>CAVOGW010000001.1:0-1340102 GCA_963695565.1 uncultured Planctomycetales bacterium
CAAAGCGGTTGGGGCCGACACGCCGGTCATGGATCGCCTCGCTCGCGAAGGCTTGCGTCTGACCTCCTGCTACTCATGCACACTTGCACTCCAACTCGCTCCGCCATCCTTACCGGAAGGCTACCAGTTCGGACCGGGCTTACCCCGTTTCGTGGAGCGAAAGGGACTACGTGGGAAGGTGGAGTCCGCGTCCCAGGTATCGCCTACTGGAAGGGCATGATATCGCCGGGTCGGGTAAGCGATGGCGTCTTTGACCTGATGGACCTGTTCAACACGGCGGTCCACCTCGCTGGGGCAGACGCTGAGTTGCCGCGTGAAGTGTATATCGACGGCATCGACCAAACGGCTTTCCTGTTGCACGACGAAGGGGAGTCGAACCGCGAATGTGTCTTCTTCTGGTGGAAGAGCGAGCTGACAGCCTTGCGGATGCGTGAATACAAGTGGCACCAAAAGGTATTGCTGCCACAGTCGACCTTTATGCATATCGACATGGCGGTGCTACAGGACGTTGGCACCGCTCCGTGGCTCTTCAACTTGTACATCGACCCGAAGGAAGAGTTGCCCGTTGGACATCGTCGCAACGCGTGGCTGGCGTCACTCGGGGCAGAGGCGAAAGCCCACCTCATGACCTTCAAGAAGTATCCGCCGAAAAAAGTTGGACTCTAACGAAGAATAGACCTCGCAATGAAACTGCATCGCCATCGATTTATTGTGCTCTCCGCCTACCTGGGACTACTTGCTATTCTGTCGCCAGCCCATGGGCAGCCTCAATACGGTACGGTATTGCCGTTCCCGCCAACGCCTACGGCCAGCGAGGCAGGTGAGACCATCCTCGACTCGACGATGGAATGGCGTGAACAACCGCAGCGGCTTGGTCCCGATGCCCCCAACGTCCTCATTGTGCTGATAGACGACGTCGGCTTCGCTCAGAACGATACCTTTGGTGGAGAGATTCACACGCCGACCCTATCCCGACTATTGAACGAAGGAATTTGCTACAACCGATTCCACACCACGTCCATTTGCTCCCCGACTCGGGCAGCTCTGTTGACTGGCCGCAATCATCATCGTGTCGGAAATGGCACGATTGCTGAGCGAGCATCGGACTTTGACGGCTACACAGGAGTCATCCCAAAGACTTCGGCAACCATCCCCGAAGTACTGCATCATTACGGCTACCGGTCAGCAGCCTTCGGCAAGTGGCACAACACGCCTGCAAACCAGACGACCGCGATGGGGCCATTCGACCGCTGGCCGACCGGTCATGGATTCGATTATTTCTATGGCTTCCTAGCTGGCGAAACGTCGCAGTACGAACCGCGGCTCTACGAAAACCTGAACCCCGTGGAGCCGCCGCACGACGAGGAGTATCACCTCACCGAGGACATGGCCGACAAGGCTATCGCTTGGCTGAAGCAACATCAGGCGTTCTCGCCCGATAAGCCGTTCTTCATGTACTGGGCACCTGGTGCCGCCCACGGTCCGCATCATGTCTTCTCAGAGTGGGCTGATAAATACAAAGGAAAGTTTGACGATGGTTGGGACGCCTATCGCGAGCGGGTCTTCAAGCGGCAGAAAGAATTGGGCTGGATTCCCGAAGACTCTAAGCTGACACCTCGGCCCGACACGCTGGCCTCGTGGGATAGCATTCCTGAGTCCCAACGAGCCTTTCAGCGACGATTGATGGAAGTGTTCGCAGGATTTGTTGAGCACACGGATGCCCAAGTCGGCAAGCTGATAGACGGACTCGAAGAGCTTGGGGTACGCGATAACACCATTGTGCTTTACATCTGGGGAGACAACGGGGCAAGTGCCGAGGGACAGCAAGGCAGTATCAGCGAGCTGCTTGCACAGAACAACATCCCAAACACGGTCGAGCAGCAGATGGAGGCACTCGAACAACTCGGTGGCCTTGAAGCGCTCGGCTCAGCGAAGACCGACAACATGTATCACGCCGGTTGGGCGTGGGCAGGTGATACGCCACTGCGTTCGACGAAGTTGGTCGCCGCACACTTCGGCGGGACACGGAATCCGCTTGTCATTTCTTGGCCAAAGGGCATCAAACCGGACGAGACGCCTCGCTCGCAGTTCCACCACGTCAACGATGTCGTGCCAACTCTCTACGATATCATCGGCATCAAGCAGCCCAAACAGGTGAACGGCTTTGAACAAGACCCCATCGACGGCGTGAGCATGGCGTACACGTTCGCCAATGCCAACGCGAAAGGTCAGAAGAAGACGCAGTACTTCGAGAATAACGCTAGCCGAGGTATCTACCACGACGGCTGGTTCGCCTGCACTTTCGGACCGTTCCTGCCGTGGGACACGCCCAGCACGGGCGAGCGGCTCAAAGCGTGGAACCCGTCGCAAGAGGTCTGGGAGCTGTACGACCTGACCGAAGGACTTCTCACAGGCTACTGACCTTGCAGACGAGGAGCCGCAGCGGCTTGCTGAGATGAAGAAGTTGTTCCTGGCCGAGGCTAAGGCGAACAAGGCACTGCCTATCGGCGGTGGACTTTGGACACGGTTTCATCCCGAGGACGTGATCTCCACTCCTTACAGGTCGTGGCGATTCGACGCGACCACCCGGCGCATGCCCGAGTTTACCGCTCCGGGACTTGGCAAGAAGAGCAACGTAGTCACCGTCAAAGTTGAAGTCGACGAGAATGCCTCGGGGGTACTGTACGCACTCGGTGGTGGTTCGGGTGGTCTCACGCTCTACATGGACCAGGGGAAGCTGGTCTACGAATACAACATGCTCCTCATCGAACGGTATCGAGCCGAAGCTGCAAAGCCGCTACCGGCAGGCGAACACTCGATTGAGGTCATTACGACCCTGGTCCGACCCGGTGCTCCCGCCACCGTCGTCATCAACGTCGACGGTGAGGAGGTGGCTCGTACTAACGTCAAAAGGACTGTTCCGGCTGCCTTCACCGCCAGCGAGACATTCGACGTGGGCGTTGACCTTGGCTCCCCGGTCTCACGCGATTACGCGAAGCGGAGGCCTTTTGAGTTCAATGGTGTCATCAAGGAAGTAACCGTCGCGCTAGAATGACCCGTAGGCAATAAATCGTGCGTTACGGACACCCGAAGGTTCCCTGCGGCGGTCTGACCACCGCCCGCATTTCGTTGGTTTGCGAAGTCACCGCGGATGCATCAACTTCAGCGGATTGAGTCCAACGCTAACCTGCGGAGGTGAGAAACACCGCTGAACTTAGCTGCAACTCGTTAGATGCGGCAGCGTTCACGCCCGCGGTAGGAAACAGACATTTCCTAGGTTGGCTGCATCAGGGGGCCGGGCGCATTGGAAGGTGGCGTGATGAGCGGCCCAGAATCATCTATAAGGAGGATCACTGGCCTAACCCTCGGTTGATACAACCGAAGGCTGGGCTTCAGTGGAAGATGCTTGAAGCGCTTGAGAGGCTCGCGGTGCCGTCTTTATTAAGATTTACGCGGCAGTTCACAGCGGAACAACACGGCTCGACTTTGTCGGCGCGGGCTCAGTCGGATGAGAGCTCGTTTCCTCGACGCAACCTAGCCGTAAAGGTCATCGCTTGAGGCGACATCCATGGCAGCTCGGCGAATGTGGAGAATCCGGACTTCGTCACCGGCAATGGTGAATAGCACGCGATAGCATCCACGCCGCTTGCCAAACTGGAATTGTCGAATCTCCTCTTCAACGGCGGAATTTTCCTGAGCCAGCTGACATCGTGCGGGCTGTTGTCCCAGCGTTTGCAAAGCTTCTTCAAAACGGTCCAGCCAGTCGGCCGCTGTGTTGGGTGCGGCTTCCGCGGCCCGTAGATAGTAGCTTCTCAGATTCAGCTTCGCGTTTTCGGTCAGAACAACGCGATATCTCATGCCCCGCCGCTCGGTTTCAATTCGCTTCGCAGTTCGTCGAATGCAACGTCGACCGGCTGCGTGCGTCCGGCGGCGACGTCAGCCAACCCGGCCTTGATGCCTTCGATCGCCTCCTCTCGATCCCTTTGAAACAGACGAAGCGCGTGCTCAATGACGGCCGCGCGATCAGCAAAATGCCCGCTCGCAATTTCGGCTTGAACGAACTGCTCGAGTTCTGGTGAAAAACCGGAGGACATGCGCGTAACTCCTGACTGACTGCCATCGACTCTCCCAATTATATCACAGCACAATCAGGCCAAGCAAAGGCGCAGTCACCCATGTGACTTCACCTCCTCGTTTTTCAAGCTGCAGAGCGAGGTTAAGCCAGTTCCGTTGATCACCCGAGCTGTCCCAAGCGATACGATTCACAGAATTGACCTTCGGTTCTTCGGACCGAAGGTTAGTCGCTTGAGAGACACGTGCGACCCTGCGATTGCAGGGTCGCAATGGCGAAAGATAGTCTCACGCAAGGGCTCCCGTACTAAACTTCAGACCCGAGTTTGGTACGGCCGTTGACGTAAGTCTAGTACACCCCACTGGATTCGAACCAGTAACCTTCGGTTCCGTAGACCGATGCTCTATCCAATTGAGCTAGGGGTGCTTAACTTGTTGTAAACATTCGGCTTAGGACGACCTGTCCGCGCTAGTCCGAGATCTTAACATCTACGGGAATCTTACGCTAGTCAGGCTGGACTTTCAGCCGTATCGGTTGTGGTCGCGGTCGCATCTTTGTCGATTGACATGCGTTCCGTCCCGAGGGTTGCAAGATCGTTGGCTGTCGATTTCGTCGGCCTTCCCTGAGCCGCCGACGGAATGAGGGAATCGCGGCCATCCGGTGGCTTGGATATGAGCGATGTGTGCCGAAATTGTGGTGGTCCGGGCCGGAGGGATGGCCTAGAATGCGGCGGTTCGTGCGGCGCTGGTTCGCACCGCCAGTCATCACATCGGGAGTCTCTGTCATGTTGCGTCGATTCAGCGTTGCCATCTTCTTGCTAATTCCGCTCTGCTGCACGGCGGACGCCCAGACGGCCACCGCAGCCGGTAGCGACCTGAGGTGGAAACTGGCAACCGGCCAGAAACTGCAAATCGAAATTCAGCAGCAAATGAATCAAGAAATCGAAATTGCAGGAAACCCCACAAAGACCTCCACCAACACCTCGACCTGGATCGATTGGGAGGTGAAGGAGCCTGACAAGGATGGTAATGCTCAGGTTGAATCCAAGGTCAGCCGCATCGTGATGAACATGGATGCCCCCATGGTCGGGAAAGTCACCATCGATACGCAGAGCGAGCAAGAAGCCGCCGGCATGGCCAAAATGATCGAGGATGCTCTGAAACCCGTTGTCGGGGTACCCATGACACAAACCATGAACACGCGTGGCGAAATCCTGGATATCCAAATTCCGGAAGATGCCCAGGCAGGTCTCGAAGAATCCAGCATGCCGCCCATGGGCTCGCCCGCCGATATGGTCAAGCAAATGGCTCGTAACGCCGCGATCGTGTTCCCCGAAGGAGCACTTGGTGTGGGTCAAACGTTTAACTCCACGTCGGAAGCCAAGACACCCATGGGCACGATTAAGACCACTCACGAATATACGTATCGCGGCGAAACAGAATTCGAACATCGTAAGCTTCACAAGTTTGATGTCGATATGAAGCTGCAATTCGAGGGCGGTGAAAATGCCATGAATGCAAAATTTGACGTCTTGGAGCAGAACAGTACTGGGACGTTGTACTTTGATGCCGAAGCGGGTCATCTGGACAGTTCGGAAATCACCCAAAACATGACCGTGAATATTTCAGTCGCCGGACAGGTGCTGGCCCAGAAAATGAAGCAGAACATGAAGATGAAGGTCACGGAACTGAATTGAACACGGGCGACGCGAGCTGCATTTGCGATCGACCTCGCTGAGCGGAGTGACGCGTGAATGGCCGACGGGGATGTCCTCCCCAGGCGTCGCGGTCGCGAGACGAAGGACGTTCCATCGGCGACGCTGAATATTTTACCAAATTGGGTGTAGAGTCGCGTGTGGGGGAATGCTTCCGTCGCATTGCTCCTTCAGGATGCCCTTTTGCATCCAACCGGCCACATAAATTAACAGTCCCCACGACCCGGGTGTGGCAACGGCCCGTCCGACCTGCCTTCGTTGCGACCCGCCTGCCACACGACGTACGACGCCACGCCGTCACGCGAAAGCAGACTCGGCCAGGGCTCTGTGTATTAAAAATACTGAAGCTTGGAGTCCCCGGAATACTCGCCTTGCGGGGCTCAAATTTTCGTTCGGCGATTGAGCTCCACGGAATGTTATGCCTGGTGCGTTGCCCCGACAAATCGGTTGAGAGGATCCCATGCCGAAAGACGCCGCGGAACGCAATGAAGACCCGTCTCGGGTGCCGACACAGGATGTTGAGCCGCACATCCTGTTGCCCGACGGAACGATCGCGGACGCGAGCCCTGAGGGCACGGTCACCGAACGGAAGATCGAGCGAACGTCAGAGGACGAGGCGTACACGCCCGTCATTATCAAACGGACTGATGAGACCCGACGCCATCCCGACGATACCCTGGAGAACGCCATTCGCGAGGGATTGGAACAGCTCCAACGGTCCACGGCCTCACTCGCATTGTCATCCGTGGCGGCAGGCCTGATCATCGGCTTTTCGCCCATGGCAGTGGCTGTCGTGACAACGGCTCTATTGGAAGCTGAAGTGTCGCCTTTGCTGACGCGGTTGATGACTGCCCTGGTGTACCCACTCGGTTTCCTGATTTGTGTGATGAGCGGGGCTCAACTCTTCACCGAGCACACGGCAACGGCGTTTTATCCCGTGCTTGACCGCCAAGCGAGCGCCGGCAATTTATTACGACTGTGGTTCGTCGTGATTGCAGGCAATCTCTGCGGCGCAGGAATCGGCGCCGTGCTGCAGTTTTTCGCGGCCGATGTGGTCGGTGGGACAGAGGGATTCTTGGTCATCGGCCGACACCTGGTGGAGTTTGAAGCGGCGAGTCTGGTCGTGAGTGCTGTCCTAGCCGGATGGCTGATGGCGCTCGGCGCCTGGCTGGCCATTTTCAGCCCACGAATGGGAACGCAGATGGCCTGCATCTACATCGTGACGTTCTTGATTGGCATCGGCGGATTGCATCATTCGATTGCCGGTTCCGCGGAGATGTTTTCCGTACTGCTCCTGTCCGACGACTTTACGATGGTGCAGGCAGCCCGATTTATAGGCCTGGCGCTTGGCGGGAATCTAATCGGCGGCTCGTGTCTCGTGGCGCTGCTAAACTACGCGCATATTCGACGAACCCAAGCCATAGGCGTGGCGAACGGGTGAGTGAACTGGGCCTTGCCGGACCGGCGGCAAGGGACACGCGAAACGAGCGGCCCAGTAGCTGGGTGTCGCGTCCGCGACATAACCCGTCACGATTCTTCAAGCAACGAGCTGATTTGCGACCGTCCCGTCAGGACACGGTAGCCCGAGAGTCTTGACGCGACGCATTCTTGGCAAGGTTTGGCCGAAAGCGCGGGGGTTTGCCGGCCCACCCGCATGCGCGTGTTGAGGTTGCGTATTTTGGCAGCATTCAGCCGAATGCGCGGGGTTTAGCCGGTTGGCAAGCACACTCGCTTGCGCGTCGTGCTTGTATATTCCGAGGCTGTTCCACAAACGCAACTTTAGAAAGTGCGAGACGACTGTGGGTTCTGAACAGGACGACTGTGGGTTCTGAACAGGACGCCTGAATCGGATTTCAGAAATGTCGCCAAATGTCGGCCAGGTTATGAGACCGACATTTAACATCTGCCTCGAAGGACTAATCCGCCGATGGCCGCAAGCAGCAAAAACGTGACGGTCGTTGGCTCGGGAACCTGAGAGAACGTCTGGTCCACGAACGACATGGTTGCCGACACGCTGCCGTCGCGTGCGAGGAGCACGATGTTCTTTTGCACGTTCAACATGGCTACGGGCGGATCGAAATCGAGCCAATCCGTCAAGTCGACGTTCGTACCATCGTCATAAATTGTCAGCATCTTCGAGGGAAACTCGGGCAGAAACGTCTCCGTGACGGAACCAAGCCCTTCACCGCCGAAAAGATCTACATTCCCCACCAAGTGAGCATCAGAAATCAGGCGATTCGTGTCCGCCACGGTTACGGTGTACGTGATCAACGCATCAGAAGTTGAACCGCCGGGCAAATCAACAAAACCACCCTGGAATCGTATACCAAAGTTTCCATCGGCCTGGATCGGAATGACATTCACGGCGTCAGCCGACGGCATATCCTCAGTCGCGGAGTAGAAGAACTTCGTGAATACCTTG
Organism: uncultured Planctomycetales bacterium; assembly: GCA_963695565.1. GTDB lineage: Bacteria > Planctomycetota > Planctomycetia > Pirellulales > Pirellulaceae > CAVOGW01. The sequence continues at coordinate 8,209 of CAVOGW010000001.1, forward strand.
TCGCCAACGGTCAGGGGGCCGCCGCCAATTAGATCGGACAGAGGAATGGGCGGGCCTAACACGATCAGGTCTGCAGCCGCCATGGAAGCCGAGGCTGCAATCAAGGTGATGAAGATCAAGGTGCGTCGAATCATGAAATCTAACCCCCCCGGATCATCCGGAAAAAGCGATTAAGAGTCCAAATCGGTTCAAAAAAAAGATCGTAATCTGCAAGCTCGATCATCTTCTGAGCTGGTAGACAACGACCCTTGGGTAGCCTTGCAGTAGCGGACTTCCGTATCTAGTTCACAAGTTCTTGTTAAACGTCTTTACTTGGGATGCCGGCGGAATGTATCACGTCCGCGGTCACCGTGTACAGACCACCCTCGCTGGCCCTATTTTATGATCATGCGGCCTCGATCACAAGCGATCGGGATCACTTTTCTGAGAAAAAGCCTGACAAAAAGCCCGACAATTTGAGGATCGGCAACCGGCAACGGTGGATGGACGAGCTGGCGGCGCCCATTTCCCCGTGGCGCGGCCAGCCATGTCATCCTGAACGCAGTGGGGCGGAAAGTAGGTTCTGCCCAGGAACGTTACAACGCCTGAACGGGTGTATTTGGGGACCGCCTGCGTCGTCGGGGAAGGTGAACCGACGTCGATGGAAAATCCTTCGGTCGCTGACCATGCTACGCACGTCGTCAGCTCCCTCACGATGACATTTTCGCCGTGGTACGCACGTCGTCAGCTTCGTCCAGGTGGCATTTTCGCCATGCTACGCACGTCGTCAGCTTCGTCCGGATGACGTTTGTTGATGATTCAACGGCGAGAATTTACCTAGGCTGCCATCTTTTCACCGAGCGAAATGATTTCGCTGGCGACCGCGTCCACGTGATGCGCGTCAATTTGGCCAAGTTCCTCGGCAAAGCCGATCAGCAACGCCAGATCGCAAATGCGATTAATCCGACTGGGGACTCCCAGCGATTGGTGATAGATCTGGTCGATGCCGCGATCGGTGAAAATCGTGCGCGTCGCATTCGCTCCAGCCAGGCGATGTGCGACGTACGACGCGGGTTTCGTCCAACGTCAATGGTCGCAGCAGACACTTGACGGAGACCCGGTCATCCAGGCCGATCGCTCGATGGAGCGAGTTGATGATCAAGGGTTGGCCCACTAGCAGCAGCGACAGGTCGTAACTGCCGGATGATTGGAAATTTAAGAGCATCCGCAGCGATTCGAACGAACTGACGTCATCCAGCAGATGGGCTTCATCGACCGCCATCACCGTGTGTCGCCCCGCGGTGGTATTTTGCGCCAGGAACTCTTGCAGCCGGTGCACGGACTGATCGAGCCTTGTTTGATCGGCTGAGGTTCCGGTCACCATCGCGACCAGGAAGCTCATCAATTGGGCCGCATCCATCGCGGGAAACACGACGTGCACGCGCGGTTGGAAGACTGCGTCGTCCAGCATGTTCAGTAATCGGCTGACGAGCAGCGACTTTCCCAGGCCGGCCGCGCCGGTCAGCAGGGCAGCCCCGCGACGGTTCTCCACGGCATACCGTAGTTTGAGTAGGGCTCCTTCATGACTTTCGGCAGGAAAGAAAAAGCCGGTCATCAATGGCATGGTCGAACGGTTTTCTTTCCAGCCCCCAATATTTTTCGTACATGATTTTCCTTCTTGAGAAAGATATCAGTCGGTTGGCGCTGACCTCGGCCGCTGTTCGTGTCCCGCCCAGTCGAATGCGGTTGGGCAATCCGGATCACCGTGGGCTCGATGCCACTGGGTCACGCAATCTGAAAGTTTTCGATAATCGAGACGTTTTGCACTCCCGCGGAACAAAGACGATGGCAGACATCGTCGGTCTGGGCAGATTCGGTCGTGCGGACATCGCGTACGACGAGTGCACAGCCGACGCGCTTGGTCAGCTCGACGCTGAACCAGTCATGGGCGGCGATATACATGGGTCCCACGTCGACCACGACCAATTCGAAGGACGACGACAGCTGCTGCAGCAACTGAGTGCGAAGGTCGGCGGGCACTTCCCAGTCCTGAGTATGATCCTGCGGCGCGAACCGGCAGCACCACCAGTCCATCTTCCAGAGATCGGATGGCGGCTTCCTCCAGGGGAGAGGTGGGCGATGTTTCGTCCCAGCCCTGCTCGACGTGCAGTCTCAATGCTTTGGCAACTCCCGAGCAATGTCGATGCCCATCGACCAGCGCGACGGGAATCTGAAACGCGGCCGCAATTCGACTCAGGCAAAGCGATAAAGTCGTGGCGCCCTCGCCGCGTACGGCCTGTGTTACCGCCACGACGTTTCCACCCTGCCAGGCCTGACGGATAACGGATCGGACGACGGTATTCAGGGGGCTGATCCAGCAGTCCTGCGCGTCGCTGCAAATGGCCGGCCAGTTGAATCGGTCAACCTCCCAGCTGGGACTAAATCGGCTGCGATGGTTCGGGGACATGGGTTGGCGGCAGCGTGCGGACCGACGGTCCATTCGCGAAGCGCTCCACTCGGACGTGCGGTGCTTGCGGTGCCGTATGTGCATGGTCCATCCAGTCATGAGCGCGCAGGGGCTGACGCGCCGAAGGCTGTGGATTTCTTTCGGTGCCCGCGGGCCTGGACGGACTCGCCGTCCGCAGGTGAGGAGGTTGAGCCGTGCGGCTGTTACCGACGGCGGCCTGCGATTGGCCCGTCGCTGGCGTATTCGTGTCCGTTGTCGTCACAAAGCCAGCGGAGTGCGGTGGGTCGATTTGCTGCCACGAACCCTGTTCTGAGTTCTCGATCGGGCCGCGGTGGTATACCTTAATGAAGGCGTTGTCGGTTGTGCTCATCGGAACTCACTTATATTCCTGAATACGTCCGTCCAATCGAACTACCGCACGGTTCTGTTTCAACGGAGCTGTGTAGTCGGGGTAGTTGGTTTCCGGATAGTCCAATAATTCGTGGGCGGATTCTGTGGATGCATCTTCTTGCAGTTGCTCTCGCGGTGGCTTTCCCGGTTGTATCGTGGCGTGAGCTGTGTCGGGCCCGGACCGTGCGGGCTCGTTTCGCGCAGTGAGTGCCACGCCGTCTGACTGTTCGTCGACGGGCCGCTCATGCGTCGCCTCGGTGAGCGCACCACCACGCGCGTGACTTGTCGGTTGCATAGTCTCTGCGACGGGAAGCTGCGGGGACTCCAGGTGATAGTGGATCGTCGGCGCGGCAAGTTGGGCTGGCGGGGCCGCGAGTTCACGCTGTTGCCACATGGCCATGACCAGTCCGCTGACGAGTACCACCGAGACGGCCAGCAGCGTGCTGTTCCATTGCCAGCGTGTGAGTTGCGCGAGCCAGGCCGGCGGGGCTGCTGGCGTCGATTCGGGGTTCTCGTCCCACTGCGTGTCCACGACAAACCCCATCCTCGGATCGTCGAGGGCCGCCGCCGCACGCGCATCCAAACGGGACTCGCCCATTCGACGTGGGTATGCCATGTCCGGCTGCTCTGCTGGCGGCAGCTCGCGCCGTGTGTCTTGGGGCAATTCCCGCGGCTGGGAGCCGACCGGGCGCGGTCGGGCGGTTGCCAAGTGCGGAGCGACGGACGAAGTCTTCAAGGGTGGAATGCGCGAAATCACCGGGGCTCGGCCGGGCGTGACGGAACTCGTCGTTCCGTCGACAACGGCGGTTTTTCGGCGTGGGGCCGTGAGTCCTTCAGGTGTTTCTTGTTCCACTTTTGTCACCTCACAAGGCCAGGCGAGACGCTATCACGTCCGCGCCTGGCGCAAATCCTCTAGATTCCGCCTGGGGATTTATCGGTTCGGGGTGAATCGATCTTGAGCCTGGTTCGGTTTGCGTAGAGTTTCCCATTGGGGAAGAACGTACGGGGAAAAAGGGGGGGCGGGGGATACCACTCCGCTGAAACCAGAGTCGACAAGCGTCCGCTGTGACTGTTTCGGCCCGTCGAGTGGAACAATCGAAAGGCGGCGGTTGTCAGAGTTGGAGGCATGTGCGGTGGTTCATTTGGGGGGTTCCCCCCCAAACCCCCCGTGTTTTATCCGCAGAGCACCATTTGAAATTCAACTTGCGTCGACGATTCCGGTGGTTCATTTGGGGGGTTCCCCCCCAAACCCCCCGTGTTTTACCCGCAGAGCACCATTTGAAATTCAACTTGCGTCGACGATTCCGGTCGTTCATTTGGGGGGGCCCTCCCGAACCCCCCGTGTTTTACCCGCAGAGCACCATTTGAATTTCAACTTGCGTCGACGATTCCGGTGGTTCATTTGGGGGGTTCCCCCCAAACCCCCCGTGTTTTACCCGCAGAGCACCATTTGAATTTCAACTTGCGTCGACGATTCCGGTCGTTCATTTGGGGGGGCCCTCCCGAACCCCCCGTGTTTTCGGTTACCCGCAGGACATCGTTTGATATTCAACCTGGGTCGACGATTCCGGTCGTTCATTTGGGGGGCCCTCCCGAACCCCCCGTGTTGGAGGGCAAACCCACCGAACACCGTTGTTTGTTCAACTTGCGTCGACAATACTGATGCAGGGAACAGATGCAGGTAGCATGGTTGGCTGTTTTTTCCTAAATGCGAGGCGTGGATGGCTGTCGGGGATATTTCGTTACAGGCTGGCCGGCTGGTCGAGCGATTAGAGTCCGAGATCCTGGTGCTGGACGGCGCCATGGGGACGATGGTGCAAGCGTTGGATCTTTCCGAGGCTGAGATGCGGGGGGAACGCTTTCGCCAGCACGCGAAAGACCTGGAACGCTTCGTCGATATTCTCTCGCTGACCCACCCGGAAGCGCTGGTCGACATTCATCGAGCTTACCTGGCGGCTGGGGCGGACATTGTTACCACGAACACCTTCGGCGCCAGCCGTGTGGGTATGGCCGAGTTTGGTTTGGGGCCGGAACTGGTTCAGGACATCAATTATGCAGCGGTCGAATGTGCCCGCCGCGCAGCCGAGGAATATTCGCGGAAAGGCAAACCGCGTTTCGTCGCCGGTTCGATCGGGCCGACCACCAAGCAGATGGCCATTTCCACCGATGTGGAGGATGCCAGCAAGCGAGGAGTAACATTCGACGAAATGGTCGAATCTTATTTCGCGCAGGTTCGGGCGCTGGTCGAGGCCGGCGTCGACATCCTCCTGCCTGAAACCGTGATCGACACGCTTAACCTGAAGGCTTGCCTGTTTGCCATCTCGCGTTATTTCGATGAATCGGGTAATCGCGTCCCCGTGATGGTCTCAGGGACCTTTAATGAAGCGGGCGTAACATTTGTTTCCAGCCAGAACGTCGAGGCGTTCTGGAATGCGATTTCGCATTTCCCATTGTTGAGCGTGGGGTTGAATTGCGCCCTGGGGCCACAGCCCATGCGGCCGCACGTTCGCGAGATGGCCGAGGTGGCCTCGACCTTTATCAGTTGCCACCCCAACGCGGGCTTACCAGACGAAATGGGGCAGTATACGCTGACGCCCTCCGCCATGGCCGGCTTCCTGGCCGATTTTGTGCATGAAGGCTGGTTGAATATTGTCGGGGGATGCTGCGGAACGCGTCCGGACCATATCCGCGAGATTGCCAAGATGGTCGCGGATAGCCACACCCCACGCGCGGCACCGCTTGCCGGCGCTGACTCGCTTGAGCGGCACGCAAACACTGGTCATTCGTCCTGAAACTAATTTCATCAGTATTGGTGAGCGAACCAACGTCACAGGCTCGCGCAGGTTCGCCAAGCTTATTCGTGATAATCAATTCGAGGAAGCCGTGGAAGTGGCACGACAACAGGTGCAGAACGGCGCCAGCATCATCGATGTCAATATGGATGATGCCTTGCTTGATGGCGAATTGGCGATGACGCGGTTCTTGAACCTGATCGCCGGTGAGGCAGATATCAACACCGTCCCTGTCATGGTGGACAGTAGCCGGTGGTCGGTGATCGAAGCCGGACTGAAATGCCTGCAAGGCAAGGGCATTGTCAACTCGATAAGCCTGAAGGACGGCGAACAGGAGTTCCTGAATCGCGCTCGCCTGGTGCGCCGCTACGGTGCCGCCGTCGTAGTGATGGCATTCGACGAAACCGGTCAAGCCGTCGAGGTGGAGCATAAAGTCAGCATTTGCCATCGCGCTTTCGAGCTGCTGACCCAGCAGGTTGGCTTTCCGCCGGAGGACGTTATCTTCGACCCGAATATTCTGACGGTGGGTACGGGCATCGCGGAGCACAACCAATACGCCATCAATTTCATCGAGGCAACTCGCGCGATCAAGGCGTGCTGCCCGGGGCGAAGGTTTCGGGAGGGATCAGCAATATCTCCTTTTCGTTTCGTGGTAACGAGGCCGTCCGCGAAGCCATGCACTCGGCGTTTCTGTATCACGCGATCCAGGCGGGGCTGGACATGGGCATCGTCAACGCGGGGCAACTGGCGGTCTACGAGCAGATTCCTCCCGATCTGCGGCAGCGGGTGGAAGACGTACTCTTCAACCGTCATCCCGAGGCCACCGAGCGACTGATTGAATTCGCCGAATCGATCAAACATTCGGGCAAGGTCAGCCAGGCTGAGGACCTGGCATGGCGACAGGAGCCGGTCCAGAAGCGGCTGGAGCACGCGCTGATCAAAGGCATCGACAAATACATCGTGGAGGATACGGAAGAAGCCCGGGCCCAATTCGACCGTTGTTTGGAAGTCATCGAAGGTCCGCTGATGTCGGGAATGTCCGTCGTCGGCGATTTGTTCGGCGAAGGCAAGATGTTCCTTCCCCAGGTCGTCAAATCGGCTCGGGTGATGAAAAAAGCCGTGGGCTACCTGCAGCCGTTCATGGAAGAGGAGAAGCGGCGGGACGGTGTCTCTGAGACCGAGGGACGGGGCACGGTGATCATGGCGACCGTCAAGGGAGACGTACACGACATCGGCAAGAATATCGTGGGTGTCGTCATGGCCTGCAACAACTACAAGGTCATTGACCTCGGGGTGATGGTGCCCGCCAACAAGATCCTGGAAGCCGCGCGGTTGCACTCCGCCGATTTGATCGGGCTCTCCGGACTGATCACTCCCAGCCTCGATGAAATGGTCCACGTGGCACACGAACTGGAACGCGAAGGGTTTACGATCCCGCTGTTGATTGGGGGCGCGACGACCAGCGCCAAACATACGGCCGTCAAGATCGCCCCGCAGTACGCGCAACCGGTGGTGCATGTGTTGGATGCCTCGCGCAGTGTGGGGGTCGTCGATCAGTTGCTCAGTGACTCGCTGCGCAAGGAGTTTCTGGCTCGAAATACCCAACTGCAGCAACAACTAGTGGACTCGTTCGAGCAGCGCGAAGTGGAACTTGGTCCCGTATGCCACGGCGTTGGCCGAGCGCTTTCGGATTGATTGGCCTGCCTGCGAACTGCCGCGGCCCCGGTTTCTGGGAACGCGGCAAGTCGACGTCCCTCTCGATCAGCTGATCCCCTTTATCGACTGGTCTCCGTTTTTCATGGCTTGGGAGTTGAAAGGCAAATTCCCCAAGATTCTGGACGATCCAAAGTATGGAAGTGTGGCCCGGGAGCTGTTTGACGACGCACAGCAAATGCTGCAGCGGCTGGTGGCTGAGCGTCGGTTAACGGCCCGTGGCATCTACGGCTTCTGGCCGGCCGCGCGGACGGGGACGATATCGTCCTGTATACGGCCGATTCGCGAGATGCCGAACTCTGCCGGTTTCACATGCTTAGACAACAGTGGCGACGGAAAGGCCAGACCGAATTTCGCTCGCTGGCCGACTACGTCGCGCCGCATCGAGACGGGCCAGCAGGATTACTTGGGGGCCTTTGCGGTGACGGCCGGGCTGGGTGCAGTCAGCTGGCGGAGGAGTTCGAGGCTCAGCACGACGACGTGAGTTCGATCATGGTCAAGGCGCTGGCCGATCGGCTGGCGGAGGCATTTGCGGAAATGTTGCACAAGCAGGCACGGGCCGATTGGGGATACGGGCAGGACGAGTCATGGACATACGACGACTTGATCGCCGAGAAGTATCGCGGAATCCGCCCGGCCCCTGGTTACCCCGCGTGCCCGGATCACACGGAAAAACGGACGCTGTTCGATCTGATGGACGTCGAAGCGCGCACCGGAATTGAATTGACGGAGAATTTCGCCATGATCCCGGCAGCGAGCGTCTCGGGCTTGTACTTTGCCCATCCGCAGGCTCGTTACTTTGCCGTCGATCGAATCACGCGCGATCAAGTCGAATCATACGCACGACGCAAAGGGAGTTTCCGTGGAATATGTCGAGCGTTGGTTAGGACCCAATTTGGGCTATCGCCGGCCAAGCGTCCGCGTTAGCGTCGATCTCTTGAGCTCCCCAACTGGCGAACCGGCACTGTAAGGTGCCGTTTAGCGGCGTTGACCGCGCGACTCTCCAACCTACCGCGAGCCGCGCGTGGCGACGGCCGCAAGGTGACGTCGACGTGCTCCGCCCACCCGGCACCTCACGGTGCCGGCGCCGTCGGTGCCCTCCGGCGCTGTAGGTCGATTGACACGCACTGGGGGACCGGTACGATACGCGAGGGCTTCAGATCGCGGCTGACGTGCGATCACCTGCCCTGTTGGACTTTCAATCAACCACGAAGGATTGCGACCCAAGACATGACTCAACTGGAACTGGCGAGAGCGGGAATTGTTTCGGCCGAAATGGAATATGTGGCCAAGCGCGAGGGCCTGGCGGCGGACCAGATTCGCGACGAAGTGGCGGCGGGGCGCATGGTGATCCCCGCCAACAAGGTGCATCTGCAGCTTGGACTGCAGCCCATGGCGATCGGGATCGCTGCCACGTGCAAAATCAACGCCAATATCGGCAATTCGGCCGTGACCAGCAATGTTGAAGAAGAACTTGACAAGCTGAACACGGCGGTGGAGTTTGGGGCCGACACCGTGATGGACCTTTCCACCGGAAAGGACATTGACGCGATCCGAAAAGCCATCATCGCCGCGTCGCCGGTACCGATTGGGACCGTCCCGATTTACCAAATGCTGGAGGAGTTGGGAGGGGAAATCGAGGAGATGAAGCCGCAGCACTTCCTGGACATGGTCGAACGGCAGGCGCAACAGGGAGTCGACTACATGACCGTCCACTGTGGCGTCTTGTATGAGCACCTGCACCTGACGATGAACCGCGTTACGGGAATTGTGAGTCGCGGGGGAGCCCTGATCGCCAAATGGATGATGGCGCATCGCCAGCAGAATCCGCTCTACACGCACTTTGAAGATCTTTGCGACCTGATGCGGCAGTACGACGTGACGTGGAGCCTGGGCGATGGCCTGCGTCCCGGTAGTTTAGCCGATGCCAGTGACGCTGCTCAGTTCGCTGAACTGGATGTTCTGGGCGAATTGGTCCGGCGTGGTTGGCGCAAAGGGACGCAGGTCATGGTCGAGGGGCCAGGGCATGTCCCGATGGATCAGATCGACATGAATGTGCAAGCGTCAGATTGAAGTCTGCCAAGGCGCTCCGTTCTACGTCCTCGGTCCGTTGGTCACGGATATCGCTCCCGGCTATGACCACATCACCAGCGCGATTGGAGCAGCGCTGGCGGGATGGAGCGGCGCGGCGATGCTGTGCTACGTGACGCCCAAAGAGCATCTGGGACTTCCCAATCGGGAGGACGTAAAACAGGGAGTGATCGCCTACAAGATCGCGGCGCACGCCGCCGATGTGGCGCGACGTCGGCCAGGCGCACGCGACCGTGACGATGCACTTTCCAAAGCCCGCTTCGAGTTTGACTGGAACGAACAGTTCCGGCTGTCCCTGGACCCCGAAACGGCCCAGGCTTTTCACGACGAAACGTTGCCTCAGGAGGCATTCAAGAGTGCGCATTTCTGCAGTATGTGCGGTCCCAAGTACTGCTCGATGAAGATCACCGAGGAGATTCGCCAGATGGCGCAGGAATCTGATCTCGTGCAGCTTGGGCGCAAGTGATCATGGCCGACCACACGAGGCCGATTGACCGGCCGTTGACCAAGGACCGGTCATTTTGGGGAATTGTATCCACGCAGTTTCTGGGGGCGTTCAACGACAACATTTTCAAGCAGACGGTCCTGCTGATTTTTTCGGGCATTCCCGTGGCGGGCGGGCCGCCCCGGGACCTGCAATTTGTCGCCACAGCCGTTTTCTCGTTGCCCTTCGTGCTGTTTTCGGGCCTGGCCGGGTTCTTTTCCGATCGTTGGCGCAAAAGCCGAGTGATCGTGGGCAGCAAGGTCGCCGAAATCGTGATCATGGCCAGCGGGATCGGTGCGTTTTTTTATTTCCAACACAGCGGATTTTCTTGGGGATTTGTCGTTTTGCTTTCGACAATCCTGTTCTGCATGGGGGCTCAAAGCGCGTTCTTTGGACCCGGCAAGTATGGCATCCTGCCGGAAATCTTCGCGGCGCCGCGATTGTCGGCCGCCAATGGTGCGATATTGATGACCACCTTTCTGGCGATTATTTTTGGCACCGCGCTGGCGGGTATTCTGCTGGACTCCTTTCGCCATGCCCTCTGGGCGCCGGCCGCCGTGTGCGTGGCGATTGCGGTCGTGGGCACCCTGACCTCGCTGCTGATTCGTTCGTCCCCTGCTGCGGAATCCAGCCTGAAATTCAAATTTTCCAACCTGGGTGTGCCGCACGAAATTCGAGGTTTGTTGCGTCACGATCGGCCTTTGGCTGCTGCCTTGGTCGCCTCGTGTGTTTTCTGGGGGACGGGGGCGATTGTGCAGCCAGCCGTCAATATCCTCGGTTCGCAGCAACTCGCCATTCGCCAGAACAGCAAAATCAGCTTGCTGGTGTCCATGGTCGGATTCGGAATCGCGGCGGGCAGCGCGCTTTCGGGGTACCTCTCCCGTGGGCGTATTCGCTGGGGACTGCTGCGGGGCGGTGCCCTGGGGATCGTCGGGTGCCTGGTGTTGGTAGGCGTCTCGCTGCCCGGCGGACGCCATATGTTGGGCTATGGCGGTAGTTTAATGGTGCTGTTTCTCCTGGGTGTCAGCACGGGCTTCTTTGCCGTGCCACTTCAGGTTTTCTTACAGACGCGCCCCCCGGCGGCGTTGAAGGGCCGGATGCTGGCCGCCCAGAATCTGCTCAACTGGATTGCCATTTTCGCCTCGTCCGGGGTGTATTATGCGTTTAACTCGTTAATTGCCGCCACGGGCTGGCCCGTGAGTACCATGTTCCTGATGGCGGCGCTGTTGATGCTGCCCGTACTGATTTGGTACCGACCCGGCGTCATGATCAAGGCTGGTGACGAAACAGGAAATTCGATTCATGAAACTCGCGAAAACCGTCTCGGAATCGGCCGTTAAATTGCACCATTTCATGATGCCGGAACACGCCAACATGTTGGGGGACGTGCACGGTGGGATCATCATGAAGATGGTGGATGAAGCCGGTGCCCTGTGTGCCATCCGACACGCACAGCGGCCTGCCGTGACCGTCGCGATTGATTCGATGACATTTCGGTCACCCGTAAAAGTCGGCGATGTCCTGACGTTGACCGCTCATCTGAATTACGTGGGAACCTCGTCGATGGAAGTCGAAATTCATGTCGTGGCCGAAAATCCGCTCACCGGCGAACTGACACACACCAATTCAGCCTTCGCCGTTTATGTTGCTTTGGCCGATGACGAGCACCCCGTCGGCGTTCCGCAACTGACCCTGGAATCGGCCGAAGAAGTGGCACGGTTTGAGGCGGCCGAGCACCGACAACAACAGCGGCGAACGCGACGGGCGGAGACACCGCGGAAGCTGGGATGATTCTCTCTGGTTCACGGCGTCGCGGCCTGGTCCGTCGCCTATCCATCGGACCATTTCCGGCGTGCCTCCGGCAACGGATAATCGACAATGGGCAGGTCGAGCCCGGCAATCTCTCTTAATCGCCGCCATCCTCGGGTGACCAGCATCTCCCGATCGCGAACGAATCGGGGGTCGAGGCATCGTTTGTCAAACGGGCCATCCACCACAACGGGCACAAAATCGTCGGCGACCACAAACTGCGCAAGTACCGGGTTACAGGCGATATGCCGTTCGGGCTGCGTGTGCAGAGTCTCCGGGTCGACCTCCCCAATCACGTAGCGCAGGTAGAGATCGCTGTCTTTGATGGATTCGACGTCCTGGTGGCATACTTCGCAGAGGTAGCCTTCGTCACATTTCGCCATCTTTACCTGCGCCTGTTATGGGCTCAACGGAATAAGCCTAGCGGAAATTGGAGACATCTCAACTGGCGTGGAACGGCGGAAGGCTTACGCACGGCTCAGCGGGCGGGGAGGCGTTGGTAAGCCCCTCTGCCTTTGCGAACTCTGCCGCCCTTGCGTGAGCTTCCCCACGCGCACGCGACGGTTACGCCCCCTGAATCGCCCCAAAGCCCCAAGAATCAAGCACATATTTGCTAATTTGACAGCCCTGAACCTCGTTCGTAGAATAGCGGGTCTCAGGATGCCTGGATGACCGTGATCGGGGCAAGCACTCGCTGTATCAACAGCTGAAAAGGAGAAAAATGAAGAAAACGGACCTCAAAACATATAAGGAAAAACTCCTCTTGCTTCGCGCCCGTTTGCGTGGCGATGTCTCTGCCATGGCGGATGCTGCCCTGGGAAAATCCCGAACCGAGGCGAACGGCGACTTGTCGAGCATGCCAATCCACATGGCCGACATTGGCAGCGACAATTTCGAGCAGGAATTCACACTTAGCCTGCTGGAAAATGACGGGAGCACGCTGGGTCAGATCGAGCAGGCACTGGAGCGCATCGAGGACGGGGCGTACGGTCGTTGCATCGAATGCGACGGTATTGTTCCCAAAATGAGACTGAATGCGATCCCGCACACGCCGTTTTGTGTGAAGTGCGCCGAGAGAATTCAGAGCCGCTAGTAGTCGGCCGGATTTTCACACAGAGGCGAACAGGGAGGAAGCAGTCATTGAGAATCTCCCCGGGCTCAATCGCCCCGGGCTCTGCGCCTCTGCGTGAGCCTCTTACGGAAGCCTCGGCAAGCGTCTGCACTTGAGTCGCGATCGCCGGATGGGCAATAATCCAGAGACTCGATAATGCCAAGGAGCAACCTGGATTGGCCTCGCTATCAATTGAAAAAACCGCAAAATACTGGCGAATCGCCCTGGTTGCGGTGCTGGCATCGGTCGGCTGTTACGCCGACCTTCTCACGAAGCGATTGGTGTTTGAGCGCATGGGTCTCCCCCAGGTGCAGGGTCCGCGTAACGTATGCTGGCTGTGGGATGGCTACATCGGAATCGAGACTTCGGTGAATCTAGGCGCTTTAGCTGGCTTGGGATCGGGCCATCTTAATTTCCTTTCTGCGATCTCGGTCTTTGCGATCGTGGCCATTCTGTCGTGGGTCATCTGGGGCAGTGCGACTCGGGACCTGCTGGTCACGATCGCGGTGGGGCTGATTCTGGCTGGGATTTTGGGCAACCTCTATGACCGTCTGGGGATGTGGGGATCCCGAGGCGTGCGTGATTGGATCCTGTTCCAGTACCGGTCGTTTGTTTGGCCCAACTTCAATATTGCCGATAGCCTGTTGGTAATCGGTGCCGTGCTATTGGTTTTGCATTCCTTCGGCGGTCATCCGATCTGGGGGACGTCAGGCGTCGAATCGTCATCGGCGTCCAAACCGGTTCCGAAACCCCCGTCCGAGCAGGCGGCTCGTTGATGTAGTCGCATGATCGTACGCAGGGCAGGCTTTTAACTGCTTGTAACCTGCGAGCGACCATTCTAGACATTGAAATCGCCCGGCGTGCCGCGGAACGACCATTGATCGAGATTTCGGATTCGGTATACTGAGGGGCTAAAATTCAGCCGAGGTCGATATTCAGGATCAGAGTCATGGCCAGAGTCTGTGAAATTTGTGGCAAGGGTACGCAACGCGGCAATACCGTGGAGACACGGGGTAAAGCGAAGTATCTGGGAGGCGTCGGCACCAAGGTGACGGGCATCACGCGTCGTGCGTTCAAGCCGAATTTGCAGCGGATTAAGATCGAGGCCACTCAGGGGGGAGCCCGGTTTGCTCGCGTCTGCACCCAATGCATTCGCAGTGGAGCTGTCAAGAAAGCGGTGCGCAATCGGCCGTTCCGAGCGACGCCTGCCGTCGTCGAGTCGAGCTGAATCTGCACTTTAGCCCAAACCCGAACATGGGGCTTGTTGAATTAATCAGCCGATGGGCGTTGGCTCACGGTTCAGGCAGGAGACAACGCGTCAAAACCGGAGGCGAACGGCTAACGCCCAATGGCACTCGGTTTGGGTATTGTGGAACAGTTGTCCCCAACTGTTTCCGCCGACAATTTCGCGATTCGCGGAACAATTGAGGACAATTGTTCTACAAACTAAGTACCATTGGGCTCACGCCAGCCGGCTGATGTTATCTGAGCCGTTATGGGTACCAAACTTGCGGCGTCACAGCGTAAGGAGGAGGCGGCTTGGAGTCGATCTCGGCGGACGAAGTGATGCGTGTGGCAAGTCTTGCCAAACTTCACCTTGCGGAGCACGAGGTGGAGCTGTTTTCGCAGCAGTTGGCCCAAATCGTGGCCATGATCCAAACGCTTAACGAACTCGATACGTCGCAGATTCCGCCGATGGAGCACGTGGCCGATCTAAGTAACGTCATGGTTTCGGACGAAGTCACGCACGGTTTGGACCGGGAAGCCGCATTGGGCAACGCGCCAAAGCGGGACGAGACATGCTTCCTGGTGCCGGCCGTTTTCTCAAGCAGCGGTCGCGGGTCGTAGTCGAAGCGCGAAACATGGGAAGCTTGTGACGCATGTCGCTGATGGACCTAAGCGTATCGCAATTGCAAAGCGGACTGGCAGCCGGAGAATTTCTGGCAGTCGACGTCTGTCAGGCGTATCTGGATACGATCGAACGGCTGGACGGGAACCTGGCCGCCTTTCTTCACGTGGACTCCGGCGCCGCGATGCAACTGGCCGACGCGATCGACCATCGGCGGGAGACCGGACAGGCGCGGAGCGCACTGGCAGGCATCCCGATTGCCGTCAAAAACAATATTTGTTTGCGAGGGGGCGCCACAACCGCCGGCTCGCGGATGCTGGCCGATTTCATGTCTCCCTACGACGCCACGGTGATCGAACGACTGAAGGCGGCGGACGCGATCGTTTTAGGTCGCACGAATCTCGACGAGTTTGCCATGGGCAGCTCGACGGAAAATTCCTGCCATGGGCCGACCCGCAATCCGTGGGACCTGCAGCGTGTGCCGGGAGGGAGTAGCGGCGGCTCGGCGGCTGCCGTGGCCGCACGCATGGTCCCATTGGCCCTGGGATCGGATACGGGTGGTTCCATCCGGCAACCGGCATCGTTTTGCGGCGTGACGGGGATCAAGCCCACGTATGGTCGGGTCAGTCGGTACGGGCTGGTGGCATTTGCCAGCAGCCTGGACCAGATTGGTGCACTGGCCCGCACCGCGGAGGATGTCGCGCATCTGTTGCACGTCGTGGCCGGCCACGATCATCGGGATTCCACGTCAGCACGGGCAGACGTGCCTCCCTACGTCGCGTCGTTACAGGATGCGCCCTCCGCGCCGACGATCGGCATCATTCGCGAGCACTTCGACGAAGGTCTGAACGACGACGTGCAATCCAGCGTGCGCGAAGCATTACGGATGATGGCGGCCAACGGGGCACGGCTGGTGGATCTTTCCATGCCCCATAGTCGCTACGCGATTGCCACGTATTACATTATCGCCCCGTGTGAGGCGTCCAGTAACCTGGCCAGGTACGACGGTGCGCACTACGGATTCCGAGCACCCCATGCCGAGGACCCGGCCGCTGAAGGTCCCTTGGTGGCCATGTATCGCACGACTCGCTCCTTGGGTTTCGGGCCCGAAGTCAAACGGCGAATAATGTTGGGAACCTATGCACTCAGCGCGGGTTACTACGATGCCTACTATCTGAAGGCCATGAAGGTACGACGCCTGATCCGTCAGGACTACGACGACGCGTTTCGCAAGGTGGATTTGATTGCCGGACCGGTGTCGCCGATACCCGCCTTTCGCCTGGGGGAAAAAATCGATAATCCTCTGGAAATGTACCTCAGCGACCTGTACACGGTTTCCGCGAATCTGGCCGGAGTTCCCGCCATGTCGGTTCCTTGTGGTCGGTCGCGCGATGGACTTCCCATCGGCCTGCAACTCCAGGCGCCGGCATTCGATGAAACACGTTTGCTGCAGATCGCGCATTGGTATCAGCAGCTAACCGAATGGCATTGGCAACGCCCGGGTGCGGCATGACACAGCAACCGTTTGAAATCGTGATTGGCCTGGAAGTGCACGTGCAGTTGCTGACGGCTGCGAAGCTGTTTTGTCGTTGTCCCGCTCGGTTCGGCGACGATCCCAATATGAATTGTTGTCCCGTCTGCTTGGGTCTACCGGGGGCCTTACCCGTCATGAATCAGGAGGCCATCCGGCTGGCAACGAAGACCGGCATCGCGTTGAATTGTCGGATTGCCGAATTTACCAAGTGGGACCGCAAGCAGTATTTTTATCCCGACCTACCCAAGGGGTACCAAATCAGTCAGTACGACCTGCCAATTGCAGCCAGCGGGTACCTCGATATTTCGGATGCGAAAGGCGCATTTGCGCCGAAGCGCATCCGCATCCGTCGGGCGCATCTGGAGGAGGATGCCGGCAAGAGCATGCATGACGAGCAAGCCCATCAATCCGACAGCCGCGTGGATTTGAATCGTGCGGGGACTCCACTGTTGGAAATTGTGACGGAGCCCGATCTGTCGTCGCCTGAAGAAGCCCGCGCGTTCCTGCGCGAACTGAAACTGTTGCTGACGTATATCCGTGTCTCCGATTGCAACATGCAAGAGGGAAGCTTACGCGTCGATGCCAACATCAACCTGCACGTCGACAAGCAGGGAGGCAAAACGACCGCCACGCCGATCGTGGAAGTCAAGAACATGAATAGCTTTCGTGCGGTCGAGCGGGCGCTGGCGTTCGAAGTCGAACGCCAGTGGCAACACTGGCAACAGACGGGCGAAGCGTCCGACACAGTGCCAAAACAAACGAGGGGCTGGATCGATACCAGCGGCATCACTGTCGCCATGCGGACCAAAGAGGAATCGAGTGATTATCGCTACTTTCCCGACCCCGACCTGGTGCCGGTGCTGCAGTCCGCGGAATCCGTGGTCCCGCTCCGTCGTGAACTAGGAGAATTGCCGGCCAGTTTGCGACAGCGTTTTGAACGAGATTACGAGCTAGGCGCCTACGATGCCGACGTGCTGGTCAATTTGGGCCCCGAGGCGGCTCGTTATTTTGAACAGGTGGCTCGCGTTTCGGGAGATGGGAAAGCCGCCAGCAATTGGCTCCAGCGCGATGTGGCGCGATGGCTGAAAGAGGGTACGGGTCGCACGCTGGCTGAGTACCCCGTCTCAGCGGAGAGTCTGGGGGAGCTGATCGTCGCCATCAACTCCGGCGCGCTCGATTCGACTCGCGCTGTCGACGTGTTGGCGGCGATGTGCGATAGTGATCTGGCGGTGCGTGACGCCATGACGTCGTTGGGGGTTCAATCGCTGAGTGATGCCGAACTGCAGTCCCTGTGCCGTGAACTTCTGGAAGCAAACCCCAAGATCGTACAGGACGTACAGGCGGGTAAAGAAAAAGCGCTGGGGGCGTTGATCGGACAGGCCCGTCAGAAGAATCCGAATGTGAATCCGAACCAACTCCGAGACATTTGCTTGCGGTTGATTCGCCGTGCCTCAAATAGCTGAGTGTGATGGAAACTACGCTGGCAAGTTCGATTGTTTACTGCACGATGGCCGTCGGCGGGCTCATTTGGTTGGTGGCCTTGTGGTCGCTGCGCAGGCTGTTGGCCACCGAACCGTACGTGACCGAGCAGTCGACGATTCCACAGCCGAAACAATCGGTGCAGCGTGCGGTCCTACAGGCGGCGTTGCGGGGACAAACCCCCAGCGTTGAAGCGGGGGCCCACTTCCTGGAAGAGACCGGCGACAGTCTGACGTTTCAGCTGGCCGGTGGCACGCTTGTTTGCTTTTCCTTTCAGGAGGACTACCACGGGACGCACGTCGAAGGTGCCGTCGACCTGGCACGGACCAAGCAGACGTATGGGCGCGTGATGGCCGGGCTGGTGCTGATTGTGATGCCGGTCGTGATACTGGCTACCGGTTGGGTCCTGATACGGTTCGTGGCGCAAAGTCCGAATGCGGTGGTTCGCTGGCAGGCGTTTCAAATACTGCAGATTGCCCACGTGCTGTGGCCACCATTTCTGGTGAGCAAACTGTTTCAGACGCGTTTGACCTATGCGCCGGGATTCACGCGTTCGGCCATCGCCACCGCCCGATTTGCTCAGGATGTGCCGGCCATGTGACGAATCCGGTCGGCCCGATCCGCTGAACCGACCGATACTTGCCAGACGGCGCAAGCCATGAATCTCACCGACTCGTCCGGCCCCATTATCGCCTTGCTGACTGATTTTGGCAGCGATGCGCACTACGTTGCGCAGATGAAAGGGGTGATTTATGGCCTGCGGCCCCAGACGCTGATTGTGGACGTCACCCACTCGATCGCGCCGCAAGATACCTGCGAAGCTGCCTGGGTGCTGGCGGATGTGGAGGATGCCTTCGCTGCCGGAACGATCTTTGTCGTCGTGGTTGATCCTGGGGTCGGCTCGGCTCGACCGTTAGTTGCCGTACACAGCCATCGGCACTTCTTCATTGGCCCCGATAACGGCGTCTTCAGTTTGTCCTCGGCGGCCGCGACTGACTGCGAGGTGATCATGCTCGATCGGCCCGAATACTGGCGCTCGCGGATCAGCGCCACATTTCACGGCCGCGACATCATGGCACCGGTCGCCGCGCATTTGGCTAACGGGACGTCGTGGGAGAAGCTGGGTTCACCGGCCCGACTGACCGTGGTCCAACAGTTTCCGCCAGCCGCGCTGGACGTGGTCGGTCGACGGACCGTGGGCCGCGTCGAGTACACTGACAGCTTTGGGAACCTGATCACGAATATCCGTCGCGAAGATTTACCTCCGCCGGCGGATCATGGGTTGCTGGTGACTTGTGCGTCCAGGAGTGCCATTCCCGTGGTGCACTGCTATGCGGACCGTCCCCATCGTTCGGTCGTAGCGCTGATCGGTTCGTCCGGAAGGCTGGAGATTGCGGTCGTCGGTGGAAACGCCCAATCCGAATTGCAGGTCGCCCGGCATGCTCCCGTCCTATGTTTCCCGCAGTGACTCACTGAGGTTTTCGGCGCATTTCCGGTTCGTTAGACCGCAAGCCAGAAGAAATCGCCGTGAGCATCGACCATAGGCCAACACTCCCACGCGATTTCTGGCGGCGTGCGCGTCCGCCGGACGCGCACGCCGTCGAAGAATGCCGCAGCGTGTTTTGCAAGATCGAGCGTGTGCCGGCATTCTTCTCTGGCTTGCGGTCTAACGAGGCAGCCCAGATGTGGTCCAAGAACAGGTTGGTAAGCTATCGGGTACACGCATTTCCGGTTCGTTAGACCGCAAGCCAGAAGAAATCGCCGTGAGCATCGACCATAGGCCAACACTCCCAGGCGATTTCTGGCGGCGTGCGCGTCCGGCGGACGCGCACGCCGTCGAAGAATGCCGCAGCGTGTTTTGCAAGATCGAGCGTGTACCGGCATTCTTCTCTGGCTGGCGGTCTAACGAGGCGGCCCAGATGTGGTTAGAGGTCAGGTTGATAACGTAACCTATACTACGGTCGATCGTCGCTTGTTTCAGGGCCAGTATTGCACACGGAACAAACTCCTTGCGAGCAACCCGATTCGGCGTTGGACACTTCGTGAAAACATCATAGAATCACGCTTGCCGGGAAAACGCGGCCAAACCAAAGCACATCGGCTGGCAGGAGTTCTGCCGTGGCAGGCAAAGTGACAGGCAAAGTGATTGCTGTTGACGAGGCAGGAAATCTGCTGACGGATATTCATGAGCGTCAGCTGGACGATGTGCCCCGCGACGAACGGACCGTCATCGCGTGTGACGGACATAAGACATTTGGCATTTTTCCCACCGACCATGGCCAACCCGAGTTGACGTTGCTCGCGGTGCTCAACGAACAACAGCAGCTGATGCTGATGATGGTGGACGAAAGTGCGCATGCCTTCCTGGGCATTGGCCTCGGGAGCGTGATCTCGGTCTCCTGGACGTAGGGCTGCGGCCTGCGGTCGCTGCGCATGCACCGTACTGTACGCACTCTCCGTACGCCACTCGAACTCACGGCTGGTACGGAGAGTACGTTCAGTACGGCGAGTACGGTGACTACAACGTACCGCCCGGCGTTACGTTCACGAATCGATATTGGCCGACCGGCGGTGACGTGTATACTTGACGTGCTGTCCGAAATGAAAGCTGCTAACCCCTAACGCCGGAATACCGAAAAGGATGTTGTCGATGAGTTGTTGGAATCTCCACCAGTCCATGGGACTCTGGTGCATCATCAGCCTGATTCTGGGCTGTTCGCCCACGCCGGAGGCCTCCGACACCGTTCTCGAACGGATCGCCGGTTATCGAGCTCAGATCTTGTTGGCCGACGAGCCGGACGGGGCCGTGGGTATCCTGGAACTTCGAGCGAGGATGGAGGGCACCGACGGCGAAGGCGAGGAAGCGCTTGAGGAACATGAGCACCCCGCCCATGATGCGCATGGGCACCATGACGAGCCGTCCGAGTCGTCGGGGGCCGCCGGTGTCGACGCGGGCCAAACGCCCCACGCGATGTCCGACCCGACGGCAGACGATGAATCCGCTAATCTCAAGCAGGCTCGCCCGGATGCGGATCAGCCATCACACGCCGCGGCCCTGGAGAGTGTGTCGGACGTCGTCATCGTGGGAAAGATCGGCCAGCAGGCATCCCAGGATGGACTCGCGGCAACGGATTTCCCCTGGGAAAGGGGGGCAGCAGCCTTCGTAATCGTGGATCCGGCGGCTGAGGGGGAAGTCGCACAACACGAGCATCACGATGGGGAGGAATGCCCGTTTTGCGCGAAAAAGAAAATCGAGGCTCAGGCCGTCGTACAATTCAATGACCATAGCCGTGCGCCGATTAACATCGATGCGCGTGAGCTGCTCGGGCTGAAGCTGGATGATATCGTCGTGGTCTGCGGAGACGCCAAACTGCTGGGCGGTGTCCTGATGATTGACGCCAATCAACTGTATATTCGTCGCTGAAGTACCGCGGGACCGCGTGCCCCGTACTTCCGTACTCCATACTCCCGTACCGGCCGTACTCCAACGCCGCCATGATCCACAATCCCCGACTCGTCCACGGCTTGGTCGTAGCGCTCGCGCTGCTCGTGCCGGCACGGGCCCTCGGCCAGGACCGTCCCGTAGAAATGGGGCGCGTCCGATGGCATCGTAATCTGGATGCGGCCCAGGAGATGGCGCGTGCCGCGGACAAGCCGATGTTGGTGCTTTTTCAGGAAATACCTGGCTGCGAGACGTGTCAATCATTCGGCCGCGAGGTGCTTTCTCATCCCCTGCTGGTGGAAGCGATGGAGGAATTGTTTGTTCCCGTTGTTGTCTATAACAACCGGAAAGGCAAGGATGCAGAGATACTCGGACGATTTAAGGAGCCCGCCTGGAACAACCCGGTTATCCGATTGTTGGATGCGACAGGCAAAGACCTGGTGCCACGCGCGGATGGCGTCTGGTCGCCGGGAGGAATCGCCCACCGCCTGGTCTCGGCGTTGCAGGCGGCGGGCCGTGAAGTCCCGGCCTATCTGCAATTGTTGGCGGATGAGCGGGCTCCAACGGAATCAGTCGTGTTTGCGATGCATTGTTTTTGGGAGGGAGAGGGAAAACTGGGAGGGCTGACGGGGGTCCAACAAGCCCAAGCTGGTTGGATCGACGGCAGTGAAGTAGTCACGGTCAAGTACGCTGCCGATCAGCTTGATTTCGCTTCCCTGTTGCGGGCAGCAAGCGAAATGCAGTGTACATCGCAAGTTTTTGTCGGTTCGCAGCAGCAACTTAAGATAGCCCGCCAACAGAACTTGCCGGCCAAACGCCTGACGGGTGTGTCAGCACCCAAGCCGGCCCAGGAATCCGACCGTGAGTATTACTTGCGCAACTCGACGTATCGTTTCCTTCCTTTGACCACCGTGCAGGCGACCAGGGTGAACGCCGCACTGTATCGGTGCGGAGATCTGCGTGATTGTGGACAAGCCGCGGCACTGCTGAGTCCTCGACAACGCAGCCTGCTGGCGGCCATTCACGAACGCTTGGAAGAAAATCCTCATGTGTTGGATGATCTGGCGCTGCCGGAGGATCGTAGCCAGCTTGGCGACTATACGGCGCGTTTGACGGAGCGATTATCAGCGGCGGGCCGCTCAGCCCGACCACGGAATGGTCTTTACCGATCTACCCTTTATCGTCTTTCTGCCCCTCTTTTGCCTGGCCTATTTTGGCACGCAGGGACGAGTGCGTTTAGTCGTCTGCCTGTTGGGGAGCTATTTCTTCTACGGCTGGTGGGACTGGCGATGTCTGGGACTCATCCTGGTCTCAACGCTGATCGACTATTACGTAGCGCTACGAATTCAGGCTACACACAGCGAATTCCATCGCCGGCGCTGGCTCGCATTGAGCGTCACGGCGAATCTGTTCATTCTGGGCACTTTCAAGTACTTCAACTTCTTCGCGGACAGCTTTGTGCAAGTCGCCCATTGGATGGGTCTGCCGGCGAGTCCCGTGGACGTGCACATCATTTTGCCGGTGGGCATTTCGTTTTTTACGTTCCAGACGATGAGCTACACGATTGACGTATATCGTCGCCGTGTGGAGGTGGAGCCGTCGCTCTTGCGATTTGCAATTTTTGTGGCCTTCTTTCCGCAGCTGGTGGCGGGCCCGATTGTGCGCGCCAGCACATTTTTGCCGCAATTGCGCGAGGATCACGCATTCTGTTGGGGGCGAATAGCCAGCGGGTCGTTATGTATTCTTTGGGGTTACGTATTGAAGCTGGTGATTGCGGATTCGCTGAGCTCACGTGGTGGACTTACGATTCGCGGCCCCGACGATTCATAACAGCGCCTCGCTGGCCATCGGCGTGCTGTTCTATGCCTTCCAGATCTATTGTGATTTCAATGGCTACTCGCTGATTGCGATCGGGGTCGCCCAGGCCCTCGGCTTTGATTTCGGCGTCAACTTCAATCGTCCCTATTTTGCCACAAGTTTCAGCGATTTCTGGCAGCGTTGGCACATTTCATTGTCCACGTGGTTGCGCGACTATCTGTACATTCCCCTCGGCGGAAGTCGATGTGGCTCGTTCCGCACGCATCTGAACCTGATGCTAACGATGTTGCTGGGAGGCCTGTGGCATGGCGCGGACTGGCGATTTGTGATCTGGGGTGGATTGCATGGCTCCTACCTGGTGGCTCAGCGTTGGGGGGCGGAGTTGAGCGACCGGTATTTTCCACGCGCAGTCAGTACTTCGCTGGCGCGGGCGGTCTCGCTGGGGACAGTTTTCATCCTGACTTGTGTGGCCTGGGTGTTCTTTCGCGCAGCAAGTCTGGACGATGCAATGTCCATCCTGCATCGGATTTTTATCCAACGGGACTTTCTATTCTCCGAAGTCTCCCAGAAGTTTGATATCGTAAAGGGCACCATCATGATTGCGGCGTTGGTTTTATGGGAGTTTCTCGGCCTGCGCGTATCGGCCGCAGCGGTGTTTGACCGTCATCCGTGGCTGGTTCCTGTCAGCATGGCGTGCATGTTGTGGGCCATCGCGTTTTTGGGAACCTTCGGCCGGCAGACATTTATTTACTTTCAATTCTGACGAGGCAGCGTCGACCGCCCGATGAGCCAATATTCATTTGTCACAGGGATGGACCGCCGGCAGGCATGGTCCGGAATTCTGTTGCTGATAGTGGTCTACTTCGTCGGAGACCGTGGGCTGGGAGTCGTGCTCGATCAAGCCATCCTGGGCACGAAGTTTCGCTACAGCACACTGTATGCCGGCAGCGTCGACGCGGACGTCCTGGTCCTGGGCAATTCGCGCGGCGTGAACAGCTTCTATACGCCGCAGTTAAACAAACGGCTCAAGCGGCGTTGTTTTAACCTGGCCTATAACGGCATGTCCCCCGACGTCGCTTTGGCACTTTTTCAAGACTATCTGGAGCGGCACAACGCTCCGCAACTGCTGATTCTGGAAGGGACCTGCGTCGACAACAATTCGATGTGTGTCGTCAACCTCAAGCCTTATTGGCGACATTCGTCGCGGCTCACCGCCATCGCGGATCGGGTCGCACCAAGAAGCGTCGCTGCGTCGAGACTCTCGCGGTTGTTTGATTACAATTGCGAGCTGTTTTTTCGCGCCTTGTCGTATCGACGGAGCAACGATCAATCATGGATCAACCGTTACTCGATTGACGAGCAGCTTGTGCAGCTGACGAAGGCAATGCCACCGGTGGATATGCACGAGGTGACGACCGAGCAGGCACGCAGTTTGCGGTGCGCTGCACGATGTAGCGTCAGAACACGGTGTCGAATTGCGTGTCGTGATCGCTCCGTACCTGCCCGCCTATCGTGCCAAACTGGCGAATTTCGAGCAGTGGAAGGCCAGTTTGCAGGCGGCGCTGCCCGAAGCGGCAATCCTCGATCTCTCGTCGGCATTGACCGATACCGCCTGCTTTGCCGATCGGTTGCACACGAATCTACGCGGGAGCACGGCAATTCTGGACGAGCTGCAGCGATGCGGTATGTTCGATTCGCTACGCTGATCAAGTCCGAGCCGCCGCCGGCATATCCTCGAACATGCGCCCCGCATCTTCGTGGAACACTCGTCCGATCAGGATGTCGGTCAGATTGGCAGCATGGTGTGGGTGCCGCCGCATGAAGTCGCCCATGCTGAAGTCCTTGTCGTAAAAGGCCTCGACCAGCCGCCGCACCCAATGTGCTCCGTCCTTGAACCCTGCGGCCCATTTACCAAGCGCCTCGGCACTGAGGTCGCCTCGCGCTAACGCCGAGACGATTGCATCCCCGGCTAGTTCGCCCGTCTTCAACGCGAAGAACACTCCGGACGAGTAAATCGGGTCAATGAATCCAGACGCATCGCCAACCAGCACCCAACCGTCACCGGCTGGCTGTTTGGTAGCAAAGGAAAATTC
Organism: uncultured Planctomycetales bacterium; assembly: GCA_963695565.1. Classification (GTDB taxonomy): domain Bacteria; phylum Planctomycetota; class Planctomycetia; order Pirellulales; family Pirellulaceae; genus CAVOGW01. The sequence goes on from CAVOGW010000001.1 coordinate 33,260, forward strand.
TTTGGCCACGGCAAATTCGTCGCAGCGCTCTGCAGACTGCAAGCGACGTTGCAGGGCAGGGCAGGCAGCCAGCTCCAGCTCGAAGACTTCGGCGGGACGAATCTGCCGTTTCAACAGGTAGTCGACGTCACCCACCAGACCGACGCTGGTTCGGTCATTCGAGAGGGGGATGTACCAGAACCACGCATCTCGCGTTTCGGTATGCAGTATCACGGTGGCTCCACCATGCGGGCCCGCAACTCGCTCGGCTCCGCGGTAGTAGGTCCAGATCGCGCACTTGCGCAGGTGGGGCAAGGGTTGCAGCAGGTTGAGTCGGTTGGCGATCAGCGCGGACTGGCCGGTGGCATCGGCCACGACGCGCGCCGCGACCCGCTGGGTTCCCCCGGCCGTTTTGATGTCCACGCCTACGGCTCGATCAGTCTCAAACACAACGTCGAGGACGCGGGTTTCTTCCAGGCAGACGGCCCCCTTGCTGGCAGCATTGTCGAACAGCATCTTATCAAACGCGTCCCGTTCCACCTGCCACGTCTGCGAACACTCGCGCGGGTCATGTTGTTCGAAGAAAAATGGCTGAGATTCACGACCATTACCGGAGACGAACTGCACACTGTGCTTCTTGACGAACTGACTTCGCTGCATCTGCTCCAACACGCCAAGACGGTGCAACGTCCAGTAAGTTTCGGGCATCAGCGACTCACCGACATGGTAGCGGGGTAGCTTCTCGCGCTCTAACAGCAGTGTGCGATATCCGGCCGCCGCGACGATCGCCGCTACCGTCGAACCCGCCGGGCCACCACCCACGACGATGCAGTCGTAATCCGAAGCGAGCATGGCCGACGTTTCCCGCGAGTCGTGATCTCGAACTTTCATCCCCGTCCTTTTCTCTACGTATCCTAGACGCCCCATCAGGGGATGCCAACCGGAATTCCATCCGTCCTCCGGCTAAATGACCGAGCGCGATTCGGCGACAAACCCGGGGGGGTTAGAGGGGAGTCTCCCCAACGGGCTGCAAGTCGATGTCGCCACGAATGACAAGTTCAAGACCGAGTTGCCGAATCATTGGGGGGCATCCCCCCAAACCCCCCGGAATAACCCCCCCGGAATAACCCCCCCGGAATAACCCCCCCGGACTTCGCCCCGCCCGCCCCGCGCCGCGCCGCGCCATCGCGCTCGGTTATTGATCACGGTTTGTATTCGGGTGCCACGACTTCCAAGAGTTCAATCGCCGGAGCGCTCTCGACACGAATCAAGGCCGTTCTGCCAAACGTCTCACCGTGGGCCTCATCCGGGCAGCCAAACAGACGTTTCAGTTCCGTGGCGGGCTGAATCCGCCATAGCCCCGCGAGACTAACATCCCGCATCACGTTGTGTTCGATCAAAATCCGACCTAGCGGGACTCGGGCGGCACGGATCAGTCGGCCGACTTCATGACTGACGGCATCCCAGCGAATGCGCACGATCCCGTACTGAACGACGCGTTCATCCGATCTTGTGACGAGCGTGATGCATCGCGCGTAATGGTCGTCAGATTCATGGACCTTCAGCACGCGCACGTCGACGGGACTCTTGAAATGCTTTTCCACCGTCACCGTCATGTGGTGCTGGTGGTCGAGCAGCAAGCGGTACGGGGGCGGCATGTCGATCGGGGCCACGAGGTCGAATTTTCCCAGGTCATCCGAGGAGTCATAAAATATTCTTACCAACGCGTTCAGGCTGGGTGGGCGCATCGTATGGCAACGACCAGTGACTCGCTAGTGAGTGGAATCCAGCACAATCTCAATCAAGTACGACAACAGTCGTTGCAATTCCACTGGGCGAACTTGACTCGCCAGTTGCTCGGCTTGCAATCGCTGCTGAGCGACGAATGCTCGAGCGTTAGAGAATACGTCCGCCTTGCAAAACAGCTCTCTCACGCGGGTTAGCCGTGTTTGTTGCGTTTGCGAGTGATCGCTGATGGCCCGCAGCAAGTCGGCTTGATCCGCGACGTCAAGCGTTTCGAGTGCCAAGGCCAGCAGGAGGGTTGGGCGTCCACCCAACGCGTCCGCACCTACTGTGAGTTTATTGTCCTCGTCCAGTCGCCAATCTTGAAGATCGTTCAAGACCTGGAAACCGATGCCAATCCTGTATGCGAAGTCACGGAACAAGTCCCGGAACGTCTCCTCCTGTTCAGCGAGCGCCGCTCCGGCAATCAAGGCCGCCTCGAATGCGGGCGAGGTTTTCAGCCGGTAGATCGTCAAGGCGTCTTGCGTCGTCAATTGTTTGTCCGTCGCATTCCGCCAGAACAACTCGGCTCCTTGGCCTTCTGATAACTGATGGTGTGCCTCGGCAAAGGCGGCCAGGATGTTGGCGGTCGCACGTGGACCCAGTATTCGTTGGTCGCGGGCCACCATCCGATACCCCATTCCGATCAAATAGTCACCCACGTTAATCGCCGCCGGAATGCCCAGGTGTCGATGCAGCGTCGGCTGGCCGTAGCGAAACTCATCGTCATCTTCAATGTCGTCATGGACCAGCGACGCTTTATGGAATGTCTCAATGGCAATTGCGGCTCTCTTGACCGCGCCAGGGACGTTCGTCAGATACTGGGCGCCTTCGGCCGTCGTTCCATGACCTCCCGTCAGTGCATCGTACACGGCCAGCGTGATAAAAGGCCGGGAATACTTGCCTCCTCGGATGAGGAAGTCGTACGCTACCGCTTCGGTGGCGGCAAGCGGATGGAGTTCGCTGATGTCCCGATCCGTGGTCGTTGAAGTGCCGAATGTGCCTCGCGTGCGGGGCAGCAGCTCCGCAATCGCGTCGGCATCGAACATCTGGCGCACGGAACGCATCAAATGAATGTAGCTGCGCGTCACCTCGACGGAGCTGGTTGTCGTCCCCTGGATCATTTCCCGGATCCAATCTTCGTCGATCACCTGATGACAGAAATCGGTTGGCAGCAGCGCAACGGCCATACTGGGCACACCGGCGGTGATAATCTTGTCCAGCGCCCGCTCCAGTACGTCCAAATCAGCCACTCCCAGCACGGCATCTACCTTGTCCTGCACGACAACTCGAGAAATTCGGATGGCCCCCTCCGCCGGCAGGATGCGATAGCCCAATCCAGCCGCCAGTTGCGTCAGTCGCGCCACGCGGCAGGCTGCACATTCCGGGAAAGTGTGGGGATCGGCGGAGGTCTGATTGCATCCCTCCAGGTGGCTGAGCCCCGCGGGCAGCAACAGCAACCTGCGATCGATCGGGACGGCGGCAACTTGCTCGCGCCAGAATTCGCTGACCAGACAAACCATCGTCCAGCCCAAGTGACTCTCCCCCAAGCCCTTCCGCTCAAGCACCAAACGGGCAAGTTGCTCCAGCTGGTGCTGGGAGAGCGCCGTATCGCGGCCCACTTCCCCAATGGCGGCCCGGCACTCGTCACGCAACGATTCCCTTGCCGTCCGGGATTCTGGTACGACCTTCAAATGCGCGGTCGGGCGGCGGCCAAAGTGAGAACCTGATCTGTCGACGACCGGGGAGGTGATGTTTGCCGTAGCCAAACTTGATTCCTTGTCGAAAGTACCGCCGACATTTGCTCAAAATATGCCGTGGGTGCCCAAATGCCAGCCCACAGCTTACAAGAGAGACCGAAGTCCGGGAATGGTCACTGGGGAAACCGCAAAAGTGCCGGAATTTTAACGGGTCGACGGCGGTCAATCAGGAGCGGTCGCAAAAACCGAGCCGCCGGTACGGTCGGCTGGTTCAACCCCGGTTTTGACGGGCTGCGGAACGAGACTTGCGATTCCTCACCGGGGATAAGGGCCGCATGTTCGGGGCTTTCCGATACAATCAGGCGTCCTGTACGCTGCCCACCGGGACGCACGATTTTGAGCGGATGGCCGCAGTCAACCGGCCTTTCGACGCAGTTCCACCCCCAAGAGTGCTGGAATTCATGGCATATGGACCAACTATCGCAAAACAGGCTGCCTCCGGGACAACAGCTGATCGCCGACCAACGCTGGCCCGTCGTTGGCGAAAACGCGCCTCGAGAGGATGCAACACCTTGGACCATTCGCGTCGCTGGCCTTGTTTTTGATCCGCGAGAATGGACGCTGGCCGAACTGCTGCAGCAATGCCGCAGATTGAACGCACTGTCGACATCCACTGCGTGACGCGTTGGTCGAAGTTTGGCATGCGCGTCACCGGCGTCCCCCTCGAGGCCCTCCTGTCGCCGGAAAACATCCAGCCCGAGACTCGATTCGTTTCGTTCGTCGCCCGATCCACGCGCCGCCACGCGACGTCGTTACGCCTGGAAGAACTGTTCGCTGCACGTGCCCTGATCGCGCTGCAGGCGGAGGGCGTGCCGTTAGCCACCGAGCACGGCGGTCCGGTGCGGATGGTGGTTCCTGGCAAGTATTTTTACAAAAGTGTGAAATGGTTGGAACAGATTGAATGTCTGGCGGAAGATCGACTCGGCTATTGGGAAGCGGATGCCGGGTACCATAACGGAGCGGACCCTTGGCTGGAACAGCGCTACGTTGCCGCCAGTATTTCGAAACATCAGGCGGCTCGATTGGTCCAAACGCGAGACCTTTCGCGGCTGGATTTGTTGAGTGTGGATCTGTCGAATCGTGAACTCACCGGGCTGGTGGCGAAAGAGGCGCTGTTGCGTAACGCCGACTTTCGCCGCGCTTCGTTGCGACGCGCGGACTTTGAACGAGCGAATCTCTCCAATGCGCACTTTCAGGGCGCAGACTTGCAGGGCGCTAGTTTCTTATCCGCCGACATCGAAGGGGCCAGCTTTGCCGGAGCCGACCTGCGTGGAGCCGACCTGAGAGTGGCTTCCATGTTCGGCGCCAGTTTCTGCGACTTGGACGCCAACGGGCAGATCTGCCGGCCCGCTCGATGGGATCAGTCAACCGTATTGGACGAGTCCAAGTTGGCAGCACTCACGACGGAACAGCAGGCCTTTCTGACCCGCAGGTAGGGCGCTCGTGTAGGGTGCCGGGCAGGGCTGTGATCCTTCGATGAAAAGCCGCTGCGCAGTCCGGCGGTGAGTTGATTTTCCATTTTCGGCACGCGGATTACCGCTCGGCTGCAACCCTTTGTTCTGGCCCAGCCCCGGGAGTTGATGTGGATTTCCGTCAAGCTTATTCACGACTCGTGCTCAGCGCAGCGGTGCTCGTGCTCGTGCTCGTAATCGGTGCCAGTATCGTACCATTCCGGGGACTCTGTCACATGGTCCGACCGTATTGCCAAACGAGACAACATGGCCACGATTCGTTTGATCTTGGCTTTCATCGGTTGACTCGTTTCTCTTGTGATCGCCTCCGAAACTAGAAGGACATCTTGAATCGCGGAGCATTCCAGTGCCGAGCCCCGGGCGATATCGAAGAATCGAGCACGGTCCTTGAGGCGGCGTTTTCCGTTTCCTTCAACGCTATTGAGCGGAATCGATGGAGCTGCGCAACCATTGATCGCGCGAGTGCCGATGAAGTCCGGATCGATCTTTCGCAATCCACCGCTGCGCTGAGCACGAGCACGAGTAGCGTTTGACGTCGAATTCGGTTCCGATAACTTAAGGGCCAGAACGTTCGTTGCTACGACTCCAGCGACATCCCGCCGATGCTGTCGACCAGCACAACGCGAGGAAGTTCGCCGGCCCATTGCTCCATGCGATCGTAAAAGTCTTGTTCCTGCCCTTCGGCCGGGGCCTCGAAGCCGATGAGCACCAGTGCGGCTGAGCATGATGTCTGACGAATGGCCTGAATGGCATCGGAGGCCACGACGGCTTTGGGGACGGCGTTAATGCGTGCGCCGTCGGCCAGTTCGCGCAAATGACGCTCGACCTCCACCGCGCCTGCATCCTTTTCGATGACTCGCATCAGCCGAATGGTCCGGTTTCGCCATTCGGTATTTTTGGTCAGCAGATGGGCCAGCAGTAACATCAAGCCGCCGTTTTGCTGGCCGCGCCACCAGACATCGATCGTGCCGAGCGGCGCCACCCACGGATCGGCCGGTTCCTGCTGGAAACGGACCGCCACGATGCTGCGTTGCAAGCCGGCGATCGTCCGCAATGTCGCTCCGAAGGACTCGGCCCGTTTCCGGTCAACAGGCCAGCCGATCAGCACCGTATTGGACCGCAGCGCGCCGAGGCCCTGGCATTGGACAAGCGATTCGATGCCGTCCGACAGGTAGGGAGCGACCACGACCGCTGGAAAGGCATCCAGCTCTTGATGCCGAATGAAGTCGTGCAGGATTCGCTCCTGAGCGTTACGACGTTCGAGTCGGTCTTCGATTTCGCCCTGGATGACCTGGCCCAGCGTGAGAATGCCGTGTCCCGAAGTGAACCAGTGTCCGTAGACGGCCAGGTGGGGACGATCCCAGCCGGCACCGCTCAGCGCCAAGATGATCGGCCGCCAATTCTTGGGATGATACATCTCTTCTTCCAGCCTCAGCAGGTTTCGCCGCGTGCGCTCGAACAGCAACCCGCTCTGCAAGTCACCCCAACGAGCTTCCACTTCCTTGCGGCTGATACGTTGATGGAGTATCCCCATCGCCGTGATGGACACCACAGCCCAGCGCCAATCAATCAGGAACATGACGATCAAGCAGCCCAGCGCTCCGGCCAACGACGTAGACCAATGGCAGTAGCGGAACCGCGGACGATAGCTGGGATTCTTGGTAATGGCCTCGTAGAATGTGGCCAGGTTCAGCAGGCCGTACGTGATCATGAAGAACATCGTGATCAGCGGTGCGATCGTATTGAGGTCGGCCAGCAGAATGCAAACCTGGGCGATGACGAACGCCAGCATCGTGGCACGTCTCGGTTCATTGTTCTTGCCACTTCCCGCACCGAAAGGCTGCAGCCATCGGAAGATGTTGTCGCGGGAAAACGCCTGCAAAATACGGGGGGCTCCCATCATACTTCCCAGCGCCGACGAGAGGGTCGCGGCAAACACTCCGGCCGTAATCAACAGTGGCCAGTGTGCGATCTCCGCCACAATTAGCGAATTCGCGGTCAACTGATCGGCCGAGCGAGCAGCGGCCAACAGCACGGACATGCCCAGATAGACCGCTCCCGTGACCAGCACGGCGGCCAAAGTTCCCGCGGGAATTGCGCGGGCCGGGTCACGCAAGTCGCCCGACATGTTGGTTCCCGCCATGATGCCAGTGACAGCCGGAAAGAACAGGGCAAACATGGTGTACAGGTTCTCGCCCGTGGAAAAGTTGGGCGTGAGATTGGCTTGCAGCGTCACCGCGTCGAAGGACTCGGTCGCGCCCACCACAAAGGAGACGATCGCCGCCACCATGACCGCCAAGATGAAAAACTGCAGCTTGATCGTCCAGCCGGCTCCGATCAACACGCAAACAAAAACGACGAAATTGGTGATCGTCGCCACGGTCGTCAAGGAAGCTCCGATGGAGGGCGTCAGTACCACAAACGCCTCCGCAAATCCGATCACGTACATCGCCACGGAGATGGCTTGCGCGAGAAAAAACACCAGCCCGATCGCGCCACCAAACTCGACCCCCAAACTGCGGCTGATCAGATAGTACGCCCCGCCCCCTTTGACGCGCGTATTCGTGGCGATGGCGGAAAGGGACAGAGCCGTCAGTCCCGTGATAACCTTGGAGACCAGGATGATCAGCAACCCATACAGGAGTCCCGATTGGCCGATCACGAAGCCCAGCCGTAGGAACATGATGACGCCCAGAATCGTCAACACGCATGGCGTGAACACGCCGCCGAACGTGCCGAACCGATCGGGGGACTCGTCGTTCCTCCCTCCGCTGCTCATCCGCTCCCCTTCATCTGCCGGTGTTGGCGCAATGCCGTCTACTTCGGTTTCTTATCAGCCGCCACGCGTTAGCGTCCGGTTCGTGAATGCCGAAAAACCGGCTGCGAACGCACGCCGGCTGGCAGGGTGTGCAACGGTCCCGTCGCCAGGTAGGTGGCATGGGGTGTTCACGCGTCTCGGAATCGCATCCTAGGGCTTTCGTTTGGACGGCGCCAAGATGATTCTGCGAGCGCTCCGAGCTTTGATCTCGCTCCGCAGTCGTTGATACCAGCCACGATTCCTCGTTGGCCACGCCGTAACGTGGATCCGACGCCGCCGAGGACGGCGACGCTTCAGTAACGTCGTCGTCCTCGGCAGTTTCAGCGGTGTGGGATTCGGGAAGTCGAGTATGTTATGATGCGGGGCAGTTTCGGCAACCGCACCTGAGTGGTTCCGGAGGCATTTGCGGGCGGGAATCTGCCGGCCGAACGGGTCTGGCCGCCACGTAGATCACGGCCCCAACTCGCCTGAATCGAGTTCAAGACACACGTGGAGTCAACGAATGCAGCATAATCATCTTATCGTGGCAACCTGGGGACTGGCATTGCTGGTCGGCTGTGCGGCAGAACCGTCGCGACGCCCGGCCCTGAATGCCGAAGTCGAGTTGGAGCGTGCTCTGCAGAAGGCGCGTACGACCGACAAGGCCGTGCTCGTTTTTGTCAGCGGCCCTGGCTGAAAGTGGTGCCACGTACTCGAGGAGTTCCTCGAGCAGCATCAAGCCTATTTTGACCAGGATTTCCTGTTTTTGAATCTGGACCTGGAAATGTTCAATGGACGTAAGTTGGTCCGCCGCCTGCGCGGTGGCTCGGGCGGAATTCCGTGGATGGTCATGCTCAACGCGGACGGCGAGGAGCTGATCACGTCCGACGGCCCTGGCGGAAACATTGGCTTCCCCACGGATTCCAGCAAAATTGATTACTTTATTGAGATGCTGCGCGTTGCGCGACCACAGATGTCTGCGGACAATGCAGGAGCCATTCACGACGCACTCGCTCGGTACAAACAAGGTGCGTGATTTCAACCTGATCCGAGCGCCATTCGAAGACTCGAAGCAATGGTTGGCAATTTATCCCTGTCGGATTATGCGTAGCGATTGGAGACGGATTACCCAGCTGAGCCTCGATGATGGGTGCTGCCGCGCATTTTCGCGGCTGGGCCAATCCATCCGACAATCGCGCCGAATCGTGCACGTTCATGTAGACAGTGCCGGATTCGTGGCGGATGTACTGTCGTAGAAAGGACAACCAACTCGTGCTGAATTTACCCGTTTTTCGCTGGGGCACTCCCTATGAATCGCTGGAGTCCGCCGACGTGCGGCATTTTGAATCGGGCGAATTGGTCGCCCGCCTGGGTCAGGCGAACGCCGGTATCTTGCAGCGAGATTTGCGCCAGGCCCACCAAGCTCGACTGGCCCTCAAGGAGGTTGGTCCCGAGAAGCTACTGGCCAGTTATCGTCAGGCGGCTGAACTTTTTCTGCATGGTGAGCTTGACGTTGGCGGTTCGCGACAATCGCTAAGCGATTTTGTCAGCCTGCAGTCGGCCAGTACGGGCATGCCCGAGACGATGTGCCGCGGCAACATGCAGAAAATCTACTTTGCGCTCAGCCACATGGACGAAATCCTCGCGGCGTTAACCCGTGGTTTGGACCTGGAAATTTTGCGAAAGGGATACGGCAAGGAACAGCGTGGAGTAATTGTCAGCTACCAGGTGCAGGCCGACGCACTTGGCGCGGTCTTGCCGTCTAATTCGCCGGGCGTGCATACTCTGTGGCTTCCCGCGATTCCATTAATGGTGGGTTTGGCACTCAAACCGGGTTCCGCGGAACCGTGGACACCCTACCGAGTCGCGGCGGCCCTTTGGGAGGCGGGTGTACCGCGTGCTGCCATCGGGCTTTATCCGGGAGGCCATGACACGGGTCCCGCTATTCTCGCCGCGGCGCAGCGGAGTATGATGTTTGGCAGTCGGGAAACCGTGGAAAAGTATCAGGGAAACCCTCGCGTCCAGGTGCATGGTCCTGGATTCTCCAAAATCTTGCTGTTCGATGACGTTGCCGATCGCTGGGAAGATTTCCTGGACGTCATGGTGGAAAGCGTGTTGAGCAATGGCGGGCGGAGTTGTGTGAACTGCTCCAGTATTTGGACCTCACGTCATGCATCTCGGATCGCGGAGGCGCTGGCCGCGCGACTGGGTCCTGTCGACGTGAGGTCGCCCCGCGATCCGGAAGCGCAGTTGGCGGCCTTTACCGAGAAAGAAGTGGCCAGCGCCGTTTGGAACATGGTTGAGCGGGACATCAGCGTGTCGGGCGTTCGTCACGCTACTGACTCCTACGGAACAAGACTTGTGGAAATGGAACGCTGCGCTTATCTGCGTCCTGCCGTGCTACATTGCGACTCGCCAGAGCCAGACGTGGCCCGCAAGGAGTACATGTTCCCCTTCGTCAGCGTGGTCCAGTGCGATTCAGAGCAAATGCTGGCGAAGATCGGTCCCACGCTCGTGGCGACGGCGATCACCGACAGCCCCCAGTGGATTTCGGCCCTCACCGAGTGTACCCACATCGACCGCCTGAATCTCGGTCCCATTCCCACGAACCGCCTGGACTGGCTGCAACCGCATGAGGGCAACATTATTGAATTTCTGTATCGTTCGCGCACCGTTCAGGCCATGCAACTTGGATAGGCGTCCGCATGCAGGCATTTGATCATCGTCCATTGACGCGCATCCTCTGCGGGGCGGGGAAGCTGAATGGCGTTGCCGATTTGGTCAGCGAACTGGGTGCCCGCCGCGTGATGCTGGTGAGCGACCCGGGCATCGTGGCAGCTGGGCACGCTCCGAGATGCATGCAATTGCTGGCCGATGCGCAAATCGCCGTGGAACTGTTCATGGACATTCGCGAAAACCCGACGACGGAACACGTACAGCTGGGGCAGGAGTTCGCGGCGGGATTTAACCCCGACCTGATCATTGGTCTGGGCGGCGGCAGCTCCATGGACTGTGCCAAGGGAATCAATTTCCTGCACACCAACGGCGGGGAAATGCAAGACTATTGGGGCGTCGGTAAGGCGCGACGACCCATGCTGCCCATGATCGCCGTCCCCACTACCGCAGGAACGGGAAGTGAAACACAATCGTTCGCCTTGATTTCCGATGCCAAGACGAACGTCAAAATGGCGTGTGGCGACCCGCAGGCAGCGTTTCGAGTGGCGCTACTCGACCCCACGCTCACCGTGACTCAGCCACCCCGTGTCACGAGACTCACCGGCCTGGACGCGGTCGCGCACGCCGTGGAGTCATTCGTGAGTACGCGGCGGAATCCCATTTCTTCGGCATATTCGCGTGAGGCATGGAAATGCCTGTTCCCCGCATTTCCACGCGTGTTGGCGGACCCCACGGATTTGAACTGCCGCGCACGGATGCAAATCGGAGCTTGCCTGTCGGGGTTGGCGATCGAAAATTCAATGCTGGGGGCAGCGCACGCCCTGGCAAATCCCCTGACCGCCACATTTCAGGTAGTTCACGGTCAGGCCGTGGGGATGATGCTGCCACATGTCGTTCGATACAATAGTGAAACAGTCGATACGTTGTACCAGGAATTGCTCGCCGAGCATCACGTGGAGGCCGCCGTGGGGGCAGCGGGGGCCCTGCTTGCCAATTTACTGGCAGATCTGCTCGTGAAATCCGACCTGCCAACCCGGCTGCGAGATGTGGCGGACATTCCGCGCGACGCATTGCAGTTGCTGGCACGGCAAGCCGCAGTACAGTGGACGGGAACCTTTAATCCGCGACCGGTCGATGAAGCCTCACTGCTGAAACTTTACGAAGTAGCCTATTAGTCCTCCCACAAGCGCCCGTAGGACAGGTTGGTAACCTGTCGGTTACACACATTTCCGGTTCGTTAGACCGCAAGCCACAAGAAATCGCCGTGAGAATCGATCATCGGCCACCACTCCCAGGCGATTGCTGGCGGCGTGCGCGTCCGCCGGACGCGCACGCCGCCGAAGAATGCTGCGTCGAGTTTCGCAAGCACGAGCGTGAGCCGGGCATTCTTCTCTGGCTTGCCGTCTAACGAGGCGGCTCAGATATGGGTCAAGGACAGGTTGGTCACCTGGTGACGTTGCGCCTCCCGAGGAGTTTCAGTTGATGGCAAAGTCGCGGCTAAATACCCGGAAGACACAGCATAGACGGGTTGCACACCGGTCCTCCCTGCTAGACCTCACTGAATTAAGCACAATCGTAGCTCACAGGTCAGTTGCTTGCGGCGGTCGCGGTGGCCGTGGATTCGCCATGTGGGTCTGCACGTTCCTGTTTTCAGCCGCGGCCGCGTTGGCTGCCGATGAGTCCAGCTGGCCACTCTTTCGCGGCGACTCGGCGTGTACAGGAGTTGCCCGCACCACCCTGCCTGAGACGCTTCAGTTGCAGTGGACGTTCCGTGTGCCGAACGGAGCCTTTGAGGGAACCGCGACTATCGCCGAGAATCGCGTGTTTGTGGCGGATCTCGATGGGAAATTGCATGCTCTGTCGCTGGATCATGGCCAATTGCTGTGGGAATTTGCCACCGAGGTGGGATTCAGCACAGCCCCCAGCTACCTGAGCGGTCGACTTTACCTGGGTGACTTCGACGGTGTTTTTTATTGTGTGGATGCGGCCACGGGAACGTTGGTTTGGAAGTTTGCCGCCGAAGGGGAGATCGATTCCAGTGCCAATTTTCACGCCGGAAATGTGCTGTTCGGCTCGCAAGACGCGACTCTTTACTGCCTGGATGCGATCGGTGGCGAACTGCGCTGGAAGCATCAGATCGACGATCAAATTCGCTGCACTCCCGCAATCGCCGAGGGAAATGCGTTTGTGGCGGGCTGCGACAGCAAGCTGCACATCGTGGACCTGGCGCATGGTTCGGGGGTGGGCAGTGTGCCGATCTTGGCACAAACCGGTGTGACGCCGGCCGTGAAGGGAGAACTGGCCTTTTTGGCAACGGAAGGCGGAGCGATCCACGCCGTCGACTGGAAGGCAAAGCAGGTGTTGTGGAGCTATACTGACAAGCAGAGCACACAGGCATTCCGCAGCTCGCCCGCGCTGGCGGAAAAGCTAATGATTGTCGGCGGGAGCAACAAGTACGTTTACGCATTGGATCAAACCACCGGTGATGCAGCTTGGAAGTTTCGTGCCAGGAAACGCGTCGACTCATCGCCCGTGGTTTGCGGCGACCGAGTATTTTTTGGCAGCGCCGACGGGAGGCTGTATGCCCTGGACGTGCGAACAGGCGCGAAGGTCTGGGAGTACGAAACGGGGGGCAGCTTGTCCGCTTCTCCCGCCGTCGCTGCCGGCAGGCTGGTAATCGCCAGTGACGACGGCGTCGTCTATTGTTTCGGCTCTCGGGGATGACACCCACACACGGGGGGATGAGGGAGGCCCCCAAGAAACGCACCGCCCGCAACGCAGCCACCGGGGTCAATGCCACCGGGGTCAATGCTCTCCCGACGCGAGTCGAATAGATGACGGAGCCGCAGTTCATGGGGGGGTACCCCCCAGACCCCCCGGGTTGTGGCTGAGCCCCCTCGGGTTGTCGTTAGCCCGCTCGGGTTGAGTGGCCAGGAGTTTTAGCAACGCACGAAATCAGCCGGAACGCGTTAGCGTTGGGTAGGCACAGCCGCGACCGGGTTTTTGGGCACGCCGGCCGACACCCACGAAGTGAAGACTCGAATAAGCAAGAGAGACGGCAGATCATGTCCGAAGAAACCGCACGTACCGAAGTCGGCAGCTATTTCATTTCGAACTACCCGCCGTATTCGCGTTGGAATGCAGACGAATTGTCGCACGTAAGACAGGCGCTACGAACCGCTCCGACGGCCGTTCCGCTGGGTCTGTATCTGCATATCCCGTTCTGCCGCAAGCGGTGCAAGTTTTGTTATTTTCGCGTGTACACGGACAAACGGGCCGACGAAATCGAGACCTACGTTTCCGCGCTGGCAACCGAAATTCGTTTGGTCAGCCAGCTCGACTGTGTCGGCGATCGGCCCATCCGTTTTGTCTACTTCGGTGGTGGAACACCGTCGTTCTTGAGCGTCAAGCAGCTGACGTCGTTGTTCGAACGGCTGCGCGCCAGCATCCGCTGGGACCATGCGGAGGAAGTGACCTTCGAATGCGAGCCGGGAACGCTGTCTGAATCCAAGGTGCATGCGCTGCGCGACCTAGGCGTCACGCGGTTGAGTTTAGGTGTGGAGAATTTCAGCGACCAGGTGCTCGAAGAAAACGGTCGCGCGCATCTTTCGCCCGAGATTCAGCGGAGTTGGGAGTGGATTGCCGCGGCGGGATTTCCCAACGTCAATATCGATCTGATCGCGGGCATGGTGGGCGAGACCTGGGATAACTGGCGGGATTGCGTACGTCGGACGGCGGACATGTCGCCCGACAGCGTCACGATCTATCAGATGGAATTGCCATACAACACTGTGTATTCCCAGCAGATCCTCGGCCAGCATCAGCCTTCGCCGGTTGCGGATTGGCAGACGAAACGGGAATGGGTGAACTATGCCTTTGAGCAGCTGCAGCACGCCGACTACCATGTATCGAGTGCCTACACGCTGGTAAGAAATCCTCAGCAGACGAACTTTAGCTATCGGGACAACTTATGGCGCGGCTCAGACCTGTTGGCCACGGGAGTGGCCAGCTTCGGCCATATCTCGGGTGTTCACTACCAGAATCACCCTGAATGGCCCGGCTATCTGCAGGCCCTCGATCGAGCGGAATTACCCCTCTATCGGGGCTTGAAGCCAACCGCCCATCAGCTGCTGATCCGGGAACTCGTACTGCAGCTGAAGACGGGCAAGCTGGACAGCCTTTATTTTCTGGACAAGTTTGCGGTCGACGTTCTGGATAGATGGCACGACGTTTGGCAATCGCTGCAAGACGGCGGGTACGCCGAGCTTGGGTCGGCGCACGTCAAGCTTACTGGAAAAGGACTACTGCAGGTGGACGCCCTACTTCCGGCTTTTTTTGAGCCCGAACATCGCGGAGTACGTTATACGTAGCAGCGATTACAACGCGGTGGGAGTTCACCTTTACACGTACATGGGGGGTTGGACGTACGGCCCGAGACACGGGATCCAACCCGGGGTGCTTGGGGGGTTTCCCCTGGGGTGCTTGGGGGTTCCCCTCGGGGGACTTGGGGGGTCCCCCCCGGGGGCTTGGGGGGCTTGCCCCCCGAAATACGGGGGGTTTGGGGGGTTCCCCCCCGAAACACGGGGGGCTTGGGGGGTTCCCCCCCGAAACACGGGGGGCTTGGGGGGTTCCCCCCCAAAAAACGCACCACCTGCGACGCAGCCACCGGGGCCGTTGCTCTCGTGACGTAGACGGAGTGGATGACGGGTCTGCCGTTCATGGGGGGTGCCCCCAGAAACCCGGGGGGCTTGTCCCCCCCAGAAACACGGGGGGCTTGGGGGTAACACGGGGGGCTTGGGGGGTTCCCCCCCAAAAACGCACCACCTGCGACGCAGCCACCGGGGCCGTTGCTCTCGTGACGTAGACGGAGTGGATGACGGGTCCGCGGTTCATGGGGGGTGCCCCCAGAAACACCGGGGGCTTGTCCCCCCGAAACACGGGGGGCTTGGGGGTAACACGGGGGGCTTAGGGGGGTTCCCCCCCAAAAAACGCACCACCTGCGACGCAGCCACCGGGGCCGTTGCTCTCGTGACGTAGACGGAGTGGATGACGGGTCCGCCGTTCATGGGGGGTGCCCCCAGAAACCCGGGGGGCTTGTCCCCCCCAGAAACACGGGGGGCTTGGGGGTAACACGGGGGGTTTGGGGGGGTTCCCCCCCAAAAAACGCACCACCTGCGACGCAGCCACCGGGGCCGTTGCTCTCGTGACGTAGACGGAGTGGATGACGGGTCCGCCGTTCATGGGGGGTGCCCCCAGAAACACGGGGGGCTTGTCCCCCCCAGAAACACGGGGGGCTTGGGGGTAACACGGGGGGCTTGGGGGGGTTCCCCCCCAAAAAACGCACCACCTGCGACGCAGCCACCGGGGCCGTTGCTCTCGTGACGTAGACGGAGTGGATGACGGGTCCGCGGTTCATGGGGGGTGCCCCCCCAGACCCCCCGTGTTTTACCAGCCCCCCGTGTTTGACCAGTCCACCGTGTTTAACCATCCACCGCGCGGGGCAACACGCGGGAATTGTGTGGTAGGATGAGCGCTCGTCCGCCGTATTCACGCTGGCGGCAACCACCGTCCCGCGGCTTTTTTTGCGGCAAGAACAGGGATCATGGCGGTAACTATTAGATAGCCATGGCGATTGACGTAAAAAACGGCGAAACCTGCGACGGGGCCGATCCGATCGATTGGATTTGCGTTTGGGATCAACACCGGTCGTGGTTGCGCTCGGTCGTACTCGCCCGGCTGGGCGAGCCTCAGGCCGTGGATGAGGTGATGCAGGAAGTCGCGCTGGCGGTGACTGCGGGGCAAAATTCGCTTTCCCACCCGCGCAAGGTGGCGCCCTGGATGTATCAGATTGCGGTGCGGCAATCGTTGCTGTATCGCCGCAAGCATGGTCGACGCCGCAAGCTGATTGGCCGGTACGCCGATCGCGTGCAGCCCACGGAAGTCGACCCCAGGTCGACGGACCCTTTGGCTTGGCTCGTGGCACGAGAGCAGTCGGAGATGTTCCGCCGGGCACTGGCAGGCATGCCGGCTCGAGATCGGGAGATATTGGTCTTGAAGTACTACCACGATTACAGCTATCGCCAGATTGCGGACCAGATTGGCTTGACGGAAAGTGCCGTGGAAACGCGCCTGCACCGGGCTCGTAAGCGATTGCGGCAGCGGTTGCTACGCGGTGAGACCGTGGAGCATCCATAGATCGGAACGGGTAAGCCTGCCTTGCGACTGCTCTGGCGTTGCGGCGACAAGAATGGGGCATTGGTAATTTTTGTTTGTGCGGAACGAGTGAATAGAAAAACAATGAATATGGACCACGCGAAACTGGATCGGCTGGTAGACGGTGAGTTGAGTGAAGAGCAGCGTCGGGAACTGATTGCTCGAATTTCGGATGAACCCGAGGGATGGAAACGTTGCGCGCTGGCGTTCTTGGAAACCCAGGCGATACGCGCTAATCTGGAAGATTGGGCTCAAGCGGCTGGCCCAGCGGCCACACCGGCGGACAACGATTTGTCACGCCATCTGGACGGCAGGCAGCCGCGGACGGTTGCCCCACATCGAACGACCACGGTGGCAGGCGGTGATGGGACACCAGCCTGGAACGCCTGGCTGTCTCTGGCGGCTTGCGCGCTGTTGGCTTTTGCGGTAGGCAGATATGGTGCTTTCTCTCCAGAATCACCCGGAGTGGATCATCCACTTTCGAGCGAATCGACGAATGCATCGACACAGGTGAGCAGCGAACGAGGGGCCACTTCGGGACCGTATGTCATGACGTACCAACCTGACGTCGATATGTTTGTCGGTGAGTCCGCCTTTCCGCGAGCCTTCGAGCGACAATTTCGCGAGCGCGGGTTTGACATTCAGCGGCACAAGGGGCTGTTGCCCGCTGTGGACGCGCAGGGGAATCATATCATCGTGCCGTATGAGGACGTTAATTTCGTTCCCGTGTATCGGCAATTGCGTTAGCGCGAGTCATCGCGGGCTGCGCCAGGTTTCGGTTCGATACATGGCTCGCATTTATTTGCCTACTACTTTTCTTGCAACGGAGTCGACATCATGAAAAAGTTTATGCAATTGGGACTTGTTCTGTTGTTTTGCTTTTCGGGCGGCATCGCGCCCGCCCAGGATGATCTTCCTGCCCGAGACGACATGGGCGATAAGGCCTTGATCGACGACGTCGATCGTGCGTTTGGCGTTACCGTCATGCAATCGGATAAGTGGATTGGCGTCTTGTGCCGACCGGTCGACGAGGTACTTCGTCAGCACTTGAACCTGCCCGAGAATACAGGTTTGGTTGTCGAGCAGGTTGTGCCCCATAGTCCTGCCGACACGGCGGGCATCCGCGCACGCGACATATTGACGCAGTTGGATGGGGAACCACTTGATTCGCTGGATCAGCTGGTGGCCAAGACGGCCGGAGCGGACGAGTCCGGATTTCGCGTTTCCTGGATTCGCGACGGAAAGGCCCAGCTGGACGCCACCACGGTCCATCCTGAAAAGAGACCGGAGGGGGTTGGCACGTTCCGCGCCGATCGTTCGCTGACGGGGGAAGACTTGGACACGGGAAAGCTGCGCGCCTGGGTGGACAAACTGCAAGGGGGACAACCGTCGGCCGACGAACGATTACAATTCCGTTTCTTCGGCCCCGGAGTCACGGTGCCGCCACTCGGGAAGCGGTCCGCGATGCGGATCAACATCGAGATCCGACGCGAGAACGACGAACCTGCCAAGATCAAAGTGACGAAAGACGACACGACTTGGGAGATTACGGAAGATCAACTTGACCAACTGCCCGAGGATGTGCGGGGAGCCGTCCGGAACGCGCTGGGGCAGGGGGGTGGGCAGGGGATGATCCTGATCCAGCCTGGAGAGGCACCTTGGCCCGGGATGAACGAGCGTCTGGACGAGATGCATCGGCAGATGAAGAAGATGTTTGAGGAGTTGCAGCATTTGCGCCGGGACCAGCCTGACGAAGAGGATGATTCGATTGACGCTTGAGCGCCGAGCGGTTGGATGAGGGCTCGCGCGGGAGTTGGACGGGCGGTGGGACGGGCAGTTGCGGTTATGCGCGGCCCCGTCGCCGATCTTCGACGGGCCATGCAGCCCGCCCATCGTCCGTGAAGGGGGATTATTCCAGCGGCTGATCGGAGTTGCCAACGATAAACGGCGCCGCCAGCGCAATCGGCGTGCCGGTGAGCGCGGAGTGCTCAAGCGCTTCTTGCGTTCGGAGGATGAACGATTCGACTTCTTCGCCAACCGCGACGGTGGCGATGCCAATACTGGCCCCCACGTTCAGTTCGACTCCTCGATAAACGGGTTTCTTGGCTTCCTGGATCCATTTCGCGAAGCGTCGGGCGGGAATCTGAGCTCCCTCCAGCGGGGTGTCTGGAAGCAGGACGGCGAATTCAGAGCGACCGGTTCGTCCGCCCAGATCGCAATCGCGGAGGCAGCCCCGAAGCGTCTCGGCCAACACGGACAACAGCATCACCTCGGCATCCGTTCCCAGGCGTATGACATCGGCATAACGTTCGATCTTGATGAACATCAGCGTCAGGTCACGTTTGTAGCGATTTGCCTCCGCCACGCGGCGTTTAAGTTCTTCGTGGAATATACGACGGTGGGGCAGACCAGTGACTTGCTCCGAATAGCCATCGTCGGCAATTGCATCCAGATTGTCCGGAATTGTATGGTCCGTTTCGTACAGGGCACAGGACGCGCCGTAGGGAAAGAACTCGTGTCCTTTCTGAAAGTGTACACAGTTTCGTCCTGAGTGCTTGGATGTATAGAGTGCGGCATCGGCTCGTTCGAGCATCTGCTCGCCGGTTTCCTCGCCTTCCAATAGGGCGATGCCGACGCTGACCGTCAGTCGCATCGTGGCTCCATCGTGACGGAACCGTCGTTGCTCGATGGCCTGGCGCACACGTTCGCCCGCACCGCAGGCGATGTTCAATCGCGCGTCGGGCAGCAGGACGACAAATTCCTCTCCGCCGAATCTCGCTAAGATATCACGTTCGCGAACTGCGGTCCGGATCGTCGCGGCTACTTCCCTAAGCACAAAATCGCCGGCCTTATGCCCATAGCAATCGTTGAACTTCTTGAAAAAATCCACGTCCACGATCATCACGGACAGGGGTGTGCGTGCGTCGCGGGCCTCGCCGGCAAGGCGTTGAAGTTCTTGCTCGAACGCCAACCGATTCATGACACCCGTCAAGCCATCGGTCATCCGTTCGGCAATATGTGTTTCCTGCAAGCGAGCCATCGCCGACAGCTGCATCATGGACATACCGCTTACACAGATCGCACAACAGCCCAGGGAAGTGGCCCAAGCCACCACCGTTAGCACCTGCAGGGCGCGGTCGGCGGGCCACGTAGGCGCCATGCCGTTGGCCAGTGACAACGACACTGCGAACGCGGCCACGCCCGCGATGCAGGCGCTGCGTACGGTCCCCGTGTAAAAGCCGCCGATACAAACCGGGATGAACAGCATTACCAACAGCCCGTAGCGTGCCTCGGGCAGCAGATAGTAGAAGGCCAAGACCGCCAACGTGAGCATGGCGAGCAGGCCGTCCAGCCGTCGGTAGTCACCAACGCGGCGAAGAGCACGAAGGCGTTGCGCGTGTTGGTTTGTATCAGGTTTCATGTAATCAAAATATGGGCTTGTACAATCTTGGTCCTGGCCAGTCGCAGTTCTATGCGATTCCCGTGAGCGGTTCCCATTCCACGTCGTTGCGGGATTCCAGTCGACCTACGCTCAGCCGCTGCTTCCGGCACATCTTCAATAATCCGCAACGCCACGTTGGCAATGGGTATCGCCTGGACTTCATGGCATACCTGAATTCCGCCGCGGGTGGCGGGAACGACGGTCGGTGATTCGCTGAAGATCTCTTCCAACGCATTAGCGCACAGCCCGCCCGAACTCATGCAGGGCACGGTCAGGAACAATCGCACTTCACCACCACAGTCCAGAATGTAGGGCGCCGACTTTTCGAAGTACGGTCGCATCCAATCCACCAGTTCCAGTTCATCGAGTCTGACGGAGCGAAGCAGTTCATCAATATCGCACTCGGACAGCGCGTCGCGTACAATGTGATCGATCGCGTGTCGGATGGCTTGCTCGAACGACCGCAGGCTACGTTGGTCTTCGGCGTCGATGACCTTCCAGAATGTGCCGACGCGTGCGATAAATCCGTCCTGTAAGCACTGATCGAGGCTCGTCACCATTCGCGTGGCCTTGGACAGCACGTCGCCGATCAGGGCGTTTTCGAACACTAATACGAAATCGTCTTCGTCGTCGGCGTGTGCCGTTCGAGGCGTCGGGTTGGCCGCCGCCATTTGCGTCAGCACCTCCGACGCATGCGTGATCTTGCCATGCAGCTCTACAAAATTCTGGTCCACAGCATCCAGATAGTGCAGCGCAAGGGTCATCAGTTCGTTTTGCACCATCATCCCAGCGTATCGTTGCAGTTGTTCATAGAGGTTCACCGAGCCGACGTCGGATGCCGCGCTCAGCAGGGCTTCGATGTCTTCCAGGCGATGCTTGCTTTGTGCATGCGGTTCGGCCAGTGCCTGGCGGATCTCGGCGACGCTGTGCTGAAATGTGGAGATCATCACCAGCGCCCTCGTCAAACGAGTTCCCGGCAAATCCATCGCCGCGTGTACAACGTCCATGACTTTGGCCGCCGCCTCCCCCGCCGACTTGCTGAGACTGCGCCGGGTTCGCTCCACCAAAGATCGTTGCTTCAATTCGCCCTCGGAACCTTGAAACCACTCGCTAATCGTCGATTTCGTCTGCCTGAGGCTCAGCCACCACGTTGTCTACGGTGAGCGGAGCCTGCCGGCAAATTTGCTCCACGACCGTTCCACCAAAATCATAGGGGTGCAGGCCCGCCAGCTCGGTAATCTGGGCCACGACTCGATCCATGACACTGGTCGGCGTCAGCTGCACGATGGCCAATAGTTTGGCCACGGCCGTAGTCGCGTCAAACCCCTTGTTTTCCCCCGACGCCCAGGTTTTGATCAGCCTTTCAAGCAGGGCTTCACTGATCCTGGCAGCGCTGCTGGTCAGGGAAATGTCAACGTTGGACAGTCCCATCGTCCGGATGTTGTCGATTCCTTCGGCGCGGGCGTCACGGCAGACCTTGTGGGCAACGCCGCACACGGTGGAAGCATCGAGGTAAATGTACTCGGCAACCTGCTGGGACGCTTCCCGGATGGCATGGTCACTGCAGTCGTCGCCGAAATGCAAAAAGTAGGTCGAGTCAAAGGGGGGAGCGGAATCCATGGCGGGGATGCCCATGACCTCGTCCCCGGGGAACCCACGTCGACGGAAATGGACCATTTCACGCAGGCAAGCGTACGAATTGGAGGCGTTAATCCGCCGTTGGGACTGCGTCGCTCCCATCGTGTGCAGCAACATGCCCATTACATTCGCGTTGGGGGCACGTAACTCCGCCAATATGGTGCGCACCGCATAGGCCAGGTCCAGTATCGTGCCGCTGGCCGTGCCACCTGAGATACCTCCCACCAGATAGACGCGTGGTACGGTGTCCGCAGGCCTCCCTATCCGCTCGGCCGTGGTCGCAATGCTTCACCGTCCAGAATCTGATGGGCAGATGCGGTGATGGCCTCGTGCACAATTTGGCAATTGTCCACGAGCGCCAGCCGCCCCAACGGTCGAATCCCCTCGGTTTTTCGCGACCGGGGAATGTTGTAGATCCAACGGCGGCTGAGCCAATTTAGTTTGGCGGCGTCCACCGCCCGATACTGTTCCGGTCGTCGCAACGGGATGTGAATCGATTCGCTTTCGTTGAGGGCAGTTCCCCCCTCACCACGGGACGCCGCAAACAAGTCATCGGCGTCCACGTCGATCGCCAGGAAACGAAAGGCTGGAATCGCCTCTAGTGAGCCGAAGTCGCGTCGGAGCCGCTCGCGGATATCCCGAATCACGCTGGTTCCCAAGCCCCCTACGCCGATGAACAGCGTGGGATGAACGCGCGCTGCGTCCGCGTCGAATTCGATGGCTGGAATCTTGACGATCCCTTCCGACGAACGCGTCGTGGGAAGATCGCTGAGCACCATCGTCTGTTCGCTCGAGTGTCGTTCCGCGGCGCGGGCCGCGACTTTGGACACGGCTGAGGGTCGCGAAAATCGCGAGTCGGCCTGGGCCAGCTCGTTGACGAAGTCGACGCACGAGGCGAATCGATGGGTGGGATCCTTGGATAACGCGCGCGCTACCACGGACTGATCGACACGTGGCAGAGGACGCAAATTCGGCCGACCGTGGATGTGTTGTGCCGCAAGTTGTGCAGGAGTCGATCCGGAAAACGGCCGTTGCCCCGTCAGCATTTCTTGATAAACAATCGCCAGACTGTACTGGTCACTCGTCGCACTCGGCCGCCCGTCAAACAGTTCAGGCGCCGCGAATGCCGGCGTCAGGCCTCCCATCACCGATTGAGTGCAATTCTGAATATCCTTGACCAATCCGAAGTCGGCGACCTTCACATGTCCGCTGACCAGCAGGATATTTTCCGGTTTGATGTCCAGGTGCTGCAGCGAGTGAGACTTGGTGATGTAGTCCAGTGCATCCGCCGCCTCACGCACGTAATTCAACAGCTCGGCGCGGGGGATCCCGATCAGACCTTCCTGCAGGCAGGCATCGAATCGGTCACAAAGGCTCTTGTCGGCCAGCTCGGTCACGATCAGCAACCGACCGTCGACAATCTCGATCCGCTCCAGCGAGAGTAAAAACGGATGGCGTAACTCTTTAATGTAGTTCAGCGACTTGAGCTCACGCTGGGCTCGAGATTCGTCGTGGTAACCGTAGATAAGCTTGATGGCCTTGCGCAAACCACCCGGTGCTTCCGCCGTCCAGACTTCGCCGTACCCGCCCTCGCCGATCCGCTCGATCAGTGTGTAGCCCAGAAGATGTTGGTCTGCTTGTACGTTCTGCGATGAGGTCATGGACTTGACTCCTCAGCCACGCGGCTGCACAGCATGCGCGAGGTCTCCCCCCAGCAGGCATGGTCCGGAGTGACGTGCGTGGTGAAATCAGGTTCCATCAAGAAATTACTCTGCCCACAAGGGGCTCATCATCAGCGTGGTTGTACGGCGCGGCGATCACGCGGCCCGCCATTTTTCCAGAGAAATGTAGCTCAGCTTTTGGTGCCCGGTCGCCTGAATAATCTGTTTGATTGCGATCACCCCGTTGATTCCTGCACTCGACAACGTTTGATGTACTCGATTCACCGTCCGCCTGCCCTGGAATGGTGCCAATGAAACGAATTGTGGCGATTCTGTCCCCACTCCCTCGAAACGGTTCTGGTCCACGGCCATCACGACGCCAAGCCGTTCTTGCCCAGCGTTTCGGGAACGAAGGGCCGTGTTTTCGGACATGCTTATCATCTCGGAATTGAGCTGGCGGCGGGCGGCGCGGCGTTCGCGGGGCCTTCCGCCGGACTTGTAGGCAGTATTCCGCTCGGCGTCGCACCCGACGCAGCTTCTGGAATCGAAGCGGGCGAACCAAGGCCAGTGATCAATCTGGCCCGCGCCCCCTTAATCGCGTCGTCGTGGCAAACCATCGTTCCCAACACTTTGCTATCGGCTCTGCCCCCTGCGCTGCCGGATTGGACGGAGTCACGTCTGGATGGGCCGTCGGGGCCGGCCCTGTCGGCACGGCCGAAACGGCCGTGGGCAGGACGAAGTCACCGCCGCCCGTGGCGGGAGTCGAGTTCGCTGCCGGTAACGGAGGTGTCGACGTCTGAGGAGCAGTGGATAGGGGTTTGACGGTGACATCGGAGTGGAAGGCCGTTTCCGCGCACGACGCTGGCGGGCCCGAGGACGTCGTCTGCCCGTTTTCGGTCGATTCAGCTGGAGTCCTGGCCGGACTTCCGCCATGATTTTGGTTGATCACTACAGCAAAATAGCTGTTGACGACATGGTCGAAATACTCGTCACGCATTTCCATGGGCAGGTCATTGTAAACGCAGTAATTGCGGATCTGACCCAATAGGTCGCGAGGATGGCAGCGTCGCATGGGCCGTCCAACCGCGTCGTAATGTCGTCCGATCAACTGATCGACGACGTCGGGACGATACGCGCAGCTGAATTCACGAGCGTAAATCTCGAACAACTCCTGAAATTCCTCGACGGTCGGATTGCAGACATGAACCTTGTAGGGAATACGACGCAAGAAGGCCTCGTCCACCAAGTCGCTGGGTTCGAGGTTCGTCGAGAAGATAATTAACTGCTCGAATGGAACCTGGATTTTCTTGCCGGTCGAGAGCGTCAAGAAATCAAAACGACTTTCCAGCGGCACGATCCAGCGATTGAGCAATTCGGTGGGTTCAATCCGCTGCCGACCGAAATCGTCGATCAGGAAGCAGCCGCAGTTGGCTTTCATTTGCAAGGGAGCTTCACTGACGTTGCCGATCGGATCGTGTCGGATCTCTAGTGAGTCCATTGTTAGTTCACCCCCCACGACGACCGTGGGGCGGTCGATCTTGATCCAGCGCCGGTCGTAGCTCGTGGACACGGCATTTTCGTCATCTACCTGCGTGGAATGGTGCAGCGACGGATCGAATAACTTGATGATCTGTCCATCTTCGATCAGTGTTTGCGGAATCCAAATTTGCTGGCCGAAGCACTTCGTGATCCGCCGCGCCAAAGTCGACTTGCCGTTGCCGGGTTCGCCGTAAAGGAACAGACCTGCTCCGGAATTGACGGCCGGCCCCAAACTCTCGAACATCGCACGGTTCACCGAGATATCGGCAAAGGCTTCCAGTAACTGCTTCTTGCGGGGTGACTCGGCGCGAATCGTCTGAGCTTCCGCCGAGAGCACGTAGTCGGACAAGGGAACGGGAGCCGGGCCGACGTAGGAGCAGGTCTTCATGGCCACACGTGCACGTTCGCGGCCGGATTCGGTCAGCGTGTAGACGTAGTCGTTGAACGGGGCGGAGCCTGTGTGGACAATAATCTGACGGTCCCGCAGCAACTTCAAGATATCCGTGAACATTTGAAAGGGTAAACACATGTGACTGGCCAACTGCCGGCCCGAGCTGCTACCAACCACCGCGAGTCGTTTGCACGCCAACATTTCAATGACCGAGACGGGTAGCCCCGTGTCCTCCAACGTACGCGGCTCGGACGGCCAAAAACTTTCGTCCGCGAGGATGGACGCCAGGATCGATTCGGAACCCAGTCTTGTGCGTGTAGTCGACATGATTTCTTTCTTCAGAAAAATCGAAACAGCCGTACCTGCGAGTATTCGGCCGGGGTAACCTTCCGTGAGTTTCCACGCCTGCACGAGGAATTTGACATGATCTAGCGAGCCAGACGCCGGCAACCATGCCATTCGGCTCACAGCGACCGCGTCGCAAATGTAGCTTACGGTTCATCCGTGGCGAGAACATTTCCACGAACAGGCCCGGCAAAAGTCCCGAAGTCCGAAAAAACCCCGCACGAGTCCTATTCGTATGCTATTGGATTCTAGGCAGGGACTGTTTTGCTCCGACGCTCCTGACCTCGGCTGACGTGCCGCGGTTCGTCGTTTGGGCTCAGTTTCGAGTCGCGACCGGTGCCTTGGCCGAGTCGACTATCCCTTAGCACTCAGGAAAGTATTCATCCCATGGTTCAAAATCAACTTCCGTCCGCGGGCATCACGCTCGAGCCCTCGATCTGGTTCTTTGCCGGTCAGGTCGATGAATCGCAGCCGGTGCGTCGCGTCCCCATACAGTCCTTGCCGTTTCGCATTGGTCGCCAGCCCGGATTATCCCTGTCGTTGCCCTGCAGTTGTGTCTCCAAGGAACATGCTGAAATCTTCGAGCGTGACGGGATCTTATGGGTGCGCGACCTGAACAGCACGAACGGGACCTACGTCAATGGAAAACGAGTTTACGGGGCCACCAAATTAAACGAGGGGGATATCGTTCAATTTGCCACCGTCGTGTTCCGTGCCGGTCGGCAAGAAGCTGGGCATGGTCGGAAATACGGTTTGTGAAGATGCCTGCGACCGCGCACTGTCCATGATGCAGTTCGACCGATTGCTGGATGGAGAGGCCGTCATTCCGTTCTACCAGGCGATCGTCTCTTTGGATTCCCACGCAGTGCGACATTGTGGCCTATGAAGTCCTGGGACGCAGTCGCATTTTGGGCCTGCATACGCCACGCGAAATGTTCGCCACCGCTTCGCAATTGAATCTCGAAGCGGAGCTGAGTCGCGTGATGCGACGCCGCGGCGTCGAGGTGGCGCAACGTTTCCCCGACTCGGTTCAATTGTTCGTCAACACCCATCCCTGTGAAGTCGACGATCCGGAGCTTCTGAATTCCCTGCACCAGTTGCGAGAAAGCTGCCCAAGCCAGCCCATGATGCTCGAGATCCATGAATCGACCGTTACCAGCCCCGAGGCGATCGGTCGGTTGCGAGCCGAACTGCTCGAACTGAACATGGGATTGGCTTTTGATGATTTTGGCGCCGGACAAGCTCGCTTGCTGGAACTCGCCGAAGTCAAACCGGACTGCTTGAAGTTCGACATGAAGCTGATTCAGGGCATCCACAGCGCTCCCAAGGAAAAACAGGATGTGGTGGCCATGCTGGTGCGGATGTCCAATGACATCGGCGTGCAGTCGCTGGCGGAAGGGGTTGAATCCGCCGAGGATGACGAAACCCTGCGTCAGATGGGAGTACAGTTGGGCCAGGGTTTTTATTACGGTCGCCCGGCATCCATCAACGATTTGCTCAGAAAATCCCATCGCGAACGTCATTCGGGAGATTAATGCTACTGTCTTAAATTGGACGGCGGCAGTTTGCGACGGAACACAATCGCGACGCGCGAGTCCTAAACATGCGCACTTATCAGGCTTCCTGGGCTCCGACGCCGCCATACAAGCAAGCAGCGCGAGCTCGTGAGCCTGACCGTGACGGCACTCTTTCAAGCCGGTTGATTGGGGAAATCTTCACCTACGTCCTGATTCGACCAACCGAAGTATCCCGGCATCGAAGTCTGGTCGATGGGCTGCGGGCTCTACATCTCAATCTTCGTGCCCGACAGACCGGACGCGAGTCGCTCGCGGGCTGCCGCTGAAATGCGCCGACAATAGGTCAGGTTCAGATACTTCAAATTCGACAATTTCAGCAAATCTTCAACGCAGTTGTCACTCAGTCGATTTGACCCCAAGTGTAGCCACTTTAATCCAGTCAAACGCGCCAAATAACCTACTCCCGTGTCCGTCACGCGCGTCTTATCCAAATTCAACCACTCCAGTGTCTTGATTTCGGCAATCCCGCGACAGCCCTCGTCAGACACCATCGTAAACCACAAATTCAGCTGCTTCAGGTGGGGTATGCGTCGGATGTGGGGAATTGCCTGGTCGCCAATCCCCGTTTCACTAAGATCCAGTTTCTGTAACGCAGCCGCCCCGGCAAGATGTTCCAGTCCCTTGCTCGTCACGCTCGTATTGCGCAGCCTCAAATCGCGCAGTTGGCCCAACGACTTCAATGCGGCCAGGCCGTTGTCCCCTACGTACGTCTTGTACAAGTAAACTTCTTCCAGTTCCCGCAATTGGCCGATCGTTTTCAAAGCCTCGTCCGTGATGGATGTGTAGTCCAGCCCGATGACCTTAAGCGCCTGCAGTTTCCGGAGCCGTGCAATTCCCGCATCGGTAATCCGTGAACCGGCCAGTTTGAGGTTACGCAATTTGGTGAATTCTCCCACGTGCACCAGGCCCTCATCCGTGACCAGCGTGTCACGCAGATCCAGCAACTGCCAGTCCTTGCTGGTGGCGAGACTTGCTATCCCCACATCGGAAACTTTTGTCCGCATCAAAGTGACATACCGCAGCTTGGGAACTCGAGTCAGCGCATGCATGCCCTCGTCCGTGACGTCGGTAAGTGTCAGGTCAAGACTGCGAAGCTCAGGAAGCTGCGCCAAGTGGGCCAGTCCCGCGTCGGTGATTCCCGCTTTCTGCAACGACAGTTCGTAGAGGGTGTCCCAGCCAACCAGTTGCCGCAACACACCGTCATCGACACGTTTTCCCTCCAGTTTGGCCTTGCGAATCGAGGAAATGCCCTTGACAAGGTCGAGTGACTCGGCCGTCGGATGGGGAATGCTGACGCTGACGACGTCGCCGTTGGGCGAGGCCCCAAACCCAATTCGCAGATCTTGCAATTGCCTGTAAAGTTGTGCGGCCTCCGGCGTACTGTCCTGCGCCGACGCTGCTGCTGCCAGCAAAACACAAAGCACGCTGAAACTGCCTGCGAGCGTGCCAAATGGGGAAACGCGCGTCATGGGATTTCCTTTCAAACAGCTGTGCGGGACGGCTGATCAGCAGCGAATCAGATCGATCTTGTGGCCAGGTATCCCGACGCTTGGAGGAGCTGTCGATTTCATGGCCGTCATGGCCGATTTCAATTGTCATCCTGGGGCATCGCGTAGCCAGCCGAAGGATCTCTTGCACCGACGATACTCATCGTCGCATTTTATTCGGTATAGCAACGTTCGAGGGCAGATCCTTCGCTTGCATCGCTGCTTCAGGATGACATTCTGCATGAAACCGACTGAATCGACAGTCCCTGAGGGCTGCTGTCCGCAACGCCACCACCGAAGTGGGCCGTTGAGCCGGGACCAGCCTATGGGGAAATTCAGTACACACCAACGGTCGTTGCCGACTCCAACTCGTGGAAGGGTCGCACGCCGCTGACGCCGTCCCAAGGGAATTGAGGGCAGGGGGGCTCGCGTTCGCCTTCATCGCGCTCCAAGAACCCCGGTACAAAAAACTCCTTAGTCAGCGTTGTCAATTTGACGCGGCCCGTTTCCCCGTACGCGACGGGATGTGCGTAGTCGTCGAAGCGGACGACTTCCGTCACCGCACGCGGCTGCGGAGCAAAATAGCTGATTTTGTAACCGTCCGCCGCACTCACAGGTTTGCTACAGGCAAGTCCCATCAGTGTATTGCCGTAGGTTGGCGTCATGTAAACGCCACCGGACTCCGGCGGGCCGCCCAGCAGTTCTTCGGTGGCATAACGGGTCCACTGGGGAGTGAATTCCGTCCCACCCGAAAAGATTCCCGTGATTCCCGTTTGGGGAATGCTGGTGCCGCGATCCTCCAGTCCCAGCGCCAAAGCCTCCAGCAACTTGGGGGTGGCAAACATGCATTGGATGTGGTGCCCCGCATTAAGAACCGTGATCGCCTGATCCACGCAATGTTGCTTGTAGGCTTCCAGGTGCTCCATCCAGCCCTTCTTGATCAGCTTGATCACCCAGCGCGGATCAAGGTCGATGCAGAAACAGATTCCACCGCGATGCTGCGCGAGATGTTCGACGGCCAGCCGTAACCGCCGCGGACCGGATGGACCCAGCATCAGCCAGTTAGCACCGCGCGGAAAATATTCTTCCGGTAACGTATCACTGAACAGCTCGTAGTCGATTCGAAAATCGTCGATGACAACACGGCTCTTGGGAATACCTGTTGTGCCGCCGGTCTCAAACACGTAAACCGGCCTATCGGCGTAGGCTTGCGGTACCCACCGTCGAACTGGACCGCCACGCAACCACTCGTCTTCAAACGGAGGAAATTTTCGGAGATCGGCGTAACCGTTAATTTCCCGTAGCGGATCGAAGTTGAGTTCGCGCTTTTTTTCCAGCCAGAAAGGACATCCGGTGTCGTCGCCAAAGTGCCAGCGCACGATCTCGATCGTGTGCTGGTCCAACTCCGCTGCCGCCCGCCGAACCACGGCGTCAAGCCCGTCTGAAACGTTCATTACCGCTTCGCCACGTGTTGAATGAATGCTGAATCGACCGCTTTGATGATGCGACGTTGTCTCTGCTTCGACATGATAGACGTTGTGCGTCAATTGTCGAGTAGACGGAACGCGAGTCGTCAACAACTCGCCAGGGTTGGTCAACAGCGACAGGCTAGATCAGCCGAATTCCGGCGGAGCGGATGCAATTCCAAGACGATCGACTGCATGCGGACCGCGTGCCAAGCCGATGCTACGACGCTCGATTGTCCCAAATTAAGCCAATCCTGGCCTTGTCTTGATCAAGCGCTAGTGGGATGCATTCGAGGCGGACGACGACGCGCTGGAGAGCTGCGCCAGGACCTGTAGCACGCCATTCAGGTGGGCCAACCGTGGGCCGAATCGGTCCACAAATTCGTTGAGCAAGAAATCGCCCTCGAGGTAGTCGTCAGCCCGATCCGTGATCTCCTCGGTCAGGTTTTCCAGAAACTGTGTTTGCACCTGGCTGAGTGCTTCAGCAGCTTCACGGCAACGTTTGGCCAGGCGCGGATTTGCGTCGCGCCACTGTCCCAGTTCACTGGCTCGTTGCCGCTGGGCCGCGTTCAGTTGCTGCACAAGTTCCTCGAGTAGTTGATTCTGACGATGTTGACCGACCACTAGTTGCTGGAGCAAGACCACGACATCGGTCGCCTTGGCGTCCATTGGCCCCGGGGATGTGTGGCTGGAAACGTCGATATGCGTGAAGTACGAACGTGGATCGTTAGCCATATGTATACCCAGGAGGGTTGATTGCGGAAAACAAAATCCCGACCGCTGTGACGTTTACCGCCAGCGTGGTCCTCTAAGTATAACCAGGGCCAAACCGAGTTGTCTAGAAATGATCGACGAATGTACGACCCCGCGCACCGAACTCGTGTCGAAAAGATCCGCAAAATTAGATATTGTCGCGCAGTTTTGCTTGAAGCTCCTCTTGACGATGCGATTTCACTGATTCCCCGCCGGAGCTGTCCGCGCACCCCAGCATAGTTTTTTCACCCGTAATTTGTGGGTCGCACGGATAAAATTCCCGCCGCTTTCCCCCGATCACGCGAACCGCAGGAGAGGTTTGTACCTTGACCTTGACCCACATCTGGGCCGCCTCGTTGACCGCCAGCCAGAGGAGAATGCCGGCACACGCTCGTTCATGCGAAACACGATGCGGCATTCTTGGGCGGCGTGCGCGTCCGGCCCACGCGTACGCCGCCAGAAATCGCCTGGGAGTGGTGGCCGATGATCGATGCTAACGGCGATTTCTTCTGGCTTGCGGTCTAACGAACCGGAAATGTGTGTACCGACAGGTTTTGAACGTGTCCTACGGTCGATCGTCGCTTGTTTGAGTGCTAGCGTTTCCCCAGCGGGTCGGATGGAGGCAGGATCGGCAACCGCTCCCCAATTCTGAGGCGCCATCCATTGCCCTCATCTGGCACATCCCGCAGACTTTGACGAGGATAACCGGTCGTTCGCTCCGAATCGACATCCTCGGCACGGACGTGGCTAAAGTCATTTCCCGTGGTGTTCCGATGGAAACCCTGCAGTTACCGTTTCTGTCGCCGCAGGGATCGTCGTGGTGGGAAAGCCCTCTCGCATCGCAAATTTCGGTTTTCTCACCGTCGTCGGGGACAATGACGATGGATACGTCGCAGGACTGTTGACTTTGGACGCGCGGGGACGCCCGGTTGAGTTTCACTGCACGGCTGCACTGCGGCCGAACCGAGCGCAAATTATACTGTACGGTCCCACGCTGCGTCCCTATCTTGTCGCCGAGCAACTCGCGCGTGTGCTGACGCGGCACGTGAAGGGGTCATTGAGCATCCTTTGGACGGATGACCGCGACGTTTTGTCGATCCGCGAAGTGGTGGATTATCCAGTTGGGCTCGTGCACTGCGCGGTGCCCCCACGCCCATCGGAAGCAGCGGTCGCCACGGACGGAGAACAGCTTCCTTTTGAGGTGCAGGCGGCGTACCCTGAAGATCGGCAGTCGATCGAGCGGGCGTGGCAGGAAGCCGCGCATTGGATTGAGCTATCCGAACCGTTCGGGCGGATTCGTGAAGCCATTCGCGAGGCCCACCGCTCGAAAGTCCGGTCGTCCGCCTGAACGGCCGCATGTCCAGCCTCGTCCGGAGACGCCTTGGAATGACCTCGCCCACCGATGGCCGTTCGCATCCAAATTTAAACGCCCGGCTGTTTGCCACCGGGATGTCGAGCGCCCTTTCACGCTGGAATCTAGCAGAACCGACAAGCACTCCCTGTGCATGCGAACCACCAAAAGTTGTTCGGGTCCGCGTCAACAATGTCGCCCCTCGCGTTCAATCGTACGCGTTCGCACTGTCCGCAGCCCACCCTGCGGTGGACAACGATTCGCAGGCGCCCGCACGCTGCACGGCCGCACCAGCCGGGGGACGTCGCACGCGAATTCGCCCTCCTGAGGATGTGCTGAAAGTTCACGATCGACTGTTCTACGTGCTGCAGCCACCCTTGGAAACGTGGCTGAATACGGAGAACTTTGAGTTTCCGCACCCGCCCTTTCCGTTCCAGATGGACGGAATCGCTTTTCTCTATCCACGTCATTCCGCCGTGCTGGCCGATGTGATGGGACTGGGCAAGACGATGCAAGCCATTTGCAGTCTGAGGATGTTGCTACGCGCCGGGGAGGTGAAATCCGTGCTGATCGTATGCCCCAAGCCACTTGTCACCAATTGGACCCGAGAACTTTCCGTGTGGGCTCCCGAAATTCCGTTCGTGGCCATTTCGGGCGACCCGGTGCGTCGAAGGTTTCAGTGGCAGAGTCGGGAGATTCCGGTTCGCATTGCCAACTACGAATTGCTCTCGCGGGACCGCGAGTTTATCGACGAGCTGTCCGAGCCCGTGGACCTGGTCATTCTGGATGAAGCACAACGGATCAAGAACCGACATAGTACGACCAGCCAGATCGCGCGCTCCATACGTCGGGTCCGGAGTTGGGCCCTCACCGGGACACCCGTAGAAAACAGCTCGGACGACCTGCACAGCATCTTCGAGTTCGTACGTCCCGGGCACCTCTCGCTGACCATGACCCCCCGGCGGATGGGAAAAGCCGCCGCCGATTACATCCTCCGCCGCACCAAAGAGGAAGTGCTCACCGATATGCCGCCGATCATGTTTCGCGACGCGCACATCGATTTAACGGCAGATCAATGGAGTTCGTACGAACTGGCCCAAGCCAAAGGGCTGGTGCGGCTGAACGACCTGGGGCAAGCGCTTACCATCCAGCACGTATTTGAACTTGTCCTGCGACTAAAGCAGATCTGCAACTTTGATCCCCTCACGGAGGCCAGCGCGAAAGCGGACCAACTGGAGTCCGACTTGGAGGAAATTGCGGCCAGCGGTCAAAAAGCGATTGTCTTCAGCCAATGGGTCAAGTCCCTGGACGTCCTGCAGCGACGCCTGGCCCGCTTCCATCCTTTAGCCTATCACGGTGGCACGCCCAGCCACCGGCGGGATGCCGTGCTGAACGAATTTCGCGATAATCCACAACGGCATCTGATCCTGATGAGCTATGGAGCCGGGAGCGTGGGTCTGAACCTGCAATTTTGCGAATATGTGTTCTTGTTCGATCGCTGGTGGAATCCGGCGGTGGAAGACCAGGCTGTGAATCGAGCGCACCGCATCGGCGCCAAAGGGCCTGTGACCGTGACACGATTTCTGTCGCTGGGGACGATCGAAGAACGCATCGACTCGGTGCTGCAACAGAAACGAGAACTGTTCGAGATGGTCATTGGGGCAGCAGGCGAACGCCAGTCTCAAGGTCTCTCACGGGAAGAGATCTTCGGCTTGTTCCAGTTGCAGGTGGCGGGAATGGACGCTCCGGCCGCCGCCTGAGGTTCGTCGGAGCCCGGCCCGCACGGCCCGCCTGAGACGCCCCGTTGATTCGTGGTCAGTTCGGGGAGAAAATAGAGTCAGCATATCCAGTCTGCCAGCCAATTCCAGGAATTGAGAGTGAGTATGAGCGAGTTTCTTGACGACCGCCGACGGGCCTTGGAAGACTCCTTCTTCCGGAAGCGCAACGATGAGTTGCTGGACAAGCTTCGTAAGCAGATTATTCTCGAGGCCAAACGACATGAGTTAGCCATTGTTTCCGGGATCCGGGACCAGCACGTCCTGGATCGATTCATTCGCTTGGACTTCAAACCGCAA
This sequence comes from uncultured Planctomycetales bacterium, assembly GCA_963695565.1. GTDB lineage: Bacteria > Planctomycetota > Planctomycetia > Pirellulales > Pirellulaceae > CAVOGW01. The sequence continues at coordinate 67,664 of CAVOGW010000001.1, forward strand.
ACGGTTGCGGCCTTGGCCCTCGTGCCGATGATTCGCGTGGCCTGGGCCGACGGCAAGCTGGAGGATCACGAGCGGGACGCGATCACCAAAGCCGCCGTCGAGGCGGGACTCGAACCGACGAATCCCAGCTACCATTGGCTGATCACCTGGCTGGAATCCCCTCCCGACGATGAACTGGTGACGGCTTGGACCGAATACGTGCAAGCGCTGCGGGCTACGCTGAACCAGGACGATTGTGAGGAACTGTGCCATGGGCTGATCGACCGAGCCCGCGAAGTCGCCGAATCGGCCGGCAGTCTCCTGGGATTGACGAATCCCATCTCGAAGAAGGAACAATCGTTGCTGGATGACATGAAGGCCGCGTTTTCCGCGTAGCGTCTCGGCGCACCGATCAGAAACGATCGCCACCGCCAAACATCTGTTGCTCAATCTGGTCCGCCTGCCAGGCTACTGAGGAAATTGCGCGGCTGATCTCCATCGCGTCCGCCGTGTCCGCCAACTGATTCGCCTCCACGACCACCATCTCACCAAACGGCATGGAACGTACGGCGAACGTGGCGTGAATCATCTTGGCATTTTTCCGCAATAATTGCATGGCGGAGTGTTCGTTGGCGGGGCCGCAGATGGACGAGATGCTCACGAATTCGTCCTGGGCTTCACCGGTCTTGTCGAATTGCACATCGATCAACTGGCGACGCACGGCCCCCACGGGAACCACCAGTGTCCAGTGAGCGGGCGAGGATTCGCCCAACATCCACCCGGATGCTTTGGCCATCGTGCGAATCAGGGCTCGCACATCCGTCCCTCCTCCAACGTCACTCGGCAGCGGTCTGTTGACTTCGCCAGGCTCGATCTCTTTTGACACAAATCCTGGGACCATTCCTGACGGTTTATCGCCGACGGCCTGCACGGCCTGAGCTGCGGTGGATACCGTATAGCTCTTCAAGTCGGTTGACATCTGCGCTCGTTCGTCAATTGCCCGCTGAACCTCTTCCGGCGGAGAAATCGCGCTAACAAAGAAGTCGGCGAGTTCCAGTCCGTGCTTGCCGAATTCGTCCGCGACTTTGGCCCGCGTCGCCGAAGCAATTTCGTCGAACTTGGCGGGAAGTTCCACCAGGTCCAGTTGCAGCGTTCCCAGCAGGTCCGTCAGGCGGGCCACGATGATGTCTCGTAGATGTTGCGTGACGTCGTCCGTGCTATACAACCCACGACTCCCGACCAACGAGTTGATCAACACCGTGGAATCGGCGACTCGAAATGCATAGCGACCGTAACAGCGCAGTCGGACCAATCCAAATGTCTTGTCCTTGAACGTAATCGGTTGCTGCGTGCCCCATTTCTGATCCGCAAACGTCTGCTTGCCAATGAAATAAACCATCGCCCGAAAGGGGGACCGCTTCCAGGGCAGTGTCAGCAAGCGAGTTAGCAAGGGGACGTTGGCCGAGGTCAGCGTGTGGCGTCCCGGGCCGAATACATCCATGGCCTGCCCATCGCGGAAAAATACCGCTTCCTGGTGTTGATGCACAATCAGCTGCGCACCGTAAGGGATAGACCCCGCACCGTCCTCGGGCACGCGCGCCACTACCGAACGATTTGTGGCGTCGTTGTATTCGATAATATCTAGACCAAACGGCATGTCACACCTTTCTCATACCAGACTCTCGTTCTGCCGGAAACGCACGCTGTTAGCGCCGCCGTCCGTAGCGCCGCCGTCCGTAGCGCCGCCGTCCGTAGCGCCGCCGTCCGTAGCGCCGCCGTCCGTAGCGCCGCCGTCCGTAGCGCCGCCGTCCGTACCGTCAGCGCCGCCGTCCGTCGCGCCGCCGTCCGTAGCGCCGCCGTCCCCGGCGGCGAAGAACCACCCTAAAAACGCAACCACCACAATCCGCCTTCTACGGCCCAGCCACCTTGCCGACAGCGGCGGACCTGGTTGACGCAGCCGAGGACGGCTACGCTACATTAAATCAGCTCCCGCCCCCGGACAGAAGTTGATCGCGCCGCTGAAATTGCCGCTCGATTTCCTGCAACCACCACAATCCGCCTTCTACGGCCCAGCCACCTTGCCGACAGCGGCGGACCTGGTTGACGCAGCCGAGGACGGCTACGCTACATTAAATCAGACCCCGCCCCCGGACAGAAGTTGATCGCGCCGCTGAACTTGCCGCTCGATTTCCTGCAACCACCACAGTCCGCCTTCTACGGCCCAGCCACCTTGCCAACAGCGGCGGACCTGATTGACGCAGCCGAGGACGGCTACGCTACATTAAATCAGCTCCCGCCCCCGGACAGAAGTTGATCGCGCCGTTGAACCTGCCGCTCGATTTCCTGCCAATGCTCGTCCAACTGGGACAACAGGGAATCGACATCCGCACCGGCTGACTGGGTCTTGACGAACTCCGCAAATTGCTCCGCCTCGGCAATCGTCAACAAGTCATGGTCGTAGACATCTTCCAGCAACTCGTCTCGCAACTCGTCCACATCGAAGAAGGCGTGAAAGCCTGCGGGGCGCCGCGCAGTTTGCTGACCATGAAGTCCAGGCGACCGCGCAGGCGGTCAAATCGAGGCAACGCATCCAGGTGTCCCTGGTCCAGCAACGTGCGCGTGAGCGACTCGAGATTGACCTTGGCTTGAATCAAATGCCTGGCCACCTCCTCACGCGCCAACTGATCACTCTTGCGCCGCGCGTCACGCTTTACATATCCATCAAAGCCGGGCAGTTTGCGAAGTAAAGCATCGAATCGTCCGCGGGGACGATCGTCGAATGGGTCTGGCACGTCGAAGTTCTCCGGGTGTTCCTCCGGGCATGCCGCGTCGTGAGCTCGGCAATCGCCAGGCGTTGGTGTCCCGCATGTCAGCGTTGCCGGGCCAAGTGGATCGGCCGGCGCGCATGCCAGCGTAGCTTGCTCAGGGGCAAGGCGTAATTTAGCACAGGAAGGTGGTGTGCTCTAGCACCGTAGCCGGCGAAGTCACCGTCAAGCTAGCGGAACGGGATGTGTACCGTGGGGAAACGCCTGGTTCGTCGGTTGAGCCGGCCACGGCAGATTTAACGGCGGAAACGTCGCGGTAAAGTGTTTAGCCCACCGAGAGCACCAGTTGCCACGCGGTTCGCGTACGATCCGCCGAATCCGCATCATCCCGGCAACCAGCGATCCACTACGAGTGGACCCATTGACGGCATCCGAGTAGGCACGCGGGGCGTGATCTGCATAGGACGCCGCGCGGGCTTTTGCTACATTTCGGCCGCCGCCGTGACGGCCACGCGGAAGCCTCGCCATGCAGCATGCACAGCGTCCGCCGCGACGCTGCCGGCGAGCTGCGAGGGGACCACCCCCGACGTGGCCGATCGGGACACGCGTCATCGAAATGCGGTCGGTGGTGTTCGTTCAATCAATTACTTCTGCCGGGCGTGAAACCGTGAATAAGACTGTATTGCAACACCGTCATGCCACTGCGGCGTGCCTGGCCGGAACCGCGCTCGCGGCAGTAAGCGCTATCTGCGGCTGCCAGCAGTGGCCCCACACCTGGAAGAATCCCTTCGCTGCTGATCCGCCCGCCTACAAGGCCAGCTATGGGCCCACTCCCCGCGAGAGGATGCAGAGCATCTATGAGCTGGCGGGGCGGGCGTCCGCGATGAGAACCGAGGAAAAACTGGCCACCGTACAGCAGTTGAGCGACGTGTTAGAGCGCGAGCCGGATCCCTCGATACGACGCGTGACCGTGACGACCCTAGCCAGCTTTGACCTTCCGGAAGTGGAACGTTGTTTGCAACGGGCCCTGCAAGATCCCTCGCCGGACGTGCGCACAGTGGCCTGTCGCGTTTGTGGTCAGCGAGCCGTCACTGATGACCTGACCAACCTGCTGCATGATCGCATGCTGCACGACGAAGCGCATGAAGTCCGCTGCGCTGCGGTCTCCGCGCTGGCGTCATTGCGAACGCCAGCGTCCCTGCAGTTAGCTGCCCAGGCTCTGCGCGATCGGGATCCGGCGATCCAAGTCATAGCCATGAATGCCCTCCAGAAAACTACCGGTGAGGACCTGGGAAGGGACATCAACGCGTGGTTGGCGCACTTTCAGAATCAGGCTCCGCAGGAAGGCGGCCGCTCAGGGCCAAATCAGGAAATTCAGCTTGCTACTGCCATCGGTGAGTAGTCGTCAAGGCACGACATTGGCGATCCGTGTGATGCAGGCCACGACCCGCGACGTCAAATTGCCGCTAAATTTAGCTGCAGTTGGGCGTTCGCGCAATGTAGGATAATCCACGCTGCTCGTCGCGAAGGATGGCGACTTGGCCCATCCGTCCTACGAGTGGTCGTGGGGCGCACGCTGAGCCAGTACGGCGCAAACGTTCCTGCCTCGCGGTGACAATAGAATCACTCCCTGTCCATTCCCCGGGACTTTCAGCTTCCGCACAAGCTGCTCAGGTCGGACCAGGCTGCCTCGCTGCTTAATCTCCAATCGACCCCATCCGCGCTGGCGTACCGCTTGTTTCAGCCGGCGCAAATCAAATGGCAGAACCTCGTCAACGACGAATGCCGCCAACAAAGCATCCGCGACCAATTGATCTCCTGTCAAATAGGCCGTGTCGACAGAAATGCGCCGCAAGCCGTGTCGCACGGCCAGCGCGTCGGTCAGCCTCGCAGCGCGCACGCAAGCATGTGGCTCGAACACAAATCGGAGGATCGTCGCGTCGACGCACGCCGGTGGGGCAGGGCCGCGGACCTGGCCGGCCACGTTACCGTGCGCGTCAATCAGCGTGGCCGATCGCGCGCCATGCATGGTCGTCAACTGCCCGAAGCGCAGGAACAATTGTCGACACTCGTCTTGTTCGCCAATCCATTCTGCTTCGGCCCGATCGGCCCAGGCTGCCGGAATTTCCGCGGCTGGCGCCAGCTTGATGCCGGCATTGGGGTTTGCCTGCAATGCACGTTCCAGCACTTCCAGATCAGGCTCGCTCCACGCCACCTGACTTGCCCGTCGCTTCCCTGCGCGGCGGTCTGGGTCCGCGTGCCACGCAGCCAACTCCACCACCGGCAAATCTTCGGCCCGCATGCAGACAATCGTGGCCCGCGCTCGGCCCAGCACATCGCAGTTTTTTCTGGCGAATATCGCGCACCGCGGATCAAGGTCAACGCCCAACGTGGCATGTGAGACGGATAGTGCGAACAGATCACCGCCAATGCCACAGCAGATGTCAGCCAGCGGACCGATCGGGAATTTTGTCGACTTGTACCATGCGGTCCGTTCGTCGGTCGCCTGTTGCAGACTCTTGTCCGTGAAAAACATCTGGGTGGCGCATGAAAATTTCTTGACGGCGCGACGACGCAGCGTGATTTGTTGCATCACCTCGCCAGCTTGGGCGGCCGTGAGGTGTTTACGCAATCGGCTCACCAATTGCGGCTGCGTGCCGTCGTGCTGTGCGGCAAGGATCAAAAACGGTTCCGCCGCCGGGGAAATAATCCAACTATGCGGATTGGGGGATGTTGCCGTCACGTCGGTCATCACCAGAAGTACCGCGGCCAGGAACCGCAAATTGAACCATCCTACGTCGAATAGCACCGCTCGGGTCGTGCGATCGGCCAGGTTCCGGTCCGCCGAGTCTGCCGTATGCGCGGGGTTGAGCGACCTAGTCTGCCGAATTCTCCCCAGACGCCAAATGTAACACATATTCGAGCCGCCGCCGCGTAGCTTAATGCCGCGTACCGATGCAGTCGATTTCGACTACGGATCAATACGCCAACTCAAGACAATTCGTCCGGATGGCGAACAAGCCAGTCGACGCGCGGTCTGGCCGGGGAGTTGAATGCAGATGACAGGTCGAGCTTATATCCTGCCAGTCGCCCTCGCGGCAGCAGTCGGTTTGCCGTATGTCGCTTCGGAGGACCATCAGCCATCCAGCGCGACTTCGTCGGTGTCGCCTGCGTCAACCGGGGTCGCATCGCACGGACTTGCGCCGCCGCCGCGAGGATTCGCAGCGAACTATCTGCAGTCGGCGGGTGGAGTCTCCCACGGGCCAACGAACCCGCCCTATCCTGTTGCCGGATCGGGAGCCGGATCGGTGGGTCCAGGGGAATGGCAGCGTATGCAAACTGGACAGATTGTGGCTGCCACTCCCTGGAGTTCCGTCGCAGCGGGCGTCCCTCCCACGGGGCTGGCCGCGCCCTACCCACCTGTGTCAAGTTCTCCCTACGGCAGCACGGCCAACATGCGTATGCAGGGCAGCGTCGCCGGCGCGTCCATGCCGGCTGCGATGTTATTTCGATTTGACATCACCCCGCAGTGGATCATGCAGACCTGGCCTCAGGTTTCGACAGAAGTTTCCGACCCGCCGCTGGCGGGTCTCAGGACTGCGGTGGTCACAGGCACCAGCATGCAGGACATTGCCGGCTCGATGACGTATTATTTCGACGGTACCCAACAGTTGCAACGCATCTTGTTTCATGGAACTACCGGCGACCCCACGCCACTGCTGCAAATGTTAGCGCGTCCGTATCAACTACAAAGCGAACCGGTATTGAACGGGGCCATGTATGTGGCGCGTGACAAGGACCATGCGATCAGCATCGTGCGCGTGCGTTATCCGACGTTGATTAAACAGTCTGAGCCGCACCAACGTTATGACATCGCCCTGGAACTGAATCGCCCTGGCGGTGCAACCGAGCTCAGTCAGGCAATGGCTGACATGCTGGAACACGAACAAAAACAGCTCAGCGCCGCTGGACCCGAAGTCGAAGCCTGCGTCCGCGCGATAATCTGTTCTTAGGACAGACTGCAAACACGGGGAGTTTGGGGGGGCAGGCAGTTTCACGGGGCGGGGATTTTGAGCGGCGGGCGGCGGGGGTTTTGGGGGCAGACAGCGCGGAGATTGGGGACCAACAGCGCGGGGATTGGGGACCAACGGCGGGGGGGTTGGGGACCAACGGCGGGGGGGTTGGGGACCAACGGCGGGGGGGTTGGGGGGCACGCCCCCCAAGCGCTCTCCCTAAATATGTGGCGGAGCAGGCGCCCCGAAACTGTCAATCCCCCACGATCTCTGTTTCCACCGTGGCCACCGCACGGCGGGCGCCCCAAACGAAAATCGCGCCGTGTCGCTTCTTCAATGCTGATCGGCACTTACGCTGCGGGGCACAAACTCTCGTCTACTGCAACAGTATGACACAGACATGTTTTCCACGCGACGGGCCCACGAAATATTTTTTTTTCTGCGGCCCCCCCACGTAAAATTATCGTGATTTGTTGGTTCTTCCGGCGCCGCTCGCAGGTTTTTTTTTTGCGGGGCCTTCCTGGTGCTTCTCGACTGCTCAGCGGCCTGCTTAAAATCGCCTTCCCCAAGTGGGACAGTGCTAAAACATCAACGCAATCACGCGGCAACAACTTCCGCAGATCGACGCTTCTCAGGCTTGAGAAGTCTTCAGGACCGGTGGCCAACCTCTCCTCATTCGATCTCGGTGTGCGCTCAGGAAGAGATGATCACCATACATCGCGATATGGACATCGTGTCGTCTTTGCGGCTGAGCAATCGCCAGTGCGATTGGCGACGATCGTTTTGACCTCTGGTTCGGTCGTACGGAAATTTCCGTGGAGGCAACCGCCGACCCAGCCATGCCTGCGAAAGTGGTGGTCGTCAAGACGCCCTGCGAATTCACCGTGCAGTGGATTCGCAAGAATTTTCGCGACGCCCTGGAAGCTGCCTGCAAACAAGTCCTGGCGTGGCCGGTCGATATTCGTTTCGAGGTGCGCGCGGAAAATCCGACAATATCCAGCTCGACTTCCACGGCGAAAAATCCCGCCTCTGCTCCCGCCTCTGCTCCCGCCTCTGCTCCCGCCTCGGCTCCCGCTCCCGCCGCCGTGGCCGAGCCGTCCGAGAATTCAGCGACCAACGTCCGTAACTCGGGCCTACGGGCCAAGCGACGGTTCGCCTCCCTGGGGACGTTTGTCGCGGAACACTCCAACCAGGTGGCCGCGACGACCGCGCGAGCCGTGGCGCACGGACTGGGCAGGTTTAATCCTCTGCTCGTTTGCGGACCCCACGGTACAGGTAAAACGCATTTGCTGGAAGGAATCTGGTCGGCGGTCCGGGCTCAATCGGGAAGACGCTGCGTGTTTCTCACCTCCGAACAATTCACCACGTTTTTCCTGCAAGCGCTGCACGGCGGCGGCCTGCCAAGTTTTCGTCGGCGTTATCGCGACGTCGACCTGTTGGTCATCGAGGACATCCATTTTTTCGAGGGTAAGCGCGCGACCATTAACGAACTGGTTTACACCTTGGACGCCGTGCTCCGAGACGGGAGCCAATTGGTGTTTTCCGCAAATTGTTCGCTGGGCGAATTAGCCAGTTGGAGCGGTGACCTGGCGCATCGCTTGTGCGGAGGGCTGGTGTTGGAGCTGACACCCCCCAGTGTCGAAGATCGACTGACGATTCTGCAGCGTGCCTGTCGTCAACGGACGTTGCGCGTGGCGGACGATGTCATGAAGCTTATGGCCCAAAGTATCCCTCACGATGTGCGCGGACTGCAGGGAGCCCTCAATCGACTGGAAGTCTACCAACTGGCGCACGCCAATCCCATTACCGTAAAAGAGGCGCAGCAGTACCTGCACGATATTTTCCAGGCCCACAAGGGCAACGTACACTTGCGCGATATCGAGCGGGTGGTGTGCAGTCAATTTGACGTCGAACCGGCGCTGCTCCGCTCTCCGGATCGCTCGCGAAAACTGGCGAACATCCGCATGCTGGCGATGTGGCTGGCCCGCAAGCATACGGGCGCCGCGCTTTCTGAGATCGGCGATTACTTCGGGCGCAGCCACAGCACGGTGGTCTCGGCTGAAAAGCGCGTGAAGGACTGGCTGAAGTCTGAGTCCAGCATTCGAGTCAGCCTGGGCAGTTATCGCGTGGCGGACGCCGTTCGCGAACTCGAAGACAAACTCCGCGTAGGCTGACGCTCGACCGAATAGGCGAACCTGCTCCGAAAGGGACTGTCGGTTTATGCGGCGATGGACATGTCATCCTGAGGCATCGCGTAGCGAGCCGAAGGATCTTCCATCGACCATGCCAAACGTCGTACCTTATTTGGTGCAGCAGCGTTTGTTGGCAGATCCTTCAGTCGCGTTGCTCCTTCAGGATGACATTTTGCTTTGGACCTATTAAATCGACAGGCCCGTAAGGTTCCGGATGGACACGAGCAGCAACGGCGACCGCACCCTGCCGCTCGTCAGAGTGCGCTGACATACGCGTCGAGATCACGTTGTAGTTGTTGGCAATCGCCAAAATGCTTGACGAACGTCGCGTAACGCTCGTCCGGCCCAAGGAACTCCAGAAGCTGCCCTTGGCCGAGGTCCTTCAGATACTCGACCAGTGCCGTTTCACGCCGGCTCGCAAGAAAGTGGCATAGTGTCCACGCTTCCGCATAGGCCGTAACGGCCTCCGTGCGATCGCGGAACCGGTCGTCGGACACAATCAATTCCTCGACCCACCGTCGGCCGCGGCGATTTTGAGTCTGACGGAACCGATCCAGGCGTGTGGGATGCACAGCGCCGATTCCCCGCCAGCCCTTGGAACTCGACAGGTCCGGAACCTCGAAATAGACAGCCAGGCCTTCGCTGATCCAAAGCGGATTATCGGCATAGCGTTTTTGCAGGCCGCTGTTGAACGCCAACTGGTGCACGGCCTCATGGACCAGCGTGGCCACGCTGGGGGCCGCCGACGGCTGAGCCAATATCTGGTTGATGACCACCGAAGTCTTCGTCCGCGGAGCGGCCGTGCGGACCGCTTCGATACCCGTCAGATCATACGTCGTGATCCGATTCGTCTTGAGGCTATAGTAGCCGATCACACCCGCCGTGCCGGCTCCCAAGTCGGGACGACTGTAATCGCGATATTGGGCGGCATCGTCGAACAGGATGGCCACAAGTGGCGTTTCGGATGGCTGCAGCGACATGCCACGTCGCCGCCAAAAATTGTGAAACGCGCGATGCAGGCGTTCAAACAAGCTCCCGCACCATTGCGCATAGGCCCGCGATGTATTGAAGAACACCAGGTAATGGGCCGTTCGATGCACGCTAAAACCCGGCGGCAACTCCTGCCGTACCTGGGCTACAAGTTCGTCGACATCAAGACTCTTGAAGGGCTTGTCGTTGGACTCCCGGGACAGGACTTCATCCGATTCCAACGTCCAGATGCTGCCATCGGGAGCTTGCAGCATGAGTCCCCCGTCCATCGCCTCGAGCAGGATGCGGGCTCCCACGGAATGGGTTGTGCCGTCCTGCCGAAACGTGACCTGTTCGACGGCCCGTGCCGTCCATCCCGGGACGATAACCCACAGCACGGCGACCAACACCCCATACCACTTACTTTCACTCGTTTTCAGCCGAAACACGTTAGCGTCCGACTCCCGATGACACCAAGAACCGTGTGCTAACGCACGTCGGCTGATGACGCGCCGACCTAACTCGCCGACAAGTAAGTGACATCGCGCCAGCAACTGCCAACGAGGGCGCATGCAACGCGGTGCCGCGAAGTGGGGATGGCGAATTTGCATAGGACGGGATGCGTTTCTTTAGCTACGGAGAAAGTGGCGATGCAGGTTGGGCGTGGGGCTGCGGGCCGCCCAATATCAGGCGACTGCCCCACCAAATCACTATCCCTAGTATGGACAGTAGTCCCGTACAGGCCAAGCACAATGCGGCCAACCGGTCTTCCACGCCACTGTGAATCATGCCAAAGATGCTAATCGCGACAGTCATGACTCCGGGAGGCACCACCAGAATGCTGGCTGCCAGGTCACCCAGACAATAAACGACACCGGACAAAAAAACGACCGCAACTGCCGTGATCCGCGCCGGGATCAGTACATACAACAGACTCTGCCATCTCGTGGCTCCGTCACTCCGGGCGGCATCATCCAGGTTTTCGGGCGTCAGGCTCATCGTGATCCAAGTCAGTCCCAAGCACAGGGGAAAACATTTAATGGTCATCGCCAGCCAAGGAGCAGCGATCGTATGTGAATAGAGATACGCCCCCAACGCTCCTGGCACGGCTGTGAACAGGTGCACAATCCCCACACCTAGCAGGGGGCCAGGCAGCGCCATGCCCAATGCCGCCACGGCTAAAGTCGCCATGCGCGCCAGTAACCAGCGACGTGAGCCAAGATACATTAATGTCGATAACAGCGTCGCGGACAGACTCGCCAACTGGCAGATTGCCAGGGACCAGCCGATTTCGCTGCGAAACTGCCAGAGGCTGTGTACGGTCGTGGTCGCTACTTTCGTCGCCTGCCAAATTCGCTTGGGAGGGGACGTTGCGGGCTGCAATTCTACACCGGCCTTATAAATCAGATTGCCCAGTGGAATCACGATCATGCAGGTGACTGCCAAGCCCACCAGCAGCAGCATGGTCCACCGCCAAGGTCCCAGATCAAAAGTGAATTCGCGACCCGATTGCTCCACGCCTTGTAATCGAGGTACCACCCAAAGGCAGGCCGCTAATGCCAACAGGGCCAGGACGGAAGTGAAGCAAATGCCCGACACGACCGTGGGACTCACACCCTGGGGGCCACCGGCCCTGTCGACCGCGAAGCCAACATAGACCTCTTCCGCGAAAGTTCGCACTTGGAACAGATCGGTGACCGTCATTTCTCCTGCCACCCAGACCATTACCCACAGCATGGCGAACACAGCCACCGGTAGGGTCTGGATAAGCGTCACCTGCCAGAAGACTTGTGGCGTGGAAGCGTCCACCAAGGCCAACTCTTCCAGGTTGGGGCCGGTCGAGCGCAAATAAGCCAAGGTAAACAGGACCACCCAGGGAGTGGCTGCCATCACGTGCACCCACCAGGCCGCGCGCCATCCGCTTAACAAGGGTCTGGCTGTGGCGCGATACGCTAACTGGAACCAGCCCAACTGACCGAACCCGGCCTCCCAGACGGCCGCGTGCATGTAGAGAGGCAACGTCACGCCCAGCAGCAGGAGGATCAGCAATAGCCGGCGGCAGGGGAGATTGGTTCGCGATGTGAACCAGGCCAATATCACACCCAGCGGCACGGACGCTACTGCCGTCGACAACGCCAGCCCAAAACTCTGCTGAAAGAGCTTTCGTGTGGTCGGCGAATGAACGCCGTCCTGACCGGGATGCTGGTCTTGAGGATAGGCCACCAGTAACCATAGCGTGGCCAATACGGCAACAAAGATGACCCATGATTTCGCTCGACCGTACCCAGTCGATGTGACCGAAGAGAATGGCGAGCGTTTCATATTCCGTTCAATATAGCGTGCGAACTCAACTCGCGCCCACCGTTCCCGATAGTGCCGGTTCGCCCAGCGAACCGGCTCCCGTAAGGGACTGTCGATTTAATACCTCCAAGGCAAGATGTCATCCTGAAGGAGCAACGCGACTGAAGGATCTGCCAACAAACGCTGCGACGCCAAATCAAGTACGACGTTTGGCATCGTCGATGGAAGATCCTTCGGCTCGCTACGCGAGGCCTCAGGATGACATGTCCATCTCCGATTAAATCGACAGGCCCTTACAGTGCCGGGTGGCTGGCTCGGTGGGGAGTCTGGCGCCATGAACACTGATCACTCGGCACTGTGTTCATGGGGAAGCGGACGCTGCCGTGTTAACGTTTATTCTGGGCGGACGCGGTGCGTTCACTCGGCACCAGGCTCTCGGTAATCCGACCCAGATAAGCCATATTGCTGGATGGCCCGTTAAAACCCACGACGGTTTCATCCCACTCCAGGTTCTTGGCCATGATTCGTCCGGCATCCAGATCGAACTTGATCGTCCCGTTGGACAGTTTCTGGATCAGTTGCGACCGGGCCCGGGCCGTAATCGAAGGCGTAAGTATTTGAGTTTGTAACGAAATCGTGGCCACGCCCGCTTCCACACTTTCCAGTCGATAACGCTGGCGCGTCGTAATGGCTTTAAACGCCCCGTCATCCAGCCGCACGGGGATGTCCGTCGTGATGGACCATTCCTCCCCTAGTCGGACGGCCTGTGCGGGTAACGGAACCAAGATTCCTCCCGTTCCCAAATCTATTTGTGCTGCTCCATCCTGGCGATCCAGCACACCGCCTTGTTCGTCCACGGTAACGGTTGACAGGGGCTTGCCCACCATTTCCGCAACTTGTTGATAGTCCAACGGCGGCTTCTTATCGGTGCGACTGTCGAATTTTACGGGTTCGCTTCCCTGGCATTCGGACCACATATTGACATAGTCGATGCTGTGCGTGAACGTGGCTTCGTTCTTGGCCGTAACTTCCTTGACGACCCATCGTTTCCGCGAACGGCTACGGGACTGCTGAGCCTGGGACGTCCCGTCAATGGTTGTTTTCACGGACACCAGGTGCTCGACTTCGTAGCCGATCGATTCGCCTGTGCGGAACTTATAGCGCAACAAGTACGCGTGAGTCTCCCAGGCGACTCGTGGCCTGATCAAGTTCCTGCGTCAGTGTCGGCGTGGATTGAGCGACCGCAGGCAGCGTTGGAATGAGCAGCAAACAACTGAGAACAACGCCTCGAATTTTCCGATGCATGATGCGTCCTTGCCATCCAATGAATTTGCAGTTCCACGAGTACACCGGGCCGACGGGCCCACTGTCAGTGCGAACATCGTTCGGGTCGATCTACTTCATCTCGATATCCCGCCGAGTTAGCACACCGTAAAACGGAAGCGCTCCGCCGTCACGATTCCGGCAACGCCTTGATGTGACCGGCCCAACCGAGTTTCTCACGCAGGGTACGATAGTAACCATGTCCCGTGACCTCGATCAACTGGAATCTCGACTCAGCTTGCTGGACCACGACACGGTCGCCTGATAGCAATTGGTGTATCGCCCGTCCATCGACGACAACCGTGGGGGAACCCTCGGGATGCGGCAGCGAAAGTTCAAATTTACGATCCGCAGAGTCCACGACGGGTCGTACCGTCAGAGTGTGCGGACTGATAGCAGAGATCACGAACGCGCGCAGGCTCTTTTCCAAGATCGGCCCGCCGGCCGAGAGGTTGTGCGCGGTTGAGCCCACCGGAGTGCTGATGATCAGCCCGTCGCAACGATACAATGTGGCCAGCTCGCCGTCCACGTGCAACTGCACTTCCATGATGCGAAACGGAGGTCCGGACAAGATCGCCAGCTCATTCAGCCCCAGCGTTTGGGCCACGCACTTTCCCTTCCGCCGCACCGTACAATCGAACATCAGGTGGTCGACGACGCGACACCGACCTGCAGCCACGTCCGGAAATACGTCCGCCAATTGCTGCCGTGTCACGTCCGCCAGGAAACCCAGCTTCCCCAAATTGACCCCCAGGACCGGAATCTGGTTACGCGCCATGTAGCGGGCTGTTCGCAAGATCGATCCGTCACCGCCCAGTACGACGGCGAGGTCGGCCGGCAACGTCGACCAGTCGGAATCATCATCACCAGCCGAGATCCTCGAAAGCTAGTTGCGCGTGTCGTCGCAGAATCTGCCGCACGTTGGTGACGATCTTGCTGGAGAGTCGCTCGTGACCGACACCCAAGAGTGCGACAGCTGGTTCGCCGGTCGGTTTCACTGCCCAAGCGCAGGACATGTTGCCTCGGTACGATCAAAGCCTCGGCGTCTGGGTGTGTGCGCTCTGCGCGGTCGCGGTGCGACAGCATCGAGCGATTCCGGCACTATCCAGCCCCAAGTCCGCCAGCAATTCAGCTCGTTCACCGTGCTCGACAAATTGGTCAGGAATTCCCAGTCGCACGATATGTTGCGTGGGCAAGCCCGCTTCATTGGCGGCTTCGAGCACCGCGCTGCCGAACCCTGTCATGAGTTGACCCTCCTCAATCGTGATCACAAATGGAGAGGCTTCCACGGCGGACAGGATTAACGCCGTGTCCATGGGTTTCGCGAAGCGTGCGTTGATGACACCAATCTGCAGGCCTTCTTCGCTCAGCAGATCCGCGGCCCGCAGCGCGTCGCCGAGCAATGTTCCCAAGCAGATCATCGTGCCATCGTGTCCTGTGCGAAGTTGTTCGGCTTTGCCGACTTCGATTTTGGTTCGTGGACCTTCGATGCGTTCGGCCGTGGCTTTCGGATAGCGAATCGACGTGGCCACCTGTTGCCGTAATGCCAGCTCAATCATGTCCTGCAGGTCAATCGCATCACCCGGCGCCATGACGATCATGTTGGGGAACATCCGCATATAGCCGATATCGAAAACCCCATGGTGGGTCGGACCATCCGGTCCCGTCAAACCGGCTCGATCCAGAGCGAACACGACGGGCAACCGTTGCAGGCAGACCTCCTGGAAGATCTGGTCAAAGCTCCGTTGCAAGAACGTACTATAGATGTCCACGATGGGACGCAGGCCGGCTTTGGCTTGTCCCGCAGCGAAGGCCACGGTATGCGACTCGCAAATACCCGTATCGAAGAATTGTTGCGGCATTTCTTCACGGATAGGCTCCAGCTTGTTCCCCTGGCACATGGCCGCGGTCAGTACGGTCACGCGACGGTCGCGCCTCATCTCGGCGGCGATGGCGTCGCGGGCAATGACGGTGTAGGCCGGCGAACTTTGGCTTGGCAACGGGATGGCCCGGTCCTCCTCCCGGCGAAACGACGGAGGAGTGTGGAAAAATACTGGATCTTCGGCAGCCGGCTTGAAGCCATGCCCCTTCTCCGTAACCACGTGCAGCAAGACTGGCTCGTGCGTGTCCTTGATCATGCGCAGGTACTTACGCAGCAAGCCCAGATTATGTCCATCTACGGGACCGACGTACCGTAGGCCAAGTTCCTCAAACAACATGCCTCCGTGCAAGCCGGCCTTGACGCCTTCCTTGATTTGAGCCAGGCATCGCTCAGCTGGATCTCCCAGCAACGGCACGCGGTTTAGCAGTTTGACGACTTCCTCTTTGATGCCGCTGTACAAGGGGTTGGATCTCAGCCGATCCAAATATTGACCCACCGCACCCACGCGTGGGCAGATCGACATTTTGTTGTCATTCAAAATGACAATCACATTCTTGCGCAGTGCGCCCAGGTTGTTGAGCGCTTCGTAAACGATGCCCGACGGAAACGCCCCGTCGCCAATCACAGCCACGGCTCGACGGTCCGTTTCCCCCAGGTGGTCATCGCCACTTTTGAGCCCCATGATGGCGGAAATACTGCAGCCGGCGTGCCCCGTCATGAACAGGTCGTAATCGCTCTCGCCAGGATGAGGGTACCCCATCAGCCCACCCTTGGTGCGGATCGTCGGAAATGCGCCGTATCGCCCGGTGATTAGCTTGTGAGGATAAATCTGGTGGCCCGTGTCCCAAATCAAACGATCGCGACTGAAATCGAAAACCAGATGCAACGCCAGGCACAGCTCGACGACTCCCAGATTGGAAGCGAAATGAGCACTGCGCGTGGAAACAAGGTTGCACAGCACGTCTCGGATCTCGTCAGCAAGCTGTGCGAGCTGCACAGACGAGAGTCCCTGCAGGTCGTGCGGACTCGAAATCTGTGGAAGGAGCTTTGTCATGTCGTGTCTCAAGCCAGAAAACACGGGGGGTTGGGGGGCCCCCCAAATGAACCACCGGACGCGCCTCCAACTCTGAAAACCCCTGCTGTTCGTTTGCTGTTCGTTTTTGGTTTGTAGCGGTCACGGAAGGCGCTTGCGGACGTCTACTCGCAGTTCAGTTGGCGTTCCTCCAACCCCCCCCGGTGTTTACGGTCCCTGTGCTCAAAGTCGTGAGTTCCACACACTCCCCACTCGTTCAATGATTGCGTTCGACAATGAACTTTGCAAGTTCGATCAGGGGCGAAGCGCGGTTGCCGAACTCCGCGAGGTGGCCACAGGCGGACTGATATAGTTGTTTCGCACGTTGCCGGCTGGCGTCAATCCCAATTAAGTCGGGGAACGTCCGCTTGCCCTGTTTCGCGTCGCGGCCAGGCGCTTTTCCCATGTCGCCCAGGCTACCGCTCTGATCGAGCAAGTCGTCCACGATCTGAAACGCCAATCCCAGTTCGGTTCCAAAGGCCGTGAGTCTCGCGAGTTGCGACGCGTTGGCCTGACCCACCATGGCGCCCAGTCGCAGCGAGGCACACAGCAGAGCCCCAGTCTTGCGACGATGGATCCACTCCAAATCGTGCGGAGTCGTCCCCAGTTTTTCGGACAGGTCGTCACATTGTCCCCCCACGAGGTTGCGTGCCCCGGCGGCCACCGCGAGTTCTGCGCAACAAGCAGCCGCGGTTTCCGCAGGCTGGATCGCCGTGGCCAGAATTTCAAAGGCGCGGGTCAACAAGGCATCCCCCGCCAGGATGGCAGTGGCCTCGTCGAACGCCAAATGACATGTTGGCTGGCCGCGTCGCAGTGAGTCGTTGTCCATGGCGGGCAGATCGTCGTGGATCAACGAATAGGTGTGAACCATCTCCACGGCACATGCGGCTGGCAGCCCCGCGTCCTCCGTCGCACCACATGCGTGGGCGGCGAATAATGTCAGTAAGGGTCTGATTCGTTTTCCGCCACCGAGTAGGCTATAACGGATGGCTTCGTTGAGCCGAACGGGGCACCCCTCGCCAAACTGCGCGTAGCTCTGCAAGGCTTGCTCAATCTGCTCCGTCCGAAAATTCACGGATTTGGCGATGGTGTTCGTCAAGGAAAAGTGCCTGCTGCGTGTTGAACGGCTGTTTCCACGGACCGTCATTGGCCGAGGCTGAAATATGCTAGAACCGGGCCCTCAAAAAACTACCGCCTCGAGGGTAAAAACTGGAATCCTGACGGCCGGGCAACGGTCCCTGGGCGGGATCAGGGGCTTATTCTAAAAAAGTCGGTCTGCCTCGTCTACGTTGCGTTGCGGGCCCTTGTTCGGCACAGCCGCGGTGCGTCGCCTGCCGCGGGCGGCGGCCTTGACGCCCAAGTCCTGGTGGTCGTCCTCGTACGGCTGTGTTACCGGGTTGCCATCGGCGTCCACCCCTGTCAGCAAGGCAATCTTGCGTTCGGCTTGTTCCACCAGCCGAAAGCAGTCTTTGACGTGTCCCACACCTTCCTCGTACCTGGCCAGCGATTCGTCCAGGCTCAGCTGACCGTCCTCCAGCTGCTCGACGATCGCTTCCAGCGATTTCAGGGCCGCTTCGAAGCTCAATTTTTCCTCACCGCTCGATGGCGTACGGGGCTTGTTCATGGCTGTTTTCCTGTTTTTTGCGAATTGCATGCGAGATCGTCCGGTGGGGACCGGGTTTCCACGCGGCTCACTAATCGCCCATGCTGCAGTTGAGATACAATGGTGTCGCCAACTTGAATCTGCGCGGCATCTCGAACGACCACTGCATTGTCATGTCGCGTAGTCACAGAATATCCGCGGGCCAGTACGCTCAAAGGGCTGAGCGCCTCCAGCTGCGCCGCCAGAGTGCGGCTGCGGGTGTGCGCCGCGTCCATGCGCAAGGCAGACGCGCGCGTAGCTCTGAGCTGCAACTCGTCCAAGCGACGCGCGAATTCTCGCGTGCGATCAAAGGGATAACGAAAGGATCGCCTTTGTGCCAGGGCGGTAAGCTGCTGCCGGGCGGCTGACACTTTGCCGCGCACCAGACCGCCCAGGCGTTTGGAAACCTGGTTCAGCCAGCTGGCCAGATCATCGCGCGAAGGGAGCGTCCGTTCCGCGGCTTCCGACGGAGTCAGGGCCCGAACGTCGGCCACCAGATCCGCCAGCGTCACATCGATCTCGTGCCCGACTGCGGAAACGACCGGGATCCGCGCAGCGCGCGATGCAGACCGCACCAGCTGTTCGTCGTTGAAGCTCTGCAAATCCTCCATGCTGCCTCCACCGCGTGTCAACACCATCGCATCGGGAAGCGGACGAAGTCGATGAGCCAACCGCATGGCCTCGATGATTTCCTGACTGGCTTGAGCCCCCTGCACGGACGTGGGAATAATCAAAATCTCGGTTCCCCGCCAGCGGCGTTGGGCCACTTGCAAGAAGTCGGTAATGGCCGCTCCCGAGGGGCTGGTTACGACGGCCAGACGTCGAGGAAAACGGGGAAGCGGCTTCTTGCGTTGCGGATCGAACAGACCCTCCGCCTCCAGCTTCTGCTTCAGCAACCGCAAGTTACGTTGAGCCGTCCCTTCGCCACGGGGCTCCATCATGCGAATCATGAATTGGTAGCTGCCACGTGGACCATAGACGTCCAGGCTGCCGTAGCAGAGGACCTCCATGCCGTCCTGCAGTGGAAAATTGACACGCTCGGCAGCGCTGCGCCACATGACCGCGCGAATCTGTGATTGCTCGTCCTTCAATGTGAGGTAAACGTGACCGGATTGAGGTCTCGCCAAGTCGCTGATTTCACCCACGAGCCAAAGTGCCCCGATCGATTGCTGTAGCGCATCACGAATGCGCGCCGTGACTTGGGAAATCGATAAGATCTCGCTGTCACGAATCACGAGGGAGTTTCCTGGGTAGGTATCGAACGGCGTGGCGTGCATTTGCCCAGCATGGCCCTTATGGTACCACACAAGTCGTCGCCGAATATTGGCCCAAGCGCCACCGTCCGTAGCTTTGCTGTCCCGTAGCGTCGCCGTCCCGTAGCGTCGCCGTCCGTAGCGTCGCTGTCCCGTAGCGTCGCCGTCCCCGGCGGCGAGGCAACGCCCAAAAACGCCACCCTCGCAATCAGCCCTCAACGGCCAAGCCACCTTGCCCACAGCGGCAAACTCCATCGACGCAGCCGAGGACGGCTACGCTACATAGTGCCGTCCGTAGCGTCGCCGTCCCGTAGCGTCGCCGTCCGTAGCGTCGCTGTCCCGTAGCGTCGCCGTCCCCGGCGGCGAGGCAACGCCCAAAAACGCCACCCTCGCAATCAGCCCTCAACGGCCAAGCCACCTTGCCCACAGCGGCAAACTCCATCGACGCAGCCGAGGACGGCTACGCTACATAGTGCCGTCCGTAGCGTCGCCGTCCCGTAGCGTCGCCGTCCCCGGCGGCGAGGCAACACCCAAAAACGCCACCCTCGCAATCAGCCCTCAACGGCCAAGCCACCTTGCCCACAGCGGCAAACTCCATCGACGCAGCCGAGGACGGCTACGCTACATAGTGCCGTCCGTACCGTCGCCGTCCCGTAGCGTCGCCGTCCCCGGCGGCGAGGCAACGCCCAAAAACGCCACCCTCGCAATCAGCCCTCAACGGCCAAGCCACCTTGCCCACAGCGGCAAACTCCATCGACGCAGCCGAGGACGGCTACGCTACATAGTGCCGTCCGTACCGTCGCCGTCCCGTAGCGTCGCCGTCCCCGGCGGCGAGGCAACACCCAAAAACGCCACCCTCGCAATCAGCCCTCAACGGCCAAGCCACCTTGCCCACAGCGGCAAACTCCATCGACGCAGCCGAGGACGGCTACGCTACATAGCGGCGTCCGATGGATTAGGCTCACACCAATTCTTGACTCAGTCCAAAAGTTGACATACAATGCCGCCATGCCTGACGAGCCAGCCAACCTGCTTCGCGAACACGGTGTCCAAGTCACAGCCCAGCGGTTGGCCGTGTTGCGGGCCGTTTCGGGTCGGCCCCACTGCACGGCGGATGACGTCGCCGAGGATGTTCGCGCCGAGATCGGTGCCATCTCGCGACAGGCGGTGTACGACGCCCTGAGCCTGCTGGCCGAAAAACGCCTTATCCGGCGGATCCAGCCCGCCGGGTCGCCAGCCCTCTACGAGGATCGGGTCGGTGACAACCACCATCACGTGATCTGTCGCACTTGCGGAAAAACCGTCGACGTTGACTGCGCCGTCGGCGACACACCGTGCTTGACCGCCGCCGACGACTCTGGTTATCAGATCGATGAGGCGGAGGTAATCTACTGGGGAAGGTGCCCCGAGTGTCTCGCCGCAAATCGGGATTCAGCCGGCGACTGAACACCTACAAAGCGATCCTCTGAAAAGCAGATCAACCAAATTTGCATCAAACATAAGGAGAAATTACGTGTCAGATAACTCAAGCCAGTGCCCAGTAATGAGTTCGTCGCGCAGACACACCGCGGCTGGGGCCCTATCGAACCGTGATTGGTGGCCGAATCAGTTGAACCTGCAAATGCTCCACCAGCACTCTTCTCTGTCCAACCCGATGGGTGAGGATTTCAAGTACGCTGAGGAGTTCAAAACACTCGACCTGGATGCCCTGAAGGAGGACATCCTTGAGTTGATGACGACGTCGCAGGATTGGTGGCCAGCCGATTACGGACACTACGGGCCACTGTTCATCCGCATGGCGTGGCATAGTGCGGGCACGTACCGCATCGCCGACGGCCGGGGTGGCGCTGGTGGCGGCATTCTCCGCTTTGCGCCCCTCAACAGCTGGCCCGACAACGTGAGCCTGGACAAGGCTCGCCGATTGCTCTGGCCGATCAAACAGAAGTATGGCCGAAAACTCTCGTGGGCCGACCTGATGATCTTTACCGGCAACTGTGCTCTGGAGTCAATGGGATTCAAAACACTCGGTTTCGGCGGGGGGCGCGAGGACGTCTGGGAGCCAGAAGGGGACGTCTACTGGGGGCCCGAGAGTGAGTGGCTGGGAGACGAGCGTTACAGCGGCGACAGGGAACTCGCGAATCCTCTTGGCGCCGTTCAGATGGGCCTGATCTACGTGAATCCAGAAGGTCCGAACGGCAAGCCGGATCCGCTTGCCGCAGCCAGGGATATTCGAGAGACGTTCGGCCGCATGGCCATGAATGACGAAGAGACGGTTGCGCTGATTGCGGGCGGCCACACCTTTGGCAAAGCCCACGGCGCGGCCGATGCAGGCCAGTACGTCGGGGCCGAACCGGAAGCTGCCAGCCTTGAACAGCAGGGGCTCGGTTGGAAAAACACTTTTGGAAGCGGCAAAGGGGCCGACACCATCACCAGCGGCCTGGAGGGAGCCTGGACCACCAACCCGGTGAAGTGGGATAACAACTACTTCGACAACCTGTTCGGTTACGAGTGGGAGTTGGTGAAGAGTCCCGCCGGCGCCTGGCAATGGACCCCCACCGATGCATCGGCACAGGGCACTGTGCCAGATGCGTACGATCCTTCGAAGAAACACGCGCCGATGATGTTTACAACGGATCTCTCGCTGAGGATGGACCCGATCTATGCGCCGATTTCAAAACGATTCCACGAGAACCCGGACCAGTTCGCAGAAGCCTTTGCCAAGGCATGGTACAAGCTGACGCACCGCGACATGGGGCCTCGATCGCGGTGTCTCGGCCCGTTGGTTCCCGCGGAACCGCAATTGTGGCAGGACCCCGTCCCCGACGTGGATCATGAATTGATCGGGGAGCAAGATATCGCGGACCTCAAGGGCAAGATCCTCGCATCAGGACTGTCCATTGGCCAACTGGTCTCGACCGCCTGGGCGTCAGCGGCAACATTCCGCGGTACCGACAAACGGGGTGGAGCAAACGGGGCGCGCGTTCGCCTCGCACCACAGAAGGATTGGGCAGTCAACCAGCCGGCCGAATTGGCAAAGGTGCTGCAGACGCTAGAGCAGATCCAAACGGAATTCAACACCCCGCAGTCCGGCGGGAAGAAGATCTCGCTGGCTGATCTCATCGTTCTGGGTGGATGCGTGGCCGTCGAGCACGCTGCGAACCACGCCGGGCAGCATGTGCGGGTGCCCTTCTCACCGGGACGTACGGATGCCTCCCAGGAGCAAACCGACGTCGATTCATTCGCGGTGCTCGAACCGACCGCAGACGGGTTCCGCAACTACGCTGGAATCGGGCTGGATCGACCGGTGGAAGAACTGCTGGTGGAGCGAGCGCACCTGCTGACGTTGACCGCTCCAGAGATGACGGTTCTCGTCGGCGGCATGCGGGTCCTGAATGCCAACGTGGCGCAGTCCGAACTTGGCGTCTTCACCGAGCGGCCCGAGACATTGACCAATGATTTCTTCGTGAACTTACTGGACAACCACACGAAGTGGCAGAAGTCCCCCAAATGCGAACACGTGTACGAGGGGCGCGATCACGCGACGGGTGAGGTGAAGTGGACCGGTACCGCGGTCGATCTTGTCTTCGGTTCGAACTCCCAGCTGCGAGCTATCGCGGAAGTCTATGCATGTGACGACTCTCAGGAGGCGTTCGTGCGTGACTTCGTGGCGGCGTGGGCCAAGGTCATGAATCTCGATCGCTTCGATCTATGCGCCTGATCTCTCAGCCGATAGCCGAGACCGAAACACGACGCGGCCGCATATCGTCCTCGTTGACGCGGCTTCCATGGGAGACCGCACTCCTCGGCCGACGATCGGCATTGGGGCCGGTTGTCCGCTCGCTTGTTGGATTACGTCAATTCGCCTCGCCGCTGACTACTTCGCCGTTGATCACCACACCCACGCAGTGCGTGGTGTATTCAAACGGATCGCCATCGTACAGCGCCAGATCGCCGTCCTTGCCGATTTCCAGCGAGCCCACGCGGTCCCCAACTCCCAGAAGTTTGGCCGCATCGATCGTGATCGTACCCAGCGCCTGCGCAAATGAAAGTCCATTCGCGGCTGCCATCCCCGCTTCGAACAACACGACGCGTGTCTTGGGTACATACGACTCGTAGCCGCTTTGCAGCGCGACCGGGATGCCGGCGTTGACCAGCTTTCCCGCCGTCTCGAAACTCGCGTTTTCTCGCTCTCCCACCGCACGCGCCATGGTGGGGTGGATGATTACCGGTGCGCCGGAGGATTTTATTTCGTCGATCAACAGGTAGGACTCCGCGGCACTGTCCAGCCATACGTTGAGCTTAAACTCTTTCGCCAGCCGCAACGCGTTGGAGATATCCTGGGCCCGATCCACGGTGATCAGCAGAGGCAGGCCGTGATCCAACGTTTGCGAAAGCGTCTCGAGGCGCAAGTCCAGGTCGACAGGCTCATCCGCCTTATTGGCGTCGCCGACGTTCGCAGATTTTTCCCGTTGCTCAAGAGGTTCGCTTTCTTCGCTTTTCGACGCTTCGGATCGCTCACGTTTGCGTCGATATTCCTGAGCGCGAATTAGTTCCTGCCGCAGCATGGCGATCATCTTGGCCCGCGTGCCCGGTGACTTGTTGTCTGATTTGCGGGCAGAATCAGCCAGAGTCACAGCCACGGCGCAAGGAGACTTGAGCGTGGCCTGTTCCACGGTTGTCCCCGCGGTCTTGACGACCAGCGTTTGGCCCGAGATCAGCTCGCCAGGCGCATGGCCGGTGTGGATCGTCGTGACGCCGTAGCCGCGGACCCAGGCCACCAACTCGTCCTGCGAGTTGTAGGCATCGACACCCCGTAACTCAGGCTGCATGGGCTGACCGTGTTCAAGTTGATCCTGATCGTGCGCGTAGTTCAAAATGCCGGAAGTGCCGACGGTCGAGTGTGCATCGATCAGTCCGGGTGTCACCATCTTGGCCGACAGCTGCTGACAGCCGTCAGGAATCTTGATCGATCCGGCCTTGCCGATGGCCGTAATCTTCCCACCTTGAACGATGATCACGGCATCTTCTAGCGGAGCACCGGCCATGGTGTACACCAAGTCGCCATGCACGGCGAGATCGGCGTGGACGTGGCACGCGCCCAGGCTGAGCAGGATGCAGCACGACCAGCAGCGAAAGTAATGGACTGCGGGTTTCATTCGTGGGATTCCTGTGATTGGTCGAAGCAGCAGAAGTAGGGTTCTTGATCGTGACCCGCGCCGTAGCCTCCGACGGCGTACAGGCGATCCTGAGGCCGCGCGCGATCAAAGGCTCGACGGCCGTCGACCCAGGTCTGTTCCACCTTGGTGTAAATGCTGAAAGGGTCTCCGCTGAGCACAATGAAGTCAGCCTCTTTGCCCACGGCCAGGGAACCGATGCGATCGTCCAGCTGCAGGATTTCCGCACCTGCCAACGTGAGTCCCTCGAGTGCCTTGTCCCGATTCATGCCGGCCCGTACCGCCATGGCCGCCATACGAAAGAAGTAACGCGAGTCAGTGATCCAATCGTCCGTGTGGAATGCGACGCGCACACCGGCCTCGTCCAGTATTCTTGCCGTCGACGGCATCAAGTAGCGTGCCTCCAGTTTTCCACCCGGAGAATCCACGATAATCATGGAACACGGCACGTGCGCCTGGGCGATTTGATCCGCCACGCGCCAGCCCTCGCTGACATGATGCAATACGACCGGATAACCGAATTCCTGGGCGACCCGCAGCACCGTCATGATATCATCGTGTCGATGTGTGTGATGGTGCACGACGCGTTTGCCCTGCATAGCTTCCACCAACGCCTCCAGATTCAAATCGCGGGGTGGCATCTTGTCCGGGTCGCCGTCTGCCCGATTCCGTTTCGCCTGGTACTCACGCGCCTTGAGATACTGTTCCCGCACCAGGAAGGCGGATTTGGCCCGCGTGCCGGGAAACGGTGGATCGCGCATGGAGTTGGTGCCGTTCGCCATTTTTAGCCCACCTAGCATCTTTCCCTGCGAGTCCCGGATCATCAGGTCTTCGATGACGTGCGGGCTGTCTTCAAAAAAACGAAGTTTGACGTAGACTGTCTGGCCGCTGATCAGGTGTCCCGAGCCGGGCATGATGTTCAAGGTGGTCAGCCCTCCGGCCAGCGCTCGACGAAAACCCGAGTCACGAACATTGATCGAATCGAACACGCGAACGCCGGGCTGAATCGGGCTGCTGCCGTCCGCTCCGCCAATTCCGCCGATGTGGCTGTGCGTGCAAATCAGACCCGGCATGATGACCTTGCCCGAGAGGTCAAATCTTTCCGCATGCTTGGGGATCTGCACGTCGGCGGCGGGCCCGATCGCCTCAATGCGACCGCCATGGACGACCAACGTGCCCTGGGGTAGTTCTGCAGACCCGATGGGAATGATGCGCGCGCCGGTGAACGCGATGGGCTGCGCGTCCGAGTTCTCGTATGTCAGGGCAGCCAACAGCAACAGCAACAAATGCCGAACAATCAAGGCAGTGGAATTACGGGGATTCATAAGCAGAATCTATGGTGTGTCAGGGCAAAGGTGATGATCGGCGGGAAAATGGAAGCACAACGCGCAAGTTTTGAAGTTGCGCTAGCTCAAAGACACCAGAAAATACAAGCACGACGCGAAGCGAGTGAACTCGGCAACCGGCGAAATCACGGGTTTCGGCCAAACGCTACCAACAATGCGCAACTTCTAGACACACAAGCCAGTGAGCCTGCCGGCTGTACAACTAGATTAATCGGTTGGCTGTGGCGGGTCAAACAGACCGCAGGTCCTGCGTTTGCTGCTCCCAAACCGCAGTGATATAATCGGGCTGTTCCACAGTGAATGATCTCGCGAGGGAGCAAGAGTTACATGGCCTCGGTATCACCCACACCTCCTGACGCACCCGAACCGGCATGGGAAATTGCGCGGCTGTTTCCCGCACAGGGCCATTGGAGTGAGGGTAGCTTTCTTTCCTTCACCGAGTCCCTCAACCAGCTGGTGGAACTTGTCGAGGGACGCGTCGAGGTACTGGAAATGCCGACCAAGTCACATCAGAAGATCGTTCATCACTTGTTGAATCTCTTGTTGATGTTTCTGAGGCCCAGTAATCTCGGCGATGCGGTCAGCGCTCCGTACCGCGTCCGACTTCCCCACGGGAATTATCGGGAACCTGATATTGTGGTGTATTTGGCCGACCGCCTCAGCCGTTTTGGTGAGCGTTATGGAGAAGGTGCTGACTTGGTTGTCGAAGTGGTCAGCGACGATGCTGCCAGCAGAAGCCGAGACTATGAAGACAAGCGGCGTGACTATGCCGAGGCCGGGATTCCGGAGTATTGGATCGTGGATCCCGCTCAGCAACGCATCCTGGTTCTCGTTCTCGACGGCGACACGTACACGGTGTCCGGTGAGTTTACGATGGGAAGCGAAGCGGCATCCAAGACACTCCGCGGATTTCAAGTCAGCGTGACGGATGTAATCCAGGCCGGTGAGAGCCCGAATACGTGATCGGGGTCTCGGAAAAGAACTTTCGCGCGTTGATCACGAAGACCCTCGCACTGTCGGCTTGGTCCAGCCCGCCACGGCTAGACGTCACGGCCATCCGTCGGGCCGCTGTCGGAAATCAACAAACGGGCCAGGGCCTCCGAGAGTTGATCGAGAGCGGCTTCGTTGGGCAGCGAAAACCGAAGTTGCGGGCGGCCCAAGCTGTCCAGCTCCATACAGTGGCCGGCCTCTTCCAGTTGTCGGATGCGGTCTACGGCGTCGTCGACGCTGACCAGGGTCGCGTTCGCGTACGTCCACTCATTTTGGTGACGATGGCGATCGCCTCACCACCGTCGCTGGTCTCGTCCCGGACACGCACGCGAAAAATGTCACCGCCCAAGTGCACGTCGCGATCAGGATCGACGCGGAACTTCTGACCGGCCTTGCTGAGCAGCTCGGCGCGGCAAGGAACATCCCGACCGGTTGGCCGCAACGAAAAACCCGTCAAAACGGCGGATTCGCCGACAGGATGGATATCAGCACAACTTGCCTGGGACTATAATTGCTGGGCCGGTGCGTCAACTTCGATCAACGTCTGGGGCAAACGCTGCACACCCTCGGACTGTCGACGCCGCAGACGGGCTTGGTTTTTAGGCACGGTATCGCCGGCCCCCTTTGTCCCGCTACTACTTCGAGCACCCTGTTGTGATCCCACTGCCTATTTTGAACCAGCGTCCGACGGCCGGCGAAACGGCCGATGGATTGATGGCGTGTCTTCCCTCGCACTATGACCCGCGACACCGGGCGGCGCTCCCCATGACCATGCGCGAGATGCGCGAGCGTGGCTGGGAGGAAGCCGACGTGGTGTTCGTGACCGGGGACGCCTATATCGATCACCCCAGCATGGCGATGGCCATCCTGGGCCGTTCGCTGGAAGCCGCCGGATTTCGTGTGGGCATGATCAGCCAACCGGACTGGCGCAGTTGCGAAGATTGGCGGCGGTTTGGTCGGCCCAGACTGTTCTTTGCCATTAGTGCCGGAAATATGGACTCGATGATCAACCACTACACGGCCAACCGCAAGGTTCGCAACAACGACGCCTATTCACCCGGCGGCCGGATTGGCTTGCGTCCGGATCGGGCGACGTTGTCCTATTGCCACCGCGCACGCGAGGCATTTCCGGGCGTGCCCGTGATTGCGGGTGGCGTGGAAGCTTCGTTGCGGCGGTTGGCGCACTACGATTATTGGAGCGACAAGGTCCGACGCTCAATCTTGCTGGATTGCAAAGCCGACCTGGTGGCGTATGGCATGGGAGAAGACACCATTGTGCAGATGGCGCGATGGTTGGATTCCGGCGCGACGGTGCGCGATCTGCGCGAGATGCGGGGTGTGGCCTATGCCCTGGGAGCCTCGGAAACGCCTCCCGCGGACGCGCTGGTCTTGCCCAGTTTCGAACAGGTGCGGGACGACAAGCTGGCTTTTGCCGAAGCCACGAAGATCATCCACAATGAGACGAACCCATACAACGCCAGGAAACTCGCGCAGTGGCACGACCGTCAGGCAATTGTCTGCAACCCGCCTCCGCTACCCCTGTCGCAAGCGGTGATGGACAAGGTGTATGGATTGCCCTATACGCGCAAACCGCATCCCAGCTACAAGGAAACAATTCCCGCCTATGAGACCATCAAGGACTCGGTCACCATCATGCGCGGCTGTTTTGGTGGCTGCACCTTTTGTTCGATCACGGCTCACCAAGGTCGCATCATTCAGTCCCGCAGCAAAGACTCGGTGCTCACCGAGATCCGTGGCATGGCTGCTGATCCTAAGTTCAACGGCGTGGTAAGTGACATCGGTGGTCCCACGGCCAATATGTACGAAATGAAGTGCCTGCGACCCGAGGTAGAGGCCGTTTGCCGGCGGCAGTCATGCGTTCACCCGAAAATCTGCAAACTACTGGGTACCGACCACACGCCGTTGATCGAATTGATGAAAGAGGCGCGTACCACGAGCGGCATACGCAAAGTGCTCGTGGCCAGCGGCATCCGTATGGACCTCGCACGACGGTCTCCCGAGTATATGCGTGAACTGGTACAGCACCACGTCGGCGGACACCTGAAGGTGGCTCCGGAGCATACCGATCCGCACGTGCTGGACAAGATGCGCAAGCCTAGCAACGACGATTTTGAGACGTTCACCGAATCGTTTCGACGGGAATCGGCCCGAGCGGGTAAGCGACAGTTCATCATCCCTTATTTCATCGCCAGCCATCCGGGTTGCGACTTGGACGCCATGATCAATCTGGCCGTATTCTTGAAACAAAACGGTTATCGCCCCGACCAGGTTCAGGATTTCATACCAGCACCATTCGATGTGGCGACCGCCATGTTCTATACAGGCCTGGATCCGTTTACCAAGAAGCCCGTAAAGGTGGCTCAGCACTTGCGCGATCGCAAGCTGCAGCGGGCACTGATGCAGTTTTTCAAGCCCGAAAACTACTTCGAGGTCCGGAAGGCTCTGCAGATGGCTGGACGACAGGACTTGATCGGCGACGGCTGCGACGCGCTGATTCCCGCCCAGCCACCGGCAGCCGCAATCCATCAACGCCGGAAGCACGCCCGTCAGCAGGTCTTGGGTGACTTCGTGCACCGTCTGGAGTCGCCCGCACGCGGGTCCAAGAAACGCAAGAACTCCCGGCACGCGCCTGGCAATCGCTATCGGCCCGTGACGGCCACGAAGCCCAAGTCGGCTGCATCGAAGCGCAAAAAGAAGTAGCACCAACGTCGCTGCAGCGGTCAGGCAGCGAGCCACCGACGCAAGGGGACGGTTACCGACGCACCGCAGTTGCTCAGCAAATGCGATCCTCGGCAGTCGTGATGCAATACATCGCTCGCGAAAGATCGACCACGCTGCACCAACGGGGGGGCGGCTCAACGTACGGGATTCGCACCTCGCGACGTCCGCATGGCGTTCAGAATTTGCGCGGCCGTTTCCTCGACTGTGAGGTCGGTAATGTCAATTACGGGGACGCGCAGTCTCTTGTAAATCGCTTCGGCTGCCATGACTTCCTGGATCGTATCCCGTACGTCGGCGTAGCGGAATCGACGACGGCTATCGGCTTCCACCACTTGCTGAAACCCGTTGTTTTGCAATCGACGCAAGCGGATCTCCGCCAGTTTCTTGGGTTGGATGGTCAGGGCAATCAACTTTTGGCGGCACGCTTGGGCTTCGCGTGGAAGGCCGACTTCCGGAGCAAACGAGACGTTGGCAACGCGGTATCCCAGCCAGCCAAGATAGGCCGCTGTGGGAGTCTTGCTGACTCGACTCAAGCCCAATAGCACGATGTCCGCTTCGTCGAGCGATTCCAGGCGGCGGCTGTCATCGTGCTGTAGGGTGAATTCCCAAGCGTCGATTCGATCAAAATAGACTTCATCCAACCGGTGAATGCGGTTCAGATCATTGAGCGGTTTGTGTCCCGTGGCTTGCGCCACAAAATCCGCGATGCCTCCCACCAGGTCGTAGGCTGGAATTTCCCGCTGAGTCAGTGAATCCAGCAGCCGTCGCTTTAGCTTGGGATCGGTAATCGCAAACAACACGGCCGAATCGGGGGCCAGTTTGCGTGCGGCCTGGTTGAGCTTCTCCGCTGTGTTGCAAAAGACGTCATAGACGGGTGGAGGCATAAGTCGTGGAAATTGGGAGAGAATTGCTGTGAGGATATGCCTGGGCAAGCCGCCCGTGCCATCCGTGATCACGTGGATAACGCGGGCTCCGCACGGGGATTTTTTCTTTTTGATCGGGCGGCCGCGGCCAGATTTCGACCCAGGTGGGCGAGCAGACTTGGCTGCCGTCGAACGGCGCGTCCGTGTTGACGTGGCCTTGCTGCGTGTGCCGCGTGTCATGGTGTTACCAATCTGCGAGACGAACGGTTTGTTCGGGACGTGGCCGGGCGGCAAAAACTGAGCTACCGAGCCTTGAAAATGCCGTAGCCGCACTAAACTTTCGTACCGTAAACGATTACATTATTGGCTTGGACGCCCGTCGCGGGAACCGTAATCCGAAACCTCGGTCACCAGAATTAGTTGGACGCTCGCGACCCGACACGAGCACGATCTGCCATTTTTTTTGAGTCGTGCACCACAAAACCTTGGGAAATACAAGCATGACTCGCAAGCGAGCGAGCTTGCCAATCGGCCAAATCACCGGTTTCGGCGATAGGCTACCAGGAACGCCTAACCTCAAATCCGGCAAGCCTGGGAAGCACGACTCGATGTAACGCTGTCCAACTGGACTTGGTCAGCAATCAACATATTTCCATAGCTTCGCGCCACATCCGGGGGCGAATCTCAGTGTTAATTTTTTCCAGCGGTCGTCGCGAATTCCACGGGAGCGGCGACTGGCCAGATGTTTTGATTCGTCCTGGAGAAGTGAATGATAGAAAGTGACAAAGTGACGCGATGGTCGATCGGTGACGCTCAGCGAACTGTATGACGTCGAACGCTGGGGAAAAGGCTATTTTTCGATTAACGAAAACGGGCATTTGCAAGTCCACCCAGACCGCAACCAGGAGAGGTCCATTGACCTCAAGCAATTGATCGATCGGTTGCAACAGCGGGGTATCGATTTACCCGTGCTCGTACGCTTCAACGGAATTCTCAAGGATCGACTGCGATCGATCTATGACGCGTTCGCCGAGGCGATTGCCGACAACAGTTTTCAGGGAAAATACCAATGCGTCTATCCCATTAAAGTCAATCAGCAGCGCGAAGTGGTCGAAAAAATCATCGAATACGGCCGTGAATACGGATTTGGGCTGGAAGCCGGCAGTAAGCCCGAACTGTTGGCCGTGGTCGCGATGACCGACGCCGATACGATGATTGTCTGTAATGGATTTAAGGACGACGAGTTCATCGAGATGGCCATGATGGCTCAGAAAATTGGCCGGCAGGTCGTGCCCGTCGTGGAAAAATTCACGGAGCTGGCCCTGGTGCTGCAGTACGCGGAGAAAGTCGGTGTCCGGCCCAGGATTGGTTTTCGCATCAAATTGGCGGCCCGAGGTTCCGGTCGTTGGCAGAGTTCGGGTGGGTACCGCAGTAAATTTGGCTTGACACTGAGCGAAATCTTGCGGGCCTTCGAGGAGCTTGAATCGCAGCGGATGACCGATTGCTTTAATCTGCTCCACTTTCACTTGGGCAGCCAGATTACCAATATTCGCATGCTGAAAGGAGCCGTCAACGAAGCCGCGCGCGTCTACGCTCAGCTCAAGAAGCAAGGTGCGGGACTGGAGTATCTTGATGTGGGGGGCGGACTGGGCGTGGACTACGATGGATCCCAGACCAATTTTGAGTCCAGCATCAACTATACGCTGCAAGAATACGCCAACGACATCGTCTACCATTTGACGACCGTCTGCGACGAAGTGGGCGTGCCCCATCCGCATATTATTACGGAAAGCGGCCGAGCCGTCGCGGCTTACCACAGCGCACTCGTGTTCGGCACCTTGGGCGTGGCAGAACAGGGAGACAGTGACCGTCAGGTCAAACGGATTCCCGACGATTTCGAGCAACCGCTGCACGACTTGTTCATGACGTATGAAAATATCAGCGCGCGGAATGTGCTGGAGTCGTTTCACGACGCGCAACAAGCGCTCGATACGGCGATGAGCCTGTTTTCCACCGGCTATTTGCCGCTGGAGCAGCGCGTGCTGGCCGAGGACATGTTCTTTGCCATTTGCCGGCGGATTCGTCGTCTGGTCATCGATCTGGAATACATGCCCGAAGAGCTGGCCGGACTCGATCGCATGCTGTCGGACACGTACTTCTGCAATTTTTCCTTGTTTCAGTCAATGCCCGATAGCTGGGCCATTGGCCAGCTGTTTCCGGTGATGCCCATCCATCGCTTGGAGCGACGACCTCAACGCCACGGAGTGATTGCGGACATCACCTGCGATTCGGACGGCAAGATTGACACATTCATCGACCGTCGAGATGTGCGAAAGACGCTGCTGTTACATGAGTTCGATGGAACGCCATACTACCTGGGAGCGTTCCTAATCGGAGCTTATCAGGAGATTCTGGGAGATCTGCACAATCTGTTCGGGGACACCAACACGGTTCACGTCGATTTGCAAGCCGACGGCGAAGTCGTGCTGGAGTCGATTATGAAAGGGGAAACGGTCCGCGAAGTGCTCGATTACGTACAG
This sequence comes from uncultured Planctomycetales bacterium, assembly GCA_963695565.1. Lineage (GTDB taxonomy): Bacteria > Planctomycetota > Planctomycetia > Pirellulales > Pirellulaceae > CAVOGW01. The sequence goes on from CAVOGW010000001.1 coordinate 100,710, forward strand.
TTCAACGATAAGTCCCTGATCGACCGGTTGCAGCGGGCCGTGGAAAAGGCCGTGCGCGACGGCCTGGTCAATAACGAACAGGCCGGCCGCATCGTCAAGTTCTACGAAGACGGGTTGAACGGTTACACGTATCTGGAGGGCCCCGCCGAGCTGACCCCATTCGCGCCGTGAGGAGTCGGATTTAGCGACGTCGCGTCAATAGCATGCCGGCCATACCCAACAGCAACCACCCGCTGGGTTCCGGAACCAGACTCAATTGGACCGCGTCCAGGCCGTTCCACGTACTGGGGTCCCAGGCGGATGGATTGGCGGCGTAGGACAAGTTGCTGCGCCCGTCGAAAACGTCGGAACGGGCGTCTGCCACAAACGAGTTGACGATCGTCAGCAGGTTGTCCACGGTATTCAGCGTGACGCTGGAATCATTCAGGATCCAGGAGTCGCCATCGGCGTCATTATCGTCGGTGAAGGTTGCCCTGGAGGTGTCGTTAAGTATCAGGCGAATACTGTGCTCGATCTGATCCGCGGTGGCTGAGGAGTTTCCATTGAGAATGAGCGTTCCCGGATTGGTTGAGTTGCCATCAAGGGCTTCTTCGATATCACCGTCGGCGTTGATGATCGAGTCCAACAAGGTCACGAACACTTCATTTTCGATGCTGACGCGCCCGGTGGTGATGGTCGAGTCCGTCAAGTTGTAACTGACAGAGCCCGACGCCGCATCTTTGAAGAAAGTGACCTGTCCTGGATCCGTAGTGAAGTTGCTGTTCGAAATGTTCAACGTTCCGGTTTCCCAGAATTCAACATCGTCTCCAGTCGAGGTTACCGTAGCACCATTCAGGGTAGCATTACCGCGAAAGGTGATGTCATCAGCCGCGATGACGGTCGAGTTTCCCGTGATGAAGCCGGTCGAACCCGAATTCAAGTTGAACTGACCCGCGGTACCTCCCGTGACCTGGATACTGCTGTCGGCCATGTTCAGCATGCTCCCCGCGTTAAAATTGACTTCTCCTGAAGTCACCTCCAGCATGGCTCCGGCCATCATCATCAGCGAGCCGCTCCCGAATTCGACGGCCGCTGCGGCCTGGACCGCACTGCCATTGATCTGCAGACACTGTTCGATTTCCATCGTCACGGGATCGACAATCGCGGTGGGGTTGCCACCTATGCCGTCGTCCCAATTGGCCACATTGAAAAAGTCATTATCGGCGGCACCCGTAAACGTGAAACAAACGCCGCCCCAAGCAGGTGAAACGATGCCCCATGAGAAGCTGGCTAAAAGACACGTAAGCACCCGTGTGACCAAGGTCGTTGATTGTCTCGAGATCATTGCACTCTCCTCGCACTACTGGGACCACAGCCCGAAGGTGTCCTAACTGGAACCATCGCGGAGCGCTGCACGTGTGCCCTCGCGGCCCTTCGATCTTACTTGTGCGGGTTAGCCATAGCAAGAAGATTTTCGCGGTGCACCTGCTAATTATCGGCCTGGTACCCGTGAAGCCCGGCTAATTCTCAGTCGCGGCTTGACGGACCTCTCCAATGTTGCACACGGCTTCGCCGGGGCTAACGGCCGGCAGGGTCGTCATCCCCACCACAACTCCGTCGAAGGGTGCCGTCAATTGATGACGCTCGTCTCCCAGCAGGCTGGTATTCGTCACCAGGACTTGCCCCTGAGCGACTTTGGCTCCCGCCGCGACGTGAAATTGCAAGAAGCCACCCCGATCGGCGCGGACCCACTTGGATCGCTCGATCACAAGTTGCGGATTCGATCGCTGTGATGTTCCGTCGACCAAGCCCAGGTCGGTCAGCACGTTGTGGATGCCGCTCAAAATGCAGCGAATGACGTCGGCTTCGACTTTGCCAACTTCTCCCCCTTCAAACGTGATGGTGGGAATCCCGGCCTCGGTGGCCACACGCCGCAGGGAACCCGTAGGTCCCTGTCCGTGGACGATGATGCCGCAACCGAAGGATTCGGCCAGCCAGCGTGTTTTTTGGTCGTGCATGTTGGCACGAACATTGGGGAAATTGGTACGGCCCACGGCTGCAGTATGCAAGTCAATCACGTAATTCGCCCGACGGACAAGCTGCGTGAAAATCCGACGTGCAAAGCGACTGGCCATGCTCCCCTTGCTGGATCCCGGGAAGCAGCGATTCAGGTCTCGGCGATCCGGCAAGTACCGCGAATGATTCTCGAAACCCAGCACATTCAGCACGGGAACCAGGATCAACGTACCCCGCTGCACATGGACTTCATCGTGCAGAATAAAATCGCGAATGGCCCCGGTTCCGTTCAACTCGTCCCCGTGCAAGGCAGCGGTCACGAGGACCGTTGGTCCCTCGTCGCCACCCCGGCGCACGCTGACAGGAATCCGTAGCGTATAGCCACTTGAGCTTTCGCCCACGATCAGTTCGACGTGGGCGACGTCGCCCGCAGCCAGTGTGACTTTACCCCAACGGTGCGGCGATGGGAATTCCTCATCATGATGCATGGTGGTCCTTTCATTCCGCAAGCTTGGCATCCAGCTTTTTGGGCTTCGGCCGACGTCGCTTGCGTGTCATCTCTGGAATGAGTCCCTTCATCGTCTCCAGCCGACCAAAGCACAGCAATCGATCCCCGCCATGCAGTTCGCGCGAGTCTTTGGGGTTCGGGATCACATGTCCATCGTGATGCAGCGTCAACACGTTGATATCCTTGCCGCGAAAACCTGAATCCCCCAGCGTACGACCGACCAGCTCCGAGCCGTCATTAATGACGATATCGGCCACGCCAAAGCCGCGACTGACCGTCAATCGCTGGCGAATGTCCAAATCGGGGAAGCCGACCTGCGCGGCGATGTAATCGATAATCGTCCCGGCGATGTCAAGTTGGGTCGTGGATTCGATTCCCTCCAATCCGGGGGATGCGTTGACTTCCATCACTTGCGGGCCGGCATGACTCTCCAGCATGTCCACGCCTGCCACGCGCAGGCCCATGATTTGGGCGGCGCGGACCGCCGTTTCCCGGTACTCCTCGGGCAGGTCCACGGCGACGCTCGTTCCGCCGCAATGGATATTGCTGCGAAACTCATCGTCCTGAGCCATCCGTCGCATGGCAGCGACGACTTGATCGCCGACCACAAAAGCACGGATATCGCGTCCCTTGCTTTCGGCGATAAACTTCTGAATCAGCACGTTCTGTCGAGTGCTGTGCAGCGTCTCCACAATCGCTTGCGCCGTCTTCATGGACTCCGCCAGGATCACACCCACCCCCTGAGTCCCCTCCAATAACTTGATCACGATGGGCACACCCCCGACTCGTTCGATGGCCGGAATAATATCCTTGCGATCGCGGACCAACGTGGTTTGAGGAATGCCTACTTGATGTCGGCTGAGGATCTGCATACTGCGCAATTTGTCGTGCGCATTGGCGATGCTGGGGGACGAGTTTAGACAGAATACGTCCATTTGCTCGAACTGCCGCACCACCGCGGTGCCAAAATACGTGATGGATGCGCCGATGCGGGGAATCACGGCGTCGTAATGGCTGAGCCGCTTGGAGGAAAAATACAGGTCGGGTTCATTTTCCTTCAGGTCGAGGGCGAACTTCATGGTGTCCAGCACGACGGCGCGGTGGCCGCGCTGCTGGGCGGCTTCGCGGAGCCGTCGCGTGCTGTAGCAACGGGGACTGCGGGAGAGGATGGCAATCTTGATGGATTTTGCCTGCCGTCCATCACGCACAAGGTCTTTGGTCATGGCTTTCCGCCGTAAAAGGATTTTCCGGGGTCGACAACGAATCGGCGGCGAACGGCTTCTCGCCCCAGCAGCAGCCGGAAGCTCATGGTATCGCGTCCGGCCAACGTTAGCTCGATCGGGAACGTATCACCGAAGATCGAAACCCGCGTCATGATCACTGGGCGGCGGGTGATCTGTCCAGTAGAACTCTTGACTTCGCGGAATTCAAGCACTTCCGCTTCGGCGGTCACGGTTAGCTTCGAGTCGCGCTGCAGCGGATGAATCTGAAAGCAGACAATCTGCTTGCCGTCGCGTTGGGATAATTGCATACGGCTGGCGTGGATCGCGGAGGTTCGTGCGCCGGTATCGATTTTGGCTTTGATCTTCTCGATGTTCAGATCCGGAAGTTGGACCCATTCGCGCCAGCCGATTGTCCGCAATGGTCCTCGTTTGCGGCTGGAGATTCGTTTCGGTACAGTCATGGGCGGGAATTCTGCGGAAACAGGCACGTTGAGCGGTTGCGGGCCAGCCCGCTAGTCGGGTTCGGCTTGAGCCTCCAGCAGACCTTTCACCAACAGAGGCAAGGCCACCGTAGCATCCGCATAGACTTCGGCGTAGCGCCCTCCCTCTGAGGGCGACATGAACTTCCCCCAGCTGACCCCTTCCGAATAGGTGCAGCCGGAGAGCCCACCCCAATGCACGGGTTCGGGACAAATGCGCACGCCGTAACGAAAACGAGGTACGGGCAAGTCAGTTCCCAGGCGATGGTTGGTAATGTCGTAAAATGGGGCGACTTGTTGTGCCCAGTTACGGGGCACGCCGCCACCAATGGTGAGAATTCCCAACTGGCCCGCTTTGCCAATGCGGCGGGCGTACTCCAACAAGTCCACGAAGGGATTGAAGGCGGGCACGGCCTGATAGGCCTGATCGGCCGTCAAACGGCCACGATCGTCAGGACTCAGCGATCGATGCAGGGCCCACGTCGCCACGTCCAGCCCCATTTCGCTATCCGTGAAGGCCGGGATAAACACCGGGACCTGCTGCTCGAACGCGCTGCGCAAAATACCGGGCCCCTCGTCCAGCTGACTGAGTCGCTCGCCCAAAGCGCGACACAACCGTGCCGAGGACCAAACCCCATCGGGCGGCTGCACGTCGTCCAACACGCTGCGGACCATGCGTTCGACATCGTTGAGATTGGCCTCCATTTCCAGCGTGTCGTAGATGCGGTTGTAGCCCTGCTCGAACAGCGTCTCGTCCGACTTGGTGGGGTCGTAGCGATAGTGCGTGAGTCCGATCGATTCGGTCAAGCCGTGGGCGATCAGGGCCCCCGTGGCAATGACCGTCTGTACCAGGCCGTGATCCAGCAGATCACAAATCACGCGTCCCTGTTTGGCCACCGTCATGGCGCCGCTGAGCGTCAGGACCACATGCGTCGATTTCGTACGGGTCATTTCCAGCAGGACGTCGAAGGCCTCTCCCAGCTGCCGCCCGGAAAAGGCCGTGTGCGCCATACCGCGCAGCAAGTCGGCGAACGAGTGCACGTTGCCCAGGTCAAGGCTCCGAGTGGGAACCAATCCGTCCTGCGTCCCGTCGTGTAGGCCGTGTCGCTTCATGGTGACGTGCTAAATTCCAGTCCTGGTGACATCAAGTTCGGGAAGTAAATGCGGCTGACGCGTCGTGGGTGGCACGGCCCGCCGGCGGGCGATTTATACCATGGGTTGCGGCGCGCCCGCCTCTTTTCGCTTGGGGGCTCGCAGCAGCCGGAAGCCGACGTCGGAACGAATGAAGAAGTACAACAGTAGAATTTCGGTAATCAACAGGCCGGCAGCCAACGATTTGTTGTATTCCAGACCGCGAAACACGTCTCCCTTGGCAGGTTCCGGCCGGATCACCGGGGCGATGGGCAACTTGTATCGTTCGGCCAATTGGGTGATGTGCACCAGGTGAATCACGGGCGTGCCTTCGGCGATGAGTTTCGGCATCACCCCGTTGATGCGTTTGACGCGGTCAGGAACGTTGCGATTCAGTCCGGGGCTAAACATGCGCTTGCCCGTGCTACGCCCCACCGAAACGGCGCCTCCCCCCACGTTGATGTAGGCCTTGATCGGCTTGCCCTTCGCCAGTCGCTTGTACAATTCAAGCCGCTCGTTGATGGCTCCTTCAAAATCTTCCGCTTTGAGCTGTGTCAGGCCGTTGCGCTCGATCGCTTTTTGGATCGCCGCCAGACCTTCTTCGGACATGCCCAGCCCGCGATCTTCGTAGCCACCGACGGATGCCGCGGCACAACGAATGGAGAAGATTCCGGTTTCCGCCAACACCCGTTCCATGTCAATCCACAACAGGTCGGGGACGTTGGCACCCCACTGCGACGCCGACGCGCTCGCGATCACAATGGGGCGTACCTTTAGCGTCTCCATCGCCGCGTAGACGCAAATGTTCAGCGCGGGAAATGAGCCACTCACGCCGGCCGCCACCACGTCCCCTTCGTTGACATCGCAGCGCTTCAGCATCTGGACCATCACCGCGGCGAAGTTGGGATTGATCGTGGTCTGCTTGGCGACTAACTGCCCCGAGACACTCGTGACGGGGGACATGGCCAAACCGATCAATCCGCTCTCCGTCGGATCGGTGGCCGGATCGATTTCGGGCCCTAAGTCTTCGCGCTCGTAATAGATTTCATCCATGGCTTGCAGAGCAAGATCGGTGGCCGCCAACTTCTCCTTGATATAGGGACGTTCGGCGTCGACCTTGTACACCTCGACCAGAATCAGGCCCACTAACGAGTAGCCGGCAATCAGCACGAGTGCCGTGCGTGAGACCGTGCGCGGACGCCAATATACTTTTCTCATCAAATGATGTGCTCGCGGAAAGGTGGGGGCAGGAACGAAATAATATCCATCACAATTCTGGCCATCCCCTATGCCAACTGCAGGTCACTACCGACGATCAGAATCAGGATCAGCCGAATGGCCACCGCGGCCGCGGCCAGAGCACTCAGCGTTTCGACAATGCCTTGACGGTCAATCCAAATGGCAATTAGTCCGGGGATGATAAAACCGATGACCGAAAACTCCGCGTCGCCAGCGGCCAGCATGGGGATCGTGGCCAAACTCCCAAACGGGATCATGTCCATCAGTGTCCGCACAATGTAGCCCACCAGGATCATCAGGACCGTGCGTCGTCGGCCATAGACAATGACGAACGTCGACAGGAGGTGAACCACCAAATACGTCGCCATCGAAGCCACGATCGTCAAAAACACGTCGACCGGTCGATTGAGATACAGGGCAAAATATCCGGGAACCACCATCCCCCCGGCGGCCAGCCCGAAGATCTCGGAAAAAAACAGACTGACGGCCAATCCCAATCCGATGGCCATGGTTAACAGCTCAATCATGCAAACTTCCTTAACGTACTGCGATTGGCAAAATAGCGCACGACATCCAGCCCAATACCCCCAATGTTGGCCATGCCCATGGCCAACGATCCGGAACCCGACAGCTCCACGATCAGCTCAAAGATTTCGTCGACGCGACGGTCCTCCGCGAACGTCATCTTCATGGGATCAATCCCCGCCCTGGTGGCGGCACGCGCGAAGATATACGTGCCGCTGCCGATCAGCAGGTAGTGATCCGGTTGCGGCCAGGCAGCCACCACCCGCCCCAACTGGTCCGAGCGGTCGGGACGATCGGATCGCAGGTTAAAAATGGCAATCCGCCGCTCCACCTGCCCGTACCGCTCCAGCGCCATCCGCCAGATGCGCTCGGTCGATTCCGGGTCGTTTGCCGCAAACCCATTGACAAAGTTAATGTCGCGTCCGAAGAAGTGTAATTCGTAAGCCGTCATGGCACCCGGGTCCGGCTTGGAGTCGCGCATGCCCAACAGCGCGACATGGCGATCGACCCCCAGGTCCTGGCAAACGCGTAGCGCGAGGGCGACATTTTCCGCGTGTTCGACGTAGCGGAACCCGGACAAATCCAAGGGCGTGATGCGGGCCACGTCCTCTTCCGTCGTGGGGATCAGGGTGGCGCCGCGGTCCTGAGCGACGTAGCTGAAAAAGTCCAAATGGTCGTGCTCGGCCGTGAAAAACTTCCCGCCGACCGGGATCATTCCGGCCAGGGCCTTCGCCACATCCCGCTCCGTGGGACCCATCACATCCAAGTGATCTTCACGCGCATTCGTGATGACGCCATGCGTCGCCCGAACTAACTTCGATTCGCACAGCCATTGCAGGTACGGGATCAGCGCCATGCATTCGATGACAAGTGCTTCGGCGCCAAACTCGACCGCCGTGTCCACGATGCGGATCTGTTCAATCACGTTCGCCTTGGACGGACGAAACACGGGATACTCCGTGCCGTCGGGCAAAATCATGCGGGGCAGCGTACCCGTCGTCTTGCAACACGTGCGGATGTTACCCGCCCGCAGCCCCGCCGCAATCAGCCTCGAAACGCTCGACTTGCCCCGAGTCCCATTCACGTGAATGCGTATGGGGATTTTCTCCAGTCGACGTCGATGGGCAGCCGCTTCCCAGATGCCAGCCGCCGAAAGTGCGGCGGTCGTCGCCGCTAACGTCAATATTGCGCTCATGGAAGATGCAAGAACCAGGCTGTGCTTCAAAATCCCGGATGTCCAACCGGCAGGTAATGAACCGCACGCAACGAAATCTATCCTGTTTCACGCATTCCAGGAAAGAGCTCTTGGACGATCCCCAGAGTTACCCAGCCCGTCGACGCCCGCGTGCCGCAGCCCCGTGGACTCACCCCGCCAGGGGATGCATAGCGTACCAATCCTGCCACCCGCCCGCTAGTGTTCTGTCCAAATTGGGTTCTCCGATCAGCCGGCACGCGTCAACGCCCAGCTCACTCAGAAAATCCGGACGCTAACGGGCCCGTCGACTTAATCCGGTAAGGGCAGAACGTCATGCTGAAGGAGCATCGCGCGGCAGGATCTGCCAACCATCGTGGCAATACCAAATAAAGTACGAAGTTTGGCATCGTCGATGGAAGATCCTTCGGCTCGCTACGCGATACCTCACGATGACGGCACAAACTCCGACTAAGTCGACAGGTCATTACGTCTGCCGGCGGATGTCATCAACCAGTCGGACCAGGCTTGGATTCGGAAGCTGGCTGCTCCCCTCCGAGGACGTGCATATTTTCTCGCGTTTTCCCGATTTGCTCGGACGGTCGGAAGCGTGTGGAGGCACACTTGGGCTATTTGGGCAACACCGCGTGGACGTCTTAAAAACATGGGCGCAATTCGGCTCGCGCTCGCCCTTTGGCACGGTGTGTGCAGTAGCAAGACCAGGCTGAGTGGGCTATAGTCCGGTCGGAACCGAGAACGTTCCGTCATTTCCTGCAATCCGTAGGTGCTCCGGCACGATGAGGCTAAAATGATGATTCCGGGTAGGCAAGTTGGTTTGGCCCGTTTCGTGACCGCGACCGTCTGGGGCGTGTGTGTCGCCACGGCTGGTTTGGCTCAAGATCGACGGGACTTGAGCACGGAATCGGGACCCGTCATCGCGCATGACGTCGCGCCCTTTATGCAGCGGAAACTTGTGCATGCCAAGAATACCTTGGAAGGACTGGTGCTGCGCGACTTTGAGCGCATCGCACAGAACGCGCAGCAGATCAGCCTGATGAGCCTGGACACCAGTTGGCAGGTACTTCAATCTAGCGAGTATGCCGAAAAGAGCGCAGAATTTCGCATTTCCGCCAACGAGTTGGCCGAGGCGGCCAAGGCGGAAAATCTGGACGGCGCCACGCTGGCCTATATTAAGATGACACTGAACTGTGTCGATTGCCACAAGAGAATCCCCTCCTGGCAAACATCCAATGCACCCCAGCTCCCTTGATCCATCGTCAGAGATTCGTCGTACCGATTCCCGCGCGTTGGAGTCAAACAGGATGGTTGTTGCCAGTGGAAAACGACTTTTGCCCGTTGGGGATCGTTGTCTATAGTGTTGCCGAGGGACCCGCATGACCAACGCAGATTTGCATCAAAAAATTCAAGACCTCCACGGCCAACTGCAGGCGAACCCGCAACTGGACGCGGCGACGGTCGAGTCCTTGAAGAAGCTGATGGCCGAGATTACCGATGTCGTGAACGTGGAGGCTTCCGAGCTTGAAGACATGCCCCAGATTCGCACACGGCTCAAGTCGATGATCGAACAATTCGAAGGCGAACATCCCAATTTAACCGTTGCTCTGACCCAGATTTCCGAATTCCTCGCGCATATCGGAATCTAGTCAGCGCGACACCTGGAGGACGTTATGTATGTTGGCGAATTTTGCTCTCGAGCCGTTGATACGATTACGGCTGGAGAAACCGTACAAGATGCCGCTCGACGCATGAACGACCGCAATGTGGGTGCGTTGGTAGTCGTGGACGACGCTGGACGCCCCACAGGAATCGTGACCGACCGGGATATCACGATCCGCACGGTGGCCACCGGGCAAAACGGTTTCACCACCAAAGTGGAAGAGGTCATGTCGAAACATGCGGTGACGGTTGACGAAACGACGACGCTGCCAGAAGCTCTCAACGCCATGCGCGCTGGACCGTTCCGACGACTTCCCGTCGTCAACGCGCAGCACAATTTGAGCGGTATTCTGACTCTGGACGACCTGTTGGATGCGACCTTTCAAATGCTGAACAGCGCGCGGGAGGTGATTCGACAGGAAGGTCCGGCCTCGCTGGCACGTCATTAAAGGCGATCCGGGTTCGCCCGATGGTTGCCCAGGGTCCAGGTCGTGCGTGATGGACGGCCTGCTGTGTGCCAATTCGCACATTATTTAGCTGTGGGCAGCTCCATTTTGGGGGTTTGCCCCCGATGGACATGAGATGTTGGATTCAGGTCACCGTCACTCGAACGTCGTCGATGCACCGACACGCCCGCCTGGCCAAGAAGCGCGTGACGCGGATGCCCCCCCGCCCGCTGGACGCAAGGCGAGTCGCAAGATCACCCGCACCGACGTCAATTTCTGGCTGGATACCAGCTTGCTGGTCGTGTTTCTGGCACTGATTTTCGTAACGGTTGTGGTGCGGTTCTTGTTCCCGCCCGTCGAGGACGCGCGGCAATGGTCGCTTTGGTCGCTGACTATGACCGAATGGCTGGACGTGCAATTTGCCATTTTATGTTTCTTCACGCTGGGGGTTGTGCTGCACCTTATGTTGCACTGGACATGGATTTGCGGTGTGATAACGCAACGGGTACTTTGGCGACAGCGCAAGGGATACACGTGGGATGACGGTATGCGCACCATTTTCGGCGTGGGCTTGATGATCGTGATCCTCAATGTGCTGGGTGGGCTGATCGCGTTTGCCGCGCTGACGATTCAACATCCGTAGCCGGACCCGTTCGCCAACTCGGCCGCCGATAGGTAGTTACCGTTGCGCGCTTCGGTGAACGCTTCTCGAGGATCCGCTCGAAGCGTAGTCGATTTGACAACAAACGCTCTCTTGTTAAATCCCTCAATTCAGGCCGACCGGCGGAAGTAGCACCGGTCGCCGGACCGCGCCCATGAGGGCGTGTCATGTGCACGGAAGAGGGGCGCCCAATCTGCGTCGGCGTGAAACGCCAAACGCCTCGGGCGACGAGTCCTTTGCAGTTTAGGGAAGTGTTTTTCCGTGGCGGACATCTTGGGCTATTTCGGCTATACTCAGTTGAGGAAATACTCTCATTTTTGGAGGTTTGACCATGCGAGCCCTTGTTCGTTCGATCGTGCGCATCGCTGTGCTGCGGAAACCAAGCCCGTTGCGGCTGGTCGTTGCGTTCGGCCTTTTCGTAGGTGTTGAGACCGTCGCCCAGACCACGCTGCCGGTCGCGTGGACCGCGAACAACGCTGGAGCCGGGAATGGTGTTTGTATCGCCTCGGACAGGACGGGCAACCTGGTCGTCGTCTCCGGATATCCCGCCCTGGTCGTGACGTCGTACACTGCCGATGGGACGTTTCGTTGGAGTCACATCATCCCAAACGGCCCGGGAACACTCCTCGCCAACTGGGTCGCGGCTGCGCCTGGCGGCGATTTCGTCGTGGCGGGCCGCAGAGTGGGTTCCAATGGCACACCGTACGAGGCCATCGTGGCCCGCTACTCAAACAACGGTGAGCAGCTCTGGCGCCACGACATTCAGACTTACGGAGGGCTCTACGGATGCGTCGTTGGGCGGCTGATCGTCGACGCCGGAGGGAACGCCTATCTGGTCGGGTCCTTCGTTGGGCCCAATGTGGACGCGACGATTCTCAAGTACAGCCCTACGGGCACGCTGCTTGGGTCGTGCAAGGACCTGCTCATCGCGAACTCGGCGGCGATGAGCCCGGACGGCGCCGATCTGATCGTGACGGGGTTCGTGCCGGGGACCTTCAGCGTGCGGACGGCCGCGCACGACGCCGCCACCGGCGCCCAGAAATGGTTCGTCAACAGCGCCGATGCTGGCGGTGGTCGGGATGTCGTGGTGGACGACACTCGGGTCTACGTGACCGGTCAGGGCGTTACTGGTGCGGGGACGCCTGCCATCGGTTACCACCTTACGGTGATTGCCTACGATCGCGCAACCGGAGCCCGACTCTGGCGCACGGACTCGCGCCCGACGGCGTCCAGCAATGCTGCCGGGTACCGGGTTGCGCCTCGCGCCAGACGGCAGTCTGGTGGCAGCCGGAACCACTTCGGCCTCGAGCTACTTGGATTGGTGGATCGTGGCGATGGACCGCAATGGTATCTTGCGTTGGCAGGCCACGCGCGATCGCGCCACAACGGGGGACGAGTTCCCCAATTCGCTTTTCGTGCTGAGAGATGGTACGACGATCGTCTCAGGAGTCGGCGGCCCAAACGTATCTAACCCGCTCGGGGGCGTCTACTTGCAGGGCGTGACAGCCGGATACAGCCCAGCCGGAACCGCATTGTGGGAGGGCTTCGCCGCCGCCCCTCTGTCCTGGGCCATCCCGCTTCGAACCCGCACGGTGGTTGCCACGGGCGGGCTCGATGGCCTGACGACAGCTTGGCGACTACCGCGATCTCGACTGTATCCCCAGACTGACCATGGCGCCGCTCGCTGAGGATGAGAATGAGTGCCTGCCTTATCAAATTTGTAAAATCTAAATTTGGGGTCCGACCGGGTCCGACCTTGTTTTTTGTTTTTAATCGATCCTGCATCCATGGCCCGTCCGCTTCGCATTGAGTATCCCGGTGCCATCTATCATGCCCTGTCGCGTGGAATCGCGCGGCATGCGAGGTGATCAACCAACCAGAATCTCCATTCCTTTGGTTCGGATCAGTGCGGCCACAGAACGGGGGCGTTGACCGGGCCGCCGCGAGTGACTTTGACCTCAGCAAACGCGCAATCGGTGGCTCGGCGTGCAACGCATTGTTCTGGCCCGACCGCACGAGTTGAGGTGACCATCGCTCGTGCTCAGCGAAGCGGTGCTCGTAATCGATGCCAGCCGCATCATACCACGCTGACGACTCCGATACACGGTCTGCGCGCTTGGCCAGTCGAGTCAACATCGCCACGATTCGTTTCAGCTTGGCTTTCATCCGATCGTTCGTTTCTGTCGCAATCGCTTCGGACACCAGCAGCACGTCCTGAATCGCCGAACACTCCAAAGCCGAGCCGCGAGCAATATCGAAGAATCGCGAAAGGTCTTTGAAGCTACGTTTCCCATTTCCCTCGGCGATGTTGAGCGGAATCGATTGAGCCGCGCGTAACCATTGATCGCGCGAGTGACGATGAAGTCCTGACAAATCTCTCGCCATCCGAAACGTTTCGGCCACGTACTCAAGTGCCAGCCGATAAACGTCGAGTTTCTCGTGATCGAAGATTTGATCCGCCATGAATACGCCTTTCGATTACGAGCACGAGCACGAGCACCGCTGCGCTGAGCACGAGCACGACTTACCTTTCGAGCCGATTTCCAATAACGTCAGGCCCAGAACGGCAGCCGCCACCGGGCACGGAGAGACGATTTTCCATTTGTGAAAACCGCGCAAGCCGTGCTCTGTGTGCTCGGCATGGTTATCCGGCGATAGGGCGCGAAAACGCCTGCTGCTGAGAGCCGCAAATGCGATCGAAGAAAGAAGAATCAGCGAACCTGGTTCGGGCACTGCCGTCACCGCAACGGCGTCAAGGGCCGGGCGGACGGTGCGCCCCAGTTTGAGGCGCCCAGGGCAAGGAAGCGGCACCGCGAAAGGTCCTGCGGCGGAACCTTCATTCACCCCGGCACATGGGGCAAGCGGCAGCCGCGGAGGACACCGAGTTGGCTCCCAACTGGTGAATTCCACGCCCTAGGGTCAATGCGCCCGCAATGACGACGGACCAGGCTGCCAGGTGCAGCAATCGCTGGCGTGCTGCAACTCGCAGCAGTGTGCCGCTGACGCCCGTTAGCGTCATCAGGGGCATCGTTCCCAATCCAAACACGCCCATCACGAGTAGCCCCCGCCCGACGCTACCCGTCCCGGCGGCCAGGGCCAACATGCCGTACAGCAGCCCACACGGTAAGAAACCCGTAAACAGACCTGCCGCAAAGACGTCGGTGCGGCGACGTGAGGTGAGCAAGGTGCGGAACAAGGGAGCCGCGGCGCAGACGGTTTCGCCCTTTTTCGCGCGACGGGGTATGACTCCCGTGGTGGCCAGGCCCTGATACACCAGGAATCCGCCGGCCACGCAGGCCAGCAGCGCGGATGCGTTGACAAAACCTGCTCCCGCCCGGTCAAAGCGAAATCCCAGGTAACCGGCCGCGGCCCCCAGACCACAATACGTGCAGACGCGGCCAGCGCCATACAGGGCCTGACGCATCAGGCTGTCGCGTGGCGAGGGGGAGGTCGCACCGATAACTAGCGCAAATGGGCCGCACATGCCGATGCAGTGCGACGCGCCCAGCAATCCACTGGCGAAGATGAAAGGTAGTTCGATCACGTTATCACCTCTGACGTGAGCGGCTCCCGCGGTTCGGCGGCCACTGTCTCGACCAAGGCCGCCGTCGCTATCGTCGCGCTTGCCCGGCGTTCGCCATGATACTCGGCCCCATTTGAACTCTCCCACAGGCGATTGGCCAGTGGCTTTAATCGCAGGGAATTGGAAATCACGTACAAACTGCTCGCTACCATGGCAACGGCCGCCAGCATGGGGTTCAGTTTACCCGTCACGGCAAAGCCGATGCCCACGAGATTGTAGGCAAAAGCCCACCAGAGATTTCCGCGAACAGTCCGCGCCGTGGCGCGGGCCAGCTCGTGGATGTGGGGCAGCGAGGCCAGCTCGTTTCCCAGCAGGCAGACGGCTGCGGCTTCGCGCGTCACATCCGCCCCGCAACTCATGGCGATGCCCACTTCGGCGGACGCTAACGCAGGCGCGTCGTTGACTCCATCACCGACGAAGGCCACGCGACGACCCAAAGCCTGTAGGGCACGGACGCGGGCGAGCTTATCCTGCGGCAACAGCTCCCCGCAGACCGGCACGCCTAGTTCGCTCTGCATCCACTCCGCACATTTCGCGCGATCCCCCGTAAGGACGGCGACCTGCAAGCCGCGTTGGGTCAAGGCGGTGATGGCGGCCTTGACGCCGGGGCGGATTTCTTCGCGGATCACATAGTAACCCCGCAAACGGCCGCTCCATCCCACGGCGAAACCGGTGTGCGCCACCAGTTCGGGCCCCTGCAGTTTCATCCGCACGTCCTCGGACAGCGGCGCACCCACCGCACGGGCCACAAAGTCCAGTTGGCCCAGTGCCGCGACATCTCCATCGGGCAGTCGAGCCTTCATCCCCCGCCCCGGCACCGACTCTATGTTGTGCAGCGGGATGAGACGCGCTCCGGCAAGTGGCTGGTTGTTGATCGCCTCGCACAGTGGATGCCGCGATGCGGTGGCCAGAGATTGGGCCACCTCGTCCACCGTGAAAGCATTGTGAACCGTGTTCGCCCCGGCAAACGGTTCGAACAGCAGCCGACGGTTGCTCAACAACCGCCCCGTTGTCAGCGTACCGGTCTTGTCCAGCAGGAATGCATCCGTGCGTGCCAGTTGCAGCAGTGCATCACCGTTGCGGAATAGTACGCCACGCCTGGCGGCTTCCGTCAATGCGGTCCAGACCGCCAGCGGCGTCGCAATGGCCATCGCGCAGGGGCAGGCGATTAACAAAATGGATAGTGACGCCAGCAGTCCCTGCTGGAATGAACCATGAGCAGTAAGCCAGATAAATACGCCCACCGCGAGGCACGTGATCGTCGGGACAAACCATGCTGCTACGCGGTCGGCCAACCGCTGGTAGCCATTCTTGGTCAGGGCGGCGTGCTGCACCGCGTCAATCATCCGCTGTACGAGGCCCGCGCTGGCCGCACAGGTGACGCGGAGCAGCAATTCCTGATTTCCGTTCAAGGAGCCTCCAAACAGCACGTCGCCTTGGTACTTGGTAATCCACGCACTCTCGCCGGTGATGATCTGCTGATCGACCAACGCCTGTTGGCTGACTAACTCGCCGTCCAATGGGATTCGTTCAGCGGGCATGACACGCACGAACTCCCCGGGCTGCACATCATCGGTGGCAACGTTCGTTTCGATCTCATGGGAAATTCGGCGAACGGTCTCGGGAATCAGTTTCCGTAGCGATCGCAGCCCGCGCGTAGCCTGCTGCTTGCCGCTGGCCTCCAGCCAACGTCCCAGCGTGACGGCCACCAGGACCATCGAACCCACTTCGAAATAAATGTGGGGGCCTCCACGCGCGATGGAAACGAACGAATAGAAGTAGGCCGCGAGAACCCCCAGGCTCAACAGTGCATCGGTGGACATCCGCCGCTGGCGCAGGTCGGACAGCGTTGATGCGAATAGTGGACCCCCTAGGAGCAGCAGTACCGGAACGGCGAACAGCATGCAGGCATAGCGAAACAACTCACGCAGCAGCTCGGCACGAGGCGCGGCTTCGATGGCATACACGTCCCACGTCCACAAGGCCAGGGTAAACACCATCACGTTCATAGCGAAGAACACGCCCAGTCCCAGCCGCGTCAGCGTGCCAGATCCGCTCTCGCCCGCATCCCGTTCATGCAGAATGGCCGCCGCCAGCTTGCAGCCCAGGCAACAATAGAGCGATGGCGGAGGTTGCGGCTGTGTTGTCCAAGTCGACACCGGTAGACCGCAATAATTACAGGGGCGGGTCACGCAGGTTGTGTCTCGGTTCACGCTTGCTCCCGCGACGGGGCTAGTGCTGCTGCAAGTCCAAATCGAAAGATCAGCCGGCGTGTGTTAGCACGGTGCCATCGACTTTGCGACGGGACCGGTCCGCACCCTATCAGCCGGCGTGCGTGAGCAACCGGTTTTTGGGCATTCACGAACCGGACGCTAACGCGTGGCGGCTGATACGTGACCCAAGTCGACGGCATTGTCGGTTAACAACCGGTTCCTTCCGGCTGATTTGGCGAACCCAAAGCCAGGCGTTGAGGTCGCACTAAGGAATCAGCTCAGCCTGAATCGCCGGAAAAAGTAGGCGAATCGTGTAAGCGATCGCCAAGACCCAGAATCCCAGCCACATCAACCGGACATACCAGGGTATTCGATTTCCCACGTAGTGATGGTATTGATCGTCCGTGGGGATCGGGTTCGGCTCAAACGTGTTCATATCGCTAAATTCCAAAATTGCACTATCGAATACATGGGGTCGGCGAACATCCAACTCAGCTCTGGCGGGTCCGCAACTTGGGTACCCGTCGACGCATATCGCTGCAGGGCATGCACAAGTTGCCGTAGTTTGCCGTTTGGCATACTCCTGATCCCATCATCCGCCGCGCGGCAGTGCTTGTCGCCCGGGGAACTGCCAGCTCCTTCCGTCTGATCCATGCGGGTCGTCCACCGCGGCTGCTTCGTCCAGTTGCTGTTCGTGTTCCAGCATCGCGTACTTGGGTGCTTCCATGTCGTGGAACATACCGTTGTAAGTGGCCCAAACCAGCATGCACAGGAAACCCAGACTGGCCAGCAAGTAATTCACCATGGGTGTGATGGCGAACGCCCCGTCCGCTTCGCCACGAAACGTGTTGACAAACTCCACAAACTTGGCCACGAACCCCATCATGCTGGGCACCAGGATCAGGACGGCGAACAATGCCGTAATCCCATTGCGACGACGTCGGGCTGAATTCGAGGTATTCATCGAGCGGGCTTTCTGTATGCTTGCGCGTCGTGCTTGAATGTTTCGTTAACGCGACGGAAAGTGAAGCGGTCAACAAACCTAATAACCTTCCGACTTTATCGACTCGAGTTCTTCATAGTAGGGATAGCTGTCCAGCCACGAGCCCAGCCATTGCATATAGGTGATCAAGGCCAACCCGCGTTTGTTGGGTTTGTCGGGGCTGCCGTCAAACAGCCAGGGGTATTCCGGCATGGGGGACTCAGGCGCGACCCATTTGGGTCGATAAAAGTGCACGGTATGCCAGTCGTTACCGTGCCGTCCCCCCTCCCGGCTCAAATCGGGACCCACGCGTCGGGTGCCGAACATGACCGGGCGTTGCAGCTCGTTCTGATACTCCCAGGTTTCCGAGACCGGGCCGAACCGCCGTGACTCGTTGGAGACCGGGCGGACGAACTGACTGTGACAGTGCCAACATCCCTCACCAACGTATACCTGCCGTCCCAAGCGCAGCGCATTCGCACACGCCTCGGGAGTTGGTGCGGTGAAGGCCGTACGAAACGCATCCGGGTACCGCTTGCTCAGTTCGGTAAACTGATACATCACGCGATCGCTGATCGTTTGCTCCACGCGTTGTTCCGGCAGGTCGCGAAACATCAACACGGGCACCACAACGTTCGACAGGAAGGCAAATACGAAGAAGCCAATCCCCGCGACGAAAATAATTCCGCCTTTACTTTCTAACATCCCGTTCGCAGCTCCTTATCCATCGTAGTTCCCAGGTTATCCCAGGTGTGGTTGCATCCGACTGCCCCCTTGGGCGCAGCACTCGTCCTGTAACAAGCGAAGATCGATCCTAGGACAGGTTACCAACGTTACAAACCTGTCCTACGGTTCGCTTGATCAGGGACTAGTAGGCATAGACGACTTCGCGCGTGGCCAATTCCTTAGGGGACGCCCAGGCCGTCCTGGCGATGTTGTATACAAAACACACGTAACCACCCAGCATCATCAGTCCGGCAAAGACCCGCGTGATCCAGAACGGTTGAGACCCCGTCAGCGAGACTTCCCAGGGTTGCAGCGATGCCCAATAATATCCTTGAAACACGCCGGCCAGTCCCAAATCGAGAAACATCACGAACACCCCGATGGCCGACAGCCAGAAGTGCCACTCGCAAAGGGACGAACTATACCACGGCCGTCGCAGAAGCCGGGGAATCAAGTACGTCATGAAACCGAAGATCCACATCGAGAAGACTCCGAACATCACCAGGTGCGCATGTCCCACGACCCAATCGGTAAAGTGAATGAGTTTTTGAAATGTCAATGTTACCTGCAGCGCGCACTGAAAACAGGTGATGAAGTAAAACACCATCCCGGTGTAGAACCACCGAATGGGTAGGTTGGTCTTCACCAGCTTGCCGTCCCCCCAGATGGTCCCCAGAAAGTTGATCACCACGGTGGCCACGACGAATTCAACGGCGATCGTGGAGATGATGGCGCCGTATTGCAAGAACATGGGAATGGGCGTGTAGAGGAAGTGGTGGATGCCTTGCAGCGGATAGAAGAAGGCCAGTCCCCAGAACCCGACCAGTGACAGTCCGTGGCTCCAAATCGGCTTCTTCAGAATGATGGGGACGATGTAGTACATCATGCCCCAGCCCAGTGGGGTCACGAACAGTCCGACCAGATCGTGAATGAACAGACCGCCCACGGCGCCCGCGCTCGTGCCGTTCAACATGTATTCCGGCAAAAAGTTGCCCATGGCGTAGGTGAGAAACGTCCACACGAAAGCGGCCATGAAGTACCAGAGGGTGACGTACATCGGCCCCCGGGCCTTGGCAATCGGTGTCAGAAAATTGAAGGCGACCAGTGCCAAGCCCAACAGCGCAACCGGGTCGACCCAAAACGGTGTCTCGCCCCATTCCAGCCCCTGAGCTCCCAATGAAAAAGCCAAATTGTAGCGCTCCGACATTTGCGCGACCCACGCCGAGGCCTGGAAGGAGGGACCGAGGATAATCCCAACGGCCGTCGATAATACGATCAGCTGCCACGCCAGGAAGATGAAATAGGATAAGGCCTGGCTGGCGACCTTCTGCAGCGTAAGTCGAGGTACCGTCCAGTGGAGCATCCCCAGGAAAGCGTTAGCCAGGAAACCATAGGCGATGGCGTTTGTATGCACCATCCGCCAGCGACCAGGCGACAAGTACTCGATACCCACCAGCGGATTCGCATGAGTCAGCTGCAAGGCCATCAACAAGCCCCCCAGCATGGAAATGCCCATGTAGGTCAAGGCGGCCCAGAAATACCAACGCACAAGCCGCTCGTCTACAAGTTCAGCGTGTCTGGGAAAGTCGGTTTTCGATACTTGTTCCGTGATCATAGGTTGCTAACTCGTTCCTGAATTGACGGCGCGGGCGTCATGCGTGCCGGGGTCCGTTTGTCGGTGGTAGGGTTGGTAATTCCCCCAGGGGAAGATAATGGCCATCGTCCAGGCAAATACCAAATGTGTGGCGGCACCCACCCAGGGTGGCAAGATCGCGGGATCGACTATCCAGTTGCCTCCGAACAGAGCCGGCTGCAGCCAGGCCAATATTCCATAAAAATTCAGCAGCCACAGCACGATGCCCAGGACGGAACCCACCAACAGCCTTTGCATCAGACCCGCCCGGGGCACAAAACGGGCCATGATCAACTGAAATGGCACGCCCAACAACATTCCGGTGCCGAGATACAGACAGCAACCCAGGGCCAGAGCAATGCTGTTATTGAACTCGGGTTCCAGGGCCTTTGCTCCCAAGGGAAACGTGAGGTACACCTTGATCAACTGCATCGGATCCTGATCGACGATCAGCGATCCGACCACATTAAATAGCAGGCTGGCCGCGGCACCGATGATGCCCAACATCAGACCCGCCGTCGCGTGGTAAGCGCCATAGAAGTCGCGCGCTTCCCAGTGCGGTGGCGCATCATGCAGCTTCGACTCCAGGCTCGCCACCCTGGCGCGCAACTCGTTCAGTTCGGTCTCAACAGCTTGTTGCTCGGGATCGTTCATAGGCGTCACCAATTCAAGTCCTTAAGGATATCGGCGCCTTACTAGCCTTCCTGGGGCGTGATGGATGTCGGCGGGTTGCCCGGACGGTCGGCCGCCTGCTCGCTCGGGGAACTGGCTGATTCCTGCTGAGGAACCTGTGGGGCCGGCGACCGGTCGTTCTCGCCGGCTGGACTCGTGTCGGCTGGACTCGTGTCGGCTGGACTCGTGTCGGCGGCTGGACCCGCGTCGGCTGGACCCGCGTCGGCTGGA
The DNA here is from genome assembly GCA_963695565.1 of uncultured Planctomycetales bacterium. Classification (GTDB taxonomy): domain Bacteria; phylum Planctomycetota; class Planctomycetia; order Pirellulales; family Pirellulaceae; genus CAVOGW01. Next base: position 121,826 of record CAVOGW010000001.1, read on the forward strand.
CTCGCGTCGGATGCGTCGGTGGCAGGCTGAGCGGTCGACGCCGACGGCGCCACCAATGGCTCCGCAGGGCCTGCAGCTGCCGACGGGGTCACCGGTCCCGGCGGCTTCAGCGGTTGCCCAAGTGTGGGATCTCCCCCTTCCACAACGAAAAGGACGTAATGGACGAGATGCCAGATCTTGGCCGGATCACTCGAGAACAGCTGGCCGAACTCGGGCATGGGCGTCCCATTGATGCCCGTGTAGATGCGGCGATAGATGTCCAGCGGTCGCCGTCCACCATGCAGCATGCGGGCCGTCAAGTCGGCGGCGGGCGCCGGATGCCCCCAGGCATCGTAGTTGATGGCAATCCGCTGCGCCGGTGGCGCGCTGGCCTGCTGCTGAAGGAATTCCTGGCTCAGCCACTCCGTCTGGCCTTTGGCGTCCTTGCCGTGGCAACTCCAGCAGTTCTCGGTAATAAAGATTTTTCGGCCCGCTTCGATCGAGGCCTCGTCCATGGGGGGCCGGGCGGACACGGGCAACACCGCCTCGGCATCCGCCTCGCTCCAACGTGCGCGTACGGTATCCAGTGTGTCGAGGAAATCGGCGAATTCGAGTTCCTCGTCTTCGTCGTACTCGTCTTCCGCCATCACCACCATCTGCAGTTCCACTTCGCCACGCTGACTGAGGTAGATGACGTATTCGATCACGGCATCGATATCTTCATCCGACATCCACGGAAACGCCGGCATGGATGTCCCCTTCGCTCCCCGGCGAATCGTACGGACCAGGTCCTGCCGAGTTGGCTTCTTGCCGTAGGGCGTCGAAGTGAATTTGAACACACCTTCTCGGTAGTCACGCGGTTTAGGTTGCAAGTAAGGGGCAGCGTCCCCGAGGCCGTTGCCCGTCAGTCCGTGGCAGCCGGAGCAGCGGTTTCGATAGACGATAGCCCCGTGAGCCAACTGCCTGCGACCGACGAAATCCGTCGTCGCCCCCTCCGGCCCGGCAGCTGCGTCCCCTCCAGCCGCTTCTGGCGTTGTCGACGACTCTTCGGCCACGGATTCCGTATTGGGGGCAGGAACTGCGATGCGTGGCTGACTGGGGGTGCCAAAAATGCGCCGAAGCCCGTCTTCGAGATTTCGCTGGTGAAGCTCCGGGAGCTTCTGTGCTCCATCGCTCAACGTAAATACGGCGTTCGGTTGACGTGCACATCCGGAAAGGGCTGCCAGGAACAGCAGCGCGATCTGAAAGAACCCGGCGTTAACGGCGGCCGATCGTGACGGCATAGTTGGCTTTCCTCCTCCGGTTTTGACGCGATTTTTTCCTGGTGGAACCGTGGGCTGACGCCCAATCGCACTTAGTTTGTAGATCAATTGTCCTCAATTGTTTCGCGAATCGCCGAAATTGTCGGGGGAAACAGTTGGGGACAACTGTTCCACAATGCCCAAACTGAGTGCCATTGTGGCTAACGCTCAAAGGCTGATCAAAATCACAGTCCCCTGGACGCATGGGGGCCCGCCGAGTGCACGTCGCGTGCCGGTGGAATTTCGCGAATGTCTTCCAGGGGGTTTCTCGGGGCCGTTTTCCTCCGCGACGGCCGGCCGAGATCGCGACGATACCGATACTTCGGCCCGTCTTGGCCGTGAAACATAATCGCTGATTGACGGGTCTTCAAGTGCCCGTGCGTTGAGTTTACCAACGCACAGCAAGAGGAACAAAAAGCGTGCGGTGGCGTGCGATTTGGCGCGCTACGCGACGATCCATGAAAACTCGAAATCCTGCCCCTGGCAAAAGCCGCGGACTACGCGAGGGTCAACCGGAACTTATTTTGGAACAGAACGTGCATCGCAGGATTCTGTGTGCGGCATCGGAACGATACACGCCGCCCGATATCGCGTGCATGATCACCGATGTGGCGTGGATCAACTGAGCCAGGCGTATGAAATAGGATCTCGAAGATGCATGTCCGAACGATCGTATGTCCGGTGGAGTTTACCGCGCCGTCGCGGCTGGCGTTTGGCTACGCCCAAACCGTTGCGACTCAAATAGAAGCGCAGCTCATACTGATCCACGTAAACGTGGTGCCCGATGTCTATTCGACGGGGTACGCCGGGTTCATTCCCTTGCCACCTTATAAGAAGCGGCCGGATCCGAGGTTGGAGCAGTGGAAAGCCGAAGCCGCGTCCCGTGGCGTGCCAGCGGATACGGTGCATCTGCTGGGCATCCCGGAACATAGCATCGTTTCGTTCGCCAAACAAATCAATGCGGACCTGATCGTACTGGGAACCCACGGCTATCATGGATTGACCAGATTCTTGATGGGGAGTGTCGCGGATTACGTGTTGCGTCATGCGCCATGCGAGGTCATGGTGATTCGGGGTCGCCGATAGGCAGCGGAGAGGGTGTCGGCGGCGGTGGACAGGCGATGGGAGGTACGGGCGGGGTGACGGAGAATACGGTACCGCGACAAGAACTACGTTTTCATGCACTGCAAATTCAAGACGGCTCCGATCCGGAGAGCAAGCGGAGATTAATATGACCATGCGAATTCAAAATATCTTGTGTCCTATCGATTTCTCGACCAACAACGATTTGGCCGTGGCGTATGCTTCTTCGTTGGCTCAGGTATTCAACGCACGTGTCCATTTTGTGCATGCCTATGAACCGGCGTTTGCTTATTCAGATGCGGAGGCGATCGCACTGTATTCCACGCCGCCAGATCTGGACCCGATTCGAGAGCGTTTGAAGAACTTGAGGCCGACAGTAGACGACGTGGCGTTTGATCATGAAGTGCTGTTTGGCTTTCCCGGCAGTGTACTGCTGGATTATGCGCGAGAACACCAAGTCGACCTGATCGTGATGGCGACGCACGGACGGAGCGGATTGTCGCGCGTCTTGCTGGGGAGTGTCGCGGAGACCGTCATGCGCCACGCGGGCTGCCCCGTGATGACGATCAAGGTCCCGTCCAACGAGCCTGACCAAGAGCAAAGCAGCGCACCGCCATCATCATGACGCCTTGACCGCGTTCCGTCCGAATGCGGTGACGGCTGACGCCCCATCCCGTACACCCGCACTCCGCGCTCCTACGGCTGTTCCCTGGGATGCACGACCAGCACCGAACATGGTGCGTAATGCAAGAGCGATTCGGTGGTGCTGCCCAGTAGCCGCTGTACGGCGTTCAGCTGTCGCGAGCCGACGACAATCATATCGGCCTGTTGTTCGCGCGCGACTTCGACGAGCGCATGCACACGTGTCCCGTCCAGGATCTGTGGCTCGCTGCCGCGGAAAATTGGATCCAGTTGGTCCTGCATTTCCAACAGCCTCTTCTTGGTCATGTTCACCAGTTCTTCGGCCTGTTTTTCATATTCCGCACGCCAGACTGAGGATGCCCCGTACAGCGTGGACTGGTGGCTAAGATCCAGCCACTCGACAACACGGACGACGAAGCCGTGGGAACCTTCGGGCCAGGTGAAATGTGCCAGTTGTTTACCGGCGTAGGTCGCGTTTTCGCCGCCGTCGTGAGCCAGCATCACGCGCATCGGGCGGCATGGTCTCCCACTCGGACTTGCGATACACCAGGACAGGGACTTCGGAACTGCGTGATACGGCCTTGGCAACGCGTCCAAGATAGAAGGGGAATCGTCCTTTGTCGTCCGCGCCGACTAGGATCAGGTCAGCTTTCTGCTGGTCCGCGGCAAGCAGCAGACCCTCGGACGCCTTCTTCTCGCCGAGAACGGTCAGCGTGGAGCCGCGAAAGCCTTCGGGTAGAGCTTCGCGTGAAAGAGAAAACACGCTCTCCACCAGCGCTTGGCGGATTTCCATAGGCACACTCGGCAGTATCCGATCGGAGTGTTCGACCGTCACGTGCTGCGGTGCGTAGTAAAAGACAAACGAATCGGTGTCGGGCGACAGCATGCGAGATGCGAATCGCAGCGCATCGCAACTCAGTTGCGTGCCATTAACGCCTGCCAGAACCTTCATGAAATTCCTCCCTGACCCATGTGACGAAACCAAGCTGTCCGCAGAGTGGCAGCCCAATGCCATCTACTTTGCTCCTACTCTTCAATTGCGGCCACGGTCGCCGCCAGGATATCCAATGTGGATACGATTCCCACGGGTCGTTGGGCTTCATCCACCACCACGAGTCGGTGAATATGTTCATCACACATGACACGGGCTGCGTCGATCACGGTGCGATGAGAATCGACCGTCCGGACGACCGACGACATGTGCGTTTTCACCAGGTTGTCGTTCAGTGATTCCAGTTGGTACGGTGCATCGAAACTGGTTCTCACCAGGACGGCCGTGGGATGTTGGTCCGCGTCACGACCGACGAAGTCCGAGGCACTGAGGATACCCACGCATTTTCCACAGGAATCGATCACCGGCGCGCCGGTGACGTCGTGATCGAATAGACGCTTGGCCGCCGAAGTCATCGAATCGCTCTCAGAGACCGTGATGATCTCGACGTTCATGATGTCCGCCACGCGCAGAGACAACAGGCGTTCGATCGCACTATTCATCGTTGACAGACTCTCCTAACTTGATTCGGGTCGACTCAAAACATGCCCAGGGGACACCCCACGCAATTATCGCGTGTTTGTCAAACTCTGGCCATGCCGCTCTGCCACCGGGAATCCACAGTCCCGGCTCAAGCGATGGCAAATCTGTTCCAGCTGATCGGGCAGGGAGGCCATCGTATCGACTTCCAGGAAGTCCTCCGCTGGAAATTCTGCCTCCAGGGCTTGACGTTGCAAATGGTCCGGCAGAATCTCCGAGTCACCGTGGACAGCTGCCATCCGCTCCTCAATCCGTAGCTTTCTGACATATTCCGGACAAGTGCACCAGATCAGCAGGTGCCGCGCGGCCATTTTGTCCGCAACTCGCTGGGCCGCTTCGCGATCTCGCTGCTGCGTAAATGTACCGTCCAGGATAATGCAGCGCTGCAGGTCAAAGGCCTCGGCGGCCCGGGCCAACATGCGTTGGTAGTTTTCCGCGCGTTTTGTAGCGGAGTATTTTCCTGCCGCATAGCCGTGATCCGTTGCAGGTTCCCCGTTGCCCGATGTACCATGCGACTGACGACGAACATCGTCCGTATGCAGGTCGAGACACTTGAGTCGTTCGGCCAGCGCTGTCGCCAAGACAGTTTTTCCCGAACCGCTCAGCCCGCCAATCAAAATCAGCCGCCGCGGGTCCAGGCGGTCTCGATAAGCCTCCGCCAAGGTGCGGTATTCGTGGCCAGCGGAGCCAGATTGCAACAGTTCAATTTTCCAACGCACGACGGCTCGATAACACTTGTAAAAGTCCACCAGCGGGTCGGGGGCCTTATCGCCGCTGGACGTTCGGTACCAGGCTGAGCACCGCATCGGCCCATTGAGGCACGTGGAGTCGCTCAAGTTCCATCAGCAAGAAGGAAAACTCGTCCAGCAGATCCAATGTTCTGAGGTCCCTGGAAAACTCCACGCAGTCAATGACCGCCGGCGTCGGTGTCAAGTAAATATGGCAGGGTCGCAAGTCACCGTGGCCGTGGACCACCCGACCATCGCAAACCCGCTGCTGCCAAAGTTCTGGGTTGAGTACAATGAACCGCTGGAGGCTGCCGTGAATCGAGTCGATCAGGTGGGCATCGCGCGCCGCGACGAGTTGGCGTAATTCCCGCTGGTTGTCTGCCACGTGAGTTGTCAGTTCGCGCTGATAATCGTCGGGGGTCAGCATGAGTGCGGAATCCCCCTTGACGATCAGGTCCAATACCTCGAACAGCCGCTTCCCATGCGCTGACGAAAAGTTACCGCTAGTCATGAGGTTTTGAACGGTCAGCTCCTCAGGAAGTCGCCGCATCTTGATCACCCAATCGACGATGGCTCCATCCTGCGAATCATTGCTGAACTTGCACGCCCCGTCGGATTTTTGCCGCAGCGATAGTTTTTCCAGATAGACGTGCTGGCTATACCTGCGATTGAGCTTTAGTTCCTCGTCGCACGAAGCGTTCCGCTTGTCGAGGGTGGAAAAGTCGACGAAACCGTATCGCACCGGTTTCTTCATCTTGAATGCGTAATGGTCGGTCAGGCCCAAGACCGAGATGTGCGTTTGCACCAATTCGATCGAGTCTGACGGGGCCTGGGCCTGAAGTGCGCGCTCGAATAGTGCGAAATTAGGAACTGACATTTTTCCAACTTGCCGCAAAAGAGTGATTTTCGTCCTTTCGTGCCGGCCAAACCCGAAAGCAGCATTCTTTGTGCCAAGATCAGGCAAGCAGGTTCTAAAACTGGCAGATTGGCGCGTCGACCGGCTGTCACGCGCCCAAATCAATGGCGAGATTGGCGTGACGGTGGCTGACGACGCGCACTGGGCAATGGGCCTTGCGTCGTGGGCCCGGCGGGTGCCAATTGTGCGGGTGCCCATGTCGAAATGAAAGTCGATTAGGCATGGGGCGTGTCGCTAGAACTTGGCGTTCAAGAACTTAGGACGATATGTGCCCGGATGGCAGCCGAGTGAGCACACTGTGCTCATTCGCACTCTTTGGGCGAGCGGCGTGACCCAGTGCCCCCTCCAGAAAAGCCGCAAATTATGCCAAAATCTGCCAAAATCCGCCCAACACAAACCAAGTCGTGTGTCACGGGTCAATTTTGGTATAGCCGTTGCTGCGCCTGGGGGTATCTATGAAGACCTCCCTTACGAATCGCGATCGCCGATGACGAACACGAGCTTCGTGAGTATCTGGAAAAGACCTTGCCACGCCTGGGGCATCAAGTCGTTTGCGTTGCAGAAAACGGGTTGCGTCTGGTCGAACTCTGCCGGCTGATCCATCCCGATCTGATCATTACCGACCTGAACATGCCGGGCCAGAGGGGGGACGACGCCATCCGTGCTATCGGCGGCGACCCCACAATCCCCTTGATTGTGGTGTCCGCCTTTCCAATGCCGGACAATTTTGGTCAAGGACTTTCTGAGGGATCGTGGGTATATTTGCATAAGCCTATTAAGTCAAAGGCGCTCGAAGAAGCGATACAGGCACTCACCATGAACACGGTACCAACCGAAACTGGTAACGTTTCCGTTACCGACGCGGTTGGCTACGTTCGGCCCACCGAGGACAAAGTGGCAGCGATGGCGTCCATGACTACAAAACTGAGATTGATGATCGTGGACGATGAGGACGACTTGCGGTCGGACGTTTCGCAGTATTTCCGCAAATTGGGCTATCGCGTGAGCGATTTCCGGGATGCTCCGGAGGCCGCCGACGCGGTGCTGCGGTCGATGTTTGACGTGGCGATTGTCGACCTGCGTTTGCCGTCGGCAACCGGCATTGAATTGCTGGACAAGCTCAAGAGCAGTTGCCCTGAAGTCGAGATCATCATGCTCACCGGCCAGGGTACTATCGAGACGGCCGTGGAGTCCATGAAGAAAGGAGCCCACGATTTTTTGACGAAACCTGTTCGGCTCCGCCAGCTCGAAGCCGCCGTGCAACGTGCCTACCAGGCGGCCGAGCTGAAAAAAGACAATCGACGCCTGCGGGTGGCGCTCAGTCAGGCGCAGCGCCCCGGTCGCATGATCGGTCAGTCGCCGCAAATGCAGGCCGTCTATCGCTTGATCCAGCGTACCGGTCCCACAAACCGCCCGGCCCTGATTCAGGGGGAGAGCGGAACTGGCAAGGAGCTGGTGGCGCGAGCGATCCACGAAGCCAGTCCGTTGGCCGACAAGCCCATGGTCACCGTCAACTGTGCCGCGCTGCCTGAGACCCTCTTGGAGAGTGAGTTGTTCGGACACGAAAAAGGTGCATTTACGGGAGCTGTGAGTGCCAAGCCGGGGCTGTTCGAGGTGGCTGATGGCGGCACGCTGTTTATCGACGAATTGGGCGAGCTTGCCGGACCGCTACAGGCCAAGCTGCTACGCGTGCTGGAAGACGGCACGATGCGTCGCATCGGGTCCGTCAAGGAATTGCACGTGAATGTCCGCATCATCGCGGCCACGAATCGTGATTTGCAGGAGGAAGTTAACTGCAGTCGGTTCCGCGAGGATCTGTTCTACAGACTGAATGTACTCACGATCCAGCTGCCCCCGCTCCGCGAACGCACGGGGGACATCCCGCTGCTGGTCGAACACTTCGCGGGGGACGAATGGAAGGTGGATGCGGAAGTTACTCCGGCACTGTCGCGCTACAGCTGGCCGGGCAACGTGCGTCAGTTGTCGAACGCGATTGAACGAGCCAAAATCCTGGCGGAGGACGACCGCATCTGCATCGAAAATCTTCCTCCCGAAATCATGCAGTGTGCGTCGCGCGAAGCAACCCCCGGTACGGGTGCCGCCGATCTGGAAGACCTGACGCGGCAGCACGTGCTCGATACGTATTCCCGTTGCAAGGAAAACAAGGCCCGCACGGCCCGCGCGCTGGGGATCGGCCGCCGATCCCTTTATCGACTACTGGAAAAATACGGCATCCACGACCCGTGCGCCTGAGTTGCGGGAGAGCGGAGCAGGGGACTTACGCCCATCGGCTGATGGAATCAACAGTCCCCATGCGGCTCAGGTCGTGTCCTCCACGATGGGCAGCGTGATGTGAAAGCGACTCCCTTTGCCGGCCGTGCTTTCCACGAAGATCTGACCGCGATTCTTGTTCACGATCGTGCGCGAGATCGTCAAGCCCAGATCCCATCCCATTGGCCTTGGTGGAAAACATAGGTTCCATGATTCTTTCCAGGGCCAATGGTGGAATGCCAATGCCCGTATCGGACACACAGACGGTGACGGTCTGGTTATCGTGATCCATGGCGGCAGAGATCGTCAGGTGCCCCCCGTTCGGGCATCGCCTCCAGCGCATTCGTAATCACGTTGCGGAACACGATCGGGATCTGATTTTCGTCCGCCAACACGCTGGGCAAATCCTGCGGAATCTCCAAAGTCAATTCCACGTTGGCGGGCACGGATATCGAGCGAATACACTCCGCAATCGCATGTTCAATCGGAGTTCGACGCACATGCGGTTCGGGGAGTCGGGCGACTTCGCTAAGTGCCGTAATGATCCCGTCCACGATCGTCACCTGGCGACTGATTCGATCCAGATGCTCGCGCGATTTGGCCTCGCTGATGCTGGGTGCGTTCAGCAGAGTAGTAGGCCGACGTCTTCAGCGCGTTCAGCGGGTTGCGTATTTCATGTGCCACGCCACCGGCCAACTCGCCCAATGTGGCCAGTTTTTCTTTTTGAATCAGGGTCGCTTGGGCCCGCCGCAAGTTCCTGCGTTCGTTCCAGTACCGCGCTGTTCAAGCTGTGCGTTGACTTCCGCCAGGTGAGCTTCTGCCCTTTTCAGCTCGGATATGTCGCGGACAATGCCCGTAAAATAGCGACGCTCGCCAATCCGGAATTCGCTGACGGCCAGGTGAATCGGAAACTGCGATCCGTCCCGCCGCTCTCCCAGGACTTCCCGGCCAACACCAATGATCTTGCCCTCACCGGAACGCTGGTAACTCGACATGTAGTCGTTGTGCTTTTCGCGAAACGGCGAAGGCATCAGCATCTTGACGTTGTGGCCCATGAGTTCGTCGGCCGTGTAGCCGAATAGCTGTTCGGTCGCTGGATTTGCCGACAATACGGTCCCACGTTCGTCAATGGTAATGATGGCATCGACGGCAGTCGCCAAGATGGCTTCCAACATGGCCACGTGTGTGGCCTCCGTTTGATCAGCTGATGACTGCAGATGCGCGACTGCGTCGGGGCTGCGCGATGATCGTCGGATGTGGAACGATTGGATCGAGCCATGGCTCAGGATGGGGATTTCAGTTCGTTAGCTGCCGAAGTGGCAATTGCTGTGACATGTGTTCGCTTCCAGGCGGGAACCGAATCCAGAGCGACTTGCGGTAACGTGAGCGTAATGGTCTCAGCCCCGCGGGTCAGATTCGACGGAAATGATGATTTTTCCGCCGTGTGCCTCCACAATACGCCGACAGATGGGCATTCCCAAGCCGGTCCCTTTGGTTTTGGTACTGAAGAAGGGGTCAAAAGCCTTTTCGCGAGCCTCGTCCGAGAAGCCGACGCCGTTGTCGCGAATGACGATCTGAAACGCCGGGAGACCGCCGGCGACAATCCGCCGGCAGGTCAACTGGATTTCTGCACTGGCGCCCCGATCGGAATCCAGCACACGCACTCAACGGAATTCTCAAGGACGTTGCGAAATACCTGCTGCAGTCGAAACGGATCGGCAATGACGGTCAGCTCGTCGCAGTCGATATTCTCGCTGAAACGTCGCCTCCGTCGATCGAGCGCTCAGGACATGGTCCCAGGCGTTCCGCCAGGCATCGCTGAGTTGAAACGTCTTACGTTCGAGGACGATCGGCCCAGCGTAATTCCGGACTTCGTCCAATAGCGCACCAATGTCATCAGCCGCACGTTCGATCCGGCGAAGTATCTGCACATGTTCGGGTCGATCCGTGATGTCCAATTGCAACATTTCGACGGCTGCCTGAATTCGCTGCAGTGCATTGCGACTTTCGTGCGCGATCCCGGCCGCCACCTGTCCGATGGCAGCCAGCCGCTCGCTCTGCAGGATCCGGTCCTCCGCGTCCTGTAAGCTGCTGCAGTCGACTGATGCTCAATCGCAGGGCATCCGGATTGATCGGCTTGAGAATATAGTCGGCCGCCCCGTGCCGCAGCGCATGAATCGTGTTGTCCAGGTCCACGTAACCCGTCATCACAATGATCCCTGCCCGCGGAGCCAACCTTCTCAGCTGAGGCAACAGTTCGTCGGTGGTGCCGTCGGACAGGCGGCGATCCAGTAGGATCGCGGCAAATTGATCCCAATCTGACCGATCGAGCGCTTTGCCGATGGAATCCGCCGATTTCCACGACGTGACCATCCAGCGCCAGAATATCCGCCAGGTTGGCTTGCGTGTCCGGATCGTCTTCGATGATCAGGATCAGCATGAAAGTCGACTTCGCCTGTGCGATTGAGCAATCTTCGCGCCCGTTTACATCGTAACCTGCGGTGGAGCGACGTCGCAAGCGACACGGGGTCAGGCTGAGACAGCCTGGCCTACGCTGATTGTGCGCAGGCTGTGGCAGCCTTGCTGCTTGCCCGTAGCGCAGGTGGTCTTTGGCTGCATGTTCGATCGGACGGCGTCGGATGCAACCTGTCGGCTAGTCACCTGCTACGGTTCCTCGGTATGCCCGCCCGCGGCTATATGAATGCCAGGCCGTTGCGTGCACGCCCAATGGCACTCCGTTTGGGCATGGTGCCACAGCTGTCCCCAACTGTTTCCCCCGACAATTTCGCGATTCGCGGAACGATTGAGGACCATTGTTCTACAAACTAAGTGCCATTGGGGTGCACGCCCGACAGCGGCCAGAAGTTTGAAACGTCGTTGGGAGACGTGGCAGTCGCCGACTAGCCGCTGCACTCCGTCGGACATTTTTGAAGCACCTCCATGCCGCGTATTGCGATCATCAGTTCCGGTGACCTGGACGGTTTCTTTGGTCTGTTCGTCGACAATCTGGTTCAACTGTTGCTGATCGTGTCCCTGTGCGGACTGTGCGGGATCAGTCCCGACTCGCCGTTGTTGGTTCAATATATCCTGCCGGGTGCGGCGATCAGCATCATCCTGGGAAATCTGTTTTATGCCTTTCAGGCGTACCGGCTGGCTCGAAAAGAAAAACGTTCGGACGTCACGGCCCTGCCCTACGGGATCAACACACCGTCCCTGCTCGTCTACATTTTTCTCGTGATGCTGCCAGCCTACCAGCAAGTCGCGGGGGGCTGGACTGGCCACCGAGGACGCAGCCCAAGTGGCTTGGCTGGCCGGACTGACGGCCTGTCTGGGGAGTGGGCTGATCGAGTTGTCCGGCGCCTTCGCCGCTGGCTGGATCAAGCGGCACACGCCACGAGCAGCACTGCTGTCCACCTTGGCGGGGATTGCCATCGGGCTTCATCTCGATGACATTCGCTTTACAGATTTACCAACGCCCGTTGGTGGCCATGCTACCCTGGGCCGTGATTCTCTTGACCTACTTCGCGCGCGTGCGATTCCCGTTGGGGTTGCCCGGAGGACTGGTCGCCATTCTATTAGGCACCGCCTGTGCCTGGACGCTCCCCTTTCTCCTGCCCGAGTCGATTGCGGGACCGAAGATGGTCGCAGCCGAGATCGGGTAGCGCCTGGGCACTCAGGCAGTGGGCCGTGCCTCATTTTGTCGGCGCTGATTTGTGGAAATTTCTGCAATCCCCCGAGAACTGGCTGGTTTACTTGTCGGTCATCGTCCCGATGGGAATTTTCAACGTGGTGGGCAGTCTGCAGAATATCGAATCGGCCGACGCGGCGGGGGACAAGTACGCCCCACTGCCCAGTCTGGCCGCCAACGGAATAGGGACGTTGGCCGCGGCCTTCTTGGGAAGCTGTTTCCCCACCACGATCTACATTGGACATCCGGGCTGGAAGGCCATGGGGGCCCGCAGTGGTTATTCGATTCTCAACGGCCTGGCCATCGGTGCGATTTGCCTGACCGGGACCGTGACACTGATCAGCCGCATCATCCCGTTGGAAGCGGGTGTACCGATCGTGCTGTGGATTGGCGTGATCATCATCGCACAGGCCTTCATGGCCACTCCGCCGGAACACTCGCCCGCCGTTGCTGTTGGTTTTTTTCCAGCGATTGCGGCCTGGGGCGCGACCATTGTGATCGGGGCCTTTCAACAGGCGCAAGGTCGCACCCTTCAGCAGCTGTTCGCGCTACCATCCGTGCCTTCCGTGCAGGGCAAGCTGGCCGAGGTCAACGGTTTTCTGATCCACGGGATGTTTGTGTTGGAGCGCGGTTTCATCTTCAGCTGCATGATCCTGTCCGCACTTTGCGTGATGTTGATCGACAGACGATTCGCGGCCGCCGCCATCTGGTCGCTGGTGGCAGCGATCTTCAGCTTTTTGGGCGTGATGCATGCGTACCAGTTAAGCGGCAATCACGTGGACTTTCTGTTCATTGGTGTTCCGCCACGAGCGGGCGCCGACTGCTTTCCGGCCTGGGGAATCGGTGCCTGCTACGTCATGTTCGCGTTGATTTTCTGGGCCGCCGAATGGTGGGTGGCGAAGCGCGACGAGACGTTGTCCGGCAGAGAACGCGAACACCGATGAAGCATCCGCCTCCGTCCAGCTTGGAACAAGAATATCTGAGCATACTCAGCGCAGCGTCTCAGCAGTTGCAACAGGGCTTTTCCGCATTGCCAACGGCCGTAGGCGCCTATGTGGACGAGTCCCAAATCCTGAACGTACTTATGGAGGTGGCCGGACGGCTGCACGACAATTACCCTTATTTCCATCCGCTGTACGCCGGACAAATGCTCAAGCCGCCCCATCCGTTGGCGCGGCTCGCCTACGCCTTGGCAACCTGGCTTAATCCAAACAATCATGCGCTGGACGGAGGACGTGCCAGTTCCCGTATGGAACAAGAGGCCGTGGCCCAGCTGGCGGCCATGTTCGATTGGAACGCGCATCTTGGTCACCTGTGTAGTGGCGGTACCATGGCCAACCTGGAGGCGTTGTGGGTCGCCGGGCAGCTTCGTCCGGATGCGAAAATCGTCGCCTCACAACAGGCACACTACACCCACGCGCGGATCAGCGGGGTGTTGCAATTGGGCTTTGAGTCGACGGCCTGCGATCGCCGAGGGCGGATGGATGTCGATTTGTTGAGGCAGCGCCTGGATCAAGGCGACGTGGGGACCGTGGTGGCCACGATGGGCAGCACGGCGCTGGGATCCGTCGATCCCCTGCCCGAAATCATCAAGTTGCGCGATGAATACGGATTTCGCCTGCATGCCGATGCCGCCTACGGCGGTTATTTTCGCCTGGCCGATCACTTGTCATCCGCGACGCGAACAGCTTTGGAGGCATTGGCCGTGGTGGACTCGATCGTGATCGATCCCCACAAACACGGACTGCAGCCGTACGGCTGTGGCTGCGTACTTTTTCGTGATCCCACCATCGGTCGTTTCTACCGACACGATTCACCCTATACGTACTTCAGCTCCCGCGATTTACATCTGGGAGAAATCAGTCTGGAATGCTCGCGTCCCGGCGCGGCCGCGGTGGCTTTGTGGGCTACCCAGCGGATGTTGCCGCTCGTACGCTCCGGCGAGTTTGCCTCCATGCTCAGCAGCTGCCGGGCTGCCGCCTTAGCACTGCATGAAAGACTGCAATCGGACGCGAGATTTGTGACATGGATGGAGCCAGAATTGGATATTGTCGTCTGGGCCCTGCAAGCGACGCGACTCAGCGAAGCCTCGCAACTCGCTCGTGACATCTTCCAAGAGGCTGCCCGCCACCAACTGCACCTGGCACTTGTGGAGCTGTCGCCGGATGTGCTCGATCCCCGTCTGGAAGGGATGGACCGTGATTGTGCTTCCGTCACTTGCCTGCGTACTGTTCTGATGAAGCCCGAGCACTATGCGTGGATCGATCAAATCTGGAACATCCTGCAGCGGGCGACGGATGCCGTCTGGCAACGCCGGTCATCCTGAACCGGCTGACCGCGTGCGCGCCACGGTCAAAATGTCATCCTGAGCGAGCGGACGACATGCGTCGCACGGTCAGCGACCGAAGGATCTTCCATGGACGTTGTGCGACCCGCGAAGGTAGCCGCCGGGGATCCCGGACACCCCCTACAGGCGATGTCACGGCTGCTGGCAGATCCTTCACTCCGGTCCGCTCCGTTCAGGATGACCTCGGAGCGCCGCCAGTCCAGGATGACGTGGGACCGATAACCGCTGAGCTGCAAACTCTCGGAACACAAGCGGCTTCAGACTGGCGAAGCTGGGTTAAGATTGCCGATTAAACCGATGGAGCCGTTGGCCGCGACGACAGCGTTGCGCGCTTGGTATCTCAAGATCACGTCGATCCACGGCGTTTCGAGTGCGTACAAATGAGCCGCATGCAACCTGACTGTCATCGTATCGCCGCTGCGGTGTGGTTGTTGAACGGCCTGTGGGCATGCCTGCTTGTGTCACGCCCGACGTACGCTCAGTTTGACCTGGCGTCGCCGGTGGTCAGCGTGGCTTCGCCAGCGTCCGACCATAATTCGAGCTGGTCGGAGCCACGGCATACAGCGGGCAGCCAGCAATTGCCACCCGTGGCAACCGGGCAAGATGGAGTGGCGGGGGACCCTGCCGATTGGGCAGGGCAATTACAACGCCTGCAAGCCAATCAGGACACTTTGTCTCAACGTATCGACGCCGTGGTGCGGCAAAACGAACTGCTGCTCACAGAGCCGCAAGCAGTGAAGCATGCGGCGCAGGCGATCACCCAGCCCATCGAGGCATCCAGTGCCGTTTCAGATCGGGCCCTGCAGTCATTGTTTGACGAATCGGGATTCCGTTTCGAGACGCCGGACGGTCGCTTTCGTCTCGTGGCCAACGGTCAGGTGCAGGTGGATTCCCGCGTTTTCTCTCAGGAGGACCAGGATCCGGTAAATACCGGCTTCTACCTGCCCAGGTCACGGATCTACTTCAGCGGGCGACTGACACCGCCTATCGAATACCAGATCTCGGTGCAGCGCGGGTTTAATAGCTTGAACTTGTTGAATTCTTATGTGCGTTTTAATTATGACAAACGAATGAAATTGACAATCGGGCGGTTCAAGACACCCTACACCTACGATTTCTACAAGTACTCGAATTGGGAACTGTTATCGCCCGAGCGCTCGTTATTCAACGTCAATTTCGCATTGAACCGCATGGTAGGCATGATGGCCAGCGGCGAGTGTTGCCATGAGCTTCTGGACTACGCGGTGGGCGTCTTCAACGGGCCGCGGAATTCATTTGGAGATGAAAATTCCGCGAAGGACATCGTGGCGTTCTTGAACGCCCGACCATTTCTCGGTCCAGACGGCCAGAACTTCAATGTGGGAGGATCCGTGAGTTACGGACTACAGGATAATCCGCTGAATCCGATCGTGTTGCGGACGTCGACCAACGCCACGACGTTGGGTCTCAATACCGACACGCCCGTAAATAGAGCCAACGTTCCTTTTTTGGCTTTTAACGAAGGAGTCAGGGAACTAGGCGGCGCAACCTGTGGGAACTGCATACTTCACTGTATTGGGGCCCGCTGACGATGCTCGCCGCCTGGGACAGTGGTTACAGCGGTTATGCCCTGCCACACCAAAACACGCGCGTGCTGCTACCCCTGGACGGCTACCATGTGCAGCTCGGATATATGCTGACGGGCGAATCGGTCCAGGGCCCAGGCCTGGTTCCTCCCCTATCTCCCTTTGAACCGCACCTGGGCGGCCAGGGGCCGGGCGCCTGGCAGTGCGTTGTGCGGTACAGCGAATTGACTCTTGGCGAACAGGTGTTTACGGCGGGGCTGGCCGACGCCAACTTGTGGACGCGGCGCGTGCAGATGATTGACGTGGGCCTCAACTGGTTCCTCAATGATTTCGCGAAGGTTACGTTCGATTGGGAGCACGCGATTTTCGCCACGCCAGTGGCCTACAATCGGACACCGGAATTTCAATCGCGCAGCAACTTGTTCTGGGTACGGCTGAATTTGGTCTATTGACCCGGGATGGCGGACCGAGCCGTGGTGGGCTGATGCCACTCGGCTCGCTACCGGCACGCCGCCATCGCTTTTTCCACGCCGTTGCCGTAATTTTTCACACGAATGGACCGCTTTTGAGCCCCTCGACTTCACGATCTGACGAATATCGTTCCGAATGTGGCTTGGCGAAGTCGATAATAGGGAGTATACTTATGCCAGATTACAGGTTTCTGGAAGGAACCTGTGTCATGCGGTCGGAAAGAAGCAAGTAACGCTGCTCGAATAGAGTCCCAGGCGTTTTCCGACCCGACGGGGTTTCTTATGGAGCTGGAGACTCTCACACCCCGACAAACCTGTTTCGGCACGTTAGCCGACATTTCTGCTGCCAACTATCGGTTGCGTTGACCGCTCTGGAAAGCCGCCCGCGTCCTGGTGGACGCACTAACTTCTGTGGCTTTCTTGTTTGTCCAGGGTTTCATGATCAGCAACAACGGCCGAGGGACCGCGTGGCGGCTTGCGCAAAGCACGCGCCGGCGCCCGGGCACATTTTTGGCACACACCACAAAATTATTTGAGGAGAATCATTGAAGACTTTTACGGAAATTGACTTGATAGAGCCATTGCGTCGTGCATTGGCCGAGGAAAAATACGAAATTCCCACTCCGATTCAGGCGCAAACGATACCCCACGCGATCCTGGGACGTGACGTTTTGGGCTGTGCGCAAACGGGCACCGGCAAGACGGCCGCATTCGCGCTGCCCATATTGCAGCGGCTATCGCAGACACCGCGCCGTGCGGAACCGCATCGCCCGTTTGCTTTGGTGTTGGCTCCCACGCGTGAGCTGGCCATACAGATTAGCGAGAGCCACACGACCTACGGCAGGCACCTCAAACTGCGACACGCGCTGGTGTACGGCGGAGTCAGCCAGGCGAACCAGGTGCGGGGCATGCGACGAGGCGTTCACATCCTGGTAGCGACACCCGGCCGTTTGCTTGACCTGATGAACCAGGGTCACATCAAGTTGGATCAGCTGGAGGTATTTGTCCTGGACGAAGCCGACCGCATGCTCGACATGGGCTTTCTGCCTGATCTCAAGAGAATTATCAGCCACTTGCCTCACAAACGACAGTCGCTGTTCTTTTCCGCGACGATGCCGCCGAAAATCATCGAGCTGGCAAATCGGCTGTTACGGGATCCCGTCAGCGTCAATGTGTCACCCAAGTCGAAGAGCGTGGAGAAGATTGACCAGCGTGTGTTGTACGTTGAACGAGCCGGCAAGCATGCGCTATTGCAGCAGGTGTTGGCAGCGGCTGGCGTCGATCGAGCGCTGGTATTCGCCCGGACGAAACGTGGGGCCAATACGCTGGCCGAG
Organism: uncultured Planctomycetales bacterium; assembly: GCA_963695565.1. Lineage (GTDB taxonomy): Bacteria > Planctomycetota > Planctomycetia > Pirellulales > Pirellulaceae > CAVOGW01. Next base: position 139,681 of record CAVOGW010000001.1, read on the forward strand.
AAACTCGTACGGAGTGGCATTCGAGCGGCTGCCATCCACGGCAACAAATCCCAGAATGCGCGACAGCGGGCGCTCGACGCCTTCAAGAGCAGCGAAGTGCGCGTGCTGGTGGCTACGGACGTGGCCGCACGGGGGCTTGATGTGGATGGCATCACGCACGTCGTGAATTTCGATCTGCCCGACGAACCGGAATGTTACGTTCATCGGATTGGTCGCACCGGGCGAGCCGGTGCCGGAGGCGTTGCCATTTCATTCTGTTCGGCCAGCGAACGCTCAGGCTTGCGGGCCATTGAGAACCTGATTGGCAAGAATGTGCTTAATGCCAAGGCACCCGAGCATGCCTTGCGGCATGCGCCTGAAATTCAAATACAACGACCGTCGCGTCCGTCGCGACCGTCGCGTAACCGACGAAGAACGGCCGCATCCCGGCCGACAAGATAACCGCCCGGGGCGCTCGGATCGAGCGCCGCGCAGCGAGGATCAGGAAACCATGCGTTGGCGGTCGAGGCCGTCTGAATGTTTCAGGCGTTCAAGCCGCAATTACTTTCTTTAGTGAAATGGGTAACCAATATGGCAGAAGGCACAATCAAACGGATTACGGACAAGGGATTCGGTTTTATCGAGAACGGAAACGACAAGGACATGTTTTTTCATAGTTCGTCCGTGGAAGGCGTGCGTTTCGAGGAGCTACACGAGGGACAAAGGGTCTCGTACGACGTCGGGCAGGGACCGAAAGGGCCGCGCACGAGAATGTGCGGTTGGTTTGAACCGGCGTCGTGTTGACGACCGTCGTCGCGTCCGTGTGACGCTTGAGCGTTCAGATCAACTTGATTGCGTTGCAGTCCAGTCCACAATCTGGAGGCGTGTGATCCATGTCTAACAAGAAACCGCCTCCGTTGCTTCCGAGTCAGACTCGAAATCGTTGTCCTGTTTGTGGCGAGATAAGTTATTCGCGCGGAGGAGTCCATCCTCAATGCTCTGTGAGATTAGCCGATCAGAAGCATAAGAATCAGCTTAAACTGGAAAAGCCCGTACCGCGACCGGCGAAGCCCGCCAATAGCGGTACACCCTGGCACAGGGTCTGTCCCAAATGCAATGCACTGCTGCACGTCCGCAAGGAGGTCTGCAGCTGCGGCTATGCGTTTGTCCGGCATGCTCCGTCTGCCGGCAGTGATGGCTAGGCCAAACGGCCATGAGCGCGCGGCCTCACGCCGTGAAAGGCGTTAGGCCCAGCGCCGTCATCGAGATCACAAGCCGCGATGACGAGACCTACGACAACTTCGTGTTCTACGCCGAAATCGGCGTACGGGACATTTGGATTGTCGACCGCGACTCACGGCAACCCAAAGTATTTTGCTCGGCCGATAACGGTTGTCTGCCAGCTCCTTCAGAATTCGGCTGGTCCAGCCCTGAGTACGGAGCAGAGCTGTCGGTCGACGCGGAGCAGCAACAATTACTTATTCGTTGCACGGAGGACGCATCGACGATGCGTACGATTCCTTAGCATTTTCTTTGCCCGCGGCTCATCCACCGGATTGACCGTGCGAAGCGACGTGTTCGTCCGCGCCGCGGTTCGCCCGCTCTTTGACCACCGTCAATCGACGCCGGTCGCTATTTGTGGAATATGTGGGAATTGTTGCATCCAAGAGTCTGGTGGCCGCGTATATCAATACATGGAGTCAAAGGCTTGGCTCGCGTGTGCGAGCTATTGGCAACCAGATTTTTTTATGGAGAGTCCCGAAGATGCTGAAGAATTTACTAATGGTAGGTCTAGTTTCCGGTGTGATGGCGATGAGCGCGGCGCAAGTTCGGGCCGGCGACATTGTGGACACTGCGGTTGGAGCAGGTGGCTTTACCAAGTTGGTCGCGGCGGTGAAGGCTGCAGGCCTGGTGGAGACCCTGAAGGGGCAGGGGCCGTTTACGGTGTTCGCTCCCACAGATGAGGCATTCGCCAATCTTCCCGCCGGAACGCTGGACAGTCTCTTGAAGCCTGAGAACAAGGCCAAGTTGGCCCGTATTCTTAAGTTTCACGTGGTGGCCGGAGAAGTACGCGCCGCCGACGTCATCAAGCTGACGACCGCCAAGACCGTGGAAGGCTCCAATTTGAACATTCGAGTCGAGGGGTCGACGGTCATGGTAAATGGAGCTAAAGTGGTGAAGACCGACATTGAGTGCACGAACGGCGTGATTCACGTCATCAACAAGGTCCTTCTCCCGCCAGACGGTCACTAACAGCGGCCGCGATTTGCCCCGCGTTCGGGTACGACCGTCGACCATGCTAGAAGCAGTCGTCGTGAAGACACCCGTTTTACCAGACGTCGCGCGAGGAAATCCCGAAGCCATGGCCGAATGCCTCAACCGTTACGGCGGTTTGGTATGGGCCATGGCTTGTCGTCGTTGTCGTAGCCGTGCGGATGCCGAGGACGTCGTTCAAGACATTTTTCTACAGCTTTGGAAGTCGGCTGAACGTTTCAACGCGGAACGATCCGCCGAAGTCACGTTTGTCTCCATGATCGCCCGACGGCGGCTGATTGACTATCAGCGTCGTCAACCCCGTCATGACATGGAGCCCTTGCCCGCCGACCCGGTTGATCCGGGTTCCACACGCGTTGACTCGCTGGAGTTCCACGACGAAGTGCAGCGAGCACGACAGCTGCTGAATCAACTGCGACCCGATGAGAAAGATATCTTGCAGTTGTCCATTGAGCGCGGGCTGAGTCATTCGGAAATAGCGGAACGGACCAAATTGCCGCTGGGCACCATTAAGTCGCACGCGCGCCGCGGCCTGATTCGCTTACGCGAAATGTTAGGATCGGAGGTTCGTGAGCATGCATCGGGAGCCCGGCGATGAATAGTCCCGATGCCAGTCGCGATCGACTGCTGGAATTATTGGCCGACCAGGCGTTCGACGCGCTGGACGAACAGGATGCCGGTGAACTGCAAGGTTTGCTCCAGACGCATTCCCAACTGCATCCCGACACCATGCAGGAGATTGTGGCCTTCGTGGAGTTGGCATCGCTGCCGACAACCGTCCCACCGTTACCCCAAGATCTGAGTATGCGGCTATACGAACAGGCTCAAGCCTTTGCCCGCGGGACACCTGCTGGAGCCCTTGCGGGAGAATCCGACGGTGTGGCGCCAGCCCGCGTGGGCCGCCAGCCCGCGTCGCCATCCTTGCGGGAATGGACGGGCTGGGTCGTCGCGGCCGGACTGCTGGTGGCGCTCCTGTGGTCCGGAGTTATCCGACAACCGGGTCCGGACCTGCTGCAGCGTCGCCGAGCGTTGGCGTCGGCCACCGATGCCGTCCAGATACACTGGCAGGTGCAGAATGAATCTGTGCCGGCCGAGCTGTCTGGTGACGTGACTTGGAGTAACTCGCTACAGCAGGGTTACCTTCGCTTCGTCGGGCTGCCCGTTAATGATCCCACGTCTGAACAGTACCAGTTATGGATCATTGATGCGGGTCGTCCTGACAGTCCCCCCATCGACGGCGGGGTGTTCGATATTGATCGAGACGGTGAAGTGGTGATCCCGATTGACGCCAAGCTGCGGGTTTTTCAGCCGGCGGCGTTCGCCATCACGATTGAGCGGCCGGGAGGCGTAGTGGTCTCGGATCAATCACGGCTACCACTGCTGGCCAGCGTTCCCACAGCTGGCTGAATCGATCCGTGCGCGATACGCTCGACGTATTTTCCCATTTCCGCGCAATGCGTTTGCCAGAGGCAGGGTGTCCAAAAAATGCCCGAGGGCCACACAATACACCGAGTTGCACGGGACCACGCCAGGCAGTTTGTGGGCCACACGCTACAGGTCCAGTCTCCGCAGGGGCGTTTCTCCCGCGAAGCCCGCGTCCTGAACGAGCGCAAGTTGGAGCTCATCGAGGCTCATGGTAAGCACTTGTTTTACCACTGGCGCGGGGACAAGTTGCTGCATATTCATTTGGGTTTGTACGGTAAATTTCGCCTTCATCGCCTTCCGGTTCCAGCACCACAAGGGCAGGTTCGCCTGCGGGTCATCGGCCCGGAGCAGGCGTTTGACCTGAATGGCCCCACGGCGTGCGACTTGATATCACGGTCGCAATACGAAGGCATTCGCGCTCGGTTGGGCCCCGACCCACTGCGCCACGACGGTTCCTTCACGCGCGTGGCGCAACGGATCAGCAGTAGCCGGGCCCCGCTCGGAACCCTGTTGTTAAATCAATCGGTAATTGCCGGGGTCGGAAATGTCTACCGCAGCGAGTTGCTCTACTTGCTCAAGATCCATCCCCAGCGAATGGGCAAGGACGTGTCGTGCGAAGAGCTGCTGGCGCTCTGGAAACTGACCTGCGAGTTGATGAAGATCGGAGTCCGCTATAATCGCATTATCGTAGCTGACCCCAAACAGATCGGCAAACCTCGCAGCCGGATGAACCGCTCCGAACGACTGTTGATCTATAAAAAAGCGCGCTGCGCCACTTGTGACGGCCAAATCAGCTCCTGGTTGCTGGCCGCCCGAAAGGTCTATGCTTGTCAGCAATGTCAACGTTGACGCCGTCCCGTCGCGGGCGGGTGAACGCGGACGCGAACGACATACGCCTGGCGCTTCTCGAAGTCGCGCTACCGACGAAACTTTGTGAAAATACCAGCACGCTGCGCAAGCGAGTGTGCCCGCCTTCACGAAAATACCAGCACGCTGCGCAAGCGAGTGAGCCTGCCAAGTTAGCCAAATCACGAGTTTCGGCCAACTACCGCTAAACAGGCGCAATCTCAAATGGGGCGATTCCTATTGGTGTCGTGCCTGCATGGAGGCACGTAAGCCGGCTGCGGAGGATTCCGGACGCGTAATTGACGATGCTTGGCGGTTAGTGTCTATTTTTGGCAGCGGCAATCAGGGCAATCACTTTGTCAAATACTTTGCCCGCATTGATCTACTCGAACAGGAGCAAAATCATGAAGCACCTAGGCATCGCGAGCGTAATTTTTTCCTGCATCACCTTGGTATGCATCTCAGATTGTTTAGCGCAGCAGAGTACGCTGAATGTCCAATTGCCTAAGACGCGCAGGCAGGTGAACACACGCAATGTGCAGCAAATGCCCACCAATCGCCGCCAGGCTGCAGTGGGCCAGGGCTATCGCGTCCCAGCCCAGACCAGCGTGCCGCAAGCCAGAGTTCGCGTGCGTCCCGGGTATTCCAACTGGCAACTGGGCGTGAATACTACGGACGCGCCGCTGGGATTGCGGATCGTCAATGTCGTCAGCTGGACGCCGGGTTACTACGCGGGTCTCGAGCCCGATGATTACATTCTGGATGTGAACGGCTACCCCGTCGGCAGTTACGCCAACGGTTATTTTCCGCTGCAAGCCGCCTTCGCCCAATTGGCGGATCCAAACGGCTGGGTTGAGCTGGCGGTCTGGAATCATCGTGATCGACAGGAGCAGTATATGTGGGTGCAATTGACTCAGCGATAAACGCGTCATCGCCGGGTGCACACGACGTCGGCCTCCAACACACCGGCGAGTTTGCCGAGCGCGGGTCTGGACGATTCGCCGAGTACTGAGGTTCGATCCATGCTTCAGCATCAATTCACGCGACGTGGATTCATGGGCTCCGTGGTCGGACTCGCCAGCAGCCGGCTGCTGGTTCCCGATTTTGTCCGTGCCTCGGCACTCGGGCTCGGCGGGGCCGTCCCACCTGGTGATCGCGTGGTGATGGCAGCCATCGGCTGCGGAGGAAAGGGAAAGGACAATACGGCGGAATTCCTGAAACGCAACGACGTTCAGTTGATCGCCGTGTGTGACGTTGACCGTCGACATGCGGCGGAAGACAAGCGACAGGTCGATGCTCATTATGGAAACAGCGACTGCCGGACCTATAGCGACTTTCGCGAACTGCTGAACCATGAACAACTCGACGCCGTGCACGTTTCCACGCCCGACCACTGGCACGCACTCACATCGATCGCCGCCATGAAAGCGGGCTGTGACGTCTACTGTGAGAAACCATTGGCGAACTCGATTGGCGAAGCACGGGCGATACGGGACGCCGCGCAGGGCCGGAACCGTGTGCTGCAGACGGGCAGTCACGAACGATCCAATCCCCAAGTGCGATTTGCCGCCGAGCTGGCTCGTCGCGGGAGCCTGGGAAAACTTTCCCGCGTAGAAGTCAACATGCCATGCGGGGACGAACCGCATCATCAGCAGGTCATGCGCTTTCGCGGCATTCCCGCGCCGATGCCGGTCCCCCCACAACTCGACTGGGACTTTTGGTTGGGCCACACCCAGGTTGTCCCGTACCACGAGCGGCGGGCGCACTTTTGGTGGCGGTTCATTCTGGCTTACGGCGGTGGCGAAATGACCGATCGCGGCGCCCACATCATCGACATCGCGCAGCTGGCATTAAATAGGGATGACTCGGGACCGGTGTCCATCAAGGCGGAGGGGCAGCGAAATGCCGGGAGCCTGTACGATGCCTTTATGGACTATCATTTTGACTGTACGTATGCTGACGGAGTGGAAGTCGTCGGTCGAAACCGCGGACCACGAGGACTGAAGATCGTCGGCGACACGGGATCCGTGTTCATTCACATTCATGGTGGTGCCTTACAAGCCCAACCGGCGGAACTGCTGGATGGCCTGGCGTCCAGACTCAATCAGCAGCATGCCCCGGGACATCATGGCAATTTTGTGGAATGCGTCAAATCACGCGAACAACCGGTCGCCAATGCCGAAGTCGGCTGCCGGACGGCCACCGTTTGCCATCTGGTAAATATCGCCATGCTCACCGGTCGACCATTGACATGGGATCCGCTGCACGAAAAGATCGTAGGTGACGACGAAGCCAATCAGTGGATACGGCCCAGCATGCGTGCTCCATGGAAGTTGTCGTGGAGCCGAAGCACCCCAGCAGTAAAAGTCGGGAGAATACAAGCACGACGCGCCAGCGAGTGAGCCCGCGGTCCGGCTAAATTGCGGGTGTCGGCATCATGCCCAACCGCAAGAATTGCGTTTCGTGCTTGTCGTACAGTCGCAAAATGGCGCCGTCCAGTTGCGTTGCCGCAAATAACCACCCAGGGTGTCACTCCGATGCTTTCCGGAAAAGTCATTTCCATCTCCAAGGATAAGGGCTTCGGGTTTATTCAACCCGAGACCGGGGAAGGCGACTTGTTTTTTCACTCCTCGTCGGTGGAGGGTGGCTTCGCCGAGATGCAAGTCGACGAAGTCGTGCAGTACGAGCCAGACCCCGCCGCGACCAAACCGAGAGCCAAATTCGTCAGGAGGCTCCGTGCCGCCAGCGAAAAACCCGACTCGCGGGTTGCGCCGCACGGCGGCGCAGGGCGCGCGCGCAGCCGCAACCAGTGCTCCAGCACGCCGAGTTGGGCTTTATTACGAAGCTGCGGCTCAGAACGCGCCTCGGTTTCATTTCAGCGGACACCGGGGGACCAGAATTGCTATTCGGCAGTGAAAATGTATCGGGCGAGCGCCCCTTTGCTCGGCTGTCCGTGGGCGACTCGGTACGATTTGTCCGCGGCGTGGACACCGACGAAGTGGGCCCCCCCCTGGCCACGATCGTGCAATACGCGGAGCGCAAGCCCAAGAAGTTCGCCGACCTTGAACTTCCGAACAATCCGAAAGCCAGGCGCAAAAAACCTACCTGGCGGTAGCCGCTGCTGATCCGTGTTGGTCCTGGCGTGCCGACAACGACGATACCCGCAAATTCGGAAATTTGCGCGGTTTCCGATCAAGTCCTTCGACTGACCGGATTGCATTTTGCGGCGTGCGCATTCTTGTGCGCTGATGCCGGCTGCGTAAGCCTGTGTTCGCCCGAATTGGGTGTTTTCGTGGGCAACTTCGCCGCGTGCCCTTCGATTACCAATCGGCGATTTCTCATTTCGTACTTCTGGCAAGAAGTACGTTTCAGTTCCGCTTCAGGTGTCGCCATCCGATGGGAAACTGGCACTCGGTCAAAGGTAGGGGGGACGGCAAATTGGACACTGCGACTTATCGACTGGACGAGCTTCCCGAAGTTCGCCCATTTCCTGCAAGCGCCATGAAAATTGCGTCGGCTTGCAATCAAGCCGGGATGACGGCCAGCGATCTGTGCGAGCTGATGCAGTGCGATCCGGCGATCGTGCTTAAGATCCTGCGCGTGGCCAACAGCGCCGTATACGGCATGCCTGGTCGCGTGAACAGCCTGCGGCAAGCCATCGTGGTGCTGGGTTTCCGCGCGGTGCGGAATTTGGCACTGACCGTGGCGGCCGCCGAGGTCTTCACCTCGGACGGCGAAACCTGGCGTCAGTCGCTGTGGAGCCACTCGTTGGCCTGCGCTACCGTGGCCACCTTGCTGTCCCAGGCCGACGGGATTTCCCACGAGCAAGCGTTTCTGGCAGGTGTGGTACATGACGCCGGGAAGCTGATTTTACTCGATGCCATGGCCGAAAAGTACCTTGACGTGATTTCCACAACGCCACCCGATAAGCGAATTGCCGCCGAGCGCGAGGTGTTTGGCACAGACCATCAGGAGTTGGGTTTGCGCTGCGCCGACGAATGGGGGTTGCCCCTCGATATCGCCATGGCTATTTCCAACCACCACGATCCACTCGATCCGAACGTCCCCGCGGGCCTGGTGGATGTAGTTAGCGTGGCGAATGGTCTGTCTCGGCACTGGGGCTTGGGATTAGAACAACCGGATGAACAAGATGTGGATCGGATGATATCGCAAGCTCCGCTGCGCCTGCAGCCGGCGGATTTGAACGGACTCTGGGAACGTGCTCAAGAGGGCTTCGAGTCATTGCAGGCGTCCTTTCAGGCCTGACGGGATAGCGAGATGAACCGATTGGTGCCCATCGCACTCGCCCTGTTGGCACTTGTGCTCGTCGGATCCTGCGGATATCTGTGGATCGAGGGCTGGTCGTTCAGCGATAGTCTGTTCATGACCGTCATTACCCTGTCCACCGTGGGTTATTCAGAAATTCGTGGTCTATCGGAAGTCGGCCGTGCCTTTACGGGCGGTCTGATCTTCCTGTCGCTGGTTGTGATGACCTATTGGTCGGCATCCCTGACCAGTTACATCGTCGAGATGGACTTGAACGGGACCTTTTTTCGCAGAAGGATGATCCGAATGATTTCCGAACTACAGGGGCATGTGATCGTTTGCGGTACCGAGCCTGTGGCCCATGCCTTGGTCGAACGCCTCGTCCGCAAACGAGTACCCGTTGTGGTGGTGGGCACGCAACGCGAGCGACTGGAAGAGATTCGCTCTCGCTTTCGTCGAGTTTGGGTGCTGGAAGGTAACCCTACCAGTGAACTCACCCTGGTTTCGGCCAACGTTTTGAACGCGCGCATCGTGATTGCCGCCATGGAATCCGAAGTGGACAACCTGCTGATCGGCATTACGTGCAACGACATTGGCCAGGAGGTGCTGGTGTACGCACTGTCCAGCGACCCCCGCCTGGGGAACCGCATGCGCAAAGTAGGTATTCACGAAGTCATTAACCCCGCCGACCTGCTGGGCGACCATGTCGCTGCGCTGGTATGCCAGGCGCCTCAGCCCACTCCCACCGAAGTGGCCTGATCAGCCGCCGCAGCGCGCATCGCCATCGGCGAGCCCCGTCCGTGCCTCAAGCCCACGACCAGCGGCGTTGACTGCACAAAAATTGCACGGTCTCCAACCAAACGGGGACGCCGTGACCGATGTCGCACGCCAAATCACGCGACGGCCCCGCTGCGACGATTCCGCACCAGCTGCCTGGGGTCGTAGCGCGACGAGCCAACACGCAGGCGCACGCCCAAGGGCACTTAGTTGGTAGGACAATTGTCCTCAGTTGTTCCGCGAATCGCGAAATTGTCGGGGGAAACAGTTAGGGACAACGGTTCCACAATGCCCAAAGGGAGTGCCGTTGGGCTCGCGCCAGCGGCTCGCCGGCACGCATTACGCCTCCCGGTCCCAGTGATCATCGACCTGAGCGAAGATGGACTCCACATGGGTTGCCGGTAATCGCCGGCCGACGATGAATGGTTTGCCGCGCGGGGCTTGCTGGGCGGCCAAGGGCGTTGCGGCGGCAGTACCGGGAGTGGCGACTTCCTCAAGGCTGACGATTGCCGCGTCTTGCGTGCGTCCTACGGCCACAGCGAGGTCCAATTCAACGGCCCCCAACGTCGTGAACGAGCCCCCCTCACGCAGGCCCGCACTGGTGAACTTGTTCGCATTCCAGACCAGGAAGTCCTCCCCGTCCGTGCGTCCATCCGCGTTAAAGTCACCGGAGCACCAGGCAGTTCCGGAAGTGAACTTGCTGGCATTCCACAGGATGAAGTCGTTGCCGTCGACGGAGAAATCGAGATCGGCATCGCCGAACAACGTCCCCTTGAGATTCAGCACCCATTCATCCAGATCGTCAAGATTTACCAGGTTGTCGCCGGTCACATCGTACCGTAAGTCGCCGCTGCCGCTGGCGATTGCTTGTGTTAGAGCGTTCACGTCGTCGCAATCGAGATCACCATCCGCGTCAAAATCACCGGCGGTGGATGTTCCGGATTGAATCAACAACTCGTACTCACCAATCCCCTGTTCGTTGTTGATGGCCACGTAGTAGGGTCCGTCAGTCCCGGCCGTAAAGCTCAATCGCGCGTTCTTGCCATCCAAGGAGCCGGCATCCGAGGCTACCGAGGACCCGAAGGTGTTCAGGATTTCAAGGCGGGATTCAGCGAGTTCAACGGATCATGCTCACCGCCATCCAGCGGCGTACGCGTGGAAATCGTCACGGTTTCGCCCGGAGCAAGCAACAGTGCATAGAGGTCCGTGTCGATCACCAGCAAATCGATCACGTCTCCGTCGGACAAAACCGCGGAATCCTGACTGAATGCAGCACCCGTCGTGGGACTCGTCTGGTATCCCACCGTCGCGCTCGCGCCAAAGTCATATTGCGAATTTCCAAACACGACGTCTTCGTAGGCAAATCGGGCGGCGACAGGCCCGGTCTCGAACAGTTGCACCTGGAACGTGGCGTTCCCAATGTTGCTGAATCTGGGCCGATTGTCCCACTGGACGATCAAGGTGTTGATGCCGTCGACGATTCGCTCTTCCCAATACACGTTACCCGTGTCGGCGTCGATATCATCCCAGAAGGGAAGCAAGGCCGCGTTAAACGCCGTCGTGGGAAGTCCCGTATTGGCCGTAGAAAGGTCACCGCCCGCACCCGACAAGATTCCGCCATTATTGCCCACGGTTACGGATCCGGCGGGCATCAGCGTATTGCCGACCGTGGTGACGATGGTCGCTTCCGAGTCGTCGGTCAGGTTCAGGGGCGTCCCGGTGGTGGAAATGTCAATGAACGCGGTGGCGTCGTTGTATTGCACAAAATTCACATTATTGCCTTGCAGGAACCCGATGGCACCCAGATTGGGTTGCACCGAGCGTAGCGTATTGGACAGCAAGTTATTGGGCTCCACTTCCAACCGAGCGTCATCCGTCACGACCACTGCATAACGCGCGGTGGTCATCGAACTCAGGCGCACGGTGTAGACGCCCGGAGCGGTGACCGGATAATCCAGGATGGCCAGGTCAATGCCTGGAGCCGCCGTACCCAATGGAGTTGATGATCCTACGGCCACGGGTGTGCCACCCGGGTTGAGCAACTCCAAAGTCTGACCGGAGAAGTCTGCTTCCCGTCCCGCGATGGCAATATCCACGCGTGAGCCCACGCGGCCACTCAAGTCAATGGTGAAGTCATCGACGTCGAGCGTAGGTGCCACGGAGACGACGTCAATCACATCACCATCCGCCAACGAGGGGGAGTTAAAACTGAACGGCAGCGCCGACGTGGCACTGCTTTGGAAGCCGACGGTGGCGCTGGCCCCGAAATCGAACTGAGCATCGCCAAACACGACGTCGCGATACGCATAGCGAGCGACGACGGGTCCGGAGGCGAACAATTGAATCTGAAACGTGGCGTCGCCAATGTTGCTGAATCGCGGCCGGTCATCCCACTGCACAATTAACGTATTAATGCCGTTGACATTTCGCTCCTCCCAGTAGACATTGCCCGTATCCGAGTCGATGTCGTCCCAGAAGGGGACCAGGGCGGCGGCAAAACTGGAAGTGGGCAGAGCTGCATTGGTAACCGAAACGTCGCGACCGGCTCCCGAGGCCACGACCCCGTTATTACCCACCGTGGTAGGACCGGCTGGAAACAGGCTATTCCCCACACTGGTCATGATGGTGGCTTCTGAATCGTCCCCCAGATTCAGGGGCGTTCCCGTCGTGGCAATGTCAATGAACAAGCCGGGATTGTTGTAATGAGATAAGGTGGGGAGCCCGATACTGCCCGTGGAAGCTCCCACCGCGGCAAACCGGCCATCCCCTAAGGCGAACTCCGAGTCGTCGATCGGCACCGTGCCCCCCTCGACGAGCGCTGACGTATTCGCATTCCGGTATACGGACAAGGTGTAGTCGCTGGGAATGTCCCCGTCCACGGCCAGGATGGCATTGCCGGTCGAAGTAATCGACTGCACCGGAAGAATCACGGGTTGTCCCGGCCCGGACGCAGTAACACTGGACGTTCCTAACTGGATCGACAAGGTTGCGCCCGAATTACCCGGGGTCGCGACGGCCGACAACTGCTCTCCAGCCTCGGCATAGATGCCAAACGGATCGATGTCCCCGGCATAGTTCAAGAAGCCCGTATTTCCCTCGCTGGATGCCACGACGCTGCCCAGTGGATCCCAGCGCTGGAAGGGGTTGACGCCGACGGAACCCGAGTTCCGATCGACGACGAAATCGACGAAGTAATCTCCGCCGGGTACACCATCGCCCGTGATCGTGCCATCCCCGCCACCGTTGGGCTCACCATCCAGGTCGTTGCCCACTTCGTCCTCGAATGATCCATCGCCGGACAGTAGACGCAGTTGAAAATTGCCTTCCGGCAGGGGTGGGAACTCGGCGGTAAATGTATTGGTGAGCGCGTCGAAATCAACCGCGGTTGCGGGAATCGTCTGCCCGGTGACCGTTTCCGTAAGGATCACATCGTCTGGACCGGGTGATCGCAGTCCAAACCGCGCACTGCGGTAAGTCGATAGCCCCTCGCCAAAGGTGGCGGCGAACGTCAGCGTCCCTGGGTCAAACGTGCTGGTGCCCGGAAACGGCAGATCATTCCAGGCGGTGGCCAGGATCCGCGGGCCGGTAGTGTCCAGCGAAAAGGTCGAGGCAAACGCTCCGTTGCCGGCGCCCGCATAGTCCAATACCGTTCCCGCATTCAGTGTCACGGTGTAGACCCCGTCGCCCACGTTGGAACTGGGGTTCACGCTGAATTGCAAGGTGTCCCCGTCCAGCGCCGTCACGGCCGTCGCCGGCACCCCGTCGATCAGCAAGTCATTGGGGGTGACGCTGGAAAGCAGCAGACCTTCGGAAAAGTCCAAGGTGATCGTGGTGGGAAATGCCGGGAGCACCATCCCGTCCGCGGGATCTACGGCCACGACCGCGGGCGGATCGTTGTCCGCCGAAGAACCACTCACGCGCCATAGATAACTTCCCGCCGACGCGTTGGCACCCAGGACGTGCACTCGGTAGTTGCCCGTTTGCGTGGCCGCGTGGTTGATCAGCGCGTTCAGCCCTCCCGCCGAATTGTCGTCGGACGTGATGAAGGAACCGTCCGGAGCATACAATTCGAGGACCGGATTGAGCAGATTCTCAATGTGGTTGGAGCCTTGAAACGGCGTGAAAGTCCGCAATGACAGATTGTCTCCGGAATTCGCGGCGAACTGATACCAGTCCTCGTCCGGTAACGGAGCGACGGCAAATTCGCCAATCCAGGTGCTCCACAAAGGGTTGGGCGCGGGCCCATTCAAACTGACTTCATTGGCGGCCCAAAACGTATCCGTGATCGGGTCCACGGTGATGCCGCTGTAGTCGCCGCCGCGAAAACCGCCGTAATTTTCGTTTCCTGCCTTCACCAGAACGGACTCAGCCAAGGAACCGGGGACGCTGCCAAAGGCCTGGCCGGTGACGTACATCGAGACGAATTCGCTCGAAGAGGATTGCATGTAGGTCATACCGATGTCGCCGGAGTTGTTGATGGCGATCGATGGAAAATAGGTGTGAATGCCGGGTCCAGGATCGACATTTCCCTGTTGGGTCAGCGTCGGTGAGCCGGCCGTCGTGTCAAACTCGTACCAACGGGCCAGCGTCCGACCGCCGATACCCGCGGCGTGCGTCGCCAGCAGGCGACCGTCTCGAAATTCGGCATTCAACATCCGTGCATCGTTGGTCTCAAATGTGCCACCTCCCCCCTGAGGCGCGTTCACAGGGCTGGCGTATGAATTGACGGGAACATCGTAGGTCGTGAAGATCGGATTGGGCGAAAGCTGGTTTTCCATTTTGACAACTCGAGCCATGTTGCCGCCGTTGTACGACTGCTCCTCCACAAACCACATGGGATCGCCCGGTTGCGACTCGTGCATGGTGGCCACAGCCATCGTAAAGTCGTCCAGACTGGCGAACGAATTCGGTGACTGCACAATGAACGACGAAAACGTGTCGGGATTCGCGTCGGTCACCGTCGACTTATCGATGGAAAGTATGTCCACGTTGGAGAAGGAGAAGCCAAACATGTTCAGGGAAAACGTGTGCGTGTCGGCATTCCAGCCTACCTTGGGATAGTCGGCGAATAGTCCCGGGCTGACCACACCGAAATTGATGCGATGCTGTTCGGTAAAGCCCTGCGTGGGGTCCGACGTATTGGAAACGGCGTACAACAGGTCGGATTCCGCGGAAGACGAGGACTGGGCGGACAGGACGGCCACGACAAATCGATCGATCTGCTCGTCGTAGGCGACGACGGGGTCAAACAGGAATTGTTCGCCGGCGACCACAGCCGGTGTGAAGAAGTCCTCAAACTCGACCGGTCCGAACACGGACGTCCCGTCCTTGGTATAAAACGTAAAGGCCGTATTGACGGCTTCGACGATGTGATCGGGCCCTACAGCGGCATGCGTGTCAGGCGGTTGGCATCCGCACAGAGTGCTATTGGAGTCCATGCCGGTGAATTCAGTCAGTAACGTCGTGCCGCTGAAGTCCAGCGTCGTGACGTTGCCGAGTGTTGCGTCGGATCGTTGAGCCATCTCGAAGCTGGGATTGCCTTCCGCTTCAAAGTCCGCGCCGCGCGTGACGACCAGCGTGTATTCGGCCCCCACGGCCGCCGCGTTCCTCGTGATCTTGGCCAGGTAGGCAGTGGCCAATCCATCGGATGTTCCATCCACAAATCCCGTGATGCTCTGCGTCACATTCTGGGCAGTCACTCCGCGTGCCAACAGGACGTTTCCGGTGGCGTCAAACAGGTCCAGTCTGGCGCCTTCGTCAGCGGCTCCCAACGCCAGTGACACTCGTTCTCCATCAGCCAGCGTGAAGCTGAAAAAATCGGCCGTCGCGGTATCTACCCGACCGATCGCCGCGGCACGCGTCATATCGGGCCCGGTGGCTACGGTGATGAAAGCGCTCGACAGGTCTTCGGCTGACGCCGGCGAATCATTACTGGATCCACCGAATTGTTCGCTTTCCGCGAGCGCGTTCAAGATCAACGTCAAATCGTAGCTGCCTGTGGCACCTCCCATACCCGTCACGTCAATCGTGTACGTGCCCGCGGTGGCCGCCGACACCGTCTGCAGGACGGCCGTCCCGTTCCCGGGTGCCGAAGCAGTTCCCAGTGGCGTATTCGACGGACTACGCAGCGTCACGGCTGGCGCCAGGCCCGCCGAGGAGGCGGCCAATACGGTGACGGTCTGCCCGGCATCCAGCGCTACCGTAAAACTGTCGATCTCACCCGAAACGCCAATCGTTCCGGCTCCCAAGGCCGTTCGTTCGACCAGCGCTCCTTCCGGAATGACGCCCGTGGCCAACAACCATCGATCTTCCAGCAACTCCGCCTTCAAAAAGCCAAATCGGGATTGTCGGTGCTGAGCAACGCGACGGGACTTGTGAGGTAAGAATGAGCGGAAGCGACTTGCCAAGTGCATGGTTACGGGCCTCAGATGCGAGCGTTCGAGATTCGTGTGCCGTCAAACAAAGCACACCGCAAGCCCGATATTGTGCTCAAAGCTGGCCTCGCTGGCAACGAAGCAGGTCCCGAAATTTTCCCAGATTTTCCAAAAGAGGCGAAGGCAACCCCGGGACGCCCTCATCGTACGACACAACATCCCGATTGCGGCAAAGATCGCCGCAATCGTGTCATGCTGAACGTAGCGGAGCGGAATGGAGGATCTGCCGGCAACGTGACATAGCCCGCAGGGGTGAGTCCGGGACCTCCGGCATCTACGGTCGCACTTGGAACATCGTCTCTGGAAGATCCTTCGGTCGCTGACCCGTGCTACGCACGTTGTCAGCTGTCTCAGGATGACACTTGAGCATGGACCGGCTTTCGGGGCTTCCGCAGCCCGCCCCAGTGACCTTCATCGCATCTCAACGATCAAATTTGATGTAATCGTCAGCGGAATCCTGACTTGGCGACCGTGGCGACGTCCGCCGTTTGGAGGAGTTGAATGTTGCTTTTTCCACGCCAGACTTCGACGCACGACGCGATTGGTCTTTCAAACCCGGAGACCGAGTCATCTGCGGCATCTGCGTATCGACTTCGAGGCCAGGCATCTCGCCTTTGACCTTCAGCTCACGTGTCGCCTGCTCCGCTTTCGCAGCCCGTCCCGCTTGGATCATGGCATACTCCTGCGCAGTCACGTATTCGGTTTGATTGGACCCAGGACGTGTGACCGTAAAGTAACGAGAGGACGTGCCGCGGGGTTTCGTTCGCGCATTGGAGCTGGAGCTTGTGTAGTACCCGCCGTCGGAGCTGCGCGACGGCGTGACGACATGTCCGCCATCGGCCGCTTCGTACGATTCGTAGTACTCACCATCCGCGAAACCGTCGGGCACTGCGTCGGAACAGCCACCACACATCACGGGCGCTGCACATCCGCCGCCACCGCATCCTCCGCAGAGACAGGAAACGCGCCCCACGAGCGATGACGCCATCGTACGCAATGGAGCGGGACGGGCACAGCAGTCCCCAGTGCAGCGCGGCTGCAGGATATCCTGAAAACAGCTTCCGCAACCGCCCCCACAACCACCACCGCAACCGATCGTCATGCCTGAAATAAGCCCTGACTGACAATTTCCGAATCCAAAAGGCTTGCGGACGCAACTCCCGCAACAAGCCGCGCTGGGGACAGTCGGTCGAGTCGACATCCAGGATTTGATGTCACACCACATTTCTGAGAAAATCGTCGAACAACACGGGTCAACACCGCAAGGGGTCGAAAGACACGGACTCTTAAACAGGAAGCAACGCGGGTAGGGAACACAAGTTGGCGTTCCGATCGCGCAGCCACACGGGTTCGCACACCCGGATTTAATTCCCAGCCCGCGCCCAGTCCCAAACAGCCCCCCGGCGTCGCATCCGCCGGCGCATCCACCGGCACACCCGCCACAAAACGATTCACAACCACAATCCGGCGTGAACGACTCGCAACCGCAGTCCGGCGTGAACGACTCGCAACCGCAGTCCGGCGTGAACGACTCGCAACCGCAGTCCGGCGTGAATAACCGGCCACCGCCAGCGGCTTCGCAACCGCAGTCCGGAAATAGCGACTCGCAGCCACAGTCGGGGACGATGTTTTCGCTGCAAGCCTCGCAACCGACACGATCCACGTGCGATCTGGAGGGGTGGGACTCGTGATAATCAGCCTGTCTCAAGCGGGTTGACTTGGGCTGGGCCGACGATCGTAATGCCAGCTGGCCGAAAGCGTTCGTGGCGATGATCGCCAGCGAGAGGCCAAGAGCCACGGTTAGCGACTTCATATCGGTGTCTCCGATTTTTAGATGGGCGAACGCGAATTCGCGGTAACGGGTTGGGATCCTGCTGCGCCCACTTTGCCGTAAAGCTCAGATCCCGACGTTGTCGCATTGGACAAAGGCCTTCCGTCGACGAGCTCACCGAGGCAAAACGGCCGCCCTGATAGGCGGGGAATTGTTACAATTCATCGATCCAATACTGCACGTACGAACAAGTCTTTCGGTTTCGTCTGCATTTTTTAGCCAAACGAGCTGAATTACCCCATCCTCCGAGACTGCCATCGCTCAAAAGTCCAAACGCCACATCAGGCCGGCTGCGGGCAGGTTAGGGCACGTTCGTCGCGCAGGCGCCGACAGACGTGGTAAAGCGTGCGGCGGTCGCGAATCGCCGCGATCCAGCCGCATGGGGCCGAATTCCGCCTACCGTCAGCCGCATCGACGCGGTATATTAAAGGTTTGTTTCGCTGTAGGATCGCCCAGCGCCGAACAGCGGACATCCAACGGCCGTTTGCGGTTTTTGGCCGAGTCGTGCCCGGAGGCGTAAGGTCTTTTTGCGTATCCGTTTACGTGGCTGACGGGATGCGAGGGTTCATCCCGTGTTCTTAGGCGGGAATCTTGAACAGCCTTTGCACAAAGGAAGGCGCCGGCGCATAAAATTGAGCGAGAATTTGATGGACGAACGAAAAAACGAGCCACCCACCGGTTCCGATCAAGGCTCGGAAATCAACCATTGGCACCAACTGGCTGAATCCTTGGGCGCGACGATCCCCGCCGAGGAAGCACCGGCCCCCCCTGCGCCACCGCCCGCCGCCGCAGAGCCTGCAGGTAAGAAAAAGTCGCATCGCGATCGCACTCCGAAAGCGCGACCGCCGAGGTCGCATTGGAGGAGCCTGGCCAATATTCTGGGAATTGGCGGAGCCAATGAGCCGGAAGATACGGCGGATGACGAGACGGCGATCGAACCGGAAGCCCACGTCGAGGTGCCAGCACCAGCCCCGTCCCAATTCGGTTCGGCGGTAAGACCGTCGCGACCTTCTTCGCAAGAGCGCGTGGATGCATTGGAGTCATTGCCAGCCACGCAGTCGCGTTTATCGTCGGAGCCCGCCGCCGTGGCCGATCGGCATGCCGCCGAAGAAACCGTCGGCGAGAATGCCCTGGAGCGCGGCCACGAAACGCAAGCACCCAACTCCTCCACGGAACATTTGGCAGCATTGGGGCTGGAATTCGATCCTGACGAAGATGACATCAGCCGGTCCAAGGCTCAGAGTGTGCTGGAGTCGTTGTTCCAGCCCTCGCCCACTCCGTTTTGGGAGGAAGTCGGTTCGGAAAAAGACGACCAGCAAGATGTCGACGCAGTTCGTTTCGAGCGACAGGAAGATGTCGAGTTTGTGGACGAGGAGACTCCGCTGCAAACCGAGTCCGTGGAGCTTGAGAACCGGACGGCCGAACGGCCCGAGCGAACCGGTCGTAGCCGCCGCGGACGATCGCGTCGGCGACGACGGGGCCGACCGCGCGAAGAATCGTCCGCCGACGTGTTGGATGCCAGTTTCGTCGATGAACCGGCCTCCCCGTCAGACAGCATGTTGCGGCTGGAGGCTTCCGCGGAGTTGTTTGACAAGACCGACGAAGATGACGATGACGAATTCGAACAAACTCCAGAATACGATCTGATCGGCAATAAAGACGACGACGAACCGTCGGATCGCAATCGGGAGAAGAAGCGTATTACGTCCTGGGAAGAAGCAATCAGCGTGATCGTCGAACGCAACCTGCAAAATCGACCACCGTCGAATAACCCGAGCGGTGGCCCTGCGCGGCCCTCGCGTGGTCGACGGCGGTAGCAGAATCAGGCCCGACCATCGAATTATGTTTTCTTCATCCTGTTGGCTTAAGCGGCAGCTCGGTATCAGCAGCGGCTGGCTTATGCTTCTGCTGTTCGCGGGTTGCGGCAGCTCCGAGTCCACGTCGAAGGAGGCGACCGGAGCCGCAACAGCGTCGCCTATCCGTCCTGAGCGGATTGCCATACTCATAGGGCAAGCAGACGACCCATACTCGCAGGCGATCAGAGAGGGCATCACCGTCGCATCCCAGGAGTTCGATTTGCAGCTGGAATGGATGGACACCCCAGGCAACGACTCCCGTCAGCAGGCGGAAATGCTGCAGAAAGCCGTTGATGAACGATTTCGGGCCGTTTGCGTCGCGCCCATGGAAGCGTCTCAGTTACTCGCGCCGTTGGAGGCAGCCGCGGAGGCGGGGATTCCCGTTGTGGCCCTGGAGAAGCCACTCCCCAGCAACATTTCGCTGGTGAGCTTCGTGTCGACCGATCATTTCCATCTGGGCCGGATCGTGGCTCAGCACGTGTCTCAAGAACTCAAAGCGGGAAAGATCCTGCTTTTGAACGGTTCCGATGACGACGCGGCAGCCACACGTCGACAGGGATTTCAATACGCGTTGACCAATGGGCTGACGGGGCTCACGGCGGTAGATGTCAACTGCCAAGAGTCCGTGCTCACGGCCCTCTGGGAGGCATTCCAGCAACACGATGATGTCAAGGCCGTCGTGGCTTTGGACGCGCCATGCGCGGCCGCCGCCGTCAGGTTGGTAGCGGACAAACAGCTGACGGTGAAAGTCTACGGATTCGGTGCCTGGCCCGGTATCCAGACGGACATTCAACAGGAACGTCTTGCGGCTTCGGTGTTGGAGGACCCGTACATCACCGGTTACTCGGCGATGATGGCCCTCTCCACCTACTTCCACGGCGGTGAAAATCTGGAGTTCATTATGCCCGAGCCGATGATTGTCACGGCGGGGAACCTGAACCAGGAAAACATCAAGCGGCTGCTGGAATCGAACATGGGCCCCCTGACCCGTTGAACGCCGCCTTCCGTTGAACCGCACTATTTCATCGCGATAGCCTGCTGGAGCGGCAGCAGAATACGCTCGACCACATAGTTCTCGACCAGATGCCGACACGTCTTGTCGAGCAATTGCAGGACATCGACAAAGGACTCGTCGGAATCCAAAGAACCAAAACGCCGTGCCGTAACGTAAACGCTTAACTGCTCGTCGGGAAAGCTGCCCGTGCGGATATGAAAAGCGCTACTTCGCGTTTCGACGCTGATCCGCGCCTGCAACTTGCAATCCTCGTCCAGTGCCAGGTGCAATGAGGGTTCATAAGAGATTGGTCTTCCCTGGAGTTCATCCATCAGCGAGTCAAACGCTGGCGGAAAGCCGAGTGCTTCCGCGACCAATTCGTTGTGATTGCCCCGATAATTGAAGTCGAATCCATACATTAGATTCATGGATTCGCAATCCAGTGGGCTGGCGGATAAGGCAAACGGAGCGATCTCCAGCATGGTCGCGTGTTGCGTCAGCGCGTCCTCCAGTTTCATCGGATTGACGTACCCCGAGGAATATCGGCGCTGCTCGATGGCGACCCAGCGATAGGAGCCCATGTCTTTGTCTTCCTCCAACACGTAATCGCCCGATTCCCGTCCATAAAAGTTACGCATCGACGGGTAACGCTTTTTGAATTGCTCGAAAAAATGCAGCGCCGATCCCCTATCGAGATTCAGATCCATTTCTGTGTTGACGTTGACATTGACGTAGAAGTCGTCGCTGCAGGTTCCCAGGTGGTGCTGCATGTAGTTCCTCCTTAATTGACATTTGGCCCGCTGGCACAGGTGTCGACAATTGCGTTCTTTCAGCGGGCCGAACCTCTATCCCTGTCCGGCCAGTAATTCCCGCGAGCCAGCATTTATTCTATGATGGGCCACCGTCAATGCCTAGGATCTGTCACGAAAACAAGGGTCTTGGCGGGGCTAAATCGTTCTTGATCTGGGGGGCATGAATCGAGACAGAAAATATTAGTCGAGTTTTGTCAGAGGGGAGCGATCGTGGCCCAACCCATTCGCGATTTGGCGGCGTCGACTTGCGACAGGAGCCTCGATGCTGGCGTTTCTTTGCTGCCGCACCCTCGCAACGTGTGGCCTGAGCCAACCGAAAATGTGCAGACGGATGGTGATCTATGAAGGTAGCGAAAGTGAAAAATCATATTTCGATAATTTTTTCTACTCGATTGGGCTGGCTGGGCGTGACGTGGGCGGAGGACGTCGTACAGCGGCTTGTGTTCGGGTACCCACGACAACAAGATGCGGCGAATGCGCTTGGAATCGCGTCTGCTCAATCGGTTTTGAAGCCAGGGCAAGAGGAACTAGTCACACGACTTCAACGATTCGCCGATGGCGATCCCGTGGAATTCGCGGACGTCGCCCTCGATCTGTCCGGACGAACACGTTTTCAGCAGACCATTTTGCGACATTGTCGCAAGCTCAAATGGGGAATGACATCGACCTATGCCGGTCTGGCTCGGGCAGCCGGCAAACCAGGCGCTGCGCGTGCCGTGGGCACGGCGATGGCACGAAATCCAATTCCGATCATCATCCCATGTCATCGAGTAGTTCCGATGGGGGGAGCGACGTGGGGGGCTTTTCGGCGCCAGGTGGCAGTTCGTTGAAACAGAGGATGCTGGCGCAAGAAAGCCTCTGCGCATTCCCGCTACGTTAGTCCATCCGCGGAAAGCAAAGTCACCATGATCAACCCACTTTATCTGCCGGAACTGCGGGAAATGCTGGCGGAACAGAATACCCAAGAGTTGAAGGAGTTCTGCGAAGCACTCCATCCCGCTCGAACCGCCGACTTCATGGAAGGGCTCAGCCCCGAGGAAGCCTGGCAGGTATTGAATCACACCGACATCGATCACCGCGCCGAGATCTTTCAGTTTCTCGACATCGAAACGCAGGTCCAGATTATCGAAAATCAGGATCGTGCAGAAATGGCCAGGCTGATTGCGAACATCGCACCGGACGATCGCGTCGACATCCTGCACAGCGTCAATGAACGCGTCGTCGACGAACTTCTGCCGTTGATCCCCAGCGACGAGCGTCGAGACATCTTGCACCTGCGTTCTTATCCCCAGGGAACCGCCGGCGCCATCATGACGACGGAAGTGGCGACGCTGAGCGAAGAGATGACGGTCCGGGAGGCCATCGACCGACTGCAGAAAATTACGGAGCAGTTCGAGACGATTTACTACTTGTATATCGTCGACGAGTCGGACCACTTACGGGGACTGGTTTCGGCCCGAAAACTGCTCTCCAACATCGGACGGCCTCAGACCAAGATGGGCGAACTGATGGAGACGGCGCTGGTCACGGCCGAAGTCGATGACGACCAACAGGAAGTGGCTCAAAAGGTGGCGCGCTACGACCTGTTGGCCATTCCGGTCGTGGACGCTGAACGTAGAATGCGGGGTATCGTCACGCATGACGACGTCATCGACGTCATGCAGGAAGAAGCCACCGCGGACGCTCATCGAGCGGCGGCGGTCGCCCCGTTGACCCTGGGTTACTTGGAGACACGCGTGCTGACGCTCGTTTGGAAACGCGGCATCTGGCTGGTCGTGTTGTTCGTAGCCGCGTTGTTGACGGCCTTCGTGCTGCGTAAATTTGAAGGACAACTCCAAACCTGGAAATGGCTCGTGGCCTTCATCCCGCTGATTATTTCCAGTGGCGGCAATAGCGGCAATCAGTCGGCCACCTTGGTGATCACCGGCCTCCGTACCAATGACATCGAGCTGACGGATTGGACCAGACTCCTGCGGCGCGAGGTGGTGTTGGGAATGTTTCTGGGGATTTTTCTGGGAGCCTGCGGACTTTTGACCGTGTACATCGTCAATCCACAATCCGGAACCGCCATTTGGGTGGTACCGCTGACCATCATGAGCGTGGTGCTGGCCGGAAGTCTGGTGGGATCCGTGCTCCCCTTGATGTTTCAGCGGATCGGACTCGATCCGGCATTGATGAGCAATCCGTTTGTCGCGTGTATCGTTGACATACTGGGGATTGTGATCTACATGACGATCGCGTCGCTGCTGTTACGCGGAACCTGAACCCTGGCGGCTCGCGCGCGTTGTTGGTACTCGGATTCGCGCGGCGACTGTTTTGACCTGTTATCGACAGGGAATGAGCGTTGAAGAAATCGTCCAGCATTAGCAATATCCCGTTCCGAGGCCAGCCGGTGATCACGACGCATTGCTCCTTCAGGATGACATTCTGCCTTGGACGTATTCAATCGACAGTCCCTTAGGGAAATGGGTGTCTCCGCCACATGCTGCAGGCGGATACCGAGGTCGAAAACCATCAACCGTCGCATCGGAGCCGTCAGGCAGCGAGCGACCGACGCAAACGCGATCGGGCGATTTCCGGATGCTGTGCCTGTTGGCCGTTGGTTCCCTACTTCCGGAACTTTAGCCAAATCCGATTCTTTCCGGCCTCCGCTATCGGCGGCTGAGGGACTTTTGTGGCGGGCACCACCCGAGTCAATGCAAATCGTCCCCGATGCCGATGGGCTAGTTGGAGCCACGTGCGGGCTTGGCCGGCCGATCATCGATCGAGCCTCGTTCGTCTTGCTCCATCGCGTATAACGAATCTCGTGATTTTTCCGCTCAAATGTCGGATTCGGTCACTTGCCTGGTGCATTTCACCCCGCCGCGGGTCAAAAGTTATTTTGGCAGTATTGATAGAATGGGCAATTTGATTGGACTATAATACCTGGGGTGGATTGCCGCCCCGTTGAAAAAACAGCGATGCGGGAAATGATTTGTCAGTTTAGCGGGTCGAAGTCCGACAGTCCTTAAATGGGGGCCTTTTCGCGGCATCGCTCTCGTTGGCGTACGATGACATCCGACCAATCAACGCCGGTGACCGTGACCCTGACACCACGCTCATGGCCCTGAACTTTCGCGGACGCGGAGAATTTGAAATCGTGGGAACCGTACAAGCGTCTGATACCTACGATCGAGGATTGGACTTCGTGGATGTGCTGCAGGCGTCGGCCCGGAATTGGCCGGATCGTCCCGCGTTCACCTACCTGATGGACGGAGAGTCCGAAACGACCAGCGTCACATTTGGGGAGTTGGACCGACAGGCCCGAGCGGTGGCCGTTCATTTGACGCAGTTAGGGGTCGGCGGCCAGCGGGCTCTGTTGTTATATCCCTCTGGTTTGGAATTTGTCGCAGCATTATTCGGTTGCCTGTACGCCAACGTGGTGGCAATTCCAGCGTTTCCACCCCGTCGCAATCGCAACATGTTGAGGCTGCACGCGATCAGTTCCGATTCCGGTGCCAGCGTGGCATTGACGATTAACGACGTCTCGCAGCGTATGGGAAGCGAACTGGGAGACATGTCGGACCTGACCGGTGTGCGATGGATTGCGACCGACACACTTGATGTGAGTGTGGCTGACACATGGTCGAAGCCGAAGATTGAGCCTCAGTCCATGGCGGTCTTGCAGTACACGTCGGGATCCACGGGCAATCCCAAAGGGGTGGTTCTTTCGCACGGCTGCCTGATGGCCAATTGTCAGCTGATTACCAAGGCCTTTGAGGCTGCGACGGAGGAGATCATTGCAACCTGGTTACCGACCTATCACGACATGGGGCTGATCGGTGGAATTCTGGAACCCATCTACACCGCCAGTCCCGTGGTGATGATGTCACCCATGGCGTTTCTGCAAAAGCCCGTGCGTTGGCTGCAGGCGATCAGTCGTTATCGAGTCACGGTCTCGGGGGGTCCGAACTTCGCCTACGACCTGTGCAACAAGAAGGTCACGGAAGAGCAGATTGACGAGTTGGACCTGAGCAGTTGGACGCTCGCATTTAATGGCGCGGAACCTGTAAGGGGCAGAACGCTGGAACGGTTCGTACAGAAGTTTGGCCGCTGCGGCTTTCGGAGTGAAGCCTTTTATCCGTGTTATGGGATGGCCGAAACCACGTTGATGGTCACGGGCGGTCAGCGCGAGCTGGCGCCGCTTCGCCTGAGCTTCGACGATCGTCAGCTGGGGCGTGGCATTGCCCAGCCAGTCGCCGCGGGACAACCTGGACATCGGGAGCTCGTCGGTTGTGGCAGCGCGGCGGAGCATCACGAGGTCATCATCGTCGACCCGGAAACGTGCGAGCCACTGGAGGACGGTCGAGTCGGTGAGATTTGGGTCCACGGTCCCAGTGTCTGCCTGGGCTATCTGGACAAACCCGAACTCAATGCGGCCACATTCCAGGCGCGCCTGCGCAATGCGGGCACAGGTCGTTATCTGCGCACCGGGGATCTCGGTTTTCGCTACCAGGGTCAATTGTTCGTCAATGGACGGATTAAGGACCTCGTGATCATCCGCGGAGTGAACCGATACCCCCAGGACATTGAGGTGACCGTGGAGCATGCCCATCCGTTGGTGCGAACAGGCAGCGCCGCCGCGTTTGCCGTCGATGGCGACGCGGACGAGCTGCTGGTGATTGTGGCCGAAGTCGAGCGGGTTGCGTCGTCGGACTGGG
The DNA here is from genome assembly GCA_963695565.1 of uncultured Planctomycetales bacterium. Taxonomy (GTDB): domain Bacteria; phylum Planctomycetota; class Planctomycetia; order Pirellulales; family Pirellulaceae; genus CAVOGW01. Next base: position 165,875 of record CAVOGW010000001.1, read on the forward strand.
AAGGGGTGATTCAAGCCATTCGCGAACGGGTAGCCCTGGCACATGATGTCTCCCCCGATGCCGTGGTGCTGATCCGAGCCGGGTCGATTCCCAAGACGTCCAGCGGTAAGATACAGCGTCACGCGTGTCGCGAAGGTTTCCTCGCCGATTCGCTCATTCCCGTGGCGCGATGGCAGCAGTCTCCCGAACCGTCGACGGCGCAGGAAAGTCGCACCGAGCTGCGCTGTCATTGCAGTGATCAGGCGGATGATATGGTGGCCGTACATCAGAGTCACGTGCTGGATGTCGTTTACAACGCCGTGAGGAAGGTGGCCAAGGAGCGCGCCCGGGAATTGTACCCGCATTCAAACATTGTGGCGCTCGGGCTCGACTCGCTGGAACGTGTGGACATCATTCATCTGATTGAATCCGAATTGAATATCACATTCAGCGACACGGAACTGCTGCAAATAGAAACCTGTGGCGAGGTCGCGGCGCTGGCCATGCGCCGGCGGACGGAAGACGGTGAACTGGAACAATCGGACAACGAACTGCAGTACCAGATCGAGGACATGCCCGAATATCGCCAGCTGAAGCGCATGCAGGCGGCGTTCGAGGCCAGCGGTTACAGCAGTCCCTATTTCGGTCTGCACGAAGGCATTTGTCGCGCCACGACAGTGGTTGATGGTCGCGAGTTGATCAATTTCTCGAGCTACAACTACTTGGGAATGTCGGGTGATCAAGACGTCTCGCGGGCCGCCCAAGAGGCCATTGCCAAGTACGGCACCAGCGTTTCTGCCAGCCGGCTCGTTTCTGGCGAGCGACCTATTCACCGGGCACTGGAACGTCAAATTGCCGACTTGATCGGCGTTAACGATGCGGTGGTCTTCGTGGGTGGGCACTCCACTAATGAGTCGGTCATTGGCCATCTGCTGGATCAGCGTGACCTGATTCTGCACGATTCGCTCGCCCACAACAGTATTGTGCAGGGGGCCATCTTGTCCGGGGCCGAACGTCGCGCGTTTCCGCATAACGATTCCCGGGCGCTGGAACGTATGCTGGCCAATATGCGATCGCGTTACCGCCGCGTGTTGATTGCGATCGAGGGCGTCTACAGCATGGACGGGGATTTCCCGCATTTGCCCAGTTTCATTGCCGTCGCTAAACGCCACAAGGCGCTGTTGATGGTGGATGAAGCCCATTCCGCCGGCACCATGGGGACCCAGGGGAGAGGGATTGGCGAACATTTTGGTGTGGATGCCCGCGACGTCGACATCTGGATGGGAACGTTGAGCAAGTCCTTTGGCAGTTGCGGCGGCTATATCGCCGGCTCGTCGGCGCTGGTCGAATACCTCCGCTATACAACCCCCGGCTTTGTCTACAGTGTGGGGATGCCCCCCGCCAATGCCGCCGCCGCACTGGCTTCGATCCAAAAAATGCTCAGCGACCCCGGCCGTGTGGCCCGCTGTCAACGTCGGGCCGCTCTGTTTCTCAAGCTCTGCCGACAACTGGGGCTGGAAACGGGAACCAGCAGTGAAACGCCCATCGTACCGGTCATCGTGGGCAATTCCCGCATCGCACTCGCACTGTCCGTGCGGCTGAGCGGAACGCGGCATCAATGTCCAACCCATCATGTACCCGGCGGTCGAGGAGTCTGCGGCTCGGCTGCGATTCTTCGTGACGTCCGAACACACGGAAGCACAAATCGAACGGGCGGTACGGGCCACATTCGAGGAATTGCTGGCCATCCGCACAGGGCGGCGTGGGCCCGAGCGGACTTTTCCTGGACAGCGTTTCTCCCATGAACGACGCTCTGGCCGCAAAACGAGCCATCTAGCTGCCATGCCGTGGTTTATGGAGGACTGCGCTCTTCGGCCCGGATGTTCCCACCCAACTTATGCTGACCACCAGCCAGTTACGGCAGGGCACGCAATTCCGCTCGGCGACGGTACGCCGATCGGAGGCGGGCGAAGCGGCGGGTCAGGCCGACGAGGCGGTGCCAGCCGGCCGGGAACAAGTGGCCTTGTGTTAAAAAATGATAAACCTACAATGAAACTAGGTTTCGGCCGGTTGGGTCATCTCAGTAGAGTTCCAGTTCTCTAACGCGGGGAGGTTGGTTTGTTAACGGAAGCGCAGGTTCAGAGAAGCTTCACAGAATTGGTTCACAAATCAGAGCGTACGCAAGAAGTTCTTGATAGGGCAGAGGAGTTGCTCGAGCAGCTCCGACCGGAAAGTCCCTTGCGACACCGACTGCAGTCGGAAGTCGATGAACTCCGGCAACTCGCCACCGCTAGATAGAACGATTTGACGAACCAGACTTGGATCACTGAGAAAACGAACAAACGCCCTGGCAATTCAGCTTTGCCGGGGCGTTTTCGTTGCTCCTTAGCGGTTGACGTCGATGCCGAACGAGACGCCCTGCACAAAGATCTCCTCGCTGCCGTTGCGGATGCCTAGGTTGGGTATCTGATAGACCACGGTGTTATTGGCACGGGCCACGTTGCCGATCAGTAATCCGGTCCAGCCCGCGCGGAGGTTGATATTACGCGTTACCTGGCAGGCCCCTTCGAATCTGAATTCTCCGACCGGACTGAACCTTTCGTCCCCTAAGCGGTGATTAAACGTGTTGCCGCCCAGCGACTGGGGTACACCGGGGGCGCCGGTGGAGAGATGATCGCCCAGCGTCCCGTTTTGGCTGATCGTCAGGAAGTTGGTTCCTGCCAGGAACTTGGCATGCACGGTGGTAATCCATTGTCGCTTTTGCCGTGTTGCGCGAAACCCCAATTCCGGTCCCACGATGCTATTTTGAGTACGATTATCCCAGCTCGAATCGGCCAGCGCTCCACCACGAGCCAGCACGGAGAACTCGTCATTCATATACAAATAACGCGCTCCCAGGAAAGCCTCCACATCGAATCCTGAATGCAGGCGGCGTTTTCGTTTAACTGCCACGACTTCCGCGCCGTTCAGCCGCGTTTGATTATGCACCTGCATGTCGTCGAACACCACGGCGATGCGGGCCAGGTCGAGATCGTCGACGACGCCATCACCATTCAGGTCATCGGGCAGCTGATCGCCGTTGGCATCCGTAAAACCTCGCAGCAATCCAAAAGGATCGTCAAACAGCACCGGAACGGTCAGCAAACCATCAATCGCCAGGATGGCCGGTGACCCCGCGACGGGTGCTACGGGTTGGACCACCACGCCCCCCGTGCCACGCGTGTTGGGCTGGCCGTCGATTCCGTCCAGTCCCTGCGCCGCACCCAGCTGATCCAGCCGCTTGTCGTCAAAGCCGTAATTCTCCGTGAAGCCCGCATTCACGTCGAACAGCGAGATCATCCAACCGCAGTCGTCATTGATGCGTCCAAATTCAAATCGCTGGCCGTTGCCGTCGCGTGTTCTGGCATACGCATCGTCGATGGCATTGAATTGAAATCCAAAGGCGCCGGTGCTGACAACCGGGTAGAGAAACGAGTCGGTGGCAGCCAGCGTAATATTCGGAGGGGTCGTTGTCGTGATATTCCCGAAGACGTAATTCACCGAATTTGGCAACCAGGCGACAACCGCCTGACGGGGATTGCCGATCGCCGCGCGATCGGGTCGAGCGAACCAATAGTTCAGCCCTTCGGTGGTCATGAACCATCCTTCCCGCGCATCCGGATTTTCATCGCAACAAACGTCGTGGATGGGCGCAAACCACTGCCAGTCAAAATCGTACGGACAGGGGGCGGTATCGCAGAACCACTCCGAAGCCCGTACCCCCGCGGCTGCCCCAACAAAGAGGACTGTGATAACCAAGATGGTTGCTGTCGTGTGTCTTCGCATGAGTCTACTTGCTGTGCTCGAGCGACCAAATCCACGGCGCTACGACTGCGCTCTAGTGACCGTGCCGGTAGTATCGGTTGCGCCTGTCGCGTAAGTTGAGGAAGAAAGGCAGGCGCTGCCAAAAATGCCGGTTGTCACGACTCGGAAGTCCATGCCGTTTGTATCGGCCAGCGCGGTCCTTGGACTTGGGCGGGCTCAGCGGCCGCAACGCCATACAAGCACGAAGTGCAAGCTCGTGGGCCGGACTTATAGGGGTAGCGGCAGCCACGCCGCCCGGTGGGTCGGCCGCACGCCATACAAGCACGAAGCGCAAGTTCTGAAGTTGCACACTTTCGGTGGCACTTGGCCGAAACCCGTGATTTAGCCCGCTGGCAGACCCACTCGCTGGCGCGTCGAGCTTGTATTTTCACGTTGTCTTCGCCTTAGCGCAACTTTGTCGCGTCGACCATTCGCTCCCACTCCCGCCAAATTGCACATTTTTTTTGGCCATTCCGCCGGTGCCGAGGGTGGTCTGAACGGGGGGATGGCTAGAATGGGGACGTCCGGTGAGCGCATTCGCCGGAGCGCCACCTCAAATTCGCTTTCCCTACTCAAGTCCGCGATACCCAGCGGTGATCGTGCGATTAGGTGCTATCATGCCATCACATTCTCCGTGGCTTCGCCATTTGTGCTCCGCTGTACTTGCCATCACGCTTGGGCTGGCAAACGAACCGTTTCGCGCAGAATCAAACGCTGAGATCGAATTAATTAATAACTCGCCCGGACTAAGCCAGGTCGTGGCACTGAACGCTCACGGACATTTCGTCGGTTCCCGGGAGGTCGAAATTGCTGGCTGGGGACTGAGCGAACAGACCTACTTTCGTGGGGCCGGTTTGGAAATCGATATGCCCGTGCTGGAGACGTACACCAACGTGCAACCGACGGCCATCAGCGACAATGACTGCATCGTGGGTTATTGTTCTCGCTCCATCGGATCGGCCGAAGGAAACTTGGAGGCCTGTCTATGGAAACCTCTCGAGAACTCGATTGTCGGTTTGGGGCGCTTGCCCCAACATCGGGGCTCCCATGCGTTTGACATCAGCGCGGATGGAAAGGTCGTGGTCGGTTACTCGGTAGGCCCCAATCCGCCCACGATGGTACCCTGCGTCTGGGAACACGACGGCAAACACTGGCAATGCACGCGTCTGCCGACCATACATGCATACAATCCTTATCTGCTCACCAGCCGCGTCGTGATTAGCGACGACGGCTCCCAAGTTGCCGCTTGCATCACGGTGGAAGTCGTGGATCGTCCCGTAGCCATTCAATACCTTAGTTCAACTTTTGTCTGGCAACGCGATCAGAACGGAATTTGGCAGCACAACCGGCGCAGCGAGCATCAAATACGTTTGGCCGATATCAATAACCACGGCGTGATCGTCGGTTCCTGTTTGGTGGATCACCATCAGCGAGCTTGCGTGTTGAATACCGACGGGGAATTGATCGTGCTTGACTTGTTGGCGGGGGATGTCAGTGCCGCCGCTACCGACATCAACGACCAGGGGGTCGTGGTGGGTTACAGCGATGATCCTCCGGGCCCCACGGGCGGGCCCACCGCCTTCGTCTGGTCGCAGGATGAGATCAAGCCATTGGCTCTGCCCGTCCCCGCCATCTACAGCAGCGCCAACGCGATAAACGACGCGGGCCAGATCGGCGGCTACCTGATTACAGAGGTCACGGACGACACGCCGGAACTGCGCAGTGGCCTTTGTCCTGGTGCCGGACGGCGAGCAACAATCATCCGCCGAACCCCCGACCTCGCCGTAATCGTGGAGCAAGATGAGCCACGCTCCTCAATCAGGCACACCAACACGACGCGCAAACGAGTGAGACGGGGCGAAAACCGTGCCGAGCCCGGGGTGAGCCGTGTGGCGTCAGCCCACGACCAGCGGCGTTGACTGCACGACAAGTGCACGATTTCCAGCCAAACGGTGACGCCGCGCCCGGTGTTCCACGCCGAATCGCGGTTACGCCCTCCTCTGCGAGGGTTCCGCGCCAGCTACGTGGGGTTGTGGCGTGAAGGGCCAACCCACGCAGGCTCACGCCAGCGGCTCGCCGGCTGACGCCCAATGGCACTCGGTTTGGGCATTGTGGAGTAGCTGTCCCCAACTGTTTCCCCGACAATTTCGCGATTCGCGGAACAATTGAGGACAATTGTTCTACAATCTAAGTGCCCTTGGGTTGACGCCGCCGTGAGGCGGCGGCATAGCGTGTCGCGCCGATACGGCTCACGGAAACAGGGGTTGACCGTAGGGATTCACGTCCATCACTGGCTGCTGTTGCCAACCCGGCGCGTCAAAGTGCCACCATTCGGTCGCCAGTGGCTCGAATTGCTCACCCCGCATAACCTCCTGCAAGGTCGCACGATTCTTGAGTACCTCCGCGGGAAGATCCTGGTAATCCAGGTGCGCCTTTTTACTGAACTCGTCGAAAGCCGTGGGCATTGGCAATTCCTGGCCCTTGTCGTCAACCAACGTTACGTCGACGGCATACCCTCGATTGTGTCGTGAGCCCTTGGCCGGGTTGGCCACGTATCGCTCGTCGGGCATCTGATCCCACAGCCTCTGTTGCACGGAAAGGGGACGATAGGCGTCAAACAGCTTCAGCCCCATGCCCTGAGCTTTGAGCTTCTGTTGCACGCGGACCAATCGAGCGGCCGCCTCCGGTGCCAGATACAATTCGTTCGCGGGGTACAACCGCCGACCCGTGATGTTTTGCGTTGTGGCATAACGGGCATCAATCACGAAACCGGCCTGCAGTGAGGCCAGGTTGACCAAGGGCGGGTGCAGGAGTCCCCCTGAGGGATCTTCGATGATTTTCCACAGCGTTTCCAGCATGTTGACTTGCTGCTCCCCATGCTCGTGTTGTGCTTCCACATTCACATAGGGGATCCCTCGCTGCCCACAGTACACGGACAACGAACCATCGTCGGTGACACGCTGATTGTCTTGCAGGACAACATTCATGCGAGCTTGCTTCAAGGCCTCGAATAGCCGTCTGTCCGTCACGAAGAAAAAGTCGTCCGTGTCCCGGCCACGATCGATGGCCACGGCGGCCGCGTCGGCTGCCAGGTCATGCGTGGGCAGGTAATTCACGGCCGAGTATCGCCCGTCCGTGTTGTTGTGCAAGGCGATCACGACTCGGCAGGAGTCCAGGTCGTAGTAAGCCAACACGGACTCCGCGAAGGATGCCACGGCTTGTTGGGCGGGCTCGTCCCACTGGGACAGGTCCGACAACGTCTGGCGAATGCCGACCGGCGTGAAAATGCGGTTAGGGTCAAATACGTATCGGGCATCGCCGATTTGAAACGAGCAGTTTCGCTCACCGGAATGGCGAATTTCCACCAGCCGCCCGGCGTGCCGCTCGATCAGCTGCAATCCGGCGCGCACCGAGGTATTTTCATCATCATGCAGGTTGCACAATACCCACGGGGATTTTCCTGATTGATGCACCACGATCTCGAACTGTGCGCTCGGCAGCGCCAGCGAGTGCACCTGCTGCTTGACTTGTTCGCCCCAACCGACTTGGATCGCGGCCGCAGCCACCAGCAGCAGGCGAAACGCCGAGCGCATCCACAGGGGCAGATCGGTCAACAACCTTATTGCGACGGCACGCATTTCAAGCTCAATTCCCACGTAAATCCCAACCAATCGTCTCGTACCACCCATCGCTTGCCGACGGGAACTTGAGCATACTTTGCCAGTTTGCGACGCACAACTGCCCGCGTCCGTCGCAGCCAGGTACTCCCTCCTCCGCAGGATTTGGCGTTTCAGCGAGCGACGCATGGTAGCCGTGGGCCGAAGTGGCTGAGGTGGCAAACCATGAGTTCATCTAACACCCGCAGACAGCTCGCTGAAACAGGCCAAATCGCGTGGGGAGGGGCAGGGGTGGGGTCGTTCGGGCCACGGGGCATTCGCGGATCGACGTCACCGACCGTGGTAAATGCCGCAACGCAACGACGGGCAGCGCGCCGCCTGCAGGGATTTGCAACGTCGCTGGCCGGCCCCTCCCCAGCCCTCCCCACTACGGCAATGGTGCGATTTGGTCGCAGTCTGTTGGACTGCAACGCGCACTTGCCATTCGCCTTCGTCCCACGCATTGACTATTCCCGCTGTTCGCGACCAAATCCCCATTGCCGGGGGGAGGGAGCCGGGTACTCCCTCCTCCGCAGGATTTGGCGTTTCAGCGAGCGACGCATGGTAGCCGTGGGCCGAAGTGGCTGAGGTGGCAAACCATGAGTTCATCTAACACCCGCAGACAGCTCGCTGAAACAGGCCAAATCGCGTGGGGAGGGGCAGGGGTGGGGCCGTTCGGGCCACGGGGCGTTCGCGGATCGACGTCACCGACCGTGGTAAATGCCGCAACGCAACGACGGGCAGTGCGCCGCCTGCAGGGATTTGCAACGTCGCTGGCCGGCCCCTCCCCAGCCCTCCCCACTACGGCAATGGTGCGATTTGGTCGCAGTCTGTTGGACTGCAACGCGCACTTGCCATTCGCCTTCGTCCCACGCATTGACTATTCCCGCTGTTCGCGACCAAATCCCCATTGCCGGGGGGAGGGAGCGCCTCAGGATGACGGTTAGCCCTGAATCAGTTCGTGGATGACGCGTGCCGGCAACACTCCCGTCAGCTTCTGGTCGAGGCCCTGGAACTTGTAAGTAAACCGCTCGTGATCGAACCCCAGTAAATGCAGTACCGTGGCGTGGAAGTCTCGAATATGAATCGGGTCCCGCACAATGTTATAGGAAAAATCGTCAGTCTCGCCGTAGATCGTCCCACCCTTCGCGCCACCACCCGCCATCCACATCGTAAAGCAGCGCGGATGATGGTCGCGGCCATAGTTTCCCATCGTCAGTCCCCCCTGCGAATAGATGGTGCGGCCAAACTCCCCGCCCCAGATCACCAGCGTGTCCTCGAGCATGCCCCGCTGCTGAAGATCCTCCAGCAGCCCGTACGTGGCCTGGTCGACGTCCTGGCATTGGCTAGGCAGCCGGCCTCCCACGTTGGAATGGTGATCCCAATTGTTGTGGTAAACCTGAACGAACCGGACACCACGCTCGGCAAGCCGTCGCGCCATGAGCGCCGTATTGGCGAACGTGCCAGGCCGACGGGCATCGGCCCCGTACAGATCGAAAGTATGTGCCGACTCGCCGCTTAAATCGATCAGTTCCGGTACGCTGGCCTGCATGCGAAACGCCATTTCGTACTGTTGGATGCGCGTCAGCGTTTCTGGATCCCCTACGGCCAGGTAATTGAGTCGATTGAGCTGATTCAGGCCCTCGATCGACTGTTGTCGGATAGCGGATGGAACGCCGGGCGGGTTGTTGATGTACAAAATCGTGTCGCCGCGACTGCGAAACGATACGCCCGCGTGCTCCCCGGGCAGATATCCGCTGCTCCAAAGTCGCGCCGAAATGGCCTGTTCCTGTTCCCGGTTGCTGGGGATGGCCACCAAGACGACAAACGCGGGCAGATTCTCATTCAGTGAGCCCAGTCCATACGAGGCCCAGGAGCCCAGGCAGGGCCGGCCGGTTACCTGATTGCCGGTCTGCATCGCGGCGATCGCCGGCTCGTGGTTGATGGCCTCGGTGTGCAGGCTGCGCATCCAACAAATTTCGTCGGCCTTCCGTGACAGCCAGGGGAGCAACTCGGCATTCATCCACATGCCACATGCTCCCATGCGCGCGAAACGAAACCGGGAGGGGGCGACGGGGAACCGCGCTTGCCCGCTTGTCATGGTCGTCAACCGCTGACCCATCCTGATCGACTCGGGCAAATCTTTGTCGTACCAGTCGCGCATCACGGGCTTATAGTCGAACAGATCAATCTGAGAAGGCCCACCCACCATGTGCAGGTAGATCACGCGCTTGGCGCGGGGTGAGAAGTGCGGTCCGGGCAAATCCAGCCGTGCCGCCGTCGCGCTGGACTCGCACAGCAACGACGCCAGCGCAGCACCGCCCAGCAGCCGTGTTCCCTGAGCTAAAATCTGGCGTCGAGATAGCAGGTCGTTCATACGTCGGCCGTCGAGCAGATGAAGAAGGGGTGATCCATCATGTAGAGCCAGTCTATTCTCGATGATCGGGTTACTTATTCAAGGCTTCGTCCAAATTCAGGATTTCATTTCCGACCATGGTCCAAGCCGCCAATTCCGCAACGCTGACCTGTTCCGCGGGCTTTGACTCCCCGACGCTCACCAAGGCTTGGGCGTCGTCGACGTGGTCTCGGTAGTAGTCCCGAAACGCTTGCAGGTTCCTCCGGATGATGACTCGTTCTTGTTCCTCAAACGCACGACCCAGGACCTGGTGCGCGAGATAGGAAATTGCCGCTTGTTCATCTTCCCCGCTGGATTGCAGCGCATGCTGAGCCAGATTGCGGGCTGCCTCCAAGAACTGGGGATCATTCAATGTGACGAGTGCTTGCAGCGGCGTATTCGTGCGCTCACGGCGTACCGTACAGACTTCCCGGCTGGGTGCATTCAAGGCCTCCAGGTTGGGTGGCGGCGCCATCCGTTTCCAAAATGTGTACAGACTGCGGCGGTACAAATTCTCTCCATGATCCTGCTGATAATTGCGGGTGTCCCCCTCCGGCATACCCACTACGTCCCAGACGCCTTCGGGCTGATAGGGCTTGACGCCGGGTCCGTACATCGTGGGAGTAAGCAGTCCGCTGGCGGCGAGCGCATAGTCTCGCACCATTTCGGCGTCCAAGCGGAAACGAGGGCCGCGGGAGAGGAATCGATTGTGGGGGTCCCGTTCCAGCTTCGGGGTGGTCGTTGCCGATGACTGGCGATACGTGGCACTGGTCAGCATCAGCTGGAATAACTTCTTCACGTCCCAGCCACTGTCGCGAAATTCGACCGCTAACCAGTCCAGCAGTTCAGGATGACTGGGGGTTGCCCCCATTACTCCAAAGTCCTCCGGTGTTGAAACCAGTCCCTGACCAAATACCTCCTCCCAGAATCGGTTGACGGTGACGCGGGCCGTGAGAGGATTGGCTGGATCGACAACCCATTGGGCCAGCCCGAGTCGATTGTTCGCCGCCCCAGTCGGGAGCGGATGGAGTGCCACGGGAGGCGCCGCGGCCACCGGATCGCCGGGCTTGTCGTACTCTCCGCGCATCAGCACGTAGGTGGTGGCGGGCGTGTCTGGGCGCTCCTGTTGAATGTGCGTGATCGGGCTGCGAGCGCGGATGGCGGCCTGTTCGGCTTCTAGCTCAGCGACAGCTTCCACCAACGCCGGGTATTCGGGGTCGTAGGCCTCTAGATACAGATCGTAGTGATCTGCTGTTTCGTCGGACCGATGCGGGCCTGAAGATTCCGCCAGCCACGAGCGGAGCACAGCGTCATTGGCGATACGTTTGACCTCAGCGGCGCTGAGTTTTCGTTCGTACAAGCGCACACCCTGGACCGCTCCGCCCTCAAACACCTGCCCGTGCTCTCGCTGCCCAATACGCAGCGGTGTCGTGGTGCGGATGGAGGCCGAGACCTGCAGCGTATTTTTTTCGACGGTCAACGTTTGATCCTGGCCGTCGATATAAATCTTGACGCCTGCCGCCTGGCCGCACCCATCATAAGTCACAAACACGTGTTGCCACTCACCCGGTTTCACGCTGTTCGCGCTCGTGGTTACCTTGAATGCATTATCGGGCCAGGCATCGATCATGTGCACGGCAAAACTGCTATCGTTCTGCCACAGGTCCCAGCCGCGGTGGGCCTGAGCTTGATCCATACGTGCGATGATGCCACCCGAAACGGATTTGCTGGCGGCCATGACCCAGGCACCATAGCTGAAGCTCTGATCCAACTCGTAGTCACCCACATCGCCGACAACGTAGGTGGCTCCTGATTTCATGACGGGGGCCGGCCCCCATTTGCCATCCGGCATCCACGTCACCTTACCCGTGGCTTGAATTATTCGCGTCTCGTCCGCAGCGTGGGGCGGATCCACGTGGGGCGGCGTGCCGCCGCCGGACCCTTCATTCAGCGGAATGTAAACGACCAATCCCTCGTCCGGAAGTTGTGCGTTCAACGACGCGAATGTCAACCCGGCCAGCCACTGCTGGAACGCGTCATGCGCGTGTTCTTTTCGTGCGTCGCGTCGTGCACTGACCGCGGCGATTTCCTCGGGAATAGCCTTCCAGCGCGGCAGGTCGGCGGCGGAGGGCAACGTGATGACGGGACCTCGCCCGTCCTTGACGTTTCCGTCCAATCCCGGTTGGGTCGTATTTCGAAAATACGCGGCCAGAGCATAAAAGTCCCGCATGCTCAGCGGGTCGTACTTATGATCGTGACACTGGCAGCAGTTCGTCGTCAGCCCCAGGAAAACCCAACCGAATGTCTGCACACGATCGGCCGCATACAGAGCCAGATTCTCCTCCTCAATCGTTCCCCCTTCATTGGTCGTCATGTTGCAACGCTGGAATCCGGTAGCCACCAGCTGATCCTGGCTGGGGTCGGCCAAGAGGTCTCCGGCGAGCTGTTCGACGACAAACTGATCGAACGGCTGGTTGGCGTTGAAGGATCGGATCACCCAATCGCGATAAGGCCACATCTCGCGATAGTTGTCAAAGTGCATGCCATGTGTATCCGCATAACGCGCGGCATCCAGCCAGTAACGGGCCCGATGTTCACCCCAGGCCGGTAATTCCATCAGGCGATCGACCCACGTCGCCACGGCGACGTCCGGGTGTTGTTGATAGTCACTCACAAAGACCGCCACGTCCTCCGGTCGGGGAGGCAGGCCGGTGATATCCAGATGCAGTCGGCGAAACAGGGCGTGTGGCGCCGACTCTGCTGCCGGCGACAGTCCCAATTGCTGCAGTTGCGACAGGACAAAACTATCGATCGGATTCTTTACCCAAGACGGATCCCCGTCCGCAGGTAAATCCGGCCGCGTGGGTACGATCAGCGACCAATGTGGCTCGTACTCGGCACCGGCGACAATCCAATCCCGGAGGCTGGCTCTTTGCGCCGGCGAAAGCTGTTTCTTGCTGGCTGGTGGAGGCATCACCAGCTCGGCATCGGCGGCAAAAATCCGGAAGATCAACTCGCTTTCATCCGGTTCGCCAGGCGTGATGGCACCCGCATCCACGGCCGCATCTCGTTGGTCCAGTCGCAGATCGGCCTGTCGGGCCGCGCTATCAGGCCCGTGACAGGCGAAACAGTTCTCCACGAGGATTGGTCGGATGTCGCGATTGTAGTGTGGACGATCTTCGGCAAACGCAGCGACCCCGACCACTGGCAGCCAGCACATGGCCAGCAGCCATACGTGGGATGCGCTCCCGCGGAGCAATCGTGGTGCTTGCCGATCGGTCATAGTCTTGCCCTGACGTCGCGCCCAACGATGACGAATCTCTCGTAATCTGGCTGGCCTGCAAATCCTACCTTTTGGGGCCGACGACCATCAACTCACCGGTTGTTGGATCGTATTCGTATCGTTGGTAGTCAAACAAAGCCGGAAGTTGGATGCCATTTTCCTTGATGATCTGCTCCATGAACTCCTCGTGGGATTCCGGGTCACGATCATGCTCCGCGTTGAATTTCCGCATGGCGTCCGTGACGGCGATAAAGGCAATCCGTTCCCGTGCGCCGAAATAGGCGCTGACGGGCGTGCTGATAATTCCGCCGCCATAATCTTTTCCCTTTCGGCCGACGCCGGCCACCGCAACCTGACGATCTTCTTCCACTGCGGGAGTCGGCGGGGCCTCGGTCTCGGGCGGGGTAACTTTCAGCTCGGGTTTGACCTCGCCTTCCGCCAGCGCGGCTCCCAGATCCGGGATGGTCGGCGGCGCAGCGGGTGTCGCCGCGGCTTGGGCAGCCGGCGCGGAGGACGTGGTCGAGCCCGCGGGGGGCGGTGGCGGGCTACCGCCGCAACCGACAGCGAATGCAACTCCCAGGATCATGACGAAGTGCATTAATTGCCGCCATTCGCGAAACATGCTTCCCTCATTCTTATTTCGAGTACGCGTCCGCCAATCCACTATCGTTCGCGTGCGGCGAACAAGTGCTCGTCCACGCAAAGATTCCAAGACTGCATCCGCTCCATCAACGGTCCGTGCGTCAAATCATAATGTAGCGGTGTCAGGGTGATGCAGCCGCGCTGCAGCGCGGACAGGTCCGTCTCGTACGAACTCGGTTCGGGGCCTGGCGATCCAGTGGCCCAGTAGTAAATCCGACCCTTGGGATCCGCGCGTCGGATAAAATTTTCGCCGTATCGTTGCAATCCCATGGGCACGACGCGTAGTTGACTGGGACGCTCCGTGGCCACGGTGGGAATATTCAGATTATACAACATGGCCGCCCCGTCATCGCGGTCCAAAATCTGCCGAATCACCTCCCGTGCGACAATGGCGGCTCGATCGAAATGAGCGTGTTCGTCATATTCCAGGGACACCGCTACACTGGTAATGTTGAAGAAGGCTCCCTCGATGGCGGCGGCGACCGTCCCGGAATAAAGCACATTGATGCCGGCGTTGAGGCCGTGGTTAATCCCGCTGACGACCAACGTGGGCCGCTGCGGGCACAATTCGCACACCGCGACCTTGACGCAATCCGCCGGACTGCCTTCCACGGCCCAGCCGCGTCGCACGTCGTCGTCAAACATCTCTTTGCAGATCAGGGGCGTCAGAAACGTAATCGAATGTCCGACTCCACTTTGTTCGGTCGCCGGGGCGACCACCGTGACATCCCCGATCGAGCGCAGCTCACGCTCCATGGCGGCCAGACCGGGGGCGTAGATTCCGTCATCATTCGTCAAGAGTATTTGCACAGTGACTCCGTTACGGCTTTACCCATAAATCTGTCAGGCTTTGTTCACAAATGCATGGGACCCGCTTAGGACATCGCTCTCATGGGTAGGATTCTTCATGTCTCTTCCCAAGGGAAAGACACCTGTTGAGGCCAGGCCAGAATGTCCCGGGACGACACTGGCACGTGAAGGCTGATCCGTCAGGCGCGCTCCGCAGGGCCCAGCCATCTTACTATACGCGCCCGTGACGCTGGCTTCAAATCCAGCACGTATGGCTGGCCTGCCTGCCCTGTAAGCTTTATAATCCGCGATTCACTGGTTCACAATGGAATCACTGGTATCCCATGGCATTATTATCCGCGTTGTCTCAAACGCCGCAGTCCAACGTCGACAGGATCGTCGTTTTGGATTTTGGAGCCCAGTATGCGCAGTTGATTGCCAGGCGAGTTCGTGAGCAGAATGTGTTTTGCGAAATCGTCCGGCCCGATCTATCCGTTGAGCGGCTGTTGGCTCATCAACCACGAGGGATCATTCTTTCGGGTGGACCGAGCAGTGTCTATGAAACCCACGCACCCCGATGCGACCCCGGGATCTTCGAGCTGGGGATTCCCGTATTGGGAATTTGCTACGGCATGCAGCTGATCTGCGCCGCGCTGGGAGGCGAGGTCAAGAATGCCAAAGCTCGGGAATTTGGCCGAGCCCGCTGCGAAGTGGTCACGCCCGATGATCTGTTCGAGGGACTCAACGATTCGTTCGACGTCTGGATGAGCCATGGAGATCAAATTACAAACGTCACCGGCGACTTCGTCACACTGGCCCGTACGGCCACATGTCCCGTGGCCGCCATGCGACATCAAGATCGCCCCATCTTTGGTTTGCAGTTTCATCCGGAAGTGTCCCATACCCCCCGCGGCACTCAGATTTTGCGGAATTTCGTCGAACACGTTTGCCGTTGCCGGCGTGATTGGACCATGGAGAATTTCGCTCAAACAGCCCAGGACCAACTTCGTCGCAAGGTGGGCTCGGCGCGTGTGATTTGCGGTCTGTCCGGCGGAGTCGACTCGGCCGTGACGGCGGCCCTGCTGAGCCTCGCCATTGGCGAGCAATTGTCGTGCATCCTTGTCGACAACGGTTTGCTCCGTAAGGACGAGCAGGCACTTGTCGTCAAGGAATTCACGGATCACTTCCGGACCGACTTGCACGTGGTGTCCGCCGAGTCTCAATTCCTGCAGGCGCTGCGAGGCATCACGGATCCCCAAGAAAAGCGACAACGGATCGGTCACGCCTTCTATGACTGCTTTTCAGTCGAGGCAAAAAAAATTGACAACGTGCGATTTCTGGCCCAAGGCACACTCTATCCCGACGTGATTGAAAGCGGCGCTGCGTCCGACGGGCCGGCGGCCACCATTAAGCTACACCACAACGTCGGTGGACTGCCCGATGTGCTGGACCTGGACCTGATCGAGCCGCTGCGTGATTTGTTTAAGGACGAAGTGCGTCGGCTGGGAACCGAGCTGGGACTGCCCGAGCAACTGGTTTGGCGACACCCGTTTCCCGGACCGGGACTCGCGGTGCGCTGCCTGGGCGAAGTCACCCGCGCCCGACTGGACGTGTTGCGCGAAGCGGATGCCATTGTGGTCGAAGAGATTCGGGCAGCCGGCCTGTATCGCCAGACAGCGCAGGCCTTTGCGGTGCTACTGCCGGTGCAAAGCGTGGGGGTGATGGGAGACGCCCGAACCTATGAAAATACCATCGTGGTCCGCTGCGTCGACTCGGATGATTTCATGACGGCAGATTGGTCACGACTGCCGTACGAACTGCTGGCTCGCATTTCCAATCGCATCACAAACGAAGTGTCGGGCGTTAACCGGGTCGTTTACGACATCAGCAGCAAGCCACCTGCCACGATTGAGTGGGAGTGAGGGGGGCGACGGCGCTCACGGTACTACACAACTTCCTGATTCCGGCAAAGCTCGTCGCCGGGCGAACGCATGCCTGAGCGAAGCCGAGTGAATGATCTGCCAGCCAACGCGACATTGTCTGCCGCGTGCGTCTGGAATCTCCTGCGTCTAGCGTCGCACACGGAACAACGTCGTTGGTAGGTCCTTCGGTCGCTGACCCATGGTGAACACGCCGTCAGCTCCCTTAGGATGACATTCGCGACTTGTGTGGTACGATGAGGGGAAGGGTATGCGGTACGGAGAAAACGCGGCCGTGCTGCGGGGAGCAAGCGACGGCCGCGATGGGTCAAACGCCAGACAAATGCAACGACGGTGGGAGAGCTGTGGATTCGCGCTCTGTCTTGCACCCGTTGGCGGTGGGTAAAAGTAGTTTGCCGGCAGACAATAGGATGCATCGGCGGATGCGGCAAGATGTAAATACGATATTCGTGGTCGTCCGCATAACGCGGACCATCGCTAACGCTGGGCTAGTCGACAAGGTCTGCGTGGATTAACAGCCGCCGAACGAATTGCCGTCAACCGCTGTGTGTCGAACGGGAACGTCCGCTGAAAATAGGGGTTCCGCGGCGCCGAGTCCCTGCCGACGCTCTCGGTCAGATCACGTTGCTGGCAACGCTGTCTTGCCGGCAGCGGCGACCGAGAGCGCTGTGCGTGCGTTTGTTGTCCTGCCGTTTATCGCCCTGCCGTAAACTGCCATACATCGTCCGGTGGGCGACTTGCCGAATCAGTCCGGCGCGCCATCCGCGAACTCGGCCAGGATATCCATCGTCGAGATGATTCCGATCAACCGTTTGTCATCGTCGGTAACGGGCAAATGATGCACACGGTTGCGCAACATCTCACGCGCGGCCTTGGCCAGGCCCGTTTCTGGAGTCACCGTCTCCACGGATTCGGTCATGAAAGATTGCACGGATTCATTCCCCAGGCTGCGAATCAAATTCTGGATCATGAACCGATTC
Organism: uncultured Planctomycetales bacterium; assembly: GCA_963695565.1. GTDB lineage: Bacteria > Planctomycetota > Planctomycetia > Pirellulales > Pirellulaceae > CAVOGW01. The sequence continues at coordinate 183,382 of CAVOGW010000001.1, forward strand.
GACACGGGATTCACGACGTCCAAATGGCGAATGTCGTCGTCGACGTCACGGGTCAAATCCATCAAGTCGGTGGTCGTCAAGATGCCCACACAACGATCCCGGGCATCGACGACAGGAAGTGCAGCCACACGGTTTTCGACCATCAGGTCCAAGGCCTCATGAATGGTCGCCTCGGTACCCAGACAAACGACATCTTTCGTCATGATGTCTTTGACGCGTCGATCGTAAATGCTACCCATAAATAGCTCCTCCCCGTGTGGTATTTCTTGGTTCGAACGGCAATGATGTGTTGGGCCGTGCCAGGATTCCCATCCGCCGAGTCGCGCTACCGAGCAAGCGGTGTCGCAATCGCCGGCAAGAAAGAGTATTCCGGGTCGACTTGTTCGATTCCCTTCCGTTTCCGCTGGTCCTTCCAGGCGAGGCCCCAACTGGGCTCCGCATTGCTCCTCTAGGATACACTCCGTGCGACATCGAATAAAGCGGCGGTCACGCCAGCGGGTCGAGTATCGAGCGATCTTAGCCTTCCAATCCGTGCCGCGTCGGTGAGCGCATCGATCGCTGGCGCGGTACGAAGTCGGCGGTTCCATCGCCGCCGATGGGTTCGTATTCCTAAATGCCGAACGCGATTCGGCGACACGAAGCGATGGTTGGTGATTTGTCCTCGCGGGGGTTGGCGTCGCGATTTCGCGATTTGGGAAGGACGAGCCAGCCAAACTCGATGTTTGGTGATGCCGCGCTTTCTCGCGGCTGGGCCAATCCGTCCGATCATGTCGCCGAAACGCGCTTCGTCAATTAGCTGCTGGCCTCGGCCGGCGTACGTCGCGCCATCTCGAAGAAGTCGACACGACGCAAGAAATCCACATAGCGCTCCAACAGCTGCTCATCTACAGGATGACACTTCACCCGCGAATGGCGTAGTCCGTGCAGTGTGTGTTGACAATCGAATCTCGCCAGAAAGGCTGCCGGAATCGACTCGGCATGCACGCCTCCGGCGGCGTCCGGAGTCAGTACGTCGGACAGCAACCCCATCACTTCGCCGGGCATGGAGTCTTCCAGGCTGGCCAGTCCGTCGCGGAAGTTCTGCAACGAAACGACATCGATGGCGGGATCGATCCGCTGCATCAGTTTTGCCATCGTGGCCACGCGCAAGGGGTGAGGATTCAGCAAATGGAATGTTCCGTTCTGGCACTCCGCGCGCAGCGAGATCTCGACAATGGCTCCTGCCACAAAATCCACAGGCGTCAAGTCAATCTGTGCTTCCGTTTCCGGGACGGCGCCCACATGCAGCATGGCCAACATCAGGGTGTGCATGACATCCCCGGTGTTCGAGGCCCCCGTCAGACTATTTCCGGTGATGTTGCCGGGACGATAGATATTGACAGGCAACCCCAGTTGGCGGGCATGGGCCACGAGGTTTTCCACCACCCACTTTGACTTCGAGTAGCCGTTAGCCAGCCGTGCAAACGGGGGCAGCGGTTCGTCTTCGGTAATCGCGGTCGGCGTCGACCGATCGCGCGTGGCGTGGACGGCATAGGAGGAGACGACGTGGGTCGGCTTGAAATGGTCCTCCAGTGCCAGCCGCAGGACTTCATGCGTGCCATTGACGTTGACGGGGCGCAACCGTGCATAGGGCAAGGCAATGTTGATGTCAGCGCCGTTGTGATAAATCACGTCCAGGTCGCGAGCCAGCGTTGCAAATTTTTCGGGCGAAAGCCCCAAACGTGGCAGCGTCAGATCGCCCAGCACGACGTGCAATCGCCCCTCGGCATTGCCAGGATCAAGCTCGTACTTCACCATGTTGCGTCGCAACCGCTCCATGGCTTCGTCCACATGCTTACCGCGCACCAGGCAGTATATGGCGGCATCCGTCTTATCCAGCAATTCAGCTATCAGGTGAGCGCCACGAAACCGGTGGCCCCTGTGAGCAGCACGCGGTCCCATTTTTGCAAATCGTACGAGCGGTCCCCAGCCACGGCGATCGACGGGTCGAGTTGCGACTCCTGTTGCGGATCCAGCAATTCGATCTCGTCGGGGGCCCCGTCGTCGACGGGACGCTGTACTACCCGCTCCAAGGCTTCCGGACCGACCCACGTGTTGAATGCTCGTGGCGGCACTCCCGTCAATTGTATCTGTGAGATCGGTCGCACCGGGTCGGCCGCCACTTGCCGCAACACACTTTGCCACAGGTCGGTCAACGTAGCAGCCGTGAGCCCCCGAGGGACACCGCACCAACGACCGTAAATACTACCTCCCGCTTCCGCCAAACATAAAGTCAGCGGGTGCGCGGGACCAGGCAAGTTCACATCCAAGGCCGATACCGTCAAGTTATCAGCCTGAAACGAATGCCCGCTCTGCCCCAGCATAAAGGCCGGAATGCCGCGCGGGTCGAGGCTGATCTCAGGCGCCATCACGAAGGCGGCGTCGTACAACGCGGGCCGCCCGTGCTCGTCCACGAAGCCCAAACGAGTGGCCAGGCGACGCAACGCATACTGTTGATTTCGTGCCGCGGTTTGTGCTGTGAGACTCGAACGCTGCAACAATTCCAGAAACGACACATCACCGTCCAATCGGCTTCGCAGCGCTACCATCCCGGCGAACGGGCCCAGGACCTGGGCCAATTCGCGATGCTGTCGACCGGGTAATTCGCACCCCACAATCAGGTCTCGCTGTCCACAGAGTACGTGCAGCAGCAGTTGATAGCTGGCCAGCAACAGTTGATAGGGGGTTACGTTCTGCTCAGCCGCCAGCGCCAACAACTTCTGACTCAGCTCCGCGTCCAGCGAAATGCCGCCGTGTCCATTCGTGTCGGCGTCCCGCAACCTGGGCGAATCCCCGCTCAGGGGGGGGAGCCGCAATTGCACCGGGGCACCCAGCAAATGGTCCCGCCAGAACTCATACCGCTTGCGACCGGCTGGACTGCCGATCTGGTTGAGTTCCCACTGAATGAAGTCCTGAAATACAATCGGCGCCGGAATGACCTCGGTTGTCTTCCCGTCCTGTAGCGCCCCGTAGCGATCCAGCAGCTCCTGCATCATCAGGGACATCGACGTTCTATCAACGCTGAACGGATGGCATGACAAAACCAAAACGTCAGTGTCACGATCGGCGTTAATCACGTCCAAACGTGCGACGGGGCCCGTTTCCAGCTCGAATCTGACATTCGCACGCAGCGCGACGATCTCCGCCAGATCATCCGGATTTAGTCCCACGCCTTCATGGAGCTCAAAGCCAATCGGCCCATCAAACCGCTGCTCGGGCCGCCCGCCTGCTTCAACTAAATGCGTGCGCAATACGGGATGTTGGTCAGCGATTTGGGTCCAGGCGCGTTCCAGCATTTCGGCGTCGAAGCGTGGAGTCACGCGGGCCGCCAGGCAGACCGGTGTCGTGCTCAGGTCAGCGCCGGTGCGCACGGCCCGCCAAACAGATTGCTGTTTTTCCGACAAAGTCGCCGTCTCTTGACGTCGCGAGGGCTCCAACGGCGCGGCGGCGACGTCGGCATCGGATTGCCCGGCATCGCCTGAGCCTTCTTCGCTCGTCGAACTGACGATCATCTGCAGGATGATCTGGCCGAGTTCCCGTATGCTAGGGCCGGCCAGGACCTTACCCATCGGAACACTGAGGCCCATTTCCCCTTCGATGCGATTCATCAATTCCACCGCCATCAGCGAATCGAGCCCCAGGCTGGTCAGCGGTACTTCGAGATCAATACCGGCCGGGTCAATGCTGCAAACGGCGGCCAGGTTTTCCGCGATGAACGCCTCCAACATCTGCGGGCGATCTTCCGGAGCAGCCGCCACCAACCGCGGGCCGATGGAGCCCCCCTTTGCGTCTTCGCGCTGCTCGTGCGTCAAGTAACCGAATGTGTGCGACTTGCCCACGAGCGGAATGATGCGTCGCCACAACTGCCAGTCGCAGCGGGACGCCATGACCTGTGGCGGCTGGTATTGCAACATCCGCCGCAGCACGCGCAAGGCTTCTTCGAAGTGAATCGCCTTCATGCCAATGGCATCCAGGTACTGCGCCGTTTTCTCGTTGCGGGCCACGAAGCCCGTACCGGACAAGGCGCCCCAGTTGATGGTCAGCGCGGGCAGCCCCTGGGCCTGTCGATGGTGGGCCAACGCATCCAAAAATACGTTTCCGGCATTGTAATTGGCTTGTTTCGGTGCCCCCATCACGGCAGAAAACGAGGAAAAACAGATAAAATGCTCCAGCGGCAGATCCCGTGTCGCCACGTGCAGATTCCAAGCTCCATTCATCTTGGGCCGCAACACACGATCGAATCCTTCGTCGTCCAGATCGCTGAGCAGTTCATCGTGCAAGACCATCGCACCGTGAATGACGCCCTGCAAGGGTGGATGTCCGTCGGCAGCGATTTGCGTGACGACGCGGCGCACATCATTCAGATTCGTGACGTCTCCCCGCGCGTCGGTGACCGCGGTGCCGTAGCCCTTGATCTTCTCAATCGTGGCCAACGCCTGCTCGTCCCGCGGGCCACTGCGGCTCATCAGCACCAGATGCCCGGCGCCGTGTTTGGCCATCCAGCGGGCCACCTCCAGGCTCAAGCCCGAGGCTCCACCCGTGATCAAGTAACTTCCATCGTGACGGAACAGAGCGCCGTCATCGATGCAGGCCTTGATCATGATTGGGTCGTGATCGAACGTGAGCACATTCTTGCCGACGTGCTTGCCTTGGGCCATGTAGCGATAAGCTTCTTCGACTCGAGTGATGGGGAAATCGTTGTGGGTCAGCGGCCGATAGGCGCCGTCAATGAACTTCTGGCCCAACTCCTCGAACATCTCGGCGACATGGTCGGTACGTTGGACGATGTACTCGATCAGGTCAAAAATGAAAAAAGAAATATTGTCCTTCAGCTGTCCCATGCCGATCTTACTGTTGTTGTAGATATCGACCTTGCCAATTTCCACAAAACGACCGAAGGGTGCCAGTACCGAAAGACTCTTGGGAATGAAGTCGCCCGCGAGGGAGTTGAGCACGACGTCCACGCCATACCCGGCCGTGATGCGTCGGATGTCATCGACAAAATCCAGCGTGCGGGAATTCATCACATGATCCGCCCCCAGTTCTTTCAGCAGCTTGCGTTTCTCGGCTGATCCGGCCGTGGCAAAGACCTCCAGGCCCATCTCGCGGGCAATTTGGATGGCCGCTTGCCCCACGCCGCCAGTTCCCGCATGGATCAGGATCTTCTCGCCGCGGCGCATGCAGGCCAAGCGGCGTATCGCGTAGTACGCTGTGGAGAAAACCGTGGGGATGGTGGCCGCGTCCGCGAAGGAAATGCTATCGGGCTTTTTGAACACGGCCCGCGCGTCGGTCGTCACGAAGGCGCGAAACGACGACGAACCCATGCCCAATACGGCATCCCCCGGTTTGAGGTTCTTCACGTCCCGACCCACGCGATCCACAACCCCCGCAAAATCTTCTCCGTAGCCAGGAAATGCGATCGTATTGCCAATCGGCATTCCCAGGGCCTTCATCACGTTGCGGAAATTAATCCCCGCGGCCATCACGCTGCGCCTCGATCTCCCCCGGTCCCGGCGCGCGACGCGTCGTTTCGTGCAGCAACAGGTTGGAAAGAATCCCGGGCGTCTCGATTTGTAGATGGTAGGGAATCAACGAGCCGTTGGCGGCACGAGCGTTACGCTGCCGTCGCGGAAAATCCGTGGCGCGCACGCGCTGCACTCGAGACGCGTAGCGCTGGCCGTTGCGGAAGGCCACTTCATGCTCCACGGCGGGTGCCGTCAATTCCTGAAGCGTAAATTCGATCTCGGCGGCGCTGGGCTGTGCCGCCAGGTCAATCATCCGCCAGCCGATAGCCGGATTCTCGTTGTATGCCACGCGGGCCATGCCGATCACAGGAGCGGAAAGTGGGCGCGTGAGGCGATCGCTTGCCAACACGGCCTGCGCATCGCGGGTCACGACCAACACGTCCAGCGGTTCCCGCGCTGCCCTTGCGGCCAACACGTGAGCCAGCTTCAGGGTGCTCAACACGCCGGTAAGCTGCGCCCGCCGCAGTTCCTGGCCGTCCACCGATTCACTCGCCGGATGGTCCAGACTCCAACAGTGGATGACTCCTGTCAGACGATTCAGGCTGTCCAACGCGATTCGCAGATCTTCTTCGTTTTCCGGGTTCACAACGAACCCGTCGTCCAGTGCGCGGAATTCGTCGCCGGCCACCAGAGGCACGGTTCTGCCTCCCAGGGATTGGATGCGTTGCGCGAGTTGCTCCGCGAAGTCGCCCTGATCCATCAACATCGCGTAAACTGCATCCGCTGGCAGTTGGATTTCCACATCAGGCACGGAGGTCCGGTGCGCCAGCTTGCCATTTCGCGATGCGGAGTCGTGACTCGGCGATGCATCCGCCTGCGCCGCTGGCGACGATTCGTCAAACGGGGTTTCCGAGCGATCGGCCAGTTCCCACTGATAGCGGTACAGGCAGTTTTCGACATCGTCAGCTTCCTTGATATGGTCCATCAACTCCGTTTGGAATTGCAAGATATCGCAGATGCGTTCCCCATGGTCGTCGTAGACTTCGATGTCGAAAACGATGAAATTGGTCTCATTGAGAATCTGTTTACCGTAGGCCCAAAAGCGCGAGGGGATGGTGTCCCGATACAGTCGAATCCGGCCCAGTCGGCGCGGCAGGTAGAGCTCGCGGAGCGCGGGGGAGTCTTCGTCGGCGTCAATCGCGGCCTTGCCCACTTGGAGGCAGGCGTCCAGGAGTATCGGGTGGAAAAAGTGTCCTGGCGTGCAGGGCAATTTCTCCCTCCGGGAGTGGAACTTCGATCAGCGCTTCGCCGGGCGCGGCATACACATTTTTGATCAGCTTGAAGTGCGGGCCAAAGTGAAATCCCGCCGCATCCAGTTCGTCGTAGTACTGCCGATGGCCGATGTGCGACGAGAGTCGCGCGCGAAGTGCTGGCAGGTCAATGCGGGGTGGAGTGGCGGAGGTATACAGCGTCAAACGCCCCGTCACGTGCAGTTCCCAGTCCTGTTTTTCACCGGTGGCGCTCGAGATGGTAAACGACTTGTCGACCGGATTGAATTCCACGCGCACCGTAGGGACATTATTTTCAGCCACAAACAGCGCTTTTTTGACGGTAAGATCCTCGACGGTGTACGCTTCATCCGGAAATACGGTCCGGGCCAACGCGATGGCGATCTCGCCATATCCGGCAGCCGGGAACAGGATGCTGTCCCAAAAGCGATGGCTTTCCAGATAGCTGTGAACCCGCGGGTCCAGCTCGAATTGCCAGGTGGGATTGACGGCGGTCAGGCGCATGCCGAGCAGCGGATGAGCGTCCGGCTCCAAGCGAAACCGCTTCGCCTCGGGCGCTTCCAGCCAAAACGGCTCTCGATGCCAAGGATATTGCGGCAGGCGCACGAACCGCTTGGCGCTCTGGTTAACGGCCGACCAATCAATGCCCGCGACTCCATGCAAGTGCAGAGCAGCCAGGTTGCTCAGTAATTCCTCGGTCTCGTCCGTTTCACGCTTGAGGGAATGAAACACGGCTCCTTTTTGACCCAGGTCGGCGAGGGCCTCAGTGACGGAGCTCTTCAAGGCCGGATGGGGCCCGAGTTCCAGGAAGGTTTCCTCACCGCTGCGAATCAAATTGGCAATGGCGGGCGCAAACAGGACTGGGTTACGGACGTTACTCCACCAGTACATCGCGTCCATTTTTTCAGTTCGGAAAACGCCTCCCGTGACGGTCGAGATAAACGGAAGGTGTCCGCGACGCGGTTGGATGTCGCCCAGCACACTCAACAGTTCGCTCTTGATCGGATCCATCACGTGCGTGTGGAATGGATAATCGACGGCCAGCCAACGCACAAACTTCCCGTCGCCCTGCAACTTATCGGCAACTTCCTGCAGCGCGTCCGTGTTGCCCGCCAAGGTAACCAGGTTGGGACTATTGACGGCGGCGACTTGTACGGCCTGCGCGTGCGTCCCGATGTAGTGACGGGCCAGTGGAGAGGGGATGCCGGCGGCAAGCATCTTGCCCAGCCCAGCCGTGGTGTGCTGCAGGCGGCTGCGATGGAAAATGATCTTGGTGGCATCCTCCAGGCCGTACACACCCGCCACGTAGGCTGCCGCAACTTCGCCCACACTGTGCCCTACGACCTTCGAGGGAACGATGCCCCATGATCGCCAGAGTTCCGCCAAGGCGACTTGCAGGCCAAAGATCGCCGGTTGCGCGATGTGCGTGTCGTTGATGCGCGACGTGGACTGGTCGCGGGACATCTCTTCAATCAGCGAGAAGCCTCCCAGGGGCACGAGGATCTCGTCGATTTGCTCCAGCGCCTGGCGGACGATCGGCTCTCGTTGCAGCAGGTGCTGGCCCATGGCCCACCATTGAGCACCCTGGCCGGTCATCACGAACACGAGTGGCCTGGCCGGCCCCCCTGACCGCCCGGCAAACACTCCCTCGGCTTGATGCGGCTCGCTGTTTAGCCAGCACTCCAGCCGCTGGATCATCTGCTCGGCATCCTGTCCCATCACGACCAGCCGATCGTCGTGATGCTCTTTATGCTGACCGGCCGAATAACAGATTTCGGCCAGGCCGGCGGGGGACGTTTGCAAGAGCTCGATGTAGCTCCGCGCGTAGTCCATCAAGGGTTGCTGTCCACGCGCCGAAATGGGCAGCAGCCGCGGCCGCTGCGCATGCTCCGTGACTTCGACGCGGGGCGACTTCACCACCGGGGCAGCTTCCAACACCGCGTGCGAATTGGTTCCACCGAAACCGAACGAGTTCACAGCCGTGACCGGTGGTTGACCGTCGTGTCGGGGCAGAGGTTGCAGCTTGTCGGAGACTTTCAGCTTCAGCTCGTCAAACGGGATGTATGGACTCGGCGTCTGGTAATTCTGGTTGGGTGGCACCATGCCTTTGTGCAGGACCAGGGCGGCTTTGATCAAGCCGGCGATGCCCGAGCCCGCCTCAAGGTGACCGATGTTGGACTTGACCGAGCCGATGAGGCAGCGTTCGTTGAGGCGCACGGCCTTGCGACAAAACGCGACCCAAGGCCGAGGCTTCAATCGGGTCCCCCACTGGCGTGCCTGTGCCATGCGCTTCCATGTAGCTCACGCGACTGGGCGAAATGCCCGCCTCGCGGTACGCTTGCCGCAGCATCTCCGCCTGAGCATCAGCGCCGGGCACCGTCATCGAAGAGGTATGCCCGTCCTGGTTGATGACGGCAGCCCGAATGATGGCGTAGATCGGGTCCTGGTCCCGCAGCGCGTCGCTTAGACGCTTGAAATAGACAGCTCCCGCGCCCCTCCCCTCGCACGTATCCGTTCGCGCGCGCGTCAAAGGCAAAACACTGGCCGTCGGGAGAAAGCATCGACGCCTTGCTGAACCCAATCGTGGCGTGAGGAGCGCACATCAGGTTGACACCACCCACGAGCGCCGCGTCGCATTCCCCCGCCCAAATGCTGCGACAGGCGATCGACAGGGCCACCAGCGAGGAGGAACACGCGGTGTCCACCGACAGGCTGGGGCCCTTCAGGTCCAGCAGGTACGAAATGCGGTTCGAAGCGATGCTCAGCGTACTGCCGCTGTTCGTGTGCGAATCGGTCTCCAGGAAATTCTGGCCCTGGATACCCGAATAGTCGTGCGTGGAAATCCCCACGAAAACGCCCACCGATTTGCCGCGCAGCGCGTGGGGGTGTTCCCGAGTCCTCAATCGCTTCCCAGGCGACTTCCAATAACCACCGCTGCTGAGGGTCCATTCGCATCGCTTCGCGCGGCGTGATGCCCCAAAATCGAGCGTCAAATTGTTCCAAGTTGGGAACAAACCCCCCCCAGCGTGTGTACATCCGCCCCGGAACCGCAGCGTTCTCATGGTAAAAACGATCGAGCGTCCAGCGATCTGGCGGCACTTCCACGATGCCCGAACGTCCGTCGGCCAAGAAATCCCAAAAACTCTCAGCATCAAACACGTTGCCGGGTAGTCGGCAGCCCATGCCGACAATTGCCAGCGGCTCCTGGCCTGTTGGTACCACGTTCTCGATTCGTTCGGTGACGTGCATTACAAAAAACTCCTAGGGGATGCAAAGATGGCCGTGAACAGAGCTGAAATGAGTATTTTCAGCCGGATTCAAAGAAAGTGCCCATCCTGGATGCGGCTCCTCGAATTTAGCGTCTACAGTAACTGACGAATAACTGACTGCCCCGGACACAAGTTGGTGATTGTGTCGGATTCAATTACCGATCGAAGAAAGACGCGAATTCATTGCTGCCTAAGTAAATGCGCCGGGTCACTCAGTTTCGCCAAGCAGCTGAGGCTGGCAAACGGGACCTGGGGACATGCTCGGTTAACAAACTAAACCGGTCATCGTAAGGCGGCGATCGCAAATCGGCTAGTGGTCTGACTGATTCTGCTTGACATCGCGGGCGAAGAACTTCCCGCAAACACGAACCATGGCTCGACCCGGCATTCGTTGCCCGTCAACATGGGAAGAGTAGGGGAAAAAACCCCGGCGTACGTTCGTCCGACGGGGTATCTTCCCAGTTTCAAGCACCGTTGTCGTGCTCAGGCGGCGCTTTCCGCGAGTCGCACCATCGTGGCACGTGGCCCCTTGGGCCCCTCACCGGCCTCGAATTCCACCGCTTGTCCCTCGCGGAGCTCTTCGAAAGGAACTCCTTCGACAACGGAATGGTGAAAGAACATGTCACTCGGCTTGGATTCAATAAAACCAAACCCCTTGTCCAGGACCAGCTTTTTAATAGTACCTTGCTGCACAACCACACCCTCATTCTTAAACGAAACATACTCTTACGATCCCGGAATTCCGCGATCGCATACCGTGACAAGTTCCGCCCTTCCCAGCCCGTTAGTGAAATACAACAAACGGACAGCTGCGGACAGACTTGCCATAAACGCGACCAGTATACCCTCTGCAGGCGAAAACGGGCAACTACATTCAAGCCGTCTCGACTGTCTCCGGGGGGAAATCAGCAGCACCTGACACCTAAACTGCGAAGATCAACCGTCGCACAGGTTCAAAACCTGCACACATTTCGGGTTCGTTAGACCGCAAACCAGAAAGAAATCGCCGTGAGAATCGATCATCGGCCACCACTCCCAGGCGATTTCTGGCGGCGTGCGCGTCCGCTGGATGCGCACGCCGCCGAAGAAAAGAATGCCGCAGCGTGTTTCGCAAGAACGAGCGTGTGCCGGCATTCTTCTCAGGCTTGCGGTCTAACGAGGCGGCCCAGATGTGGGTAAAAGTCGGGTTTAAAATCTGGCCCAAAAACGCCTTGGATCCATCAACGCGTTCACCTGAGATCAGGCCGTTGGCTGGACGGGTTACAAATCTTTCCTGCGGTATGAGGAGGTCATCCCCAATACGCGACGAACGTTCGTGCCGTATAATTCGGGTTTCGAACCCCTCGCCAGCAGCGACAGTCCGACCCGGATGACAGGGAGTGCGATACCGCCCACCGTCCGCCGCATATTTCCGACCCGCACGGCCAGCCGACCGGCGTCGACATGGACTGAACGGTGACATCAGGCGGGCGAGTCGGAATTGACTTCACGGTTCTCACGTTCGTTTCCACCCCATCAGCAACGCTTTTTTTATTGGGCAACCCGTCCATGAATCGACAGTACATTTTTACCATCGCAAACCTGACCAAGAAGTTCGGCCGTCGGGAAGTCCTGAAGAACATCTGGCTGGCATTCTATCCCGGGGCCAAGATCGGCGTCTTGGGTCGAAACGGTTCGGGCAAATCGACATTATTGCGGATCATGGCCGGGCTGGATCAGAGTTTTGATGGGGAAGCACGACTGACGAGCGGTTTTTCAGCCGGCTACCTGTCACAGGAACCTCATTTGAACCCGGAAAAGGACGTCCGGGGCAACATCGAAGAAGCGGTCGCTGACCGCCGTGCGATCCTGGAACGATACAACGAAATCAACATGCGGTTGGCGGACGTTCAGGACCCAGATCAACTGGAGAAGCTATGCGACCAATTGGCACGTGTCCAGGATCAAATCGACGCTCAGGACTTGTGGTCGCTGGATCACGAGATCGACGTGGCCATGACCAGAATTCACTTGCCTCCAGATGATGCGGATGTGTCCCAATTGTCGGGTGGCGAACGTCGTCGCGTCGCCTTGTGCAGGATTCTGCTGCAGCGCCCCGATCTGCTGTTGCTGGACGAGCCGACGAATCACCTGGACGCCGAAGCGGTAGCCTGGTTAGAGCAGCAATTGGCCCAATATGCGGGAACGGTCGTCGCGGTCACCCACGATCGGTATTTTCTCGACAATGTCGCTCAATGGATCCTGGAACTGGACCGTGGCGAAGGCATCCCGTGGGAGGGCAATTACAGCTCTTGGCTGGAACAAAAGCGCGAGCGGCTGGCACGCGAAGAACGGGCGCAGGCAGCACGTCAACGGACATTGGAACGGGAGTTGGAATGGGTGCGGATGGCGCCCCGAGCACGGCAGGCGAAAAGCAAGGCGCGGCTCACGGCTTATGAAAAACTGGCTCAGCAGCAGTTCGAGGACCGCCCCGACGATCTGGAGATCCAGATTCCACCCGGCAAGCGGTTGGGGGAACTGGTCGTGGAGGCGAAACACGTTTACAAGGGCTTTGGCGACCGCAGCCTGATTGAGGACCTCTCGTTCCGTTTGCCGGCCGGGGGGATCGTGGGCGTGATTGGGCCCAACGGGGCGGGCAAGACCACGTTATTTCGCATGATGATGGGCCAGGAACAGCCGGACCGTGGGACGTTGACCGTGGGAAACACCGTGGAAATGGGGTATGTCGACCAGTCGCGCGATGCGCTGGAAGACGGGAAGACAATTTACGAGGAAATCTCGGGAGGTAATGACACGCTGGAAATGGGAGGCGCAAGCTCAATGCCCGCGCCTATGTTTCTCGATTCAATTTTCGCGGCCCGGATCAAGAGAAAAAGGTAGGCGACTTATCGGGCGGAGAACGCAATCGCGTGCACCTGGCCAAGCTGCTGCGGCGCGGCTGCAATCTGCTGTTGCTGGACGAGCCAACCAACGATCTGGACGTGGACACGTTGCGGGCTCTCGAGGATGCGATTCTGAATTTTGTGGGTTGTGTGGTCGTGATCAGCCACGATCGTTGGTTCCTGGACCGCGTGGCGACACATATTCTCGCATTTGAGGGAGACAGCCGCGTGCACTGGTGCGAAGGCAACTTCCAAACCTACGAGGAACAGCGCGGCGAGCGCTTGAGTGGTTCCCCAGCCCCATGATTAGGCCATCGATGCCAGACCGACTCATCCCGCCAGACCAGTCCCTGCTGAAATTTCGTTCTTCCAAGCAACGGTACGAGATTTTCCGTCGGCGGCTGGCCCAGCGTAAACAGCCGGTTGGCCACGGCAATACAGGTGATGACTCGGCTGCCGCCAAACGGGAGCGACGGCGTTATCTGCAACACTACATTGCCTGGTTATGGCCCTTTCGCTGGCACGTGACCACGATTGTCGCGGGATCACTGCTCGTCGCCGGGCTGGAACTGCTGCAGCCTCTGTTCGTCCGATTCATCATCAAACGCGTGCTGCTGGACGCCACTGCCTGGCCGGACCGTTACCACACGCTGAACTTGGCCGGCAGCCTGTTCATCTTGACGATCGCCGTGCAACAAATCTTGACGGCCTACCGCAACTTCAGGCAGCGTCAGTTAAACGTACGCGTGATTCTGTCCCTGCGAAGGGCCGTGTTTGATCGATTGATCAGACTCCCGTTGGTGAGTTTGTCCGAGATGAAGATTGGTGGCATCTTGTCGCGGTTAAGCGGGGATGTGGACATCACCAGCGGACTGTTGCAGATGGGCCTGGTCTCCCCTTTCATTTCTCTGGTCCGCTTGCTCGTCGCACTGATCATCCTGTTCGTGCTCAACTGGCAGCTGTCGCTGACCGCCATTGCCACCATTCCGCTGGTCGTGTTCCTCAGCTTCTCCGTAGCCCGCCGCGTGCGTCCGATTTATCGCGCGATGCGTAAAGACAGCGCTGAGGTGGATGCGCGGGTCAGCGAGACATTCAGCGGCATTCGTGTCGTCCGTGCCTTTCAACGCGAGGTCCGCGAACTGGCTGATTTCCTGCTGGGGCGGCATACCATCGTGCGCAAGGAACTGTACGCGCATCGTCGTGAGCTGGCACTCTCCACAAGCTGGGGATTCATTCTGGCCGCCGTGAACGTGGTCGTGATGTGGTTCGGCGGGTTCCTAGTGCTGCGCGGCGAGGCCGATGTGGCCGACCTCGTGGCGTTTCAGTTTTACACGCTGTTGCTGCTGCAACCCGTGTGGCAGATCGTGAACTCGTTCTCCGAGCTGCAGCGATCGCTGGCCGCCATGGAGCGCGTTTTTGAAGTCCTGGACTCACCCGAGGATAAGCCGGACAAGCCCGGGGCCGTGGAGGCTCCACGTGAGGTACGGGAGATTCGCTTCGATCATGTGTGGTTTGAGTACGAGCCGAATCGACCCGTGATCCGCAATTTCGACATCCACGTACCGGGCGGGAGCGTCGTGGCACTCGTCGGTCGCAGCGGCTCCGGTAAGACCACCATTACCGATCTGGTCGCGCGATTCCACGATCCCTCACGGGGCTGCATTCTGATCAACGGGATTGATCTCCGCGATCTTCGCTTGCAAGCCTTTCGCTCTCTGTTGGGTATCGTGCAGCAAGACACGTTCTTGTTCGACGGAACCGTCGCCGACAATATTGCCTATGGTCGGCATCACGCCTCGCGCGCCGAGATTATCGACGCTGCACAACGGGCCAACGCTCACGAATTCGTGATGCAATTGCCCGATGGCTATGACAGTGTTGTCGGAGAACGTGGGGTCAAGCTGTCCGGCGGACAGTGCCAGCGACTATCTATCGCCCGGGCCATCCTGGCCGATCCGCAAATCTTGATTCTGGATGAAGCAACCAGCAATCTGGATTCGGAAAGTGAACAACTGATCCAGCGTTCCATGGCCGAACTGTTGCGAGGCCGGACCACCTTCGTGATCGCTCATCGCTTGTCCACCATCACCAGCGCCACGATGATTTTAGTCCTGGAGGACGGCCGGATCATTGAGCAGGGTTCGCATGAAGCCCTGATGGACGCGCAGGGGGAATACTACCGGATGGTCATCCGCCAGCGGCTGGCCGAAGCCAGCTCGTTCGATACGCCGTAGCAGCGGGCTGCTGTCACGCGCGAGCCGGTAAGGCAGCTCAGCTGGCACGCTGACCGCTTCAGGATCAATCGCCGTCCGCGGCCCCCCGGCGTCGCATGCCGCAGCAGCCGGCGTGCGGTTGCCCGCAGGCCGTCTGCTCTGGTCTTCTAATCAGCCGCCACGCGTCAGCGTCCGGTTCGTGCCTGCCGAAGAACCGGGTGTTAGCGTAAGCCGGCGGATAGGGTGTGCCCCGGTTCCCTCGCCAGGTCGATGGCATTGTGCGTTGGCCCGGTTCCCGCTGCGACAGCCGGACGCTCACGCCTTCCCGCTGATTTTGCAAATGCCACCCGTCGGTCACCGAACGCCCGAACGTCACAACCAAAAATTGCCCTTGTCGGCTTTGGCCGATGGCGCTACTATCTCGCGACTTTTCGGTCTCATCCCACTTCAACGCGGCAGCAACTCGCCCTTGTTCATGCATTCACAGCCTCGAATCAGTACGAAGCAACTGCGGACATGCCTGATCTTGGGCCTGATCTGGTGGCCGGCGCTGCAGGGCTGTCGCAGCAACGGCTCGAACGGCTGGCCTTGGCAGGCGAATAACACGACGCCCGCCGCGCCGCAGGTGGCTGCCAATGGCCCCTGGCAAACCGTGCCCGATGGCAACAGCCCACTGAATCACTTGACGGATATCTTCCAGCGACAGAATCAACAGGCGCAGCTCGCCAGCGAGCAGAGTCAGGCGCTCAGCCAGCTGGCGGAAATGCAGCGCCAGCAGGAAGAACAGGTTCAGATGCTGGCGCAGGAGCGTCAGCAACAACGCTTAAGCGAATTGCAGGACCAGGCCGGCGTCATCGCGCAGCAGAAGGAAGAAATCGAGCGGCTGGTCGATCTGCGGCGACGTGCGTTGGAACTGGATTCCAACAACCAGGACCTGCACGCCCAGTTAGCTCAAGCCCAACAGCAGAATCGTCTGTTAGAAGATCAGATGCAGTTGTTGCAGACGCAACTCAGCGATGCCGCTCAACAGCTGTCGACGGCCATGCAGACGCAACAGCAAACGGAGCAACGCATTCTGCAGGCTCAATCCGAGTCGCAACAACGGGTGGCCCAAATCCAACAGGATGCGGAGCAGCGTGTGCGCGCGCTGCAGGCCTCGGTGCCCCCCCGCGGCGGTGCCACCATTACAGCCAACAGCAGCCTGCAGCGCAAACTGACACCGATCAGCGTGGCCGGCCTGACGGTACGTCAGGATGGTGACGTGGTGCGCGTGGAACTACCGTCGGATCGAATTTTCATGCCGGGCTCCGCGACGCTGAGTGACGCTTCCCTGTCCCTGATCGACCAGGTGGCCACCACCATCCGGCAAAATTATCCCCAGCAGATCATCGGTATTGAAGCCCACGCCGATCAGGGTTCACTACCCAACGGCACCTGGCGAAGTCCGCATCAATTGACGGCGGCCCAAGCCACGGCAGTGTTTGAGTACCTGTCTCAGCGGCATCAGTTTCCGCCCCAACAACTCTTCGTGCTGGGGCACGGCGCGAATTATCCGGTGGCCTCCAACGCCACGCCGGCCGGCCAACAGCGGAACCGACGCGTCGAAATCGTGATCTATCCCGAGACGCTGGGGCAGCGATAGCCGTTTTCCTTGCCGCCGCCTTGTACGGGGGCTTTTCGTGTGGCATATTCCTGGATTACGGCGCGTCGGCCGATCGACGCCGTCGTTTCACTTCCGCGGCCCGTTGTATCGCGGCAGAGAAAAACAGCTCGGACTTGGCTCCCTGCGCGAAATCAGCCGATGCGACGATGGTCTACGAACAGCCTGGGGATTTGGCATGGCAAAAACCGTCGAGAGTATTCGCAATGTGGCCTTTGTGGGCCATGGTTCCACCGGAAAAACAACGCTGGTTGATCACATGCTGGTCAAGACGGGAGCCGTCAACGCAAACCCCAGCGTCGACGATGGCACCAGCATTTGCGACTTCGACGAGGAAGAAAAACACCACAAGTATTCGATCGAAGCGGCCGTTACGCACTGTGAGTACCAGGGAAAGTACCTGAACCTGATCGATTGCCCCGGATACCCGGATCTGATTGGGCAAACCATAGGCAGTCTGCGTGCCGTGGAAACCGCAGTGGTCACGGTGGACGCTCATTCCGGCATCAAGGTCAATACGCGCCGCGTATGGGCTGAGGCCTCCGCCGCGGGGGTGGGCAAGATCATCCTCGTCACCAAGATGGACACGGACAACATTAACGTGCCGGGTTTGCTGGAGAGCTTCAAGGAAGTCTTCGGTAATCAGTGCGTCCCCTTGAATGTGCCGCTGGGTACGGGCTCGGACTTCCGCGGTGTCGTCAGTACCTTACAGGTGCCAGACCATGTGGAGGGGGCATTGCTGGATCCGCAGGAAATCAGCCAAACGCTGATCGAATCGATCATCGAAGTGGATGAAGAGCTGATGGAGAAGTATTTTGAAGGCGAAGTCCCTTCCGCCGAGAAGCTCGCCAGCCTGATGGCGACCGCGATCGCCTCCGGTTCGCTGACACCTGTCCTGTTTGTTTCCACCAAGGCCGGACACGGCGTGGATCAGCTGCTCGATTTACTGGCCAGCAGTGCGCCGTCGCCGGCTCAGATGCCGCGCCGCGTGCAAAAAGACGGCGACGAAGTTTCGTTGCCAGCCGACCCGCAGGGGCCAGTCGCGGCGATGGTCTTCCGCACTCGGATCGATCCGTTCGTCCAGAAGCTCAGCTTCATGCGGGTCTTTTCCGGAACCCTCAAGAAAGACATGACGGTCACCGCTTCCACGAGCCGCAAAGGGGTCAAACTGTCTCAACTTCTCACCGTGCAGGCCAACGAGACCAAACCCATCGATCAAGCCATCGCGGGCGATATCGTGGCCGTGGCCAAGGCCGAAGATCTCAGGACGGGCAGTCTGATCGGCGAGTTTGTCTTCCCCGAATTGAAATTCCCCAAGCCGATGGTGGGACTGGCCGTGACCCCGAAGAGCCGCGGGGATGAAGCTAAACTCTCGGAGGCGCTCCATAAAATCGTCCAGGAAGACAGCACGATCCATCTGGATCACGATGCTGAAACCAAGGAAATGGTGTTGACGGGAATGAGCGAACTGCATTTGACCTTGATTCGTGAGCGACTGAAGCGACGCGACAAAGTCGAGGTGGACACCAAGGAACCCAAAGTTCCCTACCGCGAAACCATTCAGGGAAATGCCGAGGGCAGTTATCGGCACAAGAAACAGTCGGGGGGCTCAGGCCAGTTCGGTGAAGTCCACATTCGCATGTACCCCTTCCCCGAAGGCACCAAACCGGAACAATGGGCCACCAAAGCCCGATTTCCGCAACTGAAATCCGTCCACTTCCACGAGGCGCATAATTTCTTGTGGGTCGATACGGTCGTGGGGGGAGCCATCCCCGGCAACTTCCTGCCGGCCATCGAAAAAGGTTTTCTGGAACGCATTAAACAAGGAGTGGTCGCGGGTTACCCCGTGCAGAACGTGTGTGTGGAAGTCTTCTTCGGTAAGGACCATCCGGTGGACAGTAATGAAACCGCCTTTCGCATTGCCGGCAGCAAGGCCTTTTCCCAGGTCTTTCAACAGGCCCGCCCAGTCCTGCTCGAGCCCGTAGTCAATATGCACATTACCGTGCCTGCTGATAACGTGGGGGATGTCAGCAGCGATCTGCCCGGCCGCCGCGGACAAATGGTCGGGATGCAATCCGCCGGCGGTGGACTTACCACGGTCGAAGCCAAGGCACCGCTGGCCGAAGTCACAACCTACGCGCGGACCCTGTCCAGCATGACCGGAGGGCAGGGGAGCTATACGCTGGAATTCAGCCACTACGACTTCGTGCCCCCCAATGTCCAACAGGAAATTGTGGCCAAGGCGAAAAAAGCCGCCGACGAGGACGATTGACGTCAGGCGAACCGGCACCGTGAGGTGCCGGGTGGGCGCCCGCCAGCAAGGCTTGGCCCGAACGGCACATTAGCTTGCCCCTGTATTGGAGGCCTGCCCCGAATAGCAAACTAGCTCGCGCTTTTTTCAAGTTGCACACTTTCGGTGGCACTTGGCCGAAACCCGTGAGTTAGCCCGCTGGCAGACCCACTCGCTGGCGCGTCGAGCTCGTATTTTCACGTTGTTTTCGCCTTAGCGCAACTTCAAAACTCGCGCTTCGTGCGTGTATTCGAGGACACAAGCCGGCCTTCGCCAGAATTGTGCTCATTCGCACACATTGTAAGGCCGGACGCGTTTGCCAGACGGCGGCACACGTCCGTTTCGCAATTCCCGGTTTTCCCGCTCGAGAAATCTGGCCATAATGAACGACACTTAGACATGCGGCCACCCAACGCCCTGGCTTTCGCCGCGCGTGCCGTCGACACTGCCGACGCCGCCGACAACCTTTGTGGGTTTTATTTGAGCCAACGACGACAAGCTCACCAGACCAGCCAACCATTTCTGATTAACGGCAAAAGGCCATACGAGTCATGACGCGATTGACCGAGCGACAACGGACCGTTTCCGCCGACAACGACACAAGACCTTCCGTGCCGGAAGCCGCGCCGGTCCGCGACGAGCAGGTGGCCCAAGTCGCCGCCGCGACAAATCGCGCCGTGCGGTCTCCGCGACGATCCCTGGATTACCCGGCGTCCACGCAACCGATTCGCATCTATTGGAGCTACTTGATTGCCTTGGTACTCGTCCACCTGCTATCGCTGCTGGCATTCATTCCGTATTTTTTTAGTTGGACGGGCGTGATCGTGGGTATCCTGGGGCATTTTACCTTTGGCATGATGGGCGTCACGATTGGCTATCACCGTCTGCTGACCCACCAGGGATTTTCCTGTCCCAAGTGGTTCGAGCACACGCTGGCGATCTTGGGAATTTGTACGCTGCAAGATTCGCCCGCACGATGGGTGGCCATCCATCGTGTGCATCATCGTCATTCGGATGAACAGGAGGATCCACATTCTCCCCTGGTCAGTTTTTTCTGGGGCCATATGGGATGGTTGTTCGTCAAGAATCGCGACCATGTCAATGTTAATTCGTACGAGCGATTTGCGCGATCTGCTACGCGACCCTTTCTATTTGAAGCTGGAGCGCCACGCGACCTGGCTGGGGATCTACGTCTTGCACGGTTTGGTTTTGGCGCTGGCGGGATTTCTGGGTGGTTGGCTGGCCACCGGCACCGTGGCTGGCGGCCGGCAACTGGGGCTCAGCGTCCTGGTCTGGGGCGTCTTTGTACGCACGGTGCTGGTGATGCATGGTACTTGGATGGTTAACTCGGCAGCCCACACGTGGGGCTATCGCAACTATGAGACGACGGACGAAAGCCGCAACAATCTGTGGGTGGCCCTGATCTCGCACGGTGAAGGCTGGCACAACAATCACCACGCGGACCAGCGGGCCGCCTCGCACGGCCACCGTCCGTGGGAGTTTGATATGTCCTGGTGGATCATTCGCGGTCTGGAACGTGTCGGCCTGGCCCGAAACGTGGTTCGGCCGCGCTGCTGGAAATAATTTCAACCCCCCAGCCGGGATGTGCCGAATAAAGCTTCAAGTGGGGGCTTACGCGGCTCCTGGTTCAGCGGTGACAGGCCGCGCCAGCCGCCCATCTTCCGAATTCGCCGCACGCCACGCTTGATCCCGCCTGCTTAACCGCTGCAGCATCAATAGAGCTGCTGCTTACCTGCCTGCCAAAATTCAAGTTGATTTCGCGATGCCAATCGTTGCTCACCAGGGATCTCGCTGCACGTGTACGAGTCCGGGTTACCCGGACTTCTGACACGACGCGGCGCACGGTATGGAGCTGATTTCCAGCCGTTGGGGTGGGATGGGCCAAAGCTCACGGCGTCCCTGGCATCCTGCTCCCGGTACGTTGATCCCAACGTCGCCGACGTTGCAGCGCATCCCTGCCGAACTGGTGAAATAAGGAATTACCTTCATGGCCACTGATCTGAGTCGCAAAGACGAACTACCCGATTTGACCAATCGAATCCTGGAAACGTATCGCAGGATTGGCTCGATCAATCACCTCGATCATTGCCCATTGCCCAAGCACAGTGTGATCGTTCATGTCCTGGAAGACCTGAAGGATATTCTCTATCCGGGTTATCGCCATCGCGAGGGATTGCACTTTGCGAACATCGGTTATTACGTGGGGGACCGCATCGATCGACTGCACGACGCGTTGACGCAACAGATTGGTCGAGCGCTGCGGCACGGTGATCAGGTGCATGAACAGCCGGGTCGTGATAACTGCGCGGACTACGAGCTGCGGGGCCAGGCGGTGGCGATTGAGTTCCTGAATCGCCTGCCAGCCATTCGTGCCGTACTCGCCAAGGACGTCAAGGCCGCCTTCGATGGGGATCCGGCCTGCAAGAGTCTGGACGAGGTGATTTTCTGCTATCCTGGCTTGGAGGCGATCACCGTCTATCGTCTGGCGCATGAACTCTACAAGCTGGACGTCCCCTTTATTCCCCGCATGATGACCGAATGGGCTCATAAGGAAACCGGTATTGATATCCACCCTGGAGCGAAGATTGGCGAGTATTTTTTCATCGATCATGGTACAGGTGTCGTGGTTGGCGAGACCTGCGAGATCGGCACGGGGGTGCGAATCTACCAGGGAGTGACGCTGGGTGCGTTGAGCTTCCAGACCGACGGCAAAGGCGCCATCGTGCGCGGTCAAAAGCGTCACCCAACCATCGGGGACCGAGTTGTGATCTACGCCAACGCGACCATTCTGGGTGGCAACACCGTCGTGGGACACGACGCGGTGATTGGTTCCAGCGTGTGGCTCATTCACTCCGTGGATCCCTTCACGACCGTGACCATGGAAAAGCCGAAACTGCGCATCCGCAACGAAAACCAGATGACGGCGGCCGATATGAGCTATCAAATCTGATTTAGCTTCAGGAACATCCGTCACTTCATCTTGAACGGAGCGGCATGATGTCGTCCTGAACGGTACGGCATGCTGTCATCCTGAATGGAACGGCCTGATGTCATCCTGAATGGAACGGCCTGATGTCATCCTGAACCGAGCGGAGTGAAGGATCTGCCAGCCAGGCCGAGTTGCACGAAATAGCGGGTGTCGGTGTGCAGCCCATGACAAGTTGCCCCCTGCAGACTGGGCCACGTCAAAGGCAAATCGTTCGGTCGCGGGCCGAACTGCGCCCGGCCAACGCTCCCTCAGGATAACGTTCTGATCGTGCGACGCACGCTTTCACCTCCCATCAGGAGGACATTCCGGCGCTACGTGCCTCGCGTTCTCTGCGGCGACGCAGCGCCATCAAGGCCAGCGGTAAAACAGATAGTCCCCATGCGGGTTCGGGGACGCCGACCCACGTGGCAATGTACTCGGGGCGTGTTCCCAGCGTGTCCTGGATTGGTCCCAACTGGCTGAATGAACCGTCCGGGTGAATTCGGAAGGCATAGATGCCGGCGATTCCGTCTAATGCCGTACTCTCGTCGGTGACGAATAACAGGTCCCCCAAGATCTTCAAATCGCCCAGGGTCCCCTGGAGTCCGATATCAAACATGTTCGATGTCGCCGTCAACGCGCCGCTGACCGGGTCGCGCAGAAACGACCAGAACGTGGCGTCCGTGCCGTGACCGGCGACCATCACGCGATCATCTGCCGTGAACGCCAGTACTTTGGGACTGCTCCCTGGAGACGCGTAGGTAAATGGTGTTAAGGGGTCTAAGCTACCCGTGGGCGATATCGCGTATCCCAGGATTTCATTCCCGTTTCCACTGATGCCACCCGCGCCATACAGAAAGTTTCCATCGTTGGTCGCGGTGATGCCGACGGCAAACAAGGGAGACGAGATCTGGTTTTCGAGCAACGACAGCTGACCGCCGGCGGTAGCCTCGAATGCGTAAATGGAACTGGTCCCCAAGGTATTATTGGCGTACAGCAGCGACCCGCCGCGAGTCGTTGCGAGTTGCGTATTGAAGGCACCCGTGAATTCCGAATCGACGCTCGTCAGTTGGTTGCCCACGGCGTCATAGTTGAACGTAAGGGCAAAGTTGCTTCCGCCAACGCTGGTGTCCGTGACGCTCAGAATCGAATCGTTCAACCATTGGATGTCCAGCGGCGAATCTGGTACCGTCGTCGTCAACCGATGCGTCAGGGTGGCATCCGCCTGGACTTCGAAGATCCGTAGCTCCTCGACCGTGGACGAATTCGTGCCGTTGGCCACCGCCAAATAACGACCATTGGGCGTCAGCGAGATGGTCTGTGGCCCATCCCCGGAGGGAAATACGCCGACGCGGGACAGGGTCCCATCGGGCCGCACGAGAAATGAAGTGACCGAATCCCCCACATTATTGGTGACAAAAACGGCCGGAGAGATCGACTGTGCCGCCACGGATGCCGTGATCAGCGCAGCCGCAACAGCGGTCAAGCGGGCCAGCGTTCTTGGGGTCAACATCATTACGCTCCTCCAGCATCGCGAAGTACAACCGTCATGCACCGCTGTTCGAAATACAACGGCATCTGACCTCCAATCTAGCACGGCGGATTTGGATTGCAATCCGCGTTCTTGCGGCACTTGGGTCGTTGACCACTCACTCAACATTCAATCCACCAGCCCGGCGTCAGGAAACGCGGGTGGATCCGCGCAGTTGTGGCCATCACGCTCCGCCGTGACGGCCGTTAAACGCGTTTCCCGCAGTAATTCCGAGCATCGCTATTTCGGCATTCCCCGTTACTGGTTTCGCGAGCATCGCGAACTCGAGATCCCGGTTAGATCGTTGATCCAAACGGCCGTCACGACGGAGCGTGACGGCTACATGGTGCTCCCCACCGAGCACTTCTCGCGCAGGACGATGAATGCCGGAGAGATCCTTGGCGACCGCCAACGTCGCCCCATGTGCGACGGTCGAAACAGGAGATCCTGGACGCACCGCTGCAAGGCAGTGTTGAGATGACATGAGTCCGCCGTGCGGCGAGCATTGCCGGAATCCCGGAGTTGTGTGGTGCGATGAGGCCTCCGCCGGGGCCCGACGTGACGGCGCGATGGACGTGCATCAGCCTCCTTATTTTGGCAAACTGCACAAACGGGGTAACTTTTACGGAATGCGTCCGGCTTACTCATCACGCCGATCATGTAAATTGCCAAAGCCCTGCCGCGAATCGACCGATAGCTCACCGTGGACGAACAGTGAATCCCTGATCAGCATCAACCGTGTCGCGGCCTGCTAAATGAACGCTTGCTTTCACAGCATCCTGAGTTGCCTGCTGCTCAGCCGCCGTGCTGATCGGCGTGGCACGCGGAGAGGAGGCGCCGGATATCGGCAAGCTGCCGGCTGGCAGTGCAGTGACCGAACAAGCCTGGGCGAACGCCAGGCCCCGTGGTGACTTTGCGGAGCCCCCGCCAGAGTTTGTCGTTTTTGACCGCGCGTCGGAGCTGCGTTATTTGGGGCAGGGACGACCGACCCGTGTTTATCGCTCACTGTTTCTCGGCCGCCTGTGGATCTCCGGCGAGTACCTGGCCTGGAGCATGAAGGATCAAACCGCGCCGCCGCTGCTCACGACCGGACCAGCCATCGCGACCGACGATGCGGGAACCATTGGCCGACCTGGCACGGAAGTGCTATTCGGGAATCGCCTGGATCACGACAACCTGCGTTCCGGTGGCCGGATCACACTGGGGTATTGGTGCGCACCGTTTCAAACAACGGGAATCGAAGGCACGTACTTCGGCGTGGAGGGACCGGAATCCACCGTGGTGGTTGATTCCGGCGCGTATCCCGTCCTGGCTCGACCCTTTGTCAGTTTGCCCGGCTTGGACGAAAGTTCATGGCTGATTGC
Source organism: uncultured Planctomycetales bacterium (assembly GCA_963695565.1). Lineage (GTDB taxonomy): Bacteria > Planctomycetota > Planctomycetia > Pirellulales > Pirellulaceae > CAVOGW01. Next base: position 208,373 of record CAVOGW010000001.1, read on the forward strand.
CTATCCAGGCTTGTGGGACGGCAACGCTGTCGCTCGGGCGAACACCGAACTATCGGGGGCTGAGTGCCTGCTGCGACATGCGCTACATTGGGATGGCCATTATCGCATGGATGGCCTGGTTGGTTACCGTTACGGGTTCTTGGACGACACGGTGCAAATTGGCAGCGCCAGCGTGTCGCTGGACGCAACCACGGGCCTGCCACCCGGCGCGCTGGTGGAACGCGAGGACCTGTTTCATGTACGTAATGAACTGCATGGTTGCGAATTGGGTCTGGCAGGACGCTGGTGGTTGGGCTGCTGGTCACTGCAAGCGCACAGCAAGTTGACGCTGGGCACCACGCGGGCGAGAACAGAGATCGAGGGGGCAACCGCGGTCACCGAAACGGTCGGCGGCACCCAAGTCGTCTCGACTTTCGATGGCGGACTACTGGCCCAGCCCAGCAATCGCGGAATTTTCTCGGATACCGAACTGGGCGCCCTATCCGACTTCTCGTTGGCGGTGGAATATCAAGTTGGCCGTGACCTGCGCGCGGCGGTGGGGTACAGCGTGCTGTTTTGGAACTCCGTCTCGCGGGCGGCAGCGCAAATCGACGGCGTGGTGGATCCGGCGACGATTCCTCCAAGCGCGATGCCGGCTGCGGACCGCCCGCAATATTCCCTGCAACGCAACGACTTCTGGGCCCAGGGCTTGAATTTCCGATTGGAATATCAGTTTTAGTTAGACCGCAAGCCAGAAGAAATCGCCGCTCACCCGGCAACTGGCGGTCCATGGCACTTAGTTTGTAGAACCATTGTCCTCAATTGTTCCGCGAATCGCGAAATGGTCAGGGGAAACAGTTGGGGACAACTGTTCCACAATGCCCAAACCGAGTGCCATTGACCTCACGGCGCCGGTTCGCCTAGTAGGTGCCCGGCTGTCGCACGTCGCGTTTGCATCACGCTTGGGACGACGGGCGCGGGGAATCCAAGTGCGTCCGCCTGCTGCGTGACGTGGTCTCGGCTGACCGCCGCCGGCACGACCGCGGCATCGTCGAAGAATAGCCCCGCGATGCAGGCCGTCATGCAACTGGCGATGGCGCCCCCGAACATGGCGCAGCGCGATCCGCGACAAGTCCCGACGCCGACGGGGCGCGACGGCGCCGATGCCACCGATCTGGATTCCGATGGATGAAAAATTCGCGAATCCGCAGAGAGCGTAGGTCGCGATGACTTCCGCGCGGGGACTGATCGCGTCCGCATCCGCGTAGGACGCGAGCGCGCCGTAGGCCACGAACTCGTTAAGCGAGAGCTTGATGCCCAGCAGGTTGCCTACCTTGTCGGCGTCTTTCCAGGGAACTCCCATCACCCAGGCCAAGGGGCGCAGGATGGTTCCGAACAGCGTTTTGAGCGACCCGGGAAAAACACCCGCATATTCCTGTTTCACCGGCGAGAACCCGGCCGTGTCCGCGTACGCGCGCAGGGCACCCTGGCGCCAGACCCCATCGATCCAATAATCCAGCCCATTGAGCATAACGTCGACGACCGCGATCAGGGCAATGAAGCCTACGAGCATCGCACCCACGTTGACGGCCAGCTTCAAACCGTCGCTGATCCCGACGGACGCCGCGTCCAGAATATTTTCCGCTGGCTGGATCTTGGGGATCTCCACGTTCCCGGCAGTCACCGAGGAACCCGTTTCCGGACAGATTATTTTTCCGATCACGAGTGCGGCGGGCGCCGCCATCACGCTGGCCGCAATCAAATTCCCGGCGTCAATCCCCATGGCAACGTAACCCGCCAACACCCCTCCCGCAATCGTGGCGAATCCACCCACCATCACCGTGAGCAATTCGGAGACGGTCATCTGCTCCAGAAAAGGCTTGATCAACAGGGGTGCCTCCGTCTGCCCCACAAAAATATTGGCCGTGCAGGACAAGGTTTCCGCGCCACTGGTCCCCAGTGTCCACTGCATGAAGCGGGCAATGGTGACGATGATCTTCTGCATGATGCCCAGATAGTACAGAATGCTCATAAAGGCACCAAAAAAGATGATCGTCGGCAGTACCTTGAAGGCAAACTGAAATCCGAAACCGGGCCAGGTGTCAGTGGCCGGAAAAAAGTACTCGCGATCGGCCAGGTTGCCGAACAGAAATCGAGCACCATAATCAGACAGTCCCAGAAAACTGGTCACGCCGGTGCTGAATCTCGCAAAAATCTCCTGACCATAAGTGCCGGAGTCGATCAGCCCGGAGATCCCCACCACGATCAAGAGGCTGGCCAACGCCAACTGCAACCGTGAATTGCGGAAGAACAGCCCATTCAGGAACAGGGCGGCGATCACGGATATCAGGATCGGGATGTAGGGTACACTCATTTGGGGCAGGACCAGTAGACTACCCAGTCCCAATGCGGCGAGACACATGAGGGACATGCGGACCCAGGGGAAGGACTTTCCTGCCCCGGCATCGGACCAGATGTAGGCGATTAACAGGCATCCCAGTACCGCCATGCCACGAAAACTCCAGTCATTTCGGTTGAGGATGATGGTGGCGAACAGGAACTGCAGCGACAGTCCCCACAGCACCGTCCGCAATCGCACGCGACGGTGGTGGTAAGACATCAAAAATGTCAGCAGCAAGAGCACCGTCAATCCTAAAAGGCTCACTAGTCGCATGTCGACTCCTTGGGCTTGTCCGTGGAACCACTGGCCTGTGGATTCACAGAGTGGGCGCTGACTCCGGGCAGCCAGCGGGAATGCGGCAGCTTACCGCATTTGCCAGCCACCGCGTACGGTAGATGACAAGGCCTGGCCCGAATCAGATGGAAATCCTTCCGAAAGGGCCGGCACGGCCTCACTGCGGGGGGCCGGCGACCTGGCACTTTTGGTTGCCGGGTTAGTCGTTGCCTGCCTGTTGCCGTGTGGTGCACCGTCCGGGCAGGGTCTTCTGGTCAGGTGCGCCGCGTTCTCCGATCTGGCCGCGATTGCCCCGTGCTCACCCCGGCCCTCACCGGCCTGTCGATTTGATGGCGGATTTGGCCGTCCCCCTGAGGTATCGCGTATCGAGCCGAAGGATCTTCCCGCGACGATGCCGGCCGACGTACCTTACATGGTGTGGCGATGTTGGTTGGCAGATCCTTCAGTCGCGTTGCTACTTCAGGATGACATTTTGCATTGAACCAACTAAATCAACAGGCCCTCACGCGACCGAGTTCGCCGTCGCCACTGCGACGTTGGTATGTTTGGGGCGCACCAACACGTGCGGCGCTGTGCCACTACGCCATGTCCCACGCCAAGCCACACGCCCGCATCAGGTCGTCGAAAGTCAGCAGCAATTTGTCTCGCAAAGCCTGCTTGACCGCGTCCAGATCGGTCAGCGCGTCCGGCGGTTCCCAAGCGAACAGATAGAACTTGATTTTCGGTTCCGTGCCGGACGGTCGCACGGCGACGCGATAGCCAGACGGTTCGAGCTGAAATACGAGCAAATCCGCGGCAGGTGGGGTGGTAGTTGGTTCTCGTGTCGAGCTGCCCCGGGGCAGCGGCACGCCTGTCAGATAGTCGAGTACCGTCAAAACGCGCATGCCCGCCAGGGATGCGGGTGGGCGCGAGCGCAGTTGTCGCATCAGGTCCTGCATCCGCTGCATGCCGTCAGCACCTGGCATTTGCCTGGAAACACTTAATTCCTGAAAACAGCCGAATTGTCGGTACAGCTGGTTCAGGTCCTCCGCAAGCGTGTGACCCACCGTTTTGGATTCCGCCGCACGTTGGGCCAGCAGCAGGGCCGCCACGCCGCTATCCTTGTCGCGGATGTGGTCTCCGACAAGATAGCCATGTGCCTCTTCGAATCCAAACACAAACTCAGCCGGCCGCTCGCGGTCAATGACGTCGCCGATCCACTTGAAGCCCGTCAACACGTCATGGATCACACGTACTCCGTAGAACTGGGCGATCGCATCCAGCATTGCGGAGGATACGATCGTGCGGATGACGTAGTGCTGCGGGCTCAAACGAGCGGCAGCTTTCCGGCGCCGTAAGACGTACTCGGCGATCAGCACGCCGATCTGGTTTCCACTGAAGATCTGCCACTCGGCCGCACCCGGGTGCAGCGGCGCAGCGCAGCCGATACGGTCCGCATCGGGATCGCTGGCCAACACGAGGTCAGCTCGCCGCTGCGCCCCTGCGGCGACGAGTGGTTCCAGAACCGCGGGGTCTTCCGGGTTCGCAATGTGTCCGGGTACGTTGGGGAAATCTGGGTCAGGAGTGGCGTGGGGTTGATAGACGTGGAGGTCGTGAAACCCGTCCGACGTCAGGATGGGTGGAACGGAGGTCAGGCCGACGCCATGGAGCGGTGAGTAGAGAATGCGGACGTTTCGGCTGCCGGGATAGCCCTGAGCCAGAACGGCGCTCCGATAGACGTCATCCATTTCTTGCTGACAGTAGATCACCCGTTGTTCCCGTTCGGCGAGCTGCAGCGGCTCGCGGATGATGGCCCCAACCTGTTCGATCTCGCGCGTGATGTTCGCGTCATGCGGCGGGAGCAGCTGCCCACCCGTGGACCAGAACACCTTGATGGCGTTGTCAGCAGGAGGATTGTGGCTGGCCGTAATCATCACGCCGCAGTGGCAGTCGAAGTGTCGCACGGTTTGGGCCAGTTCCGGGGTACTGCGTATTTGCCCCAACATCCACACCTGAAAACCCGCCGCCAGCAGAATTTCAGCCGACAGCTGCGCGAATTCACGGGACATGTGCCGACAGTCGAACGCGACGGCCGCACGCAAGTCGGGCTGGTCGGGGTGGAGCCGGTGCACGTAATTCGCCAATGCCTGAACCGATTCCCCGATCGTCCGTTCGTTGATCGTGGCCGTACCGATCGGGTACATCCTTCCGCGGCGGCCGGCTGTGCCGAACGGAAGCACGTGCCAGAAAGCCTGCTCCAAGTCGGGCCACCGCTGATCACGGAGATGATCCCGCAGAACCTCAGCCTGTTTCGCATCAAGTGGAAGTTGCAGCCAGCGTTCGATGTGGCTGGCTGCCGCCGCGGACAAGTAGCCCCGGCGGGTAGCCTGCTTCAGCGCCAACGGAAAAGGGTCGAGTTCGGGTCGGCTGGGAGGGCGGGTCATGGGATCGCCGTGCGGGGTGTGGAGTCGGGATACGGCCTGGCGGTCTGCTTGCGTGTGATGCGCAGCACAATTCCGTCACTGATCGCGGTAACATGGCCCGGCAGATTTTCGTGTCCACCCTCGGGCCGGCGAATGAGTTGCTCCAAGCCGCACCACTTTTCGAAGGCCATGTCTTGCAGTGGCCAGGATTTAGATCGCCACAATTCGATCAGGACTTCCTTCACCAGCAGGGCAGGTTCGCTGCGCAGGCCCATTGCATCCAGCTCCACATACTCGGCAGCGTCGCTGACCAGGTGCTGTGCCAGAAGTGGCCGTGCCAGCGAGGCCAGGAAGTCCGATGCCTCCCGGGCGATCATCCCGAATCGCAGAATAGCTCGATCCGCGTCCGCATGGACTGCACGCAAGGCAGGCAGCACTTGTTGACGAATGCGCACGCGCGCATAGTCAAGCGACTCGTTGGCGGGATCATGACAAAATGCCTGTCCCCACGTGATCAGTAGCTCTTGCAAGTCACTGCGGGAAACGGCTAGAAGTGGCCTGATCAGCGTCACGGACTCATGCAGTTGTCTGGTCGTCGGCATGCCACCGGCCCCGCGGAGTCCAGAGCCGCGAGCCATCTGGTGGACGATGGTTTCCACCTGGTCGTCGCGCGTGTGGCCGACCGCCATCCAACGCGCTCCCACCGTCAAGGCCGTCTCAAGCAGAAACTGATAACGCGACGAGCGGGCGTGGTCCTCCCGTCGATCGACGACAGGGGCCGGCGAGGGTTGTGGGCCACGGTGAGATTCGCGTGGCGGCGTCGGCTCGGATCCCTGGCAGAATTCCAGGCCTAGTTCGGCGGCTACGCCGCAGGCCAGTCTTGCGTCATTCGCGGAATCGGAACGCCAACGGTGATCGAAATGAGCCGCGACTATTTGCCCGCGACCTGGCTGTTCCCGTTGGATTTCGGCCAGCAGCCGCAGGAGGGCCACACTATCGGGACCGCCAGATAGCCCGACGACGACGGTAGTATCGCGCCACGATTCCCGCGGCCAGGCTTTCAGCAGCTGACGTTTCACGCGAAGGGATGAGCGAGGAGGCGGCATGGCGGACGTGTCAATTCTGGAAGTTAGGGAAATTCGGACGTCTTTGCCGAGCCCCAGGAAAGAATATCTTCTCGGGGCAGAACTTCCCGCGAAACCCGGTCGTTGCAGCAAACGGGAACTCTGCTACGATGATAGCGTTGTCAAGTTGTTTTTGGCATCGCCTTCGTTTTTTTCGGAGGTGCTTTACAACTAGCGAAGCTCAAAGTGGCAGCTCGACTCAAGGTCGCCCAGTCATGTGAGCCGGTGGCAAGACATCAATAGCTGTACGGAATTGGATAAGCGACGTTCCAGGCAGAGTTCCATCGAACATGTACATTATTTTGCTGGTTTTCCGCATCTGTTTTGATTGGGTCGCTCTGGCGTTTCAAACAAAACACGCTTTCGCAACGGCTTGGTCGTTGGTCCCACTCGCCCGGCGAGGCTGGGAAGGCGACAGGTATTCGTTTGGGTCTGTTGGGTTGGCCGTTTGGCCAGTCAATTTGGCTGGAAACGGGCCGACGTGCTGGTTCCCTGGCTGGGGACTCTGGCACGCCGCAGCCCGCGGTCCAGTGCAGCGCGACCGAATGCATTCCTCGCGACGGCATCTTCGGGAAACAGACGTCGGCTTATCACCCGTGACTCATTGTTGCTCTTGTCGGCTTACATCCTGATCGCTGAGTTCTGACCTGAGTCCAAAGTTGGGACGGGCCGTGTTGTGCTGCCACGGCGGGGTGCGAGTTTCTAGGGATGTTGCCGTGCCTGAGTCAAATAGTCTGATCGTCACGATTATCTTGATCGTCGTCTTGCCCATCATGGGCGCTTTGATTGTCAAGGTCCTGGACCGGTTACGTGGCAAAGAGGCCGAAGCGCAGGCCAGGGCGATTCTCGAGCGTGCCCAGCACGACGTGGCCAATCGCCGCAAGGAGGCCGAACTCGAGATCAAAGAGCAGATGTTGCAGCAGAAATCGGATCTCGAAAATGAGATGATGCTGCAGCGCGAGGAATTGCGAGAAAGAGAACGCACGCTCGATCGCCGGCAGGAATCCGCGGATCAGAAAGCGGACCACCTGTTGAAGCAGGAGCGCATCGTCGAACAGACTCAGCGCAGGGTGGCTGAGCGTCTGGCGGATCTGGAACGGCGCAACAAGGAGCTGGATAAGCTGCTAGATATTCAACGGCAGACGCTGCACGAAATCACCGGTTTGGGCAAGGACGAAGCGGAGCGGAAGTTGCTGGAACTCGTGGACCGCGAATTGCAGCAAGAAATCGGTACGCTGATCATTGAGCAAAAAAAGAAATACGAAGACACCGTTAAGAGCCAGGCTCGCGAAATGCTGCTGATCGCGCTGCAGCGGTATGCCGCCGCGCATACCGCCGAGTCCACGACCAGTACCGTGGGGATTCCCAACGACGAAATGAAGGGGCGGATCATCGGACGGGAAGGCCGTAATATTCGGGCCTTCGAGAAAGAAACCGGCGTCGACGTAATTATCGACGACACGCCCGGTGTCGTCGTGGTCAGTGGATTTGATCCCGTGCGCCGCGAAGTTGCCCGCATGGCGCTCAATAAGCTCATCGCCGACGGGCGGATTCATCCCTCTCGGATCGAAGAGATTGTGGCCGAGACCACCGCGGAAGTCGATGACTTTATTCGCAAGCAGGGTGAAGAAGCCAGTCACGAAGCGGATGTGGCGGGATTGCACGAGCGCGTGGTCCAGTTGTTGGGACGACTTCATTTTCGTACCAGCTACAGCCAAAACGTCTTGCGGCATTCCATCGAAGTGGCATTTCTCACCGGGATGCTGGCCGAAATGGTCGGTTTGGACGGCACGCTGGGACGCCGTTGCGGTCTCCTGCACGATATCGGAAAGGCGGCCGATCATGAAATGGAAGGGGGGCACCCCAGAATCGGCGCGGATATTCTCAAACGCCACGGCGAGCCCCCCGAAGTCGTGCACGCGGCACTGGGCCATCACGATGAGATCGTGACCGACTACCCCTACACGATGCTGGTCGCCACGGCCGATGCTTGCAGCGCATCTCGACCCGGCGCGCGGCGTGAAACGCTGGAACGGTACATCAAACGGATGGAGGAGTTGGAGTCGATTGCGGCGGAATTTCCGGGTGTCACGCACGCCTTTGCCGTTCAGGCAGGGCGAGAACTGCGGGTGATCGTCAACGCGCGAGAAACAACTGACGAAGTCGCCGCGAAAATATGTCACGATATCGCCAAGGCTTTTGAAGAACGGCTGACTTACCCCGGGGAAATCAAGGTGACACTGGTGCGTGAATCTCGCTTTACCGAAACGGCAAGATAATCCTGGTCGCCACACGGCGGCCCGACGGGCCTACGAAAACAAGCATGCGAATACTGCACATTGGTGACATCGTCAGGATCCCCCGGCCGCAAGATTGTGCGTGACCTGCTGCCCGCACTGCGTCAACGAGACCGCATTGATTTTGTGATTGCCAATGGAGAAAACTGTGCGGGAGGCGCGGGCATCACACCCGAGAACTACCGCGAATTGCGGGCGGCCGGAGTCGACTGCATCACCCTCGGAGATCATACGTTTCGTCGTCGCCAGATTAGTTCCACCTTGGAAAAATCAACGGACATCGTTCGGCCGGCAAATTATCCAGCGTCGGCGCCCGGTCGCGGCTGGACCGTCCTCACCACCGGCAACCATGTTCCCGTCGCCGTGCTGAATCTGCAAGGACGCATCTTCATGCGGCCCATCGATTGTCCCTACCTGGCCGCGGATCGCGCGCTTGAGGAAATTCATCAGCAGTACCCGGAAACAAAGGTGATCTGTGTGGATTTCCATGCGGAAGCAACCAGCGACAAGCAGTCCATGGGGCGATATCTGGACGGACGGGTGACGTCCGTGATGGGGACCCACACGCACGTGGCCACAGCGGATGAGCAGATTTTTCCGGGGGGAACCGCCTTTCAATGCGACCTGGGCATGACCGGGCCCCATGCCAGCATCATTGGGCGACGCATTGACCGCGTGCTGCATGCCACCGTCACCTTCGTCCCCACCCCGTTTGACGTGGCCGAGGGGGACAATCGGATCTCCGGTTCGGTGGTCGAAGCCAACCCGCTCACCGGCCTTGCGAGTGGCATCCGGCGCGTGTGCGTCAAGGCTGCAGAGTCCGCACAGTTGCCAGACGGCGGGTGACTCGAGTTGCCGGGGCCCTATCCCGGGGGGGTACCCCCAAGTAATTGCCGTAAGCGCTTTCCACGGAGGAGTAATCCGTCCCACAATGCAGGACGGATTGGCCATGCGCGATCAATGTCGCTTTCGCCAAATCGCTTTCCGCGGAGGGGTAATCCGTCCCCCGCGGCGCGACGGATTATCAAGTCGCTGGCAAATCCACTCGGCGCGTCGCACAGAATAGCGACTTGACCCATCCGTCCTACGATGGCTTCTGCTCAGCCTGTGCCATGTAAGCTTGCACTGACTCGGCGGCGCTCCCCGTCGCGAAAAACATCCGCCGTCCTGGTACCCTGGTCATGCATGGCTCGAAAGCTATTTGAGCCAAGCGGCATTTCTGTTATTTCTCCGTGGCCCACGGCATGCTTCTCGTCGGCTGCCCCAGCGGAAACGCCCTACGAAACAGGCGGAGTTCTATGTCTATTCGCGCCTATGGCACTCGCGTTGCATTGCTCGCTGTGTGTGCCGGCTTACTGCTCCCGACTGCAACTGGATGTGTCAACCTTGCCGCGCATCTATTGCACGCTGGGCTGGGAAATCGTGTTAAACCGCGTTATACGGGGCTGGTGGGGCAGCGCGTGGCGGTCGTTTGCATCGCCCAGTCGGCGACATTCGGGCCCACATCCGCGGCCCACGAGGTTGCCAGCCGCATCGAAAAGTACCTGTCTGCCAACGTGGAAGAAATCCAGATTATCGACCAGCAGACAATTGACGCTTGGATGGACGAGAACGAATGGAATCAGATTGACTATCGAGAAGTTGGTCAGGGCATCAACGCCGACAAGCTGATCGCCGTGGAAATCAAGTCCTTCTCACTGTTTGAAGGTAAGACCCTCTTCAAGGGACGATCCGACGTTCAAGTGTCGGTCTATGACCTGACGACACCGGACACTCCTGTGGTATTCGAGGAAATTCCGCCCCAAATCCAGTATCCGATCACATCCGGGTTGTACACGGCCGATACGACGGAAGAATCGTTTCGACGCAGCTTCGTGGACGTGATTGCCTCGCGTATCGCGCGAAATTTCTACGACTACGACCTCACCGAAGACTTCGGACGTGATCCCACCAACTTGGGCTTCTGAGTCGACGACGATGCATCACGGACGAGGCTGGGGCGCCCTCGGTCGGAACGCGCCGGTCTAGAGGCGAGGCATTTCCCGTTTGGGTTTTCGCGGCAGTTGTTGGGGTTGTTCGTCACGCGGCATTTGTCGGCGGCGTTTGACCTCCCTCGTGCGCACGTTCCTCCGGCAACACCGTGTACGACTCGCGCCACGCCCAGCCCCACGGCTCCTGTCGTTGCTGTGCGGCCAGGAACGACCACGGAGTGCCGGCATGGTCTTCGCAAACGCGTTGCAGGTATTCCTCGGCCTTGTGGCTTAGCCGCTGCAACTCGCTGTCAGCGTCCACGTCGGTCGTCGCATGCAGGGTCCACGTGTTATGTTGCGGATCCGTGAACGGCATGCCACGCTTCGCTTTGGCCAGCATGCTGTTGTACGTTTCATTTCGCACGAATTCGGACAGAACCTGTCCCATGGCCAGGTCGAAACCGGCTTGCCAACGCGGTTCGGTTTCGCGCGGGCGTGCCGCTTCGCCCTGGCTCAGCGTCCGATACAATTCCGCAATACGGGGCGTGCGGACGGCGGCCTTTTTTTGTGCTTCCGTAAGATCCGCGGCAAACTGCGCCTCCGAGCGGACGAGAAACTGGACTTGCGGGTCCTCCAGGGGTGAAATCCAGGAGTTGGCAGCGGCGGTGACCAGCGCTCGACGTGCCCCGTTGCCCTGCATGATCTTCTGGTAAGCGATGGCCGAGACGTAGTCAGGCTGGTAGCGTGACATGACCTCGGCATCAAAAAACGTTTTTAAATGGGAGGAAAAGGACTGCACCTGGTGTCGGCCCGCGGTGCGCACCCGATCGCGGTCTGCATGCACGGCAAAGTAAATGCCCCCTGTCTCGTAAGCCAATCTCGTCAGGGCGAATGGACCAAAGCCCGAGTCAATGGGGACCTGGTGTTCGGGATCCAGCGTCGAGCCGATGCGAATGCGTTCCGCCGCCGCCGTTTCCGGGCCTTGATGCACGCGACCCCAGGTCGGCGATTGATCATAGTCGGGATCCGGATCAATCCACTTAACTAAAGTTTCCGTTTGGCCAAACGGCGCCGGGACGCCCAACACGTAAACGGGAATAGCCACTTTGTTGCACACTTCCACGGCTTGCTCCACGAGTGCCTCGTCATCACCTGCTTCGTCCGTCATCACGACAAACATCACGTTGCGAATCGGCTCCGATGTTCCACGTCGCGCTCGGCGGAAGTTTCGAAATTTATCCGCCGCAAACAGGATGGCAGCGAAAACACGTTCGGTGCCACTGTCGTCGCGTGAGACCTGGGACACGGCCTCGCGCAACGCCGTCGGATCGCTGGTTGGTTTTGCCAGGCACAGGTTGATCTCACTGCCAAATGAAATCAGTGAGGAGAGCAGCGGTTGATCGTGATGCTTGTCGGTGTCTCCACTGGCCTGGATGGCGCCTAATTCACGGTAGATGCGGTCAAACCGACGTTGAATCTCGGCCCGCTGGGGGATCAAACTGGCCGACTGATCCAGGATCCAGACAACTAAAGTAGGGCGTTCCTCCAAGAAAACCAGAATTTCCCGCGTCAGTCGGTCGATGGCGGGCGCTGCCGACGAAGTGCCCACGCCTGCCAACCCTTTCGTCTTGTAACGACGGAAAAAATCCTCGCCGGTTGCCGCCGTCAACGAAACTTGCGACTCCCGGCCGACGGGGCTCAAAGCGCTGGGCCATTCCCACGGCGGACGCTCGACGCTGACCGCAACCGCGGGCTGAGGTAGCGTAACCAATTCGCTCAACGCCCCCCCCATCGCCTCTTCTCCCACGTCGAAGGCCCGAAAATCGAACGGCTGTATCACCACTTTTTCTTGGGGTCTGTCAGGTATCAGTTGAATGATCCGCGCCATCTGCCGCGTCGAACCCGGGACCCGCAAAATGGCGATCATGGAAATCAAAACCGCGTGCGCGATCGCACTCACGGCCCAAGCTGGCAGGATTCGCCGGATAGGCTGCAGCGACCTGCTCGATGGCGGGGCGACAATGATCAACAGCCCGGCCTCATCGGGCGAATTCGTCATGCGATCTTCCAACGTATCCAATAACATGCTCGGCAATTCCCGGCGTTCCCGCAGCCGCCGTTTCTTCTCATCTCGATAAAATATGTGGGCGGCAACTCGCTCTTCGGGCGGAGCCCCCCCGCGCGGTTCAAGATGTTCCTGCACCGGGCGCACAAGCACCTGTGCCAGACGTTCATGCACTGTATGTGGGCTGCTGTCTATTATTCAATGGAAGGCGAGCCAAAAGCAACTTTTCTAGTTTACCTCCCTTTCCAGGATGCTCGTAACGCCACGGGGCTTGTTGATTTCATCGTAGGACAGGTTTGTAACATGACCTTTACCCACATCTGGGCCGCCTCGTTACCGCAAGCCAGAGAAGAATGCCGGCACACGCTCGTTCTTACGAAACACGATGCGGCATTCTTCGGCGGCGTGCGCGTCCAGCGGACGCGCACGCCGCCAGAAATCGCCTGAGAGTGCTGGCCTGTCAATCATGGATGCTCACGGCGATTTCTTCTGGCTTGCGGTCTAACGAGGCGGTAATGTGTGTAACCGACAGGTTGGTAACCTGGCGGTGCGGTTAGTGCGCGAAACTGGAATATTGGCAGCACCATAGCCCAAGGCACAACCAGGATGCCAGGGCGATGTAACTGGAGGCAACAGAGGAAACGGAACTCGGTTGGCTTTGTCTCATTCGTTGGATATCAGGCTGTAATCAGTCACATCCAACCGTGATTGATTGACGCACGGCGGGGTGCGACATACGATGGGCACTAAGCCTGCTTCGATCTCATGGGGACCTAAGTTCATGCCGTGCCGCAACACATTACGTGGTCAAGAACTGGTCGTATTAGGATGGTGCGCGTGGCTGGCTGGCACGTTGTGTTCCGGCTCAGCCAGCGGGCAGCCGGCACGGCGGGTGGATCCGCGCGGCAGCGCGCAGCGGTTGACGCTGACCACCAAAGACGGCGTCGAATTACACTGTCGTTATTACCCGAGCGCGGCGGGCGAATCAGCAGCCCCCATCATATTGATCCACGGCTGGAATGAGAAAGGCAGCCAACTTTCGGGACTGGCGAAATATCTCAACAGTGGTCCGGGCGGAAATTTCGCGGTGGTGGTTCCCGACCTCCGTGGACATGGCGGCAGTACGCGGCAATTGGTGCAGAGCAATGCCAGCGCCAATGCCAAACCGACGGAAAGAGCCTTAAGTGCCGACAAGTTTCGGCGAGCGGACTTCCAAGCGATCGTCACGTTTGACTTGGAGGCGGTCAAGAAGTTTTTGATTGAAGAGCACAATCAGCGACGTGTGAATATCGATATGCTCAGCCTGGTGGGTACGGAAATGGGAGCTTTGGCCGCCATGTATTGGGCCGCGCGCGATTGGGATTGGCCTCCCATTCGTGGTCTGCGGCAAGGCCAGGACGTGAAGGCCTTGGTGCTCGTTTCGCCCTCGAACAGCTTTAAGGGGGCATCGGTCCAGACGCCGCTCAAACACAACGCGCTGCGATCGAACGTGGCCATACAACTGATTTACGGCCGGACGGGAAGCGGCGCCAGTACGACGGCGCGGCGAATTGCGTCGATTGTGGACAAGAACCGCAGCGAAGATATCCCGTTTCGAGACACCGCGGTAAATACGACGCTGCAGGGCATGGATCTGTTAACGGAAGACCAACTACGCGTCGAATCCCAGATCGCCAGGTTTCTCAAGCTGACCATACTGGATCGCCGGGATCAATTTCCCTGGCAACCGCGGGGAACCAACCTCAGCGAGAAGTAACATGTGGGCCGCATCGTTAGACCGCAAGCCAGAAGAAATCGCCGTGATTATCGGTCGCAGGCCAGCGCTCCAACGCGATTTCTGGCGGCGTGCGCGTTTGGCGGACGGGCCGCATCGTTAGACCGCAAGCCAGAAGAAATCGCCGTGATCATCGGTCGTAGGCCAGCATTCCGACGCGATTTCTGGCGGCGTGCGCGTTTGGCGGACGGGCCGCATCGTTAGACCGCAAGCCAGAAGAAATCGCCGTGATCATCGGTCGTAGGCCAGCATTCCGACGCGATTTCTGGCGGCGTGCGCGTTTGGCGGACGCACCGCATCGTTAGACCGCAAGCCAGAAGAAATCGCCGTGATCATCGGTCGCAGGCCAGCACTCCAACGCGTTTTCTGGCGGCGTGCGCAGTTTGGCGGACGCACCGCATCGTTAGACCGCAAGCCAGAAGAAATCGCCGTGATCATCAGTCATAGGCCAGCACTCCGACGCGATTTCTGGCGGCGTGCGCGTTTGGCGGACGCACCGCATCGTTAGACCGCAAGCCAGAAGAAATCGCCGTGATCATCGGTCGTAGGCCAGCATTCCGACGCGATTTCTGGCGGCGTCGCGTTTGGCGACGCACCGCATCGTTAGACGCAAGCCAGAAGAAATCGCCGTGATCATCGGTCATAGGCCAGCACTCCGACGCGATTTCTGGCGCGCGTTTGGCGGACGCACCGCATCGTTAGACCGCAAGCCAGAAGAAATCGCCGTGATCATCAGTCATAGGCCAGCACTCCGACGCGATTTCTGGCGGCGTGCGCGTTTGGCGGACGCGCACGCCGCCGAAGAATGCCACATCGTATTTCGCAACAACGAGCGTCTGCCGGGCACTATTCTTTGGCTTGCGGTCTATTGCACCGCGCCAGCGGTCTCCGGCAGTCAAGTTTTCTCAGGGAGATAGCGGCCTGGAATTCCATGGCGAGGCTGCCCGTTTCTCGGCGGCTTGATACGGGTTTGTCCCCGAGGCCAAGGGGTCCGCGCTTTCGGGAATCACGATGCGGGCATGCAGGGGCAGGACGTCGGGATGCGGCAGCACCGCCCGATTGGCATAGAACAACTCGAGATACCGATCGGCACTCCCCAGATAGCGATGGGCCAGGTCACGCAGCGTGTCCCCTTCGACAATGCGATGGTAGCGCGTCGCACGTTCCGGTTCCGCCACGGCAGCTGGCTGGGGTGGTACGATGCCCTGGGACACGTCCGCGTTACGCGGTAGATTCTCAAGTCGCGGTGCGCGGGAAACCGGCACGGAACGCACCACCGGTGGTTGATGGTCACGAGCGCGTTCCCTATCAATTGCACGCCAATCGATGGGCTCGCCGGCGTCCGGGATCGGCTGGTGGGAGGGTGACGATTGTCCGGGGACGCTAAGCGACATGTTTCCGCGCAGCATCACGAGGTCGTTAGCCGCGGTGGGCAGGGAAGCCCGTGTGACGGGCGTGGGCCTGCGCCCGAAGAGCAACACGGCGGTCGCCACACAGATCAAGACGGCGATCATCGCCGTCCTCGCTTGCTTGGGGGAGTTCATCGCGGTTGCCGCCCTTGTCACGGAAGGCGCGTGGCGGTGCCTTCCTCTCACGGTAGCAAATTAATGGTTTGCCTCGTGGATCATCGACCTATGCGTGGCCCGGCAAATAGAAAAATGGGCCGCCGCTGCCTGGCCCGGGCGCGGAGTTGGGACTCGATCGACCAGCGAAAAGTAACGGCGAATTCCAGTAGCGCCGATCAGGCAAGCCGTGCGGGGGCAAGACCATGTCCTCCTGTGGTGGCGTGGTTTGGATGGCTGGACGCTGCTGCCGTTGGTCCGCGGCGCATGTTGAACTGGCAACATCTGCCGCAGCACCCACCCCAGCCCTCCCACACGGCGATGGTGCGATTTGGTCGCGGTTGGCTGGGCGGCAACACGCACTTGCGAATTGACCTCGTCCCGTGCATTAACTTGTCACGACCTGCACGACCAAATCACGATTGCCGGCGGGAGGGCGCCGACTCCGTGAAACGCGAAGCGATCGGTGACTACGTGGCCACTACGTATTGAGGTGCGATTCGAGGAAGCGGGCGAGGCGATGAAAGTCGCTTCCCCGACGGATGTAGCGCACGCGCGTGACGAGTGATTCAGGATCGATCAGTGTCGAGAATTCCACATAGCGCAGATCTAATTGTCCCACGACGGATACCATCACCGCATTTAGTCCCTCTTCCACGAGGGCTCGATAGGCGCCCACACCCAATTGGCTGCCGAGCATCACGTCGAATGCGTGCGGCTGCGCAGCGGGACTCGTATCCCAGTTGAATCCCGGTCACTTTCTTCTTCTTTCCCGTGCGCTTCGTGTACCGTTCGGACACGAGTTTGGCAAACAGCCGCGAGAGGTTGACGTCGGCAATGGAGATGTGTCCATGATCGTCGCGGCCGATCCCCTCCAGGAACCGCGCGGGCAGGAATTCGGCAAGTCCTTCAGCGAGCACGATGACGCCGTACGCCTTGTCTTCCACTTCGCGCACGAGGATGGTCCCTACAATCTCGTCGACGACCGCTTCCACGTTCATGGTTCGAGATTCCGTCAGCCGTCCCTCCTCATCCTCGACGGCCTCGGCCGATTCTAGATTTCCGCGGATGTCCTCGACGCTGATCACTTTGCTGGCCTCGCCTGCCATGGCGGCGCCGTAGGCAAGCCAGCCGGCACTTCGTCCCATCGTTTCGGTGATAAAGTACGACCGGCTGGCGGCTGCGTCGTGGACCAGATTGCGAATTTCTTGTCCCAGGGTGTCGACCGCCGTAAAGTAGCCAAACGTGAAATCGATACCCATATAATCGTTATCGATGGTCTTAGGTACGTGGACGACGGCAATGCGGCGGTCTCCAGCCGGTAAATGCTGCTGCATCAGCGAAAACTTGTTCGCCGTCTTCAGCGTATCATCGCCCCCGATGGAAACCAGGGCATCGACGTCCAGGGCACACAAGCCGTCGTAGACGCGCCGCAGCAGTTGCGTCCGCTCCGCATCCTGAAAGTGGCTGGGCTCGGAGATGTCTTTTCCAGGATTGCTGCGGGAAGTGCCAATCAGGATACCCTGGGCGTTGCGTGTGTGCCGCAACGTATCCTTGGTAATGCGAATGTAGTCGCGTCCCTCTTTCAATGAGTAATCGGGGGAAAACCGTTGCAGATTTTCGTAGCCATACAGAATTCCCACCACCTCGATATTGTTGAGCATAAAGGAGACTGCGGCGGTGGAGATTACGGCATTGGCGGCAGGCGCTGGCCCCCCCGCAAACAGGATCGCCACTCTACGAATTCGGGCCGGTTGCGAACTGGGTTGGTCAGCGTCCATTTGGTTTTACAAGCTCCAGGCTATCCGTCTCAACAGGTTCTCGGGGACTGGCAAGTCACAACAAGCACGCCCTGGCAAATGGAAAGGGCTGGGGGCCTGCGCGTGGCTCTGTCACGGGTGTATCGCAAAGTGGGCCATCCCGCAACAGTCGCGTGAAGTTGGCCCGTCTAATAGTGGACCATAGTTGGCACCCCTGCCTCAAGTCTCTCCATCGCTGGCTAGCTGATTAAATAGGTTCTTTCGACGTACTTCGTGTCCATTTTCCCGTCGACAAAAACTGAATCGCGCAGGAGCCGCCACAGGAATGGAGCCGTGGTCTTGATGCCGTCTACCTGAAATTCGTCCAGCGCTCGGCTCATACAGGCGATGGCCTGCTCACGCGTCGGTCGATGAACGATGATTTTTCCGATCATGGAATCATAGTTGGGCGGGACCACGTAACCGGCGTGCACGTGGGAATCGATGCGGACGCCCATTCCGCCGGGCAGAATCAATTTCTCGATCCGCCCGGGGCTGGGGCGAAAATTTGCCTCCGGATCCTCGGCGTTAATACGGCACTCGATGGCCACGCCGCTCTGCGTGATCTCTGACTGCGTAAAGGGGAGCGGCATTCCGGCCGCAATCTTAATCTGTGTTTGGATCAGGTCAATTCCCGTGACCATCTCGGTCACCGGATGTTCGACCTGTATCCTAGCATTGACCTCAATGAAGTAAAAGTTGTTGTCCTGATCGACAATAAACTCGACGGTGCCAGCATTGCAGTAGTTGGCCGACCGGATCAGCCGCACGGCGGCGTCACAAATTTCCTGGCGCTTATGCTCGGGGAGGTTGGGTGCCGGGCTTTCCTCCAGCAGTTTCTGATGGCGTCGTTGCGTGGAACAGTCACGCTCCCAAAGGTGGACGGCGTTCCCCTGCTGGTCCGCCAGCACCTGGACTTCGATATGCCGCGGGGCTTCGATAAATTTTTCCAGATAGACGGCCGAGTTTCCAAAAGCGGCGCCGGCCTCCGTGCGTGCCTGGATCAGCGCCGTTTTGAACGACAGCTCGTTGGAGGCGACGCGCATGCCCTTGCCGCCACCCCCGGCCGACGCCTTGATCAGCACGGGATAGCCAATTTCACGAGCGATTTCGACCGCGTCTTTTTCCTGCTCGACGATCCCCGGGCTGCCTGGGACGACGGGTACGTTGGCTTTGCGTGCCAGGGCGCGGGCGTTATTCTTGTCTCCCAGGAGTTCCATGGCTTCGGGGGAGGGTCCAATAAAGTCGATTTTGCAGCTGCGGCAGACTTCATTGAAATGAGCGTTTTCGGACAGGAAGCCGTACCCCGGATGAATGGCCTCCACGTTGCCGATCTCCGCAGCACTGATCACGCGATCGATTTTCAGGTAACTGGCGGCTGCCTTGGCAGGTCCGACGCAAATGGTCTGGTCTGCCAGATTCAAGTAAGCGCTCCCCCGATCGGCCTCGCTGAAGATGGCGACCGTTTCGATTCCCATCTCTCGGCAAGCTCGGATGACGCGCAGCGCGATCTCACCTCGATTGGCGACCAGTATTCGCTTGTACATAAGCTTGATCTACGCGCTGGTATCGATCTTGAAGAGCGGTCGGCCGAAGTCGACCGATTCTTCATTGTTGGCCAAGACCGCGACAACTTTTCCGGAAACCTCGGCTTGGATCTCGTTAAAGACCTTCATGGCCTCAATAATGCAGACCACCGTCTCGGGACCAATGTG
The DNA here is from genome assembly GCA_963695565.1 of uncultured Planctomycetales bacterium. Classification (GTDB taxonomy): domain Bacteria; phylum Planctomycetota; class Planctomycetia; order Pirellulales; family Pirellulaceae; genus CAVOGW01. The sequence continues at coordinate 227,755 of CAVOGW010000001.1, forward strand.
ATCCCCCACCTTCACGAACGACTCGGCGTCGGGGTTGGGCCGAGAATAAAATGTTCCCACCATCGGGCTATCGATGGTGATTACGTTTCCGGACGCGGCGGACGCCACGGGGGGGGGCGTGGGGGCGGGCGACTCTTTGGACGCTGCCGCCGTGGGCGGCGTCACCGGGCCGGGGATCACGGGTAGGATGTCGGGGTTGGTTCCGCGCGACAAGCGGATGTGCTGCTTGTCCTGCTTCAGGTCCACCTCCCGCAAGTCATATTCGCGCATCAACTCGATCAGGTCCCGCAGTCGCTCCAGGTCAAAAACCCCCGCGCTCTGCTCAGGCTCTGCACTCGCCATACGACCACCCCCTGTTTCCACCTTTTTCGTGGCTGGCGCACCGCGCCGTTGCTGCTTCTTCATCGCACCCATGCATCACCTGGGAAGTACACAGTCACGCAAATCCTTCGTGACACTGCTAAGAACTTCACACCCGTCGCGGGTCACCAGAACGTCGTCCTCGATCCGCACACCACCCCATCCGGGGAGGTAAATTCCTGGCTCGATCGTAACGACCATTCCCGCCTGGAGCATCGTGGATTGCCGGGCAGCAAGTCGAGGTGATTCGTGCACGTCCAGCCCAATTCCGTGGCCGAGACCGTGGCCAAATTGCCTGCCGAAACCCGCCGCTTCAATTACGCGGCGTGCCGCGGCATCGACCACTTCCGCTGCCACACCGGGGCGAATCGTGTTGATGGCCCGTTGCTGAGCCGTGAGCACGATCCGGTAAATCCTGTCGAATTTCGGCGAGATTTTACCGATGTGCAAAACTCGCGTCAAGTCGCTGACGTAGTTTCCTTCCCTTGCTCCCCAATCCACCAAAACGAACTTTTCGCGTGATATGCGGCGTGACGTAGGCGGAGCATGCGGCAACGCCGCCCGCTGTCCAGCCGCCACGATCGGCGAAAAACTGCAGCCGCACCCCCCGCACAACCGGATCTCGTACTCCAGCTCACGTACCACGTCAGTTTCCGTAAACTCGTCGCTCCAGCGACCCAGTACGGCCGAAAATGCCCGCTCAGCCTGGGAAATCGCGCGGCGAATCGCGGCAATCTCCTCGCGATCCTTGATCATACGAAGCTGTTCGACCAGCCCCTGTGAGGGAAGCCAATCCACCCGAGCGTTCGTTTCGGCCAGCTGCTTCAATTCGGCCACCGTGAGGTGTACCGCCTCGAATCCCACCGCGGATCGGACGGACAACCGTCGCAATCCCTTATTGATGAGCGCGTGCATTAAAGTCGGTGGGCGGCGGATCAAGACCGGTAGCCCGGGACATTCGTCCGAAATCTGATCCGTGAAGCGGGCGTCGCTCAGCAACAACTCGCCCGATAGACTCAGCAGCAGGCAACTTGCCTCACCCGTAAACCCCGTCAAATAGCTGACATTAGTGGGTCGGGAAATCAGAATGGCTTCCAGCCCTGCCCGCTTCACCAGCCGCCGCATCCGTTCACGCCGAGTTGCGTACTTCACGATGAATTCCAGTCAGCGATGGGCAAAAGTGAACGTCAGGGAATAAGCCGTCTGCCGGGTCGAATGGATGGCTGGTCCGTGCGTCAGAAAGCTGGAAGCTGGAATCGCTAGGCAATTTGCAACTCGTCCCACCACGCACCAGCCGCGGCTAAGTCCGGAACCATCACGTCGGGCCCAGTCACACGCAACTGGTCCAGGCTGTATCCGCCAGTGGCCACGGCCAGCACGCGAGCTCCGATGGCCCGAGCACACCGCACGTCTCGTGGCGTGTCCCCCACCACCCAAATCTGCTCGGGCCGAATGTCGGAACGCACCCGGTTTCGCACGTCTTCCAAGGCTTGCCGAGCGACGTCGTCCCGGTCGTGGTGATTGTCTCCGAAACCACCTACCGGCTCTCCCTCCTCATAAAAAAAACGGTCCAGGCCAAAATGGGACAGTTTAATGCGTGCGGCGCGACGCAGGTTTCCCGTCAGTAAGCCAAGGCAGGTATTGGGCAGCCCCGCCAGCCGTTCTAGCGTCTCGATCACGCCCGGTAAGACGCTGCCCTGGCGAGCCGCCAGGGAATCGGGAAGTCGGCCCAAAAAGGCCTCCGCGTACCGCACGAAATTTTCCTGCGTGTCCTCCAGCCCAAATCTCCGCAAATGGTCAGCCACGATCGACCGATCGGTACGTCCGGCATAGTGGATCGGGCCGACCGCACCCGCTGCGTCTTGAGAGTCCGCCCGACCAACCGACGGCGCCGTGCCACGCGGGGCCATGGTGGCCTCCATCGCATGCTGCCCCGCTCTGTCCGTCACGATCAAGGTGCCGTCGATGTCGAATAGGAATACGCGCATTTCAGAGATTGTAGTCGATCCCCGGCCTCGTGTCTGCTTGAAACCGGCGCAAAAGTAAGCGTCAGCCGTGGTTGTGCCGGTTCCAGGTTACCCGCGGTCGCCGCAGCAGCTAACATGGTAGGCTCGATATTCCGTATTCAGGGTGAGTTTACTGAAATGATCGACGACATTCCACAAATCTCGGCCGAAGCGGCTGTGATTTTCGACTTAGATGGGGTCCTGGTCGATTCCTATGCAGCCCACCTGGCAAGCTGGCGTAGAATCTACGAAGACCTAGGCTGGCGGCTAAGCGACAAGGAATTCGCGTCTTCTTTCGGCAGGACGACTCGCGAAATTCTGCAATCGCGCTGGCCCCCCGACATGCCGCTCGATGACTCCACGCTGCAAGAATTGAACGTGCGTAAAGAGCGCCTTTATCGCGAGATTGCGGCCGAGGATTTTCCCGTGATGCCGGGAGCCGTTCCGCTGCTCCGGTCACTGCATCGCCAGGGCATTCGCCTGGCCGTGGGCTCGTCGGCACCGGTGGAAAACGTGACGCTCAGCCTGCAACATGTGGACCCCGATCAACTTGTGGACGTTGCCATCACCGGGGACGACGTCACGCTGGGTAAGCCACACCCGCAGGTATTCCAGTTGGCGGCGGGCCGGCTGAGTGTCGCCAGCCAGAACTGCGTCGTGGTCGAGGATGCCCCGGCTGGCATCGAGGCCGCGCATCGCGCCGGCATGAAGTGCATCGGGATGCTGAGCCGGGGTCGGACACCGCAAGCCCTTTCGGCGGCCGACTGGCAGGTCGACCACTTGAGCCAGATCACGCCCGAGCTGCTGCACCGCCTGCTGTGTTCCGATGCTCCACCGACATCGTGAACCATGTATGCGCTGGTGTTCAAAACACCTGCGTCAGCCGCGCTGGCGGACCCTGAGGTCGCTCACCGTGTTGTGCACGGTTTGCTCCGTCAGCATAACATGGAAACTGCCCGGCTAGGACTCGAACCTAGAATAGCGGAGCCAGAATCCGCCGTGTTGCCAATTACACCACCAGGCAAAGTCTTTCGAGACACGCGGTGCGGGTTCCGCTTCGCGGTACGCACCGAACGCACTAATTTAACTGTTTGTTTGCGAATCGCAATGGCACGTTGCACGGAGGGCGTCGCCGAAAGAGCGTCGGTTGCCGCGGTTTCTGTTCAGCCGAGCCTAATCTAACCCTGGTCCGCAAAAAGTGTTGCGGCAAACCGTGGTGGTGATGCAGAGCTACCATGCGCAACGCTTCTCTCGGGGGATTGCGAATAGGTGGTACGACGTTTTTGACAGTCCCGCCCGTAAATGCGGCTCATTTCGTTGCGAAAAATTTACGGTCATGCACGGACCCTTCGCGAGGAAAGCGGGCAGATGCGTTAGAATAATCGCATCGTCGCGCCGCTGCACACGCGACCTGAGCCGCTGTCGGGCCCCCGGTCCGGCCGGCACTCCCACCGTCCACGGTAACGTAGTGACAGGCATCAGGAACAGACCTGGCCAACAAGCCGGTCTGCTGCGAATATGGCTCACTTGCGTCTTACATCCGGTCCCGCCGCGGGAACACGCTATCCGCTCGATCGCCCCAAGACCGTCGTCGGACGACATCCCAGTTGCGATATTGCCACCGATGTCAGCGCCGTGAGTCGATACCACGCGCAATTCCTCCAGCAGGATACCGGTTACTTTGTGGAGGACTTGCAAAGCCGCAATGGAACGTTCGTCAACGAACAACGCGTGGACAGTCCACGACAGCTGCAATGCGATGATGTGATTCGCATTTGCGATCTGATCTTCGTGTTTCACGACGAAGTGACACAAGGTCAGCTGTTGTCGTCCTCGAATCGCGCCGGATCGTCGGCCGTGTTCGTGGAGGATCAGAATCCGCAATCGTCCATTCGCCGCACGATGGACATGTCGTCCCAGATGAGCTGCGTGTCGGTGAGCGCCGAAGTCAAGCTGAAAGCGCTCATCGATATGGCCGCGAACCTGTCGCGCAGCGTCGGCTTTGACGCGGTGCTGCCTAAAGTCCTGGATACGTTGTTTACCATTTTCCCCCAGGTCGATCGCGGATTCATTGTTTTTCGTGGCGACGACGGCGAATTGATTCCCAAGAGCGCCAAGTTTGCGGCGGACTACAGTCAGTCCGTGCGGATCAGCCGCACGATCATCAACTACGCCATGGACCGCAAGCAAGCCATTATTTCGGCGGACGCCGGGGACGACGAGCGTTTTGATTTGACCGAGAGCATCGCTCAAATCCAGATCCGATCCATGATGTGTGCTCCGTTGGTCACCGCCGATGACGACGTACTGGGCGCCGTGCACATTGACACGGTGGATCCCAAAAGCGGATTCAATGAGGCAGACCTGGAATTGCTGGTCGCCATCGTCTCCCAGGCGGCGCTGGTGATCAAGAATGCACAACTCTACGAACAGGCCCTGGCCAGGCAGGCGATGGAACGTGATCTGGAACTGGCACGACAGGTCCAAATGGGGCTGCTCCCCCAAAAGCCGCCGCAAGTTCCCGATTATCAGTTCGTCGACTATTACCGCCCCGCGAACCTCATCGGCGGTGATTACTTTGATTACGTGCAGTTACCGGATGATCGTGTGGCCGTGATTGTGGCCGACGTCACGGGGCACGGGCCCGCCGCCGCGCTCCTGATGATGAAGCTCGCTGCCGAAGCTCGATTTTGTCTGGCCACCTGCGATCGCCCGTCGGATGTTGTTTGTCGACTCAATCGACTGCTGTGCGAAGACGGAGTCGAAGACCGCTTCGTGACGCTCGTGTTGTTTGTGCTCACACCGGCGACCGGGGAATTGACGCTGGTAAATGCGGCCCACATGCCCCCCTTGTGCCGCCGCGGCTCCGACGGCCGAATTGAAGAACTCGCTCCGGAAGTCGGTGGACTCCCTTTGGGAGTCAGTGAAGACTACGCGTACCAGCAGGCGACCGTGACCCTACAGCCCGGAGACGTCATGACGCTGTACACGGACGGCATTTCGGAAGCCATGAACAAGGACGGCGATCAATTCGGCTTCGAACGACTGCGCAAACGCCTGGGTGCTCCATGTCCCGTGTTCAGCGAATTCGCAAGTGCCTTGATTGACGATGTGCGCCGGTTCTCGGACAAGCAACCCCAGTCGGACGATATCTGCCTCGTCTGCCTCCGCCGAAATGGTGAGGCCGAATACGAGGCGGCAAAGACCTCGTAGGACGGATGGGCCAAGTCGCTATCTTACGCGACCGGCAGAGTGGATGATCCAGCGACTTGGTAATCGTCCCGCACGGGAGCACGGATTACCCATCCGTGGAAAGCGATTTTGGCTGAAGCGACGTTCCTTGCGGATGGGCCGGTCCGTCCTCCATGGCCCGCTCGAAAATCGTTCACGGCGTTTAGGAACATGGCCGGTATTCGGTGCGACAAGTTTCCGATAAGATCTGCTGCGAAATGAATGACGGAGGCCCTGCGAGCGCGGCTCGGTTCCTCGTCGGCATCGCCAGTAGCCGCGTTATGCCAGAATTTTACCGCACGGAGCCACATGATGGGTAATGTAACCGTTCTGGAAACGTCTCTGGCAGAGCTGCCGCTGAAACGTGGCAAAGTCCGCGACATCTACGACCTGGGAGATCGCTTGTTGCTGGTCAGTACGGACCGGATCAGTGCATTCGATTGGGTGTTGCCCACGGGCATACCCGACAAAGGACGAGTCCTGACCCAAATCAGCAAGCACTGGTTTGCATCGTTGTCCGAGAAGCACCATCTGCTGACAGATGACCTGTCCGGACTTGACCTGCCCATCGATCGCCAGCAACTGAGCGCGTTGCAGGGGCGGACTCTGGTCGTCCGCAAGACACGTGTGATTCCCATCGAATGTGTCGTACGCGGATATCTGTCGGGCTCCGGTTGGAAGGAATACCAGTCAGGTCAAGCCGTGTGCGGCATCAAGTTGCCGTCTGGGCTGACCGAATCGGCGCGTCTTCCCGAACCCATATTTACGCCGGCGACCAAGGCGGAATCTGGGCACGACGAAAATATTTCGTTTGACCGCATGGTGGAAATCGTGGGCGCTGAGGTCGCGCACGAACTGCGCGCCGGAGCCTGGCACTGTATCGCGCCGGAGCAGCCTTGGCTGCCTCACGCGGGATCCTCATCGCCGATACCAAATTCGAGTGGGGGATCGTGGATGGTGAAATCATCTTGATCGACGAGCTGTTTACGCCGGACAGCTCCCGTTTCTGGCCGGCGGACGCGTATGCCCCCGGCGGATCACAGCCGTCATTCGACAAACAATTCGTCCGCGACTGGCTGGAATCCACGGGTTGGGACAAACAAAGTGCTCCGCCCGCCCTACCCGACGAAGTGGTCGAGAAAACCCGCCAGCGCTACCGGGAGGCATTTCGCATTCTCACCGGACACGAACTTGACCAGGCCTGACCCCATCGCCGAGGTACCCAGTGAAAATACAAGTACGAAGCGCAAGCCCGTGAGCCCGCCAAACGGCCGAGTCCCCCCAAATACAAGCACGAAGCGCAAGCCAGCGAGCCCGCCAAACGGCCGAGTCCCCCCAAATACAAGCACGAAGCGCAAGCCAGTGAGCCCGCCAAACGGTTAATTCACGGGATTAGGCGCGAGGCACCCAAAACTTGGCGTCACCAAGAGCCGCGGCTGGTCACCGAACGGATCCATCGCCCATTACGCGGCGCAATTGTGCGGCGCGTAGGCGATTGCCAGCGGCTTGCGGGGATGTATCTTCTTCCAGGATAGCAATGGCCTTGAGCGTCTGCTCGCGGTCCCCGTTCAACTGGCCGAGCTGCTCGTAGCACCGTGCCAGCGCGTAATGGGCTCCGTCTGTAAACACCCCGTCAGGATCCGCCGCCAGGGTCCGCGTCTGGAGGAAGTCGACGGCCACCTCGTACTTGCCCTCTTCCAGGGCGATCAGCCCCAGAAAGTAACTCGCGTGCCGTTTAAAGAATTTTAGCCTGGCGGTTTGGGCTGCCCGGAATGGTCGCATGAACGACTCGTCCTCGGGCAGGACGCCTTCGATTCCTAGAATCCGCTTCACTTCGTCGGTGAACTTCAGATCCACCAGAGCGGCATCCGGCAACCGACAGTCCAGATAATACTGTTTGGCCCCCTTGAGCGGAGGTTCGGCCGAAAAAACCCCCCGGATGTGTTGCCGCCTACCGTTGGCCAGCGCGTTGTCGCCGGCAAAGGGGCGTACGTAGGCATCCAGCCGGGCAATAAAAGCAGGTTCCAGCCGATGCGCAACACGAAAGTCCATGGTATCGTAGGGCACTGGCCAAATGCGGACGTTCGTGATGCCCGGGATTTTCCGCAGTTCTTGGGCCAGTGCCGAGGGTGTCACGGAGAGGATCAGCTTGTACCCGGTCGGCAACGCCGATTGCAAAATCCACATCTTTTGGGTGAGGTAGGGAAGGGGGGCGTCGATCAACGCGACGATCCGCGCGAGGTCCTGTGCGGAAATGGGATAAGGATTCTCTGCGACCGACAGTCGATCCAGGATGCTGGGGTCCGACAGCACGTCATTCAGGGTGGCAATCCCATCCCCACTGCTGTCGGGAATGGGCAGCCCCAGTCTCGGATCGAACAAATACAGTTGCCCCTCAATCAGTGCCGCCAGGGCCCAGGGTCGCGTGTCCTCTCCACGATCAATGCCCAGGATGATCATGGGGATATTCAGTTGTCGCGCGATCCCCACGGCAACTTGCGCACGTGCCCAAGCATCACCACGGCTCAAGAGGATCGATTCCCACGGCAGACGCCACGCGCCCCACCGCGGGGGATCGATGCCCAGGCTGTCCGCGAAGTCCCGCGCCACCTGGGGCGATTCCAGCTGCACGTTGCGGATGACCCAATCGAACAACTCGACGATGTTCGTCAGGTCGCGTGCGGCCACCCCACTGAGCGCTTGACCTTCCAGCCAGGATTTCCATCGGGAATCCGTGACGTCCCGAGGCGCAATTTGGGCGGCGAGGTTGTTCAGCCAGATGGCCTCGCGCAGCATGCCAATGTCTGCATTGTTGAACTCTAACCGGGTCAGCGTCGTCGCATCGGGGGAGACCATCAGCCGACTGGGCAAGCGTGCAAACATGGGGTCCGCGATCCACTTGTCGTCCGCCGACTGGCTTTCGATCCACTTGTTCAGGTGATAACTGATCCGGGTAATGTTTTCCCGTTCGTCGTACTTGTGGTACTCGTCGATGAAGTCCAGCGCCAGCGACAAGTGATCTTCGGCGGAGTCCACCGCCATCCGCTGCTGCTGCTCGGGCATGGCCGCCGTGCGGGGACGGGGCGTCGCATCACATCCCGCGACAAGAATGATGACGGCCAGAAACGTGAACCAAGTGATATGCATGTTTGTGCCGAAATTCCGATCGAGCTTCCAGGGGCGAACCCATGCGCTATTCCCCGCCGGGCTCCGACGATTCCGTGAGCGCACGGCGCAACAAGAGCAAGCGATCCAGCAACAGTGGCAATTCCGCCAGGCGTACCATGTTGGGGCCGTCGCTCGGAGAGCGGTCGGGGTCAGGATGTGTTTCCAAGAATAGCCCGTCACAGCCCACCGCCACTGCCGCTCGGGCCAGCGGAGCCACCATCTCGCGTTGGCCGCCAGTGGACGACCCCAACCCGCCCGGTAATTGAACGCTATGCGTGGCATCAAAGATAACGGGTACACCCATGCTTTGCATTACGGGGATCGCCGTGAAATCGTTCACCAATCGCCCATAGCCGAAAAAAGTGCCACGCTCGGTCAACAGGACGTGTCGGCATCCCGCGGCGCGCAATTTATCAACCGCATGGCGCATATCACCGGGTGCCATGAATTGCCCCTTCTTGACGTTCACGGCGCGTCCCGAGCTGGCGGCAGCCAGCAATAAGTCCGTCTGCCGCGCGAGAAAAGCGGGAATCTGCAGCAGCGCACAAACCTCCCCCGCCACGGCCGCCTGTTCAGGCAAATGAATATCCGTCGTGACGGGAATCTTCCAACGCGCCGAGATCTCCGCCAGGATCTCGATACCTCGCGAAAGCCCCGGGCCCCGAAACGATGCCACGCTCGTGCGGTTCGCTTTGTCGAAGGATGCTTTGAAGACCAACGGAATCTGCCGCTGCTGCGTGATCTCGTGCAACCGCGAAGCGATTTCCAAGTCAACTGCTTCGTCTTCCAGTACACAGGGCCCCGCGATCAGCATGAGCGGTTGCCGGTCGCCGCATGAAACGCTGCCAATTTGAGCGAGTCGTGTTGTCACTCTTTGCATCCTCAGCTGATTCCAATCCGATTCGCCGCCGCGTTCAGGCCCTTAGGCGTGGCGGTCGGTGACGCACGGCCGCGCCGCCCACGGCAGGCCCGACAGTGGCAACCGATCCGCGGGTCGGTTTCACCACGGAAAAAGATACCGGCATTGTCTGGCCGGACATAGCCCATGCTGGAATGATCGGGCATTTTGTCCCCGGCGAATTCGCGGCCCGAAAAACGTCCGGGCTCACGCCTGAACCACGCCACGCCAACCGTGCAACATTCACGGACCACCGGTGGGGACAACGAGCGGGATCCAGCCCGGTAGCACTTCAAGCTCAGCCGGCAGGTAGCCCCCCGACTCGCCGTCAATCTGAAACGGTACGCGTTCGCGCGATTCGATCCTCAGCCGGGCGCACCGGAGTCGCTGAAACCCACTCCACTTGCCCTGACATCGCGCGGCTACGGTTAGAAAGTGAAACAGCCCCGACAACAGCGAGGGTGACCACAATACGCATACGTCGAATTTCCCGTCCATGGGACTGGCATCGGGAGCGATCTGCAGGCCGCGGGCGTAACAATTCAGGTTGAAGGCAAAGGCCCAGTGACCGTCGAGCGAAATCGAGGCTTGATCACCGTCCGTTAAGCTGCATTCGATCGCGATGGGTGGGTATCGATAGCTTGTTAGCGAACTGAGGATCGGTTGCGCGTAGGACCATCTCGAAATGGGACCCTTTCGACTTTCATGCAGGCGTCGGACAACTTCGGCATCAAAACCACAACTGAACATGATCAGGAATATCTGACCATTGACGCGACCCACATCCAGCCGATGGACCGAGCCTTGACGGATCGCACGGACCAGGCTGGGAACTTCACACGTCAAACCAAGCCGCGTGGCCAGCAGGTTCTCTGTGCCCATCGGAGCAATCAAGATCGGAATCTGGCCCTGGGTAATATTGGCTACGGCCGCTGCCGTGCCGTCTCCGCCCACCGCGATTACCGATCGGATTTCGTTCGCGGCAACCTGAGTAGTGTACTGCGTGCGGAATTCATCCAGGGAATAAAGCGTACTCGTATGCAAGCCCACGCGTCGCAATCCGTTTGCCAGATCGTCGAGAAAATTGGCACGAGTGCCGCGGCCGGCTGCTGGATTCGCCACAATCATGATGTTGGTTGGCCCATCAGCCAACGTGTGTTGCTGATTCATGCAACGAACACCTGACGCCGTATTTCGCGTACTTCTTCGGAAATAGGTTTTGCCCCGCGCCACTTCACGTCGTGTAAACGGAGGGCACGTCAATCGTTTGGTTCGGGCCCTGACCATCTCGGATTTAGAGCAAGCGGGCAAGTCGAGTCGCACTTTGAGACAAATTGATCGACATGGACGATTTCGACCCGCTTCCGCATTAACACGCTACAAGATCACCCGACCGCACGATTATGACCCAGCTGGTCGCATTTCCAAATTCCAGGATTCTCGAAATGGGACACACATGCAAGTCCATATCAAGTAAGCACTTACAGCATTTGCAGAAATTATGTTCCGTCTACGTTCGCATGGAACGCCTTTTGCATAAGAGGTAAATGTCGCAAGTGTGACACGTAGCAAATGGCCCGCGGGGCCTCTGACGAGCGTTTCACCTGGGTGGTTGCCTTGCCCCTAACCGTTCAGGTCGCCAATGCGGATTGGCACGTCAGGGGCCCCTTTTTTTTGCGCCTCGCCAAGTCCACTGCTGACTTGCTTTTCTGCCGCGCTCCCGACACTCGGATGCAGCCCATCGGTTTCCCGAGTACCGTCGCTGAAACCGCCCTGAAGCATACATCCTCCGGGTGCAATGCCTGGATTGCAGCTGGAAAACGACAATTCTGTTTGCTGTTGTCCGACCGTGAAGTATATTCCCCAAGCGGAGCGGCATCGCGCTCACATTGCATAACAACTAAACGTTCGACACGGATTGTCGGAGCGGCCAGACGGATCGACCCAGCGACTGAACATCGTATAACGGGGGACAGAACTATGCAGGACGACAAGAAGTTTATGGCGGCTTGGCTGTTGGGAGTACTGCTAACAGCGATGCCGAGCGTGGCGCAACAGGAACAGCAGTCCACGGCAAGCGACCAAGCCGCTGCGGGTCTCATGAAGATGACGCTGCGGAACCAGCTCGAACTGAGCGGGTCGCCCGTAAAAATTGACAGTATTGAATTAAACAGCCTATTCGGGAACGCCAAAATCCCGCTGCACACCATTGCCGGAATTCGATTTGCCCAAGGCGCGAACGAACAGACGACTGTGGTGTTACTGAATGGCGACGCGTTGACGGGAGACGTGAACTTGCCCGAACTGAGTTTTGTATCCGACTGGGGGGAAGCCGTCGTCAACGGGTCTCACCTGGTTTCGGTCGTGTTTCGAGATGACCTGGCATGGTCATCCGTCAATACTCCCAACGGCCGGCGATGGCGACTGACGAAGGTCCAGCCCGGAATGAACATGCAGAGCAATCCCCGGTACATCGAGTCTCAGGGGCGGCGCTCCTACGCTCCAAATCGCTGACGCGCAACCGGTCGTGGGGTGACGTAAGTCACCAGACGAGCAGCAGCGAATGCCGTCCGCCCGGCGAACCGGCACCGTCAGGTCAATGACACTTATGTTTGTAGAACAATTGTCCTCAATTGTTCCGCGAATTGCGAAATTATCGGGGGGGAACAGTTGGGAACAACGGTTCCACAATGCCCGGCGAACCGGCACCGTCAGGTCAATGACACTTATGTTTGTAGAACAATTGTCCTCAATTGTTCCGCGAATTGCGAAATTATCGGGGGGAACAGTTGGGGACAACGGTTCCACAATGCCCATCGAGCCGGCGAACCGGCACCGTCAGGTCAATGACACTTAGTTTGTAGAACAATTGTCCTCAATTGTTCCGCGAATTGCGAAATTATCGGGGGGAACAGTTGGGGACAACGGTTCCACAATGCCCATCGAGCCGGCGAACCGGCACCGTCTGGGCCTGTCGACTTAATCGGAGATGGACATGCCATCCTTCGATGAAAAGCCACGCGTAGCGAGCCGAAGGATCTTCCATCGACGATGCCAAACGTCTTACTTGCCTGTCAGGTGCCGGGTGAGCAGCAGTCACTGTGCGAGGCTTCTCATTAGGTTCGCGAGCCGCAGGCAAGTCAGCTGCGTGGAACGAGCGGCAAGGTCACGTTGACGTTACTGGTCCTGCCCACCCGGCAGCTGGCAGTGCCGGTTTGCCCGTGCCTGACTGGCAGCGGCTGGAAACCCGAATTGCATTCTCGCCGAAAGTCCCTAAAATGCGGGATTACCTTCTTGCTGGACCATCCGGCATGTGGTTGCCAGCGTAGCTTCAATCGGCAGAGCACCGCATTCGTAATGCGGGGGTTGTGGGTTCGACTCCCACCGCTGGCTTCTTTCCGACAGTTCGAAGTGTTCTGGCGATGGCCACTATCTCAGGTGTGGAGTCTGGAATGTCACAGGGTATTACGCAGCAACTTGATGTCAAAGATTTGATGCTGTCCAACGGTTCGTTCGGGCCGAACGAAATCCGCCTTCTGGCGGAATCCATTTCGGAGAATCCGATGCAATTCAAAATCCTTCGCACGGCAGTTGCCGAATTGGAGTCGAACGACATGCGGACGCCCGCCACCAGCGTTCGGCTGGGTGTTGGGCTGTACATCCTGGGCCGATTCGACCGAGCCTCCAAGGTCCTGGCAAATGCCGACGGCGGAGCCCTATCGTACTACTACTTGGGTAAGTCTCAAGTGCAGCTTGAGCAGTACACAGAATCCATCTCAAGTTTCCAATCGGCGCAAAAAGGGGGTTACAGTCCGGACGACTGTGCCTTGGCGATTTCCGCCGCTCATCGACTTAGCGGCAATGCCGAAACCGCCATCAATTTGCTCAATGGTCTGTCGCGGAGCCGTGGAACAAACGGCCGAGTACTTGTACCAGCGCGATGACCGTGGCGGCCTTAGGGGGCGATCGAGATGAGGTGGTGGCATATTTGGAGCGCGCTGTTCTGGCGGATCCGGCGCACACCGGGGCGTTATTCGAGCTGGCCCTCTTGAACGATCGCTACGGCAACGATGATGTAGCGCTGGATTACTATAAGAAGGCAGTTGCTCGATTTCCGACGCATGTCGGATCGTTGCTCAACCTGGGCGTGCTGTACGAGGACCTGCAGCAGTATCCCCAAGCTCAGGAATGTTACGAGCGGTTGCTGGACGCGTTTCCGAACCATCAGCGGGCTCGCTTGTTTCTGGTCGACGCCCAGTCGGCGGACGATCAGTACTTTGACGAGGACGCACAAAAACGCCGTGATCGGCTGGCTCAAGTGCTCAGCATCCCGGTGACGGACTTCGAGCTATCGGTGCGCAGTCGGAATTGTCTGCAGAAAATGGGGCTATTCACGTTGGGAGATCTGACGCGTTGCACGGAACAGGAGTTATTAGCCAGCAAGAATTTTGGCGAAACGTCGTTAGACGAAATTCGCGAAATCCTCGTGTCCAAAGGACTGCAGCTGGGACAGTTCTCGCATGAGAAAGGTCCCGTGGAATCGGAAATCGATCTGACCCACATGTCGCCGGACGAAATCGCGGTGCTTGATCGTCCCATTTCTGACCTCAATCTCTCCGTGCGTGCTCGTAAGTGCATGGCACGACTCGGCTTGAACACCATTGGTGAACTGGTACGCAAGACGGGCGATGAGCTGCTCGAATGCAAGAATTTTGGCGTCACGAGCCTCACTGAATTGCGCGAAAAGCTGGGGCCGATGGGCCTGAAGCTACGCGGGGACTAACCGACCATCATCCAGCGTTCTCCGGGCCAGACGGACTCGCGGCGCGCCGACCGCTTGGGACAGACACCTTCCGGTGGAATCACATAGACGGCGTTGTTCGGTGTTTTCGTTCTCGGTACATCAAACGGATCATCGAGCTCGACGGGGAGTCTTCGCCACGCCTCATGGCAGCGTGGACACACCCGCCTTCATGCCGGTCGGCACTTTGGGAACGGTCAAAGGGGTCGATGTCGAACCCTTACGGCAAACCGGGAGCCAGATGATTCTGGGGAATACGTACCACCTTGCACTTCGCCCGGGCGCTGGCCTGGTACAGCGACTCGGTGGGCTGCACAAGTTCAGTGGCTGGTCGGGGCCGATCTTGACCGACAGCGGGGGCTTCCAGATTTACAGCTTGGCGCAGCGAACGAAAATCACCGAGCAGTCGGCCGTGTTCAGTGCGCACACCGACGGACGGCGCCTGGAAATATCTCCGGAAGAAGCAGTTGCCATTCAGGAGCAGCTGGGCAGCGATGTGGCCATGGTGCTCGATCACGTGATCGGATTACCGGCCAGCCAGGACGAGGTGAAAATGGCGTGCGAACGGAGCGTGCGCTGGGCTCGGCGATGTCAGGATGCCCATCGCCGCACGGACCAGACGCTGTTCGCGATCGTGCAAGGCGGGTTGAATCCCGATCTGCGGCGGTGGTGCGCGGGTCAACTGATGGGACTTGACTTTCGTGGTTATGCCATTGGGGGGCTGAGCGTCGGGGAAACGCCCGACGAGATGGTCGCGATGGTGGATGTGACCTGCGATGCCCTGCCCGAGGACAAACCGCGCTACCTGATGGGAGTGGGCCGACCGCAAGACATACTGGCAGGCATTCGTTGCGGGGTTGATTTATTCGATTGCGTGATGCCGACCCGCAATGGGCGGAATGGCGTGGCGTTCACTGACGCGGGGCCACTGAGGCTCCGGAACCTGGTGCATGCGGAGGACGAGCGCCCGTTGGAGGCCGATTGCCCCTGTCCCGCTTGCCGTCGCAGCCGGGGTTACCTGCGTCATTTGTTTATGGCCCGGGAGATGCTTGGTCCGATTCTGTTGTCGATTCATAATCTGACCTATTATCAGCGGTTGATGCACGGTGCCCGCCAGGCCATTCAGAACCAGCGATTTGAGAACTTTGTTGAACAACACATGGCGGCTTGGAATCAGGTCAGGTAAAATGCTCTGGCGGAAATGGGTGGTCCGCGCGTGGTTCCCGCGGGCGGGAGATCGATACGTGGTATTGGGGAAACACGAGGAGCACCGCGTTGTTAGCAGCCGTCACGTTATTGCTGAGCACGGTCCCGCTGACCGGCTTGGGCCTGGCCCGCGTATTTTGCTGAGGCCACCCACTTTCGTGGCTCGGTCCGGGCCTGTTTGCGTTTGGTGCCCCCGTGGCCCTTGCGGCATCCGGGTGGTCCATGTGGAAGAACCGTCGCCTCTGGGTGCACCAGTTGTCACTGATTCTTAGCCTGGTTGGATTCGCGCTTTGGCTACGCGCCGTTTATGGCTGAACCACGGCCCGACGCTCCGAACGACCCTTCCAAGTCCTCAGGCCCTTCCTCCGTCCCCCGCGGCAGTCCCCGGAAAGTCCGTCCTCCGTCTTGCTCTTGTAGCTAGCTGCGGCGAACCCTATGATTAGAAGCTTGCGAATGGAGTCATTCGACACGCCAACCGACAGCCAGCGACGGCTGGTTTACTGGAACGTCCTTGCGCGTGATTGAATGCGTCGCCGCAGCGCTCTTTGCTGTCCGGCCGCCCACTTGACCATGTTGTAAGGGGAAATTCTGATTACCGTGCCAGAACCGGAACTGACTTTGAGCATCTGCCAAGGGCTATGGGGTTGGGCGGCGTGTGCCGCGACCTCGGGTACTTCACTGGCTGGCGGGCTACTCGCCCAAGCCACTGGCCCTCCCGGCTGGGCTGCCTTCCTGCCCATGCTGTTCCTGGCCGCGCTGTTCTATATCATGCTCGTCCGTCCGGAAAAGCGTCGCAAAGAGGAGCATCAGAAATTGGTGGCCCAGCTGAAGAAGCATGACCGGGTCATTACGATTGGCGGTGTGTATGGAATGGTCGCGAATGCTCCGCAAGGAAGTCCCGACGTGACGCTGTTGATCGACGAGAACTCGAATACGAGAGTCAAGGTACAACGATCGGCCATCGCCCGTGTAATTACCAGTGACGAAACTGCAGCATCAGAAAACTAGAAGCCAGGCAACGGCGCGTGTGACGGAACGCGGGCATTCCCGGAACTTTCCGGACGGACGTTCGGACAACTACTCGACAATTGGTTAACGGACCATGTATCTACCTACCTTAATTACGTTCGGATCGGTCATCCTCTGCTATCTGCTGGGCGTGTTTCTCTGTTCCCAAATACGGATGAAGGACCACGGCTGGCGGCTGGGCCTGATCCTGGCGTGCATTGCCCTGGCGACCTGCATCCTGGTTTATAAGCAGCCCAAATATGGCATCGACCTGCGTGGCGGAGTGATCCTGAACTACGAAGTCGACGAAGAAAAGACGGACGAAGCGGCAGCGGATGAGACGTTGCCGGGAGGCCAAAGGCAATCTACCGCGGGTCCGCAGGTCGATATGAACGCGCTGATTCAATCGCTGATGCGCCGCATCAATCCCAGCGGTGTGCGCGAGATGGTGATTCGTCCCTACGGAATCAACCAGGTGGAGCTGATCATTCCCGAGGTGTCGGAATCGGAAATTAACGTCATTAAAGAGGTTATTAAGAACACCGGGTTCCTGGAATTCCGCATCGTGGCGGATAAAGACCGACATGCACGGATTTGGGAAGCCGGAAAAGTTGCCCTGGAATCCGAGGATCCCAAAGTCCGCCGCGCGCGAATGGTCAGTGACAGCGGCGAAGTTGTGGGCGAGTGGGTGTTGTTGGGCAAAGAAAAATCGTCCCCGGGTGAGCCTGAGCAGTACCGGGTGCCTTACGACGACATGTTGACTCGCGAATTAGTGCCGGGAAATCTCGAGGTGCTGGTGACGGTTGATCCCGAACTCAAACTGGAAGGCAAGCACCTTCGCTCGATTCGATCCGGAAACGACGAACAAGGCCGGCCCAGCGTCGAGTTTGACACGACCCCCGAAGGCGCTGTGTTGTTCGGGAGTTTGACGGGAATGAACCTGCCTGACAAGGCTGCCAATTCCTATTCGAAACTGGGAATTGTGATGGATGGCATTCTGCTGTCGGCCCCGCGCATCGAGAGTCGGATATCGGGCAACGGCCAGATTGCGGGCCGCTTCACACCGGACGAAGTGGATGCCCTGGTACGCGTCCTACGCGCGGGAAAACTCCCGGCCGTATTGAAGCCCGAACCAATCAGCGAGAACAACATCAGCCCCCTGCTGGGAGAGGACACGATTGAAAAGGGGAAGGTGGCCATCGCGGGTTCGCTGGTTGCCGTCGTCGTGTTCATGATTTTCTATTACCGATTTGCGGGACTCGTCGCTTGCGCCGCTTTGGCCCTGAACCTCGTTTTCGTGTTGGCCGTGATGATCTCCATCAGCGCGGCGTTCACCTTGCCGGGCCTGGCGGGAATCGTGCTCACGGTCGGAATGTCGGTCGATGCGAACGTGTTGATCTTCGAGCGTATCCGCGAAGAGTTGTCGCGCGGTGCGACCTTGAAAATGGCTATTCGAAATGGATTCGGACGAGCGACGACCACGATCGTCGACGCCAACGTCACGACGTTGATCACCGCCGTCATCTTGTATGCCATCGGTACGGACAATATCAAGGGCTTCGGCGTGACACTGATCCTGGGCATCTTGATTAGTATGTTCACAGCCATCTTCTGCGCTCGCGTCGTGTTCGATATTGCGGAGCGCAAAGGTTGGATCAAGAAGCTCGCCATGTCGCGTATCATTGGAGACACGTCGATTAATTTCCTGTCCAAAGGGATGATCGCCATCGCGATCTCGTTGTTGGTGATTGCCGTGGGATTGGCCGGAGCGGTCCAGCGCGGCGTTCGGCTGCTGGATATCGACTTTACCGGGGGTGCCTCCGTGACCTGTCTGCTGGAACAACCCATGCCCATCGAGCAGGTTCGAGCTCGTGTGGGGAAAATTGCCGACGACGTCTCCGTCACGCAGGTCAACCCGGCGAATAAGCCAAAGGATACCGTCTATAAGATCGATGCCTCGTTCGAAGATCAGGACTTGATGAAGCAGCGACTCGAGGAAGCCATGCAGGACGACAATGGAAAGTCCTTGCTGGCCCATCGCTCGATGATGACCACCGCTCCGGTTTCCCTGGCGTCACCAACAGGCGATCAGAGTCGGCGGCGATCGCCGTCCGGCTCACTGCTGTACGGGTATGCCAGTTTGACCGGATTGTTGTCCGCCCCGCAGACCGAAGACACGCCCGCGTCGCCGCAGCCTCTGTCGGAGCAGACCGTCCCCAGTGGGGAGTCGCCGGCGAGCCCCGCTGCCAAGGCAGTGCCGATGGAAGAGCAAGCGGCGAACGCGCAACCGGCGGGTGCGCCGCTGCGGATGCGCCGGCTCCAGGTACGCCGGCTGCGGCTGCGCAGCCGGCGGGTGAACAACCTTCGGACGTCTCCGCCAGGGCCACGCCGCCACCGCAGGTGCCGCCCACGGCGGAGTCTGCCAGCCCGGGAGACTTTTCACCGCCGGCAACACCTACGAATGATATCTCGGATGGGGGGATGCTCAGCTCCACCACCCTGACATTTGAAGAGAATATAAACGCCCGAACCGTGACGGACCTGATCGACAAGGCTGCCAAGGATGCCGGTGTCGAGTCACCCCGTCTGACACTTGTGGCTGACGGCTGGGATGGCACGAGCGATCATGGCTTTACCGTTTGGGAAGTCAGACTGTCGTCCAACGTGGAAGATTCCACCAAGATCGTAAACGCGTTGAAGCGCACGGTCGACGGCACCCCCGTTTGGCTGTCCGCCAACCGAATTGGGGGAAAGGTCGCCGGAGACATGAAGTGGAAGGCACTGACTTCGATCCTACTCAGCATGCTGGCCATCATTGTCTACGTTTGGGTCCGCTTTCAACACTTGACCTACGGTCTTGCCGCAGTCATCGCATTGGTTCATGACGTGCTTGTCACGGTCGGCGCCGTGGCGCTGAGCTATTGGCTGGCCGGCATCGCCGGAGTCCTGATGATCGATCCGTTCAAAATCAGTTTGCCGATTGTGGCTGCCATCCTGACCGTGATTGGGTATTCGTTGAACGATACCATTGTGATTTTTGATCGAATCCGGGAAGTCAAGGGGAAGAGTCCGGAATTGACCGCCGAAATGATCAACACCAGCATCAATCAAACGCTGAGCCGTACTTTACTCACATCGTTAACCACGTTAATCGTCGTGGTGATCCTGTATTTTTTCGGTGGCGAGGGGATCCACGGCTTTTCTTTCGCCCTGATTGTCGGCGTAGTTTCCGGTACGTATAGCACGGTATTTATCGCCTGCCCGGCACTGCTGTGGATGACCAGGTACTTGCGTGATCGGGAGCGACCATCGCAGCGAAAATCGCTGGCAGGTTCCACGCGTTAATCAGACCCCCGCCTCCCGCTGAATCGAGGCGTCGTCTGGCGGACGCAGGCAACTGATCCGATCGCCTGGAGAGCCGTGGTGATTCCCGGGGAGAGAATCGGCAACGCATGATTGACCTACGCAGTGACACCGTCACCAAACCCACCCCTGAAATGCGCATGGCCATTGCCCACGCGGAAGTGGGAGATGATGTGATCGATGTGGACCCGACGGTGGAAAGCCTGGAGCGGGCCACGGCCGGGATACTGGGCAAGGAAGCTGCGATCTACATGCCCTCGGGCTCGATGACGAATCAGATCGCCGTTCGCATCCATTGTGGGCGAGGCACCGAGTTCCTGTGTGAAGAGGGGTGCCACATCTACAACTACGAACAGGCCGCGTTCGCTCAGCTGAGTGGTGTCGTGGCCCGCACGATTCCGGGACATCACGGTGTGCTGCGAATCGCCGACCTGGAAGACAAGATACGCCCGCGAAACGACCATATGGTGCAAACGCGCCTGTTGTGCCTGGAAAACACCCACAACCGGGCGAGCGGCGCGATCCAGCCATACGAGGTGCTCGCGGAAGTCACCGCCTGGGCGCGGGACCAGCGACTGGCCACCCACCTGGACGGCGCACGCCTGTTCAATGCGGTCGTCGCTACCCAGATTCCCGCTGCCACCTGGGCGCAACATTTTGACTCCGTCAGCGTCTGTTTCAGCAAAGGCCTCGGGGCCCCGGTGGGGTCCGCCCTAGCCGGTTCGGCAGCGTTGATTGCCGAAGCCCGCCGCCATCGCAAGCTATTTGGTGGTGCCATGCGGCAAGTCGGCATGATTGCCGCTGGCGCACTCTACGCGCTCGAGCACAACATCAGCCGCCTGGAGGAGGACCACCAGCACGCCGCCATGCTTGCCGAGGCGGTGCGGCATTGCGATTCGCTGGAATTGATCTGCGATTCGATCGAAACCAACATCGTTATCTTTCAGCTGGCGGCACCACAGGCAACCGCGGCAGAATTCGTGGCCCTGATGAAAGAAAACGGCGTATTGGCACTGGCTACCGGCCCACGTCATGTGCGGCTGGTAACCCATCTGGACCTGTCGCGCAGCGACATCGACCGTGCTGTCACCGTCATCCAGTCCGTGGCCAACTTGATGTCGAGACGGGCGTCGTGTTCGGCAGGATAACGGCATGTCTGGCCGACGGCGGAGAGTACGAATCGAGCCACGAATCTGGTTCGGCCTCGCGTTGTTGGCTGCCCTTTCCGTCTCGATTGCTGGCACTACCTGGCTGTTGTTCCGCGGACGGGTCAACCTGGACCCGGCGCGGATGCAACGCTCGCCGCAACCGCAGCCGAGCCGGCAAGACGCCGCCCAGCCAACCCCGCTCCAACGTGACCGTCGGGAAATTCCGCTGACGGCGACGAGTGACTCTGCGGACCTCCCTTGGACCTCCCCCACGTGCGGACGGCCCCTGGACATTGCGGGCCTACTGGGCGGAGTGCAGTTGATTGTAAGATTGCGTATGTCTGAGCTGTGGCGCGACCAGGAATTCCAGCGAACGTGGAAGCTGTGGGCCGCAGCAACCGGCGCGGCCAGACGGGAGTCGGAACAGCCGTGGGGCTTGCAATTTGGCGATATTGATCAACTGACATTACTGGTCGCACCCGACCGCGAGCAATCCGTGGACTGGGCCGCGCACGTGGTCCTTAGTCCGAGTGTTTCGCTGCCAGCCACGTGGGTCTCCGCCAGCGCTTCCGATGATCGTGGCTCCGCGCCGACGTTGGTAGAGTACGAGATTACGGCCGCGCAAGAAGGTACTGTCGGCCGTTCCGCTTGCCGCGTTATTTCCGCGCCTGGGGCACGGCAACTTGAACTCCTGATTACACGATGGGGGCGGATTGCAAGAGAGCCTCTTGATGAAAAGCCAGCGCTGCTGTTCCGGCACGACCTGGAACAACTTCACGCCTTGAGCGACGAGGCGCGTCATATTACGGTAATCACCACAACCTCCTTTGTGACGTCACACCCAGTATGGTTCCGGTCGCTGCCCGGCTACTCAGCGCTGACTCGCACGATCCTGCGGGGCACCACGGCGAATCTGCTGAGTGCCCACTTTATGCAGCACGAGCTGTACCTCGAACTCATCAGTGCGACTCCGCTGGAGCAACAGCAGCAGATGCCCGATCGGTACCGGGAATGGGTCTCATCCTGGTGCGTGGCTCAGCCGTCCGCAACGGCTGGCTGGCCGGAGGCGATTCGTTCGAGCCCTTTCGGCCGTCGCTGGCCGGAGATGGCCGAGTTCGTTCGCAGCCAGATGCGCTACGGACACGTTGCCGACCTGACGATCGTGAATGCCAGTCTGCCGGTCCACGCCAGCCACAATCTCGTTTGTGGCATACTCTTGTCGGAGACACAACACTTGCCGCGCCACGCTCGGCTGCCGGAGCGGCCGTCGGGATTCAGCTGGCCGTCCCTGCTGGCCAGTCGAATCACGTACCGGTTCGAACAAAGGTCATTGGATCACGCTCTGGCAGGTTTGGAAGCGTTGGTGCGAGATGCCGTTCCTGCCGCCGAGCAGCTGCGCTTGGTCATTGACGGGCCATCTCTGGCATCGGCCGGGATGACGCGCAACCAGCAAATTCGCAATTTCAACGTGAACGACATGCCGCTGGCAGGCGTACTGAGTAAGCTGGCGGAGCTGGCGCAGCCAGGCACGCCGGCTGAGGAGGCCAGCCGGCTGGTTTGGGCGTATGATGCCAACCTTCAGGGCGGCTATGAGCTGACGCTGACGACCGCAGAAACGCCTCGAAGTAATGCAAATTTGACGGTGGTGGCGCCGAATAGGTGAAAACAAATCGATTGTCGTTTATATTGGGCGTGAGCAACTCGGTTCGACTCGTCGACGCGATCGCTGTGCGTTTGCGACCTTAACCGCCGACCGGGTATTCGGAATTTGACAAGGCGTCAGGTTGGGCATGCCACAATCCACACAGACCGGAGATGATCGACGGTTGCTTGACGATCGATTTCGCTGGAAGCGCACAGCGAAGAGTAGCTCGGCACCGCGCATGTCGGGTGCGTCGTACGACGTGGTCAATCAGCTGCTGGATGAACCACCGGTCAGCGGCTCCGCATCCGCACCACAGCAGCCGCTGCTGACGCCGCCCACCCCGGTGGCGAATGCCGGTCAGCGGGAATCGCCGCGAGCGGCGAGGCAATGGACGCGGCGCAAGTCGACGCTGCTATGGCTCTTGATTTCGATGACGGCGGGCGCGTTCTTGGCTCTGATTGTGTTCCGCACGTTGGGGATGTTACCCGTTTCTGCCGCCATGTTGCCTACAGATCGGGTGGTGGCACTGAAACCGCGACTCGCGGAATCAAGGCTGTTCAAAAAACGACACGATGTAGCGGACGTACGGCTGTTCCGGCAGCTTCCGCCCGACTTGTCGTTAGGCAGCTATGTCACGCAGTTTGCCCGACTGATTGATACGCCTATCTCGCTGGACGTCGATACGCTTCGCTTTAGTCGTGCCACGCTGGATACAGTGATTTCCCCCAGGGCAATAGAGACGGAAAAGCCTCGCGGCTCGACGCTGGCTGCCTTCGCGGCAACTCTGCAGCCGTATGGACTGAAGTGTTTTGCCATGAAGGATCAGGTGGTGATTCGCGGCATGGCGGACAATCAGCGCATGCGACACGCCATGCACGACGTAAGTGATTTGCTGCCAGAATCGGGAGTTGGGCTCGATCTGGTGCCGTTAATTACTCAGTTGATCGAACCCGACTCCTGGCAAGTTCATGGCGGGCGAGGCTCGATCGCATTGAACGGCGACGTGCTCTCGATTCGCAACACGGATCTTGTGCACCGCGATATCCTCGTGATCTGTGAAACGCTGCGGAACGATCGCGGCCTGCCATCCGTCAGCCAGGTAGACGTTCCCTTGTCGATCAAGACAGTGCAAGACGGGATGGATCGACTCCGGTCCATTCAAGTCGACGTTTACTCCGATCAGCTCCGCCCTTTACAGCACGAATTGGCCCTCTTGGAAAAGTCCTGCGGTTATACGTTTCTCGTCGATTGGCATGCGCTCGAGGCAACCACGCCGCTACGTTTTGAGGACAGCCTGGTGGCCATAGGCTCGGATCCGACGAGCCTGTACGAGCGATTACGGCGTATCGTATCACAACTGGGTTTGACGTTTCGAATTGTCGGAAAGCGCACGATCGAAATCACGTCGATGGCCGAAGAACTTCGTCGAGACAGCATCTTGGTTCACACCCTTTCCGGAGATTTCGATCCGGCGCAGATTGCGGCCGAACTTCCAGCTGAAATTACGACAGCGCTTCCCTGGATCGGAGACCGTATCTTTGTCGATCTCCGTGCGAAGTTGATGATTGCGCGATTGCCTCAATCCCGCCAGGTGATCCTCGCGGAGTGGCTGGAAAATTGACTGCGGGGTCGGAATTTTTGCTGCCGAATTGCTTGAAGGATCGGGCGACCTCGATTCTAATAGAAGCGGCGCTCAGGGAAGTGCCTGCGCCCTCTCCCCATATTCCCGCCGACCGCGGAACAGAACACGAAGACCACAGTTGTATTCTGCCATCGCAGCGCATGCTTGATGTGGCGAATCCTCAGCAACAAGGTTATGACTATGCGCATTCGCTGCACCCCGATCCTCGCTTGCCTGGTAACTTGCCTGTGGGTAGCTCCTTTGGCCGCCCAGTTCGCGTCTGACGGAATTGACCTGTTGTCCCGATTACCGCTCAGCCAACTTGGTGGTGGCAGTGGCAGCGACTTGTGGGGCTGGACGGATGCGCTGACGGGCAAGGAATACGCGCTCGTGGGCAGATCCAACGGGACGTCATTCGTGGATATCACCAATCCAACCGCCCCGGTCTACCTGGGTAACCTGCCTTCGTACACGGGATCCTCCCCGTGGCGAGATATCAAGGTCTACCGCGACCACGCGTACGTGGTATCGGATAATAATGGCCCGCATGGGCTGCAAATATTTGATCTCACGCAGTTGCGCAGCGTAACAAGTCCCCAGACGTTCGCGGAGACGGCCCACTACAATGCCGGAGGATCTTTTCGCAGCGCGCATAATATTGCCATCAATGAAGACACCGGCTTCGCCTACATTGTGGGGGGCAATGTCGCCGGCGGTGGACTCTATATGCTGAACCTGGCCAATCCGGCGGCACCCACCTTTGCGGGCCAATTCAGTGCTGACGGATACACGCACGATACACAAGTCGTGACGTATTCCGGCCCCGATGCCACGTTCTCCGGAAGGGAAATTGCCTTTAACGCAAACGAAGATACACTCACCATCGTGGATGTCACGAACAAGTCGGCGCCTGGCATGCTGGCCCGTCGGGGCTATCCCCAGGCCGCCTATACGCATCAAGGTTGGCTGTCGGAGGATCAGCAGTTTTTCTTCTTGGACGACGAGCTTGACGAGTTTAACAGCAGCACGGGACGGACGCGAACTCACATCTGGGATGTTTCCACGCTCACCGACCCTTTGTACTTGGGATTCCATGAAGGGACGGCCGTCTCCTCGGATCACAACTTGTATGTCAAAGGGAATCGAATTTACGAGGCAAATTACGAAAGCGGCCTGCGTGTGTTGGAGATCACTGATGCGGCCAGTCTGCAATTGACCGAAATTGGCTGGCTGGACACCTATCCGCAAGGCGCCAGTATTGGTTTTGATGGTGCCTGGTCCGTCTACCCTTATTTTTCCAGCGGATCAGTGATTGTCAGTGACATTTCCAACGGTTTGTTCGTGGCACGATTGCAACCGCCGACCGCTGATTTCAACGCCGATGGCGCCTTGAACTGCGACGACGTCGATGCGCTCACGAACGCGATCGCGAACGGATCGTCCCAGTCTCAATTTGATCTGACGGGTGATGGACATGTAGACCAGAGTGACCTGATCGACTGGTTGCGGCAGGCGGGTGCCGCCAATCTGCCCAGTGGGAATCCCTATCTGATGGCCGACTCCAACTTTGACGGAGTCGTAAGCGGAGAGGACTTCATTGTCTGGAACGAACACAAGTTCACCGCGCGCAGCGAATTTTGCCTGGGTGATTTTAACGCCGATGGCATGGTCGACGGTTCGGATTTCTTGATCTGGAATGGCCTCAAATTCCAAAGTTCGGACTCGAGTGTCGTTCCCGAGCCGCTCTTGATTCTTGGCCTCTGTCCCTGGTTGTTGTGCGTGGCTTGCGTCACGCGATGCCGGGCCCCGTATTCACGATCTGCGCGAGACAACGCATGAACCTTAGAACGTACGGAATGACGATTGCGTTAATCACGCTGGTCGTGCCTGGCCCGACCCCGGCCCAGAATTTCCCCATTCGCAATCTTGAGTTGCTCAGCAACCTTCCGCTGGGGCAGATGGGGGGGGGCGCCGGTGGGGGCAACGATATTTGGGGCTGGACCGATCCCCTTACCGGCCGTGAGTATGCCCTGTTTGGCAGGCAAATGGGTACGTCCTTTGTGGATGTGACCGACCCGACCGCGCCAGTCTATCTGGGGGAACTGCCGACCCACACCGGGACCTCGGTGTGGCGAGACATCAAGGTTCACAATAACCACGCCTACGTGGTTTCCGACAGTAACGGACCTCACGGCGTCCAGATCTTTGATTTACGCAATTTGCGTGGCGTGACCAGCCCCCAGACATTCAGTGAAACGGCGAACTACAGCGGCGGCAACCTGCGCAGTGCCCATAATATTGCCATCAACGAAGAAACAGGCTATGCCTACGTGGTGGGCAGCAATCTCGCCGCCGGTGGGCTCGTGATGCTCAACCTGAGTAACCCCACGAATATCTCCCAGGCCGGGCAATTCAGTGCCGATGGCTATACGCACGACACTCAAGTCGTCATTTATCGCGGTCAGGACACGACGTATTTCGGTCGCGAGATTGCCTTTAATGCCAATGTCGATACGTTGACCATTGTGGACGTCACAAACAAATCCAACCCGTCCATGCTGGCGCGGGCAGGTTACCCCGATGCCCAGTACGCGCATCAGGGTTGGCTGTCCGAGGACCACAGGTACTTCTTCTTGGACGATGAACTCGACGAACCGTCTCCCGCGACCTTCACGCGCACCCACGTCTGGGATGTCGCCGACCTGAACGCTCCGCAGTACCTGGGCTTCCATGAGTCGGCGCTGCGATCGAATGACCACAATCTGTATGTGCACAACGGATTGATCTATCAGGCCAACTACAGCGCCGGGCTGCGTGTGCTGGAGATGACGGATCCCGCCCATGCCAACCTCACTGAAATCGCCTACCTGGATACATATCTTCCCTCCAATTCTCCAGGATTTGATGGAGCCTGGTCGGTCTATCCGTTTTTTGACAGTGGAACGATTATCGTAAGTGACCGTATTCGCGGCCTGTTTGTGGCACGCCTGGCCATCGTGGAAGCGGACATCGTCGATGACGGTCAACTGGACTGCGCGGATATCAATGCATTGACATCCGCCATCGCCGGCGGATCCAGCGACAGCGTGTACGACCTTAATCGTGACGGCGTCGTTGACCTGGCGGACCGCGACGCCTGGCTGAGGGAAGCGGGTGAGGTTAATCTGGGCATCCAAAAGGCCTACCAGTTAGGGGACGCCAACCTGGATGGAGCCGTGGATGGCGACGACTTTATCATTTGGAATCAGAGCAAGTTCACCGCAAATGCAGCCTGGTGTGCTGGCGACTTTAATGCCGATGGTGCAGTCGATGGTGCCGACTTCATCATCTGGAATGGCAACAAGTTTAGTGTTGCGGATGGCGGCACGATTCATGACGGATTTGCCGCCGTCCCCTCTGCGTCACGGCAAAGCGTACCCGAGCCGCTGGCGATTCCACTGCTACTGTTCGTCAGCCTGTGGGTCGTTCGTCGAACGTGCCAGTAGTCACGCGTCACCCGTGACCGGCGAGACCTGGCGAACGCTTAAGCGGCCATCATCTTGAAGGCCTGGCGGGATGACTCCTCGCCGAACAGATGCACGTCGACCTGCGGAAACGGGATCGAGATCCTGGCGGCTTCCAACCCATCTTTCACCGCGGTAATCACCCGCTCGCGGACGTCCAGAAAATTTTCGGTGCGCGTCCAAATACGGACTTGCCACTGCACGGCGGAATCCCCCAGTTCGGTGAGTACCACCTTGGGGGGAGGATCGGAGACGGCGCCAGGAATCACGCTGACCGCGTTTTCCAAAGTGTTTCTGGTCTGCCGAATGTCGGCGTCGTAGGCGACTCCCACATTCACGTCCACACGCCTGACCGGATTGTGTGTGTAGTTGTGGATGACCGAGCCGAAGACCTGACCGTTGGGCAGGATCAAGTGACGGTTGTCAAACGTATTCAGCCGCGTCGTAAACAACTCAATCTCGTCGACAGTCCCTTCACAGTCGCTGATTCTGACAATGTCCCCAACCCGAAAGGGGCGAAACACTAACAACATGACGCCCGCCGCAAAATTGGAGAGTGCTCCTTGCAGCGCCATGCCAATCGCAAACCCCATCGCGGCAATGACAGCGGCGAAATGAGCCGTTTCGATGCCGAAACGACGCAGGATGCTCACGAACAACATGACCAGCATTGCATTGGCCACGAATTTGCCCAAGAACCGCCCCAACGTCACATCCAGTTTGCTGGAGACCATCCTGGATACGAATCGGCCCACAAACCCGGCTGCGATGTACCCCGCACTGATCAGTAGCAGCGAAATCAAGGCCGGCACGAAATAAACACTCAACATGGGCATGAAGTCCCCATGCACAACTTGACGTAGCGAACTCTTGGCCTCGTCCAGCTTGGATCGAATGGCCTGTTCCGCTTGATCGGCCGTCCAGGCGGCACCGGCGGGTGCCGGAGATGGCATGTCGCTTGACGGGGCCTCGGCGGCTTGAGCCGCCAGCGGTGTTTGACCCAGCAGGCTGACAGAAATCAAGATCACCCCAAGAAAAGCGGACTGTCGTAACGCTTGATGGCGGTGCCCCGCTTGCCCCGTGGATGGCATTCTAGTGAGTCCTGGATGTCGCTGGTAGTAAACGATTGAGCCGCCATGCGGGCGACCTGCACGGCGCGTATGTTAGTCAGGGTGCGGCCCACATCGAAAGACCAGTTGCGGGGCCGGTGAAAACACGGGGGTTTAGGGCCACGGGGGGAGGGAGCAGCAGGGACAGCACTCCCTACCGGCCCCCCGTGTGCGCGTCCTGGCGCTACAGACACCGATCACCCACCGCTATTGAGGCCCGTCAGCAATCGCAGCATTGATAGCTTGATCGAGGCGGTCCGGGGAAATTTCCATGCGGGCCGCCAGACAGGAAAATAGCTCTTTCTCCGTGGGATGCAGTCTTCCGTCGGCGGCCATCATGCGAATCAAGTCGACCAGCATGTCCCATCGCTCCCCCTCCTCCGTGGGTAACTGAATCGACGTGTTTCCCGCGATGGCGTCGTCCAGCAGCCCCTCGAACTCTTCGTCCGTGATGCCCCAAGCAATGGCTCGCGTCCCCAGTAGTCGGAGTTCTTCCACCGTAATTCCACTGTCGGCCGCGGCCATGGTTAAAAGCACGCGAAGTCTCTCCAAGTTGATCATATTTGCCTCTGCAAGATTCGATTGTAAAATGAGCAAAACTGAATTGATGTTCTGATGATTCGATTCCGTCGTGACGGATTTCGGTATGCTCTCAGCCGCCCACGGACGTCGGATGACTGGAGATTCATTGTAGTGAAGAACCATGCACTTCGCTGGGTACTCGTTCTACTGGCATGTGGCTCTATAGCCTGTAACGATTCCGGTCAGGCCCAGGATCGTATTCCGCACAGCCTACCAGATGAGGGGAGCGATAAGTTGGCCAAAGCGACGTTTGGATCAGGTTGTTTCTGGTGTACCGAGGCCGTTTATCAACAGTTACATGGCGTGAGGTCGGTGACATCCGGATATGCCGGAGGAAAAACCGCCAGAACCACGTACGAGGAGGTCTGCTCCGGCAGCAGCGGCCATGCGGAAGTGGTTCAAGTCGAATACGACCCGTCCCAAGTGGGATACGAGAAACTGTTGGAAGTTTTTTGGAAGAGCCACGATCCCACCACCCTGAATCGGCAGGGTAACGACGTGGGCACCCAGTACCGATCCGTCGTTTTTTATCACGACGAAGACCAGAAGGTGGCCGCCGAGAAATACAAGAAGTTGCTTGACGAATCCGGTGCGTTTGACAAGCCAATCGTCACCGAGATTGTGCCGCTCACCAACTGGTCTGCTGCCGAGGATTATCACCAGGACTATTTTGATAACAACCGCACCAAGCCGTACTGTCAGATGATGATCGCGCCGAAGGTCGCCAAGATCCGTAAGGTTTTTGCCGATGCGCTTCGAGATCCAAGGTAGTCTCCGCGTGTGACCAACGTAGACGGACGCGTGACTGCAGGCGCATAAGTTCGGTCAAGTCCCCCTCATCTTCTCGGCAATCAGCAGGGCCATTTCGAGTGCCTGCTCGTAGTTCAACCGCGGATCGACGTGACTGCGGTAGTCTCTGGAAAGGTCTTCCCGCGTAAGCCCCCGCGCACCCCCCGTGCACTCGGTCACGTTCTCCCCCGTCATTTCGAAGTGGACCCCCCCCAGGTAAGTGCCTTCTTGCGCATGGATATCAAACGACTGCTCCAATTCCGACAAGATGCGCTGGAAGTCTCGGGTCTTGTAACCGCTGTCCACGGACTCGGTATTGCCATGCATGGGATCGCAACACCAAACCACCATTCGTCCCGCGCGCTTCACGGCCCGTATCAGTGCCGGCAGCCCCTTGGCGACGTGGTCGCTGCCGAAACGGTGGATCAATGTCAATCGTCCTGGCTCGTCCTCGGGATTCAAGACGTCGATCAGTGAAATGAGTTCGTGCGGTGTCATGTTGGCACCCAATTTCACGCCGATCGGATTCTCAATGCCGCGAAAATACTCGATGTGCGCGCCATCCAACTGTCGCGTGCGATTTCCAATCCAGGGAAAATGCGTGGAGAGGTTGTACCAGCCTTTGCGGCGGGGCACCTGGCGAGTTTGGGCTTGTTCGTAATACAAATGGAGCCCTTCATGGCTGGTAAAAAACTCGACTCGATTCAGGTCGCCCAGGTTCTGGCCGCTCATCACTTCGAAAAACGCAATGGACTCCGCAATCTCAGCCACCATGCGTTCGTACATCGCGGCCCGATCCGCATGGCGCACGAAATCAAGATGCCAATATTCTGGATGGTGCAAGTCCGCGAACCCACCGTCAATCAAGCTGCGGATAAAATTCAACGTCATGGCCGCGTTTCGATAGCCGTCAACTAACAACTGCGGATCCGGCTCGCGGTCGGCCCACGAAAAGCCGGGGCGATTGACAATGTCGCCTCGATAACTGGGTAAGGTCACACCGTCCCGAGTTTCCAGGTCGTTGGATCGCGGTTTCGCGTACTGTCCGGCGAACCTCCCCACGCGGGTTACACGTTTGCGGCTTCCATGCGCCAGAATCAGGCTCATCTGCAATAGAATCTTGAGCTTACCCGTGATGATGTCCGGATTGCATTCGTCCAACCGCTCGGCACAGTCCCCACCCTGCAACAAGAACCTTCTCCCCCGCGCAACTTCCGCCAATTGTGACTTCAGCGTTTCGATCTCCCAGCTGGTTACCAGTGGGGGGAGCTGTTGCAGGTGGGTCAACGCCTGTTGCAGGAGTACCTGATCACGATACACGGGAATCTGCGTAACTTTCTTGGTCTGCCAGGAAGATGGTGTCCAGGTCGCGTGCATGGTTTGGCAATTCTGAAGGGGAGTCCGGCGGAATCAGCGAAGTGGGTGACGCAGCGGGCACCAGAAGAAGCCGCCGTGAGCGCTGTCAACTCTATTCTAGCATGAATGGTGCCGGCGTCGGACGGGACGCGGGAATCTCACCGTTCCGCTCGCCGCGCCTTGCAGCACGGCTCGAAATCCGTGCTCGATCGCAAACCACTCCGCATACCGTTCGCGGTCGGCCGTGCTCGTGTTTCGATCGTCCAGCAGATGTCCCAACTCGTGAATCAAGATGTTGTTGAGGTAGTAGTTCTTCAGCGATTCGGGCGTCCAATGCAAACGCCACTGGGGTCCACCCAAGTGCTCCCAACGTCCACCGTACATGCGGACCTCATTATAGACGGCTGGCTTGGGCGGGCTGGGGAAGTGCTCTAAGAAAGTCTCTTCGATGGGATAAAGGTAGATCGCGCTACCCCACTGCATGCCATAACAGGGAAACGTCTGCTTTTTGCGCGTCATGCGGCTCAGCTGCACGACGCTCAGCGTCTGGATCATCCAGGGGGGAAGTTCCGCCAAACGAATCCGAATGTCCAGCTCCGAAACCACATGCCGGTATCCGCGCCCGGCGTCTTGAACGACCACCGCAAAGTCGTCCGACGGCTCACTCTTCGGTTCGTGCCAATCCTCCGGCGGTAAGAAATCTCGATGTTGCCCGCCATCGGAATGCCGCTTGCGATAGCGATAGCGCTGCCTCGCCAGCCGCGCGTTCAGCGGGGCTGCGAGCTCCTTCGCGACGTTCTTCGGGCGGTTCGTGGAATGACGCATGACGACTTGATTTCAGCATGGCGGACATCGTTGGGGGCACGGCTTGGCCCCCATCCCATGCTAGTAAACGGACCCAACCAGAATCAAGTCACTTTGCGCAACATGTTGATATAAAAGAGCTTAAGGTAGATTGTGTTTTCTGGTCGTAGGGCGTCTAACGGCCTTCCGGAGGCGTTTTGCCGGTGGATTTACGGTTCTCGCCGGCGAAGTGTCTGACTACCCTTTTGACCTGGCGGATACACGCATTTCCGGTTCGTTAAACCGCAAGCCACGAGAATTCGCCGTTAGCATCGATCATGGGCGACCACTCCCAGGCGATTTCTGGCGGCGGACGCGCACGCCGCCGAAGAATGCCGCATCATTTTACGTAAGAACGAGCGTGTGCCGGCATTCTTCTCTGGCTTGCGATCTAACGAGGCGGCCCAGGTGTGAGCAAAGGTCAGCCCTTTTGACCTGTCCAACTTTGTCAACTTCTTCAGACTTGTCGGACTCGTCCGAATTGCCAAAATTAGCCGACTAGGTAATTCGGGAATACTGGGTGCTTTGCATTGGTTTAACTAGGGTATCCTCTGCATCAGCTGCCATAACCAAGCCGCCGCCAAGAGCAGACCGGCCATGGAAACCCACATCCACCAGGGGATTTGGTTTCGTCTTCTCCGTTTACCGGCGGCACGGGACCTGGGGCGGACCACTGCGGTGTCCTGGATCGTCTCGTTCACGCCTAGCCGACTCCAATCAAAGTCGGTCTCGTTGGCAGCCTGTTCGCCTTGACGGCCGAGGTCAAGGCTAGCTCGCAGCCGTTCGGCCACTTCACCGGCGGATTGGATTCGCGCCTCGGGTGCTTTTTGCAGCATGAGCAGGCACAGACGGGCAAGTTCCGGGGGGCAATCCGCGCGGCGAGTACGTGGATCCGGCGGGGTGGCCGACTGGTGTTGCGCGATTTTCTGTGCGATAGATCCGTGCGGGTAGGGGGGCTGTCCCGTCAACGTATAGAACAGCGTTCCCCCCAAAGCATAAATGTCCGCACGGGAGTCCACGTCATGGCTGTTCAAGGCCTGTTCAGGAGCCAGGTAATCGGCGGTTCCCAACATGCGTTCATCGTTGGCGAGCGTCACGGAACTCTGATCGCTATCGGCCCACATGGCCAGCCCGAGGTCGAGGATTTTTGCTTTATCGGCCGTGTCGATCAGGATATTGGCGGGTTTGATATCACGATGCACAAAACCGCATTCATGCGCGTACTGCAATCCCTGCGCCGCCTCGGTCAGCAGTCGGGCGACACGCGGGACGGGCAACGGATGCTCGTGCGCCACCAACTCTCGCAAGTTCTCCCCTTCGACTAACTCCATGACGAGGTAATAGATGTCATCCTGACAGTCGAAATCATAGGCTCGTACGATATTTGGGTGATTCAGTGCGGCGGAGGCACGCGCTTCCCGACGAAACCTTTCTACGAATGAACCAACCTGCGTCCGGCTTTTGGGCAGCATCTTCAGGGCTACCTTGCGCTGCATGCCCATGTGCTCGGCGACAAACACCATGCTCATCCCGCCACGACCCAATTGGTCCAGCAGCTTGTATTTGCCCAGCACGAATCCTCGGTAGCGGCCGTCCAGAAGCTGTTGACATTGCCATTTGGTGAGCAGCGAACTGCGCATCAGGTATCTTGCCAGTTCCAGTGGAGTCTGTGGCTGGTTGCCAAATTGTGTGAGCGCGGCGCGGAG
This sequence comes from uncultured Planctomycetales bacterium, assembly GCA_963695565.1. Lineage (GTDB taxonomy): Bacteria > Planctomycetota > Planctomycetia > Pirellulales > Pirellulaceae > CAVOGW01. The sequence goes on from CAVOGW010000001.1 coordinate 262,098, forward strand.
CTGATCGTCGCCAATCAGTCCGCTCTTTCGCACAAGTTCGACAAAGTCGCTCATCATGCCACGCGTGAACTATTCTCGACCGTCGGCAGGCCCGGTATGCTGTGGGTTACGAGTTCACCCAATAGTTCTGATTCAAGTTTTCGGGATCCGCCGGCGTGACCGGTCCACAACCTATCAGCCGGCGTGCGTTAGCACCCGGTTCTTCGGCATGCACGAACCGGAGGCTAACGCCTGGCGGCTGATTTCGTGGACCCCAAGTCTAAGCGTTGAAAAAGCACTAGGCCTTGTCTACAAGAGGGACTGACCTCTCCGACCATTCTCCCAAGGGTCAGTCCCCTTTCGAGACAAAGCCTAATAGGAGAGCGATGGCGATGCAACCGTGTGAAGCCGGTGGCCCGAGGGACAGCGGGTCCGAAAGGTCGGCGCGACGTGCACGCGTCTATTCGCGGGCGGGCTGTCACCTGTGTGACGAGGCCATTCTCTTACTGAAGCGGCAGGGATATACCGTGGCGACGGTTAACATCGACGATGATGCGGACCTGCGCGAGCGGTTTAATGATTGCGTTCCCGTGGTGGAAATCGGGGGCAAGGTTCGTTTTCGTGGCAAGATCAACTCGGTGCTCTTACGTCGACTGACGGATCACATCTTCTGAGGACTCCGCCGCCATGGACCGCATGCGGTTGCACACGTTACGGTCGCCGCTGGATGGCGACGCCACGCAACTGATCGTCATGTCCCGCTATTGGCGTCCAGGGCAGACGAAATCGCGACTGGCCAAAACGGTAGGAAACGAACTGGCAGCGGAACTCCACCGTGTAAGCCTGCTAACGGTATTGGATCGGTTCGCGCATGCGGCAGACCGCTGTGTGCTCGCCCTGTGGCCGCCAAAGGATTTGCACTTGGTGGCAACCGCGGCCTCACAACGAGGGTGGCGGTCGGTCGGGCAGGTGCCCGGGGACCTGGGTGCCAAGATGTCTGAACAATTCAGGGCGGCATTCGCGGCCGGCAATGATCGCGTGGTCATGATCGGAGCAGACAGCCCTCAACTGCCCGTCTCGGTGATTCGACAAGCGTTTGCGGCCCTGCAGAAGTCCAACGTCGTCCTCGGTCCCTGCGAAGACGGCGGGTATTACCTGATTGGCGGTCGTACTCAAATGCCCTCGGAGGTTTTCGAAGACGTCGATTGGGGATCGCGCTGCGTATTTCAACAAACATGTCAGAAGTTGGCAGCGTCGCACGATGATTACTCAGCGCTGCCCATGGAATTCGATGTCGATGTGATCCAGGATGTCGAACGCCTCTATGGCGTATTGACATCGCCCGCCTACGGTGAAGTGGTGTGGGAACCGTTACGCAGGATTTGCCAGTGTTGTCTGGCCACACAGCCTCTGTAGCACGGATGGGCCAAGTCGCCATCTGGGCAACCAGCAGCGTGCATGTTGCAGCGACTTGGTAATCCGTCACGCAACGGACGACGGAAAACCCATCCGTGGAAACCGTTTTGGCCAAAGCGACGTTCCTGGCGGATGGGCCCATCCGTCCTGCATCGCTGAAGTGGCGCTGTCTCACCAAGTGCTTATTCCGCTCAGGCCCCGTACTTCTCCAGCCGCCGTGCATTCGCCAGCGCCAAAGGCATGATATGGCGGGCCTCGAAATGCCCCAGGCCACCGGTTCGCGCCGTTGATTCATGAAATGCCGAGTGCCCATCGGGCCGGCAGCAGTTCGAGACAATCAACGTCGGCACGGGATGCCAGCTGTGACTCTGCAAATAGGCAGGCGTGCTGTGATCGCCGGTGACCACGATCACGTCCGGCTGCAGCTCCACCACCGCGGGAATCATCGTGTCGAAGTCCTCCGTTTTGGCGACTTTCAAATCGAAATTACCGTCCTCGCCCGAGCTATCCGTATACTTGTAGTGCAAGAAAAAGTAATCAAACTCGTGGTAGTGTTTCTTCAGCAGATCAAGCTGCTCTTCTTTGTTAGCGGGCGTCCCCACGACCTCCATCCCGACCAGGCTGGCCAGTCCCTTGTACATCGGATACACGGCAATGGCGGCGGCCCGCAGGCCGTATATCTGCTCGAATGTGGGCATGTTGGGTCGAGCCGCAAAACCTCGCATGGTCATGCCGTTGGCATGGACTTCACTGGCCAACAGCTCCCGTGCCTGGCGAAAGAACTCGGCGGCAACCTCGGCCGTCCTCTGGCTGGCGGCGTCGCGGGCCCTTGGCTTCAGGGGCGGTACGCCCGTCTGTTGCGGATCCGTATCCTCCACGTTTGCCGCTAAGCCGACTCCGCGAAACACAACCACAAACCGATGTTCCTTCACCGGTTCGACGAAGATTTCCACACCAGCAATGCGAATGTCGCGGAGCTTGATGGCCAGAGGGGCGCTCTGTTCCGACTTGATGCGGCCAGCGCGACGATCCGAAATGTTGCCCTTGGCGTCCAGCGTGCAAAAGTTGCAGCGCACAGCCACGTCATTGTCTTGAAGCGAGAAACCGATTCCCGTGGCCTCCAGCGCTCCACGTCCGATCCGGTACTTGAGAGGGTCATATCCAAACAAACCCAAGTGCCCAGGGCCGCTGCCAGGGCTGATTCCTGGCGCCACGGGGGTCGAAAGTCCCTGGACGCCACGTCGGGCAAGCGCATCCAGATTCGGCGTGCGGGCCGCTTCCAGCTCCGTCTTGCCTCCCGGCTCCCAGGGTAACCCACCCAACCCGTCGGCGACCAACATCACGATCTTCGACTCGTTCTTGATAATCAAATCCGGCAGCAGCGCTTGTAAGTCCATTTCTTCGGCCTTTGGTGATTTGTGTTTTGTCACTTGTCACTTGTTACTTGTTACTTGTTACTTGTCACTTGTCATTCGGCATTTCGCATTTCGCATTTCGCATTTCGCGTTTCGCGTTTTGCCTTGTTCGTGAGTCGTTGTCATGATGGGTTCGGCTAGTGGTTTTCGGTCCTCCCGGGCGATACGTCAGTTGACGGTTCTTTTCCCGTTCCCCTTCCTGGCTGCCTCGACGGCAATCTCGAATCGTCGCAGGGCTTCTTCGACCATGGATTGGCGGCAGCCGAAGTTCATTCTCAGGAAGCCGGGTCCCCCAAAATCGGCTCCGTCGGAAAATCCCAGCCCATGTTGTTCGAAGAGTGCGCGGGGCTGATCGAGCTCCAACGGGCGCACGTCCAGCCACGCGAGGTAGGTCGCCTGGAGAGGTGTCATGGTCACGGTCGGGGTACGCTCAGCCAGGAATCCGGCGATCAGGTCTCGGTTGCGCCTCAGGTACGCAATAAGGTGCTGTCGCCAGCGTTCGCATTCCCGATAGGCGGCCGCCGTGGCCACAAAGCTGAGCGGACTGATTTCCGGCAACAACTTCCCGGCGCTGCGGAGGAAGCGACGACGCAATTCCGGGTCGGGGACGACGGCAAATGCGCAGGCCAAGCCGGCGACATTGTACGTCTTGCTGGCGGCCATTAAGGTAATCGTTCGCTGGCGCATGGATTCCGGAAGCCGCAACACGGAAAAATGATTTAACGTCGGTTCGAGGATCAGGTCGCAATGAACTTCGTCCGAGCACAGGACAAGTTGATGGCGTTGGCAAAAATCCCCGAGCTGTTCAACTTCCTCCCGAGAAAACACGCGGCCCGTCGGATTCTGAGGATTGCAGAACAAGAACACTCGCGTGCGAGGCGTGACGGCGGCCTCCAAACCGTCCCAATCCAGTCGATAGCAGCCGTCGGAGTCGGGCAGCAGCGGGACTCGATCGAGTTCGCGCTGGGAATCCCGATGCACGTGCAGGAAGGGGGGATACACGGGAGTGCAGGTGAGCACGCGATCGCCCGGCACGCCCCAGCTGGCACACGCCATGCTGAGCGCCGGGACGCAGCCTGGCAACCAGGATATCCAGTCCGCGTCGACCTCCGCGGCGTGCTTATTGCGCAAGTACTCGCGTACGGTCTCCGTCAGGTCCGCTGTCGGATGCGTGTATCCGAATACACCGTGTTCTACGCGGTGCTGCAAGGCCTGCACCACGCCGGGTGGGGATCTGAAGTCGGTGTCCGCCACCCAAAGCGGCAATATGTTTCGGTCGGCATACCGGTCCCATTTCAGACTGCCGGTATGGTGACGCACAATCTCTTGGTCGAAAAACGATTCCGTCACGATGGCCTGATTGGGCGAAAACCGCCCCTCCTCAAGGTTTGATGCAGAGGGTGCTCTCCGGCATTATGATCCCCGAAATGTGACATCGGTTCAACGTGCCCACCGAGCTGCATTCCCCTTGCCGTTCAACTCGGCGGCGAGTTGGAAGAACGCCAAAAATCTGGTACGCTCCACCCTCTGTGATTGGCCTGTTTCGGCGGAATGTGTTCCTGGGAGGGAGCAGACATGTCAGCGGCGGCGAAAACGACATCAGCTGGTGTCTTTGATTTTGACTGGAGCGGCACGCAGATTGGCGAGTTCGGCTTGCCGCCTGAGACCATTCAAAACTTCTCACCGAAATTGGTCGAAGTCCGAGACCAGTTCTTGTCGGATCTCGCGCTATACAACGCGAAATCGGACATCCCCCCAGGTAAGCAGCCGTTGGATATGGGGTTCTTCGGTTTGCCGCAACGGTTACTGAGCGAATACGAAACGGATCGGGAAGGCAGCGAGTTGGGAAGAATCCTGACGGCAGCACGGCGGCTGCGTGATTCGGTCGACCGCGTCGTGGTTTTGGGGATCGGTGGCTCGTATATGGGGGCCCGAGCGCTGCTGGAATCCTGTTGCCACCCCTATCACAACGAATTGTCGCGTGGCAGTCGTGGGGGATCGCCGCGGTTATATTTTGAAGGCAACAACGTTGACAACGACGCCGCGGCCGGACTGCTTGACCTGCTGGGGCACGGCCGCCCCGCCCACCAGATCGACGACGCCTGGGGTATTGTCGTGATCAGCAAAAGCGGCGGGACGCTGGAAACGGCAGCTGCGTTTCGCATATTCCTGCACGCATTACAGGCAAAGCTGCCATGGCGACCTGGGGCAAACGGCGGCCCGTATCATTCCCGTCACGGGGATCGACAGTAAGCTGCATCGGTTGACACGGGCCCTGGGCATTGAGGAGGCATTTCCGGTTCCGGATGGAGTCGGGGGCCGGTTTTCGATTTTTTCCGCGGTAGGCCTGGTCCCGGCCGCCGTGCTCGGCATCGATGTGGTGCAACTGCTGCGCGGTGCCGCTTCCATGAACGAGCATTTTCGTCAGGCTCCTCCGGGAAACAATCGAGCGCTGGACTATACGGCCATCAGCCATCTGATGGAAAAGCAGCGCGGGGCCAACATCCGCGTGATGTCGGTCTGGGCGAAATCACTCGAATCGCTGGGCCTGTGGTACGACCAGTTGCTCGCCGAGAGTCTGGGGAAACAGGAGCGCGGTGCGACGCCCCTGACCGTAGTTAATACCCGGGACCTGCACTCACGTGCTCAGCAGCACCAGGCCGGGTCGCGCGATAAACTGTTTAATAATATCATTGTGAACAACTGGCGGCAGGACCCGCTGGCCATCGGGCACAGCGACTTCGACCAGGACGGCTTGAACCGCATCGCCGATCGGACCTTACCCCAGATAATGACGGCGGCCATTAGCGGCACGAACGCCAGCTACCGTGACGACGGCCGACCCACCACCGACATACGGCTGCCGCGGGTGGACGAATACTACGTCGGTCAACTCATGCAAATGCTGATGATCGCCACGACGCTGGAAGGATTGATCGTGGGGACAAACCCGTTTGGCCAACCCGGCGTCGAAGGCTACAAGCGGTACATGAATCGAAACCTGGGTTTGGGCGCTTGATGGCAAGGAGTATTGAGCATGAGCATAAAATTGAAATGGCTGGGCCACGGGGGGTGGTCCATTCAAACCGAGAAGTTTCAGCTGCTCTTGGACCCGTTTGTCAGCGATTGCCCGACAGCGACCGAAAAAGTCGACGATTTATCCGCGGACTATATCCTGGTCTCCCATGGCCATTTCGATCATATCGCGGATGTGCCCAGTATCGCGAAACGTACGGGAGCGACCGTCCTTGCCAACTATGAAATTACGCAATGGTTGCAAAACGAGTACGGCGTGGAACGGCATTTGGGCATGAACATCGGCGGAGGCGTGAGCATGCCCTTCGGCCACATCAAGATGACGCTGGCTTTCCACAGTTCACAACTCCCGGATGGGAGCTACGGCGGCGAGCCGGGAGGTTTCCTGATTTCGCTCGACGACAAGAAGCTGTACTTCGCCTGCGATACCGCCTTGTTTGCTGACATGCAGCTTATCGGTCAGGCCGGTATCGATCTGGCTGTAGTCCCCATTGGCGACCTGTTTACCATGGGTCCCGAAGATGCGCTGGCCGCCGTCAAGCTAATCCAGCCCCGACAAGTGCTGCCGGCCCACTACAATACCTGGCCCCCGATCCAACAGGATGCCAACGCCTGGGCAAAACTGATTCGCGAGCATACGCAGGCTGAGCCCATCGTGTTACCCCCGGGTGGCATACACGTGATGTGAGGCTCGACAGCATCCGTGTCATCCTGAAGAAGCAAGTGCGTGAATGTCATCCTGAAGGAGCAAGCGCGTGAATGTCATCCTGAAGGAGCAACGCGACTGAAGGATCTTCCTGCCAACGTGAACGTCATACTCGCGGCGATCCACAGCCGCATCCCGGTGAACCACAAATCACAAGGATCGACCCAACCATGAAGACGATCTTGATGATTGTAGGCGACTATGTCGAAGACTACGAAGCCATGGTCCCCTTGCAAATCCTGTTGACGTGGCAGCACACGGTGCATGCGGTTTGTCCGGGCAAGCAAGCGGGACAGACGGTGGCCACCGCCATTCACGATTTTGAGGGGGAGCAGACTTACAGCGAAAAGCGAGGGCATAACTTTCGCCTCTCCTATGATTTCGACCAGGTGAGAGAGTCCGCGTATGACGGATTGGTGCTGCCCGGTGGACTGCGCCGGAGTACCTGCGTCTGAACCCGCGCGTGCTGGAAATTGTGCGTCATTTCTTTGCCACCGGAAAGCCGGTCGCCGCCATTTGCCACGGTCCGCAAATCCTGTTGGCGGCCGGAGTACTCAGCGGGCGCAAATGCTGCGCCTATCCTGCCCTGCGCCCCGATGTCGAGCTGCAACAGTGCGAGTACATCGCCGAAAACGAAGGCTTCAACAACGCCTGTGTAGACGGCAATCTCGTCACGGCTCCCGCCTGGCCGGCTCATCCCGCCTGGATGCGGGCCTTTCTGCAGTTGGTCGATTCGTGACGCGTAAGTCAGATTGCCCATTCGCAACCCCACATGGCCTTCACCACATCGCTCTCCACGGATGGCTGATCCGTCCTCCGGGTGTAGCACGGACTACCCAATCGCTGGAAAATCCTCTCTGCGGATCACGCAGAATGGCGACTCGGCCAATCCGTCCTACATGGGCTGCTGAGCGATGGCACTGGCCTGCCATCCCGTCCGCAGCCATGATGCGTGCCGATCGCGCTCGGCAATCCACACGGATTCTCCGCAACCATCGTGCGGCACGCACTCTGGCTGTACGCGATGTGGCCGGGCTGCGCATAATCCAGCCCGTTACACGGCGCTCGCTTGTCAATAACTTATCGCATGGCCGCAAACCTTTGCGCCTCCGGCCCCTAATTGAGGAACTCTGATGTCTACCGACTTGCACCCAGGTCGTTCGTTTCCAACTTCCCGACTCGACTTGTCCCGCAGATGGAAATTCAGGCCAGTACCCGTCTTGGGCATGGCCATATTGACGCTGGTCTGGCTGGGCATCGTGCGGCCCGCTGATGCTGACAAACTTCTGCGCTGGAAGTTGCGTCCAGGCCAATCGCTACAGCTTGTCTTCCAGCAGGAGACGGACATGACGACTTCGCTGGGCGGAGTCGATATGCGTTCCACCGCCAATATGGGGATGTCGATCCAGTGGGATGTCGCCGACGTATCGACCGACGGGACGGCCCGAATCAGCCAGTCCATTCGCCGGTTGACGATGAAAATGAACGTGCCCGGGAATCAACAAGTCGAATTCGATTCGGCCAGCCCCGAACAGGCCGAGGGGCTGGGGCAACATCTGGCCGCCACGATCAATCCGCTGGTGGGAGTCTGCTTTGTGCAACAAATGACCAATCGTGGCGAGATCACCGACGTTGACCTATCGGAGGAGAGTCAGCGCTCGTTGCAGAAGTCTCCGGCGGGAGAACAACTGCAAAAACTGTTTTCACACGATGGGCTCCAGGCGCTGTTAGGACAGGCGGCCACCGTGTTGCCCCACCATCCGGTCAAGCCCGGTGACCATTGGACGGGGACGTCTGACTTAAATAGTCCCGCCGGAAAACTAGTGATGGACGCCACGTATACTTACGTCGGCACCGAAGAACATGATGGACGTCCGCTGGAACGCATCGATGTCCAAATTGTAGTGGACTTTGGCAACGGAGCGGACGCTCTGGGGCTGGACGTGGAAGTTTCCCAGCAGAAGAACCAGGGCACCATCTATTTTGATGAGCAACTCGGCCAGTTTGTGAGTTCCGATATCGTGCAGCAAATGACCATGGAGACTAAGCTGGGCGAACAATGTCATCGGCAGCAGTTGAACACGCGGCTGCGCATGGACGTTTCAGAAACCCCCGCCGTGGCCACTCGGCGACCAACCGAAGCACGATGAGGGGCAACTCCCGGGGCATTTGTTTGCATCGCCCAGGCCCTTGACCTTATCATTACCCACATTTTCGGTTCGTTAGACCGCAAGCCAAAGAAGAATGCCCGGCACACGCTCGTTCTTGCGAAACACGATGCGGCATTCTTCGGCGGCGTGCGCGTTCGCCGGACGCGCACGCCGCCAGGAATCGCCTGGGAATGGTGGCCTACAACCAATTTCGACGGCAATTTCTTCTGGCTTGCGGTCTCACGACGCGCCGCTCGCCGCCTGACACCCGCCCTTTGCCCACGGCGTCAGTCAATTTCATCTCGTCACTTCAGCTCCGCCGCTCGTGCTAAAGCCCAGGCGTTTTTGGGGTCGAGCGCCAAAATAATCTGCAGCGTCTGTCGTGCGTCAGGTTTCCGACCCAGCTGGATCAGGCAGGCCGCTTTCATCTGCAACGCGAGGACGTCGTCGCGCATTTCCGGCGAGACCGGTCTCCAGCGATTGAAGCGCATCCTCGAAGCGTCCCAACTTACCTTGCGCCATCCCGAGGGCAATGTGTGCCCGCTGAAACGAGGGGTCTGCTTGCAGGGCCCGCTCGGCAAGCTTCAGCGCTGCGTTCCAGTCACTTTCGGCCAGTTTGATGCGCGCAGCGTCTCCCAACCCGGTGCGAAACTCGGATCCAGTTCCACGGCTGCCTCCGCATAATTGGCGATCGATTCGCTATCGCGGAGCGCGGTCGCTAACCACAGCAACAACTGCCAACTGGCTGATTCTTCAGGACTGCGTTCCGCACCGAGTCTGGCGTAGGCGTAAGCCTTATTCATGTCGCCTTGCTGCTTGGCATAAAAAGCCGCTTTCCGCAGGTAGCCGACCGGTTTGGCGAAATCGAGCATTTCATGTTCGATTTCATCGAACAGGGCTGGGTCATTGTCGGGATTCAGCTGGTCCGCACGCCGGGCATAGTCTGCGGCCCGGTCCGCGTGGCCGGTCTGAGCCGCCAGGCGCGCGGCGATCGACAGCGCGGATTTTGCCTGCGAGTTCAGTTGAATGGCACGCTCCGCGGCTGAGCAGTGCCTGGTCCCACTGGCCCAACGACTCGAAGGCCCGCGCGAGTCCGATACAAGCCAAAGGGGAGTTCGGTCGCAGCGTCAGGTATTGGCTCCAAAGTTGCCGCGATTCCTCAGCCTGGCCCACGGCAAGTCTTGCCTCCGCCAGACGGGCGATGGGCGCGGGCTTCCCAGGCAACAAATCTACGGCCGTCGTCAACGCCTCCACCGCCAAGTCGGCGTCCCCGTGATTCAGTCGCGCGCGTCCCAACAAATGCCACCACTTGGCTTGTGTGGGCGCCAGGGCAATGACGCGTTCGTACAGCGCCGTGGCCGATTCAGCTGCTCCCAGGCCGTCGTACAGCATCGCCAGATTACCTAGCGAAGTGGCTGTGGGCGAGCGGCCCGCCTCCTCAATCGCCGCGTACACGAGCTTCCACGAGGGGGCGTCCAGCGACATCAGCGGAGGTGGCGGCGGGAGCCCCGCCGAACGACACCATGCGTCAAGCGCCTTTTCGTCCAGCTTGATTGCTAGACTCCGCTTGCCGGGTATCGGCTCGAAAGCCAGCGGCGGCAGCGGCCCCAACGCCGACGATGCGGGGACCGCGGCGGGTGACAATCCTCGTTCGGCCAATCCATCAGGCTTACTGGTGGAAGTCCGTGGCTGAGCGGCAACCTGAGCGGTGGTGGGGGAACTTTGATCTTGCGCAAGCTTCCAGCTCAGCGCCTGCCGTCGCTCCCGTGCCTCTCACCAGTCGGTGGACACCCCGCAGTGCCAGCGACTCGAATTGCTCGCGCGTCCCGTCGGGCCAGGTTACCATCGCACGGACCGGGGCGTCCCCATCCGCCAGCCCAAACCGGACCACGTCCTCGCTGGAACTCAAGTAACTACCGTGCGGGCGTACGATCCGCGGTCCTAATGCGGGAAACTCCGACAGACTCACGCGTGCGCCGATCGACCCGCACGCCTTGGGCTTCTCGACCGGACAGATGCCAAGCCATGAGGCGCTGCTTTCCGTCACATTCTGCAAAATACGCAGTGGGCCGTCCTTGACCACAATAACAGCATCCACAAGTCCGTCTCCGTTCAGATCGCCAAATGCCGCACCCCGCGATACTTGAGCATCCTGCGGCGAATGCATATCCGCGATCACCATCGCCTCGGGGAACTTTCCACCCGGCAGTCCGCGAGCCACGCGATCGGGCTGCGCGTACGGGTTGGCCGGGTCGACTGGTTGAGTCGGCCGGGAGACGGCTCCATTGGCGACCAACAGATCCAGGTGCGTATCATTGTCAAAGTCGACCAAACCAATGCCAAACCCGGTATCAGGCCGAGACCACTGCCCCAGTCCGACCGCAGCCGTAACATCCGTGAAGAAACCACGCTGATTGCGGTACACGGTGTGCGTTTCACCCACCAGGTGCGAAACGATCAAATCTTCATCACCATCGGCGTCGATGTCGGCGCAGGCAATGCCCATGCTGGCCTCCGCGGCGCCGGCAGCATTCAATGCCGCTCCGCGAATCGTCGCCTCGTTTTCGAAGACCCCCTCGCCATTATTGATCCACAGCAGGTTCTCTTCCCCGTCGCAGGCAACATAGATGTCCAGATCCTGGTCTCCGTCAACGTCCACCGTCACCACGCCCATCGACCGTGATGCGATGCGACTCACACCGCTTTCGGCGCTCTGGTCGCGAAACGTCCCGTCGCCGTTGCCGATCAACAGCACATCTGGGGCCCCTGCAAACTTGGAAGGGTCACAGTAGTCAGCAAGTCCACCCAACCCTACACAATGCGGAGCGGAATCGTAGCTCCAGTCAGTGTAGTTGGCAATGTAGACGTCGAGAATCTGATCGCGGTTGAAATCACCGAAAGCCGCGTTCATCCACAGCCCCTCATGCTGTGGAATACCCGACGAGCGGGTTGCATCGCGAAATGTCGCATCACCGTTGTTGACCCACAGCGTCACGGGACCGACATTGGTCAGCAGCAAATCGAGATCGCCATCGTCATCCACATCCGCTGCAAACGCCCCCATGCCGTAGTGATCTTGGGCGACGCCGGCGTTGGCCGATGCGTCTTGAAATACGCCTCGGCCATCGTTCAGGAACAGGGCCGGGGCCGTCGCTACCGCGGACTTGGGATGGTCGTTCGATGGGGCCTGTCCGGGTACGCTGCCGGCCTGCGGCAGATAAATATCCAGATCGTGGTCACCGTCCAAGTCCGCGACACAGACGCCGCCGCACATGATCTCTGGATACGTGAAGTTACCCTGATCGCCGGACACCAACACAAAATCCACACCGCTCGTTCGGTCATCCGTAAAATCGATATTGACGAGTTGCCGGGCCGTCCTGGCATTGCCGGCCCCCGCCACCATTTCCGGCTTGTTTGCTTGATCTGACCGCCGGGCTTGCGGATGGTCCTCAACGCCCGAGCGCTGACAGCCGCCAAGACAACCTCCGCACGCCAGAACCGCGTAAAGACCGAAATACAGCAAATTAGTGGTGGTGAACTGTTGCACTGGGGCGTCGAATGGGCCGCGGTTTCCTGGTGTCAGGTCATGCATACAGAATCCGATTCAGAGGCGTTTTGGGCGGGTTGGCGGGGGAGAAGCGATTTCGAAAATTCCCCCGCCGCTAAGGGTCAAAGTCTACCGCGCATCTCTATTTTGTTTATACGGTCCGCGGCGACGGTACGCTAACTTGGCAGGATGCGCCTACAAAAATCACCAGTGAGTGCTGTGGTTGTCTTGAGTCCTAACGGGACGGCCCGATGTCAGCCCAGGGTGGAGCGAGGGCAAGCGCAGCGCACCCTCGCGCAACCCTGGGTTGCGTGCCGCATCAATTCGAAAACCCCAACGGGGTGACCCTCGCCCGATTCGGCGATGGTGGGGAGTTCGTTTTAGCGACGATGCGGATTGCGACGATTAGGGCCGCCCCATTCGGGGCTATCTGTCGTCTCTTTCCTGAACCCAGGGTTCCGCGACGTTCGTGACCTCACGTCGCTGCACCCAGGGTTATCATCGGGCCGCCACGTTGTGGCTGAGCAAACCGCCACGCGTTGCCAGAACAGCCATCGTTCCTTCGAATACGATAAACACATGCGTCAGATCGAACGAGCACTTGTGTCCGAAAGGTGCTGTGTCCCCATCGTGCTCGTCTCTTTCCTGAACCCAGGGTTCCGCGACGTTCGTGACCTCACGTCGCTGCACACAGGGTTATCATCGGGCCGCCACGTTGTGGCTGAGCAAACCGCCACGCGTTGCCAGAACAGCCATCGTTCCTTCGAATACGATAGACACATGCGTCAGATTGAACGAGCACTTGTGTCCGAAAGGTGCTGTGTCCCCATCGTGCTCCTGCGCCTCCATCGTGCTCCTGCGTCAAATTGAACGAGCACTCGTGGCAGAAAGGTGCTGTGTCCCCACCGTGTTCCGCTGTGTCCCCACCGTGTTCCGAAAGGTGCTGTGTCCCCATCGTGTTCCCGAAAGGTGCTGTGTCCCCACCGTGTTCGTGTCCCCATCGTGTTCCGAAAGGTGCTGTGTCCCCATCGTGTTCCGAAAGGTGCTGTGTCCCCACCGTGTTCCGAAAGGTGCTGTGTCCCCATCGTGTTCCCGGTGCTGTCTTGAGTCCCAACGGGACGGCCCGATGTCAGCCCAGGGTGGAGCGAGGGAAAGCGCAGCGCACCCTCGCGCAACCCTGGGTTTGCGTGCCCCATTAAATCGTAAACCCCAACGGGGTGACCCTAACCCGATTCCGGGATGAAGGGGAGTTCGTTTTGGCGACGATTAGGGCCGCCCCATTCGGGGCTATCTGTCGCTTCTCTTTCCTGAACCCGGGGTTCCGCGACGTTCGTGACCTCACGTCGCTGCACCCTGCCCTATCATCGGGCCGCCACGTTATGGGCTGAGCAAACCGCCACGCCTTGCCCGAACCGACTAGCATGGCACTATTCGGGATTTCCGGCTTGGCGCTTTTCGCTTTGATTTTCTCTTTTTTTTGGCCAAGATCATTGACTTGGCCATTTCGTCGGTTAGACTCGTGTTTCAGGTGGCGAGATTCCTTGCTCAATCCAGCGAAGGTGAAGAACTAATTACGTTGACCCACAAGTTCGGTAACGACCACGCAAAGTCAAATTACAGCTTCAGAGATGTTCGTTGTCGGACGCATTTAGGAAAGGCTGGCTGCACGCAAACACCAACGTTCTTGCGCTCCCTTAACAAATGAGGGATTACAAGAGTTTTGGTGTTTTTTTGTGAGAGATTTCGATCTTGCGAAGTCGTTTGTTTTACTTTTTTGGGAGGAAGAACTAATGTTGAAGAGAATTGTTGCCCTGTCGTTGACGATGATTTTTGCGGCCAACGTTGCGTACGCTGACAAAGGCGATGCAGCTCCTGGTCCGAATCTTGGCGATTACTCGTCGGTCGGCGGCCCAGAAGCCGGAATCCCCGTCCCAGTTGATCTGACAGGCGTAGTGTTCAACGGCGGCGAAGGGGAAGCTGGTAACGTAATTCTTTCGGTCGACATTGGCGCTGCGGTTGGCACTCCAGGCTCGGCCACCATGAACGGAGTTGGCTGGGACTTTGTGCTTGAGGCGTTCAGCCCCAGTTGGCTCAGCGAAGCGACAATTGGTTTCAGCGGCGACGGAGGAGCGTCGAACCCGATCTTCCTCACCGCAAGCGGCACGGGTGCTCCTGGTGTTGAAGCTGTTTCGAGCGGTGGCATCGTGAAGCTGGCTGACGCTGGCATTCCGGACCTGCCATTGGCGGGCGGCATTCTTACGATGGAGTTCTTTGACACGTTCGACGATGGTATCCGTCCCCAGGCTGAAGTCCTGTCCGGCGGTCTCGTGATCCAAGCAGCCGTGCCCGAACCAACCAGCATTGCCCTGCTGGGGATTTCCGGCTTGGCGCTGTTGGCTTTGCGTCGCCGCTAAGTAAACGGCTTCCGTTCTATAGATACATTTTCGCTCGGTTGCCATCCAGGCAACCGAGCGTTTTTTGGATCTATAGGTCAGGCTGTCCCAGCCTGACCCGGCGGCGTATTCGCCGTCTCCCAAACTGCCCGCACGTCGCGAACGGCTATAGATACTGTAGCGTGAGGCGCATCATCAGTTTTCCTAGCCCTGACGGGCACTGGCACGAGTCTGGGACAGACTCGGCTACGATGCGCACGACGTAAACGCCGCCTCCGGGTCTGCCGCTCGTGCACGGTTGCGATCGAGGCAACCGTGCGATTATTATGGAAGCATGAGAGCTTTGGGTTGCGAACTGAAAAACACCGACGTCTTGCCGTTGGTAGGCTAACGTGGCCAGGAAACCAGCCAGCCAGCCAGGAACATCCGGCGACGATTCCGAACGGAATCGCAAACGGATGATGCGTCGTTTCTATCTCGCCCTATTGTTCGTGCTCTTCGCACTCACCGTAGGACGACTCGTCTACACGCGCACCGGCCCCTCGCCACCGTCGCTGGATAATTCGGGCACCGTCGACCCAGACGTAGAGGCATTAGTATCGGCACAGATTTCCCGCGTCAACGCAAACCGGCGTGACGCCGATCGCCGTTTTGTGCTGGGACAGGTCTACGAAGCCAACGAACTGCACGATTTGGCCGTGGAGGCTTACCAGCAGGTGTTGGAAATGGATCCGAATCGGGCCGAAGCCTGGTTTCGCTGCGCCGTGTCGCAGGAAAGGCAGGGCAAGCTGGATGACGCCATCACATCCATGGATCGGGCGATTGCACTAGCGCCAGAATTTGCACCCGGTTACTGGCGACAGGCCTTGTGGTTGCTCGATGTGGGCAAAATCGACGAGGCGGCTCAGCGGGCCGATGCGGCTGTCCGCCTGGCCCCCGACGATCCGTCTGGCTGGTTCGCTCAAGCACGAGTTCACCTGGCACGACGCCAGAATCAAGTGGCGATCGATTTGATCGAGAAGAAGAAGTTGACCAGCGGCGCCAACGGAGCTTACGCCAGCTTCTTGCTCAGCACGGCTTATCGGCAAATGGGCAAAACCAAGGAGGCGCAGGACTACGCCAGCGACGAGGAAGTACGCCCCGTCTGGCGCGATTCATGGACGGCGGAACTCACCAGGTACCATACGGGTCTGTCACGAATGCGGGCCAACGCCAGCGGCCTGGTGCGAGCACATCGCGACGCCGAGGCCATCGGCCTGCTCGAACAAATCGCGGAGCGCGATCCGTCAGACTACCGATCGCTCAACATGTTGGCCAGCTGTTACCTCAGCCAGCAGCGTTGGGAGGACTGTATCCGCACCTTCGAGCGGGCCATACAGGCGCGTCCGCAGCATTTCAACTCGCGACTCAATTACGCCGCAGCGTTGGCCATGATGCATCCCTACCACGCGATCGACTTGCAAGCCGCTTTGAAACAGGTTGACCAGGCGATTCAATTACGGCCGTCGTCCGCTAAAGCACAGGCCGCGCGGGCGATGCTCTGCGAGCATGCGGGGCAGGTGGAACAGGCCATTGCGGCCTACGACCAGGCGTTTCAGCTCGATGCGCGCGAACCGGATTTCGCAGTACGAGCGGCAGGCCTCTTGTTGCGCAACGGCGACCGGCAGCAAGCCCGCGCCCGTCTGCTGGATTTGCGGGAGCGATACCAGGATTCCGGCGCCGTGTACCTGATCCTGGCCCAGTTACTAATGGCTGACGGCAACTCAACCGAGGCCATCGAAGTGCTGCAGCGAGGATTGCAGGCCAGCAAATGCACTCCGCCCGTAGCCAAGACCATGCGCCAGTTACTTGACCAGCTGCAAGCGGCCGGCTCACCATGATGATTCGGCGCCTATTGTTCCCGATCTTTGGTGCCACGATCGCAAAAGCCTCCCTGCGTGGCTCGAGGGTTCGTCTGCGGACGCTGCTGCTGATCGGTACGGTGAGTATGTGGGGTTGTCGACCGGCACGCGAGGATACGACACCGCTTCAGCCATCGTTGCAGGTGGAGTCCACCCACACTGCCTGGTTTGTCGATCAGGCCGCCGAACTAGGTCTGGATTTTGAGCATCAATCAGGCCATCAGGAGCGGTTTCTTTTTCCCGAAATCATGGGAGGGGGCGTGGCGCTGCTGGACATGGACCGCGACGGGGACCTGGACGTTTATTTTGTGCAAAGCGGCAGTTTGACCAAACCGCTGGCCAACATGGGCAACCGACTTTATCGCAATGAGGGCGGAACGAAATTTGTCGATGTGACGGCGTCCTCGGGTGCGGTGGCCGATGCCGGCTATGGAATGGGCGTTGCCGCCGGCGATTATGACAACGACGGCGACACAGATCTGTACGTAACGAACGTGGGCCCGAACGTGCTGTTGCGAAACGATGGCAGTGGTCACTTCGACAACGTGACGGAAGCAGCCGGCGTGGGTGACCCCGGCTGGGGGACTTCGGCCGCGTTTGTGGACTACGATCGTGATGGAGACCTGGACCTCTTTATCTGCAACTACGTTACCTGGTCGCTGGATGCCGACTTGCTGTGTCAAACACCGGCCGGCCAGCCGGATTACTGCAGCCCCAACAGCTACAATGCACCGCAGACTGACCTGCTGTATCAAAATCAAGGAGACGGGACGTTTGTGGACGTCTCAGCGGAAGCGCATATTCGTTCCGCCACCGGCAACGGGCTGGGCGTCGTCTGCGGTGATTTTGACGGCGATAACGACACGGACATTTTTGTGGCCAACGATTCCATGCACAATCATCTTTGGCAGAATCAAGGCGAGGGTATCTTTGAAAACGTCGCGCTGGCGACCGGCTGTGCCGTCGACAAGGACGGCACCGCCAAAGCCGGGATGGGTACTTGTGCCGCCGACATCGACGGGGACGACGACCTGGATCTGCTGGTCGTCAACCTGCTGCAGCGCAATCGGACTCGTTTTTCCGCAACGAAGGGACCTACTTTGTGGACGACACACCGATCGTCGGCTTGGGGACGGCCACCCGCAGCTACACCCGATTCGGTGTGGGCCTGATCGATTTTGACAACAACGGGCAGCTGGACCTGTTCCAGGCGAACGGGCGCGTGACGCTGCCCGACGTGGTCACGGCGGGAATCGACCCGTTCGCCGAGGCCAATGTATTGTTGATCGGCGATGGGCAGCAGTTCCGTTTACCTCCCCAAGGGACGCTGCCTGCCACGTCACGTACCAGCCGAGCCGCCGCCTTCGGCGACCTGAACGGGGACGGAGCCATCGACATTGTAGTGGTCAATCGCGATGCGATGGCCGAAGTCTTGATCAATCAGATCGGACGGCAACAGCACTGGCTGCTGGTCGACGTAGTCAACGAATACGGTCGCGAGGATGTGGGAGCGGTCCTCCACGTCGTGACGGGCGGCGACGTGCTTCGTCGCGACGCCAATCCTCACTATAGTTATCTGGCGACGAATGATCCTCGTGTCCACGTAGGTTTGGGCGAAAAACGTCAAGTGGATGAAATCCGTGTGCAGTGGGTGGACGGCACGCGCGAGGCGTTTGGACCGTTCGAGGCGGATCAAGTCATTCAGCTGCACAAGGGCCGCGGCCGCCCCACACTGCCCTGATTCGGTCGGGTCTGTTCCCGCTGGCCCCGCGTTGATAGCGTTGTGTTGCCGTTGACAAAGGGAGGGGGGGTTCGAGACGAACACGGGGGGTTTGGGGGGGCCCCCCCAAAGCATCGCCCGCAACGCATCCCCTGCGTCCGTTGCTCGGGCGAACGCAAGTCAAGTGGATGACGGGTCCGCAGTTCATGGGGGGGTATCCCCCCAGACCCCCCGAGTTGGTACCGCCGCAGAAGGGTTAAGAGGGAGCACGGGGGGTTCGAGACGAACACGGGGGGGTCGAGACGAACACGGGGGGGTCGAGACGAACACGGGGGGTTTGGGGGGGCCCCCCCAAAGCATCGCCCGCAACGCATCCCCTGCGTCCGTTGCTCGGGCGAACGCAAGTCAAGTGGATGACGGGTCCGCAGTTCATGGGGGGTATCCCCCCAGACCCCCCGAGTTGGTACCGCCGCAGAAGGGTTAAGAGGGAGCACGGGGGGTTCGAGACGAACACGGGGGCGGCGAGACGAACACGGGGGCGGCGAGACGAACACGGGGGGTCGAGACGAACACGGGGGGTCGAGACGAACACGGGGGAGTCGAGACGAACACGGGGGAGTCGAGACGAACACGGGGGGTTTGGGGGGGGCCCCCCCAAAGCATCGCCCGCAACGCATCCCCTGCGTCCGTTGCTCGGGCGAACGTAAGTCAAGTGGATGACGGGTCCGCAGTTCATGGGGGGGCCCCCCCAAAGCATCGCCCGCAACGCATCCCCTGCGTCCGTTGCTCGGGCGAACGCAAGTCAAGTGGATGACGGGTCCGCAGTTCATGGGGGGTATCCCCCCAGACCCCCCGAGTTGGTAGGGGGCCGCCGCAGAAGCATCGCCCGACAACGCATCCCCTGGGTCCGTTGCTCGGGCGAACGCAAGTCAAGATGGATGACGGGTCCGCGTTCAGGCGGGTATCCCCGACCCCCCGAGTTGGTACCGCCGCAGAAGGGTTAAGAGGGAGCACGGGGGGGTCGAGACGAACACGGGGGCGGCGAGACGAACACGGGGGGTTTGGGGGGGGCCCCCCCAAAGCATCGCCCGCAACGCATCCCCTGCGTCCGTTGCTCGGGCGAACGCAAGTCAAGTGGATGACGGGTCCGCAGTTCATGGGGGGTATCCCCCCAGACCCCCCGGGTTGGTACCGCCGAGAAGGGTTACGGGGAGCGGCGAGACGAACACGGGGGGGTCGAGACGAACACGGGGGGTTTGGGGGGGGCCCCCCCAAAGCATCGCCCGCAACGCATCCCCTGCGTCCGTTGCTCGGGCGAACGCAAGTCAAGTGGATGACGGGTCCGCAGTTCATGGGGGGGTATCCCCCCAGCCCCCCCGGGTTGGTATCCCCCCCGGGTTGGTATCGCCCCCCGGGTTGGTATCGCCCCCCGGGTTTGTATCGCCCCCCGGGTTTGTTGCCGTCCCCCCGGGGTCGTCGCCAGACTCCACGGGTTGTCGTCAGACCCCGGCGTTGTCGCCAGACATTCCGTCCGGCCGAACTCCAGCCGCTCCAGCAATTAGCTCCAACACGCCATCCAGATTTGTCAGAACGTCATCATTGGCGATCCGCAGAACGCGAATGCGTTGATTTTTGAGGTATTGCGAGCGCGACTCATCATGTGCTGCTCGCCCGTCGTGGCTTCTGCCGTCAAGCTCAATCGCAAGTCGCACCGAAGCGCAATAGAAGTCCACGACATACGGCTCAATCGGATGTTGCCGGCGGAACCTCAGTCCGCCCAGCTGTCTTCGCCGCAGCATGGACCACAGCAGCTGTTCGGGAAACGTTGAGTTGGTGCGCAAGTGCTGTGACCTTTCGCGCGTTACTGTGCCGACACGTTTTCGATAATCAGTTCTTCGCATGTTAAAATTCCCTGGTGGTGCTGCCCCTTAAACTATACGCGTGTATACTATACAGGTCAGATGAGCGACGGGAAAGAGCCATACTTCCAACAAGGCGGGGGTTGGAGAGGACACGGGCAGTTTGGAGGGGACACGGGGGAGTGGAGGGGACACGGGGGAGTGGAGGGGACACGGGGGAGTGGAGGGGACACGGGGGAGTGGAGGGGACACGGGGGAGTGGAGGGGACACGGGGGAGTGGAGGGGACACGGGGGGTTTGGGGGGAGACCCCCCAAATGCATCGCCTGCCACGCGTCCCCTGGGTCCGTCGCGCGGGCGACGCAAGTCAAGTGGATGACGGGTCCGCAGTTCATGGGGGGTATCCCCCCAGACCCCCCGGGTTTGTACCGCCCCCGGGTTTGTACCGCCCCCGGGTTTGCACCGCCCCAGTGGGAGTGGAGGGGACACGGGGGGTTTGGGGGGAGACCCCCCAAATGCATCGCCTGCCACGCGTCCCCTGGGTCCGTCGCGCGGGCGACGCAAGTCAAGTGGATGACGGGTCCGCAGTTCATGGGGGGTATCCCCCCAGACCCCCCGGGTTTGTACCGCCCCCCGGGTTTGTACCGCCCCACGGGTTTGTATCGCCCCCGGGTTTGTACCGCCCCCGGGTTTGTACCGCCCCCGGGTTTGTACCGCCCCCGGGTTTGTACCGCCCCCGGGTTTGTATCGCCCCCGGGTTTGCACCGCCCCCGTGGGATTGAAGGGGACACGGGGGGTTTGGGGGGGGACCCCCCAAATGCATCGCCTGCCACGCGTCCCCTGGGTCCGTCGCGCGGGCGACGCAAGTCAAGTGGATGACGGGTCCGCAGTTCATGGGGGGTATCCCCCCAGACCCCCCGGGTTTGTACCGCCCCCGGGTTTGTACCGCCCCCGGGTTTGTACCGCCCCCGGGTTTGCACCGCCCCCGTGGGTTTGAAGGGGACACGGGGGGTTTGGGGGGGACCCCCCAAATGCATCGCCTGCCACGCGTCCCCTGGGTCCGTCGCGCGGGCGACGCAAGTCAAGTGGATGACGGGTCCGCAGTTCATGTGGGGGGTATCCCCCCAGACCCCCCGGGTTTGTACCGCCCCCGGGTTTGCACCGCCCCCGTGGGATTGAAGGGGACACGGGGGGTTTGGGGGGGACCCCCCAAATGCATCGCCTGCCACGCGTCCCTGGGTCCGTCGCGCGGGCGACGCAAGTCAAGTGGATGACGGGTCCGCAGTTCATGGGGGGTATCCCCCCAGACCCCCCGGGTTTGTACCGCCTCCGGGTTTGTACCGCCCCACGGGTTTGTACCGCCCCACGGGTTTGTACCGCCCCACGGGTTTGTATCGCCCCCGGGTTTGCACCGCCCCCGGGTTTGCACCGCCCCCGGGTTTGCACCGCCCCCGGGTTTGTACCGCCCCCGGGTTTGCACCGCCCCCGTGGGTTTGAAGGGGACACGGGGGGTTTGGGGGGGGACCCCCCAAATGCATCGCCTGCCACGCGTCCACTGGGTCCGTCGCGCGGGCGACGCAAGTCAAGTGGATGACGGGTCCGCAGTTCATGGGGGGTATCCCCCCAGACCCCCCGGGTTTGTACCGCCCCCGGGTTTGTACCTCCCCCGGGTTTGTACCGCCCCCGGGTTTGTACCTCCCCCGGGTTTGTACCTCCCCCGGGGTTGTACCTCCCCCGGGGTTGTACCGCCCCCGGGTTCTGATCCCCCTTTTTCCCTTCACTCCCGCACTTGAAACACCCGCTGGTCCCAGAGGTCATCCGACGCAAACCACGGTTCCCCGTCGTCGTTCAGATACATCCGTCGTGCTTCTTCTCGATTCAGCGGGCGAGCACCCACTCGACCGAACACAGCGATCTGATGGCCGCTTTCGTCAATGGCCCGATCACGATCCATGCCGCGGCTGATGGCTAATGCATGTCCGTCCTTCGGCAGCTTGTAAGTCGCGATCAACTTGGGTTCCGGTCGCGGACTGAAGCCGTCGTTACCTTCCACCTCGGGGCTGGTCAACTGCACGACCCGCAATCCATTCTGGCCGTCGGCAACGTAAGCAAACAGGCTCACATTGGTGATCCCCAGCTGAATGTCTTCCGCGTCGTTAATCTCCCCATCGGCCGTATACACCTGGTCAACGTAAGCGGCAGTCGGTTTGGAAATATCCAGGATCACCAGACCACACTTTCCGCCTGCGACGTAGGCGTAGGTCCGAGCCACGTAAATGGCGTGCGCGTCGGGAACGATCACCTTGTGCGCCACATGCGGCTTGGCCAGGTCGGTCACGTCCAGCACCTTGACCCCTTCTTCATCCGTGACGAACGCATACCGAAACTGCACAGCCACGCCATGGGGGTGTTTCAGTTCGTGTTCTCCCACGATCGATGTAATCTTGGGGCAAGTCGGATCATCCAAGTCGACCACGACCAACCCGGCATCGCAGCACACGTAGGCATAAGTGCCGGCAAACGTGATGGACCGGGCCCCTGTCAGCGCGCCGTCGGGGTTAAAGGTGACCGCCCGTTCCAGATAGTTGTTCAGCGGATTCCCATCGAGCAGTGTCCCCGCGCCAACCAGGATCAGCCCCTCATACTTGTCGGCAACGTACAGGTAGGCGTACATTGCGTGCACGCTGGGTTCTTCGTTCCGCGGGTCTGGCTTGCGCGTGGGGTCGGGGGCGATCGTGGTGGGTGCGGCCACAGCTTGTGCGTACCGCGTGCGCACGTAGAAGCGTTGGCCGAGGGGTGACACGGGAGCCGTCGTAACGCGTTCGCTGAACGCCTTGTCGTCAATAAAGGCGATGTCGAACACACGCAGGCCACCGGTTCCGCAGGCCGCATACAGATACTCACCGCGATGCTGCAGGTCCAGAACCTCCGGTTTACGGTACCTCACGCTGAGCGTTTCCAGGATGTCTCGTCCCGGATGTTCGTGGCTGTGCTCCAGTTCGCGGTCCCGTTGGATGTGCTGTTCATAGTTCCGGGGATAGGCGATCTCGTGCAGCGTACTGCCGATGACCGCTTGCGGTTCGGTATTTTCGGTAACGACCACGGCCTCGAAGCCGTGCTCACCCGCGGCCACCCAGCAGTATTTGCCTATGAAGTTCGTAAAGCCGGTGCCCTGCATCAGCAGCTGAGCCATGATGGCGTTGTTGTCGTTCTCGGCCGACAAGTGACAATCGGTGCAGCTCTTGGTTTCGAACGTGCCCGCCCGATCTCCGTTTTGTTCGTGTTCGGGGCCCGGACCGCCGCGTACCGTGTGGGGCACATTCGTGGAGAAGGCAATGCCGCTTAACCCGTCCGCGCTGATCGTCTGCTGTTGAACATAGATCGCCTCTCGGTTGGCGTTGTAGCTCGATACGTGGATCGCACAACTGCTTCGCGCGGGTCCAATCCGATTCCCGGTCACGTTGCCATCGCGCGCCAGCATGAACACGTCATCGCGTAGGGTCTGGAAGTTGTACGACGTACGATTTCGAGTCACGTCTCCCAGATTGTGCAGCTCGGGCGATTTGATATTTGCCTTCTGCGGCAAGTGGCAGCCAAAACAGCTGGGATTCCAGCTGCTGTGGCATGCGATGCAGTTCATGTTTTCGTCGTTATGCGGACAGCGCGTATAGTCCTCGGCAGCCGTACCACCCCAAACCGAACGCCCGTCGTCCCCTCGACGGACTGTTTTCGCGGCGTGACTGCGCGGGTTGTAGTCGCGGCTGCCGGGGCGCACGGTCGCTGCCGTCTGCGTGACCTCCCATGCCAGGTCCGGTTCGACGTTGCTACGTTGAATTAGTTTAGGTTCCTCGCCAGGTTCGCAGACAATTTCAAAACGAGGGCGGCCGAAGGGTGTGCGGAGTAAAAGGAGATTTGTCCCGTCTTGGGGAGCGGCCGGTCCGCTGGTACGCAGTCGAGGTCGGTCGCCCCGACTCAGCTGCGCGGCCACGATTTCGGGCAGCGTAGCGGCGGCCGTTCCATGGCAGTCAATGCACTGGATCTCGATGGCAGCGCGAACTTCTCCGTACAGGCGCGTGTCACCGTGACCATCCTGATAAAAGTGGCAGTCGATGCAATGCATGCCCTTTTCCAGGTGGATGTCCATCAAATGGACAGGCAGCCCGTCGCGTTGACGACCGCCAATTTTCTCGTCGGGATGGGACGGTTCGACGGCCGCCTGCAACTGTTCGGAATGGACGCCCTGCAATTCGCTACCCCGCCAGTCCAGCAGCCGCCCACTGCGATCCTTCTTGAATACGGCCCGAAATACCCAGCCGTGCCCATGGAAATCCGCGAATTGCGTATGCTGTAAGTGCGGGTTCAGCTCACTGACGCGGGCCAGAAACTCCGGATCGCTCCAGTGGCCCCGGGCTGCCGCCTCATTCGGGTTGCTGGACGTGGCCGCCATGTACGCTTCGGCGGTGAGTTCTTTTTGCTGTTTGGGGTACATCAGCTCCCCATCGGTTTCGTTATCCCACCACATGAATCCGAGATAACTGTTCAGCACGTTAGTGCCAGGATGGATGTGGCAGACGATGCACTGACTGGTGGGAATGCGTAGCTCGAATTTGTGCTGGACGGGATGCCCGGGTTCATCCTTGGGAATGGTGGGATCGACCGAGACAACCCATTCGTCGGGCTCGGCCGCCGCCCTGCCTCCGTTGCCGTAGGCGGCCAGAAAGGAACTGGACGTTGGATTGCGGTCGTTGGCGTAAAGGACGTGACAGGCAGTGCAACCGCTACTGCGATAGTCGCCCGGATGATCGTTCGTGCCCAGAAAATTCAAGGTGGGATCCAGCAATCGCGTCTTGGCCAGTCCGATGAACACCGGATCGGTTCGGTTCTCCGTCCCTAGTCCACGGTTGCTCAGTCGTTCCCGGGGCCGTCCAGGTTCTTCCAAACGTTCCGGAATACCGGTTTCGGCGCGAAAGCGACCGCCACGTTCAAAGATACGCAGCACGTTACCGGGCTGGCTGACCTGGTACATGGCCAGTGGATCGAGAAACGGGAGAATGCCCCGATCTCGCGTCTCTGCCGGAGTGGGCGGGGGCACCGTCTGCAAGCGCTGTGGCGTGCCGTACATGCTGTAGCTTTCGCCATATTGCGCCCACTTGTAGCGGACGCCACCATTGTTGTACAGCGCAGCTCCCCACAACATGCAACCGTGCGTCATCATGCTTTTGCGAAGTTGCAACACTTCGTTGGCGTGGCATTGGCCACAGGCGATATGAGCCACCCGCAGATCACCGGGATTCACAAATCTGACGAATTCGGGTGATTCGTGATTCAATAGTGTGTAGCTGCGCACCGGATTGCCGCTGCGCTGCCAGGCCTCTGGAAATCGCGGCGACACGTGGGCCGAGGCCATTTCGAAACAACCCACGTTGCCGCCATGACAATCGGTGCAGCCGATGTTGACACGGCCGTCGGGATGCATGTTGCCCACATCCGAATGACAATGAATACAGCCCCGGCTCTTTAATTCTGCATCTGCGGCGGTTTGCTGCATCAAGTTGACGTGCAGTAAGGAGGGCGGAATGGGATAGGACGAGTTTCCAGCGATCCCCAATTTCCGTGGCAGGTCCCAGGGGTCCATTGCCCGTCTCTGGCCGGCCGTCGCCAGCACCGCGTCGCGTTCGCCGCTGCGCAATTCTCCGCGGGCTGACTCGACCTGCCCGCGCGCTGTATCGCTGATTGTCAGGCAAACCCAGGCCAGCAGGCAGCAGACGCCGGGAAGTGCACTGCGGCTGTGGTCCTTAATACGTGAGGACCATGTCCAGAAACCCGGCAACAAAATTGCGGGCGTCACCTTCCAGAGATTGAAAGAGGTCGTTGAATCCATTCCCTGATATCAGTCCCGCAAAGCCTCCGACGAACACAATATTGTTGTTCAACAGTGGGCGATATTCGGCTCCCAGGCTGATGTCCGTTCCAATGAAGTTTCGAATATTGCCCGTGAAGAGGTAGGTTTCCAGAACCTCCGTGTGCTGGAACCACAGGAAGTTCGTGTTTTGAATCAGTCTCAATTTGGGCGTAAGATCAACGTCCACTCCCACATTAAACAGGTGCAGACCCGGATTCACAAAATTAGTTTGCGCCTGGAATTTGCCGTTCTTTAAACTTGGTGTCAAGCTCAGTCGGTTCGTCAACTCCACGCCGAAGAGCCGGATCGCCTGTCTTCCCCAGTAACTGAACTCGGTTCCGGCAAAGTTGGGATTGGGAAAAATGGGATCAAATCCCGTGGCCCGGTCGTCATTGGGATCGGCATCCCCGGAGCTGAAAAAGTACGACGTGCGGAATCGGGCCCAGTCCCGATCATAGGATAATTCCAGGGCGCTCATGAAGGCGCTGATATCCACGCGCTGCCCGGCTAATGGATTCAGGTCGTCGCGGCCAAAAACATAGTAAAACGCACTCGACACGTTGACCCGTTCAAGGTGTCCGTTGTTGGCCACGCCAAAATAGTACGAGCGGATATCGTGAGGTTGAAAGATACCGACCGGGTCGGGCCTCACGGGAAAGCCATTTCGATCAAACTTGGTGGTCGGGCGATCATGATTGGCGTGAAACGAAAAATTGATATTGTGGCCCGGGAAGAGAAAATCCTGACGATAATAGTTGGCGATCCAGGTATTCTGACCGCGATCCTCCCCAATTCGGTTCAGGAAGCTGTTCGTATCTTTTTCCGTCTGATCCAACCAGACTACGTTGAATTGGTCGCGATTGGCGTGGCGCGTGCCAAACAGCCGTACGGCGCGGTTGATGTCCGCGAACATGAATCCGCGAAAGTCGCTGACAAACGGCTGACTACCGGCCCGGATCGACGTGAAGTCGTAATAGGGGCTGTTATCCATCAACTTGGCTTCTACGAACCACTCTTCGAAGGCCAGGAATTGGCGAAAGCGACTGGTACCGGCGCGCACATCGGGAGACACCACGCCCAGTTCGTCGGCTACCAGCAAGTTCATGTTGTAGATCATGTCAAACTTGATTCGCCAATCCACCGGCTTGAAAGCCGCGTTGCCGTGAAAAAGATCGAAGGACAATGAACCGTTGTGGACCAGCAAATACTGGTCCGGGTCTCCAAAAAACTCGGCCTGGCCCGGATCCCGCGTGGCTTCAAAGGGGGTGGTGGGCGTCGGCAGTTGCCGGCCTTCGTTCAGCGTTTGCGAAAAGGCAGTGATCTTCAAGAACGTGTGCTGCCCCCGAATGGGAAAATCGCCTTTGAGCACATTCTGGTTATAGGGATCCCACAGGGCACCTTCGATGCCAGGATAATCGTCCAGTGGTGGATGTCCTTTGCCATAGCGGTCCCATTCGGGAAATCCCAATCGCCAGCGATCATCCAGCGGAACGAAGTGACTGCTGGTTTGCACTTCGCGCGGCAGGATGCCCGACGGACCGGTGAACCCATAGGGTGCGTCGCGAGGCGTGGTCAACATCGGACAGGTATCATCACGAGGTTCGCTGGGCGCGGGAAGGGCCGCCGCAGGTGCTTGGTGGTCCCGCAACACGCTGGGCTGCGCCCACGAATTGGATTCGACATGCAGTTGCCCCAGTTCGTCCGCGGCAACCGACCGCGGTGACGCGTCCGGACTTTGGTCGGCGTCATAAGGAAAAAGTGGCACGTCCTCCCAGTTCGCTGGCTGTGGCAGTTGGCGATCCTGCAGTGGCGCGATCGTATCCGATGTGGAATCCAATTCAAACACGACGTCTTGTGCGCGTAGCTCAGCCGATATCGCAAGCATCGCCAGCAGGCAAAGCAGGCCAGCACCGAAAACAATGACTCCGGTCAGCCGGCGAACCGTGCGCACCGCGACCCTACTCCACCGGCTAGCACCGGAGGCGCATATCGTTCTCGGCCATCGAGGGCCTGCTCGGGTTTGGTGAGTCACCGTCCGGCTCCCACGGAATCTGCGCGAACAATCCGGATTAGATAATCTTTATCGGATAAACGGGTTGCGAGTTTTGAGGAAAGATCGCCGGACCGAGCGTGAGATGTCGGTTCCAGGCCCGCAATATTCGGCGAGAACGGGCGGAGAGGGGATACAACGAGCCCTAATTGGGGCCAAACCCAATTTTGCCCGCGCGCGTGGAGCTTAATTTCTCGCTTGTCGGATTAGAATGAAGGCACTGCTGGCAGGCAGTTTGTTCCCGCCAGGTCGACCGCAGGACACGCTTTCCGTGAAGCGGGACGTGCGGCGATCCCCGGTCATTTTCTCGAGTGCCATGATGAATCGACCCACGTTCTCACTGGAGTCACTGGAGCCTCGACTGCCCTTGACCGGCGATCTGGGGGATTCCAGCGGCTGGCATAATGCCGCCTGGCCGGTGGACGTCAATGCTGACTGGAAACTCACGCTGCAGGACGCGCTGCTGGTGGTCAACGAGATGTACCGCGGAGTGGCATCCATCCCGACCCGCATCGATGCTCCGTTGTTCGTTGATGTCAACGATGACGGATCGCTGACGATGCAAGATGTGCTATGGGTTGTCAACGAACTCGTCGCACAACGTCCGCACAGTGCCGAGTCCGGCTCCTCGCTACCACCGGAGGGCGAGTTCCTCGCAACCATCAACGAGGCGGAACACTTAGGCTCGCAGAATCTGTTAACGACTTCGGACGTGCAAAAGTTGCTCCAGCGTGCTTCCCAGGCAAGTGCCTCGGAGGACGCCATCATTGCCGTCGTGGACCGCAGCGGGCGAATTCTGGGTGTGCGCGTCGAGGCCGGCGTCGATGCTGGGCTACGGGCAGACCCTGAACGGTTGGCATTCGCTATCGACGGCGCGGTGGCCAAGGCGCGTACGGCGGCATTCTTTAGCAGTAACGCGGCCCCGCTGACAAGTCGCACAATTCGGTTTATCAGCCAGTCCACGATGACTCAACGCGAGGTCCAGTCCTCGCCCACCAATGACGACCCGGCATATCGAGGCCCCGGTTTTGTGGCACCGATTGGTGTGGGTGGGCACTTTCCACCGGAAGTTGAATTCACACCCCAGGTGGACCTGTTTGGAATTGAGCATCAGAGCCGAGACAGTCAGCTGTTGGATTTGGGGACTGACGGTGTGGCTGGTACATCGGATGACGTGGAACTGACGCGACGGTTCAACGTCGCCGAGGAAAATGTCGCCGGTCCCAGCGACGATGATTTGGCTGCGTTTGACGCCGTTGGTGCTGACATGTTTTTCGAGACATGGCCCGAGTCGTACGGGTTCGTCACGCAGACCGCGATCGATGCGCGTGGTCGCGGGATCGCCACGTTGCCGGGGGGCGTACCGCTGTTCAAGATCGTGACCAATTCCAGCGGCGACGTGCAAATGCGACCCGGGAAAACGCCTGCCTTGCCGGATATCAATCTGGTCGGCGGAATTGGCGTCTTTTTTCCGGGCAGCGATGGCTTCGCCACCTATGAGCAGGGATTTGTGCATGCCGCCGATCGAAATGGCGTTCCGCAAACCGAGTTTGATCGCAATAACGCCCCGCGCGTGCTGGAGAGCGAATTCATGGCGCTGATCGCGGCTGCTGGAGGCGGCATGGTGGGTCCCCGCGCTTTCGTGCGGGACCTTTCGGAATTTAACGCTGCCTTAACCGCCTGCCCCAATTTTGTCCTACCAACGGGACGCATTGACCTGGTCGGCATTACGCTCGAAATCTATGGCCCGACTCCCAGTCGCGAGTTTCCCCGACCCGGCATCGACCGACTGATTCAAGTCGGCCAGGGCTTGGGTACGCCGGGTACAGACAGCGGCATGGATGTTTCCGTCGACTCAACCGGCGCCACGCACCTGGCGGGTCAGGCCGTTCCCGAAGGCTGGCTGGTGATACCGCACGACGCCGCCGATGGAAGTTTGACGGCCGCGCAGGTGGAACAGATGATTCGGAACGGCGTTGATGAAGCGAAAGATGTTCGTGCCGCCATTCGCTTGGATATTGACCACAACTTCCGACCCGGCTCCCGCACGCGGATGGTGCTGGCCGTAGCCGACAAGACGGGTGAGGTGCTGGGACTGTTCCGGATGCCGGATGCCACCATCTTCTCGATCGACGTTGCCGTGGCCAAAGTGCGCAATATGGCATACTACGCGGACGCGACGGCATTGCAAGCGGCAGATCGCATTGACTTTAACGGTGACGGCGTGTTCGGGGCTATCGTGACGTCCCTGGATGAATTCGGCGACACGGTCCCCTTGGGAACGGCGGTGACCAATCGCACGGTTCGCTTTCTCGTGGAACCGCGCTATCCGACTGGCATCCGCTTGCAGCCCAGCGAATATGCTGGGCTCGCGAACGATCCCGCCATGACGCTTTGTGATCAGCTCCCACAGCCCTGCTTGGAGATCGCGCCTCAGAGCATTCTGCGGATGCCGGGCATTCATCCCCTCACGGGCGAAAATCTAATGGATGACGTTCCGTTGGATTTTGACGTCTACGCCGATCCCGCTTCGCAGAGTTTTCTGGCTTATGACGCATTTCAACCTGGCACGAATTTCCGCGATCCGGGCGACAGCAGTGTGAAGATCGCGGGCACTGACATATTCTATCCCCTGGCCAATCAAAACGGCGTAGTGTTCTTCCCTGGCAGCGCGCACTCTATCACGGCAGCACACTGCTTGGCGGAATTGGCGTGAGCGGCGACGGAGTGGATCAGGACGACGTGGTGACGGCCGCTGGATTTATGGGCTTTGAGGCACCCGCTGCGCTGCGGATCGACCACTTTGTTGTGGGCTTCGTCCGGCTGCCGTACGTCAAATTCAACCGCAATCCACTCGGTGCTTGAAACGCCTAATGGCCTCCTCGGGCGTCTCGTGTCCAACATGGCTCGGATGGAACACATCAGCCGGCACGCGTTACGGCCTGTCGAATTGATCGGAGATGGCGATGTCAACCTGAGGCATCGCGTAGCGAGCCGAAGGATCTCGATCGACGATGCCAAACGTCGTCCTCTATTTGGTGTAGCAGCGCTTGTTGGCAGTTCCTTCAGTCGCGTTGCTCCTTCAGGATGACATTTTGCCTTGGACGGATTAGATCGACAGGCCCGTTCGCGTTCGGTTTTCGCCGCTTCTGAATTTCCTTCCGAACGCGGCAACCTGATTGGGCCGATAACTGGTGTTATCGACGTGATTTTCACTTCAGCGTCGCTCGAACAGATCTTGTTTGGCTCAGCGGTGATGGCAGGGAGGCTCAGACAAATGTCTTGGCGAACTCGAGTGCGGAATGGGTCCCGTTTCGTTGCGCTAGGCACGATCGCGCTTGCGACGCTGCCAGCGTTCGAGCGGGTCGTTTGGTCCGCTGACCCACCCAACTCGGCATGCCGGTTTGTCGTTTCCGACGAGCCGGACAGCGGCCCGAACGTCGCGTGGATTTCGCCCTCTTCGCCCTCTTCGCCCCCTTCGCCCCCTTCGCCCCCTTCGGCCCCAGCCCCCTCAGCTCAGCTCGAGACGCCATCCGAGTGCAAAACTTGTTACGGGGTCTGTCGCCACCCCGGCCATCCTCGCAAGCCGCTAATGCAGAGAGCTGGGGACATCAACTGCAAAGATTGTCCGTTGCGCCGGTACCAACAGTGCGATCATTGTCGGGCCGGGTTTCCCGGCGATGTGGCCAAGTGGGCTGCCGGTTCGCAGCCGGCGTGTTACTCGGCGTCGTACGTAGGCGGTGGTGCGGTCTTGGTAGGCCGGCCACGCGGTGACCAGGAAGGGACGTGGGGGCGTGACTATCACGGACTGCTTTGTCCCGAGTCTGTATTCCTGTGGTGGACCTGTGGACGTCGTCAGGGGGGCGAAGGCGCCTATCAGACCGACCACGAGCACGTTCAACTCGTTCCCGGGCTCTGCCTGGGAACGCACTGAGCGCGAGGCTCTGCCTCGTGTGCCTGCTCGTTCGACGCGCGCACGGGAACGACGGCCGATGCGCCAGCACTCGCCCCACCCAACGTCACGCGCGGCGGAGCCGCAGGGCCAGTGCGTTCCCAGGCAGAGCCTGGGAACGAGCAACACGAGCAACACGAGCGACCCGGGGCACGAGGCAAAACGGGCAGCACGGCCAATTCTGGCCTGCAGATAGTCACGCTTTGCGTCGCCGTGCGACTACCTTTCGCCCTGAAAGCATGGTTAAATGATGGACGCAGATACTTTCGGCCAACAAGGGATGACCTCGATGGAACTGCGAATCAAAGCAGCCGACAATTGAGATTCGATCAGGATCAATTTCGACAAAACGCGGTCTGGGCCAGCATTACCGTCGTGATGTTGGTTGGGATGGGGACGTGGTATCTGGCGGCTGCCGTCACGGCAGGCACCTGGCCCGGCGGCGGGAGTCCGGTTGGATTCGTCGCCGGAGTGCTGGCAGGGTTGGTGATCGCTTTCGAGATGCTGCTCTGGCCACGCAAACACTTCCGCCGTCTGCGTTTGGGGCCGGCCAAGTACTGGCTGGCCGCCCATATTTGGCTGGGACTCGCATGCTTACCGTTGTCCGTTATCCACAGCGGCTTTCATTGGGGTGGATATTTGCCGACCACACTGATGGTGTTGCTGGTGTTGACCGTGGTCAGCGGCATCTACGGTTTGGTGATACAAAACGTTGTCCCTGCGTGGATGCTCAATAATATCCCGGCCGAGACGATTCACTCGCAAATCGACCACGTGGCGAAGCAGGCTGCAGCGGACGCCCGCCGCCTGGTGGTGGCCGCCTGCGGAGCCGATGCCCTGGCCGAGTCAGACAATGCAGGGGATTGGGGCGTGGCACCGTCAGACGCGGAGGCCAATTTGCAGGGGCAAGCCGTGGTGGTGGGGGCCGTCCGTGAGGTCGGTCGCAGCCGCGGTCGCGCGTTGCAGACGCAAACCGTTTATTCACATCGAGAGGACGCTGCGATTCTCTGGACCGCGTTCCGGGACATCGAGCCCTTTCTTCTACAGGGCAGGGGCGCCGGAGGGCCGGTGGCCGTACCGTTGCAGGCGCGTCGGTGGTTCGAACGATTGCGACGCAGCTGCCACGAATCGAGCGGTGGCGTTATCGATACGCTGGAGTCGCTCTGTGAGCAGCGCTATCAGTTCGATGTGCAGCGTCGCGTTCACGCTGTGTTGCACGGATGGATCCCGTGGCATGTGGCTCTATCGGTGGCGTTGACCGTGCTACTGCTCGCACACGTGTGGGCGGCATTAAAATTCTGGTAACCTCGTGCCCATATGCCGAAGCCTGATATCAAGAGTCGACCGCAGCGTATCGAGCTGGACTATTTCCAGCGTCCCGATCCGCTGGCGCGACGCCGCCGGCGGCTCGTGTACGTGGCAGTAATGTTGGCCGGTGGCTATGGGCTGTATGCGACGATCTGGGGAGCCGCCGCGCATGTCAACACAGGTCCCTTGTCCACAGCGCACGCCCACTTGGAACAAGACTGCGCCGCATGCCACAGTCATCCCTGGCAGGTGTCCCTCGCGTCGGATGCCTGGAGGATCGCCCCCGAAAAATCCTTGCAGCTTATGGAATTAACCTGTCAGCGATGCCACGCGGCGGCCCCGCACTTTCGATCGTTGTTGAATCAAGACCACGTGGCCATCGATCAGAATTGCACCGGCTGTCATCGCGAGCACTTGGGACGGGACTATCAGCTGACGCAAGTAACCGACCGTGAGTGCATTACCTGCCACGGTGATCTTGCCCGGTGCATGGTCTCCCCCACCAGTTCCCTGCGCTCCCGCATTCAGGAATTCAACCTGGAAAGTCACGGTGAGTTTCGCTCGCTGGCCAACGACCCAGGTCATGTCCACTTTGACCACTGGCAGCATTTGCAACCCGGTCAGGTGCCGCCCCAGACCAAGGGTGCTACGAGACTGGACGTGCTTTCGGCGCGTTGGCGAGCCGCCTATCAAAAACCGGGGCAAGCATCCGAGTCAGCCGTGATGCTGAATTGCCAGGACTGTCATCAGTTGCCGAGCCAGATGGACGCGCGGATTGTTAACGCCGACTGGGAGATCACGTCTGATCATTATTTGCCAATTCGATACGCCGAGCATTGCGTGGGCTGTCACCCATTGAACTATGATGCATTCCAGTCCCACGAATTCCTGCCGCTGCCTCACGCCGCCCCTTGGCTGGAACTTGAATCGATATTAGCTGCGAAGCTGGCAGGTGGGCGATGGCTGGCAGCCAACAAGCAAGACCGCACGGGGGACATCTCCCTCGGCCCGCGGCCTGCTCAAACTGTCGAGGATTCTGACGAAGCCGAACAAGCGGGATTGAGTCGCGCGCTGCAAATGGTTCAACAGCAGTGCCTGAAGTGTCATCTTGCAGACGACATCACGGATCAGGCGATCGAGCGTTTGCGTAGTGGGCACGGCCGCGACCTGATACCCACGCGTTGGTTCCAGCACGCCAGTTTCGATCATGTTCCGCATCGCCAGATGGATTGCCAGTTTTGTCATCATGCGGCTGACCGGGCGCAGTCGTCGCAGCCCGACCACGAAACCGTGATGATTGATGGCATCGCCAGCTGTACGCTTTGTCATCGTGCGGCTAATTCCGCACCGCCGGCGCAGCTACAATCGCAGGCAAAGTTATTGGAAGGGCAGGCGACTTGGGCTGCCGACCGATGCACACTCTGTCACCGATATCACTGGACCCGGCCCCCTGAGACCAGCCCGTCGGCGCGGGCGGAGGACGAAGGGAAGAGGTGACCACTTTGCCACACACGCCGCGGCAGCCCAGCCACGATCCTTCGAGCCTCCGTGCGGAGCGACAATTTTCGTGGCGCTGGATCAGCTGGATACTGTGCGCTGCCGGTTGTTTTTTTTCGCCGTACGGCCTGCGCGCCGATGGCCAGGTAGCGCGTATCCTGGGCCCGGCCTCGTGTGCCTCGGCAACGTGCCACGGTGGTGTCCCGGGGATCGGACCGGCCTGGCACAGCAGCGCCTGGGTTTGGGCCGCCAAAGACCGACACGCCGCGGCCGGTCTGGCGCTGTTGAACGCTCAGTCGCGGCATATCGTCGCACGTTTGCAGCCGAGAGCGGGGAACGACGAGCGAATTTTTTGGGAAGTGTTGTGGGACCGCTGCGCGAGCTGCCATGCCACCATGAGCCCTGATCAGGAAGTGTCGGAGCTTTCGCGGCAAGTACTAGTCACCGGCGTATCGTGTGAAGCTTGCCACGGACCAGCTTCGAATTGGATTGAACTGCATACCAGTGAATCGTTTGTGGGCAGCGACCGGTTTGCGAATGCTCCCAACTTGCGCGACAACGACTCGTGGTTGAAGCGCGTGGAGGGCTGCACCCGCTGTCACGTCGGGTCTCGGACCGCCGATGGCTGGGTGCGAGACATGAACCACGACTTGATCGCCGCGGGGCACCCCGCGCTGCGATTTGATCCCATGCTGTTCGCGGAACGGATGCCTGTGCACTGGGATCCGCAAAGACCGTTTGACGCCGGGTCAGTTCAGCCTGAACGGTTGCAATTATTTGAGTCAGGCAGGCAGCAAATGCTGGCCATGGCGGCAAGACTCGCGCGAACGATTGGATGACGCCAGCGCGGAAGCGCGCCACGCCGTACCGTACCCGGAATTTGCCGAGTACGACTGCCTGTCCTGTCATCGCGAGCTGACTCAGCAGCAGCCAAACTCGGCAGCCTCGTCTGGCGAGCCCGCGTGGAACCCATGGCTATTGTCGGATGGTGCGAGACCGCCGGGATTCCGTGACACCATGCGGCTGCAAATCGATCTTACGGAATCGAATCGGGAGCACCGGCGACAATTGCTGATCGAGCTGTCGACAACGTCCACGCAGGCCGCCCAGGCGGCCTATCGAGGGACGACGTCTACTCTGCTACGATCGTGGCGGACCGACGAGTCGCCGATTACCGACGTCCACGAAGCGATAATATGGTACCTTGGTCTCCGGGCGGGCTCACAGGATCCGGCATTTCGCGGATCGCTGCCGCCGGATCTGCTGCCGTCCTTGGATGAAAAACTCGCGGCGCTGCAATCATGCGTGGTCCGCCTTGGTGACGCCGGCGAGTCAATGTTAACTCCGGTCGGCGAATTCGACCTGGATCGATTTCAACAGCATCGCCAAGGGCTGCTACAATTATTGGATCAGGCCCTCTAGTGTTTATACAAGCGAAGATCGAACGACCGTAGAATAGGTTTAAAACCTGTCGGTTACACACATTTCCGGTTCGTTAGACTGCAAGCCCGAAGAAATCGCCGTTAGCATCGATCGTAAGCCCCTATTCCCAGGCGTTTTCTGGCGGTGTGCGCGTCCGGCGGACGCGCACGCCGCCGAAGAATGCCGCACCGTGTTTCGCAAGAACGAGCGTGTGCCGGCATTCTTCTCTGGCTTGCGGTCGAACGCGGCGGCCCAGATGTGGGTAAAGGACAGGTTGGAAACGCTACCAACCTGTCCTCCGGTTCGCTTGATCAGGGCCGGGTGACTGCACCGCGCGGAAACTTGAACATGGCCACGACAAACCCATCCCCCACGATCATCCCGGCCCTCTATGCTCGTCAACAGAGCCGGGGTTTTCTGACGGCGGATGACATGCGGCAAGTCGCCGATCAGTTGGGCGTGCCGCTGTACCGCATTCAATCGCTGGTTTCTTTCTATCCCCATTTTCGCACGACTCCGCCCGCCAAGGTCCAGGTCCACATCTGTCGCGACATGAGTTGTCATTTACGCGGCAGCGAGCAGCTCACCGAACGACTTGCGGACTGGGCCGGCCAACAACACGGCGACGACGTCAAAGTTTGTGGCGTTTCCTGCCTGGGGCGGTGTGACCGACCGGTGGCCGCGTTCATCAACGAAGAATTGTTTGTGGGGCGTGGCGAGTCCGAATTGCAGGCGATTATCGACCAGTGGATGCATGACGAAACTCCCAACTCCGACTCGGACCTGCAGTGGACGCGTGCCAGCCACCGAGACTGGCAAATGGATGTGTATACGCAACCTTCTGACTATCGAGCCGTCAAGGATTACCTCGCCGATCCCAAGCCGCAGCGGCTGGTGGATGATCCTGACGGCATGTTGACGGTGGCGGGCCTGTTGGGAATGGGGGGTGCCGGCGGTCGGGCCTACAAGAAATGGAACGACGTCTATCAGGCCGTGGGGACGCAGAAATTCGTGGTCTGCAATGCGGACGAATCGGAGCCGGGCACGTTCAAGGACCGAGAGATCATGTTGCGAGCTCCGCACCTCGTACTGGAAGGTATGATCGTGGCAGGATTGGTGGTGGGAGCGAGTCGCGGATGGGTGTATTTAAGGCATGAGTATCCCGAACAGCGCGAACGACTACAAAACGAAATCGAAAGAGCCCGAGAGATCGGTGCCCTGGGAACGAATATCTTCGGCTCGGGCCGAGCGTTTGACATCGAGGTCTTTGTGAGCCCGGGGAATTATATTTGCGGCGAACAAACCGCGCTGATTGAAGCTCTGGAGGACAACCGCGCGGAACCGCGCAATCGCCCCCCCGAGTTGATGACCAACGGGTACCAAAATCAACCGACACTGTTGAGCAACGTGGAGACGTTTGCCTGGGTGCCGGCCATCATGCTGCGCGAGGCCGGCAAGTGGTTCGCCGATCAGGGCCGCAAGTCCGGAACTTGGGTGGCCGGGCAGGGGGACAAGATCAAGGGCCGGCGATTGTTCTCGATCAGTGGAGACGTGGCGCGTCCCGGCGTCTACGAAGTGCCAACCGGTATCACGTTGGGTGAATTGATCGATGACTACTGCGGAGGCATGCGCGACGGGCAGACTTTGCAGGCTGTGGCACTCAGCGGACCATCTGGTGGACTGCTGCCCGCCCACATCCCAGTTCAACATCTCAGCCGTCGCTTTGTGGAAGCCCACGTGCCGC
The DNA here is from genome assembly GCA_963695565.1 of uncultured Planctomycetales bacterium. Taxonomy (GTDB): domain Bacteria; phylum Planctomycetota; class Planctomycetia; order Pirellulales; family Pirellulaceae; genus CAVOGW01. The sequence goes on from CAVOGW010000001.1 coordinate 300,097, forward strand.
AGGGCGTGACGGAGCTCGACGTACGTGAGATCCCGCTGGACATCAACGTATCGCGGGCACTGGGGATCATGGTGGGAGCCGGGATAGTCATCTATGGCGAAACCGCCGACGTATTGTCCGCCGCCCTGGCCAATAGCCGCTTTTTTCGGAATGAATCCTGTGGCAAATGTGTCCCCTGTCGCATCGGTTCCATGAAGATAACGGAATTAGGTGAGCGACTCGCGCGCGGCGAAATCGTCGCAGACCAGTTGCTTGAACTCAGGGATACGATTCGTGAGCTGTCCCAGGTGATGGTGGCCACCAGCATTTGCGGTTTGGGGCAAGTGGCCAGTAATCCTTTGAATAGCGTGCTCAAGTTCTTTCCGGAAAGGGCTGCCCAGGCAGCGCGCCCATCCCCACCGCCGAGGTCCACCTGATGACCGACGATCACTCCGCCTCCAAAGTTGATTTCAGCGCCATCGGGTCCGTGGCGCAACAGGTCTTGGAGGAGGAAGGGCTATTCGCTCGGGACGTCGATGGTCAGTTGATTCGGGTGCGGAAAGCGACGGCCGACGATTTCGATCAGCCAGTGCAGTTGACCATTGACGGTTACGCAGTGACCGTGAAGAAGGCCGTGCCACAGCGGGACAGTCAGGGTAATTTGATTCGCGATGGCGACGGTAATCCGACGCCGCGGTTCACGACCATTCTTGACGCCGCCCAGGAGATCTTCGTAAAACACCCAGGAGACCGCAATCCCATCCCGACGCTTTGTCATCGCGAACATCTGCCCCCTGTGGGCGTATGTCGCGTGTGCATGGTGGAGGCCGCCGAGACGTCCCGCGGCGGTCGTCGCGCGGAATTGGTACCGGCCTGCCTGCAACGCGTGTCGCCCGGCATGGAAGTACACACGCTGGAAAGCACCGCCGATCCGGCCGCTGCCGCACGGGTTCGCGCCGCCGCGGGTATGATCGTCGAGCTGCTGGCCAGCGATCACCTTCCGCTGAAAGATGGGCGGCTGATTCGCCCCGAGGAATGCGGGCCGGGTAACGAGCTGGCTGCCCTGGCCGACCGACTGGGCCTGCGGCGAAGCCGATTTGCTCACGGTCCGTTGCACCGCGGCACGGACCACTCCAGCATGATGATTGCGGTGGATCACGATCAGTGTATCCTCTGCGGCCGCTGCCATCGCGGCTGCAACTGGCTGAAGACCAATAACGTGATCGGCCGGTCCGGCAAGGGCTACGAGACACATATATCCTTCGATCTCGACCTGCCCATGGGATCCAGCAGTTGCGTCTCATGCGGTGAGTGCGCGATCAGTTGCCCCACGGGGGCGCTGGAATTCACGTCCCGCTTTATTCAATCACGGGACACTGCCGCCGAAGACGGCCTGGTAACAGCGGAAGAGTTGGTGCGCCTGCCTCTGTTCTCCGGCATCCCCTTTAAGTTCTTGCAGTTTAACGGAGCCGCCATCGTGCGTCGACGATTGAAAGCCGGCGACGTGTTGTGCCGTGAAGGCGATTACGGAAATACGGCCTTCATCCTGAACAGCGGTCGCTTCGAGGCCTTTATCAGCAATACGCGCGGGGCCGTGCGGAACCAGGCGGCCGGCGGCTGGTTTGGATTTCTGAAAGGCTTTCGGACGATTGCGGAGAAGTTGGGCGGAGCCGCGCACTTGACCGACATCGGCGGCGCCGAACTGGATGACGGGCAGCGCATCGAAGTGACGGCCGACGATCTGATTCTGGGCGAGATGTCCTGCATGAACAGTTACCCGAGATCCGCCACCGTCGTGGCGCTGGTCGATGCCGAAGTCTTCGAGATCCGCCGCAACGTATTGCACATGCTGCAGCGCAACGCCGTCAGTCGAGAGATCCTGGATCACGTCTACCGCACGCGCGCTCTGGCTGGTCGACTACAGAATCTTCCCTTGTTTCAGCATCTGGATGCGGAGACGCGACGACAGGCTGTGGAGTTCTTGAAGGAGCGTGCCGAAATCATCTCGGTCCAGCCCGGTCAAGTGATTATCGCCCAAGGAGACCGCGCGCAGAACTTTTATGTCACGAAGTTGGGCTTTGTCAAAGTCTCCCAAAAAGTCGGACGCGAAGATCGCGTGCTCGACTATCTGGGCCCCGGCCGGTACTTCGGTGAAATCGGCTTGCTCTCGCAAATGACCGAGCTACTGCACGATTCGTCGCTGGCGGGGGCCGAGGCCGGGATCTGCTGCGCCACCTGTGCCGCGCTGGATCACGTCGAGCTGGTGCGCATTTCGCGGAGAATACTTCCGCGAGCTGCTGCGCGAGTTCCCTCAGCTGGTTCCCTCCATGGTGGATAAAGCCGGAGAAATACTCCGTCAAAACAGCGAACTGCGGAATCGCCTCGAATCGTCCAGCAGTCAGGACTTTCTCGACCAGGGACTGTACCTCGCGCAGAGTCTGCTGGTGCTGGACCTGGAACGCTGCACGCGTTGCGACGAGTGTACGAGAGCCTGCGCCGACACACATGGCGGCGTGACGCGGCTGATTCGGGATGGCATGCGCTTCGACCGGTTCCTGGTGGCCAGCAGCTGTCGATCCTGCATGGACCCGTATTGTCTGATCGGCTGCCCGGTCGACGCAATTCACCGGCGCGGGGACACACTGGAGATCAGCATCGAGGACTACTGCATCGGCTGCGGGCTGTGCGCTCAGAATTGCCCCTACGGCAACATCAACATGCACGGGTTTCCCAAGACCGAACGTGATTCGCAGTCCGGGCGGGAACAGCCCGTGTTTCAGATTCTCGAGGGCAAGAGACATCCGGTGATGCAGCAGCGGGCCACGACCTGCGATCTGTGCCAGAGCATTGACGGCCGGCCGAGCTGTGTGTATGCCTGCCCCCACAACGCGGCATTTCGGCTTTCGGGCGAAGAGCTGGCGAAACTCGTCGGCGCGGAATGAACCAAGGCTAAGATCGCTGCGGCGACAATTCAAGTAGCCGTCACGCTCCGCCGTGACGGCTGTTCAAGGTCGTTGCTTGTTAGACCGGTGCATCGCCCATCCACCGCTATCTGGGTGCGCATCTTTTGTTGCGAGCGGTACGGATAAATCTGAGCGCGTCCGCAATACTAGTCGAACGGCCGTCACGCGGAGCGTGATGGCTACAGGGCGTGACGGCTGCTGTCACCGAACAAAAGGGTAACGTGTGGGAACATGCGATACAACGCGCAGGGCTCAGGGAACACCGGCAAGGCGAAATCCTACGTCGAAGGTCTCGTGCGTCGGGCTGCTACCGCTTCGACCCGACGCGGATAGGACGTAGTTGGAGATGTTGTTCCAGGAGCCGCCGCGCATGCCGCGCAGCGTCGTGTTAATCACGGCCTCATTCCACTCGCAGAGGTTGCCGCCCTGGTCAAACGTGCCGTAGGGACTGGCGCTGTCCGCTCCGCCGCTCGCCACGGTGGTTACATTCCCATTCTGTCCATTCCAGTCTGCACCATGAGTGTAATTGGCTACGTTGCGACCGGGATTGCTGATGTCCCCCGTCGCGTTCGCCGTGGCCACCGTAGGAGCCGTATCGCTGCAGGTGGGGTAATCAAAATAGTTGCCCGTTACGCCGTCGTTCTTGTGATAGGCTGCCTTGTACCATTCGTTTTCGTTAGGAATGAAGTACCTGGCGTTGGCCTCTCGTACTTCGTCGCTTCCCGTGCCAACCGTGTACACGCCCCATTCCGTCGAGCCAGCCCCCTGACCATTTTGCAACCAGTTGACGAAGCGCATGGCATCAAAATACGAAACGTAATTGACGGGCTTGTTGCCCATCTCGGGTTTCACCGTGTACGTGTAGTTTCCGCTACTGCCACTGCGCGAGATTCCGCCACGAGGGTCACTGTCCATCTTGGTGTTGTAGAGCCCCTTGGTATCGGTCTTGGCGACGGCATTCAAGAACTCGGCGTACTGCGCATTGGTCACCTCGGTCTTTCCGATGAGGTAGACGTGGTCCACCGCACCAAATGTGCCCTGAGAGTGAACATCTCCGGCGTTACCAGGATTACCTACGGTCACCCAGTCAAAATCTATGTCGGCTGAGACACGAGTTGACGAGAAGCCGCAGCAGCACATGGCGACGAGTGACACTTGAATAAGTCGCGCGGGTGTTTGTTTGTAGTACATGACAGCTTCCTCTCGCTCGGCTTGCCAAGGGAAGTGGGACAGCAAGTCTCTGGCAGAACCAATAGAAATTGGTACTTCTCGGAAAGCCTGTGCGGTTCGGCAACACAAAGCTTGCCCACCTTTTCCATCAGCAACTCTCGTGCCTGTCGTAGGAATTGTTGGCCTACTCGGTCTACAACCTGTAATTTGAGGACCAATGCGATGGCTGGGCGCGTCGAAAGAAGTTGGGATGTGCGAACCTGCGCACTTGGGACCCGTCGCGGTGTGTCGCCGAGCAGTAGCGTAGCCGTCCCCGGCTGCGAAGCACCACGAGAGGACTTAGCCATCAAGCTGAAGGCCGACATTCCAGTCGAGTTAAGCGGTCAGGACGGAAACCGGGCGCAACGCCGCCGAGGACGTCAACTCGTGCTCCCCATCGTGCAGCGTGGCGCGACGGTCTCCGCTGGCAAGTCCATCTCCTTACGAATGGAGGAATCCGCCGCCAGGTGCCAGTGCGATCCAGTGGACCGAATCGGGAGGCACGGTCGGACCACATCAGGCTCCGCATCATCACGTGCAAATGCCGTTAATTACGACGGCAGCGTTGTCGTTGGCTGGCAAGACGGCCCCGGTCGACCAGGCGCGGTCTGGGTCCATGGAGTTCAGAGCGTCAGCGGCAGATCCTTCCGTCGCGTTGCTTCTTCCGTATGACATTTTGCCCTTCACGGATTGCATCGACCGGCCGATACGCGACCGATTCGCCGATGGCTTGCAACGCCAGCACCCGTCCTTCTCGATGCGGCAGGACGCTACTCGGCAGCGGAACGACTGCCGTGGGGCGAACCACCGATCAGTTCACCCTGGGGCATGGGCGCGCGGCACATTGGAATCCCAGGCCTTGTAGTGTTTCCTTCAGACGGCGATAGGCGGCATAGCTGTCTGGGTAGGTCCACACCGTAATTGTGGTCTCATTTGCGTCCAGGTTGCGAATGTACTGCCGGAAGGCGGAATTCTCCTGCAGCGCCGTTTGCACGTCTTCCCCCATCTGGTCCGCGGCCGGCACCAGCGTGAATTGCGCCAGTTCAATCGTACGCCGCAGCATCGGCCCCACTTCCGTAACCACTTCCTCTTCGCGTCGTTGCATGGTGTAGCGAACGCGAAAACCGCGAATGGGACCAATCGTTTCCGTGACCTCGTCCGTCTCTTTGAGCTTCCACAGCTTGTTTTCCGCGTCGTCCCGCACCTGATCGGCGATTGCCTCGATGGGGACATAGACCAGCCGATTATTCAGCAAGCGAAAATGTTCTTCGTGGCCGAACACCATTTTGGCCAGCGGCGTGGGATAGTGCAGCAACACCTTCTGTTGTTGGCTGCCGATCGCCAGCTCCACGGCATGTGCCGCCTGCTTCACCTTGTTCAGCTCCCGTTCCGCTTCGGCCAGTTGCTGTTGGGCACTGTACCTGGCCTGATCCATTTCGTTCAACGAGGCTTGTCTCACGGTCAGATCCGCTTCGGCGGCCGAGACCAGCAGCTGCAACTGATTCCGCTCGGCCCGTTTGGCTGCAGACAGCTCGGCCACCTGTTGCGTTTGGGCGTCCAGCCGATGGGCGTCCCGTTCCAGATCGTCGACCGCGGCCGATTTCTGCTCAACGCATCGTGCGAGAGACTCCAGCGGTTCTGGTCGCGACACTTCGGAAGAAGCCGCTGTGGACAGCAGGGGAGTGGCCGCGGCGCTCTGCCAGGCGTACCGCGCGGACGCCGATGACCATGATCAGGATCACCAGGATGCCCACGAGGTTCGCGACGATGTCGAGGAACGAGTCTTGCCCGCCATCCTCAATACCACTGTTGTCCGCAAGTCGTCGATTTCGCATCGGGGTGCGTTCACTTCCTGGTTACCGTAATACCACTGTCGTCCAACAACTGCGAGACTTCCAGGAAGCGCGCTTCGCCGCCGGAAGTTACTTCGGCTTCGATTACAGGTTTCCAGTAAGTCCCTGTCCCGGCGATCCCCCAGGAATTGATGCGGCTCCAAACCGCAGACACCAGGTTGCGCACGGTGACTTGCATCCCGTCGTTGGCGGGGATGACCATCCCCGCCTGGCGGCTGCCGGGTTCCGGCAACAATTCCAGCTTATCCGCGTGACACCTGATGACGACGGGCCGCTGGATCCCGATGGCTCCGGCCGCGACCCCAGGCAGCGCCCAATTCGCGCCCTGTGTCCTGGCGATGCTGGCCAGGGGTGTGGCCTGGCAGCACGAACCCGAGCTGCATGCGGCGCCCGCGGCAGTCGGCGAACCGTTGCGCCCCCCGACGATGTGTTTCCGCCGGCAGCGTTCCCCGCGAATTGACTTCCGGCAGCGGTCTTGCCTTGGCCGGCCGGCGTGGAGGCATTCGACGGTTGGCTGCTGCCTGACGCCACCGTGCCTCCCGCCACTGCATTGGCTGCTCCGCTTGAACCCCACGGGGACGAAGAGTCGTTACCGTGGGACGTAGCCTGGGACGTAGCAAAGTTGCCCGGGCCGGGTGTGGACGGCGATCCGCGTCGTCCGGGTACTCCACCCGGCGACGTCGTCGCCGCAGCATTGCCGCTGGCTGACGGACTGGAACTCGTGAATGGATGTGGCGTCGCCGGCTCGAAATCGCCGGATGCCGATTGGCCGGACTGCGATTCTCGCGGGCCGGAGGCCCGTTGACCAGAAACCCGTGCACTGGAGCCGGGACTACCACCAAATCCGCTGTCTGTTGCCGACGGATTGAAGCCGCCTCCGGCAACCGGCTGTCCCTCGCGGACAAAGCCACCCTGGCGGGAGGTGGTCGAGAGGACGACGCCCTGCGGTCGCTGTGCAAGTCGCTGACGTTGCTGCCAACGCATTTCGTCGATCGCTCGTTCCAGAAACTCCCGGAGGTTCGCGTCCGGCGGGGGATAGGCCAGTTCGACGCCCTCGGGCAACAATTCGTAACCAAAATCCTCATCCCAATCCTGCAGTGCGTGCCGCGAGATGGCAAACGCATCTTCGCCATGCGGACGGACAATGATTAGCGGATACGGCTCGCGTGACGTCTTGACCAGGCCCACATTTACCCAGTATTCACGGATGGCACGCAAAACCACAGCCAGGATGTTGTGGCCGTCCAGCGGCAGGGGAAAGTCGTCGGGAACCAGGCGCACGCCTTCGGGCTGGATCACAATGCTGTCCCCCAGGCACTCGACGTAGATGGGACGTCGTTTCGTGCCGTGGGGACCATCATAGGGGACAAGGGCAAACTTGTGATCGCTTTGCTTCTGTCGCTGCTGAAGCTGCTCTAGTTCGTACTTTGCCTGGACCACTTGCTGTTCCAATTCGGCCTTGGTCCGTAATACATCCTCGGTAATCGTAGTCCCGTTGTCGTTCGATCGATCGAGTCGCTCGGACTCCTCGAACAGCTGATCGAGTTGATCCTTCAGCGCCCTGGTCTGGTCTTCGATCATACTCAGTTCCGTCTGCTGTTCCCGCAGCCGACGCAGGGTCTCTTCGCGTGATTCCGCCAGGACCTTGGCTTGCCACTCCAAGTCTTGCTGCTGCTGTTCCAGGTCGGACCGTGCCTGATCATCGCGAGACGTTTCCTGCGGCGGCGGCAGCGGAGCTTCCGTTACTGCTTTACCCGCTTGCTGCATCACGACCACCAGCAGTACGATCAGCGCACCCATCGTGCAGATCAGGACTGCCAGGAAGGGGAACAGGGAGACGGATGCTTCGTTTTGGCAACCACGTCGCCTCATGCTGCTTGACCTGACTTGGACTCGTTGAGGATGCGCAAGGGCCGAGGCGATTCCGCCTGCGACAATCGGGCGTTCAGCAGATTGATGGCCGCCGACAGGCTCATCACCGTTTCGTCGAGTTGATGTACGACGGATAGAGATGCAATGTTGCGGTCGAGCGATTCTTGCAGACCCGCCACATGGTTAATTTTTTCCAGTGTCTGCAGCAGGGCCTCTCCCTGCCGGGTCAGCGCGACCTGCTGATACTGCATTGTCTCCGCACCATGCGACAGCGAATCGTGGAACGATTGCCAGTTCTGTTCTAGTCGTTGAATGACCTTTTCCTCTTGCTTGGAGAGTTCACGCGAATGCTGTTGGACGGCGTCGCGCAGCCCGCTGCTCATCTCGTGCTCCAGTTGCTTGGCGGCCAGCTGTGTCGAGTCATTCCAGGCCTCCTGGGCACTTTCGATCGTACCTTGCCACAATTCCACCTGTTGCTGGACCAGTTGCTGGACGCTCTGCATAACACTGGACGACATGACTTCGATCGATGCCAGGTGCGGATCATTGTCCGTCCCCAGTAGTTTGAAGCGTCCTACGAGTTCGGCGTTGATGCGGCTATCGACCGCGTCCAGCAATTCAATGCCAATGCTGTTGGTGAGATATTGGGCGAACATCAGGACGATTGACAGGATCAACGCCAGGGCAGTCGTGTCGAAGGCGATCGCCAAACCGGAAAGCAGACCCTGCATGGCCGTCTCCGGCGTACTGACCAGCGCTTGCGGCGAGAGGTCTGCCAGTGCCAGCGTGATGCCGATGACGGTTCCCAGGAATCCCAGCATGGGCGTGGCCCAAATGATGATGCGAACCAGGGCCATGCCGTCCGACAACCGGCCGGCATCCATATCGGACAGATGTTTCAGCTCCTGATCCAGCCCGCTGGCGGTCCCTTTCCGCGCAACGTATGCCAGGGCGTCATGCAACCGCTGAGCCAGAAAGCTACGACGTACGTACGCGGGCAAGTGGTCCAACGAATCGAGCATCACGCGGGCGTCGGCCACATCCTGGCCCTGCTCGGGCACTGCCACGATGTCCACGTCGTGCAGCGTACCGAATTGCGAGACCAGGTTGAGGGCCTTAATGCATATCGCCGACAGGCCAATGAAAAACAGCCCGGCCTCGCCATACTGCACCCAGTGGTTACAAAAGTACCGCTTCATCAGCGGGCTCTGCACGATCCCGGACTGCAGCAAGGAGTAGAATGCCACTGTCAGCAACGCTCCCCAGAAGACGGGCCACCCCATATTCTGAAAGAAGATCGCCGTAACGCTTTTCTTGTAGGGCCTGGTCACGAATCAATTCCTCATGGGTGTTCGGACTTCTTACACGGGCGCGTAGCCGTTCGCGCAGCAGTTGGACACACGAGGTTCATCGGATTTTCGGATTCGGCAAAATCAATCGAATTGGCAATAAATTCGCCTGGGGCAAGCTGTAGGTTGCCAGCTAGCGTCGCCTCCATGGACCGCGGCGGTCGAACCGGAAAAGATTACCAAAGAAGATGGCCGCAAAGTCCGATAGTTGTCAGCACGGCCCCACGAGAGGTGGGGTTGGCAGAACGTGACGGGTGCAGCCTGTCGTATTCCCAGGGGGGAAGCATGTTCGCGACAGCGCTTGCCGCAAGGCGGCGCTCGTCGCGAATTTTTTTTACGCCAGTGGTCCTTCACACGCTTCACACTGGACCGAAGCCTGCCACTCCGTTACGCGCGTGGATGGTGTGTTTGATGCACCTTCATCAAGCGTGACATTTCCACGTGCGTGTAGATCTGCGTCGTGGCGATGTTGGCATGCCCCAACATTTCCTGCAGTTGGCGCAGGTCGGCGCCGCCCGCGAGGACATGTGTGGCGAAGCTGTGACGCAACGTGTGCGGGCTGATGTCAGGAGACAACCCGGCGCGCACGGCGTATTTCTTGACCAGTTCCCAAATCGCTTCGCGCCGCAGTCGGCGGCCGCTGCGCGACAGCAGCAGCCAGGGAGGGGGCGTCAGCGTCGCCGGGACCAGCTGCGGCCGCAGCGATTCCAGGTAGTGTCGAATTGCGTCCACCGCAAGTTCATTCAGCGGTACGAGTCGCTGCTTGTTCCCCTTGCCGGTGCACTTGCAGAAGCGATCCTCAAGGTTCACATCGGAAACTTGCAGGTGCGATATTTCGGAAGCGCGGCAGCCGGTCGCGTAGAGCAGTTCGAGTAGCGCCCGATCTCGCAGCCAGAAGGGCTCAGATTTTTCGGGCGCATTTAAGAACCGCTCCACCATGTTGGGTGATAAGACTTCGGGCACACGTTCCCAGAGTTTTTGGCTGCCCAGAAGTTCCGCGGTGTTCTTTTGCAGCACGCCCTCCAGCTGCAAGTAGCGAAAGAATACCTTCAACGAGACCAGGTGGCGCGCCGTGCTGGGGGGCGCGAGTTCCTGCTGTTTGAGCCACGCGGCATAGTCGGACAATTCGCGAATGCTGAGTTCCTTTACGCGCCGCTGTCCTAACCACTCTCGAAACCGGCGGAGGTCACGCTGGTAGGCCGCGACGGTATTTGCCGCCAAATGACATTCCGTGCGGAGATAGTTCACGAAAGACTCGTACCAGCGATCAATTCCACCGGCCGGTTTCTGCTCAAATCGCTTGACGAGCTTGCGGAGTTTCTTGGCCATCCGAATGATTCACACGCGTCGTGCAGTGCTCGCCAGGCGGGCCCCGGGCTGAGGACGTGGTCCTGAAACCAGAAGTCGTGCCGGAAATGTGTTGCGCACGGCGAGCGAGTTGCCGCTGCTCCCCCTCAGTAATTGGCTTCGGCAGATGTTAGCCGAAACGTGTAATCCATCCCAAGAGGGAATTGCCGTTTCATCCGAAATCGCCCCGGAAGCCGTCACGTTTCTCGTCAGACCGCCTGGATCACCCTGGCAAATTGTGGCGATTTTTTGGACAATGCGGCCCGAGACGACGGAGTTTGTACGGTTTCATCGTGGCACCGGCAGGCGCTGCTTGAAGCTGCGCTAGGTCGTCAGCAGTTAGCGCACACCCGTGGTTTGGCGGGTTTGGCAGACTCACTTGCTCGTGCGTCGTGCCGGGTATCTTGCGGGGGTGATGGCGGCTGGCGCAATGACAACACGGGCCACGTACGTCTAACGTCGGTGCGGAGGCCGGCGGCGACCCGCTGTCCCGCGCAATACCAAGCAGAAGGGGTACCATGAATATTCTCGTCACAGGTGGAGCCGGTTATATCGGTTCTCATGCCGCGCGCTGGTTGGCTAGGGCAGGCCATTCGATCTGGGTCTACGATAATCTTAGCCGTGGTCATCGCGCAGCTGTCGTCGACGGCCGATTGATTGAGGGAAATGTGGGTGACACGGCGCGCGTTACTCGTGTGATCCGAGACCAGAAGATTGACGCCATCATGCACTTTGCGGCGTTCGCGTTGGTGGGGGAAAGCGTGGAGCGTCCGCACCTCTACTTCCAAAATAACGTCGTGGCCACGCTGAACCTACTGGAAGCCGTACGCGAAACAGGGCTTGACAAGTTTGTGTTTTCCTCCACCACGGCCACCTACGGTCAACCGGAAGTCGTGCCGATCAGGGAAACCGAGCGGCAAGAGCCGATTAACCCGTACGGCTTCAGCAAGCTGGTCATTGAAGAGGCGTTGGCCGCCTATGCCGCGGCTTATGGATTGGGCTACGCGGCGCTACGTTATTTCAACGCTGCCGGTGCGGCTCCGGCAGGCGATATCGGCGAAGATCATTCTCCCGAATCCCACCTGATCCCCATCGTACTGCAAGTGGCGCTGGGGCAACGAGAACAAATTACCGTGTTCGGAGACGATTACCCGACACCGGATGGGACGTGCATCCGGGATTACATTCACGTGGATGACCTCGCCTCCGCGCATCTCAAGGCCTTGGAGCGGCTACAAGCGGGGGAGGGGATGGAGTTGAATTTGGGGACGGGACGTGGCCACAGCGTGCGGGAAGTGGTCGACGCCTGCCGCCGAGTAACGGGGCATGCGATTCCGGAGGTGATGGGAGCACGAAGGCCCGGTGATCCCGCTGAACTGGTTGCCGATTCCTCGCAGGCTCAGCGGCTGCTAGGCTGGCAGCCGCAGTATACAAACATCGAGTCGATCATCGAGACGGCCTGGAATTGGCATCGAAGTCATCCCCACGGTTATGCCGGGTAAGTCCGGCGCGTCGAGCCGTGCGGACGGTTGATCTCATCAGCCCATGGGCTTTAGCCGGCTTTAGCCCATCGGTCATTCTCCGCGTTCGCAATGGCCCGGAAACAATGGGGGACCATGGTTCTACGTTGTGTCGACTGCGACGTCGGACATGCCAAACTCAAACTAACTGACGCCTTACGAAACGGCTTGCACGCTGGCGACGCGGGCGTGTTGGGACAGGTCATTGCAGATCGTAAGATTTGCGAGCCGCGGATTACTGTCCACACGGGCGCTCACGGCATCCCGCAGCATCGGGGAAATCTCCAGGATCAGCCAGCCGCCGGGATGCAAACGTTCCGCGGCTTCACGCAAAATTCTGTCAATGACTTCCATGCCCGTAGTTCCGGCGACCAACGCCAGGCGAGGTTCGTAGTCCTTGACACCGGGTGCCAATTGGGCAAATTCGGACTCACTGACGTAAGGGGGGTTGGCAAGAATAAAGTCGAATCGCTGATGGGGGTCGATGGCGGAAAAAATATCGCTCTGCACAAATCGTATTCGATCGGCCACCTGGTGTCTCAACGCGTTTTGCCGCGCGATCTCGATCGCTTCGGTCGAAACGTCGAGCGCTGTCACAGCGGCTCGGGGCAATTCCGCCGCGGCGGTGACGGCCAGGATCCCACTGCCGGTTCCCACATCGCAAATCGCAGCAGCGGCTTGTTTCTTGTCGGACCCGACGCGATCCAACAGCTGGATGATCACGAATTCGCTCTCCGGACGCGGGATCAGCACGTCCAGCGTCACACGAAAGGGGCGCGAATAGAATTCTTTTTCGCCCACCAGGTACGCGACCGGCATTCCCTCCGCTCGCTGCCGTACGTACTCGCGAAAAGTGCCACGCACATGGTCGTCAGCAACCTTGTCGAACGACATGTACAGCTCAATCCGTTGGCACCCCATCGCCTTGGCCAGCAGCACTTCCGCGTCCAGGCGCGGTGTACTCGATTGACGTTCACTCAGGAATTTGGTCGTCCATTCCAGCAATCGGAGTACGGTCCATGGCGATGGTTCAATCATCCGGTGTCTCGGTCAGACGGCGGGGAGCGGGGGGCCTGGCCTCCATTATTTGGGTGCCTCCATGGAACTCCGCAGCTGCTCCCGATCGAATTCAATCAACGATTCGGTGACCGGGGCCAGCTCGCCCGCGAGAATCTGATCCAGCTTATACAGCGTCAGGTTAATGCGGTGGTCGGTCAGCCGGTTGTCAGGGAAGTTATAGGTACGGATCCGCTGGCTGCGATCGCCGGAACCGACCAGCGTCTTTCGCTGGTCAGCTCGCTTATCGTGTTCTTGTTGCTGGCGAAGTTCGTACAGTCTGGATTTGAGCACGCGCAGGGCTTTCGCGAGGTTTTTGTGCTGGCTCTTTTCGTCTTGGCACTGCACAACAATTCCTGTTTCCATATGGGTGAGGCGCACGGCGGACTCCGTCTTGTTGACATGTTGTCCGCCGGGGCCACTAGCGCAAAATTTATCCAGTCGGTAGTCGTCCGGCTTCAAGTCGATTTCGACATCTTCGGGTTCGGGCAACACGGCCACCGTGGCGGCCGAGGTATGGATGCGCCCTTTGGCTTCGGTTTCCGGCACGCGCTGCACGCGATGTCCACCGCTCTCGTACTGCAATTCACGATAGACGCCCTCGCCCTCGAAGGCCAGTACGATTTCCTTGAAGCCTCCGAGTTCGGTGGGGGTGGCACTGAGAATCTCCACCTTCCAGCCTTTTTGTTCGGCCACACGCTTGTACATCTGGAACAGATCCTGTGCGAACAAAGCCGCTTCATCACCGCCGGTACCCGCGCGGATTTCCATCACGCAGCGCGTACGGTTCGCATCTTCCCCTCCCACGGTAAGGTCCAGCAGTTGATGCCAGATGCGCTCGCGCTGCTCGCGGAGGTCAGCCAGTTCCGCGGCGGCTAACTCAGCCATTTCCGCGTCATCTCCCTCGATCATCTCGCTGGCCTCGACGATCTGATCACTCAACTCGCGGTATCTTTGGTAACTGGAAGCCAGCCGCATCAGGGAGCCATGTTCCCGGGCGATTGTGGCCAGCTTGTACGAGTCGGCCAGCACGGCGGGATCGCTCATCATATTTTCCAGTTGACGAAATCGCGCCAACTTTTGATCGAGCATTTCTCGCATAGTACCAGGCCCTCAGGAGCCGCATGCAAATTTGGGAAGTTGGAGATGGCCGCTTGTGGGGGGATGGCGAAAACGGGCCGTTGGCTTCCAAACACAAGAGCGCCGCGAACATCCAGGCGAGGACCGCGCGGCACGATCGCCAGAAACGCGAGAGGAGAATAGCCGGCTATGACTTTCCAGCTGGCTTCTTTTTCTTCTTTGCCGTCTGCAGACTGGCGTAATTACCCTGCGAGAACTTGTTTTGGAACTTCTCGATGCGGCCTGCCGTATCGACAAATTTCAGTTTGCCCGAATAGAACGGGTGACATGCACTGCAAATATCGACCTTCAATTCCTTGCGAGTGCCGCCCGTGACAAAAGAGTTCCCGCAGCCGCAGGTAACTTTCGTCTGGTAATACTCGGGGTGAATGCCTTCTTTCATGGCCGCATCTCAGTAATTCGCAAGATCTGGGTGAACCGAAACCACCAATTTAACCATGATCCCTGAATTCGGCAAGTCGTCCCCAGGGCCCGGCTGCGCATTAGGCCGAAACCCGCAATTGAGCCGGTTGGCGGGATCTCTCGCTTGCGCGTCGTGCTTGTATTTTCCGAAGTTTTGCCGCCAGCCCAGCTGCAAAACTCGCGCACCCGCAGGTTCCTCGCCTAATGCCATCTACCGCGGCGGGATCAGTCGACACCCGATCAGCCGGCTTGCGTTAGCACCCGGTTTTTCGGTACTCACGAACCGGACGTTAACGCGTGGCGGCTGATAAGAGACCAAAGTAGACGGCCTTGGTTCCGCCGCACGCCGTCTACCTTAGCGAATAAACGCGGCTGCGCGAGTTCTCGTCAACCTGGAGCTTTCCCTCTCGGGCCAGCCATCCCAGGGCTTGCAGTGTGAGGTCACGGGGTGCGTCGACTTCACGAATGAGCTTCGTCGCGGTCAGGGGTCCGCGCTCTGACAGCAACTGCCATACAACTCCGGCGATTTCGCCAATTTGAGCGATTCCGTTGGCGGTTTCAACCATGGTCATTCCGTTTACTCCGTTCACAATTCTGATGGGTTTTGGGCAAATCCGGCCGGCTGGAAAGCTGGCTTTCGGCCGAATTCATCACATGGTGCATGACTCCACTCATCCGGTGTCGATGCGCCGTCCTGCAGATGATCCCATAAGTTTATCGCATTCTGTGCGCTCGCCAAGTCACCGCTGGGGGCGAGGTCCGGGGGCGGTCGGGCAGCTCGGACTCAGTCAAGTCGAAATACCAAAACTTCCTGCAATTCCTGGAATCATTCCGGTTGGTCTTGGTGCTCCTCGCGGAAAAAGCTGAACGTTATGGCGGCGAATACCGGACGGAGACTGTCAAACTCCCTGTCTTCGGCCTGGCAGTTAATCAGATACGTGGCATGGCCTCGACGAAAGATGCGGACTTGGGACGAGATGACGAAGTCCAGGCACAAAAAAAACATATCGAGTCCAATCGCTTGTTCCTCCGCGATCTCCTCTTCAGCCGGATGCACTTCCAGGTCTGGGTACTCCCCTCGCATGGCTGCTTCGAACTGCATCAGCAGCTGCTGTGGATCGACGCTGAACGGGTGGATGTCGATGGACCAGAAGGCGCCCGTCGGTGCCTGGACGGAGACGGTGCGTGGCAGCTGATCGTTGTCGTCATCGGCCAGTGTCCAGTTTTCGGGATACATAAACCGCACACCGAGGCGATCGTAAGTACCTACCATGTGTCTTTCCCTCTGCAGCTCACCACACGGGCTTGCGGCTTGTTGATCTCGTACCCGTAACGGCTCAGATCACATCAGCCGGCCGGCGTTAGGGCCTTGCGATTTAATCCGAGATTGAGATGTCATCCTGAGGCATCGCGTAGCGCGCCGAAGGATCTTCCATCGACAATGCCAAACGTCGTACTTTATTTGGTGTAGCAACGTTTGTTGGCAGATCCTTCAGTCGCGTTGCTTTTTCAGGATGACATTTTGCCTTGGACGGACTAAATCGACTGGCCGGTTAGCCTCCGGTTTTGACGCGTTTTTTTCCTGCTTGAACCGTAGGACAACGCCCAATGGCACCTAGTTTGTAGAACCATTGTCCTCAATTGTTCCGCGAATCGCGAAATTGCTGGGGGAAACAGTTGGGGACAACTGTTCCACAATGCCCAAACCGAGTGCCATTGGGACAACGCCCATCGGCTGATTAAATCAATCGTCCCCATGGTTTGCGGAGCTACGGTGCTGGCATCTGCTGCTATCTTAATTTACAGCGATCATTTTCGACAGCGTACGCAATCTGCGAAGCCGGGACGAGTGGCTCGATTTGTCTGTCCACGTCGAGCGGAGCCCTGCTAGTCTTCGGGAAAAAAGGCAGCGACGCGATGCGGAACGCGCTCATCAATGTCCCAGCTATTTGGTGGATCGTGTTCCTGTCGGTTTCGGCAGGAGGCTGCGCGATTGCGCACCGACTGGGTCCCACGGACGAATCGGAGATTGCGGCCCGTGAGCTGGCCCGTCTGGGGCTTGATGCGCTGCACCGTGGACAGTTTGTCGAGGCCAAGGCGCGTTTCACGCATGCGTTGAGCAAATCCCCCAAGAATCCCCAAGCGCGTCATCATCTAGCGCAATTGTTGTGGCGCACGGATCATCGGGAGCAGGCGATTGAGGAAATGGACTCCGCCGTGCTGCACTCGGGAGGCGACCCGGATTGGACGGTCGAGTTGGGGAAGATGTTGTTTGAGCAGCAAGATTTTGACGGTGCTCTACGCTGCGCCGATGTCGCACTGCAGACGGCGCCGTACCACGCCGATGCCTGGCAACTTCGCGGTAACGTATTAAGTCAAAGCCACGACTTGGAAGCAGCCAAACAGGCCTATCATCGATCCTTGACCGCAAATCCTGCTGCGGTGGACACGTTGATGAGCCTTGCCGAGATTTACCGTTTGGAAGGCAAGCCGCTGCGGGCACTGGCCACGTTGCAGCGCGTGGAAGAAAGTTCCCGTTCCACCGACCAGTTGCCGGCCGAATTGTATTTTCGGCAGGCGCTGGCCATGCAAGCGCTCGGGCGTTACGACGCGGCTTGCGAGAAGTTTGTCAAGGCACGTCCCGGCATGCCGGAGAACGCCGAATTGCTGCTGCAGCTCAGCGAGTGCCAGTGGAATGCGGGACGCCTGGACGACGCCCGCGCAACGTGTGCCGCCACCGAGCAGTTGCTGCCTGATGATCCGCGTGTGCGACGTCTGGCGGACGCGTTGCACGCGGCGGGGCCAGCGATTGCCTCGTATCAATGACGCTTGTCGGATCAGCGGGGCCTGACCGTCGTCGGCTCGTTAGACCGCAAGCTAAAGAAGAATGCCGGGGCAGACGCCCGTTCTGGCAAAACACGATGCGGCATTCCTCGACGGCGTGCGCGTCGGCCGGACGCGCACGCCCAATGCCACTCAGTTTGTAGAACCATTGTCCTCAATTGTTCCGCGAATCGCGAAATTGTCGGGGGAGCAGTCGGGGACCACTGTTCCACAATGCCCAAACCGAGTGCCATTGCGACGCCCGCCGCCAGAAATCGCCTGGGAGTGGTGCCGATTGTAACGGCGATTTCTGCTGGCTTGCCAGCTGACGACGCGGACCAGACCTGGGTAAAGACAAGCGTGCGCCGATGGAGCGAAAATAGCGACCTTGAGGAAGATTTGATTTGACTGCTGGTCCCCACGAGGTACGGTTCAACGGTAAATCCAACCGAAAAATTTCACCCACCGCCATCGCTGCCCCATCGAGAGGAGCCCCCCTGATGTCACCAACAGAATCATCGACCTCGTTTGTGGACCGCCGAGACTCGATTCCGGCCGTTCCGCCCGGTGTCGAAAGGCGACAATTCACCAACTCGTACGAATCGCTTTCGACCCCTGGCCAAGAGTTAGCGGAGGCCATTGACGCGTACAAAGTACGGCATCGACGACGTTTCGTCACCTACGATGAAGTGTTGTCGGTGATCGAATCGCTGGGCTACCGCAAATAGTCAGCCCAGGCCCGCGCTCACCAATCTGGAACGAGGGGGTCCAGCAGGCTGTCGATGTGCAGGATTCCGATCGTGCGGCCTTGTGCGTCGACGACATCGGCGATGGTGGCCTCAGCCCCCCGCATCCTGATGAGGGCGGTCAGATGCGATTCGTCATGGCGAATGGCCATCAGCGGTCGAGTGGCCTCGCGCCAGTCGCCCTGCCGCAGCAGCACGTCCGAGACCCGCAGGTATCCCAGGACCTGCTTGGAGCCTGACCGCAGCACGACGACTTCCGGTGCGTGACGTCGTCGGGCGACATCCACGACCGTGCGCGCTGTATCGGAATCTCGCACCGTGACCGTGCGGTCAAGACTGACGACACGGCGAAACACACGATCTTTGGCCACATTAAATACGGCCTGCGCCAACTGACGTTGACCTGTGCCGAGAATCCCGGCGTCGCGTCCTTCGTCCAGGATGCGGCTGACTTCGTGTCGCGCCAATCGTTGACGGACCTGGCTGTGTGAGGCGCCGACGATGCGTTTGAGTAACAGTCCCAGCAAGCCCAGAAGTCCGGAAACGGGAGCCAACACGCCGGCGAACACGACAAACAGCGGTCCGGTTCGTCGCATCAGCTGATTGGGTGACGCAAAGAACATCATTTTGGGAAGCAATTCGCCGTACATGAAAATAATAGGGGCGGAAACGATCGCAGCGGTCATCTCAGCCGCCGCACTGGAATCGCGCAGCACGCGCTGCGTCAACAGGACGACGGCCAGTGAAGTCATGTAGTTGGCCAGATTGTTCCCCACCAGTGTCGTGGCCACAAACATGGCAGGGTTGTTGATGAACCAAAGTTGTATCTTGGCAAGTCGACTTCCATCGCGGGCGTCCAGCGCCAGCCGCACACGGCTGACACGAAAAAAGCCGGTCTCCGTGCCGCTGAAGAACCCGCTGAGCAGCAGGCCGACCACCAGGATGATGACGGTTCCCATCATGTCAGGTGCTCGTCTGGCAGTTCGCGTTTCTTGATCAGCAACGACAGTCCCGATGGTGCATCGTTCTCGACAACTTCGATGTCCAGGGGCCCCCACACACAGCGGTCACCCACGACGGGCAGCCGCTCGAGCTGCTCCTGGACCACGCCGGCGATCGTGGCGTGCGCTGCATTGGGAAGCTCGATCTGCCAGCGCCGTTCCAGAGTGCTGAGGTTGGTAATGCCGTTGACCAGGAGCGCGTCCTGGCCGACTTCCACAATCGGCTCACGCTCCAGCAGCCTCTGGCCGCGGGTCGGCGTGGGCGTAAAAATGGCGTCCCAGATGTCTTCCAGGGTAATCACGCCGATCGTCTCACCATGCTCATTAACGATCACGGTGACCTCGCTTCCCGTGTGCTGAAATGCCTCCAGCACTGCGGAGAGGGGCGCGCACCAGGGGACGACGGCAACTGGTTGAGCCGACTTTTCGAGTCGCTGCGCTGGCAACTCGTGGAGTTCGCGCAGCGGGATGGCCGCTACAATGTCGTCCCCTTGGGGCGCACGGACCAACACATACTCGTCCTGGACGCTCAGCTGGCGGAGGTCGTGCAACGAAATGGGAGCCGCCAGGCTACGGACCTGCTTGCGGGGCCTCATCCATTCACTGGCCGTTGTCGTCGTCATCGAGATGATGTTGTCCAATACCATCTGCTCTTGGACCAGCAGTTCCCGATCGGCCGTTGAGTACTCGATGGCCCGACCAATGTCGTCCAGCTCCAAGGGGGATTCGATCATCAATCGTGGCGTGACTAACCGGCGGGACAGCTGAGTGATGCTCCGCATCGCGGGCATGACAGGATCGAGCACGCGCACAGCAGCCGCTAACGGGATTCCCACATATCCGGCCAAGCCGAGCGGCTGCAGGACCGCCAGGCTCTTCGGCAACATCTCGCTGAAAAAGATCAGGGACAATAGCGAGCACGAAGCGAATTCCAGCACGAGCGCGTCGGCGGTCCCCAACGCCCGCTGTAGTCGGAGTCCCACGATGGAGGAAATCGCGAAGTAGGCAACATTGACGAGCAGATTCCAGAACAAAACCGCGGCCAGCAACCGGTCCGGGTCCATCAGAAGTTGTTCCGCCGCGCGCTGGGATCGCGAGCCGCCGGCGAGCAGCCGCCGATCGGACCAGCGGAGACAAAACAGCACGGCCTCACTGGCGGAGAAAAACCCCGAACAACCGATCAGTATGGCCATCGCGCCTAGCCACGGCCAGCAGTCCCAAAGTACTTCCAATCCGCGCTCCTACTCCTCCGCCACGCCCGTGCGCCCCATGGCAAAGTCAAACTCGTTCAGAGCCGGCACCAGCATGGCGGCGGTGGCGAATCCATATGCAGCGACAATCACCAGGAACACGGTCAAATGATGACCCAACAGAAAACTGGTGATGGCATGGAACGTTAAAAAGGGAACTCCGATCGACGCGGCGGCAATCGCACTGGAGGGATTGCCAGTGCCTAATGCGGCAAACATGGCCACGCCACCGCCCAGGATGAAGGCCAGAAATGGCGCCATCTGCACCTGAAATGATCCACTGAACGATTGCATCATTAACGTGCAGGCCGCGACCCCCAGGAACAGAAAGAAGACGGTACCCAAGCTGATGCCGATGGCCGTTTTCGAGTTGGCATAACGCGTGGCACAGTGGATCCCCAGCATGGCCACGAACACATTCATCACCATCAGTCCGATCGTCACGTACACCAGGTTCTCGCCACTCAGTCCGCCCCGCCACCAGATGAACGCAGACAGGCCGACGGGGGCGGTGACCATCAAGCCCGCCACCGTCAAGACGCCAATCAATTTTCCGAACACAAACTCCCGTGGAGAGAGATCGGTGGCCAGCAGCAAGTCGAGCGATCGCCCATCGCGCTCCGTGGTGACGGAGGTTACCGCTAATGCGTTCAGCATGACCAGACTGAGCAGAAACAGTGGGACCATCAGCTTCGCCAGAGCCGAGACACCCGCGGTTGCGGAACCGTCCGACACTGTTTGAATCTGGCTGACGGCGACGGCCACCAAGGCAACCAAAACCAGGTAGATACCGCGCACCACGACCACCTTCTTGCCGTGGGCCCACGTGCAGACTTCCCGCCAGAGGACCGGGTTGTCCCAGACGTTTCGGCTGGGTTGCTGGGCGGCTTGCCGCAACTGGGCATCCACATGCCCTGAGCGTGCCACTTCAACTTGACGCGCTGAGCTCCGCGCCCGCTCCGGTGCCCGCAGCGTCGCTCGAAATGGGGTGTGCCGCTTCCTCGTCCTGGGTCATGGGCATCACCTGCCGCGACGGATTCCAAACTCGCACTCGGGCCACCGCCAGCAGGCACAATCCGAACGCGACCAGGGTTCCTCCCATGAGAAACAGGAGGACTCCCGTTTCGAGACTCCAGCCCGAGGCGTCAGGGGCGGCGTATGCCGGACGAGCGGCCAGGCTGATGGCCCGCAGGGGATGAAAGGCCGTGGCGATTTGTTGCGTGGGCCAGCCCCACCAGCTGTCTCCCAATAATCCCGTGTAGACAGCCTCCCAAAAGCCGAGCCACACAAACATGATCAGCGCGACCATGGCCAACGTTTGAAATGTCTTCTCACGCCAGAACGCGACCGTTGTGCCCAGGCTGCCCGCGGCCAGTGCCGTGACAGCTGTGACCGCGAATACGCGTCCCACCTGCGCAAACGACACGCCCCCGAACAGGATTACGAGCGTGAAGATGGGCAAAGATGCCAGCAGCAGGACCACCACATGCAACAGGCTTGACAACAGCTTTCCCAGCACTAATTCGCAGTTATTGAGCCGCGTCATCAGTAACAAGATCAGTGTCTGTTTGTCCTTTTCCTGGCAGACCGTCGACGCAGCCAGCACGGGGGCGTAAAACAGGACCATGGCCAACTGCAGGGGTGCCATCACGTCGAAGAGGATGATGCCAAATCGCGCCAAGTCGCCCACCGAGCTCAAAATCTGGTTTCCCGACATGACGGCCCAAGCCGTTGAGATCAACAGGGTGAAACCGGCGGCGTAGGCCGCGCGATCCACGAAAAATCGCGTGCGTCGCGGCGCGATGGCTAATTCGCGATGGAAAATAGGGCCTACGATCACTTCAGTTCCTTGCGGCGCCCGTACAGGCTGGTGCTGGCGGTTATGTGTGCGAAGCAGAGGCTCAGCGCGATTCTTGCGCAAACCGGGCCGGAATGCCATGCGGATCGGAAACGCCCGGCGGCCGTACCGAGTAATGTACTTGGCGCCGGCCCTCGTTGCCAGTTCGTTAGTTCCTCGCCACGAACCAATTCATGGCGAACCCGGTGGAACGACTTCGGCTCGCATGGCCCCCCCCGCGGTTCCAATTGAGCGCTGTGGCGAATTGAGCGCTGTGGCGAACTGGGATACGATGGGAGTGCAGTTTGGCGGGCTCGCACGTCCCGTCCGGCCGGCTGCCAAGATGCGGCTGGGATGCGGACGCTCGGTAAGACACTTAGGACGCCTGATGCCATGACCGAAATCGTCACTTTGCTTGCTGGCTGGGACCGGTACTTTACGCATCTGGAAGTGCCCTCCATCCTGCACGTGGACGATGCCATTCAAGAACTCAAGATGGGGGTGGTCAACTTGCGGCGGCGGCTGCGAGATGGACCGCAAGCTCCGCTGCGCGTCGCCCTGTTCGGGCCCACGGGTTCTGGCAAGAGCAAACTGTTCAGCTCGCTGATTGCCCGCAACCTCTCAGCTTCGGGATTCAAACGTCCGTTTACGCGGAAGGCCGTTTACTACGTACATGATGACTGGCGTGCGATCAGCCCCTCGTTGGCCGGAGAAATTCATTTTCATCAGGATGCAGTCTGGCGCGAGTCGCTGTTGATCGACACGCCGGATTTTGACAGCGTGGACCAGTCGAACCGGATTGAGGCGGAGCGTGTGTTCTTGGAAGCAGATGCGTTCTTGTTTGTGACCGACGCACTCAAGTATGCGGACGCATCGACCTGGGAGTACATGACGCGCATCCGCAACTCACGGAAGAACTTCTGCGTGATCTTGAACAAAGTGAACAGTCCGGCGATTGTCGAGAGTTTTCAGGAACGTTTTGCCTCGACGTTTGCCTCTGACGATGTCCCTGTGCTGATCGTGATTCCCGAGTTGCCACTGCGCGACGACGAACTCATCGCCGCAACTCATCCGGCCATGGAAAGCCTCCGACCAGCGGCGCTGGCACTATTCGCGGACGCCGGGCCCCAGGCCAGCGCACGAATGTTCGAACAAGAAACCCGCGGGATCGTGCGCAACGCTGAGCTGATCCGACAACGAACGCTGGACGTTCAATCGCAATTCGCCGGGCTGCTGGATCGTAATGAGCGGCGGTTGCTGGAATCGCGCAAGCGCCTGCAAGGTAAATTGTCGACCGGATTGGGTGCCGAAGTTCGCGAAGAGGTTTACACCAAGGTGCTGAGACGTTTAGACAAGATCGACGTGTTGCGCTACCCTCGTCGCTTGATCACGGCGCCATTTCGGGGCCTGAAGGCCATGATCGGTTCATGGATGCCGGGACGTACGACGGCGTCGACCGACGTAGCCGGGGAAGCGCCGGACCCCATTACGTCCGAAACGTTTCATTTGCTGGAGTCGGAGACGATTCGCATCGCTGACGAGTCACGCATAGACATTACCACGCAGCCGGGATTCGAGCACCTTCTGCCGCGTGAGACCTTTCAAACGCTGCGGATGACGCATGAGGAAGTCAAACTGCGGTTTGCGGAGCACTACGAGCATTTTAAGGAATGGCTGGCGACGCACGCGCGGGACACGGCATCTGAAATTACCAGCGAACACAAAGCAAAATTCATCTTGTCGCAGGTGCTGTTCAATACCTTGATTATTACCGCCCAAGTGCACACGGGGGGCGCGCTTTCCTTTTTTGAATTGGGGCTGGACGGACTACTCAGCCCCTTCGTAGCCAAGGCCGTGGGAATGGCCATCGGCAGCGAGCAGGTACGGGAGTTCGAACAACGGGCGCACGAGCAGCACCAGCAGTCGTTAGACGGCATCCTTGAAGAAGCCGCGCTGCGATTTCGCGAATTCCTCGCCGCCTCGGTGCGTGGCATCGACACGCTGACCGAACAACTCGAACAGATCGTCCAACACCGTTCTGCACTTGAGAAACTCGTACAGCAGTTTCAACAGCAGGCTGCTCACAATTAGCCGCAGACCGAGTACGGAAAAAACGTGATGCAACAGCTCGTTCCACCTTCCGCCGCCGCCTGGGACGGATTGGGCCGTTATCTGGCTGGCGACTCGCGGTTGCTGCAATCCGCGTCTCGTCGCGAATTCCTGACACAGTGGAATGAGCTGGTTCGACAGGAACAGGAGCTGCACGATGCCATTCTGATCGGGCTGGTTGGAGGTACGGGGGTCGGTAAGTCGACCTTTATCAATGCGCTGGCGGGAAATGAAATATCTCGCAGCAGCGATCGTCGACCGACAACCAGTCGGGTGGTCGTCTATCGTTATGTGGAGACCGAGTTGCCCGCCGAAATACCCGACGAACATCTTTCTCGACCCCAGGTTCTGCACCGACAGCAGGAGTTAACCAAGGTCATTCTGTTCGACTTTCCCGATTTTGATTCGGCCGAATCGAGTCATCGAGAAATCGTGGCGGAATACATTCCGCATCTGGATGTCCTGCTGGTCGTCGTCGACGAAGAGAAATATGGCGACAAGCGTTTGTATGACCTGCTCTCGTCGCTGGAGCATGATCAGAGCAACTTGTTCGTGCTGCTGAACAAAGTCGATCGGTTGATCGGCCGCTACGGGTCCGATACGGACGGCGTCATCCAGGAGCTGCGCGTCGACCTGTGCGGCAAGTTCGCCGATTATGCCGGAATCACGCTGGCCGATGCGCACATCTTTCCCATCTCTGCCTACTCGGTTTTTCGGTCTCGGACGGAAAACCAACCTGCCGTCTATGCCGCCAGCTTCCGCGACGTGGAGGCCATGCTGCACCGGTTTCAGTTGGAAAAACATCGTCGCGCGGCCAAGGAGAAAAACCTGGACGTGCGCAAAGCAGACCTGGTCTGGAACGTGAAGCAACTGGCCCTCAGCCCCGAAAACCGTGACATCATCGCGGACAGCCGGACGCTGGTCACGAAGTGGCGGTCCGAGGTGGCGCAGTCCGCGGCGGCCGTCTCCCCGGATATCCTGGGCGATCGGGAGCATCGAGGGCTGCTGGAGAAAAGAATCCGACGGGCCGGCCTGGCCTGGGGTCAGCCGATTGCCTTGCTGCTGACCTTGTGCGGAGAAATGGGAAAGTGGCGGGGGACAGCCATGACGGCCGACACGAACAATCTGGCCGCCCGGATCCATCTGCATTATCGTGGTTTTTTTGAGTTGCTGGCCAACCTCAAGGCGCGGGTCAAATCGGAGATCGCCGGGACCACGCTGGCTAACGAGTTAACCCAGCCGGTGCGCGAACTCCCGCAAGTGTTAGAATCGCCGGACGCCCTGACGGCTCGACTTGGCCAGGAGTTCTCCCGCCGATTGAACGAAGGAAGTCGCGCCCGCCCATCCATGACGCGATGGATCACGCATCTACCGGCAATCGGTGTCGGAGGGCTGGCCATCTGGTCACGCATTTATCCTATCCTCGATTCGATCGCCGGAACCGGGGATCAAGGTGTCTTTTCCGCTGTGTTTCACGCGATGATCGGGTCGCTCAGCCCGTCATTCCTCATCGGCGTCGCTTTTGCCGTGTTCATGTCCTACCTGTTGTTTGCCCTGGTGGTCTGGGCGCGGGAAAAGAACCTGCTGGAAGCCGAAATCGCCGACGAGGAACGACGAATCGCTCAGCAAGTTCTCGAATACGGGCAGCGGGTCGTCCATTCCGTCGACGATCGCGTTCAAGCGTTGCATCGGGAATTCGAACAACTGGATTCGCTTTTTCGATGAACAAATACGACGCCGGCAGTTTCGAATCGTGGACGCTATCGATCGGCGAACGGCGCCGACGAATGCTTATCTACCGGCCAAAAAAATCGCTCGACTCGCCGGCACCCGCCATCCTGGCCTTCCATGGTGCCGGGTCCTGCGCGGAGCAGATGATCGACTTTAGCAACCTGGCTGCGTGTGCCGCACAACATGGTTTTGTCGCTGTATTTCCTAACGGCACCGGTCGCCACGAGCAATGTTGCAGCTGGAATGCCGGGCCGGGCAATGTGTACGCCGCGCGGAAGCAGGTCGACGACATCTCGTTCGTTCATGGCGTGATCGATACACTGATCGAATCGTATTCCGTCGACGCGCGTCGGGTCTACGTGGCGGGCATGTCCAACGGAGGTTTGCTGGCCTACGTCCTGGCCGCTCAGATGCCCGATCGCATCGCGGCCGCGGCGGCCGTGGGCTGTTCGATGTTGCAAGGCCACGCCTTGCAGCCGCGGGCTCCCGTCCCCGTCATCCATTTTCACGGAACCGCGGACCGCTACGTTCCCATCGACGGTGGTGTCGGGGACCATAGTTTTACAAAATCAGGGTTCCTGCCCGTGCGTGAAACGGTGGAACTATGGGCGAGACGCAACGAGTGCAAATTTCCACCCGCCGAACTGCCGCCACGGATGCCAGCCCCGGTTTCTGCGGACCAAGAAACCTGGGTTCAGACGCGGGTGTACGAGAATGCGGTATCCGGGCCAGAGGTGCGGTGGATTACCATTCATGGCGGAGGACACACCTGGCCGGGGCAGGTTCCGACGATTGACTATCTGGGAAAGTCGACCCTGTTGATCGACGCAAATCAAACGATCTGGGAATTTCATCGCCGCTTCGCATTGCCCTGATGCGTAAAATAGCTGTGCTGCCACCCGGTCACCCATGTCGCGGCCGCAGCGAAACAGTAGAATAAACTGTACTGCACAGCTCTGAGTTCGTCTTGGCAAACCTCGGCTGCCCACGGCCCACCCACGACGTCGCTTTCCGCCTGCTGATTTTGCAGGTCATTCGTTAGCTCGAGCGTCGTGGCTACTACGGGACGCGGATTGTAAAAACACCTCAAATCGCGGACGCGATGCAAACCATTGTTGGAGAACTAGAATGCGATTTTCTGAAGACTCTTTCCCGCTAGGGCGGGCGCCATCATGTTGCGTCGTTGCCAGGTTGGTGAATCGCGATCCTGTGTTTCAGGTCCGCCGGCCTACCCTCACATCGTGGTTAGGGCCAATGCTGCTTGTCGGATTGGTTGCCCTGTTGTCGGCCAGTAACCTGGGGGCTCAGGAAGTTGTGGAACCGAAGGAAGAAGAGGGGTTGGAGTCGCTCTTGCAGTCTCAGCAACAACTGGCGCTCAAACAATTTGAGGAAAAGTACCCGGGTGTCCGTGAAGCAGCCACTAAGTTCTCGAAACGTGACTTCAAGGGTGCCGAAGATTCGCTCAAGGCAGCCAAGCAGGCGCATCCCGAACTTCCGCCGGTAGGCATTATGCTCGGCCGCATGTATGCCCGCGTCAACCTCGGCTCCGCCGCCAGGACGGCTTACGAAATGGCAGCTCGGGATGAGCCGGCCGATCCCGAGTCCTACGTTGCGTTCGGTGAGAATGCCTTGCAGCAAGGGCGATTTACCGATGCGGCATTGTTATTCGACAAAGGGGTGGAGACTTTGAATTCGGCCGGTATTGAAGCCGCCCGCAAGAAGCTACTGGCATTGCGAGCCTACGCAGGCGTGGGAGCCGTTGCGGCTGCACGTGAGCGATGGAAGGATGCCCAGGCCGCCTTTGAAGAGGCTTTGACCTTCGAGTCGGACAATTTGCTGATCAACGCTCGATTGGCCCAAGCGATTTTCAAGCAGGGAGGAAAGCAAAACGAAACAAAAGCCTACGAAATTTTTCAGCGCATTTACAACAAGTCGCCCGACGAAGCGGGGCGCGCCGAAATCAATATGGCCAATTTGTACCAGGATGCGGGGAGGGACGATAATGCGCGGAAGCTAGTCAACATGGCTGTCGAACGCGATCCAGACACGCTGAAAACCCAACTGGCCGCAGCGCAGTTTGCCCTGAATACGGGACAAACGGACCTGTTGCGACAGTGCGCCGCGGCGGCCCAGCGCATTGACCCCGATTCCATGCAAACGCAGGTCCTATTGGGGTTCCTGGCCCGATTTGAGGGGGATTATCCCAAGGCTGTGGAGGCGTTCCAAAAAGCCCTCGACAACGCGCCCACCAGCGCCTTGGCTCTGAATCAGCTGGCGATTGCTTTGGTCGAACAGACGGACGAGGCGAAGCGAAAAAAGGCCGTGGAATATGCGGAAATGTGCAACCGGCTATACGCGGACCGAAATCAAATGACGGGTCGCGAAGCCAAGATCACCCTCGCCTGGGTGCTGAGTAAATTTGGGCGTACCAACGATGCCGCACAACTTGTCCAGCAGGCACTGTCCGCCGGGGGCGTAGGACCCGAAGCGGCCTATTTCGCCGCCGTTATCATGAACGACGTCGGGCAATCGGCGGTGGCCAAGGCACTGCTCGAGCAGACGCTGACAGGGAACAACCGCTTGTTTCCAAATCGATCCAAAGCGGAAGAACTGTTGGCCGAGTTGGAGAAACTACCCGCCGAGGAGAGTCTGCCGGCCGCGGAAACTCCCTGACGGGCTTTTACTTCTGCGTGCGGCAAGTACAAGCCCGACGCGCCAGCGAGTGAGCCTGCCACAAAATACAAGCACGACGCGCGAGCGAGTGAGCCTGCCATTAAATACGAGCCCGACGTGCAAGCGAGTGAGCCTGCCATTAAATACGAGCCCGACGTGCAAGCGAGTGTGCGCGGCAAAACTGACTCGTTTGCGATTCGTGCTTGCATGCGACAGCAAAGCAGCGCCGTCCGATCGGCGACAAATCTCGCTCCGATCAATCCTGCAGGATCTTGCGTGCCGTTTCCAGCACCTCGGACGGGTCGGCAAACTGCACGACATCCGGACAGTCAAATTTCGCGCGGGCACACTCGTGTAATTCTCGCGGTACGATCAGCAGGAACGGGATTTGATAGGTCTGACAAATGTGGAATATGTCCTCAGCCTGCGTGTCATCGCCCATCGGGGCGTCGATTTTGTGCAGGTATCCGATCAGGACGGCGACTCTCGACTCCTCATTCAGTAGACGGATATGCAGCCCGTGGTTATCGAGCCCGTTGGAGATGGGAATCGTAACGCGCCCATCGCAAACGAGGCTCGTCAGCACCGCCGGATCGGTCCCTTCGAAGTAGCCTACGGCTTTGCGTTTCATCGACTTCTCCCTTTGATTACACGACGCCCTGATCCAACATGGCCCGGGCCACCTTCAAAAAGCCGGCGACATTGGCACCCACGACGTAGTTTCCTGGACGGCCATACGCTTCTGCCGTTTCTCGGCAGTTTCGATGGATGTTGACCATGATCCCCACCAGCCGCTGGTCGACTTCTTCGCGCGACCAGGCGGTGTGGCTGGCGTTTTGCGCCATTTCCAGCCCGCTGGTCGCCACGCCTCCGGCATTGGCTGCTTTGCCCGGACCGTACAGGATCTTCGTCTCTGTGAAGTGCTGGACGCCTTCCGCTACGGTCGGCATATTGGCACCCTCACATACCAAGTACACGCCATTCTTGGTCAGCAGCCTGGCATCCTGCAAATCGATCTCGTTCTGCGTTGCGCTGGGAAAAGCACATTGGGCTCCTTCGACGCCCCAGGGACGCTGACCGTCGTAAAAGTCGCAGCCGAACTGTGCGGCGTATTCTCGAATGCGACCTCGTCGCACGTTCTTCAACTCCTTGACCCAACTCAATTTCTCCGGCCCGATCCCGTCGCGATCGTGAACGAAGCCTTCCGAATCCGATAAGGTAACGACACGTCCACCAAGCCGATTGATGTTCTCCACGGTGAACTGTGCGACATTTCCTGATCCCGACACGAGACAGGTCTTGCCGCGGACACTCTCTCCGCGAGTTTTCAACATTTCGTCGGCGAAATAAACCGCACCATAACCGGTGGCCTCCGGTCGGATGACACTGCCCCCCCAGTCCAGGCCCTTGCCGGTCAGGATTCCGGAAAACTCGTTAGCAATTCTTTTGTATTGGCCGAACATGAAGCCAATTTCGCGGCCTCCCACGCCAATATCACCGGCGGGAACGTCCGTGCGGTCTCCAATGTGACGGTAGAGTTCGGTCATGAAAGACTGGCAGAATTTCATCACCTCCAAATCGCTCTTTCCCTTGGGATCGAAATCGGAGCCGCCCTTGCCGCTGCCCAGGGGCAGTGTCGTGAGCGCATTCTTAAAAGTCTGCTCAAAGGCCAGAAACTTCAACACGCCAAGGTTTACCGTGGGATGGAAGCGCAGCCCTCCTTTGTAGGGGCCGATGGCGCTGTTCATCTCAATGCGAAAACCCCGATTGACCTGCACGTCGCCACGGTCGTCCACCCAGGGAACCCGAAACATCACAACCCGCTCAGGTTCCACGATTCGCTGCAGTATCCGGGCATCTCGCAACTCGGGATGCATGTCGAGTACCGGAATCACGGACTGGACGACCTCGTGAACGGCCTGATGGAAGACGGTTTCCTGAGGGTTCTTGGCCTTGAGCTGCCCCATGAATTCGTCGACGGTCATCATCTTGTGCATTCCTCCCAGCGGCGAGCAAACGAACCGTTATCATAGGAATTACCCAGAAAAACTCAACGGCCTACCTGGCGACAAAAAAAGCCTCTCGCGAATTCGCGAGAGGCTCCTGGCAACAACAAACGAACAACGTTCGGTTCCGACTTGCCTTGTGTCCGATTGAGCTAATTGGAAAAGTCCGGGGACTCGGGAACCTCTTCACCAAGTTGCGAACTTTCGTATACGGCATCGCCAGAGTCCGCAGGCGCTGTTTCCACCGACCCGTTGGCGCTGTTGGGGTATCCGGGATTGGCAACCGCGCCGGACCCGTACGTGTTCATGGGCGCTTCCATTACGGGAGCCGGCTGCGGCTCAGCATTCCACTGATTGATATAGTTGTAGTTGAATCCCGAATTGCAAAATCCGTCCGTCAGGCCGCAGCAATCCAGCAGACCGCCGCCCATCCAGGAGCGGCAGGCCATGCGACTGCGAAATTTTTCGGCCATGCCACGCAGCTGGCAACTGAATCCGCCACCGCAGCCGGCACACCCCGCATCCTGACAGCCGCAGGAGCCTCCGGCGCACCCACCGTCACAGCATCCGGTGTCCCATCCGCCCAGCATACCCCAGCCGTACGAGGAGGCGGTGCCACAGGAGTGGCCGCGCAACCGAGCGAAACCGCAGCAGGGTGAGCCGCCGTACCACCAGCCGCCACCCCAACCTGGGCCCTGGCAGCCGCAGTCGCCATCGCACGTGCTTTCCCCGCACGCACCGCAGCACGCACCGGCACCCGCGCCACAGCCCGGCGCGCCGCAGCCGGGCCCGCGTAGCCGAGCCAATCCGCAGCCGGGCGCGCCCCCATACCACCAGCCTCCGCCGGTACTGGCAGGCTTGCAGAAACCGCCCAGGCCACATCCACCCTTGCCACAGGCGCTACCGCAGTCTCCGCCGCTGCAGAATCCCTCCCACAACGAATATCCATAGTTGCAGTCCGCCCCGCAGCAGCCCGCGTTGCCTGATCCGTCGTAGATGCCCCCGTACGACGACCCTGCGGCAATCAACAAAACAAAAGCTGCAATTGATGCCATGGTCCACTTCATAATCCAAGCTCCTTGACGAGTCGATCGTTGTTTCCAGCCGCGACTGCGACACGCTCGTTCTGTGTCGGCCAGCACGGGTCCCGCGAGGAATTTCTTTCGGTGCAGTCAAACCGGCTTGCAACGGCGATTTGGTTTCGCGCGATTGAGCGGTTCACTTGCCCGTTTTCATCGAGTGAATTATCCGCAAAAATGAGCCTTTCGTGCCCCGGCCGAATCACCCGAATCAAGGGCACAATCTCTACATCCAAGCGCAGGTCGTACAATCGTTGGAACCCGCCGGCGCGGCCGCACCGCCCGCTGAGGCCGATCTCGGCCCGGAATACCGCGAACTTCCGATGGGTTGAGATCAGGGAGGCGACACGAATCGCCGCAGTAACATGCGAAAACTCCGCTCAGCCGCCGCCCCCAGCCGTGGCACGGCTCGGGAATCGCGCTCGGCGACAAAACCTGACCAGTGGAGCCGTACGCCCCAGCCGAGTTTTTCGGATGCGCGGTTCATGCGGTCAGCCACACGCAGGGACCAGGCCGCACCGAAGGCGTCGCGAAAATCGAGCCACGCCCGTGTCGGGCCACTTGGTGGAGACCTCCGGCGTGGAAGGTCGAGACCTACCAGCGCGATCGCCAGCCCGATCAGGACGTAACCCGGGTTGAAGCCGACATTCATCGAGAAACGGGATGCTGGAAGCATCGACGACGCAAACAGGCATGCCTGACCTGCCGCAAACAACATCGCCGAGAAGCAGAAACGCGTGCCCAAATAATTGGCCATCCCGATCCCCACCAGGATTACCAGGAATATCCGACGCACCAGATGCAGCTCAATTCCGTCCGAGCGAAAGAAAACGAGTGCGTCGGCGGCTGGTAGAATCAGCACCAGGTAAAGCGCGGCGACGACAAAATGCCAGGCACGATGCTGCGGACGCTTGGCGCCCAGCACTGACACCAACGGGCAGATCGTCAGCGCCGCCGCCAGATATTCGACGACCATGACCAGCGGATGCTGAGAACTCCAGCGGAGGCCGCATGCACCACTGAGTGCGGTCAGGGCGGCGAGCAGCCATAGGCCGGGTCCCAATAAAGTCGTCCGCCGTAGGATGGGCAGTCGCATCAGCAATAGCGCTGCGGCCAAGACAAGCGTCGCCAAGCTCACGTATTTCACGCGGGAAGCCCTTGGGGTGAGCTGATGCAAACCAGACCGTGAGAAATGTCATCCTGAAGGAGCAACGCGACTGAAGGATCTGCCAACCAACCCTGCTTCATCAAATAGAATACGACGATCGCCATCGTCGCTGGAAGATCCTTCGGCTCGCTAACGCGATGCCTTAGATGGGTATGAAAAGGTCCGTTGTCCCAGACGGGCTCGAATGCGATATTCGAGCATTTAGCCCATGCATTACCCATCCAGGAGCAACGGACATGTCTATTGTAACCGTGTTTGTAGGTTTGGACTATCACCAATCAGGCGTGCAAGTGTGCGTGCTGAACGAAAAGGGAAAGGTCCTTTTGAATCGCAAATGTCTGGACGATTGGATATGAATTTGTTTTGCGCATGTAATTGCGTCATGCGTGCCTTGCAGACCAGTTGGTCGATAAAGCGGGATGGTCCGTCTCGCTAGCCCATCCCGGTTACGTGGCTCGCATCAAGCAGAGTCCCGATAAGACCGATTGGGGGGACGCCCACTTGCTTGCCGACCTGGTCCGAGTGGGTTACCTCCCCAAGGTCTGGCATGCGCCAGAATATATACGCGAACTCCGCCGGTTGGTCCGCTACCGCCAGCAGCTGGCCGCCCGTCGCCGCGATATTAAATTACGTATGCGTGCGTTGTTACGAGATCATCGGGTGAAGATCTCGGCATGGAATGCCTGGACCAAGGCATGGCTGCTGGCGGTCAAGGAAACCGCGATGCTGACGGGTGAGTCGCGGTGGATTATGGATCAGCACCTGGACGAGCTGGTGTATGTCGTACAGAAGCTCCGCGAGGCAGAAGCCCGGTTGGCCCAGGCCATTTCTGGGGATGGCCTGGTGAGCGATTATGCCACCCGCCCCGAAGCTCCGCGCGGCAAATGACGCCGTAGGGTCTCTTCGATGACCTGATGGCGGTCTTGGCCGCGCAGCTGAGCGATCGCCTGCACTTGGGCACTGGTTTCGGGAGTCAGTCGATAGTAGCCCGGCTCGGGGCGCTGGTTAAAGCCAGCGGTATAATTACTGGCCAAATTGCGCAGTCCGGTCACGGCGGCCGCGCTGATCGAAGGCAGGCGGGGTGCATCCTCCAATGTGCGCTCCCGCTCGCGTAGCGTTGACATCAGTAACGACATGGCACCCCAGATCCCCAGACCTAAGGCCAACAGACCCATCAATCCTCCAAAGCCGTCGTTCGTGGGGCGATCGCCCGAGATGTGTCCGCAGATCGTGGCTGAAAGTATGAGAATGGCGGCCGCAATTTGGTTCATGCTAATTACCTCCCGATACTGATGGAGCTTTGACGGATCCTAAGTCACGCCAGGGCGCACGCGATTCGGCTGTCCGTCGGATGAACGAAAGTCGTCCACCGCGCGATAGGTAACCCAACGTGGTGCGCTCTCGTGTCGCCGCAGGACTCGGTGCCACGGCCGGTGCCTGGTCGCTGTTGTCTTGGTGCCGAGTTGTATCCAGCATCCTGGAGACCCGCCAGTCCGGATTCTGCGAGTTCGCTATCCGCCTTGTGAAACGTCCGGCCGACGCATGGTTTACTGAGTTTCCTGGGATGCGGTCTACTTGCCAGGCGGGCTGCAAACGTTAGAAAACAACCTACCGCGCCGCCCGTCGCTGCAGCAGTCTGGTTTCCGGTGGTGATGCGCTTGCTCATATTCAACGACCCATCAACAAGAACCATATTCTGAACAGGAGTCTGACCGACGGCCAGATCACTGTGGCTACCAGGCCGGAGACACCGATGTACGAGGTTGCCATTATCGGCGGAGGGATACTGGGGCTGTCTGTGGCCTATCAGTTGTCCCGGCAGGGACGCAGTATCGCGATCGTCGATCGACCCTTGAGCCAAAACCAGGCTTCGTGGGCCGCGGCGGGACTGTTGCCACCTGCCAATCTCGCGCAAGCGCCCGATGCGTACGAGCGATTGCGGGCCTACAGCCGCGAAACCCTGACGGTGTGGTGCGAGGTCTTGCGGACGCAAACTGGAATTGACGCTGAGCTGAGAACGCGTGGCGCCATTCATGTGGCGAGGACGAAGGGGGAGTCCGCGGCCTTGAGCGCGTCGGCGGCCCAATGGCAGCAGGAGGGGATTCAGGTCGAGCCGCTGGATGAACTGCGTGGAACGCAGTTGGAACCCGCCTTGCAACAAGGATTGCAGCGTGGATTGTGGCATGCCGCGTACTTTCTGCCGGATGAAGCCACGGTGCGGCCTCCCCGATTGCTCAAAGCGCTCCAGCAGGCGTGTCGCCAGCAAGGAGTCCGGTTTCTGAGCGAAGAAGTCGGTCACTGGGAGATCAAGAAAAACGAAGGGCTGGCTCGGCTGTCGACCGGCGAGCCATTGCGTGCCGATTCCTATTGCATCTGCAGCGGAGCGTGGTCGGAGCGACACCTGCGTCAGTGTGGCCTGAACGCCGAGATCATCCCCTGGCGTGGACAAATGTTGTTGTACAAGCTGGACCCGGTTGCCCTGCGCCGGGTCATTTACGAGGGACCGAATTACATTGTTCCGCGCGACGATGGCCTGGTATTGGTGGGTGCCACGATGGAAGAAGTCGGCTTTGGCGACGAAGTCACGGCGGCGGCCCGCCGCCGCTTGGAGGAATTCGCCTGGACGCTGATTCCCGAGTTGGCGCACGCCGAGTTGATCCGGCAGTGGGCGGGTTTTCGGCCCGGTACCGTAGACGGCTTTCCCCTGTTGGGACGAATCGAGCCGCTGACCAATATCTATGTGGCGACCGGACATTTCCGCAGCGGCATTGCGATGTCCGCTGGTTCGGCCGTCGTGCTGGACGACCTCATGCAAGGGCGAGCCCCGCAGGTCGACGTCAGTGTGTTTCGACCGAACCGGTAACCTCGCTGCGTCGTAAGCAGCCGACGTGCATGATGAGCACGCGGTTTTCGCGGCAATCCGGACCGGATGCTGACGCAAACCGGCTGACAAGGGGGGAAAGTGGACAGCCTCGCCTGTAGGTTCGCGGTTTCAGCGGCAAGAATCTCGAAGGACCCGGCGGGCCGATACAAACATCCCGGCAGATGCAGGGCCACGTGATTTCGCTTCAAACGCCGCTTTGCAGTTCTTCCGCGTCCACATGTTGCGGCACGGGCTCCCGCTTTGAAAAGTCCGCGATCGGGACACCCAGCGTGGCGAACTGACGGGCATTTTCCGCATGAGCGGTCACCAGGATCAACTGGTGCCCTCTGGCGGCGAATTGCGTGAGGAGTTGGGCCACCACGTCACGGCGCGTATCACGGGTTGATTCCAACGGATCTTCCAACACCACGGGTAACCGCACGCCGCGGTCGGCGTAGGCTTCGATACGCGCCAGCCACAGACTGAAGAAGATATTCGCGAAGTGGTTGGGATGTACCTCGGCGAGCGGGATCGCCCGTCCCTCTCCGTCCAGCACCATCAGATCACGATCCTCGTCAACCAGGTTCAATCCTCGAAACTGGCCTCCCGTAAACTGATCCAGATACTGCGACGCATGTTCCAGGTATCGGGGCACGATGGTCGGCGCCACTTGGTTCGCAACGCGTGGCCGCAAGCCCTGGGCTTGGTCCAGCAGTCGACTGCGCAGCTGTTTCGTGTGCCGAAACACACTTTCCCAATCGATGCCGGCTGCCGCTATTTGCACCTCCTCCTGGTCCTCTTCCAACATCGCGCGCAGCCGTCCCCGATGTTCGGACTGCTTCAGGCATTTGTCGCGGAGATTGGCAATCTTGTCCTGTTGTTCCGTTAGTCGTGCGCTGAGTTCCAGGTCCGTCAGATCGGCCAGCATGGGTTTTCCTTCCACGCCAAACCGATGTTGGAACTCGTCCATGTCCTGCTCGATCAAGTCCCGCTGCTGCTGTAGCAACCGCCGCTGTTCAGCGCGCGATTCGTTTTGGAACTGCTGCTGGAGCTTTCGTTTCGCGACTTCCGCGGCCAGCTGTTGTCGCTGTGCGGCATGACGTCGTCCGGTGTCGCGGACCTGACTGGCCTTAACGCGGATTTTTCGAATTTCACGCGCCAGCTGGCGACGTGTTTGACGTCGCTCGTTGAATTCATTGTAGGCGTCGCGCAGCGTGTGGAATTGCTCGCTGAGCGAACCTCCGGACGGCAGGCCCAGGTCCTTGAGCAGTTGCCGCAATTTGCCAGTGACCATCGTCAGCCAATCCAGGCGAACGTCCAATTCGGCTCGAGCCGCCGCCAGTTGAATCTGCAACTGCGATGCCTGGGATTCGGTCTGCGGTACGCTCTGCATGGCCCGTTTGGCCATCGCTTCGCGAGCTGAGCGCGGGCGTCAGGGTAGGGGAGATACCCAGATCCAACAGCAGTTCACGCCATTGTTGGTGCGCATCCCGGTGCCTGCGTTGCGCCTCCTGTAGCTGTGAGTGCGCCAGGTCGACAGGGACCACATCCCCTGGGGCAGTCGACGGTGTTTCCCAAGCCGGCAGGCTGCTCAGACGCGCGCGAAGCTCGGCCAGGTGATTTTCGGCTTCGGTTAATTGTGCGTGCCAGCCGCTGGAGTCGGTTTCATCCATGCCCTGTGCGTGCGCCAGCTCATCGTCGATTTGAGCCAACCTCATCCGGGCCCGATCCAGCACATGGGTACGGTCCCGATCGAGCAACATCTTGATCAGCGACACAGCGCCCGTGATCAGCATGCCGCCGCCCA
This sequence comes from uncultured Planctomycetales bacterium, assembly GCA_963695565.1. Taxonomy (GTDB): domain Bacteria; phylum Planctomycetota; class Planctomycetia; order Pirellulales; family Pirellulaceae; genus CAVOGW01. The sequence goes on from CAVOGW010000001.1 coordinate 337,880, forward strand.
CCAGTTTCCAATTCGCGTACGGGTGAAATTGTGTCACGCCGTAGATCACCATGACCACTCCAGCCACAAATGCCAGTCCCAAAGTGATCAGCGTCTGTAACGGCAGCAATTGCCGTTCATGCAAGTAGCGCAGATCGTCGATGGCGGCGCGGCGTTCCTCCTGCAGTCGCCCTGCCTGGCCGTCCTGATCGATATTTTCCCGTAGCTGCAACACGCGTTGTTCCGCTTCTTGGAGCGCGAAGCTATCTTCCGGTCGCAGAGATTCCGAGGGGGAGCCGACATGGGCAAATCCGCTACCGAGCGCCGCGGACTCGGCTTGCGTCAATCGATGCTCAGCCGACTCCTGATGGCGTTCTGCCTCGCGCAAACGTTCCGCCAGTTTCTCCAGACGGGAAATGGCCTGGGTCTCCTGAGCCAAGCTCGAGGAGTGCTGGTGTAGGGCGTCGCTGTCGAGCCGTCGTTCATCCTCCAAACGTGTTTCGAGGTCTTCGATTTTCAGCTTGAGTCGATCGGTCGCTTCCGCGTCTTTGATAGCTGACTTCTCGTGGATCAACGTCGATTCAATTTGCATCACGAGCCTGGCAGCTCTGTCGTCGCGCGAAAGTTGCTTGCCCTGGCGAGCCAGCTCGTCCCGTTCGTCCGTCAGCTGTCTTAGCTGCTGCTTGCACTCGGCAATCTTCAAGTCCAGCCGTTCAATGGAACCCTCGTTGATATCGGTGATCGCTTGTGACGTCGGTCCATCCGCCAATTCGGCGAGTTCACGTGAAATGACCGCGTGCCGCGCGCGGCCACGGTGCAGCGCCATGGCACACTGCGTTTCGTCGATCTCTTTTTCGACAAATTCGATTTTCGATTGCAGATCTGCCAGCGAGGCATCGACCTTCTTCAGCTCGCGCGTCAGACGCTCTCGATCCTGGATTACCGCGGGGCGACTGTTGTCGGCGGAGACCGAGCCGGCGACTTCCGCTTGTTGTTTCAGCAACGCCTGGAGTGCGTCGAGTGCCTCCGTGGTGCCGGACAAGTCCAGCGGCGGTACATCGCATGCGCCGGCTACGCGGGGCTCCGAGGGGGTCGGCGCGAAACCTTTCAGCATCCGTGCCATCTTGACCAGTCGTGGTATGGTCTGAGGACCGCGGCCCACGAGTTGACGCAGCCGATCCAGGTTGAAAGTGAATACGTCGCGGTATTCCCTCACGCCCATGCCTTCCAGCAGTTCATCGAGACGAGATGGGTCGACCTTGAGTCCGTCGGCCCCCAGGACGACACAGGAACCGTCCTGGCTGTCGCGATGAATGCGCAGTACGCCCCGGTCCGACCGAATGGCCACGACGCCACCAATGTCGTGTGCGAATTCCTCCTGGTCACCGTGCCAGAAGAAGTCGGCCGGTCCAAACAGCGCCGTGGGAATCACATTCAGCAGTTGAGCACGCCCGGCGGCGCTGCGCACCAGAGCCACATTCAGGGCGCTTCCCAGGTCCAGCGCGCGCAAGGGATTCCCACCCAGAAATCGCTCTAATTGAAACTCCGTAACGATCACCTGTCGGCATCCTCGCTACATTCGAGTTCGGAATGTCAGGTGCTGGACGCCATTCCGTATCTCGCCTTTCGGCAGCCCAAAAGCTGGCGCACCCCTATCCGGCGTACTGCGGAACTCGCTTGATCGCAAATCCCGTTGGCGCACGCTGACCCCCAAGGCTTGATTTGACGCGTCTCGCCGAACGATGGTTTCGCGAGACCCAAATTCGCGGCCACGCACCCGAAAACGACTAAGTTTCATCCTAACTTATGGGAATGAGAATCGTCGAGCCAAATCTGTTGAGAAGTCGCGATATTTCGGGATCCCAGCGGGCGGATTGCCATGCTGGAACGATGTCAGCAGGCCCGCTGCACGTCGAGTCTTGCCGGTAAAATACTGCAACTCGCACGCGGGTTCGACACGTTGCCAGCGCGGAAGTAACCGAGATTCTCCGGTGCGAGAAACACTGGAGCAGAGTCGTTTATCCTCAGCGCTCCTATTCCGGGAGCCGATCCTGCTCCACGGCCGGAAAGCTTCCCTGCAGACCTTCGCGGAGAAACGCGACCAATTCCGCTTTCTCTTCCGCCGTCAACGACAGCTTCTTCATTTTGTCGCTGAGGTACGGGTTGGGATGCCCGCCTTTATCGTACCAATCGATAACTTCTTCCAGCGTCTTCTGGCTGCCGTCGTGCATATAGGGACCGCTGTTGGCCACATTGCGACAGGTGGGGGTCTTGAAAGCGCCTTTGTCCTTTTCCTCTTTAGTCACTTCGTACCGGCCCAAATCGGGCTCCGCAGCCTCCATGCCCACACCCAGATTGTGGTATTGTTCGTCACTGAAGTTCGCGCCGGCGTGGCAGGCCGTGCAGTTGGCTTTTTCGCTGAAGAACAGATCGCGTCCGCGGATGGCGGCCTCCGACATGTTCGCGGCTTGCTGCTTGGCGAAAATGTACTGGTGGTAAAGTTCCGGGTCATCCTCCGCAAGGTCGGCGATTTCCTCCTCGTCGAAATTGCGTTCGATATTCCGCACTTGTTCCAGATAATCATACGGCGCCGGTCCCGTCACCAAGGCGCGCTCGAACGCGGCAAGTGCCTTACCGATGTGGTCGATCGTGATTTGCTCACCCGGGAACACGCGATCGAATTGCATCCGATATCCCTCGATGGAGGCGACCGTCTCAACCGCCTGCTCGTGCGTATTCCCCATTTCGATAGGGTTGGCGATTGGTCCCACAGCCTGCTCTTCCATGGAGGCGGCGCGGCCGTCCCAGAATTGAGCCCCACTCACAATGCGGTTAAAGCTCACCGGGGAATTTCTCGCTCCCGTTTGCCCTCCCACCCCGACGCCGAACTGCGTGTCTTTAGTCCAGCCGAAATCTGGATGATGGCAGCTGGCGCAGCTCGTCGTATTGTCTGACGAGAGGCGCGTGTCGAAATACAACTGCCGCCCCAGTTCGATTTTCGCTAGCGTCAGGGGGTTGTCGTCCACTCCCTGCACCGCGGCGGCTGCCGCCGACATGCCCAACGGGAGTTCCGGCGTGATGACTTCGTATACGGCCGGCATCGCCAACCAGGCAGCAACCTGTGCTTTCGTTAGCTTCCCCGACCCGGGAATCCCCGCGAACAGTTCCGTCGCCCCCAGAACGACGGTCCGGGGATCGAACGACAACCTCATCGGCGCCGCGTCGGCTGCCTGCGTATCGGTCGAGACCGTGCTCACGGAGTCGTCAGATTTGGGACTACGGCTCGTCGCGGCGTCATCTGGCATGTCCGTCGGTGTTTCTGCTGGCTCCGCGGGGCTCATGGACGGTTGCTCGGCCGGAGTCTCCTCGAACTCAACCGTGACCTCTTTAACATCAACTTCGTCTGCTTTTTCTCCCCGGCAGCCGATCAGCGCGGCACTGAGGAGGCACACCACGACCGTAACGCACAGCGATCGCAGTTCCCACGGCCGTTCAGTAACAGACAATCCATGTAAGCCGAACACCTGGATCGATGTGGAATTTGACCAACTCATCGACGCTACTCCTTTCGTATTTGTATTGCGGATAAAATCGGTAGTTGGGGCGGAAACGGATGTAGTTGAGTCTCGCAGTTCCGCTCTTCCATATTCTAAGCCATTTGGCAGATACTTTCGATGGGCGGCGAGCCCTCGTGCCGGAGTTTACGCGCCGGGTCCCTTCGCGGCCCGTCATCGTATACACAACTTCCTGGTCTCGGCAGATCGTCAGCGGACCCACGTTATCCTGAACGGAGCGAAGCGAAGTGCAGGCACCGCCGAAGAGTCCCACAGCCACGACACCGACGAGCGGGGACGCGTTCCGGAATTGGCGTGTGTCGACAGATCCGACGCCGTGGGAAGGTCTTGCCTGTGGTCGCTGACCGTGCCGCGCGCGTTTTCAGCGTCGTCAAGATGAAATTCGAGTTCGGCTGGGCAATTCGGCAAACATCGCGTCGACAGTCGGCAACGAAAGATGCTTGCCACTTCTGCCTTGCGACGAACGGTCCGCGTCATGCGGGCGTTGAGCAAAGTATGTGTCGTGCACGTCCAGGCGACTAGTCAGCGCCGCGCCAAAAGCTGACGACGCATGCGCCGGCCCGTCGGCGTACCGCGACACCAACTCGTCGTCCTGAATGACGGACTCCATCAGCGAATGAGCATTGGCCGTCACCGCTGCTTTCGACGGCGAATTCATCGTGGGTCGAGATGCCGCAGCGAGAAATACGGCAGCGATTGGCGCGTCGGCATTCGCGATCGACGCGAGCGCCGCGGCCGGTCGCGTATCGGTCTCAGCATGCCCCATGGGATTGTCCATGATCGTGCCTCGCCGCATGGGGACAGGAGCCAATTCCACGATATCCAATGCGTGCAGCGTCACCGCAGGAGCGTCGCCCCCATCCTCGATTTCGTACGGGATCCGTCCCTGGTCGGGATAGCGCACAGAACACTCGGGCTGGGGAGTGGTTAGCCCATCTTCCGACGGCACGCTCGGATCGACGGTGGCACCAGGACTTCCGGATTCGACCATTGCTTTCTCTAAATCGACTGGTTGCGGCTGCCAATTTGCGGAAGCGTTGATTGTCAAGGCGGCGCTGCCAAAATCGACGAGGCTCGTGTCGATCACCTCATTGATCAGATATGCCAGCACCGCGTGCTGCACGGCATCGTCGGCAGCGTCCGAGTTGAACTGGGCAACGCCCGGTGTGTTGCCCCGCGCATCTGGATGCGAAATACTTCAAAGGAACCCGCTCCCAGCATGCGCAAAGGACCGGCTCCTCCCACCTCATCGATCACACCGGGGGTTTGCGTGGACCCGTGGACCACTAGATTGTTGTACGGCGACGAATGCACGATGGGACCATCGACCGCAACCAGCCCCATCGGGTAATTCACGTCCAGAAACGCGGCGAACAAGCCATACGGAATCTCGCGCAAGTCCTCCGTGAATACACGCAGCTCGAATCGTTCGCCCGTGCCGATCGTATCGATCGGATGACCCGCGAGGTCCACGATTTGCAACTTCATGCGGACCATGGGCTTTGCCGACGTCAACAGCTTGTCATGGCTTTCACCAGGAGGCGGCGTGGTTTGGTGCGGACTACTGGCGCCGTCCTTCATGATCTGGCCGCTGAACGTGTCGATCGCCCCCACGGTACGGCCGACCGCATCCAGGTTGTCGCCGACCGTCACCGTGTGCGAGGTCGGAACCGCGCATGGCGAGATGACCGCGGCCTCCCAATCGACCATTCCGTCCGGTCCCGAGAAACCAACGGCCGTCAAGAGCAACCGATCTTCGAGCGGTTCAGGTCGCAGCCAAATGCTGGGGTGTAAGCCACTTCCACGTCTAGGGACATGCGTGCTCTTGCGTTTCTTGGCGATCATCAGGACTCTCCCATCGTGGAATACAATCAACCCGGCGACGAATCAGGCGACGCAGGATTCACTACGGCGATTGTAGCAATCGCCGACTATCGAGGAAAGAGTTTGGCGATTTCGCCAAAGCCCAGTAGGACGGATTGGCCATGTCGCCATTTCACGCCACCAGCAGAGAAGATTCTCCAGCGACTTGGTAAACCGTCCCACGTCATGACAGATTACCCGTCCGTGGAAGCCGATTTGGCCAAAGCGACCTTCATTGCGATGGGCCAATCCATCCCACACAGAGACGTGCGCGCCTATCTTGTATTCTTGTCAGCGCAAATATTCCGTCACATCGGACGGCTGTCCATCGTTCACGCTGACGAGGTAGGCGAATACGAAATTATCGATGTTGTCGGAAAGAAAACCGGCGTGTCCGTCGAGTGCCACGGCGTTGACGCCGCCCGGATGGTTACTGCGGGGCGCTGCGGACATGTAGTCCACGATCGGAATGCAGGGAGCCCGCATGACGTTCCGCAGCCAGGTGGTCTCCTGGCACTCAAACAACCCATCGCCGATGATGGGGTCCAGATAATTATTGGGTAATTGCGCACGACGTGTGTTGGTGGGCGTGGGGCTGGGAATGTAGCGATCCTCCCGCAAGCCATCCTCCCCGGCGACGGGATGCCAATCCAGTCCCAGGACCACACCGGGTAGTGGAAGAGCCCAGGCGCCGCGTTGATCCCAGTCCCGCTCGATGGCCTTAATGTCCGCGACCGCCAACGTCTTGCTAACACCATCCTTAACGCGGGCAAGACGCTGCCCTGTCTTGCTATTCAACTCGAATCCACCCAGCGCTCCGGCAAAGATAAAATAATGATCGATGTGCACAGGACTCGAATAGGCCCCGTAAGAGGCTTTCGCAAACAGCAGGTTGGCGCCCTGGGCGGGGGACTGGGAGCCCGCGCCATTGTAGGGCACGTTGGCGCCCGACAAATTGCTGGGGCAGATCAACGAACCAATGGGAGTGGCAAATGCCTGGGGATTCACTTGATTGAGCAGGCCGCGGCCGAAATCGAGCTGATCGTACAGGCTCTGTTCTTCCATGTAAGGTAGACACAACACCATCCAGCTGGCCAGCAGTTGATTTCGATTGTACGATCCGTTGCTGATGGGCCAACAGCGAAAGTTGGTATTGAAGCTGGCGGCGTTAATGCACACGGCCTGCGGTTGCTGATTTCTCAGGAATCCCGCAGGCGGAAGCGCGCTGAGTGCCGACTCGAAATTCGCGATGGCCAGGCCAATCTGCCGCACGTTGTTGCGACATGCGATGCGTCGGGCCGCCTCGCGAGCTGAATTGATGGCTGGCAGCAAAAGGGAGACGAGCACACCGATGATGGCAATCACTACCAGCAGCTCAACTAACGTAAATCCCGGCCGGGACCGAATCCGTGCGTCAGACATGTTCTCGCCCCCGTGGTTGAAGTGCTGGGTCCGCGGCAACGCCTGAATTGTACTTCAAGTGACACGCTGGCCCAAGCGCGTTCGCCCGTAGTCTCCGTTTTGCTCTTGGGCCAAAATGCCCGCATCGTCGCCCACGGTTTGACGACGCGACAGCCCTTGGCCTAAAATCAAGTTGATGGTCGCTCGACGATTTCATGAATTTGCGATGCGGAAACGAACGACCCGTTCCTGGCTATTCGTCGTTCCGCTGCTGCTCAGCCTGCCGGCGCTGCCGGTCCGGTCCCAAATGATTGTGCTCGAATCCCCCCTGCAGACGGCGTCCAGCAGCTTCTACGAGCGCAATGGGGTGGGCTTCAACTTCGATCTGCCAGGTACGGGGCGGATCATTGGTCTGGGTCCCGGCGGAGTGCCGACAGCCGACGGTTCGATTCCATTCCGAGTAGGCGGGTTTGGCGCCGTACCTCCCTTCGGCGGCTACGATCCCGGCGCGGATACCACGTTTGGGCTGGGTTACCGTTTTGGACGGGGCGGTGCCGTCAACTTGAACTTTGCGTTTGGCCAAGGTGCCGATCAAACCTACACATCGACTAATCCCATCGTCGTCATTACCAATGGAACCACCGGTTCGGTCAGCGATACGTCACAACGCCCGTTCGTGACCAGCATCATTCCGGTGCTGGGAGACGGCGTGCTGCCCGAGGCGCCGCCCGAAGCGCGAGCTGGAGCACGCCGTCATCAGGTCGACCGGCCCGCCGATCACATGCCGCCGAGAAGTACCGCTGAGACCGGTGACTTGAGCGTTGCGGAAATTCGACGCCAGCGTCAACAGCAGGCCGATGCCGAGCTGGAGGGGCTGCTGGCGAAAGCCCGGCTGGCAGTGCAGCAGCAAAAGCCCGCCGTGGCGCGGGTCCACTTTCGGAATGCGCTGCACCGCGCCAATGGAACCGAGCGGCACTCGCAGATCCTTGCCGAATATCAAGCCTTGCTGGGCGGTGGATCGCACGCCAAACGAAACGCTCCTTGAGGTCGCTGGCTCATCCAAGTGACGGCCAGGCCTGTTATCCTGATTGCGGTTTTCCCTCTCTTGCTTTGGAACGTGCCATGTCGAATCGTGAACGCTGGGTCGTCTACCCGCTGATTTTCTTTGCCTTCCTAATGGGAGCGCGGGACAAGTTCTTCCCTCCAGAACAACTGGCCTGCACCGCGGTGACCTGTAAACGACTGACGATCGTAGCCAGCGACGGCAAGCCCGCCGTGCGGATCGCGGCCACCGAAGATGATGCAGGCATGATTGCCGTGTATGCCTGTCGCCTGGATCCCGCGCTGCCGGGGACCCTCCCGCCAGATCCGAACGAGCCCCGACGTGCGCTGGGCCACGAGGCGATTCAATTGAGCGCCAACAAGGATGGCGGCTTCATGCGCGTGATGGGAACCCAAATCGACAGTGACCTGTACGTCGGACATAACGCCGACGGACGGTTTTCCGGGTATACGGCAGTTGACGATCGTGGCGAGTACTTGAAGCCCGACCGTGCTGACTCTGCGGCACGCTCGTCCAGCCAGGTCTGGGGAGTCACGCGGGCGTGGAAACGTCGGATCGACCGGGACACGTCGACGAGCGCGGCGGGACTTGATTGATCGAGCGGGGAGCAGAGAGCAGGGAGGAGAGAGGCTTGTCGTACCACGCAATTCACTGCCGAGTGTCATCCTGAGTGAGCTGAGAACGTGCGCCGCACGGTCAGCGACCGAAGGATCTTCCAGTCACGCTGTTCCAGGTGCGAGGGTGGACGCAGGAAATCCCGAAGCACCCCTCCAGGTAACGTCAGGTGGGTTGGCAGGTCCTTCACCCCTCTCCGCTCTGTTCAGGGTAACGTGGGCCACTCCACCGCCGAAACCCCACCCACCTCAGCTTTGTTGCCGTCAACGCCCCGATTTCCGCCCTCCCGATGCTTGATTGCGGACCGTCTTCCGGCGATACTCTGGGCAATCTCGCGTGTCTGGCACGAGCGACTGCCTCGTCCGCAACCCGATCGACTCCCGCATGATCGCTCGCCGGACACCGTCCCGATTCCCCACTTGCCGCGACAACCCTGCCAGGAGACGGACTTGATGAAACCGATCACAACGCAACGAAGCCTTTCGACCGTGTTAATTTTGTTGGCAGTGCTGCACGGCATGGCGAAAGCTGACTCCATTTTCACCATGGGAAATTCGCTGACTTGGGACAGCCGCCCCGCGCTGCTAGACGATGATGTGCAATGGCATATCGCCTGCAATCGAAACCTGGCCGATGCCTTCAATCACCCCGGTGACGTTTGTATCGACAGCTCTGCGAATTGGCAAACAGCCCTGCAATCAACCGACTTCGATTACGTCATGTTGCAACCTTTCGTGGGCACGACGCTGGCCCAGGACACCGAAATCGTTTCCGCGATCATGGACCTTGAACCAGAAGCGTCAATCGTCATTCATACCGGTTGGCCGTCGGTAAATAATTTCGAGCATGTCTACACCAGCCGTCTTAATACCAATTCGATGCGTCCGTCGGCGGCCTATTTCGAGAGATTGATCAACAGCGTTAAGCAAATCCATCCTGGGCGAAATGTCGCATCGGATCGCGCGGTCGACATCCTCTACGCGATCGCCACAGATATCGATGCCGGGCATGCTCCCTTCGCCTCCTTGTCAGAACTGTATCGGGATTCGAATCACTTGAATGAAACGGGGCGTTACGTAGCCCACAATGCGGCTCGGTTGGCGCTGGGACAGCCGATCAGCGACGAGGGGTTCCACCTCGATGCCGCTACGCGGAAATATCTGGACAGAAAGATTTTGAGCGGTGGATCTACAGCTTCCGGTGTCTCAACGGATACGGACGCCGCGACAAGTGCTGCCATCCTGCAGCAGGATGCATCGGACAACGACGCCCTATTCACCCCTGTCTTGGCAGCTAACCCTGTCTCGGCAGGTACCGCAGCGGCATCGAAACTGGGATCGAGCTTGGACCTGGCCATACCCGGTCCAGCGGTAAGCTCTTCCGCAGAAACCGACGAATTCACGCCAGCTTCGACCATGGTTCCAACCACGATGTCAACCGGAAGTCCGCCGATCGGATCCAGCGTTCCGGAGCCCAGCGCGGGATGTGCGGGGCTGTTGGGTTTGCTGACCGTGCTGGCTTCCCGATGGCATCGTCCGAATGCCGCCCCCGATCCGGCGTAAGGCAATCCCGCCGCCGTGTCCGGCGGTTGGATAGCCCTCTTTGGTGATGGCGTAGGGCCGATCGCAGCGCAAGCGGACGAGGCATGTGCACGGCGGCAAGTCGCGATCGGCGTCACCACCGATCGCGACAAATGTCAGTCGCCCAAGTCCATTCTCGAATGTCAAATCAAGTTACGGCGGACACGCGACACGCAAACTGCGCCCAGCCAAACCAGACCCCAGGCGCCGCAACAAGGCTCGGGGACGACCAAGGAACCCAAGAAACGCCCCACTCCGTCATAGACTTGCGTGCTGGCTCCCGTCCCCACATCAAACACGTGAGCACCCGAACCGTTGGTCCACATGATGTTGCCGTTTCCAAGTTCCCAAACGCCACGCGCGCCAGGTGCGGCAAACGTACTTAGAATGTTGCCGGCTGCATCCAGGCGGGCGACGTTGTTTGAGGAAAAACCGGCGGCCAATACGTCTCCATTCGCTGCGATCCGTAACTGTTCCACAAAGTTCAAGCCCGTATCGTTATAGAACGTTCCCAGACTTGCTCCCGCGTAAGTGTACTTGTGGATGTCGTCGTTGGCACTGCTAGACGAAACGAGCAGGCCGCCTTGGTAATCGACCACGTCAAATGGTCCGGGGGAATTGGTCATCGCCAGAAATCCCAGGTTCGTTCCCGCCGAATCAAACTGGACGAGGCTCGCGCCCGGAGCTCCGTTGCCGGAACCCGCGTTGGTCACATGGAGCACATTGTTGATCACTTCGATACCCCGGACGTTGTCCAGACCTCCCGTGGCACCACCTCCAAATTGCCCGAGCGGCGTTCCGGTCAAGCTCCAACGCGAGACCCGATCGCCCAGCTGCTCGGAAACCCAAATCTCATTGCCGGATTGGATGGCTTCCACAGGAGTGCCCATGGCCAGGCCGAAGTAGTTGGAGTCCACAAGAGATCCATCGAAGGGATCGAACAGCACCAAACGATTGTTCGTCGAATCCGGCATCATCAAGAACTGAGCCGACACGACGCTGGGAACCAGCGTCACCAACAAGAGCAACCACACGCCGACACGCGCGAGTGCGGAACAAATACGACGGTCGATCGACAACATGAGAACTTCCTCCTGTGTGCGGAACGCCACCCGTTTGCCCGGGCGACAAAAGGCTACAGTCGCCCATGAGTCTAAGCTCGAAGAGACTCTATTTCAAGCTTTCCTTCGAAGATTGTGGGAGATTGTCGGAGATTGACCATGATTTGTAGCCGTCACGCTCCGCCGTGACGGCTGTCAAAGGCCGTCGTCCCCAACGATTCGCCAACGATTCGTGCGTCGCCATTGCGGCATTGTCAACTACGAGTTTGGAGAGCATCGGGAAATCGTGATGTGAATCGGAACATTGACCCAAACGGCCGAATTGACCGGCAGCACGCGGTTGATCGCTTGGGCCGAACGATAGGGCTGCCCCTACTTCAGTTGTACCGCTCGATCGAGGAGCGCCCCATACTTGCGAGGCCGGCCGCCGTCACTCCAGTGGCGGCAACAGGTGTCTGGATCGCGCCGTGCCCACCCTCAAAACCGCCGTCGTCGACCATCACGTCGTCGTTCCCTTCAAATCGGCCTCCCTCCGTCAGCAGCACGCCAGCCTGTGCGATACGGCGTGAGCCGTGCACAGACAAGGTCATGTCCTCTTCCAGGGTGACGACCCGATCCAGCGTTCCGCCGGTCTCGATCGTCAGCTCACTGGCCGTCAGCGCGATGGTGCCGGACGACCACTCCTACGCCCAGATTGGTCAGGCTGCCGGGCATGCCGCCGGCGCCGATCAATTCGATCGACGCACTTCGCAACGCAGCGCCTGGGTCGCACATGTGCTGTTGTGGCACATGTGCGGTGGCTCCAAGTCGGCGCGTTACCGGTTCCGCATGTACACAGCAAGCCGCTGTAACAAGCGGAGATGTTGTTGTATAATGTCGTGCAGCGCATGGCTCTTTCGGAATAACAACACGCCATCGCATTCTTGGCCACATTCAGAGGAGATGTGGCACATGGTCTGCACTTCACGTAGATCGGTCGGCTCACCCTCATGGGCGTTCTCTGCCCTCATGAGTAACTTGTCCTTCTGGGTCGGCAGATAGATCAGCCGCCATGGGCCAAGTTCCCGAATGGCCCATCTGCGAAGTCGCAAGTCACGGAGTCGAAACGAGGTACGTGCCATGAAACCCAACATCAACATCTTGGTTGCCTTGTGCAGTATTTGTCTATGGCAAGCCTGCTTGAATCCGACGGCGACACTTGCCGACATCACGAACTGGCAGACCGGCCAGACAATCCCGGGCACGGAGGGGATCACCCCAGGCCCGCACATGTATCTTATTGAGTGGAACACAGACTCACATAACCTGCGTTACGCCGATTTTTCAGGTGGCCTTGACCTTCGTGGCTCGACTTTGGGATACGATTGGCTGGATTTTGCATTATTCACGCAGGCGAACGTCACCAACGCGTCCTTCTTCGGCTCCACGCTGACCGGTGCCGATCTGACCGGCGCCATCGTCGTGGGCGCGACCTTTAGCGGCACCACGTCTATAGGCTTCACGGCGGCGCAGTTGTACTCGACAGCCAGCTACCAGAACCACGATCTGTCGGGAATTTGTTTGGGTGACAACGACCTGACCGGCTGGAACTTCGCCGGCCAGAACCTCACCAACGCGAACTTAGGCTATGCCACGTTGACCGGTGCCGATTTGAACCAGGCGAACCTCACCAACGCGAAGCTCTTCTTCTCCACGCTGACCGGTGCCGATCTGACCAACGCCGTTGTCGGCGGCGCAAGTTTCATACACACCACACCCCAAGGCTTCACGCAGACGCAATTGTACTCGACGGCGAGCTACCAGCTTCACGATCTGTCGGGAATCAGGTTGGATTTGAACAATTTGACCGGCTGGAACTTCGCAGGCGAGAACCTCACCAACGCGAACCTCGGCCACTCCACGCTGACCGGTGCCGACCTGAACCAGGCAAACCTCACCAACGCGAACCTCGGCGACTCGACGTTGACCGGTGCCGATCTGAACCAGGCAAACCTCACCAACGCGAACCTCGGCTACTCGACGTTGACCGGTGCCAATCTGACCAACGCCAACGTCGTGTGCGCGAAATTTGACCACACCACGTCCTTTGGCTTCACAGCGGGTCAGTTGTACTCAACGGCCAGCTACCAGAACCACAACCTGTCGGGAGTCTCATTGGGTAGCAATGACCTGACTGGCTGGAACTTCGCAGGCCAAGACCTCACACACGCGGTCTTTTGGGCGTCCACACTGACCGATGCCGATCTGACGGACGCCGTCGTCGTAGGGGCTTGGTTCAGGCAAACAACTTCCCGAGGCTTCACGGCGACGCAGTTGTACTCGACAGCCAGCTACCAGAACCACGATCTGTCGGGAATTTGTTTGGGCGACAACGACCTGACTGGCTGGAACTTCGCAGGCCAAGACCTCACACACGCGGGGTTATTCGGTTCGCCGCTGACCGGTGCCGATCTGACCGGCGCCATCGTCGTGGGCGCGTCGTTCGCGCACACGTGGGCCTTCACCCCAGAGCAGTTGTACTCGACAGCCAGCTACCAGCTTCACGATCTGTCTGGAATCGGGTTGGATGGGAACAACCTGACCGGCTGGAACTTCGCCGGCCAGAACCTCACCAACGCGCGCTTCAACGGCTCCACGCTGACCGGTGCCGATCTGACCGGCGCCATCGTCGTGGGCGCGACCTTTAGCGGCACCACGTCCCGTGGCTTCACGGCGGCGCAGTTGTACTCGACGGCCAGCTACCAGAACCACGATCTGTCGGGAATCGGTTTTGGTGGAATCGAAATTGGCTTTGCAGATTACATTGATGACCTGACCGGCTGGGATTTCTCCGGCCAGAACCTCACCAACGCCTACTTCATCTACTCCACGCTGGACGGTGCCGATCTGAGCCAGGCGAACCTCACCAACGCGAACTTCAGCGGCTCCATGCTGACCGGTGCCGATCTGAGCCAGGCAAACCTCACCAACGCGAACTTTGGCAACTCCGCCCTGACCAGTGCCGATCTGACCGGTGCAGACACACGTGGTGCGATGTGGCTGCAATTCGCGGGCGCTACCCTCACGAATACGATTCTCGTCGACGGCCGTGTCGTCGGATTGGAATTGGGCGCCGGGCAAACCCTGGTCGTCCGCGATTACGACGGTAATCCTGCCGCTACTCCGCCGGGACCACCGATCCCAATTCACATCGAACGGCAGTTCGTTGTGGACGCGGGCGGGATGCTCCAGATGAACTTCGACGCGGATGCGTGGGACTCCACGATCTCGTTTGACTCCGCTATCCCCGTGATGCTCGGCGGTTCGCTTGGTTTGGACTTCGCCCTGGGCGTAGACCAAGACACTCAGATCGGCCGCACGTTTGACCTGTTCGATTGGACGGGCGTCACGCCCAGCGGCGCGTTCGACGTCGCCAGTCCCTACAGCTGGGATCTGTCGCAGCTCTATACCAGGGGCGACGTGACCTTGCTGGCCATACCGGAGCCGACCTCGGTCGTGGCCTGGCTGCTCGGCACTCTGGCCTTTGCACTCTTGGATCGAAGGCGAAGACATGACTTTGGAAATCATGATATGGCCGTAGACCGCTTATCGACGCGGGACGCGCGAATAACCCAGGCATCAAATGCCTGCCCATGGATCGTGCCGCGTTGGCGCGGTGCCATTCCAGGAGAACGTATTATGAACCACCAAATCTATCTACGCAGCTTCGTCAGTGTGCAATCACCGTTCGTGCTGCTCTTCATCGCGTGCTGCTTCTTTGCTTCTACGGAACCGATGCACGCCCAGGTTACCTTTGACTGGGCCACGGTGGGGAACCCCGGTAATGGTCCGGACCAGGATTATGGTGGCGGCCCATTCGGTGCCGTGAGCTACACCTACCGCATCAGCAAGCATGAGGTGACGAATGCCCAATACACCAAGTTCCTGAATGCCGTTGACCCGACGGGGGCAAATCCGAATTTGGGAGGCGATGACCCGTTTCTCTACAATTCCTTAATGTCCGCGACCGCCAACGGCGGTATCAACTTCGACAGCGGCGCCCCGAATGGTTCCAAATACCAGCTCAAGTCGGGACGGGGCAACAATCCGGTCATCTTCGTTTCCTTCTTTGATGCCATGCGCTTCACGAACTGGCTACAGAACGGCCAAGGCACCGGTTCGACGGAGTCGGGCGTGTACACGATTGGCAACGGAGTAAACGAAACCCGCTGAGCTCGTCGTTGACGAACAGCTTGCCCGTGCCGCCTTTCCCGAGACCGCCCCCGTCGTAGGCGAACTCGTAGCGTAAAGTCACGTTACCCACGGGAAGTTTCTCTTTCCCAGCGATCGAGGTGTACTTCGAGCCGAAGTAGTTGTAGGTGAAGTGCGGCCGGCCCTCACTGACGTAGAGGGATAGCCCGGCGAAGTAACCGCCGGCGGCGAGCAAGACCCCCTCGGCGTCACCGTCCTTGGGCACCTTGAAAGCAGCGGTGATGCTGTAGTCGCGGTTGAAAGTGGTCCGGATCATGTCTTCGGGCATCCGAACGGACCCGGCCAAGAGCGTGAACTTCTCGCGATCTCCCACGATCGTCGGCCGGCCACTGCCCACGATCCGATCGAAACCGCGGTCGTCCAGTGGGAGCACGTTGTACTTCTTCGCTTCTTGGAGGAAGAGAGCCTGAAGCTCCTTCAGTTTGTCGGGGCGCTTGGCGGCCAAATCCTCAGCCTGGCTGAAGTCTTCGGCGACGTGGTACAGCTCCCAGCGATCTTCGTCGAATGGTCGTGACTTCGTGGCCTTCCAGGGAAACTGGTTGTGGTGGGTGCAGGCCATCCAGCCGTCGTGGTAGATGCCCCTCGTCCCGACCATTTCGAAGTACTGAGTCGTGCGTTTGGAAGGGACTTTAGCGTCATCAAATGAGTAGAGCATGCTGGTCCCGTGAATCGGCATCTGCTTGATGCCATTAACCGAATCCGGGGCAGGGACCCCGGCCGCTTCGTAGATCGTCGGCGCGATGTCGATCACATGATGGAACTGCGAGCGCAACCTGCCCTTGTCCTTGATGCGTTCCGGCCAGGTGATGATGACCGGGTTCCGTGTTCCGCCGAAGTGGCTGGAGAACTGCTTGGTGAACTGGAACGGCGTATCCATCGCCCACGCATGGCCAGTCGCGTAGTCATTATTTGCCTTTGGGCCTCCAAACTCCTCCAACTTCTCCAGGACGACGGCGGCGTCTTCCTTCTGACCGTTTAGGTGCACCATGCCGTTGAATGCACCGAACTTTCCGCCGGGGCTTGCCGCGCCGTTGTCACCGACCATGTAGATGAACAGCGTGTTGTCCCACTGGTCGAGGGCTTTGATCCCTTCGACCAGTCGCCCCACCTCGTAGTCGGTGTGGGCGAGGAAGCCCGCGTAAATCTCCATCAGTCGGGTGGCGACTTTCTTCTCGTCGGCCGAGAGCTCATCCCACGCAAACATCGATTCATCCCGCGGGGTGAGTTCGGCGCCCTCGGGGATCACGCCGAGCGTCTTCTGGCGGGCGAAGATCTCCTCCCGCAGCTTGTCCCAGCCTTGATCGAACGTCCCTTTGTATTTGTCGACCCACTCCTGGGGCGCGTGGTGTGGCGAGTGAGTGGCCCCGGGCGCGAAGTAGACAAAGAAAGGCCGGTCGGGCGCGGTCGCTTTCTGTCGGTTGATCCATTGCAGAGACTGGTCCACCAAGTCCGTGGTGAGATGATAGTCCTCAGCGTCTTCGGGGCGCTCCATCGGCGTCGTCCCGTGGAACAGGCCGGGGAAGAACTGGTTGGTCTCACCCCCCATGAAGCCGTAGAACTCGTCGAAACCGAGCGACGTGGGCCAGCGGTCGAACGGCCCGGCAGGGCTGATCTCCCACAGTGGAGTATTGTGCCACTTGCTCAATGAACTGGCGACGCAAATCGTTGCAGGCGGCAATGGCCAGCAGTTCGATTTCACTGGCAACCTGGACGACCGCGACGCCAACTTGCCGACAATCGGAGCGACAATTCTTGGAACAGACCTGAGTCTTGGCTTCCACGTGCTAAACCACCCGTTGTTTCAAGAAGGTTTGATCACTGACAACGGGCGTGATATACTTCGATCATGGCGACCGACTTTCCGACACCACCGACAGACATCGAGCTTCTGCACGAGTTCCTTGGCAAGCGTCTGCAGCGTGGTCGCAGCGAGGCTACATTGGAGGAGGCGCTTGCCGAATTCCATGAATACAAACGGCAGCTGGACGACATAAAGTCGCGACTCGTGGCGGCTGAAAAAGACGTCGCGGCGGGACGCATTGCACCTTTTGATGCCGATGTTACGAAAAGTGTGGTTCGAGAGCGTCTTGCTCGAGAGGGCATCACGGACTGATTCATGGCCCAGGTTTTCCGGACGGAGGCAGCTGAAAACGACCTTCAGGAAATAGCCTATTACATTGCCGTGAAAGACCGTCGACCGCTCACAGCTGAGAGAATTGTCGACGAGATCCTCAGCAAATGCAGGCGGTACGCGGATAGTCCTGAGATCGGTACACCCGCCGATCATCTTGGAGTGAATTACCGCTTTTTCGCTCATAAGCGTTGGGTGATCGTCTACCGACCCGTCTCCGAGGGTATCCTCGTCCTCCGAATCGTGGATGGAGCTCGCGATTTTTCAAAGCTTTTCTAGCTTAACGCGTTGGCATCCTGTATCAACCGCTGCTGCCGTGCCTGCAAAGCTCACTGCCGTGATAACAACCCCTGGTGTCCCACGACTCAATGCCTTCACGCAGCGTGGCGGGGCGACGCCTGGATTGAATCCGAGGAGGATGACCTAGGTTTTCGCGTCGCAAGTATCCCTGAGCCAAGTACGGGGCTGATAGGGGTGTTGGGTATGTTGGGACTCATGCAAGCGGAGACGAAGGTCAAGCTAAACCCTTTATCTTTTCTCCCTCTTATCCTTTAATCTTCGCCGCCGCAGGCGGCGCACGATTTTGAATGCGCCACGTGTCCATCCCCTGGGACGTGGTCCGCTTGCCCTGGCTCCAGTCTCATCAACTCATACGTTTTGTGAATCAGTCGTAAACCGACCCTTTTTTCGGAATCGAACCCGCAATCTGAAGCCAGGATTTCGGCGCAGAACGCCCGAGTTTTGGCTTGACTGCCCCCATGGCTGCGCGGGTCCCGAGAACCCGTGGGAATCGGGTTCTTGGATAGCACGGGGAAAACGAACGTTGTGCGGTCCATGTCCTCGCCGCCTCGCCCCCAATAAGGGCTCGCAAGCCACAGCGGTGATTTTCACCGAGGGCATTTCTCGAATTCGCTTGGACGCGGCGGACGATGCAACTTCCTTGAGTTGACGACCGACCAAATTGCGGGCGGGGAAAACGACCTCTGCAAGATAGCGGGACCCGGCCACGCGACGATCGCGGCACTTGGCAACAAAACGGCAGCGGTCGCAAGCGAACTCGCAACCACCGGCACATGGGACTCGGTCGATCTGGCGCGAGCCGACTTCGAAAGTTCCGAAGGCGACGAAAACGTTCGCTGCGCGGACTATCAGCGTCGTCGCTCGGTCGCGGCAGTCGCGTGCGAGGTATTCAGCTCGCGCGTCGAAGCGTGACGATTGGCAGGTGTTTGCGGTTTTGATAGTAAGAGAGGTCCAGGTGGAAACCGTCGCCGGGTTTTCCCGCGACCAGGACCTGAGGCTCGGCACAGGGAGAACCACGTGGCCAAAGGGAGGTGATCGAGAGGATCTTAAAACACTGTGGGTTGTGGCGGTCGTCGGCAGCAAGGCCACCACCGGCTCATTCGACCGGGGACGGTCTGGCCTTTGCCAATCGATCGGACGGCGAGCCCCAGGAACTTACCTACGTGGACATGGACACGTTCCTGGCCACCTTTTAAAAAACCAGAACACTGTGGCCCAGCTCTCGGTCCGCGCCGGTTGCAGAGCGCGGCGCCATTTGCTGCCAAGGTTGGGCTGAATGCCTACATTTCGTGACCGGGCTGGCACGTCGTTTGAACCCTTGTCCTCCCAACACGACCAGTACGCAGGGGGCCCAGGCCGCCATGGCGGCCTGGGCCCCCTGCCTAACCCACGCTTCCTAGCACAAATCAAATTTCCTATCATTCGAGTCTGAGCTTCCGCCGCGGCATTCGTGCGGCCGCCACACTCGCTTAATCGCAATCTGCCTTCGCGACCGCCCAAATGTAGTGGGAATTTTCGGCGTCCGCGCCTTGAGAAATAAGGACGTACGTCAATTTCCGATATTGGCATCTTGGCAGGCTTGTGGCCCGCCACCGCTCGAAGTACACTGAGGTCGGGTCCGATATCGGCAGTCGGAACATGTTTCATCGCAACTAGCAAGTCTGGGAGGTAGAACTAATGTCTCTGAACAAACTCGCATTGCCATTCGCCTGTTTGGCGGTGGCCCTTGTCGCATTTAGCGGCATCTCATCGGTAAGTGCTCAAGACGCAACCGTCTCTGGATTTTTCGACGTCAATGAATTTGCGGTAATTGAATTCATGGTCGGCGAAAACGTCGCCAGTCCTGTTTACCTTGACATTACCACGAATGGTTCGACGAATCCCGATTTGTCAGGCGCTGATACGGAAATACTATTGTTTTCCGGCCTGGGACCAAGTGCCACGTTCCTCGTTTCAAACGATGACGACGGCATCAGCTTGGCGAGCACATTGTCGTATGGTGCTGGAAGTGGCCTGTTGTTGGGGGATGCGTTCAACCTTGGTGGTGACGGTCTCGCCAATGGTGAAAATGGCACGATACCGGCTGGCAGCTACACACTCGTCGTTGGCGAGTTTTCGACGGCCGATCCTCCGGGAGGCGCGGGTGCTACGCTGCAGGATTTCATTAATAACGGCGACTTCGGAAATGAAGCGGTCGATTACATTGCCAGTTTTTACACCAACGCCTCGGGCTTCGCCATTATTCCGGAACCCGCCAGCGTGTTGACGTTGCTGTGCGGCGTTATCGGACTCGCGACATTCCGCCGTCGCTAGTCCTCGCGATACACTACCTCGATCCATTGCAAAGGCCGAGCCCATCAGGGGCCGGCCTTTGTTGTTTCCATACGACGACACGCACAGCCAAGAGCCGGGCGGCAGCACGGCCATGGCGGCCGTTCCGAAATCAGGCGAGCTGGAATCTCGCCCTGTCCGATAACGCCGCCGGTGATCTGGGAGCCGTGGGGAACATCACGGTCACCTATAATCCCGTGCCAGAACCCAGCGGACTGCTGGCAAAACCAAACCGAGACACAGACGTTTCGGACGATCATTAACCTCACCGCCAACTGCGGCGTGCGATTTCAAAATTGGATATCGGCCTTGGATGCCTTGCAGCGCTCAAAATCTCCGTCTGATTGTGGCGGAGGTCGCCCCTGCCGAAGCGCGCAACGGCAGCCGAAGAACGGGGTCCCGGCAAGCGTCCCGACGAATTTGGCAAAGGAACGCCACGACATTCTGTTGTAACGACGGCGTTGTGCCTGGCGTTCCCGAACAGGCACTGTCGGTTTATCCGTCGAATACCGAAAGCGGGCTGATTGACGGTACGATTATCCCAGAATATCTTGGGAGGCGTGGTGACACCCTGGTGACCTGGGATACTACTTGTTATCCCACTCGGGAGTCGGCGATACGCCAAATCCCAAGAAAGACGCGGGATAACAATCCGTTTTTAGGCCCTCAAGCATGCCAGCTTCTCTAACAGGTCGACGCGCGAGCTATTTCTTTCTCTGGTCGAGCCCGTTCCTGGCTGTTGCGCTCGTTGCGCTGAGGGTGTTGCGAGTCCCAGTGCTTCATGTCGTGATCGGCATTGTCGTGTTCGCAATGTTCGCAACAGCGGTTTGGAGGCTGAGCGATCGGGCAATTCGTTCGCACAATCCAGAATTCCGATTGGCTGCGATGGCCGGGATGTTCTTGGTTCTCCCATCTGCGCTCATGGCATTGCTGTGGGTAGGGCTTGGCCCGCCATGGGTGGCGACGCCGCCCGAGAACGAAATGCGGTACATCGTGCTTGTGTTGATGGCGTCAGCGGTTGTCGCTGGATTTACCACGTTAAAGGAGGCTCTTCACCTTGCTGGCGAGCGTTTCTATTCGACACTTGGTTTTTCTGCGATTGTGCTCGCGAGCCCATTCTACTTGGTAGGTGAATCGCTCTTGATCGCCGCGTTCGCGGCTACGGTTTGAACCAAACAGGTTCCCGAGCTATTTCGTTCACTCAGCGAGTTCCAGGACATACTGTTGTTCTTTGGTGGCGTCTTAACCTACGCCGCCGCCGCAGCCTTCGCTCTTTCGCTAAGTCGATCTGGATGGATAGGCCTTAGGGCAGGCGCCGTATGTGTTGTGGTCTGCGCCGTTGCGGCGGGGTGTCTCGTGTTGCGAGGTCTGCAATTTCCAGATCCTGAGGCGCTGTCAACGCCGTGGTACACCGTACCAGGACTAATTGCCGGAATCCCCGCCGTCCCCTTCATTATTCCTTGCCTGCTGGGCGTCTGTGCATTACGAAAGCGCGGATCGAGCATTGACGCCGAGTGCCTGACATGTCAAGGATCAGGTCGTGCGACCGGGCGTAGAGATGGCCCTTGAGGCCTGCCCAACCCACAACACTTGGTTGAGAACCGATGCCCAATTCACGCCACGTTTAGAGAATCTGCCATGATTCTGGTAGGTTTTTGCGGCTTCGACTTTGCGCCGCGCATGGCTCCAACAGGCGACGAACTCCAAACGCCCATCACTCTGCCGCAACACGCTGGTGTTCCCCGAGAAGCAATCGCCTTGAACTTTGCATCGACTGGTCTTCAAAAATTCGTCCGGACCATCACGATGTCGCGACACCCGAAAATCGAAGTGCAATCCGGCGTACTCCCACATCTTGCCAAGCAGTCTCTTATTGCCGGCTGCCCGGGCCTCGCCAACTTTTTGGGCAAATCGCCAACTCTTGGCATCTCCCGGAATCACTTGCGGATGATCTTTGAGGGAGCAGCGTCCGACCGCTTGTTTCGTCCAGGCCAATCCCCATATCCTGCCGTACGAGCTTGGTCATGTAGTTGGCCGGCGGCTCCAGGACAAACTGCGATTGGCGGACCAGGTTCACCAGCGTCGAACGACTCGGCGTCCAGCCACTGCTGGCAAAGAGATCTTGCTGCGGATATCAGAAACAGCTTCAACCGATCCGACGATAACGCCGTCGCCGACGACCAGTCCTGAGATCGAGACCGCCCAGTAACTTGACCAGCTGCGATTACTCCAGCTCAATGCCTTCGTGTCATTGGTAGTCGTCAACAGCTGGAACGTCGCCCGCTCCAGACGCTTGTACCAAATGCAAGAGCCATCGCGCAGGGCTGGAGGATCTGGTGCTAATCATGGACGAATCGCACCGCTACCGGGCGTCCGCCGGCATTCGGGCGATCAACGACCTGAAGCCAGTCCTGGGGCTGGAACTCACCGCGACGCCGTTCGTCGAGACCAGCAAGGGCGCCATCGCCTTCAAGAACGTGAACGCCGCACAGCCAACTTGAAGATCGACTGCCCGTTGGCAACGTGGCCCGCTCTATCGGGTCCGCGTGGCGGTAACAACAAAGTCCACTGCGCCCATCCGTTCGAACCCGTGGTCTCGCGTCGGCGAAACCAGCGGTCGTGCGTGAGCCGTTGGGCCCACGTCGGTCGGTCTTCGAGTCCTGTTTCGTCGTATTCGCAGCGAGCGCGGGTTTTGAGCGTCAGAGCGAACACAACTTTCTGGGGCGGTCCGATTTGATGAGAGGGAGGAAGCTGTCGCCGAGCCTGGCCTCCCACCGTTGCTTATGCCGTTTCCCCGCGGCGTTGTACGCCCCGCCCCGGATTTTGCTGAAATCCCCGAGAAAAGATATGCCATAGGGGCGTTGGGGACCGTCCTGGACCCGATTCCAGCTTGAATTCCTGATTTGACAGTATACCGTATCCGATATATCTTTGTAGCAGGAAGGAGACGTCCGAGATGGCCAAGAAGCAGGGAGGCAAGGCGGACGAGCCAACTCGGAAGCCCCTCGTATGGCTGCGCGGTGAGGTCAAGACGCCGCCGTTCACGCCGGAAGGTCGCCAGGAAGCCGGGATGCTCCTGCGTTTCCTCCAGCGTGGCGAGCGACTGGACATGCCCCAGTCCGAGCCACTGACGAACGTGTGCCCCCGCTGCGGAGCGTTACGTGTCCGAGATGCGGAGCACAACTGGCGGATCATGTACCGAGTCGACCCCGACGCCGTGCTGATCTTGGAGGTCTACGCCAAGAAGACGCGCACGATTCCGAAGGCGGTCATCGACCGGTGCAAGCAGCGATTGAAAGACTACGACGAAGCCGTCAAAGCGGCCAACAAGAAATAGAGAGGATCGACAAGTGGATGCTGCAAAACGCAAGGCGATTGAGGCTGCCGGCTGGAAGGTCGGTGACGCCGCTGATTTCCTGGAAATGAGCGACGAAGAGCGGCAGTTGCTCGACACCCGAGTTGCACTGGCGCTGGCGATTCGCGATCAACGCAAGGCATCGAAGCTCTCTCAGAAGCAACTCGGCGCCAGGCTAAAGACCACCCAGCCTCGCGTTGCCAAGATCGAACGCGCTGCTTCCGACGTCTCGCTGGACCAACTGGTGCGCGCTTTGACCGCGGCGGGCGGCAGCATCGTCGTCAAGGTTGGCAAAGGGGGGCTGAAATCAACCAAGCGCACGGGCGCCAAGAAGGGCAATGTCGTTCTCGAAGTAGCCGCTGCAAAGTAAGAGACTCGGGGCGGTTCAAGCGAGACCATGACCAGCGAGACTTTGTCTCGGTCTCTTAACCCACGGCCGTTTTCGCTGCGAGATTTGATGCGAAAAGTGGGTAATGACGCGCCATCCATTACCCGTCTCTTCTCTGCACCGTAAACCGGGTTTCGCCCATTCGATATAGGTGTAGAGCACACCATTAGACGGCTATTCACCAATAGTCGACACGCCGGACGGCCGGTTTCTGCTCAACGGGTTCAAACGTTACCGCTGCGCGAAGAAGCTGGGGATTCATGCCGTCCCGTGCACTGGGAAATCCGTGAATCGGCTAAGGAGATCGACGTGGAATTGGTGTTACAACGAGCCTTGGAAATGTATCCGCAGGCCAAACCGCGAATCGTCGGCGACAATGGCCCCCAGTTCATTGCCCGAGATTTCAAGTCGTTCGTTCGCATCCAGGGTTTGACGCACGTCAAGACGGCGCCCTATTACCCGCAAAGCAATGGAAAACTCGAACGATGGCATGCTTCCGTGAAGTCCGAATGCGTGCGCATGAGCTGTCCCCAGACGCTTCACGAGGCCCGGCGCAACGTGGATACTTACGTGGTGTACTACATTATCGCCCGAGGGTGGACCCGGAGATGAAGTCTTTATCATTGCCGCAGCCATACGATTCTTGTTTCTTATGCCAATCCTGACATCCGACAGGAAGGACTGGAAAACTGTGACTAGGATTAATCTGTGGATCACAGTGAGATTTGCACTAATCGGTGCATTTCTGTTGTTCCTCAGCATACAGACATGAGATCATCGGCAAGGGGCGGTCCGGAAGGACTAACGGATGATATTCCGCCCCGTTAGACGCCAAGAGCAACTCCGCAGTCTGGCGCGGTCGTTTCCCAGCCGATTGTGACCTCGGTCGCCCCCGACGACGCGCGCAAATGGTAACGGAAACCAATCGCCATTTTATTGCCAAGCTCGGCGCAGGGCGATTGCCCCAGGATGTTGCTGTCGACCATGTGTTGCGCATGCAAGGTCGGAAAAAGGTAGGGCAGCAAAATATGAATTGGCGCCAGCCAATTCCTCTTACGGCAGTGGGATCGCACGCTGAAACAAACTAACAGGCGATTGACCGTGTAATTGTTTTTCCGCGCTGATTCGCTCCCTTTGAGTGCGCAATAGATTAGCCCGCAACCCTTCCAGTACCAAGTGGACTCGGAGGATAGCCGTTGGAACACCGTAAGACACTACCATCACTCGTGCTCAGCGCAGCGGTGCTCGTGCTCGTCATCGTGATCGTACGCGTCAATGACGTCACGATCATACCATGTGGGGGCAAGGCGCTATCCGCTCGCCAAACGGAAGCGCTCGGCGACGTATTCCAAGCCAAAGTGTAGAAGTCGCTTGCTCGTCATCGAAGATCGAATCCGTCATCGCCACGACCCTCGATTACGATCACGAGCACCGCTGCGCGAGCACGAGCACGAGTCAATCCGGCAATCAAACCCGGGCCAGAACCACGTCCTGGCAACCGACCGGTGGTACGATCGTCGACCAGCTTCGAAAACTTTTTTCAGCCTTACCGGAAGGACACGCAGATAAGGATCGCCCGACGGCAAGTTATGCGCGCCGGCCAACATCAGCCAGGCATCGCGATCGGCGAGGTTGACCACGCCTGAGTCTGCGGTCGCGATCTTGCATGAGCTGACCAGAGGGTGGCTGAGGGGACTCGAACCCCCGACTTTCGGAACCACAATCCGACGCTCTAACCAACTGAGCTACAGCCACCACCGCATCCCTCAAGTTTAAGGGGCCGTCCGCACGGGGTCAACGCCGGCCAGACCGGGAAATAAGTCCCGTAATCGCCGCCACTCACCCGCCGTAACCGAGGTCCCCTCTAAGTCCAATTCCGTTAAATGTTTCAGCCCGGCCAGGCAGCGCACTCCTTCGGCCGTCACGCCCGTGTTGGCTAACCACAATGCCGACAACCGGGGGCAGTTTTCCACCAGATGATTCAGCCCCTTGTCGGTAACCAAAGTGCCCGAGAGATCGATTTCCTGCAACACCGCGTGGCCGACGAGCTGTCGGAGACCTTCGTCCGTGACCTTCGTACCGGCCAGCGAGAGTCGTTTTAGTGCGATACAGTCTTGCAGCGACGACAAACTCGTGTCGGAAATCGACAATCCGGTCAGGTCGAGCCATTCCAGCTGAGTGGCGCTCGACAAATGCCGCAGACCCGCATCCGTCACGTGGGTAAATCCCAGTGATAATTGTCGCGTCCGTTCGGCATGCGGAAGTCGTGCCAGGTCGCTGTCCTGCACATCGAGAAACTCGACGTACTGACGGTCCAGCCGCGGCCAGGCCACATCGAGCGTCTCGGCAATCGACAGCGGCGTGCCACGCTGTCGATACAAATCGCGCACCAGCTTTAGAAACGGTTTGCGGTAGGCTGCTTGTCGGCCATCCATGAAGAAATGCGACAGGCCCGCCGATTGCGTGTAGAGCCGCCGGATGTCGGCGTGATGTTGCATTTCCTGCCTCGTCAGGGCCGACAGGTCACACAGTGGCACGTAGAAGCCTTCATTTCGTTGCCGGTATCGGGCCGTCTGCAGGCGCTCAGCATCCCACCCTCCCACCAGGCAGTGGTCGTCGTAGAACCGGGTCGATTCACAGTACATGGCGACTGCTTCCACGATCCAAAAATTTGCCGTCGCACCCACATCCAGTTCTGTGGCTGCCGACTCCTGAAAAAGTTGATGAGTCAGCTCGTGCAGCCAGGTGGCCTGTAGTTGCGGTTGGCCCGCGTGCAGGTAGGTGATGCGGTCCTTATCCCGGTAAACGCCCGTGGCGATTTCGATATTGGGTTCCAGTGGCTTGAGGTGTCGCACGAATTGTTCGTGTGAATCGAACACCACGACCTGGTGCCGGCGGCGCCCGGACCAAGACAAGGGACGTCCGTCCAAAGCCTGTTCGATGGCACGCCGATCGATCCAATTCAACGTAAACAGCTGACGCCACACGCAGTGGAAGGTCTCACACAGCCTGACAACTTCTTCTGTCTGCTTTCGATCGGTATTGCTGACGACCGAAAAGTGCGCCGAAGTTGCCCGCCAATAACGACCCGCCAACCAACCTAACCGCTTTTCTCGGCCCGTTCCCCGCGCGAGGCGGATGTGAGAGCTGGACCTGACTTGCGACAGAGCGCGTCGGGCTGCCGTATGTTGCGGATCATCGCGGAGGGTCTCTTGGATCAGCCGATAGGCCCGATCGGCATCCCCCTCCTGGACGGCACGCCGAGCGGCTTTCCACAGCGCCTCAGCCCGCCGGCGACGCAGCGCGACAAACTGTTGGTCCAGCGGATCCTGGGGGTCGACCGAAGCGGGGTCAACGGCGACTTCGGCCAGAAACAGCAGTTGTCGATCGGGGTAGGGGAGCAGGATCCAGTGTTCGACCGTGTCGGCCATCTGACCTCTGTCCGCGGCGCGATACTTTCCGGCAAGTTCCGCAAATTCGCCCTGCCAAGACGGCCGGTCCTGGTCTGCGGCAGGGGCCGGCGTCTGACGACTGGGAATGGGCGGCAGCGGGCCGGGTTCCGGCTGCGCAGATACGCACGCGGTGAACATCGTGATGCCCAGCAGAGAGTAGAGAAGACGGTGAAACACGGTACGGGCATCAACTCGAGTTTTGGTTACAGACCAGCTCGCGCGGAGGTAGCATTTCGCCCAAACCCGTATTCTTGCCGGTTCGCGGGCTCACTCGCTGGCGCGTCGAGCTTGTATTCCGTTGTTCGTGGGCTCACTCGCTGGTGCGTCGAGCTTGTATGTTCACGTTGTTTTCGCCCTAGCGCAACTTCAAAACTTGCGCGTTGTGCTTGTATTCCGTTTTCGCGCCGTGCGTGCATTCAAGTTGCGCGTCGTACTTGCATTGCGTCGCCAGGTGCTAATCCGAAAAGGCGGCGTCAAATGGCACGTGATTTGGCTCAAAATTGATTCGTTGGACAAACTCGCACGCCTCGCGTGCGCCGAACTCCCGGTCCATGCCGCAGTCTTCCCATTCCACAGACAAGGGACCCACATAGCCGATCTGATTCAGGGTCCGAACGATCTCCTCAAAATTCACCGTGCCACGGCCGGGCGAACGAAAATCCCATCCGCGACGCGGATCGCCGAAATCCAAGTGACTCGCCAGGATGCCCGATTGGCCATTCAGCGTCGTGATGGCATCCTTCATGTGGACATGGTAAATGCGATCGGGAAACGCCCGCAGAAACTCCACCGGGTCGATACCCTGCCAATGCAGGTGGCTTGGATCGAAGTTAAATCCAAATTCCTCGCGATGGTCCACGGCCTCCAAGGCACGTCGTGCCGTATGGATGTCAAAGGCAATTTCTGTGGGATGTACTTCCAGCGCGAATCGTACGCCGCTTTCGGCAAAAACGTCGAGGATGGGATTGAATCGGTCTGCGAACAACTGAAATCCGTCGTCGATCATCCGTGGGGGGACCGGCGGGAACGAATACAGCAGGTGCCAGATGGACGAACCCGTGAAGCCATTCACGACCTCTACATCGAAAGCCTGCGCGGCCCGCGCCGCATTCTTGAGCTCTTCCGCGGCACGCTGATTCACCCCCTCGGGCTTGCCATCGCCCCAGACATACTCGGGCAGAATCGCTTTGTGCCGCTCGTCAATGCGGTCCAAAACGGCTTGACCAACCAGGTGCGAACTAATGGCGTGGCACTGCAGGCCGTGCCGTTCCAGCATTTCGCGTTGGCCCGCGCAGTAGGTCGGATCTTCGAGGGACAGCAGTACGTCGAAGTGATCCCCCCAACAGGCAAGTTCCAGCCCTTGATAGCCAAATTCGGCCGCTTTGCGACAAACGTCCTCCAATGGCAAATCTGCCCACTGTCCAGTAAACAAGGTTACAGGTCGCGACATGTGTGACTCCTGAGGCTGATATCGTGGCTGAACGTGCCGATGGTGGCTGCACGATCCGTCCTATTTTCACGCGCCGCGGAAGTTCATACAAGCTAACTTCGCAGGGGCAGTTTACGTACTTTGGGGTGGATTGATTGCGGCTCCCGTGAAAAATACCAATACTACGAAAGTGGGTCCCGGCGAGTCCGATCGAGCAGGCCAGCGATGATGACGATGTTGCGTACTTTGTCAGTTCTCCTTGCGATGTGCGTTGCCAGCTGCGTGCTGGCCGCCAGCTGCGTGGCCCAGGTGGCCTTCGAGTGGGAAGTGATCGCGGAGCCTGGCGTACAGGCGGCGGCCATGCACGACTGGGTGGCGGCCATGACCCGGCAGGACGTAGGGCAAGTACGCTTGCGTACTGCCCCCACGGTTCCCTCGCCCTACGTGGAACAGGGACAGGGTGGTGCGGTGCGTGTGGTGGCTGTGCTCACTACACACAATACATTGCAGTTGCCCAACATGACCGTGCCGCTGTCCGAGCTTCACAGGTTACACGATTGGATGGACGGCGTGCGGAAGTCCGCTGACGCGGCACACTCGGCCGACTCCGCTTCGACGGCTGTTGGTCCACCCATGGCCTTTGGATTGTCGGCCGTGCAGCTTGTCGATCTGCGACGTACGCTTTCGGTACCCATGAACGAAAACACTGTCTCCCGGCCGGCCCACGAGTTGATGAAAGTGGTACGTCGTTTGGCCGGCATACCGATACAGCTGACGCCCGCCGCCAGCGCCGTCATGCGTGAACGGTACGACATCCAGGACGCGCTGCAAGACGTATCCCTGGGGACGGCGACAGCAGCCATCTTGCGTCCACTGGGACTAGTGCTTGTGCCGAGTTCCTCGGCGGGCCAGCTGGAATTGACCGTCATGGAATTCAAGGAGTCGAACGAGTTCTGGCCCGTGGGTTGGCCGCCGGACCGTCCGGCGCACGAAGTTGCCCCTCAGTTATTCGAGTACTTGCCGGTCGATATCGACGACGTGTCACTCGCCGAAGCCCTGGCGGCACTGCAGTCACGGTTGCAGATGCCGTTGCTGTTTGATTACAACGGCATGGCACGCCACGATCTCAATATTTCCCAGGTGCGCGTCACGATCCAGCCCACGCGCACTTACTACAAACGGGCTCTGGATCGTGTGTTGTACGCAGCTCGACTGCGAGCCGAGTTGCGCGTGGACGAAGCTGGCAAACCGTTCCTGTGGATTGCTCCGCACACGGGAGCACCGAAGAAAAAATAGGCGGTTCAGCGGCGACTGTGTCGAGCGATCCTGGCGAGCCGTGTGGCGCAAGCCCACGACCACCGACATGGACCTAACCGCAACGCGCACGTTCTCCCACGAATCCCCGCGACATCCTGACGAGCCGTGGGGCCATCCCGGCGACATCCCCCACGATCGGAGACGTGGGACTGCCGCGAGACCTACGTCGGGCATTCTGTAGCGCTTCCTCCTTGGCATTTGGCCGAAACCCGACGTTGAACCGGCTGGCGGGCACACGCGCTGGCGCGTTTTGAAGTTGCGCTAAGGCGAAAACAACGTGAACATACAAGCTCGACGCGCCAGCGAGTGGGTCTGCCAGCGGGCTTCATCACGGGTTTCGGCCAGGTGCCACCGGAAAGTGTGCAACTTCAAAACTTGCGCGTCGTGCTGGTACTACTCCGCGATCGGGTCAAATCAATCGCTCCAGTTCATGCAGCAACGCCTCGAAGTGGTCGAGGGCGGATTCGAGCGGTGCAGGGGTGGTCATGTCAACGCCAGCATCCTGCAAGAGTTCCAGCGGAAACTTGCTGCAGCCCGCTTTCAGAAACCCCAGATACGCGTCCAGCTCGGACTGCTGGCCTTGCAATACGCGTTTCGACAGCGCGATGGCTGCGGACAGA
Organism: uncultured Planctomycetales bacterium; assembly: GCA_963695565.1. Taxonomy (GTDB): domain Bacteria; phylum Planctomycetota; class Planctomycetia; order Pirellulales; family Pirellulaceae; genus CAVOGW01. The sequence continues at coordinate 368,591 of CAVOGW010000001.1, forward strand.
CCCGTGGCATACTTGTAGACGTAGAATGCGCGGTAAAAATGCGGGATCCGCAAACCTTCCAGCGACAATTCCGGATCGAGGGCAAAATTCGGGCCGAAGTAATCCTGTAGCAGCTGCACATAGATGCGCTTGACTGCCTCGACCGTCAGGGGCTCTCCTCCTTCGACAAGCTGATGCGTGTGCTGTTCGAATTCCGCGAACATCGTCTGTCGAATGATGGTCCCGCGGATGGCGTCAATGTCGCGGTTGATCAGGTACGCGCGCTGCTGGTCGTTTTTGGCCGCCGCGCGCAGGTGCTCGCTGAGCAACTGTTCGTTAAACGTACTGGCCACTTCCGCCACGAAGATGGTGTAATTGTAATATTGGAAGGGCTGATGTCGGGCGGAGTAAAACGAATGCATGGAGTGGCCTGCCTCGTGGGCCAGGGTAAACATATCGTCCAATACGTCCGGTTTGTAATTCATGAGGATGAAGGGCTCCGCCTCGTAGCTGCCACAGCTAAACGCGCCGCTTTGCTTGCCACGATTGGGGTACCGGTCGCACCAGCGGCTTTTCAAGCCCCGTTCCAGGACCGACACGTATTCCTTTCCCAGCGGTGCCAGCGCATGGACGACCTCGTTCACCGCCTGGTCCCAGCTGCGCCGCTGGCTGCACTCGGCCAGAATCGGTACATAGGTGTCGTAGTGGTGGATGTCCTTGAGCCGCATCTTACGCCGCCGCAACTCGTAGTAGCGGTGAACGACCGGCAGGCGAGCCCTCACCGTGTTAATCAGGTTGTGGTAAACGGAAGTGGGGACATTGTCGGGAAAGAGTGCAGCCGCCAATGAGCTGTCATACCCGCGGGCTTTGGCATAGTATGCGTCCTTTTGGACTGAGCCGGCGAGCGCGGCGGCAAGGCAGTTCTCGTGCCCCGCGAATTGTGCGTAGAATTGATGAAAAGCACGCCTGCGGACGGGCCGGTCCGGCGACACCAGAAACTTGGAAAATGTGGAATTGGTCAGCTCGACCACATTCCCGTGCTCGTCCTTGACGGTCCCAAACCGCATGTCGGCGTCCAGCAGTTGGCGGAAAATCTTGCTGGCCGCCTGAGCCATCTCACCTTGCTGGGCCAGCAGGCGTTCCTCCTTGGCCGACAACGTATGCTTGCGATACCGGCGGATGCGCTCAATCAACAGAATGTAAGGCGCTAACTCCTTGGACTTCAACAGCTCGTGCATAGCACGATCAGGAACCGCAATGATCTCGGGTCGAATAAAGCTGGCGGACTCGCTGGCACGTGTGGCGGCACTCTGAAAACGGCCCAGCATCCGTTGGTAAGTCCCGTTCGCTTGATCCTCTGTCGTCTTCAAGAAGGCATAGACGCCTAATCGTTCACCTAAGCGATCCAAGTTGCAGTCAAAATCAAGGCATTTGCGGAGCGCCTGGGGAGTTTTCCCCAACTGTCCACGAAAGTCGGCGTAACGAGCCGTCTGTCGCTCGAAACGACGAAATGCCCGTTCCCATTGCTCGTCGTCCTTAAACAGACTCCCCAAATCCCACGTGTCCCGCGGAGACACGTCAGAGCGTGGTGGCAAATTCAACGTTTTTGATTTTTGCGGCTTGACCATTTGTTGCGTTTCCGTGTTGCCGTGGCATCGTCCGAACGAATCTCCCATTTTGACATGGTTGGGCGCGATCGGCAGGTCCCCCCTTTTACCTGTTTTTGCAACTCGACGCACGTAGAATAAACGCGACAGGTTGTAAAGAAATCTTCAACTTTCTCAGTCAAAAGGGGTATCGTCTTAGACGGCAAGAATGTAGATTCTCTTCATCCCGCCTTTCCGCAATCGAACTAAGAGCAAAACTGCGTAAGTCTGTAACAAAAATGTCTTTAATTGCAATTCAGTACAAACTCGTTCCAGATGCCCCTATTTTGGTGGCTGCAAACCGCGACGAGCGCTACGATCGCCCGTCGCTCCCTCCCGCCATTCAATCCGGCAAGCCGCGAATACTCTGCGGTATCGACCAGTTGGCACAGGGTACATGGCTCGGTGTAAACCAGAACGGCCTGTTCGTGGCCGTTTGTAACCGACGCAAAGAAACCCCCGCATTGATCGCGCGGTCGCGAGGACTTCTGTGCAAGGACATGCTGCGAACCGGTTCGGCGCAGGAAGCCGTCGATTTGTGCATGGAGGAGGTTACTTCCGGTAAGTACAAGGGCGCCAATTTTTTGGTGGCCGACCGCGATCATGGCTGGGCAGTCCACGCCGGCGATGAGTTGAATGCGGTTCCGATCGAAGAGGGGCTGAATATCATCTCGTCGACCGATCTGAATGACGAACGTAACGAGCGGATCTTGATGGCGCGGCGACTCTTGACGCTGCAGTCCTTGGATTCACCGGTCAAGTTCCTGGCCCGGGCGAGCCTTGTTTTTGCAGGCGCGCCGACACGCCAGGGGCGTCCAAGCATCGTCACACGAGAGGCCGAAGTCGGAACGGTCAGCTCCACGTTGATTTCGTTGGGGACGAAGCCACGAGACGCCATCTATCAGTACTCTTCGGGTGCTCCCGATAATCATCGCTATGAGGACTTTTCGCCTCTACTGCGCGATATACTCAGCCGCGGTCTGCGTGAAGCCAAGTCGAAGACGAAGGTCAACGCCTAGTGCTGTTTCGACCCTGGGAATAGCGGCTGATGTGAATGCGTTGGCGTCCGGTTTTCGCGGAGGGGAAGTCCCCGGTTTGGGCGTCCACGCTAATCCACGAATTCATACAGCCACGCGTTGCCGCGTTTGCCAATTCGAGCGGCCGCCCGGGTATTGACGAGACAGTAGGCAATTCGCTGTGCGAACCCGCGGTTGATCTGCATGGCGTCCGCCAGGTTGGCAGTGTCGAATGGCGTGGGCAGATGTCGATCGATGAGTCGTCGCAGATCGACACTTTCGCGAAACTGGTATTTTCCTTTTAACTTCAATAGCTTGCGATCTTGAACCACGAAATCATTCTGCCTCCAGCGACGCCGCCGACCGTGTCCAGGATATCGGTACTCTTCGACATCCAGCAGGGGGACCTCCAGAATCAGGTTGGGATGTGGATAAACGGGGACGAAGTGAGTCAACTCGTCGAAGACATCCAACAGCACGCCGCGTTTGGGGCTCAATCGTCGTCGCTTGACGCGCCCGTTCCGGCGGTCCAACGACACGAGATATTTTCGTTCCACAACCGGTTTCACCACCTTGACCCGGTACGTTTGCAGTAATTTCTGGATCTTTGCGCGAATTGCGGCCAGCGAGGCGTGTTGGATCTCGATCAGTTGTTCTTGATCAACGACGTCAATGCGGAACTTACCCAACTTGACTTCGGTTTGGGCATTCCCGGGCGCGTACAGCGTCTTGAGTTGCTGATGCAGGGTTGTTTCCATGGCATGCTTGAGCCGGAGTGGCTCGGCCCGTCTCGGTTTCGAGTCGGTGGTTATCCGTCGCCGATGCCCAAATCATCCAGGGTGACGAGGGGGGCGAAAGGGATCCCCAAGTTGCGGAATTTTTCTTCGCCTCCCGCCCTCCGGTCCACGATCGCCAGAACGCGGGCCACCTGCAGCCCGAATTGAAGACACGCGTCGATGGCCAGGACGGCACTACCACCGCTGGTCACGACGTCTTCCAATATCACGACCGTCTGTCCAGGTTGGATGGGCCCTTCAATTTGCAGACCCTTGCCGTGTGACTTTGCCTCTTTTCGCACGAAGAAGCCCTTCAGCGGCCGATGCTGTTCACCCGCACGAGTCAAGATGGCCGCGGTCAGGGGCACGGCGCCGACGGCCATGCCGCCGATCGCATCGGGCCAATCCGACTCCAATTCACGTATCATCGCATCCGCGACGACGACTGCACTTTCCGAATCCAGAGTCAACTTGCGACAGTCGAGATAGAAGCTGGCGCGTTGCCCGGATGCCAGCATGAAGTCGCCGAATTCGAGCGCTTTTTCACGGATCAATTCGATTAATCGGGCATTGTTGGGCTGCACTAGGGAACCACCTCGACAATGGAACCAATGGTCAGGATGGCCCGCAGGTCGTCGACGTCCCGGGGATTCAGGCTCAAACAGCCACGCGTATCGGAGGCGCCCACGGCCGAGCCGCAACCGTGGAAGCCCAAATTGTGCAGTTCGGGTGCCTGGGAACTCCGCAGGCCGATCCAGGTCTCGCCGTAGGGATTGTTGGGATCTCCAGCCGCAATGCGCTCTCCCGTCCGGGGATCCACGTATTCACGAGCTGCCAGGATCTCGCTCACATCGAGCATGTTCAGGTTTGTGGGAAAGTCGCGTCCCACGGCAACTGGAAAGCGGCCCGCGTAGTATCGCCCTACGTACATGGTGAGTTCACGACGAGCAACACTCAGCTCGGCCCGGAATGGCCCGTGGACCAATTTGAGCTGCTGGCCCGGAACCAATTCGGGAGACGGCAGCTGGTTAGCACGCATCACAAACTCCGCAGAGATGCGATTTTCTGCCGCAATCGACGCTAGTGTATCGCCGCCCTTCACGACGTAGGGAGCGTCCATGTGGACGTCGCTGGAGTAGACGACGCTGCCCGCCAATTGGTCGAGGAGCGGAATGAGCCGGTCCTTCTGTTCGGATGTCAAGCTGGAATCCCGATAAGCCATGGAAAGGGACAAGAGCACATCCACAACCTGACCACGCTGAAGCTTGGACTGAGCGTCCTGCCAGACCTCTTCGAATCGGTTGGAAGGAAGTTGATTACCAAACTCGGTATGGCTGGCCAGTTGGGATGTCGCCAAACCGGGTGGGACTGTCGCCTTGGCCTGATCGATCGCCGGAATGGGGATGCTGCCGGCCTCTGGCGGCGGTGTGGCACTGTGAGCCTGATACGACTGGTTGCCGTAGGTCGGTATCAGCTGATTCGCGGGCGGCAGTTGCGTGGCGGTGGGCATCCCGGAGCCTGTCGCGTTGGGGTCGAGGGCGCCCGTGCGGGCGGAACCTGTGGGGGCAGACTTGCGTTCGGCTGAGGGTAATTGTACTGGCGGGAGTTGCGCTTCCCGAGAGCCATTGGTGTCGTATGCTGACGCCGCATGTTCGGTCGCGTTGAGCGGCGGTAGCGAGACGGGTCCACTCAGTTCGTCTGGCAACTGGACAGTCGGCTTGTTGAAATACGGCAGTCCGCCGAATCTCGTTCCCAGGTTGGCGTCGTTGGCCGCGAAGGCATGGGGAATGGGCTTACTCAAAAACACGTGGGCACCGTACCCGACTGCTAACAGTGTCGTGACGACAACGATTGTCTTGAGAGAGTTCATGCGACTTCTTCCCTGAAACGCGATCCGGGGTTGCTGTTGCCGACGAGTTCCGTACTTGGTCTGCGGCGAAGCGTAGGCAAAATGTGTTTCCTCTGCCAGATCAACCGAGTTGCACCAGAAGATTTCGGGCGGCTCAATCACCTCCGGCCGTTGCTGCAGCTCAGCTTGCGAAGGCGAGCGCCTGGAGGAAAAGCGGGATTCGGTCTCCGCGCGGTAACCTACGAACGCTGAGCCAAGTGCAAAAAATTCCAGTTTCAGCGGAATTACCGATTTCGGGTGATCGGCCAGAAAAAATTGCGATTCCTTAGATTGGGCATATTTTTCGGGATCAATTCGATGTCCGTTTTGCGTTTTTACAAGTAGGAATCCGCTCGCCGTTAGCGGGGTCTAGACCGACGCCTCGTTTGTCCGGGCGTCATGCGCGTAGTCGCTCATGCCGAGGGCAAGGGGTGGCACGCCTAACGATTTGTGCCCTTGCAGTGGGCTAAAATTCGCACTTTAATCTCAAGAAGCAAAATCATGACGAATCGCGAAACGCTGAAACTGGTAATCGTTGACGCCCATCCGTTGGCGCGGGAGATGTTGGTGCTGCGACTGTCCATGTTGCCGGAGTTTACGGTGTGCGGAGTCGCCGACAATGAAGTTGACGCAGCCCGCTTGATCGGCGAACAGCATGCAGACCTGGCCATTCTCGACGTGGCCTTCAGCAACGGCACAGGCTTTGACGTCATCAAACAATTCAAGACGGACTACCCGCAGCTGAAACTGCTCGTCGTTTCTGCACAAAGCGACTTGCTGTACGCGGAAAGAATGATCCGCGTGGGCGCTCATGGTTATATCAGCAAGCGGCATTCGATCGATGCACTGCTGGCTGCGGTCCGGGATGTGGCACGGGGACAGCGCGTCGTCCATGACGGCAGTTCCATGCGTAATGCGCAAGTTGATGCGAGCGGTCGCTTGACATCCCTGGTTCACGAACTAAGCGACCGCGAGTTTCAGGTGTTCGAGTTGATTGGGATGGGGCATCCTTCACGAACCATCTCTGAACGGCTAAATCTCAGCCGTCATACGGTCGACTCGCATCGCGAGAACATCAAGAAGAAACTTGGTTTGCGATCTTCGGCGGAATTGACGCGCGTCGCGTTTCACTGGCAGCTGGAACACACGTGATCCGCTTGGCGGTCACGCGTCACTCGCTGGTGTCGGGAGTCGGGCACCCCCCTACGTCTCGTTGCCAGGCGGTTCGCCCGTGGTCGGGTCGTAGCCATCGCCGATGGAACAATACCAGCGAAGCGTGTCGTAATCGGTATCGTTAGAAAGCGATACCATGTGCCCATCCAGGAATACAAACTGGGTCACCCCGGGATGCTCACTTCCGTATTTCGCCTGGCTCGTGTCGCGACGGCTGTTGGCGAGGCCGCGGGTGGTATCCGCGAACAGTTCGTGAGGCGTGTCCGAGGCAAAGAAGGCACAATCCCCCTGTTGCCAGTGCCGCATGTCTTCCGGCTGAGACGGGTCCGGTGGCGGGATATGCCGTTCGCCCACGGCAAATGTCTTCGAGACTCCATCAGTGACGTTGCGGTTACGGATGTTGGAGAATGTGAAGATGGGGCCGGCAATCGTACGGTCGACTTTTCCTTCATCGGCGTAATTGAAATACACGCCCGCATTGGCCGCGTAATCCCCTCCCGCCGCCACCCCCTTAACCAGTGGGGGCGTGTCATTGTTGTCGAAATTGCGATCCGCCACCGGCCGGCGACGGCTAGGGCAGAAAAACAGGGACACGGGACTTCGCATAGCAATCGCGTTTTGATCATCGTCGACGCGATGCGTCGGATCGTACGCGTCATGGATGGCCTGCTCTTCGACGTAAGGCAGCAACCTGAATCCCCAGGAGACTCCCATGGGATCGCGCGTATTGCGCCCCTGGGGATAGTTTCCCTGACTGTCCTCGTACACCGTCACACTCAGACCCACTTGCCGCAGGTTGTTCTGGCATTGGGCACGCCGGGCCGCTTCCCGCGCGGCGTTCACCGCCGGCAACAGTAGCCCGATCAGCACGCCGATAATGGCGATGACGACCAGCAGTTCGACCAGCGTAAACGCCCACTTCCTCGACCTTGGATGCACCATTTCTCGTCCTGCAGTTAAAACTGTCCATGTCATGTTCACGTCGGTCGCGGGACCGGCGCGTTTCGTTGAACACCGCACATTTTACAAATTCTCGCTCTTTTGACAAAAAGCGGTTCGCCGCGAACGGGATAATCCGAAGCGAAAACCGGCGGCCGCTGAGCCTGCTTCGGTTCGTTGGAATTGCAGACATTTTTTGTTTTTACTCGACTTTTGGGAGCGCGTTGGAAATGAGTAGGGCAGGGGGCAGGGGGCAGGGGGCAGGGAATAGGTTTTTGACGTGCGGAAGCGGGAACCGTGCGAAAGCGGGAGTTTGGCGTTTGCCGCACGTGTCGCCCCCGGCGACATGTCGCGGATAATATGTCGCCAAAATCCAAAAATTAAACCATGTTTTATTGACGTGTCGCCCGCCGCAACATAAGCTCTGAACGTGACCAAAACCCCGAAACCGCCGCCAAATCCCGTAGGTTCCTGGAAGCCCGAGGTCCCCTATAACCGCCTGCCGCTGCTCCCGCCGCCGATCGACCTGGAAACCAAGGCGGTGCTGAAGCTATGCATCCCCGCCCGAGCCGCGCTCGCCGAACTGAAACGCGCCGCCGAGTTGATTCCGAACCAGGGAATGCTGATCAAGACGCTGCCGCTACTGGAAGCACGAGCCAGTTCCGAAATCGAGAACATTGTCACGACAACCGACCGACTGTTCCAGTACCGGCAGGGGGACGAGCATGCGGACCCAGCGACCAAAGAAGCGCTCCGCTACAGCCAGGCCATGCTGGAAGGCTTTCGCACGTTGGCGCAGCGCCCGCTGAGCACCCGCACCGCGGAGCAGGTATGCACGAAGATCAAGGGGTTGGAGATGCGCGTACGTCGCGTGCCGGGGACGGCCTTGGCCCGCGACACGGGCGAGATTGTCTACACACCGCCGGAAGGGGAACCGCTGCTCCGTGACCTGCTCGCCAATTGGGAGCAGTTCCTGCACGAGCCAAAGGATCTCGATCCCCTGATTCGCATGGCGGTGGCCCACTACCAATTCGAGGCGATTCACCCCTTTACCGACGGCAACGGGCGGACCGGGCGCGTACTCAACAGTCTGCTCCTGATTCAGGAACAGTTGTTAACGTTGCCCATCCTGTATTTGAGTCGGTACATTATCCAGCACAAGGCGGATTACTACCGACTGCTGCATGCCGTGACACGAGATCGGGCGTGGGAAGATTGGATCAAGTATTTGCTGGTGGGCGTAGAGCAGACGGCAACCTGGACCACTGCCAAGATCGAGGCGATTCGGCTGTTATCGGTGCACACCGCCGAGTACGTGCGCACGAAGCTGCCGAAGATCTACAGCCACGAACTGGTGAATCTCATCTTTGAGATGCCCTATTGCCGAATTTCCAACTTGACGGAAGCCGAACTGGCGGGGCGGCAGGCGGCCTCGCGTTACTTGAAGCAGCTCGCGGCCATTGGCGTGCTGGTCGAAGAGACTGTGGGGCGAGAGAAGCTGTTCATTCATCCGAAGCTGTTGCAGTTGCTGACTCGCGACAGCAACGAACTTGCGCCATACGCGTGACCCATTATTCGCAGACCCGGGTTTGTACGGGGGGTTTGTACGGGGGGGTTGGGGGGCCCTCCCCCCAAATGCAGCCCCGTGCAACGCATCCTGCTGGTCCGTTGCTCGCGCGACGCAAGTCTAGAAGATAACGGGTCCGCAGTTCATGGGGGGTATCCCCCCAGACCCCCCGGGGGAACTCCCCCCCAAATGCAGCCCCGTGCAACGCATCCTGCTGGTCCGTTGCTCGCGCGACGCAAGTCAAGAAGATAACGGGGCCGCGAGTTCATGGGGGGTATCCCCACAGACCCCCGGGTTTGTACGGGCAGTTGGGGGGGGTATCCCCCCAGACCCCCGGGTTTGTACGGGGAGTTGGGGAGCCCTCCCCCCAGACGCCCCGGCGGGCACGGGCAGCCGACTACGCAGCGGCATTGCGATTGGCATCCGCTGGAGGATGCTGGCGAGCGCGGCCATTCTGCGGAGCCCCTTGGCCGCGTGCGGCGTTTCCACGCTGACCAAAGCGGATTCCGCGCTGCTCGGCGCGCGCCTGCAGCGCTTGTATGTACTCGGCAAACTGAGTTCGTTGTTCGTCGCTCCGATCCGAGCGATCACTCCACTGGTCTGGGCGGGTTCCGCGATCGGGCCGATTCGTGCGGGGGCCCTGGCGCGGTCGATTACCGGGCCCTCCGCCTGGTCCGCCACCTCGGCCTCGCATGCCGCCGCCCCCAAATAGCTCACGCGATCGTTGCCACTGTTCCAGTTCCCGATCGAGAATCGCCACTCTTTCCGCAGCGGGGGCGCGGTGGTACTCTTCCACCGCGCTCAGCATCCGCTCGCGTTGTTGGCGAAACACGTCTCGCTGCAGCTCGCGACGTTGCTGCGGGTTCATCTCGTCCACGGTCCGCATCAGCTGGGTCTTGAGGGCATTTCGCTCGGTGCGTGACAGGTCGTTGTTTTCCAGCTGCTGCTGTAGAGCCGCGATACGCCGCACTTCATGGTCCTTGTACCCATAGTAGTAAGCGAAGGCTCCACCGAAGACCAGCAGCACCACGGCGGCCATCATGAGGACAACGTGTTTACGGAGGGACATGGGTGGACCTAACACAACCGTGGTTTGTCTGGGAAAAAGAGACCGAAGCAAAAGTGTTCGGTACGAAACATGTTTCGATGCCAGGTAGCCGCGTTCGGGAAATTCAGGGTAGTCTCGAACCGGTTTGGTAGCCAAAGACCTGGATTCCGAACCGGGTTTAACGTCGTTGGACTGCACTTCACGGGAATTCCGTCACTTGCCCGTCGCTACGGTGAGCCAGGTTATTCCATAATGTCAAATCCACATCGACGGTCACGAAACGCGTGGAGTCATCGCAGAACACCACGTTGATACCGCCGGTGTGGGCGGAGCCCGCAGAAATCGCATCCACGTGGTCGACTTGCTCCGGCTCCGAATCGGCCCTGGGCCTGCAAGCGGCCGAACTTATCGTGTCCAAATCCCAGCCATCCGACCAGCCTCGATCGTCGTACGCCGCGCCCGGTCTTTCGCCCAACCGAATTCGTTTCTCCGCGACCAGCGTCGTCTTGCTGAGACCATCTTTGATTCGGTTGATCGTAACAATCTTGTCGTAATCGAGATCGATTACCTGGTCTGGGCCGCTGACATAATAGCTACTGCGGACAATCGCACCATTGAATCCCGTGTACCCGATCCCCAGGCTGGCGCGGCACCGGATCGTGGTCATTCCGATAAATGCGAGTCCCCCAGAAAGCATAGGCATTTCGACAGGCCCGATTGGAACCATTCGATTCCGGGCGCAGCTGAAGTTCGAATGACGAGGCTCCCATCTGGGCCGGACTGGGAATGGGTTGCAGCGCCGCGTAATCCATCAACCAGTAACGAACCGGGCCCTGCTGATAGAAGGTTGGTGGACGGCGGGAGGGGCAAAAATATAAAGCGATGGGTGATTCCGTAATTTGCGCGGTGGTGGTCAAGCCGTGCACGGCTCCCTCTTCCAAGTAGGGCAGGATCTGAAACGCCCAACTGAACCCCTGTTTATCGGGCCCGAACGGTTGACCGCCGCTGGAATAGTCTTCAATCTGCGGCCAGGGCTTGATCCCGCCACCGGGCAACGTACGTAATGAACTTTCCAAATTCAAAATGGCTTGCCCGACGGACCGAACTTGATTAAGGCACTGCGTACGTCGCGCCGCCTCTCGCGCCGCATTCACAGCGGGCAGCAGCAGCGCAACCAGGAGCCCAATAATGGCGATCACCACCAGCAGCTCGACAAGCGTGAATGCGCAAGTGATTGCAACGACCGAAGTCCGGCGAGACGCGTCGGTCCATGTTGACACACTCCATACCGATTGGTGCGATTCCGAGCAACCTTGCGTACATAGCGGACCAAGGCGTGGTTGCTTTCATGGCGAACTTGTCATGAACCGATCCGCGCATCATGCGGAGGTGCCAAGGTGCAACACGCCATGGCAGACGGGTGCCAACTGAAATTGTGACACAAGATGGCGTGCATTAAAAGCCTCTCGTCAGGCGTATAGTCGGGTTTCCTCGCATCGCTCAGGGGTGGCGCTTCCGTGGCGTCGTCAGCGGCGGCAGGCCTTGGGCCGCGCGCGCCAGGAATCGATGTCCTTCGATTTCTCGTTCCCGTTTGCCTCGTTCACGTTGGTCGTATCGTTGTCCTGCGCGGACTCGTATAATCGACGAGGTTTTGAGCCACCTCCCGCGTCGGTTTGGCCAGCGGGCCGCGCGAGCGCTCAGGATCTCAAACGCTTTACGAAGTTGCGCAGCGGCTTCTTCCCGCCGGCCGACGGCGATCAGCATGCTTCCGTAGCGCCCCAGACACTCGCCCGTCAGTGGATTCTCCTCATCCAAAGCGCGCTCCGCACTCGCCATGGCTCGCTGATACAGGGCTTCCGACTCTTCGAACTGCTCATCCTGCTGGAGCCAAAACGCGACAACGCGATCGGGGCCGAGTTCCCGACGACGGCTCCGCAGGGCCTCCCCGAGCACGGGTTCCGCCTGCTCCGGACGTCCGAGGTCTTTCATGGATTTAGCGAGAGCTTGCAACAGACGCGCCCTGACCATGGGCTGATCCGCGAACTGCGTTGCGATCGCGACGTGAGAACGCTCAAGGACGTGCTGCTGCCAAGCGTCGAGAGCCAGCGTGGTAAAGTTCGCGCATTGCGCCAGTTGTTTGAAGTCCGAGACGACCGTATCGACTTCATCGGGCGACACGGCTGCCTGAGGGTCGTGCACGAGCGCCGTCCGCACCGCATCGAGCAGCGCGGTCCGCAGCCCGGTGCCGATCTTCGCCACGATGCCAAGATGCTGGCACCGGTGTCACGCCTGGTTTCTTAATGAACTTGCCTTTTCCCTCAAAATGCATGGTCAGGAATTTCGACCGGTCTAGGCGTGACCGCCAGAAATCTGGTACTAATCGCCGCCCCGGACCGGGTTGACGGTGAATTCATGGGGACCCGGTCAATTGGTTGCTGGTGACCGGGACAGTGGGGAAACGAAGACTCATGCACACGGGAGTTTAATAAGTGACTGGCGAAGCGCGTATTCTTGTCACCGGCGGCGCGGGGACGATTGGCAAAGGACTCGTCCATGAATTGCAATCTCGAGGCCACGAGGTCGTTTCCTGCGATCGCGCACACGGGCCTAACGAGCTGCCCTTTTCCTTGCGCGGCGACGTGGAAAAACCCACGTACGTGCGTTGTAACATCAGCGAGTACCGACAGATTGAACGAGTGTTTTCGGCCCTGGGCCCGTTTGATTATGTTTACCACTGCGCTGCGGAATTTGGGCGTTGGAATGGCGAGGACTTCTACGAGTCGCTCTGGAAAACAAACGCCATTGGGACGAAGCACGTCATTCGCTTGCAGGAAGTCCACCGATTTCGCCTGATCCACTTTTCTTCCTCCGAGGTTTACGGTGACTGGCCTGACGTCATGGCGGAAAGCGTGATGGATGACCACGAAATCAAACAACTTAACGACTACGCACTTTCTAAATGGGTCAACGAGATCCAGATTCGCAATTCAGCCCGGCAGCACGGTACGGAATCCGTCATCGTCAGGCTGTTCAACACGTATGGTCCGGGGGAATTTTACAGTCCGTATCGTTCCGTTCACTGCCGGTTTGTCTACTGCGCCCTGCACGGTATTCCCTGGACTGTCTACCGCGGTCATTCGCGCACGGCAACTTATTTGCCGGACGTGTTTCGCACGCTGGCCAATATTTGCTCCAGCTTTCACGCGCTGGAAGCCTACAACATTGGTGGGAACCAGCTGCACTCCATTGAGGAACTTTCCGACACGGTGCTGCGGCTGACGGGCGCCAGCCCAAAGCTGGTTTCGTACCGTGACGCGGAGGAACTAACCACCAAGGACAAGGTCGTCGATACACGGAAGGCCGTGTTTCATCTCAAGCACTGTGATACCGTTTCGTTGGAGCAAGGTCTTTGGCATACCATCGAATGGATGCGGGACGTCTACGGGCTTGGTCCCGCGCTGACACGCCGCAAGGTTGCGTAGCATGAAGATCCTCTTACTGGGTCGCCACTTCTGGCCCGATAAAACACCTGCCTCACGACTCCATCTGGCCGTGCTCGAGCACCTCGTACAGCAGGGGCATACCGCCACCGTCTTTACGGCGCAACCTTCGTACAACAACATTCGGCACGATCGGCAACCAGCTCGCGAATGCCGTAACGGTGTTGATATCGTGCGGGTCTCGATACTCCCAGAACGCAAACATCAGTTTCCCATTCGATTGGTTAACGCGGTGTACTTCATGACCCGTGCGCTGTGGTTCGCGTTGCGACATCCCAGCGACCTGATCCTCGTACATACATTCCCACCCGTGCTTCCGGGACTAACCGCGTGGTTGGTCCATCGGCTGAAGGGGACTCCGTTCGTTTACCATTGCATGGATGTCCAACCCGAATCAGCTCGGATTGCCGGAAAATGCAGCCGCAGTTTCGCGGGCAAGGCGGTTTACGCAATGCTGCGGCGGTTGGATCGCAACACCTGTCGTGCCGCATCAGCCGTCGTGACCTTGTCCCGTGAAATGGCGGAAACGTTGATGGCCCGAGGATGGACGGGGCAGGGGCTGCAGTTGATCAACAATTTTCATACGGAGCCGATTTCCTCCCACGCGGAACCTGACTCGAAACTGCTGCCAGACATGCCAGTCGAGCGACACCTGGTCGTCTTCGCCGGCAACATGGGCAGTTTTCAAGGACTTGATCTCGTCGTCCATGCCGTGCGCTGTCTGCGCGACCACTCCCAGATTCAATTCCTGTTCATGGGAGCTGGCGAGTGCCGAGAGCAGCTGGAACGACTGGCAGGGGACCTGGTGGGTCAGACGGTCCACTTCCTGCCGTTTCGGCCACTAGACGAGGCGATGTCGATCGTGGGACAGGCGGACCTTGCGGTGTTGTCCTTGCTTCCAGAGGTATTCAGCACGGCCGTCCCCAGTAAGACCATGATGTACCTGCGGGCCGGCTGTCCGATCCTGGCCTTGATCGAACCGCACTGCGAGTTGGCCCGCATCATTCAACAACACGGCTTGGGCGTTGTCCCGAACCGTCGTGACCCGCAAATTGTGGCCCAAGCCATCCTGGAGCATGTGTTGCGCGGGTCGCCTGATGCAGCACGCCGCGCGCACATCAGAAGCGTGGGAGAGGAACTGTATGGTTATGAGCGGACACTTGGCCAATGGTCGACGTTGATCGATCATCTGGCGAGGAAGGCCAGCTCTGGTTCGCAGATCGACGGCTCGGAAACTAGCCGCCAGCTGGAAGCGAGCCCGGTCGCCTCCAAGCGTGCAGCGTAGCTCAGCCGCAGACTTCGCCACCTTCGCGCTGTTGAACTCCGATGCAGTATGGCGGCTGGTAATCTGGCGTTGGTACGGTGCGCCGACCCACCGCCGGGGACGGCGACGCTACACGCACGCCCCGCAGTGCCCCTGGCAGTCCCTTCCGGGAATCTTACAATAGCCGCAGACTCAGGCTGGTCTTTGATCGGTTGTCCGAGGGATCCATCATGTACGAGATCCAGGGAATTTTTTCGAAACTGCGCTGGCCGATTGTCATTTGCATTTGCGCGTTGCCCGGCTGGGCGAAACCTCCTCAGGTGGTTAAAGCCCTCCCCGATCATGGTGACGTCAATGTCGATCCCGGTTTGACCGAAATCCGCATAACGTTCGATCAGGCGATGTCCCCAGGCGGACAGTCAATCGTCGGCGGGGGAGACTCCTTCCCGGAAGTACTGGGCCAGCAGGGCGGGAAATGGAACGGATCACGCACGTTTGTGCTCCGCGTACGACTCAAGCCCAACCACTCTTACTGGTTGAGCGTCAACAGCGAGAGGTTCCAGAATTTCAGGAATCGCACCGGGGAGCCGGCGGTGCCGTACGCCATCCAGTTTACCACGGGAGCCGGCGGCGTTGGCACGGAGGCCTCGCCCGCGCCAACCGCGGACAACGCGGCCGCCGTCGACCAGCTGAAGCAAGCACTGGCCACTCGGTATTCCTATCGCGATCGTTTGGGAATTGATTGGCCGTCACAGATTGAGTCTCAACGCGCGACTTTCGAGGCGGCCCCCGATGCACGCGCGTTCGCTCGCCTGGCTGCCACGCTGCTCTCCAAAGCAAGAGACAAACACCTGTGGCTTACGGTCGGCGACGAGACATTTCCCACCTACGTGCGGCCCGTCACGCCAAATGTCAACTCCAAACGATTGCCGAAGGTCGTTCCTCGGTGGCAGCAGCACTCCGCGGTGCTCGCGAGCGGGCGCTGGGACGACGGTATTGGCTACATCCTGATCGACACTTGGGATCGTAAACACGCCAACGAGCTGGCGCCGGTATTTCAGATTCTCGAACAGCTGAAAGATGCTCCGGCATTGATCATGGATGTCCGCGGCAACGGCGGTGGCGATGAGACGATTGCCCGGTCGGTTGCGGGTTGCTTTACCGACCGCGATTTGCTGTATGCCAAACAAGTCATCGTCGACGTGGATCAACCGAGTGGTTTCAGCCAGTCGCACGAGCGGACGCTACGACCGAACCGCCGCCGCACTGCTTACCGTGGCAAAGTCGCAGTCCTCACCGGACCGGTGGTCATGAGCAGCTGCGAGGCCTTTCTGTTGATGATGAAGCAAGTGCCCGAGGCCGTGCTGGTTGGAGCGGCCTCCCAGGGAAGTTCCGGCAATCCGCAACCCGTGCAACTCGGCAATGGCGTCACGGTTTTTCTGCCGAGTTGGAAAGCGATGACACCGGATGGCGTCGAGTTTGAGGGAATCGGCATCCAGCCCGATGTCCCGGTTAAGGCCGCAGGCCAAGACTTCGCGACGAGCGACCCCGTGATCGAGGCGGCCCTGTCACACCTTCGATCGAAGTTGGCGACGCGGTAGCCGCTTTTTCCAGAGCTGCACGTATATCAATACTTGCCGCCCTGAAAGCCTTCGCCATATCGCTGGATCATCTGCAGACGTATCGCCGCGCGACTGTCGGTGATCGACTGCCAGATTTTCTCACGCTCGCCTTCTCCTGCGCGAATGGCCTGAGCCTGATTCTGGCGCACGTCGGCCAGGTTGCTCTGCGTCTGGTAATAGGGCACCATCGTGGATCCCCAGCCGTAGGCGCGGGGCCAACCGTACCAGCTTCGCCCCCAGCCCGAGACGGGAACGGCACCGACTTGAACGTTGTAGGTGAGCGTCTGCTGCTCGGTGTTCACCGCAACCCGCGTGCCCCGCAGCGACGCGTTCAGGGCACGCAGCTTGGAACTGACGTCGGCACCAAATCGCAGCATATCCGCATCCACGTCTCTAGTCGGCAGGTTGTCGATGGTTGTTGCCCCTTGGTCGATCCAGATCGCCACGGTCTGACTTGTAAGTGACAGGCGCGTGCCCAGATCGTCGAGCACCCGTCCCACGGATGCAAAGTACTTACGCGTGGCGGTCTTGGTCTGCTCGGACGCCGCGGCACTGCCCGACGCGTTCGTCGGCCCCGCGGCTGCGGGCGCGTTTCCCGGCTGGTTTGGAAAGGGAGCCAGACCCAGCGCCATGATCCGCCGTAGCCCCTGGTCGGACAGTTGCAGGCTGAGCAGCAGCGCGTTTCCCTGCACGCTCGCCAGGGCATCGTTTACCTCAGCCAGTTCGGCCCCTTCATCCGATAACATGTTCAGGAACAGAGCCTTTAACTCCGACGCCGGCAGCGGGGGTGGGGCGGAAAAGTCAACGGTCAGCTGGGCTTCGGTGTTATTACGCACGTTGACTTTCAATGTCATGCCACGCAGTCCCTGCAGGCCGTCGACCACACGCCGCACATCGTCAGCCTTGCCTTGCAGCGCGGGCGCCGCTTCCAGTCGGCGACGCAGGACGTCGGGGTCCAGCATATCGAGCATGTCCAAGGCCATCACAATCTGATCCGGCTGCCGGGCGGCCTGTTCCAAATAGTCGCTCAACGGCGACCGCCTGGCTGACTGGACCTCACGAATCCAACGTGCCGCATTCTGACGCTGCGCGGGACTCATCACACCGGCCACACCATTCGCCAATTGGATGACATATCCATTCCGCGGAGAATAAAACGCCGGCGTTTTCCCGATGGACTGCAGCGGAATGCCCTCATAACCAGCGATCGACTCCACGGTGGTATTCGCCGGCAGCGGTATGACGGCCGCAGACCAGTCGTCGCCGGTGATTCCTGGCTGGAAGGCGGTCCCGATCACGATCAACTCGACCCAAGCGGGGATCGCATCGGCCCCTGCCAGGAATCGGTCCTCGTTCTTGCGCCAGTTCTCACGTTGGGCACGCGGCGAATTGAGCAGTTCATTCACGCGTACAATCACGAGTCCGTTGGAGGCCGTCGGCAGGAACCGCAGGAGCGATTCGACTTGCTCAGCCGCCATGCCATGATTCCCCACAGTCAAGGCAAGTAGCCAAAATACACACGTTCGCAGAAACCGCATCGCCACACTCCCGTCTCTCAAAAAGAGCAACCGTTAATCTTCACCACATCCACGGTTATAATCCACGATCGATATGATGAAGGATCGTCGGCCCGCGAGCAATGCCGTCTCAGCCGAGAGTCGCCGACCTTGCAACACGAATGCCCAACGAATGACGAAGGCTCCCTCCTGGGCTCGGTTCGCGGACGACGAATTGGTGCGGCGCGGTGTTGTGGGTATCGGCCCTCGTAGGCCCTCGGGCTCAACAGGTCTTCGCGCCGGCGTTCGATATTCGTCGGCAACTTTCCAAGCGAAATCCGTCGAGCCACTCGTCCACGCCGCTGGGATCAAGCAATGGCCCGAGCGGGGAAGCCAACTGCCACGCTTTGAAGTCCGCCACGTCACTGATGCGATCACACCACGGACGGATTCAACAGGATGACGCAAGCGAGTCCAATAGACTTAATGCGACTCCGCACTCGCATCCTTGGGGCGGTGTGGATCGCTGCTCTCGGGATCCGCCGCGGCGGTCGGTGCCAATGACGTATGCTCCGCGGGTCCGTCCGCCGGATGGTAGGCCAGCGATGGTGTCCGTTCATAGAGCGGACGTTTGGCTTCGCGAGTCGCTCGATCCAGCTCGGTTTGCACATCGCGCAATCCCTCGCGGAATTGGTGGTAGCTTTGGCCCAGTGAACGCGCCACTTCGGGTAGCCGCTTGCCAAACAGCAACACGGCCACAATGCCGACGATAACCAACTCGGGTAACCCCAGACCAAACATCTTCGCGTCTTCCTAATCGGCGTCGTGAGTAATCACCGTTTCGCTCTTCTTGTCCTCACTGGCCTCATCCTCGCGAATTCCCTTCTTGAATTCGGTGATGCTCTGCCCCAAGGATCGCATCACGTTCGGCAGGCGATTGCCGAACAGAACGAGCAACACCACGAGCACAATCGCCAACTCGGGCAAGCCGACGCCAAACATGGCCAGTAGCTCCAACATAAGATATTGTCAATCGCATGAATTCTAAGGTTAGTCACCCAACTGATTTATTATACGCTGACGCCGGTCGAAAAAGGTAGGCTATCAAAAGCATGACCCGACTCCCCCCGGCAATGGTGATTTGGTCGCGAACCACAGGACAAGTCAGTGCGCGGGAAAAAGGCGATTGGCAAATGCGCGTTGCGGCCCAACAGACTGCGACCCAATCGTACCAGTGCCGTGTGGGGAGGGCTGGGGAGGGGCCGGCCAGCCACGCTGCAAATCCCTGCACGCGCCGCGCTGCCAGTCCTCGCGATGCGGCATTTAGTCGATCACGTCGACCGCGAACGCCACGCAGCTCGAAAGACCCCACCCCCGCCCCTCCCCACGCGATTTGGCCTGATTCAGCGAGCCGTCCGTCGGCGTTAGATGAACTCGTGGTGTGCCACCTCAGCCGCTTCGGCAAACCGTGGCCATCCGCTGCTCGCTGAAACGCCAAATCCTGCGGGGGAGGGAGTCAGACTCCCTCCCCCCGGCAATGGTGATTTGGTCGCGAACCGCGGGACAAGTCAGTGCGCGGGAAAAAGGCGATTGGCAAATGCGCGTCTGCGGCCCAACAGACTGCGACCCAATCGTACCAGTGCCGTGTGGGGAGGGCTGGGGAGGGGCCGGCCAGCCACGCTGCAAATCCCTGCACGCGCCGCGCTGCCAGCCCTCGCGATGCGGCATTTAGTCGATCACGTCGACCGCGAACGCCACGCAGCTCGAAAGACCCCACCCCCGCCCCTCCCCACGCGATTTGGCCTGATTCAGCGAGCCATCTCGTCCGCATTAGATGAACTAGTCGTGTGCCACCTCAACCGCTTCGGCAAACCGTGGCCATCCGCTGCTCGCTGAAACGCCAAATCCTGCGGGGGAGGGAGTCAGACTCCCTCCCCCCGGCAATGGTGATTTGGTCGCGAACCGCGGGACAAGTCAGTGCGCGGGAAAAAGGCGATTGGCAAATGCGCGTTGCGGCCCAACAGACTGCGACCCAATCGTACCAGTGCCGTGTGGGGAGGGCTGGGGAGGGGCCGGCCAGCCACGCTGCAAATCCCTGCACGCGCCGCGCTGCCAGTCCTCGCGATGCGGCATTTAGTCGATCACGTCGACCGCGAACGCCACGTAGCTCGAAAGACCCCACCCCCGCCCCTCCCCACGCGATTTGGCCTGATTCAGCGAGCCGTCCGTCGGCGTTAGATGAACTCGTGGTGTGCCACCTCAGCCGCTTCGGCAAACCGTGACCATCCGCTGCTCGCTGAAACGCCAAATCCTGCGGGGGAGGGAGTCAGACTCCCTCCCCCCGGCAATGGTGATTTGGTCGCGAACCGCGGGACAGGTCAGTGCGCGGGAAAAAGGCGATTGGCAAATGCGCGTTGCGGCCCAACAGACTGCGACCCAATCGTACCAGTGCCGTGTGGGGAGGGCTGGGGAGGGGCCGGCCAGCCACGCTGCAAATCCCTGCACGCGCCGCGCTGCCAGTCCTCGCGATGCGGCATTTAGTCGATCACGTCGACCGCGAACGCCACGTAGCTCGAAAGACCCCACCCCCGCCCCTCCCCACGCGATTTGGCCTGATTCAGCGAGCCGTCCGTCGGCGTTAGATGAACTCGTGGTGTGCCACCTCAGCCGCTTCGGCAAACCGTGACCATCCGCTGCTCGCTGAAACGCCAAATCCTGCGGGGGAGGGAGTCAGACTCCCTCCCCCCGGCAATGGTGATTTGGTCGCGAACCGCGGGACAAGTCAGTGCGCGGGAAAAAGGCGATTGGCAAATGCGCGTTGCGGCCCAACAGACTGCGACCCAATCGTACCAGTGCCGTGTGGGGAGGGCTGGGGAGGGGCCGGCCAGCCACGCTGCAAATCCCTGCACGCGCCGCGCTGCCAGCCCTCGCGATGCGGCATTTAGTCGATCACGTCGACCGCGAACGCCACGCAGCTCGAAAGACCCCACCCCCGCCCCTCCCCACGCGATTTGGCCTGATTCAGCGAGCCGTCCGTCGGCGTTAGATGAACTCGTGGTGTGCCACCTCAGCCGCTTCGGCAAACCGTGACCATCCGCTGCTCGCTGAAACGCCAAATCCTGCGGGGGAGGGAGTTCTGGCTGCTACTTTGCGAACCGATAGTACGATTCCAGGCAGAGCGTGGCCATGGCGGTGGTGTAGACACGCCCTCCCACTCGGCCCCAGACGGTTGTCGGATCCCAACTGCCGGCCATCGGACCCCCATGACGTTGCGTCTTTAGTAGTTCGCGCTGCATGGCGTGATTCCACTCGGTCCACTCGTCAGCATCCAGCTGGCGAAGGGCCATGGTGGCGTAATACCAAAAATAGAAATTGCGTGGACCCGTTCCTGGTTTCATCGTCATGATGTATTGAACCGCTTCGTGGCTACGTCGTTCGTTTTGCAAGCCCAGGAATCCGCGACAAGCCAGCGCCTCAGCCGTCATGGAGTACGACGCGGGATGTCCGGGCCGATAGGCGGCCAGTCCACCTGCCGGGCCGCTTTGCACTGAGTCCAGAAAACGGGTCATCAGCAACTCTACGTCGGCGGGAATCTCCACGCCCGCCTCTCGCGCACTGACAATTGCCATCAACTGCCAGCCGAATTGACTGGTGTCTCCCGGATCGCCCGGTCGATAGCGCCAACCGCCGGTACCGCGGTGCTGACTTCCCATCGTATAGGCGATGGCACGTTCGGCTGTGGGCATCAGCGTTTCGTCGCCGCTGATCGCCAGCGCCTCGCAAACCGCTAAGGTCGCGATGCCGTGGCAGTACATTTGTGCGTAAATCGATGCGTCTCCGCCCAAGTTGCCCTGAGCGGACTGGCTCGCCACAAGAAAGTCCAGGCCGTTTTGCACCGTTTGCTGGTAGGCTCCCGCCGTGTGGGTATAACCGCTTGCCAGAAATGTCAACAGCGCCAGGCCCGTGATGCCCGTGTCGGCATGCAATCCGGTCGATCCTCGATGCTGCCCTTCGATCCAGCCTCCTTGCCCAGCTCCATAACGGCGTGGATCCCAGCGGCCATTTGGTGACTGGTTGTTCGCCAACCACTGCAGCGCCGACTCCACGGCCTGTTCCGAAAATGGACTACCACCGCGCCGCTTCAGGTCATCGCCGGTCGGTCGGTTGACGCGTTCCCGATACCTGGGAGGTATGCGGGAGTGTCGTTGCGTCGAGATTTCATGATCGCCAGTCGACGACCAGGAATCGACGTACGTTTCATCCTGAACGGGCTCGACCGAATGCATGTCGTCCGCCACCTGGGGTTTCGCAGCACTTGTATCAAGCCGCGCCGGATCGGCATCACGGGCTTCCGCAGCTGCGACAGGCGACGCTTCTGTGGTGTTGCCGTCCGAGGGTTGCCGGAGAGCCAACTCAGCGGCGCAGAGATGGGATCCTTGGGGACGTCAAACGTGGGGGCGGCAGTCACGCTTGCGTCCGCTGCAGGTTCGGCTTGGGAGCACCGGCGGAGTCAGCAACGGGGGTGCCTGCATGGGACCCTCCGTCGGGCCAGCCGGTGTCGCTCGTGGGTCCTCGATGCCCATCGATTCGGGCGCAGGTTGTGGAGTTGCCGTGGCCACAGGCTGGGATGCGACCGAATCGGCAACCGTCGACGATTCCTCCGAAGAGGGGAGGGGGGAGACCATCAACGACGGGGGCGAGACCGGGGTGGGTTCGGTAGCTGGCGTCGTCGATTCGGATTCCCCCAAACCGTCGACCTCCTCCAAGGACAAATCCACAATCAATGTCAACTGGCTGCCTGGGATATAGGGCATATCGAGCACGCGGGACAAGTAGAAGACGGCCAGCAGCAGTACGTGGGCGAGGATCGAGAGGAAGAAACAGATTCGCAGCGGCCGCGCTTGGAAGCGGCGAACGCGGGCCAGGATAAGCACGGCAACCCCCAATAGACCTGCGGCCACGGCAACCATGACCCAACCGGGATTCGCCAGATTGCCGGGTATGTTGAGCAGAGCCTGCATGGGATACGCTCGGAGAGTCAACGCCTGGTCACGCTGACGGAAATTGCCAGGTCGCTAATTCCCGCCGTGCGGCAGGCCGCCAGGACCGAAGCCACATGCTGGAACGCGCCCTCTGCATCGCCGCGGACCGCGACCCGCAATCCCCCCTGTTGCTCGCGTTGCTTCTTCAGTGCATCGGCTAGTCCGTCCAGCGAGGTGGGCTGGTCGTCCAGCATAATCCGGCCATCGCGGAGCACGTTGATCACGCGTCGTTGCGAGAATCCGATGTCCGCGACCGATTGTCCGACCTGGGGAACTTGCAGCTTGATATTTCGCTCGTCCGTGAACTTTGTTCCCACCATGAAGAAGATGATCAGCAAGAACACGACGTCGATCATCGGTGTCAGGTTCAGCGTGGGTAATTCGTCTTGGCGGGTTTTGAGCGGCATGTCCGTTTCAGGCAGCCTTGGCCTTGCGTTGTGGTTTTTCTCGCCAGCCGTCGGCGGCCACAGCGTTGACGACCTCCTGGCTGTAACCGTCAATTTCGGTAATCAACTTGTCGACGCGAGCGGAAAAGTAGACATGGGCCACATAGGCCGGAATGGCCACGGTCAAGCCGCCGGCCGTGGTGAGCAGTGCCTGACTGATGCCGCTGGCCAGCAGGTCGGGCCGTCCCATGCCGTCGGCCGTTGCGATCACGTTGAAGGACTGAATCATGCCCATCACGGTACCCAACAGTCCCAGCAGGGGCGTGATGGTGGCAATCCCGTTAAATAGTCGCAAATACTTTTTTAACGAGTAACTCACGCGCTCCCCAGCATCGATCGCCGCCTGTTCCACCTCGACGCTCGCGCGGTCCCACTTCATGACGGCCGCGGCAAATACCTCCGCAATCGGGCTGCCGTTCTCGCGGCACAATGCCAAGGCTTCCCGCTGCTCCAGTTCGTTGTCGCGCAAGCGCGTGACGAACCGTCGCACGAACGGGCGCGGAATGACGCGGGCCCGACGAAGGCTGATCAGTCGCTCGAAGACAAACAGCGACAGCAGAAAAGAACAGGTGATCAGCGGCACGCTGATGATGCCGCACTGGCGAACCAGGATCACCAGCCGCGCGATCCCGTGACTATCCGCGGAAACCGAAGCAGTCGCGGAAGCCGACGATGAGGAAAAATCCTGGGCGCAGGCCGTGCCGCAGCTTAGGGCGACGGTGACCGCAATTAGCCAGAATATCGACGGCAGCCTTTTCATGGGGTCCTTTGCGAATCAATCCATCAAGAGTGGTGGGACGGCACTAATACTGATCCTTTTTGCGGCAGAGCCTGCATTGGTGGGGCCTGGGTCTGGAGTTCAACAATCTGTCGCGCCGCCAACTCGGCGGAGTCGGCTCCAGGAAATTCCAGCAGCACAGCTTGCAACGTCGCGATGGCTTCCTGGGTGTGGCCTAGCACCATACAACACTCGGCAACGCGCATCAGGGCCTGACACCGGTGTTCTGCGGGCGCAAGGCTCGCTGCAACTCGCTGAAAGGCGCGAACCGTCGTCGCGTTCGGGCATGCCTGCCAATCCAATTCCGCCGCCAAGAGGGCGAACCGGAATCCCAGGTCCGTCTCTGAAAGCGTTGGCTCCAACGCCGCTTGACGACAAATGGCCAACGCTGCGTCAAGATCACCCAGCTGACCATAGGCCTGCGCCGTCAGATACTCGACATCAAGATTTCGGACCTGCGATCGCGTACTCATCTGCTGGGCCAGCCGAATGACTTCTTCGTAATCGCAGCGGCGACTGGCCAGGTCGGCGAGGTAGGGGAGGGCATACGGCACGTGTTCATGATCCGGATAGCCGTCGACGAATTCACGCAACACGCGCTGGGCCTGCTGAAAATCACCCAACAAGTAGGCCGTCTCGCCCAGGCGAAAACGGGCGGTCAGCTCCGAGGCGTGAGCTTCTCCGCCTAGCGACGACAGGAAGTTGTCGTACGCGGCGTGCGCGGACTGAACGTGCCCGGCCTGAAACCAGGCCTCCCCTAAAAAAAACCGCATGTCGATGACGCGGTCATCCTGAGGGCAACGGCTGACAAACTGCTGCAATAACCGAGCCGCCTTATTCCAATCCTGGGCCTGATACGCCGTCGCCGCCGTTCGGTACAAACGGTCAGCGTCGGTCACGTCGACGCCTTGACAGTGACCAATGGCCTGAGCCACGATCGAAAGCACTAAGGCAAGCAATCCCTTACATACGCGCATGTTGACCGCGGTGTATTGTGAGCCTGCCACGACGCGTCAGATACTGATCGCGGCAGGCGTCATTCGTCCATGAATTGAATTTCGCCGAACAGCCCCGTGGGGCTGAAATTGCCGGCATCGTCCATGACGCCGCAATCCTTCGGCTCGTACGAGGCTTACTATCGAGCCACCGCAGGAGTTCGCGGTAGTTTCCCTGGAACTCGCATGGACATCGCTAGGACCCGCAAGGTCCCCTGCCTTTGGAACGCGCGCGATTTCCGGCCGTTTCATGCTGTTCGCTACAGACCGCACGAACGGACGTGGCCGTCCCTACAGGGGGGGCTTGGGGGGTATCCCCCCAAACCCCCCGCATGAGGTATCCCCCCAAACCCGTGTGTTCAGCCACACGAACTACGGCAAGTCAAAATCAATCGTCTGATTCCGCTCCGTGACCGTAGCCGTCAGATTGGATGTCTGTGTTTGGCCGTACTTTTCGGGTACGTCGGGCGGTAAATCGGGCACGGGGTCTCCTTCGTGCCAATCTTCCGGCATGAGCGCGGGAGCCGAGATGATCACAGCGTAATTTCCCAGGGGAACCTGGCAGGCATATGTACCATCAGCCGCGATCGGGCCTCCACGTGGCTGATTATCCGCGCCGATAAAGTTGATGATCCCGTGGCTCACCGATTTACCTTGATAGGTTATCTTTCCACGGACTTCGCTGATATCGTTGCGTCGGCAGCCGCTGCTGAACCCCACGCACAAGACGAGCAGCCAGGCGACAGGCGTCGCTGGGGACTTCGTTTCGAGCAGATGAAGGCTTGACGAGGTAACCTGCCTGATCACGTGTCAATCCATGTCGGTGCGGTTAGTAGCTATGATTGGCCTCTCCGCCGTTTTTTGAAGCAATGGCGGCAAAAACGAGAGGATCGACACCGTCATTGATGAAATGGGCGCTGTCGTCGGCATAGCAGAAGTTGGCGCCGCCGGGATGAAAACTGCCGTAGGGCAGGTCATTGAAGCCGATCACGCGTTGGCCGCCGGCCGGCATCATGGGGCGGTCTTGCCGACTGTTTTCGTGCTGCTTGTAGTATCCCACTACGTTGAAATTTGCGTTAATCGGATATCGCATGTCAACGTTCTTGCATGACGTGATGCAGGAATTGGCCGTCGGCTTTTCTGGTTTCATGGGCGTGAAGCCACCTCCGACCCAGTATCCTCCTGCAGTCCAAATCCGCAGTTGATACCAGCGCTCGCCGACCAAGGCGGTCTTGCTCGTGCCGTCCGTAATGTGGCGGTGCTGCGTCTTGCTCTGTTGGTGCAGAATTCCGTCAAAGTTCACCGCGCCGCAGAAATCGGACGTGCGCCCCACGAAATGCTTCGCATCATTCCGCGTGGCTGCCGATCCAGCCACGCCGCTGTAGTTTGCACCCAGCCCCCTGGAAACCACCGCACCCTGTCGACCAAAGTCAAAACCCGCGTTGTCCGATGGACAAACGTAGAGATCAACACGTAATTTGTTGATCTGATCCAGATTGTACATGTCGAACGCCTGGTTGTTCGCTGCCGCGTTGCGAATCAGCTGGTCGATTTGTTGGCTGAGCGCGATGTCTTCGACGTAGGGCAGCGCCAGCACCTGCCAGCTGGGGCCGTTAATATTCGGGCGATCGTTGTTGAGTGCCCCCGACGGAAAGCGTCCCAAGGCAGTTTCATGATTGAGACACGCCAGACCAATCTGGCGGACCTTGTTCTGGCAACTTAACCGCCGGGCGGCTTCACGCGCCGAGTTGACCGCCGGCAGCAACAAGGCCACCAAGACACCGATGATGGCAATCACGACCAGCAGTTCCACGAGCGTGAATGCGGTGTTGGGTCTGCGGAAACCAAATTGCTTGTTCATTCGCCAATCCTTGTTGTTGGCGTACCGCGCGCATCGCGTTGCAGCCAAGGATGCCCCGCCACATCATCCCACTCGAGGCTGCCCGCGCAGGCCGGCGGCCGCGAGCACGACGCTGGCCAGCGTCAGCAGTCCGTGCGACTCGGGTACGGCCACCGCATCGGCCGTCATGAACTTGTTCGTATTCCATACGATAAAGTCCTGGCCGTCCACAATGCCGTCTGCGTTGAAGTCACCGTTGCACCAGGCAGCGATATTTTGGAACTTTGAGATGTTCCATTCGATGAAGTCCTGACCGTCGACGACACCGTCCAGCGTGGCGTCTCCCGGGAGGACCGGATTCCCCGAAGCGGTCAGACCACCCACGGAACCGGCTTCGGCCAACCAGGCATCCAGGTCGGCATTGTTGACGTTCGTGTCACCCGTAAGATCAAACGCCAGGTTGGGCTGTCCACCGTTTTTCACGTCCACGATGGCCGAGACCAGCATGTCGACGTCGTTGCACTCGTACTGGCCGTTGTCGTCGAAATCGCCGTCAATGCCGGTCACCAAGTCGATCAGTTCCAGCTTGATATTGTCTGCCATCGCCAATTGATTTCGGGGCGATCCCGAGGGGCCACCCATCCGCAAATTGTCGAACGGGCTTGCGGTCGGCGAGATTTGCCACTCGACCGTGGAGTCAATCGAGCCGTCCCGGAACAGGTCTAACGTCAGCGTCACCCTGTCTTCCCTGATCGTCGCCGAGTACGTGTGCCATCCCGGACCCACATCCAACGGAGTAACTAATCCATCCCCATTACCCAGGCGTCCGTCGCCATTGTGATCTACTACCGGATCGTCAAATTCAATCGGCAGCGGGAAATATTGCCAGTTCGGTTCCACCTGCAGGTCGCCACCGAGAGCGCCCCAGAGCGCGATTCGATAGGCATAGGCAGTGCTCGGTAAAGTGACGTTGGGATCCGTCGGGTCCACCGTAGGTGAATTGTACGAGCCCAATTCCAACAGATTCGCCGGATTGTTACTGCGCAGGCCCACGCTGAACCGGCGATTTCCCTGGACAAAATCAAATACGTCGGCCGTCAATCGCACGGCCTGTATAGCGCTTGGAGAAATGGAAAACGAGGACCCTGCATAGGCGTTGATGCCGTTCAAGTCGTCAAACGCCACGGCCTGTCCCACGACGGGTAGCACGGGGGGGACGACACCGTTATTACCGCTGCCATCAAATGGTGGGGGAATATTTGGAGGAAGCGTTCGCGGAACCAGAACCCCCACGTAAGTCGCACCCGTATTTCCAGTCGGCACCCACGCGCTCTCAAACGCCGCATCATCCGGGTCGCCGTTCATATCCAAGTAGCCATCAAAGTCATCCATCACAATCACCTGGTCCGCGAGCGCCCTGAAGCCACTCCAACTGCCAGTGATGGCCACGATTAAAAACAAACAAAAGGTGATTCGACGGTTCATGGTTAGGTGCTCCCCGGCATTGGATTACGACACATCAGCACATGATAACTCGAGCCGACTTCAGTGCCAATTTCCCGATGTCCTAATTTACTCCCTAGTTTTGGATCATCTTTTCCATGAAATGCGTCCGACACTCGGGGGGTTCAAACACGGGGGGTTTGGGGGATCCCCGCCCAAGAATACCGGGGGGCCTTGGGTTGGAACTCTGCAACACGTCGTGCCGCCGCGAATGTCACGGTCACATCAGCCAAATTTGGGCTACGCCAGAATTGGTAATGCCGAAGATTGGGCATTGGCGGAGATAACGGTGACGGACTTCGGTGGCGATGGTGCTTCGTTTACCGGTAACTTTCCGAACAACGATTCGTATCGCGCGTTCTACAATGATCCCGGCAACGGACCCGCCAACGGAACCACGTTCGCCACGTTGACCTCTGGAATCATCAGCTCTCCGTATTCGGGTGCGACTTCCTCCGAAGGTTTCCCAACAACATTGGCGAGTTTTCATCGACGGACGAGACGGGTGGCGCCAGCTCACCGGTTTCCAGCATAAGTGCTCAAGGGAAGTTCAGCGTCAGTGAGTTGGATTCCGCGAGTGGAACCAGCGTGTTGGTGATTCAGGAAGTTCCCAAGCCCAGCAGCATGCTGATCAGCGTGTTGGGAATGGCACGATTGGGGCTGATTCGACGTCGTTCATGGGCCGCGAACTTGGGCGGCCAGCGGTTCGCACGAACCAACCCGCAGGCGTGAGGGCCTGTCGATTTAATCGGAGATGGTCATCTTGAAGCATCGTGTAGCGAGCCGAAGGATCTTCCATCGACGTTGCCAAACGTCGTGTTTTATTTGGTGTAACAGCGTTTGTTGGCAGGTCCTTCAGTCGCGTTGCTGCTTCTGGATGGCATTTTGCCTTGGACGTATTAAGTATTCAATCGACAGGCCCGTAAGCCCACGCGCCTGGCGGCCGGGTCCGCAGCGGTATTGGGGATGCGAAAATACGGCAAAAATCACCCACCCCGGGAAATTTTGAGAATTTTGCTGCTAGCGTCTTGCATTGCCGTTTTTGTCTGCCATAATCAGGTCCGTCTACGGCGGGAGTGTTCTCGGTGTGGGCTCGCAATTGTCGCACGAAATTTAATCCAGTTGGAGGGTGAACTAATGACTTTGAATCGAAGCTTGAAAGCATGCTTCTTGGCGCTTTCATGCGCCTTGCTGATATCCGCCGCATCGATTGCCGGCGAGATCTCTGATACAATTTTCTTGATTGAGGCTGAAGCTGCCGGCGTAGCCGCGAGCTTCGACGTACCGTTCACCAGTGGCAATATTGATGGGGACCGGCTATCGTGGTCCCTAGCCAAACCGCTGCCTCTTGAGAGCAACGGAGTTGTGATTGGGACTCTGGAGCAGGCCAGTGTTCAGTACGTTGCGGACCCGGTGGTCGTGCTGAATTTCCTGGTAAGCTCGGGTGGTGCCGCCGCCAATTTCACGGTTACCTCGGCCAATTTGAGCTTCGCCAGTATTGGCAATGCCGAGGGTCGAGCATCGGCTGAGTTAACGGTCACGGACTTCGGTGGCGACGGCGCAACGATGACGGGGAATTTCCCGAACAACGATACGTATCGCGCATTCTATAACGATCCCGGCAATGTTTCGGCAACGGGGACTACGTTTGCCACGCTGACCCCTGGAATCGTCAGCTCACCGTTTTCGGGTGCGACTTCCTCCGAAGGTTTTCCTGACAACACGGGCGGATTTTCGACGACGAATGAGGCGGGTGGCGCGATTTCACCAGTTTCCAGCATGAGTGCTCAATGGAAGTTCAGCGTCAGCCAGTTTGATTCCGCCAGTGGAACCAGCGTGTTTGTGATCCAGGCAGTCCCAGAACCCGGCAGCATGCTGATCAGCGTGTTGGGCATGGCGCTGCTGGGATTGATTCGCCGCAGGTAAACTCGGCTCAGCGCGTAACTTACGAACGATTCAGCAAGGCCGCCGGCAACGGGCGGCCTTTTTTGTTGGCGTCGGCTGCAATGCCGCATTCCGGCCAACACATCCTACAACAGGCATCGATGCATGCCGATTGCCGCACTGCGCGATGATTCGATACCAAAATGTGGGCTGAGCCGGGGCGTCGACGATATAATCACCAAGAGGCCCGTGGCCCCCGTGCTATTTCAATTTCTAGAATGGATGTCGTTCACAAGATCAGCCGAATCGCGTTAGCGTCCGGTTTTCGTGTCGGAAATCGGCTGCAAATGTGCGCAAGCCGATTGCCGTGTTGAATAAGTACGAGCGTTCGACGGATTGACGCTGGCACTCATCTGCATCTACCGGACCGAACAAAGGGCCATCATGTCGCGATCCATGTCCACGTCATATGCTCGTAATCGCCGTAACACGCGGGCGAAGCCATGGACGCTTGCATCGTTGGCGTTTCAGCCGCTTGTGGAAAGGCTCGAGCCACGCCTACTGCTCGCCTGCGACGCACCGCTGAGTCCCGTGTTGTGCCTCGATACCGAATTCGGCATCACGCTGGGAGGACCGGGTACCGTCGCCCAATGGAGTGATCAATCGGGTAATGGGAATGACTTGTTTGCCAGCGGTACGGCTGAGCCCGCCTGGGGACTGGTCCAGGCTCCGTCGGGCCGCGACGCGATCCGCTTCGACGGCGTCGACGACCGATTATTGCGCTCGTTGAACGACAGTGGCGGCATTGTGGGACTGCCGGCCGGCAATCTGGGGCGGACCATGTTTGTCGTGGCGCAGTTCCACGACGCCAGCGCGATGGGGAGCGCCAGCTACGGTACCGGGGCGGCCAATGAGACCTTCGGCCTGGGAGTCGCCGGG
The DNA here is from genome assembly GCA_963695565.1 of uncultured Planctomycetales bacterium. Lineage (GTDB taxonomy): Bacteria > Planctomycetota > Planctomycetia > Pirellulales > Pirellulaceae > CAVOGW01. The sequence continues at coordinate 399,932 of CAVOGW010000001.1, forward strand.
GCCGGCGATGGCCATCTTGCCCTGCAGGGCACAGGCAGCGGCAACAACTTGATTACGGGGGAAAACGGGTTTGATCCGCCCGGAGTCACCACCGGATGGATCGTGCTATCGACCGTGCATGTGGACGACGGAGCCAACGCCGCGGCAAACGGATTCGTGTACCGAAATGGAATCGAGATCGGGACGTGGGACCACCAGTTCGCGACCAACCTCAGTGATAGCAGCGATTTGAATGGAAGCACGGCGTCGCGCATCGTATTGGGCCAGGAGATCTCCGAACTGGGCGCGGTTGAATTCGACGCGGCGGCGGTGTTGATCTACGATCAAGCCTTGGACGGGACCGATCGCCAGACGGTCGAGGACTATCTGCAGCAGCGATTCCTCAATGCTCAGCCGATCGCGAATAATGACGGGCGGTTGATCCATTCTGGCGACACGGTCGTGCTGGATATTCTGGCCAACGACTCCGACGCGGATGGTAGCCTGGACGCCACGAGCGTGGTGATCGTCGACCCACCGACACAGGCGCAATCGTATGCGGTGGACCCGGTCACGGGAGTAGTCACCTACACACACAACGGTTCGCAATCGGTCGACAGTTTCACTTACACGGTGAATGATGACTTGGGGGCCACGTCGCGCGTGGCGACGGTGAACCTGGGTGTGCACGGGCAGCCATTGCTGCTATCGGGATTCGCCGACGAAGCGGTGATCACCTCGGGACTGAATCAGCCGATTTCCATGGCGTTCCTGCCCGACGGTAGACAGATCATCTTGCAGAAGGACGGCATGATTTGGATCAGCGATCCTGACAGTGGATCGCTTTCGCCCTACATGCTGCTGACTAATATTAATACGGGCGGTGAGCGTGGCCTGTTGGATATCACGCTGGCACCCGACTTCGACCCCGCCACGCCCGGCGCCGACTACTTTTACTTGTATTACACGCCGGCCGCTCCACAATTAGCACGCGTGGCGCGGTTCACGCACCAGGAGAACGCCGGCGGCTTGACCAGCACGGGAGACCTGACCAGTCAGGTAACGATCTGGCAGGACACCGACGGCTACTTGACCTGTTGCCATTATGGCGGCGGGCTGGACTTCGGCCCGGACGGCAAGCTCTGGTTGACTTCGTCCGACAAGTTCACGGCACCCAATCCGGGAGAATTTGGCCCTGACACCAATCACGCTCAGGATTTGACGAAAGCCGGCGGCAAGGTGATTCGCATGAATCCGGACGGGTCGGTGCCTGATGGTACAGACGGTTGGCCGGCGAATCCCTACCTGGATCCCGTGGATGACGACCCGCTGCTGCCCGGCAATCAGCAATACTTTGATTACATTTGGGCCTACGGATTGCGCAACCCATTCCGCGCCCGTTGGGACGAACCGACGGGACGCTTTTACATGGGCGAGGTGGGAGGCAATCAGCAGTCGATTTCCTACGAGGACGTGCATGTCGCGACCTTGAGCAATCCGGGTGTGAATTTTGGCTGGAACAACTGCGAAGGGCCCGGCGTGTCCGTCTACGGAACGTGCCCACCCACGCACGAACAGCCCGTGTTCTCGTATCCGCATGCCGGAGCGGGTGCTTCCATCACGGGCGGTGAGGTTTATCGTGGCAGCCAGTTCCCTCCAGAATGGGAGGGAGTCTATTTCTATGGCGATTTTACGCGTGACTTCACCCGTTATCTGACCGTGGACGACGGCGGGCAGGTGACGGGTGACTTTCCGTTTCAGCCCTCCGCCCAGCTGCCCGGAAACACGCAGCAAGTTGTGTTCCTGGGAACGGGGGTCGATGGTGCGCTGTATTACATCATGTTGGGGGGGCAAATCCACCGCGTGGTTCAACCGGCACACGCCGATCGGCCCACCGTCGTTTCCGCCAGTTCCGATGTCAACAGTGGTGCCTTACCGTTGACGGTCAACTTCAGCAGCCAGGTTTACGACCCCGACGGAGAGCCTCTGACGTACACCTGGCATTTCGGGGACGGTGATGCTTACTCGGGCCCCGTGATCACGGATCAGGCCAATGCCAGTCACACCTACACGACCGAAGGTGTGTACACGGCTTACGTCGAAGTATCCGACGGCTCACTCACCACATTTTCCGGTTTGGTCAGCGTCCAGGTCGGCCCCAACCAGCCACCCGTGATTAATCAGCTCGAGGCCATACCCACCTATGGTGATCCACCGCTGCTGGTCACGTTTGACGCCACGGTTACGGACAGCAACGGGGATGCGCTCGACGTACGAAGTTGATTTCGGCGACGGTAACACCAGCGGGGTCAAGCCGGTACCCCTGAACGGCATGATCAGCGAGCCATATAACTACGCTCAGATTGGGACCTTCCATGCGCGCCTGACCGTGTTTGATACGTTGACGAGCACGCAATCCGATTCGATGGCGATTGTCGTGGGACCCACGTCAATTCCCCCGATAACGGACGACCTGGTCCTGTTGCTGGAGTCCGACATCAAAGTGCCGGTAGACACGGGTTCCACGGTGGCCGGATGGATTGACGGTTCTGGCTGGGGCAACAACCTGGAGGCCTTCGGCGATCCGCAAGTTGTCGCTGGGGCCACACCGGGCGGGCTGCCGGCGATTGTATTTGACGGAAACGGCGACAAGTTACAACGATTAGCAGCTGACTCAATCACTCAATTCCCCACGGGTTCCGCCGATCGCACGGTGTTCGCCGTCGTGAATTATATCGACCGGCAAGGCGTCACCGCCGGCATCAGTTTCGGCAAAGGTGTCGATAATGAAGCGTTCGGACTGGCCACGGACGGGGCGACCGGAGAGTTGACGGTCAGCGGCTACGGCGCCGGAAACGATTTTCCGTCCGGCACCGCAGGGCAGGGAACCGGATGGTTAACGCATTCCGCAGTCGTTTCCGCCGACTCCATCGAGCATTTTCGGGATGGAGTACCGATCGATACGGATGCGCACGTCTTCGCCACCAACCTGGCCGACACGTCCCCCGGCGGTTCGAGGATTGTGATTGGTGAAGAGATCAGTGAGCTGGGCTTTGTGCAAATCGAAGTCGCGGCAGTGCTGGTCTATCAGCGGGCACTTACGGCCATTGAACGGCAGCAAGTGGAAGCCTACCTGTACACCAAATATTTCCTCGGCAACCTGCCTCCGGTGGCTAACGATGACACGGCCCTCGTGGCTCGTGGCGGCAATGTCGTGATCGATGTGTTGGCCAACGACAGCGACAATGACGGCGTATTGAATCCTGCCACGCTGACCATTACCACTCCGCCGAGCCACGGCAGTTTGGCGATTGATCCGCTGACCGGGGCGGTCACGTATGCACACGATGCCAGTCAGGTGGGGCGTGATGCGTTCGAGTACACCGTACGCGATGAAGTTGGCGCACTTTCCAATGTGGCCACCGTAACGTTGACAATTGGCAGCGGCTCGCTGGTTACCAACGGACTTGTCACATCGTTGGAAAGTGACGCGGGAGTCGCGCTGGGAGTCGGAACTGACGTGGTCGGTTGGCTGGACTCTTCGGGGCGCGGCAACGACTTGCAGACGGTCGTCGGCAATCCCCAACTGGCAATGCTGGCCACGCCGGCGGGCCAGCCCGCCATTCGATTTGACGGGGACGACAGCCTGGCACGCTTGGATGCAATCGATATGCTGAATGGCCTGCCAGCCGGAGCTGCGGATCGTTCGATGTTCTTGGTCACCAGATACAACGCGTCGGCACACTACGCAGGAGCCATATTTGGAAACGCAGCTGCCAACGAGGCGTTTGGCCTGACCGTGAACGGTAGCGGCGGACTACTGACGGTGAGCGATGGCGGGGCGGGCTCCGGTTTCGTCTCCACGGAACCCGGTACGGGCGAGGGCTGGCTGGTTCAGTCCGTGCTGTTATCGGCGGATGCGTTGCGTCAATTTCGTGACGGCAAACTGATCGATACCAGTTTCCACACGTTTGACACGATGCTGGATCGATTGGTGCTGGCGGAAGACATCGGTGGACTGGGATTCGCCGACATGGATATCGCGGCCGTGTTGATCTACGACCGAGCCCTCAACGACCAGGACCGGCAGCAAGTCGAGGCCTACTTGTATGGCAAGTACTTGACGAACCTGGCTCCGCAGTTCACTTCTCCCGCCGACGTGATGGTCAACGAGAACACGGCCGACGTCGTCACTCTGATGGCGATTGACCCCGATCCTCAATCAGTCCAGTACTCCATTACCGGTGGTGCGGACGTGGGTCTTTTCCAGATCGGCGGAGTGGGCAACGACCTGCTCAGCTTCCTGGCCGCGCCCGACTTTGAAAATCCACTTGATCAAGGTGGGAACAACGTTTACGACGTGCAGGTGACGGCTTTCGATGGCATCGACGCGACGACGCTGGACATGACGATCACCGTCACCGATATGTCTTACAGCATTACGCTCAGCCCGCCGGCTGCGATCGACGAGAACGAATCCACGACGCTGGAGGGAGTGATTTCGATTGACGGCACGCTGGGATCCATCACTTTGGACTTGAGCTGGGGAGATCCGCTGAGCCCACTTGACACGCAACAATTCACATTAGGCACCATGCCGCTCAGCCAGGCCCTCGGTGACGGCATTGATTGGGACCCGCTGGCCTTCACTTTCGCGATCGACCATCAGTACTTGGATGACAACCCGACGGGAGACGCGGTCAACACCTACACCATCGACGCGTCCATCACATTCGACACGGAAATGACGTCCGACAGTACGACCGTCGACGTCAGCAATGTTTCCCCCACCGCGACGATCAGCGGCTCACCGGGAACGTCAAACGAAGGCACACCGTTGAGTCTCTCGATCGTGCTGACTGAGCCAGGGACGTTGGACATCCTGACCTATGACTGGCAGGTAACCAAGGACGGCAATCCGTTCGCCGTGAGCAGTGGGGCCACGTTGGATTTTACGCCCGACGATGAAGGCACGTATCAGGTCACGCTGTTGGTGACCGATGACGATGGAGGCAGCGGCGGCGACTCGGTTTCGATTGTGGTGACCAATGTGGTGCCCACGCTGGATTTGACCGGCGCCGCCAGCGTCCAGGAGGCCTCACTCTATACGCTCGATGTGTCCAACCTATTCGATCCCGGCGACGACACGGCCACCTTGATCACGATCAGCTGGGGGGACGCCACGCCACTGGTACCCTTCCTACCGGCCGACTTGCCCAAGACACTGCAACATATTTACGACGACGGATCGAACGTCAGAACGATTACTGCGTCGGTCGTGGATGAAGACGGTGTGCACGTCGCGGCGACCTTGATGGTGCTGGTGGAAAACGTAAACCCGGTAGCCATCGTCATCAATGGCGGGGCCGTAGATGAGGGAACGGACGGCTTTGTGCAGTTCTTCGCACAGCAGGACCCTTCCAACGCCGATACGACGGCAGGGTTCCGGTACAGTTATGACTTCGATAACGACGGTATCTTCGAGATCGAGTCCAGTGGCAGCGATGCGCAAGTGGTTCCCGGATCTTACCTGAGCGATGATCCCGATCGCACGATCCGTCTGCGGATTGAGGACAAAGACGGCGGCTTCACGGACTTGTTTTCCACCATCACCGTGAACAACGTAGCCCCGCTTGTGGATGCGGGAACCGATGCGCTGGCGTCACCCGACGTCTTATTCACTCACGACATTAGCTTTGTCGATCCCGGCAGCGACGAGCCGTGGGATGTGCGGATCGATTGGGATGGGGATGCGGTCTTCGATCAGACACTGCAGATCAGTAGTCGCGCGTTCCAGATCAGTAATACGTACGGCGCCAGCGATCTGGGCAACGTGTACGTGGTCACGGTGGAAATTGACGATCGTGACGGGGGTGTCCACAGTGACTCGTTCCAGGTCAACATTCAAAACGACACCTTTCGCGTGGTCAATTTCCAGGATCACCCCAGCGGATTTGAGATTACGTTTAACCGCGCTCCCCACCTGGATGACCTGAATCTGTACGACGGCAACGATGCCTTGGTCGAGCTGCCAGACTTGATGCTGGTCGGCCAAATCGGAGGCGTGATCAATGGCTCCCTGGTTTGGGACGGGACGCTGAATACCTTGACGTTCGTGCGCACGGGCGGTGTGCTGGCAGACGACAACTACACGGTCACCTTGATCAGTGCCAGTGACGCCTTCCATGACGAATTCGGCAGCCTGTTGGACGGGAACCTGGACTATCAGGATGGCGGCGACTTTGTCACAACCTTCAGCGTGGCACATAGCGGGATGCGCGTGATTAGTCTGCCGGATTTCGCGCGTGGTCCTGACCAGGTCGTCGACGTCACGCCGGCGGATGGCAACGATACGGCGTTGCCCATATCGGTCGATATCGCATCGGGCATTACGGCCGTCGACGTCGACATCTTGTATGACCCGAATTTGCTGCAAATCGACGGCGTTGTGAAGGCGGACGGATTGCCCACCGACTGGTCCGTGACGGTCAACATGACGACATCGGGCATCATCCGCCTGACGGCGTCGGGCGTTACGCCACTGTCGGGCACCAATCTCACCATTTTTGCAGTGTCCGCCTCGCGTTCCCAGTGGGGCTCCCTACGGTGCGTCGCAGGCCATTCGCCTGGTTAACCTCAACATCAACGAGGACACGATCCCATCCGTGGCGGATGTGGCCATCCATAAGGTGGCCTATCTGGGAGATGGCACCGGCAACGGTCAGTTTAGCGCACTGGATGCGGCGTTTATTTCGAGAGTCGTGGTCGCCCTCGACTCGGGATTCGATGCCTTCGATTGGACGGATCCTCTGATCATCGGTGATACCACGGGGGACGGGACGTTATCGGGTCAGGATGCGTCCTTCATCGCCCAGAAGTCCGTCGGGCTGCCACGACCCGAAATCCCCGACGACCCCGATCCGCTGGGCTCGTTTACGCAAAGCTCCGGCCCGGACCCCGTGGTCAGTATCGCCAGCGGCGTGTATTACGGGAGCCGCGGTGCATGGGTAACAGTACCGGTGGAAATTGACGAGGCCGCCGGCCTGTTGGCCGCCGACTTGCAAATTGGTTATGACACATCGCAGCTGCTGATGGAAAACGCGAATATCGTTATCCAGGGCGGTCTCAACGAGTTCCTTAGCGGCTGGACGCTGGTCTCCAATACCAATGAATCGACGGGTACCATTCGCATTGCCCTGTATGCCACGGAGCCGCATCCCGGAGGCAACGGGGCACTGGTAGAGATGACTTTCGAGGTGGAATCGACAGCCGTTGTGGGAACCACAGTTTTGGACGTGGAGGGTCAACTCAACGAAGGCGGTTTGGTGATCACCCCGGTCGATGGTGATTTTACGGTGATCGGCGGCGACTTCGACAACGACGGCGAATACGGTTGCGTTGACATGGACGCCCTGGTTACGGAAATCGCCGCTGCAACGCACAGCCCACTATACGATCTGACCGGCGACGGACTCGTGAATCTGGCGGATCGAGATGCGTGGCTGATGTCCGCGGCTATTGTCAACGGCCTGCCATCACCCTATCTCGTGGGTGACGCCAACCTGGACGGATTCGTGGACGGCGAAGATTTTCTGATCTGGAATGCGCACAAATTTACGAGCATTGCCGAATGGTGTGCCGGAGACTTCAACGCCGACGGATTCGTGGATGGTGAAGATTTTCTGAACTGGAACGCCCACAAGTTTCAAGATTCATTTAACGGAAATGGAAACCTCCAGCAGCCCCGCCAACCGCCTCCAGCCCAGTCTGAAACCAGGGTGGTTGGCACCACTGTGGCGTTTCCGCAACTCGATCTGCAGGCAACTGCTGACCGGTTGTTTGCTCGCATGGGGTTCCCGCCGAGCATGCCGGGCTCGATTCGTGACTCGGAAAATCATTATCAGGATATCAACACGACGCGTCCTGGGCACTATCAGCCTCACCTGCTGACGCCAACTGCTGTTTTCACCGCTCATTCCCCGGCAGCCAAACGACGGGCATTGGCGGCGGCGGAAATCAGGGACCAAGCGATCCTGGAATGTCTGGGACTTTACGGATCGGTCACCACGAAGAGCGTTTGACGCGGCGGACGCTGATTCGCCGTGGGTGGCGTCAAACGGCCGGCTGAGCGGCCAGGGGGGGGCACGGCATCACTTTGGCTCAATCAGCGAAAAACTATCGAGGATCGTTTGCGTTTGCTCTGAGCCCACAAAATCCGGTACGCCCACGGCCATCACCTGGTACAAACGCGTATGGACCAGGTACAGTCGACAGCGCCCCTTTCCCTTGGCCGCGGGAATCGACAACCGTACTTCGCGTCCCGGATATTTTCCCAATAGTTGGATGGCTTTTTCCTCCAGTACTTCTCCGCCGAACGCCTTTTTCAGTCCATCCCGTCCCAAATCAAACGCCTGGGAGATCTTGGCGGGGTCAGCATTCACCAGGTTCGGATTGTCCTGGAACGAGACTAAATAGACACCGGAGGGTCCACCCAAGACGTATTGCTTCTGCGTCGTCGGCTGTCCGTCCGTGGTGGGGATCTGCGTCTCGGACACTTCGGGATCGCCGGGCAGCATGATCGTGAATCGTCCGTCGTCGGATGTCAGCGGCTTGAGTTCCTGGGCTGAGGCTCCATGAGGGGCCAGCAGCGAAGCCAAGAGCAATACGAAGACAACCCAGCAAGTTTGTGATTTCATCGGTGCGCCTGTTGAAGGAATCAAGTGCGTTTGTCCGCCGGCCCACCCAACGCGATGGCACCTGCGCACGGGGAGTCAGAGCGCAGGTTGGCCGCCAGGTCGTAGCGTGTTTATTCCAGGCGCTCGTAGTTGGAGCGCACGCCGCCGTCCACGTCCCCGACCATGTGCAGGTGGTTGTGGTCAATATAGATGACTTCCACGGAATCTTCATCTTCGAGCATGTGTGGCACCGGCCAGCCAACATAAGTACGCTCGGAAAAGTAGATAGTACACTTGTAGTGAGCATGATGCTGCTGTGCGGGTCCGACGAGCGGATAGAATCGAACGGGATCCACATAGTCCGCGATCAGGTCCTTAACGATGCGTACGTTGAGCCGCTGTCGTTCCCAAAGAAATGAAACGCCACCTTGCACCGGGCGTACCGACTCCAGCGCCCGCATGACTTCATCATCGCTGGGCGGATCCAGGGCGGCGGGAGGGCCGCCGGACGTGATGGGACCAAGCACCGGCACACGCTCGTACCGTTCATGATTCCAGAACTTGTCCTCCATGCGTTTCTGGTTCAACACGCCCGAGATGCCTCCCTGCACGATACATCCTGCATTGGGGATCGCCAGTGCGGCCACCACCAGACTGAGTGCGAGCGGAATTCGCCGAGCCATATCGATACCTTGCGGTTTCTGGAGTCGCGATCGAGTCACGAACGGATCGTAACCATGGGGTACTTATCGTGTTAATCTGGGAACAACTTGCGGATTTTTTGGACTGCGCGGAAAGTTCTTGCCAGGCAAAATTCTGCCACGAAAAAACCCGTCGGAAACCGACGGGTGCATTGATTTCGGACGACTGCACAGCATGCAGCCTAAGCGTAAGTGCATCCGCCCTCCGCCGGACGCTGCATCGTCCCTGAGTTCGTTTTTGTTCCTGAGTTCGTTTCTTGCATTTTCGACATTGCAGTCGACACAATGTAGAACAATTGTCCCCAATTGTTCCCCCTGGACCGCCAATCGAATGTGTGTAACTTGGCGGTGTCGACACAACGTAGAACCTTTGTCCCCAATTGTTTCCGGCCAGGGCCAACGCGGCGAATGAACCATTGAGGTCAATTGCCCTAAGTTACGGCGAAGACCACACCTGCTCGCGGAAAAAAGTGCAATACTCGAACCTAATGCTGGCACTTCGACGTGAAGTCCAGCATCCACCAGCCATCGTCCCATTCGAGGCAGACTTTGCGCCAGCCCAAGGGAACCTGCGGATAGGGATAAAACGGGCCAATGTAGGGCCAGGCCTGCGCTGAATACTGCTTGGGATAGGACAGAGCGGCATAGTTGGGGTAGGAGGCGTAGCTGGGCCAGGCATAACTGGGGAGTTGCGCCTGGTCGTACACCACGCCAGCTCCACCACTTTCTCCCCCGAAGCTACCGCCGTATTCGCCACCATAGCCACCATAACTACCACCGGCGTATCCGCCACCGTAGCCATCGCCACATTCTCCGCCGCATTCGCCGCCGTAGGACGGGCCGCCGCTGGTCGGATAATTACGCCGGCATTGCAGCCACTGCCTCCGCAATAATTTACAAGCTGATTGCGGGCGATCGCGTTTTGGCGGCGCAATTGTTCCGTGGCAGCCGCAATCGCTTTACTTTCGGCCAGCTCGCGCTGCAACATCTGCGTTTGGATCAGCTGCGCCTGCATGAGTTGCGGGGTCAGTTGCGAGCGCAACTGCTGCGTCATGGCCGGAGCGGGCATGTTGGGCCTTACGGGACCGGCCATGGCGGCCGCTGGGCTCACGACGGCATTGCCTTGGCTGGGTTTGACCTGGGCCTGGTACGCCGCCACCGGTTTTACCGATGTTTCCGCGACCGGAGTCTTATCTTCGTTCACTTTGGCCGCAGGCTTGGCAACGATCGTTGCCGCGGGTCGTTTATCTTGGGGCGGAGCCACATCGGGCACGACGTCATCGCTCAGGGCCAGATCATTCACGACCAGGCGGACGCCGGAAACGGCGCGAGCGATGTTGAGTGCCTTGGACCTTTGTTCGACATCCGCAACCGAACCCTGCATCCAAACGACGCCGTCCTCGACTTTGACGTTGATGCGAAATGATTGTAAATCACGGTTAGTTTTTGCCGCGCGCAATTCCGCGGCAAGCTGTTGCGCGATCGTGCTGTCATCGGCATAGGTTGGGCAGGCCGTGGATGCGGCCAGAAACAGCCCAACCATGCCCGCGAGCAGGCGTCTCATGGGTCCCCCCTCAGTTACGCACTCATATGGGTCATGGCAGGATAAATAGCCTGACAGTATTTGTCGGCCGACCCAGGTATCGATTAGCAGGTTTTTTTAGATTTTGCCGGCAATCGTGGACGTCGTTCGCTCAGCGTCAGTCTCGATCTTCTCGGCGGCGGAGCGCGTGGGCGATGTCTTTGGTTCCGCCCTGGCGGCCGAGGGGCCGGGATCAGGGAAACAAGGAGACGGATAGACTCGAAATGCCGAATGGCCATGGCCGGCCCCAATTGCAACTCAAATTGGCGGCATCAGCCAACAAACCCGGGAGCCGGCCCGGTGGCTCCATCTTGCTGGGGTTCGATACGATGGCGATCAGCCGCGACGGCCAACTGACCGGTCCCAACCGGCATCGAGTCCGCCACGGTGTGCTCCGTGCCGATGGGATTGATCGATCAGCTGCCGATTAGATTAGACCGCATCAGCTGTGTCGATCCCAACACGTCGCCGCGTCGGTTCCCTCGATGCGGTCGCTCTCGAAGTCCAGCGAGGCCCCGACCACCATCACTGCCAGGGTTGTGCAATGCAGCAGCCAGTCAGCCGTACCAAAATGGAGTGCCAGAAGTGTCGCAAAACCAACCAGCGAAAGGCCCAAGAAAAACGCGACCTGGCATTCTCCATGGCAATTCAGTCTTTTCCCGAATCGCACGGCGCACAGGCTGGCGACTCCCAGCGCTTGAATCAGCAGGACGCTCCACGCCAGATTTGGAAACGTGCATGGAATCAAGGGTCGCTCCTTTAAAATATGAATTTTCCTTTGAAGATCAACCGCGGCCCCTGCGGCTTTGCTTGAGCATCTCGTCTTCCATGGACCCGGCGACTCGCTGGCCTGCCAAAATAGCCCGGTTTCACCAAAATGGTGAAACATGCCCGCAAAATGACAAAACGCCGTAAACTGTTTTTTGTCAATGGTTTACAACTTGCACGGACACAATTCTGCCGATTTCGTCGGGTTTGGCGGTAGCCAGAAATCGGCATAAATCATGCATTTCCAGGTAATTCGCGCTGCAGCGGAGCTGTTTCACCAAAATAGTGAAACGATCCCCATTGTTTAAACACTTGCCGAAACTCCCTCGGCGATGATAGACTTAGGAAGTGCAGCTTTTACATTCGATTGGGCCGTATGCGCCTTCGCCTGTTTGCCGGCATGTCGTTTGCGGTAGCTCGTTGAAAGCTATTACTTAATTTCTTCACAAAGGAGAAGGCCAATGTTCATCGACGATGGGATTGAAAACGAAAATGACGCACGTTTTCAGGATGCGCTCAGTCGCCGGGCACGGCCGGTTCGGCGTCCAAAAGCTCGCCGCCGCAATACCAATACAGCTCGTACGAAGGCAACCCCCGCGGCGCCTGGCGGGATTCGACAGCGTCGGAACAAACGCTGGGCTTGGTAGGTATGATTGATTCCATCGCTCGAGAAAATTAGCTTTCCATATCTGATAAGTGAATTCGCCATGTGCCCGTTGGGCACGTGGCTTTTTATTTGGCGGGGCACGCAGATTGTTTCGCGGCGATTTGGGCAAAGCATCGGAAGCCCTAATCCATCATGAATTCGCGTGGTGCTTCAACTTCAGCGTGGGACGAGTGCTCTTCCACGGCAACCCGCAGTGATGGGCTGGTAGCTTGACCTGATCAGCTGCCCTGTATTCGCGAGGTGTTTGTTCTGTCACCTTTACGATCAAAACGGTCTGGGTTGAGTTGGCGACCGATTTGACGGCCACTTACCAGGCCCTTGACGCGCGGCCTGAAAACCTTGACAATAGATAAATGAAAGCGATTTCATAGCGATTGGGCCGCGTGCGAATCCTTCCTTGATTTTCGCTCTCACGTCAACTTCGTGAACTTGTCTCCCTGAAATGGAGCCAGCTAGTGAAGCCAAATGCGGATGTCCCTTGACGTGGTCCGACGGACCGTCTTCCCAGTTCGCCACTTGCGGCTTTCTCCAAGTTATTGAAAGTGATTGCATCATGATTAAGACCTCTCAGTCTGGCTTCATTACTCTCCTGTCCACTGCGATAACGCTTGCCGCCGTGAGTTCTCCGGCCCTGGCTCAGATCAACGGCTTATTTGAGAACCCTCGCGTATTCAATGATTTCAGTACATCGCTGTTAACAATTACGAACAGCAACAGTATCCCCGGCAATGTCACCATCGACGATCGCCGACTGGTCGATGACGGCATGGGGGGCAACTTCGCCAACCGTCACGACATATTACTTTCGTCGGACAACGGAGCCTCGGCGAATGTTTTTGCCATCACCGAACCATTTGAAATCAGCGTGGATGTGAACCTCAGCGTGGGGAACAATGCTCCGCGGAAAGAAGCTGGTATTCGCGTGAACAGCCCGGTCACTGGCGATGCCCTATTCTTGGTCAATTCTGACGCCGGGGAGATCGTGGCGTTCGGTGGACCCTTCTTTAGTTTTGGCTCGAACGGAACAGGAAACGGCTACACGCCGGGTACCGAAATTACGTTAGGGATGCGCTACGTTCCTGGAACACCTGGCGCGTTTCGAATATCTACTGGATCGAGACGCAAGCGGCCCGTTACCGCCCGAGACCAGCGGCCTCCTAAACTGGACAAATCTGGAGGGAGGCCCCGTCAATTTTAATGTGGGCGTGTATGGCCAGGTGTCACCGGCCGACGCCAGCGACTTCATGGTCGCGCAGTTTTCGGATATACGGTTGTCGTTTGTGCCGGAGCCTACGGGTGGGGTCTTGGCTATGGCGCTGGCCGCCCTCGCGGTCTGCCGGCGAAGGCTTTCAGCGAATTGACGCTAGTTGCGTTGCTGGCGTGGAGAAGACTGGGGCAAAATGCTCCAAGTCTTCTCCACGTCGCGAATCGAATTTTGATTACGGCGGTTAGCAGAAAAAGGAAAACTCAGATGTTCATATTCCCTCGGGCTGACGTCCTGTATCGCACGTCGGCGTGGTGCTTGGCAGTCGGCATCACGGTCACCGCCATGACCAGCATCGTGGATGCTCAGCCGGTCACCGACATTAACGGGTTGTTTGAAAATCCGTACGTCGTTCAAAACGACTTTGGCTCGTCGGCCACGATTGACACCACGGGATTTCCCGCGTCAGCTTCTATTCACGAAGACGGGTTTATCGGCTGCGCCCCACCTTGCTTCAATGCCAACCGCCATGACTTGCTTTTTTCAAATGACATGGGGGCGTCCCCCCGATTATTCGGCACCTACGAGTCGTTTGACATCAGCGTGGACATCACGTTGGACGTGGGGAGTGCGTCGCCCAGAAAAGAATCTGGCCTGCGGGTCAATAATAACGGCTTTGACGGGTTATTCATTATCAATTCAGACGCCCAGGAAATCGTGGCCTTCGGCGGTGCGTTGCCGTTTTACAATTTCAACACAACCTACGGGATTCAGTATGACGTCGGCGAAACCATCAACCTGCGGATGATTTACAACGCGCCGGATTCCATGGACCCGGCGAACAACCCTGGTAACCTGGAGTATCGAGTCGATCTCGCCAGCGATGCCGTCGGACCCTACTCCAGCGGCCCCATCACGTTTAGCAATCTTGAATTCGGGTTGATCCCAAACAGCGAGATTGGCGTTTACGCTCAGGCGTCGGGAAACAGTTCAATCCCCACCGACTTCATTACAGCAACATTCCAAAGCTTCGATTTTGACGGCCCCGATTCGTTGACTTGTGACTTTGATAGCAGCGGCACATGCGATGGCGCCGACATCAATGCGCTATCGGCCGTGTCCGCGGCGATGTCCAACGACCCGTTGTATGACTTGAATGGGGATAACGTCGTCAATGATGCCGATGTCGGAGTCTGGCTGGTGGAAGGCGGAGCCGCAAACCCCGCTACCACCGGGGGAAATCCATTTCTTCGGGGCGACGCCAATCTGGACGGTATCGTGGATGGCCAGGATTTTATTGAATGGAATAGCCACAAATTCTCCAGCGACACCGCCTGGACGGGGGGCAACTTCAACGGAGATGCCATTACGGACGGCCAGGACTTTATTGCCTGGAATTCTCACAAATTTATGTCATCCAGTTCGTCGTCGTTCGTGCCCGAACCGGCTACTACTCCACTGATCGTCATCATGGTCTTGACGCTCGGCCTGAGGCCGACGCGGCGATTGCCGTAGCGAAGCCCATGGTCTCCGCCATTGCCTGTTTTTTATTGACTGGCGCGAAGGAGCGTTGCATGTTGTCAAGCCATCGCCACCATCATCGATCGATTCATGCATTTACGCTCGTCGAGTTGCTCGTGGTGATCGCGATCATCGGCATTCTAGTGGCGCTGCTGCTACCCGCAGTCAACGCCGCCCGCGAAGCAGCCCGTCGGACGCAGTGCCTTAACAATTTGCGGCAAATCGGTTTGGCATTCATTAATTTTGAGGAATCGCAGCGGGTCTTCCCGACGGGAGGGGTGGAAAACCACGCGAACATCGCCGAGTACGTACGCAACGGGACGCCGAATGGCCCACTTGAGCAAGGTCTGGGGTGGCCGTATCAGATCACCCCCTACCTGGAAGAAAACGCCGTTCATAACGTAGTCACCAATGAGCAATTACAGCAATTCCAAATCCCCGTTTATAATTGCGCCTCACGACGCAAGCCGACGCGAAATCCATTTGCGGGGTATGCGCTGATGGACTATGCCGGGGCTGCTGCGTGGAAAACGCGCGGGCAGGATCCGACAAACTTTGACGATTGCCAGTGGCAATTGTCGGAGGGCACCTCGGCAAGTACGCTGGCCGAGCGATGTTTCTGGGGTTGCCCCAGAAGTGTCTGCGGCGCGGGCCGACTGAGTTCTAATGCTGCCCAATACGCTGTATTTCCGGGAATCATCCAACGGGTGGACTATATCCATCCAGGCGATACCGGTCCCAGCCATCCCGACGGGTTGCACCTTGGCTACACGGCCCGAGTCAGTAGTTCCAAGGTGAAGGATGGGCTAAGTAAGACGTTCTTAGTCTCGGAGAAGCGTCTTCGGCCATCGGAATATGACGGGCTGGATGACTGGGGCAATGCGCCCAAATGGGACGACTTCGGCTGGGCCGACGGGTGGGATTTCGACATCATGCGATCGACCATGTATCCGATCGTCCAGGATGGTGAGGCTCCCAAACAGGGGCCCAGCGATCGTGCCTTTGGCTTTTCCTTTGGATCGGCACATGCGGGTGGAATCAACATCGTTTTTGCGGATGACTCGACCAGGTTACTCTCCTTTGACGTAGACCCTGAGATGTTTAATCGGTTCGGCAATCGAGCGGACGGAGAGATCACAACGATCGCACCGTAATGGAGGCCAACTCGCTCGAAGGTCCGCGGCCGCGTCGTCCCTGGGGCGGTTCGACGGGCGTAGAATCCTGAACTTGGCAACCTCACGAAATTGTCCATGGGTGCTTTGCCGAACTAGCTGGCCGTGCTCGTCCGCAGGAAATACCGGTTGAGCCTGGGAACGAGCCCCATCACCGCGGCTGAGCGGAGGTTCTTGGACAGGTACGATTCCACCTCGCTGATCATGATATTACGGTTGACTACCTTTCCTTCGTCATCAATCAGGATCATGGTGGGGACGGTCAGGATGCCCAGGTCGACGGCCAGGCGGCTATCGAGCCCGCCTTCTTCGTGGATTTGCGGCCAGCTGAGTCGATTGCGACGCAGGAACTCAGCCAGCAGCTGTGGGTCCGTATCCACGTTGATCCCGACGGGCGTGAATTGCCCGCCAAACTCAGCCACCAACTTGTCCAATTTCTTGATGTCATCTTTACAGGGCTCGCACCAGGTGGCCCAGTAGTGAATCAGCACGTGACGCCCTTTGAGCTGTGCCAGATCCAGTTTTCGGCCGTCCACCATAGGCCCTTGCAGGGTCAGCGGCTTGCCCACGCCGGTCAGCCGCCGTTTTGCGCCTTGCGCTTTGCGCACGGTGAGTTCATCAGCCTTCGACTTCAGGATTTGTTCGTACCATTCGATGGCCGCGTCGTCATTCCCGGAAAATTCCTCAGCAATCGCCACCTGTAGCATGGCCTCCGGAGCATCCGGGCCGCTGGGAAAATTTTCGATAAACTCCTTCAGTTGCGCCACGCGGGCTTCTTGGACTTTCGCGAAGTCCGCCTTAGGTTCCGCCAAGGCCACTGAGTATTCCGCATTCATGACGCGAAACTTGACGTAGCCCGTGTCATCCGCGGTTTTGGACTGTTTGGCCAGCTGATGATACAGGTCCGTCAGCTTCTTGAGTCCGTCCGGGTACTCGCCGGATTGAGCCCCGGCGCTGAGTGCATCGGCCAGCTGTCTGAGCCACACCGACTGGTCCTTTTGTGTCCCCGACTTGGCGGCCAACTGCAGCAGTGTGGCCGAAAGCTGCTCGTAGACGGCGCCACGATCCGTGGGCGTCTGGGCCGCCGCCAGCTGTTTCTCGAGTTTATCGTAGCGGTCCACCAGGCCGCGCATTTCCTCGCTCAACATGCCTTCGGGGGTGCCGGGGGGTCCGGCACTTTGTTCAGCGTCTGCTGGAAGAAGTAGGCTGAAGCCAGCTTTGTGTCCTCCTCCATCAAACAGGTGGGAATGTCGGCGAGGCGCCACACGCTGCCGACACGAATCAGCGTACCGATGCCTACCTGGCCGTTCTCTCCGCCATTGTCGACCAGTGCCGAGACATTCTCATAGACCGTCACATCCGCCTGGGATCCTTCGGTTCCCGCGGGCAGCACACCGGGGCGCGTCCCGCCAAAATGAATCCACTTCGTACGAGTGTCGACCAGTTCCTGTCTGGCAACCGCCTGCTTGAATCGTTGTTCGGCCGTGGCGATTTGCGCGGCAAGCCTTTTTTCCTGGTCAGGGCCGAGGCCCAGTTTTTTCAGCTCGGCGGGGGTCAGCAGAATCCGGCGAAACCTGGGCACATCCTTGTTGGCGACCGCCGCCACGGCCTCCGCCGTAAGCTCTTCGGGGGAAAGGACCTTCCAAGTGTCGATTTCTCCGTCTTGGTTGTCATCGATTCCCCAACGCGACCCGCCCAGCCCAAACCAGCGGTACTGGTCGGCGCGGCCGTCAAAGTTCGAGTCGATTTCACGGTAAGTTTCGATGCCGTTGAGGAAATAGGACCACTGATCGAGTTCCACGTCGGCGTTGGAATCGCCAAAAATCCTCAGCACCTGCCCGCCTCCACCGCGGACCACGTAGGCTGACATGTTGCCGACTTTTTCCGTGGTCAGGCTGCAGGACTCGGATTCCTTGGCCGAGGGACGATCGTATTCCACGTCGTTTTGTAACGGGACCAGCTTCAGCGCGTCCTGCACGGTGACCGCTTTCGCGGCGGCGGTCCAGGCCGAAAGGACAAGCAGCAAAGCACCGTAACGGCGAATTGTGTTGAGGTTCCGCATGGGAATGTCAGCTTTCTGTTTCTTGTGTCTGGGGGGCGATATGGCAAATCCCGTTGGATCGCAACGTAGCATCAGTCACGGCCCTGCATCAGGCTGCAGCACGTCACGCCTCTAGCGGGGGGGGGTGCGGGGGTCGGGAATTACAGTTCGGGCGTCTCAAACCCAAGCAACCATCGAGAGTTCTCCTTGGATTTTACTCACGTGATTGCCGGGCGGCGGCGCCGAGGATCAGGCGGTACCGTCGCACTAGGCTTTTTAATCGGGAATTTTTGCCAAAAAATCAAGGGCAGTGCTGCCGAAGCCGGCGAAAAGCCGCTGATCGGCATGCGCGGCCATGCCCCTCTTTCCTGGAAAACTCACTCATTTTAGAATGTGGGGTCTGACAAATGCCGATGGACTGGCGAGTGTACGGCCGCTGGCAGGGTTTCACTGGCCGTCGGGCGCATAGCTCAGTTGGTTAGAGCGCGTCGCTGATAACGACGAGGTCCCAAGTTCGAATCTTGGTGCGCCCACTGGGAGCAGGGAGCGGGGAGCGGAGATCAATAAATAATTCCTCGTTACTCCACGCTCCTCGGGGACGTAGCTCAATTGGGAGAGCACCGGCTTTGCAAGCCGGGGGTTGTCGGTTCGAGCCCGATCGTCTCCACTATTGCGAGAATTGCGGGCTGGAAAGCGAGCCCGATTTATGGCTGACGTGGTGCGAGGATATGCCCACGTGGGTAGTTGGGACTCTAGAAAAATTTTATTTGGGAGTGGCGGGGAAGTCGCGAAAAGGGGTATTGCAGCCCTCAGCAAGTTGTATATAATTCGGGACTCGTTGGTGGTTAGAAGCCTGCAGCCAGGCGGCGTGGCTACGAGCTTCTGTCCATCGGGGCAGACGTGTGAGCGGAAAGCAACTTTTCGTTCTCACGGCGATCTTTGACAATTTGGTTGTTGTACGAATGGCATCTTTGTGCGAGCGAAAAGCTTAGTCGCTGCAAGGGTGATGGTTTTGCGCTTCGGCGTAGAGTTCAAAATTCTTGTGGCCAAGTACTAAAGGGCGCATGGGGGATGTCTTGGTATCAGGAGGCGATGAAGGGCGTGGAAGTCTGCGATAAGCCTGGGGAAGTTGACAAACAAACGGTGATCCCAGGGTGCCCGAATGTTCCTGCGCTGAATCCATAGGCGTGTGGAGGCAAACCCGGCGAACTGAAACATCTCAGTAACCGGAGGAAAAGAAAGAAAAATCGATTTCGTAAGTAGCGGCGAGCGAAAGCGAACGAGCCCAAACCGCGGGGGTTTCCCCTGCGGGGTTGTAGGGCCTCTCATTGTGGAGTTACAAATCAACCAGTTAGCAGAACGGCTTGGAAAGTCCGACCATAGAGGGTGACAGTCCCGTAAGCGGCAACTGTGTTGACTCCCGAGGGGTACCTGAGTAGGTCCGGTCACGTGAAACCCGGACTGAATCCACGGGGACCATCCCGTAAGGCTAAATACTCCCTGATAACCGATAGCGAACTCAGTAGCGCGAGTGAAAGATGGGAAGAACCCCTTTAAGGGGAGGACACTGAACCTGAAACCGTGCGCCTACAAGCGGTCGGAGCACTTTATATATAGTGTGACGGCGTGCCTTTTGCATAATGATCCGGCGAGTTACCGTCTGCGGCCTGGTTAAGGCCTTACGGGCTGAAGCCATAGGGAAACCGAGTCTGAATAGGGCGAATATGTCGTAGGTGGTAGACGCGAAACTGCGTGATCTACCCATGGGCAGGTTGAAGCGCGGGTTAAACCGCGTGGAGGACCGAACTCACTTGGGTTGAAAACCGAGGGGATGACCTGTGGGGAGGAGTGAAAGTCTAATCAAACGCAGAGATAGCTCGTTCTCTCCGAAATATCTTTTGGGATAGCCTCAAGTTAACTATGCAACGGGGGTAGAGATACTGAATTGGATGAGGGCCCTTTCCCGGGTACCTCACTGAACCAAACTCCGAATACCGTTGTAACTACCTTGGGAGTCAGTCTGCGTGGGATAAGCTGCGTGGTCGAGAGGGAAACAACCCAGATCGTCTGCTAAGGTCCCAAAGGAATACTCAGTCACTAAGGAAGTTGGGTTTCTGTGACAGCTAGGATGTTGGCTTAGAAGCAGCCACCATTTAAAAAGTGCGTAACAGCTTACTAGTCGAGAAATCCTGCGCCGATAATGATCGGGAGTAAGTATTCCACCGAAGCAACGGGTTTAGCGAGTCTTCGGACGAGCTAAGCGGTAGGAGAGCGCTGTAGATCAGATACAAGCCGTACCGAAAGGAGCGGTGGTGGGGTCTACAGGTGATTATGCCGGAATGAGTAACGATAAAACAGGTGAGAATCCTGTTCGCCGAAAGCCTAAGGTTTCCTGGGGAAGGTAAATCCGCCCAGGGTTAGCCGGTACCTTAGTCGAGGCCGAAAGGCGTAGACGATGGATAGCAGGTCAACATTCCTGCAGCCACTGTTGTGGACCGATGGAGGGACGGCGTTCGAATGGTCAGCGGTACGAATAGAAATGTCCGTGGCTCCTCTGGAGGTGAGGGATAGGAAAATCCGCCCTCATAAGCCGAAGGGGGGGACCGACTGCGTTTTATGTTCAGGAAGTGATCTGCAGGACGTCCAAGAAAAGCTTCTAAGGGTTGAAGCAACAGTGACCGTACTAAAACTGACACAGGTAGGCGAGTCGAGAAGACTAAGGCGCTCGGGAGAATGGTGGTTAAGGAACTCTGCAAAATGACCCCGTAAGTTCGCGATAAGGGGTGCCTCCTGGGGTTCACGCTCTGGGAGGCCGCAGTGAATCGGCTCTGGCGACTGTTTATCAAAAACACAGGACTCTGCTAACTCGTAAGAGGATGTATAGAGTCTGACGCCTGCCCGGTGCCGGTAGGTTAAGGAAGTCGGTTAGCTCTTCGGAGTGAAGCTGGCGACCGAAGCCCCGGTAAACGGCGGCCGTAACTATGACGGTCCTAAGGTAGCGAAGTTCCTTGTCGGGTAAGTTCCGACCTGCATGAATGGCGTAACGACTGGAGCACTGTCTCAACCACCAACCCGGTGAAATTGTAGTCGTGGTGAAGATGCCACGTACCCACGGTTAGACGGAAAGACCCCGTGAACCTTTACTGTAGGCTGATATTGGGCTGAGATATGTTCTGTGTAGGATAGGTGGGAGGCTATGAACCGGCAGCGCCAGCTGTCGTGGAGCCAACCTTGAAATACCACCCTGATCATGTTTTAGTTCTAACGCTGTCCCGTGAATCCGGGCAGCGGACAGTGTCAGTTGGGCAGTTTGACTGGGGCGGTCTCCTCCCAAAAAGTAACGGAGGAGTGCAAAGGTACCCTCAGCCTGGTTGGCAATCAGGCGTAGAGCGTAATGGTAAAAGGGTGCTTGACTGCGAGACTCATCAGTCGAGCAGGGACGAAAGTCGGTCATAGTGATCCGGTGATTCCGAATGGAAGGGTCATCGCTCATCAGATAAAAGGTACTCCGGGGATAACAGGCTTATCGCTTCCGAGCGTCCATAGCGGCGAAGCGGTTTGGCACCTCGATGTCGGCTCATCACATCCTGGGGGTGAAGAAGCTCCCAAGGGTTTGGCTGTTCGCCAATGAAAGTGGTACGTGAGCTGGGTTCAGACCGTCGTGAGACAGGTCGGTCCCTATCTGCCGTGGGCGTACGAAACTTGAGGGGATTCAACTTTAGTACGAGAGGATTTAGTTGGACGTAGCTCTGGTGTACCAGTTGTCGCGCTCAGCGGCACGGCTGGATAGCTATCTACGGAAAGGATAAACGCTGAAAGCATCTAAGCGTGAAGCCCGCCCCAAGATGAGGTTTCGTTTCCGTTGCAAAACGGATGAAGTCCCCTGGAAGACTACCAGGTTGATAGGCCGGATGTGTAAGCACAGTAATGTGTTCAGCTAACCGGTACTAACGGACGAATACTTGGCCACTTGAATTTTGAGCTCTTAAGCACAAGTTCCACCCCTGCACTGGCAGCCCAACCGGCACGCCGGTCGCACGGGTCGGGAACGGCGATTTGAAGAATCGCCATGCCGTTCGCTACAACAACCACCATAAGCGCGCTGTGGCCTGACCGCCCAGCGCAGTTTCTTCCGGTGACCATATCGGAAAGGTCACACGCGTTCCCATTCCGAACACGACCGTTAAGCTTTCCGAGCCGATGATAGTGCCCAAAGCGCGAAAGTAGGTCTCGCCGGATTTTTACAGAGCCCCTCTCGCCTCGGCGAGACGGGCTCTTTTTTTTAAACGGCCGTGATCCCTCACCGGTTTTTCCGCCGCCCCGTGCTGCCATCGGCTAAGGTGTTGTGAAAAATGAAACTGGGTATCCTCTCATGCAGCGCAAATTGCTACAGCACGCGACGCCTGCGTGAGGCCGCCGCGCACCGGGGGCATCAAGTCAAAATTCTCAATACGCTGAAATTTGCCATCGACTTGGAACAGGAAGTCCCGGACCTGTACTTCCAGCAAAAGCCGCTGACGCGTTACGATGCTGTGTTGCCGCGGATCGGTGCATCGATCACGTATTTCGGTACCGCCGTCGTACGGCAGTTTGAGCAGATGGACGTGTTCGCCGCGAATTCTTCGGCCGGAATTTCCAACTCGCGCGACAAACTGCGGTGCTTGCAGATCCTAAGTCGCCACCGCATCGGCATCCCGAAGACGACATTCGTGCGTGACAAGAAGGACGTTTTGCCGGCCATCGAACGCGTGGGTGGGGCACCCGTGGTCATCAAGCTGTTGGAGGGCACTCAAGGCATCGGCGTGTTATTAGCTGAATCGGTCAAGTCGGCTGAGGCGATCATCGAATTGCTACAAAGCCAGAAACAGAATGTGTTGATCCAGAAGTTCGTTGCTGAAAGCAAAGGTCGAGACATACGGGCATTCGTTGTCGGCGATCAAGTCGTGGCCGCCATGCGTCGCGTGGCTCAAGGTCAGGAATTCCGCAGCAATGTCCACCGTGGTGGTATCACCGAGCCGGTAGTGTTGGATGAGAGGTATTGCGAAGCTGCAGTCCGCGCAGCGCAGATTATGGGACTACGAGTCGCCGGCGTCGACCTGCTGGAAAGTCACGATGGACCGCAGGTTATGGAAGTCAACTCATCGCCGGGACTGGAAGGGATAGAGGCTTGTACTCAGCTCGACATCGCCAGCGCCATCGTGGACTATATCGCTAACCAGGTCGATTTTCCCGAAATCGATCTGCGCCAGCGATTGACAGTCAGCCGCGGTTACGGTGTGGCGGAGCTCCAAATCCCCGAAGGATCACGCTACGTCGGTAAGGCGATCAGAGAGTCCGGATTGCGGGAAAGAGACATCAATGTGTTGACGCTGTACCGTGGTACATCGGTCATTCCCAACCCGCGCTCCGAGCGGCAATTGGAGCCCGGTGATCGTTTGCTTTGCTTCGGTAAGCTGGAGTTGATGCGAGACTTGATTTCGTCCAAGACTCGCCGCCGCCGCCCGAAGGTCGAAGACCTACGACCGCCCGAGCCCCCCAAGCCCTCTTCGCCCCAGTGAGCCGCCACCGTTTGGATTTTGATCGCGTCATTTTACCACGTCGAACATACACTTCCGGTAGTGAACGCGGACTTTCCGGTACGACTCCCCACTCGTTGATTTCTGCCAAGCAAGACATCCGTCATGACCAAGTCGCGCTCCAGGAAACCGATTGACGACTGGTGTGGCCAGCAGATACCTGCCGGCGAAAGTCGCGATGTGAAGCTGGACATCGGCGAAAGCTATAGTGGATTGACGGTGAATATTCCCATCCACATCCAACGCGGACCCGTCGATGGCCCAGTGGTGTTTGTAACCGCAGCCCTGCATGGTGACGAGATCAATGGGACGGGTGCCATTCGACTATTGATTCAAGACGATGAGTTTCGCTTGCTCAAAGGCGCCGTGATCTTGATCCCGGTCCTGAATCTGCTGGGATTTGACCGTCATTCACGATACCTGCCAGATCGCCGCGATTTGAACCGTTGTTTTCCTGGCTCGACGACCGGCAGTCTGGCGTCGCGGATGGCGTTCACCATGTTCGCTGAGATCGTCTCACGCAGCGATTTGGGAATTGACTTGCACACCGCGGCGGTTCGCCGGACTAACGTGCCGAATGTCCGTGGTGATTTGGCCGACCCCGAGGTGCGGCGGCTGGCTGAGGCTTTCGGCTGCGAGATCATCATCGACGCCAAGGGGCCGTTGCAAGCCTTTCGCCGCGAAGCGTGCAAGGCCGGTTGTCCGACTATCGTCATGGAAGGTGGCGAAGTCTGGAAAGTCGAGCCCGGCATCGCGGAAACAGCCGTGCGCGGGGTAAAGAACGTCTTGCGAGACCTGGGCATGCTGGCTGGTCAGCTTGAGCGTCCCGTCTATCAGGTCGAGATAAAAAAAACGAAGTGGATCCGCGCCGAACGCGGCGGCTTCCTGCAATTCCATGTAAGCCCGGGCGATCTCGTCGAAAAGGACCAACCCTTGGCCACGAACACGACACTGTTGGGCCGTGAACGAAATGTGTTGGTCTCGCCGTTTGACGCCGTCGTCATTGGCATGACGACTCTACCCGCGACCAGCCCCGGCGAGCCCGTCTGTAATCTGGGAAAATTACCCAAAGGCGTCGAACCGGCCAAACTGCGACAACGGCGTGGTCTGGATTCCCTGTTGGAAGGACGCGTGGCCGACGATCTATCTTCGAACATCCTGGTCGTCGAACCACGAGACTTCGAGTAGGGATGCAGTTCCCCCGAAAACGCGCGTTGGATACGTGCCTTGAGCCCATCAGCCCGTGGATTGCCGTGGGGCGGGGCAGGCAAGATCTCTCACGCCGGCCGTAAGGGCAGCGTCTGCTCAAATCTGCGCGCTCTGCGCCTCCGCGTCAGCATCCTCGCGGCCGACGAGCAAGCCGGCTAATTACCAATTTCCCGCTCCAGGCGATTCGCGACGCTCTGTAACCTCGCAGCTTCCTTGGTGCCGAGATCCGCAAGGCGTTGATGACATTGAGCGATGTGGCGACCCAGTTCGTGTTGTTCGATGTCCACCATCGTCAACACCACAAACTCGTCCGTAGGCGTTGGACACTCGTGCGTCATGTTCAGTACACGGTCGAGCATACAGAAGGCAAACAGGTCGCGAATCTTCTCGGGCGTCGCCAGGAATCGCAGCCGAGAGCCTGATTCCGCATGCTTATGCAGCCAGATCAGGCAGCCCATGAACGTGCTGTCGAGGTATTCGCATTGCGATACGTCGATCACAACTTGGGGCCTGCCCTCCATATCCAGGCAGCGCGTTACAAAATCACGAAACGCGGGACTCTCGGTAAACGTGCCCCGACCGACGATCCGCAGCAAATAGCCGCCTTCCGTCGGCGCACTCATCAGCACCGTGTTGGCCATGACAACACCCCCTTCGGCGTGAACAGGCGAATTCACAATCCGCACACATCATAGCTCACCGGTTTCCCGATGGCGAGTGGCGCGGCCGCGACCCGGATCGTTTTCGTGGCGACGTCGTGCGACCGCGTCCTGAGACCTCAAGCCAGAAGAAATCGCCGGTGAAATCGTGGGACGTGCGACCGCTCGAAGCGATTTCCGGCGGCGTGCGCGCGGGGCCGACGCGCACGTTTTGAAGTTGCACACTTTCGGTGGCACTTGGCGGAAACCCGTGGTCTAGCCCGCTGGCAAACCCACTCGCTGGCGCGTCGAGCTTGTATTTTCACGTTGTTTTCGCCTTAGCGCAACTTCAAAACGCACACGCTGCCGAAGAATGCCGCACGGCAACGCGACGACGCTGCTGGCGGTGCTGTTAGTGTTTTCGCGTGGTCGCGGTCGCACGCAGGCAGCATGGCGAGGACGGGCAGGCTGGGCTGTTAACCGTTAAATTTTTCCTAGTCGCTGAAATCAGAATAGTTAACCCCTCTTACCCGTTGGATCGAAAATATGACAGGGCAACATTAATTCCTTGAGATACGGGTTTCCGAAATCTTGATGGACGTTTCGACCATTCGTATGCTGGCAACGCTTGCGGCGACGATGGCCCTGTTCGTGGGCTGCGCCGGACCCAACAGCGCGCGCGTACGTCGAGACGTCACGCTACTGTCGCTCACCACGCCCGTCGCACCGCTGTCGGGAAGGGAATTGAGCCTGCGCGAATCGTTGGAGCCGGAACGGGCGGCGATTTCAGCGATGGACCTGGCCCACCGTGTGGAAGCTCCCATGGACCTGCACGAAGCGTTGCGCATCTCGCTGCAACAATCGGGCGTAGCCCGTGTGCAGGTCGGAAATACGGTCGAGGCAGCGCGTGAAACATTCTACGACATACAAGCCAACGAAGCGGAGATCGTCGGCGCCTTGGCTGCGTTCGATACGACGTTTAAGACGGACGTGTTTGGCAACATTATCAACCAACCGCCCGATGCCTTTTTCGGGCCTGGCATTGCCGAACCCACTGCGCGGGACGAACTTGCGTTGAATTTTGGCTGGGAAAAGCAGAACATCTGGGGCGGTACGGCGTCGGCAAACTACAACCCCATCCCCGGTTACTTATTCATTCCTGGTTCCTCAAGTGGCTCGTTTAATCCGCGGTTGGTGAGTCAATTGGAGCTGTTCTTCAAACAACCGCTGCTGAAAGGCTCCGGAGTTGCTGTGAACAGCGCGCCGATTGCCATCAGTCGGATCAGGACTGAGCAATCGGCGTGGGACTTCAAGCGAACCGTCATGGCGTCGGTGCGCAGCATTGTGACGGCTTATTGGGACTTGCACGCGGCACGCGTCGCACTGCATGCCGTGGAGGAAGTTCTGCCGGTGCTGGAGGAAATCGTGCGCCTGCAGGAGGAGGCCCTTAAAGCCGAATGGGGGACCTACACCGAGGTCGCCAAGGCCGAGACCCAGTTGTACGGTTTTCGCCAGGAGTATCAACGATTGCAATCCGACGTGCTGGAATTCGAACTGCGATTACGCAACTTGATGGGACTCATTCCCAACGACGGTCGGGAACTGGTCCCGGCCACGGAGCCGCTGGATCGTCATTTGGTGATCGACACGCAGCAGACATTGCGGGCCGCATTGGACAACAATCCCGACCTCGTCCGCCAGAGGCTGGACGTCCGCATCCGCACGGTGGAGCAGATGTTGGCAGCGAACGGGGTCCGCTCGAATCTGGACGTGTTTGCGCTGTACCGCATGAACGGTATCGGAGAGGACCTCGGCGATGCCATCGCTCAATTGTCTTCGGCCGATTTTGTGGACTGGCAACTGGGTGCCTCGTATTCCGTACCGCTGGGACGGCGGCAGGCGCATGCCGAGCTGCGCGCTGCGCAACAACAACTGCGAAAACAGCAAGTGCTGCTGGACCAGGCGGTGTTTTCCGTCCAGCACGATCTAGCCAATGTGACTCGCTCGATCGAGTTCGCCTACCGCGAGTACGAGGAAGCCACTCGGCGTGTGCGGGCCGCCGACCAGTGGGTCAAAGGCGCCCGCTTACGGTACCAGAATCCTAACCTGGATGAAGGTGGACCCAATTGGCTGGTGCAGAACCTAAACGAGTACCTGAATGCACTGCGTTTCCGCACGGAGGCGGCCACCGACAGTGCGGCACTGTTGGCGAAGTACAATGCCGAACTCGTGCAACTGGAGGAACGCAAAGGAACCCTGCTAACGTTCTTCGGCATCGATTTTAGGGGGGACCCCTGTCGACAGTCGGCGAAACTACCGCCCCCGGCGCTGGTCGTGACTGCGGCTCCCAACGACGCGGCGGCGGATTTCGTCCCCAGCCCCCAACCGTCGATCGAGCCCTCGCGGAGCCTTCCCGAGGACCGATCCAACGTGCGGAGCCAGGATCTGGCACAGCCCGCGACACCATTGCCGCGCGATTCAGCCGCTGGGGTACCGACGAATTCGTTAGGATTCCCAGCCGGTGACGTCATACACGAGCAGGATCCGCCGGCCGCCACCGATTCGAGCGGCCTGTCAGATCCATCGGTCGAACCCGCCGCGAATTCCTTCCTGCAGCCGAGTCGTTTGGATTCACTGCGGCGACTCCCACCCGCGAGTGCTACCACCGGCATTGTCACCACCGGCTGGGGAGCGGCCAAGGTTACCGGGCAAGACCTGCCACGCCACCTCGCGGACGGCCATACGGAGGCTGCCGGCAGCTTGATGACCAATCCGCGTACGACCGCCAGCCTGCGACTGCCGCCCGCCACGCTCAACGCGGCCGCCACCTTGGACCTGAAGTTGCGTTAACGCAAAAACCGCAGAAAATACAAGCACGACGCGCAAGCGAGTGAGCCTGCCAACCGGCCAAATCACGGTTTTCGGCTGAATTTCAACAGATAGCGCAACATCAAACGTCGGACCTTTCATCCCCACAATGAGACCGACTGACTTACCACCAGAATTCGGTGCGAAGTAAGCGGACGACTTTGTTGAGCAGAAACAAGCCAAACGGTTTCGTTTCGGCATGGACGCGGCCAAAGCCCGTCATGCCCGTTCGCAAGATGCGATGATCATTATCGACCTGGCAATAGACGGCCAGGTTGGTGTTTCCGATTCCGCTGGGATTGGTGCGCGTGGCGGGAGCAATCCGTTTGACCGTACCTTCAATGCATTCGAAAGGCAGAGAACGGGGACGCAAGCTGACACGCTGTCCTTTGGCGAGAATGTAGGCGTCTTGCTCAGACACGGCAATTTCGGCCTCCATTTGACGCAGATCTTCGATCGTGCAGATCAGTTCACCAAGTTGCAGGAATTGCCCGATCTTCTCCTTGACCCTGGGCGTCGTGACCGTACCGCTGACCGGGCATTCTACGATCTGGTCCTTTTCCAGTTTGAGGAAGTGTTTCAGCTCTTCTTTCAGTCGCCGCAGGTGGGCCTGTTCGGCTTCGATTTCCTCGGGCCGTGTGCCGGCCTGCAACAGTTTCAATTCGGAAACTTCGTCTGCCAGTCCCTTTTCACGCCGCGCCAATTCGGCTTCGTACTGGAGAACACCGGACGCTTCGCGGGCATGCGTTTCCGACCGGATTTGTTGCAACACCGCCTCCGTTTCCGCAACCTGACGCTTGTAGCTCAACAGCTGTTGTCCGGCTAATCCTCCTTTTTGGAACAGTTGGTTGGCTTGTTTGAGCATGATAGTGCGGTATTCCAACTGCGCCTCGGCTTCGGAAATTCGATACCCCAGCGCTTCCAATTCGGCCTGAAAGCTGACTTGGGCCTGGGTCAGATCGCTCTCCGCCAAATCCCGCCACATCCTGGCTCGTTCAATTTTCTGTTCCTGTTCGGCCATCAGCTCAGGCCGCGGGCCACAAACAAGTTGACGTAGCTTGGCTTCCGATTCGGCAATTTCCAGTTTCTGCCGTGAAATCTGGCTGGACAACTCAGGAACTTCCAGTCGAGCAATCATCGTGCCGGGAGTGGTCGCTTCGCCCTCATCGGCGGTGACTTCACGCAGAAAGCCAGCCACCGTCGCCCGGATTTCCCAGTGGACCATGGGACGCACAAAGAAACTCCCGCCGGCGCGATCACTGATCGGAATCATGAAGATGATGGCAAACACCACCAGCCACATCGCTGCTCGCCATTTTCGTTTACGGAACATCATTCGAAAATCCTCTCCTAAACTGCCTTTGAAGTATCGATGAGAAATGGCATAAAAGAAAGATCCGGCCGCCAGCGGGCCGCCAATGCCCATCAGCGGCTGCAACCAGTCGGCCAGCTTCCAGGTTAACGTCGTCATCATGCCTACGACGAAACACCAGCTGATCAATCCATAGGCCAACAATGTTCTGCCATCTTCGGTGGGTTTGGGTCGTGCGCCGCCCCACACAAAGCAACGTACAAACTCCATCAATCGCGCCCGAGCTCTGCGGCGCAGATTATGCACGCCCAGCAGGTCCGCCGTGGCGTAGTATCCGTCCAAGCGAAACAGCGGATTAATATTGAAAGTGACACGCAATCCGCAAGTCGTCACAATCGTCCATGTGACAAGTCCCAGCGATGTGTTTGGAGCAGCAATCCGCCAGACGAAGACCGCCACAATCCAAATCAGAAAATCGACATAGGTGCCGGCCATGCTGATCAACAGCCGCTGCCAGCGATTCGGCAATAGCCATGCATCCGAAACGTTGCAGAAAAAACAGGGCGTAAAGAAATACCACAGGAAGCCCATCTCCCGGACTTCCCCACCGTACTTCTTGCAGGCGATCCCATGGCCAAACTCATGGCAAACGGTCACGATAACCAGGGTCATCCAAAACAGGGCAATCATTCGCCAGCCAAAATGCCCGTGAAACTGCCCCGCTAATTCTGGCCAATGGACCCAGGTGGTGAAGATGGCTACCACCCCCAACACCGCCGACAGGATGCCCATCTTGACGGTAAACAGCCACCGCAACTTGGGCTCCAACCAATCCAGCGTGGCATCGGGGTTAAAAACCGTTACGCGGAAATAGAGCGGACTCTGGCGACGAGCCTCGGCCACGCACTTGGCCAGAAACCCACCTACAGACCAGCCCGACGATCGCGGGCCGTCCTGGGTCGATGACGACGCTCGACCCGTCGAACCGCTTCGCGACAGCAGCCCCTCCTTGGCCGCCGTGTCGACAAACTCCTTCACGTCCTCGTAAGAGATCTTGTCGCCAAATGCCTGCTGGTAACGGGCCAGAATCGTGCTGTAACTGGCGGACCCGTCGAACTGCGCGAGCAGAAATGATTCTGCCCGGCCGACCTGAAGGTATGTTGGCTTGCGGGACTTCTTGACTTTGACCACGCAGCGGCCCCGATGATCCATCGCAGAGATGGTCACACGGGAGGAGAGTACCGGAGGAATATCTTCCGCCACGGACATATCTCGACCTCAACTCAAACTCGAGGCCTCCATGAAATGCACAGGTCGGGCACCGTCGGGCGCACGACTTAGGATCCTGACGCTTTCGGCTTCCGTCAAGACAAAGACCTGAAATGGAATGCCGTCACGCAGACACCGCGCCGCGCGATGGTGACCGTCGATCAACCGGTGCGCGTGGTGGACGTTGCCGTCGCTGTCGGGAAAAAAAACATGGCTGACAATGCCTGGAATCGTGGCATCGACGTGCGCAATGTGTGCTTCGTTGATTTCGCAATGGTCCAATGAATAGGCAATGTCGTCGGCGTCCAGCTCCATCGGTTCACGACCGTCAGCAATCATGGTGCGCACCAGATCGACATCGAACACAAACGTTTTGCGGTAGCAGCGAAAGACCTCACCGTGAGCGCGTGAGCACCGCGAGCAGTCCTTCGGTTCCACCGGAGATTTTCTGTCATGGACCATGGCGGTATTCATAAACTAGGACGACCTGCGTCCCTGCCGAGCGGATGCATGAAAAACAAAACAGCCGGCGCGGCAGCAGCACTCGAACACCGTCGAAATTCCACTTGCCGCGACCAAGCTGTTGAGTTCATCTCAGAAGACTGAGCGAACCGGGCCAGTCCCGATTCGTACGATGATCCGAAAGTGATATTACTTGGAGCCCGACTTGCCCTTGGAGCCCGACTTGCCCTTGAGCCCGACTTGCCCTTGGAGCCCGACTTGCCCTTGGAGCCCGACTTGCCCTTGGAGCCCGACTTGCCCTTGGAGCCCGACTTGCCCTTGGAGCCCGACTTGCCCTTGGAGCCTGAGCCGCCCTTGGAGCCTGAGCCGCCTTTTGAGCCTGATCCGCCCTTGGAGCCTGAGCCCGAGCCACCGCACGCGGACATTTTGCTCGGTGCAATTCGATCTTCCAGACGCTCCAGCTTGAATCGTTCGGCCATATTAACCTCCCCAAAAGAAGTAAGTCAAAGTTGTTGAAATGCACATAATGCAGTGACTAAGGTAAATGTGCAAACTAGAAATTGCAAGAGTTTTATGTTAAACAAGCCACATGAATTGCCTATAGCATTTACGAGCTTTCTGATTGTTTTTCCCGTGGAGGACCGGTGTCTGGAGATGTTCCAAGCCGGATTGGGGACGAGTGAAATGGCAGCTTCAGCCATGAAGTCCTCACGGCGGCAGTGCTCGCAACGTGTTTCATGGGAATGATGATGCCCCTCGGCTGCGACGATTCCGCAACCGTTACGTGAGGGCTTAGGGCGACGAGCGTGGCCGGAATCCGGAAGATGTGTGGCACGATAAGACCCCCAGACCCCCCGGCTTTGCACCCCACCCGACGGGGGTATCCACGCCGGCTTTGAGCCCCACCTGACGGGGGGTTTGGGGGTTCCCCCCAAACGCGTTACCAAACAGGCCTAATTCTGCGGCTGCACGTTCACAGCAGACGCTTCGGACGTCAACTCACGGTGCCATGGGGGGTATCCCCCCAGACCCCCCGGCTTTGCGCCCCCAGACCCCCCGGCTTTGCGCCCCACCCGACGGGGGGTATCCACCCCGGCTTTGAGCCCCACCCGACGGGGGGTATCCACGCCGGCTTTGAGCCCCACTTGACGGGGGGTTTGGGGGTTCCCCCCCAAACGCGTTACCAAACAGGCCTAATTCTGCGGCTGCACGTTCACAGCAGACGCTTCGGACGTCAACTCACGGTGCCATGGGGGGTATCCCCCCAGACCCCCCGGCTTTGAGCCCCACCCGACGGGGGGTTTGGGGGTTCCCCCCCAAACGCGTTACCAAACAGGCCTAATTCTGCGGCTGCACGTTCACAGCAGACGCTTCGGACGTCAACTCACGGTGCCATGGGGGGGTATCCCCCCAGACCCCCCGGCTTTGCGCCCCACCCGACGGGGGTATCCACCCCGGCTTTGAGCCCCACCCGACGGGGGGTTTGGGGGTTCCCCCCCAAACGCGTTACCAAACAGGCCTAATTCTGCGGCTGCACGTTCACAGCAGACGCTTCGGACGTCAACTCACGGTGCCATGGGGGGTATCCCCCCAGACCCCCCGGCTTTGCGCCCCCGGACCCCCCGGCTTTGCGCCCCCGGACCCCCAGGCTTTGCGCCCCAGACCCCCCGGCTTTGCGCCCCCAGACCCCCGGCTTTGCGCCCCCAGACCCCCCGGCTT
Organism: uncultured Planctomycetales bacterium; assembly: GCA_963695565.1. Taxonomy (GTDB): domain Bacteria; phylum Planctomycetota; class Planctomycetia; order Pirellulales; family Pirellulaceae; genus CAVOGW01. Next base: position 433,295 of record CAVOGW010000001.1, read on the forward strand.
TGCGCCCCCCAGACCCCCCGGCTTTGCGCTCCCAGACCCCCCGGCTTTGCGTCCCCAGACCCCCCGGCTTTGCGCCCCACCCGACGGGGGTATCCACCCCGGCTTTGAGCCCCACCCGACGGGGGGTTTGGGGGTTCCCCCCCAAACGCGTTACCAAACAGGCCTAATTCTGCGGCTGCACGTTCACAGCAGACGCTTCGGACGTCAACTCACGGTGCCATGGGGGGTATCCCCCCAGACCCCCCGGCTTTGAGCCCCCAGACCCCCCGGCTTTGCGCCCCCGGACCCCCCGGCTTTGCGCCCCCGGACCCCCCGGCTTTGCGCCCCCGGACCCCCCGGCTTTGCGCCCCCGGACCCCCAGGCTTTGCGCCCCCAGACCCCCAGGCTTTGCGCCCCCAGACCCCCCGGCCTTCGGCAACTACATCGACCACTTCGACGGCATGCTGGGAAAACAGGTCAAGTTGCCGCAACAAGGCCCGCGAAACGCGCGCTCCGGTCGCATGCGCTTGGCGGCGGGTCGGGCCACTTACCCAAATCGACAGTAGGACGGATTGGCTTATCCGCAATACACGCCGCTCGGGCCAAATCGCGTTCCACGGATGGGTAATCCGTCCTCCAGTGGCGGACGGATTACCAACTCGCTGGATTATCCACTCTGCTGGTCGCGAAAAAGGGCGGACCAAGAGACGCTACCGTTGCGACCTCGCGGGGCGACTTGCGGTCACCACGAGAGCACGTTAACTTCGTGAACAAGCCGCAGTTCGGTTGGCTCGGCGAGGCGACGCGTGGCCAGCCGTGAAGTGAACAACCCGCAACCCGTATGGACCGCGTCAAATGACAGAACACCGACCGTTGCCTGAGCGATACGAACACATCGCGTATCGACGTTGTGGCCGCAGCGGTTTGATGCTGCCCCCCATTTCGCTCGGACTCTGGCACAACTTCGGCGGCGTGGATTGCTACGAGACGGGACGAGCCATCATCCATCAGGCCTTCGACGCCGGAATCATCCACTTTGACTTGGCTAACAACTACGGTCCACCGCCAGGATCGGCGGAAGAGACATTTGGCAAGGCATTGCGGGAAGACCTTCGCAGTTACCGCGACGAGCTGATCGTTTCCACGAAAGCCGGATATCGGATGTGGCCCGGCCCCCATGGCGAGTGGGGATCGCGCAAGTACTTGTTGGCCAGTTTGGATCAGAGCCTGCGACGGATGGGGCTGGAATACGTCGATATCTTCTACTCGCATCGCCTGGATCCCGAGACACCCTTGGAAGAAACGATGGGGGCCCTCGCCTCAGCGGTCCGGCAAGGCAAGGCCATCTATGTGGGCATTTCCAATTACCCGGCCGATCAGACACGAGAGTGCTGTCGCATCCTGCAAGAATTCGGAACTCCTTGCGTAATCCATCAGCCACGCTATTCGCTATTGGATCGCACCATTGAGGCGGACGGGTTGTTGGATGTGCTTTCGGCAGCGGGTGTGGGGTGTATTGTCTACTCACCGCTTGCGCAGGGACTGCTGACGAACCGCTACTTGGGTGGTATTCCGGCGGATTCACGTGCCGCCAAACCGCACGGATTTCTCCGTGAAAGCCAGATGACGACGGAGGTAATGGCGCGGGTACGAAGGCTGAACGAGTTGGCGTCGCAGCGGGGCCAGTCGCTGGCGCAGATGTCGCTGGCGTGGCTGTTGCGGGACCCACGCGTAACGTCCGTGCTGGTCGGCGCCAGTTCCGTCACACAATTGCAACAAAACCTGGCCAGCGTGCAGAACGTGAGTTTTTCGGACGAGGAATGTGTCCTGATCGAACAGATAGTGTCCTCGGCCGGTGACTAGCGATTGCCGGCTGAAGTCTCGTCTCGTTTTTTGACCAGCGTAACTCGATTACCGCGTTCGTTGAATGAAACTTCGTCCATGAAGGAGAGCATCAGCACAAAGCCGCGTCCCCGCTTGCCATCCAAGGACTCGATGCTGGCCGGGTCCATGGAGGCGAGTTGTACGGCGTAGTCAAAGCCGGGTCCCTGGTCCTCAACAATAAATCTCGCCTCGTCCCGGCTCAGCTTGATGTCCACGTGAATGCGGCGGTCTCGATAGGGGGTCATTTCCTTGCGCTGTGAGACGGGATCGGAGCCATCTCCCAACAGCAATTTCTCGCGGGCGGCCTCCAAATCCTCATGCGACAACTCTAAATTTCCATGAAACAGGGCATTCAGGAGTGCTTCCCGCAGCGCCACGGTGGCCCGCGTACAGCCCGTATGGTCCGTCAAGTTCATGCCGGTGATAAGTTGCTGCACAAGGTCGACCATCACATCCACCAGTCCGGGCGTATTATCCAGTTCATAGGATAACTCGGCGCGCGTTTGGCATTCCGCCAGTTCGGCATACGTCTTGTCGGCGGTGGACAGCAGCAAAACGTCTTCCACAGTCGACCGTAATCTGTCGTTCAATTGTGATTTGGGAACATAACTGGCGGCCCCGCGTTCCAGGGCTTCGACGGCGATCGACTCGCTGCCTTGGGCGGTCATCAAGATCACAGGCACATGGGGGTAGTGCGTGCGGATGGTGGTCACCAATTCCAACCCGTCCATTTCGGGCATTTGCATGTCGGTCACGACAATATCGGGCAATTCGAGGTGCATCCGTTCAATCGCATCCACACCGTTCTTGGCATAGATGACCTTGATTCCACCCGCTTGTTCGATTAGCCCGCCGGCCAGGCGACGGTCCACGGCGGTATCATCGACAACTAACGCGACTTTCATGGCGAGCCTCACTTATTTCGCAGCAACATCCGGATTAGCCAAAAACGCCTCGAGTGCCTGACAGACTGCGCCGAAGTGGATATGGAAGTCATCCAGCGATGCACGAGCGGCATGGATGTTCCCTTCCGCAGCCAGTTCCTCGACTTCGCGCCGAGCTTGATGGCCTCTGCCGGGTTGAGAAACAGCAGTGACCCTTTTAGTTTGTGAGCCGCCTTGCATAATTCCGGGGCATCGTCACAATTCGCTGCGGCCACGGCTTCCGCCAACACTCTGGGTGTATCATTGAGGAATTCCTCCACGATCTCTCGCAGCAATTGGTAGTCGTGATTGACAATCTTCAGAGCGTCGCTCCAGCGGACCGTCTGCGAATCCTCGAGGGAGCTCGTCCAGAACTGCGCATGCCCTTCATGCGCCTGCGCATAATGCTCGGGAAACAGTTGACGGAGTTTGTTTTTCATGTCCTCTAACCGGATGGGCTTGGACAGATAATCGTCCATCCCGGCAGCCAGGCAATATTCCCGGTCCCCTTTCATGGCATGCGCGGTCATGGCAACGATAGGAATATGACGGTCGGAATTGGCCTCGCGACGGCGAATCTCCCGGGTGGCGGTCAAGCCATCCATCTCAGGCATTTGCACATCCATCAAGATCAGGTCAAAAGGCTGGTCGGCCTGGTCCAGTAATTCCAGCGCCTGTCGCCCGTTATTGGCAACCGTGAGGCGATGTCCCATCCCTTCCAGAATTCCGATAGCCAACTTCTGATTGACGGCGTTGTCTTCCGCCAGCAGGACCCGATAGGCGACACCGGCCGGCTCCCCTGCGGGCTGGGGGGATGCCGGTTCCAAACTGGACGTGGCCCGGGCCTCGTCGAGCGAGATGATGATGGCGTCAAACAACTCCGATTGTTTAACGGGCTTTAGCAGATGATGCTGCACGCCCAATTCCCGCAACCGCGCGGAGTCTTCGGGTCGCGCCCCGGAGGTCAAGAGGATAATTCGCGTCGGGGACAGCAGCTTGCGGTCCATGATGCGTCGCGCTAACATCAAGCCATCAACATCGGGCATGTTGACATCAGAAATCAGCATTTGGTACGGTCGCCCTAGCTGGCTGGCGACACCGAGCGCCTCGAAGGCGCAGTCGGCCGAGTCGCACAGGGTGGGGTTCATGCCCCAATTAGCCAGCATATCTCCCAGGATGCGGCGATTGGTGGCATTGTCATCCACGACGAGGACGGGCAATCCCGCCACATCTACTCGTTGTAATTTCCTTCGCGGCTTTCGCTCCGCTTGATCCATCTGCAGCGTGATTTCAAACTGAAATGTACTCCCCTGGCCGGGGCAGCTTTCCACCCAGATCCGCCCCCCCATCAGTTCAACGAGCCGGGCTGAAATGGTCAATCCCAGACCGGTCCCGCCAAAGCGGCGAGTGGTGGAGGCATCGGCCTGTTCAAACTTCTCGAAAATCTTCGTGCATTTCTCCGGCGGAATGCCGATGCCGGTATCTTTCACGGCGAAGTGAAGCTTCGCGTGATCGTGATTCACGGGACTGGCAGTTATTTCCAGCACGACTTCTCCCAATTCCGTGAACTTGATCGCGTTCCCCACCAGATTCAAGACGATTTGCCGGATTCGCTGTGCGTCGCCGTGGACGAACTCGGGCACGGAGGCATCGACGCGCAGGGCAAGTTCCAGGCTCTTTTGGTGTGCGCGTGGTCCCAGCGATTTCATCGTGGACCCCATCGTTTCGCGGACATCGAAGCTCGCGATGTCCAGATCAAATTTCCCCGCTTCTATCTTGGAGAAGTCGAGGATGTCGTTGATCAAGTTCAGCAGACTCTCACCGGAGGACTGGACCATCGCGAGGTACTCACGTTGCGTGCGCGTCAAGGGCGTGTCAAGCAACAAGTCGGTCATGCCGATGATGGCGTTCATGGGCGTACGGATTTCGTGGCTCATATTGGCCAGAAAATCACTTTTGGCCCGATTTGCGGCGTCCGCCATTTCCTTGGCATGACGCAGCTGCTGCTCGGTACGCTTGATCTTGGTGATATTCCGGTCGATACCAACCAGCCCCGTCACTATTCCGCCGCATCGCGCAGCGGCACTTTTGAAGTGAGCAGCCAGATTTCCTGACCGGCGGCATCGACAATCAGTTCTTCCCGGTCGGTCGAAGCCTTTCCCGACTCCAAGACCGCTCGATCATCCTCCGTTTCCTGATGCGCCTGATCGGGCGGCAGAAAATCGGCATGCGACCGTCCGGAAACTTCCTCGACGGTGGATGCCCCGAGCGCCTTGCGAACTGCCTCGTTAACGGTGACGTATCTCCCCTGCACATCCTTGACGTAGATGAAATCGGGTAGATGGTCCATCAAGGTGCGCAGCGTATCACGCTCGCGAGCCAGCTCCAATTCGACACCGACGAGATCCGTCACATCTCGCGAGATACCGAACGTGCCGATTACGTTGCCGTCTTTGTCGGTCAGTGGAAATTTCTTGGTGGAGCACCAGGACTCTTTTCCGCCCACGGAGACTTCGTGCTCGACCTGCGGCGGCAAGGGCTTCCCTGTCCGCATAATCTCGATTTCGTCCGCACGCGCCTTTTGAGCGTGCTCGGCGGCAAAATAATCGGCATCCGTCTTGCCAATGGCATCGGCGGGATGGGCGGTGCCCACTTTGTCGCAGTGTCCCTTACTGACGCGAATGAAGCGGCTCTCGCGATCCTTGAAATAGATCGCGTCCGTCATGTTATTCAGCAGCGAGTGGAGCAAGAATCGCTCATACTTCGACTCGGCCTCCGCTCGACGCTGTTGCGTCACGTCCCAAAATATCGCTTGGATGCCCGAAATCTTCCCGGCCGCGTCTCGAATGGGAACCTTACGAACCTCGAAGTACCGTCTGACCGAGCCCGCAATGTTTTCTTCGACATCGACAAACATCTCCCCGGTCGTCATTACCTGCTGGTCGTCGCGCTGATACTTAGCGGCCAGCTCGGCGGGAAACAGGTCCTGGTCCGTTTTGCCCAGCAACTGCTCAACAGGCAGTCCCATCAATTCCGCGAATTGGCGATTCGCGAGCGTGATGCGGCCGTCGACATCCTTACACAGCACATAGGCGGGCAGATTGTCGATGACGGAAAGATAGACAGCTTGGTTTTTGGCCACTGCGGCATATTGATCCACGGTGGAGTCACGGGGACTTGCCTTCTTGGCCTGGGGCGGCCCGTCCTCCTGAGGCGATGATCGGCCGACATCCGCTGCCATGGCAATCCTGCGCACTTTGGACATAAGACACGCTCCGTAAGAGCTGGATGAGTCTTACTACTCCCTCGATTCCTGACTCTAATTTATCCAATTTTACCTCGCCGCGATAGCAAGCACACACCAATTCCTTGTGCCGCCACGGTACAATCCAAATCGATCGTTGCACCGCCGAGCTGCGCATCCCGGTTGACGGTGTCCCGGGGGGGGCTGGCGGAATTACCCGGCGGATCGGCTGATTCAGGGCCCGCGGCCCTTTTCGAGGGTTGGCTGCTCGCAGAACAAGGGAACTCCATGGCACAAGATTCCCGTGAGATTGAGCGAGAGGATTTCTTAGTTGGATACACGGAGACGCTGCCGTTCAGCCTGTATCCCTTCCAGGAAGAATCGCTGCTGGCCTGGTTTACTTCCGACCAGGGTGTTCTTGTCTGCGCGCCCACCGGGATGGGCAAGACGGTCATTGCCGAAGCCGCCATGTTCGAGGCGCTACACACGGGCAAACAGGCGTATTACACCACGCCCCTGATCGCGCTCACCGATCAGAAGTTTCATGAGTTGCAGCAACGCGCCGAGTCGTGGGGATTCTCATCGCAAGACGTGGGACTGGTCACCGGCAATCGCCGCATCAATCCGGACGCCCGGCTGCTGGTGGTCGTGGCCGAAATCCTGCTGAACCGGCTGCTGCAGTCCGCTCAATTCGACATGGAACACGTGTCGGTGGTCGTGATGGACGAGTTTCACAGCTTCGCGGATCCCGAACGGGGCATCGTCTGGGAAATGACGCTCGGCCTGCTCCCCCCACACGTGCGGACACTGCTGCTGTCGGCTACCGTTGGAAATGCCCAGGAGTTCAGCTACTGGCTCGAGCGTTGCCATCAGCGTCGATTGACGTTGGTGCAGAGTGACGAGCGACGCGTACCCCTCACATTTCAATGGGTGCCCGACAAACTGCTGGATGACCTGCTGCCGGAACTCGCGCGGGGGAGTGAAGCGGAGCGGTTCACGCCGGCCCTGGTGTTTTGTTTCAATCGCGATGAGTGTTGGGCTCGGGCCGAGCAGCTGAAGGGGAAGCGGCTGATTGATGACGAACGACAGTCCCGGTTGGACTTGGAGCTGCGACAACACGACTGGACGCAGGGAGCGGGACCCAAGCTGAAACAAATTCTGCAACGCGGCGTGGGCGTGCATCATGCGGGCGTGCTGGGGAAATACCGTCGTATTGTGGAGCATTTGTTTCAGCAGAAACTCATGTCCGTTTGCGTCTGTACGGAGACGCTGGCGGCGGGGATCAACTTGCCCGCCCGCAGCGTCGTGCTCCCCTCGCTGGTGAAGGGTCCGTTCTCCCACAAGAAGCTGATTGACGCCAGCAGCGCGCACCAGATGTTCGGCCGTGCCGGCCGGCCACAATTCGACTCCCAGGGCTTTGTGTTCGCCATGGCTCATGAAGATGACGTGAAGATTGCCAAGTGGCGCGAGCAATACGATCGCATCCCAGACGACTCCCGGGATCCCAATGTGCGGCGACGGAAAAAGGAACTCAAGAAAAAAGCGCCCAAACGTCGCACCACCGAGCAATATTGGACGGAGGAGCAGTTTTTGAAGGTGGTCGCCTCGCCACCCGGTAAGCTCTACAGCCGCGGGCAACTTCCGTGGCGTGTGCTGGTCCACGCGCTGCAGGCCACGTCCGACGTCGCCAAACTTCGTACACTGATTTCCAAACGGCTGATGGATCCGCCCCGGATCGCCGCCGCTCAACGACAGCTGGATGACATGCTGATCGCGCTGTGGAGGGCAGGGTACGTCGAATTGGAGCCGCATCCGAATCTCAACCAGCAACAAAGCGGGGCCCCGACGCAGACCGATCTCCATGGCATCCCGTCATCGCAAGTGCCGCCCGCGCCTCCGACCCTTTTCGGACAGAACATTGCGGGGAGCCCGCCGGCTGCGGCGTTGTCCAACAGCAGCGAACCGCCGGGCCTGGCCTCCGCTGCCAACAAACCGACGGAGACGGACGATTCAGCAGCCCGATATCACGCCGAACGGGCCGTCGCCACGGATCGGCTCGTGCGGCTGACATCATTCCGCGGCATCCATCCCTTTTACGGTGACTTTGTGGTGAATCACCTCGGCGTCGCCGACGAAGCCGAAATCCTGCAAATCACGGAAAGTGTGCTGGAACTGGCCGTCCCGGTCGCGCGGATGTTGCGCGTGCCGTCACGTGACCGACTGCCGGCAGGACCGCTGGCAGTCGGACGCATCGACCCGCAATTGCTTTCGCTGGGTCTCGCGACCGAACAGGAACTGCTCGGGAACCTCGATGAACGGGACCTGGACCCGGCCGACAGGGTCTGGCCCTTGACGCTGGCTGAAAAGATGAAAATGCTATTCGAACATGAGTACCCCGCGGCCGGCCAGGTGCGCATTGAGCCGGTCTGGGCCGTGGGGGAATTGTTCGAATTTGGTGGAGACTTCAATAAATTTATCGTGTCGCACCAGTTGCAAAAGCAGGAAGGAATTGTGTTCCGGCACCTGTTACGAATGGTGTTACTGTTGGCTGAATTCTCGACCCTGTGCCCACCCGACGCGGACCAACAGCAGTGGGCCGTGCAACTCGGCTCGATCCGCGATCGCATCGTCGCGTCGTGTCAAAAGGTGGACCCAACCAGCACACAGCGAACCTTGGAACAGGCCGCCGCGGGTTAACGTGGTCATCCAGGAGGAGGCGGAGCAGAGTCATATCATTCTAATTCTGAACGAGCGGAGCACGCTCATGTCATCCTGAACGAGCGGAGCACGCCCATGTCATCCTGAACGAGCGGAGCGAAGTGAAGGATCTGCCCACCAACCTAACACTGCCTTGCAGGGGTGCGTCCAGGATCTCCGGCGTCTGCCGTCGCACGCAGGACAACGTCTCTGGAAGATCCTTCGGTCGCTGACCCGTGCTACGCACGTTGTCAGCTCCGTCAGGATGATACATGGCCGCGAATTGCGTGGTACGATGAGGGCAAAGCTTGGGAACGAGGTGCCCAGCCTGGACGATGAGCACCCGATGGCGGACAATGCCGGGTTAGATGCGGCGACATCCGACGTCGCACTGCGTGACGGACACCGTATTCCATTCCGACGATCGAAGCCAGATCATGCGTGCGAAATTCTTTATGTACCTTCTGATCGCACTCATCTTGTGTGCGATTGCCTTCTTTCTCTGGCAGGTGCTGAAGGCAATTTTTAGCACGGCCATGGATATGAAGACCGGACGGGAGCTGGACAAATTGGCGTCTGAATTTCGCGATAAACGCCGGGAAAAGGAACAGAATGCCGCCACGCGACTCGACAACGGTTGCCAGCACGATTTCAATGACGACGGGGGAGCGTTTCCGCCCAACGTTTGCCGACGTTGCGGTATTGCTCGCGATCATCCGAATGGAGATTGCGACCATCTGTGGCAACGTCAACCGGGTATTGTCCCTCGCAGTCGATGCTCCAAGTGCGGACAAAATTTTACGGCCGTCGGGGGTGATTAGGCAAATATCGCCGCTGGCCAGCCAAATACAAGCACGCGGCGCCAGCAAGTGAGCCGTTACGCGCGGCCCCACTCGCGCGTGCTTTGGGCTCGTATATCCATCATCACGACCAAGATTGGCGACTGCCATCCAAGTAGGCGGCATCCCCATGCACGAGCTTGCCATCTTCGCCAACACGGCGCTCTTGCCCGACGGCTGGGCCGAACGCGTATTTGTGCGTGTCGACGATCAGGGCCGGATCGTGGCCGTGGATACCAACGTTGCCCCTCCGGGAGCGACGTACCACGCCGAGGTGCTGCTACCCGGCGTACCGAACACGCACTCCCATGCGTTTCAACGTGGCATGGCCGGCTTGACCGAGTACCGGGGCCGCGCGAAGTCAGACGATTTTTGGTCGTGGCGAGAGACGATGTACCGCTTCGTGTCTCTGCTGCAGCCCGAGGACGCCTACACAATCGCTCGACACGCGTACGTGGACATGCTGCGACATGGCTACACGTCCGTCTGCGAGTTTCACTACCTGCACCACGATGCGGCGGGGCACCCTTACGCATCGCTGTCGGAAATGGCTGCGCAGCACGTGCGGGCGGCTCAGGACGTAGGCCTGCGGATGACGATACTGCCGGTACTCTACACCTGGGGAGGCTTTGACCGACGCGAGTTGCAGGGGGCCCAACTTCGCTTTCGAACGGACGTCGCCACCATTCTGGATATGTTCCAAGAGCTACAAGCCAACTGCGCGAACGAACCCACGATTCAGCCAGGCCTGGCCGTACATTCGTTGCGAGCCGCGACGATCGAACAAATCAGTGAAGTGCTGAAGGAGCTTCAAACCGCCGGGCAGCGGTGCCCAGTTCATCTGCACATTGCCGAACAGCCCGCGGAAGTAGAGCAGTGCGTGGCGCGATTCGGCAAGCGCCCGCTGGAATACTTGGCGTCACATTTTGAACTTAACGAGCGCTGGAGCCTGGTGCACGCCACGCACCTGTCGCTGGAGGAACTCAAACTGCTGATACCATCGCGGGCCGTGGTGGTCTTATGCCCCGTCACCGAGGCAAATCTGGGCGACGGCGTGTTCCCCGCCGCCGAATTCCTGCATAGCGGGGGGCGCTGCGCGATTGGCTCAGATAGCCAGGTCTCGGTCTCGCCCTGGGAAGAATTGCGGATGCTGGAATATGGCCAGCGGCTGGTTCACCGAGAACGAAATTTGCTCGCACGCGACGATCAATCGACCGGTGTGACGTTGCTGCATCAAGTCGTCGAGGCCGGCCATACAGCTGCCGGAATGGGAGCCGCGGGCATCACACCGGGTGCGCATGCCGATTTGATTAGCGTCGACTCCCAACATGCTCAACTTGCCGGACGACGTCACGATACGCTGGTCGACACGCTGGTCTTCAGCGGTGATGCAACCTTCATTCGTGATGTGTTCGTGGGCGGCCGCCGCGTTGTGACGGACGGCCGTCATGTCGCTCAGCAGGAGATTGCCGACAACTATCGGGCATGCCTCAGTCGCTTGCTAAGCGCCTGGTGAGCGAATAACAACCGTAGCTCGCCGTCCCCCGCTTCGTCGCAGCCGGGGACGGCGACGCTACGAATCCCGTGTCCCAGCGGCCAAACCACTGCTTTGCTGGGGCTGCCGAGACGTGTAAAATCTCTGGGATCCGGGACGACGCATCCATCAAATCCGAGGACGTCGCACAGCCGTCAGCAGCCGCCGACGCTTGCCAGGTTGTTATTTTGGGCTTCCGGCACTCGAGGTCTCCGATGAGCACATCTCATTTCTCAGGCACTGTCAAGTGGATTGGATTGCGCGAGAAGGATCGAACACAGCCCATGCGCGTGGTCGAGTCGGCACAGGTCACCGCCGATAACGGTCTGACGAATGACCGCTATGACAAGGGCAGTGGACCACGCCAGGTGACGCTGTTTCAGCTTGAGCATCTCGAGACGATCGCCCGATTGTTGGGGATACCCAAACTCGAACCGGGTGTTACGCGGCGAAATATTGGCATTGAGGGCATCAATCTGCTGTCCCTGGTGGATAACGAATTTCGGATCGGCGAATGTGTGCTCCGCGCAACGGGCGATTGCGCTCCCTGCAACCGGATGAACCAGACCATTGGCCCCGGGGCTGCGACGGCAATGGTCGGAATGGGTGGCATTACGGCTCAGGTCGTGAAGCCGGGCCTGATTCGTGTGGGTGATGCACTAACGCCCGTGCAGGGAAAGCAGACGACAAATGATGGACAAAAATAATCCCCGGTCTATGAGCTGTTAACCGTTCACGTTTGAGCACGATGAGACCCTTGCTTTTTCTGTCCTACGTTTTTTCGTCTCTCACTCCCCGTGCGGAGCAGCGACGATTTCCGGCGAAATGCATGTTGCAGGTCAGGGATCTGTTGGCGGCCGAGCGATATTTGCGAAGCTGAGGTCGCTGTTCGTGGGCTTACGCCGGCTTACGCCACACGCCTCGCCTTAGTTCGGCTCGTCCTGCAAGCCACGACCAGGCAGGACCAGACGAAACCTGCAGACGCCGGCTCCGGGACCGTGTAGAGCACCACGCGGTCGGTCGGTTGTGCGGGCGCCAGCATCCCTCTCAGAGTCACCCAGCCACCGGCGGCACGTACGAGGCGACGGTGATCCATCGATGGCAGATAATCTCCGGCAAAGGTGGCGGTTTCCCCAGCTGTGATCCTGCGGCATCGCGGTGCGAGCCGACAAATCTTCCCCCGACGGTGGCGAACTTCGTCCTTTCATTGGTTGTAGTGAAGTTTATGGCGGATCCTTCAGTCGGGTTGCTTGTTCAGGTCGAAATTTTGCGTGGACCCGCCGGAAGCAATAGGCCCTAGCTCGGCGGGGTCCGCGGGACGACAAAAACGGTTCCGCTCAGATTCGCCAACGCGTGGGACGGCGGCGGCGGAAAGGCGAGCCCGACCAATCGAGCCAGGTGCTCAGTTTTAAGTGGCCGCAGGTGACGCAACGATAGGGCCAGATTAGCAGCACGAGCCCGAGACTCAAGGCAATGAGATACCCGTAAGCGAAACTACCCACGCTGACCGGTCGGAACCAATCTTCGCGCCAGCATCGTTGACAATATTTTCGACTTGGCTGGTGAGGTCCGAGCATAGGTGTGTTCCGAAGCCGCAAGAATCGCGTGGGTGACGACGGCGCGCGGCCATGTCGTATGCAACCGTAGCTCACACGAATTACACTACACGGGCTGGGTCGGGAATTGGTGGTCCCCAACCCGACGAAACCCGTGAGGGTTAGATGGATTGCGCGAGATGCGCGGTGGCTGCGACATCAGGTCACCATCCACACGAGCGGCACACCAATTTGAGAATCTTCGCATAATTCTCGGGTCGATTGAAAACCCAGCGTAGCTCCACGATAATGTTGCCATTCACATCGTGCGGTCACACCATGGTGAGCATCAATGGCTGCGGGGGCAATTCACGAACCGATTCAGGCGCGGCTTAGCGAACTCGACTCGTCCGCTGGAGATTATGCCTTGCGCATGATCGACGCCCTGCTGGATGCGGCGATCGCGATTCAAGCGAGTGACGTACATCTGCAGCCGACAGGGCAGGGGATCGAAGTACGCTGGCGATTGGACGGCGTGCTGCAACTGCTGGGCGAATTTTCCCGGGGGGCAATTTCCAGCCCAATTGCCCGGCTCAAGGTGCTGGCGGATCTGCTGACCTACCGCAGCGACGCACCTCAAGAGGGTCGTATCCGGCGCCCCCACCAGGGGGTCGAGTTTCGCGTCAGCACGTTTCCCACGCTCCACGGCGAACGAGTCGTGGTGCGCGTGTTTGCGACGGACGACGAGCCGTGGTTGCTCGATCAGTTACAACTTCCCCCCGACATCCGTCGCACGTGGGGAGAGTCGCTGTGGGAAACCAGCGGGGCCCTGATCATCACAGGACCGGCGGGGAGCGGCAAGACGACCACGGCCTATGCCTGCTTGCGGCAGATCGTCGCTGACAGCGGGGGAGGTCGCAGTATTGTTTCCTTGGAGGACCCCATTGAAACGGCGGTTTCCGGCGTCAGTCAGTCACAGGTCAACGAGCCGAGCGGGTTTACACTGTCCCGCGGCTTGCGGTCGCTGCTGAGGCAGGATCCGCAAGTCATTTTTGTGGGAGAAATTCGCGACCGGGAAACGGCTTACGTGGCTTTCCAAGCGGCACTCACCGGGCAACTCGTGATCACCACATTTCATGCCGGTTCTGCGGCCGAAGCCATCAGTCGTTTATGCGACATGGGCATCGAGCCTTATCTACTACGCAGCGGCATCGCGGGAATTCTGGGACAACGGCTTGTGCGGAAACTCTGCAAATGCAAACGCCCAGTACCCAGCAACGTCGATCTGTGGGGATTGCCCGCTCAGCAAGCTTTCCAGGCCGCCGGTTGCGCGGCATGCCACCATACCGGCTATCGCGGCCGACTGCTGCTGGCCGAAATGCTGATCCCTAGACAGACCAACGTCAGCCACTCGCTGCTCTCGAAGGGCGATGCGGCCGAATTGGAGTCCCTGGCGATCCACAGCGGCATGCAGACTCGCTGGGACCGCGCGTTGACTGCGATCGAGCAAGGACTGACATCTCCCGCGGAAATCCGACGCGTGCTGGGACTTCCGGTACCCCACGGACGAATCGACCACAAGGGCCGCCGGCAAGAGCCCGATAGGAATTGAAGTCACGCCCAATATGAACCTCGACACGTTGATTGCCTTTAACGACGAAGTCCGCGCTTTAACGCGTGCCGGCGTGCCACTCGGATTCGGTCTGCTGAGAATCAAATCAGGACTCGCGGGACAGCTGCGGCAGTTGACGGACGAGGTCGGTCGACGCCTGGAGGCTGGTGAGTCGATGTCGCATGTATTGGACGATCCGCGCTTTCCAGCCTGGTATTCCGCCATCGTGAGGGCCGGCATGGAAAGCGGAAAGCTGACCGCAGCGCTGGAATCGGTCACCCCCTTGCTGCGGCGTCAAATGGAACTGCGGCGGTTTGCCTTTGGGGCACTGGCCTATCCGGCACTGGTGTTTTGCCTGGCGGCGGTCCTGTTCACACTGCTGTTTCGTCAGCTTTTGGTGCAGTTTGGTCTGTTGTGCCAGTACCAGTCGATCGAGATGACCGGGCCGCTGAGCAATCTGCTGCAAGCCGTCAGCTGGATCGTGCCAGTGCTACCGTGGATTGCCGGACTTGGTCTGTTGGCGTTGCTGCTGGCCTGGTTTCTTTCGGGTGATGCGCTGGGTTCGCTGGATCGCTTCGATCGTTACGTGCCTGGTCTATCGGGGATCGTCCGCAACGGACGGACGGCGGTGTTCCTCGACGTGCTGTCCTTGATGCTCGAAGCCCGCTTACCAATCACCAAGGCGTTGCCAGCGGCGGCCGCCGCCACCGGCAGCGCTCTCTGCGCCGCGATGTGCAAGGGCTCACCGATCGGCTCGCAGAGGGGCAATCCCGGTGCGATGATCTCGGATCATTGGGGGGATTACCCCCGCTCGTGGGGTGGTCCCTGCTGAACGACGGCCAGCCATCCAGCTGGGTTTATTCAGTGCGCGGGTTAAGGGACGCTTACTACGATCGCGTCCGAGTCCAAGATAGATTGTTCCGACAATTTTTTCCTGGTTTGGCCCTAGTCTTTGTGGGAGGAAGTGCTGCGGCCGCATTCTGCGTGCTGACGCTGGGCCCGTTTTATACTGTGTTGCGCACATTGGCCTTGTCCGCGGGAGGGAGCCTGCCATGACGGACCCCGCGAACGAAGCCACCCGGCATGCGGTCGCCGCGGGTGCTCAAGCGCAAGTTGCCTTGCCGGTCGCTTTGCGGTCGGCGGCACGCGAAACACGCGGACGGACCGCACGACATTTGAATCAGCTGGCGTCCTGCCTTGAATCCGGCATGGACCTGGAAACGGCCCTGAGTGCGGCGGGGGAATCCAAGTCGAAACAACTTGCGGCGCTGATTCGCAGCGGCGCGCGAGCTGGTGATTTGGGACGCGTGCTGGCGGAAATGTCGAACCACGCTGCCGCGCGGCGGAATATGCGTGTCGAGTGGGTAGTCGCGCTCGCTTATCCATTGTTCATGCTACTGGTGACATTGCTGTTTGCGACGGTCATTTTTTGGACCATCGTACCCACGCTGGAAGGAGCTATCCAGGACTTCGAAGTTGCCCGACCCTCTATCGTAATTCTCGCGATCACCGCCGGACGCAACTTCGTCACGCTGATGGGAATCACGATCGTGTCTCTGGCGGTTTGTTTCGTCCTGGCCCGGACGATCCTGGGAAAGGTCCGTTTTGCATGGTTCCTCACCACGGTACCCCTCTTGGGCGCCCCCATCTTTTGGATGGGAACCTGGGAGTGGCTGATCGCGTTGCGTCAACTGGTGGCGGCGGGGATTCCCTTATCGGAGTCCTTGCGGTTCGCAGCGGCGTCGGTGAGCGCGCCCAATATTAGCGCAGCTTCGGGTAAACTCGCGGATCGCATCGAATCCGGGGAGTCGCTGGATCACGTGCTGCAAAATACCGCGTTCCTGCCGGCCAGTATCGCTCCCTTGCTGGGATGGGGTGAGCAGCAGCAGACCTTAGTCGAAGCCCTGCAGCTGGCGGGAGACGTGATGGCTGAACGAGTGAGATCGCGACTCATGTGGCTGAGCATCGTGCTGCCTCCTGTGCTGTTCGTGCTGATTGCCACACTCGTGGGCTGCGTGGTCACCTCCTGCTTGTTGCCTTTGGTCATACTGATTCAAAATCTATCCTGAAGTGATCTGGAAACACTTTGGCATGTCAGATTCATATTATGCATCAAGCTGGATGGGGCTGATCTTCACGGGATTTGCCGTGCTGTGGTCGCTGCAGATTATCTATCGTGGTCACCGCGCGCGGACCCATGGAAGTCAGTTTCCCCTGCTGCTGAACACCATCGGCTGGTTGCTGGTGTTCGCCGGCATTCTCGGTCCTTTGGCGACGATCGGACCTGCGTTCGCGCTGCTGTTGGTTCCCGTCGTGCTGGTCGTGGCCGCCATGGCCGTGCAGCGCTTTCGCTTGCTGGAATTTCGCATGCTGAGTCGCGAGCTGGCGTTGGCTCTGGAAAAGGGAATTCCCCTTGAGCGTGCCGCCCGGTCTTTTGCCTTGGAACGAGCGGATGAAGTCGGTGACCGCGCCGCACAACTTGCCGAGGATTTGGCTCAGGGCATCCGTCTGGAAACGGCGATGCGACGGGCCAGAATTCCCGTACCGTTTGAGCTGGGCGTGGCCGCACGACTGGGCCCGGCGCCGCTCGGAATGCCGAGACTCTCGATAGATACCGATCGTGACTTGTACGCCGGGACTCCCGTTGTTGTCGATGCGCTACGGCAACTCTGTTACGTCACCGCGGTCATGCTGCTGGGGATGCTCATCGTCACGTTCACGTTTGTCAACCTCATGCCGACGTTTCAGACAATCTTCGCCGACTTTGACATGCAATTGCCACCGCTGACACGATGGGTCGTGAACGGTGCGAATTTCCTTGGTCAACGCGGCTGGATTCTGGCTCCACTGCCGTTGGTGCTGTTGATCGCCCTGATCCTTGCCTTGGTTTACTACATTGGCTGGCTGAACTGGGAACCCTATCCACTCAGTCGCTTGTTGTTGCCAAATCACAGCCGTCACATTTTGCGGACGCTCGCCGTTCAAGTTGAATGGCAACGTCCATTTCCCGAGGCGTTCGAGATGATGGCCAGCAGTTATCCCACGGCGCACGTCCGCAATCGCCTGAAGTGTGCGGCTCAACACCTACGCACGGGCGTGCCTTGGTCTCTCGCCCTTCTGCAGCAGCGTCTGATAGATGCGGCGACACGGGATGTGCTGGAATCTGCCGAGCGACTGGGGAACCTGCCGTGGGCCTTGCGGGAAATGGCCGACAGCCGTTTTCGACGCTATCTGCGCCGCGTGACGGTCCTACTGCGGATTCTGGAGCCAACCGTCATCCTGATGTATGGGGCCTTCGTGGCCGTGATGTGCCTCGCCATGATGACGCCCATCGTCGACCTGATTAAGGCCCTCACATGATTCATCGCCGCGCCGTATTCGCGATCGAAGTTGCGGCTGCCGCCGCGATCATGGCATTGCTACTCGCCACGATGGCCACCCTGGCCACCCGCGCGGTCACCAAGCGGCAAGAGAACTGGCAGAAGCTGGTAGGTCACGAATGCCTGGCAACCTTGACCAGATCGAGGTTGGATGTTGGTCATTTGAGCAGACGACCCCGGAAAGCGCGGCTGCGTTGGCCATTCCCGAATACGCCATGCGACAGCTGCCACAGGCATCGCTCCGCGCGATCATCAAGTCCGAGCCTGCGGTCGTGCAGCAACCGGCTGGAACGGAGCCGGGCGTCGCGACACCCGAGTGCCGTGTCGTCTTCATTTCCATTTCCTGGATCAGCAGCCGCGGACGTCCACCCACGACGGCCGAAAACACCATTTGGAAGATCCGATGATACCGCTTGCCGATGCTGCCAATTCCCGAATTCGGAATACTCCGCTGGAGGTCTCGGAGCCTGTCGAGCCCGCCATCGCGGGTCAGACTGCACCGATAGAACGTGGAGGACGATATCGTCATCCAGGGGCCGCGCGTGTCCGAAGTGGCTGGACCCTGGTGGAATGCGTCGTCGTGATGGCGGCGGCCGCAACCTTGCTCCCGGTCGCCACCACCGCGTTGGTGCATCTGATCACACTACAACGGGCAATTGCTGAGGAAGGGCTGCTGATCCAGTCGTCGCTGGACGTGTCGCAGGCGTTTCACGAGGATTGGCAGTCGAGCACCGCGGCAGAGCCACTGGACGAGGACAATCGCGTTGAGCCTGCGCTTCCCGGCCGTGGCTTGCGATTAATACTGACCGACGACACCACGGTCCAATATCAGTTGGAGGGTTCGATCATCGTGCGCACGGTTTCAAATCGTGGGCGACTGGTGCGCCGAGACGGTTATCGTCTACCTCCACGGACCGACGTCACTTTTGTCATCGACAACATCGCGAACCTTCGCGTCGGAAACATGGTCATCTCGCCCGTCCGACGGTTGAAGTCCGATCGCGCCGGCCGTGAACTCCGCGTGACGGCGATCCGCCCTGAATCGAGTCCGTCGAATGGAGTTCAACCGCAATGATGCATCAAGCGCTGTTTCCGTTTCCGTGCAGCGATCAGATGGTGGATGTGATCGTAGGGCAGGTTGGCAAGCTGCCCACGCGGCCAAGGAGCGGAACTGGGAGAACCTGCCCGACGGTCGCTTCGACGAAATCAACAACTCGTCATCGGCAAGGGGCCGTGCTCCTGCTCGCCCTGGTGCTGCTGGTGCTGGCCTCGACGGTGAGCCTGACTATCCTGCAAGCTTTGATGACGCAGGCTCGGATGGTAGCGCGGGCTGACCGAGTTTTGCAGGCACGCAGCCTGGCCGACGCCGGGGAGTCGCGAGCCCGCAGGCTCCGCGAACTCGACGCGAATTACGTCGGAGATCTGTGGCAGGTCGAAACGGGACAGCGGGCGATCCTGGACGACGCAAATGCATCGACGCCCCACGACATGGCAACCCCGGATCTGTTGCCACGACAGATGCCTGTATCAGGGCAAGTGCTGATCAGCGTGGACGAAGCGAACCAACAACTGGAAATTACGGCCGACTATCCGGTGGAGACCGCGCGTCGCAGTCGCATCCGACGCATCCGGCCGATTGGTGTTTCGGCAGCCAAAGTGCCCTAAATTGAGAATTGGAAAGACCGAGCCCCCATGAATGCCACACGAAAAAATGGATTTACGCTGGTTGAATTGCTGGTGGTCATCGCCATCATTGGCCTTCTCGTATCGATGTTGTTGCCTGCCGTCAGTGCCGCGCGGGAGACGGCGCGTCGCACACGGTGCCTGAATAATCTGGCTCAAATTGCCATGGCGTTGGCCGACTACGAGTCGAGTTACACATGCCTGCCAACCGGAGTGGTCGAACGATACAGGGCCGATCCAGAATAAGGCTTCCGGGAACCATCAAAGTTGGACCAGCGCGATTTTGCCGTTCCTTGACCTGAATAACATGGCTGAGCACATTGACCGTGACAAAAGTGTTTATGATCCGCGGCACGATGAAATCCGCGCGATGGTCCCCTCGATGTACGTTTGTCCTTCGACAGGCGCCTTGGCGGGCGTCTCGAGCTACGCGGGGATTCACCATGATGTCGAGGCGCCCATCGACGCCGATAATCATGGGTTGCTGTATCTGAACAGCCATATCCAGGCCGACGACATCGTCGATGGTCGAGCCTTTACGCTGTTGGTAGGGGAGAAACGGACCATGGTCGGGGAATTTGATCTGGGTTGGATGTCGGGGACCCGAGCCACCCTGCGTAACACGGGCACTCCGCTGAACGCCACTCCGCAATTTTCGCAGCTGGGACCGCCCTTGCCAGAGGGGACTGCAGCGAACGCCGATGGCGAGCCAGTGCAGTCGGTGGCCGCTGGCCAGCCGCCTGCAGTCGCCAATAACACGCCGCCTTGGTTGGTGGTGGGCGGCCTGGGGAGCCAACATCCGGGCGTTACGGGCTTGGGGTTTGCCGATGGCCACATTCAATTTGTTGGCAATTCCATCGATCAGGACCTGATGCAGCGACTGGGTCACCGTGGCGACGGGAAGCTGGTCAATCCCGCGGAGGTGGAGTAGCGTGTCCAGAGACTCCCCGCCGCTGCCTTACGGCCGTCACGGCTTCCCCTTGGCGCTGCTGTTTGTGTTCGTCACGATGGCCACCACCGGTGGCGCCATGCTCGGTGCCGTCGCGCGCAGTGCACCGGTCGTCAGCCTGCGAGAAATCGGTTATCTCACGGCAGGCACGGTAATTGGTTTGATGCTATTTGGCGGCATCGTGGGCCTGTTTCATTTCCACCGAGTGACCGGCTGCCTGGTAGGCGTGCTCGCCGGGGCGCTGGTGGGACTTGTGATTGGCCCGCTGCTCGCCGTCAACGAAAACGGCCTGCAACTTATGTTCGCCTCCCAGACGGCTGGCGCGGTATTGATCGTGGTCACCGCGGCCATTCTGCGCGTTAACAGCGGTACGGACGATTTGTTTTAGCCTTGCGGGCGTTGATTGGGCTGCGGCCGCGGGGTCTGGATGGGCTTGGGGCCTGGGGGTAGAGCCGGGGGGTCTGGGGGATAGAGCCGGGGGGTCTGGGGGATAGAGCCGGGGGGTCTGGGGGATAGAGCCGGGGGGTCTAGGGGATAGAGCCGGGGGGTCTGGGTCTGGGGGGTAGAGCCGGGGGGGTCTGGGGGATAGAGCCGGGGGGTCTGGGGGATAGAGCCGGGGGGTCTGGGGGATAGAGCCGGGGGTCTGGGGGGATACCCCCCCATGGCACCGTGAGTTGACGTCCGAAGCATCTGCTGTGATCACGCAGCCGCAAAAGTAGGCGTGTTCGGTAACGCGATTGGGGGGGACCCCCAAACCCCCCGTGGCGTACGCCCCCAACCCCTCCGTCGGATACGCCCCCAACCCCCCGTGGCGTACGCCCCCAACCCCCCCGTGGCGTACGCGCCCAAACCCTCCGTGGCGTACGCGCCCAAACCCTCCGTCGGGTACGCCCCCAAACCTCCGTCGGGTACGCGCCCAAACCCCCTGGTCTTCCACTGAGTTCCGCTGGCTTTACTCCGCCGCGATCAGAATGAGCGATGTCGGGTTACGCGGATGGGCTAACTCGGTATTTCCAACCGGCGGCTTCTTCGCCGTCCAGTCGCAGCGTCAGGCACTTGGCCGAGCCACCGGCTTTGACGAATTCGTCCAGCGGCGTTTCGACGGGGTGGTAATTGTGCTGCCTGAGCAACTCGTGCAATTCCGGGCAGCCCGTGTTGGTCACGACGTTTTTCCCTACGACTACCGCATTGCATGCGAATCGCTCCGCCTCCTGCGGGGCCACCGGGTACAGATGCGGGACGTGTTCCCGCAGCACCTTGATGCCATAGTCATCGAATGCCGCGGGGAAGTAGATGGCCTCGTTTTGCGAAAGGGGACAGAAACAAGTATCCAAGTGATAGTAGTACTCGTCGACCAACGCCACGGGGATGACACGGTGTCCGATTCGTTCGCGCCACGATTTGTTGCGCCGCCGCGTCACTGCGGATGCGGTACCCTGCAAACAGCGTATCGCCACAAAACAGCGCGTCGCCGGCTCCTTCGTGATAAACGGTCGAGCGGCAGGTACTCGATTTCAAATCCATGCGATTCAAACCAGGCCGCGTTAATGGGCGTTTCGCTGCGTCGCTGCAGGTGCCTGAAATTTGACAGCACAATCCGGTTGCGGTATACCACCGCAGCATTGGCGGTGAACACCAAATCCGGAAGCCCTTCCACAGGTTCCAACATGCGAAACGGTCGCGCCGGCATCCTGCAGGATCGCCACCAATTGCTCCCACTGCTGACTGGCGATCTCGTGATTGGCCTGTCGATGTCGGCTCATCCAGGGATTGATCTCGTACTCAATCCCATAATACTTGGGTGGACACATCAGGATCTGGGGCTGGCTCATAGCGATGCGGTTTCCAGCGCTTTGAGTTCTTCGATCAACGTGCGCATGAAAGGCTCCACGTCCGTGACCAGACCGACCGTTTGAAAGGAGCCGCGATCACTCAGCTTGATCACGGTGGACGGGTTAATATCCACGCAGACAACTTTGACCCATGCCGGCAGCAGATTGCCGACGGCCACGGAATGCAAGGTCGTGGCGATCATCAGGCAGAAGCCGACTCCTTTCAACATCTCCCGCATCGTGGCCTGGGCCCGCATCATGTCGGTTTCGACTTCGGGCAGGGGGCCGTCATCACGAATACTGCCGGCCAGCATGAAGGGGACGTTATTCTTGATACACTCGTACATGATCCCCTTGCTCGAGTTCCCCTTGGTCAACCGCGGCGCGAATTCCGCCCGATCCGCCGAATGCGGTTAATCGCACGCAAGTGGTGTTCGTGACCGGCCTCGACCGGATTCCCTCGATCCAGGTCGACACCGAGGCTGGTGCCGAACATCGCGCGTTCAATGTCATGGGTCGCCAAGGCATTTCCGGCCAGCAGCATGCTGACATAACCGTGCTTGATCAACCAACTGATATGTTTGGCACTGCCGGTGTGGACGATCGCCGGCCCGCCGACAATCGCCGTCTTCTGGCTCGCCTGTCGAGAATCAAAAAACTGTCGGGCGATTTCCCTGACCGCCACTCCTTTGGGTTTTTCCGTCGAGACACTGCTGTGTCATGAATTCAAACGAATGTCGTTGGCGATCTCGCTGTTCGGGAAAAACGCGGACGCCGGAATGGCCGAGCACCACGTTCATGCCCAATTCCACATTGGTCATGGCCACGCAACGGGCCTCGGGAACCTCGGGAAGCACCACGATCCCGCAGTCCATTTCCTGATCGAGCACGTCAATCCACTGCCCGCCGATGCGCACCTGCGTTCGCTGATTGGTCGTGCTGTAAAAACCCTCGGGAAAGGCACCTGGAATGTCCGCTCGCTCCCAATGACAGTCCGCTTGATGGGTCGGTACGGCACCGTGCGCGCTGATTTGACCCAGAATCTCGTCCAGCTGCTCGCGGGTCTCCGACTGCACCTCCAGCACGGCACAACTGACGTCGTGTTTGCTTTGCCCCACCGTAAACTGCTTGATCGCAAAGGAACCACCGGCCTGCATGATCAGGTCCAGGATCCGCGGCAGAATCAGGCTGTCAATGATGTGTCCCCGCAATTCGACATCTTCAACGGCCAGCGACTTGGTCTTCGTCACGGAATTCACCTTGGATGCTGGAAGGGTAGGGCTGCGAACGATCCAGCTTCTGATTAAAACGCGGCACTACGCGATTCGCAAGGCCATGCGACGCTCGGCCAGAGGTTGCGACTGGTGCCTGGTTTCTAAATTTCGGATTTCGGCTCCCAGAAATAAGGACAGCCGAAGGCGTCGCTTACGGCACAACAGACCGCACCACGTTGCGCAGCGGTTGGCCGTTTCCGTAGATCGTGGGGCTGCCGTAAATCGTTTGGCCCGCACGAAGATCGGTTGCCGGGCTCTGCCAGACCGGCACGGCGGCTGGTGCGTAGTTCACGGTGTACGAGCCTGGCACGCCGTACCGAACCGGAGAATCAGGAACGGGCCGAGCCGCCCACACTGGTGCGGTCAGCTGTCCGCAGGCTGTCGGTGTCGATCCATCATAGGCAACCTGGATCGGGGCCACTGGCGCATAGGCCGTCGTGACAACATTCGCGACCGTGGGCGCAGTCAGCGGTTGAGCGAACGGTCGTACCACGACCACGCTGACTGGCCGACCCTGACCATACGGGGGACCAAAATCACGTGGGTTGGTCTGGCCCGAAGTGGCCGCCAGGCCGGAAATCAACCACAGTCCCAGCACCAAAAAGAAATTTCGTGCTACCAACATATTGAGCGTGTGGATCAACTTCATCATGCGTTCCCGTTTACCAGGTTAATACCAGACCCGGGCGACATGGCCGTCCTTTGGGCAACGTGGCCTGTTCGCGCGACGATTGTGAGCATTCTCGACACAACTCGTACTTTAACCCCGCGCGGCCATTTTGTACTCGTCCAAGCCGGGGAAATGCCCCCACACAGAAAACATACTACTTTACCGATTCACGTTGTACGGTTTCCCAAGACTATTCCTGACGCAACACTTTTTCAAGAAAATCCGATGCCACGGCCCCGCAATGGGCTTGGCGAAACACGTCGCCCTGTTCATGGTCGCTTTTCCGGGAAGCGACCAGCCCTGGGGCGCGCGATCGATCCGGTCGGAAGCCGCGCTTGCCGGGCACGGCCCCAAGGCCAACAATCAACTTAGGTTAGGGGGGATTATCTGCATTTTGAGCATTATGCCGTCGCCCGCTCCCCGGGCCGTTGGCACCAAATAATTGAGACGACTACCGGTCTTGGTTAAACTAAAGGTTGGCAAGATATCTCACCATTTACTCGGAACCGAGACGCCGGCTTGCCCCGCTTCCGCGGTACTTTTCGACGGGCGGGACGACGTCGCATCCACCGGCAGACGTGAAATCACCGGTCGAGGATGCAGGCAGCGAGACACGTCGAGCAGGCGACGCCCTGGAAAACAGCCCCCGACGTTCTGAACTTGATCCGACAACAGTTGAAGGCAGCGAAATGCAAAGAAACAAATGGAACTCCCTGGGACGGCGGCGGCTGTCGGTAGAATGCCTGGAATGCCGTGCCATGCTGCACGGGGCGCAGCCCGACGTTACGCTGGATACGAACTTCGGCCAGATCACGATTGAGTTATTCGATGACGATGCTCCTGGAACGGTCGACAACTTCTTGACGTACGTTGCCGACGGCGACTACGTGAATTCGATTTTTCATCGGCTGGCGTTCACCACAGACCCCGTGACGGGGCAATCCACTCCCTTCGTTTTACAGGGTGGAGGATTCAGCAGCAGCAGCGCGACGATTTGTGCAACGGCTCCCTGTAATGCGGGCAATGTCAATGCTGCGTTATTTGCCGAGGTTCCTACCGATCCACCCATCAAGAATGAGCCCGGACTGACGAACGCCCGCGGCACGGTAGCGATGGCCAAATTAGGGGGCAACCCTGACAGTGCGACCAATCAGTTCTTTGTGAACTTGAACAATAATGCCGGAGCTCCCGCATTCTTGGATACTCAGAACGGTGGCTTCACCGTATTCGGCCAGGTTACCGACATGACCGCCGTCGATCAGATTACCGCTTTCTCCAGAGTTAATCTGAGCAGCATCTTTCCAGCCAATTCGCGGCTGACCGCGCTGAGTGACGTTCCCGTCAGTGGCAATCGCCTCGTGCGGGTCGAGTCCATTACGGGCACGGCGATCCTTGAGGGCACCGTGTTTTTGGACAACAATGGCGACGGTGTCAAATCGTCCAGTGAGCTGGGCATGGCCGATCGCGAGTTATTCTTAGATACCAATAACAGTGGCGCATACGACGCGGGGGAGCCCCTCGCGCAGACGGAGAGCGATGGATCGTACTTCTTCCGAGTGGCGCCGGGGGATTACATCGTCCGAGCCCGATCGGTGACGGACTTCCAGCAAACGCTGGTCATTGGCCGCTACGACACATCCATGTCGCTGGGACGCAGCGAACGCGATCTGAATTTCGGCCTGAAGTACACGGGGCAATCGTGGACCAATCCGCTGAACAACCTGGACGTGGACGCCACGGAGGGAGTTACGTTAAGGGATGTGGTGCAAATTATCAACGAGATCCGCCTGCACACGGTGAGTAGCAGCACGGGTCAATTGCCGCCTCTCACATCGCCTCCCTCCGTGCCGACTTTTTATGACGTGAATCAAGACGGAAACGTTGTATTGTCCGATGCCGTGGCGGTGATCAATTTCATTGCGCTGAACCAGACAGCTGCGGCTCAAGAGGCGGCTTCGCTGACCGTCATGGCTGAGCCGTTGCTTGACGTGGGCACGGCCGAGGTGACCGGCATCGAGATGGCCGAGATGGCCCAGGCGCTGCCCGCCGAGACATCGGCGATGCCAGCGGACTTCTCAGGTGTGCCTGCCAGCGCTCGCTCCAGCTACCATCCGCGGAGCCACGACGGGCCCGCGCGGTCCGCAGCGCGTGTCCTGCAAGAACTGGCAAACGACGCGGCACTTGCGGAACTGGACGTAGCGTAGCCGTCCCGGCTGCAAAGAACCACCACAACGCGCCGCCAGCACCATCAACTGGCACTCCGCGCCCAACGCCGCCGAGGACGACGACGCCACTCAAATACCCTAGGCGTGCATTCGGCTAAGCATGTTTTCGAACAGCTCCATGGGCAGGCCTACGACATTCGTCTCACTCCCTTTGACCACGTGCACCCAATCCAGGCCATCCTGATATCCAAATGCTCCAGCCTTTCCCTGCCAGGCTTCCGAATCGAGGTAGGCTTGCAGTAATTCGTCGCCAATGGGATCCATGACCAGTTGCGTCATATCCACTTCGACCAGCACTTTGTCGGTCGGGCGATCCCAGAGGCACAAACCCGAAAACACCTGGTGGGGTCGGCCCCGTAACAGTCGCAGCATTTGTTCGGCGTGTTCGCGACGGGTGGGCTTGCCCAGGATTTGTCCATGGCACTCGGCAACGGTATCGCAGCCCAGGACGATTCCCGCGGCCACACGCGAGGCAACGTCACGGGCCTTCTGCCAGGCCAGGCGAGCTACCAATTCAGGCGGTGTCTCGCGACTGCACACACCACATTCGGCCGTGGCGTCAGGGGGCATCACGACAAATTCATACCCCCAAGCCGTGAGTAATTCGCGACGCCGTGGCGATTGGCTGGCCAGAAACAGCTTGGGTTGCATGATGACTTAGCCTGACGCGCCTGCGGCCTCAAATTCGTCATGATCCGGCGGATCGACGGCGCGCTTGCCCCTGCGGCGTAGTTGCACCAATTGTATTGACGATCACGGCTGCCCACGGACCTCGTGAACCGTTTTCTTATGAACATACGATACCCTACTACCCAGCCGGCACGATACTACCCGTAGTGGCCGGCGTAACTCGGTTTTTCGCGTTACGCCAAACAGTACACAGACAGCTTGGACAAAAGCAATCATGCAAACGGGAACATCACAATTTTCGGAATCTTACCATGTGTCGGATGTGCCGGTCTTCGTGCCGCCGCCGGTAGAACCGTCACAGGTGGCGGAATCCGAGCCAAATGCCTGCGGGGTTAGCGAAGATTGTTCGCTTATGCGCGATCGGGGGGTTAGTATCAAGGAAAGAGCACTCGGCCTCCTTGATCATGATATCCAGATGCTTCGACAAGCGCCGCCACCCAACCTGTTTCCGCTGATCCTCACGCCGCTCGATCGGTTCTTTTGCGCAGATGATTCGGCGGCGTTCCCCATGACTTCCATCATTCACTTGGATTTCAGCGGGGAGGTCGACCATGATGCATTTGCCCAGTCGCTGAGCGATGCCCTGGTCAGGCATCCCCTGCTGGCCGCTCACATCAGAATCGCGAAACGCGGCTTGCCGTGTTGGGTACCTGCAACCGACAAGGAGCCGCAAATTGATGTCGGTCCACTGGACAAACCGCTGCGGCTGTTGGGCCCGGAGGGATTCGATCTCAGTAACGAGTTGGGAGTCCGTTTCTGGATACGAACTTCATCGCAAGCATCCCGCGTTACGATGCAGGTGCATCACGCTTGCACGGATGGTACGGGGGTGTACCGATTCTTGGGCGACCTGTGGGCCCTGTATGGCGCGCGGACGGCGACCGGCGAAAAAGTACCGGTCCTGGGTGATGTCGACTTGCGACTACTGCGTTCCCGACGACGTCGCATCACCAACCTGGCCAATCAGCCTGATCGAGGTTCGGCGCTCGTCTGCCAAGGTCTGCGGGAGGCGATGCGCATTTTCGGCGCTTGCGTCCAACCCCTGGCGGGCCCGCGCGATCCGTCAGGGGGACCACAACCGCCAACGGAGTTTCCCGAGATTGCCAGCCTCTCTTTCGACAAGCAACAGCACGAACAGATGCGGGCATTCGCGGCACGGCATGGGGCCATGCTCAACGACTTATTGATGGCCGAGATGTACCGCACGATCGTGCGCTGGAACGATCGGCTCGGTCGGCTTAGGTCTCATCGCAGCATACGCATCATGATGCCTTCCGACTTGCGCTCCACGGAAGACTATTCCATGCCGGCCACGAACATGACGGCTTATACCTTCCTCAGTCAAAAGCCCGGCAAATGCCGTGACATGGCAACGCTGTTGCAGTCGATTCGGGAACAAACCGGCAAGATCAAACACGAGCGCCTGGGGACCAAGTTCGTGGATGCGCTGGCCCTGGCCGAATATGCTCCTCCTATCCTGAACTTCATGCTGGCGAGGAAATGGTGTATGGCCACGACCATCCTTTCCAACGTGGGCGATCCCAGCCGACGGTTCACGGCCAGATTCCCACGGGACGGCGGTCGCGTGGTGTGTGGAAACCTGAAACTGGACCGCGTTACCGGTGTTCCCCCCTTACGGAAGCAGAGCCACGCCACCGTGGCTATCTTCACCTACCTGCGCAAGCTCACCATTAGTGTGCGGTGCAACCCCTATCTGTTCGACGCAACCCATACGCGGGAGTTTCTTGATATGTACGCGGATGGACTCCGTGGCTATCTGGTCTAGGCACGGAAAAAACTCGGGCGCGGCTGCGGAACAACTTCCATGGTGGCGGCCCGCCGCAGAACATGGTTTACTGTCGGGTCAACCTGGTTTGGTTCCAGAGGTGCTCGGCAGGCGGCAATAGGTCCATGGCGAACAATCCAGTCGAAGATGCTGTCTTGTCCACAGCGGTCGTTGCCGTGGCGGAGAATCTGCGGCGGCGATTGGCTCCGCTGGTTTCCGCAGCTGAGCACAACGAACAACATGTGGCGGACGTCCACTTCGCGATGACCCAGGGGCTGCTGGCACTTGCCGATCTTAATTGTTGGGGACCGCAGAATCGTATTCCCTCCAGCCACCTGTGGAAAACCGTGGGGGACATCTTGGGACTGGGAAGACTGCAACGCCACGCCCGAGAAAAACCGCATGGCTACGCCGGCGACTTCGAAATGCTGGACATGATCTGCCAGAACGAACGCTTTGGCACGGGTATCGCCTGGACGTTTGACGACTTCTTTCAGCGCCAGCCCGCCCCAACCGCCGTGCGGAATCGAGCGGAGATTGTGGCGGCGCGAATGGCCCAGCAACTGCGTGCTGCCGCAGCATCGCGGTTTGAGATCGTGAGCTTGGGGAGCGGTCCTGCCTTCGATCTGACGTTGCTTGGCGCGGAAATCTCGCCTCGCTCCCATCCATTCTCAAACTGCGATTGTCGGCTGACGTTGATCGATCTTGACCCACGCGCGCTCGATTTCGCAGTCGGGCGACTGAGCCCATACTTTCCGGCATCGGCGCTGCACGCGGAGCGGGTCAACCTGAAACGCGTTTTGCAGAATAAGAAAGTCCTGCAGCGTCTTGGTCGCGCGGATTTCCTGTCCTGCCCGGGCTTTTTTGACTACCTGAATCACGAAGAAGCTGTCAGCATGCTCGGCCGACTGTGGGCCGTCATGAAACCGGGCAGTGAATTGCTGGTATTCGCCTTTTCGGAAGACAATCCGAGTCGAGCTTACATGGAATGGATTGGAAACTGGTACCTGATTTACCGCAGTCCAGCACAGATGCAGCAGCTCGCGCAAGAGGCGGGGCTGAACTCCGGCCAGTATGAGGTCGACGCCGAGTCATCGGGCGTTAACCTCTTTATTCACGCACGCAAGTTGGTTTGAATCGCAATTCAATTCGCGAAGAAAGCCGCGGGCTGTGACACAATGCGTCCTGCCTGAATGCCGCTTCAACGCCGTCACAGCGAACCTGTCCTGGACCAGGATGTCCAGTATCCTGGTAAACGGATCACCGCCGAGCGGACCGTACGTCCGATTTCCCCGGCCATGAAGAACACATCGAGCCTCGCGTGCCCCGCCGACTTCTCGCCTACTATCTGGATACTTATCGCGGATTGCCCAGAAATGTCTGGCTGATCTCGCTGACGCTGCTGGTGAACCGCAGCGGCACGATGGTGCTACCCTTCATCGCGCTGTACATGAAAGAGCGTTTGGGTCTGCCCGAATACCAGGTGGGGTGGTTGATTGGCGCATACGGGTTGGGCGCGATTGCCGGTTCCTACCTGGGTGGCGCGCTCTCGGACCGGTTTGGGGCAATTCGGGTCCAGGTCACATCGCTGTTGCTGACCGGATGCGGATTTCTGCTGTTGATGCTCGCTCCAAGCCCCACAGCGCTGGGTGTGGCTCTGTTTTTGCTGGCGGTTGTCGCAGACGCCTATCGCCCCGCAGCAGCTGCGGCCACCGCACAATCCTGCCCGGCACACCTGCATCCTCGAGCCTTCGCGCTGAATCGGCTCGCTGTCAATCTGGGTATGTCCATCGGCCCGGTGATCGGCGGTTTCCTGGCCGAGTACGACTTTCGTTGGTTGTTTGTACTCGATGGGGCAACCTGCTTTGCCGCAGCAGCGCTCACCTACGTTTTGCTGGGGAAACGGCTGCCGGCCGTGGAGCCGGAACCTGAAAGACAAACTGCCCAGCAGGGACCGACCAACGTTTGGCGTGATTTTCACGCCATGGTCGCGATCTGGCTGATGTTCTTGTCGGCGGTGGTCTTCTTCCAGATATTGAGCACCTACACCGTGCATCTGCGAACCTCGTATGGTCTGTCCACAGCGGCCATCGGCATGTTGTTCGCCGTCAACACGATAATGATCGTAGTCTTGGAAATGGGGCTGGTGCGGGCCGTGGAGCACTTGCCCAAATTACGTGTACTGGCCTGGGGGTGTCTGTTTTCGTGCGTAGGGTTGGGGTTGATCGGATTTGGCTCAAGCGTTCCGTGGGCGGTCGCCTCGATGGTCGTCATGACGATTGGCGAAATGCTGTCGTCCCCCATCGCGGTGGCCTACATCAGCGGTCGCGCGGTGGCTGCCAACCGCGGTGGGTATTTGGGAGTCTTCACACTGTCGCTCGCTGCTGCCTTCGCGCTGGCTCCGGTGCTGGGCATGTGGCTGTACGGTTCCCACCAACACGTCGTCTGGTGGGGAGCCATCCTGATCGGTGCCGTGTGTTTCTTCGGCTATCGAATGCTGGACCGCTGCTGATGGTTACACGGAGCGTTGAACGAGCCAACAGAACGATCGAACTGCCAGGTGGGCCGTGACACCTGAGTCATCAGTGCAGCTGTTGACGCGGCAAGCCCCCATGTACGGTTCTACGCGTACCGCCTGGAATCCCAACGGCGTGCCCGGCGGATTGTTCGGCTTCCGGCAAAGATCGCCGCACGGCGGATGCATGCCATCCTGAACGTCGCGGAGCGGAGTGAGGGACTGCCAACCCACGTGACATTGCCTGCAGGGGTCCGTCCGGGATCTCCTGCGTCTGCGGTCGCACGCGGAACAACGTCTCTGGAAGCGCCTTTGGTCGCTGACCCGACCCTCGTGGAACTTCCATCAGCGTGGTAGCATGACGAGCAGCACCGCGTTGCGCTCGGCGAACTGAATCTACCAGGCCAGCAGGGCGGACACGCGTTTCCTGGCAAACATTCCTGACAACCACACCGTGCCCCGCCGCCATCCGCTCGCGATTCTGTACGAGGACAACCACCTACTGGTTGTCAACAAGCCGGCTTTACTGCCGACGATGGGGGTTACCGAAACCAGCCTGGTGAAACAGGCCAAGCAATACATCAAAGCCAAGTACAATAAACCGGGAAACGTCTACCTGGGTGTCGTCAGCCGGCTGGATGCCGTTGTTTCTGGAGTCATCGTCCTGGCCCGCACGTCCAAAGCGGCCGACCGCCTTAATCAACAATTCCGCGCGCGTACGGTCGTCAAGATTTACGAGGCGATCGTGACAGGAGCTGACCGCTTGCCTTCCGGCAGCTACGTGGACTGGGTACGTAAGAATGAACTGCGGCACATGATGGAAACCTGTCGCCAGTCGGATCGGGGTGCTCTGCGGGCTGAGCTGGAACTCATCGGGTTGGATTCCCAGCCACCGTTGCACCGCGTCCGCATCGACTTGCAGACGGGGCGCAAACATCAAATCCGCCTGCAGCTGGCCGCGCGCCGACACCCAATTGTAGGTGACGTAAAGTATGGGAGTTCGACCAGGTTCTCGCCCGGGATTGCCCTGCATGCGCGGTCGATTGAGTTTCAACATCCGGTCAAGCCGCAGCTTCTGCATTTTCAAGCTCCCTGGCCGGCAAGTTGGCTGCGGCAATTTGCGGAGCTGCTCGGCGAGGAGGCGTAGCGGACGGGCATGTGGCGCGACGCTGGCGTGAACCCCCTTGCGGGGCCGTGGCGCGACGAGGTCGCGTCGGTTTAAGGGTGAGCGGTGGGGCGGCGGTGGGTTGCGGATGCGATGAGTTTTGGTTATGCGGCAGTCGCTCGTCGTGGGCTTACGCCACACGGCTCGCCTGCGGTTCGCCTGCCGGCCGCGTGCGGGCCGCCTTCAGCCCGCTTGCGGGGCCGCGGCGACCGCCAGAAAATAGCTCGTGCAATTCGGGCTTTGAACGTATACTTCTTGGGAAGGCGACCGGTTCGGGAAACAACGGATGGAAAGAAGCCGTACCGCCCCACGGCTGAGTCAAACACGGTGCGGCAGAAACAACGCCGTGCCTGCAATCCCCACGAACATTTTCCGTCTTCATCTTCGCTATGGCTCCGCAGCATAACTCCGCATTTCAAAGATCGGCTCTGTTGAGCGGGCTGGTCACGCGAGAACAGCTCGATGATGCGCTGGCGGCCGCGCTGAAGCCTGAATTCGGGTCCCCCGCACCTCGTGTGCAGGTTACGGACGATCAGTTGGCGCGGCAGATGATCGAACTGGGGATGTTGACGCCCTACCAGGCGGAACAGTTGAAGGCGGGGCGGACAAAATTGACCTTGGGGCCGTACACGATCACCGATTGGATCGCACAGGGAGGGATGGGGCAGGTGTTTAAGGCAGAGCACAGCATGATGGGCCGGGAAGTCGCCATCAAGGTGCTGCCGCACAGCCGCTCGACGCCGCAGTCCGTGGCGAATTTTCTGCGCGAGATTCGGGCGCAGGCCGTCGTGGACCACGACAACCTGGTTCGAGCTTACGACGCCGGCCACGATGGCAACGTCTACTACCTGGTGACAGAATTTGTACGGGGGACCGACTTGCGGCGGCTGGTACGGTCGCAAGGGCCGTTGAGTGTCGAACAGGCGGCCGGCATCATCTCGCAGGCGGCTCGAGGTTTGCAGAACGCTCACGAAAAAGGACTGATTCACCGGGATATCAAGCCGGGCAACATCCTCGTTTCCCCGGATGGCAAGGCCAAAGTATCCGATTTGGGATTGGCGGGTTTTTTCCAAAGCAACGAGTACGATCCACGGTCTCACAAGATCGTGGGCACAGCCGACTACATTTCGCCCGAGCAGATCAAGACGCCGGAGAATATTACGCCCACCAGCGACATCTATTCACTTGGCTGTACGCTGTACTACACGGTCACGGGCAAAGTGCCGTTCCCGGGCGGGTCCACTCGGGATAAAGCACGGCGTCATTGCGAAGAAACGCCCTGGCACCCACGCCGATTCAATCCGGATGTCCCCGAAGATTTTGTCGATATTATCGCCGACATGATGGAAAAGGATCCCAGTCGCCGCACGAAGACGGCTGCCGAGGTCTTTGCCAGGTTAGAGCCGTGGACGCCGCAGTCGCTGCAGATGCCGACCCCTCCGCCAGCACGTTCGCCCTGGATGGCCCCCCCTCTGCCGGCTCACGCGGACGACGAAGACGAACTGGACGCCACGAAGTACGGCAATTACGACGACCATGATTCCGCCTCGGCCTCGGGTATGAGTCAGGCATCGCAGGTCACGGACCCGGCCGCTTCCGATGAGACGCGTAGCAGCAGCGGCAGTGGACGTCGGCTCGGCCCCGCGCTGCCCGTGCCGCCGCCTGCCGCGGAGTCCGCCGGCGGACACCTCGCCACGGTCCTGATCACGCTGGCCGTCGCGGTGCCGTTGTCCATTGTTACCGGGGCTCTCTTGACCTTGGTCATTCAGGGCCTGATCCGCTAGTCCGGGGGGAATCCCCCCGGGGGGGTTGGCGGCATCCGCCGGGGGGGTTGAGAGCATCCGTCGGGGGCTTTGGCGGCATCCGTCGGGGGGTTTGGGAGCATCCGCCGGGGGGGTTGAGAGCATCCGTCGGGGGGGTTGGGAGCATCCGTCGGGGGCTTGAGAGCATCCGCCGGGGGGTTTGAGAGCATCCGTCGGGGGGTTTGAGAGCATCCGTCGGGGGGTTGAGAGCATCCGTCGGGGGGTTTGAGAGCATCCGTCGGGGGGTTTGAGAGCATCCGCCGGGGGGGTTGAGAGCATCCGTCGGAGGCTTTGGCGGCATCCGCCGGGGGGTTTGAGAGCATCCGTCGGGGGGTTTGGGGGGATTCCCCCCAACCCCCCCGGATTTTGTCGGCAGATCGCGCCGGGTCATTTAGTCGGCTGGACTTCATCCGCGGAGTCCGAGCGCGTTCGACTTTGAGCCTCCGCCAACTCGGACTGCAGCTTGGCGACAAGATTCGTGTCCATCGACTTGCGGATGGTCTGTCGCAGGTCATTGAACAGCATATCGATGCGTTTTTGCACGATCGGATCACTGCTGCGAAACATGGCTTCGCGTCGCTGGATCTCGCGAAACAAATCATCCGGACGATTCAGCAGCTCGATCTCGGGCAGCAGGCGGGCAGCCGCTTGCAGATCAGCCTCGCTGATTTCATCCGCAGTCAATCGGCGACGGAATGCGGCGACGACCAATTCCCGTTTGACGATGGCATCCAGCAGATCATCTTCCACGCCACGCGCAAAGGCTTCCGCCTTAAGTCGATCCGTATAATTGGGTAGCGACAGCGTGACTTCCGACTGCAGCCCGAGCAAACACGGCAGCCTGGCGAGCAGCACGTTACCGTGTTTAACGTAGAACATGCGGTAGGGCTGTGTGCCGCGGGGGATCACGATCAGACCCCGATGATCTGAAGTCCCCACCAAATCGTAGCCATTTTCGTCTGGCCGCCGGCCGTGCAGTTCGTAGCCCACGAGCGGCTCGTCAGGTTTCGTGACCGAGACGAAGCGAAAGGTCGTCTGATCGCAAATGGGGCGCACACGCAGTGCGAATCGTTCGATGCGGCGACTGGAGCGGACACGAAAGGGACTACGCAGGCCGCTATCGATCGCGCATGCGACAAGCTCTGGGGCGGGCACTTGATCGTCCGGCCACGGCACCACTCGCAGCATCGTCCACGGTACCGCGGTAATCCCATCTTCCGTAATCTCACCCAGACGGTTCAGGCGGCAGTTGACCGGTTGCAAGATCTCACCAGGGCTGAGCCCGCCACCGACTGCGGTCATCGTCCCCAACGCACCGGCACGCATTTCCAAGGTCACCGTAGTGCGTCCGACGTTGACCAGGCGACCGATAGGTCGAAAGCTTCGCCCCAGGAATGTTCCCACCGCGCGGTGCAGCGACGTCAATGGTACACTTTCGTCAATCAGCACCTCGCTGAACGACCGGGTCCGCGCGTCCCATTCCACACAGCCCAAGCGGATGTCCCGAGCTGCCGATTCGACGATCACGACGAACAGTTTGTCAAACGACGTTGCTGCCTGCTCCCAATCCTGGACCTGCCCCGTGGACATTTCCAGCAGATCGTCACACCGCCATGCAGCAGCTTCCCGCACGTCAGCTTCCAGCTGCATGAACGGCCCGAATTGGGCGTGAACCACTTGAATTACCGCAGCCGAAAGCGTGTCGCGCCAGGCGTCACATAACTCGGGATTCTCATCCAGCAGGATGATCGCTTTCGCACGATAGGGGGTGGCCGCCCAATCGTTGGCAGGCAACGCGGGCACGGCCACGAAGCCGACCACGCAGACGCTGGCTGCCACCACAAATCGGGTATAGCTTGCAGCTTCGTGCGTGGCCCTATTGGCGATCATGGCGGGTCGGACCTCACCAGACTCCAGCCATCGACGTTCTGGTACAGCGTCATGATCTCTCCATCGAGACCTTGGACGTGACGGCGATAGGCGTAATGGTTGGTTAGCTGCCAGAGCGGCATGACGCTCAACTCCCGATACACAAGTTCGTGGATTTCATTCAAGATAGCCCGCGCGTCCGACCATCTCGTCACTTCCAAGAGTTCGTTCAAAGCCTGTTGCACATAGGGAGAGGGGCGCTGCACGAGCCCCCGCGGACTGAACATCTGAAAGACGTCGATAATCGGCTCGCGGGCGGCCACGTCGGCCAGCCAAAGATGCCAAGTGTCGTCGTCCGGTGGGTGTGACGTCATGGCCGGTAATGGCCGGGCCTCACATGGCACCCCCGCCGAACGCAAGCTGCGACAGATTCTGTTCCGCCATCGAGGCCAGGATCGCGTCGTCCGCAAACACGAGAACCAACTTGGGCGAGTCGCCTGTTGGAATCTGTGGAGTGACCGGACCGGTAGGCCCGGGACCATCGGCCGCCGCACCGTCCGCCACTTCCGCGTTTGTCGTGGGCTGGCCATCCACCTCAGGCAAGGCGGCTGGATCTGCCGCTGCTTCCGCCGCTGCGGCAGCTTCCAATTCCGCCAAATGCCAGCTCATGCCAATCAGGGTTGCCCCCAGCGCGGGGTCGAAGGGGCGAGGTGTGATCTTGACGTTGTAGGCGTATGCCAGGGGATCGCTGCGGTCAAATCCCTGATGAAACGGGCCCGACAATATATCGCAGCCCTCGTAGGTCCGACCCGACAGGATGAGATTCAGGATGTTCTCTCGCGGAATCGCCCGCACCACGCCCCGGCGAAACGCGCGATTGCGGCCCAGGGCCGAGCGGTCATTGGGGACCAGAAAATACATGCTGATCAAGCCATAGCGGCGAACATGAATGTCCTGACTGGCCAACTGTTCAGCCTCGGCTGGTAACAGCCGATCGACGATGTCCACGTCGCCTGATTCAATTGCGGCTATCATGTCCAGCTGGCGAGAAAACTTGCGTTCGCAGATCTCTGCAATCTGTCCGGTGGTGTGGGGGCCCTGTGGGTTGGCCAGAAAACAATCCGGTTGCCCCTCGCCCCCAGGCTGGTCCCAGACATACGGTTGCCAATGGAGCAGTGGCACGCCAAGTGGCATATCCAGCAGGGGCAACCAGCGCAGGGTGTTGTCCGCAAAGCGAACATGCAGTTCGTTTTGACGATATTCCCATGATCGCAACAACCGCGAGAGACATCGATGGGCAGCCAGTTGCCGGACTCCGGTGGTCGTGTCCAAGGTTTTCTGTAACGCTTCCTGGACAACCGCCGTCGGTTCGCCGTCAAGCTTCAGACGCAGCCCGACTCCGTCCGGATCAAAATCCAGCTGTCCGTAGGCTGAGCGAAATTGTCCGCCCTCAGTACCCTGACCGACAAGTTCCACGAGATGGCGATCGGTCAGCCGATCAATTCGCTCGCGTGCCCAGTCTCCATCAAGGGTTCGCCGAGCCCCTGCGCGACGCGAGACGGCCACGGTAACGCGCGAATATTCGACCAAGAGCGAAGCGTTAACTTCCCGTGCTGCCGGGTCGTCCGGCAGAATGCGCAGGGCCTCGTCGATGCTGGCGAAGGCTTTCCGATAGTCGCGACGGGCGGCGGCCGCTGTGGCCAATTCCAGCTGCCGGTCGGCCGCTTCTCGCATTTGCCGGCGCCACGCGGCAATTTTCCCCTGTTGTGGCAGCTGGGGTCGACTGCTAACCCAGGCAATCAATTGCCGAGCCCCGCGAAAGTCATTGGCCTGAAATCGCTCAGAAAACGCCCGATCCACGACTCGCGTCAGCGCACTGGCGACACGCGCATCCGGTTGCCGACCGAACAGCTGTTCCAACAACACCATCGCTTCCTCGGCGTGGTTCTCGCGGTAGGCCAGCCCTGCTTCCGCCAGCAAAAACCGATTGATAGCGGCGCTCAAACCGCGCCAATCCGGCGTTCCCTTCCAAACAAAGCGCAATACATCATAAGCCTCCTCGAATTTCCCCACGTTGATCAACTGCAGGGCGTCCGCGACCAGCGCATCTTCAAAAAAACGGATACGTTCAATATCTTTCCAGGCCACATCGTATTCGCGGTCGGGATAGTCGATCAAACGAATCCGCAGTGGGACTTCGGACTGCCGCGGGATATCGTCCGGCGTAAACGGCAACGGGAAGACTTGTATGCGAGCCTGCTCATATTCGTCCGTTAAAACCAGTTCGTCGTACCTTTGTTCTAGGTACAGCGGAACTTCCTGTGCCGGCAACTTCCCGCATGGCAAGTAGACCAATGCACTCAGCAGGCAACCGCGACATGCGCACAGGGCAAGTTGGAACAGACGCGATTTACTCAAAGTGCATCGCTCTCCGACGTAAGAGGGATTAGCATCAACGTGCCGTCATGTCCGGCCGCCAGCACTGTCTGCCCCCAGATGGTGGCACTTGCCCCAAGCGCCTGTCCCACCTCGATGGCGGCTTGACCCTTCGCCGTCGATCCAGTCACTCCGGCCGCTGGATCGATCCAGAACAATTGGCCGTTTCGGGTGGCACACAGCCAGCGACCCGCCGATTCGGTAGGCGCTCCCGCCAAGAGGCTGTGGGGCAGTGGGGCTTCCCAGCTCGGTTTGGCAGCCTGAAAGACCAGCATTTTTTCCTCGGTTTGCAGCAGCACTCGGTCTTCCATCGCGTAAACGGATTCCATCGCGCGCTGCGGTAACGGAAAGTTGGCGACCTCCTGCAATGAATCGCACGACAAAACCAGCAATGTGTCTTGAGCGTTGCCTCGAGCGACAAGATAGACA
Source organism: uncultured Planctomycetales bacterium (assembly GCA_963695565.1). Lineage (GTDB taxonomy): Bacteria > Planctomycetota > Planctomycetia > Pirellulales > Pirellulaceae > CAVOGW01. The sequence continues at coordinate 472,247 of CAVOGW010000001.1, forward strand.
TGTGGGCCGGCCACCACCGGATTGGCTCGAATACGAGACTTCAGATCCACGGATTTGGTGAACACGAGCTGATTTTCCGGGGACGAGACTTCCAGACGCTGGACGATCCCGTCGCTACTGGCCACGATGGCGAATCCCCCATCCGAAACGGCGGGTGTCCGCCAACGAGACGCAGGACCATGACTGGCGGGCCAGGCGATCGAGCCTGCCAGCGACTGGCCCGTGGAGGGGCTGACATAAAAAACGGGTCCTTTGCGCGAACACAACAACATGCCGTCGGCGAACAGGACTGGCTCGTTATCCAGCCGGCGACGCGTCGTGTCCTGCAACAACACCAGCTTCGGTTGCTCGGTACCATGATCGGCGAACATCCACTGTGGACGATCGTCACCCGCGGTGTAGACAAAATCTCCTGCCTTGGTGATCAGCAGTTTTCCCACGGCTGGCATGTCGGTCGCTGCGGATTCCACCACGGGGCTGCGGACATTTTCACGATGGATCCGCCAGACGGCCCCATTGCGTGCGGCCAGCAGCACACTTCGATCGGGCATCACGATGGGAGGGGTGACTGGCTCGGCAGCGATGCGCGTTTGCCAAATCGGATCGGGCAGCCGTTTGCCCAGCTCCGGCAATCGCGCGGCTTCCACGATCACGTCGCTGGTCAGAGGCGACCAGCGTGCTGTCACAAGCGTGTCGGCGAACAGCGCCGGCGCGACAAAATGCGAATCTTCGACCTGTTCCGCCCATCGTCGCTCGAGTGTCCCCCGCGCTGCCAGGATCTCGAACTCCGCCAATCCCCAGCCGGCAATGAAGATGCGGTTTTGGGAAAGTTGGGCGAAGTGACTTGCCGTACTGTCGGTTCGCGGATGAACTTGGGCAAAGATCCGCAGCGGCTCGAGCAGATTATCGGCCGCCGCCTCCATCACGTAGACCGCTCCGCGGTCCGTCGTCACCACAACGGTTCTCCCAAAAGTCAGGGGCGCATCGGCCACGATGCCCTTGAGCCGGATCGGTTCACCCGCCGGGACAAGGACTCCGCCAGGTTTCCGCACGAAGACGTGCAGCAGGCAGTAGTCCGTACCGCTGTTTTCCAGCAGCAAGATCAGGTCGCTGGTGACCACCGGAGCGACCGTGACCATTCCATCGATATGTCCTGTATAAACCGTACCCGTACAGGCCAGCGTTTTGGCATCCAGGATGTATAACGTGGAGTGGCTGGCCGCCTGGAAGATGATTCCATTGGCGTTGTCCACAGCTGGTGGCGAACTGAGTTTCTGCGGAAAGATCACCCGACGGTCGATCGTGCCATCATTCTGGGCGACGGCAAACAACGTACCTTCGGTCCCGGCCTGCAGCAGACGGTCTCCCATGATCACGGGAACTCCCGCGGGACGTCCCACCTCCACGCGCCACCTAAGGGTGCCCGATTTCGCATTGAGGCACAACAGATCTCCAAACCTCTGGTCGTCGATCAATATGTCGGCGCCCGGTGTGGACGACGCGTACGCGGGCTGCAAGCTCGTTTCGAAACCCACCCAGCGCCGCCAGAGCAGCTGGCCTGTGCTTCCCTCGAGCCCGTACAGGGCTCCGCGGGCATTGACGGCCACGACCCGGTTAGCCAAAGCGTCTGCGGTTTGGCCACGTCGCGCCACCAGTGGGATGGCGCGGTAGGCTGACGCAGGACGCTCCTCCTGAGTGGCCACGATTGGCTGATGGACCACCTTTACACCATCACGTTCCACGGCGGAAATCGTGGCCAACGCGGCTTGCAGCGCAGTATCTTTGGCGGCCCCGGGGTGTCGTTCGAGTAACTGATCTCGAAATCGATAAGCGGCTTCTGAATCGGACTTGGCGACGGCCTGCTGAATATCGCGGATCGATTTGGCAACATCCCGCCGGCGGGCGATCTCGCGCCGTATTTGCTCGGATTCGTCCCGGATCCCATCCACCTTGGCTTGAATCTGGCGTCTGAGCGACGCTGGCAGATTATCCGGATTCTCGATCAGGGCAAGCGCTTCCTTGCCGCTGTCCAGCAACCGTTCCTGGGCATCGGTGTCTTCGACTTCTGCGGCGCGCTTGACGAATCCGTCGAAGATTTCCGGCAGAATTCCCGCCAACTCCGAACGGGCCGCATCGAAACTCGCTTCGGGTCTGATCAACTCCAATTCGCGCTTGACGGTCTCCATGGCCTTGGGCCAATCGCGTGCCGTGACGTCGGTACGCATCCGGGCCAGGCCCATGCGAACCCGAGCCAGGCTCACCTTGCCGTGCTTCGGATAGCGTTGGACGAAACGGTCGAATTTCTGAATGGCTTGCGCGTACAGTTGAGCATTGTAATCGTCCTCGGCAACTTGAAATACCTCATCGCCCGATCCGACCGCCAACACGGAATACAGGAACCCACCAACGATCAGCAGGGCCAGCAAGCCACCACCCCCGGCCAGCATAAGTGACGAGTCCCAGCGCTGACCTCGATGCGGCCGCCGTGGAAATATCGATTGGATCAGCCGCAGCCATCCCGTCGTTTGCAGGTTTGCCGTGGGGAAATTGGCTGCGTCGTCTGCTCCGATTTCCATGCCGCCGAGCGAGATGGGTGGTCCGGCATCGTCCCTCAAGTGCGAAACCGCCTGGCGGTCCGTGGGTGAATCGGGACGAATGGGGCTGGTTTGCCGCGCATCGAGCAAGGTGTAGCGATCGTCATCGGCATCGTCCAAAAGCTCCAACGATTTCTTCGTATCCGAAGTTCGGACCGGTCCCAACCTGAATGTGTCTTCCTCGCTATCGCTGGAATCGCTGGCCAGACCCAATTCCGAAGAATCGCCGACGCCGGTGGCCTGCATCAGCTTTTCGGCTTGAAATGCCGTCAACAAACCTCGCTTGACCAGCCATGCGGATACCTCCTCCGCAGAAACCGCTTGACCGTGACTGCTGATCTTGGCGCGCAGTTTGGTTGCCGTCGTTGTGTCCAGGAAGCCCCCCTGTTCCGCCAAGATCAAGAATCTGTCAATACTCATGGACGGTGCCCGAGAATCCTATCTGTTCCGCGAAGGGCAAAGCGATCTGCCCGCACTGTCTTCGTCGCCGCAAGCGTCTGAACCTCTGCTGGACTTGCATAGGCTCCCATGGTTTGACCATCTCGGGAGCGGGGCAGACCGCTGTTTGAGGCATCGCTGGGCAACAGATATACATTTCAGTCCAAGTCGTCATTTTCCTGAGTGACGATTTGAACGTCCTCAAGTCCCAATTCGTTTCCGGCATCAATCGCTTGCACGACACTATCGTGAAAAGCCTCGCCGCTGGCAATCACCAACAGCTTGGTGGCACGGCCCGGTCCTCCTTTACCAACGGCTTCCCGCATTTTAATCAATAAGTCGACGGGATTCGGCACCTCCTGTTCATCATCCCAGCTGGCGGCCGAGACGTGATAGGTGTTGAACCGATCTATGCGGACCATCAGATAATCGGGGTCCTGCTCCAGGTCCTCTAGCGTGGCGTTGCTGCTGGGTTCAGAGTTTTCCGGAGTAGGCATCTCGAAGGAACGCTGCAGGGCAAAGGCTGCCGTAATCATAAAGAAAATCAACAGCAGGAATGTGACATCCACCATGGGTGTCATATCCATGTCGTCTGAGTCGGACGTGGCACGCCAGTGAAACGAAATGGGTTCTTCATGGCTCATGACGAGGCCTCAATTACCGCCACGTAAACTTTCGCGCCCGGCACCAGACTCACCGCCGACAACAGCCGGGCCACGTCCCGCTGCTTCACCTCCTTGGCGGCGCGAATAATCACCTGCTGTTTCGGCACGTCGGCGTTTAACTCGCGTTTCACGTAGTCTTCGACCAATTGATTCTGCGTCGCCGCGTCGCCAGCCATTTCCGCGGCAGGGTCCACGGACTCGCCGGCATACACGGCGACCGACTCACCAGCTGGAACGACCGTTAACACGGCTGAATTCGTGACGGTCACGGTTGTACCGTGTCGCGCTTCCGGCAAATCGACCAGCGCATTCGCATCCATCCGCGAGGCAACCAGAAAAAATATCAATAACAGGAACGTGATATCGATCATGGGCGTGATATCCATCTCGGTATCCAGGGACTGCATGGCGCGAGGGGTACTGGCCCAGTCTGAATATTCATCGTCTGGCTGCTCAACGTCGAGACCAGGTGATGCGTGCTGGAACGATGCCATGATCGATTTGTCTTCCTGAACGGCAAGCCCTGCCGTGTAACGGAACCGCGTAGCGGCGCTTGGCCCGGTTCAGATCGCCAGTCCGCCAATGTGGACACGCTGGGCAAGGCTGTCCGCCCATTCTGGCGCGCCGTGTTTATTTTAGGCAGCGCGACTAATCCGGTCCCAAGTACTTGCGAAACACCTCGAAAAACTGGTTGAGTCCCATGGCCACCATGTCCTCCATCTTGCGAATGCGGACGTTGATACTGGCCACGCACAATACGAGAGGTATGGCAATCGATAGACCGGCCGCGGTGGTGACCAGTGCGATGGCGATGTCTTCGGCCAGCACGTCGGGGCTGACGCTGTCGCCACTTCCCAGCTTGGAAAAAGCCCCCATCATACCCAACACGGTTCCCAGCAATCCCAACATGGGAGCGGCCTTGATCACCGTTTGCACCCAACTCAACCGATGCTCAAGGTCCCCCAGCACATCCCGCTGGAATTTGTCGACCACCAGGCGCCGAGTACGGTGGTAGCCCAATTTTCGGTTCTTGATGGCCAGCAAGACCAGCTGTGGCATGGCGCGCAGGTCGCCGATCAGCGCGGCTTCCAAGCCGCCCATATCCCCCTTGGCAATCTGCGATTCCAGCGCGGCCAAAAACTGCTCATTTTCCTCGTCGTTGATGAATCGCTTTTGTGCCACGCGCATCCACACGACGATCACGCAATAGGCCCCCCAAATGGCGATGGCCAGCAATGCCAAATACATGACATTGCCCAGGATATGCGTGAGGCGTGAGATCCCGGTGCCCGCGGCTGCGAGCAAGTGCACGTGGAGCAATAAGCCAGAAATCGACGAGACTACCGTCATGATCACCTCAAACGCCCAGACAACATACGCACCTCTTTAACTTCGAATTGATATTGTCCACGTGCGCCGACAACGCGAAAGACGGTCTTCTCGATTTCGTCCAATGACTGGCCATTTTTCCGCAGAAACTCCATCTCGATGTTCGCCAGCTGATCCTCCACCTCGGGGGGAATGAATTGCATGATGATGCGACGATCGGTCTTAATCCCGGCCCTCTTTAGCAGTGCCAGATCCGCTTCGCGCAACGGCCCAAACCGCCACGTCATGTACATTCGCCGTTCCTCCCGCGGTGCCCCGCTATGGCTTTGGGGAGGATTTCGTGATAGTTGAGCAGCATAGTCCACCTGGTCGGAGCCTCCGACGACGCCGAGTTCGATGCCGAAGAAATCGAGCTGTCGTGCATAGGTGTCTAAGTTGTTGGCCGAAAACATGATCTGCCAACGCTGCCAACGAGGCACGTGCGCCCCGTCCCCTCCCGCGCCCGGGCTGCGGCTGTCTCCCGCCGCGCCCCCTCGGGATGACGCCGTGGACTCGGCACCCAGTGACTCCAGAGTCGCCAACTGGCTGGAGAGGGCATCGGTGACGGAGTCGACGGTCGCGGACAATTGCGGTTCGAGCAGTTCCTCGATTTCCGCTTCCCCCAATTCGGCGAAGTCGTCCGCGGCGCCCAAGGCCATGCCGCCATCCCCCGGCATTTCCACCAATCTGGGAGTAACCGGTGCCTGCCCGACGAAAACACGACCGGTGAGCCAGACCGTGAACAGCATCGCGACGCTCGCGCCCACGATGATCAATAACGCTACCAATAGCGCCGCCACACGGTCGTAGCGCGAAACGCGCAGCGAGTAACCTGGTGTGCGCTGGGGAAGTATGGGAGTCGCGACGGAACGGCGGGTTTCCGGCTGCCTGACATTCATCGGTCGTCCACCAACCGGGCATCGGGTCGAATCGACTTGTACCACCCTTTCCAGGCATCGATCGCGGCTTGCCGCTGCTTCCGATCGCCCGCCGCGGGCCACGGTGCCCCGTCAATCTGCCGACGGATGCGGCACAATGCCTCGTTGGCCGCGTCGGCCGTTTGTGGATCTTCGCTGCCCAACGCCTTGATCAGGGCCGGGACATTATCCAGATTTCGCTGCGTCCCCAATGCACGAATGGCCAGCAGCTGCGCCCTGGGAGTCCCCGCCACCACAATTCGACGCAGCTGTTCCTGATCCTGTGGCGACGCCATGTCGGACTCCACAATCAGGTTTCCCTCCAGTTCGGCAAGTTGTTCAAAGTCTGGGCTGTCAGGGTCACTGAGAATACGGGCGATCGCCGCGGCCGATCGTTGTTCAAATTGGCTGACGACGCGACCATCCACCATGCGAATGCGACGCGTATCGCTGGGTAGGCCCTGACCGCCGATCAGCAATCCTTCACCGAACGCAGTCGAATCAAGGGCCTTTTGCGTGCTGCGCATCAGGAAAAGCACGGCAAACGTGGTGTTGATTTGATCCTCGATCAAATCCGGAAGCCCAGACGACCATCTTCCATCCGCCTGTTGTAGTTTGCCGAGCAATTGCACCCCTTGATTGTACCAGCCGGGCTCTGTTTCTGCCTTCTTTCCTTCGGCGAAGGAACGAAACGCGTGGTAACGTTCCAGGCCATACAAGTAGTAGTAGGGGTACTCTTGCGGCGCGATCGTAAAGTGCGCGGCGTGCCATTTGTTGCCGTCGTTCAACGCCCGCTTGATTTCGTTGGCCAGGCCGCGACTAACCTTCACGTCCAGGGACGCCTCACCGCGTGCGGGCACGGGGATCAATGCCGCTGGGACGTCTTGAATGCGACCCGTGGCGCGATTGACCATTTGGTTTGCGCCCAGCAGCGTGGAGCACGCGTACAAACTGCCCAGCCCCGCCACGGACGTGGATTCGCGGACATTCTGCTGCGTTTGCCGATCGGCGGCTTCGCCCGTCGGCAGATCGGGATGGTAACCAAATCCGCCGCTGACGTCCTGGGTTTTGACCAACCACTGGCAAACGTCGAGCACCGATTGTTGACGGATGTCGATCCCGGCCCGATGTGCGGTCCAGAGTGCCAGGACCGCGTATTGGGTCATCGAGGTGTCCCCGACGTCCTGCCCCGGATACCCCCACGCACCGTGGGTCGACTGTCGCCGCCAAAGCGCGTCGAACAGGATCTCAATCTCCCTGCGGTAAAGATCCGAATCCAACTCACACAGCAGGATCACGCCCAGACCCAACGAGTAGACGTCTTGGTCATTGACGGTGTCGCCCGTTTTCGCGTCGGCAATGCGTTGACATTCGGCCAAGGCTTCTGCGACCTTGGCGTGGTCGTTTTGCCGTTCCTTGAGGAAGGCCAGGGCAATCAGGCATTTTCCTCCCCAACGGCCCTCGGACACTTCGGCCAGGTACGCCATGGAGCGGTCGATCATCGCCCGCACCTGCTTGCTCTGCGGCGTAAATCCACGAACGGCGGAGGGCAAGACGGCCAAGCTCATGACGATCGCCACGAACAGGCTCAAACAAGCTCGGCCGTCTGGGCCGAAGCGATTCTCGTACGGCAGGCGAACTGCCCGCAAGTGCTCATGCATAAACTGCAAGACTCCGTCGAGAGGGGAGAGCAACGCCATCATACGCAGGCAGACGACAGGGACGGGTCCCAGCTGAAGGTCGAGGTTTTCTCGCCCAAGTGGCGCGACTCTGCCTACGTGACCTGGGTAGCACCTCGGGCGCTCTTCCGATCCTAATGCAACTGCGATCGCAGGTCAACAAACGTGAAAAAACGCAAGCCTCAGCCGATCACAAGTTCAATCTCGATGCAATAGTCGCTTGGACTTTGGCCACGCGGGCCTCCACATAAGTTGGCGGGTTGGCACGCTCGCAAGTGACTCCGGAAAGCTTCGATTCGTGATAGCCCACTTTGAAGTCGGCGAACTTCAGGCCGTGAGCCGTACTGATGACCACCGTGCGATCCGAAGATTTGATCAGTCCCTTGCCGATCAATTTCTTGAGCACCGCCAGAGCCACGCCGGTGTGGGGGCAAGTGAACATGCCGGTCAAGTCCGCTTGAGCCGCCGCTTCGGCCAGTTCGGACTCAGTCGCCTGCTCCACGCAACCCGTCCGATTCTTCAACGGCCCTTACCGCTTTGTCATAGCTCACCGGGTCGCCGATGCGGATGGCGGTGGCCAGTGTATCCCCGGCCGTCATGCTCACCCTGCTGGAAAACCTCTGTTGGAAAGCCTGGAAAAACGGAGCCGCACTGGCGGCCTGCGCCGCCACCAGGCGCGGCATGCGGTTCACCAACCCCAGATCCATAATCAGGCGAAATCCCTTGTGCAGCGCGCTGATGTTGCCCAGGTTGCCCACGGGAATGATGACCCAATCGGGAACTTCCCAATCAAACTGGCGGACGATCTCGATGCCCACCGTCTTCTGCCCCTCGATCCGCAGGCTGTTCATGGAATTCGCCAGGTAGATTGATTGGTCCTGCGTGACTTCCTGAACGATCTTCATGCAGCCGTCAAAGTCCGTGTCCAGACGCTAACACATGGGCTCCATTGGCGACCGGCTGAATCAACTGCGCGGTGCTGACCTTGCCAGCCGGCAGGAAGATAATGGCCGGAATCGCCCGCATAAGCGGCGTAGGCCGAAAGAGCGGCACTGGTGTCCCCCGTGCTCGCACAGGCGACCGCTTTGACGGGCGACTTGCCAGTTGCCATCATCTGTTTGACGACACTGACCAGCACCGTCATCCCCAGATCCTTAAAGCTGCCCGTGTGGCTGTTGCCGCACAGCTTGATCCACAGGTCGGGGAGTCCCAGTTGTTTGCCGAGTCGGTCCGCCCAAAACAAGTTGGTGTTCCCCTCGGCCATGCTGACCACGTTGTCGTTTTCCAGACTGGGAATCACCCATTCCTTCATGGCCCAGACGCCGCTTCCATACGGCCACGTCGTCGTGCAGACGCGAGAGTCAATCAACTGCTGCCATTTAAAGGGGCTGAGAGCCCTCAACGGCTCCCGCTCGTGGTGGACCTCCAGCAAACCACCGCACGTGGGGCAGGTGTAGATCACGTCGTAGACCGAATGTTTGCCAGGGCAACCGGAGAAACAGCGGAAATAGACCTGCTGATCAGTTGTCTCGGGTGATGCGACCGGCTGAGTCGACATGGCGGACCGCCCCAGGTTTCAAAGTGACACCAAACCCAACCTGTCAACCGCTGGCCGCGCCGCCTGCCGGGGCGGGCAGACGGATCATGGTCCAAGTCTGCGTCTTGTCGGGACCGAAGTGAACCAGGCATTTGGTTTCATCCTGAGTCAGGTTGCCGATACCGGTTTCAAACACAACGTCCTCTTGTTTGCCGTCGGCAAACTTCCAGGCGGCACGTTGCGTATCCCGATCCACCATGCCTTCCATCGCACGGGAGTTGTCCGACGTGTCATTGTAATAGGTACCCGCTACCATGCCCGTCCTTACTGACTGCCAACTGCATCACCATGCCGCAATCCTTGCCGCCTTCCTCCGCCACGGCAAAGACGCCTAACGGCAGCCAATCCACCGAGTCTGGCTGCACCTCGGTCGGCACGCTTTGCGCCAGGTCATTCGCCTGCTCGGCATAATCCTGCTGCGATGCAACCAGCTGCTGACCTTGGTAGACATTGCCATCCTGATACGTCAGCGACGAGCCGTAATCGTAGGGGACGGCTGGGACCAGCCATACGGCAGCCAGTTGCCGACCGTGGCAAACGTGGCCGGCGTCCAGGCCCAGTAGGCTGGCCGACGGCCCCAACTAGCGTACCAGCGTCCTCCTGCGGGCGGATGCTGCCAATAGTCCCGACCGAAAGGAGGGTTGGGGCGAGTCTGCCAGCGATCGCGGACATTATCGTATCGATTGGCAGGTAGCGTCGTGGGACGGTCTCCGACGCCAGGTCGTTGCTCGACTCGTTGCCCAACGTTGGCACGATCAACGGCCCCTGGCCGCTCAATTTGTCCGGGCCGGTCAATCTGTCCGGGTCGAGCGATGTTGCCCGGGCGTTCCCCGGCTCCGCCAGCTCCCGGACGCTGCACGGGTCGATTCGGATTCACGGGAAGACGAGCCGGGGAATCAACATGTCCAGGTAAGTTCAAGAAATCGTTCAGCTGGCCGCTGGTCGGACGTCCAGACCCTGGTCGGCGCCCTGGCCTGGTCGGGCATTTGCTGGCGCTTCCGGCCTGGTCGGGTCGTCTGGCCGGGTCGGCCTGGTCGGCACCGGGATCCTGGTCCTCGCCCGGGTTGCCCGCCGGTAGACGGCCGAGTTCCCGGCGCCTGGTCGCGCACCGCCACCGGGTTGTCCACCGGGAGCTGGCCGCCACTCGGTTGCCGGCCGGGCGCTGGCCGCGCACCGCCGCCGGACATTCCACCCGGGCTGCGGCCGGAACCACCGCTGAATCCACGCGACGATCCGCCACCGCTACGGCTAGACGGAAATCCGCCCGATTGGCCTCCAAATCCTCCACCCCGACTTGCTCCGCCACCGCCGTGACTCCATGCCCGCCACCACCGCGACTCAGCCGCCACCGCCACGACTTGCTCCGCCACCGCCACGGCCGCCACCGCCGCGACCACCTCGGGCTCCTGCGTGGTCCGTGAACAGAAAGACGACCACCAGCATCGACGCGGCAAAACAAAGGAACTTTTTCACGGCATTGTCTCCTGTGGACATACGACCATTTGGCTGCGTGTAATTTGTGTTATTGTCGGACGATCTTGACCGGGTCAATATTGGGCATTAGCTGCCCGTCGATTTCTCGGCCCACCGTGCTGAACTCAAAAGTGTTGTCATCCAACTTGTCGAAGATCGCCGTAAACGATCCCCGCCGTCCATCCGGGAGCACTGTCTTACTGCGAACGACCAGCGGTCCCCTTCGCGAGACCAGGCGCCCACGCCAAATCCGCCATCGGACGTAAATGACCACGATCGAATGGTCTCGTTAACGGGGTCCCAGCCCACGACTTGCGTGCCCGCTGCATCGACGCGACCTTCGACGTAGACCTTGAATGAACGAGTGAGGAAACTGTGATTCTTGGTCCAACGGCACGTGGTTTGGATCGACGTGCCCTCCGACTCGTCGATCCACGAACCCACCATCCAATCCAGTTCCTGCAGTTTATCGTTTGGGGAAGTGGACTCCGCCGCTTCGGTCTCCCGCACGCTGTCCATTTTCCAGCCGTCGGGAGTCCGCATGTGAATGGCAACATATTCGCTCGACACGGCCTCCTGTTCCGGCTGGACGACCACGGCGGACCCTGTTTCCACGGCGACGTTAGGTGAGAGAAAATCGATGGAGGGTTCGGCGACTTCCACGCTTGACATTCTGCGCTTCGGCGAAGTAGGCCGTGAATTCCTCGGCGATCTGTGCGCGGCCCTTCAACGTCGTGCCGGACGGCAGCACGAATTCACCGGTATTTGTCCAGTGCGCGGCCACGGCCTGGGCATCGTGTCGATTAAAGGCGTCGGTGTAGGACTGCACGGCCTTGCGAATGGCCAATTCGTCCGCCGACGGTTCTTCGGCAAAGACCCCCTGCGCGATTGCGAGCAGCAGGCCTGACAAACAAGTCACGGAAAAGTGACGGGAAAGCAAATTACGCGAAGTCATGGGACGTGATCCTCATAGTTTATAAAACTGTCTGACCTGTAGTCTAACGGTGGCTCACCCGGATGCGAAGCCCGCGTCCTCTTCTGCCCCCGATTCGCCTCCAACAGGCGGTGTTTTGCAAGGATGGCGGCATGAAAGGATGCCTCGGGGCAGGTTGTGTGAATCTGAACGCACGATTAGGCTGGGAACAAATCAAGCGGGGCAATGGCGAATTATGCGCGAATATCTTTGGCACCTCATCTTCAGCTTTGGGTTGCATTTCGTCATCGTGCTAGGCATCGCCCTGCGCGTGATCATGCGGCGGCCGGCCACCGGTGTCGCGCTGGCGTGGCTGCTGTTGGTCACAGCCATTCCGTTCGGCGGCGCGATGATCTACCTGTTGATCGGTGAACGCCGGATCGGTCGCGAACGTAGCCGGGCCGTGCGAACGCTCCGTGGCGACTTCCGCAAGATCTCGGAATACACGGTGGCCCAGGGGCTGACGAATGTCGACTGGGCCCGGCATCCGACTGCCGCGGAAGGGATGGCCCGGCTGGGACGAAATATCGGGGGCAGCCCGACGGTCGCCGGCAGCGAATTGCAGCTGATTGCCGATACGGCCCAGATCCTCGACTCCATCGCGGAAGACGTGGAAGCGGCGAAAAAGAGCATCCTGATGGAGTTTTACATCTGGAACCAGGGCGGCCGCGCGGACAACGTGCTGGAAGCCGTGATTCGAGCTGCCCAACGCGGAGTCGATTGCCGATTGCTGATTGATGCGCTGGGTGCCCGTCCGTGGTGGAAGAGTCGACAACCCCGGCGATTGCGCGACGCGGGTGTGCAGGTGCAGGCCGCTTTGCCCGTCGGCCTGTTTCGTACGCTGATCGGACGTACCGATTTGCGTGTACACCGGAAAATCGTGGTCATCGACAGTGAAATTGCCTGGACTGGCAGCATGAATATGGTCGATCCCCGCTTTTTCAAACAAGATTCCGGCGTCGGCGAATGGGTAGACGCCATGGTCCGCATTCAAGGAGCAGCCGTGGCGCCGTTGGCCGCGACCATGATTGGCGACTGGTACCTGGAAACTGGTGAGCCGCTCGCCAACATTATCGAGAGCACCGGCTTACGACTGGTAGGACCTCAGGGAATGGCCGACGTGCAGATCATTCCGTCGGGCCCGGGCCAAACGAGTGACGGCCTGCTGCAGATGATTCTGGCACTCATCAACAACGCACGCCGCGAGCTGATCCTGACGACGCCCTACCTCGTGCCCGACGATTCGTTGTTGCACGCCTTGCGCGGAGCGGCGGGGCGGGGAGTCGACGTCTCGATGATTGTTCCGGAAAAAGTCGATTCCTTTATGACGCGGCACGCCAGCCGCTCCTACTACGATGACCTGCTAGGAACCGGCGTCAAAATCTACCTTTATCGAGGAGGCTTATTGCACACCAAGTCGATCATGGCCGATGGTCTGGTCTCGATGTTCGGCACCGTCAATCTCGATATGCGCAGCCTGTGGCTGAACTATGAAGTGATCATGGTCGTCTACGACGCCGTATTCTCACACGCGCTGCGGGGCCTGCAGCAGACGTACATTGCTGACGCCACGCCGCTCGATCCCGTCCTATGGAAGCAACGCTCACTCGGCAGCCGCTTTCTGGAAAATTCCATGCGGTTGCTCAGCCCGCTGTTGTGACGGCACTCGGTTGGGGCCTGTGGAACAGTTGTCCCCAACGGTTCCCGCGAAAATTTCGCGATTCGCGGAACCATTGAGGACAATTGTTCTACAAACTGAGTGGCATTGGGCTCACGCCTGCCGGCTGAGTTATCTGAGCTGTTATGGGTACTAAACCAACAAGCCGTCAGTACGGCGTGCCACTCGCGCGGGCGTCATGGCTGCGGTCTCTTCCCGGCGAACCAGCCGACGACGTAGAAAAAAACGGGGGTGAAGAATACGCCGAAAATGGTCACCCCCAACATGCCGCTGAACACGGCCAGGCCCAGCGTAAATCTCATTTCGGCACCGGCTCCTTTGGCCAGTACCAGGGGGACCACGCCCAAAATAAATGCGAACGAGGTCATCAGGATCGGCCGCAATCGCAAGCGGCAGGCCTCGACGGTCGCCTCCCGACTGGGTTTTCCCGAGTCCTGCAGCTGTTTGGCGAATTCCACGATCAGGATGGCGTTTTTGGCAGCCAGTCCGATCAAGACGATTAATCCGATCTGCACAAAGATGTTATTGTCCAGCCCGGCCAGCCAGACTCCCGTCAAGGCAGCCAGGATACACATGGGCACAATCAGAATGATGGCCAGCGGCAGCGCCCAACTCTCGTACTGCGCGGCCAGCACCAGGAAGACGAATACCACACCCAGCGGAAAGGCCAGTTTGGTCAATACGTCCTGGGAGGCCAGAATCTGCTGATAGGTCAACTCAGTCCATTCGTATCCCATCGTGGCCGGCAGGCTGGTGGCCGCCAACGACTCCACGATTTGAATCGCCTGGCCGGAACTCACGCCCGGCGCCGCGGCACCGTTTAGCTCGGCCGATGGATACATATTGTAATGGTTGACAATGGGTGGCCCGCTGGCATCTTTGACTTTTACAATTGTTTGCAGCGGCACACGGTGTCCCTCAGCATTGCGGACCTCCAGTCTGCCGATGTCGGCAGCACGCATGCGATATCGAGGATCCGCCTGCAGGTTGACCTGCCAATTGCGATTTTGAAAAGAGAAATCGTTGACATATAGGGATCCCAGCAATGCCTGCAGCGTCAGGTGCACGTCGCTAAGCAACACGCGTTGGGCTTTGACCTTTTCTCGATCGATTTCCAGGTACAGCTGCGGCTGATCGACACTAAAAGTAGTCAAGGCGCCGGCCAGCCCCGGCTGCGCGCGGGCTTCGTCAGACAGGTTCGCGACGGCTCCTTGCAGGGCACGCAAGCCGGCCCCACGCCGGTCTTGCACTTGCAACTTGAATCCCCCGGTGCTCCCCAGACCCTCGACAGGAGGTGCACCAAACACGGCGATTTGAGCCTCCTGGAATGCGTCGAATTGCTGTTTCAGTCGCGAGGTGATGGCCGCAACGCTCAACTGCGGCCGGCCGGCACGCTGTTCAAACGGCGACAGAATCACGAACATCCCCCCCGCATTCGAGATGTTCGTACTGAGGATGGTGGAGTAGCCGGCGAGGTCAATCGTATGCGCCACGCCCTCCGTCTCACGGGCGATCTTGCTGAGCTGCCGCACCAATCGGTCACTGCGGTCGAGGCTGGCACCGTCCGGCAACTGAACATTGACCACCAGGAAGCCCTTGTCCTGCTCCGGAATGAACCCGGTGGGCACTACCTGGAAACCAACGTACGTGAGCAACATCATGCCGGCATAGACCAACAGCCAAATCACCGACGTACGCAGTAGCATGCCCACGATCCCCACGTAGCCGTTGGTGGTCATGTCGAACAACCAATTGAAGACGCCAAAAAACTTGCCAAGTAACCCGTTGACATAGCGGCGGAGCAGCCAGGCTACCACTCCTCCTACCGTGAACATACTGATCCGCAGCCAGAGAGGCGCCATCGGCCCATGTTCCCCCGACAGGTCCGCCGCCTGGTGCTCGACACCCAACAGTTGCACGGCCCCACCGGTCAAGAATAAGTACGCGGCCAGCCCACCGAGGATGGCGATCCCCAGCGACGGAAGCGCCTCCTGCACAGCCTGTCGATGCGACCCGTGCGCTGACGACGAGCCGCCGTGGGACTTCAACAACACGTTGGCGAGAGCTGGGCTGAGCGTCAGGGAATTGAAGGCCGAAATGGCCGTGGACGCGGCAATCGTTAATGCAAACTGCTTGAAGAACTGCCCCGTGATGCCCGCCATGAAGGCAGTCGGCACGAAGACGGCGCACAGCACCAGGGAGACCGCGATCACTGGTCCGGTAACTTCATCCATCGCCTTGCGGCAGGCATCTCGGGTCGACAGTCCCGTTTTCATCAATCGTTCGACGTTTTCCACGACCACGATCGCGTCGTCCACCACGATGCCGATCGCCAGCACCAGCCCGAACAGGGACAGATTGTTCAGCGAAAACCCGAACATGGCCATCAGCGCGAACGTGCCGATCAGCGACACGGGAACAGCCACCATGGGAATGATGGTGGCCCGCCAATTCTGCAGGAATACCAGCACCACGAGGAACACCAAGGCAAAAGCCTCGAACAGCGTGTGATAGACGCTGGTGATCGATTCCTGGACGAAGATCGTTGTATCGTATTCGATCTTGTATTCGACTCCTTCAGGGAATCGCAATTTGAGTTCTTCCATTTTGCTGCGGATCGCAGCGGCCGTTTCCAGGGCATTCGAGCCGGGAAGTTGAAACACACCGAGCGTAATCGAGGGCTCACCGTCCAGATAGCTGTTGACGTCGTAGCTCTTGGCCCCCAGCTCGATTCCCTTCTCGACCACACGTCCGGCTTCGTCAAGGTCTTTAGCGCGCACCACATCTCGCAGGTGGACGACCTGTCCTTTCTCCCCGCGCTTGACAATGATCTCCTCGAACTGCCGCTCGCCTGACAATCGTCCCTGCACGTTAATCGGCAACTGAAAAGGGACCGTGGCGTCGGCCGGAACCGGTGGCTGTCCGATACGGCCCGCCGCCACCTGTACGTTCTGCTCCTGAATGGCCTGCACGACTTCGTTGACGGTCATTTCCAACGACGCCAGCTTGTATGGATCCAGCCAGACCCGCATGCTGTAATCACGCGGGCCCAGAAATGCCACGTCCCCCACGCCGCTGACGCGGGCCAGATCATCCTTGACGTTCAACAACGCGAAGTTGCTGAGGTACAGCTGATCATAACGGCGGTCCGGTGAGACGAGATTCACGCACAGCAGCATACTGGGGGATTTTTTCTTCGTGGTGACTCCAGTTCGTTTCACGTCCTCCGGCAACTTGGCCTCGGCAACGGCAACCCGATTTTGTACGAGCACCTGAGCCGTATCCAAATCCGTGCCCAGTTCGAAGGTGACATCCAGTAACATCTGGCCGTCGTTGGTGCATTTGGAAGACATGTACAGCATGCGTTCCACGCCGTTGATTTCCTGCTCAATCGGTGTGGCCACCGTCTCGGCGACCGTCACCGCATTGGCACCCGGATAAAGAGCGCTGACTTGGACCGTCGGTGGAGCGACTTCGGGATATTGGGCGATCGGCAATTGAGACAAAGCCACACCACCCAGTATCAAGATGACAATCGACAGCACGCTGGCGAAGATGGGGCGGTCGATAAAAAAATGAGAAATCATCGGTTCCGTTCCTGGCAGGGGAGGGGAGGGCAGAGCGCAGCGGCCCGAGAAGTTTCGGCCGCCGTGATGCTGGGGATGGTTCAGTCTCCACCCGCAGCCGAGCGCTTGATGGGCTCGACCGGATAGTTTACCCGTGCCCGCTGCAGGCCCAGCACGATAATCCAGTCCTGCGGTGAAATCACATCCTCTTCGCGCTGTCCCGGCAGAATCACGCGCATGCCATCGTCCAGCAATTTGCCGGGCGTTACATCGCGGCGACTGACCACATTCTTGTCGTCCACTACAAGCAGGTACTTCTTGTCCTGGTCGCTAAGCAGCGCCGCGTCTGGCACCATCACGGCCTGGTACGGATCGGTCAAGGGCACGCGGACCCGCACGCGCGACCCCGGTATGAACTTCCGGTCCTGGTTGTTCACCACACCGCGAACCTGGATCGTACCCGTCTCGGAATCGATGCGGTTATCGGCAAAATCCAACAGGCCTCGATGCGGGAATCCGACGTCCGAGTCGAGGCCAAAGCGAAATTCGATCTCTTGCTCGCGGAGCTCCGTGGGAGCCTGTCGCTCGGCAGTTGAGCGGGCCTGCATCCGTCGTTGCACCGTGCGTTCATCCACGGAAAAGTAAACGTAAATGGGGTCCAACTTGACGATCGTCGTCAGCAAGGGATCGCTGCCCCCGGCATTGACCAGATTCCCCTTGGTCAACATGGCCCGGCTAATGCGTCCGTCGATCGGCGCTGTAATCCTGGCAAACTCCAAATCCAAGCGATATTGGTTGGCCTCTTCCGCCTTGGCCGCCATCTGCGCCGCGAAGGAGTCGGCGTCGGCCTCGACTTTTTCCAACTCCTGGCGGCTGACGCCTCCGGAGCCAACCAAACTCCGATAGCGGACCACGTCCTTTTCGGCGGCGACCTTCTGCGCCTCGAGCGCACGAGTTTGCGCGACCGCTTGATCAATGGCGACTTGAAACGGCCGAGGGTCCAGTTCGAATAACAACTGTCCGCTCTTGACAAGCTCGCCGTCCCGAAAGTGGATGTCCAGGATGTGACCCCGCACACGGGCGCGAACTTCCACGACTTCCGCAGCACGCAGCCAACCCGTAAACTCCTCCTCGTCCACCGTTTCGCGCACAATTGGGTGGTCTACCGTGACCTTGGGCGCCGGCAAGATCAGGGTGTCAGGAGCCCGCTGACAGCCCAGCCCGACCACCGCGAACCATAGCGCCATCCCCACGCGTCTACGTTTGGTTTGGAACAACATGACTTGTCGTCTCTCTACAACTTGTTGCAAGTGATTTCGGGTCCGCAGACTTTGTCGATCGCCAGTAACGAATCCGAACCGTGCTCTGGCCATGAACCCGGGACTCGTGGCCAGGCAGGGGCGCGGGGGTATGGCGACCTCACTTCACCTCGCTGGCGCCACCATGCCGGGTGACCGCGTATTTTCGGCCCAGCCACCACGCCAGAATGCACAGCAGCGAGCCCACGAAGGCCGAGATCAAGTCCTCAAACGTCACCTTCAGTTCGCCCAGTCCAAAGTCGATTCGGAACAGCTGGAACAGGAACCCGCCAACAACAGCTCCGACCATGCCGATCGCCAGATTCAGCCAGACGCCTAGTCCCTCCTTCTTGAACGTGACCAGCCGACCCGCGAGGGTTCCCGCCAGCCCTCCCACGATCAGCCAGACGATGAGTTTTCCAATCGACAGATTCAACATGGTGGCGTCCTCGGGCTGTTTAGGGTGGGAAGGTGTGAACGTGGGAGGCTGGGAAGGCGGGAATTTTGGATTGTTGCACGTCGTTCGCTCTCGTGCCAGTCTCCGTGGTCCCGGTGGTGTTAACGTGATGCCACCGTTACCCCGTAGGCGTCCGTCAGCGAAGTCTATTTCTCCCACCCATTCTCCCCGACTCTGCGGCTCTGCGTGAGCATTCTCCACGCACCGGCAGGAGGGGCGATTTACGCCCGCGCATCATTTCGCTAAAATTCGTCGCTGGGCGGCGCGGCAACGGGCGGCAACGCTGCGGGTCAGGTAGCTCAGTTGGTAGAGCAGTGGACTGAAAATCCACGTGTCGGCGGTTCGATCCCGCCCCTGACCACTTGGATCACGACTACCACGGGACGGCGTGACGCTGGGCGGGCGGCGAACCGGTCAGATCAGGGCCACCCTGACTCGGCGCAGACAAAGTACGCTGGCGATGGCGGCCATCAGACAGCCGGCCGCATGAGGTTCTGGAATTTGCTGCACGGCTGAATCGGCCGAGAGGAACTTGAAAAAGTTCCATGTCAGAAAGTCATTGCCGTCCACGATGCCGTCCGCGTTGGCGTCTCCGCCGCAGAATTCGTTCACGGACGTGAATTTGTTCATATTCCAAATCAGAAAATCTTCGCCGTCCACCGAACCGCTCAGATCGAAGTCCGCGGGGAAGTAAGGATTCCCGGACGGCAAGTTCACGGCACCCGCTTCCGCCAGCCAGGCGTCACGGTCATCCAGGTCGACGGATCCATCGCCCGTCAGGTCGAAAGCTGGGTTGTTGGCTCCGCCGAAAATCTCGACGACCAACGCGTCAATATCCGCGCATTCGTAGAATCCATTTTGATCGAAATCCCCCGAGATCGTCGATCCAGGCTCGATCTGAATCGTCAGGCTTCCCGCGTCAATTCGGGCGTCGGCCGAATTTGGATTGTCGTCAAACACGTCGAAGAATTCGATGCGCACAATACCGCCGGCCGCCAACCCGTTGGGAATTCCAAAGTTGGACAACAACAAGGGCCCGCCACTGGACAGCATCTGCGCGGTTACGGGCGCGTCCGTCATCGAAGCGTTGAGGTACACGTCGTTGACCAAATCGTGATCCCAGTCGAAGCCGATCGTCGCCTCGCTGCCCCAGCTGGCGCCGACCGTCGTCAGGCTGAAATCCCAGCCGATGGCATTGACGTCCAAGTTCATTCCGGCCATTCCCAAAGGGGTGCCGATGTCCAGCATCATGACCGTGTTGTCCCCGTCCCCTTCCTCGTCCACGAATTCCGCGCCCGTGATGTCGAACGTCGCGGCTGGATCTCCTTCGGGACCTGACGAATTCCCCACCATGTCCCCGGTAAGCTGATAGGGACGGGACACGAATCCTTTATCGCCGAAGGCCGTTCCACCGACGATCAAAAGGACGGCGACAAAAAAGCAGAGTCTTGACATCATTCCAGGCGGCTCCAAGTTGGGAACATTCAGTTTCAGGCCACTCGACCATGTGTGCCTGCGAACGTTTGTCCCGGCGACCATGATTCGAGGTGCGACGGGTGCACAGGGTAGCGCCCGCGGCGGCGGGCTCGCTGGCACCTTTATTCTAGTTCGCCCTCGCGGATGATGCTAGTCGCGGCGTGGTCACGCCGCTTGCCAACAAAACAGCCGACCGTTTCCGATCGGCTGTCAAGTTGGATGTCCATGCGGTTAGGACGCGCGTGCGTCAAACGAGCCTTGGGCGTCGTTCGCTGGGTCGCGACGGCCTAGACCATGTCTTTGAGATTCTTCAGCGGGCGAACCTTGACGACATTCCGAGCGGGTTTGGCCTTAAACACGGTCTCTTCCTTCGTAAAGGGATTGATCCCCTTACGTTCCTTGGTGGCCGGCTTGTGCTGTACGGTGATCTTGCACAAGCCGGGGATCGCAAATGCCTTCGAGCCGCTCTTGCTCAAAGATTTGCGAATCATGTTTTGAAGCGCGTCAAAGACGGAGGCCACATCTTTCTTGGATACTCCCGTCTCTTCTGCCAATTGAGCGTAAATCTCAGTCTTCGTTGGTGGCTTGCCTGCAGCTTTGCCCATGTCAGTTGACCCTCAAAGAGCCCTCCATGTTCAATTGAAATTGGTTAGATTACACATCTCCGTCCGCCGGTGCGGATTCGGAAATTAAACGGAATTAGGCATTTATTGCAACCGGCAAATCGCGAAAAACCCGAGAAAAACTGCAAAATCGCGGGTTGCCCCAGGCAGCGGCAGGACCTGTGTCGAGGAAGAAAGGCACACCTAAGCTGTTTTGCTTCAATGGTTTAAGTTGCATGGTCCAAGTGACCAGGCAGGCGAAAACTGGCATTCTAACGCAATGGTGGGGCGCACGGGTCGTGTCGGGCTTTTGGGGGCGGTTGCCGAGAATTTGCGAAAAACGCCCTGGGAATTGGCGACCGAACGAGGATCGCTTCCGTTTCAGATGGGAACAGGACCCGTTTGGCGTTATCATCCGTAGGGAAATGACGTCGAGATTTCGTCCCTCGCCATCCGGCACGGGATACAATTCGACACTTCACGATTTATGACGGGCAATGATCGTCGGCAAGCACCTGGCTGTCATCAGGCCCGGAACTGACAGGAACTTTCCTCCATGTATCAAGCGGCCGAAACTGAGCGGCAAATATTTCGGCGCCGCGGTGTGCATGTCGGCGTCGGCCATGTGGTGCTACTGCTGCTTGTCTGTTCGTTACTTGGAACGAATCTCGCGGTCGCCCAGTTTTCATTCCGGCAGGAGCCCAGTTCGACGCGCTCAATTCCCCGCCCCGCCGCGCGAGCAGCGCCAACTGCTTGCTCGTGCTCGTCGTGCCATCGACGATCGCGAGTATTCGGCGGCCGTGGAAATGCTGTTCGGTCTGCTACAACACCCGGACGCGGAAGACTTCTTCCTGGAAACTGACGGCAAGGAGATGGCGAACCAGAGCATCAAGCGGCAGGCGCAGGAAATGCTGGGAAGCATGCCAGCGGCAGGCCGTGACATTTTGGAACTCAAGCTGGGCAAAGACGCGGAACGCGACCTTGACCGGGCGATTAGCGGCACGGACATGGAAGCCGTGCGCCAGGTGGCGCGTCGTTATTTCCATACCCAGGCGGGCTATCGAGCCGCTTACTTGTTGGCCCGCGATGAACTCGATCGGCATCGTGCCTTGGCGGCCACGTTGTACTTCAAGCGTCTACGCGAAGCGGCGGGGGCGCCGCATTCGAACCCGAACTCTCGCTGTTGTACGCCGTCAGCCTGCGAAACTCTGGGCAGCCAGAAGCCGCTCGGCAGGTGCTCAACGACCTGCGAGACCGCGTGCCCCAAGTGGAATTTCAAGTAGACAAGGCACGTGTCAAGCTGCCAGATGACGACTCGGATCTGGTGGCCTGGCTGGAGCAGTTGACGCCCGGCATTAGCCTGCCGTCGGAATTCACGGTCGCCGACTGGCGGACGACCGGCGGCAATCCGCAAAGAAATGGTCGCGTCGACGGCGGCATGCCACTACCCGACGAGGAACACTGGACCGATACCATTATCTTTGATGAAGATCGGAAGCAGCTGGAACGATTCCAGTCTGACCATCGGGCTCAAATGATGACCTCGTTGCCCTGCTTGCAACCACTTGCCATCGGCAATTGGCTGTTGATGCGCACGCCCGCCTTGACCCTGGGTGTGGACCTGCTGACGGGACGGATGGTGTGGGCCATGCCCTGGGAGCGTGTCTCCGATTTGCGGCCCGCCACGCGCGAAGACGCCAATTCCGCTGCCTATTTCCTGAAATTACGCACCTGGGACGATTTGACCTATGGGCAAATGAGCAGCAACGGCCAGGCCCTGTTCGCTGTCACCAGTTCCGAATCGGAGGACCAGGCGGGGGTGCTTAGTCCGCAACAGGCTCAGTTGCAGGCCATGATCGGCCGAGCGGATAACACGCCCGGAAACTACAACCATTTAGTTGCAGTTGACATTGCCAACGAAGGCAAGAATCTATGGATGTTGGGGGGCCCCACTAGTGACGAGCCCGCCTTGACGGAAGCGTATTTTCTCGGTCCGCCTTTGGCCATGGAAAATCAACTCTACGTGATCGCCGAGGTCAAGGACGAAATCAAGCTGTTGGCGTTAAGCGCCGCTGACGGCCGCCTTGTGTGGGCGCAGCAGTTGGCCCAGGTGGAAGTACCACTGGCCTACGACCTGGGACGCCAATTCGGGGGCTGCGTCCCCTCCTACGCGGACGGAATTCTACTCTGTCCAACAGGCTCGGGCATCCTGGTGGCCGTCGACCTGGCCGACCGTTCGTTACTGTGGGGGTACACCTACCGCTACGACAGCCGAAATCCACAGAATACAGTGCAACGCCGGTCCGGATTCAATTGGGTTTTCGGTAGTGAGAGCTGGTCCGACAACCTGGCCGTGGTGTCCCAGGGCTATGTGGTCGTGACCCCCATCACCTCCAATCGGCTGCATTGCCTGAACCTGTTGACCGGCGAGGAACAGTGGCGGCCGAAACCGCGCAAGGACGGCTTGTACGTGGCCGGAATCGCCGGCAACCAGATCATCGTGGTCACAAGTCGAGGCGTTGAAGCGATCGACCTGGCATCGGGCAGTACGACCTGGCAGTACGAACTGCCGGAACGGGTGGCTCCCAGCGGCAGGGGATTCATCAGTCAAGATGCATTGTTCTTGCCCACCGATGACGCTGCGATCATTAGCGTCTCCCTGGAGGACGGACACCTTCTGGAGCGCGTCCCCACGAAACACGTGCTGGGCAACCTTGTTTGCCACCGGAATTATTTGATCTCGCAGGCCCCAGAAGCCGTGCGCGTTTTTCGCTTGCGGGATCGTACGCGCGCCACCGTACAACAACAATTGGCCGTCAATCCCGATGATGTGGGGGCCTTGCACGACCAGGTGGCCATCCTGATTAGTGACGGCAAGCGAATCGAGGCGCTGCAAGTCATCGACCACTTGATGTCCCTGGAAACCGACCCCTCGTCCACGGAAAAACTACAACGGCAAAAAGTGCAGCTGGTCTTGAATCTGCTGGAAGAGGAGTACGATGCCAACGAAAAGTACGCCGAGCAGATCGAGTCGCTGGCTGTCGAGCCGGCGGACCGGCTGCGCCTCAATGAACTGCAGGCCGACAGACTATTGCGCCGCGGCGACCTGCAAGGGGCCTTCGACCGTTACCTGGAGTTAGTCGATGCGCTGGCTCAACACCGCGTGGCCGCTGCGCACGAACCCGACGAGCTGATCGAGGTCGACCGCGAAACGTGGTCGATCGCCAGGTCGCGCTGGTTCGCTCTGCAACTAGGCAAGATTCTGGAAAGCGCAGCACCTGCCCAGCGGCGCGTCATGACGGCGAAGATTGAACAGCGGCTGCGGACAACCCTGGCGTCCGAGGATGGAAAAGCAGCGCAACAACTGCTTGCCTATCTGCCCGACACGGAAGTTGTGCTGGATGCGAAACTGAGAATCAGCCGCCGGTTGATGGCCGCCGGCGAATTGCTCGCCGCGGAGTTGCTGTTGAGCGAATGCCGGAATTCACCTGCCCATCGTGGTTCGGCTTTAGCGTTACAGGCTGTCTTGCTGTCCCGTTATGGCGCGCCCGCAGAGGCCCAGCCTATTTTCGATCAGCTGGTACGCGACTATCCCCAAACGCGCGTCCTGGATGGGCTCACGCCCCGAGAACTGCTGCAGTCGCTTAACCGGCAGAAGCGGTTGGAGCGGGACCGTCCATGGCCCAGCGGAAAGGTCCAGGTGGTTCCCGACGACAAGCCGTCGGAACGTTTGTCGCGTCAGGTTCGCAGTATTCCCGTGGTGGAATCGCACGATCAATGGCCGCCGGCCTGGTGTGTCAAGGTGGACTTGGAGCCGCGTCCGCACGAGATTTCCGTGATGGACGGGAACGGAAACCCCGTGGTGCGCATCCCATTCGAGTCGGGGATGATCTACAACCAGACTAACTTCCGCACGTACGCGGCCAACGCTTTCCAGCACCTCATCGTGGCCTCCGTGGGAACCAGCCTGCTGGCAATCGACACGTTGAGCGAGGTCCGTTCCAGTTCGGAACGGCTACTGTGGTTCACGGGCGAGCAGCCGACACCCTTCGCATTTGGTTTTCGCCAACCCAATGCATTGAATTCCCAGAAGTCGGTGGCCATCCCGGTTTTCAACGGCGAATCGGTGATTCGCGCCACACTGGCGGGGCGATTCGCGGGACAAGTCGGCCCGGTTACGCAGCATGGCGTCTGCTACCTGGAAAAGGACGACTTGATTTGCGCCGATCTGCTGACGGGACGGCCCCTGTGGATACGACGCCAAGTGGGTGACAACTGCGAGGTGTTCGGCGACCAGGATTATGTGTTTGCCTGCGCCATGGACAGTCGCCAAGCTCAGGTTTTTTCGACCCGAACAGGAGAATTGCTGGGGGAACGTGAGATTCCGTTTCCAGATCGGCGCTGGAAAAAATTCGGGCGTTACGTGCTCACTTGGGAATCCGTGGCCGTCTTCAGGACCCCCGCCAAATTCCGGCTGATTGACTGCTGGAACGGGAAGGAAGTCTGGTCGAAGGAATTGGACCCGCAAGCCCGCGGTTGTTTGGTCGGCAATGATCAAATGGCGTCCCTGACGCCCGACGGCCTGTTTGAGGTATGGAACGTCACGGACGGAAAAATCCAGATTTCCGTCACACTGGCTGAGGAAGCCCGTCAGCCGACGTCGATCGACGTGCTTCGATCTGCCGATCAGTACCTGTTGATTGTCAACCGCCGAAATGACTCGCAGCTGGGAAAGCTGAGATTGTCTGGCATTACGCTGACCGCACCTCAGGTCGAAGCCACGGCATGCCCCTTGATTTCCGGACGCCTGTACGCTTTCGACAGGCAGACCGGGGCGGACCTGTGGGGCCACGCGCTTGAGGTCAACGACTACTACCTGCCCCCCAACCAGCCTGCCGATTTGCCGACGCTGGCGATGATGCGGACCGTGATCCAGACGCGGAAGCGGCAGGGGCGGGTTTCCAAAAGCAGCGTCGTATGCATCGATAAGCGAAATGGGGAATTGTTGTTTGCCGATCACGCCATCCGGCGTCCCCTCGAGACGTTTTTTATGCGTGGCGACCTTGAAAGAAAGACGGTTACCATCCAAACTGGCAGCGACCCTGCGGAGGATTCCTCGGTGGTAACGCTGCAGTTCAGCGACGAACCGCGTCCGGATGCGGTCGGCGAGCCATTTCCAGCGCCGCCTACAGAAACGGACGCCGAGGGCAAAACTGAGAAATCCGATCGCCTGAAAGCTCTGGAGGACGTGTTCGGACTTCGGCGGCAGGACCGTTAGTGTCGGGCACGAACTGAACTTGCTCGGGAATGTCGTCACCGCACGCCAGTAGGATCGCCCCACACTTTTGTGCTCATCGCGGTAGCCGAAAACCGCAGGTATGCGAGACGCAGCGCGTCAAACCGAGAGCCGCCATGCTGGGGGATGTCGGGACCTGCCGTGCAACCATCATCGATACGGAAATTAGAAAGTGAACTCATGTCGGATTTGGAATTGGTAGGGAAGCTGGCAAGCTGCGCGGCAACGCCTGTTGGACGAATTGTCCAAGGTGATCGTGGGTCAAGCCAATGTCATTGAGGAGTTGCTGATCTCCTTGTTCAGCCGAGGTCATTGCCTGTTGGAGGGCGTCCCCGGTTTGGCGAAGACGCTGATGATCAGTTCTTTGTCGCAAGCCATGGATTTGTCGTTCAGCCGAATTCAGTTCACGCCAGACCTTATGCCGGCGGACATCACGGGTACCGAAGTTCTGGAAGAAAACAAGTCCACGGGTGCCCGCGAGCGACGATTTCTGGAAGGACCCTTGTTTGCCAACGTCATTCTGGCCGACGAAATCAATCGCACGCCCCCCAAGACCCAGGCCGCGTTACTGGAGGCCATGCAGGAGCGGCAAGTTACCGTGGGACGTCAGCGACGGCCTTTGGCGGATCCCTTTTTTGTGTTGGCGACACAAAATCCGATTGAACAAGAGGGAACGTATCCCCTCCCGGAGGCTCAACAAGATCGCTTCATGTTCAAGGTATTTGTGGACTATCCGCGCTTCGACGAGGAATTGACGATCGCCTTGCAGACCACGTCGGACCGGCAGGTAGAATTGCACCAGGTGCTGACCGGGGCGGAAATTCTGGAACTTCAGCGAATTGTGCGGCAGGTACCCGTCACGGACCATGTGGCCCGCTACGCGCTGTCGCTGGTCCGCCAGACGCGCGTGGGGACGACGGGCGTGCCGGATTTTGTGGCCGAGATGCTGGCCTGGGGCGCGGGCCCTCGCGCCGTGCAGTTCTTGATCATCGGCGGCAAGGCGCGAGCCTTGTTGCGGGGTCAGAGCCACGTCTCCACGGACGATATCGTGGCCCTGGCCAAACCCGTGCTGCGACACCGGATTGTCGTGAATTTCGCTGCAGAAAGCGAAGGCACCACTCCGGACGACATTATTGACAAGATCCTGGCGGTGACGCCGACCAAAGAGGATGAACTCACCCGCGATGCCCGCTTCCAAAAGATTTTTGCATCCTGAGACCATTCAGCGCATCGCCCGTCTGGACGTGCGCGCCCGCCACATTGTGGAAGGGTTTCTCACGGGAATGCACCGCAGTCCCCATTTTGGGCAATCGGTCGAGTTTCGGCAGCACCGGGAATACGCACCGGGAGACGATCTGCGCAATGTGGACTGGAAAGTCTGGGCGCGGCAGGATCGGATGTACGTCAAACAATACGAAGAGGACACCAACCTTCGCTGCTACCTGCTGGTCGACGCCTCGGCCAGCATGCTGTACGGGAGTGGCCCGCTGTCTAAATATGAATACGGTTGTACGATCGCGGCCTGTCTGGCCTACTTGCTGCTCAAACAACAGGATTCCGTGGGATGCGCCGTGTTTGACAACTCGGTCCGGGTCAGCGTACCTCCCAAGACGCGTCGCAACCACCTCCAGTCGATTGTGGACGCGCTGCAAGTCACGAATCCCCGCGACGAGACGGACTTTTCGCTGATCCTGCGCCGCGTAGCCGAGAAAGTTCAGCATCGGAGTATGATCGTGCTGGTCTCGGATTTGTTGGGAGAACGCGAACGCATCATGTCCGGAATTCACGCCGTACGGTTACGGGGACACGACCTGTTGGTTTTTCATATCATGGACGACGACGAACTCGATTTCCCCTTCGCGGGCCCGACGCGCTTTGAGGGGCTCGAACTGTTCGAGTCACTGAATTGTAACCCGCGCGCATTGCGTAGCGGCTATTTGGAAGCGTTGCAGGTGCACCTCGACTTTATGCGCCGTGGATGCGCGCAGCAAGGCGTGGATTACAAGCTGGTGAGGACCAGCGACGCCTTCGGCGCCGTCCTGGCTTCCTTCCTGGTCAGTCGTTCCAGCCGCAACCGCAAACGATAGGTACTTCTCCACGACGGTACCTCACACTTCAACAGGACATCCGCCCGCAGGAAGGGCGATCGATATGCAATTTCTGTATCAACCGTTAACCTGGGGATTCTTGCTGGTTGCCGTCCCGCTGCTGATCCATTTGATCAACCTCACGCGTCAGCGACGTGTGAAATGGGCAGCCATGGAATTCCTGCTGGCGGCCCACAAGAAACATCAGCGCTGGATCTGGTTGCGGCAGTTCGTGCTGCTCGCCGCGCGAATGCTGGCGATTGCCGTGGCCATCGCCATGCTGGCACATCTGGTGACTCGTAATCAGTGGGCGCAGATTCTGGGTGGGTCCACGACGCACCATATCGTGCTGCTGGACGACACGCTCTCCATGTCCGACCAGTCGGGAGTGACCACGCCCTTTCAACAAGGGGAAATGTTGGTCACGCGACTGGCGGAACAATTGGCCAACGCCGAATGGGGACAGAAGCTGACGCTGATTCGGCTGTCGCAGGCCGCACGGATGGCCGAGCAGACCGCGCTTGCCGATCCGCTGGCGGCCGTCACACAGGTCGCGGATTACTTCGGCATTACGGCCGATGACCAGTTGCCAACCCGCTTGGAACAATGGCCGGCCTCCGTGGATGTCTCCGCCTTGGCCGTTTGGCCCACGCCCGCGCTGCATTTGGTCTTGCAGCTGATGGATACGTTGGAGAAGGAACAGCTGATCATTTACCTGGTCTCGGACTTTCGCGAGGAAACCTGGGGCCATCCCGCCGAGTTGTCTGAGCAAATTGCCGAGCTGGAAAGCAAAGGAGCCCGTGTCAACCTGGTGCGATGCGCCGATCAGCAACATCCCAACGTGGCCATCACGGACATTCGGCCTGCGGCCGGGACACTGGCCGCCGGCGTTCCATTATTCATGGAGACGGAAGTTACCAACTTCGGGCGCGCGGCAGTGGAACAGATCCCGCTGACGATCGAGTCCACGTCATTTGCTAATGATGCGACCACGGATGATCCAGCCAATGATCGCGGCGTTACCGCCGAACTCCCCTCGGCCCTGATCGATCGTATCGAGCCCGGTGAATCCGTCGTGAGGCGCGTGCAGGTCTTCTTTCCATCCGCCGGCCAACACATCGTCAGTGCCACACTGCCCGCGGATGCGATTGATGCCGACAACCGCCGCTGGTGCGTCGTGGATGTCGCCCCCTATATTCCGGTCGCCGTAGTCGACGGGGATCCGGAACGACGCAATGCGACTTATTTGACGTCGGTGTTTGAGCCCAGTCAGCGGGTCCAGACCGGCGTGCGCCCGGTCGAAATGCCGATCTCGTTTCTGCAAACCGCCAGTGAAACGCAACTGGACGAGTATGCCCTGATCTACTTGCTGGACGTGCCGTCTCTGGACCCCAAGTCCGTCGCGAATCTGGAGGGATTCGTTCGTCGCGGCGGGGGACTGGCGGTCTTTATGGGCCCGCAGGTGAGCACGTCGTTCTATCGACAGTGGTCCGAGAACGGGGAATTTCCAGTCCCCCTGTATCGGCTGGACATCGCGTCGCCCGTGCTGGACAGTGGCGGAGCGCTGATCCTCGACGATCATCCGGTGTTTCGCGTGCTGCTGGGAGAAGGAAATCCGTTTGCCAGTCAGGTTCGCATCCAACAGTTCATTCGTCCTACGCCCGGTTGGGAGCCGGAGGTCGATTCCAACACCCGCATCCTGGCACGACTCGCCGACGGACAGCCGTTGGCCGTCGAACGCAGCTTGGGGAACGGCAAGATGATGGTCTTTCTGACCAGCCTGGCCCCTATTTGGAATACCTGGGCCATGCAGCCCTCGTTTGTCGTCGTGCTGCTGGAATTGCAAGTCTACCTGAATCGGCAGAACCTACCTGAGCCGGAGCGCGTGGTCGGGTCACCTATTGAAGTGGACATTGATCCGTCGCAAAAACAGCGCGACGTCACGTTCGTCGTGCCCGATGCGAATGGACAGCGGCAGACACTCCGCCGGCAGGCCATCCCCCTGACGCCTCCCACCACCACGCAGCAACGTGCTACCTTGGGAGTGGATGTCCGCGAACGGCTGGTCGGTCGTACCGACCGACCAGGCTACTATGAAGCCTGGCAGCGTGGAATCAACGGCGAGCTGACTGTCCAGCGCTACGCCTTGAATGTCGACAACCGGGAAAGCGATCTCAGCCTGCTGGATAATGAGGCGCTGGCCAAACTGTTGGCCAACACGCAAGTTCGCGTGTTTGCGGCCGACGAGCTTACCCTGGGCACCGATCAAGGCGGTGGGCTCCCTTGGAGCCAGTATCTGCTGTGGCTGCTGTTGGGGCTGCTGATGTTTGAGCAACTGATGGCCTACTTTACCAGCTATCATCCGCAATCGGTCCGGGGAGCGTCATCATGAGTCCCCACGCCACGACCAGCCTGGCGGTGTTGGCCGACACGGCATCGCGCACCTATTTTGAGCTCTCGCGTTTACAGTCGATGCAGCAGTGGTGGCACTGGCCGCTGTTCGCCGCGCTCTCGCTGGTCTTGCTGGCACTGGTCGTGGCCCTGTATCGCCGGGACGGAGAAGAACTGCCTCGCACGGTGCGCTGGTTGCTGATCACGCTCCGATGCGCCGCCTTGGCGGGACTGCTGATCTTCTTTTTGGGAATTGAAAAGCGGAGTGAGTATCGCATCGTCAAGAATTCACGAGTGGTGCTGGCCGTGGACACCAGTCAAAGCATGGGGCTGGTCGATCTGGATCCGGCTGAAAACCCTGGTGATCAAAGCCGTGCCGAGCGCGTGGCGGACGCGCTGCAGAACTCGACTTTGGTCGAACAATTGCGGCACGACCACGACGTGATCGTGTACGGATTTGACCAGTCGGAAAAGCCCCGGCAACTGGCCGCGCTACCCAAGGCATCCGCCGACCAGCCTCGAGGAACGGAACCGCAGGACAGCGAACCGCAGCGACGTGCGATTATCGAATCTCGCTGGATGTGGTGCCTGGCCGGAGCCCTGTTGGCAACAGCCGTGTTGGGTCTGCTGTGGCATGCCGTCCGCCCGCGACACGCCGTCAATGATGAGAGCTGGCCATTGCTGGTGGGCGTTGTATCCTTGTTGCTGGCCCTGATCGTGGTGGGGACCAACAACGTGCGCCATCCGGACATTGGCTGGCTCCAATTGGTTCGTGACCAGCCGCTCGAAGCAGATTCCGCGGCCACGGCCGCACCGACCGCCGTAGAGAATGAAGCCTCGATCAACTGGCTGGATGATTTGAAGCCGACGGGCGTGGCGACTCGACTGGGCGACGCGTTGAGCTTTATCGCGAACGAAGAAGGAGGCGGTCCCATCGCCGGCATCTGCCTGATTACCGATGGCAACGCCAATGCGGGCCTGGATTGGCGGGAAGCCATGCAGATCGCCCAAGCAGCTGAAATCCCGGTCTATACCGTAGGCGTGGGCTCCAACCAGCCGCCCATGAATGTGCGGATCGTCGATCTTGAAGTCCCAGCCCGAGTCTACCCAGGCGACGCCTTTAATCTGACCGTGTTTGTGCAGGCGTTCGGGCTCAGCGGACAAACCGTGCGCGTGGAACTGTCCGCCGCCAATACCACAGGAAAAACGAACAACCAGGGGGCGGACAATCAACAGGCGCCCGAAATATTTATCGAGGAGCGCCGCGTTACACTCGGAGCCGATGGTCAATTACGCTCGCTCGACTTTGAGGTCAAACCGGACCAGATCGGAAAACTGCGATATGTGGTCCGTGTCAAAGCACCGCCCGGTGATTTGGACTCCGGCGACAACCAGCAATCGAGCGTGGTGCAGGTGGTGGACCGCAAGACGAAACTGCTGATTGTGGCCGGTGGCCCCACGCGGGAGTACCAGTTTTTGCGCACCATGTGTTTTCGCGATCCGGAGATTACTTCGCATCTATACTTGCAGCATGCGGCAGGGGATGTGGCCCAGGAGGCCGATGCGATCCTGCCCTCGTTTCCCTCGTTCGCCGAGGAGATGTTCGACTACGATTGCGTCGTCGCCTTCGACCCAGATTGGATGTCTTTGGATCAGCAACAGATCGAACTGCTGGAACGTTGGGTGGGGGAAAAGGCGGGGGGCTTGATCCTGGTCGCCGGACCTGTGTACACGCCCGAGTGGACCGCGCTGGCCGAATCGCGCAGCGGCGACAATCTGCTGCGTGCGCTGTATCCGGTGGCGTTCTACCAGCGCACCGGCAGCCTGCTGAGCCGGGGCAGCTACGTCGCCACCAAACCGTGGCCGATCGAGTTGACGGAGGATGGGCAGATGGCACGTTTTCTCTGGCTGGGAGATACGGCGAGCGAAAGCCGGGAGGCCTGGAACCGATTTAAGGGAGTCTACGGATATCAGCCCGTCAGAGGGGCTAAGCCAGCCGCCACCGTGTACGGTCGCTTCTCGAACCCGGACACCGAAATTGACGGGGAACTCCCGGTGTTCTGGGCCGGACAGTTCTACGGTTCCGGGCGCGTATTCTATATTGCCAGCGGCGAACTATGGCGGTTGAATGAACTGGATACGAATTACTTTGACCAGTTCTACACGAAGCTGATTCGCTATATCAGCGAAGGCCGACTGTTGCGCGATTCAAGCCGCGGGACGCTGCTCGTCAGCAAAGACCGCTGCGTGCTGGGCGAGACGATCGTCGTCCGCGCTAGCTTGTCCGATCCGCAATTCCGGCCGCTGGATCAGCCACAGGTCCCGGCCATCCTGGTTCAACCCAGCGGTGCTCAACTGCCGTTGATCCTGCAGAAGGTCCAGGAGACCGGACAGGCGGGGACCTTTTCCGGACAATTCAACGCGGTCAGCGAGGGTGACTTTCGCATCGATCTGCCGATACCCGACAGTCCCGATCTGGAATTGCTTACGAAGACGGTGCGCGCGCGACTTCCCGATCGTGAAGTAGAATCGCCCCAGCGTAATGATGCCGTGCTCAGCGAATTGGCCACCGACACCGGCGGTCGGTACTTTGTGGGCCTGCCTGCGGCCGTGGGTTCCGGTACGAACGATCACGGGGCGGCCGACAACCGCAGCGCCGAGGAACGACCAGGCGACGTCGGCGATGACGCGCCTGGCAACGAAACAATGCCAGATCGCAACCAGCTTCAGCCGCTGCCGGCAGGTCTAGCGGCCAGTTTGTCTCCGCAGGGTCAAGAGACCTATTTTCCGGGAGCACCCGATAAGGACTTTCAGCAACGCTTGATGGCGTGGCTAATCGTCTTGATTTGCGGACCACTTGCGCTGGAATGGCTGCTGCGGCGCCTGTACCGACTGGCATAACGGTAGCACATGCCGGCGAACCGGCACTGTAAGGTGCCGGGTCAGCGACATGAATTCGGGTGGCGCCTTCCAACCCGTTTTGAAATCGAGCCAGCCCAATCAGCGACAAGCTCCGTCCCAGGTAATTTCCCAACGCAATGCACAAGTGCGTGATTCACGTAAGGCGGTAACCGCTCAGCAGTAGCGTGCCGATCAGCAGCAGCGACAATGATCCCGGTTCGGGAACGACGCCATCCCGGAGATCGTAATTGCCAAAGATGGTCCCGAGGTTGACGCCGTTACGATCATCGGTGGCCAGCCACGTCCCAGGGGAACGAGGCAAGAAGAACTCCAGGTCGGGATGCTCCAAAAGCGTGATCGTAATGACGGCGCTGACGCCAGTGACCAGCCCGCCTTGAAGTTGGAACTCGACACTCTCGGCGGGAATCATCGTCTCATCCCAACTTGTGTTCCCGATCTGCAACCGGAAGTACTCCATCGTGGGATAGTAGGTACCGTCTTCCGGCTTTCCGGTAAAGGCGTTCGTCGGTGCAATAAACGTGGCGATCACGCCGCCGTGGAAATCCACCAAACCGTCGCCGATGAGCGTTGGATCCACGTTAAACGGATTGGCGGCCCCAGTTGGCACCGACGTCAGGGCGGTCATGTCGACAAAACCCTGAACATTCCACGTGTCGGCAGGCGGCTCCGGCTGTGGATTAAAGGCGACTACGGGCCGGCTCGCACAAACCAGCACAGCGACCGCGACGATCAGGCCAGTCGCACGATTCTTACTGAAATGGAATGGGCACATGGTTCTGCCTCCTTCGCGAAATGCAAAGTTAGTGGATTCCCGTTGAATTTTCTTCCACTGCACACTGCAAAACCTGTTCCACGCTGGATCCCACGGGTTCTGTGTGATGCGCTCGGCGGTGCTGACGCGCGAAAGATACAAGCACGACGCGCAAGCGAGTGAGCCCGGCCATCGGCTAGATTACGGGTCTCGGCGAAATGGGACCGAGAATGCGTAAAATCAAGAAGCGCAAGCGCGCGGGTCAGCGCGCCCTTAAGTGCTGATTCGCACGGTGGGTACGGACACAACGGCAGCGAAGCAGCAACATCCCCGCAACAAGCTGGATGCGGCTGAGGCGGGGATGATTTTCCGAAAATGTGCGTTTGCCCATTCCTGAATCTGCATCTCCTCAACCTGCATCGTTAAGACATCACCGGCAAATCGGTTATCGCCGGCTCGCGGTAGATACCCGATCAATCGCCTGCACGCACATGAGCACTCCCGCAAATCAGGTCAGCCCACATACCATGCCTACGTTTAGCTTGTTTTCTTCGGCAGCAGCGCTGTTTGCGGGTATTTACGATCGCCTGAACAGTTACAAGTACCGCCAGTACCTCGAACAAATCGCGGTCTACCTGTCGGCCTGGGGGTTCCTGCTGCACCTGCTTCTGATCTTTTTGGCCCGGACCATACCGACCTGGGGAACTGGGGTGCTCGCGGGTCTGGATCTCAATTATTTGCACGCCGTCTATACGCCCTTCACGTTCATCCTGTTGTATGAAGTGCTGCTGCTCGTGCTTGCACTTCCGCAATCCCATACGAGTTCCATCGGCAAGCAATATGAAATCATCTCGCTGATTACCGTGCGGGGAGTGTTCAAGGACATCGGCGAGTTTCGCTCGCTGGAAAACTGGTGGTCGCAAGTGGATGCAGCACGCGCGGTGATGCTGGACATGGTGGGAGCTGTTGTCATGTTCCTGCTGGTCACGCTATTTTACTACGTGCGAAAGCACGTAGCAAAATCAGCTACCACAAGAGACTTGGAGGGTTTTATTGCGTTGAAGAAGTTGGTAGCCGTGCTGCTGAGCGGACTTCTTGTCACCCTGGCGGGTTACAACCTGTTTGTCTGGATTGCTGGTTCAGTACCCTGGGCGAACCAGCCCCCGATGACGGCACACGATTTAGATGTGTTTTTCTTTCCTGCGTTTTTTGAGTTCATGATTTTTACTGACGTACTGTTGTTGATCGTTTCGATCGCCTACTACGACCGCTATCAGTACGTGTTTCGCAACGCGGGTTTTGTGATTTCGACGGTCTTGCTGCGATTCTCGCTCTCCACCGAGAAACCGTATGATGTGGTTCTTGCCGTTATCGCCATGTTATATGGTCTTAGCGTGCTTGGTGTATTCTGCTTCTTCACGCGCATCTTCGCAGCAGATCGGACGGATTCTGCACGACCTGACAAACCGCCTCAGGCGTTGAAGGCGCATCCCGAAGAAGCCGCGGAAAGTACCGATCTCGCAGAATTCGAGGCGCGAGATCGACAGGGTTCGAGCGGCGGTCAATTTGACTCGGCATTCAACCGGGCAGCGGACAGTGGTGGCGAGAGTGGAGCGATGTAAGTGCGTCCAGCCATGGACCATGCCCATGGGCTGCTACCGGCCGTGTTGGGCTGCTCGTTTTCCGTTGTGGGCTGCGTCCATCGAAGCCACTAGCTGCCCAGCAATCAGGCTGAGTTCCACCATCGAACTAGCATGCCTGGCCAATGGCCACTCGTACATCGCAGCACTCCTGCCCCCCACCACGATCGTTCCGCCGTAACCATTAACGGTGGTCGCAAGTCGTTCGATCTCGCGATACTGACGCCGACTCTGCAACGGATTGCTGACTGTCAGCCACACCAGCCTGGGGTGCTCGTCTTCGGCGGCGTCGGCAATCACGTCCACCGGAGTATCTGTCCCTAAGTTGGTATCCTCGAAACCACATTCACGCAAAACGGCCGAGGCCATTACGCTGGGTATCAGATAGTGATCCCCCTGCGGTGCGGCGCCCAGTGATCCCATGTTGTTCTTGGCGTGGCTCCGGCAATACGAGCCCCAATTGGCATAGGGCGCTGACGCAGAGCATCGAAGCGCGGTGTTCCACGAAAATGCTTCTTAGGTCTTGCGGCCAGGCCTCACCCAGAACGGACATCGCAGATTTCATCGGACCGTCGCACATCTCCGCCACCGTCATCCCGTCGGCATACATGGCTTGCAGAAGGCCCATTACCGCTGCAGCATGACCTTCGCGCAGTGCGGCCATCAGTCGATCCGCATAGGAATCGGCCGGTATCGACCTCTCGATACCCTCCACAAAGCCCAACAAGTCCGGTCGCAGAATCTCTGATGCGGTTTCGCGGGCGAATCGCACGGCCTCCGCAATCGGAATTCGACGATGTCCGCCGCGAGTGCGATGGAAGCGCACGTGCCCTCCGTCTGCCAGACGGCGCACTGACGATTCGCTTAAACCAAAAGTGGCAGCAAATTCAGAGGTCGACAGTGTTCTATTCACACCACGTGACTACAAAGACAGTATTGGAAGTTTCATCGTCGCCACGCCCATGAACCGCAAACCGAAAGACCTTGAAACCAGCGCGTTTATCAAGTTAATACGGTCGAAACCTCCGCGGTCCAC
Organism: uncultured Planctomycetales bacterium; assembly: GCA_963695565.1. GTDB lineage: Bacteria > Planctomycetota > Planctomycetia > Pirellulales > Pirellulaceae > CAVOGW01. Next base: position 509,151 of record CAVOGW010000001.1, read on the forward strand.
TTCGAGTTGGTGGTTTCGGTAGTTTTTGGGCGGGCTGGCTCTAAGATTTTTAAAAGGAACGCGAATCATGTTTCACCTTCCCCTGTTTCTGGCTGTCAGCATGCCAGATCTTTCGGTCTTTCAGTATAACATCGTGGACAATGTGTTCTCGATGACCGTGGCCACGATGGGGGCCGCGGCATTGTTTCTCTATCTCTCGCGGTCGACCGTCGCCCCCGAGTATCGACCTGCGCTCACGATCTCGGGGCTGGTCTGCACCATCGCGTGCTACCACTACTTCATGATCCGCCACAGTTGGCACGATGCCTACTCGTTGGGCGAAGCTGCCGGTTATGCCGGGACCGGGGCGGCATTCAACGACTTTTACCGCTATGCAGACTGGATTCTGACGGTACCTCTGTTGATGGTCGAACTTGTGGTGGTCATGCGGCTAGAACCTTCGCATGCCCGCAAATTGCTGACGCGGCTCGTGATTGCTGCGGCTGCCATGATCGCGCTGGGATATCCCGGTGAGGTCATTGCGGACCCGGCGCGATGGACTGAACGAGTGATCTGGGGCAGTTTGAGTTCCGTTCCCTTCTTCTACATTCTGTTCGTGCTGTGGGTCGAGCTGACCAAGTCACTTCCTTCCCAGCCCGCGGCGGCGCGGAAGCTAATCGAGATCGCACGCTTGGTAATTCTGATCACTTGGGCAGTCTATCCCATCGCTTACGCGATGGGTGGTACGCCGGCTGCCTTGACCGCTAAGGCTGGTGGGGGCGTTGACCCGTCAGGAATCGTGGCACTGCAGATCGGATATGCGATTGCTGACATGACGGCCAAGGCCGGCTTTGGCGTGCTCATTTACTTCATTGCACGCGCGAAAAGTGGCAGCAGCTTGGACTTCGAGGCACGTCCCGCGATGGCCACTGTTTAGTCCGCGTATGGCCTTCGGGCACCTGCATGGCAGCTGAGAATGGACGGGAGTCAAGTCGATGCATACCTCGCTGATCAATCTAGCAGCACTGCTGATTGCCGCGGTGAGCGTTGCCGGCTTGGCCCCCTCCTTCATTTGGCAAATAGGCTGCCTGAGCCTGCTCGTCGCGGTCGTCGGGGTGCCTCATGGTGCGTTGGACCATTGGGTTGGTCGGGATTTGCTCGAGCATGATCTGAAGCATTTCTGGCTCCCGGTCTTTCTTCTGGGCTATCTCGCGGTTGCTGCATTGGTCGTGATCGGTTGGTACACGCTACCGACACTCACGGTCTTATCCTTTCTGCTGGCGTCGAGTTGGCACTTTGGCGTTGAAGAGGAAGAGCAGCCACTGGACACGATGTGGAGCCACTGGGTGAGCATCGCTCGTGGAGGTATGGTCATTTGGGTCCCCGCCATCTCGCAACCGGTCGCGCTGAAAACCACTCTTGCCATGGTGCTTCCCCACGCCTCTGTTTGGACGGCATCGATGACAGTTTCAGCCGCGGCGTTCAGCGGATTGATCTTCGCACCAGCGCTGCTGGTGGACTGCATCCTCCGAGGCTGGCGTACGCTGAGTATCTGCCGCACGCTTTGCTTTGCTGCGATGTTCGCCTTCGCCGGTCCGCTGCTTTCATTTACCGTCTATTTCTGCGGCTGGCACTCGATCATTGGTCTGCGCAAACTGCGCATGTTACACGGCGGTGGATTCAGTTCATTCGTTCTGCGATTGCTGCCCTTAACGGGGTTGACGGCTCTTGGAGCTTTGGTCGCTTTCTGGTTCTTGACGCGGACCGAGACGCTGCCGACGGCCTTAATACGAACCACCTTCATCGGCCTGAGTGCGATCGCCGTGCCTCACCTGCTGCTACACATTGCTGCCAACATGATCAGCTACAAGCGGCTGTCACCCAGAGAGGGCGATCTGCTGAACGGAGTCATCACATGATCCCTGCTCGCGACTATGACTACATCATGGTAGGAGGTGGACTTCAAAGCGGCCTCCTGGCCTTGGCCCTGCGTTATCGACAGCCCGATTGCCGTGTCCTCCTGATCGAGCGGCACAGCGAGTGCGGTGGGAACCATACCTGGTGTTGCCACGCCCGCGACATTCCGGTGCACGCGGAGGACTGGATCAAGCCACTCGTGACGCATAGTTGGCCGGGCTACGATGTCCAATTCCCCGGGCTTCGCAGGTATGTCGACCAGCCCTATCGCTGTGTAACTTCCGCGCATTTTCGTGAGGTGGTCACTTCGCACGAGCAACAAACATCGTCGGATGGTTCCAGGCTACTGCAGGTGCTGTATTCCACGCCTGTTTCGGTTGTTCGAGCTCATGCCGTGCTCACCACAGATGGACGTGAATTCCGCGGTCGCGTGGTCATTGACTGCCGCGGACGGTCCCTCGATTCCCTGCCGGCTTCCGGTTTCGGCTACCAGAAATTTGTGGGATTGGAGATCGAATCGGATCGGCCCTGGCCCACCACGACGCCCATGCTGATGGATGCGTGTACGGCACAAACGGATGGGTTTCGATTCCTCTACGTGCTCCCATTCAGCGACCATCGAGTGCTCATCGAGGACACGTGTTTTTCTGATCAACCGCACATTGATCACGATCGATTCATAGAGCGTATTGGCTGTCATATACGCTCGCGCGGCGTGGGCGCTTGGAGGGTTTTGCGCACCGAGTCTGGCTGTTTGCCCATGCCCTTTACGGACGCATGTCTGCCGCACGCATCGACTCCGCTCGTCGCCGGTTACGCAGGAGGCTGGTTTCATGCGGCGACAGGTTATTCGTTTCCGTTAGCAGTTCGCGTCGCTGAAACGATCGCTTCAGCCACGGCTCAGAACGCTGCGAAGGCAATGCAAAACCTGGCAGCATCGCATCAACGACGCGCCAAATTCGCCCGATTTCTTAACCGCTTATTGTTTCGACTTGTTCGCCCGGGCAATCGCTGGCAGATATTCGAGAGGCTCTACCGCGTACTGCCTCAGGATGCGATTAGCCGATTCTATGCGCATGAATTCACGGCGCGCGATGCTGCCCGAATGATTGTGGGCTGGCCGCCTTCCGGCCTGACACCACTTCGTTTTCTCAATCTCCACAAGCGCGCTGACTCATGCCTGTCGACATCCTCTTGAACAACGATGCGGTAAAGACTGCCGAGGTCGGCATCACGTCGGACTGCGGTTCCGACGCGTTACTGCGGTTGCGAGATCGCGTGCTGACTAGACCGGTTGACGAATTCCTGGCTCGTCCCAGCAAGCGATTTCGCGCGGAGGTCGTCTCACTTTCGTTTCAAATCGCCGGCGGGATCGGCGAAGTTCCAAATCAGCTGGCAGATGTGGTGGAAGTGCTGCATACGGGGTCGCTGATCATCGACGACGTGGAGGACAACTCGACCCATCGACGAAACGGACCTACGTTGCATCGCTTGATCGGTGAACCGCTCGCCATCAACGCTGGAAATTGGATGTATTTTCGCGCCCTCGAAATCCTCGCCAACCTGCCAATCCTCCAGGGAATCATGGCGGAAGTTTTTTCCCGCACGACCACCACTATCCGCAACTGCCACGAAGGCCAGGCCCTGGATCTGGGTGCCGACGTTCAGCATCTTCAACCCCAGGAGATGGAAGAAATCGTGCGAGCCATCACAACGCAAAAGACGGGTGGGTTGATGGCCTGGGCCGCCTGGCTGGGAGCGACGGCAGCCGACGGCGATGAATGGGTTGTTCGTTCGCTCGATCAATTCGGCATGCGACTGGGAACCGGGTTGCAGATGCTCAACGATCTGGCTGAATTACGCGCCTCCGCCCAGTTGGGCGGGCGGTGCGACGATTTGAAGAACCATCGGGTGACGTGGCCGTGGGCATGGCTGGTGCAAACGACGTCCACGGATGTCTTTGTGGAGCTTCGGGATGCTTTGGCCGAATCCCGTTCGGCTCATGACACACGGTGCATCGCCATGAAGCTCTTGAGTCACGTGGAATCGGCGGGCGTTGCGGTCATTCGCCACACGCTCATGAGTGCCTACCGCGAACTCGAGGGGCATCTAAGCATCGGCCCGGCGCTGCGGAAGCTAAGGAAAATTATTCAGAGAGTGGAATACAGCTATGCTTGAACTGCAAAACGCATCGTCTGCCAATCCGTATGACGCAGCCCATCGGGTCGGCGGCCGCTGGAATGCTGTTCACCGGACGCATGCGCGAGCTGCCGTCATCGGCAGCGGCTTTGGCGGCCTTGCTGCAGCGATTCGTTTGCAGGCGATGGGCGTGCAAACCGTCTGTTTTGAGGCTCGAGATAAACCGGGAGGACGTGCCTATGTCTACGAAGATCAAGGATTCACCTTCGATGCGGGCCCCACCGTCATCACAGCACCTCAGTGTCTGGAAGAGCTGTTCACCATCAGTGGCCGAAAGCTGCAGCAGTACGTAAGACTCCTGCCGGTGACTCCCTTTTATCGTTTACGCTGGGCCGACGGTATCGAATTCGATTATGTGGGCGACGAGTCGGCTCTGTTGGAACAGATTCGTCGAATTAATCCAGCCGACGTAAGCGGCTACCGAAAATTCGCAGATTATACCCAGCGAGTGTTCCAGAAGGGTTACGTAGAACTCGGGGCTCAGCCCTTTCTGAGATTTTCCGACATGGTGCGGGTCGCCCCCGATCTGTTAAAGCTCAGGGCGTATCGATCCGTTTACTCGACGGTGTCCCGCTACATTCGCAACGAACATCTCCGGCAAGCGTTCAGTTTCCATCCGCTGCTAGTGGGCGGCAACCCGCTCGACACAAGTTCGATCTATACACTGATCCACTGGATTGAACGCGAATGGGGCGTATTTTTTCCCCAAGGCGGTACGGGGGCACTGGTTCATGGACTCGTGCGATTGTACCAAGACCTCGGAGGAGAACTGCGGATGGAAACTCCGGTTCAGAAGGTCGAGCTGCAACATCACACAGGCTCCGCTCATCCATCCGGAGTGCGACATCTGGTCACGACTCGCGAGCGAGATCGCGAGCCCTTTGACCTCGTTGTTTCCAACGCCGATCTTCATCATACCTATGCGCGACTTTACGCTGGCGAACCTCAGGCGGAACGCATGGCGCGAAGGCTGCGGCGGATGGATTGGTCCATGTCCCTGTTCGTAATGTACTTTGGTACGTCACGTCGATACGAACACCTGGCCCACCATACGATTTTGTTCGGACCTCGATTCAAGGGGCTGTTACGGGATATCTTTTCCGGCCGTGACCTCGCCCGTGACTTCAGTCTTTACCTTCATGCCCCCACGGTGACCGATCCCTCGTTGGCACCGGCCGGATGTGAGGCTTTCTACGTCTTAAGTCCAGTTCCCCATCTGGGACGCGCAGACCTCAACTGGTCGTCGGTCGCTCCCTCGTACGGAGATTCCATCTTGGAATCGCTCGAGGGATACCTGCCGGGACTTCGCGATTCTATCGTCACACGCAGGCATTTTACCCCCCACGACTTTCGTGATCAGTTGAACGCCTACCATGGCTCCGCATTTTCCGTGGCCCCAAAACTGTCCCAGAGCGCCTTCTTTCGCCCCCACAATCGAGATCACCATATTCCAGGCTTGTACATTGCCGGCGCGGGTACTCATCCCGGCGCCGGAATTCCCGGGGTCGTCAACACAGCCAAGGCCACGGTGGGACTCGTGGCCCAGGATTTAGGAGTGGCGGCACCATGAGTTTTCATTTCGAAGCTGTTCCCAGCCAACACGCCGAGGTTATTCACACGCACAGTCGTTCATTCTCGATGGCTGCCAGACTACTGCCCAAGCATGTACGCCGCAATACGGAACTACTTTACGCGTGGTGCCGCTGGTGTGACGACGCAGTGGATCGGACACGGTCGACAGAGGCCGCGGCTCGACAACTCGACCGCCTGCGCGAAGACGTCGAACGGGTCTACGCTGGGCGTCGGCCACAGCACCAGGCATCCGCCTGGCTGGCCTCTGTCGTCGGGTGCTGCGACATTCCGATGCAATTGCCGTTGGACCTGTTGCTCGGTATGGAAATGGATCTGTCAGTTACTCAGACTGAGTCGCTCGATGATCTGCTTACGTATTGTTATCACGCGGCCGGCTGTGTGGGCGTCATGATGTGCCACGTCCTGGGCGTCAGGCACCGCGCAGCCTTGGAAAGAGCATGTGACTTAGGGATCGCCATGCAGCTCACAAATATCAGTCGTGACGTGCTGGAGGACTGGCAGCGGGGGCGATGCTATTTGCCGGCGAGTTGGCTGGACATCCCAGTCGACGTTTCTGAACCCCCTGAGAGTTCGCGAGTTAAACCCCTCGTCGCCAAGATGCTAACGCTTGCCGACCGGTACTACGAGCGCGGCGTGTCGGGTATCCCCTTGCTTCCCAGGAATGTCCGACCCGCGATCGAACTGGCAGCAACGCTTTATCGAAGCATCGGAACGGAAATCCGTCGCCGTGATTGCGACGTCATGTCCGGGCGCGTGCGGCTCCCTAAGTGGCGGATCGCGGCATTGGCCTGCAGGCCGACGGGAAGCTGGCTTAGCGCATTGGCATTGGATAGTTGGCGTCAATTCGCCGCAAATTTTTTTCGTAAGACAAGTCCAATTTGGCACGGTTATTAAGGAGAACATATCATGCATCAAGCGTCCAGGTATCTGGCTTCTCTGGGACTATCACTGACCCTGGTGATGGCGACGGCATTGTTCACGCTCGTTGCCTACAACCCAAAGGATGCATCCTACGGTGCACTGCCTTTAGTTTACGCTGGCCTCTCGGCCGCAGCGGCGGCAGTTTTCGGTTACGCCGCTTCACGCCTGGAGCCCCCCGCTCGGGCAGCGTTCGTCTCCGTGCCGAGCAAGTGACGACAACTAGTGGGCAACGGCGGCGCGGCACCATGCCGTCAAAAAAAGCAAGCGCGCGGATCAGCGCGCCTTCAAGTGCTTATTCGCACGGCAGGAACGGGTACACCCGCGGCGAAGCAGCAACACTCCCGCTACAAGTATTACCGACGAGGCCGGCTCGGGGATGACGTTCAGATAGAAATGCGCGTCGTCATCGAAAGACAAGCTTTGAGCATAGTCCCAACCAGAAGATGAGACCTCGATGTCGTACCAGCCGGGAAGAACGCCCGCGGGAATGCCAATCACCAGACTGAATTGAAACGGGCCAACCCACGCGTGGCCGCGGTCGGGCGTGCTGCCGTAGTACTGTACTCCGGTTCCCAAGCCGGTGTAGAGCGACCAGTCGGCCGCGGACGTCGGGAACGGCGCAGGGTTGGGGCTGTTGGGATCCGGACCGGGTTGCGCTCCGTCCAGCGTCAGTTGGTCGTCGCGCCATGTCAACGGGTCGAGGTTACCGAGTTGGTAATCCGGATCGGTGTGGTGAATGTTCTTGATGGCGATCGCCCAACGATCCGGCACGAAGGGCGGGGTGAACCCGCTCGGATCGTTGATGATGAAGTCAAGCGTGACGCTGCCGCCCGGCGTCGCGACGTAAGCGGGCAGCGGGCCTTCGCCACGGTCGGGGTCGCCGAACGCGCCGTTCGGTATCGTCGATTGGTTCGGGCTTAGCAAATCGAAGATGGCGCCCGGGGTGTCGTTGCCGAAACCGCTGCTGCCATGGCAGTTGAGACAGTTATTGCCATACGATGGGCGCGCCTGGGCAGTACCGTTCAAGGCTCCGAGGATGCCCAGCCCCAAGATCACTGCGCCAACTGCACTCACTTGCCGATATTGCATTTCTCTCACCGTGCTTTCGGCCCGTGAGGCCCTTCGGAGACGCGGATATTCGCTTAACCAATTATAATCAAGAATCCCACGATTTCGAGATGAAGGCTGACGCATAGAGGGCCGAGGCGAACGCCCCAGTACTACGAGTGCGGCAGTTTTCGGTGCAAACAAGTGACGACAACTCGCAGGCAACGGCGAACCGGCACTATCACGGCCTGTCGATTTAATCCGTTAAGGGCAAAATGTCATCCTGAAGGAGCAACGCGACTGAAGGATCTGCCAACCATCGCCGCGATACCCAACAAAATACAAAGTTCGGCATCGTTGATGGAAGATCCTTCGGCCCGCTACGCGATACGCCACGATGACAGCTCAGTCTCCGATTAAACCGACAGGCCGATCAGGTGCCGGGTAAGCGACAGAATTCGGACGGCCCGGTACCACTCGTTTGCAAATCGAGTGTCGTGCATTTAGCAGCAACCTCCCACGGAGGTCATGCTCGTCGAATCGATGTACAACCGAAAAGACGTCCGACCGGCAAAGAGTGGACGACGCTCTTTGGTAGTGCCCACCCGGCACCTTACGGAGCCGGTTCGCCGTCGGTACGACCCAATTCCGGATGGTCGGATCGTTGGATCCCTATCCTTATTCTCGGCGGCCGCGTCCGCAAGCCACTGGTCTCGGTCTGCTCAACGCTATTGACCAGGACGCTTCTTGGGCTCGGGCCCGAAACAAACGTTTTGAGAAGTGTCCCACGCCTCGAATATCCAAAATTGTCCTAAATAATATCTTGCCGGCGGTGAGTTGGTCCAGTAACCTGATACATCTGCATGTGTCCTAGCCACGTCATAAGAACGCCACTTCCAAGAGATGCTGTTCTTCCGTTGCCTTGCAACCATGGCTGCCAGCTGACGAACTGAAATACGAAGAAAGCCACTCGACTCAGCCCTGGAACGCTCTCTATTTGCCCAGCAAGTTCCCTGTTTGGGCAAACACAGACCGTTCCGTTTTTTCCGTTCCATCGTCCGCTTGAGGGAGAAGATTCAATGATCAAGAAGACTTTCGCAGCCATTTCGTTTGCCGCTTTGACCTGTTTGTCGACGACAACCGCCTTCGCCGCCTCGACAACCGTAGCAGGATTTGATGGAGGCTCCGACGACGGCTTCATTGGCAATGCATTCTTTGTGCCTACGGGTGGAAATCCGGGAGGTAACGCCCATCATGCCGCTTCCCTTTTCTTCAACGACCTGCGGACCGGAGGCGTCGGCGAACCGGCCAATCCTAGTTTTCTTGGCGACTATTCACCATTTGCTGAGGTGACCCTTGGCTTCGACGTGAAGACTTTTTCCTTGGCGGATTTCATAGGCAACCAGATTGTCCGAACAATCGGAATTAGGCTCGTGAACCGTGATATTCAGGGCCCCGATGGGGATTCGGGAGTCTTCTATGACGCGGGGCTGATCGGCTTGGACCCTAATCCTGATTGGGAAACCAGGTCGGTGACTTTCGACCCGACGTCATCTACCCTACCACCAGGTTGGATCGGATTTGGCGATACGGATCCCAACACATTTGAACCCCTCCTACCACCAGGTGTGACATTCGGCGACATCTTAGCAGGCGTGGACGAGTTTGCGGTCACGGGCGCTGTACCTGGTTTTTTCTTCACCGACGCTTTTTACGATGTCAGACTCGATAACATATCGGTCCTCGTCCCTGAGCCGGGAGCTGGCGTCCTGTTGCTCACGGGTTTGCTGGCCATGTCTCGACGGATGTTCCGGTAAGACCCGTCAATCACTGACGCTCGGCCCGTGATGGGGCTCGCGCAGGTTCCCTGGAAACTGTTTACCGCGCGTGTCAGCGACCGGATTAGCAAAGGAATTCGCACGCCCCTCCGCGATGCCGTGATCGCCGAATCGTGGCACCGCGGGCTGAGGTCGAAGAGCTGGCCGCCACCGGCAGCGACTCTTGCGGCGCATTTGCGGCGCACACGGTGCGAAATGAGGGACCCCGGGTGCGACACGTTGCGAGAGTTAGCAGCGGGCAAAAAAAACGCACGTCCCAGGAAACATCCACGATTCCCGAGAATCGTGTGAAAATATGCAAGAGAATGCACTAGCCGCCATAAGTGCCCCCACTTGGACTCGAACCAAGAACCTACTGATTAAGAGTCATGGGAAAAGTGTACCAGACGTCGAGGAAAATGCCACTGCAGACCTCTGCTGCGGCGCATTTGCGGCGCACACCGTGCGTGAATCTGCGAAACAAGACCCGGACCTCGCCAGGGTCGTTGCAGCGTGGCACCGACTACCGGAAGCAATAAGGGCTGGCATCACGGCAATGGTCCGAGCCGCAGACAACGAAAAGTAGGTTGGTTTGGGCAACCCGGTTGGCGCGACGAGAGTAGGAAGGCAGCAAGTGATCAGGTATCTGCAGTTCCACATCGTGGCACATCTAAGAAGTTGTGGATATAGCGTCATCAGCGTCATCAGCGTCACGGCAGGACTCACAACGACGGCATTGTGCAATCGGAGGATCACATGCACGGCCCACCGCAGTTGGCGGGGCAACCAATCGCCTGGCGGCACGAATCTGGGGAATGACCGGAATCCCTAGTGCAACTGCTACAGGTTGCAACAAGTGATGTCGGGCATCTGAAGCCTGGGAATCTGGGTGGCAATTTCCCGACCGGGGGGATAGCGGGCGATTACGCAGTCCAAGTCAATGCAATATGATACAGTTATCTTGGCACCGGAGTCGTAATGCCCGAGGATCAGCGCCCCAGGTAAGCGATCCTCCGGCGCGAAACCGTCTTGGACCGAACGCCCATCGTGGTCAATCAGCCCTGGTGATAAATAAAACACGTTGGAATTTCCTCGGTTTGGTGTCGCTGTACCCCTTTTGGACATTTCGCGTTAGCCCTCATCCGGTGTGCGCCATGAGCGGCCTCGCAGAAACGTAGGCGATCACGGCAGGTGGACCAATCCTGCGGCCGCTGAGTGCCGCGACCGGTTGCCCGTGACGAGTCAAGTGCCCGAAGTTTTACACGGAATGGACTTTACCGGACGACGGACGTTGGGTGCCCCGCCCCCCAAGAAAGGGTGGTTTGTTGTCGATGAATGAAGACCGCTTTCCACGGGGTTTTGGCAAACGGACGGCATCAGCAACAACATTCGGCATGAGAAGTGCCCGATGAATGCACAAGAATCTCTGTCTGATCGCGGGAGATTCCATGTGCAGCGTTGAACGCGGCATGGCAACGTGTGCGGTCTTGTGTGCGCGGCGCCGGAAGGATGCGCGGGAAAACCATCGCTCAACTGGAGAATGCGATGGACATCGGAATTTGCCCGTTGTGATTGTTGAGTCTTTGAGGAGTAATGTTTTGGGGCTTGTTCGTCGCGGAGTCTCGAGCAACCGAGGTTGCTTCGCAATTGATGACAAAGAAGGTACGCGCGACACCGGCCAAATATCGGAAATCAGTGTTGGGATCGCCTTTTGCCTTTTCTGAGCGCCTGGCGGAAAGCGATCACTGCCACCAGCCGGCTCACCGGCCGCTTGGGGCGTGACACTGTGGCAAGAAGCGACCCCCCCGACCTGGGCGGCGATTGCGAGGGGCGTTACGGGGTGCCGCCGTGGAGGGATGGAATCATGTTTCGCAACAGCAAGAGCATTTGGACCACAACAACATTTGTATTTATCCTTCTCACCTTTGGCGGCGGTACGGCCAACGCCGCAGTTACCTTCGACTGGGCCACGGTGGGGAACCCCGGAAATGGCCGGCGAGGTTCAATCCCAAGGGACGTTCGGCGCGGTCAGTAGCGTCTACCGCATCAGCAAGCATGAAGTCACGAACGCCCAGTACACCGAGTTCCTGAACGCGGCTGATCCCATGGGGGCAAATACGCTGGCACTCTACAACTCATTGATGTCCGCCAATGAAAGCGGCGGCATCAACTTCAACAGCGGCGCCGCCAACGGCTCCAAGTACCAGCTCAAAACGGGACAGGGCAACAATCCGGTCATATACGTCTCGTTCTTTGACGGCATGCGATTCATCAATTGGCTGGAAAACGGCCAGCCCACCGGTGGCAGCGGTACGGAGAGCGGGGTCTACACCATTGGTAGCGGAGTGTCTGAAACACGGGCTCCCGGTGCGACCTTCTTCATCCCCAGCGAGGACGAGTGGTACAAGGCGGCCTACCACAAGAACGACGGTGTGACGGCCAACTACTGGGACTATCCCACATCGACGGACGCCGTGCCTTACAGTGACCAGCCACCAGGAAGTGGCGCTCCGACCCAGTCGAACACGGCAAATTTCTTCAAGGATGACGGCATTGCTAACGGCTACGACGACGGTTTTGCCGTCACGGGATCAACGAGCGTCAGCCTCACGAACTACCTGACCGATGTGGGCGCACTACACGGCATCTCTGAGCCCCTACGGCACCTTCGAACAGGGGGGTAACGTGTGGGAGTGGAATGAAACCGCCATTAGTTCGTCTTTTCGCGGTGTGCGTGGCGGCGGTTGGATCAGCGTCTCCAGCAGCCTGGCCGCGTCGACACGGGTCGTCGACGGCCGCAACGTCCCGACGAACGAGGGCTTCGAGATAGGTTTTCGCGTCGCAGGTGTCGCTGAGCCGAGTCACAGCTGCGACTTCAGCTCAGATTCGGCGTGCAACATCGACGATCTGAACGCCATGCTGGCCGTGGGGCCCATCGCTCCGGGTGTTGCTGTGACACCTGGCATTAACGACCAGTTCGACTTGACGGGCGACGGTGTAATCGATAACGCGGACGCAGACCAGTGGCTGGGAGATGCCGCCACCGTCAATGGCTTCGGCTCACCCTACAAACGCGGGGATGCCAACCTGGATGGTGTTGTTGACGGCCAAGATTTCATCCTCTGGAACGCCTCAAAGTTCACCAATAGCCTGCTATGGGACAACGGTGAGGTAAATGGTGACGGCGTGGTCGACGGCCAGGATTTCATTCTCTGGAACGCGAACAAGTTCACGTCGTCCGATGGAGCGTCGGCGATTCCCGAGCCTGGACTGTTGGCCTCGCTCGCCACGGCTATGCTCTGCCTCGGCGACTTTTCGGTCACAACGCAGCGGATGATTTTGTAGGCACATGTTCGGTGGTCCGAGCGCGGAGTAATGGCGCAAGATTCCATCCGCCGGGCGACAACGAGCCCACACTGCGTCTTTCGGGCTACCACCACCTGCCTGGTGCCCCTGGCTGGACCCGATTCGGAGGGCGTCAGGTACTGTCCGCGAAAATGACAAAATTCATTTCGCGCACCCTCAAACTCTTAAGGTGCGCGAAACGAATAGCGGCTTCTTGGAGCGGCCAAATCCTTCTTGCCCCGGGAGCTAACTGGCCGCTCCAATTTCACGGTACCGCATATCAGCGGCATTCAGCGCGGTCGCCGTATCTGTCGGGCCCACCGGCCACCCGCTAAAATGAGGCCTTCGGGTGTCCCTCACGGTCGCTCCGTGAAGGACCTAAATGGGCCTGGGGACGGCTGCGGTGGAAAATGATCACCTGCCCCACCCAGTGGTCCCTGGCTCAGCCCGATGGGTAGGTGTCTTTCATGCCTGGACCGTGCCGTTCGATTACGGACTGAGCTCGTTCAGAGATTACTTGCGGGACTTGGCCGGCGAGTTGCACGCCTACCCTATTGATGCCCCCCTTCGCGACCTAGCCACGGTCCCGCTGCCGCAGCCGTTCGCGTTCCGATACGAGCGGGACGTGGCCAGATACGCAGCGAAGTTGCGCCGGATGGCGCAGGATTACATCGAGGCGGTTATGGAGCTGGTAAGGATCGAGCCGCGGATGCGGATCCCGAAAATCCAAACTTCATCGTCGTTGGTTTATCCCCAGGCGCCACGTAGTCGTTGATGCGGTTCTGCACGATGGCGGTTCACCCCCAGACGCCTGGGGAAGACGCGAAAACTGGTTTTCTCGACCACTCTTTCGGCGGTTCACCCCCAGACGCCTGGGGAAGACGCGGTATTTCGTCCACGCCCAGAATCTCGCAAAGCGGTTCACCCCCAGACGCCTGGGGAAGACCCAACTAAGGGAGCCATCAAGCCCGCAAGGTTAGACGGTTCACCCCCAGACGCCTGGGGAAGACCCAGCTCGCCGGGATTGCGCTGCCTTTCGGCGGCGGTTCACCCCCAGACGCCTGGGGAAGACATCAAATAGCATCCTTCGATGTTCGTCTGTTGCCGGTTCACCCCCAGACGCCTGGGGAAGACTTTTACGAAAGGCAAACAAATGAATAGCTTACTCGGTTCACCCCCAGACGCCTGGGGAAGACGATCAACGCAGCGTGGCAGTCGTGGCGAGCATTCGGTTCACCCCCAGACGCCTGGGGAAGACATTTCCATTACCAGCAGCAGCCATTTCGGTTCACCCCCAGACGCCTGGGGAAGACGGCAGTGCCACTCCAATACTAGCCGACGTGTACGGTTCACCCCCAGACGCCTGGGGAAGACGCTGACGTAGGCTCAAAGGCATTCCATGTTGGACGGTTCACCCCCAGACGCCTGGGGAAGACGCTCGAAAAGTAAAAGCGTGTAACAGTCTGCTCGGTTCACCCCCAGACGCCTGGGGAAGACGCAGTCGACATTGATGTACCAACCGTTGACGAACGGTTCACCCCCAGACGCCTGGGGAAGACGTGCGCGAGCGCGGCGGCGGTCGACGTGCGATGATTCTCGCTCGGCGGTTCACCCCCAGACGCCTGGGGAAGACGTAGCCATTGAGTTTGGCTTTGATGTCCGTCAGCGGTTCACCCCCAGACGCCTGGGGAAGACGCGGATCAGTGCAAGATTTGTGGTTTAGTGAGCGGTTCACCCCCAGACGCCTGGGGAAGACGAGTTTCGTCCGTCCGGCAACTGCCACATTTACGGTTCACCCCCAGACGCCTGGGGAAGACAGCATAGACAGTACATCAGCCTCCGCGCTGGCTCGATCGGTAGCGGTTCACCCCCAGACGCCTGGGGAAGACACCTCGTACTAGCCGCTAGATTTCACGTGCTCAGTGCACTGACCGGTTCACCCCCAGACGCCTGGGGAAGACTCTAGCGAATGGCTACGTCGATTCCGGTTCACCCCCAGACGCCTGGGGAAGACGTGAATCCAGCTTGTGCATGTAGCACGGTTCACCCCCAGACGCCTGGGGAAGACGCTGAAGACGCATGTCGGCCAATCGCCAGTCTGCCCGGTTCACCCCCAGACGCCTGGGGAAGACGTACCTCGACTCGCTCGCAGCGTAGTAAGCGGTTCACCCCCAGACGCCTGGGGAAGACTTGGAGCCAATCAAGCCGTTGCCGCGATCGGTTCACCCCCAGACGCCTGGGGAAGACGCTGATCGGCTTGTCGTCATCGATCGCTCTTGCGCGTCTGAGTCGGTTCACCCCCAGACGCCTGGGGAAGACGTTCGGCGCCAGCTGATGGCTGCGCTCGTCGCCGGTTGGCCGGTTCACCCCCAGACGCCTGGGGAAGACGCGAGATCGGTCGGTCATCGTTCGCAGGCCTACGCGCGCTCCGTTAGCGGTTCACCCCCAGACGCCTGGGGAAGACACGCACATCATCGTCTGGGCAACAGCATGCTCGCGGTTCACCCCCAGACGCCTGGGGAAGACGCACACCGGCACCTGCCTCTTATTGAGCTGATCCGGTTCACCCCCAGACGCCTGGGGAAGACTCCAACATCTTGGGTCAATCGGTCGGGATCTCCACAAGATATAGCCCCTCGAAATCGACGATGTTTCGAGATGGATCGCCAAACGACCGCCAGTTGTATCCTTGTTCGGTCGGATAGGACCAAATTTGCATACAAGCGCCGCACCGCTGATTGCAAATGGATTTCTTCCAAAGTTCATCCCGGATCCGCGCGGTCATGTGACCAAGGAATATCCCGGCCTTCGGCTCCATCATCCAGCGACTGAGATCCCCGCGTAGACTCGCCGGAACCTTTTCTAGGATCATCACAACCATTGAGCACCTCCCCGATATCTGGTAACAAACGTTCGATAAAACGAGTCTTATGAAATAGTTCTCTACATGACATACGAACCCGCCGTTCGACGTTGTCCGTACTCTGCGCGACCGTTTGAAAGGCGAGGGGTACGGTCAAATTGACCTTGTAGAGATCAGAAACGTCGTACACGAATGAAAGCATCTTGCCGGTATGTATGAAACCAATGGCGGGGGAGTACCCGGCACTCACCACGCCGGCGTGAACAATTCCGTTCAGGCACGCACTGGCAGCCGACAAGGCCCGATTTAGCGGGTCCCCTCCACCCCAATTCTCCGCGTCGTAGTCTCTCCCCTTCCACTCGACGCCGTATTCGCTTGCGTAGCGCGCTGATAAGCGTTTCGAACCCGAAACCCTTCTTTTCCTCGTATGGTTTGGATATGCGTCCCCGGTTCGATATGTTCCGCAAACCGTTTCTCGTACATCCGCCGAACCACTTCGCTACGGGCACGCGGGTTGAACGCAATTTCTGCTTGTCGAAGCAAATTCCTGGAGTAGTGGGTTCCACCTCTACCATGGCAATAAAAGCGCACTCCGTCTTCGCCGCACCAAACAATTGTGCAGTTGCAATCCGCCAAGTTGCATATCGCCTTGTGGGTAATCGTCGTGCCAGGACCAAGCAGCAACAGAGCCAAATTCGCGGCGGGAATTGGGACTCGCTTTTTCTCAGTGATATAGGCGATGGACTTGTCTTGCTGTTCAATATGCCCTTTTTCGAGATAGAGGTAGCTGAGCCGATCATCAAACCGCGTAAGCTGCATTAGATTGTTCATGGATTTAGGCCCTCGCGATTGTGAGCAGACCAAAACCGAACGCCTTGGCAGGACCGATGCCGGCCGCGAGCGTCTGCTGAAACTTCGCTTGATCAGTAACTTCGAGCGTCCCTTCAAAACGGACCGCAAAATGAGTCAGGGAATGTTGCGATTTGGTGGCCGCTTGGAACCCTTCCTTCACGACGAGGGTGTTTCGCATCGCAAACCCGCCTTCGCTAGCTTTTCGGGTTAACCAGGCAATCTGATCTTCCTCCCGTAACAGCGCCTGGCGCTTGCCCTCGACTGCATCGTCCAGTTTGCGCTTAATTACAGGGTTGGCACGAAGACTGAAGCGCAGTCGCTGCCCCTCGGTAAGCGCTGGCTGGTAGGGTTTGGATTCTGGAGGCAGCGTCGTGTAGGAGCGATTCCGGTCGTCGCGAGGAAGCGCATTCCAATCCGGCTGTCTCGTCGACTGCACAAGCAAAAAAGGCTGATGCGTGTCCCGCGCGACGTCGACTCGAAAAAGTACACGACCCGGTCCCCCCGCGTCGGCGTTCGGAAATGCCCGCATCAGTGTCCGATGAAGCTGGTACAGATCGGACAGGTCTCGCCGGACATTGCTACTTCGAAGGTCGGGATAGAAGCGGCTCAAATAAAGCATGGGTCGTCCTCCAGGCGAGGAAGCGGAATAAACGTAGTTCTGACATGACGCAACGTGAAAGTGCGGTCGGCGAAGCTAAGGGGCACATCGTGACGCAACTCGTCGCCTTCGCCAAACCGAGTCTCGAGGACTAATCGCAATAGATTCTCGCGTGGTTTGTCCCAGCGACGTTGTTTTCTCCACGGGTGCGCGCAAAGCACCTTTGACAAGTCGCCTTCCACCGGTGGCCCCACGCGGATCGGTAGGCTTGGGACAAACGCCTTGCGACCGAGGAACAGCGGCCAGCGCGGAGCGGCTAGCCCCGCGTTAATCTCTTCGAGCAGGGATCGGTCCCCTTCTAAGCCAACAAGAAAATCAGCGTCGGCCAAGTAATAGCGGCTTGACGTGACTGTACCCGGATGGGATCGATCGGCTTTGGCCACATCCATTGCCGTTTGGTAGTCCCGGCTCATGCGGCCTTCACGGTCCACGCGGACACCCATAGAGAGTGCCGACAAATCACTTACCGGCTGGTCGCGCAGCTCGTCCCAATGCGGCACAGACGAGACCAATCACGCCGCTCTTACTGGGTTCCAATCCAGTATCCCGCACGGAAAAGCGACTTTGCGTGCCCCAACTCTGCATCGGGCCAGCCAGACGAATTAGCAGCGTGGTATTCACGACGTCGCCTCCACGGCGTTTGCAGAGATCGCGCCCGAACCTGATTCACGAGTTCGTTAAGATTCTCCGATTGGTTGAGGTCCGTCAGGTCGACGTCTTCGGGCGTGATACAGCACTTAAGGATGACGCTGGTGTCGCCGTAGACCCTGACAAGCCGGTTCCAGTGGTCTCGCACCGCCTCGATGGATTTGACGACCAAGTTCTCATGCGACGCTGCTGATATTGGTCTGACGAACGCATTGGCAAGCGACCAGAAACCAGACTTCCGAACGACCGCAAACACCAGCGAGGGCGGATTCTGAGCCGCCATACTGTTCTGCTTACCCGTCGGGATCGCCTCGACCGACGCTGCGGCAGGAATGCCTCGACAGTCGTGGTGGCCAGTTCCGCATCGCACTGAAGATTCTTTTGCAACTGCGCAAGGTCGATATTGGCGTAGCGGTAGAAGCAGGCCGAATTGAACTCGACGGTGCCAATCATGCCGGCGCCGGTTCTCATCCTGCGACGTTCTTTGAGATCGTCTACGGCGGTGTAATAGTCCATCTCCATCGACACGCGGTTTGTTGAGATCGCGTGTGCGACTTGGCAAGCGGCGTCTCGGTTCAGGTCGGGCTGGTCGGCAAGCATCCGGCCAAACAGCGCCAAGTCTGCCGCCTTGCCACCGTCGAACAGGGCCTTGATCTGCTTGGCGATGTCGGCCGGAACGGCATCCTTTGCGTCGGCCTTCTTCTCTTTTGCGGTTTTCTTGGTTGTCTTGTCCCCGGTCTTCGCGGTCGCCACGGTGATCGCCTCAGTGAGAGTATCCCAATGCTTATGCACCAGTTCAGCGAGCGCAGGCGATCTCGCGGTGGCCGAGAAAGAGGAGGTACTGCGTTTCGTTGGCGTCGTCGGACTGGAGCTTCACAGCACCGAGCGCTGCCTTGACATGGGCGGCAGCCTTTTCCAGATCTCGACCTTTTTTCTCCAGTTGTTGAGCAACCTCAGTGATGAGCCGCTTGGAGCGATCGGCCAGATTTTCAAGTGGCAAGAGGTTCGCTGCGGCAAAGTGCCGGCGAATTGTCCGCTTGATGCATTGGCTGCTAATGCGAGCTCGACGAAACCCGCCAAACTCGCAATCCTTCGGACTGTTCGTATCGTCCCGATTAAGGCAGGACGGGGCAAAATTTTGCAGAATGTGAATTTCGACGATCATACTGTGGTCCTCGCTTCGGGCTGTTGTGGGGTATCGGTTTCAGTGGGCTCGACGGTGGATCGACCGGCCCAGAACTCGCGAGCCCAGCGGCGTTGCACGGGCCGTCGTTCGCGGTCCCAGTCCACCACGTCTTGCAGGAGACTTTTCCAGTCAATCGGAAAGTCGGGCTTGAGAAGGCTGATTGATTGGCGCAGCCGCGTTGTCAAATCCTCAGCGTCCGCGTCGAGGAGTGCAGCAAACCGTTTCTCGATGCTTGGTGATTCATCACGCGCTTCGAACAAGCGGCGAAATGCAATGCCGAATCTGTCCTTGCCGTAACGCGGGTGAATGCCGAACAGAGACGCGATCAGCGCGAGCAGCTTCCTCGTGTTCCGGTGCCGCGCCTTCAAGACTTCGGAATAACCAGATATCGCGTTCGCCGCCTTTCCCGACCGGCTTACCCAAGCCGCGGCGAAGTTTAGCCAGTGTGGCCCGATCCGGTTCGCGGCCTTCAGGTACCAACGACCTGAGCCGGCCGACTAGCCGACCAATCCAGGCTTCATCTGTTCGTTGCGAGGGCATCGCCGTACTCCTTGAATGATTGCAACAGGGGGGACAAATCGCGACTAAGTTTCTGACTCGCAATCGCGGCAGCTCGCATCACACGCGACGACGTATCGAACTGCTGAATGCAATTGTCGAAAGCCTGCTTGGCTGTTCGGTCCAAAATACTGAACCACTCCCCAACCTCGTGTTGGCGGTGAGCCTGGTCGCCAGGCAGTTCGGCAAGAAATGCGCGAAACGGGATTTCGAGCCGCGACCAGTACCACCGTTCGGGGGCGAGAGATTTGACCATCGCACGAACGCGGTCTGTGTCCGCGAGTTCCTGGTCCGGAGCCAAGACAGCGGCCACCAGCGACCATACTGCGCCGCGCAGGCAACTGGCGAATTTCTCAGCGCTGCCTAATGCTGCTTTCAGGTTGCCGATCAGATCGGGATCTTCGAGGTAATCGAGCGGCAACGGCAGCCGGTCGTGACGCCAGAAAATTAGACTGGTAGCTTTTCCCGGCTGCGTGCCTACAGCAAAGACGTCTAGATTAAAGCGCGCGTGACGTGGAACGACTCCGTCGGCGGCAAGCGCGTGCCACCCAGTTCAAAGCCTGGATCGGTCGATGTGGATCGTGTGCCAGCTCCAGCAATGCGGACGAGTCACGCCACAAGGCTCGCTCCTCGTCCACTCCGAAGGGCACGTCGCCGCGTTTCTCGTCGCGACGATACGGCTTCATCGGGTCCTTCTCGTCCGGGTGGACCTCACGTCCTTGTGCGAAGTGAACCCGGACAAGGTTTCCGGAAGTATCATCTAATTCCAATCGCAGGCGGCGACATTGAAACGTGTATAGATCCAACCGCCCGGCCGTGCGAGGCTCTGCGACGGCAGCCTCTGTATCGTCTCGTTCCCATATCGGCATGTCTTCCCGCGACGGTGTGTACTGCGACAGGTTCAGCATCAGCGTCTGAAACAAGTTGTCGCCGCGGACCAACACGAGCAGTCCACGGGCAAGCGGACCGTCCTTGCGGTGGCCTGTCTTGACCCGCCTGCCATTGATAAACACGTCCGGGCTGACGCCAAGTCCGAGCGCGAACCCCTGCCGTGCAATTAGGCCTCGAGCGGCAGCAGCAACGCTGACACCTCGATCGGAATCGTTTACGGAGTGATCGAAGAGTGTGGCGTTATTGTTGCACGCCATTTGGTCGAAAAGCGCGGCCACCGGTAAGGGATTCTCGGTGGTCATTCTCCCGGTTTGGAAAAAGGGCCGATCCTCATCAAATAGGTCGAATCGCTGCCGCCAGCGGCTGAAGTACGCGTCCAGTTTAACGTCGTCGACGCGGCCGGCCTGCCAGAGCGGCTTCCATTCATTGGGATTCTTTGGCCCAAAGTTACGGTGCAAGATGGCCAACAACAGCCTGTGCAGGGCCAACGTGACCAGCGGTGAGCCATCGCGGATTTCGCAAATCTCTCCGGCCCGCAGAAGAGTTTCTCGCAGCCCAAACGTGGCACAGGTTCCGTCCGGCATCACACAGGGAATGAATGGCTCGGTCAAAAGGTTGAAGCTCTGGCTCATGGTGCCGCACCTCCATTTTTCGATTCACGTTCGATCACGACTCCAAAATCCGCATCCAGCCTCAAAATGAATCCGCCAATAGAGCAGCAGCCTGCCTCGTCCAATTCCGCAATTCGATAAAAACGCAGGAGACCGCTGTCGCGCCACTTCTCCGGAGTCGGCTGGCGAATAAAGTGACCAACGCAGCCACGGTGCTGCAGCGTCACGGAGTTTCCCAGCAGTAACCTGGCGTCGGCGAGCGATGGCATTTTATCGAGGGGAACAATAGAGTCGCCGCGCGGTGACAACGAGAGCCCTATCGCCGTTCGGTAAAGCAGTACTACGGACACGCTCGGCTCCGCGAGCCGCGTTGCCGCCTGAATGGTGCGGTGTATTTCAGGGTTGTCGTCTTCCTCGAGTTGCATGTTAAAAACCTCGAGGATGTCGTCCTCAAATCGAGCCGATTCGATGACTACGCCTCTTGCCGTTGCCTGATCCTCCATGCAGTGCCGGTTCTTCGCGGCAAGGCTATCCGCAAGTGCCCGCTCCCAGGCTTCATCTGGTGCCGTGGCGAATCCGTCGGAGTCGTCACCATAAACGGCTTCGATCAGCCGCTCCAATTCATCGGGTACTTGAACGATTTGCCTGGCACGCAATGCGAGATAGCTCCGCAGTAGCACGTAAGGCTCGTAGATATACTCGTCGTTGCCGAAGCGTGGGATGCCGTCGATAGTTTTCGGTTGCATTAGCCAGACTGACGGCGTCGGGAGGCTGTTGGGTCTCGTGCGGCGGTGCCGGTGAAGCCGACCGGCGCGCTGGAGTATCAGATCGACCGGCGCGACCTCAGAGACCATGAGATCAAAATCAAGGTCCAGGCTCTGTTCGATAACCTGGGTTGCCACCAATACCGCTTTCGAGGGTCGGTGGGGAGCGGTGGTGATTACCTTCTCTGCGTTGACAATGTCATCCTTGGTCTTGCCATAGCGCCGAAGAACGGTTTGCTCAATCGACTGACGCTGGCCGAAGGGGAAGCGGGCATGGAAAAGATCCACGTCGATGCCGTGAGGGCAAAGTGCGTTTCGCAGGGCAGTAAATACCGTCTGTGCCTTGCCGACCGTATTGCAAATGACCGCAGCGCAGCCGCCACCGCGCAAGGCGTCGCACAGGTCGACCGTGAGTTTTTCTGGATCTCGCCAGTCTAAGACCAGCGTCGTTTGTCGGTCGGCCGCCGCTTCGACATGCTGTGCCTCCACGCGATCGCCGGAAATCATGGTCACTCTCGGATAATCGGTGGCTTGATCCGACAGTTTCGTACCGCTCCACGCCTCCAGAAGTGCGCGACGTCGAACTTTGGGCAGGGTTGCCGAGAGCAGCACCACAGAACAGCCCAAAGCCGACAGCCACTCCAGCAGCCGATCCAGAATGGATGACATGTAAGTGTCGTAGGCGTGTACCTCGTCAAGCACAACCGTCTTGCCTGCTAGACCAAACAACCGAACGAAGAAATGCTTCGTTTGCAGCACAGCAAGCAATGTTTGGTCTATCGTGCCGACAGCGAATGGCGCCAACAATCCCTGCTTCTTATTCTGGGCGAACCAACTCTCAGCCACGACGGCCCCGGAGGATCGGTCGTCGTCGTAAACGACGGCGGGCGCGAACGCTTGCCGCTGCCTTTCCGCCTCGCGCTGCATTTCCGTGTAATCTTTCGAAAGGAGAGCCTGCCCGTGTAACAGGTGGAGATTGACCTTTTGGTCCGGATATCGCCGAGCAAGGAAGGCGCGAACTCGCTCGAACATCTGGTTACTGGTAGCCATTGTGGGCAAGGCGACGTATAGCCCACGCTGCCCCGCCGCATGCGTCCAATGATCAGCCAGACACAGAGCGGCTTCGGTCTTTCCCTCCCCGGTCGGTGCTTCAATAAGCACGAACGCCGGCCGGTCCAGCTGACTAGCGATGGCAACCGCGGCTTTCTGTGCGCCGCGTGGCGAGAATGTAAATAGCTCCTCGAATGTACGCGGCCCGGTCCCGTCGGGTTCCCATCCGGTCCAACCGAGATCGTCTAGAGCACGCGACGCCTGCTCTCTTGCCTCGATGGCATACTTCGCGAGGTCTCTCGTCTTTGGGCGTGGCACAAAAAAACTGCGATTAGAGCCGATCCAGTCGGCTACACTTGTGAGGCCGGCAAGGATCATAAAGAACCAATGGGCATCCTCAGGCGGCGTTTGCGGCCTCTTGACCTTGTCGATATCAACTGCGTCACTCAGCCGATTGAGAATTGCGGTTCGCGCCGCATTCCAAGCCGGCCCTCCCAAGACGTCAGCACCAAAGTCCCATGATCCGCTGGCCGGAAAGACCCCATGGTGCCCACCGACAGTGATGGCCACACGACGTGCAAAGTCCGCATTGAGTTCCGCCCACGGTTCCGACAGCGTCAGCATCTTCGCCAGTATCGCCGTACTAATCGTGCCGTGGCGGGGGGGATTAGGGAAACCTGGAAAGTCCAATCCACACGCCTGTTGGGCAGCTCGGGCATCAAGATAGTTCTGGCTGACGGCATCCGGCTGGACACTGAAAGCAGGGTGCAGCTTTGCCGATGTCATGGCGCCTGCCCAAAACGCGATCCATCGGCCTGCGGCTTCCCGATCCAGACCAAGAGCTGACGAAATCCGTTCCTTGCTGCCGTAGCGTATCACCCTATCCCAGAGCTGCCACGCGACCATACCCACGTCGACCAAGTGGCAAGGCAACGGATGGCGACTGGAATAGTCACCCCGTCCGAGTTTTGCCCAGAGTAAGCAACAACAGGTCGTCGGTCATTGGAGAAAACGGAAAATTGCCATGTGTGCCCTATTTGACCTTCTTGATTCTCGATGGTTTAACTGGCTTCGCCGCTTCGCGCAGGAATTTTCTTAAATCCGATCGCCGGAACAGCCGGTAATTATTCGCCGGATTGCGATGCATCGGGATTTTTCCTTCCTCTGCCCATATGCGGAGCGTGTTCTGCGCAACGCCAAGGATCTCTGCTGCCTCAGCGGTTTTCACGTAGTCAGTCAGTTTGGTCATGCGTATCGCCTACAGTTCAAACGCGGTCGAATACCGAACCTGAGTCTAGCGAAGTCTGCAATGCCACGATAGCAGCCGAGAATCCGCCAAATTCTGGCGAACAACGTTCGCTGACCTGCCTGCCTCCAAGGGTCAGGCCCCTTGACGACTTGCGACGCATACTTGATAATTAAGCAAGTAATGAGGTGACGCGCGTGAGGAAAAAACAATCGATCAGCAATCAGTTGAGGCAAATCCTGGCGGAAGCGGCCGAATCCCGTTACCGCATCGCAAAGGAAACGGGATTGGGCGAGGCCATGCTATCGCGATTCATGCACGGAAAAGGCGGGCTGTCCATGAAGGGCTTGGACGAGATCGGCACATTGCTCGACTTGGAAATCCGACGGCGGGGACCGACCGCCAAGAAAAAAAAGGGCAAACGATGAATCGATGTTGACATTTCGCACCCTGAACCCAGGGGCCAGGGGCGAAACTCGGGTGACCGTGCAGCGGAAACCAGCAGACAACCAGGGGAGTGTTGAACCATGGCAACGGTATTCAAGCGTGGCGGTATCTATTACGGCAAGTACAAAAATGAGCGCGGACAGTGGGTCCAGCGAGTTACGAACTGCGTGCACAAGGATGCTGCGGAAGCCATCATGTGGAAGTGGCAGCAGGATGCTGCCACACGCCGCGCCGGTGTCGTAAATCGCAAAGACGAAGCCGCCGCCAAAGCCGCCAAGAAGCCGCTCGCACAGCATATCGACGACTTCGAAACAACCTTGAAGGCCAACGGCAGAACCGCCCAGTACATCAACGAGACCATTCGTTACATCCGCGACATTGCAGACGATTGCAAGTGGCAAACCACCGAGGACATTGACGCCGATGATCTAGCCACCCACGCCCGCAAACTCCGAGATGCCGGCCGATCGCCGCGAACCGTTCAAGCATTCACAACGGCCGTGAAGCAATTTGCCAAATGGCTGCACAATGGCGGAAAGCTGGCCGACAACCCGGTTGCCGGGATTGTCCGCGCCAACCCCGAAAGCGACCGCCGGCACGAACGCCGCATGTTACTACCTACGGAGTGGCCCTGGCTGCAACGCGCAACCCTTAAAGCTGGCGACCGCTACGGCATGACCGGCCCGGAGCGACTCGCACTCTACGACCTGGCCATACAGAGCGGACTCAGATCCAACGAGCTGCGATCGCTAAGCCGGTCATCGGTGGTACTGGACAGCGAACGACCCTACGTCACCGTGAAGGCCCGCGCCACCAAGAACAAGCACGCCGCAAACCAGTACATCCGGCCAGACCTGGCCGACATGCTGCGCAACATCATCACAAGTAAGACGGCCAGGTCGCCGTTGTTCAGCCTGCCGTCACGATGGACGATGGCCGACATGATACGCGAAGACCTGGCCACGGCCCGCGCCTTGTGGCTGTCGGAAGCCCGCCGCGATCCCGAGGAGTACGCCCGCCGGGAGAATAGCGACTTCCTGGACCACGAAAACGAGTCCGGCAGAAAGCTTGATTTTCACGCCCTACGGCACACCTGCGGGGCGTGGCTGGTGTCTAGCCGGGGTTTCGCTGCAACGTCGTCCAGCAGGTCTTGAGGCACTGCGACAATCAAGCTGACGATTGACACGTATGGCCATCTCAAACCGGGAGCGACGGCCGACGCCGTGGCTGCGGTTTCCACGATCATGGCGCCGTCTTCCGGAAGTCGAGATACTGGCCGCCACCGGCAGCGGACTCTTGCACCGAATCGCACCAAACGGTGCGAAACGAGGGACATCGGCGTGCGGCACGATGCGACGAGTAGCAGCGGGCAAAAAAAACGCACGTCCCAGGAAACATCCACGATTCCCGAGAATCGTGTGACAATATGCAAGAGAATGCACGAGCCGCCAAGAGTGCCCCCACTTGGACTCGAACCAAGAACCTACTGATTAAGAGTCAGTTGCTCTGCCAGTTGAGCTATAGGGGCGGCGGTGCTTAACACACCGTCAGAAACACCAAATCTATCGGGTTTTGCAGGGGTCTCATAGGGGGCAGGGGGGTATGAGTTCGTCGCACCACGAGGCAGCGAACGCGTTCCGTTTCGCACTCCGTTTTCTGCATATATTCTACAGCCGTCGTCCGTGCCCGTTTTGGCAAGAAGCGGTTCGACAGCCGGAGTCATGATCGCCACCAACGACTCGACGGCTTCGGCCGTCGCACCAGGCTTCAAGTGTCCGTAGGCGTCGATCCTCAATGTCATTGTGGAATGCCGCATTACCGCCTGCACGACGTTCCATGGCACACCAGCCAGGACCAACCACGCTCCGCAAATGTGCTTCAGGGCCTGGAAATCCCATTTCTCACCCGCATGGCTGGTCGCCTCTGTCGCGCTACGGGCTGGAAGAACTGATCGCGTTGCCGGGTCTTACTCCGGCGCTCACCCGGCACCTCACAGTGCCGGTTCGCCGAGCGTGCGATCGCGCGTGCATGCACTGAAGGCGGGCTACGGGTTGGAAGAACTGATCGCGTTGCCGGGTCTTACTCCGGCCCTCACCCGGCACCTTACAGTGCCGGTTCGCCGAGCGTGCGATCGCGCGTGCATGCACTGGAGGCGGGCTACGGGTTGGAAGAACTGATCGCGTTGCCGGGTCTTACTCCGGCGCTCACCCGGCACGTCACAGTGCCGGTTCGCCGAGCGTGCGATCGCGCGTGCAT
Source organism: uncultured Planctomycetales bacterium (assembly GCA_963695565.1). GTDB lineage: Bacteria > Planctomycetota > Planctomycetia > Pirellulales > Pirellulaceae > CAVOGW01. Next base: position 535,999 of record CAVOGW010000001.1, read on the forward strand.
GCACTGAAGGCGGGCTACGGGTTGGAAGAACTGATCGCGTTGCCGGGTCTTACTCCGGCGCTCACCCGGCACCTCACAGTGCCGGTTCGCCGAGCGTGCGATCGCGCGTGCATGCACTGAAGGCGGGCTACGGGTTGGAAGAACTGATCGCGTTGCCAGGTCTTACTCCGGCGCTCACCCGGCACCTCACAGTGCCGGTTCGCCGAGCGTGCGATCGCGCGTGCATGCACTGAAGGCGGGCTACGGGTTGGAAGAACTGATCGCGGTGCCGGGTCTTACTCCGGCGCTCACCCGGCACCTCACAGTGCCGGTTCGCCGAGCGTGCGATCGCGCGTGCATGCACTGGAGGCGCGCTACGGGCTGGAAGAACTGATCGCGGTGCCGGGTCCTACTCCGGCGCTCACCCGGCACCTCACAGTGCCGGTTCGCCGAAGTTGCAGCCACGGGGGGCACGCACTTTGCCTGGATCGGCGGGTCAGGTATGATGCGGACTTGCGTGGTCCCTTTGCCGGCCCCACCCAACGGAGTAGGCCATGATGAAATTGTCCATAACGGGCGTCGCGAGCCTGATCGTGTTCGTCGTGGTCGCCGTCGAGTCGGCGCTTGGCCAGTTTCCCACCACCAATATCGAGTTTCTCGCGCAGGTTCCGCTGAGTGAAATGGGGGGCGGCGGAGGCAATGACATTTGGGGCTGGACCGATCCCCAAAACGGTCGCGAATATGCTCTGTTCGGGCGAACTAATGGAACCGCGTTTATCGACGTCACGGAACCCGCTCAGCCCGTCTACCTGGGCAACCTGCCGTCGCATACAGGAAGTGCCCTGTGGCGCGATATCAAGGTCTACCAGAACTACGCTTACGTCGTTTCCGATAACAACGGCCCACACGGGATACAAATCTTCGATCTGACGACACTGCGCGGAGTCAGCTCACCCCAGACATTCACCGAGACGTCGCACTTCGACGGCATCCGCAGTGCACATAATATCGCCATTAATGAAGATTCGGGTTTCGCCTACGTCGTGGATACGGATATCGGCAATCGCTGGGTTGATCTCACGAATCCCACACAGCCGGTGCTCGGTGGATCAACAGCCGGTGGCCACGACGTTCAGGCGGTCATGTATCACGGGCCAGACGCCGATTACCAAGGTCGTGAAATTCTCGTGGCGTCCACGGGCAACAATCGCATCCGCATCCAAGATGTGACCGACAAGCAGAGCATCAGCACGATCGCCTCTCCGTCTTATCCGGGCGGCCAGTACTCCCATCAAGGTTGGTTTACCGACGATCAACGCTTCTTCTTCCTCAATGACGAATTTGATACGAAATGGACTCACAAGTGGGATATGAGCGATCTGGACCAACCCCAGTATCTGGGCTTTGTGCCAGCCCTGCAGAATTCCATCGATCACAACCTGTACGTCAAAGGCAAGTACCTGTATGCTGCAAACTACACGACGGGGTTGCACGTGTTCGAGATCGATCCAGCCACCGCGGACCTGGAGCACGTGGCGTCGATCGATACCTATCCCGACGGCAACGGCACGGTCTACGAAGGCGCCTGGTCGGTTTACCCGTTCTTTGACAGTGGGACGTTGATCGTCAGTGATATGTCAAACGGATTGATCGTGGCCAGGTTAGATCTGTTCGCGGGAGACTTTAATCACGATGGTCTGCTGGATTGTTCGGATATCGACGCCCTGACGTCGGTGATTGCCGCGGGGAGCAACGATGCGGATTATGACTTGAGTGGCGATGGCCTGGTAACCGTCACCGACCGTGACGCCTGGCTGGCCGCCGCCGGTGCCGAGAACCTGGCATCCGGGAATGCCTACCTCGCCGCCGACGCCAATCTAGACGGCGTGGTGGACGGCCAGGATTTTATCGCCTGGAACGACCACAAGTTCACGGACACGGCCGCCTGGTGTCGCGGTGATTTTTCCGCTGACGGCGTCGTGGACGGGCAGGACTTTGTCGTCTGGAACAACACAAAATTCATGTCGTCCGATGGCTTGGCGGCTGTGCCTGAGCCTGCCGCAGGCGTGTGGTTGGTCGTATCGCTGGCGGTGTTGATTGGGGCGGGGTCAGCACGCGAACGATAGGCTCCGTTGGCCGGAGCGCGTTAACAGCACACGCGCCAGTAGTTGGAGGGGGTTGATCGGAGTGCTGTGCCTTACTCGGGGCGCACACCCGGCACGTCACGGTCAATGCAGTGTACTTTGGTCTCGTATCAGCCGCCACGCTCTTACCATGCCCTGGCTCGACAGCCAACGACAGCGAAATTCGCGAATGGTAACCGATCAGAAGTATGGGCCACCGGGCGGATGCATGCCGGACGTTATCGGGGCACAAAAAAGGACTCGCGCGTGGTGGGTTCCAATGCGCACAGCGCAATCCGGCTCCCCTTGGTTTGCAGCAACTTGGTGAACAGGACCAGCGCGTCGATAAACGAACGGCTCACCGAAACGACGCCCGTGAGGTCCACCAAGACCTTATTGTCCTGGTCCAACAGCTTCGCGAGCTGATTGAAGTCTTCTGCGACTTCCTTGACGTTCTCCTCGCCAATCGTGGACACTGCTTTGAACTCGACCACGGTCACGCCGGCTGGTCGTGAGACGGCCAAGTGCTGGAACTTCCACGACTCCGGGTCCGTGAGTTCGGTGGCGGTTTTTTCCGATTTGGGTGTCAGCTCCAAAATGGCCTCGTCCCGAAAGTCGTACATTTCAAAGATTTTGTGCCGGTACTTAGCCATGAATCAGGTCGTTCTTCTGGTAGTGATTTACTGTGGAGCACCGACGGTGCCGCGCGGTTGCTTTAATGACGGGCATGAGCTGGCAGGCCTTCACTGCTCAGCAACGGACGCCACTTCAGCCGGGCTTCAAGACGGGGCGCTGTCCCCGCATGCTGAGTGAGAATCACCCACCCAGAGTTGCGCGACGATCGTTTTGCTCACGTCGCTCCACTTTGAGCTGACATAGAACCACCCCAATCGGGGCTATTAATCGCTTTCGCGGAGGTCCCCACTAATTCTCGAACACACGACCACAACAAGGTGTGGTCGGTGGACCGCAGCGTACAGCGCTGCCGCAGCTTAATGATAACGTTAACCGGACCGAGTGACGACTCCCCTCGGTGTTCGTCGCGAGCCGCGTGGCTAAAACCCGGGGGAGTTCGGTGTACCCCAATACTGTTCCGCACGAAACCTGCTTATCCCTATTGCTTGCCGATGGGGATGAACGACGTCGGTGGCGAGGCTTCTTGCAAAGGACGTCAAGCTTCCATCGGCAAGCGATGGGCATCATGTGCCAGAGTCGTGCCGAAAGGTCTTGGGGGGGACCCCCCCAAACCCCCCGGGGACCGTCGCCAAACCCCCCGGGGGACCGCCGCGAACTCCCCGGGGGACCGTCGCCAAACCCCCCGGGGGACCGTCGCTAAACCCCCCGGGGGACCGTCGCCAAACCCCCCGGGGGACCGTCGCCAAACCCCCCGGGGGACCGTCGCCAAACCCCCCGAGGGACCGTCGCCAAACCCCCCGGGGGACCGTCGCCAAACCCCCCGGGGGGACCGTCGCCAAACCCCCCGGGGGACCGTCCCCGTGCCAAACTTCCGGCGGGGACCGTCCTCAACCGCCCGATGGACGGCCCTTCCCCCCGCCGGCGGACAGCCCTAAACCCACGGGACGCGACGTTCGTTACGCCTTGCCATGGGTTCGAGCGGACCCTATTCTCAAGCACGGTGACGGTCGAGACAGAACACAGAACGTCGTATCAGATCTGGCCCGACGCGCCCATGACGCGCGGGAGGACGCGGGCTTTCGATGACCAACGAGGTGGCTAGAAATTCAATGCCCCTGCACGGGAAGGTGACGGCCGTACGAGGAACGGTCGTGGACGCCTGGTTCGCCGAGGGACTGCCCCCCATCGATGCGGCGCTGGACTGCCAACTTGACCAGCACGGTTCGGTGAACGCCGTGGTCCATTCCCATTTGGGGGAATCATCGGTGCGCGCGATCGCAACCGACAGCACGCGCGGAATGCGACGTGGTGCCGCGGTGACCTGTGACGGCTTGCCCTTGCGCATTCCCGTGGGCGCTCAGCTCGTGGGTCGGGTGATCGACTTGCACGGACGGCCATTGGACGGAGGCCCCGAGCTGTCGTGGGCAGAAACGCTTCCCCTGTCTCGCCCGCCGCTGCCCCCCTCGGTTCGGCGTGGTTTGGGCGACGTTTATCCGACCGGGATCAAAGTCATCGATTTGTTTTGCCCTTTCACGCACGGCGCGCGCGTCGCAGTTTTCGGTGGGGCCGGCGTAGGCAAAACCGTGGTATTGACGGAATTCATCCACAATGCAGTTGCCAACCTGCAAGGGATTGCGGTCTTTGCCGGCATTGGCGAACGCTCCAGGGAGGGGCTGGAACTATGGCAGGAACTCCGCCAGCGCGGCTTTATGGACCGCACCGCCATGGTCTTCGGCCAGATGAAGGAACCGCCCGGCGCACGCTTCTTGGTGGGGCTTGCCGCCTTGTCCGTGGCGGAACATTTTCGTGATCATCAGCAGAAGAACGTGCTGTTTCTCGTCGACAATGTGTATCGACACGTGCAGGCCGGCATGGAGGTCTCCGGCTTGTTGGGACGTATGCCGTCACGCGTCGGCTACCAGCCCACCTTGGCGGCTGACATTGCCGCGCTGGAGGAACGGATTACGGCCACTGACCGCGGCGACATGGTATCGGTGCAGGCGATTTACGTGCCGGCTGACGACTATTCCGACCCAGCCATAACGCACGCCTTCTGGCACATGGACAGTGCGCTTGTTCTGTCACGGGACGTGGCGGCCGAGGGTCTGTATCCTGCCGTCGACCCGTTAGCCTCTTCCTCCAAGGCACTTGACCCTTCGATCGTCGGCCCGCGTCATTATGATGTCGCCCAGGAAGCGCGGCGCGTGCTCGGACGTTACGAAGAACTAAAAGACCTGATTTCGATGCTGGGCATCGACGAACTATCGGCTGACGATCGGCAGCTCGTGGGTCGCGCCCGGCGACTGCGGAACTTCCTGACTCAGCCGTTCTTTGTAGCCGAATCGTTCACTTCCATGGCAGGACGCAACGTGCCCACGGCGGCCACCGTCGAAGGAGTGGATGCCATTCTGGACGGGCGTTGTGATGGGGTGCCCGAAGAGCGACTGTTCATGATTGGGTCGTTGGACGAGATTCAGACCCAGCCCCCAGGCAAGGCGACGTCATCATGAGGGCGGCACATCAACTTCGCGTCACGATCCGCACGCCGGGTACGACGGTCGTTGATGATGATTTCATGTCGCTGCGCATTCCCACGCAAACCGGGCTGGTAGGCTTGCGGCCGCGAGGTGAGTCAAGCGTCCTGGCGGTTGAAGCCGGATTGATCCTGCTCAAGGCCAGCGGAGGGACGCGATTTGCCGGAACCGCCGGGGGCTTGTTGCACACCGATGGTCAGTCGGCCAGCTTGCTCACCCCCTTGGCGGTGGTTGGCGATGATCTGGAATCCGTCTCTCGGCAACTGGATGCGCTGCTGGCCGCGCCGAGCGAAGAAATGGATGTCCGCCGGACGTTGGGACGCCTGGAAACGCGGATTTTGCAGGAGTTGCAAGAGGGAGAGGAATCGAGCGGTCCGGGGACAAGGCAAGACTAGTTGGACCGGCACGACACGCGAGTTTTGAAGTTGCGCTAAGGCGAAAACAACGTGAAAATACAAGCTCGACGCGCAAGCGAGTGAGCCAGCCAACCACGGTCAGCGACCGAAGGATCTTCCAGAGACGTTGTTCCACGGGCGACGGTTGACGCAGCAGATCCCGGACGTACGCCGGTAGGCGATGTTTCGTTGGCTGGCAGATCCTTCACTTCGCTCCGCTCCGTTCAGGATGACGTGTAGGCGTCGGCTCTGCTCCGGAGGACATGACTCCGCCGTGCGGCGAGCTTTCCTGGAATCGGGAAGTTGTGTGGTACGATGAGGGGAAAACCTCGGGAGAACGGCATGTCGCCCATCGACAAGAAATTGCGTGCTGATCCTCGCGCCGCGGTTCGACGCGACAGTGCACGGGTGGCTCGACGCGAACAGGGGCATCGCAGCTTCTGGCGTGCGCTGGGGGTCTTGGGCATGGTGGGTTGGCCCATTGCGCTGGGCTCAGTCGGCGGGACTCTGTTGGGTCGAGTCGTGGATCATCGATTTAACACGGGGGTGCGCTATACGCTTATGTTCATGACGGCCGGAGTGATGATCGGTTGCATTGCGGCCTGGAAAACGGTGACCCAGGACCATGATTGAACTCGCGACCTGCCTGTGGATTGCGGCCGGCGTGCTGGCGGGCCTGACACATGCCGCCATGTTGTGGCGAGCTGCTGGTCGCTCAGTCATGTGGATGCAGTTTTCGGGGACACTCCGGTTGGCCGTGGTGGTGACGGTGCTGGTGGCTGCCGCGCTGCAGGGCCAGATCATCGCCTCCGCGAGTGGCTGGGCAATCGGATTTTCGGCCTGCGTGACATACACGGTCTTGTGTCTCGCCAGTCGTGCTACCGTGGATCGCAGAGTCCACCCCCACGAGTAACGAAAGTCAGCGAATGCAATTGAGAATCTTCGGTGATCCCGTCCTCTTTCAGCTCGGCCCAGTCCCGATCACCGAGACGATGGTCACGTCATCGTGCGTGACGATCGTGGTGCTCAGTGGGGCAGCATGGCTGAGACACCTGGTACGCACGCAGCCGCGGCACGTGCTGTCGATGGTGGCGTTGATGATGGTCGAGAGCTGCGACAAGCTGGTCGTCGAGATCGTGGGCCGGCGCCACGCGTTGGTGTCGACCATGGCCGGCAGCTTGTTTCTGTTTATCGCGGCTTGCAACATCGCCGGCCAGCTGCCGGGCGTGCATCCAGCAACCGGCAGTCTGGCGACAACCTCGGCACTGGCCGCGATCGTGTTCCTCAGTGTCCCGATTGCGGGCATTTATACGAACGGGCTAGGGGGGTACATCCGGCGCTACTTTCGCCCTAATCCGCTACTCATGCCGCTGCACGTGATTTCGGAATTATCGCGCACCCTGGCACTCGCAGTTCGTCTGTTTGGCAACATCATGTCCGGGCATCTGGTGGTAGGGCTGCTGGTTGCCCTAGCCGGCTTTCTGGTTCCCACTCCGATCATGGCGCTCGACTTGTTGATCGGACTGCTGCAAGCTTACATTTTCGCAATTCTGTCCACAGTTTATATCGGCGCAGCGATTAGCGCCGGGGAGGAATAACCAAGCATGAACGATCAAACCATCATCGCCGTCGTGGCCATGGCCGGCGCGGCCGTGACCATGGCGCTCGGCGCGCTGGGAGCGGCCATCGGCGAAAGCCGCATCGGCGCCGCCGCCATGGACGCGTTGGCGCGCCAACCGGATGAGGCTTCGTCGATCACGCGCACGTTGTTCGTCAGCCTGGCCATGGTAGAATCAACGGCCATCTTCTGCCTGGTGATCGCCTTGATTCTGTTGTTTGCGAATCCCTTTACGGGCAAGGCAGGCGGATAGTCGTGTCTCCCACGCTGACCACATTCTTGTTCGAGGCTGCCAATTTCCTGGTGCTGGCGCTCGTGCTCAGCTGGATTTTCTTCAAACCAGTCCGGCAGTCCTTGGCAGACCGCCGCGCGAAACTCGACGCCGAGGATCGGGAGGCTGCCGCTAAATTGGCCGAGTCCGAGAAAGTGCGGCTGGGGATTGACACGGCACGCAGCAATCTGCAAGCCGAATTGAACGCCTTGCGGGCTCGCGAACTGGAAGGAGCGCGAAAGCAAGCCGAGCAGTTGTTGGCGGACACCCGTGTGATCGCCGCGCGTGAGCTGGATGCCAGTCGTCGCCAGGCGGCCCGGATGTCCGAAACGCAGCGGAAGGCTTTGGCGGAAGCCGCCGCGGCCGTGGCCGCCCAGACCGTGGGGCAACTGCTGAATCAAATCAGTGGACCCGACATGCATGCCGCGCTGGTGCAGTCCGCGTGCCAGCAGATTCGCGACTGGCCGCACGACGCGCTGCTGCCCGCAAAAGTCGAGTCTGCCCAGGTGCTGTCGGCACCACTGCGGGCCGCGCTGGACGAGGCCTTCGGCCCGGCCGCCACCCAGGTGGATTACCGGACGGTCTCGGAACTGGGGGTGGGCGTGCGGATTTCCACAGCGCACGGCTTGATCGACGCCACGTCGCGTGGTCTCGTAGGATTCGCGCGCCAGGCCCTGGAAAAAGAAATGAACCATCGCGCGCACAACCAACATTCGCTGCACATGATCCCCGATGCCTGAACCGTCATTACCCGTGGAACAAGCATTGAGGGCCGCTGCTCAATCGGTCCGATTAGCCGACGGATTGCAACCGCGCGGCGTCGTGCAACGCGTCGGCGACGGTGTGGCCGTTGTGGCCGGCCTGGATGACGTGCGTTACGAGGAACTGCTGGCCTTCGATTCCGGGGCCTTTGGCATTGCGTTTGACTTGCGAGTTCGTGAATTGGGAGCCGTACTGCTGGCGGGTGCGACAAGCGTCAGCGAAGGAGACGGAGTCGTGGGCCTGCGGCGCCTTCCCGAATTGCCGGTCGGACCGGAGGCTTTGGGGCGAATCCTGGATCCGCTAGGCAACCCGCTGGACGAAGGACCGCCGTTATCCGCACAACATCGCCTGCCCTTGTTTCGTCCGGCACCGGAGATCATTCAACGGCAGAGCGTCGAGCGGACTTTGTGGACGGGTGTGATGGCAGTCGACGCCGCGATTCCCATCGGCCGTGGCCAGCGGGAGTTGATCATTGGCGATCGCAACACCGGCAAGACCGCGTTGGCGATCGACTTCGTCGCGGCACAGCAGCCCGGCGACGTGGCGTGTGTGTACGTGATGATTGGCCAACCCATGTCGCGCGTGCGGGCACTGCGCAACGCGCTGGAGCGGGCTGGGTGCCTGGACCGTACCGCCATCATTGCGGCTCATGCTTCCGACAGTCCCGGTCTGCAGTACTTGGCGCCGTTGGCCGGGGCGTCCCTGGCGGAGTCGTTTCGCGATGCCGGCGGCCATGCACTGGTAGTCTACGATGACCTGACCAAGCATGCGGACGCTTATCGCGAGCTGGCGCTGTTGTTGGATCGACCGCCCGGTCGAGAGGCGTATCCGGGTGACATTTTCTACGTGCATGCGGAACTGCTGGAGAGGGCCGCGGCGCTCAATGCGGCAAATGGCGGCGGATCCGTGACCGCGTTCCCGTTAGTGGAAACTACCGACGGCGACATTTCGGCGTATATCCCCACTAATTTGATTTCCATCACCGACGGCCAGATCTACCTGGACACGGGTCGATTTGAGCGCGATTTGCGGCCCGCGATCGATATCGGCCGCAGTGTCTCGCGGATCGGGGCGGTGGCGCAGCCACGGCCCCTGCGGCAAGCAGCCAAAAACCTGAGAATTCAGATATCGCGATTTGAGTCGCTGGAGAAATTGTCACGTGCAGGATTGGATATCGATGCGGCGACGCAGACGGCACTTCAGGAGGGGAGTATTCTGCGAGCCCTGCTGCGGCAGCAGCGCCTGGCACCGCGGAGCATCGCGCACCAAGCCATCGCCTTGACCGCCGTCAGTGAGGGCTGGCTAAACGACTTGAAGCCATGGCAGGCCGTAATGGCGACCGAGGCGCTGATCGAAGTCGCTCGACGAGAAATGCCTGAGGTCACCGCCATGCTGGACCGAGGTGAAGTGCGGGACGAGGATTGGAAACCGGCACTGCAACTTCTTGTGGCGGAAGCGCGATCACGCGTGCCCGCTCAAGCACCGTAAGAGGATGGACTTCGCGAACCGGAAAGAATACACGGGGGGTTTGGGGGGATACCCCCCAACTCAACCCAGAGTCGACGTTCCGAGGTGTTCTGCAACCCCCACGGCAGAATTGGCTGATCGATTCCATGAAGCGCCAGCAATATTTCCGGCATCGGTTGCAGACGCTGGCCGCCCTGCGAGACGCGGTCGGAGCCATGCGATCCCTCTCGGCACATCATTTCCGACGCGCCCGGCAGGGACTGGCCGCTGCGCGGGCTTATCGCGACGAAATGAACACCGTTGTTGCGGAAATCGGCATCCACCAGCCGTATCATGCAGCGTCGCCGGCAGGAATGCTGGTTCTGGCTTCCGACTTGGGGCTGTGTGGAGATTACAACTCGCGTCTTTCGCAACGGGCTGTCGAGGAAGCCCAAAGCCGCGGCGTGCAGAGCGTGTATGCGGTAGGGCGTCGCATCCGTGGCGCTCTGGCCAGAAACTCACTGGTACCCCAGCGCACGTATGACGCTGCGGCCAGCCTGGAGGGGCTTTCGAGACTGCTTGGCGCGCTCGCGCAAGATTTGCTCGAAGACTACGAGTCCCTGAGGATTGGCAGCTTGCACGTGATTTCTGCCGGCTTCGACGGAGTCGGACACTTCACACCACTCGTAGCCCGCGTGCTGCCGATCGAGCCGATTGCGGCGGCCAGGCCGTATCGCCGCTCCAGCTACGTGGAAGCCGGCCATCTCACAACCGTGGCCGTGCGCGAGTTTCTTTACATCACGTTATACGAAATCCTGCTGGACGCGCTGGCCGCCGAGCATGGCATGAGGCTGATGGCGGCTGAGTCAGCCTTGGAGTGGCTTGACGACACGGCGACCAAGACTGCGCGGCGACTGGCCAGCGCCCGTGGCGAAGCCGCCACGCAGGAGTTGCTGGACATTGTGTCCGGCAGTCGTCAGCGATGGCGCAGTGAGTCGACGTGAGCCAACGCAGGACGGATTGGCCAAGTCGCCATGTCGTGCGACCCGCAGAGTGGATTTTTTTTGCGCGACGAGCAGAGAGGAGATTCCAGCCAGATGCTAATCCGTCCCGCACGGGAGGACGGATTTCCCATCCGTGGAAGCTGAAGCCAAAGCGACATTCACTGCGGATGGGCCCATCCGTGCTACATTTTCGGTTTGCGTCTAATCCTCTTGTCCTCTTGGATCGCGACCTGCCAGGCGATATCATCGAAGCCTTTCGCGGCGGGAATCGGGTGTGGACGCACGCCATCTGGTCCCGAGCGTTACGGCTTGAAGCAGCCTGGGTGAAAATCCACGAGGCGCTTACCTGGCAGGAGACTGCAGTTCATTGACGAATCGCACAGATAGCACCGGGCCTGAGATGCAGGATGCTGATTCGAGTCGAGTGACCGAACATAAACATGGTGGACTGGGTGAATTACCTTCCACGGCCATCTGTGGCAACGACATCACGTCGTCCTGCCTTTACGTCTCGGCGTTGACCATTGCGGCTGCCGGACGCTGGGCGCCCGTGGTTCTGGTGATCGTGGCGGCTGTCTTGTATCTGTTCCGGTCGATCTACGCGGAGGTTGTGGGCGCGTTGCCGCTGAACGGTGGGGCGTACAATGCCCTGTTGAATACGACCAGCAAATTCCGGGCATCGGTGGCGGCCTGCTTGACGATCCTGTCGTACATGGCGACGGCCGTGATCTCGGCCAGTGACGCCATGCACTACGCGCATGCCTTGTGGCCCGTGCTGTGGATCCTGGGTGCCACGATCGGGTTGCTGGCTCTGTTCATGATCCTGTCGATCATCGGGATCACCGAGTCAGCGCGCGTGGCGGTGGGCATCTTCCTGACTCACTTGACGGTCCTGACCGTGTTGCTGGGGGCCGGCCTCGTCTACATCGCTACGCATGGACTGCACACGTTGATGACCAACTTGCGGACGCCGACAGAAGGTGGCGTGGCGCACGCCTTGTTTTTTGGTTTCGCTGCCGCCCTGCTGGGCATCTCAGGCTTCGAAAGTTCGGCCAATTTCGTGGAAGAGCAGGCCGAAGGGGTCTTTCCCAAGACGTTGCGAAACATGTGGACGGCCGTTTCCTTCTTTAATCCCGTGATGGCGCTGCTGGCCCTGGCGCTGGTGCCCCTCCCGGAGGTCGAACCGCATGTGGAAGCCTTGTTGGCGCACATGGGAGCCGAATCGGGCGGACGCTGGTTGTCCTCGTTGATCTCGATCGACGCGGTGCTCGTATTGAGCGGAGCGGTGTTGACCAGTTTTGTGGGAGTGAACGGCCTGGTCCGACGAATGACGCTTGACCGCTGCCTGCCGCAGTGGTTGCTGAAAACCAATCGACGTGGCACCACGCACCGCATCATTATCATGTTTTTCATCCTCTGCGTTTCCGTGCTGCTGATCACGCAAGGTGACCTGAAGGCGCTGGCTGGGGTGTACACGTTTTCCTTCCTGGCCGTGATGGCCTTGTTCGGCCTGGGAAACATTCTGCTGAAAGTGAAGCGGTCCAGACTGCCTCGTCCCACACGTGCTTCCTGGGGAACCGTGCTGATCGCGATTGCTGCCATGATCATCGGGCTGGTGGGCAATGCCATCAAGAATCCAACCTACCTGCGTGTGTTCTTGCAATACTTCCTGCCCGCGCTGCTGGTCGTCGCCGTGATGCTTGGTCGTATCGCGCTACTGAAGGGCTGCCTGTTCGTCGTGCGCACCATGATTGCCTCCTTAATCGCTCCCATGCATCGTCTGGTGGACACGATTCGAGCCAAGATCGATCAGATCAATTCGCAGCAGGTCGTGTTTTTCTCACGGGGAGACAATATCGCGAATCTGAACAATGCCATGCTGTATGTACGGCAGAACGAACACACGAATCGCATCAAGATCGTGACGGTGGTCAAGCACCAGAACGAAGTTGCCCCGCGGATGGAAACGGACCTGAAGTTCCTGGACGAGACCTATCCCGAGATCGACATCGAGTTTGTCGTCATCGAGGGGAAATTTGGGCCGGCGCTGATCGATGAACTGTCAACGCAGTGGAAAATCCCCAAGAACTTCATGTTCATCGGTTCCCCTGGGGACCACTTCATGTACGGGCTCGCGGAATTGGGGGGCGTGCGGCTGATTATTTGATGGGCCCTATCTGGTCGTGACACGCCTTGGTCGATTGGTTGGGCTTGCCAATACCGGTTCGTTCGACGGCAAGTCCAAAAACATTGCCCGGCATACGATTATTCTGGCGAGACAGGTTGCGGCATGCTTCGGCGGCGTGCGCGTCGGCCAGGCGCGGCCCACGGTTCGTTAGACCGCAAGCCAAAGAAGCATGCCCGGCTCACGTTCGTTCTGGCGAAACGCGTTGCGGCATGCTTCGGCGGCGTGCGCGTCGGCCAGGCGCGGCCCACGGTTCGTTAGACCGCAAGCCAAAGAAGCATGCCCGGCTCACGCTCGTTCTGGCGAAACGCGTTGCGGCATGCTTCGGCGGCGTGCGCGTCGGCCAGGCGCGGCCCACGGTTCGTTAGACCGCAAGCCAAAGAAGCATGCCCGGCTCACGCTCGTTCTGGCGAAACGCGTTGCGGCATGCTTCGGCGGCGTGCGCGTCGGCCAGGCGCGGCCCACGGTTCGTTAGACCGCAAGCCAAAGAAGCATGCCCGGCTCACGCTCGTTCTGGCGAAACGCGTTGCGGCATGCTTCGGCGGCGTGCGCGTCGGCCAGGCGCGGCCCACGGTTCGTTAGACCGCAAGCCAAAGAAGCATGCCCGGCTCACGTTCGTTCTGGCGAAACGCGTTGCGGCATGCTTCGGCGGCGTGCGCAGTCGGCCAGGCGCGCGCACGCCGCCAGAAATCGCCTGCGTATCGCGGCCAAAGACCCATTTCAACCGCGATTTCTTCTGGCTTGCGGTCTAACGACGCGGCTGGCAACTGGGGCACCAGTAGGTGCTGCGACCCAAATCTCCCTGGCGTCGCATCCTGATCCTCGACGCGCAGCGGTAGCAGGGCTGTCCGCTGCGACGGTAGACCCACATGCGATCGCCCCCGAGAGTATCGCGAGTTTGCCGGGGGTAACCGAAGAGGTTACGCTGCATCAATCGGGCGGCCGTTTCCAAAATCTGCGTCAACCGCGCATCGTCGACCGATTCTAACGACTCAAAGGGGTCCTGCCGGCAGACAAACAACGCTTCCGACTTGTAGACATTGCCGATCCCGCACACGACGGATTGATTCATGAGCACCTCGGCAATCGTCGTTTTCCCGTGTGACCGCGCTCGCGGCAGTATTTGACTGGTCGAAAAATCATGGGCCAAAATATCAGGCCCTAACCGACTGAGCCAGCGATGTCGTCGGACTTGGGTGGGCGTGAGAATTTCCAACAACTTTGGCGTGAAACAAACGACGAAATGCCGCAAGTCGCTGCGAGCCGCGTCAGATAGGACGCCGACTCCGGAAGACATTTCCAAGACGAGTTCCGCGTACGTCTTGGGCTTACGCCATGTTTCTTCAGCGCCGTAGATGTGCCAGGCACCCGTCATGCCCATATGAGAATGAATCACCAACTCGCCGTCGGTGGCCATTAACAGATGTTTGCCACGCGACTCAACCGATCGCACATGACGGCCCACGAGCTTGTCCACTGCAACATGCGGATTACGGTGCGACGCGGCGAGAATTTGGCGATCGACCATGACAGGTCGCAGTCGCTGTGCCGAGCGGAAGATGGTGTCGCCTTCGGGCATGGGATATGAGACTTCGTTTCCAGAGGTGGCTGACGTTTTCGTGTTCCGGCGGGACGACTATTTGGCGAGCGTTGCGATTTGTATCGGCCCTGCGGGCCTGTAAACAATCTCCGTTGCGAATGCCCGGCCCACTCGGAACAGCGAGGGCACCGGGTGGATGCGGCGAGTGAGATCGTCTGGGCTTTTAGCCTCTGTGCTACGAGTCCTCATGAGTGGGCTGCGTTAATCCGTCTGGTTGCGTTTGCCCTGCTGCCCTCGCCGGCCCTCACGGGACCGGATTCGCCGACCGGGCGGTAAAACGGTAAACGAGGCCATTCCGCAGGCGCACAAACCCGGCAGCCACGAGGTCCGCTTCCCACGTCGAGTCCCGTGCCGGCTGGCCGTCGATTTGTTCCAAATACAGAGGTTTTCCGATGGAGGCCGACTGACGTAGCGGTTCGATCAACGCGGCGCACGAATTTGCACGCTCCGGCTCACGATCAGGCAGGAAGGTCAGCAAGTGCTTTCCGGTGCGACTCAGGTAGCCGATCAGCCGGCCGTTCTGCAAGATCACGCGTGCCCCCGCCGATCTTTGCGGGCGCGTCGTCACGCCGGGCGTTTCTGGCCAACGCAATGCGGCGCCATAAGGATTGGCGGGATCGGTGGCCGCCAGGCTCCAAACGACTGCGGGTTGATCTGGGGCAATCGGTTGTCGTAACCGATCTTCCGCACCGGGGGCCGCAAACTGAGCGCCGCCCTGTCCGGCAATGAAATACCCGCGCCGTATTCGTCCTGCCTGTTCCATGGCCTTGAACACGGGATAAATTCCCGAAAATCCCCCCGCCACGCCTTCGCTGACCACCAGTTGCCGGGTCACGACCCCGTAACGCTCGATCAACTGGGTGGCCAGCGCCGTCTGACGCTCGGTTGGCGTCGGGGTGACGACGTTATCGGCACACAACGTCCAGCGTCCCTCGGAACCTGGCAGTCGCTGCTGCCGTCTGGAACGGAAGCGCCCGCGCAGTGCTCGTTGTGGCTGGGTGGGCTTGCCCGACGCCTGCACCAATGAGCGCAAAGGAGCCAAGGTGTCGTTGGTCATCCTGCCCGACCATGTCAATCGCCACAGGGCGTCCAAGACGTCATGGGGAAAGGCATTGAGTCGGCGTTGGATGGCTTCAAAGAACAGGGCTCCCTCCGTGCGCAGCAGATCAACAATCTGTCGATCGTAGCATGAGTCGGCGTTGGCCACATCGCCCGGTGGTCGAGTCAAATAGGGCAGCTTGGTCAGTCAAGAACAGGGCGATGCGGCCGTCTCCCG
Organism: uncultured Planctomycetales bacterium; assembly: GCA_963695565.1. Lineage (GTDB taxonomy): Bacteria > Planctomycetota > Planctomycetia > Pirellulales > Pirellulaceae > CAVOGW01. The sequence continues at coordinate 551,828 of CAVOGW010000001.1, forward strand.
TCCCCAGGCTCTCCAGGCCCCGCCACACGACTTCGCCCGCCATGCACAGTTCGTCGAGCAGCGACGGCCGATAGCCGGCCACGCGCGCCGACAGCACTTCCGATTCCAGGACACTGGCGGTTATCGGTGTCCCCTGAAGTTGCTCGATCGCGTCCAGTAGCCCATCCAGACCGTGTCGCGGTGTGGTGATCCCCTGCCAGTGTGCCAGGAAACGTCCCATCGCGGCCGGGTCGACCGGCTCCACTTGCTTTCGCAGCCTGGCGAGCGAACGGCGTTTGAGCGTGCGGAGCACTTCCGCGTCGCACCACTCGCGGCCGCGGCCACCCGGCGTGAACTCGCCTTCCAGCACGCGATCCGACGCTGCCAGGATCTTCAGTGCCGTCAAGACGGGTGACACGCCAATCCCCAATCGGCGCGCGATCTGTTCCGGTTTGAACGGCACGTGCGTGCGTGCGAAGCGCGAAACCAGGTCCAGCAGCGGCTGCGCGGGGCTCTGCAGAAATGCCTCGGGGAGTCCCAGCGGGAGCGCGACGCCAAGCGCGTCTCGATACCGCGCGGCATCTTCAGCGGCGGCGTAGCGAACTTCACCGCATAGCTTCACCGCGATAATTCGACGATGGGACACCAGTTGATCCAGCCATCCGGTCAGCTGCGCAGCGAATGAAGGCTCGCAGCGAACCGAAATTTCCTCCGCGGTCAAGTCTCCCAAGGCCAGCAGGCAATCATGAATCCCATCGACATGGTGAATTGGATACTTGTCGTCAAGCCGTTGCAGCCGCGTGCCTGACTCTTCCACGACGGCGGCATCCAGCAGTTCGCGCAGCTCCGCATCGCCCAATAATTGCCGTAACTGAGTGTGGTCCAGCGCCAGCGTGGCCGCTTTGCGCTCCGCCAGCGGCGCGTCGCCATCGTACAGATAGTTGGCCGTGTAATTAAACAGCAGCGTGGCGGCGAACGGCGACGGCTTGCTGGTTTGGACGCAGCGGACGCGAATGGATCGTTGCGAGATGGCGGTCAGGATGGACTTGAGCCCGGCCAGGTCAAACACGTCCCGCAGGCATTCTCGGTATGTTTCCAGCACCAGGGGAAATCGTTCGTGCCGCGCGGCCACTTTCAGCAAGTCGGCCGCCTTGCGACGCTGTAACCACAATGGCGTGCGGCGACCCGGTTGTCGTTTGGGCAACAACAGCGCGCGACCGGCGTTTTCGCGAAAGTGAGTAGCGAATAGCGCGGTTGTACCTAATTGGCGCACGACGACGTCTTCGACTTCATCCGCCGCCGGCAGAAACACGTCCGCAGCGGGTGGCTGATCCGATTCCGGCAGGCGAAAGACCATCCCGTCATCGTTCCAGAGAAAGTCGACTTCGCCAGCCGTTTCGGCCCGCAGTCGCGCGGCCGCGGCCATGGCCCAGGGCGCATGCACTCGACCACCGAAGGGCGTCATGACGACCACACGCCAGTCACCGATTTCATCCAGGAAGCTCTCGATCACGATCGTGGTATCGCTGGGCGCCTCTCCCGTCGCCTCCACCTGATCGTGCAGATAGCTGACCAGATTCTTAGCCGCCTTGGCGTCCAAGCAATGTTCGGTGACCAGTTGCTGCTCGGCGGCTGCTCGATGCATGCGTGACAAGCGTCGCGTCAGGTTGCCGATGGCCCGACCGAATTCCACGGGTCGACCAGGGCCGTCCCCGCGCCAAAATGGCATTTTGCCAGGCTCGCCGGGTGCCGGGGCGACCAGCACCCGGTCGTGGGTAATTTCCAGCGCCCGCCAGGAGGAAGCTCCCAGCAGAAAAACTTCTCCGGCCCGAGTTTCGAACACCATTTCCTCGTCCAGCTCACCGACCCGCGTGCCGGATTGCCCCGAGCCGTCCACGAGAAAGACGCCGTAGGTTCCTCGATCCGGGATGGTTCCGGCGTTGGCAATCGCCAGCCGCTGCGTCCCTGTGCGTGGTGATGCCAACCCTGCCACACGATCCCAGTTGATGCGGGGCCGCAATTCGGAAAACTCGTCGGACGGATACCGACCCGAGAGGAGATCCAGGACCCCCTCAAAGGCGTTCCGCGGGAGTTCAAAGAACGGTGCGGCGCCGCGCACGGTCGCGTACAGCTGGTCCACGGATTGGGCTTCCAAGGCCACCATGGCCACGATTTGTTGCGCTAACACGTCCAGTGGATTGCGTGGATAGAAGGTCTCCTCGACCTCTCCCTGCAGCATGCGTTCAACCGCCGCGCTGCAAGCCAGCAGGTCTCCACGGAACTTGGGAAAAATAATTCCCCGAGACGGCGCGCCGACCTGGTGGCCGGCGCGGCCGATCCGCTGCAAGCCGGACGCAATAGACGGAGGGGCTTCGATCTGGATGACTAAATCGACCGCACCCATGTCGATGCCCAGTTCCATCGAGGAAGTCGCCACGATGGCCGGCAACGTACCCAGTTTGAGGCGGTCTTCGATCTGTACGCGCTGGTCCTTCGCCACGGAACCATGATGCGCCGCGGCCAGATCTTCCTCCGCCAGCTCGTTGATCGCGCTGGTCAGGCGTTCGGCCAGGCGACGACTATTGACAAAGATCATCGTGGATCGATGTTGGCGAATCAGATCCACCAGTCGTGGGTGGATGGAGGGCCAGATCGATGACCGGGTAGGGCCGGCGGCCGCGGGCCCCGATCGATCGAGCGGTTCGGCCAACTGCGCCATATCCTCCACCGGCACTTCGATTGTCAGTTCCAATTGCTTGCGGCGCCCCGCTTCGACGATCGCGACTGCTCGCGGCTCAACCGGTTTTCCCGGATCGGAAGTCGCGGCGCCACCGGCCAAGAGTCGAGCCACCTCGTCCAGCGGTCGTTGCGTGGCGGAAAGTCCGATGCGCTGCATGGGCGGCGACGCCGGGTCTTGGTGGCGGCGAAGTTGTTCCAGACGTTCCAACGAAACAAACAGGTGTGCTCCGCGTTTGCCGCGCACCAGCGAGTGGATTTCATCCACAATGACCGTATTCACCGTGGTCAACGTCTCGCGGGCCTGAGAGGTCAGTAGCAGAAACAGCGACTCGGGAGTCGTGATCAGAATCTCCGGCGGCTGTCGCCTCATCTGCTGACGATCGGCCGATGGAGTATCCCCGGAACGCACCCCGACCGTGGGCACGTGGTGCTCGACGCTGTCTTGTGCCGCGGTCCGGCAAACGCCCGCCAATGGCGTGCGCAGGTTGCGCTGCACGTCGACGCCCAGTGCTTTCAAGGGCGAAATATAGAGCACGCGCACCCCTCGGGTGTCGGCATCAGCCCGCGGTTCCGCGGGGAACATCAGTCGATTAATGGCCACCATGAACGCGGCCAGGGTTTTTCCGGATCCCGTGGGAGCCAACAGCAGCGTGTGCTGGCCGTCGGCAATCTGTGGCCAGGCCATTTGCTGAGCCGGCGTGGGGACGGAAAACGCTTCGCGAAACCAGCGTTGCACCACGGGATGAAACAGCCCCAGCGCATCAGAGCAGGGGAGGGGAGCAGGGTTTGCAGCTGAGGTAAGCGGAGCCATACCCTGCATTATAAAGGCTGGCTGGCTTCGGGTGGCACAGGTCCAAGGCTCCGCAGCCAAGATAAGCTGCGCAGTACCCGGCGATGTAGCCAAGGCATCTCATCGTAGCCGGGGCTGTCTCAGACCTGGCCCGAGCCCGCAGGGCGAGTCCGCCAGCGTCAGATGGCATTGTGCGTGGAGGATCAAGGTCTCAGACCCGGCCCGAGCCCGCAGGGCGAGTCCGCCGTTCCATGCACGATCGCTCCGCTGGCGGCATCGAGGACGACGTCGGCGTCCGTCTGAGACCGGCTGACCCACCGTCGGATTTTTGCTCACGCCGAGGCGCAGCCGAGGGTCGAAGAGGTAAACAGAGGCGAAGCGGACGCAGCGCCGTGTCTGCGTCCGGGTCAACACGACTCTTGCCTAGGCGCCCACGTTGGCGTCGTTGTCCTGGGCCGATGGATTGCCGGCCAACCCATTGGCTTGATCGTCTAGGGTGGCCGCCGAGGTCGGATTCGCGGCGAGAACCGCCGGGCTTTGCTGGCCTTTGCTAACGAGCTTGGCCAACTTCTTGTCTTTCGCCGACAGCAAAATCCCCGCGGCGCCACTGCGCAGCGATCTCGAGCCGAAATAGATGGCGGCTGCCAAAGCTAGAACTCCAGCCAGCATGAACAACGACACGTGTCCACGAGAAAGAATGAAGAATATGGCGGACGCCAGCAGGAGGATAATGGCCGTGCTCAGCGTGGACAAGGCCGTCCTTTCCTTGGATCTTTTCGCATGGCTGCTGAGCGCCGTTCGAGTCGATTCGTTGGCAAGCTCGCGCATGGCTTCCAATTCAACCGTGGTTATGGGCCGCGCTGTTCGCTCACGATTGGAGGATTTAGAAAGCGGGTTGGTACTCCGTTTTGTTTCGATGCGGTGTGGCGACGACAACTCGTCCTCCCCCATCACCACGGTTTGGCTCTTGACAACTGGCTCACCGGAACCGGAACTGGTTCCGACGCGATTCAATAAGCGCTGCATGTAGTCTTCGATCGAAAGTTCATGAGACGCGGTCTCCGCATCCCGTTCCTTTTGTGCGGCATCCCGTTCCTCGTCCTGGTCTTGTTGCGCGGATGGCTGATCCTGTTCGTCCTGTTCGAAGTCGTGGCGGCCGTCCGCTGTGTCTCGCACACCTTTGGACTTGGGCGAGGCTGGAGCGCAATCGCCGGTGAGCGCCCGAATTCGAGCCAGGAGCTGCGACTCCGCTTCGTTCAACGGCTCGTCGACCACTCCCGCATCGCCGGGCGGCGTGGGGTCCGCGGGCGGATTCATCGGCTGCGTCGACACCGCGTCACCCGGCGACACGGATTCGTCAAAGAAGCCCTCTTCAGCCGGCAACGCCTCTATCACCGGCGAAGGTGGACGGCTGTTCTCGCCGGCTGCCGATTCGGCTTGCAAATCGTGGATGGATACTTCGATCTCGTTCAGAGCAACGGCGAACGGATCGCCATCGGCGGCGAAGTAATCACGGTCATTATCGGGCCCCTGGGGCTCGCCGGGTAACTCACTTGGCGCGAATTCGTCGTTCGTTGCAAAGGATGTCTCAGCAGTCTGATCGGAACTCGCCGGATCATCGAATGTAGCCGGTTTTTCGGGCGAACCTAGGTCTGCGTCGGAGCCGTCCCCAGATGCATCCGGCAGGGGAACAGCCGTCCACGACTCATTGTCCGGAACTTGTTCTTCGGTGAGCGCAGGGGGAGCGGCGGCGTCCGCTTCACTGGGGGCCACAGGCCCGTCCGGTTCCTGGCCCCTGGCGACCGGGTCGGAAGCCCGTTCGGCTGCTGCTTGCAGTTCGTCAACTTGACGCTGCAGGTCCTCGATGGTTTGTTGCCATCGCGATTCTCGGTCCTGCCAGGTCGATTGTTGTACTTCGAGTTCATTTTGCAGCTGGGCCAATTGCTGATCGTGTCGGGTCTGAACCAACTGACTATCATGCTCGCGGTCCAGCGCGGCTTCTTGTTCAGCCTGACGCAACTGTTGCAACTGGCTGCATTCTGATTCCAGGGCTGTACATCGCTCGGCCAGACTGTTGCGTTCTTCCATCAGTGCGGCTTGCCGCTGTTGATCATCAGCAGCGTGGCTGGCGGCCGTCGCCTGGTAATGACTCAGTTCTTCCCGCAGAGACTCTCGATCTTGCTGGCAGGCTTCCAACACTTGCTGCAATTCGAGAATACGGGCGTCGCGACTTTCGTCCTGGTTCGTCTGCAGGCACAAGAGTTGCGACTGCAGGACTTCGCGTTGTTCCGACTGCTGTGCCAGCTGAGCCTCTAATTCGGTAACTCGAGCCGCCAGTGCGGTTTCGTCCGCGGACTTGGCTGCTTCCACTCGGTCGAGCGCCGCTTGCAGGCGGTCGCAGGCATCGGTCCGTTCTGAGAGCTTGGATTCCAGCTCCGTGATCTGTTGCATCAGCCGCGTTCGCTCTTCGTTCAGCCCCTTGAGTTGGGCTTCAAAGTCCCGGGCGGCGATCTGACTTTGATCGAGCTGTTGGGCCAGCCCGGCGATCTCGTCCGCGAACGCATTCGGCGTATCGCTCGTGGTCGCGGTGGCGGCAACTTCTGCTTGAATACGGCGGTGCTCTTCTCGCGTTACTTCCAGGGTCTCGGTAAGCTTGACGATCTGCTGTTGCAGGCCCGGAAGCTCCTCGGCTCGCAACCGTTCCAGCTCGCACTCGAACGCCACCTTTTCGTCCGAAGTGCGCTGCAATTCTTGTTCCAGCTGATCGACCTTGGCCTGCAGCTCGCCGGACTGTTGAGCCGCTGCCCGCACCTGTTCCAGCTCGTCGGCCAATTGATCGCACTTCTGGTCGCGCTGCCGCAGTTCTCTTTCCAGATCGGCGATTTGCAGATCGCGAGCGTAGATCGCCTCCTGCTCCGCAGCTCGTTGCACCTCTAGCTGGACCGACAAGTGATCGTATTTTTCGATATTCTGTTGCAGGGCTTCCTCGAGGTGCGCGATCTGGTTGGCGTAGGCGGACTTGAGTTCGTCCTGAGTTTCCTGTTGTCTCAGTACCTCCTGTTGCTTGGACCGCAGTTCTTCTCGAGACTGTTCGAGTACCTGCTCGGTCCGATGGAGTTTCTCCTCCAGCGCTTGGGCCTGATCAAGTTGTGTTTTCTGCTGCAGGTCTAGTTTCGCCTTGAGTTCTTCCTGTGTTTCCTGTTGAGTCAGTACCTCGTGTTGCTTCGACTGGAGTTCTTCTCGAGCCTGTTCCAGCTCTTGACGCGTCCGGTTCAATGCCTCCTCGAGCGATTGAGCCTGGTCGAAATGTGACTTCCGCTGCAGATCTAATTGCGAACGCACACGGGTAAGGGCGGTTTGGTGATCGGCGAGCTGCTTCCTGGCCTTGGCCAGCTGACGTAGATGACGCCCCTTTTGCACCGAAGGGGATCTGGCTTCAAGTTCTGCGATGCGCGTGGCCTGAGAGCGGCACTTTTGTTCCTCGAGTTTGTACTTTTCCGCTTGGCGAGCGAGTTCCGCCGCCACGCGATCCAACTCGAGTTGCCAGGCGCAGCGTTCTTCTCGATGGCGCAATTCGAGAGCCGCCAATCGCCGTTCCAGCTCCCCTTTCTCCTGATGCAGCCGATCCAGCACTTTTTGGAACTTCTTCGCCGAATCGGATCGTAATAAGCGCTCGACTCGCTTGATTTGCTCCCCGATCACAGCGGAATTTTGATGATTCTGGGCTACTTCGGTTCGCAGCTGTTGCACGCGAAACTCGGCCTCTTGCAGCCGCTGAACGAGTTGGCTCAACGTGGTCGACTCGCCGCACTGCCGAGCGGGCGCTGGGAAAGGAATCGCGGCGGAGGCGGGACGCACCATAGACGGAGTTTCGGACTCAAAAAACACGCGTATCGAAACACCGGCAATACGCAGTTCGTCACCAGAATTAAGGACCGCGTCGACAAAGTGCTGGCCATTGAGCCAGGCATTGGGAGCCCAGCGGCGAACAACCGTCTTTCCGGCCCCGCGCAGAATTACGCAATGAACGGGCTGAACCCCCGGCTCGCGCAGCTCAATCGTGCAGCCGGCAGACGCCCCGATGCTGCACTTGCTGCTCGTCACTCGCACTTGTCGAGAACAGTTGTTCCCATGCGTGATGCTCAGCGTGAGTTCACCCGATGGCTCTCCCAATGTGACTGATGGCTCCGCCGCGAAGGCTAACTGGTTGTTGACGCGAATCATTGGTTTTTCCAGATTGCCGACCGAGGTCGACGCAAGAAGTGATGATGGAAATTGACGTCCGCGTAGTGCGAAGCATCTAAAGTGGGCCCTTTCATTGCCAAAGACATTTAGCTTGCGGTTTGACACTCGTCAAAATTTGACGACGGGGCAAAATGGACGTAGTCCTCCCGGGTCGAAACCACCAGTTCGGAATAACCGAAAGATTCGACTATCTTTCGCAGCCCAATATGACGATTAACGGAGGGTAAACGTTTGCATCAAGCGCCCCGGTCTGGATCGTTTTGTCGGTTGGCGGGAGGCTCACGGGTTGCGCGTTGTCCCGTTAGCCAGTTGCAAAAAATAAGCGAGGAGACAAAAATCATAACGTCTTGCCGCATCATGACTTGCGCAGTAATGGCCGCCGCTCGAAGCCGACAAAAAAGTGCCCACAAGTGGGAATTGCGTACTATGTTTTGGTTATTCGCTTGCGGGGATGCTGGGCGTGGTGGCCCGCGCCTCACCGACAAGCAATCCTGCTCACAATAACTCATCACTGGAACGGGCCGTTAGCGAGGTATGGTCATGGCACGTAAGGAATCCCTGCAAAGTCTCCGCGAAATATTGCTCAAGCGACGCGAAGCGCTCGAAAAAAGCCTTGGCGGGCGACCTCAGCTTGCTGAAGGAACTGCGCGAGCAATCCAAGGGAGACGTCATTGATTTCGCACTTGAGTCGGCTCAAGACGAAATCAATTCTCAGTTAGCCGAGGTCGAAAGTCGCGAATTGATTAACATCGATGCGGCGCTCGAGCGGATGAAGAAGGGGTCGTATGGACAATGCGACCTGTGCAAGGCCAACATTCCACTGGCCCGGTTGCAGGCACTGCCGTACGCCACGTGCTGTATTTCGTGCAAGAGAAAACTGGAAGAAAATCCCAATTCGTCCGAATGGAGCAACCTGCTGGATACTGGGAACGGCTCACGAATGTCCGATATGGAAGTCGAATTTCTGGATTAGTCGATTCGCCGCGGACGATACATTCGGTTGGTGCGTCGGGATGTGCCAGTCCGCACCGATTTGCTCGTTGCCCCAGTAAGAGAGTCGATCGCCCGGAAGATATCCTCCATTACCCTGCCGGCAATACCTTTCAAGGATTCGAAAGGAGGTGCCGATGTTGCACTTTCACGCGCTGCTTTGCCTGGACTTCGCCAAAATCGTGCGTTGTTTCAGTGTCGTTCCCGGTGTTCTGTTAACTATTGCGCTTGCCGGTTTCGCTGATGGGCAAGAGCTGACCGTCCAAAACCCCAGCAGCGCTGTTCTGAAAGACCGGATTGAGGAGCGTGTGGCGTTACGCGCCGGGAATTTCCTCGACGCGAAAGTCGCCGCCTCCGAACGTCAAAAACTCCTGGATGATCTCGCCGACAGCATGCTGCAATTGCAGGCACAAAGCACCGTATTACGGAAAATCGTGCAAGCCACACGACCCTCCGTCGTCCACGTCGTCGCGGACAAGAAACAATCGATCGACCCAGCGGACTTACCCCCTGAATCGCAACTCGACGGCTCAACGGATGCCTTTGTGGAAGAGGCTGGGTCGGGGGTAATTGTCGAGCTGTTTAACAAGCCGTACGTGCTGACCAATCGACACGTGATCAAAGATGCAGAGCTGGCCAATATCCGGATCTCACTGGCCAATCGCCGCACGCTGAAACCCACACAGGCCTGGTCCGATGAATCGACCGACGTGGCCGTGCTCGAAATTGCTGAATCGAATGTTCTGCCCGCCAAAGTCGGCGACAGCGACGACCTTGAAATTGGCGATTTGGTCCTGGCCATTGGCAGCCCATTCGGACTGAGCCATTCGGTCACGCACGGGATCATCAGTGCCAAAGGACGCCGTGATTTGTTCCTGGGTACCGATAAGGTGCGGATTCAAGATTTTCTGCAAACGGATGCCCCCATCAACCCCGGAAATAGCGGGGGCCCGCTGATCAATGTCCGCGGTGAAGTCGTCGGTATCAATACGGCGATCGCCAGCAACTCTGGGGGAAACGAAGGCATCGGTTTCTCGATACCCATCAACATCTCACTTCACGTAGCCCGACAGCTCGTGCAACATGGACATTTCGCTCAGGTCTACCTGGGTGTCAAACTGGACAAGGACTTCGAGTCTGGCGACGCCTTGGCCCTGGGATTGCCCATCCCCGTGGGCACGCGCGTCAGTGATGTGGCAGCAGGGTCTCCTGCCGCTCAGGCGAAGCTCCGCCGCGGCGACGTCATCGTGGCCTTTAACGGCATCCATGTGGAAAGCGACAGCCACCTGGTCAAGCTCGTGGGGCTTTCCTCGGTGGGAACCGAGGTTCCATTGGAACTCTATCGAGACGGGCACTTCGAGACCACGCTGGTCAAGATCGAAGAGAAACGGCGCTAGTCGCTTTCGTGACGATGGTGCCGAATTGCGGCAGCCGCGGAGGCCGCGTAGCCGAGGCTGTCTGATTGTAGCCTAGGCTGTCTCATTGTAGCCGAGGCTGTCTCATTGTAGCCGAGGCTGTCTCAGACTCGGACCGAGCCCGCCGGGCGAGTCCGCTGTTCGATCCACAATCCCCGCGCCAGCGGCGTCGAGGACGAGGGCGCGTCAGTCGGAAGCAGACGGATCTACCGACAGACGGACTTACAGCGCGTCGGGCGGCATCGTGCAGCGACCCGATTGCTGCAGCCCGCGGAGAATACCGTCGTTCATAGCCACCGTATCGACCGAAATAGCGACTTCCATGTTAGGCTGCCTTCTCGATTCCTTGCGTCGATCGAAAACGGTGACGCCAACCGTAATGTCGCCTTTCGTTTCGACGTCGCCATACATGTCCCGCGTCTGAAACAGCTCGGGATGCACCGCAAACATCAGTGCCACGACTTCGTGCAGGTGAATCGACTCCAGCCCCAAGTACTGTCGGTAGGCTCGAAAGTAATGAGGTAGAATCTTGTGCAGCAATCCTCCGGCGCGACTCTCGACAGGCGGGATTTGTTCCAGCAATCCCATGTCAAACTCCATGGCCCGTGTCACGTCGATGGGAATCACGGTCTTGGTGACTGGGGCGTCAAAAACGGTTTTCGCCGATTCTGGATCGAAGTAGATGTTGAACTCGGCGGCTGCCGTTTCGTTGCCGACGCCGTACAGGCTGCCTCCCAAAATGACCAGTCGACCAATCTGCGAGCAGATATCCGGGTCCCGCTTGATGACCCGAGCAATATTCGTGAGCGGCCCCAGACAGACGATCGTCAGACTCTCGGATTCAGACCGCACCACATCGCAAATCACTTTGTCGGAGTAATGAATATGCTGCAGCCGTGAAACTTGCAGGCCTGCGTTCCCCAACCCATCGGAACCGTGAAATTTGCGAATCTGAGTGGCCGGCGCTACGTCATGGGGAATGGCTTCGCCCAAACGTGGATATTTTGGCGGATCCAGCAAATCCACGATGGCCTGCGCGTTACGAGTACACTGTACGGCCGGCGCGTTTCCCTCCGTGGCCGTGATGGCAAGAACGTCGAGCCTTTCATCGAACAGGGCCAGGCAAAGTGCGACCGCATCGTTAATACCGGGATCACAGTCAATGAGGACCTTCCTGGTCATGATCAGCTTTCTTGATTAAAGCGAACAGAATGCAACCGATCCACGATCAGTCGCGTCTTGCGGGCTGCACCGCTGCAGCGCACATTGTAAATGAAGGCGTTTTTGGAAGCAACCAGCGGAAACGGTCACCGAGTCGTCATGAAATGTGAACTACGCAAGCTTACGGAAAAGGTACGCCAGGGCACGGATCTGTCCCTGTCGGAATCCGAACAGGCCCTGGTGGAGATGATCGACGGCGGACCACCCGATGAAGTCACGGCCGAGTTTTTGTCAGCTTGGGCGAACAAGGGCGAGTCGACCCGTGAACTTGCCGGTGCCGCCCGGGCAATTCGCGCTCGCATGCAGCCTATTCGGACCACGCGCGAAAATGTGTTGGATACCTGCGGAACCGGCGGCGACGGCTCCGGGACTTTCAATATCAGCACTGCGGCCGCTCTGGTTGCGGCCAGCGCCGGTGTGGCGGTTGCCAAGCACGGTAATCGCAGCGTCACCAGCAAAACGGGATCGGCGGATGTCCTGGCGCGGCTGGGTGTTAACGTCGAGGCGCCGCTGAGTGTGGTGGAGCGTTGCTTGGAGGAGTTGGGCATATGCTTTTGCTTCGCGCCGCAGCTGCACCCGGCCGTCGCACGTGTCGCTCAGATTCGACGCCAATTGGGACGCCCGACCATTTTCAATTGGATCGGCCCATTGTGTAACCCTGCCGCCGCCCCCTATCAACTGCTGGGAATTGGCAAAGCGGCGATCCGGCCAGCCATGGCGGAGGCCCTGCAAATACTGGGCACGCGGCGCGGCGCCGTGGTGTGTGGCCGCGACGGATTGGACGAAGTCACCTTGGCTGGCGGAACCGATGTGAGCATCGCTACGCCTGATAGCATCGAACAGTGCGTTTGGCAGCCTGCCGAGTTTGGCTTGAGTGCGGCCAGCCTGGAGTCGATGAAGGTAGCCAACGTGGAATCAAGCGCCGCCATGATCCGGCAGGTCCTTCAGGGGGAACCTGGGCCAGCTCGCGATATTGTGGTCATGAATGCTGCCGCCGCTTTATGGGTCGTGGGCGTCGAACAGCGGCTGGACGCTTGTGTCCACCGCGTCACGGTCGCACTTGATCGAAAAGATGCACTCCGACTGTTAACCGAGCTGTCGCGCGTAAGCCAAACTGTCTGACACGTGAATTGGGTGTCTGTTGCGTGCTTTCGCCCCCGTTCCTGACTTTTCGGGTGGCAGTGCAGATGATAGACTCGTAACAGCGCGACTCGCACGCCGACGTGGCTGGGTGAAATTGCACCAATGTAGCCGCTAGCCCGCAAAGGTGGCGAAAACCGCAAAATCGAATAACATACAACTGGGAGCAACGAGGCAGATCATGGCAAAACCACACCGCAAAGTAAAAAAGGCCAATCACGGTGCTCGGCCGGCAAATTCCAAAATGCGCAAACAACGACGGCAAAAAGTGAAGACTTAATCCGGCGTTTGGCGTTTCGTTTCGGCCAGGACCGTTGCGACAAGCGCCTGCCATGTCGGGGACGGTTTTTGGCTCATCCGGACGGGCCGCCCGCTTGGGCCACGCCGCGAACAATTATTGGGACTTTGTCCCTTGGGCTAAAGACCCCGTGGGGCGGATTGGCTAAGTCGCCATTTTACGCAACCAGCAGATTCGATTATCCAACGACTTGTTAACCCGCCCTGCACTGGAGGACGGATTACCCATCCTTGGAAAGCGATTGGGCCAAAGCGACATTCGTTGCGGATCGGCCAATCCGTCCTACATTTTCCACACGAAAATCGTTCAAGGCGTCGCCGCTTCGGGCTACGCAGCGATATTAAGGACCAATTATCGTGGGTCGCAGGGAATTTATCGTTGATCCAAGTGAAATCGACGTGACTCACGTGGTGGCTGACATCGAGCAGATTCGCCAAGTCAACCCGCAACGGCATGAGATGGAACAACTCACGGCCGTCGTTTACCTGGATGCCGAGCGGGCCATTTCTGTCGGGTACAAGAACATCACAGATCATGAATTCTGGGTGCGGGGCCACATGCCGGGACTTCCGCTGATGCCCGGAGTCGTCATGTGCGAGGTGGCGGCGCAGCTCTGCAGCTTTGTGACACAAAAGCTCGATCTGCTGGGCGCACGCATGGTGGGATTTGGCGGCTTGGAAGACGTGCGGTTTCGCGGACCCGTGCGACCTGGGGACCGACTGCTGATGGCCTGCGAACTTCTTAAGTCCCGCCGCGGACGAATGATCCGCTGCCGATTCCAAGGCCTGGTCGGTGAGAATATCGTGGTGGAGGGGCAGATGATTGGCGTGCCACTGCCGGTGGACGAATTGTCCGATGATCCGACATCGGCTTGATCAGGCAACCGCCCCCTCGCGATCGGTCGCGCGTACCGGTCGCCTAGAACACCCCAATTTACCCGCCCGCGGAATGCCGTATCACACCAAACGAACGGCGCATCAAAGTATTATTTGGCAATCCATTCGTCGCATCGTCCACTGTCAATCCGGCTGAATCACCTCCTAGCCTATGCTTTTCCCGCTTTATGACGAGAACCCGACACGGCGCGTCCCATTCGTGACGGTGACGTTGATCGTCATCAACGTCGTTTGCCTGCTCTATGCGCACTCGCTGCTTAATGATCCCCAGGGCGATTTACGCCTGCGGGTGTTCGTGCATCAACATGGATTCGTTCCAGCTCGACTGCAACAGTTGGTGGATCCGCGGCCGCTGCTGATCGACCTCTACCCCAACGTGCCTCAGCTCAGGTTCGCACCCCCGCGACCGATGCTAAAGCTTGAGCCCCGAAAACTCGACATCTTTGCCTCGCTGATCACCGCCATGTTCCTGCACGCCGGCTGGGGCCACTTGCTCAGCAACATGTGGTTCCTGTGGCTGTTCGGAAACAACATCGAGGACCGGCTGGGACACGTTTGCTACCTGCTGTTTTACCTGTTTGGCGGCATCGTTGCGTCCTTCGTGCACAGCCTCGCCATGCGAGGTCCGGACTTGGCCCAACCCGTGATTGGCGCCAGTGGTGCCGTGGCGGTGATGCTGGGTGCGTATGCCATGTTCTATCCGTTTGCCCGGGTGCGGACCCTGGTGTTCATTTTCATATTCATCACGTTTTGGGATGTCCCGGCGGTCATTATTCTGGGCGTGTGGTTTGTGGGTCAGGTGCTCAGCGGACTCCAACCGGCTCAACCGGGAATGGGAACCAATGTAGCCTGGTGGGCGCACATCGGCGGTTTCCTGGTAGGCGCCGGCCTGATGCCCTTGCTGGCAGGTATGATCAGCGGACCGGCATCGCAATGGACGCAGCGACGCCAGTTCAAGTCCATGGAATCCCCACAGGGCTGGAGCTGAAAACGAGGAGTGACGATGGGACGTCGTAGCTTGCCGAAAATTGACGCGTCGGTCGAATTGAGCCGCCATTTGATGACTGTGGAACAATTGCCGGACCAGCTGACCGCCGCCTCTATTTTCGGCCGACCAATGCCGTTGGAAGTCGAGGTCGGCAGCGGCAAAGGTTTGTTTCTGCTGAATGCGGCGCGGGCCCACCCTCTGCGCGGCTACCTGGGCGTCGAGATCCTCCATAAATACGCACGGTTCGCGGCCGCGCGCCTGGCAAAATACGACCTCGACAACGCCCGGCTGATCCATGCGGATGCCCAAGCGATATTCGCTGAGAAAATTCTCGACCAGTCCATCCATGCGGTTCATGTCTATTTCCCCGATCCCTGGTGGAAGAAACGTCATCGACGCCGACGTGTGATGACGGATACCTTCATTGACCATGTCTTGCGAGTGCTCGTGCCGGGCGGAAGATTGCACTTTTGGACCGATGTCCTGGAGTATTTTGAATCGACGTTGGACCTGATCGCGGCCAAGAACGCATTCGCCGGCCCGTTTGAAGTGGAGGAACAACCACCGCTGCACGATCTGGATTTTCGCACTCACTTCGAACGCCGCGTTCGCCAGAATCGCTTGCCCGTTTTTCGTGCAGAGTTCGCCAAACCGTCTTGGCGCAGCGAGTACTGGACAGAACTGACCTCGTAGGGGGCGTACGGAAGCTCACCCAAGTCAAGACCGCATGGACTTGCGGGACGTACGGGACACAAGACGATACTGAGACGCGTTAAGTCTCCGGCACGCTGGGGACCGTCTCGTAGGTCCGCGTTTCCTCGCCCGTGCCGCTCCGCTCGAGGGCGATCTTATACAATTTCTGGCCGTGTGGCGTGGGATAGTTTCCCGTGACGCAAGCCTGGCAGAGCCCTTGTTGGTCGATTCCGATGGAGCGGGCGAGGGCGGACACCGGTAAGTAGTGCAACGAATCCGCACCCAGGTCGGCCGCCATCTGCTCTTCGATCTGGGGTGTCAACGTGCCACCCGCCAGGAATCGGGGCGCGAATAATTCGTCCACGCGTGACATATCGATGCCGTAGAAACACGGAGCCACGATGGGGGGGCAAGCCACACGGACGTGGATCTCCCGCGCACGCCCTTCCTCCCGAATGCGGTGCAACAGACCCCGCATGGTCGTGGACCGCACAATCGAATCCTCGACCAGCAGGATTCGTTTCCCTTCCAGCACTTCGCGGAGCGGCGTGTATTTATTTTGCACTTGGGATCGTCGATCGTCGGCACCTTCGATGAACGTCCGTCCGGTATAGCGATTGCGGATCAGTCCTTCGCGCGAAGGGATTTGCAGGCGAAAGGCCATGGCGTCCGCCGCCGCCTTGCTCGTGTCAGGAACCGGTACCACGATCGTGTCATCGTCCAGTGGGACGCGCCGTCGCTGCAACTCCATTTCTGCCAACTCTTCCCCTAATGCTCGCCGGGTCAGATAAACGCTGCAGTCATCCATGGTGCTGGCGACATTGGCAAAGTAGATCCACTCGAAAAAACAGTGGGCCGTACGGGGTGACTCGGCAAACTGTTGCACTGCCGCTCGACCATTCTCGATGGTGATCGCCCAACCGGGTGCCAGAGAACGAATGCTGTCGCGAGCAAATCCTAAATTGACCAGCGCCACGCTCTCGCTGGCCGCCGCGAACAGGCTGTCCTGAATCGCATAGCACAGCGGCTTGATTCCCAGCGGGTCGCGCGCCAGCAGCATTTCGCCACGAGCGTTCAGTAGCACCAGCGAATAGGCTCCGTCCAGCCGCCGCGCCACGCTGCGCATGACGTCGATCAGCGGCGGGCGACTGGCATCCGAGAATTCCCGATTAAACTCGTGCATCAAGATCTCGGTGTCGGTGTCGCGCGTGAGGTGGTAATCACCTTGCCGTAGCAGTTCCAGCTTGAGATCGGCAAAGTTGGCCAATTGGCCGTTGAAGGCGAAGCTGAACCATTTATGCTTTTCCAGATCATGTCGTTCGAACGGCTGCGCGTAACCGCGATCGTCTCTGCCGCAGGTCGCATATCGCACGTGGCCAATCCCGGCGTAGCCGGCCAGACGCGTCATCAGGCTCTCGACTTTGCCGCGATGCGCCAAGCGAAACACCTCGGTCACGGTGCCCAGCTCCTTGTAAGTGTCCAGCAGGTGCTCCCGGTCGGGATGGTATGTCGTCATCCCGGCTGCCAGTTGGCCACGGTTCTGGATATCCAGCAGCATGCGGGGCAACAGCCGCGTTACGTGGCCTGCCCCGTCGGCGGGGCTCAGCGGACTGGAGGGCTGGCCGGGCAGGTGGTAAACGGCCGCAATTCCGCACTCTTCGTTTAGCTCACTCATGCCAGTCCATTCGTGCCACGTTTCGCGTGCCGTGGGAAATCGCCGCGTTCTGAAGGCGTGCGCGAATCTTCGCCATGGCGGAACTTCAGCCCATCCTGGTTTTCGGTGGACTGCGGTTTGAACTGGATCAGTTTAGCCCGCTGGCGACCTGCGAGTAACCCGGCAGGCCGCTCGACGCGTCTCCCATCGCCCGAGACAACGCCCCATGGCACGAACTTGCGTCCGAGCACTTGGATGTATTCGATGTCTATGGACTAGTTCAGGGGGACGGTGTACGGGGTGAACAACAACACGCGGTCGTTCATCAATCGTTCCATCACGAAGAGTTCGCCGAGCGATTTTCGCAGCGGTTGCGGAATGAACTCGATTTTCGCAGCGCTGGCCGAATTGCCTTCGATCATTTCCTCGAAGAAGCTCTTTTGTGCCGGCAGGATCTTCAGGTCGATGTCCTCCGTGACCTCCATTTTTGCCAGTCTTTGCGCGGCCTGGATTGCATCGTTCAAGGTTCCCACTTCGTCAATCAAGCCGTTTTCCTTCGCCTGACGGCCCGTCCAGACGCGTCCACCAGCCAGCTTCATCAGGTCTTCCAGTTCCATGTGGCGCCCCTCGGCGGCTTTCGAGGTGAACTGCTGGTAGGTTTCTTCCATCATGCCCCGCATGACGCGCCGCTCCGATTCGGAAAACTTCTCGTTGGAGCCAAACATGCCGCTGTTCTGACCGTAGCTGATCGTGTCAGTCGTCAGGCCGAAACGGTCCAACATGCGCCCTAAAGCCAGTTTTCCCCCAACGACACCGATCGAGCCCGTCAGCGTACTGGGTTCCGCAAAGATTTTGTCGCATCCCATGGAGATGTAGTATCCACCACTGGCCGCTACATCCCCCATGCTGGCCACGACCGGTTTTTCGATCGATTGAATCTTGTTCCAGATCAGATCGCTGGCCAGCGCCGAACCGCCGGGACTGTTCACGCGCAGCACAATCGCGGCAACCTTATCGTCGTCAGCGGCATCATCCAGCGCCTCGATAATCGTGTCGCTGCCCATCGTCCTGTCACCCATGAGACTCGAAGCACTTTTGCCGGAAGTAATCGCTCCCACGGCATACACGACAGCAATTTTTTTCTGCTTGGATTTGTCGGCGGTTGGTTTGCTCTGTGAAAACATTTCTATCAATTTGATAAAGCCGGCCATGCCGGAGAAATCGGTATCGACCTCTTTTTTGGCGTAGTTTTCGACTACTTTCAATTCGGCTTCCTTTTCGGTCAGGGCCGTCTTCCGCCAATCCTGTTCGTAGCCGACCATGTCGATCAAACCGAGCTGCTTGGCTCGATTCGCTGTTAGCAGCCCTTCGTCGATGATTTCCTGGACTTTGGCTTCCGTCAGCCCTCTTCGCATCGCGATGGTCGAGATCATCTGCCGGTGAAAATCCCTGAGCACCGTATCCAGCTGTGCGCGAAATTCCGCGCTCATTTTTTCTCGCATGTACGGCTCACCCGCGCCTTTGAAGTCTCCCATCTGCATCATGTCAGGCTCAATCTGCAATTTGTCGAACATCTTGCGATAAAACATCAGCTCCGCCCGGGTACCGGGCAGTAGCATAAACCCGCCTTCGGGCATGACGATTCTGTCGCAATGGCAGGCGATGAGGTAATCGGCCGGCGTGCCAAATTCCATTTCCGCCCAGACAGTTTTGCCCGATTTTTTCAGTTTTTTGATTTCGGTCACGACCTCATTCAGCGTACCCCTGCCAATGGCCGGATTCCGCAAGCGAAGGATCACGGCATCGAGCTTCTTGTCGTCACCTGCCTTGTGAAGTCGCTTGATCAATCCCATCAAGTTTGCATCTTCTGCACCAAACAAACTTGCAGGGGTGTTGCCCTCCGGCATGGTCCCTTTCAAGGTAATTGCGCCGATGCGAAACTCCTCACTTTTCCCCGCCTTAACTTTCTCATCCTTCTCACTACGCTCATCCTCACCATCCTTCGCACCATTCTCAACCTTCCCAGTCTTCGCCGCCTTATCCTCAGCGGTTGCCGTCGCGGACTGCCCGAAGGCGGGTGTCACCAGACATCCGATGACAAGCACGAAGAGGATTTGTGAAAATCGCTTCATTTTTTTGGCTCCTTGGGAGTTGTTCGGGGAATTCGGTCGGGGGTGAACGCCGTCGGCGAAACGTCGAGCGTCCGGAAGGCGCGGATGGAGTTGCTGGTGTTGTCTCTGACCGGATTAAGTCGTAACGCTTGATATTCTTTACTCAAGGTTAAGTCGAAGCCAGTGGTGCGCAGGCCGGAAAAGTCCACTCTTTTGCCAGAATCAGGCTCCCGATTATGCGGTGGAATCGGCCCTGCGGCGCCGAGTTATTTTTTGTATTTCTAGCCGGAAACGGCCCCGAAAGGCGCGTTTTGCCCGTTTGCGGCCCCAAACCACGAAGGTCCCACGATCAGGCAAAGCGGGATTTGCCGGTGATTTCTCAGGGGGCCACCGAGCAATTGGGCGAAACGGTCGCCCCACCACTCGCCAGCCAGATTCAGGTCACGCTCCGACCGTCCCGGCGGCCCCGACCGGCACTGTGGCGGGTGCCGCGACGAGCCGGTAACCGACCCGTCCGCACGCAAAATCTGGGGTGTAACCGCACGTACCCTGTTGCATCTTGTGGTGAACATAACATAATATGTACACGCGTATATTAAATGAACCCCGGCAGTCGAATCCGGCGAAATATTCGGCCCAACCCGCCCTCGGGTCGTTTTGGACGGAGGTTGACGAAAACGTTGGGCAGTGAATCACATCGCAACGGACGGTAACTACTAAAGGAGTAAGGTGGCAGCATGACACTCATGGATACATTGACCAAACGCCAGAAAGCGGTCTACGTATTTATCCGGGACAAGATTCGGGGTCGCGGATACGGTCCGACGGTCCGGGAGATCGGCGAGAATTTTGACATCAGCTCCCCGAATGGCGTGATGTGTCATCTGCGGGCGCTGGAAAAGAAGGGGATGATCATCCGCGAACCCAATATGTCGCGGGCCATTCAGCTGGCTACGGAACCCGCAGAGGAAGTTGGATTGCCGCTGGCGGGTGAGGTTGCCGCTGGCGTGCTGCATGAAGCCATCGAACAAACCGAACGGGTCGACTTTGGCGGCATGTTCAGTCAGAAGAGCCAGTTCGCACTGCGGGTCCGCGGTGACTCGATGATCGATGCGCAAATTTGCGACGGGGATTACGTCATCATCAAGAAACAGCGCAACGCGGAGAAGGGACAAATCGTGGTGGCCCAAACGGACGATGGCGAGGCCACGCTCAAGTACTGGTTTCCGGAAAAAAACCGCATTCGCCTGCAACCCGCCAATCCCTCGATGTCGCCGATCTATGTCAAACATGCCCGTGTGCTCGGTGTGCTGGCCGGAGTGGTCCGACGCGTCTGAGCGGCAGTCGGGAGGCACCCTGTGTCACGGGGACGGCCCAAAGTAGCGTAGCCGTCCCTGGCAGCGTAGTACCACGAGCAACCCCCGCCTTCACCATCAAAACCGACATCCCTACCCGGCCAACCCCGCAGCCAATCCCCAACCGGTTCCCACGCCCCCGGGGAAGGCGACGCGGCGAGGGCGCCGCTATGACGGACCCGATCCACTACAATCCGGAAACAGATTCGCACGACTTTACCCAATGCAAGACAGGAGCGCGATTCATGGACGCGATTAAGATACTCGGAGATCTGCTGGGCAATCAGTCCATGGCCCGCGGCGGAACAGCACAGAGCATCCTCAAAACGATCCTGACCGGTGGGGGCATGCCACCGCAATCCACATCCACCGGAACGTCGGCGTCCCATACACCCGACGCGCCTCAACCTGCCGCGCAACCGCTCGCGGGTGAGATGGCACCGCTGACCGATTGGGAAGCCCCCGCTCGCTCCCCCGCGGAGATCATGCGCCGGGGCGGCGGAGCAAGGCAGAGCACCCTGGGCGGACTGATTCGCCAGGCCGTCGAAGGCTACGGCGAGCGGCAACGGCCGACGCACGCTCCGCCAGCCGCTCGTCCGAGTCCCGCGCGCCACGCCGCCCCAGATCCGCAATCGAACAGCCACGCTGAGATTTTGATTCGCGCCATGATCAACGCGGCCAAATCCGACGGCCGCATCGACGACCAGGAACAACAAAATATCATCGGCAAGCTGGGGCAGATCTCCCAGGACGAAATCGAGTTCCTGCGAAATGAATTTGCCCAGCCGTTGGACCTCAACCGGTTCGCTCAGCAAATACCGCGGGGCCTCGAGGTTCCTGTTTACACGCTGTCGCTGACCGCCATCGATCTGGATACGAATCGCGAAGCCCAGTACTTACACCAGCTGGCTCAGACGCTGGGCATTTCACCCGAGACGTGCAACCGGATCCACGCTCAGCTGGGTGCCCCGGCGCTGTACAGTTGAGCAGAGCCCGCAGCATGGGTGCGCCGCTGGCTTGTCTGCGACTCGGCGATCTGGCCGCTGGGAGTGGGGTGCGCGCAGGCGGGAGTCGGTCAAGCGCTCTTGGCGGTGATGTCCTGGTTTAGTTTGTTGTAGAGTGTCTTGAGGCTGATGCCCAGTTCTTGGGCGGCGTTGGGTTTGTTTCCCTGGTGACGGTCCAAGGCACGATGAATGGCCATCATTTCCAGTTCCTGCAATGTGGCGGGCTCGTCGCGCGCCGGCGTGGTCCTGTCCGAAAGTCGTGGAAGATGTTCGGGGCGAATCGGAAGGCCGTCGCTCAAGATACAGGCATGTTCAATCACATTTGCCAGTTGGCGAACGTTGCCCGGCCAGCTGTGTGCCGCGAGAATCTGATCGGCTTCCGCATCAATCAACTCGCTGACGCCCGTCGTGGACTTGAACCGGGTTACCAGGTGTCGTGCCAGCAAGCCGATGTCGGCCTTTCGTTCACGTAAGGCAGGCAGGTAGATCTCGAAGGGATTGATGCGGAACAACAAGTCCTGACGGAAGTCTCCGTCCACCACCATTTGTTCCAAGTCGCGATGCGTGGCGCAGACCACGCGCACGTCGATCGTAAATGACTCGTTGTCTCCCACGCGACGCACATCACCACTTTCCAGCACGCGCAGCAGCTTGGCCTGCATGGGCTTGGGCAGCTCACCGATTTCGTCCAGAAACAGCGTGCCGCCGTGGGCGACCTCAAACAGGCCCACGCGTTGTTCGCTGGCGCCTGTGAAGGCGCCCTTGCGATGCCCAAACAATTCGCTTTCAATCAACGATTCGGGCAGCGCTCCGCAGTTGATCGTGACGAACGGCATATGGATGCGTTGGCTTTGATCATGCACGGCTCGGGCCACCAGCTCCTTGCCGGTCCCGGTTTCTCCGCGCACCAGGACCGTGGACGACGTGGGGGCGACCCGGGCGATCAGCTCGCGCACATGTTGAATCGCGTCCGTCGTGCCGATCAGGTCCGCTTTGCCCTGGCGCTGTTCCAGCTGGTGTTTGGCCGCTCGATATTGATTCGTGAGCTGTTTCTTTTCGATAACTCGATTGAGCAGCGCGGCGATTTCCGTCAACTTGCAGGGCTTGGTCAGGTAGTCGAACGCTCCATGCCGCAGCGCGGCGATGGCACTGTCCAGTGAGGATTTGCCGGTCAGTACGACGGCTTCGGTTTCCGGCGACATTTCCTGGGCGTGGCCGATCACTTCAATGCCGTTCATATCGGGCATGTCCAAATCCACGATCATACAGTCGTACGTGTTGACTTCCAGCGCCGCGACGGCGGTGGACCCGTTGGGGCAAACGGTGACCTCGTGCCCCATGCGGGGAATTTCCCTGCGCATCAGCTCCTGCAAGCTGGGCTCGTCGTCGGCAAACAGAATTCTCAGGCTCTTAGGCGGCTTGCTTTTTTTGATGATGACCAAACTCCTTGTTCCTGGTGTGTTGCTCGGTAGGTAACTTCACCGTCACCGTGGACCCTAGCCCCGGACCCGCGCTGACAGCATCAATCGTGCCACCGTGCTCGGACACGATGCGGTAGGTAATTGATAATCCCAGCCCGGTCCCGCGCCGGTTCCGGCGCTGCGTGAAGAACGGTTCGTATAGGTGTTTGAGTACGTCGTCCGTCATCCCACAGCCGTTATCTTTGACCGTCAGCACCGCCAGGTCGTCGTCGCAGGAAACGGAAACTTCCACGTGTCCACCACCCGCGTGCAGGCTTTCGAGGGCGTTGGTAAGCAGATTGAGTACGACTTGTTTGATTTCCTGATCATTGGCGATCGCCATCACGGCATCGCCAGGCGTAAAACGGATATCCTTGTGCTTGTACTCTCCCAGGTGGCCCACCATTTCAATCACGTCACCTGTGAGGGCCGTCAGATTGGTGGCCTGCTTCTCCACATCCCCCATCCGGGAAAAATCCAGCAGCTTCTCCGTAATCTGTTTGCACCGAAAAGCCTCGTCCTGGATCATCCGCAGGTAGCTGCGGACGACGTCGATCTCATCCGCAGGCTCCTCATCGGCGCCTTTGTCGTCTGCCACGATGACGTCTTGCAGTCGATCTTCCAAGGACTCGGCGCACAAGGCGATGGAGGCCAGGGGATTGTTGATTTCGTGCGCCACGCCGGCGGCTAGAAATCCTACGCTGGCCAGCTGTTCACTCCGCACCACCTCCCGAGTTCGCTGCCGAACCTGATCGTCCAAATCGTCACGAATCTGCTGGAAGCGGGCCGTCATGCTGTTCAAGGCGCCGGCCAGTTCCGCCATCTCATCGCGCGAACTGAGGTGAATGCGGTGGTCGAATTGTCCGCTTGCCACAAATCGCGATCCATGCACGATCTTCCGCAACGGATAAAAGATCCAGGAGTACAAGGACAGCCCCAGAAGCACCAGCAGGGGGATAGCGCTGATCGTGGTAATCCAGGTAAGACCGATCCAAGTGCGGTATTTCGCGCTGGTTTCCGCCGCCAGCGATTGCATGCGATCGTGCAAGAAGCCTGGCAGATCGGACGTCAGCTTGTGGAGTCGGGTGAGTTCGGCATTCACCTGCACGCAGCACGTATCATCGCAGTGCCAGTTGCCGTGACAACGAATGTTCTCGATGGCATTCACCGCTTGCTTGATTTTAAACACCGTTTCCGATTCGGCTTGATTGTCGGTGATGCTCAGCCCCACCGAGCGTCGGGAACGACTGCGACGCAGCGCTTGTTGGTAAAGTTCGATCGTGTCCTTCAGCTCAGCCATCTCTAAGTCGAACTGCTGGTTTGCGACACGGTTGTCTACCTTGGCCATCTGCTCGTGCGTGGGACTGTCGGACGTCGTCCCGGTCGGCTTGATGCAATGCGCGTAGGAGCGCAGGTTGGTGACGTGACGGGATAAGTCCGTGGCCAAAGGCAATTCCAACGCTCGCGCGCTGATCCCCTTGGCAAGGCCACGAAACGAATAGACGCCGCGAAAGCTGGAGAACGACAGCGTGAGCACGATCACCAGCAGCAAAGCAATGGCCAAAGCAAGTTTGGTGCGAATGGACCAGCACAAAAACATAGCGACCTCCTTGTCGCGATCTGGCGCCTCCCACTGGCGACCGCCAGTTGCCGGCAATTTTCGAGCGGGTGGGACACCCATTCGTTGTCGGACTTTACAAACAGTGCCCAGCGGATTCAAGGGTGTTTGTGAAACAACGGCAGGCTGAGCAGCCAAAACCTGGCATTTCAGGCGGTCCGCTGCAGGCGGTGCGTTCTTGGGGGGTGTCCCCCCAAACCCCCCGTGTGACAACAGCCCGGGGGGGCTGACAACAACCCGGGGGGTCTGGGGGGGTACCCCCCAGGAACCGCGGACCCGTCATCCACTCAACTTGTGTCGCGAAAGTAACGGCCGCGGTGGATGCGTTGCAGGCGGTGCGTTCTTGGGGGGTGTCCCCCCAACCCCCCCCGTGTGACAACAACCCGGGGGGGCTGACAACAGCCCGGGGGGGGTCTGGGGGGGGTACCCCCCAGACCCTCGTGTGCGCTGGTCCGACGCAATGGCAGATCCTCGGCAAGGGCGCCTTCCGCTTCGGTCGCCGACCGTGCTGCGCACGTCGTCAGCTTCCTCGGGATGACACTTATCTCCCCCAAATGCGGCGTTGCTGAAAAACCAAAACGGCGGAGCCCAATGCGGTCTCCGCCGTTCTTCACCAATCGCTCCCGTCAGGAATGAACGCTGCAACAGCTCACAGGTCAGCAGTCAAATTGAGGGTCCCGCCGCATCTTTCGTCCAGACTCTTCCACGCTGGCCATGGCTGATTTGCCCACAAACCACCGCTGGGCTCCGCCAAACCGTCCCTCACCTAGTTAATGAATCCCCACAAACCCAATGCGAACGAGAGTTCGCCCAGCGCCGCTCGTTTGCTGAGCGGAAACGCATGAACCAGCCACGGAGCACAATCACCCGGCTCGTAGTAACCCAGTGCGTACTGGCACTCCGTCGGCGGATACAAGCGGAGGTTATACGGCAGCAAGATGACGCTGCCGAAGAAATGAGCCGCGGACAGCAAGGGTTGCCGTCCCGGACCGGCCGAATGACCGTATCGCTCGAGGGATACGTTCTCAAAATACAATGGCTTGTGGCATAGTGCACTCGCCGTCCAGGTATAGGTGATCATCGTAAAATCGCGCAGTGCATAGTTGTCGCCGGGAAGAGGACACTCGGCCGGCAGATTCCAGTAGGCGGTCACAAAACACAAATCATCGCGGCTGAGCGCCTCGAAGCGTATCGACTGCTCCACCCCATCCTCATTGACCACAATCACATTGCCAGCCCGCAAATCAGTCAAGGAGCCTGTCGCCAATATCTGGTGGTCACGAGACGTCCAGGTCCGCGAGGAGATCTTGGACAGCTTCTGCTGCTTGTCTTCGTCGGTGGGAACGCCACGCTCGTCGAGTTCAAAAGGAGGCGAAATATCCAGCGAAATCTTCTGGATCACACGCGCTTCCGCCGCCTGAATCACACGGCGGCACGCCTGGTCTTCCTGGCAACAGTTGCGTTGATTGTATTTGCGTTCGCAGGGCACGTCGCCTTCTTCGCGGCGTTCGTCTCCGCCGTCCTCTTCACCAAACCGGTATTCGTCGCCTTGATCCTGCGGCACCCCGTTCGGCTGTATGATTTCATCCCTGAACCGCAATTCCGGAAGTCCGTTATTTCGCGAAGGCTGGCGCGGCCGTGCGTCTTGACCGGGCAGTGGTGGTGGTTGCAAGGTATCCTCAGGCAATCGATCTTCCGTACCGGCGCTGCGCGGCGTTGGTTCGGGGAGCCTTATGGCGTCATCCTGCGATTCGGGCTGCGTTAAGTCCAACGGCGGTACTCGGTCCTCGGAGGGCTCGGTCTCGGTCTGAAACGGGCTGATTTCATCCATGTCGGGCAGCGGTTGCGCTGGCAGTGTCAGATCGCTTTCATTTGCTTCAGGGGGCACCGGCTTCGTGTCCTGCGGCAGCGCGGGAAACGCTGGGCTGAATTCGTCATCGGGAGCCGCGGCGGGCGTTTCCTCCGGCTGCTCGTCCTCCAGCAACAGATCTTCGAGTCGCTGAAACCCCGCGGGCACGGTTTGGGGTTGGTCCAACTTGAATTTGACTTGGACGGCCGGACGCCGCCGCGCCGCTCGATCCTCGAATGGGTCCTGAAAAGCGTCCTGGACAGGCGAGTCGGTTGTCGCTGTGGGACCTTGTTCGTCTTCCTCCCAAGGAGTGGCTGGTAATTTCGATGCGACGTGTCCCCGAGACTCCGTCACGTGAGTCGACCTGACCACGCCGGGGTTCGCGTGGGCAACCGGCGATCGCGCCGCCATCTGTTGCTGGATGCTCTGTCGGTAGGCATGTTGACGGGATGTCGTATCGGAATCCCCTTGCCCGTCATGCGAAACGTGAATTTCATCCTCT
The DNA here is from genome assembly GCA_963695565.1 of uncultured Planctomycetales bacterium. Lineage (GTDB taxonomy): Bacteria > Planctomycetota > Planctomycetia > Pirellulales > Pirellulaceae > CAVOGW01. The sequence continues at coordinate 578,775 of CAVOGW010000001.1, forward strand.
GCGCCGAAGCGTCGGTGGACTTCGCATCGAGCGTCGAGCCCATCGACGATGACTGCGGCGGCCTCCATTGCAGCGCACCTCGTCGAAAACTGGACATCGCCTTGGTCGCCGACCCATCCGTAGAGCTTCGCGCTGAGGGACGCTCGGATCGATTCGACCATCCGACGGGATGCACTTGTTGTGCCCCGCAGGGAAGATGGAGCAGCATGCTGGCGGCGACTGAGAAACCGGGCAGCCACAATGCGCACAGTACGCCCCGTGGGCGTGCATCAGACGCGGCCCTTGGCGTGTTCCTCGGAACTGTAGTTGGGCGCTTCCTGAGTAATGGTGATGTCATGAGGGTGGCTTTCTCTTACGCTTGCCGCGGATACCTGGATGAATCGTGCCGTATCACGAAACTCTGTAATGTTACGCGTGCCGCAATAGCCCATTCCCGCCCGCAGTCCGCCCACCAATTGATGGACGAACGGACCGAGTGGACCTTTGAAGGGTACTCGCCCTTCAACCCCCTCTGGCACTAACTTTCCGGAAGTTGTTGTGTCCCCCTGCCTGTATCGTTCACTGGACCCCTGCACCATGGCACCCAGCGATCCCATGCCTCGGTACGCTTTGAATGCCCGTCCCTGATAAATGATTTGATCCCCGGGGCTTTCGGCCAACCCCGCAAACAGCCCGCCGATCATGACGCAATGAGCACCAGCCGCGATCGCTTTGGCCAGGTCTCCTGAGTACCGAATACCGCCGTCCGCAATGATGGGCGTCCCCGATTTTGCCGCCGCCGTCGCACATTTGTGGATCGCCGTAATCTGGGGCACTCCGACTCCCGAAACCACCCGGGTCGTACAAATGGATCCGGGTCCGATTCCGACTTTCACCGCATCCGCACCGGCCGCCATCAAGGCTTGACAACCTTCGCTAGTTGCCACATTGCCGGCAATCACGTCAATTTCCCAGCGTCGCTTGATCTCCTGGACCGATCTCCACGACATTCTTCGAGTGCCCGTGAGCGCTATCGACAATCAGGACATCCACGTCCTTGGCGATCAGGCTCTCGCAGCGCTCGAAGTCGAATACTCCCACGGCCGCCCCGACCCGCAGTCTCCCCTGCTTGTCTTTGCAAGCATTGCGGATACCGCTTCATCATGTCGATGTCTTTGATCGTGATGAGGCCGGTCAGCCTTAATGTTTCGTCAACCAGCAAAAGTTTCTCCACCTTTTTAGCCGTTAAAATCTTCTCAGCTTCCTCAAGCGTTACAGTCCCCTGTGCTGTCACCAGATCGGACCTGGTCATCACGTCCGACACCGGAAGTTCGTTTGACTCGAGAAATCGCAGATCTCGCCGGGTGAGAATGCCCACCAGCCGGCCATCTTCCAGCGTAATCGGTACGCCCGAAACGTTGTGCTTTTCCATCACCTCCCGCGCCGTGGCGACGGTTGCCTGCGGTGGTAGCGTCACCGGATCGTCAATGATGCCATTCGCGGACCGTTTGACCTTGTCCACCTCTTGCATCTGCCGCGGGATCGACATGTTCTTGTGGATGATGCCCAGGCCGCCCAGCTGGGCCAAGGCGATCGCCATCTGGTGTTCGGTCACCGTGTCCATCGGAGAACTGAGCAGTGGGATGTGCAATTGGATGCGGGGCGTCAATCGGGTGGAGACGTCGACTTCCGCCGGTACGACATCGCTATATTGCGGGACCAACAACACATCGTCGAAGGTAATGGCGGGTGTCGCCTCGAATTTGGCGGACATGGTACTCTGCGCGGGGTTGGTGGTTCGCCATGGGGCAAGTTGGCTTCTCTGCGAAGCCCGGTGCCCCGGACGCGTGCCCTATCGGGCAGGCTGCGTGGTCACGAGCCCGCTTAGCCATCGCTCGAAGGGAGGTAGCCGCCATTATTGAAGAATTGCCGCGTGCTGGCAACGAGAGGAAAGCGGGGATCGTGCCCAGCAGCCTCAATCAACCTGGGCCGGGCGTTTGACGACCGTGGCCAGGACGGCACTGACCAGCTGCATGTCCTGGCTGGGAAAAACGGTGCGCAGGTCGAGCCACAATTTGTCATGCTGGATTCGCCCGAAGACGGGCGGTTTGCCACCACGCAAACGCCGCGCCAACTCGTCGGCGCTTAATCCCTGCGGCGTCAACTGCATGCACCACGTGGGAATCGATTGTGCGGGCACGGCGCCCCCTCCTAGCTGCGAGTGGGCTCGGACCGGTTCTGCCGCCGCAATCGTCGCGGCGGCCGCCATCTGCGGCGCCAGCCGAGCGGCCCGCTGCTCGAGGTTTTCCAGGCTGGTACTGAGCAGGCGGAGGACGGGGATTTGGTCGAACGCCTGATCCGGATGACGGTAGATTTCCAACGTCGAGGCCAGCGCCGCCAACGTGAGCTTGTCCACGCGGAGGGCCCGCATCAGCGGGTTCTTCGCCAGGCGATCAATTTGCGTTTTGTGCCCGACGATGATGCCGCATTGAGGGCCACCCAGAAGCTTGTCACCGCTGAACAAAACCAGGTCGGCCTTGTGCTTGATGCTGACAGGCACCAGCGGCTCGTCCGAAATTCCATAGCCAGTGAGGTCCAGCATCGCGCCGGATCCGACATCATCAATGAAGGGTAGCTGCTTGCGGGCCGCCAGGTCGACGAGTTCCGGCGTCGAGGGACTTTCCGTAAAACCGACCACGCGAAAATTGCTCGTGTGGCATCGCAGAATTGCGGCCGTCTGCTCGCCGACCGCTCGCTCGTAGTCCTCGATGCGCGTCTTATTGGTCGTCCCCACCTCCCGCAGGATCGCGCCGCTGGCCTCCATGACTTCCGGCAAGCGATAGGAACCACCGATTTCAATCAACTCGCCGCGGGAGACGATCACTTCTTTTCCCGGTGCCAGCGTGGACAGGACCAGCATCGTGGCCGCGGCATTGTTGTTGACGACCAAGGACCCCGTGGCGCCGCTCAAATCGCACAGCAGCTTGTCCACCGCCCGCATACGATTGCCGCGCTGTCCTGACTCCTCGTCAATCTCCAAGGTCACATAACTTCCGCCCACGGCAGCCATGGCGTCCACGGCAGCGGAGCCCAGCGGCGCACGGCCGAGCCCTGTGTGCAGGATGATCCCGGTGGCGTTAACCACGGGTACCAGTCGGGGACGCTCGTTGCGGGCGATCCAAGTCGCAATCCGCTCCGCCAGTTCCGGAGCGGTGGGGACGCTGAAGTCCTCCGCGCGAACCTTGATTTCCTGGCGCAATCCCTCCAGAAAGCTACGCACTTCGTTGACGACCACGTTGTGACTCACGCGATCCACAAGGTTCTTGAGCGGCGCCAATTCGATCAGCTCGCTGACCGACGGAATATGCTTGAAGACGTTGTTGGGCATGGTACGGGTTGGATTTCGGAAAGCGGGGAAACGGGAGCGACATCGATCGGCACGTGACCATCGACGCCGGGAGGCCCTGCGAAGCGGCCACATGCCTCCCAGGTAGCTTAGCACGTGAAATCGTGCGGCGAAACGGTGTCGATGGGCGTTGAACACGGCTCGCCGACGGCGATGCGGGCCGGCGAGCCGCGGGCGTGAGCCCAAGGGCACTCGGTTGGGGCATTGTGGAACAGTTGTCCCCAACTGTTTCCCCCGACGATTTCGCGATTCGCGGAACAATTGAGGACAATGGTTCTACTGTTCTACAAGCGTCACCTTCTTGTTGACGGCCGGATACTCGGCGTGGGGGCGACATCACTGGTATTGGGCGGCTCGCCGACGGCGATGCGGGCGGGCGTGAGCCCAAGGGCACTCGGTTGGGGCATTGTGGAACAGTTGTCCCCAACTGTTTCCCCCGACGATTTCGCGATTCGCGGAACAATTGAGGACAATGGTTCTACTGTTCTACAAGCGTCACCTTCTTGTTGGCGGCCGGATACTCGGCGTGGGGGCGACATCACTGGTATTGGGCGGCTCGCCGACGGCGATGCGGGCCGGCCCACGGGTCGACATCGGCAAGTACTACTAGGCCAGGACCCGCAGGTCCCCCTTGCGCTTCGTGAATCCCACTCGGTCCAGATACTCGCAGAACGGGACGGCGTACTTGCGGGTGGTGCCCAGCATTTCGCGAATTTGGCTCAACGTGAGCCCCGCCTCTTGCAGACGCGGCTTGAGCATCGTACGCATCTCCAACTCCGCGTCGCGGTGCAAGTACATTTCACCCGTGATATGGATCAGCTCGCCCGTTGCCGCCCCCAATTGGAATAACTTACGGGCTTCCGCCGCACTAACTTTTTGGGTCGCGGCGAACTCCGTGACGGTGGGTGGCTGGAACCGCGCTGCCTGGAATTGCTCCAGGATTAAGGCCTGCAACCGCTGCTGCTCCGGCGACAATTGCAATTCGTTGGAGCGCAGAGCAATCCCCGTGTTGCTCATCCGCACGATACCTAGTGCCTGCATGTGTTCCAGAATGGCGGCCAGCAGCCCATCATGGGCCACATACGGAAATTGGCTTAACAGCAGCGAACGATCCAGCTCCAGCTTGAGCGGATGGGCGGCATGGAGTGTTTCCAGCGCGTGGCAGAGTCGCCGGACCCAGTCCTGGATGACGTCTCGATGCACAATCTGCTGCCTGTGGGCGCTGAGCGATAGTTTGTCACAGATTTCTCGCTCCAGCAATTCGTCGGTCACGGCGGCAAAATCATCGATCCCAGCCATACGAACCAGATCTGCCGGTTGCCAGGGGGTGAGTCCCATGAGTTGCGTGGCCGCCGCGGCCCGCTGCAGCGGATCAGCAAGCTGCAGCTGCTCAAATGCCCGTCGGGTCGGTTCGTCCAGCCTCCGCAAACGGTGCGTGTGGGGAACCAGAATCCGTCCGCCTCCAATCGTGACCACGGGCGATTCGGCGCGGACGATGAACGGTTGGTTCCAGACGACGGTGATTGGTTCGCGTAACAGGAACTGCACGACACGACGTTGGCCGGGTTGCATTTCCCTGGGGTCGTCCAACACAATCAACGCCGCGAGCGATTCGCTGGTGCCCACATGCAGGCGAATTCGGGCACGATGTTTGATAGCGCGGGGGGCAGACTCGAGCAGATCGAATACAGCCGTCACACAACGCGTGGGCCACAGGTGTCCAGGTGTTGCCAGTTCGAACCCCTTTGCCACTTCATCGTGCCGCACGCCAGCCAGGTTGACGGCGGCCCGTTGCCCGCGATGCACCTCGCTGACGGGTTGATCGTGATGATGGATGCCGCGCACGCGGACCTTGATCCCCTGCGGCAGCACGACGAGTTCGTCGCCCGTGCTGGCGTGCCCACTGGAGACGCTGCCCGTCACCACCGTCCCATGCCCCTCCACGGGAAAACAACGATCGATCGCCATGCGAAATGGAGCGTCGTGCATGGCGGTTTGGATACGCCCCGCGGCGGCCGAGGCCGCGTCGTGCAGCGCCCGTTTCAGTTGGTCGATTCCCAGCCCCGTGGAAACGCTTGTCCGAATGATTGGGGCCTGCTGCAGAAACGAGCCGGCGACCAATTCGCGAACTTCCTCCTCGACCAGGTCAGCCCAATCCGGCTCGACAAGATCACACTTGGTCAGTGCGATCACGCCCGCTTTAAGATCCAACATCCGCAGCACATCGAAGTGCTCCAAGGTCTGCGGCTTGACGGAATCGTCCGCGGCCACGACCAGCAGGGCCAGGTCCATCCCAGTGGCCCCGGAAAGCATCTGGCGCACGAAGCGTTCATGTCCGGGCACGTCCACGATACCCAGGTGGTAGTCCCCCAGGTTCAACGGAGCAAAACCCAACTCGATGGTAATGCCCCGCCGCTTTTCTTCAGGCAGCCGATCCGTGTCCACTCCGGTCAGCGCACGGACCAACGAAGTCTTTCCGTGATCAATGTGCCCAGCCGTTCCCAATATCATGTCGATGGCCATAGACCATCATTGTGGCCGTTGGGCAACGCGACGAGAAGGAGTGGAAGGCTGCTCTGCCGAATTACTGGGGCCTCTCTTGCGATAGCCAATCGCCGAGTGTGGCAGGCTGACGAGGTTGTGCCTGGCTGCCCAGCTTCATCCAATCGGGAATGATCTGAAACGAGCCGCCTGAGTTGCCCGAGTTGGGATCGCGAGCAGGCCAGAGGCGCGCATCTTTCAGTTCAGTGAATGGCTTAGCCATGGCACCACGCGCTTCAGCCAGCGCGTGCTGCGTGTTTTCGTTGAACCGCTTCACGGCCGAGATGGGACCGTCAAACGTCAACAGGCTGTCGGGGCCACCAAAATCAAATAATGAACCTTTGGGTGGCGGCGGGCCTTTGGGATCAAGCACTGGTGTTCGGTTTTTCTTGGCTTTGCCAAAAGCCGCGAAGCCAAACTGCCCGGCAGCATCATGGCTGATTCCCAATAACATCATGCCGGCAACGGCCAACATTCCAATCTTGCGCACCATGGTCGTAACTCCTCACGAAATTGAACATCAGGCGCCCGGCCGTTCGCCGGGGCGGCACCTCACGTGAATTGCACCTCTCGATCGCCGGAATGATCGGAAACGATGCCCGTCAATGTCCAGAGGAGTTGTCGTGGGCAAGATGCAGTCATTACATGCACGTCGCAGTCCGGCCGTTTTTCGTGCTTCACACGCCGCGAGAACTGGAATTCTGCTGCCGCCGCCAGAGCCGCGTGGTCACCGGCTTGGCCGCCGTGTGACAGCAGACAGGTCCAGTGTCAATCTCAAATCGGACCGAGTGGCCAGTTCTGGCGGAACTCCGTGGCGGAGATGCAGGCCGGGAAAATCTCCGGGGCTTGCGGGGGCAGCGAGCAACGTCAATGTGCCAGCCCAGCCGCTTTTCCAGTCGCGAAGCCAGGAATAAATATTCACGGGAATTGTCACGACTTGCCGATGGGAAACATAGTCGCGCAGCCCCCGCGCGCGTAGACTATTAACCAGCGGGACGTGCCCGCAAGAGCGAATCGGTCACATTGCGATGTGGCAGAGCTTACTGATTTGCAAGCTGGCTCGTTTGCCGCCGGGGCAGGGGGCTTGTTGAATTAGTCGTAGGACAGGTTGGCAACGTTGGCAACCTGCCCGACTGGCAAGTGCGCGAAACTGGGATCATTGAACGTAGGAACGGAGGGTAGGTTACAAACCTGCTCGACGCGCGATTGGACGACGTAGTCCACAGGCGCCAGGCTCTGTCGAGTCCCGGTAGCAGTAGCGGCATTCACACCAGGAGAACACGGGTAGGAGCTTGTTCGATGGGTTCAGTACTTTGTAAGGTTGACGAGAAACACATCCCTCTTTACCGCGTAATATGGGTTTCGGAGCTGCCCCATTTCTGCGGTCACGAAGATTGTGAGCGAGAGGGGCTCTACGAGATTCGTCTGGAACAGGGCGAGTCTGTCTGGGGCAGCCGCGGCGAACGTGATGAAATGATCTCAGCCCTGGAATCCTGGCAAGGCGGACTGGGGCCAGAGCCCTTCTGATTTCGAGCGACGACTTGTCATTTGACGGTAGTGTGGTGGATGGCGGTGTGCGTCGCCCTGACGCCGGCACGCATCGCCATCGGCGAGCCGTGTGGCGTAAGCCCACGACCAGTGGTGTCGCCCCCACGACAAATAACCGGCCGCCACAAGACGCTGACGCTACGTCTGTCGTGCACGCCATTTCGCGGTCCTGCGGCCTGCCTCGGCCGCTCCGCCCCCGCCGGCAACGATCCCGAGCACCGTGGATTCCAAGCAACTTGGGGTCCGTGGCGCAACCTTCCAACACGCAGGCTCACGCCAGCGGCTCGCCGGCTGACGCCCCATGTCGTCGACTTTCGCGTCCGGTTCCCGATTCGACGCAAAACCGTGTGCTCGCGCGCGTTGGCTGATTCCATTCGCACTTGACTCTGGTGACGCAGTCGGCATTGACCGCTGACTCCCGGTTCGCGAACAGCGCTAAATATTCTACAATTCTCCGTGAGACACACTCCGTTCCACAGAGGTAGCTCCATGTCGCTCTTCGAAGACCCACTCTATGAGTGGCGCGAAACCTACTTTGTTTTTTTCCACAGCCGAAACACACCTAGTGTGGAGCGGTTAATCTCCGTCATCAAGGCGATCGGGAGACAGGTCGAAATTTCCAAGGTGGCTCGCCGGGAAGACGGAACTCTCGAGTCCATTACCGTGTATTCTCCCGAAGATTTTGCAGCCATGGATATCACCTGCATGAGCGGCAAAGATGTGGTGGAACAATTACCCACCCTCGTCACCGAATTGCGCAAGAATTGCCCGACGAAGGAGGAGCAAACGCGGTTGAAGCAGATCTTGGATTGTGATTCGCGGATCGACATCTTTCATTTCGAGCATCTGGAGTCCGCCGTAGCGCATGATGACGACCTCGAACTGATGGATCCGGGTGGCTTGCTGTTGATCATGGACCAAATCGGTGAACTGTGCGATGGGATTGTCGTTGACCCTCAATCATCGAGTTTGATGTAGCGACCGCGACAACATGCAAACGACGGCGAGCCATCTGCCTCTGTCTCCCCGGAAAACAAGTTGCCACTTACCTGAACTTCAAGTCGAATTGACTGCTTATGCTGGCCAAAGAAATCAAGACCGGAGCCGTGGTCAACCACGAGGGGGCTCCCATCATCATTGAGACCATTTCGGTGCAGACTCCTTCGGCACGGGGCCGCGACGTTGTACAAGTATCGAGGCCGAAATCTGGTTACCCGTCAGAAAGTAGATATTACGCTCAAAGGAACTGAGTCTCTTCCCGAGGCTGATTTTGCCAAACGCCCCGTCAAGATGATGTACTGTGACCCGCAGGAACTTCATTTGCTCGATCAGACAGACTTCAATCAGTACTCGATTGCCGTCGAGGACGTTGCTGAGCAGCTGAAGTACATTACTGAGCCGCTGGAAGGCATGTTGGCGCTGATCTACAACGGCGAATGTGTGGGGGTCAGCCTGCCGACTACGGTGGAATTGACGGTGGTGCAGTGCGACCCGGCTGTGAAGGGAGATTCGGCGACAAAACGCAACAAACCGGCAACGCTGGAAACGGGCCTGATCGTGCAGGTCCCCGACTACTTGGAAGAGGGCGAACGGATTAAAGTCGACTCAAGGTCTGGCGAATACATCAGTCGCGCATAACCCGGTAGCGCACGCCGTGTCCCTAGGTCAGGCGGTCCCAGACTGCACTCCCGAGCTTACTTTTCGGTAGATCAGGCTGACCCAGACCCGGGCTGACCCAGACCGATGGCGCATCGCCGCCGCTCGTCGCCTCACCGTGGGCTTGCCCCGAGTCGGCCACGCTCACCGGGCGCAGGCGGGACCTTGCGGCAGAATCCCTCCGGGTTGGTCCTTAACGAAAACTTCTAATTTGACTGATTCACGGCAACTGGATTGCGGGGACAGATGCAACTTTCGTGCATGGCGCCCGACAGTCAACTTTGTCAATTCGCGGTTTTGTGAGTATGCTGATGACAGAAGGCGTTGTGGTGCAACGGACACTGACACCCAACCGCAAACACGTACACCCGCAACAAGGATTGAGGTAATGGCATCCAGTGTATTGCAACAACCGACGCTCGTACTCAACCGCAACTGGCAGCCGGTAAGTGTGGCAACGGTAGCACGTGCACTGGTCCTGTTGTGGAATGCGTCCGCTCATGTCGTCGATCCTGACGACTATCAGCTGTACAACTGGAACAACTGGACGAGGCTCCGCCCCAAAGCCGGAGGCCGTTTCGTCCAGGCAGTGCGCTACCGGTTACGCGTGCCGGAGGTTATTGTGTTATGCCGCTATGACCGATTGCCGTCGGCCACCGTGGCATTCAGTCGCCGCAACATTTATAAGCGTGATCGCTACACGTGCCAGTATTGTGGATGTCAGCCGGGTAGCAACGAATTAACCATTGATCATGTCGTCCCCCGCTCTCGAGGCGGTGAATCGAACTGGGACAATTGTGTCCTGGCCTGTATAACTTGCAACCACCGCAAAGCGGATCGTTCGCCCGAACAAGCCGGCCTGCGGCTGCGTCACGCGCCGATTCGACCCAGCTGGCGCCCGCTGTACACGGACCATGGCACACGACTAGCGAGTTGGTCGAAGTTCATCAGCGAAGCCTACTGGGACGTGGAACTCGAACCGTAGCTCATGCCGCTGGTCGGACGACGATTCGTTTGCCGTAGCACTTCCGCCAAAACCGCACCGGGCGAGGAGTGGCGTTGGAAACTCTGAACCCCCGCTCGGTGACACTTGACCGTTAGAACTCAGCTCGCGCTCGTGATTGCATCTCACGCCGTAATCACCGCCGTCCTGGCGTGGATGCTCAACGTTTGGGCGGACGAGTCCTGTACGCTCTACGCCACCCATGGCTCGTTGGCATTCGTTTGCGACAAGGCGGTGAATTTTGAATGGCAACCTCCCGCCTATCATCTCATCCTGAGTGTGTGGCGGAAGCTGCATGGAGGCATATTTTTCGCACGCTGCTTTTCCATCGCGTGCACGTCTGTGACCATTCTGACCATCTATCGCACGGCCAGGTTGCTGGGCGTCAAGCAGCCGCTGCTGCCGGCAGCCCTGTTTGCCTTCCATCCGTTCGGAATCTACCTGGCCACCGAAATTCGACTCTACGGCTTCGCCACGATGGTCAGCGCCCTGTTGTTCTGCACGCTGATCAAAGCCTACTGGCTGAAACCTGAAGACGAAAACGGACCGTCATGGCCCAACACGCTATGCAGTGTCCTGGGACTCTACACGAACATTTTGCTGGGCATTCCATTGGCGGCACAAACGGCCGGCATCGCGTTATTTCGCCGCGGCTTGTTTCCGCGTTACGTGCTGCGGATGTTGCTGGTCGTCGTGGCCTTTGCTCCCATGGTAGGGTACCAACTGAGCCTGGCAAAAAGCACTGAGCTGTTCCCTCAAAACAACACGCCGGTGAACCTGGCAACTTATCTGCTCGGATCACTGCAGTTCTTCGTGTTTCCTTTGCCCCGCACGGATGCCACATTGGTCCTACGCGGTGTGCTGTTGGTGATGCTGCTGGGCATTGTGGCGATTGTCATCTATCGCTATCGCCCGCGGCTCGCCTGGCGACACGCCTTCGTCGGCGTCTACCTGGCTGTCTCATGCGTGACGTTGGCTGTGTTTATCTATGTGGCCGATGTATCGCGGACGGAGCGTTACACGTACGTGCTCGTCCCGGCCACGATGGTCTGGTGGGCCATGCTGCTGGAACTCGCGGACGGCGGGCGGTTGAAGCACGTCGTGTATGCGATTAGCTTTCTGTTCTGTTTCGTTTCGGTCCTTATCATTTACCAACCGTTGTGCAAGTCAGGCGATTGGATCCGGGTGGCTCGGCACCTGGAGACGACCGCAGAAGCGGGTGAGCCGATCGTCGTCTTTCCGGCCGAGGTGCAGACGCTCTTGCAGTTTTACTACTCGGGCGGGAACCCGATCGTCCCGGTTCCCACACCACAACGCTTTGACCGTTTCCGTATGAGTGATTTTCGCATTCCGGATCGCGCGACATTGAGTCAAGTGCTGAGACCTCGACTGCTGCAAGCCGCCAGCCTGATGCTGGTCACGTTCGACCCGGCGATTTACCGCCCCGAGATCGATGACCCGCTGAACTTCGGGTTACTCGAGTCCTACCTGCGTGAAGACTTCGAGGAGGTAAGCCGCACGAATTTCTTTGATACGACGGTGCGGCGATACGAGAGAAAATCGCAGCCCTAGGGCAGTCCAGCCCACGGCCGACTCACTGACTTCCGCTGCGTGCCTGTATCGAGCGTTCTTGGACCTCTTCGATGGGGAACGAGGGTTCGGTCGCTGGCTCCCAACGATCGAAACCGTGGCGGGCGAGCACTGCTTCAATGCGCTTGACTTCTGAGTCGTTCAGGGAAGAACTTTGTCGAGATCGCAGCGAGCCCAGCGTAGACCCTGCGTTGGTTCGCATGGCCAATTGCGGCACCATCGCAGCAACCTGATCAATCGCGGCACTCGGTGCCTTGCAGAATTGCTCGTATGGCAAACACAGGCGTCGGCTGGGAAGGATGTTGGCGCATTGCTCCTGGATTCGATGGTGAATGCATGCGACTTGTCGGCAAGTTGATTCCAGGGCGTCGTCGTGACGCGCGTCGTCGGCAAACAAACCCCACCCTTCGTTTTCCGAACCCTGAATGAACCGCCTGGCTTGCAGCAGCGACTGCACGATCATTACCGGGTCTCGCTGGACGATCACAAAATACGAGTTCGGCAGCAGCCGCGCCAGCAGCTCCAAGGCGTCGACGTTGCGGTTATTTTTGTTGAGCAGCGGTTTGGAAAAGGTGGCCGCCCATGTGGCAAAGAATGCCTTCAGGTCGGATTCTTCTGCTGCACTCGGTTGATGGTCGACGCGATAGCGATTGTGTCCCAGCCAACGGTTCCACACGTGAAAGCCGTCGTTGATACCCCGAAATCCGACCGTGTTCCCGTAAAAACTGCTCAACGCCTGCGGGGCAAAATCGAAGTCACGCAGCCACTTCCGGGAAATCCAGATCGGCGCGCTGGGGAATAGGGCCGAGATATTGGGGAAATAGGAGACTTGCAGCGAGCGGGCCAGGACCTGGCTGAGCAGCGTGCTGCCGGAACGTGGCGAACCCACGATTAGAATTTGAGGGCGATCGGACGCACCGTCTGTTGTCAGGCGTTCCCAACGGGCAGCCAGCGAATCGAACGGCTTGGCCACGACGGTTGCCGCAGCTTGCGCCAGCGGCCACACGGATTCGCGAGTTGCCTTGCGCAACATGCGCAGCGCGACCCCCACGGGATCCCTAAAATTGCTGTAGGCAACGGGTGATTGTCGCTTCGTCATGGAGTTCCTCTTCCACCAAGCTGGACAATGCCACGTTTGCCGCCCGGTCTGCTCGCACGGTACACTACTCTATCAGATGCACTTTGGCTGCGGAACCAGTTTTCGGAGAACATCTTTGCAAAAACATGGGGTGCAGACGGCTCGCCGGCGTAAGCCTGCGTGTTGGCTCGTCGCGCTACGACTCCGCGTAGCGGGTGCGGAATCGTCGCAGCGGGTCCGTTACCGCGATTCGGCGTGCAACATCGGTCGCACCGTCACCGTTTGGTTGGAAACCGTACAATCACTTGTCGTGCAGTCAACGCCGCTGGTCGTGGGCTGACGCCGCACGGCTCGCCGGCGTAAGCCACCGTTCCGCGGACGATCGGTAACCTCCTGGAGGCCACATTGATGTTTTTCAACGACTGGCTGAGCAGAAGGAGCCTCTATACGCCCGATCGTGTCGCGGTGGTGAATGACGCGGACGGTTGCCATTTTTCGTACCGCGAGCTAAATCGGTCCGCGACTCAAATTGCCTGGCGGATGCAAGCGTCGTTCGGCCTCTGTCCTGGCGACAGGGTCGCTTGCCTGTCTACGAATCGCGTGGAGTATCTAAGCTTGTATTTCGCCTGCGGCAAAGTCGGGGCCGTGCTTGTGCCACTCAATTTCCGCTTTCCGGCTCCCCAGCTGCTGGAGTTGTTGCAGGATTGCCGGCCGCGCCTGTTAGTCTTTGAAGCCGCATTCGCCGCAACCGTCGATGCGCTCGCCGCAGCCGACCTGGACATGCAAATTTGGGGAATCGATGCCCAGGACTCGCGCCGCAACGGGCCCTCGATGGTCGACGTCGCCGGCAGCGCTGCCTCACGCGAACCTGATCTGGCCGTGTACGAGGCAGACGCAGAGGATATCGCCATGATTCTCTACACATCGGGAACGACGGGGCGAGCCAAGGGAGCCATGATTCCGTATCGGCAGATCCACTGGAACGCCGTCAACACGATCATTGGTCTGCAGCTGACCCAGGACGATGTGGCGTTTCTCAACCTGCCCCTATTCCATACGGGCGGCTGGCACGTCTTATTTACGCCCCTCATGCAGTTGGGCGGAAGAGTTGTTCTGCAGCAGCGTTTCGATGCAGAACGCTGCAATGCGGTGATGGGGCGCGAAGGGATCACGATCTTGTTCGGCGTCCCCACCATGCTGCGGATGCTGGCCGAAGCCGAAAACTTTGCGACCGCCAATCTCTCGTCGGTGCGTTGTGCCATCTTTGGCGGTGAGTCCTGCCCGACATCCCTGATCGAACTTTTTCAGCGACGCGGCATCGCCATGCGACAAGGCTATGGACTGACGGAGGCCGGACCCAACTGTTTCTCACTGCCCGCCGACGACGCGGTCCGCCGGCAGGGGTCGATTGGATTTCCCAACTTTTACGTCGGCACTCGACTGGTCACGGACGACCATCACGAAGCGGCCAGTGAGCAAGTCGGAGAACTCTGGATGAAAGGACCTCACCTGTTCGCCGGATACTGGGGCAACGCCGCGGCTACCCGCGATGTACTTATTGACGGCTGGTTGGCCACAGGGGACTTGATGAGGCGGGACGCGGACGGCTATTACTACGTCGTCGGCCGCAAGAAAGAGATGTTCGTGAGCGGAGGCGAAAACGTCTATCCCGCACAGGTCGAACGCATCTTGCAAGGACATTCGACGGTCGCCCTGGCCGCCGTGATCGGCGTGCCCGACCCCGCTTGGGGTGAGACCGGTTGGGCCTTTGTTCAATTGCAACCCGATTGTACGATCGAGGCAGCCGAACTGCACGATTGGTGCCGTCAGCGGCTGGCGACATTTCAGTGTCCCACCAGATTCATCTTGATGGATGACCTGCCGCTGGGCCCCTCCGGAAAGATCGACAAACTCAAACTGGCAGAAAGCCACCGTGAGATGACCAAGTGACGCAACCCGTGATCCACCACCTACGAGGGATTAGCTGCCAGCGGATGCGGACGTCGCGACTGGAAACGGAATTGCTCACCAGCGGGCCGGAATCGGGTGAGCCCGTGTTGTTTCTGCACGGAAACCTGTCGTCGGGGACTTTCTGGGAGGAGACCATGCTGCAACTGCCGCCGCAGTTTCGTGCATGGGCACCGGACCAGCGGGGCTATGGCCGGAGTGCCCCGGAAGCCCACATCGACGCGACGCGCGGGTTCGGCGACTGGGCCGATGACGTGGCCGCAATCGCCGACACACTGAAGTGGAACCAGTTTCACCTGGTTGCGCACAGTTTGGGAGGCTGTGTCGCCTGGGCCGTGATCGGTCACCAGTCGCACCGCATCCGCAGCGCTACGCTGGTCGCGCCGGGTCCGCCCTGCGGATTCGGCGGCGCCCGCGGCCCGCGCGGCGACTTGAATTGGGCGGACGGCGCGGGTTCCGGAGCGGCGCTGGTGCATCCCGAATTCACAAGCCGCTTGTCCAGCGGTCAGCGTGACATGTCACACGATATGTTCTCGCCTCGCGCCATGATGAATCGGTTATACTGGAAGCCCCCCTTTCAATCCGCCAGGGAAGAAGATCTGCTGACCGCCATGCTGCAAGTGCATCTCGGCCCGCGGCAGTTTCCTGGTGACTGGGTGCCGTCCCCTAACTGGCCCGGCTTCGCGCCCGGCAGGTTCGGACCAATTAACGCCATCTCGCCGCGTTACAACCAGGCGATCCTTCCTCAACTGTTGGCGGCGGATGCTAAGCCACCCCTGTTGTGGGTCTACGGTGCCGCGGACGCGATCATCACGGACACTTCGATCTCGGACGCGGGTACGCAGGGCCAACTGGGACTGCGTCCCGACTGGCCCGGCGCGTCAATTTTTCCACCGCAGCCCTACTTGTCGCAAGTCCGATTCGCCCTGGACGAATACGAAAAGTCTGGCGGACAGGTGCAGAGACTCATTATGCCCGAGGTCGGTCATACACCCTATCTGGAACGTCCCGACGACTTCCGGGATGCCTTGGTGCGGCACCTGACAGGCACCAGCTAGTGCCGTATACAAGGGAAGATCGACCGTAAGTCAGGTTTCAAACCTGGCCTCCGGTCCGTTGATCAGGGGCTAGGGTTGCCGCATCCCAACCTTGCCAGGGTGGGCAACGCACCTAGACTGCTTGCAGATGAGCAAAACGACGGTTCGCTCCCGAGGCGACTCGAGTCCGCCCCTTGATCGACTCGATGCGAAGTCCGACCATGAGTCGATGTATCGCCAGCTCGGCTGGCCGCGGCCGAGATATGATGGCAGAAGTTCAGCGTCCCCCGCCACACTTGCGATTAAATTAAAATCGACTTGACAGCTGACCAAGATGACAACCGCGTTCAATCGAAATTAGAGATCGCGACCCACCCATGACTTTGACTGTACCAGAACGCATGCGATGCATGGAGGTGTGGGGAGGCAATCAGGCTGTTGAGCGGGCGTTCCAAACGGCAGGTCTGAATGTCTGGGTCTACAGTCGGCCTTTTGGCCGTTCCACCAGCGGTGGAGACGTGTACTACCTTTCTTCGTGTGCGTCCGGGCGTGTCACGAGAATGCTGCTGGCAGATGTCAGCGGACACGGCGAAAAAGTCTCTCGCATGGCGGTCGGGCTACGCGACTTGATGCGGCAGAACGTGAACTACGTCCAACAAACACGGTTTGTGCGGGCGATGAACCGGCAGTTCCTGGAATTCGGCGAACAGGATCGATTTGCTACGGTTCTGGTCAGCACCTTCTTCGCGCCCACACAAATGTATGCGCTGAGCAACGCGGGTCACCCCATGCCAGTCGTGTATCGTCGTAGTTCGGGATGGACGACGCTGACGATTGATGCAGCCAAACCAAGTGACCCAACGAATACACCGTTGGGAATTATCGGCAAAGCCACGTACAGCCAACTCAATATGCGACTTGAAACCGGAGATATGGTGCTCAGCTTCAGCGACGCGGTAACCGAGTCGGAAGACGGATTCGGCAGGCAGTTGGGAACCGAAGGGGTTTTGACGCTGCTTCGTGCCGCGAGCGTTACGGCAGCGGAAGACGTCATTCCGTCGCTGGTAGACCGCATTAGCTGTCTCGCTCCTAGCAATCTCAAACTGGACGATGCTACGCTGCTGTTGTGTCAAGCGACCGGTGACGGCCCATCCCTGCGCAATCAATTACTTGCCCCCGTTCGCTTCTTCGGGCCGGTCGCAGATCGGACAAATCTGGGTCCAGCGCCCGGCATGAAGCCTGAGGTCAAGGGGTGATAGCGGGCCTCAGCCAGCGAGCCGCGGGCGTCAGCTTGCGTGTTGGAGCGTCGCGTTTCCACCCCACATATTTTGGCCCGGAATCGTTGCAGTAGGGGCGTCGCGTCACGGCCTGGTTGGTGGCCGTTGACTGGTCATGGGGGTGACACCACGGGTCGTGGGCTTACGCCACACGGCGCGCCAACGGCCATGCGGGCCGGCGTCATCCGTTGATCGCGGCCCAAGCCTATGATTGTAAAGTCGAAATTCCGAATGAGAATACTTCACCGGAGAAATGCCATTATGCCGGGCTCCCATTTTGAACTGCCGCCCACCTTCCAAGGAGAAGTTCGCTTGTTTCCTTTGCCGAAACTGGTGATGTTTCCCGGCAACGCGCTGCCGCTGCGCATATTCGAGAGCCGGTACAAAGAGATGATGGAGGACGCACTGCAAGGGGATCAGCTGATCACGATCGCCACGCTGCTGCCGGGTTACGACCACGATTATTACAGCCGTCCACCGATTGCGCCCGTCGTTTGCATTGGGCGCATTAGCGCTCACGAAAAAACCGCCGACGGGATGTATGAACTGATGCTCGTCGGCCTGCGGCGTGCCCGCATCGAGCAAGAGATTGAACCGGTGCGGTCATTCAGGCGAGCACGGGTAGAGTTGCTCGGTGAGGACCAGTTACCCGACGAACCAACGTCGAGCCGACTCGGGCGGAAACTGGCCGATCGATTGCTCAAGACACTTCCCGCGGCGCAAGAACTCGTTGACCAATTCTTCCAGGGCGGCATTTCGCTGGCCTCGTTGGCCGACGTCATGGCGTTTCATTTGCCATTAGATTTGGAACGAAAGCTCGAGTTATTAGCCGAAGTCGATGTCAGGAAACGGGCCGATTTGTTGTTGGCCAACCTGTCACCTATGGACGAGCCTGGTCGCGAGTCTCGGCCGTATCCCGCTGACTTTAGTGATAACTAGCGCCCTGCGGATTGGCCCACGATCGTCGACTTTACGAGCCGACCGAAGATGCCAGCTCTTCGTACCACACAATTCGCGGCCAGGTGTCATCCTGAGGCAGCTGACAACGTGCGTAGCACAGGTCAGCGACCGGAGGATGTTCCAGAGACGTTGTTTCACGTGCGACAGTCAACGTCACATTGGCTGGCAGATCCTTCACTTCGCTCCGCTACGTTCAGGATGACGTGCATCTGCCGTCGAATTTGCCCCGTGGGGCCCTGGCTGCCCATCGCCAGCGAATTGCGGTACAAAAGGTGGTATTGCCGCGCTCGGCCAATTCGGATTGTGGCCTTTCGGGAGCATGCGCTGCTTCGCGCCGTTGGATTCCCCGAGCGGCGAAGTCCAATCGATGCACATGCCTTTAGGTCCCGCCCATGTCGGTTCCCTTGACGACTGCTAGTTCGATTTCCGTTCCGCGTTACCTGGTGGGATTCCAGCCCCATCGAGTCCTGCATCGCTTTACCGACATTTTTATCGTGGGCGGCGGGTTGGCCGGGATGCGCGCGGCGCTGGCTGTCGATCCGCAGCAGACCGTGTTTGTCGTCACGAAAGACGAAATCCGCGAGTCGAACAGCAATTATGCCCAGGGCGGCATTGCTACCGTCATGGATCCGTCAGACAGCTTCGAGGATCACGTGCGCGATACATTGATCGCCGGAGGTGCACTCTGCGACCGTGAAGTGGTCGAGATGGTCGTACGTGCCGCTCCGCAGCGCGTTCGTGAACTGATCGAATGGGGAACCAACTTCGATGCAGAAAACGGGGAACTGCAATTAGGACGCGAAGGAGGGCATCAACACAATCGTATTCTGCATGCCTTGGGGGACGCGACCGGTCAGGAGATTATGAGGTCCGTGATTGCACGAACGCGGCAGGCTGCCAACGTGGAAATCTGGGAGAACACATTTACACTGGACCTGCTGGTCGACGAGGGACAATGCGTCGGGGCGCCGTGCAGCACCCCAAGTTCGGCCGCATGATGGTTTGGGCCAGACAGACCATCGTCTGTACTGGTGGAGCAGGGCAGTTATACCGTGAGACGACGAATCCGGACGTTGCTACCGGAGATGGGCATGCCATGGCGTTCCGCGCCGGAGCCCATATCCGGGACATGGAATTTATTCAGTTCCACCCCACCGTGCTGTATATCGCCGGTAGCAGCCGAAGTTTGATCACCGAGGCTGTCCGTGGCGAAGGTGCGTACCTCGTCGACGTCAACGGCTATCGCTTCATGCAGGATTACGACCCGCGACTTGAACTGGCACCCCGCGACGTCGTCGCGCAGGCCATTACGGCCCAAATGGCCAAGACGCGACACCCCAATGTTTACCTGCAATTAAGCCACCTCGATACCGACTACGTCCGACGCCGATTCCCGGGGATTTCCCATACCTGCGCGGGATTCGGCATTGATGTGGCGACCGATCCGATTCCCGTGCGTCCTGGTGCCCACTACATGATCGGCGGAATCTCCGTGGACCTGGATGGACGGACGTCTCTTCCCGGATTGTGGGCTGCGGGTGAGGTGTCGGCCAGCGGGCTGCACGGAGCCAATCGACTGGCCTCGAACAGTTTGCTGGAAGGCATCGTATATGGAGTGCGGGCAGGCGAGGCAGCCAGCGTTGCGGCTGCGGATTCGCCGCCGAAACTTGACGCGCGACGTCTGTCCCACACGCCCACATTACCGCCCAGTGAATCGCTGGATACGATGGACATTCGCAACACGTTACAAAGCCTGATGTGGCGAGCGGTAGGGGTCGTGCGCAGTGCCGAGGGACTGCACTCGGCCCGCCAGTCGATTGAACAATGGTGCCGATATGTGCTGCCGCGACAGATGGACTCGGTGTACGGATGGGAAACGCAAAATCTCCTCACCGTGGCAAGGCTGGTCGTCGAGTCGGCTTTGCAACGCACCGAAAGCCGAGGAGTACACCTGAGGTCCGACTTTCCAGACTCGGATGATGTGCATTGGTTGCGACACACCGAATTGGTGCGGAGATAATATTTCTTCATTTTGATCAGCCGGCCTGCGTCGGCACGATGCTTCGTTTCTGCGAGTCAGACGCGAATAAGATCCGCCGACGTGCGTTAGCATACGGTTTTCGGCGTAATCGGGAACGGGACGCTAACCGGCTGGGCGTCTCGGCAGGCGGGCGTCCGGACGCCCGCCTGCCGAGACGGACTGTCGATTGGATACGTCCAAGGCAAAACGTCATCCTGAAGGAGCAACGCGACTGAAAGATCTGCCCACAAACGCTGCGACACCCAATCGAGTACGACGTTTGGCATCGTCGATGGAAGATCCTTCGGATCGCTACGCGATGCCTGAGGCTGACATGTCCATCTCCGATTAAATTGACAGGCCCGAGAGGTCGGGGAGGGGCCGGATCGAGCGGGTTCGAGGCGTTCAGACCGCAAAAAAAAACGAGGATTTCAGCTGGTGGTCTTGAGCAGCACCCGGTTGTTGTCTTACGATGCGGACTCTACAAACTGGTTTGTTGATGGCCCAAGGACGTCGACAGACAAATCCTGTCAGCCGCTGGTAACGGCGGACTTCTTGGTTTGGTGACAAGACGCGACGAGTTGCTGAGTTTATTTGGCTACGTGTGCACCGGCGCCATGGAACTTGCTTCAACGCGATGTTTTCCGGATCGCACGTCCACCCGCGAACGGACGCCCATATATTTCGAGGAACAGCCAGAAGCGTTTTCTGAACAATGAGAAGTGGGGGCGAAAACTGGCGGAGGCGGCGGCTGTCAACGTCACGCCGATGGGCGGCTGAGTCGGCGGCCGAATTTTGCCCCGTACGTTGATTGAAAGTTGGAGAGACTCACATGACCAACACCCAAAATTCGATAGACATGATCGAGGCGGAGCACCTGTCAAAATTCTACGGTGAATTTGCGGCCGTACGGGACGTCACTTTTTCCGTGACGCGTGGCGAGGTGGTGGCCTTCCTGGGGCCCAACGGAGCGGGCAAGAGCACCTGCATGAAATTGCTGACCGGATACTTGTCCCCGAGTGAAGGGCGGGCACGTATTGCCGGTCACGACATGTTCTCCGACCGTCTGAAAGGGTCCAGAGTCTTGGGCTACCTTCCCGAAAATGGTCCGCTGTACCCCGACATGACCCCGCACGGGCTGTTGACCTTTTTTGCCGACGCCCGCGGCCTGAATGAAATTCGACGAAAGGATCGCATGGAGTACGTCGTCGACCTTTGCGCTGGGGAGTGTCCTGCACAAACCGATTGGGAAACTGTCCAAAGGCTTTCGACAACGCGTGGGCATGGCGCAGGCCCTGCTGCACGAACCAGATGTGTTGATCATGGATGAACCGACCGCGGGACTGGACCCGAATCAGATTCGCGAGGTCCGTGAGACCCTGCGTCGCATTGGCACGGAAAAAACGATCTTGCTGTCCACGCATATCATGCAGGAAGTGACCGCCATTGCCGATCGCGCGATCGTGATCCACGAGGGCCGGCTGCGGTTTGACGGCCCCATCGCCCAATTGACACAAGATAACAAAACGTTGGAACAGGCATTTCGAGAATTGACCGGACAGACTGCCGCCGCGGCTTAGGCCATGCGGACGCCGCAGCCCGGCTGGTCGCAGCCATGATTCCAGTCAATTTGAAATCCATTTAGTAAGGTAAGGAACATGCTGGTTTTTGATATCCTCGTGCCCACGGCGAAATTGCTGATGTTTTGCGCCTTGGTCGGCGTGGTCACCGTGGGGCTGCTGATTCCCGTCTCCAAAACGAAACGAGTTACCTACTCGGTGTTGAAGCGAAACTTCGCGGCCTATTTTTCCAATCCCACGGGCTACGTCTTTATTTGCGTTTTCATGCTGCTGAGCGCGATTGCGGCGTTCTGGCCGCAGCAATTCTTCAGCCGCAATCTCGCCGATCTGGATCAGTTGAATCATTGGTTTCCCATGATCATGCTGGTGTTTATTCCGGCGATTACGATGAGCATCTGGTCGGAGGAGCGCCATGAAGGGACCGACGAGCTACTGTTGACGATCCCGGCCAGCGATAGCGATATTGTGCTGGGCAAGTACCTGGCGGCCGTGTCGATCTACACGGCTGCCTTAATGTTCTCCATGCTCACCAATTTCCTGGTGTTGATTTCGCTTTCGATGGGTGATGTGGACATCGGGCTGTTCATTTCCACCTACGTGGGATACTGGTTCATCGGATTGGCCATGCTCTCCCTGGGGATGGTGGCTTCGTTTCTCACTAGCAACCTCACGATCGGTTTCCTGCTGGGTGCTTTGTTTAACGCACCGCTCGTGTTCCTGCTGTTTGCGGACCGTGTGATCCCGTCGCGTGGTCTGGCGCAGAACCTGTCATGGTGGAGCTACTCCGCCCGCTTTGCTGACTTCGGCCGCGGAGTGATCTCGCTGGGAGGCATCGCCTTCTTTCTGCTGGTTGCCGTGTTCGGCATCTACCTCAGCATTCTGCTGATCGGACGACGCCATTGGGTCGGCGGACGGGACGGCAGGTCGATGTATGGCCACTACCTGACACGCGCGCTGGCGCTGGTGGTCGTGGCCATCGGGGCCACGAAATTCTTCGCCTACCATGACTGGCTGCGGCTGGATGTGACCAGCGAAAAGATCAGCTCGCTTTCTCCCGATAGCAAGAAAATCATTCGCGATTTGGCCGATGACCGTCGCGTCCTGATTGAAGCGTTTATCAGCCGCGAAGTTCCTCAGGCCTATGTGGAAAAGAAGATCAATCTGGTGAACATGTTGCGTGAATTTGAGTCTCGCGGCGGTGCCAAAATTCAGGTGCGGCTGTTTGACGACCTGGAGCCCTTTACGGAACAGGCAACGCAGGCCGAGGAACAGTACGGCATTACGGCTCAGAAAGTCACCTACCGTAGTGCCGGCACCATCCGACAGGAAGACCTCTACATGGGCGCCGCCTTCACCTGCGGTTTGGAGCGCGTGGTGATCCCCTTCTTTGATCTGGGCATCCCCGTGGAATACGAACTGGTGCGCAGCATTCAAACAGTGGCTTCGGATAGCCGCAAGAAGATCGGTGTCGTAAAAACCGATGCCAATCTCTTCGGCGGCTTTGACATGCAATCCATGTCGCGCACCCCCAAAGAACTGATTGTCACCGAACTGGAAAAGCAATACGACGTGGAGCAAGTGGACGCCAGCGAGCCAATCGCCGAGGGTGTCTACGATGTGCTGCTGGCCGTCCAGCCCTCGTCATTGAATCCGGCGCAGCTGGAAAATTTTGTGGCGGCAATCCGCAATGGGCAACCTACCGCCATCTTTGAAGACCCCTATCCATTCTTCAACCGTTCTACACCGGGCACCGCGGAGCCTAAGCGACCACAGGGAGGTATGTTCGGCATGGGAGGCGGGCCGGCGGAACCGAAGGGCGATTTACGCCGCCTGTGGAATACGTTGGGTATCGAGATGATCGGAAAAGCGGCAGGTTTCGGGTCCGAACCGCCCGCCGACGTGGTCTGGCAGGCCTACAACCCCTACAGCAGCAAAGTACACCACGACGACATTACGCCCGAATGGGTGTTTGCCAGTCCCGACGCCCCCGGCGCGGACTACGAGGCACTGTCCGTCAAGGATGCCGTGACGTCCGGCTTGCAGCAACTGCTGTTTCTCTATCCCGGCGCTCTCCGCAACTTAAGCGCCCGCGGCTTGGAGTTTGAAACGCTGGTCAAGACCGGAGACCAGACGGGGGAAATTGGCATCATGGATTTGCGCCAAAACGAACGGGATCCGCGGTTGCTGCGGTATGTCCGCCAGCTGACGGAGATGAAGTACACGCTGGCGGCCCGCATCAAGGGACGCTTGAAGGACGATCTGACCATGTCGGACGTGGGGTCCCCACTCGTGGCGCAAGCCGTACCCCCCCCACCGCTGCGTAAGGTTGACGACGAAAACACCGCCGCGTCTAACAAGTCGGATACGTCGGAGAAGTCGGACGACGACTCGCGAAATCCCGAGATTCACGTGGTCTACGTGTGTGACATCGATCTTTTGAGTTCGGCGTTCATTGCCCTGCGGGCCAATCCTGACTCGGAGATCGAATGGAACTTCGACAACGTGCCGTTTGTCCTGAATGTGTTGGACAGCCTGGCCGGGGATGATTCGTTGCTGGAGGTACGCAAGCGCAAGACGCGGTTCGGATCGCTAAAGCGCGTCGACATGGAAACCGATGACGCCCGCCAGAAGTCTCTGGACGAAACTGCAAAATTCGAGGAAGACTTCAACAAGGCGCGCGACGAAGCCATCGCCCGTCGCGACGCCCAAAAACAACAACAAGAAGAACTCGAGAAATCGATCTTGGAAGCGCGTCAACGTGGGGAAAGCATGACGCAGGAACAATACACGAAACTCGTCAAGCTGCGCGTTAACCAGGAACGTGCGTTGCGGATGTTCGATATTGAAGTCGAACGACTGGAACGCGAGCGGGACCAGAAGAAACGCCGGATTGATAATGAGCTGGAAATGGAAGTGCGCCGTGTACAAGCCACCTACAAATGGCAGGCGTTGCTGCTTCCTTTAATTCCGCCGCTACTCGTTGGGCTGGTGGTATTCTGGATGCGCCGCCGTCGCGAATTGGAAAGTGTGGGCACCGCGAGACGCCGCTGAGCCAGCGCGGCCGGCCGGGCCCTAACACGGCGAAATCAATGACTGCCAACCCCTAATCCGATTTTTGTTGTGAATTGAGTAACTATGAGCGAAACCACTAAGACATTGACGTTTGTGGCCGCGGCCGTCGTCACGATGGGGGCTGCCTGGTTCGGACGCCCCCAGCCTATCGGTATGGATGTTCCGGATCAGGTAGGACAAGTGCTGTTTCCTGATTTTACCGATCCCTACGATGCTAAGAGCATGCAAGTTGTCGAATACGATCCGCAACTGGGTGATTTCAGCGAATTTGAAGTGGCGCAGAAGAACGGTCTATGGGTCATCCCGTCACATCAAGATTATCCCGCGGACGCCGAAGAAAACCTCGCCGCGGCGGCCAACCTGTTGGTCGATTTGAAGGTAATCAACGTCGTGAGCGATCAGGTCACCGAGCATGCGACGTACGGGGTGATCCGGCCCGCGCGCGACAAAGTGCAGGTTGGCGCCCAGGGCGTCGGCAAGCTGCTTTCGTTTCGCGACGCCAAAGGTAACCGATTGGCCGAAGTGGTGGTCGGCAAGGAAGTGCCCGGGCAGCCCGATCAGCGTTTTGTCCGCTCCGGGGATCAAGAACGTGTCTACATCGTCAAACTCGATGACAGCAAGCTCTCCACAGAGTTCAAGGACTGGGTCAAACGAGATATTCTCGACTTGAATGCATTCGATGTCCGCGACATTACAGTTTACGACTATTCCGCGAACCCGAAACTGACGAATGCCGGCGTGGTACTCAGCCAGGAAGATCGACTGCGGATGAGTGTCCGTTGGGACGCCGACAATGCCAAATGGCAGCTCGATACGCTGGAAGAGTTTGTCGGCGGCGAGATGCGGCCCAGTGAATTGACGGAGAACGAGGAACTCGATAACGAGAAGCTGAACAACCTGAAGCAGGCGCTCGATAACCTGCAGATTGTCGACGTCGAGCGGAAACCGGTTGGCCTGGGGGCCGGACTGAAAGCCAATGAGGACTTCTGGAGCGACAACGAAGGGATCAACTCGTTGTTTGAACGTGGCTTCTACGCCGCCCGCACGCCGGACGGCGAAGGCAGACTGTTAAGTAGTAACGGCGAGATCACGATTCACACCACCGACGGCGTGGAATATGTACTACGCTTTGGTTCGATTGCTGGTTTCGAAGATAATCAAGAGAGTCCGCCCAACCTGGCCACCTCCGACACGGAGGATGCAGAAAAATCCGGCGACCAGAAATCAGACGCGGGCAAAACGGGGCTGAATCGATTTGTGATGGTGACCGCGTCCGTCTACGACTCAGCCTTCGAGAAACCCCAACTCGACATCCCTGCCGATGCCGGTGTGCCGGAAGCCCCGGCGGACCAACCGCAAGACGAAACAGACGCCGCCGTCCGTGACGATGCGAACGATGCGGAAAATACCGACACCGTGGACGAGTCGGCTGCCGAGAGCCAAGAAGCCGAGAGTCAAGAAAACGTCGATGCCGACCGGTCCCCAGACGCTGGCGGGGAAGCCCCGGAAGAAGTCGCGGAAGCGGTCACTGCCGGGTCCGAGTCGGCCACGAAGGGAACTTCACCGGCGTCCGACGAACTGGATGCGGAGCGTGATGCGAAGATCAAAGAATACGAACGTGAAAAGAACGCATACGAGGAGAAGGTAAACAAGGCTCGCGAAAAGGTGGATAAACTGAACTTTCGATTCGCCGACTGGTACTACGTGATTTCCGAGCAAGAGTATCGCAAAATCCATCTTGGCCGCCCGGACATCGTCAAGGCCAAGGAAGCCACGGCAGATGAGGGAGCAGAAATCGATTCCTTCCGTAAGTTGCAGGACGAGGGACTGGGAAAAACGGACGACGAGTAGTCCCCGTGAGGCGTCCCACGGATTGACGGGATAGGGCAGGTTGGTAACGGGTGTAACCAGTTCCTCGCTCGTACGCATACTCGTACTCAGCATCGCGGTATTCGGACTCGTGCTCGATTGCGTCCTGGGATTGATTGGTCCATTCGCTCGATTCGAGTACGAGTACCGGCCGAAGCCTGAGTACGAGTACGGACAATGGCATCAATCGCGTTAGCGAGCACCACATTTCGATGACCCTCGCCAATTCGGCACCCGAAACTCACACGTCAGCCCAGGAAACTAAAGCGGAACGCGGGTTACACGCGTTGGTAGCCTGCCCGCCTTCCCCAAATTCAATATCCCCGTTTTGCACGCTGGCACTCCAGCAGGTGATTAAGCCTGTCCTATGATTCGACCAACATGCTCCTCGGGGCTTGGTGTGTCTTCGCCCTGAATGACTCGCTCCAAACTCACGCCCCCTAACGAAAACTGAGATCCCATGAAACGCCTGATGTCCGTGTTGGCCTTTGTCGCCGTGACATTTTTCTGTTGGGGCGCTTATGGCCCACTGTTGCACGAGGGGCAGGAGGCCATGGACCATAGTCGTTGGCGTCCTTTCATCTGTGTCGGCGTGGCCTATTTTCTTATCGCCGTCTGCCTACCTCTGCTGTTGCGGAATCGCGTCCAGGATGCGGGACGATGGAGCATGCCGGGTGTTTGCTGGTCACTGCTCGCCGGGGCAGTCGGCGCGTTTGGTGCCCTGGGCGTGCTGTTGGCCTTCGGCAACGGCGGTCGCCCCCTGTTCGTGATGCCCCTGGTCTTCGGGTTCGCCCCCGTCGTCAATACCGTGTTCACCATGCTCACTGCCAAGACCGCCCGCCAGGTCGGCGTCGTCTTCTTGCTGGGCATTGCGATGGTGGCACTGGGTGGTGCCGGTGTACTGCGATTCAAGCCGATCGCGCAAGCTCAACTGCCCGCCGCGCACGCTGTGGAAAGTGAGTCTTCCACGGCAGAGGATGTCGCCAGCGCGGCGGCGAGCGCAGAGTTGCAGCCGCCCGACCAATCGACGACGGCTCCCACGGCGGTCGCTGGCCCCGGCGGAATCGGTTGGCTGGCAGTTTTATTTGTCGCCATTACGGCGATATGCTGGGGAACTTACGGCCCCCTGCTGCATCGCGGACAAGCGGCCATGTCGGGCAGTCGGATGCGTCCCTTTATCTGCGTGGGCATCTCCTATTTTCTGGTGGCGATTGTGTTCCCCGTCGTGTTACTATTGAAGGCGGACGAACCACTCACGTTTCCGTTGGTGGGAAGTCTGTGGTCGTTGTTTGCTGGCACGGTAGGGGCCATTGGCGCACTGGGGGTCATCATGGCCTTTAACAGCGGCGGCCGCCCAGTGGTGGTCATGCCCCTGGTCTTTGGTGGGGCACCCATCGTCAATACGCTGATCAGCCTGCTCCGCTCGCGGATTCACGGTGAATTGGTTGGCACGCTGAGCCCCTGGTTTATCGGCAGCCTGCTGTTGGTGATTATGGGCTCGGCGACCGTATTGATCTTCGCTCCCAAGGCTCCGCACGCAACAACGCCGGAATCCTCGCCCGAAGTCGGCAGCGATACGGTCCCGGAACCGGCACAGGCGTCCTGAGCCTCAGGCGGTTCGAAAGTTCAAAAAACTGTACAAGCCATGGTGCGACTCGGTGTCGCCGGGAGCCTGGCAGCGAATCCGCTCGACGCCTGGAATCACTGGCAATTGTCTCGCCCAAGGAGGGCACCCTGACGGGGGACTGCTTGGATGGACCGTGGCCCGCCGTGAGTCGGAGTCACCATCCTCGCCTGGGGCTGCCGCAAATACCGAGCAAATCTTGATTTTGGGCCATTCGCCGGGACGCATTTGCGGATGGAGGTTAGACTAGAGCCCGTCGTCGCCTTGTCAGACAACTCCACCGACGTGGCTCTCCATGCGAGATTCGGACAAACAGCATCGCGTCAAAAACGCGCCGGCAGATTGGCAGTGCCACGAAGATCTCCTGTGGCAATTCGAGCACGCTTGGCGTTGCGGTAATCGACCGGACATTGCCGAGTACCTTGAGCAAGTCAACGTCGAGGATCGTGACTATTGCTTGCGCGAGTTGGTAATGATGGATCTCGAATACCAGTGGAATGACGGGCGTGAATCGTATGTTGAAGACTATTTGGTACGATTTCCGCAACTCGCAGTGCCGGCGGATGGCTATGACGGGCTGCTGGCCGAGGAACTGCGAGCGCGTCGCAGGGTCGGCAAACTGCCCACAGCCAAGGAACGGGAGCGGCGTTTCCCACACGATTTGCAGCGATTCGATGCTATCTTGACATCGGTCGTTGCTGAAGAGATCGGTTCGGGCTCCGCCGACGAACCGACGACGCGCAAGGTTGGTTTGGTATTCGAGTCGCGCAGATTGCAGGCGGACGGCGACAGTCACCGCAGCGATCGCCGCGACGCGAACGAGTCCCGAGTGACGTCGCTTGGGTTACACGAGGGGTTTGCATTCGGCCATTACGTGCTGCGCGAGCAGGTGGGTAAGGGAGCCTTTGCAGTTGTCTGGCGGGCGTCCGATTTGAGCCTTCACCGCAACGTCGCCGTCAAGGTGCTGCGCAAAGAACGGTTGTCTGATGAATCGGCCGTTTCGCGGATGGTCCGTGAGGCACGAGCAGCCGCCCGCGTCCAGCATCCTTCGATCGTGCAAGTCTATGATGTCGGCGAGATCGGGGATGTCCCGTATATTGTCAGCCAATATGTTAACGGGCCGTCGCTACGCCAATCGATCCAGCAGCGGCACTACGATCAACGCGAGGCAGCCGAGTTGGCGCGACGTATTGCCATAGGACTGGACCACGCACATCGATTGGGCATCGTGCATCGGGATGTCAAGCCGGCCAATATCTTATTGACGCCGGACGGCCGCCCCATGATCGCCGATTTCGGTCTGGCGCACGAAGATCACAACAACGATCCCACATTGACGCAAGCTGGTGACATTCTCGGCAGCCCGGCCTTCATGGCCCCCGAACAAGCGCGGGGAGACATCCATCTTATCGATGCGCGAACGGACGTGTACGCGGTCGGCGCGATACTCTACGAACTGCTCACAGGGCTCCGCCCGTTTTCGGGCGGGACCGCTTCCGTGATTCATGCGGTGATTCACGAACGAGCGTTGGCCCCCCGCAAGGCCAACCCCAAACTGGATCGCGATTTGGAGACCATCGTGCTGAAGTGCATGGAGAAGGAACCGCAAGATCGTTACCACTCAGCCCGATTGCTGGCCGATGACCTGCAACGATATTTGGCGGGCGATTCGATCGTGGCTCGCCCTGCCGGCTCGACAGAACGTATTTGGAAATGGACCCGTCGCAATCCACGCAGTGCTACTCTGGTGGTCTGTCTGGTGGCATTAGTCGGTTTCTTGTTGGGAGCCGGTTTTCAGTTGCGAGCCGTGCGCGTGCAGCGTGATCGAGCCCGTCAAGCGGAAGCCGAGACGCAAGACTTGTTGGCCCAGTCGGCTGCGGATGCCGGGACCTTGTCGATGCAACGAGGTCGTTTTGAGGAGGCAATCCAACACTTCAATCAAAGCCTACGACGGAAGCCGCAGCACGAAATAGATTTGCGATTCAAGCGGGTCGAGGTTTTCGTCGCCGCTCGAAAAATCGATGAGGCCACACGGGAAGTGCAACAACTCGTCGCTGCCCGGCCGGATGGAAGATATGAAGGGCTGTTGCTGTTGTGGCAGGCTCAATTGGCCTTTGAGCGTCAAGAAGCGGATATCGCCGAGCAGCTGATGCTCAAGTCCAAGGACTGCTTCCTGCCGAAAGACGAACAAGCCTACGCGGCAGGCATGTTGGCCGAACAATCCCCGAGCGCGGTCGAGCAATTTCGTGAAGCCGTGCGACTGAATCCCATGCACCATCGCGCGCGTCGGATGCTAGTCACCATGTTAGTGTCGCTGGCACGATTTGATGAAGCGCTAACGGAAATACTCACCGCGCGACAGCTATACGCCAGTGATACGGATTTCGGTTTGTTGGAATCGTTGGTTCGCAGCGCGCAGGGAGACTTGGAGCTTGCCCAAGTGACGCTGCGAGAGCTGGCACTCACCTCCGATGAACATGATGGCTGGATGGAGCTGTGCCACTCCGTGAGCTTTCTCACCCAATCCATGCCTCCCGATTGGCATCAGGAAACGGACCAGCTCAAAAAAATCGTGCAAGGGTTTGTGATCAAACATCGCCCGTTGTTGGCCACGCGTGGCATTCATCCGCCTCCTCGGATAGGAAGAGCGTTTCAAGAATTTCCCGATCAAGTGGTGCAATTTGCCGGCCTGGCAAACGTGGTCCCGCTGAGGGATTGTCTGCGAAAGATTGTCTTGGTGCATCCCGAAGGTTCGTTGTTCGTACTGTTAGGTGAATTGCAACTGGCAGACAAAACGCTGGACTCACCAGAAGATGTGAACGACGCGCTCACGTCCTTTCGCGAGTCGTTGAATCACCCAGCCTATCTCGCCAACGCACATATCGCGGCTCGATCAGGAATTCTTGGTGCGACTCTATACAAGGCGTTCAAATTTCAGCAAGACTGGCATGCATCTCACCAAGAGTTCACGAAAACGCTCGCCGTGATCGACCCCCGGACAATTCCTGCGGAATTCTCACACATCCGAGTATTTGCTGTCGGTGCCCTACAATTCGGTGAGTTGGATCTCGCGGAGAAATGGCTCGCTCGGTGGGCCGAGGCCGAATGGCAAGACGAGGCAAAGGCCAAACGAGAGCGCGACGAGATTCGTTGGCTGCAGATTGAGGTCCAGCGACGCCGAGAAAATTGGCTAGCCGTTTTGAATCAATGCGAGCAATTCCTTGCCGATAATCCGGACCACAAACAGGCACTATCCGTGCGCAACATGGCGATCAAGAACATTGATCTTGCCCTGAAGGATGCCCAGGCCGATCCAGCCGTCGTGAGTTCTCCGATTAGGGATCTGCCCGACCGCGACGCGACCGGCGGACGGTAACGAAAGGCTCGATGCTGTAAGGCTTTACGACTACGGTACAGCCCGAGTTTTTCCGAATTCGCAAATCCTCCCCAAATTAACTGTCCGTTTTCTCCGGACGGAGGCAATTCACCTCGGTACTGCCAAGTTTCACATACTCGTCGCTTGGAGAAATACCTTCGATGAACAACCGGAAAATCGGCCGGCGAATCGTTTGCAGAGAAAGAACTAATAGGGGTCAGTCTGGACGTCTGCGGCTCGAGCCACTTGAGGAACGGTTACTGCTGGCGGTGGTTACCTGGGATGGCGGCGGCGACGGAGTCTCCTGGTTTGACCCTGCCAACTGGGATGCCAACGGAGTCGATCAGTTGCCGACGTCCACCGATGATGTCACGATCGACGTTCCCGGCTCCGATCCGACAATCGAATTCGGCGGCGCGGATCAGACGGTGAACAGCCTGTTGACGAACGAGAACGTCAACATCAACAGCAACTCGTTAACGATCCACGGCCAGGGCCAGTTCAACGCAACACTAAATATTGCGGAAGCGACACTTACGGCGGACGGGCCGGTCGCCATGATCACCGCCGTTACGGTAGAATCGATTCACTTATCGACCTTGAAATCGCTTGGCGGCGGAACGATCTCCTTACCCGCCGCGAGCTACGCCGGGACGGGATTCGATTCAACTCAGTTCTTGGCCAGCGGTCCCGGCAGCACAATCGATCTACCGCAATTGACAACGTTGTCCGGCGGCGGATTCATCGCCACATTTTTCATCACGGCAGAACATGGCGGAGTAATCAACCTTAGCAGCTTGGCCGAGATCACCGGGAATGCCACTCAGATTGTGGCCTTAGGCCCGGGAAGTCAGATTGACGTATCTTCATTAACATCCTTTGTGGATACGAATGGCAATCGCAGCTCGCTGATTGAAGAGCGCGATGGTGGCGAGATCATGGCAGCCGCCCTGACCAGCCTCAGCGCGGTGGCCATTAACCTGAGCGCCAGCAGCACGCTCAGCACCAGCCAAATCACGTCAGTCACCGACGGGGCGATCAACGTCAACGCCCTAGCGGCTGACTTTAGCAGTCTATCCGATCTTACCAATACGAATATCTATTTATCAGGATCGGGGACAGCCAACCTGAACAACGTTTCGTCCATCAACGGAGCCAGTTTCGTGGTAAACGATGGCGTTACTCTCACACTGCCGAGTGTTACCAGCTACGCAGGTCAGTCCCATGCCGGGACTCGGTTTCGGGCGGCTGGGACAGGCAGTGCGTTGAGCTTCCCGAATCTCACGACGCTTGTCGGTGGCAGCTTCATTAGCACGTTCTTTGTCGAAGCCAACAACGGTGGTCATGTCGAACTGAGTGCCTTGACCGACATTACTGGCGGAGCCACTCAGGTCTTTGCAGATGGCACCGGCAGCCGTATCGATCTGACTTTGTTGACGACATTTGTCGACAACAATGACAATCGTGCTTCGATTATGGACGAAATTAACTCGGGCGTCATTTTCGCCCCCGATTTGACAAGTGCGTCGTCCGTGACATTAAACCTCGACAGCGGCAGCATGATCAGCACGTCTCAGCTCGCGTCGTTTGTGGGTGGAGCCATAAATGTGGCCAACGTCGCTGCGGACCTCAGTGGATTAATCGATGTCACCAACACGCAAATCAAGCTGACCACGAGCGCAACTGCAAATCTTGACAACGTCACGCAAATCAACGGAGCCAGCTTTATCGTGGAAGGGGGCGTGACGCTGACCGTCCCTCAACCGACAACCTACGCCGGCGATTCGCGGTTGACAACCGCGTTTCGAGCCATCGGGCCAGGCAGTCGGCTGGAATTTCCCGCACTCACGCAAATGTCGGGCGCGAGCTTTATCGGACAACATCGCGTGGAAGCAATCGACGGTGGCGTCGTCGATCTCAGCAGCGTGACCACAATTCCGGGTGAATTGACCGTTTTTGCTGCCGACGGTGCGGACAGCCTGATCGACCTTAGTCAGACAAGCAGCATCAATCTCAGCGGCGGCCGACAAGCCACGATGACCGCGATCCATGGTGGATTGGTGGAGCTGAAAGACGGACTGGTTGACATCAACCGCTTAACCCTCACACTGACCACCACCGGCAACGTGCGAGCGGGGACGTTGCAGCTAGGACAATTGGCTCAAGTGCGGGGTGCGGGGACATTGAATTCCAGCGTGATCAACTCGGGGCAGTTTTTTCCCGGGAATGCTCCCAGACAGCAAGTTGTCAACGGCTCCTTCACACAAACCGCTTCGGGAAAGATCCACGTCGAGTTGGGTGGGGTAACGCCGGTCACCGATTTCGATCAGCTGGTTATCAATGGACTAGCGACGCTGGACGGCACCCTCAATGTCATTCTGGTCAACGGATTCAATCCCGGCGAACGTGATCGATTCGACGTACTGACTTACACGGGCAAGAATGGCGCGTTCTCGGCGGTGAACGGCACAACTCTCACAAGTGGCCTGGTGCTGGACCCCCAGGCGTCGTCGACAACATTTTCATTGAGTGCCCTGCCAGAATTAACCTTGGCGAGCACGGCGGTCGTCGAGGGGGATACGGGATTCGCACAGGCCATTTTCCAGGTCTCGCTGTCGACTTCCGTCGGCTATGACCTGACGGTGGATTTTCAGACTGTCGACCAATTCGCCCGCAGCGGCAGTGATTACACGTTCGTTGCCGACACGTTAATGATCCTGGCCGGAGCGAATACGGCAACCATCGTCGTTGAGGTCTGGGGAGATCAAGGGCTGGAACGCGACGAAACGTTTCTGGTGATGCTCGATAACGCTGTCGATGTGGCACTCGGTGACGTGCAGGCAGTGGGCACGATCTTTAACGATGACGTGTTTCCGGCAATTGAAATCACCGACGTAACCGCATTCGAACCGGCCATTGGCGTAAGGCAATTTGAATTCGCAGTGGAACTTTCGGCCCCGGCCCCCGATCCCGTACAACTCGACTTCGCGACAACGGAGGGTACTGCCATGGCCGGCATCGATTACCTCTCCACTTCCGGAACGCTCTCATTCGCGGCCTCGGCGTCACGAGGACTGGTATCGGATGGTTCGGACGGCCCATTTCATCCCACATCCAACACAACACTTGCACTGCCCCCCGATGGCATTTTCAATTTTACGTCGGTGAACATTCCCGCTGGCATAGCCGTGCAGTTCACGCGAAACGCGCTGAACACGCCCGTGATCCTGTTGGCACAGACAGACGTTTTGATCGCGGGGACCATTTTCGTTTCCGCCACGGGTACGGTGGGTGGACCGGGAGGTGGTGAGGGGGGTGCGACCGGCGTGGGCATTGAGGACGGTATGGACGGAACAGGCCTCTCGCCGGGAACCGGTGGCGGTGCCATGCAAGATTTTGTGGGCAGCGCGGGCGGCGGGGGAGGCTTGGCCACACCCGGACTCAACCCGACACGCTGGGTAGGTCCTTTGCCCGGCACCGGCGGCGCGGCAGTCCCATTTCCCGAGGAGATCTATGACCGCGGGGGTTCCGGAGGCGGTGGAGGCGGTGGCTGGTTCAAGTTCGCACCGC
This sequence comes from uncultured Planctomycetales bacterium, assembly GCA_963695565.1. Taxonomy (GTDB): domain Bacteria; phylum Planctomycetota; class Planctomycetia; order Pirellulales; family Pirellulaceae; genus CAVOGW01. The sequence continues at coordinate 613,929 of CAVOGW010000001.1, forward strand.
TTTCCGGCGGCAATGGTGGCGGCGGTGGCGGTGGCGTTGTCATCTCTTCATCGCTGGGAGCCATCATTGTGGACGGCGCGATTCGAGCGAATGGTGCCAACGGTGGCACGGCGTTCGCGAATGCATTCGGTTGGGGAGGACCAGGCGGTGGTGGTAGTGGCGGCGTCATCGATTTACAAGCGGACGCGATCATCGTCAACGGAACGCTCGAAGCCTTGGGCGGTGCTGGCGGCGGCATTGGGACCGTTCCCAGCAATGATCCTAATTTTTCCAGCGAGGCTAATGGCGGCGATGGATTCGTACGACTGACAACCAGTCAGCTCATGGCGCAGGGTACCATTCATGGCCAGCTGATTTCCCGCGAATTCGATACACGGCAAGTGATCCTTGTGGGGGTGCTCGCGGACGCGCCCGGCGAGTCGGATGAAACGTTTGCGATCCAATTGTCGGCCGCAGTGGGGCGCGCTGTTTGCTGACGATCAAGCTGTGGGTACAATCCTTGATTCCCACGCGGACCCCGGTGATTTTGATTCGGACGGCATCTTCGACGCAGACGACATCGATGCGTTGGTGGCGGCGATCGCCAGCGGCACCTATTCTTCGGAATTTGACCTGACCAGCGACGGCAACGTCGATCTTGCCGATCGAGATGCATGGCTGGCGTTGGCAGGCGCGGCAAATCTACCGTCTGGGAATCCGTACTTGATTGGTGATGCGAACCTGGACGGTGCGGTCGACGGAGTCGATTTTATCGCTTGGAATGCACACAAGTTCGCCCATGTCGCCGCCTGGACTGCCGCGGACTTCAACGCCGACGGGTCCGTCGACGGACAAGACTTTATCGCGTGGAATACCAACAAGTTCACTAGCGCTGACGATCCACGGAGCGCCCAGCCAGTCGATCGGCATGGCGTTTTTTCGAGGCACCAAGCGAACCAGGTTGTCGACTTGGATTCCGGCGAAAAGACCTCACGGTTGGATCGACGTCGTCGCGGGCAGATCATCGATGCGTGGAATAAATTAGACGAGTTGTGCCGGGCAGTGAGCCTCACCCTCCCGCATCCATCATGGATGTTTGGCAACCAGGACGTGTTCGATCACCAAAGAAGATCTTGAAACTTTATCCCGTATTTGGCCTGAATCATGCCTGACGATTTATCAATTGCTTTGTTGAACCGCTACCGTGACGGTGATGAACACGCCGCGAGTGAGTTGTTCGAACGCTACGTGCATCGGCTCATGGGGCTGGCAAGACAACGTCTTTCCAACCGGTTGGCTCGACGTATCGATCCGGACGACGTGATTCAATCGGTCTATCGCAGTTTTTTTCGGGCGGCCGCCGAAGGAAGTTACGAGCTACAAAGAAGCGGCGACCTCTGGCGGTTGTTAGTCGCTATTACACTGAACAAGTTGCGCATGCAGGCACGCCGTCACAATGCGGATAAGCGTAGCATGAAATCTGAAGAGAGCATTGCGATGTCGCCAGGGTCGTTTGGGATCGCGCCCGAGCGGATTGCGGAGAATCCGCAACCGGAAGAGGTGGCGGCTGTATCTGAGTTGCTCAAGCATGTCATGGAGGGAATGACCATTCAGCAGCGAGAAATGCTGGAGCTTCGCCTGCAAAACTACAAGATCGAAGAAATCGCCGCGGAAGTGGGTTGTTCCGAACGGACCGTCCGACGATTGCTGGACCAAGTCAAACAGAGATTCCAAACCGACCTTGAGCAGAGTATGCGAGATCCATAAGCAAGCTGCCCCATAACCGTGAGACTCCCACCTCGTGACTGAATCCGATCCGTGGGGCGCATTCTGCAGCAAGGCCGGCCGCCCGGGACCAACCAACCTATAAGAATCGCTGTTTCCCCAGAAAACTTCGGCAAGACGGGCAGTTGGCGAATTTTTGGTTTTTGATGTCCGCTGATTCAGGTTGCCGGCAATCAACAGAGTGAGCCCCATGGTCAATCCAACAAAACACCAGCACAGGAGTCTTGCCATGTCGAAGTCAATCGTTTCCCTCGTTCTTGTCGTCGTCCTGTCCTCCACCACGATGGCCATTCCTTGCACGTGCATCACGAGCCCCATTCACGGTCCGGAGATGCGGATGGCCAATGGCGTGTTGATCGACTCGCCGGCGATAACCAGGTTGCCCGCTTCCATTCTGCTTGATAACGCCCTGGTGGATAATGGCAGCGACGCCGGCGCGAAATTGCAGCACGCCGTGATCCGTATTAACACGCACAACCTTATGAACCAGGATTCTCGGCTCGTCGATCTGGTCAGCCGCATTGCCTAGTGGGCCCCCGCCAGACTGGGGTTCTCGAAATCAGCCGAGACGCATTTGCGACCGGTTTCCGATAACACGGAAAACTGTACGCTAATGCGGCTCGGCTGAACTTATTCGCACCTGACCTGCGGCATTGTCGATGGCATTGTGCTAATGCACCCCGGCGGCTCCCATGGATTAACAACCAACTACGTCCCAGGCCGGCAACCGAATGATTCGATATGTGCTCTTGGACAGTAGCGCCAGCCGTAGTCTTGGCAAGCGGCCGGCAGCCAGCGGGCAAACTCTTCGGCCTGCGCTTGAGTCGTCGCTTGCGGCATGCAAAGCACTCGCTCTAATGGGATCTTGGGAAATGCGGTCAGGTATTGGCGGACTTCCTCCAGATCGCCGCGGGTCTCAATCACGAACTTGAACTGGCAATTTTGTTCCCGAACGAGTCGGCGAATGACATTCGGCGCATGTCGTTCGCGGTCATGTCTGGCATGCCAGGTAGGAAACTCCGCAGCCGAGGGAGTGGAATTGGAAAGCTTCGGGCTGATCGACATCAAGTCACATTCGACCGGCAAATACAGAGTGCCTGCCGTTTCAATCGTGATGTGATGCTCTAACCGGCGCAGCTGCTGGCAGAGCGGAATCAGCTCGGCGAACAGCATGGGCTCACCCCCGGTGATCACCACATGGCGCAGGCCGAACATCGAGACCGATTCGACGATTTCACCGACTGAACAATCCGTCCCTACGGGCTCCCATGACGCGTAGCGCGTGTCGCAATAGACGCAACGCAAGTTGCAGCCACTGGCGCGAATAAATACGCATGGCGTGCCTGTCAGCAGCCCTTCCCCCTGAATCGATTTGAATATTTCGGCGATCTTCATCCTGGTAATCTTAGCCGCTCGGTAGCCAACCCGCATGACCCGCATGGCGGGATCTTCGCAGGTTTTGGTAGTTGCGCATGCTTGGTAGCGTTTGGCTGAAACCCATGATGAAGCCGGTTGGCAGGCTCACTCGCTTGCGCACCGTGCTTGTATTTTGGCGGCTCTTTTTTCGCTAGCGCAACTTCAAACACTTAGGCGTGCTGCCGGTAATTTCGCGGCATTTTCTCCACGGCGCAATCACAACATGCGCAGGCGGACGTGACGGTTGCAGTCCATGCCAGCGGGGCAAGCATCAGAGAAATACGGATTGCCTCGAAATGTAACTCAAGCTGCAGCGTGCTCCCGTGCGAAGAAGTTGAAAAGCGCTCGTCCGCGATGACTCCTCTTGTCCTAACACTTCCGACGCTCATCGGAGATTTCCGTGAATTTTCTGCTTCGCACTGATCAGCCGATTCCGCAGCGTCGTAGGCTGCTCCCCGTGTGGGTCGTCTTTTTGGGCCTTATTCCGGCATCGCAAGTGGCGGCGGAGGACAAGCCGCCGGAGGATCCAGTCAGCTCGATGGCCGCCCTGAAACTATTTACACGGACCGTCGAGAGGCAGAATCAACAAGATTGGGACAACGCCATTACCGAGTGGCGGACGTTCCTGCGGCAATTCCCTGACGATGCGATGGCACGTCAGGCTCAAAACTACCTGGGCGTGTGCCTCTTGCAGCAGAAGAAATACGACGACGCTGCCGCGGAGTTTTCACGGGTTATCTTGGCGGAAAAAAACGACGCGATCGCCGAAGAGGCCCTATTGAACCTGGGGTTGTGCTATTACACGAAGGGGTTTGCCGACGATCGCAAATCACTGGTAAAGGCCGCCAAACTATTTGACGCCCAGGCCAAGACCTACCTGGACGGGGCTTTTCGTGACCAGGCACTGTTTTTTCTGGCAGAATCTCTGTCGATGCTGGAGGAGCACGAAAAAGCCGCGACCTATTATCAGCAACTGATCGCGGAGTACCCGAAATCCAGCCTGCGAGCCGACGCCTTGCGTGCCTTGGCCGTCGGTCAAATGGGACAGGGACAGACGGACAACGCGCAGAAGACTTTTTCAAAACTCGTCGACCAGTATCCTGAGGATGAAGCGGCTCAGGATGTTACGCTGCACAACGCCGAGACGCTGTTGGCATCGGGGCAATACAAGGAAGCGGCGGCGGCCTTTGCGGAAATTGCCGACTCGGAGCAGGAGGGGGCTGACTACGCCTTGCTGCGCTGCGGCCTGTGCCACGAGCACGCGGAAGAATTTTTGCGAGCCGCCAGCATTTATGAACAGCTGGAGCAGCGTTTCCCTGGTTCGGAGTTTCTGGCCGACGCATGGTTGGGGGCCGGCCGCGCTTACGGGCTCGCCCAGGACACCGTCAAGGCGGAGCGTTGCCTGCAGAAGATCCAGACCGATAATGCCGACACCGCCCTGGAAGTCGCGCACTGGCGCTGCCGCATCCAATTGTATGGCGGCCATGCGCCGGAAGCTGCCCGGATTGCCAAGGCAGCGCTGGCCCAGCATCCGGATGCCGCCTGGCGGACCGAGGTGCTGCTGGACGAAGCCGAGGCCATCTCGCTGATTCCGCAAAAACAGACCTTGGCCGCGGCCAAATACTTGCAACTAGCGGACGAACTGCCCGACGGTGAACTCCATTGGCGCGCTACGTTGGGTGCCGCGGATTGCCTGCTGCAAATCAAGCGGTATGCTGACGCGGAACGGATCGCCGAGGCTTTCTTGTCAGCGCACGCGAACAACGAACACCGGCCAGCCTTTCAATTTATTGCCGCGGAGAGTGCACGTCTGCAAGGAAATCATGATGCGGCTCAGCAACAGCTACAACAGCTGATTCAACAATTTCCCCAGCATCCCATGGTAACGACCTGGAGAATCCGGCTGGCCAATTCCCTTGCGCAGTGCGGGCGCTACGAACAAACGCTGGAGGTCTTACAGCGCGTGACGGACCAGAATGCCTCCGCCACGCAATTTGCGGAGGCCACCTACTTGCGGGGCGCGAGCTTGCGAAAACTCGAACGCATGAACGAAGCCGCGATGGCTTTTCGAGAGGCACGCGCGGCCGACCCTCAAGGAGCTTGGGCCGCAACCAGCCAGGAATCGCTCGATGAGATTGCCGCGTACGTCGATCAATTCACCACTTCGGCACCGCCGGAACAAGTTGCGCGGGACGCGCAGCAAGAGTTGCCAGAGCCTCAAAACGAGACCAGCAAAGACCGTCTGCTCGAAGAACTAACCGACGCGTCTGACGCCAGGCGGATACCGCCCCGGGAAGTAGAATTGCACGCTGCGGCACTCCTGGCGGTGGACAGCGGTGACGTGATTTCGGCCGTTCAGGGCGTCAGTGAACTGCTGACCGAGTTCCCTCAAAGTCGACTCGCTGCCGACGCTCTGCTGTACATTGGTGAGTCCACCTACTCCAATGGCGACTACGCGCGAGCCGAGAAGATTTTCCGTAAGGCGGTCGAGTTGGAAGGGGATGCTCAGACCAGCGAAAGTGCGCTGTACAAGCTCGCTTGGGCTCAGCTGCGGTTGGCCAAAGACCAGGATGCCCTGCAGTCCTTTACGCGGTTGACGGAATCATACCCCCAGGGAAAATTTCTGGCCGACAGCCGATTCATGCAGGCGGACTGCTATTTTCGCTTGGAGCAGTTCGAACAAGCCTTGAGCATCTTCAAGCAGCTTCGTAACGAGTTAGACCTTTCGCCACACGTCCGGAGCCGCGTGCTGTTTCTTGGAGCCCGATGTCTGCAAAAGACGGGAGCCTGGAGCGAGTCCATCGTGTGGCTTAAGGAATTGATGAAATCAGACCCGCAGACGTCCATGCGACGACGGGGTGCCTTCATGCTGGGACTGGCCTACGAGCAGACGCACGATGACGAACTGGCGTTGCAAAACTACCGAGCGGCTACGCTGGATGGACGCCTGCGTACGCGGCTACAGGCCCAATTGCAGATCGCGCGGGTGCTGTGCAGGCAGGATAAGTTGACGGAGGCCGTTCCGCTTTTCGAGCAAGTGATCGCGGACGCGCAGAGCCGCGGCGGTCAGCCCGAACTGCAGAGGCTGGCAAGCCTCAGCGCGCTGGAGGCCGCGCAATGTGCCCAGCAACTGGCGCAAACCTGTCACGACAGCCAACAGGCGGCGCACTGGAAGTCCCGGGGGCAGGAGTTCCTTGAAATGGCGGCCGATGATGCCGCCAGTGACGATATCCGCCAGGCGGCCAGTCAGCTCAAAGGCCGATTTTGATCGAAATGACCGAATGCGGTTGAGCGACACGCTGCGATCCCGGATCCATGAAACTTGTCTCTTACATTGCCAGTAGGTCAGCCCAGGGTGCGTCGGCGATCCGGTTCGGCGCTGAATACTGCTGGCACAGCGGTGCTCGACCTGGAACAAGCGGCTCGCAGACATCAGGTGCAACAGCCGGCTGCCTTGGCATCCATGCGCGCGTTTTTGGAAAGCTGGCCCACGTCGTTCGAAATCGCTAAGACGCTGTGGGAGCAAGAGTCCACGTCGATTTCAGGCCCCGGCTGGCGGCCATGCCCTCAAACGCAACTGGCCGCTCCGCTGCCAATCCCGAACTCCATCCGGGACTGCATGATGTTCGAGCAGCACGTGGTGCAGAGCATGCGGACGATCGCGTCCCGGCACTTTCGGCCGTTGGCCTGGCTGGACCGCCTGACCCGCGCTACGATCGGCTACCGTATCCTGCGGCCTCCGCGCGTGTGGTACGAACGTCCGCTGTATTACAAAGGCAACTGCCGCAGCGTCGTGGGCCCCGAGGCCGAGGTGCATTGGCCCAGCTACGCACGCCAGCTGGATTTTGAATTGGAGTTCGGCGTGGTCGTCGGCAAGCAGGGCCGAAATATAAGCGCCGATCATGCGCAGGAGTTCATCGCCGGGTACACGCTGTTCAACGACTTCAGTGCTCGTGAAATCCAGCTGTCCGAACTACGGGGCCACCTGGGTCCGACGAAGAGCAAGGACTTCGATACCGGGAATGCCCTGGGCCCCTTCCTGGTGACGACAGACGAACTGGGGGACACTTCTCAACTCGTGCTCAGCGCGCGCGTGAACGGACAGGAGTGGACTCGAGCTAGCGCGAACGGAATGCAGTTCTCATTCCCCGAAATCATCGCCTACATATCTCAGGACGAGACGCTTTACCCGGGTGATTTTATCGCCTCCGGAACGCTGCCCGGCGGTTGCGGGTTGGAATCAAACCGTTGGCTGCAGCCTGGGGATGTCGTGGAGTTGGACGGTGGTCCCCTCGGGGTGCTGCGTAACCGTGTCGTGAAGGAAGGTACGACCTCTCCACCCACGAGGCATAAACCCATGGCATTCTGAGCGGAGCGAAGAATCTGCCAGGAACTTGGGAGTCACGCCATCGGCAGATCCTTCGTTCCGCTCCGCTCCACTCAGGATGACATCTCGTTTGTCATTCTGAGCGCAGCGCCGAATCTGCCGAAGCACGCGGGCCGCCGCGGTCGATCGATCGTCGCCGGTTCGCAATCTGGTCTGCCAGGACCGTTCCCACGATCAACTGCAAGGCATGGTACAACACCATGGGTATGATCACGACGCCGCCACCTAGCAGAAAGGCGACTTGCAGGCCTACCATCAAGGTCTTCTGGCTGCCAGCGAAACCGACGCCGACCGCATCCTCGTCGGTAAACGACAACCAGCTGGCCGACCATTTTCCTGCAAAAAATGCGATCAGGTTCAGGCCCAGTAAAACAACCAGCAACAGCGGAAGACTGGCGACTATCGCCGTGGTTGCCGATTGTTGTTGCCGAAGGAACAGTCCACACTGAATCGCGCCCAGCAGGACGATCGTCAGCACGCCGATCTGTGCCACGATGCTTAGACCCAACGCGTTTTCGGTCGACCAGGTGGCCACGCGGTACGAGCGGCGTGCGAGTTGCCCGGAGACCATGGGCAACACCACCAGTAGCGCAAGCTTCCAGGCCATATCTGCAAATGAGATGCCCTCGACGTGTCGGCCGAACGAGATGGACAGCCACATTGGCATCACGGCAAAGCAGAGCAAGTTGGTGATCAGCGTCACGAAAATCGGGACCATTTCATTGCCCCCCGCACGCCGTGTCCAGACGGCCGCCGAGGCAATGGTGCTGGGAGCAGAAGCGCAAACGAGCAATCCAAGTCCAAATTTGGCCGTTAACCAACCACTGCAAAGCCACGCCAACAGGGGCAACAAGCCGTACGAGACCACGGTCGCCAGCAATGCGGGGCCGGGGCGCCTGAATGACGCGCTGATGCGCCGGCTGTCGATGGGCAACGTCACCAGGAACAGCGTTGCCATCACAACCATGTTTCGAACCAGTTTGGCGTTGGCCAGTCCAGCCAGCGGCTCAGCCCATACCGCGCCCAAAGCCAGTGTCGCGAAGAGCGATATCAGAAACCAGTGTCGCTGGATGAATTTCATGGCGCGATACGATGCTGGCACGTGGGTGACGCGGCGAGAGTCGTCGGAGCACAGCAGCCGGCGCGAAACGGCTTCCAGCCACCGCGGATCGAGTTGCCCGAAGTCCCGGCAGGCAGGACTCATTGTAGTACGGCGCTGCCGGGCGGGTTACTCAGAGCGTGGTTGATTTCGGCTGATAGCACAATCTCACTTTCGACGTGTGCCCGCAGGGAGTAGAATCTTGCCAGGACTCGTATTCACCGAAAAATCGATTCTTCTCGACAGGTCGCGATCGCATGTTACGCTACTGGACTGCCGGTGAATCACATGGCAAGACGCTGCTTGCCCTGGTCGACGGCTTTCCCGCCGGACTGCACGTGGAACAGTCGATCCTTGATGAAGAACTGCGGCGTCGCCAGGGTGGATACGGCAGGGGAGGGCGGCAGCGGATCGAAACCGATGTGGCCGAAATCCTCTCGGGAGTCTGGAAGAACGAAACCATCGGCAGCCCCATTGCCCTGCAAATTATCAACAAAGACGCAAAGCTGGAACGGCTGGACGATTTGACTCGCCCGCGCCCCGGGCATGGCGACCTGACAGGCGCCATCAAGCATCTGGGCTCGATGCGTGGAATTCTGGAGCGGGCCAGCGCCCGCGAAACGGCCGCACGGGTTGCGGCCGGCGCCCTGGCACGACAGCTGCTCGCACAGTTTCATGTGGCCGTGGTGGGTTATGTGGTCGAACTGGGCGGGCTGGCGGCTCCGCCGCAGACAACCGATCCAGACCGGATGGTGCAGCGGCGCAATGAAAGCGTGATCTATTCACTGCGCCCCGATCTGGACGCACAGTTTCGCGAGTTGATTGACCAGACCGGAAAAGACGGCGACACGCTGGGAGGCATCGTGGAAGTGCAGGTCTTTGGCCTGCCATTTGGCTTGGGAACGCACGCCCAATGGGACCAGAAGCTCGATGGGCGCATCGCCCAGGCCGTGATGGCCGTGCAAGCCATCAAAGGGGTGGAAATCGGCCTGGGTTTTGCATCGGCTCGCCGACTGGGGTCCGCCGTACACGATCCCATTCAGTTTGACCCCACGCAGCGCGAGTCACCCAATCTGGGCTTCGTGCGGCCGACTAACAATGCCGGGGGACTGGAGGCCGGCATGACCAACGGTCAACCACTCGTGGTTCGCGCCGCCAAGAAGCCCATTAGCACATTGCGTAAGCCGCTGGAGTCCATCAATTTGACCACGAAACTGCCCGAATCGGCGGAGTACGAACGAAGCGACGTGTGTGCCGTTCCCGCGGCGTCCGTGATTGTGGAAAACGTCGTCGCCTTTGAAGTTGCCCGAGCGTTCACTGAAAAATTCGGCAGCGACAGCATTCAAGAAATGCAGACGCGATATGGGTCGTTTTTGGAATTGGCGAGACAGCGCTAATCTATCCCCGCATACCACAAGGCACGGATGGCCATGGCCCCCATGATTCGCAAACTGATCTGCCGGGGAATCTTTGTGGGGTTCTGTGTCGCACCCCTCTGTGGCTCGTTGAGTTACGCCGCCTGGCAGCACTTTTCCCTGTCCCGCGTGCAGCGAGGTGATTGGTTAGCAGCCCGTTTGGGCGTCGACGCGGAAATCGAAGGATTGCGGCCATCCCAGCCGGGGTTGACCGTTGCGGATCGTATCCGTCTCGCCGACCCCGAGTCCGGACGGCTGTTAGTGCTGTGCGAACAAATTCGCCTGAGGTCCGGCCCTCAGGCGTTGGTGGTCAGCATCGAGGATGTCCACATTCCCCAACGGCAAACGATGGAATTGTGGAAGTTGTTATGCGAACGAGTACTCAGGCAATCGTCCATGCTGCGGCGGCGGATGGTGATCGTTGCCCATCGCGTGGCCATTCGACACGCGGACGGGGAACTGGAACTGGCCGGCTGGCGTATGGAGTGTTCGGCCGCGCAGGGGGAACGTCGAGCAGACATCGAGTTTCGCGCCAACCACGCGAGCCTGCAAGTCCGCAGCACGCGGATAGCGATCGTCCGCGATACGCAGCACGACGTTCCCGTAACGCGTGTGGAAGTCCATGCTCCGGAAGCCGACGTCGACAGCTGCCTGTTGGCCGGACCTTCGTCGTGGTTGAGTCAGCTGGGCGAGCATGTGCGCTTCCGCGGCATGGTATTCATCGACGTGACATCGCAAGGCTGGCGAGGAGAGGTGACGGGCAGCGTGTCCGGCATTGAGCTGCAGCGGTTGAGCCAAGACCGATTGCCGCATGGCTTGACCGGCGAAGCCAGCTTGGATATTCGCCACGCGATTTTCGACAGCAGCCGACTGCAATCGTTGTCCGCGATCGCCCGGGCTGGACCCGGCAAGATCAGCTGGGGGTTGCTTGCCTCGCTACGTCGGCTGGGATTGTCGATGCCCTCCGCCAGGCTCAGGGACTTCAGCGCCGACACGATGCAGGATTACGAGCAGTTGGCGTTGATGGTCGATCTGACCTCGCAAGGTGTGGTCGTGCGAGGCGTGTGTGGTCCACCACGGGATGGGACCGCCATCCTGTCCGGTTCGGGAACGCTACTTACAGATCAGGGGCGGAACGAGCGGAAATCAAGCTTTGAGATCATCGCCACGCTGTTGGATGACGACCGCGCTGACGTGCTGCTGACCCCGACCGGCGAACGCTTGTGGCGTGCGTTGCCGTTAAGCGCAGCACGTTGAGCTATCGTATCATCATCCGGCATCCCTATTTTCCGGGTTTCCACTGAAGAATTTCGTCGATCGTGGCGACGGAAATGGCGTGGTATCCGGGACGGGCTTCCGTGTAGATCTCCCGGGCACGTTGCCAACCTTGCGGTGTCTTGATCATTTCCTCGTACAGCGGACGGAGAAACTTCCGCCGTCCCTGACTGGTCAGGAATGTCTTCAGCTGGGGCATGGCCGGTTCATACTGGGCCGCCACCGCATGCAACAGCCAGTCAAAAACAATTTCGCTGTTCCGGCTTGAACCAAAGCGAAACTTGGCATCCAACTGCGCCAACTGATCAGGCGACAAGGGCTTGGGCAAGGACCTTAAAAAATGCAAGTAATGATGCGTGCTCCAATGGGTGGCGTCGATGGCGGTCGCATCCCCAGACTCGGCAAATTGCCGGGCTTGTCGTTCGACCTCAGCCAGCTGATCCGTCTGGATGGTGGGACAATTATCCGGCAGTCCGGGGCCGTAGATCCACTGGTCCAACTTGATGCGATCGATCAGCGCCTCATCGTCCTGCAACAGACCGTCCCGTAGCAAGGCGACAAACTGTTCCGTGGTGATACTTTCAAACGCATGTTGGTCGAAGTAATCGCGCAAAAACTTGTCGAATCGTTCGCGGCCTACCGCTTCTTCAACGGTCCTGAGAAACAAGTATCCTTTTTCGTAGGCGACGTCGGTCATGCCGGCGTCGGGATCGCGTCCGGCGAGATCGAGTTTGAGCCACGTGTCGCGTGGAGCCAGTTCCGACAATTCTCGTTTCAGCCCATTCAGGCCAAGTAGCGCCAACATTTCATCGTAGTCTCGACCATACACGGACTCCATGATGCGGTGCTCGAAATATACGGTAAACCCCTCGTTCAACCAGAAGTCATCCCAGGACGCGTTGGTGACGAGATTGCCCGACCAGGAGTGGGCCAGTTCGTGAGCGATCAAGCTGACCAACGAGCGATCCCCCGCCAGCACAGTAGGCGTCACGAATGTCAGCCGCGGATTTTCCATGCCGCCAAACGGGAAGCTCGGAGGAAGCACCAGCAGATCGTAACGTTCCCAGCGGTAGGGGCCGTACAGCTTTTCGGCGGCGACGATCATCTTCTCCGTTTCTGCGAATTCGTACGCGGCCGCCTCGACGATCGCGGGTTCCGCGTAAACGCCGGTCCGTTTCCCCAAAGCCCGAAACTCGAGATCCCCCACGGCCAAGGCAAACAGGTAGGACGGAATCGGCTGTCGCATGGCAAATTGATAAATGCCATCGTCGCTCTTCTTCGTGGGATTCGTGGCGCTCATCACGGCCATCATCTGCGGCGGCACTCGGACCACGGCGTTATACGTGGAACGCACGGCGGGTGTATCCTGGCAGGGCAACCACGTGCGAGCCAGCACTGCCTGAGACTGCGTAAACAAGAACGGCTGACGCTTGCCCATCGTCTGTTCTGCACTCAACCATTGCAGTGCCGCGCTTTTTTCCGTGGTGGAGTAACGGATGCGCACCACCGCGGTACGGGGGTTGAGCCGGATTTCCAGGGGTCGCCCCAGATCCAGCTGCGGTTCATGCCAGTCAAACTCCGCCCGCTCACCGGCTGCGGACCGGACCAGGTCGAGCCAGGCAGACGAGTCAACGGGCGCATCCAATAATTCGACGTCATGGATTTGCAAGCCGCGTGTATCCAGCCAGACGCGATCGGCCTCACCCGTCCTCTGCAGCTGCAAGTCGGCGATACCGTCGATCTGCCGTTGATCGAAATGGACCGTCAAATCCAAGTCCACATGGCAGACGCGCACCTCCTCCGGTCGAGCTGCGGAATGCGTGTCAATTTGCGAAGCGGTCATCCTGGTCTCCTGTCCCCAGACGGGCGTGAGGTGGGGGGCACCAGCGCAAGCCACGGCAATGACCAGAAGCGATCTTCGACAAAGTCCTGGGATGTCTGCCATATTGTTCCTGTATCTCCAATTCCAGAATGTCCCACCGGAACGCACTCTTGTCCGGTCTCCGCGAAAATGCGATCTGACCTGAATTGGGCCAGAGGTTGGCACCCCGCCCGATTTCACTCGGTCACAGGCAGACATCGAGTGTAGCCGAAACCGGCAGGCAACCGCAAATGGCTCATGGCCACAGGACGGGCAGGAATTTGGTGTCTCGACTTTCTTCCAGGCCGCAAATAGGATGAACTCGTACTATGAAGCGACTCATAAAGTGGACCTTGATTCTCGCGGTATTGGGGGCTGGCATCGCGCTGGGCGTGCCAGGCATGCGCGCGCATTGGAAGACCCGCAACGCCCCCAAATTCCGCACGGCCAAAGTAACAAGTGGCGCAATCGTCTGGGATGTCCGCACCAGCGGCACCATCGAGCCCGTGCTGAAGATCTCGATCGGCACGTTTGTTTCCGGGCCCATCATCGAAGTCAATGTGGATTTCAACGACGCCGTCAATAAAGGGGACCTGCTGGCCAAAGTCGATCCCCGTATCTACAAAGCGGCCTACGCGCGGGACGAAGCGGCGCTGGCCACGACGAAAGCGGAAGTCCTGCGCGTGGAAGCCAATTTGCAGCTGGCAAAAAATGACGAGCGACGCGCCAAAGAGCTGAATGAAATCAGCTCGGACTACATCGCCGCCTCGGAAATGGACCAGTTTCGGTTTGCCCGCCAAGCGCTCGAAGCGCAGCTGATGGTTGCCCAGGAAAACGTGAAACAGGCCGCAGCACGCTTGTTTGACTCCAAAACCAGCTTGGACTACACCGATATCGTAGCTCCTCGCTCCGGGATCGTCATCGATAAGAAAATTGATACGGGACAGACCCTGGCCGCCCAGTTCCAGACTCCTGAACTCTTTGTGTTGGCGCCCGATATGGACAAACGGATGTGGATCCACGCCCGTGTGGTGGAAGCCGACGTGGGTCATATCCTGCGTGCCATGGACGAACATCGCCCTGTCCAGTTCTATGTGGACGCGTACGAGGGAGAACTTTTCGAGGGCCGGACGATCCAGGTGCGCCGTAATCCCGTGGAAAATCAAACCGTCGTCACCTATCCCGTCATCGTGGAAACACCCAATCCCGATATGAAATTGCTCCCTGGGATGACGGCTAACCTTTCGTTTGAAATCGAAAAGAAGTCTGATATCGTTCAGATACCGGGCGCTGCCATCCGCTTTCTGCCGGACGTAAAATATGTGCGGGAGACCGACAAGGCTATTCTGGAAGGGGTCAGCAACGAAAGCGAGGAAGAAGGCGCCTCCGCTGCGCCCCCCTCGGCGGCGGATACGGTAGACGCCAATCGCAAGCGTCGGCAACGACACGTGTGGGTGAAAGAGGGCGACAAGCTGCGCAATCAAGATTGAGTTTGGGCTGACCGACGGAAAAAACTACGAACTCGTGGCCGGAGACCTGGCAGTCGGACAAGAACTGGTGACCGGCCTCGAATAGCAGGTGCCGGTGAGTGAAAAGCGAGCTGCGACCATGGGAATCCTGTTGACGGTCCGAGTTGCCCTGCGAGCCCTCGTGAAGAACAAACTGCGGGCCTTTCTCACGATCCTCGGCGTGGTCATCGGCATCGCTGCCGTGACGACCATGGTCTCACTGGGGCAAAGCGCCAGCCGCATGATCCAGGAACAGTTCGAAGGCCTGGGCCCCAACATGATCCTCGTCTTTCCCGCCAGCAACTCGCGTCGGGGTGTGCACCAGGGTGCGGGGACGACCCCGACGCTCACTCCCGAAGACTGCGAGGCGATCCGAGTGGACTGTCCCGGCGTCCTGGAAGCCACGCCAATCGTGTTCGCCGCGGGCCAGACCGTTTACGGCAATATGAACTGGTCCCCCAAGGAAATCAAAGGAGTCGGCCCAGGCTATCTTGTGGTCCGCAACTGGAAGGTGCGGCGTGGCGGCTTCTTTACGGATCGAGATGTCCAGGGCGCCAGCCAGGTCTGCGTCATCGGTCAGACAGTGGCTCGGCAGCTGTTTCAGACCATGGATCCGTTGGACGAGACCATCCGCGTATCCAACATACCCTTTCGCGTCGTGGGCGTGCTCGATCCCAAAGGCGCGAACATGATGGGAGAAGATCAGGACGACGTCGTTCTCTTGCCCTATACGGCCATCGAACAGCGTATCAACCAAACCAAATTCAACAACGTGAATGCGGCGCTCGTCTCCGCCAGGTCGCAAAAGCTCGTCAAGCGGGCCGCAGACGAAATCCGTCAGCTGTTAATGGAACGCCATCGGATCGCGCCTGGAAATCCCGCCGATTTCTCCGTGGAAAATCTGACCGAAGTTGCCAACAGCATGCAAAAGGTGATGGGCATCCTGACCCTGCTGCTGATGATGATTGCCGCCATCTCGTTGCTGGTGGGGGGCGTGGGCATTATGAACATCATGCTGGTTTCCGTCACGGAACGTACGCGAGAAATTGGCATTCGCATGGCGGTCGGGGCCCGCGGACGTGATATCCTGCGACAATTTCTGGTCGAGTCCATGGTGCTCTCGATGTTCGGTGGCCTGATCGGGTTTCTGTTGGGCGTCAGCGCATCCGTCGGTGTGACGTACGCCATCAACAATTTTTCCAGCATGGCCACCAAGTGGCCGGTGCAGGTCTCCATTCCGGCGGGCGTCATGGCAGTCCTCTTCTCGGCGGCGGTCGGCGTGTTCTTTGGCTTTTATCCGGCTCGACGCGCCAGCCGCCTCGATCCCATTGAATCGTTGCGATACGAGTGAGTCCAAAGGTCCGGTAAACCTGACCGGTGCGCCTCATTGTCATCCTGACCGGTGCGGAGCGGAGTGAAGGATCTGCCAGCCCACGTGACGTTTCCCCCTATCGTCGTCCTGAACGGAGCGGTCAGCGTCCGCCCGTGATCGCCCGATAACGGCATTTACGTACGACGATGCCCCTTCGATCAGCGCCAAAAACGGCGCAAGTGCCAGCCCCGCCAGGACGTTACGCGCATCGCACACCAAGCGAACCCAAAAAACGAACAAGCGGGCTCCATAGTTGACCTCGGTTGACGTGCGTCTCGTACCTGGCGCGGGATGTTGACCCCGCGCCGTCCCAGCGGCTTTCCGAATCTGGAGAGCCGCCTGCATTCCCTGTTTCCGTCCGCGCCGCAAGTGCGCGCCAACCCTCCAAGGAAAAAATCATGCGCAAGCCCAACTCGCGTCCCGCCGGCCAAGTTCAACGTCGCGGTCAGCATCAGGTTCCAGCTCACGATCTCCAGCTGCTGGTGGAGCAGTTCCTCCACCGACTGCAGGTGCGCAACTACGCCAGCTCGACCATCAAGCTGCGTCGTGAGTACCTGGGACGATTCCTGCGTTGGTGCGACGAGCGGGGCATCACGCGGATCGACGAGATCACGCGCGACGTGCTGCTGTCCTACCAACGCTACCTGTTCCACTATCGGGCTCGTCGCACGGGTCAGCCACTCAAATTCAGTACGCAGATCAGCCTGCTGATCCCGATCCGCGCCTGGTTCCGCTACCCCGGTAGCGGGAAACGAACCTCATCCATTCCTTACTCGGCTCCTAGAGGGATCCGAAAATTCTGACGATTATTTGAAAATGCTCGACGAGAAAACGGGATACGACCCGCGTGATTATTTTCGTCGAGCCTTCGACATAATGATGTCCGAAAGGACTAACGGATGATTCTCGCCCCCGTTAAACGCCAACAACATCCCCGCAGTCTGGGAAGGCGGCTTTTCCCGAAGCCGAATATGACCTTGGTCGCCCCCGCCGACGCGTGCAACGGCCGGCCGTTGCGGGGAGCGTCAGGGGCAACTTGGGAGATTCCGAGTTTGAATTGGGCGTCCGCCGTGACCGTGTGCGGCTACCTGAATTGCGTCGTTGACAGGGGCAGTACATCACTGTAGTCTGCGCACATGGACTATACGAAGTTGATTACGATTGAGCCAGGTAAACGGAGCGGACAACCATGTATCCGCGGGCTACGGATCACCGTTCAGGACGTCCTTGAGTACTTGGCCTCCGGGATGTCCTCCGATGAGATTCTGGCCGATTTCCCGGACCTGACTGCGGACGACATTCGTGCCTGCCTGGCATACGCCGCGGACCGGGAACGGCGGCTTAAGGTCGTGCCAGCGGCATGAAACTTCTGTTCGATCAGAATCTGTCTCACAAGCTTGTTGATCAGCTGATCATCGTGTTTCCGGGTTCAGCACACGTGCGCGACTTGGGCCTGTCAACTTCATCTGATTCCGACGTTTGGGACTATGCCAGAGCGAATGGATTCGCCATTGTCTCGAAAGACAATGATTTTCAACAGCGGGCTCTGCTCTATGGACAACCACCGAAAGTAATCTGGATACGACTTGGCAACTGCACGACAGCGGCCGTTCTCGGAATCCTTCAATCGAGGTCGGAAGACATCGCATCATTCGGAGCTGACCCGATGGCATCTGTGCTGGCCCTCTCGTGAGCAGAATGGTCTTCTTGACTTGCCATCAAGCCACCACCCTTGATACTGACCTCACTGAGACTCCCCGTCTTCGTACAGAAGAACTAACGGATGATTCTCGAGAAGAACTAACGGATGATTCTCGAGAAGAACTAACGGATGATTCTCGCCCCCGTTAGACGCCAACAGCATCCCCGCAGTCTGGGAAGGCGCCTCTTCCTGGAAGCCGATTGCGCCAGAGGTCGCCCCCGCCGACGCGCGCAACGGCAGGCCACGGGGTGCCGGCCACGTTGCGTGTCATGTCGGGAGCTTTGTCGGGCAACTTCGGAAATTCCGACGTTGAATTTGGGTGCGGAAGCCCCGTCAGGCAGAACATACGAAGAAAGTTGCCCACGAGGGCTACGAGCCATCCGTGGTCCCCTGGGACATTCCCCAAGGACGGGCGTCGAGTTTCGTGACCTTTCGTGCTGCCAAAGAACGAGTCCCGACAAAAGCCGGACCAGGTGCATGCGACAGCAGTTGACGGAAGGCATTCCGCGTCATGGCGGCACGTTCGGCAGCGCGGGGACGTGGCTCGATGGAGACTGAGCGGAAATACGCCGCCAACGCCGCCTGACGTTCCCGGATCAGCCGCTCTTTCGCGGTGCGTGGCACCAGACTCACCCGGGCATGCCAGCCATACGTCCCCGGAAAGGAAGCCACCCATTGCAGTGAATGGCTGCCACAGTGCGGACAGGCACGCGATGTGTCGGCGTCAAACGGCTCGCCACCACCATCGCCGCCGCCGCCACCGTCCGGGTCTTTGTTGTCGCCGGCCGGCAACTCGGGCACCGCCACGCTCGTCGCGCTACGGTCGACTCCCAACTGCTCCCGCGCCGGGCAAGGCTTTGCTCGCGCACCGGGTTGAGGCCCGTTTCGACTTTCCGCCGGGGTCCTGCCGCCACCGCCTGCGGGGGACTGGTCCTGGGCGGCGCAGTCGATCTTGACCGACGGCAATCCCTACGTGCTTGATACGATCGAGGCGATTGTCGGCGACGGAACCACGGAACCTTTCCCGGCGGTGGTCGCGGAGTTGCACGGCGATGACAGTGGACTCGTGGGGACGCTGATCGCGACATTTACCGCTCCCGATCTATCGGGGGCCTTGACGGCCAGACCGTTCCTGCCGGACAGTTCGGTCACGTTATCAGCGAATGAGAAATACTGGTTCGTGCTCGGTGCGGTGAATCCGAGTGATGGAACATTTTACTGGGGATATGCCGAAGGGAATGGGTCCCTGGGCTCAGGCGCACTATCGAACTTCAACTATTCGTATGACTCAGGAACGACCTGGTCGGACTTCGGGAGCGACAATCCCTTCTTTCTTCAAGTCAACGTCAGTCCCCCGACCATGGTCGATGCCGACTTCAACGATGACGGATCGCTTGATTGCCTGGACATCGATGCGTTGGTTGTGGAAATCGCGACCAACACTCAAAACCCCGCTTTTGATCTGACGGGGGACGCGGTGGTGGATATTTTGGATTTGGATCAATGGCGTTCGGACGCCGGCGCAGTGAATCTTTCCAGCATGAATCCGTACTTGCCGGGGGACGCGAATCTGGACGGAGTGGTGGACGGTCAGGACTTCATTGTTTGGAATGCCAACAAATTCACGGCTTCGAATGGTTGGTGCGGCGGCGACTTCAACGCGGATAGTGGGATTGAGGGACAGGATTTCATCGTTTGGAATGCGAACAAGTTCACGTCGTCCGACGGGACGGCGGCGGTACCCGAGCCTGAACTCTTGGCCTCGCTCGCAGCATTGATGATTGTTGTCGGCGCTTTTCGGTCACGACGCATTGGATGAACGAGGCGATTCAAAACCTCCATCCGATTGTAACGCAGGTCGCCCCCGCCGAAAGCGCGCAGAAGCCGAAGCGACGGCATGCAGTCGACACGTGGGGACAGCCACATTGCGCGGGCCGCTGCTGCTGGGCTGAGTCGCCGACTGACGCTCGCCACGCTGCGCGATTTGTCGGCGGTGCCCGGCTTGAGCCGTCCGCAGAGCGTCAGCCATCTCACCCGGCGCATGGAGCGGCAACTGGCATGCGACCCAAGAATGAAGCGAGACCTCGCGCAGATCGAGTCTCGCCTCGCCCGAAAAACAAAACACAAGGTCTTGGCCCCAAATGTCAACAATTGTCAATTGTCAATTGTCGAATTCGCGGGCGTTATGGCGGTCCTCTTCTCGGCGGCGGTCGGCGTTGTGCCGACCGCCACGAAAGATCTTTGCCGGTACTTCCTTTGGGGTCGATCGTAAACACAGGTGGCCTCGCTAAGTTGTCGGTATGGCCCTCGCGGTAGACGTGGTTGTCGTAGCGATCCTTCGAGCGGGCCGTCTGGATCATTCAGCAATTCCTCCAATCGTAGTCGTAGCTGTTCCGGAAATCGATCGAGCCAAGAAGCATCGATCATCCCAAGCGAAATCATGTCCAGCAGGTGAACTTGATCCTTGCATGAATTAACCTCCAGAGTCCCATGATACTCGAATGGCGCTTCCATCCGCTGCTGCCCCTTTGGCGGCCCGGACCTTGTGGGTTCGCGGCCTCGGTACATTGATTGGGGCATCATCCTGCTACAGCATGCACGGAATCCTCATCCGCAGCCAATGTTGTCTCCACTCTTGAACTGCCTGTACTTTGGATTTGCGATGTCCGATGCGAGTCCATCAGGAATCATATCATTCGGACGAAACAAAGACTAATTCGGCGGGGAGGGTTCCGCCTGCTTGGGACTGAGCCTCTCCTGCAAGCGATCCATGAACTCTTTGATGTCATCTCCGGGTAATCGACCACGCGCTGCCGGCGGTTGCTCCGCCGGCGGTGCGGCGGGTTGAACCGGCGCAGCGCCGGGCGAGCGATCGGGCCGCTGAGCGGGCGGAGGGGTGACGACGTCCGAGTCCCGCGGCTTTTTGTCCAACAGCCGCATCGGATCGGGCAGCGTGGGCGGAATCGCCGCCCTCGGCGGAACGCGATTCGTCTTCGTACCACCCGGCTTCGGTACGTTGGATTGTAAATCGAAGGACTGATCCGCGGCTTCGTCCCCGACCGGATACACGGGCTGGTTTTCACCGGTCCAAATCGCTTCGGGATAGTCCTTGCATTTTCGCAGCACACCCAGTGACAGGTAGCGATCTTCATAGAACGTGATGCCATGGTCTTCGATGATGGTGCCGATTTGCCGCTGCAAGTTGGCCAGTTCGACGTTATAACGTGTCAGTGAATTCGCCTCATTGCTCACGGCGTTTCCCCAATCCGTCACGGCCAGCAGTACCTGCAAGTAGTTGATCCGGTCGGTGGGCGTGCCTCCTACACGAAATACGGCAAATTGACGATCGAGATTGATCTTGGCGGCCTCGCGGACGATGCGAAACGCTTCGTATTGGCGGAACAGCTGTTCCTGATTGCGGAGCGTCTGGGCGACATTGTGGGTCAAGAAATGTAATTGCTGTCGCAGATTCGCGCGATCCCGGGCCAGCGTCAATTCGGCCTGGCGCAGCTGAGCTCGACTGGAGCGAAGCCCCAACGGCAAGGCGACGTCCAGGCCGACGCGCACGTTCGGCGCGCCGAAGGCGCCTGTGGTTACGCCGGTGGGCCCCGTGCCCCCCAGGCCATTCAGCGTTTGATTCGCCACCGCATTGACCTGCGGCAAGGCGTTGTTATGGGCCACCAGCAATCGCTGTCGGTCGGCGTCGATTTGCAGCTTGATTTGAATGACTTCCGGTCGGAATTGTTCCGCGGTGGCCAGCAGTTGCTGCCACTCAAAACGCTGCTGATCTTTGAGCGGCGGTGTGGAGGGGATCAGGCAGAACTCGTCCACGGGATCCAATCCCAGCAGGTTGCGAAAGGCAGCTTCGCGGTTCAGCAACTCCGCCTCGGCCGCAATCAGATTGGCTCGGAAGTTGGCCAGAGAAACCCGGGCCTGGGCCGCGTCCCCCAAGTCCGCACGTCCCACGCGCAGCTGAGCTTCAAAGAAATTGGAAGCGAACTCCAACTGGTCGACCTGCTGTCGGCGCGCCCATACGTCGACGCGAGCCGCGACGATGTTCCAATACCCCTCGACCACGCCGCGGACAAGCTCCTGGACTGCATCTTTCAACTGATAAAAGGACTGCTCAGTGCTGATGCGGGCGATGACGATGGGCGCCACGTTGGCGCGGGGATTGCCCCCCTGCAGCAGCGGCTTGGTGACGCCGAAGTTCAGCGCGGTAGGCGTACTAGGGTCGAGTAATTGCCCCCCCAGATTGCTGTTGCTGGGATTTGTCGTGACGTTGGCCTGGTACGTCGTGCCGCTGACTTTGGTCTGCGAAATGCCCGCCGTGGCGTTCAGCGACTCGGTTTCGATCTTGTCGATGAATACGCCCGAAGGCTGCCCGGCGTCCGGCCGTGGAAGGAACGACTCGCCGTGATTGTAAGTTGTGCCGCTGGAAAACTGCGGATCAAACAGGGCGCGAGCCACGTCGACCTGAGTGTTTTGGATGGCCGGGTCATAGACGGTCAAGCCTGACGAAACGGCCGTGTTGCCCGCCAGCACACGGATCACTTCAGCGTTACTAAGTGCTACGGCAATCGCTTCATCCAACGAAATCAGGAACTGCTGTCCGTTGCAATCCGTGGAGGTGGCAACCGTGCGGGGCGGCAGCGCAGTGGGATCTGGCAGCCGCCAGATTTCCGCTGGTGGACGGTACTCGATCGTACGCTGCTCCGGATAGATGCAGCGATATGGTTCCTGCATCGTCTGCGCACCAGCCCCGGTGGTGAGGGCAAGTAGCAGAGCTAGCATCGGCGCATAAAGCGGGCGCATGGTCGATCGCATGCTCAACTAATCGGCAGAGGAAGCCTCAGCCGTACGATCATTATGATCGGAAGAATCGTTAGAATCGTCACCTGGCATGGAGTGTACGGCCTGCATAGCTTGGGTAAAATCGGTGGTATCCATCACGATCTCGCCATCCCTTAAGACGATGCAGCGGTTGGCGTACTTGGCAACTTCGGGGTCATGGGTAACCACGATCAGGGTGATGGCATCGTCCCGGTTCAACTGATCGAACAGCTGCATGACTTCCCGGCTGGTCCGGCTGTCCAGATTACCCGTGGGCTCGTCGGCCATCAGGATGGGAGGCTGATTGACCAGCGCGCGTGCGATGGCAACTCGCTGCTGCTGGCCGCCGGAAAGTTGACCGGGGTGATGATCCATCCGGTCACCCAGTCCGACTCGCCGCAACAACTCCACGGCACGTTCGCGGCGCCTGCGACTGGAAATCCGCTTGCCGTACAGGAGTGGCAACATCACGTTTTCGACAGCCGACGTGCGCGACAGCAGATTGAAGCTCTGAAAGACGAAGCCGATCTTCTGGTTTCGCAGTCGCGCTCGCTCGTCGCGACTCATCGTCACGACTTCGATACCGTCCAGCACATAACTGCCGCTGGTGGGGCGGTCCAAACAACCCAGCGTGTTCATCAAGGTCGACTTGCCGGAACCCGACGCGCCCATCAGGGCCACGTATTCGCCGCGCTCGATAGACAGCGTAGCGCCGCGAGGCGCTCGGACTTGGACTTCACCCAGGTCGTAGGTCTTCGTGATGTCCTTAAGTTCGATCAGGCCCATGTCGTTCGGCGGTCAGGGCCCCTGAGGGTGGCCAGCGTCGCCTTCCACGGCAGGGTCACCGGAACCCGCTTCGACTGCGGGAACCGCGGCGAAGGGCGGCGCTCCGTCCGCGGAAGGCGCGGAACTGTCGGGCGTCACTGGCTCCGTCTTTTCGATCGCGGGTGGCCCGCCAGTAACCGGGTCAGCATCCTTCGGTTCCGAAGTTGGTGGAAATTTTTCCTGCAAGAATTCTTCCACGGCCGTCCAGAACGCTTCGTGATCGCGCGTCGACTTCAATAAAGCGCTCGACCCGTGGCGACCGGCCCCCGCGGGAACAAATGTCGTTACCTGATCTTCGGGAATCGTTTCCGATAGCCGTTTCCAGCGAACTCGTTCGCGGCGGGCCGACGTGATAAACACGGGATGCTTGATCGACTCAGCAGACTTGATGATCCAATCGCGTGTCCACTTTGTGAGATCGTTAGGTGAAAATGAGAGGATGCCATCGACCAGCCCCTCGTTGTCCGCGTCGGCCTTGAACACCAACGAAGCGGAATAGGAGCTTCCCCAGGCAATCAGTTTTCCGTCCGCGAAATTTTCTCGCGCATATTTTAGAGCGGCGACGACATCGGGATACGCCCGCATGAAATTGTTGCCCACCGGCTTCCCGGCGTCCAACAATCGTTTCGCGGTCAGGTTCTCGACCTGGGCAAATTCCCCTCCGGAGCGTGCATCCACCGCCATGCAGTTATAGCCCAGTTCCACCAGCCTGGGGGCGATTTCCGCGTACTCTCCACGGCTGTAACCAGCCTGATGAAACATACAGATGAACGGCAAGCCATGGTCTTCCTTGTCCTTCCAATACACGTCGGCCGTAATTAAATTGCCGTCTTCGGCCGAAAATTCAATGGTTTCCGGACGTTCCTCGCCACTGCCAGGGACACACAACGCCAGTCCGCAAATTACTGCGAAACCCCATCGAAGCATCGCTCACCTCACCAGCTCAGATCACAACGGTACACGCCAGGATAATTAGACCAGTATAATGCCGCGAGTCCGTCGCTGCATTGGCCGGGAACTCGGACCACCGTCCGTTGAGTGTGAAGGAGTTTTCTCAGAAAGTCAATTGCTGGCCACTTTGATGCACGTTCGCGCCCATCCGCACTTTACCCAGCATCCCTGCTGCCATGTACGACGCCAATTTCTTGCTGCTACAAGTTCGAAACTCCAGTGACCCCATGCGGCAGCACGAGATCCAGGCTTTCGGTGCGGCGCTGCCCTGTGATCCACAACGCATTACGACGGCCGACTTGCTGAACGAAATACCAAGCCACCGCATGCTCGATCAAACCGACGTCGTGCTGATCGGTGGTAGCGGCGACTATTCGGTGACACACGAAGCCGTGTGGCTGGATCGGACTTATGAGTTGATTCGAGAGCTACGGCAGCGGTGCCTACCCACATTCGGTTCGTGTTGGGGCTTCCAAGCCATCGCCAAAGCGTTCGGAGGTCGCGTCGTGCACGACTTGGCACGAGCCGAACTGGGAACGCCCGAAGTTGTATTGACGGCGGCAGGACGCGCGGACCCGGTGTTCGGTCCGCTGGGCAATAGCTTCATGGTCCCCGTCGGTCACGAAGATACCGTGGTGCAGATGCCCAAATGTTGCTCGCTGTTGGGACAGTCGTCTCTGGCCTTCCACGTGCTCTGCGTGGACGACGCTCCGATGTACGCCACGCAATTTCACCCGGAATTGAACCGGGACGGGCTATTGGAACGCGTCCGCCGCTATCCGAAGTACGTCGAAAAAATTCTCGGCCTGACGTTTGAGGAGTTTTGCCAGCGGTGTGAGGAAACGCCCAAGATGGGGGAGATACTGCCCAGGTTTCTGGAGTGGGTTTTATGAGAAGGTGAGAAGGTGAGAAGGTGAGAAGGTGAGAAGGTGAGAAGGGGAGAGGTGAGAAGGGGAGAGGGGAGAAGGGGAGAGGGGGAGAAGGTCCCTCGACCGTGTGCCCGCCATCGCGCTAGAATACTCAGTTGGACTTCCCCACGTTCCTGCCGGAAACAATTACCTTGAAAGCACTCGTCAAGAAACACGCACAGACGGGCCTTTGGCTGGAAGAAGTGCCCGAGCCCAAGATTGGCATTAATGACATTCTGATCCGAGTCGATCGCACGGGGATCTGCGGTACCGATCTGCATATCTACAAATGGGATGCCTGGGCCCAAAAAACGATCCCCGTCCCGCTGGTAGTGGGACATGAATTCGTCGGTCAGATCGTGGAGATTGGCTCGAACGTCAAGGACTTTGCCGCGGGAGATATCGTGAGCGGCGAAGGACATGTGGTGTGCGGACGCTGTCGCAACTGCATGGCCGGCCGACGCCACTTGTGCGCCGACACAAAAGGGATTGGTGTCAATCGCCCCGGGGCCTTCGCGGAATACATTGCCTTGCCCATGACAAACGTCTGGCACCACGATCCGCAATTGCCTCGGGACATCCAGGCGATTTTTGACCCGTTTGGCAACGCCGTTCACTCAGCTCTCTCCTTCAATGTCCTGGGCGAGGACGTGTTGATCACGGGTGCCGGACCCATCGGGCTGATGTCGGCGGCCGTCGCGCGACATGCGGGAGCGAGATACGTGGTGATTACCGACTTGAACGCGTACCGCCTGGAACTGGCTGAGAAACTACACGTGACGCGGGCCGTCAATCCCAAGCGTGAATCACTCACCGACGTGATGAAACAACTGGGTATGACCGAAGGATTCGACGTCGGACTGGAAATGTCCGGTAATGAAATTGCGTTTCGTGACATGCTGACGGCCATGTGTCACGGGGGGAAGATCGCCATGCTGGGAATTCCCGACGGCGAGATGTCCATCGATTGGAATACCGTGATCTTCAACATGCTGACCATCAAGGGCATCTACGGTCGAGAAATGTATGAAACCTGGTACAAGATGACGGTGATGCTACAAAGTGGCTTGAACATCGAGCCGGTGATCACGCATCGATTCCACTATACTGAATTCGAAAAAGGCTTCGAGATCATGAAGTCGGGAAACTGCGGTAAGGTGATCTTGACCTGGTAGGAGTGAGCTACGCATGACGAACACGATTCCCGGTAATATTGCGGATTCGCTGCAAGAGATTCGCGCAGCCGGACTGTATAAGCAAGAACGCGAAATCACGACCCATCAGCAGGCCCATATTGGCGTGCAGGACGGAACCTCCGTGCTCAATATGTGCGCTAACAACTACCTGGGATTGGCTGACCATCCCGAAGTGGTCGCGGCTGCCCATCAAGCCCTGGACGATTGGGGATACGGGTTGGCATCCGTACGATTTATCTGCGGAACGCAGACGATCCACAAGCAGCTGGAAGCCACGATCAGCCAGTTTCTGGGGACTGAGGACACGATCCTCTACTCATCCTGCTTCGACGCCAACGGCGGTTTGTTCGAAACGCTGCTCGGCGAAGACGATGCGGTCATTAGCGATGAACTGAATCATGCCTCCATCATCGACGGCGTCCGCTTGTGCAAAGCCAGGCGGTACCGCTACAAGAACCGAGATATGGGGGACCTGGAGCTTAAGCTGCAAGAGGCCGATGCGGCCGGAGCGCGCAACAAGCTGATTACCACGGATGGCGTATTTTCCATGGACGGCTACATTGCCAGGTTGGATAGTATTTGCGAGTTGGCCGATCGCTTTGGCGCCATGGTCCACTTCGACGACTGCCACGCCACCGGTTTTCTTGGCAAGACAGGGCGTGGCACGCACGAACATTGCGGTGTGATGGGGCGCGTTGATTTAACCACTGGCACGCTGGGCAAGGCCCTGGGAGGCGCCAGTGGCGGCTACACCAGTGGACGTAGGCAGCTGATCGAATTGCTGCGGCAACGCTCACGACCCTATCTGTTTTCCAACACGCTGGCCCCCGCCATTGCGGGGGGCGCGATGCAGGCGATCGAAATCGTGAAACGTTCCACCGAACTCCGCGATCGGTTGGAACAGCACACCACCTGGTTCCGTCAGGCCATGTCCAGCGCGGGATTTGATATCCTGCCAGGCACCCACCCGATTACGCCCATCATGTTGGGCGATGCCAGGCTGGCCTCGGCGATGGCCGATCGAATGCTGCAACTCGGCATCTACGTGATTGGTTTTTCCTACCCGGTGGTCCCGCTGGGCAAGGCCCGCATTCGGGTGCAAGTCTCCGCCGCACACAGTCGCGAGGACCTGGAATTCGCCGTGGAACAGTTCCAGCAGGCGAGAGAGAATTTGCAGTAGCCCACCGCTCCCCTGCGCGGCAACGCCAACCACTCGTCGTATCACACAACTTCCCGATTCCGACGTTGTCTGGTACGGAAAGGGCGAACCTCCGGTGTGAGCGCACTTGCTATGCCATTCGTCCCGCGTCGCGTTTGGTTATGCGGACTCGTCAGGCCCGGGCGATGATGTGGGCTTCGCCTTCCCAGCCTCCGTTCGGCACGACGCTCGATACAGCACGATGCCAGCCCAAGCGTAACCTATGCTGATGAATAGAAAGGACGCGATGCACAGGACGATGGACGTTAACGGATTTACGTACCATACGATCGGCGCCGCAACCGCGGCGAGTCCGCAAATGATGTCTGAGGTGGTCGAGTCAAAAACACGTTTCCAGTGCGCAATCGGAAGCTGTTGCAACAATTCCTGGCTAACCGTAAACCGCCCCTCATCGTCCGGTACACCCAGTTGATCTTCGATCCAGGCCGGATGCCAGTGCCCTGTGTATGACACGATGGTCTCCCACGTCGGATGGCCGGTGGCCAGGTCCCGTTCGTCGTCCAGGGTTCCCCAAATCGATGCAGCTGCCAATAAGACCACGAGCAACGAGACAATTAGAATCGCAGACCAAATCACGGCGGCTCCTTCTGGGTTATCGAGACTTAGGGCAAGGCGCTGGGAAACTGGGGATTGCTTCCCACGTTCGCACGCAAATTGGCGGGCGTGTACCTTAGGTCGCGACGGTCTGGAAAACGTGCAACACGGACGGCCGACAATCATTTGGCAGTCGGGGGCTCGTCGGCGGGTTGTGGCCGTGGCCCGGCCGGGAGCTGTGTAGTGAGATAACGCGTCAGCAACTCAAACAGGTGTACGCGGGTGTTTTCCCCTTCATTGATGGCGTGAGAGCGATTGGGATACGACATCATATCAAATGGTCGATTGTGCTTGATCAATTCATTGATCACGACTTCCGCGTTTTGATAGTGGACATTGTCATCTCCCGTTCCGTGAACTAACAGTAGCTTTCCCCGCAGGTTCTTGGCATGCGTCACGGGGGAACCCTGCACCAGACCCGTATTGTCGTCAGCCGGAAGGCCCATGTAGCGTTCCTGATAGATGGTGTCGTACAGCCGTTGATCGCCGACCGGTGCCACCGACATCCCCACGTGGTAGATCTCCGGGTGCTGAAACATCGCGTTCAGCGTCATCGATCCCCCGCCGCTCCACCCCCACATCGCGACGCGTTGCTTGTCCAGGAACGGCCACTGCAAGATTTTTGCCGCGGCGGCAGCCTGGTCACTGACATTCAAAATGCCAATCTTCTGATAGATGGCCTTTCGCCACGCGCGACCCCGCGGTGCGGGGGTGCCGCGATTGTCGACCGTGACCACCACGTAGCCCATCTGGCTCAGCATCACGTGCCACAAGTAGCGTTCGGCTCCCCAAGCGTCACGGGCCGTCTGCCCCCAGGGTTCGGTGTACACGTAGAATAGGACCGGGTACTGCTGCGCATCGTCGAACGCGGGTGGTTTAATCATCCAGCCGTCCAGCGCCACAGGCTGGCCGTCACCATCCTCGATCGTGACCTGAAAAAACTCCGGCGCGTGGCGCTCGACGTCTGCCAGCGCGTCCCGCACTTGGGTGTTGGGCTCGAGCGTTCGCACGACTTCGTGCGAGGGCAACGCGATGAGGTCGATCAAGGGGGGCTGATCCAGTTTGGAATAGGTATGCACGGCCCATTCGCCGTTCGGCGAGACATTGTAGGTGTGCGTGCCGGGCTGGTCGTCGGGCGTCAGTCGCTCGGGCTGCCGGTCTCCCGACAGGCCCACGCGATACAAGAAGCTGTGCACGGCGCTGGTGGGAGATGCCGTGAAGTACAACCAACCGCCATCCGGATCCTGCGAATCAGCCATGCCCACCAGGTCGATGACGTCGTAGGTCCCGGGCGTCAATAACTGGGACTCGCCGCTATCCAGGACCACCCGATAGGCGTGTCGCCAGCCGTCCTGCTCGCTGAGCGTCAGCCAATGTGTCGAGGGCTTGAACCAATCGAACTTCTGCCGCAGGTCGACCCAAGCCTCGTCAGTATCCCGGAAGACCGAACGGACGCTGCCGTCCACGATATTGGCCTGCCACAGCGTACGACGATTCTGTATTCGGTTCAGCTGCTCGATCAGCACGTCCTTTGAATCGGTGGTCCACTCCAAACTGGCCAGATAGTGTTCCCGCGGAACGCCGGGTATCTTGATCCAAGTGGTTTCCCCGCCGTCGGCCGAGACGACGCCGATCCGACACGCCGAATTCGTGGTGCCGACCTTAGGGTAGGGGAGGGGGAGCAGCCTGGGGTAAAGGCTGTCCGTGTTGTTGATGATAAAAAAATCCTGGATGCCGCTCGAGTCCAGCTGCCAGTAGGCGATTTGCTTCCCATCGGGGCTCCAGCGAAACCCATCGCGCAGATCGAGTTCCTCTTCATACACCCAGTCGAACGTGCCGTTGATGATTTTGTCGGTCCCGTCCCGCGTTAGCGGAATCGTCTCCCCTGTGGAAAGCTGCTCGACATAGATGTTGTTATCCCGTACGTAAGCCACACGGTCAGCTAGGGGCGAGAGCTTGGCGAACATCAGCGTCGACCTGGCCGCGCCCGCCCCGACTTTGCGCAATGTGCCCAAGGCGAGATCCAACAGCCAGTAATCGCCTTTCGTATTCTGCCGCCACACTTTGACGGTATCCGTAAAGATCAGCAGCTTGGTCTGATCCTCCGACCACGCGTAGTCCGCCACGTCAAGTGGCTGTGACGCATCCGGGGGTGTCAGTTGATCCGCCGTCACGAGTACGGACGACTCACCGGATTGTGTATCGAATTCTACGATTTGCCGGTGCGCATCATCTTCTTTTTCTGGTTGGTTCCCTGGTTCATTGTCTCTTGGCTTCGTGTCCTTGCCATCCTCTTGTTCCTTTCGATCGCTCGCGTTCTGGTCGGCGGTACTGGTGCGCGGACTCCGCATGCGTTTCCTTTTCCACGGTCGTGTATGAATGACCGTCGTCCAACCATTTGAACGGACCGAATGTCTCCGTATCGAATTCCTTATCGCCAAAAATCCGTTGAACAGTCAGCCGTCCGGAAGGATGATCGGGCCATGCTCGGTCAACAAATGACCACGCCGCGACCAGTGCGAAGGCGAGAAGACGCTTGCGATCCATGATTGATTCCTGATTATTTCGGGAGACATACTGTCCGATGTTTGCGGCAGATACGAGAGCGTAGGTTTGTTCCCGCCACGCTATTTCACCCCAAGACTACACCTCCCTGAATGACTATCTCCCTGAATGGCTTTCGGGTCCCGCGTGTGATTCGCACGAATCGGTAAGCCGTCCCAGCGTCGTTCGCCAGTGCGTACCGCTCGCCACTACTACATCGGCAGGAACTTGACCACGGCCCAAATCGTGACAATGTGCCAGACATTGTCCACGATGATGACAGACCAGGGCGCTAAAGGTCCTGACCTGAACGCAGACTGCCCGATGTGATCCATCCACCAGGGGATGATCGTGGTCCGATCCTGGATGAAATGGGTGACAAACAACACGGCGGCAGCCATCCAGCCCAGGCCCCCGAATAGGCACACGGAGAGTGTCCACACGCTGCAGTGCACCGCGCAAATGGGCGTAGAATGCTTCTTGTTCAACGCCATCCAATCGGTTTGCAGCAGGTAATCTCCCACCAGATGTCCGATAATTGCTTCGATCATGTCGCATCACGCCGGGAAACATCCGGAGCCGCCCACCTCGCGCTCGTGCCAGCCATTGAACAGGGTTGCGCGGAGTCTTGTTCAAGCCGATTCGATGATTGACGCGGTTCGAATCGTTGGGGGAAAGCCGACCATCCCTTCAGTCGCGGACGCCTACGGCAGTCGTGCCTGAGCGATCTTGATGACCAAAGCCGTTCGCCACAGTACAATGTAGGCGTCTGCCCGCTTTTGCGAAATGCCGGTTGAGACGCCGCCCCGTCGGTTTTCTTGCCGCGCAGCTTCATCACCCATGGCCCAGTCTCATGAGCGTAACTCAGAACAATCATGATCGCAATCTTATATTCGGGATTGTCGCGCTGCATTTGGACTTCATTTCGCGGGACCAACTGATCGGGGCGATGCAGGAGTGGTTGCTGGACAAGACCCGGACTTTGGGGGAAATCCTGCTGGCTCAACACGTGTTATCCGAATCGCGCAAGGGCATGTTGGAGATGCTGGTAGAGGAGCATCTGCAACAGCACGGTAACGACGCGGCGAAGAGCTTGAACACGTTTGGCAACCTGGCCCCGTTGCGCGATGAGCTGCAATCGATGGGGGATCCTGACATCTATCGTGCCGCGTCTCTCATGCCAGGAGGCGCTGGAGGCTGGGGCGATGGCCCTGGCCACCCTGGTGCACGCTCCCGAGCGCAAACCACAGGCCGAGTCACGCTTTTCCCTACTCCGTCGCCTGGCCGAAGGGGGGCTGGGCGTGGTGTGGGTCGCCATTGACTCCGAGCTGGTCCGCGAGGTGGCGCTGAAAGAGATTAAGCCGCAATTCGCCGATCACGGCAACAGTCGCGCCCGGTTCCTGCAAGAGGCGGAAATTACCGGCCGCCTGGAACATCCGGGCATTGTCCCCGTCTACGGATTAGGAAAATACCTGGACGGGCGACCGTACTACGCCATGCGGATGATTAAGGGAGAGAGCCTGCAAAGCGCCATAGAGCGGTTCCACGAAATGAAGGAGACCGGCACGCAGCGGAGTCTGGCACTACGCGAGCTGCTGCAACGCTTTGTGGATGTGTGCAACGCCGTGGAGTACGCTCACAGCCGCGGCATCCTGCATCGCGATCTGAAACCGGACAATGTGATGCTGGGTAAGTATGGCGAAACTTTGGTGGTCGACTGGGGGCTGGCCAAGGCGATCGGCGACGCGGACTTGAAAACGCGATCCGACGAGACCGTGATCATGCCCGAATTGGGCGGCGACTCGATTCCCACCAAAATGGGCGAGGTGGTCGGTACGGTGGCCTACATGAGCCCGGAGCAAGCCGCGGGCAAACACCGCGAACTCACGCCGGCCAGCGACATCTTCAGCCTGGGTGCCGTCCTGTACCACATCATTACCGGTGTGCCGTCGCAAAAAAGAGGTACGATGCCCGAACTGTTGCGCAACGTCCGCGAGGGAAAATTCATACGGCCTCGGGAAGCGAATTCGTCGGCCCCCCCTGCCTTGGAAGCTATCTGCCTGAAGGCCATGGCGCGCATGCCGCAAGAGCGGTACCAGTCCGCCCAGGAGTTAGCCGCCGATGTTGAACGGCACCTGGCCGACGAGCCCGTGGCGGTTTTTCGCGAACCGGCTTTGTTGCGGTTTCGACGCTGGATGCGTCATCACCCCAAGATCGTCACCGGACTTGCGGCCAGTAGCCTGTTGTTGATCGCGTGTTTCCTGATCGTCTCGTACGTCCAAGCTGAGGCCAACAAGAATCTGGCGGCACAAAAGAAACTCGTGGAAGAAACGAACATGCAATTGGCTGTTACCAACAATAAGCTGGAAGATATCAACGTCCAGCTGAGCAGCACAAACGAGGAGTTAGAGGTCGCCAATGATCGCAAGAAGATGGTGCTCGATTATCTGGTCGGTGTGTTCAAGAGTCCAGATCCATCGATCGGCGGCAAAGACCTGAAGGTTTTTGATGTGCTGAAACCAAAGTTGGACGAAGTCCTGGCAGGCGAAATGGAAAGCGATCAGGAAGGCCGCGCCGAGTTGCTGATTGCACTTGGCAAGTCTTTCTTGGGATTGGGTATCTACGAAGAGGCCATTAGCGCTAACGAGGCCGCGCTACAGATCCGCGAGAAAGTGCTCGGAGATCGCGACGCAAAAACGCTCGAGGCCATGAACAACCTGGCGGTGGCCTGCCAGAAGGCGGGGATGCTGTCCAGAGCCAAAGACCTGCTGGAGTCAGGCTTACAGAAAACGCGAGAAGTCAAGGGGGAACAGCACGTCGACACTGTGAACGCGCTGAATAACCTGGCCACTTTTTACTACGACGAAAAGCTGTATGACCAGGCCGTCCCGCGGTACCAACAGGCGCTGCACATCGCCAATCAACTTGGCCTCGACGACCCCCCCATCGCACTCTACCTCATGATGAGTCTCGGCGCCTGTTATGCCGATTTGCGCCAATTTGACGAGGCAATCCCCTTGGAGCAGCAAGCGTATGATGGCTTGCGCCAGAAGTTGGGGGCGAACCATGAGAAAACGCTTAAGGCGATGATCAACCTGGGCAGACTCTATGGCGACCTGGGGCAATTCGACAGGGCGATCGAGCTACTTTCGGCATGTTATGCGCTGGGCAACACGCATTTTGGGGCGGATCACCCGTTGACGTTGGCGGTTGCGGTGAATCTCGCCCGGGTGCATCAAGAATCAGGAGAATACGACAGAGCCAAGCACCTCTACGCAGAGGCCGTGCAGCTTAGCAATAACAACCGGAGTTTGACGCTGTCCTATGCGGGGACTCGAGAGACCATGCGCTGGCTGACCGAGTGTTATCTCGACGCAAGTTCACCCGCTAATGCGGCCAAGGTGGCTGACTTGTGGTTGCGCACCACCAGCCAGCTTCCAGAGCCCGATCCAGTCGATCAGGCGCGGCGCGTACTTATCTGGCCATGGCCTATCTGGAGCAAGACAAGTTCGATGCAGCGCATACCGAAGCAGATGCCGCGCTGACCTTCTTTCGAACGCAACCGACGCCGACCGCGGACCGACTGCGAGCCCAGATTGTGCTCGGATTGGTCCTCGCCAGGCAGAATCAGATCGACCTGGCAGCATCGCTCCTGGACGAGGCCTTTCAGTTGGCCGAAACTCTCGTGCGCTTGATTTCCCGCGATACATTCGAGGTTGTGACGTCCATGGGATCCCGCGTCGAGGCCTACGATACCGCCAGTGGAAAACCGGACGCAGCCGCCCGGTGGGGCGACTTGATCAGTAGCATCCAGAGTACGGGGGCCAGGCCGAATTGAACGAGCTTGTGTTGTCGAGGGACCCGTTCTTCCTGCCTGCGGCGCGTTTCATGACGGTGCATCTGCCGCGATCTGGACCAGACACGCAGCAAAATAGTTGCGGTTTACGGGTGGTGGGCCTATCATGAAGGCCTGAGGTCCATCGCAGCGAAACGACCGGCGGATTTCAGCTCTTCAGCCATTCTTGAACTAGGTTGGTACATCCCATGCAACTTCGTAGCCTCCCGTTTCGTCGTTTCCAGCGGCAATCCCCGATGTCCTACCGATCAGCAACGCGTCGTCGGCTCAACATGGAGTCACTGGAACGGCGATTGGTGCTGGACTGCACGGTGGGAGTCTCTCTGTGCGTCGTGAACGTGAGTCACGATATAACCAACATGGATGCCGAAACCACCTTGCGCGAGGCAGTTGACGCCGCGTTTGTTTCGGAGATCCGATTTAGCTTTGTGGGCAACGACACCATCATTCTGACGGACGCTGCCGGAGGGTCGCTGACTGTCAATCGTCCGCTGCTGATCGACGGAACCAACGAGATAATTCCACCCACAGGGTCGCAGCAGCGGCCGCCGGGGCCGCGGGTCAAGGTGGCTGCGCCGGATACCGGTGGCGACCGTGTGTGGAATGTGGCTTGCACCGGCGGGTGTGAGGAACGTCCGTCCGAAGGTTTTAGTAGTGGCGTCACCATCCTCGACATGGAGATCCTCGGCAACCCCATGCCACTACCTGGCAGCGCGGCCGGGGGCGGCATCGTCGTCGACGGCTCCAGCACGCTGACTTTGGATCGCGTAACAATCGCGTCCGGCCAGGTGACAGGCAGCGGGGG
This sequence comes from uncultured Planctomycetales bacterium, assembly GCA_963695565.1. Lineage (GTDB taxonomy): Bacteria > Planctomycetota > Planctomycetia > Pirellulales > Pirellulaceae > CAVOGW01. Next base: position 649,459 of record CAVOGW010000001.1, read on the forward strand.
TGCCCTCCTGAACTTCGGAGCGACAACGGTCCACAACAGCACCATCTCCGGAAACACCGCAGCCGTCAACGGTGGCGGGATCGCGAATTACGGGACGCTCACGCTGGTCAACTCAACCGTCAGCGGGAATCAGGCCGTGCTGGGCGGCGGCGTGTTTGATTCCGCATCCCCCAGCTTGATGATCCTGAACAGCACCATCGCCGGCAACTCGGCGGACCAGTCTGGCGGTGGTCTGTTTGTTGCAACGGGCGCGCCGATGAGCCTGCAAAATTCGATCGTCGGCGAAAACAGCGCGTCCGTTGACGGTCCCGACCTTCTCGAGGCGACGTTTAATCCATTTTTTGCCAGCTATAGTCTGATCCAGAGCCCGTTAGGGCACGGTATCCTGAATGGTGTGGATGGTAACCTCGTGGGTATCGATCCAGATTTAGGTCCGCTGGCAAATAACGGGGGGCCGACATACACCCACTTGCCTGCAGCAGGGAGCGCCGTAGTTGATGCCGGGAATGGCAGCCGCGCTTTTGATCAGCGCAACTTTACCGGTGTCGTGGGCTCGGGCCTGGATATGGGATCTGTCGAGTTCGGCGGTAATCCGCTGCCCGACGGCGACTTCAATAGTGACACACTGGTCAACATCGCAGATATTGATGCGCTCGTCGCCGAGATCGCTTCCATGGGCGGCGGCCCGCTGTATGACCTGAACGGCGACGGATTGGTCGATCTTACGGATCTCAACCAGTGGATGTCTCTCGCCGGTGACCGAAATCTCGGACCAGGCAGGGCCTACAAACTCGGCGACGCTAATCTGGATGGCTACGTCGATGGGCAGGATTTCCTTGTGTGGAATACTTATAAGTTCACCGTGGGTGGTGCCTGGAGTCGTGGTGATTTCGATGCCGATGGGCTGACGGATGCATCGGATTTCGTGATCTGGATGTCTAACAAGTTTACCTCGTCCTTTAATCGAGTTTCTCTGGCACCCCGACCGGCGAACGCCGTGCCGGATCATTCCTTGGCTGCTGTGACACCTCATCGATCGATTCGTTTGCGGTTGACCTCTCCGGTCAGAGCCCTTGCCGTGTCTCAGCCGTCGCAAACTAGCCCGCCCTTGAAAGTCCGTACCCACGCCGGTCACGCCGCTGCGGCGACCGTACGCACAAAGTCCACGGCCCAATCGGCCTTGTCAGCAGACAGGGTCGACGTTGCGCATCAATTGCTTTATGATCTTGCGGGCCCCGCTCGACGGTAACGCCGAATGACACTGCCGGTTCTTGCGCAGCGTCGCGTAAGTGCCAGCCTGGCAACAACGGTGCTGGCAGGGAATCGCCGTTTTCAAGCACGGGCTTATAAGATTCCACTTGCCTCGCGGTGGCGCCGTCGTCATGCTCGGTCTGATGCCGCACGGGTTCGATCCATGTCACCGCGCCGAAGAGCGTTAATGGGCAATGCACGACTCCGATATTTCACTAAAGGTCTACAGCAACGAATCGCTAGTCTACAGCGACACGTTCACCACATCGGTGGTGCTTGGGCGACAAGACAAGGGCGAACCGCCGCCGTATCGGTACTGTGACCTGGAGCGCGGTCGCAAACTGGTAATTGCCCCCAACAGCGAAACCTCGGTGTCTCGGGAACAAGCGTTGCTGGAACTCTTGAATTCTCGAATTGTCCGCATCGCCAACCTGAGCGCCAACGTACCCATTCGGCTGGATGACGGTCGTGTTTGTCAGCCGGTGGGTAAAGGGGACGATAGCGTTTGTGATGCTCCCTTGCCCGTGGTGTTTGTGGTGGGGCGACTATCCGTGCGCATTGAGGCCGCCTCCGACGAACTGCTGTTGACTTCGCCCTCGGACCTGCGCAGCCTCGCCCAGCCCACCTTGGCTCCCGGCCAGTTTCGTCCCAACGTCAGGGCCCTGGCCGACCTGCTGTCCGAAGATCGAGAAATCAGCGCAGAATCTCTGATGCAGTGGCTGCTGGACACCATGACCGTGTTTCAGCATGAGACTTCCGTCGAGGATTTTTTTGTGCTGGCCACGAAGTCGCTGGTCGACATGGTCGGCCTGGATTTCGGGGCCGCCATGCTGTGGAAGGACGAGCAATGGGTGAAAGCCGTCTCCTTTGGCGAATCCGCCATGAAACCCAGCCGTGCCATCCTGGAACGGGTTCGTCAGGATCGTCGATCCCTGATGTTCTCACCCTCAGGTGACGAAAGCAGTTTGGGTGGAGTCCTGTCGGTGGTCGCCGCGCCCATCCTGGACCTCGACGGCAACGTGCTGGGAGTCCTCTACGGAGACCGCCGATATTCCGAGGACAAGCAACAGCTGGAGATCACGGAATTGGAAGCCATGGTTGTCGAGTTGGTGGCGTCCGGCGCCGCCAATGGACTGGCACGCCTGGAACACGAGGAAGCGGCACTGAAGGCCAGGATTCAGTTCGAACAGTTTTTCACTCCCGTCCTCGCCCGCGAACTGGAAGCCAACCCGCAGCTGCTCAGCGGTCGCGAAGCCGATGTCACTATCCTCTTTTGTGACATCCGTGGCTTTAGCGAAGTGAGCCATCGCATTGGTCCGCAGCAGACCATGAGCTGGATTAATTATGTGCTGGAATCATTGTCGGAATGCGTCGTGGAGCAAGATGGAGTCCTGGTGGATTATGTGGGTGACGAGTTGATTGCGATGTGGGGTGCGCTGCAACCGTGCGCGGACCATGCCGAGCGCGCTTGTCGCGCGGCTCTGGGTATGCGAAAACGGCTGAAAGAAATTGACGCCCAATGGCTGTCCACGATCGAGCGACCCACGCGTGTGGGCATTGGCATCAATACTGGCCTCGCCTATGTGGGAAATACGGGGTCCAATCGAAAGTTCAAGTACGGGCCGCTGGGAAATACCGTCAATCTTGCCAGCCGCGTGCAGAGTGCGTCGAAGATGGTCAAGTGTGATGTGGTCATCACCGACAGCACATTTCGGCAACTGCCGCAGAATTTCGGCTCGCGCCGCATATGCAAAGTGCAGGTCGTTAATATTCCCACGCCCGTGGATTTGTACGAACTGAACGAAGGGCCCGATCAACGCTGGGCCGAACTCGCCAAAGCCTATGAATCGGCACTGGAAAGTTTCGACCAACAACAATTTCGCGAAGCGGTCGATACGCTGGGACAACTGCTGCGTTCGTTCCCGGACGATGGCCCGACGCTGATTCTCCTATCCCGAGTTGTGGAGGCCATGATGCATGGATGTCCCGAATCACACCCCGTTTGGGAGTTCGATCGGAAGTAGCACGCTTCTCTGGAAGATCCTTCGGTCGCTGACCCGTGCTACGCACGTTGTCAGCCCTCTCAGGATGACACTTGGCTGCGAATTGTATGGCACGATGAGGGGGGGGGGCGGGGAGCGGTCTGCGGCCCCGCCCAATGATGTCGAGCGCCCGGATCCACGGCCCCGAAAAGACGGTCCGACCGATGATCGTCAGGCCCACTTCACCCTGGCCTGAACCATGCGGATCGCTTGCCGCAGCCCGGGAAAAATTCACTAACCCGCGTCTCGGCGACGATGAAAAGGTTAGCGGCATCGTTAGCGGTGCTGAGCATTGCGCAATTTCATGCGCCGTTCCTGATGACCTCAGCACGACAGCCGATGATGCGATTACCGCCAGCTCTACGACGTCAGCAAACTGTGAACGTCAGCTGGCACGGATGTTCGATCGCACTTTTTTGGTTCACGGTGATGTCCGGCCTACTGGCCCATCCCGGACAGCTGCTTTACGGTCAGCCGACGATCGGGATGGACAAATCGGTCGTGATGAGCGGCGGGACACTGGGGCGTGAATTGCCGCTACGGGCCGCATCCCCGGCTGCGGCGCGGGTCTCCGCGCTGGACCAGGCGCGCCCACCCGCAAATTTAACTCCGTGGCGGACCATGAGTGCCAGTTCGTGTGCGGCCGCATCATGCCACAATGGTCCTCGCCCCGGCATTGCCGCGCCTCAGGCACCCCGCGGGTCGGAATATTCGTTATGGCGTGAGAACGACCCCCATGCCCGCGCACATCAGGCGTTGTGCAGCCAACAGGGTCTCGCGATGCTCGCTGGTCTGAATATCCTGCAAAATGGCCGCATCGTCGATCATGAGCAATACAACAACTGCCTGAAGTGTCACAACACATTTCCGGGTGACGCTGAAGCTTGCTGTGGCGACCAGCCGCACGCGCCTGAAGGGGTCGGCTGCGAGTCGTGTCACGGGCCCAGCGCGCAATGGATCGATCGGCACTACCTGCGTGACTGGGATCCTGCTGGGGAATTTGACCAGGGCTACATTCCCTTAGACGATCTCGTTACCCGAGCCCGGGTCTGCGCCCAATGTCACGTGGGGGACGACGATCGCGACATGAACCACGACCTGATTGCGGCCGGCCACCCCACCTTGCGGTTTGAATTCGCCACGTACCATGCAAGGCTGCCCAAGCACTGGCGCGAGCCCGCGGTCGAAGACGCTTCGCGGTTCGAAGCGCAACTCTGGCTGGCGGGGCAAATCGCATCGCTGGACGCGGCTCTGGCCCTGCTCGAATCCCGGGCTTCGCGCGCAGCGACGTCGAGCGCCTGGCCTGAGTTTTCAGAATACACATGTGCGGCTTGCCACCACGATCTGCAGGTGACTCGGCGGCTAACGGACGCCGCGGCGGTAGTACCCGCCGCGGACTTCGCGCGCGCGTCGCTACGCTATTCTACCTGGTATACTGCGGGGGTACGCATGATCCTGCAAGCGCCGATGACGATCGATCCTGCGATTGAAGAATCAAGGTCCTCGATCGAGGCGGAGCAGTTGCGGGCATCGCTCGATCACGTGAAATCCCTCATGCAATCGGCAACTCGACCGGACTCCGCCGATACGGCGACGGCGGCTCGCACGGCGCGGGCCGACCTGAGGCGCTGGCTGGCCGAACAGCAGGCCTGGCGATTCCAGTGGAACGCCCAACAACTGGCCCAGTCGGTCATCGACAGTAGCCGTTCGGAACAGGTGACCGAAACTTGGGAGGCGGCGGCCCAATTCTATCTGGCCGCGGTCGCCTGCCGCGCGTCCTGGCCGGGGGGACTCGGCGGAGCTGTCGCAACCCACGCCGTTCAACTGCGGCAGTCGCTCGATTTTGAGCCGGGTCAGGCTGCATCCGCATATCCGTACGATCGTAGCCCGGATGCTCGGGTTTCCCATCAAGAACTGACCACGATCCTCAAATCCCTGGCTGAGGCCCTCGCACAATCGGATCCGGAATTACAATGAGACTATGTCTTGCCGTCCCCCAAAATTTGGTCTGACCCAGCTTCAATACTTCTTGATGGTGTGTGTCGTTTCCACGGCCGCGCTGGGTCAGCAGATGGCGGAAGATCCGGTGATGACCAGTTGGAGGTCACACTCGGGTGTCGAGGAGTGTTGCGATTGCCACTATGCGGGTCAGCAGAACCCGTTGCGACGCGGTTCCGCGGTGGGGCAGATCTCGCGGCAAATTGAGGCGAGTATCTGGCTGAAGCAGGACAAGCACGCGATGGCCCGACAGCGGATCGAGCCCTGGTTGCCCGCGGAAGTCGCGGCTGAACGCCAACGGTTGCGCGGTGAGCACGGAGACAGTCTGGACGTCGACCAGTGGGTTGGCCCCAGCAACGAGCTGAGTCGTCAGATTTGTGACCGTCTCGGATTTGACGTTTCCACGGACGAAGGATACCGTCAGTTCCGCGAGCATTGTTTGACGTGCCACGGCGGATTTGGCAGCGACGTGCAGCCGCGTGCGTTCGCGCGCCACGATCATGCTCAGCCCGGAATCAGCTGTACCTATTGTCATCAGATCGGTAAACGCGCGGATTGGATCCAGCAGCATCGATCTTCCGGGGAGTGGCGTCTGCTGCCCCTTAATCGGAAGGCGGCGGCCGGCATGCGTCCGTTGGAGTCGGAGCAGGCACAAGCCGCCTTGTGCGCCGACTGTCACGTCGGGAATCTGGCGGAAAACAAGTTCGTCACGCACGCAATGTACGCCGCGGGACACCCACCGCTGCCCAACTTCGAGTTGCAGACGTTTTGCGAATCAATGCCGCGGCATTGGCAGGATCCGGCAGAAGTCTACACCACAGCTTTGGCCGATTATGAAGGACGTCAGGCATATTTCAAACTGAACTATCCACTTCTGGCGGCGGAAGGCCGGCCGTCTGTTGACTATTCCCACGTTGGCTGGCGGACACGCAAGGTATTAATGGGGGGTGTCGCCGCGCGAATACACGGAGTGCAACTGCTGTCCACGGCCTCAAAATCCGAGCCATGGGAGGATTTCGCCCTCTACGATTGCATGGCGTGTCACCACGCACTGCGGCGGAACAGTGCCCGTCAGCGATTTGTCTTATCGGAAACGCCGGGACGGCCGCGTCAGTTATTGTGGCCGATGGTGCTTACGCGGGTGGCTGCGGAAGAAGTCGGACTGTCGGCTGAGTTGGATGCCGCGGAAGGCATTCTGGCCACGGCGCTCGACAGCCAGCCGTTTGGCGACCGAACGGCGATGGGCCGGGCATGCGCGCAAATGCTGGACACACTCGGCAACGTGGAAGGTCGGCTCGCCTCAAAAACGTTCGATGGTGCTGGACCGCGAAACATCTTATGGCGACTCTCAGAGGTCCCTTCGTCGCAGCTGGTGGATTACCTCGCGGCGCGACAGGTCGTCTGGGGCCTGCAACAGGTGGCTCGTGATGTGGGCGATCAGGACCCGGCGGCATGGGGAATTCCGACAGCGGACGCGGACGAGTGGTGCGGCATCTCCACGCTATTGCCGTCTGGCCGTGGGCGGTCCATTTACCCGCAGTACCTCGCCGAAGAATTGCGACGCCGCGCCGCTTACGTTCCCGACGATTTATCAGCCCGTCTCGACGAGTTCCGCCAAAGAATTCAAGTTCGACTCCCTCCCCCGGAGAATGCTAATTGAGTCGCCCGTCTGACTCCCTCCCCCGCAAGATTTGGCGTTTCAGCGAGCCGTGGACGGGAAACGGTTTGCCGAAGCGGTGGAGGTGACCAACCATGAGTTCATCCAACACCAGCAGGCGGCTCGCGGAAACAGGCCAAATCGCGTGGGGAGGGGCAGGGGTGGGGTCTGCTGGGACGCATGGTGGTCTAGGGTCGACGACACCGACGGGATTAGTCGCCACGCCACGAGCACGCGCACCGCAGCGAGGGCTCAGATGGGCTGCGCTCCGGACCGGCCCCTCCCCAGCCCTCCCCACGCGGCAATGGCACGATTTGGTTGCGGTCTGCTCACTCGCGACGTGCACGTGCCGATCAACGTTGTCCCATGCATTGACGTGTCCCGCTGTCCGCAACCAAAACACGATTGCCGGGGGGAGGGAGTCGGTGTCTGACTCCCTCCCCCGCAAGATTTGGCGTTTCAGCGAGCCATGGACGGGAAACGGTCTGCCGAAGCGGTTGGTGCCACGGGTGCGTGCCGGGCGTCTGTGTCGACGGGGCTGCGACGTGTCGGACTGGCATGGCACTGACAAAATCCTCAGTCCCCAAGAATCGCAGGGTACACCAGGGGAACTGCGATGGTAGGATAAGGACTGAAAATCGACGATGAAACCAACTCTCGGTAAGATCTTGACCCATGGCAGATGACGCGCCACGACTCTCCGAGTCGGCCCAGACGGACGAAGACCAATACACGGCGACGCGGCTATTCGAGCCAGCTGAGACGCTTTCGCGTCAAGAAGAAGACATAGCATTCGCGGCCGAGCTACTGAGTTCCGGCATCGTCAACGATCGAGAGATCGCTGCCGCTGTATCTGACTGGTCCATGTACGGTAGTGTGTCGCTGGCCGAACACCTGGCAGGTAAGGGGTTGTTGACGACCGAGAAAATCGGCATGCTTCGGCAGAAGGCGGCCGCTCGAGTCGACCGCGCGCGGCGCAGCATTGCTGGCGGGACGGAAGTGCCCGCATCCAGCCAGAGCATGATCATGGCAACACTCGAGCGGCTTGACGGCTCTGGCCGCGTGGCGAAACTGTTCGGTGTGACGGTGGCCGCCCGAGGCGTCGACCACGATGTCCGCACGATGGAAGGACGCTACGAGATCATTCGCAAACTGGGTCAAGGCGGCCTGGGCCGCGTCTGGCTGGCCCGTGACGCGAAGCTCAACCGCCACGTGGCACTCAAAGAAATCAGCCACGCGTCGGCAGCCCACGAATCGATCGTCCAACGCTTCAAGCACGAGGCGGAAATCACGGGACGGCTGGACCACCCCAGCATCGTGCCGATTTATCAGCTCGGCGAAGACCTTTCCACCGGACGTGTGTTCTACACCATGCGGTTCCTCGGCAGAACGACGCTCCAGGACTCGATCAGCGAGTACCACGAACGGCGTGAAGAGGGGGACGACGACCCCATGCTGCTGCGACACCTGCTGACCGCATTCGTCAACGTCTGCCACGCGATCGGTCATGCCCATTCGCGCAAGGTCATTCATCGTGACCTCAAACCCGAAAACGTGGTCATCGATAGCTTCGGCCAGGTGATCGTCATCGATTGGGGCCTCGCCAAGATCATCGACGACACGTCGGTCGAAAGCTTGATGGATTCCGTGGCTGGGGGCAGCGGGGGCGGCGCCGATCGCACCAGCGAAGGTCAAGTCTTGGGCACGCCACTGTATATGGCGCCAGAGCAGGCGGCCGGTCGACTCGATGAACTGGACCATCGGACCGACATCTATGGCCTGGGCGCCATTCTGTTTGCCATCGTGACCGGATTTGCCCCACACGAGAAGACGCAGAAAGAGACCGTCGATACGGGGCTCGGCCTGCGCGGCATGATCAGTGTCATCGCCAGCGGTGTCACGCCGTCGGCCTGTGAAATCAACGCTCATGTCGATCCGGCTTTGGACGCCATTTGCCGCAAAGCGATGTCTCGCCGCCGGTACGCGCAGTTATCAGGCCGCGACCGATCTGGCCGAGGATGTCCAGCGATGGATGGCCGGCGAGCCGGTTACGGCTTACCGGGAGTCCACCTGGCAACGCCTGAACCGTTGGGTTTCTCAGCATCAGCGATTGTCGCAATCCCTGCTCGCGGTCGCGATGGTGGCCTTGGTCGCGTTCACGACACTCGGCATGGCGGCTCGTCAGAATCGTCTCGCGGCACTGCACGCCCGCTTTGCCCGAATGGAGGGAGACGTGCATGAAGTCAAGCTTCAACTCGGGAACGTGGCTTCCGAACTGGCTAAAGACGCCCGCTTCCTCGCCTCGCTGCCCCCCATCCAGGGCATCGTCAACGCGCGTGCCGGCGTGGAAGGGGACGACGAAAAGGTTTGGTGCGGTCGGTTGGAAACAATCTTCACCGGCATGTTGCGCTCGAATCCCGATTACCTCTCACTTTCCTTTGAGGCAAAACAAGGAGAGGGTGTCGCCGACGTCGTGCGTGTCGAACGCAACCCAGCCGATCCCTCGCTCGTCCGCGTGCTGCCCGTCAGCCGGCTGAGCGAGGTCGGAGCCGATCCGCTGATGGTAGCTGTCGAGACGCTCGAGCCGGGCGACGTGCGACTGTCGCTGGAATCGCGCGGGCGAAAGACCAATACGTCCGCCAGCCTTCGACGGCTTACCGTCGCCACCCCCGTCTACAGTGACGTTTCCGGCGAGTGTTTTGGCATGGCCGTGATCGAGACCGACGTATCCAAGCAAATCGCCGATGTGTTGCTCGGACTGGGAGCGGTCGATAGCGAAATCTTCGTAGCCGACGGTCTGGGTCAGCTTTGGATGTCGGCGGATCAAGTGCGTGGCGTGCAGTTGGCGAGTGGAGCAGACATCATCCCCGATCTACCCCAGCCGATTGCCGAGGCCATGGCCAAGCAGGGCAACCCCTTCGAACTCCGCATCCAGGATCAGTATGTCGCCGAGCGTTTCTACATCGACCCGACTGGCAAAGGCGTCACCATCTTCGCCAGGCTACCGGTCGACGATTAGTGCTTGCAGCCGGAGCACAAGGCGGGCCGTGTGGTGTAAGCCCACGACCAGCCATGTCGACTCCAACACTGCACGGTCTCCAACCCATCCGTGACGCTTTGTCACTCCTGGGAAACCGTCATCCGGTCCTCCACACCAACGCTCGCCGCGCTGCGACGATTCTGCGTTAATCCGCGCGGGGGCGTAGTGCGTTGGTCCCACACGCAGGCCTACGCCCGCGGTTCGCCACCTGACGCCCGGCACTTCAGCACATGTTAGAATGGTCTCAGCTAACCGCGAATTCTTACCGAAAGCCGGCGAATTAATGAGCGATTACTTCCTAATCCATCGGGCACTGCAGATTCAACGCCTATGTGCCCCGGGATCCGAGCATGGAATTGAGCTGCCTGGACGTTTATCCCGAGACGGACTCCCCGCGGCTGCCATTGCTTTTCTTCGTGCTGTTGACCGGATCCGCAAGTTGCCCTTGGATGAGAAGGCTCCGCGCGGCCTGATGCAGTTACTGCGACTGGGACGTACGCAGTCCGCAAGTCGACTTACACCGAAGCAACGAGCGCTGATTCTTGAGTTTGAGCGGCAACTCGTTGAGCTTCGCTTGTTGGATGATCCGCAAGCGAACAAGCTGGCGGCCGCCTGCATCCAGGCTATTTTGCGTGACCGGGCATTCTTCTTCGGGCTGAAACCACTGGCTCAACATACGGAAGACTTTGCCCATGAATTGCTCTATCCCACGTGGCTGAATCTTTACACTGCCATGCGCCTGCGGTGCGGCGCCGGGCAGCCAAAGTTCACGGACGAACAAGTCAAGGAAGTAGTGGAATGTCTCCGCAAATTTGAATCCGAACTGGGGCAAGCGGCTCAACCGTTGCAGGGCTTGCTGACGTTCGTCGCCAATCGCTTCACGGCAGAAGAGGCTGTGCATTTCGCGCGTCGACTGGCGCGACGCGGCGCCCGTGATCCGGCCTCTGCTACCGCCTGTATCGCCCGGATCGACGCGCTGTTGCAGCCGACACCGGCTGCGGACGAGCTGAAGGAGCTCATACCTGGATTTGTGCTGGTGGAATGCTGCCTGCAAGGAGAATCGGACGAGCGTCCCGAAAACGCCTCGCGGGGTCCGTTTCCCCCGGTCTTGGAGGACAAACTGCAGGAGTTGCCACAATCGCCCGAAACTTTCCCGGCTTTCCGGCAACTGCTGCTGACGATCGCCAAGATTGTGGAAAGGGCAGGGGGCTTTGACGAGGGTTTGGGGAAACTTTTCGCGGCCGGTACGTACGAGCCCTTTGAGTTGCTCGATCTTTGTCTCTCGGCCGACGCGGGTCGGCCAGCATTCTCATGCCAGGTGCAGAGACTGATTGTCAGGTTGTTGGAGCTTGAAAAACCGATGGAGCCGCAGACACCGGCGAGCGTGCGCGGATTGGCGCATCACCTTGGCCGCCGATTGGACTGCTTGGACCCTCACGACCTGGGCGTGTTTGCGGCCGAGTTTATCGAAAAGGATAGAAACCGTGCGGTGCTGTTGGCAGCTGCCCAAGATGGGGCCAAGCGCGAACGGGTGGCCCAGCAATTGCTCGAGGCGACGCGGCGGGAAAAAGACTCAGACCGCTTCTTCTATCGCCTGCAAGTGGCCGCCCTGCTCGGTTCGTGGCAGAACTTGGCGGGACTGGAGAACATCGGTCGATCCATCAAGGTGTTGCAGCTTTCCAGGCGGGATGATTCCATCAGCCTCAGGGAATTAACGGAGTTGATGGACGACTTGCGGGACAATCTACCCGCGTCATTGGGCTACCTGGAATCGCCAGGTTTTGCTGGGCGCGGAAAGCCCGATCGTCTCGCCCGATTGTACTTGTCGCTGAACGAAGCCTGTCACCTCTATTCCGCCACCGGCAAAGCGGCAAATTTTGGTTTGATTCGGGCGGGCTACCGGATTCTCGATCAGCTGGCGGAAGAATAGATCGGTTGCCCTAGGGGTGACAACAAGTTGTCCTCTTGAGCAGAGCCGAGCCCCACCATGTGATCCGGAACGATGCGGAGCGCCACGCTGTCATCCTGAACGGAGCGGAGCGCAGTGAAGGATCTACCAGCCAACGTGACCTCCACGGTTCGTGTCGCAGCTGCATCGAGACCTCGTCGAGGTCGCGCCTGCACGGGCGTGCGGCGTCGCGAGCCGATCCTTCGATCGCTGGCCGTGGTGCGCACGGTCTTAGCTCCCGCACGATGACAAGCCGTCGTCTGTGCTGCGCATCGTCTCAGCCGAGTGAGGCTTGCCTGGACACCGACCTTAATGATGGAACCCGGATCCCTCGGGGGCCGTCATTGACGTGTGAACCGGATGTTGCTGGAAGTAGTCCAAGGCTCGTCGCATGTCGTCCACTAACAACGAACCTAGATCGCGGCTGACCCCGTGCCGCACGAGTATCCGCTGAACGGGCAGGTCCTGGCAATTCGCGGGGAGCGAATAGGCGGGCACTTGCCAGCCCCGACTCCGCAAGCGATCAGCGAAATCGTAGAGGTTGAAACCGGGGTCCACACCCTGTGTCATCTTCCAGCACACGGCCGGGATGCCGCGGTTCATGTCGCCGTCGTAGATGATCTCGAAGGGCCCCAGCTGCGCGATTTCCCCAGCTAGATATTTTGCCGTCTGGTAACAGGCGGTGTGAATCTTTCGGTAGCCTTCCTTTCCCAATCGCAAAAAGTTGTAGTACTGGCAGGCCACCTGTCCGCCCGGCCGCGAAAAGTTGAGCGCAATATCGCGCATATTGCCCCCCAGGTAGTTGACCCAAAACACCAGGTCGTCGGGCAGGTCCGTGGCCTCGCGCCAGATAATCCAGCCGACACCCAGCGGTGCGAGGCCAAATTTGTGGCCTGAGCTGTTGATGGACTTCACGCGCGGGATGCGAAAATCCCAGACAAGGTCCGGCGTGCAGAATGGGGCCAGGAATCCGCCACTCGCGCCGTCCACGTGGATGGGGATGTCCAGGCCCTGTTCTCGTTGCAGTTGATCGAGCGCCGCAGCCACCGCCTGGACGGGCTCAAATTGACAGGTGAAGGTCACCCCCAGCGTGGGCACCACTCCGATCGTGTTTTCGTCGCACCGCTTGATCACTTCGGTAGGCGTCATCAGCATTCGGTCGGGCTCCATCGGGATTTCGCGCAGCTCGATATCCCAGTAGCGTGCAAATTTGTGCCAGCATATCTGGACCGGTCCAGTGATCATGTTGGGCTTGTCGATTGGTTGGCTGGCGGCCTTACGCTTGGCCTCCCAGCGGCGTTTCATCGCCATGCCGCCCAGCATGGCAGCTTCGCTGGAACCCGTCGTGGAGCACCCAATCGTATTGGCAGAGGCTGGTGAGTTCCACAGATCGCCCAGCATGTGCACGCAGCGGGCTTCGACTTCTGCCGTTTGAGGATATTCGTCCTTGTCAATCATGTTCTTGTCCATGCATTCATCCATGAGCTGGTGGATTTCGGGCTCGACCCACGTCTGGCAGAATGTGGCCAGGTTTTGTCGCGAGTTGCCGTCCAGCATCAATTCGTCATGGACGATCGAATAGGCATGACGTGGATCGTGTTCCGACTGCGGGAACTTGTATTTCGGCGTGCTGACCGAGAGGTCGACGGCCGCGTACACGTCGTCTTCCAGGTTGTCGCGGGCTGAGTCTTTGTCATGGAGTGACATCTTTTTCTCCGGGTGTGGATGACAGTGGGCTAACTCGGGCGCGAACGCCCAATGCCAACTACGTTGTTGCGAGTCAGGTGCGAATGAAATCAGTCGATGTGCATTGGCACACGGTTTTCCGTGCAATCGGGAACCGGACGCTAACGCGTGCCGGCTGTTTCGGGGTGAAAGTCAATGGCATGGGGCGAATACCAGCGGGTGGCCGCTTCGCAGGAGGATGGTCGGTCGAACGGTGGAGTGGTGCGTCAGGATTCCGCATGGCCACTCTCCGCGACTTCTGCCCAGTGAGCGTCGACGCGATGGTGTGAGATTTGAAGCAGGGGTATCAGCAGAAAGACTACATGCGCCAACCTGACATTGAGGAATGAAACCTGAATGGCAATCAGGCTCAAACCTGCCCCCAACAACACGCGCAGCATCATGCTGCGGGCGACGGCGGGATCGATTTTCGGCCAGGCCACCCGCGCCGATTGAATAGCGTACCACCAGATCAATGCCAACGACAGGCTGCAGGCAATGTTGATTGCGCCGTAAACGATCATCACCAGCGGCTCGTGGCGGTAAACACCGATCAACTGTGTCGCGAATGGTAGCAGTGTCAACAAGAAGAGAAACAGCAGATTGAACCACACCAAGGTGCGAGTGCTGTATCGAAAAAAATGGAACATGACGTTTTGCACGACCCAATAAGAACCGATCAGCACGAAACTGACGGCATAGACGGTGACCTGGTACTCAATTTTCAACAGGTAGGACATCAATCCGTCACGCGAGAAATTGTGATCTCTCGGTACGTCGATCCCTAACACCAGCAGCGTGAGCACGATGGCCACGACCCCGTCGCTCAGCGCGTTCATGCGATCCAGTGTCAGCGATGCCGAACCCGGTTTTGCGAAAAGAGCCCATCGCATCTGATTGAAATTCCTGTTCTTGTCGACGACAACGGCCCCACGCTCATTCAAACGCGAGTGGCGATGCGGTAAGGGTCTGCGCATCCGTGGCGGCACCGCCGGAGAATCCAACCATGATGTCCACGGCACGAGCAGGGCTGAAAAACGAATGATGCCCTGCGTTTCGGATCGTGACGATCACGCCCTGCTGAATTCCAGCGGCGATCTCCGCAGGGGCTTCCGGGTACGTTCTACCATCTAAGGTCCCGGACAAGAACAGGGCAGGGCGATCGGACGGTAGTGGTGTACGAAAACCATCGCCCAGATCGATCTGCGTAATGACGTCCGCGCGGACGTCAACCCGGCCTAGGCCGGGGGCAGGTGCGCGATGTGTCGCCGCCAGCGGTCCAGGTCCTGCGGCGTCAAGGTGTGGGGACGCTCCAAGTGGAAACTGGGTGGCGTTTCACAATTCTCGATCGAGACGTTCACAATCAGACGGCCGTTTTCCGCATAGGAAAATGTCACCTCGATGGCCGTCTGTGCCGGCAGGTCAGGCGGGAGATCCGGAATGATGCATTCTCCGATGGGCACACAATGCTCCGGATCACGGCTCTCACCTTCCACAATCGGCACCAGGATCGAGCGCTGGTTTGCCTTTTCGGTCTTGAACACGCGTCGCGCGGTGACGGGCAGGGGGGTATTGCGGGGAATCAGAATCGCGCTGCGGCGCATGCGCGTGGCGGGATCCGTTCCCACAACGCCCAGGCTGTGCGAGTTCACATCCGTGATCCGGTACCTGCCCACCGTGAGGTTGTCCGCATCCAACAGGAAGCCCGCGCGCAGCGCGGCTCCAAAGGCCACGGCTTCGTCCGGCGAAATACTCGTTTCCGGTTCCTTCCCCGACAACTCGCGGAGCGTCTGCTGGACGGCCGGCATCCGCGTGGAGCCCCCCACGAGCAGCACTCGATCCAATTCGTCCCAGGTCAAGCCGCTGGCTTCGAGCGTCTCGCGTGTGGTGAATGCCGTGCGTTCCAACAGGTCCCGCGTCATGTCTTCGAATTGCACGCGTGTGACTTCCAGACTCATGGTACGTCCGGCGAAGTCGCACGGGATATGAGTCTTGTTGCGGGTGGACAGCGTCCGCTTGGCATCTTCGCATTCCCGCCACAGCCGGCCCCGGGCGTTGGGGTCGTCGCGCGGATCGGCATCGATCTGCCGTCTCACGTGGTCCGCCACGTGGTCCATCAAGCGGTGGTCCCAATCTTGGCCCCCCAGTGCCGCGTCTCCGTCCGTCGCCAGCGCACGAAAGTCCGAGCCTTCGATGTGCAGCACGGTCACGTCGAATGTGCCGCCTCCCAGGTCGTAAACAAGAACATTCACGGGTCCGGCTGACGACGCCGCGACGCCGCGTGAATCCTGGCGGTAGCCGTAGGCGATGGCGGCCGCCGTGGGTTCGTTAATGATGTCCAGCACCTCCAGGCCCGCCATGTAGCCCGCATCCTGCGTGGCCTTGCGGCGTACGTCATCAAAGTAGGCGGGGACGGTGATCACGGCCTGCGTGATGGGTCCGATCTGCCGACCGGCATCGACGATCATCTTGCGCAGGATCCAGGCCTCGATGGCCTCGGGGGGCATCATGCGGTTGGCCAGCGTCCGGTGATAAAACCGATTTCCGACTTCGCGCTTGGCGCACAGGGCGACGTGATCGGCTTCGCTGGCCAGTGCCTTCAGGGCCTCTCTGCCCACGATCACGGCGTCCTCGCCCTCAAACAGTACGGCGCTGGGCGTGAGCTTATCGCCATCCGCATTGACGATGATCTCAGGCCGGCCCAGCGTATCCAGCCAGGCGATGGCCGAATACGTCGTGCCCAGATCGATGCCAATGGCAAGCTTTTGGTTCGGGGGCATGGGAGGCCTTGATTCCTATTTCGAGTTTACCTGCATGCCATCCGCGGGCGGCTGCGGGGCGGCGTGTCGATGGTTCAATGGTGTCGATGAGGATCCACGGAATCTGGGCGACGGCGTTCCTGTTGGCGGACGTCCACCCCCAGCACTTCTTCCAGGATCTTGACAATATCCGGAAAGCCCCGACTGGTGGCGATCGCGCCGCTCCACGCGCGCAGCCGGTCGTCGGACATCGTTCCCTCGCGCTGTAACTCGACCGTCATTTGACGGTCGGAATCAGCGACGCTCACCAGAATCGTCAATCTGCCGTTAGCTGCATAATGATAGACGACTTCCACATGGGTTCCCTGGGGCAGTTCGCGCGGCAGATTACGCATGACGGTCTTGCCGATCAGGATACACTCGTCGGGGTCGGAACTTTCCCCTTCGAGGACTTTGATGGAGATCGTGGGTTGACCGGTTTTCTTGGTCACGAATTTGTAGAGGGCCTCGGCCGGAAGCGGCGTATTGCGCGGGATCAAGACCGTGTTTTGCCGCCGCCCGGTGACGGGATCAATCCCCTCGATTCCCAGGCTGTGTGAGTTGACGTCCACAAAACGCCAGTGGTGCCGGGGAGCGGAAACGCCCTTTTCCGCGAGCAAATGGGCCGCGAAAATCGCCGCCCCTCGCGCCACACATTCGTCCGGGTTAATGGAAGTGTCGGGCAGGCGGCCCGTCGCGCGCTGCAGCATCTGGGAAACCATCGGCATTCTCGTCGAACCACCTGACAGGACGACTTTGTCCAATTCGTCCGGGATCAAACCCGAGGCGGACAGTGTCGCCTGCGTCGTATGCGCGGTGCGTTCGAGCAAGTCGGCAGTCAATATCTCGAACTGTTCCCGCGTCAGGTCCAGCTGCAGTTGGTGCTGCTGGTGTTCGAATCGGATCGTCGTTTTGAGTCGGGTGCTCAAGGAGCGTTTGGCTTCTTCGGCCGCGAACAGCAACCGGGTCGTGGCCATGGCGTCGTCGCGAGGTTCGATCCGAAATTTTGCCTCGAATTTCTGAGCAATGAAGTCGGCCAGTCGCTGGTCCCAATCACTCCCCCCCAGTCGCACGTCCCCGTCGGTGGCCAAGGTCCGGCTTTCGAGTTCACTGATCTGCAACACGGAAACGTCAAACGTGCCACCGCCCAGATCGTAGACGAGCACGTTTAACGATTTTGGCGGCCCAGCGGTGTCGTCCGGCAGCAGAAAGCCATGACCTTCCGCATAAGCCAGGGCAGCGGCCGTCGGTTCGTTGATGATGTCCAAGACTTGCAGACCGGCCAAATGAGCACTATCGGCGACCGATTGGCGGCGAACGTCGTCAAAGAACGCTGGCACGGTAATCACCACCCTGTATTCATGGCCCAGTTTTTGATCCAAGCCTTGCTTGAGATGCTGCAGCAAATATCCGTGGATTACCGCCGAGGGGATTTCCCGGCCCCGGATCAACTGACCTTTGGGATTGCCCAGATCGCGCTTGGTTTCCCAGGCGACGGATTCGGGCGCGAAACGACGTGCTTTGCGGGCCGCCCGTCCCACGATGATGCCCTCGTCGTCGAAGAAAACACAGCTGGGGGTGGTATATTCATCCAGCTCGTTGGGCCACATCGCAGTCCGGCCCGCGTCGGTAACATAGGCCACGGCCGAGTTGGTTGTGCCCAAATCGATTCCGACGGCGTATACTAGGCTCATGATGGATGCGTTCTCCGTCCGAATTGGGTTGCACAGCGGTCCTACTTCTGGCAGCCCTGATTCCACGACTGCGGACGCTACCGTCAATTATTGACCACAGCATTGCTCGCCGGCCAGAGCGCAATGCCACTTACTTTCACTCGTTATCAACCGGAATGCGATAGCGCCCGCTTCCCGATTTCACGAAGAACCGCGTGTGGGGAGGCTCACTCGCTTGCGCGTCGTGCTTGTGTTTTCACCGGGTTTTTCCGCTACGCGCGACTACAAACTTGCGCTGCGTGCTGGTCAGGTTCAAGGTTGCGTATCCCTCATGACGAACGACGAACATCCCACTGACGACCTGTCCGAACCGAACAGCCAGGAACTCCAGGTAACCTCCCAACCGACGGAGAGTCCGCCGCAGCCAGGTCCGGAACTGGACGCCGGCGCTACGGAGAATCCGATCGAAGCGACGGAGCGGTTCACGGCCACCGATCGGCCGGCGATTGTTTCTGGCGAACCGGCCACGGGAGCTGCCGTACCGACCGTCGGTTTGAGCGTTAAGTCGCCCGTGGAGCTGGAAGGTCAAATCGCGCATTTTCGCGTCCTGGAAACTCTGGGCAGTGGTGGATTTGGCACGGTTGTTCGCGCCTATGATACCCAACTGGACCGGGAAGTGGCGGTCAAGATCATTCGTTCGCGGTCGATTGGCAACAAGCAAATTGCTCGGCAGTTTCAAGAAGAGGCACGAGCTGCGGCGCAATTGCGGCACCCGAACATCGTCACCGTGCATCAATCGGGTGAATATAGCAACGATCAAGTCTACATTGTGTATGACTACATTCGAGGGCCGACGCTTCGTGAGGTGCTGAGAAAACGTCGGCCGCTGCCCATGCGGGAGGCGGTCTCGATTCTGGCCCGGATCGCTCGGGCCCTGGGCTACGCGCATGCGAAAGGGATCGTGCACCGTGACGTGAAACCCGAAAATGTGCTGATCGAGAAAGAAACGGACGAGCCGCATGTTGCGGACTTTGGCTGCGCGCGACGCACACCCTGGCAGGATGAGCAGACGACCAAGAAGCCGACCAGGTCGCGGCCCAGCCGGGCTAACAACTTTGTGGGCACGCCGGTCTACTTCAGTCCGGAACAAGCCAGTGGCCGCAGTGAGCTGGCGGGAGCACCGGCGGACGTTTGGGCACTGGGCGTGATCCTGGACGAGCTGGTTACGGGGGATCGGTCGTTTCTGGAATTCGAATCGGATCGCGGCAAATTGATGCAGGCGATTCAGCACATCGAGCCTACGCCCATCCGCGAACGCGCTCCCAGCGTGGATCGTGACCTGGCTGCTGTCTGGCACCATTGCATCTGCAAGGATCCCCAGCAGCGCTACCCATCTGCGGCCCGACTGGCGGACGACCTCGAAAACTGGCTGCGCGGATTGCCGGTCAGCGTCAGGCCCCTGGGCATCGTCGAGCGTTTCGCACGCTGGGGGAAGCGCAATCCGGGGCTGGCGGCATCCATCGCCTCAGTATTCCTGGCCGTGTCGCTGGGATTCGCCGTGTCCTTCTTTTTCTACGTTCGTGAGTATTTTGCCAAGCGAGACAACGTCCGGAACTGCATCGATCGGTTGTTCAGCGAGCCCCCGGACGGCGTGGCCTCGATTCTGAGGTCGCTGCAACAACCTTACTTGCGTCAAGTTTCCCGGGCTTCCCTGCAAACACAATGGGATTTACTGCAGTCGGAATCTGGATCGGAGTCGGATCGCAAGAAGATGCGGATTGCGCTGGCAGAATTCAGCCTGACTGAGGAAAAAGTGGACAATAGCGAAAGGTCCGATGCGATTCGACATGAGTTGGTTCAATCGATTTACAAGGCGGAGCCGGAAGAACTAGCACTATTACTGGATCACTTGCCGCTACAGCAGTACCCCAAGGAACTTATGGAATTGCACCAGGTAGCCGACAACTCCTCGGAAGGCAGCCGCTCGCGGTTACGGGCCATCTGTGCCCTGGCCAAGACCGAAGCGGATCAGTTAGATGTCGAGACGAAACAGCGATTCGCCCAGAAGGCGGCTCAATTCCTGCAAAGCGAGTTAGGCCAGAACACGGACCTGTCGAAGTGGGTACCTTTGCTGAGTCCCCTGCGCGTGCAAATACGCCAGCCGCTGGAAACGGCCCTGGCTGAAGGCCAGAATTCTGTGGGAAGATTGCTGTACTACTTCTATCGAGATGACGTGGATTTCCTGGTCGCCCAGCTTCCCACGGCCCAGGACGAGATAATGCCGGACCTGCTGACGAATCTTTCCCTGAGTTGGCAGAAAACATCCACTTCGCCCGAGTCGATTTGGCGTCGGCTGCAGCAGGAGGTTGCCGATTCGTCCGAGCGGCTGACGGGCGTAGCGTACAGTCAGGCCGTCGGCAGACTCTGGCTGGCCGGGCTGCATGCGACACCCGAGCAGTTTCGGGAGCCGATTCCCATTTTGAACGACGAGACCGATCCGTCGGCGGCCGCCTATCTGACCAGTCGCGCGTGCGCCTACAACGTGCAGCTCGCGCGGCTGATGGGGATGCTGCGGGCATGCTTGGAACGGGGCGAATTGGCGGCGGCACAGCACATGCTGCTGGCCATCGACCATTATCCGCCCGAAAGCGAACTGGAACAGCTGACCATCCTGCTGAGGGATTGCTACCAACACCCCGACAGTGGCCTGCATGCCACCGCGGCATGGATGATGCATCGCTGGGGAATCGCCAGCGTCGAACCGACAGCGAGCCTCAGCCGCTACACCAGCGAACGGAATTGGCGTGTCGGCCCCCGTCACCTGCTCATGATTCGCTGTCCTGTCACCAATCAGGCCTTCAAAATGGGGAGTACGCCGGACGAATTGGCACTGGCTCGCGTCGCTAATCGGTCGCAGCACGAAGGTGATTCGGACGTCTATCACTTTGAGCAAATCCCCTGGGCGTTCGAGGTCAGCGCCGCGGAAGTCAGGGTACAGGATTACCGCGAGTTTTTAGACGTGCGTACGGCGGACTTGGAAGCTCGCCTTGAGGAAGCCGAACGGATGCAGCGAGAAGCCGAATTGGAAGAACTGGAGGTTGTCTTGAGTAACCTCGACTCCGTTCGATTGAAGATCGAGCAGGCGGACCCGCAAGATCCGGTAACCTCGGTGTCCTGGCACGATGCGATTGCCTATTGCACGTGGTTGTCACAGCAAGAGGGCCTGGGTTTGTGCTACGGCACGATTGAGGAGATTGAACGCGCTCGGCAAGAAACGAGAGTTGTGGGGTGTGATGTGCGGCAGACGGGCTATCGACTGCCACGAGTCGCTGAATGGGAATGCGTCTGTCGCGCGAATTCGACAACTATCTGGAGTTGCGGCAATGACGAGTCGTTGCTGGAAGAGTACGCCATCTACAGCGTGAATTCCAAAGATCGTTTGCAGCCCACAACTAGTCGGCAACCCAATCGATGGGGTCTGTTCGACATGTTGGGCAATGCGTCTGAATGGACGACCAACTTGCTGCGACCGTACCCCAGGCATGAGAACGAACCGCACGTCGAAGCCGTCGAAGACGAGCTGGAGGCCGGCCAGGAACGGCTCGGCATTGAAGTTCGCGGCGGTAATTACTCGCAAACAGCGGACACGGTTCGCTCAGCCCATCGAGAGTCTACCGTAGCGATCACCGTGTCCGAAGCGATCGGCTTTCGGATCGCCCGCACGCTGGACCCAGTACCGTAGGCCCCCCACATCGTACCACACAATTCACGGACAACTGTCATCCTCCGCGAGCTGACAATGTGCGTAGCGCGGGTCGGCGACCGGACGTTCTTCCAAAGACGTTGCGGATGCTTCGGATTCTCACGCGACGATGGCCCCGCCGCGAACGGTCTCGGCCACCTGACCAACTTTATCGGGTGGCCCTCAAAGGGGCGTCGGCCGACGCGCACGCCGCCAGAAATCGCCTGGGTGTGCCGGCTTACCACCGAAGTTAACGGCGATTTCTTCTGGCTTGCGGTCTAACGACGCGGCCCGGATAGGGTCCGGAGATGGGCAACACCAGCGGAGCAGAGCCTGCGACGCCAACCCACCGGATTCCGATCATGAGGAATCTGCCGATTAGACCCATGCCACCAGGCCTTGAATGGGAAAACTTACGAAACTTGCGCCAGCAGAAATGCGCCGGGTCGATGATAGGATAGGGATGGTTTGGAAAAAAATCGTATTGGGCAAGCTGCGGCAGCGACTCGGATTGCTGATCGATCACGCCCGATTGAAACGGAAGAGCCGTGCGGCCGATCGACTTGACAATCGCGGATTCTCCTGACGGCATGCACTTTTTGGCACCGAGGTATAGGACATGCGACCCACACATCATCTCACTCCATCGCCGACACGCACACCAGCGCCATTAACGACGGCCAGCGGGGCTGCCCGGTGTACCGCCACGGCCGTGTCGATCGCACTGTTCAGTTTATGGCTCGGCTCCGCCGCGAACGCTCAACAGGCTGCCGCTCCATCGCCCGTTGACGCCGCCTCCGCTGCTGACGATCGACCATTGCAGTTGCCGGAAAACACAAACCCCGAAGCGGAGGGCACGGTCGGTGACTGGAAGGACCCAGCCGAATTTGTACGCTCCCATTGGGTGCGGCTGACGGCGAGTGGCGAGTTGAAAGGGCAAGTGCAGACAATTGACGCCGATACCGGACAGGCCAAGGGAACGGAGTCACTGACCATCGAAGTCTATCAGAAGGGCGAGCGGAAAGGACAAGCCACCACCGACGCGGATGGCGCGTTTTCGATCAGTGGCCTGGAACCGGGCGTGTACGCGTTGATCGCGCGGGGCGAGACCGGTTTCCTGGCGTACGGACTGCAACTGTTGCCCAGCCTGGAGCAGGCCAAACTGGACGCCATGACACGATTGGTCCAAGCGCCGATTGCCAAGCCTGTCTTGGAGATCCGCTCGGCGGCGGTACCTCCCACATTTCGTCAAATCAAGGCGATCCTGGAGGAGAACTATTCGAAGATGAGGTCGTTCTACGTCCCCGCGGAGGCCTACAATCCATTCGTAACCGCCGCCACGGAACAGAAGGAGTCGGGCTGGCAGTCCGAGGAAGGTCCCGACGTCTATCGCGGACTCAAGGAACTTGCCCAGGCGGATACGGATCCAGATACGACCGTGGGGGCCACGTCGGTCTATTTGCATCCGGTCTTGTTGAGCGACAATAACATCATGTATGGCCGCCTGTATGGTGTGGATGCCGCCACGGGACGTCCGCGAAACGTGCAGAAAACAAAAATCTACGTCATTCGCAACGATCGCTTAGTCACCAGCACCGAGGTAGACGAACAGGGTTACTTTAAACTCGTGCTGCGGCGGCCGGCCGTGTATGCGCTGGTTGCAGCAGGAGAAGACGGCTTTGGTGCCGTATCCTTCCGCGCGATAAAGCGCCCCGAGGCAGCTGCCGTGTCGCGCAGGTCAGCAGCCTACGAAAGCCTGATCCGGCTGACGGGTGGACAACTGACGGGTCAAGACGATCAGCTGGAACCGCTGCCGATGCCGGGGAACGAACGCGCGCCAGCCCGGCAGGTGCCGGACGACAATGGACTGGGCAACACCTTGGCTTGTCCCTTCGCCATGGCCCTGATCGATGACCCCGATACCATCGCGGCGGCGGTGAATCATTGGACCGCTCAGCAAGCCGCGCGGGCCGGCGGGTTATCCGATGCGGACTTGGCAGGAACTGGCGGCTCTGGCCCAGCTGGCGCGTCGGGCTCCGGCGGCAGCGGCGGCAGCGGCGGCTCCGGCGGGTCCGCCAGCGGAGGCGGGCTGCTAAGCGCCTTGGGTCTAGCCGGCGCGGCAGGTGCAGCAGGAGCAGGCGGCTCCAACGTATCCAATCCGGTTGTGGTCAGTCCGTTCATGCCGCCCGTATTCGTTCCCGCTCCACCCACGGGCAACCCTATGCCCGATTCGAATCTGGATGGTTTTTCGGTTCGTTAGACGGCAAACCAAAGAAGCATGCCGGGCGAAACCGGGCCACTGCGAAACCCGCCGCGGCAGTGTTCGGTGGCGTGCGCGTCGGCAGGACGCGCACGCCGCCAGACATCGCCTGGGAATGGTGGCTGACAACCGATGTTATCGGCGATTTCTTCTGGCTTGCGGTCTAACGACGCGGCCGGGAGTGTGGCAACATTCCCGGCCGAGCTGATTCGCTCTCGTTCAAACGAAGCCAATGCCTCCGAATTGTAACAAGGCTAGATCTTGACCGCGATCTTCTTCGGCTGAGCCTTCTGGGTCTTGGGCACAACCAGCGTTAAGACTCCGTCTTTGTACTCGGCGCGTGACACTGTCGGCTTCGACTTCGTGACCCAGATTAAAGGTGCGGCGAAACTTGCCATAATGTCGTTCCACACGGTGAAACGCCTTGCCTTCAGTTTTTTCTTCCGACGTCCGCTCGCCACTGACGGTCAGTCGGCCCTCATGCATCTCGATGTTGAAGTTCTCCGGCGTCATCGCGGGCATGTCGATCATAATCTCAAATTGCTTGTCCGTTTCGGCCACGTCGGCGCGAGGCGCGAATGACGAAGCTTCGTCGGTCCAGGCATCCGTGTCCTGGATGCGTCCCACCAGGTCGTCGACTTCCCGACGAACCGCGTCGATTAACTGAGCACCCGACATGGACCAAGGCCTTAATGAGCGAACCATGGTATCCTCCGTTCCTGATTTGAAAATGACGTAATGTGTGGAAGTTTGTGGATGTGGACTCGCACATCCGAGCACGCCAAGTCGATAAAGCAAAAGTTATGCCAATCCCGGTCCGAACGTCGCAAACTCAAATTTGTCAACACTTTAGTTGAGGTGCGAAGTGCCGAATGCGGGGGCTTGTTTCGCCCGATCTGTCATTCTGGCAGCCGTGAGAGACTAGCGATATACGATCGTTTGGCGGATTTGTGCGACGGCGACGTCTTCAGCGATGCATTCGCCGCGTAGCAATCGTGCTGCTTGCAGCGGTTGCGGCTGAGGGAGCGGATGTGCGGCGGCTAGTTTCACTGTGGAGTTCGCTATCGCGTCGGGCCGATGGTATGCAGCGCGGCCGCACTTGTCGAGCCGCTTCGATTATGAGGGGAGGGAGCATCTCATGGGCAGTCCATCAGCAACTGCGGTGGTCCATATCTGCGTTCAGTGCGGAGGGGACGAGAACCAGAGTTCGTTGACGGAGCATCGGCAATTTCACGACAGCTGTGAGAAATTAATAGAGGTCCTTGAGGACCTACAATTGCCGGCCACCTGGGCGCTGTCCCATCGCCATATCGAGTTAGCGAAAACGGTCGCACGTCCAAGTCGGCTCCGGAACGAACTGGCGCTGTTGACCGAATCAAGTTGGTGTTCGCCAATGGGTTCACGGGAGTCATTCCTGTCTGAACTCCGAGGCAAACTCGATCTCTATCGCAGTTTCCAATCGGACGTCTCGACGTTGGCGCTGCACAGCAACGACGTGGAGCGTCATTTGAATGGACTGGCGCGCGAGGGGATTCAAGTTGTCCGACGACAGGCCGTGGACCCCGTTGGCCGTAAGATGCGTCCGAACAATTTACCCCGCTACGGCTTGATGGTCATTGAACCAACTGCCGTACTTCCCGGTCGACCTGCCTTTTGGGTTCGCTGGGATAGCGCCTATTCCGCCAAGCGAAGCTTGTGGAATGCCATGTCGCAGCGCGTCTCCCAAGACGTAACCATTGATCTTGGTCAACTTAGCAAGTTACCAGAATCCCGCACGCGACAACTGGTGAGTTGGCTGCGAACAGTTGCCCGGCTGAAAAACGCCGGGCGACTGGAGATTGAGCCACTAAGTGACGTGGTCTCGCGCCGCTGCCCCAGTCGACGTCACGCAGCGACGGACTCCATTCTGCGCCGCGCCGCCTGAGCGCGTCGGCGGACTACTTGAAGTCGCGCATCGCATTCCAGCTAATATAGGCCAGGATCAACGAGCAAACGATAAAAACGAGGTCCATCGACAGCCGGGCCTTGCGAAATGGTATGCCGACCAAGAGGTCCATGGCGAACAGCAAAAACAACAGAATGGCAACCGCCATGGCCATGATGGTGAGGCTCTTTGCCATAGTCTGAAGTACCTGTTTCGCAGCGATTTGCTTGTTTGAGGTAGGGTGCTCGGTCGGTTCCGAATGGCTCAACGCGGCGTGACCCGCGTCGCGCTTGTTGACCAAACCTGGCAAGGTCGAACACAATATGCTTAAACGAGCTTGATTTCAAGCCGCGAACCGACCCGCCCCCAGGCGAAAACTGCGGCCAGGCCCACCCCACACCTAACTGCCGGACGGTGCGTGCAGTAAGTTGGCCTAAATCTCCTGTGTTATAAGTATACTTGCCGCATTTTTGATGTCATCAGAGCAGACATCCGATCGGCGAATTGCCGCCGATTTAACCGTTTAAGCCGTTGCCACGAAACCGATGTAATTGACAAACCATGCAACTCCGCCCATGTCCGCACCCAAGCCACGACTGGCCGTTTATACCGGTTCCTTCGACCCGATCACGTTAGGCCATATGAACGTCATTGAGCGAGCCAGCCGTCTGGTGGATACGCTAGTCGTGGGCATCGGGATCAATGTCGAGAAAGAGCCCTGGTTCTCACCGCAACACCGAGTCGAATTGGTGACCCGCGCCACGGCGGGTATCCCCAACCTGGACATCCGGACCTTCGACGGGCTGGCAGTGACGCTTTGTTCGCGAATGCCAGGCCCACGTCATGGTGCGGGGTATCAGGCCTCTGACCGATATTGCCGCAGAGTTCACCATGATGCTGGCCAACCGTGAACTCGATGCCAACATCGAAACCGTATTCCTCATGGCGGATCAGCGATTCGCACACGTCTCCAGCAGCCTGTTCAAGCAAATTGCCCGATTGGCGGATGATTCGATGCTGGCCCGATTCATCCCGGCCTCTATCGTGGCCGACGTCCGGCGACTGATGCAGTAGGTTGGCTGACCAACTCCCTCCCCCCGGCCATGGTGATTTGGTCGCGAACAGTGCGACAAGTCAACGTACAGGACAGGGTCGAACGGCATCTCCTACTCCCTCCCCCCGGCCATGGTGATTTGGTCGCGAACAGCGCGACAAGTCAACGTACGGGACAGGGTCGAACGGCATGTGCGCGTCGCGGCCCAACAAACTGCGACTAAATCGCACCATTGCCGTGTGGGGAGGGCCGGGGAGGGGCCGGCCAGCGACGCCTGCCGCACCAACTCGCGCCGCGCAGTTACGGCCAGCACTCAATTGCATGGGTCGCAGTCGCATGGACTGCCTGGATCAGGTGTCTGGCGTCGCCCCCACGACGGTTCCGCGGCAAGCGCCCAACCCAATGCGGCGATATCCTTCACGCTGGCAATAGCCCGTCATAATGACTTCGTCACCATCTTGCAGGAAAATGCGTTGCGTTCCATCCGGGAGCTGGATAGGGGTTCGTTGAGTCCCGGGCACCGGTCGGCCGAATTCGCCATCCCAGGTCAATTCTAACAGGCATCCGCGCGAGGTTCGGTCCCTGCCCGAGACCGTACCGCTGGCCAGCAGGTCACCCGCAGCCAGGTTGCAGCCATTGCTTGTATGGTGAGCGATCATTTGGGCTGGCGTCCAATACAAGTCGCGAAACGAACCGCAGCTCAACCGATGTGCCGGTAAGTTAGACTGCCGCATCGCCGCGGAAGTCAGTCGCACTTCCAATTCGATGTCGAAACCGCCCGCGTCACGGTTCTGCGGACTATCCAGGTACTCCAGCGGTGGGCAGTCCCCTCCGCGGGGAAAAGCCGGGACCCGAAAAGGGGCCAATGCCTCCGCCGTGACAACCCAGGGCGAAACCGACGTTGCAAAGCTCTTGGCCAGGAAAGGACCGAGTGGCTGGTATTCCCATTTTTGGATGTCCCGCGCCGACCAGTCGTTGACGAGGCTGAACCCGAAAACCGATTCCTCGGCGGCTCGCATAGGGATGGGCTGGCCTAGTTCGTTGCCTTGTGCGACCCAGATGCCGACCTCCAACTCGTAGTCCAACATCGAGGAGATCCGAAAAGACGGCGGCTCCGAACCTGTGGGAGAGACCTGCCCCGCGGGGCGCCGCACGGGAGTGCCACTGATCACGATCGAGGAGGCTCGGCCGTGATAGCCGATGGGGATCCACTTGTAATTCGGCAGCAGCGGGTTGTCGGGCCGGAACATACTGCCCACATTGGTCGCATGGAATAAGGACGCGTAGAAATCGCTGTAATCGCGGATGTGAGCCGGGACGTGGAACCGCACGTCTGACTGGGATACCATCACCTCCGCACGCAAGCCGCTGCGATCGCGCAGCGCAGGACAGGATGCGCTCAACAGTTCGCTGAAGGCCTGCCGCAACGCCTGGCGGCCGTGGCTGCTCAGCCCCATCATAGGATTCAGGCAATCGGCCTGCATGACTGGCAGTAGGCTCTCGTCGAGCGGCGCCTGCAGCTCTCGCAGGCAATCGCCGCGCGCGATGGCTCGTAAGTCGAGAATTTGGTCGCCGATTCCCACGCCAACGGTTGGGCCTCCATCGCCACGCGAAAAAACGCAGTAGGGGAGATTCTGGATCGGAAACTCCGCATCCGGACGATTACTGGAGTCCACCCAACTCTGTAAGTTCTGATCGTGCGTTTGATCGATATGCATGATGTAAATTTTTCTACGTCTGCCCGGGAACGAAATTCAAGACTCCCGCGGGAGTTCGACGTCAAAATCCAAGTTTTGCAAGTCTTCTACCGGTTCGACAAACGAACAGGAGCCAAACGAGACCATGCCGTGGGTGCGCAAGTGGACAGTGTCTTTCAGGGAAAACTTGCGCTGGCGCCAATACCAACCGTCTTCCGCCACGCGAAAGCTGTTGGCGTCGCGGTCTCGTAAAGCACGGCACGCTTCGTCTTTGTTTTCTGGATCGGCCATCAGAATCGCGGTTGCGGCCAGCACGTTCAAAAACCCGTGCATTACCGATGATTCGGCGTTCTGTTCGTAGGTCAAAGGATGCGCGCCGCGAACCGGATGGTGCAGCCCGGCGGTCGCTTTGAAGCGGACTCGGCCGTCAGCGCATCGAGATATGGCGTCGATCACCTCTTCGTCCATGGGGATCAAGTCGGCGGAAATGCCTCCGGTGCGGAATTTCGCATGCAGGTTTGACCGATCCGCTTCGGCGATCACCGGGATTAATTGTGCGGCCTGCTCATAGCCCATTTCGAAGTAGACGCGCATGTTGACCGGTAGAATGTTCGCTGCGCGCAGCATTTCCGACGTGGATTGGATGCGCAATTCCACCGTGTCGATACCGGCTCTTGGCAGGGGGCCTTGACTGTAGCTGGCGTTGAATCGTTGTATTTCGCTGAGATCCGCGCGAAGCTGACTTTCGTCGCCCCCAGGCAAGACACAGGCAATCCGCCAGGGGCTTTCCGCGCGTGCCATCAGGTCGCGGCCCAATTTACCCAAGCGAGACAAGTCGTCGGGCCTGAGGATCAGTGTCCCCAGCATCCAATGTTGCTCACACGCCTGGTAGTCCGCGAAGTTCCGCAACACGCGATCCAGCGGCAGCCTCGCCGGCGGAAACAAGCCCGCATAGTCGATAAGGTTCTTCAGCAATTCGACGAATGGGGTGGGCATTGATCCACGCATGTTGTGGTTGCAGAGTATACACCAAAGGGCTTCATTTCGAGCCCGGACTGCTGAACGCCAAAGGCAGATTGTACCTGCTGAAGGTCATCCTCAATAGCCGCTGGACGCAAGGTCATAGGCCGTGGACTTCGTGGAGTTTAGCGCGAAGCGTTTCGATCAGCGGCAGGTGATGCGGTCGCCGACCCGTAATGCGTTCGATCAGTTCCGCCGTCCGATAGCGCCGGCCGTGCTGGTAGATATTGTCTCGCAGCCAGGACAACAGCGTGGAAAAGTCGCCTCGCGACATCCGCTCATTCAAGTCCGGCAGATCGTGCTGCAGCTTGGACATACAACTGTGCGGCGCAGATGTTGCCCAGCGTATAGATGGGAAAGTAGCCGAACTGGCCGGCGGACCAGTGGCCGTCCTGCAGACATCCCTCCGTGTCGGACGCTCGGTGCAACGCCCAGCGATATCAACGTATTTTTCATTCCAGGCGGCGGGCAGGTCGGCCGGCTGGAGATCGCCGGCAATGAGCGCCTGTTCCAGTTCGAACCGCACGAGGATGTGCAGGTCGTAAGTCACTGACATCCGCGCGGACTCGGTTCCAGCCGGGCTGCACGTGGTTGACGGCAGCGTAGAATTCGTCCAAGGTGACGTCGTGCAGCGCATCGTGAAACGTTTCCCGCGCCCGTGGGAAGAAGTGCTGCCAGAACGGCCGACTCAACCCGATGAACTTCTCCCACAGCCGCGACTGC
This sequence comes from uncultured Planctomycetales bacterium, assembly GCA_963695565.1. GTDB lineage: Bacteria > Planctomycetota > Planctomycetia > Pirellulales > Pirellulaceae > CAVOGW01. The sequence goes on from CAVOGW010000001.1 coordinate 680,011, forward strand.
GATTCGTGGATGCTCATCATCATCGCCTCGCCCAGCGGCGTACCGGCATGCCGCGGGTCGAGCCCCTGTTCGTAGACGCCGTGCCCGAATTCGTGCAAGGCCGCAAACAAAGCTTCACCGAAGTCGTAGTGGTTGTAGCGGGTCGTGATGCGGCAGTCACCGGGGCCCAGCGGGCTGAAGAAGGGATGGGTCGTGGCATCGAGCCGGCCGCGGTCAAAGTCGAAACCCAAGTCGGAGATCACCGCCTCGACAAAGATGCGTTGACGGTCGATGGGAAATTCGCGCTTCAGAATCGACGGTCGAGTTTGTCGCGACGAGCCTTCGATCGCCGCCAACAATTCACGCAGCTCGACACGGAGGGCAGTGAACATGGCGGTCAAGTCGGACGAGCGTGCTCCCGGCTCGTAATCCTCCAGCAAGGCGTCGTAGGCGATCTCCTCGTGTCCCAGGCACTCGGCCTCGTCTTGTTTCAAGCGGACGATCTGTTCCAGCCACGGTCGAAATTGCTGGAAGTCGTTGTCCAGACGGGCGGCAGCCCAGTGTTGTTGCGCGGCGGCGGTGACGGTCGCGAGTTGCTGAACCAGCGCGCGAGGCAGCCGCGATCGCCTGTCGTAACAGCGCCGCCACTCGCGCACGTTCACCGCCGGCGGCGACAACGGATCGTCGATCAGCCGTGAATCCTCGACCACGTCCAGCAACTCGCCGAATCGCGGGTCGGTGATGGCCGTAGTGGTACAGGCCGGAAAGAAACGCCAATTGCTGGCCGCGGTTTTCAACCCCGCCGCGCGGCATGTAGGTCAGCTCGTCCCAGCCCAACAACTCCATGCAGGACGCCAGCAAAGTCTGCTCGCGCGACCGTCGAACCAATTCGTCATAGGCCAGCCTGATCGTTCATGGCACTCCTCAATAGAGGTGAAGTAGGACGGCCATTCTCGGCCCTCCCTGGTCGGGCCTGAATGCTCGACTTGCGGCAAACGGCACCGTTACCGATCAGGCCGGCCTCTATCTGGCCAGCGCTGGGAACGGTTATCATCAATCGCCAGTATATTGGTGCCCGCAGAGAACCGCGAGGAGCAATCGCGGAACAAGGGGAGTCGCGGAATGCTGACGCCTGCCGAAGAATCGGGATTGAGCGGTATGAGCCTGGCCGGGCGCGTGCGGCGCGTGTTCCACAGCCTCGACCGCGGCAGACTCCTCGATCTGTTCGCTCGCATCCGGCAAGGCTGCAGCGACCGGCACGTGGTGTACGTGCGTGACGGAGTGGTGGAGACGATTCGGCTGCTTCCCTGTCCCGTTACCGTGCTGCCCAATCAAGTGGGCTATTTGCACTTCGCTGCGCAGACGATCCACAATGCGCTCAGCCGACTGCCCGACCTGTATTTTCGAGACGCTGCGGCGCGTCAAGTGCTTCGGTTGACGGACGCCGAAGAGGCTTGGCTGCGCGATTGCTGGGGGCTCGGTCACCAGGACAGCAACCCGATCTTCGGCCGTTTGGACGCCGTGGCCGACTTCAGCAGCCCGATGTGGAAGGACTCGCTACGATTCGTCGAGCCAAACATGAGCGGGGTCGGCGGACTGCACCTGGGGCCCATGTGCGAGGCGATTGTATCGGAACTAGTGCTGCCCCTGCTGCAGGAACACGATCACGGCCTGCAATTGGAAACCGGCCAGGACATGCGCGACCTTTTGATGCAGGAAATGCTCGATCACTTGGAAACACTCGGCCGACCGGGACGTACGATCTGTTTCATTGAGCCCCGATTCGCCAACAGTGGCATCGATGAGCAGGAAGACCTCGCCCGCTTCTACCACGAGCGGCATGGACTGACCGTGATGCATGCCGACCCAACCGAGCTGGCAATCGCAAGGGGCGAAGTCTGCTTCGAGGGGACCGCGCTGGACCTGGCCTACCGCGACTATACGGTTCTCGACCTGCTGCACCTGGAGCGGGCGGGCCATGACGTCACGCCCATGCGTACGTTGTTTCGCGAAAATCGTATCGTCTCATCGATTGCGGCTGAATTGGACCAGAAAAGCTGTTGGGAGATTCTTACCGATCCGCGGTTTGCTCATTACTTCGACACTTCGGAGCGGCAGGTGTTTCGGCGTCACATTCTCTGGACGAGGATCGTGGCCCAGCGGGCGACGGAACTGCCCGATGGCCGCTGGGGCGATCTGCTGGAGTACGTCTGCCACGAGCGCGAAACCCTTGTGCTGAAACCGAACCGCTCCTTCGGCGGTGAGGGAGTGCTCATCGGTTTGGCGGCATCGGCGTCGGAGTGGGATCTCGCGGTCGAGCGGGCACTGGCCGACACGAACCGTTGGGTCGTACAGCAGCTGGCAAGTATCCCGGTGTACGAATTCCCGGTGGTCGACGAATCCGGCGGTATCCACATCGAACCGTTCTATTTGGTCCTGGGCTTCGCCCCCAGCAAATACGGGGTGGCGATCCTGGCCCGCGCTTCGCAAAAACAGGTTGTCAACGTCGCCCAACGCGGCGGCATGTGTGCCATCGCGATCGGCCATCCGCCAGGGCGGCTAATCGGCCCAGAACGATCAGGTTAGGTGCTCCTCGAAGCGACCGGGCGACACGCCCAGAGCCGCTCGCCATCGGCACGGGGCTAACCGGTCTGCCGAACCGACGATCGTCGGCTGCTCGTTTTTTTCTCGAACGGCCCGAAGTGGCTCTGTCCCACTAATGTCCGCCAGCGCCCGCGGAGCCAACGTTCAAGAACGCGATCGGATGCTCCGTGCGGCGGAACACAATCAAGTCCGCCAGCGACGCGCCCAGGACCGGGGCGAACTTAAAGCCGTGCCCAGACAGTCCCGCCGCTACCACTACGTTGTCATGCCGTGGATGAAATCCCACGCGAAAATGCTGGTCGGGAGTCATCGTGTACAGACAAGCTGATTGTCGGATCAGACGAAACGCCACGGCCGGAATGTAATCACGCAAGAAGCGTTCCACCAGCTGTCGATCTTCGACGTCTTCGGCGCGTTCGGCCGTAAATGGGTCGCCCGAAATCGAAATGCCGCCCGTGTGCCGCGCTACTTTAATGGTGGCACCGTCCAGGCTGGGAAACCCGTAGTACACGCCGTACTCGGTTTCGAACAAGAATATCGGCAGGGCGCTCATCGCATCCGACCAGGTCGACGTCGGCTCGAACGCATACCAGTATAACTGCTTGTTGAGCACGTCCAGGGTGAGTCCATCGATCTTGCCCAGGTCACGTTGGCCGGCACCCAAGGTCAGCACCAGTTGCTGGGCGGTGTAGCTCCCGCCAGACGTTCGCACCGTACAGCCGCGATCGTTCGCCTGCCAATCGAGGATCTCCTGATCGCAGACGATGACAGCCCCGTGCCGCCTGGCGGCCTCGACGTGGGTGCGGACACACTGCTCAACCAACAAATAGCCCGCTGCGGCCTCGAACAGCACGGCGTGTCCCGGCGGCGGGCGGAGCATGGCCACCCGCTGGGGCCGTTCGGATTCGGGCCAGGAGACGACGTTCAGCTGGTGGGCGGCTGCCGACTGGCGAATTCCGGACACCACGATCCCCGATTCGGGCCCTCCCTGCAGCAGGCCGACGGTGCGAAGCAGTGGGCGGGCCATCGTCTGCTCGAGTTCTCTCCATAGATCGAACGAGGTACGCGCCAAAGGTACATAATCCGGATGTTCAAAATATGCCTTCCGAATCACGCGCGTTTCGCCGTGCGAACTGCCCCGGTCATGGCCCGGCGAGAATTGATCGATTCCCAGCACGCGCAGCCCACGTCGTGCGAGATGATAAACCGTGGCGCTGCCGATCCCGCCGACTCCCAATACCACGACGTCAAAACCCGCAGTGCTCATCGCGTCGCCCGACTCCCACCTTTGTCTACGCCGTCTCGCGTGCCGCGGCGGACAGCGCAAAGATCAGTTCTTCCAGGACATATCGAGCTCGATCGGGCGCGGAATGACTGCCCTTCATCTTCAGATCGGCGTTTAGCAGTTGTCGGTACAGACGAGACGCGCGCTTGCGTCCGATCTGTCGCAAATGGGTGACGGCCTGCTGGAATCGGTCCGTGGGAAACTTGGAAACGCCCGCGCCGGCCAGGGCCGCGGCCAAATCGGGGCGTTCCCCACGACGTTCCTGGGCCTGGATAAATCGCACGGCGGCTGCAAAACGACGCAAGGACCAGGAAATGGCTCCAAACAACGCCTGGGGTGGCTCGCCGGCAATAATCAGCTGGTCTAACTGACGAATCGCCGAAGCGGCATCCCCGGCGCAGGCCGCGTCAAGCAATTCCCAGGTTGTCTGCGTGCGCCAACCACCCACCACTTCGTCGATTTGCGGCTCGGTCACCTTGCCCTGGCTGTTGGCGAATAGAGCCAGCTTGGAGACTTCGCTGTCGATCAGGCCCAGCTGATCTCCCACGAGTTCGATCACCCGCTCCATTTGACGCCCCGTCAGCTGCAGCCCATACCGCTGCCGGGTGTACTGCACGAACCACTTGACCAGGCCGTGGATGTCTACATCGGTGCGCCGCCCGATTTTGATTTCGGGTGGCCGACAAGCGATGACCAGGCCTTGCTTTTCGGCAACCTTGGCGAGTCGCGTGTTGCCCGGAAATGAGGTGACTTCCAGTATCAGTGTGGAGTCCGCGTCGGTCCGTGCGGCGTAATCTTCCAGCTGAGCCCGACATGCGCTGACAAATGTGTCGGCGTCGCGCACGACGACAAGGCTTGGGGAGGATTGAAATAGGGAACGGGAAGCGAGATCGTCGCAAACATCCATCCATTGTGCTCGGTCGCCAGATCGCTGCACCAGACCGTCCGCGTCATCAGCACCGGCGAGCTGCTGAATGTGCTGCAGGACCAGCCGCCGCAGCAGGGACTCATCGCCGACCAACACGACCAGAGCAGGCAGCTCGACGTTGCTTTTGGCATTCAGGAATTCAAACGCGTGCACGCTTCCCTGCATGAGAAAACATGGACCTCGGGAATCAGTTGGAAAGAATCACCCAAGATTATCGTATTCTCACTGTGGGGGAGCAAGGCGTGCAATTCACGCGGTAGAGTAGCGTCGCCGTCCGTCGCGCCGTCGTCCGTCGCGTCGTCGTCCGTAGCGTCGCCGTCCCCGGCGGCGTTGAACCCGCTGTACGTCTTAGCCCCGTAGGGAAACCTGGTTGATGTGTCGGGTCCGCAGATGATGGCGGCGATTACTGGTGGTGCTTCGCCGCCGAGGACGGCCACGCTACGGTGGGGGACGGCGGCGCTACGGTGGGGGACGGCGGCGTTGAACCCGCTGTACGTCTTAGCCCCGTAGGGAAACCTGGTTGATGTGTCGGGTCCGCAGATGATGGCGGCGATTACTGGTGGTGCTTCGCCGCCGAGGACGGCCACGCTACGGTGGGGGACGGCGGCGCTACGGTGGGGGACGGCGGCGTTGAACCCGCTGTACGTCTTAGCCCCGTAGGGAAACCTGGTTGATGTGTCGGGTCCGCAGATGATGGCGGCGATTACTGGTGGTGCTTCGCCGCCGAGGACGGCCACGCTACAGTGGGGGACGGCGGCGTTGAACCCACTGTACGTCTTAGCCCCGTAGGGAAACCTGGTTGATGTGTCGGGTCCGCAGATGATGGCGGCGATTACTGGTGGTGCTTCGCCGCCGAGGACGGCCACGCTACGGTGGGGGACGGCGGCGCTACGGTGGGGGACGGCGATGCGCTAGCGTACGGTATTGGCGTTCGGGCGCGCAGCTGGGCGTACGTCGATGATCTGCCCGCGTGGGGCCGCACGGACGTTGTTGATTGGCGTGGCCGGGGAATCCGTGGCCACGTTGCCCGCCTTGTCCCGCACTTCCAATCTCAGAAAGATCCGCGACGGGGCTCGATCATCAATTTGCCACAGGTAATGCCCCGCATTGGGATAGTCGCCAACCACTTTACGCCAGGGGCCACTGAGGCTGTCCGAAAACAACAAGGTCACCGGGTGTTCAGGCAGATTCCGGTCTTGCACGTCCCAGCGGATTTCTAATTGCCCTACACTGGAATCCCGTCCGTACTCAACCGACGTAATTCGTGCCACCGGGGGAGTGGAATCGACGTTGATCCAAACATCGGCCGGTTCCCCGGATGCCGGTGGTCGGACGTTATAGCCAACGCGGGTCTGGATGAGTAAGCGAATTCCATACAAGCCGTCTTCTTCGACTTGCATCAAATACGGGCTCTGACGGTCCTCGTCGTCGCCATGATGTCGCCAGGATCGACCACCATCATAGGTGTACCAAACTTCAACTCGATGAACGTTGGCCAGCGAAAGATCTTGCACGTCATAGTCGATCTCAAATCGGCGCAACTTCGACATCCGTTGATTCACGGACGGCATTTTGGCAGTCGCTGCAGAAGTAGTACTTGTCGCATCCAACGTGCGCTGCTTAGGTGGTCCGCCGGCATCCTCGGCCGTCAGGCTTGACGAAGCCCGCGACGGCATCTCCATCGAATCAGCGGTAGCACCGTCGGGTGCCCGCGCGTCGCTCCCCACCAATGACGGTCCGGGTGGTAGAGACGCCGCGGACATCTTGGAGGGCCACACTTCCACCGAATTGTTTTGCCGCGCTGCGTCGCGAGGAGTGCTCGACGAAGCCGCCGAACTGCCGGCGGCGGACTGCTGCCAGCCGTATGGTGCGCTGTCGTACGTTGTGGGGGGATGGGACGAGACGACCGTGGGCAAGTCTTGGGCGGCAGGGGAGGGGGAGGAGGCAGCGGGGGAGGAGGACGAGAGGGAGGGGGAATCAGGGAGTGCATGCACGATCGACGGTAGGTGACTCGATGCCAAGTCGCCCTGCGGTGCCAGCGAGGACGGTTGCACGCCCTGCACGACCGGCAGTGCCGCCGGATGGTATTCTCTTTCGGTCGCAGCCACATTCCCAGCTTCGTCACGCACCGATACGCGCAGCCGAATCGTCTGACCTGACGTCAAGCCGGGAAGAATCGCGTTGCCATAGACCACCTGGCTCAACTGCTTCACATTCGGTGTCGGGATGGGCTCGGTGGGAGCCGCTGTCCAATCACTCTGCCCAGCCACTTGGTATTCGACCGAGATCGATTCCACGTCCAGGTGTGGATCTTCCGCGGACCAGCGACAGACCACTTGTCCCGTGGTCGTTTGGGCTCCGAATGCCGTCAGCGCGGGTTCTTTTCGATCGACGGCGACCTTCAGTTCGGGTGCATCGATCGGTTGAGCGGGATGAGACCGGCCATCGGCTATCCGCACGGCAAACCAGAATTCACCATCGGCGGCCGCACGAAAGCTGAACTTGCCGACAGAGGCAGGCTGCTGCTGATACAGCTGCCAGGTTTTCCCCTGGTCGCCGGAAACAAACAGCGCCAGCGTCTGATCGGAAGCAGCCGAAGTTACGGAAAACGGGATGAAGAACACATCGTTCTTGGTGACGATCGTGCCAGCCAGACAGCCGTTCAGCCATGCCAGCACAGCGGCCATCGCGCCCATGAAGCCGCGAAGCAGTTTGGACCGCGATGAGCCAGCGGTTATGCCCGGCTGTTGAACAAAGTCCTGTATGATCATCTGACGCGGCGAACGGTGAGCGCGCAGTAACACGGGTGAGGAACGTCCTGAGAGCGCCATCGGCAAACGGGCGGTCGCTGCTTGAGAGATAATGACAATTAGGCAAGATTTAGGCTTTGGGGCGCGGGCCGCCACCTGACTCCGGTTCCGCCGTTCAGGGAGTTTCCAACTCAGGATACACGCGCTCCTGGCCGGCGATCGTCGCCAGCGCGTGCAGCTCGTCGCTGATGACCGTGGGCTGCAATGCTCGCACCTTGCCGTCCGCCGTGATCACCAGAAATCGACGGTCCTGATGCATGCTTCCCGCACCGCGATAGGAATTTGCATTCCAGCCGGCGAACTCCGTAGCCTCCAGGTCGGTTGGTTGCATCCAATGTACGCCCATTCCCGTCGTCTCCGTAATCATCACGGTCAGTGCCGTGCCGTCTTTCAATTCGGACGGGAGCCGTCTCCGGTCCTGATCGAAGAAGTACCGATCGCCCGTGCCGCAAATTCCCAGATAGCTGGTCTCGACGGTATCCAGGTCCTGATCGGCCGGACATTGGTACTCTGCCGGCATCTGGCGGGCCAGCAGCGAATTCACGGGGCTGTCCCAGGGACTGTTCAAATCGATGGTTGCGTACAGTTCGCGATAGCCCAGGTAGGGGAGGATGAGGACCCGCCAGCTATGCAGCGGCTTGCCGTTTTCACCTGTCGAATAGGCAGGGGGATAGGTCCCATGCTCCGCCACGTACGCGCTGATCGCGTCCGCGATCCGACGCATATTTTTCACGCAAACTTTGGCCTGCGATGCGCCGGGCAATAGCTGGGGCACCTGGGGAGCGATTGCGAAATAGGTCAGGCCGGCGATGATCACCCCTCCCGCCAGCAGCACGGCCGTGGCCAGCAACACGATTCCCAGCGTCGATCGGTCGCGCGTCGGTGGAGATTTCGTGGCGCTGGTCCCGTGGGCGGGAATCGTGATGGGCTTACCGCACGCGACACAGTTGCCGGACTGCCCGGCAAACCGGTCAGCGACTTCGGCTTGACGTTCGCAATGCGGACACGTAAATGAGATGGACATCAGACTTGCCGGCCATATTATCGGTACTTGGCTGGATCAGCTCTCATCGTATCACATAACTTGTTGCCCCAAACAAGAAGCCTGCGCAAGGGCTTTCTACGTCCTCTTGAATGCGGAGCGGATTGCAGGATCTGCCAGCTGGCCGACCTCGCTACGCATCCTGTCCGCTCCTTCAGGCAGACATTCGGCACGACTTTTGGAGCACAGTCGGCCGCAGCGGGAGGTCGCCACGGGCACCACGCCTACAGTTTATCGACAAAATCATGATTCGTTGTGTGGAATCTGGTAAACTGAAGGAGGGATGTTGCAACGGATGAGCCGCAGCGATCGGTTTCATGGTCTGCCGTACTCGTACCGGAAACACGAGATGTTATTAGCGTTCGTGAATTGGCCGCTGCTGCAAGGCCTTCTGTGGCTGATTGTGTTGGCCAACCTGACGGTCGTTTCCATTTACTTGCTGCGTGTCTGGCGCGACCAGGTCAACCGGGTGGAAGCGGTTGGGGATCCACTGGAAAAATTTAGGGAATTACACCGACAGGGGATGTTGGATGACGATGAGTTCCGCACGATCAAGTCAGCGCTGGACGAGCGATTGCGATCTCAGGACGGACGGGGTAGCTTGGGCGGACGAGAATGATCCGAAAAAATTTCGGCGGCATTTTCAGACTTGTACAAATGCTCTGCCAGGCTGAAAGTCACCGACCCCCGGTTGAACACTTTGAACACGGGTGGCGTGGATGTGTTGAGCTTGCGGCCCTTTCCATGAGCCGACCCTGACGCTTTCCCTTTGCAGGACCGCTCGCGGATTGTTGTCTCGATGCTGTCACGTCACGGCGAGCTGCGGACGACCGCGTGTTAGCTGGGCCAATTAGTCAATTTTTGCAGCCCGGTTTGACTTTTACGATTAAAATGTCAATGATAGCAACGCGTGAAATTATAGCGATTGTCGGGGCGAAACGAACCGCGACAATGGTTTGACCGTAGATGCTCGATAGAAGATGAGAACGGACATGGACGCCCACAATTGGGCCTCGGTCGCGAAGGACATGGTGCGATCGGCCGAATGAGCGTAACAGAGGGATTTGCATTTCAAACGATTGGCCGATCCGCTGTCGCGTCGGTCGCGCGATGGGTCGAGGTTGTCTTAAAGGAGAAATAATGCCTTCTGGTAAGGACGGAAACTTAGGGCGTCGCAGCGGTAACACCACAAAGAAAAATGCGTTCTGTTCATTCTGCCGCAAGAGCTATCGGGATGTAGGGCCGCTGGTCGAAGGGCCTGGGGACGTGTACATCTGCGGCGAGTGTATTGAATTGTGTCAGTCCATTCTGGATCAGGAACAGAAAAGACGCGGCAATACCAAGCAGCTGTTTAACAAGATCCCCACGCCCCGCGAGATCGTCACGAAGCTGGACGAGTACGTGATTGATCAGTCGATGGCCAAGAAAGTCCTGGCGGTCGCCGTGCACAATCACTACAAGCGATTGGCGCTCGGTTGGGAAGGGTCCGGCGTTGAGATTGAGAAGTCGAACATTTTGTTGATCGGCCCCACCGGTTGCGGCAAGACTCTGCTGGCTCGGACATTGGCACGCATTCTGAACGTTCCCTTTGCCATCGGGGATGCCACCACCCTGACCGAAGCCGGTTACGTGGGAGAGGACGTTGAAAATCTCTTGCTCAAACTACTGCATGCGGCTGATTTCGACTTAGAGGCGGCCCAGCGCGGCGTGCTCTACATCGACGAAATCGACAAGATTGGTAAGACGAGCAATAACGTATCCATCACCCGCGACGTGTCGGGCGAGGGGGTGCAGCAAGCTCTGTTGAAGATGTTGGAGGGCACGACGGCCAACGTGCCTCCCCAGGGCGGTCGCAAACATCCCGAGCAGCAGTACATTCAAATGGATACGACCAATATCCTGTTCATCTGCGGCGGGACATTTGTCGGCATCGACGACATCGTCCGCAAGCGGCTGGGCAAGCGTACCATTGGCTTTGGCCAGGAAGCCTCGGTCTCCAACGAACAGGATTTGACCGAGCTGCTGCCGCAGGTTACCAGTGACGACATTCTGGAGTACGGTTTGATTCCGGAGTTAGTAGGTCGTTTACCGGTGACTTGCGCGCTGACGCCGTTGAATAAGGAGGCTCTGATCCGAGCGCTCAATGAGCCCAAGAACGCGCTGATTAAACAGTACCAGACGCTGTTCGAGATGGAAAACGCCGAACTTAGCTTTACCGATGATGCGATGGAGGCGATTGCCGAGCGTGCGTTGGTCAAGGAAACCGGCGCGCGGGGTTTGCGTGCCATTGTGGAAGAGGTCATGTTGGACATCATGTTCGACCTGCCCGAAAATGGACTCGGCAAGTACGTGATTACGCGCGAAATCGTCGAGGGGCGGCGTGAGCAGCTGCCGGTGTCCAAGAGCGCGTAGGGCACGGCCCAGCGGAGCCCCCATGCCGCGCCGAATCAAACCGACAGGAGTGTCTCGAGCCAAGCACGGGGCACTCCTGCTCGACGGCGCCCGGCCAATGCCGCCTGCTTTGGTCTCTTATCAGCCGCCACCCGGGCCACCCGGCCATCAACGTCGCTGGCGCGCTAAGCGAATCAACACCTCGATGCCGCGCTCGAGGGTTTCGTCCGCGGCGGCGTAGGAAATGCGAAAGTGAGTATTTCGCTTACTGAAGATGTTTCCGGGAATAATCAACAACCCCGCGGCAATGGCGGATTCCACAAACTCAGTTCCAGTGCCCCACGGAGCTTTGGGAAAGGCGTAGAAGGCGCCGCCGGGAAATTGGATTTCATAATCGTCCCCCAAGCCTGATAACAGTCGGTCCCGTTTTTTCCGGTAGGCCTCGGTGTAGGTGTTGGTATCTGTCGTGAGCGCGGTGATGGCCGCCCATTGAGCGGGTTGAGGCGCGCACACGAACGAATATTGCTGAAACTTCGCCATCGACTCGATGATCTCTCGAGGACCGGACGCATAACCGACTCGCCAACCCGTCATCGCGTGGCTCTTGGAAAAACCGTCAATCACAATCGTGCGTTCGTTGAATTCGGCCGGGGACACGAACCGATCGTCAAAACAATATTTGCTGTAAATCTCATCGGACAGCAACGCGATATTCTCTCGGGCAGCTAACTCGGCCAAAAGTCTCACCTGCTCCCTCGCGGTCACGACGCCCGTGGGATTGCTGGGACTGTTCAACAGAATCAGTTTGGTCCTTGGGGAAAGCCGTTCTACCACCCGCTGCACATCGATCTGAAAGCTGGGATAGGTATCGATGACGATTGGGACTCCGCCGACCAGTTTGACCAACGGTTCGTACATCACAAAATACGGGTCGAACAGGACCACTTCATCACCAGGATCGACCAGGGCATACATGGCCAACAATAGAGCGCCGCTGGTACCGGAAGTCACCAGCACGCTGCGATCGGCGTGGCCCCATTGACGATTCACAATGCTCTGCAACGCATCAATCAGCGGGGCAATGCCCTGTGTGGGTGTGTATCCGTTCCGCCCCGAATCGATCGCGTCGACACAGGCCGCGCGCACGGATGCGGGGGTGTCAAAGTCCGGCTGACCAATGGACAAGTTGATCGGATCGGACATCTTGGCGGCCAGGTCGAACACCTTGCGGATACCGCTACTGTCAAAAAACTGGTTTCTGTGCGAGAGCCAAGACATGCGCGTTCGCGTTTCGCAGTAGGGACGCCCACCGGACGGGAGTCACATCGCGGGATCGTGGTTATTTACTGAAATTACTGATGTGCATGAAGCCCCCCAGTTTATATACTGGGGGAACGGCGGATGTCAGGGGGTTACCTGGTGTGTACCTCGGCCGGCCCACTTATCGGCGAGAGAGAGAGAGAGAGACGATGCACAAACATTCTAGGCAACAAGAAAACAGAGATGGCTTCACGCTCGTGGAATTGCTGGTCGTGATTGCCATCATCGGCGTCCTCGTTTCATTACTGCTGCCCGCGGTTAATTCCGCCCGCGAAGCGGCGCGTCGTATTCAATGTAAGAATTCGACCCGACAGCTGATCCTGGGCGTTTTGAATTTTGAAGCTGCCAAGAGCGCTCTGCCGGCCGGAGGATGGATCACGCAGCCACGTCCGCTGGCCGGTGGCCAGGACTGCTCCGGCTACGATTGGTTTGAACAATGCTTCGACATCAAGGGCAAGTTTGGCGGCCCGACGGTCAGCTGGATCGTGAGCATCCTGCCCTTTATGGAGGAACAGGCCCTGTATGACGACTTCGATTTTTCGCGACCCGTGTACAATCAGCCGAAACAACCGCAATCCCGCGTCCTGGGATCTCTGCTATGTGCCAGTGACAGCGGCAGCACGATTTACGACGGGGCCAACGTCGCCAATTTTGCTGGCAAACAATTCGGCAAGGGGAATTATGCCGCCTACACCAGTCCTATCCACATGCAGATGGTCGGTCACTTTCCCGGTGCCATGGGCGGCATGAAAGGGAAGCAAACCGGACTCAAGCTGCAGAACATCCCCGACGGCACGTCTAAGACCATTGCCGTCATCGAAGTCCGCCGGCTCAGCAAGACATGGGATCAACGTGGAGCCTGGTCGCTGCCGTGGCCCGGCTCGTCGTTGCTGGCCTTGGACTGGCATGGCAACAGCACAGCACCCTACGTTCCCAATCCTGACTACGCGGCGCTGGCGCAGCTGCCCAACTCGCAATCCACGGCGATCAGGGACCAGCTGTTCTATTGCAAGCCCCAGGATGCCGGCCGAGAACAAATGCCGTGCCAACTCGCCGAATATCTCTCGGCGGCGCCTCGCAGCAGCCATCCGGGCGGAGTGCAGTCCGCCGCACTGGATTCGCATGTCGGCTTTATCAGTAACGACATTGACAGCTACACGTACGCCTACATCATCTGCGTCAACGATCGCCAGCCGACCAACGTCGACGAGTACCTGCGATAACTAACGAACGCGGCAGCGAAACTGAACCTCGCCGTCCTCCCCCGGTTGGACCGTGTCGCGAACTTCCCAGAGAAGTCTGGATGAGCCGACCGAGTTGTCGCGGGTGGAGAAAAGCGCACGGCGCGAACTGACGTTCGAGTCTGGAATGAACTCCAATCGCGTCGTCAGACTGTCAACAATTCGCAGATTTTCGATAGGGCTGTCGCCGATGTTGTCGTAGTGAATCGTAATCACGACCACGTCTCCCGGCTCTGCGGCAGGCGTGGACAGCGTCTTCGTCAAACGCAATCTGGGTTCTCGATTGACCTCATAAATATAGACGTCGGAAGGGGGTCCGACATCCGACACGGCCTGGGCCGGGCGACCATCGATCGCCAACTCCACCGATTCAATATTCGTCCACTGGATCGCGTTGACACCCTGCTGCTCCTCCCGTACCCGTTGGATTCTGTCCAGCTGAACGCTGTGGGCAGCCAGGCCACTCTCGAATGGCAGCTCGCGAACCCCGGATTCCGCTAACACGTCGGTTTCGTCAAGCAGCAGTCCCCGCGTGGCATCCTGCAACTCGTGGTCGATCGTTTCCACAATTTGACGCTCGACGGCCAAATCTTGGATGACATCATTCGGAACTGTCGGCGCGATTTCGGATCGTGTCAGGACCGCCTCGTGCAGTCCGCCCACACGGTCGTATGATTCTCCTTCGCGCACACGGTAGATTCTGCGTGTGGCGGCGAATCGGGGAGCGTAAATGCAGGCTCGATTGCTGGCGACAACGTGTCCCCGGCGCAACTCACTGTCAAACTGAGCGATTGTATCGGAGGGTTCGATACCCTCACCATCGACGTCGTCCAGCGAACCGCGGTAGACTCCGTCCCCGCCGTCGCACAAATATTCATCACGCGGAAATATACGATGGGGGCACGCAACTGGCGGGCAGGGGACCGCCGCTGCTTCAGGCACATGACAGAATGGCTCCATCTGCTCGTCTTCCACAAGGATTGACTCGCCACCCCACGGCTGCGCTTGCTGGTTTTGATCACGCTCGGGTACGACGATGGGTGCCAGCTGACGACGGTCAGAAGCAGCCTGGATCGATGGAGGTCCACCGCGAAACTTGTTCGGCTTTGGTTCCTGCAGGGAAGAGCAGGAGCACAGCACGGTGGTGGCCAGGGCGATCACTCCCCACCGCCACCAATCCACGGCCGACTTGCGGCATTCGGCGTCAATCACCACCACACGTCTCATTGGGAATTTCTTCGCAGTTGAGGATTGCCGAGAATTGGGGATCGTTGCGGAACACGGGACATCCGAGCTGCGGTGGGAACTTCGGCGCCGCGGCCAGGGTCGAGATACTGCAACGGGGGAGAGCCAAACAGAAATGACTCGTCGGGTCCGTCCGGGCCCGGGGCCTTGGACCCCAATCGCACGATCGCGATCGGGCGTCCGTAGACGTCCGCCACGGCCAGTGGATCCTGATCGTCTTGCACGTCAAAGGAGCGTTGGGGTGAGTCACTCGACTCGGCCAAGGGAAGGGCCAGGTCGGGGTCCTCGACGTAGATGACTCGCACGATATATTGCCCGCTGGATGCCAACCGCAAGTCTTCGTCCGTTAACTCGATGGGAATTGCAAACCGCGTCTCCATTCCCTCGGGGGGATAAACCCGGTCTAACAGCTCAACGGACGGGTAGAGTTCCATGCCGCCGCTGAAGCCCACATGCGCAATGCGCAGTCGATAGGGGACTCCGACCTGCAAGCCGAGCAGGGCAGGGGCCTGCCCATCGCAGTTAGCGTCATCTTGCGCGGCCCCAATCCGCGTCCCGTGGGGCGCAATGAGCTTCACGGGTTGAAAGTAGGTACCGTCTACACCACCCGCCAACTTCCGCAGGTAACCCAGCGTGCCCGGCGGCTGATTGCTGTCCGCCAACCGATGGCTGGCAACTTTTCGGGGGATGGTCGGTTGCGCCGCAATGACCGCCTGCAACCCTAGTAGTAGCAGGAACGACAATCCTCCGGCAGCACGAAGACCCCGTGTGAGGCTTGGGCACAAACCAATCATACGGGGCCTCGGCATGAATCGACTCTCACAGGATTTACTTAGTGTGATTGGTTCGGGTGGTTGTACTGGTGGATCCACGCCTGTGTTTTGGGCGGTGGATACCCAATCCCGGGGCTTTGCTTGACGTTGATGTTCACGTTGTGCGACGGCTTCGGAATGTAAGTGTGCGTCCAGTTGTGGATCGTGTGCTGGCGTAAGCCAGCCGGTCCACCCAACGGAATGTGAGGTGGTCCAGGCAGTCCAATGGGTGTCCCCGTGATCGGATATCCATACGACGGTGAGTTGACTCCGGTGACGTATCCGGCCAAGCCCACGCCCGATCCAAAGGTGCCTGGTTGGGGCATCGGACCACCGTCCCCGGCGGAGGCAAACGTGGAGTAGCCAATGCAGGCCTCTCCGTCCATGCCCGGCATTTCGATGTCCTTATTGCCCGTGCGGACAATCGCTAAGATCGAGCCACGACGATCGGCTTCAACGATCGGATCGAGTCCTGGGTCAAGTCGCGTGCTCACCAGTGTCTCCACCCCCGCGACAGCCAGGTGTTGAAACTTGGGGTCGGGCAAATAGATGACTTTGGTCACGAAATTTCCAGCCGCGATCTGGTTCAGGTCGTCGATCGTCCACTGCACCGGTACAGTGTTATGTGCCAGAAACGCGTGTGATCGTGGAGTGGGTGGCGCGATTTCGACCGTCGGATACAACTCCAGTCCTTCGTGAGCTGGAATGTGGGTGATCTTGAGGCGATAGAGGCCCGCCGATTGGAAATTTGTCCGAGCGGGAGTGACCAGGGGCGTGCCGGAAAAAGTGCCAGTCCCTGATTCGTCCCAGGAGACGCGCATACCGTCGGGTTGAGCGAACAGCACCTGAACGCTGGGCACGCCACCCACGAGTCCGGGGTCGATCGGGTCATAGGCCGAACCACCGCCCGAAAATTCGCAGTTGGCTGGGGAGATTCCGCCGCCCCCGACCATGCGAGCCATCATCTCTTCGGGGGATAGCACTCCCGGACCCGGCCCGTCCACGCCGGGTCCCGGCGCCGCCAGTCGAGCTGCTGGCGGAAGGTTGAACCCGGGGCCTCGGCAGCCGCCGGCCAGCGTGCCGAGCAGCAGCAAGCCCACGAAAGAGAGCGTAATGCGACTCATAAATTCGTCCTCAAAAGGTGTTTGCCATTTCGTGCAATGGCCGCCCCCCTCTACGGATTGACGTGGACGTTCTACCCACGGACCCCATAAAATCGCGGCCGATACCGTATTCAGAGAATCTGATTCGGTTCAGAGATCGATCATTCTTTGGTAAAACCGGCAAAATCGACAAAGGACTTGCAGTCGTGCCAGTCATTGCAACCCACAAACTCCACCTCCTCGACCTGAAATGGCTCGTTTTGGAGCACCGGACGCTGCCAGCTTCGCGACAGCTGCCCGCAGTGTTGCTGGCGTTGGTGCTGGTGCATGCGTCGGCGGCGCAGACGCTGCCTACCGATTCGAGGCTGCCCAGGACCCGGGCCGGTCCGCAGCCAACTTCCTCGCAGATCTTGACCGAAGCTGCTGCCAGTTTGGCCCGTCACCGGTCGGTCGCGGCCAGTATGCGACAGCGTATTGACCTTTATGGCCGTCGCTTGGTCGGCTCGGGCAGCTATCGCCAGCTGCAGACGGGAACCGACTTGTTGTTTCGCTTGGAACTGAAAGTCCCCGTCGGTGAGACGCTGGCCAGCCTGCTTCAGGTCTGCGACGGCCGGTACTTGTGGACCTACCGCGTCCTGCCCGACAAACAGGTTGAACAGGGACTCGATGCGTCGCTCTCGGCAGTGGATTTGAATCGCGTGCGGGAAATGTCCTTCACACCGCGTGTGGGGTCGGTTAACTTCGGCTTGGGTGGGTTGCCCGGTTTGTTGAATCAAACCGCGCACGTCTTTGATTTTAGGCGCGCGCGACGTAGCGTACTGCATGGCACGCCAGTTTGGATTCTCAGCGGTGAGATTCGCCAGGAAGTCTGGCGACAATTGGGAGGTGCAGAAACGGCAGGGGAGGGGGGCGCGAACCTGGAACACGTGCCCGACCTGGTCAACGTGGCGGTGGGGACCGACGACTTGTTCCCCTACCAATTTGAGTTTCGGAAAACGCGGCCTGACGAACCTTCCTTGGGGGCCGCGATGATCGCGCGTAGCGACAGCTGGCCCATCATGACGCTCGAATTGTTTGAGGTCCAAATCGACGTCCCCGTCGACCCGGAGATTTTTTCTTTCCGTCCACCCAACTTCCAGATCGACGATGTGACGGAAGAATTTCTGGCCAACGAGCGATTGTCGGACGGGTTGGACCAGCGACAAGACGGATTACCGCAGAGGCGTTAAGAGGATTTCTGTCACGCGGCCGGGCCGTCATCGAGCCCTTTTCTTTCAGCCTGAGTTCGGCGCGATGCTGAACGAGCGTTTATTTCCCAGCCAGGCTCCGGTATGATCTGTGTGCGTCCGATTTCGTAGCGGTGTTCCACATCTGGGCCGCATCGTTAGACCGCAAGCCGGAAGAAAGACCGCAAGCCGGAAGAAATCGCCGTTAACATTGGTCGCAGGCCACCACCCCCAGGCGATTGTTGGCGGCGTGCGCGTCCGGCCGACGCGCACGCCGCCCAAGAATGCCGCAACGTGCATCCAGAAACCCATGTCGCGTATTTTTGGTTCTCTCTCGATTACGTCTCTATTGCTGATTCTCCTGGCCATGACCTACGGGCTGCTGAACGGGGACTACAATCGCATCGTTCGCCAGTTGAAGCAAACCCAGCTGGACGGTGTGCGAATGCCGGACGACGCTGTCAGTTCGTCTCCCGTCGATTCAGCGCAAACCGCCCCGCCTGGCGGCGTTCCGCCAGGGATGGACAGCCAGCTGGTGGCCGAGCTGCGTCGGGTCCAATGGCACGCACGCAACCATATGCTGTTGGGCGTGTTTGCGTCGGTAATGACGGCCCTGGTCCAATGTGTCGGGGTCACATACTTTATCGGCACTAGCCGGTGGTTCAAGGAAGTCGTGGATGCGTATGCATTGGACGTCGGCATTGTTGCCGAAAGTTCGAGGATTAAACGATCGTCATTTCCGTTTGCGATGCTAGGCATCGCCACGATCGTCTGCGTCGCGGCGTTTGGAGCCGCGGCAGATCCCGGTACGTTGCGGGAGAACACCGGACAGTGGGTGGCGCCGCACTACACCGCGGCCATCATCGGCCTGTGCCTGATTGCCTTTGCGCTGTACCGCCAGGCCAGGGCCATTCAACGGAATCAAGAGTTGATTGACCGTGTGATGCGGTGCGTTCACGATGCGCGAGTGGCGCGTCACTTGGAAGTCTGAACGCCCTCTGGCCAAATGCGTTGGAGATGCTGTTGCTGATCAAGGAAACAAACGTGCGAGCTTGTGTTCAACGCGTAAGCCAGGCCAGCGTGACGGTGGCTACCAGCCTGGCCGGTGAAATTGGCCGCGGCCTGGTTGTCTTGCTGGGTGTGGCTCAGTCCGATGGCGTCGACGAGGTCGCGTATATGGTGCGCAAGATCACGCAGCTACGAATCTTCGAGGACGATCAGGGGAAAATGAATCGCAACTTGCTGGACGTAAAGGGGGAAATGCTCGTGGTGAGCCAATTTACGTTGCTGGGCGATTGCCGAAAAGGGAGACGTCCTTCGTTCGTCGAGGCCGCGGAGCCGGTCAGGGCCAAAGAATTGTACGAATGTTTCGTGGCTGGCGTGCGGGCCTTGCGCATCCCAGTGGCCACCGGTGTTTTTCAAGCCGAAATGGCCGTGGCCCTAGTCAACGAGGGCCCCGTGACCATGTTGCTCGATAGTCGCAAAACCGCATGACGAGCAAGCTTCACACCTTCACACCTTCACACCTTCACACCTTCACACCTTCACACCTTCACGGTGTTGTCCGCGGGCGTGGCCCGTAGCCGGAGGGGCCGTAGTAGTAGGGCGTCTCGAAACTCGATCCGCCTGTCGACGTGGGAGCGTTGGGTTCCGCTTGCTGCGACTCGTGGTCGGTCGCGTATCGGCGGCGAATCCCATCGACAAACTCACCGGCACGCTGCTCGTACGCTGGTTCGAAGGTGACCGCGGAGGCGACCAGGCACAACACCGAGTAGGTCCAGAGATTGGCGAAGGGACTCGGTCCGAAGAACTTGAGGGCCGTCCCAATAGATCGTTTGATGTGGACGCGACCCATGCTGGTTGACTCGACACTATAGATCTCGTCCAGCAACAAATGCCAGATATACCCCAGCAACATGGCCCCGGTTTTGAACCACCGGGTGCTCGCCTCCGGGGAGCAGCAGAGCAGGTAAACCATGCTGGCTGCGACCAGGCCAGCGGGAATACTGTGCCACATCCCGCGATGCACGGTCATTTTGCGCAGCACGGCTCCAATGCCGAAGCGAATTGCAATATAGGCGATCCCGGCGACAAATACGATAGTTTCGTTCGTCCAGCCCCACTCGTAAAACCGCTGCAGCATAAGCATCGGCGTGACTGCGGCCAGGAATGCCAGGCTCTCGCGCAACACAATCGCGTTGTCGCTGTCGACATCGGGCAGGATGCCGCCGATGGAGACGAGTCCTCCGGCCACGCAGGCGGAAGGAATCGACATGTCGTAGCCCAGATGTCCCGCGATCCCGTAGGCCGTTCCCAGCAGTACACTCGAAGTGATGTGCGTCCTAAAATTCGCCAAGAGTGGCCTCACGCGAGGGGTCGCGGGTGCAATTGTCTGCGATGCCCGTGCGAATTGCGGGGCGGGGGATCATAGGAAATTAGTTTGACATGACCAAGAGCAGGATGTTCGCGGCGAATAGAACCGGGTACGTGCTCAGCGAGGGAGCGACACGTGGGCTAATGATAATAATGGCCGGGGAGTTGGGAGGCCCCGCACACGGGGGTTGGGGAGCCCCCAAACCCCCGTTTTGATCTACAGCAGCCTGCGGGCGGTCGCTATACTTGCCTCGCAACACACCTCGCGCCGGCCGCCTGTTGGAAAAAAACATGGGAATCTACGACACCATTATGCTGATTGTCCTGGCGGCGGCTACTTTTCTGGGCTGGCGCAAGGGAATGGTGGGACAGGTGGCCGCCATCGTTTCGGTCGTGGCGAGCTTTATGGTGGCCACCACGTTTTATCAGCAGGTCGCGGCTTCGATTAATGCTCCCGACCCTTGGGATCGCATTGCGGGCTTCGTGTTGGTCTATCTGGGCACTTCGCTGGTCGTGTGGGTGCTGTTCAGGCAGATCCGCAATTCCGTGAAGCAAATGCAGCTGGGCGACTTCGACCGTCAGTTGGGAGCCCTGTTAGGGGCTGGGAAAGGGGTTGTGGTGGTCGCCGTCATTACGCTGGTTGCGGTAAATCTGTTATCGGCCGAACCGAAGGCGGCGATTGCCGCATCGCGTACGGGCCTGGTGGTATCCCGGATCGTCCATACGATTGGTCCCATGACGCCGCCGCGAATTCAGGATTTTCTCGCGACGTATGTGCAGCAGCTGGACGCGGTGCTTGGCCAGCCCGGCGATCCATCCGGAGCTTATTCGGCGCCCGCCTACCAGGTGGGCGGTCCCGAGTATGACTACCGGTATTCCGATCCAGGTGGTCCTTACGTGCCGCCGGCTGGCTACTACCCTCAAAGCAGCCAGTACGTGCCCCCGAATTCTCCGCGCCGCTAGGGTCTGCATCGCGTAAATGTGCCCCCGAATTCTCCGCGCCGCCAGGGTCTGCATCGCGTAAATAGCGTCGCCGTCCCGGCTGCGAAGCACCCCCGAGGACAGCGGGAGAGTACAGCGGGAGATCACTGCCGAGGAAGGCGACGCCACGGCCTTTTCCGGCCCCTCACCAACGTCTGATAATGTTTCTTATGTTCGGTTGCAGACCCGGTTTTCCTCGAGGTTTATTGGGCGGACCAGGTTTATGGGGTTGTGCTTCGCAGCCGCGACGCGGCCCGCGGGCGGCTGCGCTTAATGCGCCTCCTCCACAAAGACCCCCATGCGGCGGAACTTTTCGTACCGCTCGTTCAGCAGTCTGTCGGTCGGAATGGCGGTCAGTTCGCGGATCGATTTGAGCAAGAATCGTTTTAGGTTGGCGGCGGCCTGGTGATGGTCGCGATGAGCGCCCCCCAGCGGCTCGGCAATCACTTCGTCCACGATGCCGAAGCGAGCCAAATCGCGCGAAGTGAATCGCAGGAACTCAGCCGCCCTCTCCGCGTACTTGTGGCTCTTCCAGAGGATCCCCGAGCAGCCTTCAGGGCTGATCACGGAATAATAGGCAAATTGCAGCATGGCCACGCGATCCCCCACGCCGACCCCCAAGGCACCACCGCTGCCCCCCTCCCCAATTACCACGTTGACGATCGGAGTCCTCAACTTGGACATCTCGAACATATTCTCGGCGATCGCCTGGGCTTGCCCGCGCTCCTCGGCTCCAATCCCCGGATACGCGCCAGGCGTATCAATCAAACAGATCACGGGGATGTGGAACTTCGCGGCCAGCTTGATTTTGGCCAGCGCCTTGCGGTAGCCTTCCGGATGCGCGCATCCGAAATAACATTCGGCACGCTGTTTGACCGTGCGTCCCTTCTGGTGGCCGATGACCAGGACTTTGAAGTTTCCCAGCTTGGCGAAGCCAGCCAGCATGGCCCGATCGTCCCCGAACCTCCGGTCGCCGTGCAGTTCGATAAACTCGTCAAACACCAGCGAAATGTAGTCGGACGTCTGCGGCCGATTTTCGTGCCGAGCGACCCGCACGATCTGCCAGGGTGTCAGGTTGGCGTAAATGGCGTCCACCAATTGTGCCAATTCCCGTTTCTTGTCGCGCAGCTCCTCGGCACGTTCGGGGTGCTTCTTCACGAGTTCCTGCAGCAACTCGACCTCGCCTTCCACCGTCTGAATGGGCGACTCAAACTCCAGGCCCAAGGGCAATTTTGGCATCGATCGAACCCGTCCCTGTAGAAGTCGTAATCAGTTCAAAAAAACCGGGCATGTGGAATTCCCGGACGTCCAAAAAAAAGGCGTTACGCCCGTCGCTTCATCACCGAGATCTTGGCCAAGTCGCCCAAGAAGGCCTGCATCGATGCGGGCCGTTCGTCGGGTTTTTTGGCCATCATGCGCCCCACCAGTTGTGTAAATTCGGGCGTGACGTCATCGCAGTACGCGGACAACGAGGGAATCGAACTGCGCAGGTGCTTGGTCAGCAGCTCGTCGGGGCTATTGGCCGTATAGGGTGGCCGTCCCGCAAACAGCTCAAACAACAGACAACCTAGACTGTAGACGTCGGCCCGCGGATCCACGGCTTCTCCCCTAATCTGCTCGGGAGACATGTAACTTCGCGTCCCCTGCACCGGGGATTTGCCGGCCAGCAATTTGCCGAGCCCTTTTTTGATTTTCTGAGCGATGGCAAAATCAATCAGTTTCAACTGTCCGTGTTCGTCGAGCAGGAAATTGTCCGGCTTGACATCGCAGTGCACCCAGCCTTTTTCGTGAATGTGCTGCAGCGCCTCGGCGGCCTGACGAATAATCTGTTCTCGATACGCCTGGATGCGATCAGGATACTCACGCATGCACTGCTTCAGGTTAGGCGCATTGAAAAAATCCATGACCACATAGGGAATACCCCGTGCCACATTGTACTCGCGCACGCGATTGACCGTGGGGTGCTCGAAATTCTGCCCGACGACGTGCTCATGTCGCAGCACGCTAACTTCCGACTTGTTTTTGACGTGGGAGGCTTGCAGAGATTTTAGCGCAACGCGTTCATTGTCCGCAGAGTTCATCGCCTCCCAGATCTGTGTTGCCTTGCCGGCGCGTATCATTTTCAGAAGCCGATAGGGCCCGATATAGTCTCGACCAACTGACACCGTAGTCTCTCTTGTTCAGCTCTGCCCCTGTTCTCCCGCGCCCCCCTGCCCTGTCGCGTCCTGGTTGCGTTTGACTCAGCGGTGGACTTCGCGGCCCGGCGTGTGTCCCACGCCCTGGCAGCGAGCTGGCAGCCGGGGTGCCATCGAGCTATACATCAGTCTAGTCGATGCGACCAGGTAAATAAAGGCGAAGATGTGGCGATGGCGGCAACTTGGCCCGTAGCGTCGCCGTCCTCGGCGGCGTCAAACCCGCTTTGCGTTTGGCCGACGAGCCAACCTGGTTGGCATGTCGGGACCAAGCGTGATCGCGGCGACTGAAGCGGGCGCCTCGCCGCCGCGGACGGCGACGCTACTTCAACGGCCCAGGGGCTCGGTGTCGAGCGGCGGGAAGGTCACGTGCAGCAGATACAATCCATGCGGCGGAGCGGTGCGGCGAGCCATCTTACGGTTTCGGGCCGCCAGAATCGACGCCACCGCTTGCGGCTCCAGTTCCGCATGCCCCACGTCCACCAGGACACCCACAATATTGCGCATCATGCGATACAGAAATCCGTTGGCTTCGACTTCAATATGCACGAAGTCCGTGTCGTGTAAATCCCGGGCCACAACCACTTCATCAATCCGGCGAATCGTCGTAGCGCGCGGAGATCCCGCTGCCTGCAGGCTGGAAAAATCGTGTTCCCCCAGCAGCAGTCGCCCAGCCTGCTGCATGCGGGACAGATCTAATTCCTGTCGTACGTGCCAGGCATAACGGTGGGCAAAGACACTGTGAATCGGTTGGTCGCTCAAGCGATATCGGTACCGTTTGCCCACCGCTTCCCGGATCGGGTCGAACCTTCGGCCAATCCGCTTCACGTCCCGGATACGAATGTCGGCGGGCAGGCGTCCGTTGAGCGCACGGAGCCATTGACCACACGATAGAGGCGCCTCGCTGGAAAAACTCGCCACCTGCCCCAGGGCGTGCACGCCGGAATCGGTGCGACCACTACCGGTAACGGCGATGCGCTGTCCCGTGATCTCGGCCACGGCCCGCTCCAACGCCGCCTGAATCGTAGGTCCATTGACCTGAGACTGCCATCCGCAGTAATTCGTACCGTCATAGCTTACGGTGATGATGACCGATGGCATCCGCGCGTCTGAATCCTGCCGCTCCGCAGCGCCGCCAACGGCGTCCGACCCGATCACACCCGCGCCGCCCGCGCCGCCAGATACTCCGCGATCTGGACCGCGTTGGTGGCTGCTCCCTTGCGCAGGTTGTCGCTGACGCACCAGAACACAATGCCGTGAGGGCAGGACAGGTCGCGGCGAATGCGTCCCACGAAGACCTCGTCACGACCGCTGCAATCTCGTGGCATCGGATAAACCTGGTTCGGCAGGTCATCCACCACGACGATGCCCTCTGCCTGAGCAAACGCGCGTTTCGCGTCGTCCACGCTGAGCGCTCTGTCCGTCTCCACCAGGATCATCTCGCTGTGACAATTGGAAACGGGCACCCGCACGCAAGTTGGACAGACCAAGATCGAGTCGTCATTGAAGATCTTCTGCGTCTCCCAGACCATCTTCATTTCCTCGGAAGTGTAGCCGTCTTGCTTGGCCGAGCCGATTTGGGGGATGAGATTGAACGCGATGGGATGGGTAAATGCGACCGGGGAAAGCGGCTCGTTCTCGATAGTCGCTTGGGTACTGAGTTTCAGCTCCTGACAGCCCGCCACCCCTGCCCCGCTGGCAGCCTGATAGGTGCTGACGACCACGCGTTTCACCCGGGCTGCGTCGTGCAGCGGCTTGATGGCCACGACCATTTGCGTGGTGGAGCAGTTGGGGCTGGCAATGATCCCCTGATGACCCAGTGCAGCCTCGCCATTTACTTCGGGCACGACGAGTGGCACCTTGGGATCCATGCGCCAGGCACCGCTCTCGTCGATCACGATTGTGCCGCGCTCCACCGCCAGCGGCACAAAGTCTCGGGCCACATCGTCCGGCGTACTGGCGATGCACAGGTCGACGTTGTCGAACGCCTGGGGACATAACTCTTCCACGCGATAATCCCGCCCTCGGAACTGAATCGTCTGTCCCGCCGACCTGGATGATGCCAGGAATTTGATCGTCTCAAACAGCAACGGCCGCTGCTCTAACAGCTCTCGAATGATCTGCCCCACAGCACCCGTGGCACCCGCCACCGCCAGCGATCGAAACATATTTTGAGTTCTTTCTCTCACAAATGACGTCAGCGTGATTCACGCTCACCCGGTCCGCCAGCACCTTCGACGTACGGCGGATTCAACCACGATCGGATGTGTTGCCGTCGGCCGCCGCCATCAAAACCCTATTGTGGCCAATCCCCATCACCCTGACAACTCAACTTTTCGTAAACGACGCCAAAACTCGGGGGCGATGAAGGCCAGGTTGGCCACCAGCATGATCAAGCCGAATGTAATCATGCCCATGGTAAAAGCGATGCCCAAGTGAATCGGAATCGCCAGGCCCAGCATCAAGGGCCGCGTCCACCTTGGCCAGATAAGCGCTGCATAGCTCAACTCCCAGAACACAGTCACGTGCGTGGCCAGGTCGATCAGCGCTGGCCAGCTCGCCAGCCAGGTCATGTCCATCGACTGATACTCGTAATTGGACAATGCCAGCCAGAGTGCCCGCCCCTCCCACCAGGAAATGCCCTGCAGTTTTCCAATCGCGGCGAAGAAGTAGATCACGCACATGTGCAGCTGTATCAGTCGCGTAGCAATGTTGGTGCTGATGCACGGCGCGGGCAAGCTGCCCTTCCGCCGCGCTCGTCGCGCGTCCAGCGAGTAGGCCCCGCCTGCATCGCCGATGATCAGATACATCGCCAGCATGGCATTGATCTGGTCCAGCCCGAACAGAGTACCCGGGACGCGGTGCATGTAGGAGTTTACGATCAGCCAGGTCAGCAGCGCCATGATGCGCGTGTGCCAGCCAATTGTCAGACAGGCGGTAATTGCCAGGGCCAGGAAGTGGATGACCACCAGGATCGCGTCATTACGGATCCACAAGAAATGACTCCAGGCAAAGGGATCGTGCTGATGAAAGTCGAGCGCAAATTCGCGGGGAATACGCCCTCCCTCCAGAAAGAACTCCCCAAAGTCCTTGGTCCAGACTAACAGCGTGTAGAAGATCATGGCACCCGCCGCCATGCGAATCACGCCCAGCGTTTGCGGCAAGCGGGGTGTGAACCAGAACCGATTCCAACCGTCCACGGCGTCGTGCCACCACGACCTGATCTCACCTGACAGACCCGCCATCACCCATCCCCCGCGGTGAACTCACCCAAGTCCATTTCCTGATAAAGTCGGCGATCTGTCAGCCGCATGCCGTTGATGACATCTTGGGGAGCCGGCATGCCATGGATCACGATGTACAGTCGCACGCTCTTCCCGTTCCATTTTCGCAGTAGGTACCGCGCGATCGATTGCTGCAGGCTCTTCGCCAACGCGCGCTGCTTTGCCAGGTCGTCCTGCTCTTCGGCAGTCAGCATCTGTTCCGGTGGCGTTTCGAGCGTGGGAGCCGTGAGTGAAAATACCATTTCGGACAACATGAATTGCCGGTGGTAGAGCAACCGGGGAAAATGCTCCCCCTTCTTGGGAAATTCCCCCCGCACCGTCGATCCATCCTCTCGAGTGATCTCAAAGCGAATCAAGTGACTGGGGCCCGGATCGGGCGCAAAAAAGCGGTAGCCATTATCGAGCGAAGCCAGTTTCAAGTAGGGCCGGAAGTACGCGGCAATCGTTCGCGACAACCGGCTGGAAGGTGGGGGGGCTGACCACGGTGCCACAACTACGGCCAGCAGATGTAGGAGCAGCAGCACGCTGACCAGCCTCCGCTGCCAGCCGGGCCAGCTGATCGTTTCATGCTCGGCGGAGCCAGATCGCGGTTTGCGTACGGTATTGGAACGAGACATGAACCCACACGGTCGGTCAGAGATTTTGCTAACAGCTTAACGCCTCTCCTTCGTGCGGACAATGCAGGACGGATTGGCCCATCCGCAATGCATGTCGTTGGGCCAAATCGCTTTCCACGGATGGGTAATCCGTCCTGCACTGCAGGACGGATTACCAAGTCGCTGGATGATCCAGTCTGCTGGGCCGCGTAACATGGCGACTTGGCCAATCCGTCCTACGCATGTCCATGGCCCAAGCGACTAGAGTTTTTCACTGCACCAAAAACAAGGGCCTCGGTGAACACCAAGGCCCTTGTCTGGATACGTAACAGACAATGAACGTCTTCGCTGAAACTAGCGGGCCGCCAACATCTCCTCATCGACCAGGAAGCTCATCTCGTGAGTTTCCCCAGCCTTGATGGTGGCCATCCGTTCGCGCGTAATTTCTTCGCCATCGCGAACGACGGTGACGCGGATCGTATAGTCCTTCCACGACTCGCCCTGCCCCAGGCGATCGGTGCGGAATACCCGCGTCGCCCCCTTAATCGCCGTTTCTTGACCGGCCAAGGTGACGTGAGCGTCTTCCGGCACGTGCAACTTCAACGTCGTCACCGCAACGTCCGGGACCATATTTAACTCGTCGAACGAAACAGCGGCCGAACGTCCGGCCGACAGTGTCACGGTGCGCGTCGCCGCGACTTCACGCCCGTTGCGATTCGCGACCGCACGAACCTCGTAAGCGTATTGATCACCTCGATTCAAACCGGCCGAAAGAAAACGACGGAGTTGCCCCGTGCTCTTGGTCCGATAACCATTCACATAGACCACTGCATCTTGAGGGACATTCACCGATAGCAGTGCCGTGTTGCTGTCCCCGGACGCGCTCTTGTCACCTTCGGGCATGGTGGCCTCGGGAGATTCGATGCTTTCGGAGGGCACACTGTAGGGCATCTCGACGGGTGCGGCGCTCTCGTAGCTGCTTTCCACTGCGGTGGTGCCACCACAACAATCGTCTGTAGTGACCGGGCTGCTATAGACAATGTTCGAGGCGGGCGCACAATACGAAGCGCTACTGTACACTACATCTGGTTGACTGTAGGTCACATACGAGCCCGCGTAGCCGGCCGATCCGTAGCTGCTGTATCCCCCGCTGCCATAGCTGGAGTAGCTATAGCCACCGTACGAACCATAGCTGCCGCCGTACGAACCGTAGCTGGAATAATAACTCCGATGACCGTGTCTCCAGCCGCCCGAACCGCCCCAGCATCCGCCATAAGAGCCGTACGAACCGCCCCAGCATCCACCGCCGTACGAACCGTAGGAACCGCCCCAACAGCCACCGCCGTAGGAACCCCAGGAACCTCCGTAGCTACCACCTGATCCACCAAACCAACCCCAGCCGGCATCTGAGTTGGAAGCCGCTGACGTGATTAACAGTGCCGCTAATGCGGCCGCAACGCAAAAACGTTGAGCCATAAGTAATACCCCTCCTCGTTGTGAGCAAGTCCAAGTAAGTCGAAATCAATGGAGGCCCGAAGACTTGGCGCCTTCGTCTACCGAAACTACAGAATACTCACAGCAATCCACAATTCAAGCATATTGGACAAGAATTTGTCACGATTTGGCGATGCGGAACCAGCCGCCTGGGCCTTTTGAAGTCGCACGAACAAAAAAACGTGCGTCACGGTCCGTCTTGGTCGCGGCTGTGCACGTGTGCGATTTCGAGACAGAATGGGTTTTTTGGCCGAATTGAGCGAATTAGCGGTCCGTGTTGGCAGGGCGCGTCCGCGGGATTGAATCCAATTCCCGCCGTCTTGCCCTCAGCGTACGACACAACTTCCCGATTCCGGCGAAGATGGCTGACGCCACGCGGCTCGCCGTTGTTTCGCGTGAGCCTAATCGGGGGGCGTATTAAAGATGCGATCGCCAGCGTCCCCCAAACCCGGCACAATGAACTTGTGCTCGTTAAGCTCTGGGTCGATGGCACAAAGATAGATTTGCGTATCCGGAAAATTTGTAGTGACGTAATCGATTCCTGCTTGCGAGGCGATGACAGACAACAGTTTGACAATCGGAATCTGCCGCTTGCGCAGGGTTTCCAAGATGGCCCCGGCCGATCCCCCAGTGGCCAACATCGGATCCAGGATCAGCGCCACATCCATCGGCTTCACACGCGGAATCCGACTGTAGTACTCCACGGGCTCAGCGGTGTCTTCGTTGCGGTAGATCCCGACATGCCACACTTCGGAATCGGGAATCAGATTCAACACGGGTTCAACCATGCCCAATCCCGCGCAGAATTGGGACGATACCCACGCGTTGACACAGCACCCTGCCCGAGGTCACGGCCAACGGCGTCTTCACGGTCTTGGCGGTGACGGCCAGGTCCTTTGTCGCTTCATAGGCCAGGAGCACGGCCAAACGATCTATCGACAGCCGAAAGTCCGCCGGAGACGTCCGTTCGTCGCGCAGTCGGACCAAATGATGCTCGATCAGCGGGTGAGCGACTTCGATCACATTCTTCATGCGTGATTTCTCCGTATTTTGTTGCAGCCAACACGACGAGCGCGGCAATTCCCCCCCACGCACAGTCTTCGCTCCTGGCGGGCAGTCCCCAACAAAGGTACACGCGTCGCTCAATCGACCATGATAGCTTCTCTTCGGCGTTTCTTGTAGAACACGCCGGCGTCGCGTACGGCCTGCGGCGCTAGCCCAATGGCACCTAGTTTGTAGAACCATTGTCCTCAATTGTTCTGCGAATCGCGAAATGGTAGGGGGAAACAGTTGAGGACAACTGTTCCACAATGCCCAAACCGAGTGCCATGGGGCTTACGCCAGCGTGAGCCCACGACCAGCGACCTCGACGCAACAATTTGTGCACGGCCACCGGCGGCGACGCGGTCGAGTAACTCACGCCCAATGGCGCACCTAGTTTGTAGAACCATTGTCCTCAGTTGTTCCGCGAATCGCGAAAATGTCGGGGGAAACAGTTGGGGACAACGTTGGGGACAACTGTTCCACAATGCCCAAACCGAGTGCCATGGGGCGCTCGTCATGGGTTCAATACGTGTACCGTCGCACGGGTCGACGGCGGCGCCTGATCTGTACGCCAATCGGCTCATCCCCTTCGCGGAACCAATAACCGCCGAGCAGGCGGTAAAAGAACAGCAGCCCAAACGCACCGGCTGTCCCGATCAGAATACCCAGCGGGCTGACCGGAACCACGCGCTGTCCGTTCGTGAACAAAGACCACACACCGCAGCCCGTGATGACTCCACCGATGCCCAGTCCCAGGGTCACCACGGCCCCACCCGGATCACGGCCCGGCATCACAGCTTTGGAGAGTAAGCCGACAAGCGTCCCGAATCCGATCCAGACAAGTATGTCGTTGACCCATGCCTGGACTTCGGGGGAAAACTGTGCGAGTCCGTTGGCGGCTTCGATCGCGACCGGTTCCATAGCAGCATCTCAGCCCGAAGTAATCGCAAATGCGCGTGGGGGGAAATCTCTCCGACGAGGACCCAACGATCGGGATCGGCAACAGGGGCCTTGAGCTTGAGCCGAAAATGAGGCCTTGCCAAGAATTAGCGGGCTGCTGCCGTGCGCGTTCGCAATTTTAGGGGCCACAGTCGCTGATTTCCGGGGGCGTTGTCTGACTGCTACAATGGCTGTGGTCGTGCCCGGGCGACATCCGGTTGCCTCGATTGGTTAACGCGGCAGCGAAACTTCCGTCAGCGTGAGGATCCATGTATGGCTCGAAGTGCCTGGTTTGTTTGTCTGATGCTCACGATCGTGAACATCCAGGAAGGACACTCGGCCGCGCCGCAGGCGGCTCGGGATGTGGCCGCCCGTATCGACGCGATCCTGCAGGAGGCCTGGGACGCTGCCCAGATCACGCCGGCAGCGATGGCGTCCGACAGCGAGTTCTTGCGCCGGGGATACCTGGATCTCGTGGGTACAGTTCCGCCGGCAGCGGTGGTTCGCGATTACCTGGCTTCGAATGACACGGCGAAGCGGGAGCGACTGATTGACCGCCTGCTCACTTCCCCGCGGCATGCCACACATCTGGCCAACACCTGGCGACGCATTTTGCTACCCGACGGATTTCCAGCCGATCGGTCCGCGGACGCCCTCGGCATGCAGCAGTGGCTGCGGGGGCGGTTTGCCGAAAACATGCGCTACGATCGGCTGGTGGGCGATTTTATTACGGCCGACGGTGGTAGCGAAGCGGGGCCGGTCCTGTTCTACCAGGCGTTGGACGTCAAACCGGAAAAGCTCGCCGCCAGTACGGCGCGCATCTTCCTGGGCATCCAGATACAGTGTGCTCAATGTCACGATCATCCGTTCGACGACTGGACGCAGCGTGATTTTTGGGAGTACGCAGCCTTCTTTGCGCGCGTGAACGGCGAAGCCAACATGGGATACCGGCAATTCCGGCTGCGAGACGTCGATTTCGGCGAGGTGACTTTGCCCGAGCAGGACGAGCCGATCGGGCCCGCCTTCCCGGGTAAAGATCAGCCGGCTCCTCAAGCCCTCGTTTCCCGAAGGCTGCAGTTGTCAATCTGGCTGTCGTCGGAATCCAACCCGTTCCTGGCTCGGGCAACTGCCAACCGAGTCTGGTGGCTGATGTTCGGACGTGGACTGGTGGAACCCGTGGACGATTTGAGCCCGTTGAACGCGGCCAGCCAT
The DNA here is from genome assembly GCA_963695565.1 of uncultured Planctomycetales bacterium. Taxonomy (GTDB): domain Bacteria; phylum Planctomycetota; class Planctomycetia; order Pirellulales; family Pirellulaceae; genus CAVOGW01. The sequence continues at coordinate 712,112 of CAVOGW010000001.1, forward strand.
CCGCAAGTGTTGGACCTGCTGTCAGAGTTTTTTGTAGCGTCGGATTATAACCTGCGCGAATTGTTCCGTGCCGTCGCCTTGACCCGAGCGTACGGATTGTCAAGCCAGGTGGATGCCGATGATCAGCCTCCGTCGCCCGAACTGTTCGCAGCCATGGCGATCAAGAGCCTCACGCCGGAGCAGGTTTTCGATTCGCTGGTTCAGGCCGTCCACAACAATCAACGCTTGACGGTGGAAAGCCAACCTCCGATCTCGCTCACGAATGCCGCCAGACAGAGGTTTCTGGCAAGAATGGGCTCCGAAGTGCATCGTCCGCTGGAATACTCGGCCGACCTGCAGCAGACGCTGTTGTTGATGAACAGCAGCGAAATCAACGGGCTGCTGGCCGATGCGGATCATGGATTGCTGGCAGCCCTCAGCGCTCCTTTTCTGGACCCCGCCGCACGCGTCGAAGCCATCGTATTAAACGTCTTGGGTCGGCTTCCGGATGACTCTGAACGGGAGACCTTTACCTCGTATCTCAGTGCCCAGGATGACGATGATTCGCGGGCCGCCGCCATGGCCGACATGGTCTGGGCACTTGTCAATTCGGCCGAGTTTCGCTTGAACCATTGACCGCGCAGGAAATGACTACATTCGGAGGACGACGATCATGAACACCCATCCATCCGCGGTTTCCGGCTACCGACTTAATCGACGCAGTGCCATCAAGGCGGCCGGACTGGGGATGGGGCTGGCGGCCAGTGGCTGGTTCCGACTGCTGGAACAGGCCGTAGCGGACGAGTCACGCAAGAACCGCCATTGTGTGTTGCTTTGGATGGCCGGTGGTCCAAGCCAGTTGGACACGTTCGACATGAAGCCGGGGCATGCCCATGGCGGTGAGTTCAAAGAGGTGTCAACCTCCGTTCCGGGTATCCGCTTCAGCGAACATCTGCCCAAATTGGGGGGGCTGGCCGATAAGATGGCCATCTTGCGTGGCGTCACGACGAAAGAAGGAGACCATGCGCGGGGACCTATCTGGTGCGCACTGGGCAGCGCCCGGGCGGGGAACTTAAGTACCCCGACATGGGTTCCGTTTTTTCCAAAGCACTTGGAAATGATACCGCGCTACTGCCGAACTATTTTGCCATCAATCAATTTGCGGCCATCAATCCGGATGCATTTGCCCCTGGATTTCTGGGACCCCAGTTCGCCGCGGCCACAGTCCAGGCAGTAGAAAAATCCGGCGATCCCGATGCGTATGCGCAGCTCACGGTAGAAAACCTGGCTCCCCCGGAGGGACTCGATGCAAACCGCGTTGCCCAGCGGCGAGCGTTGTGGCGGCAAGTCCAGCAACGGTTTCTAGCGCAGCACCCCACGGCCGCGCCGCTGTCGCATCAGACGATCTACGATCGCGCATTCCGCATGATGGATGCCGAGGCGGCCGAGGCCTTTCATCTCGCCGACGAACCGGACAACGTGCGTGCCGCTTATGGTCGCGGCGTTTTCGGTCAAGGCTGCCTGGTGGCTCGCCGGCTGATCGAACGTGGCGTGCCGCTGGTCGAAGTTACGCTGGGCGGCATCGCCAGTGGCGGGCTGCAATGGGATACGCACCAGAACAATTTTCGCACCGTCAAGCAACTTTCCGCGGAATTAGACGCCGGCTGGGCCACGCTCATGACAGAACTCGACGAGCGGGGCTTGTTGGACAGCACGACGATTCTGTGGATTGGCGAGTTTGGGCGGACGCCTCAAATCAACTCGATGGGGGGACGGGATCACTTTCCCGACGCTTGGAGCTGCGTGCTGGCCGGCGGAGGTATCAACGGGGGGCAAACCTACGGGTCCACAAGTCCGGACGGACGAGAGGTCGTGGACGGCAAAGTGGAGATTCCCGACGTGCTGGCAACGGTCTGCCAGGCGCTCGGCCTGTCACCCGACCTTGAGAACACGACCAGCCTGGGTCGCCCGGTGCGTCTGACCGAAGGGACGCCCGTTGAGGGCATACTCGCATGATGGCTGGTCACCGTTGGACGCTTGCATTGTGGATGTTGGCCTTCGCGGTTTGCGGTTGCCGTCAGTCAACCCCGACGCCAACAACCCCGCCGCCCCTCGGGACCAAGGCGTCCGCCACACCGCCGGCGCCAGCGATGTCCACGGCTCAGTCACACTCCCCAGCACAAAGTGATCCCCCAGTCCCGCTCGCGTCCGACGCGGAAGACCAGCTCGCTGAGCGCAGCGCGAGATTCGCCAACGACCCCGCTGAAACACGAAGTTCGCCTGCCCGCCGATGATCTGGCAGAAGACGCGACCGACGAATCGGCCGCCGCTGTCGTGCCGGGCGACTTGGGGAGCCAGGAACTGCATGCTAAGGAGACCGACGAGACGCCAGATTGGAACATGTTGGACGTCGCGCCCTATCGGTTCGTGCTGCTTACTCCACGCTGCCCGTTGCTGGTCGAGCTGTGCGCCTGCGCGGAGGGAACATCGATGGACGCGGCCGCGGAGCACGCGGCCGAACGTCTGCTGCCATATCTGGACCGGAACCGTGACCACCGCATTTCCTGGGACGAGGTGGCGGAATCGGGGCTCGTGAATCAGTTCACGGGCGGAATGCAAGTGCCACGCGGACGGCAGCGTGACTTATTGTTTCGATCCTACGATTCCGATGCCGACGAAACCGTGGACCCGCACGAGCTGATTCCATTTATCAATCGGGGACGTGCCTCCCGCAACTGGTTGGTTGTTCGTTCGTCGCCGACGGTCGCTACAACTTTCGATTCCGCGTTGGCTCACGTGCTGGACCGGAATGGCGATCAGCAGCTGGACGAGGATGAAATCGAGGACGCTCCCCAACGGCTGATGATGTTGGATGCGGACGACGATGGGATTCTGTTGTCCGGCGAGTTCCAAAGTGCTCCGGACGACGCGCGGATGATCCGGGAACCGAGTCGCGGCTCGCGTGGCGCGCCCGTATTCTTTCTCACCGATCAAGAACCGGATTTCGGCGAGCTGTTGTTTCGACTGCAAGAACAATTCGCCCTGGGAGCCCCTCTGTTTTCGGAGAACTTGCGCGATTGGCCGCTGGCCTGGCAGGCTCTGGACGCCGACGGGGACGGAGTTGTCTGGGACGACGAGTTGCGCATGTTGCTGGATGGCAACGCCGACGTCACCATCAAGAGTCACATCGAACTCAAAACCAATGGAGTGGCGCGCAACCTGATTCGCGTGGAGTCTACCGCAGGCCAAGTTGTCCGCCATTCGGAACAATTTACCGAAATCGACTTCGCGCATGACATGATGCGGATCACGATCCCACCCGCCGCGACGGATGTTGGCGACAATTACATAAGTGCGATCATGGACCGCGCCGACGCCAATGCCGACCAGCAGCTGTCGGCCTCCGAATTTGAGAATCTGCGGCCGCTGGGAGTCGATTTTCAGTTGCTGGACGAGGATGCCGACGGGCTGCTGACGAAGGCCGAGATCGAACAACTGTTGAGCATTTTCGCGGACATGTCCCGATTGCGACTGGAATTGGTCTTGCAGTCGAGTGGCGACGCACTGTTCGCGGCCATGGACCGCAATCGAGACGGTCGATTGAGCGTGACGGAAATCGCCCAAAGTGTCCAGTCGCTGCGAACGTTGGATCGGAACGGAGACACGAGAATCGTGCCTGACGAATCGAACCCCGGATTTGATATCAGTTTGCGACCGGGGACTGCGCCCGGACCAGTATCGCCGGGTCCCACTGTGGTGGATGAGCGCCGGCAGAAGATGCGCCGGCCGCACCAAACTGGTTTCAGGCGATGGATGCCAACCACGACGGGACCCTGCAGCGCCGCGAATTCCTGGGGCGGATCAGCGACTTCGAGCGTGCCGACGGAAACGGCGACGGATCGTTGAGTTGGATCGAGGCGGAGCGGCTTTAGCGAGAGAGCGGGGATTTGAACTGGAGCGAACAGGGGCAATTCGCATCCTGGTGCTGCATTCGCCAGCCTACGTTTCACGAGCGAAGGCACCTACCTGCAACTCTCCGGCGACGACCTTGATCTGAACGGCACCGTGCCGCGCGGTGACCAACAACGTGGCGCCGCGGCAACGGAACGGCGAATCGTCAAGATCGAGTGCCTGTCGACCGCCACTGACGACGATCCACTCGGGCGTGGCCCACTCACAAAAGGCGCGTGGTGCGCTGTGTCGACTGCCGTGATGGGGCGCCATCACCAGATCGTAATCCGTGGGAGGCTCGTCCAAAAGCCGCTGCATCCCCTCCCCTTCCAGGTCGCCAGGTAGCAGGATGCGACGACCCTGATAGGCAATCTCCAGGACCAGACTGGCTTCATTGTCCTGTAGCCGTGTTAACGCGGCCGGGTGCCGCACCAGAATCGTGGCCGGGGAATGGAGCGGCAATCGATCGCCGGCCTCCACGCAGGCGATGGGCACGTGCGCACGTTCCAGAGATTCTCGCAGCGCTCGAATTCCCGGTTGCGGACTGGCCCACAACGAGCGGGACGTGAAGACCCGTGCCACCGGGAAACGGCTGAGCAAGCCGGGTACCGCATTGTAGTGATCCAAATCCGCATGGGACAGCAACACGCCGTCGATGCGGGTAATTCCCTCCGACCACAGGAACCTGGAAATCTCCTGGACCGCAAAACGAGGGTTCCCGCAGGTTCCCGCGTCGTACAACCAGACGCGGCCGTCTGGAAACTGCATCGCAACGCATGTGCCGTGGCCAATCGACAGGAATGTCATCCGCAGCTCGTTGTCAGGCCCGCTCCGCGCCCAGGAGCAGCCCAGCCAGCCGGTCATCAAAAGTCCAAACAGGATTCCCATCAAGGACTTCCAGCGGAGGCGGACGAGCGGAAATGCCAGGCCCAAAAACAGGCCGGTGTAAAAGACGACCACGAGCCATGCGGGCGGCCCAGCCACCCAATAATGGCCCTGCGCAGAGCGAAGCCGACTGCACGCAGTCGCTCAGTAGCTGCAAAGACGCGCGACACACGGCCGCGGGCGGGGCCACGACTACCGCCGGTGCCCAGGCAAGCAACAGCGTGATCAGTCCACTGATCAGCGCCGTGGCCAGCGGCATCCACAAAAAGAGATTCAGGCATAGCGCAATGGGTGAGATCAGATTAAAATGGAACGACACCAACGGCAGCGTCAACAGCCAGATGGCGATTGTGGCCAGCCCCACCATGAGCATTTTGCGGGCCAGCTTTGCGGCCAGTAGTCGTGGCAGGGAATGGTGACGGCGGTAGAACGCCTTCGAGATGGGCTCGGCACTACCAGCGGCCAGCTTGGGGACAATCCAAATCATGGCGGCTACCGCCACGAACGAGAGTTGAGCGCCGGCGGCAAAGGCCTCCGTCGGATTCAATGCCAGTACAATCGTGCCGGCCGCGGCCAGCGTGTTGAATGACAGGCATGGGCGATACAGCAGCAGTCCCGCGCAGGAAACCCACACGATTACCGTCGCCCGCACGACCGGAGCGCGGCACCCGACCAGCATCGTGTACGCCAGACAAAACAGCATGACCATGATCAGTGATGCCTGCCGGGGGATGCGGATGGTGTACAGCCCGTGCAAGAGCACGTAGGCCAGGATGCCCACATGTAAACCGGAGATGGCCAGGAGATGAATCGTGCCCGTCACCAGAAAAGAGTCAATCGTTGCGTCGTCGACGTGAGTTCGGATACCCAGCAACGCGGCCACCGCCAGGTCGCCGGGCTGACCGCCGACTTGCGTCAGCAGTACTTGTTGGAAGTAACCGCACAGCCGTGGCAGAAACCAGGCCGGATTCCAGGGGCTGACGCGTGCCACGCGTCGCACGCAGCCCGGGTGTTTCACGTCGAGCACACACAGCGTTCTTTGGGCGCGTGCAAAAAGACCCGCATCCCAACCACCTGGATTCATGGCCTCGTGGGCTCGTGCGAGTCGGCCCCACAACATGACGCTGTCCCCGGGCACGACCGAACTCACGTGTCCCCGCACCCGGACGCGGCAGCATCCGACAACCTTCCGCCAATGCTGGTCTGAGCCGCGAAGCGCCGTCGCGCGGACGTTCACCAGACACTGCTCCTGGCCGATGGGAATCCGCAGGGGGTCGGGATTCTGGACCGTGTTCGCCGGCGCTGAGACGACCTGGGCTCGAAGGCAGACCGGCTGCGGCTGCTCCGTGACGGTAAACGCCAGATGGGCCTCGTCGTAACAGTTCCAATAGACGTGATGCCACGCCGCCGACAGTCCAAACACGGCGACAGGGATGGCTGATCTGCGGATGCGGGGGGCCCATCCTGGCTGCCATCCCCGGACCTGTTGGCGCGCAACCCGCCCGGAGAGCATCAGCCAGCCGAACAGAGCTGCGGACACCAAAACCAACCAGAATTCCCACCACAGATCGATCGACCGGTCGGCGATCACCCCCGATACCACCCAGGCAAAGAGGCCCAGCATCGGCTCGCGTGGCGCACGCGTTGCACGGGTGGAGCCGTGGAAACGTCCATAGTGCTGCTCAAATTGAATCATGAAGATGAGGCCGGGAATCTTGCCAAGCCCATCGGCGTCCGTTAGTTTATTGCGCACGGAAAGCCTCGCAACGGGGCTGGTGGGGCGATTCGGCCGGCTGCAGGCGAGAGAGGGTTCAGGGTTGCGATGGGGCCGCGGCGGTTTCCGTTTCTGGGAGGAGTATCTGCCGCGCAGTCCAGGAAAACGAAATGTTTGCTGGAAAAAAATGCCGCTTCATCTAGAATACTAGGTAACTCGTCTTTTATCCTTGTTGCGGGCTCTTTCACGGAAGGACAGCCTTCGTCGGCTAAATGAGCACCTTGGCAATCTCGTCCATCATCTAATTTATGAGTACGCTGACGCGCGCCGAATTTCTGGACTATTTGCAGCGCAGCCGATTGCTGGATGATCGGCAGCTGTCTGAAGTTGTCGAGCAGGCTTCCGCTGGGATGGACGGCGCTCAACTCGCGGCTACGTTGGTGGAGAACGGCCTGATAAATTCATGGCACGCCGATAACTTGCTCAAGGGAAAGTACCGCGGATTCACGCTGGGCAAGTATCGCCTGCTGGGGCACATTGGCACGGGAGGCATGAGCAGCGTTTATTTGGCTGAGCACCCGGTCATGGAGCGATTGGTGGCCATTAAAGTGCTCCCCAAGAAATACGTCGACGATCCCAACTACCTGGATCGCTTCAAGCGGGAGGCACGAGCGGCGGCCGCCTTGGACCATCCCAACATCGTCCGGGCGTACGATATCGATCAAGACGGTGATCGTCATTATATCGTGATGGAGTACGTCGATGGTCGGGATCTCAATCGCGTCGTCAAGGAAGACGGTCCCCTGTCCTTTTTGGACGCCGCCGATTACATCGCGCAAGCCGCGCGCGGTTTGCAGCATGCTCACGATGCGGGTTTAATCCACCGGGACGTTAAACCGGCCAATTGCCTGTTAGACAAGAAGGGTGTGGTCAAACTACTCGACATGGGTCTGGCCAAATTCTCCGAGGATGATCGCCCGGCGCTCAGTGCTATTTATGATGACTCCGTGGTGGGCACCGCCGATTACCTGGCTCCGGAACAGGCCGTCAATAGCCAGCGCGTTGATTCGCGGGCCGACATTTACAGTCTGGGCTGCACGCTTTATTTCCTGTTGACGGGTCTGCCGCCATTTCCCGAAGGTTCCATCGCGGAACGACTCCTGAAACATCAGCGTGAGGAACCGACCAGCCTCTACCATTTTCGCCCCGACATTCCCCGCGTGTTGGTCGATATCTTTCGACGCATGACGATCAAGCTGCCCAACGATCGTATTCAGTTCGCCAACGTGGTGGAACAAGAACTGGAAAACTGGCTGGTTACCAAAGGGAGAATCCCGGCAAAGCAATCGGCAGGCGTGGGCTCGACGACCTCCGACAGCGGCCGATTTGGCGGGCGATTTGGCGGGCGCCCCTCCACCACACACAGTCCGCCTAGTAGCGACACGGCCACGAACGCCCGCGCCGATACCGTCAAAATTGGGGGGGATTCGTCCATCAACGATAACCTCACGCTGGCTCCGCTGGAGGAGGACATGCCGTCCGCCGAGGACAATGTCGAAACGACCGTCGGCAAAGATGACGAGCACGCGCACTTTGAGGTTCCGACGGTCAACGAGAATGACATCGCGTCGCTTAGTCAGGGGCCCTTGGACTCCCTGTTAAAAGACAAGCAGTTTGCAAAGGGCGCCGCGTTGCCGCGCACGCAATTGACGGCCCCGAAACCGACGGTTTGGGAGTCTGCCTGGCTACCCTTCGCCATCATCGGCGGACTGGTCGGCGTCGCGGTCTTGGTGTCCATCATCACGTGGATGTTGGTGGGGCGATAGCTCGTTTCTTTTTCCGCTCTTGGCAGAAGGCTGAGTCACGGCCGAGATTCGTTCGTGCTCATCCGCTTTTTTGGGGAAACACCGCTACTTCCGCCGCATTTTGCGGGCCTGGCGGTGGAACGATGTCCGTTTTGACGACCCAGTTATTGTGTCCGCGGAAATTGACAAGGCCGCGGATTCGGGTTACAAGGGGTCATGGAATTCGCCTTTCTTATTGATCTGGCCATTGGCCCTCTCGCCTCGCCCGCCACAATTCTGTAAACAGATTGGACCCCCCGCATGATTCGAGTAAATCGCTCTTCTCGTACGAACAAGAACCGCAACCTGCGACTGTCCCTTGAGCCGTTAGAAGCTCGAATGCTTTTGCATGCCGGTCACGACCATGCTGTGGATTCCGTTGCTGCGCAGCAGATCGTCGCGAAGCTCGACTCCGATGGAGACGGCCACTTATCGCTCGATCAGTACGAATCGCTATCGCCGCTCGAACAAAACGAGCTTAACCCGCACCTGATTTCAGACCCCCGCTTCGACGGCCCGGTTAATTTTGATGAGGTGTTGGGGCTGCCCACCGGTCTTGGCCCGACAGAGACGGTGGAACTGCCGGACTTTTTCCCGACCGTCAGCTCGTTGAGCCTGGATCAAACCACACAGCCCGGCCGCAACCTGGTGCGATTCAGCACGCGAGTCAACAACCAGGGCAACGGACCCGCAATTCTCATTTCAGGTCGTCCCGGGATTGACCCCATCCCAACAGGTGCTCCCATCACGAGTTGGGTGAATCCAGACGGCAGCCAGAATGTCCTGCAGGGGTTGTACGACTTCAATGGCAGTTCGTACTCACTCGCGGAATACGTGGCGGCGGGCCAATTCACGTATCATACCGGACACGGGCACTTCCACTTCGATGGCTATGCTTACTACCGCCTGCGGTACAACGTCAACGGGCAGCCCGGCGATTACGTACAACGTAGCGACGGGACGGGTGCAATTGGCGAGAAGGTTGGATTCTGCCTGATCAATATCAACAGCTCGTTCACCATGGAAAATGGGCAGAGTTCCACGACCTTGCCGGGCTACGGCAGACCAGGCCAGCCCTCGACCGGCTGCGGCCTGCTGCAGGGCATCCACGTGGGCTTCGCGGACGTCTATTCATCGGGTCTGTCGGGTCAGTGGATTGACGTGACCGACGTCCCTAATGGGCAGTATTTTCTGGAAGTGGAATTGGACGGCGAGAACGCCGTGATGGAAACGAACGACGCCAACAATGCCAAGACGTTTCCCTACACACTGAATGCCAATCCTCCTTCGGGCGGAATCCCGCTCGATATCTTCGACGCTCAGTCGCTGAACGATACCTTTGAGACGGCGACCGACATGGGCGAGATGGGCACGTTTGTGCAAACGGGACTCACCGTGCACTGGGGCGGCGACGACGATTATTTCCGATTTACCGCAACGTCCAGCGGCGACTATACCATTACCTCCGCGCAGTCCAACGGAAACATCGACATCTATTTGTACGATGTGGATCAGAATCTGCTCCGCTCTTCCACACGTGACGGCGGAAATGAAAGTCTTAGCTACAACTTCGTGAAGGGCGAAACGTATTACCTGTTGGCCAAATCGTACAATTCCAGCACGTCCAGTAATTACCAGGTAGCCTGGAATCTCAAGCCGGAAGTCAACAGTGCGACCAGTGTCCCGGTCAGCGTCGAGGGAGGCGCTGCCGGAAAATTCACGATCATGCGCAATGGCCCCACGTCCAGCCCGCTGACCGTGACGTTCGATTTGGCAGGGTCCGCCACAAACGGCGTCGACTACCAGTTGGTCCCCACCAGCGTGACCCTGGGTAACCTGCAGAATGAGGCGGAAATTCTGATCGAAGCGGTGCCCGACGGAGACCCGGAGGGTCAGGAAACCGTCGTATTGACGGTAACGTCCAACAACGCGTATGTCGTAGCGGCTACCGGGTCGCAACTGATCATCACCGATCTGTCTGGCGATTTTAACCAGGACGGTTTGCTGGATGTAGCGGACCTGGATCTCCTGGTCGCCCATGTTGCTTTGGGACCGGCCGATCCCTTGTTCGATATCTCCGGCGATGGCCTGGTGGATAACGCGGATGTCGACGTTTGGCTGCAATTGGCCGGAGCCACGAATTTAGCATCGGGCAATCCGTACCTGCGCGGTGACGCCAACTTGGACGGACTCGTCGACGGAAACGATTTCCTCGCTTGGAACGCTCATAAATTCACCAGCGCGGCTGCCTGGAGCGCCGGGGACTTTGACGCAAATGGATTTGTCGACGGGAACGATTTTCTGTTTTGGAACTTGAACAAGTTCACGAGTGCCGCTCGAAGTTCGACGCTCATCAGCACGTCGTCTCCGCTCCAGCGGGATGACGCCGACGATCGCGGGATGCGACTGCATTCGCGCAAGTCAAGCTATGACGCCATCGATCTGGCCCTACAAACGATGGAATAGGTCACGGTTTGGCAGCAGCGACATCCTGCTCGCCTGGTTCACTGCGGCGTCAAACGGCGACGCCAAACAGTCTACCAATGCCCGCAGTCGCCGCCATCGCCAGCGCGCCCAGAAGCTGACGCGGGCAACTGCCTTGGCGATAGGAGCCCCACCCACGTATGCCGAGGTGCCGCCCAACAGTGCCAGAAATCCCAGGGAAGTCAACGAGACAACGATCCCCATCAGATTGACCGGCGTCAGGTACGCTGCTAGTAGGGGGAGTGCGGCACCGACCGCAAACGTCCCGGCCGAGGCTAACGCCGCTTGGACCGGGCGTGCCGTCATGGTTTCGGAGATGCCCAGCTCATCGCGGGCATGTGTGGCGAGCACATCATGTTTTGACAGTTGTTCGGCGACTTGACGCGCCAGCGATGCGTCCAGCCCTCGTCCTACGTAAATCGTGGTCAGCTCCGACAGCTCCCCCTCACCGTCCGTGGCAAGTTCCCTGCGCTCACGGGCCAGATCGGCATTCTCGGTATCGGCCTGCGAACTTACAGACACGTACTCACCGGCCGCCATCGACATGGCGCCGGCGACCAGGCCGGCCACACCGGCCACCATAATATTTGCGTGCGTGGCGTCGGCAGCGGCTACGCCAACGATTAAACTCGCCGTGGAAACGATGCCATCGTTGGCCCCCAGGACAGCCGCACGCAGCCAGCCAATCCGGTCGGTGCGATGTCGTTCTTTGTGGATCATCTTTTGTGAGCTTGTGGCTTGTTGACTTAGTACCGATAACGGCTCAGTTAACATGCCCATCGCTTGCCGATGGGTGCTTCAGTTTTTTTGCTTGATACAGCTCTTGATGCGCCAGTACTGTGCATCAAGCAGATCTTAGCACAGGAGCCCCAAGGACACATCGGCAAGCGATAGGGATATGCGCAGTATCGGCCGTGGTAAGCAACGCTTTCACGCCCCTGGTCGCTGGTTGATGCGGTCGGGTTCTGGCTCCCTGACGTCGCAGGTTGATTCAAGCTTGACGCATTTGGACCGAAGCGCACCGCCCAATTGCCAACACCCTGCCCCTCCGCCGCGCGACGCCCAGCAGCAAAAACGCCATGTTTAGGATACCGCTGGCCGGCTCGGGCACGTGCGATGAACTGGCGCTTTGAAACTTATGGTCATTCCACGTGATGAAGTCCTGTCCATCCACGACGCCGTCGGCATTAAAGTCGCCGGAGCACCATGCGGCCGTCGATGTGAACTTGTGGTCGTTCCAGGCAATGAAATCCTGCCCATCCACGACATTGTCCAGGTTGGCGTCTCCGATGACCGTCCCTTTTAGATCGGTGATCCACGCATGCACGTCCAGTACGTTGACTTGGCCATCTCCGTTCACATCGTAGCTGCTGGACGTGTTCCCCGTGGCGACGGCATTTACCAGCGTATTGATGTCATCGCAATCGAGCATGCCGTCATTGTCAAAATCGCCCGAAAAGCCCAGGCCAGTGACTTGCAGCGTCACGCTGTTGCTCCCGTAATTCACGGCCCATATAAAGGTCGACGGCAAGGATAACGTATCGAATTCGCCGAGCCGGCCTGCCGCCGCGGTCGTCAGGATGGTGAACGTGTTGCCCACGACGGGGGCGAAGCCATTGACCAGCGAGACTTCCAGCTCTCCCGCCAGAAATGCGAAACGGCTAGTGACAATGCGGTCGTACTGGCTGGTCATGGTACCACCCAAGTCAATCGACAGCGTGCCGTTTTCGTCATTCGCGAAGTCGCCGGTGATCGTCAGCTGTCCGAGGTTATTGCCAGCGGGATCTCCGGGTGCCACGACCCCGCCCACGTTGCGTACCGAGCCGGTGACCGGACCTGTTCCGACAAAGATATTGCCGTTGCCCGTCAACCTCCCTCCATCGAGCTGTACGAATTGGGCGTCCAGGGCGCCACCCGAGAGGTGGATGCGACCCCCATCTTTGATCAACAGGTCCGCATAGGACTCCAACTTACCGCCCGTGGCGACATTGACGGTCATTTCAGCCGCTGGTCCGCCGGAGATGGTGGCACGATAGATTGTCGACGTGGTGGCGAGGGTTGCTTCCTGGTTGCTCCCCCGCACATTGGCAACCTCGGCGTCCCACAGGATGCCAGGAACTCCCGCGGCGGACCAGCTACCGGACGTGGTCCAATTGGCACTGGGTGCGGTGGTGGCCCAGGCGTGCCCGTCAGTCACTGGATCGCTGATGTACAAACTGGGACCGTTCCCCCCCTGCCCTATCTGCGGATTGGCATCGATGATCAGATTGCGACCGGCGAACACGTGGGTGCCCAGAATTCCCGGGATGATGTTTCCAGGATCATTAGGATTGGTGACATCCAGCACGGCCACTGGTACGTTGGTCAACTCGAACGAGCCGCCGACGGTATCGAGCTTCAAACGGTCGAGATAGAATCCGGGGATGTTCTCGCTGAGTCCGCCCGAGCCCTCAACCTGCAGAACGAATTCGGGCGTGTCCAGAATGGGGTCAAAGCCCAGTCGCGCGGCCGTTTGTTGCGAGACGACCGTCAAGTCGGCGCCCGTATCGAACAGAAATGAAGTGTCTTGTAACGAGTCGGCCCCATGAAATGCGTCGATGTCCACAAACAGGCCACCGTTCTCGATAACCGATGGGGAGAGCGGATTTTCGTGGCCCTGAAATGTTCCCAAGTCAAGTTCCCAAACGTAGATCGGCCCTTGTACAAAGCTGATTCCGGGGCGAACGTTCATTTGCAGGCGCCGCGTGATGTCCAGTTGAGCACTCTGTTGACTGCTCGTTCCCAGATCGCCCAGCAACACGTTGGGTGTCCGCACCGTGCGACCGTTCAGCTGAAAAATTTGTGGCTGGTCGTTACGGATGGTAATCATGTGCTGGGCCGCCATGGGCAAGCCAATAATGTTGGGTAAGGTCCATTGGCTGGGGGCCGAGAGAATGCTGAAACTCGATTGCCCGCGCAGCGACGCGTTGTTCATGGTCAATTGCGAACCAGCGCCCGTACGATGGCTCAATCCCGCGGCGTACACCCCCAACGGATCGGTAATCTCCAGGCTAATCAGGCCCGTAGCGCCGCCGATGGTCTGAAAGTTCGTGCCGTCGAAACCCTCCTGGTCAATCGCGAAACCCGTGGATGATGACGCGGACTGCGTGATGATGTGGGTGGCCGCCCCCGTATCCAGTAGCGCCAACTCGTAATGCGCACTGGTCCCAGGGCCGAGAAAACTTCCGCCCGGAGACGTTTCGGTCTCGGCGAGAAAAAACAGTGAGGAGGTATCCAGCGTTTGGTATTGGTTCGTCAACGCCATACCCACGTAGGGGATGAATCCCCCCAGCGGCATGTCGGTTTGCGCGCGAACGCTCGACGTCAACAAAACCGAAATTAGCACTGTTTGGGCCAAGTGCTGGCCAGTTTTTCTGATCGCTAAAATCATGTGATGATCCTTACTACCTCTCAAATACGCTGCCCTCGGCGTTGATCGAACTGGCCCCCGCACCGCGCCTTAACCCCAGGCGTGGTGGTCGCATCGGCCGGCGGTGAGCGCGCCAGCGTCCGGTTCCCGATTACAGGGACAACCGTGTGCTAACGCACGTCGGCTGATTTCATTCGCAACTGACTCGCAGAAACGTAGATGGCATGGATGCCACTTGTCCCGTTCGGTTTGGCACCGCCCTGCAAAGGTCACCCAAGAATCGGTGACCAGAGTGCCCCTTCGGTCCCCAGTCTGAGTCTAATCAACAAGTGTAAACGGGACAAGGAATCAGATCCTGGGGTTGTCCACCAACACGAATTCTGGTTGCTGGAAGGGCTGATTGTCGCTTGCCAGAAGGTTCGCAGCACGTTCCAGGGTTGAATCAGCCCGGGGATCTGCCAGAATGCGGAGCGGAAATCGCTGCGCCGACGCCGCAGAGATTTCTCGCTGTATGGCGTAGGCGGATACTGTGTACTAACGCACGTCGGCTGCTCTTATTCGCACCGGACTCGCGGAACGAGATGGCGTTGGGCGTCAGCCCATCCGCACTCCGCCAGGAGATTGTCCGTCGGACTTCCAGAGCGGTCGTTCCTCGTTGGCCACACGCTTCGATTCCAATGCCTGGCGTCGCCTTTGTTTTGCGAGCAAGATATCCATGATCCGAAACGCCTTGATCCGTGAGATTGTTTTGTTGGCATGCTTGGTCGTCCTCTTGGCCAGCGTGTCTGGTCCAGCTGCGGCGCAGGAATCCCTGCAGGATCACGTGGGTCGATTCGCCTCACCCTACATGGACGATGGGCTGATCGAGGGGATGTCGGTGGGAGTGATTCGAAAGGGGGAGTCCGGCGCATTCGGTTTTGGGCACACGGCCGGCAAGATGGGCGTTGCGCCGGACGGAAGAACAATTTACGAGATTGGCTCCGTTTCAAAAGTCTTCACCGGATTGTTACTGGCTGATGCCGCGGTCCGGAAACAAGTGACCCTGGGCGAGCCCGTGCAGCAGTTGCTCCCCGAGGGTGTCACCATGCCGCACAAAGGGGATAAGCCGATCACGTTGCTCAATCTGGCGACCCACTCGTCCGGCCTGCCTCGTCTGCCGGACAACCTTGATCCGACAGCGGAAGACCCCTATGCCAGCTACTCCGCGAACGATCTTTACGAGTTTTTGAAAAAGTACGAGCTACTGCGGGCGCCAGGCGAGGCGATCGAGTACTCGAACCTCGCGGCTGGGCTATTGGGAACCGTGCTGGCGGCGCGGGCAAATTCCAGTTACGAGGACCTGTTGAAGAGTCGGATTACCGAACCGCTGGGCATGGCCGACACGGGGGTAACGCTCTCCGTCAATCAGCGCGAGCGTTTGGCTGCGCCCTTCATGGCTGTGGGCAACCCGGCCGTGAACTGGCAATTTGATGCCCTGGTGGGCGCGGGCGGAATTCTCAGCTCCGCGGACGACATGCTGAAATTCATGAACGCATGCCTGCATCCGCCCGAGGGAGAACTTGGCGAGGCGTTGGAATTGGCATGGCAGATTCACCAGCCTCCCATCAAGAAAGACGCTGACTTTGCCATTTGCCTCGGCTGGCACGTGGCCAGGGACGGCCAGACTCGTTGGCACAACGGCCAGACGGCCGGATATCACTCCATGCTACTGATCAACCGACCGCTGGAGATGGCCCTGATCGTGCTGTCCAATACCGCCAGCGGACCCGTGGATGAATTTGCGCAAACCCTGTTTCAATCTTTGGCTGGAGCGCCCGTGGAACCGCGAACGCTGGTCGCGTCCGTAACGGTCGCACCTGACGTGATGCAGCGCTACGTGGGGAAATACGAACTAGCTCCCAAGCTGGTGTTCACCGTCTCCGTAAAGGATGACAAACTGCTGGTTGGCTTGACTGGACAGCCCACGTTTCAGGTGTTTGCGCAGTCTGACACCGAGTGGAAATACAAGGTGGTGGACGCCACGCTGACCTTCAAGGTGAACGACGAGGGCAAGTGCGACGAGCTTGACCTGTTCCAATTTGGCGTGCACCAGACGGCGAAGCGGATTGATGAATAGCCGTCGCGCGGGCGCCTACCCACACCTGGCCCTGGCCCTTACGTCGTTGACCTCAAGCCAGAAGAAATCGCCGCAGCCTCGATGCGTTGACGAGCCCCGACACGAACTTCCCGCCATCACCGCCGCAACGGTCTCAAGCTAGACTCGGAATCCCTCCGGCTCGCCCGGCGGTTGCTTCGGAATAACTGGTGCATTGGATACCCTTGTTGTGATGAAACCGGAAACATTTGCACCGAGAAAACTGCTCAGTCTATTGCTCTTGTCGATAGGCATCGTATTGATCGCCTGTGGATCCGCGCTACCCTTTGTGGCGAGCGACGGTGAGGGAGGGAAGGGAGGTCTTGGAGATGTGGCCGCAGCGATTGTCTTTGTCACGTTGCCATGTCTGCTCGGTGGATCATTGATTTTTCTCCAAGGTTGGATGCGGCTAAGGACCAGAATTCGCATCGCGCATGACGGCGTTGATTTGCGAGTGCCTACGTGGGCGGGTGGATGTTATCCACCGCTGCGCAGTCACCAATTGACTTGGTCCGATGTTCAATCGATCGACGTGGCAGAATGCTCTTACGGGGCCATCACGGCACTTACTGTAATCGTCGATGAATTTACGCTGCGGACAACACACGGAACATTCACGGTGACGCGCGCCTTCTGCCCGAAGGCAAATCGCCTCGTGGAACAGATTTCTGAACAGACCGGGGTTCCCATCGTTCGCTGCCCTGGCCAACAGCGATGTGGCTGGTGGCGCAAACCGGACCACTAGTGGTAGCCGAACCAACTAGCGACCTCCCAACGAACATCACGTGCGGTAACGTCGAACGGGGATATCGTGATGATCGACCCGGCTTCCATTGGCGACCACACTCCTCGGGCGAGGCTTCAACGCCTCAGAGGAACTGACGGAAAGTGTTCAACCGCTGACCAGCATTTATCGGCCGCCTAAGTACAATACCGCGTAGACGATGACCCCCGTCACCGAAACGTACCACCAGACGGGAAATGTGATTTTGGCCAAGGCTCGATGCGCCCGGCGACGATCGCGCAGTGCCAGATAGATGGTGGCAATCGCCAGAAAGGGAACGAGCGCGGCAAGGAGAATGTGGGAGACGAGCAGGCAGTAATAGGCCTTGCGATATGCACCCTGAATGCTCTCGGGGAGCGTCTGGTGCCCGACCTGAGCGTGATAGATCAGGTAGCAGCACAGAAACACGATCGACACTACGAACGCTGCCAACATCGATCGCCGATGGTTTATTTCGTCCTTGCGACGAATGTGCCATAATCCGGTTATCAGCAGCAACAGTGCCAGGAGATTGAGCGACGCGTTGATATGTGGCAGCCACTGGACCATGAATACGCCCGACGATCTTTCCCGACGCTTTGGCTAATTCGCCGGCATCGTATGACTTGCAGACGCATCGGGCAGCATGGAAGTTGCCTGCGTTGAATCTCCGTCGTGTCCACCAGTCGCGGTCCCCTGCCCCCCCTGCCCTTTCCCGGCCAGCAATTCGTCCAGCTTGTTCAGGAGCTTCTCGAAGTCATTGACGTTCGTCGAGCGATATGTGTCAACTAGCGAGCCGTCCCTGTCGAACAGAACCAGTCGATCGGAGTGCGTTTGCGGAGCGACGACGATGCCGAAGCCTTCGCCACCTATTTTTTCGATGAGCCCAAAATCGCCGGTGAGAAAATGCCACGACTCCGGTTTGGCATTGAACAGCGAAGCGTAGTCGGCCAGCGTCTGAGGCGTATCTTTTTGCGGATCGCAAGTGATACTGACGAACTCGACTCCCTTGCTGGCATAGTCTTTTTGCAATCGCGCCACTTGCAAGTTTTGGGCTCGGCACGTTCCCGGGCAGCTCGAATAGAAGATGCTCCCAATCCAGATCTTGCCGCGGAGCGATTCTGAAGAAAACTGTTCACCCGCCTGATCAGTCAACACAAACGTCAACGTTTTATCCGATGTCTCGCGGGTCGCATCGTGATGATCGTTGACTTGCTGGGCAACCACTTCTGTACGTGCAGCGTTATGCTGCGCACGTCGTTGGACGAGTACCAGCAGCGTCGAACCAGAAAAAACAAACAAAATCACCAGCCAGGCGATCAACGCTTTGCTTTTCACCTTAAATCTCCCGACATGGGACGCAGCGAGACGCGCCACGCCACTAGAAAGCTTGCGATGGCAAAACCGAACACCACGATCATACACAGGAAGATGCCGGGCAGCCACATGACGTCGTGTTGCGTCAATGCCTCAATCCGATCCGGCATGCCGGCGTACATCAACCGTCTCAGCCCGGCCATGGCGTACGTCATCGGGTTTAACCGCATGATCCAATGCATGGTTAACGCCACGGTCCCCATGCCCGCCGTGGACGCCGGAACGGGAAAGAAAGCTCCCGACAACAACCACATCGGCAATAATAGCAGGCTCATCACCGCATGGAACCCCTGCGTGGAATCGGTAACCCAGGCGATGATAAAACCGAGCGCCGTCAGGCCCAGCGCCGTGACGAACAGCCAACCGATAATCATCGACACATTGACCACGCCAAAGCGAATTCCCAGCGTCAGGGACAGGAGAAAGAACAGCATGGCTTGCAGCAGCGCGATCATGGCTCCGCCCAGCATCTTGCCGCCGACCGCCGCCCAGCGTGGTGCCGGGGACACCAGCACGCCCTGCAAGAAGCCCTCGTGTCGATCTTCGATGATCGAGATGGTGGCGAAGATGGCGGTAAACAGGACGATCAGCATCATAGTGCCGGGAAAATAGTACTCCCGATACGAGATGTCTCCGACCGAGAACATCTGGTTCATCCCGGCACCGAACAGCAGCCAGAATAGCAGCGGTTGTCCTAAGGCTCCGATAACGCGGCTGCGCTGTCGAAAGAAGCGCAGCCACTCACGCCAGGCCAGTGAAAACATGGCTGCCAAGGGCCGCACGCGTACGTAGTCGGGCGGCGATGGAATCATTGTGGTTGGCATGTGCTTCAGCTCAGTTCAGGTTGGACGCCCCTGGCGTGGTCTACAAGTCGTGCACCGTTTCGACTACGCTGGCGCTGGTATTGCGTCTGCCGCCGTCACCGAAAATTTCAGGCTTTGTTGTCGTGGGGCGCGTCGTCCCAGAAGACGCAACCCGTCAAGTGCACGAATACGTCCTCCAACGTCGGGCGACCAACACGGATGGCGTCGACGTCGCCGGGAAAAGCCTCGATCAATTTCGGTACCCAGGTGTGCCCCTGCTGCTGTTCCAACCGGACGGTCTGGTCCATGGTTGTTGTGGCAATTCCAAATCGCTCCTGAATGCGGTCGGCCAATTGGCGCGGATGTTTTGTTTCAATGGTCACCACGTCTCCGCTCACTCGGCTCCGCAACTCCTCCGGTCGATCCAGGGCGACGAGCTTACCGAGTTCCACAATCGCAATCCGGTCCGCCTTTTCGGCTTCGTCCAAGAGATGCGTGGTCATGGCCACGGTCACGCCAAATTTGGTTTGCAGTTGCTTCAAATACTGCCAGACTTCATTGCGTGCGCCCGGATCCAAGCCCGTACTGGGCTCATCCATCAAGAGGACCTGCGGAAAGTGCAACATGCCTTTGGCCAGCTCGACGCGGCGTCGGAGCCCCCCTGACAACGTCTGCGCCCGTTCGTCTCGGCGATCCGACAGGCCCAGTTGCCGCAGCAGCTCGTCGGCGCGCTGGCGAAAAACCGATCTGGTCAACCCATAGAGGGCCCCCTGCTGGGCAAGATTCTCGAAAACTGTCAGTTTGAGGTCCACGCTGGGCGACTGAAACACAACGCCAATCCGTTCGCGAATCGCCTGAACATCACGCGACAGGTCGAATCCCAGGATCGTGACCTGTCCCTGTTGCAGCGGGACCAACGTGGACAGAAGCCGAAACAGGGTGCTCTTGCCGCTGCCATTTTTTCCCAGCAACACCAGAATTTCGCCGTCGCGAACGGTCAGCGAGATATCGTCAAGTGCCACCCGCTGGCCATAGCGATATGCGACATGAGAAATTTCAATTGCCGTTTCTTCAGCAGGCATGGCAGCGGCGGACCGCAGGCTTTCTCATTCGTGGCTTCCTGGTGTCGACGCATGTTCCGACTCGTGTCCAGCTCCTGCTAAGTCCCTATGTTCGGCGCCGTGCGCCGCGGAATGGTCAGCTGGTTCGGCGGTGAACATCAAGCGTTCTTCGGAATACTTCCGCTGTCGTAGGCCCACGTCAGGAATCAACATGCACACCAGAAATATGGACATAAAAATGGACGGAACGGTCAACACGTACTTCCAGTTGGCCTCCCACAAGAGGTGCATGAAGAACAAAATGACCAACATGGCCTTGGTGCAGGAGACGGCCATCATAAAGGCCCAGCCGATCGTCGGCGTATCATGAAACGGCCAATGCCTGGAAGTGGTAAAAAACGACGCCCCGGTCAAACAACACAGGGCCACGAAAACGGCAAGGTACTTGCCGATCCCGCCATGACCGTGCTCGTCGTCGTGTGCCTGCGATGAATGGGACGCATGAGATGCAGCTGCCATAATGAGTCGACTCCAACCACGAACCAAGGTCTAGAACAAGTACAACAACGGAAAAAGAAAGATCCACACCAGGTCCACAAAGTGCCAATAGAGACCAATGTTCTCCACAAATCCAGCCTTGGCCGGCCCCAGACGCCAGGTAAGCGCCAGGCGCAAATACCAACAACCCGACGGCCACGTGGATCGCGTGGAATCCTGTGAGCAGGAAGTAGGTGCTGGCCCACATGTTGCCGCTGGGAATCATCATGGGCAGAATGATCGACGTATCGTCCTCAAAA
Organism: uncultured Planctomycetales bacterium; assembly: GCA_963695565.1. Taxonomy (GTDB): domain Bacteria; phylum Planctomycetota; class Planctomycetia; order Pirellulales; family Pirellulaceae; genus CAVOGW01. Next base: position 733,313 of record CAVOGW010000001.1, read on the forward strand.
TGATGGTTCAAGCCAAGTTCGGCGTGCTGCTGCAAATAGGGAATCGCGGCGAGCCGATCCTCGATCCTCGTGATATCTGCCGTCACGACCTCGAGTCGCTCCCAGGCAGCCGGGTCTTTCTCCAGCGCTGCCTGTTGTTTCTTGAGATCCGCCACAGTGCGTGGAAGGTCTCGGGCCTCGTTCGCCAGTTGTTCGATATTTCGCTCCGCCGATCCATGCAGCGGGTAAATCGAATCCGCCAGGCTTTGCAGGGCGATTTGACGCTGGCCGGTGGTGTTGGCCGTTGCTGCCCGGTATTCAGCCCAGCGTACCATTCCTTTCTGCAACAGGTCCAGTTCTTGCAATCGTTGCTCGTCCGCAGCGTCGAGATTCCCATCTTCGTCCTTACGGCCCGCGACCTGTGCGCGGTAGTCGGCCAATCGCAGTTTTACGTCAGACGCGTAATAAACGTTGGGCTTCTCGTGAAGCAGGCTGCGCGGTTTCTGGGGATAGATCCCGTGAGCGAACTTGGCGTTGTATTCGAATGCCTTGACCCCCAAAAATACCAGCCCTAACAGCAGCGTAAGCGCCATGAAGAACTTGGCCTGGCCGGCCTTGTCGACTCGTGCGGCTTCCAGGCAGAGGACGATCGTCACGCTGGAGCAGATCAGGACAAACGTGTTGAACGCTCCGATCGGCTCGGACAGATGCACGTCGTGCGGGACCGGCCAGGTCGAGCCCGCTCCAAATCGCAGAACAATATAGGTGCCGATCAACGCGGCAAAAAACATAATCTCAGTCGACAAGAACAACCACATGCAAACCTTGCCGTTCCGCAGGGGCAACGAAGGCTGATACTGCAATTGCGGGTGTCCGTGTGAATCGTGTTCCGACATGTGCGGAATCCCTCGTCTAGGTACCTAGGGCGTTAGCTGATGAAGTGCGACCATCAGCGCCAGCATGGCCGGCAGGTAAATTAAGGAGGCACGCAACAGGCGACGTGCCGTTTGGTCGTTTCGTTGCCGCCAAAACCGCAGCGCGGGCCAAAGCTGGACAACGCTGAGCATCAAGATAGCCAGCACGTAAAGGGGCGATCGAAAAGCTCCTGGGGGCAGCAGACTGACGGGAATCAACGCCGCCGATACCACCACCGCCAGACGACTTGCCCAGAGTCCGCTGCGATCCGTAACCGTCAACATCTTGAATCCACCCAGTTCGTAGTCGCGTCGGTACAACCAAGCGATCGCCATGAAGTGGGGCAACTGCCACAATAACAGCAAGGTGAACATGCTGACGATGTGCAAGCTGAGCGGGGTCTCGGTGGCCGACCATCCGATTAGGACCGGCATTGCTCCGGGAATCGCGCCGACCAGCGTATTCCAAACACTGTATTTTTTCAGGGGCGTATAGACCGCAACGTACAGCAACCAGGTTGCGGCTCCCAGCATGGCGGCATTCCGACCGCACGTCCATGCCAGGTATAGCTCGCCCATCACGACGGTGGCCAACGCCAGCGACAGGGCTTCCGTGGCACGCACGCGACCTGCCGGCAGCGGACGGTCCGACGTGCGCTGCATTTTTGCGTCGCTGGCAATCTCCAGGAATTGATTGGCGATGCTGGCACTAGCCGCCACCAAGCCGGTGGCCAGTACCACGTGCAAGATGGTCCATAAACTGCCAGTTGGCTGCCCCGCCGCGAATGCCGCAGCCGCAACGGTAAACAGCACCATCACGGAAATACGGGGTTTGGTGAGTTCCAGGAAATCGGCCCACCTCGATTCGACTCGCTCTTTCGTGGCGAGCACCGTTGCCGAATAGTTCATCCCACCGCCCCTGCCGAGCTTGAATGAGAATAATTAATTTGTGAAACGCGCCGTTGCTCGGCGCAACGAGTACAGCGAATGGCAATCAGCGTGCTGATCCCCAGAATCAACGCGCCATTGGCCACGTGCCCGGTGGCTACCAAGGAGCTGAGCATGCTTTCGGCTTGTACGGTATAAGTCCAACCCGGCACCCAATGGTAGGCAAACGCGGGCAGGCCGAATTTAGTAACCCAGGTGAGGCCCCCGAGCACAACCTGGGCCGCGACCCCACAGGCCAACAGAATCGCCGGTCGACGCACCAGATGTCCGATTCGTCCGAGTCGCAGCACGGCGATCGTCAGTCCCGGAGCAAAACACAACAGGCAGAGCCCCACCAGCACATGCATCCAAATGAATAATCCAAACAGCTCGGCGGATGACGTGCCGCTGACGTGACGCACTTGCGATCCCAATCCTAACTGCATGGCCGACAAGGCGGCCGTAAACCAGGCCGCCGAGCCAATTCGGTCCGGGATGCTGGCTTGTTGTGGGGCGCTCCGCCACCAGGGGGACATGAAGCCGGCGAGTGCCACGGTGTACGCGAAAAACAACGGGCCGACGATGCCGTGGATCTGCGCGATCTGCTGACTCGCCAGCAGCACGCGCAAGCCTCCCAGGCAACCCTGAACGATGACCAGCAACAATGCCCCGCATGCGCAGATTTTAACCCAGCCCCGTGATTCGAACTTCATGGTGACCACAAGCAGAGTGATGGCCATCAAGCCGACTGCGGCTCCCAACAGTCGATGTCCGTGCTCAATAAACAAGTCCCAAGGTCCCGTCAGCCAGGTACTCAGCGGATAGAGGAATAAATTGTAACCATACGTGGAGGGCCAATCGGGCACCGCCATGCCGGCGTCGTACGTGGTGACAAGTCCGCCCACCCAGATTAACGGAAACGTGGCGCAGGCCAGGCCGGTTGCCAGGCGATGGGGCCACGGATTCTGGGTTTGCAGCTGGATGGCGTTCAAGTCAATACTCCAAGGAGCCCCGACAACCGTCCCGGTTACGCAGTCGTGACGGGGACGTGTTCACGTTCCTTCGATGCCGCAGCCGGCGGCGGCGTCGTCTGCGGATAGAAATCGTCCTCGACTTCGGGCGAACCGTATTCGTACGGTCCGCGGTAAACCACGGGCTGGAAGTCGAAATTTCCGTGCCCAGGTGGACTGGGCGCCGTCCACTCCAGGCTGTTGGCTCCCCAAGGATTGCGGCCGACCTTTTTGCCGGCAAACATGCTGACGATGAAGTTGATGGCAAAGATAATCTGCACCGACACCATGCCAATGGCGCACCAGGTCATGAATCGATTCAGCGGGAGCAGCGGCCGGAAAATCTCGTAGTGATAGGGGTCCGCGAGCCGTCGGGGAAATCCCACGGCGCCCAAAATGTGCATCGTGTAAAACGTCCCATTCAAAAAGATGAAGGTGAGGAAGAAATGAACCTTGCCCCACGTCTCATTCATCATTCGCCCGAACATCTTAGGGAACCAGAAGTAAATCGCGCCAAATACCGCCATGGCGGTGCCGGCGAACAGCACGTAGTGGAAATGGGCCACGATGAAATACGTGTCATGGATAAAAATATCCACAGGCGTAGCCGCCATGAAGATCCCCGACAGGCCGCCGATGACGAACATCGAGACGAACGAGAGGGCGAACAGCATGGGCGTGGTGAACTGGATCTTTCCGCCCCACAGGGTGCCCAGCCAGTTGAATGTCTTCACGGCACTGGGGAGCGCGATCATCATCGTGGAGACCATGAACGTCATCCCCAGATAGGGATTCATGCCAGAAACAAACATGTGGTGTCCCCAGACGATGAAGCCCAAGCCGGCGATGGCTGAGATCGAATAGACCATCGGCTTATAACCGAAAATCGGCTTCCGCGCGAAACAGCTGATCATGTCGGACACCATCCCCATGGCGGGGAGGATCATGATATAGACCGCCGGATGCGAATAGAACCAGAACAAGTGCTGCCACAACAGTGGTTGCCCACCACCCGTCGCCATTTCATTGTTGTTAACAATCAGGCCGGGAGGCAGAAAAAAGCCTGTCCCCAACAAGCGATCGGACAGTTGCATGAAACCGGCTGCAGTGAGCACCGGGAGGGCAAAGGCCTGCAGGATCGCGGTAATGAACATGGCCCAGATCGTCAGCGGCAGGCGGAACATGGTCATACCCGGCGCCCGCATCTGGATGATGGTGGTCAGGTAGTTCACCGAGCCCATCATCGACGAAACCCCCACAAACGTAATCCCCAGCAGCCACAACGTCTGCGCGTGCAGGCTCCCGGGCGCCGCTTCGGGCACCGCCGAAAGAGGCGGATAGGAGGTCCAGCCCGAGGAGGCTCCGTTTCCGGGTGCGAAAAAACTCGCCCCGATGCAAATGAATGCTGGCCACATGAACCAGTAGCTAAGCATGTTTAACGTGGGAAAGGCCATGTCATCCGCGCCAATCATCAGCGGAATCAGGAAGTTGCCGAAGGCGCCCGCCAGGATAGGTATGATCACGAAGAAAATCATGACCGTGGCGTGCATGGTGAACAGCATCGTGTAGAACTCAGGCGAAATCTGTCCCCCCTCCCCTGAAAACAGCATCGGCCCGATCACCGGCATGTTGGACCAGGGGTAGGCCAGTTGCCAGCGTATACCCAGGGCCAGCAACCCGCCGACCAGGAACCAAAGCAGGGTCGAGAACAAGAACTGGATGCCGATGATCTTGTGATCACGCGAAAAGATGTAGGTCCACACAAACTGCGAAAAAGCACTTTGCGGACGGGCGTGGCTGGAGCTAGTCATGTTCTACTCTTTCTCTTCAGGCTGGTACAGGGAGACCCGCTGCTCCGCGTCAAGCTCGGCTAACCATTGATCGTACTTGTTCCGACTCTCGACCGTCATGCGGCCCTTCATTTTGTAATGACCCCACCCGCACAATTCCGCGCAAACGATGTCGTACATACCTTCCTTAGTGGGTGTAAACCACACGTACTGCTTCATGCCGGGTACCACGTCCTGCTTGACGCGGACGTTGGGCAGGAAGAAACTGTGAAGCACATCCATGCTCTTGATGGCGATGACGGCTTTCTCGCCGACTGGCAAATGCAAGTCGTTGACCGTGTACAGGTCGTCAGGCGTGCCCAAGACCTGGTCCGGCCCCGCATAGCGTATCCGCCACTCGAATTGCCGGCCGGTGACTTCCACAAATGCCGAGTCGTCCGCCGTGCCGGTGATGCCGTCCGGCCCAGGCAGCAGTGCCGGCTGCTCGATTTTGGAACCGGCCCAAGTATCCATCTGGAAGATGGCAATAAACAGCAACGTCGCGGCGGGCAAGATCGACCAGACGACTTCCAAAACATGGCTCCCATGCACGAATTTTACAGGTTGCGCGCTGCGGGCTGCGTCGTACTTCCAAAGGAAATAAAACATCGCCAATCCCGTGCCGACAAAAATCGCGCCGGTCAAATACATAATGAAGTTAAACAGACCGTCAATGACGTGCCCGTGCTCCGAAATATCTTCCGGAAACCAGTGGCTTTGAAAGGGCGCGACGTGCCCGATCGCCATGGCGAAAATGGTGACACCCAAAATAGGTACCGCCAGAAAAAGCAGGCTCCAAACACGTCCCATCGTCTGTCTCCGCATCGTTCCCAGGAACAAAGAATAATCTCACGGCCCAAACCAACAACCCAATCTCAACCCCAATGTATCACATCGAAGCCTACTGCCGCGAACGCATGTAGACCGGGTGGTCCGGTCCGCCCGTGGAGATGTCTTCGTACGGAAGCGACAACACATAGTCCACGATGTTCCAAATGTCGTCGCTGGTCAGCCCCTTCATGGCAGGGTCTGCGTCGACGGCCTTATACAGGGCCGCCGGCATGGGGCTACCATCGATCCCGTTCAGAATCCGCCAGTAGACGTCGATCGGGCGACGACCTCCACGGTAGATTCCGCTGCGCAGGTTTCGCGGAATAATGTTTCGCGGCGTGAGCCCGCCCAGTTGTTTAAGTTCAGCCCGCAGCTCCGCCAGTTTTTCCGCATTTGTGGGGGCCGTCCAATCGTAGAATGACTTGGCCCACACGTCATAATCGGTCCGCTCCCCATCCCCCAACTGGGCCTCGCCATGGCACTTGACGCAATTGGCGACCGATCCCTGGAACAGCTCACGACCTCGCTGAATGGATACCAACGTCTGCTGCTCGTCCCAGTCCGGGCGAGCCGGAATCGGAGTGCCCTGGGGATCGCGCCACTTTTCCACAATGCCTTCCAGGATCTCTGCCAGATAGCTACTGCCCTCGGCGAGATTGTCATCGTCCAGCAGCCGCTCGCCCTCATCCAACTCGTCCGCCATCTCGTCATACAGCGCTCGTTCGAATTCACCGCGAATGCTGAGCAGAATAACATAGTCGATCAGCGCCTCGATTTCGCTTTCCGGCAACAGCTTGAAGGACGGCATGGATGTCCCCGCCACGCCGTTGATCAGCGTGCGGTGCAAATCCTCGCGGCGTGGCCGATCACCAATCTTCGTCGACTTGAATTTAAAGACGCCCATCCGGTAGTCGCGAGGGTAGGGATTCAGGTAGGGCGCGGTCGGGCCCTTCCCGTCCCCTGAGATGCCGTGACAATGGGCACAGTGTTGGCGGTACAGCCCATGCGCCTGACCGTCCTGGTAGCTGCCCACGACCCCGGCCGCCATGTTGATCCTGTCGACTGAGACCAGTTCTTTCAAGGCGGCTGGCACATTCGGTGCGTCGGGTGTCCCGAACACGCCGGTGAGGATATCCGCGACGTCTTGTTTCTGTTGGGGCGTAAAATCGGCGGCCTCTTTTTCTTTTTTCCGCATGTAGACAAAGTCCAGGTCATACCTGGCCTGGGGCGCATCGCACCCCAGGCTGCAGATACCCAGTACGGCCATCAAAGCCGCCCCAGCCAACTTAAGTGGATGAAACAGGCTTGGTCTTCGCAACGCTTCGCACAACATCGAGGAGCACCTCTGCACAGGACTTTGCATTTCGTACACTACAAGTTGACCCCAGACTGCTTGGACGCACAGCGCATCGCTTTGCCTACTTGAATTGGTCGGCGGCGATCGTAACCTCTAGCACGGACTCGGAACCCGGCTGCAGCTGAATGGTGAATCGTCCCTTTTTCCATTCGACCTGTTGACCGTTCAGCGTCACGTTGGTCAGGAAATTTGCCTTCTCTTGCCACGCTCGGAATTCCAGTTCAACCCCCGCCGGCAGGTTTGCAATCTCGAACGAGCCGCTGTCGTCGGTCACACCGAAGTAACTATTGTCCCGAATCAGCAGCCAGGCACTCATCCAGGGATGAATGGAGCAAGCCACCGGAAATGGGGCGGCTTCCTGATCGGTTGCCTGGTACGTGGCCACGGCATTCGCAGGGATGATCTGGTTAAAGGTGGAATTGACCTTGGCATCCAGCTTGGCGTTGTGCCCCACCGGATCGCTGTTCTTAAGTTCCAAGGGCTGGGTCGTCTGATAGGCCAGCACGTGGGAGACAAACACACACTGATGCTGGTCAAACAGGACCTTGTCGGTCTTGCCGGGGGCCTGGGACGCGTGCGTCCAGGGTTCCTCAGCCGGCAACTCACTGGTCAAGTAAACTACGACGTTCTTGAGCGCCCCGTCGCTACCCACGATCAGGTTCTCGCCCAAGACGGTGCGTCCGGCCGGTGCGCAAACCTGGGTGTCCTTATCGATGTTGAGTTTCAAAGGGGAGGGCACGTCGCCCACGACCTTGAACGTGCCTTTCAGCGTGGCCCAACCCGTAGGCTGAGGCCCCGCGGGCACCCCTGTTTCGCTGGACGTGCTCGCCTCGCCCCCTCCCATAGCGGCACGAATAGCCACCGCCCGCGTCATATCGGGAGCTGGCGCCGCCGGTCGCGGAGCGTCGCAACCCAGGATCAGGATGCTGCCCACGCCTAGGAGCGCCACAACTGGCAAGTTCCTCGGCTTGCGTCGCCCACGTTCGGATCGTCTACAGCCCATCTCGATTCCTCGATACATCCAGCCCTGGGATCAGGTCAGTTGTCCGGCCCCGCCCAGGGCGCGGCGATGTCCACCTACTTTACTTAAATTCGGCCAAATCGACGACGAGCTGACCCAGATCGTTGTCACCAGGCTTGATCTCAACCTCGAACTTGCCCTTCTTCCACTTTTCTTTCTTGCCGCCCCGTTCAACCTCGGTCAGGTAGTTCGGGATTTCCTGCCAGGCCTGAAATTCCCATTTGCCGACTGGTAGATTCGCAATCGTAAACGACCCGTCAGCCGCCGACACGGCAAAGTAGGGATGGTCTTGAATCAACAGGTAGCCTTTCATCCAAGGGTGGATACTGCAACCCACGGGAACGGGGCGACTCTCGGCCTTGGGAAACTTTTGCATCAGGTTGCTGTTGGCAGGCACAATCGGGTTGATGGCGGAATTCTTGACGCAATCGACCTTGGTGTTGTGACCGATCGGATCCTTATTCCCAATGTTCAAGGTCTGCGTCGTTCGCATCGCTGCCACGTGGGGTTCAAAGCGACAGTCATGATTATCCAAGCTGACTTCAGCCGTCGCGGTTTCAGCATACGAGGGGTGCGCGGCGGGCGCTTTCGTGCCCCGGCCCAGGGAAAGATAGATCACCACATTCGCGATACCGCCTCCGTCTCCCACGACCAGCGACTCGTTGTGGAGATTGTGTTTTCCACACACCTCGACATCCTTGGTGACATTAATGGCGTCGGGTGTGGGTGCGGCCCCCTTCAGCACAAACTTCCCCTTGAGCGTTCCCCACTGCTGCGCGGAGACGGGCGCGACCAGCGGCGCTGCCAACAGCGCAAACACCATCGACTTGATCATCATGTTCATTACGGACTTTCGCATCTTTTCATTTCCTCCTTTTTCCAGAACTCGGGCGTACGGCGCCAACGATACAAGTCAGCGATTCTTTGATGGTGTGTCGGCACGGGATGTGCCCTGATCCGTCGTGGCATCCGTGGCCGCGGCAGATTGCGCCTGGCTGGCTTCACTGACCAGATCCGTGACACTGTTCTTCTGTGTCATGTAGGTGCCGAAGTTGGCCAGCAAATCGACCAGCGCATTCAGTTGTTCAATGCTCGTGCCGGGATAGATCGACTGATCCACGCCTCCGAGATTTGGCGAGCTGGGATCGTAGCTCACGTTGACCGGCATCGGCGTGTACGGCAGGACCTTCAAGGGGTTGGCTATCCAGCGCTTCATGTAGTCCGGACGCAGTCGGGACTGGGAATACGCCAGATTAGGGGCCAGCGCGCGGACGTTTCCGTCCGGCATGAAGTCGCCCACCAAGTGGCACTTCACGCAATAGTTGGCGTTGGTCACGATCTTCATGGCGGCGTCCAAGCGATCACCGTCGCCCGCAAAATGCTGTTCCGCCTGAATCAGGTGTCGGGGCTGCTTGCGCGGATCGTACTCGAACGGATAATCCACGTTGTCTTTGGCCGCAAAGTAGTTAACCAACTTGGTGGCTTCATCGGATGACATATTGAACTTCGGCATCCGCAGAAAGACGGCGGGCCGTAGTGGGTAGGGGTCCAGCAGAAAATCGTGCAGCCAGTCGGGCTCCACCTTTTTACCCTCACCGATCAAGGCGGGAGGCACCCAGCCCCAGGATTCGGTCGCATTGGCGTTCGGGTTGTCGGCCTTTTCCAGTGCCGTCACCCTCGGCAATAAGTACAGGGCCAGGTCACCACCGTGTGCCGGCAATCGCTCCGTGACGGCCGCCGCCGGCACACCCAGGATCCGCCCGGCGGTGTGGACACTGCCCTCGATCAGAGCCGGCTGCCACAGCTGGAAAGGATAGACCAGTTCATTCAGTGAGTATTCGGCCAGATCCTCGGCATCGATGGCCTCCCAATCCTCGTCCCAGATCATGAACTTCCCCTCGGAATTATCGATGGCAGGCATACCGTGCAGTGTGGCGCTCAACATGCCCCGCCGTGGGCTGGGGGTTGCACTGTCGGCCAGTTCCGCTTCGGTGAAGTGAGGCGACAAAAAGGGAAAGTCCGCTGTAGCGGGGGATTCTTCGATCTCGCCCGGAGCCACTTCCAGCTTCCAGGTTTCCGCCTGAAACACGTGGCAGCCCGTGCAGTTATATTTTTCAATCACGGCCAGCCCCTCAGAGATCGCATTCTGTCGTGGATTACCGGAATAAACAAATTGTTCCGCCGGCGGGGTCGCCACGAGACCCAGCACAAACGTAATTACCTGCTCACGTTGCTCCGGATTCAAGGGGAACAGCGGCATCCGCAGCCGCTCGGTATATTTCTTGTTCGTTGTCTTGCGATAGTCGTAACTGCGAGGCTCGCGGAGCTTCTGCCAGATGAAACCCGAGCGATCCTGCATGGCCAACTGTTGCAGGAAAAACGATTCGCCGGGATCAGGCGGCTGCTTGCGGGCCGCCGACACGGCAGTGCCCTGGCGCCCGTGTCAGCCACGTGGCGATCGCTCGCAGCACCGTGGACATCGTGGCCGTTTTGTCCGTGCTGTTCGCCGTGTCCGCGGTGAAGATACTCCTCGATGTGCTCGAAGGCCAGCTTGCTGGATTCCTTGGTTCCCCAGTCGGCGATTGCGGTACCGATGGGCTTGGCCGCCTCGAAGCCCGGAATATCGTGACACCCGAAGCAGCCGTGCTTGGTGATCGTCTTGCGTGCCACGTACATCAATTTGTGCTTTTCGCTGGCGCCTCCGATCAACTCCACCTCGTCCCCCTTTAAGGAGGATCGCATGGATTCAGGAATCCCATTTCGTACGAATTGCTCGGCTTCTTGTTGGGAAAAGGGCGCCGACAAATACTCCAAAATCAATGCGTCCATGGCGGACGGATCATAGTCGGCAAGGGCCACCGGGTCTGGCTTCCAACCATTTGACGAACTTAACAGGTAGGCCGTGATGTCGGCGGCCGGATCAACGAACTTGCCATCTTTGTGCGTTTCAGGATCCAGCAGCAGATTGGGCATTCGCGTGCGGGCGTGGTAGTTGGTCGGATTCTTCAACCAGGAGTACAGCCATGCCTGGCCATCGGGCGCCCCGATTTTCGCGGAGAGTTTATCGCCGATGTTGGACAGGTCCGGACCCTGGATGGATTGGATCCCCGGGAAATCCTGGTGCTGGTGACAGGCGAGACAGCCGCGGACTTCAAAGGCGACCTTACCCCGCTCGGCCGATGGCGCTTCGCACCCTGGCTCCGCAGCGATATACGTAAACGGCTCGCTACGTTCCCACAAGTAGGTGGTCAGCGCATGCAGTTCGACTTGCTCGTATTTTTGCGCCAATTGCAAATCGGCTTCCAAGCCTTTTTCCAGCAAATGGTCCCACAGCCCAAAGAATTGCGGCATGCGCGTGGTGGGCCGGAAGTGGGAGGGAACGCGGATCCAATCCAGCATGAATTTTTGCGATAGTTTATTTTTGACGTAACGCAGGCTGGGGCCCACACGGCGAAGTTGTCCCGGAGTCTCCACGTCTTGCAGCAAATCGACCATGGAGTGGGCTCGGGCCTGCAGCACAGGCGTGTCGCTGGCCGCATCCTGTTGCAGGAACTCTGCCAGCCGCCGCCGGATGGCATCGCGTTCGGGATGGACGGTCAGCGTTCCTACCCAACCCTGAACTTCGTCATCGAGTCGCCGGAATGCTGGGTCCGCCTTGACCGTGGCCGCCGCCGGGGAATAGTTGGGTTCCAAACGCATGTCAGGGCCAATCCGAGTGTCGGGTCCGGCATATCCATTGATTTCATGGCAGCCGTAGCAACCGTAATCGGCAACCAGGTTGTACCCAGCTACGACTTTCGGAGCGGGTGACTCCGGGAAGCGGTCGCTCGGTCCGAGTTCCGTCACGTTGTGGTGACAGCGCAGGCATGCCGATTCGGCAAACCGCTTGGGATACATGGGCAGAATCCAATGCGGATTGGCAAACCAACCATAGTCGTTCGCCCATTGTTTGGCTTGTTCGGTCGTGTTGGGGGTGTGAGACGCGTACTCAAAGGCCGTCGCACTGCCCATCCCCTCGTGGCACGACGTACAACCGAAGTGGCTTAACTTATGGGGGCTTAACGAACCCACGAACAGGTCAAGCCTTGGATGCGACGCAAACGGTTGCGGCAGGCCCCGGCGGACGGTCAGCGTGACGGGAGTACCGAATTTGGCTCCAGTGATCATGAACTGCCTGACGTCTGCCGCATCGCGGACTTGATCGCCGTTGATGTCGATGACCACATCACCCACCTGCAGTCCGGCAGCCATTTTTGCTTCTGGTAGGACGCTGGACGCCTCGTCTGCGTCGGAGCCCTCCAGCGAAACGGCGGCCATCGCCGCCAGACTGCGATCGGCGACGCCGGCGACGGCCACGGCGTTGCGGTCAATCATGCCCGTGGGAGCGACACGGAAGCCGAAAACTTCTTCCAGGGTGAGCCCGACGTCGGGGTCTTGCGGCTGCGGCTCTACGTCCGGCGTCTGCATGACAACGGTCAGCCGTTGGGCCTCCGGATAAGCCGGTTTATCCGCGGTCCCCGGCGCCGTCTTGTCGATGCCCTTGTGGCACGTCGTGCAGCGGTCAAAGCGACGTACTTCACTGAAGCTGCCGTATTTGAGCGTCAGTCCTTCCGTCCACAGATTGTCGATCTTGAGCGGCGAATTGAACGCGTCCAGGATGGGCAACTCCAGCCAGCGTTTGCCGGGAATGGGGAAAAACGGATCCCAATAGGTGACCTTACGTTCTTCCAATGCACCGACTAATCGCTTCTGCTCAGCCTGGCTGTCGTCGAGTTGCTTTTGCAGCTGATCTACGTCAGCCGTCATCGCTGCCAGATTCTGCTGCAGCATCTTGCGATGTGTGGCCGACGTCTGCTTTTCTCTGGTGAGATCGTCCAGCTGGCCAGGACCGCTTTTCAGCTGGTCGATTACTTGCTGCTGTGCCTCCTGTTCGGCCAAGGGACGCTCGTCCCGAACCATGAGATCCAGGACGGCCTTCGCGGCATCGAGATCCGCGGACTTGAATTTCCGACGGCTGGAGACCTCATCCTCACGCGCTCGAGCCTGATCGACGATCTTGGATAGTCGGCCTAAGAAACGCCGGCGAAGATCGAGGGCAGCGTCTACAAGTTTACCGGCCTTTTCCTCCGCGGCGCGACGCAGGTCGAGTGCCTCGTCGTACGCACGCTGAGCCTCCTGGAGAGTTTGTCGAGCCTGTTTTTCCAGAGTTCGGTCCGCGGCGGATTCCGTTACCGCCGATTCAGCGGTCCGTAGCGACTCGCGCGCGCGCGCCACGTCGCTGTCCCGTTGCCGGGCCTCATCGAGCGCCGTGAGCGCGTTGTTGCCCGCTTGTTCCAGTTGCTGATAAGTCGCGTCCAGCTTCCCGAAATCGTAGCGATCCTCCGATTCCAGCTTCACTTCCGACTTAAAGGCCGCGTACAAAGTACTCTGCGGCGGAGTGAGCTTGGCTTCGACCAACTGCTTCTCCAGTTCCGCTTGACGCTGCTTGATGTCGCGGGACTGCTGATCCTGGATTTGCCACTTCGTCAATCGCTCCTCGGCATTCCGGAACGTACGTTGGTACCCCTTCCATTCGCGGTCCTGATTCGCCGCGAACATCCACAGGGTCGAGACAAGCATGATTAATCCGGAAAACCCGAATACAACATGCATGGTCTTCAGATTGTATTTAGTCTGTTCAGTTGCCGGCATAGCCAACTCCAAAAACCAGATTCCGAATGGAGGAACCGAGTCTCTACAGATTCAGGAAGTATTCTGGAATGCTGATGATATATTTGAGATTGATGGTCCAGCGCAGCATCATTTTGATGGGAAGTAACGCCATAAAAAGCAGCAGATTGGACATCACCATGAACCGTATGAAGCCCATCCGCGCAAACATCTTGCGAAACGCCGTCATCGCCAAAATGGGGGGCAGCAGCGCGAAGTAGCCAAATGTCAGTAGCAGGCCGGGGGCTTCGCGCCAGGCGATCGTTCCTATCTTCGCCAGAAACGACGCATCGGCCTTGGGCTTGGGCATTTCCATGCCCAGCCAGCGAACCCAAAAATATTGCGAAAGGTCGATGTTGTTCAACGCCTCGACCTTATGCGTATCCCAGTACTCGTACGGACCAAAGAAGTTCCAGTTGGGGCCACGCAGGAACGTCCCGAGAATGATCAAGGTCACCCACAGCTCCAGAAAGCCAATCTGAAAAATAATGTAGGCAAACGGTCGCTCTTTGATCGTGTAATAGCCATTTCCTTTCTTGTTGTAGTCCAGAAACGGAATCGCCATCAGCCCCACGATCACCAGGCTGGGCAGGACCACGCCCGCCATCCAGGGATCGAAGTAGACGAGCATTTCCTGCAGGCCCAGGAAGTACCAGGGTGCTTTCGAGGGGTTGGGGGTCTTGACACTGCTGGCTGGCTCTTCGAGCGGTGCCTGCAGTCCAATCGCCCAGAAAATCAGCAGCGCGGTCAGCGCCACCATGCAGATCATTTCGGTGTACACCAGGTCCGGCCACACCAGCACTTTTTCCTGTTCCTCCTCTTCGGCCTCCAAGGGACGGAGCCCCTGAGCGATCCGGTCGTCGTTTTTCACCGCCTTCCAGGTGGCCAGCCAGGTGAAATATCCCAACAGGTAGACCATACCCACAATCGGGACATTGTCGGGCTTGGTCACAATCGCAGCGAATTCGGCGTCGGTGAGCGAGAAGCCCATGAAGGCCAGCGAACCGACCAGCATCAACCAGGCGACCAGCGGTTGAGCAAAGAATCGACGAAAGACAAACATCACCACGAGCACGGTCAATGTGCCCAACGTGTAGACATGCGCTTTCGCCATCTGGCTGTCCACGAAATCACGCACCGGCTGCGGAATGCTGATGAACCTCATCAGCGTCGGATTACCGCTGAACGCGATCGGGGATATGATCACGAACAACAGGGAGATGACCGTCAGCCAGATGGCCATCTGCTGTTTCTTCAGCTTTTCCCAACAGAAGAAGGCGGCAACCCCGTTCATGGCTGCCAACAGCAAATAGTAGGCACCCAGAAACCCACCGATCTGTTTCAGGAAAATTTCCGGGTCGACGTGGCCGTGCATAAATTCAACCTGACGAATCTTTCGAGTGCGTGACCGCCCACAAATAAACTGACTTGCGTTTCGCGCTACATGGGGCCACTAATTCCGCCATCTTTCCGTACTCGCCAGAAGTGAATGGCCAACAACAAGGCCGCCGCTAGCGGAATCGCAATGCAATGCAGCACGTAAAAACGATTGAGAGTTTCTTCACCGACGAATCGCGCACCCAATAGTCCGAATCGAGCGTCGGAAACATCCGTGATCATGTTGATGCCATCCACGACCAACAATTGCGCGCCAGGTCCCTCATGCCCCAGAAACGGTGTCGCACGTGCCATGTTGGAACCGACGGTGATGGCCCAAATCGCCAGTTGATCCCAGGGGAGCAGGTAGCCTGTAAACGATAGCAACAACGTCAGCAGCAACAGGATGACCCCCACGACCCAATTGAACTCCCGAGGTGGCTTGTAACTGCCCGTCAAGAACACGCGGTACATGTGCAGCCAGACGGTAATCACCATGGCGTGCGCACCCCAGCGGTGCAATTCGCGGAGGATGCCCAACGAGACCACATCGCGTAACGCGAGAATGTCGTTGTAGGCCCACTCCAGCGTGGGTCGATAGTAAAACATCAGCAGCACCCCGGTGACGGTCTCCACCAGGAACAAGAAGAACGTGACGCCCCCCATGCACCAGGTGTAACTCAGGGCAATTCCCTGCTTCTGAATGGAAACAGGATGCAAATGCAGGAAAAAGTTTGTCAGCATGACCACCACGCGGTTGCGGCGGTCTACCGGCATGGGATGGCGAAAGATGCTCTTCCAAATCTGCGAATTACGGATGACTTCTCCGAGCGGAAGCATAATGTCGATTTCCTGAAACCTGATCCTTAGTAATTGGCGAACGCTGACTGACCGGATGTGGGCCCTACGCTAGACCTGGACGTAGCACGTCGGATTGGTCCACTGTCCCAATTCCTGCTGGAACTTCTTGCTCTTGTCCACTTCCAACTGGCCGTCATCGGCAATGCGGATGGCGTAACGCTCGAGTGGGCGAGGAGCCGGCCCCTCAAAATTAATGCCGTCGATATAGAATCCGCTGCCGTGGCAGGGACACTTGAATTTCTGTTCCCCGTCCAACCAGTTGGGCGTGCAGCCCAAATGCGTGCAGACGCTCTTCAACGCCACGATCTGCTCCTGACCTTCATACTCGGTGTTCACAATCCAGACTCCAAATTGTGCCTTGAACTTGGTGGCCACCGTTCCCTGCGGAAAGTCCGACGGAAAGCCGACCTTAAACTTGCTCGGCGGCTCAGTCAGAATATTGGGGAACATGAACCGAGCCAGGCCCAGACCCCAGATGGCGGAGACCAGACCGACGCATGTAAATCCGACGGCCAGAAACGAGCCAAACAGCACGGAGAAGAACCCGCGGCGGTCGGTTGCGTCCTTGTCGGTCGGCTTGACCGGTTTTGTGGTCAAGTAGGCGGGCCTCGGGGGCATGGTGGGCGTGGGCGACTTCTGGGGAGCGGTTTTGGCAAGCTTCGCAGCCTCCGCCTTGGTCATCGGACCGGGCTGGTTTGGCTTGCGCGCCGCCGCCAAAATGCTGGCGGTATCCATCGCCGCCGCGGCCGGCTTCGTCGCAACCGGCGTCTTCGGAGAAGCCTTATCGGCGACCGATTTGGGCGGCTTGGGTGCAGCGGCGGCCGCTGGCGCGGCTTTCTTTTCAGCCCGAGCCGCCGCCATCATCTCCGCGACGCTCATTTGAGCTGGTTTTTTCGAGGGTGCAGCAGCGGTTGTTGCGGCCAACGCTGCGGGCGCGGCAGCTGATCCGCCCGCATCCGCCGACTTTGCCGCCGCAATGATCTCAGCCACCGACATTTTGCCCGTTGGCTTATTCGTGCGCGGGGCACCCGAATCCGTCGCGGCCGCCGAGGGCGTCGCCGGTTTGGCGACTGCGGCTGGTGATGCCTGCTCGGCTGTGGCATCTCCCGTCTCCGGTGCGGTTTCTCTGCCGGCGCCATCCGCTTTTCGACAGGCTGCCAGTATTTCTGCTATCGAAGGCTGTTTTTTTTCAGTCATAAGTAAAAATGCTTTAGAGAGTTCCGGGCCTGTTCAGCGACACCGAAAGCCGCAAGTCTGGCCGATCCGCAGTTCCGGGCCATGCTCGAACTACTCCGATTTCGCGATCACAACCCTCAGACTCGACAGTCCGATCGATGGGACTCTGAGTCCACAGATTACATCTAACCACAACCGCTTAATTGTGATTTTTTTCACAATCTTTTTCGCTGGTTTTAGATTGTAGCGAATCAAATTGTCAACTGGCCCTGGCGGGAATGTGGTCCGCAGGCCGCCATCGCCTGCAACAACCACCATCCTAACATCTTCAACGCGGCTCAAAAACCCAAACCAAAGACTCGATTCTCGGGCCTCAGGGCCAAGTTTGTGGGCCAGCCGGCCGAATAACGTGCGGTATGGTATCACAGAGCCGTATGGCGGATTACAAAATGGGTGCCGGCCGAGCGCGATTCGAGTAAAATTCGTTGGTTTCCCGCGATCGATCATTGGCAGGCCGCTCCCCTACCCTTCCCAGAACGGCAGCGGTGCGATTTAGTTGCTGTGGGGGCGATTTATTGCCCGGCAATAGCCATGCGGGATCGTTGGTGCACGGTCGTGATTAGTGAGTTTGCGACTCAAACACCATCACCGAGAGGAGGGAGCGCAAAGGGGCGGCCCTCAACGCGTGAAATCTGCTTCTTCGAGAAAAGGCCGCTGCCGATGAACATCTTGGTGATTGGAAGTGGCGGGCGTGAACATGCGCTTGCCTGGAAACTCTCGCAAAGCCCACGATCCGGCCGGGTCTTTGTGGCCCCCGGAAATGCCGGAACGGGTGTTGAATTGGAGAATGTTGACATCTCTCAAACTGAGTTTGCGCGCCTCATTCGCTTCGCCAAGGACAACCATATCGGCTTAACGGTCGTCGGGCCCGAGGGGCCGCTCGCCGCGGGCATCGTCGACGCCTTTCAGAGTGAAAAATTGGCCGTCTTCGGGCCGACGCAAGCGGCATCGCAGTTGGAGAGCAGTAAAGTCTTCGCTAAGGATCTGATGCACCATGCGGATATTCCCACAGCCGAGTATCGCGTGTTCAGCAGCGGAGAAAGCGCCAAGCGGTTCATTGTCGACCGCTATGCCACGGAATCCGAGGACGTGCCGCTGGTGATCAAAGCCGACGGCCTGGCCGCCGGTAAAGGCGTCACCGTTTGTCGACGGCGTCAGGATGCGCTGCAGGCCGTGGAGCGGATCGCGCAGCAGCGTGAGTTCGGCGACGCCGGAAATCGGATGGTCATCGAGGAGCGCTTGGACGGCGAGGAAATCAGCGTTTTGGCGATCACTGACGGACGAACGTTGTTGACGTTACCGCCGGCGCAGGATCACAAACCGGCATTCGACGGCGACAAGGGGCCGAATACCGGCGGCATGGGGGCCTATTCCCCCACGCCGCAGTTGACGGACGAGATGTTGCATGGCATCGAAGAACGGGTGCTCGTGCCGACCGTACATGCCATGAAGCGTGGACGACAGCCGTTTTCCGGAGTGCTCTACGCGGGAATGATGCTCACCAACCAAGGGCCCAAGGTGTTGGAATTTAACGTGCGGTTCGGCGACCCCGAATGTCAGGCCCTGATCATGCGGCTGCAGTCCGACTTGGTGGACATCCTGCTGGCCACCGTGACCGGCACGCTGGATCAGATCGCCGACGTTGTTTGGGACCCGCGCCCCTCAATTTGTGTGGTCATGGCCAGCGACGGATATCCGGGTCCTTGTGAGGTCGGCAAGCCGATTCGGGGACTGCCCGAGGCTTCCCAAATCAGTGACGTCAAGGTCTTTCACGCGGGTACCGCCACGTTGGATGATCAAGTGGTCACGAACGGAGGCCGCGTGCTGTCCGTAACGGCCCTGGGGAACACGATTTCAGCCGCCAAGCTGCAAGCGTACCGCGCGATCAAGTGCATTCGCTGGGAAGGCGCGTGGTGTCGCAAGGACATTTCTGATCGAGCGCTCGGTCAAAGCTAATCGCGGCCGAGGACGTGACGCGGCTGATTCGCGAGATCCGTCACGTTGGGACTCCGATCGTGGCATGAAAGTGCCAACGGCACGGCCCCATGACAGCCCAGAGTGCAGCGATCGGGAGCGTCAGTGAACGTTCGCGGAACCCGGGGTAGGCGCACGTTCGATTGGATCGAAAACGCCAAGGGCGTGGCCCGATGATCGACGCGAATCCGCCATGGTCGCGATGGAACCACGACCGCGCGGCGCGATTGGGGCCACGCCGTTGGCGTTTCCGAAACGTTGTTGTTGTCGCCGCGAACTCAGAGTTCCGCATTCGCGAGTTGGCGCTCGCGTGTGCTCCACTCTAAGCTATTTTTGGGGCCGTCCCGTTGGGCGTAAAATCCTTGAGTGCCCAACGGTCACTCCTTCGTGATCGACGCGTTGGGATCATTGCTCGGTAGCGGCAGATTCGTCGACAACGACATGGAGATCGGACGTGGGTTGAGACAACTTGGCCCGCCACTTTTCGGCCGCCGCAAGGTGCCCGGCAGCCGGATTCTGCTGGTGCCAGGCCTCGTAGAACGAGCTAAGATTCTGCCTTACTTGTTCGCAAAGCTCATGAAGAGCCGGCAATTCTTCGGTTCTTTCACCGGCCTCCAGCAGCAGCGGTTCGGCTTCCTCGAATTTGCCCAGTCGCTGTAAGAGGTTTCCCATATTGTTCAGCGAGCGAATCGTTTCCGGGTGCCCGTCACCCAAAACCCGTCGGCACGTGTCCAGTGACTCCTGGAAATAAGGTGTGGCCTCGTCGAGTTGCCCGCGTGCGACCAGCAATTCCCCTATGAGGTTGACGGCACGCAAGGTAAACCAATGCTCATGGCCCAGTCCTCGGCGGAAGCCTGCGAGAGCCTCTTCGTAGTAAGGCATCGCTTCATCTGGTCGGCCCATTTCCTTCAACAGGGATCCGATTCCCATCACCGCATTCAGCGTATGGGGATGATCGTCTCCCAACGTTTGGCGATATCCGTCACAGGCATCTTGATAGTAGGGCATCGCGTCCTCGCGTCGTCCCATTGCCTTGAGCAGCGACCCCATGTTGAGTTTGGCACTCAACGTATTGGGGTGCTGGTCTCCCAACACTCTCTGGTAACGGTCCAGCGCCTCGCGATGGTACGGCATCGCTTCTTCCAAATGCCCGACATTTTTCAGCAGCACACCGAGATTGGCAGCCGCCGTAATGGCCTTGGGATGATCAGCGCCCAAGACCCGGCGAGCCGTCTCGACCAGCGTGCGGCAATGCGGGATGGCTTGATCCACTTGCCCCTGAGAGCGGAGTAGATCGGCCATGTTGTTGAGTGCGATCATGGTCTCAGTATGGTCGGGACCCAGCAGGCGTTGGTGACTGTCGAGTGCCTCTTTAGCCAGCGGCATGGCGTCGTCATAACGACCTAACGAGATCAGCAGCTGCGTCATGCCGTTCAACGATCGCAGTGTGTTTGGATGTTCGTCCCCCAAGACATGGCGGTATCCAGAAAGGGCCTCACCGCGCAGTTGCCTGGACTCTTCCAGCTGGCCCATTTCGGCGAGAATCCCCGCCAGGTTATCAATCGAGTTCAGTGTACTCGGATGTGCGTCGCCCAAAACGTGACGCCGCGTTTGCAGGGCTTCGCGAAAGAAGCGAAGGGATTCCTCCAGATGCCCCATCGATCTGTGTAAGGCCGCCAGATTATTCATGGTGCCCAGTGTCGACGGATGAGCATCCCCCAGAGTTCGTCGCATGGTCTGCAGCGCTTCGTCATAGCACCGCAGCGCCTCGTTCGATTTTCCCATTTGATAGTAAATCGAACCCAGGCTGTTGAGTGAACTGAGCGTCTGAGGATGCGTGTCCCCCAGCGCCCGCCGGCGGATGTCCAGCACCTCTTGGTGGGCTGCGAGGGCTTCGTCGAATTTCTCCATCTCCAGCAGCGCATCGCCCAAATTGGCAAGCGACTCAATCGCAAGCCGATCGTCGCTTCCCGACACTCGGCGGCGCGTTTGCAGCGATTCCTGAAAATAAACGACGGCCTCGTCAAGCTGGCCCAGAACCGACAGCACACTCCCCATGTTGTCGATCGTGCGCAAGGTTTCGGGGTGCTCATCCCCCATTTGCTGACGCTGCTGCGTGAGTGCCCGACCAAAAAGTTTCCGCGCCTCTTCAAATTGGCCCTGAGCTTGCAGCAAGCTACCCATGTTGTTCATGGACGTGAGCGTTGTGGGATGAGTTTCGCCAAAAACCCGCTGACTCGTAGCTAACGCGTGTTGCAAATGTGTCTCGGCCTCCTCGTTCCGGCCGAGGGCGAGCAGCAGGTCGCCCAATTTGCTGTGGGAATTCAGCGTCTCGAGATGCTGATTGCCCAAAATCCTTTCTCGAATCTCCAATGCGGCGATCTGGGGCTCCAAAGCCTGCTCCAAGAGGCCGAGGCTGCTGAGGGTTGTTGCTAACGTTTGCAATAGCTCAGCCTGGACGAGCGGCTGTTCATCAAAACGATCGTCAATGGCTCTCCTGGTTTGGGAGAGAATGTTCTTATCAAGCACATCCAATGCCACATTGGTGAAATTGACTCCCGCCAGATTTTGCTCCACTACTTCCAGCCGCGCCGTCATGGCCGAAGAATCCGCGTCCTCGATGGCCGAAGAATCGGCAGCACGCTTGAGACCATCGAGTATTTTCTGCCGAAGTTGCATGCCCATGCTTTCCGGATCGATCTCCGCAAGTTGTGATGCCTGGAACTGGGCCACCTGTCGGACCTGATGCTCTCGGTGAATCGCCAGGCGCTCATTCGCTTTGGCTCGAGCATAAAGATACGTCAGCATGATGCTGGCTGTGACCAGCGTGGCGGCAAAAACGGCCGCGCCGCCAACGGCCATTCGATGGCGCCGAGCAAACATCCGCAACAAATACCAGCCACTGTCACGTCTGGCCGAGATCGGTTCGCCATGCAGATACCGTTGGAGGTCCGCCGCCACCTCTCCGGCAGTCTGGTAGCGGCGGTCCGGTAACTTGTTCAAACATTTTCGCACAATAGTTTCCAGGTCCGTATCGACCGGATCCAACAACGATCGCATGCTGGGCGGTTCGACCTCCGTGATCACTCGGATCAACTCAGCCATGGTGGGCGCCGAGGCATAGGGCATCCGACCGGTGAGCGATCGGTAGAGCATCAGGCCCAACGCATAGACATCGGAGCGAATGTCGGCGTGATAGGATGCGTGCTCGACTTGTTCGGGACTGGCCCAAGGGAGCGTGCCCAAGAACTGTCCGGTGGCGGTCAGCATCGTCGTGTTCACCGTTTCCGCATCGCCGGAGGCCAGTTTGGCCAGGCCAAAATCCAGCACAAACGGTTCACCGTTTTGGTTGATACGGATGTTTGAGGGCTTTAAGTCTCGGTGAATCACGCCACGTTGGTGAGCCACATTCAGGGCATCGCAAATCTTGATCAAGGCTGGCAGCAATTTTGACTGTTGAATGCGACGGGCGTTTGCCCCGTTGACTTTGTCGTTGGCGTCTTGCTGGCCCAACCGCTGCGCGTCTGCCCATTCGTCCAGTGGCAGCCCACCGATGTAGTCCATCACGAAGTAGAAACTGCCCGAGGCAATACCGCTGTCATGAATCGCGACAATGTTCGGATGGTTAAGTGATGCCAGAATTTGCACTTCCCGTTCGAATCGCGCCCGGTCGCCAGGGCCAGCGAACGGGCCTTCGCGCAAGACCTTTATCGCAACATCACGACTCGTGGCCCGTTGATGCGCCAGATAGACGACGCCCTGACCACCGCGGTGAATTTCACGAATCAATTCGTAGCCGCGAATGAAGTCAGGCTTGACCCGTTCCGGACTTTCGATCTGCTGTACCTGTTCGCGCGCGTCGGCGATCAAAGCTGCAAAATCTGTTTTTAGGTCATTGGGGCGCCCACCGGTCATCGAATAACCCTCGGGATAATCTTCAATGGGATGGCAGGCGGTGCCGGCTGCTGATCCCTACCATTGCGATTCACTGCCCAATGTCTCTCGCAGGAAGTCCAGCCCACGAGCGCGGAGCATAAAGACCGCACCTTTGGAACGTTGCATCAACCGGGCAACTTCCTCAACATCCCTGGCCTCTAGATCATAAAGCGTTAAAACTTGTGCATAGTCACGCGGAAGTTGAGCCACGGCTTTACGAACACGGAGGTGAATTTCTTCGGCCACCGCTTGACGACTGGGTGTCCCGGAAGTCACGCCCAGCACGTTCCAAAGCGCCAGTGAAGATTCTGCTTCATTTTGAAAGCTCAGGCGTTTTTCGGGAGGCAATTGCCGTCCTTGCTCCAAAAACCTGACGGCATCGATCAGATTATTCTTGGCGATTCGCGTCAACCAGGCCTCGAATGAACCGGGACCGCGGTACTGAAATCCGCCGATGCGCAAGAACACTTCCAGAAAAGTCACTTGCAGCACATCGTCGATGTCCAGCACGGACTGCCAGCGAGAAGCAATTTGGCCGCTCAGCCGTTGTTGCAAGCCCGGGCCACAACACTCCAGCAAGCTGGTCAAGGCGTCTCGATCTCCGGCTACGGCGCGGGCAATTCGGGCTTCTTCGGGCCTGTCCGTCATGCGTGCGATCCTGGAGGAAGGTCTCGCTATTTCCAGGATTGTACCACGGGCACCAGGGCGCCCTGCCGCTGCGCGAACGGCTCTCCCGTAACTTTCGTGAGAATATCCAAATTCGGCGTGAGTCTCCCAAGAACACGACCGCTTGATCAAGTAGTGCCGTTGCTTGGTGGCGGTGCTCAGGAAAACAGCGTTCTTACGTTGAGTACGGTCTACAAAAACTCTTAGGCGAGGTGAAGACATGTACGGTAACCGGCGTCGGTCCACGATCATTCTGGCAGCCCTCTCGTTTTTGGCGATCGCAGGAAAACTGTCCGCGATTACCGTCACACTGGACTTTAACGAGACACTCTCGGAATCACCCGCCTTCGATCCTGTTATGCCTGGCAATCAACCTCCCGCGGGCTTGCGCTCATTGATGGAATACGCTGACGCGTACTACACGGATATCTTTCAGGATTTTCATAGTCTGAAGATCAACTATTGGTACGAGGATCTCAGCGACAACACGATTGGGTTCAACAGCATCGTCGCGACAGATATTCCGGGAGACCCCGCCAGGCGTGTGATCGAGGCCAACATTCGCATTGACACCAGGGTGGGTACCGGGGGCTCATTGCGCAACTACTTCATTGACCCGACACCAGCCAATGACAGCGAATTCGAGATGCAGCAGACGCTATGGCGAGACGTCGCCACAGAGGATCGTGACAGTTGGTACAACAATTTCGGCAGCAGCATTCCGAATACGTTTGAAGTGGGTTACCGTGGTGACGCAGTGTCGGGCGGAGCCGCTGATGGAGCGACGGATATGCTGTCGGTAGTTCTCCATGAATTTGGACATTCACTAGGCGTGCCAGATTTGAACCCGATGGCTCAGGACGATCTGGACTATGATTTCAATTCGAACTTCGTCTTCGGCCAATCGCTGGCGGCCGTCGTCGCTGCAGCCGACAACAAGGGCCACCTGTTGGATCCCCATGCCATCATGAATCCGTCCATCGGCAGTAGTCGTCGAGAGCGACCCAGCCACACCGACTTCTTCGCCATGGCCTCGGGTAACGACTATTTCAGCCTGGATGTCCCGCGCCGCGAGTATTACGGTGGTAGCAGTTGGAACACCGACGGCAACTGGAGCGGTGATACCGTTCCCGGCTCGCTGGATGATACTTTCGTACGCGACGGCCATTCGGCAACGCTGACGACCAGCAACGGCTTTGCCGCCAATTTGTTCATACAAGAAGGTGCCGTCGTGAATACCAGTGTCAACACCTTGAACGTGGGAGGCAAGATTACTGTGGAAGGAGTGGACCCCGGCAGTCAGGCCAACCTCGTCGTCAACAGCAGCGGGCGGGTGACTGCCGGTGAGATTGAGCTGAACGAAGGGGGCTTGCTGACGGTAACGGGGGGTGGAGCGTCGGTGCCCGTGGATGCTGACGAAATTGACATCAACGCAGGGGGTGTCATGCTGGGCAACGGCAGCGTTCAAATTAACACGCTCCTGCGCAATGACGGGACGATCACCGCAATCGCCGGAGCCAGTGACGAACTTGCACTGCTCACAGGGCCCGTAGACCTCGACGGCCTACAGGGGGACGGAGAGATTTTTGCGGTCCTGGGAAACCTGAGAATCTCGGCCAACACGACCGATGCGTTCGATGGCCGAATGACCATCGGGGCGGGACACCAAGTGCAAGTATTTGGCAGTAGCTGGGAAGTGGGACAAAACGCGTTGAGCGACGCCGAAGTCGTCCTGCAGGGAGGCGGCGTAACCGATCCCGCTCGATTGATCAAAACGATCGGCAGTGTGACCTTTAACGGCGGGACACTGGACGTGAGTGGGAGGGGAATTGTGGAAGGAACGGCCATATTTGAGTCAGGTGCCCATACACAGGTGCAGACCGGTGCCCGGCTGACGTTCAGCAATTGGGTCCGCTTTCGCGGCGGCAGTCACACGGGTCGCGGCGAGTTGCAATTCGAAGATGTCGTTCAAGTTGAAGCGGATACGACGATCTCGGTGGCCACCGTCGATCTGGATGGAACCGCCGGAACGACACAGATTAATTTTGAGGATGCGGTGCTCACGTTGGACGTTAACAGGCTGGACCTGACCAACAACCGTTTCGACGGTACATTACAGTTGACTGGTCAAAACGCCGGCCTGGCCGTCCTGCTTCCGTCCGCCAGTAATTCTTGGCAGATGAATGGAACGTTGAATACGACTGGCGGTACAGGGATCATTCCCCAAACGACCCTGCAAGGAAACCCAGTGATCGTCAGCGGCACCATGAATATGGATGGGCTCTCGACCATCTCCGCCCCCATGACCGTGAGAGGCTCCATCACCACAGCCGACGCCGCAACAGACATCCGATTGTCGGGTGGGCCACACGTGATCGAGAATACGGCCAGTATCACGGGACCCGGCGAGCTGCGCGTGGGAGCTACCGCTCATCTATTGGTGGAGGACGGCGCCAGCATCGACGTCGACATCGTCACCGGCGGGCGGTTTGAACCCGGCCTGTCCACAGGCACCGTCACTGCCGATCAGGATTTTGCACAGACGTCGATCGGCACCTTGGCCATGGAGATAGCCGCCGATCCCTTCGTGGACCAGGATCTACTGCTGGTCAACGGCACGGCCACAGTCGACGGCGAATTGGAAGTCTCCGCCATTGGAGGCTTCGTCCCCACCATCGGTTCGATCTATACGCTGGTCTCGGCACCGTCGGTTACTGGCGTCTTTGACACGTTAACAACACTTTCCGACAGCATCTTCAAGTTCGACGCGACGTTGCTCTACAACGCCACAACCGTGCGGATGGCAATTCAGAATGTCTTCATGTTCGGCGACTTTAACGACGACATGCTGCTTGACTGCCAGGACGTGGACGCTCTGGTCGCGGAGATCGCCACCGCCGGGATGGGGGCGGAGTTTGATCTGAATGGCGATATGGTGGTGGATACCGGCGACCTGGACGTGTGGTTGACGGAAGCCGGCGAGTTCAACGTCGGTGGAGCCTACTTGCCGGGAGATGCGAACCTCGATGGCACCGTAGACGGGCAGGATTTCATCGTCTGGAACACGAATAAGTTTAGCAGCATTGCCGCCTGGTGTTCGGGCGATTTCACGGCAGACGGCTCCGTGGACGGACAGGATTTCATCGCATGGAACACTCACAAGTTCATGTCGTCCGATGTGAGCTTCGCGGCCGCAGTGCCGGAACCCGGCGGTTTATATCAGTTACTAAGCTTGATTGGTGTGGCCATTTTGGAACTTCGCCGACGTGCAAGCGAATAAGGGCAATCGGCAGTTCATCGCTCCCGTCGACTTCATCGCTCCGCGTGCAGGCCTATACGCGTCGGCACTTCCATCGGGCCAAATTACCAAACCCGCCCAATACGGCCGATCGTCACGTCGACTTCATCGCTCCGCGTGAAGGCCTATACGGCATTCGACCGGTCGGGCCGGTGGACCAACGAACCACGTTCCATGCCCATCCTCTGTCCTCACGCGAAGCGACGAGGATTGGGAAGGCATGATCCGTTCAAAGTCCAGTGATTCCGCCTCGGCCGGTAACATCCGCCCGTCGATCGACGTGGTTCCGCGATGGTCGCCATGGAACCACGACCACAACAAGATCTTTGGCGAGAATGGCCTTAATCCTCGTAGTTTAGCTTCCCTAGCTGGATTGCGAAATTTCATCCTCCGATTTTCGTCCGCTTTGCGGCCCGTTGGCACCTACCTGTCTTGAGGGCATCCTTGAGCCGCATCGGCCGTATTCTGTCGAACTTGGGGATCGCCCCATTTTTTGGATCAAGATCGCATAATTTCGGGGAAATCAGCATGTACTATCGCTCGGTCCGACGTCCGTCCGTCGTGTTATTTGGAATATGGTGGTTCACCATAGGGTGGGCCTCGCCAGCGGAAGCCGCGACACGGACGTGGATTGGCGGCAACGTGGATTGGATTGACAACGGGGCGACCAATAACTGGTCGCCTGCGGATGAACCGGATCCCGATGATGAGGCGATCTTCAACACGGCTAACTCGGTCAATCTGGGCTCGAACAACTCGATCCTGGCACTGACGCTCTCCGGCGGAATCGACCTGTTCACCAATGGCAACGACCTTGCCGTCGACGGTCTTTTGCAACTTTCAGGATCGGGCACGAGTTTGTTTGTCGGTGGAGCCGCCTCGGAGCTGAATGCCGACAATCTTACGATCAACAGTAGCGGTGTGCTCGAACTGACCGGTGGCTCAATCGTCGTCGACGAGGAATCGGGAACAGGCTTGTTGCAGATCAACGCAGCCGGGACGTTCGCCGGTCATGGGGCACTTACCTTCGCGGACACTCCCATCCTGGCGACGACTTTGCTAAGGAACGAAGGAGCGCTGACGGCCCTTTCGCGGGGACTGACGATTTTCACACCACCCCCCGTAGGCACGCTGACCATCAATGATGCCAGCATCGGCGGCCGCGTCGATTTGGACGGAGCGGGAACGGCCGGCGTTGTCAACGTCAATCGCAATCAGACCCTTGACATTAATGTACCCCTTTCCGATAACTTCGCCGGAACCATGAACCTGTTCCACAACGCCACGTTTGACATGTCAACGGCGTGGACAATGGACGGCGGCGCGATCTTTGTCGACAACGGGTTTGTCGACAACTCGTTGCCGAATCCCGATATTCCAGCAGACGTGTCCACGATCGCCGGTGCGACCTTCACGCAGACCGGCGGGACGATCAACGTCGTCGATACGGATGGCACACTGCGGTTTGATGCCCCGTTCTCGATGTCGGGCGGCACGATCACGAACAACGGACTGGTGATGTTCAACGCCGACACCACGATTACGTCTGGAGGCAGCATCACGATGCCTACCACTTCCTCTAGCTTCACGGTCGGAGCAGGACGCCACGTGCAGATCTCCCTGAACAACTTCGACCTCGATGGAGGCAATGCGGTGACCAATATCATCACCGTCAATGCCGGCGGAGCTCTTCTACTGGGGACCACCGATTACGATCCTGATTCGGCGACCAATCGCTACGACGGCACGCTCAATCTCAATAGCGGTAGCATCCAGCTCAGCGTCACGGACGCCACGTTCGTCATGGATGGCGTACTCAACATGGACAGCTCCTCTGGCTTCGCGGCCAACTGGTCCGGGAAACCGCTGACGATCGGCAACGACGCCGGCGTGCTCGACGCGGATCTAAACGTCTTGGGAGGGGGCTTCAACGAGCTCGCGAGCAACGTCACGTTCAACTCCGACGCCGACGTCGATATCGCCGCGGGGAGCCACCTGCGGTTCATCGGCACCGCGACAGCCACATTTAACACCGTTAGCGGTGGGAGCCACGCTCAGTTCACGGGCGCCGGCACGCTGGAATTCAACAACGCCCTCAATTTCAATGAAGCGGTTACCTTCAACATGTCCGGGGGAACCATCAATCTGACTGGATCTGATGCCACGGGTGCCACAACCAACATCGACGCCCCGGTTGTGATCAACGTGGCTAACTTCGGCAGTTTTGGCAACGCCAACGGCGTCGGAGGACCCGATACGCTCGACATCGACGCACTCACCCACACCGGTTCCCTGACCGTCAATCTCGACAACCCCGACGCCGAGTGGACGCTCACCGCACCGGGAGTCATGAATCTCAAGGGCGGTAACTCTACCCTCCTAACGTTGCTCGATGGCTCGGGCGTAATTCTGAACGGAACAACCAACGTCACCGGTGCCGTTGGCATCGGCGCACGTGCCGATATTGGTGGGACCGTCAATATCCTGACAACCGGCAGCAACACGGGACTGGTGCTCGAAGGAGGCGTCCCCCTTGTCGTGATCAATAACCTCGACATCGACGTCAACCGACTGGTCGGCGGAACCATCAATGGTCCCGGCACGCTGCGGGCTGGTGCTGCGACGGCGCTGCTGGGATTCGGTACGATTAATACGGCAATTGATTTCGGTGGCACATCCCGCATCTATGCCGACAACGGCACGCTGACGATCAACGGACCCATACTTGATGCCGCTTCCATCGGTTCGATCGACGCGGACGGGGTCTTGGAAGTGACTAGCCCTTGGAATACGACGTCCGTTGGTAGTTTGGATTTGGTGGGAGGAGAAGTTCGAGGCGCCACCATCACAAACGATGCTTCGAACGGCATTACAGCCATCGGGATCAATGGCACCAGCCTGCTTTCGGCGCGAGTCATCAACAACACGGTCATCGACGCGACGAGTGGCGGCACATTCGTGATCGAAACGGTAGGCCATGACAACGACTGGGACGGAACCACGAACACCGGTGAAATCAAAGCCTTCAGCGGCAGCACCATTGAGCTGCGCGACAACGCCACGTTTGGCTTCACAGGCAGCGTAACCGCAAATAATTCCAGCAGCGTGTTTGCCAACGGATTCGCCCTCGATTTCAATCTTGGTTCCACGCTCGCGCTCCGGAACGATGGCACGTACAAATCCACTCACAACACCCACATCGGGGGGACGGTCACCGTCGGCAGCGGCACCGGGGCGACGATCGAAGCCAGCATGACCTTCGAACCGACCAGTGTGACAATGCTGGATGCCGACCTGCGGCTGGTCAGCAATTTTGCCCGCATCAATGCGGGCGCTACGTTCAGTGGGACGGGGGCCATCGTGATACCCTCCCAATCCGAAGTCTCCATCGACGCTAACGCGAACATCAACGTGCTGGTGGTCAACGAGGGAAACTTTCGGCCAGTTTTCGACAGCGTCGGTCGTGTTGACGTCCGCGACTACGAACAGGCGCACGGGGGTCACCTGTTTGTCGAGCTGACCGGAACGGCTTTGAATGAGTTCGACCGATTAGTGGTCAACGGAACCGCACTGCTGGATGGTTCCGTGCATATTCGTCTCGATAGTGGATTCGTACCCTCGTTGGGACAAACTTTCAACGTCGTATCAGCGACGGCCGGGGTCACGGGGCAATTCACCACCGTGAGCCAGCCTGTCAATCTTCCTGCTGGATTGATCGTGGATGTCGTCTACGCACCGACGATGGCCCAACTGAGGGTGCTTCCAAATGGCGACTTCAATCTGGATGGAAATTTTACTTGTGCCGATGTGGATGCATTAACGGCCCAAATCGCCGCGGGAATTACCCTACCTTCGCTGGACATGAATGGCGACGGGCTTGCTAATAATGCCGACCTGACGCTGTGGCTGCTGCGTGCTGGCGCGATTAACCTACCGAGCGGCAATCCCTATCTGCCAGGCGACGCCAACTTGGATGGTGTGGTCGATGGCTCCGATTTCCTGGCCTGGAACAGCCACAAGTTCACGCCCACGACTGGCTGGTGCGCTGGCAACTTCAATGCCGATAGCGTGGTGGACGGATCCGACTTCCTCATCTGGAACAGTCACAAATTCCTATCTTCCGACCAAAGCCAAGTGGCGGTGCCAGAACCGACTGGCTGCATACTGATTCTGTTGAGTCTGATCGGTGGGCGACGGTTTCGTGTTTCGGAAAGGCGTGATGGCCGTCACGCGGAGCGATGACGGCTACTTCATCGCGCAACTTGGTATAAACCCAGCTGGCCGCTGACACAATTCAATGTCGAATGTTCGACAAAGGTGAGGCCAGAACCCACAACAAGATCTTTGACCGTTGCGCTGACTAACACTTCCCCAACGGCGGCCTGTCGCGCGATTTCCCGCGTCAACTCAACCGTGGCTCCCGCGGGATGTTCCTGCACGATGTCACATTCTCCCGTATGAACGCCGGTGCGGACGCTTACTTTCAATCGTCGGGCCGAGTCGTTGATGGCGATGGCTGCGCGGATGGCACGGGCGGGACCGTCGAAAATCGCAACGCAACTTTGCTCATCCACAGTGAGATTCCGCCCTCGGAACAAGTCCGCTTCGCGCACCACGTGGGCTGCGAACTTTTGAGAGGACGTGGAAGAACCTGCTCCCGGCCGACTTTCTGGTTGGCCGGTCGGGTCGATGGCCACATAAAGAACTGTGGCCAGTACACGATCCACCGAAGGTGGTTGACGAACGCCCGTCAGAAACTCCTCAATCTCACTGAGTATCGCCTCCTGATCACCCACAAATGGCAAGTGATCGGCGCCGGGCAATTCGACGAATTTGGAGCCTGGAATCTGTTCCGAGAGGTATCGGCCTTCTTCCACCCGTAGGCAATGATCGTCCGTTCGGTGGATGACCAACGTGGGAACTTGAATCGTGGGCAGGATGGGCCGGATGTCGATCTGTGCGTTCATGTTGGTTAACGCCAGGGCAGCGCCAGGACTGGCGCCCATCCGCAAGTAAGTCGCCCACCAGCGTCGAAAGTCGGCGTCCTCGGCGCGCGAAGGCGCGCTGCTCGTCGATGCCCACTGGCCCGCCCCAATCACGACGAATCTCGTCGAGAAAATGTTGCCGCTGTTGATCCGTGGGGCCCCAGGGATAGTCTTCCGCCCACAATCTGCGCGCGTAGCAACCAATCATCGCCAGCGCAATGGTTTTTTCGGGATAGGTGGCGGCAAACAAAGTACACATCGGACCACCCTCCGATACGCCACACAGAACCGCTCGCTGGGATCCCACGGCCTCCATCACGGCGCGGACGTCGTCCATCCGTTGTTCCAGCGTGGGGAGTTGGTCGACGGGCACCTTGTCCGATAACCCGGTGCCCCGCTTGTCAAACAAGATCACCCGGGAAAACGTTGCCAGACGGTTGAGAAACGCGGCGAAAGTTGCCTCGCGCCAAAACCATTCCAAGTGTGAAACCCAACCCATGACGAACACCAGATCGAACGGTCCGTCGCCCACAACCTGGAAGGCGATATTCACGTCGCCACTGACCGCGTAGCGCACGACGGGAATGTCGGCAGCCTCGATCTGGTGAACCAGTTCCAACTCCACGGCGTCGCGCATCCTCGTGGGCATCCGAGCGTCTCCGGCAACGGACTGCGAATGCGTGCCATATTCCGTGCTGCCGACGTGCTTGAGTTGCCGCAAGTCACGAAGCAAATCCGTGGCCGCCGGATAACGCTGATCACGATCTTTGCTGAGAGCCCGCATCACGATTCGCACGATCTCGCCAGGAACTTCCGTTCGAAGTTCACGTAGGGGAAGTGGCGCTCGATCGAGGATTGCGGCCAGCACGTCGCTGCTGGTCGCGGCTTCAAACGGATGATGGCCCGTCAACATCTCGTAGAGCATGACGCCCAGACTAAAAATGTCGGTGCGCACGTCCACGGGCAGCCCCCGCGCTTGCTCCGGGGACATATACCGCATGGTGCCAAGGATGATTCCCGGTTGAGAGGCGTATCCTGTCAAACTCGCAGACCGCCCGTCGGTGGCGTTTGCATCGGTTACCGGCACGTACTTTGCCAGTCCGAAGTCCAAGACCTTCAGCAGTCCATCCTCGCGGATCATGATATTGTCCGGTTTCAGGTCACGGTGCACGACACCCACGGAATGGGCGGCTGCCACGGCACTTGCGAGTTGCTCCGCATACGAGTGGGCTTGATCCATCGTCATCTGACCCGTCAGAATTTTCGCGCGTAGCGATTCTCCTTCGACCAGTTCGGTGGCAATATAGTGTTGGTCATTCTCTAGACCGATTTCATAAACGGTGAGGATATTTGGATGGTTCAACGCGCTGGCGGCCCGTGCCTCCCGTTGGAATTGCGAAAGCCATTCGGCACTGGCCAGTCGATGTGGTGCGACGATCTTGATCGCGACATTTCGATCCAGTCGCGAATCGCGGGCCAAGAAGACGATCCCCATTCCCCCCCTGCCGATTTCACGGATCAGCCGATACGGACCCAGGGGTTGTTTCATGTCGACCAGCAACACATCGGCCGGTGGACTCGATCGATCCAGGATGCCAGCCGATTCAGCGGTGCGAACTTGTTCAATCAAGCCCAACAACTGCCTGGCCGCCTGCAGTCGCGGCGTCAATGAATCCTCGGCCGCCGAGGACAGCGGATCACTCGTCCCTTCGCTCAAGACTTGCTCGTGCAGTCGTTCCAGCTGTTCGACCAAACCCGAATCCGGGTTTTCCACTTCGTCGGATTCGTCAAACTGACGTGAATCTGGAACTTCATCCATCTGGTAATCCTCTCTCCCCTTTTTCCTTCTGCACTACCGACCTATCAGAAAGTGCGACAACGTCCCGCAAGGGACGCGTTCAAGATCTTGCATCTATAAAGTAATGCGACGCGGGGTAAACCATCGACGACAGTCCGTTCATTTCCGCTTGCAACTCCGCCAACGCGCGCGACCAGAGTTTACGAGCCGCCTCGGCGCTGCGATTCATGATTCCGCCGATTTCGGCGAATGGCAACTGCTGCCAGTTCCGCAACTGAATCACCTGCCGGTACTCGGGGCTCAACCGAGCCAAGGCCGCGCGCAGGATGGCGGCTTGTTCTTTGAGCATGGCCTCGGTCGTAGGAGAATGACGGGGATCGACAAAACGTCGCTCTGATACTCCACCGCTCAGCGGCGATTCTAACGCGATATTGCGTTTTCCAGATTGCCTGTAGCGCCGTGCGGACTCCAGGATGTCATTGCGGACGATTTGGTAGAGCCACGCCAGAAATTCGTTACGCTGTGTGCCGGAAAACTGACTGAAACTTCGTTGAGCCGCCAACATCGATTCTTGCACGATATCGGAACAGCCCACTTTGGCTCGAAGATCGCCGTCCAACCGGCGGTTGACTTCGTCCAGCAAGATCAAGCGGAATTGCTCGACCAGCTGGCCGATCGCCTCACGATCGCCAGCTCGGCACTTCGCCAGCAGTCCTTGAAAACGAGCTTCGCGCGCCACTTCCGGGTCGACGGGTAGCTCACTTGAATTCATCGAGGTTTCCGATCGGGGCGAGAATGGCCTTGATCCTCGTAGTTTAGCTTCCCTAGCTGGATTGCGAAATTTCATCCTCCGATTTTCGTCCGCTTTGCGGCCCGTTGACACCTACCTGTCTTGAGGGCATCCTTGAGCCGCATCGGCCGTATTCTGTCGAACTTGGGGATCGCCCCATTTTTTGGATCAAGATCGCATAATTTCGGGGAAATCAGCATGTACTATCGCTCCGTCCGACGTCCGTCCGTCGTGTTATTTGGTCGGCGGAACCATTATTCTTGACGGAACAGACTTGAGTGGAAACACTATCAACGTCGTGGCCCCGCTGACGATCAAGGCGACCACGCTGTCCGACTTCGGCAACCCCAACGTCGACGGGTCGGATACGATCGTCGTGAACCATAGCGTCGGAACTGGCGTGCTCACCGTCAGTCTCGACGACCCGGCCGCTGATTGGACGCTCAGTGAGCAAGGCGTGATGAACCTCGTTAACGATGATTCCCTCGCTACGCTGCTTGCCGGTTCTGACATGAACATCAACGGCACCCTCAATGTGGTTGGCGCTAGTGGCACAGATTGTGTCCGGAGTCGACCTACCGACATTCGACTTGAATGGCGACGCTCAGGTCGAGGCCAACGACTTGAATCTGTGGCTGGCACGAGCCGGAGCGGCGAATCTGCCCAGCGGCAACGCCTATTTGCGTGGAGACGCTAACCTCGACGGAGTGGTCGACGGATCCGACTTCATTGTCTGGAATAGTTACAAGTTCACGTCGGTCGCCGCCTGGTGCAGTGGCGATTTCAATGCTGATGGCGTGGTCGACGGATCCTGACTTCATCGCCTGGAACGGAAACAAATTCACCTCTTCGGACCAAGTCGTTTCCGCATTGGACCACGCAAATTCTGCCGTACCGGAACCGGGCGGCTGGGTGATGGTGGCCATGAGCTTATTGGGCATGGTGTGGCTGCGAAACAAGAACGGCCTGCCCGCGGCATCGCAGTTGAAAAGTCACGGTCGCACGAACGTGACCTGGCCAAACAACTGCTTCAGCACGACCTGATCAGCATCAAAGCTTGCCAGTTTGCCAAGATTGATCTCCGATTCGCCACCGGTTAACAAAAGCTGACCGTCGCGCAATTCCGCTTTTCGTTTCACGGACGGTCGGGAGCCACCGTCAGCGGGTAGCGTGAGCGTTGCCCATCCGTCCTCATCCAGTTTCAGCTCGATGGTTGTAAGCTCACCGGCGTCTGTGCGAGCGACGGCTTGCCACTGGCCTACCAGGAACGTCAGATCGGCCGGATTGATTTCGTCGCTTTCCGGCTCGGTGACAGGAGTCGGCACCATGATCTCTGGCACCTTTGTGGTCGCGGAATCGGCAGCAACATCGGTGAGAAGTTCCTGCAGCTTCGCAAGTTCACTCTCGTCGTCTTGAAAGTCATTAGGATCTCCGATGCGCGCCGATGTGCGCTGGACGCCTGTTATTTTGTTGCCCGCGGACTTGAGTTCATTGGCAAAGGATCGAGCCTTGACGGCGTCACTGGCCTCTCGGAATCGGATACTACCCGTTTCGTCGGAGTAAGTAATAAAGAACCGACGCTCAATGTTGGACTTAAACACGTTTGCTGTTGTTCGACTTGAGAATTTTTTCGTCAACACGTACTTGCCGGTCACGGGATGTAGTACGAAGACGGCCAGATCTTCATGATCGGTGGCCGACAGAACAGGATCGTCCGCCATGGAATCGACGATTGGGCCCGTATTAATCCTGCCGTCCGTCACCGGAGGAAATTGCGAGGGAAACTGTGGACTCGAAGGAAATTGCCTGCTGGGGTAGGTCGGTAGTCCAGGTTGTGGATACGTCGGCAATGGATAACCACCGCCGCCGTGTCCGCCCGGTTGGCCCCCGCCGTGCCCACCGCCCCCTTGACTGCATTGGCCTTTGGCAACCGTAGCCGAACTGATGACACAAACGATCAGGACAAGTAGGGATAACGTGTTTTTCATCGCGGTGGTCCTTGAGGGGATAGATACTTCTTGGTGGGAACGGCCCGATCAATCAACGTCGGACGCCACTTCTCCTACGTCGAGTAAACGAAATCGTTACAACTCGGCCGACGTTTATTTGGATTATTATCGGGCTCGACGGTCACGAGAGGATTCCCGCAAGGGGGGAATCTGGTATCGATCGTGGTGGAGACTCGCGAGCCTGATCACGAACTCGAAACCGCGATTGGAACGCTAACGCACGAACCTCGCTGCGAGGCTCGCTACGCGTGAACGCTCAGCTTCGAGCATACTTTTGCACGGCAGTTCGGCAACGGTCCAAGAGGTCCAATGAAGCGAGTTCATCTTCGATCCGCTCAATCGAGCTGGTTCCAAGTGTTTCGGCGATGGACTCGACCAAAATCCGCTCAAAGCGATCTCGCGCGCGGTGTAGCAACACACGAATGTTGGCCTGCGATACTTCCTGGCCCGTTTGCTCAGCAATCACTCTGGCCATTTCAGCAGAACGCAAATTCGGTTGATCGGCTCGCAATCGCAATACGGAGTAGAACATTTTTCCAGTTACTGCTTCCAGCTTTTTGAGTCGTTGCCAACCCATGTCGAGTAGACATTGTCGGCGATTGGCCGTTGAGGTATCGACCGAAATGCTCTCGTCGACGGCTGGATCGAGATCCTCCATTGATGGCAACTGTTTCTTATTGTGGCGATAGTGATCGGCCACCATGCGGTACAGTACGGATTTCAAATAGCTGCGGAAGTTACCTCGGCTCGGGTCCGCGTTTCGCAGGTCACCCCGAAGAAATCGTAGCGCAAAATCTTGAAAGAGATCGTCGGCGACATGGGTGTCTTTGACGGCACCCAGCAAGTATTGACGAGCTGCTGGCCCGTAAATTCCCAAGAAGCGAATTTGTGAATCTCGAATGCCCTCAACCTCACCGGAATTCGCGTCGTGAACCATCGTCCACACGGTTTCAATCTGGCTTAGTCGATCATTCATGCGATTTTCCTGTATCGAACTCGACTTGGGTCGTTATTGGTGGCCGTTCACGGCAGCTGTGGGGCTTCCCACTAACGGGGGCCACGACTTGAACGGTCGGGCGGACTCTCTCGGACTTTGTGCGTTTGCCATTGCGTGCGAACGCCCGTATCTATTGGATGTTTCCCAGCTGAAATTCCACAAATTCAAGGATGGCGATTTCCGCCTCTCGGTTAGTAGCGCGAAAACTCTCGACTTGTTGCCACAAATCGTCACGCAAAACGGAAAACTCTTGTCGGGCAAGCTCGCGATTTCCGCGAACAAGAGCCGCCTGGGCAAACTGCAGGCGTTGAACCAGGATTTGCGGCGTTTCGGCCGATTTTAGCGACATGTTCACGACCGAAGAGAACGAGGGAGCGAGCGTGCGTGGTTGCGACGAGGGGTTCTCCGTCAGCAGCAGCGCGGACAGAGCCAACACGCATAGCAGCGTGATCACCAGCGGCTGGCTGCATGACTTACTCGTTTGCATCGTACCCGATACCGCGGGCCCCTCTGAAAAGCTGCCAGGCGCTGCCACGTCATCCTCGTCTCTCGCGGATCTGGATTCGACTGGCTTGGGGGAGGGCGCGGAGTCTCCGTCAACCGCCAAGACTAACTTGTGTTCCCCATTGAGCTCTAACATCTGGCCTGGCAACCAATCGACGGCATTGCCGGGATCCACTCTTTTGCCGGCTGCAAGCACTTCATCATCACTACGTACATGAACCTTGTAGCGTCCTTTGCTGTATTCCAGCGTCACGGCATGGCTGAGCGAGGTCAGCGGACAGGATACAGATTTCCAATGCTGGATTGCTGCCGATCCGCATGACGGGTCGATCGATCCAAAAATTTGTGCCGGTCGAAATGCCAGAAAGCAGCTGAATCATCGCGCTCATGGTGGTTATTCCGTTAGCGAAGAGGAAGGATCATGTCTTTTGACCCGCGTAAAATTCGAGCGATTGTATTGTTCGTCATCAGAAACGGGCAGGCCCATTGATCAACTACAACAGTGGCAAAATGGCTGGCAGCAAGATCGGACCCAGAATCACGAGCAAGCATGCCACCATGACCACCATGCCGGGAAAGACGAGCTGAATCTCAGCCTCCGCCGCGGCCTTTTCACCCCACTGCGATCGCTTCTCGCGCATTTGATCGGCTTGATCACGAAGAATCGTGCTGAGTGGCGTTCCCATTTCTTCTCCCTTGTTGATGGCAAATACAAGCTCAGCAATGTCATCATCTTCCAGCCGGGTTTGAAGTGTCGTGAGGGCTTCGCGACGCGTTCGCCCGAGCGCGATCTGTCGCAGCACTTCGCCGAACTCTTGCCCCACGGGGTGATCCCGATTCTCTGCCACAACCGTCTGTAATGATTCTTGAAACGATGCGCCGGCTTCCATCATCAAAGCGATGAGATCGACACAAAACGGAAGCCTGATTCGCAAGCGATGCATCCGCGCTTTGGCTCGATCATTAATCGTTCGGACAAACAACCAGGAGAAGCCGAAGGCGACGACCAGGCCTAACATGATCGCCACTTTCGGTTTGCCCAACAAAGCAATGGCCAAGAACAACAGAGTACCGAACAGCACTCCCTCAATCCGCTTGGACGCCACAAATTCTACGGCGTCCCAAGGCAGCGGTTCTGTGGCAACGGACAAGTTTCGTTGCAATCGATCCATCGCTTTGCTGCCTTCTTTTCGGCGACGTCCAGCCAATTCATGCACCAGCGGCTCAAACAACCGATACATCCCGTTGCCACGGCGAACTGCCTCGCGTCGCAGTCGCTCAAAACTGCCGAGACCAATGTCAAGCCGTGATTTTGGAAACGTGCCCAGCGCAATCAATGTCGCCGCCAGTCCATACATCGAAAGTCCCAGCGTCACCGACGCCGCGATCAGTCCATATCGTTCCACCAACGTATTCAGCCACACGGTCATCAAGTCACCAGACCTTTGCGATCACAATTCGATCGAAAGAATTCGCTTACTCCAGCGAACGCTGCCGTAAACCAACCCAATCACGACCAACAGCAAGCCTTGGCCAATCAACGATCGGAACATTGCCGACGTGCCAACCGGATAGAGGACATAAAAGCCGGCAAGGAAACCAAATGGGAAGATTGCCAACATCCACACCAGCTGTTTTCCCCCCGCCGTCTTTGACTCCAGATGGCGTTCGACGCGTTGATTTTCTTGAAGGCTGGCACTAATCCG
The DNA here is from genome assembly GCA_963695565.1 of uncultured Planctomycetales bacterium. Classification (GTDB taxonomy): domain Bacteria; phylum Planctomycetota; class Planctomycetia; order Pirellulales; family Pirellulaceae; genus CAVOGW01. The sequence continues at coordinate 773,027 of CAVOGW010000001.1, forward strand.
CTCCAAGGATTCGGTGATCTTGCCGCCCCGCTGGAGGCTGACCAGTACGGCTTCCGCGAACAGCGTGAAGCTGTCCACATTCAACCGCCGTTTGGTATCTGTAATGGCATCCGCCAATGGACGGCCGTGATGATAGTCGCGAACAATGCGACGCAACTCGGTGGCCAAAGGTTCGGGTGCTTCTTGACTGACCATTTCCAGACCCTGAGCCAACGACAATCCGGCCCGGCAGGTATTCGACATTGCGATGGAGGCGCTCACCATCTGATCACGCAACAACTTTCTTCGCCGTTCGATCATGGCTTGCAAGATCAGCCGGGGTGCAACGTAGATGAGTCCTACCGCGGGGATCGTTAGCGGGGGCATGACCAAGACGAACCCAAACAAGGCGAAACTGGCCAGCATCGAAATGCCCCAGACCCGCAGGTATCCGCGCAAGTGTCCTCGATTGATCGACAACGCGTCCAACATGGGTGCAAGGTCCGAGATGTGTTTCTTTGACAGTTCATCCCAAACGCCCGCAATAGAATTGGCGCCAAGACAATGGCGGCAAACACGCTGAAACAGCTCAGGTATTGCATGGTGATCATTCCCTATGCGCTGATCCGTTGATCGTCACGGTAGAAAGACTCCAGATTCAGGAAACCAGACTCGATCAACTGGCTGATGAAGCTGGGGAGACGCCCGGTCGGCTGAAGACTCCACTCTCCATTCGTCGCGTCGAGCAAGTAGATATCGCGCAGCTCAAGTTCACCGGTCCGGGGGTTACGACCAGCCACTTCCGTGATTTGGCTGATAATCCTCCGCCCGTCGCGAAGTCGCTTGAGTTGCACGATAACGTCCACCGCCGAGGAAATCTGCTGCCGAATGGATTCCACCGGCAAATCGGCCGCCTGCTGAACGAGTACCTCCAAGCGAAGAACAACATCGTGCGCGTTATTCGCATGGATCGTCGTGAGCGATCCATCGTGGCCCGTATTCATCGCCTGCAACATGTCGAGCGCTTCTGGACCACGACATTCACCGACCACAATACGATCGGGCCTCATCCGCAACGCATTTCGGACGAGATCGCGGATGGTATAAGCCCCATGTCCCTCGATGTTCGCCTCTTTCGTTTCCATGCGCACGACATGTTCTTTTGCCAATTGCAATTCGGCAGTATCTTCCACCGTGACAATCCGCTCTTTGTCGGGAATGAAGTCGCTGAGGCAATTCAGCAGCGTGGTCTTCCCTGTTCCAGTTCCTCCCGAGATGAGTACATTTTGTCGCGAGACGACGATGGCTCGAAGAAATTCGGCGACCGTCCGCGTCATTGCTCCCTGAGCGACGAGGTCATCAACTAACATCCGTCGCAGAGGAAATTTGCGAATTGTCAGCGTTGGTCCGCTAACCGCCAATGGCGAGATCACGGCATTCACGCGACTACCGTCCGACAACCTTGCATCGACGAGCGGCTGCGATTTGTCGATACGCCGCCCGACACGAGCCACGATTCGCTGAATAATCGATTCGATAACGTCATCAGATATGAAACGACGACCGGAGTTTTCCAGGATTCCATGGCGCTCGATGAAAATGTGTTCTCGATCGACGACCATGATTTCCGAGATCGTCGGTAGACGTAGGAGGTCCTCGAGTGGACCATAGCCAAAGAGTATGTCCTTAATTTCTTTTTTCAGGTGTCGCAGCGCCACGTATTCCTTGAATTGACCATGAACGCGCGGCTCCAGCGTCTGCCAAGAGTTCCAGAAATCCCGTTCCACCGACCCGATTTGCTGCGACAGATCGCTCATTTCATCGAGTTGCAGAAGCTTGTTGACGTACTGCGCCGTGGTGACTAGCTCAGTCTCCCGCTCGGGAACACCCGACACCAAACGGCTCCAATGTCGATGGGACAATAATCCGCCCGCTTCGGAAGTTACATTGGTCAAACCAGCCAAGATCGCGTCGCGCAGGCCGTGTCCGGCCGTGTGCTGCAACAAATCGCCACGTGGCGCCTTAAAAGCGGGTTGATTACGGACGATCTCGTCAATGTTGCGTTCCAACGTGAGCAGGTATTCATCGTCGTTGGGTTCCACCGCAACGCCGTCGATCTTGAGGTTCATTTTTTCCAGCAATTCCAGATGCGCAATTTGAATCAGCCTTGAGAGCGCCTCGTCAAGTTGACGACGCCGGCGGTCCGCGGAAAGGTCTTCCGTCGATGGTAAATCCAACGTCAGTGAGAAGGGGAACAGAAAAATCGACTGACTGGACTGAATGTCACAACGCTGGCCATCGTAAACATGCTGATTACCCAGCTTGACTCCATTCATTCCCAAGGCCATCAGTTCCCAGAAGTCACCGCGACGGTTGAGCACGGCTGCTTCTTCCGCAACGAAGGGACTGTCCAAGACAATATCGTTGTGCCGTGCTCGGCCGATGCGAATGCGACTGCCTTGAACGTCGACCATGCGACGATCGGTGTCGATCACGTTATTGTACCAAATCTTCATCGTCGACTCCGGCCCGCGAACGGTCTAATACTCAACTCGCTTGGGTACGACAAACCGAATCATTTCTCCCTCCAACAATACGCGTGGCACGTTGGGAATCCCGGTCAGCGAAACCGTCTGATAGACAACGTCATCGGACGGAATTCCGGACGACGTTTCCGAGCGGCTGTTGGGCACGACTTGCACGGCGATAATCTTGAGTTCGCTGGCGCTGGTCGGACGCCGGTGCAGTAGTTTGGCACCCAGGGCCTCCAACAAGCGACTTGTCTTTTCGCCAAAGTTCTTGTCCACGGCGATCGTGACATTTTCGCCGGTACTTGAGTACTCCTGGTTCTCGCCGTGTTGCTGTTTGAATCGTGATCCAACGCTGATGATTTGAAATGGCCCAAGGACATCCCAGCTCGGTGCTTCGGTGGGCTGCTGAATGTCGCGCTGAAAGACCATGTCCCCTGCTACGTAGTCTCGACTAGCCGGCATGCCCAATACGAGTGCGCGATTTGCAAAAGGTATCAACGATACACGCAACCGCGCAACGTCGCCGGGCACGGGAATCGGCATCAAGTGTTCCGAGGCGAGCGGCTCTCCGGCTCGGACGTTGACGCTAATCGCGAGGAACAGCGGGGGGGATTTTTCAGCGGAGAGCCAAGCCCAATTGAGCGCGGCCGCCGCACATCCCAAGACCAGCGAAATGCCGAATTTCCCTAGATGACTCATGGTCGTCCTCGTTCATTTGTCCCGATTTGGAGCCATTCACGGATTTTGGCGGCTGTCCAGGTTAAGGCGGATCAGGCGCACTTCTTGGCGTTGTCGCTTGGGGCTCCCGAGCTGCATTCGAGCCCTAAACGAATGCCTTTTATACCAAGCGTCGTTCCCTGACCAATGTTTCTGGAACAACCCTCGAATAGGGGAATTAAGCCCCCGATGCGTCCACGAGCATGAGGCGGGTGATTCGAGATGAGGACTCGTCGCTCCAGGCGTGAACCGTGGTATTCCCGTGGACGCACAGGTAACTAAACTCGCCGGACGAACCAAATTCAGAGCGTCGGACCTCCCAGCCGGCCGCTTGCCAAGAATCAAGCAGCACTCGTGCGTCGCAGTCAAGCTCAAGTAATTCCGCACAGAGTCTTAACGGCGATCGTCTCACCAATAGTCGGGTCGCTCCTTCGGGAAGCGGTACCAAGTGCGGCAAGCGGGGCGAGGGGACCGAATCGTTTTCCGCGGTCTTCAACTCGGTCATTTCCCATTCGTTGCCGCTCATGTGATTTGCCATGAAACCACCGGCTAGTTTCTCCGCACCATCCTCGATGCGAGTGATCAGCAAGCCGCGACAATGATCTTGCTCCAGGAGATAGTAAGTCATGTCGTTGTGTTGAATCGGTTCCAAGTCATAGGAATTGGCGATCAGCGACTTCCATTCCTGGGGGATGTCCGTGCATGTCATTGGAACAAACCCATCCCGCCGTCGCAGCGATCGGATATGCGCGAATTGCTGTTTGAGGTCCCGGTCGGAAATGAACCTCTTCGCCAGCCCAAACGGCGAGTCATCCACGGTCCAAACGCCGACCGTCTGCGTCCAAGGCTGGATGAGCCTAGCGAACTGGTCGCTCGATCGACTTGTGGAGGCGGGCGGCTGTTTGGCAAGCGTATGGGTGTCGTACCCGGTTCGAATCATGATGCCCGCGGAGCACACAATAATCGCACAATTTGCGGTTACGGCCAAATGACGCCAAGTGAGCCGTGCTGGTCGGTTCTTCGCCCGTCCGTTTGTGCTTACCATGTTATCGCCGCCTCAACAACGTCAGGGGGACCTGCTGTTAGAGTACAGCGAACAAGCTGGTGTCTTGTTACCAAAGAAATTTGAAACACTGAGGCACGGAGCACGGCCGCCCACAGTCTTCTCTGTGTCCTCCGTGCCTCTGTGTTACTGAACTTTAGTCCAGATCGGCGAGTTCGCGTTCCAGTACCTGTTTTTCGCGCTCCGCGGCGGCCAGATCGTTCTTGATGCGGTCGCGTTGAGCGACGAGGATCACCAATTCAGTCACCTTATTCGGATCCTGATCTTCATCCCCATCGTCTTGATGGTTACCAGGCTGCTCATCGTCACTAAAACCCAGCTCACGTAATCGCCGGTAGACCTCGTCAAGTTGAATTTGCAAATCCGCGATCCGCGCATTTGTGGCCGCCAAATCGGCCTCCAACTCTTGCTGGCGCTTTCTCGTCTCTTCGTCCGCGTGCCCCTGCATGTCGTCAACGCCATTTTCTAGATCGCTGAGCGACCTATCTTGCCAATCAGAAACCGCCTCTGCCGCCGATTCGAGATCGTTGAGCACATTTCCGGCTTGGGAAACGAGATTCTGAAACCCACCCAGTTTTGCGCTAATGGCCATGAGTCCGTGTATTTTCCAATTTGGCAAATCATCCAAGGGCAGTTGGCGGTAGTCCCACGAGCCGGCGACCAATCGGAATTTGGCTTCTGGTGATGGCAACCAGTCGACCACTGGGCTAATCGTAAATCGCTTGCCAACCCGTCCCGTCACGACATCGTCCTCGACCAGTTCCGCGTCCTCAAGGATCTCGCCCCGCAGGAACACCAGCGGTGTACCGGGCGGTCTTTCGAAGCGTTGCTGCCAGGCTGCATGCCGAGCTTCGATGGTCGCGTCGGAGAAGCCAACCATGGTCCTTCCTTGCCAGAGCACCAACATCATCATGGCGAACAGCAGCGGCATGCACATCGTTAATTCCAAACTGGCCGTGCCGGATCGGCAGGACGAACAGGTTCGATGGAAAGCGGGCGCACGAACCATAAGCGTGTTCTCGAATGTCACGTTTTGTCTCCTATCTGCCGGGGAACACGTGCACCCGTGCCTGGTTCAGCCATGACGGGCCCCTTGTGGCCTTCGTGGCATTACGTCATGGCGTCAGTGCCATCCATCAATGCGTGACCATGTTGTCAAATAGACCGGCTTGGTCGACCAACAGCATCGTCGCGCGGGCCTCGGGCTTTGTCAGTATTTGCATCGCATCGCGAGCGTGTGCCGCTTCACGGAATCGCGTCTTGGTGATCGGCATGAGTTTGGCTTGCCAATTCAGTTTCACTTTTGCTGAGCCCAACGCCGGGGCTCCCGCAAAGATTTCCCATGGCCACTTCTCTCCCGACTTGCTGGGCTGGCCACCCCATTCCGGCGTGCGAGTTTCGGGATCCCAGTTCAGCGTGTCCCAGCCCACTTCGGCTTGGTGTTCTCCGAAACCTTGCGCAGCCTTCTGTGGATTGGCGTTGTAGAAAATGGCCTGAGCGAATCCGGTAATTCCTAGGCGATTTGACTTGGGGTAAATGACTTGCGAGTAATGCGGCTCAAAATCGCGGTGAGCAACCGCCAGCAGGGTGAACATTGACTCGGCCTCACGTTTTTCCGCATCCGAGTCCTTGGTCCAGGACTCATTTCCCTTGCTGGGTTTGGTGCTGTTGTTAGCGAACGTCCCCTTCATGACATACATGTGCAGCCGTTCCTCTCGTTTGGTCCAGTAGGCTTTCGTTCCTTGACTGGGCTGAAACCGGTAACCACTGCGGAACTCCCACGACTTCACCATCGTGAATCGGTTCGTCCATTTCTCAAAGTGCTTTGCGGCCTCGGACCGTTTGAGGTGTCGTTGCATCGATGCCAACAACGGTGCTCGCAGTGCATCCACGTAAGGGTATGTTGCCCTCACCCACTGGGATTGCCGCTCTTCGTCCTGATTGATGAGTCTTGCGACCAAATCTTGATTGAGATGTTCGGTAGTCAGGTTCCCCATTTTTTTGGGCAGTTTATTGAGTTGCTCGTACATGCCGCGAAATTCTCTCTCTTTGGCTTCCAGCTTTCGCAACTCCACGTTCAGATCGTTTTTTCGTTTTTCCCGTCGCTCACGTGATTGCTGAATCTGGCGTCGTTCGTCGCGGAGACGCCGCTTCTGCTCATCGGTGAGATCGTCCTTGCGCAATAGATCGTTGACATGGCGATCCAATCGATCGAGTTCCAATAGTTCCTGATCGATGTAAAATATCTTCGCTTTAATTTCGTTTTTCGAATCGCGGATTTCGTCTTGCATCTTCATCATTTGGAAAAAGTCCAAGCCGATGCCTCCGGCAAGTTCAGCGTCCGTCCCCCAAGCGCCGAGTTTTCCAGCAGCTCGCAATGACGGTTTTGGCTCACGGACAACTGGCATCCGCAAATCCTTGACGGCCGGGTAAATGAAGGCGCTCGCCCGATGTCGATCACCGAGTTCCTGCAGGTTGCGCTTCATCGCATGATTGACGATGCCTTGTGATGCTGGTAGGTCGCCCGAACCGCCGCTGCCGTTTCCCTGGCTGGAGCCTTGACGCAAGTTGCCAGAAACAAAGTCACCATGTTTGATCAACATCGGAATCAATTGGTTGGTGACGGCACCGTCAAAGCGACGCATGATCTGCCGCGTGGCCTGGAACGTCAAGAACCGCTCGAACGCTTCGAGAATGACCCACTCTTTACCAATCAAGACAAGTTCTTTCGTGCCGTAGACATGGGCACCATAGGCGGCAATGGCCGTGAGGTAACCCCAGGGTGGCGGGACCATAAAGCCGATGTTGGCGAACGACTTGAGCATTAGCACCTTGATGATTTCTCGCTTGAGTGTGATCTTTGCATCGTAGATCATGGCAAACGCGTGGTGTTTTCTCCGCGACTCTTGCTCAGGTGTTGTCAGCTTCAGAATTGTCGTCACGATCGTGTTGTCCATGCTGGCGATCTGTGGTGGAACGTAGTTTGGCGGACCCTTCATGGGCGCTGTCCGACGAAAGTTTTGGATCGCCTGGTCCAATAGTCTGCTGCTCTGGGGATAAGCCTCCTGGCCATGTATGGCCTCCGGCCCACCCAATGCGTGCAGCGTTGCCAGTACCGCCGTGGCTTCGCCAATCATATGGTTCGTCGCGGTTATGGCATTCATGCCCCGCGCCATCCATTGAGCCGATTCGAGAGCCGTTGCGTCCGCCGCATTTTGGACGTCGAGCTTCTGCTTGACCGCGTGTCCCACATTGCCGCTGAAGCCGATCAGGACTAGCAGCATCAGCAACGCAATCACGGTCGTAAACGTGACCATGCCACGTCGATTGGTAGATTGACGAATGTTCCTGCGCCTACGGCTCGATCCGGCCATATCCGATCCCCAATGACTGCTCGTCGTTCTGTGGTGATTCATTCGATAGAATGACTGTGGATGTCAGCCGATAGACGTAACGACCATCGAGAGTCCGTTGGCCAAATATCCGACCAACTCCCGGCACGTTGAACGGGAAATCGTAAGTGACGTTGACGGCGATGTCTGATTCCCAGGTTGCAGGCGGGTCCATCGTGATCGACAGGTGCCTGGTGGCATAGCTAATTTTCTTTAGTAAATATTGCGGTGCCGGCTCGCCGTTGTTCAGCGCGGCAAACGCCAAATACGATTTGCCGAAATCCAACAGCATCGGTCGCTGTTCCTGGCTTGGGACGCCTCCCGAAATCAAGCTTTGGGTTCCGCTGGAAAACGGGATGAACGCCTTGAGGGCGGCCAATTCAGCTCGCTGCTTAACACGGTTCCAGTCCGCTGCCGAGTTCCAGACCGCTACACTTCGAGCCGCGGCAAACCCGCCATAGACGGTTCCCAGTTTTGCCGACATCATCAGGGGAATCTCGATCAGGATGCACATGATCAAGGCATACAGTGGAATGATCATTACGTACGACAGCGTATAGGCGGCTCCCTCTTCCCCCATGCACAGCCGTCGCCAAGATGGCCCAGTCCGGCGCGTCACGAAGCGTCGGAGCATTACGCCCAATGCTAAAACGCCTAAAACGAACAACAGCCACATGCCTTGTGGGTCGGCAACGGTAATGATTGCGTCGAACATAGAAGTTCCAGTCGTTAAGCCCCGCACTTCGCAGACCGGGCTAGAAGAACGGCCAACAGATGACCGTGGACATGATGGTGTACAGCAAGCGACAACCGTAGATGCCTAACAGCAACAGCGAAAAGGCGATGGTCATTGTTACGGTCGTACTCATTACGACCTCAAGGCTCATCATCCCCCGACGGTGACGCTTCGCATGGAACTGGCGTGATGATTTCATGGCTGGATTCCGCGTCGTAGCATGGGCCCCGAGTCCGTGTGCTCTTCCTGCCGCACGGGCTCGGCGGCCCACGCGATGTACACCACAAGTGCTTGTGCCTGCCCCCGACAACTTTTAAATGGTTTCCAGGACAACCAGCAATGTCCCCAGTGCGAAAAAACCAGCCAAAGGAACAGGGCGTTCGAGCAATCTGAGCTGACCCGGATTGGGGCCACGCACATGCCGCGGAAACAAGCTCGATCCAATCTGACGGAGGAATGCGACCCCCAGCGTGAACGGACCATTCCGCCATGCCGCACACAGCACGATCCAAGCCGCCGCGAGGACGTACGTGTACGCCACCATCGTCAGGCTGTTCTCCGGGCCCAACAGCGTGCCGAGTGCGACGGCCAGCTTGACGTCACCCGCACCACCCCCCGATAAATCGTATGCCGCCATCATGACCACCAGGCAGATGGCGGCTCCGGTCAGACTGGCCGAAAGCCCAACCGTTCCGAGTGCCGGTAAAGGCCCAGCAACTTCCGTCACGGCGCTGAGCGAGACTCCCCAGATGATGGCCGTATACGTCGCCCAGTTGAAGATCTTGCGTTGACGCAAATCAGTCACCGCGCAGGTGGCGGTCAGCATCATCAAGATCATGCCGACGACGGTTCCAAAGGGACCTGGCAGTTGGCGAGCAAACGTAATCCACAGGGGTGCGACCAGCAGCGGAATTATTGCCGCGGCCAGCCAGCAGTCGTGTCGTGAAAAGCAGATTGGTTTTTGAACGGAAATCGAAACAGGCGCGTAGGTGAACATGACTTGGCCTTCCACAGCGACATTGAGACCGACGAACATGGGTTGTGATCATTGCCAACCCGATCTCACGACTTGAGATCGGGCTATGGTCAGAATTGGCAAATTACGTTTAGAAAGTCGCCGTCATATCGGCGTCTTTCATGGCGTTTACCTTGTCCTTGGCCACGCCGAAGATGAAGTCTCCAAACTTCAGCAACGTAATCAACACGACGGCAGCAATGGCCACAATCATGACCACTTGTACCGCTTCGATGCCGTCTTCGTCGCGATGAAATCTTCGAACGCTGTTCTTGAATTGTGCTAACATTTGAGTACTCCTGGAAATTGAAAAGGTGAGTCGTTCAAGTGAAGATCACTTTGCTTCTCTTACGGAGAAATTGGCTGGTGTTACAGAGGCGACAATAATTTCTGGGGCAAGAGTTAGCTGCGGATCGCAATGACGAATTGAAACACAGAGACGCTGAGAGGCTGAGATACAGGGGGCACAGGGGGCACAGGGGGCACAGGGCACACAGGGGGCAGAGAGAAAGTGCGAACCTTGGTAGGAATTCGCGCGACCCCCTGCGGCCCGGAAGTCGATCCTCGGTGTCCTCCGCGCGCTCGGCGCTTCACAAGTCGTCGGCCCTGCTCCACAGATCCCGCGTGATTTGAATCTCTTCCGTGAACCCCATCGACTGCGGCTCACCGGCAAAGCTGGGTTGTTCGCCCGTCCAATGCAGCTGACCGAGGATCCGCCCTTTCTCCTCCCGTCCTTCGGCTACGAAGCGGAAGATATCTGCAAAGCGATAGTTATTCGTTTCATCCAATCCGCGACATTCCGTTATGGCTTGGACTCGCCGCGACCCGTCGCTGAGTCTTGCGATTTGCAGAACCAAATGCATGGCCGAGGCGACTTGGACTCGTGCCACATGGACCGGCAACGAAACGTCGCTCATCAGACTCAACGTTTCCAGCCGGACCGCTGCATCCCGAGCCGTCGTGGCATGTACGGTCGTCATCGATCCAGAGTGTCCTGAGATCATGGATTGGATCAGGTCGAGCGCTTCGCCGCGCCGCACTTCCCCCACAACGATACGGTCAGGACGCATCCGTAACGAATCGACAAACAGGTCTCGAATCGTAACCGCTCCTGTCCCATCCGGTTTGGCTGGTTGGGCTTCGAGATAGACCGCATGAGGCTGATTAAGTTGCAATTCCGAGCTATCTTCGATCACGACAATTCGTTCGTCAGGGGAGATTTCCGTTGACAGGGCATTCAACATCGACGTCTTACCCGTGCCCGTTCCACCGGCAATCACGATGTTCTTATGCAATTTCACACTGAGGCTGAGGAATTCACGGCCCATTTCGGACAGGCTGCCCCACTCTACTAACTGCCGCAAATCAAACGTCGACTTGTTGAATTTGCGGATCGAAATGCAGACGCCTTGTCGAGAACTCGGTGGGATGATCACGTGCACGCGCGAACCATCCGGCAGTCGAGCGTCGACGCTGTGATTGCCGTCATCCACCGACCGGTTGGCAAATTCCGCAATATTTCGTGCTGCCGCCAGCAGTGTTGCCGGACTTTGAAAACGAAACGCCGACTTCTGCAGCTTTCCTTGCCGTTCAAAATAGACGGATTCGTGCCCATTGATGAGCACTTCGCTCACGCTGGGATCATCGATGAGCGTCAAAACTGGCTGCAGGAAATGTCGTGTCGTTTCGTGGTAAATGTCTTTCGTTTCCATCATGTAACAGTCCAAATCGGAAACCGCTTTACAGGTATAGTCGAACGCCGCTCATTAGGCAGCGAAGAATACCGCAGAATGTTACTGGGACTGACGACTTGTTTCCGGCAAAGGGATGGGGCGAATGCATCGCAACGCGAGTTACGAACTATTCGAAGAATTGGGGCGGGGGGATCAAACCGTCGTCTATCGTGCCTACGATCTATCGCTAGGGCGAGAAGTTGCGATCAAACAGCTCCAAGAGGAACATCGCGACCATCCTGGTCGCCGAGCACAATTTTTGCAAGAAGCTCGATTCCTGGCCCAATTTGAACACGACCATATCTTGCGGGTTTACAGTGTTGATGAACAAGCCGGTTGGATCGTCATGGAGCGCATGCACGACACGCTGGCCACATTAATCGCCGGCGGTCCTTGCGATCCCAATCTTGTTCGCAGCATACTTCAGCAAACCCTCACGGCGCTGGAGTTTCTGCATCAACGCAACAAAGTGCATGGTACTGTGCGGCCCTCCAACTTGCTGATCAACGAACAAGGGCGAGTGAAACTCAGCGAGTTTGAACAGTTAGACCCAGACGGCGAATTGCGCACCCAACAGGAAGCAAGAAGTATCTGGCTCCCGAGTTGATCCAACCCGATTTTGGTCCATTCGCAACAACCGCCGACTTGTATTGCCTGGGGTTCACGGCGCTGGAATTACTGAAAGGTCCGAGGTTCGATTCGCTATTTCCTGGTACGGGGGCCGGTGCGATTGACGCGGATATCGCTTGGATGCGGTGGCACAGCGCACCCGAACAGCTGGCCCCCATTTCCCAGCTCGTTAAGAACCTTCCAGAGGATCTCGCTGGCGTCCTCGACGCGATGCTGCGCAAGCGGGTTGCGGATCGACCGCAATCGGCTCAGGCAGTACTCGACGACCTCGTGGATCGCCCCCTGTTGTCCGTTCCGGTGACGGATAGCGAACTCGATTCGAATCAGCACCGTTCGAACGATCCAGTCCCCACCCGCGTCCGAGAAGTAGCGCCGATGGTCAAGGCACAATTCGAGTCGACTGCGAGCGCGACCGTTACGCCCCCTGCAACCAGCACAATTCGAAAGGCCAAAGCGAAGCCGCGACAAGCATCACGCCCGTTCTCGCGAGTTTGGGTCAATCAAAAACTGAGCAACCCCTTCGTCCTCTGTTCGCTGTGCGTGACGATCTCGTTAGCAGCCGTCGGCATGGGATTGGCCCCGTCGGCGGTCAGACCGGCAAACCGACCGGAACAGCCTGTGTCGCTGGAGCATGCAAACACGTCGATCGTAACGATCACCCCACAACCGGCGGCCGAGGAGTCGCCGGATCCGCCAACGGCTCAAGTCGTTACCGAAAGAAAGGCTCCCGAATTGCCCAGCGAATTTGTCGCGGCGCCGGAGGCGGATTTCGATCCACTCCTTAACCTTCCCACGCGAATTCGCGTGCGCAAGCTCGATCGCACGGCGCCCTTGGAGCTGGTATTGGTCAAACCGGGTTCCTATCGCATGGGCGTTTTCTCCGACGATCGATTCTCGTGGGAACAGTCAGGGACCAATGTCGAGTTGCTGCAGCCGATCTACATCGCTGCCACAGAGACCACCAATCGTCAATACGGAGCCTTCTTTGTGGACTCCGGTGAATCCAAGGCTGGACGAAGTTGGCTGATTACCGCCCAGAAATACTCACAAGCCAAAGGCCTGCCGACTGTCGAAAATGAACTACCCGTGACGAATGTGTCGATTGATGAGGCCGAGCAGTTTTGCAAGTGGATTGGTTGCCGCTTGCCGAGCGAAATGGAATGGGAATGTGCGGCACGCGGGCCAGGTGATCATGGCTTTCCCTACCCTTGGCGTGGACCATTGGACAGTCGCCGCTGCCAAATATTTCGCGGTGGCGAACCGGCACCGGTTCCCGTGACCGATCTGGCCGACGGACGCTCGTCGTTGCAACTGTTTCATTTGCTGGGGAATGCTGCAGAGTGGTGTACCTATCACGACGACAACGCAGCCGCGAGAATTACGACAGGGGAGTGGGACAAGTACGTGACCAAAGGATGCAGCTTTGCGACCGCGCGACGAGACCACGTCCGCGTTTCTTGGCGGGGGAATGGAAAGGACTCCGGTGAATGGGACATCGGATTCCGCGCGTGTGTAGCGATTGCTGACACCAAATGACGAATGCCGCCATCTCGGGTTACGCACCCGCGAGCGATCGCTCAATGGCACTTCCTTTGTAGAACAATTGTCCTCAATTGTTCCGCGAATCGCGAAATTGTCGGGGGAAACAGTGGGGGACAACTGTTCCACAATGCCCAAACCGACTGCCATTAAGCGATCGCTCAATGTCACTTCCTTTGTAGAACAATTGTCCTCAATTGTTCCGCGAATCGCGAAATTGTCGGGGGAAACAGTGGGGGACAACTGTTCCACATTGCCCAAACCGACTGCCATTAAGCGATCGCTCACAGGTGCTCCAGCCGGGCTATCTTGGGGCCGTGCCCTCGGGGACTCCGATTGCAGAAGCAACGCGAGTTCGTTTTCGTGGCCGTATTGGCTGTCACGCGGAGCGATGACGGCTACTTCGAACATCCCAAATCGGTAGATTTTGGCTTCATGCGGCAACGCTTACCGGTTAATCTGAGGGAAACGTGCAAGAAGAACGCGTCAGCGGTAACGAATTCATGGCCGTCACGCGCTGACGCTTGCCGAATTCCCCCCCTGCCTGAGCACTTTCTTCCTACCTAACTTGCCGAGCACACCCCATGAACGATTCCTTGTGCGCTGTTCACTTTGTCACCCTTCTGTTTAGTTTGTGTTCGGCAACTGCCGCCTGTGGCCAAGCCAGGCCGTCGTCGGGCATGATGCGTTACCCCGATGTCAGCCACGACCGGATTGCGTTTGTCTACGCGGACGACATCTGGACGGTGCCACGCCAAGGCGGCACGGCCACACCTTTGGCCAGCCCGGCGGGTCCGGAACGTTTTCCGCGCTTTCAGTCCAGATGGTCAAACCATCGCCTTCCTGGGGAACTACGAAGGTGGACAGGATATCTATACGATTCCTGTCAACGGCGGGACGGCTGAGAGAATGACCTATCATCCCGCGGCCAAGATCCTGAACGATTGGCATCCGGACGGCAAGTCACTGATCTACAGTACGAGTGGCTTTGCCGGACTCGGCAGACAGTTGCAGTTGTTCACTATTTCCAAACAGTCGCCCATGCCGAAGCAGTTGCCTGTCCCTTACGGCAACAACGGCGCCATCAGTCCGGACGGGTTATGGTTAGCCTACACGCCGCACAGCCGCGATGAGCGTACATGGAAGCGATATCGCGGTGGCATGGCCTCTGATATTTGGCTAGTTCATCTGGAGTCCCAGACGGCCAAACAGATTACGGACTTTGCCGGGACGGACAGCCTTCCCATGTGGCACGAGAAGACAGTTTATTACTTGTCCGACGCCGGTGCCGAGAATCGACTGAATATCTGGGCCTACGACACGACGTCCGGCGAGCGTCGACAGGTCACGCGATTTGAGGACTACGACTGCAAATGGCCGGCAATCGGCCCAGGCCCCGACGGCCAAGGCGAAATTGTCCTGCAGAACGGGTCCATGCTCTACCTGGTGAATCTGGAGTCGGATCAGGCCACCGCCGTCGAGATCACGATTCCTGGGGACCGGCCGCAGTTGCGGCGCAAGAAAGTGGACGCCGCAAAGTTCATTGTCTCCCAAACCATTTCCCCGACGGGAAAACGAGTCGCCGTGGAAGCCCGTGGCGATATCTGGTCGCTGCCGGCCAAGAAAGGGCCGCTGCGGAACCTCACCCGTTCCAGCGGTGCTGCGGAACGCTTTCCTGCGTGGAGTCCCGACGGGCGTTGGATTGCCTACTTCTCCGACAAGACCGGTGAGTACGAACTCTACGTATGCCAATCCGATAGTCGCGGCGACACGAAGCAACTCACGAGAAATGGATCCTGCTACCGCTATCATCCCACGTGGTCTCCTGACTCGAAGTTGATCGCCTTCAGCGACAAAGCTGGCCGGTTGTATCTCTATTCCTTCGACACGGATTCCACGCAACAGGTGGATACCGACCCCTACGCTACGCCACTGAACGTAAGTTGGTCGCACAATTCCGAGTGGCTGGCCTATGCCCGCACGTCCGATACCAAGGCACCGACATCTTCCATTTGGTTGTACCACGTCCGCGACGGCGCGAAGCGGATGCTCACGTCGGGCTACTTCCCCGACGCGAATCCGACTTTTGATCGCAAAGGCAACTACCTGTTCTTTACCAGCAATCGCGCCTTCAATGCACCCAAGTATGAGGATCTGGGCACGTCGTTCGTTTACGCCGACACGGAACTCCTGCTGGCACTCCCCCTGCGGTCCGATGTCAAAAATCCGTTCTTGCCCAAGAGCGACGAAGAGTTGTGGGGCAAGGAACGGGATGCAGCCCGTGACGGTGATGACGATGACGAACATAGTGACCATGATCCGGACAAACACGACGAGCATCACGACGAGCAAGGCGAGGATCATCACGGCGACAATGGTGACCGGGAAGACCACCATGACGTATTCCACGCCGGTCACGAGGCAAATCACCACGTCACGCCCGGTTCGCGACGCGGCCCGGATGAACAAGACCCGAAGCGTGATGCAAAGCAGAAGGATGACGCGCAGGACAAGGCGGCCGAATCCGAAAAGCCTGACCAGGATGAGGCACCGCAGAACCTGGTTATCGACTTCGAAGACATCGAACGTCGCGCGTTCCAAATCCCTGTGCCTCAAGGAAAATTCGGCCCGATCGCCGTCAATCACAAGGGGCAACTGATCTTTGCGCGGTTGCAAACGGGACTGGAGGAGGAAGATGGTCAAGCCCCGGCCGTCATCCAGCTGTTTGACCTTGACGATGACGAACACAAAGCCAAGGACGTTGTCGAGGGAACAGCCAGTTTCGAAATTTCCAGCGACGGCAAGAAATTGCTGGTCGTCAAACAAAAGCAGGCCTACGTCGTCGACGCCGCCCCCAAGCAAGAACTTAAAGATGCTGTGCCTCAGCACGGCATGGTGGTCATGGTCGACCCGCGCGACGAATGGCGGCAAATGTTCGTGGACGCCTGGCGCATGGAACGTGACTTCTTTTACGATCCCAATATGCACGGTGTGGACTGGCCGGCCGTGCGAACTCGCTACGAGGCGATGCTGGACGATTGCGTCTCGCGTCGAGATGTGGGGTTTGTGATTGGTGAAATGATCGCCGAATTAAATGTCGGCCATGCCTATTACCGAGAAGGCGACGTCGAGGAGGGCCCGGCGGGTAACGTGGGATTGCTGGGATGCCGATTCGAGGTGGATTCCCAGGCCTATAAGGTCGCGGAGTTGTACGAAGGGGCGCCGTGGGATGTGGATGCCCGAAATCCCCTCCGCACGGCCGGTGTCCACGTCGGCGAGTTTGTGTTGGCCGTCAACGGCACACCCCTTGGCGCCGACCAGAATGCCTACGCAGCGTTGCAAAACCTGGCCGATTCGATCGTGACCCTGACCGTCAGCCAGAACGCCCAAATCGGTGACGACGATGATCGCCAGGTCAGCGTGACGGCCCTGGCAGATGACGCAGACCTGCGATTCCGTGGCGAAATCGAACGACAGCGCAAGTACGTCGACGAAAAATCGGGGGGAAAGATCGGCTACATCTACGTCGTCAACACGGGTGTGCCCGGCCAGAACGACCTGGTCCGGCAATATTACGCCCAATTGAACAAACCGGCGCTGATCATCGACGACCGCTGGAACGGCGGTGGGCAAATCCCCACACGGTTCATCGAACTGCTTAACCGCCCAGTGACCAACTACTGGGCAGTGCGCGACGGCCGAGATTGGACCTGGCCTCCCGATGCCCACCACGGCCCAAAGTGCATGCTGATCAATGGCATGGCCGGGTCCGGCGGCGACATGTTTCCGGCCCTCTTCAAACAAGCCGGCTTGGGCAAACTGATTGGCATGCGCACCTGGGGTGGACTCGTGGGCATTTCGGGAAATCCCGGCCTGATCGACGGCGCCGCCGTCACCGTCCCCACGTTCGCCTATTACGAACTGGACGGTACGTGGGGAATCGAAGGGCACGGAGTGGACCCCGACATTCCCGTCATCGACGATCCAGAAAAGATGGTGGGTGGAATCGATCCGCAGCTGGACGCAGCCATTGCACATCTGTCGCGGGAACTCGAGACCAAAGCCTACAAACAGCCCGCTCGCCCGAGCTATCCTGATCGCAGCAAGTCTGGCATTGCGCCCGTTGATCAGTGATGTCAGATTTGCCCGCATCCGCGGTGCGGCGGATTACAGCTGCGATCGCCAGGAAGTCACTTAGGGTAGGTCTCCTCGCAGCACAGGAGCCTGAAGTACCCATCGGCAAGCGATGGAGCTAACCGGGCTGGACGATCTCCAAGCCGTGCGGCATTTCCCGTGCTACTCTTCGTCCAACAGGTCCTCAGCGTATCCTTCGGGAAAAGGGTTGAAGTGATCGTCCGCGACGGGGCGTTGGTTGCGGGTCTCCTCCGCACGCGTTGTTGCAGGTCCGCTGGACGCATCGTCGAATTCGGCCAGCCATCGCGCCACTTCCGCCTCGCTTAGCGGCCCCTGTTTTTGTTCGCGCACTCGGGCCGCGATCAAATCGTCGTTCGTCTTATCTGTCGCGCGCAATTTTCGCAATCGATCCCGAAACCAACGATCGCTGTCTGAAAACCTGGCCCGGCGACGCCGGGCCGCTCGTTGTATCGCGTGATCGCTGGAAACCACCATCAATTGCCGCGGCGCGGTATTTTGCGCAATCAACTCGACGATCACGGTATCTGCCTCTTGGCCACGGGGCGCGAAAAGTACCTGAATCTCCTGCCAGGTGAACGAGCGTGGCAATCCGGGCGGTGCCTGCTTGGCATCAAACACAACCGTCGTCTGGCGTCGTTCTTCGTCGCCTAATACGTGAACCAGAAAACTTAGCAGCGCCTGTCGGGATCTTTCCAGCGTGAAGGGACGGTCTGCATTCGCGACAATGCCCGCGCCTGACAATAAGTTGTATCCGTCAACGAGGATGCTGATCATGGTCGATCATCGCGTCGCTCTTTCCACTGACGCAACGTCCTCTGGCCCTCCGTCCTTTGTGCATTATCCCGGGTGCTTTCAATCAGCTCCGAGCCACCATCGGTTGGCCTTCTTCCGCAGCCTGCCATAAGACTTGACCTCCCACGATTACGATGTGTGCGCGGCCCCGCAGACGCCTGCCGATTAGTGGGGAATTGTGCGACTTGGATTGAAAGTGGGTTTTGTCCAAGATACGCTCCGTCCGGGGATCGATGATCGTAATGTCCGCAATCGCACCGGCGGACAACGTCCCCTTGCGCTCGAGTCCCAGCAGCCAGGCAGGAGTCGTAGACATTTTGGTAACCAAAGTGGCCCAATCCAACAGTCCCGGTTCGATCAAATCCGTAATCGCCAGGCTTAACGCGCAGTCGAGCATGGTCATGCCGAATGGAGCCAGGTCCAATTCGCGCATTTTTTTCTCTGTGGCCCGAGGAGCATGTCCCGTACAAATCACGTCCAGCGTGCCGTCTTGCAGAGCCTGGATGCACGCTTGGACGTGTTCGGGGGAACGCAGCGGGGGTTGGATCTTGTAGTTCGCGTCAAAGGTCCGTAATCGGCCGTCGTCCATCGTGACGTGAGCCAACGTGGTGCCTGCCGTAACCGACACGCCGCGTTGCTTGGCGCGGCGAATTAGTTCAATGCTGCCCGACGTCGAGACATTGCACAAGTGAACCCTTCCTCCAGTGGACTCGGCCAGACGCAGATCGCGTGCCGTCATCACATCTTCCGCCTCGGCAGGCAGTCCGGCCAGTCCCAGCACGGTGGACACCAGGCCCTCGTGCATGATGCCTTCACTGCTCAGTTCGCGAACTTCCGTGTGGCTGAAGATGGGCCGGTCGAACATCAGGCAGTATTCCAAGGCCCGACGCATCAAGTCCGGGTTATGAATAGGCGCGGGGGCATCGGAAAATGCAACGGCTCCCGCGGATACCAGCGAGCCGATTTCCGATAGCTCGGCTCCCTCCCGTCCCTTGCTCACCGCCGCGATCACGGCAACGTTGGCGCCGCGAATACGCTCGGCCTGATGCAATACGAACTCGACTCCGGCCGGTGTATCCAACGGGGGGTCGGTGTTGGGAAGGCAGGCCACGGTGGTAAATCCTCCCGCCACAGCAGCGGTCAGGCCCGATTCAATGGTTTCGTCTTCCTCGAAGCCGGGTTCCCGCAATTCGACGCGCGTATCCACTAACCCTGGGACCACAATCATGCCATCGGCCTGAATGACGTGCGCCGCATCGGCCGAGTCGACATGGCCCACGTGAGAAATCACACCATCGTCGATGAGCACGTCGCGCACATCGTCCAGCGCCGAGGCGGGATCCACAACGCGACCGTGCTTGATCAGGATAGAAGGATGCATGTTCCACCACGCGATCTAACCAGCTGAGGGAAATTCTGCAAATTCACATCCCGCGTTGATCACCAGCCACAGCACGGCCATACGCACCGCGATGCCGTTGGTGACTTGATCCAGAATCACCGAGTGCGGTCCATCGGCAACGTCTGCCGTGACTTCCACACCGCGGTTGATCGGGCCGGGAGCCATAATCAGGATGTTCGGTTTGGCGCGGGCCATCCGTTGGCCGTTCATGGCGTACAACAGCGCATACTCGTGGACGGAAGGAAACGGTCGCGTCGTCTGCCGCTCGAATTGAACTCGCAGCAAATTCAGGACGTCGCAGCGCGGCAGGATCTCGTCCAGGTGATAAGCCACTTCCACGCCGTAGTGTTCCCAGCGTTTCGAGACCAGGGTAGACGGGCCGCACACAATCACGTGGGCTCCCAGTTTCTGCAAGCCCCAAATATTGGAGCGGGCTGTCCGGCTGTGCGCAATGTCGCCGACCAGGGCGACCGTCAGGCCCTGTAGTGAACCTCGGTGCTGACGAATCGTCAAAATGTCCAACAGCCCCTGTGTGGGGTGCTCGTGGGGGCCATCCCCCGCGTTGATCACGCAGCATTCCAGGTGTTGGGCCAGTAGTTGGGGAGTGCCCGGCGTTTGATGACGCACCACCACCACGTCGACGTTCATGGCTTCGAGTGTCAATGCCGTGTCGATGAACGTCTCCCCTTTGGCCACGCTGCTGCCAGTCGCGCTGAATTCGATCGTGTCCGCGTTCAATCGCTTGGCGGCCAACGAAAAGCTAGTCCGCGTGCGGGTCGAATTTTCAAAAAACAAGTTGCACGACGTGCGGCCGCCCAGCACGTTAATTTTGCGGCGACAGCCATCCGTGATGTGCTTGAAATGGTCGGCCGCGTCCAAGATCGTGATCAGCTCGCTGGTCGACAGGCTTTCCAGATCCAACAAATGACGACGCGTCCAGGCTCGCGTTGGCGTGGACTCTGTATTCGGAGTTGCTGTTTTTGTGCTCATGCGCAGCGTCTACCGCAGGTGTGTGGCCGATATCCTCTCCAGGCTGAGTGATTCATTTTAGATCCAGATGCGGCTCGCCGGCAGGGTACGTAGTCGACCGGCGCCGTCACGCGGTGCCTTACCTACCAGCACGCTGGGCTCGCCGGAAGCCGGCAGCCTATTGCGCCACACGCCAGCGAATCTCAAACAGCCAGATCATGGTTGATACCAACAACCCCACCAAAAGGAAGGTAGCGACCATAAACGCCAGAAACGGCCACCAGCTACCGCCGCTCTGGGAGGCGTCGACGACGACGGAGAGCGGCGCAATGCCACCTGTATCGAATGTTTCAAACTGAATGGGGATCGCAAATACGGTAGCAAATGGGCTGAATGTTCCCAGGAGTTCCACCGTACCCCGTTGTGCCAGCTGCGGGTAAAACGTCGTAACAAAGAAATTTACGATCAGTGGTACGCAAAACAAGAGTACCAATAACAGGTAACTCGTCATCAGGGACGTGGCCGTCTTGCGAAAAATGACGGAGCAAAACAGGGCCAGGCAGGAGGTCAGCACGCACGTCGACAAAATGATGGCCAGGTACGCCGCAATGGGATACAGGTTGGTCCAGTAAAAGTTGTCTTCGGAAAAGGGACTCATCACCAGAAAAATGACGCAGGCCAGAAACAGCGGCCAGACAAGAAACAGCGTCAAAACGGTGGAGACGCGCATGCTGGCCAGAAGTTTGCCCCACAGAATCTGCCAGGGCGTGATCGTCGTGGTCAGCAGCAGGTCCAACGTCTGCCGCTCCCGTTCACTGGTTACTGTTCCCGCTGAGAATACGGGGCCCACCAACAGGTTGAACAGCAATACGTAGGCGATGTACCAGGGTGCGTGGGCGGGGGCAATGAACAGGCAAAAAGCCATCAGCGGGATCGCCAACAGCATGCTCACTTGAATCACCAGCCGCAGCATCAGCGTGCCCTGGCTGAAGATCTCACTGTGCAGCTCCTTTTCGTAGACCGGATTCGCATGATCGGCCAGCAATTCCCGCCGCTTGGGAGGTGCGAACAGCCGATCCGGGAACTTGTCACGCTGAATCACCAATCCGACAACTTGTTCGGACTCGTTTTCCAGATCCACAACTTCCTTGCCTTCGCTCCCCACATCCGGCGGATAAAGCAACCGTCGACAAACACGCAAGACCAGGAACGCGCACCACGGCAGGGTCACCGCCGGTAGGATCACGCCCGCCAGGATCAATCGCAAACGCGCCGTCTCGGCGAATGCGCGCCAGCCCATGATGGCGATCAGGGCCAAAGGCAAGATCAACAAATAGGAGGACAAAAGCGCCGACATCGTCCGTTGAAAATAGGCGCTGCACGCAATACTGATCGTGCCGAAGGCGATGACCGAAAGGGCCAATCCCAGATACGCTGCCAGCACCTCGTACAGGGATACGCCCCCCAGCGGTAGACAGAGCATGACAATCGGCAACGAGCAAAAGATCAGGATGGCCAGGTGTGTCAACGCAGCGATCAGTTTTCCAAACACAATTGCCGAGGGGCGCAAGGGGCTGGCCAATAACATCTCGTAGGTCTTGCGTTCCTTCTCCCCGGTAATGGCACTGGCCGCAAAGCTGGGTGTCATCAGCGCTGCTAACGCATATTGACCCAGGAAGAAAATATTAACCAGGCGGCGTGCGGCCGTAGCGTTGGCTTCCAGCCGCGTCTCAGCCGGCCAGGCAAAGAACACAATGGCAGCCAACAATGCCTGATAAACCAACAACAAAACAAACGAACGATGGGTTCGCAAGTTGACGATCAGTTCACGTTGGAGGACCGGGTTTTCTATCAGTAACATGTCTTTGGCAGCGACGCCCAGGTCGAGCTTTCAAGCGTTGATGGTCACGGTTCGCCGCACAAATCGCCTGCGTCGAGCATCAACCGGATGCACGCACGCGACGCGACATCACAGGTACTTCCGCGGCCTGATCCGACCTTGGACTCGGGACGGCAAGCCGCAGATGCGCAGAAAGCCCTCCGCATCCGATTGATTATAGGCTCCCCCCCCTTCCATGGTCGCGATGCCCTCGTCGTACAGGCTAAAAGGGCTATTGCGAAAGTCGACGGCCACGTTTCCTTTGTAGAGCTTCAGACCCACCTCCCCGGTGGTGGACGCTTGCACGCTGCGGATGAATGCCATCAGCGCATCCATTTTGGGAGTGAACCAGTACCCGTAATAGACCGCCTCGGCCACCTCCACCGCCAGGCGATCACGGAGGTGCATGACGTCACGGTCCATCGTCAATTGCTCCAGACAGGCTAAAGCCTCGTACAGCAGCGTCATGCCGGGAGCCTCATACACACCGCGACTTTTCATCCCCACAAAGCGGTTTTCGACCACATCAATCCGCCCCACGCCGTGGCGACCGCCGATCTCATTCAGAGTCCGCACGATGTCACGTGGCGTCAATTGCCGTCCGTTCACGTGAGTCGGCACGCCGGAGGCAAAACGAATTGAGAGTGTCTCGACTTGATCGGGAGCCTCTTGCGGTGATACCGTCATGCCAAACTCGACCAAGTCAATGCCATTGACACTTAAGTTTTCCAGTTTTCCGGCCTCATAGCTGATATGCAGGCAGTTTTCGTCAGTGCTATAGGGCTTCGAGACCGTCGCCTTGACGGGAATGCCGTGCTGTTCGCAGTAGTGAATCATCTCAGACCTGCCGGGAAAAGTCTGGCGAAAATCAGCCATCCGCCACGGGGCGATCACGTCGAAGCTCGGCTCCAACGCGTCGCAGGCCAGTTGAAAACGGCATTGGTCGTTCCCCTTGCCGGTGGCGCCGTGCGCGAAGGCTGTGGCGCCAACCTCGCGCGCCACCTGTAAACATGCCTTGGTGATTAGGGGACGAGCGATCGAGGTGCCCAACAGGTACTTCTGTTCATACTTGGCCTGCC
This sequence comes from uncultured Planctomycetales bacterium, assembly GCA_963695565.1. Lineage (GTDB taxonomy): Bacteria > Planctomycetota > Planctomycetia > Pirellulales > Pirellulaceae > CAVOGW01. The sequence continues at coordinate 796,638 of CAVOGW010000001.1, forward strand.
AGGCAAGCACGGGAAAGGCAAACTCGCGACAAAGTTCCTCCTGGGCATCCACAATCCGTGCACTCGCGGCGCCAATGCCGCGGGCCTTATCCAGAATCGCCTGTCGATCCTCGCAAGGTTGGCCCAAATCGACGTAAACGGCGTGGACATCGTATCCCGCTTCCCGAGTCAACCAGCCGAGAATCACCGACGTATCCAGCCCACCTGAGTAGGCCAACGCACAACTTGCCATGAATGATTTTCCGAAGTCTGTAAGGTTAAATGGTAAGATTGGCAGTCGCTCGCGCGGTTTGCCCCGAGTTGACAACCGTTAAACAAGTGTGGCAAACCCAGGCACATCTGGGAAGGACCTGAGCTATACCAGCACGACGCGCAAGTTTTGAAGTTGCGCACTTTTCAGTGGCACTTGGCGGAAACCCGTGATTCAGCCCGCTGGCAGACCCACGCGCTGGCGCGTCGAGCTTGTATTTTCACGTCGTTTTCGCCTTAGCGCAACGTCAACACGCGCAAGCGAGTGAGCTTGCCAACGGCCCAAATTACGGGGTTTCCGCTCAATGCCGAGCCCCACAGCAATCCGTGCCCGTTTCACTGCTGCAGCGAGCCGCGAAAATGCCTATAGTGGAGTAGCAACGGCTCCGTCTGCCTTCAGAACCGCCCCTACCTTTATGGACCGATTCACGGAAAAAATACTCGATGTGGCCCGACAACTACTGGCCGGCCAGGCCTCGCCCGAAGAATTTCTGGCGCTGGCTTCGAGTCTGTCTGCCGGGCAGGTCGATAATCGACTGGCGGACGCAAGTTTGGATATCGGACGCCGCCAGCGATGCGGGTTTCCAGAAGTCGTCTACGCGGAGGGCAAGACGCCTGACTCGCTGTTGGGCATCGTCGCTCGCCTGCTCCATTATGAACCGCACGTGTTAATCACGCGCGTGTCCGCAGAGCAGGTTGCCGTGCTACGACAACAACTGGCCGCTTCGATACACCATAATGAAGTGGCACGAACCGTGCGGATCGGTGCAGCGGCTCCCCGTCGCGTGGAGGGGAACGGGGAGCCGGAGCAGGGCGGGAGCAGCGAGGCCGTTGGCCACGTCTGCATCGTGACGGCCGGAACCACCGATATACCCGTGGCGGAAGAAGCACGCGAAACCCTGGACTGGATGGGGGTCCGCCAGCAGCTGATTGCCGACATCGGCGTGGCAGGTCCGCACCGCTTGCTGGCCAATGTGCCACGACTTCGTCAAGCAGATGCCCTGGTTGTCGTGGCGGGAATGGAAGGGGCTCTGCCTAGCGTGGTTGCCGGGCACGTGGCCTGTCCCGTTTTTGCGGTGCCGACCAGCGTTGGTTACGGCGCGAACTTCGGCGGTCTTGCGGCGTTACTCAGTATGCTGAATAGCTGCGCGGCGAATGTGGCCGTCGTCAACATCGATGCGGGATTTAAAGCCGGGTACCTGGCGGGGCTGGTCGCACGTCAAACGGCCAACGGTCGCCAACCGCAACAATCGGCCGCGGATAGCGACGCGTGCGAGCAGGCGTCTTCCTCCAAAAGTCATCACCAGGCGTAGCGGTTGATTTCCATGAGCCAAGACCAGCCAATCCGCTTGCCCCAAATTCCGGCTCGAAAACCTGACAGTCACAAAGGGCATTTCGGGCGCACGCTGCTGATTGGTGGCTCGCGTGGCATGTCGGGAGCGATCGCACTGGCCGGGCTGGCGACGTTAAAAGCGGGAGCCGGCCTGGTGACTTTGGCGACCGCGGCATCGTGTCTCGATACCGTGGCAGGGATGCATCCGTCCTACATGACCAGTCCGCTACCGGAGGATGCATGCGGTCGTATTGATGAACAGGCCATCCAGCCTGCGTTGGAATTGGCAGAAACGGCGACCTGCGTCGCGCTGGGACCCGGCCTGGGACGCAGCGATGCCCTGCAACATTTTGTGGTGGCGCTGTACCGAAATGTTTCGGCACCCATCGTCGTGGACGCCGATGCCTTGAACGCCTTGGCCCTGGCCAAAGCCGACCTGAGCGCCCCGGCCACTCGGATTCTGACACCGCACCCGGGCGAATTCCAGCGTATGATGCACGCAGCCGGCCTGAGTGGCAGTCAAGCGGCCGCCGCGGTGCAGTTGGCGACCCAGGAGAATCTGAACATCGTCCTGAAAGGGCATCGCACACTGGTCACGTCGAACGGTCGAGAATATCACAATCGGACGGGAAACGCGGGCATGGCCACCGGCGGCAGCGGCGACGTCCTGACCGGCGTAATCACCGCGCTGATTTGCCAGGGCCTTGACCCGTTCGATGCCGCACAACTGGGCGTTTACCTGCACGGATTGGCCGGCGATCTGGCTGCCAAAACCAAGGGCATGATCAGCCTCATGTCCACTGACATCTGCGATCATTTGCCCAACGCCATCATGCAATACGAACAAGACGGAGCCCTCCGTGCGTGAATTCTCGGACCTGGCCCGATTGCCGCCAGAACTCAAGGGGGGCGTGATCTCGATCGGCAATTTTGATGGCGTGCATCAGGGACACGCCCAGATCATCCACCACATGCGGCAGCTGGCGTTACGCCTCAAGGCCCCTTCGATGGTGTTCACGTTCGATCCGCATCCGGTCCGGCTATTGCGCCCCGAACACGCCCCCCCTCCCCTGACCTGGACGCGTCGTAAGGCACAACTGCTGAATGAGCTGGGCGTCGACGCCATGATCGCCTATCCGACGGATCAGAAACTGTTGAGCTTGGAAGCCACCGAGTTTTTTGAAAAGATTGTCGTGGAGTCCCTGGCGGCGCGAGGCATGGTCGAAGGTGAAAACTTCAACTTTGGCAAGGGACGCGGTGGAGATGTGCAGTTGCTCCAGCAGCTGAGTGCCAAGCACGGAATTGCCCTGCAACTCGTGCAGCCGGTGCAGCTAGGCCAGGGAACGGTCTCCAGCAGCCGCATCCGCGATACGTTGCGTGCCGGCAACGTGCAGCTGGCCACCCAGCTGATGGCTCGGCCTTATCGCGTGCGCGGTATCGTCACGCATGGCGCTCAACGCGGGCGCCAGATTGGATTTCCCACCGCCAACCTGGCGGGCATCGATACACTCGTTCCCGGCCCGGGCGTTTATGCGGGAATCGCCCATTATGGCGGGCAACACTGTCCGGCCGCCATCAACGTCGGTCCCAGCCCCACGTTCGATGAGCACGCCGACCGTGTCGAAGTCCATTTGCTTGATTTTGACCAGGGGATCTACGGCGAAGTCCTCGAAGTTGACTTCGTGGCCCGTTTGCGGGATATCGAGAAATTTGCCACGGTCGAAGCGTTGCAACGGCAATTGACCACCGATGCGGCTCGCGCCGAGAGGTGATCGGCGCCGGGTTCCCGTCTTGAGTTGTCTTTCTTGCCGAAAGAGTGGCTCATTTTCAAGGAAACTTCGTCCCAGCTTACTCCTTTCCTTCATCGCGGTTGAGGCCCGCCACGCGGCACCAGGACGGGCCAAAGCCCATGCGGCGTTAAGCCAATCGGCGCCGGGCGAGCCGGCGGGATTTACTGTTCGAGATCGTCACCATGAGGCAAACGGCGGTACCGCACGGACCATCCAGCAACACCCAGCAGCAACCATGTCAGCCCGGTCGGTTCCGGTACCGGCAAGTAGGTGACTTCCCAAATGATATTGGACGCGCCCGACACCGCACCGGGCACATCCCGTACGTGTGGCGCGTTGGCAAACAGCCCGCCGTAGATGTGGCCCAACACGGTGGCGCTTGTAAGTGCGTCCTGATTGATAACGCCGTTGGCGAACGCCTCGACTCCGTCCTGCAACAGGAATTCCGCGTTGGCACCGAATCGCAGGCGATGGTTGTCCTGGTCGAACACGGCCGGAAACTCGCCCAGTAGATGCTGTTGATATTGTCCTACTTCGTCGCGCACCACAGCCGTGATCGAGTTTGTCCAGGGCAGGTCGTTGTCTTGGATGAACTGCCCGGAATTCGGGTCGTAGTCCATGACGGTGATACCGCCAAACAGGATCTCGTGCATTTGGCTGGACGACTCGGAGAATAATCCCAACTTGGCCGAGTGATAGTTGTTCATCCCCTGCCGGAATGTTGCCGGATTGCTGGGATCCGCCATTGAAGTATTTCCGGCCGCATCAATCTCCACGGGAACCGTCCAAGCGCCGAAGCTGTCGGTAAAGACACCGGAAAGCACGGTCAGACCTTCCGCCAAAGTCCCATCTGGCTGCGTCTGCAGGGTCGGAAAAACATTTAAATCGCGCCGTCGATACTCGGGTCGCGGATCGGTCTGAGCCACGTCGGTGACCCCTAACGTGACCCCGTCGTCCACCAGCGAAAAACTGCGCACCTGCCGTGTGTAGTCTCCTTCGCGGTTGGGTACGTACCCACCACGAAAGCTCTGACCGAAAACCAGCTGCACGCGTCCGTTCATTTCGTACATCGCGCCACCCGTAACTCGAAACAACTCGTCCCGCATCATGCGAATATGGTCCGTGGCCATCCCGGTGCCCGTCGTGACCCAATCAACCATGCCGGGCAGGTCGATCGCCGACAGGGCATCATGCGTGTCAAAGCCCGATGTGGCGCTGGCACCGTAGCCTCCCGTCATGTAGAGGCGATCTCCCACCTGCAGGAACTGATTGTTGGTCGACGTCAGCGCCGCCAGATCATTAGCCGACAACCCGGAATTGGAATCTTGCAATGATCGATGCCACGACTGCCCGCTGTCCGGATCAATGACCCATACTTCGCGATTTTGAGACTGCGGCGGAAAATTGACTTGACCGCTGCCGGTGAACGCGTGCAGCCCATTGGTGCGCCCGGCCAGCATCACCCATTTTCCCTCATAGGTCCCGACGGCGTAGGAGTGCAGCGTGGGAAGCTCCGGGATGCCAAGATCCACAGGACGCAGGCTGATTTGATAGCCGAGGTTCGAATGGATGGAAACGGGACTGAATGTCGACGTCTGATGGTCGCCACGGGCCAGGTCCGTCCACGAGCTAAACAGCGTGATCGCGATCACGCCGCATGTACAAAGTTTCAAGTTCATTAAGTCTGCTCCCGCAAAAAACCCTTTTCTGGAATCCGCCAGCCGTCGCTCTTGTCTATCGGTTACCGGGCTGCCGGCTGCCAGCCCGCCTGCCCAGCTCTGCTCGAGTCGCCCTTTACACTACCACCATAGTCACAATCCGCGGCAGGGTCAAAATAATCGTACCTCAAAACCCATCGCGCTGGCAGACCGTTGATTTCATGGCCGAATGCGCTGTCACCCCGAGGCATCATGGCAACCAGCCAAAGGACCTTGCGCGACGCTGCCGAACTCCGAACTCTAGTTGGTGTAGCAACGATGGTTGTCAGATCCTTCAGTCGCGTTGCTCTTTCAGGATGACGTTTTGCATTGCTCCGATAAGATCAGCAGCCCCCACGCCCGACCGGCAGTCGCACATGCAATGGCGGGGACTCAAATGACGTATTCCAAATCTTCTTCCATTCCCGCAATTGTTTCCGCGTGACGTTTCAGCCCCAGCGCGATACCGCCGGTGATGTGCCACGCGTTCGCGATACCCAGGCGACGTGCCACGTCGGCTGCTTTGCTGCTGCGATTGCCACTGCGGCAGACAAATACTATATCACGATGTGCATGTTCCACATCGTGGCCATTGAGCAACCCGTTCAGAAAATGGCTTAAGCGGGTGAGAGGTACATTTTCCGGAGGTTGACGGAGCCCCAGGTCTTCCCAGTGCTGTGCGAAACAGAATTCGTGCGGCTCGCGTACGTCGACCACCAGCCAGTTGGGGTGTGCCGCGAAGAAGCTCTTGATTTCATCAGGGCGAATGTCAAGTGACGCCGTATGGGGCACGTTGGCTTGCACGAGTCCACAAACCAGCTCGCAATTCTCGGTGTCGTCAATTCGTGCGTCGATGGCCTGCTTTTCAGCGACGAACTGCTCGGTGGTCAGCGGAATCAGGGGATCGACGGCCCGCCGCAAGAACTCGTTTTCCGCAAATTCTGCGGCCCACGTGGTGGCAAATCCATTCGTGTAATCGTGGGTCGGGCAAATCAACGTCGAAGCGCCGATGATTGCAGGTAGTCGGCGCAGCGACGTGAATAACTCCGCCGCGGAACTGCTGTGAAAATCCGTGCGGCCGATACCCCCAATCTGCAGCGTATCACCGCTGAATGCCAACTGTACATCCGCCGGTAGCAGTTGGGTTCCGCTGGACAGCTTGCCTACCAGGTAGACCACACCATCCACGGTGTGCCCGGGAAGTGCGGTCTTGGCGATTACCAGCGAATCGGAGAGCGTTAGGTATTCCGCGGGACTGCCGTCTCCGAGGAAACAGACCCCAGTGGCAGGCCCGCCAGTCGGTGCATGCGTCAGGTCCGGCCAGCCCAGCACATCGTCGGTCCGAGCCAGGGGAGTCGTGTGTGATCCCAGGACTTCCAGCAACATCCCGCGGCAAGACTGGTGGTCCACATGCTGGTGCGTGTCCAGAATGGCCAACACCTGGCTATGCTGGCAGCGAATCAAGGACTCGATGCGGTCCGCCAGTTCGGCGAATGGATCGATGACAACACATGTCCGCGACGCGCTATCCAGCAGCACCCAACTGCACATGGAGTTTTTCTTTAACTGCACCAGGCCGTCGAATGCGACCTCAGTGGTGCGATCCAGGTCGTCGGAAACGATTAAACACGATTCACACAGCGCCACGCCAGCCCGCTCGATGCGCTGGCAAGCGGCGTAAATTTCAGCGTCGGTGGTCACCGGTCCAAACGACACGCGAATCGCCCCGTCGCTCTGCCAAAGCGGCAAACCCATCGCCTCCAGTACGTAGGAACCTTGAATCGCTGAGCCGCATGCCGAGCCGGAACTGACACGAATTCCGGCGGCATCAAACAGGTCCAGAATCTCCTTGCTGCTAAAACCCTTCACGGAAAAACTTATGGTTGTGGGTACAGCGTGCTCGAACGGCGTATTGAATACGATCGAGGGAAATGCCTGCTTCAAGCTGACCAGCAATCGCTCGCGGAATGCGCACAGTCGGTCGACTGACTGAAATGTCTCGTCGTCCGGATCGGCAAGTCGTTGCAGCACCGCGGATAGGGCCGCCACCCCTGGCAGATTTTCGGTGCCACCTCGTGCCCCCCCCTCCTGACCTCCCCCAGCCAGCAAAGGTACCAAAGGAGCACCTTCGCGAACGTACAGCAGTCCCACACCCTTGGGTGCATATAGTTTGTGTCCGCTGACTGGGGCGTAGTCGATGGTGGTGTCGGACAACCGCAAGTCGATCTTGGCCAGCGCCTGGACGCAGTCCACCAGCCAGGTGACCTCTTCGTTGCATTCGCGCAGTACGGATTCGATTTCCTGCAGGTCGTGAATCACGCCCGTTTCGTTGTTCACGGCCATGGTGCAAACCATGTCGGCACGCGGGGCATGCTCGCGGAGAAACCCCAAGTCCAAACGGCCGAGTCGATCGACGGGAATCGGCAACAACTCGTCGTGGATGCCCAGCAGTTCGTTCCAGTGCGTCAGACTCTGAGGCACTGCTTTGTGTTCGGTGGCTCCGTACAGCAACACGCGGGATGCGTTGGTAGCCGTTGACCGCCGACTCCGTACATCGCACAGCGCGGAAAAGACTCCGGTTTGAATGGCCTCGGTGGCACCACTGGTGAATACAATGCGCCCTGAGGGTGCCCCCAAGACCACACGAGCGATGCTCCGCGCGGTTTCCAGAATGTAACGCGCGCGGAGGCCCGTGATGTGCGAACTGCTGGGATTGCCGTACAGCTCTTGCATGGCGGCGAAAGCCTCCTGGGCGGCGATCGGCAAGACAGGAGTCGTCGCGTTAGCGTCCAGATATATCTCGGAGGATACTTCGTTTCTCATCGCGCATTTCCCGTGGCAGGTCAAATTACTGGAAGCGTCTACGTGCTCGACGGTTCCGCCGTCCCCGTCATCGATGGTAACCTCGTACGACGGTTTGGCCAAGTCGCCATTTTACGCGACCCGTCGAATGGCTCATCCAGCGACTTGGTCATCCGTCCCGCAAGGGAGGACGGATGACCCATCCGTGGTAAGCGATTTGGCCAGAGCGACCTTTATTGCGGATGGGCCAATCCATCCTACGGAGGCCGTTTCCCTCGTAGGACGGAGGGGCCAAGTCGCCATTTACGCGACCCGTAGCATGGATTATCCAGCAACTTGGTCATCCGTCCCGCGAAGCAGGACGGATGACCCATCCGTGGTAAGCGACTTGGCCAGAGCGACGGTCCCGCGTCCGCTACAGTTCAGTCGACCAATCCCCTACAATCGGATCCTGGCACAACGCGATTATCGCCACTTATTGGTTATGCAGGTGACATCCATGTCGCATCCATTCCGCAGCGCCCTTGAGACATTCCCCAACCAGCACCCCGATCGTGACTACGAAATCCAGATGGAGTGTCCTGAATTCACTTCCGTTTGCCCCAAAACGGGTCAGCCCGATTTTGGCAAGCTCACCATCACCTATGTTCCGGACGCCGTGTGCGTGGAGCTGAAAAGTCTTAAAATGTACCTCCAACAATTCCGCCAGGAAGGCATTTTTTACGAGAACGTCACGAATGAGATTCTGAATGACTTGATCGCGACGCTGCGCCGCGCCGCATCAAACTCGTGGCGGCTTTCACGCCACGCGGCGGTATCTCGTCGACAATTACGGCAGTTCACACGCAACGCTCCGAACCGTAGGATTGGCGATCGAGTTGGCTGTTGGTATTTCCGTTCGACGACGATCGCCAGCCGTCACGCACAGTCCGTGCCACGCCCCGAAGCCCAAGGCAGGACCCACAACTCATGGCGCGATGGGAATAGGGCCTGCATGCAGCACCCGAAACGTGGAGGCAGTCAAACGGCATGAATGACACCGCTGAGCAACTTCGCCAATGGGACCGCGCGCATGTGTGGCATGGCTTCACCCAAATGGCGGAATACGAACCCCTGATTATGGAACGGGGAGAAGGCCACACGCTGATCGACGTCGAGGGAAACGTCTACCTGGACGCGATCAGCAGCCTGTGGTGCAACGTGCACGGACATCGACATCCCCTGCTGGACGAAGCCATCCGCCGGCAGTTGGACCAGGTGGCTCATGTCACGAATCTGGGTGCGTCGAATCCGACCACGATTCGGTTGGCGCGGCGACTGGTCGAGTTAGCGCCGGCTGGTTTGCAGCATGTGTTTTTTTCCGATTCGGGATCGACCGCCGTGGAGGTCGCGCTGAAACTGGCGCTGCAGTTCTGGCAGCAGTGCGAGGCACCACGACCGCAGCGCGACAAATACATTGCCTTCGAGTCGGCCTACCACGGTGATACGATTGGCGGGGTGAGCGTGGGAGGAGTCGCTCGATTTCACGAGTTGTTTCGACCGCTGTTGTTTTCCCCCCTGCGGGCCCCAGGCCCCGATATGTATCGACTTCCGATGGGGGTCACACACGCATCGGCGTGCGCCTACTATCTCGAGCAGTTGCAGGCTCTGCTGCAGCGACACGGTGACGAGGTCGCGGCCGTGATTCTGGAACCGCGCATCCAGGGCGCGGCCGGAATGCTGGTCCATCCTACGGGCTTTTTGCGCGGGTGCGGGAACTGACGCGTCAGTACGATGTGCTGTTGATCGCCGATGAAGTGGCCACAGGCTTCGGCCGCACGGGCAAGATGTTTGCCTGCGAACACGAGGATGTGCAACCGGATCTGCTGTGTCTGGGCAAAGGAATGTCGGGCGGTTACTTACCCATCGCGGCCACCCTGGCCACGACGCGGATCTTCTCCGCGTTTCTCGGCGAGCATGCCGCTGGGCGAACGTTTTTTCACGGTCATACGTTTGGCGGGAACCCCCTGGGAGCCGCCGTATCGCTGGCCAACCTGGAACTGTTCGCGCAGCAGCACGTGATCGAACGGCTGCAGCCCAAGATCGAGTTGCTGAGCAGGCTACTCGAATCGCTGCGCGACTTGCCGCAGGTGGGGGACGTGCGACAGTGCGGGATGATGGCGGGCGTGGAACTTGTTCGCAATCGAACCACCAAAGAACCCTTCGCGTGGGAAGAACAACAAGGGGCGCAGGTCTGCCGCCAGTCCGTGCGTCGCGGGGTACTCTTGCGACCATTGGGAAACGTCGTCGTGATCATGCCACCGCTGAGCATCACGCAGGAAGAACTGGAGCGGATCGGCAGCACCTTGCGGCAGGCCGTGGTCGCACACTTTGCCTGAAACGAGCGGGAACTTCCGCTCAGCGGCGCGCCCCAGCGTACGCCGAGACGCGGTCCGCCGTCACACCATCCTGCGCCGACTCAGCGCAGCCTGCCGCGCAGATCCGCTTGCCAGATTTGGCCCGAGTCCAAGTCCATGGCCGACAGGTACCGTCCCCCGTAACAATACGTGTCGAGACAGATCAGATGCGGTAGAATGAGAACGTCTCCATCGCGCTGCGGCGTATGTCCCACGATGGCCTTCTTACCGTTTACGTGTGGCGCGGGGAGATGCATGGTGAGATGCTCCCAAAACAAGGTGTATTCCGGCTGCTTGTTCAGCGGCAGTTCGGCGGTGTAGTTGGCGTGCACGAAAAAACAGTCTTCCAGCTCGTGGTAAGCCACACAGCGGTGCAAAAACTCAACGTGCGACTGGGGAATGTCGCTCAGCGAATCGTCGTAAGACGCCAGAGTTTCGTCGCCACCACTCCGCAACCAGAACTCGTACTCGGACGGGTTGTCCAGCGCGCTGAGCATCATGAGTTCATGGTTCCCCATCAAATGAATCGTGCGCGCCTGTGTTTGCAGGCTCAGCAGCCGATCGATCACGCCGCGCGAATTGGGGCCTCGGTCGACGTAGTCCCCTAGCGTGATGAAGAGGTCTTCCGACAGCGGGTGGATGTCATCCAATACACGAGCCAGCGCCAGGTCGCAGCCGTGAATGTCACCAATGGCGATGCGTCGTCCGGTCATGGAGCTTGAGATTGCCGAGGCATGGTGGCTGGGGAGCGGGGAACTCTCAATTCAGGTGGATGTCCCCCAGGTGGGGATCGATACCCAGGGTATCCTCCAGAAAGCTCCGCCCCTTCAAGTCAATCACGTGCTGCCAGAGATCCGCCAGCTGCTCGTAAAACACCAGCTCACAGGATGCCGGTACATGCAACCATCCCCCCACCTCGAATTCGGTCTCGAGCTGGCCGGCACCCCAGCCCGAATACCCCGTAAAGACCCGAAACTTTTCCTGGCTGTGCAGCACATCCCGTATATTCTGTCGATCGGATGCCACAAACACGCCGGGAATCACTTCCGCCTCACCCAACGACCGGGACGTGTGCAGGACGAGGATCGGACCTTGCACGGGCCCCCCCACCGCCACGAAGGCATCGCAATGCAATTCGTCGGTCTGTTCGATTTCGCGCCAGAGGTCAACAACGCGTATGGCCGAAAGTCGATTAATCACGAGTCCGAAGGCACCCGATTTATCGTGCTGCATGACCAATACGACACTACGATTGAAGTTCGAATCGGAAAGTTGCGGTACGGCGACCAGGAATTGGCCTTGTAGCGATTGCATGTTGTGGTGTTTCCAAAAATCTGTTCCGATCCCGGGGTCGATCGGGTCCGGACTCCCGACCAAGAGTCAGCCGGCCAAACCAGGTGATGGTTCCGCCGATGCGAACGCACGGTTGTAAGCCGGCGCCTGCGTCCCCGGCAGGCTGCTGCGCTGCCGATTGCCTGCCCTCCATCGGCTGCCGCAAACGCGGGTTTACGACGGCCAACAGTCTCGCCAAATGCAGCCGGCCCAGGACCAGCCCACTCCAAAACCGATCATCATATTTGTTGCGCCCCGCTGCAAACGGCCCTCCCGGCGCAGTTGATCAATCAGGATGGGGATTGTCGAGGATACCGTGTTCCCCACCTTTTCCAAGGCCAGCGGCATGCGACATGAATCGACATCCATGCGCTCCTGAAGCTGCTCCAGCATCTTCAACGTCGCCTGATGAAACAAGAATAAATCAATGTCCTCCATGCGGCAATTCGACCCCTGCAGGACCTGTTCAACCAGGTCGGGGATCGCACCCATGGTAAAGTTTAGCAGCGCCGGACCGTCCATATACAGCTGGCTTTGCCAGCGTTGCCGATGCCGCGGCCGGTGAGCGTGCGGCGGCCGCCGAGCTCCCCCCTCCGTGACGAGTAGCGTGTCCGCTCCGGTGCCATCGGTCCCATACTGAAAACCAAACAGGGACTCCACGCCGCTGGATTCGATCAACGTCGCCGCAGCGCCATCTCCAAAAATCGTACGCAGGCTGCGGTCATCGGGGGAGATGTATTTGGTGTAGGTTTCGGCGGTGACCAGTAAGATGCGTCGCACGGAGCCGGTACGGATTAAGCCATCGGCCAGCGCTAGTCCGTACACGAATCCCGAACAGCCCAGATTGAAGTCCAAGGCGCCGCACGTGGTTTTCAGACCAAGTCGTGTCTGCATCAAACAGGCGGTAGTGGGAAGTGGGTAATCGGGTGATTGCGTGCAAAACAGCAGAAAGTCGATGCTGCGCGGATCGACGTCATACGTATGAAACAGCTTCTGCGCAGCGGCCACACCCAGATCGGAGGCACATTCATCCGGATGGGCAATATGCCGTTGCGCGATTCCCGTCTTCGAATGAATGAGGTTCAAGTCCCAGCGGGGAAACTCTGCCGCCAGCTGGTCGTTCGTCTCGACTCTTTCCGGCAGATGAATTGCGATGGGGCCGATGGATGCGAATTTCAACAAAGGTCCGTCTCGTAGGAGTGTTCTGGTTGGAAATCACGCGTTGGCTGCCTGGCACTGGGGGGACGTGTCTCCCATGAGTGGAGACGAGGGGGCCGGCTGCCATGCACCCGCGAGGGCCGAGTTTCTCAGCGTGCTTAGGGTTCAGGTGATGCGCGTGTTCACGATAACGCTGCAGCTAGCAGCGGTCAATCGCATTACTTCCGTATTGACGCGGCAGGCCGCTGGCTTGTACTTATGCCCGTCCCTTTCCTCGGGGGTTTGTCGGCGGAATCGGAGCCCTGTGCCAGGACCAGGCCGGTCCGCGATTTTTAGGCATTACTCAGGCATGTGCATCAGCGCGCGTGCCAGCGAAGGCAGCATACCATGAACGAATGGAAGTTTGTCGACATCCACTGTCATATTCTCCCTGGAATCGACGACGGAGCCAGCGATTTGAAGGCCAGTCTGGCCATGGCCCAAATGGCCAGCGGCGATGGGATTTCGACCATCATCGCCACGCCGCATCAACTGGGAAGCTTCGGCCAAAACCGCGGCAATCAAATTCGAGAACTGGTCACAGCAGACCCAGGCGTCGCTGGATGCGGCCCAAATCCCGCTTGCGCGTGTTGCCCGGCGCCGATGTGCGCATCGAACCAGGCATGGTGGACGGCCATCCAGACAGGCGAGGTGCTGACCCTGGCGGATCTGCGGCAAACATGTGCTGTTGGAATTGCCCCATGAATTTATTTTTCCATCGATGGCCTGCTCGCCGAATTGCACAGGCAGGGCATGCAGGGCATTCTGTCGCACCCTGAACGAAACGCAGGCTTGCTGGCAAAACCGCGGATCGTTGAGCAGCTCGTGGATCAGGGCTGCTTGATGCAGGTCACCGCCGGAAGTCTGATGGGGACGTTTGGTCCAGCCAGCCAGCAACTGGCCGAATCCATGCTCGTGAATGGACTGGTTCATTTTGTCGCCACCGATGCGCATGGAGCGCGCTCACGACGACCGCTGATGCAGCGTACCTTCACTCGCAGCCGGCGAGATGGTGGGTGACGGAAACGGCACAACTTGTCTGCTGTGATAATCCTCAGCGCGTGGCCACCGGCCAGGCGGTGACCGGCGGACGATTGACCAAAAGCAACAGGAAAATCGTACGTTGGATGGCAAAGACCGCGGCATGACGGTGGGAAACTGCAGGCGGCGGCTCGGCCGGCCGGCTGATGAGGCGGCACGTCGGACCGACCCCATTCCCTGGCAGGATGGCCGTTTCTACTTGGCACGCTGCTGATGGTGCTGGCCATGCAGTTCCTCGTAATCACCCTGGGATGGGGGGAGTGGCCTGACCAGCAACAATTCGGCCCATTCCAGGTGCATGCGGATTTTTCCCTGGACCGCGTGCGACCACTGTTTCAGCGAACTGGTCAGTCACTGCAGCGCGACATCCAGGAATTGCTGCTGATTGGACCCATGCAAGAGCATGTCGACGTGTACCTGTTTGCCCGGCGCGACATGTACCACCAGTACATGCGGCAGTATTTTCCCGGGATGGGTGTCCGCGAGGCGATGTACATCAAATCCAACAGCCCTGGAAACGTGTTCGCCTACCTGGGGCCGCAGTTCGTCGACCGATCTTCGTCACGAGTCAACGCATGCCATGCTGCACGCCATGTTGCCCTTGCTGCCGCTGTGGCTGGACGAAGGTCTGGCGGAATATTTTGAGGTTCCTTCCCGGTCAAGCCGCCGCGATGGCAATCCGTATTTGAGGGACGTGATCCGTCAGGCACGGCGGGCAAGTGTCCCTCGCTGGTCCGGCTGGAAGCGTTACGCGACCTCAGCGAATTCGGCCCGCGTGAGTACCAGGACGCCTGGGCTTACGTGCATTTCATGCTCCACGGACCGGCACCGGCTCGCCGTGCTCTGCTGGCATATCTGGCCGACGTCCGCGGGCACCGTGCTCCCCGAACCGATCAGTGCCAGCCTTGACCGCGGACTGGGAGACACGCCGCAGGCGTTTGTCCAGCACTTCCGACAATGGCATCGCTAGCGGGGTAACTCCTGGATTCGTTTCCGTTAATACGCCCGATTTCTTTTAACTCGGTTGTTGCTTGATCCGATACAGAAATGCGGACAAGCGAAACACGGCCCAGAAGTGTTTCCTTCCGTGTGTCATGGCCCTCGGTGAAACCGCCTCACCGCACCATCCCCGCAATAACAAAGATTGAGAACGCAAGGAAACCCGAACATGAAACGCATTGCTACCGTGCTGGCATGGATTGCCTGCGTCGGAATGGTATCCCCAGTTGCCGTTTTTGGGGACCAGCCGGTCGTCGAGAAGTAAGAGTCAGGTTCATGACGTCGCGCTGTCTACGGGAGGTGCATTGCACGGCCAAGTGGTGGACCAACAAGGAAATGCCGTGCCGCATGCCGCCGTTTCCATTTTCGGTTCGTCAGAGCAGCTGCAGGCCGCAAACCGACAATCAGGGCGGTTTCAGGCCTCCTTGGAGGGTGGCGCGTACCAAGTCGCCGCCGGGTGGATCGATGCTGTCTGTGCGCGCCTGGTCCGAAAATACGGCTCCGCCGGTGGCCACGCGTGGTCTGCTGGTCGTTTGCGATGCCAGACATCGTTCGCGGACAATGCAATACATGTAACAATGGAGCGATGGCTGGTCCTCCCATGGAAGGGGGCTACGGTCGCGGCCCACCAGCCGCTGCTTGCGGTGATGCTGCGGTGGCTGCGGTCGGCCTGTGGTCCGCCGGCTGCGGCACGTGCGGCGGTGGCTTTTTGGGTTTCGTATCGAATCCCTGGGTCGTGGGTGCTGTGGTTGCCGCGGCGATCGCCATCCCATTGGCTGTGGCCAACGACGACAGATAACAATGCCAGCTAGTCCTACGCGACGACGATTCGCCACGCGGCTGGTAGCCCATCCCCTCGTCTGGCTGAACTAATCCGATGCCATCAGGAACGGATGCGACAATGGCGTGGCCAGATCGAGCGAGATACGGGGAGTGACTTAGCAAGCCGCTTGGAGCCCCAAGCGGCTTGTGTGGTTCGCGTGAGCGAAGAAGTAAAGAGGAATTTTTTTGGACTTGTTGATGGACGAAACGTTTTGCTAGTCTCCCGGCCCTCGTGTAGCGTGGAGCCGGTTTGAACAATCGGTTCAATACCTTTTCTTGTGGCGACTGCTGATCGAATCCAGGCCAGCTCGCCGCGAACTACTTTTCTCCCATGCAGAAGGATTGAGATCACGATGAGAACTTCCAAGTTCCTGGAGCGCTGTGCGCTGTACCTGGCATGCCTCGGCCTGTTGATTCCTCGTTCCGCGTTGCTTGCCGAGCAGTTCGACGTAGGACACAAGATTGAAGACGTGGCACTGGATGGCGGCGGCGTGTTCCACGGTCGCGTTGTCGACGCTCAAGGGCAACCGGTTGCCATGGCGAATGTGCGAATGTCGCGGGACGGAGTCGCCGCTGGTTTCCACGATGACGAACGAGTCGGGTGGATTCGATGTGGCTTCGCTGCAAGGAGGCGTGTACCAGTTGCAGGTTGGCAATCAGACGCATGCCTTGCGACTGTGGGCTGCCAACACGGCGCCTCCGCAGGCACATCAGGGATTTACGGTGGCGACTGGGACCGTGGCTCGTGGGCAGAGTTGTACGGCCGATTCCTGCACAGGCAGCTGTGGTGGGACTTGCGGCGCATGTGGGGGTGGCTGGGGCTTTCTGACGAATCCCTGGGTTATCGGTGCCGCCGTGGCCGCCGCGATTGCCATTCCGCTGGCCGTTGAACGACGATGACGACGATAACGCCAGCTCAGCATCTGCACTAGCGGCGATCCAGGGTGACTTCGTTTCGATCGTGTCTTTCCAAAGTTGGTAACCAACGATGTGTGCACGCAAATGGATGCAGCCTACGGCGGTGACGCTGGCCTGCCTCGGAATGTTGATGATGAACACGCTGGCAGTGGCCCAAGAACCTGGTGCCCAAGTTCCACAGGTTCTGACCACGGACTTAGCGCTGGACGCGTCCGGACGCGTCGCAGGCACGGTCGTTGACCAGGCAGGCCAACCGTCTGCGGGACGGTTGGTGAGGGTGGAGAGCCAGCAGGAGGTCCTCGCCGAGGTGCAAACGGATAATGCCGGTCGCTTTGCCTGCCCGGTTCCCAGTGGCGGCGTGTACGTGCTGCAGGTCGACGGTCAGGTGACCATGGTGCGCTGTTGGCTGCCTGGGTCCGCGCCTCCTCACGCAGTCACGCAATTGCTGTTGCAGTCGAACGGCGTCATGCGTGGTCAAATAAGCCCGGCCGGTTGCGGACTTGGCCAGCCCCTGGGTGATCAGCGGAATTGTCGTGACGGCCATCGCGGTTCCCGTAATCATCAACAACCATCGAGCAGACCGCGGGCCGGGCAGCTGACGCACTGCGTCTGCGGTGCAGACTCTTGCCCGCGGCAACCTTCCGCCGCATGCTTGCCGGCAAGTGCCCCAGCGTTGCTGGCGAGGCTCGCAGGGATTCCCCATCTTTTTGCTGCGCTTTCTCCGCGGCTGATCTTTCGTCGCTGTCATGCAGCAAAAGGTTTCCTGAAAAAAAAGCTGCGATAATTTGCAAAGTCGCGCTGCGGGAAACGGTCAATTATTGCTATAGACCGCTTCTCCAGGACTCATCCCAATCGCTTTTCCATGATGTTTCTTCATTCCAAGGACGGGGTACGCATGTCAGCGAGGCTAGTGGCCAGGCCTAATATGACGGCGAGCTTATGGTTCGTTGTGGGAACGGTTTTCTGCTTGGGTTGTCATCAGGGCACTTACCGGGCGGGCGCGTTGCCGCCGCAATTCGCGGCTCGTCCTGCGCTCGACACGTCCGCCCTGGACCTGTCGCTCCTGGCGGCACCCGCCTATCAAAACGATCAGATCTTTCCCGGCGACACGTTAAAAGTGAGCGTGGTGACGGGTGCCGATCCGGGCAAGCCTGACGAATGGCCCGTGCGCGTTATGGATGACGGATCTGTGCAGTTGCCAATGGTGGGGCGGCTGGTCGTCTCGGGGCAGGACCTCCAGTCCGCTCAGGATACGATTCGGCTGGCCAGCATGGAGCGGGGCGTCTATACCAACCCCAGCATCGCGCTTTCGATCCAGGAACGTCGGACGAATCGCGTTTCGGTGGTGGGGGCGGTCGACAAGCCTGGCGACTACGAGTTGCCGCAAGCCCAATCCGACCTGCTCACCGCCTTGTTGGCGGCCGGAAACCTCTCCGAGGACGCCGATCGCTATATTGAAATCCGGCGAGCCCGACCCGCGTCTGCGCTGCAAGAACCGGCGCCACGTGGCAGTTACCTGGCACAAGCGTCGCATCAGGATGGGGCCTCCCCGGCCACGGACGGCACACCGCCGGCCGACGAAATTCGGGTCACGCGGGTGGACCTGGTGGCGGCCACGCAGACGGGGCAGCCGGCCCCCGTCCTGCTGAATGACGGCGACGTAGTCACCGTGCGCAAGCGTCCGCGCAGGTACGTACACGTGATCGGGCTCGTGAACCGGCCGGATCGGTTTGAGCTGAAAGCCAGCGAATCGGCGCGACTGCTGGACGCAATCGCCCTGGCGGGGGGCGTCAAGGTATCCATCGCCGACCGCGTGGTGATTGTGCGGCAGAGTGAGGCGGGCGGCCAGCCCATCACGATCGATGCTTCCTTGCGCGAGGCAAAGCAAGACGCGAAATCAAACTTGCTGTTGGCTGATGGAGATGTGGTCAGTGTCGAGGAAACACCGATCACCTATACGATTAGCACACTGCAGAACGTCGTACGGTTTGGTGTCAACGGATTTTTCTAATCAGCAGGCCTGTTTCGCAGATGACTCAAGAAGTAACTTCCGTCGTAGTTCCGGGTGACTCCTACATGGGGGGCAGCATCGTGCACTCGCTGCTCCATTTCTTGTGGCTGCTACGCAGGCGCAAGGCCGTTGTGATCGTCTGCTTGACTGTTTGCGGGATGCTGGGACTGCTCTACTACGCAACAGCGGCCAGGATTTATCGGGCGGAAGCCCAGGTCGTGGTCCGCTTGTCGCAACCGGAAAATTCGACGGTAACGCTGGGCGCCGACCGCTCAACACAGGATCAGATGGCCACCTTCCAGCGACTGTTCACCAGTGCCGTCGTGTTGAGTGGCGGCCTGGACAAGATGTCGCAATTGCCTCCAGAGATCAGCCCGCAGGATACGCGTGAGCGGGCGATCGACATCCTGCGCGAAAATGTCGTCGCCACAACGATTCGCGGAACGAGCATCATTGACGTGGTCTGTAATTCCCGCGATCCTGCCGCGGCCGCGCATGTGGTGGATGCCATCGTCGCGGCCTACATCGAGTACATCGATCAGAATCACCAAAGCGTTACTGCCGAACTAAGCTCGCTGCTGAATACTGGGCGGGAAGAACTCGAAGTTCGCTTGGACGACGTCGAGAGTCAAATGCTCGCCGCGCGCAAGGAATGTGCCGACTATGGCATGGAGGGAAATTCCGGCGTGGTCCATCCCTTGATTCACAACGTGATCCAAATCAACGAAAAACTCACGGCCACGCGGCAGCGGCGCGTCGAATTGCAGTCTTCCCTGACAGCGCTCCGCGAAACCGTGGCAAATGGAGGCGACCTGCGACAACACCTGGTGGCCCTGGAACCGCTGGTCGGCAAGGAACTGTTGATGGGTGCGGTGGGATTCAGCCCCAACGACGAAAAGGCCGTGCAGGACGCGCAACGGCAGTTGCTGGAATTTCAGGCACAATTGCGGAGCTTGGAAGCCCATCTGGGCCCCAACCACTATCGCGTCGTGGAACTCACCGAAAAGGTTAAAAGCACGCAACAGTTTATCGCTTCTTTCGAAACTCGATTGGCAGAACGATCGAACGGCATGCACGACCGTCAACTCGGCTCCATGTTGATTCGACAGCT
Organism: uncultured Planctomycetales bacterium; assembly: GCA_963695565.1. GTDB lineage: Bacteria > Planctomycetota > Planctomycetia > Pirellulales > Pirellulaceae > CAVOGW01. The sequence continues at coordinate 816,336 of CAVOGW010000001.1, forward strand.
GGAAGAAGATCTGGTTCGCACCTGGCGCCATGAGGAAGACCTGACCCGTGAATTTGCCTTAGCCGACGCGAAGGCGATTCAGTTGAGCGACCGATTGACCAAGGTTGCCGAGCTGGAACGCAAAGCCGACTGGTTTCGGCGACAGCTGGAAACGCTGATGGGTAAGATTGAAAATATCGATATCAATCAACGCAACAGTGATGTGCGCGTGGCTATGGTCTCACCTCCTGTGGTCCCCGATCATCCGATTCGTCCGGTCCTGACTCGCGTGCTGCTGATGTGTCTCATGCTCGGCACGGGACTCGCGGCCGTCGCCGTCTACGCGCTGGATGCGATCGATGATCGCTTCCGGTCCCCGGAAGAAATCCAAGATCAACTCGGTGTGCCAGTGTTTGCCATGGTGCGGCGGCACGAAATGAGTACCGGCACCGGTTTGGACACGCTGCAGGTATATCGGGCGCCCGATGCCGTGGAAAGTGAGGCCTTCCGCACACTGCGCACCACCTTGGCCTTCTCAGGGCAGGATTGTAATTGCATTGTCGTCACCAGTTCCGAGCCGTCCGATGGGAAGACCACCGTGATCGCCAACCTGGCGGTTTCCTACGCACAGGCCGGTAAACGCACGTTGCTACTGGATTGCGACCTACGCAAACCCGGACTTACCAAGCTGTTCGGTTTGCGTCGCGATCAGGGCGTCTCGGAGGTCCTGCGTTCTGACGAGGAGATTGTCTCGGCCTGCCGGCAACGGCTGGCCAAAACCGGGATGGACAATTTGGATGTGATGTCCGCCGGGCGGCGCCCTGCGGATTCTGCCGAGTTGCTGAGCCGCGCTCGGTTCAATGAACTCGTGGCATGGGCGGAATCAGAGTACGACCAGGTGTTGATCGACAGCCCACCCATCCTGGCGGCAGCAGACTCGGCCATTGCCAGCCGGGAAACAGACGGCCTGATCCTGGTAGTCCAACCGCAGAAGAACCATAGGCGTCTGGTGAAACGCGCCTTGGAAGGACTGCATGCACTGGATGCCAACGTGTTGGGCATCGTCGTCAATGCCGTCGACAATGAGGACGGAGCCGGCTACTACGGCTACGGTGGCTATGGGTACGGTTATGGTTACGGAGGTGGCTATGGAAACGGCTACGGTATGGAGGCCGAGGAGGACCAGGTCGACGAGGAACCGGCCTCCACGCTTTCGTTCGAAAATATCTCCGAGGTCGCCGTGAACGGCGGCATCGAGCTGAACCAGCAAAGTCGCGCCGCCTAGACGGCCGGGCATTCTGGCGGCGTCACCACGGCTCAAATTGTAGAGACCATGTTCCAAGCGATTATGAACTCGGCGATGGCTCGCAAGGCGTTTCCCGGCGTGCCGTCCAAGAAGCGCCACGCCAGCCCATCGCGCAGCCGTCGCCCCTTCGCACGTTCCGGATCTTGGTGGGGCAGCAACTGGACGCCAGGCGATTTGCTGATCGGCGTCGTATTCTGTGTGGCGCCGCTGATTATGGGCGGGCGCAGCGAACTGGGGCGGGCGGCCTATGTGCTGCTGGTTGGTATGATCTGCCTGCACTGGCTGATTGAGCAATCGCAGGCAACCACCGCATGCTGGACGTCGACCGGGGTGGGATGGCTGTTGGTTGGCGGTTTCCTGCTGGTTGCGCTGCAAATCATGCCCTTACGGAGCGCATGGCTTGATCGACTGTCGCCCGGTCTCGCGGGACTTTTGCCGTGTTGGGGATGGGGCTCTGCCGATGAGTTCCAACTCGGCACCTGGACCCGAATCTCGCTTGATCCGCATGCGACCGCATTTGCCCTTGTGGTCTACGCGGCGCACGCATGCTTGTTCTTGATGCTGGCTCAGCGATTGCAAACGATTTCGGATGTGGAGCGGCTCTTGAAACTCTTGGCGGCGGCTGTCGTGTTTGTGGCCGCCGTCGCCACAGTGCAGTATTTAAGCGGCACGGAACGCTTCGTCTGGATTTTCCGCCATCCGTCACGTGATGCCAACGATGCGCTGAGTGGACCATTCGAGAACGGAAATCATTTCGCGCACCTGTTGTCATTGGGTGTGGCCCCACTTATCTGGTGGTTGAACAAATCGCTGGAACCAGCGCAGCGCGGGCCCACGGGCAATCGCCTGGCGTCCCCGGCATCCTTTGCCAACTCGATGCCCATGACGCTGTTGATCGCACTTGGGATCGTGGCCTTTGCCGCCCTCCTCTCCTGCTCACGGGGTGGCATCCTGATGATGCTGCTGGCGTCCAGCATCTGTCTGGCTGGCAGCGTCGCGTTGGGTGCCATGCCGCGGAAGGTCTTGCTGGCTATCGGAGGAGCGTCAGCGATTGTGGCGGTGGCGCTACTGATCTATGGCTCTGACGCCGTCTCCAGTGAGTTGGGCACGTTGACGACCGGTTCGATGCAAGACATCGACCATCAGGACGGGCGTCAACGCATTTGGCTGGCTAACCTGGAGGTGAGCCGCCATTTCCCCTACCTCGGGACAGGCGTCGGCAGCCACGCCGAAGTCTACAAGTTGTTTTATCCATATCCCTCACGAGTGGAATACACGCACGCCGAAAGTGGTTACCTGAATTTATTGACCGAAACGGGATGGGCAGGTGTGACCCTGTTTTTGACGGGAGTCGGAATTTGCGTGTTCTGGCTGCAGCGCGCTTATCGATTGGGGGACCCAACCGTCCGCTTGCTGAGCCGTCGTCGTGACCAGCGGCATTGCGGTCAGTCTGCTCCACGCCATATTCGATTTTCACTGGTATCTTACGTCCTGCATGTCGTTTGCCGTGGCCTTGTGTGCCTGCGCATTCCGCTTATCACAGCCGCAAACAGCTCGGGCGGAACCGTCCAGGCTCCCGCCTGGGTTCGTTCGGCTCTGCACCGTCGCGGGCTGCGGTTCGTTTGCATTAGCTGTCGCCGTCATGACCGGACCCGCCATCGGTTCGGTCTACTTTAATCATTACCTGACGATGTCACTTCGCGAAAAGCACATGCATTTGCGGGACGGACTGACAGCCAAGATATACGGGCGGCTTTCGGCGGAAGAGCGAGCGAATTACAAATTGCGGCGGAGCATGGTCGAGGCCCTGAACCGTACGCTGGCATGGGATCCGCATCATCCTCAGGCCAATCTACGGCTGGCCAGCTGCCTGCTCTCATCGTTTGAGTTCTTGCAACAATTTAACGAGAACGCGATGAGTCTCAGCCAGATTCGGGATGCCGCCACGGCGTCCGAGTTTCCGTCTCCGGACGCCGTGCATACCTGGCTCAAGGTGGCCATTGGCGACAATCTGTCGCTGCTTATCGAGGCTCAGCTGCGGGTTCTCGATGGCCTGGCGTGGTCTCCGCTGGAGGGACGTGGATACCTGCAATTGGCCGACCTGGCCTTCCTCGAATGCCATGCGAATGGCGTCGCCAATTCGTTAAGGCGGCAGGCTGAGCAGGTGAGCCCTCATGATGCGGCCATCATCTTTGCGGCCGGCAAGGAGGCAGCCCTCGCAGGCAACGTGGAGCTGGCAATGAAATACTGGAAGCGAGCTTACGACCTGGATGAAGACTACCGCAAGCCGATTATGGAGGTACTGGGTACCCGATTGCCGGCACCGTTCTTCATTGAGCAATTCAAACCGGATCGATCCGCACTTTGCATGCTCCACAAGTTGTACCAGGAACAAGGCATGAGCCAGCAGGTGACACTGCTTACGCCTTCGCTGATTGACGCGTTGGAGGCCGAGGCAGGCATCAAGGCGGGTCAGTATGCGGCTAGATTATTGATGCAGTCGGTGGCTCTCTGTCGTTCGCTTGAAGATGGTAGTCGTGCCGTCAAAAATGCGCGGCTGGCCGTGGAACGGGCACCCAACCTGTTTGACACGCATCGCGTCTTGGCTCAGCAACTCATGATTGAAAAACAGTACGACGAGGCCATCGAGCAGCTGGTTTGGTGTGCACGTATCAGGCCCAGCGATCAACAGCTAAAACAAGCGATCAATGCTGCCAGGAACGCGCGGCGTCACGATCGGGGCGTTCCAGCCCGTACCGTATCCAGGCAGAGCGGAGGATGATTCAATCCATGTTCGTCAAATCGCTTGGATGCAGATTGGGGATCACGAAAAGAGATTGGCAGGTCGCCGCCATTGTCATGCCGGGACTGGGAATCGTCTATCTTGGCGCACACTGGCTGCGCTTTGAAGACCAGTTCGTCGGTGACCGATGGCGCATGTTCCTGTCGACATTGCTACCGCTATTGACGGTTAAGTTCCTCTGTTTTTCCTGGAATGGCGTGTTTCATGGCTGGCGCCGGGTTGTCGCCTTCCATGACCTGATGATGCTGGCCCGGGCCACGACGGCCAGCTCGCTTGTATTGGTTCTTCTCGACTATTTGTTATTCCCCACGGCCGACATGCCGCGAAGTATTTTTGCCATGGACTGGGCGGGCACGTTGGCACTGGTCGGCGCGCTGCGTTCCGTATCGCGTTTGCATGCCGAAGGACTGCTGCAAATTGGTTTGCAGTCGGATTTGACCACCGCGCTCATTGTGGGGACCGACGAAGCGGGCGAAGAACTGCTGGGGAATCTCCGCCGTAATCCCAATCTTGCCTATCGACCAGTCGGCTTTACCACGGAGGATGCTGGGCTCGTGGGAACCAAGATTTGCGGAGTACCCGTCATGGGCACGATTGCCGAATCGTGCGAGCTTGCCAAGAGACTCGGAGTTCGTGAAGTTCTCGTGACTCACGGCAAGGTTTTCCGGCAGACAGCTACGTGACTTGATGCATCAGGCCGTGCAGCTGCAAGTTAACATCAAGGTCTTGCCCAGCTACGAACTCTTGTTGGATGGACGGGTAGATCTTACTCCCCGCCAGGTAAGCATCGAGGACTTGTTGCGGCGCGAACCTGTTCAGCTGGACCAGGACGAAATCTCACATTGGATCAGCGGCCGCACACTGCTGGTGACGGGAAGTGCCGGAAGCATCGGTTCCGAAATCTGCCGGCAGCTCGTGAAGCTGAACCCAGCCTGCTTGATCTGCGTTGACCGCTGGGAAAGTGGCCAGTTTTTCCTGGAGCGTGAGCTGCAGCGCATGAACGACCAGGTCCGGATTGTTACCGTGCTGGCCGATGTGGGGGACGAAACACGCATGGCTTCGATACTCCGCGAGTTCGCCCCAGCAATTATTTTTCACGCAGCCGCCTACAAGCACGTGCCATTAATGGAAGACTACCCGGGCGAGGCGATCAAAAACATCGTGCTGATCACACAGCGTTTGGCAAATCTCGCCGACCAGATGAATGTAGAGTCGTTTGTGATGGTATCCACGGACAAAGCCGTGAACCCCACGAATGTGATGGGCGCCTGCAAACGGGTCGCGGAACTCTATATCCAATCCCTGGCTTCGACGTCAGCATGTCGCTTCGTCACCGTTCGCTTCGGCAACGTCCTCGATTCAGCCGGCAGCGTCGTGCCGATTTTCCGCGAACAGATCGCCCGAGGGGGACCCGTCACCGTGACGCACCCCGGCATGACCCGATACTTCATGACCATTCCGGAAGCCGCACAACTCGTGATCCAGGCCGGAGCCATGGGGGATGGGGGGGAAATCTTCGTACTCGATATGGGCAGCCCTGTGAGAATTCTCGACCTGGCCCACGATATGATTCGCCTTTCCGGACTGCGGGAAGGGGAGGACATCGAAATTGAATTCGTCGGCTGCCGCCCTGGCGAAAAGCTGTACGAGGAATTGCGGCTTGACGGCGAACCTCTGGTACCCACCAAACACCCCAAGATCACCGTCGTTGAGTCACAGTCTGCCAGTCGTCTGGAGGCGCTGCGGATGACGCGGCGCTTGGAAAATCTCGCCAACGGCCCACGCGAGTTGATTCTGAGCGAACTGCAACAAGCGGTGCCTCAGTTTCGTCATGCACGGCACGACCGCACTGCGGCAAGTCAGACAAGACGAGCCGCGTGATCGCCCTCTGTGGACCTTCCGTATCCCACCCATACCGTCCCCCAAGCGCACGGGAGGCAAGTCCATCCGGTGGAGCTTGCGCGTGCAGGGCCCGCCGCCGCGGGTTGCGCCGATTAGAGCGATGGCAGGGATACCGCGGCGGCCGGCTGCTGATGCCCATTTTCAACACATCCTGACAATGTATTCTGTTGTCAACCGTCTTGAAGCGATGTGTGCCACGCATGCCTGGCAGCCACTTGCGCAGGCGCGGTTTCCGCAAAACTTGACGTTTTCCGTAACGTATAGTTCGGTTGTGGATGCACGATCGCCAGTGGCGGTTGGGATGTGGTGAGCATCGAGACATCCATCGAAATTGTCATGGTTAACCAGTACTAACAGGGCTGCGCCCTCTACGGGACGGTAGTACATCATGCCCGCGATGACCAACAACCTTCGTCGATGGCTCCCGAGAATCCACTCCGCTTGGGGCAACGCAGTCACGTCCACTCACGAGGTTTGCCAGCGAGAGAAGATCATGGAAGCACTTGAAGATCGTTTGCTGTTCTCTGTTAATCCTACCGGGATGGAACAGGAAATGCTCGAGATGATCAACCGCTTTCGAGCCAATCCGACTGAAGAGCTTGAGCAGGTTTTCATCAGCACAGACCCCAGCAATCCCGATTACTTCCGCACTGAGGATGCTGATGTCAATGCGGCTCTGGACTTTTTTGGCGTCAATGCCGCTACGCTGTTCTCGCAATTTTCGAACTTGCAGGCGGCGTCGCCGCTGGCGTGGAACGGGGCTCTGCAATCGGCTGCGTATTCCCATTCCAACTTGATGATTGCTCAGGACTCGCAGGCGCACGTGTTACCGGGTGAACAAGGACTGTTGGAGCGGATCGAAGACGCGGGCTACACCTGGACAGGATCTGTTTCCGTTTCCGAAAACGTGTTTGCCTACACGGAGAATGTGTTCCACGGTCATGCGGCTTTCGTGATTGACTGGGGAGCAACCCCTACCGGCATTCAAAACCCGGCCGGTCATCGTGACAACCTGTTGGACCCCGATTTGCAGGAAGTCGGCATCGCTATCATCGCCGATTCCAGCCCTTCCACCAGCGTGGGACCCTACGTCGTCACGCAAGATTTTGGCACGCGCGGCAACTACGGTGACGCCCAGGTGCTGGGGGTAGTGTTCGCCGATGCAGACGCCGATGGGTTTTACGATGCCGGGGAAGGATTGAGCGGGATCACGATCACGATTTCAAACGCCAGTCTCACCTACACGACAACCACAATGACCGCGGGCGGATACCAGATCCCCGTGGCAGCAGGTACCTACAATGTTTCCGCGTCGGGTGGTAGCCTCGCCAACGCGGTGTTCATGGGGACACTCGTCGTCGGCTCGGATAATGTCAAGCTGGACCTGAATACGGCCGAATTGCCCACCACGGGCACGATTTCCGGTCAAGTCTTCCACGACGCGAACCAGGATGGAACGCTCGGTGCCAATGAACTGGGCCTTGCGGGTTGGACCGTGTTCGTGGACCAGAACGGAAATGGGATCCTGAACAGCGGAGAGAGGTCAGCCATCACCGCAGCTAACGGACAATATACGATCTTCGACGTGAATCCCGGCAGCGCATCGGTTCGCATTTCCAGCCAGCCATACTTCCGAAATACCACCAGCGTGTCTCAGCAGGTGAATGTTATATCCGGCGGCAGCGTGAGTGGCGTCAGATTCGGACAATTTCAGTGGGCGACCATAAACGGTTCGCTGGCCACGCTGTCGGGGACAGCGGGCAACGATACGGTGAGTTGGTCCGCCGCACAGGGCTCCGCTACCGTTAACGGAACGGTGGTTTCCCTGACTGGTGTAACACAACTGGTCATCCAGGGGTTGGCGGGCACGGACCAAATCTCGCTGACCGGGGCGGGCACGAGCGATACGGCAACCTTGAATGCATCCTCTGTGTCAATCGTTGGCCAGGGCTACACCGTCAGCGCATCGTCATTCGAGACCGCGACGGTCAGCGGTGGTGGCGGGATGGACACGGCAAATATCTATGATACGTCCTCCGACGACGTGTTCACCGCCACGGCCAGTTCCGCCAGCCTGCAAGGGGGCGCGCGCGTCCTGACCGCCAACGACTTTGACGTCGTGAATGCCTATGCCCAAAACGGCGGGACTGATACAGCAAACTTGTATGACGGAGCCACGGACGATCGATTCACGGCTGGCCCTAATTTTGGACTACTCCGCGGTCTCAACAATGAGTTCTATAACTATGTCGTTTCGTTTGAGAACGTGAACGCCTATGCCACCGGCGGTGGAACGGACTATGCCACGCTGTACGACAGTAGCGGGAATGACGTGCTGACGGCTCGGCATGACTACATGGAGTTGCTGGGCAACGCGGGAGCGTATCGTCAGCGGGCTACGGGATTTCTTCGTGCCTTCGCCTACGCAACGAATGGCGGCAGTGATGACGCAAATCTTTACGACCACACCACCAACGATCGTTTGACAAGCCTGGCCGGATACAGTGTCTTGGAGGACATGGCGGGCAGCTTTTACAACTACGTCAGCGGCTTTGATCGCGTCGTTGCGACAGCAACCACTGGTGCCGATGAGGCACATTTCTATGACGGTGCTACGGACGATCGGTTCGTGACCGGCAAGAATTATGGCTTGATGCGTGCGACCGATGACAGCTTTTACAATTACGCGGGGGGATTTGACGAAGTTTACGGGTATGCGACATCCGGAGGAACCGACTACGCCACCATCTACGACTCAGCCGCGAATGACATTTTCACAGCTTACAAGACATCCAGTAATATCCGCGACGCGGCAAGGAGTTATTACAGCTATGCGAGTGGATTCGATCAGGTTTACGGGTTCGCCACAAACGGCGGTGTGGACGAGGCAACACTGTTTGATTCCGCCGGCAATGATGTGCTGACGGCGATGCCCACCTATGTCACGCTGCGTGATGATGGGAACTCGTATTACACTTACGCCGGCAGCTTTGAAACGGTGTACATCCGTGCCACGCAAGGGGGCAACGATACCGCCGATCTGTACGATGGCGCCGGGGACGATCGGTTCGTGGCCGGCAGCAATTATGGTCTGATGCGATCCTTAGCGGGAACATTCTACAATTATGCAACGGGCTTTGACACGGTCGTGGGCCATGCCACCGCCGGCGGTACTGACTACGCAACGCTCAACGATTCGGCCGGCAACGACCAATTCCGTGCGTATCCCACCTATGCGACGATGGTCGGTACGGGATTCTCGAACCGGGTGAACAGCTTTGAGCGCGTGTTTGCTTACGCGACGGCCGGCGGAACGGATGTCGCCACACTCTACGACGCGGCGAGCAATGATCGTTTCGTGGCTTACGCTGACTACGGTTTCCTGGAAGGCGCCAACAACTCGTTTTACAGCCAGGCCAGTGGATTCGAAGAACTGTATGCCACGGCGACCAGCGGTACCGATACGGCCTACTTGTTTGACAGTGCGGGCGACGACCGCTTTGTGGCGGGAGCCAATTACGCGTTGATGCGTGGCCTCTCAGGTTCCTACTACAACATGACCACAGGATTCGATGCCGTTTTCGCGTCCTGCATTTCGACCGGGACTGACTACGCCACGTTGTATGATGGAGCGACGAACGACCAGTTTACAGGCAAGCCGAACGCGGCCGTGCTGCGGGATTTGGCCGGCTCGTTCTACAACTACGCAGCTGGATTCGACGGCGTATTTGCGTATGCCACGGGAGGCGGCGTCGATGCTGCCAATCTGTACGACTCTGCCGCCAACGACACGTTTACGGCCTCACCAACTTCCGCTGCCATGACCAATACATCGGCAACCTATCGTAATGTTGTTAATAACTTTGAGCGGGTAGTCGCCTACGCCAACGCGGGCGGCACCGATTCAGCTACCTTCCAGGACAGTGCCGGCGACGATCGATTGGTCGCCGATCCAACCTACGCGGTACTCTATGATCTGGCCAATACGTTTCACAACTACGCATATGGGTTCTACTCCGTGGTCGTCAATGCCACGTTGGGAGGCTCCGATTACGCCACACTCTACGACGGAGCCACGGATGACCGGTTTACGTCCAACGTGGGGACCACGACACTTGAAGACTTACTCGCCACCTACATCATTCAGACAAATGGATTTGACGGCACTTACGCCTACGCTACGGCTGGCGGGAACGACTCAGCCATTTTCCACGACTCGCCGCTAAACGATACGGCTTACGGGCGCAGCGATTACCTCTGGGTGGAAAGTGGTGGGGTGAGAAATCGTGCAACAGGTTTCGATGTCGTGCAGATCAACTCCACGCACGGTGGTACGGATACCGTGGATGTCTCCAACTACGATTACGCCTTCGAGATGCTGGGTAACTGGATTTAGACCCTCTGGCGTCGACCTGCGGAGGTCCGACGCGCGGGCCTTTGCGGGATGAACGAAGGGGTGGAGTCACAGGCCGGTGATGTGGCTGGTTTGGGACGCAAGCATCCATTCATGCCGCCGCAATGACGGCACGCTTGAGATGCGTTTGAATTCGGTCACCTTTGCAGGCGAGCAGCAGGTCCAGGGAGCGAATCCGCTCACACGCCGCAACCCGCCGAACCCTGCCCACGGGCTCGATCCCGTAAAAGTGGTCGTAACCCAATTGTTGGAGATGCCGCCACAGATCCAGCTTGGTATATCCGAACGCCTCGCTGGTCTCATCGTTCAGTTCGATCAGCACGATCGGTGCGTCGGCCGATCGGAACAGACGATCCCCACCCTGAAGCACGAACAACTCGGCGCCTTCGACATCACACTTCACGAAATCGACTTTCTCTATCCGCTGTTGCCGCAGGAAAGTATCCAAGTCAATGATCGGTGCGCTCAACTTTCGATGCTTGTCCCGATTGAGCGGGGATATCGAGGATCTCGAATGCGAAAGCTGGTCGAAAACGTGCATGGTCACTTCTCCCATCGATTTTCCGACCGCCGAGCGAATCGCCGCGACACGCCCCTCTATCCCGTTCAGCTCAAGATGTTCCAGCAGTCGTTCGTACGTTGACGGAACCGGTTCGAAAGCCACCACGCGCCCGCCCGTTCCCACGCACTGCGCCAGCAGGGTCGTATACCAACCGTAGTTTGCCCCCACGTCAATGACCGTGTCTCCCGCAGCAACCAGCTGACGCACAACCGACGTCGCGTCAGGCTCAAATTCTTCGCCTTGATGCAGTGGCAGATAGATATAGTCCTGACCAATGTGAAATTGCCGCCCGTCCGCCACACGGACGATCCTGTCCGAAATCGACTGGGGACCGCCGCCGAGTAGGTCGCGTGCCCACCAGCGAAACTTCTGACTCGTGAGGCGGACGATCAAAGTCTTCATGTCTCGAGGCACAGATCGCCTGATAAGTTGCCAAGTGAGATTCACGGTTGTGACTCCTCTGATTGAATTATCGCTCAGCCATGCACGTGACGCGGCGCACGGTTGCAGGATAGGGTGAACTGTATTTTGTCAACACGGCAACGAGGGTCCTCGCAGAAAACTTGATCGGCGGGCAAACGTACAGTGCGGCCCGGAACCTCAATCGGAAATCTTGGATCGTTCGTCTCGTCGTACCTCCCTCATGCAACTCGCGGTCGAATGCATGCCTCGTATTCGCGGGCCGGAATAGGAGTCTGACCGATGGCCCGGCAGAGGCTCTCGCGAAAACGCCGGTGTCCGACGGCGCGGTCCACCCATTGCTCCGCCCACGCACGTCCCCTCGCTCCGTGCAACTGCCGCGCGGACGTATTTTGCAAGTAGGCCACCAATTCTCGCTGAAACTCCTGGGAAGTTGCGCCACTGACGACGGTTCCCGCTCCGGTCCGGCGAATCATTTCCAAGGAGCCCAATTCGGCTGGACCGATAGCCAGAATGGAGCGTCCCGCCATCATGTACTGACTCAGCTTGGTGGAAAATGAGAGCCTGGTGTAGTTCGCCACCATCGGTTCAAAACTCTCCACGTGCACCAGGACATCGGCGGCCCGAAAGATGGAAGGGAGTTGCTCCGGAGCCACCCATCCCTTGAGGTTGGTTACGCCTGGAATCTCCAGCGCAGTTCGGTGCTGCTGAAGATGCGTTGGTGATCCATAGATGTCGAGCGTCGCCCGCGGGCCACCGGCCGCATTCCACTCGTGCAGCGATGTTCCCAGTTGCACTAAGGAACGCCAGCGTTGCAGTCCCAAGTTGCCCGCATAGACCAACCGTAGCCGGCCATTCGGCGCAGCGGGCCGAACATCGTAGTCGTCGCTTGAGATAAGCGTGGTAAACCAGTCCCACGGTTTCCCGTACGCGCACTTCAAAGTGTTCTGCCATCACCGGACTAATGGCGGCCAGCCCACTTGCATACGATACGGCCCGTCGAATCCAATTTTCCGAGGCGGCCCTGAGGCTGTTCGCAAAAGGCATGCCTTTGTATAAGGATGTGACGAAGTCATCGGTTATGTGGACGTACAGAGGCAAGCCCAGTCTTTGACAAGCCAGCAACGTCATCTTGGTAAGGCAGTAGTTTCCCAATAAGGCATAGACGCAATCAGGGCGCAGCTCTCGCAGATGTTGTTCTATGGATCGACCCAAATGCGAATGGGCGTACCAGCCTTCCAAGCCGCATTTTAAGATCGGCATCCAACTCGATTGCCTCTTGACGAAATCCGTGAATTGTCGCTTCATTGGCCCGGATTCTACGACCTCGTTCGCCACTCGCTGCGCGTCCTCGGCCGTGCCATCGCCGCAGATGCCGGGAATGATGCGTGATCTACCCGAAAGTCGAATCAGTCGATATTGCTGACAAATGGATCGGTCCGGCATGTTCGTGACCGCCACGGGAAAATATATCTGCGCCAACTGACTGCTGGGCCAGTCACGAAATATGGACCGCATCAGGATACCGTTGGCCTGATCACCACGGATTGGGTTGACGGAGACGATCGCGACTTTTGGGTAGCGCATGGCGGTCATGTTTATCGAATGAGTGCATGGCGCATCTTGGATGGGCCTTGGCGTGTCATCAGCCACAACAACATCAGGCCCCAGAACGCAAGGGTTTCTTCCGGATACGAGAGCCGGCCGTTGTTGGCAGGGATGTAGAAGAACAAAATCAGCAGCTGAGCCACGAACCCGACCGCAAAGGGGTTATCCCCGGCCAGCGATTCCGTCCATGCTCTTGACAACAGGTAGGCGAGACAACCGACGAAAACAATCGCTCCGGGGAACGTCAAATCAGACGCCAGCCAAGGATAGATCGTATGCCAGTTATTGGCAGCGCTATAGCCCGTGGCCGCATCCAACCGCATGGGATAACAGTTATTCCAAAACCACTGGTCCAAGTTAAGTCTGTCCGCGTAACGCGTCCAGAACGGTGAGTGTCCGACTCCCCAACACCAGACGAATGGCAAGTCCAGGCATTCGGACAGTCCCTGGTATCCCTGCGTCCAGTATTTCGTCAGCATGTAGAGCGGATACTCAACCGATTCGGGAATCGTAACGCCATACATGTGCCGCGACCAACCCGTGGTATCCCGAGGATATTCATTGCCCTGCATGCCGTACCGCGACTGCCGCGAGTAGCTGAAATAATGGATGCCAGCTGAGACCACGACAACCGTCATCAGTCCCACCGTGACTTTTTGACGAAAACGAAACATGGAAGTTGGGACTGCGGCGCGGATCGCTTGAATGCCACGGGAGCCCCGAGCCGCTGCGGGTGTGGCTGTCACGAATTCGTTCTGTCGACGTTGACGAAAATGAAGCCACAGCATCCAAGGCGTGGTGAGCACGATGTCGAATAGTCCAATCGCGGCACCCGACAGCAGCGACGTACTGATGACTCCCGCCAATCCCGCAGCCCATGCTGCCTGCCAGATCCGTGACAGGCGATTCCAGTACACGATGCCCAGCGGCACATACATGGACATCACAGGCGCCAAGGTACCGCGCAAAATGGACAGCCACTTCGCATCCGCATCACCGTCAAAGTGTTCCAATCGTGCCGAGTAGGCGGCCGCTGGGTCCGCCAGTGCGTCCATGATGGAGAGCCCGCCGTAGTTTCGGTAACGAATCGTCACGGGCAGCAGGACTAACGTCACAGCGATGCTCAATTTCCATGCCGAATCGATGCTTACCGCATTCGTGAATCGACGCGACGGTCGATGCATGCCGGTGTAGTAACCTAGAAAGATCGCCAATTGACCGCAAAAAACATAGGGATATAGCTTCCAGGAGTTCTGGATGGGCAGGTCCAACGGACCGAACGCAAATGCCAACACGGACGCCGTCAGGTAGGCCTGGAACACCAGGAGTGGTGCCGCGCGTTCCCACATCGACGGTAATCCGCGAACGACGAGGCCGATCGACGAGGGCCGGCGTGCCTGACGTATGGGCGCCCGCGATGGGGCTGCCTAGTGCGAAATTCCTGTAAGCTCTGGCTCATAGTCCTCGAAACATCGTGAAAGCCCTGGGAGAAGTCGGGTGATCACCGCTCGCCATCTGACTGCGTTCAACGTCCCGATCAGCGCCAGCACAACCAGGTACACCGCTGTCAACAGCGGGCCAGCCAACACCAGGATCAGCAGTCCCGTGACGCGATCCGTCGTGGCATGAGGGATGCCGGAGGCCAACCACCAGCCCATCGTGCTTACGGCCACGGTGGCCAGGTAGATGCGGTAAGTCTTGTGGAGTACTGATCCTGGCAAATCGAGCCTGGAGTGTAGCAAGTGCAGGAGCATCATCGATCCGAGGCACCAACTGAGCGACGAGGAGATGACACTGGCCGACGCTCCAAACCAAACGACAAGTAGCGGCTTGCTGATCAGGATGAGTCCCAGAGTGACTCCCGAGTAGACCGTCTCGTAACCGGGGCGACCAATCCCTTTGGCCAACGCGACGCCGGGGCCCGCAAACGTTACGGAGGAGACAACTCCGAAGACCGTGATCGCCAGGAAAGGATAGGCCTGCGGTTGTTCGTGGCCCAGCCACAGCATCATCAATGGTCGATGCAGCGTGCAAACCAGGAAACCGATCAAGCCGACCACGGAAATCAGGCCAATACTGGTCGACTCGTATATTTGCCTCACTGCTGACCAGCGCCCCTGGGCATATTGGGATCCGATTAGGGCTGTCAAGGGTGTCAAGGTCACAAGGCACAATTGCAGGATGAGCGCAGAAATTCGCTGCGCCATTACGAAATAGCCAACCACCAAGGGGGACGCAAGTGACGCCAGCAGCAATTTGTCCGTGTGGTCACGAAACAAGAATGCCGCGTTGCTCAGGAGCACGAGTCCCGCGAACGGCCCCAAGGCTGCGAGGTCGCGTCCTGTCGGACACGTGGGCCACAATGAAATGCCCCCGCAAATTTGGGATGCCAACGGATAGAGCACGACAAACATGGCGGCAAAGCCGGCCAGATAGCCGAATAACAGCCCTTTGAGCCCGCCACCCAAGATCAACACCAACATGGCCGTGAAGTTAGTGGCCATGAGACCCAACGATTGGATCAGGGCGGCTTGGCCAGCCCGCTGGTAACCATTGAGCACGGACAACAACGACTGGTTGACGCCTCCCAGGATGATCACCGCGACCAGCCAGGGTAGCAGCCAATGGGCGTCCGACTGCCACTGGAGAGGCAACTGCAGTCCACTCGTTATCTCGTGGCGCCAGACCAGGACGATGGGCACCAGCATCAAAAGTAACACCTGCGTGCATCCAATTCCAATCCGAACTAGTCGTCGAGCCTCTTGGTTTTCTTGTTTCCCGTGACTGACTGAGATTTGCCAGAGGATCGTGGAAGAAATGACAGCCTGGAAAACTTGAGGCAGCGTGCCAATTGCCAACAAGGATTCCCACACGCCGTAACCCTCATCCCCCAAGTAGGCGATGATAAATGGTACGGATACCAGCAGCGTGATAATCCCTGAAATCCTGGCGACAACCATCAAGGCACTATTTTTGATGAGTTGGTCCGTGAGGCGCTGAATCGACTCGTCCCCCGGCAATTCGGGTAGTGGGTGGCGCCTGCGCACACCGACTTGCTGGCCATCCTTAGTTTGGCCAAGTGGTTCGCATCGCCGCAAGTCAACTGCATCCATGCCAGTGCCGATCATCACGCTGGGCGTGACTTGAAAACCATCTGGAGATTATCGTGATGCCCTGCCCCAACCACCAACGCCTGCGTGCGAGGTGTGAGAATGCGTTGTGGCTCCGACCGGTGATCGGGCGACAACCAGCATGGTTGCCGGGTCATCATCGAGAACTTTTCACAATCGGCGGACTCTAGCAAACACGGTAGGGCGCTAGAAGTCCAATTTGATCTACCTCAAAAGCCGAAACCTGACCGCCGTTCCATCCAGGAGTGCCGACGTCGGTCTGACGCGGAGCGTTGCCAGAAGGGTCAGGCGGCGGTGCGCTCCGGCGATGCGTCCGCGTCAGCGCAGCGCTGCATTTCGGCCAAATCACGGCGCACGCTTCTTCCCAGGATTTTGCCCACCAACACGCCTGCTGTCTGGATGAGCACGTGCAGGTCATACCAAATGGATGATTGCCGCACGTAGGCCAAATCCAATGCCAGTTTTCTAGGCAAGATGCGGGTGGCATAGGCTGTTTCCGGGTCCTTGCCGGCCAGCAAATCGTCGCCGTGTACATAGTTGAAGATAATGCCAGGGCTGCAGCAAGCCCCGGCCGCACGCCTAACGTCTGCCGGTGTTCCGCGGTATAGTACAGACGAACCATCTCCGGATCCTCGGGGCGTGGACCCACGATTGACATTTCGCCGCGGATCACATTGAGCAGTTGCGGCAACTCGTCCAGCTTCCAGTCGCGCAACCATCTCCCCAGTGCAAAGATGCGGTTGTCGTCGACACCCGTAATTCGGCTGCCAGAGTCGTGCCGGCGATGGCGCATCGTCCGCAGCTTGTACATGACAAATGGTTTGCCGTGACGGCCCACGCGGGGAGCAAGATAGAAGATCGGACCTGGGCTTGATAGTCGAATTCCGCAGGCAGCAATTGCCACCACCGGAAATGAGATTAACAGTCCCAGGCTGGCGAACACGATGTCAAAGAGCCGCTTGATCATGTTTCGGATACTCCCTGATTATTTTGACTCAACGTCTTACCCGGGCTGACCATGATGGGCAGTGCCCTCGAACGCAGGTGGCTCAAGTCCGGCCCTATGCCACCTTGAGCACCGATGGCGCGGAGGGTTGTGCGATTTTCAGCAGTTTGATTAGCCTGGCTCTTGTGCTACGCGAAATAGCGGCGGGGAAGAGGTTGATGGTTTGCTCACAAGCTAGATTCTGCTCGGGGACATTGGCCCCGACGATAATTCCATCTCTCCAAGTACGTACAAACGGGGTGCAACGGCGAGCTAAACCAGTCCCCGATCGGCACGCGTAGGGCTCGAGCGACTTCGAGCACCTGTCGCTTGTTGCTCACGCGAAATGCGTACCGCAGCATCCCGTGATCGGCGTACGCCGGACGTACGGGTGGTCGAAAGCCGCGCTCTTGCAGCAACGTGTCAAATTCAACGGCCGCCGCCTGGCGGCGTTCAATGATGCTGGGTAGCCGGCGCAGCTGCATCGCAAATGCGTATTGTTGAAATTGCCCCATCCGCCGCCGATAACCCGCCGGCATTTGCGTAGATTCCAACTCATTCTTATGCGACGAGCCGGCCAGCCAGCCGAGTCGCTGAGTCAAGGTTCGATAGGCGTCCACGAGTGGATAATGCAGGCTCGGCAAATCAGCGATGGGCCGCACGAGCTGTTGCCCCACCAGGGCCAGCGAAGCGGCGAATGGGTAACTGCTCATGTTCGCGACGATGGAGCCGATCATGCGAGCTAATTCAGGATCGGTCGCGTAGGCGAAACCGCCCAGGCCGGTCGAAATGGGTTTGGACCATTGCAATGAAAAGAAAGCCGCATGAGCCACGGAACCTGCAGGTTGACCTCGATAGTAGCTTCCCAGCCCATGCGCCGCGTCTTCCACCACGAACACCCCGCGCGACTCTGCTAATCGCATGAGCGGATCGAGGTCTGCGGAAAGCCCATAAGTATTTTGCGCAATGATCACGCGCGTCCGCGGTGTAATCAGCGGCGCAACAGTTACTGCACTCAGCGTGTACGTATCAGGTTCGATGTCGGCGTAAACAGGTACGGCACCGAGATGCAGTATCGCGCTCGGTACCACAACACAGGTGTAAGCCGGCAAAATGACTTCGTCACCCGGCCCGACGCCGAGCGCTTTCAAGATTGCGTACAACGCCACCCTGCCCTTCCACGTGTAGGCCAGGTGCGTCGGATTTAAAAAATAGCTCATAGCGATGTGTCTTGAGTGTCTCTTCGCATAATGTCTCAATGGTGGAGAGTTCTTCCATGTTCAGCACTCGGGCGGCTTGTCCGATGCTCGTCGACCGCACGCCGTCGACGAGGCGCAAGCAATCGTCAACAACAACATCAACTTGAACAAAGTCCGCCACGCGAGCCAATTCTTCCGCAGGTTGGGTTACGAAGTCTTCATAACGCATCGTCAAAACACGCTGTGCATCAATACGGAGCAAGGCTGTCGTGGCTGCGTCAACACACTGCTTCCACTGCAAGGCGCAAACTTCAAGTAGTGATCCGTGTCGCAGGTCCTCGACGAGGCTCGCGTGTTTCGGCCCCCAGGTGCGAAGCTGCTTCTGCTTGGATGTCAAACGAGTCAAGCGATTGACAAGATAATCCGTGGCGTAAAACGGAAGGTCGGTGCAGGGAACAAAACGGGCTTTGCGCAGCACGTACGACCAGTCCATTCGTGCGCACCACCGCTGACGCGCGGACACGGCCGCGTCGCGACCGTCGCGGACGAGATGCACGAATTTGGCCTCCGGAAGTATGCAGTCCACGAACGGGATCCTCAGGCAGTTGGCGCACGTTTTCTCGATCACGGTTTGGATCCGCCGTGAACGAGCCAAGTGCTCGAAAGCTGCTCGCACATGGCGGCTCACTTGTGAAGTTGCTTGTGCTGCTGTGAATTCGTCGGTCGCAACCGAGCGGTTGCCGTGACGCCAGATGTAGTTGATCTCGTCGCATGGCCACGTGCCGCAACCAGGTAACTGGGTTAACAAATCGCGCAACATGTTCGTGCCCGAACGGGGGGCACCGATGATGATGACCGGGTCGTATGTGTGGTTCATGGTTGTCATGAGCAAGAGGGTCGGGCACCTGTTCCGCGTGACGCGTCGAGCGATAGTAGGGCGAACTCTAGTCGACAAGCGAGTTTGGCTAAATATCAATTCTCGCCATTGCTCAGCGGATCGCTTCGCGCCCGATAGCGACTTCCCCACGGATTCGCCAACGTCGGTAGCGACCGCCGCGGCTTGGACGCATCCACGCTGCGCCGCCAGCACTGAGCTTCGTGGTGAATGCACCTTGAACCGCTACCCACGGCCTAAGCCACCAACCGCCGCCGCCCATAAGTTTGAGCGACATCACGAGTTGCGCTGATGACCTGGGCCACGTCATCTTCGCTCATCGCTGGATTCAACGGCAGGCTGAGAATCCGCTCAAATTCAGCGCCCGCCACGGGGAACGCGGCTGACGAATATCCGTATTTCGTGCGATAGTATGAATGATAATGAATCGGAATGAAGTGGACCGACGTGCCCACACCACGGTCATGTAATTGTCGGATGAATTCATCGCGGTCAATACTCATCGCCGGCAGCCTTAGCCGAATCACAAACAGGTGCCACGCGTGCTGCACGTCCGCTCGGCAGGCAGGCAGATCGATGGGCAAGTCGCCGAGCCCGGCGAGGTAGCTGGCCACGATCTGTTCGCGGCGGCAGCGGAAAGATTTCAGTTTACGTAGTTGCCACAGTCCCAAGGCAGCTTGAACATCCGTCATGTTGTACTTGAACCCTGGCTGGCCAACATCATAACGCCAGGTGCCACCTCGCTCGTAGCGACCCCAAGCCTCGCGGCTCATTCCATGCAAGCTGATGCACTTGACGCGCTCGATAAGATCCGGGTCGCCGGTGAGCATGCCCCCCTCCCCCGTCGTCAAGTTCTTGGTGGCGTAGAAGCTGAATGCGACCGGATTGGACGTTGCGCCCACGGCGGTGCCGCGATAGCTGGCCGGGATCGCGTGCGCGGCGTCCTCCAAGACCAGCAGGCCATGGGCGTCCGCCATAGCGCGAATCGGCTCCATCTCGGCCGGGTGGCCAGCAAAATGAACTGGGAGGATCGCCTTGGTCTGTTGCGTTACGGCGTTCTTCACGTGGTTTGGATCCAAATTCAGCGTGTCCGGGCACACGTCGACCAGCACAGGCGTGGCCCCCACGTGTTCGATCACGTTCACCGTGGCAGCGAACGTCATCACCGACGTAATGACTTCGTCCCCAGGTCCGATTCCCGCCGCCACCAGGGCGGTGTGCAGCGCCGCCGTGCAGGAATTCAGCGCCAACGCCGCCGGTGCCCCGACATAATCGGCAAACTCGCGCTCAAACTGCCGCGTCTTGGGCCCCGTGGTGATCCAGCCTGAACGAAGTGTGTCGACGACTTCGTTAATTTCCTCTTCACCAATCAGCGGTGGAGAGAACTTGACATAACGATCCGTCCGTGAATAGGTACTCATGAGATGTTCAATTTCGCGTTGGAGACTTCAGAAGTTGCCCTCGGGAGAACCCGCGGGCGATGGGGGATGACTGCCTGTTTTTCTGATTCATGTCCGTGAGCTGGCAACTAAGCCGCCGTTCGCTGGCGGTCCCCGTGCGATTCGCACGTCGCCTCTAATTCAGCCATCAATTGCGACCAGATGTCCAGCGTGCTCGCGCGGCCGAACAGTTTTTCCCCACGCATGCGTAACTGTTCGGGGGAATTCCGCAACCCGGCCCGACTCCAGTTTCGGGCCTGGCGGATGGTCGCCGCGATCCTGGCCGGAGTTGCGTCGGGGGTCACGAAACCCAGCGAGTGGGTCTGGACTAATTCAGCCAATGCACTGTCGGGCTCGACAACGGCCAACAACGGTAGCCCAGCTGAGAGGTACGTCATCAGCTTGCTAGGGAAAGCCGTTTGATGCACATCATCCGCAAGCGAAATAATGCCCAGATCCGCTTGGAGCATGCAGGCAAATGCCACGTTTGTGGGCTGGTGGTCGATGAAATGCACCGTGCGACCAAGCAGCCCACCGGCTTGCGCCTGCAGCGCCGCCCGCTGTTCCCCCTGCCCCATAAACACAAATTGGATTTCCTGTTCGTCGTACAGCTCGTGCGCCGCGTCCACGATGCGGTGCAGTGCCTGGAAGGACCCCAAATTGCCGGCATACATCAAGCGAAACGCCGGCAACGGCGATGGGGTGCCGCAAGCTGATTCGCTGCTGGCAGCCGGAGTCGCGGTCGCTCGCACAAACGGAACGGCCTGAACTTCCGGGTCATAGGGCGTGTGCAGCGCGAAGTTGTTGATGATCCGGACTCGCTCCCTCGGCACCTGACTCTGACAAACGGTTTGCTGCATGTCTTCGGACAACACAATGATCCGTTCCGCCAGCTGGCGAGTTCGAATTTCGGCGCGATGCAGCATCTGCAGGACGAATGGGGATTGTAGCTTGCCCGAAAGTTTTGTGGATTCCGGGTGCAACTCCTGGCAATGATAAATGTACGGCAAGCCCGTCAGCCGTTGAATCACGCGCAGAGTGAACCCCATCCAGACGGGAGGAAAGGAGGAGCCTATTACGAGATCATAATTGCCACTCTGTCGCGAAAACAGGATGGCCCGCATCAAGAACCAGATCAAATTGATGGCCCGCCGCGCGTGCTGTGATGTACATTCGGGAAGCAAACGGATCCGATGAACGGTGACGCCGTCCACCACTTCCACTCCCGGTTGGGGCGGGTGTCGCACGTCGTGACACGAAGGCTGGGCGGCAAAGGCGGTTACTTCGTGCCCATCCGCAACGAACCGCTGCAACATCGCGTGCAAGATGGTGGCATACGGCGTGGTGTCAGGGCGGTAATGGCGGTTAATGCAAAGGATGTGCATGGCTAGATTAACAGCTGGCTCGAGCCGACCGGCTACCCGTAACTCAGACAAGACATGGGGGACAAAGATACTCGAACCACAACCCGCGCACGCCGATCAACCTGCTACGACGATTCCATTGTTTTCTTGTCCTCCATCTTTTTGTCTTCGTTCTCCGCGACGACCTGCGACGGTCTGCGCGGGAGGTGTTTCGGCAAGCAGCCGATCCGGCTAGGCCGCCTTCCGCAACGGCTCCGACGGCACGATCTGCTGCAGCTTCGGCTGTACTCCCGCGCTAAGCGATTCTGTGTCATCACGCAGAGCCCCCAGTAGGATGCGCGAATTTTCTTCCGCTGTCTGCATGTCATCCAACAGGATCCAACGCAGACCGTTGACCGTGGCCAGTCCGCCACCACATCCGTCGAGGTGCTCCCGACGTACGCGATAACCAATGGATCGGGCAAAGAGTGTTAATTCGGCAAGTTTTTGTTCGGCACGGTCTGCCATGGTTGCACCCTCCTAGCCAAAAAAGTTGGTGCTATGGAGCACGAGTTAGTTTAAGGGCCAATTCCACAACGGCTACGCGGTTCGACATCGGGCTGGCCCGGTCGTTTTTTGAAATTGGCTGAACGATGAGTTGGTCAGTACAAGTTGTTTTGGACGAGTTGCCTCTGGACGGTGTCGATCGGCGCAGATCAGGCCGCGTCTGCGATCCCATCCCACACATGACTCAATTTCGCGGTACCTAAAATCAGCTTCACCACGCGGTACGAAGTATTCGTGACGTCGTACTCTCGGGCAATGGGCTGAGTGCGATCGAACTCGGCCGACGCGGCGGCCAGCGCGACGGATCGCAGGATGTTTTGGGGGTCCAGTCCGGTGAGCACGATGTGCCCGCTGTCCATGGCTTCGGGACGTTCCATGGAATTTCGCATGGTCACGGCGGGAAAGCCCAGAATCGAGCTTTCCTCACTGATCGTGCCGCTATCGGAAAGTGTACAGAAGGCATCTTGCTGCAGCCGCACGTAGTCATGGAAGCCGAACGGTTTGAGAAAGCGGATGCGCGGATCGCTGGCGACCGCATTCGCCGCGGACGCGGCGACATGGCTTACCGCGGGTGTTTTCGTACGCAATTCCCGCAGCGCATCGGACGACACAACGTTTTCGAGCCGCTGCCTTGTGCGAGGATGTGTGCTGACAATCACCGGCATTTCGAAACTGGCACACAGGCCATTCAGCATCTCCAGCAGTTTCTGCAGGTTCTGAGGCTGGTCGACGCTTTCGGCGCGATGCATGCTGACCACCATATATTGTTTCGGTGTCAGCCCCAGTCGCTGCAGAATCTTGGAATTGGCGATACCCTCACGATTGGCATCCAGTACTTCACGCATGGGGGAGCCGGTGAGATAGATTTTCCGCGGATGGACCCCTTCGGCCAACAGATTGCGTCGCGCGTGTTCCGTGTAGACTAGATTGAAGTCGCTGATGTGATCCACAATGCGGCGATTCAGCTCTTCCGGAACGTTTAGGTCGAAACAGCGGTTCCCCGCCTCCAGGTGGTACACGGGAATTTTCATCCGCCGCGCGACGATCGCGGCCAACGCGCTATTCGTGTCACCCAGAATCACGACGGCGGCCGGACGTTCTTTCTCCAGCACCTCTTCCGTCTTAACCAAAACGTCCGCCAGGATGGTGGCCACGGAATTGCGGCGAATTCCCAGAAAATAATCAGGTCGCCGCACGTTCAAATCTTCAAAGAATACTTCGTTCAGTTCATAGTCGGAGTTTTGCCCCGTGTGCACGAGGCGATGGTCGGTAAACTGGTCCAGCCGCTGCATGACGCACGCCAGGCGGATAATTTCGGGACGAGTTCCCAGGATGGTCATGACCTTCGGCGGCGGGATGCGCGGTACGCTGGAAAGGTGACTCTGCGGAGTGGGAGCCGTCATGTTTGTGGACATTGCGGTCGTCAGTCTTGTTACGGATGGTGGTCGTCGGAGGGGTCAGTCGGCGTGTGTCAGCCGCCGGTTCCCGTTGCGGAGTTCCGGACGCTAACGCAGCCCCGATTGATTTCGTGATCCCCAATTGTCAGCGTTGGCATGGCACTAGGCCACTCGTTCAAATATTGTGTCCGCGTCCTGTGGATCAAATATTTCGTTGCACCAAAACATGGTCAATAACTCCTCACTTCCCACGTTCTCGATGCTATGGGAGTGGAGCACGGGAATGGAAATGAATCGTGGGCAGTCACCATTTACGTGGAACTCGCGGACGTTGTCGCTACCGATGCGACGAATGCGAATCAAAGCGTTCCCTTTCAGAACACAAAACCACTCCACTTTGCGCGTATGATAATGGTTACCGCGCACGACACCGGGACGGGTTGACGAGCAGAACACTTGTCCTCCATCGCGGATCTTGATCACCTCGAACAAATGTCCGCGGTCGTCGACATGAACTTGAGGTTCGTGCTGGTGGTGGTCCAGGGAAACGTACGACAAGAAAGTGGTGTACAGGCTGGCGCAGCGGGTCGCGCAAACAGGGCACAACCCCAGACTCGAAAAAGGCCGTGCGAAATTCGTTGAGCAGCGTCAGCAGCTCCGAGACGGCCAGCTCTGCGGTGGCCTGGACCCGCTCGATCCGCAACCAGGATGCGGGTTGGCTGAGATCAAAGTTCCGATTTACTTCGGCCAGCACCGCTTTGACCAGGTCGTTAACCCAGACAAACGACACCGTGCGATCTGAAATGACTTGCGGGGATTCGCCGCCGGCCAGCTGATGGCAAAACGTGGCCACAACCGAATTGTAGAATGGGCGGCAACCTGCTCCGTACACGTTGGGAATGACCATCACGGTCACTGCGGCTCCGCAGGAGCGCCCCCACTCCTCCAGTCGGCGTTCGCACTCCTTCTTCGCCAGCCCGTAAGGATGCTCCACGTCGCGTTGCGTCGACGAAGAAAAAATGACATGGGGTGTGGTCTGAGTCGACTGCAGGGCATCAATCAACGACTGCGTGATCGCCACGTTGGCATCGTAGATCTTGGTCTGGTCCGCGCGGTTGACGCCCGCCAGATGCACGATCACATCGCAGCCGCGGACAAATGCCTGCAAGCGCTCGACGTCGGCAAACTCAGTACGTCCGGCTGACTTGATTTGAAATCCAGCGGCCCCCAGCTGCAACCGCAGGTGCTCGGCGATAAACCCATTAGCGCCGGTAATTCCGATCGTTCTGGAATTTTTCATGCGACACGCTTTCGCAAAAAGCGGTTTCCAGTCCAGGTGCTTAACTCTTGCTGCACTTCAGGAAGCGTTAACAGCAGCTGTTCAATTTGACGTACGGTCAGACGCTGCGCGTTCTCGGACGTATATCCGTCGGTGGCATAGACGTTTTCATGCCCCTGCGAAAAATAGGCTTCGTAATCCAGCGGCCCGGCAAATGCCAGCCGGTAATATTCGTCGAATTCCTCGGCCCGCAGGAACTCGGCAGGCGAGACCAGCACCTCGTGGGTCTTTTCACCATCACGCACGCCAATGATTTTGGCCGCGTACGGCACGTCAAACAGATTGCAAACGGCCTTGCCCAGGTCCTCGACGGTAGCGGCGGTCGCCTTCCGCACGAACATGTCTGCCTGACTGCCATGCTCCATCGCAAACGTGACCAGCTTGACGGCTTCCGACAGGGGCAGCAGCAGTCGCGTCATGGCCGGTTCGGTGATCGTCAGCGGTTGTCCTGCCTTGATTTGTTGGACAAACAACGGAATGACCGAGCCGCGGGAATACATCACATTGCCGTACCGCACGCCGCAATATACGGTTTCGGAGCGGTACGTCTTGGACCGCGCGATCATCAATTTTTCCATCATGGCCTTGGAAAGGCCCATCGCGTTGACAGGATAAACGGCCTTGTCCGTACTGAGCACGACTAGTTTCTTCACGCCATGTCGTTCAGCCGCTTCCAATACATTTTCGGTCCCTTGAATATTCGTGCGGACGGCCTCCATCGGAAAGAATTCGCACGAAGGGACCTGTTTCAATGCAGCGGCGTGGAAGACGTAGTTCACTCCCCGCATGGCGCTGTTGATGGAGTTCGCTTCGCGTACGTCGCCAATGACGAACTGCAATCGGTCGTCATTGAATGCCAGCCGCATATCATGCTGTTTCTTCTCATCGCGGCTGAAGACAATCACTCGATCCGGCGAGTGTTCGTCCAGTACCTGGCGTATGAAGCTGTGACCGAATGAGCCTGTGCCGCCGGTGACGAGCAGTGTTTGATTTGAAAACATCATTTCGATTTGAAACCAGGAAAAGTGGATTCCACCTTGACGTGGCCACGGGCCGCGCTGAGTGGAGGAATAACTCGATGACGAGTGGCGGTGTTTTCGGGCGGGAGAATAGTGGGTTCGACGGTCTAAGGGCAATGCCAATTACCCAACTTGGATGGGGCGAAACATACGCGGCCGGACGGCACGTTCGGCGCTTCCCAGCCACCGGTACGCGTGGGGCATGTTGTTCCCGGGGGATCGCGTTCGCCGGACGGGCTGAGCAGTGCGTCCCGCCGAAAAGCCCTGAATTCGCGAACAGCGTTTCGCCCAGTCCCTCGCCGTGCAGGCTTACCAGCAGCGACAGCGAGTCGACGAAGAGCCATTCTCCCAGTTCATCGTGCGCGACGTCCCCGCCGAGGTCGGCCGCGTGTGGCTGACGCCACGCCAACTGGGTATGGCCGTCGACGATACGATCCAGCCAGGCTGGATCGAGCGGTACTGTGAAAGCTTGCTCGGCAGAAGTGATCGCACTTTCCGCTTCCAGCGCCAACGCGCCGGGCCGAGTCAGTGCTCTATGGTTCATGGGCTCAGGTAGACCACACGCCATCGCCGCCAGCAGCGAGGACTGACCGACTTGCCCGTTCGGTCCCCCTTGGCTGACACTGACCCCCGTCATCGCGACTTCGGCCGCGGGCCGGGATCCCAGCAGGGCCAAGCTAACACGCTCACCGGCCGCCAGCTGCAGTTGCACGTGGTGCTCCGAAACAACTTCCGTGGCGACATATCGAAGTTGCCCATCCCCGCCGTAGACACGAATCATGTCCACGCGATCCGGTGCGTCCACGTGAATCTGGATGTCGTACCATCCCGCCGCCGGCGCCGTCCAGGTTTGAATGGTCTGGTTAGAGCGGGCCGAGGGGGCCGCCGCGATCACTCCCGTATGCGTGGGTCTCAGCCATAGCTGTCCGCTGTACCTGCCGATCGATTCGCGCCCCGTCATCGAAAGCGTATATGTCTGCCCGGCCAGCACTTGAAATCTCCCCGGACCGGTCGGGGTGGCCCCGTCCACGCGGATCGACGGACGCTGGTCGGCTGGTCCGGTCCAAGCCGTTTCCAGCGTGAGCTCGCCAGTTTGCGAGGCGGTAAACGTGAACGTGTCCACATCCTGAAGATGGTGGACGGTGCCCGAGAACGTGGCCGTGGATTGCAAACTGCCAATCGACGTGTCGGACGCTTCATCGACGCCGATGGCGTTGTCGAGTGCTTTCTTCAGATTCAGACGCCAGTAATTGGCACTGGTGACCGAATCGTAAATAATGTCCGCAGTTTGCACGAATTCCTGGTACAACTGCCGCGGATCCAGGTCCTCGTTTCCCAGCTTCGCATGCATTTCGCGCAACAGAACGCTGGCACCCGCCACATGCGGCGCTGCCATGCTGGTTCCTGAAACGGCCAGGAAATCGTCCGTCATGCCGTCGAATCCAAACAGATAGTCCGGCACCGTGCTCACCACCGACTCACCGGGCGCGGCCAGCACGCGACTGTCGCGCATGGAAAAACCGCTGAGCATACCAGCGGGACCCACGCTGGCCACCGGCGTGGCGTAGTCACTCGCTGCTGGAAACTTCACTTCGGTATTTCCCCTGAAATCATTGCCGGCCGCCACGGAGATAAACATCCCATCGTCCTCAAGGACCTGCAGGGCCGAGTCGATGGCGACACGAGTTGCTGCGTCAACGTGGCTGATACCCAGCGAGAGGTTGACGGTCGTTATCGGAAACTCAAGAGTATGTTGGTGCTGGTGGACCCACCATAGTGCGGAGGTGATCCACGCCGCGTCGCTGTGTCCCTGGTCGTCAAATACGCGTAAAGCGACCAGGTCAACTCCAGGGCTTACGCCTGTGTACGTGTTGTCGTCACTGCCCACGATCCCGGCCACGTGAGTGCCATGAAAGCCAAGCGGCCCGTCGTCGTACGGATCCGCATCGCTCTCGGCGAAGTCCCAACCCCCCACCACGCGATGGCCTGGTCCCAATCCTTGGCCCAGCGCAGTATGGTCATAGGCAATGCCGCTGTCGATTATCGCCACGGTCTGTCCGTAGCCGTACAGGCCGTAAGCGGTGCGTGCCAGACTTGTATCGAGTGCCCAGGCGCTGGCGCTCCACTGGTCCGCTTCTGTGGAAATGTCCGCATGATGTTCCAGCCCCATGTCTCCGGGAAGCAAGCCTGTGGGAACCAGGCGACATTCAAGCGGTTCAAGCTCGGAGTGAGTACGTGCCATGCGAGGGGGTTGGTCCAAGAAGGTGACGAGTGCTGATCCGCGATGCAAACAGCCGAGGTCCGGCCAGGTCGTTGGCCAACTGACCAACCAAATGTAGGTCAAGAAATCGGTCCGCAACGTGCGGGGCTCTCCCGAACCTGCGAGCATGTGGGACGGTGCGGGATGTACCGTCGGCACATGTCAAGAATTCACCAAGGCGGTAGGAGGCCCGCGTTGCGGATTGGCAACTTCCCGGGGAATGACGCCGAAATTCAACGCGCGGCGCCGCGGAGAACGTGGCTGGGGCAGACCGGTAGTAGCCACTTTGTCGATTGCAATGCTGAGCACATTTGGTTTTGCATGGCAGGGTGGCAATTGGTCGACAACACTCTCCATGGGCAGGCGTGTGCAGACGACCATTGCGTCGGCGAGTCGATGGGGCCGCAGTCCCCTTAAACCCATGACTTGACGCAAGCTTGACCCTGGCAGTTGTTTTCCTATCTCCCACCGACTCTGACGCAAAGGAATGCCGACGTGTCGAAAGCATCATTCATTAAATACCTTCAACTAACGCACCTCGCTCGGCCTGCCCGAGACCGGCGACTGTATCGGCAACTTTGCCAGATGCGGGCCACACGTCTGGTCGAGATTGGCTTGGGGCATGGCGAGAGGGCCTTGAATCTGATTTCGCTGGCGTTGCGACTGCAAACTGACAAGCCCATACGCTTCACGGGAATCGACTTGTTCGAGGCCAGAGCCGATGACCGGTCATTTTCGCTCAAGCACGCGCATCAGCTATTTCATGGTCAGGGATATGAAGTGCGACTGGTACCTGGCGATCCAGCATCGGCATTGGCACGCTGCGCCAACGACTTGCGTGGCACCGACCTGATCGTGGTGTCCGCCGACGTAGCTGCCCAAGTGATGGCAGTTGCTCATTTCCTGAACCGCATGCTGCACAAGGATTCCCAGATTTGGCTGGAACACGCGAACGACTACCGGGTGCTGGGACCAGCCGACCTGAGATCGTTGCCACCCGGCCGACGCGCGGCGTGAACGCCTGGCCGTTCTTGGCTTCTTGCCGGCGGCCAGCATGGGTTGCCACCGAAGTCCTGGATGAGCATGACCGACGACAATCTACGCCAGGGGAGACGCCGGCCGAGTCTCCCACGTGTCGGCCCAGGTCGGCCAGTCAGCCTCGAATGTGACGCGCCCGTCCCGAGGGTGGTTCAAGGTTAGGGACGCCGCGTGGAGGCACATGGGAGGTTCGTTCGGCTCCAGCGTCTGCCGGTTGCCAAGCGCACTGCCGGGCAGGTACGTGGGGTCGCCCACAATGGGCAAGCCCAGGTGCCAGGCGTGAATTCTGATTTGATTGGTGCGTCCCGTGATGGGGCGGACGGCCACGAGCGCCGTCTGATCCTCAAATCGATCCAGAACTTCGAATTGAGTTTCCGCGGCAAATCCCTGCTCTTGCACGACAAAACGAGCCCCCACGCGGTCGGCCTTCTTGCCAATGGGAGCAATGCATGTCAGACGGTCCCACGTGGGGTGGCCGGATAGCAGGGCCACGTATCGCTTCTCCACGTGCCCGGACTCAAACTGTGGTTGGATCAGCCGAGCCACCGTTGGGGACCGGCTGAGCACGACCACACCGGTGGTATTAGCGTCCAGACGATGCGCCACGTGAAGTCGTTGCGGATAGTAGACGCGGTTAAGGATCCACAGCAGCGAATTTCGATTGAAGCGTCCGCAGGCATGCATGGGGAGGGGGGCCGGTTTATGGGCCACCACAATCAACTCATCTTCGTAAATCAAGCCAATATTCGCGCTCACACGAGGCTCGACCGTGTCCGGAAAAATGTTTTCAATCCGATCGCCCTGTCGCAGTATCGTATTGGCTGCCGCCACCTCACCCCGGCAACGGACAAGCCCCTCGACGATGCGTTGCCTCCAGGACGCTGGCCTGTGATACGGGAATCTCCGCAGGATGTAGTCGATCAGCGTCAGGCCCTCGGCTTCACGCGGGGCCGTAAAGTAGCGCCGATTTGTGTACGGTTGTGAACCAGGCAGCGGGGTCACGATCGCTGCCAATTTTCGCCGACGCCGATCTAGCAGCTTGGTTTGTTTTTGCAGCGGTTCGAGATAGCAATAGGGACAGTATTGATTGGGGACGTAGCGATCGGATCGCTGATCTGCGGCCGTCAGCGGGGCACGACAGGCATAGCACAATACGGCATCCGTTTCCCGCAGCTGCGGATCCAGTGCCACGCGCTGGTCAAACACAAAGCAGTCGCCGTGGTAATGCTTGCCACGACATGTCTCGAAGTACTTCAGAATGCCCCCATCCAACTGATAAACGTGCTGAAATCCCAGTCGTTCCAGAAATGGCCCAGCCTTTTCGCAGCGAATACCACCCGTGCAGAACATCACGACCGGCCGTCTGGCCTTAAGCTCGTCCAGCTCGCCGACGCACTCGGCAAACTTGCGAAACTGACTGACACCAACCGGAACGGCATTTTCAAAGGTGCCCAAGCGAATTTCGTAGTCGTTGCGAACGTCCAATAGCGTGACGTCGCGGCCCGCGTCCAGCCATTGGCACAGTTCCTGCGGAGAAATCTTCCTGGATGTGTAGCAACCCGGTTGGATATCGTCGTTACCGAATGCAATGATTTCCTTCTTGATTTTCACCAACATGCGACGAAAGGGCTGCGACGTACTGTAGCTGCGTTTTACCTGCAAATCAGCCAATACTTCCATCTGCCGCAGGAATCCCAGCAGGGATTCCATCGCATCGACGGACCCTGCCACAAACACGTTAATCCCCTCGGGGCTCAGCAGGATGGTCCCCTTCAGTCCGGACTCCCGAGCCAAGAGTAGTAGCGAGCTTCGCAGACTCCGCAGATCGGTCAGTGGCACAAATTTATATGCCGAGATGTTCAAGACGGGAAACTGCGGTTCCACATGGACGGCGTCAGAAGTTTCGTCGAGAGACATGGGCGGGCGAGTACCTGGGGATGGAAAACCGTGGACAGGGCACGGGTCTTTCCGGATGGTCATGGGTAAGGCACGAGGAATGAGCTGTGAATGCTCAGGCCTTGGCGCAGAACTCGGGGGTTGCCAAATGCACCCGAACTTCCCACTCGGCGACCTCGGTGCCTATGGGTGAGTATTCCTAACGAGCCCTTTGGATGCAAGATATCGTTCGGGCGGAGATTTTGCGACCGGGAATCCTTTACTTCCGGGATACAGCATTTCGAAGTTGAATTCGCCAATTGGCCCAAATAGAGCTGGAAAAGCAGGCCCACATCGTGGATATTTAAGGCTCGCGAAGATCTCCTCTAGTTCGCAATCCGCTGTTAGAAGTTATTGGAGAGCGCCGTGTTGACACAGGTTACCGCCTGGGGGCTGTTGTGTGCGCTGACTTCTATGCTCGCCTCTGGTTGGATCGCCGCGATCCTGGCCGGAGCGGTTGTTTGGCTGTCCGCGGACCTGATTCGGGTGCGGCGTCGGGTAAGGCAGCTGCGTCAGCAAACGGATTTGGGCGTGACAACTCGTGCGACCGACGTGGTGCCGGGCACGGGATACGGAGACGCCAACTTCGAAAATGGCCTGTCTATGTTGGCGGCGGGGTTCGCGCATGATTTCAACAATCTGCTCGTCGGTGTGATGGCGAATGCCGAACTGCTAAAAATGTCGCCAGACGATAATTGTCGTCAGGATTGCGTGACGGAAATTATCGCGTGTGCGGACGCGGCCGCTAAACTGACGAAGCAGATTACCAATTATGTGGGTTCCGATTCGCCAGCCAAGATGCGCGTTGATTTGCGTCGTTGGGTGAACTCATTGCTGCCGACACTTAGAGCCCGTCTTCGATCAAATCATGAAATCCGAATCGGACCATCCAGCACGGCACTCTCGGCTGCGGTGGACGTCACCCAATTGGAACGAATTCTGGCGAATCTGGTCATGAATGCGGCCGACGCCAGTCCTCCCGGCTCCGTCATCGAAATCCGATTTGGCAAGAAAACGTTGGATCGGCAAGTACAGTCACCGAATATTTTTGGTGATCGCAAGGTGGGCGGCCGTTTTGTGTACTTTGAAGTCCTCGATCAAGGAAGCGGAATTAGTGGAGACACGCTAGGTCGCATCTTCCGGCTTTTCCATACGAGTAAGGGAACGGGACGCGGGTTGGGAATGTCGATTGTGTTGCGCTGTGTCAACAATCACGATGGCTTGATCGAATGCCAAAGCAAATTGGGGCATGGGACCCGCATGCGGGTGCTGCTGCCGGAGTCGACTCGTCAGCCGAACAGCAATGACCTCTCGACATCGCGTTATGTGCTGGGGCAATCTGGGGCTCGACAGCCAACGGCGGTTGTCTTGGATAACGACCAAACCGCTCGGGAGCAGGCGGGAACGCTGTTGCAGCAACAGGGATGGCGCGTGGCCATGTTTCAGGACGTGGAATCAGCCGATATCTATTTGGCCAAGCGCGGCCGTATCGTTCGATTCCTGGTGGTCAACGAGTCGTTGTTTTCGGGCGACGGGTCCGAATTCGCCAATTGGGTCGCAGCACACAACCCCACGGTCCCCTTTGTCGTGCTCAGCGACAACCCCAGTCGTTT
Source organism: uncultured Planctomycetales bacterium (assembly GCA_963695565.1). GTDB lineage: Bacteria > Planctomycetota > Planctomycetia > Pirellulales > Pirellulaceae > CAVOGW01. The sequence continues at coordinate 849,490 of CAVOGW010000001.1, forward strand.
TGCGGACCGCACCATGATGCACGGCGTGGCGGCCGTCGTCCAGCTCCCGCTCAACCCGAGGAGATTTCTTGCGACCGTACGGAAAATCGTCCGCAACTCGGCCGCCCGCGCCGTCGATCAGGCATAATGGGCAGGACGTCAGGTTCGCTGCCCATCGCAATGTATGACGGCTGCAAAGACAGCGCTCGTTCGAACTTTGTGTCGGGCGGTGGTTCCACGACGCGACCAGTCCTGGGAGCGCCAAACGCACGCCACAAGCCGGCCAGGGTCGACACGCTCTGCGAGTGGCCACCGAGGCAATTGATCTTATAATTACGGGTGCCATCAGACACCCGGCTCGACCCGGCGTGGACGGGCATGGCGGGGGACTGATACAAATGTCGAACGGTACGTCTCCTCTCCGCCAGTACGACGTTGCGCGCGTTGTCCGTGCATCACCCATATGGTTCGCCGCAACCTTCTTGGGGGAAGTGAGCCGAACCAAACGAAAGGAAGAGCCTCAAATGAGTAAAACGCGAACGACGTTTCAGAAGATTTGGGACGAGCATGTCGTTCGCGCGGAATCCACGGGACCGGCAATTCTCTACATCGATCTGCATCTGGTTCATGAGGTCACGAGTCCGCAGGCCTTTGAAGGGCTGCGCCAAGCGAAACGCAGGGTGCGCCGCCCGGACCGTACCGTGGCTACGGCCGACCATAATGTCCCGACCACCAACCGTTCGCAACCCATTGCGGATCCGATATCTCGTAAGCAAGTGGATACATTGCGCGATAATTGTCGAGAATTCAACATTCGACTTTACGACCTGGGAGACTTGCGACAGGGAATTGTCCACGTGATCGGCCCGGAACTCGGTCTGACTCAGCCTGGCATGACGATCGTCTGCGGAGACAGTCACACGGCAACGCACGGCGCCTTCGGGGCGCTGGCGTTTGGCATTGGTACGAGCGAAGTGGAGCATGTGCTGGCCACCCAAACGCTGGTGCAACACCCTGCGAAGACGCTGCAATTGGACGTGGAAGGGGAATTAGCGCCCGGGGTCACGGCCAAAGATCTTATTCTGCACTTGATCGGCGCCATCTCGACGGCCGGCGGGACCGGATACGTCATTGAATACACCGGCTCGACCATTCGACGCTTGTCCATGGAGCAGCGGATGACGGTCTGCAACATGTCGATCGAGGCCGGTGCGCGAGCCGGGATGATCGCTCCAGACCAGACTACCTTCGATTATCTTCGCGGTCGAGAATTCGCCCCGCCAGCCGACCAATTCGATCGCGCCGTAGAACGATGGCTGGAGTTTGCAGGGGACGCCGACGCGCAGTTTGACCGATCGTTGAGCTTTTCGGCAGCCGACGTGACCCCGTGCGTATCCTGGGGGACCAATCCGGGGCAGGTCGTCTCGGTCACAGGGCAGATTCCTGATCCAGCCAGCTTCCACAATGCCGCTGACCGCCGCGCCGCCGAAATGGCGCTGGACTACATGGATCTGCAACCCGGAACGAGAATCGAAGACGTTCCGGTTGACTACGTGTTCATCGGTTCGTGCACCAATGCGCGCATCGAAGACCTCCGCGAAGCGGCACGGGTCGCGCGAGGGTATAAAGTATCCCCGCACTTAACAGCCCTCGTTGTGCCCGGCAGCGGGCTGGTCAAGCAGCAGGCGGAGGCGGAAGGGTTGGACGAGATCTTAGTGGATGCCGGCTTTGAATGGCGGGAGGCGGGCTGCAGCATGTGTTTGGGCATGAACCCGGACCGGCTCCAGCCCGGACAGCGCTGTGCGTCGACCAGCAATCGAAATTTTGAAGGGCGGCAGGGTCGCGGCAGTCGTACGCATCTGGTGTCACCCGCGACGGCCGCCGCCACGGCCATCACGGGTCGTTTTGTCGACGTTCGCGACTGGAAGTTTCGTTAAGCCCGCTTTTTCCTGGAGAGCCGCACGCCGCCCAATGACCGTTGTACCTTTCAAAGCAGACGCGTATCACGGCTTTGCGACCGTCCATGGGCTGTTGCGCAGCGAGGAATCCACGATCGAGATTCAGTTTGATCTGGCGGACTCGATCACAGGCTTGGCCCGGCAACACGTGCGGCTGGCGATCCCCAAGCAACAGATAGATAAAGTGGATTTTGTTCGGGGAGTTTTTCGCCGACGACTGAGAGTGCGTGTACGCGAGATGGAAGCGATTGAACAGATTCCCTGGCGCGTCGGGCCGGAGTTTGTGGTCGCCATCGGCAAACAGGACTGTGAAGTGGCCTCGCAGTTTGTCGATGACGTCATGTGGTCTCTCGATTGACTCGAATCGTTCGTCAGGAAGGATGAGTTGTCATGAATCCATTTACCGTGCATACGGGAATCGTTGCCGCGCTCGATCGACCGAATGTGGACACCGACCAAATCATCCCCAAGCAGTTCTTGAAACGCGTCGAGCGTACCGGGTTCGGCGAGTTCCTGTTCTTCGATTGGCGCTACCTGGACGGTCAGCAGCTCAATCCGAATTTCCCGCTGAATGCCGTCCACGCCCGGGATGCCTCCATCTTGCTGGCACGCCAGAATTTTGGATCAGGGTCCAGCCGCGAACACGCAGTTTGGGCACTTGAGGATTATGGATTCCGGGCGGTGGTGGCCCCCAGCTTTGCGGACATTTTTTACAACAACTGTTTCAAGAATGGCGTGTTGCCAGTTGTCCTGAACGAGCAGGAAGTCGACGAACTGTTTGCACGCGCGAAAGACCGCGTGTGGACCCTCACGGTCGACCTGCAGCGACAAGTCATCAGCTCGCCCGATGGTTTTTCGGCGTCCTTCCATGTGGATCCCACGCGAAAACACAATCTGCTGCACGGGCTGGACGACATCGCACTGACACTTCAGTACGCGCCGTCCATCGCCGATTACGAAGCGCGTCATCCGCTGCCTTCGCTTTGATGGTCAGTCGCCTGGGGTGGCTCGGCCCCGGTGCCACCGAACGCAACGAGCAGCGGCGTGGCGACCGGGAAGCACCAAACGTCGCTCGTCGTCACCGGTCATTAGCGGAAAGGACAAACCATGAATGCCACAAGTCGGCGAGAAAAAATTGAGGCCATGCTGGAGAAGGAACCCCAGGACGTGTTTTTGAGATACAGTCTAGCGCTGGAATTGGAGAAAGAAGCCGATCACGATCGCAGTCTCGAACTACTTCACGGTTTGACGAAGGGCGAAAATCCGTACGTACCCGCGTTCTTCATGCAAGGCCAGCAGCTGACCAGATTGGGCCGCATGACTCAGGCGCGTTCGGTCCTGCGTCATGGAATCGAAGCCGCGCGAATCGCCGGAGATGCGCATGCTGCGGCCGAGATGAGTGAGTTCCTACAGTCGCTGGGGGAATTCGCAGAGTGAGTTGCCAACCTGTCCCGTACGGACCATGGAGGACGGATTGGCCCATCCGCAATGAATGTCGCTTTGGTCAATTCGCTGGCCACCGATGGGTAATCCGTCCTGCCGTGTAGGACGAACTACCCAGTCGCGGGCTAACCCACTCTGCTGGTCGCGTAGAATGGCGACTTGGGCAATCCGTCCTACGAGGTCTTTGGCCCAAGCGACAAAGTCCAAAAATCGTTCACGCCGTTGCCTTGCAGGCCTTGGCAACGGCACAGGTGGAGCAGGAATCGCCACAACCCATCGCCGCGTCGGTGCCGCAGGCCGGACCGCAGCCCTGCTCAACCGCTTTCACAAAGTCTCCGAATTTGACTGCTGCGTCATAGGCGGTTGCCAGCGCGTCAACCAACTGAGCCACGTGCGGGGCAACGTCTCCCATAAAGTAAAAGAACAACGACTTGCCGTCGAACAGGTGTTCCACGTCAATCAACGTGGCCGAGGCGCGCTGTTGGACCAGCAGTCGCTGACATGCCTCGAATGCCTCACGTCGGTTTTTGTGCTGACGTTCGAGAACCAGGTAGTCCTGCGGCGTCAGGGCACGCAAGATTGACCCGTCGGACGTTCCGCGAACAACGCTCAGACGGGAGTGCGAAACCACAAGCCCCACCTCCAGCCCCCTTCGCGTGCGACAGACGACGTCGGTACCGCGCGGGTAGCTGGTGGCATCGACCGAGACAAATCGCCCGACTTGCCCCAAAACGCTGACCCTGACCAAATGATTACGACCCACGTCTACCCTATTCAACGCACCTGGAAAAACTGCACGAAAGCGCCTGCCGTCCAAGACTGGGCTGCGCCCGCACCTTGCCGAGCCATGCCGGCAATGTGATACTCATAAACCAGGCTACTGCCTGATTGGTATTTGAGCATATCGCAGCCTGGGCTGCGATGGGCGAAGACTTCCGCAAAACTCTAAGTGCGCACCGACATGATTCAGTCATCATCCCTGGCCGACTGCTGGTTTGACCTCTCGCAACGTGTTTTGGACGGGCACCAGCTAACCGTGCCCGAGGCACTTTCCATCCTGAAATCGCCGAACGAGCAATTATTGAGTTTGCTAAGTTCCGCATATCGCATCCGGCACCGGTACTTTGGTAATGCCGTCCAATTGTATTTCTTGATGAATGCCAAAAGCGGTCTGTGCCCGGAAGACTGCTCGTATTGCTCACAGTCCAAGGTCGCGACGTCGGAAATTCCGCGTTACAACCTGTTGAGTCGCGACCAACTGCTGGCGGGCGCCCAGGCGGCGGTCGAGCGGGGTGCCAAGACGTATTGTATCGTGATCTCAGCCCGCGGCCCCAACGATCGCGAAATTCGGGCGATCGAGACCATCGTGCCGGAAATCAAGCAGAAGTTCGGGCTGGATATCTGCGCTTGCCTGGGGCTCTTGACCGCCGAGGACGCGGCACGACTTGCCGCCTGCGGCGTCAACCGTGTAAATCACAACCTCAACACGGGCGCGTCCTACTACGACAAAATCTGCAGCACGCATACATACCAAGATCGGCTGGAGACGCTGCGACATGTGCGCCAGGCCGGCATGGAGATCTGCAGCGGCGGCATTCTGGGCATGGGCGAACAACACGAAGACGTCGTCCAGATGGCCTTTGAACTTCGCGAACTTGGGGCCGAGTCCATTCCAATCAACTTTTTAAATGCCATCGACGGGACGCCGTTGGCCGGAAACAATCGGCTGAATCCACGCGATTGCCTGCGAGCACTGGCCATGTTTCGCTTTGCGAATCCCGCCAGCGAATTGCGGATCGCAGGTGGACGTGAAGTCCAGCTCCGCAGTCTGCAGCCACTGGGACTCTATGCAGCCAACTCGATCTTTGTTGGTGACTATCTGACCACACGCGGCCAGTTGCCGGAGGACGACTATCGCATGATCGAAGACCTGGGTTTCGAGGTGGTCTCTGCTTGCAACCGTCCCGTGTCATCGTAAACCGGGCCGAACGGCCCGGAGTCCTGGCCCGGCGTACTCCCCCGCTCCGCTCCGCGCTCCCACTGCTGTCACAGACTGCGCAGTCAAGCTGACGCGAATTTTCGAAAAGGTCGCGCGAATCGTCAAAGTCAGCTAAACCGGGACGATTCCCCTGGACGATACTGAACTCGCGCCAACGTTTCATTTAACACGGGGTGTTTCCATGCGCTTTCTCTTGAAGAAGTTTATTGCATGCCTGGGCATGTTCCTTGCGACGCTATTCCTGACGACTGCCGCGACATTTGCACAGGATGCTGACGCGCCACGTCGGCTCAAACGACCTCTCGAAGTCCTGTCGCTGGACGGCAGTCGGCCGGAGGCTGTGCCCGCGTCGGGCATCCAGGAGGAGTCTCGCCAGGGCACCGAGCCGATCAAGCGAGCGTTCGCTGGTGATTTCGCGCCCGCGGACGAATCGACTAGCGTGGGCGAGAGGCTCCGCAAAATGCGACGTAACTCGATGGAAGTCAATCTCAGCCGCTCGTTTGTGGCGGGGCCCGAGACGGCGGCGGCGCAGCACCAGGGAGAATTGCCGGAAGTGGCCAAGCGGCCTGCTGGCAAAGTCACGCCGCCACCGCCAGCAACGCCAGCGCAGCGCGACTCGGAGCCGACGAATTCCGGGGAGGCCCCAAATTCCGGGTCTGCCCGCACCGCTCGCCCCACGCCGGCTGTACCTACGCCAGCCGGTACGGGTACGCAGCTGTCCACTCAGCGGCTGGAATCCGCCGGCTCAAACCCGCCGTCGGTTAAGTCCAACCGTCGATCCGATCGGCTGGCGGCCGGCTCGCAGCGCTCCGTGTTGCTGACCAATCGTGCCCCGGCGATCACGTTTGAAACTTCCGGACCCAGCAAGATCACAATTGGCCAGGAATCGACCTACACGGTACGCATACGGAACATGGGAGACGTGGAAGCCCGCAAGTTGGTCGTGACGGTCAGATTGCCAGTCTGGGCGGACGTACGGAACAATACGACGACGACCGGAAGTGCGACGTTGGACTCACCGGACGAGACCACCGCTACCGTGAATTGGGAAATTGATCTGCTGGAAGCGAGCGGCAGTGAAACCTTGACGCTTGGCATCCTGCCACGGGAGAGTCGGCCGATCGAACTGGCTGTGGGATGGACATTCCATCCCGACCAATCGGTGGCCCAGATCGAAGTGCAAGAACCGATGCTGCGCATGGAAATTCGCGGACCGTCCGAAGTCCGCTTCGGGGAAACCGCCACGTATGCCATCACGTTGTCAAATCCGGGCACAGGTCCCGCACGCAACGTCGTGTTGAACCTGATGCCCACTTCGTCACAACGGATTGCCGGTTCACGGGATTTGGGAGTATTGGAGATTGGCGAGCGGAAAACGGTGGAAATCGAGTTGACCGCACATCAAGCCGGACGACTGCAAGTTCGCGCGATGGCTCAGGCTGAAGGTGGGCTGCGGGATGAGGCTTCCCAGGAAGTGGTCGTACGACGGGCCAGTTTGGAATTAGCCGTCCTCGGTCCTCCGCGCAACTTCGCGGCCAGCCTCGCAAACTACAAAGTGCGCATCGAGAATACGGGTGACGCAGTCGGAGAAAACGTCGAAGCCATGGCTTCCCTGCCCGCCGGCGTCAAATTCATCTCCGGCAGCGATGGAGCGCGATACGTCAAGGAGAGTGGACAATTGATTTGGCGCCTCGGGTCCTTGCAACCCGGTGCCTCTCGAGTGTTGAACTTCCAGTGCGAACTGCACAGTTCCGGCGAAAATCGCCTGGATGTACTGTGCCAGGCCGATACCGATCTGAACGTTGCAAAATCGGTAATGACGTATGTGGAAGCCCTGGCCGACTTGCAACTCCACGTGTTGGACCCTCGTGGCGCGACAGCCGTGGGCGACGACGCGGAGTATGAAGTTAGAATTCAGAACCGGGGTACGAAAGCGGCCGAAGTCGTGCAAGTCATCGGCTATTTCTCCGAAGGTATCGAACCCATCGATATTCGGGGCGTCAAAGGGGAAGTCGCTACGGGGCAAGTTATTCTGGACCCGATTCCCTCCATCGAGCCGGGCCAGGAAGTCGTCGTGCAGATTACCGCCCGCGCGGACCGCCCTGGAAATCATGTGTTCCGTGCCGAGCTACAGTGCAATACACCGGAGACCAAGCTGGCGGCGGAGGAATGGACGAAGTACTTCGTGGTGGGGGATGACTCGGTCCGTCAAGCGTCTCGGCCCGCCCATGTGAAGGAAAGCGGTGAACAGACCTTTGAATTGACGCCGCAATAGTCGCCAGGCCATCCTCAATGTCGCCTTTCGCTCCGAGAAAGTGCGCCGGGCCGGTCGGAGCAACCCGGCTACAACGGGGCAGCCCGAGCCTTCGGCCCCCTGCCACTTGCTACTCAACCGGGCTGACCGAGATCGGCGCGTCGCTCATCGGATCGACGATTCTCAGCGAGGCATTCCCGCGCAGCAATTCGGCGATTTGTGAGCCGACGAGCTTCGCCCGCCACCCGCACGCAAGGGAGGGAGGCTGGTTCGTGGGGGCCAGGCCCAGTTCGAAGGACAACAACTCGCGTACATCCTGCGTTGTTCCCACCAGACCTGGCGCGATGGCGGCCTGGCGGCAAATCATGGTCAGTGCCGTGTTGAGAAATTTTTCCAGAATGTTCGCTTGGGGTGGCAACGCCCAACTCACACTCTGCGGCAAGTCCGACGTGTCCGCAGCGGCCCGCTCGATGCACACGCCAATTTCCTCCACGTGGTTACGCGTGCCGCGATATTCCATGCCGCGGATGGAGAGTATTTCCTGGGGATTGGAACGACCACGCCGTGCCAGTTCTACCAGCAGATCGTCCCGCAGGATCCGCCGCGGAAGCGTGTCTTTCAGCTGCGCGTGCTCTTCACGCCATTGCCAAAGCGCCCGCGCGATACGCAGTGCGTTCGGGGAAAGCCCTGACAAGCCACCTAGCCGTCGCCATTTTTGTTGGGACTCCGATTCCTCGATGCGCGACATCCAGAGGTCCGTTTCTTCCCGCATCCAGTCGGAGCGTCCCTGCTCGCGAAGTTTCCCGGCCAGCGTTGAGGCTAGACTGCGCAAATGCAGCACGTCCTGCAGCGCATACTCAATCTGAGCCTTGGAAAGCGGCCGGCGACGCCAGTCCGAACGGGTCTCACCTTTGTGTACTTTGTGCCGCAAGAGCCGGCTTACCAGCTTTCCGTAGGAGGCGGGGTACTCCAGCCCCGCCATGCCGGCCGCCAATTGAATATCGAACCATTTCTTGGGTACCGCCTGCACCGCCCGTCGGCAAAACCGATATTCTTCACGGCCGGCATGCACGATGGTCTGGTGGTCTCCTTCCACCAAGGTCTGCCAAAACGGACCAATATCCTCGATTGCCTGGGGGTCGATCACGGCAATCGTCTGTCCCGCGGCCGTGTCGGCCGCGACTTGGATCAGGCAAAGATTGGGATAATAGGTGAACTCGGAGACAAACTCCGTGTCAAATGCGATCCAAGTCGATTCGCGCAAGCGGTCACACAGCTCCACGAGGTCGCGGCGAGTCTTGATGAATTCGTGGTTCAAGCGTTTCTGGAAGTGGTAGGGGATCGCGAGGACCCAGTCGGTCGCAAGTGGGGTTGGGGAGGAAAACCGGTTGGGGGTCGACAGGTCACTCGTTAATCTGCCTGCGCCATCGCGAATAGACGACAATATAGCCTAGTGTCCGCGGGGAAAAAAGTATTCCCCGTTCCCAGCCCTTCGTCGCCGTGGCGCACTCCCGATGCTCGTTATGCAAACGCGTCGAGGGGACCATGCGGCCAACCACGCCGCGCTGCGGCGTCGCATGCCGCGTCTACCATAAGAAAATCCAGGTCACCACAGCAAAAACGGGAATCAGGGCGGGGATGCTGTACCAAAACACATAACCGAAAAATGACGGCATGCGGACCCCCGCCTGTTCCGCGATGGCCCGTACCATAAAGTTGGGCCCGTTACCGATGTAGGTCATCGACCCCATGAAAACGGCTCCTAAGCTAATCGCCTGCAGCATGTGGATGGCTTCGCGGGATTGCTCGGTGTACGTCGCCACCAGCTCGTGGAACGGACTGCTCACCTCGGCTGCCGCCGTTTCGTAGAAAACCACATAGGTCGGCGCGTTGTCAAGCACCGCCGACAAAGTCCCCGTGGCCCAAAACAGTTCGGGGGGGGTGTCCAACCCCAGGCTGCCGCCCCGCACATGCAGGATTTCGATTGCCGGCTGCATGCATATGAAAATGCCAACGAATAGGGCAGCAACCTCAATGATGGCGTGATAATTAAATCGGTTCGCGATTCGTACGTCTCGCATCCCCAACAGCAACGATGCGCCCACCAGGACCAATTGCATCACTTCTCGCAGAAATGGCCAGGCCTTCCAGTTAGTGCCCGGCACTTCCTTGCTCGGGTCCAACAGCGCTACGCACAGCACGACCCCGATTAGCAGCCACACATTCGGAGCCAGACCCTTAATGACCAGTCGACGCGTCATCACCTGGTCTCGACGCAAGTCTTGCTTTGTCTCACGTCGGAAAAATACCAGCCGGTCCAGCAAGTAGTAGGTGCCCAAGATCAACGCGTTGGTCACCAGCCACGGAAGCCAAAGGTGTTGCATCGTCCAGAGAAAAGGGACTCCCTTGAGGTAACCCAAAAAGAGGGGCGGATCACCGATGGGTAGCAGACAGCCCCCACAATTGCAGACCACGAAAACAAAGAATACCACCGTATGCTGGACATGTTTCCGCTCAGAATTGGTGTCCAGGAGGGGGCGAATCAGCAGCATGGCTGCGCCCGTGGTTCCGATGAAACTGGCCAACAATCCCCCCACGGCCAGGAAGGTCGCGTTGACTCGAGGCGTGGCCACCAGGTCGGCATCAATGCGGATGCCTCCGCAGATCGTGTACAGGCTGAACAGCAAGACAATGAACGGGATGTATTCGTGCAGGATAGCGTGATCCAGTACCTCCCGGACCTTTCCCGCCCCGCCCGATGGAAACAGAACGGCGTAGTAGACCAGCGTGACCGCGGCCAGGGCCATGGCCAAATAGAATCGGTGTAAGTTGCTCTCCCACCAGTGCTCTGTTTGTTTCAGAAGCGGGAAGATGGCAATGGCGCCCAACAAGGACACAAAAGGCAGAACGGACCACACGTGAGGCATCGCCGCCTCGTGATTTACGTCGGTGTGGCTGTCCGCCAAGTCGGGCGGCGTGTGCACCTCTCCTGCCCGGACGTCCTTGGCCGTCGACTTGACCACATCGGGCGTCGCACCTTCCACGACCGCGTGTGAATCCGGGCTGCGTAATTCAGGACGACCCAGCATGATCGCCGCGTAAACGGCTACGATCACCATGATGCCCCAAACAACACTGTTCGATGATTTGGCTTCTGCGGGCGCGTGCATAGTCAATTCTGGGGAATATCTCAATCGGATAGGAGGCAAGCGAAGCGTTGGTCGACTAGCATGGTCGACCCCACGAAACGTTTCAAGGCCAGTGCCAACTCGACTAGCGACGTTCTTGCTAAACTTTTATGCTGCTCCCAACTGGAAAAGTAGACGGACGGCGACTTTTTTTGGGCATGCGACAAATACAAGCACGACGCGCGAGTTTTGAAGTTGCGCTAAGGCAAAAACAACGTGAAAATACAAGCTCGACGCGCCAGCGAGTGGGTCTGCCAGCGGGCTAAATCACGGGTTTCGGCCAAGTGCCACCGAAAGTGTGCAACTTCAAAACGCGCAAGCGAGTGAGACTGCCCACCGGCTGAATTGCGGGTTTCGGCGAAAGGCTACCAAGAACGCAAGTCGGGCTCGGAAAAACCCCCGGAAAATACAAGCACGACGCGCGAGCAAGTGAGCCTGCCCACCGGATTAATCGCGGTTTTGGCTCCATGGAGCAGAACGAGCGGATCCGGTAATCGAGATGCGGTATGGAAATATGGGTACAGGGCAACCGACGCGCGTACCTGGCGGGGGCTCTGCTGCTGCTGCTGTTGGAGGCCTTTTGTCTGTGCGTGGCCCTGGATCGGCTTTCGGTTCCCATGTTGCCCATCGCCCGCATGCTGGCCACACTGGTTGCCGTGATCGCTTTGCCGGTGCTGGTTCTGTTGGGAGTTCACTACAGACTGCCCCGTTTGGCCTATAAGGACGGACAACTTCTGGTTTATGTTGGCGGATTACGCCCGACGCATGTGCCGATCGAATTTGTCGAGGTTTTTTTCATCGGCCAGGGAATGGCCGGTGCAAATGTGGCTGGCTCAAGATTGCAGGCTGCTAATCTTGTCGTCCGGCTGGCCGAACGGGCCCAAGTCTGGCATGCGCGTGACATGCGCAGTACATTCGGCACGTGGAAGGATGGGTACATCTCGCTGAGTGGTGTGTGGTGCGAGCCGATTGACGCGCCATTGCTCCATGCGTTGAATCGCCGACTGGTGGAAAAAAAGAAGGACATCCAGCTGCAGCGCTGAGTCGGGTAAGCGTGGAACAAGTATGTGGTGGTGGGTTTCCGGTCACTGGTACGGCGTGACCTGATGGGCTTGTTACTTTGGCTTGAGGAGCCACTCGATTGACGAAGTTACTGGTCAGCGTGCGTGACGTCCAGGAGGCCCGCTGCGCTGCCGAAAACGGCGCGGACATTATTGATCTGAAAGAGCCCCTTTCCGGTTCCCTGGGTAGGGTCAGCGCTCGCGCTGTCAGCCTGGTATGTGAGACGCTGGCAGACGCGCCGATTAGTGTTGCCCTGGGGGAATTGAGCGAACCGGATCGCCCACCGCTCATCACGGCCGCGACCTTGAGGCGAATTTCATTTGCCAAGATCGGGCCCGCTCGAATTCCCCACATCGATTCCTGGAAATCGCTTTGGGAATCCTGGCGGCGCACCCTGCCGACATCTGTCCGGGCGATTGCCGTTGCCTATGCGGACTACGAGATCGCCCGCAGTCCCAAGCCGCTTGAAATCGTGAGTGCGGCTGCAAGTGTGGGAGCCGGAGGCGTCTTGATCGATACGTTCACCAAGTCCTCTCGTGACTTGTTGGGTTACTTGACCGTTCCGGCATTGCAGGAATCGTTGGCAGCGGCCGCCGTTGGCGGCCTGCCGGTTGCGCTCGCTGGTTCCGTGACGACGTGCAGTTTACCGCTACTGCTCCCGCTGCGACCGGCCATCATTGCGGTGCGGGGTGCAGTTTGTGACGATGGGCGCTTGGGCCATATCTGCGGCTCGAAAGTGCGAAATTTTGCCAACACCATCCGCCGTCGATGCGGCGAAATGGCGATTTCGGCGGGTCATGCCACACGAACCCCCGCATCCACGTCGCAGCATCTGTCACGCGCGGCCGACTAGTCCTGAAACAAGCGAAGATCGACCGTCCATCCGCTCGCGTTACGCGGGATTCGCAAGACGTGACGAACCCGTAAACCGTGGCCAAAAATTCTTGACTTCGCCCCGTGGCGTGTTCATACTTTCGGGTTCGTTTCAGCGATCATGGAATTGTCTCGATCGATTTTTGCCCAGCCACGTTGTGCAATGGATGTTGTGGCGCAAAGTGACACCATGCTGAGCCTTTGGGAGGATCGACGTGCCAGATTCGGTAATCGACGCCATCAAGCGAGGTAATTGGGATTTTGAACCTGAAATGGGGCAGCCAACGGGTTTTTGCCGCACCAGTGCGATGCCCGGGTCCCCGGAAAAATTGGACGTGCTGGCCAAACGACTGGAACAAGGTGAGCCGCTTTGGCATCCGGAAGATCGACTATTGTTTCTGGAGAGCGAACGCGAGTAGTCAGCGCATCGCGTGGCGCGGGTGGCACGCCCCCGCTCCTGGCGAGTTGGGGCCGAAGGCCAACCAGCGTCGTACCAGACCATTCGCGGCCAAGTGTCATCCTGCGGTCGCTGACGCCGTGCGCAGCACCCGCTGCGACGATTCCGTGCCAAATACAAAGGGTCGTGGCACGACGTTGCAACACGCAGGCTTACGCCAGCGACTCGCCGGCTGACGCCGACGTACCACCCTGGTCTAACGAATGCGCACGGTGCCCTGTTCGATGGTTACTTCCAAGCCAGCCGGTTGCACGATCGATTCGAACAACTCTTGCAGCGTGACTTTCTGGACAGCGAATGAAACTCGCTGTTCCAATACCGCTGCCGGCTGTTCCCCGAAATCCACATTCAAGCCCACACGCTTTCCAACCTGTTCACACAACCAACCCATCGGCTGTTCCTTCACCGTCAACGTGAATCGCTGCGAGGTGAGCGGCGTCGGTTCGGGCGCCGCTTGACCTGCACCCAGTTCATTAGCAATGGCCCAGTGGTCCTCCACAGTCGTGACCACAAAAATCTGGTCTCCCCGGACTCGCATGATAGCTTGGGGATACTTACTCGCGAAATCGTCCGTATCGGATTTCAGGTCCTTTGCGGCGTAGACTCTCTCGACGGCGACGGCCCGAGGAATGGAAACTAACTCCAGCGCGTCGGTATCGGCATCAATCCGAAATGTAAATCCGAAATTGGCCAGTACTAAAGTCAGACGTTCGTAAAGCGTCATTTCGGGGAAATGGTAGGCCGGCCACAAATCATGTGGAATGGCGTTGACATCGGCCAGCGAAATGCCCGCCTCGGCGCACAACTTGCGCACGATCCAGCGTGGTTCACTCAGCCGCTCCCATTGCATGGACTCGGATTTTGTCATGCGAGCCCGCAGCTTCTCGGCAAGTTGCTTGCCGTCTTCCCGTCGCATTTCGGCCAGCGTGGCCACACGTGCCGCGGCCCTGGCGGGGCCGATGTAGATTACCGATCCCACGTAGCCGACACCTAACTTGCGTTGTCGCGCGATCTGCCGTACGGCGTCATCCAATGCCACGTTTTCCAGTTGAATGGTGACTTTGGTTTCCGGATCAACACGACGGTCCAGAAAAATGGCCACCGACTGCGCGTCGGCCAGTCGCATCAGCGCGTCCCGCAGCGGTGCCTGGTCCCACGTCAAGGTGATCGGCTCACGCAAACCCCGGTGAAATGCTTCTCCCGTTTTCCACGTGGCGCAGGCGGCTTGCGGCACCCAGGCCAGCAGCAAGATCGCCACGAACGCCAGAGTGTTCCGTCCCGAGTTGACTGCGGTAAGACGGGTAAGTTGTCCCGAATATGACGAATGCAACGAGTGACTTGGGGTATGGTAGTGCTGGTGCGTCGGCCAATCAACGGAATCAGTCACGATTCGCACGACAAAACCATTGTCGTCATGATTCCTTATAAGTACACTCACTTGAGGAGTCCTTGATCTACAAGGCGTCAGCCGTCCGAGGCCGCGACCTTAGCGCACTACATTTGCGTGGTATCATGCAGTCGGCAACACTGATCCAATATTACCACCGCTATCTTCAGCACCAGGATACCGCTCGCTTCATTCGATCGGTAGGCGGGCGATATGACAACTCCACTTTGGCGGCGCTGGCTCGCCGGGGCGCCTGCACGGAACGGCGCGCGGCCGTCCTGGCCCTGGGATATCTGGGGGACTACTCCGCCAACCACGTCATGGCCGAAGCGTTGAGAGATTCCGATCGGGGCGTTCGCCTGGCAGCTGAGTCAGGTATCCGCCACGTCTGGCTGGCGGCCGGCACGGCCGGTCAGCGTCAACACGTGCTCACGGCGGAACGATTCGTCAACGCAGATCAGTTCCAGGAGGCTGTGGCCGTGACACGACGGGTCTGCCAGCACTCCCCCGATTTCGCCGAAGCCTGGCGCATCCAGGGAATTGCACACTTTGGCCTGGGCCGCATGCGCGAAGCCAGACGGGACTTTGAACGGGCGTTGATCACCAATCCTTTCCAGTATCAGGCGGCTATCGGATTAGGAAATTGTTTGATGCGCGCCATGGATGCGCCGGCCGCCTTGCGGCAATTCCAACGGGCACTATTCATCAACCCCAACCTCGATCTTATCCGCATTCATGTGGCTCGGCTGTCCAAGGCGTTGGAACAATCGTGACCTGCCCTGACTGGGCGACCCTGTTCTCGGCGCGGTGCCGGGCCGTGCATCCGCTAACGGTCAGCGACCGTGGAACTCAACGCCTGCGTGATTCGACTCATGTACGGTTCCGGAGCCGAGGAAAATTTTTCCAATGACTCCTCCGATGAGAACAGGATGATGGTATCGCGATAGCGAATGCCGTGAGCCCGTTGACCCACGACGTATTGGCCCTGCTCGCAGAACAGCACAGGGTCATATCCGGCCAGCAACGGGCTGAAGCGGTCCGGGTCCGCCAAGAATATCTGTTGCGCCGCCGCTGTCTGGAACAAATAGACCACGCCGCGGTGTTTGGCTCCCCAGCGTTTGTTGCCCGCCAGCCATTGGTTCTCCTGCAGCAGCGTCACAGGACAGTAACCGTCCAGACCCAAACGGATCGCGCCCGGGTCGGGCGTCGACGCGTTGGCGGACGCATCGGTCGTCGGATTTGGCTGAGCCATGTGGAACGTCGCGGGAACGGTGCCGGCTGGCCCATGGTCACCACCGGTGGCCAGGTTGGCTTCGGAGCCTGCTGGCGGGATGATGCGGCCCTCCGACCGCGTTGGCTGAGTCGCGTTGACGGCATATTGGTTGACCACGATCTGCTCGTTTGGTTGGCTACCAGATGACGGGGTCATGCCGGGCGGATTGCCGGTGTCGCTCACCGGTCTGGCAACAGCCGGCACGAAACCGTCCGTGTGCTGTGCAGTCCCATCGGCTGCGACGGGTGGGGAGGCGTGGTAGGGAGCCTGCGGAGCGTTCGATCCGGTACTCAACGGCCGCTGCTCGCGCGAAGCAACATGCGCGTTCTGCGGGTAGTTCCCCGCGAACCGGGACGACGAGCCGAAGGGCGCGGGAGTCGCCTGTGGCGGCGGTGGACTTACTTGCGGCCCGCGCGTGGGTTGCGCTCGCAAGCCGTTAGCTGCGTAGACGGCGGCCTGTGGATTTGCGTTTGCCGGTGCCTGCAGTTGCATGAATTGCGCTTGTTCGACGTCGACGCCGCGAGCCCCCCCAAATCGCTCGGCAAGCTGACGAGAGAGTTCCCCCGACAATTGTGACGATGGCTGTTGCGGATATTGTGGGGGCATTTTCGCCTGGGCCACCTGGGACGAGTTCACTGCGTTGCGGTACTGCCAGTTGGCCTGACGAAGTGCGGTCAAGTAGGGTTCAGCGGCTTGAGGACTGACCATCCGGTGCACTTCCTTGCCGTCCGGTGTGAGCAACAAATCCGTCGGCCAGGCAGTGACACCGAACCGCGCGGCCAGCTCGGGATGTTGTGTCACGTTGATCTTGCAGGGGACAAATTCTGAATTGAGAGCGTAGCCAAAGGAGGGTTCGCTGAAGACTTTTTTTTCCAGTCGCTGGCAGGGGCCGCACCAATCCGCCGTGAAATGCAGCAGCAACAATTGATGGCGTGATGCCGCCATTTGTTGAGCCGTATTGAGGTCTTCCAACCACGAAACCTGGTTCTTGCCCGTCGCCGACGCTGCCAGCATAAGTACCACGGCAAGCGAAATGGAGTTCCGATAGCGTTGCATGATTCTGCCTGCGAAAAGTCGTCACGGTTACCAGCCCCAGCGCGCATTCGCCAAGGTGTCCGGCTTAGTTATCGGATACCGCTGGGTGAAGATAGAGTCGAATATTCCGATTAGGGAACTTTTGCCGATCGCCTCCACCATGGCTCGCTGTCATGGCATGCATGGCGCGGATACGGACTTTGGGCGTAATTTGCCACCCCATCATCCGAAGCACTTTAGCGGCTCGGTTCCGGATCACGCAGAAAACCGTGTGCAAACGCCTGGAGGCTGATTTCATTCGCCAGGCAATCGCGGCAACGCCGACGGCCTTGGCCGCCCGGCCAGCGGACGGTTTCGGATGGATTTTTGGTTTCCATCCCGCGTTTCCGGCCAGTACGCCAACTCGACCACTTCCCAACATCCGTCTGTCCGTCGCGATGTCCGGATGGGGGTGGGTTGACTAAAATTTCCCTGGCTGAGCCGAATGTTGAAATCTTTCCGCTTGACACGGCCGATCAGATAAGTATGATCAGCGTAGATAGACTGCTGCTTGCGATATGGGTCGCAAGCGATCTTAAAGGCCCAAAACGAACTTTCTAAGGGTCGGCCTCACTTGAAACGCCTTGGGCGTCGGCATTTCTTTGCGAGGTTCGAAAGCACTTCGTTCGCCGTTGGGCAAATACATGCTATCGGGTAACTGCGTTCACCGCAGCCCGAAAAGAATTGCGGTCGGTTAGCCGTCTCCGTGATTACGGTTTGAAATCGGCAGTTGTCAGCCGCCAGGCATCGCGACTTTTTTAGAAGTTGTGATGGACAAGATCGAAAAGGTGTTTCGCGCTGCTTGCGCATGCGCGGTTTGAACCTTCGCACGAGCAGGAAGTTTGCATCATCGTTGTTTGCCGTTCTTAGTTCTTTGGGTCAAATGGACGCCCGGATCGAACGGTCCTAGATCAACACGCGGAACTGTTGTCTTGCGATTCACAGACTTAGGTTTGACGCGCGATTCGCGTGCGTCGGTTTTATCAAGTTGTCAACGTACCTGATTTCGGTGGCAGGGATGGCCCGAATTCGTTGCAACGTTGCTTTTTCTAGGGGTTACTATGGCTAAGCATAAGAAGCAGCGCTCACGTGGGGGGAGCCAAGGGAATCGAACTGGCGCTCCCGGGCGCGGTGGGAATGGTGGCGGGAATGGAACTCGTGGGCGTCGGCGGCGGCGGCCCGGCGATGGCGGCGTGAAGCCCGCTGTGCTCCCAGACGTGGTCACCGAAAATGGCGAACCACTACCACCGGAACCTGCTGAGGGACTTCTGGAACTGCATCCCAACGGCTACGGGTTCTTGCGCGGTGCCGAAAATAACTACGACCGCGTACGGTCCGACCCCTTCGTCCCCGGGACCATGATCGAAAAATACCAGCTGCGCGAGGGCCTGTTGATCAAGGGCGTGGTGCAACACGCACGCAAACAACAAGGACCGCGGCTGAAGGAAATCGAGTCCATTGATGGACTCTTGCCGGACGAATTCATTGACGTCAAGTCCTTTGACTCCAAAACCCCTATCAACCCGGAAAACTGGTTGAGACTGGAGACCGGGCCCGAGCCGATCAGTACCCGTGTCATGGATCTGCTCACCCCGTTGGGTAAAGGACAACGCGCGTTGATCGTGGCGCCGCCCCGTACCGGCAAGACAATCTTGCTGCAGCAGATCGCCAATGGAGTGGCCGCGAACTATCCCAATATCAAACTGATCGTGCTGCTGATCGACGAGCGCCCGGAAGAAGTGACCGACATGCGGAGAAACGTCCGTGGCGAAGTCATCGCCAGCAGTCTGGATCAGGACGTGGAGAGCCACGTGCGGATCTCGCAGCTGGTGGTGGAACGATGTCGTCGACTGGCCGAAATGGGTAAAGACGTCTTCTTGCTGATGGACTCCATCACGCGCTTGGCGCGGGCCTTCAATAAATGGGTCGGCAACACCGGACGCACCATGTCGGGCGGTGTCGATATCAAGGCCATGGACGTTCCCAAGAAGCTGTTTGCCACAGCCCGTGTGTTTGAGGAAGGCGGCTCGCTGACCATTGTCGGTACGGCACTGATCGATACGGGCAGCCGCATGGACGAATTGATTTTTCAGGAGTTTAAGGGCACAGGCAATATGGAGCTGGTGCTCGATCGCAAGTTGGCAGATCGACGTGTATGGCCCGCCATCGATATCTCGCAGTCCGGTACACGACGCGAAGAGCTGTTGCATGATGCCGATACGCATCACGCCGTGACCATGTTACGCCGTACGCTGTCTTCCATGCATCATGTGGACGCCATGGAACAGCTGACACGCCAACTGGGCAAATTCAAAACCAACGCCGAATTCATCAAACTGATCAGCGGAACGCGGCTGGACTGATTGCCTGAACTTCGGTCGTCGTCCGGCACTCGTCCGGCATTCGTCGGCGAGCCGCTGGCGTCAGGCCGCGGCACGACCGGCCCCGCATGAATCACCTGAAATCGATGCCGCGGACCGCCTTGCGCCGGCAACAGGAGAATCATCGCGTGCCAAAAAACCTGCTAATGATCAGTGACCTCGATGATACGTTATTGGGGGATGACGATGCGCTGTGTCGCTTCGAGGCGTTTTTTGATTCGATCAAAGAGCGGGTTTCCGTGATCTATGCCTCGGGGCGGTTTTGCGCGTCGATCTGCCAGGACATTCATGCCACACTGCTTCCGCAACCGGTCGCGATCATCGGTGGGGTGGGGACTGAGATTCACAGTTTTCCCGAGGGGCATCTAGAGCAGACCTGGATGCAGCGGATTTCCCAATATTGGTCCGCCCAGATAGTCCGCGACGTCTTGTCGGACGAAGAAGCCTTGGTGCCGCAGCCGGGGGAGTTTCAATCTGAGTTCAAGGTGAGTTACTTTCTGCGTGACGCATCCGGGAAACAGCTGAGTCGCCTTCGGGAAAAACTCATCGTGGCGGGCATCCGCGTCAGCCTGATCTATAGCTCGGACCGCGATTTGGACATTCTGCCCGCTGGGGTCGACAAGGGCGCGGCCGCCGCATTCATGGCGGACAAGATAGGCTTTACGGCGGATCGCGTGATCGTTGCCGGAAATTCCGGCAACGACGCCAGGTTATTCGAACACAATTTCCGTGGGATCATTGTCGGGAACGCACACCAAGAACTCAAGCGGCAGTTTGCCGATGATGACCGTGTCTATCAGTCACCATACACGTGGGCGGACGGAATCCGCGATGGAATGCAGCACTGGATACGAGAATTAGACGATTCCCAATCGACGCGCTCGGTCTGCACAAGATCTCATTCTGATCGCGGCGAAAAATCTGCCAAGAACACGGGAGACGCGTAATTGGCAAATCATCCGCTTCGCTCCACCTAGGATGACATTTCGCCAGTCGGAATGCGTTGGGAAGAATGTACGTTGTGTGGACGATGGAATTCACTCGGCTTGGGCCACACGCGGTGATTTCGATGTTCAAATTTGATTTTCCAGGGAATCCATGTCGAGCTGCAAATCATGGCACGCCTTCACGAAACTGGCGGCGCTCCATGCTTGATAACTCTTACCCATGGGTCGCCCGGTTACTCCGTGGTGCCATTCGTTAAACTCCCACTCCTGGCTCACGCCCAGCGAGCAGAGACGCGCCAGTTTGACCAGCTCTCGTTTCGCAAGATCGGTCATCCCCAGTTTATGGATGAAGCGGACCCACAAACCACCGATAAAGGGCCAAATGCCCCCATTGTGGTAGTGGTGCGGCAGATTTAGCAAGTTGACGGTGAAATAGTCGCGCCATTCACGGTCGCCCGCCTGGACCGTTGGGTAGAGGTTTTCCACAGGGCCGGGATCGTTGATGCCGACACCCCACAGAAATCGAAATGTCATGATGGCCTTCTCCTTGTCCACAACATTGGTCAGGTAAGCAAGCAGATTGCCATAGACATCGCAACGCCAGTTGAAGTCAAACGGGGACACCTGTGCCACCAGGTATCGCGCGTCGCCCAGCGCGAGCTGCACATCACTGAAGCGGAGCCCACCTCCATCGCTGGCCGTCATTTCGGTCGAAGGCCAGAATTTGCGGATGATCACGCGACGCACGTGCTGGGCCCAAGCGTAGTAATCATCGGCTTGAGCGGCACGGCCAAGATGCTGTAGGATCTGGCTGTAGCAAATCAAGCTGCGAAACCATAACACCTCGTCATACAACACGTGGTAGCTCCAACCGAACAAGTCAGCCCAGTCGCCGGCCTCGGGAATTTCCAACAAGCCACAATTATTCGAGTCGTGGCGCTCAACCAGTCCATCGTCTTTTGGAACTTGCTCTCATGTTCTTCGATAATCGACCAGTCGTCTGACGCAATCGCGTAACGCCATGCGGCGATGATGGTCCACATTCCACTATCAATGGACGTAATGCCACCCACGCCTCCATATTCCGGTTCAGCAGTATCCAGATGCACGCTCGCCGGAATCTGACCGGTCGGCGATTGGTGTGCCAGCAACGTGCGTAACGTGGCCGCCTGGCACGAGCGGATGCGCTCGTCGTCCAAATCGATGGTCCAACAGATGGTCTTGGCTCCGTCGCGCGCCCAGACGCTGCGATAATTGGCATCGGTGCCGTGGCTTTTGTTGTCAGTCAACGAGCAAGCGGAGAACCCCAATGGCGTAACATTACGATGCAGCGCATCCAACGCGCGGTGATAGGCCTGCTCCAACAGGGCCTGCTCTTCCGACGAAAGTTCTTGGTATTCGTGGGGCGAGAAGAGGATCTGTTTCGCCAAAGCGCAACTCCAACCTAAGCGAATGTGAAATTGTTCATGGTGGGGCTTGGAAAGCCGTCCGTGAGCGCCGCCCGGTTCGCGGTGCCGGAGGCTCGTGGCGGTCAGCGGAATCGTGATTCCGCAAGCCGGACGGTGCCGTGCGGCCTGCACTTTCCTACCCTGTCCAACAGACCATCATACCACGGCCTCAATCAGCGTACGTTCTCGCACAAGTTGGTCGTGTGGCAACCTCTGCACATTGGATCGCTGCGACGGCATGCCGTCGAGCAGGTTAAGTATCTGGTGAGCAATCCCCGTCCATGTGAAGCGGGCGCGCGCCGTTTGAGAACCACCGCTGGCGAGCTGTCGGGCGACCTGAGGGTGCTTTAGAATCGTCGCGACAGCGTGTCCGAAGGCCGCCGGTTCGAACGGGTTCTCGTAAAGCGCTTCCACACCCCAGACCACCAGTTCCCAGAGGCCACCTTCGGTGGTGACCACTGTCGGCGTACCGCAGGCCATGGACTCGACGGCCGTCATGCCAAACGGTTCATAGCGGCTGCTCAATACAAATACGTCGGCCGCCCGGTAATAGTCCGCCAGTTCGTCATCAGGAATATAGTCGCGAAACAACACGTGTTCGCGGATCGACAACTCTCCGGCCAACTTCTTCATACCCTCAATCATCTGCTGTTCGTCGGCATTGGGATCGGTCGAGCCGATCGCCAACATCAGCTTCGCGTCGGGAATTCGTTCCAGCACAGTCGGCATGGCCTGAATTAGTAGATCATACCCCTTGTTACGGGCCGCACGCCCCAAGGCTAGCACGAGCGGCTGGTCGATCTGCAAATCATGCTTGAGGGCCTTTCGCGTGGCTGACGAGACAGGGAAAAAACGAGTATCGTCGTAGCCCGGCGGCACCACATGGATCTTCTCTCGACGCACCTCGTACTCATCTTGCATCAGAATGTCTCGCTGCTGCGGTGTTGTGGCCACCAGCGCATCGCATTCATCGTAGATAACGCGTTCTTCACGAATTCGCTTGGCAAAATTGTATCGGCGTTCGAGCGCCTCCGGATCGCCGTCCATATTGTCGCGCTTCCAGGCACCGATCGAATGCGGAGTGTGCACGTGCGGGAGCCCGAGCTGATTGGACAGGGCCTGGCCCGCCAATCCGGCATCCCAGTAGTGACTGTTGATGAATGAGTACTTGAGACGCTTGGATTCGACGTATTGGCGTGTATTCGTGACCCATTCCGGGATGTATTCGCACAACGTCTCCTTGGGAACAAAATCTTTCCCACCGCAGGGCTGCCGGATCAAGCGCACTCGTTCCGATATGGTTTCCGTAGCCGGCTGATCTTCGAAGCGACGGGTATAGATATCGACTCGATAACCAAGTCTGGCCAGGCATTTGGACAGCTCGAGCACGTAGACCACCTGTCCACCCGTGTCAGGCAGGCCAAATTCCGGTTCGGCCGCGACGTAGCCATGCGTGGAGATCATCATGATTCGTGGTGGCGTTTTGGATCGCGACATCGGTCTTACTCCTGTGTTGTTCGTGTGACGTGCAAGTCGATAATGCTTGCGTCTTCACTCTCGAGTGACGGCAGCGAGCGATCCGCTCCGACGCGATCCAACGAACACCCCAACCAAAACGTTTGAAAGTCGATTCGCCTAGGTCCGGAATGTGTCCGCCCATTTGCAGATGCCCAGCACACGGCATTCTGCCGCCAAACACGACGCAACGTCATGCCTCGCGGAATCGTCGGGGCGCACCTTCACAGGCTCACGGTATGCCGCGATCGAGAAATATGGACCTGAGTGTCAGGTTCAAAGCCATCCAAAAACCAACACGTTCTTGGTTCTCGAATTTGAATCGCGGAAAGTGAATGCTCCATGAGTCACGTATTACAGCGTAACATAATCCCGAGCATGCCGCAAACGAAGGCAAGGCGTGAGGGCGTCACGGGACGAGCCGCTGGCGCAAGCCCAATGCCATCTGCTTTGGTCTAATATCCGCCGCCACGCGTTAGCGTTCGGTTTGTGAATGCCGAAAAATCGAGTGCGAACGCACGCCGGCTGACAGGTTTTGGACCGGTCCGTCGCAATGTTGATGGCATTGGGTGCAAGCCCCCGCGGAGCTGGTTAGCGCGTGCCTTGGCACATCCCGTGTGTGGAGCCCCGCCCGACACGCCTGCCTGCTTTTCTGGTCACGGTGATCCGGATACAATCGTCGGGAAACACCCGCGTTGGAGGGTAAGCGAACTGGCTCAGCGGCCCGACTGGAACTCGGGTGCCCCGCAAGGGGTTGCGGGTTCGAATCCCGTGCCCTCCGCTTGATCTATTGCCGTTAAATACAACGGTTGATCAAATCACGAATTGCGTCGTCACATGTTGACGATTGAAGCATATTTGTGCAGTGGGTCGTCCTCAATGCATTTTGCGCTTGCAGGCGCTGCGCGGAAGACTCCGCGCAACGATGGCTCCGGTCGCCTTCGTATCGCGGACGGCCCCATACCCCGAAGCCTGGACGAGCACGTTGCCGATGGCAGTAGCCTCCACCGGGCCGTTCAGCGTGGGGCGAGCGACTGCGTCGGACGTCAACTGGTTCAGCAGCCGATTCTGAATCCCGCCGCCGAAGACGTGCAGCGTCGGTAACTCGCACCCGAGTCCGCCTTCCAGTTGAGACAATGCGTGTCGATAGCTGAGCGCCATTGCCGCGCGTAATGCCTGGCCGTGCCGTCCGGAGGTTACACGCATGAAAACCATGCTTGAGTTTCAGAAACACTGGCCGCGGCCCAAGCGGCTTGACTTGAGGCACAGTGGCAGGCATGCCGGCCGTCGCGGAGTGTGAGGAAATGTAGATGTTCATTCACGACAACTTCTTGTTACATTCGAACTTTGCGGAGCAGCTGTTTCACGAGTACGCGGAACATCAGCCGATTGTCGACTACCACACGCACTTGCCGCCGCGGCAGATTGCCGAGGATCGCCAGTTCTCGGACCTGTTCCAAATTTGGTTGGCGGGAGATCACTACAAATGGAGATTAATGCGCGCCAATGGCGTGGACGAGCGATACTGCGCGGGTTCCGCCAGCCCCCATGAGAAATTCCTGGCCTGGGCGAGGACGCTGCCAGCGACACTGGGCAGCCCGCTTTACCACTGGTCGCACTTGGAACTCCAGCGGTATTTCGGCATCCAAGACACGTTGAACGAAGCTACGGCCGAGGCTACCTGGCGGTGGGCCAACGAGCGATTGACGTCGGGCGAGTTGAATGTGCGCGGCATTTTGCAGCAGTTCCGCGTGCAAGTCGTCTGTACGACCGATGATCCCGTCGACGACCTGTCCGATCATCGAGCCATCCAGGAATCGAATTGCAGTACGAAGGTCTACCCCACATTTCGCCCAGACCGGGCGTTTGGCGTGGACGATCCTGTGCAGTTTAACGAATGGATTGAAAAGCTATCCATCGTTAGCGGATTGGACATTGGATCCCTGTCGCCATTTCTCGACGCGCTCCGACAGCGCCACGACGCGTTTCACGCGGCGGGTTGCCGACTGTCGGATCATGGGCTGACCGCGTGTTTCGCAGCGCTGCCTGATCAAGGGGTGGCCGAAAAAGTGTTTGCCAAGGTCCGCAGCGGCGTGGCGGCCAGTCCTGCCGAACGTGACGCCATGGGCGCCTACTTGATGCTGCGTTTTACGGAATGGGACGCCAGCCGCAGTTGGACCAAGCAACTGCACCTCGGCGCGATACGCAACAATAACGCACGGCGGTTTGCGGAGCTGGGACCTGACACGGGCTATGACTCCATCGGCGACTTTCCTCAAATGGAATCGCTGGCACGCTATCTATCCACGTGTGAAGCGGAATTCGGGTTGCCGCGAATGGTTCTCTACAACCTCAATCCTGCAGATAACTACCCCATGGCCACGATGGCCGGGAATTTTCAGGACGGCAACATCCCGGGCAAAATCCAATTTGGATCGGGATGGTGGTTCCTGGACCAGAAGCAGGGCATCGAATCGCAGCTGCGCACGCTGGCCAATGTGGGGCTGTTATCACGATTTGTCGGTATGCTGACCGACGCTCGTTCTTTCATGTCCTTTCCCCGGCATGAGTATTTTCGTCGCGTGCTCTGCAATTTTCTCGGGCAAGAAATGCAGCTGGGCGAGTTGCCCGCGGATCTGCCGCTCGTGGGCGAAATGGTCCGCCGAATTTGCTACCAGAATGCGGTCGAGTACTTACGGCTGGGTGATTAAACCGGTAACATCTTTGCCGAAATGGTCTGATCGCGGAAAACGAAGGCTCTAGCATCTATCTGCATTCCTGCGAAGGCGGCGACGGGGGGGTCTGACTTTCGCCGAGACGGGAATCCGCAAGTCCATGTCCCGGGGCTGGTAGGGTAGCGCAGATTCCTGGCCGTCCGCGCAAGGATGTCGGGCGCACAAGGTCACCAAAAAACAGAGCATGGCGACGGTGGATCGCGGCAACGATCGATGCGCGACGATGGGCCACATACGGCGTTTCCTTGCGAGATTTCGTGGACGAGCATCACACATTGCCCAGCGGCACGTTCGAGTCATCCGGAAGTGCTGGAGACGGTGTGAATGCCCCCCCGGCGTTCGACGACAAGGCGATCTCGGGGAAGATGCCGCTCGGGTTCCTTGCGTGCCCTATCGGCAGACGCTCCGCAACCGACCGAACCCCAGCTCGACGGTACTGCAACCACTCGCCCAACGTCAAGGCCCTACATCATCTCATACGGTAGGAAATCCCTAAGGCAGGCGATGGGGATGCTGTGTCTCGAGTTCTCGAATCTGTGCCACGATGTCTGGAAGAAATGTCTGGTCAATCTCCAATCGAAACTGCAGGACGTTTCCCACACCAACGAAATCTTGCGATCGTCCTTCCACCGTGATGCCGCCAATGCCGTTGCCGGTACATGTCAGCTCCAATTGACCCTCGACGGTCTGGAACCGGGCCGCCCCGTCCAGTGAGGCGTATAGCCGCTCGAGTTCGGCTCGGAACCGCGGGAAGTCGCTTGTGACCAACATCGCCCGGTACTTCCCCGCGAAAGCCCCGGCCGAAACGGCAATCGTCGCATCCAGCCAATCGTCATGCTCGTCGGGTCGTTCGCGAATGTCGACGGCAACATAGTCGCCAGATTCTGTGCCGATTTGAAATGCTCTTACCACGGGACCAAATTCCTGGTGATGGAAGAACGCGTAAGGATACAGTGAGCGGAGGCGGCTGGCCAGTCGTTCGAGCGATCGCATCGGCCATCACCGATCGGCCCACGCATTTGCGCCATTCCGTCAGTTTCACGGGTCACCATCCTGCCGAGTGCCCCTGGTGAGACACACGCAGCGGCTCAGAGGTTCGCCCCCGCGCGGACGCAGGACGGACCAGCCTCAACACGGCCAGGCAGGAATTGGAACGCTCAGCCGCACCTGCCACTGCCGGATCGCGCACATGGGCAACCGCCCCACGCATCAAAAATCCACCAGAGACTTGGGTGGCCAGGCAGCGCGGAGCGCGTTAAGGACGGCAATCAGATCAATCACTTCCTGCGTGATGGCGCCGGCCACCGGGGGCAGATAACCGCTGGCTGCCAACACCATGCCCACCACGCTGATTGCCATGCCGCCCACGGCGCTCTGCAGGCGCTATCTTCCGCATGCGGCGACTGATGTGGATGAATTCGTCTACCTTGCTGAGCGAATTGTCCATGATGACCACGCCGGCGGCTTCCGTCGTCACGTCGCTGTTCTGGCCAAAGGCGACGCCCACGGTGGCCGCCAACAAGGCGGGCGCATCGTTGATGCCGTCTCCCACAAACAGGGTGCGGTGCCGGGACGTCGCCTCCCGCACAAATTCCAGCTTCTGCTCGGGGCTTTGATTGCCCAAGAATTCGTCGATCGCCACAAGCCTGGCCAGATAGGCCACCTCCGTGTCGCGGTCGCCTGACAACAACACGATACGCTGGACGCCATGACGGCCCGAAAGATGTTTCACAAACGACTCACCGTCCCCCCGCGGCATGTCGCGGAATTGCAGGGTGGCCGCATACTGCTCATCGACCAGCACGACGCACTCCAGGCCGCTGGACGCAGGAGGGAGCGAGTTGCTCAGTTCGGGGTGCTCAGCGAGCAGCCGTGCCCGACTTGTGATCTTCACAACGTGACTGCCGACACGCGCCAACATGCCCTGGCCAGGTTTCTCGCTGATTTCGGAAACCTCTGGCAAGACGAGGTCCTGCTGCGCGCGGCCGAAACGATGGCCTCGGCCAGCGGGTGCTTCGAATAACGTTCGGCACTCGCCGCGAGAGCAAGAGCCGTATGCGGGTCGAATGAATCGCTGGTGATCTGCTGTTCTAATTTTGGCTTGCCGTACGTCAGCGTGCCCGTCTTGTCAAAAATCATGGTCTGGCATTGGTCGGCCTGTTCCAGCACGGCCGGATCGCGGATGATAATCGCGCGGCGGGCGGCCAGGGAAATGGAGCCGATGATGGCGACGGGAATGGCGATCAACAGCGGGCAGGGCGTGGCGACCACCATCACCGCCAGGAAACGGATGGGATCACGGGAGAACCACCAGGCGGCCAGCCCAATGATCACGGCGATCGGCGTGTAGACGGCACCCAGCCGATCGCCCAGGCGGCGGATGCGGGGACGCGTCTGCTGCGACGCCTGCATGACTTCCATGATCTTGGCGTAGCGGGAATCGACCGCCAGTTTCGTGGCGTGAATCGTGAGCGCCGTGTCGCCGTTAATCGCACCCGACAGGACCTGCGAGCCGGGCGTCTTGGACATCATGTACGGCTCACCCGTCAGGTACGACTCGTCCATGATTCCGCGTCCCTCCACGACCGTTCCGTCCACGGGACAGATCTCGTGCGGGAAGATGATCAGCGTATCGCCGATGCGTACCTCGCTGAGCGCCACATCGTCCACGCTGGCGGTTCCCTTGCGATGCGCGTTGGCCGGCATGCGGCGGGCCAACGCCTCCAACACCGACGAGGCGCGGCGCACGGCAAACGCTTCCAGCGCTTCTCCTCCGGAGAGCATTAAGACCACGATGGTGCCTGCCAGGTACTCGCCGAGG
Source organism: uncultured Planctomycetales bacterium (assembly GCA_963695565.1). Lineage (GTDB taxonomy): Bacteria > Planctomycetota > Planctomycetia > Pirellulales > Pirellulaceae > CAVOGW01. Next base: position 878,284 of record CAVOGW010000001.1, read on the forward strand.
AATAGCGAAGTGACAATCGAGATGCCGGCCAGCAGGTCCGATCCAAATTCGCGTCGGAACAGTTTTTGCAACAAGCCCCAGACCAGTGGCGCTCCTCCCACAACCAGGGCGAACTTTAATGCCGCTTCATGGACGGTGGCCGTGCTTCGAAACCCGTACCTAAGTAACAAATGCAGCACGATGGCCAGAATCGCCAGGCTGGCGATCAGCAGCTGCCGCCGCGTGACCAGGCCGTCAATCGCGTCCCGTGAGGAGTCCTGCATGGATGAGGTACCGGCTGATTGCGTTGGGCCGTAAAGTACACGAACGCGTCCACGAATTCATGACGCGGCTCCCGCGAATGCTGGAATAGCCCAGGGCATTAAATCAGCGGGTTCGCAGGATGACAAGGTCATGCATGCCAAGTTGGCTGACTATTTACGTGTCGGTGGCTTGGATTGGCCCAGGTGACAAAACACAAGGTGCTTCGCACGTACGCGGCGTAGTATCCTACAGGTAGCGTGGCGGGGGCATCGGCGTAACCATGGGCTCAGTCAACGGTTCCTGGTGTTGAGTTTGCGGGCGAATCGTGAGCACGGGGCATCGAGCATGCCGCAACACGTATTCCGCCGTGCTGCCGAACAAAAGGTGTTTGAGTCCCGTATGCCCGTGAGTTCCCATCACGATCATGTCACAACCGTGCGATTCCGCGGCCCAGCAGATCACGTCTTCTGCCATTCCGGCGTGCAGCAATTTTGTAAGTTTTACCTCCGCGTGCGGGGACGAAACTGCCTCCATTTTTTCCGCGATCGAGGCGTCGGCCGGAATGGTCTGCCCGGCCGCGTCATAGCTGCTCGGCCGGTCAAAGGCGTGTATCACGACTAGTTCGGCGCCGAGCAGACTTGCCAGATGGTCGGCGTACTCGAATGCAGTCGTCGAGGGGGCGGAAAAATCGATCGGGCAGAGTATGCGGCGAATTTGAGTCATCGGGATTTCTCCTCAGGCAAACGGACCTCGCGCGGTCACCAAGTCGCCAACAACCTGCGCACTACCATGTCCACGATATGCTCGTCACATTTCACTTGACGTCACTTTGAGCAAATTCGATGCCAGAGCAAAACGCACGGTTTGTGTCCGCCCACCCTAACCCGCGTCCATCCGAGCGTGCGAATTCGCACAGTTCGGCCTCAACTGTGTGCGTGCCCGTTGCGGAAGGGCGGAGGGCAGGCCTTGGTGCCCTAAAGTGTCACCTCCGCCCTTTCCCGGAAGACGCGATGTCTGGCTGAAAGTCATCTACCACCGGTTGAAAACCGATGGCTGGGATTTGAGAAATCTGGATAAAGTCCCGCACGGCGATCCGCGCTTTGGCGCACGGATTGCGAGATAAATTGTTCGTTTGTCTATTTATTTGCTCAACACGCATCAACATCCGAGGCGATCCGATGGTAGGGATTTACAAGAAAACGGTGAAAGACATCATGACGCGTCGAGCTGATACGGCGCGCCCGGACGAGAAGCTGAAAGACGTGATCGAGCGGATGGTCGAACTCGGCTTGTCGGCATTGCCGGTTGTGGACGAAGATCGGAACTGTGTGGGGTTACTGTCCAAGACCGACATTGTCCGTTTGGCGGGCAAGTTGGCCAACGAGTCGGCGGGGCCCAGGGAACGGGACCTGCGCGGAATTTTCTTCGGCGTGGGACTGGAAGAGGTAACAGACGCCTTCGTCGAGGACGTGATGGCGCGCGGCGTGATCAGCGTCAGCGAGAATGATCCGGTAACCAAGATCGCGGACATCATGCTGTCGAAGGAAATCCACCACGTGCCGGTCTGCAACGCGCGAAATTGCGTGGTGGGTATTGTCTCGTCGATGGACGTGCTCAAGGCAATTCGTGACCCGGTTGCCATTTAAACGGTGGTGTGGGTTGAATCAGATGACGGACAGAAAACCCCACCACCAGACTTGGCCCTCGTTCGTGGAGCAGCAGATTGCCGACGCGGTGGAAAAGGGCGCGTTTGAAAATCTACCTGGCTTTGGCAAGCCGCTGGAATTTGGCCAGAACGAACACGACGAAAACTGGTGGTTGAAGGACAAATTGCGTCGCGAACAAATCTCGGCGCTGCCCCCTGCCCTGGCTATCCGGCTGGATGTACAGCAGACGCTGCTTGCGGTGGAGGGCTTGACGGACGAAACGGAAGTGCAGTCGATGTTGGCAGCATTGAATGGACGGATCCAACATGCGCACTTTGCGTCATCTCTGACTGGCCCGCCCAGCACGACGATGCCCGTGGATGTGCCGAAGATCCTGCGGCGCTGGCAAGAGCGCCGAGGAATTCTACGGAGAGCTGGCAGCTGAATTCCGACGAGACCGCCGGCAATATTGGCCCGCACGCCGCCTGACTGCGACTCGGCGTGAGTGTGATCAACTCCCACAACTTCACACGGCGGCGCGCCGCGTGCGGCGGCGATCGGATTCCTTGAGCACGACCTTGCGGAGGCGGATGGCCTTGGGCGTGACCTCGACGAGTTCATCGTCTTCGATGTACTCCAACGCCACCTCCAACGACATTTCGCGGGGGGGCTTTAAGAGGATGTTTTCGTCGCTGCCCGCCGCACGTACATTGGTCAGCTTTTTCTCTTTCATGGGATTGACGATCATATCCTCACTGCGGCTGTTTTCGCCCACGATCATGCCTTCGTACACGTCATCGCCCGGCCTCACAAACAGCTCGGCACGTTCTTGCAGGCCGAACAGCGCGTAACCAACCGCTCGTCCGGCGGCCATGGATATCAGGACTCCGTTCCCCCGTCGCGGCAGGTCTCCTTCCTGGGCACGATAACTGTCAAAGCGATGGTGAATGATGGCCGTGCCTTTGGTGGCATTCAGCGCGCGGGTGCGGAAGCCGATCAGCCCTCTGGCAGGAATCCTGAACGAAACCAGGGTATAGTCCCCCCGCACCGAGCTGCGTACCAGCTCGCCTCGTCGCTGACCCGCTAATTCCATGATGGTTCCCAGCCGTTCGGAGGGCACCTCGACGATCAGCGACTCGAATGGCTCCAGGATGCGATGGCCTTCCCGGCGGGTGATCACACGAGGCTTGCCCACGGCCAATTCGTATCCTTCCCGCCGCATGGTCTCGATCAGCACTGACAAATGCATTGTCCCGCGACCGGTGACGGCAAAGGCGTCCCCGACGGGAAGCGGTTTCACATGCAGCGCCACGTTTCGCTGGAGTTCTCGCATTAAGCGTTCTCGCAGCTGTCGCGTGGTCACAAATTGGCCATCCCGCCCTGCCAAGGGGGAGGTGTTGATCGTAAAAATCATCTCCAACGTGGGCTGGTCCACGGTCAAGCGTGGCAGCGCCTGCGGATTATTTTGGTCCGCGATCGTGTCGCCGATTTCCACATCGTCGATACCATGAATGGCCACGATGTCCCCGGCCGTGGCAGTTTCGGTCTCCACCCGACCGAGTTTTTCGAACACGAACAGCCCTGAGACTTTCGCCGTGGCGGTATTGTCGGTGCCGATCACGGCCACGGTCTGACCGCGCTGGATGTTGCCGCTGCGCAGGCGACCAATGGCAATGCGGCCGTGGTAATCGGACCAATCCAGCGTCGTGATCAACATTTGCATGGGGGCTTGTTCGTCGATCTCAGGACCCGGCACATGATTCAGAATCACTTCCAACAGCAATTGCATCGAGGTCGTTGGCTGATCGGGATCGTCGGTGGCATAGCCGCCTTTGGCAGTCGTAAAGACGTGAATAAAATTATCGACGTGATCGTCGGCCCGCAGATCGAGCAACAATTCCAGCATTTCATCGGCCACTTCCCGGGCCCGGCTATCGGGACGATCGATCTTGTTGACTACGACAATCGGCACGACTCCGGCAGCCAGGGCTTTATCCAGCACGTACCGCGTTTGCGGCATGGGTCCTTCAGCGGCGTCCACCAGGACCAGGGCTCCATCGGCCATCCGCACCACGCGTTCGACTTCGCCACCAAAATCCGCGTGCCCCGGCGTGTCAATGATGTTGATTTTCACACCCCGGTAAGGGATCGAAATGTTTTTTGCCAGGATGGTAATCCCTCGTTCTCGTTCCAAATCATTGCTGTCCAGGATGCGTTCGCCGCGCAGCTGGTTGTCTCGAAACTGACCGCTCTGACGCAGCAGGCAGTCGACAAGCGTGGTTTTCCCGTGATCGACATGGGCGATGATGACAATATTGCGAATATCTTGACGGCGCACGTAAGTGAAGTTCCAGTAGGACGGTTGAATTGAAAATGGCAAGCCAGCCAGTGTGTAAAAACGCCGCCGGCCGGTCAAGCGAAATTATTGGCCACTCGCCGCAGGGCAAAATAGAATTAAAGAAGGCCAGGCAAAGCCCTGTTTGGGGGAAGGCGTGGAAGAGCGCCCCGCCAAGAATCTTACCACAAATTTCGGCGTCGGTGTGAGCCACCGGGCCGATCGAGAAATCCTGCTCGGGCTCTGCATTCAGGCTTCCGCCCGATACATTAGATCAGACAGTTGTGGTACGGGCCGCCGTTTGGCCAGAATCTCAGCGTGTTTGACGGTTTATGCAGCGAATCCATTCATGAAAATCAGCACCATTCCGCAGGCGTACCGGAACGTTAATCGTGCCACGGAGATCATCGCGGTACTCAGCAAGTACGGTTTGGCGGACTGGATCAGCCGCTTCAACCTGGAGTTCGCCAAAGGTATCTTGCGCGACCGGGGGGGCGAAGCGCTGGCTCGACAAACCCGCGAGATTCGCATCCGCATGGCGTTGCAGGACCTGGGTCCCACCTTCATCAAGCTGGGTCAACTGCTGAGTACGCGGCCGGAACTTATCGGCCGCGACTTGTGTCAAGAGTTGAGAAAGCTGCAGGATGCCGCCCCCGCCGACCCGCCGGAGGTCGTGCGTCAGACAATCGAGGAGGAGTTAGGGCAGCCTGTCGATCAGCTGTTCATGCGATTTGACGATCAACCGATTGCTTCCGCGTCCATCGGGCAGGCACATCGCGCCGTTTTGAAGGACGCGCAGCGGGTGGTGATCAAGGTGCAACGAGCTGGAATTGCCAAGACCATTCGGCGCGACATCGATGTCATGATCTGGCTGGCTCAACTGGCCGATCGCATTCCCGAATTTGCGCCGTATCGTCCGTCGGCCACGCTGGCCGAGTTGCAACGCACGCTGCTCCGCGAACTTGACTTCGGTCGCGAGGAACGAAACCAACAGCACTTCGCCAGTCGGTTCGCTGACAATTCAAAACTGGTGGTCCCAGAGCCTATCAGCGACTTGTGCACACCCCGTGTGCTGACGATGGAACTGATTGAAGGGACCAAGCTATCCGCCGTGGCTTCCTGTACCGATCAACAGTTTGACCTGGAACAGATTGCGCGATGGAGCGAATATATTTCTGGAGATGATTTTTGTCGACGGTTATTACCACGCCGACCCTCACCCGGGGAACATTGTGCTGTTGCCGGGAAACGTGATTGGGCTGCTGGATTATGGGATGGTGGGGCGGATTGACGAAGAGCTGCGCGAGGACATCGAAGAAGTCATGCTCTCCATCGTGCAGCGTGATCCAATCCATCTGGCGACGCTCATCAAACGTATTGGCCATACGCCTACGGACCTGGATGACACGGCTTTTCGTACGGACCTGGCGGACTACGTCGCTCAATATGCCCACCAGCAACTGGGACAATTCGACCTGGGTGCAGCGCTGTCCGAAATGATGGAAATGATCCATCGCTACCGGATCATGATGCCACCTCAGGTCAGCCTGTTGATCAAGACCCTGGTGACCCTGGAGGGGACGGCCAAGATGCTGAGTCCCAGCTTCAGCATTATGGAGGTCATGCGGCCTTTCCAACGTCGCGCTCTGCTGCGTCGTATGTCTCCAGCGCGACGGCTTAAGAAGATGCGGCGCGTGTACCTGGAACTTGAACATCTGGCCGGAACGCTGCCGCGGCGCGTGTTGGACATCATCAATCAGGTTCAGGCGGGCGAGTTCGACGTACACCTGGAACATCGCGGGCTCAGCCCTTCCATCAACCGACTCGTGCTGGGCATGATGGCCAGCGCCCTGTTTCTGGGTTCGTCGCTGATGCTCAGTCAGCGAGTGCCGCCGCTGTTATTCCCCGCGCCGGGCTTCATGGGCGTGCACGATATCTCATTGCTGGGACTAGCCGGCTGCGTTGTCAGCCTGATGGTGGGCGTGCGTTTGATCATGGCCATCGGCAAGTCGGGCCACTTGGACCAGGACAAGTGAACTTACCGCAGTTGTTTTCTTCGGCCCCATGCAAAACGTCATCCTGATGGGGCAACGCGACTAAAGGTTCTGCGTGACACCTTAGTTCGAGTCTTGCACTTTCTTCCGCGAGCAGGTGTGGTTTTCGCCGGAACGTAGAACCACTGTCCTCAATGGTTCATTCTCCACGTTTGCAATGGCCCGGAAACCATTGGGGACAATCGTTCTACATGCGGCGACCGGACGAGCCCAGCCCACATGCGATTCGCCTTCGGTCAGTCCTCGTCACGCAGGTCGGTCCAGTTCTTGATGACCTCTTCGATCCGCTGATTAAGGGCATCCAATTCGCGTATGACGTCGTTTTGACGCTGATCCAACTCGGCTACCAGGGAAGTCGATTCGCTCAATCCATTGACCTTTCGAGCTGCCGAATACGCCCGGATCTGCCCGCATCCGCCATGGCGTGCCAATTTCACCTTCCATCGACAGCATCCAGCCGCCTGAATCAGCGCGCGGCACGTTTTAACGAAACTGCCGATCGGTTGGATTGCCATAGACGCCGGTGCGAGATTCGTCGAGGCCATCCCTGCCTTGAGGTTCAGGCGATCGCCATCGAGCCAGCACGCTCAATCCGCAGCATTCAGGTAGGTTAGTGGAACTGGCTCGTAAAGAGACAAGGTGAAAAATACGCGGTATTGGAGGTTTGTGCGTGCGGTTGACCCACCCACGGGCCATAGATTCACAAGGTCGATGAGGCTAGGATCATGCCACCGAACGGCGGAAATGGCGTGTCTACGCTAGACAAAAAGGCAATATTTCTATTAAAATGCAAGGCTTCCAGTCGATCGTCAATGACGGGCTGGATCTACGTGTTGGGGGGAGTGGGCAGAGCCTCGTGGCAGTGCGTTTCCAGGCAGAGCCTGGGAACGAGCAAACGATTGCCAGTCGAGCTGCGTCAAATGTAATCGTCCGTCGAATATTTCACAGTCTTGCTGAGGAGGAAATGTGGTCAAGCTTGTCGTCCGGGACCGAGAAAACATTCAGGAGGCAGTTCGGAGGTTTCGCAAACTTGTCGAACGTAGCGGTATCAAGAAAGAAATGCGTCGCCGTGAGTACTACGAGAAGCCGAGCGAGATCAAGCGACGATCGCGGCTGCGTGCCGAACGTCGAGCGCGTCGCCAGCGATTATTTGGCATCTAGCCAAATTACGGGGCCATTCTTGGTAATCTAACCGGGCCCCCACTCGCACACTTTCCTCTGATGCAGATGCCGCGTGCGACGTCTTGCCATGGGCGTGTGGCTCGACGTGGCGGAGCTGTGAACTTGCGCACTTGTTCGCAGCGAACCAGCTCAGATCCATCATCTTCAGATTCAGATGCGTTCTGCCGCCTGCTGAATCCAACTTTCAATCTGAGCATCCAGCCAATATTCGAATGGCGCCCGCCGACCATTTCCGGCGACGAAACCCAGGTGCCCGCCTCCCGCGACCATGAACGGTTGCGTGAAGCTGGACCATTTGGCCACATCGTAAATCTCTGGTCGCACGATCGGGTCGTCGTCCGCCGCGACGACAATCGTGGGGACTCTAATCTCGGGTAACACGTCCTGGGCACTGGCTGTTGTATAGTATTCCGATGCGTTGGAAAATCCGGCCAAGGGAGCCGTGATCTGTTCATCAAACTTCAGTAAGGTTCCAGGGTTTCGTTCGGCGCGGACACGATCGGCATATCGAAGCCTGGTCCGACGCTGGCAAAAATCACGCCAGAGTTGCCGGGTGAAGTAGAGATCATAAATCCAGCCCCACCCGTCATGCAGCCGGCGGCAACAATGGGACAGGTCAATGGGCGGTTGTACGGCGATGGCGCTGTCGACGCGGGCCGGTGTCTCCCTGGCAAATTTGCCCAGCATCTTCAGGATCAAGTTGGCCCCCAACGAAAAGCCACACAACGTCATCGGCGCCCGGGGAAACCGCTCGGCAAGTGCCTGGCAGACAACCAATAAATCGGACGCTCGATCGGCGTGAAAGACGCCTGTCGCCAAATGTGCGCCGGCCCCACAGCCACGCATATCCATCCGCATGGAACGAATGCCCTGGCGAATCAGTCGGTCGGTGACGCGTACCAAATAGGGGCTGGCGTGGCAACCGGCGAGCCCGTGCACCAGGATGACAATCCTGCCGTCCTCTGGCCAGCTTGCCGGGCAATCGTCATGCAGCACAATCCGATCACCGTCGGGTAATTCAATATGGTGAATTCGCGCCCGATATGGAATTTGAGGTGCCACAAAAAACGAAAACACCGTCTGGCGATGTGGACCCCGTAAAAGTGCGTGCGGCTGAAAATTCTCTGGAGCGGAAAATATCATCCCCCGGCGATGCCCTCGGATTATGGTCACCCAGCGTACCAGAGCTGGTTGCACCGACCACATGATAGCGGTCGAGCTTTAGCTTTCGAAGCGCGCCGTGCGCCAAATCGTAGGGGAAACAGTTGGGGACAACTGTTCCACAATGCCCAAACCGAGCGCCATTGAACGTAGGGTGCCGGGTAGGCAGCACTCTCCCGGCAGCAACGACCCCTTCTCTCCCGGCGCACCGGCTCCGTAACGTCAATGGCACTTAGTTTGTAGAACCATTGTCCTCAATGGTTCCGCGAATCGCGAAGATGTCGGGGGAAACAGTTGGGGACAACTGTTCCACAATGCCCAATCCGAGTGCTATTGACTGTAAAGTGCCGGGTGGGCAGCAGTACACGTGTGGTTATTCCGGCGGCATCCTGAGGCTTACAGCCGTGCCCGGCTGCGGAGGAATTTGGCTTGTTCCAGATAATGGTGGCGCGCGCTGTTTCCCCCATTTTCTTAAGCACCTCCCCGTAGACTTGATTGGTCATGGGGTTGTTGCGGTTCAGGGCCAGCGATTGCTGGGCCGCGGCCCGCGCCTGGATGTACATCCCACGATGCAAGTACACCTCCGCCAGCATGCGAAACAAAATCGCCGAGTCCGGGTGCCGCGCTACGGCTTCCTGGAGCAACTCCGTCGTTGTTTCCAGGTCTCCCTGCGCAATTAACGACTTGGCTTTATTGCCGATGGAAATTTCGTACGGCTGCGAGCTGGTCGCCGGGACGCTTTCCGTCTCGGTGTTGTCCTCGAGGGCAATCGGTGCAAGTTCGGTTGCCGGCTGCACAGGAGGAAGTCGCTCGGCCGACTCAGCGAACTCTTCCATCGCCTCACGGCGGACCTGAACCGTTTCTGTCACTTGCGCCTCCTCCCAGCTGTGAAGGTCCTGTAGGCGACGTGCTTCATACCGCAAGGCCTCCGGCGTGCCAATCACGCTGCAACCGTCCAGGTTGACGATTGCGTAGCCAAACGGTCCCACGAGTCTCTCCAAAGCGCGCGTTAACGAGGTGTCCGTAACGCGAGCCGAAATCGTTCCCGACAAACTCTCATGGCAGCGTATCGGTCGTCCCAGGCGTACCGTTAAATCTGCCGCCAACTGTTGGATTTCGATCGTTTGCGCATCGATAGTAAGGTGACCTGTCGTGGGATCCTCGAATACGTCGACGTGCGGTGAAACGGGTTTGCCTCGCTGCGGAGATGTTGCGTTTTCGAGCGGCTGGGATCGATCCCGCGTCGCGGCAATCGCCGCGCGCTCCTCGGGCTGCAAGAAGTCGCGTGTTACGGCTGACGAGATCCTTAGCGTGGCCAGTGTCCGATTCGACTTGTCGCGCATCGTGACGGTACTCGACGCAAATCGGGCATCTTCTTCAGGAATCTGCGGTACAGCTGTGGATTGCGTGTCGGAGCTCCGGTCGCCCGTACATCCTGCGATCTCACCAGAGCGGCGGTCGACTGCGGCCTGCCCGTCAGCTTGGGACATGGTCCCGTGCGGGGAGTGAGCAGGGCCTGCACCGTTTTGAAAAGACGCGGCGGGAGCCGTGCCACACGCACGACGACTGTCCATCGCAGGAACAAAATCCTCGGATTTGCCACAGTTGGCCGAGAGCGGGCTGGCGTCATTTGCATGCTGGTTAGGCTCATCGATACTGTCATTACCCATTCGATCGCACTGCTGGCCGCAGGCCGGCAGCGAGCATTGGGGCGCGGACGACGTCATGCTGGGGAGTGCTACGAAGGGAGCGGCGCACGCAACCGGGGCAGCTAAGGCAACTGGTGCGATGGGAGTATACTCATCGACATTGACTTGGCAGGTAGCGACACATTGCGCACAGTCCGGCTTGGCGTCGCAGGTGCCGCCGGAGATAGGATGCGGCGGATCCGTCGCGTCGCAAGGGCGCAAGGCAGGCATGCTGTCCGCCGCCAAGGGCATTAACTGGGATGCCTGTAGATTCGATCGCGGTGATCGATCGACCATCAACAAAGTTGCCAGGCAGGCGCAAAGCACTGCTGCCCATGCTAGTATTTTCAGACCATTAGCTAACTTCGATGACATGCTTCCCCCCCGGAAGTCGCTGCTTGCAGCCGTTGAGCTGCAAGTCTAAGCAAGCGTCACTCAGCCGCCTGAGCGAGTTTGAATCGCAAAACTCAGTTGCAAAGGTGGCGTTTGAAGTTCTTATCGTCAAACCGCAGATTTGACGTGATCGAAAAAATCGGATTAACCGCCAAAGTTCGCCAAACCACCCGGCATCTTACGGAGCCGGTGCGCCGGAAGAGATGGGGTCGTTGCTGCCGGGAGAGTGCTGCCTACCCGGCACCCTACGTTCAATGGCACTCGGTTTGGGCATTGTGGAACAGTTGTCCCCAACTGTTTCCCCCTACCATCTTCGCGATTCGCGGAACCATTGAGGACAATGGTTCTACAAACTCAGTGCCATTGACGTTACGGAGCCGGTGCGCCGGGAGAGATGGGGTCGTTGCTGCCGGGAGAGTGCTGCCTACCCGGCACCCTACGTTCAATGGCACTCGGTTTGGGCATTGTGGAACAGTTGTCCCCAACTGTTTCCCCCTACCATTTCGCGATTCGCAGAACCATTGAGGACAATGGTTCTACAAACTCAGTGCCATTGACGTTACGGGGCCGGTGCGCCGAGGAGCCGGAATAGTCACGGGTACCGCACCGCGTTCTGTTGCCAATCCAGCCCCACATCCAGCTGTACGGCCGAGTGCGTGATGGCCCCCACGCTAATCCGGTCCACACCCGTTAGGGCGATCGCTCGAACGGTATCCAACGTGATTCCTCCCGAGGCTTCCAGCAGGACCGCGGGATTTCGTTGATCGCGCAGGGCCACGGCCGACTTCAGCTGTTCGAGCGGCATGTTGTCCAGCAGAACGATGTCCGGCGCGGCAGGCAAAACCATTTCCAGCTGATCCAGGGTGTCCACTTCGATTTGCACGATCGGTGGTTCAACGTTGGCGGCGTACAAGGTTCTGGTTCGCGCGACTGCCGCAGCCACATCAAACCGGTCGTGGGCACACCCCTGCCCCAAGGCCAGATGATTGTCTTTGATCAGAATGGCGTCGAACAGGCCGACTCGATGATTCGTGCCACCCCCGCAACGCACGGCATATTTTTCCATGCGTCGCCACCCGGGAATGGTTTTTCGCGTATCGCAGATGACGGCGCGTGTCTCCGCGACCTGTGCGACGTATTGTTGGGTCAGCGACGCAATGCCTGATAAATGGCCGATGGCATTCAGCAGGATGCGTTCCATCGCCAAGATATCCCGGGCACTACCGGACAAGACTCCCAGGAATGTGCCGGGCGCGAGGGCTTGTCCGTCCTCAAGGCAGGGCTGCCAGTCCACGGAAGCGGCCATTTCGTCGATCAGCAGGTTGGCGACTCGCAATCCAGCCGCAATTCCAGCTGCGCGTGAAACCATTGCAGCGCGGCCCGTTGATTCACGCGGGACCAGAGCCAAGGTCGTCACATCGTAGGACCGGTCCAAGTCTTCGCGGATGGCTAAACGCAAAATCGAGCGCAGGTCGTGTTCCAGTTCTGCGTCCCATTCGACTTGTCGATGGCTTGGACCACTTGCGTTCATAATGTTCTTGACAAGAATCTCCTTATGGGGCCCTGTGACATAATAGAGCAGGACGGCGCGGCGTCGTCCACCTCGGCGGCCCATTCAGTGGTAACCCGCATGTCGAAAACCAAGGAGCAGACGACATCGATTCCGAACATCGGGGCGGACGGGATCCCGATTCTGCCAGGAGCGCGGTCTGAGGACACGCATGCCACGGAGCGGCTTCTGGCATTGCTGGTTTTGAGCGGTCTGATAGCGATCCTCAGCTGGTATGGTTGTCGTGGCCAGGGCCATCAGGTGGTGGATGTTGATGACGTCTCGTCGCACGTTGTTCCCTATCGCGTACAATTCAGCACAGCAACATGGCAGGACCTGGCACAGATCCCCGGGATCGGCGAGGTTCTGGCCAGGCGTATCGTGGATGCCCGCAACCGCGGCTGCCAGCTGGAGACTCTGGATGACCTGCGGGCCGTGCACGGCATCGGTCCCCAAAAACTGATCGAGTTAGGCAACTACATCGAGTTTTCACCAACAAGTCGTGCGGCGTCTGATCGGCAACACAGCGAAAGTAGCGAATGAAGTTCCAACTCGAAAGCCCGTTTGCCCCAGCGGGGGACCAGCCGCAGGCGATCGATGCACTAGTACAGGGACTGCGCGAGCAACGCCGGCACCAGGTGCTGCTGGGAGTGACGGGGTCCGGTAAGACGTTCACCATGGCAAACGTGATCGCCGCGGTGCAAAAGCCCACGCTAATCATTTCGCACAATAAGACGCTGGCGGCTCAGCTTTATTCCGAGTTTCGCCAGTTCTTTCCCCAGAATGCCGTCCACTACTTTGTCAGCTACTACGATTACTACCAACCGGAAGCCTACATTCCCCAGCGCGACATCTATATCGAAAAGGACGCCTCAATCAACTCGGAGATTGACCGCCTACGGTTGGCTTCGACAAGCTCGTTGGTCAGCCGTAGCGATGTGATTATCGTCGCCAGTGTTTCCTGCATTTACGGCCTTGGTTCACCTGACGATTATCGCAGCATGATGGTGGCGCTCCACAAGGGACAGACGGTTGATCGAGATAATGTGTTGCGGCGGTTGATTGACATCCAGTACGAGCGTAACGACGTGGGGTTCGAGCGCAGCAAATTTCGCGTGCGCGGGGATTGTGTCGAAGTCTGGCCAGCCTACGAAGACTACGCCTACCGTATCGAGCTGTGGGGTGACGAGATCGAGCAACTGTCGATCATTAATCCTGCTTCGGGAGAGCAGATCAGCACGATGGACCGCATGTTTCTTTATCCGGCAAAGCACTTCGTGATGCCGGACGACCGGATTGCGGCCGCCGTGGAGACGATTCGCGAAGAACTGGATGCGCGACTGGAGCAGCTGCGGGAGCAAGGCAAACTGCTGGAAGCGCAACGATTGTCAGCGCGGACCCGTTACGATCTGGAAATGATGACGGAAGTGGGATATTGCCCCGGCATCGAGAATTACAGTCGACCGTTATCCGGTCGTCCTGCGGGTTCCACGCCCGAAACTTTGTTCAATTTTTTCCCAAAAGAGTTTTTGCTGTTTGTGGATGAATCACACGTGACCATTCCGCAAATCCGTGCCATGTTCGCGGGCGATCAAAGCCGCAAGCAGACGTTGGTGGAACATGGATTTCGCCTGCCCAGCGCGCTGGATAACCGGCCGCTGAAATTCGAGGAATGGGAAGAGAAAGTTCATCGAGTGATTTTTGTCTCCGCGACGCCCAGCGAATATGAGTTGCGGCAATCGGGTGGCGAGGTTGTTGAGCAGGTCATCCGACCGACAGGGCTGCTGGATCCCGTCATTGAGGTCTTTCCAGCCAGGCAACAGGTCCCGCACTTGTTGGAGCAGATTCGGGAACGTGCACGGCTGGGAGAACGCGTCCTGGTCACGACGCTCACCAAACGCCTGGCGGAAGATCTGTCGGCATATTTGTGTGAGCAGGGCGTGGCCTGCAAGTGGCTGCACAGCGAGCTGGACGCGTTTGAACGAGTCGACCTACTGAGGGATCTTCGCGCTGGGAAATTCGAGGCGCTGGTGGGCGTCAACTTGTTACGTGAAGGGCTCGATCTGCCGGAGGTTTCCCTGGTGGCGATTCTGGATGCGGACAAAGAAGGCTTTTTGCGCAGTGAGACATCGCTGGTCCAGACCATTGGCCGTTCGGCTCGCAACGTGAATGCCAAAGTGATCCTGTATGCCGACACGATTACGGATTCGATGCAGCGAGCAATTGACGAGACCCAACGTCGGCGAGCGCTACAAGAAGCGTACAACCAACAGCACGGGATCACGCCGGAAACGATCAAGAAAGGGATTCAGGCCGGCATCGAATCGGACGTGCAGGCTCATCGTGCTGCTCAGGAGGCAATCGCGGCCAGCGATGCCACACAGATCGCCACGCACGAATACCTGGCCGAGCTGGAAGCGGAGATGATGAAGGCTGCCGATGAATTGGACTTCGAGCGTGCAGCCATCCTCCGCGATCGCATCCGCGAACTCCGGGATGGCCATGGCACCGCGGGAAAACCCAAGCCGGGGCGCGGAAGACGTAAATCCAATCGCAGTGTCCCGCGTCCCAAGAAGTGATGTCAACACGACGCGCGAGATGTGACGTTGCGCATTTTGGGGAGCATCAAGCCGAAGCCCTTGATGTCGCCGGTTGGCGGGCTCACTCGCTTGCGCGTTTTGAAGTTGCGCTAAGGCGAAAACAGCGTGAAAATACAAGCTCGACGCGCCAGCGAGTGGGTCTGCCAGCGGGCTGAATCACGGGTTTCGGCCAAGTGCCACCGAAAGTGTGCAACTTCAGAACTTGCGCGTCGTGCTTGTATTTTTGGGGGTTATTCCGCTGAGCGCAAATTCAAGACTCGCGCGTCGTGGTTGTCTTTTCGGGACCGATGGGAGGGACGAAGTCCGGACGTATTTCCCGGCTAACCGGCATTTTCCTCTTGGCTGGCAATCCTTTTTTCGAGGCGGTCCTTTGCCCCAGCCGTTCTTGCGCCGGCGAGTGCCGACCGCGATGGGATACGGTTGCTCCGCGTTGTGCGATGCTCTATCTTACAACCGAGATCAGCGACCGTATCCTGTAGACCAACGTAGCGACCACGCACGACCGTGGCCTTTGAACTCCGGGCGGGGGGTTTTTCACGCCTGGTTTCTTTGTGTCGTCGATGAGCCATCATAACCGTCGACGATTCCTCGAGAATGTCACCACGCAGCAACGGTGGCCCTTGTTTCGAAGTGCCATAATTGACGACAAAAAATGACCAAGCCAAAACAACTTCTCAAGATTGCATCGCTCAGCGGATATCCCGAATGGTTGCCTGAGCAGCAACTGGTGCAGGAGCGATTTATTCAAGTCATCCGCAACACGTTCGAGCTGGCGGGCTACGCGCCGATGCGCTGCCGGTCGGTCGAGCCTTTGGACACGCTGCTCAAGAAGGGGGAAACGGACAAGGAAATTTACGTCGTGCGGCGGATCCACGCTGATGACGAAAGTTCACCCAGTAAATTGGGCTTGCACTTCGACCTGACGGTGCCCTTCGCGCGGTTTGTCTCGGAACGTCTGTCGTCGCTGACGTTTCCGCTCAAGCGATATCAGATCCAGGAGGCCTGGCGTGGCGAGCGGCCGCAGGAAGGACGTTACCGAGAATTCATGCAGGCCGATGCCGATGTGGTCGGCCGCGGCAGTCTGTCACTGGATCATGACATTGAACTACCGGGATTACTGATCGAGATTCTGGACGGATTGCCCATACCCCAGGTCACGATTCTCGTTAACAATCGCAAAGCCATGGATGGATTCTTGCAAGCGTTGGAAGTCAAAGATATTGCCGACACGCTGCGGAAAGTCGACAAGATTGCCAAGATTGGGGAACACAAGGTTGCCGAACTTTTGCAAAGTGATCTGAGCGAGAAACAAACCCGCGCCGTATTGGAATTTTGCCAGATACGCGCGACGGATCATTCGTTTGTTGATCGGGTTCGGGACTTGGGCGTCCATTCACCCACCCTGGATCAGGGACTCGAGGAACTGACGGCCGTGGTTGACGGCAATCAACACATCCGACCCGGCGCGCTGTGCGTCGATTTTCGCATTGCCCGAGGTTTTGATTACTATACGGGGACTGTCTACGAAGGGCTGATGCAGGGATTCGAGCACATTGGAGCCGTTTGCTCGGGCGGCCGGTACGATGACCTCGTTACGCAAGGTAGCAACAGCTCCGAAAAATACCCCGGCATCGGCGTGTCCATCGGTATCACACGCATTCTCGGCGTATTAATGGGACGCGGCCATTTGGTGGCGTCGCGGGCCACGCCCACGTGCGTCCTGGTCGCGCTGAACGATCGCGAGCATCGACCGGCCGCGAATGCCGTCGCTCGTCGCTTGCGGTCACGACACATCCCTGCCGAAGTATTTGATGAGCCGTTAAAATACGGAGAGCAAATTCGATACGCCATCAAGAAGGGCATTCCCTACGTTTGGTTCCACAACGTCGATGGTAATGCGCGGCACGAAGTGCGTGATTTGGAAACCGGCCAGCAACAGGAAGAGGATCTCGAGGCGTGGGTGCCGCGATCAGAACTCCTTCATCCGGGAATCATCTACACGCCGCCCGGATGATCGGTGCTGTTGGCATGTCGCCTTTCGTACCGCGAAAACTCCTTGTCGGGCTGGTTTCGCAAGCGTACCTTTGCCGCGTTAGGGAGCCGAAGTAATGTACCCGTCATTCGCCGTTTGCCTTCGAGTATTGGGTTGTCTCGTCATGCTGGCCGCGCCGATTGTGGGAGCACCGCCCTCAGACGCGAACACCACGCGCCCCTTGCTCCTGGTTCCGGATGCGGTCTGGGACGGTCAAAAGGATGCGCCGCAGAAGGGTTTCGTCGTCCTCATCAAGGGCAGCCGGATTCAGGCCGTGGGTCTTCCGGCGGACGTACAGGCACCGTCGGATGCCGAACAGGTGCAACTTCCAGGCACGACACTCATGCCCGGGCTGATCGAAGGCCATTCGCACCTCTTCCTGCATCCATACAGTGAGACGCTGTGGGACGATCAGGTGCTGAAGGAGCCGCTGGGCTTCCGTATGGTCGAGGCGGTGGCCCACGCGCGGACCACGCTTCTGGCCGGTATCACGACCACGCGGGACCTTGGCACCGAAGGCGCGCAGGACGACGACGTCCAACTGCGTCGGGCAATCGACGCCGGGGTTGTGCCGGGGCCGAGAATCGTTGCCGTAACCCGAGCAATCGTGGCCAGCGGCAGCTATGGCCCTCGACGATCGGTATATTCATTCGATCCGCCTCAGGGGGCCGAGGAGGCCACGGGTGTGGAGCAGATTGTGCGGGTCACCCGCCGCCAGATCGGACGCGGCGCGGACTGGATTAAGGTCTACGCCGACTACTCCTGGGGCCCGACCGGTACGGTTCGGCCTACATTTACCGAGAAAGAACTCAAGGCACTGGTCGCCGCCGCCACGGACGCGGGCCGGCCGGTGTCGGCCCACGCCATGACCGCGGAGGGAATGCGGCGCGCAGCGGAAGCCGGCGTGACTACCATCGAGCACGGAGATCAAGGAACGCCGGAAGTATTTGAATTGATGCGCAAACGTGGCGTGGCGCTTTGCCCGACACTGGCAGCCGCAGAAGCCTACGCGCGATATTTTGACGGTTTTGTGCCGGGAAAGACGCCCGAGCCCGAGAAGCTTAAACAAAAATGGAACTCCTTCCACGCGGCGCTGGAGGCCGGTGTGCTAATCTGTTTTGGCGGCGACGTGGGCGTCTTCGCTCATGGCCAAAACGTACGAGAACTCGAGTTGATGGTGGCACATGGGATGACACCACTAGCGGCGCTTAAAACCGCCACCGAGGGGAACGCGCAGATCTTGCAGCTCCCAGACCGCGGCCGTATTGCTCCCGGATTGTTGGCCGATCTCTTGGCCGTGGCAGGAGACCCCACGCGAGATGTCGGGTCCCTGTGGAAAGTCGAAGGCGTGTGGAAAGGCGGGAATCGCGCGGACTAGTCGAACAGCCCGATTTGCGTCTGACTACGAGCGCGGCCATCGGCGTTCAAGTTTCCGTCGCTCCAGAATAGCAATGCAGCGTTGTGTCCAGGTGCGGCCGGCCACGGACCGCACGCGCACTGCTGCTGACGGACAAGACACAGGCAATCGCGATCCAAATTGCGGATGTGTTCCAACGATTGCGTCGAGACACGATCCCCTCCATGAAAGATCCGCACGCGTCGAATGGCGAAATCTTCGAGTATGGCAGCGGTCCGGCGATGTTACGACCCTTTGCTCGAACCGAGAGCGGCCCGCAATTGTGCCGCTTGCTGCTGGATCCTGCGAAGTTCCGCCGCTGGCTTCCGCTTTAGATTCTTCAGCTGCATGGACATGCGATGGTTGCCTGCCAGTTGCTGCTGATGACGGACCAGGAAGTCCCAATACAGCGTCGTGAAAGGGCATGCGTCATCCCCCGTGGCTGCTGCCGGATCGTACCGGCAACCGGCGCAATAGTTGCTCATCCGCTGGATGTACTTGCCCGTGGCTACGTAGGGCTTACTGGCCATTACGCCGCCGTCAGCAAATTGCGACATGCCCAGCGAATTCGGCAGCTCCACCCATTCGACCGCATCGACGTACACGGCCAGGTACCACTCGTGCACGAGCTGCGGTTCAACACCCCACAACAGCGCGAACAGTCCCGTGACCATCAGCCGCTGGATGTGGTGAGCGTAGCCGTATTCGAGCGTCTGCCCGATGGCCTGACGCAGGCAATGCAGGTCGGTCTCCCCGGTCCAGTAGAATTGCGGCAGCGGCTGCGTAGCCTGCAAGGCGTTGCGCTCCAGGTACTCGGGCATGTACAGCCAGTACACGCCACGCACATATTCCCTCCAACCCAGAATCTGTCGTACAAAGCCCTCAACGCTATTCAGCGGCGCGCGTGCGGACCGGTAGGCTGCCACGGCGGACTGGATCACGTCGCGCGGATCGAGTAGCTTGAGGTTCAGCGCCGCCGATATACGGGCGTGGTATAAGTAGGGCTCGTCGGTCCACATCGCATCCTGATAATCTCCAAAACTGGCAAGTCGATGTTCGACAAAATCCTTCAGCGCCTGCTGTGCCTGTTTCGGCGTGACAGGCCAGTCAAAATGTCTTAGCGTACCTGGGTGTGACGCAAACTTGCGTTCCACGAGCGTCATCACTTCCCGGGTCGTGGCGTCCGGTCGAAACCTCTTCACGGCGGGGATGTATTCCGGCCCGGACTTGCCAAACGCCCCCCGATTTTCACTGTCGTAATTCCAGCTGCCCCCTTCCGGCTGGTCCCCGTCCAACAGGATGTTGTGTTTACGTCGCAACTCGCGATAAAAATACTCCAGTCTCAGCTGTTTGCGGCCGTGCGCATGCTCCGCGAATTCCTCCGGCGTGCTGAGGAAGTGACGGTCCGTGCGCAACTGCAATTCGATTTCTAATCGATTGGCCGTCTGCTCAAGACTCTGGCCGACGCGCCATTCGCCCGGTTGTACGACGACCAATCGACTGGGCTTCCATTGGTTCACGGCCGCCTCCAGCTCAGCAGCCAACGTTCCCTCGTTGCGGCGATCATCCAGTAGTCGGTAGTCAACGCGTATATCTCGCTTGATCAGCGCGTCGCGGAAGTGTCGCATCGCGGCAAGGAACATCACGATGCGCACTTTATGCGTCCAGACGTGCGTTGATTCTTCCGCAACCTCGGCCATCCAGATAACATCCAGCTGGGGGTCGAAGTCATCAAACGCCGCGGAATCGGCATTGAGCTGATCGCCCAACACGATCACAAGATTCCGGCACCTACCCGGGCGGGACTTTTGGGTCATACGATCCCAGCTCGTTGTTCAAGTTTGGTTAAGTGCGGCGCAGACAGCTTCGGCGGCCCGTCGACCAGCTGCCATCGCGCCGTTGATGGATGCGGTGTCGCAGTGATCGCCGCAGACGAAGACGCCCTCGCGCACGGTGGCTGGTTTTTCGACAGGCTGCAGCGCGGGTGGGGCCTGCACGGGCAGCGCATAGCGAATGTCGTACGTTTTCAAATGCCGCCACGATGCGACGGCTGAGCCAAACCAGGCCTGGAGCTGACGTGTCACCTGCGGCATCAAGTTTTCCTGCTGTTTATAATCGTGCAGCACGGTAACTGAAACGAGCGACTGGCCGCCGGGCGCGTAGCCTGGTGAAACCTGGCTGGGAACGCACAAGTTG
Organism: uncultured Planctomycetales bacterium; assembly: GCA_963695565.1. Lineage (GTDB taxonomy): Bacteria > Planctomycetota > Planctomycetia > Pirellulales > Pirellulaceae > CAVOGW01. The sequence continues at coordinate 898,759 of CAVOGW010000001.1, forward strand.
TTGATCGGTCCGCTGCCGTCGCCGTTGAGCACCAGGATCGGTTCCTTGACGGGCGGGGCCTCGGCCGCGAAGTACAGGCAATGCACGCTTCGCCCGTCCGCCGGGAACGGATCATCGAGAAGCCTGCGGGCGGCGGGCGCCTCGGTGGCAACGATGATGGCCCGCGCCGATAGCCGTTCTCCTCCGGAGAGGACAACATCCCGGCCGTCAATTGCCTGCACGTGACATTGGGTACGGACGACATCCGGGGGTAACTGACGGGCCAATTGTCGCGGAATTTCCCCCATGCCGTTTTGGGGCAGCGCCGCTTCGCCCAGCGCAAACATGCGGAACACGAACTCACAAAGGCGGCTGGAAGTTTGTAGATCGCGGTCCAGAAAGACACCCCCAAAAAATGGGCGAAAGAACCGTTCGATGATCACGTCGGAAAAGCCATGGCCACGCAGCAGGTCCATGGTGGGCTGTTCCGGCCGTCGGTACAGTTCTTCGATTTCTCCCCGCGTGGTGTGCCGACGAAACAGAGGAATTCTCAGCTTATCGGACAGCGTCGCGGCTGGTGAGATGGCAGTCGCCAGCCAATGCTGCGGTCGCCGCCAGGGGTCGGCCAGCCGATGGAATTTGCCGGCAAATCGAATCATGGCACCTGGCTCGAAGCGGCACAAATCGAGTTGCCCATAGTCCAGCCACCGCTGGGCCTCCGGATAAGCGGTCAGGAACACCTGAAAGCCGCGATCCAAACGAAAGCCGTCCACATCGTCCGTCTGCACGCGACCGCCCACAGTGTCCTGGGACTCCAGCAACCGGCAGGTGACGCCGTGAGCACATAGTTGTCGGGCACAAACGAGTCCCGACAAGCCGGCTCCAATTATGATCGCGTCAAATTCAGCAGCCATGCGTCACGCTCGCGCTTCTTCAAACATTTGATCACACTGCTCGGCCAGCACTCCGCCACGAACCTCACAGCGGGCGAACGGGGCCTTGGCCACAACGGCCTCGGCCGACAAATCAAATTGTTTCCATCCCAGTTTCCGCAGCGTGTCAATACAGGTGCCAAACACTACTTCAGGAATGCCTGCCCAGATAACGGCAGCTTGGCACATGCAGCACGGCTCCGCAGTCGTATAAAGACGCAGACGGCTCCAGCTGCTGGCACCACTGGATGCATAACCATTGATGGCATCAATCTCGCCATGCAAGACCGGATTCCGGTTGACACGATTCAGCCCCTCGGCCACGACCTGGCCCGATTCCAAATCCACCAGGATCGCCGCGAATGGGGCTCGGGGATTGCCCCGAGCGATCTCGATGGCACGCTGCATGTATTGTCGGTCGTCCGGCATGCGGAAGTCCTATTCGTCGAGTAGGTTGATTTCAAGCACTCATCGTACCATAAATGTTGACGCCGAATGATGAACCTCATTTGGTATCGCGACGTCAGCTGGCAGATCCTTTGGTCGCGTTGCTCCTTCCGGTTGACATGACAACGCCGGATCGCCATGGTGAGGCAGTGCGCCGAGAACGCGGTGTCATCCTGGAAGAGCTGAGGCCGTGCGCAGCACGGGTCACGACCGAATAATGTCCCATTAACGACGCCGAAGGTCAGACTGTTTTTGGGTAGGCGTTGAGGGAATTGCGTGACGTCGGGTCATCATCGTACTAAGGTAAGATCAAGATTATGATTAAAAACCACGGACAATCCGTGAACGGCTACTTCAGATCTTTCCTGCCTTGCCTCATCCGTAGTTTCCTCTAAGATCCTGGCGTTAATTGCGCGTTCGTCACTTAGATGTTCGGGTCTCGAATACCGTATGGAAGTAAGTCAAAGTCAACCCGAAACTGACCGTCCTCCGTTGGCTCGTCCAGCGGTCGCTACTTGGATTGGTCTGGCGGGATGGATCATGATCTGCTTCGGTGCCGCTGCGGCCGGTGCGCAATTGCGCCCGACAATTGGTATGCTCAGCTGAAGCGACCTGCGTGGTCGCCCCCCAACGCGGTGTTTGCACCGGTATGGACCACGCTCTACCTCTGCATGGCGGTCTCGGCGTGGCTGGTGTGGAAACGTGAAATCGTTCGATCCACCTGGCTGCCACTTCTGGTCTTCTTGCTGCAACTCGCGGCTAACGCTGCCTGGTCCTGGCTGTTCTTTAGGCGACACCGTATCGATCTGGCGTTCCTCGATATTTTGATCCTCTTGGTCCTGATCATGGCAACCCTCGGTCTATTCTTCCGCCGAAGCCGGATTGCGGGCTGGTTATTAATTCCCTACCTGGCATGGGTTCTTTTCGCCACCGCATTGAATTATCAATTCTGGCGATTGAATGCATAAATGGCACGCGGAGTGTTGCGACGCGGACCGTGATGGCGAGGGTTGACGCATAAGCCAACGTTTCGTCAAGCCGCCGCCGGGAGCTACGGAGGATGCACGACCCTGGAACGCAGCAAGCATGACTCAATCGATCGAGGCTCTACTGGATTTCTTGCCTGAGGCGTTGCGCGAGCGCACGAGGGTCCTTGGCCGTCACGTTCCATCCACCGCAGGCGAGTTTGTCCTGTATTGGATGCGGACAGCCATGCGCGTCGACGAGAACCCGGCACTCAATGTCGCAATCGAGTCTGCTAATCGGTTAGCCCTGCCCGTGCTCGTCTATCAGGCGCTTTCCGAGCGACATCCCTACGCCTCTGACCGACATCACACGTTTGTCATGGAGGGCGTGCGGGATATTCAAGCCGCAATCGATCGTCGAAACTGCGCATTCGTTTTTCATTTGGAGCGACCGGAACATCGTGGCCCACACTTGAAAACACTTGCTCAACGAGCTTCCCTGGTGATTACGGAGGAGATGCCGGTGGAGCCGCTGCGCAGCTGGACGGAACGTCTAAGTCGCAATCTAATAATTCCCGTTGTCGCAGTGGACACCGCCTGCGTTGTGCCCATGCGGCTGCTCGGGAAGGCCTTCGAACGAGCTTTTGCGTTCCGCAAGGCGACGCAAGCCCTCTACCAAGCTCGGCTGACGCGGGTCGTGGGTGGCGCGCGCGCCCAGCGCGGGGCCGAAATTCCGGACGGGCTGCCATTCGTCCCGTTGGACCTGCGAACGGCCGACATCCAGCGGCTCGTCAGCCAGTGTGACATCGACCATTCGATCGGTCCGGTGCCCGACTCAGTGGGTGGGTCAATCGCAGGCTACGAGCGATGGGAAGACTTCAAGACCAACGGTCTCGGCGACTATGCGTCGCGGCGAAATGACGCCCTGGCCGACGGTGTCAGCAGAATGTCCGCTTACTTGCACTACGGAATGGTTTCGCCGCAGCGGATTGCCCGAGAGACCGCCGAGGCCGCAAGCGAAGGGGCAGATAAGTTCCTGGACGAACTTTTGGTTTGGCGTGAGCTGGCGTACACCTTCTGTTTCCACCGCCGCGACCACGATCGGACGACGGCGCTACCCGACTGGGCAATCGAGACTTTGGCGGCTCATCGGACCGACCAACGCCCGGCCTTGTTTTCTTGGGAGACACTGTCGCGCGGGCGAACCGGCGACGTGCTGTGGGATGCGGCTCAGCGCTCGCTATTGATGCAGGGCGAGCTGCACAACAACGTTCGTATGACTTGGGGAAAAGCTATTCTCAATTGGACCCCAGACGCTGATTCCGCATTGGCCCTGATGATCGACTTGAATCATCGCTACGCACTAGATGGGCGCGATCCCGCCTCGTACGGCGGCATCTTGTGGTGTCTAGGTCAGTTCGATCGCCCATTTCCACCACCGCGGCCCATCCTGGGAACCGTCCGAGATCGTGCGACTGAACAACACGCGCAGCGACTTGAACCGCAGGCGTACCTGCGTCATGCGACGCGACCTTTGCGAAACCCGATGCCTCGAGTCGCCGTGATTGGCGCGGGCATTTCAGGTCTCGCTTGCGCGAGGACGCTGTCCGATCATGGTTTCCCCGTCACCGTACTGGAAAAGAGCCGGGGCGTCGGCGGCCGCATGGCGACACGGCGCACGGCGGAAGGCCCGCGATTCGATCATGGAGCACAATACTTCACCGCTCGGGAAAATATTTTCCACCGCTACGTCACCTCCTGGATGCATGACGGCCTCGTCACTCCGTGGCGGGGCCGGGTCGTTGTTCTGGAGCATGGAAACATCCAGGACAAGCCGTCAGACAGCGAGCGTTTTGTGGCCGTGCCCGGGATGAACGCACTCTGCAAACATCTGGCGACAGGGCTGGACGTTCGATTGAAAACCCTGGTGGCTCCACTCCGACGGCTTCATGATCAATGGCAGGTCGTCAGCCACGACGGCACTGCGCTGGGCGACTTCGACGCGGTCATTGTTTCTGCTCCCGCCCAACAGACGGCGGCACTCCTGGCCGCCGTGCCAGAAATCGCCCTCGTTGCCGGCCGCCAGGAAATGCAGGGATGCTGGGCCGTCATGCTCGCATTTACCACATCCCTGGGGCTCGACTTTGACGGCGCCTTTGTGCACGGTTCGCCCCTATCCTGGATTGCCAGAAATAGCAGCAAACCGTTGCGCGAAACGCAGCCCGAGACTTGGGTGCTGCACGCATCCGCCGATTGGACGCGGGCTCGAAGCGAAGATCCATCGGAATCGGTGGAGCCAGAACTACGGGAAGCATTCTGGCAGGCCGTCGGAGTCCCGGAAATGCCTTCCTGTTACCGGTCTGCTCACCGCTGGCGTTTTGCATTGCCGCCCGAGCCGCTGGCAGACCGCTGCCTGTTTGATTCGGATTTGAGGGTTGGGGCGTGTGGAGACTGGTGTGCTGGGCCACGGGTGGAAGGTGCGTTTCTTAGCGGAATTGCCGCGGCAGGACGTGTCATGGGGCTGCTCAAGCTTGGCGAACCGCCTAAAGTGAAAAAGGCTCGAAAGGCAAGCGAGTGAGCCTGTGAACCAGCTGTATTACCGGTGTTGGTGAAGGGTTACCGATAACGTCAAACTGGGAAACGAACAAGCGAGCGAGTCGTTGACGCGACCACTCGTTTCGCGGTCTGCGTTACAGCGGGACGTACACGATTTGAGGCGCACATGCTCCGTGGCGATTAGGTGGCAACCGTGATCTCGCCTTGACGCTCATTCGCTTGCGCGTTTCGAAGTTGCGCTCAGGCGAAAACAGCGCGAAAATACAAGCTCGACACGCCAGCGATTGGGTCTGCCAGCGGTTTAAATTCCGGGTTTCGGCCAAGTGCCACCGAAAGTGTGCAAGATCAAAGCTTGCGCTTCGTGCTTGTATTGCACGGACGCAGCGCACGTTCGTTTGTCAGGCAAAGACATGATCAGCTCGATCTCAAAACAGTCCGTCATCTTGCTACACGGTTTGGCAGCAAACCGACTGGCCATGTTCAGGTTGGCCTGCTCGTTAGCCGCGCACGGCTACCACGTGGCCAACTGGGGCTACGCCAGCATTCGAAATCCGATCGAATCGCAGGTTGTTGAGTTCCGGAAGAGATTGGAAAGATTCCTGGATCGGGATCCGTACGACGCCGTACACCTGGTGACGCACAGCATGGGCGGCATCATTGTCAGGCGTGCCTTCAGTCTTGGCCGCCCCGCGAATTTAGGACGGTTAGTGATGTTGGGCCCGCCGAATGCAGGATCCCACGTGGCACGTACGCTAGCCCGGCCGCTCGGTCGACTGTGCCCGCCCCTGATCGATCTGTCCGATTCCGCAGACAGCTATGTCAATCGCCTGGTTGAGCCGGAGGGGCTTGATCTGGGCATCATCGCGGCCGCCTACGATCGCGTCGTGAAGCTAGAGAGCACTTTTCTGCCGTGTCAGCGAGACCATATCGTGCTGCCAGGACATCACGGTACTCTGCCCTGGCGTCGTGAGACCGTGCGGCAGGTGCTGCACTACCTCCAGTACGGACGGTTTCGGCACGAGATGGTTCAGAGCACGCAGGAAACGGTCGAAGGAGCACTCCATGCGGTTCAGCCTTGAGGAAATCACGCTGGCCAGAGACCTACGCCGCCAAGGCCTGGTTTGGGAGCCGCGCGCGGGTCATTACGTCTACGACGAAACGGGCTTCTGTAAGCAGTCGTCGCCATTCCAAGAGAAGGTCTACTTTATTCTCAATTACGATTACTTCATGAAGGCGGTCGGCGGCGTCGAGCGTTTCAAGCAGATCATGATCTGGCTGCCGACGTGGGAAGATGCCCGGGATATTCTGCGCAATCTCGAAGTTACTGATCAAGAAGTTGCCGTCAGACTCACCGGCCAGCGGGGCGTTGCGCGAGGTATCGAACGGCTCGTACTTTACGAACAGATCGGCTTAAAACTGACGGCTGGCACCGGAGTCACATCGTAGTGGCGACGTGAGTGCCGGCGCGCCTCACCCGCGTACTCGTTTGGGGGCAACTCGCCGCGGGTCCAAGCCCCCCTGCTGCCCGTGCGACGAGGGAAGGTGACATCAGCTAGTTGCGTCGCGTCAGCCGCTTTCTCACGGGTACCGCAGCGTGCCACCCGTGTCACGGCCGCGTAAAAACGCTATTCTGTGGGCAGCCGCTCTGATCAGCCTGCGACTTCGAATGAGAAAGGAATGAGCCATGCCACAAACTTATGACAAATCCAAAGACCTGGCGGGGCCGGGTGTGAGCACATACGAAGAGGTGGCCCGCGTCCTCCCTGAAGATTACCGGGCCCTGCTGACTCCCAAGCAACGGATGAAAGCACTGTATAAGGTCAAGGCCTTCATTGAAGAGAATCTCTGCAAGGAACTCGGGCTATTCATGGTCCAGGTGCCGCTGATCGTGACGAAGGACAGCGGAGTCAATGACTATCTGGATCGTGACGGGTCGCGAACGCCGGTCGAATTTCCCTGTGGACTGGGGTTGGACCGGCGGATCGAGGCACAGATTGTGCAGGCGGCAACCAAGTGGAAACGCTTCGCACTCCGGCAATTCGATTGCGGAATCGGGGAGGGAATCTGCACGGACATGTGCGCCGTGCGCAAGGATTACTTTCTGGACCATGATCACAGCTGCTATGTCGATCAGTGGGATTGGGAACGCACAATTGCAGCCGACGACCGCAACTTGGACTTCCTTCGCGATGTTGTGGAACGAATCTGGACGGTGATCTACGAAGCCGGTCAATTGGTTCAAAAAGACTTTCCTGAGCTGGCCACGGACCGCTATCCGACCATCCCCAAGACCATCCAGTTTTTTCACGCCGAGGAAATTCTGGAACGCTACCCGGATTTACCACGCAAACAGCGCGAAACCAAAATGATCACCGAAGTCGCGCCGGCCATTTTTATCATCGGTATCGGACACACGCTGGCCGATGGCTTTCCGCACGAGATGCGGGCCGCGGACTACGATGACTGGTGTACGCCCACGGTTATCAAAAATGGTCAGCAGTACCACGGCCTGAACGGAGACATTCTGGTTTGGAATCCGGTCACGCAACGTCGGCATGAACTTAGCTCCATGGGTATCCGCGTGACCAAGGACTCGATGACTCAACAGTTAAGAGAAACCCACCAGGAAGACTTTCTGCAACTGCCCTATCATCAAATGATCTTGAAGGACGACATCCCGCTCTCGATCGGAGGTGGTATTGGCCAGGCCCGGACGTACATGTACCTATTGCGGACGGCTCACCTTGGGGAAGTTACCGTGAGCGTTTGGCCCGATCAGTTGCATAAGATTTGCGAACGGAGAGGCATCACTTGCCTACGTTAGCGAAATCTGAGTGATGGTCGACGCTTTTCGGCGACTCCACCAAGGGGACAAGTGATGAACAATCCAGAATACGCTGTCGGATGGGGAACACTGGCCCTCATTAACGCAGGACTTGCTCAAGGCAAGAACCGTAGCGGCCTGAACTGGTTTGTGTTATCTATTTTCCTGGGGCCAATTGCAACGTGCGCGTTAGTGGTGATGGAAAAACACCCTGATTTGGGCTGACAATTTGGTGGCCGATTGTGGCATGGATGACAGATCAGCAACGTTTACGGACGCGGCGATCAAGATCGTCATTCGGACAACAGACAGTTAAACTTAGCTGACCGCGAGGTTCACAGCGGCAGTCCTGACCGCTGGAGAATCGGGCCACAGCCGCACTCCAATCGTGCTGAGTAGACCGTCCACGTCCGGCTGCTGGTCCGCGGAAGTCGCCAGGTGTGCGGCAACCAGCGTTCCGTTCACCATCAGGAAGGTGCCCGGCATGCGAAATCCATCACCCGCCAACTTACCCAGCCCGTATCCGCGAAGGATCGATTGCAGACCTCGCCAAAGGATCCGTAGACTCAATAGTTGAGATAACTTCCCGCGGCCCAGCCCGAAAGCCCTGTACAAAACACAATTTGGATCGCTGAAGTGGTGGACCGAAGTCAAGCCAAATTTCTGCAACATCAGCGTGCCATCCATCGGGACTTCCCATGTGGACCAACGCCAGTTGAACCCCACTGCGGTGCAGCCGCCACTGTTGCCTGTTCAAAAGGGCCATTGTCTCGCGACAGAACGTGCAGCCCGAGTGTCGCAGAAATACAACCAGCGTGGGAGTCGCCGACGACATTTCCAACAGGCTTGAATTGCGATGACTGCGAATATTTCGCACTGCGTCCTTGTAGTCAACACGGTCAGCTCGCAGCGAAGTGTTCGAGTGGTGCCGGAAGGCGAGGTACAAAATCGAGGCGAACGGCACCCACCAAATGAGATCGTTGGTGATAATCGTGGCGCCCCACCTCCAAGGAAGCATTCCGGTGAGCGCAGCTTGGAGGAATCCAATCGGACCCAGTACTTTTCCCAACAGCCCGACGCACACGATTGGCCAATGTCGGAAGGGGTCTCGGGCGGCTAACCAGTAGCCGACTCCATAGACACCGACAATCATGCCCACACATTGCCAGATTTGCGGATAGCGGGGTTCTTCCATTCCAGCCCAGCGAAAAAGCGCCAGGGGAGCGGCGATGACCGCGGCACCCCATGCCAGGTTGTAGATCGCCGCAGCGTAGAGCACATTTCGGGTCCAACGCGGTTCCAATGTGTCTTTGCTACTGTGCATTGCGCGCTCCGTAATCATTCAATAAAACTCCCCAGTGGATGAAACCGAGGGGTATGCGGTAAGTTAACCGCCTCCCGGCCGACCTCGCGTTGGTCGCTTGCTGCCTTACCGCTACCAACGACTCAATCAAGGGTACTCTTCCCACCGATCCTGGGGCCTGTCTACACCTAAGTTCGAGTTTTGCATTTTCGACGTCACCTTGGACACAATGTAGAACAATTGTCCCCAATTGTTTCCGGACCACCGCGAAGGCGGAGGCCCCTGCTCGCGCAAGAAAGTGAGAAACTCGATCTAAGCCGTTTTGCGTACCAAAGCAACAGCCGCGTTACTTGTTTAGAATGGCAGTTTTTTGCCATTTCGCACGCGCATGGTTCTCGACCGCGTATCAACAAAAAAAGCCAGCGGCCGCCGTCGCGGCCGCTGGCAAGCGGCAATCATGGGGTAGCAGTCTCACCGCTTTTGCTTGCCGCATGGGGCAGCATGCCTGGCAAGCGAGGCGATTCATAACAGCTCGCCTGGGGGAAAACCATACCACCCTGAAAACCCGACCTTTGACGACCCGCCGTGTGACGCGAGGGCTGGGCGTTCGCCGCTCCGATGCTCGAAGTTGGCAAAAACGCCGGGGATCTGACGCACAAGCACGAATAGCTAAGCGGCCACTGCCAGCATTGCCACCAGACAGCAACTCAATCCCGGGTCGAATCGTGCCTCAGCTGGCAGTGCACGGCAGCGCGACGAAATGTCATCCTGAACGTAGCGGAGTCCCCCTGTCATCCTGAACGTAGCGGAGCGGAGTGAAGGATCTGCCAGCCAACGTAACATTGCCTACCGTGGTAAGTCCGGGATCTCCTGCGTCTACCGTCGCACACGGAACGACGTCTGTGGAAGATCCTTCGGTCGCTGACTCGTGCTGCGCACGTCGTCAGCTCCCGCAGGAGGATTTTTGACTGTGCTGCGCACGTTGTCAGCTCTCTCAGGATGACTTTTTGAACGGCGGACTACCGAATAATATTCGTGACCTCCTCGATCATTTGGTCGGCAACAGTAATCGATCGGGCGTTTGCCGAGAAACCACGTTGAGCGACGATCAGGCGGGTGAACTCGAAAGCCAGGTCGACATTGGAGGATTCGAGGTAGCCGGAAACCACACGTCCGCGACCTCCGGTGGTCGCGATTCCCATCTGCACTTGCCCGGAATTCACCGTGCTGATGAATTTATTTTCGCCCACAGCCTCGAGACCCTCGTTGTTAATCACGTGGGCCACGGCGAGTTGTGCCAGGGCAACCTGGCGTCCGTTAGTGCCCAGTCCCATGAGGGTGCCATCCTGCTGGATGGTGGCTGCGTAGAGCGTCCCGGCGGCGAAACCGTCGGCGAGCCCCAACGTAGACGATTCGTTCGCGGTTTGCGTAAGTCCGGAAAACCCGTCGACCCCGCCCAGCTGCAGCGACACCGTCTGAGCATTTGTTTGGCCGGTGGGGAGGATAGCCAGCGGCACGGAACGACTTCCGGTTGCCCCCACCTGCTGAAACGAACCATCATCATTGAACACAATGTCACCGAGGTTGGAAATGGTGAGGCTACCATCGGCCGGGTCCAGGTCCAAGGCGACATTCCAGGTTTGGGGTGTGGCGAGCTTGGTGAAGGTCACATTCAACACATGTGAGCGACCGATGGCGTCAAAGAACTCGACTGGCGTGCGCACCACCTCGCCATCGGACCCCAGCGTCGTCGTGATCAAGGGGTGCTGCGCAAAGTTGGTTCCTCCCACGTTGCTCCCCGCGTCGCTAATGTCGAGCTGCAGCTGGGACGCCGCATCGCTGGAGGACGTCAGTTGTAAATTGCCATTGGAATCCAATTGGGCAGTGGCGCCGGAAAACGCACCGTTGATGGCATTGATCAGATCGCCCACTGTGGTCGTGCCGTCCACGTTCAGCGTACTGTTGACGACCGTGCCATCGTGATCAACTCCGCTGAGTTGCAACATATCTCCGGCCTGGTAGGCGGACAGATTCGTATCCAGTGCGTTCAGCAAGGTTGCCAGGCTGACGGGAGCCGCGCCCGTCAGTAGCGGCGCAGCTGTTGTCTGGACCTCCGCGGTAGGTCCCGGCGCGTCGGCACTCAGGTTGCCCGTGACCTCAATGGAACTCGTCTCCGTGCCGAGCACCGTCGCGCCCAGGGGGACGCGAATGGCCGAATCCCCCGAAACCTGGAATCCCGGGTTCACGCCGTTCGATTCGCCTGTGGTACCGATCCGCACCACGTGACCGCCGGTCGCTTGATCGACCAGCATCTGGTCGGCGTCCAACCCAAACGTACCGGCCCGCGTCAACAGGTCATTCGTGCCGTCGTTCACCACAAAAAATCCATCTCCTTCAATCGCAGCGTCAAACGCACCTCCCGTCAGTTCCAGGCTACTCTGATTGAAATTGCGGTCAATCTGGCTGACGACGGCTCCGGTGCCGACTTGGGATGGATTGACACCGCCGAGATTTGTGGCCTGCCCGTTCGAGGCCGAGCGAAGTGTTTGGTAATAAATGTCCGAAAACAGGACACGTTGCGATTTGTAGGCAGTCGTGTTCACGTTTGCCAGGTTGTTACCCGTGACGTCCAGCATCCGCTGATGAGCCAACAAACCCGACACTCCTGTCATTAAAGCGTAGAGCATGCTCCGATTCCTTTTCTTTTCTGTTCTGGCGGTAGAGCCTGGTTGTTGTCTCCAAGCCTAGTTGACTGAGATGATCTGATCCACGGAAACAGTCTTATCCCCGACATGCAGTTGCACATGGCCGTCAGCCACCGACACCCGTTCCACGGTCCCCTGCCCTTCGATGCCGTTAGGCTGTTGAAACCGCACGCTGCGCCCGGCGAAGTCGCTGCCCAGGCTGAGTTCCTGCATTTGCAACATTTCCCCTTGTAGCGCCACCATTTGTTCAAACGACAGGTTGAGTTCCTCAACGCCCGAGAGCATGGAAACCTGAGTGACCTGATTGATAAATTCTTCCTGAGATACCGGCTCCAGCGGATCTTGATTTTGCAGCTGAGCGACAAGTAGCGTGAGATACTGGTCCTGCAGGGCGACTCCGTTTGTTTGCATCTAGATTCCTTTCTGCGATCAACCAATTGATTGTTACGTGTCAAGCCAGCACGTTCAGCCGTCCGCTCCACATCGCGGTCGCGCGTGCTCGCGGTTCAAGCGGTTCGTTGCTTGACGACTCGATGGCAGGGACTGGTCTGCCCCGTGATTCGTGTTGTTCGTGTTGTCCGTGGCTGAGACTGAATTCGGCCAGCGACACGCCCGCGTTTTGCAGCCAGAGCGCGGCATCGTCCATGGCCGCCGCGAGCGCCTGGTAGGCTGCCTCATTTTGGGCGATCAGGTGCGCGCGAAGTCCTTGTTGATCGTGGACCCGCAACACAATCCGTCCCAGCTCGGGAGAATCGAGCGAGATGCGATAGCTGTGCGGGCGAGTCGCTGCCTCACCCGCGCGCTCGTCCAACGGCGAATTCAGATCGGAGTTGCCCGTGCTGGGGCTGAGGAACGCGGGCTGAGACGCAGCATCGCGACTCGACAAAGTCGGCGTCCAGGGTGTGGGAGCCCCCTGCCCCGACCACTGGCCGGATGACTCGTCGCGAGCAGTTCCGGCGTTCGCGGATCCCGACTGCGGCTCACCTGCATTCCCTTCCGCATCGGCCGCCAGCTGCGGATCCGAATCCGTGAGCGTCCCGGCGTACCGCAGTCGAGCGAACGGTGCGTCTAGCGATGTCGCGTGGACGGACGGCGGCAAGTCGTCCCGGTTCAAGGCACCAGCCAGCGCGGCATCGACTTCGTGCGAACCCATTTCGGTCAGGGAGCCGATCGCCTGATCTGACCGTGCAATGCTCTCAAGCAATTCACTGCAAGACGAGGGGACGTCCGCGGCAACCGTATCGCCGCCTTGGACGGCGGTCGCCTGGCAGGCCGCGATTCCGCCCGAGTCATCCGAGGCGATCATGGCCAATTCCGTGGCCAGCACACCCAAGACACACGCCAGCTCTCGGTATGGTTTTGGCGGTTCACCCGATCCCGATATCCCGTTCGGCGCGGCACCGGTCGCTTGGTTTTTAATCTGTGTTTCCGCCGTCGATTCCAACGTTGGGTCCACTGCGGTTTCCGACGTTGAGTTCTCCATGCACTCAGTGGGTCGTCCGTTAGTCTTGTTGCGGGGCGACAAGCCGGGCGCATCCGCGCGCGCGCGGATGCGGACGCCTCTGGGTTGCCATGCGTTGGACGACCGGCGCCGTGCGTTGCCTCGCGCTCGAATTGAGAATAGGTATTGGTTCGGCGAGACGGAGCGTCGATCGGCGCTGCCTGGGGCGGCGCTGTCAAGGTTGGCAGCGTCAGGTAGTCGCTGAACGAGTCTCGCTTCTCCCTCCGCCGTGGGATCACGTCATTACGACTTTCGGCGTCGGTCGCTCCGGACCGTGGCGACGTCGCGTCCGCGAAGAAAGCGGTGCTCAGCTATCGAGTGGGGCATCGGCGGGGAAAGACTCCAATGGAGAGGTGGGCGGACGGTTCATCAGCAACCCGCGTGCCGGACGCCGCTCCCGAGCAGGAAAATTGTCGCTGGCTCAGCCCAGGGGCACGCGACGGATGACAGACGGACAACGAGACCTGCGAGATTTTCGCACCGAGTCGTGCGTTCGCGGGTTTCTCACAGAAACTCGTGCGCGTTGCAACGGACACTCGAATTTGTCGCGGGCCAAGGGGTCGGTAGCCTTGATGTGGAAATATTTTCCGAGGCGACCGGAAAAAGCGAGTCGCAAGACGGATTGGCCAAGTCGCTATGGGAGGCGACCAGCAGAGTGGACGATCCAGCGACTCGCTAGTCCGTCCAGCGCGTCGGACGGCTTACCCATCCGTGGAAAGCGATTGGGCCAAGACAACCTGCCTTGCGAATGGGCCAATATCCGTCCCACATGGTCCCCCGCACGCGCTCAAGCGGCACGCCCCCGCGGCTCTGCGCGATACAGGCTCAACTTATTTCGCAGTGTGCGTGACGAGATACCCAGCTCTTCCGCCGCAGCCTCCTTGATACCCTGGTTTCGGTGTAGGGCGCGAAATATCGCCTCACGCTCCATGTCACGCAGCGTCATGACCTGGTCGTGCAGCGCGGGTCGATCGCTGGAAGCTTGCTCGCACATCTCAAAGTCTTCCAGGCGTAGCACGGACGATTCGCTGACCACGCAGGCGCGATGCACCACGTTGCGCAGTTGCCGGATATTGCCAGGCCACGGGTGCTGGATCAGCATGGCGAGCGCATCGCGATCGATACCCTGGATGGCGTGCATGGCTTCATCCCGGAATGTGGCGATAAAGTGCTGCACGAGCGCACGAATGTCCGCGCGGCGTTCGCGCAGCGGCGGTAGATGCAAGTGCAAAACGTTGAGCCGATAGTAGAGGTCCTCGCGAAATTTACCGTCGCGAATTTCTGCTTTCAGTTCACGGTTGGAGGTGGCAATGAATCTGGCCCGCAACGGCAGGCTTGTGTCGCGGCCCACCGGCTGGAATTCTTCCTCCTCGAGCACCCGCAGCAGTTTGGCTTGCAGCCCAAGGTCCATCTCGCTGATCTCATCCAACAGCACCGTCCCGTCGCCAGCGGCCGCCAGTCGACCCTGGCGGGCCTGCACGGCTCCCGTAAACGAGCCGCGCTCGTGACCGAATAATTCGCTCTCGATCAGAGGTGCCGGCAAAGCCGCACAGTTGATCCGGATGTAGGGCGATGACTGTCGTCGACTGTGATCGTGAATCCAACGCGCCAGGACTTCTTTGCCCGTACCGCTTTCTCCCGTTAACAGCACCGTCGCGGAGCTGTTGGCATAGCGTGTCGCCCTGCCCAGCAGGCTGATCATGGCCTGCGATGCGCCAATCGGTCGACGCGCCTTGCCGGTGGTCGACACATCCAGCAGGCTTCGCAGGTCCTGCACATGATCCTGGATGTCAAAGCCAGCCGCCGCGCCGGTCCCGTTTCCTACCGGAACTACTTTCGCATCGTGTTGGCGGCCATCATGTTTCATGTTGTCGGGGCGTCGGGGCGTCGGGGCGTCAAAACCGCAAGTGTCATGATTATTGGTGAGCGCTGGCACGCTGGTAAGCGGCTCGGGCCTGGTGGTCGCGGGCAGCCAGATTCATCAGTGGCGCGATTTGAGACTTGCTTTCCGCTGCGTTGTGCTCCATCGTCTGCACCACGCGCAGCAGCGATTCGAGTGCTGTTTGTGCCTGATGCTTCCATTGGCGACACTCGGAGGAAGGCACAAAACCAGCAGACTGCCATTTGCGCAGAACGTTGGCGTATGTCTGTTGGTGCACGTCAATCGAATTCAGGACCTGTGTCAGCTCGACACAAGCCTCCCCGCGTACGTCCGATTGAACAAGTCGAGGTGCCAGCCGATTCAGGTCTTCCTCACATTTCGTGTAGTGTTGTGCCAGGATCTTCAGAGCGGCCACAATTTCAGCATGTTGTGTCATGATTATTTTTCCTGAGCCTTGTGATGATCGTCGACGCGGCTCAGCACTAATTCCCAGC
This sequence comes from uncultured Planctomycetales bacterium, assembly GCA_963695565.1. Classification (GTDB taxonomy): domain Bacteria; phylum Planctomycetota; class Planctomycetia; order Pirellulales; family Pirellulaceae; genus CAVOGW01. The sequence goes on from CAVOGW010000001.1 coordinate 914,347, forward strand.
TGGCCATTTGTTCCTTGAGCGCCTTCTGTTCTTGAATCATTGACAGGTACCAGCGGGCCGTGGCCGCCAGATAAAAATCCTTGCGCCCGGCGACGATGCGATAGTATTTCTCAGCCTGAGCGGTATTTCCCAGATTGCGATAGCAGCAGGCCAATTGGTACTGGTACCATAACTCGTCTTCGGTCCCGGGTGCGGCCTTGGCCAGTTCCGCATAGATCTGCAGGGCCAGTTTGTACTGTTTCGCGCCGAACAGGTTGTTGGCCAAAGACTCGCGATCGACCGAATCGTCCACGATGGGGACGGCGGAGGTGACGATCGATTCCCTGTCGAGAAGTGGCTCGTGCGGCGACGAGCTGCCTGCCCGAGGAAATTTTCCAGGGGGGCTGGGCGTCGTGGCGTCCTCGAGCTGATCGAGGCTGTCGTCGTGGTGGATGGGTGTGGGTTCGACGGCTGGCGGCTCGGCTGCCACATTCAGTTCCTGGAATCGGCGCAGGGTTTCCTCGGCCGCCACGCGCGCCTGCTCAGCTTGTTGACGCGCGTCCTCCGCGACTTGTTCCGCACGACGTGCTCGACGTCGTTCCGCCTCCAACAATTTCTGATCTTGTTGGGCCCGTTCACGCATGGACTCGTTCGCCTGCCGTAGTTTTTGCAGGCCGCGTTGCAGGGAATCGAATTGGGTCGACTCGCGCTGTGCCGCCGAGGTCAACTCGCTGTTGATGGACTGCAGCATGGGCATGGGATCGATGGCGGACGCGTTCAGCCTGCTGCTCGCTGCCGCTTCCAGCTCTGTTTCGGGCGGTGCGGACGCCGGCAGGGGCACGGAGTCCACGCGGGGCTCGGGGAGATTGAAGGGCGCGTCCGCCGCATCGACCACGGGCACAAGAAAGGGATCTGAACTATCTGATTCTGCATGCGTGGGAAGTGTATCGTAGTCGGAATTCGGAAGATACGGAGCCGCCGGGTGGGGAACCAATTCGGGGGGCTCGGGTGCTGCCGGCCGGGACTGCGCACGTACCGCAGGCTGCCGAATGGCGGCAGTTTGCGCCACGCTCCGCCCCGCGGTCAGACTCAAGGCCAGGCAGCACGAGATCAGCAGCGTGTACCTGGTCAGCGGCAGCGACTCCTGCTGGAACAGCCCGTCGTGCTCCGCGCGTCGAGTCTTCGTCGTCTGATGTGACTCTGGAAATGGCATCATGCTCAACGTCCTTTCGTTTCCAGCGCGTGCTCTAACTCGGCGGCCCCGGCCTGTCCGGCGTGTGGCAGCATGCCCGCGAAACAGAGCGCCGCATTATAGTGGTCACCCTGATGCTGGTAGGCCCGCCCCATCAGTTTCAGCACTTTGTGCAATATGTCCGCGGCCGGTTGCTCCTGCACCAGGTCACGACAGAGGGCCAGACAGGCTTCCGGTCGTTCTTCTTGAAGCTCTAACCTGGCCAGCTGTTCCATGGCGTCGTGTCGAAAATCGAACGGCGCGCCGTCACCGTGTTGAGCCTCATCGATGATCTGCTGTAGCAACTCGCGAGCCAGGGGGTTGTTGCCATTTTCCCGGAAGTAGGAGACCAGTCGCATTTGGGCTTCGCGCCGCACCCACGAGGGGAGTTGATTTTGCAGAGCTGTCTGGTACAACTCGGCCATTTGCGGCGTAAATCCGGTGTCACGCAAGGCATCTCCGGCGAGCAGATAAATGTGCGTGCCGAAACATGTTTCGATTTCCAGATTGCCTAGACTGCGGATCAGACTCCGACCACTCTGCAAGAGGTCAAAATCGTTTTGGGCGGCCCGAAACCGCGCGTAACTACCGAGAAAATCTGCCAACGCAATGTCATGCTGACGAACCATGTTGTGACGCTCTTCCATCAGCACTTGTGTCGCCGCGTGTGCGTTGTCAGCCAGCAGATAGGCGGACGCCAGCGTCAAGGCCGGGACCACTCTGCGAGCGGAGTGCGGGGCGGTGGAGACCGCTCGCATCAAGGGGCGAATCGCTTCCACAATCGCGCCCTGTTCGAGCTGCATCCGCCCACCGTAGGCGTTGGCTGGCGATTGCAAGGGGTGGCCGTGGGCCCCGTCGGCGACCATCAGGAACTTCTCCAATGCCTCGCCCCGCCGCTGCAGCTGCAGCAAGGCCTTCGCGGTATTAAATTGCGCGAAAATCACGTCGACCGAGGCAGGAAATTGATTCTGAAATTGATCGTAGACAGACACCGCGTTTGTGAAAGCGCCGTCATTGAACTCCAAATTACCCAGCGCCAGGTAACTGAATTGAGCGAGCGGGTGATCGGGATGGGTGGTGATTGCGTGTCGCAACTGCCGCGCGGACGATGCACGCAAAAATTGTGACTTCTGTGCCTCGGTGATCTCCGACCAGGAACGAACGAGCACCACGTCGGACTCGACAAACCAGCAGAGTTCGAACGTCAGCAGTAACTGATCCAGCGCTACCGCGGCAGCAATCGATGGGTGAGCCAGTTGCAGGGAACGTCCCGTCAACGCCGCTTCCGCCGCCCTGCTCCAGCTCAGTTTCAGCTTCGCGACCTCCGCCAATGCGTCAATCAACTGCTTCGCGGGACGCGGCGGTTCCTGAATTTGCAGCTGAATTTCGGCAGGATTATCTCCGTAACGAAAGAGGACCCTTGTATCCGCAGGGCCCGCAATGTCCGGGTCAGCCGAATTCGCCGCGTCCCCGGCCGCGCCCTGCGGCGAGTGCTGGGTGGGTTCGGCCAGTTCCAACAGCTCGGTCGGCGACCAGCGCGGCTGCGAGACCGCAATCCGGTCATCATCCAAATACGGGTCATTGGTGGCCGGTTGATCGGGTAAGAGGGTCAAGCCAAACAGATGGGCCAACTCACCTTGGATGCGCTCGCTGGCGGTCACGGTCTCAAGTTCCAGGGAGGAGCGGGCCACAACGGGTCGAGCGAGATCGGATCGGCCATGACGGAGCCAGATGCGCACCTGCCCTAAACGGGCTGCCAAAGCCATCTGTGGCTCTTTAGTCTGTAAGGCCAGTTGTTGATAACTGTCCGCTGCCTGCTCGATCTGTTGCAGCGTTTCGCGTGCTACGGCGATGCGGTACGTCAACTGATCGTGTAGGGCCGTACCCACCTCAGGTTCCAGCCGCGCGTAGGCATCCATGGCCTGAGCCACGTTGCCGTGAGTCAGCATCACGTCGATCAGATGCAGCTGCCGAGTCGTGGCCGGGACGGTTCCACGACGAGCATCAGTCGAGTCCACGGCGACAGACTGCAGCGACTCCAATGTCGAATTGGACAGGCCATGAGGTGACTGCCGGAGGCCAGCCGGTGGGGGACGCCAGAACACGATGCCCAGTGTCAGACCCCAGCTGATACAGCATAGCACCAGCAGCAGTTGCAGCCGAAACTCCAGCAGGCGCACTACCTGATCGCGCCATCCATCGATGGAAACATTTCGGCGGGATTTGCCGACGTTGCCCTTCGATGAACCTGCCTCGGCCATATACCGCCCCTTGCTGGACCGCTGCGAAGGGAACAAGCACGGCCCATGTTGATGGTGGCCGGTCCCCCGCGTAGCGGCAGCTGCTTTCGAATGGGGCAGCATGACGTGACATGATGGCCGACCTGGCACCTGCGCTGCACGCTGACAAGCCGCCGACCTGCCCGCCGTCCCCACTCGATGCTGGGGGACCGTGACTGCGGAATTCCGGTGGCACCGCTGAGCGTGGGCGGGTCGTTTAATCGACGCGCCGTCGCGGAGTTGGCTGTTCAGCGTGTTTTGTGCGATCAACAGTCGGGTCGATCCAGACCGCTGCTACCCCAGTCGGCAAAATCGACAAAATCAACATCGTCGGAACCAGGGTGTAACTTGAGCCGGAGATTGTTGGCAAGTTTTCCCGCCAGCGTTCGATGATACCTGCGGACGACGACCCGAGCTAAAGGAGCCGAGGTATGCGCATCGAAAAAACACAGAATGTCGACCAGACAACCAAGGTCAATGCCAACGCGCGCCCCGCCAACACCCAGGACAGCAACGTGCCCGCCGAACGTGCCGACGTCCGTGGGCCGGCGGGAGATATTGCGGCGCTGACACGCGAGCTGAAATCGCCCCGTTACGACATTAACCGTCAGGCATTGCTGCAACAAGTGAAAAAGAAGCTCGCCCACGGCGACTACCACAGCCAGGATGCAGCTGAGGCCACAGCGTCGGCCATCCTTCGCTACCTCGACATGAAGATTCCACGAGATTAGTAGTACAGCGTCACAAGCACGACGCGCAAGCGAGTGAAATACAAGCACGACGCGCCAGCGAGTGAGTCTGCCCCTGAACCAGGCACACTAGCTGGCGCATCGTGCTTGTATTTGCAGCGACATTTGATGGCTGCCAAATGGGACTGACGTCAAGGACGACGGACAAGGAAGCGCCCACAGACTGGGAATGGAGATCACAACATGGCGTTAACAATTGCCAATAACGTTTCGTCTTTGACCGCTCAACATTACTTGGGCCGATCATCGCGAGGTTTGAATAGTTCACTGGAAAAGCTTGCTTCGGGGTTGAAGGTCAACCGGGGAGCCGATGGACCGTCGGCCCTGGTGATCTCCGAAAAACAACGCGCTCAGATCGCGGGTCTGCGACAAGCGATCGACAATACCGAAAAAGGGATCTCACTGGTGCAAACGGCCGAAGGGGCACTCGCCGAAATCAATTCGCTGCTCGTCAAGATCCGCAGTCTGGCCATCGACTCAGCCAACACCGGCGTGAACGATGATGACGCGCTCCGCGCCAACCAGCAGGAAATTGATAACGCACTGGATACCATCCACCGGATTGCCAACAATACGCAATTCGGCATCAAGAAACTGCTGGATGGCACAGGCGGTATCGATGGCACTACGTCCGATCCTAATGTCACGTTTCTCAGCGGTGACTCCAATACAACCGCGGGAATCTACTCGGTGAACATCATCGCACCGGGTGAACGTGCCGTGGTCGAGACCGCCACGCCACAGACACTCCCCCTGGCCGCGGAGGAAATTCTCAACATCAATGGGGTGCGCATCAGCTTGAACGTGGGCTCGACGCAAACCGACGTGATCAACCGCATCAATGAATTCACCGACCAGACCGGAGTCATCGCCGACGACAACACGACCGATGGACGGACCCGTATTTACTCGGTGCATTACGGCACAACTGCCGAAATTCAAGTGAATTCCGATCTGGCCGATGCGGCGGATTCGTCCGGCTTTGGCACCCCGATCCTACAGGATTTCGGGGCGAACGTTGCGGGAACGATCGACGGTTCGCTGTTTACGGGGGATGGAAATGTGGCCCTGGCGACCAGCGGCCCCGCCGAAGGGCTCAGGTTGTCGATTGGCGAGGATGCCGATCCGGTGTTCACCGTCACGGGGACACTGGGCAACGTCTTTGTCGAGGACAACTCGCTGGTATTTCACATTGGCGCCAACCAGTATCAAACCGCCAAAGTAGCCATTTCTTCGGTGGCCCCCGAGGCGTTGGGCCTGGCCAACGACTCCACCATGTTCACCAGCCTTGCCGATATTCGCGTCGACAGCGCGGACGGTGCGCAGCAGACGTTGGGTGTCGTGGACACCGCGATTGACGACATCACCACCCTGCGCGGCTTGTTAGGTGCCTTCCAGCAGAATACGCTCGATTCCACCGCGAACAGCCTGCGGGTCACCTTGGAAAACACCGTCAACGCAGAATCCGTCATACGCGATACCGACTTTGCGGACGAAGTCACTGAGTTCACGAAACACCAGGTGCTGCTGCAGGCCGGAACGTCGGTCCTGTCCAGTGCCAACCAGACGGCCCAATTAGTGCTTTCACTCTTGAATGGTTAGACACACTTCGCGGCGAATCGTTAAGGATGTCGTGACGTCGACAACTAGCGAGGAAGATCGTCATGATTAACATCGACGGCCTGATTACGGGTCTGGACACCGCCAGTATCATCGACGGACTGTTGCAGATTCAACAGCGCCAAATTGACAACTTCAGCGCGCGTCGCAGTACCGTGCTCGCCAAGAAAGCGTCGTTCGCCGGCGTGGAATCCCGGCTGCTATCATTTCGCGGAGCTCTCACGAAGTTAACGTCCATCCAGACGACGGCACTCAACAACAAGGTCGTGCGTTCCAGCAACGAAGAAATCGTGCAGGCCGCCGCCTCCGACGATGCGGTGGCCGGCACCTACCAATTGCAGGTCAATGCCCTGGCCACTGTGCACCAGATCGCCTCGGGCGGCTTTGGCGACAGCGAAGCCGCCCTTGGCACCGGGTCGCTCTTCATCCAGAAGAATGACGGGTCCTCGGCCACGATTGAAATCAATGAACAAAACAATACGCTGCGCGGACTGGCAGATGCCATCAACGACGCCGACGCCGGCGTGACTGCCTCGGTCATCAACGATGGCTCGGACGGTACGCCGTTTCGCTTGCTGGTCGCCTCGCATGACACCGGGACGACTTCCGAGTTTTCCATCACCGGCACGCTGTCCGGCGGAGACAGCGTCGCTTTTGATCAGATCGTCCAGCAAGCGCAGAACGCCGAAGTCAGCTTTGGCTCCGGGGCGGGGGCCATCACGATTTCCAGCAACTCAAATAAGTTGAACAACGTGATCGAGGGCGTGACACTGGACCTACGCAGTGCCGATGCAGGCGCGACCGTGACGCTGAACGTGGAAAGCGACGTGGACGGTGGCGTGAGCGCTGTCCAGGAGTTTGTCGACGCCTACAACGATTTCATCAACTATGTGAACCAACAGACATCCTACGACGCCGAACTACAACGGGGTGGCGCACTGCTAGGCGAACGTGCTGTCACCAGCATCGAGAACGAGCTACAGTTGGCCGTCAGCAGTATCGTCGGCAACCTCCATTCCGGCATGAATCGGCTGACGGCGCTGGGAGCGTCACTGGCAGATGACGGCACACTGACGCTGGACGAATCGAAATTGAAGGCCGTGCTGTCCGGTCAAGTCGAAGGGGTCACTGCTCAGGACGCCGCCCGACTGCTGGCCTTAGGAGCCGACAGCACCAACAGCAAAATCAGCTTTATCGTAGGCAGCGTCCGCACCGCCGAAGGTACCGTCCAGGTCGACGTCACGTCGGCCGCCGAGCAAGCCTCGATCACGGCTGCCAATTCGCCGGCCGTCATGACGACCATTGACCAGACCAACGATACCTTCAGCCTGGTTGTTGACGGCAAGGCCTCCGGCGAAATCAAGCTGGCGCACGGTGATTACACGCCGGAAGAGCTGGCCGCCGAACTGGAATCGAAGATCAATGCCGATAGCCAGCTGGCGGGACGCGATGTCCAAGTCAGCATTGACGGAGGCAGTCTGGTCGTTAGTTCGCTCAAATACGGTTCCGCTTCCGAAGTCAAACTGCTCAGCGGGACCGCCTTCGCCGCGCTGGGTTTTCTCGGCACCGAGTCCGATCTCGGCCAGGACGTGTCCGGCGTGTTTATCGTCAACGGCCGGGAGGAACCGGCGGTCGGTCGGGGTACGGTGCTGCAGGGAGATGAGAACAACGAGTTTACGGCCGATCTGCAGGTCCGCGTGACACTCGATAGCAGCGAAATCGTGGACGGCCCCGACTCGACGCTCACCGTCACACGTGGACTGGCCTCGCGGATCGACAAGCTGATCGGCGAATTGACCGATGCGGAGAACGGCCAGATCAAGACCGTCAACCAGCGCTACGAGGACATTGACGCCAGCATCCAAAAGTCGATCGATCGACTCAACTCGCAATTCGATGCGCAACGACAGCGGTTGATTGCCCAATTTTCGGCGCTGGAGTCCGCCGTGAATGACCTCCAGACATCCGCCAGTTTCATCACGTCCCAGCTTGCCGGATTCGCGCGGCTCGGATAGCAGCGATCAACGTATCTGCTGGTACGCCAGCTGAGACCTGGTATGGAAGGGGCAATCTGAGCCATGATGTACGCCAAACAAGTCTACGAAGCACAGCGGGCACAGGGATGGACGCGGGCCGACATGTTGATCGCGCTCTACGATTCCGGCATCACCAGCCTGCACGGAACGCGGGAGGCCGTGATGAGTGGCGATATGGCGGCCGCTACCACACATCGACTCAAGGCACTTCGCGTCGTCCACGCATTGGCTGCGGGGCTGGATATGAGTCAGGGGGAGATTCCCCAACAAATCGCCCGGCTCTGTGAGTATATGCAAAACGCCTTGTTGGAAACGACGCCGGCCAGCGTCGAGTCGGCGCTCTAAAATTATGCAGACGCTCAGGGATGCATTCCACGCCGTGCGTGATGAAGCGGCGGAGTTGGAGCGACTTGGAAAAATCCCCCCCGTCAACCTCATCAATTCACTGCAAGTCACCGTTTAGAACGCGGGCTGACCTCCGACGCTCGGGCCATACTGCCGCAGGCTGCGATCACCGGAACCCCGCCCCTGCTTGGGGACGGTTGATTCCATCAGCCGATGGGCGTTAGCCCCATGCCGTGTTCTTGGCTACGGGATTCGTCCACATGGGCTGCTATCGTCAGGGAACGAATTTCCGCTCCCCACCGGAAAAACATTCCGTCCTCATCACACACAATTTTTTGATTACGCAAAAACGCCGGCGAATCAGGCGGGCCGGGCCTCCGATTGTTGGAATGGTACGCAAATTGCTGTTTGTAGCGAATCTAAGTGTCCCGTGTTGGATTCGGTTCTTGCTCGCATCCCACCTGCCATCCTACCGCGTAAGTAGAGGTCTGCCCGCCATGCTGAGTGGAATGTACTCCGCCGCGACTGCCGTGAATGCGTTGGAACAGCAACAGCAAGCCGTGGCCCACAATCTCTCGCACGTCAACACACCCGGATTTCGCGGGCAGTCCGTTTCGTTCGCAGCGATGCTCCCCCAACAAGGCTCCGTTTCATTAAGCCGCGCGATCGGGCACGGGACGCGAGTCAGCCAAACCAAGACCGACTTCTCGCCGGGGCATTGGATTCGCACGGAACGCGAGTTGGACGTGGCCATTGATGGGGAGGGCTTCTTTGAGCTGCAATCAGGCAAAGGCACGTTTTACACGCGAGCCGGAGTGTTCTTTCTGGGCCAGGACGGTGCACTCGTCGCCGCCAACGGCATGACGGTCTCTGGACAGAACGGCCCCATTCAAGTCCCGCCCAACGTCACCTCGGATCAGATTCAAATCACTCAGGAAGGCGATGTATTGGCCAGTGGACAAAATGTGGGAAAACTCAAACTGCTCAAATTCGCCGACAATAACGGACTGCAACGCGAGGGAGAAACCATGTTCTCCGCGGCGCGCGTCAAATCAGAAGCCAGTGATGCGCGCCTCGTCCAAGGCGTACGCGAAGGAGCCAACGTCAATGCCACAGACCAGTTAGTACAAATGATTGCAACCGTCAGACACCACGAAGCGGCCCTGCGGGCCCTCAGGTCGATGTCGGAAGCCCTACAACAGCATACACGAGGGTAAGCAAGGAGTTCCGAACGATGGCACGCCCTGGTTCGCGTGAGCGAGCCTGACGCGCCCGTTGACCTCGTTCCACGGTTCATCATGTGCGCGTAGATTCCTCGTAGCGCGTGACGTGATCGTCGCGTGCCGCTGGAACACGACAAGCCAAAAAACAGACTGGGGAGAAGACATAGCATGATACGAGCGTTATTCGCCAGTGCGACGGGCATGAAGGCCCAGGAGACGCTGTTGGACGTGGCCGCAAACAATCTGGCGAACGTCAACACCAACGGTTTCAAGCGCAGTCACGTCGACTTTGCCGATCTGGTGTACGCCACGGTGCAGCAGGCCGGTGGCGAGGTATCCGTCGGCCAGCCCACGCCCATCGGGTTGCAGATTGGCAGCGGTGCGCGGGCCGTGGGTACCACGAAGCTGTTTACCAGCGGCAATATCACGCCCACAGGCAACTCCACCGACGTGGCCATTGAAGGAAGCGGTTTCTTCAAGGTTACGCTGGCCAGCGGCGACCCGCGCTACACTCGCGACGGGGCGTTTCATCCAGATGCCACCGGGCGACTCGTGAATGGAGATGGACTGCCCTTGGACGGAGGGATCAGCATTCCGCCCGACGTCAATCTCGACACGTTGACCATTGGCATCGATGGGACCGTGTCGGCATTGCAAAACGGCGCACCGGTCAATTTGGGCTCCATCCAGCTCTTTCGATTTCCCAATCCCGCAGGCCTCAGCAGCGAGGGAGGCAACCTCTACGCGGCTAACGGAGCGTCAGGCGCCGAGATTGCGGGAGTCCCCGGCCAAAATAGCATGGGCATGTTACGACAGCGTTTCCTGGAATCCTCCAACGTGGAAGTCGTTACCGAGCTGGTGGGGCTGATTACCGCGCAACGTGCCTACGAGGTGAACGCGAGGGCCATTCGAGCTGGCGATGAAATGCTCTCAAACACGTCGCAAATCGTTCGTTAGAAATGACTTTTGGGAACTTGAGCCGACTTATGCTACGAACGACAAACACGGCCGCCAATGCCTACCGCCTAAGCCCACTTTGGCTGGCCACCATCGGTGTGTGCTGGTGCTTCCCCTGTCTAGCCCATGCCGAGCCGGGACCGATCCGAGTTCAGCTGAAGCCTCAGGCGGTCGTTGCCCCCCGCAGCTCGGTGGTGATGCTCAGCGACATTGCCGAAATCAGCGAGGTCACGCTGTTGCAGCGTCGACAATTAGAGACGCTGGACATCGCGGACTTTCCCGCGAACCAGTCGTCGTTGCAGATCGATGCGTCCCTGGTGAGATTCCGGTTGGAATTAGCGTCGCCACGACTCGCCGCATTTCAAGTCATGGGGGCATCTCAAGTTGCAATTCATCGGTCCGCAACCGCCACGCACGATGAACACGTGCAACAGGTGATTCAGCTCGCCTTGGCCGAGGCCTGGGGCGTCGATCCGTCCGCGGTGCGGGTGAAGCTGCTGCAGCCACTGGAGGCCGAACTGTTCGCGGGCGTGCGCAGTCCAGACGATCTGGATGTGGCACTACTGCCCCAGCCACGGCCGGGTAATAACCGCGTGAAATTACTGATTCACGAGGATGGTCGTTTGACCAAGACCGACGAGATCCTCGTCTGTTCCCAATTGTTCGCCGAACAGGCGATTGCGGCCCATGACCTGCAGCGCGGACAGACGCTGGAGCCTCACATGCTGACCACCCATTGGCAACCGGTCAGCCGCCCGGACCAGATGGTGTCACCCTCCACCCTTGTCGGCAAGCAATTGAACATGCCCTTGCGCCGTGGCCAGCCCGTGCATCCTCGCTGTCTGGTGTCGGCCCGGCCGCAAACCCCGCAGCCCGTCGTGAAGCCGCGTGATCGCGTGCGGGTTGTGGCCCGCAAAGGCAATCTGACGGTGACCCTGGTGGACGCGGAAGTATTGCAAGCGGGCACCGTGGGCGACAACATTCGCGTTCGCAACCCTGAAACGAACAAAGTCATCACGGCCCGAGTGGTGAGTGCCGATGAGTTAACTATCCGACTTTGATGGGACAGCGTGAGAAATACAAGCACGACGCACTAGCGAGTGAGCCTGCGGTGTGACGGACCCACTCGACTGTGCTGCCAGTTCGTACTGGTCGCCGAAAGGCACCGTGCCGTGTAGCACTGCCTAACCTGCAAGCGGGATCGAGGAAACCTATGCATTATTTTCCGGCACAACATTCCATCCACACGCTCTTGGGCCTGTCCTCGGACGGTTACCGCAAAAGGCACGTCGCGTCACGCTGGCGCCTCACGATCGTGTTGGCATTCACTGCCGCCCCGTTGATTTTCGCGTCGGCGGAAACGTGTAAAGCACAATCGCTTTGGCAGTGTCGAAATCGCAGCAAGGCGTATGTGTTCTTCGATACCCAAGCTCGCGCCGTCGGCGATACGATCACCGTGCTGGTCAACGAATCTACCGATGTGGACAACCGGGATCAACGGGCCCTGGACCGGGCTGCGGACGCCAAGGGTGGTTTCTCGCTGGCCGGGGCTCTGGGCGGCGATTTTGGCGGCAAGGACGGTGACGCCAGCTTCAACGTCCAAACGAATGGCTCGAGTAACTTCGACGGATCGTCGACCTATTCCGTGGCCCGGGGGTTTACCGATCAGATTACCGTGACCGTTGTGGAGTGTTTGCCGAATGGAAACCTGGTGATCCGCGGGCGTCGCGAACGGACCGTATCGGGTGAGCGACGGGCGCTGGCCGTATCAGGTGTGATCCGGCCACTCGATATCCGCGCTGACAACAGCATCGAATCGCGGTACATCGCGGACTTCCAGATTTGTTACGACGGAGACGGCATCGAGTCTCGATTTACGGAACAAGGATGGCTGACTAGAGCCTGGAACAAGTACCGTCCACTGTAGAGCATCATGACATCCATTCAGAACATGCGCCGGCTGCTGTTGATTCGGGGGGCTACCACTGCACGCGCTGCAGACCTCTGGTCCAATGCACAACATGGGCTTTGCACGGCGGCATGGGGTAAGTCCATCGCCCTGCTGCTCGTTGGCTGTACCGCGCTGCATGCCATCGGTTCGCTGAGCCACGCACAGGTCTCGATTAAGTCGTTGACGACCTTGGATGGCGTGCGGATTAATCAGTTGACCGGAATGGGACTGGTGGCCGGATTGAATGGCACCGGGGGCAAGAGCCCCGTAACACGCCGGTTTGCTCAGGACATGTTGCAAAACTTCGGTTTGCGGGCAAGTCCGGCGGAACGATTGTTGGCGCCCACGGACACCCGACAGCGCACCGATAATCTATCGGTGGTCACCGTCACTGCGGAACTTCCCATTTTTGCTCGCCCCGGAAGCCGCATTGATGTCATCGTCTCGGCCTTTGACGAAGCCAAGAGCTTGTTGGGCGGGACGCTGATTACGACGCCCTTGTACGGCGTCGATGGCAACGTCTACGCTGTCGCCGCCGGGCCGGTTTCGGCCGGCGGGTTCGCCTTCGATGGGGATGGCGCTTCCGTTCAAAAAGGATACCCCACCAGCGGCCGGATTCCCCATGGTGCCACGGTGGAGGAGGCCGTCCCCACCGATTTTCTCCACTGCGGAAATGTCCGGCTGCTGTTGCGGAATATCGATTTTGAAACGGCCCGCCGCGTCGCGGACGCCATCAACGCGCGTTACCCCGGCGTGGCCTTTGCCGAGGATGCGGCCAGCGTCAAGCTGATTGTGCCCGCCGAATACGCACTCGACCCTATCGCATTTGTGGGTATGGTCACCGCCATCCCGGTGGTCCCCGACATGAGTCCCAGGGTCGTGATTAACGAACGAACCGGTACGATCGTTGTCGGTCACAACGTGCAGATCTCGTCGGTGGCAATCGCTCACGGCAACCTGGCCGTGCTGACTACCGAGTCACCGATCGTTTCGCAACCCACGCCGTTCAGCGAAGGACGAACCGCTGTGGTGCCTCGCACCGACATCCAAGTGGAAGAGGAACGGCGGCCTGTTTTCGTATTGGGAGAGACGACGAACGTGGGGGACCTGGCCCAGGCCCTGAACGTCCTGGGCGTCACCCCGCGAGACCTGAGCGCGATTTTCCAACAACTCCAGTCGGCAGGTGCCCTCCATGCCGAATTGCTGTTGCAGTAGGACGAGCCAACCATGAACAACCTATCGAATGTCACGGGGATCGACGTCAGCACTACGTTGCTCTCATCGGCGGCTGCCCGGATGCGTGGCGCCCCCGGATCGGGCAAGACCGGACCTGCCAATGATCAGTTGCTCGGCAAGGAGATGGAATCCATGTTCGCGTCATTGCTGATCAAGTCGATGCGCGAGACGCTGACCGAGGATGGTCTGTTTCCTGGTGATCATGCCGACGCGCTGGGCAGCCTGTTCGACCAGTACATGGGCCAGCAGATCGCAGACGCGCAGGGACTGGGCTTGGCGCGTGCGTTGACTCAATCCAGTCAGGCGGCCGACGCCTATCGTGCAGGGAGCCAACATGACTGAACAGCCGAAATGTCAGGAAGCCTTGGCGCGGAGGTGCGTGGAGCACCTCGAACGCGAAGATCGCGCACTGCAAAGGCTTAACCAAACCCTGCACGAAGTACGCGACGCGCTGCGCCGGCACGATACCGTGGGCTTGCCGAACTTGCTGGAAGCTCAGCAGCAGGAGTTGCGGCACGTGGCCGACGTGCGCCGCGATCGCGCCGACTTGCGCGACGAGCTGGCTCAGGCGTTGGGGATCAGCTCGGCGCAGGCGACCATCGCGCGGTGGGCGGAAACGCTGTCCCCCGAGGATCGACGCCAGGTGATGCAGTCCCGAGATCGACTGGCCACGCGAGCCCAGGAAACGGCCGCACTGGCTGATGGCAGTATCGCGGTTGTGGCCCGGGGGCTGCAGATTCTGGCCGACGTCATGCAGGTGCTGACAGGAAGTCCCCGACACAGCGGCCGTTATTTGCCGGACGGCTCGCTCGACCACCAGGCCACGACCCACTACTACCAGAACCAGTTTTAGAGGGCGGCCATGCTGCATCAAATTTCAGTTGGACTTACGGCTCTACGAGCCGCCCAGATTGGCTTGAACGTGGTCGGTCAAAACCTGGCGAACGCCAATACGCCCGGATACCACCGCCAATCCGCGCTGTTTGTCGATCGCGATTCCTTCAACTGGTACGGCCTGGAACAGGGCTCGGGAGTGGATGTCAACCGCATTCGACGGGCTCAAGCCAGCGTGGTCGAACGAGCGCTGCTGCAATATACCAGCGACCAAAGTCAGGTGGCTTCGCAACTGGAATACGCCCGCCAAATCGAGTCCATCTTCCAGTTTCGCAATGGTTCGCTTCCCGACGAGATCAACGAGCTATTCAATCGACTGGAGGAACTTTCGGCCCGCCCCGATGAACAAGTCTCGCGGCAGGACGTGATCCGCACCGCGCAGAAGCTGGTGACGGCAATTCAACGAAATACGTTGGATATGGACCGCATGGCCACCAGTATCACGGCGGAAGTCGAGGGGATGCTCGATCGCATCAACGGTCTGACCAGAGAGATCACCGATCTTAACGGGCGCATCCGCAATTCGAAGCTGCAAGGACGCCAACCGAATGACTTGCTGGACCGCCGTACCGCACTCGTTAGCGAATTGTCGACGCTGGTCGACGTCCAAGTCAATGAAGCCGAAGATACGGTCATCCTGGGAGGCGGCGCCGTGCTCGTCGGTGCCAGTCGCCCGCCCCAACTGGAACTGCGGCGCGACGACAACGGTTGGGCCATCTATCGCTCGTCGGGGCAATCGCCTGTGGAAATGGGACCAGGGTCCGTGGCAGCCGCCCTCACGACGTTAAACGAAACGCTGCCAGGCTACGGCGAAGAACTCGACCGACTGGCCTGGGGCTTGATCGAAACCTTCGATTCGCAGCACGCACGAGGCGTGGGACTGGGTGGAGCGTTTGATATGCTGATCGGCCAGCGCACCGTGGCGGACGTTGATGCGCCCCTCGCATCGCTCGACGGTGCACTGCAAATCACCGCCGGAAGATTGACGCTCAGCCGAATTGATGAAGCCACCGGCCTGCGAACGTTGCATCCTATTGACATTGATCCAGAGCTCGATACGCTGCGTACCGTCGCGGACAAGATCAGCCAGATTCCTAACCTCCAAGGGATTGTTGACCCGCAGCGAGGAGGGTTGTCGATCGTGGCCGAAAGCGGGTACCGCTTTGACTTCACGGGACTACCACAAGACCAGCCGGATGTTTCCGGGCTGTCGGGTACTTCCGTCCCTTCCGTCGCGGGAGTTTACCAGGGCGCCGACAATGACACCTATTCGTTCGTCTTCTCTGGTGCGGGACAGATTGGCGTCACCGACGGTCTGCAGATCGAACTGCGTGACGGCAGCGGACAGTTTGTTGAGACGCTCAATATTGGTGCTGGTTACACACCCGGCAGTACGCTGGAGTTCGCCAACGGACTGCAGGTCAGCCTGACCTCGGGGACCGTGGTTGCCGGTGAGTCGTTTGCGGTGGACGCCGTGGCGCAGGCCGACGAAACGGGGTTTCTGGTCGCCTTGGGAATCAATACGTTCTTTACCGGCAATAATGCGCGCACGCTGCAGGTCAGTGCGGAAATATCGGCCGCTCCAGACCGGCTGGCCGCCTCGTTGAGCGGCCAGCCCGGTGATTCAATTAATCTGACCCGTATGATCGACAGCCGCGATCGGGCGCTCGCCCTGCTCGACAACCGTTCCGCCAGGGACTTCACCTACGACCTGACGGCCCAAGTCGGAAGCGACGTGCTGTCGCTAAACCAGGCCAAGGAAAGCCTGGAAATCGTGGGCGCGAATCTCGAGGCCCAATACGCCAGCGTGACGGGCGTGGATCCCGACGAAGAAGTGGCGCAAATGCTGGTTTACCAACGTTCTTACGAAGCCGCGGCGCGCTACCTGACGACCATTAACCAGACCACCGAAGAACTCATGCTGCTTATCAGGTAAGACCACCATGTCCTTCCGCGTAACCTCACTGTCCTTGACCGCTCAGTCGATCAGATCGGCGGCGATCCATAACCAGAATATTGCCAAGTACCAGGAACGGCTGACCTCGGGACTGCGCATCAATCGCTCCTCCGACGATCCGGTGGATACCCGAGCGATTCTCAGCTACCGCGGGGACACCGCTCAGCAAGCAGCACAACTGGGGAATATCCAGGTCGCACGCACGAAGCTCAATTCCAGCGTGGCTCGACTGCTGGAAGCAAAAGACCTGCTCGTGTCGGCCAAAGGAATCGCGTTGCAAACCACGTCCACCTTCGAGCGCGACGTATTTTCCGTAGAAGTCGGGCAGATTCTGGACCAGCTGCTGCTGGTCTCCAATACCCAGGTCGACGATGCCTACCTATTTGCGGGAACCGCGACGCGCACGCGACCATTCCATAAGACAGCAGAAAACGGCGTCGCGGAAGTAGCATACGCCGGAGCCTCGCAGCGGCAGGCAGTGGTGGTGGCCCAGGCACTGTCTGTGGACACGGTGTATGCCGGAGACGAGATCTTTTTTGCTCAGGATCGACTTAGCCCCACGTTCAGCGGTATCACGGGCGCCGAACCAGGGTCCGGAACCAACAGCGCCGTCGGACGTCAAACGCTATTGGTGCAGCACAACAGCACGACCTACTCCGGTGGGTCCGGAATCGCGCCCGGTGCGAGTTCCGCGACCCTGGACACTGTGATCGGACAGTCCGGAACCCACGTGCTGGAGATCCACGACACTAGTGGTACTGGCTCGTCCGGAACAATTTCGCTGAATGGTGGCCCAGCCGTGGCGTTCACCAATGCCGACACCGATCTGCGTATCACCGGACCCTCCGGTGAGCAAGTGTTCGTCGATGCCTCCAACATCGCGGCGGGCTTCGATGGCACGGTCGATCTGGTGGCCACTGGAACACTGAGCGTCGACGGTGGGGCGACCGCGACGGCCATCGACTTCTCCGACAATCAACCGATTATTGACAGCCAAACCGGGTGGGTGACGCATGTGGATAGCCGCGCGGTGCGGCAGGTCGGCGAAGAGAGCGTCGTGCATGCGGGCACCATGTCGGTGTTTGAAGTGCTGCGGCAGTTTCGTGACGACTTGAGTAGTTCCGGCGGATTGTCGGATTCTGAATGGCAGGAGCGCGCCGATTTTGCGATCGGCGAGTTTGACCGCTACATCGATCATTTCCTGCGGGTCGTCGGGGAGCAGTCCTCGACGCTGGAAAACCTCGATTCCATCGAAACTCGCAACGAGGACGTCACCCTGGAACTTGAACGCATCGTCGCCGAGATCGAATCGGTGGACGTCACTGACGCGATTGTCAAATTACAAACGGAGCAGAATTTATTGCAGTATACGTATTCGGTGACTTCTCAGTTATTTCAGCTGAGACTGCTGGATTATGTGTAGGTTCCGCCGCCGCGGCGGCGCTGCGGGTGGTTCCTTGGGGAAAAACCAAGCCCCCCGTGTGTTCCGCAAACGTATTCTTGGGCACGGCTCGTTAGGCCCACTGTGTTCGGGGGATCGTATCGAAAGTAAAAAGCCATGGATGGAAACCCACAAGACGTGCGCGTCGACCTCGCGCACTCCACGTCAAACAACCACGTCTCGGAAGGCGCCGCTTACTGGCGGATCTGGCGGATGACGCAATCGCCAGACTACGACCCGGACGAGGTTGTCCCGCTGATCATGCAACACCAACGAATCGCTGAGCGTATGCTGCGCGTCGCAAATTCCTTAACGACCAACATTAAGCGCGAGATCACCAGCGTTCGCCACGCCGTGTTGATGATCGGATCGCGAGGCGTCAACGAATTCTCACGTCCCAACGCCGTACAGTTTGAGTCAACGCCGGAAGGGCGAGCGATCCGCACGGACGCCGCGGAAACGAATGCACCCATGGGAATGGCATTGCGATCTTCGATGCGAGAATCGGACTAGCGGGAGGATAACCATGGGAAACTACGTTAGAAAATCGAATTAGGCAGCACAACCATGGATATCGCAACCGTTATTGGTCTGGTCTTGGGTCTGGGGCTCATTTTGGGCTCAATCGCCATTGGAGGTGGCGGCGTCGGACCGTTTATCGACGTCCCCTCCGTGATGATCACAGTGGGGGGGGCTTTCTCCGCGCTGCTGATCAACTTTCCGTTGAAAAGCGTGCTGAGCGTGCCGGTCGTGGTCAAGAACTGCTTCCTCACAAAACTCCCCGCGACGCAGGAATTGCTGGCCAAATTTGAGGAGCTGGCCACGATTGCCCGCCGAGATGGACTGTTGGCCATCGAAAACAGCCTGGAGACGATCAGCGATCGTTACATGTTGCGCGGCCTGGAAATGGTTGCCGGAGGGACCGAGAAGGAGGAAATCCAGGCGATGATGGAAACGGAGATGAGCTATATCGCCGAACGCCATCAGTCGGGCAAGAAAATCATTGACTCGTTGGGAGCGGCGGCGCCGGCATTTGGCATGATCGGCACACTGATTGGGCTGGTGCAAATGCTCCGCACGCTTGACGACCCTTCCAAGATCGGTGGCGGTATGGCGGTCGCGCTGTTGACAACACTGTACGGAGCGGTGCTGGCCAATCTGTTTTGCATCCCGCTGGCAGGCAAGTTGGAACAACGCTCGGCCCACGAAATGATGGTCCGCGAATTGATGATGATCGGTGTCCTGTCCCTCGTCGACGGCCAGTCGCCGCGTGGCGTGAAGGATCGACTCGTGGCTTTCCTGGCCCCGAAAGAGCGACCCAAAGACGATGCGAAACTAGCCGCCTAATGGACACTGTGTCGGCGGTCCCGGGAAGGCGAACACGGAGGGCGTGGGGCACACCCGCAGAGGTTTGGGAGGCTGGACACGGGGGGGTTGACGGGCACCCGCGGCCCTTCGGCGTGCCAGACACGGGGGGGTTGACGGGCACCCGCGGCCGCTTCGGCGGGCTAAACACGGGGGGGTTGACGGGCACCCGCGGCCGCTTCGGCGGGCTAAACACGGGGGGGTTGGCGGGCTAAACACGGGGGGTTTGGCGGGCTAAACACGGGGGGTTTGGCGGGCTAAACACGGGGGGTTTGGGGGGGCACCCCCCAATGAACTGAGAGCTGTCGACCGAAAGCGTCTTCAGCGACCGTTACAGACGGTCAAGTACAACAAACGAAAAGCAGAAGTTATCAGAGTCGGAGGCGCGACCGGTGGTTCATTTGGGGGGATACCCCCCCAAACCCCCCGTGTCTAGCCCCCTAACCCGCCCACTCGCCCACTCAACCACTCCCCCACTCCCCCACTCGCCCACTCAACCACTCAACCACTCCCCCACTCGCCCACTCAACCACTCGACCACTCGCCCACTCGACCACTCGACCACTCGACCACTCGACCACTCGACCACTCGACCACTCGCCCAATCGCCCAATCGACCGATCGCTCACTCCCCACTCCCATGGCTCGCGACAAAACACCGCCGCCCGATACGACCGGACAAGTGCCACTGTGGTTCATGACGTACAGCGACGTCATTACGCTGCTGATGACGTTCTTTATCCTGTTATTGACGTTTGCCACCAGCGAGCCGGAGAAATTCGAACAGATGCAAGTGGCTGTATTCGGTGGTGGAGGTGGGACAGGCTTTGCCTCGGAGTCCAAAGATCGGGTCGAGCGGGATGCGTTGACGTTACGCGTGCGTCCTGACTCCAGCCGCATCACGAATCGCGGCAGCGAGACTCCCTCGATCTTTCGCGACAATGCCAACGAGTCGCTGGGAAAGGGGCTGCAGTCCCTGGATCAACCGCTCGACCATGATCTGCATACTTCTCGAGCCATTAAGCTGCCGTTGACAGCACTGGTTGACGATAACGCGCGGGTGACCGTGTTTGGCACGGCGATGGTCGGGAAGTTAGCCAACCATCTGATGAAGGGTCCATTCAGTATTAATTTGCAAGTAGTGAATCCAGACGATATCAAGAAAGCGATCGCGTTCAGCGAGGCGATCTCCGCGGCGGCGGAGATGCCACTGAGCCGAATTGGCGTCGGTGTACGGCTGGATTCGACCAACGATCCCAGCATGATCCGCGTGGCGTTCACGCGGTTCTGGCAGCATGACGCTCGATAACCGAGGGGAAAAATGGGATGTTGCAGATGACAGGTTTCAGCCATGGCTAGAAAGAAGAAGCCACCTAGCGGTCCCAATAACTCGTATTTGCTGTCGTTCGGCGACACGATGACCACGCTGTTGGCATTTTTTATCGTACTAAACTCCTTGGCTCAGGAGCAGACCGGTGCCAACTTGTATGAAGGCACCGGTTCGTTTGTGCGTGCGCTGAACAGCTTCGGATTGACGGGCAGCGTTCCCGGTGGACGGCAAAAGACCGCGGTTCCCCGCAAGGAAACGGCACCCAAATACGTTGTACCCAACAACAGTGCGCAGGGGCCCGACCGTGACGCCTTTGGTCCGGACGAAACCCATGACGAAGGACGCATTATTGACCGCGAGCGGGAAGACTTTGAACGATTCGTCATCGAGTTGCAAAAGCTGTCGGAGATGACCGAGACGCCGGGTGTTCGTGGCGAAGCCGTCTTCGACTATTTCGACGTGCTGCAGTCGAATCCACCATTGTTGAGTCCGGCCTATCGTCGAGCGATGGGGCAGATTCTACCGCTGCTCTTTGACGCAAAGCATCGCGTGGAAGTCGTGGTCTGGTCCACCTCCCCTGCTCCGTCCGCGCTGGAACGTGCCGCGCGACAGTCGCACCAACTGGCCATTGAACTGGCCGAACTAGGCAGGCTGGACGAAGTCCAGAAATCACGCCTGGTCACCACCGCCAGGCTTTGGATTGACTCCGAGGCCAAGCGGCCTGTTGTCAGCGTCATCACCCGCAAGCTTGGTCCCCATAACTAATGACGGCCAGATGGCCAGATCTCGCCAGCTCAACTGGTGTGATGCATCTTCCGGAAACCCGCCGGTGGCCTCGGTTACAAGCATGTCATCCTGAACGCAGTGGAGCGGAGTGAAGGATCTGCCAGCCAATCCGACACTGCCTTGCAGGGGTGCGTCCGGGATATCCTGCGTGTACCGTCGCACGCAGAGCAACGTCTCTGGAACATCCTTTGGTCGCTGACCGTGCTGCGCACGTTGTCAGCTCCCTTAGAGGGCCGCGACTTGTGGGGTACGATGATCGGCAAGCCAGCGGTATTCCAAAGCGAAACTCGATCTGGGCTCCCGTGTAGGTGCCTACCGCAATACCCGCTCCAGCAATCCCACCGCATGGTCGACTTCGTCCTTCGTGATGCACAGCGGCGGCGCCAGACGCATCGTCTGCTCGTGCGTGTCCTTGCAGAGCATTCCCAGCTTGAGCAGTTGCTCACAATATCGCCGCGCCGTGCCGGCTTCAGGCTTGAATTCGATCCCGAACCACAGTCCGCGGTTGCGGATTTCCTTGACCTTGCTGCAGCCGATCGCCTCGATCCGCGAACGCATGTAGTCGCCCATTTTCCGCGAGTTCTCCTGGTAATCCCCGCGACGCAGGATTTCGATTACCTTCTGCCCAATCGCGCATGCCAGTGGGTTGCCGCCGAACGTACTGCCGTGATCGCCAGGCTTGAAAACTCCGAGTACGTCCCAGCGGCCAACGACCGCCGACACGGGCATGATCCCGCCGCCCAGCGCCTTGCCAAGGATGAACAAGTCGGGCTGCACGTCCTCGTGATCGCAGGCAAACGTCTTCCCCGTGCGGCCGAGGCCCGACTGAATCTCGTCGGCGATGAACAGGATGTTGTGCTTCGTGCAGATTTCGCGAACGCGCTGCAGATAGCCGCTGGGCGGGATGATGATACCGGCCTCGCCCTGAATTGGCTCGATCAGGAACGCGATCGTCTCGCCATCGATTGCGCGCTCCAACGCGCTGGCATTGCCGAACTCGACGATGTCGAAGCCGGGCGTCCAGGGCCCGTAGTCCCGTCGGGCCTGCGGGTCCGTGCTGAAGCTGATCAGCGTGGTGGTGCGGCCGTGGAAGTTGTGGGCGCAGACCAGGATCTTACCCCTCTCCTGCGGAATGCCGCGCTGCAGGTGGCCCCATTTGCGGGCCGTTTTGATCGCGGCCTCGACGCCCTCGGCGCCCGAATTCATCGGCAGTACGGCCTCCATCCCGCAGAGCGCAGCGAGCTGCTGGCTGAAGGGACCGAGCTGGTCGTTGTAGAATGCACGCGAAGTGAGCGTGAGCTTGTCGAGTTGGGCCTGGGCGGCAGCGATGAGTTCGCGGTTGCTGTGTCCGAAGTTGATCGCCGAGTACGCAGCCAGGAAGTCCATGTAGCGCTTGCCGTCAGCGTCGGTGACCCACACGCCCTCACCGCGAGTAATCGCGACGGGTAGGGAATGATAGTTGTGGGCAACGTATCGCTCGGTCAACTCGATGTGCTGGGCACTAGTCAACATCGCAGCGGTCGGATTGGGCGTCGTGCTGGCGGCCATGGGGGTACTTGGGGCACGGATTCGGAGACCTCGTCCCGTATGCGAATTGTAGCCCGTCGACTGGAATTCGGGCAGTTCCACAATCTGCCCCACAACCGGGGAAGCATCACAATCGGGTTGTCCGAATGCTACCGCCTGTGGCGGAGCGGCACGGCGGGTGACGTGTGAGGAATTCCGGACAACCTGGGTCCCTTCCCGATCGACGGTCACGGCGTGTTGTTTTGAGGAAGGAACGGTGTCGTGCGCAGCGGAATGTGGCATACTCGCACCAATCGCCGGCTCGCTGTCATACAAATTCGCGTTTGGCAGCGTTCCTGCAGCTGGGGTAAACTGGACAAAAAGTTAAGGTAGCTTGAGCGCCGCCTCCGCTGCCAAAGTCCTCACGCGCCCGAAGAAAATGGGAGCAGCGAATTGGGCACAGAGATGCGACAATTTCGTCTCGTTGTTTGGGCTGCTAATTCCGTGCCGAAGCGTGGAATTTCTTGACGATGCGCGGCGGGATTAGAAGAGTTTCTACCGAGAAGATATACGACGCGGACTCAATGCGCAGGTCGAACATCCGAGTTCTTGCACGCTTTCGCTGAATCGACGAAGCCAACGCCAAGTCAGATGCTCACGTCAACACCCATCCCGCGCAGCGCTCGTCCAGTTCAATTTCGGTCGGGCAGGCTGCTTGCACCAGGCGCTCGATGTGCCCGTCCGCACAGGGGCAAGGCGTTCTGCGCGATCGGTAGGTCCGATCATTGCCACGCGGAGCAGATCCTGAATTAATCATTCAAACCGATGCTGTACGGCCCTTTCCGGTTCCCTTTGAGCAATTCCAAACGGTGGCCCGGGACTTAATCAGCCCATGGCCTGCTTTTAGCCCACCGGTAGCCAGGAACAAATGCGTTAACACGGGAGGCTCACGTCAGGCTACCGCCCGCCGGCTGATGTTATCTGAGCCGTTGTTGTATCCGGGGCGAAGCTGAATGGTCATTTTGCTGGCGGCAATGGCTTCCGGATATCGATGCATCGGCTGCAGCGCCGCACTCAGGTTGCAGTGGTAGATCGCTTCCTGTGGCTTGACCGCCACGGCTTGCTTGAAATTATGACGCCTGCCTCAATCGCTCCGCCACGCGTCGGCCGCCTGGGGTTTGTTACGGATGCAGTAGATTCGTTTGTCAGTTCGTAACAGCAGTCGATCTTCCGCGATCGCGGGCGTGGCCATCACAAAATCGTCAAGCGGATTCACGTGCAACAACTTGTACTCTTCGGCGGCTTCGAAGACGTACGTGTTTCCTTGCTCGCTGACACAAAAGATCTTACCGTTGTATGCCCAAGGCGACGAGGTGAAGTCTGCACCGCCACTTGAGCTGATACGAACCTTGAAGGATTCTTCCCCGGTGTTCGCGTCCAGTCGAATCACAATCCCTTTGTCCTGCACAATGTAGAGGGCTCCCTGATAGGCTACGGGAGTCGGAATGTAGGTTCCCATCCGTGGACGGATCCACGCAATGAACTCGGCCGATTCCTCACCTTTCTCAGGAGTAATGTCACCCGTCGCGCCCGGTCGAATCGCAAACATGGGCTTCGTTTTGCCAGCATCCAGATACAGCAACCCGTTATACGCAAATGAGCTCGCTGAAGGGGCTGGCGTCATGCCATTCAGTCGCCACAATTCCTTGCCGTTGATGTCATAGCTGATGGCAACGCCAGGTGAGACGGTGACGATTTCGGTTCGCAATTCATTTTTCCAAACGCAAGGGGTCGCCCAACCCGACCTTGGCATCTGTGCCGGGAAGTCGTCGGAAACTTCGCGATCCGTTTGCCAAACAAGTTGGCCATCCGCGGTGTTGTACGCGGAGATTGTCGAGTGCTCTTGATTGTCATCGACGATGATCAGCTTGTCGTCGAGCAACACAGGAGAAGTCCCGGATCCGAAATCCATATAGATTGGGTGTTTCTCAAGCTCCGCGTGCCAAACTTGGTTCCCGGACAAATCATAAGCGAATAAGCCGAGGTGCGTGGCATAAACGTAAACAAATTGGCCATCCGTCACCGGCGTCTCCGACGCGAAGCTGTTCTTGCGATGCCGACCTCCCGGTGGTTTGCCGGAATGATATTCGTGTTTCCAGACTTCACTTCCGGTCTTAAGGTCCATACACAACAGGAAGTAATGCAGCGACACTTGATCCGGTAGCTCAAAGTCACGTTCCATGACCTTCCGCTCAACGTCTTCTTCGGAAAGGCCTTGCTCCATCAGCTGGGCCACGTATTCGTTACTGTAATCGGTTCCGGATTGAGGCGGTTTCGATTCACCGTCCGTTTTGACGGACGTCACGAATACCTTGCCCTCGACAACAATCGGCGAGGACCAGCCCCGACCATCGATGTCGATCGACCATTCAATGTTTTCCGTCTTTGACCAACGTTCCGGAAGCTTTTCATTCTCCGAACTTGGATTAAAATTCGGTCCGCGGAACTGTGGCCAAATCAATGGTTGAGTCGCATCTCGTGCGACTGATTGGCCCACAGGAATTAAGCATGCAGCCGTTACAAGAGACCGGATGAGCGAATGAAGCAAGTGTGTATACATGGGAACTCACTCTGCAGTAGCGAAAGGCTAATACTCATTTTGTTGAGCGTACGTCTTTATGATTCTAACAGGAGTGGTGCGACGTGCCACGGGATCTTCACCTGGCATGCAACCCGGCAAAATGAGCCACGTCGCCACATACGAACGACGCTGCCGTACTCCGGAACTGGGCGGACACCGCTGGGAGTGCCACACGTGTGCCGCGACGGCTGCATCGCGATGATCTTGGCCCGGAATGGCCCAAGAAACCAGGTCATATCGCAGCAGGCCAGACTCCATGGCTAATTCTAAAACTTCGCAAGTGTCCATCGATTAAGGATGAGAAATTGTGTCATCGTAGTCAAGCACATTCACGTCCGGATTGAACCCGGAGTGATCCGAGAGTCGACCTCCACCAACTCCAGTGCCGCTTCCCCCGCTAGGTTCAACATCGTCGATCCAGGAGTCACGGCTGTTGTTTCCCCCGGTCGTTGTCTTCGTCGGCCGGAATACTTCACACCAAGCATGGTCGTACCTTGACGCGAAACAGTGTCGCTGCGAACAACCGCGCTTCCACTCCTTGTGCTATTGTGCCTCACTTTGGTGATACAACTCAGCAGTTTGGCTTCCACAGTCGACGGCAGCTTCTTGACTGCTTTGGCTCCAAGCGTCCTGGTGTTGTGTGCGGTCACTCTGCCACTAGCGACGTTAAAGCTAACTGCATCATATTGTATTATCTTGGACTGGGTAATCGCCCGCTATCCCCCCGGTCGGGAAATTGCCACCCAGATTCCCAGGCTTCAGATAGAACACCTAGTAGCACCTTTTGTGAATCAGCCGCAAACCGACCGTTTTTTGCGACTTCTCCAGCCAAGTAGCCCTCGCCGAATCGCAGAGGGCTGCTTCGACCTTTGACCCGTTCCAGCGGTCAAAAACTCCAGCCGATTGTGGCGCAGGTCGCCCCCGCCTAAGCGCGCAACGGTAACCACCTACCGCCGCCGGCGTGCGCCACAACGGCGCCTAGCCGACGGCCGCTTGCGGCGTCGAAATCTGTTTGCTGGCTTGGACCTAACTGACACATATTTACCGTGACCGACCCCTCACTGCAGGTCAACGCCGCGTCGTCCGTTGCGACCAGCGACATCGATGGAGACGGTCGTCCGGAAATCATTGCGTGCGACAACAGCGGCATGCGGCTGGTAGCGTTTGAGGACGATGGCAGCTTCAAATGGCGCAGCCCTGTTCTGGAACCCATCAATTGGGGTGCACCGGCCCTGGCCGACTTGGACGCGGACGGGACTCCGGAAATCGTCATCGGGAGGCAGGCGCTCAACAGCGACGGCACGTTGCGCTGGACCGGAACGGCGGGCCTCGGTTCCCAAGGTAACGTGGGTCCGTTGTCCCTCGTATCTGACGTCGATCTGGACGGCCGCCCTGATATCATCGCCGGCAATACGATCTACGACGCCAACGGTGTGCCGCGAACTGCCATCCTGCCCGACGGCCACAACGCCGTGGCCAACTTTGACGCCGACAATCGCGCCGAAATCGTGCTGGTATCCGGTGGCACGGTGCAGTTGCTCCAGGACGATCTGTCGGTGAAATGGGGGCCGGTCGCGATTCCCGGAGGCGGGGCTGGCGGTCCCCCGACGATCGCCGACTTCGACAACGACGGCCAGCCCGAGATCGGCGTGGCTGGAGCCTCGCATTACTCCGTCTTCTGCCCCGCCCGCCGGTACCAGTATTTGGCATTTGCCAAATCCCCCTCCTGGCGATGCAGGAATGCATGGATCCAACAACCTTCCGACGTTTCCAAGTCTTGAAGATTACCCTTATTCATGATTGGCTTGACGAAGAACCGCATTGGCCTCACGAGTGAACTCCTCTATTTCGTCTCGATCACGAAGCGTGAAGGTGTCGGCACGCTGCAGTGTGAGTCGACGGGCGCGGTCGATAAAATCTTCAGCGCGAGTCGCGTCACCCAAATGTGCATAGCACATCGATAAGAACAGCAAGTCGTAGGGTTGTTCCCTTGGCTCACTGGCTGCCAGGCTTTTCTCCAGCGCTGAAATCGAATCCCGATACCGGCCACCTCGATAGAGGGCTACTCCCAGCGTGTTGGCGTAGGTCGCGACATCGGGCTCGGATGCGACCGCCCGCTGGGCCAACTCAATTGCCCGGTTGAGATCGCGAACGCCAGGTGGCCCAGCGGCCATTAGCCACGCCAATCGATTGCACAGCGATGGCTGCTGGAGATCATGCTGGGCCGCGCGTGAGATCCACTGGATCGCCGCACCGATCTCGTTTCGCTTCAACGCGTACTCGGCGAAATCCGCTTGCATTCCCGCTTCGATATTCTGGAACTGACGGTCGGGGACAAAACGTACCCCCAGCTCATCGCCATACCGCTTTTTGAGGGTCGACTTGGCACCGTCCGGCCGATCGCCAACTGTGTTTCCACCCTCCGAGTCACTGCCCGATTCCGATCCGCTCGGGGTCGGCCAATCTAGCCCACGCTGGCGCAGCTGTTTGCGAAGATAAGCGAGATCCCACACACTGGCTTCGCCGTTTGGTCCACGACTCTTCACCAATAGTTGCTGCCCGTTGGGACTGAACGCGAGCCCACCGGCAAGTTGCTGATTGGGATCCAGGAACGTGGCGACGGCGAGTCCGGATTTCAAGTCAAACAGCTGAATGCGAGCTTGTGCATCGGAGACGGCAATCAGGCGACTGTCCGGAGAGAAACACGTACTGACTCCTGTGGTCGACGTACCATCGACAGCAAATTCTGTTTGTTTTTTCCAATCACTAACACGCCACAAGGTCAGCTGGTTCGCATTCGTTAGCAGCCATTTGCCGTCTGGGCTGAATTGAACAATGCCGCAAGTACCCGTTGCCAAGGTCTTCAATAACTTGCGCGTCGTCAGATTCCACACCTTGGCTGCGTCCCCTTCCCACGCACCCGTGGCCAACAATTGACTGTCGGGACTGATGGAAACGGCGCGAGTATCGCTGTGAGAACCAATAGACGTCGAGCGTTCCGGATCCGCGGCCCGCCACAAAGTCGCATGGTCTCCATCCGGAATGACCACGGCTTGGCCATCCAACGCGATGTCAAACGAAGTGTAAGCGGGCCGCGATAGCAGCTGTTGCGGGGGGCCAAATTCGAGCCGTTCTCTTTCCGATTCGGTCTGCCAGTCCTCGGATGCTAGGGTGGTAGGCGGAATCTCGCGGGCGGGCCAGCGGTGCAGTCCCCATTTGCTCCAGACCACCAGCGAACCCGTGGCATCGAAGCGAGCGAACGAGTATCCGACGAGCAACTGACTTAGCACTTTCCAATCGTCGGTTCGATAGATTCGAATTCCGCTCGTGGTCGTCACGGCGGCGAGGCGTCCATCCTGGCGGAAGCACACATCGATTGTTTCCGCCGATGGCTGGTTCAAATGTCGTCCCAGCACGCGGTGCACTTGCGGAAAGTCGATCGTCCAACCGACGAGTTGATTTGGGCTGGAAACCGACCAACATTGAAAACCCCCACGGGTATCGGCTTGGACATCGGCCAAAGCCGTTTTTGTTGTGGTGAACATCTTCCGTCCACTGGCCACGTTCCAAATGACAGTCGTACCTTCCCAGGTGGCGTTACTCAACAGCCAATCACCGATCGAATTGAAGCAGAGTTGCAATTCACCACCATGATGGCGAAACGAATCGAGTCTCTCGCCGGTTGTGGAATCCCAAAGCACAACTTCTAATCCCGGGTAAGGACCGACAGCCAGGATTCTGCTGTTCGGATGCCAGGCCGTAGGCGTCGAATTGTCAGCAACATAGGGCGCTTCCAATCGCGTCCGAGTCGAACCGTCTTTCAATCGAATGACATGAACGGCATCATTCGTGACAACAGCCGCTTTCAAACCATTGGGAGAAAACGAAATCCGTGCTACGGACACATGATTTCCGTAGGTTCGTCGCGCTTGGCGTGATTCAATATCAAACAGCGTCAACACTCCTTGCCCGTCGGCTCCCAAAATGCTTTTACTATCCGGAGAAAAATTCCACCATCCACGGCTCGCATTTTCAAACACTGGGACAGCCGTCGACGAGTCCAAGCGATAGACACGGCAATGGTCGTTGATAACGGCCAACATCGATTCATCGGGGCTGAGTACTAGTCGCTTGATCGCGTGGTCGCTGTGGACCCGGGCAATCTCCTCGCCATCTTCCCCACGCGAGACAATCGCGGTCTGCTTGTCGAGAACGCTGACGTATCGGTTTGCCCCGAACACGACAAGTCGCGCCGATACCGTGGCGATTTGTCCAGGTGCGACATTTGCGCATATCGGGGAGCGCCAGGCATGCAATGGTCGCGGTTCGCATCCGATCGACGTGCTCCTGATCGGTGATCACGTCAAGCTGTTGCGCCCTGTCGATGGCCGCCAGGCTCGCAAACCGCTGTCCCATTTGTCCGCTGGTCCGCCGTGCATCCGCCTCGGACAGATACGAATCCCACAGTCGTTCCAGTGCCTGGGTCTTGGCCGCGTGTTCTGCCACCTGCGCTACTTCGGTTCGAGCCAACTGCCGTCCCATAAGAACACTGTAAGTGGACGTAGCAACGGCAATGGTCGTGACCAACGTCGCCAACGATCCGAAAAATGTAGCCGCAGCCGGATATCGCCGGCACCATCGCCAGCTCCGTTCCAAAACAGTCGTGTGCCGGGCGATAATTGGTTCCTTACGAAGAAAGCGGGCGAGATCGTCGGCCAGCGCCTGAGCCGTCGTATAACGGCGCTGTGGATTCTTTTCCAGGCACTTGAGACATATCGTCTGCACGTCGGCCGGAATACGTCGGACCAATTGCGACGGCCGAGGTGGCTCATCCGACAGGACCTGGGCGATGACTTCCAAGGGTTTCGTCCCCACAAACGGCGGACGCCCAGTCAACAACTCGTAGAGAATCGCTCCCAGTGAATAGACGTCGGTCGCGGCGGTCAGCTTGCCGACTTCTCCTTGAGCTTGTTCTGGGGACATGTACGCCGCAGTCCCCAGAATGTCGCCGGTCGTCGTGGCGGGACTGTCCGCGTCTTCCATTTGTGCGTCAACGAGTTTTGCGAGACCGAAGTCAGTGATCTTGAGCGTGGTAAGAGGTGAGGTATTTTTTGGGAGCGAAGCGCTATCGTGTTGAAGCGTCGTGCTGTCGCTATCCTCGCCAACTCCCGCCCCCCACTGCTCTTTTCTTTCGAGCATCACATTACCCGGCTTGAGGTCTCGGTGCAGCACTCCGTGCTCGTGCGCAACTTGGACGGCACGGGCCAATGTTTCGACAACACGTGCGGCGGAACGTGGCGGATGAGGGCGGCCTTGAATTTGCTCAGCCAGCGTGCCCCCGGCAAGATATTCCAGAGCCAAAAAAGGCTGCCCGGCGTGTTGGCCGACTTCAAAGATTTGCACGATGTTCGGATGTTGCATTCGAGCGGCAGCTTGAGCCTCGTTCCAGAAACGGCGGATCTGTGTGGAGCTTGCGCAGTAACGATCTCGAAGCAGCTTTAAGGCGACCTGTCGATTGAGCTTCACGTGCCGAGCCCGATAAACTACGGCCATCCCACCTCGTCCAACCAAACCCTCGACTTCGTAACCTTCGACTTGTGGCAGACATGTGTCGACTGCTTCCATTGGAACGTCGGCCCCGGCGACTGAACTCGATTCCTCCGCTGAACTTGACGCTTGCCAAGAGGTTATTTCTCGGTCAACATCAAATTGAAGTTGCAGCTCCGACGCGAGCATGGGAAAACGACGCACGTACTCGTCGACGGTTGGCATCTCGCCCTGGTGCTCTCGCAGCACAACTTCTTGAAAGATCAAGTCCAAAAGCGTTTCCGTACTGGACGCCAACTGTGGGTTTTGGCGGCAGTACTCTTCAACCGATTTTCGATCACCCAAAGACCATCGCCGGCGCTGATCGATCAGTAATAGAGCCAAAGACTCGTGGGGCGGCGGATCCGATAGTGGGAGGACGTCAGAGTCTGCCATAACCGAAAGAACTCGTTCACAATAATTTACGGTTCGTCAGTCGCGATCAGACCGTCGTCGGCCGTGATGATCAGACTCTTGCTATTCTAATCCAACCTCTTGCAACACGCGGTCGAGCGCTCGAGAAAACTGTTTTCTCAATGCCACCGCTGTGCTACCCTTGTCCGCGGCGATGCTGGCCCAATCGCGACCCCGCTGTCGCAGATCGACCAACTCTCTCTCTTCCCGCGACAACCGACTCAAAGCCTGTTCGCACAGTTCCCTGGCACTCACTTCCTCGCCGGGATCGGGTTCAGCGGAGTGCAAGCTCGGATCATTCGTCGGCAACTGTTCCGGACTGCGACCGTCGTAGCGATCCGTTCGTTCCTGGCGTACGTGGCTAACAAGCTTGTTACGAGCCATTGTGGCCAGCAATTTGACCAGTTGTTCTGGCGAGTCCAGGTCGTATTGTCCCGCCGCTGCGCGGACAAAGAAACTGGCCAATACGGATTGGCAAACATCCATCGAATCAAACAAGGACCGCATACGAGGATGCGCCAGTCGAAAACGCACGACACGCCGAATCGCAGATTCATAGCGACGTACGAGTTCAGCCGCAGCATCTTGATCGCCGCTTCGAACCTTCAAAAGTAGTTCACGAAAGTTCGCACTGGACATATCACGCTCGCAACTTGAAATCTCGCGATGACAACGTTTGGGTACGGCCAGGTCAAGGAGACTGCCATTCGCGGGCATACGACCAGTATACACGAGCGATCACGCTATGTAGCCGTCACGCTCCGCCGTGACGGCAGTTTGGGGTCGACAATTCCAGCAGAGTTACTGGACTATTATGGCAATCGACTGGGAGTTGAGATCCCGCTGCTGTTTACCGTTCCCATGAATATGGTCGATGGCGATTTCAATGACGATAGTCTCTACGATTGCCTCGACATCAATGCCCTGGTTGCCGAGATCGCGGCCGGTACGCACGACCTCAGCTTTGACCTAACCGGTGATGGACTGGTGAACCTGGCCGACCGGGATGCGTGGCTGGCAGAGGCTGGCGCAATCAACTTGGGTCCGGGTCGCGCCTATCGCGTGGGGGATGCGAATCTGGACGGCGTTGTAGACGGCCAGGATTTTATTCGTTGGAATGCGTACAAATTCTCAAGCACCACCGCGTGGTGCGACGGCAACTTCAACGGTGATTTTTTCGTCGACGGGCATGATTTTATCCTCTGGAACGCGAACAAGTTCACGTCCTCAGATGTGGACATGACGAAGCTGCCGTCAGGTTGGATGACACCCATGGCCGGCTGTCCCTGCGCCGGTTGAAACATGACTGAGCCAAATTCTAGCGGCTTGCCCTTGTACGTGACGGTTCCTTTCACGGGCGCGAGTTCGGGTCCGCGCTGGCAACCCGTTATCAGCAGGATCCCGGCAAGGAAGAACAAAAGCCTCCATCTGGAAAAACACCCCAAACTGACGTCACGGTAGAGTGATGGCCTCGGCAATCGGAAAACTTTCTTGACCGATTCGGTCACATCCACCTCTGGGCTGCGATAGTCTTCAAGACGGCGTTATTGCGAGTCTAGGCAACATCCGTCTGACCAGTTGGTGGGCAGCCAATTGGCAAGAACAGGAAAGGACTAATCCATGGCCGATTCGAGAGTCAATGGCTGGTCGAGCCGCAAACAACGTTGCCAGAAGTACATTGCGTCGCGTCCGCCACGTCGTTCGGATCGACTGGGTTTGGAATTGCTGGAATCCCGCCTGCTGCTGTGTGCGACACATTTCGATCCGATCGCCTATCCCGTACCGGAGTGGAGCGACGCGATTGAGCAAAGCGTTCAGGCCGCTAGGGGGACCGAAGGCGGACCAGACGCGGTTTCGATCGTATGGACCAACAAGGGCGTCTACACAGGTCCAAACGATAGCCGATTCGACGATGTTTTCGGGACCAGCGCCAGTGCGGCTGAAGGCGTCGTTCAAGCTGCGCTGGATGCATGGTCACGGGTCATCACCAGTTTCAATAGAGCGGATGGCACGAGTACGCTGCAGGTCAGCGTCACGATGGGTACGAATATCGGCTTTGGCGGCGCGGGGGCGCCGGCCTCAACGGCGCCCGCGGATGGAAAACCTCGCACGGGGTCTATTACGATCAACACCGGCAACAACTCCGCTGATCCCAACGACAGCAATGGTTACTTCCTGGACACCACTCCCCACGACTACAGCGAGTTTGCTGGGCCGATCCTCACTCCGTTTGCAGGGAACCCCAGCAGTGCCCTGGGATCTGACCTGTTTTCGCTGGTTGTCTCGGAAGTCACGCACACGTTGGGCCTGATCAGCCCTGGGCCGGCGGGAGGATTCAACGGGTATCGACTCATCGACAGCGGATTTACGCACAACACGGGCAACCCCGGCATTCGTGACAACGCCGAAGGGGGCGGGACCGCCGGATACTTCTACACGTTCAATGGTCCGTCCGTGACACACTTAATGACCAGCTACAACAGCGCTAATGCGACGAGTACTAGCTGGGGAAATGTCATCCATACCGCCGGGGGGACGGCCAACATTAGCTACAACGGAATCAACTACTTCGGAATGGAAGACGACGGGAACGCCGCCTACGGAAACGAACGCGTTCTACCAAGCTGGGTCACCGCCCACATTCTGTCCGATGCCTACGGCTATTCAATCGAAGACCCTGCCAGGTTTGGGACGATGTACTCTGTGCTCGACTCGACAACGGGTTTGCTTACGGTACGGGGACTCAACGACAGTGACGACATGATCAGCATCACCCGAAGCGGCAGCACGCTGACGGTCTCTGTCGACGTGCAACAGGACGTGCCCGGCTCGCACAGCCAGCCCGGAGTGTTCAACGCGCCGGCCTGGACAACCGTGTACAATCTCGCCCAAGTCGCTTCGATCAACGTCCTCGCTGGAACGGGCGACGACACCGTGATGGTCAGCGCCGACATGGGAGGGCTACCGGTGACGGTGAACGATGCGCTGGGCAACGATAAACTTCAGATCATAGGAACCGCCGCTTACGACGCATTCGCCACGCTGGACAATTCCACGATCGACACGACCAACGGGCAGGTGACCTATTTCAGCATGGAAACGCTGGAAATCTTTACCGGTGACGGGGATGCCGACGTAAATCTGCAGAGGACAGGCGCCACGGCTGCTCGCGTTACCGGCGGGCCATCCGCGCAGACGATAAACTTCAGTTACCTTGATTTGGGAACTCCAACGATCATTGACTTGGGCAACGGAAATGATGTGTTGAATTTTGCCACGGGGGACGGCGTCACGCCGATTCGGTCGCCGGTCACGATCTTCGGCGGCGTTGGTGATGACACGATCAACATCGCTCCCTCAGACTTCGCATCTACCGTGATCACACAACCCGTGACGGTCTTTGGCGACACGGGAAACGATACGCTCGCGCTGGGCTCGAACAACGCTGACTCCATCGACGTGAACATCACTTTCGACGGCGGCGTGCATGCTGGCCCGATTGGTGATCGAATCGTCATCAATGACACGGCCGTCAGCTACAACGTCAGTTACGACATCGCGTCGACATCCGTCACGCGCGACGGCGCGAATCCGCCGCGCACAGTCAGCTATTCAAACACGGAAAGTATCATCATCAAAGCCGGCAGTGGCGCCGACATGGTGACATTGCAAAACGGCCTAACGGCGATTGTCACGGCGAATGGAAACGCTGGCAATGACAACTTCATCGTCGGTGGCGGAAACATGAACGGCTACTTCCCCCAAATCTTGAATGGGGGAACAGGTACGGACAAAATCACTTTCAATGACCAATTGAACCCCGCGGGAAAAACCTGGGATGTGAACCAGGATTTTCACCCAAACGAGATCATCTACGGCGGTCTGATCACTCTGGGGACCGCCGGTTTCGAAGCGGTCGGTATTCTCGCCGGGCTGGGTAACGATCAGATCAACTTTTACAACGACATTACGCAACATTATGAGGTGAACAGTGGCAGCGGAGCCGATTCCGATATCGTGCGCTGGTACGCCGCCAATAACTGGTTTCGCAATCCCATGGGGGGTGACATTACGGAGTACACCGTCACGCTGAACGGTGGTACTAGTGGCTTTGACTTGCTGCTCATCGAAGACGCCGGTCGCAGCGAGACCGCCTACAACATTACCTCAGGCACCCTATTTGGTCTGGACGATGATTTTATGATTCGTGGCGAACGGCTGAACTACACCGGTTTCGGCGCGGTCACTGTGCTGGCCAGCAACCAAAACAACCGCTTTGAACTTTCCGGAGCCAATCCGGCGACTTCCTACCTGTTGGACGGGCGCAATGGAGACGATTTATTTGCTTTGACCATTGACCCGACCGCAGCCGCCGCACTTGGGTTTAACGTCGATTGTCGCGGTGGGGCGGGGAGTGACACGTTCTCCATGAACGATTCCACGTTTGCGACGGACACGGATTACGTCGTGAACAGCAGCGGCGTGACGCGCACGTCCGGTTCCGCCACCCGTCTTTATTCGTTGAGCGGCGTAGAAACGATGCAAGTCACCGGCACGTCCGCCAACGATACGTTTAGCGTCAATAATTTTTCGAGTGGAGCCGCGCTCCGCATCAATGGTCATGATGGTGACGATGCATTTCACTGGACTCCGCTCGCAAAGGACCTTACGGGACGCATTACGAATATGTCGTCGTTCAGCTATGACGGCGGTGCCGGCTACGACTCGTATTACTTGCATAACGACAATAGCACAGGATCGTGGGAGTATCGTCGCACAACCAACCAGCTTACGGTGCTGCGGTTCAATGTGCTCAACTATGTGTTCAACGATTTCAATACGGAGTATATCAACCTCACTGGCGGGACCGTGCCCGACGCGTTTACCGTGCGGTCCACGGCAAGTGGCTCGACATTGGACCTCGACGGGCTGGGAGACAACGACTTTTACGAATTGGGAAATTTTGGGATCACGGACGGTATCCTGGGCAGTGTTCACGTTTCTGGCAGCCAGGGAATCGACTCGGTCACCGTCGACGATTCCGCCAATACCACTGGCAAGACGGTGCATGTCGACAACTACTTTGTCGGCGGCGTTGCGGGTGACACACTTCTCGGCCCCGGCGGCAATCTTTATTTCGTGAGCATCATCGGCCCACTGACTGTGAGGCTGGGGAGCGGTTCCGATACCGTTTACGTCGTACCGCACCCATTCACGCCGGTCATCATCGAGGGTAACGATCAGGCAGCGGCGGAGACCGGCGACTCTATCGGCTTCGCCTTCGCAGCTGCCGTCAACCCGATCTTTACTGCAGGCCCAATGGGCGAAGGGCAATACACTTTTGACAATCGTGCACCGATTCATTTCTACGGAATCGAACAAACGCAGATCGACGATGTGGGCCCCCAGTTGCTGTCATCGACCTATGCCGACTTGCCAATTCCCAGCTTGACGTTCAAGTTTGACGAGGACGTTTCGACGGGACTTAGCATCTATTCGCTGGAATTGATCAATTCCACGACCATGGAATTAGTCCCCTATGCCTCGCTGGACGTGACTTACAACGCGAGTACTAACGAGGCCAGATTTACATTTCCAGGTTATCCGCTGGGCCGATTGCCCACAGGGGACTATTCGGCTCGAGTCTACGAGTCGACAACGGATCTATTTGGGAACCCATTGGGCGTCGTGAGTCCACTATTGTTTCATGTGGACAACAATAGCCGCGCAGGTGACTTTGACGGCGACTTTGACTTGGACGGTGACGACATCGACGCACTGGTAATGGCCATTGCGGGGGGTGGATCGCCTTCGATCTTTGATTTAACAGGCGACGGCCTGTTGAATCTTGCGGATCGCGACATTTGGTTGGCGTTGGCTGGTGCGGCGAACTTGCCGTCGGGTAGCCCCTATTTGTTGGGGGATGCGAACTTGGATGGGATCGTGGACGGACAGGATTTTATTCGTTGGAACAGCCGCAAGTTCACCTCCACTGGCAAGTGGACGTTGGCGGATTGGAACGCGGACGGCGTGACGGACGGGCAGGACTTTATCGTTTGGAATACGCACAAATTCACCGCCGTGGCAGCTCCCCTTGCCTACGAGTCGTTTGATTATGCCGATGGCTCACTCTTTGGCCAAACGGGTGGCACCGGCTGGTCGAATATTTGGACTGGAAACGGCGTGGACGTCGTCAGCGGGAAGGCCGTTGGCAATCTTTTCAGCAACCCGCCTAAATATGGCTCCCGCAACTTCAACAATCCGCAGACAACGACAAATCTCTTTGTCCGCCTCGACCTGACAACCATTACCTTCGGCATCAACGATTACTTTGGAGCGTACACGGGTGCTGGCGTCAACAACAGCCAGGTTCAGTTTGGCAAATTTCCTGGCAGTAATGAATTCCAGGTTGGCAACGGCGGATTCTCGTCCAGCAACATTAACATCGCCCCCAATACGACCTACCGTTTGATTGGTGCGTATGCCGTCGTGCCGGGTCCCGCCCCGGACCTGTTGATGTTGTGGGTCAATCCGACACCCACGGACTACTTCGATCCTACGACTCTCGCTCATAGTGCGGATGTTTTTCGGACGGAACTCGTTTCGCCCAGCGCTCAATTCATTAACATTTTTACCGGCATCCCTGGGATTAGTTTTGACAACCTGGCGATCAGCGACAATCCAGCCGGAGTCGGACTGCGTAACACTGCGCCGGTGATCCATCGTATCCCACAAGTTGCAATCAACGACCTGAACAGCATCGCCAATACTCCCGTCGCGTCAGGAGACGATCGCAGCTTGCATGTGCAATCAAACGCATTTCGGCATGATATGTGGATGCACCCGGCGGACGAACGGCTTGCCGAGGTTTGGCGGGCCGGTGGCGGTGCCGGCACTAAAGCGGTCGTGGCCGAAACGGACTGCAGTGTCTGCAACGGGAGACAACTAGATGCCGTTTCGACTACTCCGGTATCCATTTTGGTCGACGCTGCCGGCGTGGTCCGCCCAGATTCGAAACTCCCGTTGCGGCCATCTCAAGGGTTTGACGGGATCGGTGAACGTTCCTGTCGCTGTATAGACGCAGCGTTTGCGACGGATGAACTGTAGCCGTCACGCTCCGCCGTGACGGCAGTTTGGGGTCGCCACTTTTGGAGCGTCCCCAATCGTGACGGCGAGAGTTTCGGTTCCGCCGAAAGCGCAGCGATACATCTCGTGCTTGCAGTCGGGGCAGCGCACGCGGACAAACCCTTCTTCATTTGCCTTCGGCCCACCTTCCACGCCGTCCGGCTTCGCGGCGATTCAGACGCATGGCGAGCTCTTGCACTGGCACCCATGTTCGGCCATCGCACAAGTGCGTCAGCCGTTAAGTCCGCTGACCCCGCTATCAAGCACTTAATGGCTGACTTGGCTGCTCGTGCGAGTCTGAGGGCAGACTCGCCTGCCGTTTTTGAAAAAACAAGACCTAGTCCACTAGCCTACTAATTTACCAATGTCGCGACAAGTTTTTTGCGTTGTCCGCAAAACGGTCGATTTATCCGTTCGATTCGGGAACTCTTTATCACCCCACGGGTTCTTGGATGAAGGACGAGAGCATTCAGCCTAAGCCGCGACGCGCCGACTCCACGCGTTCCGCTATTTGGCGAGCCAGTTTTCGACTACCAGCCCGGAAATCCTTGAAAAATGCGCCGTGTTATTGGTCGCCAGCGCATGGCCGTTTTCAAGGCACGTCGCTGCAATCAGTATGTCGGCATCGCCGATCAGATTACCCGCTCTATGGAGCTGCCCGTAGATCTCTGCCGCACGAACAATGATGGCGTCGTTCAATGGCAGCACCTCCATTGCCACACACGTGGCGTTGAACGCGGAGATTTGCGATGCGGCATTTTTGGCCATCAGCCCGCGCAAAACCTCGAATCGGGTAATGATGGATATCGTCAGCGTGTGATGAGTCTTAAGATACAGCTGCGCAACTGATACCGCAGTCGACTCTTGCCGCATGATTGCTGAAAGAGTGTCCGTGTCGAGAACCACCGTGTTCATCGAGTTGCTTCGCTAGGGAGTGAAGAAATGAGATCGGTCCATCGCAATCTGTTCGATCTCTGTGATATCTTCGTCGGAAAGCCCCGCGTAAACGCTGGCAGCCAGGGCAAGCACGTCTGCTGAGGCCGGCTCAACACTCTCAACCGATAGACGCACCCGTGTGCCATCCGGGAGCGGAATCTTGGCGTCGCCTACCGGACGAAACGTACCGTTTTCGTAGATTGCGTCAAGTTCTTTGGTCATCAGTGTTACCTCCATTGTGGATTATAGCAGGTGTGAGTACGCGAGCGAAGCCGCGCAACAAAGACCGGCGCACGAGTGCCACCGAGTCGCGAGTCGGGGATACCTAACCCGCTACGGGAAGAGGAGCAATTGCCATTGCCTGTTTTTCAGCTTTGGAAGTTGCAGAATACGTTCGATTGCTGACCAAATCTGCCGCAACTCGTTTTGGTGACTTAAGTTGCGTTTCTGTTGTCCCAAAAACTCGATTCAGAAATCAAAGTCCCGAGAACTCATTAAATGAGTAAGCGTCCGGTGACCACATGGTGTGTCACAAAATCGGACGCCTCGATGAGGAGACCGAGGGCTACTTTGCCCCGCGTTTGGTACGTCTTCGGCGGCGTCGCTCGCGTTGGCTGGCTGCCTTCCGGCGGGATTCTTCCAGGCGATACGTGAGCACCAACTCCGGATGATCGGCAGCCCAACGATCGGGCAGCATCTCATCAAGTCGCGGATCGTCAGCGTGCAATCGCAACAGGATTTCGCGCAGAGTAGGCCCACGGTTCGATCCGATGTCGCTTTGCTCCAGCAAGGATGGTGTACAAAATGGCGGCGCGAGCGCCCGCCTGTTCGCTGCCCAGAAAGAGCCAATTTTTTCGGCCAATGGCTTGGTGCCGCAGCGTTCGTTCGCTGACGTTGTTGTCAATGGTAAGCCGCCCGTCTTCGGTATAGCGTCGAAGTGCCCGCCACTGGTTCTGCGCGTACGACACAGCTTTGCCCAAAGCGCTCTTGGGCAGCGCACGAGATGCTAACTCGGCCAGGTAGGGCTCGATGCGGTCGAGCACCGGGACCGATGTTTGTTGCCGAGCGGAGAGCCGCGCTTCATGCGACAGTTCGCGCGACTGATCCTCGATGTCGTACAACTGCCCAACCCATTCCAGGATCTGATGGCATTCGCGTGGCGAACTGCGCGCGGCATCGAAGAACTTCCGCCGCGCATGCGCCAACACGCAACTTCGACGATCGAAGCGTTCGATCCCAGATAAATGTGATCGTAACCGCCGTAGGCATCAGCGTGCAGATAACCTTGAAATCCTTTCAAGAACCGCGCCGGGCCGTCGCGGGCGCGGCTCTCGGTAAAGTCATACACCGAGTAGGGCTGCTGCTCGCCGATGTATGTCCAGAACCGTCCCTTGCGGCTACCTTGCTTGCCACCCATCAGTACCGTCACCGGGGTGTCGTCTGTCCAGAGCACCGGAGATTGAAGTACCAATTCCCGCTGACGTTCGTACAACGGTCTCATCAATTCCGCAGCCGCTCTTACCCAATCGCACTGGGTGCTGCGAGGAATATGCAACCCATGCCGCGTAAAAAAGTCTTCTTCTCG
Source organism: uncultured Planctomycetales bacterium (assembly GCA_963695565.1). Classification (GTDB taxonomy): domain Bacteria; phylum Planctomycetota; class Planctomycetia; order Pirellulales; family Pirellulaceae; genus CAVOGW01. The sequence goes on from CAVOGW010000001.1 coordinate 955,519, forward strand.
ATACAGCGGAAGGTGGTCGCCGAATTTGGCGGTGACGATCTGAGCGATCAATCCGGGGCCGGCGATGCCACGAACGATCGGCCGCTCAGGTGGCGGCGGGCTGACCACGCCATCTTTGCAGGAGCGGCAAGCATATTTGGGCCGCACGTGGACATGAACTTCCAGCTTGGACGGCACGTATTCCAGAATCTTTGTCTCGTCCGTGCCAATGCAGTCTTTCGTGCGACCACAACCGCTACAGATCTTCTCGGCAGGCGGTACGTCGAGCTCATGCCGATAATGCGGCAACTTGTGGAGGTCAAGTTCGCGGCGGCGACGGCGACTGTGTGCACTGACTTGCTGTCGAGGCGGCTCGGGAGTCACCTCCTCCGATTCGTCCGTCGATGGCGAATCAAGCTCAAAGAGATGTCGCTGGCCTTCTCCCTCAACGATTCGCTCACGTCGTCGGCCGTAAATCCAGCGCTGCAAACGCTGAAGTTCATCTAGCGTGGCCTGGTGCGTCTGTTTCAGCTCTTCATAGCAAGCCGCTGTCTGATCCAGCACGCGTTCCAGCTCGGACGCCTGTTGAAAAGCCGCCAGCAACAGTCGCTGGCATTCGGCAAGATCGTTGGGAAGGGCGTGGGCGTGATCCATAACGCCCACTGTTATAACGGCTCGTAAAAATCGCGCAAGAGCAATTCGACTAAAAAAAGAATTACGCCACGCGTCGCCGTCGCCCTCGCCGACGTCGACCGCTCTTCAAGTCCAGCCCATCCAACAAGCGTTGGAGTTGCGTGCCGTTCAGTTCCACGCCTCGTTCACCTGTAGTGGCAATCGGCAATTGAAACACGCCAAATTCAAGCCGCTTGTACCAGATACAAAAACCATCTTGGTCCCAATACAAAATCTTGATGCGATCGCGTTGACGGTTAAAGAACAAGAACAGGTGGCCAGACAATGGGTCCTGGTCAAACGTCTCCTGGGCCACGCCCCTCAGACGATCGAAGCTGAGGTTCATATGGATGGGCGAGGTGCAGACAAAAATTCGCAGGTCGGTCACAGCTGTCATGACACTGGCTTCCGCTTTGTCTGTAGACCTGTCACCGCTTGAATGACGTCTACTATCACTGCTTGACCAACACCCACGGGAAGTCGCACTAATCCTCCGTTTGGTAAGTGGATCTCGATGGGAGAAACCGTCACTGTGACGGGCAGAAATTTCGGTTCGGCGATGTCTGCTAAAGTAAGTTTCTGCTCCTCCTTGATCGCCTCCGGGATCCCATCCTTGAGCCGTTGAACCCAACGGTAGAACGTGGACTTCGAAACGTCCTCGTCGCGACAAAATTCCTCAATACTCGAACCGCTCGCTTCGCGATTCGCCAAACGCTCTTGCCAGTAGAGGTAATCATCAAGACCAGGAGAAGGTCTACCAGGTTTCGCCATTACTTGCCTCCTTTGCACTGAGAAAACAATCCCCAGCGTAACAGGGGCGGCAAGTATGGATTCGGCGGACGCTTACTTAAACGAGACAGTTCTTGGGACTCCCAACCAGCGGCGGTGAAACAGCCCAATGCAGATTGGGCAAATCGCTTGGACGCGTCGGTTTCATCGTCCGACGCACTTTTCAGGGTAGCGAGCGGCATAGCATCGGTTCTTCTGTGGGTCGGATAACCTGACATTCCGTGTAGTGCGAAATCGCAACATCGCTCCGTTCCGTCGGCCCATTGTCCATCTACTCATACGTTTTGTGGATTGGCCGAGAATCCACCGTTTTACAACACCCCATCGGTCCCCCGGCCTCGCATGCGGCGCTGCACGATACTGCGGGGCAGACTTTCTGCCGAAGACAATCAATCGAGGACCTGACACAAGTTCCAAGATTTTTGGTTTGGGCGCTAGTCACCCGAGGGTTGCGTAGTGGTAGAATGCCTTTCATACCATAACCGACTCGCCGGTCGCTTGACCTGAATTGTCGTTGTTGGCAACCGGCGCGCAATTGAATAGTGGGAGACCCAGTGATGACGACCAACACGTTTCGGCTCATGATTCGCAGAATCGATCGCTCCCTGTTGTCACTCGCCGTCGTCACCCTCCTTTTGGTCAGCCCATGTGGCTCGGCTTCCGCCCAGGCCTTCTTACCCCAGCTTGAGTGGTCGTGGACTTCCAGTAGCGTTGAACCCACCTCGCTGAATGTGATGACTGTTCCCTCGATCATCGATCTGAACGGTGATCATGTCTCGGACGTTGTCTTTCCTTCCACCAGCAGCACGGGTGGGGGGCTCGTAGAGCAGGGAATTTTGCGGGCGCTCAACGGATCGGATGGCAGCGAACTATTTACCGTGACCGACCCCTCACTGCAGGTCAACGCCGCGTCGTCCGTTGCGACCGGCGACATCGATGGAGACGGTCGTCCGGAAATCATTGCGTGCGACAACAGCGGCATGCGGCTGGTAGCGTTTGAGGACGATGGCAGCTTCAAATGGCGCAGCCCTGTTCTGGAACCCATCAATTGGGGTGCACCGGCCCTGGCCGACTTGGACGCGGACGGGACTCCGGAAATCGTCATCGGGAGGCAGGCGCTCAACAGCGACGGCACGTTGCGCTGGACCGGAACGGCGGGCCTCGGTTCCCAAGGTAACGTGGGTCCGTTGTCCCTCGTATCTGACGTCGATCTGGACGGCCGCCCTGATATCATCGCCGGCAATACGATCTACGACGCCAACGGTGTGCCGCGAACTGCCATCCTGCCCGACGGCCACAACGCCGTGGCCAACTTTGACGCCGACAATCGCGCCGAAATCGTGCTGGTATCCGGTGGCACGGTGCAGTTGCTCGAGGACGATCTGTCGGTGAAATGGGGGCCGGTCGCGATTCCCGGAGGCGGGGCTGGCGGTCCCCCGACGATCGCCGACTTCGACAACGACGGCCAGCCCGAGATCGGCGTGGCTGGAGCCTCGCATTACTCCGTCTTCGAGACCGATGGTTCCTTGAAGTGGGCCACAGTCGTGCAGGATAGCAGCTCTAACCGCACTGGCTCCTCGGCTTTTGACTTTGAAGGTGATGGCGCGACCGAAGTCGTCTATAGCGACGAGCTGAGACTTTATGTGTTCCGCGGAACGGACGGCGCGGTGCTGTTTCAGACCGAACTCAGTTCCTGCACCTGGCACGAATACCCGCTCGTGGCGGACGTGGACGGCGATTCAGCAGCGGAACTGGTGGCCGTGGCCAACAACAGTTGCGGATTTGGTCCCCAGCAAGGTATTTACGTGTACGGTGACAGTCTGGATTCGTGGATCGATGCTCGCCCCGTCTGGAACGAGCATACGTACCACATAACCAATGTCCTGGCCGACGGCACGATTCCCTCCGAAGAAACCGTAAATTGGCTGCAGCCGGGGTTGAACCACTTTCGTGTCAATATCGTACCTGAGCCAATGGCGCTGGCGCTGCTGGAAGGCGGGCTGTTGTGCCTCGGCGCCACAGGGCGGGGCCGAAGGTGATCAGTGACCAGGCTTAGGGTTGCAGCCTGCTTCATTGCCGAGATGCGTTGATCGCTGGGGCATTCATCAATCGACCGTTTTACGGGACTCGGTCGCGGCGGAGTTGAAGGCGGCGGTTTGACGTCCAGGGACTTTTGCCGGCGCATTCGAAAGGCAGTTGTCTCAAAGTCGTTGACACGCTCCGATCCGCTTCGGTGTTTCACTCCGAAACGTCGTACTAGGCGAGGGTTAGCCGGAGTTTGTTCGAAGTGGCGTCAATCATTAAGATACCGGCGTACTGAGTTGCCACTCCGACAGGTGATTCCGATGATTCGATTAACGACTGTTCTTTTGGCCGTCAGCAGCTACAGCAGTTTCTCGACGGCTGTATTCATAAATCCAGCGTTGACTTTGACGAACGCGGTGGGCACGACTACCGATCGTCAGTTGAGTGTTGGGATGGGTTCGTTGGACATAACCTATCGTGAGTTGGCGAAAAGACGTGCCGAAAACATCGCCCGCCTACATGTTTATGCCGGCACGGGCACATTTCCACGTAACACGGACTTTCCTGGTCAATTGGTGCCCTACTTCGTCGATAGGTTGGGGACAGCCTGTGCTGTTGCGCATCTAATGCGTCTGGATGGCGAAGATCACTTGGTTAGAAGCATCGCATCCAGCACGAATCACGTTCGGATCGAGAGCGTGCACAACGGGCCGCTACTGGAGTGGATTCGCGACAGCGGGTTGACCAAAGGCGAATGTGCCTTGATTCAGCCCAGCTATGCGGCGATCGAATACTATCGACCGGATCCAGCGTGGCAAGACGAGATTGTACGCCTCAAAAAACATTTTGCGGAAGTCGAACAAACGCTGCTGAACCAAACGCAGCGGAGTTTACGCGAGGCACTTATTGCGAAACTCGATGCTCAGCTTGCCGCGAATCCGAATGATCCCGCGTTGGCTATCGACGCACTTTCCGAGTCACTGCGTAGCGTCGAATCAAACGTCCGTATTGCTGCTGCTCACGCATTGGCTCAGCAGACAACGATCAGACAAAGTGCAAGGTTGGAAGCCTTAGAGCCAAATCTGTCAGCTACCGATCTAGAAACCAGGTTTTGGAGTGCAGTAGCTATCCAGCGGATTGGGGCGGCGTCTCCCAGGGGCAACGCGGAGTTGTACAGTCGCATACTTCCTGTCTTTCTGGATGCCGCCCAAAGTAGCATTGATGGACTTCGCCTAGCGGCACTGGTCCAGTTGGCGAACACTGCACCGATGACCATGGGAACCAACAAGCAGTTTCGCATCATGCCTGAGATTCGCCAAACAGTCATCCAGGCTTGCGAAGATGAGGACAGCAAGGTCCGCCAATTCGCAACTAGTGTTTTGAAGAGCTGGCGTTGGCAGAGGGTGGTGTATGAATCTCAGCGGATACGCCGACAATACCTGGCCGGATCAGCGGATTTGGAGGCGTTGGCCACGGAAACTTTTGCTATCGGGCGCAAGTTTGCGGAACAACCCGATAGCATCCGTAGCGTCGTAAAGCTGAGTTCCATCTACGATACGGTCAGCTATTTGTACATGCTGCCGGCAACAACTGAGACGCCGCTGCCTGTCGCTGAGTCGTCTCGCGAAGCTAAGCAACTCGTCGACGATTTTTTCAAAATAGCCTACGAGCAGTACCGTAACAAAACTCAATCGCCGTGGCCGTTTTGGGACATCGTGTCTGTTGAATCCGACCAACAAGGTCTCTATTACGTCGTTGTGGTAGAGCGAAAGGACATGAATCCGTCCCCCAAGCTAATCTACTTGGTGCCCCGTTCGTCGATGCTATCCTGGGCGAATCGACAGCCTTATGATTGGTTTGAACGTGAGGCTTTGCCAGTGTCCGACGCCAGGAATGGCACGCAGAGAGTCGCTTTCCATGCCAACGAAGAGGCCAACGTTGTCTTTGGCACTCTCGCAAGGAACGATAAGCTGGCGTTTGCCACAGCTTGCGACATATTCGCATACTTTCTGACGGAGTTGGTGCTAGACCGTGCCGTTGAAGAGTCGGCCGATGCACTTGTCTGGACCGGCAGATTCGCAAGGTCAAGGGCAAACAATCCGAGATTCTTTGGAGAGGGCGTAGGGTTCGGCATGTCTAGCGGTGGCGGTTGGGATTTTTACCGGCTGAGTTTCAGGTGCGAACGGGCAACAGGGCAGCTCACCTTTTCAGCAGATCCAATCGAGTATCCAATAGCTCAGTTGCCACCGAGCGAGCTCACGCCAGCGTGGGTCGAACGGGAGTACAAGGTGATGGGTTGGAAGTCCCTTAACTCGCTCGATTTTCTGGGCGATGTCTTGTTGCCGTCGGAATATCATGAAGCTATCGAAGCATTCAAATATGATGCCGGCAAAACACGCAGCATGCTCGAGGACCGGCACAACGCGGAACGGTTCCTTCCTCTTCCGGATTTGGTGATGGGGCTTCTGTACGAACGGGCGGGAGACCGAGAATCTGCGGTTCGGTCCATGCAGCGAGCTGCTGACGAGAGCAGTCGTCACGATCCAACAACTTTGGCCGAAGTTGCCCGCTGGGAACTGGGTGTTGGATTGCATGACGACGCTCGAAAGCACGCCGAGTCCGCCGTAGCACTCTGGCCCGAGCATCCAATGGCAAACCAAGTTCTTGAGCGACTCGACCAAATTAGCATCGGCACCGAAGAATAGGAACCTCATCTTGGCCATCCGCTTAGATCGGTAGCTCACTTCGGTTTCATCGTCCGACGCAGGTTGCACGCCTGGGCCGCACCAGTTAGATGTCCAAGGACGAACCGTCATGGGTCGCGAACGTCGCGATGCTAATCGTGCGAGACAATCCAACCAATAAATGCACGTGGTCGACATGACCACCGATCGACGCGCTGATGCACTTCGATTCTTTCACGTGATGCGACAACATCCGGAACATTTCTTCACGAAACGCCAAACGGCTCGTCGCGTTGGCCAAGGCGAGGATGTGTCCGCAGTAACTGAATCTTCTCATAGATTCCCGTCACAACCTTATGAGCAGACGTCGGGCTCTCTGAGGCGATAAACTCGTAGATGTCCTCAAGCCATTGAGCCGCTTCCAGCGTCCAGACTATTTCCGCCACGACTCCAGCTTGGCGCTGCTGCCTCACCGCCCGGCCTTATTTCAATTACACTTACTGCTCACCCTGCTGCAAACGTCGGCGTCCGATCGCAGCCAGTCCTAAGAGGCCGATGACGGCCAAACCAACTGCCGATGGTTCGGGGACCGAGGTGATCGGACGACCCGAGGGGGCGTTGGGAATCAGGAGAAACCCGCGGAAGTGGACATCGAAATTCCCCCATCCGCTGATGATGCCTCCATCGCTGATCAACTCGGCAAATCGAAGGTTCCAACCGCTATTGCCAGGGATCTGTTTGTTGAGATCAATCGCATTGCCGTCTTGCCACAGATACGCGTACTCATACTGAAAGGCCCCTCCTTTCTCGGCGGTTCTCACGGAGCCCGCGACCTCTCCCTGGTCATTGATGTCGTAGGCGACGCCAAAGATCGTGCGACGTGGTACGGGCAGGGGCTGCGCGTCTTGACCTGCCAGCGCCACAAACGGAGCGCCGAACGAAACCGACGCACTTGCGGACCGGCCGGATACATCGCCAAAGTTGTTGATGCCCAAGCCTTCCGACCAGGCAGCACCGAGCGTCCCTACGGCGACAGGTGCTGCGGGAGCGATAGCGCGCCGGCTGAATCCAACGCAATGGTCCACACAACCGCATGGTTGCCGGAGTTCCCCACGATCTGAGCCGTGCCCTCCGCAATCTCGTTGATGTCATGGCCCCAGGTCTCAACTGCGCCTGTGTACAGCGGGGGAAGCTTTACTGGACCGTCGACGACGAGGGAGTTCTGGGCGTCTTTGGTGACGCGCCATACAACACTTGTTGGGCCCGAATATCCAAGAATCACACCGTCGTCATTGATGCCGTCCGCTCGGGAGACGACATCGCCGTTGAGTGGCGGCAACGTCACCGGAACGGCCGATGGGTCGTCCCAGTAGGCGCCCATGTTCCAGTTTCCGACGGCTCCCACCATCTGGTTGAGATTGTTGATGCCAGTCAAGGCGACACCTGCGGGAAAGCTATTGTAGGTTTGGGTGGCAATGTCAAAATGAGCAAACCGCGTCTCACCGCCGGGCAACTCCGCGGATCCAACCGCCGCGGTCCCCCATTCATTCAAGTCGTAGATGTCGCTGGACGTCGTCGATGCAAATGGCTCAAACGAAATGATGTCATACGCGGGCCCTCCGCCGCCGGGAGGGCCCGGCTTCGTGGCCTGGGTCGGCGCGACGCAAAGCAGCGACGCGGCGACGCCGGCCGCCACGATTAACGTAGCCTTTCCGCAGTGCACCATGGTGTTTCTCCTGACCAGCAGGTTGCGGCCAAGCAAAGTCCGCCGTCGTCGGCCCGCGCCTGCGAAGAGCAGCGGCAAACCGGCCAGCAATACCAATGTCGCCGCGGCGGGCTCCGGAACGGGAATCGCCAGCAGCAGGCCGTGGGTCCAGCCTGCGGAAATGCCGGTCACCTGCAAGCCAGTGAGGTTGGTCCTGTCGATTGGCGTCGCGACGAGTGTGAAACCGCTGTCCGTTCCCAGGCCGGTGCTATACGAACCGTTATAACCAAAGGAGAAGACGGTTCCGTCGTCGGCCAGCAGGAGACTCAATCGGTAGCCTGCCGCGATCTGGGTAATCAACTTGCCCGACAAGTTGGTCGTGTCAATCGGCGTGGCAACGCGCGTGTCGCCGCTGTCGGTTCCCTGCCCGGCGTATTCATTGTGGCCAAAAGAAAAGACGGTGCCGTCCTCGGCGAGCAGCAAACTGTGGAATCGGCCGGCCGCCACCTGGGTGATCGTCTTGCCTGCCAGGTTGCTCGTGTCAATGGGCGTCGCGATGAGAGAGCCTAGAGACGTGCCCAAACCTGCCTGGCCGGTTTCGTTGACGCCGAAGGCGAAGACCGTACCGTCGTCTGTCAGCAACAGACTGGTGTCATCGCCAGCCGCCACCTGAGTGATCGTCCTCCCCGCCAGATTGGTCGTGTCGATCGGCGTCGCAACAAGCGTACTGCCCAGGTTTGTGCCCTGGCCAGTGGCGTCATTGCCGCCAAACGAAAAGACAGTACCGTCGTCGGATAGCAGCAGGCCGTGACTATCACCTGCAGCCACCTGCGTGATCGCGCTGCCTGCCAGATTGGTCGTGTCAATCGGCGTGGCGACGAGCGTGTTGCCGCTGTTTGTGCCTTGCCCGGTGCGACCATCGCCGTTCCACCCAAATGAAAATACGGCGCCGTCGTCGGCAAGCAGCAAACTGAAACCGCCGGCAGCCGCCTGCGTGATCGCCCTGCCCGCCAGATTGGTCGTGTCAATCGGCGTGGCGACGAGCGTGTTGCCGCTGATCGTGCCCTGCCCGGTGCGACCTTCGCCGTTCCACCCAAATGAAAATACCGTCCCATCGTCGACCAACAGAAGACTGTGCGCATAGCCGGCAGCCGCCTGGGTGATCGTCTTTCCCAGCAGGTTGGTCGTATCAATTGGCGTGGCGACGGGCGTACTGCCGCTGGCGGTGCCCTGTCCGGTTCTGCCGTTAGCGTTAGATCCAAACGAAAGCGGGACGCTCTGGCCCACCGCCCTGTCGTCCATGTGGGAAAGGGTCAGCAGCGTCATGGCCAAAACCGCCGCCGTTCGGGCTAGCCGTTTGGCGACGAATGATAGATATCTCATGGTTTCACCTCCAGACTGGAACGTGTCGTCTGGTCCGCGTTAAAATAAAACAGGCCGTTCGTCCGGGCGCGGACCGTGATCCCGGAGGGCAGCTCCCCCGGCCGGTGAGAAGTGGTTGGCGCTACTGGCTCACCGGCCGGCTTTTGTGATTCAACTGTTGGCAGATTTTTGGTTGTCTCCCGGGTTCGGTGATTCGTCGTCTCGGCTTCCGTCCGCCTCCGATTCCCCATCCTGTTGCTGTTCGATCAGCGCCTCCGCCTCGCGGCGCAGGATCTGAAAACGCAGCCAACTGCTCCAGTGGCGGCCTAAAGCTCCGCCGTCTGGCGTGGGCATCCGTTGCTGCATGAGTTTGAGCGCAGCGCTGAGCGACTGGCGAGCTTCGGCAAGTCGCTCCAGCCGTTGCTCGGCCAGGGCTTGCGCGAGCAGCGCCGTCGCGTCGGAGTAGAGTTTCTGGCCCGCGTGCTCGCGGCATTTCTTGGCACTCGCGACGGCCGTCTCAAGATCTCCCCCGCGGTAGTCGGCCAGCGCTTTGGCCAGGTGAAACCAGTGAATATTCCTGTGGTCGGCTCCGGTGGTCACGGCCCGCTCGGCAAGCTGTCGCGCCAAGTCGAGCTGATCGGCGGCGTCGGGAGACAACAAGCACGCCATGGCCACCCACTCGGCAATCGTGGGATTGTCCGTGTTCGTGAAACGTGCCGCCAGCTCGCCGCAGATTCGGCGATAGGCGTCGGCGTCCCCGCGATAAAGGGCCAAGGCCGCTGCGTTGCACCAACCCTGGTAATCGGTCGGGGCGACTTCGATGACTGTCTCCAGCTGCGCGCTCACCTCCTCCCAGTTCTTGCGGGACGCAAGATGGGGCAAGCGGGCGATCCGCAACGCGCGATGCTCCGGGAAGAGCACCACCAGCCGCTCGTAAACTTCGTCCGACTCGACCATCGGGGATTGGCTCCCGGCAATCGGTCCCCACCACGGTTCGGTGGGCTCCGGGAGCAACCGCAGCGCCTGGGCATAGTCCGCGGCGGCCGGGTCGAATTGACCCGACCGGGCCCGCGCAGACGCCCGCGCCAGGAGCAGATTGGGCGAGTCGGGAGCGGTTGCAAGCCTGCCGGTGCAGTAGCGGATCAGCGCTTCCGCGCCGATCAGGGTTTCCAACTCGTCGCGCTGACGAAAATGATCCGACGGATTCCTCTCGTCGAGCCTGGCGGCCGCCTCCACGTAGTGCTCGCAAGCCTTGTCGCGATCGCCCGTGTGCCAATACGCCAAGGCGAGTACCAACCGCGTACCGGTGGGAAGCTCTCTCCCCAGCTGCCGGGCCTTTTCCAGGCTGGCGGCGGCCTCGACGAACTGACCGCAACCATATTGGGCCTCGCCCAGGTTCTCCCAAATGCCCGGATTCTCCGGGGCCAGCTGTGTGCCTCGTTGGGCGTGTTCCCGCGCCCTGGGGAAGTCGCGGAGCGGGGTGTCCTTGATTAGAACATAGGACATGTTCATGCGCAGACCGACATCGTTCGGGCAGAGGTCGATCGCCTTTTGCAAAGGCGCGATTGCGTCGCTCACATCGCCTTTGTCGGAGAGCGCAAGGCCAAGGTTGCTGTATGCACCGGCGTGATTCGGGTCGAGTTTGATGACCTTGCGGAAGCAGGCGATGGCGTCGTCCAGCTCGCCCTGATCCTTTAGGATGCCGCCGAGATTGTAGTGCGCAACGGCGAGTTTTGGGTCGAGTTCGGTCGCCTTGTGATAGCAGGCGATGGCCTCGTCCAGTTTTCCCTGGTGCTTGAGGGCGATGCCGAGGTTGTTGTGGGCAGCAGCGAGTTTCGGGTCGAGTTCGAGGGCCCGGCGGTAGCAGGCCATGGCGTCGTCCAGCTTGCCCTGATCCTTCAGGGCGGCGCCGAGGTTGTTGAGTACAGCCGCACTGCGAGGCCGCAGCGCTAGCGCCACCGTCAAGTGACGAACCCTCTCCTCGTCCCGTCGCGGCCGAGATGAGCTACTGTCCCCGGCCACACTGGCCACACTAAAGTGGAGCCAGAAGTCGTCGGGATGTTCCCGCAGCGCCTTCTCCAGGAGCTCCAACGCAGGTTCGGGCCGCCCACAATTCGTCAGGGTCAGCGCGAGGAGCACTACGGTGCTCGGCGCCTGGCGGGCAACGTCCGCCGAATTGGCCAACTCCTCCAGTGTCTGCGGATTGTTTGTCTCCAGGGCCTCACGCACGCGGCGGCGCCACGTGTCCGGGTCGAGCGACTGGGCCAACGCGCTCAGGCCCTTTGCCCCCGCCTGGTCCTGCAACGCAGCGCGACACCGGGCCCACTCGTCCAGGGCGACGATCAGCGCGGGGAGCACGCCGGCTTGCGACCGCAATCGTCCGGCCGCCTCGTCGGACGGCAAGGCGTCGACGTCGACGCCGTACTCGCGCAGCGCCGCCGCATAGTGCCGGTTGGCGCTCGCAAAGTCAAAACCCTGCTCTTTGACTTCACTGGTGAGAATGCGGATTTCCTCCAGCCGCGCGACCAGTTCCAGGTCTGTCACCATCTGCTCGACCCTGGCTTGCACGTCTTGCGGCGCTTCGCCGCCGGCCAGCGCCGCTTCGGCCCGCTGGGCCGTCGCGAGCGCCTCGGGCCATTGCTGCTCCTGCTCCAACCGCGCCGCCTCGTCCAGGATCAACTCGACCTGTTCCGACACGCGCGCCTGCCGTGCCGCCCGGTCGCGTACCGTCCAGCCGATGCCGCCGCCCAACAACATGAGGAAGAACAAGATGAGCCCGGCAACGGAAAGCGCCGCCTTGTTCCGCCGCGCAAACTTTCGAAACCGATAACCGGCCGACGGCGGGCACGCCACCACCGCTTCGTCGTTGAGATAGTGCTGCACATCGGCGGCCAAGGAACTGGCGGATTCGTAGCGCCGCGCTCGGTCCTTCTCCAGCGTCTTCATGACGATCCAGTCCAGCTCGCCGCGGACGAGGGCGCTCAACTTCGCCGGCTCGATATGCCGATTCGCGGCCACGGACGGCAGAGTATCGCTGCTGCTGAGCCTGGTACTGGGCTTGGGCGGCTCTTCCTCGCGAATGATCCGCAGCAACTCGTCAATAGCGGCGGAGCGCAGCCGCTGTTTGTCGAACGGCGTATCCCCGGTCAAGAGCTCGTAGAGCACGACGCCCAGCGAATACACGTCGCTGCGGGTGTCGATGTCCAGTTGATTCCGGTTGGCCTGCTCGGGGCTCATGTACTCGATCGTGCCGACAATCTGCCCCAGGTCGGTGAACATGGTCTTCTCGGTCAGCCGCCCCCCCGTGGCCTTGGCCACGCCGAAGTCGATCACCTTGGGCACCGGGCGACCGTCGTAGAGCGCCATCAAGATGTTGCTGGGCTTGATGTCGCGATGGATGACGCCCTTCTGATGCGCATGCTGCACGGCCTGGCAAATGGGAATGAACAGCTCCAGACGCTCGCGGGCGGTCAGGTGCTGCTCGTCGCAGAACTGCGTAACGGGGATGCCGTTGACCAGCTCCATCACGAAGTAGGGCCGGCCGCTGTCGGTCGTCCCGGCATCGAGCACCTTGGCGATGTTGGGATGATCCATCATGGCCAGGGCCTGCCGTTCGGCCTCGAAGCGGGCGATCACCTGCCGGGTGTCCATGCCGGGCTTGATGATCTTGAGCGCCACGCGTCGTTCGACGGGCTCTTTTTGCTCAGCCATGTAGACGACGCCCATGCCCCCTTCGCCGATCTCCTGCAGCAGCTTGTAGGGGCCGATCTGCGTACCGGGGCGTTCCAGGGGGCGCTGGTCGAGTGCTGCGGTCGCGGCCGAGTCATCATCCACCCCGAGTTGTGCGTTAATCCGCTCCTGGTCGAGCAGGCTATCGGGTTCGTCGTGGACTTTCAGCAAGGCCTCCACATGACGCCTGAGACCGAGGTCAGCACCACAGGCCTGATTGAGATATTCTTTTCGCTGGCCGGGCTCGGTCGTTTCGACCGCGACCAGGAAGATCTCTCTGGCAGATTTTGATGGGGTGGACATGGACAATTCCTTCGTACTCTTCTTCTCCGTAAACCAGTGCGACGAAAACGGCCGCACCGTCTCAATGCGAAGAGCAGAATTTCCTCATCCGTCCGAATCGGTCTCTACTGCCCGCATCATCAGGCGCAGGCAGGCTCTCGCATAAGCCCATTGTCGATAAACAGTTGCGCGCGATAATGCGAGCGCATCGGCGGTCTCATCCAGAGTTAATCCAGCGAAAAAATGAAGTTTGACGATTTCGGCCACGTCGGGCTCTTGTTCGGTCAGCTGATTCAAAGCGTCATTCACCGCAATAATGGTCTCCGCATCGGGCACGCGGGTATCCACGACGTCCCGTAGTTCGATTCTCTTGAAATCGCCGCCGTGTCGAACTCGGTGCTTTTTGCGGGCTTGCTCCACCAAGATGCGCCGCATCGCTTCGGCCGCTGCCCCAAAGAAGTGTCCCCGGCTGTTCCAGTGCTGAGCCTGCTCGACGTCGACAAGTCGGATGTAGGCCTCATGCACCAGCCCCGTGGCCTGCATCGTTTGCCCCGGCTTCTCATCCGCCATCTTGGCCGCCGCCAGCTTCCGCAACTCCTTGTAGACCAGTGGCAAGAGCTGCTCAGCGGCGGAAGGGTTGCCGGATTCAATCTGAGATAAGATTCGCGTGACGTCTGTCATGACGCCAATTATACCGCGTGCGGGACGACGCAATCTTGGTCGGCGGAGGCGCAATGCAGTGGAGGAACACCTTGGCATACGCCCAGTATCGGTCGGCCGTGGCGCGGGAAATACCGAGTGCTTGGGCCGCCTCTTGGTGAGTCAGACCCGCAAAATATCGAAGGTTGACCAGTTTGGCTTTTTCGGGAGATTCTCGGGCTAGCTGTTCGAGGGCCTGCTCGAGCGCTATCAGCTGGTCCGCGCGATCTTCGCTCAGCAACAAGGCATTCTCGAGGTCGACACGTTCTCGGTCGCCTCTGTGTTTGGGGCGGAGTTTTCGCCTGGCGCTCTCCACCAGGATCCGCCGCATCGCCTCGGCAGCCGCGCAAAAGAAGTGACCTCGGCTGTTCCCATGAGTTCTTGAATCAAAACTGGACGACGATGCTCCAAACGAGTGGGCTCCGCGTCGAATTGTCAAGCTGGCTCCAATGCCGCGTACACTTTCCCGTGTTGTGCGTTGCGCCAAATTGCGGGCGGTGTCTCGGACCGATCCGGGAAATGTCGGCGGCAGAGCTCTATTTGGTGCGTCGAAGTAGTCCCTGTAACTCCCAATTGATTCGCGGCAGAGTCGAAGCTTGGGTATGGCGAGGGGCCGGGCATGGACACTGACACTGACGGCCGTTACTCTTAAATCTGTCGCCACAAGGCCCCGACTCGGTCTTGGCAATGGCACTGCGACGAAGCGACGGCTGCGGCATCGAGGAATTGCTGCGAACAACGCAGTAGCCACATTCTTGCCCGTCAGGCTGGGAACCGAGACTGGCTTTGGAGTCAATGCGATGTCCCAGACGACGTCCGCGGCGGTTTCCGCGTTGCCCCCAGGGCCATCGTCCACTGCTTGGTGGCAACTAGTCCGTTTTGCAGGCGACCCTCTCGGACTGCTCGATGAGTGCCATGGGCGCTACGGCGACGCTTTTACGCTCCACATCGCCGGCAACGGCCGCTTCGTGATGCTATCCGACCCGAAGTCCGTCCGCGAGGTTTTCCAGGGTGACCCGGACGCACTCCACTCCGGCGAGGCCAACGCCCTTTTCACTGCTACTGTCGGCCGCCACTCGGTCCTGGTGCTCGACGGGGCTCGGCACATGAGGCAGCGCCGAGTCTTAGTACCGCCACTGAAAGGCGAACGGATGCGGGTGTTCTTTGACGCAATGCGGCTGGAGACTCTTGAAGCCGTGCGGGCGTGGCCGATCGGGACACCATTCCCCACGCTTCCCGCGATGCGGCGGGTCACGTTGCGTGTCATCCTACGGACTGGATTGGGTCTGGCGCCCGACCCCGAGTTAGATCGCTTCGAGCGAAAGATGGAGAAGTTTCTGTCCAACGGCAGGCAGCGGTACGCCCTCGTACTCATGACGATTGTGCCGATCGAACGTATGGCTGGGTCACGTTGGGTGCCATTGTTCCGGCAGCTGAGCGATCTGGACGACGATCTCTTTGCCTTGATCGCGGCCAGGCGTCGGGGCGAACACGCGGCGACTGGCCAGAATGTGCTGGACGACTTGCTGGACGCGAAACACGAGGACGGAAGTCCGCTAGGGGATCGCGAAGTGCGAGATGCACTCATCACCATCCTCATCGCCGGACATGACACAACAGCCCTTGCTCTGTCGTGGGCGCTGGCTGAGATCGCACAGGACCCGGACGTCGTTGATCGCCTTTGCGAAGAGCTCGCGCGTGTCACGGGTGGGGGGCCACCCGCAGCCGAGCATCTACCTGCTCTGGAGTACCTCGACGCTGCCATCCGCGAGAGCCTGCGGCTCCGTCCGGTCGCGCCTTTCGTCGTGCGTAAGACCGTGCAGCCGTTTTCGGTCAACGGACGAGAGTACCCGCCTGGAGTAGTGCTCTGTCCTTGCTCTTATCTGGTACACCAACGAGAGGAACTCTATCCCGCCCCCAGCCGATTCCGACCCGAGCGTTTTTTGGAGAGAAAGTTCGCGCCGCACGAGTGGTTCCCGTTCGGTGGTAGTAACCGGATCTGCCTGGGGATGCCGTTTGCGCTGTACGAGATGAAGGTCTTGGTCGCTACGCTTCTAAGCCAGGTGCGACCGTCTCGCCCGGCAGGTGCTCGCTCCAGGGCGCGGCGGTACGGGATCGTCCTGGGTCCGGACGACGGCGGGCGCATCGTCGTCCAAGTGCCGCGGACTAGTACTAGTAGCTAAGCTAGGCTGCACAGGTCCTCCCAAGTTAACCCGATTTGGGGCGAAAAGTGTAGATGAGCCACCGGAGAAATCCGCGGCGGGCGATGCAACGGCTGCGAGTTGGCCAGTCAGTCACCAAAGTGAGCGAGGTCAAATTCACCTCCGTACCCTGGAGACGCTCAGAAAGTGCGTCGGAGTTTCACGCTGAGTTTCACGTCGACGCAGATTGGGCGACCCTCTTCCGTGCACATGACACGCCCTCATGGGCGCGGTCCGGCGACCGCTGCTTCCACCGGTCGGCCTGTAATGAGGGATTCGACAGAACAGCGTCTGCTGTCAAATCGACTACGCTCCAGCGGATCGTCGAGACGCGCCCCCAAGCGCGCTTAGGAGGGGGCGACCTGCGTCATAATCGCATGAAGATTCTGACCGCTCAAGCGGGTTACAGCTCGAGGCCGCCCCGTGCCGCGCAGGCTTATGCAATAAGGGATTGGATTGTGGCTGGTCTTTCGGCTAGTCACCCGCAATCAAATGGCATCACCTCTCGGTCCGCCTACCTCGCCACCTTTGTTCGCCACACAATCTAATCCATTGTTTAGGCGACTATTTTGGATCGGGGACACTCAGTCCGCGACAGATCTTGCGAGCCAAATTGTCCTGTATTTCGGTGTGTCGCGGCACCGCTTCAACTCCTCCTGTGGCTGGATTCGTCCACAACGAGTGCGAACGACCTTCTCGCTTCAAGTAACAGCCATGCTTCCGGAGGTGACGCAACAATGCGGCGCGCTTCATTCTATAGTAACCACTGTCCGATCCGCGTCGTCAGGCACTCCACGAAGTCCGTCTTCGCGCCGGTCTTCAAGGATAAGCGCCACCGCATCGCGGAGACTCTCCAGGGCCTCGTCACGTGTCGTGCCCTGCCCGTTTGCCCCTGGAATCTCGGGGCAATACGCGACATACCATTTGCCGTCGAATTCAATGATCGCCGTAAACTCGTTGTGCACCGAAATCGCCCTCCAATCGACAAGTTCTCAACATTTCGCGGCAGTGACCTACGACACACGAGGCAGGATTTAGGCCCGATTATACACCGCCCGAACGGCAAAGGCTAAATTCGGCCGGTCCCATACGTTTCTGGTGGGCGAGACATCTTCGCTCAACAAGGCCGAATACCGCTCACAATGGGCTGATTCTCACGCTTTTTCAGTGCGGCCCTGCCGCGAACGGCCCGACAGCCCAAATTTTTCCGCTTTCGTTTCTGACGCAGGTGGCGCACGCCGGGGCCGGTAGGTAGTTGCGTTTGCGCGCGTCGGCGGGGGCGACCTCTGGCGCAATCGGCTTCCAGGAAGAGGCACCTTCCCAGACTGCGGGGATGCTGTTGGCGACTAACGGGGGCGAGAATCATCCGTTAGTTCTTCTGAACTTGAATCGTCTCTCATCGTCGTGATTCTCTTGAACAACGCGTCGAATTGCCGCGCGCTTCTGGATTCCCTTCCAACGATTGTCGTTGCGCAGTCCAATCCCTCGCGTGCTGCTTGCAGTGCCGCGTCCCAATTTTCCGAGCGACAATATCGCAGTGCACGAGCAAAGCACAGGTGCGAATATGCCAATCCCGTTTTCTCTTTACGTGAGTCTGCGAAATCCTCAATGAACTCGAACGCGCGATCAGAT
Organism: uncultured Planctomycetales bacterium; assembly: GCA_963695565.1. Lineage (GTDB taxonomy): Bacteria > Planctomycetota > Planctomycetia > Pirellulales > Pirellulaceae > CAVOGW01. Next base: position 973,278 of record CAVOGW010000001.1, read on the forward strand.
TCATCGATCTTGCCCAAGTGCTCGCAAAGCGAAATGTACTGACTCGCCGAAAAGACAAATTCAGCGGGAAAGTCATATCGAAAGTCCTCAAAGAAATCAAATGATTGCTTTGCGCCTTCAATGGCTCGCATTGGTTTGCCTGAAAAAATGATCCCCGCGGCAACATATGCGTCACAACTCAAGAGTAGCTTAGGCATTTCGGGCGCCTTGAGCAAATCCGACTCGCCTGTTCGACAAATCGTCTCTGCCAATTTAACGTTGCCCGCATCGAGTAACAGCGATGCGCCAACAACATATTCGGCAACGGTCTCTTCGGCGTTGTATTGGGGTACGTTTGGTGATTCTGGGTGGGCATATGCAACTGCCATTTCGCGAACATACGCTTCAGCTGTAACGGAGTCTTCGCTTAGCCCGGCAATTAGCCCAAGCAGAAAGAGACACTTGACGCGCCGCGCCGGATCGATCGTCTCGGGCGATGTCTTGAGCTCTCGGAGCAACTCCAATTCATACGTTTTTCGAGTGTCAGCGGATCCCAGCGCTTCGCGCGTTTTCTTTGACGAAATCCAGCCAGTTCGCGCCAGAATTCCGCCATCGGCTAGCCAAAAATCGAAAGTGCGGGGCAAGCACACGGACTGGGCCATCACGATCGGACCGAATAACGACCCCACAATGAAGCCTAGTATGGCGCGAATTACCATCGAAGCTCCCCTTGTATTCCTTTAGTCCCCTCGCCGGTGACTAAGCCGGGACCAACGTAGATCGACAAAGACGAGTCGTCAGAAATGTTCCACGTTATTCTGTTGGGACGAATCTTACACTTGCCGCCGAATAGGCCTCCAGTACCGCCTCCCTTTCCTGGGCGCACAACCAATCCTGGAGTTGATGGGAAAGCGCTTGGCGAAGCGTCCGATCACGGACGAAGATGACCCCACGCGCACCGGGTTGTTTACTTCGGGGATTGTCGTCATTCGTGGGTGACATGTATATGACGCTGATCTACACGTGCGAGTTGAATGGGATGGAAGCATTCGATTACTTGAATGCACTACAACTCAACGCGGCGTCTATTGCGAGGTATCCGGCTGACTGGATGCCTTGGAACGACAAAGACAGTCTCAGTACGATTCCAGTGTGTGCCACCGTACCGGAACGACACGGCCCGCAAACTTGAGTGGACACTACCATCACTCGTGCTCAGCGCAGCGGTGCTCGTGCTCGTCATCGTGATCGTACGCGTCAATGACGTCACGATCATACCATGTGGGGGCCCGGCGATATCCGCTCGCCAAACGGAAGCGCTCGGCGACGTATTCCAAGCCAAAGTGTAGAAGTCGCTTGCTCATCATCGAAGATCGAATCCGTCATCGCCACGACCCTCGATTACGATCACGAGCACCGCTGCGCTGAGCACGAGCACGAGTCAATCCGGCAATCAAACCCGGGCCAGAACCACGTCCTGGCAACCGACCGGTGGTACGATCGTCGACCAGCTTCGAAAACTTTTTTCAGCCTTACCGGAAGGACACGATCCACCTGCCGACTTGGGGGCCCAGCCACCTGTTCAGATTATTCTGTAATCCCGTGGTGGGATCCAAATAGATGCCCGACCTCCGCTTGCGACGGCTTCTTCACGGCCGCGAGGGGTGCGCAACTTTGACATTCCAAGACAGTTGGTCGAATGAAGCAAGGAAAAGCAGCGGCTATTCTGCACCTTCGCACCGAACAAGATCAAAATCCGCCCCCAGAGGTCCTCAGACAGACGGCCAAAACTTCGTAACCTGATTGAAACCAAGAAGTTGCGCTGTATTATCCTTGGTTGACAACGATCTGGGCACCACCGGTCACTAGGACGTCCGGCACCGTAGCCGTCTACAAGGAGCGTCCCGCGATTCGCACCCCCTACGCCCCCATTTACCGATAATTCAAAATCTGGCACGCACGCCGATTTTTCGCTTGCAATCCATAGATCAACGTGGTTTACTGGATGGAAGTCGGTGGCGTATTTGCCCCCCGCATGCTCAACTTTCTACGAATTCGAGACCTACTGGCGGCAATTAACAAAAAGAACACCTTCCGCTTTGCTCGGCTAGAGCCCGGCGGAACGTGTTCTTTTTTTATTGCGCCCCCTTAAGCAACCAACGACCGAGAACTACTGGCGAAACACAAAACTGGGACGTATCCGCATTCGCGCTTTTTTAGAGCGCGAGCGCGGAGGCGTCCCTTTTTCGTTGGATGCCTCGTTCACGCGTTTTTTCGTTGTTCAAGCAATACAAATCGATATTCGAGGGGGAGAGTAATAATGACCACACTTAAATTCCGTTGGGTTGTCTCGGCGATGATAGTCTGCTTCTTCGCTGCGGTGACAGATGCGGGAACCATTAACCTCAACGATGTCTACAACGGTGGCAATCCTTTCATGAGTGCCAACTATATGTGGACTGACGTGGTGGAAACTAATGGTCCCCCCAATCAGGCGGCGTTTAATTTTTATCGAGACCCGGAAACGATCGGAGAATCGCTGCTTGTGAATCCGACGAATTTCCAAGTCGACGTAACGCCTGGTCCTGGGCTGCGCCAACTAGACAGCCAACTGGAAATGGTGATTATGGGTAAGAACGGTGCTACCATACCGTATATCCGTCTCCGTGAGTCGGGTGATTACGAAATAAACGGCCAGAATCCTGGTGTCGCAATTGTGCGCGCCACGGTCGATTATTTCTACCAAATCCTGGATGGTCCCAGCGCAGGACAAACGGGAAACGGAATCGAGGTATTCGAGAAGGTGGCGGCACCCAGCGACACCGACGTTTGGATGTTGGGGTTTAACATCCCGCTTCCCGCCGGTACGACCAAGGTGCGTTTTGAGTTTGACAATCGGTTGACGGCCCAGGCCTTCGCCGATCTCAGTTCAGCCTATATCGCCAAGAAAGTAGTCGACATCTTGGTTCCGGAGCCGACCGCGTTGACAGCCATGGGAGTTTTGCTGTTGGGCCTGGCAGCTGGCCGCCGACGATGGACGTACTTCATTGCCTAACTTGATCCAAATACAAATGGGCCTGGCACACCGTGCCCCGGCCTATTTTTTTGTCCGTCACGATCGCGTCTGATCAGGAGTGGATGACCAGCACCTTGGAGCCCGGGACGGAACCTCGCTTGAGCTCCCGCAAAGCTCGATTGGCGTCTTCGAGCGGATAGGTGGTGACCTGGGGACGCAGGGGAATCTCAGCGGCGAGCGGCAGAAACTCTCGGATATCGTGCTGCGTGATGTTGGCCACGGTCTTGAGTTCACGTTCCAGCCACAGATGCCTTCCGTAATCCAAATCCAACAGACTTTGCTTGTCCCCGTCTTCCTTCCGAATAGCATTGATGATCAATCGTCCGCCGGGAGCCAGATTGGCCAGCGCTTCGACAACTGGCCTCCACGCCGGCGTCGTATCAATAATCGCCGGCAATGGGATGGGCGTACGATCGACGGTGTCGCCTGACCACACGGCGCCGAGCTTTCGGGCAAATGCTCGTTGCTGCGGATCGCGGGCAAAGACATAAACGGGCGAACGGGGAAATCGATGGCGGACGATTTGCAGGACCAGATGCGCGGAACTGCCAAAGCCGGTCAGCCCCAGGGCATCTCCGTCGGCGATGCGAGTCAGCCGTAACGCCCGATAGCCGATCGCCCCCGCGCACAGCAAGGGAGCCGCCTCGGCGTCGCCATACACGTCTGGAATCGGATAGGCGTAGTTCTCTGGGACCGTGATGTATTCCGCGTAGCCGCCGTCGACATCGCGCCCCGTCGCGCAAAACGCGGGACTGACGTTCTCCGCCAAATCACCGCTGGAAGAGTGGATCCATCCGATACCCACGCGATCACCGAGCCGAAATCGCGTGACGCTGGCTCCGGCACGCTCGATATGGCCGACCACCTGGTGACCCGGGACCACGGGCAGTCGCGGCGGGGCGGTGCGGCCTTCAATTTCGTCCAATTCCGTATGACACACTCCGCAGACCGCCACCCGTACCAGGACTTCGCCCGCGCGGCTCGGGCACCGGCCAATCTCGGGTAAACTCCAACGGATCGTCGTGCTGATCAACTGAAACAATGCGTGTTAACAGCATCGCCCGCATTGGAAGTCCGCTCACTTGGAGAGAAATCTCTTACCAGGGCTGAATTCGGCCTGGCCACGATTTATTCCCGAGTTCCATTATCGCGTGGCCACCGCTCATCTGGAAAGCCACGATGCGGCCGGTGCAGGCCGCGCTCGCCGGGCCTCACACCACGCCACAAATCCAGCGCAATCGGAAAACCTGGACGGACGGCGGCAGGATTCAGGGGAAAATAACCAGTCGCGGCGATTCCGATTTCGTCCGCACGGACAAACGGCCGAAGCTAACGAGATAACGGTTTTTCGCCAACATTTTGCCAAAACGAACTGCGCGGCTGTCTACCGGAACTAATCGTGCCGATCGAAGGCCTGCGGGCGCCTGGGAAAGACCTATGACCGTAACTCAACCGCTGCTCGAAGAAGCCGTAGCCTTACATCAGGCTGGGGAGGTATCGGCCGCCGTCCAAGGGTACGCGGCGATCTTGAAAGACAACCCGCAAAACGCGGACGCCTGGCACTTGTCCGGTGTGGCGGCGCTACAGACAGGTCGTCTGGATGAGGCGGTCCGCCATATCCGCACTGCCATCGAGTTACGTTCAGACTGCGCTGAGTACTATACCAATCTCGCCATTGCCTACACCCAGAAGGGGGACTTGCCCCGGGCGGAATTGTGCACGGTCGAAGGTCTGCGTCTTGCCCCCCACCTTCCCGTGGGCCACTTTCGTCGCGCGAAAGTGCTGGCTGGCTTGGGTCGCGTGGACGAATCACTCCATCATTTCCAACAGGCGCTCGACCTGGGTTTTGACCCTGCGGCCACGCTGCTGGAGGCTTCGATCGTCTACCGCTCAGTGGGCGACATGAACCAGTGTGCCCTGGCTCTGCAACAATCGGCACAGCTGGCGGCCGACCCGATTCCGGCCCTCTGCCAGCTGGCCCATCTGGCCAGTCAAGGCTACTACCAGCTTTCGTCCGTGGAACTTGATCAATTGGTGGCTGCGGTACACGACGGGGCACAACACGAACCCAACTCGAAACGCGGGGCGCGGGCCGCATTCGCGGTCGGGTCGGTGCTGGAGTCCGCAGGGCACTACGATCAGGCGTTTGAGTTGTTTTCGGCCGGCAATCAACTTTCCCGGCGATACCTGGCGCCGACACGTCCCCCAGGTTGGCTGGCCCACCGTCGGGCCTACGCGGATCGATGGCAACGATACTGCAGTGCGGAGCGAATCGTCAGCTTGGCCGGTCAGGGTCACGAAAGCGTCAGGCCTATTTTCGTCGTGGGATTTCCCCGTAGCGGTACGTCGCTGGTCGCCCAGATTCTTGCGGCCCACGGCCAGGTGGGGTCAGCCGGAGAACTCAAGACGCTATCGCGTCTGTCGAATCAAGCCGTCCGCCTTCAAGACGACGACGGTCAAGGTCCGGCCATCCCGCCCGACAGACTGCAAGCGATGGCATCGGTTTACCTGGATGAACTGAATGCCTATGACGCCCGGTCGACCCACGTCGTGGACAAGATGCCGGGGAACGGGTTGATCCTGGGCATGATTCACATGATGTTCCCGCAGGCAACTGTGATCTGGTGCCGCCGTGATCCTCGCGATGTGGCCGTTTCCTGCTTCAGCATCATGTTCGAAGACGATCAACTGCAGTTTGAAACCTCGCGCTTGGACTGGCTGGTAGACGCTCTGAATTTGAATCGCGAGATGCGCGAATACTGGCAGGCAATCTTACCGGGCAAAATTCACGAGGTGCATTACGAGCAGCTGACCAGCCATCCTGAACAGGAGATTCGTCAGCTGCTGGAAGCGTGTTCACTCCCCTGGGAACCGGCTTGCCTCTCGCCGGAATCACAGGCGTCGGTCGTGCGGACAGCCAGCAGCCTGCAAGTGCGCCGGCCAATCCATCGCCAATCGCAAAAGCGCTGGGAACGTTTCCAGCCGTGGGTGGCAGGGGCGTTTCAGAGTTGGGACGCATCTCTTCGGTGACGGACACACGCGAATTCTGCGACGGCAATCAGCCGCGATTTAACTGTTGGACCACGACCCAGTCATCGGTGACGTCAACGCGGATGCCATGGTTGACGATTAGGACTTGATGTACGATAAGCGGTCGTCCTATCTGGCGGAATGGTTGCCCATTGACGTACCAGCGGGCTGCACGGCCAAGGATCCGGGCAATCGGTTTCCCAGCTACAGCGCGCTGTTGGAAGCACTGTGGCGTGCTCGCCCGCTGAACCTTCCCGATGCACGCTGGCTGGTGCGGGGCATGGCGTGGCTGATTGATCTTAATCTGTTGCTGGCCATCACGGCCATACTGCTGATCCCGACGCAGGTAGGCCCGCTGGCAGATTTTGTCAGCGGCAACTCGTTGCTGACATGTTGCGTGCGGATTCCCACCCTGCTCGCGCCGGCGCTGGCTGCGTTATTTCAAGCGCGGTGGGCTACGACGCCCGCGAAGAAACTGTTGCAGATTTGCATTGTTGACCAACATGGACTGCGGCCGGGTGCCGGCACGCTGGCATGTCGATCTGTATTCCAATTTGCGGCCGTATGGGTTGTTTGTCTGAAAGAGATGCTGGCGGCGGTTGGATTCACATCCACGGTTCTGGGCATCCTCGTGGCGATCGCGTTTCTGGGCCTGCACGCGATATCCGCAGTGCAAGCGATCTTCTCGAAACATGGGCGGACGATTCACGATCGGATTTTTCACACGCGGGTGTGCCTGGACGTCGGTTCGACCAACGTGCGTTGACCGCCGGCGTACGGAATCGTGCCTCATGATACGCCCGCACGCTCAGCCCTCACGGCAGCGGCCCGGTTGTTTCGGACGACCAAACATCCATCGCCGCCGGCCGCTCGCGGCTGGCGGCGTGTGGCGACTGCCGCATCATCACGCTGGCCAGAATCCAGATACCGCCGATGACGGCGATCAACATGACGATTCGAAACATCGACTCGTTCTTGGGTGACTTGTCTTCGGTCCCGTCGTTCGACCGTCGTCCTCGGTCAAAGCCGACAGCATAACCTCGCAAGGAACCCTCTTTCGAGCCCGCTTTTTTCCCGTCGTCGTACCCCTCCTGATGGCCCTGGTGAAAACCCGCTCGATAGCCGACCTGGTAGGCGGCCAGCACCGAGACGATAGTGAGCACGAGACCCAGCAATCCCAGCAGACTCATACCGTCATGCTCCCTGCCGTAGAATGTAATTGGGAACAGGCCGATTCCCGGTAGAGCGTCATTTGTGGGAAACGAGCGCCGTCAGACCAGCGGTCATGTCACCTTTTCCCCTTGCGTCTACAATACAGTGTCCCGCGGCTCCCCAACACGGAAACCAAACTCCGAGTACGGATCATGGAGCCCTATCTTAGGCCAGCGTCGTCGCGGGAAGAATACGAATCCAGGGACGGCACGCTGGTAAATTGCCTGAAGAATTCCCTTTTTTTGCGTAGACGGCCAAGTGCCCTGATGTCGCGATTTCCCATCTCCAGCGAAGAAACGGACCACGGCGCCGGTCTGAGGCCGCCTCAGTTTGGGATCGTCACCATTCTGAGTGTGACGGCGGTCGTCGCGATCGTTTTGGTGACCTGGCGAATTTTTGGCCCGCTGGCGGCCGCGTCCGAGGTCCTGTTCTTGTTGGCGGTGTTGGCGCACGTCGCCGGCAATGCGGTGGGGACTCAGTTGCGGGACCGACGGGGGCCAAACCGTGTCGACCGGGCGACAGGTGGTGGTCAGCAGGTTTCCGTTGCTGCTCATGAATTTGCGCCCAAGACCCAGCTGGCCTTGCGGCATCGACTGGGTTGGATGTTGCCGGTTATCTCCTGCCTGGGCGGCATTGTGGGTGGGGCAATGGGAGGAGGCTGGTTGATCCGGCTGAACGCGGCGCAGATTGACGCCGGAAGTTCGCTGTTGGCGTATGCGTCGTGCGGGGTGCTGGGCGGTTTTGCGGGATTCTTATTGTATAGTTTCGCGCAAGTGACGTTTCAGGCGATCTGGCACGCGCATCGACACGGCAAGTAGTCAGCGCTGCGACTGCAATGCCTCACCCTTGCTCGCGAAAACGTGCCGCCGCGACCTTAATGCCCTAGCGTGGCATCATCAACGAATGCGCGTAGCATTCGGTGCGCGGACTCGATGGAGAGTCTAACGGGGGCAGGCTGCTCAGCCGACACCTTAACGGCCTGTCGATTTAATCGGAGATGGACATGTCATCCTAAGGCATCGCGTAGCGAGCCGAAGGATCTTCCATCGACGATGCCAAACGTCGTACTTTTTTTGGTGTCGCAGCGTTTGTGGGCAGATCCTTCAGTCGCGCTGCTCCTTCAGGATGACATGATGCCTGGGGCGTATCAAATCGACAGGCCCTTACGGTGCGGGTTCGCCGGATATGGGCTGCCGCGCGCGTCCGCGAAGCATTCAGGGTACGATCTGGACGGAAACTGAATTGTGGGCGTTTCGAAGAGTGTCCCGACCAGCAACGAAGACCACGGTGTCCCCTGATTGCAACACTTCCCGTTGTCGCCCCCAGTTGAAAATGAAGTCTCGCAGCTCCGTCGGGTCATCCGTCGAAATACCTGGCAGCGGTCGAATTCCACTCATCAACGCCATCCGCCGTAACGTTCTGGGCTGCGTGCTGACTGCGATGGTGGGAATAAAATCCCGCTGCTGAGACTTCGTGAGTGCGGTGATGCCACTGCGGGTGGCAATGACCACAAGTCTGGCGGACAGGGCGTCCGCGATCTGGGCCGCGCCGTACACGACAGCCGAAGTGACCGGATGCGCACCGGTCATGTTCGGGGTCCTTGGCCGGCCCGTGCGATTTCGCAGCAGCTCTTCGGCAGACTGCATGATCCGGTTCATCGTCGTCACGGCTTCCACGGGATACTGCCCGACGGCGGTTTCACCGGACAGCATGCACGCATCCGCACCGTCGAGGATCGCATTGGCTACGTCGCTGGCCTCCGCTCGGGTCGGGCGAGGCGAATGGTGCATGCTATCCAGCATCTCCGTGGCGACGATCACGGGCTTTTGCATGCGATTGCAGCGCTCGATAATGTGCTTTTGGGCGACGGGGACTTCGGCCACATCAATTTCAACACCCAAATCACCACGCGCCACCATGATCGCGTCCGCTTCCGCGACCACTTCTTCCAACCGATCGAGGGCACCGCGTTTTTCGATCTTGGCAATTACAGGAACATCGAATCTGAGCGACCGCAAAATCGATTTCAATTCGGTCACATCCTCGGCAGACTGCACAAAGCTGAGGCTGAGGTAGTCCACCTGCTGTTGCGCGGCCCAGGGGATGCACTCTCGATCGAATTCCGTCAGCGCTGGAAATTCGCGATGCACCCCGGGCAAATTCAATCCTTGCCGGCTCTTAACGTGACCAGGTTCCACCACGCGGCAGAGCACCCGATCCGCCTGTTTCTGGGTCACCACCAACCGCACGTTTCCGTCCGCGAGGTAGACGTCGTCACCGCTGTCGAGCAGGTCTACGAGTCCGGCATTGTTGGAGGAAAGCTCCCCGGGACGGAGCGCTTTACCGCGCACGAAGGCCAGGATCGCGCCCTGTTCGCATTCAAACGGGTCCTGTGGCAACTCTCCCAGTCGCAACTTGGGCCCCGCCAGGTCGACCAAGACCGCCAACGGGTGCGTTTCCGCTTCGATTTCACGAATGGTGCGGATCACCAGCTCATGAGCCTCACGATCTCCGTGAGCCATATTGATGCGAAAAACATCGGCGCCGGCGCTAACCAGACGGCGTAGCAGCGCGGGCGAATGAGACGCTGGACCGATCGTGGCTACGATCTTGGTGCGCGTGTGCAGTTCGGGCACAACCATGTCTTTCAGCGATCCTCACAAGAGCCAAACTTCCCGGATAGCCGTGACAACAAGTCTATCGTCGTTGCCACCCCACCCCGGCGGCGTCACAATAGCACGGTCGCCCGAAAACGTCCACAGCATGGTACAACGCAGCCAAGAGCCCTCCTGAAGTTCGGCCTCTAAGCAAGGCGGGCAGGTTACCATCCTGCCCTACGAGAGTCGCATGCACGCCCCAGAAAAACCGCACGGTCAGCTCGACAAGTTACGACGCACGTTGGCAATGATGCTGGGCGGGATGCTGGCCATCGTCGTATTCACGGCCGTGGCCCTGATCATCTCGCGCGGCCAGGCACTACCGGTGCTCGAGGAAGCGCAGCTGGCGGCGGCCAAGTCGGCCTGGGCGGAAAACGGAGTGGCCAGCTATACGATCGCCATCAAAGTCTCGGGCATGCAGCCAGCCCTGTATCGAGTTCAGGTTGAGGACCGCATGCCGACCTCGGCGACCTGCAATGGCAATCCGCTGCGCGATGTCCGAACCTGGGGCACCTGGTCTGTTCCCGGGATGTTTGGCACGGTCGGCCGAGACGTGGAAACGAATCAGCGAGCGCTCAAGTCGGGAGAGCCTCCGCCATTGTTCTTGCGAGCCCGGTTCGACTCCGAAAACGGGATTCCCCGGCGCTACCTCCGTTCCGACGAGCGGCACCACAACACCACGTCGTGGGAAGTTGTGGAATTCCAAGTGGCCGGAGATCAAGGGGCCGCAGATAACGAGGGCTCGCCATGACGATGTGGCATCAGAAACGGGTCCTGGTCGTGGGAGGCTCCCGCGGCCTGGGGCTGCAACTGGCCCAAGCCTGGCAGGGCCGCGGAGCGCAGATCGGTCTCGTCGCCCGCGACCCCGATCGGCTGTCCTCGGTCGCGGCGAAGTTGAAGGAGTGCCAGACTTGGTCGTGTGACGTCACCGAGGATCAGCAGGTTGCACGGCTGTTCCAACGCGTCGCCGAAGTCTGGCCGGAAATTGACGTGTTGGTGAATGCCGTGGGCAAGTCGGATCGTCGACGGGTGATGTCGTGCAGTCCCGACGACTTTCAGCAGGCTTGGGAGACCAATTTCCTGTCGCTGGTTCGCTGCACTCGGGCCGCCATGCCACTTATGCAACAGGCGCGGGGCACGATCGTCAACATCGCTTCCTTAGCCGCCAAGATTGCTGCTGCGAATATGGGCCCCTACCCTGTCAGCAAATTTGCCGTGGCGGCCTACTGCCAGCAACTGAGGCTCGAACTTCGTCAGCAGCGGTTGGGGGTGCATGTATTGCTGGTCTGCCCCGGGCCGATACGCCGCGCCGACGCGGGAACACGCTATGCGGCGCGGGAAGATGTCCCGGCTCGAGCCCTGCAGCCGGGCGCTGGAGCCCGCCTGCGCGGAATCGACCCGGACCAGCTGGCGCACATGATCATCCGGGCTTGCGAGCGGCGTCAGCCCGAATTGGTGGTACCCTACCGAACACGCTTTTTGCTGGCGATCGCCAGCCTGTGGCCCGGCCTGGCCGACCGAATTGTGGAGCGGATGACGAGCTGACGGGTTGTCCTGGTGTCATCCTTCGATGAAAAGCCGCTGCGCGTCAAGTGGTTGCGATCGCGTTTCTGAGAGAATCCGAATCCCATTCTTCGATCCGAGCATCTCCCGAGTGCCGGGATAGCCCAAGTGGGTTTTCCGAAATGGTGACCGTACTGCCCCATCTGAGGTCGAGCATGTAACTGCCCACGGATGATCCGAGCTCATACTGGTCACGGGTAAGTGGATTCTTTCAGTTGGCGATTGCTTCCTCTTGTCGTACTGTGTCTGACCCCAAGTGTTCGTCGAGCCCCTCCGCCGTCGCCGTCGCGTCAGCCTTCACCCTCAAGTGAGGCTGATGCGATGGCAGAGGCGGCAGGGGCGGCCCCCTCTGTCGAGCCCGAGCTGAAGTCTGGCTGGGATTATCCATACGCGGACATCTGCTGGTATAGCCAGCGCATCCAACGATTGGCCACCGCTGGGGAAGCTGGCCGCGGAACTTTCCGCGCAGAGCGGCGCGGGGCAAATCGGCGACTGAGTTGCTTGCCACTGCGGAAACGATCGAAGCGACCGATCTCCGCACGCATGGTAGCCGCGGTAATCAGGCCCACACCATCCTGGGCCAGGAGTTTTGCCACCAGGCCATCCCCAGAAATGGCCTGGGCCAACCTGGCTTCTGCCTCGCGGAGCTTCTGTACGACATACACCAGCTCGTCCAGGTGCTGATCCATAATCCGCTGTTGCTTTACGCGAAGTCACGTGGGCTGGCAGTTCCTTCACTGCGCTCCGCTCCGTTCAGGATGACAGCGGCTCCGCTCCGTTCAGGACGACCGTGGAACCGTGATGCCCGTTTCGTCCCGCACAGGATCTGTCATAATCACCTCGTCGACGGAATCAACCTGCCGAGGAGCACAGCCGGACATGCCTGCCTTTCCCAAGATCTCCCACATCGCCTATGAGGGCCCCGATTCCAAGAACCCGTTCTGCTTCCGTTGGTACGACGCCGACGAGTTGATCGAGGGAATCCCCATGAAGGACCACCTTCGGTTCAGCGTCGTGTTCTGGCACACTTTTCGTGGTACAGGAAGCGATCCGTTCGGCATGGGTACTGCCGTGCGACCTTGGGACGATGGGAGCAACTCGCTGGAGAATGCCCGCCGCCGCGTGGAGGTGGCGTTTGAATTCATGTCCAAACTCGGCGCACCCTTTTATGCGTTTCACGATCGAGACGTGGCACCGGAAGGCACGACGTTGGCCGAGACCAACAAGCATCTAGACGCCATCGTACAGGTCCTAAAGCAACAGCAGCAGGAGACGGGTATCAAGCTATTGTGGGGAACGCAGAATCTGTTCTCGCACCCGCGCTACGTCCATGGTGCGGCGACCTCGTGCAATGCCGATGTGTTCGCCTACGCTGCCGCTCAAGTCAAGAAAGCCCTGGATGTCAGCCACGAGTTGGGCGCGGCCGGACATACCTTCTGGGGTGGCCGCGAGGGATATCAGAATCTGTACAACACCGACATGAAGCGCGAATTGGATCATCTGGCCACACTGTTGCACATGGCCGTCGACTACGCCGGGCAAATCGGTTTTACGGGCCAATTCTACATCGAGCCCAAACCCAAGGAGCCAACCAAGCATCAATACGATTCCGACGCCGCCGCCTGCCTTAATTTCCTCCGCTGCTATGGTTTGATGGAACACTTCAAGCTGAACCTGGAAACCAACCACGCCACGCTGGCAGGGCACAGCATGATGCACGAAATGGAGTATGCCGGCATGCAAGGCATGTTGGGCTCGATCGACGCCAACACGGGGGACGAATTGCTAGGTTGGGACACCGACCAGTTCCCCACCAACATCTACCTGACCACGCAGTGCATGCTGGCCGCCCTCAAGTATGGAGGCCTGGCTCCTGGTGGTGTCAACTTCGACGCCAAGGTCCGTCGCGAGAGTTTCGAGCCCTTGGACTTATTTTATGCCCACATCGGCGGCATGGACGCGTTTGCCCGCGGATTGCGGATCGCGGCCGCGATCCGTCATGACGGCGTGCTGGATGAGTTCGTACGCACGCGGTATGCCAGCTGGGATCAGGGACTGGGAGCAGAGATCGAGCAGGGAAAGCACTCGCTCAGCTCGTTGGAGCAAACCATGCTGCAGCAGGGGAATACCGCGCCCAATCAATCAGGTCGACAGGAGTACTTGGAGCACGTGATCAACGGTTACCTGTAGACCCGCGACACCCGTGATCTTGCCGGTGGCGGGCTCACTCGCTGGCGCGTATTGACGTTGCGCGATGTTGGTAGCAGTAAACCGAAACCCGTGATTGAGCCGGCTGGCAGGCTCACTCGCTGGCGCGTCGTGCTTGTATTTTCGCGGAGTTACGTCGTCAGCGCAACTTCCAGACTTGCGCGTGGTGCTTGTATTTACACTTGGCAGCAAGTGGCGGTGTACACGTGGCCCATCAACCATGGCGACGATGGTCGCGGGCTTCAGGTTGTATGCATGGTGAGGCCCGGACGCCCCGCTGTGGGCATGCGAGCGGTGAGGTACGCTGAGGTTGTTGGTCGTGCTCACCCGGCACCTCACGGTGCCGGGTCGCCTCAATAATTAAATCGCACGCCGTGCTCACGCAGCGCGCGGGCCAGCGCAACGGGGGACGTGTAGCGTACCGCCTGCCAGCCTGCTCGGAGGGCTCCCTCCACATTTTCCTGGCGATCGTCGGTAAAGAAAATGGATTCGGGCGCCACCTGGGCCAGGTCGGCAGCCGCGACGTAGATTTGGGGGTCCGGCTTCATCACGTTGAGTCGGAAACTGAGCGCGTGCACTTGAAAATAATCGGCAATCACCACGTAGCGATCACGAACAAAATCCCAATGTGGCGCACTGGTGTTGGAAAGAATTCCTAATCGATGATTGGCCGCATATAAGCCGGCGACGATGGGAATCGTTTCGAGATTGAGGTCAAAGATATCGCTGACGGCCGCCCGAATGCGGTCTTTGTCAGGTCGTTTCTGCAGGTATTGGGCGAACTTCTGGTACAGATCGTCAAACGTGCACTGCCCCGTCTCCAGCTGGATTTGGTGTTCGGGATTGATCAAGAACTGACGAACGACTGCCTCGGGTGCGGAGGCGGCCATGGCGACCTGAGGACAAATCCGCGCGTTGTCGAAGTGCAGGAGCACCTTTCCCAAGTCGAAGTAAATGAACTCAATTTTCTGACGCATGCGGCTGCCCTTGTTCAAATCACGCGGCCCCAGATTATGACATTTACGACCGTCGTTCGTCGAGAGTCCTGCCCGCCGCAGGCGTGGCACTTAGCACCTGTGGGCTGACGGCTGGCTGACGGGCACCGAGGTCGCGGTGCACCAGTTCGGGTGGGAAGGCACCGAGGTCATACCAGCTGGTAACGCTCCCCCTTCCCCTGGGCCGGCCAGCCAGTAGGATCTGGCAGTGGAGGGGAAACATGTCGGAAAATAAGATGACCGTCGAACGAGGCACGTTGAATCGCTACAGCTCTCGGATTACCCAGGTAGAATCCCAGGGGGCCTCGCAAGCCATGCTGTTTGCGACAGGCTTGCGCGAGGAAGATCTCCAGAAGGCTCAGGTGGGGATTGCCAGTGTCTGGTACGAAGGTAACCCCTGCAACATGCACCTGGATCGACTGGCTGCCGTGGTCAAGCAGGGTGTCACGGAGGCGGGGCTGGTCGGCATGCGGTTTAACACGATCGGCGTTAGCGACGGGATCTCGATGGGCACGGAAGGGATGAGCTTTTCGCTGCCGTCGCGGGATTTGATCGCCGATTCCATCGAAACGGTGATGGCGGCGCAGTGGTATGACGGCTGCATTGCTTTGCCAGGCTGCGACAAGAACATGCCTGGCTGCTTGATAGCCATGGCCCGGCTGAACCGTCCGTCCCTGATGGTCTACGGCGGCACGATTCGAGCCGGCGAGTACCAGGGCGAAAAGTTGGATATCGTGAGCGCGTTTCAATCTTACGGCCAGTTTGTCTCCGGAGCCATCAGCGATCCACAGCGGCGGGCCATCGTGCGCCATGCCTGCCCGGGCGCCGGCGCATGCGGTGGCATGTATACGGCCAATACCATGGCCTGCGCCATCGAAGCCATGGGCATGGCCCTGCCCTACAGCAGCTCGATTCCGGCCGAGCATCCCGACAAACGGCGGGAATGCCGCGAGGCGGGGCACGCCATGCGGAACCTGCTGGAACAAGACATCAAACCTCTCGACATCATGACCCGTCGGGCATTTGAGAACGCCATCACGGTGGTGATGGCGCTGGGCGGTTCCACCAATGCCGTGCTGCATCTGTTGGCCATGGCACGAGCCGCCCACGTGGAATTGACGCTCGATGATTTCCAGACGATCAGCGATCGCGTGCCGTTTCTCGCCGATCTCAAACCCAGCGGTCGCTACGTCCAGGAGGACCTGCATGCGGCGGGTGGCACTCCGGCCGTGATGAAGTTGCTGTGCGATTCAGGACTGCTACACGGTGACACCTTGACCGTCACGGGAAAAACCGTATCCGCCAACCTGGCCTCTTGCCCAGCCTTGGCGGATGGACAGGACGTGGTTCGAAGCCTGGACGATCCCATCAAGCCCACGGGACATATTCAAATTTTACGGGGGAATCTGGCTCCGGACGGGGCCGTGGCCAAGATTACTGGCAAGGAAGGGCTTTGTTTCTCAGGGCCCGCGCACGTGTTCGACTCCGAAGAACAAATGCTCGAAGCGCTGCGACGAAATGAGATTGCCAAAGGGTCTGTCATCATCATTCGATACGAAGGGCCCAAGGGAGGGCCGGGCATGCCCGAGATGCTGACACCCACTTCGGCCGTGGTGGGAGCCGGCCTGGCCCAGGACGTCGCCCTCTTGACGGACGGACGGTTCTCCGGCGGCTCGCACGGGTTCATCGTGGGGCACATCACGCCAGAAGCCCAAGAGGGAGGGCCGCTGGCCCTGGTCGAAAACGGCGACTGGATCACGATTGACGCGGCGCAGCGCCGCCTGGACGTTGACTGGGACGAAAATACCGAGACGAATCGACGACGAATGTGGCAGGCACCCCCGTTGAAGGCCACGCGCGGAACGTTGTTCAAGTACATTAAGGCTGTAAAGTCGGCCTCGCTGGGTTGCGTGACGGATGAGTAACCGCGTCACAACCCACAGCTGATCAACGCGGGTCACTCCGATCGCGTTCCGTCCCCGGGCGCGAATCGTGGAAAGAGCGACATGTTCCACTTTTTTCAGCGCATCCCTGGCACCTGCTGCCGCACCTCGCAAGACCCTTTCATGGCACCTCTCCTGACCGTTGCCCTCTACAGCCTGTTGATCATTCCCATCTCCATTTTGGGTGGACGACTTCCCAATTGGCTGACGATTACACACACTCGCATGCAACTGACACTAAGCTTTGTGGGCGGACTCATGCTGGGCATTGCCGTGTTGCACTTGATTCCCCATGCGGTGGTGGAGACGGGTTCGTTGGACTTGACGGCCAGCGGGCTGCTCATCGGTCTGCTGTTCATGTTTCTACTCATTCGTTTGTTCCACTTTCATCAGCATGCGCCGGCCGAGGCCGGGCATTTGGACAACGTCGCGGCGTGCGATCACGATCATTCCCATCAGCACCATCATGAACAGGGGCGCGTGCACGGGTTAAGCTGGCTGGGGATCGCCGCCGGGATGTCCGTGCACACGATTACCGATGGCATCGCGTTGGGCAGCGCAGTGCTCAGCGACGCGGATCATGGATCCATGCTGTTGGGTTTTGGCGTGCTGCTGGCCGTGACCCTGCACAAACCCCTGGATTCCCTTTCGATTATGATGCTGATGCAGGCGGGGGGCTGGCCCAAGAATGCCTGCAACCTGATCAACATCGGCTTTTCCTTGCTCTGCCCGTTGGGCGCGGTCATGGCCGTGATGGGACTGATGCAGGCGGGAGATCGTCAAGCGCAGTTGGCCGGTCTGGTGATGGCCTTTTCAGCCGGTGCGTTTTTGTGCATTTCGTTGAGTGACCTGCTGCCGGAAGTTCAATTTCATCGTCACGACCGACTCAAGCTATCGGCTGCCCTGATCTTGGGAATCGCCGTCGCCTACGGAGTCCGGTTGGTCGAGCCCGCCCACGCCCACGCCATCAGATTCGGCGGTTGGTCACGAGCATTCCGACGCGTCGTAGCTTCAGGATCGGACAGGTGAGCCTGACAATGCCCCGCGGCTGTCCCTCGCGTCCCGGCGGTGGGCCGGCGGTTCGGCGGTGACTGTCGCCAACGGGCGCCGGATGCCTACAATAAAGCAGTCCAAGCGATGGGCACCGATGTTCAGATACAAAGAAAGCCTACACATCCGTCATGAGCACGATTTCCACGAAACCTGCGAACCTGGCAGACCTACGTAACTCCGGCTGGGAAACCAAGACGGTCAAGCGAGAGTTACGCGACAATTTTGTGCGCGCCTTGGCAGAATCGGAAGAATTGTTCCCGGGCATCATGGGTTACGACGACACGGTGATTCCCGAGGTGAGCCTGGCGATTCTATCCGGACACGACATGCTGTTTTTGGGGGAGAAAGGGCAGGCTAAGAGCCGTGTGATGCGGTCGCTGACTCGATTCCTCGATGCAGAGCTGCCCTACATCGACCTGCCGCAGGCTCCATTCCATGACGATCCGTATCGCCCGATCAGCACCGTTTGCCGCGACTTTGTCGCCGAACATGCCGAAGATCGGGTTCCCATCAGCTGGTGGGGGCGTGAGCAGCGGTACGCCGAACGTCTGGCTCCCGGAACAAAATTCGCCGACATTATTGGGGAAATCGATCCCGCGAAATTGGCTGGCGGAATCAGCATGTCCACGGAGGATGCGCTCCACTTCGGGCTGATCCCCCGCATGCATCGGGGCATCTTCGCGATTAACGAACTCCCCGAGCTTGACGAGCTGGTCCAGGTGGGCTTGTTCAACATCCTGGAGGAACGGGACGTGCAGATTCGCGGCTATCCCGTGCGATTCGACATTGACGTGATGATCCTGTTTTCCGCGAACCCCTCCACGTACAACCGCAGCGGCAAAGTGATTCCCCAGTTGAAGGACCGCATCGGTTCGGTGATTCACACACACTATCCACTGGAAAGGGATTTGGGCATCGAAATTACGGAACAGGAAGCGAAAGTCGAGGAGGAGCAGGAGTATCCGGTGGCCGTGCCGTACTTCATGAAGGAGATTATTGAACAGATCACGATTGCGGCTCGAAAATCAAAATACGTGGATCACCAGTCGGGCGTGAGTGCACGATTCTCCATCGCCAATTACCGGTCCATGATTTCCAGCGCTCGCCGCCGCTCGATTATCCTTGGCGAGAAACCCGCGGTTCCACGGATCAGTGACCTGGGTCACCTCTACGCGTCTTCGCTAGGTAAGTTGGAATTGGATATGATGGGCAGCCATCAGATGACGGAGCAGCGTGTGCTGGACTCGATTATCGCCGAAGCGATCAAGACCGTGTTTGACGAGTACGTGGATCGACATGGCCTGGACGAAATCTCCAACGTCTTTTCGCGTGGCGTGCGCATCGAGGTCGGTGATTTGCTACCCTCCGACGCTTACTCGATGGTACTGGATCGGATTCCAGCCGTCTGGGACAAGGCGTTCGAGGTCAATGCTGGCGACAATCCGGCCGTGCGTGCCGCCTGTATCGAATTCGTGCTGGCCGGCTTGTATGCTCTGGACCGCATTTCGAGAGCGCAGCGGCACGGGAAGATTACGTATGAATTGTAAGCCAAGGCCAATTCGACCGTGACGGAGCATTTGAAGTTGCGCCGTTCAGCCGCGGAAGAGACAGTGCCTCCTTAACCGGCTGCCCTTCGGCAAATATAAAAACACGACGCGCAAGTTTCGAAGCAGCACTCACGGCATAACTCCTGGAATTACATGCACGACGCGCACGCGAGTGGGCCCGCCAACCGACAGGATTACGGCTTTCGGCGCAACGCCGGCAAGAAATCGCAAGGCACACGCGATGCGTGCCTACATTATCCTCGGATTTCACCGCGACTTGGCCACGCACTCCTAGACTCGAACCCGGACTCCACTCATGCGATACGGCGGCGTAATTCACAGTTATCAAAAATATGACCCGCGGGAATTTCCCAGCCCCACTCAGCCGCCGCCGGATGTTCTCTCCAGCGCTTTTGATTACTTCCTGACATTCGGCAGCGCCCGGGAACTCACCGAAGAGCAGTTGGCCCATGCGATCCGCATCGACCCTTCCCAGATCTCAGGCTTCGGTCCCAGCATTGACGCCCTGATCGCGATGCTGCTGGAAAGAAAGCGGAAGATACTTGAACGTCATACGGTCAAGTCGGTGGTCCAGGACGCTCAATCGACTTACCGGCGGACCGCCAGGAACGCCCAGCCACCGGCCGAGCTTCGCAAGCGATTCAAGCAGGCCGTGCAGCAGGAACAAATTCCGGACTTTGAGCGACTTTGGTACGAACTGCGGTCGGAGTCTTCCCCGTTCGCAAGGCAGCTGATGCGGGTGATGGAGTCCCTCGGCAACAAGTACGAAATCGAAGAACTTGCGGCGAGGTATGAATTCTCGGGCCAACAGCGACTATCGATCGAACAGGCCCTGGAAGTCAAGCACGAACTGGACAAGATCGAAGAACTGCTCAAGCAGCTGGAAGAGGCTCGCAAGACTGCCCAGATCGGTCTGATCGATATGGAGGCACTGGCTGAATTTGCGGAGCCGGGCGACTTGACCCAGCTGTCGGCCCTCGAGCAGCAGATTCGCGACTACCTGCGGGAACTTGCGGGACGGCAGGGGTTGGAGATGGACGGCAACCGCCTGCGACTCACGCCCCAAGCCCTGCGCATGTTCCAGGGTAAGCTGTTGGAGCGCATTTTTTCGCAATTGCAGTCGTCACGTAGCGGTCGACATGAGGCCAAAGCCACGGGGGATGGTGCCATCGAGATCACACGCACCAAGCCCTACGAATTTGGCGACTCGGTGACGCACATGGATGTGACGGAGACTTTCACCCGCGCCATTCTGCGGCAAGGCCCAGGGCTGCCTGTGCGCTTGATTCCCGACGACATTGTCATCCATCACACGAAGAATAATCCCAAGTGCGCCACCTCGGTCGTGATGGACATGAGTGGATCGATGCGCTATGACGGCCAGTATGTCAATGTCAAGCGCATGGCACTAGCGCTAGATGGACTGATCAGCCGCGAGTATCCCGGCGATTTTCTAAGTTTCGTGGAGATGTACACGTTCGCGCGGATTTGTCCTCGGTCGGAAATTATCAACCTGTTGCCGAAACCAGTCACGATCCACGATCCCTGGGTGCGGTTGCGGGCCGACATGAGTCGCGATGACATCAGTGAGTACCAGATTCATCCGCATTTCACCAATATTCAACACAGCTTGCAGTTGGCCCGGCAATCCCTGTCGGTGCAGAACACGCCCAACCGTAACATTATTTTAATCACGGACGGCCTGCCCACCGCGCATTTCGAGGGTGCCTGGCTGTACATGCTCTACCCGCCCGCGAATGAGACCGAGCAGGCCACGATGCGGGAGGCGCACCTCTGCACACGCGAAGGCATCACGATCAACATTTTCCTGGTGCCCAGTTGGTCGCAAAGTGAAAGCGACATTCAATTCGCTTATCGCCTCGCGGAAACCACGCGGGGGCGCGTGTTTTTTACGGCCGGACGGGATTTGGATCGATTCGTCCTGTGGGACTATTTGACTCGCAAACGCGAGATTATCGGCTGATAGACCCCACGTGACCTACCTAGGCAAACTGGAAACTTTGGTTGACGCTCGGCAATCAAACGGGCAACAATTGAGAGGTACAGTACCCTTCTGGAATCCCGCGAGCCATCATGACTACCGCCCTGCTCCATTGCCGTACGCGCCTCTGGCAATTCGTCGCGCTGATCGCCATCGGCCTTTGCGTCTTACCGTCCGCCGGCATGGCGGAGGTGCTCGTACTACAAAATGGCATGCGGGTACGAGGAATTTTTGCCAAAGTCCCCAGTCTGTCGGGGGATATGTTTTCCAGTAGTGGTGGGGCCGGAGGCGTCGATCTTAACCAGGTAATTGTCGTTGACGACGGATTGCGGCGGGTATTCTTTTCGACGCACCAGAAGGCTGATTTGCAACCCGAGATGGAAACCTTGGAGCTGATCCGGTTGCAGCAGCCCGTTTCGCGCAACGGCACTCTGCTGGGGAGGATCGGTTCGTACCTGCAGCCGCCGCCGGGGTTTGACGATCACGGTCGGCGGCGTGTAACGCTGGCGTCCGCCAAGGGTCCCCTGGAGATCATTCAAGGTATCACGGAAATTACGCCGGTATTTACCCGTGTCCAATCTTTACAAACGGCACGCTCCTACGATTGGGATTTGCGACTAGCCACCAGCTCGATTCCGCGGGACACGCTGGCGCGGATTCTCAAGACGCATCTCAATCAGCAGGATGTCGACGACCGACTGTCGATCGTGCGGCTGTTTCTGCAATCCCGGCGCTACGAGGATGCGGCCCAGGAATTGGAAGCGGTGATCGCCGATTTCCCGAATCAGGCAGATCTTGCCGAGCAGCTCACGGAACTCAGGCGTCTGCACGCACAACAACTCTTGAACGAACTGACACGTCGCCAGGCGGCTGGCCAACACCAGCTTGCGCAGTCTTATCTGGCGGCTTTTTCCACGAATCTGCCCGCGGAGAGTTTGGTACAGGCTGGTGAAATGCAGCAATCTTACGCCGACAAAGCGGCGCGGCGGGAAACCTACCTGGGCCGGCTCGGCCTACTGGTGGCCGGATTGCAAGAGGGCGCAACCAAGTCCATGATGCAGTCGCTACTCGACGAGATCCGTATTGATCTCAGTTTCAATACCATCGAGCGCTTAAGCGATTTCGAGCGGTTAGCGGACGACGCACAGCTGACCGATGAACAGAAGGCAGCCTTGGCGGTCAGCGGCTGGCTGACAGGCGGATTTTCCGAGGATAACCTGCCGCTCTCCAGTTCGTTATGGCGGATGCGAGACCTGGTGCGGCAGTATATGAATTCCGAACACAGCGTGGAACGGGAGGCCTTGCTCAAGGAGATGGGTAGCGAGGAGGCCAACACGCCCCAGCATGTGGCTCATCTGCTCACAGCCATGAAGCCGCCTCTGGCGCCACCGTCAACGGCCAATGTGACCGCAGCGACCGACCCGACTGCGATGCAGCAAACACCTCCCCTCGTCGAGCCGGAGCAGGAAGCAAATCCGTCGGAGTCCTCTGCGGACGCCGGCATACCAGATTTGTTCGAATTCTCCGTCCCTGGCGTTTCGGAATCGTCGTCGATTCGCTACCTGGTACAACTCCCGCCGGAGTACGATCCGTACCGCCGATATCCCGCGATTGTGACTTTGCACGCGGCCCGATCGACACCTGAATTGCAGATCGATTGGTGGGCCGGTGCGTACGATCCGCGGGCGAAAATGCGGACTGGTCAGGCAACACGCTACGGATACATCGTGATCGCTCCGGCCTGGACCGAGCCAGAACAGCGGCGATACAACTATTCGGCTCAGGAACATGCCGCGGTCTTGTTCAGTCTACGAGACGCCTTACAGCGTTTTTCCATCGATACCGATCGCGTGTTCTTGTCCGGACATGCCATGGGAGGAGACGCCGCCTGGGATCTGGCTTTGGCGCATCCCGACGTTTGGGCCGGAGCGATGCTGATCAGTGCCACGGCCGTCTACGATACCAAACGCGCTCCCAAATATGTCAGCCAATATTGGCCCAACGCTGAACACGTTCCGCTGTATTTTGTCAGTGGCGAGCGCGACGTGGCACGGCTGAAAAAGAACGCCCGAGACCTCAATCGTTATCTCAAGCGCCCCGGCTATGACACCATGGTGGTGGAGTACTTGGGACATGCAGCGGAAAACTTCTACGAAGAGATTCCGACCCTCTTCGAGTGGATGGAATTGCACCGCCGCGATTTCGTGAAAGAGGAGTTCGAAGTCGTCTCGATGCGACCGTGGGACAACTTCTTCTGGTGGGCCGAGGTGGATGATCTACCGCCAGGTTCCATCATTCTGCCGGCCGCGTGGCCGGAAAAGGGAGTCGGACGCCCCACGGAGACCAAGGGGGCGATTCGGGAACGCAAGAACGTCACACTGTCCACGGGCGCCGCGAAAGCCAGCATCTACCTCAGCCCGGACCAGGTAGACTTTCAAAGCACGATTACGGTTTCGGTCAACGGCAAATCGCGGGCCCGGGAAGTACAGCCTGACGTGCAGGTCCTGCTGGAAGACGCCCGCCGCCGCGGCGACCGACTGCGACCGTTCTGGGCCCGGGTCGATGTGGACACCGGCCGGCGCGGCCGATAGGTCGACAAACCATCAAGCGGGTTTCGCAGCCGTTACCGTTGGTCAGGCGGGAGCGAGGGCCGCGTCGTTAGACCGCAAGCCAGAGAAGAATGCCGGCACACGCCCGTTCTTGCGAAACACGATGCGGCATTCTTCGACGGCGTGCGCGTCCGGCGGACGCGCACGCTGCCAGAAATCGCATGGGAGTGGTGGCCTATCGATGATCGATTCTAACGGCGATTTCTTCCGGCTTGCGGTCTAACGAACCGGAAGTGTGGGTAACCGACAGGTTAAAAACGGGTGTAACCCGCGTTCCGCCCCAATGTCCTCGGCTAACGGGGGAGTTTTGGGGTTCGAATTGCCGAAGGTCATCGAAATGTGTTGCCAGCTATCGCGATTAATTGCCATGGCTCGTACTCGTGCTCAGGCGTAGGCCGGTACTCGTACTCGTGCTCGAATCCAGCGAATCGTCCGATCCGTGGACGCCATCGAGTACGAGAACGAGTACCACTGAGTACGAGTACGAGCGAGGAACGCGGGTTACGCCCGTCAAAAAACCTGTCCTACGGTCGACCTTCGCTTGGTCATGGCCTAGTTTCCAACCCCCGGGCCACCGGCGGCAGCCGTGGTTAGTGGGGGGCGGGATCCGTGCATTTCCCGATGAGCTTTCAGCCCGAGGGCTCCCAGATACCATCCCTCTTCTTCGGTACGCACGTACATGCCGATCGGCCCAAGGTACTTCTGCACTGCCTCGAACTCGGGCATCTTTTCACCGTTAATTTCTTGTTTGCGAATCACGCCCCGCTCGTTGCTTCCCAGGGCCCGATTCAACAGTCGCCCGATCAGACCTTCCGATTCCGGCATCTTACCCCGCCGCACTAATTCGTAGCTGGCTTTCAGTTCGCGATCGATGCGCGAAAACAGGACGCCACCCGCATCCCGCTGCCGCAAGGCGGCGAGCGCATTGCCGATGGCCTGGTAATCCTCGTCCTTTTTCAACGGGTCGCTCTGGGCCGTCCCGTCGATCATCTCTGTGATAAAGTCCGCATGCGAAGAAATCATCAGATGTCCTTTGACGACCGACAGGGCGGCGTGAGACAGGAACGGTTCCTCGTCATTCTCGCTATCTTCCTCATCGCTGCCGCCAAATCCTTCCATGTCGCCAAAGCCCTCCAGACCCTCGACGGTCACGGCGCTGGGATCGGCTTCGTCAGGAACGATTTCCCATATGACGTGATCGTTATAATCGATCCGCTGTGCCACCGGATCGTTACCTAACATTTTTTCCAGGCTGGCCTTCATGGACCCGGCGTCGATCAGTTCGATCGCGATCAACAGCCGCTCGCTGGTCACTGTTATCGGCTCCGTCGTATTCGTGATCACGGTCACGCGGTTGCCGAGAAAAGCCACGATCTCTTTGCGCAAATCGATGCGCGGTCCATTGGGATCGTTCTTGAGACTGTCAATCAGATCTTCAAAAAAGCCAGGTTCGCCAGCAATTTCATCCACCAGCATACCGACGTGGTCAAAGGCCTGCTGGATGCCCCAGCGGGCTGAGACGAATGAGCTTACGTGATTCGGTATCCAATCCTGCGCTTCCAGCGTATCGACGATCGGATAGGCCAGCAATCCGGCCGCTTTTTCATATTTGTTTTCTCCGGCCTCGCGTACCGGTGGCGCGTAGCCGTACGCATGCCCGATGAATTCATGATCCTGCACGGCCAGATTGATCACCCCGCCGATGCCTTGGATGGCGTCGAACCCCTGGTTCCTCAGGGCACGCAACACATCCGTACGGCGGCGTTTCTTGCGGATGGAAAAATCGCGCACGATCTCGGCGTACCCCAGCGGCTCGACATACCATCGAATGTCGGGAATTTGCCCGTTGGATTCCGCGAGGCAACGTTGCATCGTCTTCTGGAACGCCGGCACATCCGCCAGGGCATTCGTCGAAGGATGGGTCAGATTGGGAACCACCTGTTGAGCGACGGAGATGTGGTCCGTGGCAATCAGCAAGTCCTCGTATCGGAAAATGACAGTTTCCACGGTCGGCCGCGGCCCCTCTTTGACGGGAACCGTATAGATGGTCACGGGCACCTCGCCAATCGTCGCTTCCCGCGACGTCGCTTTACGACGTTCCATGGAAGCCTGCATCCGCGCGATCAAAGCTTCTAATTTTTCCACATTCCCAGTCGCGTCCATGATGACCAGCATGGCATGCCGCTGATTTGGATCGTCGGGTTGCAGAAATGCAATGGCGGCCTCGTGCGAACACACGTCACGCAGGTCGTCGACGGTGATGCCAATCTGGATACCCATGTCATCCAGCCGGCTGTCGACCTGTGCCGTAAGGTCCTCGACGAAGGGCCGGAATGCTTCGTCATCAAATAGCTTGCTGACCGCAGTCCGCTGCCAATTTGCCTCCAGCTGATCGACATTCGGCACAGAAAAAAAGCCTTTTGCCGAGGCCGGTACAATTTGCTCCAAGGGGACCTGCGCCACCGCAGCCAGTGGAGCCACGCAGCACAACAGGAACGAAATTCGACTGAAACTGAGCATGAGCGTCCGGCGCACTGATGATCTCCTTCGTCGTCCAGCTACTGAACATTGACTTCGGGTAACACGGCTCGACCATTTATCGACACATACGCACCCATCAGAACAATTCAAACTGAATTTGTTCGTCGATTGCCCGTCTGGACCGAGATTCGCTTGGTGCGCGTGCTTTCCGATGGGGACAACGTAACGAAATTTGCTTAAGCTTGGCAATCCAGGAAGTATATGGGGAACGTGCTTCGATTGCTAGCGACGCTAGGACTTCCCCCCTGCTCCCGGCTCCCCTGCTCCCTGCTCCCGGCTCCCCGGTGTTACAATCACCAGCCGTGCCGGCCTCGCGACAGACATACGACCGGTCATTTCTTGACATTCTCATTGTTTTGGTGATCATGTCCTCCGAATTATCTCGGACGTTCGACAATCCGCTAACGACCCGTTACGCGTCACCTGAAATGGTGCAGCTATGGAGCGCCCCGCATCGCGGCCGAATATGGCGCGAGCTATGGCTGGCATTGGCCGAATCGCAACACGAGTTGGGCCTGGCCGTGACAACGGCTCAACTGGATGAGATGCGGGCCCATTTGGATGACCTTGACTGGGACAGCATCGCGGCTCACGAGAAACGCATGCGTCACGACGTGATGGCGCACTTGCATGCCTTTGGCGAGTGCTGCCCTGGCGCCCGGCCCATTTTGCATTGGGGAGCCACCAGCTGCTTTATCACCGACAATGCCGATCTGATCATCTTGCGCGACAGCCTGCGTCTGGTACTACAAAAAACGGTGACGGTCCTGGCACGGCTGGCCGATTTCGCACGGCGTCACCGGGATCTGGCGTGCCTGGCCATGACGCATTTGCAGCCGGCTCAGCCCACGACCTTGGGCAAACGAGCCAGCCTCTGGGCTTACGACCTGGTATTGGACATCGCCGAGTTGGAACACCGCCTGGCTTCGCTGGCGGCGCGCAGCGTGCGAGGGACGACGGGGACGATGGCGAGTTTTCTGTCGCTGTTCGAGGGCGACCGGGCCAAGGTTCTCGACCTGCAACAGCGCGTGGCCGCCAAGCTTGGCTTTGAGTCGACTTACGCCGTAACCGGGCAGACGTACCCCCGCAAAGTCGACACTCAGATCCTTGACACGCTCAGCGGTATTGCTCAGTCGGCCCACAAGATGGCCACCGATGTCCGCATTTTAGCACATCGTCGTGAACTGGAGGAACCGTTCGAATCCGAGCAGGTCGGCTCGTCGGCCATGGCTTACAAGCGCAACCCGATGCGTTGTGAGCGGATCTGCGGATTGTCTCGGTTCGTGATCAGCCTGCCGGCGAATGCCGCCGCGACGGCTGCCTCACAGTGGATGGAGCGGACGCTGGACGACAGCGCGAATCGGCGGCTCGTCCTGCCACAGGCGTTCCTGGCCACGGATGCGGTGTTGGGCCTCTACGAAAACGTTGTCCGCGGGTTCGTGGTCTACCCTGCCGTGATTGAGCGAAACCTCCGGGCGGAACTCCCCTTCATGGCTTCCGAAAACATTTTGATGGCGGCTGTGGCCGCGGGTGGGGACCGTCAGACGCTGCACGAGCGCATTCGTCAGCACAGCCAGGCAGCCGCCGCGGAAATCAAGGCGGGACGCGACAACGACCTGTGGTCACGTCTACAGCATGACCCGGCATTCGCGGATATCGACTGGCAGCAGGCGATCGACGTCCGGAAGTTCATCGGGTGCGCTCCGCAACAAGTCGATTTATTCTACCGAGAGCAGGTCGAGCCCCTCTTGGAACGTTACCCCACCGCTGTCAACTGGCGTTTTGAACCGGGTGTATAGGTCGCCCCGTGCTGGCAAGGGTTAGCGCTGGAGCCTGATATGTCGGGAAGCGGGAAGCTGCAGTGGAAATTAGCGGAGCCTAGGGGCCGAGATAATCGTCAGAATCGTCCAGCCGGGCCAGCGGCCAGGAATTCCTTCTTTTGTTGCTGGTTGTGATTCTCCCCTTACCTCCGTGCTTCCGGGCTGGTATACTTAAGCGGTCACGAAGGTCGTGACAAGCAGAGACAAAGATGCAAGTTGGAACTTCCTCGAGTTGTTCTTCTCATCGCACCCCATTTTGGCCTGGCAGCGCTTTTCGCCCGATCCGGTTTTTTGTGGTTTAGTCTGCTTTTCTATTGTGGGCATACGGCGCGTGCCGCCGGGTGCCATAGTGTTTTTTATGCTGGAGTGCAGAAATGCCGCAAGGTAAAATTAAGAGGTTGGTGTCGGATCGTGGTTTTGGATTTATTGAAGGAGATCGGGGCAACGACCTGTTCTTCCATCACTCGTCGTTGCAAGGGGCAACGATCGAAGAACTTCGAGAGGGTCAGCTCGTCGAATACGAAGTAGGCCGCGGACCGAAGGGCCCCTGTGCCGAATCAGTGCGCATCGCCGAACAGGGCGCGCGAATGGGCTAAGCCGCCAAGGCCGAACACCATCCGATCTGAAAAACCAACGCCCCTCGGGTCTCGGACCCGAGGGGCGTTTTTTTGACGTCGTACGCAGCTCGGTCGACGGCATGTCATCGGTAAGTCGTTGCACCCAATCTTGACATTCCGTCGCCAATCAGATTGTGCCGCTCGACTGCCCGCGCGAGGGTCCAAATGCCGGCATCAAATCAAGTCGACAGGTCGTTTCGCGCGTCCCACGCGACATTCTTTGCAAACTCCCTGGATCACAAACCGATGCGTGTTGACCCAGAACGAGTATCTGGCGGCGACTCGGCTGCGCAGCTCTTTGATCTCATCACTGGAGAACTCGATCAGCGAGCCGCATTTTTCGCAATACAAATGATCATGTTGCGGGTAGCCGTAGTCGTGCTCATATACCGTCCGCCCCCCCACATTCATCTTACGCAGCAGGCCCGCGGTGAAGAGTTCATTCAGCGTGCGGTAGACCGTCGGTCGGCTGACGCGCTTCGTCGAACTGGCATACGAGATGGACTCGACCAATTCATCCGCCTCGAAATGATCGTGTCGTTCGAGAATGCGCTCCAGAATCATCTGACGCTGCTGCGTCAACCGCTTGCCGCGACTATCCAGAAACTCGCGAAAACGCTCCAAAGGCGTCAGCGCGACGCGGACAGTTCCCAGCGAAAATTCTTGTTGGTCGGTCACGATTCTGAAGTCGACGGTCTACCGGGTAGCGCATCAAAACGGGGGCGAAGGGCTACTTCGTCCCCGTCCACGACTTCTCTATTCTATCCGCGGTCCTCTAAATGGGAATACACCCCATGGCCTGATTATCCCAAGATCGGAGGCGTTCCGGGTCGATCGCGAGGCGTTCAGCCGGCCAGCTGGTCGAACAGTCTTCCGATCGCGATTTCCAGCTTTTCGTCCGTATCGTAGGTACCGGCGGCGATCTGCTGGCGAATCGAGTCCACGCGTTCGGCGCGGATGTCGTTCACCTCGTTAGCTCGGCTGATCATATCGGCCTCGGCCGAAATCTCGATCTGGTCGGCGCCATGCAGCGCTTGCGTTGATTGGGAAGCTGCCGGCCCGTCGAGCTTTTGGATGCTGCGAATGGGCTGCGAGCCACCAACGTTTGAAAGTCCATTAATTTCCATTTGGTTTCCCCCATGACAGGATGAGGACACAGCGCTGTAGACAAAACTGAATACGGCGTTGCGCTTCTTGATTGTAGATGTAAATGAGTAGAATCGAATCGTTGACGACGAAAGGAGACCAGTTCCCCGACGCGGCCGAATGGGCCAAAGATAGGACTAATACGTCGGAGCAACGCTACCTGTTCGCAGTAAGTAACCGTCCCACTCGTTCCAAAAATCAAAAAGTAGTTCCGCAGTGCGTTCCGTGTCGTGGGCGGCTTCCGTAGCCAGAATCGACTTCTGACTGCGAATTACTTCTATGCATCTCAGAATATCGTCCGACCGCAAAACGCCCATTGATCGATTACCCAAAAGTTCTCAAAAAACGAGTTGTGCTGATTGTAAGACTCACGGTTGCTAGCACCTTTCGCATCGCCATGAACGATGTTGGTGCGGACCATGTAGGACGGATGGTTGCCCATCCGCCATAAATGTCGCTTGGGCCAAATCGCTTTCCACGGATGGGTAACCCGTCCTCCAGTGCACAACGGAGTACCAAGTCGCTGGATAATCCATTCTGCTGGTCGCGTAAAATGGCGACTTGGCCAGTCCTTCCTACGAGCTACAAAATGGCGCACGAGTATAGATAGCTGGGTCCTTGGTCACAAGGGTGATCTTAAAAAATTTACGACGGCAGGCGACGGTGCCATGATGCTACCACGCTATCATGCCACCATCGCGCGCCTCCGCCTGCGTTTTCTGCTGCCGCAAGATGATCTCGGCGTCGACGGTTATGGTACGATGAGCGGTTGGCCGGAGACCGTAGGCGAAACGAGCGGTGCTGCCAGTGTTATCATGCGCGGCGGAAGGCCCTAGCGCGACGTCCACCCATGCATGGTAGGCTTCGTGGTTGTTTGCCCCCTGGGGCGATCAGCCCCAGCAGCAGCAGCAAAGGGAACCATCCACGTGAATTCAGCGAAGTGTACGGCATGTTCCAGCTGCATTCTCCTGCTGGTCCTCTGGCTGACGTGGAACCAATGCTGTTCCGCCGACGGAGCTAACGAAGCGTCGGTGGGAAACTGGGTTGATCTGTTCGATGGAGAAAGCCTGTTCGGCTGGCACGCGACATCGCGTGCCAATTGGCACGTCGTCGATCGATCGATTGCCGTGGATTCCGGCGATCCCGGCTTCTTGATGTCCCGTATCGCCTTTGGCGACTTTGAACTAACGCTGGAGTTCATGGCGCCGGCGACCACCAATAGCGGCGTCTTCCTGCGGTCAGCCGACACTCCCACCGATCCCAAGACCGATTGTTACGAGATCAACATCGCAAACGAAGAAAATCCCTATCCGCTGGGTAGCGTCGTGGCGCGACAAAGGGCCGGCCAGCCTCACGAGCTGACGGGGAAGTGGCAGTCCCTGGCGATTCACGCGGAAGGCGGTAAGTTCACGGTCGCCGTTGACTCCACGCCCGCCACGAATTACCGGGACCAACGTCCACGCCACCGTGGAAAAATCGGGCTGCAATTCAACCAAGGCCGTGTACGTTTTCGTCGGATTCGACTTCGACCACTTCGCATGCGGCCGCTATTGAACGGCCACGACCTCAAAGGCTGGAGGACGCATCCCGAACTAGAAGGCAAGTTTGAGGTCGAAGATCACGGTGAGCTGCATGTCTGGGGCGGCCTCGGGCAATTGGAGACGACGGCTACGTACGACGACTTCGTGCTGCAGCTGGAGTGTCGTACCAACATGCCGCTGGTCAATTCGGGAATCTTTTTTCGATGCATTCCCGGTGACAAACTGATGGGATATGAGAGCCAGATTCATCACGGGTATCAGGACGGGGACCGTACGCGTCCAACCGACGGTGGAAGCGGAGGCATCTTTCGCCGCCAGGACGCTCGGCGTGTCGTCGCCGACGATCTCCAGTGGTTCGACAAGACGATCGTGGCGGTGGACGATCAAATGGCCGTGTGGATCAACGGCTTCCAAGTCAGCTCTTGGCAGGACACGCGTGCGGTGAACGAAAATCCGCGGCTCGGCAAGCGCCTGACGGCGGGCACGATCATCATCCAAGCGCATGATCCCAGCTGCGATGTCTCGTTTCGCAATTTGCGCATCGGCCGCATCGTCCAGTAGCCTGGTGACGATGGGTCGGAGCGTCGCCGCCCACAGCACGTTCGGCGGTCCAAGGTCATCCTGAGGGAGCTGACAACGTGCGCAGCACGGTCAGCGACCGGAAGGATCTGCCAGCGACGTCGCATCGCACGACGGTCGACTTCGGAAATCCTGGCCGCTACCCGGCGGGTCGAGTCACGTTGTGGGTGGTAGATCCTCCAATGCGCTCCGCTCCGTTCAGGATAACAGACTCATGCTCGGCTCCATTCAGGACGCCCGCCGCCCGCCAGGCGGGTCTCCGCCGTCGCGTAGGTACTTCGTGATAAATTTCACAAGGAATTTTCGGCAACTTTCCCGCGCCGCGCGATTGACGTGGAAAAAGGCTTCGAGCTATCGTGTAGAGAGACCCGCTGGCTTCCGGACGCGGCTGGTTCTCATTCCCGGCGTGTCATCGTGACCGTGCGGGACAGCGTGTCTTCTCTTATCCAACTCGTTTCATGGAGACGCAAAGCATGAAAGTCCACAACATTCTGTCGGACAAGGGGACTGACGTTTACAGCATCTCCCCGGAAGCAACACTGCAAGATGTAGTCACCAAACTCGTCGAAAAAAACTGCGGCTCGTTGATGGTCATGGAGGGAGACCAGGCCGTAGGCATCATCACGGAAAGAGACATCCTGAGGGCTTGTGCCGCTGAACAACGCGACCTTTCACGAGTCCGGGTTGCGGAGAAGATGTCTTCGGCTCTCATCGTGGGGTACGCGGATCAATCGTTGAATGACGTCATGGAGATCTTCACCGAGAATCGCATTCGGCACCTTCCTATCTTTGAGGGTAACCGACTGACCGGAATGGTCTCGATCGGTGATGTGGTCAAAGTCCAGTATGCCCAAGTAGCTCAGGAGAACCACTACCTGAAGAACTACATTCAAAGCTGAAGTGGCCGGCGACGGGCAAGTTTTGCAGTCGCACATGCGTGGAAGCCGGCAGCCAAACATGAATTAACCAGTTGGCAAGCTCACTAGCTCGCGCGTCGTGCTTGTATTTTCCGGGCGACGGGACCGGTCCGCACCCTATCAGTCGGCGTGCGTTAGTACCTGGTTTTTCGGCAGTCACGAACCGGACGCTAACTAACGCGTGGCGGCTGATAAGAGATCAAAATAGGCAGCATTGGGCTATGACCGTTTGGGGGACGCCGGCTCACGCAACTCTCGCGGCAGGGCAAAATGGACTTGTTCCTCGCGAAGTGTGCGTACCTCGACGTGTGCCGGATGTCGATCGCAAATCCACTGCAGGCACTCCTCGACAAGTTTTTCCGGCGCGCTCGCGCCGGCGGTGACCAGCACGCACTCCACCCCCGCAAACCACTCTTCCCGAATGTTCTCGGGACCGTCGATCAAATAGGCGCCGATGCTGAACTCCGCTGCGATTTCCTTGAGACGTAAACTGTTCGAGCTGTTTTGGCTGCCAACCACCAGACAGAGTTGAGCTTCATGGGCCAACCAGCGTACCGCCTCCTGTCGATTCTGAGTGGCATAACAGATGTCTTCTTTGGGGGGGCCCACGATCTGCGGAAATCGACGGCGGAGGTGATCAATGATCCGATTGGCATCGTCCACCGAGAGCGTGGTCTGGGTCAAATAGGCCAACTTGGTGTGCTGATCAAATTCCAGCCGGTCCACGTCCTCCGGGGATTCGACCAGCAGGATGGCTTGCGGAGCTTCTCCCATGGTGCCAATGACTTCATCGTGGCCTTCGTGGCCGATCAGCACGATATGGTATTTGTCGCGGGCGAAACGTACTGCCTCCAGATGGACCTTCGTGACCAGGGGGCAGGTGGCATCAATGGCATGAATGTTGCGGGTCCGTGCCGCCTGTCGAACCTCCGGTGAAACTCCATGAGCCGAAAACAGGAGGATGGAATTGTCGGGTACTTCTTCCACGTGGTCCACAAAAACAGCCCCTTTGTCTTGAAATGATTCGACCACATATTTGTTATGTACGATTTCATGATAGACGTAGACCGGGGGACCGAACTTACTCAGGGCCAGGTCCAACCCATCAATGGCCATATTCACGCCGGCACAAAACCCGCGAGGACTCGCCAGCAGGATCTTCACGTATGACTCCTCACTCGATTGTTGGGGCCTATCCCGATTGACCACCGGTGCCCCGTGTTTTCACGCAGCGCCCTAACTGACCGGCTCATGGCATGTTCCCCGATATCCGGCGAACGAATCCACCCGTCAGTCACACGGCAGGCGAATCACGAATTCGACTCCTCCGGTTGCGGGGGACCGAACCGAAACATCTCCCCGGTGCAGACGGAGGATCGTCCAGGCTTTGGTCAATCCAAATCCCAAGCCGCGGCCAAATTCCCGCCCGCTGTAGAACGGGTCGAACAGGTGCTGCCTGGCTTCTACCGAGAGCCCCGGCCCATTATCCCGAATTCGCAACTGCAGCCGCCCCGGCTCCCGCCGGCCGGCGCAGGACCGCAAGCGAACCCAGATATTTCCCTCGTCCTGCAGTGCCTCGGCAGCATTGCGGAAAATGGCCCGCAAGGCGACCGCCAGCTGCGCCGCATCTGCCTGAACCATAGCGGAACACAGGCGTTCACGGATTTGAACGTGTTGGTCACGTTCCTCCATCTCCCGATGAGATTGTGCCACAACCTCGCGGACCAAATCGGCCAAGTCAAAAATGGTGTATTGCAGCTGCGGTGGTTTAGCAAACAGCATCAGGTCGGCGATCATTTCATGCGCACGAAACGCCTGCTGGTTGATGGCGCTCAGCTGTTTTGACATTGTCGCGTCGTCGGTCAACCGCATCAATAGCTGAGCGCGCGTGGTGATGTTAGCCAACGGGTTGTTAATCTCGTGGCTGGCACCATAAGCCAACTGCTGTAACGCCTCAAGCTTAACCGTGTCGGGCGACCGGACGGTATCCGCAACGGGCTGGGCAACGGACCCTACGGCCGCGAGCGCGTCACGACACGAGATCATCGGCTGCGCCCAAGTCCGCCCGACCCATCGTGCGTGCCGGGCTCGCCAACGAGCACGGCGGGCCCGCCCGGCGTCCGCACGGGAACGCCGCGCGGCAATCTGCCGACGAATTCCGACCGGAATCGGCAACGCCTCAAGGTCAGCATGTCGCGGAACAAACCACTGTTCGGCGTTGTGGAGTTGGCGAGCCAAGGCGGACGGCCGTCTGGCCCAGCGATTCCCCTCAGACCTCACCACCGCCGACACGGCGCGTGTGGCCAGCTTGCATAATCGGTTGGGAGTTGCCCGATCCCTGCCGGGAAAGTCAGCGGACTCTCGTTCCTCCGGGAGCCAGGTGCGCAGCGGTGTGCGACTTAACCATTTGGCCAGGGCCCTGAACGTGGGTGGCTGCGTGACCTGCTGTTCCTGCTGCTGGTGCCACAGACACCATAGACAAAAGGCAGGGTCACATAGCAACAGCCGCGAGAGCTTCTTGCGGGACCACGGCCCGCGGCTCACCGTGTTCCCAACCAGTCGGCGGTAGAGCAAATAGGCCGCGGCACCTTCCGACAGCGGCAGATGCCAGCGACGATCTTCGTGCTCGACCGGAGGTAGCCAGTACATGGGCGTAGGCAAAAAAATACGCGTGTTGATGACATCCGAATTCAACACGCGCTGCAGCGATCCACGTTCTACGGTTCGCCGGGACGGGGACCACGTTTCGCCCACGATGAACTATGCATGCGACGTCGTCGACTCGATTTCCAGGAGTTCACAAACACGATCGATCAATCGATCGACATCGAATGGCTTCTGGATGAAGTCGTTGGCGCCAGCCGCCCTCAGGTCTGCAACCTTGTCTTGTTCGATCATCCCGGAAATGCAAATAATGCGTACGTCATCCAGCGCCTTGTCGCTGCGGACTCGCTGGCACACCTCTTTGCCATTGATGTCCGGTAACATCACATCCAATACCACGATGTCCGGTCGGAACTCTTTGACCAACATGCCGGCATCGAAGCCATTATTGGTGGTGCGCACGTTGAAACGGCCATCCCGTTCAAACACGTCCGACATCAGTTCGACCAAACCCTCATCGTCATCGACGATCAAGATCTTGCGCTTGCCGCTTTCCAAGGCATCCGTGGGGATGCCGTTATCCTTCATGAAGGAAAACAGTTGTTCGCGGGGAATCCGTCGGAAGCGGCTGCCCGGCACGCGGAAGCCCTTCAGTTGACCGGAATCAAAGCATCGAATGATGGTCTGTTGGCTGACTTTGCAGATTTTGGCCGCCTCGCCCGTTGTAAACACGGTCTTTGACATGGTCGCGAAACCCTTCCCTAGCCGAAGATTGAGTCAGTTGCGGGCTCGGCAGGTCGGCACTCGACAAGCCCTACCGGCGCCCCGCCCTCTTGCTTTGGCAACTAACCCGTAAGCTCCCTCATTCCGCAAAACTCGCGGGGTGTGCAAACGGCACATTTTCCTGTGACGTTATAGTCGGCAAGTATGACCGCTTTTGCTTAATTTTCCTGGCCTCACAAAACGCTCGAATTATACCTCTGACTGGCGGTCGGTCAATACTGCTGAGCATGAACATAACGACTTATTATTAAACAACTTGCGCCGGTTCGCATAGTTCGGCGAGGAAGTCGAAATGTCGGCGATCGAAAAAAACAGGAATTAAAATTTTGGCGACTTAAGAAAGCTTGCAAAGATAGCGAACATCCGCGAAACAAGTAGAGATTGTCAACCAGCCGTACCGGGGAGATTTGGGCACGATGGGCGGATGCCGGGCGAACGATCCAAACGACGCTGCCAAAATTCCCAGTCCGGCCGAATATCGGACGAAATCTCGTACGTCGCCGACGGAAAGCAGCGGTGTCCGACTAGCTCCTTTCCAGGTACGCAAGCAGCAAGGCAATGTCGGCCGGTGTGATGCCGCTGATGCGGCCGGCCTGCGCAATATTCGTGGGGCGAATCCGGGTCAGTTTCTCGCGGGCTTCGCTGCGCAGATGGGGCAGCCCGTCGAAGTCGAAGTGGGCTGGGATCCGCTTTTCTGCAAGCCGCTGCTGCCGGTCTACCTGCGCGTCCTGTCGGGTTACGTACCCCGCGTAACGAGCGTCGTGCTCAACCTGTTGCACGACGTCGGGTTCGAACTGCGCCAGCGCCGGCGCGAACTTGACGAGTTCAGTCCATTCCACATTTTGACGCCGCAATAACTTGGACAGGGAAACTCCCTCCACACGCGTCGAGTCCAGAATCTGCTTCGCCAGTTCGATGGCTCGTTCTTTGGCCGCTAATCGCTGCAGGCGCCGATCATCGACCAGCCCCCAGCTTCGACCGAGCCGCGTCAAGCGGCGGTCGGCATTGTCGTGACGCAGGCGGAGCCGAAACTCGGCCCGACTGGTGAACATGCGGTACGGTTCATCGACGCCGCGCGTAACAAGATCGTCGATCATCACGCCGATATACGCGGCGTCCCGTTCCAAAACAATTGGCGCCTTGCCATCCTGCAACGCGGCGGCGTTGGCCCCGGCCAACAGGCCTTGGGCGGCCGCTTCCTCATAGCCCGTCGTCCCGTTGATTTGCCCCGCCAGAAACAGGCCCTGGACGGCTTTTGATTCCAGCCACGGCTGTAACTGGTCCGGCGGGCAGTAATCGTACTCGACCGCATACCCGAAGCGCATGATTTCCGCACGCTGCAACCCTTTGACGGATCGCAGCATCTGCTGCTGGACATCTCGCGGCAGGCTCGTGGAAATCCCGTTGGCATAGTATTCATGTGTATGTCGTCCCTCGGGTTCGAGAAACAGCTGATGACTTTCCCGGTCCGCGAATCGAACCACCTTATCCTCGATGGACGGGCAGTAACGCGGTCCTGTCGAGCTAATCTGGCCCGAATACATGGGAGCTCGATGCAAGTTGGCACGAATCAAGGCATGCACTTCGGGATTCGTGTGCGTGATCCAACAGGGCAACTGAGTCAACTTCAGCCGTCCCGTGAGAAAGGAAAAGGGCTGCGGCAATTCGTCGCCCGGTTGCAGCTCGCATTGCGTGAAGTCAATCGTGCGTCCGTTGATACGGGCCGGCGTGCCGGTCTTGAATCGGTCGATTCGGAACCCCAGTTTTGCCAGCGAGCCGCTAATGCCTGGCGAAGTTCCCTCGCCGGCGCGGCCACCCGCCGTCTTGATTTCTCCGGTATGCATCACGGCTTGCAGGAACGTGCCGGTGGTCAAGACGATGGCGGGAGCCCGATAGGTGGCTCCCCCGTGAACACGGACGCCCCAGACTCGAGTTTCGTGACTTTTTGTGGTGACCAGCAGTTCGTTGACGATTTCTTGACGGAGCGTGACACCTGGCTGCGACTCGACGGCTAACTTGATGTACTGCTGGTAGGCCTTCTTGTCCGCCTGAGCGCGGGGACTGTGCATGGCCGGTCCCTTGCGAAGGTTGAGCACGCGAAACTGGATGCCCGTGGCGTCGATGGCCTGGCCCATCAGCCCACCGAGCGCATCGATTTCGCGTACGATCTGTCCCTTGGCCACGCCGCCGATCGCGGGATTGCAACTCATTTGTCCCACGGTATCAAGATTCGTGGTGAGCAGCACGACGCGCGCCCAACCGGGCTGCCGCCAGTGCGGCCTCAGTCCCCGCATGCCCGGCCCCCACGACAATGACGTCAAATTGCTCAGAATTCATGCCGTTCGGCCCGTAGACAACTGACCCGTCAACCCCAAGTTTGCTGTGCATGCCATCGTAGTATAGCAAGCGCAGCATGCATTCAAAGCGCCTCAGCCTTCGCAATCGTCGTTTCTTCGCAGACTGCACAATCCGAATGGTCGCCGCAGACCGAGAGCCGCGGGGCGAAGTTTGCAAAAAGTGTACGCGTTGCCCATCAACATCCGTCTGTCAGTCGGACGATACTTTCCCAGTCGCGGTACTTTGCGCACAGGGTGCCGGAATGGGAATTCGCGGACTTCCCAAGACTCACGTGGCCTTGATGCCCAAAGGTGGAATCCGGCCTCCGCGTCCCGAAGTTCAAACACCACATATCAAATCGGTTATGGCGAAGGGCCCTAGCGCACAACCCGCTTCTCGACCCACGATGGCTCGCGCCACGTTCTCGGCGCTAGCTTTGCTGGTGTTGACGACACTGCTGGCACGTGCCATCTGTTCTTCGTCCAACCCGGGCGATCGTCCGCGCGAAGCCGACTTGCCGCACGTCGCGCAGCATCCGGCAGTGCGCCCTTCCGCGTGGACACCGTCCACGGACGCATGCCTGTTAGGAACGACGCCGATGGGCTGCGATCGATTCCAGGGGGCTCCCATCTTTCACCTGGTCAACCAGTCGCAGCCAGCCTCGGGGCGTGCGCACACCCGTTCCGCGGGCAAGCACGAACTGACGGCCCAGAAACTCGATCTCGACGGGGCCACGAGTTCTCGACCTTTTGTGATCAAGGCGGACGAAGCTCTACAGTCACCACATTACGACGATACGCTGCTCATTCCTAATTCGACGCCCTCCGTTCGCGAGGAAAGCGGCGAACGCGATGGGGACGCCACGCGAAAAATCAAGAACCGCTCGATACGCAAGACTCCGCTGCTGATGGAGTCCCCTGATTGGCACCGACCCAAAAAACTTACCAAGGGAATGCAGGCCAGACGCGACCGCATTCGCCAATGTCTGGACTTTTATTATGACCGGCCGCTGCGCAGCGCCGAGGACAGCCCTTGGTCCATGATGCACCATATGCTGGCCTGGGGAATCGACTCGCGAATCCTGGTTCACGACACCGCAGGCAAGTTGCGCAACATCAGTACCATCGCCTGGCTGTGTGGCAATGGCGCCTGCCGCGAGGAACGACTGCTGTTCCTGAAAGAGGACCGCCTGCACGCACGCGTCGGGGCGGGACTGCAAGGGCACGATGCGCAGTTCCTGGCACTGCTGGCGCAGTCCCGCGTCAGCATCAAACAATCCATCCTGGTGGACGGCCAGGAGTTTACCGTCGCCGATCTGATTAAAGAAGAACAGCTGACGTGCCGTGGCCGCGCGGAACTTACGTTTAAGCTGATTGCCTTTGCCCACTACCTGCCTCTGGATACAAAGTGGCAGAACGACAAAGGAGACGACTGGTCGATGGAACGGCTGATCGCGGAAGAACTCCGCCAGCCCATCAACGGCACGACCTGCGGTGGCACGCATCGCCTGATGGGGTTCACCTACGCTGCCGCGCGCCGACGACAGGACGGAGCGTCCATGACCGGCGCTTGGGCCCAGGCCGAGATCGTGACGCGCAGGCATCAACAGCTCGCGTTTCGCATGCAAAATCCGGACGGGAGTTTCAGCAGCGATTTCTTCCGCAGTAGTGGCAATTGGGGAGACATCGATCGCAAGCTGAAGACGACGGGCCACGTTTTAGAGTGGCTGGTATTTTCCTTGCCGCACGATGAATTGGACAATCCTCAGGTGCTGCGGGCCACGGACTACCTCTGCAACCTGTTGGCGTCCAACCGTTACTACGACTGGGAAAACGGGCCGCTGGGTCACGGAATTCGCGCACTGGCGCTGTACGACGAACGAGCATTTGGCGGGCGTCCGGGACATCGCGACCTGAAAATGGCCGAGAAACTACCCGTAATTCGCCCAAAGCCACCCAAACAACCGTCCGCTCCACCCCGAAACAAGAGTCCGCGAGGATTTCTGGGACTGCGAAAGATTTGAACCTGGCCCAAACGTCGCTTGTCGGCGCTCGACCAAGATCATAAATTCTATACCATCGTTGAACGTCATCTGGCAGGTGTGACGACGCCGATTGGTCGCGGTGTCGTCGCTTCCGCGCAGGCTTGTGACCCCGGGGAGCCCTCCCGTCACTTTGGGGGGCAGCCGACCTTGGGTCGCGAACCTGGCAAGCGAAGTTCCCGATCTTGCCGCGGTTGGATCTCGAATTCTCACGGCGGTTCGATGGTGCATCCACGTAGAGTCTGACTGACAGGGACCGCCCCTGTTGCCACAACACCTGATCCGCGCCGCCGACGGTGCGAACCATGATGGAAGTCCCGCGACATGGCCAACCTCTCGAAATCCGAACAGATTGCCACCATGTTTGGATTGGGAGTCCGTCTGGGCCGGCTCCGTGAGGCGGATGCCATCCTCATCTGGACAGAAGGGGGAGAGGATTGGGAGCAACTAAAACGGCTGGCTGCCGATTTTACCGTTCTCGTAGCCTCAGATGAAGCGACGCATGCAGCGGGAGCCGTGAACGCCGGCCTGGACGTGCTCCAGCTCGACAAGGAATCGCAGTCCATCTTCGATAAGCTCAGCCAGGCCTTATTGAAAGCTGTTTCCGAGGACTTGCTGTCCCCGGGCGCCAGTGTGATTGCCGTCTATGCCAGCTTCGAGGCCGGCACTGCCGATTCCGTCAGTTACATTTGTCTGGATGAACACTTGGGACGCCTCACGGTACGCGACCTCCGCAGCCTGAGAACGCGCGTCCCCATCGAAACGCTGAAGATTGTCGTCGATTTGGCGGTGTCGATCGGCCGGGAGGGCCGCGAAGGACGGCCCGTAGGGGCCCTATTCGTCGTGGGGGACATACGCAAAGTGTTGGCAAAGAGCAAACCGGCGGGATTCGATCCCGTCAAGGGCTATTCTCGCAAAGAGCGTAATCTGCACGATGGACGCGTGCGCGAGGGCATCAAGGAAGTCGTACAACTGGACGGCGCGATTGTCGTATCGACCGACGGGACCGTCGAGGCCGCATGTCGCTTATTGGATGCGTCCACCGCCAATATCAATCTGCCCAAAGGACTGGGGGCCCGCCACATGGCAGCCGCCGCGATTACCAAGAATACCGCCGCGGTGGCAGTGACGGTCAGCGAGTCCAGTGGAACCGTCCGCCTGTTCCAGGACGGACGGGTCATGCTGCACGTCGAACCCTTCCGCCGGGCCATGAAGTGGAAGGTCCCGGAAACCGAAGGATCGGTGGAGCGTAAGTTTTCGACGCCCTGAGTCTCCAGCCCGCGCCCATTTTCCCAGGCCGACGCGCCATACACCCACGCGGGCTCAATCGGACAGGGACCGCGGGGGAGCCCCGATGCCCACCACGTGCACCCGACCCAGGAAGGGACGAGCCGTTTCTTCGGCGAATCCGACCTTGGCGGCCACGAAGGTGCACGTGTGGTCCGCGCGAAAGGTGGGCTCGGCCGGTTCCCCCGTGTCACCATCCAGCCCGCTGGGTATGTCCACTGCGAATCGTTGCGCGCGGGCCTGATTGGCCAGTCGAATCAGCGTATCCATGGGCGCACGAGGAGCCCCCCGCGCGCCTGTTCCTAGCAGCGCGTCCACGATCCAGGCCGCACCATCGAACAGAGCCTTCTGCTGCGCAGCGGATGGCCCCTCCTGCCAGCGCACCAAGGGGATTCCGCTGGCACGCACGA
Organism: uncultured Planctomycetales bacterium; assembly: GCA_963695565.1. GTDB lineage: Bacteria > Planctomycetota > Planctomycetia > Pirellulales > Pirellulaceae > CAVOGW01. Next base: position 1,015,796 of record CAVOGW010000001.1, read on the forward strand.
CGGCATAATTCGTGGCCGTATCCCCCTGCCATTGATCCGGATCACCAGCGGCAATCACTTGCACGGCGATGGACGAAATGTCCAGGTGCCGCGCGATGACCAGTCCGTCACCCGCATTGTTGCCGTTGCCACAAAGCACCAGCACCCGGCCACGGCAACCCAACTGCGTCATGAGTTCGGTGGCGGTACGCCCGGCATTCTCCATCAATACAATGCTGGGAACATGGTATTTGTTTATCGCCCGCTGATCGATCTCGCGAACCTGTTGACAACTGACGTAATGCATCGCAGCCTCCAAGGTTTGCTTGCGCCACGCGATGCGCCGGTCGCCAGCCGCAACGCGCACAGGCAAGCTGCACTCAGTATCGCATGACGCGGCGCAGCATCCAGAGCCCCCAGCACAAGATTACCAGATTGCCCAACCAACAGGCGTACTGCGGCAGGTTGCCATCCTTGGCCCCGTCGACGCCGTAAGTCATGAGTGGGTAGTAGACGAGTAAGATCGGTACGAACGTGGTAAAGAAACTCGTAATCAGGTCGGCGTGGCGCATGCGGATCGATAACGGGATACCCGCCATCACAAAACTGAAACAGCTAAAACCGTTGGCCCATCGCCGCCACGGTTCGGTCCGCAGGCGATTGATCCGCTGTTTGGCGTATTGTCGCGCATCCAGACGGACCACCCACTGCTCACCCGTGAGTCCCTGCAGGTTGCCGGCAACCAGCCTGAAGGCGGCATCCACCGCCATCAGACCTTCCAAATTCGCGATGGCTTGTGACTGCCGGGCACGTTCGTCGGGCAGTTCGTGAATGGCAAAATCCGCCGGATTCCGCTCGCCCCGCGCATCGCGACGACCCGTGGGGAGATCGATGACATTCTCAAACTCTCCGTTGATGTTGCCTGAAAACCGATCGCTTTCGATGGCCGGGTCCGTAAGGATAATGCTGAGCGTATTGTTTTCCGCGTTTCGCCGCAATTCAGCGGCATTGGCGGTCACGACATATTCTTCACTTTGCCGATCCGGCTTGATTTTGATCACTGGCCGAATCAATCGTCGGCCTTCGACCGCCTTGACGATGATCGACAGTCGCTCGGATTGAAAGGAACCGCGTGTGCGCAGCATGCCATAGGCGATCTGCTCGATGCTTTCCGTAATCACACGCTCCGCGCCCGGTTTGCCCCAGGAAACCGCGACGTCATTGATCCAGACGGCCACGATACTGATCAGAAACCCCGACACGATGGCGGGCAGAGCCACGCTGAACGGGGAAATTCCCAGCGACTTGGTGGCCAGGATTTCGTTGTCTCCGGACATTCTTCCAAACAATGCGCAGGCCGCCAGGAGTGCCGCGGCGGGGATGGAAAACCGCATCATGATCGGCAGAATGAAGGGGACGATCCGCACCAGGGGAGCGAGACTCAGCCCTTCCTTGACGGCTTCCGTCCCAACACCCACGATCAACGTAAACGCGGTAATGGCCAGCAGCGCCAGCGTGAAGATCTTGAGGAACTCGAACGTCACGTACCGCGTCATGATGCGCATGCCGGGAAACTCCACCCTTACGATTTACTTTCCGCGCTGCGCGTGTAGGTGCGACAGATAGCCACTAACTGGTCCAGGATGTTGAGCAGCGGAGGTAATGCCGCCCTGTGGGTCTGCAGTCCGTCGAAACTCGTGGCTGGTGCGGCTCAAACGATCCACGGCTTCCCAGTCGACCTCCCAGTTCTTCTCCTTGGCAACGGCACAGCCCTGCTGGACGGCTTGAGCGACATGCTCGGCGAATTGAGCCTGCTTCATGGCGGTAATCTTCTGGTAGGGTGCCTTCCCCAGTCGCCTGCCGCTGACGAGGGGTACGCCCCCCTCGCGCAGGACTCCCGTCTCCATCGCCAGGATCAGGATGCCCGGAATCGCGGCAGCGCCCGCTGCCAGCAGGGCCCACCCCGCATAACCCAGCGCCCACAATCCGCACGCGAGTAGCAGCAACAGTCCAAACCCGACCCAGGCCCAAGTCGGCGCCGGCGCATGCGGCTCATGAGACTCACCCACCGTCAGCGGATCCGCCCGGTGGGCTCGCGTCGTCATTTTGGCGTCGCTGACTCGAGCCACAATCATGGTGACGTTATCAGGAGCTCCCCGCAGCACTGCCAGTCCTAGCAGCAGACGCGTGGCGTCGGTGACCGAGCACCAATTCAGGGTCGCCGCGATCTCCTCGTCAGACACGCAGCCTGTCAAGCCGTCACTGCATATCAGAAATGTGTCGCCCAACTCAAGCGCGAATGGGCCTTCCAAGTCGACTTTCACCTCCGCATGCGGTCCCAGTGAGCGGGTAATCACGTTTTTGGGAATTCCGGCCGTGTCAATTTCGGTCTGCCCACCCAGATGCCGCATTTCCCAAACCAGGCTGTGGTCAAATGTGAGCTGATGCAAAACGCCGTTTTGCAGTCGATAGACGCGGCTGTCCCCCACATGGGCCACCAGCAGCTCCTTGCGGCAGCAGCACCAATGCGCTGCAGGTGGTCCCCATGTTGTGAAACGCCAGGTTCGCCTGGCCTCTGCGGTGAATCTCCTCATTGGCGTCTTTAATGGCCTCCGCAATGGCGGCTGGCGGCGACATATCCAGTCGCTTACGGTACAGATGCGCGACTTGATCCACGGCAATCTTGCTGGCCAACTCGCCGGCGGCATGAGCACCCATGCCATCGGCAACCAGAAACAGGTGCCCCGCCGACTTCCAGTCGTCCATGTCTCGCGCGAGCGCGATGGTCATCGAATCCTGGTTGTTCGAGCGGCGCAGCCCAAGATCGCTGAGCCCTGCGACTTGCAGGCATGGTTTCCAATATGAATAGTCATCAGACATCTGCAGCTGCCAGCAAAGCCGGTCTGGTCCAGGGACGGATGGCGGAGTGTGGGGCAAGCCCGTCGGACCGGTTCACGATCTGGAAGGGCTGCAGCAATTCTATCGGCCTCCGGCTCTGTAAGGTAACAAAAAAAGTCTCCACGCGCAGGCAGCTATGGCCTTGCCAGCCGAAGTTGGCTATACTTCCGCCCCAATAAATCGGTGAGCATTTCGCCTTATCGGGGCTTGGCCCTCGTCGCCGCATCGACCTTTTCCGCTCGATTAGTGCCTGAATGGTGCCTAAGAATCTCGTTCTATTGTCGCTGCTGGCCGCAATCCTGATCACACCGTCGGGATGTGTTCGTCGGCGACTGACGATCCGCAGCAACCCTCCTGGGGCCACCGCCTATGTCGATGACTACCTGATCGGAACCACACCCGTGTCGACGGAGTTCGTCTATTACGGCACGCGGCGCGTGAAACTGATCAAGGATGGGTACGAGACCATCACCTCGCTGCAGACGATCAAGCAGCCTTGGTACGAAGTGCCGCCGTTAGACTTTGTCTCGGAGAACCTCATCGGGCGCGAAATCCGCGACGAGCGGGTGATGGATTTCAACATGAAGCCCCAACGGGTGATTCCCGCGAACGAATTGCTGACACGTGCCGGTAACTTACGATCGGCGACGCGGATGGGTGCCATCGCACCCCGCCCTCCCCAGTCCCCGCCAGCCGGCGCGACATTTCCGCGGTAGCATCAGATTCAAGCTGATGCAGACATGAGGAGAGCGATCGCATCATTCGTCTGCGTGCTTCCCATGATGGCAAGCTGGCATGTTGATTTCATCGTCGGACACGTTTTCAACCTGTCGGAGCGGCAAGTGCGCGAAACTGGGATGTTGGATTGGGGGGAAGACGGGCAGGTTACCAACCGGTGTAACCCGCGTTCCACTCCAATTTCCTCGGCTACTAACTGGAGAGTCTTGGGTTTCGAATTGCCAAAGGTCATCGAACACGGCGCCAAGGAATCTTTCTTGAATTGCACTGGAAACCATGCTTGGCGAACGCTATCCTACGCCGCGACTTTTCCCAGCCAAGGCGGTTTCGATGCGGAATGCCCCAGTGCAACGCGAACCGTTCTGATCACAGTGTGGCGCTCACGCATTGCTTCACCATAGCCGAAAGGCAGTTCCGGCAGCATGAATCAGGCAACCATCCCCATGCGACGTACCCCTCCGCGTCCCAAAACACGTCCCGACGAGCCATCCTGTTTGTCTGCTAAACCAAGACATCGAAGTTGGCAATCTCGCGCGGCCCACCGTGGCGCCGTGCTCTTTTCCGCCATGCTCAGTTTGCAAACGGGCTGCACGATCTTTCCCAGCCTGCCTATGGGCAGCGAGAGTTTGATCCGTCAGCTTCCACCTCAAGAGGCCGCCCAGGTGGAGAGATGGGCGCAAAATGCCTGGGCGGACTGCGTGGCCCGCAGTCCCCATCTGGCAGCGTCCTCCAGTTATGAGGAGGGGTTTCGCGAAGGCTACATTAATCGGCTCACCGCAACCACCAAGCGTCGATGGCAGGCCGGTTATCGACACGGTGAGCGACTGGCCGTCGCGGCCCGTCTACGGGGCATGCCCCGTACGCTGCCGCTGGAGCCCACGCCGCTCAAGTGCAGCCGTAGCGTCCTCGGGGATGTCTCGCAGCCGTCGGCCCCCTATGTCGAGGACCTCGACGAACCATCCGCCGCCAGTCCGGATGCGGAACCCTTTGCGGCAAGCCCTTCCCGTCTGCCAACTACGACCGAGTCCATCGATCTCCAGCCACAGCCGGAGTACACGCTGCACGGCGAGCAAGGAATCATCGAGGCTCCGACAACGTCCGAGATCGAAGCGCCGCCCAGGCCGCCACAACAGCGAGAAACGCTGCCTCCCAAGGCCGCACAGCCTCCCGGCACCTCACCGCCTCGTGGCAGGGCGACTCCCCCACGATCCAGCGTCCCCAACGCACTTGATTTGGAGCTGACGCCTGATGCGGAGTCGGCGCCACCGCAGTCGTCACCGAGTCAACAGGACCGTCCGCCGGCCGAAGACCAGCTGCCGCTGGAAGACGAACTGGATCTCCTTTCTCCGTTCGGCAACGCGGTTCCGCCGGTCGATCTTAACCGAACGGCGCCAGGACGTAACGGCACCGATTCCGGACCCGCGCGGAGGATCTGGATCCACGACCGGAAGCCACCAACGATGTCAACGGCTTTGACCTGCAAATCCATGACGCATTCGATGCTGATGATAGCGCCGATAACAGGGCCGCACGTGACAATGAAGCTCGAGTCTGGCTGCTCGAAGATCGCCAGGCAGCCGGCGCGTCGGGCGATTCCTTTTACGAGAGGTCGATCGGCGACGGCGGGGTGCGCCGCGCGAGCCACACCGCGGACGACGATGGAGACGCAGCCGAGCCGCGGGAGGAATCGCAGGACTCTTCATTCTTCGCCACGGCGATTACCAGCCCGGCCAGGCCCGGCGGTAAGGGTAGTGCACTCCCGGCGACCGTACCGTTGAAAAAACACGTGTGGTACTTTGACCGCCAAGAAGACGATGACGACGCTCCCTAAATGACCGAGCGCGTGGTCAGCCGGAAGTCACTTACCACTCGTTGAAAATGTTGAAAACCGGTGGCTTGGGTTATCGTTTGATCCCACTTCGCGACCGGTCCAGAATGCCTTTGACGCCGAGTCGTCCTGGGTCGCGCGCGACCTTGTCTGTAAATACCCGAGCATCTTCCACGATCGGGCGCAAGCGACGACTAATGTGCTCGATGTTGGACGCTGACTCGTTCAGTCGATCGTAGAGTTCACGATTGTGGATGAGCTGTCCGAGGGAACCTTCGCGGTTGTTGATGGCTTCTGAAAAGACGACCAGTTGAGCCAGAATTTTGTCGACATCGTCCATCCCGCTCTCGATGGCCTCGGCGAATTGCTGGCCACGCTCGCCAAAGTGGCTCGGTAATGTCCCTCGATGTTCTTGAGGTTCTGGTCCGCCCGGGCGGCGACCCCGCTCAACGACTCAAGCACATCGCTGGCATCATTCATCAGCTGCGGCACGACTTCCAGCGCCTGCTGCAAGGCGATTTGCAGATCTTCATCACCGACCAGGCTGTCGATCGAGCTGGCTGCCGCATCGATGGACGACAACGGCGTCTTCAAAACGGTCCATGGCCGTTTCTGCCTTGGAGAGAATGCGGCGAAACTGATCCTGGTTGTTGTTGACCATGCCCGAGAGGCTGTCGGCCACTTCCCCCACACGTTGCCCTGCCCCTTCGATGGCCACCAACGCCAGCCGCACGTCTTCTTCCAGCGAGCTGAGCATATCCAGCACGGTGGTTGCCGACTCCATCACTCGTAGCGGATCCTGGGCCACAACACCGTCGATGTAGTCGCCGTCACGATAGGGCTCGACGGCGAGTTTCACATTGCTGGGTACAAATTCCAGCATCGCATCCCCCAGGATGCTGCTGGTGCCGATGCGACATACCTCGTTGTTCTTGAGAACGCGGTTAGCGTCGATGCTCAGCGTCGCCACCACGCCGCCACCATCGTCCAACAGCGTCGTCTGCACCACGCGACCGATCAAGATCCCACTCTTGTTGACGGGCGTGTTGGCAGTGACTCCCGGTGCCTGCGGAAACCGCACGTACAGAGTATACTGATCGCGGGCCAGGCCCGGAAACTCGCCAATGCGTGCCAACAAAATGGCCGCAATGATCACGGTCGCCAGGACCAGCACACCTACGCGAAATTGAGCCGTACGATCATCCATCTAGTCCGCTCGCGATCCTCGCATCTCCATCAGTCGTTCACCCGCCATCCCCGCCACAAACTGCTGCACGCGCTTATCCGTTGCTGCCCGAATCGCATCGGGCGTGCCATCGAAAATGACCTGCGGTTCATCCGGCTCGAGGCGACTTAAGGGATAAATCATCACGATTCGATCGGCGACCTTGAGGGCGGAAGTCATGTCGTGCGTCACCAGCACGCTGGAGACGCCGGTGCGGCGGCTAGTCCGGATCATTAGCTCGTTAATCACGTCGCTCATGATCGGGTCCAGACCGGTGGTGGGTTCGTCGTATAAGATCAGTTCCGGTTCCAGCGCCAGGGCACGCGCCAAGCCCACACGCTTCCGCATTCCGCCCGACAGTTCGGCCGGCCGCTTGTTCAGGACGGACTCCGGCAGCCCGACTTCCGCCAGCAAGCGGTGGACGGTTTCGCGGATGCTGGCCTCATCCTGGGTGGTATGTTCGCGGAGCGGAAACGAGATGTTCTGACCGATGGTCAAACTGTCGAACAGGGCTGCCATTTGGAACACGAACCCAACGCGGATCCGCACTTGCGCCAAACGCTGGTCACTCAGCTGCGACAAGTCCTCGCCGTCGAACCGCACGCAGCCGCGGGTCGGCTTGTTCAAACCGATCACGGTCTTCAGCAGCACCGTTTTTCCGCAGCCACTTTCGCCGATGATGGCCACGGTCTGGCCACGCGGTATTTGCAGGCAGATACTACGCAGGATGGGGACGTTGTCGAACACCACATCCACGTGGTCCACGTCGACCAGGGGATGCCGGCAATGCTCGCCGCGCATCGGCTTGCTCCTCGAATTCGATGGCTCGCTCAACTGCATCATATGCGCGAAAACCCGTCCGGCCAAAGGCGAAAATAGATGTTATCCAGGGCAATGTTCAGCAGGAAATCAAGCAGCAAGATCATCACGAACGAGTACACAAACGAGGCAATCGTCGCGCGACCAACACCCTCCGCACCAGGCCCACAGTGAAAGCCTCGATGACAACTGACCAGGGCAATCGCCGCACCAAAGAAGAAGCTTTTGATCACGCCGCTCACCAGGTCCCAATTTCCTACATACCGCTCGGAATTGTACCAGTAGTAGTGCATGTCAATATTCAGCACGAACACGCTGTAGATGTACCCACCTACGATTCCCATGAAGTCCGCCATAATTGTTAGCATGGGGATCATCAACAGGCAGCCCAAAAACCGAGGGACTACCAGGTACTGAATCGGATTGGCACCCATCACCGTCAACGCGTCGATCTCTTCGGTCACGCGCATGGTGCCGAGTTCCGCGGCCATGCTGCTACCCACGCGACCCGCCAGCATCGTCGCCGCGAGTACGGGACCCAGTTCACGTAACAGCGTGATGTTGATCACGGCGCCCAACTGCGTCTCCATGTGGATCTGATGAAACTGAAAATAGCTCTGTTGAGCCAGCACCATGCCGATGAACGATCCTGTCAGGGCTACCACCGGTAAGCTCAACACACCAACCTTGTAAAAGATCGGCAGTACCGCGGACCACCGCGGCACGCGGGCAAACAGGCAAGAAAATGTCTGCAAGCTGAATACGATCAGCTCACCCAAGGTCACCGTCATGTCAATGAATACGGCACCCCAATCCGCGATCCAGACGGACAGCGCACGCATCAGCGTCGAACCACCACCGCGCTGTTGCCATGCTGAAGTAGACATCGAAAGTGCCAGGATCGCGAATTGGGAGTCAAATGCCTCGCCGTCGGGCCCGTGCTCAGCCGACCCTACGGGTGCGCACCACGAAACCCTGTTGGACATTATTCGTCGCGCCAAGATTGTGGCTTGAGGAAAGCTTGAGGATATCGTCAACTCGCAAAGCTGGGCACTTTAGGCGAGTCCGTGACTCGTGCTGACGAAGCAGTCGTTGCTCAGCCGTGGATGATTTTTAGTCTCGGGTAAGAATTGAAGTCTGCCCTCAGCCTAATCGCACCTGGAACAATCTCTAGAAGATCCTGCGGTCGCTGACCGTGCTGCGCACGTTGTCAGCTCCCTCGGGATGACACTTGGCCGTAACTTGCGTAGTACGTTGCGCCCGGGCCCTGCCAACAACCCGGAGGATTGAGCAGGAGGCGACTGGCCCAATGGTCCAAGTCCGGACATGGCTAGTCGTCGAACGGATCCATCACTTTGACACCCGCATGAGCAAAATCGATCGCGTTGCGTGTGGCCACCAATAATCCATGCTGACGCGCGCTTGCGGCGACCAGACTGTCCCTGATCGGCATCGCGCGGCGCGAGCGAGTTGCGGAGTTTACTGATCTGCCTGGTCCTCGTCGCGCGTCTCAGCCATCGCATCCGCCTGCACGCCATCGCGCTGCTGCTGGTACAGTTTCAACGTATCGGCGTAGGACGCATCATCGCTCAAATCCACCGCTTTCTGCTGCCATTCGATCGCGGCGCTCAAATTCTTCTGCTCGTAATAGACGCGAGCCACGGTGTCCAGTATCGAGGCATCTTTGTGGTCAGTCAGCTCCGACGCACGCAGCGCGACCTCTTCAGCCCAGGCGAGGTCGGTTGATTCGGCAGGGATGTCCGTGGCTGCCGTCCAGGCCACACCGTTCAGAAAACCAGCGTTATCCCAATCGTCCTTGACGATGGTCTTCAGGCGATCGAGACCTTTCTCGTATTCTTTCTGGCGTATCAGCGCGAAAGCTTTCCGTACGGCACCTTGCTGTTGCTGTCTCCGAGCCAGTTGCAGAGCAAACTGATCGCGGTCCCAGAGGCCATCCACGATTTGTCGCAGAGGCCGCTCGATGCCGTCCGGATGCCCAATCCATTCCACCCGACCATCCTTTCCGACTACAAACGCGGTGGGAATGCCCGTTTGTCCGGCGGCCCGCATGTAACCGTTGGACGTGTCCTGTTCGTCGGTATCCAACGCGATGGCGTAGTTCACAATTTCACCCCACGTCTTGCCCCCCGGGCCTTTACTGGCAAAAAAATCGTCCACCGTTTTTCGATTTTCGTGGCTGACGCCGACGAACATGACAGTGTCCGTATATTCTTCCTGCAACTTGCTGATGTGCGGCATGCTGGTTTTACACGGACCACACCAGGTGGCCCAGAACTCCACGACGTACACGCGGCCGGCTTCGAAGACTTCCACGGGGGAACCCTTGACCCAATCCGCGATTTGCAAGGACGGAGCCGGATCACCGATTTGCAGCGTGATCGCGGCATCCTCGATCAACGCCGACGGTGGCGCGCTGGCTGGTTCTTCCGTTGGCGAAACTTCCCGGATTGCGCGGTTGTCCGCAACTTCCTGAGTGGCAGGCGACTGAATTGGGACAGCCGGCTCTTTGGTTTCCTTGGATTTGGTCCCGGTGCATCCCCCGTGCAGGGAAGAGATTAACACAGCCACGATCATCGGTAACCCAGCGAGCTTGCGCATGATGACGCTCCCATGATGATTCACAGAACTTGCCAATTCACTTTACGTTCCAGTAGCGTCGCCGTCCCCGGCTGCGCAATCCGCATGGCATCCCCCTGCCCACCGTCCCCGGCTACTTCAGCGATGCTTCCAGATGCGAGGCGTAGTCGCTGGACAGCCCCAACGCCGCAGCCAGATCGCGGAGGTATTGTCGTTCCACGTCGCTGTCGACATCGATGACCATCAAGGACGCCAAATACGTTTCGGCCGCCGAGGCGGGATTGGTCGCACCGGCCGCGACGGCCCGCACATCCAGGGGCTTGGCAAGTTCCTCCATGATCATCTGTTTAACGTCCCCCTGCAACTCCATCTGCTCGACCTGCTGTTGGATCCGCTGATATTCGTGTTGGTCGATATGGCCATCTGCCTTGGCGGCGGCGATCATGGCCAGCATCAGCTGGGTACTGCGGCGGTCGGCTTCTGGTCCGGCGATTTCGGCCAGGGGTTGTTCGGTGATGGGTTGACCCTGCTTATCACTCCAGGACTGGTAGGCCTTATAGGCGATAGTACCCAGGGCCGCGATCCCACCCAATTTGAGGGCCGAACCCCCGACTCGCCGACCGGCCCGGGTACCGAGCAACAAGGCCATCAAGCCACCCGCGACGGCACCCTTTTTAAGCCCGGACAACATGGCCTCGCGATCGCTGCCTGATTCGGGAATGCGCAGTTTGTCTTCCGCCAACTCGCGGCCCCGCTGCGCCAATTCTGTTCCGGATTTCAACATTTGGTCCAGCACACCTCGCATATCCATGTTCTTGATCCTGATGGCAAAGAGACACTTGCAGAACGCCCTGAGCGGATTTCGACACCCGAAAAACCTGCCCGGGCCACGGCGTCTACCATTATCCGGGGAACTTCTGGCATGGAAAGCGTACGCCTCGCGAATCGACCGGGTACGCTGGGACGGAAAAACAAGCAGAGCCTCCCGCATGCAGGAGGCTCTGTGGAAAAACTCCGGCCCGATTTCGTGGCCAAAGACCGTTACGCGGGCTGTTTACCACCGACACCGGGATCATCGCCACCGGTGGTAGTTCCGGCCGTTTCAGCGTGCTGCAGGGCCTCGCCGGAGGGCACTTCCTCAAATTTGCCCTCGAAAGACAGTCTGATCAGCTTATCCTCGTCGTCCTTCACCGCCGTGACGACGATTTGGTTCTTACCTTCAAACTCGCCCTTAAGCAGTTCTTCGGACAGCGGATCTTCCACGAAGTTCTCGATTGCGCGCCGCAGCGGTCGAGCACCGTAATCGAGGTTGGAGCCCTTCTTGATCAGGAACTGCTTGGCTTCGTCGGTGAGTTCCAATTTCAATCCGCGCTCGCTCAATCGCTCGCGGACCTTACCCAATTCGAGATCGACGACATTCTTCAGGTCCAAATTTGTCAGGTGCCGGAAGATGATCACGTCGTCCAGTCGGTTAAGAAATTCCGGTCGGAAGACTTTCTCGATCCGATCATTGACGCGGGTCTTCATGTCCTCGTACGACGCATCGGACGTAGGTTTGGTGAAGCCCAGCGCCGACTCGTTCTTGATGGCTTCGGCGCCGGCGTTGGTGGTCATAATCAAGATGCTATTACGGAAGTCGACGTTACGGCCGAAGCTGTCGGTCAATCGACCTTCTTCCATGACTTGCAGCAGCATGTTGAAGATATCGGGATGCGCCTTTTCGATTTCATCCAACAGCACGACCGCATAGGGGCGTCGTCGAATTTTTTCCGTCAACTGGCCCCCTTCTTCATAACCGACATAACCTGGCGGAGCGCCGATCAGACGGCTGAGGTTATGTTTCTCCATATATTCGCTCATGTCGATTTGGATCAGGGCATCTTCATCCCCGAACATGAATTCGGCCAGGGCCTTAGCGAGCAGGGTTTTGCCCACGCCGGTGGGCCCGGCAAACACGAACGAACCGGTCGGCCGCTTGGGGTCTTTCAGACCGCTGCGACTGCGGCGCACCGCCTTGGAGATGGCGGCAATCGCCTCGTGTTGGCTGATCACCCGCTTGTGCAGTTCATCTTCCATCCGCATCAGCCGCAAGCTATCTTCGGTGGTCAGCCGCGTCAGCGGGATACCCGTCATCTTCGAGACAACTTCGGCGATGACTTCCTCATCGACAACTCCGTCGGTTTGCCGAGACTTCTCTCGCCATTCGCGGGTGATGGTATCTTTCTTTTTCCGCAGCTTATCGGCTTGATCGCGGAGCGCTGCCGCTTTTTCGAAATCTTGATTCGCGACGGCCTCTTCTTTCTCCTTATTTAACCTTTCGACTTCGTCATCGATTTCCTTCAGATCGGGCGGACGCGTCATGGCTCGCAGCCTGACCCGAGCCCCTGATTCGTCGATGACGTCGATGGCCTTGTCGGGCAAGCAGCGGCCGGTAATATAGCGCGATGACAATTCCACCGCGGAATCGATGGCATCATCGGTAATTTGCACACGATGATGTTCCTCGTAGCGGTCTCGCAACCCCTTGAGGATCTCCACGGTCTCCTCTTTGGTGGCCGGATCGACCATGATCAACTGGAACCGGCGGTCGAGCGCACTATCCTTTTCGATGTACTTGCGGTACTCATCCAGCGTCGTGGCTCCGATGCATTGAATTTCGCCGCGCGCCAGGGCCGGTTTGAGCACATTGGCGGCGTCGATCGCCCCTTCCGCGCCTCCGGCCCCCACCAACGTGTGCAGCTCGTCGATAAACAGAATCGTGTTCTTGGCACGGCGGACTTCGTTCATCACGGCCTTGATACGTTCCTCAAATTGCCCGCGGTACTTGGTCCCCGCCACCATCATGGCCAGGTCCAGTACGACAATACGTTTGTCGGCAAGCAGTTCCGGGACGTTGCCCGAGACCACACGCTGCGCAAAGCCCTCGACGATGGCCGTCTTACCTACACCCGCTTCTCCCAGTAGCACCGGATTGTTCTTCGTGCGGCGACAAAGAATTTGAATGGCCCGTTCGATCTCCCGTTCGCGGCCGATCACCGGGTCCAATTGGCCCTGGCTGGCCAGTTCGGTGAGGTCTCGGCCGAAGCTATCCAGTGCGGGAGTTTTGGACTTGCCCCCTTTGGCCGAAGACGACTCAGTCGACAGGGACTCCCGTCCACCCCGGTCTCCTTCGTTACCTTCCAGGCCATGTCCGAGCAGATTGAGCACTTCGTCGCGCACTTCGTCCAGCTTGAGGCCCAGGTTCATCAGGACTTGGGCGGCCACGCCCTCTTGTTCTCGCAACAGCCCCAACAGGATATGCTCGGTCCCCACGTAGTTATGGTTCAGGTTGCGAGCCTCCTCCATGCTGTACTCGATGACCTTCTTGGCACGTGGCGTCTGCGGCAGCTTGCCCATGGTGACCATTTCCGGCCCGCTTTGCACCAGCTTTTCGACCTCCAAACGAATCTTGCGCAGATCAACATCCAGATTCTTAAGGACGTTCGCGGCCACGCCGCTACCTTCCTTCACCAGCCCCAGCAAAATATGCTCGGTACCAATGTATTCGTGGTTGAAGCGCTGCGCCTCTTGATTCGCCAACTGCATGACCTTACGGGCACGGTCAGTAAAGCGTTCGTACATCGTTTAATTCTCCGTGGAACGACATGCGGCCGGAAAACCCGAACACTGGTCATTCATAGCATGTGTCACCGGACAGACCGTTCTGAATCCGGCGTTGTCGCTCGTTCAATAACTTGCGGATCGCTTGTTTGAATCGACTGCAAACAGGACGATTCGAGTCCGTTATCGGCGGGCACCCCTTAATCATTTCCGTTCGCCAAAAAATGTCCACCCGTTGACCCACAACCAGCAACCGAAATCCAGCCGCCTACATCAGGCAGCGTCACTGGCAACACGCATCGGTTCGCGAAGTTGCGACGGGGTGGGTTGCATTAAACGCCGTTCCCGATCAACTTCCCAATGCCATGTGCGGGCTGCGGGCGTCGACTGCAATTCGTTTAAGACGTTAAGCGCTTCGGCCTGGCGTCCGGCCCGGCGGTACAGCGTCGCCAAATACAGTTTCGCTTCCGTGTCCTCCGGACTCTGTTCCAACAACTGCTCCAGTAGTTGCTCAGCCTGAAACAAATTACCCGTTAAGTATTCACGTTGCGCAATTTGAAACAAGTGTTCCGTTGTGGCCGGCGTCGAGCGAACGCGGGACTCGGCCGCCAGCCGGAGCACCTGTGGCACGGCCCAAGCCATCCAAAACAAAACTACTCCGAAACATACCACAAGCCGGCTGGCCGGACTTAACAAATCGGGCCAAATCTGGCCGACAAACAGGGCAAATTGCAAAAGGGCTGCGAACAAGAGCGCCGGCAGCAGCCCCCCAACGCGTCCGTCCCACAAATCCGGCAGACCCGGCCATACGCACATCATCCGCCGCCGCAGCTTAAGCCCGCTGTCCATATTCTAGATCCTCGATATCGCTTGCCGAATCGAGCCTGCCCGCCATCTTAGCGCCCGACGCCTGGCAAGGCTGATCGTTCGACGCAATACCACAGTGTACCGGATGGGACTTTCGTGGGACAACCTAAATGGCCCGCAGCCCGGGCTTCTTCCCGACTTTCGGAATAAATCTCAAAATTCCCAGGCTGTTACCGGCCTGCCCTGCAGCCTGTGGATTTAGTACGCAAGGGCTCAGATAACATCAGCCGGCAGGCGTTAACCTCCGGGTTTGAAGTGTTTTGTCCAGACTCAAACCGTGGGCTCACGCCGGCTAACGCCCACCGGCACTTAGTTTGTAGAACAATTGTCCTCAATTGTTCCGCGAATCGGGAATATGTCAGGGGAAACCGTTGGGGAAAACTGTTCCACGATACCCAAACCGCGTGCCATTGGGCTCACGCCGGCTAACGCCCACCGGCACTTAGTTTGTAGAACAATTGTCCTCAATTGTTCCGCGAATCGTGAAAATGTCGGGGGAAACCGTTGGGGACAACTGTTCCACAATGCCCAAACCGCGTGCCATTGGGCTCACGCCGGCTAACGCCCACCGGATTCCTGAATCAACAGCATCAACAGTCCACCTGCCCTGCCGGGACGCGCCGCCAGCCCGTCGCCAACTGACAACGGTTAGAATATCGTGAGTACCGCCACTGGAAGTTCTTGCCTACGTTTACGAAGTTTGCCGCCAATGTGCCCCGCAGACCGTGATGCCGACGCGAAGGGTTCGCTCGATTCGGTGGACCAGACCATGCTGCTCCGCGCGATCGATGCCAACGCAAACCGCGTCGCGGAGGCGCTCCGCGTTGTCGAGGACGTCCTGCGATTCGTGGTGGAAGATCACTTCCTCACGCAATTCACCAAGAACCTGCGGCATGATATCGCCGCAGCGGTATTGGCGGAGGCACCGACAGCCGAACGGTTGATCGTACGGGATACGCTGCACGATGCGGGTACCCACATCACGGCCGTCGACGAGATGTCCCGCGCGGATTCCCAAGGCCTGGTGGACGCAAATCTGCAGCGTGCCAAACAGTCGCTTCGTTCGCTGGAAGAACACTTCAAATTGCGAAGCCCATCTTCGGCAGCCCGCTTGGAACAACTTCGCTACCAAACGTACACCTTGGAAAGGCTGATCGCCTGCAGCCTGCTCGGCCGACAGACGATGCAACACGTATCGGTCTATGTGCTGACCGATGGCGGTGCGGACGTACATGAATTTGAGCAGAAAGTCAGGGCACTGATCGATGCCGGTGTGGATGCGATCCAACTGCGTGAGAAGCGGCTGCACGATCGAGATCTGCTGCGGCGGTGTCGCATGCTGGTCGACCTTGCCCAGGGGAGCCACGTGTTGACGTTTGTCAACGATCGCCCCGAGTTGGCCCGACTGTCAAAAGCCAGTGGCGTGCACCTCGGTCAGGATGACCTGCCCGTGCACGAAGCCCGACGAATGCTGCACCCCAGCCAACTGATCGGGGTTTCCACGCACAGTTGGGAGCAAGCTACAAGCGCCGTCCAGGCCGGTGCCAACTATCTGGGCATTGGGCCGGTATTTCCGTCGCTGACCAAGAATTTTGAAAAGTTTGTGAATGAGGCGACGCTGACACGTATCTTTGATGAAATCGCTTTACCCGTGCTCGCCATCGGAGGAATTGCGATGGACAACGTAGCAACTGTCGCGCATTACGGGGCCACGCGAATCGCCGTGGCTGGGGCCATGTCGGGCCCCCCAGACAGTTTGAAAATGACGGTTAACCAGTTCCGCCAGGCACTTCAGGCACGTCCGTTGCCGCCGGCGCGCTGAGTCGAAGCGTTGAACGGTGAACTGCCAATCAACGAGACACGTAATGGCTGAAATGGTAGGCTGTTAAAGTACCAAGGAAATACAAGCACGACGCGAGAGTTCTGAATTTACGCATTTTGGGCGGCGTCTGGCTGAAATCCTCGAATTGCGCCGTTGGCAGGCTCACTCGCTTGCGCGTCGTGCTTGTATTTTCCGGGTTTGTTCCGGGGTGAGGTACAGAATCGGGTCTGACGCTCTCTTGGACCTGACACCTTTTTAGATGAGAAATCCTACGACGGATGCAAAACTTGCTGGTTACGGACCGTGGGGCGTATGGCCAATGCCATTTACGATCCTGCGAGTCAGGTGCAAATAACATCAGGCGACTTGCGTTAGCACACGGTTTTCCACGTAATCGCGAACGGGACGCTAACGCGTGCCGTCTGCCTCTGGGTGAAAGTAGACGGCATGGGGCATGTGGCGAGTCTTTGCGCCGCGTGACCGCCTTAAGCTGCCTGCTGGTAATGCTGTGCGGCACGCGGGCCGGCGCCGACGAGCCCAACGCATCGCGCGAATCTCGTTTCTCCCCTTCCAGACTCCTGGCTAAACTGGCCATTCCCGCACTCCACGAAAGTAGCGGCTTGGCGCCGTCCCACATTCGCCCGGACATGCTCTGGTCGCATAATGACTCGGGCGACGACGCGCGGTTATTTGCATTCGACTTGCAAGGAAGCTTGATTGCGGCCATGCACGTTCAGGGAGCGAGTGCTCAGGATTGGGAGGACATGGCGTCTTTCCAACAAAACGGAAAGCCTTACCTGCTGGTGGGGGACACGGGCGACAATCAGCGGCATCGCACGAGTTACACGCTTTATCGAATTCCCGAGCAACCTCCCGACAACGGGGCGCTGGAGGTCGACCAGGCTGTTGAATTCCGCTTTGAAACGGGTCCCGCAGACTGCGAAGCCATTGCGTTTGATACCGAGCGGAACGAAGTGCTGCTGGTCGATAAGGGCTGGGACCTGGCGTGCCGCGTCTATGTGCTAAGCTGGCCTTCAGAACTAAATGACGCCCCGCCCATGCATGTGGCCCGCCACATCAGCACCTTACACATCGCGGGCGTAACGGGCATGGATATCGACCGTGATGGCCGGCATGCGATCGTCTCGACTTATGGTTCCGCGTACGAATTTTCCCGCAAAGCGGATGAGGACTGGAAGGCAGCCTTCGGGCGAAAGGGCTGCACGGTGCCGCTGCCCGCTCGCAAACAGGGAGAGTCGATTTGCTACGCTGCAGACGGCCAGTCCCTGTTTCTCACCAGCGAATTTGCTCCATCACCGCTGTTTCAACTGACGCTGCGACTCGGTTCTGAAAGTTCGCCGTAGAGGGGCACTCCGGCATGAACTTGGAAGTCGAGCGCAAATTTCGCTTAATCAACGGTTCGCAGTTTCGGGGGCGACTTGCCTTGCTCGGTATCGCGCTTTCCGAACCGCAGCTTCAAATCGATCAGTACTTTGCACATCCTGGGCGGGATTTCGCGATCACGGATGAAGCGCTGCGGGTCCGATTTGCAGCCGGCCGATGCGCCCTTACCTACAAGGGCCCCAAAGTCGACCAGACGACCAAGTCACGTGCGGAAATCGAATTGCCGTTTGATCCCAGCGTGCAGGACCCCAATCAGGTTGCGGAGCTGTTGGAGCAACTCGGGTTCCGACCGGTGGCCAAGGTGCTTAAGCGCCGCCGCACCGGCAGTGCCGACAGGTATGGCCAGGCAATTACGATAGACCATGACGACGTGCAAGGCCTGGGCGAATTCGTCGAACTCGAAGTCGTCTGTAACGCGCGGCATGCCGATGCCGCCAGGTCGGCCCTGGATCTGCTCAGCATCGGAATTGCAATTGCAGGCGGACATTCGAACAAGCTACCTTGAATTGTTGCTGGAGAGCGACACCAGGTAAACCCGGACAACTGCCGTAGAATTGTCGGACGTATACGGACGCGCGAGTCATCCATGACGCGGTCAACGAGGACCCTGTTCTTTTCGGTTGGCGAACCGAGTGGCGATCTGCATGCCGCGAACCTGATCCGGGCCATTCGTGCGCTTGACAACAATGTGCGCTGCACGGGCTTTGGCGGCCCGCAGATGGCCAACGCCGGTTGCGCATTGTTGACCGACCTCACGCAATATGCGGTGATGTGGCTGGCCAAAGTCATCGCAAATCTGGCGGTCTTTGTGCGATTGCTGGTCGCTGCCGATCGTTATTTCCGCGATCATCGGCCCGATGCCGTCGTGCTGATTGACTACCCGGGTTTTAACTGGTGGGTTGCGTGGCGGGCCAAGGCACACGGCATTCCCGTAGTTTACTACGGGGCGCCGCAACTTTGGGCATGGGCCGGCTGGCGCGTGGGGAAAATGCGTCGCCTGACCGATCATGTGCTCTGCAAGTTGCCGTTTGAGGAAGCTTGGTTTCGACAGCGTGGCTGCCATGCGCGGTATGTCGGGCACCCTTTTTTCGACGAATTAGCGCAGCGCCGGCTGGACGCACAATTTTGCGACGCGGTGAGACTGGATCAGGTTCGGCTTCTGACATTGCTACCCGGATCTCGGGATCAGGAAGTCGAGAATAATCTCCCGCTGCTGCTGCGCGCCGCCGAAAAAGTGAAGGCCGGCCTCGCACCAGCTCACCCGCAGGACACTGCCACACTGCGGATCGCCGTGGCTAGTTTCAACGAAAAGCAGGCCGCCGTCGCCCGCACCATGATTGCCGCGATCGGCTCAACCGCGACCGTCTGCGTGCGGCGGACACCTGAGTTGATCGAACTGGCGGACTGCTGCCTGGCCTGTTCCGGTTCCGTTTCGCTGGAATTGATGCACCATGAAAAACCAGCCGTCATCTTGTACGTGGTCAATCGATTCGCTCATTTCTTGCAGAACTGGTTGCGCACCGCACGTTACATTTCACTCGTCAATCTGCTGGCAACGGACCGGGTAGAACGCAAGCCGTTCGAGCCGAACGATGCCATCGGTGGCCATGTTCCCTACCCCGAATTTGTCACCTGCCGAGATATTTCCGATGAGTTCGCCGCGGAGGCACTGGCCCTCTTCAACGACCCCACGCGCTCCCAGGAAGTGGTGGCACAATTGCGCCGACTCAAACAGCAGTATGGTCAGCCGGGTGCCAGCGTTCGCGCAGCCACATTCGTGCTCAGGATGCTCGACGACCAGCCAGTGCAGCCCACCGGTGGCCTGACGGGGCCCCATCAAAGGCGACCAAAGCGGAAGAATCGAGGCCGACGTGACCAAGAAGCGATCGAGCGGGGCGAATAAAGGCTGTTCCGGGCAGGCTGCCCCGCAGAGCGGTTCATGTAGGTGCATGATTCCGCTGAATTCGGCGGGTGGGCCGTCGAACATGGCATTCAGCCGTGGCCCGACCGGGCGCGTGACCACAATTCCGGTCGCTCGCGGGCGTCTGACGAGTATCATTAACGACAGGTTCCTTCACCATGACCGCTGCTACCGCCATGAATTCGGGATTGGGTTCGTGCGCTTCAGACGATCCGTGGAACATGCCCGGGCGCGACACCATTTCCGACGAAGATCACTATGACGGCACGCATACTATTTTTTTTGGCTATGTGTTCTGGCTCGTGGGCTTTACGGGCGCTCATCGGTTCTACTACGGCCGGGTATTAACTGGCGTGATCTGGTTCTTCACGCTGGGTCTATTGGGCATCGGGTGGCTGGTGGATCTGGTCCTCATCCCGCAAATGGATCGGGAAGCTCGCCATCAGTTTGCCCCAGGTCCGGTTGACTACAACGCCGCCTGGTTGCTGCTAATCTTCGCCGGACCGCTGGGCCTGCACCGATTTGTCCAAGGCAAGTATGTTACGGGGTTGATTTATCTGCTCACGGTCGGTCTGCTGGGCATCGGTGTCGTGTACGACGTGCTGACGCTGAACGATCAGATCCACGCGCGGCACTACGCGGCCCATCGAGCCCAGCCAGCGGTCTGAGTTTGGCGGGTTTCCGACTCCGACTCCCTCCCCCCGGCAATGGTGATTTGGTCGCGATCAACGTCACAAGTTAATGCTCGGGACGAGGTCGATCCGCAAGCGCGGGCCGCCGCCCAGTTCCGACTCCCTCCCCCCGGCAATGGTGATTTGGTCGCGAGCAACGTTACAAGTTAATGCTCGGGACGAGGTCGACCCGCAAGCGCGGGCCGCCGCCCAGTTCCGACTCCCTCCCCCCGGCAATCGTGATTTGGTCGCGAGCAGCGGGAAAAGTCAATGCGTGGGACAAAGGCGATTGGCAAGTGCGCGTTGCGGCCCAACAGACTGCGAGCAAATCGCACGATTGCCGTAGTGGGGAGGGCTGGGGTGGGGTTGGCCGCAGACGCTGCCCGCGCAACACGCGCTCGGGCGTTAATCACGGCAAGATCGCACAGCCACACACACCACGCCAACAAGAGGACCCCTCCCCTGCCCCTCCCCACGCGATTTGGCCGTTTCCGCGAGCCGTCTGTTGGCATTCGACACACCGATGGTGTGCCGCCTCAATCGCTTCGGCAAACCGTTGCCAATCGTCGCTCGCTGAAACCCCAAATCCTGCGGGGGACGGAGGCCAGACCTGGCGTCGGACTACTTCCGAAATGGGGCCGCACGGTTAGAATAGAGCCGTAAGCCGCGAGTTGTTGCAGAGTCTTAACAGCACAAATGGGAGTACAGGCAGAAGCGTGTTTGGTGAACCTCAACCGACGCCCTACGATGTGCGATTTCAGGTGTTCGGATTCCCCATCCGCATTACGCCTTGGTTCTGGCTCGTGGCCATCATCCTGAGCGGCGGCCACGGAAATGGACTCGGCATCCTGATTTTCGTGTTGGCAGTTCTGCTGTCGCTGGTGATCCACGAACTGGGGCACGCCTGGGCGTTTCGCTATTTCGGCATCTCGTCCCACATTGTGCTGTATCAATTCGGCGGCCTGGCCATCCCCGACAGTTTTGGAAGCAGCTGGGGACGCCAGTCACTGGCACCAGGTCAAAGCGCCATGGTATCTGCCGCCGGGCCGCTTGCGCAAATCATGGCGGCCATTCTTGTGATCCTGTCCGTGGCGTTCAGTGGACACGGCATGCGCTCGTTGGGGATGTTTGACGCGATCATTCCCGTTCCGGACGGAGCCAGCTTCACGTCGCCGGAATTGAACGAACTGATAGACTCATTTTGCTGGGTCAGCCTCTATTGGGCCGTATTCAACCTGATTCCGGTGCTGCCTTTGGACGGCGGTCACATTACCCGCGACCTGCTGATCGTGGGCGGGGCCCGCAACCCGCTGCCCACCTCGCTAATGATTTCGTTGTGTGCGGCGGGAGCCATGTTTCTGTACGGAGTTCAGCAGGGCAGCGTATTTATCTGTCTGCTGTTCTTCAGCCTGGGCTATTCGAGCTATATGGCTTTGCATCAGCCCGGCGGCGGCGGATTCAACCCGCGAACTTGGTAGATGTTTCAATGCGATTCAGTACCACGCTGTCACGTGCGTTACGACTGAAGTGCCCGCGATGTGGCAGCGGATCCTTATTCCTTCCGTTTTCCTTTCGCATGCCGACAGCATGCTCGCACTGTCGGCTCAATTTCACACGGGAACCTGGTTTTTATTTGGGCTCAATTTACGTGAACTACGGAATTACTTCTCTGGCCATCTTGATCGCTTACTTCGCCCTCACCCTCGTTTACGACACGCGTCACGGCACCAAATTGGGAATCTGTCTGGCGATTGCGATACTGATGCCGATTCTGCTGTTTCGACACGCGCGTAGCTTGTGGCTGGGAATGGATATCTTTGTCGATCGGCGATCGAATCAGTGAACGAAACATTGCCAGGTTGCTGAGATCAAGCGCAGCCGTTTTCCATCGGCGATCGGCGAAGGCAAGTCAGGATGCGGCAACTTGCGTGACGGATGGATACGTAGCCGCAGCGGGAGCAGACGCCCGGCGCGCTTTGCGAACTTCATAATAGAAATACGCACTGATACCGCCAAAAATCAGAAATGGCATCGACATCATGAAAATGATGCTCCATCCAAATCCGTCGACAAGATTCGACGAATTACCACTGGCCAAAGCGTCCTTGCAGGTTGGACAAGCCACTGCAACACCGTTCACCAACAGCACCGCGGCCGAGGCCATGACTAGTGAAAATCGACTGAGTGAGTTCATCGTCAAATCCAAAAACGGTCGCCACATTGGAGCGTACGGACGGGTGGGCCGAACGGAACCACCACCCGACATGGATGCCAGGTAGCCTGCGGCGGCGATCGGCTGTCCTTCCAGACCAACCCCGCTCTGCTATTATACGGCATACTACCCTGGCAAACCAAGCTGGCAAGCCAAGCCAGTCTTATTCTCAAGTCCATCCGCAAACGCAGCAGAAATTTGCGAGCATCATGCCTGTATCCGAAAACGATCCCGCGCGCGTGCTGCTGGTGGGATACCGGGCCACTGGGAAGACGGCAACCGGCCGCGCCCTCGCCGAGCTGATACGCTGGCGGGCGTTGGACACAGACCAGCAGCTGGTGGCCGAAACGGGGCGGTCCATACCCGAAATTTTTGCCGAACGAGGTGAACGTGAATTCCGGCGATTTGAGAGTCAGGTGCTAAGGCGCACCGTGGCACAAGATCGAGTCGTGATCGCGACGGGGGGCGGCATCATCTTGTCCGCGGAAAATCGCCAGGTATTGGCAGCCGCCGGCCCCGTTGTCTGGCTGCGCGGCAGCGTGCAGACCATTCAAGCGAGGTTGGCGGCTGATCCAGCCACGGCAGGCTCGCGTCCAGCCCTGACCGATAATGACCCGGTGGCCGAAGTCCCACAAGTCTTAGAGCAGCGCATACCGCTCTACGAGCAAGTTGCCCATTTGGCCGTCGACACAGACCGGCTCAGTTCGCAAGACGCGGCCCGATTGATTCTTGGCTGGTTGCAGAATCGGTACCCGCAGGTGACGTGGGAGTGACTGTCATCCTGAACGGAGCGCAGCGCAGTGAAAGGATCTGCCAGCCAAACGGGACACCACCTACAGGGGGAGCGCCGGGATTTCCTGCGGCAACCGTTGCGCGTCATGCCACGTCACGGGAAGATCCTTCGGTCGCTGGGCGTGCTCCGCACGAACTGTCATCGCAGCGCAGTGAAGGATCTGCCAGCCAAACGGGACACCACCTGCAGGGGGAGCGCCGGGATTTCCTGCGGCAACCGTTGCGCGTCATGCCACGTCACGGGAAGATCCTTCGGTCGCTGGGCGTGCTCCGCACGCTGCCGGCTTCCTGGGGATGACCATTATCCGGGGCGGGGTACGTCTCTGACCAATACCCCCGTGTCCTGTTCGGACCCTCCGTCTAAAATGTGGTCCGCTCCGCGGCTAACGGTTGTCGTGGTGATGGATTCACGACCACAATCGCGACCACCGGGTGTTCACTGATGCAGCTGGTTTGTCTATTTCTTGGCTTCATGTTTCTGGCCGGTCAGTTGAATCACGCCATTTATCGCCTGGCGTGGAACGCTCGTCCGATCGGACCTTGGACCAAACCTCACCCGGAGGCACCGCCAAGGCGCTGGTCCGATTTTCTGCCGATCATGGGTTGGTTTGGTCTGGAGCGTGAACGGCGAATCCACGGGACCTGGTTTTGGTTGCGGCCGATGTTGATCGAGCTCGTGTTTCCCATGGCGATGTGCCTGCTTTATCAATACGAGCTGGACGGCGCCCTGCATCCGGGAGATAAGTTGAGTCCGGCCCTATTGCAGGAAATCCGCGTCGAATTTGTCAGCCACGTGATCTTGTTGTCGCTGATGCTGGTGGCGACCTTCGTTGATCTGGACGAGAAGACGATCCCCGACGCAATTACGATCACGGGCACTCTGGCGGGACTGATCATGGCCTCGGCCTGGCCAGAATCCCTATTGCCCGACGGACGCCAAACGCTGTGGCTGACGGCACCGCGGCCCTGGCAACCGGCTTTAAGCGGTCCGCAGGGGCTGGGGTTGGGACTGGGTGTGATTGCCGCCTGGTGCGTTGCCCTGGCTCCGCGCACGGTCTATTTTCGACGCGGTGCCGTCAAGGGATTGCAGTTCTTGCTCGCCAGTATCTGGCGAGGCGGAGGCAAGACCGTGCTGGCTACATTAGGTGTGCTGTGCTCCCTGCTGACCGTAGCGGTCTGGCGCGTGGGCGGAGACCGCTGGCAGGGACTACTGACGAGTCTGGTGGGGCTGGCGGCAGGCGGAGCACTGGTATGGTCGATTCGCGTCGCTGCCTCGACGGCGCTGCGCAAAGAGGCCTTGGGATTCGGCGACGTGACGCTGATGGCCATGATTGGCAGCTTCGCGGGCTGGCAAGCGTCGATTTTGATCTTTTTCATGGCTCCCTTTGCGGGGGTCGTGATCGCCGTCGCGCAATTTATGGTCTCGCGACGACACGACATCGCCTACGGTCCCTACTTATGCCTGGCGGCGGCCTTCGCCGTGCTGGTGTGGCCTGGCCTGTGGTCGCATTGGGGCTTTGCCTTTGGGCTGGGGTGGATGATTCCCGCCTTGCTTTTGATCTGCATCCTCTTGATGGCCATCATGCTGCTGGGCTACCGCAAATTCACGGGACAGTGAACGGGCGAGTGAGTGCGGTATGAACTTCATGCCACGCGGGACCGGGCACCGTTCGTACTTTCGAGGCAGTGGAAAATCTGGTAGGATTTGCAAGTCGAGTTGACGTCGAAACCAGAAATCGCCGTCAGCTGGGCGCCATGATTCTCATGGCGGCCGCCGCGAAAAACCAAATCGCTGCGGATTTTCCACGGGACGACGGGGCACCGCGGTCGTTGCGCCCGTCAGAATTTTGTGATAGGAGTCCAGGGGTATGACGATTTCGCGCGCCGGTTCGAACCAAAAGTATGCCGAAGGTTGGGAACGCGCTTTCGGGAATAAGAGTCGCAGCACTAAGGCCAAACCGTCCGCCAGCAAATCCAAGGCGGCAACCAAGAAAGTGGCTAAATCGCAAAAATCCAAGAGTGTCAAAAAAAGCAGAAGCGCGAAGAAGAAAAAGTAAATGGAGCCCTTTTGATGAAGATTCAATTGCGCTATTGCGCCGCTTGAAATTATGAGCCCAAGGCCGTCAGTTTGGCGACCCATCTGCTCGAAAACCTCAAACAAAAAATCAGCTCGCTGGAACTGCAACCTTCGCAGGGAGGGTGTTTCGAATTGTCGGTTGACGATCAGCTGATTTATTCGAAGCTGGCCACCGGCGAGTTCCCCGACGAGAATGCCATGTTACAGGAAGCGAAGTCACGCGCGTAACGGGCCCTGGCTTCCGCTGGCTGTTTGCACCTCATTGATGCACCCAGTTTTCGTGGGCAGGTTATCAACGGGTATTACCCGCGTTCGTCGCTCGTACTCGTACTCAGTGTCATGGTACTCGTACTCGATTGCGTCCACGGATCGGTCAATTCGCTGGATTCGAGCACGAGTGCGTGCCATGGCAATGAATCGCGATAGCTGAGCAACACATTGGGATGACCTTCGGCAATTCGAAACCCACTCTCCAGTTAGCCGAGGAAATTGGAGCGGAACGCGGGTTAGACCCGTTACCAACCTGCCCTACGTCCGATCGCTGGCCGTCCTCAGTAACTGGCGGCACCGATCGTACGGCGGAGGTTGGCCTGTAGCACGTTCATCGGTGGTGCATGTTCCGTAAAGTGTTGGAACTGCAATGCGGCCTGACCGACGAACATCTCGACGCCGCTGATGGTGCGACAGTTTCGCTGCCTGGCCTCTTTTAGCAACAACGTCTGCTCAGGGTTGTACACCAAATCGAACACGATCGCGTTGGGGCGCAGGCGGCGAGGATCATACGGGCTTTCGTCCACATT
This sequence comes from uncultured Planctomycetales bacterium, assembly GCA_963695565.1. Lineage (GTDB taxonomy): Bacteria > Planctomycetota > Planctomycetia > Pirellulales > Pirellulaceae > CAVOGW01. Next base: position 1,042,047 of record CAVOGW010000001.1, read on the forward strand.
GGGATGCATGCCAATGGGCGTGGCATTGACGATGACGTCGGCACTCACGTTGTGACGATGCTCCCAGGGAACAGCACGGCAGCCCAGCGAAGCGGCCAGTCCTTCGGCTTTTCCCATCGCGCGGCTGGCCACGCACACATCGGCGCCGCGTCGTCGCAATCCAAAGGCAATGGCACGCGCCGCCCCGCCCGCACCCAGTAACAAGGCCGTATGACCCGCCAGTGGCGTCTTGCGATCTGCGGTTCCCAAACGCTCATCCAGGCAGACCATGGCCGCCCGATAATCCGTATTGAACCCCAGGACTTCGTCGTTGTGAAACAACATCGTATTGGCCGCTCCGATGCCCTTCACTGCCCCGTCGATTTTCGTGCAGTACTTCAGCACGCCCTCTTTGTGCGGAATGGTAACGCTCAGTCCGCGAATGCCCAGCCAATGACAATCGCGCATGAAGCTGTCCAGGTTCTCAACCGGGACGCGAAACGGGAGGTAAACCTTATTCAGCCCAAGATGACTCAAACCGGAATTGTGCAGCACCGGACTAAGGCTTTGAGCGATCGGGTCCCCGATTACTCCGTACAATTCGGTCTGCTCATCAATCTCATCAACTCGGTAGATTTCCCGCATCAGTTTGTAGCTCAGCTGACCCGGCGCCAATGCTCGTTCCTGGTGGTACGTGGCATAGGTAAACGGAGCGCCGTAACGCATTCCGAGAATTCGCGTCGGCGTACCGATTTCCCCCATGCAGATTCCGATAGTGGGAATGCGACTCGATTGGACCAATTCCAACATGCGGATGTTATCACGCGGTGCATTCGCCATCGTGGCGATCTTGATAATGTCGGCGTCGTGAGCGGCAAGCTCGTTGCAGATTTGCTCAAGGTTATCAGGTGTGCGCACAAAGTCGTGCAGGCTGATGATCCGTTTGGTAGGCCCGAAGCGTGGTATGGAATCCGCGACGTCGGCCTCCAGATCGACGTACTCGACCCCTGCGGCAATGGCCGATCGCAGCAGCATGATCCGCTGCTCTTCAGAGTGTTGCCATTGGCCGCCGTCGGCTTCACGGCGGCAGGTGATGATCACGGGCCCGGGCCGATTCGAGAGCAAGCGATGCAAGCTGACGTCACGCTGAATGTAGTCCAAGCGCAACTCGACGAGCTGCACGCCGTCGTCGACCAACCTCGCGTGCTCGGCGATCATCTGCTTGTGGCGACCACGTCCGATACTGACACAGATCATGCGATGGGTGACTCAACTGCAAAGCGACTATTTGGCGGTAGGATAAGACCAGCGAGGCCGCCGCATCCCCGGTAATCACGCGTTGGCCACCGACCTCCGTTTCATGCCGCCCGCAGGCGGCCCGCCCCAGGACGGGCGCTCAGCCACAACCCAGCAGCCAGGCTCCTGTTTCGTTCGCCAACCTGCCTGGCCCGGCGGAACTGACCGGGTGACATCTCGTTTAGTGTAAGTTCCCAGGACGGTTGGCGGAACGGCCAAGCGGCTTAAATCCGCTTGAATCGCCGATCGAGTTCCTCTTTGGAAAACACCAGTGCGGTCGGGCGGCCGTGGGGGCAATGATGGGCATCTTGCACGAGGTAGCGTTTACGCAGCAGGGTGGCGATTTCTTCACCCGTCAGAGGGTCCCCGGCCTTGATGGCTGCTTTGCAGGCGATCATATGCAGCAGCTCGTCGATCAAGTCGCGACGCTCCAGGCGGACGGAAGAATCCGCCAGCCTGGCCGCCACTTGCCGTAATAGTTCGGCTGGGGACAAATTCGAGAGCATGGCCGGGTAGGCGGAAATGACCAGCGTGGAGCTGCTAATGCGTTCGACTTCAATGCCCAATTGCAGCAGCGTGGCGGCGTTGTCCATGATCACGCCGCTTTCCGTGCTGGTGAGCTGCACGGGCTCAGGCACCAATAGCCGTTGCACCTCCAACTGGCTGCCCAGCACCTTTTCCCGCAACTCTTCGTACAGGATTCGCTCGTGGAGCGCATGCTGGTCGATGACCACGACTCCTTCGTCGGTCTCGGTAATCAAGTAGCGATTGTACACCTGCATCGCGGGCGTCCCCTCATCCCGGTGGACCAGCGTTGACTGCCCGGACTGCGGCGGAATCAAGTTTCCGCCCACGGCGGCGGGATCTCCCTCCGCGGGAGGCGCCCCTTGGGCCAACGCCTGGCGGGCATAGGTCGCGGCTGAGCCCGCTGCTGCGTGCGGGGCTATTGAAAAATCGGGAAACGGCCGAAAGCCGGGGGCATGTCCGCTGGTAGCCGACGCCATCGCCGCCGGCGAAAAATCCAGGTGCATCCGGTGCTGCTCATATTGCGGAATGGTCGCCGAAGTCGCTGGCCCGACCGCAGGCAAATCGTGGCGACCTGCCAGCCGGGCGTGTGACGTCAGATCGGTAGACAGAAATTTCGCTCTGACAGTGCTAAGCAGTTGACTGTAGAGCCGACCGCCATCCACAAAGCGAACTTCCATCTTGGTGGGATGGACATTGACATCGACTTGATCAGCAGGTAGCTCGATGCGGAGCAGCGCGATCGCGTAACGGCCCGTCATCAACAAGCCCCGATAGGCTTCCGCCAAGGCATGTCCCAGTGACCGATCGCGAATGTAGCGTCCGTTCAGAAACAGATACTGCATCTTGTTCGTGCTACGATCGTGTGCTGGGTTGGCCACGTAACCTTGCAGCCGAATACCATCATCCTCGGCGTCCACCGCAATCAGCGCATCGGCCAGTTCGCGACCAAAAACGTGCTCGATGCGTGTTCGCCAGTCACTGACGGGCACCAGATCCAGTAGTTCATTTTCTCCGTGACGCAAAGAAAACTGCACGTGAGGATAAGCCAGCGCGATGCGATGCACGGCCTCGATGATGTGCCCGATCTCAGTCTGCGTGGTGCGTAAGAACCGGCGGCGAACGGGCGTGTTAAAGAACAGGTTTTTGACTTCGATGTCCGTTCCTACGGGACATCCCACCGCTTCGCATTCCCCGGCCTCGCCGCCCAGCACGATCAGCTCGTGCCCCTCGGCCCTGTCGGCAACGCGAGAACGGATGCGAAAATGACTTACCTGAGCGATCGAGGCCAAAGCCTCCCCGCGAAAGCCGAACGTCCCGATACGGAACAGGTCGTCCGCCGACTCGATCTTGCTGGTCGCATGGCTGGCGACGGCCAACCACAGTTCCTCCGCGGCGATCCCGTGGCCATCGTCGGTCACTCGCAGCAGTTCCGTCCCGCCTTTGGTCACGTGCACGCTGATGCGACGGGCACCGGCGTCCACCGAGTTTTCCACCAGCTCCTTGACGACGCTCGCCGGACGTTCGATCACCTCTCCGGCGGCAATCTTGTTGACAATGTCCGTGGTGAGTCGGTGAATCTTCGGCATGCCCTGTCGCCTCTCCGTAGCAAAATGGCGTCGAATGCAGTGGGCGACGTCAGATCGCACGCTCGCCGCTGCTGCCAGCCCGTTATTGTAGCAGGAACGGCGGCGGGGAGTGGGAGTACGCAGTACGGCGTACGGATCGGACTAGTCGCGCAAATCGTATTCTTTCAATTTGCGGTACAGCGTGCGGGCGCCAATGCCCAGGATTTGGGCTGTCTCTTCACGATTCCCACCGGCCAATCGCAAGGTCTGCTCGATCGCCCAGCGCTCGATCTCTGACAACGGTTGTCCAATCAGATGGCTCGGGCCCGCAGACATGGAGGCTGTGGGTTCTTCGTCAACCACATCCGCAAGTTCGGGAGGCAGGTCGTCCACATCCAATACCCCATCCCCGTCAACCACGACCATGCTCTCCACAAAATTCCGCACCTGTCGCACGTTGCCGGGCCAGTCGAATTCCACCAGCCGTCGGCTGGCGGCGCCGGAAATGCCCTTCACCGGCTTGGCATGCTTGCGGGCAAAAATGCGGCGGAAATGATCGATCAGCGGGATAATGTCGTCACGCCGATCGGCCAGTCTAGGCAGATCCACAGTGACTACCTTGAGGCGGTGGAACAGATCGCTACGGAACGCACCCGATTCGATCAATTGCTCCAAGTCACGGTTGGTCGCTGAGAGTATGCGGACATTGACTTGGATGGGTTTATTTTCGCCAATCCGGGTGATCTCGCCGTTTTCCAACACGCGCAGCAGCTTGATCTGCGTGGCCATGGGAGTGTCGCCGACTTCGTCGAGGAACAGCGTCCCGCCGTGCGCGTACTCAAAGCGACCCACTCGATCCGCAGCCGCATCCGTGAACGCTCCGCGGATGTGCCCGAATAGCTCACTCTCCAACAGATGTTCGCTGAGCGCAGCGCAATTCAAGGCGACAAACGGCTTTTTCTTGCGCGGACTATTCTGATGGATGGCTTGGGCAATCAGCTCCTTGCCCGTCCCCGTTTCGCCGGTAATCAACACACTGGCATCCGTCGGTGCGATCCGCTTGACGCGTTCGATGACATTCGCCATCGCCTTACTGGCAAACACGATGCCCTCAAAGCCGAATTTCTCGTCGAGCCGGGCTTGCAGGTCCGCGTTGGTCCGCTGCAGATGGACGGTCTGAGCCGCTTTTTCGGTAATCGTGCGAAGCCGATCCGTGTTCAGCGGCTTTTCCAGGAAATTAAAAGCGCCTTGCTGCATTGCCTCGACGGCCTTGGGCACACTGGCATGCCCCGTCACCATAATCACCTGGGCCAGCGGAAGTACGTCCCGCGACAATGTGAGTATCTGCATGCCGTCGACTTCATTCATCATCAAGTCGGTGATCACGATGTCGTAATCACCCTGCTCGATCCTGCGAGCCCCCTCCGGACCCGAGGTAGCCAAATCCACCGGATAGCCTACCCGCGAGAGTGTCTCCTGCATGGCCTGCGCATGGCTCTTGTCGTTGTCGACGACCAGCACGCGCATGGCCTCCGGCGTAAACGATTTGCTAGCCGCAGCGGCTGCAACCTTGGTCGACCGTGTCGATTCATGTGAGGTTTGAGACATGTTGTTATCGATAATATTGGTCCGAGCGTGGATCGTTAAGGTGGCTGGGTACGGTCTCATCGTACCACACAATTCGCGGAAAGGTGTCATCCTTCGGTCGCTGACACCGTGCGTAGCACAGGTCAGCGACCGAAGGATCTTCCCGAGGCGTTGTTCCACATACGACGGTAGACGCAGGAGATCCCGGACGCACCCTGCGGGCAATGTCACGCTGGCTGGCAGATCCTTCACTGCGCTCCGCTACGTTCAGGATGACATGATTCCGCCGTGTGTCGATCTTGGCCGGAATCGGGAAGTGGTGTGGTACGATGAGGTGCCGGGTGGGGGGGTACGTTAGCTTCTCAGCCGCGGAGGCAGGGGGAATTCCAGGGTGAACTGCGTGCCTCGATCCAGTTCGCTCTGCACCAGAATGCGGGCTCCATGCGCCTCAATGCCCTTCTTGGCCATGGGCAGCCCCAGCCCCGACCCTCGATCCTTGGTGGTGTAAAAAGCGTCGAACATGTGCAGCGCGGTCTCCTGGTCCATGCCACATCCGGTATCAATCAGGTCCAGGGCCACGCCGGATCGCGTGAGCCGGGTGCGGGCCGTCAGCTGACCGCCGTCCGGCATGGCTTCGATGGCGTTCTTGACAAGATTGACGAGCGCCGCCTCCAAAGTCTGCTCGTCCATCAAAATACTGGGAGTGTCCGGATCCAGATAGCGCACGATCTCGATTCCCAGCTCTTTGGCCGGTAGTTCGAAAAAGTCCAGCACGCGGTTGACTTGTTCGTTGAGGCTCCCGGGCGTCAGCTGCAAATGTTTGATTCTAGCAAACCGCAAGAAATCGTCCAATAGTTTTTGCAGGCGGCGGCACTGGGCTTGGACGGTATTGATGCGATCCAGCGTCCGTCGTTCCTTAGGAGTCGTCGCGGCCGCCAGATCCTCGGCCAGTAACTCCATGTTCATCCCGATCACGGAGAGAGGATTCTTGATTTCGTGCGCGAGAGCCCCCGCCAGTGCGGAAATCTCCGCATATTGCTCACGCAGCCGCTCAAGCTGTTCTCCGTCATTCTGCCCATCGCCGAACTTGTTCATGGTTTATTCACGGCACGTTGGCCGATCACGGCAGCCGCAGTCGGGCAGCCGCTGCAAAATGCGAGTTGGAGTCCGGCGGCGGGGACGGCGGCTGACCACAGGGTAGACATCTGCCCCGCCTGCCCTACCAGGTGATCGGCATAAAAAACGAGGGGTGTCCGCCGCAGCGAACATCCCTCATCACCGGGTTCTACACCGCAGGCCCTTTAGCTTTCGACGGTGTCGGCCGACGTGTCGCCGACCCCCAACGCTTCAAGGGCCCGCTTGCGGCTTAACTTCACGCGATCATGTTCATCGACGGCAATCACCACCACCTTCACTTCGTCGCCAACCTTGCAGACGTCGCTCACCTGATTGACGTAGCCGTCGGAAAGTTCGCTGATGTGGCACAGCCCGTCGCGGCCGGGCAGGATTTCGATAAAGGCCCCGAATTCCTTGACGCTGGTGACGCGACCGTCGTATATCTTGCCAACCTCCACAGAAGCGGTCAGCCGCTGGATCTCGTTCATCGCCGCCTGGGCCCATGCACTGTTGGCACTCGCCACGGTGACCAGGCCATCGTCGTTGACCTCGATCACGGCCCCGGTGGATTCCTGAATGCCCCGAATGGTCTTTCCGCCAGGTCCGATCAACAGTCCAATCTTGTCGGGATTGATCCGGCAGGTGAGCAAACGTGGGGCGTGGGGCGACAGTTCGGTCCGTGGGCGCGGAATGGCCGACAGCATATTCCGCAGGATCTCGATCCGTGCTTCCTTGGACTGCTCCAGAGTGGCCTTGATGATCTGCTCGCTGATGCCCTTAATCTTCAGATCCAGCTGGATGCCCGTGATCCCCTGTGGGGTGCCGGCGATCTTGAAGTCCATGTCACCGAAGTGGTCTTCGTCACCGATGATGTCCGTCAACAGCGTCCATTTATCTTCCGCTTCGTACACCAGGCCCACGGAAATTCCGGCGACGGGATTGGTGATTTCCACGCCGGCATCCATCAATCCCAAAGTGGCACCGCAGACCGAGGCCATGCTGCTGGAGCCATTCGATTCGAGAATATCGGACACCACACGGACGGTGTAGGGGAACGATTCCGGGTCCGGAATGACGGGGTTGACGCTACGTTCCGCCAGGGCTCCGTGCCCAAATTCTCGACGGCCAGGACCGCGAATGGGACGGCACTCACCGACCGAGAATGGCGGAAAATTATAGTCGAGCATGAACTTCTTGGAGTACTCTTCGGCCAGTCCATCCACACGTTGTTCATCCTTGCCCGTGCCCAAGGTGACGGAAATCAAGGCTTGCGTCTCGCCCCTTTGGAACACGGCCGAACCGTGCGTGCGCGGCAGGACCCCCACGTGGCACTCGATGGCCCGCAGCGACTTGGAATCGCGACCGTCCGGCCGCGTACCGGCCAGGATCAAGTCGCGCACGACTTGTTGCACCAGATCGTGCCAGGCTGCGGCAAATTCGTGCTCACTGTGCACCCCCTCGGCCTGGGGATTGGGAATCGTGGCGGACAGGGCCTGCTGCTTGACTGCCTGGACCGCGTCGGCCCGATCCTGCTTCCCGGGCGTTTGCTTGGCGGACCGCAAGGCGTCGTAGAAATCGCGGTGCAGTTGCTCGTACAATCCGCCACCACTGGGGGGGGCAAAAGCGGCTTTATGGACTCCCACCTGTTGAGACAATTCATGCTGCATCTTACAGATTTCACGGATAAACTCGTGGCACTTCTGGATCGCCTGCAGCATCGTGTCTTCCGGCATTTCGCGGGCGAATCCTTCGATCATCAAGACCGATTCTTCGCTGCCCGACACGATCAGGTCCAAGTCGCTCTCCTCCAGATCGTCGACGGTGGGAAACGGCATCCACTCGCCCCGCACACGTGCCACGCGGACACTGGCCACCGGACCCTCGAAGGGCAAGGCAGAAATGTGGCAGGCGGCGGCACAACCGTTCATCGCCAGGACGTCAGGGTCGTTCTGCCGGTCGCTGGACACCACAATCGCCTGACATTGCACTTCATCAACAAACCCCTTAGGGAACAGCGGACGCAGAGGCCGGTCAATCAAGCGCGAGGTCAGCGTCTCCTTCAGCGACGGACGACCCTCCCGCTTGATGAACCCACCGGGAAACTTACCGGCGGCACTGGGACGCTCGCGGTAATCGCAAGTTAACGGAAAGAAATCGATTCCGGGTCGGGGTGGCCCCGTCGTGACGGCATTAATCACAACGGTGTCCCCGTATTGGCACACGACACACGCAGATGCTTGCTTCGCCAAGAAACCAGTTTCAAAGGACAGGATACCCCGACCAATCTGACGCTCAACACGAACTTTTGCCACGTTGTTCCTCTTTTCTTTTCGGTTTCCATGTAGTTAGTCCATGTGGTTAGGAGGTTGAGCCACGATCGCCACGATCGAGAAAAACCTCGCCCTACATGGTGGGTTGGTCGGTACGGCATGCAAAGCCACGAAGCAGTGCGTGGGACGAGAATGCGTCCGCCGAAGAAAGCCCTACGCCACGGCCAAACCGCGGTCGTTAAAGCTCACCAACGTCCTGACGGCGAGCGACACCGAAATCGAATTGATTTAGGGCATCGAGCCCCGTGGGCTACTTTCGGATTTCCAACCGCTTGATCACGTTGACGTATCGCTGCGGCTCGATCCTCTTCAGATAATCAAGCAATCGACGTCGACGACTGACCAACATCAATAAACCGCGTCGACTCGCGAAATCCTTGTTGTGTGCTCGCAAGTGCTCCGTCAGACCATTAATCCGACTCGTCAGCACAGCAATCTGGACCTCAGGCGACCCCGTGTCGTTGCTGGACTTTCGATAATCCTGGATCAGCTCTCGTTTACGATCTTTCGTGATGGTCATGCAAGTGGAATCCGCTTGTTGTTTTCGCCATTTCGGGGTTTGGGTTTGCCGTGCGTGAGCACTTCAGCAGCTAACTTCTCGTTATCTTTTCGTTACCATGAAACCCAAGTAGACAATTCACCTTTTCAAACGACAATCTAATACCATTTCAAGCCCCCCAGTGTAGCCATTTCCGGCCAGCAGGAAAAGGCGGCAGCCGGGCGGAAAACTGCTAGAATTGGATGAAATTCAGAATATCCGCCAATCTGCCCAAGACGATCGATCCTGCCGGCCCTGCCGCGCGGCCGAAAGTTAACCCCAAGAAACTCTGCACCGCAGCCACCCTCATGAAAAAACCTTTGCCTGTCGCAAAACTAATCGACCACGCCCTGCTGCATCCCACCTTGCAGCGACGCCGAACTCAAGTCTGGCTGCGAAACCGCCAAACGGCTGGGAACGGCCACGGTTTGCATCAAACCCTATGCCGTGCCCCTGGCTGTGGAACTGCTCCGGGGCTCGGGTGTCGGCGTGGGAACCGTCATCGGCTTCCCGCATGGCAGTCATGCCCCCGAAACCAAGGCCTTTGAGGCCGACCTGGCGTGCCGGCAAGGAGCCGTGGAGCTGGATATGGTAGTCAACATCGGTAAAGTGCTGGACGAAGATTGGGACTATGTGCGGCGCGATATCCAAGCGGTCAAGCAGGTTGCCGCGCAACACCAGGCGATCTTGAAGGTCATTTTTGAAACCGACTACGTCACGCAGGACAAGCACAAGAAACAGCTCTGCCAGATCTGCGAACAGCTGGGCGTAGACTATCGTGAAGACTTCGACGGGTTTTGGTTTCGTCAAGCAGCCTGCGGGCGACTACACCTACACAGGTGCGACTGCTGCCGACATCCGCCTGATGCGGGCCGCGTGCGGTGAGGCCGTGGGCATCAAGGCGTCCGGAGGCATTCGCACGTACGAAGATGCCGTGCGGTTTCGTGACCTGGGAGCCACGCGATTGGGCAGCAGCGCCTCGGAAACAATCGTCACGGGCGAACAGAGCGCTCAGGAGGGCTACTAGGTGCGGGAAGTCGTCCAACAGTCCCACGCGGCAGTCCAACTGATTCAGGCGCGATGGCCCCACGTGCCGCGCGTGGGGATCATTCTGGGCTCCGGACTCGGCTGCTTCGCCGATGAGGTGCAGCAACCCACCCACATTCCCTACGCCGACATCCCATATTTTCCGCGGTCCACGGCCATCGGTCACGCGGGCCGGCTGGTTTGCGGCCATTGCGCGAACGTACCCGTCGTGACCATGCAGGGGCGTTTCCATTACTACGAAGGTTACAGTCTGCAGCAGGTGTCACTCCCGGTTTGGGTTATGCGGCAACTGGGAATCGAACTGTTGATTGCGTCCAATGCCAGTGGTGGTGTCAACCCTCGCTTCCGCGTGGGGGACATCATGATTCTGGCAGACCACATCAATCTGATGTTTGACAATCCGCTGATCGGGTACCATGACGACCAGCTGGCACCGCGGATTCCTGGCCTTGCGGCACTGTACGATCCGTCCTTGATCGAGGTGGGCCTGCAAGTCGCCAGGCAGCGAAACTTCGTGGCCCACCAGGGAGTCTACGCGGCGCTGACGGGGCCCACCTACGAAACGCGGGCCGAATATCGCATGCTGCGCAGGCTGGGTGCCGACGCCGTCGGCATGTCCACCGTCCCGGAGGTGCTGGTCGCCGTCCACGCGGGCTTGCGCGTGTTTGCACTGTCCGTGATCACCAATGACTGCAAGCCGGATGTGCTGACGCCCACGCATGGCGAGGAGGTCGTGCAGGCCGCCAATCAGGCCGCTTCCAAGATGCGAGACATCGTGTCGGGCGTTGTGCGGAACTTCGCCGCCAACCCCGCGGCCAACCAAAGGGCTCAACCTTGAATGCCGCACAACTGATCGTTCGCAAGCGAGATGGTCATGCTTTGACCCGCGACGAACTCGCGTTTCTTATCCGGGGATTCACCGACGGCACGATTCCGGATTACCAGATGGCCGCCATGGCGATGGCCATCTACCTGAATGGGATGGACACCGAGGAAACCGCTCTGCTGACCGAACAGATGCTGCATTCGGGCCAGGTACTCAAGTGGCCCGCCGATCACGTCTGCGTGGACAAACATTCCACGGGGGGAGTTGGTGACAAGGTTTCCCTGGTGCTCGCTCCGCTGGTCGCCTGCTGCGGACTGCACGTGCCCATGATCTCGGGGCGTGGTCTGGGACCGACTGGCGGAACACTCGACAAGCTCGAAGCCATCCCCGGTTTCCGCACACAGTTGCCCACCCGCGAAATGCAAGCACTGGTGAAACAGGTTGGTTGTGCCATGAATGGCGCGACGGCCGAACTGGCTCCGGCGGACAAGAAGCTGTATGCGCTGCGTGACGTGACCGGCACCGTTCCTTCCATTCCGTTGATTACCGCGAGTATCCTCAGCAAGAAACTGGCGGAAGGGCTGCAGGCTTTAGTGCTGGACGTGAAGTGCGGCGGTGGAGCCTTCATGAAGACGCTGGATCGTGCCCGTCAGCTGGCAGATTCGCTGAGCCGCACCGGCGAACGACTGGGATTAAAGACGAAGGCCCTGTTGACCGACATGCACCAGCCGCTTGGTCGCATGGTCGGTCACGCCCTGGAAGTGAATGAGTCGATCGACGCACTGGTCGGCGCGGGCCCGCCGGATTTGCACGAGGTCACGGTGCGATTGGCTGCCGAGCTGATGATGATGACGGGCAAATCCGCCTCCTTGCAGCAAGCCGTGAGCACTGTGGAGACCGAGCTGCAATCGGGCCGGGCCATGGAGAAGTTTGCGGAAATGGTGGCGGCTCAAGGCGGCGATCTGGGTGCGCGCCGCCCCGTGGCGGCCGCCTCCGAAGTCCTGGCTGACCGCAGCGGATTCGTGCACAGGATGGACAACGAGGCCCTGGGCTGGACCTTGATTGAGTTGGGAGGGGGACGCCGCGTGAAGACGGACCAGATAGATCACTCGGTCGGATTCGAAATGCTGGTACGCGTAGGCGACGCCGTCCAGCACGGGCAACCGCTGGTACGTGTGTTCGCACATCGTGCGCAGGCGGAATCGGCCGAGCATATGATCTCGGCCGCCGTGATCGTGGACGATCAGCCACCCGCGGCGCTGCCACTGTTTCTTGACTAGTTTTTGTTGGAGGATGCTGCCAACATCCTCCTGACCCGCAGAATGGACACGGGCAGCGCGAAGTCGCGTGATGAAGTTACGGAACCTGGGTAGCTTTCGCCGAAACCCGTACTTTAGCCGTTTGGCGGGCTCACTCGCTGGCGCGTCGTGCTTGTATTTTCCGGGGTTTTTCAGCTAGCGCAACTTCAGAACTTGCGCGTCATGCTTGTATTTTCCAGTACGGTAGGTGTGCTGTGGACGCGGATTACGAATTGCTTGATTTTGGCCATGGCCGAAAGCTGGAACGATTCGGGATGTACGTTTTGGATCGCCCCAGCCCGCCAGCTGAGCTGTGCTCGCCCTCCCAGCCGGGCCTGTGGCGTCAAGCGCACGCCCGCTTCACGCGGACCTCGGCTCAAACAGGTGCCTGGTCGTCACCTTCCCGGCAACTTCCCCGGTCATGGCAATTGACGGCCGGGGGGCTGACCTTAGAGCTGCGCCCGACCGAATTCGGCCACGTGGGCGTGTTCATGGAACAGCTTGCTAATTGGGAGTGGCTCGACCGGCACATTCGGCGTGCCGCGCGCCCGCTGAAAATCCTGAACCTGTTTGCCCATACGGGTGGTAGCACGCTGGCGGCGGCCGCCGCGGGCGCCGAAGTCGTACATGTCGATGCGGCCCGTAATATCGTGCAGTGGGCACATGGCAATGCCGCGCTGAGCGGCCTGGCGGGTGCTCCTATTCGCTGGATCGTGGAAGACGCCTTTAAATTTGTCAGACGCGAGCTGAAACGTGGCCATGAGTACCAGGGCGTGATCCTGGATCCCCCCAGCTACGGGCACGGACCCGGTGGCGAATCCTTCAAGCTGACTGACGACCTGATGCCGTTGCTGGAAGCCTGTGGTCAGCTGACACGCACCGATCGTTCGTTTCTGCTGATGACTTGCCATAGCGAAGGATATGGTCCGGCTGAACTGGAGGCGTGTCTCAGCGACGCAGTCTTTGGCAGCTGCGCCGCCGGCGCCGCGCGGGGGATATGGTCCTGACCACGGAATCAGGCCGCAAACTGCACGCCGGCACGTGTGCGCGCTGGCCCTAAATGACGGAGCGCGATTCGGCGACACCAGGCAAGGTTGGCGATTGATCCTCGTGGGGATTTGCGCAGCAATGGGGGACGGATTCGCCAGCCAAATTCGATGCCTGGTGATGCCACGCTGATTCACGGCTGCGCCAATCCGTCCTAGATGTCGCCGAATCGCGTTCGGTCATTTAGATCAGCCGGCATGAGCACTCAGTCCCGCTTCCGCTTGGCGCTGCCGCAGCGCTTCGTACAGTAGGATCGCCGCAGACGTTGCCACGTTTAAGCTATCGACCACGTCCTGCTGCATCGGGATGCGCACACGGCGAAGGAGGCGTCGTTCCAAGCCATCGATACTCCCTGTGCTTCACTCCCCAACACCAGAGCACAAGTTTCCGCCAAACGCACGTCGAAATGCGATGGAATTCCCTGCACATCGGCCACGTACACGGGAATTTTGTGCTGACCGAGCCACTCGATGACGTCGGTCGTGCGGCAGCTGTCCAGGGCACGCGAAAAATGGCCCCTAAACTGGAACGAATGGCATTCGGGTTGTATAGATCGGTTTTCGGATCCGAGGCGATGATGGCCGAAACCCCTGCCGCGGCGGCCGTGCGGAAAATGGCCCCCACGTTGCCTGGCTTTTCGATCTGGTCCAGCACGACGATCGGCAGTCGTGGGCGGATCTCCAGCGAACCCAAATCACGCCGGCCATGCTGAGCCACTACCAGCAGCCCATCACGTCGATGCCCGTACGCCAGCTTGTCCCAAACCGCAGCGGTAACTTCGTGCACTTCCGCCCGAGCAGTGATCCTCGCCAACACCTGGTGCGCGGCGGGCTCGATCGAGCGCGGGGCAGACGAAGCCCTGCAAAATGGGCAAGCCCGATTGTAATGCCTGTTCAATCTCGCGCACGCCATCGACCAGAAAGCGGCCCTGTTCGTCCCGGCCCGCACGTCGCCGTAGCTTGACGGCCTGCTTGACGCGGTTATTCTGCAAACTGCTGATGAACATGTTGGATGCAAGTCAGGTGCGCATGAAACCAGCCTACGTGCGGTCGCACACGGTTTCCCACGTAATCGGGAACCGGAAGCTAACGCGTTCCGGCTGATGGGGAGCGAAACTAGAAAGCATGGGCCGCTACTCCTGGTTGGCCTCAGCCTCGATCGTCAACTGGACCGCCGCGGTCAGCGTATTGCGCAGCAGCATGGTGACCGTAAGTGGGCCAACCCCTCCTGGCACCGGAGTGATGTAGCCAGCCACTTGACGAACTGATTCGAAATCGACGTCACCCAGGAATCCATCATCGGTTTTGTTGCTGCCGACATCCACGACGACGGCTCCCGGCTTGACCATTTCGGCCGTGATGAATTTCGCTTTGCCGATCGCCACCACCAGAATATCGGCCATCCGGGTAAGCTCAGCGAGATTGGGCGTGTAGCTGTGGCACACCGTCACGGTCGCGTTGGCGGCCGTATCTCCCAAGTAGCTGCTGCGCTGCACGAGTAAAGCAGCGAGCGGCTTACCTACAATGTTGCTGCGACCGACAATGACGACGTGTTTTCCGGCCACGGGTAGATGACTGCGATGCAACAGCACCTGGATGCCGTGCGGCGTGCAGGGCAGAAACCTGGGGCGGCCTTGCAGCAACATGCCCGCGTTTTCCGCATGGAAGGCGTCGACATCCTTGCGGGCGGAGACCGCATCAAGAATGTCCGACTCCAGGATATGCGGGGGGAGCGGCAGTTGGATCAGAAGCCCATGCACATGCGAGTCTTCGTTCATCCCCTGGATGCGCGTTAGCAATTCGTCCTGCGAGGTGCTGGCCGGCAGGCGCAACAGCGTACTGGCTATGCCCGCCTTCTGGCAGGCCCGCTGTTTACTACGTACGTAAATCTGACTCGCCGGGTCGTCGCCGACGAGGACGGCCACCAGGCGAGGTTCCACGCTAAACCGTTTCGCAAAGGCATGGACTTCGTGTCGAATTTCGTGCCGCAGTTCGTCAGCCAGCGCGGTGCCATCCAGGATAATTGCCGTCATATTGACCGTGGGGTAAAAGGGGACGTGCCGAACATCAGAGGAGACGTGCGACGTCTTCCTCCCTTTTTTGGCAGTCTGGTCAACAAACAGGAATTCCCGTTCTGCCAAAAGACCGACGCCGACTTCATTAGATCATTAAAGCGTTTTCTTGGGTGGACTGAATTTGATCTTTTCGATAAGGGGCGTAATGGAATTGTCCTCGTTGCGATGGCCGGTGACGGCCGTGATGGCCGCGATCACGAACTCGTAATCCAGACCATAATCACAATCCAGTTCGACTTCGGCACCCGTGATTCGCTGGTCCGGCCCGGCGTCCGCGCCGACGAAACGCATGATGTGTTGATGCAGGGCGGCGAAGCTCTGCAAAAGGCGTCTTATTCAGTTCAATTCCGGCAATCTGACCCTGTTCACCGGCCAGCAGCCGCAGTTTCATGGGCGGTATCAATTCTTCGTCCATGACGTTCTTGCTAGGCGCGGATGAAGGCATCTTGATGTTGAAATCACCTTCCATCTGAGCCACCTTGAACGTCATGATGAAGAAAATCAACAGCTGAAAAACGATATCGATCATCGGCACCATCTGCAACTCGATCTTCGTCTTCTCCGGAACGTGTCGAATCTTCATCGTGTCGCGCCTGGTTGGGCTGCTGAAATTGAACGACTTGTGGCGGCTGGCGTCCGCCACGGGGGGTTTGGGGGGCTCGCCTCCCAACGCGCCTCCAACTCTCAAAACCCCGTGCCTGTTGTGACGGTTTTCGTGGGCGTTCCCCCACCACTTCCAGCTACTCGTCTAATCTACTTGTTCTCGGGCCCGCAGGGCAAATTTTTCGAATTTCTCGCGCTGGCACAGCTGAATGATCTCCTGGACGCGCCCGGTGGCCGACCGCGAACTCGCACGAATAATGACGGTCGCATCGGCCGGACTGCGCTTGGCCAGGTTCAGCACCTCGATTTCTCGCCGTAGCAGCCGACGCAGTGCTTCGTCGGTGACTTCCTCTCCGGAAAAGATGGCTGTCCCCACGTTCGTCAAGTGGATCGTGAGGGGGTCCTGCAACGGGACTTCAGGCGGCTTGGCCAGGACACTCTGCGGCAGCGACACGCGGTCGTCCTGGTCGGCTTCCGTGAAATTGATCAAGACCATAAAAAAGGCGATCAACTGAAACGTCATGTCGATCATGGGGGTCAAGTCCCCCTCGGCGATGCCCGTACTGGCGCGTCGGATACGCATGGAAATTACGCCTTGGCTGGAATCGGCTCTTTCTTCTTGCCCACATTCTGAAAGCGGCTCATCAACCGTTCACTCATGATGCCCACTTCCAGCACGAGCTGCGAGATGCGGTTCTTGAGGATGTTGTACAGGGCAATGGCCGGAATCGCGATCAGCAGTCCCAACAGGGTGGTAAAAAGTGCCCGGGAAATGCCCTCGGCCAGCTCCGACGCTTTGGGAGTCGTACCCGCAATCGCGATCGTCTGAAACGACTGGATCATGCCCTGCACTGTCCCCAGCAGACCGATCATGGGGCTGATCGTGCCGATCAGCGCAATGTAGCTCAGGCGATGTTCGAGTTTCATGTTCTCTTCTTCGCCCACTTCCTGCATGGCTTCGATCGATTGCGCGTACCCGACTTGCAACTTTTCGAGCCCCGCCGACAGCACTTGTCCCAGGAACGAATCGTCCGATTTGGCGAGGTTGTATGCATCCTGGTAGGCCTTGTCATTCAACTTGGATTCGAATTGGTCAATCAAATCCTTGGGGCAGACGTTGTCTCGACGCGCGTACAGAAGATTCACAACCAGCAGCGCTACCAGGCAGATGGACAGCAACAAAAAGACGATCGCATAGATTGGCCCCAATGCCCAAAAGGCCCAAGACAGCCAGCTCTTGCGTGCGGGTGCCGGTTGACTCGCCTCGCCCGGCTGCTGCTTCGGACCGTCACCGGCCGTTGGCGGCGGAGCCTGCTGACCAAAGCCCTCGTCCTGAGCGTAACTGCTACGCTTGGGGCTGAGCGTCACGGAGAAGAAGGCCAGAGCCAGGATGCTGTATAGGATTAGCCGCTTTCGTGGTCGCATTCCGTTCTCCAACATCTGAGAGCGATTGTGGCGGATCATTGTCGATTGGTACCTTGTTTAGCGTCGCCATCCTCGGCGGCGTGGGTGGCGGTTTGCGTTGTGGTGGCGATGTTAGTTGGTAGGGTGTGTTGGGCCTGAGGGGGATGGTGCGGGTTTCGCGTGGGCTCGCAGCCGGGGACGGCTACGCTACGGAAGCAGTAGCGCCGACGTCCTCGGCGGCGTGGGTGGCGGTTTGCGCTGTGGCGGCGATGTCAGTTGGTAGGGTGTGTTGGGCCTGAGGGGGATGGTGCGGGTTTCGCGTGGTGCTCGCAGCCGGGGACGGCTACGCTACGGAAGCAGTAGCGCCGACGTCCTCGGCGGCGTGGGTGGCGGTTTGCCCTGTGGCGGCGGTGTTAGTTGGTAGGGTGTATTGGGCCTGAGGGGGTGGTGCGGGTTTCGCGTAGGGTTCGCAGCCGGGGACGGCTACGCTACGGAAGCAGTAGCGCCGACGTCCTCGGCGGCGTGGGTGGCGGTTTGCCCTGTGGCGGCGATGTCAGTTGGTAGGGTGTGTTGGGCCTGAGGGGGTGGTGCGGGTTTCGCGTAGGGTTCGCAGCCGGGGACGGCTACGCTACGGAAGCAGTAGCGCCGACGTCCTCGGCGGCGTGGGTGGCGGTTTGCGTTGTGGCGGCGATGTCAGTTGGTAGGGTGTGTTGGGCCTGAGGGGGATGGTGCGGGTTTCTCGTAGGGCTCGCAGCCGGGGACGGCTACGCTACGGAAGCAGTAGCGCCGACGTCCTCGGCGGCGTGGGTGGCGGTTTGCCCTGTGGCGGCGATGTCAGTTGGTAGGGTGTGTTGGGCCTGAGGGGGATGGTGCGGGTTTCTCGTAGGGCTCGCAGCCGGGGACGGCTACGCTACGGCTGCTATTCTACTGGGGACACGCGTTCCGGGTAAACCTTAGCACAAACCTCGGCCGAGAGTTCGACAGCGATCAGGGCTGGACGCACGCCGACGTTCAAGCCGCTGGATCACGGAGGCGGATCGCGCTCCCCTGCGCCTGGAGCGCTCACAATTTTCCTGGCCCAGGCCGATTCTGGAAAATCATGTTGCAATGACTGCCGCGCTTCCGTCGCTCGATCGGTCTGACCCAACTCATCCCATAACAGGCTGAGTCGATAGAAGGCCTCAGCTCGGGCGGACTGTTGGTTGGGAAACAACAACTCCACGCGGAGGTAGGCCAAGACGGCATCTTTCAGTCGCCCCGCGGCCTGATAACTGAGCCCCAGGGCATTGTAACCGCTAACCAATAGCTCGGCGTCCTCCGTCGGCGCCGACGCCACCAGTTGTTCCAAGACGGGAATGGCTTCCGCGGCACTTCCCAATTGAGCCTGGCAGGCGGCTTTTCCAATTTGTGCCAATTTTTTCTGTCGCTGGGCTTCGTCCCCATGGACTACAGCGCCGATCAATTTGTCGTAGCGGCTGAGCGCTTCCGAGAGATTCTGCTGGCCGCCCGCGGCGCGCAGCGCATCAGCCATCTTGACGGTTCCTCGCAACCGTACATCCTCCCAGGGAGATTTTTCCAGGACTCCGTAGAACCTGGCTGCGTCATCAGGCCGCTGCATGGCGACCGCCAAATCTCCCAAGACTTCCGCCGCGCGATAAAAATGAAATGATTCTCGATAATCGTTGACGAATGACCGCATGGTTCGTCCAGCCTCCGCCAGCCCGACTCCCGACGCGATCGCCTTTTGGCTGGCGACGAGGGCCTCGTAGAACCGCAAGTCGGCTCGGACAAGATCCCCCTCGACCTTGTCTCGACTCAGCCCATCAAGATATCGCTGCGCACGTTCGGTGTTTCCTTTGTTGGCGGCATCTCGAATTTGTCGCATCGAGGTGGGCTCACCCCCGTAAACCACATAACGGATATCGTTGGCGGACACAATTTGCTGCCCCCCCTCGGCGCTGAGCGTGATCCCGTCTTTGGAGCTACTCAGAGATCTCGCCGCGAAGCGGGGATCCCGAGCGTCGCACGACGGTGTCCAGGGACTGTCCGCTGGCCAGCGAGGGGCCAGACGGCGACGGGCCAGCCAGCGAAGCCAGAACCAGCCACAGCAGAAAAGAACCAGGCGGCGCGCGATGCGCGGCCGCATCTCCGACCGCCGTTAGGGGTGGGAACGGAGGGCGTACGACCGGTAGGTGGCCCGCCACGGCATTCATGGCAACTCCTCCAATTCCTGGCGGACGGCGGCAAATTTTGTCTGCCAGGTCGGGCCTCCCAGTTCTGGATAGAGGCCCTCCGTGATCTTAATGGCTCGCAATCCGCTGCTGACCAACGTCGCGCGCTCCTGACCGGCCGCGCGACTGGCTTGCATCACTCTGCACCTGGCGATGTTCCATCGGGCTTCAAAAAACATCTCTGCAAACTGCGCCCTCGTGTCGTCGTTTCGTTGCATTTGGCCTGCCGCAACCTTGGAGATTCGCTCCCAGCCCCAGATCACATTCTTTCCCGCCGCGTCCGGACGCCCACCCCGGATCGCCAGCTCATACAGCTTATTACTGCCGAAGGCGCCGGCCTCCTGAAAAGTCTGCGCCGCATCGATCTGGACACTGATCAGATTATTTCGAGCTGCCAGAACTTTTTCCAAGGCATCGATGGCATCCTTGTGTCGACCGAGCCGGCGGCGAACTTTGGCCCGCTTGATCTCGATCTGCGCAGCCACGTCCTCGGTCAAGGCCGGTTCGTCGGCGACTGCGTCGAGGAGTTTCGTATACACTTTTTCCGCTTCTTCGTAAAACCGCCGCGCTTCTTCCCCGATCCCCGTATCACTGACGGGCAGGCTTTCCGCCATCTCGGCGTAGGTCTCCGCGATCCAATTCCGCACGCTCAGGCCTTGGGCCGCTTCGCCCACCCGAGCCAACAACAGCTCGAAACCTCGGATCAATTTTGTCTTGTTGTTCGTCGTCTACTTCATCTATTTGTCTACGCAAATCCTTAGCCAGATCCACATAGATGCCGACCAGCCGGCGTTGTCCATCGGGGTCCGCATCGGCGGTGCGCTGCAGTCGGGACATGACTTCCTGAGCCTGTTCAATGGTTTCCTCTGCCTGAGCACCCTGGGCCAGTCGAGCCACCAGCGCCTTGAGTTGCGTGCGATAAGTCTGTTCGACAAACAAATCCGTTTGTACCGCCGGATGTTTTTCAGCTACCAGTCGCTGGGGACCGATTTTGTCGGCAGCCAGGAGTTCCAGTGCCACGTCGGGGTCTCCGTCGGCCAGTTTGATTTGCGCTTGAGCCAGCGCGGCGTTGGCAATGACGGCATCCACATCACGATCTTTGGCGCGGTTGAGTCCGTCAGCCAGAAACTGCGCAGCCTGCTTGCTCAAGGCTTGCACGTCGGCGCTGGTCGCGCCTGGGGATGCACTTCGCCATGGGCATCGGCCTGTCGGGCCCACAGCTGGGCTTTTTGCCACAGGGCAACACCGGTTCGCATCTCGGCATCCGCACGCGCGGCGAACGACTCTGGAATGCGCTGCAGGTACGCGGCGGCCTTGTCGAACTGGTCATCGCGGACCATCAGGTTGACCAAATTGGCTAGTGCCTCAAAAGCGGCGTTCGTATTGGGCCACCGATGAGCGATCAGCTCTGCTGCCCGCACGAGCTGTTCGGACTCAAACGACTGATCCCCACTGTTCGTGGCTTGCAACAGCTGCCCGAATGCGGCCGTGGTGATCTCAGCACATTTCTGCGCTATGTCGCTGCGACCATACCGTTCCGCGACAAAACCAGCGACCGCTGCGGCATCCCAGTACCGTTGCTGGCGATAGTAGAGGAAGGCGATCATATAACGCGTATCGTTGACGGCGTCTTCCGCCACCGAGTCGTCCGCGACGGCCAGCGCATGTCGATAGTGTTCCAGTGCGCTGGCCGTGAATCGTTGCAGACTGGCTTCCGTATCCTTCAGTTGCTGCGCGGCCTCCGTGCGACGCGATTTATCTTCGGCGGTCTGCAGATTTCGTTTTTGCAATTCCGCCAGCGTGATTGTCGACTGCAGTTGTTCGCGCACGCTGTCGGCTGCTGACTTGGCGCTCTGGAAATCCGCGGATGCCGGCTCGCGTCCCCGCGCCGAGACGACGCTGACGGAAGGCGTCGGCAAGCCTGCCATCAAAGCCCGCGCCTCGGCCTGATGCGGCCCTGGCACACGAGCGGCCGCCAGCAGCTGCTCACGTGCCAAATCATACGTTCGCTGCTGTTTACGGCTGTCCAAACTGCGGGCCTCCGCCAGGTAGGCTTTGGCCGCGGCCAACTGCACGACCGCCACGTCGGCATCGGCTACATCCGCGGGCCGTCGCGCCAACCATCGCTCCCCCAGACTAATCGCCTGCGACACCGAGTTGACCGACTCGTGACACATACAATCTATGGATCGGGACAGGGTCCTGGCCGTCAGCGAGGCCGGTAGGGATTCAATCCGCAAGAGTTCCTCGAAATATTCCAGCGCACCGGCAGGGGCGCCGAGTTCCTGCTGGCAAACGCCTTGGTAGTAGATGGCCTCCAGCCCCAACAACCGTTCGCGGTGTTCCTGGGCCAGCTTGGCGAATTCCTGTTGCGCCTGCTTGAGCTGCTGCCGGTGCTGGGCATCCCCAGCGGGGAACAGAGATGCCTTTTCATATTCGATCAGAACGGCACTCAGCTCGGTATACAGGGCGTCCCGTCGCAGCTTGTCAAGCGCATCGGGATCCAGCGCCGGCGCGTCCCCGCTGGACACCTGCTTCAACTCGGCCCCCAGCGTATTCTTCAGCTGTTGAAACTGGCGCTGGGCACTATTAAATGACGTCTGCGCTTCGTCCAGCAATTTCTGTCTGCTACTCTCATTTTCGGGCAGGCCGGCAGCCGCAACCTCACGCCTTGCCTGGGCGAGCCGAATTTTGGCCAGTTCGATCCTCGCCTCCGTGACGCGCGGGGAAGCAGGTTGCGTATCGACAAATTCTTGCAGCAACTTTTTTGCTGCCTGTAGTCGTTGCGCCACCTCGGGTGTCGGATTCGTTTCGGCCCAGCGGATCAAGATTGCGGCCCGCTCAAACAACACTCGGCCTTTCCACTCCCCGGAAACCATCGCCGAATCTGCCATCTGCGATAGATAGTAGTCGAGCAGATCATCGTAGCCCGTCCGTTTCAGGGCTTCCAAGAAAGCCGATTCTCGCTCGTCCTGGTGGACCACGCCCTCTGGCATCGTTTGTGCACTCGCACTCAGGCCGATCAGCAGTTGGACCAGGACGGCCCAGCGGCTTATAGTGGCGGGCAGTGGTTGGATCATGGGCACGAAGCGCGTGGGTAATGTGGTTGGCTGCGTAATGAGATTCGACGGATTCGCACACTCATCGGCGATACCCTACGGATGAAACGCACCCGTCACATCCCTCTAACTTAAAGCGAGCCCGCCGAACCGACAAGCGATGTCCGCAAATGTCTGCAAACTGGGAATCCACGTGACATGGGGGCGCTCCGCTGCGTTCAGGAGGACAGGAGTCAGCCACGAGCGCAGCACGCCGTACCGGTCATCCTGAGGGAGCTGACGACGTGCGCAGCACGGTCGGCGACCGAAGGATCTGCCAGCGACGTGGCTGGACACGCGACGGTCGCCGCAGAAAATCCCAGCGTTCGCTCTTCGGGTCAGGTCAAATTTGGCTGGCAGATCCTTCACTGCGCTCCGCTACGTTCAGGATGACACACCGGGAATCTCGCTCCCAGCTTCCGTTCGGACTACGATTCCGATTACGATTGCAGGTACCAGTGAGAACCGCAATCGTGAACGGCCACGCCGGAAGAACCCCATGGCGCAATTCGGAACTACCCGATTCATGCTGGATGGCCATCACCGGATTGGGAGCAGGCAAACGTGAAACGCTGCACTCCGCTACAAACCGCCATCATGGCGATACTGCTGGTACTCCCCCGATTCGCGGTCTCTCAGATCGAGAGAACTGCAGACCCGTTCGATTCCGATGCACCGGATGCGCTGGCGCTCCTGTTGTCGCGATCGGATCTAAGCCAGGTCGAACTCGGTAAGATCAGCGCGGCCGAACCGCTACCGCCTGGCGCTACGTCCACGTTGTACCGCGCGTTCCGCATTCTGCGACGGCTCGAATCTGAGCTACGTGAACTTGCGGTGGACGCTAGAAACATCGAGAACCCAGGGCTCATTTCGCCCTTGTCGGAACTTGCGGACTGGCAAGGTCGGGCGGTACGCTTGATGGGCCAGTTGCAGCGCATCACGCCCTACCCGTTACCCCCGGATTTGCAAGATTCGTTTGGAACGACGGACTATTTTCGCTGCGAAGTCAGATTGTCGGGAATCGAGACCTCTGCCGTTGTCTACACGTTGCAGGTGCCGACAATACGACCGATCGACGAGGACCCGGACGCCGCGGTCGGGCAACCAGTGTCACTGCTGGGTTTGGTGACGCACGTCGACGACGACGAGACGCTGCCCGTCACGCTGGTCGCCGATCAACTGCTGTGGCACCCGCAAACGCCCGATGCAACCCTGGGAATTGATGCCCGCCATGTTTGGCTGGCTGCACAAGGCGTCGATTTGATTGCGCTGCGCAATGTGACGGACAAGACGGGCTTGACGAACAGTGATTTCGTCAGCTTTTATCAGTTGTTGTCGGCGGCTCGGAACTGGGATGATGACCAGCTGACCGCGCGGAAGCCCCAACCAATTGAATTGGGCAACTTGCTGCAAACACCCGGCGCGTTTCGCGGCAGCCTGACGCATGTGCACGGGTTAGCGCGGCGCATCCGGCCGATTTACACCGAACGCGACGTGGCGGAGCGATTCGATGTGCGGCGATATTATGAGATCGCGCTGTTGATTGAGGTGGACCCTCCTATTCGCATCGAGGCAGGTGACGCATCACGACTGTTTTCTCGATATCCAGT
Organism: uncultured Planctomycetales bacterium; assembly: GCA_963695565.1. Taxonomy (GTDB): domain Bacteria; phylum Planctomycetota; class Planctomycetia; order Pirellulales; family Pirellulaceae; genus CAVOGW01. The sequence continues at coordinate 1,066,224 of CAVOGW010000001.1, forward strand.
TGTCCTCTGCGCCACTTCCCTGCCGGAAGGCATGCCCACTGGGGACGACATCGTCGAGCCCATTGAGTTCAGGGGCGTGTTCTTGAAGGACTGGGCCTATCCCGCGGTTTGGCTGTCGGCTACCGATGATCGATTCCGCCAGCTGAGCCCGCTGTTTATCGGCCACCAGCCCGAGTGGGTGGCAGCGTCGAACGAGCGCGACGCATCGTCGATATCGCCGCTGGCCTGGTTGGCACTGGGCACCATGCTGCTGCTGATCGTGTTCGCCTGGCAGGTGTCTCGCTGGAACCGACAGCTGATCCAGCAGCGACGCCAGGCCGCGGCTCGAGCCGTGCCGCTGAACCTGGATGACTTGGACTTGGAGCCCTGAGGGGCACCAGGCACCCGGGCCGACGACGACGGCAACGCTAGTCCCCCGTAGCGTAGCCGTCCCCGGCTGCGAGTACCACCAGAAAACCCAGCCACCACCCGCAAGCCCAACACACCAAACCAGCTGACATCCCGGCCATAACGCAAACCGCCACCATCGCCGCCGGGGACGGCAACGCTACTCCCCCGTAGCGTAGCCGTCCCCGGCTGCGAGCACCACCAGAAAACCCAGCCACCACCCGCAAGCCCAACACACCAAACCAGCTGACATCCCGGCCATAACGCAAACCGCCACCATCGCCGCCGGGGACGGCAACGCTACTCCCCCGTAGCGTAGCCGTCCCCGGCTGCGAGCACCACCAGAAAACCCAACTACCACCCTCAAGCCCAACACACCAAACCAGCTGACATCCCGGCCATAACGCAAACCGCCACCATCGCCGCCGAGGACGGCTACGCTACTCCCCCGTAGCGTAGCCGTCCCCGGCTGCGAGCACCACCAGAAAACCCAACCACCACCCTCAAGCCCAACACACCAAACCAGCTGACATCCCGGCCATAACGCAAACCGCCACCATCGCAGCCGAGGACGGCTACGCTACACGGCAACGCTACGGCTCAAAGCGCCATCCTTGAGATTCCCAATCAGGCCGCAGCCAACGGTACCATGATTTCACGGCGATGTTCGCCTTCTTTGGATTGCGGCCAATGTATTGAACCACGCGGTACAGATGCTCTTCGTCGCGAATAATACGGTCGTAACTCTCGTTTTGCCACAACCGACCCTTCCTCTTCAACTGTCTGTTGATCTCGTGACTGACATAGCCTTTGATCGCGCCGAGAACGTCTTCCAATTCGAATGTTGGCAAAGCCTTCATCACCGCATGCACATGATTTGGCATCACGACATAGCACGAGGTGATGCAACGTTTACCTTGAAAATAGAGCAACGCGTTGGCCATCAATTCTGCGCAGGTTGGGCGTGCAAACACGCACTCCCCGTATCCTTCATCCATCCAAGCTTCGTTACGTCGAAAGACTTCACGAGCGAACGCATCCCAAGTGGCTTCCGAACGCGGTTCAGAATTCTCTTTCTCCCACACGCCACGCCATTGCTTGAGTGCTTTTAGCTTCTCCTGCGGCACTGCGTCCGCCAATTGAAAGGTAACGAAGTAAGTGGCTCCATCCTGCCGCCAATGCGGAAGATTACGCTGGTAAATACGGATCGGCAGGTCTTCGCGAAGCCCACAAAAACCAGGCGGGGGCGGTAGATTGAAGGACTCGACGACCATCCCACAAATGTAGCGTAGCCGTCCCCGGCTGCGAAGCACTACGAGAAAACCCAACCACCACCGTTCAGCCTGAATTACCAAACACGATGACAGCGCGGCCATAATGTAAACCGCCACCATCGCCGCCGAGGACGGCAACGCTACTCCCCCCCGTAGCGTAGCCGTCCCCGGCTGCGAAGCACTACGAGAAAACCCGACCACCACCGTTCAGCCTGAATTTCCAATTACGATGACAGCGCGGCCATAATGTAAACCGCCACCATCGCCGCCGAGGACGGCAACGCTAATTCTCCGTCGCAGGCGGACCGGCCAGCGGATGGTTCGGGTGGCGGCCCTTCCAGGCGGCGATCACACGATTCATGACGTCCAGGACAGCACGGACATACGCGCGCTTCTGCAGGTACGGACCAGGATAGAACGATCGTTTAAAGCCATATGTCAGGATGTCGCGCAATTCCTTCAGACTGATGCCAAAGGTCTCGACCGCCAACTGCACCTCACGGCTTACCGTCGTACGTGATACCAGCCGGTTGTCCGTGCACAGCGTCGTGGAGAGCCGCTTTTGCACCATTTGGCCGAAAGGATGACGCGAGAGGTCCGCGGCCAGCTCCGGCACCGTCTGCTGGTTCGAGGTCAGACAAACCTCGAGCGTGATACGATGGTCCGCCACATATTGGGCCAGGCGATCGACGTAGTCTTTGGGGTCGGCAATCTCCGCATCGGTGACGCGCGCCGGGTTCAGCAGCCAGGTGCCGTGACCGATCCGATCGGCATGCAGGTCGCCGATCGCCTGGAAAATCGACTCAGGTCCGAAGTCCTCGCCGGCATGCACAGTCTTGCCCAGGAACGCTTCATGGGCAATCTGGTACGCCTGCTCGTGCACTTCGGCCGGATATCCCTTTTCACGTCCCGCCAGATCAAATCCGGTCACGGGCAGGCCTTCCTTGTTCTTGAAGTGCGCGGCGGCCCGCGCCAGGTCCAGGCTGGCTCGCTTGAACACCTCTTGGGGCGGTGAGTACCCGGACGAGTCGAAGTATGCCTGATAGCCTTTGCTGAAGTGCGGCAGGAAGAATCGCAATGCGCACAAGATGATGGCCGCGTGAAAGGGCGGAACCTCGCCGCGGCCGACCTCGGCCCGAGCGTTATAGGCCTGCTCGGCCCGCTGGAGCCCGCGCGCTACCGCCCGCACTACCTGCGCGAGCGTCAGGTTCTGATGAACGTGCAACTGCGGAGCAAAGCGGACCTCGAGGTAACAAACGCCTTCGTTCTGACAGTCCTCGGCCAACTCGTACGCCACGCGCTCCAGCGACTCTTCGGTCTGCAGCACCGCGCAGGTGTACTTGAATCCTTCCAGGTACTCGCCGAGATCGTTGTAGTTGGGCTTGAATACCAGATCCAGCAGCCCCTGCTGGGTGTACGAGGGCAGGTGGATCGATTGGGCGCGAGCCAGCTCGATTAGTGTGGAAAGTCGAAGCGAGCCGTCCAGATGGACATGCAGATCCGACTTGGGGAGTGCCCGGATCAGTTCCGCGAGTTGTGGGTCAGAGGGGGACGTCATGACCTCCTTTGTATCCGGCCTTCCGCGATTGGCACAGGGCCAATCCGGTGCAAGTCCACGACCAGCGACAGCGACGCCATCAACACAAGTTAGCAACGACGCCAACCCATCAACGCGCGTTAGCAGGGTCACCCCAATGCTGTCTACTTCGGTCGCTTATCCGCCGCCACGCATTAGCTTCCGATTCCTGCATGCCGACAAACCGCGTGCTAACGCACGCCGGCTGATAGGCGGTCGAAGAGTCCCGTCGCAAAGTAGATGGCAGGGAGCGTCACTCCCCAGCACGCCGACTGAGTCTACCGGCGCACACCTTGAGCGCTACGCCCCCTGTACCGCAAGCGCGCATCTATCTAGCAAAACGCGCGCGTCTGTCACAAAATTTCTGCAGCGGTCGCAATGCCGTGCGCTGCAACATGTTAGGCGCTTTCGACACACGCAATACCTTCTTCTTGCAGTTGCCTTAAAGGCACTTGCACCCTTCCACACCTATTTTTTTGAATATCCCATTTACACGCCACAACATAGTTGACACGATACATTGCCTCGCGCCACAATCCGACACAACGGTGTTCGAGAGCGCATCGACAGCCGTGTGAGTCTCGGCGCCGCAGTGCGACTCTATCACGAACGCCATCGCATCGATGCACTGGCCATCGTTGGCGTCGATACAGCTGGCATCGATTACGTAAGCGAACATCAGGAGCCGAGCCATGCTGCGAGAACTCGAATGGCATAGGACAGCTACCACCCAATGCAAGCGGCGAACCCGATACCAGCATCGCACCTGCCGGACGAGGTTGAACTGCGAATCGCTGGAAGACCGACGATTGCTGGCGATCGACGTGCAGTTTGATGCTGCTACCGGCAGCCTGACGCTGTCGGACCTCGACGATCTGAATGTCGTCAACCTTGGTGTCGACCACAGTGGCGTGCAGCCGCAGTTGATCGTTAACGATTGGCATTCGGGAATCGCCACCTACGATGTGCGCGCCATCCACGTGTTTGCCGGTAACGGAGACGACGTGATCGACCTGTCGGTCGTCGACTTTTTCTCGTTTCCCAACATCGAACATGGCCAGGTCTCGATCTACGGCGGCATGGGAAATGACGCGATTACGGGGAGCGGCTGGGGCGACGTGATCTATGCCGGGGCGGGTAACGATACCCTTTACGGAGGAAAGGGCGACGACCAACTGCGGGGCCAATCCGGAATCGACAGCATTCATGGCCAGGAGGGGGACGACACGCTGGCCGCCGGAAAAATCGGTCTTTTGCCACCCTTAAGTATTGGCGGTTTAGCGGCGGGGACGACGCTGGGACGTCCCGCGCAGTCGCCCGCGGTGCCCGTCGAGCTGATCGCGGGTGGCCCCGGCAACGATTGGTTTGAAATCGTCTCACCAGACACCACCAGCACGCTGGATATCGCCGACGACGCGGGTGTCGACACCGTCGACTTTTCCGCCCTGCAACATGGGGCCGGACTGGCAGGATTGGACCTCAGCCAGCCGCAATTCGAGCTTGTGGCGGGAGCCCATCGGCGGACCACGCTCAACTTTCCGGCAGCCGGTACGCTGGAGAACGTTGTCGGTACACGCTACGCCGACGTGATCCGCGGGAACGATCAGGATAACCGGATCGATGGCGGTGACGGCGACGACCGCCTGGAAGGCCGCGGTGGTCTCGACGTGCTACTAGGTAGCGCCGGCCACGATACGCTGATCGGCGATGAAGGGAATGACATACTTGACGGTGGGGTCGGCAATGACGTGTACCTGTTCGAAACTGCCAGTCTCGGCTTCGACACGATCACCGACGAAGACGGCTCGGCCGACCGCCTGGACGTCAGCGGCCTGGGCGAGGCAGTGCGCGTGAATTTGAGCAGCCCGGTGCTTGTGGCCAGCCGCCAGGGTGATCCCTTTCGAGTCATGCTGGCCGCAGGACAGATGGAAGAGGTCATCGGCACTGATTTTGACGACATCCTGTCCGGAAACGATGCGGACAATTTGCTCGAGGGTCGCGGCGGCAACGATTTGATTTTAGGCGGTGGTGGCAACGACACGCTATTCGGGGGCGCTGGCGTGGACGCATTGGATCCGGGTGCCGGACAGGATTATGTGGATCCAGGTATCGAATTCGACGACCCGGAAGTTCAAGACGTGACCGTTCAGGTCACAGGTGACTTTACGCTGGTAAATCATGTGGATGCATTTAATGGCGCGGCGTATGTCGCCAGTCCAGTCACGGTGTTCCCGGCCAGCGCCGCGGACAAGGTAGTTTGGTCGTTTGACGGATTGAGCGACGGAGCCTACGAGCTGTTCGCCACCTGGGTACCCGACCCCACCGCCGCAGCCACCAATGCCAATTTTGTGGTCAATGGACTGCTCGATCGCACGGTAAATCAGCAGTTGGCTCCGCAGGGCACTGCCGCGCTGGGCTTCACCTGGGCCTCGTTGGGCCAACTCGCCTACGTTGGACCAGAGCCGCTGGAAGTCGAACTTCGCGCTGCGTAACGGCAACGGACGGATCATGGCAGATGCCGTCCGTCTGGTGCGCGTGGGCCAGTTGCCCCAAATCGCGGCACTCCCCGACGTGACCATCGACGACGCGGACACACTCTCCGTTCCGATCAGCGTCACGTACCCGCTTGGCGCCGTGGAGGATCTCGAGCTATCGCTGGGCGCGACCTCTGCACCAGGCGTCGTACTTTCCGCCGCGACCGTCGTTTCCGGTCAAGCCACCGTGACCGCCACGCTCAGTTGGCCTGCAACCGTCGCTCGAGAAACCGGGTCCTTCCTGATGGAAGTGATCGCGACGGATAGCAGCCATCCCACGCGTCGCGACCAGCGATCGTTTTGGGTGACCGTCGGAGAACCCAACCAGGCACCCCGACTGAACCCCGTGCCGGCCAGGACAATCGCACGTGGCACGATCGTGGCGACACAGTTTTTCGCCGGTGATGCCGACGGACCCGATTGGGACCTGCGGTTTTCGCTCGGCAGTGACCGTCCTGCGGGGGCATCCATCGATCCCGTCAGCGGATGGCTGTCCTGGGACACGTCCACTGCGTCCTTGGGAACGCACGTTGTCAGCGTCATGGTCACCGATGAAGGTAATCCGCCGCGCTCGGATCAGTTTGATTGGTCGCTGGAGATTCTGGACGCCGGCGTACCCGCCCATCTGCTCGCGCCAGATTCCCAATCGCTTGCCGAGGATTCCAGCCTCGTATTTTCCGCGTCACTCGGCAATCAACTCGAGGTCAACAGCTCCGCCAACGTCGAATTAACGTTGGCTCTGGTGTCCGCGGACGGAACCATGGTGGTGCCACCGGCAACGGGCATCACCTACGAACTGGGTGAGGCGCAGCCCGCCTCCCACATCAAGTTGCGCGGCACCGCCACGGCCCTCAATCAAGCGTTGGACGGCCTGACGCTCACGCCCTCCGCCGACTTTCGCGGAACGGCCGTATTGCGCCGAGTTGTCGGACCCTGGCAATACGTTGCGAGCTCCACACTTGGAAGTGTTGGAGATCCCCATTGTCGTGGCCGCCGACATCGACGCACCGACGGTACCTGATCAGATCCTCTACTTTACTCCCAATCCCACGCTGGGTGCCTTGGATGTGGTGGGGAACGTGCAGGCCGCAGACCCGGATCCGGATCAATGGCTTTCTTATCGCATTGTGGGAGAAAACGACGATTTCTCGATCGATTCAGGCACGGGGCGACTGATCGCGGCCAACGACGAGGTGTTGCCCCTGGGCGAAACTTCGATCGAGGTCGAAGCCTTCTATGAGTTGTCGCCAGCTCACGCCGGCCAAGGGACCGTTACCATCCACCGCGTGCCCGCCGGTAACCACGGTCCATACGCGGGGAATGACTACTACTCGTTGCTGGAGGACCAGCAAATTTCGGGCAACATCGTGCTGGGAGACGCCCTGGGAGGCCAGGCGGACTGGGACGTCAACGGAGACGACATTTCCTTGGTCTCCGTGAGTGACTTGCACGGCAATCCCATTCCGTTCGACGTGCCCTACGAACTTCCCAGCGGAGCACAATTTGTTGTCCACGCGGATGGTTCCTTCACTTTCGACGCAGCGGCGTCCGAGCAACTCAACGCCGGCTATTATGGCTCAACCTACGAAGACATCCTGTACACCATCGCCGATGAACACGCCGCCACTTCGTCAGGCGCGCAGGCGAGTTTTGTCATCGACCACGTCAACGACCTGCACGGCCTGCTGCCGCAGATGTTGTCGTTGAACCCAACGGCGTCCGCCGGTGATCCAGTGGGACAGATCTTCGTATCCAATGCTGAACCCGACGAGTTGTTGTCCTTTACTATCGTGTCGGCGAATCCAGGCAACGTGTTTGCCATCGACAGCTCCAGCGGCCTGATCACGTTGAATACATCTCCACCGCTGACGCCCGGCCAGAGCTTTACTCTCATGGTCGAAGTGGAGGATGCGGAGGCAATTGGCTTGACGACCGCGGTCACGATAAATGTTGCCGACAATCAAGCGCCCGTGGTGCCCAGCCCGCAATATATCACGGCCGTGGACCTGCCGCTCACCGGGCATGTGTTAGACGATCTGACCGGAAGTGGCCCGGCGTTTGATCCGGATGGCGACGCCCTGACTGTGGCGGCAGTGGACGGACAGGCCTTTCACGTGGGACGGGCCGTACGGCTGCCGTCCGGCGCAAACCTGACGCTGAACGCGGACGGTTCGTTTGTGTACGACCCCAGCACCAGCTTGACGTTGCCGCGGCTGGCGGCCGACGACCAGCGGACCGAACGCATCGAATTCACGACACGCGATGCACGCGGTGCCACTGCCGTCTCACATTTGGCCATTGAAGTGGGTGGCCGGAACTGGGCTCCGCAGGCCTTTGACAACGTCTACACGCTCGGCGAGCGGGAGCGGCTGACCGGCAACGTGATCCAGGATTTTGGAGTTTTCCATCGGCGTGACCGAGATCAAAACACGGACGAATTGACACTAGTCAGCGTCGACGGGCAGCCCGTCGCGAGCCCGCTCACCTTCACCTCGCGCCGCGGTGCATGGGTCAGCGTATTTGTTGACGGTCGGTTCGAATATGATCCGGCCGGCGTCGATTTTTCCGGACTGTTGCCGGGTGAACGGATTTACGACGCATTCAGTTATCACGTCGCGGACGAATTCCAGCGCACGGCGCTGGCCATGGCCCGCATCGAAATCGAAAAAAGTAATGCCGCACCTCATCCCTTCTGGATATCCGCCGTGGGTCTGGTGAACGACACCAACCCGTCAGGGGGCAGTGATCACGACGACCGGTCCGAAGATCCTCGAATCCAGGGCGACATCGCCGGAACATTAGGGACGGCCGACCATTTTTTGATTGAGCTGGACTTGAGTGCCATGGCGGCAGGCTACCTGCAAACGCCGGGGGAGCTCAATGTCGACGCCAGCATCCCCCTGCCGGTGTCCGACCCCTCGTTTCCCCATTTTGAATTCGATCCGTCGAGCTACGGTACTTTCGGAACCTACGGAGAGAAGGCGCTTGCATTTCGGGCCAAGGCGTTCGACCAGCAAAGTCAATTGCTGGGAGTTTCCAGCTGGGACTATTTCCAATTCGAATGGCTGCAAATGCTGAGCAGTGGCCCGATTCGCCTGGAAGCGATGCAGCTGTTCCACGATACGGCTTCGATCGACGACGACGGACAGCCCACGGGTCACGACGACCTGACCACGACCGATCCCCGGCTGTACGCCCGCGTGGGTGGCGACTTCAATTTCCCCCCGTTAACAGAGAATGATTCGCGCGAGGTGCGGCTGGACTTCGAGCACACGCGAGATGCGATGGTCTACACAGACTCGATCACGATCGGATCGGCGCAGTCCGTGCTGTACGATCCGCGCAGCGTCGATCCAGGACTGAGTGATGATTTCGCCGGAGCACTGGCTATTGCCTACACCGTGAACGTCATCGAAGTCATCCACGGAACGACGACAGAAAATCAAGTCGCCGCTGGAGTCCAGGAGTTTTATTACTACAGTGTGCCGGCCAGCTGTGGTGTCGTGACAATTTCGGAAGTGCCGGCCGGTGCCGGTGGCTATCGCGGTCCGATTCGCGAAGTCATTGGCACCGCCACTTGGGGTTGCGCGCCCAACGGCGGCCAGGCGTTTGTAGAATTTGATTATGCCGACGCGATGGGCAATTTCGACGGACTGCCGGACGGCGACGTGGGCGTGGTCATCGATCACAGCAGCGCGCCAGCGGAAGCCCCGTTTGAATTCACGGCAATCGGGCTGCCCGGCACCCAGCCGCGGATCCGCGCCCGGACCCGGCAGTGGAGTACGGAGCATGGAGCGTTCCAAATGGGAGACTGGTCGTCAGCACTCCAGTTGTCGGATCTGACTCCGCCGGGTATTGCCTCCGTCAGCGTCGACTACCAGCAACCGCAGGGCCGCGAGCTTCCCGTCGTGAGCGGATACCTGGTTGGCTCCATCGATGACAACAACAGTGGCGTGCCGTATGACCTGGGCGCAGTAGGATTTGTAGGGCTGGATTTCTACCACCGAGACATCAATACGTTTGTTTTTTCCGATACATGGCCCGTCGATGGGACATCCATCACCGACGCCCTGGGACGATTCGAATATCGGCCCGAGGGGCTGACTTACGACGCAGATTATCGCATCTGGGCACGGACGCGTGTTACGATGCCAGACGGTTCCACGGCGTACGGTGTGCCCGAATTCCTGGGGCAGAATGTCGTGCTGCGGGCTCCCGTACTGCCCGAGGTTGAACAGTTTCAGTTGTTTGATCCCAACGCGGCTCAATTCGCGGCAGGTCGCTGGCAAACCAGCGACACGCGCGTGGCAGGGTCAGCGCTACAGTATGACAATATGGGCATCGCCGTCGAGGATGTGCAGGTCGAGTTTGCTCACGACTACGTCAACGTCACGGGCGACGAAGAAGTGGTAGCCGGAATCGCCGTCGTCGAGTCGGACGGCTCATTTCATTACGCGCCGCTGCTGGCCCCCGGAAACGTGGACCTGAGGGCACGGATTGCCTTCTTCGATTACCTGTCGGGAACCTTCCTGCGCACGGACTGGTATTATGCCGCTCTGCCGCTTGCAGTCGAGGCGCGCACGAATGAACCGGCCGTCGTCGAAGATTTTCAGCTTGTGCATCCCATTTCCGGATCGACAGGTGTCGTGCACACCGGGACGCCTACCGTCTCAGCCCACGTCGTCGATCCCGATGGCTACGTGGCGCACGTCATCGTGGAATTCCGAGACGCCGTGACGCTGGCCATACTCGGTTCCGGCGAGACCGACGGGAGCGGTTCCCTGGTGCATACCTTTGCTGGGCTGGCCCCCGGATCGTACACCGTCGACGCGCGGGCCTACGAGTGGGACTATCTAACCCGGCAAGAGGTCCCCGGCCCTTGGACGTCCGGGGGCAGCAGCCTGAGCTTTGTGCTGGACGCTCCGTTGACGCATGAAGTGGCTTCCTTGGTTTTGCTGAGCGACACGGGTCCCGTAGCAGGCGTTACCGCGAACCCAACGCTATTCGGGATGATCAGCGGCGAAGGGCCTTTCGATCATCTGGCTGTCGCGATTGACCATGGTGACAATGGATCCGTCGACGCCACGATCCACCCCGACGGCAGCGGGTCGTTTGTTTATGCTCCCGACCCGCTGCCGTACGGACCGCATACCTATCGAGCCAAACTGGCGACGTGGCGGTCGGACCTTAATGCCTTCGAGTACTCCGCCGGCGCGGTCGCGACTTTTACGCTTGAATACCAGCCGAACAATCCAGCCCAATTCGCTGCCGTCGGTCTGGAACATCCGGCTGCCAGTGTTTCAGACCCGACCATCGTCGGACGGATTACGAACGAACGGCAGTTGGAAGACGTCACGGTGGAACTCGACTTCGACACCAGCGATGCGAATGGCGTCAATCAAATGACGACGACCGACGAACTTGGTCAATTCCGCATCAGGCCCTGGCTTACGCAAGCTGGCCCAACCAGCATTCGTGCTCGCACCCGCGAGCTTGATGCAGCCAGTGCGCAGTATTTAACGAGTGCCTGGTATGCCATCCCCACGTTTGATTACCAACCCGTGGACAATTTGCCTGCTACGCTCACGCTGGATTTGCTCCACAGCAGCGGCGGCATGCCCCCTGTCACGACGGATCCGACGGTTTTTGGTTACGTGCAGAATGACGGGCCATTGACTGACGTTCGGGTTGAATTCGCTTGGAGCGAAAACGGGCCCATCGTGGGCACGGCGTTGGTCGATAGTTTCGGATACTACGAGTTTGAACCAGGCGGCCTGACAGACGGGCAGCTGGTCACGCTGTGGGCCCGGGCCCGCGAATCACTGGGACCAACAGGAAGCGAGTTTCTCTACGGTCCGTCCGAGTCCGTCGCGTTTGTGTTCAGTAGCGCCAACGCCACCGATTTGTACGTTTCCGATTTCGGGTTGCTGCACGACACGGCCACGTCGGGAGGCAGTACGGCCAGCGACGGCAGCACCCAAATCTCGATCCTGGCGGGGAGTGTCGCCTGGAGTTCCGGAAGCATCGGTGGGCTGACGGTCGAATTGGACGTGGACCACGATTTCCAACGTGACTCTTCCGTGCTCACAAACGGTAGCGGCGAATTTCAGTTTGATCCAGCTCCGGCGGAAGCGGGGTTCTATTCCGTGCGAGCGCGAGTCCAATACCCGACGGGTGGCGTCAGCGATTGGAAGGTCGCCAATTTCGTTTTTGATACGAACGACAGTAGCCCGCAGGCCCTGACGTTGGTGCATGCGCTTTCACTGCTGGACAGTGACTGGCAGTCGGCCACGGATCTGGAATTTGCCACGATCAGCGAACTGGCGGATGCGCTGTTTGGGTTGGGGGAGGTAAACGCGGAGTCGGAGTACGATTTCGCGATAACGGTTGCGGAAGTCGTCAAGTCGGGAATCGAACAGTCGGTAGAGCGAGACTACGAGCAAGCGCACCGCGACGCCGAAGCCAGTTACCGGCAAGAAATTGCGGTAGCGCAACAGGCGTTCCTGACTGCCCTGAATGCATTACCGGTGGACCAGCGACCGACGTACACGCTGCAGGACTTCGTCTGGCCAGCACGTCCATTCAGCAACGACGTCGTGATTCCCGAGGATGCCGGCTTGCCTCAACCGCCCGCGGCGCCCAGCTACGACGGCCCCACGTTTGATCCGTTCCAGGACCCCGTGTATCGGGCGGCGGTCTGGCAGGCGGAGCAGAGTTACTTGATGGCGGCACGCGAGGCGGAACAGCTGTACCTCGCGCAGCGCGAGACCCCTTACGCCGAGTACCGGGACGACATCGCGGCAGCCCAGCAAGATTACGACGATGCCATCCGGCAGGCCACCGACGATTACGATGCGGCCCGCGCCAACAGGCCGGAACTGGACGACACGGACTATATGGCCCTCGCCGATGCTCTTAGTGAGGTTTGGCGATCCTATAGCGATGACTGGCAATCCGCGTACGATGCCTGGCAATCAAAGTACGACCATGCCCTCCAGCGGCGCGACCAGGCGCTATCCAATGCCTGGGACGACGCTTACGTGGAATGCGAGAACGATCCCCCAACGATTGCTGGGTACAACACGTGTGCGGATCGAGGCCACGCAGCCTCCGAAGCATTTAATGCCCGTAGCCGACGGATCAATGCCGAATTTGATCGGAGCGTGGCCACCGCGGCCAAGGAGCGTAACACGGCCATCGCCGATGCCCTACATGCCGGGCAAGTCGCCGCCATCGAACTGGAACGCCAAATGGCGGGCATGGTGCGGCAGCATCAACATGACACGCTCGTCGATCTGCTGGAAGACGTACATGATTACAACGTCGATCAGGCCACGGCCAGCGACAACCTGGCATCCCGTCTCGCTCAGGCGCACCAGCGCCGGGATAAAGCGTTGGCCGACCTGGTTTTCGACAAAGACCAGCAAATCGCGGAAGCTCGACGACAGCGAGAACAGTCGATTGCTACAGCCTTGCTGGCAGCCGTTCAACATTGGTCGATTTCGGTGGGCACACCTTGGGCAGCCTATCGTGCAGACGTGACTCAAATTGAGTCGGAATATCGCCAGGAGGTGATCGGGTTTGAATACGAGCGCGATCACGCGCTGGCCGGAGCCGTCCGCTTCGAGGCGCACACGATTGCCGCCGCGCGAGCCATTCGATCGGATCAAGTCGCGGACGCAGAGGCGCTGCGGGCGACATCGCTCGGCGAGCTGCTGCGCGACTACCGCATCCAAGTCGACTTGCAGTATTTGCAGCGCGACGCCCAGCTGGCCACCGATGGGGCCACGTACCGCACCACGATGGCGGCGGCGGGACATGTACGTGCTGTCGACACTGCCGACAACATGGAGTCTTACCTGATCAAGGTGGCTGACGCCAACGAGGCTAACCATCAGCCTGGCGACATAACTCACGTGCGATGCCTGCCCGGCTCGACTTGCAATTATCCCTATTCTGGCTTTGAGTATTTTGTCTACCAGGACAATTCGGCGGTCCGTGAACGAAACAGCAGGACGCATCGGCGACAAGTCGCCGAAGCCGAGCGTGATCGTGAATTGGAGCAGGCCAACATCGACGAAGCAATTGATGCTGAGCGGATCGACGCCACGAAGCGCTATCGTCAGGACGCCCACGGAGTGACGCTCGACACAACCGTGGCACAGGCGAATCTGCGGTTTGCGTATCAGGTGGACGTGGCCACGGCGCAGGATGATTACAACATCGCCGTGGCCACCGCCGTCGCCGACTATACCGTGGACCTCGTCGTGGCCGAGGCCGGGAGAACATACCGCGAAATCGCGGCCGCCCAGAATCTCGACGCCAGTACCGTCGTCGAGAAGCGCGTGCAGGATAATTTATCGGCCTCCCGCACACGGGAATTCCAGATCAGTCAGGCTAACGCTTACGTGACGGACGTGGCCAGTTGGAGCACGGTTTACGCCGGCCCCTGGAGCACCTATCAGACCAACCTCGCCCACGCAGAATTGAACCGCGTGACGGCCATACAACTCGCCGAAGTAAATCAATCCGCTCGCAGCGCGCAGATTAACGTGGCCAGAATCCAGAGCGACGTACAGGCCGAACTTGACTATGCCCAGGACGTCTACGGCGAACAAGGCGCCTATGTGGAACGAGCGTTGACAGTCGCCGCAGCCTACACCGATATGGCTGAGGAAAACGCGCTGGCCGATTTTGTCTCGGCCCAGGCCGATGCCCAAACCCTGCACGATATCGGTGTGGCCCATGCCACCCTGGCCTACCGTACGGTGGTAACCCAAGCGGAAGCCGTACGTGACGAAGAAGTCGGCAGGGCATTCCGCCAACGCCGGCACGGTGTGGCGCGGGCCATCTACGCCGCGACCGTCGATCCGGAGAGTTCGCAAGCCTCCGAACTATCGAATGCGGCTTACGAAGATTACATCCGTCACACTGCCACGGCGAACCTGGAGCTGATCGTTTCGCGTGAAGAAACGCGGCTCGGCTGGAAGCTTGCCCTGGGTGAGCTGAACGTGCGGCAAGTCCGCGACATTGTCGCATCGCAGCTGGATCGGGCCGAGCAACTGCGCGAGGATGCGATGATCCTGACCCGTGCAGTGGCGGATGCCGTGGTGCATTTTTCGGGCATCGAGGCCGGAGCGGCCGCCCGCCGCAACGAAGCTCTGGTGCTCGCCGAAGCATCGGAAGCGGTCTATTCGGCCGAGAGCGCCGCCATCCGGTCTCACCAACTCGCCCACGCGGAAGCACAGCTTCAACATGATCAGGCCGCCGCTCGCAGTGGCTACGAGGTTGGCCTGCACTACACGCATAAGTTGGCCACGCTCGCTTACAGCAACAGCGCGGGGACGAGCACCGCAGCCTACTACGCCGACCTGGCCGCCATTCGCTACGTCCGAGCCGTCGCCGAAGCCAATGCCACTGCAAACTACTTTCAGGCACTGGCTGATCAGCAGGTCAGTTATCAGGATTTCATCAGCACGGTCCAAACAAACTATGTGCGACAGACTTCCGCAGCAAATGTCGCTCATTCGCGCCAGCAAACCACGGCCGATGATGCCCTGGCGGTTGGCGTGGCACAAGCCTTTGGCACACTGCACGTGCAGACCGAGGCGGCCAAGGCGGAACTCAACCTGGAGCATGCCCAAGCCCAGGCTGCCGACATCGATTACGCGGAAGCCGCTCGCGATCGGGACGATTCGATCGCCCGCGCGGACTATCAGTTGGCAATGACCATCGGGCCGGCTCAGGCCGACTTGACGATCAGCTGTGCCACGAACTGGTGGAGCTGGGGAGAATACTGCCAGGAAGAACAAGAAACCTACGACGAAATCCAGCAGCATGCCACAGAAAGGTTCGAAGAAATCAAACGCCAGGCCCAGGAGTCCTTCCAGCGGCAAATTCGTGCCATCGAATTGCGCGAGGATGAAGATCGCGGAGCGGCCCGGATGGAATATGTTACGCGCGGTCGGAGACGCCAAGGTCGCCTTCGCCGAACGTGAAGCTCAGACGCTGCATGCGAGTGCCGTGGAGAGCGCGCGTAACGACGCCGCCAAAATCTTCAGCGTGTCCGCCGCCACGTTTGAAAAGGACACGCTGATCGCTGAAGCGGATTACCAGCGAGTGCTGGGATCGTGGCAGGCCGAGTCGTTGCATGAGCAACAACGACGCGATGCAGCGGTGGACGAGGCCTATGCCGCCGGTGCCGCGGAAGCCACCTACCAGGTCGATGTGTCAGCCGCCAGCGCGGCCCAGTGGCAGGCCATTGCCGCTGCCAATCCGAACGACGCCTACCTGCAGTTCCGTGCCGCGGAAAGCTCGGCCATGGCGGCCTGGTTCAGCCAGGTGTCGCCTTTTGTCGCCGCCTACCGGGGGCTGAGCGCCGCCGCATGGCGCCAGTCCGGCGTAGATGCGAAGGGGCTCACGGCTGCCTACGAGTCAGATACCGCCCTGGTTCAGCGGAATTATGCCGTGAGCCTTGCGGGGGATCAACGGATCGCCGCCGTTTCCGCAGCCATGCAGCAGCTGGGCAGCGCCACGTATGCGGTTGAGAATCAAAGTCAACTTGCTATCGGCACGGCCGACGCCGAACGCGCGCACGCGGCAACGGCGGTCCGCGCCGACACACGGTACCAGACCGCACTGATTCAGATTGAGCATCAATTCGAGCAGGACCATGACGGGAATGCACGCGATGATGCCAGAAAGGAGGCTCGTTACCGTTACGATGCATCGCTGGCCAACGCGGACGCGAACTGGCGCAATCATGTCGCGTCACTGGAACTGGCCTATGCCTCGTCGGAGGCCGCGCGCAGTTATCAGGCGGAAGTCGACCAGGCCACTTGGGATCGGACCCGGCAGATCCGTCGTGCGGACGCCCAGTACGCCCGTACGCGGGCACTCGCGGCGGCGCAGTCCGACTACTGGCTCGGTGAAGCCGCCCGAGCCGGCCTGCGGCGAGATCAAGAGGCAGTGCTCAACGCGGATTTGTGGTCGGCCGCATCTGCGGCACGCGTGGGCGCGGCCGCCGTGCTGGAATCTACGTGGAACGTGCCCTGGGCCTCGTTCGAAAGGCAACGCGCCGTGGCGCGACAGGCAGCCTGGAGCAGCATCCGAGACGATTACCTGGCTGTTCAACACGATGTGGGTGTCGCGGAGACCGAATTTGACACGCTGCGGGCGAACCAGTACCTGGCTTCGGCGAACGAAATCGCGATCGTGGATCTGGCGCACGATGCACAACAAGCGGACCTGAGCGCCAACATGGCGATCGCAGCCGCCGACCAACAGCGGGCATTTGCCGAGTCGTTAGGCCGCGAGGCAGAATCGTACCGCGGCCTGCTGGCCGAGGCGGAACGCGTGTACGATGTCGCCGTGGCACAGGCCACCCGCGACGGTACCAGCATTCAGCCCGCTCGCGATCAACGCGACGCCGCCCTGCAGTCGGCAGAAGATCACTATCGAGCCGTCTACGGTCAGCTGAGTCGTACGCGACGCGAAGGCGTGTCCCAAGCGGGGTTCCAGCTGACGACGGGCTCCAATCTGCTGCGGCTGCAACGTGCCAGCGCGGTGGCCGACTCCCAAACAGCCATGAATTCCGCACTAACGCAGGCTTACTACGATCCCGCCAATCAATCGGGACTGGAAGCCGAACAGGCCAATCTGATTCGAGCGTTCACCTCCCTGCAGGTGGCCGCGCTGACCAGTTCGCTGGCCGGGATGACGAGCAGCCCGTGGGCAGACCTGGCCAACGCTGAGGCCAACGCCCGACAAACGCAGATCGTGGATCCGCTGGCGGAGCTACAGGCCAACCAGCGACAGCTACTCGCCGCGGCGCGGAACGACTACCACATGGCCGTCACCGGCGCGGCGCTGACGCGATCGCAAGGGATGGATTACGGGGATGCATTGGCGGGCGACATGCGCGCAGCGGGGCAGTTTGCCCTGGTCGCGACGTTTGATGACGGGGAGCTTGCGCTGCCGGAAGCGATCGAGCCTCCCACGCCCGATCTGGGGTACGTGGCGCGGACGACAGCCACGGTGGCCACCACCTATCCCGTCATCCAGGAGATCGACTATTACAATCATCCGGGCGTCTATGCCTACTGGGGCGCTAACCTCTGGTGGGGGACAACGTATGCCGACGTATGGTGGCTGTGGTCCAGCTACAACCTTAACAACTATGGCTGGACGGGACTGAATTACTCGTGGATCTACGGCTGCTTCAGCGGATACCACTACGGCGGCGCTTGCGGAGGGGTTTACTACGGCTACTGGAGTTACGCGCCGGAAACGTTTGGCTGGAACGGTTGGAGCGGCGCGTACGTTGCACCCCCGACTGGGTTGAGCCCGGACTTCCACGTCGACGTCGAACAGTCCGTAGACGGGTTTGGGGAGTCGGTTTCGGCACTGATCGCCCACGCCACGCAGACCGACGAGGCATTGGCCCAGCCGGAAGACGGTCGAGCCCCCCAGCTGGACGGGCTGAACGGCACGATCCAGCTGGGCGACACGTCCACCACGTTTACGTCCGAACAGCCGATCCAGACGGTAGGCCCGGATGGCCTGGCCGAATTCACTGACTCTTCGAATACCCAGTCGTGGGAGGCCCACGCCCAGGGCCTGGCGACGCTGACATCCGAGGTCTTGACCCGCGAATCGCAGCCGATGGGCGATGCGACGGCCAGTGCATCGGACGCTGTGGCGACGGCACACGACTTTAACATCCGATTCCGGGTCCGGAGGGAGGGTCGAGCGGTCTTTCTTGAGGAGTTGCGAGTCGGTCCACCAGTGTTCATTGAGCGTGGAATCGTCGGTCACTCAAATCGACCAGCGATTGAACACCTAGGTAGTAATTTGATTGGTTTCGTGGACCAGGATGGCTGGGTCAACTTCAGCGGCGTCGTCGGTCACGGGCGCGCGCGTTTGACGGCGGTGACGAAGGCCGCCGGCACATGGAATTCGCCGAAGATGACACAGGTCCTGCGTGCCGCGTTTGCGGCCAACCCCCAGCTGCAGTCCACAAAACCGCAGTTGCAGCAGTTAATTGACGGCGTGCGTTCACCGTACCGACTACAGGAAACCTCGAACACCATCGGCATCTTCATCGGCGGCACCTTCATGCATTTTTATGGAGTGGGCAACGTCGAGCGCATGTATAATCAATATCGTGGTACAAAATTTTATTATGGCGGCATCGGCAATGCGGTAGACTCACTGTATCCGAAACTGGAAGGCGGTTTTGCTTTGAGCGAGTTTGAGGGCAACCTCGACTACATGACGCAGGATATACTCCGCCATGGACGCGGGAAGGAGATCCACATTTTTGGCTGGAGTCGCGGCGCGGCTCAGGCCGCCGAATTGGCACGAAGGCTGGGGGGCGAGGGCATCACGGTCAGCTTCGTGGGCATGTTTGATCCGGTGTATTCAGTGGACCGGCCGGGACAGTCTTCGTCGCTGATTCACCGCAGCACACCTGGCAGGGAGGGCAACTATGTGACTCGCGACCTGGCGGCCAACATCCAGACGGCCGTGGCCATTTACGCCGTCAATGAGGTCCGCAGCTGGTTCCCCGCAACCTACTTCGAGCCGGAAAATGGGACGGCGACGAACATTATCAGCATTGGTTCTCCCGGCGCCCACGGCGAAGTCGGCGGACACTGGCAGAGCAACGCGTTCGTGCAGCAACTAAACTACCATGTGATGATGAAGTACGCCGAAGAACACAGCTCAGCCGATTTTGAATTCTGGGATTCCAATGTACCGGTGACGTTGGATCCGCAGGTGCAAGCCCTTTATGATGCGTGTTATACGACGTTCTTGGGGCTGAAAGATACGAAGAAGGAGTTTGGGGAAGCACTCAAGACGTTCGTAAATCAGCAAGCAGAAAGCACGATGGCGAGGTTACTCAAGCGAGTCATTTGTGTCTCAGGCAAATAGCCGCGTGGAAATCGAATGGTCACCAGGTAGCCTGGGTGCCCAAAATAATGAAGACGGGCACAACAAAGCGTACAAGGCAGAGCTGGTGTGGAATGTAAATGCAAATGCAGTCAGAATCCTGACGGGACAACGGCCGCACTGGTCCGAACAACAAGATCCTCGCAACCATTACCGGCGACACATGGGATGGATACAAACTCATCTGTGGGACGTATACTCCGGGATCGAAGATGATTTCATACGGGAACTCTACGGAAAGGTAATCGATCCAGATGATGGCGGCTGGAAAAAATAACCTGATCCTCTGGGTGCTACTAACGATCGCGCTGAGTCTGGTTGCGCTTGCAGCACTTGGCCTGGCCTCGCGCTCTTTCTTGATCCACGCCTTTACGCACAGATCGTCGTACCGTGTTGCGGAATACGAAGGATTCGAGGCTCGCTTGGCCGGCGACGGCGACCGTGTGTTGAAGATCCGCACAGAACCTGATACGGTCGGATGGCAGACCATTTTTGTCAAACGGGATGCTTCTGAACCTGTAATGCTCAGCGGACTTGCCAGAAACTTGGCTGACACGACCTAGCGAAACGACGACATTGGACGGTTGAAACAAATGGCATTACGACCTCGTACGTTTACGGAGTAACGTCATTGAGCTATTTCGATTTCAAAGACGGTCATCTCGTGATGGCAGTTTTCGGCACGGATGAAATACCACTTAAGATCAGCGCAACTCCGACGGGACCATTTGTTTCACCGCCTGTTCCCATCGAGCAATTCCTGGAGCTATTTGGCAAGCCCAAAAGGTACCGCAAGGAGAAGAACACTGGCGGAGTTTAGGGCTTGTTGACGGTGATTGACCGCGATGAAGTCGGCTGGAAGAAGTCGTTGGTTGAAGTGGATCGGGATCACGCTGCTGCTGAATGTAGTTCTGTGGGGCAGTGGTTGGCTCCTGTTTCGAGCCGTTGTGATCTACGTCTACACGTACGAACCAACGTTTCGCATTGCCGAATATGACGGCTTCTATGCCGCCTTGGCCGTCGATGGGGATCGCGTTGTCGAGATTGCCGCCGGGACAGATCGAACGGGCAGCGTCCTTCCTCAGATGTTTATACGTAAAGGCGACACAGCGGCCGTGTTGTTATCCGTCCTGCCAGAAGAATGGGTTGCGGATTTGGCAGGCGAACAACGCCGGGAAAAATCCATTTCGCCAAACGGCGTGTTATACCGTTTCCCTGGCGTGTTTTATTCTCGATTTGAGTTTTCCAATGGCCAGCTAATCAACATGATCATTCAAACTAACGAACTGCCCATTCAAGTCGGTCCCACATCGGAGGGACCGTTCGTTTCGTTACCGATTCCCGTAGAAGAATTCTTGGCGATCTTTGGGAAGCCGAAGAAATGGACGAAGGGGCGACACGGGCGACCGGCAGGTCTGCCCTAGCGATTATGTCAAGTTGGCTGGCAGATCCTGCACTGCGCTTCGCTACGTTCAGGATGACACCGGGGCGGGAATACGCAGTGCAACCGCTCTCAGAATCCGAGCACGGGTTGCAGCAGTACGGTGTGTCGTGCCGGCTGCCCGTTCGCGGAACCGAGCACGTCCAGCTGCAGGACACCGCCCGATTGATCGATGGCGATGGCCATCGAACTCTCGTCGATGATCGCCATCCCGTTGGCAGAAATGATGATCATTCCCGGTTCTAGTCCGGCGAGTTCGGCAGGCGAATCCGGCTTGACGGCCTCGATGCCAAGTCCCTTGCCGGGAATCAACACGCACTTGAGTCCCAGGGCCCAACGGACTTCAGGCGCGAAGACCAACGATTGCACCTCCACAGGGCAAACATAGTAGTTGTACCAGTCGTAGGTCAGCGTGCAGGTCGGATCGAAGTAATAGACGGGTCCACAGTACGAATACCACCAGTGACAACATGTGGGATAGTAACCACACCATTTTCGCCAGCTCCAGCGAAACCGCTGATTGCCGGGCTGCCGCAAATACTGAATCCGGTTGCATCGCTGCTTGAGCGCGGGATGAATGGCCAGCAGCTTGGATGGAGCCAGGTTCTGCTGCGTGATTTTGTGCCTGACGAGTTCGCTTCCCTGGTTTGCGAACCAAAGGTGTGCTCGATCGGCTGCCTCCTGCTTGAAATGGTTCTGCAGTTTGTTTTTGACTTGTGGTTTATGATCGATCACCTGTTGTTTGCTGAACCCATTTTGCAGCGCTTTTTGCTTCACGATGCGCTTTCCGTTCGTTTGAAACGCAGTCTTGGCCCGCAGTTTGGCTTGACCCTTGATGGTCGATATTCCGTTCAGCTGTTGCGTTTTCTTGACGGCGTTCGACTTGCCTTGGCCACGTCGAACCGCCTGACCGAATGCGGACTGGCTGACCGTGGAACACAGCACGAGCGATGTCGTGAGCAGCAAAACTGAGAACCGCGACGAGGGAAAAGGGACGTTCATAAGATGGCTCCCAAAGCAGAGGACGGTGATACACTCCAAGAAGCGCAGTTTGGCGGTTTTTGTTACGGACGGTTCAAGTCGGCTGGAAGCGCACTGGCCTCGTGGTACGCATTGGCCAAGTCGACATTCATTGCGGATGGGCGAATCCGTCCGCGTCGTTAGACCGCAAGCCAGAAGAAAGCGCGGGTGAATTCGATGGCAGGCCACCACTCCCAGGCGATTTCTGGCGGCGTGCGCGTCCGGCCGACGCGCACGCCGCCGAAGCATGCCGCATCGTGCTTCCCCAGAACGAGCGTGTGCCCGGCATTCTTCGTTGGCTTGCGGTCTAACGAACCCAAAATGTGGGTAAAGACCAGGGGCGCGGGTACCGGGGGTGCGGGGGCTGTGCCGGTTAATCCGACCGGGAGGGCGCCGTCGCCGCACTATTTGTCTTGAACCAGGACTAACTGCTTTTAGAATAGAGGTTGACCAGAAACTCAGACATGGAGGGTAATCGAAATGAAAAACGGAGTTGCATTGGGTGTCGTCGTGGGGATCTCAACCGCCGTATTCGCGGTCTGGCTCACCACCGGCCCGCCCGAGGCCAGGGGCCAGGTGACGAGCACGGCGAACGAGAATGCCCAGACGCACGTCTTGACCATCCCGGCAGCCAGTGGCGGTCAATACGTACTGATTGTGGACACGACCGCTCGGGTTATGGGAACCTACGACGTCCATCCTGAAGACGGGCATATTACGCTGCGTAGCGTGCGCCGTTACGAGTGGGATTTGCAGATGAATGATTTTAATGGAGCCGATCCAAAGCCCAGCGACGTACGAGCCATCGTCGAACAACGCTGAGCCTGTGATGAACGCCGAACCGAGGAGCCAACGTCCATGTCGAACCTGATCCCAATGGAAGAAGCCGCCAAGATGCTGGGAGTGTCTCCTGAAGACCTCGCAGAAGCCCGTTCGCGCGGCGAAATCCACGCTTATCGCGATGGGAAGACCTGGAAATTCAAACTCCAGGAGATCGAGCGTTACAAGGCCATGCGGTCCGATGTCACCGAGGCGGCCAGCCCCAGTGATTCTGTGGTGCGGGCCGGTTCCAGCGCGATTATCGACGCCGAACTGGACGAACTGATCGATCTAGGCGAAACCAGTGGACTAAGTCTGGGAGACGACGTGATCGACGACGATCACGTGGGAGCCGCGTCGTCGGCATCCAGCACGATTATCGGCAAGGCGAAGCTGGCCGACGAAATCACCTTGGACGAGATCGATCTGGACGCTCCTGCACCGGGCGACGCACTCTCCGAATTAAAACTGGAAGCCGGCAGTGATTTTCTATCGTCGCAAAGTGCCGTGGGCCAGCCGGAGTCACATGCCGAAGTGAGCTTGGAGGAAAACGTCGACATCGGAGATAGCAGCGAACTGAATCTCGTGGAAAGCTCGATCAAACTCACCGACAGCTCAGACGTATTCGCCGAAGCGATCGACGACGATGCCGCAGCGACCGGGGATCTCGGTGTGCGCGAAACTCGCGGATGACGAGGACATCGTGCTGGACGACGAAGAACCCGGCCTGCATTTAAGCGACGAGGATTTGGAGTTGAGCCTGGGATCGAGCAGCGAGATCAGCCTGGACGCTGGGGAACTCGATTTGGCCGCGTCCGACACCGGCGTGGGCGTCACCGACGGCAGTGATGTGACGCTGGACTCCAGCGGCAGTGGCATCAACCTGTCCTCGCCGGGGGACAGCGGTATCGCACTCGATCATACCCCGCCCGAACTGTCCGTGGGAGGCGATGAGGTCCTTGAGCTCGGCGAGGCAGAACTGGTCGATTTGGACGAAGACCTGGTCGAAGAGGACGCGATGCAGGCCGACGATGACTTTCTGTTATCCCCTAGCGAGAGCGACATGGGAGAAGGGGATAGCGGGTCGCAGGTCATTGCACTCGATACGGAAGAACTGGATGACGAGGCCGCCACCCTGGTGCGCGGCGAGGAAGCCGTGGAAGGCTACGGCGAGGACGAGCAGGTCGCGATGGCGCCGATTGGCGTCGGAGCCGGCAGCGGCGAGGCACCCTATTCGATCGTGAATGTATTGTCGCTGGGCCTGGTGATGCTGCCGCTGGGCCTGACGGGGCTCTTCATGTTCGACCTGGTGCGGAACATGTGGTCCTGGAACGGTGCCTACCCGCTCAACAGCAGCATCATGGACTTTATTCTGCAAATGTTTGGCTAGACGGCCAGTCCTGTCCGTCGCTCAAGCCGATTATTGATCCCATCGTCACTGCACCGTACGAATCTGGGAACGGCAGCGGGCCGCGTGGCGCCGTGACACAAAACGCCAGCCAGCCAAATCGCGGGTTTCGGCTGAACGACGGTGAAGCTCCCGAGCCAAATCCCTGCGCTTGACGTAGATAACAGGTAGCATCTACCGCTACACTTAGCTGCGGCAAACGGCAATACTGATGCGAAGTTGAGTCTCGCAACACTTCCGGAGCCGTGGGGACCTGAATTTGCGACATTTTCATCAGCCCAAGTTTGACAGCCCCACCCAGGAGAATCACGCATGATGGATCGGCAACCTCGACGGTGCAGTACTTCACCCACTCTGATCGGAATCGTCGCAACTCTCACGCTGATCATGCTCGGTTGCAGCAAACGCGACGAAGTGCGCGTGTTCTCCATCCCCAAACAGATTGAGACGAAACCCATCGTCGATGTGGCTGCGAAGAATGCCACCACGCAGCCGTTGCAAGCCCGGATGCTGGCCGCGATTGTTCGCGGCGGCAGCTCAGGTCTGGTTCTTCAAGATGCTGGGCGCTCCGGACGACGTGTCCTCCGTCGTGGACGGCTTCCGTTCCCTGCTGCAATCCGTGACGTTGAATGATCGCCAGGAGCCCGTCTGGACGTTACCCGAAGGTTGGTCCCAGGAAACTGGCAGCGGCATGCGGCTGGCTACGCTCCGGGCGGGGGCCAAGTCGGGGGCCCCCACGATCAGTGTCGTGGGGCTGGCTCCTCCGCAAGACACGTTAGAGAACGTCAATCGCTGGCGAGGCCAACTGCAGCTTGCTCCATTGGACGAGACGCAACTGTCGGAATCCGTCGAAGCCATCACTGCGGGGACGCTGCAAATCGAAATGGTCGACCTGTCTGGCGCGGCGGACCCGGGAAACGCCATGGTGGCTCCCTTTGCATCCGCCAGTGGCCTGCCCAATCCGCACCCGCCAGTGTCCAGCTCGTCGGGCGTTTCCCCCGACAAATCGCCCAATTCCGCGGATTTTAGGTTTGAACTGCCGACAGGCTGGAACCAACAACCCGCGTCCGGCATGCGACGCGCTTACTTTTCAGTTGCCGATGGTGAGAAATCCGCGGATATTACGGTTATCACGCTGCCACCGTCGGGCGTGCTGGACAACATTAACCGCTGGCGCCGTGAATTGCAGCTTGAGCCGCTTACCGAGTCGGAACTGGGTCAACACTCCGCCGCCATCGCGCTGGGTGACGCGACGGGAACGTGGGTCAATCGAATCGAGTCCCTCGCGGAACCGCGTCGCGCCACAATCGCGGCCATGGTTGAACGCAGCGCTGTCATGTGGTTTTTCAAGATTACCGGACCGGCGGACCTGGTGGCCCGTGAAGAAGCGAATTTCCGCAACTTCGTCGAGTCCATACAATTTCAGCCGTAGAATGGCGAACACAAGCACGACAGACGGCTCAGAAGTCGGCCCTATTCGATCGAACCTTGAGGTGCCCCGTGGCAACTGATGCAACTTCGTTTCCGACTGCAGCGTCAATCGGCGCTCGTGCAGTCGTCCGTGCGGATCATTGGACTACCTATGCGGCCGAGTTGCTGCGACCGTTGGCCAGCTTACGGCTGACGGTAACGCTGTTTGCGTTGTCGATTGTCTTGGTATTTGTGGGCACTTTAGCTCAGGAAAAGGAGACCATGTGGGACGTGCTGAGCCACTATTTTCGCACGTGGGTCGCTTGGGTTCCGCTGGATGTGTTCTTTCCGGATTCATTCTTTCCCAAGCTGCCGACGATACCGGGCAAGTTTCCTTTCCCGGGCGGCTGGTCAATTGGTCTCTTGCTGGGGCTGAATTTGTTCGCGGCCCATGCGACACGATTTAAGGTTCAGGCCAAAGGCGGACGATTGTATGCCGGACTGGGGATTATTGCCGCAGGCGTGGCACTCACCATCTGCCGTGGTGGCCAGTGGCAATGCGGCGGACGGCGTGCGCGACGCCAGCCGAGTATCCTGGGAGACGATCTGGGAATTCTTTCGTTGGACGACCGCCGCCCTTTGGGCGGCAGTGTGTTTTGGGTGTTACGGACGCCCGTCGGCAACAAGGCTCGGTTCTGGCTGCGAGCGGCAGTCTCCGGGTTGCTGGGCCTGACTGCCTTCTGGCTGATCGCCTACGGAGGCTCGACGCGGATCAGCGATTCGTCTCTGAGAATTCTGTGGCAGTTGGCTCAAGGACTGGGAGCCGGGCTGGTGCTGCTTGTGGGGCAGTTGGCTGGTGTTCCAGCGACGCGCGGGCATTGTCGTGATTCACTTGGGAGTCGCCTTGCTGATGATTGGCGAGTTGGTGGTGAGTCTCGCGGCGGTCGAAGAACGGATGCTGATCAAGGAGGGTGAGACGACGTCGATGGCCAGCGAACCCGCCGTGCTGGAGATCGCCGTGATCGACCGTTCACCCGAAGACCACGATCAGGTGGTTTCGATTCCCGTTATCTCGTTTGAGAGAGGGGCGACCTTTCCAGCACGAGGCATTGCCGTTTGACATGGAGTTGATTCGCAGCATCAAGAATGCGCGAGCTGGTGCCGATGACCGAAGAATCCGGGGCAGCGGCGACTTCGCAACCCAGCCACGCACGGCCTGGGCAACGCAGGTCTTGGCAGAAGCGCAAGACTCCGGTGGGCCCTAGTTCCGACGCGGTCAACGAGGCCGCCGCCTACGTGCGGCTGACGCCCAAATCGCTCGGTGATCGGGAACAGACGTTGTTGCTGGCGCAACGGCACTGCGATGCGTCGACCATGTTTATCGGAGCGGCCGACTCGCCTGAATCGGTCAGCTTCGGTGGGAAGGTGTACGACATCTCGCTTTGCGCAATCGCAGAAACTACAAACCTTACACGACTCACGCTGCAAGACATTCGCAAGAACGACTATATCGGCACGGCCATCCCGCGCGATTATTCGTCCTATGTCACGCTGAACGATCCCCAGCGGGGCGTGAAGAACCAGGAAGTGCGAATCTGGATGAACAATCCGCTGCGCTACGCCGGCGAGACTTTTTATCAAAGCGGCTATCATCCGCTGCCCGATGGAGAGGCGACGTCCTTGCAACTGGTCACCAACTTCGGCTGGATGATTCCGTACGTGGCCTGCATGTTAAGCCTGGTGGGTCTGGTCTGGCATTTTGGAGCCACCTTAACGCGATTTCTGGATCGCGAACGCGGCCGGCGTGCAAGGCGACATTGCTCAGCAAGAATTGGTCGCGGCACGCAGTGGTTGGCGTCAGCGGTTAGCAGCGCCGGGCGTGGCATTGATGTTGTTTGCGCTGCGATCCTGTGCGGTGCGTGGCGGCCGAAGCCGACGATTGTCGACGGCATGAACCTGACGGAATTCGGCCAACTTCCCGTGATCTTCCAGGGCCGAGCCAAGCCGCTGGATACGTTGGCGCGGAACACGCTGAAAGTCGTTTCGAACAAGCAATCTTACGCGGACACGACGCTGGAGTAAGCAAGACGCGTATGCCGGCCATCAAGTGGCTGCTTGATGAAGTGACGTTTTCACCGGACGCCGAAAAGCACGCTGTGTACTACATTCCGCATCTGGAGACGTTGGACATCTTGCAGCTGCCGCGTCAACAGCACTTCATGTATAGTCGTGAGCAGCTGAAACCCGGTTGGGAGCGATTCAAGACAGGCGGTGGCGGAGGCCTACGAGATCCTGCGGCAACATGGTGGCGACGTTAAGGCGCTGCGGGACAAGCCACAATCTCTATCACCTGTACGAACTCAGCCTGCGGCTGCGCAAAGTCGACGTGTTGCGAAGCGCGTTCGCACCCATCCCGTTTCCGGCGCTCCCCACGGCCGAACAGCGGGAGCAGGATCCCGAGGCTGCCGAAAAAACCTTGAACGAATTTCGTGGAATTGGCCATGTCCATTCCCGAGCGGAACAAGGCAACTGCTGTCCATCCGAGCCACCGCTGACGGTTCCGGTGGGCAAGGGGAAAGACGAGTTGGTTGCCGTTTGCCGCGGCGATTAACCAGGCGTTTGTCGACAAGATCCTGCATCGACAGGAAGTCGCGGACATCGACGCTGGTCTGGGACAGCATGCTGACGTCCTACGCGCAGGGTAAGGCGGACGAGTTCAATGCGGCCGTGGCCAAGTATCAGCGGCTACTGGCTGCCTCCCAGCCCGAGGGCGTCGACCTGCAGAAGATTCGATTCGAAGCCTTTTTCAATCAACTTGAATCCCTTCATGCTTTGCATGGGACTTTACATCTTCGCCTTCGTCGTGCACCGCCATCGGCTGGCTGGGATGGTACGAGCCCTTACGACGGTTTAGCTGCTGGCTGATCGTGTTCACGTTCTGTCTGCACACATTCGGCCTGATCGCCCGTATTTACATTTCCGGTCGACCGCCCGTCACCAATCTCTACTCTTCGGCCGTATTCATCGGCTGGGGTGCGGTGCTGTTGAGCATTGTGCTGGAATTTTTCTTCCGCATCAGCATCGGCAATGTGGTGGCCGCGGTGGCGGGTTTTGTCACACTGTTCATTGCCCACAACCTGGCCGGAGACGGCGACACGTTTACGGTTTTGCAAGCAGTGCTGGACACGCAATTCTGGCTGGCCACGCACGTCGTCTGCGTGACGCTGGGCTACACGACGACCTTTGTCGCCGGCGGCCTGGCCACGATTTATGTGTTGGGCTCGGTGGTCACACGAGCCATCAGCGCCGAGACGGCCAAGTCGATTGCGCGGATGACGTATGGCACGATTTGTTTCGCGCTGCTGTTCAGCTTTTTCGGCACGGTCTTGGGAGGCCTATGGGCGGACGATTCCTGGGGGCGATTTTGGGGCTGGGACCCCAAGGAAAACGGCGCGCTGATCATCGTGCTTTGGAACGCGTTAATCCTGCACGCGCGGTGGGGCGGTATGATTCGGGATCGCGGACTGGCCGTCCTGGCCATCGCCGGTAATATCGCCACGGCCTGGTCATGGTTTGGTGTGAACGAACTTGGCCTGGGACTGCACGCCTATTCGGACTTCAATTCCAGTGTGCGTCTGGCACTGGCCACGTATGCCGTCAGCCAGCTGGTGCTGATCGTCATCGGTTGCCTGCCGATGACCTGGTATCGCGGTGGACCTGGCACGACAGCTTCCGCAGCGTAGGCGTGGAGCGCTGTAGGCCGGATTGGCCAAGTCGCCATTTCGCGAGCCCGGCAGAGTGGATCTTCCAGCGACTTGGTAACCCGTCCCACGTTTGAGAACGGATCGTCCAGGTGGATTGGCCCATCCAGCCGGTTAACTTGGCCGTCCGCCTTGTTCGGCATCAACCGCTCCCACGTCCGTCATTTCCTGCTTCGACAGTGGACCCAGCGCACGCTGGGATGCCACAGCACCCATCGGCAGACGAGCACTATTTGTGCGATTTTGTTGCCGATTTTGGATACCTATCTTCCAAAGCGCTTGACGGTAGTCCGCGGCTCGGACAATAATCGGCGGTCGTTGCCCGAATTCGCCATTTATCATTTGCGGATTGCCTTTGAGTTAACCAACTCACCGGTTCGCGATGATCCTGTGCCTGGGCGGTGTTTCGTATCCTTTTGTTTGGGAGTAGGTGTAATGAATAAGATTTTAGCGTTTGCTATTCTTGCCGTAATCGGCATCGGGTCCGCTGCGAATGCTCAATTCTACGAGGTCGCCAACGGACAAATCGAAGGTATCAGCGACAACGGCGTCGGTGCCGGTTCTACCCTGGGCAATGGCCACTATTTTCGCTGGACCGCCTCAGGCGGTTCCCAAGACATTGGCGGCGTTTCACCAGGGAATGGTGTTGGCGGCGAGGGGGAGATCTCTCGGGATGGCCGATACATCAGCGGCACGACTTTCAACGCCGCACAGAATTACCACGAAATGAGTCGCTATGACAGTGTCACCGGGACGTGGACTGGATTCGGCATGATTCCGGGGATCGGACAACAAGTGGATGCCGAAGTCAGCAGCGGTTGGGGCATCTCTGGCGACGGTCAATCGGTTGTCGGGTTAGGCTGGACGACACAAGGTACGGCCGATACGCACGCCTTCCAATGGAAGGACGGGGTCGGACCCATTGACTTGGGGACTGCCACCGTCGGCACCTCAGCCCGTGCAACCGCGGCAAGCCACAATGGAGATGTTGTTGTGGGCTGGCAAGATGGAGCGGGACGGCAGGGAGCGGCTTGGGTCAACGGCGTTCAGGAGCTGATTTTTGACAATGGCGGCAACCCAGCACAAGAAGCGTTTGACGTATCGGGCGATGGGCAATGGGTAACCGGCTTTGGAATTGGTGGTATCTTTGCGGCGGCCGAGACTTACCGTTACAACACCGTTACCGATGTCTACGAGGTCATTCCCAATCTGGCAGTCGGCGGCGAGAGTCGACTTGCGGGCGCTGGCATCACCGACGACGGCGCCACCATTGTTGGCGGAACTTGGGGCTTTGGTCCAGCCACGTTTGGCAAGGCAATTATCTGGCGAGAAGGTATTGGCACAACGTTGTTGAGCGATTATCTCACCGGACTGGGCATCGTTGTTCCGGCGACCACAAACTTAGCCTTTGCGTCTTCCATCTCGTCCGACGGCCAGTGGATTGCCGGCTGGAGCGGACTCGGCAGTAGCAGTTCAAGTTGGGTCGTGCATATTCCGGAGCCTGGAACCGGGGCGCTGATGTTCTTTGGACTTGGTGCGTTGGGTCTGGTGCGACGTCGCGCATAACCTGCGTCGCGGAAACATTCCGACCCTCGGTTGTATCAAGCGAAAAGCTCCCCTTCCGTTGGCCGAACTCGCCAGCGGTTGAGGGGGGTTGATGTGGCCGCTCGATGCCACCGTCGGTGCTAGGGCATCTGGCAGCTGAGTCCACCGGCGGCGGGAACATAACAAGCCGTTGCGTAGTCCATCACCATACGGTGCGAGCTGAATCGCCAGGCCAACGAGCTGATCGAATTTTTCATGCGCTGAATCCACTCCTGCGGCAGACCGTCCACATCCCGCTCGTAGTACAGCGGAATCACGGATTGCTCCAGACTCGTCATACAGGTACTCAGCATCGCGGCGGTCGGTGATCTCGTCCGAGACATGACTGGTCCCCTTACCGACGGCAAAGCCGTTCTTGCCGTCGAAGGCCTCCGCCCACCAACCATCGAGAATCGAGAGATTGAGTCCGCCGTTCAAGACGACTTTCTGTCCGCTGGTACCGGACGCTTCCAGCGGACGACGCGGGTTATTCATCCACACATCGACGCCCTGCACCAGATGGCGGCAGACGTTAATGTCGTAATCCTCGATGTAGACGATGCGTTGAGCAAATCGCGGATCGTGGCGGAGGTTGGCGACCTGCTGGATCAGTTTCTTACCGGGCTCGTCTTTGGGGTGGGCCTTGCCCGCAAAAATGAATTGGACGGGATGGCTGGCGTTGTTGACCAGCGCATGCAGGCGATCCAAATTCTCCAGCAACAGCCCGGCGCGCTTGTAGGTGGCAAATCGCCGGGCGAAGCCGATGGTCAAGATGCTGGGATCCAGCAAGCCACGGGCATCCTCGACGGTCGCGTCCTGTTCGCCCCGCCGACGCATCTGACGGCTGACGCGTCGCCGAACGAACGTAATCAGCTGATTCTTGAGTGCCTGGTGTGTCTCCCAGACTTCCCCCGTATCCACGCCTTGAATCATGTACCAGATTTCTGGTTCCCCCATCCGCCGCTGCCAATCGGCTGGAAAATGTCGGTCGTAGAGTTGCTGCATTTGCCAGGCCAACCAGGACGGAATGTGTACGCCATTCGTAATATGACCGATCGGGATTTGCTCTTCCGCCTGCCAGGGCCAGAGATTCGCCCACATGCGGCGGCTGATGTGACCGTGCAACGAACTCACCGCGTTGGCCCGGCGCGAAGGCCTTCAGCCCCAGTACGGTCATGCAAAACAGCTCGTTTTGGTTTTCCGGTTCCACGCGCCCCAGGCCCATTAGTTCGTTGGTCGACAGTCCCAACCCATCGCGGAGGGGACCCAGATGCTCTTCGACGAGGTTGGCGTGAAATCGATCATGCCCCGCAGGGACGGGTGTATGGGTAGTGAAGACCGTTTGTCGCGCGACATCAACCAGTGCGTCGTTAAAGGCCGAGCCGTCATCCGCCATCCGTTGTCGCATCGCCTCCAAGGGGGCAAAGGCACTATGGCCTTCATTCAGGTGCAAGACTCCAGGGGTGATGCCCATGGCCTTCACCGCTCGATAACCACCGACGCCCAAGACCAACTCTTGTCGGATGCGCGTCCGCTCGTCGCCGCCGTACAAACGGCTGGTCAAGGAACGATCTTCCGGTCGGTTTCCCTCGACATTGCAGTCCAACAGGTACAGCTTGACACGGCCAACATCCATCCTCCAGACTCGCGCGAAAACCGGCGCCTCGCGCGTCTCGATCTTCACCACCAAGGAGGTCCCGTCATCGGTCACCGCCGGACGAATCGGCAGATCTTCGACCTTCGTATCGACATATTCTTCGATCTGCAAGCCGTTGTCGTCCAGTCGTTGCCGGAAATAGCCCTGATCGTAAAACAACCCCACACCGATCAGCGGCAGTCCCAGCCCGCTGGCACTCTTCACGTGGTCCCCTGACAATACGCCAAGGCCGCCGGAATAAATGGGTATCGATTCATGGATCCCAAACTCCGCCGAAAAGTAGACAACCGGATTGCCACCCAGGACTCCGGCGTGCGTGGCAGCCCAGGTATCGTTGGCGGCGAGGTAATCCTTCAGCTGCCGATAGGCCCAATTAATACGACTGAATAGACCGACTTCGATAGCCCGCGCTTCAAGCCGTTGGGGCGTGACCTCGCGCAGCAGGGCAATCGGATTATGATCCAGTTGGCGCCAACGAATAGGATCAATGTCTCGAAAAACATTAGTCACTTCCGGATGCCAGGACCACCAAAGGTTACTGGCCAGTGCCTGGCATTTCGAATGAAGGTGGGCCCCACCCAATTCTCCGTACGTGGAATGACCTGCAGGATTGTCCATTTGCAGTTCTGCCTGACCCATCGAGCCCCCTCACGTATTTGGTTTTGAATTATATGGGTGCCGTCTCGATGAACCGGGACGACGCCCGCTGTTAAACACTCGGTCGACTCTTGACGCTGCATCTCGCCCCAATTGGCCGAGGAAAACTTGCAAGAATACGCTCGTTCTTGCACGCACATCCTCCACACCCCACCCTTCTGCGGTTCCGCAGGAGGGAGCCAACCCGGTTGAGGCGCTGCCAAGACGACGCCGGGAAAAGTCCCAGGCCGAACGTCAAGCCGAGAATTATAACGACATTGGGTATTTGCTTCGAGTCCGACGTCTGGCTGCAACGGCGCAAAGGCTAAAATCCACTCGAAAATGAACGATTTCTGCTATATTTAGTTCGCAACCCCCTTCCAGTTCCGGATCGCGATGAACGAAACACACCTCGCAGCCCATTATTCTGACGACATCCTGGCCCATGCGTGTGGTCCGCTGGCGGACGGTGCGTCGAGCCTCGATCGCCCCGGGGCGTGGCCCGAGCACCAGATTGACCACCTCGCCGAGTGCGGCTTTTTCCGCTGGTTGGTCCCGCTCGAATTGGGGGGTCTGCAGTGGTCCGAAGCGGACATCATTAGAACCTTTCTCAAGCTGAGCGCGACGTGTCTCACCACAACGTTCACGTTAACGCAATTCACCGGAGGGGTGCGGCGACTGGTCGCGGCCGAAAACACAGACCTTCGCGAGGCCTGGTTGCCGCGCCTGGTTGACAGGAACCAAACTGGCGACGGTGGGAATTTCTCACCTCACGACTTCTCGACAGCATCTGCGAAAGCCGGTGTTGGTCGCGCGGCGGGTCGCGGACGGATTTACGTTGGACGGATTCAGCCCGTGGGTGACTGGAGCCGTGTTCGCCGACTTTGTCGTGGCCGGAGCTGCCCTCGATGACGGTCGCCAGCTGCTGGCATGGGTTCCGACCGACGCACCGGGTGTGCGCTGTGACCCGCCACAGACGCTAGTTGCCCTCAGTGCCAGCCAAACGGGGCTGGTACATTTCGACGGGGTCTTGGTTCCTGACCAATGGCTGTTGTCGGAGCCGGTGCCCAACGTGATGCAATCCGGCAGCGGAGCCACCACGGGGGGATTGCAGACTTCAACGCTTGCCCTCGGACTGGCCTCTGCGGCCCGCGATTATATGGAAACCGAAGCCTCCCGCCGGCCGGAACTGGAGTCGGCGAGGCGGCAACTGAGCGTGGAACTCGATTCGGCGATTGCCTCATTGCTGGCCTTGGCAAGCGGCGAGACCCCGGCAGCACCGCCATCGACTGCGTCCGAATTACGCGCCACGGCAAACAGTCTAGTGCTGCGAGCCACTCAGGCGGCGCTGATTGCCGCCAAGGGAGCGGGGTTTGTGGCAGGGCATCCGGTCGGTCGTTGGTGCCGCGAGGCACTCTTTTTTCTGGTGTGGAGCTGTCCGCAGCCCGTCTCCGCCGCGAACCTCTGCGAATTCGCTAGAATCGAATCATGAGTCGAGACATTGTATGGCACGAACACTCCGTGAGTCGTGAAGACCGCGAGAGCCTGAACGGTCACCGCGGGTGCGTCGTCTGGTTCACTGGTTTAAGCGGGTGCGGAAAGAGCACAATTGCCAACGCGGTGGATCGGTCGCTCTTTGCCCGAGGTTGCCACTCGATGCTGCTGGATGGCGACAACTTACGGCATGGCGTCAGCGCCGCGGCAGATTTTCTCGTCCCGCAGTACGGGATGGATTTCGCCAAGCGGTTTGGTTTAGGCTTTGCCGCTGAGGACCGCGCCGAGAATATTCGCCGGATCGGCAGTGTGGCTCAATTATTCTGCTCGGCAGGGATCATTACCCTGACCGCCCTCGTCAGCCCCTACCGTCGCGACCGTGACGCGGTTCGTCGCTTCGTGGAGGCGCAGGGGCACCGCGGAGATTTTGTGGAAGTCTTCGTAGACACCCCGCTGGAGATCTGCGAACAGCGCGATCCCAAAGGACTGTACCAGAAAGCCAGGTCGGGAGAGATCAAGAATTTTACCGGCATCGACGATCCGTACGAGCCGCCCGAATCGCCGGAACTGATTGTGAAGGGGGCCGAGGCCCTCCCCAGCATTCTTGCCGCCAAGGTCATCGACTATTTGCTGGCGAGCGCGAGGATCTCATGAATCTACCTATCCTCCCAGAATTGCCC
The DNA here is from genome assembly GCA_963695565.1 of uncultured Planctomycetales bacterium. Lineage (GTDB taxonomy): Bacteria > Planctomycetota > Planctomycetia > Pirellulales > Pirellulaceae > CAVOGW01. The sequence goes on from CAVOGW010000001.1 coordinate 1,101,858, forward strand.
TACCACCACGTCGGGCGGACGGTAGGTGCCGCGGACGGCTCAGCTCACATCAACCGACGCAAGCCCATTGTTATGTACGCTTCGCAATGCCGGATAGGACGGCCAGCAGCCATCGTGCGGCAGCAGATGATTTTTCACGTAATCGGGAACCGGGTGCTCACGCACGACGACCGATAGGGTGTGTGGACCGATCCGCTGATTCGTCGTCGCACCGCGTGTCGGTTTGTTTTTGATGTTGACCCTTGCGTACGTCCAGCCATACACTTGCCGAGAGGGCGCGAAGAACCGAACTTTTGAGTGAGGACCGATATGTCACGAGATGCAGTCGACACATCTGAAACTGAACTCGCCGCCGATGCCTCACCGTCACGCGATTCGCTGCTCGATAGCCTGGAACAGCAGGCTCGAACGGCGCTGGCCAAGAGCCCCTTGATGGCGTTACGTCAGCTGAGCGTCGACCGCTCCGACAACCGCCTGCTCATCTCCGGCCATGTATCCACGTTTTACCAGAAACAACAGGCCCAAGAGTTGGTCCGGGCGAACGCTCCAGGGCTGGCTGTGGTGAACGACATTCAGGTGACGTGACGTAGCACCTGCAGTGCGGGGCAACCCGCCGACCAGACGGCTTCATTGGATGTCGTCCTGAGGGAGCTCCCAATTCGGGACGCCACGTGTCGAATGTCATCCTTCGATGAAAAGCCGCTGCGCGTCACGGTCAGCGACCGGAGGATCTGCCCACGGCGTTGCCACGTCGTACCAACGTAAACTCGAGCAGGGCCGGACGCAGGTGCGGTGGTCGATCACGCGGACGCCAGGTTGGCTGGCAGGTCCTTCACTTCGCTCCGCTTCGTTCAGGATGACATGGTCCTGCTCCGCTTCGTTCAGGGTGACATCACTCCGCTCAGTGTGGGATGACCGGCGGCATCGAGCGGTGTTCATTCCCCGACCTCACGGCTTGCACCTGCCATCCCTGCTTGCAGGGCGCGCGTCAGCTTTTCTTCGAGTTCCGCAAGTCCTTGCTGCAAATGCATCTCAATCGCCAGCGCGTAGACGGGCCGCTTGGCGAGACGGTGGGTATTGATCTTCACCAGGTCCTTCATGGTGCAGACGATGACATGCACTTGTGGAATCAGTTCCACGGCACGAGCAAGGTGTTCCATATCCTGGCGACTGAAATGGTGATGATCGGGAAACTCGCGAAACCCGACGATCTGAGCGCCGCACTGCTGCAGTGTGCGGCGGAATGCGGCGGCATTTCCGATACCACAAAATGCAAACACGCGCTGGTCGACCAGAGTGTCCAGTTGCTGGCAGCCCCCGTCGTGGCACCTCAATTCAACCGGTTGGTGCGCCCCAGTCGACCAACTCATCGTCGGGGCGTACTGTCGCGCTGTGTTTTCGATCCAGGCCCTTTGGCCAGAGGAGACCTGGTCGGCGCGGGTGAGGACCACGGCATCGGCCCGCTGCAATCCCGACAGGGGCTCGCGCAGTGTACCTCGCGGGAAGAGTTTTTGCGGCAGGCCGAACGGTTGCAGGCCGTCGAGCAGTACAATGTCGAGATCGCGATAGAGTCGCCGATGCTGAAAACCGTCGTCCAGCAGGATGACCTGGGAGTCGAATTGTTCGATGGCAACTCGTGCCGCCTCACAGCGATTGACGTTCTGCAAATGGGGCACGTCCCACATTTGTTGTTCAAGTTCCAGCGCCTCGTCATTGGGATGTCCAGGCGTGGCTTTGTAGCCGCGGCTGACAATGGCCACGCGCATCCCGCGTGCCCGCAACCACTTGGCCAGCCAGGCCACAAAGGGGGTTTTGCCGGTCCCGCCCAATGTCAGGTTGCCCACGCTGATCACGGGGACAGATACCCGCTGCACGGCCCTGGGGTAGTGATCGTAGAAATAGTTCCGGGCGACCACGGCGGCCCAATAAGGGGCACGAGCGCACGAAAGCACGCCTCGCGTGATGTGGGCGGCCAACCCTCGGCGAGATCCTTGAACGATGTCGAAATAGGTCGCTGCGTCCATCGCGGCCGGCAGGCGTTAGCCCAATGGCACTAAGTTTACAGAACAATTGTCCTCAATTGTTCCGCGAATCGCGAAAATGTCGGGGGAAACAGTTGAGGACAACTGTTCCACAATGCCCAAACCGAGTGCCATTGGGCGTTAGCCTTCGATTTTAACGCGTTTTTTCCGGCTTGAACCGTGGGCTAACGCCCATCGGCTGATGAAATCAACATTCCCCTAGCGGCAAAGGGTTAGGACTTAGGTTCTCTCTCAAATCCAAGCCACCAGTTTTCAACCGGTGTTCAGCTAACGTTCCGCCTGCCATCGCATTCTCCAATTCTAAAGGATGCCGCCGAACCTGGTTCGGCGGTACTTCGCCTTCGTCCTGGTAGGGCCGAATAGAGGTTCCGCCGAGAAAATCTGGGAGGCATCCCACGATCGCGTTAGCGCTTGAGTCGGGCCAAAAGTCAAAACACCGCCCGAATGGATGGCTTTACGCCGATTGCAGTCGGGCACAGATGGCGTCCGCCATCTCTCGGGTCCCGACGGCCGTCGGGTCGTCTCGATGCGGCTTGAGATCGTATGTCACATCTTTCCCGTCGGCGATCACGTCGGCCACGGCCTGTTCCAGCCGAGCCCCCGCCTGCACCTCGCCCATATGGTCCAACATCAGCTTGGCGGACAAGATCAGCGCGGTCGGATTAACCTTGTTCAGTCCTTTGTATTTCGGTGCGCTGCCGTGGGTTGCCTCGAAGACAGCCCCTTCGGGCCCAATATTCGCGCCGGGTGCCACGCCCAAACCACCCACCAGTCCCGCACTCAGATCGCTGATAATATCTCCATACAGGTTGGGCAGCACCAACACATCGTACATCTCCGGCTTTTGAACCAGCTGCATACACATATTGTCGACGATCCGCTCGTCGAATTGCACGTCCGGATATTCCCGCGCGACCTCCATGGCCACGCGTAAGAACAGGCCGTCCGAGTACTTCATGATGTTGGCTTTGTGCACCGCCGTAACCTTCTTGCGGCCATGCTTGCGGGCATAATCGAAGGCGCAGCTCACAATTCGCCGCGTTCCTGAGACGCTGATAGGCTTGATGGAAACGCCGGTTTCGTCTCCCGCCGTCCTGATCTTCTTGTCTCCGGGCAGTTCATTTACGAAGGAAATCAGCTGATCGGTTTCGGGCTTACCGGCTTCGAACTCGACGCCCGCGTACAGGTCTTCGGTGTTTTCACGGACGATGACCAGGTCGACCGGTACATCTTTGAAGAAGCTACGGACACCCCGATATTGTTTGCACGGCCGGATGCAGGCAAACAGGCCCAGTTCCTGCCTCAGAAATACGTTGATGCTGCGAAAACCGGTTCCCACCGGGGTCGTGATGGGAGCCTTCAGAGCCACCTTGGTGCGACGGACACTGGCGATGGTTTCTTCCGGCAGCGGGGTCCCCAGCCGATCCATCACGTCGATGCCCGCCTCGCGGACATCCCAGTTAATCTTGACACCCGTTGCGTCTACGCAGCGCCGTGCCGCATCGGCCAGCTCCGGGCCGGTACCGTCGCCCGTAATCAATGTGACGTCGTAAGCCATGGATCGATCCTTGCATGTGGGTTGCCGGAAGGTGGATCCGCGAACCCCAAAAATGGGCGCGACGATGGCGCCTTTCGCCTTCTCAGGTCGAAAAACGCTAACACATACCGCTTGCCTCGTCAACGCGGCGGCTGCGACACAACGGAACCCCGGGGGTTTGGGGGGAATCTTCCCAATCCCCCCGGCCTTCGCACCGCGCAATCGCGCTGGACCCGGAAATGTGTGGTACGGTAGGGGCGAAGAGCCACCCAAACAGCAGGCGTCAGGCAATTTAGCCGACGACGCGAGCTGCTTTGGCTGGAATTGGCGTTGGCGTGCCGCGACAATTAACTTCGTCGCGCACCGTCATCAGGACACCGCATATCAGAAGCAACGCGCCCGCCGGTTCGGGCACCGTACTAAACACGTTGGCAGGCACGCCGGTAAAGTCCAACGTGGGTGGGCCGGCGACACTGTCGTTTCCTGGATTTCCCGAAATGGCGGGATAGTTACCGTAACCTTCATCGGAAAGAAAGATATCGTTGGCATTGCCGTATACGCTGACGAACGCGAACGAAGCTCCCGGCGACAAACCGATATCGGACAAATCGAAACTAAATGTGTAGGTCGCGGCGTTCGCATCGTTCGTCGGACTGAGGCTCGTCGAAGTTACAAAACTTAGCGAACCGTCTCCCGCGGTGCCCGTAGACATGTCAAAGACCCCGCCAAAATCCGCTTGGTCTGGCGAAAGTGCCATCGAAAAGTCCGCGTTAAATCCCGTGTCGAACTGAATCGTCGCGCGGGTCGGCGCACCGTTCAACCATGATGTCGCACGCCGCAGCGTGTCAGCCGTATCGTTTTGGGTTGAGGTGCTATTGAAGCCTCCGGCAATCGAGTCGACATAAAGCGTCAGCGTGTCATTAAACCCGCCGGGATTCGTGATCGTCCCATTGATGGTGCCGGTGGTTCCGACTTGACTGAGTTCCAGCGAGCCGTTGCCCACGGGGCCACCAAAGCCGGTGTTGCCGTTGCCGGAATAGATCGTGGATGAAAAACCGGGGGCGGCGGAAAGCTCCAGCAGTGCAACGGTCAGAATCAAGATAGTCGTATTTTTAGTTTTCATTAACTACTCCAATTCACTGGGGGTTTTTGCGAGCTTTGCTGCGCTAGCGGAGAGAATCTCCCGTCTTTGAAGCCGGGATATGCGGTGATTTCGACTCACTGGCTGAACATCTCCATCAGAAAGAGGACCGTGTTCGTGCAACCTGTCTTACTGGGCTTCGAACAGCCCAAAACCTGCAAGACTACAGCACAGACGCCCGTCGCGTACGCCGGGTATCCGGTTAGTTGGGTCATACTTTTGGTACAGCGTGCCGCGGGGGCAAAATGACCCATACCGGGGCAGAATGACCCATTCTTGGGTCAAAACGACCGGCTCAGGCCTTAATCGACCCCACAATCCAATAGCAGAAGCGAATCGTGTGCCAGAATCGCGGACTTGGTGTGGTAACGGCGGGAGGGGGCCAACACCTGGCCTGATCAAATGAACAAAATGTCGGAGAGCAGGAAAACACGTCCGTCGGACTTGAACTTGAATGCTCGGATTTCGGACCTCATGCGGAGGACTTGATACTAGTGGCTAACTCACGGTTTCCCCTCGCCACGTTCTATGCCCTGGCGTGGTTGTCGTTGGCCATCGTGCAAATCGTGCGCGGCGCGTCTCCCGCCAGGTATTTTATCTGGACGGGGTCAGCCGAATGGGCTGGACTTCTGCTGGTCATGGCGATCGCTGGCTGGTTGATTCGACGGCCACGCGTCGCCGGAACACTGCGATTTTCCCCAAATGGCGAACGTACGTTCATGGTGGCTCAAGCACTAGTCCTAGCGGCGATCGCGCTGTCGGTGGGCTGGATCGCAACGGATTTCTCTTTCGATGGCCTGGGGGCAGGCGTCGCACTGTTCGGTCTTGCCGGCCGCGCTGCGCTGTCCCTCGGCACTGATGCTGCTGGGCGCGTCAATTGTGATGGCCTGGCAGTCCACTGGGCGCTGGCGGGCCGCGTGGCAATTCACGGCCATGGTCGCCGGGCTGCTGTTCACAGTCTCCGTGGGCTGGGCCCGTATTGACGCAGCCTCGAAGGCACCTTGGCTGGAACGCAGCGTGGACCTGACGATCTCCACCGCCATGATGACGACGATGACTCGGGCCGGACTATCGTGGGGGTTACCCAGACAAAGCGACTGGATTCCCCGCGGCCGGCAGGCTTCGCCGGCGTTCGCCGGCGCTGCTCTGTTGATGTTCGTTGTCGTCTTGATTCAAAGGTTTTGGCCGGGATCATAACGATCGCTGTAGAGTGAGGTGGTCCTTTACGACTTGAGCCGACTTGAGCCCGCCGGCGGATCGAAGGAAGTAAACGGCTAATCCCAGCAAGACTTGGGCACCGTGATGCGCTAATTTGGGTCGGTATCGTATAATCACACATAGAGGTCCTGGTCCGATGACGGCAGCTCGACCCCGGCAACTAGCTGGCGGGCGGCGATCGCTTGAACCTGCACTGGCTCCGCGCCGTAGTTCGGTAACCAACAATCCATTACTGACAGCCCCAACTCTGGGAATTTATGGCAACTGGCACACAGACATCACCGGCCGGAAGTGATCGGTCACAGGAATTCGTCGACGACAGGCTGTTCAAAGTACGGTCGTCGCTTCAGCTGCGCGATATCGGCGGTGGATTGATGCTGGTATTCGTCGGCACGCTGACGATTGTCCTGATCATGGTCGCGCTGGATCACTGGGTCCTGGATTTGGGATTCTGGGGTCGCTTGATTGGATTTGCCAGCCTGGTCAGCTGGTCGGTCGTCATTTTTGCCACGCGTATCGTGCCTCCGCTCGTGCACTCGATTAATCCGGCCTACGCTGCCAAAGTCCTGGAGGAGAGCGACACGTCGCTCAAATCGAGCCTGCTGAATCTGGTGTTCCTCCGCTCCAAGAGGAGCGAGATGAAAGAGGTGGTCTATCGCGCGGTTGAGTCGGATGCGGTGCGACGCCTGGCCAAGGTCGAAGTGGACTCGGCCGTCGATCAATCCCAGCTCGTACGCGCGGCCGTGGTCCTGGCCGCGCTGGTGATTGGCTTGGGAATTTACACCGCCGTTTCTCCCAAGAATCCGTTCCAGACCATTGCCCGCATTGCCGCTCCCTGGCTGAATCTGGCCCGGCCGGCTCGCGTGCGGATTTGGGACGTCCAGCCGGGAACCACACAAGCCTACTTTGGCCAGACGCTGGAGGTGTCCGCCCGCGTGGAACGCACGACCGCGCAAGACGACGTGCAAATCATATTTAGCACCGTCGATGGACAACACGTCGACGTCCGGGACCTGATGGAGCCGGACGACTCGACGCGTCGCTATGCGGGGAAGATCATCGGGCCCGATGGAGCCGGCATTCGCAATGACCTGATTTACCGCATCGAGGCCGGGGATGCAATCGCCGGACCCTATCGCATCAAGGTCGTACCCGCACCAAGCTTCGTAATCGATCGCGTCGAGTACGAGTACCCGGCATACACCGAACAGTCAGAAGAAGTTATCGAGAACGTCGGCGATATTTCTGCCATTGAGGGGACGCGCGTTCGCGTGATCGCATCGTCGAATCAGCCCATCGCCTCCGCTTACGTCGAATTCGACGCGGATGGGTCGGGGAGCCGGGTGCGAGATACGATTCCCATGCAACATGAAGAACAGTCCGCACAGGGCTCCTTCCTGCTGCTGCTGACCTCCGACCGCACGGAGCCGGCGCAAGAATTACCGACTCCGCTTCGTGAATCAGAATAACGAAGTGAATGAATCGCCTATCCTGTACGACATCGATGTGACCCCCGATTTCGCCCCTGAAATAGAATTTATCGAGCCAGAGCAACGCGAGACTCGCGTTGCCGAGAATGGCACGACGAATATCCGGATTCGCGGTTACGATCCCGATTTCAAGCTCAGCGAACTGACCTTCTTCGTCGCCTCGGCGGGCCGCCAAATCGCCAGCAAGCAACTGCTGGCTGAACCGGTAGCAGGCCCCTTCGTCACCAGCCTGAAGTTTACGCCGCGGAAACTTAAACTCAAAGACGGAGACGTAGCCGTGATCTGGGCTACGGCGGCCGATAACCGAACACATCCCCTGAGCGGAGAGAGTGAACCCAACCAAGTCAAGACCGACCGCTATGTGATTCGCATCGATCCTCCAGTCGAGCAACCCGAAGACGATCCGAAGTCGAACCGCTCCGAGGGACAATCTCCGTCCAGGTCGCAAGACCAAGACGCGCCACGTTCCGGACGGGACTCCCAGTCTGAACAAGCCGCGGGAGACACCGGACAGCCCAACGGCAATTCGTCTGGAAAAGATCAAAGCGGCAGTGAGCGCCCGGAATCGTCCGGCCAATCGTCCGCAAGCGACTCAGGAGCATCGTCCGAGCGAAATCAACTCGGGAACAGCGCTCCCGATTCCCCAAATCGCGAGGCATCTGACGACGGCCAAGCTGACACCGCAGGCGAAAGCCCATCTGCTCAACGCAATCCCAATCAGCAGCCGGCTGATGGCGATTCAACCGAAGAAGCGGATCCGTCCGCAGAGGATTCAACACCCGTCGCCAGCGATGGCTCACAGGACGGAGATGCCTTCGAGCGCATTTTGCGCAGGATCGAGAAAGAGCAACAAGCCAACAAAGACGCCGACACCGAACCAAATCAGCAAGAACCAACAGAGACGCAACAGGGAGCAGACAAGCAGGGACAACAGAAGCAAAATCAACGAGGCCAGGGAGAACAGGGACAACAGGAGCAGCAAGGTCAGGAGCAGCAAGGTCAGGGACAACAGGGGCAGCAAGGCCAGGGACAACAGGGGCAGCAAGGCCAGGGACAACAGGGGCAGCAAGGCCAGGGACAACAGGGGCAGCAAGGCCAGGGGCAACAGGGGCAGCAAGGCCAGGGGCAACAGGGGCAGCAAGGCCAGGGGCAACAGGGGCAGCAAGGCCAGGGGCAACAGGGGCAGCAAGGCCAGGGGCAGCAAGGCCAGGGGCAACAGGGGCAGCAAGGCCAGGGGCAACAGGGGCAGCAAGGCCAGGGACAACAGGGACAGCAAGGCCAGGGACAACAGGGACAGCAAGGCCAGGGACAACAGGGGCAGCAAGGCCAGGGGCAACAGGGGCAGCAAGGCCAGGGACAACAGGGACAGCAAGGCCAGGGACAGCAAGGCCAGGGACAACAAGGACAGCAAGGTCAGGGACAACAGGGACAGCAGAGTCAAGGCGGGCAGGAGCAACAGGGCCAGGACGATCAGGGGCAGCAGGGGCTGCAGGAACAAGGGCAACGTGGACAAGATGGTCAGGGCCAGCAGGGACAGGAACAAGGGCAGCAAGGACAACAGAGCCAGGGACAGCAAGGACAACCCGAGCAGGCTCAGCGCGAGCAAGACGGTCAGGGCGAGGGTCAACAGGGGCCAGGGAAGCGCGGACAAAACGGGCAAGGTCAACAAGGACAACAAGGACAACAAGGACAACAAGGACAACAAGGACAACAAGGACAACAAGGACAACAAGGACAACAAGGACAACAAGGACAACAAGGACAACAAGGACAACAAGGACAACAAGGACAACAAGAACAACAAGGACAACAAGGACAACAAGGACAGCAAGGACAGCAGGGACGAGGTCAGGGGCAGCAGGGACAAGGTCCACCGTCCGGACAACAGGGGCAGTCACAAGGTGACGATTCGCAAGGTACGCAGCGTCCGCAAAGCCCGCGTGACTCACAACGCCCCGCCAGCCGCCGACAGTCACCCTCGCTGCCGACGCCAGCGGGATCGCAATCCGAGCAGTCTCCGGAAGACGCTCAAGGGACGGATGGCGAAGGAACCGGAAGTCGACTGGGCGATGCCCCCGGCAATAGTGACGTCACACGCCGTTCACCCGATGGAAAGACGATTGGTGAACCGTCACAGAACCAGGACGAAAGTACTCAGGCGGTCGCGGAAAGTGATCGCCCGGATTCTTCCTCCACGCAAGATCCGCAGGCAGATCAAACCGCCGAGAATCAGTCGCCGAACAGCGACAAACCAGCGGAAACCGGCGATTCCTCATCGGGAAATCAACAGCCAGGAGGAAGTCGTCCCGGCGGAGGAAATTCGCCGTCTCCATCCCCCGCATCCCGTCAGGGACAACCCGGAAATTTCCCCGGCGGCGATGTTACGGGACAGCGACCGGACACAGAGCCGCAAAACCAGGTTGGCCCTGAACCGGGCGGCGACGACCCCAACCTGGAATACGCGCGCAAGGCAACCGACCTGGTGTTGGAGTACCTCCGAGATCAAGATCGTAAACCGAATCCGGAACTGTTGGACGAGTTAGGCTGGAGCCAGGCGGACCTGCAACATTTTGTCCGGAGGTGGCAGCAGCTCAAACAGAACGCTACCGAATCGGATGCGAAACCCGACCAGGCGAAGCTGGACGATATTCTCCGCGGCCTGGGACTGCAGCCAAGCCCGGATCGGACGCGGACCGCGAACGAGACAGGTGATCGGATAAACGACGTCAGCGATTCGGGATCCCGCAGTCGTCCTCCCACCGCATATCTGGACCAATACCGGGCTTACTTGAAGAACCGCCAGATCCGACGCGCACGGCCTCGTGAGTGATCCGACAGGCGTGGGCCAGCACGTTTCAGCTCGTGGCTTCGGTCGGCGCACCTGGGCGTGTGGCTGACGAGGATGCCTTTGACCCTGCACCCAGCACGTACGCCAGGATGGCGCTGATCACATACATTGCAAGTTCCAGAATCTGCGAGGCATTGCTCTGACCGACTCCGGTGGCTTGACCCAGATAATCAGGGGCGCTCGTCCGTAGTGCGAGGGCGGCCGAACCGGAGCCCGCGGAGTCGAATGGAAACATCATCGTGGTCAAGAAGTCCTGCTGATCACCGGTTGCCGTTTCATCGGTGGCCGAATCATCGGAAGTTGCATCATCGGAAGTTGCATCATCGGAAGCTGCATCATCGGAAGCTGCATCCTCCTCGGGACGACCGGCGTCCTTTTTGTTAACGGAGGACGGCAGGGGCTTGGCGGTGGCATCGTAAATCTGTTGCAGGATGAGGGGCTGAACCAGATTTCCGCCCACGATCCCGATCAAAGCCATGGAGGTGGCAATGATTCCGGTCGTCGAGCTTCTCTGCTTGCACAAGATACGGACACCGAACCCGGCCAGCCCACCCACCAGCAAGACGAGCCATTCCAGGCTTCGACCCGACACGGTTTCCAATCCGAGCCACAAAACGGTTCCCAGCATCGCGCCCACGAATGCTCCGACTAATGCTCGTGTCATATTGTCTCCTGTTGTCCCGGTGTTGGAACCGTGTTGGAACCGCTCGTTGCTCGAACGATAGCGGTTACGTATGTGTTTAGCGTATTAGCATTGCAGTCCCAAGAGCCATACAAGCCGCCGGTTCTTAACGGTTGGTGTGTGAAGTTCAACCTGAATTGTGGCCCGACAGCTCCGAGATGCTGCCGAACTTGTTTCACGCCCTGCCCCGCCCTGCCCTGCCCTACCGGGATGGGCGTGTGGGCGAACGCTGCTGCATGCACTGCTGCAGCGTCAGCATTGTGGCTGCGGGACGCAGGATACCGCCTTCGCCATGCGACGACAATGCCGCCCGCTCCGAGCGGCCCGCCGACAAGCCACCGTCGCGGCTCCTGGCTCGAGTCGTCCGATTTTGCCGAAAATGAGCGGTGATCAGTGCTTTTAGTTGGCCGGCTACGACGATACCAGCTGGCCTGCTGCTTGCGATTATTCAACCGGGCGTGGTAACGTGGAAGGATAGATGACCCATCAGGAATCCAACGAATCGAGCCCGCTTATTTCCCGCCGCGCTGCGCCTCGGCGTCGGATGCGACGTTCCGATCGATTTTTGGCTGCGCTGGAATCGTATTCGGAGGTCGTCATGCTGATGCACGACAATCCGGACCCGGATGCGATTGCCAGCGGTTGGGCCTTGAAGGTCTTGATTGAGGAACGTCAGCAAAAACGAGTTCGCCTGGTCGGCGGAGGCGCGATCGTTCGCGCCGAAAACCGTCACATGGTCAAGTTGCTTGAACCGCCTTTGGAGCTTCGGGACGAACTGAGCCTGGGCGAAGGCGTCGCGGTGGTGCTGGTCGACTGCGGCCCGCAGGCGGCCAATTATTTATCTAGCGCGGACGGCACAAAACCTCACGTGGTTGCCGTGATTGATCATCATCAGTCCAGCCGCGGCAGCCGGACTAAATTGCCGTTCGAGGACCTGCGGCCCCGGCTGGCCGCTTCCGCCACGATTGCAACGAGCTACTTGCGCGAGCAGCAATTGCCTCCACACGTGTACTTGGCGACTGCGTTGGTGTACGCGCTACGCAGCGAAACCCAAGGACACCAGACACACTTTGGTTACTCGGATCGGGCCATGTTGTCCTGGTTGCATCGCTATGCGGACCCACAGTTGCTGGCTGAAATCGAAAGCGCCCCTCTTTCCCGAGCATACTACAGCGACCTGGTTTTGGCGCTGCAGAACACCTTCACCTACGATGGAGCCGCTTTCTGTCTGCTGCCGCGCGCCGAAGGAGCGGAAATCGTGGGTGAAGTGGCTGACTTGCTGATCCGGTGCGAGGAACTGCATCGCGTTTTCTGCGGCGCCATCGTAGGAAATGACATTGTCGTCTCCGTTCGCACTGACCATGACGGAGGCAATGCGGCCGAATTAGTACGAACGACACTCTCGCGAATCGGGCGAGGCGGCGGGCACGCACATCGCGCAGGCGGGAAAATAGCCGGGGTCGATAGTGGTGATCGCGTTTCCGAGGAACTACACGAGGAGTTGCGACGACGCTGGCTGGAAACGTGTTCCGTGGACCGGCAGCGTGGCACTCGTCTGGTTCGTCGCGGCGAGATCGTCAAGAATCTCTAGCACGCAGGTTGTCGGACGGATTGGCCCAGCCGCAATAAACGTCGCCTTGGCCAGACCGCCTTCCACGGATGGGTCATCCGTCCTCCAGGGCGGGACGGACTACCAGGTCGCTGGAAGCTCCTCTCTGTGGGTCGCGCAATCAGGCGGCTTGGCCAAGCCGTCCTACCAGGGAAGGCACGCGCCCACCTGTGGACTACCGCAACCAAGGCAACAGGGCATGTGCCAGGGACAGGACCAGGAAAAAGCCACACATGTCGGTGATGGTCGTCAAAATCGGTCCGGACGCGAGCGCCGGATCCTGTTTCAGCCCCTTTAAGATCAATGGAACGCTGCCCCCAATACAGACGGCAACCACCGTGTTGAGTGCCAGGGCCGCGGCGGCCACAATGCCCAGCGCCACGTTTCCCTTCCACAGCAAGGCGATGCCCCCCAACAGGAGTCCCAGGACCACTCCATTGATCACGCCGACCGCGGCCTCTTTGTAAAACACCCGCCAGAACTCGGACGGGCGGATCATGCCCAGGGAGAGTTCCCGCATGCTGACCGCCACGGCCTGGTTTCCACTGCAACCGCTCATGTCCGAAATGATCGGCAAGAAGACTGCCAACGCAATGACCTGTGCCAGTGTCTCTTGATACATGGCGATTACGCTGGCCGCCAAGATGTTCAACACAATGTTGATGCTCAACCACGACAGCCGGCGAAAACTGCGCAAGCGGAGCGGCATCGTCCGCAGCTCCTCGCCGCCCAGAATTCCGGTGAGCTTCAACATGGTGCGACCCGATCGTTCTTCCGCCGCCTCCATCACATCCTGCTTCCGAACCACGCCGACCAACGTACCGGCAGGGTCGACTACGGGCACGCCAAACAACGGGTGGCGATCAAAGAACCGTTCCAGGTCCTCAAGCGGCGTGGCGGCGTCGACCGACAGTGGCTCGCGGATCATCCACTTCGTCAGTTTGTCCTCGGGATCGGCCAACAGCATGTCGCGCAGGCGCAGGACACCCACCAATTGGCCGAGCGGCGAGATCACGTAGGCGTATTGCACATCGTATTCGCGGTAGGCCGTCGCGTGCCGGCGCAGATCGGCCAGAAAGTTTTGCACGCGAAGGTCGGCCTCGAAGGCGAGATACTCGCTGATCATCAAGCCCCCCGCGGTATCGCCGGGATACTGCATCAAGCGTCGTGCGTCCGCAGCCTCGCTGGGATCCATCTGCTGCAGAATGGCTTCGGCCGTGCTGGGGGCAAGTCGCGCCAGTATATCGGCCTGTTCGTCGCTGCCGACTTCATTCAGAATCTCGGCTGCAGACTCGACCTCAAGTTGCTCGATAATCTGCGCGGCATGAGCTTCCGGCAGGGCCTCCAGCAGTTCGGCCGCATCCTTCTCCTCAAGGATCACCAGCAATTTCGACTGATCATCTTCGCTCAGACTTGCCACCGCGTGTGCGGATTCAACGGGCGATAATTCGTCCAGGCAGGCATCGGCTGCTTCCCGATCGGCGGCGGCAATTGCCGTGCGCAATTCTTCGAGGGGTTCTTCACGCGGCTCGTCGATCATCTCGTAGTTCTCTCTGAGAATGGAACAACACGCCCATCACCACGTGCCGACGAATAGACAAGCACGACGCGCGAGCGAGTGAGCCTGCCAACCGGCTAAATCACGGGTTTCGGTTAACTACCACCAACATCGCGCAAATTCAATACGAGCGCCTCGACTTGGTTGGGATCGGTGCTGCACAAGCATACAAAAAAGCGAGAGCCGTAGGACGGATGACCAAGTCGCGGGAAGATCCCCTCTACTCGTCGCGCAGAAAAGGCGACTTGGCCCATCCGTACTACGCAATGACGTCGCTTTGGCCAAATCGCTTTCCTTGGGGCGATTCATGTTCCCACGATCCCCCAGGCATTGTATCCTGAGCCCGCACGACCGCCTCCCCAGGGGCGCCGATCCGTCTTCCTAATTGGCCACCTACCCCGTGAAGCGTCGAAATCATTTCCATCGAAAGCACAAGAAGCCCCGGTTTCGCCGACAGACGGCACCCGGCGCCATGCCGGGCACGCTCAAGACGGCTCCCGACACGCTGAAGCCCGTCATGCGACTGATGGCCTTCAACAAAGAACAGGTGATCGAACAGCCGCTGGAAAATCTCAACGGACTTGCCCGGTACCTGGACGGCTCGTTCACGGTATGGGTCAATGTGGATGGCTTCGGCGACGCCAGCATCATCCGACAGCTTGGCGAACTGTTCAAACTGCACCCGCTGGCGATGGAGGATGTGGTCAATGCCCACCAACGAGCGAAAGTCGAGCCGTACACGGATCAACTTTTTATCGTCACCCGCTGGGTATCCTCCACTGCCCACGAACATCTGGAAGCGGAACAGATCAGCATGTTTCTGGGAACACACTATGTGCTCAGCTTTCAGGAGCGGCCTGGCGACTGTTTCGACCCAGTCCGCGAGCGAATCCGCAGCGACCGCGGCCGCATTCGCCAGACTGGATCGGACTACCTGGCCTACGCCCTCATCGACGCCGTGATTGACTCCTACTTCCCCGTCATGGATCACTTCGTGGAAAAGCTGGACAAACTGGAGGAGGATGTGACGGTCGGTCTTCATCACTCCGTAACCGACCAGATACACGAAGTGCGCAATGACCTGTTGCTGCTGCGGCGCAGTGTGCGCCCGCATCGGGACGCCTTGAATGAACTCGTGCGCGACCATCATCCTTTGGTCAGCGACGAGACCCGCGTGTTCCTGCGGGACTGTTACGATCACACCGTGCAGTTAATTGACCTGTTGGAGGTTTACCGCGAGATGTGCGCTGACCTGCGCGACTACTACCTGTCGCTGGTCAGCAACCGCATGAACGAGGTCATGAAGGTACTAACCATCATCGCCACAATCTTTATTCCGCTGGGATTCATCGCCGGCGTCTACGGTATGAATTTCAACACACAGCTGCCCGGAAACATGCCGGAACTCAATTGGCCCTACGGTTACTGCATTTCGCTGGGTATGATGCTGGCCACCGCACTGGGGATGGTGACGTATTTCTGGCGTTGCGGCTGGATAGGCCGCAGCTCACGACCTAGGCGCGATGGATAATCGTCCCAAATTCTTGTACCGCCCGCATTCACAAGCCCGCCACCGCATGTCGTGGGTGAGGAGACGACGTCTAGCCAGGAGTCTGCAGTGGACTTCGACGCAGAGACTGATTTAATTCGGTGGCGATCCAGTAGAGTTCCATTTCGGGGCGCTCGCTGAGCATGCCGAACTTGCCTCGGGTACCGTGGATCTGCAGTTCCTGGATGGGCTGATCGTTTACGGCCATGCCACTGCTACCGATCTGAATGCGCAATAGCTCGCCGAGGCACCACTGCTGCGTTTTCTTGCCCAACAATCCGGTGCGGGCCACAAACAGTTGCCCGCCCGAGGTCGCGATGGCCGTGGTGCGGATGCCCATGTTGATGGCGCCCAGCAGCGTACCCGCACCCACCGCCATGAAGGGCAACAGGAACAACAGGCCTACCCAGGGCGTCAATCGAGGAGCGTCCAGAATTCCCGAGGCTGCCAGCGTCAACAGCACCACGCACAGGCCAATCAGACCATTCCAGAACAGGGCAAACACAAACAGCCCCTTGGACCCGCGCACCACACCAGCTGGCGGCACAGTCAACGTGATGCCATCGTCCCGACGTTCCACGGTCACGTCGCTACCCGGTGGTTGTGTGATCTCGTCAGGGAAGTCCTGTGCTGCACGCTCCGACCGTTCCGTCGGTTCGTCCGCCAGCGTCCTTGAACGGGCACCTGCATCTTGCGGAATGGCAATCGTTACATGGCGCAAATGTGTCCGCAGATCCACCATCAACTTCTGCAAGATTTCTCGCGGATAAGGCGCTGCGATCGTGAACTGTTGCTGTTTGCCGTTACCCCAGCGGACCACGAGCATCTCCGCACAGCCCCCCAGCGTGATAATCGGCGGACCCGAGTCGGCTTCCGCGGAGGACAGTTGGGCGGGTTGCAGCGAAAACGTCTGCAAATCCTCCACGGGTGTGCGGCAGCGACGCGTGTACTTCAGCATCCAGAATCGTTCGTAGCAGGTCAACCATCGGTCTCGAAGCACGACCTCCGTGAACGTAGCGTCGCGAACGACGGCCCAACCCAGCGCGAACAGTTTGAGCATCGGCAGCAAACCCGCCAGCCCCAACGCGGAAAAGCCGAAGGCGGCCAGGCCCATGATCGGCAGCTTGCCAATGATGGCCACGCCTGCCGTGAAGGGGACAGCCATCCATCCCAACATGAACAGCATGCCGAAGCCGGCCACACCGCAGATCGCCCAACCCCAGCGACATACCTTTCCCAGTTCTCGCCTCGGCAGCACAAAACGTACGCCGTCCGTGAGTCGCTCTTCCACGTAGCTGGGACCTGGCATGCTGATCACGCGCGTCGACATCGTTGGGATCGTTGGGGGTGCGATCGAACGTTTATCGAAGTATAGCTCCCGGACGCGACCCCTGGCGGACAGCACCTGCCTAAACCGATACAGGTGGTAATTGTGCAGATTTGCAGCTTTCAAACGGTCGTGCGGCGCATCAATGCGGTGCCGAAGTCGTGGAAAAATCCTTCGGACGCTGACCGTGCTGCACACGGGCCAACTCCTCCGGATGACGTTTGTCCACAAATGGCGCGGTACGACGAGGCGGTTGTTCGGAAAAGCCGAATCGCCGAAGATTGACGGGGAATCCCCTGCAGCGTACACTGCCGCTTGTTGAGCCGTCTATAATCGGAGACGTGAACTCGGTTAAACTCGATTGCCCGGAGGGAAACGATGAAGTCAAACTTGCGTTCAGCCGTCTGCTTCTTGCTTACTGTAAGTATCTGCGGTGTCTGTCTCGCTCAGTCCAATGCCACCCCCAAGGATATGGTGGCGACGTACAATAACCTGGCAGACGCCATTCTGGCCATGCGGCACGCGGAGGAGAACTTCGTAAGAGCCGTCCTGGATGGGCATCGACATGCGGCCGTGGCCATGATGGAAGCGAAGAATTTTGGGGGCGCTGCGGCGCAAATGGCCTTGTTCGCCAACGAAGGGGACAATGCCATGGGGGGAGTCCGAAAGCGACTGCTGGAAGGTGGCCATCACCACCACGCGGCGGGCGAGGAGCAAGGCAAATTCGAAACCGGGTTCGTCGTGGTGACCCGGGACGCTAAACAAGCCATTCTGGAAGCCTCCGCTAAGCTCCAACGAGCCAACAACGAAACCGAGCGTACTGCAGCATGGAATGCCTTTCTCAAGGCCGCCGATTCGCTGAACAAGTAATCCGGCGACTGATCATCGGGGCTGCGGCAACCGGTGCCGTGTGGGGCTGCCAGCCCCACCCTTCCGATCAAGCAACTCCGCCGCAGGGGAACGACGCCCCAGCCGCCCCTGCCGCCCGCAGCGGCGCGGACAGCCAGGCGCAAGCCGCCATCCGTTTCGTCGACGTGAGCCAGGCGGCCGGATTGACCCAAGCGACCTGGTGCGGCCGTCCGGATAAGCCGCATCTCTTCGAGTCGGGTGGCTACGGACTGGCCCTGTTTGACTACGATGGCGACGGAGCGCTCGACCTGTACCTCGTCAACGGATGGCGTGTGGAGGGGCAAACCGTCGTGGAGCGATCCGGGGACCGCTTATATCGAAACCGCGGCGACGGCACGTTCGACGACGTGACCGCAGAATCCGGGCTGGGTCAGAACGGGTGGGGATGTGGTGTCGCCGTGGGAGACATCGATAACGACGGTTGGCTGGACCTGTACGTGACGACGCTGGAAGACGATCTCTTGTACCGCAATCTAGGCAACGGCCGATTTGAGCCAGTGTCGGACGGGCCGTCGGTCCAGGGTTGGTCGACCGGCGCCGTGTTTTTTGACGCGGACGGCGACCGAGACCAAGACCTGTTCGTCAGCGGGTACATCGTGTGCAGCGTGGAAGACGTACTGACTGCCCAGCCGACACTCGAGTGGAAAGGACGGAACGTCATGTTCGGACCGTTCGGGCTGGAAGGTGAACTCGATCACTTCTTCCAGAATCAAGGGGATGGCACGTTTATTGAAACGACTGCCGAAGCCGGACTGACCGACCATGGCCGGTTTTACGGTTTTACCGCCACGGCCTTCGATATGGATGACGATCTTGATTTCGACTTGCACGTGGCAAATGATTCCAACCCCCAATACGTTTATCGGAACAATGGCAGCGGACATTTTGAAGAAGTTGGCCTGTGGAGCGGCGCGGCGCTCGATGCCAACGGCCTGGCTCAGGCCGGCATGGGAGTTGCCGTCGGCGATTACAATAACGACTCTCGACCCGATCTGGTGTTGACCACATTCGCTGACGACTCCTCCACGCTGTTTCAAAATCAAGGAAACGGCCTGTTTCAGGATGTCGCGGAAGCCGAGGGCGTCGGACAGCCCACTTTCAAGCCGCTCTCCTGGGGTACGGCACTCGCCGATTTTGACCAGGATGGCGATCTGGATCTGTTTATCGTGAACGGACATATTTATCCCCAAGCCAACGAAGCGGGAACCGGTACAAGCTACGAGCAGGAGAACTTGCTGCTGCGGAACGACGCAGGACGTTTTCACGACATCAGTTCGGAAGCCGGACCAGGTTTGCGCGTCAAATTATCCGGCCGCGGCCTGGCGGTGGGCGATATCGACGGAGACGGCGACTTGGACCTCGTGATCAGCAACATCGATGCACCGCCCACGGTGCTGCGCAACGAAACCACGGATGCAGGATCCTGGTTGATGGTCGACGCGCCGACGGCTGTCCGCGTCGAGCTGACTGCCGGCAGCCAACGCCAGGTTCGGCATGCGGTGCGCGGAGGATCGTTCGTGTCGGCTTCCGACTGGCGATTCCATTTTGGCCTGGGTAAGTCGGCATCGGTCGAGATGTTGAAGGTCTATTGGCCCGACGGCACGGTGAATACGCTCAATGACGTACCCGTCAATCAGGTCATCGTGGTCAGGCCCCAACGGGAAGCTGAAGTCAGCAGTGGCGGGCGAGCCGCTGGCGTAAGCCTATTGGTTCTCGGTCTGGGCATTGTGGAACAGTTGTCCCCAACTGTTTCCCCCGACAATTTCGCGATGCGCGGAACAATGGAGGACAATTGTTCTACAAATTAAGTGCCATTGGGCGTAAGCCCAATGGTGGTTCTCGGTCCGGGCATTGTGGAACAGTTGTCCCCAACTGTTTCCCCCGACAATTTCGCGATGCGCGGAACAATTGAGGACAATTATTCTACAAACTAGTCTTACGCCACACGGCTCGCCTTTAGGCGATTCCGGCCATCGCTGGCCAGTCCCATTCAGGTTGACCGACCATCCCAAAGTCCACGATCAACGAAATCACGCGTTGCGACGAATCCCTTTGGATGTAACAGCTTCCCGTTCCGTCTCCCATCCCTGATAACACAACAAACAGGTTGGCGGCATCCGGTCCCGAGCGGCGAAACAGATCGCGCGGCTGCCCCGTCAGATACGGATTCGCGCCATCCGCAGGCCCCGGCACCAATTCGCCCCAGGAGTTGTCATCATTCGCGGTGCGCTGCAGCATCCAGCCGAACGATTCGGGCGTCCCAATCGCGGCCGTGGCCGAATCGATAGAAAACCAGGGCAATTCGCGTCGCCGTGCGGCCTGCACGACGCGCCACTCCTGCGTGAATGCCGGCTCAAGCGTCTGAGCGCACCCGGCTGTAAAACGAACTCGAACTGCCGCAATACGCTGGTCTTCGTTGGCCGTAAGCACCAGCGCTTCGACCGGAAATCGTCCGATCGGAAACGACATATCAAATTCAGCGGGGGACTCACCGTCGAGTCCGGCCTGACTGGGGTCTTCCACTATAATCCGGCCGCTGGGCACGGCCAGGTCCCCCATGGGGACGATGGCGGCTAGTTGATTATGCTGCGAATAGGATTGGGGCGCGTCGAATGCGGCGATTAGTGCGTCGTGCTTCAGCGGAGCCCCCGCGTTGAGAAAATCGGCGAATCCGCGGCGATCCGCCCGCCAGCGTCGGCACCGCTCGATTGAGGTGATCGCGGTCAAGCCGAGGACAGCCACCGCCAACAGGCCGAACAGCATTCCGCCAAGAGAACTCAGTAGATGCGGCATCACTTGTTTAACCCGGATTTCCGACACGAAATGGAGAATGAACGCTCAAAGCCCAGATCAAGTCTAGCTTACGGGTGGGAGAACACGGCTGCGTGGCGGATGCGGAAGGAACATGGGCGGGTTGGCGGATACCGAGCGAAAACGGGCGGGTTGGCGGATGCCGAGCGAAAACGGGCGGGTTGGCGGATGCCGAGCGAAAACGGGCGGGTTGGCGGATGCCGAGCGAAAACGGGCGGGTTGGCGGATGCCGAGCGAAAACGGGCGGGTTGGCGGATGCCGAGCGAAAACGGGCGGGTTGGCGGATGCCGAGCGAAAACGGGGGGTCTGGGGGGATACCCCCCACGGAACCTAGAGCTAACTTCCGACGACCGACCACTTTGTCGCCATGCAGGACGATTGGGCCAAGTCGCCTTTTTGCCCGACCAGCAGAGAGGATCTTCCAGCGACCTGGTAACACGTCCCGCACGGGAGGACGGATGACCCATCCGTGGAAAGGGATTTGGCCAAAGCGACACTCATGGCGGATAGGCCAATCCGTCCTACATTGTCCGCACAACGATCATTCACGCGCGGCAGCTCTTCACATCGGCATCGCCTAGCCCGACTGCTTCTCCTGCCGGCGGTGCATGGGCAGCA
Organism: uncultured Planctomycetales bacterium; assembly: GCA_963695565.1. Taxonomy (GTDB): domain Bacteria; phylum Planctomycetota; class Planctomycetia; order Pirellulales; family Pirellulaceae; genus CAVOGW01. The sequence goes on from CAVOGW010000001.1 coordinate 1,123,197, forward strand.
CGTCCGATACATCGGGTCCGCCGTCGACCATGGTCAGCCTGCCTGCACGCTCCAAAGGCTCGCGACAGCAACGTTCGCGAATGTACTTGTGCAGTACATAGATCCGCTCCTCGCGCGTCCCCAGACATCCGTGGTAACGAGTTTTCTCGATTCCTTTTTGCGCATCCGCGAACACGCTGGAATCCTCCTGCTGAACCTCGGCATCCATGCGGCGGCCGATCCAATTACAGACCTTTCGATTCAACCAGGCCCACGGATTGCGATGAATCCCCTGATAGACAAACAAGCGAACGATGGTCAAAGTCCGCGTGGGCGAGATGGGTAAATAAACCTGTGTATGCAACAACAGATCACTGGTGGCGAAGACCAGATTCGGGTGCACGATGTGGTGTCGGTAGCGATCGTCAGGCTTTCTGCCTCCCAGCGCCCTCAGAGTCCGCCGAGACGTGCGCACCACCTTGGGGTCTTCGCTCAAGTCATAGATCAACGTGGAATACAGATCGTGCAACTCGTGAATCTGCGCTTCCTCGCTGGGATAGATGCCGGCAAACCAACCCTTATGGACGCTGGGCAAGTGGTACGATTCCACAGTGTTCTCCACCGGCACTTTCCAGTTACAGTCAAATTCCTTCTCCCAAGTCCATTGCTGCTGATAGGGAGCACGAAACAGCGTACTGACAATATCAAAGTAATGCCCCAGGTGCTCACGCAGCGTCGGCCCTTCGTCCGATAACGACACAAACAGCAGATCGCCGCACTCTTCCAGCCGAAATTTGTGCAGCCGCGCGTGCCGCCGATCGAACGGGCGAAAACAACCCGCGTCTGGGATTCGGCTGGTAAAACCATCCATCTTGTATTGCCAGCCGTGGTACTGGCAGAGCAAATGTTCCTGGTGGCCGCTGGCCGACGACGTCAACTTGCAGTGTCGATGGGAGCACACATTCAGAAAGCAGTGGAATCCCTGGTCGCGCCGCACGATCAGCGGCTGTCCCAGAATCTCGCGCGTGAAGAAATCTCCGTCGCGGCGCAAATCTGCCTTGCTGCCGACCAGGTGCCAGCCCGGCAAGAACAACCTTTCGATCTCCGTTTGCAAGAAGTCCGGATCGGTGTAGTGATGCGGCTGGAGCAGGTATTCAAGCTGGTTTTGATGGATGAACATAGGGAGAGAACCTCCACGGAAAAGCCAATCCGAACCAACGATTGCCGGTGCCCGCTCAGCGAAACACAAAGCGAGCCGCGATTCATTATAATTGGGCGTTTCTGCCATAGAAGAGAGAATGGGAACCTGTTTGCGCCAAAATTTGCGGGCCGGAACCATCGGTCGGGCGGGCGCAGCCGGCGAGCCGCTGGCGTGAGCCCAATGGCACTTGGTTTGTAGAACAATTGTCCTCAATTGTTCCGCGCATCGCGAAATTGTCGGGGGAAACAGTTGGGGACAACTGTTCCACTATGCCCAAACCGAGTGCCATTGGGCGTGAGCCTGCGTGTTGGCCCGTTGCAGTACGACCCCATGAAGCTGGCGCGAATCGTCGCATCGCGGCAGTTTACCCGATCCGGCGTGCCACATCGGGCGGCGCGTCGCGTCTTGGTTGGAGACCGCGCCCTCGTCGCGCAGTCAACGCCGCTGGTTGTGGGCTTACGCCCTACGCCGCGCCGGCGGCGTCCTGGGTGCTGATCCGCGTGGGTAACTCCCCAGCCCGCGAACTTTCGCTGTGAATCGAATGGGCAACCAGCTCTTTTCCGGTTCCCGAAGGTCCCGTAATCAGCACGGTGGCGGGATGAGTGGCGATCTGCGCAATCTGGCTGCGTGTCGATGCAGCCCATTCCGAACAGCCGACAAGATATGGAGGAGGCATGGCAAGTTCACCTGAGAGCCCGTTTGTTTGCGGAGGGCATGGCCAAGACGCAGGGCGCCATTCGCGGACTGCTGCATCGCACTAAGAATACCTTGCGCGAGACATTAGGCGGGTCGTCGCGCTGGTTTCATCGGAAGTAAGCGATGCGTTCGGTGGTCCGCGTGTTGCGTAGCGAGAATCCGAAGGGTGGGCGAGCGCGATTCGGGAACAGAGCGCGATTCGGGGACAGGATACAACGGAACCCGGGGGGTTTGGGGGGATTCCCCCCAACGAGCTGCAAGTTGATGTCGCCATACATGACAAGTTTGAGACCGAATTGCCGAATTATTGGGGGGCATCCCTCCAAACCCCCCGGGGAGGTATCCCCACCCCCCCCCCGGGCGTGAACCGACCAAATCAACAGTCCGCATGCCCGAAGTGAACCAGATAGAGCCAAGTCTTGAAAACGCTCAGCGTTCGTTCCAGAATGGAGTAACTCGGACCTGTGCTTCGATTTCGTCTACGATCACGACGCCCACGATACTGCTTGAGGAAAATTGGGCCATGTTACCCAAGTCAACCATCAGCCCCCTTCCGCGCGTGCTCTTCGCGCTGCTCATCTGCTGTCTTCACAACCTGCAGAAGTCAACCGTGATGGCCCAGCAGCAGGCCGCCGCGCCATCGGCAACTTCCACGGACGACCAGGTCGACGGCCAGGAATCCAAAGCGGCAAATCCCGCAGTGGATGAGGCTGAAGCCCAGGACTCGCCGGACGCAGACGAAGTGGTCGTCAAGGGCCACTTTCTGGCGAAAAGCGAGCATCCCATCGCCAGCCGACCTGAGGAATGGGCCGAAGACCTGCGCGTCGAGTTCTGCGTCCCGCACGGGACGCGCGTCAAGCAAGGTGACGTGCTGGTCAGACTACGCTCGCGAAAGCTGGAACACGCCATCGAAGATCAACAGCAGTCCGTCGTCGCCGCGCAACTCGCCGCCCGAAAAGGGCACGAGGAACTTGAACACCTGCGCAAATCCACGCGGATGACCGTATCGGATGCCAGGCGTGCTGAACGCCGAGCCACGGAAGACCTCAAACGCTTTGTGACCGTCGTTCGGGACCAGCGACAGGAATCGCTCGAATTCAGCCTCAAGAGCGCCGAAGACTATCTCGCCTACGAAGAGGAAGAGCTGAAACAACTCGTCAAGATGTACGAAGCCGACGACCTCACCGAGGAAACCGAGGAAATCGTGCTGCGCCGTACGCGCGATGATGTTGAGCGATCGCGATATCGACTGACGTTGGCCCGACAATCGCTCGAAAAAGGCCTCGAGGTCGATGTCCCCCGATCCCAGGAAGAACTTGAAGATGCCTTGAAAAAAACCACGCTGGCTCTGCAACGAGCCCTGACGGTCGCGGAAACCGACGTTGCCGAGAAGGAAGCGAACGTGGAACAGTTGGATCGCGCATTGCATCGAGCGGAACAGCGGTTGTCTCGGCTCACTGCCGATCAACGCTGCATGACGCTCACCGCACCGATTTCCGGGCTTGTTTACCTAGGTGAGCAGCAGTTTGGCCAATGGTCAAATTCAGGTCCCCTGTCGGCGAGGCTACAGCCGGGGACAAACATCAAGCCACAGCAAGTATTAATGACCGTGGTGGAGCCGGCCGTGGGACGCATCGTCGCCATTGTGCCCGAAGCCGATTTGCAGCATCTCGCCGTGAACCAATCGGGGAAACTGGTCGTGCCGGCCTTCTCCGACTTGGCGTGTGATGCCAAAGTGATAGAGATCTCCTCGATTCCCATCGACGATGGAAAGTTCCTGGTGACACTTCAACCCGCCTTGCCGCCAAACACCGAACAGCTCGTGCCTGGGATGACGTGCCAGGTCATTTTCGAAAAGAGCAAATAACATGCGGCTTCCCGACGCCCGGCGAATGGACGACCGTTTCGCGAAGGCACTGCTCTTCATGATGTGGCTCGTTTCGTTCGTCGCAACCAGCAGGTTGGCCACGGGTCAGGAATCAATCTTCCTGCAAGGAACGCCGATTCCCAAACCGGTGACGCCACCCACGTCGCTTGAAGTGGACCAGGCTCTCGGCAGAGGGGTCAATTTTCTAATCGCGGCACAGAATACCGATGGAAGCTGGGGCTCGCCCACGAATACGAAGGATCTGAATATTTACGCACCCGTCCCCGGAGCCCACCACGCCTTTCGATCGGCGGTTACCGGATTGGCGGTCTCGGCTTTGCTGCGATCTCACGACAAACGGCCCGAAGTTGAATCGGCGGTCGAGCGGGCTGAGGCCTGGATGAACGAGCATCTGAGCCAGGTTCGCCGCGCGAATCAGGACGCGATCTACAACGTGTGGGCGCATGCATACACCATCGAGGCGCTGGCCGATTTGATCCGGTTTCGTGCCGCCGAAGACGACGTAATGCATCGGCGCCGCGAACTAATCAGTGAGCAGATTCAGAGGCTGCAACGTTACGAATCCATTAATTCGGGCTGGGGCTATTACGACTTTAACCAGCATACTCAGCGTCCCACTTCTGAGTCCACGAGTTTCACAACGGCCACGGCGCTGATCGCCCTGGACGCAGCGCAGCAGGTAGGCGTCCCGGTTCCCCAGACGTTGGTACAGCGGGCCGTCGCCAGCATCAAGCGGCAGCAGAAACCTGATTTCAGTTATTACTATTCCGACAATGGGCCGACATCCAACCGCCCCATGTGGTCCATCAATCGCCCGGGGGGTAGCCTGGGGCGCTCCCAGGTCTGCAACCTGGCCCTGCGACGCTGGGGGGATGCGCAGGTCACCGACCACGTGCTGGAGGTGTGGCTGGACCGGCTGTTTGCTCGTAATCTCTGGTTGGACATGGGTCGCAAGCGACCAATTCCGCATGAGTCGCATTTTCTGGTGGCCGGCTATTTCTTCTACTACGGCCACTGGTACGCCGCACAATGCATCGACGAGTTGCCGATCGAGCGCCGCCAGCGCCATCGCGATCAGATGTTGCGGCTGATGGTGGATTTGCAGGAAAAGGACGGCAGTTGGTGGGATTATCCGCTGTATAATTACCATCCCACATACGGAACCGCGATGGTAGTGATGACACTAAGCCGCTGCCGGCCGGAGCTGACGGAAGAGTAACGGCTGCGTGTCACTCCAACCGCACTCCAGCCTCGGAGCGGCCAGGCGCGCGATGGCCGCGAGCGGCAACTTCGCCGCGCGTGCGTCGGACAGCACCACCGATTCTTTGCCAATCACCAGGTCCGCTGTTTGGCTCGCAAATACTCGCGAATCAGCGGATGGCAGTCGACAACACTCTCGTCCGACACGCCAATCAAGTTGATTTCCTGGAGACGACCAAGCGCCAGCTTCCCTTCCTTTTCCGATGTGTTCTGCCTTCGAGTTTTGCACTTTTTTGCGCGAGCAGCGGTGGTTTTCGCCGGAACGTAAATCCTCAATATTGTCCTCAATTGTTCATTCTCCACGTTCGCCATGGCCCGGAAACAATTGGGGACAATTGTTCTACATTGGGTCGACTGCGACGTCGAAAATGCAAAGCACGAACTTAGACGAACTGGGGCCATACCGAACCTCGAACTGTATTCGGTCTCGCCACGTTGGTTGGCAAATCCTTCCCTCGTGTTACTCCTTCAGGATGACATTTTGCCTAGCAATCGAGTAAATCAACAGCCCGCTTGCCCAGCGGTCGCTTCGGTTTTTCACTCCCTCCCCAGGCAGCGTGAAGCAGTGGTCTTCAGGAACGGCGAGCAGCCTGACCGGCCGTCCCCACGGCCGCAGCACGGCCCCTGCACGGTCACCGGCACGGCCAAAGTCTTTTAACATTTTTGAGGACCCAACTATTGCTCAACACCGCTTCACAAAGCGATAATCGTCACGTAGCCGACACGTCCTGCTGTCGAAGTTCTCGAGACCATCTCGGATTGACCACTGGAGGCAAACATGACGCGACCAACGATCTCACGCAGCCGCACCTGCAGCGGTAGCTCCCGACGCACGAACGCGCGACGCCCCTTATCGATGGAATGCCTCGAAGACCGACGTGTCCTGGCGACCGTGACGCTGAATACCGATACGGGTTCACCGGGTGAGTTGCGCACGGCCATTGCCACCGCGGCGCCCGGCGAGACCATCGATTTTAACCTGGGTATTGGCAGTGAAACCATTAGCCTTGCCTTAGGCCAATTGGTGATCGACAAGGCACTGCTGATTGACGGTAACAACACGGCAGGCAGCGGTACGAATGTCACCATCGATGGTGGCGGCGCATCCCGGGTTGTCAATGTCGACGACGGCAGCGCGACGCAAGTCGATGTGACGATGCGTTTTCTCAATATCCGCAACGGCAACAATCTGGCGGACCCCATTTCCACCGTCGGGGGTGGCATCCGCAACACGGAGAATCTGCGGATCGAGACTTCGACGATCAGCGGCAGCACCGCGGAGTTCGGAGGAGGTGTGGGTAACTCGGGCGGGGTCGTCACGCTCATCAGCAGCACGGTCGAGCAGAACTCGGCCGTTTATCGCGGTGGTGGCATCTACAACAATAGTGGCGGTACATTCACCGTGCGGCAGACCTCCATCATTCTGAATAACGCCGCCAACGACTCACCTTTTTCCGCCGTCGGCGCGGGGGGCTCGAATTTCGGTACCGGCAGCCTGATGTCGATCGTAGATAGCCTGGTGACCGGCAACACTGCCTCGCACGACGACACGACCTATGCCGCCAGCGGTCTGGGGGGCGGCCTGGCCAATGACAGTTACGCGTTGCTGGAAATTCAGAACAGCAACATCACGGTCAATACGGCGGACTACGGCGGAGGCGCATGGACCGATGACGGCGCTACCACGAACGTGCGGCAGAATTCCACGGTGGATGCCAACACAGCGGGCGAACGCGGAGGTGGGCTGTTCGGCACCGACGGTGCCGTGGTGCTGGTGCAAAACTCCAGCGTCTCCGGCAATGCCACCACGACGACGGGCACCGGAGATGGGGGTGCGATTTTTGCCGGTTCATCCGTCCAATTGACACTGGAGGGTGCCACCGTTTCCGACAACTACGCCTACGACCGGGGCGGCGGCATTTACGCATCCTCGTTCGGTGTGTTGCCCGGTACGAGCGTGTCCATCGAGAACAACTCGGTCATCTCCGGCAATCGGTCGCTCGATATCGGCGGCGGCATCAATATCGGCCAATCGGTCCATCTCAGCATCGAAGACTCTGCCGTCTCAGGAAACTCGACGGCCACGGATGGAGGCGGAATTCGCGGTTCGTCCTTCAGCACGACTTATGAATCGACCATTACCATCGTCCGCTCGGCTATCTCGGGAAATACGGCCGACGACGACGGAGGGGGTATCGAGGGTCGTTCGGGCGTGCGAATGTACATCTATGACTCGTTCATCAACGACAATATCGCACCCAACGGCGGATCGCGCGGTGGTGGTATCTACGTGCGCGGCGAGGGCACTTCGCCCATCGGTCACTATCTGACCATCGGCGGAACGATGATCTCCGGCAATTCAGCCGGAGACGATGGAGCCGGCATTCACGTGGGTCGGCAGACCGTGTTTGTTATGGATGATTCGCAAGTGATCGGCAATACGGCGAACGGCAGCGGCAGCAGTCGTGGTGGTGGAATTCGCATGTCGTTCGCGGATGCCTACCCCACTTCGGCTTCGATCACGCGAAGTACCATCAGTGGCAATTCATCCAGCAGCAGTGGCGGCGGGATGTCGCTGTCCCAAAGTGTCGTGGCCACGGTCAAAGATTCCACGTTTGCCGAAAACAGCGCGGGCTCCGCGGGGGGCGGCATCGTGAATTACTCGCGATCGTCACTGACCTTCCAACGCGGCACCCTGTCCGGAAACTATGCTGTCTCGACCGGCGGCGGAATTGACACGACCACCGCCGATTTGATAATGCAGCAGAGCACCGTGTCGGGCAATCGCAACCTGGCCAACGGCGCGGGGGTCTACTTGAATATCGCCTACGACCTCGTGGGCAACTATACGCTCAGCATCGAAGGCTCCACCATTGCCTTTAACTCCACAACGGCTTACGGCGGTGGCATTTACGCAGGTTTCTATGCGGACTCGACACTTCGCGGCTCGATTGTCTCAGGGAACATGGCGGCTCCGGGTCCCGATCTGTATGACTTCCAGGGCAAGTTAGTCCCCTATTACAGCTTGATCGGCACCAACGAAGGGTCGATGTTGCTCGAAGCTAACGGGGATGCCCATGGCAACATTATTGGCGGCCCGATCGGCGGTGTGGTAAATCCGCTGCTAGGGCCCCTGCAAGCCAATGGTGGGCCGACTCAAACCCATGCGCTGAGCGTGGGCAGCCCCGCCATCGATGTCGGCGATCCTGCCGTGCTGCCGGGGACGACAACTGACCAACGGGGATTCGAACGGGTCGTGGATGGCGATGCCATTCCCGGTGCCCGCGTGGACATGGGGGCCTACGAGTTCGGGGCAGTATCCAACGGGGACTTCGACGGAAATGGACGTTGGGACTGTGCCGACATCGATGCCCTGGTGCAGACAATTGCAGCCGGCACCAACCATCCCACCTATGATCTCACCGGCGACGGGCTGGTCGATCTTGACGATATCACGGACGTCGCCAGCGGTTGGCTGCGGATTGCCGGCGAGATAAACCTGGGTGCCGGCAAGTCCTATCTCGTCGGTGATGCCAATCTGGACGGGGACGTCGACGGACAGGATTTTATTGTCTGGAACTCCAATAAGTTCACGTCGGTGGCGGCATGGTGCCAGGGTGACTTCAACGCCGACGGCACGATAGACGGCCAGGACTTCATTGCCTGGAACCTGAACAAGTTTATGTCCGCCGACGCGCGCGGCGGTTCCCCTGCAGCGACGGCGGATGGGCTCACAGGTCCGCGTCGCGGTGGTAGGAACGATCAGTTGCTGGAGGAATCGGAAGAAACAAAACCCGATTTCGGCGAGGCCCAGCCACGCTTCGGCAAGCTGACAGCATCGGATCGCGCGCGGCCCGCACCACTCACGCTGATCATCGCCACGAAGCACTTGCTGGCTGACGTGCAGCGCCGCCCGCGCAGCTACCAAGTCGGGCTCCGCAGCTTCCAGTCAGGCGACCGAGGCATCACCCGCGAAGCCAGCGATACCCGCGGCGTTCAAGCTGGATCGGATGGCGGAAAGTTACGCCCGGCAGCGACACGCTGTCGAACGCCGGTCCTCGTCGGCCGTGGACTTAATTTTTGCGCAGCTAGGCGCGACGTGAGCGGTCAGCGACTGACGTCCATCGAGTTGTGTGCTGGTTCGCCAGGGGACTCCTCCCGTGGGGGTTGGTCGTGCGACACTCGTTTACCGGGGGTGTCACCACGGTAAATCCGGACGATACGTTACCGGATGTCACCGCTTGGCCGAAGCCTTGCACTCGCAGGGCACTGGCTGCCGCCCCGAAATCGCCGCCGTGCTCGAGCAGCGCGAACGCTGTAAACGGTAGAGCACATGACGTCCACCCGACTGGTTCCGCTCAACCACCAATCGCGAGCGCAGGTTCACCGGAACACGCTCGGCCCACGCGTCAAACTGATCCGCCTGGCAATCGAAATCGATCAATTCCAGGTTCCCGCTGACGGCACCAGCGATCACGCACAACCCGTCAGTTTGCGGCGTGAACCATTTTGCCAGTTCCTCACCAGTGGGCAAACGCGACTGATACGCCTTCCATTCGATGGACGGTCGTTTCGCCTTGGCCATGGGCGATCTCGATGGCGCGCTCGATGGAATCGGGCACGGGATCGGGCGAGCGGCGCTTCCACCAGGCGACGGCTTTCAGGCGCGCGTATCCCTCGTGCTCGAAGCAGACGGCGACCATCCGTTCGCTGCCGGCTCCACCCGGCCTACGGCCTGGGGAAGCGTCGGCCTCCTTGGCCAGGATCGGGACCGACGGGCCACAGCATTCGCACAGAAAGGTGCGAACAGTGGTGCCAAGAGGTGCCAGAAATGGTGCCATCCGGCTCGCATCTCAGGCGTATCAGGCTGCATCGATTGGCACTGAACGTGGCGAAGAGGAGCAGCCACCATTTACGAACAGGAATACTGTGCCCGCGGCGACATGGAAAATCGGATCAAGGAACAGCAACTGTATCTGTTCGCGGATCGAACCAGTGCTTCGACCATGCGTGCCAACCAGTTGCGGTTGTGGCTTTCCAGCGTGGCCTACGTGTTGATGAATACGTTGCGGGAACTCGGTTTGCGAGGAACAGAACTTGAGAAAGCCCAATGCCATACGATTCGGCTGAAGTTGTTCAAGATCGGAGCTGCGATTCGCTTCACCGTGCGTAAGGTCTGGCTGTCATTCTCAGAGAGTTGTCGGCAGGCAGAACTCTTCATTCGTGTCGTGAAAAAACTTCGGGCCATCCGAACGCGGCCACTCCTGCGAGCATCGCCAGGTTGACGCAACCTGCAGCGCCACGCACACCAACGTGAACAGCCAGCCCACTGGCCATGATTCCTTCGTGCGCCGACCGCAAACTTCGAGGGGATGGGCTTGCCTATATTAACGCGACCGTCCCTGCGGGTGCCGTCAAATTGCCTTCATGTTACCTATCGCCGTGACGCGTACTACTCGTTGGCTCATCGGTCGACAAAACCGCGAACAGTGTGAGAAATGCGGGCTAGTGAGAACTCTAAGTCGAAGCCAACCGAAAAGCTCCCCGAACGCAACACGCAGCTCAAACATTCGTTCGGGACGCATCAGGCGTCAGACTGGACGAACGGCGCAACAACTTCAGGACCAACCTGAACGGGTGTCGAGTTTACTAGGCGACTCAGCACGACTGCAATTGTCTCGTCACGAAGCCATTCTTGGAGGTATTCCCGCAATTGAAGCTCCGCAGGCAATTGCGCCTGATAAATTGACTGATCTGACGTCTGCTCGAACAGCAAATGAAACGCAGACTCAAACCGGGCAATCCAATCGTAGCGATCGGTCGTTACGTTTAATAGAGCTAGTTCCGACACTTCCTCTCGGACATACTCGCCCAATCTTCTAACGCAGACGTCGTTCACCTTGACGCCCAATGCTGCACGATCGGCGAAAACACAACGTGCCCAGCGCGCACCAGTTCTGCTGTTGCCAGGCAGGCTGCGTCGAAGCGAGCTTCGCGCACGCTCGGGTCAGGATGGGTATAAGGGCTGGCAAGGTAAATCATGCGGCCATCACCTGCGGCCTTGGATCGAACGGGGTTGCCAGGTCGATCGCTGTGGTATACACTATGTGTATACGTTTCATGTGAGGTAACCGATGCAAAAAACGTTGATCAAACACGGCAATAGTCTGGCACTGGTGATCGACAAGCCGATCCTTGAGCTGCTGCAGATCACGGCAGACACGAAGCTTGAACTGTCCACGAACGGCGACGCCATTCTTGTTACTCCCGTCCGCGACGCGGACAGGCGCAGCCGACTGAAGAAGTCGCTGAAGAAAATCAACGAGAAGTTTGGCGACGACCTTCGCAGGCTGGCCGAGTAGATGGACGACATTGACTGTCTGACCGTTAGCGACGTGCTGCTCCTGCACGCCGAGCAGATCGCTGACTACGGTGGTGATCCGGGTATACGCGACGTGGCATTGCTCGAATCGGCCGTGGCGCAGCCGTCTGCGACTTTTGGTGGAGAGTATCTCCACAAGTTCCCGTTCGAAACGGCGGCAGCCTACTTGTTCCATATTGTGCAGAACCATTCGTTCGTGGATGGCAATAAACGGACCGGTGCTGTCAGCGCCCTGGTATTCCTCGATTTGAACGGCATCGACATCGATGCGCCGTCCGGCTCGATCTATGACCTCACGATCCGAGTCGCGACGGGGCAGGCCAAGAAGCCGGAAATCGCTCGGTTCTTCGAAGCTCATGCCATACGCAACGCATGAATTCGATTCAAAGCCACGCTGATCCTGCGAGGTTCTAATCATCGCACGTCCCTCTCGCGTGGCTTCATGGGGATCGGGGATTCACCAGTGCGTTCCAGCACGGCAGAATTGCCCGTGAATCGTTGATAGCGGTCGACGATGACATCCGCATACAGCGGGTCGAGTTCCATCAAGTAGGCTTTGCGCCCCGTCTGCTCGGCGGCGATCAGTGTGGAGCCGCTGCCGCCGAACAGGTCGAGCACGTTTTCGCCGGCCCGCGACGAGTACTGCATCGCCCGCACCGCCAGCTCGACGAGCTTCTCGGTTAAGTGCACCATTGATTGTGGATTGAGGCGTCGTTCCTCGGCCCATTCGAATCCGTAGGTGCACGCTGTGGCGGGCGGAGGAATTGCGCGAATGGATCGCGGCTGGTTGCCCCAGTCGACAGGAGTGGGAGAAGGATTCCCGACAAGCCGGCGATCGGAGCGCTTGAGTTTGGCGCACGTCGAGGTAGGGTGTCACACCCTGAACGAGAGCCACAGAAAGCGAGGTTGCCTAACATGGCCAGTCTGTACAAGAAGCCGATTGTCGTGACCGACCCCAAGACGGGGCAAAAAGTCAGGCAGAAGTCGAGGAAATGGTGGGGCCGTTATCGAGATGCGCTGGGTCGGAACGTCCGAGTTCCCTTAGCCAACGACAAGGCAGCCGCCCAGACGATGCTGAACGAGTTGGTGCGTCGCGTTGAGCTCGAGCGCGCTGGCCGCCTCGATCCGTTCGAGGACCACTTGAAACGTCCGCTGGCGGCGCACCTCGACGCGTTCGAGAAGTATCTGATCGACAAGGGCGTGTCGGAGAAGCAGGTCTACACGGCCAAATCGCAACTTGAGAGATCGCCAGGAAGTGCAAATGGAAGACGATCAAGGGCATCTGCGCAAGTGACGTCCAATCGTACCTGGGCGATTTGAAACGCGAGGGCCGCAGCGCAGACTTGCAACCATTACTTGAAGTCCGCCAAACAGTTCACGCGGTGGCTGGTCCGCGACCGGCGCTCGCCGCAGAACGCGCTGGAGCATTTGTCGCGGATGAACGTGCGGGTCGATCGACGCCACGACCGACGGGCGCTTTTCGGCCGACGAGTTTTCCAGATTGGTCGAGGCGGCTCGTACGGGACCCGTGATCGAGAGCATCTCGGGACGCGATCGAGCCATGATGTACGTGCTGGCCGCCTGGACCGGATTTCGCAAGGGAGAGATCGGCAGCCTCTGGTTGAAGTCACTGCGGCTGGATGAGGATCCACCCACCGCGACGGTCGAGGCGTGCTTCAGCGAGCGTAAGAGACAGGACACGCAGGTCCTGCATCCCGAGCTGGCCGGGCTGCTGAGCGAATGGCGGGTACGCCCTGCATCGATTTGCATCGGGCGCAAGAAAAAGTATCCCCGACAGGGCTCGAACCTGTAACCTTCGGCTCCGGAGGCCTGTGGGTCGAAGCGTTGGCTCCAGTCGTTAAGTTGTGCTCGGGAAACGACTTGGGGAGTCACAGTGCAACCGTTCCGGTTTCCACATTTCCCAGATTTTAGCAGTTTTTCAGCATGATTCCAGCTTATCTGTTTATCTGTGACAGATCTGTGACGAGCAGAGACGTTGGGCTCGAGTGAGGTTGTCGCTTCGGTATATTCAGTCGTCGGATGGGATATCGGAGACGGGTTGTCCACGGATTGTGAGATCATCGAAATCTCGGCGTTTGAGCTTGCTCCTGCGGCAATCATCGAGAGAAATTTCTTCTTCTGATTTGAGGCGGGATTCGAGCACTTCGATTCCATCGCAATCGCCGAGAGGGGCTTCGACTTTGTCCAGAAGTTCTTGGGCCTTTTCGCGACGCTGGGGGAGCATGTAGTCATCGACCCGCATTGAGCCCTGGAGAATGACTCGGTACGGCGAGTTGTCTGGAAGTTCATCGTCATCGACGACTGCGAGAATTGCGGTGAGAAGGTCTCCGTGGCGTTTGGATGCGTGCATGTCGTTGCAAATTGCCCAAGATTACCCGGGCTGCTACGGTACTTTCGTGGGACTCGCGCCATTGTCAGCCCGAACCTTAGTAGCATTTTGTCCACCACGAAAGTCAGTGGGCCATCTCACTTCGTGTGGGTGTCGATTCCGACAGTGTTACAATTGACGATTACTTGGGCCGACTGGTGGGACTGTGCCCCAAACTCCGACTTCATCCAATGAAGACGATACTCATATTGAAGGGACGCTCACTTTGGTAATCTTGATGTTGATACTTGGACTTGCCGTGCTGACGCTAGGCGCAGAACTGCTCGTCCGCAGTGCCTCCAAGTTGGCGGAGTGCGGTCGGAATTTCACCCTTGGTCATCGGCTTGACCATAGTGGCCTTCGGGACGAGTGCTCCCGAGCTGGTAGTGAGCATTCAATCGACATTATCGGGCCAGCCCGATGTGGCACTCGGCAATGTGGTAGGCAGCAATATCTTCAATGTCCTGTTCATCCTTGGCGTTTCTGCATTGATTGTGCCGCTTGTGGTATCGCAGCAGTTGATTCGTTTTGATGTGCCGCTGATGGTGGGCCTTTCACTTGTCGTCCTGCTATTTGCCATCGATGGTCGCATTGGAAGGCTCGACGGGCTACTGCTCACTGCGGGATTGATCTCGTATACGCTCTGGGCCGTCTGGAAGAGCCACAAGGAACAAGCCGTCATCAAGGCTGAGTATGAAGCCGCGTTTGGCGTCGAAGAAAAGGTTTCGAGTCTTCGTCGAACTCTGCTGAACGTCGCTCTCCTGATCGCCGGACTCGGCCTGTTGGTTCTCGGCTCATCTTGGTTTGTTGAAGCAGCTATATCTATCGCTCGAAGTCTCGAGCTCTCAGAACTCGTGATCGGATTGACCATTGTGGCTGCGGGCACGTCGCTGCCAGAAGTCGCCACATCGATCGTGGCCGCCATTCGAGGAGAGCGGGACATTGCCGTGGGGAATGTGGTCGGCAGCAACATCTTCAACATCATGGGAGTGCTGGGAATCTCAAGCCTTGTTTCCGTCGATGGAGTCGCCGTCTCAGAAACAGCGTTTCGACTCGACATCCCGGTCATGGTTGCGGTTGCCATCGCTTGCCTCCCGATCTTCTTCACCGGGCACTTGATCGCCCGTTGGGAGGGTGGCTTGTTCTTGGCTTACTACTTCGCTTACACCGCCTACCTCGCCATGGCGGCCACCGTTCCCACTTTGACCCGCACGTTTGGTGTGGTGATGCTGAGCTTCGTCATTCCGCTCACGGTCGTCACGTTGGCCATCACCTTTGTTCGTGCGATTCGCCGAAACGGTGACTCGGGGATGAATTCAGACATCTCGGACCCTGAAAGTTCGTAAATGGCGGTGGTTTCTGCCGGTTCATGGTTCGGAAACCAGTTCGCCGGCACCGAGGGAAAAGCGAGTCCGGCGACTCGCTGGTGTTGTGGAACGCGACGGTGGTAGCGTTACACGGGTCCTGCGTCACGGTGTGGGGGTCTGTCCGGGTCCGGGATTCGGTCGGAAGGCGTAAGAAGCCACATGGAAATAGTACGCCACAATGCCGAGTATCGGCAGTACGACAAATCCACATCCGAACATCACGTTGCCGTCCCCATTTTGGAGGAACATGCCGAAGATCATGATCCCCACTACGCAGGTGGCGGCGACAATTGACTGCCACTTTCCGTTCCAGCACAGGTTGTACAGGTTTTCGCGGTCCACGTTAGGTCCTTTCAGCTCGAGGTCAAGGAAACGATGCTACCGCCTGCGAAGGGGCCGGAGGGTTCACCGAAGGCCCCAGAGGACCGCAAGCGGCCCCTGCGAAGTGGCAGCTTCGCGGGGGCCTTTCTGTGACATTATCTGTGACAAGAGGGTTCTTGTCGACGTAAGTCAGTATCCCCGACAGGATTCGAACCTGTAACCTTCGGCTCCGGAGGCCGACGCTCTATCCAATTGGGCTACGGGGACGTACTTGCGTCTAGTTTAGTGTTTTTTCTGCCACGCGCTAATGAGTCGCAGGAACACAAAACGCTGTGGCAACGGAATCCTGCCGAGTCTAAATGGCACTGGCGGGTATGAATACCGAGACTCAGTCACGAGCCAGGGCGTCCGCGGCCTTCCTCGACTAAAAGCAACCGATGAAACGTCAAACTCACTCCGCCCGGAACGATGTTTCACGATGCAGCGAACCACGCGAGCGATAAATAAAATGACCGAGCGGGAATCATTGGGGGGCATCCCCTTAACCCCCGCGGGAGTCCCCCTGCCCCCCCGGGTTGTATGCCGCTGGGGTAGATAGCAAGCCCAACCAAGTACCACGCTCCGCCTCGACGCGGGTCTACCAGCCCTGCGCAAACAACTCGTCAACCCGGTTAGCGTACGACGGATCGTCCCGGTCGATGGCCGTATCATGCTGCGTCGGCATCGCGACGCGCTGGAGGTTAATTGGCTGTCTGAGCTGCGCCGGACTTGCCAGCTGGACAACCGGCTGTAGTGCCGACACCGGCTGCGCGGAAACTTGAATCGGTTCCGCGTCGACCTGACGGGCCAACGGCGACTGCAAATGCGCGCCAGCATCCAGGTTGACCGCAGCCGCAGCGTCAGCCGAGTCCATGGTTGCCAACGCTGGGTCGCTGCTGACGGTTGTCGAAAGAGCCGACGTGGGCGTGAACACCAATGCCAGATGGTTGATGATCTGGATCGCATCCTGCAACGTGACGTTCATGTCCCCCGTTACGTCAAAGTAGTTGGACGGAGTCGCACCATTCAAATCCGGCAGCTTGCCACCGGGATACGTGCGCAGCTGAGCTACATTGATGATCTGCAGTGCATCACTCAGCTCAACGCGACCATCAAACGTGACGTCCAAGGGCTCCACCGGACATTGCCAGGGCGTCTTGGCGGGATTCTTCGCCGAATCCACAAACATCTGCCGCATCGTAGCATAGTTGGTTTCCACACCCAACGAATTTGACGTCAGATTGTAGCGGCCAACCTCGTTGCCCGCGCGGTCCACTACGATGACGTCGCGATATTCTACATTCCAACTATCGTACCAAACGTCGGACACTCCATTGCTAGGATTAACGTCGACATCCTGCAGCCACGGCAAATTGCGACCATTGGTCATGTCGGCATTACCGGAATCTTGTCGAATCTCGTTGATGCCGACGATCTGTATCTTCAGCGAAGGAAAATGTCTGGCAAATTCCTGTTGCATCTCGTCGAGGTGGCCAAACTGGCTACTGCAGTAACTTCACGTAGCGTGCCCGAAGTACCAGCCCGTGACCGTCCCCGCATAGTCGGTCGGCGAGACCACGTCGCCGAACCGAGGCGACGTGGTATTGACATCCATCAGGGAAAAGTCTGGCACCGTCATCAGCCAGCGATTTTCCAAACCTTCAAAACGGAGTTTTCTGTTACGCAACATTGCCTGGACCCTGATTACGAGCGAATCCGGAATTGGACCTATAGTTCTTCGATCATCGATGCTGGCCAATGGGAACATGGCCGCTGGACGATTTTGCGGATCATCGCCGGCTTGGCGACACGCCGACATTCGGCGTCGCCGCGTGCATAGTTCTATTTTTGACCTGAATGGGATTCTTGTCCAGTTCCCGGGAGCGCGTGGCGGGCGTTTGCCGGACCGTGAGGGCGGTTTTCCAGGTTTTTCTGGCAGTTGTGCGATATTACTGAGGCTACTGCTGGGGATACGTGGCGTTTTTGCACGCGCCACGCGCTTGGGACAGGCCGCATGGGGGTGCTGGTGCGTTGATGGGGTGCTGCATACGTCGCGCCGGTTGTGGGGTTACGCCGCCCTGCGCCGCACGGCTCGCCCAGGGGCTCGGGCCTTCACCCACATTTTCGGTTCGTTAGACCGCAAGCCAAGAAGAATGCCCGGCACACGCTCGTTCTGGCGAAACACGATGCGGCATTCTTCGGCGGCGTGCGCGTCCGGCGGACGCGCACGCCGCCAGAAATCGCCTGGGAGTCGTGGCCTCCGATCCATTTTAGCGGCGATTTCTTCTGGTTTGCGGCCTAACGATGCGGCGCAGACGTGGGTAAAGACAAGGGTTCGGGCTCCGCTGTCCTCTGAGCCACCGCGACGTTGTCCACCCAAAGTTGGCCGGTGGCGCCAAACAGCCCCACGCGGAGAATGGCCTCGCGCGTTCCGCCCGGGACACGAAATGTCTTGGATTGAGACCGCCAGGGTTGCGAACCACGCCACGGCCCCAGCCAGTTCTGGCTCAGCGGACTCCGCTGCTCGTCGTAGAAGCTCACGACAATCGCGGCGGCCATATCGCGGGCCGGGCCATCGGCAACATCGATCGTCTTTACATCAGCAGACACCTGCAGTTGCCGGACCGAGCGACCGTCGATGGCAAACCCCTGCAGGGCGTGACTGGACAGACCGGGTGTCTGATTCTCGAACTTGGCGCAGGCCTTTCCGTTAGGAGCGTCAGGCGCCTCGCTACGTGTCACTTGCCGCTGGTAGTACCAACCCCCCAGCGCGGAATCTCCCTTGCCCGGCTGTTCAAACGAGCCATCCACGATGGTGGGCTGTGTGCCGTCCGGTTGCACGTCTGCGCGCAACTCCGCCTGCCCCGTCATCGGCACAAACAGCGTGGGCCGCAGGGGTTCTTGTTTGAGTTCCCCCTGCTCCTTGCGATACATATACAGCACCTGTTGATATCGCTCGCCTACCGGGATCACCATGCGTCCGCCGTCGGCCAGCTGGTCGATCAATGGTTGTGGGACATCTTCCGGCGAACAGGTGACGATGATTTTGTCGAATGGAGCGTACTCGGGCCAGCCCAGAAAACCGTCGCCCGTTCTGACATGCACATTCTTGTACTGCAGCCGTTTGAGCGTCAGCTGGGCGCGGCGTGCCAGGGACCCGACAATTTCGATTGTATAAACATCACGGACCAGCGGACTGAGCACGGCAGCCTGGTAACCGCTGCCCGTACCGATCTCGAGCACCTTGTCGGAGGGCTGCGGGTCGATGGCCTCGGTCATGAAGGCCACGATAAAGGGTGACGAGATGGTCTGATGCTGGCCGATGGGCAACGACATGTCCAAGTAGGCCTGAGACCGCAATTTGCTCGGCACGAATTCATGCCGTGGTGTTCTTTGCATCGCATCAAGCACGCGCCGGTTCGTCACGCCACCGCCCACGATGTCTCGATCCACCAGTTGCCGCCTGGCAACGTCCAACGCCGTCACTGGCTGTCCCTCCGCATGCGTGACCCTCAGGGCCACGAACCACGCAAGCAGGCTGCAGACAGTGCAGGCCCGATTCAAGAATACACGCAAGCGCCGGCGGTTTGTGATGGATACGGCGACCCGGGAAAAATACGGCCCATTCGTCATGGCTCGTCGGCCTCGTGAAACGCTTGTTGTTCGAACGCGTTATCGAAGTAAGGGTCGGCGCCTCTGGCCCAGGCGCTAGCCGAGCTGAGAAAGTACGCGGGAACAAACAGCGGTCCCCAGCGTTCGTATTGTTGCACATGCACAAGTTCATGTCGGCGCGTACGTACCAATTGAGCGTGGTCGGCGGCGAGCACCACGTGCCCGAGGGTGATTGCCGACGCACCGCCCCGCAGCGGCGCACGCCGCAATACCCACGCAATTAGCGGCCCATGGAATTCCAGCACGCGCCCGGATCGCCCTGCCCTGCCCCAAAACAACAAGGACAATCCACCCACGGCTAGCCCGACCAGCGTCCAGGGAGATGCCCAGCAGAAACCACAAAGATGGACGAAGCGGCGTGGCATCTATTCTTGCACCATGGACGTCGTGGCGTCGAGCCCTGTTGCCGCCATCGGGGACCGCATGCCCTTGGTGAGGGCCATAAAGGCGGCTTCCAGGCTGATCTCCTCCTCCTTGAATAACCGCAGTCGGAATCCGGCTTGAACCAGTCGCGTGGCCAGACTGTCGTACACCGCAACCCCTTCGTGCAAAGTGACGACCAGCCGGCCGGACTGCTGCAGCGACTGGTGAGACGAAGGGTTCCGCAGCGAGAGTTTCGGCAGCCGAGTCTTGATTTTCGGCGACTTGCACATGCAGCACGATCTGTTGGCGGACTTGTCGCATCACGTCGGCGACTTCCGCTGAGATGCTCATCACACCCCGATCAATGATGCCGACTTTATTGCAAATATCGGCCAGTTCCGGCAGGATGTGACTGGAGACGATAATCGTCTTGCCCATGCCACGCAGTCGCTTGAGCAGATTCCGCATTTCAATCCGCGCTCGCGGATCAAGCCCGCTGAGCGGTTCGTCCAGCAGCAGGACCTGCGGATCGTGCAGCAAGACTCGAGCCAGCCCCAAGCGCTGAGTTTGCCCGCGTGACAGCGTGTTGGCGAAGGCGTCGCGTTTGAAGTCCAGGTCGACCACGTCCAGCATTTCGTCGCAGACCTTTCGCCGCTGTGGTCCGCGGATGCGATAGGCGGCGGCGAAGAACTCAAGGTATTCGATGACTTTCATGTCATCGTATACGCCAAAGAAATCGGGCATGTAGCCCACCAGCCGTCGAATTTCGCTGGGATGCGTGTAGATCGAGTAGCCCGCCAACATAGGCCTCGCCCCAGGTGGGATTGAGCAACGTGGCGATGATCCGCATCGTGGTCGTCTTCCCGGCACCGTTCGGGCCGATGAAGCCAAATAGATCTCCCTTATCGAGTTTGAGATTAATGGAGCGAATGGCGTACAGATCGCCATAGCGTTTCGTAAGATCACGGGTTTCAATCAAGGCAAGAGTCCTTGCAGGTGGGAGCGGAGGTTACGGTTCAAGCCACCGGTCTGCAACCAGGGGGTTTTGGGGGGAACCAGGGGGGTTTGGGGGGAATCCCCCCCAAACATCCCGTGGGTATCTTGTCGCCGAATTGCGCTCGGTCATTCAGCATCCTGATGCTGCATTCGGCTAGGGTGTTAGCGATTTCGAAGTTGCGTCAGCAACGGGGATCACGAGGCGGTAAAAAACGTGCCGCACATGGCGAACTTTCTCGGCATCCACGCCATCGACCGCAATGGAGCAGACGCTGTCTTCGGTGCGACCGTAGGCTACGGCTCGTTTGAGCTGCAGCATGTCGCTCATGTCCAACGCTCCATCATACCGATGCAACAGATTCGTGTAGGCCTCGCGGCCGCCAGCCGCTTCATGGAACATGAACATCTCCATGATACGGCCTATGTCGTCGTTTGTCGGGTCCCAGGGTGCATTCATTTCCTTGGACGAATCGAAAATGATGCGACGTGTCAGGCGTGAACGCAGGTCCTTGTTCTGCGCACCGTCGAACGAGAATTCGTCGCCGGGCCCGAGCCTGCCGACTTCGTAGTACCATCGACCAAAACAAACGGCGCAGTCCCGCAGCGTCACATCAAGCGGATTGCGGAGAGTGCCGGTCAACACACCTTCGGCGGAGACCGACAACCTCGCCAGCGTCGGGCGACGCTCCCACCGAGCCCCACCACATTCCCGAAAACGCACGGCTGGACCACTGGGGCATCGCCAGCTCACGAATCTCCATGCGCGGCGAGCTGGCAGTTCCATGTTGATACACGTCATACGGGTCCAGGAACGCTCCGTAGCGCGTCGGTGCGCTCATTCCTCCAAATCCGCTCCCTGGCAAACCCTGCCAAGACAGCAAGACACCGTTCACGGAAGATCCGGGTCGCAGTTTTTCGGCATGCGGTACCAATCGTATGGACAGGCGATCCGTACGAGGGGTGAAGATGTGCGTCCAGCTGGTGCCGCGGAGGTTGGCCGTCTCCACCGCCACGTCAACCAAATGCACTTCGTTGACGACGAGTGAAGTCCCCTTCCACTGACGGGCCAACAGCGCTATACCCAGGCAAGTGGTCAGTGTTATTAGCGAAAACGTGACCCAGCTAAGTTGCATCCGAATTCTCAAGCGCCGCAGCACGAAGTAGTCCACCGGCCCGATCAGCAACACAAAGATGCCCGCCAGTCCCGCCACAAGGGCAAAGGGAACGACTCGGACGCCGGGATACTTGTCGAGTGCCGCCCGCAGTTGCCCGGTCAAGTCAAAATAGCCCAACTGCGAGAGGACGCCACGCTCGCGACGTGCGTCTTCGCGGCTGGTCGCTTTTCCCGGCAGAAGTTCCTCCACTAATCGGCCCAGCAATCGTGCCCTGGCCGACCAGCGATCGAAAGGTGACTGATCGACGTCGGCCAGCAACAAGGTAACCATCCCCAAACCATGAGCGCGGCGGATGACCCAGGCCGCGCGATCACGACCAAAGCCCTCCTCCTTGACAACTCCATCGCGACAATCAAAAACGGGTGTGAGAATCCCTTCAAATCGGCCCACGCTGTCCTGCGCCAGCAAATCCAGACGTTGTGCCGAATCCGCCAGCTCCTCCAAGCTGGACGTCTGCCTTTGCAGGACGTGCCGCAGGAACGGGCCAGGGACCCAATCGGCCAGAAATTCACCGGGAGCGGCCAATTCCGGCGCATGCCTGGCCACCGACACCAGCACCCTACCACCTTGCGCGACCCATTGATGGATCGCCGATTTTTGTGCGGCCGTCATCGATCGAATCCAATCCAACTCACCCGTGCTAACGACCAAAGCGTCGATTCCGTCGTAGCCAAACCATTGATCTGGCAGGTCGCTGGAGTTGGCAACGTGCAACCCGACGGCCGTCTCATCCGGTTCGCGGCGGAGCCCCTGCATGGCGGCGGTGATCGAGACGTCGGCTCCCAGAGATACCACTAATTGCTGCCAGGCCGTGATCGCCCGCTCAGTCACGGGCCTGACAAACTCCAGCGCGGCCCCACCATCACGGGGAACAAAGCGGGCGTGAATCTGATCGTTGATTCCCAAGCGTGCATAGGTCGTGACGGTTACCGATCCGGCGCCCAACGTTAATTCGTCCGTGGACGTGTTGCACCAGATGCCTTCGCCGTCTAAAGCGGAAATCACGATGTGTCCCGCAACTGCCTGGGACAGTTTCATGTCCACTGCAATTGGTGTCCATCGACCCAGTTTGTACGTTTCGCACCAGCCAATTCGCAAACCCGTAATATCAGCCGACACACCAGGAGCCCACGACAGTGTGATCGCGAGCGCCAAGACGCATCGCGCGAACCGACACGTTTGATGGCAGGACCAGCGAGACCAACCGAGATGTGAGTTCATTGTCCCCTTCAACTTAAGTCTCGCTTAGGGCTTTTCGCTGGCTGGACATACGCAGATAAGCGCTTGACATCCCGGACAACCTGAACCGTATTTGTCGTACACTGCATTCGCGAGATCCACGTTGACCAGATTGGCGATGGTACAGAGCCAGGCCACGACATCGGCAAATTCTCCCGCCAGATTGTGGGGCTCACGTTCCCGCAGGGCGGACGCCAGTTCCCCGACTTCTTCGATCAGCCACATAAAGGTACCCTCAACCCCTCTTTCCAGGTCCTTTTCCAGGTACATCTCACGAATTAAACCCTGAAATTGCCGTACGCTGACGTCGGAAGATTGACTGTGGTTCGCCATCGTTGCCTTGGGCTCCCTCTATGCTTTCAGTGCATAAACCTATATTGAGTAACGACTTAGGATTTCTGAGTTCGCCCCGGGCGTGGGGCCAGGCGATCGGCTGATGGCCCGAGTTTAGAGGGCTTCCCCGGCCCAAGTAAGATAGTCTCAAAATTTTTTGTTCCCGACTATTGACGGGGTCCGGCTGACGTGCATAATGAGGGACGTACGGCGTGCAGAAGTACCGCCGTGGTGTGTAAGCTTCGCCTTCAGGGTGTGTAGTGAAAACAACGTTTAATTCTTGAGTTCTCGAAGTCTTCGGCTTCGACTGTTGTTTCACAGCCTTGTAATCTTTTGCGGAGCGTTCTGATGAGTTTCTCAGCTTAGGCCTCTACGGCTTGCCAACCACTCTTTCGTTGTGCCCGGTTTGTCTGGAACGAGACAGACCCGGCATGGCTCGTGGATCCGCCGAATCCGGCTGCGTCCACGACTTTCGAGTTCAGATCAGTATTGTCAGTTTCCAAAACTCAAACGTTTAGCGAATAAGGACGCCGAGTCATCTCGAACTCAGCGGTAAGTGGTGAATAGTGAGAACACTTCTTCGCGGGCTTGTCCTGCGACGCGTGGCCCTGAGCCACACAAGCTGTGATTACTAACCTCAACAATTCACCTGATTTACTCGGAGTTCGATACCATGCGTACTACATTATTTAGCCTCGGCGTTGCTGTTTGTCTGGTTGCTAACTCGTTTGCCCTGAGCTTCCCTTCGGACGTTGACTTCTTTGCGTTTCCCGGCTGGAACCACGCCCTGATCACCGGTGGCGGCCAGACCTTCAACGACGTCTTCGGCACCGTTGATGTGACGGTCACCGCGGTGGGTAGCTTTACGATTGATTCAAAAGTCAAGGGCACCAGCAATGAGGTGATTGTCTCGGGGCAGGCTACGCCGGGCTCCAACACATTCATGTTCAACCTGTCCGCGCCGCTTCCGATCCTCGTCAACTACCAGACGGTGGATCTACAGGAAAAACTGATCGTCAGTTCCTCGGGCTCGATGTCCAATACCCATTTGGCCGGCGGCCCTTCGATGCAGACTGCACTTCCTGGTTCGCTGCAAGTTATGGGCACGGGTTTCGGTGTGAGTCCCACCGGAGCGTCGGCCGGCTACGTTCAGATTTCGTCGGTGTCGTCCTTCTCGGTGACTCATACGGGGACCGCCAACAACAAGTTTGAGGCCATTCGGATCGGTACCGTCCCCGTCCCCGAACCGACAGGGCTGGCCCTCAGTCTGATGGGCCTGCTGCTGCCGCTGGCGTTTCGCCGCCGTGGCTAATTTGTGCCTCGCCGCGTTGCCGGGCACGTAACCATTGATTTATTTTGTCGACTTCCGCAACTCAACCCATTAGCAAACAAGGACGCCGAGTCATCTCGAACTCAGCGGTAAGTGGTGAATAGTGAGAACACTTCTTCGCGGGCTTGTCCTGCGACGCGTGGCCCTGAGCCACACAAGCTGTGATTACTAACCTCAACAATTCACCTGATTTACTCGGAGTTCGATACCATGCGTACTACATTATTTAGCCTCGGCGTTGCTGTTTGTCTGGTTGCTAACTCGTTTGCCCTGAGCTTCCCTTCGGACGTTGACTTCTTTGCGTTTCCCGGCTGGAACCACGCCCTGATCACCGGTGGCGGCCAGACCTTCAACGACGTCTTCGGCACCGTTGATGTGACGGTCACCGCGGTGGGTAGCTTTACGATTGATTCAAAAGTCAAGGGCACCAGCAATGAGGTGATTGTCTCGGGGCAGGCTACGCCGGGCTCCAACACATTCATGTTCAACCTGTCCGCGCCGCTTCCGATCCTCGTCAACTACCAGACGGTGGATCTACAGGAAAAACTGATCGTCAGTTCCTCGGGCTCGATGTCCAATACCCATTTGGCCGGCGGCCCTTCGATGCAGACTGCACTTCCTGGTTCGCTGCAAGTTATGGGCACGGGTTTCGGTGTGAGTCCCACCGGAGCGTCGGCCGGCTACGTTCAGATTTCGTCGGTGTCGTCCTTCTCGGTGACTCATACGGGGACCGCCAACAACAAGTTTGAGGCCATTCGGATCGGTACCGTCCCCGTCCCCGAACCGACAGGGCTGGCCCTCAGTCTGATGGGCCTGCTGCTGCCGCTGGCGTTTCGCCGCCGTGGCTAATTTGTGCCTCGCCGCGTTGCCGGGCACGTAACCATTGATTTATTTTGTCGACTTCCACAACTCAACCCATTAGCAAACAAGGACGCCGAGTCATCTCGAACTCAGCGGTAAGTGGTGAATAGTGAGAACACTTCTTCGCGGGCTTGTCCTGCGACGCGTGGCCCTGAGCCACACAAGCTGTGATTACTAACCTCAACAATTCACCTGATTTACTCGGAGTTCGATACCATGCGTACTACATTATTTAGCCTCGGCGTTGCTGTTTGTCTGGTTGCTAACTCGTTTGCCCTGAACTTCCCTTCGGACGTTGACTTCTTTGCGTTTCCCGGCTGGAACCACGCCCTGATCACCGGTGGCGGCCAGACCTTCAACGACGTCTTCGGCACCGTTGATGTGACGGTCACCGCGGTGGGTAGCTTTACGATTGATTCAAAAGTCAAGGGCTCGGGCAATGAGGTGATTGTCTCGGGGCAGGCCACACCGGGCTCCAACACATTTACCTTCAGCCTCTCCCAACCACTTCCCATCATCATCAACTACCAGACCGTAGACCTGCAGGAAAAGCTAGTCGTCACGTCGACAGGCGCGATGTCGAATACGCACCTGTACGGAGGCAATCCGATGGTCACGTCCTTGCCGGGTTCGCTGCAAATCATGGGTACGGGCTTTGGCGTGGGAGCTACCGGATCATCACGAGGCTACGTCGAGGTAGCGTCGGTATCCTCGTTCACCGTGACGCACACGGGAACTCGCAACAACAAGTTTGAAGCGTTTCGCATCGGTACGCCGACGGTTCCCGAGCCGACCGGACTGGCACTGGGTCTGCTGGGACTGCTACTGCCGCTGTCGCTCCGCCGTCGAGCCTAGCACCTGATCAAGTTACGCAAAAAAATTCCGTGGGGCACGGAAATTGATGTTACGGGCATGGACGTCGTGGACGAGCGTTTTCAAAGTAGATTGGGGCCCGAATCCATGGCAGTCAAACTAGTCTTAGTATTGAGTCTGATCGTTTTCTTGTGTTGCGTGATCGCGGCTCCCGCGGCGGAACTCCCCGGGGCTAAAGAACCCTATTTAGTCGGCACGGGCTCAACCGTTGTCACCGGATTGCTGGCGGGCGGCCCGCTTGAGGAGTTGTGTGCATACACGCGCGAAGTGCGGTACGCGCTAAATACGGTCGACGTCAAGAATCTACTGCAATCTTCCGATGCGGCTGTCGTCACCGGGCGTTCAAATCAGCTGGTTACTTTCATGGCGAACGCCGACACCCTGCGAGGTTCGCGCCCAGGTCTACGGTTCAAATCGGTCAGTTTGCGCGGTTCGCACTCACAATGACGTACAACGAAAGTGAAAGAGAGCAAAAATCGATGGCTATAAAACGAGTATTCTCTGTAAGTACGACGATTTGTTTGTCGTGCGTGGTCGCTGCCTCTGCCCAGCCTGCCGGTTACGAGGTGACCGTCGTCACGGGGAATCCATCGGGATACCAGTCAAATCAAGATAGTGGCGACGGAGTCCTCAGTTTCCGCATCGACGCCCAGAATCCGGGTAATTCAACGCCTTATGTTGGTACTCAGACTTTTCCGATGGTAAACCTCCTGGTCAATCAAGCCGTGCCGGGCAATGATTTTACTGGCGCTAGGATCGAGAACTATCAGTTCATAGTTCGCGTGAAAGACATTGCCTCAGACCTGGACGTCGTCGTCTTCGATGGCGAAGGAAACGCGATTGGAAATATCGACGCTGGAATCGTCAGCGTGTCGATTTTCCCAGACTTCACCGATGTCACCGACCCTCTTAACCCTATGCCACTCAATCAGTCTGGCGGAAACTATGTTATCGACACGATCGTCGGTACAACACCCTATACGATTACCTTCGCCACGGGTTTGTCATTGCCGCCGGATCCTCCGGCAGCGGGCACGATATTCCCTTATTCCATGACGGTTACTACGGTCCCCGAACCGTCGTCATCTGTCTTGCTCTTGGCATTTTTAGCAGTTGCGCGCATGAAGCGGATCGTGGTTCCGAGCAAGACGGACCAAAATCGATGTTAAGCTTGAGGTGCGGAGCTGGGTAGAGTGCGGTGCGAGGCAAACGACAAACCGTTTGGATAGGCATCCTCTGCGATTCTTTGCCGCAAGTCCGTCTCGGCTGCGTGCTCTGCCTGCGAGAGTTCCGGACGAGATCGCATTGCCACGTATGCGACGGCGTCGGTGCGCGTGCCTGGTCGCGCGGCTGATGTTGCGGCACGGCACGCCCAGGGGCATTTGCTCGATGCGCGCGAATCCCGCAGTCGCCTACGCACGCGTCGCCTGGAGGGCAGACACATGAGGCGCGGTTCCAGGTACAATTGCGGGTAACCCCTCGTGCCCGAGAAGTGCCCATGTCCCGATCCTCCGACCGCAATCTGCTGTTCGGCATCATCGCTTTGCAGAACGGCTTTATCACCAGCGATCAGCTGGTTGCTGCCCTCAATGCCTGGGTACCCGACAAGCATCGACCGTTTGACGAGATCCTCGTTGAGCAAAAGGCGATGAACCCAAATGACATCAAGTTGTTGGGGCCCTTGGTCGCCCGGCATGTGGAACGGTATGGTGGCGACCACCAGGGTAGCCTCGCCGTCCTCTCGCCCGCAACTGACATTCGTCAGGAACTGGAACGGATCGCGGATCCCGAGGTCCGCGCCAGCCTGGCCATCGTGGCCTCGGCGCGACGGGAAAGCGAAGATACATTCGCGACACGCCCCCGCCAGTCAATCGGCGAATCGACCTCGAAAGGGCTGCGCTTTCGGATTCTGCGTCCTCACGAAAAGGGTGGCCTGGGACAAATATCCGTCGCGCTTGATGAGGAATTGCACCGTGAGGTAGCGCTTAAAGAGATTCAGGGCCATCACGCCGACAGGCCGGAGAGCCGGTCACGGTTCGTGTTCGAGGCGGAAATCACCGGCGGACTGGAACATCCTGGCATCGTACCGGTCTACGGACTCGGGACCTACGCCGATGGCCGGCCGTTTTACGCCATGCGCTTTGTTCGCGGAGACAACCTCCAGCGCGCCATCAATTCGTTTCACGCCGCGAAAGCAGGTTTTGACGCACTGGAATTCCGGCAGCTCTTAGGTCGGTTCGTGGACGTGTGCCATGCCGTCGCCTATGCGCACAGTCGCCACGTGCTGCACCGAGATCTGAAGCCGGGCAATATCATGCTGGGCAAGTATGGCGAAACGCTGGTGGTCGATTGGGGTCTGGCGAAATTAGTGGACCCGGAAGGATCCAGGTCCACTTCATCCGCGGAGGAGCCCCCACTCATTCCACGTTCGGCCAGCGACACGGGAGAGACGCTAGGGGGCTCCGTGATTGGGACACCGGAGTACATGTCTCCGGAGCAGGCGGCGGGCCGATTGGACATACTCGGCCCGGCGGCGGACGTCTACAGCCTGGGCGCGACCTTGTACGAATTGCTGTCCGGTCAGCCGTCGATTCCCAAGGCTTCCCCGGAAGAAAAGCTCCGCCGGGTGTGTCGGGGAGATTTTCAGAAGCCTCGGGAAGTCCTGTCAGCCATACCGCGCCCTTTAGAGGCAATCTGCCTCAAGGCCATGTCGCTGCATCCGGTGGATCGATATGCCTCGGCCATGGACGTGGCCAAAGAGATCGAACAATGGCTGGCAGATGAACCCGTCGTCGCTTTCGCGGAACCCTGGACTTCAAGACTACGGCGCTGGGGCCGCCGCCACCGAGCCTTGGTGACGGGAATCGTAGCCCTGCTGGGGACTGCAGGGCTGGCCCTTGCCATCAGCACCCTGTTCGTGAATCAAGCGCGCCGCCGTGCCGAGTATCGTTTTGCCCAGGCCCGACAGGCAGTCGACGATTATTTGCTCCATGTGACCGACGATGAATCGCTGCAAGCTCCGCAGTTTCGCGCACTTCGCAACAAGTTACTCAACGACGGTTTGAAATATTACCAGGATTTTCTGACCGAACGGGACTCGGATCAAGACCTTCAATTGGAATACGCGGCAGCGCGCATTGCGCGCGGGCCGGATTCATCATGAACTCATGGACTTCGCCGACGCTGAAACGGAATATCAACTCGCGTTGACCATGCTTGAGCGTCTGCCCATGAGTTCTCGCAACCGCGTGAGTGTTCCCTTACAACGTGCAGACGGCTATCGTCAGCTTGCCGATCTGTATTATGACAAACGGGATCGTGCCACCGCGATCGAGACCTATGGCATTGCTCTGGACGCCCTGCGGTCAATGGCAGGAGACGATGATCATGTTGAAGTCCTGCAGGTAGCGGCGGGAATTCACGATCGCCTCAGTCGGTATTACAAGGACGAGCGGAGCCCACTTGCCTTGAAACACGCAAAAGAATCGTTAGGTTTACGATCGAGAATTGCCGGCCTGACGCCTGATGATGGCGCCAGCGAGCGGGCTCTTGCGAACAGTCATAAAAACGTCGCCACGATCTACAACGAAAACAGGAAGTACGACGAGGCGATCCACGAATACAACGCAGCACGTCGCATCTGGCAGGATCGGCGAACCAAGGGCGATGGTGACCTGGCGCTCGCACATGAGGCCAAGATTCTCCATGAACTGAGCGTGATTCAACAACTCACGAGCAACATCAGCAAAGCCAAACAACTGCTGCGTCAAGCGCTGGCCATGAAAGAGGACGTCTTATACCGTCTGGCCAGTTCAGAGTTGTTCGAGGTTGCTCAGTCAGAAAATGATCTTGGCGTCGCCCTGAGTCACGATATGGCTTCGTACGATGAATCACTATTCTATCTGCAGGCCGCTTGCGATCATCGCAGAAGGCTGAGCAAGTCAAATCCCCAGAACGCTCGTTATTCGCTACAACTTGCAGGCAGCCGCCTCTGCGTGGGGAACTTCCTGGCTAAGCACCCGGATGGAGGTGAGGATCAAGACGCAGCCGCGCTCAGGGCCTATCGCCTCGGTTTGGAAGCCTTGGGGGTCGGGGCGGACGATGGGCAAAACACGGTTAATTTTCGACTTCAACGGGGACAAATCCTTCGGCAAATCTCCGACTTATACAAGCGACGCGGGCTCGCTGAGTCCGTTTCAGAGCTGCCAAGCGTGGGCCAGCGATCGGAACAATTCGAATGGGTGATACCTCTGCTAGAGCGTGCCGCTGAGGTTCTTCAGCGACAGGTCGTCGAGGAGTCGCGGGACAAACCAACCGCTCGAATGACCTTGATTGAAACATACAAATTACTGGCTCTTTTGCAGCGCGTCCAGGGTCGCGTCGGCAAGGTTGTGGAGTTGGCCGATGTATGGCAACCGCTTTGCCTCGAGGATCCTGTGCAGCTGATTGACGTGGCAGCCGAATTAGCATTATGCCTTCCGAAGGTGCCGCCGGGTGGGCAGCAGGGTGGGCAGCAAGCAGCCGAACAGTCCGAAATCCGCGATAGGGCGCTAGAAATGATTGAGCACGCCGTCAGACTGGGATTCAACAATCGCCAGCGATTGTTAAGTCCTGACTTTACGGCTCTGCAAGGAAATCCTGTGCTGCAGGCGTCTTTGGAAGAGATTCAGTCGGCGCCTTAGGTTTGCATGACTTGCCTGTAGACCGCCTTAAGCCCCGGACTAAAACAGTTGCGCCGCGTGGACAGAAACCGCATGATGGCAAGCTTCCACTGAGTGACATGGGCCGTCCAGCGCGAGCCACCCTATCCCCCCTATCCCTGCTTACACGGCGTCAGCCATCGCATCCAATTGCAGGAGTGATCGGTCGTGCTCCTTCTCCAGAAACGTGCGCCCGTACTTCACATTGACGTGGTCCCAGGGGAGCTTATCGGACAGTTCGTAGCCCGTATGCAGTTGGAAATCGGCATCCAGGCCGGCATCCGCCAGAGCCTGCCACCAGCGAGGGGCGTTCATTTGTTCGTACCAGCTGTCCAGGCGTGCGCCACGCTGCCAGGCCAACAGAATGGCTGGCCCCATCCGGCGGTCTCCGCGACTTAGCAGCCCTTCCAGCAGGCTGGTATCAATGTCGTGGCACTTGACATTCACGCTCCGCAACGATCGCTTGCTCCACAGATACTTGTGCGCCCACTCGAAGTATTCGCGGCGCTGCATGGCATTCCATTGGTAAGCCGTATGAGCCTTGGGCACAAAGTTGGAAACGCTGGCCGTGACTTTCGCGTAGCGACCCCGCTCTTGTTTGCCAATCCGGGCAATGGTCTCGGCCATGTCGATGATCCCGTCCAGGTCGACCGCTCGCTCGCCCGGGAGGCCGCACATAAAATACAGTTTCACGCTGTCGAAATTTCGCCGAAACGCCTGCCGGCACCCTTCGTACAGATCTTCGTTCTTGATCTTCTTGCGAATTTGTTCACGCATGTCGTCACGCGCAACTTCAGGAGCCAGGGTGAGCGAAGATCGACGGTCCGTGCCGATTAATTCGGCAATGGAACGCAGTTGTTCGTTCACTCGCAGGCTGGGTACCGAAATGTTTACCCCCAGTGGTCGAAAAACGTCACGCAGCCTGATCATCAGCTCTTCGAAGTGTGGATAATCGCTGCTGGACAGGGAAAGCACCGAGATTTCGTTGAAGCCCGTGTTCCGGTAACTTTCCAGCGCCGCCTGGACGATGGTTTCCACCTTGCGAATCCGCAGCGGTCGCTTGATGACCGTGCTCTGGCAGAAGCGGCATTGCCACGGGCAGCCCCGCATGATCTCAATCGATATGCGGTCGTGCACACATTCGACGTAGGGGACGATGGGCGTGACGGGCAACGGGATACCGTCCAAGTCCGAAATCACGGCGGGCTCGATCGTCTCAGGAACCAACGTCGTCGTGCGCCGCAGCGCCACCATCCGCTGGTTACGGTATTCGGGTTGATAAAACCGCGGGACGTAACAAAACGGGAGCTGCGCGGCCAATTCCAACAAGACCGCAGCGCGTTGACGTTCTCCCGCCGTACCCACCGCCAGTCCTTCACGGTCCAGGGTCTGCTGCCTCAATTCGAGCCACAGATCGCAAACGCGCGGCAAGCTGGGCTCGCCGTCACCCGTCACCACGGCATCCAGAAAATCCGCCATGGGCTCCGGATTTTGCATGCAGGGCCCGCCGGCCAGGATCAGCGGGTCCGCCAATGTCCGAGCTGCTGCGGCCAACGGAATGCCGCCCAGGTCCAGCATCGTCAGGACATTGACGTAGGACACCTCATACTGCATGGAAAAACCGATCACGTCGAATTCAGACAGAGGAGTGAAAGTCTCCAGCGAATACAGCGGTAAGTTGCGTGCCCGCAACTGCTGCTCCATATCGATCCATGGCGTGAATACGCGTTCGCAGTACCAATCTGGTCGAGCATTCATCAGTGAATACAAGACCTGCAGCCCATGGTGGCTCATGCCGATACGATACGTATCCGGAAACGCGAGGCACAGTCGCCCTTGGATGGCAGATAGCGGTTTGCGGACCGCATGCAGCTCACCCCCCGTGTACTGAGCCGGACCTTGCACCGTGGGGAGGATATACTGCGTAATCTCGCGCTTGTAGTTCGTTCATGATGGCTGGGGCTATATTGAATCACACGATGAGCGGAACCGGACGGCTTGTATCCGTAAAACCGATCATCGTATGTTATCAGAAATCTCGACACAACTGGCGGGCAATTTGGAAGCTAAGCGCGAACGGGGCGAATCACAAACGGCAGCCGATTTTGACTGCTGCGACGCGAATCGGCCGGTGTACTTTGGCCACGACTGAACCAGACATGGGAAAGTAATGAACGAGGGAAGGTTTGTAGCAGTGGCCAAGGCTGGGTGCTTGGCTCCGGGCGGCGCGACATCGATTGTTATCGAGGACAAGGTGATCGCGCTGTTTCGGCAAGGCGACGAGTATTTTGCCATCAGCGACATTTGCCCCCACATGGGAGCGTCCTTGGCCCCAGGACATTTTGAAAACGGCGTTGTCACCTGCCCCTGGCACGCATGGCGATTCAAGGTCTGTGACGGCACCTGGTGTGACAATCCGGTCGTGCGCACCGATGCGTACGCAGTGCGCGTGGTGGGGGACGAAATCCAAGTCAGACTGGATTAGGCACGCTTACTCCCACGCGTCGTTAGACCGCAAGCCAGAAAAGATCGCCGTTAGCATCGGTCGTAGGCCACCACTCGCAGGCGATTTCTGGCGGCGTGCGCGTTCGGCGTGTGGGATGGTCTCTGTCCTTCATTTTTTGTCTTTCTCTCCGCAACCGGGGAGAATAGAGACAAAACGACGTGGGACAAAAATAACACGGGGTGGGACCGTGGTCATGCATCGCCACATTCAAGGCATCGCCACATGCAACGCCAGGAACACCAGCGATCTCCCGTGTGAGATGGTTTCTGTCCTTCATTTTTTTGTCTAAGTCGCCGCGGCCGGGAATAGGCTCACGCGCTTGCGCGTCTGAAGTTGCGCATGCATCGTAGCGTTTAGCCGAAACCCGTGATTTGGCCGACCGGCAGGCTCACTCGCTTGCGCGTCGTGCTTGTATTTTCGGCGGCGCGGCCTCTAACCCTCGATCGAATCCGTCTCGATCGGAAAGTGCGTGGCCAGTACCTGCAAGTGCGCGAATCGAGCGCGACTCGCGGCTTGGATGGCCTGCATGTCGAGTTCCTCTTCCCGAAACCGCCGTTGACGCCGAAAGTACTCGCGTGGATCGCTCCAGGTGGGTTCGACGTTGATGCGGAAGTACTTACCGTCCCGGACTTCGTAAACGAGAAACAATCCGCTGGACACCGCACACCGCACCAGCTCGATCGAGTCACCTGATTCTGACTTCCAGCCGGTGGGACAGGGAGAATGCATGAGCAGAAATCGCATGCCGCGAAGTTGCAAGGCCGTGTGAATCTTGCGACGGAAGTCCTGCGGGTGCGCCAGCGAGAGCGTCGCGGCATAGGGCACGCCATGTGCCGCCATAATGGAGAGTATATCTTTTTTCTCTTCCCGCTTGCCCCCGGGAGTCGTCGTCGTGTGAGCATAATGAGGCGTCGCGGACGAGCGCTGGCCGCCCGTATTCCCGTAGATTTCGTTGTCGTAGCAAATATAGATGATATTCTCGTTCCGCTCCGCGGCCGCGGACAGCGTCGCCAATCCAATATCGTAGGTTCCACCGTCGCCGGCCCAGCAGATCACGTGTCTGCCGTCCGCGTTCAGGTCCCGGATGGCAGCCAGCCCGCTGGCGACAGCCGGTGCCGACGCGAATGTCGTGGCCACGGTCGGCACGCCGTAGCTCGTCGTGGGAAAAGCACCGGCCGTGATGATGCCGCAGCAGGCGGGTATCACCAACATGCAGCTGGCATTGGCACTGGCCAGTTCGCGGCCTACCATCGTCAAGCCTGCGCTCATGCCACAGCCGCCGCAATTCGTGTTCCCAGGCCGAAGCAGGCATTGTTCGGCGTCCGCAACGGCGTCATGGTGGCCGAGGGTTGTTCCGCTGGTCGCATGGTTCATCTGCTGCACTCCTGGGGAGTCTTGAGCCCCATCCATACGGGCCGGGTGGGTTGATTGCGTACACGCAGGTCCGCCAGGACTTCCTCGATCAGGCCGGGGGTCACATCCCCTCCGCAGACTCCCGTCAAGTACCCCTGGATCAGCAGGTCCTGTCGGCCGGCCTGGAAAGCAGCACGCGTGTCCTGCCAGAACACGCCCCCCATACCGGCCGCGTAATTCCGGTCGAGCACGGCGAGTTTGGACGCACGACGACAGACTTGCCGTAGTTGCGCTTCAGGAAATGGACGGAACATTTTGATCTTGATCAGCCCCAGCGATTCGCCTTCGGCCCGGCGGCGACGCACCACCTCGCGGGCGGTCGTGGCGATGGTGCCGCTGGCCAAAAGGATGGTTTTGGCGTCTTCGGTATCAAAGCACTGCAGCGCATCCCCGGGATCCCGACCCATCTGTTCTGTAAACGCTGCGCGACATTCCTCATACACCAGCGGCACTTGCGTCATCGCCCTGTCGATGTCGACGCGCAGCGCCGCTGACTCTTCCGGCCAGACCAGTCCACCCAGCGTCCTGGGAATGTCTCGGTCAATGCGATGTGGCAGGTCCAGCAAGGGCAGGTACTCGTCCACACTCGATTGTTCCGGCAGAGTCGTTTCGGCCAGCGTGTGCGAGACAATAAAGCCATCCA
Organism: uncultured Planctomycetales bacterium; assembly: GCA_963695565.1. Classification (GTDB taxonomy): domain Bacteria; phylum Planctomycetota; class Planctomycetia; order Pirellulales; family Pirellulaceae; genus CAVOGW01. Next base: position 1,158,823 of record CAVOGW010000001.1, read on the forward strand.
TGCAAACCAGGGTGGGCAGCAAGATGCGATGGTCCTCGGCCAGACGAAAGGCCAGTAAGGTGGTGTCGACCACCTCCTGGTTGTTTTCGCAGTACAGTTGGATCCAGGGAAAGTCACGCAGCATCAGCGTATCTCCCTGGTCGACCCAGATATTCCAGGGGGGGCCCAGCGTGCGGTTCACAGCCACCATCACGATGGGCAAGCGGTACAAGCCGGCAACAATGATGTTCTCGACCATGTAGGCCAGGCCGTTGGCGGAACTGGCGGTGAAAGCCCGCGCTCCGGCGAGCGCAGCGCCGATCGAGACCGCCATCGCACTATGCTCGCTTTCCACTGGAATGACGCGCCCTTTGGAGAACGAGTACTTGGCGACGTGCTCGACAATTTCGGTCTGAGGCGTGATCGGATAGATGCCACAGGCTGTCCCGCGGGCCATGCGGTTAGCCTCCCCCGCGGCGCATAGTGCATAGCCTGCCGCGTGATTTCCGGTGACGACGTCAATGGGCATGATGAGGCTCCCAGGTCCGATCAAAGATGGCTCATGAAAATTACATTGCGGGGACATTCGGTAACGCAAACACCACAACCCTTGCAGTATGAATAGTCAAAAACAAAATTGTGTCCCACCCGCTTGAGAACGCCCTCCGGACAATAGGTCATACAAATGTCACACTCGTTGCAGACGCCGCAGGAAAGGCAGCGCCTGGCCTCGTCGGCTCGAGACAGGCCTAAATGCACTTCGTGAAATGTGGCACGCCGTTCATCCGTCGAAATCGTGCCCCCGTCGCTGCCGGGGGTGCGTTCGAATAAATGCAGTTTCATGGCTTCGGGCCGGATTACTTCGTCGATCCAGTCGTCGACGTCCCGTCGCGCCGTGGCACGCTGGCTGATCTCAATGTGTTCGCCGCTGAGCACCTCATGGATATGCAGGGCCGCGCGTCGTCCGCTGCCAATGGCCCCAGCCACCGTGCCGTCGTTCGTGGCCAGGTCGCCCACCGCGAACACAGGTGTCTCCAGCAAGCCCAGCAATCTGTTTCCCTCGCGAACCTCCGTCCCTTCTGGAAAGACCGACAGGTCGGGGGACTGTCCCACGGCTAAAATCAACCGGTTGCAGACGAGCCGAAAGTCCGAACCCGGTATCTCCTCGGGGGCTTGGCGTCCGGATTCGTCCGGAGCCCCCAATTCCATTCGTCGCAAGGTGACCTCGCAGCGCGAAACGCCGTCCGCCTTCGGAGGCAGTTCACGCATGGCAACCGGATGGGCGAGGAAATCCATGACGACTCCCTCATCAAGGGCCTCCTCGATTTCTTCGGCGATCGCAGGCATCTGACGTCGCGTGCGGCGGTAGACGACACGCACGCTGTTCGCTCCCAGCCGCAAGGCCGAGCGTGCTGCGTCCATCGCCGTATTGCCGCCGCCAATCACAACCACGTCCTCCCCCTCCACGCTGACATTTCTGGTGTCGAGCACGATCCAAAAAATCGATCCCCTGCCAGACGGCGTGGCTGTTACCGACCCCTAATCGCAAGCCACGCGCTTCCTGCAAACCCGTCGCTACCAACAGGGCGTCGAATTGTCGCGCCAAATCCAATAGTTCTGGCCGCCCCACGCGGTACCCCGTCCGTGTCTCGACTCCCAACGACAGGATGCGGTCAATTTCGCGGTCCACAATCTCGATCGGAAGGCGAAACTCGGGAATCCCCGTGCGCAATAGTCCCCCCAACTCTCTACCGGCCTCATGGATCGTGACCGCGTAGCCCAGGCGGGCAAGATGATACGCAGCCGACATCCCCGCCGGTCCCGACCCAATGACGGCCACGCGCTGCGCGCGGCGTGGTTCCGGAGCCTGCAACGCGACATGGCCCTCGTCGCCCGCCAATCGCTCAAGCTGCCTGACATTGACGGCCCCGTCCAACTGGATTCGATTGCAGCTGGCCATGCAGGGTGCTGGACAGACGCGACCGCAAACGGACGGAAACGGATTTGTGCGTAGCAGGATCTCCAGGGCCTCGTCGACGTGTTCATGGGCGAGCGCCTGCAGGAAGCCTTGGACGTCATTTCCGGCTGGACAAACATGGTTGCAGGGCGGAATCATCTGCCTCCGCCGCGGTTGCTCCGTCGCCCACTGGCCCGTCCGGATCTTGGGCAGTGCGCTGCCACCGTTGAGGATGCCGCAGGCGACCTGCGGCGTGCACGCGGGTTCGACCGCACCCGCGGCGGCCGCCGCGGGTGGCGGGACCAGATTCGGAATCCCAGCTGGCTCGGCGAGTTGCACCTGCTGGTAGGCCTGTTCGGCTGCCGTGAGGTTGGCGTTTACGAATCCGAGTTGTTCCAAGGCAGCGCGCATCTCGGCAAAATCAAACCCAAGAACGCGGCTTACGGCACCGGCCAATGCCGTGTTCACGATCGGAACACTACGCGTCCCCAGTTTATGGGCGCGGGCGATCGCCGTCGCATCCACCGTCGCAACACGATTCGTGGGGAATTGCGGGGCGAAGCAACTGGGCGGCTCCGATGAGTTGAGCAAAATCCAGCCACGCGGCTTGAGCCCCGCCGTAATGCCCAGGCCGACCAGCGTCGGATCGAGGACGACAACATGGTCGGGCTCGTAGATCAAGTTGCGATTCTGGACCGCTGTGTCGGCAAAGCGACAGAAGGCCTGGATCGGCGCGCCCGATCGCTCTGCAGCATATAAGCCAAAGGCCTGTACGGATTTTCCGCACAGAAAACGCGACATGGCAATGATCTTGGCCAGCGTCACCCCTCCCTGTCCGCCACGGCCATGGATGCGGATTTCGATCATACTGGTTCCCGTAAAAGACCTGACGGCGGTAGTGACTCAACAATAGATGTTCCTTAAGCAGATAGCGTGCCCAAACAGCACCGCGGATTTGCGAACGCCTAAACACGTGTGTGGTCGTCCAGTAAACTGTCCAGTTCACCATTGCGGGCGGGCGGGCGGCGAGACGAGCGCGCCAAATCGCACACCACTCCGCTCACTTGCGACTAACACGGGGGGTCTGGGGAATACCGCCCGGGGGGTTAAGTCGACTACCGGGGGGTCTGGGGAATACGTACCGGGGGTCTGGGGAATACCGCCCGGGGGCTAAGTCGACTACCCGGGGGGTCTGGGGAATACCGCCCGGGGGGTTAAGTCGACTACCCGGGGGGTCTGGGGGGATCCCCCCAAGCCCCCCCGGGTCTGCTCCGTTCAGGACAACATCGCCCCGATGGCATACTACTTGCACCTTGGCATATTGTTTATTGGTTGGAGCGCGGTAACGGGGCCCGGCAGATCGGCCTGAGAGAACGCCAACGTGGGGGGGTTGGAGGGAACCCGCCAAAGCCCAACGGGTTGAGCGCGCCTCCACTCCGTATTTTCCTCAATTGTTCATTCTCCGCGTTCGCCATAGCCCGGAAACAATTGGGGACAATTGTTCTACATTGGTTTCGCAATCCACGGGGCGACAAACATGAGTGGTACTGAAGTGCGATTGACGCTTGAAGGATCACGCGCGACGATAACGCTGGAAACCGCCGGAGGTATCAACGTATTGGCGTCCGAGGTGCTGGAATCTCTCGGCAACATCGTGGCGCAAATCGCCGGAAATCCGGACGTGCGGACGACCGTGGTGGCTGCCAAGGGAAAGGCGTTTGTGGCCGGAGCCGACATCAAGGAGATGGCTGGTTTTTCTCCCAATCAGGCCAGGATTTATGGTGCGATGGGTGAGACAGTCCTCAACGCCATCGCCGCCCTGCCCTCCATCACCGTGGCGGCGATCCAGGGCTCCGCGTTGGGAGGCGGCTTGGAGTTAGCCCTGGCCTGTGATTTCCGCATCGCCGTGGGCAATGCCAGGCTGGGACTGCCGGAAGTCACCTTGGGACTGATTCCTGGCTGGGGTGGCATCCCGCGACTTACGCAGCTCGTGGGACCGGCTCACGCCAGGCGGCTGTACCTGTTGGGCGAGTCGGTGACGGCTGCCGAGGCATTGTCTTGGGGATTGGTGGACGAACTCGTGGAAACCCCCGAAGAACTCGAATCGCACGTGAGTGACTTTTGCCGATTGTCGCGCCGAGCCGCGCCGGCGGCGGTTGCGCTGGCCAAGCGTGCGGCGCGGACGGCGCAGCCGCTGGCGGCCTTTGCGGATTGCTTCGACAGCGACGACAGCCAGGAAGGGATTGCGGCATTTTTGGATAAGCGGCCGGCAAGATGGATCGAGGACTGAGCCCGTTAGCCCAGATGAGCGTCCGGACAAACTTCGCCGCCGAGAAAACCGATGCGTCCTGGCGACCTGGCGGAACATGAGAAAAGTGCATAGAGCCAAGCGAAACCATAAAAACGAGCGCAACTGCGAAATGAACTCATCACGTACCATCCTGTCGGGTGCTGAGCCCACTAAAAAACCGTTTGTCAACGAACATGATCTGGTTACCTTTGATCCGCATAGCGCGTTGGGTGAACCCGGGGCATTTCCGTTTACCCGCGGCGTGCATCGAACCATGTACCGCGATCGTCTGTGGACGATGCGGCAGTTTGCCGGATTCGGGACCGCGGACGACACGAATCGCCGGTTCAAGTACCTACTGGAACACGGACAGACCGGGCTGAGTACGGCTTTTGACCTGCCGACCCTGATGGGGCGAGACGGTGACGATCCTCTGGCCTTGGGTGAAGTAGGACGTTGCGGCGTGGCGATTTCGTCGTTGGCCGACATGTGTCGGCTCTTCGACGGGATTGATCTGGGGCAGGTCTCGACGAGTATGACCATCAACGCACCGGCCGCGATCGTGTTGGCATTTTATATTGCGGTGTCGGAGCGGCAGGGCATTCCCGCGTCCGCTTTGCGTGGCACCCTGCAGAATGACATTCTCAAGGAGTTTCACGCGCAGAACGAGTACATCTATCCACCGGAACCCAGCGTGAAGCTGGTGGTCGATACCATTGAGTACTGCACGGAACACCTGCCTCAATGGAACACGGTTAGCATCAGCGGCTACCACATTCGTGAAGCCGGGGCCACCGCGGCCGAGGAAGCGGCGTTCACGCTCGCCGACGGCATGGCCTACGTGGAAGCCTGCCAGCAGCGTGGTCTCGACGTGGACCGCTTTGCCCCGCGACTGAGCTTCTTCTTTGATGTACACAACGACTTCTTCGAGGAGATTGCCAAGTTGCGAGCGGCCCGCCGCATCTGGGCGCACGTGATGCGCGATCGATTTCGGGCTCGGCAAGAAGCCAGCCTGAAACTGCGGATGCATTGTCAGACCGCCGGCGTCACCCTGACGGAGCAACAGCCGACGAATAACATTGTCCGCGTGGCCTACCAGGCGCTGGCGGCCGTTTTGGGTGGCACGCAGTCCCTGCACACCAACAGCATGGACGAGACGCTGGCTTTGCCCACCGAACAAGCGGCCAAGATCGCTCTGCGCACGCAGCAGATACTGGCGTACGAGACCAACGTCACACAGACCGTCGATCCGTTGGGCGGGAGTTACTTCATGGAGAAACTCACGAACGACATGGAGGAAAGGATCTTGTCGATCTTTGAGCAAATCGATGCGATGGGAGGCGTGTTGCCGGCGATCGATCGAGGCTATTTTCGACGTCGGATCACGGAATCCGCCCATGCTGAGCAGAAGCGTATTGACGCCGGGGAAAAGAAGATTGTGGGCATCACGGACTTCGTGGAGACGGCGGAGCCGCACGAGAATATATTGCAGATCGCTCCGGATACCGAAGCCGAGCATGTCGGTCGGCTCAAAACGCTCCGATCCCAGCGTGACGCCACGCGACATGCCAAGGCGCTGGCGGGCCTGGAAGCGGACGCCCGCGCCGCACGCAATGTGATGCCGGCATTGATCGAAGCCGCGAAGGCGGACGCGACGCTGGGGGAAATGGTCGAGACGCTCCGATCCGTTTATGGCACTTACGACGGCGGTCCGGAATGGTAACCACGCAAAAATATCCGCCGCGAGTCCTGCTGGCAAAGATCGGCCTGGACGGTCACGATCGTGGGGTAAAAGTGCTGGCCCGCTCGTTTCGCGACGCCGGGATTGAGGTCATCTACACCGGCCTGTGGCAGACCTGCGAAGCCACCATGTGTGCCGCCTTGCAGGAAGATGCGGATGTAATCGGCGTCAGCCTGTTGTCGGCCGCCCACATGACCGTCATGCCCGAACTGGTCAGGATTCGCAGAGAGCTGGGGATCGAGAACAGCCCGCTCGTGCTGGGCGGAATCGTGCCTGCCGCGGATCAACCGCCGCTGATCGAGATGGGGGTTGCGGCGGTATTCAATCCGGGCTCCGTCGTGGAAACGATTGTCGCCAAGATGTTCGAGCTGGCGGAGAGCCGCCGAACCCCAGCCGCTGGACAAACTGGTTGTCGCCTATGCTCGCCACGACACGCGGGCCTTGGCTCGTTTGATCACCGCGATTCAACGGCAGCAAGACCTCGCGGGATGGCAGATTCCTCCGGGGCATGCAACCGTTCTGGGGATCACTGGTTCGCCGGGCGTGGGCAAGAGTTCATTCATCGGCCAGCTTGCCGTGTCGCTGCGTCAACGCGGCAAGAAAGTGGCAGTGGTCGCCGTGGATCCCACGAGCCCTGTCTCGGGCGGAGCGTTGCTGGGAGATCGGCTGCGGATGATGGCCGGCAAACCCGACGACGATTACTTTGTGCGCAGCCTGTCGTCCGGCTCGATGCAGGGCGGGCTGGCGCCGCGCTGTCAGGAAGTCGTGAGTGCCCTGTCGGGTTTTGGCTTCGATTTCGTGCTCGTCGAGACGGTCGGCGCAGGACAAACGGATGTCGCCATTCATGATCTGGCCCAACACGTGCTGCTACTGCTGATGCCCGAATCCGGAGATGCGATCCAGTTCTCCAAGGCAGGCATTATGGAAATCGCCAGCGGTTTTGTGATTAACAAATGCGACCTGCCTGGCGCGGATGCCACCGCCGGCCAGTTGCAGTCAGCCATACAGGATCAACGCCCCGTCTTTCGAGTCAGCACGGTTCGGCAACAGGGCATGGAGGCGGTGGCCGATTGGGTGCAGACCCTGTAGCCGAGGCTGTCCCCAGACTCGGACCCCGGCGGTGAAGACGCCGCCAGCGTCAGTCTACATAGTAGCCGAGGCTGTCCCCAGACTCGGACCCCGGCGGCGAAGATGCCGCCAGCGTCAGTCTACATTGTAGCCGAGGCTGTCCCCAGACTCGGACTCCGGCGGCAAAGACGCCGCCAGCGTCCGTCTACATTGTAGCCGAGGCTGTCCCCAGACTCGGACTCCGGCGGCGAAGACGCCGCCGCCGCGTTAGTCCGAGACAGACTGACCTACGTCTGTGGCGATTGGCTCAGCCGACGACGAGTACAGCGCCTCACGCGCGGCCAGCACCCGTTTAGTCGCCGCCGAGGACGATTCGGATAGCGCCGTAAGGTGTCCCATCTTCCGGCCGCGCCGCGGTTCTCGCTTGCCGTAGAGGTGCAGCTTCACATCCTCGAAGGCCAGGGCCCGCTGCCATTGCGGCCGATTGATCTGCCATGCATCCCCCAACAGATTGGCCATGGCCGCGGGCCGTAACTGGGTCGTCGATCCCAACGGCAATCCACACACGGCACGCACCTGTTGCTCGAACTGACATGTGACGTGGGCGTCAATCGTCAGGTGCCCGGAATTGTGCGGCCGAGGTGCCAGTTCGTTCACCAACAGGCTGCCATCTCGCGCCAGAAAGAACTCCACACACAGTACACCGACGACGTCCAGCTGTTGCAATACGACGCGCGCGATTTCCACAGCATCCCGCTGGATCGAGTCAGGCAATTCGCCTGGGGTAACCGAGACATCCAGGATGTGGTCTCGATGCGTGTTGATGATTGGACCGTAGTGGACGAAATTTCCATCGAGGCTGCGTGCCGCCACAACCGACAACTCGCACTGAAAATCAATAAACTGCTCGAGGATGGCGGTATCGGTTCTCAGGAACGACCAGGCGGCCTCTAGATCGCTGTCCGTGTCGATCCGCACCTGCCCTTTGCCATCGTACCCCCAGGCTGCAGTTTTCAAAACAGCGGGTAACTTCGCTGCCGCGTGATGCCCCAAATCCTTCCGCGAGTAGATGGGCTGGAACGGAGTGACCGGAATCCCGGCCGACTGCAAAAACGTCTTCTCGCGCAGCCGCTGTTGCGTCGTATGTAACACGCGCCCCCCAGGGCGTACCGGCACAAAACGGTCGACCTGGTGAATTGCATCGATGGGGACATTCTCGAATTCGAATGTGACGACGTTGACATTTCGTGCAAATTCAGCCAGGGCCGTAAGGTCCGTGTAGGAAGCCTGGATCTCCACGTCGGCGACCTGGCCGGCTGGCGTGTCATCGTCCGGAGACAAGACATGGACGCGATATCCCAAACGTCGAGCCGCAATTGTGAACATGCGACCGAGCTGCCCGCTGCCCAGCACCCCGATCCGGGAGCCCGGATGGATCACGTCGCTCATAGCTCGGAATCCTCCAGAACGGTGCTTTGCTGCTCGGCAGCAAATTCACGCAGTTGGTCGCGTAGCGCAGCATTTTCAACGGCCAGAATCCGAATGGCCAGCAGCGCGGCATTCTTGGCACCCGCCTGGCCAATGGCCAGTGTCCCCACCGGGACGCCACCCGGCATTTGCACGATAGAGAGCAATGAATCCAGTCCGGAGAGTGCCCGCGAAGCAACGGGCACGCCCAGCACGGGCAGGGTGGTCAACGCGGCGACCATACCGGGCAAGTGCGCAGCGCCGCCCGCTCCCGCGATGATGATCTTCAGTCCGCGCTGCTCGGCGTCGCGGGCGTACTGGTACATCCACTCGGGCGTACGATGAGCGGAGACCACGCGCCGCTCGTGAGGCACATGGAACCGGTCGAGCATCTCGGCGGCGTGCTGCATCGTCTCCCAATCGGATTTACTGCCCATCACGACGCCGACCATGGCCCGAGTCGGTGGTGGCGGTTCCGGTTCCATTCAATGGTCTCCTAACCCGAAGAGTTTTCAAATAACGCATTATAGCCACGTTGGCCTGGCAATGCGGGCGACGCCTGGCCAGGATGCGTTTCGCACGTCCACAGGCTCTGCCGGGGGTCCCGTCGTGGTGCTGGAGTTGCTGACAGCGGGGCTGAACGGTCCCCGCGCTTGTCCCCAGCCCATGCTCCCCGGTGGACCTTGTCCACGGCTAGATCCCGGCCGCTTGGGCTTGATAGCAGGCTGCTGCCGGCCCATGTAAATTTGTTCGTGTTCCAGATGATGAAGTCCTGCCCATCCACAACGCCGTCCAAAGTGGCGTCACCCAGCAGGTACGTCAACCCAGGACCGAGATTGAACGCCCCGGCCGCAGCCAGCCACGCGTCGCGGTCGGCCAGGTCGACAACCTGGTCTCCGTCTATGTCAAAGGCCAGGTCGTTTGTGCCGGCGGCGATCGTCGCAATCAGGCTATCGATGTCCTCGCACGTGAACACTCCGCTATTATTGAAATCGCCCACCAACGAAATCGCCAAGTTTGTAGCTGCCCGTTGGTTCCTCCGAGCCAAAAGGCTCAACTTTCAGAAAGTAGGTGCCGGTGGCGGGTGCCGTCCAGAAGATGCGTGACGCCAGACTCGCATGGTCCGAAAAAAGGCGTTCGCGGCGACTTCCACTAAGCACGCCCATGATTTGCCCAAAATGGAAGAAGACACGAACGCCTTCTGGCAAGATGCGTAAATGAGCGTTGGAGGTTGGGAAGATGACAAGCGAACCAATTGAAGGGACGTTCAATTTGTTGGCGGAATCCGTGCCTCGGGCGCCTAGGACGGGGCCACGGGGCGGCACAGAATGCGGCGCAGTAACCGGCCGATATTGGCCGCAACGCGACGCAAGCCAAACGACGGACCATGGAAAAAAGCGTGTTTTCGCTCGGTGGCAACCGATTGCGTTCGGTCGCGAGCCGCCGGAATACCCCCTAGGGGAGTCGAACCCCTGTTGCCGGACTGAGAACCCGGAGTCCTAGGCCACTAGACGAAGGGGGCCTAATGCATGGAGCCGCGGCGGGCGTGTCGGTGCGCCGGCTGTGACGCTGGTCGGCCTGCCGCTAATCCGACGTTAGTTTCACAAACGGCCGACATCGTGTCAACTCGCCACGCGAATCGGCCCTCCCTGCCGTCCGCCACCGGCTCCATGTGCTCGTCGCGGGGCTAAGGCTGTCTTCTTAGCGACTCGGAAATCTCGTCCACCTGACGGCGAATGTCGGGCTCCAAAGAGTCCCGTTTTTCCACCAGACGGGGTAAAATGCTGCGCGCCTGGTCGGGCTGATTCAGACCATGGTAAGCAATCACCTGCCCCGCCAGACCAAACGCCACAAAACCCGTATCCGTGGGGGGAAGTGCGGCCAACTTCTCGCAGATCGGGATGGCCATTCGCAGCTGGTCATGTTTGATGTACCAGCGCGCCAGTTGAAGCTTGGCCATCAAGGCATAGTACCGTTGACGGCCCCCGGCGCTGTCCGCCTCCGCGGGATAATACTCAAACACGCTTTTCCAAGCCTGCTCGGTGTCAAGATAAAGCGCGTTGAAATACTGCGAACGCGCCGTCTCTTGCCGCGCCACCAGCGGCAGTTGCTCACCACGTCGCGGTTGCAACGGATCGCGTGGCCGCCAGAGGATCCCGGTAACGACACCAATGGCCAGCGCCAGGGCCGCCCACATGGCCAGCCGCCGAACCCAAGGCTCGCGGCGATTCGATTTCGTCAGCTGCGCCCAAATTCGCGAGATGGCCGATCCGGATTCCAGTACACCCACGCCGTGGGTCAGGCTCCGCTGCATCTCGTCGAGCGTTTCGTGCAGTTGCCGGAAGCTGGTCGGACGCTCCGACGGTTGCTTGGCCATCATCTTCAGGATCAGCCGATCCAACACGCTCGGAATGTCCACACGCTGGTGGCTCAAGGGGGGCGGCGCCGCGCTCACGTGCTGCATGGCAATATCCAGCGGCGTGTCGGCGTCGAAGGGGGGGCGGCCGGCAAACATGTGGTAGGCCGTCACTCCCAGGGAGTACATGTCCGAGGCTGAGCTAATCGTCCCGCCCCGGATTTGTTCCGGGCTCATGTACAGCGGCGTGCCCACCGTCATCCCCACGTGAGTCAACTCCAATTGCTTGTGACCTTGTTCTCGGCGAGCCAAGCCGAAGTCCGCGACTTTCACCATGCCCTCGTCACCCAGCAGAATGTTCTCGGGCTTGACATCTCGATGCACAATCTTCAGGGACTCTGCCTTTTCCAGCGCCGAAGCCACTGCCGTCAAAATGCTGCAGTCCCTCCTCCACGGTCAACCCAGGAGTTCGCGTGAGTTGCTGCTTGAGGTTGACGCCGGGCACATACTCTTGAGCGATAAAATGGTACGATTGCCACTCACCCACTTCGTAAATCTGCACAATGTGGGGATGCACCAGAGCCGCCACCGATTTGGCTTCATTGTGCAACCGGCGAACGTAGCTTTCATCGGCCGACAAGACGGGCTTCAGCACCTTGATGGCGACCTGCCGATCCAGCGAGGGCTGCAGAGCCAGGTAGACGTCGGCCATTCCGCCACTGCCGAGACGACGCAGCATCAAGTACTGGCCAAAGTCCTTGCCGACCAGATCATCGGTGCGCAACCCAGCCGGGTTGGCTGACTTGCTCATGTCGCTTCGTCTCCACGCACGGCGGCGCATGCCGTGTCCAACTGCACAAGCTGATTCAGGCTGCCTGAGCGGAAGCCTTCCAGGTCCAGCGTGACGAAGCGAAAGCCCGCCGCTCGCACCTGTTCCACCAGCGCCACGCGAAAGGGCTCAGCTGCCAGCTTGCTGATCTGCGGCAGCGGAACTTCCAGTCGCGCCAGGTCCCCTTCGTGATAACGGACGCGCACGTCCTGCAGGCCTCGTTCCCGCAAGAACTCCTCGACCGACTCGATCATGGCCAGGCGCGCCGGGGTGACTTGCTGACCGTAGGCCACGCGACTGGACAGACATGGTGTCGCAGGCTTGTTCCAAACCGCCAAGCCCCACTCCGCAGCCAGGTCACGCACGTCCTGCTTGGTACAGCCGCACTCGGCCAGCGGACTTTGAATATTGTGCTGCCCGGCGGCCCGCATGCCGGGACGATAGTCATCCACATCGTCGGCATTGGCACCGTTGGCCAGGATGGAGATCCCCACCGTGTCGGCGTACGCACGCAGCTGGCGATAGAGTTCATCTTTGCAGTGAAAACAGCGGTCCGGCGCATTTCGTCTGTAGGCCGCGTTCGCAAACTCATCCGTCTGCAATTCCACATGTCGGATCCCGATCTGCTCCGCCACCTCGTGCGCCCTGCGCCGTTCGAATGCCGAGACACTCGGACTGACACCCGTGACGGCGATCGCCTGCCGTCCTAAACAGCGATGCGCGGCCATAGCCACCACTGCGCTGTCCACACCCCCCGAATAGGCAACGGCGCAACTGCCGTAGGCACCCAGCAGATTGAGCAGCCGTTCACGTTTTTCGGCAAGCGTCGACATGGTTTGTGATCAGAACGGCAGGATGACGGATCACGCGCGAGCCCAGGCACATCATGGACTGGACGGACAAGCGCCGAGCCGTACGTCGCCTCCTGCGCAGTACGGCGACCGCGCCGCACGTTGCCCTATTATAGCGGCAATCGCCATAAACGCCTCGGGGCGTATGGCCTGTCAGCCGGCCCGTCGTGGCCGGATTTGTCCTGGCCCTGCGCGCCAGCACCGAGTCTGGGACAGCCTCGGCTACGCAGGCTTGTCTTTACCCGCATCTGGGCCGCGTCGTTAGACCGCAAGCCAGAAGAAATCGCCGTTAACATAGGTCGCAGGCCACCAATCCCAGGCGATTTCTGGCGGCGTGCGCGTCCGGCCGACGCGCACGCCGCCGAAGAATGCCGCATCGTGTTTCGCCAGAATAAGCGTGTGCCGGGCATTCTTCTTTGGCTTGCGGTCTAACGAACCAAGCATGTTCGTAACGACAAGCCGTCCTCGGCGCCACCGCATGCGGGAAATCGGGCTTATTCCTGGAGAACGCGTCTGGGACAGCCTCGCCTGCTCGCCGGCCCCTCACACGCGTTCGCGGATGCGTGGTTCCAGAACCTTCGTGTTCCGTTCGACGGCAATGATCACCGTGCGCTCTTCCCGGCCGTTGCCGGTCGTGGCAACGATGGGGAGCACTTGCCGACGTTCTGCCAGATGCACGCGAATGGAAAAACTGCCGTCTGAGTTCACATCGACGGGCTCACCATCCATCGTCACGCGGGCATCCGAAGCCGCCGTCCCAAACACGACCATTTCGGCGTCGACGGAAAATTCCAACTGGGCTGCCCCATTGCGCGAGCGGCCGAACGCCGGATGATAGGCCGAGTTGCCACCGAGGGGGCGATTCAATCGCTCCTCGAGATACTCGCGCAGTTCGTCGCAAGAGCGATCTTCGTGGTACCCACCGCTCAACGCCAGAATACGTTCCGCGTCTTCCACGACTTCCTTGAATTCCTCAAGGTTGCCGGTCGCCGTGCCGGACGGTGTCGTCACGAGATTGCTCCGCGCGACTGAGCGAAAATCGCGATTGCGGGCCAAATATCCAATTTCCGCACGAAAGGTCGTCGGGGGGTCGGCCACATCGATGAACCAGCTGTTGACTGCGCCGTGAATATCGATGTCGCGGACAACGACTTCGGCTGGCTGAGTTTCCTTGATTCCGGCAGTCGGGATTCTGAACAACCGCAGGATGGGCCTGGCCGCGTGCCAATTTTCTGCCAAGGCGGCACGTGCTCTTTCGACCGCCTTGTCGGTGACTTGCCAGGTAGCATGCAGCCAGTAAGGGTCCCGAACCATCAGAATCAATCGATCAATCCCCTGATCGGCGGACGCGGTAGTCAGATCCTTATATCGTTCACGTTCGGCGAGTGCGGCGCGAATACGACGTTGTGCGGCCGTGGGTCGGGAGTTTTTGGCGGACGGCGCCGTGCGGGCGCGTGGTAACTTGTGGGAATTCAGTAGTGCTTCAACCAGTTGCGATTTGCGCATGGCATGCCAGCCCGCAATCCCCTTTTGCCTCGCCATTTGGGCCAGATCCTTGTGTTTGCGGGCCTTAAGCTTCGCCAAGTTCGTCATGAGAGATCCCCCGGAGTTCAAGAAACTGCACCCAGTGTCTTCCCATGACGGCCCGCGGCACGACCTACAGGAACGGGCAGGAAAACCCGCCTTACTTGTCGGACTTGCGAACTAAGCTACCCCCAGCAGGCTTCGCTCCTGGCGCTCGTTTTGAGGCATGAGCGATGGGTCCATTAGTTCAGGATAATTAGCAATGCCCAAATTCTCAACGATATTGCCTCCTTCATCGCCATCGATGCGAGCGTCTCAATGCCCTTAACCCCAAGCTGGTCAAGCGATTACGGCAATCGCGACAGTCGGCATTATTCTTTACCCGGCGACCGCTCGCCGCTGCTCACCCGGCAGCTTGCGCGGACGGTGCCGCCGGTGCAGCGTCGGGCGAACCGGCACTGTAAGGTGCCGGGTGGGCAGCCGCGAGAGGGGCCCGCAACTGGCGAACCGGCACTGTAAGGTGCCGGGTGGGCAACCGCGAGAGGGGCCCGCAACTGGCGAACCGGCACTGTAAGGTGCCGGGTGGGCAGCCGCGAGAGTGGCCCGCAACTGGCGAACCGGCACTGTGAGGTGCCGGGTGGGCAGCCGCGAGAGGGGCCCGCAACTGGCGAACCGGCACTGTAAGGTGCCGGGTGGGCAGCCGCGAGAGTGGCCCGCAACTGGCGAACCGGCACTGTGAGGTGCCGGGTGGGCAGCCGCGAGAGGGGCCTGCAACTGGCGAACCGGCACTGTAAGGTGCCGGGTGGGCAACCGCGAGAGTGGCCCGCAACTGGCGAACCGGCACTGTAAGGTGCCGGGTGGGCAGCCCCGAGAGTGGCCCGCAACTGGCGAACCGGCACTGTGAGGTGCCGGGTGGGCAGCCGCGAGAGGGGCCTGCAACTGGCGAACCGGCACTGTGAGGTGCCGGGTGGGCAGCCGCGAGAGTAGCCCGCAACTGGCGAACCGGCACTGTAAGGTGCCGGGTGGGCAGCCGCGAGAGTGGCCCGCAACTGGCGGACTCGCACTGTGAGGTGCCGGGCAGCCCCGAGAGTGGCCCGCAACTGGCGAACCGGCACTGTAAGGTGCCGGGTGGGCAGCCCCGAGAGTGGCCCGCAACTGGCGAACCGGCACTGTAAGGTGCCGGGTGGGCAGCCGCGAGAGGGGCCCGCAACTGGCGAACCGGCACTGTAAGGTGCCGGGTGGGCAGCCGCGTCGCGAAGGACTTTGTGAAAAAAAGCACAAAGTCGGCTTGGGGCCGGTTGACCCGCCCCGCGGCTTGGGATAGATTCCGCCAAAACAACGTCGATTGCGCGAATTGTCGCCTGGGTTAGTCCCGATTTTGTGGGTCGATCGGCGGTGATACCGCGTCTTACGGGACCGGAGCGTGCCGTCTGACTCGGGTGTTTTTGCCCTTGGATCGTCTCTACAGCCAGGTGACCTGCGTTGACCCCACAGTCGCCCGACAGTCGGTCATCGGAAGCCAAAGCCTACCAGTGGGCATCGCGAATAATGACGTTATGCTTGGAAATGGTGGTGCCCGGGCTGCTGGGGTATTGGCTGGACACGAAGATCAACACGATGCCGGGACTTACCCTAGCCGGGTTCGCCTTGGGCATGGTGGTTGGCATCTGGCACTTGATCCGAGTTGCCAATTCGGACGACTCCGCGTGACTCGTGATCGGCCTGACGGCGGCGAGCGCATGGGAAACAAATTCAACGAACAGGTGACATCTGGTGCTTGGGACGCATTCGGCTGAGGTGGCAAGTCACCCTGACCGCGTCACGACGGTTTTCGTATTGACGACGATCGCGGGCGGTTGTGCCTGCGCGGTTTGCCCGCTGGGTTACCTGTGGGAAGGCCGACACGGAGTTCAACAGGGATTGACGGCATGTATGACCTGTTGGTTAACGGGAATCCTGGCGATCGAATTGTGCCGGGCGTTCCAAGATTCGCAAGCCGTCTACGGGTTGGCACTGACGGGCATTTTGGTTCGAATGGTGCTACCTCTGGCGTTGTGCGGAGCGAGTTCGTTTTGGTTAGGCATGGGTCCCTCACAGTGTTTGGCAATTTGTTTTGTGCTGATTTACCCAGTTTTTCTGGCTGCGGAGACATACTTCATCGTGCACATGCTGAATCATGCAAATCCTTGAAGTTTCCACACGGAAACGCTGGAATCTGAAGATTACTTACTGAGTCAGTTGAGCGAATGGCAGACAATCCCTTTGATAGTGGACACCTGATCGGTCACGTCAAGGACGCCGAATATTTTGAAATTCCGCGCTTCCTGGACAGGATGCTGACAGGCCAGTCGCCTGCCGATGGCAAGCTGCACGTATTCCAATTCCGCGAGTCGCTGGAATCCATCGTCAAATTGCCCAACCTCGGCCCGCTGAATGATTTACTGGAGCCGTTCAACCTGCGCGTGACGAAGTTCATGGTATTGGAGTTGATGGCTGCGGTGCTGATGGTGCTTTTTTTCTGTGGATTGGCCAACTATCTCAAATCGCACGATCGGCCTCGGGGAAAACTTTGGAATTTACTGGAATCAATGCTGCTGTTTATCCGCGACGAGGTGGCTCGCCCCGCGATCGGGAAGCACGATGCCGATCGGTTCTTGCCGTATTTGTGGACGATCTTTTTCTTCGTGCTGACCTGCAACCTGTTGGGCATGATTCCGTGGCTGGGATCCCCCACGGGTGCCTTGGCGACGACGGGTGCGCTGGCGCTATTGACGTTCGGGACGGTGGTGGCGGGTGGCTCGCAGAAGATGGGCATCGTAGGTTTTTGGAAGAATCAAGTGCCCCACATGGATTTGCCGGCGCCGCTGGCGATTATCCTGCTGCCCATGATTTTCCTGATCGAGGTCTTGGGGTTATTTATCAAGCACTTTGTGCTGGCCGTGCGTTTGCTGGCCAACATGATGGCGGGGCACCTGGTACTGGCCGTGATCGTGGCCTTCATCGCCGCCGCCTGGCACCATCCGGCCGTATGGGGGGTGGCTCCAGCCAGCATTTTGGGATCGGTGGCGTTGAGCTTGTTGGAACTGTTCGTGGCATTCCTGCAGGCCTATATCTTTACATTTTTGTCTGCTCTGTTTATTGGCATGGCCGTCCACCCGCACTAGGGACCACGGTCAATTGAAAAACGTTTATGTTTCACAAGGAGACTGGAATCGTGGTTAAATGGGCTCGACTGTTGTTGGTGTTGGCTTTGGTATGTATGGTGACCTCCACGGCGATGGCTCAGGCGGGAGGGGAGACGGACGCACAGGCGCTGAAGAACAACACCGCTTGGATCTACCTGGGCGGTGCCTTTGGGGCCGGCCTGGTGCTGTTGGGTGCGGGCATGGGCATCGGACGCATCGGCGCTGCTGCCGTAGAGAGCATGGCGCGGCAACCGGAAGCGGCCGCCAAGATCCAGACGGCGATGATTATCTCGGCGGCTCTGATCGAAGGTGCCACGTTTTTTGCCCTGATCGTCTGTATGCTGTTCAATAAGTAACGTCGTTGCGCTCGAATAGGCAACTTGGAACGGGAGCGCCGGTGGACGATCGAAAGTCACCGAGCGTAGGTTTGATGAGTTTTCGTTGGATGAGTTTAACGCGCGGAGTGCTTGCCTGGTCGGCCGTGCTGTGTTGCGCGGCGATGTGTCCCCTTGCCAGTCTCGCTCAGACCCATGACGCGGAGGTGGAACACCTGGACGCGTCACACGCTCAGGGTGCCGACACGGCAGACCTGAGTGGCGAGCATGGTGACGCATCGCATGCCAGCGGCGAGCACGGGAACGTGAATCCGTTGTCGATCGACCCGGACTTGATGCTGTTCACGCTGGTCATCTTCTTGCTGACGCTGATCGTGTTGGGCAAGTTCGCTTGGGGTCCGATCAAAGAAGCGCTGGAGCGGCGTGAACAGGCGATCGCCGACCAGATTGCCGAAGCGCAAAAGTCTCGGGAAGAGGCTCGGCGTTTGCTCGAACAGCACGAAAGCCGACTGGCTGCGACGCGCGACGAAATCAACGCTTTAATGGAGGGGGCGCGCCGCGAGGCCGAAGTCCAAAAGCAGTCAATCGTGGCCGAGGCGGAGAAACTGGCCGCTGACCAACAGGCGCGGGCCGTGCGCGAAATCGATAACGCCAAGAACGCGGCGCTGGAAGAACTGGCTCGGTCCAGCGTCGACCAAGCCGTGGGGCTGGCCGGACGTATTATCGGACAGACCTTGAGGGCGGAGGACCATGCAAATCTGATCACGGAAGCGCTCCACAAAATGCCCAGCAAGAATTGACCCGTGTTTCGTGATTGGATTGTACGACTGGCAAAATCGCGATTCCTGGATTCCACCCCACCGTCCCCGCCAACCCCACTAGCATCAACCGCTGCCCAAAGTACCAATCGCATGGATTCATCATCCAAGAGCATCGACATCGACCGCCAGCGCATGGGCGCCGTTTACGGCACGGCGCTGCTCCGCGCCTGCCATCAAAACGTCGACGGTGTCCTGGATCAGCTGCAGACGATTGTCGAGGACGTGTTCCAGCAGTCGCCGAAGCTGGAAACGTTGCTAGGTTCCCCACGCATTTCGTCGACCGAAAAACTGGCCCTGATCGATCGGGTATTTGGGGGCCGTGTCTCCCCCGACTTGCTGCGGTTTCTCAAAGTTGTCTGCCAGCACGATCGACTGGATTGTCTGCGCGACATCTATCGAGAGGCTCACCGCTTGAGAAACGAACAGCAGGGTGTCTTGGCGTTTGATATGGTAACGGCCAAAGCCGTGGATGATGCCATGGCCCGTCGCGTGGCAGCCGAGTTGAAACAAAAGTTCGGTGCGGAAGTGGAGCTGCGCACGTTCGTCGACCCGTCCCTGCTGGGGGGCGTGTTGTTCCGCACCAAAGACAAGGTCTATGACGCAAGTATCGCGCGGAAGTTGCAGATGATGCGCGCGGATGCCCTTCGGCATGCGGCTCAAAGCATGCGGCAGCACGCCGGGCAGTTTTCCTCCGCGTGAATGCCAAACATCAAGAGAAACACCGAATCAAGCACTATTTCTAGACGAAGGTCGTGCACACGATGAAATTTAATGCAGACGAAATCGCTTCGGTAATCCAGAAAGAAATCGAACAATTCGACGACCGGGTCGACGTCCGCGACGTAGGGACCGTGCTTGAAGTCGGTGATGGCATCGCCCGCGTCTACGGCCTGTCCAACGTGATGGTCAACGAGATGGTCGAGTTCCCCGGTGGGGTGATCGGCCTGGCCTTCAACCTTGAAGAGAACAGCGTGGGGGTCATCATTCTGGGGGACTACTTGAAGATCAACGAGGGGGACGAAGTCCGTGGGTTGGGCAAACTACTGTCCGTCCCGGTCGGAGAGGCCGTTTTGGGACGCGTCGTCGACCCTCTGGGGAACCCCCTGGATGGACAGGGGCCGATCAAGACCACGGAAACGCGGTTGGTGGAGATCCTGGCTCCCGGCGTTTCGCAGAGACAACCCGTACACGAGCCGTTGCAGACCGGTATCAAGGCCATCGACGCCATGACGCCCATCGGTCGCGGTCAGCGCGAGTTAATTATTGGCGACCGTAAGACGGGAAAAACGGCCATCGCAATTGACGCCATCCTGAACCAAAAGGACTCGGGGGTGAAGTGCTTCTATGTGGCGGTGGGTCAAAAAGATTCGTCGGTGGCCGGTGTCATCGAGATCTTGAGAAAACATGGTGCCATGGACTATACCACGGTCATCATGTCCGGTGCCAGCTCGCCTGCCCCGCTGCAATACGTGGCCGCCTATGCGGGGACCGCGATGGCCGAACATTTCATGTACAACGGGCAACATGCCCTGATTATTTATGACGATTTGTCCAAGCAGGCGGTTGCCTACCGCCAGCTGTCGTTGTTGATGCGTCGTCCTCCCGGCCGCGAGGCCTATCCCGGCGACGTGTTCTACTGCCACAGCCGCTTGCTGGAGCGTTCGGCAAAACTGTCCGACGAGCGTGGCGGCGGGTCCCTGACATCACTGCCCATCATTGAAACGTTGGAAGGGGAGGTTTCGGCTTATATTCCCACGAACGTGATTTCCATCACGGACGGTCAGATTTATCTGCAACCGGACCTGTTCTTTTCTGGCGTGCGGCCAGCCATGAACGCTGGGATTTCCGTCTCCCGCGTGGGAGGGGCGGCTCAAATCAAGGCCATGAAGTCGGTCGCGGGCGGCCTGCGACTGGACCTGGCGGCCTTCCGGGAATTGGAGGCCTTCGCCCAACTGGGCACCGAACTCGATGCCGCCACACAAAAACAGTTGGACCGCGGCTACCGCATGGTGGAGTTGCTAAAGCAGCCTCAATACCGACCGATGAATGTGATCGATCAGACGATGAGCATCTTCGCCGGCACACGCGGCTACCTTGATCGCGTTCCGATTAGCGATGTGCCCAAGTGGGAGCAGGATTTCCTGGCTTACATCCACCGTGAGCATCAACCCTTGTGGGACGATTTGAATACCAAAAAAGCGCTCGACGACGAACTCACGCAGCGCTTGGTGCAGGCCATCAACACGTTCAACGAACGCAGCGGATACGCCAAAGAGCTGGCCGCGGCAGCTGTTTAGCTGAGGAGTTTACATGGCCAACGCCCGAGCCCTCGACAAACGTCGCAAATCGATCAAGAACATCCGCAAGATCACGCGCACGATGGAACTGATCGCGACGGCACGATTCAAGAAAGCCATGGACCGTGCCGCGGCAGCAACTGCCTTCACCAAACGGATCACGAAGCTGGTTTCGGACCTCGCCGCCAGCGGACTGGAAATCAGCCACCCGCTGATGCAACCTCGCCCCCAGACGGCTCGCGCGATACTGCTGGTGCTCACTTCCAACCGTGGCTTCTGTGGCGGATACAACGGCAATATCGTAAGAATGGCCCAGCGACGTCTGGCAGAGCTGAAGTCCGTGTTTCAGGGCAGCGAATTGGAGGTCTCGGGCAAACGTGGGATCTCCGCATTGACTTATGCCCGCCTGCCCATTCACGAGCAGTACACGCACTTTGAGGACAAAACGACTTTCAGTCAGGTGGAAGTGCTGGCCAATCGTTACTTGAGCCAGTTTGCCAGTGGTCAGCTCGACCGCCTGGACATCGCCTATACTCGTTTCGAGAGCACCGCCAAACAAATTGCGACGGTGGAAACACTGCTGCCCCTGCAGTCGCTGAGCGGTTCCACCACAGACGCAGAAGCTGGCTCGGCCGGGAGCGGGTCGTTGTATGAATTCGAGCCGTCCGCCGAAAGCATTTTGGACGAGGTCGTACCGGCCAGTTTCAAGGTAAAATTATTCAAATGTTTCCTGGACGCCGCCGTGGGGGAACAGGTCGCCCGCATGGTGGCCATGAAGGCCGCGACGGAAAACGCGGGAGATCTGATCAAGCAATTGTCTCGACAGTACAACCGCGCTCGCCAATCACAAATCACGGGCGAAATCATGGAAATTATCGGAGGCGTGGAGGCGCTGAATAAATAGTCGGAGTGCTTCCGGCAATCTTTCATGCCGGCCCCAAGCAGGCACATCCACAATCATCGAAAACCAAAACCAATAACGACAGCGAGCAAGTGATGGCCACAATCGAAGCGTCCCCCGTTGCGGGCACGAAAGCAAATCTGAATGTCGGCACGATTACCCAGATTATCGGTTCGACTTTCGACGCTCAATTTCCCGAAGACAACCTGCCGGCCATTTACAACGCGGTCAAAGTCACGCGTGACACCGGCGACTTCAAGCTGGACTTGACCGGTGAAGTCCAGCAGCATCTCGGCGGCGGGCGCGTGCGCTGTGTGGCGCTGGGAAGTACCGATGGGATGGTGCGGGGACAGGATTGCGTCGATACGGGGGCTCCCGTTTCCGTACCCGTCGGGGACGAAACCCTGGGCCGCGTGTTCAATCTGCTGGGAGAACCCATCGACGGACGCGGCCCCGTGGACGCCAAACAGCGGTGGCCCATCCATCGTGAATCACCGCGCGTGGACGAACTGTCCACCAGCACCGAGCTGTTCGAGACCGGCATCAAAGTGATCGACCTGCTCACCCCCTTCGTGCGCGGTGGGAAAGCCGGTTTGTTCGGCGGAGCCGGCTTGGGAAAAACGGTGATCTTGACGGAGCTCATCGCACGGATCGCGTCCGCGCACGGCGGCTATTCGGTGTTCGCGGGTGTCGGTGAACGTACCCGCGAAGGGACGGATCTGTGGCTGGAAATGCAAGACGCCAAGATCGGCGATACGGGCCGCAGCGTCATCGAGCAAACCTGCATGGTGTTTGGACAGATGAATGAACCGCCGGGCGCCCGTCTGCGGGTCGCGCTGTCGGCGCTGACGATGGCCGAATACTTCCGGGACGCCACCGGCAAGGACACGCTGCTGTTCGTCGACAATATTTTCCGGTTTTCGCAGGCCGGCAGCGAGGTGTCGGCGCTGCTGGGAAGAATGCCGTCTGCCGTGGGTTACCAGCCGACGCTGGCCACGGAAATGGGCGCGCTGCAGGAACGCATCGCCTCGACGCGCAAGGGAGCGATCACGTCCGTGCAGGCCGTGTACGTTCCCGCGGACGACCCCACGGATCCCGCGCCGGCCACGGCCTTCGGCCAGCTGGATGCGTTCATTTACCTGGAGCGATCGATTTCGGAAAAAGGCATCTATCCCGCTATCGATCCGCTGGCCTCCGCGAGCCGCATCCTGGACCCGCAATATGTAGGTGAGCGACACTACGCCATCGCCCGCCGCGTGCAGATCACGCTGCAACGTTATCGGGAACTGCAGGATATCATCGCGATTCTGGGTGTGGACGAGTTGAGCGAAGAGGACAAACTGGTGGTGCATCGCGCGCGACGGATTGAGCGGTTTCTGTCGCAGCCGTTCCTGGTGGCGGAGGTGTTTACTGGCAAGCCCGGTGAGATCACGCCATTGGAGAGCACGATTCGCAGCTTTGAAGAACTGTGCGACGGCAAATGGGACCACCTGCCAGAGCAGGCGTTCATGTATGTGGGCTCGATTGATCAGGCGGAGGCCCAAGCCAAGAAGATGGCGTCTGAGTCGTAGTCGCGGCCATATTTTCCAGCAGACTCTTGGGGAGACCTTACTCGCATGGCCGCCATCCAACTGATTGTCGTGACACCCGAGTCGACGGTGGTGGACACGCATACGTCCTTTGTGGCCCTCCCCTTTCACGACGGCGAAATGGGAATTGGACTTAGCCACTCACCTCTGATCGGCCGATTGGGCGCCGGAGAATTGCGGTTTCAGGCAGACGGCAGGGTGCATCGTTATTACTTGAACGGGGGTTTCGTGCAGATCGCCGACAATGTCGTTTCGGTGATGGCCGAACGTGCCATCCCGGCGGCCAAGATCGATGTCGAAGACGTCCGCAAGTCTTTCAAGAAGTCCATGCACAAGAAGGCCGCGGGCGAGGACGAAATCGCAGCACGCGCCACGGAACTGGCTCAGGCCCGTGCCATGTTGCGCGTGGCCGAACGAGTTTAGTGGGCGCGGGCTTTGACGCCCGGCAGGCGAGCCGTTTGGCGTAAGCCGTCGCGCGACCCCGTCTCGTCCGGTCTCTTGCTGGTGACGCGGATTCCCTGGGGTAAACAACTCTGTTTCGCTGAGCAAGCATTGTATCAACACTAAAGAGCATCTTCCGTCCGCAGTGTGATTTCGATCAGCCGCTCCATGACTTCCGATGGTGATTCGTGCGGGAAGTTAATGAGGACCACTTCCTTGGCATAGAGCTTTCCAATGTAACGCCGGTGCTTGGCCAGCGTCGTCTTGCTCGACACAAAATCACGATGGGCGGAATTGATGACAATTTCGTTCACCGCGGCGTCGTATCGGGAACGCCATGGCTGGCCGTGCTCTGGTTCCAGCCGATAGGAAGGCAGTCCCTTCGCGCCCCCATCGTCATCGGCGGGGAAGCTATTGAGAAACTTCACATCAACCTGGTCGGCAACGTGCAGCTCACCTTGACTGGCAGTGACTTCTATCGTGACCAGGCCAATAGCCGGCGAGGCCACACTACACTCTGGCCCTCCGGTACCCCGCAGGATGGTATCACCCTCAACGGCTTGCCAGGAAAAGGAAACTCCGTCGTGGATCACCGTTCCATGCTGGTCTTTAGGCTTTGCCGTTAACTTGCAGACCTCCCCTAGCAGCCTTTTGGGGGTTCGCGGCGAGATATGAACCGAATGGAGCATACCCACTTCAAGAGGTAACAGCGGCGTCACTTCGGTCTCATCGAGGGTATCCGTGACGGCGGAATCGGCGCTGGCCAGAGCCGTAGGTACTCCGTTACGGTCACTCTTACCATTGTTACCACCGAGAGATAGGGTGGCCTTCGGAATATCGAAGAACAGATAATCACTAGTCGGTAAGTCACGGAGTGCTGCAACAAAAGCCTTGTGTACCTGTTTCAGTATCTGTGCGCTGGCTTTGTCCGTTTCAGCTTGTTGTCGCTTTTCAATTGCGGCAAGAATCTTTGGCTCGATTTGCTTCGTGCTTTCAACGAAGGCATCGAACGCGGAATCGGGCACTATCCCGGACCGAGTCCCTGGAGCCAGCCTGAAAGCATCAAAGTCAATTAGTCCCTCAATTCGCGAATCGCCCCAGGGAGCGTGTTGAAACTGCAACAAATCTGTGATGTCCTGGAGGACACGCGTGCCGTCACTGCATAGCGCGATGCCGGAATGCGGTAGATTCGTATCGGTACGAAAATAGAGTTCGATGTGGACCTCACCATGCGGTGTTGCGATTCGTGCTGGGACCTCAAGTCGTTCTCCATCAAACTCTCTTGGAGTAACAATCATGTCCTTTCGGGAAACTCGGTCGACAACATGTATCTTGACGCCCGTATTACGAATCCTGTCGCGAAGTTCGGCAGAAAGATAACGGGCAACTTTGTCGCCCGTAACGACCTTTTTCGTGGCCTCAAGTAGTGGCCCGACTAGAACGCGTGTTCCCACACTCGGCATCCGAGCGCGGACAGGCCGTATTGTGTATTTTCGCTCGCCACGGACGAGCTGAAGTTCAAATAATCCCCCTTGGCGGCCCGTGGCTTGGATTCGCAGCTCGCCCCCTAAGCTCCAAAAGCTCAGTAATCCGATACCGAATTCGCCGTGCACACCCTCTCGCAATGAGGGGTCAAGGTACCGCTTCATGGAATCGCACAAGTGCGTAGCAATACGTGCGAAGTCGGGTTCACCGTCGTCAGTCAGGGAAATGCCATTCCCGTCGTCAAGCACATCGATGAAGTTGTGGCCCTTCGTGCGGCGGCGAAGCAATTGGATGTTCTTGGCTCCGGCGTCGATGGCATTCTCGACCAACTCACAAATGGCCTTGAGCGGATGTGTTTGAGACTGAGCGATGATGTTGATCGCGTTCCACTGGTCTCCAATTCGCAATTGACCGCTTGTGGCTTTTCTGGGTGTCTTGGTGGGCATAGCAGCACTCGTTATCCGACAAAAAGGTGGATTATCGCGGAAGCGTTTCGTATTGTCACTGGGTAAGGAACTCCTCGCCTGACACGGGGAGTGAGACGAGCAACGGAACAGGATGGCGGTATAACCCAACCCTCTCGGGAAGATGTTCGTAAAGAAGCCGACAACCTCTGGGACGAGGGCCAACGACGGCTACCCACGTCTCGAATGTGAAGCAAGATAACGTGAACTTCCTCCTGAAGTCCGTGTCGCATCAAGCTTTGAAAGTACTCGTGGCAGAATCTGATGGTGTCCTCGGAGCCGGAAAGCCGCGGGGAGAGTAGCTGGCAGGTGGCGGCCTCGGGTTCAGACAAGTATCGCGTCTCGCTCTCAAAGCGACAGCAAGCGTCGTCGCCCCACTCGCAGGCTCAATCCAGCGGCTCGCCGGACGACGCCCGATATTTCCCACTAACAACTACAACGCGTACGAAGAAGGGCAAAAGTAACAAAAACCGTTTGAGACTCGCTGAGCATCGTTGAACTGGTTGAGCTCCTATCCCGATAACTACTCTGGTCAAGCGGTCGGGCACTGGCGTCCAGTCGTCGACGAGTCAATGATTCAATGGTCGACTCGGCAAGCCCGCCGCAATCGAGATTTGATGATGGCAAGACAGTAGGCCAGAAAAGGTGGGCATGAAACGACTCAAGACTCACATCGTCGGCATCATCTCGATTGACGCTCTGCAGGACGAGGCTTCTGCTCCGCGCGGTGGTGCAGCCCCGCGATTCTCGTTACCCCAGCCGGATCTCTGGCCCAACCTGCCTGAATCGATAATCTCCGCAGACAACGAACAACTTCAATTCGAGTTGGAATCGGCCTATTTGGAATTTATGAACCAAATGTTCTGAGTGGACGTGATCTCGTGCATCTCGCATGGCGCCGCCCTCCCGACCGCGAAAATGCCGCCGAGATTTCCTCAGAGGAGCCTCACGTCTGCCCTGCAGGAAGAACGTGCAGAACCGCCGTTAAAATTCCGGCGGCATCCTGACGCCTGTAGAATGCGATGTCAGGCTGAAAGTCACCTACGATCGGTTGAAGACGTGGAAAACCGGTGGCTTGGATTTGAGAGTACGACATGCTAATCCGGCCGGTAGTAATCCCCCGTTAACCAGCGGACGAGCAAGTCAAGTTCCTGATCGGTCAGCACGTGGGCGTATACCGGCATATGATTGCGGTCTGCATAGAACTGCTCATCGTCGGGATGCGCGATAAAGTCGCGCAGCCATGCCGCGGACAAGTACCCCGCGATGTCGGGATAGCCGTTCCCCTCGGCATCCGGGTCAAACGTCTCGCCCAACGATTCGTGACAATCGGTGCACGAGGTGCCGTTAATGCTGCCGCTCCACTGTCCATCGACCGTCACAGCACGACCCCGCTGGGCCAGTTCTTGATTGACGTTCAGATCGGATCGCCCAGTCTGGCTTACCAGGAACTCGATCGCGGCCGCCAGATTCTGTGCATTTTCGGGCGACGTGAGAACTGCGTGATCCCCAGACCAGTCGGCCATTTCGGATTCGTCCGGATCGATCCCGTCCGCGTTGCCGTACCAGTCGGCGTCTTTCACCGGGGCAAACAGGTTGGAAAAATCTACCAGAACGGCGCGCATCCACGCGCGGTTACCCAAGTTTCCCAGGTCGGCTGCCGTGGGCCGGGCGGGCACGTCTTCATTCTTGGCGGGGTCCCACGTCATCACGACTTCGCCCAGGCCGTTATGGCCATGGTAGAAGTGACAGGATGCGCAGTGACGGGCATAGAGCTTAGGGCCTTGCGTTAATGGATCGCCACGCAACAGCGCCTGCGCCCCTCGACAGGCACCAGCGTCTCGCGTTTGGCCAGCTGACGAACGCGAACGGCATCCCGCTTGGCGACTCGCAGGGCCGCTTGATGTGCGACATCGTTTCGATCCTCAAACCAGGCCAGCAGCGTTAATCCGCCGGCGGAAGCCATGAGCAGCAAAGTCAACGTGACGTTGAAAGCGTGACCGCCCGGAATCCGGGCGGTCAGCGGCATCAACGCCAACACCGCGAAAACGACGCTGGGAACGATGATGGCCCCAAACACCAATCCCATCCGCTCGACCGATTCAAATTTCAAGAATCGGAACAGCGACAGGAAGTACCATTCGGGTCGTGCGGCCGCGAATGGTTCGGCCGGATCGGCCGGAGCGGCCAATTCCGGGGGCCGCATCCACGTCAGCAGCAGCACAGCTGCCAAGACCGCGCCGCAGGCCAGCGCATCCCTCAATATCTGATCAGGCCAAAAGACGCCCATCCGCTGATCTGCTGCCGTATTCGACGGCAATCGGCTTTCGGGAGTCGTAATGCCATGGCGACGAAATAAGGCCAGGTGCACTGCCAACAACAGGATCAGAGCGGCAGGTAACAGCCCCGCATGCAGCGCGAAGAATCGGGTCAGCGTGAGTTGACCGTATTCGCGCCCCCCTGCACAATCAACTGCAGGCTATTACCGACCAGCGGAGTGGCTCCCAGAATCTTTGTGGCGACCTGCGTGGCATAATACCCCTTCTGGTCCCAAGGGAGCAGATATCCGGTGAGCGCCAGGCCCAGCACCACGATCATCAGGGCCAACCCCAGCCAGTAATTGAATTCACGCGGCGCACGATAGGCCCCGTCCCAAATCACCTGCAGGAAGTGGATCGCCAGCAACACGACCATGGCCTGCGCTGCATAGTGATGAATGCCGCGCACCCAGCGCCCCAGGATCAGGAATTCCTCAAGGTAGAACACACTGGCCCAGGCATGTTGAACGCTGGGGCTGTAACAGGCCCACAGACAGAATCCGGTGAGCACTTGGACAAAGAACGCAAACACCAGCGTGCTGCCCCAAACGTAACGCCACCGAGCGCCGCCCGGTATCGGCTCGTACAGCAACTTGCGGACGACATCCCGGATTCCGGTACGATCGTCCAGCCAATCCACCAGTGCACTCATACGGGTATCTTCTCTTGAATGCCGCCGCGAAATTCCTGGTAGCGCACCCAAACGCGTCCGTCAATCAATTTTGTTTCCAGTTGATCCATGGATCGCGGAGGAATCACGTTGGTGGGCTCCCCTTCCAACGTAAATTGGCTGTTGTGACAGGGGCAATAGAAATACCGATCTTTGAGCTCTCGGAATTCGACTCGGCAACCCAAATGGGGGCAGATGGAACTGAAGGCAGTCAGGTTTGATTGAGCGTCGCGACGCAGCCAAATCGTACCCACGCACTTCGCGGGGCAGTAGTTCCAGGCATCCGAATCGACCTTGATCACGGTGACGCTAATGGGAGTTCCGTCACCGGGGACGGCTTCGGGGCCAATGGTCAATGGAATGAAACCATCCCCCTCGGCGGTGCCGCGCGAGGGGCTGCTGGACGCCCTGCGAAAAAGCGGATTGGCGACAAACACGGCCACGATGGCGGCGGGAATCGTCGTCACCATCAGCCCGGCGACCAATGCGGCGAACTGAGCCAAGAAGCCCCGTCGGGGCACGTCGTCTTCAGATTCTTGACCGTACTTCATGGCACTCGTTTATCAAAAGTCGGGAGTGCAGCCCGCAGACCGCTTTCCGCCTACGCCATCTTCAGTGGCTGTCACTGTTGTGCATCGCCTCGCGGACCAGCGTCAACACCTGGGACTGAACGGCTTCCAGCGTTCCGAGCAGGAAAGCTCCGGCAGCCGCGTGATGCCCGCCGCCTCCAAATGACTCCGCCAACATACTGCCGCTGACTTGACAGCGGCTGCGAAAGCTCAGTTTGAATCCGCCTTCCGGCTGCTCCACAAAGATCACGGCAAACTGAGTTCCCGCGATGGCGAGCGTCAGGTTGATCACATCCTCCGTATCGGTCGGAACCGCACCGGCGCGGGCATAATCGTCCTTCAACACGTAAGTGTGGACAAGCCGGCCGTCCAACTCGGTCACGGTTCGCGCCAGAATCAGTCCGCGCAGGCGGATACGACCGACCGTGTCCTGTTCGTACAGCGCGTTATAGATTGCCGCAGGTACCGCGCCGGCATCCATCAGCCTCGCTGCCACACGGTAGGTTTCCCCGGTGACCGACGGAAAGCGGAACCAGCCGGTATCGGTGGCAATGGCCGCGAACAGGGGACTGGCGATCCTGGCGGTCAGCGGAACCTGCAGCGCGTCGGCTGCAGCCACCACCAGCGTCCCTGTGGCCTCCGCCTGGACGTCCTTGAATTGCTCGGCGCCCAAATCGTCTTCGCTTTGATGGTGGTCCACCACGACTTTCTTGCCCCTCGTGGCTTTGACCAACTCGGACATTGAACCTAACTGGGCCCAAGCGCTCGTGTCGAGAATGATCAGTACGTCGACATCCCTAAGTTGATCACTTGTGACGTCGACGCCAATCGCTTGGATCGAATGGTCCGGGTCAATGAAGCGCAGGTTGTGCGGCGTGGCCTGACCGTTCACAATCCGCACGTGCTTCCCGAGTAAACGCAGGATTTCGGCCATCCCCAACTCGCTGCCCAGCGCATCGCAGTCGGGACGAATATGGCTGGTGAGCAAAAATCGCTGGTGCTGATTCACGATCTCGACGAACTTTTGCCACTCCACCAGCATGAAGGCTCCTTGTGAGGACCACCCGATGGTGATCCGGTGATTTGTTTGTGGGCCGATGCCGCCACCATTGTTTGCCCGATAATTTAGCCGAAATTGTCGAACGCGTCACGGTGTATCCTTCGGCATCACTCGGGCTTTCGATCTGCATCCCCAGTCTCTGGGGGCTTGTTGACTTCCGTCGTTTGCGACTCGGCAGCGGACGGCGGATCCGCAACTGGCTCGCCGGCCGGCAGATCGCGGTCCCCCCGATCGCCGTCGGGCGGAGTCTGGGGGCGTGTCGAACGGCGCGATCGGGCCCCGCGACGAAAACCGTCGAACATGGATCCCCAGCGGCCACGCTTGACATAGGTCGGACGTTGCGGCATGGATTCGATCGCTTCCACGATGTCCATGGAAAAATCCGTGACCTTACGCAGACCTGGCACGTTGATCTTGTCCCAGTCGTCGCTGGGCCGATGATAATCTCGATGCAGTCCTGTAAACGGGAACAGCACGGGGACTTGCTTACTGTAAAACGACGTATGATCGCTAGGCCCGAATCCAGACGGTTTCTTGATCAAGTCAAATTCGTAGACCTTATTCAGCCGATCCACGAGTTCGTCGAATTCGGTGGCGGTTCCCGTTCCATACACGGTCAGTTGATTGTCGGTCAAACGTCCCACCATGTCTAAATTGAGCATGGCCACGGTATTTGCCAGATCAAAACGGGGATTCCGCACGTAGTGGCGCTTCCCAGCAGCCCTCGTTCCTCCCCAGCAAAGGCAATGAACACAATGCGTCGTTTGGGTTGGTGCGAGCGCAACGACAGCCGCTCGGCCAACTCCAGCAGGGCTGCCGTACCGGAGGCGTTGTCGTCCGCGCCGTTGTGCACATCGAGGGTCCAGGGGGCCATGCTGCCCGGTCCCCCCTTTCCAAGGTGATCGTAGTGTGCACCCACGACAATCGTCTCATCGGCCAGCTCCCCTTCACCTTCCAGCACGCCGACGACATTCTTGACCGTCAAGGCCTTGGTGGTAATCGCGACGGATCCCTCCGCACGCCAGCCTGCGATGGGACCGCTGTGGGGTTTCAGCGTCTTGTCGATTCCCATCTCGATCTCAGCCAGGCTACCCATGTCAGCGTCGGCGAGCACTTCGTCCAAAATTTTTCGGGAGACGAAATACAGCGGAATGTCGGCGAAGCTGCGTGAACCAGCCTGCTGAAAGGACATCAGCTGGTCCAGTCCGTCTGAATTAACTTCCGCCGCAAGTTGATGAATCCGCTCGCTTAGCTCCTCAACCTTGCGGGTAAACTCTGCCTCCGCGCGGGGCGTTGACTTGTCATTTCCGCGATGTTCGGCATGGACCGCAACCAGCCGATCTAGGGCCTTGTCGAGCGCCTTTTGTTTCGCGCTGGCCGCCTGCCGGATCATGAATTCATCGTTCACCATGATCACGGCCGCCGCTCGATGCTTTTCGGCGTTTCGCAGTTTGCTCTGGAAGGTCGCGTGGGTCGAAGGATTCTTGCCGTTAAATACACTGTCAGGAACGTCCTGTTGGGGCTCTTTACGGAGCAGCACGGCGACCTTTCCTGCCACGTCGACACCCGCATAATCGTCATAGTTCAGGTCCGGAGCGGTGATTCCATAACCGCAAAATACCATCTCGCCGCTGATCTGACCGGTTCCTCCGATGGCCATCGGCGAAAAGTCACGCGTCATTTGCAACTGCTTGGCAACGTCATCCTGACCATCTTGGCCTGACCTGCGCAGCGTCAAGAAGTTCTGAGCGTCGCCGTCGAGTTCAGCGTCCATCTTGATCGTGAATTCCTGGAACGGCGTGTGGTCGAACAATTCGGTCTTCAGTCCACAGCGAGCAAAATGCTGGGCGATAAAATCGGCAGCGACCGCAATCCCTTGGGTATCGACGCCCCTTCCCTCCAATTCGTTGGAAGCCAGGTACTTGACCGACTCGATTAACCGCGCCTCGGACCGCGCGTGTTCGGCCGTATGCGCCACGTCCTCGCGGGCCAATGCCGAACGCGTCACAAACAGCAAACAGAATAGTATCCAGGGCGTGCGCAGGTCCGGTACGGAGAATGTCGCATGTTGAGGTACCTGAATTAATGTTTCGCGTGCGGAAAAACGGTGGCAAATACAAGCACGACGCGCCAGCGAGTGAGCGTGTCAACGGACCAAACTACCGATTTCAGCTGAATGCTACCGAGCATGTGCAACTTTAAAACTTGCGCGTCGTCGTCCTATTTTGATGGTCCGGGCTCACTCGCTGGCGCGTCGTGCTTGTATTATGAGTGTCCGGGCTCACTCGCTGGCGCGTCGTGCTTGTATTATAGGGTTCAGGCCAGACCATTGGCGCCGCCCAAACAAGCGGAACCAATCAATTCACACCGATTTTCATGATGCGTGATATGGAATTCGTCGACTTGAGCCTGCCGCTGGAAAACGACGGCAAATTCGCCCCTTGGTGGGCCCGTACCCGCGTCCGTTACCAAGACCACCGATTCGGGCTGCGGGCCATGCGTTGGCTGTTTGGTGTTCCCCGTTCGTTGCTGCCTGCCGACCATGGATGGTCCAACGAGTCGATCCACTTGTCGACGCATGGCACCACCCATGTCGACGCACCGTGGCACTATGCACCGACCTGTGCCGGTCGGCCCGCTCGGACGATCGACGAAATGCCGCTGGATTGGTTTTACGGACGCGGTGTCGTGCTGGATGTGTCGGACCTGGACCCGTGTGCCGCGCTGGATGTGGAACAGCTGGAAGGCCGGCTGGAGACCATTCCGCATCAACTCCGAGCGCAGGATATTGTCTTGATCCAGACGAACAACGACCGGAGGTGGGGTACGCCCGACTACTTTCGACGCGGCCCCGGCGTGTCACCCGAAGCCACACGGTGGCTGATCGAACGCGGCGTGCGGCTGATGGGCATTGATGCCTGGGGCTGGGACGCGCCGTTGCATGCACAGGCTCGTCTTGCCAGGCAGCAAAAGCGGAGTGACATTTTCTGGGCGGCTCATTTCGTGGGGCGGGCGCTGGAGTACTGTCACATGGAACGGCTCGCCAATCTGGCGTCGCTGCCGCGGTCAGGATTTACAGTTTGCGCATTCCCGCTGCGCGTCAAACGCGGCTCCGCGGGGCCAGCTCGTGTGGTGGGCATCGTGCCTTAGCTCACCAACCATCAAAATTCGGGAGGCACGCGAAGTCGGAAATCAGCTGGTACAAACGAGGGCGGTGCACCGCGATGACGCTCGAGAATTGGTGGAAGGCCATTGTCCCCGTGTTGGACTTGCGCGATGGGTGCGCTGTGCAGGCCGGCAGTGGATTGTCCCGATGCGAGTACCCGCCGCTTCGCAGTCGCATGTGCGCGAGCATCAGTCCGGGCGATGCGGCTCAGCAGCTGGTCAAAGCCTCAGGCTGTCGCCACCTGTATCTCGCGGACCTGGATGGACTACTGCAAGGGTCACCGGATTGGCGCGCCGTACGATCCGCGGCACGCTGTGGAGCGGAATTGTGGATCGATGTGGGAATACGAACGATCCACGACGCGCGGCGGATGAAGCTCGCCCTAGACGGTGAACGTTACCGGCCAATCGTGGCCAGCGAGTCGCTGACCAATCCCCTTGATTTGCCATGCATCTTACAGCAGTGGCCATCCGGTCAGGCCATCGCCAGCATCGATTTGTATCGTGGCCAGGTACGGAGCGCCGTTTCCGATTGGCGGCGGAAAAGCGTGCTCCAGCTGACTCGGATCTTCGTGGGGGCCGGAGCACGCTCGATCATCTTGTTGGATCTGGCGGCGATCGGCGGTGACACGGGCTGTTGTACCGCGAACCAGGTGCGCGAATTGTGTGAGAGCTTTCCGCAATTGCATTTGATCAGTGGAGGCGGAGTGCGCACCGTGTCGGATATCCGCGAGTTGTTATGCGCTGGATGCGGGCACGTGCTGGTGGCCAGCGCGCTACACGACGGTCGCATTCAGCCTCCCTTTCAGGGGGCGTAACCGTCGCCGAGGATGGTTGCGGACATCAACTCGCGGTTCATTGGGGGGTATCCCCCCAAACCCCCCGCGCCCTGACGCCCAAACCTCCCGCGCTCTGCCGCCCGAACCCCCGCCCTGACGCCCAAACCTCCCGCGCTCTGCCGCCCGAACCCCCGCGCCTGCCGCCCGAACCCCCGCCCCGCCGCCCAAACACCCCGCGCCCCTGACGCCCAAACCTCCCGCGCTCTGCCGCCCGAACCCCCGCGCCCTGCCGCCCAAACACTCCCGCGCCCCGCCGCCCAAACACCCCGCGCCCTGACGCCCAAACCTCCCGCGCCCTGCCGCCGAAGCACCCCGCGCCCCGCCGCCCAAACACCCCGCGCCCTGCCGCCGAAGCACCCCGCCCCCGCCGCCGAAGCACCCCGCGCCCCGCCGCCCGAACCCCCGCCCCGCCGCCCGAACCCCCCGCCTGCCGCCCGAACCCCCGCGCCCGCCGCCCGAACCCCCGCGCCCTGCCGCCCAAACCTCCCGCGCCTGCCGCCCAAACCTCCCGCGCCTGCCGCCCGAACCCCCGCGCCCTGCCGCCCAAACACCCCGCGCCCCGCCGCCCGAACCCCCCGCGTGCGCCGCCCGAACCCCCGCACCCTGCCGCCCGAACCCCCGCGTCCGCCGCCCGAACACGCTGTGGGGCGGATGGTGTGAATTTGTCAACATGCCGCGCTGCGTTTCCGCCTCATAACCCGGTTGGGGACGCACCCCGGCACTTGCCCGTAAATCGTTTCATCGCAGAAAGTTACGGCCAAGGTCGCATGTCCGCGGCCGGATGGCATCCCACCTGCATTCTCCACTGTCCGCGTCCGCTCGGCTCGAAATCACTCATCCCCAAAAGGACGGCGTCTGTGGCTCGACGAAAAGCTCCCCACGTCAAAAAAGCGCACGAACCGAATTCCAAACGAGACGATTTGGAGTTGTTGGAACCCACGGGTATTAATGGACATCAGGATCCCTTTCACGAAGACGAATCGATCCATGATGACGATGACTCGGAAAAGCCCCGAGCCCGGTCACGCAAGGGCCTGGACTTCAACGCCGTCGATGATCCCGTGCGCATGTACCTGATGCAGATGGGCGAGATCTCGATGCTGACACGGAAGGAGGAAGTCGAGGCAGCGGAACGGATCGAATTTTGGCGAAACCGTTTTCGCACCAGCATGCTGGCCTCGGATCTGGTGCTGCAGGGCGCGGTCCGAACGCTGGAAAAAGTTCGCGACGGCGAATTGCGTCTGGACCGAACTATCGAGGTATCCGTCACGAATACGGTCGAAAAAAAGCGGATCCTTAAGCGTCTGGTGCCGAACCTGCAAACGCTGCGTCGACTGCTGGTCGAGAACCACCGTGATTTCCGGGTGGCGATCCAGAAGCGAAATACCAAATCGGAGCGAAAAGCTGCCTGGCGCCGCGTCGTGCGCCGACGTTATCGCGCCGTACGCCTGGTCGAGGAGATGAATCTGCGGCTGGCTCGGTTGTTGCCTTTGCTGCAACAGCTTAACGAATTTTCACGGCGGATGGATGTTCTAGTGCAACAAATTGAGAGCTATGGTGAGACGCCGGCGGAGGGACGCAGCCGGAACGAACTGCGGTCGGAACTTCACTACCTGATGCGCATCACACTTGACAGTCCCGCCACGCTCAGGTTCCGCAACGCGCGCACCAGCCACTACCGTCGGGAGTATGACGCCGCGAAGCGGTTCTTGTCAGCCGGGAATTTGCGTCTGGTGGTGTCCATCGCCAAGAAGTACCGCAATCGCGGGCTGAGCTTCCTGGACCTGATTCAAGAAGGAAATACGGGGCTGATGCGGGCCGTTGACAAGTTTGAGCACCGTCGCGGGTACAAGTTTTCGACCTACGCCACCTGGTGGATTCGGCAAGCCATCACACGGGCCATTGCCGACCAGAGTCGCACGATCCGCGTTCCCGTGCACATGATTGACACGATGAGCAAGATCCGCATCCTCACGCGTGACATGGTTCAGGAACTTGGTCGCGAGCCCACACCCGAGGAACTGGCCGAACGGGCCCACATGACGTGCGAAGAGGCTCGTTGCATCATGCGGATGGCGCGACAACCGCTTTCCCTGGACCAGCCGGTGGGCGACCATGACGACAGCTACTTCGGCGACTTTCTGGAGGACTATCGGGACGACGATCCGCTGTACGAGCATAATCAGGCAGCCCTGAAGTCGCGGATCGATGAGGTGATGCAGGCATTGAATTATCGCGAGCGAGAGATTCTGCGCTTGCGATTTGGGCTCACCGACGGGTACGCCTACACGCTGGAAGAAGTAGGCAAGATTTTTTCTGTAACGCGTGAACGGGTGCGTCAAATCGAATCCAAAGCCGTGCGCAAGTTGCAGGAACCGTTCCGGTCACGGGCCCTGGTCGGATTCTTGGATAGCCCGTCTCCGATGGCCGCGCTCAACGGGGCCACGCTCAACGGGGCCACGTAGGCCACGTTGACAGCGCCGGATCGCCAGTCAAGCGGCGCACCGGCACTGCAAGGTCGATGGCCTTCGGTTTGGGCATTGTGGAACAGTTGTCCCCAACTGTTTCCCCCGACATTTTCGCGATTCGCAGAACAATTGAGGACAATCAACCCTGTAAAGCTGTCACTGAAAGCTACGTAATCACCGGGGAAAATGTGATTTTTCGAGACGTCGCTGAACCGAACAGGCACGCACGGCTCGGCAAGGGTGGAGCGTCCAAAATCATGCGACTGCCGAAAGGTCTTGTTTTACCGAGCGAACGATAGCTCCTCTTCATCGAGTGTGAGATTTGCCGTCAATGAAAGCTTTACAGGGTTGATTGAGGACAATTGTTCTGCCAACTAAGTTCCATTGACGGTAAGGTGCCGGGTGGGCACAACCGATAACCTACACGTCATCCCCCGGTGGCCAACCCGCCACCCCGTTCGTTTTCAGTCGTGGTGATCCGGCAACTGCAGTGCTTCCAGCACCTGTGACGTAGAGGCGGACTTGTTCAGAACGTAAAAGTGCAGGCCCTCGACACCGGACGCCACCAGTTGTTCGACTTGAAGCGTGGCGAATTCGACACCAACCTGCATTTGCCATTGATCATCCGCACGCTGCGCCATGCGATCGACAAGAGTCGCCGGCAATCGGGCCCCGCACAAACTGGTGATGCGCTGGATTTGGGCCAGATTGGTAATGGGCAGGATTCCGGGAATCAGCGGAACGCGAATGCCGGCCTGTTCGTAGCGCTGGCGAAACGCAAAGAAATCGCTATTTTGATAGAAGAGTTGCGTGATCACCACATCCGCGCCGGCTTCCACCTTGCGTTTCAGATTCTGCAAATCCGCTTCCGGGCTGGGGGCCTCGCGGTGGGTTTCCGGATAGCCCGCCACGGCGATGCCGAACTCGCCAAACTCACCGTGGATCAATGAGACGAGTTCGTTGGCGTACGCCAGCCCGTTTGGGGTGGGTATAAAG
This sequence comes from uncultured Planctomycetales bacterium, assembly GCA_963695565.1. Lineage (GTDB taxonomy): Bacteria > Planctomycetota > Planctomycetia > Pirellulales > Pirellulaceae > CAVOGW01. The sequence continues at coordinate 1,196,488 of CAVOGW010000001.1, forward strand.
TGCGACTCCCCCTGAGGAGGGTCACCGCGGAGCGCCACGATGAAGTCCACTCCCAATTCGCTGGCACGCCGCAGGTAAGCGCGTAGGTCATCCGCAGTGGCTCCCACACAGGTCAGATGGGATGCGACAGGAATCCCGAAATCCGATTTGATCTGGTGGACAATGTTCAGCGTCTTCTCGCGCGTCGACCCGCCAGCGCCGTAAGTGCACGTGAAGTAGCTGGGTTGGAACTTGACTAGCGCATCAACGTGACGTCCCAGTGCCTGTTGACCCTCCAACGTCTTGGGGGGAAATAGCTCGAAGGAAATCGGGAGCGAACGGCTTTGATAAATGTCTGACAATCGCATGCAAGGGGTGGCCTGGGGCAAAAGCAAAAAACTTGTAACCAAAAAGCACTGTCGCTAGTATAACACGAACACCGGTGCGTCCGCCGAGCATCACGGGAATTGGGGCACATCCGTCTTCAACCCCAACCGCTGTTCGCACGTTCGCGCGAACAGATCATGAATCAATTGGACGTGGAACGGTTGCTGCGCTTTTCCTCGTCGCCGGAACATGCGGTCCTGCATGCTGACGATGACTTTGGGGTCGATCGCCGTGGATGTGCCGGGAGCGGGCAGGTGGTTGACAAACGCTGGCACATGCTGCGTCACCGTTCCATAGACCATGCTGCACGCACCTAACCATTTTCCCGAGAAGATGGCGGAGTTAATGGCCGTCTTCGCGTAATCGCCGACGACACAGCCCAAGAACTGCATGCCGGTGTCCAGCTTCTTGTCGCCGACGACCACTTGCACCGTTCCATATGTGTTTTTCAGGTCACTGTTGGTGGTTCCCGCACCTAGATTCACCCAACTGCCAACGTAGGAGTGGCCGAGAAATCCAGCATGCTGTTTATTGGCATAGGATTCGAGAATGCTGCACTCGATTTCTCCTCCGGCCTTGGCATAGGGACCGACGGTCACGCCATGCTTTAACGCACTATGCTCGTTAATTCTGGCATGCGGTCCGACGAGAGCTGGTCCTTCCAGCAGCGTGAATGGCCCCACACACGCATTTTCTTGGACAATCACAGGGCCATCTGTGGTATCCGTGGCCCAAAACTTGGGTGGGGTAAATGATGGATGGGCATAAACGCCATCGGCCAGCTCGACATGATTCCCATCGGCAATCGTCAGCGCGAGGTTGACTGCCAGCGTATCTTCGTGATGTCGGATCACGTCAAATGGATATTCCAGCAAACCCAGTTGTTCCGGCAGCGGATGCCGCGTCCCCTGACGGGCAGGCATCCGCACGCTCCCATCACCGCCCAGCAACTCGATAGGACTTGTGCCGGCACCCACGTGCGCCGCTGCCACGGCACCGCCGAGCATGAAGCGGCTGTTTCCCGCATGTTCTCGCAGCCGCTCCAGCACATCCAACAGATCGCCGCGCGGAATCAGTCTCGCATTCAGGAGCCAGGCAGGACGCTGCAGTTTGTGCGCCAGGTCCACGGCCTTAAGCTCTGGGAACTCACACCTCTGGAATTCGGCTAGAAACGGCCGAACGCTGGCCGCGATCCTCGCAGCACGACGCCGGACCGCGTCCAGCAGCGTTTGTCCACCGCATGAGATTGTGTATGTGGGTCGCAGGGCCGTCAGCGGTGCCAGTTTCTCGACATCGGTATCTTCGAATAGGATAATATCCACAAACGTCCAGTCTTGTTGCTTCTGGCCTGAGGAAATTGCCGCTTCCACGGAGAGTTTCGGAAATCCAGTAACGGCTGTCAACGGTTGCCCATCGCGGCGGATCCATCCATGGCACCTGGCACGGGCCGCACAATCAACACAATGGGAACCTGCTCCACGAAAAAGGCCGTCACAACGGTGCGGATCGGTACTTGTGGGCGGACGCATCCGGCCACAGGCTCGTTATGAACTAGGATTGTTGACGAGTCCTATTTTTTTCCGGGCCTGCACCCGGCAACGATCCTTATGGCCACTAGCTCGATTGTATGCAAGTCGGCTTCGACAAACGCTGGTTCTTGATCGGACTGATCAGTCTTACGCAACTCGTCTGCATCTTGGGCGTGGGTTCGATTGCTCTGCGAGGTATCGAGTCGAGGATACAGGATCTGGCTTATTCCAGGGCACTTGACGAGAACGCCAAAGTGCTGCTGTCGGTGGCCCAGCAGATTCGCAGGCAAGGTCTCGTGGATTTTCGATCCGAATCCGCAGACTGGAATGCCTTGCAGAATCTGGTCGCCGCGATTCGGCTACCCAATGACGGCCTGGTGTCGGTGATCCGGGCCACGGACGGACAAGTTCTCTGTCATCCGGCCATCCGCGGCGGAAACAAAAGGGGGGAAACGCTCTTCGGCAGAAGGTCGATTATGGATTTCGGAAACGACGCTCGTGGCATTGCCGAGATGAATGGCCGTAAGGTCCTGCTCGCCGTCCACGCGCTAGAGGATTTGGGGCTGCTGATTCAGGCCTACCAGGACGAAGAAATTCTGCGGGGATCGATTCGGGAGGAACTCGCTCCATTTCGAACGGTGGGTTTAGCCAGCGCCCTGGCGCTGACCTTGTTGACCGCCGCCGTCAGCGTGGTCATCGTGCGTCGCTACGACAATCGCCTGGAGTCCCTTAACCGTCATTTGGAGCATAAGGTCCACGACCGTTCGACCGCCTTGATGAAGACGCGAAACGCCGTGATCTTTGGCCTCGCCAAACTGGCAGAATCTCGCGACAACGACACGGGAAAGCATCTGGAGCGCATCCGGAAATACGTCACGTTGCTCGCCCAGAAACTCAAGACGACACATGGGCTCAGCCTCCAGCACGTGGAAGACCTGGCGTTTGCGTCGTCTTTGCATGACATCGGCAAAGTTGGCATCCCAGACGCCATACTCCTGAAGCGTGGTCCGCTGACGCCCGAAGAACGCAAAGTCATTGAACAGCACGCGGAAATCGGCGGCCGTTGCCTGGAGGCCATTCAACGTCAGTTGGGGAACGACGATTTCCTCGAATTGGCCAAGTTGATTGCCTTCACACATCACGAACGCTGGGACGGAAACGGTTACCCGTTTGGTTTAGCCAAAGATAAGATTCCGCTCGTCGGTCGCATTGTGGCTGTCGCCGACGTGTATGATGCGTTGACCACCAAACGACCTTACAAGCGAGCATTTCCGCACGAAGAGGCCTATCAGTTGATCGTTTCGGGATCGGGGACTCAATTCGACCCGGATGTCGTCGCCGCTTTCGTGCACAAAGCCGACGAGTTTGCGCAGATCGCCACCGAACTCTCCGACGTGCGGGACGAGAGCGACGGACCCAGCGAGGGCGGAGTGATGCTGTCCGAGATGATGCCGGCAGCGACCGGGGACCTGGTCAGCTCGTCCTGAGCAGTCGCCCTTCATGGGGCCGACCGCACACGCCTGAGTGAGCTGGGAGCGTGCGCACAAGGCCGTCTAGTTTGTGACGGGACCGTCGACGCCCGATCCGCCGCTGTGCGTCAGCACCCGGTTATGGGGCCTTTACGAACTGGACGCTAACGCGTGGCGGCTGATATGTGCGAGGGATGTTAGCCTGGCCGGCAGATTCTTCATTCCGCTTCGCTACGTTCAGGATGATATTTCACGCGTGATTTAGAATTCCACGTCACCGTCCCGATGACTCGACTCAAGCTCCCAGTGTTCCGCAGATCAATGACTGATAACGATCGACAAACTCCTCCAGGGTACAGCGCAACCTGGCGAGATGCTCGTTTGTCATCGGCAATGACAGAAACAGGTCGCCACGCCTACATATCAAAACGCCGCCGAGAAGTAATTCCATGTGCAGTAATCCATGCAAGCTGTCGCAGGCGGCGCTCCTGGTAGGCCTCCTGACAATTGGCTCGTCAGAAAAATGAATGGCAAACATGGAACCCAGTCCGTTGCAGATCATCGGGACGGCTCTTGCCGCGAACCAACCGTTGAGCTCCGCTCGAGCTGACTCGGACCATTCGAGAAATTGTGAAGCGCGCAGAGGCGTGTAGACCTTGCCCATGGCGGCACACCCTGCGGCCATCGAACAGACATTGTTGTTGAAAGTACCGGCATGCTTCCAGGTGTTCGGTAGTTTGGGATTGTAATGCGCCATGATTTCCGCGTTCCCGCCGAATGCGCCCGCCGGAAGCCCGCCGCCGATTATTTTTCCCAATGTGGTCAGATCCGGTCGGATGTCCAACAAGCCCTGAATACCCGCGGGGCCGATGCGGGCAGTCTTCACTTCATCAAAGATTAACATCGCTCCGATTTCTCGTGTTGTTTGACGAAGCATGTTCAGGAACCGGCTGGTGCCAGGAATATTCCCGCCTGCGCCCAGAATCGGCTCGACAATAACGGCTGCGAGTTCATCACTCGCCTGGTGAATTATCTCCGCTGTCCCCTCGATATCGTTGTATTCCGCAAGTACGAAATCAAACGGGACATTAAACTCCGAGTGTCCCGTGGGAAATTTGATGACGCCACCGTGATAGGCACCGTTAAAGACAAGCAGTTTGTTTCGACCCGTGGCAACTCTTGCGGTGGTGAGAGCCATAAGATTTGCTTCCGTTCCCGAGTTGCAAAATCGAATTTGCTCGAGGGAAGGAAAGCGATTGCATAGAATTCCCGACAATTCCCGCTCCAACGGTGTCGGTGCCCCAATGCCCACACCCATGTCCAACGTCTGCTGGATCGCTGATTTGATAGTCGGGTCCGAATGGCCAAAAAGGCCAGCGGAATACTCACTCACGAAATCGACATACCGATGACCGTCTAAATCGACTAACTCGGCTCCATCACCAGAGACCATGGTCAACGGATACGGCTCGAAGTGCAGAACGGAACGCGTATTTCCTCCAGGCAAGTAACGCCCTGCCGTCTCATCCGCAGCCATGCTGAGCGGATTGGCGGACACGTACCTGGCGTGGGCGGCATCAAGTGCACGTCTAATTGCATCCATTTCTGTTTGGCTATCTGGCTGATGGGAATAGCCCTGTGGCGGCATTTCATTCCGTCCGTGACTTACTTCGAATCGCTGCCCGATCATCGATGCGAACCGCTGAAGCGCGTAGTCCCTATTTGACGCTCAGCTCGAGAAACTGAGAACCTATCGACAAGGCCTGGGTCACAGAAATACGTTGGTATCCTCCCACAGCTTCTCGATACGGTCAATGCGGGCCGTGGCCTCTCCATGCAATTCTCTTGCGACCATGGCAACGAGTAGCTCGGCAATCGCCACGACAGGAACCGAACTGTCAAATGGACCAATGGCTGGCACGGTGATTTCGCACCACGTATCTGTCAGCTCAGCCAATGGGGAAAGCGGACCGTCGGTGATCGCAACAATCTTGACACCCGCATCCGCCAATATCTGACTTGTCGTGGCCACGACACGCCGATAGCGGAAAAAGTCAAACACGACGGCGACATCTTGGTTTGTTGTGCTACTCAATTCGCATCCAATGTTGCGGTCCTCTAGCAGGTGCACGCCCGAGCGGACCATCGACAGCCCGCTGTGGAAAGCGTAGGCACCGGCGCGAGAGGTTTCACCAGAGAGCACCCAGACTCTTCTGGCGCTGGAAATCGGCTTGACAAGCGCTGCAAGTCGATTTCCTTCCGCTGCCTCGAATACCGAATCGATCGCAGCATCAAGCGTCTCGCGTTCCGACAGGCTGATCTTGTCACTTTGCCTGATTCTTTCGCTGGGACGAGTAAGTTGCCGCGACACGTCACTGCGAATAAGTTTCTGGAGTTGCGTATAGCCGTCAAAGCCCAATTTGTGAGCAAATCGCACGATGGACGGACGGCTGGTGCCGATGCGACTTGCCAAATCGGAAACGGTGCCAAAGGCCAGCAGCGTCGGCTCGGCCAGAATGACTTCCGCGATGCGTCGCTCTGTGGGCGTGAGCTCACTTCCCGCCTCCGCGACAAGCGTCTTGATACCTGGGGATTTATGAGACATGTTCATTATGTTACTCTGTTGAAATTTCATGTTCAATACGTTACATTCCACAAAAAAGGGGGATTGGCTCCCTTCCGAATCCGTTCGGTTCCCGCCTTTTGCCCACGATCTGCCTAACCGCCCACGATCTGCCTAACCGCCCACGATCTGCCTAACCGCCCACGATCTGCCTAACCACTGACGACTGAGGTCTGACATGCCCGCGAGTCCGAGTTTTATTTCATCTGAAAAGGCTCAAGCATTTGTCCAATCCATCGGCAAAGGGAAATACGATCGGCAAATCACCGCCGGCATCGACAAATTCGTGGACAAAATAGTCGACGCAGAGATGCAAGATTTCTATTCCCAGGATGAACTCGACGCGTTGCTTGTGCTGAAAGGAACCGAGCGAGACATTGAAGCTCGCATGCCCGTCAAGATTACTCGGCATTATTTTGAGCAGGCTAGAAACAGCAAGGCGATGCAGCAGCTGATCAAAGCTAGTCCTGCCGAAACGTTGGACCTTACTGGCTCGCAAGATCCCGGCAAACAGATGGACTACAGCCCGGTTGAAGGTTTGCTTCACAAGTACGAGATCGGCTTGATTTATGTTGCTTCGACTTGTTCTGCTCATTGTCGATTTTGTTACCGCGAAGAGTTGATTGCGAAGAAGGACGTTGCCCGACCTGATGGTGCGATGGCACCGAAGGGTTTAGCACAAGTCAATGATATTTGTACGTATATTATTGAGCACAATCGCATCGTTGAAGCCAACGGCGGAGTGCACCCAGAGACAGGTCGTGAGAAACTGCGCGAAATCCTCATGTCGGGCGGTGATCCCATGGTCTTGAGTAACAAGATCATCGGAAACTGGTGGGCGTCACTTGCAGAAGCAGGTATCGAGAACATTCGACTGGGCACCAAGGAACTGGCCTTCTACCCCGAGCGGTTCGACGCATCGTTCTTTGACATGCTGGATCGGTTTCACGAACACTACCCACGGACCAACGTTCGATTCGTCGTGCACTTCAACCACCCTGACGAGTTTCTCAAGAAAGACGCCAGCGGGGACTTCATCACCAATCCGGGAGGCGGTCTCGAATGGCTCGACAACACGTTGCATTCGGTCAAACAGCTGGCCAGCCGCGACTGGGTCAATCTCGACAACCAGTCGCCCATCATCAAGGGCATTAACGATGACGCTGACGCGTTGCGAATTCTTCAGCGTGAACTGAAGCGTAACGGCATTGAGAATTCGCGTTTTTACTGTGGTCGTGACATCGTCGGGCACCGCGCATTCAATGTGACAATCGAAGGGGCCTGGAAGATCCTCAACGATTCACAAAAAGGACTCTCGGGCATCGAAACTCACGCGAGACTTTCCATCACACATTACAAAGGCAAGACAGAAGTCTGCGCAGTAACGGGCGCTGCGGCGGGCATGCCTGGTGGCGAGAACGGAGTCGTGATTTTCAAGCTTTACCGGAACGCAGCGGATGCGAAAGACAGAGGCAAAGTTGCAATCGTCGGCCGTAATCCGGCAGCGATCTGGTTCAACGACTACGAAGACCGAGTCATTTTCGATGAGGCGGGATTGTTCGCCAAAGCCAATTATTAGAGGGTTGCTTCGTGCGGTCTGGGATAAGGACGTGGTGGGCTCATTCCGGGGCGATTGCGAACAGTCTTCACGGTCTTCCCATCGATGCCCAGCAGATCCGACAACCAGTGGTTCGACATTTCCGGACGGCTGTCGATTCCCGTGATGCCCCGTCTTTGGGAGCCAACCGCAAGGGGATGGCGCCCGGATCGCCTAACTCGAACGGTGTGCTTTTACCTCCGCTAAACCCACTTCCGTCCAGCGAATCGCATTACCGTTGGCTCGACGGCGTCCTGCTTTAAACGGGCGCCCCCGACGCGGAAGAGACCTCGCGCGCTGGTAGTGCCGACTTTGGGCGTGGCGGTTGAGGGTACCTGCTCTGGACATCCGGGTCGTCAGCAAAGATAGTATCGGGTAGTCTCAGTGTCGCGTCGTGCAGGAAAAGTGGAGGACGGCCGCAGACGTTACCTGCCGAAGTCGACGAAAACACCGATAAAAACAGACCAGCCAGAGTGGCGGAATTGGCAGACGCGCTGGATTCAAAATCCAGTGTCCGCAAGGACGTGAGGGTTCGAGTCCCTCCTCTGGTACTTCTAAGAACGAGGGCCCGGCTGATGGCCGCCCGGGACCGCCAACGATTCGCTGCTGCACTGGAGGCTCTGGCCCCATGCCATCGACTTTGCGACGAGACCGGTCCAGGCGGCTGATAAGGGACCAAAATAGACGGCATGGTGCTCTGGCCCTCAAATCTTCGGGTTTGCCCAGTCACTGCCCACCCCGTGCCACTCGGCCCGCAATCCATTCCCGCCTAGCCGACGGCCCAATTCCCGAAAACTTTGACGGCCAAGCGGCCCCAAAACGGGAATCGGATGGTACAATCGCCGTTTGAGCCTGCATCTGGCTTTGAGAACCGGCGGAGCGGCCGAGCACCGTTTCATGGCTCGGACCGGCCGGTTTCGCGACGGGAATCTACCTGGCCCAATTCGATTAATCTGACGCAGACACTGTATGAAACGACGCACATTCGGGTTCACGCTCGTGGAGTTATTGGTTGTGATCGCCATCATTGGCGTCCTGGTTTCATTGCTGCTGCCCAGCATTCAGTCGGCTCGTGAGGCCGCGCGACGGGCCGCCTGTAAGAACAACGTCCGCCAGTTGGGCGTGGCCGTCTTGAGCTACGAGTCGTCCAATGCGGCGCTCCCTCCGGGCGGCTGGATCGGAGTCGACAATAACTGCGTCCCGGCCGGTAGCGGCTCCACCGGATTTCGCTGTTTCGGCATCAATCGCATTTACCAGCCGACCGACTACCCCCTGATTAGCTGGGCCGTCCTGTGCATGCCCTATTTTGAAGAGCAGGCGCTGCACGATTCCTTCAAATTCGACACAGGCATCCTGAATCAAAGACAAGAGGCGATCGGAGCGGCGATCGGCTCGTTGGTATGTCCCAGCAACGCAAATGCGGGCTTTTTGTATTACAACGGCGCGGGACAGCAATCGCCGGTTCGCGATTCCGGACTCCAGTTCTCCAAGGCCAATTATGCAGCCTACGTCAGCCCGCATCATGTTGACATGCAGCGGTACTTTCCCGGTGCCTTGGGCGGCTTCAAGCCGGGTGACAAGGTGGGGCAGCGGATCAGCCGAGTCAAGGACGGTGTCTCGAAGACAATCCTTATCGCGGAGGTCCGCGCGGTGGAACCTGAATGGGACAATCGCGGTGTCTGGGCCTTGCCGGTCCCTACGGGCAGTTTGCTGTCGCTCGACTGGCACCATAAGTTGCAACCTGGCGAGCTGTTCCAGCAAATGAAACCCAACACGCGGTTTGTGCCTGATCCGGATTGGACGGACGTTGCCGTCCCCAATAGTCAGTCGGAGCGGGCAGCGGACGGAATCTTCTTATGTAAACCGTTGATCATGAAACAGCAGTACCGGGCTCCTTGTTCGCAAATCAATGTACTGATGGTTGCCGCTCCTCGATCGAATCATCCGGGCGGCGTCAATGCGGTCGCGCTGGATGGACATGCGGGCTTTATCTCGGATCAGGTCGACTCGTACACGTACGCGTATTTGATCAGCATCAATGACGGCGCCCCGTCCGACGTGACGGAGTATCTGAAGTAAGACATGGGTGTGCGTCGGTGGCGGGGTGACTGGCTGCTACGGACGACGAAGCGTCTCCAACGACTCCCCCCACCGACCTTGCGTCAGTGACGGGGGCTCTCGGTCGAGCAGCAAGCCACCGAGAAAACACTGTGGGGGGTAGGAAGCATTGGTGAGTGTGTCGTATGCGTTCAAACTCACTCGTCGCGTGTTTTGATGTTAGGCATTCTTGGTGGCATCTACCCGAGGCCCGTGACTTCGCCGACTGGCGGGCTCACTCGCTTGCGCGTCGTGCTTGTACTCTTGCGGGGTTTTTCCGCGAGGCGTGTTGACATCATGAGATTTTGCCGCGGGACTGGCTCGCTGCTGCTGGTCGTATTGTTTGTTTCCCCGTCCCTCTCCGCCGTTACGGTCTTTCTCGATTTCGACGGGCAGTGGCAAGCCAACCTGGCCGCTGTGGCGGCGACGGCCGGAGTCCCGGCGTTCAACCTGACCGAGACGCTTGCCATCCAAGACGCCATTCTGGCTGAGTTCTCCAGCCAACTTGCGGCGTTTGACGTTCAGCTCACCGCCGCCGAACCAGGTGGCTTCCGCGAGCGTGTGCACTTTGGGGCTCAGACGGCATCGACCAACCAGTTAGGGTCCAGCATGGTCGATTTCCAAAATACATTTGCCAGTACGGCATCCATTTACTCCGCTAATTTTGGCTTCATCGTGGAGCCCGACGACGACCGCAACACCCAGATCGCAGAATTGTCCATGGCGCTGGCAGGCACGGGTTTGCACGAACTGGGGCACAGCTTCGGACTGCGTCATCACGATGCTTACGGCGATACCCGCATAACGCCCAACCGCTACGCCGACACCCAGGGAATCCAAAACCAACACCTGATGGGAACCGGACCCACGGGAATTACGGAACAGCAGCGTGAGCAGAGTCGATCGTACAGCCAGTGGTCACAGGTGATTATGGAGGCGGCCGTCAATCTCACGCCACAGCCCATTCCTTTGCAATTTGAAACGACCGACGCGGGCGATACCCCGTCAACCGCACAGCTGCTCGGCCTCTCGTCGCGCGAAATCTCCGACACGGATGCGGGATTCGTGTTCGCCACGCTGGCCAGCGAATTGGACGTGGACCTCTTCGCGTTTGATGTCCTGCATCCCTCCCAGTTGACGGCCGAAATCTGGTCGCAAGGACTGTTCGCATTCATCGATGATTTTGATTCTGAACTACGGTTGCTGGGACCCGATGGTGTCACGATTCTGGCCGCCAACGATCAGATCCGATACGCCGGCAATACATTCGACGATGGAACGGTTTTCGAGACCGATTCGATGCTGCTGAACATCCCGCTGGAGGTGCCGGGAAGGTACTATCTGCAGGTTTCCAGTAACGGCACCGTCACCGATCCGGATGGTGGGGGAATCTACCAGATGCTGCTGGCACTGGCGGCGCCGGTCCCGGAGCCCATGACGAGCGCTGGGCTGCCATTCCTGATCGCGATTCTTGCCGGCTGGGTACGCTCGGGGGCCAAGCCAAGCGCGATCCGCCGGACAAGCCGATCGTCCAGTTCTTAACTTGTGTCTGGGGCGGTATCGAGCGTCTTGGCATGATTGGTCGAGCGGGATGGGGATCGAATCATTCCGGGCTCTGATCTAGCACAGAATCCTCATGTACCCATCGGCAAGCGATGGGGATAGCGCGAATACCTAAAACGGGATTACAGTCGCGGCCGGAATTTGCCGATGACAGCCGTTGAGCCATCAATAGGACGAGCAGCATGCAGCCGATAGCCGACGATCGACAGCCGGACAAGCATACCGATTCTCGCGATGACGGCGTTGCTTTCTCAACCGGGGCAGCGAAGCCGATGGCCCCCAAAATTTCCGCTGCGGCCAACGCGTTGCAGCAATCCTTCTCTCGCACGATGCCGCTTCGCGCCATGGATTTTTTCCTGGACGAGGACCTAGACCGCTGTCGCCGCCTGATCGCCGCGTTCAAGCAACGCCCAGCCCAGCCGGTAGTCTACTCAGCACTCGGTCGTTCGCACCAAAACCTCGTGTAAAGCATCCCGACCCCGCGATGCCTCCGAGATTCAGGTTTTCTAAGTACCGCCGATAAATTTCGGCGGCATCGTCACCTGTGTAGCATGCGATGTCAGGCTGACAATCACCTGCCACCGGTTGAAAACCGGTGGCTTGGATTTGACGGACCGAAGCGAGAGGCAGCAAAACAAAAAACGCCTGGTGTGTGACTCACACCAGACGTTTGGGTTGTCCTCTTATGCCCTAATAAAGGCCCATTCACAGGCCTTGGAGGGCACCTGCGACCTTCTTAGCGACGACGAATGAAGCTCAGCGCGGCAAGACCCAGAACGCTCAGCAGTCCGCTGGTGGGCTCTGGTACAAGCACGGTCACGTTGGTGAACAGGGCATCGCCGGTGGCACCCGAGGCAACGCGAACGGACCAAGTGGCGTCGGTGGCACCGTCATTAAACACCTTCGGGAAGTCGGCGTCCGTCAGGCCGGGCCCGTAGTTGGCGAGGCCCAATTGTGGGAAAGCCAAAAACGGAGGGAAATCGGCAGGCCAAGGCTGTTGAACGTTATTGCTATCCACAAAACCTGTGCCGATCACGCCAATAAAACCGCGTCCCTGCAGCGGTGAGGTCCGAATCCACTGCGAGCTACCAGTGGGTACGACACCGCCGTATCCAACCGTGTAAGTGCCAGCTTGCGTAGCGGAGGACTCGGGAAGGTTATTGGGTCCAGGACCAGCTGGCGGACCTTCGCACAGATCACAAGCCGGGGGCAGGCTCACGTTCGCGCCGCCGACCAGCATCGCATTGATATCGAAGCCGTCACTGTCGACGGTCAACGTCCCGGCCGGTCGCGTAATCTGGCCGAAAGTCGTATCTGCAAACAATCCGTCTTGAGAGAAATAGTAGAAATCGGGTATGCCGTCACCCGGTGTACCGCTGACCTGAGCAAATGCCGGAGCGGCACAAAGCAGAAGCAACGTAAAGAGAGCCATTTTTTGAACTTGGCACGCCATCATTATTCTCCTCCAAAATTCTTTCGGTAAAAAAACTTTTCTTCAGTAGGGTCGAGATTGTAGGGGTTGATAAACGTGGGGCAGCCACTTGTGCTGCCCGCACGTTATCAATTTTCATTAACTCAAAACAAACGTGTGAAGCATCGACTGCTTAACCGATTCTACGACGGATCACGGTTGCCATAGCCAGACCAGCCAAGCCGAACAATCCGGCGGTAGGCTCAGGAACGCCAGGAATAACCGTTACGTTCGTAAAAATCGGTGTCGCGGTGTCGCCGGCAATCCGTACCGACCACAGGGCTTCGGTAGCTCCGTCATTAAATACCAGCGGAAAGTCGGCGCTTGTCAGGCCCGTTCCGTAGTTGGCTAATCCCTGGACGGGAAAATCCAAAAACGGAGGGAAATCAGCAGGCCAGGGTTGTTGAACGTTGCTACTGTCCACAAACCCCGTCCCGACCACGCCCCTAAAGGCGAGTCCCTGTAATGGCGCTGTCCTAATCCACTGCGAACTACCGTTTGGTTCTACACCCCCGTAACCGACGGTGTAAGTGCCTGCCGACGTGGCCGACGACTGTGGCAAGTTCATGCCATCGCAGAGGTCGCAACCCAATGCGAGCGTTGACACGTTCTTGCCGCCGATCAGCATGGCCGCTGCGTCGTAACCATCCGTGTCCACCACCATGGTGCCACCAGGTCGGTCGATAAGACCAAAACTGGTTTGAACCGAGGGCGACGTATCATCTTGGAAATAATAAAAATCCGGAATACCGTCGCCTGGCACACCACTAACTTGTGCATTAGCGGCGACACTAGCGCAAACGATGCAGACCATGACCAAACCGATGCTTCGAAATTGTTTCTTCATTACCGACTCCTACTAGACTTACGAGTGTTGCTGAAACGAACAAAACGCTGGTGGTTACCCTTAAACAGCCCCTACAGCTGCAAAAAATAAAGGAACGCCACCCGCACGACGTCGACGCGCGACGGCAAGCAGACAACGTCCCCATTTAGTGGGCATCGACAGTAGCAATTCCTGCGTGGGTAAGGCCGTAAAGACCGGCAAAATCGAAATCGAATGGCGACAAAAAAAACGTCATTCACTCTCTAAGGCGACTTAACCCACGCTGCCAAAGCGCACTGTCAAATCACACTAGGAGAACGAATAACGTCTCTTTTTCGCTCGCCAGTAGGCGTTTCCTAAATTCCGAAGGTGCTTTGCCCGGTTGCCCGCGGCCGATTTGGCCGACGTCACTCAATCTAACAAGCCAATTCAGCCATTGCAAGCAAGAGAATCCAAAATATCGGGAAATTCTATGCAGCCTAAATTGGGGCCCCGCCACGCGCTTATACCGCGAGTTTTCGGGCAAAAACGGTCGCTCTTATTCCCTTTTAATTAGCCCTGCGCTTCGTGTCAACGAGTTGGTTAGTTTCTAAACTACGTCAGGCCCGGAGAGCGGCACCCCAAATGGCTAACCTAACCCGAAAAGACCCGATTTAGCATGATTCCCACCTTAAGCCAGGTTTGCACGCTCTCCACTCCCTTTGCCGACGATATCGCCGAATATGGCTCGGCCGGATGCCACCATATAGAGATCTGGATGACGAAGCTGGAACAGGCCCTGCAGCACATGACGGCCGCCGCGGTGAAGGAGTTGTGCGATCGGCACGCCGTCTCGGTCCCTGTGGGAAGTTATCAGGGGGGGCTGTTTCAGCCCGAAAGCGCCGGCTTTCGGGAGACGTGGATCGCATACGAACGAAGGCTGGAATGCTGCGCCGCGCTGGGGATGCAAACATTGGTTGTTGCAGGTGACGTTCGCGAAGATTTGTCGGCGGAGTTGATCGATCGGGTCCAGGCCCGACTGACGCGAGTCGCCACCGCCGCCGAGGCGCATCGCATCCAGATCGCATTCGAGTTTCAGGCCAAGGCCACTTTTGCCAACAACCTGCAAACAGCCGTGGCCCTGATCGAAAAGATCAACCACCCGGCCCTGGGAATTTGCCTGGACATGTTCCACTTTTCCGTCGGGCCCAGCAAACTGCAGGACCTTGAACTGCTTTCCTCACATACTCTGCGACACGTGCAACTCTGCGATCTGGCCGATGTGCCGCGAGAAATCGCCACCGATCGGGATCGAATTCTGCCGGGCGAGGGAGATCTGCCGCTGGCACGGGTCATGGCGCGGCTCCACGAGATTGACTATGCAGGCACCGTCAGCCTGGAGCTCATGAATCCGCGCATCTGGCAAATTCCCGCGAGGCAATTCGGCGAAGTAGGGATGGCAGCGCTGCGAAGATGGATTTCGCCGTAGTGGAGTGATGCTCACGCAATGCAGCTTCTACCGCACGCGTGTCACGACCTCGTCCACACAGCTGTCGATGGGGACGCGCCATTGTTCCAGCGAATCTCGATCCCGAATGGTAACGGTTTTGTCGACCATGGACTGGCCATCCACGGTAATGCAAAACGGCGTCCCTGCCTCATCCTGGCGTCGGTACCGACGCCCCACGGCCCCTTTTTCATCGTAAAATGCGGCAACCTGCTGCTTCAGCGCCCGGTAAATGTCCTGCGCAACTTCGGGCATGCCGTCTTTCTTGACCAGCGGCAACACGGCCGCCTTGATCGGCGCCAACCGCGGGTGCAACCTCATTACGGTTCGTGACTGCATTTTTCCGTCCTCGTCCGGGGCCTCGTCCTCGCAATAGGCTTCGCACAAAAAGGCCAGCGTCGCCCGATCGGCTCCCGCCGACGGTTCGATCACATGGGGGATGTATTTTTCGTTGTTCAAGTCGTCCCGGTAGCTAAGGTCCTTACCGCTACCCCGCCACTTGGGTTTACCGTCCTCACCTCGCTCCAGCGTCAGTGGACAGGAATTCGGATCGAGCTTCCCTTCCATATGGCTACGGAGGTCAAAATCACCGCGATGAGCGATCCCCTCCAATTCCCCAAAATCCCCCGCCGTCAAGAACGGAAACGCGTATTCGATATCCGCGGTCCCCGTCGAGTAGTGGCTTAATTCGTCCGGGTCATGGTCGCGCAGCCGCAATCGCTCCCCCGCCAGCCCATGGTCGACATACCAACGGAACCTTCGGTCCCGCCAGTATTGATACCATTGCGCAGATTCGCTGGGATGGCAGAAGAACTCGATCTCCATCTGCTCGAATTCCCGCGAACGAAACGTGAAATTCCGTGGCGTAATCTCATTGCGAAAGCTCTTGCCGATCTGGGCGACGCCAAACGGAATGCGGAGACGCGTGCTGTCGAGCACATTCTTGAAGTTCACGAAGATTCCCTGGGCGGTTTCCGGCCTGAGGAAAACGGTTCCTTCCTCGCCGGCCAGAGCGCCTGCGGTGGTCTTGAACATCAGATTAAATTCACGCGGCTCAGTCAGCGTCCCGGGCTCCTTGGCGTCCGGGCCCACCACGCACGAAAAATCGTCGATTCTGGTCAGTGAGAAGACCGACCCCTCCCAATTGAGCTGGTCGACGTCCTTGCCGCGGAGGTTGAACGTCTTCAAGGCATTGCGCTGCAAATCTTCGTCGATCGACTCGCTTTGATAGGTGGTGACAAACAGCCTTTGTCCCTTGCAGTTCACCCATCGACCCTGGACCTGGTCATGCCGGTAACGCTTTTTCGAGGCTCGACAATCGACCATGAAGTCGTGAAACAAATCGTAATGGCCCGAACATTTCCAGACCTGCGGGTGCATGATAATAGCGCAGTCCAACCCCACCATGCCGAAAGAAGACGGGGCTCCGGGTGGTGCGGCAAGGTCATCATGAGCCGTAACCATCTCCTTCCACCAGGCTTCCTTGACGTTGCGTTTCAGCTCCACACCCAGCGGCCCGTAGTCCCAAAATCCGTTCAGACCGCCGTAAATTTCACTGGATTGAAACAAGAATCCCCGCCGCTTGGCGAGCGAAACGAGTTTTTCCATTTGAAGCGACATGCTGGCGTCCCATTTGGCTAGAATCGTGCATTATCCGCGGCCGGGGCGGTCGGTTGATTCCGTGATCGATACAAGTGTCGTCCTGAGACGAAGCGTCGACTCAGAATCAAGAGTCCGCAGTGTAAACTGAGATGCCGTCGCAGGTCTACGCGGTTGTGGCGACCGAGCTTTCGCGGTGAAGGTTAGAAACAGTAGTTGAGCATTGATCCGGCCTCACGCCCTTCGCAGGAAGTCGGTGAAGTACCGCCGAACCAGGTTCGGCGGCGTCCTTTAGTCTCGTAAAATACGAAATCAGGCTGAAAGTCACCTCTGGCTGGTTGTGAACCGGTGACTCGAATTCGAGGAGTGTGGGTGGACAGACCGACGAGCCTTGATTCGGCCGACTTCAGCAAACCTTCGTTCCGCACCACGTGAGGACTGACGTGCCTGTCGACAAGTCCGCAGACCGTGTCAAGAAGATGTTCAGCGAGATCGCACCTCGGTACGACTTGATGAACCACGTGCTGTCGCTGAACATCGACCGATACTGGCGACAAACGGCAGTGCGATTAGTGCCTGCCGTCGGTGACGCCCCCATCTTGGATCTCTGCACGGGGACTGGTGACCTGGCGTTTGCGTACCAACGAGCCGCCAGACAGGCCCCGCCCATCGTGGCTGCCGATTTCTGCGGGCGGATGCTGCGTCTTGGCGAACAGAAAAAGAGACGTCGCGGCCTCGATGGACAGATCACGTTTGTTGAAGCGGACGCACAGCAGCTGCCGTTTGACGATGATCAATTCCAGATAGTCTGCGTGGCCTTTGGCTTGCGGAACGTCGCGGACACCGACCGGGGACTCGGCGAAATGACCAGGGTCTGCCGCCAGGGCGGCCGAGTATCGGTCCTGGAGTTTTCCCGGCCCCGACTACCGCCGCTGAGCACGCTGTACGCCATTTACTTTCGCTACGTACTCCCAAGCGTGGGACAACGTCTGGCCAAAAACAACATGTCGGCCTACGAATATCTGCCGCAGAGTGTCGCCGAATTTCCGGACGGCGAAGCACTGGCCACTCGCATGCGCACGGCGGGACTGCAAGACGTCTGGTTCCGGCCCCTCACGTTGGGCGTCGCCACCTTGTACGTGGGTACGAAGCCCGGGGAACCTGCGGCTTAGGGTTCGCGCCAGTGCTCGCCCGACGACTGACCGTGTCGGGCAAAGCCGTCGACCTTGCGACAGGACCGGTCCACACCCTATCACCCGGCGTGCGTTAGCACCCGGTTGTTCGGTATTCACGCACCGGACGCTGACGCGTGGCGGCTGACAGGAGACCAAAGTAGACGGCAGGAATGGATGGGGAATGCGTGGGTGTGCCCTGCTGCCCACCCGGCACCTTACGGTGCCGGTTCGCCGGGGCGTACACTTAAGTGGCGGCACAATCGCGATCAGGAGCGTTTTTATGTCCGACGAACGAGGCGAAGTCTACTACTCCGACTACTTGCAGCTGGACAAGATTCTCCATGCGCAGCAACTGGAGAGTGCGCGGTACGGCCAGGCCGCCCATGACGAAATGCTGTTCGTGATTACGCATCAGGCGTACGAACTGTGGTTCAAGCAGATTATTCACGAACTCAGGTCGGTGGCGACCGTGTTTCAGGGAAGCCGCGTCGACGACCGACAAATGGGAGTGGTGAACGGCCGGCTACAACGGGTCCGCACCATTCAACAACTGCTGTTGGGTCAAATTGACGTCTTGGAGACCATGACGCCGCTGGATTTTCTCGAGTTCCGAGACTATCTGGTTCCCGCTTCCGGCTTCCAAAGCCTGCAGTTCAAGGAAATTGAAATTTTGCTAGGGTTAAAACGCCACCAGCGACTGGCAAGCGACCAGGCGTTCCTGAACACCCGATTGAGCGGCCCAGATCAGGCAAAGCTCGCAACCCTGGAAGGACAACCCTCGCTGTTCGACCTCACGGACCAATGGCTGGCCCGCATGCCCTTCACGCGGTTCGAAGATTTTGATTTTTGGAGCGTATTTCAGCAGGCGGTCCAGCAGATGCTCGCGTCCGATCGGAAAATCATCGAGTCCAACCGCAGGTTGGACGAGCAGATGAAGCAGGCGCAACTGCGACAGCAGGCGGCCACGGCCGAGCGATTTGGGGCCCTGCTGGACAAGCGAAAATACCAACAGATGCAACAGTCGGGTGCGTTTCGATTCTCGCAACGGGCGTTTCTTGCGGCGCTGTTCATCAACCTGTATCGCGACGAGCCGCTGTTGTTCCTGCCGTTTCGTTATTTGACACAACTGGCGGATATCGACGAAGCATTTACCAGCTGGCGGGCGCGGCACGCCATGATGGTGCAGCGCATGCTGGGCCGCAAGATCGGCACCGGGGGATCGTCGGGTCACGAGTATCTGGCGGCCACGACGGAAAACAACCGAGTCTTCCTGGACTTGTTCACCTTGTCCACATTCTTGATCCCCAGATCGGCGCTGCCGGCCCTGCCAACCGACCTGGTGGAAGCGTTGGGGTTCAAGAGCAGTTAGGACGCGGGCAAGGGTGTGAAGGGTGTGAAGGGTGTGATGGGTGTGAAGGGTGTGAAGGGTGCGGGGCACGGAGTTTATTGAGCCAATATCGATAATCGTCTTTCGACCAGGCTGGCCGCCCGCGCCAAGTCAATTTCCTGCATCGTGTGAGCGGTCACCATAAGCTCATCCAAAATTTGACTTTGGGTTTTCCCCCGGGCAAATGCCTGCGCATACGGGATGCGGTGGAACATGACCATCGAGTATCGCGGGATGAATCGATCGGGATAACGTCGCTCTAATTCAAATTCCAGTTGCTTGCGCAGGTGAAATTTCGGGTCTCGCACACTGTCCCGCATGATCACGTAGTTCTCCAGCGCCATTTCGGCGATGGCATCCGCATCCGGTTTGCGTTGCACGGCAAATCGCTCTGCGGCCAGCCCCCAATCGTCGCCACACTGATCCAGCTGCCCGATGAATTCGACGCAGTCCTCGAAACCGCAGTTCATGCCTTGACCGTGAAATGGCACAATGGCATGCGCGGCATCGCCGATGAGGAATGCGTCGGGAGGACGGGTCCAGGGCCAGCAGCGGACGGTCCCCAGAACACCGGTTGGATTCGACAAGAAGTCTTCGGCCAGTGTGGGCATGCGGGGGCACGCATCGGGAAAATGCTGATGAAAAAACTGCAGCACGTTCGTCGTGCGTCTTCAGCGACGCGAAACTGGGCGAGCCCTCGTTCTGCAGGAACAGTGTCACGGTAAAACTGCCATCGGAATTGGGCAGGGCGATCAACATGAAGCCGCCGCGCGGCCAGATGTGCAGTGCGTCCCGTTCGATTTGATGCACTCCCCCTTCCCCTGCCGGAATGGTCAGCTCCTTGTAGCTGTGATCTAACATTTCGCTACGCTCCTCGCCCCCCGTCATCGAGGCCAGGGCCGCACGGACGGCCGAGCCGGATCCGTCGGCACCGATCAGCCGGCGGTAACCGACCGTTTCCGGATGACCTTCGTGATCGAAAGTCAGACGTTTGGCGGCAAAGTCCACGGCCAGGCAGGGCAGGTCGAACTGAAATTGGACACCCTGTCGTTCCGCCGCCGTCAGCATCAACTTATTGAGCGCATCCGCGGGATACCGAGTAGCTTTGTTCCCGGGGTCGCCAGCCATAGGGTAGAAACTCCAGCCCACCATCTACTTGATGCAGCATGCGGCCCACGCATGGGAACCAGCTGCGGCTCGGCCAGTTCGTACACGCCGGCCAGTTCAAGGCCGGCAATGCCACGTTCGGCGAGGGCCAGATTGATCGACTTGCCGGCCGAGATGTCCACGCGACGCATGTCGGGACGCTTGTCGTACACGGTCACGGTCAGGCCCCGCTTCGCCAGCAGGATGGCCAGCAGCGAGCCCACCAGGCCCGCTCCGATGATGGTGACGTCGGGCGATTTGCTCACGATGATGGTCCTGGGGGAAGGCGGGGCGGAGGGGTACGGGGTGCGGGGGTACGGCGGCTCGCGTGACCGGTCAAGTCAGCAGCTGTTTCAGTGCCTGCACGAACCGGAACACGTCTTCAAATGAGTTGTACAGCGGGGCGGGGGCCACGCGAATCACGTTGGGCTCGCGCCAATCGGTCATCACGCCGGACCTCGGCGAGTTTTTGGGTAAGTTGCTGGCCACTGCCAGCGGACTGCACCACGAGCGACAATTGGCAACCACGTCGTTCGACGTCTGCGGCGTGATCAAGCGGACACGGTCCCCACAAACCTGGCGCAATAGCGACTCCAGGTAGCCGGTTAACTGAATCGATTTTTGACGCAGCGGCTGCATGCCACCGGCTTCGCCGAACACCTCCAGGGAAGCACGAATGGCCGCCATGGAGAGGATCGCCGGATTGCTGAGCTGCCAGCCCTCAACGGTGGGGATCGCGTGAAATTCGTTTTTCATTTCGAAGCGAGTCCGTTATCCTGACCCCACCAGCCGGTCAGCCGCGGCAGGTCCGTGTTGCGTGCATGACGCTCATGGACGAAACAGCCCCCCAGCGACCCTGGCCCGGAGTTCAGGTACTTGTACGTACACCACACGGCGAAATCGACGTGCCAATCGTGCAATTGCAGGGGGACGTTGCCGACCGCATGCGCCAAATCGAATCCGACCGCGATTCCGTACTGTCTGGGCTGTTCGACGATGGTCGGCATGTCCCACAGTTGGCCCGTGTAGTATTGCACTCCTGGCAGCAGGATAACGGCCAGGGATTCTGGCATGTCGCTGGATCAATTGGCAGACCTGCTCGCGTGGATACGCAATCCTCCCCTGGCTCGGGTGCGACCAGCAGCATCGATTCCCGTGGATCGAATCCGCGAAACCGAATGTGGGATTCCACGGCAAAATGGTCCGACGGAAACGCGCCGGACTCGATCATGATCTGATGCCGGGCCAACGTGGGTTGGTAGAAGGTCGCCAGCATCAAGTGCAGATTGACGGTCAACGAATTCATGACGACGACCTCGTGGGGCTAACCCGCCCACGAGTTGAGCCATAGGGGCGGACAGGAACTCGTGGTACGGCATCCAGGGATGGCTGCCGGAAAAGTGGGCTTCCGCCGCCAAATTCCTCCATTTGTCGAGTTCCTGCTGCACGAACTTCGCCGTCCGCTTGGGCTGCAAGCCCAGCGAATTGCCGATCAGGTACACCTGGGAGAGTTCCGTCCCGGCGAGTGCGGAATGTGAAATTCGTGGCGGAATGGTCGCAGCGCATCTTGTGCGTCCAGCTGCCTGGCAAATTCGATCGACGCCTGACCGTTGCGCGGATCCGTCATGAGGGTTCCTTTTCAGCCAGAGGCCACAGCAGCGGACGCGACGGGGTGGCATCGAGCCCCACGTCGGACACTTGCAGGTTCAACAGGTAAACTCCGTCCGTCACGTCATCCGGAACGTAACAAAACTCGGTAATCGTCCGATCCACGCGGGTGTCAGCCGTGACCCGCCGTGACGGAGCCGCCACACTCCAAAAACAGTGATGGTTCCGCAGCTGCCCCGCCGTCAAAAATGCGATCGATGGAGGGGAGATCGACCAGCAGGTGCTGTACGCGGCTGGCCGCCAGCCGCTGCATCGCTTCGATCGAAAAGTATGCCGGCACCGGTTCCGATCGTATCGAGCGACGAGTTTGCGCGGGGTCGTTGGGAAGCGTGCGGATGATGACGGCGTCGGCTCCCACCGCTTCCAGGGAATCGAGACATCGTACGACGTCGTCCACGCCGATGATCTGATCGTCAGGAAGCCCCGAGGATAGGAGTCTGCCCTCGGCGTCGCCCAGCTGGATTGGTGGAATCGTCGCAACACGGCCAGGAACATGCCTGGACCGACGCAGCCGACGACGGGTACGTCGTCGTGGACAATGTGGCTGACCGATTCCGTATGCGTGCCATGGCAGTGCGGAATCAACGACCACTTCATTACATTGCAGCTACCGCCACGTCGCGTGTCACCCCGAAAGTCCCCCTGCACGACGGCTCCGCAGTCGGCCGCCGCCACTCCGAACAGGTTCGGCTGTGCACGCATCGAATCTAACCGGAATCGCGATACTGCGGCCGGTGGTCAGGTCCAGCCTAAAATTCTCGCCGGCGAATTGCAGGGAAATTATCATTCCGTAGGTGGCCTTTGCAAATGTGGTGGCGGCGGTGTGACGGCTCCTACTGCCGTTCCGCGGCGAACCTTGCTAAATTCGAGGCTGCAGTCGTCCGCGCGGCGACATCGGACGTAAGAATACCAGCACGCGGCGCGAGCAAGCAGTCCACGTCAGGACCCACTCTCGCCCGCTTCAGGCCGGTACGTTTCGCGGGCACGACCGATAAGGACGTCTCCCGCGTCCCAAGATAATCACCCATCCCGATAGAGCAAACTTTTATGGATACATCGCTGCTTGGCAAGACGGCCATGGTTTGTGGCAGCACGCAGGGAATCGGCAAAGCGGCCGCGTTGGAGCTGGCCGGGCTGGGCGCCGACGTTGTGCTGATGGCGCGAGACGAGTCGGCATTGCGGGCCGCATGCCGCGAATTGCCCCAGCACGACGGGGTATTCCACGAGTACCTTGTGGCCGATTTCGCAAATGCGGAAGGTCTGTCCCAGGTTGTGACAGAGTTCGTACAGCGGGGCAAGCTCGTGCAAATCCTGGTGAACAACACGGGAGGCCCGCCAGGCGGTCCTGCCCTAGCCGCGTCCGTCACTGAGTACACTCAGGCGTTCACAAATCACCTGGTCTGCAATCAGCTGCTGACGCAGGCGCTGGTACCCGGCATGAAACAGGCTGGATACGGCCGCATTATTAATGTGATTTCCACGTCCGTGAAGCAACCGATCCCAGGACTGGGCGTGTCGAACACGGTCCGCGGTGCGGTGGCCAGTTGGGCCAAGACCTTGGCGACCGAACTGGGGCCGTTCGGCATCACGGTGAACAACGTGTTGCCAGGATTCACGGCGACGGCGCGGCTGGCGTCTTTGATCGCGGCTCGGGCCGAGACCGAAAAAACATCCGAAGAAGCGATCGCGCAGGGAATGATCAGCTCGATTCCCGCTGGCCGGTTTGCTGCGCCCGGGGAGATCGCCAATGCGATCGCATTCCTGGCCTGTCCGGCCGCGGCCTACATCAATGGCATTAACCTGCCCGTCGATGGAGGGCGCACGACGTGTCTGTGACACGCATTGAGAACTACATTGGCGGCGAGTTCCTGCCGCCCGCGGAAGATACCTGGCTGGACGGCTTTAATCCAGCAACGGGGCAGATCCACACGCGGGTCGCCGATAGCGGCCCGCGCGACATTGCCGCGGCCGTGTCCGCAGCCGGTCGAGCGTGGCCGGCCTGGTCAGGTTCGTCGGCGGAACACCGAGCCCTGCTGCTGGGCAAACTGGCGGACCTGATCGATTCGAACCTGCATCGCCTGGCCGCTGCCGAATCCGAAGACAACGGCAAACCATTGAAAATGGCCGAGCAGGTGGACATTCCCCGTGCGTCGAGCAATTTTCGATTCTTTGGATCGCTGATTCGCGGTTTTGCCAGCGAATCGCACGCGGCACCCGAATACCTGAACTACACGCTGCGCAAGCCCATCGGCATCGTGGGCTGCATTTCTCCCTGGAATCTTCCCTTGTACCTGTTCACGTGGAAGATCGCGCCGGCACTGGCCGTCGGTAATTGCGTGATCGGCAAGCCGTCCGAGATCACTCCGCTCACCGCGCACCTGCTGGCTGAGCTTGTGACGGAGGCGGGCTTTCCTCCCGGTGTGCTGAACATCGTACACGGCCGCGGGTCGGGAGCGGGAGCCGCGTTGGTCGATCACCCGGACGTACTTGCCGTTTCCTTTACGGGCGGCACCGTCACCGGGGCACGCATCGCCGCCGCCGCCGCCCCGCGGTTCAAAAAACTCTCGCTGGAACTCGGTGGCAAGAACCCGAACATCATTTTCGCCGACTGCGATTATGAGCAGGCCCTGTCCACCACAGTCCGCAGCTCGTTCTCGAATCAAGGACAAATCTGCCTGTGCGGCTCCCGCGTGTTCGTCGAGCGTCCTTTGTACGATCGTTTTCGCGAGGACCTCGTGCAGGCAGCCGGGCGACTGAAGGTGGGTGACCCGCGGGAACCCGACACCGATCTGGGGGCCATTGTCTCGGCCGCTCACCATCAAAAAATCCACGACTGCGTCCAGCGGGCGCGCGACGAAGGAGGACGCGTGTTGTGCGGCGGTGCCGCGGTCGTACCCTCCGGCCGCTGTGCCCAGGGCTGGTTCTACGCGCCGACCGTAATCGAGGGGCTCGCCAACGAATGCCGCACCAATCAAGAGGAAATTTTCGGACCCGTGGTTACGCTGATGCCGTTCACCTCCGAGGCGGATGTCGTCCGGCAGGCCAACGACGTACCGTACGGACTAAGCGCTACGATCTGGACGCGTGACCTCGGCCGAGCGCACCGCGTAGCCGATCAAGTTCAAGCCGGCGTGATCTGGGTCAACTGCTGGTTGATTCGCGACCTTCGCACCCCGTTCGGTGGCATGAAGCAATCCGGCGTGGGCCGCGAGGGGGGCCTGGAGGCACTGAGATTTTTTACAGAGACCAAAAACATTTGCATCAAATTTTCGTAACACCTTCGTTCGTGTTTTGCATTTTCGACTTCGCAGTCGACACCATGTCGAACGATTGTCCCCAAATTGTTTCCCGGGCCATTGCGAACGCGGAACGTAGAACAATTGTTCCCGGGCCATTGCGAACGCGGAGCATGAACAATTGAGGACCATGGTTCTACGTTCCGGCGATAACCACACCTGCTCGCGAAAAAAACGTAGCCGTTCACGCTCCGCGTGACGGCAAGTAGTTTCGACGCCGGAAAAGACAGTTCAATCATCAACGAAATTCCACGCTGCGATGACTGGAGATCAAGATTGTTTGCCGGGGCAGCGTCTTTTGACCGTCACGCGGAGCGTGAACGGCTACAGACGGCGTTACCGCTTCGATCAAGGAACCGTGAAATGCATGATGATGCGATTATTTCCCCAGATGCTCCCGAGCCGGTGGGACTGTATCCGCACGCACGACGCGTGGGTAACCTGCTGTTCCTGTCGGGAGTCGGTCCACGCCAAAAAGGGACGCGCGAAATTCCGGGCGTAACATTGGATGCGGCCGGCAACGTAATCGCCTATGACATGGAAGCTCAGTGTCGCAGCGTCTTCGAGAACGTGCGGACGATCGTCGAACAGGCAGGCTCCTCCTGGCAGAACATCGTGGATGTCACCGTCTTTCTGACAAACATGAAGGCCGACTTTGCCGCCTATAATCGGCTGTACGCGGAATATTTTCGTGAAAATCAGCCGTGCCGCACCACGATCGAGATCAAGTCGCTCCCCACGCCCATCGCCATCGAGCTAAAATGCATTGCCACGATTTAGGTTCGTGCCGGCGACGGCATGCACGATCATTGCAAGTGTCATCCTGAAGGAGCGACGCGACTGAAGGATCTGCCAGCCAACCTCGCGATACCAAACAGGTTCCAATGTTCAGCCTCGTCGCTGGACGAGCGTTCGGCCTGCTTCCGCGATGCCTCAGGATGACAACTCCATGCCCGATAGAATCAACAGTCCGAATGTGCCCGGGTGCGTCAAGGGTCGGGTCGTGAATCGGCCAGTCCGTCCTAGGACGCACACTTACAGCAAGGGAGATATTTCATGGCGATGCTTGCACCGTTTAACTTCAAGGCCTGGATCGATCAGCACCGTGATCTCTTGAAACCGCCCGTGGGCAACAAATGCGTGTACACCGAGGCGGAAGATTTCATCGTGATGGTGGTCGGTGGACCCAACGCCCGCAAGGATTTTCACTACAACGAGGGGGAAGAGTTTTTCTATCAGATCGAAGGGGATATCACACTGAAGACCATCCAGGATGGCAAGCGAGTCGAAATTCCGATTCGCGAGGGGGAGATCTTCCTGCTACCAGCTCGTGTGCCCCATTCTCCGCAACGCCCGGCAAATACGATTGGCCTGGTGATCGAGCGGATGCGAGCGAAAGATGAAAAAGACGGCTGTCTTTGGTTCTGCGATAGTTGTCAGGAGAAGTTGTACGACGAATATTTTCACATCGACACGCCCGCGGACATTGTGGCCAAATTGAAAGGCGTGATGCAGAAGTTCCAACAATCCGAAGAATTGCGCACCTGCGGCCACTGTGGGGCCGTGATGGCAGTCTGATGACCTCCCGGCAGATTTGACCCACATGGCGCAATGCATCGACATTCATACTCATATCCTGCCTGAATCGTGGCCGGATCTGGCCGAGCGATACGGATACGGCGGCTTCGTGCAACTGGTTCATCACCGGCCAGGCTGCGCCCGAATGATGATGGACGGCCAATTGTTCCGCGAGATCCAAGACAACTGTTGGAATCCCGCCACACGCATTCGCGACTGTGATGCGGCGCACGTGGACATGCAGGTACTCGCCACCGTGCCGGTCATGTTCAGCTACTGGGCTCAGCCTGCCCACGCGCTGGACTTGTCCCGCATCCTGAATGACCACATTGCCGGACTGGTGCAAGCGTACCCCGATCGTTTCTTGGGGCTGGGAACGATCCCGCTGCAGGCCCCCGATCTGGCGATTCGGGAACTGGAGCGTTGTGTGGGCGAGCTGTCGCTGCGCGGCGTGCAGATTGGCTCGCACGTGAACGACTGGAACCTGAATGCGCCGCAGCTGTTCCCCGTGTTCGCGGCAGCAGCCGAATTGGGCGCGGCGGTCTTTGTCCATCCCTGGGACATGATGGGCAAGAACCGCATGCCCGATTATTGGCTCCCCTGGCTGGTCGGCATGCCGGCCGAGACCAGCCTGGCGATCTGTTCGCTGGTTTTCGGCGGCGTTCTCGAGGCGCTGCCGAAGCTCCGCGTCGCTTTCGCTCACGGCGGCGGCTCGTTTCCCATCACCCTGGGACGCATCCAACACGGTTTTGAGGTTCGTCCGGATTTGTGCGCCGTGCATAATGACGTGCCGCCCCAGGCCTATGTGGGACGGTTTTTCCTGGATTCACTGGTTCATGATCCGCAGGCCTTGCGGTTTTTACTGCAGACCTTCGGAGCAAACTGCCTGGCCTTGGGCAGCGACTATCCGTTTCCGCTGGGGGAGGCAGAACCGGGCCGGTTAATTCGTTCCTTGGGATTGGACAGGGACACCGAACAGCGGCTGTTGGTTGGAACTGCGCAACAATGGCTGGGAATCCCCACAGGATGATCGGCAGGCCTGCGGCCCAAGGCGATGTGCCCGTCGCGTAGGTTCCCGTCGCGTGGAAGTCGGCCAGGCGTCAAATGCATCCGCGCGGAAAACAGTGGGAATGGACAAGAGCGATTTTCGGACAAGCGAGCGATGTCAAGTTTGGTTCAGATACTGCAGATGATTCGCTTCAGCCATACGCTGTTTGCGATGCCGTTTGCGTTGATCGCGGCACTCCTGGCCTGGTCGCTTCCCAGCCCTGCGGAGTACCAGCAAGGATCGTGGGGCGTACGCCCGCTGGTCCATTTTCGTTGGCAGGAACTGACTGGCATCCTGCTGTGCATGGTGACCGCGCAGCGCCGCCATGGCCTTTAACCGTCTTGCGGACCGCCAGATCGATGCCCAAAACCCGCGGACTGCAAACCGGCACCTGCCCACAGGCGCCTTGTCGCTGTCGGCTGTCGTGATGTTTACGGTGTTGATGAGTGTGGGATTCGTACTTTCCACGCTCCTATTCTGGCCCAACCCTTGGCCCCTTGTGCTGGCGTGTCCTGTGTTGCTGTTCCTCTGTGCCTACAGTCTTACCAAGCGATTCACGGCGGCGGCCCATTTCTGGCTGGGTGCCTCCCTGATGTTGGCTCCTGTTTGCACATGGATCGCCCTTCGAGGTGAATGGATCGAATGGTCAACCGTATGGGATTTGCTGCCAGCCGTGCTGATCGGCCTCGCCGTGCTGCTGTGGGTCGCTGGATTCGATATTATCTACGCCTGTCAGGACTACGAATTTGATCGAGCACATGGCTTGCACAGCATTCCCGGCCGGTTGGGACTGCCGGGGGCTTTGCGACTGGCGGCCATTTGCCACGCGGCCATGGTAGTGCTGCTGCTCGCCTTGCCATGGCTATCGCCCCAGATTCATTTGGGAGGGATCTATGTGATCGGAATGGCCGCGATCGCGCTATTGATCGCCTACGAGCACGCACTGGTCCGACCGAACAACCTGGCCAAAATCAATGTGGCTTTCTTTAATGTCAATATTCTTGTCAGTCTGGGACTGTTGGCGGTAGTGGCCCTGGATATGGCGATCCCCTGGCACAGAATAGTCCCCGGTTAGCGTCCGTTGGTCGTTTCACGGAAACCGAACGCTGTCGCGTGTCGGCTGATGTGTGCGGCTGAATGCCCACCGCCAACCCGATCAACCACACCCAAGGTGAATCACTTGATGATCGATACCACAGCGACTAGGCGTTTTCAAATGATTGTCGAGAGGGTGCACGCCGGCGAGCGGTTGACAGCCGAAGACGGTCGGTACCTGTATCAGCCGGAAGTACCCCTCCACGGGCTGGGGCAACTGGCCAACATCGTGCGTGAACGGATCAACGGCAACGCGGCCTTTTACAACATCAACACGCACCTCAACCCCACGAACGTGTGCGTCTACCGTTGCACATTTTGTGCCTTTCGGTCAGACCTGCGCGACGCCAGAGGATACGTGATGAGTGACGAGCAGATCCTGGCTCGCGGGCAGGAAGCCGTGGATCACGGGTGCACGGAAATGCATATCGTGGGCGGACTGCATCACCAGAAGAATTACGAATGGTACGTTAACGTCATCCGCATCCTGCACGCAGCGTTTCCGCAATTGCATTTGAAGGGCTGGACGGCCGTCGAGATCAACTGGTTTGAGCATCTGACGCGCAAGCCGGTGCGAGTGATCCTGGAAGAGTTGCGCGAGGCGGGTCTGGGAAGTATGCCCGGGGGCGGGGCCGAGATCTTTCATCCGGAAGTGCGTGACCGCATTTGCGAACACAAAGCAGACGCCAGCCACTGGATCGAGATCCATCGTCAAGCTCATCGCATGGGCATCGCCACGAACTGCACGATGTTGTACGGTCACGTGGAAAACGCTTTCCACCGAATCGACCATCTGGTACGACTTCGTGATTTGCAGGACGAAACGCACGGATTTCAAACCTTCATTCCGCTGGCGTTCCATCCGGAGAATACGGGACTTTCGCACATCAAGAAGCCATCCGCCATCATGGACTTGCGGACCATGGCCATCAGCCGCCTGATGCTGGACAACATCCCGCACATTAAGGCCTACTGGGTCATGCTAGGGCTGGGAACTGCCCAAGCCGCGTTGGCCTACGGTGCGGACGATTTTGACGGCACGGTCCGGCACGAGCTGATCTATCACGACGCAGGTGCCACCACGCCCGAAATCTTGTCGGTCGAACGAATCCACGCGCTGATCCGCGAAGCTGGACGCGATCCGATCGAACGCGATACGCTGTACCGGCGGGTAGTGCGGGACACTGCGGATCGAACGAAATGGAGCATCGCGGAGGAATCCCTGGTGTAGATCGGCCCGCCAGCACAAGCCCCTTGGGGCCTGTCGATTCATGCGGAGATGGACATGTCATCCTGAGGCATCGCGTAGCGAGCCAAAGGACCTTCCATCGACGATGCCAAACGTCGTACTTTATTTGGTGTCGCAGCGTTGGTTGGCAGATCCTTCAGTCGCGTTGCTCCTAAAGGATGACATTTTGCTTTGGACCATTTAAGTCAACAAGCCCCTTGCGTCGGTGGGCAGCCTGAGCGAGAGACGTCGGCGTGCTTCCGCGTGCTACCCGTTAACCGTGCCGTTGGCAGCGCGGACAATAAAATGTGGACCGTTGCGATTGGACGATGCGGCGTATCGTCGTCGCTCGGCATTGCGGACACCGCTGTCCGGCTCGTCCGTAGACTCGATGCTGGTTTTGATACGAGCCATCCTGATTCAAGGCATTGCGGAATGTACCGTCGTTCAACGTCGAACCCTCGTAGCGAATGGCCGCTCGAAGCACTCGCCGCATCGCCGCGTGCGTCCGATCCCATTGTGCCTTCGTCATGTTTCGACAAGGCAGGTTGGGATGCACGCGGGCCTCATGCAGGATCTCGGAAGCGTATAGATTGCCGATGCCGGCTACCGCGGTTTGATCCAGCAGCGCCACTTTGATCGCGCGTTGACTGTCACCGAGACGCTGTCGCAACGCGGCGGCCGAGATCCGCAGAGCGTCCTGCCCCAATCGCTGCACGCGCTGATCGGTTGTCCATTCTTGAGCGCTTAACAATCGCACGGTCCCCAATCCCCGTCGGTCCCAAAACCAAAGTTCGCGGACATCTGTTCCGCGTAGCGCAAATCCTAGCCGCAAATGGGCGCGATCCGGCGCGTCGCCAATCAGCAACAGCCCAGTCATGCGAGGCTCGAACATGATCCGGTCTCCGGAGTCAAGGCGAACGAGCGGCCGTTTGCCCAGACGTTCGATAGCGCAAATCGTACGGCCCACAACCTTCTGCCTCAACTGCCGCGGCGCCGGTGCGATCGCGATCGGTCGATAACGACAGCGCGGCACGAGCAGCCTTTCAATCACGCCACCCAGGGTCGGCTGGATACCGCGGCACATGGTCTCGACTTCGGGTAGCTCGGGCACGGCGGGTACGCAATTTCAGGCTAATAGTCATCCATCCCCGGCTGAAAACCGGCGGCTTGGAGTTGAGAGATGTGGGTAAAGCCAAGGACAACGGGCGTGCGGAGTTCAAGAGTTCCCACTGGCTTATCGCATGATTATGCTCGATTTGCGACGCCTTGGGGGGCCGGCGGCCAAAACCCGGCCGAAATTCGGTAATTCCGCCGTTCTGCTCGCGTCCGTCCATGGTGTAAACTACGATATGGGAGCCCTCCGGACGCAAGTGGCTTGGCCGGCAGACGATTGACACCGGTTGGACGCTTTTTTTACTGCTTGAACCCTGGGCTAACACCTGGCTAACACCCATCGGCTGATCAAATCAACCGTCCCCGGGCGTCGGTAGGCCGTTGCTATCGTAACAACCAGTTTGATCGTTCTTACCGTACGCAAGTCAAGGAATGATGTCATTCGCTCATAGTCCACTGATGCTGTTCCTTGTGGTCACGGCGACTTGGGTCGCGCCTGACTCAACGCCAGCGCAGGTCCAGCCGGCCCGATTCTTAAAGGCCAATCAGCCGTCGAAACGAATGAGCGGTTCGGCCAAGGAACTGCGTGGACCCACGCGAGTTTTCCACATTTTCTGTGCTGATGAGGAGTCGCGCTGGACGCGACAGGAGAAAGACGAGGTTTTGCTGCGATCCGCCGCTGCCTTTCGATTCATCGAAGCGCAATCTCGAGACCGCAACATCGCGGTCAGCTTTCACGAGCATGTAACGCCCGACATTCGGTACCAAGGGACGATCCCCAAGAAATCTCAGGTGAATCATATTTGGACAGAAAAAGTGATTCGCGCCGCGTTGGGCAAGTCGGGCCTGGAGCAGGTCGCCGACATTCGCCAGCAGCACGCGGAAAATGTGATCTTCTGTTTGCATGTCAACAAGGCGGCGTTGTCCTACAATCTAGCTTTCTACGACAACGTTTCGACGAATTACCGTGCCGAACGGATGGTTTGTTTCGCTTCGTATCCCGACGGGCGTGCCACGGCTGCCGCCACGTACGCGCACGAAGTGCTGCACCTGTTTGGAGCGGGGGACCTGTATTTTCCGTTCGACGCGGACGAAGCGCGAAAAACGCGGGCCAGTCGTATGTTCCCCGATGACGTCATGTACCGCGTGGACTATGATCTAGGAAAGCTGAATATCGGAGAATACACCGCCTTTCGCGTGGGTTGGACAGATGAGCTTGACCCGGGATACGAACTCTTTAACGACTAGCCTGGCACAGGTGCCGGACCCACTGGGTCGTTTTGGCCGATTCGGAGGCCGCTACGTGCCCGAGACGCTGGTCGCCGCCCTGGATCAACTGACCCGCGAATACGATGCCGCACGTCGTGACCAGGCCTTCCAGCGCGAACTGGATGAATTGCTGCGTGATTACGTCGGCCGTCCCAGCCCCCTGTATTTTGCGCGGCGGCTGACTCAGCATTGCGGCGGGGCGCAGCTGTGGCTCAAGCGAGAAGACCTCAACCACACCGGCGCGCATAAGATCAACAACACGCTGGGGCAGGTCCTGCTGGCTCGGCGCATGGGCAAAACCCGGATTATCGCCGAAACGGGAGCGGGCCAGCACGGCGTGGCTACTGCCACTGCATGTGCTCATTACGGCATGCCGTGCGTGATCTACATGGGAGCGGAGGATGTTCGCCGTCAGGCCCCCAACGTGCTCAGCATGCAGATGCTGGGGGCTGAACTGCGGCCCGTGACGTCGGGCTCGCGAACCTTGCGCGACGCCATCAACGATGCCATGCGCGACTGGATGACCACGGTCGAGACGACGCACTACATTCTGGGCTCGGTCGTGGGGCCGCATCCGTTCCCCACCATCGTGCGTGACTTTCAGTCGGTGATTGGCCGCGAGACACGTCAGCAGTGCCTGGATCGGCTGGGACGTCTTCCCGACCATGTCGTCGCCTGTGTCGGCGGCGGCAGTAACGCGGCCGGCATGTTTTATCCCTTCATCGATGACGCCTGCGTAGCGCTGAGGGGCGTGGAAGCAGGTGGAACCGGCGATGCCGCCGGACAACATGCGGCTCCGCTGAGCTTCGGCCAACCCGGTGTGCTGCACGGCAGTTTGAGCTATGTGATGCAAAACGACGACGGCCAGACCGCCGATGTGCATTCCATCTCCGCCGGCCTGGACTATCCTGGCGTCGGCCCTGAACACAGCTACTGGAAAGACATCGGCCGGATCGGCTACACGGCCTGTGCCGACTGCGATGCGCTGATCGGCTTTGACGCGCTGGCTCGGTTTGAGGGCATCATCCCCGCGCTGGAGACGGCGCACGCGGTATTCGCCGCCATGCAGTTAGCCGCCACACTACCTTCTGAGCAAGTGATTGTCATCTGCCTCTCGGGGCGTGGCGAGAAAGATGCGGCGGAGGTCGCTCGGTTATGCGCTCGGATTGAGCCGCCCTCCCAAGCCGCTAGTTGACTTGGTACCGATTCCAGCACAGATCACATCAGCCGGCAGGCGTTAGCCCGATGGCACTCGGTGGGGGCATTGTGGAACCGTTGTCCCCAACAGTCTCCCCCGACAATTTCGCGATTCGCGGAACAATTGAGGACCATTGTTCTACAAACAACATGAATTCGATTGATCAGACCTTTGCCACATTGCGCGCGTCAGCACGGAAGGCCTTCATTCCCTTCCTGCCCGCCGGCGACCCTGACTTGGACTTTACCAGCGCGGCGATTCAAGCCGTGGCGGCGGCCGGCGCATCCCTCTGCGAAGTGGGAATTCCGTACAGCGACCCAATCGCCGATGGTCCCGTGATCCAGGCTTCGTATTCGCGGGCGCTGACTGCCGGCGTGAGCCTGCGAGACATCATGAACATGCTGCAACGTACGACCAGCCGCGTCTCCATCCCGTTGGTCACCATGGTCAGCCACGCCGTCGTATTTCGTCGTGGTGTGGCCCGATACTTTGATGAGGCGGCTGAGGCGGGCGTGGCGGGAGCGATCGTCCCCGACCTGCCTACCGAGGAGGCCGACGAAGTCGTGGCGTGCTGCCAGAAAAATGGTTTGAGCCTCTGCCAACTGGTGACGCCCACCACCGACGATGCGCGGACGCGTCAAATTCTGCGCACGTCGTCTGGGTTCGTGTATTGCGTCAGCGTGACAGGCATCACCGGCGAACGTCAGCAGCTGCCCGAGGACCTGGTGACTCGGGTGGCGTATCTCAAGTCGCAGACAACGCTGCCGATTTGCGTGGGCTTTGGGATCAGCGATCCGCAGCAGGCGCGATCGGTCGCTGCTGTCGCTGATGGCATCATCGTGGGCTCGGCCTTCGTCCGCCGCATTGCCGCGAATCTGCCATCTCCGCGCCACGCGTTGCTGGATGAAATCTCGCGGCTGACGAGCGAGATGGTCGAGGCGCTCGCGGATGCCTGATTTTTTCGCAGGAGGTAGAGCTTGCGTCCATCAGCACTTTGGCCCGGTGCCGGTCTGTTAGTAGCGATCATGCCGATTTCGCGGGCAAAAAAACTTGACGCTTTCTTGGGCGCCAACCTAAACTAGTGGATAGGACTCGCGCAGGCCTTGACCACCGAGGGGCACAACCACATCGCGCCGAATTGGGGCGTTCAGTCCTTAGCTTCAGCTGGGAATGTTGGGGAGCTAGTCATGAACGAGAATCGTGCTGTTACCATCCATCGCTTCTTCGCCGGGCTCACGGAGTTCGCTTTTCACACGCGGCTGGGGGTAGCCGATCCGCCGTTGGTCGACTACGTCACCGATCTGCTGACACGGTTTGTGCGCAGCGACAAGATGACCGTCATCCGGGACGCCACGGGCAAGCCCATGCTGGAGGTTGTCGACATGCTGAACGAGGGAACTCAGCGTATCGGCGCAGCGCGCCGTGAGTTCCACCGTCGCGTGGGCGACTATGCTCTGTTTTGGGCGGGACTATATCCAGAATCTCTGGCGCAGCGCCAACGCACCAAAGACGCGCTGATCGACTACTGCGAACACGGCAAGCTGGCTTATTGGATCGCCAGTACGACCGACATCGAGCAGACCGAGGAATCGGTGCCTTCGGATGTGTTGGAGCGGCTCAGCTATGAGTTTGAACTCTGCACGTACGGCCTGCGAGAGGTCCGCGCAGAGTGGGAGCGTCGCGACGACGGTCCCGGCCAGACTCCGCTGCTGATCAACTAGACGGCGAACCGGCACCGTAAGGTGCCGGGTGGGCACCACCAACAACCCTCGCCTCACCTCACACGCATTCCCACCCGGCTGCATCTACGCAGCCCCCGGCGAACCGGCTCCGTAAGGTGCCGGGTGGGTGCCACCAACAACCCTCGCCTCACCTCACCCGCATTCCCACCCGGCTGCATCTACGCAGCCCCCGGCGAACCGGCTCCGTAAGGTGCCGGGTGGGTGCCACCAGCAACCCTCGCCTCGCCTCACACGCATTCCCACCCGGCTGCATCTACGCAGCCCCCGGCGAACCGGCTCCGTAAGGTGCCGGGTGGGCGCCACCAGCAACCCTCGCCTCACCTCACCCGCATTCCCACCCATGCGGTCGCCATCGCCATCTCGTCGCTTGGCCCTGACACCCTGCACCGTTGGCCTGCGAGTTGCACTCGACTTGCGGCGTTATTGGGGATAGCCACGCCATCACCGCTGCCCACCCGGCACCTCACAGTGCCGGTTCGCCGGGAGGGTGCCCCTACGCGGGTTGCCATGGACATATACTATTGTATAGTATTGCCATGGACGACAACATCATCGAGATCGATCGCAATTGGCTGATTACGGTGGCCATGTATGGCACATGGCTGCCGGGTGACGAGCGAGGATTTGTCAGCCACCATCGCCCGAGGCGAGCGGAGCGGGTCATCCATAATCTTCCGCAGACGCCTCGCGACGCGAATCTTCCGCAGCTCGAAAGGTATTGTACAGACATGATGACGGGCGATCCCATCTCGCTGATTCGAGACCAAGCCTACGCCCTATGGGCACAGTTTCAAGAAACGTCCGCATACCGTCGTTGGCGATTGTGGGCGGTGGCCATCATGTCGAATCATTTTCACACGGTCGTGGGCGTTCCCGGCGATCCCGATCCTGGTCAAATCCGAGGCGACTTGAAGAGCTACGGCAGTCGCAAACTGAATCGAGGCTGGGGCAAGCCCAAGAACGGAACCTGGTGGGCAGACGGAGGCTCCAATCGAAAACTGCCGACCGAAGATTCGCTATTTCGAGCGATCCGTTACGTAGTCGATCAGGAATTCCCGTTGCTGGTCTGGACGGTGCCCATCCCGGAACTTGATCTCCCCGGGGGACTCATCCCCCCCGGCGAACCGGCACCGTGAGGTGCCGGGTGGGCAACACCAGCAACCCCCACCTCACCTCACCCGCGGCATCCGAGCAGCCGACTGGCCAAGCAGCCACCGACACGACTGGATGAGTTATGCCACCCGATCACCGCTGCCCACCCGGCACCTCACAGTGCCGGTTCGCCGGTCGCCTGCCAACGCGCCGAGTAATCACCGAGATGACTGCATGAGTTATGCCACCCGATCACCGCTGCCCACCCGGCACCTCACAGTGCCGGTTCGCCGGTCGCCTGCCAACGCGCCGAGTATTCACCGAGATGACTGCATGAGTTATGCCACCCGATCACCGCTGCCCACCCGGCACCTCACAGTGCCGGTTCGCCGGTCGCCTGCCAACGCGCCGAGTAATCACCGAGATGACTGCATGAGTTATGCCACCCGATCACCGCTGCCCACCCGGCACCTAACAGTGCCGGTTCGCCGGTCGCCTGCCAACGCGCCGAGTAATCACCGAGATGACTGCATGAGTTATGCCACCCGATCACCGCTGCCCACCCGGCACCTCACAGTGCCGGTTCGCCGGTTGCCTGCCAACGCGCCGAGTATTCACCGAGATGACTGCATGAGTTATGCCACGCCGTCACCGCTGCCCACCCGGCACCTCACAGTGCCGGTTCGCCGGTCGCCTGCCAACGCGCCGAGTATTCACCGAGATGACTGCATGAGTTATGCCACCCGATCACCGCTGCCCACCCGGCACCTCACAGTGCCGGTTCGCCGGTCGCCTGCCAACGCGCCGAGTATTCACCGAGATGACTGCATGAGTTATGCCACGCCGATCACCGCTGCCCACCCGGCACCTCACAGTGCCGGTTCGCCGGTCGCCTGCCAACGCGCCGAGTATTCACCGAGATGACTGCATGAGTTATGCCACGCCATCACCGCTGCCCACCCGGCACCTCACAGTGCCGGTTCGCCGGTCAGCGCGCCGAACGTCACGCTGCCACCGGCCTACGTGACGAGCCCTTTGGTGACCATCATGAATACATCCTCCAGCGTGGGTTCTTTGTCTGCGAAGGACGTCATGCGTACGCCCTGGGCCGTCAGCTGATCCAGCAGATCCGCCACCCCCGTGTCGTCCGCATCCAGCTCCACCGTTACGTCGTTCCCCACGATGTCCACACTGCGGCAGGCCGGCTGGCTGCGAATCACGGCCAAACCGGTTTGTATCTGGCTGGCAAACCGGATCTTGACTTTGCGGTGGCTGCGGATGCGTTGGTAGACGTCCTGAATTGGTCCATGAACTAACATCTGCCCACGTTCGATGATGCCAATTGACGTGCAGCAATCGGCGAGTTCGGTCAGAATATGGCTGGAGATCATGATCGTCTTGCCCATCGACCGCAGCTCCTTGAGCAGCGCCTTGACTTCCAGGCGGGCTCGAGGATCCAGTCCGCTGGCCGGTTCATCCAGAATCAGCACGGGCGGATTGTGCACCAACGTCTTGGCCAGACAGAGTCGCTGCTTCATGCCACGCGAAAGGCCGTTGACATAGTCGTCTCGTTTGTGGGTGAGATCAAGCAGCTCCAGGACGTCGGAAATGACCTGTTTGCGTTTGGATTTTCCGATTTTGTAGGCCACGGCGAAGAAGTCCAGAAACTCCCAGACTTTCATGCCGTCGTAAACACCGAAGCTGTCCGGCATGTAGCCGACGCTCTGACGGACCAGCATGGGGTCCTTCGTCACGCTGTGCCCGTTGACCATTCCCTCGCCACGGGTGGGTCGCAGCAATGTCGCCAGAAAGCGGATCGACGTGCTCTTACCTGCTCCATTGGGTCCGATGAACCCGAAGATCTCCCCTTCCTCGATTTTCAGGTCCAAGGATTGGACGGCGGTAAAGTCTCCGTAATCCTTGCCAAATCCCATCAGTTCAATCATGGTAGCTCAATTATGGTAGCCACAGGTCACAAGGCAGGCATTTTCCTCTGCCTTTACTCACTACGCACGCCGCGCAAGTCCAAGCCACCGGTTTTCAACCGGTGGTCGCTGACTTTCAGCCTGAGATTGCATTGCTATAGGCCTCCGGATGCCGCCGAAATTTTTTCGGCGGTACTTCACCTTTTCCCTGATCGCGGCGTGGAGTCGCCATCAGCCCGCCCCAGCCCCCCTACCCCTCTATTCCGTGTTGAAGTCTGGCTCCGCGAACAAGTCCTCGAATTTGCCCTTCACGTCCTCGAACAGGTTGGCGTCCGGCACAGGGTCCGCGCCGAATCCGTAATGTAGCTGATGAATCCACATAATGCGTGTGGACCGCTGACTCGAGCGCGGCTTGATTGTGATGCCGTCCAGTTCCTGTTCAGACCACGCGACCAGGCGCAGGTCTCCGTCGTCTAATTGGCGCGCGTCCAAAGCCAGCTCGAACAAGGCCCGCAACGAAACCTCCCCTTGGGGGCTTTTCGACCGCGTGATGCGCTCACGGTCCAGAAACTCCTGCAGCTCGCTGTCCGTGAATTCGTGCAGCGCAACTTGAACGGTCGACGCTCGCTCCAGTGTTCCCACGGGATAAATCTGAAAACGACCATGGCTGCGGTGCAGGATCAACGCCGAGTGCAAATCGTAGTCGCTACCATTTTGAATCTGCAGACTTGTGGTCTCATCCGTCACGTGATCCAACAAGCGGACGGCACCGGTCAATTCAACCATCTGCTCGCAGTGTACCAATCCCGTGGAATTGGAAAAGATTGGCAGCCCGGTCAACTGGTTTTCTTTCTGTTGTCGGAATTCCACGAGGTCGACGGCCGCCAATCGCAATTCTTCCGGTGAAGGGTCCGCGGAAAAAGGTAGCGCGACTCCATCGCCATCGTCGAATTTTATGTCGTAGCGCGAGGAAAGTGAGGAATAGAGTCCGGCGAATCTTGTGATGTGGGCTCTCGGATAACCGGACTGCGTTTCCACCACGGCGATTTCCGTGCGGCTGCGTACAAAGCCGATGTCCAATTGGGCCAGCTTGATGACAGCCAGAGCACCCAGGATGGCAATCACGGGGGCCGCCACCCAAGCCCATTCCACGCGCTGCAAAACGCGAAATACCGTCCAGTTGATCGGAATCAGGCAAATCAGGTAGACTCCGAGGAGTTTCATCACAAACTGACCGTTCGGGACGGATATCCCTGCCGCGTCGACCAGTGCCTTGCGGGCCGCGATCGACGCTGAGCTGAAATCGGTCCAAGCAGCAATGCCCCCCGGTTGGCTGTTCTGGTAACCCATTTCAGCGGCCACTGGCCCCGCCGCGCTGAGAGGCGTGGGGATCGACGGAGAGTCGCTAGGCGCTTTGGTCCGACCGCGCGCCTGGCCGATGGTGAGTGACGCGGCATCCCGTGAGAAGTAGCGGACACCGGACGAACAACGCGAATCCTGGACGCTGGCCACGATTTCTTTCCACTCAAAGGCCCCCAAGTTGTCTCGACCCGGCACAAACCGCCTGGCCGGCCGCCGCAATAGACAGTTGTTCAAGAAGCTATCGAATCCGGCCCAATTGATCAGCCGGCGATCATCCAGTGGAAATGCCGTCACGACCAGCCGACCGCGACCGACACGTCGCTCGGCAACCAGCTGCCCTGTATGGGGA
This sequence comes from uncultured Planctomycetales bacterium, assembly GCA_963695565.1. GTDB lineage: Bacteria > Planctomycetota > Planctomycetia > Pirellulales > Pirellulaceae > CAVOGW01. Next base: position 1,236,788 of record CAVOGW010000001.1, read on the forward strand.
ACGAAACGCGCATCAGCCACAAGCTGTAGGGTCGAAACCTGGAGCGGCGATTTTTTGTTCAAGCCCAGTGCGTACGACCGCTCGGGCTTGGGCTGCCGGGGCGCGATCGACCAGAATTCGTTCAGCGCCTTGATTTGCGAGGCACTGGCGACGGTCATTTCCCCGACTTGCGCGGGAAGAAAATCCTGCAAGAAGCCGAGCCGTAATTTTTCCAGGGACTTTGGTCCGACCACGATCAGTTGGCCGCCCCAATGTAACCAATCCAGCAACGCCGTCTGTTGTGCCGGGGAAAGCGTGTCGGGATCCAACCCATCCCAAAGGGCATAGGCTGTGGACGTCCACAGCAGGGCACTATCGGCCAGACCCAGATTCTTTTCGGTTTGCGGGGAGGTCACGACGTAGTTGAGCCGCGTACCTTGAATCTGGTCAAAGTCCTGCACGGGGGGTCGTACGACCGTCGTCGCCTTTAAGAACCCGTAACGATCGGGGTTGGCGGCCAGCACCAGAAAATAAAACTGGTGCGGCTGCAACCGCGTCACGGGGTAGCTGCCAAAATCAAATGCACGGGTTAGATGACGACTGGTGAGTACGGGATTGACGCGCAGCATCGTCGGCACACTGGCCGCGGCGGCCGGCACGCCACGACCGACGGGGCGGTCCAGGGCCATGGGCGAGTCGAGGGAGTCAGGCACGGCGAACAGCGGCAAGTCCGCGTACTTGGTTTGGCCTTTGACCAGCGACACGGGGCGACTGTTGTGCAGCTGATATCGCGTCCCAGGCAGCTCTAAAGGAGTCGCCTTGCGCCCCACGCACGCCAGTTGCAGATCCCCCACGAAATCGAAGTTGTTGGCCTTCAGCTGGCAGCGGACCATGCTCCAGTGGCCGGGTTTAAGCGCCACTTTGGTCTCATCGGGCAGACTGGCGAGTTTGATCGATTCAAAGTCGGGTTTCTCTTTCCTCTCTTCCGCTTTCTTCTTTTTCTCCTCTTCCGTCAGCTGCCGGTCTTTTCCCTGGGGCGGATTGAACCAGCGGCATCCGCCGCAGCCCGGCATTGCGGACAACAGCAACAACAGCGTGCAAACGGCACGCAGTCCCGGCCCGCGTCTCCGCGGCACCGCGAGGCATGTCAGCGTCTTTTGAGGCGATGGCCGAATATTCAACGGGACCCCATGCTTTGAGCAGGCCAGGACAGGACCTGCGCGCCGAATTATACAAGCACCACGCGCGAGCGAGTGAGCCTTCACATAAACTGCAAACTAGCTTGCGCTTGTTGACGTTGCGCATTTGAAGTGGCAATTCGCCTACACTCGTAATTTAGCCGTTTGGCGGGCTCACTCGCTTGCGCGTTTTGAAGTTGCACATTTTCGGTGGCACTGGGCCGAAACCCGTGATTTAGCCCGCTGGCAGACCCACTCGCTGGCGCGTCGAGCTTGCATTTTCCGGGGTTTTTCCGCTACCGCAACTTCAAATCTTGCGCGTCGTGCTTGGACTCAATGGCAACCTGGCCCTGCCCAACTAGGCCTGCGGTTGCAGCACAAGTATCGAAAGTTCTGCGACCAAATCTTGCGTACGTTGCCGAAAGGCATCCATGTGCGGTGCGGCAAGATGAGTCTTCAGCGCAGCCAGACTATCCCATTTTTCGACAACCATCACGCAGTTATCTCGCACCGCCGGTTGCTGGGGAATGCCCGAAGGAAGATCGAGCGCGGGAGTGTACTCCAGGCAGCCTTCCTCGGCCAGCACATCGGGCACGAGCTGCTTGAATTCTGACAAAAACTCATCTCGCTTACCAGCTTTGGTGGTTATTGTCGCCATCACGTGAATCATGACTTGACCATCCTATAGACTTGTTGGGGGTGGTGGGGCTCCGGTGGTCCCACAGCGTTTCTCGGTCAGCGCAATTGCCTGCAGCAAGCCGCGTGCCTTGTTGCAGGTTTCTTCGTATTCCATGGCGGGCAGGCTATCGGCCACGATCCCCGCGCCGGCCTGAATGTAGGCAACGTGGTCTTGGACGACGATGGTACGCAGGGCGATGCAGGTATCCATATTGCCTGAAAAGTCAAAATAACCGACGGCGCCGGCGTAGGGCCCGCGACGATGCGGCTCCAATTCGTCGATGATCTGCATGGTGCGCACTTTGGGCGCTCCGGAGACCGTACCAGCCGGCAAACAGGCGCGGAGCGCGTCGAACGCATCCAGCTCGGGCCGCAACCGACCACGCACGTTGGACGTGATGTGCATCACGTGGCTGTAGCGTTCGACGTGCATCACATCCGTCAGCGTCACGCTGCCAAACCGGGAAACGCGACCGATGTCATTTCGTCCCAAGTCCACGAGCATCACGTGTTCGGCGCGTTCTTTAGGATCCGCCAGCAACTCACGCTCCAGCGCGGCGTCCTCTTCGTCGCTGCTGCCGCGGCGTCGGGTCCCCGCTAACGGCCGAACGGTAACCTCACGATCCATCACCCGGCACAAGATCTCCGGGGAACTTCCCACCAGCGTCGTCTCGGGTGTGCGCAGGAAGAACATAAACGGACTGGGATTGATGCTGCGCAGCGATCGATAGATCTCGAACGGCTCGCACGTGATCCGGGTGGCGAACCGCTGGCTGAGCACTACCTGGAAGATATCTCCGGCGTTGATGTACTCGATGCATCGACGCGTGGCCGCTTCGAATGCTTCCCGGGTAAAATTGGACGTCAGCGGCAGGCTCGTGTCGTCGAAGGCAATCTGTTCAATCTCGGCGGGTGGCAACGACTTCGCCGTGGACACCAGCTGCGCGATGGTCTGATCCACGCGGGCCGCGGCCTGCTGATAAGCGGCCTTGGCATCACCAGATGGCTGCAGATGGGCCATCGCCACGACCGTGACGGTTTTCTTGACGTGGTCGAACACGATCATGCGGTCGAAGAATGCAAAGGACAAATCGGGAAGCTGGCGATCGTCGGGCGGCGGCTGCGGCAGGTGTTCGTAGTATCGAACCACATCGTAGCCCGCGTAGCCCACAGCGCCGCCGATGAACGGGGGCAGGTCGGTCGGATGAGCACATCGCACGCGCAGCAGGTGCTCGCGCACCACCGCCATCGGATCGGCGATCTCGAACGTCTGTCGATCCCCTCCGCCACCCGTATCAAGATGGACTTTGCGTCCAAAAGCCGTGATCCGCAGATACGGATCAGCGGCCAAAAAGCTGAATCGACCAACGACTTCCCCCCCCACGACACTCTCAAACAGACAAGCCCCGTTTGTCAACTGCGAATCAATGCGAAAGAAGGCCAGTACGGGCGTCAGCGTGTCGCTGGCAATACGCCGATAGACGGGGACCATCGTGTGGTGCTCCGCTAACTTCTGAAAGCTCAGCCAATCTGGGTTGTGCATCGTCGAGTTCACGCCGACCGTTCTGTCGGCTTACCGAAATTAGGAAATGGTCTTCGCTCTCGTTGCAACGCCTGCGTGATCCATGTTGGGTGCGCCCGACGGTTATCGTTTCACCTTGACACGCGCGGAAGCCACGATAGAATCCTGTTGTCGCTAGGTATTGGTATGAAAGGAGTTAGGCGCCAAGCCCCACGGCGGACGCGGGACTTGCGGCGGCTTCCCCACTTTCCCGTAAATCCTGTGAATTACGTGCTCAGACTATACTCCTAAATAGGGCATGCGATAAGCGGCGGGGAACGTGATAGAATACACGGACCGGCCTCGGGCAGAAAACTAATGAAATGCCAACATTGCAATAAACCGGCCACGTTTCACATCACGGAACTGACCGAGACGGAAGGCGAACCGCTGGAATTGCACCTCTGCGAGGACCATGCCCGGGAGTATCTGACCAATACCGAGGCGGCGGCGATCGAGCCCCCGGTGAGTGTGGCTGGGGCCATTGCCCAGCAACTGAAAGTCGGCCAGACTGCCGAGGCGCTCAGCCGACTTGACCAGCGCAGCTGTCCCGTCTGCGGAATCACCTTCTTTGAATTTCGCAATCAGGGGCGTTTGGGCTGCCCTCACGATTACAAATGCTTTGGCGATGAACTGACGCCGCTGTTGGTCAACATCCACGGCGACGTCCGGCATATTGGCAAGCGGCCCAAGCATCATCGCCAGCAGGCCGACGCGGGAAGAGAGCTGATTCGCCTGCGACGGGAATTGAAAGAAGCCGTCGATCGTGAGGATTACGAGCTTGCTTCGCAGCTTCGTGATAAGATAAGTAAACTGAAATCTGACAACTAACCATGCGTACGTTGAGATAGACGGAAGATGGTCCTTAACCCCGCACTTACCCGACTCACTCAACAATGCGGCGAATGGCTGCGCGGATCCGGCCCCGAGTCGGACATCGTGATCAGCAGCCGGATTCGACTCGCCCGAAATCTGGACGACTTCCCCTTCGTGCGTCGCTGCACGGATATCGACCGCGCCGCCATCGAAAAAGTCGTTCGGGACAAATTGGGTCCAGCGATCGCATGCAGGACCTGGTTTACTTGAACGTGGATCAGTTGGAGACTGTCGATCGACAGTTTCTGGTCGAACGTCAGTTGATCAGCCGCGAGCTGGCGGAGAGCGAAGGAGCGCGGTCCGTCGCCATCGACACCTCCGAAAAATTCAGCGTGATGATCAATGAAGAAGATCATCTGCGCATTCAGGTGATGAAAAGTGGACTGGACCTCACAAACGCCTGGGAACAAATCGACGAGATCGATGACCTGCTGGACGAGCTTGTGCCCTACGCCTTCGATGACAACTTCGGCTACCTCACCTCCTGCCCGACCAATGTGGGGACCGGCATGCGCGTGAGCGTGATGCTGCATCTGCCGGCCCTGGTGATTACGCGACAAATCGAAAAGGTGTTTCGCGGCTTGCAGAAGATCGGCCTGGCCGTACGAGGCCTGTACGGGGAAGGCTCTCAGGCCATGGGAGACTTCTACCAGATTAGCAACCAAGTCACGCTGGGCAGGTCCGAAAAGGACCTGTTGGAACAAGTCGGCGACGTCGTCCCCGTGATGATTGATTATGAACGCAAGGCTCGCGATTACCTGATCCAGGAGAGCAAGAAGGACCTGCACGATCGGGTCAGCCGCGCGTACGGCATCCTCTGCACCGCCCAGACGATTACGAGCGAAGAGACCATGCATCTGCTGTCCAGCGTGCGGATGGGGGTCAACCTGGGCCTGATCCACGACCTGGAAATACCGACCGTCAATCAGCTGTTTATCCACACGCAGCCTGCCCATTTGCAATTGCTGTACGGAGCCCTGCTCGACTCCGCGGATCGTAATGCGGAACGCGCCATCTACTTGCGGCAGCATCTGCGGAAAAACGGCTACCCGGACGAATCCGGGAAGAACTGAACTTTGAAACACAGAGACGCAGAGAGCACGGAGCCGCTGCCGCGAATCTCTGTTTCTTCCCCTCCCCCTCTGTGTCCTCCCCCCTCGGTGTCCTCCGTGCCTCCGTGTTTCAAAATCATCGTATGTTTCTTACTGCCCTGGCAACTAGCGTCTGCCCAATCGCCACCTGTGGCTGCCCCGCCGCGGTACATGGGTCGCGAGATCGCCCAGACGATGCATTATTCCGGGGCGGACTGGCTGCTGCGTGAAACCCGGGTGCGCGAAGAAGACTGCCACACGATGCTCCGCGAGCTTCGTGTCAAACCAGGCATGCGCGTGTGCGACATGGGTTGCGGCAACGGCTTCTACGCCCTGCAGCTGAGCCGAACTAGTAGGCGAACAAGGCGAGGTCCTGGCGGTGGACATCCAGTCCGAGATGCTACGGCTGCTACAGGCCCGTGCGGCGGAGGCCGGCCACCAAAACATCCGCAGGATTCTGAGCGATCCCACCGACGCCAAGCTGCCGCGCAAGCAGGTCCAGTTGATTCTGTGCGTGGACGTCTACCATGAATTCAGCCACCCGCAGGAAATGCTGGCCAGCATGCGACAGTCACTCGCTCCCAGCGGCAAACTGGTGCTGGTGGAATTCCGGGCGGAGGACCCCGAGGTGCCCATCAAGCCGCTGCACAAGATGAGCAAGCCGCAGATTCTGAAAGAGCTTAACGCAAACGGATTCCGGCTGTGCCGCGAATTTGACGAGCTGCCCTGGCAGCACATGATGTTCTTCGAGGCGGGGGAATGAGGGGACGAGTTTGGAAACACAGAGGCACAGAGAGCACGGAGCCCGCACGCCACGTTCCCCGGTCTCTCCGGCCCCCCTCTGCGTCCTCCGTGCCTCCGGGTTTCAAATTCTTGAAGCGGAAAGCGGGGCAGCGTCTGGGAACGAGCGGCGATCTCCACCTCACAACTAACCGAATTGCACCATACGAAGTATAATACGTAGGAGCTGTATCCCGCCCGACGCAACTTGACCCGCAGCCGGCTGCCGGAGTGTTTCTGATGACGATCATGATCAACGATCCCGCCATGGCAAACGAACTGCTGGAAGCTCGCCGAGCCAGCGGGGCGGATCGATACGACGAAGTCTGGGAGGGCGTCTATATGATGGCTCCGATGGCAGACAACGAACATCAGAGAATCGCCACCGAGCTGGCCATCGCCTTTGGCGCGGTCATTGACTGGCAGGATCTTGGTCGTACTCTGGCAGGAGCGAACGTCAGCGATCGCCGCACGGGCTGGGTTGAGAATTTTCGTGTTCCCGACGTGTTGGTGCTCCTGAACAATACGACGGCGGAAGACTGCGGCACACACTGGTTTGGCGGACCGGACTTCGCGGTCGAAATCGTCAGTCCCGGCGATCGCACGCTCGAAAAACTGGATTTTTATTCCTCGATTAAGACGCACGAGCTGTTGGTGATTGGTCGAGACCCATGGCAGCTGACGCTTTATCGCGCCCGCCACGGAGAAAAACTCGCGCCCGTCGCCGTCAGCAGTTTGACTCAGGATGCCACCATTCAATCGTCCGTGATCCCGATCTGCATCGGCATGAATGCACCATCGGCCAGCATCCGGTTGACCCGCGAAACCGGGCAGTTAATTCGCGACATTCCGGTCAAAGTGGAACGTGGCGGGTAGCCGGGCGCAAGCCAGTAGAGCGAGCGTGCGAGGAGAGTTGGAAACACCGAGGCAGAGGCACGGAGCCCTTGTCCCCACATCCTCCCCGCTCCATTCCTCCCGCCTCCGTATTCTCCCGTCTCTGTGACCTCCGTGTCTCTGTGTTTCAAATCCTCCTCGCCCCCAAAAAACAAAGGCCAGGACCCTTAAAAAGAGTCCTGACCTATTTTCAGTGGCAAGGCTGGTGCCCAATCACACGGCCCCGCGCCGCACATCTAAGGTTTGAATAGATCCTTTACGCGTTCGAATTCGTACGCCAACGGTACGCCGCCAACCCCACCAGGCTCAACATGGACCACACGGCGATCGTACTGGCTTCGGGAATGATCACGAGTTGATCCTGTCTGTTACCCGGTCCGCCCTTGGTGTCGCCGAGTTGCATGACGCGAACGCCCGGGTCGACAAAGCTGTCGTTGTCAAATGCCGAGAGCCAATTTGCACTCCTGTTGTTCCATGATGACTGGTAACTGTTAGCTGTACTCGATCCAATCGCACTCTGAATTTCACCATGCGTGTAGCCCATGCCCAGCCAGATTCCGTACTGCAAACTGTTGGCATCCGTGTCCGAAGCGTAGCTGAAGTTTGGTAGTGTGCCGTTGCGGAATTGGGCATAGAGATACTTCGCCTGATTCCCCAACAGCTTGCCCGTAGAATTTTGGTTCGCGATGGCGGTGACATAGAACTTTCCGTTGCTCGTGATCGATTCGGTTACTTCCACGCAGAACGTCACGAAGTAATTGAATCCAAAGCCCGCAGCGTTTCCCGGATCGACGACACCGAACTGGCCGCCTAGTCCACCGGGGAGGCTAGTATCCAGCATAATTCTGGTGTCCACCTGAAGCGATGCGGACGCCGATAACGACAAAACTGCGATTAATGCAATTGTTAGTAGGTGTTTCATGATTGTTAGTGAGTCCTGTAAATTCAAAAATCAACGTATAAACTTTGGGTTACGCGACAGCGCGATGCAATCGCAATGGCTATCGCATCATGGACAGACGCGACGAACAGGCGTTACGCCCGTGCGCTCCCCGCCTGATGTCACACCGCTTGCGGTGGTCGCAGCAGACTCATTGCCAGGAGGCATCGGCAGGTAAAAAGGCGAGCCTGGCCGGAGATACGGCCAGCAATGTCGGGATCGGCGAGCAGTACCTCGCTCAGACAGCTGATGGCCGTTGGCGACGATCCGCCCGTGCCCGTTCCGGAAGAAGAAGTGGAGTTGGAAGAGCCTCCACTGGGAAATGCATCACTAGTGCTCAGCAATTGCGATTGATCGTCCTGACGCTGCTGCTCGACCGGCCGGTCGAGATGCCGGCGAGCTGCTGCCGCTGGACGTCGAACCCGTGTCCTGAACGTCGTCCAGATTGAACTCCGGCATTTGCGGCAGCATGATGCTGGCCTGTGCCGACGGAGTCCCGCTGTACGAGGCCGCCGCAAGCACCCAACACGCCAACGTCAACCACCAGCGATGGCGTTGGCCGCCGAATGTGAGCCGGAATTGGTGGAGGTCGCTGCGGATCATGGTTGCCCACTAAGTCGAAATCAAGCCATCCGTCAAATTAGATTTCAAACGATTCTGTTTGATTATGGCCTTAGCAAAGACAAGGAGGCAAGTCACAATCTTCTCGATGGTCGGGATTTTCGCGGTTTTTCGGCCGGGCCCCCCACGCGACTTTCGCCATATCAGGGGCGCCCCACCCAAACGGCCGTCAAGACGGAGCGTGACGGCTAGACCGTGGGGATTACGCCAACTTACGCCAACTTACGCCAACTTACGCCAACTTACGCCAACTTACGCCACACGGCTCGCCAACACGGCTTACGCCACACGTTTCATGGTCCTGATTCCAAGCAAGAAGGGGATCGCGAGCCTGGGGTGTTGATTGTCGCTGCATCGGGGCGTCGGCCGGTGGACTGGAACGGCGGTTCCAGGTAGATTCGCAGGTTGCTGAACGCGGGCAGCGGCCTGGATTTGATCAAATGGATTGGACTCGAGCCGCCCGACACGAAAGTCAACGTCTCGACCATGCACGACGAACGGGACTACGGCGAAACTGCGCCTTGCGGGCCGGCGCTGTGGGCTAATGTCAACAAACAATCACCGGCCCAATCCATCCTGACCGCGATCGCCCGCGTGCTGGAAGGCAAAATGTTTTTCAGTGAAACGTTGATCGATCGCATGTTGCGCCGTACTGCGTCCCCAAGTGCTGTAAATGACGAATCGCCGGTCGCCGCGCTTTCGGACCGCGGACTGCAAGTTCTTGAGACTGATTGGCTCGGGCCTGACCACCGATCAGATCGCGCAGCCGTTGCACCTGAGCACTAATACGATCGGCACTCACCGCGAACACTTGAGAAAGAAGCTGAATCTGCAGAATTCGGCGCAGCTCGTTCGCTTCGCCACGTTTTGGGTTTCCGAAACTTAGAACAATTGTCCTCAATTGTTTATGCTCCGCGTTCGCAATGGCCCGAAACAACTGGGGACAATGGTTCTACATGGTATTTGTGTCAACTGCGACGTCGAAAATGCAAGACACGACCGGCGCCCGAAGCGTGCAGGCTTTTGTAGCACGATCTCTACCGCGAGACGGTGATAGTCGTGGCAGTTGCGATACCGAAATGGTGAGTTTGACCAAAGTGGAACCGCATCGTCACTAGAGGCAAATCAACGCTCGACGGACGGGCACGTATCCTCTAGGGTAGTTCTCACAGAACTCGTTGCAGCGAGAAACAGAACTCAACCCGACAACGTCCGTCGCGTGAAATTTGTGCACCGCTTTCGAGTGGCTTGGGCGGAAACTGAAAAGGGTTCGCCGTGCCGAAGAAGCTCGGTCAATGAGCAGCACCGAAATCGCGCGGCAGACGGGCGGGCAACGGTGCAAACGCTTTCAAGCCCGCTTTAACGCGTACGATAGTTCCGTCAAGACAATTTACTGTCCTCGTCAGCCATGTGGCGAATTTCGAATTGGTGAAAAACGGAAGATGCAGCGCAACTGGGTAAATATTACCGGCGACCGTTGTACAAGTTTTCAGTGACGAACTCATTGGCAATTGACGAATGGATGGCGACCGCTTAGGCTGAGTGAGGGGGGGATTCCCCTACCGGGGAAGACTGCACCTGTTTGTGGCGGCCGTTGTACCATCATGTTTTTTCAGGCAAAATCACGACATTGCCTGAAGCAAAGCGAATTGAGACTCATCCCTTGTCACGTTCGATTATCTCCGATTCGACAACTGTTTGCCGCCCCACGGCGGAATCCGTGTCGCCCCAGTCCAGGGCGGAAGTCTTGACTCTTCCCCGCAGGGGCTTCGCTGATCAACCGGGCCTTTCAATTGCTCAGAATCCCTTCCTGTTTCCGTTCGATCTTTTCGACGTCGGCCGGCCCGAAGTGGTCAATACGGCGGAAGCCGACGGGCGTTCTGCCCCACCGCCCGTTGAGGAGGGCGTCGCCCCCCCACAATGGTGGCTGCTCCACGCGAAGCCGCGTCAGGAGAAAAAACTAGCGGAACAACTCCGGGCGCTGGGTATTCCGCACTATTTGCCCGTCACGAAATGCACGGCCATGACCTGCGGTCGCGCCCGTATCACCCGGGCGCCCCTCTTTCCGGGCTACCTGTTCCTGAAGGGGGATCCCCAGCAGCGGCGCAGGGCTCTTGAAACGAATCGGATCGTAGCAACACATCCGATTGACGACGTAGCGGGAATCGTCCGGCAGCTTATGGACCTGGCCGACTTGATCGAAAAAGGAGTCCCCCTGCGGATCGAGGAACGGCTTGTCACGGGCCAGTTCGTGCGGGTGAAGTCCGGGTTATTAAGAGACAAATGTGGCGTCGTCTTGAAGCGAGTTGGAAAGACGCGGCTGTATGTTTTTGTGAATGAGCTGCTGGGCGGAGTGTCGTTGGAGATCGAGCAGCACCTGTTGGAGCCCTACGGTGCATGATGCCAAACTTGTCCTCGTACGATCGGGAGACTCCACAAGCCGTCAGGCCGCAGGCCCTGTGATGCGACCAAATTAAGAACAGGCAGACAGGCTAATCGAACAAAAAACGGCCAGCCAATTACAGCGTCGGCAAGATAATAATTACGGAGTCGACAATCCACAGGAAAAAGATACGGCCGAACATCACCAGGGCTTGTTTTTCTTGGAATCCGAAAGGGTCAGACCCGTACGGCACTATCTACCATGCCGTGCAATGCGGGTCAGACCGCAGACAAAACGAAGACAGGGTCGGCCCAGATTGACGAATCAAATGGCGCAAATTTTGCACGTCCAAATTGTTGATGGAAATGAGCTCGTAAAGAGCGTTAGATTAGAGCGCTATTTGCAGGAATTATCGCCGCCCGAATAACGGGCTGCGGGATTCCCTGCCGGGGTCAATACTGAGAAAAACACGGGATTTTGCGCAGCGCCAAATGACGGGGACGGAGTCCACCCAAACGATTCACGTTTCGAGCGGGTCGTTAGGGAAAATGCGGCTGAGGCTCAAATTTGAGCGAAAGAGGTCTCCCTTGAGTTAACGATGCGAGCGGTCAGTAGCAATCAAGAAACCATCTGTCAGGAAAAAAGGTTCGGCCTGAAATTCATCTTGTTCGACCCGAAATTCCCGGAGAACAAAGGTATGAATATGCCAACACTCGAACGAACCAAGCTCAAGAAACCGTGATTTTACCAGATTTAATCAGGCCAGAATCGCTCAGGGCGGTGATATTCGATCAAGGCTCCGGTGCATCAAGATGCCGGAATCGTCCAGGATAGCACAGCTCTCAATGTACCAGTCTTGCCATGAACGTGCCGATCTTGCCAAAAACCGCAGCGAGTCTAGCTCGAAGTCAAAAATGCGACAAGGCCAAACCAACGAAAAAGTCGCTGCTGACGCCCGTACTGCGTACGGAGGGGCGAACAGCCACGATTCGGAGCCATCGCACGCCCATCCGGCATCGGCACACTCTGCCGCCTGGCTGTGGGGCAGCGGCCTGCTGGTGCTGGCCGCGACGTTGTGGGCCTATTGGCCGACACTGGTCGCGATGGTCGACCAGTGGGAGCGGCAGCCCGATTACTCACACGGCTACCTGGTCGTGCCGCTGGCCCTGTTCTTTCTGTGGAGCCGTCGCGCGAAGCTGCCTTGGGCCGATATCCAACCCAGCCTGTGGGGCGTGGCGTTGCTGCTGCTGACGACCGTCCTACGCGTGCTGGCCAGCATGTACTACCTGGTGCCGCTGGACGGCTGGACGCTGCCGCTGACGGTGGCCGGACTGGTCTGCCTGCTTTACGGAAAAAAATACCTCTGGTGGGCCCTGCCCTCGATTGTTTTTCTATGGTTCATGGTACCCATCCCGTACTCGGCGGAACGCTGGTTGAGCGTGCCGTTGCAGGTCGATTGCCACGAGGCTTAGCACGGCTTCGCTAATCTTCCTGGGGCAGCCCGCGATCGCCGAAGGCAATGTGCTGCTGCTGGGTGAGCACACGTTGTTCGTGGAAGAGGCCTGTTCCGGCATGCGGATTTTCTTTGGCATTTTTGCACTGGCCTTTGCCTTTGTGCTGTTTTCCCGCTGGAGCTGGTGGCAGAAGGTGCTGGTGCTGCTGGCCGCCATGCCCGTGGCCATTGTGGCTAACGTGACGCGGATCGTCGCCACCGGGTTGCTGTACCAATTCGTGTCCAGCGAGCGCCGGTCAGAAGTTCAGCCATGACATCGCCGGATTCGTGATGATCCCGTTTGCGGCCGCCATCTTCTGGCTGCTGCTGGTGTACCTCGACAGGCTGTTTCCCCAGGTGGAGGACATCCAGCAACCGCATTTGCTGCGCCGGGGATTAACGACGAATGGATAGACAAATCGTTAAACAAATCGTTAGACCGCAAGCCAAAGAAGCTTGCCACGTGGCCAGTCGGCGCAACCGGCAACGTTTGACGACAAGCTCCAACGGCGTGCGAGCCTACATGCGTATCCGCACCTGCCGACATGCGTAACCGCTCTGCCGACGCACACAAAGGGCGATCTGGCTCGCGAACTAACGAGAACAGCTTGGTAATCGCAACATGACACTCGACCCCTCCCTACCCGACGACTCACGCGGCTCAACCAACTTGCCGCAGCCGATCTCCGATGGCCCGATCACTATCGGTTGACGGCACCCATACGGCGTCGACCGGCTGCGGCGGCTCCTCCAGTGGCCAACGGCGTCACCCCGGCCTTCTTGTGGCGTGTCTTCTGCCAGTGGTGGAAGTGGATCGTGCCTGCCGGCATCCTGCTGGCCTGTATCGCTGGCACGGCCGTGTGGCTGCTGTGGGTGCCGAAGTACGAGGCCGTCGGCACTGGTCAAGATCGAATCCGACGCGCCCTTCATCGCCTTTGAAAACGGCAACTTCCAGCGCAACGGGGACCTGTACGTCCAGACGCAAATCGAGTTGCTGCGGGGCCCGGTGGTTTTGTCCCCCGTGCTGGGGCGACCCGAGATCGCCTCGATTGTGGAGATCAAAAAGCAGGTGGACCCGCTCAAGTACCTGCAGAAGCAGTTGAACGTCAGTCAGGTGGGCAAATCGGAATTGTACTGCGTTTCGTACGTCAGCCGTTCTCGCCGAAGGACGCCGCCACCGTGGCCAACGCCGTCGTGGCCGAGTACCTGCGGTTGCAGGATGCTGAGGAACGACAGCGATCGCAGATGGTGATCGAAGTCCTGGAGAAAGAACGGCTGGAACGTGGAGCCAGGGTCGAACAACTTCGCAACCGCGTGATCGAGCTGGCCAAGGAGCTTACCGGAAAAGACCCATTCGGACAGGGCGTCGTGACCGATGACAGGGCCTTTTCGCCCGGCCGCCTCGCTGTATCAAGCGTTGACCGAAGTCGATGTCAGACCTCGAAGTGCTGAAAGCGGAGCTGCAGTCGTTGCAGAATGCCCCGATCCTGGCGGCCGACAAAGCGGCCTCCTCGGGGTTGCTCGATCTGGAGATTTCCAATCGACCCGACGTCCGTCAACTGGAAGCTCAACTGGACGAATTGAAGCAGGCCATCTTGACTGTTCAGAACAAACGTCGCTCGAAGATCGGCGACAACTGGCAGAAGGACCCCGAATATCAGCACCTTCGTGATGTCACTGAGGAAAAGAAAACGGAATTGAAAGCGCTTAAGGATAAGGCCCGCAAGGAATTGGTCGAGCTGAATCTCGAGCAACAAAAAGTCGAACAAGAGCGTCGGATGGCCGAAAAGATGCGGGAAATCGCCGCGCTGAATACGAGACGGCAAATGCTCGACCGAAAAGTATTGCCGCACATCTGGAGGATCTGAAATCGAGCCGGTGCGCAGAGTGCCGAGCTGGAATTCGCCAAGGCGGAACTGGAACGGGAGCAGAGTGTCTTTGAGTTGATCGCGGCCCGCAAGCTGGCGTTGCAAACGGAATTGCGTGCCCCGGCCCGCGTCTCCCTGATGCAGACCAGCCAGCGTTCCCTCGCATCGCGATCGAACCGATTCCCTGTCAAGCATGTTGCTGTTGGCTTGCTTGTTGACGCTTGCGGCCCCGTTCGGCGCGGCCGTGGCAAATGAGCTGATTATCCGTCGCATTTCCAATGCTGAACAACTGCAGCAGGAATCGAGTTTGCGGCTGTTGGGTGAGGTGGCCCGCTTCCCTGTGCGGCAAGTCAGCTCCCGCCAGCAGCAGTCCTTGTCGCCCGCCCGCAAACGAGATCTCTACGTCTATGCGGAATCGATCGACAGCCTGCGCACCAATCTGCGGCTGACCGAGAACGTCGGTGTTCCGGGGCACCAAGAAGGTCATTGCCGTGTGCAGCGCCGCCAGCGGCGAGGGTAAGACCAGCGTGGCGACCGCGCTGGCGATGAGCATTTCCGAGGCGACGGGGCAACCGACGCTGATCCTGGATGCCGATCTGCGCGACCCGGATGTGACCAACCTGTTTGACGTACCTCAATATCCCGGGATCGCGGAAGTGTTAAGCGGCGACGCGTCTGCCGACGAAGCCATCCATCGTGTCGGCAACACGCAGACCTACGTGATGCCGGCCGGTAAATGCCGCGTGAATCCGCATCACTTGCTGCACGGCCCGGCGGTCGACGACCTGCTGAACGGCTTGCGCGAGCAGTTCGTCACGATCGTCATCGACACGCCACCGATCCTGGCGGCCAGCGAGTCGCTGGTGTACGCCAAGGCCGCCGACCTGGTCGTATTCTGCTCGCTGAGTGATGTCAGCCGCGTCAAACAGGTGCAGTACGCCGTCGAGCGATTGCATGCGACCGGCGCCAATCTGGCCGGCGCGGTATTAAACGGCGTGACCACGAACCGGTACGCCTACCATTACGGCGTCTACAGCCGACGACACGAAATCGAATGACTATTCTTCCCTTTCACACCTTCACACCTTCACACCTTCACACTGCCATTCACTTCACGCGCTCTTCCCAAACACGTTCATCTCTGCTAGAGGCCTCACCTGTCACGATCATCCGTAACTGAAGAATCCCGCGTCCGCCACGCGCCTCCCGGCAGCACCGCCCGGCGATCGGCGCACGGCTCGCCGTTACACGGTCAATCTGCGCCTGCTGTTGATCACCGTGGTGATCCTGGCCGTGACCGTGCCCGTCTCGTACCTGTGGTACAAGCGTTCAGCTTCGCCAAACGGCCACTGTCTTTCTGGCCCGCGCCGAGCAGCTTGAACAGGAAAAAAATTGGTCCGAGGCCACCACCAACTACCAGCGTTATCTGGCCATCAATCCGGAAGACACGTCGGCGCTGGTCAAGATGGTCGAGGCCTACGCCCAGCAGCAACCCACGGGCGGTCGGCTCATCGCCTGAACCACTTGCTGTACCAGGCCTCTGGGTCGCGCACCCGACCGAGACGACCTGCGGCGGATGCTGGCGGAGAACCTGTTGAAGACCGGCAATTTTGAGGAGGCCGAAACGGAGGCTGATAAGCTGGTGAATCCAGTAGTCCGAAAGCAATTGGGCCTCGATCACGAATCGAAACCAGACATCGCGCGTGCCGCCCGCAGCGTCATTGCCCGCTCCATGTTCGCTCAAGCCCGCTTCGACGGCAGTGCGGCAATGTCCAAGTCGATCGAGGCGCTGCTGGCGGCGACCGCAGGAATCACCCGGACGACGCCCAGCTGATCGACGTCACCGCCAACGCACTGCGCGAAAACCCTTCGGCCGTGGAGCGCGAGGATATCGATGCCGCCACGCTGGCCGATCAACTGATGGACCAAATGATCGCCGCGAATCCCCAGGACGTGGCAGCCCGGATCGCTCGCCATCGCTATCGCTGGACGTACAAGCTGCCGGACGCGGGCGATCTGAAGGTCGCGCTGGAAATGGAACCCGACAATGTCGATGCATTGCTGCTGTCCGCCGCGCTCGCGAACGACGATGCCCCGACGCGACGAGCAGCGGGCGGCCGTCGAGACCGTCCCTGAAGCGGGCCATCGAGATCGCGCCAAACGATCCACGCGCCTACCTGCTGCTGGCCATGACGCTTGAGCAGTCGGATCGTCGCGACGAAGCGATGAAGCTGCTGGAGCAGGGCCGCCGTGCCACGGAAAACACCATCGACCTGGGCGTCGCGCTGGCCCACATGCAAATCAGTGCCGGCCAGTTGGACGCCGCCGCCAAGACGGTTGGCGAATTGGACGCAGCAAAGCGCCCACCTATCTGGTGCGGCTGGATACGGCTCAACGATCACAAATCGAACGCCAGCTGCGTTTGCTGCATGCCAGGCTGGACCTGGCCAAGGGGAATCCCGACACGGCGATCCCCGTGCTGCAGGCGGTCATCGTATCCGCGGAAATCGGCCCCACCGGCCAGCGGTCCCGCGAATGGATCGAGGCCTCCCGTCTGCTGGCGCAAGTTTACGCCGGCCTGGGTCAGTGGGACAAGGCCGCCGAATACTATGACGATCTGGCTCAAGTGCTGCCGGCCGAAATCGACGTCGTGGTTCCGACGGTCGACGCGCACCTCAAATCGGGACGCTACGCGGACGCCCTGCAAACGATCGATAATTTCGCGCGGTACGAGAAGCCGACAGGCGAACTGCTGTTGCAACGCGTGCAGGCGCTGCTGGCCCTTCAGTCGAAACGGGCACCGGCAGATCGCAACTGGACCGAGTTTCAGGCTGCCCTCAAGGCGGCGAAGGCGGAGATCGGGGATCGCTGGCAACTGGTGTTTGCCGAGATCGATTATCTGCTGACCCAGTCGGGTGACAAGCAGGCCGCCGCTGCCCTGCTGCGCCAGGCGGAACCCAAGTTCCCGGATCAAGTCGACTTCTGGCGCACCGCCACGCAGGCCTACCAAATCCTGGGCATGGCCGAGGATCGGCAGCGCGCGCTAACGCAACACGGTGTGCTCGCCGCATCGCCGGTCGACCAGGCTCGGCTGCAGGCCGCGTTACTGTAAGCGATCGCGAATTCGATCAAGCGGACGAAATTCTGGCCAAGCTGGAAACGTCGCCGGAGCCTGACCAGCAGCGCCAGATCGGTCGACTGCGTGTGGAGGTGTTGGCCGCCGCCGGCAAACTCGACGACGCTTTGGCCCAGGCAAAGACGCTGATCGACGCGGACACGGACGACACCGACCTGCTGAAGCTGGGCATCGAGATCGCACTGGTGGCGAGCGATCTGACCACGGCGGAAAGCTGGGAGAAGCTGCTGAAAGTTGCCACGGACAACGGCCCCGACGCGCGGTACATGCAGGCCCGCCGACAACTGATGGGTTTCGACAAGCTGGACTCGTCGGCAAGACTGGAACTGGAGCGTTTGATTGGCTCAGTTCGCGCAGCGCGGCCGCAATGGTTCCCGATCTTGGCGCTGGCGGGTGAGTTGGCCCGACTGCAGGGGGACAATCGCGCCGCACTGACCGACTTTCAATTGGCGGTCAACCGCGGCGATCGACGGCCCGCGACGCTGCAGCAATTGGCGTCGCTGCTGTTTGAAGCCGATCGATTCGACGAGGCGCAACAGTATTTGGCTCAGCTCTCGGCCGAGCAGGTCACCAGCCCGTTTCTGGATTCCATGGCCATCGAAATCGCCGTGCGGCAGGATCGGCCCGCCATGGCGCTGGAACTGGCTCAGCAGAGCCTCGAACGGTTTCCAGACGATCCCGTCCGGCATCTGTACCTGGCCAGTCTGCTGGTCCGGAACGGAAAGCAATCGGAAGCTTTGGACGTGCTGCGGCAGGCCTCACAAAAGTTCAGCGACGACCCGCGCGTCTGGACCGGACTGGTGACGACGCTGGTGCAGGCCGGACAGACGGACGAAGCCCGGAAGGTGCTGGAGCAACTGGTGTCCCATCCCGAGTTGGCCAAGAATCGCGGGCATTTTGTGGCCGCACAGGGCTACGAACAACTGGGCGACGGACAGGCGGCCAGGCAGCAATACGAGCTGGCCATCGCAGCAACAACCGCTGGAGACCGATGTGCGACTCAGCTATGCCCGCCTGCTGTCCCAAACGGACGCCCGCGCGGCGCAGGAGCAATTCGAACGCATCCTGCAACAGGAACCAACCAACCGCGACGCGCGACGTGGTCTGGCCGTGCTGCTGGCCGCCACGGGCCGTGAAGCGGACTGGGCTCGAGCCTACGACTTGTTGCAGTCTGAAACGAACGATCCCACCGCGGATGCGTCCACCAACGATCGACTGCGAGCGCTGCTGCTGTCACGAAAAGGCAGAACTCGCGCGGAACGGCTGGCCAGTTGCCAGAATGCCCGCAAGATCCTGGAGGAACGGATCCGCACCGACGCCGGCACCGACGACGAGTTGAATCGCCTGCTGCTGGCCCAGATCTTCGAGGAGGAAGCCAAGCTGACCGACGACAGCAAGTCGCACGGCGAAGCGCTGGTCGCCGCCCATGATCAACTGCGATCGGTCATCGATGGCAGTGCGCCCGAACGCCGAAAGACTCTCGCAGTACATCGAGTTTCTGCTCCGCAACGGGGAGAGCCCAGACGTCGGATGCCGCGAGCAAGCACCACTGCCGCAGACACTCGGACGATCTGCACGCAGCTTCGCGAAACGTTCCTGTCCACGGCGGAAGCCCGATTAAAAGACCTGCAGCGTCTGGCCGGCGGAACCACCACCGGACGGCCAGCGGCGTGGACGCGCTGGCCACCGCGCTGACCGCCCGACTGCTGCGGGCCCGCGGACTCCAGTCGCAAGCGTACGAATACGTCACGAAGTTCGTGGCGAAGAAATCGGACGAGAAACTCGACCGGAGCGGTCAGGCGCAGCAGTACCTCACTAACGGCCGACTGTTCACCTCGATCGGTGCCCATGCGGATGCCGAGCAGTGGTATCGCAAACTGATGGACATTAATCCCAACGCCTACATGCTGGTGGTGCAGTCATTGGTCGAGCAGAACAAACGTCGGGAGGCGGCAGCAGTTGTGCTCTGGAACATCTGCCAACGGCAAACCGGACGCCCAGATGGCCACGCTGCTGGCCAACATCATGACGTCCACCGAGGGAGAAATCGAGGGACTTGAGCAGATCCAGCCGGCGATCGACGCGGCCTTGCAACAATACACGGCGGATTCCCAGCTGCTGCAGGCGGAGGCCGTGATGCGGGCCAGCCGGGGCGAGTACGACCAGGCCATCAAATTGTTTCGTCAAATCGTGGAGCGGGAACCGGAACAACGCCCTGGCACTGAACAACCTGGCGACGTTGCTGGCGGAAACACCGAATCAATGTGCCGAAGCCCTGCAACACATCGAGCGGGCGATTGAACTTGACGGGCGTCAGGCCTCGCTGCTGGACACGCAGGGCACGATTTTGTTGAAGCTGGGCGACGCCCAGAAGGCCATTGCCTGCCTGGAAGAGGCCACGGCCGGCGGCGCCACGGACGCTCGGTACTACCTGCACCTGGCGGCCGCGTATCAGCTGGCTCAGCGCCTGGATGAGGCCCGCCGCGCACTCGACCAGTCGCGAACGCTGGGGCTGGAACGCTTTGTGCTGACGGGCGACGACCGCCAGCTGCTGGCCGCGCTGAACACCGAACTCGGACCGTGTCTTCCACCTCGGACACCCTCTGATGAGCAACCATAAAAAACCACGCACCAACTCGAAGCCCGGTTCTCAGTCGCTGCCACGTTGGCTGGCCTTGGCCCTGGCCGTTGTGATCACGTTGATCGGCGGCGCACTGTACGGCAGCTACTCACAGCGCTGGGGACCTCCGGCCGATCTGGTGGCAGCGGGAGCCCATCTCGCCGAGATGCCCGACCAGATCGGACGCTGGACCTTGGTCGAAGAGCTGCCGATCGAGGAAGACGGCCCTGGAAATGTTGGAGTGCACGGGCTATGTCAATCGTCGCTACATCCACCAGGATTCGGGCGCGTCGGTCAGCGTGGCCATTATCGTCGGACCGCCTGGCCCGATTGCGGTACACACGCCGGAAATCTGTTTTTCCAGTCGCGCCTACGACATCCAGGGCCAGCGCAAGGCGATCGTGATGCAAGCCGCCGGCAGCTACGAAAACAGCTTCTGGCAAGTGGATTTCAAGACCAAAAATCCCTTTGCCGACGCGGCTGCGCGTGTACTACGCCTGGAGCCGCGGGGACCGATGGGAAGCCTCGTCCTCACCGCGTTACGAATACGCCGCGGCACCGCTGCTGTACAAGATCCAACTGGCGGCCCCCATCGCCCGCGAACGCGGAGACAACAGCCCCGACCCAGGCCGCGAGTTCCTGGAAGCCCTCAACAAATCCAAATGGACCCTGAAGAATAAACTGATCAGCGCCAGGCGAGTGTGTGCCTCCCATACACGGGCCAGGACTTGTCTTTCACCGCGTGTCCCAAATCCAAGCCATCGGTTTTCAACCGCCGTGGTACGTGCAACTTCGCCCAACCGCACGCGCCGGATCCGCATACCCGATCAACATGAACCAACACATGGGCGTTCTAGTTACTTGTTACAGGAGTTCAGCGATGCTCAGGGGTGAGGTATCGCGTCCTTTACGACTTTTCTATTTTGCATTCAGTAAAGGGGGCGGGATATGAGAATAGTTAACGCACTAACCATCGACGTGGAAGACTACTACCACGTCACCAACTTCGAGCGCGACATCAATCGCGACGATTGGCCGAGTTACGAAAGTCGCGTGGTCGAGAGCACACGGAAGATCCTCCGCCTGCTGGATCGCTACCATATCAAGGCGACCTTTTTCGTCCTGGGCTACGTGGCCCAGGCAGCACCCCGAACTGGTCCTGGAAATCGACGCGGCGGGGCACGAGATCGGCTCGCACACGTACTGGCACCGCATGCTCTATCACATGACGCGTGAGCAGTTTCGCGACGACCTGCGACAGTCGAAAGCGATCCTGGAGGACGTCACGGGCAAGCCCGTCACATGCTTCCGCGCCCGTCATTTTCCATTGTGCGTAGCACCATGTGGGCCCTGGAGGTCTTGGCCAAGGAAGGCTTTACCGTCGACTCCAGCATTTTTCCCGTGAACCGTACAAACTATGGGATTGCGGGGGCCTCGCGTAAACCCTACGCGATCGAAGTGAACGATGCGAAACTGTGGGAATTTCCCATGGCCGTGCATCGCGTCGCGAATCGATTCAACCTCCCCATCTCGGGTGGGGGTTATTTCCGTTTCCTGCCTTTCCGGATGATTCGGCGACTGTTGCACCACACCAACCAGCATTTGGGCCTCCCCTTCGTGTTTTACGCTCATCCCTGGGAATTCGACCCGGATCAACCGCGGTTGAAGTGCGGCACCAGTCGCCAGAGATTCAAGCACTACGTCAACCTGCACAAGACCGAGTGGAAATTCGAATTTCTGTTACAAAGTTTTTTGTTCGACCGCATGGACCGCGTGCTGGAATCCTACATCAATCCGCAACTGCAACCCGCCAGCTTGGACCAAATCACTCCTCCAGCCTTTGCCATCTCTTAGCTTCGTTAGACCGCAAGCCAGAGACTGACACCACATCTGTTAACACTCCACCTGCCTTGACCAACCACCAAACCAACACCGCCACTCCGCCAGCGACCGCAGCGTCGCGCCTAACAGCCTCGGTAACCGTGATCATCCCGGTCCGCAACGAGGCAGCGTTCGTCGCCCGCACACTCGACCAATTATTGCACCAGGACCGCGACGGCATCGATCTGGAGATCATCGTCGTGGACGGCCAGTCTACCGACAACACGCTGCAGATCGCTCGCGAGTACGCCTCCCGTCATCCACAGGTCCGCGTCCTGGAGAACCCCAACCGCCTGTCGAGCGCCGCGCGGAACCTGGCCATCGCCAATTCGGTGGGGGAGTACGTTGTGATCGTGGACGGCCACTGCGAGATTCCGACTCGGCGGTATTTTCACGCGATGGTCGAGGCCTTCGAGCGCAGCGGAGCGGACAGCCTGGGCCGACCGCAGCCGCTGGACGTCACGAATGCCACGCCATTGCAAAAGGCGATCGCGCTCGCCCGGTCGTCCCGGCTGGGCCATCATCCCGAGTCGTTCATTTACTCGGACCAGGGCCAGTTTGTCCCGGCCAAGAGTGTGGCTGTGGCCTATCGCCGCGACGTGTTCGACAAGGTCGGGCTGTTTGACGAATCGATGGACGCGCACGAGGACGGCGAGTTCAATTACCGCTGCGATCAGACGGGTCTGCGATGTTTTCTGGCTCCAGAGATTACGGTCAAATATTTTCCGCGGGACAGCCTGCGGGGCTTGATGTGGCAAATGGTCCGCTACGGGCGCGGTCGCGTGCGCTTTTCGCGCAAGCATCCGGGAACCTGGAGCCTGGGTTCTTTGATTCCAACGGTTTTGCTGTTGTATATCGCCGTGGGGTGCGCTTTAGCGGTTTGGGTCCCGAAAGTGCGGCTGTTCTACTTCCTGGGTTTGAGTGTCTACGTCGCTGCTCTTCTTGTCGCCGCGGTGCGCGTCGCTTGGCGACACCGCCAGCTAAGTCTCTTGTCCCGCATGCCCGCGATATTCGCAACAATCCATCTGGGTGCCGGTGTGGGCACGTTGCGGGAATTTCTCGGTTGGCGACGTTAACTGGCAGCCGGAACTTGACGACGCGTTATCCTCTCACGCAGAACGTCGAGTTCGTCTTACCATATGAAACACTCAGCGCACGGCACTTGGGGGCCGTGCAGCGCAACCCTGGCGTCCCATCGAAAGCGCGTTTGCGAACCAACGTATGATGACGTCGGTCCATCACCTTTCGACCGCAAAGCAGACCGCTTCTTCGTCTGTCCGGGCAGTGCCGCGCGTCCTGATTGTCGGGCCATCGCTCCGTATCATGGGAGGACAGGCGGTAATGGCAGACCGCCTTCTACGCGCCATGCGGGCCGACGGCGTGGAAGTGGGTTTTCTGCCAATCAATCCGTTTCCACCACGAGGCCTGCGTTGGACCGAACGAGTCAAGGTCCTTCGGACACTTGTCTGCAGCACGTTTTATGTTTGGAGCTTGCTTCGGCGTGTACCGCGCTACGATTTGCTCCACATTTTCTCGGCATCCTATTTGTCGTTTGTCATTTCGCAACTGCCGGCCATTCTGGTTGGTCGACTCTACGGCAAACCAATCGTCCTGAACTATCATTCAGGACAAGCCGAGGACCATCTCAGACGCTGGGGCTGGATTGTCTCCGGAATCCTTGCACTTGTCGACACAATCGTCGTTCAGAGTGACTTCTTAGTCGAGGTGTTCGGCCGGTTTGGGTTTTCCGCCGTGGCGATTCCGAATGACGTCGACACGCGTGCGTTTGCGTTTCGGAAACGCGCCCATTTTCGGCCGTGCATCCTTGTGCCACGAACCCTCGAACCGCTGTACAACGTTGGTTGTGTATTGCGGGCCTTTCGTGAGGTGCAAGCCGAATATCCTGAGGCTGAACTGACAATCATGGGCACAGGCCCACAGCGCGCTGAGTTGGAAGCACTCGTCGGTCAGCTTAATCTGTCTCTCGTTCGTTTTACTGGGCGGGTTGAACGAGATTCGGTACCGGACGTTTTTCGACGGCACGATATTTTCGTGAACGCTTCATCCATTGACAATATGCCTGTGTCCATTCTGGAAGCATTTGCCTCCGGATTGGCGATCGTGACGACAGCGGCTGGCGGTATACCTTGGATGGTCTCGGATCGCGTGACGGGACACGTCGTCCCCATTGACGATCATAAGGCAATCGCACAGCGGATCATTGAGGTGATCGAATCACCCGAGGCGACTTGTCACATGGTTGATCGTGCCTTTAACCAACTGAACCAATACGCTTGGCCTGTGATTTCCCAACAATGGTATTCGCTGTATTGCCAGCTTGTGCGGGGAACCCTATCGAAGACGCACAAATGAAGCTGGCTCGGCTCAGACACATCATGCAAAAAGTACGGGCAGCAAGCAGTCGCGAGTTATCGGAACGCACGTGCCAGGCACTGTTCCACCAAAGAAACGCTTGGTTGTCTCGCCTGGGTGTACCGGCATACTCACCGCACGGACATCTTCGCAGTCTTGGCATTATGCCAGAAGACATGGCGCCTGGTGGATGGAACGACCTCGGCTTTGGTTTGCTGAACCCGATCAGCTTTCGGATGCCGAACGCCAACGATTGGTAGCGACGGAAATCGCACAAGGTATCCTGCAACGTGCCGATTACTTGCCTAATGACTGCTTCCCGCTGTTCAGCCTACCGGCCAAGCAGTTTGATGACCCTGACCGTTGGCAACGCGATTTCGTACATGAGGTTGCAAGTCCCAGCGGCTGCTACGCGCATGTGGATTACCTGGATTTTGACATCGTGGGCGACAGCAAAGTTGTCTGGGAACCGAATCGCTTTGGGTGGGTATACTGGCTATTGTCCGCCGACTGCTTGGAGCCCAAAGAGTCGTACGCAAGTTGCTTCCTGAGTTGGACACGTGACTGGTTCGAGCGCAATCCTTATCCGTTCGGCATTAACTATTGCTCGGCACTGGAAATTGCCTTGCGTAATTACGCGTGGCTCTGGGCCCTACATTACTTCAGGGATGCCCTCGCAGGCGACGAATCGCTACTCGATCGTCTCGTGCAGGGCATCTGGCTCGGTTGCCGCCATTTGCAGCGGACACTGTCTCACTACTTTGCGCCAAATACACACTTGATCGGCGAGGCCTTCGCGCTGTACGTTTGCGGGCTGGTGCTGCCAGAATTCCGCGAAGCGAACAACTGGCGCAGGTTGGGACTGCAAATCCTGGGCGAGCAAGCGCGGGTGCAGATTCATCGGGACGGCACACACCGCGAGCTGTCAACCTGCTACCATCTCTATGCCACCGATTTCTATCTGCACGCCGCGCTACTCAGCCAACAGATCACAGGATCGGTTCCCGCCGAGCTGTTCGACGCCACCGAGCGATTAGTTCACCGGCTAGCCGAATTCGTCACGAGCGACGGTCGCCTCCCCCAACTCAACGACTGCGATGGGGGACGGCTCACCTGGTTCGCGCTGGATCCACTGGATGCTCGTCCCACGCTTCAGGCTGCCGAGAGCATCCTGGCCGGACTCGAGGAGGGCGATTGGCGTCGGGCACCCTGGGGCGACCACCGTTGGCTGCGAATCGACGATGTTGCTCGCCGATCACGTCAACCTGCAGATCGCGCAAACCCACCGATCGCAAAGTCACAAGTCGAGCGCATCGGCAAAATCGAATCGCGAGCTAGTACGGTAAGTCGATCGGTTTCGGCCGACGATTTCGACTCAGGAATCGTGACCTATCGAAATGCGGCGGGCGACTATGTGTTGTTCCGCAGCGGGCCGTTTGGCTATCTCGATTGTGGGCACAGCCACGATGGACAGGGAGAGGTTATCGTTCACCTAGGTGGACATCCGATCCTGGTCGACGGTGGCACAGGAGCCTACACGCAATCCTTGTCCATTCGCAATACGTTTCGAACGGCACGGGCCTGCAATGTCCCCTTGGTCAATGGTAATGGTCCATCGACTCCCGATGGTTGGTTCACATGGCGAAGCACGACTCACGGTCGCTTGGTCGAGGTTGCGAAACAGGCCGAGCAAATGTTCTATTGCCGTGGACAGCACAATGGCTATTCGGCCCCGTGTGGGTTTTCCGTTTCCATTGATCGCCAGGTAACGTTGCTTGACGAAGGGGTTTGCGTGATCGTTGATCACTGGGAGTCGGAAAAGCCAATCGAGGTAACGATTCCCTGGACCATGGCTCCCGACTTGAATCACACCCGCCACGGACAGTTCGTCAACACCGCCGACAAACCGTTTTGGTTGTGCAGCGTGCGATGGAAGCCAGCCGTTGACGCGGGCGGCCTGCCGAAGTTGTCCGAGTGGATGGTGCGACGCCAACCCTTTTCCAGCAACTATGGCTCGCTGGGGCAAACGCTCGGTTGCGAATCGCGGCTGGCCCCCGCCTTGCACGGCGTCCACGCGACGGTCATTTCGCGAATGGGCCCGCTCGCCGTGGCCGACGGTCGCATGATGCTCATGGCCGCTGATGAACCCCGCGAACTTGGAATTCCGCATGAGGGACCTTGTTTCGTTAGGCGGCTGAGAAGCCCTGGAACGGCTCATGCCGACAGCGACGCGTCAACCCCTCGGGGGCACGAGCTTGATATGGGAGCAGGCTGACTGTCATGTGCGGTATTTGTGGATTTATCAACCTCGACCTGTCGCCGGCGGCGCCGGATATCGTGGCACGGATGAGTCGAGCGCCTCGTGCACCGTGGCCCGGATGACTATGGAGTTTATGTCCGTGGAAACATGGCAATGGGGCATCGACGACTTTCGATTGTCGACCTGAAGCGTGGTCACCAACCGATGCGCATCAACGAACCGCCTCTAGTGATCAGCTACAACGGCGAGATTTACAATCACCTTGAGATCCGCAAGCAACTTCGCGTTTCGCCGTATTCCTTCAGGTCGACTTGTGATACGGAGACGATTCTCGCGGCGTATGCCGAGCACGGGCGCGGCGTTGTCGAGCTTCTGCAGGGAATGTTCGCGTTTGCCATCCATGACGAGCGAGATGGCACTCTGTTCCTCGCCCGGGATCGTCTGGGCATCAAGCCGCTGTATTATTACTACCAGGAAGGCAAATTATTCGCCTTCGCCTCGGAGATCAAGGCGCTGTGGGAACATCCGGCATTCACGCCCGCGTAAACGAGCAGAAGTTGCCCATCCAATTGTCGCAGAAGTACACATTGGACGATGAAACGTTATTTCGAGATATCAAGAAGCTCGCTCCCGGGCACACGCTTCACATCGCCAGCGGGCGCGTTCGCATTCAGGAGTACTGGGACTTGTCTTTCAAGCCGAAGGACGCTTCTTTGTCGCTGCCGGACGCCGCTACCATCTTTCGTGAGAAGTTTAACGATTCCGTTCGGGCTCGTTTGATGGCGGATGTGCCGCTGGGAGTCTTTCTGTCCGGCGGCATCGACAGTTCGGTCATCGCTGCGTCGATGGCGCGACAGATCGACAGGCCACTGAAGTGCTTCTCCGTGGCCTTTGCCGAGCGTGGCTATACCGAATTGAAGTATGCCCGGCAGGTTGCGCGAAGCCTGGGTGCGGACCACCACGAGATCGTGGTGAGTCCCGAGCAGTGGTTCAGGGCCTGGCCTCAGATGGTTTATCACGAAGACGAGCCAATCGCCCATCCATCGTCCATTCCGCTGCATTTCGTGTCTGCGCTGGCCGCGCGTGACGTAAAGGTCGTGTTGACTGGCGAGGGGGCCGACGAGCTGCTCGCCGGTTACGAACGGTACTACCAGACTTTGGCCAACCTGCGATACGGCCGGCTGGTCCCAGGACCCGTGCGGTTTGTGGCCAGGGGCCTGATCAACTGCTTGCCCGATCGCTTTCTGCCGAAACGCAAGGCCGTGCGGACGTCGCTCTTTCTTCCGTGCAATGTCGAATCGTTGTTTCTGGATAATTACGCCGCTTTTTCGAGAGGCGCGATCACGGACGCACTGCAGCCGCCGCTGGCCGGCCCAGCGACGGAGGCAATCTATTCACAGTTCCTGGACCTGATGAACAGATCAGAGGCCGAGCATTTGCTGGATCGGCTGTTGTACGCCGACATCAAGACGTACCTCGTCGAGTTGTTAATGAAACAGGATCAGATGTCGATGTCCGCCTCGCTCGAGTCGCGTGTGCCATTCCTCGATCACCGGCTGGTGGAGTTTGTTTGCCGCCTGCCGGTAGAATATAAACTCAAGGGATTCCAAACCAAGCGATTGCTGCGGTTGGCTTTGGGACATACCGTTCCGACGCAGATTGTCACCCGTGCCAAGCAGGGATTTCCCACACCCACGAGAGCATGGTTTCGAACTGACTACTACCCGGTGATGCAAAGGTTGCTGACCTCGCCGACATCACTCTGCCATCAATACATCCGGCCCGAATACATCCAGCGTGTTCTGCAGCAACACCGGCTGGGACGTTGGAATCTGGAGGAACAGATCTGGACATTGGGCAACCTGGAAATCTGGTTGCGCATCTTCATGGACGGGCAGGATCCCGAGGCCATTTTTGAAGACTCCGGGGTTGATCGGGCATGCGCGTGATTTGGTTGAAGTCCGACTATGTCGATCCTCCCGACACGGGAGGAAAGCTCCGTACGTACAATTTGCTGCGAGAATTACACAAACGGTGTGACGTGACCTACGTATCGCTAACGAGCGACCCGCGGAAGCATGCAACCGAAGCCTGCTGGGCTTCGCGGATCATCACATTTTTTCGCAGGGAAGAAAAGAAAGCCGGGATTGAATTCTATCTGCGTTTGCTAACTCGGCTGTTCTCACGACGGCCCTACATTGTTCAGAAATACCTTTGCCGGCAGATTCGTGAGTACCAAAGGCACTTGCTATCCTCGCCCGCAAACGGTAAATCGACAACCCGAGATCAAACGGTGCTGATTTGTGATTTTCTGGAGATGGCCGGAAACGTCGTCCGGTCCACACCATGGCCGAAGGTACTGTTCCAACACAACGTCGAAAGCGTCATCTGGCGCAGATACGTCGACAACGAGACAAATTGGCTGAAGCGGGCGTACTTCTGGTTCGAATGCCAACGACTGACACGTTACGAAAGGGAGACGTGTAATCGTTTTGATCTGGTTCTGGCTGTGTCGGAAAAAGATCGAGAGACTTTACGGGCCATAGGGGTAACGAAGCCGATCGAAGTGATTGAGACGGGGGTCGATACGGAATTCTTTGCACCTAAAACGGATCAATTGCCCGTGCCCGGCAAACTGTTGTTTCTGGGGTCGCTGGACTGGATGCCCAACATCGACGGAATGCGGTGGTTCGTGGCCGACATCTATCCGCGAATCCAACACTTGTGCCCACAAGTCACGCTGGACATCGTGGGGCGCCGTCCCACACCGTCTATATCGAACCTGCAGGCGACAGACAGTTCGATCCGCATTCACGCCAACGTATCCGACGTCCGTCCTTATATCGCTGCAGCGGATGTATTCGTCGTGCCGCTGCGTGTGGGCAGTGGAACGCGTTTGAAGATTTTTGAGGCCATGGCGATGCGGCGACCGGTGGTATCGACGACCATCGGTGCCGAGGGGCTCGCGGTCCGGTCGGGAGAGCATGTGCTACTAGCCGACAGCCCCGAAGCGTTTGCCCAGCAGGTTGCGGCATTGCTGAGGGATCCGGCCCGGAACAAGGCGATCGCCGACAACGGATACAGGATGGTTACCCGGAAATACTCTTGGAAGAATGTATCCCAAAGGCTGTTTGAGGTTTGTGCCCATACATTAGGAGAGTCAGGTTAGCTGGTTAGTATGACAAGTCATGTCTCCATCTTTGGCCTGGGGTACGTGGGTACCGTCACGGCAGCCTGCCTGGCCGATCGCGGCTTCACCATCCACGGTGTTGATCCGAATGCAACCAAGGTTGATCTGATCAACAGCGGCAAGTCGCCACTACGGGAGGCACGGCTGGACGAGCTACTGCAGCGGACCGTGGCAAACGGAAGGCTGCGTGCCACGATGGACGCCCAGGATGCGGTCAGGCAGTCCAACATTTCTCTGATCTGCGTGGGCACACCGTCCAAGGCTAATGGTGACCTGGAACTGCAGTACGTGCGCCGGGTTGCCCAGCAAATTGGTACGGCGTTGGCCGACAAGCGCGAACATCACACCGTGATCCTTCGCAGCACCGTGTTGCCAGGGACAACTTGGAATGTGGTAAAACCGATCCTGGAGGAAAGTTCATCCAAATCCGTCGGGCAGGATTTCGACCTCTGCTTTAATCCCGAATTTCTGCGGGAAGGGAGTGCGGTGACCGACTTCTACGATCCGCCCTTCAGTATCATCGGGACGTACGATTCGACGGGCGCGGACCGGGTGCGTCCGCTTTATGAATGGTTGGATGCCGAGTTGATTGTCAGTGACCTGCGGGTGGCCGAGACGCTGAAGTACATCAATAACTGCTTCCATGCCATGAAGGTGGTCTTCGGTAACGAAGTCGGCCGACTATGCCGCGCATTGAAGATTGATTCGCATCAGGTCATGGAGATATTTTGCCGGGACACACGCCAGAATATCTCGCCACTCTATTTCAAACCCGGGTATGCATTCGGAGGGTCGTGCCTGCCGAAAGACTTGCGCGCGATGCTCTACCAGGCAAAAAGCTTGGACGTGCCTATGGAACTGTTTCGCGCCACGCTGGATTCCAATCGGACCCAAACGGAGATCGGCGTACGGATGGTGGAGCAAATTGGTCACAAGAAGGTGGGCTTGCTGGGCCTCTCATTCAAGGCAGGTACCGACGATCTCCGTGAGTCGCCATTGGTAATTCTTGCGGAGACTCTTCTCGGCCGTGGCTATCAATTGAGAATCTTCGACGAAGACGTCTGCATGGCCCAACTCCTGGGCACCAATCGCCAATACATCGATCAGCATCTACCTCACATCGGGGCACTGTTGGACAGTTCCCTGGAGAATGTAATCGCACACAGCGAAACGATTGTGATTGGCAATTCCAGCCAGACTCATCGGCAGGCGTTCGAGAAGATGGGCGCACGCAAGGCAATCGTGGACCTGGTGCGTATCTCGCGAGAGCGAGTGTGCTCGGACGGCAATTATCATGGCATTGGGTGGTGATTGTGCGATGCTCGCGCACGTGTGTTTGCTGATGGCGTGCTTCTCTGGCATGACAAGCCGATACCGGCGTGGGGCGCGGCGCGAGCCGCATTGACAGGTAGGAAACTCGACCCATGCTCGACAATCGCAGGGGTTATGCAGGGGGAACATGGTAAACGTGCCTGTCCGCACTGATACTAATCGCGTGGGAATTTGCGCTAGAACGACGAAACGCACAGACGACATGCACACCGACTTCGACGACATGCACACCGACTTCGAGGATTGGGAACAGACCGCCCCTTCGCGTCACGAACTACGAAACGGCATCTGGCCGCGTAGCTTCGCAATATGGGTTGTGGCGTTCTGGATGGTTTTGTTGACCATCCGCCCATGGGAGAAGTTGTTTCCCGAACTAGCGGCGCTACGCGTCGAGCTTTGCTACGCTCTGTTCGCGATAATCGCTGTCTCGCTGTCAGGACGAGTCCGAATGGATCGATCTCGCCAAACCACCGGGCTCCTGGTCTGGGCTGCGGCACTCACTATTTCTGCGATCTTCGCCATCGACACTAGCGCTGCATGGAATCCTCTCTATGTTTATTACACGATATTCGTCTTCTACTTTGTCATGGTGTCCGTCGTTCGAACGCACAATGAACTTGTATTTCTGGTGATCTGCTTTGTCGTCGCCACAACAATTTTCCTGGCAAAATCACAATGGGAGTATTTCGTGTATGAGGGGTACTACTTCTCTATGGGAGTGAGCCGGTTGCAAGGCATGAATGATACTTACGGCCACCCGAATGCTGTTGCGAGCATGGCCGTGATGACGTTGCCCTTGCTGGCGTTTCTCTGGGACAGT
Source organism: uncultured Planctomycetales bacterium (assembly GCA_963695565.1). GTDB lineage: Bacteria > Planctomycetota > Planctomycetia > Pirellulales > Pirellulaceae > CAVOGW01. The sequence continues at coordinate 1,268,741 of CAVOGW010000001.1, forward strand.
AGACCGACCATTACCGCTTCGTGGCCCCAGGGATGGCGCCGTTTGTTTCCTTGGGGGATTGCGTGCAGTCTCTTGCTGGTGCTCTCATCAGTGGTCCTCACGAATAGCCGATCCGGCATGCTTGGTGTTTGCCTGGCAGTGTCTCTGTGGACGTTATCGTGTGCCAACTTCCAAAAGATACTGTCGCGTTTGCTAATTGCCTTACTATTGTTGACGGTCATTTGGGTCCGTATGCCGGAAGACAGCAAGGGGCGACTTCAAAACCTCTGGGATGCCGCATCTGGGCCGGAGGCGGAGAGCGCGCATTCTTCCGCCGAAGGACGGATTGAAGGGCTCAAAGCAGGCCTGGAGATGTATCGCCGTTTTCCGTTGACCGGCGTGGGACTAGGGAACTTCATGGCGTATCGCGTAACGCAACTTGACGGTGTAAACTTGGTGGCCCACAACATTATCGGCGGGGTCCTCGGCGAAACAGGTACGATTGGCGGCGTCGCCTTCCTGGTCTTTATCTCCGGCATCTTCGTGAACTATTCGAAGACAAAAAAACTTGCCGCAGATTGCAAATCGGTCGTCGCGGTCCAATCGAAACAATTGGCAGTTTCCTGCCGGAATTCGATGATCTTGATCTTGTTTCTGGGAATGTTCCACAACCTCGAGAGTATCGCTCAAGTCTACTGGATTGCAGCTTTCTGCGCCCTTGGGTGTGCATTGTGTTCAAGCCAGCGCTGAATTCTCCTACTGCCAACTAGATCTGGTCGACATGATATTAAGGCCTCCACCATCGCTCGGCTCCAACCGATGCAGTAAGTAATATGTGTGGAATCGCCGGAATCTATCGCCCCGCAGGAACTGCCGCCGAATGCTTCGAGCACGAGCTGAACACGATGGGATCGGCATTAGTGCATCGAGGCCCTGACAGTTCAGGCGTTTGGCTGGATCACAGATCGGGCATCGGTTTAACGCATCGTCGGTTGTCCATTCAAGATCTATCTCCGCTCGGGCATCAGCCAATGAGGTCCCCGAGCGGCCGGTACGTCATTGCCTTCAACGGCGAGGTGTATAACTTCATCGAGCTACGTCGGGCGCTGGAACAGCGAGGATTTACCTTCCGCGGGCGATCCGACACAGAAGTCATGCTGGCGGCATTCGAGCACTGGGGGTTCGCAGAGGCGCTGTCGCAATTGGTGGGCATGTTTGCCTTTGCGTTGTGGGACACACATGACCAACAGTTGTATCTCGTGCGAGACCGCTTGGGCGAAAAACCCCTATATTACGGTTGGCAGCAGCAGTCTTTCGTGTTTGGCTCGGAGCTGAATGCCCTGCGGCTCTGCTGCGATTGGAGCGGTGAAATTGATCGTCAGGCCTTGCCACTTCTGCTGCGTTACGGCTACGTTCCGGCCCCCTACTCGATCTATCGGAACATTTTCAAGCTCATGCCGGGAACATATCTGACGTTGGGCTGCGCGGAGCCACACCGAGAAACTCAACATGTTTACTGGTCCGCCAAGCATTGCTTTCAGGCGGGAAGCCAGCGGCCTCTTGACGCTTCTGCGGATGAAGTCGTAGATGAACTTGAGACGTTGTTGACCAATTCCATCCGGGGACAAATGATCTCGGATGTCGAGCTTGGAGCGTTCCTGTCCGGGGGAGTAGACTCGAGCACCGTCGTGGCCCTGATGCAGAAACTGAGTAGTCGACCTGTCAAGACGTTTTCGATCGGCTTCGACGTTCCCGAGTACAATGAGGCCGAGTATGCGCGACAGGTGGCCAACCACTTGCGGACCGACCATACTGAGCTCTACGTCACGTCCCAGCAAGCGCAAGCCGTGATTCCCTTGTTGGCGGGAATCTACGATGAGCCGTTCGGGGATTCGTCGCAAATCCCTACGGTCCTGTTGGCTCAAATGGCGCGTCAGCACGTAAAGGTCTCCCTTTCGGGCGACGGCGGCGATGAATTATTCTGCGGTTACGAGTGTTATCGTGAGACCGTTGCGCACTGGACGGCCGTTCGTTCCTCCGTCGGGCCGCTGCGCCGGGCCATCGCGACCGTGGCGCGTCGCGTGCCCGAACCTCTCATCGAAGCGGCTTTGTACCCCATCGTTCGGACGTTCACGAAGAAGCCGACTGGCGGCCTGGGTGAGCGATTCTACTCGCGAATGAAGTGCTGGCAGAGTAAGAGCCTGGAAGCTCTGTATTGGCGATCAACGTCTTATTGGATGGAGCCGAAACGAACCGTGTTAAATGCCAGCGAACCGGTCACGCTGCTGAACAACCCGGATGCCTTTTTGCGATGCAATGACGATTATCAGAAGCTGATGTATTTGGACGCTGTCACCTACCTGCCTGATGACATCCTGGTCAAAGTCGATCGGGCGGCGATGGCGGTCAGTCTCGAAACGCGTATTCCGCTGTTGGACCATCGCGTAGTGGAGTTTGCCGCAAGGATTCCAGCCGGGTTGCGCATGCTCGACGGCAGTGGCAAATGGCCACTTCGTCAGGTTCTCTACCGATACGTGCCTCGCGAATTGATTGACCGGCAGAAGCGAGGTTTTGCGGTTCCCATCGCCAAGTGGCTGCGGGGACCCTTGCGGTCGTGGGCCAGTGACCTGTTGCAATCCCAACGGCTGAATGAGCAAGGATGGTTCAACGTCAAATCTGTGGAAAGGAAATGGCGCGAGCATCAAGCAGGCGACCGAAGACTGGTCTCACTCTCTATGGATCGTATTGATGTTTCAGACCTGGTGCAACGCACTGGCATCGAAAGCTGGTAACAGCACGCGACAACACGTGCCGACGTTTGCCGGTAACAGAATTGACTAACCATGGTATTCAAGTGGGCGAATTAATCACGCGCCTATGACGCTCTGTGGAGAACGCTTTGACCATTAGTGAGCGCATATTGCTTTCTCTCTCTAGGAAGCCGAACAGCGACGACTACCTCCAGAAGGATGAAGAAGATAGCATTGACAATGCCTTGGATCTACTGACGCGCGTGTTCCCGGACTTCAATAATCTTGTGTCTGGCAAGCGTGTCGTAGATTTCGGTTGCGGCATTGGCTATCAGAGTATTGCACTCGTGAAGAAACTTGATTGCAGCGTTATCGGTGTGGATTCAAATCGTCAGACCATACAAAGAGCCATTGATCATGCGAAGTATCACAGTGTCTCATCAAATGACTTGCGTTTCGTCACACACGTTTCATCGGACATGTTGGACAGTTTCGATGTCGTCATCTCCCAGAATAGCTTCGAGCATTTCCCGGATCCGGCAAAAATCCTCTGTGCAATGAGCAAACTACTGAACCATGCGGGACTAATCCTGCTTACATTTGGGCCGCCTTGGTTTGCGCCCTATGGCAGCCACATGCATTTCTTCTGCCGAATACCCTGGATCAACGTGCTATTCTCCGAAGCGTCGGTGATGCAAGCTAGAAGTCACTTTCGCAGCGATGGGGCGAAACGGTATGAGGATGTGGAATCTGGGCTAAACCAGATGACCGTGGCAAGATTTGAGTCGATTATTTCTTCAAGCGGCCTGGCGGTAAAATTCCGAAAATACGAATGCGTGAAAAAGTTGAATTGGCTGTCTAAAGTACCCATGTTGCGCGAGTTCTTTATCAACCACATCACCGTCGTACTTTCAAAGGCGTCTTAACGCGATCCTGTCAAGAAGCGTACAGTAATGTTTCGTCTGCGGTCTCGTATGCTCTCCAGTCCGAGTTCGACAACCACATGCAGCCACGCATCGCATCAAGTGACCAAGTACTTGATTACTCGTCCACTCCGTGTCTGCTATGTCGTTGCCGCAATCAATACGGCTCACGCAGGCACGGAAGGGCACTTGCTGCGTTTGATTCAACACCTCGACCGCCGGTTGGTCGAGCCGCACTTGATCGTCCTGCAGCAATCGGACTGGACGGACCACTTCTGCGACGAGAACGTCCCCCTGACGGCACTCGGATTTCGCTCGTTCCGGTACCCCACGGACTGGTCTTATCTGCCCAAGCTGACGCGGCTTTTTCGCCAACTCAAGGCGGACATCGTGGAGCTGCACTTTACAGATGCCCACTTCCTGGGAAGTCTCGCGGCACGGAGTGCCAGGGTGCCGGTAGTGATCTCTTGCCGCCGTGACCTAGGGCACCAGCTTGGTCTTAAAGAACGCTGCATGCATCGTTTCGGAAACAGATTCGTCGACCAGTTTCTCGCCAACTCAGGCGAAGTTGTTCGCCATTTTAGCCGTCTTGAGCGAATTCCCCAGGATCGGTTCGAAATAATTTATAACGGAATCGATCTCACGGCATTCGACCAGATGTTGCAGCAGCCTGTGCCCCACGCGTGGCAAGCACGGGTTGCCGGCAGGCCCGTTGTCGTGCAGGCCGCCAATCTGCGGCCGGTCAAGAATCACGACATGCTGTTGCACGCGATCCCTCGAGTCGTGAGCCGACTCCCGGAAACACGTTTCGTTCTGCTCGGCGCAGGTGACGAGCAGCCTCGCCTAGAATCGCTGGCCGCACGTCTCCGGATCGATTCCAGTGTAGTGTGGGCGGGCTCCGTGAGCTCGATTGCACCCTGCTTAAAGACCGCCCAAGTGGGCTGCTTGACGTCACGAACCGAGGGGTTTTCGAACGCGATCATAGAATACATGGCCGCTGCGCTGCCCGTCGTCGCTACGGCCACCGGCGGTGCACAAGAAGCGGTTTTACCGGGTCGCACCGGTCAGTTAGTACCCGTCGACGATGTAGACGCACTGGCCACGTCCCTACTCGATCTGCTTTGCGATCCAGAACGGATGGTCGCCTGGGGACGCAATGGCCGCAGACGAGTCGAGCAAGAATTCACGATGTCGGGCATGCTGGAACGACATTATCAACTTTACACGCGGCTGGCCACTCACGCTCGCGAGGGCGACGCCGGATGATCCAGCCCTTGATCGAATCGCCGCCGCAGCGAGTGCTGATGGTTGCCCATACATTCCCACCTCAGGCCGCAGCCGGCACGCATCGCATCGTCCGCTTTGCCAAGTACCTCCCGCAGCTAGGCTGGCAGCCTGTAATTCTGACGATTACTCCAGATTCGATTCCCAAGTACTGCGAGACCGATCCGGGGCTTGCTGAGGGGCTACCGCCCGAGCTCGAAGTCCTGAGCGCCGGCGTATGGCATCCGGTCGATTACGTGCAGTTGACTTTCAAACGCTGGTTACACTCGATCCAAACAATGCTCGTCGTCGGCCAGCCGCGAGAGCGAGGTCCACTCTCTGCCGCGGCAGCGGACACCACGGCAGGCGGCGGACGACTGCGGATCTTACTACAAAACTGGCTTCGTAACACTCCTGACACCGAGCTCGGGTGGGTCATTCCAGCGGTTGTTCGCGGAATTCGAAAAATACGGAGCGAGCCATTCAAGGTCATCTACTCGACCGGGCCACCTCACTCGGCACACCTGATTTCATCCCTACTGGGATGCCTTACGGGACTGCCCGTGGTGCTTGATTTTCGCGATCCCTGGTCGCGAGCTCCCTGGAATCCGCGCCGTGCGGTTCACCATCGCGTCGTACGGTTACAGGAAGAATTCTGCGTTCGCAGAGCGGCCGCCCTTGTGCTCAATACGCAACAACTCGAGCAGGATTTCCGCACTCAATATATGCGAGAACGGGGGCCACGATTGGTCACGATTTCCAACGGATTAGACCCCGAATTGATGGAACAGTTCCCGCTTTCTTCACGCGTCGAAGCGGTGGCTCCGGCTGACCTCTTGAAACGCTCCTGGGTTTTATGTCACCCAGGCTCCGTATATGGGCAGCGAAATCTGGGCCCCCTGGTTGCTGCGATTCATCAGCTCCGATCTGAAGGTCTCGACATTCGCTTTGAACAGATCGGCCACGTGAGTAGCTCGCTGGGGAAGCTGGCAACGGAGCCGGAACTAAGCCCATGCTTCCGATTGCGGCCCGCGATGCCGCACGCTCAGCTCTTGGACTACCTGCGCGACGTCGATCTGTTTGTTGTCTTGCAGCAAGGTACAGGGCTGCAACTCCCTTCAAAACTGTTTGAGATGGTACTGCTGCAAAAGCCGATTCTGGCGTTGACCGGTCCCGGGGCCACGGCCGAAATGATTGATCGTTACAAGCTGGGAGCGGTAATTGATGGCGAGGAACCAGTGGCACTGGCGGCAGCGATTCGGGCAATGCTGCGGGATAGCCCCCAATTTCGTAAAACGGCTCGTTTGCGAGAAGCGTATCGCGACTTTGACGCGGCGCATCTCACGGGCAAGTTGGCTGCGGTTCTGGACGTAGTCGTTTCCGGCCGAGACTCGGTCGGAATCACGCGGTCTATTCCATGTTAATTGGCTGATGAAGGTGTGTGTATCCGATTTCCGGCCTGCTTGATTGACGTCGAGCTTATCCGGCAGGTAGCGCGGCTGCGTTTCCGTTTGCCCGTTCGATAATGAGACCAACCTGCCATGTTCTCCGATCCGCAACCCATTTTTGTTGTTGGCACGAACCGGTCCGGAACCAAATGGCTCTCCAATATCCTGTGCGATCATCCGCAGGTTGCAGGAATCCAGGCCGAACGCCAACGAGGAATCCTCGAGACGAATGTCTTTGAAGCATTTCCCAGCCGTTTCGATTTCGCGCATACCGGACAATTACATCGCGTTCATCGAATTGTGGGCGCAGACCGATCTGTTTCGGCATACGGGTCTGCCCAAGGAACTGTTCTACGAACTTCGCCAGCGCCCGGAGGACTGCCTGGCCGCGTTTCAGGTTTTGATGAACCACTACGCTCAGAAACGAAGTTGCCCGTTCTGGTTGCAGAAATGTGATCCCCAGGCGCTGGAGGATTGCTTGCGGAAGTTTCCCAACGCCCGTTTTGTGATAATACTCCGAAACTTCGACGAGACGCTTCGCTCCACGATACAACTCAACCAGCGCGAAGACAATTCAGAAACGCCGCTGCAGGCCGTCGTCTCGTACTATTATCAGCTGAAGATGCTCGAGCGTCATCAGCATCATCCGCAAGTCTTGACCGTACGTTACGAAGATCTGAGAACCGAAACCGAGACTACCGTGCGTCGTATCTGCCAGCACGTCGGCATCGAATATGGAAAGGCAATATTAAGGTCTCGATACCGTTCGAATTCTAGTTTTGAAGATTCCGACCCATTGGCATTGCAGCGTTGCGCGGGTAATTGCCACACTCCGGCCCTTCGCGTGGGTACTGCGACGGACTCCTTTCAGCGTGCTGCAAATGGCAATACGGATTAAGCGTCGATTCGTTCAACGTGAGCTTCCAGCGTTTATCCCGGGCACGTTTGGCCTGATCAAAGAGCGTTATGGATTGTAGACCGTTGTTCCCCTGGTGGACCTGAGATTGCCGATGGGAAGAGCGTGCCGACCGCGTCGTTCCTCACGGCGCAAGGGCCTTGAGGGGGGCCGGATTCGTCAACATCAGAGTAGTTTGCTTGCCGGCAGAGGGACATTGGTCGGGCGTATCGGGCCGTCAGCAGCAACTTGAGCGTTTCTTCACTTCACGCGATGATGGCATTGGCACAGCAGCAGCAAGGGTAGATAGTTATGTACGGTGCGCTGAAGACGTTGGGCTTCTTGGTTTGCACGGGTCGGGCCGGCGCTTCGGATGCCGCGGATCCGTCGATTTTCGAGAAGATCCAGGTTCTTTGTACGGTTCTAAGGAAATGGTTACCGGCTTATTGGTTGGGTCGGTTGCAGGGCCGACCGAAACCGGCACATGTGATCTTCTGCATGGTGGATCACTACGAGCCTGGGACCGGCATGGTCAGCGCAGAGATCGAACGCGCGCGTATGCGGGACCTACTTTCCAGGTACCCTGTCTTGGCGGACAAACACCGCGATGCGAACGGGCATCGGCCGACCCGCACGTGGTTTTTTCCTCCCCACTATCATCGGCGGGAAAACCTGAGGCAACTCGTGGAACTGTGCGCGGCCGGCTATGGTGAGATTGAGCTTCACTTGCATCATGGCAAGACAGTCCCCGACACGCCGGAGAATCTGGAAGAAACACTCCGGCGGTGCGTCGCCGAGTATTCGCATTTTGGCATCTTCGGTTCGGAGACTGGAGTGAAGCGATACGGTTTTATCCACGGGGATTGGGCCTTGGACAACTCGCGGGGCGGTCGGTATTGCGGAGTCAACAACGAGATTACCATCCTACGGCAAACGGGTTGTTACGCCGATTTCACGTTTCCGGCACCGAATCGGGCAAGTCCCAGCCAGATTAATACAATCTACTATGCCTTGGACAATCCAACGCGTCCCAAGTCACATGACCGAGGTGTTTTGGTACGGAATGGCGCGGTTGCCAACGGCGACCTTTTAGTTGTCCAAGGGCCGCTGCACCCAGTTTTTTTAGAGGGCCGATTCGGGGCTTTGCGGGCTATGACGGACGCCGTGAGCCCCTCCCATCCCCCCTGGAAGAAACGCGTCGATTTGTGGGTGAAAACCTGGATTCACGTGGCCGGAAAACAAGATTGGGTGTTCGTCAAGGTGCACACCCACGGTGCCACAGATGCTGAGGTCGTGCTGGGAAGCGCGATGGACGAAGCGTTCAGCCACCTCGAGCAAGTATACAACGATGCTGACAACTACGTCCTGCACTATGTCACGGCGCACGAGCTGTACAACGTCGTCAAGGCTGCCGAGGCCGGAGAGACAGGCGATCCCGGACGTTACCGAGATTACAAGGTCGGTCAGCCAAACTACGACAGCAAGTGCGCAATTCCCGAGGCTTCCGCCGAACTCAAAGACTGTATTTCCAGGACCTACCAAGGATGACAACCGCCGACGAAAAGCCCAATCAGTCCACATCGCACGGGCATCGGCGACGGGAGTTGTCAACGGCGGTGAGACGTAATGCGATGCCGCTGTCATGCTATGGCGGTGCAAACTTAAACCTGTTTAGAAAGTCTTTCCCATGTTCAAAAACGTTATGAAACGATTGCGTGACCGCGGATTGTGGAACTGCATGTCGTACAGTCTGTACCGCATCGACGACGAATACCAGTTCTGGAAGTTCGGAATTCGCAGCGAGATGTGCACGACAATGGGTGAGGGTAAGACTGCCAAAGAACTCGGACTACCGAGTGACGATTGTCACCCTTACTGGGCGACACAGTCGTACCGCGCATTTCGTACGATCATGAATCGATATATTCGTCCGAGCGAGAACGACGTTTTTTTAGACTATGGGTCAGGCCGCGGCCGAGTGGTATTCATGGCGGCGACACTACCGTTTCGCCGAGTCATTGGCGTCGAGTACAATCATGAGCTCCATTCCGCGGCGGCGCGCACGTGGGAGCGTATCCGTAGCAAGCTGCCTTGCAAAGATGTGCAACTAGTCCAGTGTGACGCCTCCGTCTATGAGCTGCCTCGAGACGTGACTGTTATTTATTTTTTTAGCCCTTTCGGAGGTAGTGTGCTCGCCAACGTAATTGACAGAATCCGACTTTCGCTTCTTGAATCCCCCAGAAACCTTAGAATCGTATTCCAAGTTCCCGGAAAATTTGAACACGTGATTGATGGTTGCGACTGGATAGTTAAGCGAACTCAGATTGTTTTTCCAGCTGTGTCGAACGACCGTTACGGCATCTATGAGAGTGTTAACCCGAGTGGGAGCGCAAAAAACGGCGGAGGATGAGTGCCGGTAATTGTATTAGGTGAGTGCCGCATGAGCGAGTCTCGCAATCGAGGACTGGCGAACCAGCATGGCCGTGAGTCATGTGACGTTGCCTCAGTTTCCAAGGTGGCCAACCACGTCGAAATACGCCCGTGATCCTGTTGCTATACGATCTCGCGCAAAGCGAAAGGACCTCGTCTTGCACGATTAGTAGAGCCAAGTGGCGCACGGCCGCAAGCGGTAAGCGCTGGTGTCAAATTTCTGATTCGAGTAGCGACCAATCCATGGTCGTCTTTTTCCGTTTCCTCGACGGTCTGACTTTGGCCGCGACATGAAATGCTTCAAATCCCTTCCATGGAATTCAACCTAACCCTCCACCGCGGTAACGAGGTCCTCACTCTTATCGACGACCCGGGTTTTGTGGCGTGTTGGAACGCTCTTGCCGAGTCGGATGGCAAGTTCACGCTCATACAAGAGCGGCCCTTTGTCAGCGTCTGGTACCGACAGCATATGCCCCGCTTCGAACCATTACTGTGTGTGGGCCGTGACGCGAGCGACCAGCTCGTCGGCTTAATGCCCCTGGCCCATAGGCGGGATACGAACGCTCTGACACACGCAGGCGACTTTCACGCCGAATACCATGGCTGGATCGCGGTGCCCGAATTGGACGAACGCTTCGCGGAGGAATGTTTGATCGCCCTTCGGAGTCTCGGCGTCAAACGTTGGGATTGGAACTGGCTTCCGCCGGGCTCGCCGATTGGATTCTTAAAATCAAAGCGACTCAGCGAACACGGCATCTTTTCCACTTACGAAACGCAGCAGTCGCCAATCTGGAACCTGGACGATAACGAGCGTTTGGAAAAGTTGCTGCGAACAAAGTCGATCAAAATCAAGAACAATCGATACACAAAGCGGGGCGCTTTCTATCTGGAACGCGTGCGAGACAAACAGCGAACACAACAGTTGTTAGAGGTTTGCCGGCAGCAAAACGACTTCAGGCAAGAGGCGATTCATGGCGTGCGCCCGTTTGCCGATAATCCACTCAAGGCGCCGTTTTTCGTGGAACGACAGAATTTCCCCGAGGCGAATCACTTCACCGTGCAGTGGTCCAAGGGACGACCGCTCTCCTTCCATTTCGGCGCGTGTGACAAAGATACCTTGGTGCTTGGATTGACGGCTTACGATCCGACCGAAGGGCGAAACTCGCCCGGTACACTTCACCTGATTGCACTGGCCCGCCTGCTCAAGGAAGAGGGGTTGCGCCGTTTCGATCTCACTCCGGGCGCTGATCAATATAAGGAGTTTTTCGCCAACGCCTGGCAGACGCTGGTCAAGCCGTCATTCTATTTTTCCCGGGCCGGAAGGCTGCGGGCAGACGTGAGATTGGCGAGTCGGCGATATGCCAAACGCGCTCTGGGAGCAGTAGACATTACACCCGAGCGTTTTCGGAAGGCGCTAACGGATGTGAACACCCTGGCCGCTCGCGCCAAAACGATCACGCTTCCAAAGTTACTCCGTATAGCAAAACAAGTAGTGCGTGAGGAATTCGTGTATTTGCAGTATCGGATGGAGCTGGAACATTCGAACGGCACCGCTCCGCGCGATCTTGAGGTTCACGTGCAACGTTACGAAGACCTGCTGCTCTATCGGGATTTCAACCTCGGGCTCAGTAGAGCTGAGTTACTGCGGACGGCCCTCAAGCGATTCAGTGACGGCGAGACGCTCTACACCAGCACGTGTGATGGAGTTTTGGTGCAATACGGTTGGGTGATGCCAGCGGGGCGGACGTATTTTCTGGAGGGTGTCGAAGTCACCATTACAACTCCGCCCGACTGTGCCTTGCTTTACGACTTCTTCACGCATCCGGCGTATCGACGCCAGGGGTTGCGGCTCCGCACAATGCGGCAAATGCTCCGCAATCTGGCCGAAACCGGTGTCGCCGCGGCGCTGGCGGGTGTGCAACAAGACAATGAAGCCTTCCGCCGATCGATCGAAGAGGTCGGCTTCCGCATCTTCAGAACGTTCAAGCGTAAACGGGTCCTCTGGCGGCAAATCAAGAGCGAAAATATGGCGCAGACGGGGATGGGCGATCCGGAACTAAACAAGCGAGCCGAGGCGTGCAAAGCGCAACGACTGTAACCGTCCCGCAATACAAGCACGGCGACCGACCCGCATTTCGATGGGACGAAAAGGCCCAGGGCAAACATCAAAATGAGCGACTTACAGGCCAGCCTTCCGCGAGTTGTAGAGCCAACGGGCAGCCCTCGAAATATCGTGCGGCAACGCGGCTGCTTCCAGCCACGGGCTCAGGGCTCCGCGAAAGACCGGCAGAGTCGGTCAAAGAGAATGTTATGCGGTAGCCCGTATTTCCGCTGAAGTCGCCGTGCGCTGTCGCAGTTCCCAAATGGAATTATAGGGGCTCTAGGGGGTTTGCGGGCAACCGGAGAGGCTTTTCGTCCAAATTGTTGCGTAGAGTGAAAAAAATGATAGGTTCTCCTTGGGGCAGTAAACTCAACGTATTCTTCCACTATGCCGCAATCGTTTCAATTGTCTTATGTTTCTTATTCTGCTCTTGTCCCGCATTCACCGCCACCACTCAGGTCCTACAAATTAACCGCTGCCAAACTGTGGCAAACACCGCAGGGAGTTTCTTGATGTTATTCAGGCGAGTTGGTAGGCCCTACAAAGCCGCTGGTGCCACGCGATTATTTGAACAATTGGAGTCCCGTGAATTGTTTTCTGTTGCTCCGGTGGATGTCATGCCGCTATTCGACGGAATCGCCGGACTATTACATGCTGATCTCAAGCAACACGACCACGTGGCGGGACCGGTCGGCCAGGCGCACGCATGGTCGGATTCGGTGAGTGAAAGCTCGATGATAACCGACGACGCGGAATTCCCGTTGGCCATGGTGGTGACCGCAGGGCCAGAGGTCACGGTCGAGCGGGGCGCATGGTTGCAGCTGAGCGGTGAGATCTTGGGCCGCTGGAACAGCGCCGAGTTGCCAACACAGTGGAGCCAGGTCTCGGGTCCAGGCACGTCGGAGTTTAGCAATCCATCTGACGCGAACTCGCTCGTTCGGTTTGACCGGGCGGGGTCTTATGGGCTTCAATTGTGGGCCGGCAACGAGGGGATTACCGTTCTCGCTGATCTGTCGGTGGATGTGACCGACGAAATACCGCCCATGGTTACGGCAATTAGCCCGGCGGACGGCTCTACCAACATAGCTACCAATGCAACCGTGACGGTTACGTTTAGCGAGGCAGTGAACGCGTCGACGGTCAACACAGGTACCCTATTTTTGTTGAGGAACGGCACGACAGCCGTGGCGGCAAGCGTCTCGTATGATGCGGCAAGTCAGACGGCCACATTGACGCCCAGTACCGCCCTGGCAAACTCCACAGCCTACACGATTGTAGTCCAGGGAGGGGCTGGCGGTGTGAAGGACGATGCCGGGAACGCCCTGGCCGCGGATGCAACGGCGTCGTTCAGCACCGTGGCTCAGGTGGATCCCGCTCTCGTGGCGGCATACGCGTTCAATGAGGGCACGGGAACAACGATTGCCGACGCCTCTGGAAACGGGAATACGGGCACGCTCCATGGCGCAACCTGGACCGACGCGGGCCAGTACGGTCAGGCGCTGTCGTTCAACGGTACTGACGCGTATGTCGATCTGGGTAATAGCGATTCTTTGCAGCTGACCGAAAGCATGACGATTTCCGCCTGGATTAATTCCACTGCATATCCGTACGACGATGCGGCTATTGTCTCCAAGGGGCTAGGGGCCGGCGGATTCCAACTGGATACCACGATCGACACCGGGCCGCGGACCATCGGTTTCAAACTGACCAACGCCTCCGGCGCCTACATGATTCGCTACGGCAGCACCACGCTGGCGCCGAACCAGTGGTATCATGTGACGGGAGTTTACAACGCCGGTACTCGGACGATGGACGTGTACCTCAACGGCGTGCTTGACAACGGACAACTTGTCGGCACAGTCACGTCTACTCAACAGACTTCCGCGCTGAACGTCGTCCTTGGCAAACGCTCGGGGGCGAACGGCTACGAGTTCAACGGCCGCATCGATGAAGTGCGCATCTACGACCGTGCGATCTCCCTTACGGAGATCCAGTCGGACATGAACACAACCGTAGGCACCGTGGCGCCGGACACCACTCCGCCGGTGATCACCGGCGTTGCCTCATCTGGTATCACCAGCTCCGCCGCCACGATTGCCTGGACGACGAATGAAGTGGCTGACACTCAAGTTGAATACGGGACGACGACTTCCTACGGAAGCAGTACGCCCCTGAATGCCGCATTGGTGACCAGCCATAGCGTGAATCTGGGTGGCCTGACTACCAGCACGGTCTATCATTATCGCGTCATGTCGAGGGACGCCGCAGGGAATTTGACGACGTCAGCCGACTTTACCTTTACCACCACAACACCCGACACCACTCCGCCCGTGATTTCCAGTGTCGCCACATCGGGTATTACGGGCTCCGGTGCCACGATTGCCTGGATCACGAATGAAGTGGCTGACACTCAAGTCGAATACGGGACGACAACTTCCTATGGAAGCAGCACGACCCTCAACCCGTCCTTGGTGACGGATCACACGGTCAGCCTCAACTCTCTATCAGAGAGCACGTTATATCACTTCCGCGTGAAGTCGCGTGATGCGTCCGGCAACCTGACCACCTCTGCCGACTTTACCTTCACGACTCAGGCGTCCACGGTCACGGTTCCGGAGCTGCCCCGGGTGTATCTGGACACGACCTACGCACCCCCTGTCGGGGGCCAGGTACGGACGGTCAATGCTGGTGACAATCTGCAATCCGTCTTGAATGTCGCTCAACCTGGCGACATCATTGTGCTTCAAGCCGGCGCCACCTTCACGGGCAATTTCACCATGCCTGCCAAAGCGGGAGGCGGATCGATCTACATCCAGAGCTCGGCCTACGCGAGCTTGCCGGGCCCGGGGACTCGCGTTGGGCCTGGCGACGTGAGCGTGATGGCCAGGATCCTGTCTCCGAATGAACAACCTGCCCTGTTGATCGATAAGAATGTTCATAACGTCCGCGTGGTCGGAATCGAGCTGTCGACGACTTATGCCGTTCAAACAGGCACCGATTATGGCGTCGTGGGGTTGGGCTACTCGGCCAGTACCGCTGCCGAGTTCCCGGATAACATCATCTTCGACCGCGTCTACATCCACGGCACGTCAACCGGGAACATCTACAACGGCATCAACGGAAGCGCTGTGGGCCGATTTGGCCTCATTGACTCCTACATCTCGGACGTCCATGTGGTCGGGGGCGAATCGCACGGCATACAGATCTTCCGTAGCACGGGGCCGACGAAGATTGACAACAACTACATTGCGGCGGCCGGCATCAACGTGTTCTTCGGCGACAATCCGAACATTTCCGATCAGTTCCTGCCCTCCGACATCCAGGTCACAAGAAATCATCTTTTCAAACCGTTGTCCTGGAAAGTCGGCGACCCTTCGTACGCCGGTATCCATTGGCTGGTAAAGAACCTGTTGGAGTTAAAGGGGGCGCACCGCGTGCTCATGGAAGGCAATCTCCTGGAGAACAATTGGGCCGACTCGCAAAATGGCAGCGCCGTTCTCTTCACACCGCGTGGCGGCACGGTCTCGGACGTGACATTCAGAAGCAATGTTTTGCGAGGCTCTGAAATTGCGTTCAACATCGTGCCTGCTGATAAAGCCATGTGGAACGTGCTTCTTGAAAATAACTTGCTCTACAACATCAATTACAGGCTTCTGAATGCGGCGGCCGCCGCGGGAGGGCCAATCACCAATTTCATCATTCGCCACAACACGTGGACGGGAGCTGTTAATAATTGCTTGATGTTCTTTGAGCAAGGGAACCCCGCCATCATCGGCTTTGTGGTCTACGACAACATTTTCGAGTTTGGCGCTTACGGAGTGCTCGGCAACGGCACAAGCGGCGGCTTGTCGACAATTTCGAATTATGCCACGGATTATGATTGGAACAACAACGTGCTCATCGGCGCATCCGAACAATATCAGACAGATTCCATGTTTCGAGGATTCTTGTATGCGGCGAACAATGGGGAGGTCGGCTTCCAGGGCGCGTCGCTGAGCAGCATCGCTGATTTTCGCTTGTCCGCATCGTCGCCCTACAAAGGACGCGCGACCGATGGCACCGACATCGGGGCGAATATCGACGCGATCCTTGCCGCAATGCAGGCCGGCTGAACTTGATCGGCCGGTTCCGGTCCCCTGTGCGCGCTGGTCGCTTGGGCAACAGAATAATCCCCGCGCCCACAATAATTCTGGTATACGGTTACGAATCGTGTACAATCCGCAGTCGGCCAGTGCACGTTCAACCGTGTGCCGGCAAACCACGCAGAAGGAACGAACAGACGGCCGATGGGCACAGATCAAACAGCAAGAGCGCAGTGTCGATTCTGCAAGAGCGCGCTTCAATTTACTCTGGTGGACCTGGGCATGTCCCCGCTCTGCGAGAGCTACCGGACCCGCGAGCAGCTCAATCAGATGGAACCGTTCTACCCATTGCACGTCTACGTCTGCGGCGAGTGTTTCCTGGTTCAGCTCGAAGCGTACGTCACCGCAGAGCACATTTTCAGCGACTACGCCTACTTCTCGTCCTACTCGGACAGTTGGGTGGAGCATGCTCGCATCTATGCGGAGCAGATGGTGAAGCGATTACGGCTGGGACCGAGCAGCCACGTCGTCGAGTTAGCCAGCAACGATGGTTATTTGCTGCAACACTTTGTAGCCCGCGGCATTCCCAGTCTGGGTATCGAGCCGGCAGCGAATGTCGCCGAAGTGGCGATGCGCAAGGGTGTGCCGACGGTTGTCAAATTCTTCGGCGAAAACACCGCCCGCGAACTGGCCGATGCGGGGAAGCATGCCGACCTGATGCTGGCGAATAACGTTCTGGCCCAAGTTCCCGACGTTAACGACTTTGTCCGAGGAATGAAGATTCTGTTGAACACGCACGGCGTGATCACCCTGGAGTTCCCGCACCTGCTGCGGACCATGCAGCAGAATCAATTCGATCAAATCTACCACGAACATTTCTCGTACTTCTCGTTCACGACCGCCAACAAGATTTTTTCCGCGCACGGCTTGACCCTCTTTGATGTCGAGGAACTACCGACGCACGGCGGCTCACTGCGGATTTTCGCACGTCATGCTGATGACGTGTCGCGGCCCGTAGCAGGCAGCGTACAAGAAATGCTCGCGCGCGAGGTCGACGCTGGCTTCACGCAACTCGACGGTTACGGGAACTTCGGCGAACAAGTCAGGGAAACGAAACGTAAGCTGCTGACGTTCCTGATTGAGGCCAAACGCGCTGGCAAGTCCATCGCCGGCTACGGCGCGCCGGGAAAGGGAAACACCCTGCTCAACTACTGTGGCATTCGCACGGATTTCCTCGACTACACGGTCGATCGCAGCCCATACAAGCAAGGGAAATTCTTGCCCGGCACGCATATCCCGATCCATCACCCGGACAGGATCAAGAAAACCAAACCGGATTACGTAATGGTCCTGCCGTGGAACCTGAAAGCTGAAATCATCAGCCAGATGGCCTATATTCGCGAATGGGGCGGCCGGTTTGTCGTGCCCATCCCCGAGGTTCGCGTATTCGAGTAAGCCCGCACAGCTCTTGGACATTCACATGGTCCACGATCGGGTGGTAAAACCGCTCGTCGGCGGCGGCAAGCTCAGTCGGCGACAGGAGTTGTTCCATACTTCAAGTCGGAGTTTCCGCCCGCGCGAATTCCGCCATGCCCATCCAAGTTGCGATCTCGCGCCTTGTTCGACGCAGGAAGATTGATCGGGTGGGTAAGGGCCGAAATCAAGGCTCGAAGCGCAAATTCTCCGTGTTTCGGTTGACGAACGCCCCGCAGCTGTTTAACGTAGTCTCAAGCGAGAACGCAGGTGCTCTACAAGTCGTGGAGACGACGAATGAAAGGACGCGCGGCATCATCCGGTCAACCTGAAGGGCAACTTCACGACGCGGCGGACCGTCAAGCGTAGCTTGCGTGCTCCTTCCGGACGACTGCATACGAAGGATGTTTTGGAGATTCGTTTTCATGATTTCATCATGCGCAATCTGACTACTCGGGTGCACGCGTCATGACTCGGCAAGTACCTGCAATCACAGTTGGCATGCCCGTTTATAACGGTGCTGCCTATCTGCAGGAGGCCGTCGAGTCGATTCTCCAGCAAACCAACGGCGACTTTGTACTGCTGATTTCCGATAATGCGTCAACGGACGGCACGGAGGCGATCTGCCGCGCATACGCCGCCCAGGATCCTCGCGTGGTGTACACACGCAATGAAGTGAACATTGGGGCCTGCAGAAACTACAACCGCCTGTTTCAGATGGCTGAGAGTCCATACTTTCGCTGGTTCAATGCGGATGACGTTTCTGACTGCCGTTTGCACGAGAAATGTCTCCAAACATTGCAGCAACATTCGGATGCCGTACTGGCCTACGGTAAGACTCGCTTAATCGATCAGCACGGCATGGTAACCCGCGACTATGACGATCATCTGGATTTACAACAAGCTAACACTCTTGACCGAATCTTCGCGTTCCATCAATCGGTTGGGTTGACGAATGCGATTTACGGCCTGATGCGTAGTAGCGCGGTTGCCAAGACCAAGCTCATGGGGGACGGCAGCTACCCCGCGGCTGATACCAGCCTTATGGCGCAGTTGGTACTGCTCGGTAAGTTCATCGAGATCCCAGAACAGCTATTCTGTCGCCGCATCCACGATCAAGCGAGCAGCTGTGATAAACAAGACTCCCGTCGCCAATGCGAGTTTTGGAACGGAGATCGGCGTAACGGATTTACTTATCCGACCTGGAAACGACATCGAGCGATGTTGTCCGCCGTTAATGCTGCACCGATCGGGTTCACGGAGAAATGGCGAGTCCGCACGTATCTGCTCAGACGCCTTTTCTGGGATCGCGGCAAGTTAATGCGTGAACTCATTCATTGGTAGCTTAGCTGGATAATGCTTGCCAAAACAAGGAAACCATAAGGAGAACTTATGCGGATACTGGTCACAGGCCACAAGGGTTTTCTGGGAACGATCCTGGTACCCATGCTGCAAGCCGCGGGACACGACGTTGTGGGCATCGACAGCGACCTCTACCGCAACAGCACTTTTGGATCGGCGCCGCTTCCGGTGCCGGAGATCATCAAAGACGTACGCGACGTAACTTTGGCGGACGTCGAGTCGTTTGATGCCATAGTGGCACTAGCCGCGCTGTCGAACGATACGCTAGGCGACCTGGATCCCGCCATCACGTACGAAATCAACCACGCAGCCAACGTCCGGCTCGCGGAGCTGGCGAAGCGGCAGGGCGTTTCCCGCTTTGTCTTTTATGCGTCCTGCAGCAGTTACGGCGCGGCGGGAAGCAATTGCGTGGACGAAACGGCCCCCTTTGATCCGCTCACACCCTATGCAAAATCGAAAGTATTAGTGGAGCGGGACTTGTCGAAACTGGCGGACGACAATTTCAGTCCTACCTATTTGCGCAACGCCACGGCCTACGGAGTTTCGCCGCGAATTCGTTTTGACCTGGTGTTAAACAATCTGGTGGCCTGGGCCTACACGACAGGAAATATTCTGCTCAAGAGCGACGGCACGCCGTGGCGGCCGCTGGTGCACGGAGAGGACATTTCCCGGGCTTGCCTGGCCGTGCTGGCGGCCGACCGGAAGACCGTTCACAACGAGGCGTTCAACATTGGCCGCAGCACCGAAAACTATCAAATCCGCGATTTGGCTGACATTGTCATGGAAACGGTTCCCGGATGTAAGATCCAATTTGCTCCGGACGCCGGCCCGGATCACCGATGCTACCGGGCAGATTTCAGCAAGTACGCAACCACGTTTCCCCATCACCCTCTCACCTGGGACGCGAGACGAGGGGCGGCGGAACTGCTGGCGAGCTATCGTCAATTCGACCTGAAAGCGGGCGATTACGAAGGCCCGAAGTACAAGCGCATTGCGCAGATTCAGCAACTGCGAAGCACCGGTGAGCTGGACAAGACTCTGCGTTGGACGCGCCACCATGCTGCCAGCCAGGCGTAGCGGTTGCCCCAAGGCGGAGCCACCAAAATCAGCGAATCGTTCGTCTCCCAGCGCTTGACACAACGTGGCACGTCGAGCCACGCGGCATTTCACGGCATGATCCACAGCGGCCTATTGTACGAAGATAACTGGATTTGAGCACAGAGTCGCCTTGATGCTGATCGTTGACCGAGCACTCTCGGATCGCTGTGCCTCCAAGAATCCCATTCGAGTTGGATTGGTTGGAGCGGGATTCAGCGCACGACACATTGCGCGACAAATCGTCCGATCGGTTCCCGGACTTCGTCTGGTGGCGATTGCCAATCGTACGATGACGACGGCCGAGGAGATTCTTCGCCGCTGTGGCGTGGAAAGAGTACGTCGCGTCGACAGCACAGACCAACTGGAAGCCGTCATCGCCTCCGATCAATTTGCAATAACGCACGATGCGTCCGTATTGTGTCAAGCCCAAGGAATTGATGCGATTATCGAATCCACGGGAACCGTCGAATTTGGTGCACGTGTGGTACTTGGGGCGATTGCTGGTGGGAAGCACGTTATCCTCCTCAATGCAGAACTCGACGCGACCTTGGGGCCGATTCTGTACGCCGAGGCTGCCCGCGCGGGAGTGATCTATACGAATTCTGACGGAGACGAACCCGGCGTCGCCATGAATCTGTACCGCTACATTCAGTCGCTTGGGCTGCGTCCGGTGGTTGCCGGAAATCTCAAGGGACTCTATGATCCGTATCGCAATCCGGAGACGCAGCAGCAGTTCGCGCGGCAACACAACCAAAAGCCCGCCGCGGTCGCTTCTTTCGCAGATGGCACCAAATTGTCAATGGAACTGGCCGTGCTCGCCAATGCCACGGGTTTTGGCGTGGGAAAGCGCGGCATGTTTGGACCCAGCCTGCCTCACGTTAAGGACAGCCCGAAATTTTTCCACGATAAAATCGACTTTTCGACAAAGCAGGGGATCGTGGACTTTTTGCAGGGCGCCGAACCGGCCAACGGAGCCTTTGTGCTGGCACACACCGACGACCGGGACAGGCAGTCCTATCTTAAGTACCTGAAGATGGGCGATGGTCCACTTTATGTTTTCTACACGCCGTTTCATTTGCCGCAATGGGAAGTGCCGCTGACCGTCGCCAGAGCCGTACTGTTCCACGACGCGGCCGTTGCACCGCAAACAGGACATGTTTGCGACGTCATTGCCGTGGCCAAAAGAGATCTGCAGCCCGGCGATTTGCTTGACGGCTTTGGAGGATTCTGTTGCTACGGACTTTTGGAAGCCGCGCCCCTGGCCGTGCGCGAATCATTATTACCGATGGGTGTCTCCGCGGGCTGCCGTGTAAAGCGACGGATCGCAAGAGACGAGGTAATCCGACACGATGACGTGGCACTGCCGGAAGGGCGATTGTGCGACGAACTGCGAAATCGTCTTTGTGAGCACTTTCACAGGCAGGTGTAATTGGCACTATTGAAATTCGGGCCTGCAAACACGTGAGGTAGCCAGCGATGAAAGTTGTCTTATTCTGCGGAGGCCTCGGCACTCGTTTGCGAGAATACTCGGAAACGATCCCTAAGCCCTTGGTCGACATCGGTGGCCGACCCATCGTTTGGCATCTGATGAAATACTACGCGCACTTCGGGCACAAGGAATTCATTCTCTGCCTGGGACATGGCGGAAATCAGATTCGCGAGTACTTCGCAAATTTTCGCGATTGGGCTTCCAATGACTTCAGCATGATCGATGGCAAAGTGACGCTGCATGACCATGGGTCAGATGTCTTCGACTGGAAAATCTCGTTTATTGAAACAGGATTGATGTCAAATATCGGTCAGCGATTACTTCGGATAAAGAGTTATTTAGAGCGGGAAGAGTTATTTCTGGCCAACTACAGTGATGGACTGTCGGATATCCCACTTCCCGAACAAATCAGACAGTTCGAGGCGAGCGGGTGCGTGTGTAGTGTAGGTTGCGTCCGGCCGTCGCAAATGCTCTCAGGTATTTCGACCGACGAGGACGGGCTGGTAACCCGGATTGACTACCTGAACGAGTTTGGCCTCTATATCAATGGGGGCTTCTTTGTCATGCGTCCGGAGATTTTCAATCATGTCCGCGCCGGGGAAGAGCTTGTGGAAGAACCATTTCAACGTCTGGTCGCCGACGGAAAGCTTGCCGGGTATCGTCACGACGGTTTTTGGGGGGCAGTAGATACGCTCAAGGACAAAAAGCGATTCGACGCCATGTATGCCGCGGACGACACACCGTGGATGATTTGGCGGACCAAGAGTTAACATTTCCTCGCCGGCTGGCAGCCTAAGGACATACCCGGTGCATGCATTGAATTTAGGAATTCCGGCACACGCTTCCGTTACGATTCTATTGCTGGGGGCTCACAGCGACGACATCGAAATTGGATGCGGCGGAACCGTGCTGCGACTTGCGTCGCAGTACCCGAAAGCACGGTTTGTGTATGTGGTCCTGAGTGCGAATCCAGCGCGTGCTGTTGAAGCAAGAAACGGGTTCGAGGCGATGCTCGCCGACGCGAAGTCCAAGGAATTCGAGGCCCAGCAATTCCGCGATGGCTTCTTTCCCTATTGCGGTGGTGAGGTAAAGGATTACTTTGAGTCTTTAAAACACAGGTACCGTCCGCACTGTATTTTTACGCATTGCCTCGCGGATCGGCACCAAGACCACCGCCTCGTGTCCGAGTTGACGTGGAACACGTTTCGAGACCACGCGATCTTTGAGTATGAGATCCCCAAGTACGATGGTGACCTTGGCACGCCCAATCTGTTCTTCCCCCTGTCGATGAAAGTCGTGGAACAGAAAATCGACGTCTTGATGCGGTGCTTTCCGTCACAGCGGGGACACGCATGGTTCACACGCGAGACATTCGCGGGCTTGATGCGTTTGCGGGGCATGGAATGTAATGCGGCGGAAGGACACGCGGAAGCCTTTGTTTGCCGCAAGGTCGTCCTCTAGACGGCGAATTGCCGCGATTCCAGGTTGACAAACGGAGCACTGCCTGGCCAAACCGCCAAAACGGGCAATACAGCGTCTATGGGATCCACCGAGCGTCAAGTCAAAAGAGGTGCTGCGTGGATGGTGCTGTCTCAGCTTGTCGACAGAAGCCTGGGCATGATCAGCACGATTGTTCTGGCGAGACTGTTGGTACCGGCTGATTTTGGACTTGTCTCGATGGCCTCAGCGGTCGTGGCGCTGCTGGAGTTGCTCAGTGCATTCAATTTCGACATGGTGCTAATCCAGAACCATTCCGCGGAAAGGACTCACTATGATACCGCGTGGACGTTTAACGTTGCTTTTGGTGCGGCAGCCGCCGTCCTGCTTGTTTTGTTGGCTTATCCTGTGGCGGCGTTCTACAAAGAGCCGCGGCTGTTCGCGGTGCTCGGCGTCCTCGGACTAGGTACGCTGGCTGGAGGGTTCGAGAACATTGGCGTGGTTGCCTTTCGCAAGGAGCTTACCTTCGATCGCGAGTTTCGATTTATGTTTATCAAGCGAATCTCGCGATTTTTTGTGACGATCATCCTGGCGATCACACTCAAAAGCTATTGGGCTTTGGCTGCGGGAATTGTATTGAGCCGAGTTTTAGGCGTCATCTTCAGCTACGTTGTGCATCCGTATCGTCCTCGACTCTGTCTGGCGGCGAAAGGCGAACTGATCAGCTTTTCCAAGTGGTTGTTGCTGAACAATTTGATTTCGTTCTTCTACTTGCGGTCGGCCGATTTCATCGTGGGCCGGATCGCCGGCGCGGGTCCCCTGGGCCTTTACAATATCGGTTTTGAAACCTCGAGCATCCCAACCACACAACTGATTGCACCAATCAACCGAGCTGTGTTCCCCGGTTATGCGAAAGTAGCGTCCGATCGGGCAGCCTTACGCGTGGCTTTCTTGAAAGTCATCTCAATCGTAGCCATCGCAACGATCCCGGCCGCGTTCGGCATGGCGGCCGTCGCACCCACTTTCGTGTCCGTCGTGCTCGGACCGAAATGGCTGGGCGTGATCCCGTTGATTCAGCTGCTCGCCATCTACGGCGCCCTGACGTCCTTGGAGACCAACACGTACTATGTGCATCTGGCATTGGGAAATGTCCGGATATTTACTGTGCTGATGTGTGCCAACGTGTGCCTGCTCATTCCGCTGGTCATTGCACTTACCTTCGCTTATGGCGTCGTGGGCGCTGCCATGGGATACAACATCGTCGTGCTGTTGTTTTTTCCCTTGTACTATCGGGCCGTGATGCGGAAATTGGACTTGGGTTACCGCGAGTTGGCGGCTGTGTTTTGGAGACCAACGGTGTCCGCTGCCATCATGTACGGAATTGTCGTCTATGCTCAGCACGCCGCGGTGACGACAGGCCCTATTTCGCAAATTTGGTATTTGATGGGTTACGTCTTGCTTGGAATCGTTTTCTATGCCGTTACCGTCTTGGCTTTGTGGCAACTGGCAGGCAGACCTCAAGGAGCCGAAGCACTGGTACTTGCCAATGCCCGGGGAATTTTCAGTCATCGATTGGGTCGCGAGTGAGTTGCCGCGGTTGTCTTGGATATACCACGTGGGCTGTCCCGTTGTTCGACGAGTCGCCGTTGGAGCAGATTCGATACGGTTCCGCAGATTCATGACGAAAAAGCATCGAGGAAAAAACCATGCCTGAAAGCGATTCGGCGGAAGCACTGCACAAGCCGTCATTAGACGAGCAACGGGACTACTGGAAATTCTGGCAGCGCACTCGTTCGGATAGTGGACTGGCTCGCATACGAGCAGACTTCGTGCTGCAAATGCTAAAGGACTTGGACCTGGACAGTCCCCAGATCCTTGACTTTGGCTGCGGTACAGGTTGGTTTACTGACGAATTATCCCAGTTTGGCTCGGCTACGGGAGCAGACCTTAATCAAGAAGCGATGCAGGCAGCCAGCGCTCGCTGGCCCCACGTTACATTTCTCGGCGGTGATCTTTTTCAAATGCCGCTCGCGGCAAATGCGTACGATGTCGTTGTCTCGATGCAAGTAATTGCCCACGTCGAAGACCAGGCGGCGTACATTCGTCACGCCGCTCAAGTGTTACGGCCAGGTGGGCACTTGCTGTTAACCACGAACAATAAATTTGTGATGCAACATCTGGGTGAAATGGACTGGGGAAGCCATCGTTCCTTGGGACACATCGAAAATTGGTTGTCCCAACAAGATCTCAGGCGACTACTTACGCCTCATTTTGAGATCCATCAGATGACGACACTGATTCCCATGGGGAACGGCGGAGTGCTGCGGATTGTCAATTCTCACAAAGTGAATGCACTGCTTGGGACCCTTGTTTCCAAGCAGAATCTGCGGCGCATGAAAGAGAGAATGGGGCTTGGGTACTACATCATACTGGCGGCCCAAAAACCGGGCGATGCCGCGGCGCACCGTTGTTAGTGCGAGGCATCACAGATTCGGAAAGCATGACTATGCCCGAAACCGCCTATAGGGCAGCGAAACTCGCCGAAGACGCCACGATCGCAGTCTTCGGCCACTTTGGAAGGCAAAATCTGGGTGACGAAGCAACCATCCAAGCGGTCGTCGAAAACATCCGGCTCCGCATTCCCAAGGCCCGCATTGTCGGGCTGTCCCTGGACCCGACGGATACGGCTCAGAGACACGGCATCCCAGCCCACCCGATCCGGCGTCTGACCGGTACGCGGAGCGCGCCGAGTACCAACAGCGTCGTTAAAACTGCTTCGGCTGCGAAACGCGTTCCGAACGTCGCACAGCCTCGATCGCCTGACACGCTCAGGGGGGCACTCAAACGGATTCCGTTGCTTCATTCGCTTGTCTCCGCAGTTCGGGCGACATTGTCGTTTTTTCCTACATTCATCGCCGAAGCCTGCTTTTGGCGAAGTTCCGCGAAGCTGCTGCGCCATGTCGACCTGCTGCTGATTACCGGCTCCAACCAATTCCTAGACAATTTCGGCGGGCCTTGGGGCTTTCCTTACACCCTGTTGAAATGGTCTTTCCTGGCAAAACGCTGCGGTGTGAAGGTCGTATTTTTATGCGTCGGAGCCGGACCGATCAGTTCGCGGCTGAGCAAGATCATGATCCGTCTCGCGTTGAGGTGCTCGGCTTATTGCTCTTTCCGTGACGTTCGCTCGCAGAAATTGATCCAGTCGCTGGGCTACTCGAGGACAACTTATGTGTATCCAGATCTTGCGTTCAGCCTGCATCCCGACAACGTCCCCGCTGCATTGGCTCAAGACTGCGTTGCGGAACGCCGCACGGTTATCGGAATCAATCCCATGCCGGTGTTCGACGAACGGTATTGGCATATTGGCAACAAGCAAAAATATTCGCAATATCTCGGTGTTTTGGCGAGTCTTTCCGCAAGCCTGATGTCTGAAGGATACGCGGTCGTGTTCTGGGGCACGCAGCCCAAGGATCAACTGGTTATTGATGACATCGAAGAACGTCTGGCACGAGAACCTGAGGACCATCTTGACCGCTGTTGGAGACGTGTCAAACCTCAGAGTGTGGACGAATTATTGGATGCGATTTGTGGGTTCGACATCGTCATCGCAACACGTTTTCATGGAGTGATCCTCTCGCTGCTGGCCGGCAAATCAATTGCTGCCATCTGCTACCATCAGAAAATGCACGACGTAATGAACGACATCGGGCAAGGTTCGTATTCCATAGGGATCGAGCAGTCGGCTTCATCAGATATTATGGCTTGTGTTAGACAACTGGCGGAGCGCGATGTACAACAAATGCAAGACATGGCAAAACGGCGAGATGAGTACCGTAAGTTGTTGCAGAGTCAATACGATGTTTTGTTCGGCACACCGATTGTCTGAATACTCAACGGCGATCCCACTTACTGCAAAGAAATTGACGCTCACACTTTGCTGCGTTGGTTGCGCGATACGGCGATTGTTGCGCGCCCTTAATTGTGGCCACAACCGCGCAAGTCATGTGCGTGTTTCCAGATGCGGAATGCCGCCGCCCCGTGTTCGGCGCAGGAGAGAGGCCATTGAAACAAATCAGAACTCTATTTCGCGGTAAGACCGCTGATTGTCTGGCTGGTGCGTTGGTCGTAAGTTATTTGGCGGTCGCCCTATGGCCCTTCTCGTGGAAACCACCGCAACGCATACCTAACGGCGCAGCAATCCAACGCGATGGCACGGTTCGGTTTGAGCGGCCGGGAATGATCTACGGTCTGCGGCCACCGACGTGGATGTCTCGACCGGAAACGATTCACGACCTAAAGGTCTCGCTCAGGGTGAGGGCATTCCGCGACGTCCAGTCAGGTCCTGCACGCATCTTCACGTTATCGCGGGATCACTTCGCCTGCAATTTTACGCTGGCTCAGGAAGACTCAGATTTAGTTCTGCGACTTCGCGTGACGGCGGATGCACCGGATGGATTGCCGCCGCGAGTCATTCAAAACGTGTTTCCGTCGAGTGAATGGCGGACGATTGAGCTCAGCCTGCGCGGCTGTCAACTCGAAATGTCGGTGGACGAATCCATCGCGATATCGGAGCGTTTGCGCGTTGAGCCGATGCACGTGTGGGATCCGAGCCATCAGCTGAGCGCTCGGTAATGAACTCACATGGTGCAGGCCTTGGCTGGGAGAAATAGCTCGGGCAACGGTCACGGTCAACGGCAAGACGTTTGACTATCTTGGCAACGACAGACTGCATTTGGCGGCGACGTACTGGATGTGGCATGACCGTGGCGGTGAGTCGCTGCTGGGAATCTTGTGGCAACCGCCCGGCCCCACGGATGCCGTGTTGAACCTTTTGTGTTTTCTGCCGATTGGGTTCTTGATGGTATCGGCATACCCCAGTAGTCGTCCGGTTTGGCTGGCGACCATTGCTTGCGCTTGCATCAGCCTGGTCGTCGAAGTGGTGCAGATCGGCGTCCCTGATCGCTTTCCTTCGCCGCTGGACTTCGTGCTGAACACAGCCGGAGCCGCCATCGGAGCTTGTTATGCGAGACGTTGCGAATGACGACCGAAGGATCTGAGTCAGACTAGGATGCGAATGGTGTGACTGCGAGAAGGTTAGAAGGCTGTGGGATGCGGAAAGGAACTATGCCTTCACAATCTTGACGCGGCCTTGGAGCACGTGCTTTGTGGCGTTGCGGGTGTCCACGATCAGCGGCGCGTGGTGCACGATCGCTTCGTAGTCAAACGCACTGTGGTCCGTCGCAATCAACGCGCAGTCCAATGAGGCCAGGTAGTCCGGCGTCAAATCTTCACTGGCTAAACGCGGTACCTGGTAGTGCCGCATGCCGGGTAATACCGGGATGTGCGGATCGCAGTAGCTTAACACGGCCCCCCGCTGTTGCAGCAACTCCATCAGTTTGAATGAGGGGCTTTCGCGGGGATCGTCCACGTCTTTCTTGTACGCCACACCCAGTATTCCCAC
This sequence comes from uncultured Planctomycetales bacterium, assembly GCA_963695565.1. GTDB lineage: Bacteria > Planctomycetota > Planctomycetia > Pirellulales > Pirellulaceae > CAVOGW01. The sequence goes on from CAVOGW010000001.1 coordinate 1,296,932, forward strand.
GCGGCTGCCGCGAATCGGCTTGCCCACATTGTTCAACGCTTCCGCCACCCGATCCACGACGTACTTGGGCATGCTGGTGTTGATCTCACCCGCCAGCTCAATAAACTTGGTGGGCATCTCGTGCTTGCGGGCCACCCAGCTCAAATAGAACGGGTCCACCGGGATACAATGCCCGCCCAAGCCGGGCCCCGGATAAAACGCTTGAAATCCAAAGGGCTTAGTCTTGGCCGCATCGATCACTTCCCAGACGTCGATGCCAATCTTTTGAAATAGCAGCTTCAGCTCGTTGACCATCGCTATGTTGACACTGCGATAGATGTTCTCCAGGATCTTGCAGGCCTCTGCCACTTCCAGCGAAGATACGGGAACCGTGCGCACCACGGCACTCGAATACAGCAGGCTGGCCAACTGCAACGAATCCTCGTCATATCCACCGACCACTTTCGGTATACCGCTGGCCGAATAGTCGGCATTCCCGGGGTCCTCCCGCTCGGGACTGTAGGCCAGAAAAAAGTCCTGCCCGACCTTTAATTCGGACGTGGCCAGGATCGGCAGCATCACGTCGCGGGTGGTTCCTGGATAGGTGGTGCTTTCCAGCACGACCAACTGGCCCGGACGCAGGGATTGGGCGACGGACTCGGTCGTGAGCGTGACGAACCGCAGGTCGGGATCGCGGCTCTCAGACAACGGCGTGGGAACGCAGATCAACAGCGCGTCCACTTCGCTCATCCGGGTCATGTCGGCGGTGGCGAGAAACCGCTTGCCATCCAGCCAACCACGGATTCTCTGCGAAGGGATATGCGCAATGTAGCTCTCACCACGATTCAGCCGCTCGACCTTGCGCGCGTCGATGTCGAAACCGATCATCGAGAATCCCGAGTGCTGAAAGGCATCAATCAGCGGCAGCCCGACGTAGCCCAAGCCGATCACGCCGATGGCGGCCGTTTTGGCTTGCAATTTTTCGCGGAGGGCGTCAGCGTGGTTAACGGATGTCAGTGCCATGGATGGTTGCCGGGGGTTCAAGTGCTGAACGACATTTTAATTTTAGGCGATGTCGGCGCGAGTGCCAGTAGAGGAGTGTACGTGCTCACATCGTACGACACATTTCGCGGCCACGTGTCATCCTGAGAGAGCTGACAACGTGCGCAGCACCGTCAGCGACCAAAGGATCTGCCGAGGCGTTGTGCCACTTGCGACGGTAGACGCCCGTGATCCGGGACGCACATCCACAGGCTCACCTTGGCTGGCAGAAGATGGGGATGCCCAAGCCGATAAACGCTGACCACCCGGCACCTTACCGTGCCGGTTCGCCGGGGGGATGGGGCCCACGCCGATAACCGCTGCTCACCCGAGTCCCCTTCGGCTACCATCGCCAGCCGCCGAAACCTCGGCCGTAGCCGAGGCCGGGGTAACGTTCGATTTGAGCGCGGTTGGATCGCGGCGCGTAGCTGCCCCCCTGGTAGCCGGGGTGGTTACTGGCGGCATTCGCCGCTGCAGCCGCGCTGGCCTGCGCCTGAAGCCGCTGACGCGTGGCTACAACCTGTTGGTCGCGAAACTGGGAGAATTTCTGTTGTTCGGATGCGACCGACGCTCGGTGCAGTCTGAGTTCGACCAAGGCTTGCTCCACCTGCGCCGCGGTCATGCGAGCCACGTCGGGCAGTGTCTTTCGGAACTCGGCCGCCCGCGCAGCGGTGTACAAATTCAAACGCCGCTCAGCCCACGCACGTGCTTCCATGGCGTCAGGCCCGTTCAGAATTGCCAGTTTCTGCTGCATGTCGGTGAGGAAACTCTGCAACTGGGAGGCGGACATCTTGTCAATCCGAGCCTTGAATTCGGCCTTCAGTTGCGGTACCTGGTCCTGAGGGTAGGTGATTTGCACCGAAAGCCACTCGTTAAATCCATCGACGGCGGCAGCCCAGGCCGGGCTGTTAAAAATCTCTTGTTGGGCGGCTGATTCGCCGGCTGGCGCCTGGTCGGCTTGCGTACCTGCCAGGGAATTGTAGCGCACCGGTCCGAAACCCGTGAATCCCAGCAGGGCCAGACAGCATAGACTGCGGATGTGACGTGACACCGACATGGCAATATACCTCAAGATGGACCAACGTAATTCTTCAGCGCTCGATGGCGAACGCGTCACGGCTGCTCGACCTGCCGCACCATTTTCACTTTGACATCGGGCTGAGCCTCGTTATCCAGCATGGCGCCCACGATTTCCAGCACAAAGCTCTGTGCGTCGATGTTCGTGTACAGCGCGGTCGTCGTCGTGCGCTGGCCTTCCGCGGTCACACCGCTGCTGTGCACGATCCAGCTGTCGGCGTGGCGTTTCCATGTGGCGTCGCTGTAACCGCCGTAGGAGTCGAATGTCCACGAACGAAAGCCGCTACCCAGCGGATCCCATCCGATCCGCTGACTGATTGTATGTTGGGTATCGTCGGGATTCTGAATCGCGAACTCCCGCAACACGAAGTTACCATCGCTGCTCTGAACGGCCGTGACCACGACGTGGCTGCCGTCGTCGGCCATCCCGGCGAAACTACCCAGCAGCCAGTGAAGTTCTGTAAGCCGCGAATTCGTCGGCGGCAGGGGGACGACGGATTCGCGCAGGCTGTCCAGCAACCAGGCACCGTCGCGTTTGACCCACACCGCCGTGTAGCGGCTCTGGGGAGTCGGCTCACCCGCAGGGGCGACGTGCCGCGTCACCCCGTCCTGGATCGCGACATCCGGAGTCACCATGCGGATGGTGTCGTCGGCGACCGACACGACGCGTCGTGCCGGAGTACTTCCCGCGGCGAATTCCGATTCGATCAAAGCGTAGGCACTATACGAGCGCCCGGCGGCATCGACGTAGTTGCCATCGCGTGACCAGGCGGCGAGCAGCGCTTCGCGATTGCCCTCCTCCAGCGCCTTCAGATAATTCGCAGCTGCCTGGCGGACGGACGCAACCTCCGCATCACCGGCTGCTTCCTGTGCGAAGGCGTGCGGCCCCCAGCAAGTGGCTGAAATGACAACCGCCAACAGAAGTCGGATACAGCTCATGCAAGCCTCGTAAACGAAAGGGGATGGTCCATCGTCGTTAGACTCCATTGTAATTCGGGTGCCTCCAGGTCAAGGCCGCAGCATGGCCCTCTGGGCCGTGTTCCGGGCGGCGCACCTACCGAATTACGGGGTGCGGAGTACGAAAGTAGGGGAAGTACGGAATGCGCGAGGAAAAGCGGGCGAATGCCTTACAATTCAATCGTGCTGGACCAGGGGAGGTTCTCGCGGTACCAGCCAACGCAGCGGTCCAGCCCTTCGGACAGCGAGACCTGCGGTTCCCAGTCCAACAATCGCTTGGCTTTGTCAATGCTGGCCCAGGTCGATTTGATATCCGCGGTATGGAATGGCTGGTGTTCGATCCGGGCTTTTTTCCCCAGTCTATGTTCCAAATCCTGGATGATCTGGTTTAGCGTGATCGGCCGCTTTCCGCCCCCCAGATTGATAACCTGGAAGCCCACGGGCGTCGCGGCGGCAATCGTGCCACGTGCGATGTCATCCACGTAAGTAAAATCGCGTGACTGGTTGCCATCCCCAAACAGTTCGATCGGATGGCCCTGATCAATCCACTGGATGAAGCGGAAGATGCACATGTCGGGCCTTCCAGCCGGGCCAAACACCGTGAAGTAGCGCACGACGCTCACGTCCAATCCGTAGAGATGATGGTAGGCATGCGCCATCATTTCAGCTGCCTTCTTCGATGCGGCATACGGCGAGATCGGCGTGTTGACCGGAAGCTCCTCGTCGAACGGCATGGGCTGGCCGGCGTACAGCGACGAGGTCGAGGCGAGCACGTATTTCTTGATGCCGCGATGCCGTATCTCTTCCAGCAGGTTAAGGTTGCCCATGGCGTTCGTCGTCATGTACACGAACGGGTTCTCCATGCTGTACCGCACGCCGGCGCGGGCTGCCAGGTTCAGCACTGCGGAAAACGAGTGCGCCTGGAATAATTCCGCCAGCTGCGCTGCGCTGCTCGATGTCGATCTGCTGGAACGTAAACCGAGGGTGCTGGCGCAGTTGATTCAAGCGGTGATGCTTCAGCGACACGTCGTAATAGTCGTTCAGGTTGTCGATGCCGACGACCCAATCGCCACGCTCCAGAAGCTGCTGGCAAACTTGGGAGGCAATGAACCCCGCGCAACCCGTGACCAATACCGTGTTCAACTTCGCCTCCAGGGTCGATAACCGCATGCAGACGTTCGCCACGTCTTATGATTGAAGTGTACCTGAAACGGAACGTGTAGGGGAAGGCACACCTGGTGACCACCTGGTGACTGTGTCCCGTTTTCTGGCGGGAGGGAGATTGAGAACTCAGGGAGATTGAAACACGGAGGCACAGAGAGCACGGAGAGGGAGGGTAAGGAGAATGCCAGAGGAGACGAGGACCAACCTCGGTGCCCTCTGTGTCTCTGTGTTTCCAACTCCTACCCCCGCCTATGCCACCCTGGCCGCGGAACAACCTGGTGCAGGACGGCGGCTTGGCAGCCGATCAGTCCTTGAAGCGCAAGGTTGCTATCGGCGCGAGTTTTTTCGTCGGACCGGGAGTGTCGGGTCGAAGTGCATCGTCAAGGCGTGCCACGGACGTGCTCTCCCATTGCGACAACTCATCGCTGATCAGCGATTCGAGCTGCGCGGACGCTGAATCGCCGTCAATCATCATTGCCCCCGCTTCGCATTCATCCAGCAAGCGAAGCACTGCATGATCATCCTTGGTCACCGACGGTTGTTCATGCGCCGGCTCGTAGTATGAAGCAGGCCGGATACGGTCCATCCGCGGCAATTGCGTGTGGCCTTCAGAAGTCGCCTCGGATGGCGAATGCTCTTCCCGGCTGAGTGGTTTAGCTTCCAAGAATAGCTCGAACTCGGGCTCTGAGGCGGTCCTCTTCGTCATCGTCCACGGTAGACAGCGGCCGCAGTTCAATGTCCGCAGTTGACAGTTGCCGTCGCGGGATCACGAGCATTGTGTGAGGCGGGGCCGCCTCGACGCGCACGGCCTGGGAGCGGCCCGGCGACGTTTTACGCCACTGCAATTTACCGACTGCAGTCGAGGGCTCAGATTCCGACTCAGATTCCGACTCAGATTCCGACTCAGATTCCGGCACGGATTCCGGCACGGATTCCGGCACGGGTTGCGAGGCGGGCTGCGGCAAGTACTCGTACTGCGGCTCTGACATGCACGGCTCCCTCTCATAGTCGATCGGCGTCGGCCCGCAATGCGCATCACGCCAGGTCTCACCGGGCGACGGCCAGGAACCCCAACAGGTAGGCTTGTAGCCGTAGTAATTCGCCGAGGGACCGCACGGACAGTGAAAGAGGGCATCTTCGCCGGCGACCAAAGGCATGGTCTGGCGGATGTCGGTCGGGCAGTGGCACTCCGATATCCGTTTCCCTAGAAAACCGGCATGGCAGCCACCGACCATCGCTATACCCAGCACGAAGCACAAGTAACGCAGCTCTCGCATAGCAGCAACGCGCAAGCCCTGTTCGGGCTGCTCCCCTTCATGTGACATGATCGAAAGTGCGAACCTCGTCTCGAACGAGATCTGTGTTGTCAACTGCGAGCGTCTATACTCTGCCGACCGCGTTGACTTGGTTACCGCGAACAGCAACTTGCTATGGTAAGACTCCACCTCCGCCAAAACCACCGTTGAACCGATTAAAGAACTTGATACGTTGGATGGTGTTCGTCCCGAGCAGGGTCACGCCGAAGACCCGTTCCACCGGCGAGAATACCTTGCCGAGGGCCGTATCCAGGGCCACGAGCTTATCCTCGGAAACATACAGACGGTCGCCCGGCATGATCTGGTAATTGGTGGCGATGTCACCACGCTGGGTGACTGCGATCCAGTCGACGGGCAGGATCTGATCGCCGCCCGCCTCGTTATAGCCCGGTCGGGCCAACCACATGCGCGTCGACGAGTTGGACTGCAGCCCCTGGATCTGGCCGATGGCGTCCAGGACGGTTTCGTTGCCGCGGGCCGGCAGGATGACGACCTGGTCACCCAAACCAGCGCCCTGCGTGACGACGTAATATACCTTGCTGTTGTAGCCCAACACATCCAAGGCAATCTCGGGCTCCTCCAGGAATTCGGAAAGATGCGCTTCGACGGCTCCCCGTGCCTCGTCGATCGTCATGCCCACGACGCGGACTCGACCGTAACTGCCCAGGTTCACTTTTCCATCCGGTGCCACCAGGTGTTCGCCGGCAATCTGTTGTTGCGCGCCGATCGAAATGACCGTGACCCAGACGTTTGGGTCCCGATAGGACTGTTTAAGTCGCCTGATAATCCCGGCTTGCAGTTCGTCTCGCGTCAATCCGGCAGCCTTGATCGTCCCGAAAGAGAACCCCAGCTGCAACGATCCATCGGGCTGAATGGTGTACTCGCCGCTGATCGACTCTTCTTCATCCGTGCCGGTACTGGTAATCCCCAGGACATCGAACACCTTTAGTTTGTAAGGTGACTTGGGGACCAGGTTGACGGCTTCGATCTGCAGGATGTCGGGTGGTTCGATCAGGTAGTCGGGCAGCGTGACTTTGGATTGTTCCCGCGGAATGACGTCGGGCACACGAGGTTTCGGGCCACAAGGCGAGCGGCCAGGATAGAGCAATCCGCAGCCACTACAGGCCGGGACCAGCAATAGCAGCAGACAGACGCTCCGACGGCCCAGAGCCGTGAAGCTGGACTTACACGTGGTAGACACGAGATCCCCCCCGGGACGAGATTTGCGCTTTACGCAAACACGTCCGGGCCTACAATACAATGGGCCCGGTTAAAGCGATTAATCGCTACAACAGGTTAATCGGAAAAGTCGGCCATTTCCTTGAGGTTAATGCCTCAAGGTGGTCGAAAAACGACGTAAGAAGCAATTGAATGCTGCGGGAAGCGAGTTACGATGGCCATTAGATACGGGTTGAATAAGCTGGCATTGACAGCCGTCTGTGCTGCAGGCATGTACCTTACTTCCTGCGCAGCACTGTTCCGCCCAGGTCACGCGTTATCAGCCGTCGTCGCCGACGGTCAGCCCCTACCTGAATCTGACGCGACCCAGTTACGGTGGGGTCCCAAATTATTTCGCGCTGGTACGGCCACAGATTCAGCAGCAGAATTACAACCGACAAGCGCAGAATCTCATTGGCCGGCAACAGCGTGACATCCTCGCGTTACAGAATGAGGTTCAACAGGAACTGCAGCCTGTCTCGGCCACGGGCAAAGGCAGCTGGTTCATGGCTCCTGGCACTAGGGAGCGGTTTCTCGATACGTCACGCTACTACCCTCAGCCCTCGTTCAATCAGCGCCGGAGGTAGGCCGGCGGGGTACGGCGTCCCATTTGCTCCGTTATCCGGTTGACTGATTCGATCCGTATGCGCCTCTTCAGCGTGGTGGAGTGGGATCTGGCACACTGTGCATTCTGCACACAGCTAGAGACCCATCGATGGGTGGAGGGCCGGTCCGCTGCGTCCCCATCTGCTCCGTCAGGAGTAGGGAAACTCTGCCGATAGCGCAACAAGGGAACGTTTCATCCAGTGGCCGAGCCGATCCAGTATTGAACGTGGCGCCGAATCAGAGCGAGGAAAGGCACCCACCACCCAGCTGCCGTGACTACTGCGGGAAGCAGACAACTTGCGGCCAAGTGGCCGTTGTCCTCTGCTTTCCTCGTGCGTGATCTCCATCGCAGCATCCCTCAATTCCAGCGGCGAACGCAGTTTCTGCCGCCATTGCGACCATCCCACTGCCTGGAAGTATCGGTTGACTCATCGCAAACACTTTGTACCTCAATGCTCCAGTTGCGCGATCTGAATCTCTCTCGCCATTACAAAGATAATAGCTGATACAACCCTTTGAATCCGTAATCGGTAGGACTAAATTGTGGCTGCCGCGGCCGGTGGCCGCACCCTCGGGGTCCAGCGGGTTGGGGGAAATCCCCCTGGGCATCCACGGCGACTCTTTACAAGTGTGCCCGAAGTGACATTGGCATGGCCACCGCGCGGCCCGCTGACGATGTGCTATGGACGTTGGAGGCAAACGACGCCGGGACGAAATGCGACGCAAAACCAATTTGAAACGAATCGTAACGATGTTGAATCGATTGATCCAGCGGACCGAAACAGTATCCGAGGGTTGCGTCGAGTACGAGTACCGCGGGGCTGGTTACGCGACGAGCGGGCGACCGCAAGGGATGCACGGGAACCGGACTTGCGTGCGTTTTGAGCTGGAAGCTTCCATCGTGCCGGCTCCGAGATCGCCATCGTTGCCGTCAGCAATCAGACAAATTGACAAGTTGAAGCGGGCAAGACATGCCGTTCTGCAGCCGGTTTTCGTTTCGCTGCTTCTGGCCGCATTCTGGCTAGTAACGGTGAACACCGCGCTCGCCCAGCGATCGAAACGCCCGAACATCATTTACATCTACGCCGACGACCTGGGGTTCGGCGAACTGGGTTGTTACGGTCAGACGAAGATCAAGACACCGCACTTGGACCGATTGGCGGCGACTGGCATGCGATTCACGCAGCACTATTCCGGCAGTGCGGTGTGCGCTCCCTCACGCTGCGTGCTGCTGACCGGCCTGCATTCCGGGCACGCCTACATTCGCGACAACGACGAGATGGCCGAACGGGGCGACGTCTGGAACGACCCGGACCTGGAGGGTCAGCGACCGCTGTTGCCCGGGACCATGACGCTGGGGCGATATCTGCAAGGGCTCGACTATCGCACGGCCTGTATCGGCAAGTGGGGACTGGGAGGTCCCCTGTCGACCGGCCACCCTCAGCGGCAGGGCTTTGATCTGTTCTTTGGCTATTTATGTCAGCGTGAGGCGCATAATTACTACCCCACGCATCTGTGGCGCAACAACACGAAAGTTGTCTTAAACAACCCGCCCTTTCGCGTGCACGAACGACTGTCGCCAGTCGCTGACCTGAGCGACCCGGAAACCTTTGCCAGATTCCAGGGACAGGACTATGCCGTGGATCACACGACGGCTGAGGCTCTGCGTTTTGTGGCCGAGGATCATCAGCGACCATTTTTTCTGCTGCTGTCGTACACGATGCCTCATCTCGCGCTTCAGGTCCCAACGGAGGCCCTGCAAGTTTATCTGGGCAACTTCGCCGAGACGCCCTACCTGGGAGACGCCGGTTATTGTCCGCATGCAACGCCGCGCGCCGCCTATGCGGCCATGATCACCTTGCTGGATGACCAGGTGGGAAAACTGGTCCGCCGGCTCGAGGAACTCGGTATCGAGCGTAACACGTTGATCATGTTCAGCAGCGATAATGGCCCCACGTATGTGGGGGGTGTTGATCGAGCGTTCTTTGACTCGACGGCTGGGCTGCGGGGCCATAAGGGACAGCTATACGAAGGGGGGATTCGCGTTCCCATGATCGCCAACTGGCCGGGAGTGATCGCTCCCGGCCAGAAAACCGACCATATCTCCGCGCAATGGGACGTGTTTCCGACAATTGCCGACGTCGTGGCGGAGCCGCCACCGGCGGGACTGGATGGCGTGAGTTTCTGGCCGACGCTGATTGGCGAAGGCACTCAACGGCCGCACGCGTTCTTGTATTGGGAGCATGCTGGCCGTCGGGCCGTGCGAGCCGGTCGGTGGAAGGCCATCCAAACCGGTCTGCGGAAAAATCCCGACGCGCCGGTACGGCTGTATGATCTGGACACCGATCGGCAAGAAGCGCATGACCGGTCAGGCGATCGGCCAGAGATTGTTACCCGCATGCGCGCGTACGCCGGCCAGCGCACACCGTCGGCGTTTGACAAATGGAATTTTTGACGCAGCGGTGCAGCGATTCACACCGAGCATCCCCATCGGCGAACCGGCACTGTAAGGTGCCGGGTGGGCAGCGGTTCATACCCCAGCATCCCTATCCCGTCGGCCAACCGGCACCGTAACGGCTTGTCGATTTAGTCCCGGATTGAGGTGTCATCCTGAGGCCTCACGTAGCGAGCCGAAGGATCTTCCCTCGACGCTACGCAACGTCGTACTGTATTTGGCATCGCGGCGATGGTTGGCAGATCCTTCAGTCGCGTTGCTCCTTCAGGATGACATTGCGCCGTTAACGGACTAAATCGACCGGCACCGCAAGGTGCCGGGTGAGCAGCGGTTCACACTCACGCTCATGCTCAACGCAGCGGCGCACCAGTGATGTCAAGGGTTGTATCCACGCGACTGTTGGTTGAGAATTGTCGGTTGGTCACCAGATTGGCACCAAGGCCGCCGGGCCGGGCATGTACAAGCCTGTCCGTTGCCGTGTCGCTTGACCAGACCGGCCAAATCCCGAATGAGCTGGCGGCAACTCGATGAGACGAGTTCTCGGCTGGCGACTCATTACGTTGCGCTGGGTTTAGAACCAGGGGACCGCGTCGCGTCCCTGATGCCAAATCGTCCCGCGTTGATATACGGCCCACCAGCGCGGAGCTAATCCGCTTCGCCCGCGAGCGCGTCGGATACAAAGCGCCCGAAGAAATTGTGATTCTCGATACGATGCCATTGAACGCCACCGGAAAGGTGGATCGCGTGACGCTTAAGCGGATGGCCGAAGCAAGGTTGGCTGCGAGTGCCCTTGGGCCCAAGCACTCTCAACTCGGCGAACCGGCACCGTAAGGTGCCGGGTGGGCAGAGGTGCACACCGAAGCATCTGCTGGCGGTTGTCACGCGCATGGGCGCATACGCCGGCGAGCCAACACCTTCCGCGTTTGATAAATCGAATTTTTAAGTGCGCGATCCGTATAGGTAACCCGGGGCCGAAACTTTTCCCACCGACTCAGAATCCGTTCCCTCAGCATTAGCCTTCATGCCGCTCGACGGAGACGCGTTAGCGGGACGAAAGTGGACTAAAGGCAGTGCCTTTTTCCACGGCGGCTTGTCACCCCAAGCGCCTCGACGCTGGCGGAGGCAGGAGGTATTCGACGATACTCTATTCCTCCACAGCCTCAGACTGACGCTGCCCAAACGCCTCGGATCCACACCTTCTCCACCCCAAATGTAGTGAAGACTTTGGCTCAAAAACGCACCGAAGTCCTTATTCCATGGTAGACTTGACTCCCAACTGCGCAACTTGGACCCAGAGTCTGACAGAAACTACACGGAAAACTTCACTCACCAGACTCTACTAACATGAGTATTCTGGGGGGAGGGGGAGCTAGACGGGACGGAGAGGACTTGGGGATTGTAGGTGATCGATTGACAAGATTGTGATCTTACCTACCTTGCGCACCTAAAGGTGCTGGGGCACGTCGGATTTTTTGTGCGCGATCACGCGGAACGGTCGCAAGAGGCGCGATGCTTTGCGGAGTAGGTATGGGTAATTTTCGGGCTTTGTTACGGAGCTGGAGTCCTCGATCGGCCCGGCCCAAGAAACGCTCTTCCCACTCGTTTCGGCCGCAGGTCGAGGCGCTCGAAGATCGGATTGTTCTGAGCGTCACATTCGACCGCGTGGTCGTCGATGCCAGCAGTCCTTCGAATCCTTGGATGAAGCAGACTGCCGACCTGAACGGCGACGGTTTTCAGGATCTGATGGTCGCTGGCGACAACAGCGATCTGGTCTGGTACTCGTATTCTCCCAGTGGAAGCACCTGGACCAAACACACCATCGCCGCCAACGTCATCAGCGAGAGCGGCAGTGCCGTCGGTAACATTTTCGGCGACGGCATACCGGACATTGTGATCGGCAACGAGTGGTTCGAAAACCCAAGGCACACCGGAGGCAATGCTCAAACCGATCCCTGGCTACGCCACGCGCTTCCAACTTTTGGAACCCATGATATCCTCTTGGCCGACCTGAACAACGACGGTCAGCTCGATATCGTCGGGCGGGACGAATCGAGCTCGCCCGTGACCATCTTGATTCAAAATTCGCCGCTGTCCTGGAGCTCGAGGGTCATCGACCCGGGGTACGGCTTTAACGGCCTCGCGGCCGCTGACCTGAACCAAGACGGCAACCTCGACTTGATTGTCGGTGGCGTCTGGATGCAGAACCCGGGCGCGGCGAACGTTCTCAACGGTACCTGGGCGAATCACACCTTCACCACCGGCTGGCCAGCTTTTGCCGGGGTGGTCGTCGGGGACATCAACGGCGACACTCTGCCGGACATTGCCCTGACTCCTTCCGAGGTTGTCGGCAAGGTCTCCTGGTTTCAGAATCCCGGGGGCAGCGCTGTCAATGGTCTTTGGTCGGAACAGGTCGTCGATACTGGACTGGATTCCGCCCACCGCGTCAGCCTGGTCGATGTCGACCTGAATGGCACGCTGGATGTGATGACTTCCGAGTTCCGCGGCGCGGGGCGGGTGCTGATCTACTTCAACAACGGCGGCGGATCGACGTGGACCAGACAGGTCGTCGGCTCGGGGGAGTTCATGCACAACGCCGTCGTCGCCACTGTTGGGGCCAGCGGCGCCGCCAGCATTCTGGGTGTCGCCCCCTTCGGCGTGAACCCGGTGGTGTTGTACCAGAGCCAGTTGTTGCCGGTGCAAGCCGTTCCCAAGGTACTGATCTACGACGAGATCAAGGGATTCTTCCACGGTTCGATTCCCATTGCCGAGCAGGCCATTCAGAATCTCGGCAACACCCATGGTTTCGCGGTCGATATCAGCACGGACCAGACGCAATTCACCGATTTATTCCTGGCTCCGTATCAAGCCATCATCTGGAACAACCCTTCGGCCCCGGACCCGGTTATCCAGCCGCTGTTGGCCGCCCCGGCGCGCTGCGGTCCAGCGCTACATTGAGAAAGGCAACGGCTGGGTGGGGATTCACAATGCGGCCACTATCGATCAAGACTGGACCTGGTATGCGAACATGGTTGGAGCCTTTTATGGGGGCAGCGATGCGCACGCGAACTTGACGTTGAACGTCGTCGATCCCAACCACATCTCGACCCAAGACTTGCCCAACCCCTGGGTGATCTTTGATGAGTATTACGTCTTTAATCAAAATCCCACGGTCGTTCCTGGCATCAAAGTACTGCTGAACCTGGAGCAAACGAATGCTCCGTACGAATGGTATCACGATTACGACGGCGGCCGAGCCTGGTATACCAATGGGGGCTCGGAAATCGCGGTGTGGAGCGACGAGAACTTCCTGACAAATATCTTGGGAGGCATTCAATACGCGCGGGGCATTACGTACATCTCCCAGTTCTTTCCCAGTGACTTTAATCACGACACATTAATTGATTGTGCCGACATCAATGCCTTAACTACCGAAATTGCAGCTGGCACTCACAATCTGACATACGACCTCACGGGGGATGGCTTGGTGACGATCGCGGATCGTGACGCGTGGCTCGTCCTGGCCGGGCGCAAAACTTGCCTGCCGGGAGACCGTACTTGCTGGGCGACGCAAATCTCGATGGCGTGGTGGACGGCCAGGATATGATTGCCTGGGGAAGGCATAAGTTCACCTTCAATTCGAATTGGTGCGATGGTGACTTCACTGCCGACGGGATGATAGATGGCCAAGACTTTATCGAGTGGACCAACCATAAATTCATGATCGCGGACTTGGCATCACAACATCCAACAATGTTTGGCGTGGCCGAGCAGCAATTGCTCACGGCAATTGACGTCGCTGAGATCTTCGCGGACGTGGAGGATCGTGAGATCCATTCTGCCCGCGAAAACGCGACAGTGCATGTTGATCAGCGGGCGCAGATCCGTCTCGCTAGTCAGATAGCCATGCGATCGACCCATCCCGGCAGAGACACGAATCGCGAGTCCCAGCAAGACGCGATCGAACGGATGATCGATGAGCTTTGGGCTTTGTAGTGAAACCACCCTAGCTCGTGCTTCCTTCGCGTCGGGATCGCGACGTCGCTGGGTTGGCCGTCGGCGGTATGGGCACTGAAGAAAATCGGCCGCTCGATGCCAGCAGCCTTCTTGGCCCGTTCGACGTGTCCCGTCGTCCGCGTTTTGTAGCGGCGTTCCGGTTGCGGCGCAGACGTGCGAGAGAAAAAGTCCTGTTCGAACGTGTTCTGACAGATGCCGAAAGTTCGAGTCATTCCAGGCTGGGTGAGTATCGCGATACAATCCGGGAGTTTGGTCCTCGCCAAAGCCGACGCCCGTCGTGGGTGCTTCCCAGGTCTTGCCACGACACACCCGCCTCGAGGAAATCAGCGGGCGCCCGACGCTGATTCACCACGACCGTGTGCACAGACCAATTCGTCAACGGCGTGTAACCGCTGGGCAACGTGATCGTCCCCAAGGTCAGCACGTCCACGCCGGCATTTCGCACGGTGAATGTCTTGGAGATCGGCGTGCCTACTTCCGTGCTGCCAAAGTCCACGCTTTCTCCCGTGTGCACGCTCGTGCCGTCCAGCATCACGACAAGCTCGGGACCCGTCGCCACCACATCACCCACGCGTTCGATCCGCACCGCATCCGCGATGAGGTAGCTTCCGGCGGGACCGGCCAGGTCGCTCAACTCGACAATCAGACTGTCGCTAAAGACGTCGTAGGTGCTTCCCAAGTCTTGCCACCACACACCCGCCTCGAGGAAATCAGCGGGTGCCAGACGCTGATTCACTACGACCGTGTTCACAGGCGTGGAGCCTTCCCGAATGGTATAAGGGGCGTCGGTCACCCGATTCGAGAACGCCTCCCAAGTGGCCGAGACTCGGTATTGGCCTGGTTCCAAACCGCTAAACGCCCAGCTGGCCATCGCCGTACCGCTGCCAGATGCCTTGTAAGCAAAGTCTCCCTGCGCACCGCTGCCTACGTACTGCGACCAATTGCCAATCGTACTGTATTCCGGGTCCCCGTCGTCGATCGTCCTCACAAACAACTGACCCTGGGAAACTGTCCCAGTGATGAAGAGGGTGAACGGATTCTCGTCGATATCATTGGAATCAAAGCTGATGGTTCCCGCCGCCAGCCCCGACGCGCCGGCATCCAGCTGCACCGTGAAGCTGGTGGACTCCCCGGAGGTCAATGTCGTCGTCCCCCAATTCGTCAACAGCGTGTAACCGCTGGGCAACGTGATCGTCCCCAAGGTCAGCACGTCCACGCCGGCATTTCGCACGGTGAATGTCTTGGAGATCGGCGTGCCTATTTCCGTGCTGCCAAAGTCCACGCTTTCTCCCGTGTGCACGCTCGTGCCGTCCAGCATCACGACAAGCTCGGGACCCGTCGCCACCACATCACCCACGCGTTCGATCCGCACCGCATCCGCGATGAGGTAGCTTCCGGCGGGACCGGCCAGGTCGCTCAACTCGACAATCAGACTGTCGCTAAAGACGTCGTAGGTGCTTCCCAAGTCTTGCCACCACACACCCGCCTCGAGGAAATCAGCGGGTGCCAGACGCTGATTCACTACGACCGTGTTCACAGGCGTGGAGCCTTCCCGAATGGTATAAGGGGCGTCGGTCACCCGATTCGAGAAGGCCTCCCAAGTGGCCGAGACTCGGTATTGGCCTGGTTCCAAACCGCTAAACGCCCAGCTGGCCATCGCCGTACCGCTGCCAGATGCCTTGTAAGCAAAGTCTCCCTGCGCACCGCTGCCTACGTACTGCGACCAATTGCCAATCGTACTGTATTCCGGGTCCCCGTCGTCGATCGTCCTCACAAACAACTGACCCTGGGAAACTGTCCCAGTGATGAAGAGGGTGAACGGATTCTCGTCGATATCATTGGAATCAAAGCTGATGGTTCCCGCCGCCAGCCCCGACGCGCTGGCATCCAGCTGCACCGTGAAGCTGGTGGACTCCCCGGAGGTCAATGTCGTCGTCCCCCAATTCGTCAACAGCGTGTAACCGCTGGGCAACGTGATCGTCCCCAAGGTCAGCACGTCCACGCCGGCATTTCGCACGGTGAATGTCTTGGAGATCGGCGTGCCTATTTCCGTGCTGCCAAAGTCCACGCTTTCTCCCGTGTGCACGCTCGTGCCGTCCAGCATCACGACAAGCTCGGGACCCGTCGCCACCACATCACCCACGCGTTCGATCCGCACCGCATCCGCGATGAGGTAGCTTCCGGCGGGACCGGCCAGGTCGCTCAACTCGACAATCAGACTGTCGCTAAAGACGTCGTAGGTGCTTCCCAAGTCTTGCCACCACACACCCGCCTCGAGGAAATCAGCGGGTGCCAGACGCTGATTCACTACGACCGTGTTCACAGGCGTGGAGCCTTCCCGAATGGTATAAGGGGCGTCGGTCACCCGATTCGAGAAGGCCTCCCAAGTGGCCGAGACTCGGTATTGGCCTGGTTCCAAACCGCTAAACGCCCAGCTGGCCATCGCCGTACCGCTGCCAGATGCCTTGTAAGCAAAGTCTCCCTGCGCACCGCTGCCTACGTACTGCGACCAATTGCCAATCGTACTGTATTCCGGGTCCCCGTCGTCGATCGTCCTCACAAACAACTGACCCTGGGAAACTGTCCCAGTGATGAAGAGGGTGAACGGATTCTCGTCGATATCATTGGAATCAAAGCTGATGGTTCCCGCCGCCAGCCCCGATGCGCCGGCATCCAGCTGCACCGTGAAGCTGGTGGACTCCCCGGAGGTCAATGTCGTCGTCCCCCAATTCGTCAACAGCGTGTAACCGCTGGGCAACGTGATCGTCCCCAAGGTCAGCACGTCCACGCCGGCATTTCGCACGGTGAATGTCTTGGAGATCGGCGTGCCTATTTCCGTGCTGCCAAAGTCCACGCTTTCTCCCGTGTGCACGCTCGTGCCGTCCAGCATCACGACAAGCTCGGGACCCGTCGCCACCACATCACCCACGCGTTCGATCCGCACCGCATCCGCGATGAGGTAGCTTCCGGCGGGACCGGCCAGGTCGCTCAACTCGACAATCAGACTGTCGCTAAAGACGTCGTAGGTGCTTCCCAAGTCTTGCCACCACACACCCGCCTCGAGGAAATCAGCGGGTGCCAGACGCTGATTCACTACGACCGTGTTCACAGGCGTGGAGCCTTCCCGAATGGTATAAGGGGCGTCGGTCACCCGATTCGAGAAGGCCTCCCAAGTGGCCGAGACTCGGTATTGGCCTGGTTCCAAACCGCTAAACGCCCAGCTGGCCATCGCCGTACCGCTGCCAGATGCCTTGTAAGCAAAGTCTCCCTGCGCACCGCTGCCTACGTACTGCGACCAATTGCCAATCGTGCTGTATTCCGGGTCCCCGTCGTCGATCGTCCAGAACTGCGGGGCCGCAATTTGGCGGAACACGAGATCGAAGCGATCCTCGAGCGGCTCACCCGAAATTCCGTCACGGTCTTGATCCATTAAACGACCTAACAAGTCTTCGATTTGCGGACCAACGTTGATCGTGTAGTATCCGACAGCCGTCTGAGTCGGGAAGACAACCTCAAATTGGAAGTCTGAAATTCGACTCACGCCCGTCGGAAGCACCGGTCCTGCAGGTCCAACCATGGAAACATCGTCTGTCGTAAACGAATTGGCAGCGATGGGTCGATCGAACGTAAATACGACGCGGTCCGATGGTGCGACCACGTCGCCGATCAGACTCGTCGCAACAACGCGAGGTCCGGCGACGTTTACCGTGTTGACAGCAGAAAATGCATCGACCATGCCGCCAGTACTTACCTTGCCAACCAGACTTGCGAGTGGCCTTGTCGTCGACAGCACCCGATCCACCAACCACGCGGCTGACGCGTTCGGGAAGAGCCCATGCACCAGTGACACAACACCGGCAACGTAAGGTGTCGCCATGGAGGTACCGCTCAGGCTTACATAATCGCCACCCAGCTCGGTACTGAGAATATTACTGCCCGGAGCAGCGATATCGATCGTATTCACGCCGAAATTGGAGAATTCTGACAGCGAACCCGCGGAAGTAACTGACGCGACGCTAATCAGGTTCGGTAAGTCATACGATGCAGGATAGTAGGCGTAGTTTGGATCATCGAGATTGTTTGAATGGTTGCCAGCCGCGGTGACGAATACCACGTCGTTTTGTCCGGCCCACTCGACCGCAGTTCTCAACGCTGGATTGTCTTGGAAAGTACCCCAGCTGGAATTGATGATATCAGCGCCCAGTGAGACGGCATGCTCGATCGCCTGAATGGCATGTGAAACCTGTGCTCCGGACGCATTGAAGCGCTCGGGCAGGATCCTTGCTTGCCAATCAACGCCGGCACCGCCGACGCCGTTGTTACCCCGCGCTGCGATAATTCCGGCAACGTGGGTACCATGCCCATCGGCATCCATGGGATCGTTAGTTCCAAATCGCGAATCCCAGCCTGTCAGATCGTCGACCCACCCGTTACCGTCGCTGTCAATGCCGTCACTCCAAGGAGCGACCAACAGATCCCCGGCATCGATATATCCGTTCCCATTCTGATCGGTCACTGCAGCGGCATTAACCTGCCTACCATTACCGTCTAGTACGGCGTTCCCCGTGGCGTCAAGCGAGTTGAGATCATAAAAGTCAATTTGCCCGTCGGAGTTGGTGTCCACAAGCTGTGCCATCAGCGCACTGGGAATCTCGGCTTCGTTCAACGCGAGGGCCAGGTACAGATCAGGGTGAGTGTAGTCAACCCCCGAATCCATGACGGCCACTATGGTTGTTGCGTGACCGGTCGTTTGATCCCACGCCAACGTCGCATCGATATCGATGTCATTCGCATTGTACAAACCCCATTGGGATTCGAATGCTGGATCGTTCGGGATGAACTCCGCTAAAGCAATCGTGTCATCTGTGGTGGCGAAATTCACCTGCGATACCAGTTGCAGGCTCGACATGGCTGCCGCGACATCGATACCTTTGCGAATCGTGATTTCGGTAAGACGGCCTTCGAGCCAGTTTTGCGAAATCTCTGCCCCAATTTCTGCCAGGACTCTTCGGGCATCGCTTGATAGGCCACCGAACGGAGCCTCCTTCTCAGCAATGGGTCCCACGACGCCGACCTCGGGATTATGATCAAATTGGACAATCAGCGTTTCGTTCGCGCCGGTGAGCAAAGCACGTTCCTCGAGTCGCTCCAAGCCGAGCCAACTCTTTTTCAACCTGCATCTGGATACCATGAAACAAGCCCCGTGGGATAACGCTGACGCCGACGTAATTTGAGTATGTTGACGATCGCATTATAAGGCCGACGCTCGCTGGTCTGAAGCATTGTCGTGCCTTTCGAGGCAGAAAGTTGGAAAGACTTCATTTTGGCAATCGGTCGCTGCACTCCGCATAATTCCCGATGGCCGCCTTTTCCCGACCTTATTTGCAGTTTTTGGGCCCCTGTATCCTGCAGTTCCAACTCTTGGCCGAAGATTGACGTATTGGCGGGCGGCAAGTCGGCCTGTGACTCTCGGTGTAGATCGCTGATTTAGCTGGCCAAAGGAGCTGCGACGACGCTATCCCCAGCACGCCTGGCCGGAGAATCCGCACGAGATGTGATCCTGGGATGGTGCGTGTGACGGGTTCCCGACAAGAAGGGCTGGTAGCGACGGACCGCTTCATCGCGGTTCCTGCCGAAGTAAAGAATCTTACCGCCAATCTTGGCACAATAATTTCCGCTTGCACGGAGGGTTAGCGTGCCCCCCCTTCGTTTGCTAGACTTCGACATCGTATTAATCCCTGGACTCGGTTGTACGAACGGTTGTTCAACAATACTTTCCAGCGATTTTCCAGAGGTGTAAATTACACTTAACACAAAGAATAGGATTGTGTTTTGCGCCCATAGCTCAGTTGGATAGAGCAGCGGACTTCTAATCCGCAGGTCGTAGGTTCGAATCCTACTGGGCGTGTTTGAGCATCTGACTCAACCCCGATGAAAACAGCATTTTGTTGTTTTTGTCGGGGATTCATGCAAACCAGTTGCGACTCGCTTCCATCATCGGAAGCCGTTGCGGCTAGTTGCGACACCACCCCCTGCACCACTCTTGAATCTGCTACAGCCTGGTTGAAGTGGTCATCCGTGACGGTCAGGTAGTGCTTGGCGGCGATGGCTGGCGAGTTGCCGATCCACTCCGCTGCCACGTGGATCGGGTACTGATTCGCAAGCTCTGTCTCTCGGCTCCCGCGCAGGTTGTGCCAAAGGCGTGGCCAAGGCTTCACGCCCGCCCGCTTGAGGATGCGGAGCAATTGCGTTCGCATGTTCACGTCCTGGCTGCGGTACCGCTCGATGCAATACGTGGCGTCATCGGGAGCCTGCTCCCAGGCATCGTCCAGGAATGGCTTGAGTTCCGGAAAGAGCGGGATGACTCGCATGGGGGTGTACCGCTTGGTCTTTTTGGACGTGACCACGATTCGGTTCTGGTCCCAAAGAATATCGTCCCATTTGAGCCTCAAGGTCTCGCTAGGGTTGCGCAACCCCCCGTATCGAGCCAGGGCGATCAGCAACCGCCATTCCACGTTGGGGGCAGCCTCCAGGACCTTCGTGATGTGATCACGGGGCACGAACTGCTTTCGCTCCGGATTGTCCTGGCTGCCTGCAGTTACCTCCGCAAAGGGAGACTTAACGATCAAGCCTTTCTTGACCGCGTAGGCGAAAAACTGCCGTGCCCGCTTGATGTCGCCCGCGACAGTTACCGACCCGACCGAACCAAACAATGATTGCTTGAAATCACAGGCATCGGCCGGTGAGATGCTCCGCAGGTCACGATCGTCACCCAGGTAGTCAATCAGTTTGCGGCTGGTCAGCTCGAGGTTGTCGATCGTCCGCTGTTCCACCTCCTGGCGGCGACCCTCAATATAGCCTCGAAGGAACATGCCCAAGGATTGGCGTTGCTGGGGCTCGATCAGACCAGCCTCCGCCAGCTTGGCTGACAAGTCCTGTCCCAGATCCGCTATCCAGGACGCGAGTGCCGCGTCGAACGCCCTACCCGATATCCTGGCGGCATTCAGTTCCTGAACCCGCCGGGCAATCGCAGCCGCCTCTTTTTGAGTGACTCCCGCCAGCCGGATGCTGCGCCGTTTCTTGTCCCCGTCACGCCACCAAATACGGTAACGATTCTTTCCATTTCGCGTTTCGCGCTGTACGCTGGCCATAAGCCATTCCTTTCTCGCCTAAAGGTTGTGGTTAAGGCGGCTCGGGGTGTTGATGCACCCCGGGCGGCTTGTTTTTTCTTGTGTACTACTGACCACTAGTACTGTTCAGCGAAAATATATCAGGGACAAAACTATAAATGGCACAAAGTTCTTTGGGCAAAATCAGGTTGTCACCGATCGATGTTGATGATTTCCAAAAAGCTATCGTCGATCGAGCGAGTGATGCGTCGGTGCCGACGCCGGCGTTCCAGCGTCCGTCACATCCTTGCCTGACGAAAAGGAAAAAGAATTTCGCTCGGATCGAGGTGCCAGCCGTCCGGGTTGCCTCCCGAAGTCGCGGCTACAAGCACGAACAACTGATCCAGCTTGATGAGCGCGCAGGACCACGCTCACGACGAAATCGCGCATGCCGAGTCGGTCCCGCACGTTGAAGAATACTTTTTCGTAGAGGCAAATTGAACCCGCTAGGGTACCGAAGTTCTTGGCGATGGCTTCGTCATCCTGCCCAGCCAGGATCCTCGCTTCAATGATAGCGCAAATCCAGGGGTCACCGTCGTAGACCTGGTGCGCAAAAAGCATCTCGGGAAATTTCGCAAACAGCGTAACACCATCATCGGGTGCTGTGCGCGAGAATTCATACAGGAACCGCAAATACTTGCGAATGTATCTGTCATCCTGTCGCTCAGGCTTCTTAGGCTCGCCTGGCGCATTCAGTAATTCTTGCGCCCGCAGTTGCCGCCAATTGAGCTTACGATGGGGGTTCAAACGCTCCAAGTCGTTCGTCGGTTTGTCGCCCCTCCGAATCATGGAACACGCTTACTTCCTATTTTGGTGCGCGACTACTTACCACGTCTGGGGCACATCGTCAACATCGGGAATCTTTTCAACGGCACTGCCACGGAGGCACCGCGATGACTTCAGCAATGCCCTCACGTCTGCCAACTCACGGTGAATTGCGCGGATCGACTGCCGTCCCGTACACCTGGCGAGCCCATTCATGGCGACCTTCGCTTTGCCTTCAGGAGTACGAGGACCCGTTGTGTGTTCCCAGGGTCGATTAGTAAGTGCTACCTGGCGGAGTTTGGCTCGCCCTGGTTCGGTAATCCCTTTTCGCTTCAAGCGGTTGAGCGTGCCAGCTGCGACCCTCTTGGGATTTTTGGTGTTGTCTGGACGGTTGATCGACATGGTGAAGTCCGTTATGCGGCGAAGGACTTACTGGTGGACCTAGTGCTGACAACGTGCGCTTCGGCGGTGTCAGAAGTTGCTTTGTCCAATAGGTTAGGCTGTTCGCCATTTCCATTGTTGTTAGTAGCCGCCCCGCAATCGCTACCCGCCCCTGCCGCTAACTTTTGCTTTGCAAATCGATACTGCATCAGCCCAAGCGTCGTCCTGCGATGCTCCGCCTGGCAGCGCAGTGCCACTTCCATAACCACTCGAAACGCGTCCGTGTCCTTGATGCCTGCCGCCTTGAGGCATAATTGCCCGAAGGTCAGGTGCAGCGCACAAATCTGCTCCAGCATCTGTTTTTCCAGCGAGTCTGCGGCGCCGATTTCAGTAGAGATGTTATCGAGATAGCGTGCTCCCGTTTTGACATCGATGGTCTCGGCTGGTAACCCGCTCGCCTTAGCAATGACGCCAGGGAAATAACTGTGAGCCAGGTTATGGGCTTGCCCCGCCACGCGTAGGAATTCCTGGGCTTGCTCGGTGGTCAGCCCCGCTGGGATGTTAGGTGGCGGCACGTGCTTGCCAGTCAGCGGGTCACCCGTGGATTTGATTTCATAAAAGCGTGTCGATGGAGCCGTCTCAACGGGTGGCTGCTCTGCTGCCTTCAAGTCGGCGCGGGCAACGGGCGGCTGGGCAGTTCTTGCCGGCGTCACGCGTGGCCTGGTCATGGCGCGGTTCGCAGCTGGCTTTACCTTGCGCTCTGGGCAAGCGCTGTTTCGTGCCGCGTGTCACTGGGTCGATTCGGCTTTGAGGCGAGGACGCTTCCAGGGGTGCGCATGCCGGAGTGGCAACGGTCATGAGATGTCCCTCCGTGGAACGTGTGCGGATGCGGCTTGGGCTGCCTGCGGCAGCAAACTTGGCACATTCTAACAAACTGAGGGTTACTGGACAAATGCACCGGAGTCGACGTCACGGCACGGAGTTGGGGCGAGCAGAAACCGCGGGTGGCACGGGCAATGGGCGGACGGTCGGCGATCTTGGCGATGTCCTAACACAAGTCGAATCAGAACCCATGCGTCAGGCGTAGTCGAGATGCCATCTGGTCCTGATGGGTACCCGATACCTGTTTCCGCAGATCTGTGAAACCCAAAAAAGTCCCGAGGTTGGATGCAGTTTCACTGATTGCAGATGGCTATCCAACGGCTGCCGACAAAGGGACGCGGCAGACATCGGGCTTATCTGGATGGATGCCGACTGGTCAGGATTAGGGCGATGTGAAGCTGCCGATCTGTGAAACCCCAGGAAGACCCGTGTTTCGGGAGGTTTCACAGATTCACAGACGGGGGTGTTGTACTGATGCGAGCTGTCCGACTTCTTGTGCAAAGATCCCTTGAAGCACGGTCTACATCAAAGAGGGACGTGCCACGTTCCAGACCCGAAGCGCGGTAAACATCGACCTCGTTGGAGCCGGTGACAGGTTACTGCACGGCCGATCTGTGAAACCCTGAATTATCCCGTGGTTTGAGGGGTTTCATAGATTCACAGATAAGGTATCAGGTGAATTGAGGTACCGGGTTTTAGAAGACAGCGATCACGCAGGATCGTTTTGGACAATCCGACGCGACCAGACAGCGGCATCCAAGTCGCAGCGGTGTCACATCGCGTTAGCCACCGCTGCAGGTAGTGGCATCCGCTTCGACAACGCGGTCGATGCAACCGCCCGCAGTTCGAGCTGGTCGGAACCGCGGGCGGTCTGTCGGACCGAAGCAACTTCGGCTGCCCGGCTGCGCCTGGCCAAGACACGCGCACCGTACGCAGACGGGATTCCGACTCCGCATACAGTGTGTAACTGTAGGGGAGAACGTGGTGCACCTGGGAGGCGCGGCAAACCGGCAGCAGCCCTGTTTCAACCGAAAACCACCCAATTTTCCTGCTGAAGTGATCGAGAAACTCAAACGTTCGCGAAGGGAATAGTCGACCGTAATGGTAAGGCCCAGTCCAACTCCGCCGGATGGAACACGGCGGAATCTTTGCCATCACGCGGCAGGCAAGTCGATCAGCACAAACTGCCGTTTCCAACGAGTTCGGCAAACGCTGCAAACACCGCATCCCTCGCGGATCGAGGATCCTTACTACGGATCGAACTTGGATCACGGTTTCCCATGGCCCGGATATCGACACGGAGAAGGACATGCCCCGCCGGCTGGCTGATCATGTTAGCTGACGTAAACTTGTTGGCATTCCAATCAGCGAAATCGGAACCGTCGACAACGCCGTCGGCATTAAAGTCACCGGCGCTCCAGGCCGCCACGTCCGTGAACTTATGGGCATTCCAGCTGATGAAGTCCAAGCCGTCGACAACGCCGTCCAGATTGGCGTCCCCCAGCAGGTATGCATTGCCGGACGGGAGATTCACACTTCCGGCCTCCGCCAGCCACGCGTCTCGATCCACAAGATCGACGACCCCATCACCGGAGAGATCAAAGCCCGCTGCATCGGTCCCCGCGGCGATTTCCGCAACGAGCGCGTCGATATCCCGCGCATCGTAGACGCCATCGTCATTGAAGTCACCGTCCACAGGCACAACATACTGAAGCGTCGCCGAGTCGGTGTTGCCAAACGTGAGAAACCACGCCTGGCCCATCTGCGTATTGGGGATCAACACCTCGTAGCTGGCGTCACTGACGTCGTAGGCTCGGACCTCTCCGGCCATGCTGGCATCACCGCCCGTAATTGGAACATAGAGCGATCCACCCGGCCCAAACAGCAGGGCCTGCGCGAACGCTCGCAATCCGCCGGACGCCACCGGCGCGGCCAAGTCAATCTCGCCCACAGGGGAACCATTGGCGCCGTTGACCACTACGATTCGGTCACTGTCCGTACCATCGGCTCGAAAACTGGTGATGTAGAGATTTCCGTCGGGTCCAAAACTCAGTCCCTCTGGCCGGTGCAGGTCGCAACCGCAGGTATCGCTGTCCACGAAGACGTCCTGGAAACCTGTATTTACGTCGAACCGAACGATGTGACCGTCGAGCGGGTTCTCTGGGTTGAACACGGACACGTAGAGCAACCCATCCGGACCAAAGACGATACCGCGGGGATTGAATTCGCGGTCGGCGTCGACAACGCCAGGTGCGCTGAGGTCGAGGGTCCCCAGATTCACGTCGCCCAGGAACGTACCGTTTGAGGCATTATAGGTTCGCACGCGGCCATCGACGCAGTTCGACGCATCACAGGGACCATCCGCCTGTAAGTCCGCGACGTACAGTACGCCGTTCCTGATCACCATGCCTCGCGGACCGAACGGAGCGTTTGGGTCGCTGGAGGGGACGAGCGCTCCAAGGAAGTTACGGGTGCTACGGTCGTAGCGCAAGACTTCCCCGTTGAAGGGCTGATCGACGTTTTGATTCGCGACAAGCAGTTCATTCCCGGTGACCAGCATACCGCGCGGACCAAATAAAACACCATTCTGTTGGAATTCGCTGGTGTAGCTGCCGGTCTCGGCGTCGAATTCGTTGATCGAGTCATCGAAGCCGTCACCGACGTACAGCACATCGGCAGCCAAAAGTGACCGCGTTTCCAACATTTCTAACCGAGGCGAAAATCGCGATGAGCCTCGGCGTGATCGACCCACGGACTGAACTTTGCGCAAGGCGTCGAGTAACATGGTTGAGTCTCCTTTTTCCGATATGGCCTGCACTACGGTGAAGTTGGCATCCTCTGAGTGTGCAGACGGACTGCCCAGAGCATGTCAGGTCGAAGAAGACATCGCTGATTCGTCATGCTTCACCGGCCCTTTTTGCCGGCCTGCGGGGATGGGTACGACTGCCTGCGCGATACTGACCTTACCTCAGTGCGTAGTCCGAGGGAAAACGAGGCCAAATATTCGGCGCCTCTTTTGAATTGGGCCGTTGGCGATTGAAATGACACGCGCTTAATGACGCTGGCCGTTTCGAAGACTCCCACGGCGGCGATCCGGTCGCCGCGGATCGCGACGTCGCCCTTACGGCCCTGCCGATCGGTGCCGTCGTAAATTGTACGCGCCACAGACGACGACATCGCATGGTACCGGCCCGTCGGCCGGCGCACACGTTACAGCAAGCACAAGATCATCGGCCGCATGTCAAATCTCTCGGAGTTAACAGTGCGCCACCCCTCCGCCGCCGGCAGCGTAATGCGACTCTCTCGCTGACAAGCGGCCGCGTGGCGGCTTCGCGAATACAGGATTTGTTGGCCCGCTATTCCCCCAAACTACGCACTGCACAATACGATCGGGATGTGCGGTCATACACACCCCTTGGCGGACAGGCCGACATCCCGATATCTATCCCAACAACACCGAGATCAAGGAGACCAACCGTGGACATCACGCTGCCCCGCACCCGCCAAATCGATCTACCAGGAAAAGCCATCGTCTCGTTTCGCGTAGTTATGTCCGCCGCCGCGACTTTGCGTCCTGTGCGTTGTCGCACCGGGCATGTACGCGACGAATGATGCGGTGCGTTCGCTTGCGCAACAGAACGCCTACGGGGACGCGTTTCGCGACAAGAACCTCGATCGCCTGCGCGAGGGGCACGAAGCAGTCTTCATCGCAGCGAATAACATCAAGAGCCCGGACGAACGGAATGCGTTCCTGCGCAGGGAACTCCGGAAAGCCCGTGTTGAGTTGGAAGGCTGTGGTATGCACTTGAAAAATGCACAGTCGAACTTCCAGGGTATGGACACGTTGTTCCTTCGAAATCACCGGAAACAAACTCAGGGTCTGCACCCAACGAGACGTGAATGATCAGGCGACGTTGACCGCGCTGGCCAAAAACCATGTCGAAAAACTGGCTAGTGCCGCGCGCACACAAGATTGCCTAACGAGCATGGGCTGATTGACCGAAGTGCCGCAGGGCTCTGAGGGATCGCACGGCTTTTCCACGTTACTCTGGTCCGCCGCGCACCCGCTTGATTGCGGATTGTTGTCGCAACCCCTATCCTGCATGGTATGAATGAATTGACTCGCGTCCTGTCGGCCATGGAGCAGGGCGACCCGCAGGCGGCCGACCGGTTATTGCCGCTGGTCTATGAAGAGCTGCGCCGACTGGCAACCGCTAGGCTCAGGCACGAGAAACCTGGCCAAACGTTGCAGGCCACGGCCCTGGTGCACGAGGCATACTTGCGGCTACTGGGCCCGCTGCCGCAGGCCCCCACTGCCGAAGACAGCCAAGTTGGCCAACCTTGGAACAGCCGGGGCCATTTCTTCGCCGCCGCCGCGGAAGCCATGCGGCGGATTCTGATTGATGGGGCTCGACGCAAGGGCGCGCAGCGACGTGGAGCCAATCGTAACCGATGCCAACTGCTCGACGGAGACTTGTCCATTGAGCCGGCCGGCGACGAGCTGCTCGATCTGGACGAAGCGCTCACCCGACTTGCCCAGACGGAGCGCCAAGCGGCGGAAATTGTGAAGTTGCGGCTGTTCGCGGGAATGACGATTGACGAAATCGCCGCTGTCCAGGGGATTTCGCCGCGTACCGTCAAACGCCATTGGGCCTACGCGCGGGCATGGCTGGGTCGAGAGTTGGCGGATTACGACCAACCAGAGTCATGACTTGGCGGATCGGCCCCGGACTTGGCCCGATTCGCCAGCCGATTACGCACTAGACAGAATGCTGCGGGCTCTCCGCGGTCCTCGGCGTTCTCCGCGGTTCAAGCGTTCGTGCGGCGGTTGCTGGGCCGGAATGCGGAGGCGGAGCCACTGTTGGTGCAGGCCGAGGAGATGAACCAACGCCTCTTCAAGGGCGACCATCCCCAAATGGCGTTATGCCTGGACAACTTGGCAAGCGTCCGCATGTGGCTTGGTCATCCGGCGGAGGCCGAGCCGCTCTTTGTCAAGGCTCTCCGGATGCGGCAGCGGCTGTTCAAGGGCGACCATCCCGACGTGGCGACCAGCCTGATCAACCTTGCGTTGGTGCGGCACATGCTGGGCCGCGATGCCGAGGCCGAGCCGCTGTTCACGAAGGCCTGCGACATGCGGCAGCGACTGGTCAAAGGCGACGATGCCGATCTGGCAGCGAGCCTTCACGGCCTCGCGCTCGTCCGACACGCGCTGCACCGCGACGCTGAAGCTGATGCCCCTCTACCTTCAATCCCTCCAGATCTTGAAGCGGCTGTATAAGGACGGCCACCCTAACACGGCGACGGTCATCAACAACCTGGCCGATTGCCTGGACGCACTGGGCCGCTCCGACGAGGCCCTCGCGCGCCGTCGGGAAGCCCTCGCCATGCAGCGCCAACTGCTTGCCAATGACTCGCCCGACCTGGCATCGCAGCTGGCACAGTTCGGGATGGCGCTCGTCAAGCGGGGCAAGCCGCAGACAGCGGCCGAGGCCGAACCGATCCTGCGAGAGTGCCTGGCAATTCGGCAGAAGACGTTCGCCGTTGAAAACCCCGAGCATTGGTTGGTGCTCAACACGATGAGCGTACTCGGCGGTTCACTGGTGGGCGAGACGGCGGACACCGCGATGTCAGCCGAAACACGCGAGGCGAAACTCCACGAGGCCGAACCGCTCCTCCTGGACGCCTACACAAAGATGAAGGAGGATCCCAACGTGCCTCCACCGGTCGCTGGCGCTGACCGAAGGCGCGAGGCAATCGAGCGAATTGTGCGGCTCTACGAGGTTTGGAACAACACCCAACCGGGGAGAGGTTACGATGCCAAAGCCAAGCAGTGGCAGGCCAAGCTGATCGCGACCGATACGGACATCTGATTTCCAAGAAACGCCCAAGAGCGAAGAATGCTGAGAATAGGACAGTCGTTCACTTGAGGTTGCGGTGCCAGGAACCGGCGTTCGTCGAGTTCAAGGCCCTATCGAACGTTGCGTCTGGCAAGGAACCTCACGTACCCATCGGAAAGCGATGGGGATGAACAAATTCGTTTGAAATATTTCTAGCACAGGACGTGAAACACCCATCGGCAAGCGATGGGCATCATAAACAAGAGTCGTGCCGGTCAATATTGGCTGGAAGCCTACGCCACGGTCTCTTCATCCACGCGCAGACTGGAAGCCAACGCCACGGTAGACCACTAGCCGCCGCGTGGCGGTCTTCCCGAATGAAAACTTTCTTGGCCCGGTTTTTCCCAAAACTACGCACTGCACAATACGACCGGGGAGTGCGGGCGAACACACGCCTCGGCGGAGAAGCCGACATCCTGTCGACCAATCTCTCTGGAACACTGACATCAAGGAGACCTGCTGTGGACATCACATTGCCCCGGACCCGCCAAATCGAGCTTCCCAGAAACGCCTTCGTGGTGCTGCGCATCGCGATTTCCGCCGCCGCGCTTTGCGTCCTGTGCGTTGTCGCGCCGGGCATGTACGCGACGAACGCCGCGTTGCGATCTTTCGAGCAGCAGTGCGTGCATGGTGACGCGCTTCGCGACAAGAACTTGGAGCGCCTGCGTGAACAAAACGAAGCGGTATTCCTCGCCGCGAATAACCTGACGAGTCCGGACGAACGGAGCGCGTTTCTCCGCGATGAGCTCCAGCGAGCCCGCATTGAATTCGAAGGCTGCG
The DNA here is from genome assembly GCA_963695565.1 of uncultured Planctomycetales bacterium. GTDB lineage: Bacteria > Planctomycetota > Planctomycetia > Pirellulales > Pirellulaceae > CAVOGW01. The sequence goes on from CAVOGW010000001.1 coordinate 1,326,633, forward strand.
AAATGCATTTGAGAAGTGCACAGTCGCAGCTCCAAGGCATGGACACATTTTTCCATCGGATGACGGGAAACAAACTCCGGGTCTACGCCCAACGCGCGGTTCGTGACCAAGCCATGCTGACCACGCTGGCCAAGAGCCATGTCGAACGACTGGCTTGCGCCGCAAATGCACCATAACGCCTAACAGTGAGCTGTCGGCCGAACGATTGATGTCGTGTTCCAAATTTTCTCCATCTTCTGAAAGGATCGATCTCATGTCACACAGATTTCGCACTCGACCGGATACGTTTCGTGCGTGGCAACCGCGCTGGCTGACGAGCTTTGCGGTGTTCGCCCTGCTGGCGGTCACGACGGCCCAGTTGCCGGCCCAACCGCCGGAGATACAGCTCACAAGAATTGGTTCGCCAATCTGGCGGCCCACCGACTTCCAATTGTTCACGGCCCCTGCCGCGCCCTTCCCGGAGGCTTTCTTTCATACGCTGGACCTGCTGCTGCCGCTGGAAGGGCCAGGGGCCTCGGTCTACACCCCGCATGCTCCGCCATACGACACGGAACTGTCCACTAACGCGGCCGCCGCGGGCTTCGTCAATCAATCGGTGTTCCCACGCAATGCCATTACATTGGATCCCAACGGCGTCTATTTCGCCTTCATGATGTTGCCCGACCCCGGCGTCACGGGTTCCTCGCGCGACTTTGCCTCCGGGCCCGTGATTCCCAATTCGCTCTTTCCATTCAATACCCACTCCGAGATGTGGTTGGACGGCGTGCTGGTCGAGACACTTCAAGACGGTACGTTGAACGTTCGTGCGGGTGACGTGCCATTCGATGGAGCGAGCCATCGCGCACCAGGTCAGGTCGTCTGGTACCCCTGGGCAAACGACCCCACCGCGGGTCCTTTGGGCAGCCACGAGATCCGCTGGTCGCTGCGCGACGTGCAAGGCAACGGTTGGGACATGGTCGCGCCGTTCCAAGTGGTCCCGGAGCCTTCGTCGCTGATGATGGGCATGGCGTCAGCCTTGGGCATCATTGCGGTGGGTCGACGCCAGGCCGCACGGCGGTAGACGGGCATTCCGAAAGCTGGCGCGATGGCCACACCTGCTTACTTTCGCGCCGGCGCGTTAGGATACAGCGCGGAATCGCGTCCTCCTAAGCAAAGTGTTCCCGGCATCGCATTGTTGACGCCAAGCAGGGTCGGGAGATTCTTCCAGTCCGACCGACGACCAGTTTGAATCAGGGCTGGTCGAAAAAAAGGACTCCCGACCCCTTCCGGAGCCGTACCATGATGGAAGAGCCATCGCGAGAAAAGTCGATCTTCCTGGAAGCCATTGAGCTGACGTCCGCCGCTGAGCGAGGGGCGTTTCTCGATCGGGCCTGTGGCGACAACAAGGCCCTGCGGGCCAAGGTCGGCGCCCTGCTGCTGGCCCATGAAAGTCCGCAACGAGTGCTGGACGATCCACAGCTAATCGCACCGACCATGGCTCCGACGGGCGTCTTGGAAAGTCCCGGCACCATCATCGGACCATACAAACTGTTGCAACAGATCGGCGAAGGGGGCATGGGTACGGTCTACATGGCCGAGCAAACCGCGCCGGTGAGACGAATGGTGGCCCTGAAGATCATCAAGGCCGGCATGGATACCCGCCAGGTCATCGCCCGGTTTGAAGCCGAACGGCAAGCGCTGGCCCTCATGGATCATCCAAATATCGCCAACGTGCTTGATGGCGGAGCCACGGACACGGGTCGTCCCTACTTTGTCATGGACCTGGTTAAGGGAATACCCATTACCACCTATTGTGATGAGCACGGTTTGACGGCGCAGCAGCGTTTGTCGCTGATCTTGCCGGTGTGCCAGGCGGTGCAGCACGCGCATCAGAAAGGGATTATCCACCGCGATCTCAAGCCGTCCAATGTGATGGTCACGGAATATGACGATCGACCTGTAGTCAAGATCATCGATTTTGGCGTGGCCAAGGCGACTGGCCAGACTTTGACCGAGCACACGATGTTCACGGAGTTCGGCCAAGTCATGGGCACGTTGGAATACATGAGTCCTGAGCAGGCGAAACTGAACGCGCTGGATATCGACACGCGCAGCGATGTCTATGCCCTGGGGGTGTTGCTGTATGAGCTGCTGACCGGGACGACGCCGCTCGATCACCAGCGGCTGGAGCATGCGGCATTCGACGAGGTCTTGCGGCGAATACGCGAAGACGAGCCCCCCAAGCCCAGCACGCGGCTGAGCGACCTCGGCCAGTCACGGCTCGTGGGCCGCGCGGCGGGGATTGACGGCGAGCGGAGTTCCGGTCCAGCGCGGCCTTTTGTGCCGACGTCGAGCCTGGCCTCCATCGCCGCGCTGCGCAACATCGAACCGGCGCGGCTGACAAAGCTCGTGCAGGGTGATCTCGATTGGATTGTGATGAAGTGTCTGGAAAAGGACCGCAACCGCCGCTACGAAACTGCCAACGGATTGGCGATGGACGTGCAGCGTTACCTGGCGGGCGAGGCGGTACTCGCCGCACCCCCGTCGGCGGCTTATCGAATCCGCAAATTCGTACGCCGGAATAAGGGCCGCGTTTTCGCCTTCGCAGCCGTCCTGTTGGCGCTGATGATCGGGACCGTCATCAGCACCTGGCAGGCAGTGCGAGCCACACGCGCTCAAGGTGTGGCTGATGAAGAACGGCGACTGTCCGAGGCCGTGACGAATTACCTGGTGTCGGCGTTTCGCAAACCGGATCCCGAACAGGACGGCCGCGAATTGAAAGTCATCGATGTCCTGGACCAGGCGGTGGCCAGATTGGATAGCGATTTCGCGGATGCGCCGATCATCAAGGGTAGGCTCCTCCAGTCCCTGGGCCAGACGTACATTGGTCTTGGCCTGCCCGCCAAGGCACTGCCGCTTTTCGAGCGATCGCGGATCGATGCACGTGCTGTTTACGGGTCGGAGGATGCACATACGCTGGACACCATGAATGACCTTGCCGGCGCCTATCGCGCGGCAGGGCGATTGGATGAGGCAGTGAAGCTGGCCGAGGAATCGCTGCAACTTGCGACGGCCAGGCTTGGCCTGAACCACCCCGATACCCTACTAAGCATGTGTAACCTCGCCGATGCCTACCGGGACGCGGGGCGAATATCCGAATCGTTGCAGCTGTCTGAGGAGACGCTGAAACTTAGGCGCGCACGCTGGGGCCGACCGCTCACGAAACTCTCCTCAGCATGGACAACCTCGCCCAATCCTACCAACAAGCGGGACGATTCACCGAGGCGCTGCGGTTGTTCGAGGAAACACTCCGCGTGAGAAAGACAGAATTCGGCTTCAAACATCCGGCGACAATCGCAAGCACGAGCAACCTTGCCGCAGCGTATCAGCAGGCCGGGAAACTCAAGGAGGCACTTCCGCTCGCTGAGCAGGCACTCAAGCTGGCGAAAGACCAGCTCGGGCCCAACCACCTTCAAACGATGAAGTGCCTTACTAACCTCGCCGCCGTGTATGTAGACATGGGGCGTCCGAGTGAGGCCCTGCCACTGCTCGAGAAGTCACTCAAGCTCAAAAAGGCCGAACTAGGTTCAGACCATCCATCCACGCTAGTCGGCATGAACAATCTCGCCATGACCTACCGGGCCGCTGGCCGATACGACCAGGCGCTACCACTGTTCAAGGAAACACTCCAACGTATGCGGGCCAAGCTCGGTCCCGAACACCCCGATACCATCTTGGGCATCAACAACCTAGCCCTCGCCTACGGCGATGCGGGTCGACTTGCTGAGGCGGAGGCGACATTTGTGGAGGCGGTTGAACTTGCCAAAGCACACCTTGGTACGGAACACCCTGATACGCTCTTTTTCATCAGTAACCTGGCAGATGTTTACCGGGAAGAGGGCAAACTGGATCAGGCGTTGCCGCTATTCGAAAAAACCCTCGAAATTCAGCGGGCCACAATCGGCTCCGACCATCCCGATACGCTGACAAGCATGGGCAACCTGGCCGGCGCGTATCAAGCCGCGGGGCGACTGGCGGAGGCGGTTCCGCTGTTCGAGGAATCGCTCGAAGTCAGACTCGCCAAGCTTGGTCCGGAGAATCCCTTGACTCTCAAGGCCATGGTCAATCTCGCCGGCGCGATTGTCTCGCAGGGGCAATACGTCCGGGCGCAACCACTCGTCCACGAGCTACTCGTCCTGCGAGAAACGGCAATGTTCGATAAGAAACTCGACGTCGCCGTCGGCCGGCTCGCTCGGCGACTGGGAAGCAACCTGTTGAGTCACAACAGATTCCGCGATGCCGAGCCCCTATTGCGCGAATCGATCGCGATTGACAAAAAGCAACTCTCAGACGACTGGACGACGTTCCACGCGATGAGCCAGCTCGGCTGGAGCCTGGCGTGCCAGGCAAGATATACCGACGCGGAACCTCTGCTGTTGGCCGGTTACGAAGGGATGACGCAGCGCGAAACCCAGATACCGCCCAAAGAAATCGCCAATGTAAGGGAAGGGCTACGGCGTCTCGTTAAGTTTTACATCGCTTGGGACAAAGCCGAACCGGGTAAGGGCTACGATGCCAAAGCCAAGGAGTGGCAAGCCCAGCTCCCCGCCATTGATCCTGCTAGGGCCAAGTCCCAAGAAAAGCACCGGAGCGACCAACAGTCCAAGAAATGAAGGCGGTTACCCTGCCGGCTCGGATCGCAGCCGCACGCTATTTCGTCGGTTTCGCTTCGACCACTCTTGCACATCGACTCCGCGACCTCGGCCTCATCGGCCAGGATGCCTGGCCCTGGAGAGTTGGCCGCTGCAAATCAGAGCCACCGGAATGCCAGTGCCTGAAATGGGAAATAGCAGACATTAGTTCCACCACCACGCCGGCGCGAGTTATTCAACCCGGCACTGTCAATGAGCCTCGGCGCACCCAGCCGCGGATCCTGTACGAAGTCACCCTGGAGGGTGAATTCTCGGTCAGTTAGCGACCGAAACCGCCGTCGGGAAGTCCCTCGTTTTCCCAAGGCTCGTGACCAAGGGGGGCGTGGCCTGAGCCGTTCGGCGAAATGCCCTCGGTCGGTTCGCCCTGAGCGATTCGCTGGCCTGAACTGCGGGCGGTGGATTTCACGGCTGCGGCGAATGCCAACTCCTTTCTTCCGTCGGACCAGGTGGCCCTGGGTGATTGCTCACCCAGGGCTCCCACAGACCCGTACGTGCGGACACTTCCGCATACGGTTCCTCAAATCACGGGTTCACTGCATGACGAAGCTTGGAACGCATCGCGCGGGCAGGAGCCAAAGGGTGACGGCGAAGCAAAGCGCAGAATTTCTCCCAATGCATCGAGCGGATGTTGTTGCGGCGATTGGGCCACTTACGCCATCGGTTCGCGCCCGCTACGATGCGGCCGTGACCAACGAGGACAACCGTCGCCACTGGGCGAATTCGCGATATTTTGCCCACGCTGTCGTTGTTCGCACAGCTCCGCCGCTTCACGCTCGCCGTGCTCGCCACCGCTGAAGGGGCCGCCGAATTCGCGGGCATCCTTTTCACAGATGCGCCCGCCAGCGGCGAAGCCGACGCCGCCGAACCCTTCGAACCGATCGAACTGGCAAGACACGCGCTGTTGAGGATGCCGGGCGGCCGAGCAGGCGGCGGACTTCGGCCTGGAGACACGTCCACGCGCAGCCACAGAGCTGGCCACCTGCGCACAAGGGGACCAGCCTGCTTCGGTCACTTCGACCTCAGCGAGTTCGTTCGAATTCAAACTGCCGGAGGTTGGACAAACCGCTGCAGCTTTAGCGTCTTGCCCAACTGCAGGCGGTGAAAAAGACCTCCGCAGCTTTGCGGTCACTTCGACAACAGCATTCCACTGGCCATGGTGGCCATGGGAGTTTCGCTCTGCGATTCGCCCCCGAGTGCCCAGGAGGGCGTGTCGTGAGCTCGCAAGCGGATTCCGACGTAGCTATGCCTTCGTCGCATTTCCATTAACTGAAGGTTCTGCAGATCTGCGAAACCCTCAAGATCGCCCGTATTCTTGGGGTTTCGCAGATTCGCTGATGGTTCCCGCCCGAAGTCAAACGTCGGGACCTGTCAGAAATGCCATCGTATGCTGATGGGTGCTCCGGGAGGAATTGCGTGCGTCTGCAGATCTTCGCAATCCTCGAAACTCCGAGCAGAAAGCGGGTTTCACAGATTCGGGGCATGTCAGCGATGCCATCTCGACCGAATGGATGCCTCCTGGTCCAAAACGGTTCCTGGTATGCTCGTCAGACCGTAACAACCTCGGTCGCACCCCCCGAAACCCACATGCCAAGAAAACGACTCCGCGTGGCGCGGCTGGATCAGGTGAGAATCTCGCGTGACGGTGAGGACGCCATCATCGAGCACCGCGACCCAGGGTTTGCCACGGTACACCTCCGAATCGGTCCGGAGGTAAACCAGATGACCAATGAAGAGATCCTGCTCGCCTTCAACCAGACCATCGCGGCCCAGATCCGAAACCGCGACGAACTTGGCGAATACGTCGCCGTCGAGCTTCCTGCTGGGAAGCCGCAAGTTGCTTACCATCCCGGCACCGAGAACCAATGGTCACCACGGGGCGGGGTGCTGCGCTGCGTGATTGACGACGGTGGCGGCGAGGATGGATTGCAGCCGATCATCCAAATTGACGACCAGGAGTTCTCCTGGGAGGAGTTTGGCAGGATGCTGTGCACGTATGCCGGATGGGGGATGCGGATTGTGTTTGTGCCCGATGATGAGTTGGACAAGCCACCGAAGATTGCCGTGCGGGATCCAGACGACTGATCTCCAGCGCCTGACACCCCCCAAGGAGCCTGGTTTTGTTCCTCGATTTGTCTGAGATTGCGTGATTCATGTCGCGTTCAGAACGGTACATCGCGCCTTCGGAAAGTGAACTACACCGGCTGCGGCAGGCGATCGAGGCCGCAAAGCAGTTCGACATGCAGCGCGAGGAGCTGCTCCGCACGGCCCTCACGAAAGCGCAAGAAAGCCGACCTGGTCGAACTGGCGCTTCGGGTTGCCCAGGAGGGCAAGGCTGCCGAGTGGGCGCTGGAGCAAGGGCTTGGGTTGGAGAAGCCGGTAGCCCTGCTGGTGCATGACATCGAGACCGCCATCAAGATCGCGACACGAGTGGACGAACGACGGCTCAACTACAATTTCGACTACGATTGGCGCGCCTATCAGGCGGTACATCGCGGCTTGTGTCAGCTGGTCCAGAGGGGCAGGATCGAGGAGGCAAAGGCTTTGGCCCTCACCCTGATCCAGAAGGGAAGTCGTCAGATCGAGTGCAGCGACGAAGGCTTGATGCACGAGGAGATCGAGGGCTGCCTGCGCGTGGTGATTGCGGCTGTTGCTGGGTCGCCTGGAGGGGCGGAGTGGGCGCTGCGGATGCTGGAGGAGGATCGGGTGGGGGTGGTCTGCGAGCAGGAGTTGAGCGAGTTGGCTGGGCTTTACGATGAATGAGGCGCGTAGCTGCCCGAAGATTTTCGCTTTGGATGCCCGATCTTGGCAGCAGTTACGAGACAACCGAAAACCAGCCCATCCCACCCTCATTCACGGCAGCCGCTATGGCAGCTTCTTCCACGTAGAGCGTTTTGTTCAAATACGAAGCTGAGCGTGAACAAAGCCAGACCTAAAATTATCGTCGGCGCGATATTTTCGTCGCATAGATGTCGGCAAGCGGAGAAAGCAACGTGGCAGTGAAAGCCAAAGGGCCTCAATTCATTCGGTTTATGAAACCTATCATCGAAGTGTTACTCGATTCTGGGGGCTCCGCGACATCGTCTGAAGTTGCCGAGAAAGTGATCGAACGCATGAACATTCCCGACGAAGAACAATCGGTAATTCTGAAAAGCGGACAATCACGAGTCTATAACCAGGTCCACTGGGCAAGGATGTACCTCGTGAATGGCGGGATTCTGGATTCCTCGAAACGCGGTGTTTGGACCCTTACGGCACTGGGCAACAAGACCCACCCGGAGACATTCGATGCACTAAAGTTCTTTAAGACGGTTCACAAGCAATACGTTTCCAAGAAAGAAGCAGAAGCGGAAGCGTCACAGGACGACGCAGTTGGGGAGGAGCCAATAAGCGAGGTAACCGGTGACTACAGACCAAACCTGCTGGGAATCATCAGGAGCCTGCCTCCAGCTGGTTTCGAACGGCTGTGCCAACGACTCCTTCGCGAGCACGGGTTTGAGCAAGTGAATGTGACTGGCAAGAGCGGTGATGGTGGAATCGACGGAGTTGGAATCCTTCAGGTCAACAAGTTTGTCAGCTTCACGGTCCTTTTTCAATGTAAGCGATACGAAGGCTCGGTGACACCAAGCCAGGTACGGGACTTCCGGGCGCGATGGAGGGGCGTGCCGACAAGGGGATCATCATTACCACAGGAGTCTTCACGAGTGAAGCAAGAAAAGAGGCTCGGCGTGACGGGGCGAAACCGATCGAACTGGTCGACGGCGACACACTCGTTGAGCTGTTCGAATCACTCGAATTAGGGTTGAAACCCCGCATCACCTACGATGTCGATGCAGCATTTTTCGACGAGTACCGAAAATAGCGTGTTGCGAGCGGTGCTCGGGATTAGTGCAGTCGCCACCATCGAGTATCAACGAGTCGATTTAATCGCTGTCGCTTGCTGGATTATGATGGATTCAACAAGCTGATATTCGTTGAGGTATCTTGGAGAACGGCGCGTGCGTTTGGGGTGGCTGACGGACATTCATTTGAACTTCGTGGGCTCCGACGTGCGCAATACCCTGTACGACCACGTCTGCCAGCGCTGCGATGGTGTTGTGATTACGGGTGACATTGGCGAAAGTGACAGTGTCGTGCGCTACTTGTCCGAAATGGCACGGGAACTGGCGCGACCAATCTACTTCGTGCTGGGAAATCACGATTTCTATCGCGGCTCGATCGCCAAAACGCGAGAACTCGTTACACAGGCGGCAAGCCGCTCCGACTATCTGCATTATCTGACGGTGGGCGGGGTGATCGAGCTGACGTCCAAAACCGCCCTGGTCGGGCACGACGGCTGGGCGGACGGCAGGCTGGGTGACTTCACGGCGAGCGAGGTCATACTGAACGACTTTCTGCTCATCGACGAGCTGAGGATGTGGCGTAGCAATCACGACTTGGACAAGGACGCACTGCGACCGGTCCTGCAAACCTTGGCGGATGAAGCGGTCTGCCAACTAAGAACGAACCTGGCGGCAGCAGCCGCAAAACATTCGCGGGTCATTGTGGCGACGCACGTACCACCGTTCCGCGAGGCGGCGTGGTACCAAGGCGGACTGTCCGACGACGATTTCCTGCCGTTTTTCGCCAGTCATGCGACGGGCGAGATGTTGCGGCAATTCGCGGCGGCGCACCCCGCGACGCAACTGCAGGTGCTCTGCGGCCACACGCACGGCTCAGGCTGCGTCAAAATTGCCGACAATCTCGAGGTGCTGACCGGCGGAGCGGAATACGAAGCCCCCGAACTGCAGCAGGTCTTTGACGTGGAGTGAGCGGAGGAGGCAAGGCTGTCCCGCCTGCAACGACAAATGACGTGGCGAGGCGACATATCAAAGCATTGCCAGCCTGGTGCCAACGTGCCGGCTCGTACGGCGTTGTGCTCGAATTTGACGAGTCTTGACCGCGATCGCGCCGACGATGAGCCGTAGGTGGGGTGGCGTCGGGCGGGATGGATGCGGGAAGGAGGATGAAATGCAGACGCTAAATCAGCTCATTCCACGAAACTCCGATAAAGCTCCACGATTTGCTGCTTTTGCCCGTCATTGAGCTGAGCCCATGCCTGAATCAACAGAATCAGGTCGCTGTCGATGGCACCACCCCCTGCACCACCATATTTGACTGAACGTGTTTTTCCCGATGATTCTGGTGGTAATTCGAATCCTACTGGGCGTGTTGTTAGAAACGCGCTGAACGAAGGCTTTTTTTGCTACGTCCGACGGTCCGAAGCGCGGCGTTTCCTCGCGCGTCAACCGGTAATGACCGGTTACGTGCTCCGTGCGTCCCTGCCACGTGGACCGCACAAACAAAGGCGTTTGGCTGCATCGACCGCTGCAGTTGCTGGCCGGCAGCACGCACATTCGAGGCAATCCAATCGAAAGTCGTCGGCAACCCCAAGGAAACGCCAAAAAACCCTAGGGCAGCGCGGCCATTCTTAATTTCAGCCCGTCGTTATAGATGCTGAGGTCTTGCCGAGCGTTGTCAGAGTGTACGCGGCGTGTCGACTTCGAAAACACCGCGTCGACATGCTCTGCCACCACAACAGGCTGATCTTGAAATACAGTCGCCTTGGTCTGGGTCTCACCTACCGGCAATTCCGCTACCCTGCGAGCAAAGCCGTGAGCCGTAACGGACTGCGATCGATCGAGATTCACTTGCGGCATGATGACAAGCGAAGGCGCGTCGCTGCTCTGGAACTTGGTGGAATTCCAGATAATCCAATCCTGCCCATCAGTGATGCCGTCAGCATTCCAGTCCGCCCAGGACCACTTGCCCGTGCTCGTGAATCTGTGGACGCTCCAGCGGATAAAATCAGAACCATCAACCACACCGTCGAGATTGGCATCCGACAGCAAATACGGGTTGCCTGACGACAGATTCATGGCTCCCGCAGCAGCAAGCCACTGGTCGCGATCCTCCAAGTCGACTAAGCCATCGCTGGTAAGATCGAACAACGGTAAGTTCGTACCTGCCACGATCTCCATGATCAGTGCATCGATGTCGTCGATGTCGCACGTGCTGTCACCACTAAAATCGCACGCAGGTCGCGGGAACGGCTTCTGCACTTCAAACGCGCCCATGTCGATGCGTGCCGTCATGTTCCCATTACCATCACGAACGCGGCTGTATGGCATCCCACGTTGGTCAAATTCTGGAACATCACCAACGCCGGCTATGGCCGTGGGATCGCCCGCGTCGATCGCCGGGCTGGCAGCAAGCAGCGCCATCGTTTGCGTCGGGCCGGCGTTATCAGCGAGTGGACCGAGCAGCGGATCGATGACGCCCGCGCTCGCGGGATCACCGACCAGGTTGCCGTTGGCGTCCGGTGTTTGCGCCGCGACCAGACCGGAGCCAAATTTATTGCCAATCAAATTGAACTTCAGTATTACCGGGCCGCTGGTGCCAGCGATGTTCAAATCCGGCGCATAGGTACTCGCAGTATTCCCTGCCACGATGGTACTTGCGATCGTCGTCGTGCCACCGCCGGGAAAGGACTGGGAGTAGATGCCACCGCCGTGAGCGGCCGAGTTTCCCGACAGCGTGCTGTTCTGGATCGTCGTCGTGAAGGACGATCCAATCCCACCCATGCTGGAAAAGATGCCACCGCCGCTATATGTGGCCGAATTACCAAAGAGCGTGTTGTTCAGGATTCTTGTTGTGGCGAGAAATGGGTTTCCGACGGGGTCCTGAGTAAGTGACCAGATGCCGCCACCGTGAGCGGCCGAGTTTCCCGACAATACGCTGTTCTGGATCGTCGTCGTGCTGTGGGGATTCGTAACAGACCAGATGCCGCCGCCGTTGCCGCTGGCCGAATTACTCGAGATTGTGCTGTACTCGATTGTCGTCGTGCCGCCGTTCGTCCGGGACAAGATGCCGCCACCGCTTTCACTGGCCGAGTTTCCCGAGATCGCGCTGTTTCGGATCGTTTTCATAGAATAGTTGTCGAAATAGATACCGCCACCACCGCCGGCCGAGTTTCCTGAGATCGTGGAGCTTTCGATCGTCATCTCGCCGGAGAAGTAGCCGGCGAAGATGCCGCCGCCGTTGGAGGCGGAGTTTCCTGTGATCGTGCCGTTCAGGATCGTTGTCGTGCCAGAGCGGGATACGATGCCACCGCCTCGCCAGCCGGCCGAATTCATCGAGATAATGCTATAATCGATGGTCGTGGTGCCGTGTGCATAAATGCCGCCGCCACTGTCCGCCGAGTTGGCTGTGATCGTGCTTGTCTGGATCGTCGTGGTACCGCCGCACGAGATACCGCCGCCTTGGGCGGCCGAGTTACCCGACAGCGTGCTGTTCTCGATCATCGTCGTGCCGGAGTTGTTTGAATTGATGGCGCCGCCAGAGCTGGCCGAATTCCCCGTGACAACCGCATCTCGTAGAGTCAGGTTCTCGCGGGAGTAGATAGCGCCTCCTCGTCCGTTCGCAGAACTTGCATTGCCGCCAGTCAGCGTCAAGCCGACGATTTCGACGGCGATATGGTTGCTACTGTTGGCGTTATCGATGTTGAAAATCCGCGACAGGTGGTTCGCGTCAATCGTCAAATTCGCCGCACCAGTGCCGGTAATGGTTAGAGCATCGATGATCGGCAGCTCAGTTCCGGCGAGCATGATCGTCTGTGGGGTGGCGAATAGCCCCGTGTTATCGAGGCCAATGGTGTCGGGACCGACCGTATTGTTGGCCGCAGTAATCGCCTCGCGCAGCGAGATATGTCCGTCCGTACCTTTGTTCGCTAACAAGTCCGCGATGGATGACGTGTCACCGTCATTCGACAAGTCCGTCGCCGTGTCCACCGTGACACTTGCCAACAACCAGCGGTTCTCGAGAAGTTCACAACGAAGCGGTCGGCGTTGCCGTTGATGTCCTCGCGCATTCAGCCGCCGTATCGTTCGAAACTGACGTCCACGTGAAGCAACGAGGTCTCGGTGGGGCAACATGCCAGTTCTCCCCGACGTCACAATAGTTGTCTTAAGTCCGACAAAATGCTGTTACCGTGACGCGTTGGCGATCCAGTCGAGGCAGCTGAACGCCAGTCCGTTCGCCCGCATGTCGGCATCGGTGGCCATGGCCGTGAACGTCAACAGCCTTTACTCTTCTACGGTCTGATTGCCGATTGGTGCCAACGCTGGAGCAGTGTTCTCCATCACATGAGATTCGCGCCATTGCTGGCCAACGGCCCGAGCAGCGGGTCAATGATGCCATCCCCCAATGAGCTGCCGATGAGATTTCCAATCGCGTCCCGCGTTTGGACCTTCGCCAAGCCGGAACCAAAGTTGTCGCCAGCCAAGCTGAATTTCACGGCGCCGGCTCCGGTCAAATCAGGTACCTAGAAACTGGTGGCATTCCCCGCCAGAATCGCACCCTCGATCGTTGTGCCGTCGCCAAATATAGGAGACCAGATTCCGCCGCCGCTGCCTACCGTAATTCCCGAAAAGATGCTGTTCTGAATCGTCGTCAGGCCGGGGCCAAACAAATAGCTACCGCCGCCTTTGCTGGCCGCATTTCCAGAAAACGTGCTTTTTGGGATGTCTATCGTCGTGCCACCGAAGGCCCGAAATCCGATGCCCCATACATCGCCGAATTCCCGGAGCGTGTCCTATTCTCTTGTCATCGTACTCGCGGAGTTCATACCAGACCAGATTCCGCTGCCGAAAAAGTTGCCTCAGTTCCCGGAAATTGTGCTGTGGTTTAGCCGAAACAACACCCTCAGACGTGGTGTCCGCAATCCGTCCAATAAGCCCGCGAC
>CAVOGW010000002.1:0-233816 GCA_963695565.1 uncultured Planctomycetales bacterium
CAAACTTCATTCCGTTTGACAGCAGCCAGCCTCGAAGGCCGTGGAACGATCGCTTGCTCGTGAACGCCGCCAGCATGGGACCAGCGAGCGATGGCTGCCATTTTTGCGGAGCCTCTGGCGACCCTTTCCCGGTGTTGGGTGAGCGAGCACGTCGTGGCCGCACATACCGGGTGTGCGGGGGTGTCCCAAAACGCACACTCTATGGCTCACTATGCCCAATGAGCGTTACTCCCGGAGTCGCACAGCTCCCAGCGCAGCGTTGCCCCTGTGTTAACCAACTCATTCGAGCCCAAAGCGGTGGCCTGCCGGCATGGCTGAAGCCAAGCCTCGCCTGGGGGCCGATTGGGTGCCAATTTTGGTCCAAAACCGGGTCCGAAACGCGCCCAGTTGCGCGGAGGTGTGCCGCACGTCGCCCCCACCTACGCGCGCAACGGCGACGGAAGAACGAGTGCGGCGAGTTGCAGAAAAGACGCTTTTTCCAAGAAATGGCTTGACTGGGGATTATCGACTGGCAAGCCGACGATCCCGCCGATGGACTGGCAAATGCGGCCAGCGGGAACTGTAACGTCCATCGCGGGCCTGCCAACTGCACATTTCCGGTTTAGTCGGCGACAAAAACCGCTATAATGCTGACATGGAGACTACACGTCATTGCAATGGCCGATTCGCGAAGGGCAATCCTGGAGGGCCAGGCCGGCCTCGCAGGACCGTCGAAAGAGAATATCTGGCGACCCTGGCGGACGCCGTTTCGCTTGACGATTGGCGGCAAATCGTCGGTCGGGCTGTGGTGGACGCTAAAGACGGGGATGCCAAAGCCCGCGATTGGCTGACCCGGTACTTGCTAGGCCCTGAGCCGATGACCCTGACCGACCTGGCCGGGCGGGAGCGGCGACGTTAGTCCCGACGACGAGGTGCAGTTGCGGCTGGAAAGACAGGCCCGCGACGAGGAGTGGGATCGCCAAGTCCACAAGGTTCTGACGGCGATGCAATGAAGATTCCTGTCAGCCGGCTACTTTTTCCCCGTGCTACGCACCGTTGAGTCCGGCAAGCCCATCCCGGCGAACTTGGCGACAGCCCCTGGTGAGACTGGCAACCCTGATGACGCTCCACCGCGATGAAAGGGTCAGCGTTCGGGCGGTTCAGACCCTGGTGGCCATGGAGGCTGCTAACCTGCGGAATGGGGGCGATTTGCGCTGGACTAACGAACCAGTGACAAATCCCGCTGCTAAAGACTACACGCGCTAGGTCCAATGACGCTAATGACGACGATGACGATGGATTTTCAGACTCTTGGGCGGCGCATCCGCCGAAAGTAAGAATGGCACTCGCAACGCAGCACAACATCTTGTCAATACTGGCACTGAGTCGCATAATGAGGGAACGACTCGACCACTTTCAGGGTGCCAGCAAACGATGCAAGACATTTCATTTTCATACCTGTTGCGTTTTAAGATTTCCGGAAGGCTTGGTCATATAATTGCCGGGCGCAATTGTGTTAACGTGACAATCCAGAAAGATGGGGAAGCTGTACTAACCGTTGCTGAACGACCTCGCAATGGCTTCTCGGATGTCAGTGCAGGCAGCGGGTGATCTGTTAATACACTTGGGCGCAATTCGTAAGTGTTCCCCCAAGACGTGGCGAACGATGTATTTAGCCTGTTGAGGGACTTGGTAAAACTCCGATATCGAGCTGAGGTCTCCAAGGATGAACTTGCACAGCTAGATCGTCGCTTAGACGAATCCGTAGCGTTGCTAGAGTTTCACGAGCAGCACTACCCCTCGATGACATCCGAGGCTGAACGTGGCGCTACTAATCCCAATCCGACGATCGACGATTTGATCGAAGCCAGCAGTAAACCAGCACAACGAAGCAGCCATTCTCACTCCCCCCAAAAAAACAATAAGCGAAGCTCGGAACAGGGTGAAGCTCGAGAGAAGCTGATTGCGACCCTGTCGAAATATCACAAATTCGCCGACGGCGGTTGCTTGGAACTGGAACCCATCAGCAACAATAAATTGGCCAGGTTGGCCGACGTATCTAAATCGACGGCTTCGACATTCTTCAACAACGAGTTCAACGGGCGTAATAAAGGCGGGCACGCGAAGTACCGGGCGAAATGTCAGGACGCCCGCACATTGGCTTACGCGATCAAGGCTATGAGGGGCGAGTTCAAGCCTGCCGAATTAGAACAGATGACGACTGACGCCTTTAACGCCGGGAAACGGTTTGCTGACGAAGAATAGCTGGCCGGCGCGTTCGATCGTTCGGCATCCTTGCCGAACGCCTGAGAGATTTTCTTGCCCTTGCAATCAGCGGCTTTTGCTGGCGTTTCCGTGCGATTCTCCACTGTTCGGCATCTTCCCGCCGAACACAGCGCCAACGGTTATGCGGGCCGACATCGCGGCCTGGCGAGCGATTGGAGCACACTTCTATGCCTAAACCAAAGATCCGAACCGCGAGCAGCAAGCAGCGACCGCACGGCAATGCGCCAGCTGCACCTGTTTGTGACAAGCAATTGCTATTGACGCCACCGCAAGCCGCCGAGGCCTTGTCAGTCAGCGGGCGAAGGATTGTGGAGCATGACGGCATTCCCGGGGAAATCCCCCACGTCCGGCTCGGTAGGTGCGTCCGTTATCCAGCCGCCGCACTGCACCAGTGGATTGCCGAAAATCAGAATTAGGACAAGAGCCAGATCAAGAGGAGCATGAAACATGGCAAGGATTCGAAAATCAATCACTCGCAAACCGAACGCGGAGGCTTGGGAAGTTACCGGACGAACTGAGCTCAAATACGACGGCTGCGAAGTTTATTGCGGAAACCTCGACTTTCACGACAACCTCCATGAAGTTCGGAAAATCTTGAATTTGGCTTCACGTGTTGGGTATGTGACGAATGCATTGCGTCGAAGTTTCCGCCACGTACCGCAAACGATCGGCGGAATCCTCGAACAAAAAGTCAAATACTGGATCGACGACCGTGTCGCTGAAAAGTACATCCTACGATTGCTCGGTTATCAGATCTGATCCGTAAGTTGTCACAACGCGGGTGGGCTCAAATGGGACATTTCAAATGATTTATACACAACATGCCTCCGACTATTCAACGGACCATTGGCGGTACTCCGGTAAGCGGCGGGACTTTCGTCAACGTTCCGGGGTCTGCATTCTTTGCGGTCACGATTGTCGCTACCTGTACCGCGTCATAGACCAGGCGATGGGCAGCGCCATTTGGGTCGGCCGACAATGCAAAAAGCGTTTCCCCGCCAGAGATGACCAGGATCGCCTCGACCGTGACAAACGACTAAGGCGTATTGAGCAGCGGATCGATCACGTCATCGAGTCAATTCAGCATCTCGATCGCTTGGACGAACGTGATTTCCAGTCTTATATCGTCGGCTACCGAACTTGGGGCGGCTTCAGTGCCAAACAGATGGTGACCCTCGATTGGAGGTTTCGTGTCCACGCCATCACAGTGATACCAAAGTGCTTTCGGGTTTCATTCTCGGCCAAGGACAACGCCGTCATCGAGGCAATGCCGGACTGGCAGTTTGCAAATTTGTCTCGATACCTCATGCCGTCCCAGCGGCAATTGTGCGAGCGGCTCAGACGGAGGCGGGTCGATGGCTAAGAAACCGAACGCCTCTGGCAGGAAACGCGACGGGGATGACGTGCAGGAACCGGAGCGAATTTCGCAGGCAAGCGATATTGTCGCCCTGGTGCTGGGTACCGGTATCGAGCTGTTTCGCTCATCGGACGGCGCATCGGATTGCTTTGCAACAGTACCATGCGGCAGAAGGGCGCGATACCATGCGGATCACGTCCGAGCAGTTCGAGAACACAGTGGGCGGGATCTATTTTCGTGCACGCCGGTGCGTGGCCAACAAGGCTGCCATCGGCAACGCGCGTCACCACATTGCGGGGGATAGCATTATTCAACGGACCGGTGCTTCCTGTGTTCACCCGGCTCGCCGAGGTTGACGACGCCATTTACCTGGACATGTGCGATGACCAGCGGCGCAATCCGGGTCACAGCCAAACGTTGGGACATCGTGAAGTCGCCCAGTGCCCGGTTCCTGCGACCTTCGGGGATGCTCGCGATGCCTGCTCCAGTGAGGGGCGGCAGTGTCAAGGAGTTGCGACGGTTCGTGAACATCGCAGATGAGGACTGGCCCCTGTTCTTGGCATGGTGCGTTAATGCATTGCAAACCATCCGACCCATGCCGGTGCTGGTCATCCAGGGTGAAAAAGGATCGGCAAAATCCACATTGTGCCGACTCACCCGCATGCTGATTGACCCAAATCGAGCACCGCTGAGGTCGGCTCCGCGCAATGAACAAGACCTGCTGATTGCCGCGACAAACGGAGCCATGATCGCGCTGGAGAACATTAGCTGGATTTCTCAATGGCTGTCGGACGCGATTTGCCGCATATCCACGGGCGCGGCACTCGGCACACGTCGGCTGTACAGCGACGCTGAGGAGACGCTACTTTCCGTGAAGCGGCCGGTGATGGTCAACGGCATAACGTCGCTCGTGACTCGCAGCGACCTATTGGACCGGTGTATCTTCATCCACCTGGAACCAATTTCTCCGAGGAACCGCCGCCCGGAGAGGGAGCTGCTTGCGGAATTTGAGGACAGCGCAACCTAGAATACTTGGGGGGTTGCTGGACGCCGTGTCCGCAGCAATACGTAACGAATTAGCGGTGTCCCTGAAAGAATTGCCCAGAATGGCGGACGCGTTTAGGTTTTCTGTTGCGGCTGAACCGGCACTGCGCCTGGAGCAAGGCGAGATCATCAAGGCATTCACCGCCAATCGTAAGCGAGCAGCCGCGTCGGCGATTGACAGCTGCATCGTAGCGCAGCCAGTGATCGACTTCATGAAAAACAAGCCGTCGTGGACTGGCACCGCCACTGCGTTATTGATGCAATTGCAGCTGTCCACCGATGGTCGAGTATCCGCGAACAGAGCGTGGCCCAGGTTGCCTCAATACCTATCAAACCAGCTGCGGCGGATCGCTCCGGACCTGCGAGAACACGGGATTGAGGTGCATTTCGACAGGAATGCGGATTCGAGACAAATAACTCTGAAAAACATGCACCTCTTGGGACCATCCGGGCCGAGGATCGCCAGAAGAAGGGCGAAATGACGCTGTGACGCTGATGACGCTAATGACGCTGAATTGCAACCAAAATTAACCTGTCGAACAACACGGAATGTAATTGACTGCTAGCCCACTAATGCCTACAATGGCATAGGCTAGCAGACAACTACACGAGGGGAAAATGGCCAAGAAGAAATCCACACCCAGCACGTCGCTGAGCGACCAGTTGCGGGAAGTTATCAAGGGGTGCGGGCTGTCGCGGTATGAAATCTCCAAACGTTCCGAGGTGGATGCCTCTCAGTTGCTCCGATTCATGCGGGGCACCGGGCGTCTGACCACGGACTCACTTGATAAGATTGGCGACGTGCTGCGACTGCGGCTCGTGCAAGACCAAGGGGAATAAAATGGCGTCGGTATTCAAGCGAGGACGTAAATGGTACGCGGCATTCAAGAATGAATCTGGTCTGCGGACAATCCGAGTCACAGACTGCCGCGAAAAACGCTGCGAAGGAACTCAGTGAACGGTGGGAACAAGAATCCTCACAGCGAAGAAATGGACTCGTTGATCCGCAACATGAAGCCGCTGCACGTGCCGCAAAGCGACCGCTTGCTGAGCACTTGGAGGACTATGCGGCGAAACTGAGGACAGCCGGACGTAGTGTTGATCATATTGAACGCACCATCCGATTCATTCGCGATATGTGCAAAGCGGCCCGCGCGGTGACGCTGGCTACCCTGACCGACGATGTCGTCACCAGGTACGCATCCTCGTTGGCAGATAAGGGTAGGTCGGCAAGGACAATTCAGCGCATCTGACGGCTGCGAAGTCATTCACGAAATGGCTGGTGGACAGCAAGCGATTACGGCAAGATCCACTCGCGAGCGTTCAGAAGCCGACTCCGGATGGTGATCGCCGACATGAACGGCGGATGTTACTTCCGGACGAATGGCCGTGGTTAGAGACTGCTGCCAGAAATGGCAACGTCCTTCACGGGACAACAGGGCTTGAGCGATGCTTGCTGTACGACACGGCAATCCAGACTGGGCTGCGCGCGTCCGAGCTGTTGAGCCTGACGCGAGGTTCGTTGGAATTGAACGACGAGCGTCCTCATATTGTTGTCAAGGCGTCCCACACCAAGAACAAGACCACCGCAAGGCAATACATCAGTTTGGAGCTGGCGGAAGCATTACGACGCCATGTGGAGCGTAAGACAACCGCTGCTCCAGTCTTTTCGCCCCCGTCCAGGTACGTATTGTCAAGTTTGCTACGTGAAGACTTGGCTAAAGCTCGTAAGCTCTGGCTGTCGGAAATGAAATCCGACCCGGAGCGCTACGCGGCACGTGAGAGAAGCGATTTCCTTCAGGAAATCAATGAAGCAGGCGAGAAACTGGATTTTCATGCCCTGCGGCATACCTGTGGGAGTTGGTTCATTCTAGCCGGGGAAAACATCAACGTGGTCCAGCAGGTGATGCGGCATTCAACGGTTACGCTTACCGTGGGATGCTACGGCCATATGCGGCCAGGCGCAACCGCCGATGCGGTACTCAGGCTGCGGTCCATCCAGGCACCCAGGGTGATGGCGAATACGGGAACGGACCCTTGTAGCGCATTTGTAGCGCGCACCGTGCGAAAAGAGGGTAGTTCGGTGCGTAGCGGTGCGAGTGGCCAACCGGACCAGGGCGATCCCGAGGAGGCGGATGAATCCGCAACAAGCACGGAAAATAAAGCCATAAATGCGGCTGCCAGCACAACTTGCGGCAGTGGCCGAGGCGGGGATCGAACCCGCACGAGGGTTACCCCTCACGGGATTTTAAGTCCCGTGCGTCTGCCAATTCCGCCACTCGGCCTATCACCACTCTTGCGGCTCGGCGGCCGCCGCCAACTCCGCTGCGCGAGTGCTCGCGCATTTCGGCGCGAAAGCCAGCAACGGATACTATCTATCCATCCCCCGCCGATGTCTAGACGTGGCCCGCAGCAATCGCATTGACACGCCCGCCACCTATCGGTCAATGCCATCTGCTTTGGTCTCTTATCAGCCGCGACGCGTTAGCGTCCGGTTCGTGAATGCCGAAAAACCGTGTGCTAACGCAGGCCGGCTGAAAGGTTGTGGACCGGTCCCGTCGCAAAGTAGATGGCATTGCCCTTCGGGTTCAGTCAGCCCGTTGGTTGGTCGGCTGGACGGCGGCGTCCGAGCGGATAATCTCACCAGGCTGACGACAAAAGAGATCAGCTCGAGCGGCTGGTGATAGTGATCGTAAGGACCGGTACCTGCGGCTAGTAACGCCACTCGACCCCCAGATTGATGCCCTGAGCCCAGAAATCGTCACTGCGGGGAACGAACGCCGGATTGGCGGCCGTCGCCACCGTAGGGGGCGGGATCAGCCGCGGGTCGAGCGAGGTGTCCAGCACCGTGCCCGGCCGCCACACGTCCGTCAAATACATAAATGTGTAGCCGGCCTTGATCCGCATGTGCGGCCGCAGCAGGTAGTAGGCGTCGAACCCCACCTCCGGAACGGCAACAAATTCATTATCGGCGTAGCTGCCAATGTTCGACGCCAGCGCTTGAAGACCGGCGTTATACGATGCCGTTGCCACTCCCGGCGTGGTCACCGTGGTCCGGCCAGCAATTGACGCGCGTCGTCGCATCTGCCCCAGGCTGACGCGCAATCGAGAGGCGACGCCCCAACGCCCGTGGGACCAATCCGCGTCGGTTCCAAATACCGCGCCATTAAAGGTATTCCGTGTTTCGAATTGGTCCACCATGGTGGTAGCCGTTCCGACCGGATCGGCGCCCATCGGGTCGGTTGCCGTGCGGTTTTCCGTGATCGTGAACTGCTCCTGCAACTCGTACGCCCGCCAGCCTACAATTCCATCGACGCGAATCGGCATTAGTCCGCCACCTGGCAGCCATTGCAGCTTGGAGCACGCCCACCCGCAACCGTTGTCGATGCCGTTGAAACAGCCCGCCAAGTGCGAGCTGAGCTTGCCGCCACCGAGATGTACTCCGCTGCCACAGTAAAGATTGCGCCGCAAGGCGACGCCTCCGCCCAGAAAATCGGTTTCACCCACGGCAACCACAGAGCCCTCGGTAATGCCTGGATAGCCTACGAGTTCCGCATCTTGCATGCCACTGATAGTATTGAAGTAAGGCCGCGCCAGAATGGCGTATTCCTGCGGTGACTGTGCCAAAGGGCTGAATCGGGAACCTTCCAGCAGGAAGAAATCTGATTCAATGGAGCTGCAATGGCAAGGGTCCAAATAGAAACCGAAATTGAATCTGCCTCCTGCATTATCTTGCACGTCCAGGCGGCCTGGCCCCAATAGCGAGTTGGTCGTGGGAAAGCCCAGCACACCGGCCTCGCCAATCGGGGTGCCGTCAGGACTGGTCGTCATGACGCTGGGGACCGTCATGCCACGCGTCCACCAGTGCAGGTACTCAAACCCGCCGTAGAACCAGGGAGCCGTCGTGGCCTGCGGAGGACATGGCTTGGGCTTGGACGGATGGCTCAACAATCGATGGGCGCCCCGTGACATGACGGGAAAATTGCGGCAGCAAAACGACCGGAACACGGGGAAGCGACTCTTGGTCACGGCCGGGGCAGGGGGCGGGCACACACTTGGCGTCCCCGGCCAAGCTCCCGTTTGATCCAGCATCATTTCGCCGTTCGGCCCCAGAATAAAGCTCGATCCCGCGTCCTCGTCCGAGGGGCTAAGACGGGCTCCCCGGCCGGGAGCATTAGCCTCCGGTATTCGCGCGTACCCTCCCGGGCCGATCGACAGGTTCGAGTCGTATCGCGGTTCCCCGCTCGGTTCGCTGACAGGCCCGGACAGGATTCCCGGTTGCGAATCAAAGTTGTCGCCGGCCGACTTTGACGGCCAATTCAACGTGCCAGGTTCTGTATCGACGGGGTCCGCCGGTGTCGGCTGCCCCACGAGTGGCGTGGGCTGCCCGTCGGCCGGGGTGGGGGTCCCGTACTTCGGGAAGTTCTGAGCCGTACGCCAGGCCGGTTCTTCGGCGGTGGACGGAGTGCTACTGGATTCCGGCACCATGCCCCACGTACTCTGGCTGGACGGCAAGCTGATGTTGGATTGTGCGCCGCTGGGGGTGGCCAGCAGCAGCAGCGTGAATAGTGCGGAGCACGACATTTGCGATTTGCCGAGCATCAACGGATTCCTTGTTTCTGATTCTACGAGTTGATTCGATTTCAGCGCATGTGCTCGCCGAAGCGGATCGCTTGTTTGTTACATCGTTCCGGTGTTCGCCGGATCGTAGTATCGTTCCCGGGAATCCAAATGTAACAATCGTGCTGAACGATCCTGTTGTTTGGGCGGGAGCGATTGTGGGCGTAGTTGCGGGGGATAGTCGGGAAACCTAGCGGGCGGGGACGCGCGTTACCTGTTAAACTGGGGTGATTCTACTGAGTTGGGTGGAATTAGCGAGAAAATCGATCGTTAGGATTTACTCTCACGCAGAGGCGCGGAAATCGGAGGGTCAGGATAACGGAACGGTTTTCGGATATTATCGTCGGCGCACCGCCAACCCCCGGTGTGACGCGCAACCGTTGCAAAGTTATGCTTCCCAAGCCTTTGCGGTTCGCTTGGGTTCGAGCTTGGCAATTTTTTGCGCTGGCAACTGTGGTTTTCGCCGCAACGTAGAACAATTGTCTTCAATTGTTCATCCTCCGCGTTCGCGTTGGCCCGGAAACAATTGGGGACAATTGTTCTACATGGTGTCGAATGCGACGCCGAAAATGCAAAACACGAACTAAGCAGGGATTAGGAATTGATTGCGATGCCTGGATTCTTGGGGACACGTGGCACCATGATGCTCGACCTGGTCGTGGTCGCCATGGCGTTTGCGCTGCCCCTGATGATCGGCAGTATTTATCTGGTTAGAAGCAAGAAGCTATACCGGGTCCATAAGTTCTTGCAGCTGGCCCTGGCGGCCGTGCTGATGGTGGCCATTTTGCTGTTTGAACTGGAGATGCGACTGACGGGCTGGGAGCAGTATGCTGCGCCGTCGCCGTGGTGGCGGGAGGGTCGTTGGAACGACCCAGTGGAACTGTTGTTAACGGTCCACCTGGCCTTCGCCGTGCCTACCTTTTTCATTTGGATTGCGGTGGTCGTCCGAGCCCTACTTGGATTTCCTCGCCCGCCCGGGCCCTCGGCACACAGCCGCAGCCACCGCCTGTGGGGACGGCTGGCTGCGATTGGATTGTCGTTGACTGCGATTACGGGTTGGATCTTTTATTACGCGGCTTTCGTACGGAGCTGACGGCCTACAACGCCGAGTAGCTTGCGCCGTCATTTGACGGCGCTGACGCCGTGCGTGCAGCGATCGTGTTGACCACGTTTAACAAGGCCTGAATCGTGGCCTCCACGGTGTCCGTGGAAACGCCCTGGCCGCGGTACGTGTGACCTTCGTGTTCGATCTCCACGGTAGCTTCGCCCAGGGCGTCATGGCCGATCGTGGCACTACGTACGTGAAAATCGCGGCATTTCAGTTTGATGCCCGTTATCTCGTTCGGTGGCCAAAAAGGCTGCGTCCACGGGGCCATCCCCGTCGCGAACCTCCTGAGTGTGGGCGACATCGCCACGTTGCAGGGTCAGCCGCGCCATGGGCTTCTGGTCCGATCCGCACGTAATGTCAAATTGAACGAGGGTCCATTCGGGTTCCTCGGTGCCTCGGATCTGCTGAGCAATTAGCGCCGCCAGGTCACCGTCATAGATTTCCTTTTTCCTGTCGGCCAATTCCTTGAATCGCACAAAGACCATTTGCAGTTGTTCTTGCGTGAGGTGGAAGCCGAGCGCTTTGGCCCGATCGGCCAGCGCGGCGCGTCCACTGTGCTTGCCCAGCACCAGGTCCGTCTTTTCCAATCCCACGTCTTCGGGCCGCATAATCTCGTAGGTGCGACGTTCCTTGAGCATGCCATCCTGGTGGATGCCGGCTTCATGCGCAAATGCATTGCGACCGACGATGGCCTTGTTACGTTGCACGTACAAGCCCGTAATGGCCGAAACCAGTCGGCTGACGGGAACCAATCGACGTGAGTTGACTTTCGTATCGGCGTGATAGACGTCAAGTCGAGTTCGCAGCGCCATGACGACTTCTTCCAACGAGCAGTTCCCGGCTCGTTCGCCAATCCCGTTGATCGTACATTCGATCTGTCCGGCACCGTTTTCCACGGCGGCCAGGCTGTTGGCAACGGCCAATCCCAGATCATCATGACAATGCACGCTGATCACGGCATCCTGGATGTTGGGCACGCGATCCGCGAGTGTCTTGATGACCTTGGCCATATGGGCGGGCGTGGCATAGCCAACCGTGTCAGGGATGTTGACGGTGTTGGCACCGGCTGAGATGGCCGCTTCGACAACCTGACAGAGGAAGTCAGGTTCTGTCCGTGAGGCGTCTTCCGGAGAAAATTCGATGTCGTGGCAATATCCCTTGGTGCGCGTGACCCCCGCCACGGCGCGGTGAATGATTTCGTCGGGCGTCATCTTCAGTTTGAATTCGCGATGAATGGCGCTCGTGGCGAGAAACACATGGATTCTCGCGTCCTCGGCGTGCTTCAGCGCGTCCCAGGCGCGATCGATGTCCTCTTCGTTGCACCTGGCCAAGCCACAGATCGTCGCCCCACGCACTTCTTGCGCGATCAGTTTAACGGCCTCGAAATCACCCGGCGACGCGATGGGAAAGCCAGCTTCAATGATGTCCACGCCCAAGTCCACGAGTGCATGAGCGACTTTCAGCTTTTCATCAAGATTCATGCTGGCGCCCGGGGACTGCTCCCCATCGCGCAGAGTCGTGTCAAAAATCTTGATATTGCGAGGTTCACCCATGGCATGGTCTCCGCCGTCGTCAATCGATGGGGTATTTTCAACTCATTATGGCATTGATTGTGGATTAGGGCCATGTGGCGGTACCAGCTGGCAGGGAATCCGGGGGCTACGGCTGGCTTCCGGAGCGTCGATTCCCAAACGTGTCGGATAACATCAGCCGACAGGCGCTGGATCAAGGCCGTCGGCTTTGGTCGCTTGTCAGCCGCCACGCGTTAGCGTCCGGTTTGTGGCTGCCGAAAAACCGGGTGCGAACGCACGCCGGCTGTTAGGGTGTGGACCGTTCCCGTCGAAAATAGATGGCCGTGGGCTCGCGCCAATGACACTCGGTTTGGGCATTGTGGGACAGTTGTCCCCCACTGTTTCGCCCGACACTTTCGCGATTCGCGGAACAATTGAGGACAGTTGTTCTAAAAAGTAAGTGCCATTGGGCTCGCGCCCCATGGCATCCGGCCTGGCACGCTACGTCGCGGTTTTTGCTCAGCGGGCGTTCGATCGACCGCGGAGTCATCCGGTGTGCCGTGATGCGAAGTTGCCCGCGGGCCTTGAGTTGCCGCGATGGATTCCCTAGTATTCGCCAGTCACGGCGTCCGAGAGGGATGAGGGATAGCGACCACATGGAATTTGACATCGGCCGATTCACGCGAAAGTGTGCTGCCACGGAACGTGAGTTGCAACCGGGGGATGCGTTCTATTCGGTCTTGATTCCGGCGGGGGCTGAGGTGGAACGAAAAGACTACCTGGCCTCGGCCTGGCCGGGTGCTCCGGACGATGCTATCTGTTGGTGGAAATCTGAAATGCCGTCCGCGGATGCTCGACGAGTGACATGGGCACCCAGCGACGCCATTTTGGAATATTTCAGCCAGCTGTTGGAACGCGGAGACTCCCCGGATCAGCTGTATGTACTGGCCCTATGGATGATCAGACGCCGCATCGTTCGCTGGGACGAAACGCGCTCCAATGATCAAGGCGCAGAGACCATGTTTCTTTTTTGTGCGGCCAACGACACCGAGTATCAGGTCCCCATCGTGGAACCGCGAGCGGAGAGAATAATCGAGATCGAGCAGGAGTTGGCAAGGCTGCTGTTTACCGCTGCCGAGTAGCTAATGGCACTCGGTTTGGGGATTGTGGAACAGTCGTCCCAACTGTTTCCCCCGACAATTTTGCGATTCGCGGAACAATTGAGGACAATTGTTCTGCCAACTAAGTGCCATTGGCCGAGTAGCTGCGGTTCGCAGCAGCTCATCCGAGAAAAAAGCCCGCGCATGGAAGCCGCTCGAACCACAAAACACCTCATGACGCTCGGTTTGATCGTGACGCTGCTCGTCGCCAGCGGCGCGAGCTGTCCCCGTCAAGTGGGTCGCGCCGTGTCGGCACCGCCCACGGTCTTCATGGGCGCCCCCACGGTGGAGCAGATCATCCAAGTCATCAATGCGAACACGCTGCGCGTGCATCAGCTGCAAACCACGGGAGCCAAGTTGACAGTCGAGGGGGCTCCCAGTTTACGGGCTTCGATGGCGTTGGACCGACCGCTGCGTTTTCGGCTGCGTGGCGAAACGATGATTACGGGTTCCGAAATTGACTTGGGAAGCAACGACGAGTTGTTTTGGGTGTGGGCCAAACGGAACGAGCCACCGGACGTGTTCTATGCGCGGCACGCGGAGTTCATTCCGGGCGCCAATCGCGTGTTGCCTTTGCCGCCCACCTGGCTGATCGAGGCGCTGGGACTGGTCGAGCTGGATCCGCGTGCCCATTATGACGGGCCCTATACCGCCGGACCGGGACAAGTCGAAATTCGTTACGTGACGAGTACGCCGACGCCGCTGACCAAGGTGCTGATTATCGACGCGCAGCGAGGCCAGATCTTGGAGCAACGCGTCTACGACGTCACCGGGCAGTTGTTGGCTGGTTGCCACATGACGAACTATCGATATGACGCTGCGACCGGGGCAACCCTGCCTCGTTCGATTCAAGTCCAGCTGCCCCCGGCACAGATTGCTTTTTCCTTTGAAGCGGAAGGATATTCGATCAATCAACTGTACGCGGACCCACGAGCCTTATTCGATCTGCCGCAAATCGCGGGCAGTAACTATCGCGATCTTTCGCAGTAGTGGCTTGCAGATGGTTGCATGCGTTACATGGTTTGCGCGGGCTGGCAAGTGCTCACGCACCGAGTCTGATGCAGGGCGGAGGACGCGTGGCGTCAGCGGGTGTTGAGACGCGAACTGCGCAGCTTCTCGCGGGCTCGGCTGAGCGTCGGTCCGATGCTGTTCTCAGGAACGCCGGTGACGGAGCTAATCTCGGCGTAGCTTAGCCCCTCAAGGTGGTACATCTTGACCACATCCGCTTCGCGCGGGTCCAGTCCCTCCAGCAGTTGTCGTAGCTCTTCCGAGTCGTCGATGCGCGAGATGGAGTCCGAATCCTGCCCCATTTGCGCCTCATCCGCCATGCTCAACGGCAGACTGCTGGCCTTTTGTCGTACCAGCTTCCGTACGACCACGCGACGCGCAACCACGGTCAAGTAGGTGGCCAGACTGCTTTGTCCCCGGAAGGAGCGCAATACGGCAAAATCATCTTTGAGCAGTTCCATAAATACGTCACTGCAAAGGTCTTCACGGTCCTCGTTCGAAAGCCTGAGCGAGCGCGCGTTCGACGAATGATTGACAACATGCAGGACGAGCCCCAGAAAGCGGTCCACGAACCGCTCCCAACTGCCGGGATGGTGATCCAGGCACTGTTGCAGTAGGCTACGGTCGAATTCCGATAATGCCAAGGTTCCACCAATTCAGCTGGAGGACGGAAGCGGGCAGGGAAAAGCCAAGTACCCGTGGAAAATCTGATATTCGCCCCCACACTAGGATTTTAGATAGCCACAAATCCGGATGCAAGGTGAGCCCGAGCCATGTCTGCCGTCACTTGACGCTCGCCTGGGGGTTACGACAGTTCCGTAAGCTGGGTTGCCCGTAGTCACGTCAAGTTGTTAGTCTTGAAGGACTTGGGCCGATATTTTGTGCTGAATCGGGATGCCGAGTCTCGGCCGTTTAACGCCGGGAAGTCTACTTTCCCTGATCGACGATTGCCGATACAAAAGCGGGATAGTTCAATTCCATTTCGCACACTGCGGCAATCAAGATTTCAGAGGAGATTTCAAGCAATGACCCATGTCGTCGCACAAGCGTGTTTCGGGTGCAAGTATACCGACTGTGTGGTGGTCTGCCCGGTCGAGTGTTTTTATGAAGGCGAGCAGATGCTGTACATCCACCCGGAAGAATGCATCGATTGCGAGGCATGTGTTCCCGAGTGCCCGGTGGAAGCCATCTTCCACGAAGACAATCTGCCCGAGGATCAGAAGCCTTTCTTGGAGCTGAACGCGGAAATGGCACCCCAGTGTCCCTGCATTACCGAAAAGAAGGACCAGCCGCTCTGCTGATGCTGGCGACATTTGCGCGGACATCTTACGACGCGACACGTAATGTTGCGATAGAAACCGGCCGCTAACGCACGCCGGTTGATAGGGCAATGGCAGGCACTTAGTTTGTAGAACAATGGTCCTCAATTGTTCCGTGAATCGCGAAATTGTTGGGGGAAACAGTTGGGGACAACTGTTCCACAATGCCCAAACGGAGTGCCATTGGGCTGATAGAGTGTGAACCGGTCCCGTCGCAAACTAGATGGCATTGTGCCAACGCAGGCCGGCTGATCCCAACATCCCAACATCCCAACATCCCAACATCCCAACATCCCAACATCCCAACATGAGGACTTCAAGCGTACCGGAATGAAGCCTGGCTTGAGGTTCACGGTGCGCCGACCGATGGTCGCGAATAATGCCTCGACTCGGCGATCAGGAAGCCTTGAGAAACGCCTGCCAACTGCGATATTTTGGATTTTGAAGTTTCCGTGCCAGGACCGGATGGAAGCGGGGCTTGACGGGCTTGTTCAGCAACTTCATGCGCGCTTCGTGCGGTGTGCGGTCCCCCTTGCGCGAGTTGCATTTTCGGCAGCAACAGACGATGTTTTCCCAACTCGTCATGCCACCTCGGCTACGCGGCACGACATGATCCATGCTTAGCTGCTGCGGCGGAGCGTGTTGCCCGCAATACTGGCACTGATGACCGTCCCGCGCGAACAGGTTGCGACGGTTGAATTTCAGCGTTTGCTGGGGCAGGCGGTCAAACTGCAGCAAGCGGATGATGCGTGGAACTTGAAAGTAAAAATTGACGCTCCGCACCCACTCGTCCTGCTGCCGGTCCGCCGACCAGCGAATTTCGCTGATTAACAGCCATGACGCGAAGTCAAAATTACCATAGTGTCCCTCGTCCACATCCACAATTTCCGCGATCTCGCGGTAGATAAGTCCAAAGGCACGCCGCACTCCCACGACGTGGACTGCCGCAAAGGTGCGATTGAGCACAAGCACGCTGGCCGTCAGAGCACTTTCTGGATGGGTGTGCCTCATGTTGGTTGGCGCTCGACATCACGGAGAGGAGCATCGACTCCTGCATGGAACTCCGGCTGAGTCGTCGGGTCGACGCAACATGGTGGGTAACGTCATCAACGCCCCGTCTGATGATTCTAATCAAGCCCCGTATTGGTGGCTAGACTTGTCCTGCCATGTTGTCCGACTCCCACCCGTCCCGTGGGGGGCAGATGCGCCATAATTTTGCAATGCCAGCATGCAAATAATCCTCATCATGGCTTGCCGTTGGCTTGCAGACGGGATTAGGATAAAGTCAGTCAGAACGCCAAGGTCGTGTTGCGTCCGGGCGTTACCGTGGTGACGCACTCCGGCCCGTGACTGTCCGATTTGCACGAGGGAGGAAAGACGTGATTCACTATTCCTGTGACCGCTGCAAGCGATCGATTGACCCCCAAGAAGAGATTCGATACGTGATTCGGCTGGATGTCCGCGCGGCGATGGAGGCCATCGACGAATTCGACGATGAAGATGATCGGGACTACCTGATGGAGGCCCACGAAGGATTGGAACGAGCCGACGACGTGATCGACGATCTGGTCTCCGAAGATGTTTGCCTGCAGCGCCGATTCGATCTTTGTCCCTGCTGCTACCGGAAATTCATGAAAAATCCCATGGGCCGAGACGTGCCCGCGGAGCTGAACTACTTCAGCCAGAACTGACGTGGCTGCATCGAATTCCTCACAAGGTCTCGCGTTGGTTTGATCGCATGTCCAGCCTCAAAATCGCCGTGATCGGCGGCGACGGCACGGGTCCCGAAGTCACCAGGGAAGCTCTCAAAGTGCTGCACGCCGCCTGCAGCCTGGATGCGTTCGCCTGCGAGATCGAGGAACTAGACTATGGCGGCCAGCGCTTTCTGCGTACCGGAGAAGCGTTGCCGCCCGGTGCGGTGGATCATCTGCGCGGTTTTGATGCGATTTTCCTGGGAGCCGTAGGCCACCCGGATGTGCCCCCCGGCGTGATCGAAAAGGGTTTATTGCTCGAACTGCGCTTCCAGCTTGACCAGTACATCAACCTGCGCCCCGTCAAGCTGTACCCGGGCGTGGAAACACCCTTAGCGGGCAAGCGGCCCGAAGATATCGATTTTGTCGTCGTGCGCGAGAACACCGAAGATCTTTATTGTGGCGCGGGAGGGTTTCTCAAGCAGGGGACCGCGGATGAAGTTGCCACGCAAACGGCCATCTACACGCGGAAAGGCTGCGAGCGATGTATTCGCTGGGCCTTCGAGTTTACGCGGAACAGAAATAATCCCAAGGGAAAAATGCTGACGCTGGTCGCCAAAACCAATGTGCTGACATTCGGCCATGATCTGTGGCGACGCACGTTTGAGGAAGTCGCCCGCGAATACCCAGACGTCAAAGCGGATTACAACCACGTCGACGCCTGTTGCATGTGGATGGTCAAGAATCCGGAGTATTACGACGTCATCGTGACCACCAACATGTTCGGAGACATCATTACCGACTTGGGTGCCATTATCCAGGGAGGCATGGGGGTTGCGGCCGGCGGGAATATCAATCCCGACCCGGGCGGAACCAGTATGTTTGAACCCATGGGAGGTAGTGCGCCTAAATACACCGGACTGGGGCTGATCAATCCCATTGCGGCGATCAGCGCCATGGCGATGCTGCTCCAACATTCAGGTCAGCCGCAGGCCGGCGACCGAATTTTGCGCGCCGTGCAAGTGGTGACCGGAACCAACATGAAGAGTCAGGCCGCCGGCCACATGGGATGCTCCACCAGCGAAGTCGGGGACCTGGTCGTGGCCGCGATGGCACATGCCTAGCCGGGGCTCGGGGCCACAGCACACGACCGACATGGTGGCGCTGTGTCCTTCTGATTGAGCGGACAACGTGCGTAGCACGCGGTGTGTCATCCTTCGATGAAAAGCCGCTGCGCGTCAAGTGGTTGCGATCGCGTTTCTGAGAGAATCTGAACGAAGGATCTGCCAGCGATGTTGCCCCGCCTGCAGGGGTCAACTCGTTATGGGCTGCACCCCCCTCCCACTGTTTCGTGCATCTTGGCCTTGTGGGCAGATCCGTCACTGCGCTCCGCTCCGTTCAGGATGACCGTGGGGCGCTCCGCTTCGTTCAGGGTGATCTTCGGCGCCGCGGGGCGTGGGCAATACGACCTTGAAGGCCATGACCCGGTGAGGTGGGGTCGTCACAGTGTGTATTTCGGCCGACGTAGCCGCGACCTGGTCGGACGCGGCTGCTGCGGGCGGCGAATCCTGGCCGCCTCGCCAGCTGATGACTGCCAGCCGCGCCGCACGGTATTCTCGCACGGCCTCCCGGACCGCCGGAGGCAGTCGTGGCTCGAATTCGGACGGATCCCCTCCGGCACTTGACCAAAGCACCGTGCTCAGCCAGTCATGCGGAATCTCCCGGCCAGTCAGCGACAACTCATGCGCCCACGTAGGCATGCTGCGTTTTTCGATAGCTCGGTGATCCTGGTTCGTCCGCTGTAATAAGCGCGTTGTGCGTTGAGCAAATGGACGGCAAGATTGCGGGCAACCAGATCTCCTTCGGCGTAGATCGGCAGCAGTAGCGACTCGTCGGCCAGCAACGCATCGCCGTGTTTCCCTTTGCCCCCGTACGCCCGGCAGACCAGCCGTAAGCAGTCGGCACGCCAATGATGGGGCACTTGCATTACCAGCATCACGTGATGCTCACCTTCCAGGGCGAGTTGCGAGTGCTGGCGTAATTTGAAATACACGCCGCTGCCGCGACCAATCGTTCCGGACGTGACCACCACGTCGCGATTGGGAAGACGCTCGAAGGTCTCCAGCGCCGACTGGTTGCGCGTGTTGGAAATCGTGGCGTCTCCCGCCAGCATCTCCTCCCAGTGGTGCGCTGCGCTCAGCTGCACACCCCCGCCCGTCTTCGATTCGGTACTGACGCGGATGCTGCCGACCACGTCGCTAATCGCCGTCGTCTTCGGCGCGTAGTCCACGATCTGGCCCCGATTCTCGAACGCGTGCAAGTAATAGACAACCTCATGGATTGCGTTTTGATCACGGGTATTGCTAAGCAACGAGACGGCCACGCTTACCGCGACTAGTTTTTCCAGCGGATTTTGGGCCTGAAATTCCGGCGTGGTCACGTCCATGCACGCTATCGATGACGGCGCGTCGAAATGGACGTCGTGATCGGGGCTGGCCGCGGCGAGCGGGCTCCAGCCTGATTCTGCCGATAAGCCATCAGCCAGGATCCCCATTCCGTTCAAAACGAGGCACAGTGAGTACACTACTGCCCGCAGTCCTGTTCCCGTTTGGCGAATCACGGTCGTTCCTCCAGTCGCAGATTCGAAGACATCGGTGTGGTGCGTTCGGTTTACCAGAAAACAGACAAAAACTGGGGGACAAATACACTCGCATCGCAACGTTCATACCAGAGCGAATCGATGACGACGATTTGATTTCAATGGGTTCCTGTCCCGCTTCTTTTTCTCTCTCTTCCCGCCAGCAACGCAGGTATGTTGCGCTTGTCAAAGTCGTCGATGTTTAGCTACGTGCCCCCGCGCAGAAATGTTTGGGGGTTGGTCACGCTGAGTCAAGACGCTGGCGGAAAAGGCCCGCAATGTTGGCCGCTTCAGGCAGACCCCTAACCGGCACAGTCGGTAGAGTTTCATCCCGATCGCGGATTCCTCTCTCCGCGCCACGTGCTCGCGTCGACCGAAACGGAAGTGAAAACGCCTCGACTAGCTGCGCAAATCCGAGGGGCCAAACCGCGAGACCAGTCAAGATGCACCGACCGGGTGCGCTCTCTCGCGCGGTGCAATGCACCGGCGAGACACTTGCTGAGCGATGCGACACCGCCAGGCTTGATGACATCTGGGGGCGCGACGAGTGGTCCGCGGCTCGGCCGCTCACAAACGGATTCCGGTCGAGAAAGAAACGCAGAGGCAACTCGCTGGCCTGCGAAATGCCGATTCGGCCACTTGTCTGGACCGTAACCTCGTGGTCCGCCCAGGGATGAATGGAAACCAGGCCGTTCCTTGTCAAATCGATGCCATCCTGGGCCCTGGCCACGTTCAGCGCCTCACACAGTCTGGCTGGACCGCGTGTAAGATTGCGAACCACATGCGTGCCTCGACGCAGCACCATGGTATCGAGCCCCCACAGTGGTTCCAGAGCACGGATCAAGACGGCGCTGGCCCGACCGGGCTTCTCCGTGACCGCATTCAAACAGTGCCTGGCATGAATGGCGTAGACGTATAGGTGACCGGGCGGACCAAACATGGAAGCATTGCGCAGTTTGACCACGGGCCGCATGACAGGCCGGGTCACGCGTGGACAGGTAAGCTTCGGTTTCCACGATGATGCCGCCTGTCAGCAGGCCGTCAACCCTGCTGATCAGCGCCATGCCCAGCAGATCGTGGGCCACGACGCTGGTATCGCGATCATAAAAAGCGCGTTTGAGGGCTCGGCGGAGTTTGGGCGGTGTCACCATCGGTCCAGCCCGTTCACCGGTTCAACTGTGCATGCGGGGAAATGGGTCGCCGGTGGAGATAATGCCAGCCTCGACGAGCGACAACTGTTCCAGTCGTTGCCGCACACGTGGCTCAGCAGCGAAATCGCAGGCCAGGCGGACATAGGTCGCGGAATGACGTGCTTCCGATTCGAACAAGCTGCGATAGAAGTCCGCCAGCTGAGGGTCATCCACGTGTTCCGCTAGACGCGCGAATCGTTCGCACGAACGGGCTTCAATCAATCCGGCTACGATCAGGCGATCGACCGCTCGATCGGGCTCCTGTTTGCGCACATGCTCGTGCAGCCGTCGTCCGTAGCTGCTGGGCTTCAGGCGACGAAAGCGGATCCCTCGTTGCTCTAACATGTCCAGCACCTGGTGAAAGTGTTCCAGTTCCTCCTGCACGATGTCGGTCATCTGCCGACACAGTTCACGATTTTCCAGATACGACCCCAGCAGGCTCATCGCAGTGGCTGCCGCCTTTCGCTCACAGTGCGCATGGTCGATCAGCACGGATGCCAAGTCGTCATCCACTTGAGCCAGCCATCTCAAATCGGTATCGGTCTTGAGGCTTAACATCTGGGAGTGCGCAGCAAGCAAAGGACCCGCAGCGGGACGTGATTCCACCTTTACTCGTCCATTGTAAGCGGAATGGTGATCGGGACGGAAGCGGAGCGCTCCGATATCATCCGGAACGGAGCGGAGCGCTCCATGTCATCCGGAACGGAGCGGAGCGGAGTGAAGGATCTGCCAGCCAAGCCGAGACGCACGAAAACGCTTCGGTTGGCGTCTAGCCCATGACGAGGCTACCCGTGCACGCGGGGCGACGTCGCTGGCTGATCCTTCGGTCGCGGGCCGAGCGGCGCTCGGCCAACGCTGCCTCAGAATGACCTCCCGGTGCTGCGCGGAGTCAGCTCCCGCAGAATGACGTCCCGACACTGCGCGTGCTGCGCGGTTATCTCGCCTCGGATTGCAGCCCTGTGTAAACTTGACGTTTCGCGTCTTACGGACGGCAGGTTACCATCAGCCTCACCGCTGCCCGCCCCACGACTCCAAGTCCGATGTACTGCCTGTGAGCCTTGAATGACATTGTTATCGGTTAAGCACATCGTCAAGCATTTTGGACCAGAACCCGTCCTGGACGGCGTGACGTTCGATGTGCGTCCCCAGGACAAGGTGGGTATCGTCGGACCCAACGGGACAGGGAAGACGACTCTGCTGCGCATCGTGGCGCGTGAGCTGGAACCGGATGCGGGCACCGTCAGTCTGAGTGATAAGCTGCGCGTTGGCTACTTGTCGCAGCATGCACGCTGCGATGGGGATGAACGGGTGTTCGAGGTCGCTTTGTCGGGCGCCGCACATATTCTGGCATTGCGGGAGGAAGCGCAGCAGGTTTCTCACCAGTTTGCCAGTGCGGGAGCGGGACGCAAACAGTTAGAGCACCGCTACGAACGGCTGCAACACGAGTTGCTGCTGCATGACGCTTACAATATTGAAAATCGTATCGAAAGGATTTTGCAGGGCCTGGGTTTCGCGGAGGAGCGATTCGAAACTCCCGCCAGGTTGCTTAGCGGCGGACAGCAGAATCGGTTGATGCTGGCGCGGATGCTGGCCGGTGATCCTGATTTGCTGCTATTGGACGAGCCATCGAACCACTTGGATATTGCCGCCACGGAATGGCTGGAGAACTTCCTGGCCAGTTCATGCAAAGCCCTGCTGGTGGTGAGTCACGATCGGTACCTGCTGGATAAGGTCTGCAATCGGACTTTAGAGTTGCTGCACGGTACGGTGGATGACTACAAGGGTAATTTTTCCGCGTATTGGCAGCAGAAGGCAGAACGGCTGGAAGTACAACGGCGCACCTATACGCGGCAACAAGAGTCGATCGCCAAGATGGAGGACTTCGTCCGCCGCAACATTTACGGCCAGAAGAGGCGCAGGCTCAGGATCGTCGCAAGAAACTTGAGCGGATCGAGCGGGTACCGTTGCCACGTGAAATCAAATCCCCCAAGATGCATTTCCCGGACGTGGCCCGCGCGGGAGACATCGTGCTGCGCGTGGAGAACATCAGCAAGTCTTATGCACAGCCGCTGTTCTCCAACCTGTCGTTTGACGTACTGCGCGGCGAGCGATGGGGCATCATGGGAGCCAACGGGACGGGAAAGACCACACTGCTCAAGTGCTGTCTGGCCCGCGAGCCGGTGCAAGCAGGAAGCGTCACGCTGGGCACCCGTGTCAAAATCGCATATTTCGATCAGAGTATGCGGTCCATGCCCGATGATGCAATCGTCGTCGACATCATCCGGCCAGACCACAAAGAACTCGACGAACCGGCACGACGGGACTTGCTGGCTCGTTTCGGCATTACGGGCGAGATGGTCTTCGAAAAGGTCTCGTCGCTCAGCGGCGGTGAGCGGAGCCGTGTGGCACTCGCACGACTTGCCGCCCAGGATGCCAATCTGTTGGTTCTGGACGAACCCACAAACCATCTTGATCTTTGGGCTCGTGATGCGATCGAAGAGGCGATCAGGGAATTCGGCGGAACCGTGATGCTCGTCAGCCACGACCGATTCTTACTGAATCGGGTGGTTGACCATTTGTTGATCTTCGAGGGCGGCAGGGTTTCGACCGTGGAAGGAAACTACGATACCTACCTGCATTTTCAGCAGTCTCAACGAGGGGCGGCCACGACTTCGGCACAGCAAACCACGAAGCAGGCGAAGCCACCGGGGGCAGGGACAAACTCCCCACGTGCTCCTAAGCGCAAATTCCCCTATCGCAAGGTGAAAGATATCGAGCAGGACGTTGAGCGGCATGAGCAGGAAATCGAGCAGCTGCACGTGATGCTGACCGATCCCGAGGTGCTGCGCGACGGTGACCGCGTCAAGCAGGCCATGGAAAAACTGCAGCAGTCTGAAGCCACCCTCGCGCAGTTGATCGAGCATTGGGAAGAAGCCATCGAACTGAACGGATGATGCCCGCCGTACGTTCGAGTGCGATGCGCTGACCGACGTCAGCGGGCCCGTAGGCCGCTCAATGACCGAGCGCGATTCGGCGACATGGTAGGACGGATTCGCCCGGCCGCGACACGGCGCGGCATTACTAATCATCGAGTTTGGCTGGGCAATCCGTCCCAAATCGCGAAATCGACGCGCATACCCCCACGAGGATGAACCGCCAACCATTGCGGGGTGTCGCCGAATCGCGATCGGTCAGTTAGCGGGTTGCGGGCCATGCGCGCCTCGGCAGCGGAACGGAACGCATGCGCGGGGCCTTGCTGACAAACGCTTGCTCGATGCCCGCGCGCCGCAGTTTCGCCGGAACGCCAATGATGGTGGGAGGCTTCCAGGCATCGTACGTGCCTTTTCGCATCTGATCCAGTGCGTCTTGCAGTTCCTTTATTTCTTGTTTGGCCACCTCGTTGATCGCACGAAACAAGAGCGTCAGCGCATGATGCGCGGCGCCGCCACTGCGAGCCATATAACGCTGCGCTTGCAACCAGGATGCCAGGGCCAATGCCGTGTTCACGTCATCGGGTAACTCCTGACAAGGTCGACCGGGGTCTCGGTTGTTCAGGTAATTACTCGCAGCGCGGGCGTTGGATGGCACCGAGATCGTGTACAGGTCGATGGTCGATTGGAGCAGTGCCTTGATCTCGAACTTCTGATAGGCGGCCCAGGAACGAGCGAACAGCGCAAGGCGTTTCCCGGACAGCAACAAGCTGGCGCGTTTACCTAATTCTGCTTGCCGTTTGACCTCCTTGGCCACGCGTCCCGTCTGTTGATTCAATCGCTTCAACTCCAATTCCAACTGGCGGATGACGACCCGCATCGCTCGGACCTGCTCCCACTGCGCCGCAGCTTCGGCCTGCTTCAGCATGGCGTCGGCGGACGCCTTCTTGTAATCGGCGAGCGCCTTGATGTAATCGTTGTAGACTTTGAGTCGGTTGGTCCAATCTTCGAATGTGGGGGGCTCCGGTGCACGTGTCTTGGCCATCGAGAACTCCTTGGCTTGCCAACTTGGGCTCAATAACAACCGGCAACTCGGTCTATCCTAGTCGCCGGCTGCGACCACGAAAAGCCGACCCCGCGTCGGCGAACCGTCGGCGTGAGCCGACTGGGTGGGCCCGCAACGCCGACTACACGGGTCCAGTCCACCGACACGAATGGTCATCGCGCAATCTCAGATTGATAACGTGCGAATCAGAATGACCACACGCACAACTCTCGACAAGACACCCCAGCCGCAGAGTGCAAGCTGATTGCTGGCAATCGTTGGGTTTGCTGCTCCATTTCAATTTCGGCACGACGCATGCATGCGTTACGACAGTGCGACTCAAGTTCATTTCGGGGGGAATTCGAGTTGCCCTGATCACCGCGCCCCCGACGAGGAAAGGGATTTGAAGATGCTGCGAAAGATTGCTTTTGTATTGGCCGCGTGGGCGGTATTGGCTCTAGTTCCAAAGGCTCAGGCCGAGCGGGCGCCGTTTGAGCCGCCCAGGCCCTTACTGGCCAGGTCGGTCGCCACGGTCGCCCCCACTTTACTGGCTGGTGGACCTGGTTGTGGCCACCATCACGGTGGAGGCAACCACCACAGTTCGTACTACCGGGGTGGTGGCTTCGGGAATCGGTACAACAACTTTTATCCCAGTGCCGGCTATGGCAGCTACCGAACGTATTATGGCGGATACCCTGGCGGCTACGGCGGATATCCAGGCGGCTACGGCGGATATCCAGGTGGCTATGGCGGCTACCCGGTCTACGGCCGGCCCAGCTGCGGCGGATTTGGTGCCACGCTGTTCTATGGATTTTAGAGCAAGCGGCGTATCAAGCCGTGAAATGGCGGGAACGCCGCGATGCATGCAGCCGCCGTGGCCATCTGTCGCGGCAACCGAGGCTGGCCAGGTTGCGTGTTGAGGGACGGCCGATGAAACAGGCTCCCGATGCGGCAATCGGCCAACGGCGCAGCGGTCGGGGGACGCAGTCTCCCGTCCGCCGGCCCCACGCCACCGGCATTCGCCGCGATCACTTTGGGGCCCGATGTGCCAGCCAGATGGATGCGGGGGTCCCGAGATTTGGGCCGTCTTTCCGTCCGGCTCTGACGCAGGTGTGGATTGTAGCGAACGAAGCAGTAAACTCTCGGTAGTATTTTGGATTGCCATCCGGTGGTTCTGGTTCAGCCATCACCCCGTGTCCTACCCTTCCCATGAGGATCGATTGGTCTGCGCCTCCGTGATGGCGTAGAGCCCCTGCCTGCAAGTCGGCTGCCGCGCCATGTCAAGCCCGCGGCTGACATCGGTAGTGCGGATTTCGATCCAAGTTGGAAGTGGAATCAAGCTTGGCCTTATGCCTGGGGGGGCGAACATGGTCGATGGCAATGCGGTTCCGTGCGCTGAGCAAGCGTGCGGACATGATCTACACCCTGAAAGTACTGGATTCGAGGCCGACGCCGTATGCACGTCGTCGCCGCGATTTGATCCCGTGCGCGCACCCAGCGTCCTGCCAGCGGTTGTCGCGCTGGGTAAAGTGACCTGTCACGTGTGCTTCGACTCCATTCAACGACTTGCCCGGCTCTCGTCCCCGCTACTCATTCACGGAGAAAGCGGCACGGGCAAGACCACGGTAGCGCGGATGATCCATCGAGCGTCAGGCGCAAAAGGACCTCTGGTTAATGTGAATTGCGCGACGCAAGCCCATGAGCTTGCCAGCGTTTCCTGGCTGGAACATGTTATCCAATCGGCGCGGGGTGGTACACTGTTGTTGGACGAGGTCAGCGAGTTACCCGATGAGTCGCAACGGCGACTGTTGGCCATGCTGCTTGTTACGGAACATCCGACGTCAACGGCCACCACTGCCGGTGTCGATAACCCGGCCGTGCGTATCATCGGCACGACAGCGGTGAGCCTGCCCGCGCTCGTACGCGACCATCAAATTCGCCAGGAACTGTTCTATCGGTTGAGTGCATTGTCGTTGCAGCTGGAACCGTTGCGGGACCGCCCGGAGATGATCGCCCGCTACGCGCGCGATGTGCTGGATTGTATGGCGGCGCGGCAGGGAGGTGCGGCTCGCAGTATCAGTCCAGAGGCGCTCGTTATGTTGAGCCGTTACCAATGGCCCGGCAATATTCGCGAGCTGGAAAACGTATGTCAAGGTGCGGCGACCTTTGGGCAGACGACCCTGATCACACCCCAGGATTTAAGATTGCCGCTACGTGCCGCGGAGACGCGCACAGCGACCGACGGCCATTTGGCGGGTCGCACATTGGCCGAGATTGAACGGCAAGCCGTCATTGAGACCCTCGTGGCGTGTGCGGGCAACAAGGCCCTCACGGCTCGTACATTGGGGATCAGCGAGAAGAGCATCTACAACAAGATTCGTCGCCACAAGATCCAGCTGAATCCGGCGCGATAGCAACTGGCTGACTTAGCCCTCCCCGAGCGACGCAGAGCAGGTTTGTAACCTGCCCGCCGTTAGGCACAGCCATCGAATCCAATGTGACGCTGCCCAAAATCGCGGACGCACGCCCATGAGTACGAGGGGAGTGATGAGAATTATGTGACTCATTGGAGCCGGGTTATTTTCCGGGACGCCGATTGCGATGGTCGGTCCGGGCTCGATACATGCGTTCGCGGAGGCCCCCTTGTTCGATGAACTCCTTTTCCAGCGTCTTTAGCTGTTGATCAATTAAGTAGTTCGTCTGATGAATCAGACAGATTGCGATGTTGCAAATTATCCCGGGTTGACGCGTATCCACAAACTCTCGATACAGTTCAAATGTCTGCGGTGTTTTTCGTCCCAAATCGCGCACAAACCGTGCTTTCGTGGAATCGCGATCCCACAACGGCAGGTCGCGGACCCGAAGGTAATCGCGGTAGTCGGCCAGTAATTCCTCCAGACTCGCGCGGCCGACATTCGTTAGCTTGATTTCCATCTCCCTCAGCGACTGGGCCATACCACCAAAGCGGGAAGCGGCATGGCCAGGTGGCTATTGGCGCAAGTGACTCAGAAGGTGTTACGCACGGATGCGCGGCTGCAGCAGTGGCGCGCCGGGTTGGAACCGTTGGGTGCGGAGGACAGGATCACTTCCTCAGGTCGGCACGGAGGGTATCCCGCAAGGTCCACAGAGGGTCGTCTGCCCCGGCCTTGAGAGTTTCGCACACAGAGAAGTTCGAGGTCGTGGACCTGCCACGATTCTCAGGGGATTTTGAATAACGAGGCCGACGGGGCTCGAACCCGCAACCACCGGATCGACAGTCCGGTACTCTAACCAATTGAGCTACGGCCCCTGGCTGAAGCCTTGAATTATAACCATCCGGAATTGGGACGCAAGGTCGCCCGGACCTGGATTGGGGGAGTGTGCTGGTCCCCCGTCCCCCGAGAATTCGGGCCAAAGGCTATTCATGTTGCTGCCGCGATCTCCCGCTGCTCGCTGTGAGCCCGGCCACCGGCTAAAATTACCGGTTTCGGCCAAATGCAACCAAGAACGCGCCGTACAAGACACGCCCGCGAATGCGTGGTGAGGTAAACGGTTCACTTGCCCTGGATCGATTCTGCGACGTCTACCTGCGCGCGATCTCCCGCCTGGCCAGCATCGCCGAGCAGATCGAGCCGGCGTTGGAACGACGCGGCTCGTAACTACCACAACTTCCAAACGGACGCGGCATCGAACATCAGCGATGGCGGCTTCTGCGCCGCCAGGGCAGCAGCAACATCCCGACCAGCAATCCGCCGGACGCCGGTTCCGGCACCGAAATGGCCCCCAGACGAAAGCGCTCGTACTTGTGCGTGTGATGAGCCGTATAGGTCCATACCAGGCTGGACGTCATTCCCAGCGACGCTTCGCCCCGTGCGGCGCCGTTCGCCCCGAAGCCCACTCCATTCCCGCTGAGCGTCAGGTTGCCGATCATGGTGGGCGCTGCCCCCAGGCTATGCGTGTACGAAATCGAGTTGGCCGAGGTCGTGCTGAGCGTTTCGTACAGATCGATACTCTTTACATCCAGCAGCAGTTCCAGCGGTTGCGAAAAGGTAAACGTAAAGGAGTGCGTATCATGATTGCCTCCGGTCCGGATATCGCCGCTGAGACTGTCGAAGCTACTGGTGACTGAGTTGCCAGGCGTGCCCGTGACCGTGACGTCGACGTTGCCGTAAATATCCGTAAACGTCTGGCCGACGCCGGTGACCAGCGCATGATCCCAACCCGTGAAGTCAAACCAGGTAACGGGCGCGGCTTGAATGGGAACCGTCAAAGTGATGGAACAGAGAGTGGACAGGGCTAAGGTGACGAGCGTTTTCAAGGTTGGATTCCCCTTCTAAGCATGCGACAAGTTGCGAGCGAAGAACTCAGTAATGGCGTGGCCCACGGTGCCTGCGGTTGTTTTCGCTGACGGTGACGGTCAACGACCGCGCCCGCGGCGATCGTGTTGCCGTGGGCGTGTACCGTGCAATCAGTCCAGCGGATCCGGAAATGGTGACGACGAGTAATCAGAGCCAGAGAATAGTCTGCCTGTCTTCACGGTAGTTGGGTCGGTTCGCGCGTCTAGACTTTTGTGGTCAGAAAGTCGAGTCAGGCCGGTGACTGGGCGTCGGCCACTCCTCATGGCCGGCATGTCTCGCATATTCCGATCGTCCCCTGGTGCCGACGGTACCGATGCTTGTGGTTGTAGCGACCACGACACGGGGGCTCGTTGATGGTTCCCGGCGCAGCGGCACCGAGCGTATATCAGGTGACCTAAGATTTGACAGACAGGGCGCCCATGCGCCTCCGTGCGGCCGCGGCCGGAATACCATGTCGATGTCGTACAACGACGACCCGCACCGGCGGGTGTGGGAAAGACTGAGGAATTCGATGCGCATCTTCTACAAATTGCAATCCGCCCTGGATCATGTGGCCAACAACTGGTCTCTGATGCAGTGGATGATCTTTGCCGGCATTATGTGCCTGATAGGATTCATCTGCATGCGTGGTTACGGATCGCAGAAGAACTATTAAGGGACTACCGCCGACTCGCAGCGTCACGAGTCGGCAGTGGGACGAGCGAGTACCGACGAGACACCGCCGCGACACGTTGCGCGGCATTTCGTGTTGTTGCTGAGAGCTGGGGATCACCATGCAATACTGTTGGATCGTATTGGGAATCGCGCTGGGTTGGTGGGGAAAGAAATACTGGATGTCTCGGCAGCGTTGCCGTGCCGCCAGCCCTTTCGACCGCGGCGATGCGGAGCTGAGTAATGCCAGGGCCGGCATTGCCCGTCAACATCGCGACATTGAAGCCACGATCTCTCAGATCGAGGCCATTTTGCAGGAGGCCGGTTCGGAGAGCGGCTCGGTCGAATTGGCCCACAAACTGCTCGATTCCAAGAGAGCCCTGTCGACCTATCTGGCGGACAGCTACGATGCGCTGCGCAAATACGATCGAAAAGATGCGGCCGCCGAGCCGTGGAAAGATCAAAATCGTGAGGCCCTGAATCGGTTCCTGAAAGAACGATTGGCAACTCGCGAACGGTACGGGAACCCATTTGCCGTCGCCATGTTCTTCATCGATGCCTCGGCGGTGGAAAACGATGCCATGGAAGCCTTCCAGAAGCTGATCCGCATCACCGATCGCGTGTTCTTGCTGAATCAGCACGAATATGTGGTCGTTCTCCCGGAAACCGACCTGGCTGGCGCCCAGGTCTTCGCTGTTCGATGTGCCCAATCGATGACCGAGACGCTGGGAGCCCGAGCGTTTGCCGGTACGACCGCGGGTCGAGATGGGGACGGCTTACGAAACGTCTTGAGTCGCGTCGACACGGCTCTCTATCGGGCCAAGTGTGACGAGCAGCAGTTCGTCTTTTCGCACGATGGGGAACGCATCGAGCCGTTTTCGATCAGCCTTTCCGCTTTGGCGTGACCTGCGTCGCCCGTCTACCAGACGCCTCGCTGCGGGTCGTAACCCAGCCGCGCGGCACGAGCCAGATCGGAGGCCGCTTCGTTGGTGCGTCCCAACGCCTCGTACAGTTCGCCACGATGGTGATACAACACCGCGAACATTTCATCGAGTTGTTTAATCAGCCGCTGCACAGGTCGCGTGTCGATGGCCGACCGCAATTGACTCCGGTACTCGTTGCGAATCTTCTTGTAGTTGGCCTCGGCCAGCTGCACAGCCGCTTCGATGTCGGCCTGCGCCTTCTGCAGCTGGTCGAGCCGCAGATAAATGTATCCGCGCGTGTCCAAGAACGACTCGTTGCCGCCGACGGTCTGGATGGCTTCCTCGATGTTTTCCAGAGCTTCGTCCAGATGGCGATCGCATAATGCGTAGGCGTAAGCGCGCT
Source organism: uncultured Planctomycetales bacterium (assembly GCA_963695565.1). Classification (GTDB taxonomy): domain Bacteria; phylum Planctomycetota; class Planctomycetia; order Pirellulales; family Pirellulaceae; genus CAVOGW01. Next base: position 31,201 of record CAVOGW010000002.1, read on the forward strand.
GGTTCAAAGCAATCGCCAGGCTGCCGGGATGCTCCTGACGGGCCAGTTCAACGGCGCGATCGCAGTCGGGCAATGCGGCCTCGGCATCTCCCAACGAGATCATCGCGTGGGCCCGTTTAGTATACAGGTCGCTGTGGTGGGGCGTCCAGCGAATGGCCGAATCGAGTTGAGACCTGGCGCTGACCAGGTTGCCTCGCAATTCCTCTTCGTAACTGGCCGCCAAACGCCATTGGGAGATCTCATGTCGTGTCAGCGAGACGAGCAGCCAGCCACCTAACAGCAGCAGTAACGGCGTGATCAGCAGCCGGCGGACTCGTCCCCAGTTACGTGCCGCGGCGGGCGATACGTGAGCTTCATCAGCCATGGTGTTCGTTAGCAGACGAGAAACAAAAAAACTGTAACACCTTAGCTTAGCCGAAGGCAGCACCAGGATGCTAGGACGATGTAACAGGAGGCAACGGAACTCGGTTCACTCTGTGTTGCGGGCATGCGGTTGCGGGCATGCGGTTGCGGGCATGCGGTTGCGGGCATGCGGTTGCGGGCATGCGGTTGCGGGCATGCGGTTGCGGGCATGCGGTTGCGGGCATGCGGCTCAGATGCTTGAAGTTCGGGTTGACCGGACTGGGGGCGCGACGTTCCGATGACGGCTACTGACCGGGTTGGGTGCGCGGCCAGAAATCCCGGCCCGAATCCGGTTTTTATCACGGGTTGCTGACCGCGTCGAGGTGGTGTGCGGGGCGAGGAAGCCGCAGGTCGCTGGTTCGGTCGCCCGGCCCCCAGTTTTGTGGCGACGCCCTATGGACCGGATTTCTTCGGAGATTCGGGCCACGGACTCGTTTTCATGGTGGTACAGCGGGTGGCAACATTGACGATCCCCGGGGAAGTAAATAGGATCCGGAACGCGGCGGTGCTGCGTTTCGGCAGCTGGCCGATACCATGTCTACTGTTCGCGGCGAAGGCATCTTGCCTCGCTGCTCACCATTACGAAGGGAGACGAGACCATGCCGTTATTCGAGGTGGAAACCGACGCACACATCATTATCACGTGGGCCCATGACGAAAAGGCCGCAGAGGCCGTGGTTATCGAAGCCTATCCGAATGACGATGTTATTCGTTTGACCAAGCGTCCTCGTGATACGTGGGTGATCTCGAAAGCGGCTCTGGGAATCGGCAGCAGTACCAGCGACCCGTGCTCCATGGCCCGCGATTGTCTCTCCAAGGCGGCGGGCGATAAAGTCCACGCCATTCGCTTGTATATGCAGGAAACCGGTACCGATCTGAACGACGCCCGGAAAGCTATTGAGTCCAATATGGTCATGGGCTGGTAGTTGAACTCAGCCGACAGCCCTCGAGCGGTTCCTATTCCCAACCACCTTGGCCATGCGGCGCGGCGATTGTCGTGGCTTGAGCATTTGCGGTCGAGTTTGTCGCATGTGACGATTGCCAGGCCATCGCGGCGCCGCCCTCCAAGCGGCTCGTGCTCCCTGGCCGCCATGGTCCGCTGCGAGGGCTGTGGACCTGATCCGCAGCGATCGTTGCGTAATGAGAGCCCGTCGGCGACGCCGTCCCGGCGGCAGTTGCCGTGGCCGTGGCCGGCGACGATGACCCTGGCTGGGGATTGGTCGCGTAGGCGTTGGTAACCGGCATGGCGGAACCAGCCGGCATTGCCTGGTTTGTCGTGGAGGCGATGGGGGGATACGCTCCCTGGTCATAGCGGCTGAATTCATCGGCGGCCGAGTTTGTGGCCGGTGATGCGGGGGAGTCGTAAGCAGCGGGTGCCACGTAGGAGCCTGCCGCGAGCGCCGGGCCGGGATACGGGGCAAAATCACTTTCCGCTCGGCTGGAAGACGGCCCGGAATGATTCGCGTAGGCGGGGCCGGCTGGTGGAGTGCCGCCTGCGGGCCCAATGCCCGTGGAGGACGCGGGGTGTGTTTCCGCAGGGTGGGCGTTATCCGCGGTGGCTCCCCAAGTCGTCGCCGATCCGCTGTCGGCGGCGGGGTACAGCCCGCGTTGGACGTCGTCACTCAAGTTGGCGGGAGCTGCGCTCGTTGCGGCCTGCGGACTGCCGTAGGCAGCCTGGGCCGCCGGGCTTTGTCCAGCGGAAGCATAAGCCGCGGGGGAAACCACCGCGCGGGGCGTTGCGGCTGGTGCGGGAGGTAAGCTGGCGTGTTGCGTCTCGGGATACGCGCCTCCCGATGGGAGGGGACCGTTGAGTTCACCGCCACCGCCCGGCCCACGTACGCTGCCGGCCAAACCTGCGTTCGCCGCAGAGGCTCGGCTGTCCGTGATCGTCGTGGGGACCGCGGAGGCCGACGGAGCCGGATAAGCGGTCAAGGAGTCATCTTGGGCATTGACCCCCTTGTGGGAGGACATCCAGCCCATGCCCGGGACCTTCGCCATGCGCGACGACTGGCAGCCGGCCACCGCTACCAAAGTCATAGTTCCGAGAAGCAGCAGTAAGCGCCTCGCGGGCGGCTGATGAAACAGCTTCATGTCGGTCTACTTTCGGTCGATAAGAGCTTCTGGACAAGTAAAAGAAGTTGTCTGCTCCAGCTGGGGTGGTGGATGACGCACGCCCCGCGCCAGAATCGAGCCCCGGTGACTCGTGCGACAACCCGTCCGCGGCGATTCAGCCCGACGCGAGCCGTGGACCACCGGCGAGGGCCGGATGATAAGAAAGGGAGTCCAGCGCGGTCAACGCCAGACCGGAGGCAAATCGCGTCAAAATCGCAGACGCTGAGCTTGGCCCGGCGTCCGGGTGTGACGGAGATGTCATCCTGAACGGAGCGGAGCGCAGTGAAGGAACTGCCAGCCAGGGCTGAAGCCGTCGGATGCGCCCGCTGTGTTGTCTGGGTTGTCACGAAGTTACGCGGGCAGGTTGTGCCAGGTCGCTGGCAGATCCTTCGGTCGCGGCCCGTGCTGCGCACGGTCGTCGCTCCCTCAGATGACCATTGCGTGCTGCCTCACGACACCCCGCCGCGGCACTCCACGAAAACGCTACGCGGCTTTGCCTGCTGCGTAGCGGCGGGCGACTTCTTCCCAGTTAATCACCTGGAAGAAGGCGGCCACGTAATCCGGTCGCCGGTTCTGATAATGGAGGTAGTAGGCATGTTCCCACACGTCCAGCCCCAGGAGGGGGGTACGCTTCTCCATCAGCGGACTGTCCTGGTTGGCGGTGCTTTCGACCAGCAGCTTGCCCTGATCCAACGAGAGCCATGCCCAGCCACTGCCGAACCGGCCCGCCGCGGCAGCCGAAAAGTCGGTCTTGAATTTCTCAAACCCACCCAGTTCGGAATCCAGGGCTGCTGCCAAACTACCGCTGGGCTGGCCACCCCCTTGCGGGGACATTACGGTCCAGAACAACGAATGATTGGCATGGCCGCCGCCGTTGTTGCGAACCGCCGTGCGGATGTTTTCGGGGACGGCTGTGAGGGAGGCCACGAGTTCCTCGACCGGCTTACTGTCCCATTCGGTGCCGGCGATCGCGGCGTTCACCTTGTCGATGTAGGCCTGATGATGTTTCGTATGGTGAATTTCCATGGTCCGCGCGTCGATGTGCGGTTCCAAGGCGTCGTAGGAGTAAGGGAGCTTAGGGAGCTGAAATGGCATAGTGATCTACCTTTCACGGGTTGAATGTGGTGCTATGCGTGTTGGCCGCGGGAAAGCGGACTGGATTTTCGTCTATCTACGCGATCGCGAGTTGTGAAGTTGCGCATGCGTTGGTCGCATTTTGCCGAAATCCGCGGTTTAGCGGGCTGGCTCACTCGCTTGCGCGTCTTGAAGTTGCACACTGTCGGTGGCACTTGGCCGAAACCCGTGATTTAGCCCGCCGGCAGAACCACTCGCTGGCGCGTCGAGCTTGTATTTTCACGTTGTTTTCGCCTTAGCGCAACTTCCAAACTTGCGCGTGGTGCTTGTATTTTCTGGGGGTTTTCCGCTAACGTCAAAAACACAACCGAAGTTCGCGCTGTCCGACTAGGCTTTGTCGGAAAACGCCAGTGGTGCGTTTGTGGTACGGGCTTCTCGCCGGAAAAACCGTCTCTCGATGCTGGCGGAGCAGCCAAGACGGCTGCTCCAAAATGGTTTTCCGACAAAGCCTGGTGCTATTTCAACCCTACGATTTGGGTCAGACCAAGTCGCCGACCGCACCGTCACGATAACGGTTTTCGGGCCGATTTGCAATCGGGCGGAAGGGTTTCGTGGAGTCCGCGGCGGGCACGTCGCCGAGGTACGTCGTCAGCCGAGCAACGACTTGAGAAGTTTGGCTACCGCTACTGGTTGCACGTCGGCTCCCAGCAATTCAGTCGGTGCGCATTCTTGAGCCACCAGGTAGGACATCAGGCTCCGCAGGATCGAGCGCGCGTGCTCCGTCGGGTTCTGGCGCCGATCACGCTGACGAACCAGGCGCATCGAAACCTGCACGATCGTCTGTTGATGGTTGCGGCCGTGGGCCATCCGGCAGCTGAACTGCAATCGTATCAACAGCGGCAGAGGCCGATCTGATTTGCGCCGCCGACTGGAAGTGTCGATCGAGTTGAGCCTCAAATCCAAGCTGCTGTTGTCCAAGGTGACGATCTCCGCGTTGTGATCGGAGATAAAGCCGCACAGTTTCTGGACGGTGATATTTACGGGAACGTTGATCATCAAGCAGCGTTCCAGGATATTGTTGGCTGCGGGTCGATGCCACCAGTTCGACAACCAGGCGCCGGCCAACACGGACTTGCGATCCGAGCCCACGCCCAACTGCATGACCATATTGCGACCGGAATCCTTGGCTTGCAGCAGTCCGCGATCCGCGCGGCGCAAGATGGATTCAGGCGAATCGCCGGGTTGCAGTTCTGTCACACCAAAGCTGGCCGTAACGCAGTTGCCACCAAGTTCGCTGAGTGGAGTTTGTGCCAGTTCCGCGCGGATCTTTTCAGCCAGATGGGCCGCTTCCGCGCAATTGCAGCCGGGGCAGAGCATGACGAACTCTTCGCCCCCGTAGCGGGCCACGATGTCGCCATGGCGTGATTGACGGCGCAGGAGTTTGGCAAAACTGATCAGCGCTTCATCTCCGGCCTGATGGCCATGTTTGTCGTTGACCTGTTTGAAGCGGTCGATATCGCTAATGATTAAACTGAAGGGCTTTCCCGATAAATGACCGTGGTCGACCATCTCCAACAGCAGGCGGTCAAATTCGGCGCGGTTGGCTACTCCCGTCAGCGGATCTTGGGTAGCCTTGATGTGCAAGGACTGGACCCGCTTCTCCAGGTGGTCCTCGGACGAGGTATCCCGGAAGATGACGGCCGCGCCCAGGCACGAGCCCTGGCTTCCCTGAATCGGGACACACTGCATCTCGACTGGGATGACACGCCCATTAATGGCTTTGATGCACATGTCGTGCGAGAATCTCGTGCCTGAAATGATCGCATGATGGACGGGGCAATCCCGGGCGTCGATGGCGACGCGGTTCTGGTCGCACAACTCCAGGATCATGGGTTCGAACGCACAGCCAATGGCGGTCGGTGCGGGGATGCCGGTCAGGTGTTCCAGCGACTTGTTCCAGCGGCAAATCGTCAGATCGGACAGAACGTAAAAGGCGCCTCCCGGCAGATGCTCAAACAAGGCTTCGTGAAACGGCAAATTGAAATCGACCGACGCATTCCCCGTTTGCCGCCGCCAATACTGGTTGGCATCCAGGTCTTGCAGTTCCAGCAACCACCGCCGCGCGGTCTGCTCCAACGCCTTGGTAGGATGCGCCGTTTGAATCGTGGCGAAGTGATTTACCAGCGTGGGATCAAATTGAGTCCCGGAGAACTCGAACAGTTCGGCAATCGCCCGTTCCGTGGAGACCGCTTTTCGATAGACTCGATCCGTGGTCATCGCGTCAAATACGTTGGAAACTGCAATCATTCGTGCGGCAATCGGAATCCGTTCGCCGCACAGGCTAAATCCCGGCTTGCTGCCGTCGTACCAGGCGTCCACGTGTCGAATGGTGGTCAGGATGTTTTCTGAATCGCAACTCGGCGACAGGATCTCCACGGCGTGTTCGCGTGCCCGCAGTACCAAGGCGACCTGATCGGGCGAGAGCGAGCCCGGATGACGCAGGATCTCCTCGGGAACGCCCACCTTGCCCACGTCGTGCAACAGCGCGGCCACTTCCAACTCGTCCCGCTGGGAGGCTGTCAAGTCCGTGGCTGCCGCCCAGGCAGAAACGTTGACGGCCACACGCAGGCTGTGCCGAGCCGTGGGTGCATGATGCGCGCAAAGCGCTAAGAACAGGCTTCCGGCGATGCCCAGCCGCGTGATTGCGAGCTGGTTTTCCACTTGACTGGACGCGTCGGGAAGTTCTTCAAACGAAGGCAAAACCGTCGCGATCTGCGGTTGTGACGTCAGGTCGTGTGGGCTTTGCGGTTCAGCGGGCATATGTAAACTAAGCCGTCAGGTTGGGGCATGGCACTCTCGCGTCGGTGCTGTGACCAACCCGAATCCGAGAGGCATGCCAATCCAGGGCAACAGGGCAATTTGAAAAAGCCGGTGATCGGGACGTTTTCGTGTGTGGAACAGGGGCGCCGAAGTGCTGGCACCCTCAAAAAGGGTAGGTCGCGGGCCGGCCGACGTCAAAAACCAGCCCCGGGAAGTTGTGTGAATTTCTGGGGGAGCGGTAAATTGCGTCGTGACGATTTTGACCATCGTGTGGCGGTCAACCAAATGGCCGCGCGATGCTGACGGGTCGAAGCCACCTCGGTTGGGCGGCCCCAGGAGTCAGGAGGTAAACGATGCGATTGGGAATGGGTACGGTGGGCGGCGTCGCGAAGCTGTTAGTTCAGCAAGTGGATGGTCCGTGGGTGGATGCTACCCGATTGTCGCCTTCTATCTTGGATCTCATTGAGAATTGGGAACGGAATGCCCGCGTCTTGTCGCGCAGCATCGATGATTTTGAAGCCGTATCGGGTGAGCAAATTTCATGGCTGCCGCCCATTCCACGACCCTCCAAGATTCTGGCCGTGGGCCGGAACTTCGCCGAGCACGCCGAGGAACAGGGGGCGGAAGTCCCGACAGAGCCCATCATTTTCTGTAAGTTGCCATCCGCGATTATCGGTCACGAGGCATCGGTGGAGCTTCCCCGAGAAAGCGGTCAAGTGGACTTTGAAGGGGAACTTGTGGCCGTTATTGGGAAACGCGGCCGGCGCGTCTCGCGGGCCGGCGCCCTGTCGCATGTGGCCGGCTATACGTGTGGAAACGATATTACCGCGCGAGATTGGCAAAAAGGGAAGCCCGGCGGTCAGTGGCTGCTGGGCAAATCATTTGACACATTCGCGCCCACCGGACCTTGGCTCGTGACCAGCGACGAGATTCCGGACCCGCAAAATCTGCAAATCGGGTTGACGCTAAATGGAACCGTGATGCAAGCCGGTTCCACTAGCCAGCAGCTATTTCCGCTGGCAGAGTTAATCGCCTACCTGTCGCGGGTCACCACGCTTGAACCTGGCGATTTGATCTTCACAGGCACGCCTCCTGGCGTGGGCGCTGCGCGAACACCACCAGTTTTCTTGAAGTCGGGCGATGTACTGGAAGTTACCGTCCAGCAAATTGGAACTCTCAGAAACACGGTCGCATAGCGCCCAGCCACCGATTTCCATCATTTTCATCCCGCGGTACGGGACTTTCAGCCTGACAGATTGCAGCTCTGCGGTCGAAAGCGCCGAGAATAAGAGGATGCGGTGTTCGTCGGGACGCTATTTTTCGCCCACAAGGCCCAAATCAAGGCTCGGGACGTTAGCCGGGATGGGGCGACTGACTTCCGTGTCACGGGTGAGTCCGCGCCCATGGGATCGCCGTCAGGTGGGCCGCCACCGCGGCGCGCCAGCTCCCGGATTTCGCGGCGTTTCCGCAGAAACGGGCTGATTGAGCGGCATTGGCAGAATCCGTCCCCGTCCATCGTTGCCTGTACAGCTGTCCCGGCCGATCCCAACCAATTTCACTTATGGCACATCGATCCGTACAACGCGAAGACCGCCGACGCCGCGTGTTGCGTGAAGAAGCCCGGCCGGGCGGCACTCCCCGCAAACGACGATCGGCGGGCGGAGATCGCTTGTTTTCGGAAGCTGCGTTGGAACGGAACCAGCCTCGCATCACGGATTTTCTGCCGCAAACGAAGATGTCCGTCTTCAAGGTCTTCGCCCTCGGATTTGGTTTGGTAGCATGTGTCGAAAGCCTCTACGCCTTGCGTGAGCAGTACTTGCTGAAAGTCCGGCAGCTTGACTCCAGCTGGCTGAACCTGGACGGTGCGCGAAACCTGACATCGTGTGTGGCAGTCGTCATGTTGATCGCGGCAACGGTGACGGCAACCTTGGTGTTTCACATTCGCCGTTACCGTATGGACGATTACCGGGGTCGCTATCGCATCTGGTACCCGGTGATTGGGCTGCTGGCCATGGCCGCGGCAGATGTGATGACGCACGCTCACGCCTCCATCCATGGGCTGGCTATGAGCGTTTCGCCCAACCTGCCCGTCAGGACCCCTGCTGCCTGGGGGATATTGGCATGGCTGCTGCTAGGCGGGCTGTTTTTTTTGCGAGCCGTCGTGGATGCCCGCAAGTGCAAGGCGGCCGTCTTGTGCTGGCTGCTATCCGCCAGCGGGTTGTCGTGCGCTGCCGCGATGAAACTGGAACTGCTGCAAGTATCGTCCGGGCACTTTCAGGCAATGGCGCGGACCAGCGCCTATTTGTTGGGACTTCATTTCCTCGCATTCGGCCTGCTGCTGTATGCCAGACATTTGTTTCTGCACGCTCAAGGAGTCAAGCGACTTGCCAGCCCGAAACAGACCGTCGGGGAAGATGCCGAGTCGCAAGACGAGGCGGCGGACGTCGAGGACAACCGCGAGACGAAACGCACGGGCATGATCCGATTGCCCGGCTTTGGCGTCTGGCGACGACGTCACAACAAGCGCTCATCCAACGATGCCGGCAACGACACATCGAATGCGGAGTCTGTCGACGAAGGGTTGACCCGCGAAGAGTTGGCGCTGCTGGAAAGCAACGACCTGACACGGACGGAACGGCGAAAGTTGAAAAAGCAAATGAAACTCCGCCACCGGCAGGCCGCGTGATTGGTGCATCCGGGGTTGGCGGCGGATTGTTTTTCCCCGTCCTGATGAAAACCGGGCGAAACTCGCTCGAACCCCTCCACCTCTTGTCCAGTCTGGTAATACCGGGGCGATAGGAACCCCTCCGTCGGTGAGTTGGTTCACCCACCGCGAATTGGCGCGGGCGGGTTGATCGTCAACAATAGTCTCGAAAGTTAGTGCCCGACATCGAGACGGCTCGGCCTACCGTTCGTCAAACGGTTGATTCCCGGCCCGGACGGCTCAAACCCCACGAAAGCCCGGCGATTTTCGCCATCCACAATGATACGTACTCGTTTTGCCCCTAGTCCCACGGGATATCTGCACATTGGCGGAGTGCGGACTGCGCTGTTTAACTGGTTGTATGCCCGACATCATCGGGGGCAGTTTATTCTCAGAATCGACGACACTGACCAACAGCGCAATATCGAAGCGGCCCTGGCCCCGATCCTGGCGGGGTTCCGATGGCTGGGCTTGGACTGGGACGAAGGGCCGGAAGTCGGTGGACCATATGGGCCCTATTTCCAGTCGCAGCGGTCGGGCCGATACCAGGCGGCGGTTACCGAGTTGCTCGAATCGGGCGCCGCGTACTACGACTACGCGCGGCCCGAGGATTTGCAGGCGGAACGTGAGGAGGCCGAACGGGAAAAGCGGACCTTCACTTATAGTCGCCGGTTCATGGCCCAATCGGATGCCGACCGGTCAAAATTCGAAGCGGAAGGCAGGTCAGCCGTCGTGCGGCTCAAAATGCCCCGTAGCGGTCAGCTGGTCATTCGAGACCTGATTCGTGGAGACGTACAATTCGCTTGGGCCGCGGAGCAGGATCACGTGGTTCAGCGCACCGACGGGTCCTGTCTGTACCATTTGGCGACGGTGATCGACGATTTCGATTTCAAGATCTCGCATGTGATACGTGCCGAGGAGCATCTCTCCAACACGCCGCGACAGATATTCATCGCCAACCGCCTGGGCTACCCGCTTCCCGAATTTGCCCACGTCCCGTTTGTGGCGGAGCCCGGCAGCAAGACCAAGTTGAGCAAGCGAAAGCTGGACAAGTACCTCAAGAACGCCGAGTTCAGGGCTTTGAATGAGATGGGCAGCCGCATCGCCAAAAAAATGGGCCTGCCGGTGGACGCCCAGACATTCAATCCCGTAATTACCGATTTTTACCAACGGGTCGGATTCCTGCCGGAGGCGATCAAGAACTACCTGGTGCTGCTGGGTTGGTCGCTGGATGATAAGACAGAGCAGTTCTCGACGCAGGAGATGATCGAGAATTTTTCGTTGGAGCGCGTCAACAAGTCCCCTGCCAGCTTCGATGCGCAGAAGTTGCTGGCGGTCGAGCAACGGTACTTCAACGCCGTTCCCCTTAAACAGAAGGTTGCTTTGGCGGTGCCGTTCCTGCAGGCGGCGGGCTGGGTGGATCAGCCTCCCGCCTGTGACACGGGGCCCTTGGTGTCAAAAATTATCTCGGCCGCCGCCGATCGCCTGCGGGTCGCAGGGGATATTCTGGAATACGAAGACTTCTTCCGACCGAATGATGCACTGACCTACGATGAGAAGGCGTTTTCCAAGCGAATTAGCACAGCGTCCGGCGGTGTGGCATTGCTGCGGGCCTTCCGGAATCATTTGCAGTCGGTCACCGATTTCGACCCCGAAAATCTGGAGCGCGTGCTGAGAGCCTGGGTGGCGGCCCAACAAATCGAAATGGGCCAGATCATCCATGCGTTGCGTGTGGCTGTGACCGGCAAGGCCGTAGGGTTCGGACTGTTTGAGACGCTGTCGATTCTGGGCAAAGACAACTGCCTGGCACGTATGGACATCGCGATGGCCCGCGCTCAAACTCAACAAATTGATGTTTAAAGGCCCAAGCCTGTATGACTGCCGGTTGGCCGTGCAGCCCGTCGCCCACGGTCGACACAGGATGAAAACGGCGTAGTGCCCGTCAACCAGGAGTCGAGGACATCCATCACGATGGACGAAGATTACGTAAATTTTGTGGAACAGATTATTTTGGACGACCTGGCCAGCGGGAAGAACGGAAGTCGCGTCTGCACTCGGTTTCCCCCTGAGCCCAACGGGTATCTGCACATCGGTCACGCCAAGAGTATCTGCCTGAACTTCGGACTGGCTCGGAAGTTCAAAGGGCAATGCAATTTGCGGTTTGATGATACGAATCCCACGAAAGAAGAAACCGAATACGTCGATTCGATTATGGAGGATGTCAGCTGGCTGGGTTACGCCTGGCATGAACTCAAGTACGCCTCGGACTACTTCGACCAGCTGTATCGCTGGGCCGTGCAGTTGGTCCAACAAGGAGACGCTTACGTTTGCGACCTGAACGCTGCGGAAATCCGCCAGTATCGCGGGACACTTACGGAGCCGGGATCGCCCAGCCCATCACGGGACCGCAGCGTGGACGAGAATCTCAAGCTCTTCGCACAGATGAAAGACGGAAAATTCGCCGATGGGGAGAAGACCTTGCGCGCGAAGATCGACATGGCGTCCCCGAACTTGAACATGCGGGACCCGGTCCTCTATCGCATTCTGCACGCACACCATCATCGCACAGGGGATAAGTGGTGCATCTACCCCATGTACGACTTTGCCCACGGACAATCGGATTCGATCGAGCGAATTACGCATTCCATTTGCACGCTGGAATTTGCCGATCATCGACCCTTGTACGATTGGCTGATCGAGAAATTGGATATTCACCATCCGCAACAGATCGAGTTTGCCAGACTGAACTTGACGTATACGGTGATGAGCAAACGGAAGCTGCTGCATTTGGTGCGTGATGGGTTGGTGCGTGGTTGGGACGATCCCCGGCTGCCCACCATCTGCGGGCTGCGACGACGAGGCTATACGCCCGAATCGATTCGAAATTTTTGCCAGACCATCGGCGTGGCGAAGTTCAACAGCACGATCGACATGGTGGTATTGGAGAATGCGATCCGCGATCATTTGAATCAAATCGCACCACGTGTGATGGCCGTACTGCGCCCGCTGCGCGTGACCATCACGAACTATCCAGAGGGGCGGGTGGAACAACTGGAAGCTGTCAATAACCCCGAGGATCCATTGGCGGGTAACCGCCAGGTTCCCTTTTCGCGAGAAATTTTTATTGAGCAGACCGACTTCATGGAAGATCCGCCGAAGGGCTATTTTCGACTGGCCCCTGGCAAAGAAGTCCGTCTGCGATATGCGTACTTTCTCAAGTGTGAGGAGGTCGTCAAAGACGAAGCGGGTGCCGTCGTGGCTTTGCGCTGTACCTACGATCCGTCCACCAAAGGCGGGCAGGCCCCGGATGGACGAAAAGTCAAAGGAACTATCCATTGGGTCTCGGCGGCCGAAGCCATTGATGCGGAGATCCGGCTTTATGACCACCTGTTTCAAATACCAGATCCGGAGGAAGTGCCCGAGGGTAAATCCTGGCTGGATCATCTCAATCCGCGTTCATTGGATGTGGTGCGGCAGGCGAAGTTGGAGCCCAGCCTCCGAGGCGTGACGCCGGGGGATCGATTTCAGTTCGAACGTCATGGATATTTCAGCGTCGATCCCGATTCGCAAGCTGGACTGCCGGTGTTCAACCGGACCGTCCAGCTGAAAGACACCTGGACCAAATCGCAACAGAAAACTTGATGCGACTTTTCTCGGCGCAATCCTGACGGGAGAGGGGAGAGGAGAAGGGGGACCGGGTATCGTACGTTTTTGGGTAGCCGCTGGGAAAGGTGCACGGTCCCGTGCAAACCCAGTTTGGTTATCACCTGATCGAGATCACGCACCGCAGTTAGGGTGCGTCGTATTGCGTCCCGCGGGCTGCGCGGGGCCGGGAAGGGAGCGTTATGTCTGTGTTGGTTGTTGGTTCCATGGCCTTCGACAGTGTCGAAACGCCGGCCGATTCACGCGAAAACGTGATCGGTGGTTCGGCCGTGTTCTGTAGTTATGCGGCGAGTTACTTTTCACGCGTGCGACTGATCGGCGTCGTGGGCGAGGACTGGCCCGAAGAATTCACGCAAGTACTGCGGCAGCGTGACATCGATTTGTCGGGCATGAAAGTCGAAGTCGGACGCAAGACGTTTCGCTGGCACGGGCGGTATCTGCCCGATATGAATGAGCGCGAGACGCTGGAAGTGCATCTGAACGTGTTTGGCGACTTTGACCCCGTCGTGCCCGAATCGTTTCGGGACTCGCGCTATATCTTTCTGGCCAACGGCGTGCCGCGCGTGCAGTTAAAAGTCTTGGACCAAATCACAAATCCGCGGATTGTCATTGCCGACACCATGGACCTGTGGATTACGGAGCACCGCGACGACTTGCAGCGGCTCCTGAAACGACTGCATGGACTCGTGCTGAACGACGGGGAAGCCGTCCTGTTGGCGGATGACGAGAACTTGATCAGCGCCGGCCTGAAAGTGCTACAGATGGGCCCCGAGTTTGTGGTGATCAAGAAAGGGGAACACGGCGCCGTTTATTTTTCGCAGAATCGAGTGTTTGCTCTCCCGGCCTTTCCCACACCGGACGTGGTCGATCCCACAGGCGCCGGCGATTCATTCGCGGGCGGCTTGATCGGGTACCTGAATATGGTGGACGATATCTCACCCGCCTCCATCAAGACAGCCATCGCCTACGGCGTCCTGACGGCTAGTTTCAATGTGGAGGATTTCAGCTTGGAACGGATGAAACGCATCGATCGCCAGGACATTGAGCAGCGGATGGACGCCTATCGAGAGATGCTCAGCTTGTGACCCGAGTGATGCCACGTCAGATCGTGCAAGACTTTTTCGGGGCAGCGGTGACTGGACTTCGCACCATTGGCAACGCGGGACCGTAGAAAAAATGGGCATACGAGCGTTCTGGGCGGTTCCTGTTTCGCAGGAGGTGGTGGCCGAGTCGCGCCGCGTCATCCAGCAACTTGCGCCTGAAGGCGGCGAGGATGTGAAATGGGTGAACCCTGAGCAACTCCATTTCACACTGAAGTTCTTTGGCGACATTCGCCTGGAAGCTACCAGCGATATCTGCCGCCGCGTCCAAGGGATAGTCGACTCGTTCGCTGCATTTCCTGCCGAAGTGGCGGGTGTCGGAGCGTTTCCCGCCTTGGATCGACCGCGCACGATTTGGGCAGGTGTGCAGCAGGGCAGCGACCGTTTCGCAGAACTGGCTCAGCGGATGGAAAGCTCCTTGGAGACACTGGGCTACCCACGTGAGAAACGGAGATTCAGACCGCACTTGACGCTCGGACGCGTCAAAGGCCGTGGACCGTTCCACGAGTTGAGCGAGTCGATCCGGCCGCTCCAGTCGCATCCATTCGGCTGGTTGCACGTTGCGGAAGTCGTGCTGTACCGCAGCGAGTTAAGTTCCCAAGGTCCGACTTACGACCGCTTGGCGACCCTGCGGCTAGGATCAGGTTGAAATCGCGGTGTTGTTAGTAGCGCAGCTTCAACTTGCGAGTCGGGCTCGTACACGGAGGCAAATTCGGGCCCGTAACGCTACTGCGCGGTCCCCCTCCGATCTTCTCACTTTCCCAATTCCCAAAAAATCTGTCGGGCCGTGACCTGATGTGTCACGACCCTGGCAAATGATAGTAGTAGATCGCCGTTCGGGTTCCGACCTTGCCCGTCGTCGCGAGCTGCTGCAGCCGATTTCGGGGCCGGGCAACCGCCGGGGCGATCAGGCACCCGGGGACCGGCCCGTGCGGCGACCAGCCAAGCGGGCGGAGGCGGGTATTTTTGAAAAGGGGATTGCCGCGGAGTCTATACAAGCGTACACTCAACGAGTGGCCCGCTGGCTCGAAGGCGACGATTTTGGTTGTTTTTTCCGCATCTTGCGGTCAATTCGCTTCTCGCAGATAACATCAGGAGATTACCACGTATGGTCACCGCTCAACAAACGGAAGTTCTTCCCATGGCTAAGAGCAATTCCGCCGCATCGTCCACCAAGGCAAATGGCGCCAAATCCATCGGGGCCAAATCCATTGGGCCTAATTCCATCGATAAACCCAATGGAGCGGCCAAAGCTACCAAGTCGGCTGCCAAGCCAAAGCACACGCCGGTGGAGTCGCTGCTCGAAAGCAACGCGCAACTGAAGTCAACGTTGCAGCAAATTGAAAAGCAGTTTGGTGAAGGGGCCATCATGCCGCTGGGCAGTCGCCCCGATTTGAAGATCGAAGGCATTTCCACCGGCAGCCTGTCGCTGGATATCGCGCTGGGTGGTTGGGGACTGCCCCGGGGGCGGATTGTCGAAGTCTTCGGTCCCGAATCCAGTGGCAAGACAACCCTGGCGCTGCATACGGTGGCCGAGGCCCAGAAATTGGGGGGCATTGCGGCCTTCATCGATGCCGAACATGCGCTCGATCCGGCCTGGGCCAAGAAGCTCGGTGTACAGCTCGAAACGCTTCTCGTCAGCCAACCCAGCAGTGGCGAAGAGGCCATGCACATCGCCGAAATGTTGATCCGCAGCAATGCGGTGGATGTGATTGTGATCGACTCGGTCGCGGCGCTCGTCCCGCGGCAGGAGCTGCAGGGAGAAATTGGCGACTCGCACGTCGGTTTGCAAGCGCGTTTGATGAGCCAGTCAATGCGGAAATTGACCGGCGTCATTTCCAAGAGCCATGCCTGTGTGATTTTCATCAACCAGATTCGTGAGAAAATTGGCGTGATGTTCGGCAGTCCGGAGACGACGCCTGGCGGCCGGGCGCTCAAATTTTACAGCTCGGTCCGCGTGGACGTGCGGCGCATCGGACAGCTGAAAGACGGTGAAGAAGTGGTGGGCCAGCGAGTACGCGCTAAAGTTGTCAAGAATAAGGTCGCTCCCCCGTTTCGCGTTGCCGAGTTTGATATGATGCATACCAATGGAATCAGCTATGAAGGCGACGTGTTGGATTTGGCAGTCGAGGCCCGCGTGGTCACGCGCAGCGGGGCCTGGTTCCGCTATGGCGATGTGCAGCTCGGTCAAGGCAAGGAAAAGTCCCGCGCCTTCTTGACCGAGAATCCCACACTGACCGAAGAACTCAAACAAAAAGTGCTGGAATCCGGGAGTGCTGTCCTGGAACCTGGCACGGCATCGACAAGCGACACGGATGCGGAGGACAAGACCAAGACCTAGCCCTTAAACAAGCGGAGATCGACCGTAGGACAGGTTACAAACCTGACCTTGACCCACATCTGGGCCGCCTCGTTAGACCGCAAGCCAGAGAAGAATGACGGCACACGCTCGTTCATGTGAAACACGATGCGGCATTCTTCGGCGGCGTGCGCGTCCGGCGGACCCACACGCCGCCAGAAATCGCCTGGGGGTGGTGGCCTATGATCGATGCTCACGGCGATTTCTTCTGGCTTGCGGTCTAACGCACGGGAAACTGCCCGTACGTCAAGCATGTTGCCGCGGCACTCAAGGCGTTGGCGGACGACTACGCGGGCGAGGTTCAGCTAATCGCCATCAACGCCAACGATGCCGCGACCTATGCGGACGATGCACCGCAGAACATGGCGGAGGAGAAACGGAGGCGAGGTTACGCGTTTCCCTATCTGTTCGATGCCCAGCAATCGGTGGCCCGCGACGATACGGCTGACTGCACGCCTGATTTCTTTCTGTTCGCGACCGATCGTCGCCTATTCTACCGAGGGCAGATGGATGACACCCGCCCCAGACGCATCGAGTCCGGTGTTTACGACTTTGAGTTGGACCGGGCCACTGCCGCGGACCTGCGGGCAGCGATCGACGCTTGACTGGCCGGACAACCGGCGCCGGAAATTCAGAAAGCGTCCTTGGGCTGCCACATCAAATGGAAGCCGGGAAATGAACCCGACTATTTTCGGTCGTCACGTGCACCGGACGGCCGTTTTATGGGGCTCCCGCTGGCTGACGAGACGCCCAGCGGCGTGTGGGCACGTGCGATTGACAGACCTCGGTGTGTCTGTCAGTTTCATGCTGGTGCGGTGCTGCACGTTGGCGGCCGTGCGTCTGTTCTGAAGACCTGCAAATATCCATGAAAACAAACGAACTCAGAGAGAAATATCTCGATTTTTTTGAGCAGAAAGGGCACCGTCGCTGCGCCAGCGATGTGCTGGTTCCCACTTGGGATCCGTCGGTGCTGTTCACGCCCGCGGGCATGAACCAATTCAAGGATCACTTTCTGGGGAAAGTCAAGCTCGAATTCACGCGCGCCACCTCCTGCCAAAAGTGCCTGCGCACTGGCGACATCGACAACGTGGGGCGCACGGCCTACCACCATACGTTTTTCGAAATGCTGGGCAACTTCAGCTTCGCCGATTATTTCAAACGGGAAGCCATTCATTGGGCCTGGGAGTTCCTTACCGACCAGAAGTGGTTGGGGATCGACCCGGCCAGGTTGACCGTCAGCGTTTACCTGGATGATGACGAGGCGGCCAATATCTGGGCGGATGAGATCGGACTTTCTCACGATCGGATTGCCCGTCTGGGGGAACACGATAATTTTTGGCCGGCAGGGGCACCCACGGACGGTCCGGACGGCGTCTGCGGGCCCTGCAGCGAGATTTTCTTTCACCCGGAGCGTGGCCAGGAAGTCGAGATTTGGAATTTGGTATTCACCCAATTCAACCGACAGGGTGATCCGCCCGGCAATCTTGTGCCCTTACCCAGCCAGAACATCGATACGGGTATGGGGCTCGAGCGTGCCGCGTCGACCATGCAAGGCGTGGAAACGAATTTTCACATCGACATCTTGATGCCAATCGTCGAGGCCGCGGCCGAAGTTTGCGGTCTGACGTACGAATTTCAGTCCGATCGCGGGCGGCGGTTGCGGCGCATTACCGACCACATTCGCGCCTGCACCATGGCCGTCCACGAAAACGTCTATCCCGGCTCCCAAAAGGAAAAGTACGTCATCCGTCGCTTGCTGCGCCGAGCCGTGCTGGACGGGCATCAGCTGGGCATGCGGGATGCGTTCTTATACAAGCTTGTGCCGATGGTTGTGGAGCAGATGAGAGTCCCGTACCCCGAGCTGACGCAGTCTGTGGATCGCGTCGCCGACGTGATCAAGAACGAAGAAACGAACTTCTTCGGCACGATCGACGCCGGCCTGGCCAGAATGGAGCGCATCTTCGCCTCAATGGGCTCGAACCAGCAAACGGTTGTGAGGGGAGAGGAAGCGGCAGAACTGTATCAGACCTACGGAGTCCCCCCGGAATTGTTCCAGAGCATTGCTGCCGAAAGAAAATGTACGTTCGATTGGGACGCCTTTCGGCGGGCGATGGATCGGCACGGCGAGGCGTCTGGCAAAGCCACGCACGCGGTGATGGGCGTCCGCGGACCAGTGGACACTGTCAAACAGAATCTGGGGAAATGTGAGTTTCTAGGCTACGACGTCACGTCGGCGACCGCCGAACTCAAATTTGTCATCGCCAATGACGGCCTGCCTGCGACTTGGTCGCAGCTGGGACACGAACATCCGGCCACGGTCGTCCTGGACCGCACGCCGTTTTACGGAGAGAGCGGTGGACAAGTCGGCGACTGGGGCACGATTGAAGGCGAGGGGGGGAGTTTTGTCTTTCGCGTCACGGACACGCAACGTGACAGCGCGCTGATCTTGCACCACGGCCACCTGGAACGTGGCGAGATGACCGTGGGGCAGCACGTGCAGGCCATCGTCGATCCGGATCGACGGCAGGGCATTCGGCGCGCACACTCGGCGACGCACATCCTGCATTACGCGCTGCAAAAGAACTTGGGCTCGCACGCGCAACAGCAGGGTTCCAAGGTGGATAGCGATTGGTTGCGTTTTGATTTCACGAACATGGCGCCCGTCTCGGAAGAACAGCTGCTGACGATTCAACAGGACGTGGATCAGCGGATCGCAGAGTCCAATGACATTCGTTGGGAGACGCTCCCCCTGGCCGCCGCCCGAAACGCCGGCGCCATGATGCTGTTTGGGGAAAAGTACCCGGATCCCGTCCGCATGGTCAGCATGGGCAGTTTCAGTAAGGAGCTGTGCGGTGGGACTCATTTGAGCAATACGCAACAGGTCGAGCGATTTGAGCTTCTCTCGGAAGAAGGTGTGTCGGCAGGTACCCGTCGGATTGTGGCGCTCACGGGAAGTAAAGCCCAGCGGTACGCCGAACAGATTGAGGACCAGTTGCGGACAGCGGCCACCACTTTGCACGTGGCTCCCCGCGAAGTGCCGCAGGCGATTGAAGACCAACTGGTTGTGCATCGAGACCTTAAGAAACAGCTGTCCAGCGGAAAGGTCGTCGACAATGCACCGCTCCGCGGGGGTGGCGCCGTCAATGCGGCTCCCCTCTCGTATCCAGAAACGAAAGCTGCGCTCCGCCGGGCCGCGCGAACGCTGAACGTTCCGCTGCTAGATGTCGCGGCGCGCGTGGAAGGCCTGGTCCACGAGCACGCACGGTTGTTGTCCGACGTGCAAAACCTGGCCGCCCAGGAGGGCGTCTCCGCGGACAAGTTGCTGCAAAACGCGGAAAGGCTGGGGGAGACGACAGTTGTGGTATCGGAGGTACCGGCAGGGAATCCTAACTTGTTGCGACAGTTGGTCGACAGCATTCGCAAGAAGACGACCTCCAGCGCGGTGTTCCTGGCGGCCGGGCAGGGGGCGGATA
Source organism: uncultured Planctomycetales bacterium (assembly GCA_963695565.1). Taxonomy (GTDB): domain Bacteria; phylum Planctomycetota; class Planctomycetia; order Pirellulales; family Pirellulaceae; genus CAVOGW01. The sequence goes on from CAVOGW010000002.1 coordinate 50,908, forward strand.
AAGTCATCCTGGTGGCTGGCGTCAGTCGGGATCTGGTCAGCCAGGGGGTGAGTGCCGGCGACTGGGTGCGTGATGTCGCTCCCGTGGTGGGTGGCGGCGGCGGCGGCAAACCGGAAATGGCGCAAGCCGGCGGACGACAACCCGAAAAACTACCCGCCGCGCTCGATCGGGCGAGGGTCGTCATTCGTCAGCTACTCAGCACGTCGCGAGCCTCATGAAGGCTGCGCTACCGGGCGCTTTGCGGGGAATCCTACCCGTGTCTTGGCGTGAGCACGGGGGGTGTCTTGGCGTGAGCACGGGGGGTTTGGGGGGACACCCCCCAAATGAAACTATAAACTCAAGTCCGCCGGCGTTTGCTGCACCCCAAATCCTCAGCTCGCCGCACGACGGATTCGCGTCATCCTGAACGTGCGGAGCGGCGAGAAGGTCTGCCGGTGCGACGGACGTTCACGACACCGCCGCAAAGTCGCATCGAGCGGCCAATTCGCCGCAAGGGATTGGGTTTGTGAATCCATGCCGCGATGGCTAGAATCCTGGTGTGAGTGATGGATATGGTGTTACGAATTGGACTGGGTCACGACACGCATCGACTGGTGGAAGGGGGTCCCTTGCGTCTAGGCGGCGTCGATATTCCATTCGATCGACGTTTGGATGGGCACAGTGACGCCGATGTGCTGTTGCACGCCATCACCGACGCCTTGCTGGGCGCTGCGGGGGACGAGGATATCGGGCAGTTGTTTCCAGACAGTGAGGCGGCCCACGCCGGTCGAGACTCCGCCGAGATGCTGTCACATGCCTGGGAGCGAGTGCGGAAACAGGGGTGGTCGCTGATCAACCTGGACTGCGTCGTGCTCGTGGAACGGCCCCCAATCGCCCCCTACAAGGGACTCATCCGAAAACGGATTGCCGACATCCTGGTCGTGGAGGTAGCCTGCTGTGGGCTCAAGGCCAAAACGGGTGAGTCGATAGGCAGCATAGGTCGCGGCGAGGCGATCACGGCGGAGTGTGTGGCCCTGTTGACGTCGGGAGCGTAGATCCGTCCGGGCAAGCCAGGGAGCCCGCTACCGCAGGAATCGCACAAACCGAATGGAAACAAAAACGGGATCGAACACCACAAGCACTGAGGGATCAGATGTCCACGACGACTAAGACGGCTCCCATGAAAACGCAAAGCGACCTGGTCAATATTCGCGTCTACAACACGCTCACGCGCGAAAAGGAAAGTTTCCAGACGGTGCAACCTGGCCGCGTGGGCATGTACCTGTGTGGTCCCACCGTCTACAAAGAAGCGCACATTGGGCACATGGTTGGCCCAGTCATCTTTGACACGGTCAAGCGATACCTGCAGTACTGTGGTTACGAGGTGACCTGGGTTGTCAACATCACCGACGTGGACGATAAGTTGATCGCGGAATCGCAACGGCGCAACATGCCGATGGCTGATGTAGCCCGGGAAATGACGGAGGACTACCTCGCGAATCTCGCCGCGTTGGGTGTTGATCAGATTGACCACATGCCCAAGGCCACGGACCACATCGACCACATTATCAGCTTCATTCAGCAGTTAATCGACAAGCGTTTCGCATACGAGTCGGACGGGGACGTCTACTTCGAAGTTTCGCAGGACCCCGACTATGGCAAACTGACGAATCGTTCCGTGGACAACCAGCTGGGGGAAGGGGGAGACACGGCGGCGCGGAAACGTGCGCCCGGAGACTTTGCCCTCTGGAAGCGCAGCAAGCCGGGCGAGCCATCCTGGGCGAGCCCTTGGGGCGCGGGCCGGCCGGGCTGGCACATCGAGTGTTCAGCCATGAGTCGTGCCCTGTTGGGCGAAACCTTCGACATCCACGGCGGGGGACTCGACCTGATCTTTCCTCACCACGAGAACGAGATCGCGCAGAGTGAGTCCTGTCACGGCAAGCCCATGGCCCGTTATTGGATGCACAACGGCTTGATGCAAGCCGGAGCTGCGCGCGGAAAGGTGGGTGGACGTGGCGAGCGGGAGCAAGCCACGGTGGATACCAAGATCAGCCGTTCCAAGGGTGCTGGGGGTCTGGCCCGGTTGATCCAGCAGCAAACTGGGGAGCGGATTCGCTACTTCTTGCTGCGGACGCATTACCGCAGCACGATTGTTTTCAATGAAGAGGCCTTGGCGGAGGCGGGGACCGGCCTGGAGACCTTCTATCGTTTCTTTGAACGCTACCAGCGGATAACGGGGACGTCATTCTTCGACATCGAGGCGCCGCAGCGACGCCGAGACGGAGCGGTCGATGCGCGGCAGGCTCCCTTTATGGCTGAAGTCGCCGACCGTCGCGAGGCTTTTCTCGCCAAAATGGACGATGACTTCAATTCCGGGGCGGCGGTCAGCGAGTTGTTCCAATTGGCCCGGCAGCTAAATAAGTTCGCGGACACGGTCCACCTTGACGATGCGGCCGCACGTTCGCCGCACGACCTGGAGAGCTTTCGGCGCGGCTGTGTGACGCTCAAGGAGTTGTCGTGGATCCTGGGGTTGTTTGTCCAGCCGCTCGCCAGCGAGTCTGCCGCGGATCAGGATCTTGTCGACGGGCTGATGCAGCTGTTGATTTCGATTCGCAAAACCGCGCGAGAAAAAGGACTTTGAAACTGCAGATCGAGTGCGTGACGAGCTGGCGCGGCTGAAGATTGTCTTGGAGGATCGTACGGGGCAGACCACCTGGCGTCGCGACACTTGAAATCGCCATCGCCACCGGGATGCACATCAGCATGGAAGTTCCCATCATGAATCCTCGAGTGCTGGGGATCGATCCCGGTTTGAATGTGACGGGATACGGCCTGATTGCAGTCGTGCGCGAAAAGTTGCAACTCGTCGAGGCTGGCGTGATACGCTCCACGGCCCGTGGCAGTCTAGCCGCTCGTGTGCATCAAATTCACGAAGGGCTATGCGAAGTGATCGCCGCCACCCAGCCGTCGGTGCTGGCTCTGGAGGAACTTTATTCGCACTACGAACGCCCCAGGACGGCGATCCTGATGGGGCACGCGCGCGGTGTAATTTGCCTGGCGGCGTCACAATCCCAGCTGGAAGTACACCATTACGCGTCGACGAAAATCAAAAAGCTCTTGACCGGAAACGGACGTGCTCCGAAGGATCAGATGCAATTTGCCATCCAACGCGAGTTTCGACTGCCGCATCCGCCGGACCCGCCGGACGTGGCCGACGCGCTGGCGATCGCGCTGTGCCACATTTTCACCAGTCGTGCCGCTGCCAATCTCAGCGCCTGATGGGAACTTCATGATTAGCAAAATAACCGGGCGTCTAGTGCAATTGGAAGGCGAAGCGGCCACGCTGCAGGTGGATGCGTTCGAATACACGGTCTACGTGCCGGAGTTCACTCGTCGGCAGATTCAGTCTTATCGCGGCCAGGTCATTAGCTTGCACACGATCCAATATCTGGACGGCAACCCGGCCCAGGGACGGCTGATTCCGCGCTTGTTGGGATTCTTGAACGTAGCGGAACGTGAGTTCTTCGAGCTGGTGTGCCAGGTGGACGGAGTGGGCATGAAGAAGGCCCTGCGTGCCATCGTTCGACCGGTAAATGAAGTTGCCGCACTGATTGAGGAGCAGGATGTCAAGGGGCTTTCGGCACTTCCCGGAATTGGACCGGCCACGGCGGAACGCATCGTCGCCAAATTGCGGCGAAAGGTCCCCAAGTTCGCGTTGCTGGTCGCGGCACCGGCGGACAGGGACGAGGTCCGTCTGGACGTCTTCGAGGAGGGATTCGAAGTGCTGAAATCCCTGGGGCACAGCGAATCGGACGCGCGGCGTCTGTTGGAGCCTATCTTACAGTCAAAGCAAAAGATCAAGGATGTGGACGAGCTGATCCGGGAAGTCTACGCTCAGCAACATCCCGCCGGCAAAAGTCGATAGCGCGAACCTCATCAGCCGTCACGTGTTAGCACCTGTCGATTTATTCCGTTCAAGGCAAATGGTCATCCTGAAGGAGCATCGCAACTGAAGTACCGGCCAACGAACGCTGCTGCACCATCTAAAATACGACGTTCGGCATCGTCGATGGAAGGTCCTGCGGCTCGCGACGTTAATAAGACGTTAAAAGGACATCTCAATCTCCGATTCAACCGACCGGCCAGTTAGCGTCCGGTTCCCGAGGTCACGGAAATTGGCGGCTGCCGTTCCCATCCGACCGGCCGAATAAAGAAGCACGTGGTCTCCGCATCGATCGACAGAGTGTCCTTTGCGAATCTCTGACGCGTCGAAATATGCCCACGTCGCTCGGCGACAACTCAAGTCTGCTGCTAATCTGGGTGGCTTACGTGGTATCTGGTATAGTGGAGTCGACAATCGCCGTGGGACGTCCAACTTCTGACGAATTGACGGCAAGCAGACGAAAACGGCTCGATAGGTTGGAACCAGCATGGCCCGCGACCGCATACTGACGGGAAGTCTGCCGGAGGACGACGAGCGAGATCTTCGTCCGCAGCGGATGGAAGAGATCATCGGTCAGCGCGACGTTTTTGAGCGTCTGCATATCGCGGTGGACGCGGCCAATAAGCGCAGCGAGCCGCTGGGTCACATCCTCCTCGATGGCCCGCCAGGTTTGGGAAAAACGACATTCGCCATGTGCATCCCCAAGAGCCTGGGCGTGACATTTCAGCTCACCACCGGAGCGGCCATTTCGGCGCCCAAGGACCTCGTCCCCTATCTGACGAATGCGGCGGAACGGTCAGTCTTGTTCATCGACGAAATCCACCGATTGCCGACGTCCGTGGAGGAATACCTGTACACGGCCATGGAGGACTTTCGTGTCGACATTGTGCATGGCGAGGGAACCAACGCGCGAACGCTGAATATCTGGCTGAAACCCTTCACCTTGATTGGTGCTACCACGCGGGCGGGAATGCTATCGGCACCGCTGCGCGATCGTTTTCATTTGCGAGAGCACTTGGACTTTTACTCGGTGGAAGAGTTGGCCGACATCGTTCGCCGCAACGCGGCCATCCTGCGTGTCGAGATCGACGAAAGTTCCTGCCGCGAGATCGCGGGTCGCAGCCGTGGCACGCCGCGAGTGGCGAATAACCGCTTGCGGTGGATCCGTGACTACGCGACGAGTCGTGGAGACGGCCGAATCACGACGGAGATGACCGAGAGGGCATTGGAGATGGAAGGGACGGACCAGTTAGGGTTGGGGCGGCAGGAGCGACGATATCTGCAGACGCTGATCACCGTCTTTGGAGGCGGCCCGGCCGGTGTCGAAGCACTGGCTCATACCATGAACGTCGCGAGTGACACGCTGTCGGACGAAGTTGAGCCGTATTTGCTGCGATCCGGGTTGGTTATTCGCACGCCGCGCGGTCGCTGTGTGACGATGCGGGCGTACGAGCATTTGAATTTGCCACCGGCGGGCGGCCCCAAGCAGGGTCAGCTTTTTACATGAAGTCGTCCTGCGGCCCGTTTTTCGCAGCGCGAGACACCACCAGCTCGGGTTGCACAACCCGAGGAGCAGGGGTGTGGCAGCGCCTCAAGCTGGCCGTAATCGTGGTGCACCTGGGATCACGCTCCATGTTGGTTGGCAACACGACGGCTTCGGGGCATGGGACGACGCTCGGGATTTGACCGACTTTGGCTGCAAAACAACCCCACACTACCCGTGCGATCTGGCCTGCCATGCAATCATACCCTGCAATAATCCAGGGCGGGGCCGAAGGCCGGTTTGGCGGGGCGCTGGTCGAGTTCGGTTGACACCTTCGATTCGCAGCTTTACTATTGTGGGTTTCGATTCGCTGGCTTCTGGTAGGTTGCCAGCTTTGGCCGCGCGACCGGCCCCCCTGCGGGCTCAAGCCGTAGGCCGTCGCCTGAACTCAGAACAAGGTAACTAGTCCCATGGCTGTGCCCAAACGCAAACAATCCAATTCGCGGACGGGGATGCGTCGTTCGCACCACGCCAAGAAACCGCGGCAGCTGACATATTGCCCCAAGTGCAGCCAGGCCGTCCCCACGCACGTGGTATGTCCTAACTGCGGCTATTATCAAGGACGCGCCGTGGTGGAGACCGAAACAGCGTAACGAAAGCGGAATACCGGTGAACCTGGGCGGTGCGGCCATGCGCTCCCAGGCGATCCGCCACGCGAAATTCGACGATCAGCGCAAGTGGGATGGGAAGTATGTCATCAGATTCTGCGGCGGAGACCGACTACGCATTGTCATTACGAGCGAACCTCTCGAATCAGGTGGCCATTGTCACGGGGGCTTCCCAAGGGCTGGGCCGTTCGATCGCTCTCGCATTAGCAGCTCAGCGACTGCACGCTTGCCTGCATTGCTCGCAATGCCGACAAGCTGGAAGCGACCGTTACGGCCATCCGCGAGATCAGAGGCAAGGCGTTCGCCTTTCCTTGTGATGTGTCCGAAAAGGCCAATGTCGAGAGTACGGTGGAACAGGTGGTGGCCAAGCTTGGACGCCTGGACATTCTGGTCAACAACGCAGGAATTACCCGCGATACCCTGCTTCCTCGCATGACGGACGAGGAATGGGACGACGTGATCAACACAAATCTCCGCGGCGCTTTTCTGATGACCCGAGCCGCCAGCCGAATTATGCTCCGCGCGCGTTACGGACGGATCATCAATATTTCAAGCATTTCAGGATTGGTGGGCAACGCGGGCCAAACGAATTACTCCGCATCCAAAGCCGGCTTGATCGGGATGACCAAGAGCCTAAGCCGCGAACTGGCAGGCCGTAAGATAACGGTCAACGCGGTAGCGCCCGGATTTATTGAGAGCGAAATGACGGCCATTTTGGGAGATTCGATTGTGGACAAGGTCCGGGAACGAATTCCCGCGAAACGCCTGGGAAAACCCGAGGATGTGGGCGCGGCGGTGCTGTTCCTGGCCAGCGCGGCCGCCTCATATATTACGGGGCAGGTGCTGACGGTGGATGGGGGAATGATTGGTTAGTGCGTGTGTGGGGCCAGCTTGGCTGAGATTGTTGCGCGCAGGAGCATGCCGAAGGGACGCGGCGGCCCAGAACGGAGGTTCGCCTTGACGCAAGCCATCTTCACGTCCTGGAATACTCTCGTTGCCCGCCCGGACCAAAAATGAGAGAATATCGAAATCAGTGCGATCGGGCAATTTTTTTGGGTGCTCTGCCTTCCATCAGGCAGGGACCCTGTATTGACCGATCTTGCAAAGTTCATCTATCTTGTGAGGCTGATCAACGAGGTGAACCGAAAGTCGTTTCGCCGTTGACGGTCCAAAAACATCGACGTTGCCCGTCGACGGGAAGTGTATAGGAGGAGTGCGAGCGTGTCAGCTGTGCAAGATCGAGTCATAGACATCGTTGCCGAGCAGTTAGGCGTCGACAAAGAAAAAGTCACGCTCGACACTTCGTTCGTGAATGACTTAGGCGCGGATTCGTTAGACACCGTTGAGTTAGTCATGGAGCTCGAAGAAGAATTCGACATTAATATCCCTGACGAGGAGGCGGAGAAAATACAGACCGTCGGTCAGGCCATTGAATACATTGAACGAGCGCGAAACTCTTAAAGTCCGCTTGTCGCGAGCACCGTTATGAAACGACGTGTCGTCGTCACCGGGCTCGGAGTCGTCACTCCTCTGAGCTGCCAAGTTCGAGATCTGTGGCGACGAATCCTGTCAGGCGAGAGCGGCATACATCCCATCAAACTGTTCGATACCACGGACTTTAAGGTCAAGTTCGGCGGCGATGTGCATGATTGGGACCCGTCCGAGTACATCACGGCCAAGGACCTGAAACGTCTGGATCGTTTCACGCAGTTCGCGATGGTGGCCGGTACCGATGCCGTGAACGATGCGGGGATCGATTTTCAGAGCACACAGCCCTTCCGCTCCGGCGTGATCCTGGGTTCGGGCATCGGCGGCCTTTCCGAGATCGAAGCACAAGTCGAAAAGCTGATCGCGAAGGGGCCGGATCGAGTTTCCGCACTCACCATTCCCAAGCTGATGCTGAACGCCGCCGGCGGCAATCTCTCCATCAAGTACGGCATTCGAGGCCCGAATTACACGGTGGCGACCGCCTGTGCCAGTGCCACGAACGCCATTGGCGATGCGCTGAAAGCCATCCAGCATGCGGATGCTGACGTGATGATTACCGGGGGCACGGAGGCGGCGCTCACGCCCGTCTCGCTGGCCGGCTTCCAGAATATGAAAGCGCTCTCCAGCCGCAATGAACAGCCTTCTGCGGCCAGTCGACCCTTCGACATCGATCGTGACGGCTTTGTGCTCAGTGAAGGGGCCGGCATTCTGGTTCTGGAAGAACTGGAGCACGCCAAATCACGTGGCGCCAACATCTACTGTGAAGTGGTCGGCTTTGGTGCCAGCGCCGATGCGGGGCATATCACACAGCCGGACCCGGAGGGGACGGGAGCCGCACGCGCCATGTCGGCCGCGCTGGAAGATGCCCGGCTCAACCCAGACGAAGTCGACTACATCAACGCCCACGGGACCAGTACGCCGTTGGGTGACCTGGCGGAGACGATGGCCATCAAGGCGGTATTTGGAACGGCGGCCCGTACCGTCAGCATCTCCAGCACCAAGAGCCAGTTAGGGCATTCGTTGGGTGCTCAGCGGCGGAATCGAATTGGTGATCTGTGTACAGGCACTCCGCCACAGTGTCGTTCCCCCTACCAGCAACCTGGAACATGCGGATCCGGGCTGCGATTTGGACTACACCCCGCTGGTGCCCCGCGAACGACCGCTGCGCGCCGCGATCAGCAATAGTTTCGGCTTTGGCGGTCACAACGCCTGCGTGGTGATCCGACAGTTAAGTTAAACCTTCGAAGCCCCGAAAACTCTAACAACACGTTGCAGGCCGGTTGTGGCCACCGTGGGCGATCGGGCAATCCACCTTGGCGTGTGGCTCGTGGATCTCTATACTCCCGCCCTCTCGTGGAGCGGCCAAACCGCAGCGCAGATCAGCGTTGGCTGCGTTCACAGCGTTTACACGCGGACTGGGCCAATTCGCAGGCCCGCATCTGGCAGGGGTGGTCTGCCGTACCCGGTTCAGCGGTTTCTCGGGAATCGACGTTGGGGAGTAAATTCATGAAACAGCGGAGTGTCACGGCCTGCGCAGGGTTGCTGCTGTCCGTCCAACTGGCGAGTGCTCAGGTTCCCTTCACCAACCCGTTGGACCCATCACCCGGTTGGACGCCCAGCGGTGGAAAATCTTCAGCAGCCCAACGTGATCTGGCGGTTCGTCAGCAAATTCCGAGTATTCAGTTGGTGAATGCGGAGGATTCCAGCGGATCCGTTTCGCTCCCCGCGGAAGACGGCCAGGTTTGGCGGGAATATGACATCAGCAGTTTTACACGCATGGATCCCTCGGCCGCGCGACCTGAACAAACGATCGTCGACTGGATTCTCCGGGAGACCGGGACAGACACCTGGTTCCACGAACCGTTGGGTGTGCTCAGCGCGGGTCGCGAGACCATTCGCGTGTATCACAACACCGCGATCCAGGAAAAGGTGGCGGAAGTTGTCGATCGCTTCGTGAACGCGAACGCCGCCAAACAGGCCTTTAGTGTGAAGATTGTGACGATCGCCAGTCCCAACTGGCGGGCGCGTGCTGTCAATCGGCTGGTACCCGTCAACGTACAAACTCCCGGAGTGGAGGCGTGGCTCATGTCGCGAGAGGATGCAGCCGTCGTCTATGACGAGATGCGGCGACGCACGGACTTTCGCGAGTATAGCTCCCCAAATCTGCTGGTTCGCAACGGACAAACCCACGAGATTCGGCGGAACAACCCTGTGGCGTACGTACGGGCGATGCGCGCGGTGCCGACGGCTCCCGGCGGTTATCAGATCGAAATGGGGCAAGTGGACGAAGGGTTTTCGCTGGCCTTGAGCCCTTTGTTATCAACCGATAATCGCACCGTGGACGCGGTCATCCGTTTGGAGTCGAACCAAATTGAAAAGCTGAATAACCTTGCCGTGCCGACGCCCACCTTGGCGAATCCCAAACAAATGTCGCAAATTCAAGTACCGCAAACGAGCAGCTGGCGGCTGCACGAGCGTTTTCATTGGCCAGCGGAAAACGTCTTGTTAATTAGCTGTGGGGTGGTCTCCTCGCCGGGACCGGACCGTACCAACGGGATCAGCCTCGGTCGGCTGAATGCGCGCCCGCCGCGGGCAGACGCGCTGATGTTCGTGGAAACGAAGGGGCGATTCGAAAATCTGGTGGCGGCTCCCCAGACAGCCAACATGAACGGCGAGTTGAGTTTCCGAGGTCGTTATTGAGGACGTAGGTGGTGTCCGCTGACCGCGCGCACGCGGGCGGTTCCCGACGGGTGGGCCGCGATGCGGCGGGGGGCCGGACTGGACGCGTTGGGGAAAAGTTTGTCCAGGCGGGCTTCCCAAAGCGGCGTGGGCAGCTAAAAATCGGCTCTGCAAAGATCAGCAGGCCCTGGGAAGGTGGTCCGCGCGGTCGGCGACGTGTCGCGGATCCGGCACCACGCGTGGGCTGAGCGGCCTTGGGTCGTTCTGACCTTTCCGGGAATTCCTGCCGGCCCTGGTGGCCGTCGACCAGCGGTGGTTCCGCCGTGGACCATTGCGCCGGCCGCCGCGTTGGTCGGCGCAATGCATGGGTTGAATTCCGAGGTCATCAGTTCACGTATCATCGATTTGCCTGCCAGGTGTTTGCGTCGTGATGGTTCCATCTGCCAATAAAAGGGTTGCGATTACCGGGATGGCCGTCATTTCGCCACTCGGCAATACCCTCCCTCGATTCTGGGGTGGACTGCTGCAGGGTCGCAGCGGGATTAGTTCCGTGGAATCGACCGTCTTGTCGGGCCTGTTCGCGGCAGCTGGGCTGGCGACGGAGTTCACGGGAGCCATCGAAGATTTTGGTCCGTTAGACCACGATCGAAAGCGTGCCATCCGCAAAGGCCTGAAGCTCATGTGCCGGGAGATCCAAATGGGGGTCGCTGTCGCACAACAGGCCATGCACCACGCGGGATTGGTGGAGTTTGATTACGATCCGGATCGCGCGGGCGTCGTGTTTGGTTGTGATCACATTGTCACGGTACCCGAGGAATTCGCCCGCGCCGTGTCGGCTTGCCAAGACCATGCCGGTTTTCAATTTGAACGATGGGGGCAGCACGGCTTGTCGGAGATCGCGCCGTTGTGGCTACTCAAGTACCTGCCCAATATGCCGGCCAGCCATATTGCTATCTACAACGACCTGCGTGGCGCGAACAATTCGCTCATTTATCGCGAAGCTTCATCGAACCTGGCTTTGGGCGAGGGCATGGAATCGATCATTCGCGGAAAAATCGACCGGGCGGTGGTTGGGGCCACGGGATCGAGTGTGAATCCCTACCGAGCGGTACAGTTGGCGATGAGCCTGCCTTGGGCGCAAAACGGGGTATCCGCGAGGCAGCTCTGCCGTCCGTTTGACGTACATCGCACGGGAATGGTCCCCGGTGAGGGCGCCGGCGCCGTTATCTTGGAAGAGTTCCGTGCCGCCGAAACGCGTGGCGCCACCATCTACGGAGAACTACTGGGGCACGGTTCGTCGATGGTCGTGGACCGGGACGGAGTGGCCCGCATCCCGGCCGCGGTGGCCAACGCCATCAAGGCCGCCCTGCGTCGCGCTGGCTTGCGGCCAGAGCAAATTGGGCACGTACATGCGCATGGCGTCGCCACGACGGGCGGCGATATTGCGGAGGCGCAGGGGATTGCCGCGACCCTGGGGAACCGGGTCCCGGTGACCACAGCCAAAGGGGCCTTGGGCAACCTGGGTGCGGCCGGAGGTTGCGTGGAGCTGATTGCCAGCCTGCTCGCAATTCGCCACCAGAAGCTGTTCGCCATCCAGAACTGTGAACAGCTGGACCCGGAGTGCCCCATTTCAGCCGTCATGCATCCGGGTGTTTCGCCGGGGAGCATTGTGATCAGCGTCAGCTTCACGCCGCATGGCCAGGCTACCGCCGTCATTGCGCGGGGGTATGCCGGGTCCGCTCCCGGCTGAACCCCGATTTCTCCCGCCTTCCGCCGACCGCAACGTGCCAAGCCCCGTTGACACTTCGTTCGTGGCAGCGATATCCTAACGGGTTTGTTGACGCCATAACTGGGGCAGCCAAAAGGAGTTCCAGCGGCAAGCGCGAACCTGCGGCGGCTCGCGCGACGGCCCTGCGGCCGTCCGCGCCGTGGATTTCAGGTCCTGCGCCGAACGACCGGGACGCGTGTGCGCCGCCTCGGCAGGATGGGCAGATAACGTAATCATGAACCCAAATGAAATTCTCCGTATCGTCGATGCGATTCATCGCGATAAGAATATCGATCCAGAGATCGTGTTTCAGGCGATTGAATCAGCGCTCGCCACCGCCGCCAAAAAAAATTATGGCGAAGATGCGGCGATCGAAATAAGCATTAATCGCGCGGACGGAGCCATGACGGGTACCTGCAATGGCGAGCCGCTGGATCCCGAAGAGACGATCGGACGTATTGGGGCCCAAACCGCTAAACAGGTGATTATCCAAAAAATTCGCGAGGCGGAGCGGGACGCGCTGTACGACGAGTACGAGGAACTGGTGGGCCAAATGGTCAGTGGAATCGTACAACGGGCGGAGGGCGGAGCTACCACAGTCTCCTTGGGCAACGTCGACGCCATCTTGCCGCGTGGCGAACAGATTCCCGGTGAATCACATCACGCGAACGAACGCGTCCGTGCCACAGTCTTTGAGGTGAAGAAACAGGGCAGCCGTGTGAAAGTCGTCGTCAGCCGCACGCGGCCACAACTCGTCCAACGATTGTTCGAGCAGGAGATTCCGGAGATCGCCGAAGGGATTATCACCATCGAGGCTCTGGCTCGCGAGCCGGGTTACCGCAGCAAAGTGGCGGTCGCAAGTTCCGATCCGCGTGTCGACTGCGTGGGCGCTTGTGTCGGTGTCCGAGGCAATCGGATCAAGAATATCGTGGATGAACTGGCCGGCGAACGTATCGACATTGTGCGATACAGCGACGACATGCAGGTGCTCATTCCGAATGCCTTGCAGCCCGCCCAGGTCGATGAAGTCATCCTCTGCAAAATGATGGGGCGGGCGATTGTGCTCGTCGTCGAGGATCAGCTCTCGCTGGCGATCGGACGCCGCGGACAGAATGTGAGGCTGGCGAGCAAGTTGTGCAAATGGGACATCGAGATCATGACGCGCGAGGAATTGGAAGACCAAATCGATCGCGCCGTGCAGGCCTTCAGTGCCATCGAGGGTATTTCCGACGAACTTGCCGAGGCACTGGTTGGCGAAGGCTATCTGTCGTACGACGACCTGTCCGTGATCGAGCCCGATGCCCTGATGTCTATGGGGGACCTTACCGCGGAGCAGGTCGATGCGATCGTGGAACAGGCTGAGTTGAAGGCGGAGGAGGCCGAGCAGGCGGCGGCCGCTGAGCGGAGGCGGCAGCGCGAGCTGGACGCGGCGGCCAAGGCCGAGGCGCATGCCGATGCCGATGCCAATGCCCATGCCCAGGCCCATGCCGAAGCCAACGCAACTGCCGAGCACGTTCCGGACGCCGAAAACAAGGCAGGGGCCGAAGCAGAAGCTCAGCCCGTTGCGGATGCAAATGCCGATGCCGACGTTGATGTGGCAGACATCGGCGCGGACGCGGAGGAAGACAGCCATGCGGATGCCGCAGACAACTCCACGGAACGATCGGCCGATGGAATGGCGGATGGCGGGAACGGGGCGGAAAAAAAAACGGCTCCGACAACGGCTGATTAACGATTCCTGGCAGGCCGCACGGGCTGCGGTGCCCGGATTCGGCAGCGCGTGGGGATCGGGCCGGACCAGGATTGGAATCCAAATCGTAGGTGGTAATAATAGTAGCAGTTGGAAGGCTTAGGACTTAAAGGGCAGCTGAAAAATCGCTCCTCTTGCCTGGAAACTTGCAATCCCAGGTTAGAATGGCGGGAACGGAAATCTCACTCAGCCAGTTGGCTGGACGCAAATCACGACAGGCCTGCGCGGTTGGTTGTCGGGCCAAGACGGGATCGAACGGACGATGCGTCCAACGTTAATGTCGGCAGGTTCCTGTCGACATGGCCCAAAAGGAGTACTGGGACATGGTATAAACAAAATCAGGCCCGGATTGTCGACGCTCGTCCGTCGATGGTCGACAATCGATAGAGGGAAGGCGAAATGCCCATTCGTATTTACGCGTTAGCGAAAAAGCTGAATATCGACAGTAAGTTGCTGGTCGAGCAATGCGCCAAGGCAGGCGTCTCGGGAAAAGGATCCGCTCTGGCGAGCCTGACCGATGAAGAAACGGCCAAGGTGCAGGAGTATCTCTCCAAGTCCAAATCGCCTGCCACTCCCGTGGGAGCGACCAGCTCGGCCGCAGCCGCGCGGGTCGACCGCCGTGGACGAGCGATCTTTCACCCGCGAAGATTACATTGGTCCGGGCGCTGCTTCCGGTAGGCCCCCCGTGATCGAGGCCAAGTTGCCTCGCGTGGACACCAAGAAACCGGCCGAAGAGCGACCGCGCGCGCCGGTCAGCAAAGAGCCGGTGGTCAAGTTGGCGGCGATTCCGCAGTCTAGCGTTCCCCAGGCCCCCGCCGAGCCCGACGAGCCGGCGCCGCAAAAGCCCATTATGACGCTGCCCAAAGAGGCCATTCGCGGAGCGATGGAGGGAGCGTCGGCCCCGCTGAAACAATTCACCAAGCAGCAGGACCGCAAGCGAAAAGACAAGGACAAGGAGAAGGTACGGGGCGAAGTCGGCTTCGAGGCCCCTGTGGAGGATGCGGAAGCCGCGAGTCCCATCGCCAAGCGCGGTGTCAAGAAACTGCGCAAGCCAAAGGAAGTGGTCGAAGACGGCGAGGATCGCGCGAACCTGGCAGGCATGGCCAGCGCCCGCGCCACGCGCCAGACGACAAGGCGGCGCCCCTCGGTTGGCCGTCAGGATTCAGGCGTCGCCGTCGCGCGGCATGCTCGCCCCGTGCGCCGCTCAAGCTCCAGCACGACCGCGCCTCGTACGGGGAGCGTCGTCGTCAAGTTGCCTTGCACGATTCGCTCGTTTTCCGAAACCACCGGTATTCCCGCCACCAGCATTCTGCGGGCCTTGATGGGCTACGGCGTAAGCGTGAGTAACATCAATTCCGAACTTAGTTTGGAGTACGCCGAGTTGCTGGCCGCAGAGGCCGGCGTCCAGATCGAGTTCAAGCAGATGGCAACGCTGGAAGACACGGTGATCTCGGCGTTGGAATCGCAGCCGGATGCGTCCGCAGAACTTGTTCCTCGTCCGCCTATCGTGACCTTCCTGGGACACGTCGACCACGGCAAGACATCTTTGCTGGACCGCATCCTGGGGTTGGACGTCGTTTCCGGTGAAGCGGGCGGCATTACCCAGCATATTCGCGCTTACAGCGTGGAAAAGGACGGTCGCATCGTCAGTTTCGTGGACACCCCCGGTCACGAAGCGTTTACCGAAATGCGGGCACGCGGAGCCAACGTGACGGACATCGCCGTGTTAGTTGTGGCCGCCGACGATGGGATCATGCCTCAAACCGAGGAAGCCATCAGCCACGCCAAGGCTGCGGGCGTGCCTATCGTGGTCGCCATGAATAAGATCGACTTGCCCGCCGCCGACGAAAATAAAGTCTTCCAAGGACTGTCGGCCCACGAATTGCTCCCCACGGAATGGGGCGGGGAAGTCGAAGTCGTGAAAACTAGTGCCGTGACCGGGCAGGGGGTCGACGACCTGCTGGAAACGCTGCTGTTGACCGCCGAGTTGCATGAATTCAAGGCCAATCCGCATCGCCCGGCCATCGGCACCTGCCTCGAAGCCCAACAGGAGGGAGGGCGCGGCGTCGTCGCCAAGCTGATTGTGCAACGCGGTACACTGCATGTCGGCGACATCGTTGTCTGCGGCGCCGCTCATGGACGCGTTAAAGCCATGTACGATACGCTCAAGCCCCGTAAGAAAGTCGCACAGGCCGGGCCCTCCATCCCCGTGAATGTGACCGGCCTGGATGTCGCTCCCGAGGCCGGAGACCGCTTCTACGTGCTCGACGATATCCAAGAAGCCCGACAAATCGCCGAACAAAGGTCGTTTCGAGCCCGCGCAATCCCTCTCGGGTCGTTCCACAAAGATGTCATTCGATGAATTTCAGCGACGCCTGGAAGAAGGGCTCTTGGGTTCCGACGAAGACGTGGCGACACTCAAGATCATCCTGCGGGCCGACGTCCGTGGATCCATCGAAGCCATTCAAAAGGAACTGTCCAAGCTTGACCATCCCGAGGTGCGGATCCAGACGCTGCAAGCGTCCGTGGGCGGAATCACGGTTGCCGATGTGACGCTGGCGGATGCTTCGGACGCCGTGATCCTGGGATTTAATGTAATTCCCGATGAGGCGGCACGAGCCCTCGCCGACGAACGAGGCGTCGAAATTCGTCGTTACTCCATTATCTACAAGGTCAGTGAAGACATTAAGTCGCTGCTCGAAGGCAAGCTGCGTCCGGAAGAACAAGTCAAGGATTTGGGCCGGGCCCTCGTGCAACGGACGTTTGTCATCAGCCGCTTGGGGACCATCGCCGGATGCCGCGTCCTGGCCGGGACTATCGAACGGGGCTGCAGGGTTCGCGTCAACCGTGACGGTCGTGGTATTGGCGACTACGCACTCGAATCGCTGAAGCGTGAGAAAGACGATACCAAGGAAGTGCGGGAGGGTATGGAATGCGGCATCAAGCTGTATGGATTTAACGACCTCAAGGACGGAGACATCCTCGAAGCTTACAAGATCGAGGAGATCGCGCGTACGCTGTAGACCAACGAGAAGGTTGGCCGCCTCGTTTGCCTGCGCCCACAATACGCTGCCCGTCTGCTGTTAACTGCCCGACCGCCCATCCGCCCGACTGCCCGCCACGAGAATTTCCATGAGCCGACGAGTCCTGAAAGCTGCCGAGGCCATCCGTGAAGTCGTCGGGATGTCGATCCTGACCGAATTGCGCGACCCCCGCGTTAGCGACGTCACCGTCACCATGGTCGAAGTCTCGGCCGACATGCGTCACGCCCGCGTGCACGTCTCGATCATGGGCGACGAGCGAAAACAGCAACTCGCGTTGCACGGCCTGCGCAGTTCCTCAGGTTTCTTGCAGCATAAAATCAGTCAGCGCATCGATACCCGGTATACTCCGCGGCTCACCTTCATGCTCGACCAGGGCATCAAGAATGCCATGCGCGTCACGCAGATCCTGAAGGAAGTGCTCCCGCCAGAACCTGCGCATGAGCCCGACGAAACGCAGGAGTCGGAGTACGCGGATTCCACGACTGCTGAGAACGTAAATCGCGATGCGCTGGCATCACCCACTGAATCAGATATCGAAGAGGCGACATAGAACGAGTATGGCGGTTCCCAATCGAACGACGATCATCAATAAATTGCAAAAAGTGCTGAAAAAGCACTACAAGCCATTCCACACGCCAGACATGTCGGTCGTGGACACGCTCATCTACGCTTGCTGCCTGGAAAATGCGTTTCCGGATGCCGCCGAAGTCGCGTTTCAAAATCTGAAGGCCGTTTCATTCGATCTCAACGAATTGCGCGTGACAACCGTGGGCGAACTTGGTCAGGTTGTGAAAATGCTGCCCCACCCGAAACGCGCGGCATACAACCTGAAGCGATTGCTGCAGAGCGTGTTTGAATCGCAGTACTCTTACGATCTGGAGCATCTCCGCAAGCTGAAGCTGGGGCAAGTCAACCAGCTGCTGCAAAAATTCGAAGGCAGCACTCCCTTCGTGGTCAGCTTCGTTGTGCAAAACACGCTGGGCGGACACGCCATTCCGATCGATCGAGGAACGCTGGAATGCCTGTACATCGTGGGTATCATCGATGATCAAGAGAAACAGAGTTGGCTGACGCCAGGACTGGAACGAGCCATCCCCAAAAACCGGGGTCGAGAGTTCTTTTCCCTGCTGCATCAGCTGGGGGCCGAATTGACGGCACGACCGTTTGGTCCCACGATCAAAAGTATGCTGTTGGAAATCAGCCCCGACGCCAAAGATCGTTTTCCCAAACGAGCGTCGCGTAAGAAGAAAGCGGAGCAGCCGGTCGCGGTTCCGGAGCCTGAGCAGCCGTCGTCCGGGGCCAAAAGCAAGAAACCTAGTCGCGGTAAGACGGCCCAGCCTGCCGCTGAAGTCGCCAAGAAGGGTAAGCCGTCGGATGCGGCCGCGGCCGCGGCCGCCGCCAAAAAGGTCGTGAACAAGAAAGCCACGCCCCCGCCCGAAAAGAAAAAAACCAAGGCCAACGCCAAAAAGGGGACGCCAGCGGCCAAGAAGCCCACCAAACCAGGTGGCAAAACCCATCCCCCCAAACGGATTACTCGGCGAAAACCCAAATAGCCACGGAGCGGCGGATTCGACGTGCCCAGAACTCCGATGGCGTGTTACCTCCACAGCAGTCGTAGCTGCAACCGATCCGTGCGCCTGTTTGAAGGACCCCATGATTTTGCATCGTCATGACTGAAGGGAGCATTTGAAATGGCCGGCCATTCACATTGGGCGGGAATCAAACATAAGAAAGCCCTCATCGACAACAAGCGGGGCAAGATCTGGAGTAAGATTTCCAAGGCCATCATGATTGCCGCCAAACTTGGCGGTGGTGATCCGGCCACTAACGTTCGGCTGCGCGTGCCGCTGGCGGATGCCCGAGCCGCGCGCATGCCCAAGGACAATATCGAACGGGCCATCAAAAAAGGCACGGGGGAACTGGACGGAGGCAATGTCGAGGAAATTCTCTACGAGGGCTACGGGCCCGGTGGCGTGGCCGTCATGTGCGATATTCTGACCGATAATCGCAACCGTACTGCCCCCGAGTTGCGCAAACTGTTCGAGGTCCACGGCGGGAAGCTGGGAAGCACCGGATGCGTCGCCTACCTCTTCGAACGCAAAGGACTGATTGTTGTTCCAGCCGACGGCGTCGGCGAAGAGGTGCTGATGGAGTTGGCTCTGGAGGTCGGTGCCGACGACGTGGAGCACCAGGGTAATGAATTTCAAATCACTTGCGAGCCCGAACGCTACGCCGATCTGCTGGATGCACTCGAAGCCAAGAATATCGAGCCCTCGATCAAAGAGATCACTCGCATCCCCATCACCACGGTCGATTTGGATGCCGAGACAGCCACGAAAGTCCTGAAACTCATGGAATCTCTGGACGATCATGATGACGTGCAAAACGTCTCGGCCAACTTCAACATCCCCGATGAAACCATGGCCGAAGCGAAGAATTGAGTCTAACGGTTAGCGGGCCTGCCAGCGCGACCGGCGTTCCACGTCCCCTAGCGGAGTGTTACGTTATTGCCGTGATGCTATCATCCTGAGGCATCATCGCGCGCGAGCCGAAGAAGATCTGCCAGCGATAATGCCGAACGTCGAGCTTTAGTTGGTGTAGCGACGTGGGTTGGCAGATCCTTCAGTTGCGTTGCTCCTTCAGGATGACATTGAACCGACTACATCAACAACCTGCTACGTTGCAGTGTGGCACCTAAGGTAAGGTAACAGGATATCTTTCATGAAATACGCCGTATGGGGACTCGTTGTCTTACTGGTCGTCCTCCATCAGGATGTTTGGAATTGGGACAACGATCGTCTCGTATTCGGCTTTCTGCCCATGACGCTGGCATTTCATGGCGGGATCTCCATCGCGGCTCAGCGTGGTCTGGTGGATGGCCGTGAATTTCGCCTGGCCACTGGTCGACCAGCCGTCAGCCAGGTCCGATGACCATCGAGCCGGGGGATCAGCATGAGCCCCGGCTGGATCAAGGTTACCATTATCGGCGTCTACCTGGCTCTGCTCGTGCTGTTGGGGTTGTTTTCCTCCCGACTGTTTCGGGGAACGTCCCAAGACTACCTGCTGGCCAGCCACACCATCGGTCCCTTCCTGCTGCTGATGTCGTTGTTCGGCACCACGATGACAGGATTTGCGTTGGTGGGTTCCACGGGTGAGGCCTTTGCGGAAGGCGTGGGTGTCTACGGAATGCTCGCCTCCTCGTCCGGTATCATTCACTCGCTCTGCTTTTTTCTGCTGGGCGTCAAGCTGTGGGCGTGGGGAAAACAGTATGGCTACAACACGCAGGTCGGATTTTTCCGGGACCGCCTGGAGAGCGATCGCATCGGCCTGGTGCTCTTTCCGATCCTCGTCGCGTTGGTCGTGCCCTACGTGCTGGTAGGCATCATTTCGGCCGGCAAGGCGATTGAAGGAGCGACCCGCGGCGATTTTCCGGGCGTGCCGGGATTCACGGATACGGGGGCCATTCCTGCCTGGCTGACCGAACTCGTGATTTGCCTGGTGGTGCTGGTCTACGTGTTCTTCGGGGGCATGCGGGGCACGGCCTGGGCCAACGCCTTTCAGACGATGGTCTTCATGGTACTGGGGGTTGTCGCCTTCGTGCTGATTGCCAACCGCCTGGCGGAAAATGCCGTGCAAGCGGGTCGAGCGCACACGATGCTGAACGGCGAACGCGTCGTACGCACCGAACCGCCTTCAGGCTTCTTGGATGCGCTGCGAATCGTCAGCCAGGAAATACCCAAGGCCCGTCGCGTGCGGGCCGCCGTGTCGGTGGCGGACCAGCTAGAAACAGTGGAAGCGCCGGACGCTTTTCGTACTCGCCCGCGGCTCGATCCCTGGATGTTTGCCAGCTACATGCTGATTCCCTTTTCGGTGGGCATGTTTCCGCATCTGTTTCAGCATTGGCTGACGGCCAAGAATGGCAACGCTTTCAAGCTGCCCGTAGTCGCTCATCCGGTCTTCATTCTGGTCGTCTGGTTCCCTTGCGTGCTGATCGGTGTCTGGGCCACAACGGGACTGATCAAGATCCCGCCTCCCATTGCCGCCGACCCTAACAAGGTGCTGGGCTTCATGGTGAAGTCCCTGTCGGGAGACGTCTTGGGCGGTTTTCTATTGGCAGGTGTCTTGGCGGCCATCATGTCCAGCCTGGACAGCCAGTTTCTGTGCATTGGCACCATGTTTACCACCGACATCGTGCTGCACTACGCCGGCCGGGATCGATTTTCAGATCGACAGATCGTCAGGATCTCGCGTGGGTTCATTATCGCCGTGGTGGCCGTTTGTTACGCGTTGAGCCTCACGAATATCGCGCAGACACGTGTATTTCAGTTGGGCATCTGGTGCTTTACGGGTTTTGCCAGCCTGTTTCCGCTGGCGTTCCTGGCCGTCTATTGGCGGGGGCTCACCAAGTGGGGCGCCTATGCCGGCGTGTTGACGACCGCCATTCTCTGGTTCTGGATGTTTCGGCAATCGGAATTTGGCGCCCTGGAAAACTGGTCCGTCGACATCCCACTGGGAGCGACGACCCTGCACACCATGCCGGTCGCCTCGGTCTTTCTGGCATCGGCCTTGGTCACCGTCCTGGTGTCATGCATGACGCCCAGGCCCAGCCAGGCCACGCTGGACAAATTTTTCGCACGCCGGTGACGTTGCCCCCAGGGATTCGACCCGTCGCGCCACACCATTCGCGGCCAAGAAAAAACCTTTGTCATGAACCATCACCAGGCCCTGCGGCAGTTTTTCGGGTTTGAGGGATTCCGCGCGAACCAGCAGGGTGTGATTGAGCACTTGTTGGCTCAAAAGCACGCCTTGGTAATCATGCCTACTGGGATGGGTAAGTCGCTGTGCTACCAGATTCCCGCTCTCGTGCTATCTGCCGCGGCACAACAGGGGCCGCCTCCCTTGGCGGTTGTGATCTCACCCCTGATTGCGCTGATGAAAGATCAGGTAGACGCGCTGCACCGCAGAGGGGTGGACGCGATTTATATCAACTCGTCGCTGACCCGTACGCAGCGCGAACAGCGGTACGCGGCGGTACGCGGTGGCCAGCACGTGTTGCTGTATGTCACTCCAGAGCGGTTTCGTAAACCGGAGTTTCTGGAGGTCGTGGCGGGTCGGCAGGTGGTGCTGCTGGCGGTGGACGAGGCCCATTGCATCAGCGAGTGGGGACACGATTTTCGCCCCGACTACAGTCGCGTGGGGGAATTCCGAGCCACGCTGGGTAATCCGACCACGGTGGCCCTCACGGCCACGGCCACGCCCGATGTGCAAGCCGACATCGTGCGGCAGTTAGGGCTGGCACCCGGTGAAATGCAAATGTTTCACGAGGGAATCGATCGGCCCAACCTGCAGCTGGACGTGCAGTTGGTCTGGGACGAGCAGGACAAGCTGGAGCACATCTTACGGATCGATCGCAGCCCGGAGCTGCAAGCGGGGTCGGGAATTGTGTACTTCACGCTGATCAAAACGCTGGATTGGTTCAGCGGCCTGTTAGCGTCGCGCGGAATTCCCCATGTGTGTTATCACGGAGACTTGCCGCGTGATCAGCGCAAGCGGATCCAGGACGACTTCATGTCGGGCAAGTGTCGCATGGTGTTGGCCACCAACGCGTTTGGCATGGGAATTGACAAAGACAATATCCGCTATGTGACGCACGCGGACGTTCCGGGATCCATGGAATCGTACTATCAAGAGATCGGACGAGCGGGCCGCGACGGTCTGCCCAGTCGCTGTACACTGTTGTATGCCGAAGCGGATTTGGCCACGCAGATGGAGTTCATTGAGTGGAGCAACCCGGGCGCTGAGTTCTACGAGCGGCTGTATGGGCTACTCCGCGACCGGCGGGACGAAGTTCGCGCGTTTGGCCACGAGTGGCTGGGGGAACAGTTAGTGGCGCAGTCCAAGCACGACCATCGCCTGGACACGGCCTTGGCCATTTTCGACCGACATGGTGTGGTGGGTGGCAAGGAGCCTCCGGAATGTTACGCCCTGACCGGCGAATTACCCGCCCTGCTGAAGGACTCCGAGCGTCTGAACGACAAGCGTCGCCGCGACCAGCGTAAGCTTTATGCGCTGGTCGAATACGTGAACTACGAAGACGACCGCAAGCGCTTCATTCACGATTATTTCGGGCTCCCCTATCGCCACGCACCGTAGGGGGGGCACGATCCGGATGCCCCCGGATTTACTCCGGGGGAGGGTCACTTTCTGCCTGACAGTCGTGCAAAGTGATCTGTCGGCCGAGCCCTTCGGGTTCCATTCGGACGCAGATTGCCCAGGCCGAACGGGGTGGACGTTGCTTCGCGGTTTGCGCATGACGGGCGAAGCTGAAGCAGGTAGGAGGTGGGGTACCACCGAATGGAATTCGGTGGCATCCCCGACTTGAACCGCATTCGACTCAGGGGGAAGGTCAGGCACTACCGGTATCGCTCACTCATGATGCCGCAGTCGAAAACCAATCAGCAGTCCGGCCAGCATCCATGACGCGCCGATCGGCTCCGGCACGGAAGACGCCGAGCCGCTGTCGGCGCTGCTGAACTTGTTCGTGTTCCAGGTGATGAAGTCTTGACCATCGACGACCCCGTCCGCATTGAAGTCACCGCTGCACCATGCGGCAGTGCTGGTGAACTTGTGCGTATTCCACAGGATAAAGTCCTGACCATCCACGGTGCCATCCAAATTGGCGTCCCCTGGAAGGTATGGATTGCCGCTCGTCAGATTTGCCGCGCCGGCGTCGATCAGCCATTGATCGAGGTCCATGCCATCCACGATGCCATCACCCGTCAAATCGAAGTCGACGTTGTTTACACCGCTGGCGATTTCCGCGACCAGGGCATCGACGTCCAAACAGTCGAAACTGTGGTCATCATTGAAATCGGCAGACGACGTGACTTTGAGGATCACAGACGTCGGGCCGTAGAGCACTCGCCAGGCATCTCCCGGTGCGACACCACCTTGACCCACACTGGCAAACTCACCGCTGACACTGGACGCGGTAAGGATCGTGAACGCGTCGCCGCGGGAAGGGGTTGGCATGGCCGAGACAATGTTCAAGCTGCCGTCCAACAATGCGGCTGCCGCAACCTGCAGTTGGTCCGAATTCCCCAGGCGAACGCGCACATTCCACTGTCCGGCTGTAGTCTGTTCAAATGCGGCGACGTGCACTGGGCCAAAACTAGGGTGATTGGCCATGGCCAACGTGCCGTGATTCACGAGTTCTACGTCGATGACGGCTCCGTTTTCGACTGTCATGGCACCATCATTGACGAACTGGCCATCACCAAAAAAGCGTGTGCCGTCGGCGACGACCGAAGTGTTGGTGAGCGTTAGTCGCGAACCGGTGTTCAAGGTAATCCTGGCATCGTCTCTAAACTCGACGGGTGATTCGATTCGTGCTTGTAGACCGTCGACCTCCAAGCTGGCCTCGCCCACGCCATTACCCATTTGCATCAGACTCCCGTTGAAGACTTTAGCCTCCGTAGACGTTCCGTCCAAATGCATCATTCCGTTCATGACCCACGGCGACGGCGTTCCGACCCGCAATACCGCATTGCGATTTCCGTCGGCAACAATATTGAGCGATCCGTCGAATTGATTGGTACCCGTTTCGACCTCGTTCGAAAAGATATCCAAGAACCCGCCAACGATCGACGTCACATCTTGTCCAAGACCATCCCAGTCGAATAAAGGCTGCCGAATTTCCGTGATGCCGCGCACGATCATCTGATGATTCGACGCCAGGGATTTGTCGATCCTCGCGTCAATAGAGAAGCTTGCGTCCTTGGCGAAATCGATGGTCGTATTGTCGCTGACGACCAAGGTCCCTCGGTGGATGTCGAGATTCGCATCAAAACGCGCCGTGCCACTGTTCACTTCGATACGAGCGACCGGATCATCCATGGTCATGTCGGCTCCCGAGAGCGTGGCCGTACTGTCACGCGCGTTCATTTTGATCCGTGGGGTTCCTCCAATGTCGTTACCAAACGTCCAGGGCTGCGTGAAGTGAACTCGATCACCTTTGCCGACCAGCATGGTGCTATCGAAGGCGTCAAAATAGAGCTGCCCGTCCACGGTCAACGTAAGGTTGCGGCTGGTGACGTTGTCGAAGTCGTCGACGTCGATGATGCCAGTTTCGCTGGATCCATCCAAATCCAAGTCGCCGCCGTTGTCGGCCGTGAGCGTCAGATCAGCACTGCGGACGATGATGGAACCGTCGTTGATCAGCACGCGCCCGGGGGTTCCCTCCAGGTTACGAAATCGGATGGACCCATTTCCCAGGATGGAGCCTTGAAAATTGTAGCTGGACGCGCCGGTCACCTCTACTTGCGGGCTGCCGGCAAGCCGAAGGCTACCCTGTTCAATAACCAGGGTCTCAAGACTGAAGTCTGGGTTCGTGCCACCTGCATCGACCACGCGCAAAGACGAGGACGCTCCTTGGATAGCCAAAAACGTCGTTACGTCCATGCCGAATCCATTGGCATCGACGTTCATCCCATTCAAGATGTTCACTGCGTCGACGTCGACATGGCCGGTTAAGACTGCGTTCGATCCCCAAATCGTTGGGCTGAGTACGGCCGTGTCGTTGGGACCGGGGGGAAATAGTCCACAGAAACCAGTGCAACCCGTGTAAGGTTGCCAATTGGTGCCGATTTGCCAGTTATCGTCCGTGCTACCATTCCAGATAATCTCATGCGCCATCAGGTACGGAGCCTGCAGCAAGAGGGGTAAGCAAAGTAG
Organism: uncultured Planctomycetales bacterium; assembly: GCA_963695565.1. Lineage (GTDB taxonomy): Bacteria > Planctomycetota > Planctomycetia > Pirellulales > Pirellulaceae > CAVOGW01. The sequence goes on from CAVOGW010000002.1 coordinate 76,443, forward strand.
AGGAGGGAGAAGCTTGAGTGTGCCCAAAAAGAGTCGCTCGAACATGGGTAAGTTCCTATTGGGTGAAGGAAAAAAAGTTTCCACTCCATGGAGCTAAGCGAGAAACGGAGATGAAATCCCCATCCCCAATCGTCACATCGTGGCGATTCACTTGTCTTAAGTCGGATATGGACGAGAATAACGTTGTCACCATCGTTGAGAATTTCATCATGAATCGGTTCCAACAAATCTGCGATATTTTTGAACGCAGCCGAAACCTGGCGCCGGCCGAACGAGACGCCTTCCTCCACCGGCACTGTGGCGACAACCAGACGCTCTTGGAGGACGTTCAGCGATTGCTGAGAAACCACGACGATAGCGGCTTTCTTGACGAACCGGGTGCGAAGCTGAGGTCTGGTTTCGGCATCTTCACGGAAAGCCAGCAACCGAACAACATGCGTAAGTACCACATCGTTCGAAAGCTGGGCCAAGGTGGTATGGGTGTCGTCTACCTCGCGGAGCAGGAAAACCCACGACGTCACGTCGCCGTGAAGGTGATTTGTCCTGGACTCGTCGGCCGCGACGTACTCAAGCGTTTTGACCTGGAAGTGGCGATGCTGGGACGACTTCAACATCCGGGCATTGCACAAATCCATGAGGCCGCGACGTACGAAGATGAATCCGGGACGCGGCCATACTTTGCCATGGAGTTCGTCGACGGATCGCCGCTATTGGACTACGCCCGCGACCACCAGCTCGACCTCGGCGATCGACTCGAAACGTTCGCACGCATTTGCGACGCCGTCGAGCATGCGCACCAGCGCGGCGTCATTCACCGCGACCTCAAGCCCCACAACGTATTGGTCGACAAGTCAGGTCAACCCAAGATTCTCGATTTCGGCGTCGCCCGCGTCACGGCATCCGATCTGCAGGTTTCGACGATGCACACCGACGTCGGACAGCTGATCGGAACGCTTGCCTACATGAGCCCTGAGCAGGTCTTAGGGCGTGCCGCCGAGATCGACACTCGATCAGATGTGTACGCACTCGGCATCGTACTCTATGAGTTGATCTCCGACCGGCTCCCGTACGACCTGGGCGGCCAAACGATTGTCACGGCAGCGCGGGTCATTGCTGAACAGGAACCGAGCTCGCTGACGACGATTAGCAGAAGGTATCGGGGCGACCTGGACACGATCGCCCAGAAAGCGCTCGAAAAGGAACCGGACCGGCGGTATCAGTCGGCTGCGGCGCTGGCCGCGGATATCCGGCACTATTTGAACAACGAGCCGATTGTGGCTCGACCTGTGTCGACCCTGTACCAGTTGCGAAAGTTTGCTCGGCGGAATCGCGGTCTTGTGTTTGGAGTTGCGGCCGCTTTCGTCGCGCTCCTGGCGGGCGTCATCGTCGCCACAACATTCGCGATCGGGCAGACTCGCGCACTGGCGGAATCTGAGCGTCAGCGCTCCATCGCGAGTGCAGTCAACGACTTTCTCACCAAGGACCTGATCGTGCAAGCGGATCCGCGCAGCGAACCAGATCGCCAGATCACTTTGCAGACCGCGATCGACAGGGCCGCCGAGAAGATCGAAGGTCGATTCGACGGGGCGCCAATCGTCGAAGCGAACCTGCGCAGAACGGTCGGCACGGCATATCGCCACCTGAATCGGCTCGACGATGCGGATCAGCAGTTTACACGGGCGCTCGAACTTTACAAGCGCGAGCTTGGCGAGTGCGACGAGCAGACCCTGCTGTGCCGCGCGGACCTGGCATCCGTCCTCAACTGGCGTGGCGATTATGCGGGTGCCGAGCATGCCCTGCGTGAGTTGCTGCAGGTAGAACGCAAGGTGCTGGGCGACGATCACACACAGACGATTGGATCGATAAGCAACCTCGGCGTCGCCCTCGTGTACCAGGGGAAACTCGCGGAGGCCGAGCCCGTACTTGAGGAGGGCCTGGAACGACGGATCCGGGTGCAGGGGGAGCGAAACGAGGACACCGCGACGACGCTGAACAACCTGGCCGCTATTTACCTGCGGACGGGCCGTAACGCCGAAGCCGAATCGGCGTTTTCCCGGGCGCTCGACATCTTGCGGGAGGTCAGCGGCGACCAACACCCGCAAACACTGAATACGTTTGCGAATCTCGGAGTCCTTTACGCGCAGATGGGACGATATGACGAGGCCGTCAAGGCTCTCGAAAAAGTTCTCGAAATCCGCCGAAAAGTAATGGGTGAAGACCATCGCGATACGCTCAAATCCGCCAGTAACCTGGCCAGTGCCTATGGCACGCAGGGGCAAAAGGAGAAGAGCGAACAACTTCTGAAGGCCACACTGACGGCGCAACAACGCGTACTGGGTGAGGACCATGGAGATACGCTCGACACGCGCATTTTCCTGGCAAAGGCCGCTCAAAAGCGAAAGGACTATGCTACTGCCGAAGCCGAGTACGCAGAGGTCGTGGCAAGGTCCACAGCGTCGCATCCGGGTCATTGGCGGGCCGGCTTGGCAGCGCTGATGCAGGGCCAGTGCCTCGTGGAATTGGAGCAACTCGATCGGGCTGAGGAGGTACTCTTGCAGGGCTACCAAATAATGGCCCCCGCGCTCGGCAAACAGCATCCCTATGTGCGACAAACGGCCTCCTTACTCGCTGAACTGTACACGCGTCTAAATAAGCCTGATGAGACCGCGCAATGGAGAATGCTCAGTGCGGACGGAGATGCGTCGTCCGAGTGAGTGCACGGGCAAATGACGGAATACAAACTCTGGAAAGTGGCATGCACCCGGAAACATCAGAGCGAAACCTCCAGCGAGAGCTGGCCTCCGCCAGCCAAGCATCCCGGTCGGCCAGGTTCACCCAACCGTCTCCGGTCAAGTCGAAGCGATGGCTGTGCGTCGCGGCGGCAATCGCGGCCACAAGTGAGTCAATATCAGCGCAGTCGTAATTCCCATCATCGTTGAAGTCGCCAGGGCATGCTGTCAAACGAGTAGAATTTTCCGGTCGTATCTCCCTCCCGTGACGTGGGGGAAAATGCCATCACGTCTCCGGCATTTCCAGACAGACCGTCGACGCCGAAAGTGCCCTGCAGGGTCATGAAGATCAGGCACGTCTCGGGTTCGAACCAGACTCCTGTAATGTTCTCGCCAGCAGTATCCAGCCTCACCTGTTCGCCGACGAAATAGGGCAGCAGCTCGTTTCCATCGATGGCCAGCAGTTCGCTTGGGCGACCCTGAAATTGAGGAAGACGTCATCGTCCGTACTGACCACGAGCCGCCCGTCATTAGCACGGCCGATGGCGTCGATGTGGTCGATGGCGGCGTCCAGCCCCTTCCGTCAAGCGTACGGTCCGCGACGGAAACCACCTGACTGACATCGCCAAAGACAGCACCGAGCGAAGAGTTCACTCCTGGGATCTAAACGAAAACGGCGCTTGAAATACCGATGAGAAAATGCGACTCGGAGGTTGCCTTACTTGTTTTCGCTCTGATTTGGAACGAAAATGAACCCCTGCCCGCACGGTACAGATAGCGCGCTCTTGGTCGCGGGCCGATCCATCTTAATGTGAAACATGAACGCCCAGCCGAACGACAAGAACTCGACGGCAAACAGCGACCAGGAAACGTCCGAGTTGTTTCGTGCCGCCTATGACACGCTGCATGGTTTAGCGGCGGGATACCTGCAGCGAGAGCGGAAGGACCACACACTACAGCCCACTGCTTTGGTCCACGAGGCGTTTCTCAAACTCGATCGACCCGATCAGGATAAACGATGGCACGGGAAAACCCACTTTCATGCCGTTGCCGCTCGCGCGATGCGACAGATCCTGGTCGACCATGCCCGCGGCAAGGCCGTACAAAAACGAGGTGGCGACTGGCGACGTGTTTCGCTCGCGTCCGGGATCTTGGGAAGGGAGCTTCCCATTGATCTGTTGGCGCTCGACGAGGCCATGCAAGATCTGCATGAACTTGACGCACGCAAGTGCCAAGTCGTGGAGCTTCGCTTCTTTGGGGGGCTCACATGTCGTGAAGTGGCTGAGCATCTAGGTATATCGTCCAAGACGGTCGAAGCCGATTGGTATTTCGCTCGTGCGTGGCTCCGCGACCAACTGAGCGAGGCATAAACAATGGAGTGCCTGAGCCATGTCAAGCCAGGCAGATCGTACTCGAATTCAGTGCAACGGTACTCGTACGCCTTCTCGATTGGATGATGATGACAGAACGAGTCTCTGACCCCGAGCGAACTTGACGTGTACCAACTTTCGATCGACTACGTGGGGTTTGCCTGTCGCATCGCCAAGGTTCTGCCCGGTGTCCATCGACCGAAGATTCAATCGAGTACGAGTACGAGTATGAGGCCCCCTAGGGACCCGCTCGGGCCATCGGTCACGATTTCCCGACGGTCTCAAAGCGGAAACGGGCCAATGCCGAAATAGAGGTGCTGGGATCGGCTGGAGAAAACGGCTGTAACGGCCGTCACGGCGGAGCGTGACGGCGTCAACTACGCGGGTTCGGGGCACGATGAGTATCAAGAAGGAATTTGGGGATTTTCAGACGCCTGGCGCTTTGGCCACGAAAGTTGTCGCTTTGGCGAGTCAGATTCTTGGCGTTCCCGATCTTGTCGTTGAACCGACTGCGGGCTTGGGGACCTTTCTGAAGGCTGCAGCCCATCAATGGCAACATGCGCCGCGGTACGAGGGATACGAGATCAATCGAGAGTATGTGGATCGAGCCGCTGCCTCATTGGATGGACTGGATATCCGCCTGTATTGCCGAGATTTCTTTCAAGAAGATTGGAAACGCAACTTGACACATGGCGGGTTGGCTCGAATCTTGGTTCTCGGGAACCCGCCGTGGGTTACGAATTCTGATCTCGGCCAAATGGGGAGCCAGAATCTCCCCAAAAAAAGCAATTTTCAACGGCGACGGGGCTTGGAAGCACGCACGGGCAAAAGCAACTTCGACATTGCGGAGTGGATGCTGATTCGGTTGATCGAAGTGCTTCCGCCAGCAGGAGCTGTCGCGATGCTGTGCAAGACAATGACTGCAAGAAAAGTCTTAAGGCATTTTTGGAAGGATGCAGGGCGTGAGGGGTCACGTTTGTTTCGCATCGATGCCAAGGCCTGTTTTGGCGTTGCTGTGGATGCTTGTCTGTTCATGACGACAGGTCGCATCAGTGCTGATCGGACGGCAAAGATTTACGCGGATCTTGACCTGAACTCGGACTCGATTCAATTCGGGTTCGTGGATGGACATTTGGTTTCCAATCTTGAAGCTTACCATCGTCACCGGAACTTTGCAGGAGGTTCGTCGGCATACACGTGGCGCTCAGGTGTCAAGCACGACGCTGCGAAGATCATGGAGTTTACACGAGACGGCACGGTGCTTCGCAACGGACTTGGTGAGTCGGTGGAACTAGAGGATGAGCTCGTATATCCCCTCTTGAAGTCGTCGGATCTCGGAAACGGTCGGATCGAGCTGCGGAAATATGTGTTGGTCACGCAAACGTACACGGGAGATGACACCTCCGGGATTGCCTCCTCCGCACCGAAAACGTGGGAATACTTGCACAGCCATGCGGACGCTCTTGATGGACGACGAAGCTCAATCTATCAGAATCGACCCAGGTTTTCGGTATTTGGCATTGGCCCGTATTCCTTCGCGCCCTGGAAGGTTGCCATTTCTGGACTCTACAAATCTTTCACTTTTGTCGTGGTGCCTCCGGTTGATGCTCGCCCCGTACTGGTAGACGACACGTGCTATGCGATTCCTTGCAAGTCCGAGCAGGAGGCAAAATTCCTGTGTGAGCTCCTGTCGTCCGCCCCATCCCTGGATTTCCTGCGTTCGCTGGTATTCATGGATGCCAAGCGGCCGGTCACCGTTGAGGTGCTCCGCAGGATCTCTTTCGTAGAGGTCGCACGCAGTCTGGGAAAATTAGATGAGCTGGCACGATTCACTCGGTACGGCAATTCTCAGGACGGAAGGGAGTGTCAGAGGACGTGGCTCATGGATTCTGGTCAAGCATAACCGGCACACGCATGGGCGCTGCGTAGACGCCACGGCCTCAGCCGCCAAACCCGCGAGGAAGGCACGCGTGGCGCAACAGGGGAAGTGTTGTCGGACATGGTCCGGCAGCCCAGGGCGAGCCGGCCAGAGCGACGGCTGGGCGCTAGGGCCAGATGCCCCGCTCCAGGGCCACGCGGGCCACACGCTCGATGGCGACTACGAATGCCGCCGTACGCAAGTCAATGGGAATCCGTTCCCCTTTCCGCTGCGGCGTGTTGTCTTGGCACAGCTTGCGCGAACGTGCGCAGATCGCATCCACGCCGGCGTGCATCTTTTTCTGCAGTTTGTGGTTCACCACCTCCAGTTCCCACTGTTCGTTTTCGATATTCTGCACCCACTCGAAATAGCTGACGGTAACGCCCCCCGCGTTCGCCATGACGTCGGGCAGCACGGCGATGCCTGCTGCGCGTAAAATTTCATCGGCGGCCGGCGTCGTCGGGCCATTGGCGGCTTCCGCGATTAGTTTACAACGCATCCTGTGCGCGTTGTCGCGGCGGATTTGGTTTTCCATCGCGGCTGGAATCAGGATGTCACATTCCAATTCCAGCAATTGTTCGTTGGTGATGCTGTTTGTACCCGGCAGCCCACAGACCGTGCCATGGCCGCGCTTGAATTGCATCGCGGCCTGCGGATCGATTCCGTCCCGCGCGTAGACGCCGCCGGCCGAATCGCTGAGCGCGACGATCCGGCTGCCGGACTCAGAGAACAAACGGGCCGCCACCGACCCCGCGTTGCCGAATCCCTGAATGGCAATCGAAGCGCCTGCCACGGAATCGAGCCCCGGCACGACGCCCTGTTGCAGCAGTCGCTGTGTGGCAAACAGGCAGCCGCGACCTGTTGCCTCGGATCGTCCCAGGGATCCGCCCAGGTCGACGGGTTTTCCCGTGACGACCGGCAGATTGTTGCGGCCTTGATGCAAGCCATCGTACGTGTCGAAGATCCAGGCCATGGTTTGTTCGTTCGTGTAGACGTCGGGCGCGGGGATATCGATGTGCGGGCCGATATTGTCCCCCAGGTCCGCGATGTACCGCCGCGTGATTCGTCGTAGCTCGGTCTTGCTGAGTTCTTTCGGATGACAGACCACCCCCCCCTTGGCTCCGCCGAAGGGAACGTCGACCAGCGCGCACTTCCATGTCATCCAGCCGGCCAGCGCCGGACTTCGTCAGCCGTCACGTCGGGATGGTAACGAATCCCGCCTTTGCCTGGTCCCCGGACCCGTGAATGCAACACGCGGTGTCCGGTGAACGTGCGTACTTCGCCGTCATCCATCTCCACGGGAAAATTGACGGTTAACGTCCGGACGGGTGTTTTCAGGAAGGTCACCAGGCCGTGCTGCAGGTCTGAGACGTGCTGCATGGCATTTTCGAATTGTTGCCGACCAATATGAAACGGATTTAGGTCTTCTTGGTCCATGCCGAGTTCCTTCCACGTTTCGCGAGCAACCCCCAAGGGGAATCTACAAACTCAATTCGGCGGCCGGAAATCCGCCAGGTCGAAAACCGCCGTCTGTGGCGGCAGCTCAGGCGGGACTTGGCTGCAAGTCAAGCGCTGCGTCGAGCAGCTCTCTCAGTCCTTGCCGTAGTGCTTCACTTCTTCCCAATAAGTCGCAAAGTCGAAGTCCGGGCTGTTGTCCTGATCATGGCAGTCGCGGCACTTGTTCCAGGTGAGAGCTTTGGTCTCTGGTTCCTCTTCCAGCTTGACTCGCATTTCTGCACGCAGCGCTTCCATTTCCTTTTCCGACAAATCCACATCCCCGTTTTCGGCGGCGACATGTTGCGCGCCGGGGCCGTGGCAATTCTCGCATCCATTGGTGTGCAGGGCTTTGGACTGTTCGAATCCCACGTATCCGGAAGTGTATGGAAAATACTCCTGGGGGTTCCAGCCCGTGACGTGACAACTCAAGCATTCTGGATCGTGGATGCGAGGAATGTTGGATCGTTCGGTGGGGTGCGCGATCGAGTCCGTGGCGTGAAAGTGGGGCGAGTTTTCGAAGATCTCATAGGCCGTGGTGTGACAATCCCCGCAGACTTCATGACCCGCGAATTGCCTCTTCGAGGGGTGCGGGATAGGACGCAATCCCAACCCTGCCAAACCCAGATCCTCCAACTGTCGCTGGTACTCAGCAAACTGCTGCAGGACTGCCTCCGAGTCCTCAAAGCGCGCGTCCAGCTCGACGCGTTCGTAGCGCACAGCGGGTTGGGCACCGGGATAGAATGCCAGGATACCCACGTAGGCCCCTTTGGTGCCGACTTGGATAATCTGAGCCGGCGAGCCGTCAACGCGCAGTGGCTCGTTCGTCGGTTCTCCCGCGCCGCCCGCCGTGACCACGACGTCAAACTGGGGAAAGCTCTTGGCCAGGTCGTTTGTCTCGGCCGTCGACGCATGTGCCAACAGGATTAAGTGGTCACATTTTTCGGCTTGGAGTCTTGGCAGCAGGGTCGAAATGGCGTCTTTGGCGGGCGTAAACTGGATTTCGTCACTGTTGATGTTGGCGCGTTCCTCCTCGCCGATGATGGCCACGATGCCGAGCTTCTTGCCGGCCGCCTCCGCCACACGGAACGGTGGATTCAAGTCCAGCAGGTTAACGTTGGCCCCGATGAAGATCGACTGCTGCGCATCCCCGCTTCCCGCGACAACGGCGGCAAGCTCGCCCACGGACAACCTCAAGTCGTCGGGGCCGAATGCGACTGCTTGATAACCCATCAGGCGCATCAGGTTGGCGGTGGTTTGCAGTTTTAGCTCCGCCTGCGCGCCGAACCGTCGCACCTGGTTTCCCACGTCGACGGGGACAACGTCCCAGCCCCGCTTCCGCAGCTGCTGCAGAAACGCATGACGTCGGCTGAGCCCGCCCTTGGCGTTAGCCAGGCCGGTGCACCCGCACGGTTCGATGTAACCGTTTTGACGGCCTGTGCAAAACAAAGCAAATGCCGGCTTCTCCCAGTCGCGGCAGGGGGGTGGAAGCTCAATCACTTCGGCATTCGACGCGGTCGACGTGGAGCCTTGATCTTGCGCGACGAACAGCAGCTCCTCCGCACGTGCCGCCCGCTCGAACGAGAGCAGTCGTCGATCAGCGTTCCAGCAAACGACCGCCAGTAGGGTCACCAGGGCGGCCCCGATGGCCGTTACCAAGCGGCGTGCGATGGGGGAGTCGTGCCGTCGCCGGGAATTTTCTGAGTGCAACTTCATGGTTCTTACTTCGATTCTTCTGACTCTTGTTCTGGTTTTGTGGGTCGACACCGACGGACGTTCCGTAGCGCGGGTGGATGGCGTTTCTTGTTACGCAAGTCGCCGGTAAACCGTTCAACACGCAACACTCGGCAGGCTGGCAACCGCCTCACTCGGTCGCGTTTTTCCGGCAGGCCTCAAGGCAGTTTACCAAATCGGGTGCCCCAACGCGGCGCCAAAATCTCGCCAGAAATTTCAGATCCCCCAGCGGCGGTCGCATGGAGGGGCGTGCTGGATTACAGCGGATCATCGTATGATGGGCCGGTAGGCAAAAGAAACCTTGCCCAGACTCGCCTGGGCACCCTGGAATTCGATCCCCACGGTGCCATGGATCACTGTCGTTTGCCGGGTAGAAGCGACGGAAACACAGAGGACAAGAAACGCTCACCCCGCGAAAGCAAAAAAACCGCCAGCCGGGTGCGACAAAACGGTTCCTATTTTTCGGCCCAGCATTTTTTGTCTTGCTCTTCGTTCGGGGCAGCCGAGACGACCACTGGTTGCTGCCCGCTCCGTCAGGAAATCAGTTACTCCACGACAGCGAAGCTGACCAGGAAATTGATTTCGCCGATGGTGGGATGGGTCGTTTTCAGCAGGATGCGGCCGGCATTATCGGTGGACGCACGGCGTTGTACCAGCGGCGCATGCTTGGGGACAATGACTTTGATGGGAAATTTGACTACGGTGGGATAGACCGTAGGCTCGCCAATCTCTACGTCCAGGTCTTCGGCGGGGTCGGTCTTGAGTTTCTGCAGCGTGACTTCATTACGATGCGGCCCTTTGACGAGAACGAGCAAGGGCAGCGTCGCGCCTTCGTCTTGTTTGACCAGGCCCAGTTCCGCGACGCCCTGACGTTCGCTATATCCGGCTCCGGCCACGGCGATATCGGACACAATCCGTCCACGGACGGGCACCTCCAACGTGCCTGGGGCCGAGGTCAAGTAGAGCCGCAGCGTTTCGTGGAAAGAACCATAGGGAATCCCTGGCTTCAGTTGCACAGTAAGATCGCAGGCGCTCTTTGCGCCCGGCATTTCGGCCACGGTTTCGCTGGAAGAGGTTTGCCAGGTCACGTCAAACTGGTCGGACAATTCCGATGCGACCCATTCGAATCGTTCGATTTCCATGGTCGGATCTCGAAACGCGTAAACGGTGAGCGAAGCCGTGCGGGAATCACTGCTGGTGGCATCTCCCAGAATGAGGCTTTGCGGAAGCGCTCGGACCGCTTCGACGACGCGGCCAATGACGGACAAATTCACGATCTCGTTTGACGGATCATTGGATTGAATCGTGGCGCTTTGACGATATTCCGTCTGGTATTCCAGGGCCCGCCACTCCAAGGTGACGTCGCCTGAATCCCCGGGCTGGATCAGGTCGGACGTCAGTTCGCCGACGGCGCACTTGCAGGTTGTCCGCACAAGCTTAATCGCGAGTGGAACCGTGCCCATGTTGCGAATGGTGAATGTGTGTTTGAGTTTCTCACCCACATCCATGCTGCCAAAATCAAACTCACGTCCGTTGTCGACCTCAAGCCGCGCGGTCGCGTCATCGGCGGGGCGGAATTGCTTTTCCCCCATGGCATATCGGGCCACCTCAAACAAGTTGCCGTAATCCAAGCCCGGATTCGCGTCGCGTAAATAGGCGATGCTCGCACCCACCGCCAGACCGCCGGCCAGACACACGATCCCGATGATCCACTTTCCCATGACGATGCCCTATTCCCCCAGGATGTTAATGCGGCCGTCGCGCGCATTGCGAACCACGAATCCACGCGCGGTGCAGCGTTGGCAGTTCGGCAGGCAGGCTGAACCTGCGGCAAGCCGCAAGAGTCCTTTCATTATGCTGATTTGCGGCGGAAGGGGCCAGTATGGCGTGAATGCACCGGACACGTGACTTGTGGCGACTTTGCTTCCTGTCGTAGAATCGACCGCACTTGGACCGATAATTTGCGGACAAGCTGACGAGCATTTCGATTTGGCGATCCCATGATGCATGCAATCTCTCCGACACGCGACGAAGATTATCCCCAGTGGTACCAAGAAGTGATCAAAGCGGGGGACCTCGCAGAGAATTCTCCGGTACGGGGCTGCATGGTGATCAAACCCTGGGGATATGCCTTGTGGGAGAACATGCAGGCTGCTTTGGACAAAATGTTCAAGGATACAGGGCACCAAAACGCTTATTTTCCGCTGTTTATACCGGTGAGCTTCCTGGAGAAAGAAGCCGCACACGTGGAAGGATTCGCCAAGGAATGCGCCGTGGTTACCCATCACCGGCTGCAGCAGACTCCGGAGGGGAAGCTGGTGCCTGCCGGGCCGCTGGAAGAACCGCTGATTGTCCGCCCCACCAGCGAGACGATCATCGGCGCCATGTTCGCCAAGTGGGTGCAGTCCTATCGGGACCTGCCGCTGCTGATTAATCAATGGGCCAACGTGGTCCGTTGGGAATTGCGAACACGCCTGTTTCTTAGAACGACCGAGTTTCTCTGGCAGGAAGGGCATACGGTCCATGCCACGCAGGAAGAGGCGCTGGAGGAAACGTATCGCATGTTGGGTGTCTACGCGGACTTTGCTGAGAACTTCATGGCGATGCCCGTCATCCAAGGCGAGAAATCCGCCGGGGAACGGTTCCCGGGGGCCGTCACGACATTGTGTATCGAAGCCATGATGCAGGATCGCAAGGCACTGCAGGCGGGAACATCGCATTTTCTCGGTCAGAATTTCTCGCGGGCGCAAGAAATCAAGTTCCAGGATCAAGGCGGGCAGGAAGCGTTTGCCTGGACCACGTCCTGGGGAGTTTCCACACGACTCGTCGGCGCTTTGATCATGACGCATGCGGACGACGACGGGTTGGTTCTGCCCCCCAAACTGGCTCCCGTACAGGTGGTGCTGCTCCCCATCTATCGCAACGACGACGAACGAGCAGCCGTGTTGAACTACTGTCGTGCGCTGCAAGGGGATCTGCGAACAGTCCGTTACGCCGATCAGCCATTGCGTGTACACTTGGATGACCGCGACATGCGTGGTGGCGACAAAGCCTGGCAGTACATCAAGAAAGGCGTCCCGCTTCGCGTGGAGATCGGTCCGCGTGACTTGGCGGCCGACAGTGTTTTCCTGGGCCGTAGAGACCGGGGACCCAAGCAGAAAACCAGCGTCCCTCGTGCTCAGTTCCTGGCCGAAGTGGCTGCGCAGTTGCAAGACATGCAGGACGGTTTGTTCCAGCGAGCCAGCGCGATGCGTGAATCGCATACACACGCGCTCAATTCCCTGGACGAATTCCGCAATTTTTTCACCCCGGCGAACGAAAAGCATCCCGAGATTCACGGTGGATTTGCCATGTGTCACTGGGTTGAGGATCCGCAGGTGGACGAGATTCTGCAGCCCCTGAAGGTCAGCCTGCGCTGCGTTCCCATTCAGGCTGACGAGGAGCCCGGGGTGTGTATCTTTACGGGACGGCCCAGCCGCCGTCGCGTGGTCTTTGCCAAGGCCTACTGAGTTGGGGTAAAGATGGGGCAGATCAGCTTGCCACGGCCGGTGTTGCTGCTGATGGCGGTCATCAGTCGAGAGGCGGCGGCACGAGCCTGGACCCGCGACTGGGCCGTGATGCAATTCGGTCCGATCTGCCTGGAGAGTCAGCCGTTTGATTTCATCGAAACGGAATACTATCGCACGACGATGGGGGATGATCTCAAGAAAACTTTCCTGGCCTTCCGGCAGCTGGTGCCGCCGGATAGCTTGGCGCCCACCAAAGTCTTGACGAATACAGCCGAGCAGGCCTATGCCGCTCAGCATCCGTCAGACGTGCCACGCCCGATTAATCTGGACCCCGGTTTGATCAGCGAAAGCAAATTGATTTTGGCCTCGACCAAAGACCATGCTCATCGCATTTATCTGGGGCAGGGCATCTACGGCGAATTGACATTGCAATTCCGTCATCGGGCGTGGCAGCCGTGCGATTGGACCTATCCGGACTATCGCCGCGCGGACTTCCAGGAGTTTTTTACGGCTTGCCGCGAGTATCTGCGATCCGCCGGCCGAATTCAGCCGTCGTCGGAATAGCGCGGTGGACGTGATGCAAACACAAATCGCACGGCACGTCTTTGGAACGCGTTGAAGTGTCGTCCGACATTTTTGTCGGCGACGGTTCGCAGCCCATGGGATGTCGCAACTAGGAAGCCGACCGGCAATGGGCTAGAATCCTGTTTTCCAACTCAATGATAGAAACGGCGGTTTCATGCCAAGACGATTTTTAGGCGAACTGACGGAACGTGAAGCGATCAGCGAGATCTTTCTGCTGGGGGAGAAGCAACTGCGGCACAATCGTAACGGCAATCTTTATTTGCAGATGAGACTGTCCGACAAATCGGCGAGCGTCAATGCCATGTTGTGGAACGCCCGGGAGGATACCGGCGCCGAATTGTCCAACGGCGATTATGTGCATGTGGACGCCACGACGCAATTATTTAATGGTGCCTTGCAGTTGATTGTGACCAAGATCCATCGTGTGGACCCGCAAGAGGTCAACGAAGAAGACTACGTGCAAATGTCGCGGGCCGAAGTGACACGACTGACGGCGGAGTTGCGGAGCATGTTGGAAGGCGTCACGCATCCGGACCTGCGGGCACTCGCCAATGAGTTTCTGGCGGACGAGGCTTTCTTCGACAAGTTTTGCAGGGCTCCGGCGGCCATCAAGAACCACCACGCGCATCACGGAGGGTTGCTCGACCACGTCGTCAGCCTGATGCGGTTGACCCAGCCGATTGCGGGGCGCTACGAGGAAATTGATGCCGACTTGTTGCTGATGGGTGCCTTTCTGCACGACGTCGGCAAGATTGACGAACTGTATTACGATCGTGATCTGGGTTATACGGACGAGGGGCAGCTGGTGGGCCACCTGGTCATGGGGGTCGGCATTCTGGAGCAGAAAATTGACACGTTGAACGCTCGCCGTTCCGAGCCTTTTCCCCGGCAGCTGGCCTTGCGGCTGAAACACATGATCGTCAGCCACCATGGAAAACTGGAGTTTGGCAGCCCCAAGATCCCGATGACCCCCGAGGCCTTGGCGCTGCATTACCTGGATGATCTGGATGCCAAGATGCAATTGATCCGGCAACTCGTTGCGGCGGACGTCAATACCGATAGTGCATGGACCACCTACGACGCCCAGTTTGGGCGAAAGATTTTCAAGGGAGGGCGAACCGATAGCGAGACGGAAACTCAGCCGTCGCCAGGGTAGTTCCGAATCCGGCAAAGTACGACGGACTCACGTTATCCTGAACGTAGCGGAGCGGATTGAAGGATCTGCCAGCCAACGTGACATTGCCAACACGGCGACGTCCGGGATCTTCTGCTCAACCGTCGCACACGGAACAACGTTTTTGGAAGCTCCTTCGGTCGCTGACCCGTGCTACGCACGTTGTCAGCTCCCTGAGGATGACGTTCGGCCGCGACTTGTGTGGTCCGCGGAGGGCAGGGCCTGGGACCGAGTGAACCGCAGGCAAGCAAAGCGGGATTCGTCCGGCCATCACTTGGTCTGCGTTACTCGCCCGCCGCTGGCATCGCTGAGCTGAAATCAAACTCGTTAATTTGTAACCAATGCCACGGAATGGGTGCCGTGACATCCACGGTGCGGTCTTCCATCGGATGGCGAAATACCAAACGCCGCGAGCGAAGCGCGATCCAGCGCTGGCGATCATCCGCCACGATCGGGCCGAAGGCTTGAGGGCTGCCGTATTGCAGGTCTCCCCAGACGGCGTGGCCCCGCGCGGCCAATTGGACGCGAATTTGATGCATGCGACCGGTTTCCAGTTCGATTTCCAGCCAGCTGGCTGAGTTCCCGCTTTGCACTACGCGATAATGGAGTCGGGCCAATTGCGCGCCGGTGGTATCTGCTGAGGCGAGGTGCACATGTGCTTGATGGGGTAACTTGATCAGAAAGTCCTCCCAGGTACCCGCCGCCGGCGCGACCGCGCCCGACACCACCGCCCAGTATATTTTTTTTACGTCACGACGCTCAAACTGTTGGCTCAAACGCTTTGCCGCGCGGGCATGCCGGGCAAAGATCAGGGCGCCTGAAACGGGTCGATCGAGTCGATGCGGTAAGCCCAGGTAAAAATTGTGTTGAATCTGTTCCCGTTCACGAATGTATGCCCGCACGCGGACCTCGGCGCTGTCGATGCCGGGAGGAGCCTGCGTCAGCAGTCCCGCCGGCTTGTCGATCACAATGCAGGGTCCATCATGGAGCAGGATCATAAATGGGCACAATCGATTGGATGATTTTCGAGGGCGGTGCTCACATCGTACCACACAACTTTGCGATTCGGGCAAGCATGGCCGCACGGCGGACTCACGTCATCCTGAACGTGGCGGAGCGGAGTGAAGGGGCTGCCAGCCAACCCGACCATGGGGCCTGTTGATTTAATCCGCCGATGGACGCATCCACCCGAACGTCAAGGTACGGTTTCCGCGGATTTGCACGCAACCGGGGGGCATCGTTTGCGCGAACGGCCCTTGCTGAGCGGAAACCGAACCCCCGGGACTGCGGCAGGCCACCGCTGCCGGATCAAATGTGGTATAACCTATCGAAATTAAGCGTCCCGTGGCAGTGGTGTCTGTGCACACGGTCCCCTCTTGGACGGCACGGCCGCTGCGATCGTCAGGCCTCGCATGCTATCAGAACTCGAAGACAAAATCCTTCAGCACGTCAATGCGGAAGAATACCGGCCGGTCAAACCGAGGATATTGACCAAACAGTTGAAGCTCTCCACGGCAGAGGCGGCTGATGTCCGCCGTGCGGTGAAACGGCTCAGCAAGCAGCTGAAACTCAAGTATGGGGCGAACCATCTGGTTTATCCGCACGGTGGTGGTAGTGCCCACGAAGTCGTGGGAAAATTTCAGCGTGCGGCGGCCGGATACGGGTTCGTGCGGCCGGCCGGGACGGATCGCCAGCAGGGGAAGTCACGGGACATCTATATCCCCGAAAGCCGCACGCGTGATGCGGCCAGCGGCGACACGGTGCTGGTGCGCTTGGGTCGCAAACCGCCTCGCGAAGAGGACCGCGTGCGAGGTGAGATCATCCGCATCGTGGAACGTCGCACGCATCAGTTCGTGGGCACCTACTTTGTCAATCGACGGCAGGGGTATGTCACCGTCGACGGTGGACATTTCGAACAGCCGATTGCGGTCGGGGATCCCGGTGCCAAGAACGCCGCCGTGAATGACAAGGTCGTCATCGAAATGGTGCGGTTCCCCGACAAACGGCGAGCGGGCGAGGCCGTGATCACGGAAGTCCTGGGGGATTATCGCAAATCGGGCGTGGATACGCTGACCATCATGCGCGAATTTGCCTTGCCGGAAGCGTTCCCGGAGGAGGCACTGCAGGAGTCCCGGCAGCAAGCCGACCGGTTTGACGAATCAATCCTGGCGCCGCGGCTCGATCTGACCCACATGACGGTTATCACCATCGATCCGGTCGACGCTCGCGATTTTGATGATGCGATTTCGCTGGAGCGATTGGAAGACGGAAATTGGCGTTTGGGGGTGCACATCGCGGATGTGTCTCATTTCGTCCAGCCGCGTACGGCCTTGGACGACGTGGCGCGCGACCGAGCGACCAGCGTCTACCTGCCGGATCGTGTCATCCCCATGCTGCCCGAGATTATCTCCAACAATCTGGCCAGTTTGCAGCCGGACAAAGTCCGCTACACCAAGACGGCCTTCATTGAATTCAGCCCGGAGGGCGTCCCGCGGAATACCGAAGTCTGCTCGGCGGCGATCCGCAGCAAGCGGCGATTCTCGTACGAAGAAGTGGACGACTTCCTCGCAAATCGGAGCGCTTGGACCACGAAGCTGGAACCCCCCGTCCATCAGTTGCTGGGGGGCATGCACGAGTTGGCAATGACACTGCGGCGACGCCGCATGGCCCGTGGTGCGCTGGATATTTCGATGCCAGAGATCAAGTTGAACCTCGACCGGCGAGGTAAAGTGCAAGGAGCCTATGTTGCCGAAAACACGGAAAGCCACCAGATCATCGAGGAGTTCATGCTGGCCGCCAATATCGCAGTGGCGGTCCGTTTGAAGCACGAGGAGATTACCTTCTTGCGCCGCATTCACGCCAGTCCCTCGCGGCGGAAGATCAAGCTGTTGATGCAATTCGTGAATCTGTTGGGATTGGACGTGGGCCGTCTGGACAATCGGTTCGAGCTGAAGCGACTGTTGGCCGAAGTGCGGGGTACCGCCCTGGAGCCCATGGTGAATCTGGCGGCGCTGCAAAGCATGCAAAAGGCAGTTTATTCCCCTCTGCCCGAAGGGCACTATGCGCTCGCGGTCGATTGCTATTGTCATTTCACCTCGCCCATTCGCCGCTACCCGGATCTGACCGTCCACCGGCTGATTGATTTCCTGGTCGAGGGGCATCGTCCGCCTGCTGGTGCCGAAAGCCTCTTGGCCTTGGGGGAACATTGTTCGGAACGGGAGCAGCGTGCCGAGCAGGCTGAACGCGAGCTGATCAAGCTGAAGTTACTTAGTTATTATGCCACGCGCATTGGTGAACAACTTGACGCCGTGGTAACGGGTGTGGAACGATACGGGGCATTTGTGCAAGGTCGCGAACTGCCCATTGAGGGACTGGTGCATGTCGAATCGCTGACGAGTGATTTTTACGAATTCGCGGAAGAAGATTTTGCTCTGGTGGGCAAGAAAAGTGGCCACAAACTGCAGGTGGGTGACGTGATTTCGGTCACGGTGGCTCACGTCGATGTGGTGCGCCGCGAGCTGGATTTTCACTACGTGCAGCACGTGACTCGAGCCAAGCCCGGAAAACGGAACTCCTCCGTGCGCTCCCAGGACGAACGGCGGTCGGGCGGTGGCCGGCGGGAGACGACGGCTGGTGCCGCACGCGGGACGTCACGCAAGCGGACCCGGCCCGCCGCGACCCGTAAGCGAAAACGGCGGAAGAAAAAGTAAGGGAACATCGACGTACTCGGCTGCGCAGTGGGAGCGTCAGCCTCAACCAAAGCGTGATATGTATGACGGAACTCAGACCATTTTATGAAACCGTGCAGTCCATCTACGACGACGACCACACGACGGACTGGCTGCGGCTGTTTTGTGACGCTTCGCTGTTGTACAGTTGTGCTTACTTCGAACGGGACGACATGACGTTGGGGGAGGCACAGCTGGCCAAGCTGGATCTGGCACTGCGTAAGTGCGATCTGCGGCCCGGGCAAACGCTGCTGGAGATAGGATGTGGCTGGGGGGCCTGCAGCTTTCATGCGGCTTCCCATTACGGCGTGAATGTCATCGCGTTGACGCTGAGCAAAACCCAGCAGGCTTATTGTCAGGACTTGATGTCGCGGCTGCCGGAGCAGGCTGGAAAGGTTGAAGTGCGGCTGCAAGGCTGGGAAGAATTTGACGGGCATGTCGATCGGATCATTAGCATCGCCGCCTTCGAACATTTTGGCCGGGATCGGCATCCAAGGTTTTTCGCCCGGTGTCGCGAACTCCTGCCCGACGATGGTCGATTATTGTTGCACACCATCGTGGCCTATGACTTTGACGATTTGCGCGCCAAGGGGCTGGAGATCACGGCCGAGTTCGTCCAATTCGTCAAATTCCTGTCCAAGGACATTTTTCCAGGTGGTTTTCTGCGGCGTCCCCCCGTCATTGTGCGCATCGCGGAGCAAAACGGATTTGAAGTCACGCGTACCCACCATTTGCAGCAACATTACGCCCGTACGTTGGATCATTGGGCTGAAAACCTGCAATCGAATCGTGCGGAAGCTATCGCGATGAAGTCGGAGGCCGAATATGACCGCTTCATGAAGTACTTGACGGGATGCGCGGACTGGTTCCGATCGGGGCATATCGACATCTGCCAGTTTACGTGTGTACCGAAACCGTAATCCGCCATCTGTCCGTCCCTCCGTCCCCTCGGCTTCGATTTGGGTGGTGCGACCAGGGACCAGGAATGCCCCTGGTGTATCGCGAGAGTTCGCCTAAAATACATGAGGCTAAGCTGGCAAACGCCTCGCGGCTCTCACTCGACCGGTTCCTTGACATCGCGAATACCAGATCCTCCACGCCTGCTGGAGCGTCCTGTTGAGGCAGCTATGACTCTTACCACGCTTCAAACAACGGCTCTTTACGATTGGCACGTGGATCATGGCGGCAAAATGGTCGACTTCGCGGGCTGGTCTATGCCGATTCAATATGGCTCGATTGTGGACGAGCACCTTGCCACGCGGACCGCGGTAACCTTGTTTGACGTGTCCCATATGGGGCGACTGCGGTTCCACGGGGCCCGGGCTGCCGAATTTCTTGACGGGATCGTCACCCGCCGCGTGGCCGACCTGCAGTTGGGCCAGATCAAGTATGGGCTGATTACGAACGAAAACGGTGGGATTCTGGACGATGTGCTTGTGTACCGCGTGGCGGATCACCGCGGCGATGCACTGCTGTCGATGGTGGTGAACGCCAGTAACCGCGACAAAATCCTGGGCTGGCTGCATGCCCGCAACCCATCGCAGCACGGTGTCGAAATCGAGGACGTGACGGTGGCTACCTGCATGATTGCCGTGCAGGGTCCGGCCTCGATTGGGCTAATCCAGTCCCTTGTCGATGTGGAACTCGACGGGTTGTCCTATTATCGCGGATGTTCGTGTCATTTTGACGGCGGGCCAATTATTTGCAGCCGCACGGGCTACACCGGGGAAGACGGTTGCGAGCTGATTGTACCTGCCGCGCAGGCGCCGTCGATTTGGGAGACACTCATGCGGTCGGGAGCAAACGCTGGCATCCGTGCGGCCGGACTGGGGGCGCGTGACACGTTGCGTTTGGAGGCGGCCATGCCCCTGTACGGCCATGAGTTGGGTGAGGACATCAATCCCATCCAGGCCGGCCTGGAATTTGCGGTCAACTTGAAAGATCGTCAGTTTATCGGCCGGAAGGCCATCCTGGCGGCAAAGTCGGATCCGTCGCTGCCGCGACGCATCGGTTTGCGACTGGGAGAAAAGCGCGTTCCGCGCGAGGGCTACTCGATCTGGGTCGGGGATCAACAGATTGGAAGGGTGACCAGTGGCACGTATTCTCCAACGCTCGACTGCCCGATAGCGATGGGTTACGTCCCTCCGGCGCATGCGGTTACAGGGTCGACTCTGGATGTAGATATCCGTGGACGTCGCTGCGCTGCGAAAGTGGTTGAATTGCCTTTCTACCGGCGAAAGCTTTGATCGTGGCCGGCCGTCACCGGTTGGTCTTGACAACTGGATCTTTATCTCAGGAACGGATAGATCGTGACACCAGAACAGCTTTTATATGCTAAGACGCACGAGTGGGTGCATGTCGTCGACGAGGCGGGCTCCAAAGTAGCCACGGTCGGCATCTCGGCCTTTGCTGTCGAACAATTGACGGACCTGGTATTCATGGAACTGCCGGAAGTCGGCAAATCGGTGAGTGCCGGCCAAGCCATGGGCGAAATCGAATCCGTCAAGGCAGTCAGCGACATTTACAGCCCGGTCGATGGCGAAATCGTGGAAGTGAATGACTCGCTCCCTGATCACCTGGAGTTATTGGGCTCCGATCCCTTTGGGGCAGGGTGGATTGCAAAAATCAAACTAACCAACGAGGCGGGTCTGGCTCAGTTGATGGACCACGCAGCCTATCAGGCACAGTGTGCCGAAGAGGGGTGAACGATTGCCATACTTATTTAACACGCCCGAAGATCAACAGCAGATGCTGCAAGCGATCGGAGCGAAGTCCATCGACGAATTGTTCGAACTAGTTCCCGCGGAGTTGCGTCTCAACAGGCCGTTGAATTTGCCGTCGGCCATGGGTGAACTCGAGCTGACGCAAACGATCAGTCGACTGGCGTCCAAGAATCTGCACGCGGAGAACTCAGTCTGTTTCCTGGGAGGTGGAAGTTACGATCACTTCATCCCAGCCGTCGTCGACGCGCTCGCCTCGCGCGGAGAATTCTACACCTCTTACACGCCCTATCAGCCGGAAGTCAGCCAAGGCAACCTGCAGGCCATGTTCGAATATCAAACGCTGATTTGCCAGCTAACCGGCATGGATGTTTCTAATGCCAGTTTGTACGACGGTGGGTCGTCCGTGGCCGAGGCAGCCACGATGTGTATGTCGGCGACCAAACGCCATGGAAAAGTCATTGCCGTGGACGCCGTGCATCCACAATATCGACAAGTGTTGTCAACCTATCTGGAAAGTTTGCGAACGGAACTGGTGACGCTGAACACCGGAATGTGTGGAGTGGTTTCCCCCGAGTTGGTCGCCGAGGCCGTGGATGCGGAAACCGCCTGCGTCGTGATTCAGAATCCCAACTTCTTCGGCAACCTGGAAGTCGTGGAGCAGATTGCGGAGGTCGTGCACGCGGCAGGTGCCAAACTGGTCGTGGCATTCGATCCCATCAGCTTGGGGTTGCTGAAGCGTCCCGGCGATCAAGGTGCGGACGTTGCCGTCGCCGAGGGGCATTCCCTGGGAACCCCCATGAGTTACGGCGGACCGTATCTAGGAATTCTGGCCTGTCGTGAAGAATTCCTGCGGCGGATGCCCGGCCGGATTGCGGGCGAGACGGTTGATCGACGCGGACGCCGCTGCTGGGTGTTGACGTTGCAGACGCGGGAGCAACATATTCGCCGCGAGAAGGCCACGAGCAACATCTGCACGAATCAGGGACTGTTCGCCTTAAGGGCGAGCATCTACCTTGCCGCCATGGGACCTGCGGGGATGCGTGAAACGGCACGGTTGTGTGTGCAGAAGTCCCATTACGCGGCTCAACGGCTGGCCGAATTGCCGCGTTTCGAGCGTGCCTTCGAGGCGCCCTTTTTCAAGGAGTTTGTCATCCGTGACAAGGCCGGGGATGTCGAGGGACTGCTGGCCGCCGCCCAGGCCCACCATATCCTGGCCGGTATTCCGCTGGGAAAATGGTACCCGCAATGGGATGACTGCTTTTCCGTGTGTGTCACGGAAAAGCGAACGCGATCCGAAATCGACTCGTTGGTGACCTGTTTGGCCAGGTTAGAATCCGGAGCGGCCCTGCATGCGTAATCGTGAATCTTCGCAGCTGTTATTTGAGAAGTCGCGACCGGGTCGTCGAGCGGCGCGTTTACCGGATTTGGACGTGCCGGCACGCGAACTCGCCGCACTGATTCCGGCCGAGTATTGCAGTGGCCAGGATCTGCCACTGCCCCAGTTGGCCGAGCCCGACGTTGTCCGACACTACACCAATCTGTCAACTCAAAACATGTCGGTCGACACGCATTTTTATCCGCTGGGATCGTGCACCATGAAGCACAATTCCAAACGTAACGAACGCTTGGCGTCCCTGGCGGGCTTCTTGCACGTGCATCCATTGCAGCCGGATTCCACCGTTCAAGGCTTGTTGCAGATCTTGTTTGAACTGCAGGAGATGCTGGCCGAGATCTCCGGTTTGCCGGCCGTCTGTCTGCAACCAGCCGCAGGGGCCCAAGGTGAATTGACGGCCCTGTTGACTGCCGGGGCTTATTTCCGATCTCTGGGGCAACCGCGTTCGAAAGTGTTAACTGCGGATAGCGCGCACGGAACAAATCCGGCCAGCGCCCGCATGGCTGGGTTCGACGCCGTGACCGTCAAGAGCACGCCGCAAGGATTTGTCGATCTGGCCGATCTTAAGGCCAAGCTGGACGCGGACTCCGCCGTATTCATGATTACCAATCCGAATACGCTGGGCTTGTTTGACCGACAAGTCAAGGTGATTGCCGATCTTGTGCATTCCGCGGGTGGCCTGATCTATTTGGACGGTGCCAACATGAATGCGATTTTAGGCATCGCCCGTCCGGGAGACTTTGGAGCCGACATGATGCACTTTAATCCCCATAAGACGTTCAGCGGCCCGCACGGGGGGGGCGGTCCCGGTGCCGGCCCGATCTGCGTCATCGAAGCCTTGCGACCCTTCCTGCCGTCTCCCGCGGTGATGAAGGTCGGTGATCGGTACGAATTGGAAGATGACCAACCCCAGTCGATTGGTCGGGTGCGGAGCTTTTTCGGCAATGTGGGCGTCCTGGTTCGCGCTTATTGCTATCTGCGGACGCATGGACCCGATGGTCTGCGACGTGTGTCCGAGAACGCCGTGTTAAACGCCAACTATCTGCTCAGCCGTGTCCAGCACATCTTGCCCGTGCCCCATGGTGACCGATGCATGCATGAATTCGTAGCCAGTGCCTCCGGACTGAAGAAGGAAAAGAAAATTTCGGCCATGGATGTGGCGAAACGACTGCTCGACTACGGATTTCATGCGCCCACCGTTTATTTTCCGCTGACGGTCGCGGAAGCCATTATGGTGGAACCTACCGAAACCGAAAAAAAAGAAACGCTGGATGCATTCGCCGAGGCACTGTTTCGCATCACCGAAGAAGCGTATGACGTTCTACACGAAGCACCCCATTCGACGACCATCAGCCGGCCTGATGAAGTTCAAGCGGCCAAGAAGTTGCGGCTGAAATGGACCAGTGGGTCCACGGCGTCGGCGTAGCGAAATGTCGGGATCCTGTCGCCTGATCGTGGACGGTCCCGCCAGTGGTAGCTGGAATATGGCCGTCGACGAGGCACTGCTGGAAGGCGTCGCGACCCGCGGCGAGCCCGCGCTCCGCTTTTACGCGTGGACGCCGGCAACCCTGTCGTTGGGCTACTTTCAATCTTACACGGCACGAGTTCAGCATTCGCCCAGTGCCACTTGCCCGGCGGTGCGCCGACGGTCGGGTGGCGGTGCGATCATGCACGACGCGGAAATCACCTATGGGCTGGTCCTCCCTGTCGCTCATTCGGCCGCCCGCGACCCCATGACACTGTACCAAGCAGTACATCAGGGAGTCATCCAGGTTCTGCGGGACTGGGGCTTGGAGGCCGAGGCCTACTCGGGGAAGCCAAAGGAGAGCGATTTTCTGTGTTTTCACCGGTGCGCGGTTGGTGATCTGATTGTGGCTTCGCACAAAGTCCTGGGGAGCGCCCAGCGTCGGAGTAAATCCGGTGTGTTGCAACATGGCAGCCTGTTGCTCCGTCGATCCAAGTTCGCTCCTTCGCTGCCCGGGATACTCGATTTGGGGGGTAGTCCGCCGCATGTAGGCGAGATAATTCCAGAACTTGCCGCGGGGATCGCAGCAACCTTAGGAATGACTCCCAGGCCAGAACGGTTGGACCCGATGGAAACAGCGATGGCAGAACAGGCCGCGGAGGCCCGATTTGCGGCCGAACGGTGGACCAGGAAACGATAGTTGGACCACGACGATCGTTCTCGATGCCCCCTGGGCGACTGAATCCAGCACTTCGAGGGGTCAACTCACGCACCGGCTCGTGAAACCGTAGCGCCTCTTCCTCGAATTCTGGCCATTATGGGTGTTTTTTTGACGGCGATCCCGAGTCTTCCTAATATAAAAGAGGTCGACTTCGGTCGCGTTGCCCACAGCAATTCTAGCGTGAAGTCGAAGTTTGGTGTAAAAAATAAAAATTGCAGCCCCAGAGGGACACTCGGCGTCGTGAGCATCCTGCCCAGCGTACGCGTCCGTACGGACTGCCCGGAGTGTATCGAACGTCCAGGCATCAAGCTGGCCTGGGGCGTGTCTCCCGTCCGGACGTAGCCGGATGGGGCTGAGTTACCGAGTAAGTTGCTTTCGACACATGAATGCAGTTGCGAATGCTGTTGGGGCCTTTCAGGAGAGAGAGTCGCATGCGTGCAAAACTAGTCATTGCTCGCGGGTCCAGCAAGGGCAAGGAATTCGATATTACGGGCCCACAGTTCGTGATTGGTCGGGCGGCGGGGTGCAATTTGCGTCCCCAAAGCGATGCCATCAGCCGGCAACATTGTGCGCTCTTTAACAAGGATGAGCGGATCATTGTCAAGGATCTTGGCAGCCGTAACGGCACCGTGCTCAATGGAGAGAAACTGACAAAGCCGGAGGAGCTGAGAACGGGGGACGAGTTGCAGGTCGGTCCCTTGCATTTTCACGTGGTCTTATTGAGCGACCAGGGAAAGCTGATTGAACAGCCGGGACCCGATATTCACGAGCGCGTGGTGGAAGGGCTGCCCAGCGATAGCGGATTGATCAGCGATTGGCTGCTGCAAGAAGACATGGCTGAAAAGTCCAAACGAGGCAGTGATCCAGAGACGCGGCAATTCAAAATTGAAGAGTCCGACTTGATCAAATTGGAAGACGAAGAGGACGACAAGACGGACAAGAAGAAAGGCAAAAAGAAAGAGTACGGTAAGCTCCCCAAGCAGAACGACGAGGGGACGGCCAACTCGCGTGACGCGGCGGCAGAGACTCTCAAGAAGCTGTTCAACCGAAATGTTTGACCGCCATTTGGCGGGAAGCATCTGCCGGCGTGCCCCGTCGGTTAGTAACGATCAACTAAGTCCACAGTCTGGACGCCGCCGCAGGGCGGCCCTACTTCAGGCGTGATCGCTACCATCCGGACACGTCGCAGATTTCAACCGGTCGGATATCTCTGCCCACATCAGTAAGTTTGACTAGCCGGCAGATTTTTCCTGTCCCCTAAACCTTTTCTGGCCGCACGCTCCTGGTTGCGTGTCAAGCTTGATTTAGCGTACTTCAAGCGTGACAGGGAAAGCAAAACTAACAGGGGAGTCATCATGGCGAAGTCGACGAAGTCCACGAGCAACACCAAGTCCAAAAATCCGGCTAAATCGCCCAAGAGCAAAAAGTCGACCAGCGCTACACCCGAGTCGCTCGTCTCGGCAGCCGAAACACAATTCCCAAAGGAGTCTGCGGGGAAGGCCGAGCCCAGCCGCGAACGCCGAGGCAACGAGCGCAGAAAAGTCCAGCGCCGCCGGCAAATTGATCCTACGACCTGCGAACGCGATTACTCCATCGAGGAAATCGAATTCATGCGGGCTATGGACGCATACAAACGGGCCAATGGCCGCATGTTCCCGACGTGCAGCGAGATTCTCGAAGTCTTTCGTGGCTTGGGGTATGTGCACCCTGCGGACCTTGATCCGGCCGCAGTCGTTCCTCCGGTGACCGCCGACGCAAGCACGGCCGCAACGTGCATGCAAGGCGAACCGGCTCCGTAAGGTGCCGGGTGGCGCAACCAACTACCTCCCTTCGGTGACCGCCGACGCAGGCACGGCCGCAACGTGCATGCAAGGCGAACCGGCTCCGTAAGGTGCCGGGTGGGCACAACCAACGACCTCAACCTCACCTTACCTGCGCGGCGTTGGCTCGCCGACTCGATGGGGCAGTCTGACTGGATCACGGCTGCTGACCCGGCACCTAACAGTGCCGGTTCGCCAGTCAAGCGGATCAGCCGGCACGGCGCGGCTTTGCCAGCATTCCCGGCCGCCCGGTCGGGTCTTTCTAAACGACCTTGCCTTCGCCGGGTTACCTCGCTATCTTCTTGCCGCTCATCCAAGCTACCGCCGCACTGTTGCCGCGGGAACGAATCCCATCTCCATCTCCTGACCAGCAGGCTCGGTCGTGCACGAATCTCTTGCCTCGCGATCCACGCAACGAATCCGACGCTCCGTTCTTCATGTCGTAGTCGCGACGATACTCATGCTGCCCCACGGCGGCTGCAAAATGTCGGCGCAAGGCCGCAATGTGGACGGCGTGCGGGACTTTCAAGCGGGGCAATATCACAGCGCGATCCAACGTTTTCAACGATCGCTCACCATCGACCCCAACAATGCGGATGCCTACTACAACCTCGCCGCCACATACTATGCGCTTGGCAAGCTGAACAATGATACGGCCTTGATGCAGCAGGCCGAAGGGCTCTACCATCAATGCCTCGACCTTAATCCGGATCACGTTGCCTGCTATCGTGGTCTTGCCAGCCTGCTGGTCGATACCGGCCGGCAGGAGAGCGCCTTTACATTGGTCAAACGTTGGGCCGAGCGGTCTTATTATTCGGCGGAACCGCGGATCGAGCTCGCGAGGCTCTACGATGAGTTCCAGGATTACGACACGGCCACACAACATCTCACAGATGCTCTGCAAATCGACGCCACCAATGTCCGCGCCTGGACGGCGATGGGCCAGCTGCGTGAAAAGCAGGGTCAGCTGGCCCAAGCGTTGGCCAATTACCAGCAGGCTCAGCGCCTCAATCAGCATCAGCCGGGATTATCGACGCGGATCGCCTCTTTGCAGCAAAACCTGCACGCGCGCAATACACCCGTCGCCCCACCCACCCAAATGGTGAATGCGCCGGCACCTTTTCCACAGCGATAGCTGGGAAAGCGCCGGCCCTTCTGCTTTTCAAGCCCTGCCGCCGACCGTAGAATTCGGGCTGTGTGGCGATTCGAGATCAATTATGGGGAAGCTGAGTTACCATGACATCACGCGTATACAATTTTTCACCCGGGCCGGCCGTGTTGCCCGAGTCCGTGCTCAAACGGGCCCAGTCAGAACTTCTTTCGCTGAACAACGTGGGTATGTCCATCTTGGAGATCAGCCATCGTGGCCCTGAATTCACCGAAATTCTTGAGTCGACCAAATCGAATCTACGTGCGCTGCTGGGCATTCCCGACAATTATCACATTCTGTTTCTGCAGGGCGGAGGCCGCTTGCAGTTCTCGATGATTCCGCTGAACCTGACCCAGGAAGGGGAATCCGCGAATTACATTGTGAGCGGATCGTGGAGCGAGAAAGCGGAGGCGGAATCGCGTCGACTGGTGGCCACGCGCAATATCTGGAACGGTGCGGAACATAAGTTCTCGCGCGTGCCGACCGATGGCGAGCTATCGGAGGGCGCTTCCGGCGCCTACACCTACTTCACATCCAACGAGACGATTCAGGGTGTGCAGTTCCACGCGGAGCCTGATTGCGGCCACGTCCCGCTCGTCTGCGATGCGTCGTCTGATTTCTTGAGTCGGCCGTTGGATGTCAGTAAGTACGGATTGATTTTTGCCTGTGCCCAAAAAAATGCGGGGCCCGCGGGCGTCACGATCGTGCTGTTGCGGGACGATCTCTTGGAGCGCTGCGGGGACCATCTGCCGGGCTACCTGGATTATCGCCCGCATGTCAAAGAAAACTCGCTCTTCAACACGGCTCCCACGTTTGCCATCTACATCGTGCGTTACGTAACGGAATGGCTCCTACACGAAATGGGGGGGCTGCGCGGGATGTACGAACAGAACCGGAAAAAGGCCGCAATGTTGTACAGCGTGATCGACGAGAGTAACGGATTCTATGTCGGGCACGCCGAGCCCGCTTGTCGTTCGCTGATGAATGTGACGATACGCCTGGCCCATGAGGACTTGCAGGAGGCATTTCTGGAGGAGGCTGCGCAGCAGCGCCTGGTCAATTTGGGAGGACACCGTTCGGTGGGCGGGATTCGTGCGTCGATTTACAATGCCATGCCGGTGGCGGGAGTAGAGTGCCTGCGAGACTTCATGCGTGATTTCGCCAGTCGCAGGTCGTAAGCGGCGGCGGCGTGCGGCCGGGACGATCCAGTTCCCTGTTCAGGTTAGTGAAAATCAAAACATGACATCAAGAGTGGTGATCCTGGATCGCCTGGCAGAAGATGGCTTGACGCGTTTGAAAGCCGAACCTGGCATCGAACTTGCGGAGCAAATTGGACTGTCGGGTACGGCGCCTGCGCGAAGCACTTGCTCAGGCCGATGTAGCCATCTGCCGTAGCGGCGTGACCATCGACAAAGCGGCCCTGGAAGGGAATCAACGCCTGCGGGCCATTATTCGCGCTGGGGTGGGGACCGACAACATCGATTCGGATGCGGCCACGCGGTGCGGCATTATCGTGATGAATACGCCGGCCGCGAATACGATCAGCACCGCGGAACATACCATGGCGCTGCTATTGGGGCTTGCGCGGAACCTGGTTCCCGCATATGAGAGCCTCAAGCAGGGGAAGTGGGATCGCAAGTCCTTTGTCGGTACGCAGTTGCACGGAAAGACGCTGGGCATTGTGGGTTTGGGGCGTATCGGTCGCGAGGTGGCCAGTCGTGCCATCGCGTTTGGAATGCGTGTCGTTGGGCTGGATGCCTTTCTGTCGCACGAGAAAGCCCGCGAATTGGGTATCGAACCCGTAAACCACCTGCACGAACTCCTGCCGCAGGTCGACTTCCTCACGGTGCACACTCCATTGACCCCCGAGACGCAAGGTCTGATTGGCCAGGAAACGCTCGAGCGACTGAGGCCCGGCGCGCGTTTGATCAACTGTGCGCGCGGAGGCATCTACCACGAACAGACGCTGGAACAGGCCCTGCGGTCTGGCCGCATCGCGGGAGTCGCCTTGGACGTTTACGAGTCGGAGCCCTGCACGGATAGCCCTTTGTTCCAAATGAACGGCACGCTGTGTACGCCGCACTTGGGCGCGAGCACCGAAGAGGCACAAGCCGCCGTATCGACTGAGGCCGTCGACCTGGCGATTAACTTCTTGAGAACGGGTGAAATAAGACATGCGGTGAATTCGGCGGCCCTGGACCCGCAGACGATTCGGGCCCTCCGCGGCTATCTGGATATGATGTTCCGCTTGGGGTCGCTGCTGGCGCAGTGGCAGGATGGCCACCCGTCGCGCTGTACCGTGCGCTTCCGCGGCGAGGTCTCCGCAAAAGACACGCGGCTGCTGCACGCCGCGTTCTGCGCGGGTTTTCTCGAGCAGGCGCTGGATCAGCCCGCGAATATTGTCAACGCCGAAATGCTGCTGGCGGAATGCGGTATCCAGGCCGCGATCGAGGCCAGCGTGGAGCCCGTTTCGTTTAGCTCGTCCGTGGTCGCCGCCGTGACGACTTCCGAAGGGCGCAGTTTCACAGCCGCCGGGACGATCTTTGGCAATGACATGCCACGCCTCATTATGCTCAACGACTTCCGCTTGGAAGCTTTCCTCGACGGCATTCTGCTACTGTTCCAACATCGCGACGTGCCTGGGATCATCGGCCGAGTCGGCACGATTCTGGGTGATGCGCACGTCAATATCGCTCAGATGGCCGTCGGTCGGTCGGGTGCTGAGCCGGGGGGAGCGGCCGTCGGAGTGTTGAACCTTGACAGCCTGCCGGATGCGGCGACCCTGCGCCGCGTGGGCGAGGTTGCGGGAGTCGAAGCCGTGCGGATTATCAAGCTGCCGGCCATGAATCAGCTACCGCGCTGGTTGCCGGCGAGCTAGGCAGGCCCTAGAGCGAACTCGCCTCGGCTCCCGCACATGTGCCTGCGGCACGCCAGGTCACAAGGTCGACGGCGTCCGGCACCGTTCTTACCGAACCGTCCAGCATGGAAACTTCCACCGTTGCGGCATGGTAGCTGCGCGCGGTCACGATGGCGAAAGTCGGCCGCCCGGATCGACCGTTTTTGCCCTCCTGCCAGGAGTTGTAGTCGACATTCTGTGGTTGACCGCCATGCTGATATTCCACGCGTGTATTGGGTGTCAGCGTCAGCGTGATCCCTGTGTGGTGCACACGGCCGTCCGGCCATTCGGTGTGTCCGGTATCCTTGAATTCACCCCCCGTGGCAGCGATGGCGGCTGCCTCGATGGCGTTCGATGGTGGCGTGGAGGGCGGGTTGCCGCCGTTCCGCAGGTAGGTCTGCCAGGCGTGCACCTCCGCCGCCATTAAGGTCTTACTCAACCCGTCACGGATCTTGGCGATCCGCAAATTACTGTTGGGGAAAAATGGCCCGTCCCCGCCCTCACGGGTCGTCGGGTCGAACACGAACCAGGTTCCCAGATTAAAGCCGTAGGTGGTCGAATAAAGTCTCGATTTTCCGCCACCCGGGTCCCGGACTTCGCCCGCGCGGCGGTCACTCGGGCATTGAAAGCTGGGAATCAGCAGGCCGTCGATCGCCAGCTGAAAGTCCCAAGCAGTCTCGGGGGACACGCGACTGTATAAGGCGGCCTCTTCCAGGTAGGGCAAGATCCTGCCGTGAATTCCCCAGGAACCGTTGTTGCCTGTCACATCCGTCGTGAGGTCGACGAGCGTGCTGGGAGGCAAGGCCCCGCGGGCAGATTCGTAGTTGAGAACGGCCAGCCCCAGTTGTCGGAGATTATTCTTGCATTGCGTCCGTCGCGCTGCCTCCCGAGCGGTCTGGACAGCCGGCAGCAGCAGGCCCACCAGCACGCCCACGATGGCGATGACCACCAGCAATTCCACAAGCGTAAAACCTGCGCCACGTATTCCGTGAAATCTCTTTGTCGGCATCAAGGGTTTCCCTGTTTCGAGGTATGCAGTCCACGCTGCGTTGACGTTTGCCGATTATAGACCCTGTGCCAGCAGCGCCCCAAGACCTTGAATAAATGGCGGGTTTTACCCGGGGATGGGATTTTCATCTGACCATCTAAACAGTCTTACCTGACTGACCTGACTGACCTGTCCCATCCCACCGCAATCATCATTCGCCATCTGACCAGCGCGAGGATAAACTGGAAGTCATGTTCGACCTGGTGTGCATGGCCATCCTCGGTGCGCTCGCAATTGGTCAATCGGCTCCCGCTGCCGATGTGCCCGTGAATTCTAATTGGGCCATCGGTGTGACAGGACTGTGTGTCATGCTGCCAATTCTGATGGCCGTGTTGGCCACGGTCCGTGCAGGACGCAGCCAACGTCCTTCAGATCGTTGGCTGAGAGGCCACTTCCTTATTTGGGCCGGCTGCTCGTTGACCATGATTTACGTGGCCCAGTGGCCCGACTTCGTTCATGCGCGATGGATGTCCGACGACTGGATTCTGATGGACCAACTGGCGATCCTCACGCCATTGGGACTTTCCTGGCTGGGCTCCCGGTGGATGTTATTCGACAGGGCGGGCGATTGCCGCCAGCCCGCCTCCCGGCGATGGCGATTTGCAATCTCGCAGGCTCGGCTGACGATCCCGCTGGCCTGGGGCCCGATCTTGTTGTTCAGCGTGCTGCATGATGTCATGCAACCTTGGTGTGGCGCTTTGGGCGAAACTCGTTTGCCACTGGTGACGTTTGTGATTAACGGTCTGCTGCTCTTAACGGGGATGCCGGTCTTGTTGACCTTCGCCTGGCGGGCCACACCGTTACCGTCGAGTCCACTCAGGGAGTGCTTGGAGCAGTTTGCGTCCCGGCGGCGTGTGCGACTTCAGGAAATTTTGTTTTGGCCGACGCCAGCGCGGCGCGCGAACGCGGTGGTTTGTGGAATCTGGCCCGCGACACGCCGCATTTTTCTCTCGGACGGTCTGTTAACAGATTTCTCGGAGGAGGATATTGAGGCCGTGTTTGCCCATGAACTGGGACACGTTGCCCATCGCCATTTACTGTGGCGATTCACACTCTTGTTTCTCCCCGGCAGTTTGTCGATTTGGTCCGTGCGGTTCTTCCATCTGAACGAGGTCGATGCCGGTTTGGTCACACCGATCGCGGTTCTGGCCACCGTCGCGTACCTGCTGGTGGCATTGGGCTGGTACTCGCGACGTTTAGAGCATCAAGCGGACTTGTGGGCGTGTCGGGAACTCGCCCAGGATCGTAGCAAGGCGGCGGCGTTGCAGCAGTACCTTTCGATCTTGTGGCGGCTGGAACGCCAGCATGCCTACCGTGGATCGTGGCTGCATCCGAGTTATCAACAGCGACGTGACTTCCTGGTTTCCAGCTTTACCACACGGCACCATGCCGCTGCTTTTCAAAGCGAAATGCGTTGGCTGGCGGGGCTGTGGACCGCGTTGGCGGTACTGCCACTGATGGCAGGCTGACGGCACCGCGAAACGTGCGAGCGTTGGGAACTGACCGATCTGCCTGACTGGTCTGACTGGTCTGACCCGCCCGACCGGTCCCGCCGCGCGTTATTCTTGTACGCTCATTGCCCCAGAAAACGCACCCGACAGCAAATTGTGGCGAATACTTGACTCGGAGCCGACAAATCTTTCCGGGGTGTAGCCATGAATCACGTACTGTTAAGTCTGGACGACCGCGTCAACCTTGCCTTGCAGACGGCGCCACACCTGGCCGGACGCAAGCTTCGCTCACATGCGCGGGACGGGCACGTGGTCTTGCATGGATCGGTGAATTCTTTCTTTGAGAAACAAATGGCGCAGGAAGTGGTTCGCCGCATTGACGGGGTCCAGCGGATTGCCAACGAGTTGACGGTCATCCGTGATGACGTGCAACGGCCACATTGTATCGGCTTCTGATCGCCCCCTGAACTGTCGGGCGATTCCCAGCGTCGACTTGACGTTCTGACGCGCACTGTCTTGTGCACGTTGCGGCCCCCCTTGTCTCCACGGACCAATCCGGGAATACTACCATCGTCACGCTGGAGTCCGTGTCTGTGCTCCGCCCGCGAAGCAGGGTGGTTCTAGCGGATATTGGTGATCTCTCGGATATCTTCCGGCGATCCTCGCGTTGGGGTGTGCCAGGCCGTGTCCCGTGTTCCCTGCCTGTTCGCATGAGCCGCGGCGATCACGGTGACGACTTCGTTTTGGACAATCTTTGAATTTTTTCATGAATAGTGGAGGCAACTGATGACAACTGCAGTTCGAAGTGGAATTACGCTCAAAGGAAATCCGATTGACGTTGCCGGGGATGCGCTGCGCGTGGGAGATACGGCTCCTGATTTTAGTCTGCAGAATACGGCGTTGTCGGAGGTAACTTTGCAGACGGATGCCGGCAAGATGCGGATCATCGCCACGGTTCCCTCGCTGGATACGCCTGTTTGCCACCAGGAAACCAAGCGCTTCAGTGACGAAGTGAAAAAATTGCCTGGCGTGGAAATGTATGTGGTCAGCATGGATCTGCCATTTGGTCAGAAGCGTTGGTGCGGAGCGGAAGGCGTGGAAAACGTGAAGACGCTTACGCGCATCGCTGCACTCGGTTCGGCGAAGACTACGGTGTATTGATCAAAGGCAGTCCGCTGGATCGGTGTTTGTGCCGCGCCGTATTCGTGATTGATGGCCGGAACAAAATCAAGCATGTGGAATACGTGGGGGAGATCGCCGATCATCCCAACTACGATGAGGTGCTGGCCGCCGCCCAGGCCTGAACCCGGCATCAAGCCGCATGAATAGCTGGCAGCAGGCCCGGTTGTTTTTGCGCGTGCCACACCCGACCCGCTAGGACACGCAGCCGTCGCCTTCGATGCGACGGCTCGTTGTTTAAGTTCGAGTTTTGCACTTTTCTGGCGCGAGCAGGTGTGGTTTTCGCCGCAACGTAGAACAATGGTCCTCAATTGTTCATTCTCGGCGCTCGCGTTGGCCCGGAAACCATTGGGGACAATTGTTCTACAGGGTGTCGGCTGCGACGTCGAAAATGCAAGACTCGAACCAAGCGCCTCGCAACGACTCACGTCGCCGCCGCACATTCACTAGAATTGATATCACCCGAAAGTTCGCGGGGACAAACGAGCGAGCGCCAGGGCAGAGCATTGCCCTCACCGTGGCCAACGTTCAAAATAGGGGTTGCCGGCATTAGTCGGCGGTGGTGGCCCAGCAGGATGTCGGTTGTGCAGGGCGGCCAACCCCGCCCAGTCCGGTCACGGCCGGTGATCGGCTGCATCACGCGTATTTCATGGAAAGTACTGGGTATGCCACAAGCCGTCGTCGATCCCGAGGAACTACGTCAATTCGCCCGCTCGTTGAAGAAATTCAATACGGAGTTGCGAACGAAGTTACAGCACGTGAGTCATCAGTTGAACGCGCTCGGCACGACGTGGCGTGACCAGGAGCACAAGAAGTTTTGCGGCAAATTTGATGAGCAGACGAAAGTCATTCTGAGGTTTCTTGAGGCCAGCGACACCCATGTTCCCTACTTGATGCGAAAAGCGGATCAGATCGACGAGTACTTGCAATCGTAGGTGTGAGCCCCGCATGAATCGCCGTGCCCAAGTTACTTCCGTCGATGCGCTCCGCGAATTCCAAACGGAATTGCGGCGGTTTCAAGAGGTTGTGCAGAGTATTTGCGAAGCGCTGGGCCTGGAGACTCATCGCGCTCAAGAATGGATCGAAAGCGATCGAGCGCGCTATTGGCCGCACGCCTGGCGCCTGGCGGAAAATCGGCTGGTGGCCGCGCAGAGCGACCTGCAACTGGCCAAAATGGCCGCCATGCGGGACGAGCACAAATCGTGCATCGATGAAAAGAAAGCGGTGGATTGTGCCAAGCAGCGGCAGGATCTGTGCGAGTCGAAAATCCGCCAGGTGAAGCATTGGCGGATCAAAATGCGACATCAAACGGAAGAATTTCACGGCAAGTTGGCCAGGCTGCAGCATTATGCGGACGTCGACATTCCCCGCGCCCTGGCGGCACTCGATCGAATTTTGCGAGCCCTCGACAAGTACACCGAAACCCACATGCGGGCATCGTCGATAGGCAGAGTGGTACTGGCGGAGGAGGCACCCGCCGAGTCGGCGGCACCGCACGAAAGGCTGGAGCAGGATGAGCATCTGTGATCTACAGACCCATGTTGGTCGCTTGCAGAAGGAAACCAAGAAGCTCCGCGACAAGTGGGAGCAAACACGGCAAGCGTGGCAAGACGTGACCGCCCAACAGTATGAAGAAAAGTATCTCGCTCCGTTGATGCCCACGCTGCAGTTGACATTGGCGGCAATTCACGAGTTGGCGGAGTGTATCGAACAGGCCGAACAAGATTGCGGCGACCCGATGGAGTAACCGACACGCCGCTGGCCACGGCCGCGCCGTGTACGGCGATCATCGATTTGCGACTGGTCACGTTGGCCGTTGGCGTGGACCGCGACCTGCCGGCAGACGGCGCTGCGGCGAGGGCCGCGCAGCGACGCGTAAAATCATGGCGGACCCCTGCATGCAAGATATCTCAACGTATCGCCAACGAGAACTCCTCAAGGAACTGGCGCGTCTGGTTGCTGACCGGGCGAAATGCGAGGTGGAGATTGAGCGCGAATATGAAGAGGCGACGCAAAAATGCCGCGGTGACACGCAAGCGGCAATTGATCGGCGCACCGCCGAGCACCAGTCAAATTACGACAACCTTAACTCGAAGTATCTGGGGAAACTCGAGATTGCCCGTCGTCGCCATGAGGATGAGGTCGGACGCGTGTCGGCGGAGCGGCAGCAGCGGCTCGAAGCCGTCGAGGCACGGTATCGGGCTGCCCGTGATTCCGCCGATTTGGATTTCCGGCAGGCCCAGGCCATGGCGGAGCGGGACTACGAGCAAGATTTGCGCGTGGCCGACGGGGTCGCTCAGCAAGCCAAAGAGACGATCGAAAATGAGTCAGCGCAATTCGCGTGGCTAGAGAAGCAATCGCTGCAATTGCTTCGCCGGCGTCGGGCCCCCATCCAACTTCCAGATCCCCGGCACATTATCCCCACCGCCACGACAGCGCTGCTGTTAAAGCGGTACCGTGAAGCGGCGCGGCGGGCCAGCGAACAATTGGCCACCATCAATCGTGATGTTGCCGTCCGGTTCGTCGATGACGGATGGGCGATTTTGGTGTTCATCGCGGCGCTGGTCGCGGTCGGCGTTCCCGTGGGGTGGCGGGCGGGTTTCTCGGGATGGGTGTGGATCGCCCTCAGCGCGCTCGGATCGCTGAGCCTGGCCCTGGGGCTGCGGATCGCTTGCCAGGTCGTGGCCCGCCGCCGAACGGTCGACTTGTGTCAGCAGCTGCACCAGAGTCTGGCTCAGGTAACCGTTAGCCTCTCGCACGCCGCCGACATGGTGGACGTGGAACATCGGGAGCGCTACAGCGAGCTGGAAGTTCGCCGAGATCAATGGATCCACAACGCAAGGGAGAAGCTGGAACTGGAGTCAGCCAAACTCGATTCGCAGCGCCGCGCGGAACGCAAGAAGATCGATGACGAACTTGATTTACGCGAGTCCAAAAGTCAGCAAATTTGGGACAGCGAAGCGAAGGTGTGTCGCGAGACGTTTCCTCCGTTGATGGAGAAAATGGAAGCGGACCACAACGCCGTCGTCAACCGTCTGACTTACGAGCGCGATGCTCGGCTGGCCGAATTGGCCAATCAACACGCCCTGAATTGGGAATCGTTGATCCGCCGCTGGAAGACGGGGATCGAGTCGTTCACCGGCGAGGCGCTGGCCATGTGCGATTATTGCCAAGACCGCTTTCCCGAACTGGACCGCGTGGACTGGCAGGCGTGGCAAACCGAGACGGACGTGCCCCGGGCGCTTCCGTTTGGCACGTACGTTGTTGACCTGCGGCAGTTTGCCGGAGGGCTGTCGCAGGATCCGCAGTTGGCGGTGCGTCAACATCAATTCCAGCTCCCGTCGGTGCTGGCTTTCCCACGGGCTCCATCCCTGTTAGTAGAAGCGGATGGAATCGGCCGCGATCGGGCGATCCGCCTATTCCAACAGGTGATGTTGCGCATGCTGACGTCGCTGCCCGCCGGAAAGGTGCGGTTTACCATTGTGGACCCCACCGGGCTGGGGCAGAATTTCTCCGCCTTCATGCATCTGGCCGACTTTGATGAACGGCTGGTGGCCAATCGAATCTGGACGGAGACCAATCACATCAATCAGCGACTGTCCGACCTGACGCAACATATGGAAAACGTGATTCAGAAGTATCTCCGCAACGAATTCGCTTCGATTCAGCAGTACAACGAACACGCCGGCGAAGTGGCTGAGCCTTTCCAGGTGTTGGTGGTCGCTAATTTTCCAGCAAATTTCTCCGACGAAGCCACGCGGCGACTGGTCAGCATTGCCACCAGTGGCGCCAAGTGCGGCGTGTACACGTTGATCAGCGTGGACACCAAGATGAAGGTTCCAAGGAACTTTGACCTGGCCGACCTGGAGGCGCACGCCAATACGCTGTGTTGGGACGCGGAGCAGCAGCGGCTGATCTGGAAAGATGAGTTGCTGCGTCAGTTCCCCATCACGATTGACCAGCCGCCGGAAGACGAACTTGTGACCAGGATCGTCCGCGCTGCCGGACAACAGGCCACCGACGCCAGTCGCGTGGAAGTCCCCTTCGAGATGGTGGCGCCACGAAAGGAGCACTGGTGGACCTCTGATAGTCGACACCAGATCGAGGTTCCGCTGGGACGGGCCGGCGCCACCAAGTTACAGTTAATGGTTCTGGGCAAGGGTACTTCGCAGCATGTGTTGATTGCGGGCAAGACCGGGTCGGGCAAGTCGACGCTGATGCACGCGATGATTACCAACCTGGCTCTGCACTACAGTCCCGTCGAACTTCAGTTCTTCCTGGTGGACTTCAAGAAGGGGGTGGAGTTCAAAGCGTATGCCGAGTTTGGACTGCCCCACGCCCGCGTGGTGGCTGTGGAAAGCGAACGGGAATTCGGATTGAGCGTCCTGCAGCGATTGGACCAGGAACTGCAGCGTCGCGGCGAACAGTTCCGAGGCGTGGGGGTGCAGACCATCGGCGCCTATCGTGATGCAAATCCCGAGGTCGCCATGCCCCGGCTGCTGCTGGTCGTGGATGAATTCCAGGAGTTCTTTGTCAACGACGACAAGGTTGCCAGCGAAGCCTCGTTGTTACTGGACCGCCTGGTGCGGCAAGGGCGTGCTTTTGGCATCCACGTGGTCCTTGGCTCCCAGACATTAGCGGGTGCCTATTCCCTGGCCCGCAGCACCTTGGGCCAGATGGCCGTGCGGATTGCCCTGCAATGCAGCGAATCGGATGCGCATTTGATTTTGAGCGAAGAGAATACGGCGGCCCGCCTGTTGAATCGACCAGGGGAGGCGATCTACAACAACGCAAACGGGCTATTCGAGGGCAATCATCCCTTCCAAGTGGTATGGCTGCCAGATCAGCAACGTGAAAATTACCTCAAGCAGTTGACTGAGCTGGCTGCACGGCGCGCGCTGGAATTGCGGGCGCCGATTGTGTTTGAAGGCAATACAGCGGCCGACCTGGCTGCCAATCCACTGCTGTTGCGGAGACTTCAGGACCCCGCGGGTCCCCACTTGCATGCTGCCTGGCTGGGTTCTGCGGTCGCCATCAAAGACCCCACTTCGGTCAGCTTTCGAGCCCAGTCGGGAAGCCATTTGCTGGTGGTCGGTCCTAGTCAGGAGTTGGCAGACGGCGTCCTCAGCGCAGCGATCGTCTCGCTGCTGGTGACGAGTTGCGGCCAGGCACGGCAACGACCTCGCTGGCTGGTGTGCGATGGCGGCCGCTTCGAGGGAACCGGCATGAATCTGGGAGCGCGGTTCGCCAAACACGTGCATGCGTTGGACGGAGTGACCGTGCTGGAACCGGCCGAAGTCGAGACGGTGCTCCGGCAGCTTGGCGAAGAAGTCACGCAGCGCCTGGCTGGCGACGGTACGGATTATCCGCCCATCTATCTGGTGATCTATAACCTGGCCCGCTTTAGACAACTGCGACGAGATGAGGAAGATTTCGGTTTCAGTGGATTTGGTAGCAGCGAAGAAGAATCGAAACCTGCCCAGGTGTTCCAGCGCGTGATTGCCGAGGGGGCTGCCGTGCATGTCCACGTGCTGCTGTGGTGTGACAGCTACAACAACCTCAGCCGCTGGTTGGATCGTGCGACCCTGCGGGAATTTGCTTTCCGCGTCGCGTTCCAAATGAGCCCCACGGACTCCAGTAACCTGATCGATTCGGCGGCCGCCGCGCAGCTGGGACAATACCGCGCAATGTTCTATGACGACGAACGCGGTGAATATGAAAAATTCCAACCCTACGGGCCTCCCTCCGTGGAATTCCTGGGTCGCGTCGGTGCGGACTTGGCCCGCTTGACGGCCTCCGTCGAGGCCTCGCCCAAACTCGGCCCGGTAGCCGAAACGTAATCTCTGGTTGTGCGGCCACCGCCCTGTTGGTAATGGCGCAGGGCATCTATAATCGTGTGGCATGGCCGTCATTGAAGTCTCACAGCTGTCGAAGACCTACCGCGTCTATCAAAAAAAAGAGGGGCTGCGTGCTTCCCTACGCGGCCTGGTCCGTCGCGATTACCGCGACGTACATGCGGTGCGCGAGATCAGCTTGACCGTGGAAGAAGGGGAGTTTGTGGCCTTTCTAGGTCCCAACGGGGCAGGCAAAACCACCACCTTGAAACTCCTATCCGGTGTGATCACGCCCACGTCGGGTGCCGCCACCGTACTGGGGCACGTTCCCTGGCTTCGTAAGGATGCCTATCGCCGCCGATTCGCTCTGGTGATGGGACAGAAGAACCAGCTGTGGTGGGACTTGCCCGCACTTGAATCGTTCCGTCTGCATCAGCAGATCTATCGCATTTCCGCCGCCGACTACCAACGGACCCTGAACGAACTGGCGGAACTGTTGGATATTGCGCACTTGATGAGCCAGCCTGTTCGGGAACTCTCCCTGGGGGAGCGGATGAAGATGGAGCTAACCGCCGCACTGCTGCATTCTCCCGACGTATTATTTCTGGACGAGCCCACCATTGGCCTGGACGTTGTCGCGCAGCATCGCATCCAGCAGTTCATGCGCGAATACCAAGCGCGGCGCAGGACAACCATCTTGCTGACGAGTCACTATATGAAAGACGTGGCAGCGTTGTGCCGGCGGGTGCTCATCATTGCCAACGGACAACTCAAGTACGATGGTTCACTCACGGGCATCATCGATCGCTTCAGCGGTCATAAAGTTGTCACCCTGCATTTTGCCTCGGATCAACTTCCGATGTTGGATGCGTATGGCGAGGTGATCGAGACCGTACCGCCAAAAATCAAGCTCCGTGTCGCGCGCAACCAGGTTGCCAGGGTGCTCTCCGAGATTTTTGGTCGACACACGATTGAGGACGTCAGCGTCGAAGATCCGCCTTTGGAAGAAGTTATCGCCGACCTGTTTTCGCAAGTCGAAGACCGCGTGACGGCACTCGTGTAGTACCCATACCGTGCAAGTCTCTCGTGGCCAATGCTGCCAGCATGGGCCCTGTTGCCTCGCGGAGCCGAATACAGCATGTATGCCCGATCATTGACCTGGTGGACCATTTTTCGCGTCGCGCTGGAAGAGCGGCTTGTGTACCGCGCGGATTTTGCCCTGGCTACATTGATGCGGTTCCTGCCGATCGTGACACAGATTTTTCTCTGGTGGGCTGTGTTCGAGTCCATCCGTGCCGATCACATCTCCGATTCCGCCACGATCCGAGGATATTCCTACAACGATTTTGTAGCCTATTACCTGTTGACGATGGTGGGCCGCGCGTTTTCCAGCATGCCGGGATTGGCCAGCGGGATCGCGCGGCAACTGCGGACTGGGGAGATCAACAAATTTCTGATTCAACCGATTGACCTTACCGGGTTTTTGTTGCTCAGCCGCCTGGCCCACAAGCTGGCCTATTATTCGGTGGCTCTGGGGCCCTTCGCGTTGGTCTTTTTCCTGTGCCGCGGTTATTTTTCCGGCTGGCCCGACGCTGCTACGCTGTTGGCGTTCGTGGGGTCGTTGCTGATGGGATTTGTGCTGGGGTTCTTCCTGGAAACCTCTATTGGATTGTGTGCGTTCTGGTTTCTGGAGGTGAGTTCGCTGTTGTTCGTGTATATGCTGCTGAGTTTTTTCCTGTCCGGCCACATGTTTCCGCTGGATATGCTGCCCGACGGGATTCGACAGGGGGTCGAGCTGCTGCCATTGCATTATCTGGCTTTTTTCCCTGCGGCCGTATTCCTGGGAAAGATCCAGGGGCGTGAGCTTCTCGTGCGACTGGGTGCGGAATTCGCCTGGGTCGTCTTTTTTATTCTGTTAAGCCGGTTGCTGCTGAAACGCGGCATCCGACGCTACAGTGGCTACGGTGGTTAATGCGCTTCGGTTCCGCGGC
Organism: uncultured Planctomycetales bacterium; assembly: GCA_963695565.1. Taxonomy (GTDB): domain Bacteria; phylum Planctomycetota; class Planctomycetia; order Pirellulales; family Pirellulaceae; genus CAVOGW01. The sequence continues at coordinate 118,355 of CAVOGW010000002.1, forward strand.
AATTCGATGACTTCGATGATGTTATACGTTCGGGTTTTTTTGACCTTTATGCGTAATAGCCTGGTGCGCGATTTGAGCTTTCGGTCCAACTTCTGGATCGAGTCGATCGCCTCCATGTCCTGGATCCTGATGAATCTGGGTTTCTACCTGCTCATTTTCCAATACACCAGCGAAATCGGTCCGGGCACTGGCTGGGGCAAGTACGAATTCTTCGTGTTTTTGTCGACGACGATGTTCGTGAATAGTGCGGTGCAGGCTTTTTTCATGCCGAACGCCGAGGAATTCAGTGAGATGATTCGCACCGGGAGTTTGGATTTCGCGCTGCTCAAGCCGATCGATACGCAATTCCTGGTTTCACTGCGGCGCGTCTCGTGGACCGCACTGGCCAACTTTTTGCTGGGGATCGTGTTGTTTGTGTACAGTCTGTGGAAGCTGGTCACGCGCGTCGAAGCACCGCTGCAATTGCAACCATCGATGCTGATTCTCTATCCGTTTTATCTGCTGTGCGGCGTGGCCATCCTGTACAGCCTGATGATCTCGCTAGCGGCGACCAGTGTCTGGATGGGACGCAACCAGTCGCTCTACGATTTTTGGTTCTACATAACCAACTTTTCACGTTATCCGATGGAAATTTACGGCGGTGCCTATGGCGAGCCGCTCAGATGGTTCTTCACCTTCATCGTGCCCGTCTTGATTGTCGTCAATGTACCCGCCCGTATCATGATTCGTCCGCTCATGCCCAGCGATGACCAAACATGGTTCCTCTGCGGATTTGCGTTGTTGGCTACGCTCTTCTGCCTGGCCGGTTCGCGTTGGTTGTTCATCAAGTCGCTGGGAAGTTATCGCAGCGCTAGTAGCTGACGCGGACCTATGATCATGGCCTGGTTGCGACTTGTCCGATTTCCCAACGTGTTCACGGCATTGGCGGATGTGGCGATGGGGTGCTTGTTCGTCCGCGGAACGCTGACGCCGACCCTCTGGTTTGCACTGGTCGCCCTCTCGTCAGCTTGCCTGTACATGGGGGGCATGGTGTTGAACGACGTGTTTGACATTCAGCAGGACCGCCGCGAGCGACCGGATCGTCCGTTGCCGTCCGGAGCCATCGCGCTGCGTCACGCGGCCGTATGCGGCGTGGCCCTGTTGGCGGTCGGAATTGCCGTGGCTTTCGCCGCCACGTGGTCCTACCGGGGCGAGGGAGGTGGCGATTGGCGCACACCAGGAATTGCCGCTGGCCTGAGCATGGCCATCCTGGCCTATGACGCGCTGTGGAAACGAACATGGCTGGGACCCGTCAACATGGGATTATGCCGTGCACTGAATGTGCTGCTGGGGATGAGCGTCCCGGCCGCCTACACAGGCTCCGGCTGGGGGTTCGATCCCGCGCAACTGGTAGTAGTAATCGGTCTGGGAACATACGTGGCCGGTATCACCCTGTTCGCTCGGAATGAAGCCCTCGTTACGAGTCGTGCCAATCTCTATCTTGGGATCCTGGTCATGGTGTTGGGGCTGGGCATCCTGGCAGCCTTCCCCCGATTTCCGCCGTTTGTCGAGGGCAACCGCCGGTTGTCGTTTGCCTGGCGAGGTGCCTGGCCCTTGACGGTGTTGGTACTGGGGTTGTCCATCATCCGGCCGTGCGTGGTTGCCGCGGTCCAAGGCAGTCCGCCACGCGTACAAACGGCGGTCAAGCACTGTATATTGTCACTGATCGTGCTGGACGCTGCCGTGGCGATGGCGGTTGACCGCACGATGATCGGACCACTGCTGGTGCTCAGTCTGCTCGTCCCGTTCCTGGCGTTCGGGCGGGTCGTCTATTCGACATGATCGTGTGCCTGAAGTGAAATCACGCCCGTCAATGGGGTGGAAAGGGCGAGTGGGGCGGAGCGAGCATGTTTTTTTGGGGTTATAACACAAACGGATTCGCGCATCATGCACTGACCGATGCGCTAATGATCCTCGCGGAAATCGGTTATCGCGGCGTGGGCCTGACGATCGATCACCAGGTGCTCAACCCATTCGACGGGAACGCACACCAACAACGACGCGAAGTGAGACGACGGTTGGAGGAGTTGGGGTTGCGGAGCGTGATTGAAACAGGCGCCCGCTATTTACTCGATCCACGCCGCAAACATTTTCCCACGCTGATCAGCGCGTGTGCCGCTAACCGTACGCGACGCATCGATTTTCTCAAACGGGCGATCGACACCGCGGTCGATTTGAACAGCGATTGCGTTTCGCTGTGGTCTGGCATGGCGGACGACGCGGTCGGTCCCGAGTTGCTCTGGCATCGTTTAACCGAGTCCCTGCAGCCCGTCATCCAGTACGCTCGATCCAGGCAGGTGATCCTGGCGTTTGAGCCGGAACCCGGGATGTTCATAGATCGCATGTCGCGACTGCACGAGCTGTTGGATCGGTTCCCCGGTGACCGAGACATTCTGCGACTGACGCTGGACGTGGGGCATCTGCACTGCCAGGCGGAAACTCCTCTCAGCCAGCAGGTAGTCCGTTGGGGCGGCTTGTTGTCCAATGTGCATTTGGAGGACATGCGTCGAGGCGTGCATGAGCACTTGATGTTCGGCGAAGGCGAAATTGACTTTCGGCCCGTGCTCGCCGCGTTGCAGCGTGTGTCCTATGATGGCGGGGTCTACGTCGAGCTGAGTCGTCACAGTCACGAGGCCCCGCGGGCGGCGCGGCAAGCCTTTGAGTTTTTGCAAACGCTTTGAGCGTCCGCTCGCCCTACTTGAGCAAGGTGCCACGCATGTCTCCCTTGATTTGGCTATCCATCCCCGGCTTGCGTCGTCGCGACCTGCCCTCCATGCCTCGACTTTGCCAGTTATTCGCCGAGGGGGAAACTGCCACGTTGCAACATGCGTTTCCTGCGGTGACCTGGCCGGCGCAGGCGACCATGCTGACCGGAAGGCTGCCGCAAGATCATGGCGTGGTGGCCAACGGGCTCTTCCATCGCGAACGCCACGAAGTGGAAATGTGGACCGCGGGCAATGAGATCATTCAAGCGCCACAAATCTGGGAAATGCTCAAACGCGTATCACCGGAACATACATCTGCCGTGTGGTTTCCCATGCTGGCCAAGCGGTGTACGGCGGACTACGCCTGCATGCCGGCTCCCGCGCATAATCCCGATGGATCCGAGTCGTTGTGGTGCTACACGCAGCCGGCCGAATTCTACGGCGAGCTCTTGCAGCGGCTGGGCCATTTCCCCCTCATGAATTTCTGGGGACCGCTGGCCAGCATCAAGTCGACTCAATGGATTGTGGACTCTGCGGCCCTGATGCTGGAGCAGTTTCGTCCTCATTTTGCGTTCGTGTATTTGCCGCACTTGGACTACGCCGCCCAACGCTCTGGACCGGACAGCCCGCCGGCCATCGCCGCCCTCCGGGAGTTGGATGACGTCGTCGGCAGTTTTTTCGAAACCGTGGCGGGTCTGTTTGAAAATGAACACACAGCCTGGCTGGCCACCAGCGAATACGAGATTGTCGATGTCGATCATGTGTTGTTTCCGAATCGGGTCTTACGCGAGGCCGGCTTGTTGCGCGCGAACCAGTCGGACGTCGGCGAGCAGCTGGACCTTGTCGCTAGCGGAGCCTGGGCCCTGGTCGATCACCAATTCTCGCACGTCTTCGTCAAGTCGGCCGGTGACATCCCGCGCGTCGTCGAGTTGTTTCGCAATCGCCCGGGTGTGTCGATGGTCGTCGCCGGGTCGCAGCGTGAGCAGTTGAACATGGATCATCCACGGGCAGGCGAGGTTGTGATCGTTTCGGATGCGAGCAGCTGGCAGGCTTACTACTGGTGGCTGGAGGACGACCAGGCGCCGGCGTTTGCCCGCACGGTCGACATCCATCGTAAGCCGGGTTACGACCCCGTGGAGCTGTTCTGGGATCGGGAGTCGAATGGTGTTCCGTTGAATGCGGCGCTGGTGCGGGGCTCGCACGGCGCCCTCGTTGCGAACGGCGAGGGCGTTTGTCTGTCGTCCCAACCCGACTTTTTGGGCGCGTCGCACATTGCCGACCACGAATTGGCAGCGAGGGTCGTGCGGCACTTTGCCGGATAACCATGACGATTAACGCCGGGGGTTTGGGGGGATTCCCCCCAAACCCCCCGTACGGATTTGCCACCCCCGTACGGATTTGCCGACCCCCGTACGGATTTGCCACCCCCGTACGGATTTGCCACCCCCGTACGGATTTGCCACCCCCGTACGGATTTGCCACCCCCGTACGGATTTGCCACCCCCGTACGGATTTGCCACCCCCGTACGGATTTGCCACCCGTACGGATTTGCCCCCCTCCCGGCCGGTCGGGATGCCGCTGAATCCCGAACTACCCCATCGCGCCCTCTTGACGCCCACGAACGAATCGCATACGAACTTGGTATTGAGACTCAGTCTCAGTATGAGTTCAGCCTGCCGGCACGCAACCGAGAAGCCCTCTGCCGATGCCCAGCCAAGCCGCCCGTTTTTTACGGGCGGTATGCGACCGCCGAGCTGATGCAAGCACGATCTTGAAACTCCGGATGCCGGAGGTTTTCTCGGTCAGCCACGTCTGCCCTGGGGAACGGGCGGCAAGGGGGCAAGGGGGCAAGGGGGCAAGTGGGAAGGGGGAGGTACCGCCGAAGCCAGTTCGGCGGCATCCTGGAGTTTTCGGGCTACAAGTCAAGTTGAAAGTCAAATGCCGAATAAAAATCGGCGGCTTATAGGGGTCTTGGGACTGCGATGCGACCACGCTGTCGACATACCAGATTGATCGAGACTTCCGTTCCAAGGACTGCATCATGGTTTTGGGTCGTTTGATTACAATTCTGGAGATCCGGGGAGTGTCCTGCATTCGCACGTCGCGGCGGCGGGCGGTATGGGCGCGAAGCATCACGTTCGGAGCGTGTATTTGGTTGCTTGTGGCCCGTTCGACTGGCCTTGCTGCGACCGTGCCCTTCACCGAGTCCTTCGTTGCCAGTTCTTCGAACTGGGCGGACGTCGCTCAGACGTTCAATCTTGATTACATCGCCAGCGGTGGCCCCGATGGCAACGGCTTCATCTCGGATCAGCAGAATTTCAGTACGCAGGCGGACGGTGATTCGCTGGTTCTGTTTCGGCGCACCAGGCGTTGGGAGCCAGCGGTGGCGCTTTTGCCGGCGACTGGATTACCGAGAGCGTGGGCGAATTCTCCGCGTTAGTGCGGCATGACCTTCCCGCGGCGGTGAATTTCTTTACTCGATTTTCCAGCCCGCTCAATTTCCCGGGTGCCATTGCGGTGGATTTTGCGCCGGTTTTGCCCCACACGTGGACGCGCATTCGATTTGCCATCGCGCCTTCCAATCCGGCGTTTGTTTCCTTCGAGGGCTCTGACTTTGACTCGGTCTTCGCCCAAGTCGGCAACGTCCAAGTCGGAGTGGAAGTGCCCAGTGGATTCGGGATGACGAGTACCGCCTATCGGTTCGACTTGGATCTGGCGTCCATTTCGCCGGTGCCTGAACCGTCTTTGTGCGGAGTCATCAGTCTGCTGCTGGCGATGTTCACCGTCAGGCGTGAAATGTGGCGGGGCGGTTGGCATGCTGGGAGTAGCCGGCATGTCTAGGGCTGACCGAGCGAAAATGGGAGTACCGGTTTTCATCTTTTCAGGTGCTGCGCGTCGTATGGCCGTGCCTTGCGACCGTCATGCTGCACGCCTTGGCAGTCGTCGGAACTTGTCAGACCTATATGATCGTCGATCGAGGAGCCGACTTCGATCGCTGGTTCTATCCCGAAAATCTGACGCCCGGCACGCGGTCCTCAGGGTCTGTTTTTGCGGGCGATGGAACCGTGGATGATCGGTTTGCTCAGATCATTGTGGGCTTCAACTCGTCGCTGGACGTGCCGGCCGGTTTGGGCCCGAGCGCTTACCGGGTTACGGCAGCAAAATTGACCTTGACGACCGCGTCGGATGCCGCGTTCCTTTACGATCCCACGTATGATCCGGTTTCGTCCTATGTCGATCCCCAGACAGATGGCGACGCAGGTCGGCCGATCGAGTTGTACGGTGCCGCGTGCGCGGCGATTTTCAACAATTTGGATTCGGTGCCGCCGTAGCGGATGACGGTATTTTTCAAGAAACCGAGCCCTTTGGCTCGACGGATGTTAGTGGGCGGAATGCCTACGCCAGCGATTTCGTCGGATTCGTAAAGCGGGACGTCTCAAACAATGTGATGCAGGGGTTCGACACGGTACCCTGGGCCCTCGGCACAAATCCCAGCCTGTCGCCGGGCCAGGAGATACCGTTTTCAAGTTCCATCGACTTTGAGTTTTCCCTTGATCTCAGCCTCCCGGAGGTGGTCGGTTACCTGCAACAAGGGCTGGACCAGGGGAGTGTGTTCTTGGCGGTAACGTCCCTGTACCCGGCCGAACAACAAGGGGGGTTTGGGTTCCCCAAGTTCTGGCTACGGGAAGCCATCGGAATTCCCGGGTTCCAGCCTCCCCGGCTGGACCTGGCAGTGGAAGTCATTACGGTGCCGGATGGTGATTTCAACGATGACGGACGGTTTGACTGCGCCGACGTCGACGCCCTGGTGGAGGCAATTGTGGCGCATGGGAACGATCCAGGTTTTGACGTGGATGGGAATGGAATCGTCGATCATGCGGATCTGACCGAATGGCTGGCCCAGGCGGGCGCCACCAATTTGCTTAGCGGGGCCTCCTACCTGCCGGGTGACGCATCGCTGGACGGAACCGTGGACGGCGCGGACTTTATCGCCTGGAACAACAACAAATTTTCGGCGACGCCGGGTTGGTGTGCGGGAGATTTTACGGCCGATGGAGTGGTGGACGGTCAGGATTTCATTGTCTGGAATGACCACAAATTCCAGTCGGCGGCCGCGCCATCGGTCCCCGAGGGGACGAGTTTCGCGCTGGCGATCTTGATGGGCTGTGGCTGGCTGCACCGAGCGCGGGCGTCGCACCAACGGGACCGCAATCACCAGAAATGCCGTGCGGCGTTTACGCTGATCGAATTGCTGGTGGTCATTGCCGTCATCGGCTCGTTGGTCGGCCTGCTCCTGCCGGCGGTCAACTCGGCCCGCGAGGCTGCTCGACGCACGCAGTGCCTCAATAATCTGCGGCAGATCGGGTTAGCCACGCATGCTTACCACGACGCGCACCAGGCATTGCCGCCACCCAAAGCCGGCACGCAGTTCCAGGATCTGGGCAGCACGTTGGTCATTCTGCTGCCGTACCTCGAAGAAGCTGCCCTGTTTGACCAGTACGATCTGTCCCGACCGGCCGAGGATCCGGATAATCTGATTGTGACGGAGCGGCCGCTGGCGACCTATCTGTGTCCGTCGATGGGCCTGCCACGGGCGGTGCCATATCGGGCCTGCAGTGAGAAACTGGGGCCGGGGAGTTACGTGATTTCCAGCCGGACTGCTTACGCGCTCCACGGTCGATTGGACGGAGCCTTCAAGAATCCGCGGGATGGACAGCGGTACAACCTGGCGTTTCGAGACATCAAAGACGGACTCAGCCATACGCTGCTTCTGGGCGAAATCAACTACGGACATCGGGATTATACTTGGGCCGATTGTGGGCAGCCCCAGGAACGAAAATGGGGCGACACCACGTGGGCCCGCGGGTATTGGGCGTATGCCTGGGGGCACATGGCGCGAGAGTTTCCTGCGCTATTCAATAACTCGGATGAATTCCATAGTCCGTACAGTCATCGTGCCTTCCGCAGTGACCATCCTTCGGGCGTGCAGTTTGTACGGCTGGATGCGGGCACGTATTTCATGGCCACGGAGACCGATCCGGCCGTACGCCACGCGCTGGTCACGCGTGCCGGAAATGAGATCGTGGCCGATTAGTTCCACCCGCGGAAACATCGATCCTATCGCCAACTTCATGTGCATCGTGTAACATCCATGTCTAAGTCGCTGTGTAAATTGAAGAAGTCGCTCTCGCCCGAAAAGTTCGCTCGACTTTGTCGGGCCTTTGAGGAGCGACGTCACGTATGTCGCCAATGTGGCCGATTGGCCAGTAAGCGAAAGTTCCTCTGTAAGCCCCAGAAGGCCTGATCGGTGGGCCAAATGCGGCGACGCAACTCCTGAGTATCGGCCCCACATCCACGAAAGGATTTTTCGTGACCTTACGATCCCTTGTTGACGCAGTTTGCATCGGCCTGCTCGGGTGCTGCCCGCCATGCCACGCACATTTCCTCTGGCTCTCGTCCGATGCGGAAGGACGTGCCCTGGTGTTCTTTGGCGAGAGTGCCGCAGACCAGAACTACCACTTGCCCGAACGGCTCTCTCCATTGGCGTTGCGTTACCGCAGTCCGGCGGGCGGTGCCCCGACGCTGGTGGAGCTGAAAAAACTGGAAACGGACGCGTTTGTCGGCCTCCGTTCGCCCGCCGCTCTGGCGCCCCACGGTCTGCTGGAAACCAGCTGCCGGTACGGCGTCTATCACGGCACGCTGCTGACCTACTACGCCAAGCATTACTTGGGAAGCGATCCTCAGCAATGGAGCAAGTTCGAGCCATCGTCGGAAAATCGGCTGGACGTCGTGCCCGCAATGCTGGCTGGCGAAAAAATGTTGGAGCTGACGGTTTATGTTGATAAGAAGCCGTTTGGCGGTGCCGATGTATCTCGCCTGGTGCCTGAGGCCCCGTCTCAGAAACAGATTACCGACGCGAAGGGCACAGTCCGCTTTCCCGCCGCGGATGGGCCGTTGAGTTTCTTGGTTAGCGTGGCGGAGAAAGAAGCCAGCGGGCAGTTGGCGGGAGAAGCATACGCCGGATGCAGTAACTACATGACGTTGACCTTGAGCACGCCGGCCCAACACGCAGCACGCGCGGAGGCCGACGTCCCTGCTTCCTCAAGCTCATCGACGGGGCCCTTGCCGGCGCTGCCCGAACCGATTTCCAGTTTTGGCGCGGCCGTGACTGAAGGTTACCTGTATGTCTACGGCGGGCATACCGGCGAGGCACATGACCATTCGTGCGAAAACCTCAGCCGCAGATTTTTGCGATTGCCGCTGGTTGGAAGTGGTGCCTGGGAGGAATTGCCGTGTGAAACGCCGCTGCAAGGGCTGGCCTTGGTGGCGCAGGGCGGAGCCGTCTACCGTGTGGGCGGGATGTTGGCCCGGAATGGTCCCCAGCAAGATGACGATTTGCACTCGGTCTCGGACGTTGCTCGATATGATCCGGCGACCAGGACCTGGACCAGCCTTCCCGCGCTGCCGTCCGGACGGTCGTCCCACGATGCCCTGTTCATAGGGGACAAACTATACGTCGTCGGCGGTTGGACGCTGGCAGGGGACGGGGTGGGCGAATGGCTGAGCCAGCCGTTGGTCATGGACGTTGCGCAAAAAACGCTCGAGTGGCAACAATTGCCGCGACAACCGTTCGAGCGTCGTGCGCTGGCCGCCGGTGAACTTGACGGAAGGCTGGTCGTGATCGGCGGGATCGACAGCGATGGAGACGTTTCGCGGCGCGTCGACGTTTACGATCCGGTGACGCGCGCCTGGAGTCTCGCGCACGAGCTACCCGGCCGAGGCATGAATGGATTCGGAGTCGCCGCGTGGAATTTGGATGGGCGGTTGTATGCCAGCGGCTCCAATGGCGTCGTCTACCGGCTGAACTCCGTGGACGGAGAGTGGGAAGCTGTCGCCCAACTCAAGCAGGCGAGGTTCTTTCACCGACTGCTGCCTGCCTGCAATTCGGAACAATCCCTGTTGGCGATCGCGGGCGCCTGTGAGTCAGGTCACCTGAGTGACGTGGAAATCGTACACGTCGCGGGCGCGAGCGTTCGTTGAATCTCGTTCCCAGGCTCTGCCGGCTGTGCCTGGAAACGCACTACACTTGAGGCTTTGCCTCGCGTGACCAAACCAACCTAACACATGGCCCTCAGGCGTGCGTCCGGGATCTCCTGCGTCTACGGTCGCACGTGGCACAGCGTCTCTGGAGGCTCCTTCGGTTGCCGACCCATGCTGCGCACTTTGTCAGCTCCCTCAGGATGGCACTTGGCCGGGAAGTGTGTGGTACGATGAGGTCAGAGCGCGGGAACGAGCAGATCACATTTCCGAAGCCAAAATGCGGCTGAGCTGGCTGCCAGCGGCAATGTGAACCAGGCCGTGGTGCAATGCCGACGGGGACTTTCGATGCCCATTTCTCCTCCTGACTTTTCCACCAGGAGTCGCACGACGGACAGTCCCAATCCGCGGGGATACAGTCCTCGGCCGCATCTTTGCGACTGGGTCGTCGCAGTGGACTCTGTCGCGCTGTTATACTGGGTGCTTTGAAATACCGTGCTCGTTCCGTTGTCGATGACCGAAATGCGCAATTGCTGAGCTTCCGTCCTGGCGGTGATGCGAACGGCCCCGTCACCGCCGTGCTCCAAGGCATTCTCTATCAAATTCGACAAGATCTGTTCAATCCACGTGCTGCGCCCCCAAACCGCTGGCCAGGGAGCGGGGGTTTCCACTACAACCATGGCCTCGGGTGAGTCCGACAGGATGCGATCCACGACGCGGACCGTGACGGGTTGGACATCCACGGCCTCCAGATCCTGGATTCCCGGCTGAGGAACACTCGCCAGTAACAGCTCTTGGATAATCTGCCGCATGCGCTCGCCGCTTGCCAGTAATTCCCCCGCGATCTGCTGCGCCGATTCCTGCGGCGCCTGCTGCTGAAGCAATTCGGTCAAAGCCATGATTGACGTCAGTGGATTCTTCAGTTCATGAGCCACGAAATGGGCGTACTGCTGCAGGTCGGCGACCAATTGCTGTTGTGCAGTCTCGTCGCGCAAGATAATCAGTGTGTCACCCGTTTCGCTGCGGCTGGCCAGCAGCGGGATTCGCTCTCCGGTCAAGATGCTCGGATGTGCAGCCGATATTTTCAACATTCGCGCGCAAGAAAATCAGTGAAGAGAAAGTGGGCGAGTTCTGTGCTGCCATCCAGCATGCTACGCAGGTCAGGGCAGGGCAACAGAATCGGTTTGCCCGGCGTCGTGGACTCCTGGCTGAGTAGCGTAAGCCCCGCCAAATTGGCCTCCACAAGATGGCAATTCCGGTCCAATACCAAAATAGGATTGGGTATGGCGGTCATCAACGCCCGCAATAACACGGGCGAAGACTTTAGGAATCCAAAACGAAAACAAGCGAAAAACAACAGCAGGACCATCACCGGCATCGAGTAAATCGATTTGTCCAGGGCACGGGAGCCCAAATAGCCAAGCGTCGATAGGGCGCTGACTAGTATGGAGATCCCCGTTCCCAACAGCACTAACAGGACTTGCCACCGGCTGTCCGGGCCCGCGCGGAATAGAAACAGCAGCAACATGGTCAGTCCGAGCGCACATGCGCTGAACATAAAGACCAGGTACGGCACATGAAGAGTTCCCCCTTCACGTCCGACCGGATGCCAGAGATACTCGTGCTGCTCCAACGCGTACGCGTAGATCAACTGCTCACGAAATGGCATCCAGCCAATCGCCGCAAAGATCAGTGCCACCACAAAATAGAAGGCGACCAGGCGTCGACCGATGGCCGAGCCGGGTGCTAAAGTATAGGCGCTGGCGAACCAGACCCATGCGACGGCCGTCACGCAGACCGCAGTTTGCCGAACGGTGACGATCCAGAACCGAGACCATGTTTCGTTCGGTCCAAGTAAGGCAAATGTATCCGCCAGCGCCCAGGCAGCGCAAGCCATGCAGAAGACTCCGAAAGTCCGTGCCGAGCGATGTACACCCTCCACCATGACTTGCGCCGACAGAATCAATAACAGGACGGCAGAACACAGTCCAAATGCCGCGTAGACTGACAGGGCCTGATACATGGGATGAGCGTTTGTGGTGGCTGCCGTCATGGGGCCTGATCGTGCGCGTCGGTGACGCGGTAGCGATTGCTCATCGGTGAGTTGGATGTCGGCGGCACATTCCCCGATCAGCGGTTGGATGGGTTGATTCACACAGCGTCCGACATGCACGCGCCGCGCGAAGAAACACTTATGATTGTAATCGGATTGGTCGGTGGTGTGGCCAGTGGCAAGAGTTCTGTGGCTGCCAAATTTGCTGAGCTGGGCGCGGTCGTCCTCGACGCCGATGCCACCGGCCATGCCGTACTGGAAGAACGCGCCGTGATCGACGCCGCCCACAGACGCTGGGGACCCGCCGTACTGCGGGAAAACGGGTCGCTGGACCGGGCCAAAATTGCCGGAATCGTATTTCCGCAAGAAAACCGCTCCGACCTGAAATTCTGGCAGGACGTCACGCACCCGCGAATTAAGGCGGCCGTGATGCAGAATCTGCAACTCCTCCGCGACCAGGCTAACCCACCTCCCGCCGTTGTATTGGACGCCGCGCTGCTGTTTGAAGCCGGCTGGGATACGCTCTGTCACCATTTGGTCTTTATCGAAGCGTCCGAAAATCAGCGAAAACAGCGGGCGCGCCGCCGCGGTTGGACCGATTCCCAGTTTTCAGCTCGGGAAGCCGCACAACTGCCAATCGATCAAAAACGAGCCAGATGTGATTTGGTTATTGACAATTCTGGTACGATAGAGCAAACCTATAAAAGGGTCTTGGAAGTCTGGAATCGCTTTTCGAACTAAACTCGCCCCCCCAATCAATCTCCCCTGATGCAGTCGACGTTCGCTTGGCTGTGCACCCTGTCCCATCCCAATTTGGAGTCTATCCATGGCCGAAGGAACCCCGGCGCATCCATCATTGTCTCAAGACGTGTCCGCGTCACCGGAGCAAGTAGATTCAAACTCACGTTTTCCCCGCAAGCGACACCGTGGGTCCAAACGACGTGACAACATTAATCGCGATCGTACGGCGCTCGACGACGATCTTGAACCTCTCTCGCTGGCCGAAGAAATTGCCGTCGATATGCGGCGTGGGGGCAGGCCTGTGGAATCGACCGATCCGTTTGCGCACCTGGCAAGCACGGAGGTCCATATCGCCGAACTTCAAAAAATGGACATGGCACAGCTGATCGAAGAAGCCCGCAAAGACAATGTGGCTGAAATTGCCGGAATGAAACGACAGGACCTGATCTTTAATATCCTCAAGGAGCGGGTCAAGCAGAATGGCTTGATGTACGGGGAAGGCACGCTGGAAATCTTACCAGACGGCTTTGGTTTCTTGCGCAGCCCCGAGTACCACTACCTGTCCTGCCCGGACGATATCTATGTGTCACCCAGCCAGATCCGTCGATTTGGCTTGAAGACTGGAATTACGGTCTCGGGTCAGATTCGACCCCCGAAGGAGAACGAGCGATATTTTGCCCTGCTGCGCGTGGAGGCCGTCAACTACCAGGACCCTAATCACGCCGCGCAACGCATCGATTTCGATGATCTGACCCCCGTCCATCCCAATCTGCGGATCATCATGGAAACGATGCGCAACGAGATTGAAGGACGTGTGGTCGACCTGATCGTTCCCATTGGCTTTGGGCAGCGTGGCTTGATCGTCAGTCCGCCGCGGGCGGGCAAGACTATCTTGATGCAGAAAATGGCCAAGGCCGTGCTGGCTAACTATCCCGATGCCTACATCATCATGCTGTTGATCGACGAACGCCCCGAGGAAGTCACAGATATGGAACGGCAGGTAAAGGGAAAGAACTGCGAGGTCGTGAGTTCCACGTTTGACGAACCCGCCTCACGACACGTTCAAGTGTCCGAAATGGTCATCGAAAAAGCCAAACGAATGGTGGAGTTCGGCACCGACGTAATCATTTTCTTGGACTCCATCACACGCTTGGCTCGCGCCTGGAACGCGGAATGTCCCCAATCAGGTAAAATTCTGTCGGGTGGACTGGATGCCAACGCGCTGCAAAAGCCCAAGCGATTTTTTGGCTCCGCTCGTAAAGTTGAAGAAGGAGGCTCCTTGACCATCATTGCCACGGCGCTGATTGATACCGGTAGTCGGATGGATGACATCATCTTCGAGGAGTTTAAGGGAACCGGAAATCAGGAAATCGTGTTGGATCGTAGTCTGGTCGACAAGCGTATTTGGCCGGCGATTGACATCAATCGCAGCGGCACGCGACGGGAAGAAATGCTGATGGATCCGGAAGAGCACCGCCGCGTCTGCATTCTGCGCCGTGTGCTGTCGGAAATGAGTCCCCCGGATGCCATGGACCTGCTCGTCAACCGACTTCGTAAGACTCAGTCCAATGCGGAATTCCTGATGAGCATGAATCTGAACGGCTGAGCCCCCGCAGTTCACCCGGACGAGTAATTCCCTCAAGGTAGCGGATTGCCCTTATGGGATGTCGAAAATGCGGAATGGAACGGCCTCACAATTCGGTCCATCTGCATTTTCCCAAATCGGCGCCCGCACCCCACGAAACACGGAGTTCATTATGGTCACGCGGCTGGAGCCGGAAACTCAACTCGCCAATGCCCGATTCGCGATTGTCGTTTCGAAATTTAATCCGGGAATCACGGAAAAACTCTTGGAAGGGGCGGTGGCCACCCTCACCCAGAACAACGTTCCAGAAAACCAAATCGACGTGATCTGGGTGCCCGGCGCTTGGGAGATTCCACTTGCCACCCGGCACGTCATCGACATGAAACGACACGATGCCATCGTGTGCCTGGGGGCCGTGATTCGAGGTGAAACGACCCACGATACGTACATTAATCAGCAGGTTAGCCGGAGTTTGGGACAACTGGCGCTCGAATCCGGATTGCCGGTGCTGTTCGGTATTTTGACTTGTCAGACAATCGAACAGGCCAAGCATCGAGCGGGCGGACGAGTTGGCAACAAGGGCGCCGATTGTGCCGCAGCGGCACTGCAAATGGTTGGATTGGTGCGCCGCCTGCGGCAGCACGCGGCAAGCGCGTGACGACAAGACGTCGGCCCCAAGAATGGCAGTGGAATCGTGCCGGCGAATGAACTGGTGGATCGGCTTCGTCGTGGTTGTCTTGTCCCAAATTCTTGTCGGGGGGCTCACATTCGACGCATCGGGACGCGTCAACCATGCTCGCGAGAATAAACCGGGCTGCCGCGGTACGAGCCCCTGCCGGCAGGTTATCAGCGAGGCGGGAACCGCAACTTGCGCGACCAAACTTGACGAATCAAGTCTCCTAGTCCAAATTACGTATCGGTGTGGTCCGCACCAAAATCCGAAATTTTGGCCGGCTCGCCGCGGGAACCCCGATCGACAGGACACCGTCGATCGACAACGCAAAGCTTGACGAACATGTCACGACGCAGCCGAGCGCGAGAAGTCGTGCTTCAAATACTGTACCAGTTTGACTTGCATCCGGACCGCGATTCAACGGACGATGAACGCTTTCTGCGATCCAGGTTGCACAATCATGAGGAATTGGTCGCTTTCTCCCAACAGCTCATTCGAGGCGTAATGCGGAACCGAGACGAACTCGACGCGCATCTGGCCAAACGCACCGAAAACTGGAGCCTGGAGCGCATGGCGGCTACCGATCGTAACGTGCTCAGACTGGGTGCCTACGAATTGCTGTTCACGGAGACTCCTGGTCGCGTCGTAATTAACGAGGCGGTGGATTTAGCGAGACGCTTTGGTTCCGCACAGTCGTCCCAATTCGTCAACGGTGTGCTCGATGGTTTTCTCAACCGAGGGGACGACGTCCGGCCACCGGACGCCTCGGCCTCCTAAACTGACCGACCGCGATTCGGCGACACCAAGCCATGGTTGGCGATTCATCCTCGTGGGGGTTTGCGTAGCGATATCGCGATTTGGGACGGATTACCCAGCCAAACTCGATGATGGGTGATGCCGCGCTGTTTCGCGGCTGGGCCAATCCGTCCTACAATGTTGCCGAATCGCGTTCGGTCATTCTAGTCCGACCTGATCAGGAGTCAGTTGCCGTCGCGATGGCGTTTCCTGGTGGAACCCGCCGGTATTCGCCCGCGTCAACGCTGCGACCATGCGTTGTTGGAGCCGCTGCTTATATGGTCTAAAATACCCAAGGACGTCCGCCTCTTTCTTGGCAACACCGGAAAACACTATTGCTGCCCAGGCTGCCAACAAGGTGGCACACGTCGTGGCAGCCCGCGTCATACACGCCCTACCTGAGTAGCAGTCTGGATTTATCATGGCCTTTTTTCGTCGTAAGCAAAGTAACCCACATACTGAATCGGCGGAGGCACCGGCCACGCCGGTTGCCGATCCCGCCACCGTTGCATCGGCCGCGCGGCACGGCGAAACCTCGGACGCGACGGGCCGTCGAGGCTTGTTCGCGCGGTTTCGCGAAGGCTTGAAGAAGACGACTCAGGTACTCAACACGGACGTGCGGGACCTGTTCAAGAAAGAAGGGATGCTGTTGGATGCAGAGTTCCTCGATAAGCTTTTCCAGATATTGATCAAGACCGATATGGGGGTCAAACCGGCGACTGCCATCCGCGATCAAATCGAAACCGATTTTCGCGGCCGCGTGGTGCGGATGGGAGACATACTGGCCGTGATCAAGGAGAATCTGTTGGAACTAACCGCTCAGCCGCAAGAACCGATCGCCCAGGCTGGCAGCGGTCCGACGGTGGTCATGGTCGTTGGCGTCAATGGCTCCGGAAAAACAACGTCGATTGCCAAGCTGGCCAAGATGTTTACCGACGCAGGCAAGTCCGTTGTGTTGGGGGCAGGGGATACGTTTCGGGCCGCAGCGGTTGAGCAACTCGTGATCTGGGCCGAACGTGTGGGAGTGCAGATCGTCACCGGCGAACCGGGGAGTGACCCGGCTGAGCGTCGCTCATCGGACGGTGGCCAGAGCCTTGGAACTGCACGCGGATGTGTGCATTATCGATACGGCTGGCAGGTTGCAAACGCAGGTCAACCTCATGGAGCAATTGGCCAAAATCCGCCGCGTGATCGCCAAGCAGATTCCCGATGCTCCGCATGAAGTCTTGCTGGTACTCGATGCCACGGCGGGCCAGAACGGTATTAGTCAGGCTAAGGGTTTTTCGGATGCAGCGATGTGCACGGGGATCGTGCTGGCCAAGCTGGACGGGACTGCCAAAGGGGGCGTGATCATTCCGATTCGGGAACGATTCAATCTGCCGGTGAAGTTTGTGGGACTGGGCGAGAAAGAAACGGATCTCACTCCTTTCGATGCCGGGCAGTTTGTGGAAGCCTTGTTCGAAGGCTTCGAACTCTCCCACCGTGTGAAGTAGGCCGGCTCGCGCGTGTGCCTGGCACCGGGCTGATGAAAACCGGCCGAAATCCGGTAGCGGTCTCCCCCGAAAAGCGTTGCATGATCTGACTTGGCGATTCCACGGCAGTTTGCCGTAACCTGCTTTTTTGGGGGGGAGCGGGTTGCTGGCTGCACTTCACCGTGCTGGGACACGAGCAAAGCTCAGTCGCGCGCTCCTGTGGGTACCACGCTATCATCTCCGTGGCCCTAAATCTCACGCAGACGACCGGCTTTAACATCCCAGCCCATCGAAGACGTCAAACTTTGCGCAATTGCAACGGACCGCAGGCTTCCCGCAGACTGCGCGATGCAACCAGCTGCCCAGCGTTCGGTAAGCGCACCCCTGCGGCGGATTCATTTCGTTTAGACCTCAGCCAGCCATTACCGATACACCGATAAGACGTCACATAGCGCTTTGCGCTTTCAACGAAAGAGCACGATTCGTGAACGGCTTATTGAATACCTGGTTGCGGCCATTGGGAACAGGCGTTGTCCTGCTGGCAGTGCTGTGCCTGTCTCCCGCCGTGTTGGCTCAGGCTGGGGGACAAGAGCAGTTGTTCACGCTCCTGCCGCCGTCCAGCAGTGTGAAGCCGGCTTCCCAGGACGTGAATCGCGGATCAAGTTACGCGGACGGCATGCGAAATGGAGGGGCTCCCATCCGATCGGTGCCCGCACCGCTGACCCCCATTCCGTACGGGGTGGGTGCGGCGGGAAGCCCATCGAACCCCGGGCTGGGGTCGTTGCCCGGCAACGGGCAGTTGGTGCCCGGCAAGACTTATTATTTTGACAGTGCTGGACGACCGCTACGCACGCCTCCCTTTGGTGAGGGCTCAGCGATGGCTCCGGCGGTGCGGCCCTCGGCGGTGCGACCCAAGTTTGATTACAGTCTGGCACCGATTCAACCCGCCGCGCGACCCATGCGGAACTTTGTTTCGAGAATGGCGGTTGCCGCCGAGTCCGCGGCGGCCTCGCGTCCGGCAGCAGCGGCAAGCTTGCTGGTACGGCAGGACAAAATCGTATCGGCGGACGACGTTTCCTCACGGCGGAATCACGCGTCCATGGCGCGGAACGACCGCGCTAACCAGGGACAGGGGCCGATCCTGTCGAATGTCCGCCGCGTGGTGACGATTGAAAACGGCCAATCGCGGTCTTTTGCCCAGTCGAGCGCTGCACCACCAGCTCCCAAGTGCCCCAATTGCGGGAAGCGCAAACCGATCGCGAATGTCGCCACCTCGGGCACCAACGTGCGACGCTAAATGACCGAGCGCGATTCGGCCACACCCAGCAATGGTCGGCGATTTTTCCTCGTGGGGGGATTGCGTAGCGATCGGGGACGGATGCCCCAGCCAAACTCGAGGATGGGTGATGCCGCGCTGTTTCGCGGCGGGGCCAATCCGTCCTACAATGTCGCCGAACTGCGCTCGGTCATTTAGGCTCGCTGGACTCGGCGGCCGGTTCGGGCGGCTGGTGCACGGTTACCTTTTCCCGCATCCAACCCCAGTTTTTCCACAGGCCCACGGTATCCACTGGAAATACTGGGCCTGGAAGCCCACTGGCCAATCCGGCGGCTCGTTCGTCTTCTCACGATAGGCGCCGACGGCAGCCAGCAAGGCAGCCCAACCGTACGGACTGCGTTGGTAACGCGCCACGTTCGATCGAAACAGCAAGAGGTCTCCATGTTGCCCAGCATGCATGATGCGTGTTCTCGTTGGCGTTGCCCTGATCGCGCTCGTCGGCCGGCGGTCGTCGCAAATTACTCAGAAAGGGAGGGCCGCTGACTGAAGCTCGACGGCTGTGCGGGCCGATGTATGCTCAGGCTGCTAGCGTCGTGGAAGAAGACGCGATGCGGCAACGACTGCTGCTGCAAGACAATGTGTACTCGACCGCTCGCGCGGCCGGGGCTCCTGTTGGGAGCGTCACTGGAGTGTGCGGACAGTAGTCCGGCGATTCGTTACTCCGTCAGGGATGGCATTAGGATTCGATCGCGCGTCACGTAGACGATCAATCTGGTCACCTTGAAGCAACAACCTGCCTTGCAGGAAGTTGGGAGAGCGCCGGCATGACAATCCGCCTGGTAATTGCGCTGTGCCTGATGTTCGTCACGGCGACCGCCGCGACGGCTGACGACAATTCGGGAACTGCCCCGGACGAGACTCGGAGGTCTGTCCAGTTATTCCATCGGCTGCGTGCGGTGCGTATGGCCCGGACCCAACGTCTGACGGAAGAAGATCAAGGTTCCGCGGACCATTATCCCACTGACTACATGGACGCGGATGACGTGGAGGTCGAGCAGGCCGGTGACGCTGTAGCGCTTTTCGAGCAGGCTGCGGTTCCGGCCGAAAGCGCCATGTCGAGCGATCTACAGCTGCACGAATCTTCCGGGGACGCAGGGCCTTGCGATGCGGCCGCATGCGGTTGCGGGTTGTCGGCCTGTGCGTCGAGTTGCTCGTTGTCAGGCGAGTGCAGCCATGGTTGTGTGGCCGACGATGCGGTAAGTTGTGATTGTCGGCGGCCGTGTACCGCGGCCGGAGGATGTGGCCGGCATCATGGCCGAAGTTCGCATCTCACGAAGGGATGCGGTTGCTACCCAGTTCGTTGCCCGAGCGGCTGCTGCCGAGACAGTGCGTGTAGGGCCTGCCCTGGCCACGGCTGTGGACGCATGGCGTGCCCCAGGCCCCAGGGCTGTTGCCGTTAGAGTAACTCTGGTTCCGAGCCAGGCAAAACTGAATTTCAAGCCGTGCTGGGCTTTTGAGCGGCAACGTGTTCCCACGCGTTGCCGCTCTTTTTTTGGCTCACCAAGGGGCGCGTCGTTCGACCGCAAGCCAGAAAAAATCGCCGTTAACATCGGTCGTCGGCCACCACTGCCAGGCGACTTCTGGCGGCCTGCGCAAGGCCGTCTACTTTGGTCTCTGATCAGCCGGCGTGCGTTCGCGTGCGGTTCGTGAAGGCCGAAAAACCGGGTGCTAACGCACGCCGGCTGATTGGGTGTGGACCGGTCCCGTCGTAAAGTAGATGGCATCGGGCGTGCGCGTCCGGCCGACGCGCAGGCCGCCGAAGAATGCCGCATCGTGTTTGACCAGAACGAGCGTGTGCCCGGCATTCCTCTTTGGCTTGCCGTCTAACGAACCGATAATACGGGCAAAGACCACCTCCAGCGGCCGGCCGGGGGGACGTTCCCAACGCTGAGCGGTCTTGGCGATCGACGCTTGATGCGTCATAACGTATGCTGGCTCTCCACACGGAACGCCGCTCGGTCCTGAAAGACCATCACGGTGGCGACGAGAGAATTCCCGGGTCATCGCAACCGTTTCATTACTTGCGCCGTCGACTTGGATCGACGTAGCGAAGCCTGTGCCATGAAACTGATCATTGCCATCATTCAACCGAATCGACTGGAGTCGGTCCGAAACGCACTTGCCCAGGCCGAAGTTTTTCGTCTGACCATTATGGATTGCGAAGGATTCGGGCGACAACGTGGGCAGGTGGAGCAATTTCAAAAGTCTGATTTTGCCACCAGCCTGGTTCGCAAAGTGCAGTTGCAGATCGCCGTGAACGATGAATTCGTGGAGCCAACGATTCAGGCGATTGTAGAGGGGGGACGATCCGGCGAACACGGTCAGATCGGTGACGGCAAAATATTCGTGCTGCCTCTGGAGGACTGTGTACGGATTCGCACGGGCGAACGAGGCGGAGAGGCGATTTGACGCACGCCGCCGTCTACGTTGCTGCGAGTGGCGTGGGAATGGAATCAGCCGACGTGCGTGAGCACACGGTTTTCCGTGCAATCCGTAACCGGACGCTAACAACTGCCAGCTGATTAGGGGGGAACATAGATGGCATCGACCTCGCGCTCAATGCCGCCTACTTGGGTCTCTTATCAGCCGCCACGCGCTAGCGTGCGGTTCGTGAATGCCGAAGAACAGGGTGCTCACGCACTCCGGCATATAGGTTGTGGACCGGTCCCCTCGCAAAGCAGATAGCATCGACCTAGCGCTCGCCGGCTGACGGCCCTTCGGGCTGCAGGCCGAGTGGTCTTGGGCTGACACCCGCGGCTGCCGGAAATACCTTGCACAAACCGATGCCCCCAAAATACAAGGCCGTTAACGGGATGGCCATAAGCAGCATGCTGATCGGGTCCGCCGGCGTCAACAACATCGAAAGGATGAAAATGACCAGTACCGCAATCCGCCATCTGCTCAAATAACTTTCGACCGTCATGATGCCGATCCGCTCCAGAAACAGCATCACGAGCGGCAGTTGGAAGCTGACTCCAAAGCCGACGGGAAGTAACAACACAAACGTCAGCCAGTCGGTTATCCTCGGCTCGGCACTGATTCCCATCGTGCGGTTAAATTGAAACAGAAAATCCAACACGGGCTCAAACACAAAAAAGAACGCCAACGCGGCGCCGGCCAGGAACAGCCCGATGCTCGCAGGCAGCAGCCGATAGACAAAATGTCTCTCGTGGGGGTACAAACCGGCCGCCACGAAAGTCCAGATCTGGTAGAACACCCAGGGACTGGCCAGGATGAAGCCCACGATGAGTGCGGCCTTGATATAGATCATGAACGGCTCATGCACGCTCAGCGCCTGTACGTTGATGTCGACCGGTTTCCACACGGTGATTTCCTGTAGCGCGGGTCGAAACGAGCGCACCTCGTTACCCAATACCGCATCCATTAGTTGTCGATTTAGGCTGCGCGAAGCCTCGACGCTGAAGTCCATCTCCAAATTGTCTCGGAAGCGCCTGCAGCAGTCTTCCGCGTTCACCCGGCACGAGCCGACCCAACGCAGCAAACGTGTTGTCTTGATGCAAGGCTGGCGAGGCGATGGCGGTGTTCAGCGCCTCGGCCAGGACCACGCGGTCGGAAGCCACGGCTTCGCGAGATTCGGCCAGCCGTGCCACGGCCTCTCGTTGGGTTGACGACAGCTGCTGCCAAATGACTTTCTCCGGACTGTTCTGTTTGTCGTTCCCTTTCTCCCACAGAGTCTTGGCCATGTGGGCACATCGATCCGTACGCAAATCTTCGGGTCGGTAAGCGAATGAGCTGGTGATCCTCTCGTCGCTGGAAATCTGGCCCAGCTGTTGCCGCAGCTCGTATTTGTCCACAAACATCCGTTCGGGTACCATGCCGAACTGTTCCACGCCAGCCCACCGTTCTGACGCCGCGCTATCGGAAGGCTCGGATTCAATATGTTGTTTCGCGCTGGCCAGGTAGTGCTTGCGCAAAGCCTTCTTCAGCGGCCACTCAATCCACCTCACCACGGTCGGCGCCATGGGCAGCGCTATCAAAACACCGGCGACGATTCCCACAATGGCACGGAACAGGGCCCCGCGCAGCTCCTCCAGGTGCTCACCAAATGTCATCTTGGTGTCCTCAAACGGATCTGCGTCAGACTCACGCGTCATCTAGAAAACTCCCGCTGCAATCTTCATCCGACCTGCACAGGGCCTGATTCCGTAATTCGAGAATCGGCAAAACCGTCTATTATGGACTGGTGCATGAGTCACGTCATCCCGGAGCACGGGAACTAGCCGCCAAAACAGGCTCACGCCCAATGGCACTTAGTTTGTAGAACGATGGTCCTCCGTTGTTCCGCGAATCGCGAAAATATCGGGGGAAACAGTTGGGGACAACTGTTCCACAATGCTCGCGCCGACGGACGCGGGTGGCCCTGGCTCTACGGCCCACGTTGCCCGATAATACAATACGACTCCTTGCGGGCTGGCGGCGTGCGATGGATATGGGTCGGCTCGCGAAAGCGCAGATCGTTTGACCGCCGCGTGCCGAGCTGCCGACAACAGGAAAACCCCGTTCCATGCTCTACCCACTACGATTTCGACCGGTGTTTCGGCGGTATTTGTGGGGTGGTCGGCGGCTGCAGTCCCATTTGGGAAAACAGATAGGAGACGGGGACGATTACGCGGAAAGCTGGGAGATTGTCGATCGCGGCGCAGACCAGTCCATTGTTCAATACGGTCCATTGGCGGGGCAGACGCTGCACCAGCTTGTTACCGACTACAGCCTCGCGCTGTTGGGTCAACAGGCTGGCCCGCCTCGTTTCCCGCTGCTGTTCAAGTTTCTCGATTGCAACCGAGTTCTGTCGATCCAGGTGCATCCGGACGACGCCCGCGCGGCGATGCTCGACCCTCCCGACCTGGGCAAGACGGAGGCTTGGGTGGTCATGGATGCCGCTCCGGGCAGCTGCATTTACGCTGGTCTGCGGCCGGGCATCGATCGCGCGGCGCTGGCAGCGGCGATCGCGGATGGTAGCCTGCAAGATTGCCTGCACGCATTCAAGCCAAGCGCGGGAGACTGCTTGTTCATTCCCGCCGGGCTGGTGCACGCGCTCGGCGCGGGATTGTTGGTCGCTGAGATCCAGCAGTCCAGCGATACGACTTATCGTTTGTTCGACTGGAATCGCGTGGATAGCTTGGGAACACCGCGGCAACTGCACGTTGCTGAGGCGCTGGACTGCATTCGGTACGATCTGGGGCCAGGTCGGCCACAAATCCCCGTGGCCACGTCGGACGCCGCACGGCAGCGCCTCGTGGGTTGCGACAAGTTCGTGTTGGATCGATTGACGCTGAACCACACTGATGAAGTTGGCGGAGACGAACGACTTCATTTGCTGAGCAGTGCTGTCGGGTAGGGTGCGTGTGGAAGGGGATCTAAGTGACCAGCCGCTGTCGACTGGTAGCACAATCATCTTGCCTGCCTCGCTGGGCCGCGTGGGCTTGCAACCGTCGGAACAAACGAGCCTGTTGGACATTTATCTTCCCTAGGCCGCTGCGTTGCGTTCCGCCGTCCGTCCGTCAGCGTTTTCGCACTCGGTATTCATCATCTATCTATCCCGGGTTTGTCGATGAACCTACAATTGATCGTTGTAGCGACTTGTGTCAAATCGCGGCCAGTTGGCCGGCAGGGACATCCGTGTGGCGATTAGCACGGAACTACCACCTGTGCCTTATTCTTGAAGCGAGGCCTGCCCCATGCCATTACGAACGTGGAAAAACGTATCCGTCCGGGGGACGGTTTCGCTGTTGGCCGTGATCATGCTTGGTTCGGGCTGTAGCATGAATTGGCCCAGTCTGCGCACGCCGGGCCATGTCTACCAACAACAACTACGCGCCACCTATCACGATCCGTACGCATCCGTGAGCGCCGGTCCAGAAATTCTCGGTGGCCGACCTGATTCCTATACGCAGCCGCGAGCGTTACCCGTGCAGTCCCAGTGGTATAACTAGCCGCGAGCGGATCGTGAACAGCGTCTCGCCGGGTTTTTTGCGAGTGGCGGGAATAATCCGCGCCGCCTAGGGCGACTCCTCTCAGGCCGGGGGCCTGGGGCGAGAGCCGGGGGTCTGGGGCTAGACCGGGGGGTCTGGGGCGTAGAGCCGGGGGTCTGGGGCGTAGAGCCGGGGGGTCTGGGGCGTAGAGCCGGGGGGTCTGGGGCGTAGAGCCGGGGGGTCTGGGGCGTGAGCCGGGGGGTCTGGGGCGTAGAGCCGGGCGGAATGGACCGGTCGGGGGGGTACCCCTCCAGAACTGCGGACCCGTCGTCCACTCGACTTGGCGTTGCCAGAGCAACGGCCCCGGTGGATGCGTTTCAGGCGGTGCTCTTCCCTGGGCACCCCCCCTAGGCCGATGCCCGCGGCCTGCCAGACAGCCCTGCGGCGGGTATCAGGTGCATCGACTCGCGGCTATGATGAACAGACACCGTGCGCCCTAATCCGAGCGTCGCTCCCACGGGCCAACTCCTGGGGATCCCCCCGCTAACCCTGCACGATCGTGCTCCCCATGAAAACGGCTCCCCGCAAGAAACAGCAATCTGCCAAACCGGCTCCTCCCAGCCTGCCGCCCAGACTGCAGAAAGTTCTGGCGCAGGCCGGTTACGGCAGTCGACGCGCCTGCGAACAGCTGATCTGTGAAGGACGCGTGGAGATCGACCGCTGCGTCGCCAACGAACTGGGCGTTCGCGTCGATCCCGAACGGCAGGAGGTACGCGTGGACGGCGAAGTCGTGCGGCCCCCGAGACTGGCCTACTTTGCGGTTAACAAGCCTGAAGGCGTGGTCACGACGAATCGAGATCCGAGTCGCCGCCCACGCGTGATTGACCTCGTGCGAGGTGGCGAGAACATGTTCGCCGTGGGCAGGCTTGATATGTCCAGTAGCGGATTGATCTTGGTGACCAATGACGGTGACTTTGCCAACCGAGTGGCTCACCCGCGATATGGGGTCGACAAGACGTACCGCGTGGTTGTAGCTGGCGCACCCCCTGAAGTCAGCCTTGGATACCCTGCGCCGCGGAACGTATCTGGCCGAGGGCCCCGTTCGCGTGGTCTCGCTGACGGTAAAATCGCAATCCAAAAAGCAGACGACGATGGAGGTTGTGCTGAACGAGGGTCGCAATCGAGAGTTGCGACGCATATTTGCCCGGATCGGAAATAGAGTGCTGTCGCTGCACCGGGTCGCCATCGGTCCCTTGCGGTTGGGCGATCTGCCGATCGGAGCACACCGTCCCCTGACCAGGGACGAAGTTCGACGTTTGTTGAGCCTGGCCAAGGGGCGACCGCCAAGTGGACCGCGAACGGCCAAGGCCAGTTCGAGCACACGAAGAAAACGAGTTCAGGCAACTAAGCGCAGCCCGCCAAGAATCGCCGCGGTCCGCGGCGGACGGACAAGAAAGAAACAAAGCCGTGGCTGATGCTGCCCGCCGCGTTCTGTTGTTGTATGCCGACAACTCGTCATGAGTGGACTTCCATGAACGACACACCCGCCGGCCCAGGCATCAACCGATGGGGAGTTCAACCCTGTTACGCGGACGAGGCCACGTTTCGCCGAGTTGTTGTGGTGGGCAACGAAAAACTGTCTCCATCCATCTATAGGCTGACGTTTCAGTTCGAACAATTGGCCGCGTCCTGTCGACCGGGACAGTTCTTCATGGTGCGTATGTCCGATACGAATGACCCCTTGATCGGGCGTCCGTTCGCACTATTTGATAGCGATCCTGTGGCAGGAACCGTGGAAATGGTATTTACGGCGGCCGGAAACTTGACGCGGCGACTGGCGTGCGTTGCCGCGGGCTCCGGGATTGAAGTCTGGGGACCGCTGGGAAATGGTTTCTCCCTGGCTCCCGCCCAGAAAATCGTCATCGTGGCGGGTGGAATCGGTTACACGCCCTTCCTGGCTACCATTCGTGCCTACCTGGGCCGGAAAGCTTATGGCTGCCCTGATCCGCAGATAGCTGGGACTGAATCCGTCACCATGTTCTTTGGAGCACGAACGGCCCACGATCTGGTAAGTCTGGAGTCGTTACGGGAAGCGGGAGCGAACTTGATGCTGGCCACGGATGATGGCTCGCAGGGTTTTCACGGTTTCGTCACCGATTTGGTTCGACCCTGGCTGGCTGCGGAATCCCAGCACGCGGCAACCGATAGGGCAGTGGTTCCGGGCTCCGGGTTGGTTCCCCTACGCATGCTGTCCTGTGGCCCGTTCCCCATGATGAAACTGGCCGCGGAAAATGCCGCTGTGCACGGCGTCCCCTGCGAAGTCTCGTTGGAAACGCCCATGGCATGCGGGATCGGCATCTGTTTCAGCTGCGTGGCCCCAGTGAAAACCGGCAGCGGATGGGACTACCGACGCTGTTGCGTGGACGGCCCAGTTTTTGACGGCTGCCAGATCGAGTGGTGACCGCGAGGTGCCATTCCCGTCATTCTGTCCATTATTTTTTGTCTCACTCCTCGGCCAGCCGATCCCTCGGTGCAACCCGCCGCCCGACGCTCAGGAGTGGAGACAAAAACATGGAGAACAATTCGGGGGAGGACCGTTGCCCTGTCAGCCGCAACGGATCCGCTTTCACTGCCGTGCGGGTGGCTAGTGAGCCGACTTGGCCTTAACGATGAGATGTTGCAAACGAGATTTCGACCGTGAGGCACGATTGGGGTGGATGATGCGTTCAGTACCCGCGCGATCAAGGTACTTGGCAGCGACCCGGAATAACTCGTCCGCTTTGGCGAAGTCTTTGGCGGCCACGGCGTCGCGCACACTGCGAATTCGCTTGCGCAGTGCGGACATTACCGATCGATTACGCGATCGGCGAACCACATTCTGTCGCAATCGCTTCTTGGCGCTGGTCGTATTAGGCATGTTTACTTTCTCGATGGCTTGACTAGTCAGTGTTTCGTGACCGCGGATGCGAAGATCACCATGATCCGCGATCCCCGGGGCCATAAGTCCAGCGATTGCGTTCGACGGTGTCGCTTGGTCAACGTGTTCACCAAGCCACCGGAATCGCAGCAGACGAGCTGGCAAACGCTGCGTTGATTTGGGGCAGCAGCCATCTCGAACCAGTCGTCGAACTCAGGAAACCTTCAATTATCACCCAGCCGTCGGAGCTTGTCCAGACGTGCCTGGGCGTCCTGGTAGGTGGCATCGAGTTCCACGAGTCGCTCGAAGATCTTTCGGGCCTGGTGATGGTCTTTCAGTCCCAAAGCCAGTACGCCGGCTCGATACAGCCCGAGCCGCTGAATGCCGCCTGCTTTGTCGGTCTTTGCGGCAATTTCGGCACCCGCCAGGTATTCACGCATGGCCTCTTGGTAGCGTCGAATTTGCTGCAGGCACTCGCCACGTTGGACCCGGGATGCGGGTTCCAGCTTGGGGTCCACAGCCGCTTCGGCAAAGCACTCTGCCGCGGCCTTCAGGTTCCCGGCACGTTT
Source organism: uncultured Planctomycetales bacterium (assembly GCA_963695565.1). Classification (GTDB taxonomy): domain Bacteria; phylum Planctomycetota; class Planctomycetia; order Pirellulales; family Pirellulaceae; genus CAVOGW01. The sequence continues at coordinate 146,212 of CAVOGW010000002.1, forward strand.
CAGGCAAACCGCCAGCTCGAACCGATAACCGTATTGGTGGGGGTAGCGCTCCACGCGACGGTTGAAGATACCCAGCTCCAGGCGGTTCAGATCGGCTTTGAGCCGACGAACCAGTTCGCGATTTTCCTCGGTCGGCTCACTGCGGAGTCGGGTCTCGGCGGTCGCCACGTGCATGCGTCCGCGTCTGATTTGGACGTTTTCCAACCGTTCCGCGACTCGCATGTCGTTCCCTGAAACGGGAATGGCCCGTCGCAGGACTCTTTCGACATCTTGCCAGGCACCTTTGGCCTCATAAAGCTTGGCAAGGTTCAGGTAGTTGTCCAGGTTTTCTGGTGACTTGGCGATGGCATTTTCCAAGTTTTCAATGGAAGAACGGGCCCCCGCCAGACCCTTCGAAGATTCCGTCGGCGAGGAGTCCGTCGCGCTCTGCGCAGTGACCGTCTTGGCATCGGTTTCATTCGCGGCCCTGGCGGCCGATTCCGGCGCGGCCCCGATCTTGGCTGCGTCTGGTGTTCCGGCAGCAGATGTTCCGGCAGCAGATGACTCGGTGGTAGAGGTTGGGGCATCCTCTAACAAGCCGCTGGCACGCATGTTCTTAAGTACGGTCAGGTCTGAGATGTGCTTCTGAGCTTCCGTCTTGCCGTGGGAAAGTTCTTCAATTCGATGCCAGCAAGCGATCGCCTGGTCGAATTGCCCCATGCGGGCCAGGGATTCCGCACAGTGTTTGTTGACCTCAATATTCTTGGGATCCCCGTCGAGTGCGGTTCGCAAATATCGCAATTCAATATCATTGTAACGTTCATCAACGTGTCGAAGTCCGGCACAGGCTTGGGCCAGTCCACGCAATGTGGCCACATCCCAGGGATTCTGCTCCAGGAAATCGGGACCCTGTTTCAGGACGGCCGTCCAGTCCTCATCGGTCAGGGCTTTTTTGAAATTGGTACGATTTAGCCGGACTTTGGGCTTTCTCTTCGCCGTGCGATATCGAGTGATTAAATTGTTGAGCATCGACTCGACGTAGACGATGTTGGCTGGATCGGCGACAACGCATTGGCTAAACATGGAATGCGCCGATTCGTAGGCCCCTTCCTTCTGCTTCTGCTGACCAAAACCATGACACTTCTGCAGTCGGCTGCGCAACGTCGGCGAGATTGGCTTGGGCGAAGAAGCCATGGGCACCTGATTTTCGACATTGGGCGTCGTCGAACTTGCCACGAGTCTGTTGCCCCGTAAACTAAGTTTTGCTGCCGCCGTCAAACACAACGGCTCGAACAGCACGATAGGGATCCCAGCGGGAAACCTCGAACGCGAAAATACCCCGTCAGCGCGATAGATTTCTCGCAGCCGGCTAAGCTAATTCTAACATTGGAACGAGTCCGCAGCCAAGTGTGACCTGGCACGGCTACCGAATTGATGCGAATTTCCCGTGAGCAGGTCCGATGCGCTGGCGAAATTTGGACTTCTGCCGGATCAGTCGGACTGCCTTCGTGATGGAAAGGGCGAATCGAGCTTAGGCGGAACGGGCCTGTCGACTTAGTGCGTCCAAGGCAATCCGTCCAAGGCAAAATGTCATCCGGAAGGAGCAAGGCGACTGAAGGACCTGCCAACGAACGATGCTACACCAAATAAAGCACGACGCTTGGCATCGTCGATGGAAGATCCTTCGGCTCGCCAGGCGATGCCTCAGGATGACATCTCAATCTCCGATTTTTTCGACAGGCCCGAACGCAGCCGGGTTTGCAGGCCGCTAAAATAAATGGAAGCTAGGATGGGCCAAGCTGCGACCAACCCTGCCTGATCGTCCTGGGACGGATGTTTTGTCTAAGGGTTTCGGGCGGGGCAGACGACGACCGCCCGTACGCGATAAGCTATGACTGCGCGATCGAAGGACCAACGACTGCGCGAGCACGAAGTCAACCTGCATCCCCAGGCAAATCGGGAAACATGGTTCTATCCCCACAAGAACATGGCATCGTCTACCTGATCGGGGCGGGACCCGGAGATCCCAAGCTGATCTCCTTGCGTGGTTTCGAGCTATTGCAAACGGCTGACGTGGTTCTTTACGACTACCTGGTCAATCCCATTATAGCCGCCTGTGCGCCCGCGTCGGCCCAACTGTTGTGTTTAGGGCGGCACGGTCGCACGCGGATTTGGACTCAAGCTGAAATTAATCGGCGAATGATAGCCGAAGCGTCCGCAGGCCGTATCGTGGTCCGTCTGAAGGGAGGCGATCCGAACATCTTTGGCAGACTTGCGGAAGAGGTCAATGCGCTTCGCGAAGCAGGCATTGATTATGAAATTGTGCCGGGAATTTCGGCTGCCTCCGCCGCCAGCGCCTATGCCGGCGTTCCACTAACCAGCCGCTGTTGTTCGTCCGGCGTGGCTTTTGTAACGGGGCATGAGCTGGACGAACAGACCGGATCCAAGCTCGACTTTCGGGCCATCGCTCAGTTTTCCGGAACCCTGGTGGTCTACATGGGCGTGACCACGGCCGCCAAGTGGGTTGCGGAGTTATTGGTGCACGGAAAGTCGCCGCACACGCCCGTGGCCCTGGTGCGTCGCTGTTCGTTACCGGATCAGCAAGTGGTTCACTGCGTGTTGAGCGAGGTTCCCGATCAGCTAACCCCCTATTCGCGATTCCCGCCTCCAGTCATCGCCATCATTGGGGCTGTCGCCGCCGCGGACGCCACGATAGCCGTGGACCGACGCCGGCGGCAACCGTTGGCAGGCTGCAGCGTATTGGTAACGCGACCTGGGGACAAGGGAGATCCGATGTCGCGGCAACTGGAAGCGTTGGGTGCGATGGTGCTGCGGCAACCCGTGATTCAGATCCAGCCGCTGGCCGATTCGGAGGCTCTGCAGGCTGCAGTAGCCGGCCTCGGGCAGTTTGATTGGCTGGTGTTTGTAAGTGCTCATGGCGTTCGCTTTTTCATGGAGTCACTGATCCAACAGGGACATGATGCGCGGTGGATGGGGGACATCAAGTTGGCGGCAATTGGACCCGCCACGGCAGCGGAGCTGACGCGATTCGGTCTGCGCGCCGACCTGATACCCACCATGCATCGTGCCGAGGCCCTGGCCGACGCACTGCAGGATCTAGTTGCCGGACAGCGCGTCCTGCTGGTTCGCGCGAGTCGCGGGCGTGATTTATTGTTCGAGCGACTTGCCGCGTCTGCGGCAACTATCCACCAGGTTGCTGCCTATGCCAGTGTCGACGTGGCACAGGTGGATCCGCGCGTCAAGGAACTCCTGAACGATGGACAGATCGATTGGGTCGTGGCCATGAGTTCCGCCAGCGCGCAGTCCTTGGTAAATTTGTTTGGTGAGTCCCTGAAAAAAACACAGATCGCCAGCCTCAGTCCCATTACGTCGGCGACGCTGCGCGAAGCGGGGTTGGAACCTGCCGTGGAGGCGGCACAGCACACAAGTGACGGTCTGATTGAGGCCATCTGTGGTGGGAATCGAACTCGGACGTGAATGTCGTTGGGGTGGTCAGCTTGTACGTCGTGAACTTGCCCTAATAATGCACCAACTGTCTTAGCTGCTTAGCCGGTATGTAGGTAGCCTCCTATCAGGCGAACCGGCACTGTAAGGTGCCGGGTGTGCAGCGGCGACCGTGTAAGCATCCCCCTCGAGCCAGCGCACCGAGTGCGACTCGAACCCATCGATGCACCGTCTCCTGCGTGGTGGTGACGGGGTGAGGATGCAGCGGGCGAGAGGTGGGGGTTGTTGGAGGTGCCCACCCGGCACCTTACAGTGCCGGTTCGCCGTGGGTTGTGGCGCTAACGCTTAGCACATTTTTCAGAAAATGCTTCCCACTGCACTTGGGTTGGATTAAGATGTCGGCGCTTGGTACGTCGTGACCGCCATGCAATCCGACTATTCTTGCGAGGCCTACTATGAATATTACGCGAAACGGTTTGGTGTGGATCTTGGCGTGCTTCGCCGGCTGCCTGGAAACAGCCAGCGGCATAGGTCCCGTCGTCATCTACAGTGAGATTGCTGCCGACAGTTCCAGTGCCGTACCCGGTGCACTCGATCTGAACGGGCAACCCGTCAACACGACTTGGCTGTCTCTGCTGGATCTCGCCATGCGCGAAGATGGCAGTCAATGGATGGTGAGAGGCTCCACGACCCAGGGAAGCGATGCGGCGAACATCCTGGTCCAGGGGGCTGGGTTCACCGGCACGGCTTTTGCGCAGGAAGGTCAGCCACTGCGGGGCGGATCTGCCGGCGAGCTGTATGATTTTTTTGACGGACCACGGCCCGTATCCTGGGACTCCAGCGGGAACCTGGCATTTAGTACCCGAGCCAAGGGGAGCAGTTCGTTGGAAAAGTTGATTCGGGTTGTGGGGGGAAACCACACACTCGTCCTGCAACAAAACGATCCAGCCCTCGGTGTCATCGACAACCCACCCGCAAACTCGGGAGATGAAACAATCGGTAATTCGATTAATTCCGTGCACCTGCTGGATAGCGGAGAGGTCGGATTCATCAACACGCCCGTCAACAACCTGAGCAGTACGCGCTATCCTGTGTTCTTTTTGGATAACACGGCCGTTCGGCAATCGGGTATCACGTCGATTGATGGCGAAATCTGGGACAGCATGGACTTTGACAATTCTGGTGGAACGCCCGATGGATTGCACACCTTTATCATTGGTGACACGGAAAACCCTGACACGACAAAGGACGGTATCCTCTCGATCGACGATTCGGTCGCCATCCGCGAGGGATCGCCGGTGGCGGGGCCAGGCACGCCCTCGATGGACGCCGTGTTTTTTGCACGCATGTTGAACGATGGCACGTGGTTCGCGCGGGGCGACGATCCCTCCAATAATGATTGGGCCGTGCGAAATGGATCCCTGTTGGTCCAGTCGGGCGACCCCGTTGTGGGCAGTGAGAATTGGGGTGATGTCATTAGCGGCTTCACCGGCAACAATCAGGGGGACTGGATCGCGACGGGATCGACCAACAACATCGATCCCAGCCGAGACAGCGTGATGGTACTGAACGGGACCACCGTCCTGCTGCGAGAAGGAGACGCCATCGACCTGGACGGCAATGGGCAGTTAGATGATGATGTCTTTTTGCGCGGTTTTACCCCCGACGATCTGTTCTTGATGGACAACCGGGATGTCTACTTTCTGGCCTCACTGCAAGACGGCGGAGGAGTGAACCTGGGCGACGCGTTCCTATTCCTGGCCGGGGCGATTACGGGAGACTTTGATGGCGATGGAGACTACGACTGTGTCGATGTCGATGGGCTCGTCGCCGAAATCGTGGCGGTGTCGAATGACCCAGCCTACGACTTGACCGGTGATGGCAGCGTGAATGGGGACGACCTGGAACAGTGGCTCGTGGAAGCGGGCAACTTTAACATTGGTGCACCCTATTTGCCGGGCGATGCAAATCTGAGCGGCGCGGTGGACGGAGAGGATTTTATTGCCTGGAATGCTGACAAATTTTCGGCGACCGCCGCCTGGTGCCGTGCTGACTTCAACGCAGACGGCATTACGGACGGTGCGGATTTCATCATCTGGAATATGAACAAGTTCACTTCCAGTGGGCAGCAAGCCGTGCCCGAGCCGACCGGCGGCGTGTTCTTGATCTTGTTGGGGTTGCTGAGATGGCCGTTGGGCACATCTGGGCCGCGTCGTTAGACCGCAAGCCAGAAGAAATCGCCGTTAATTCCGTTCGCAGGCCGCCACTGCAAGGCGATTTCTGGCGGCGTGCGTGTGCGGTCGACGCGCACGCCGTCGAAGAATGCCGCATCGTGCATGGCCAGAACGAGCGTGTGCGCGGCATTCTTCTTTGGCTTGCGGTCTAACGAAATGTGGGCCGTGTGCGGTCGACGCGCACGCCGTCGAAGAATGCCGCATCGTGCTTGGCCAGAACGAGCGTGTGCTCGGCATTCTTCTTTGGCTTGCGGTCTAACGAAATGTGGGCCGTGTGCGGTCGACGCGCACGCCGTCGAAGAATGCCGCATCGTGCTCGGCCAGAACGAGCGTGTGCTCGGCATTCTTCTTTGGCTTGCGGTCTAACGAAACGACCGACGCACGTTTACCGTTGATAGATAGGCAACAGGGCTTTGTCCAGCTGTAAGATGGTCAGGTTGATGGCCGTTACGTAGACGCTACCCACGTTGCCTTCCCACGATCCATTCGATTTCTGCTCACGAATAATCCGATCGTACAGTCTGTCTCGGAACACCTCCCACGTCTTGCCACCTTCGCGATACACTACCTGCGAGTAATACAAATACGTGTAGTGCCAGTGACCAAAGGAGCGCATGGAATCGATGTTGTACAGCTCTTTCTTGCAGTACTCCATCATTTCTGGCACATGTTTGCTGTCGTAATCACCGGCGTTGAACAGGCTGGCTAGGGCCGCGGCCGTGATGGCCGGTCGCGACGTGCCGCGGTTTCGCGAGCTATACGAAATGCCGCCATCCGGATTTTTGCAGGTATAAATGTACTTCTTGGCCTGCTCGATAACCTGCTTGGAAACTGGAATCCCCGCATTGCGGCAGCCACGCAGCCCCTGCACCTGCGTAATGGTCGTGGAACCCTCGTCAAAATCACTTCCCTCCCGCGCGCTGACGTAGCCCCAGCCCCCCGATCGCGTCTGAGCGCTACCGCTGAATCGGACGGCTGCATTCAGCACGTCCATTAATTCCTCGCGTCGTTCAGCGTCTTCTTCCTCGCCTAGGACCTGCGACAGGAACAGCATCGAAAAGCCGTGGCCATACGTGTATCGATTGTCGGTGGCCGGATCTCCAATTAGCCCGTTGGAATTCACCTGGGACATCAGATAATCCATCGCCGCACGGATGTTCTTGGCGAAGGGGCCTTGCGTGGCCGTCGAGCCGGACGCCACCAGTGCCATGCCGGCCAGTGCCGTCATGGCGGCTGGGTAACCCGGAGGATCGGCCACCCACCGTCCGCGTGGCGACTGAGCATTGGCCAGCCATTGCAGCCCTTTGTCGATGGATGCATCCCAACGGGGCGAATAGCTGGCTGCCTGCGATCGGGACTCCAGGCACCATCCCGTGACTCCCAGGCCTGCCAGCCAGCCGAACCGCCGCAGCGCATCCCGGCGCCCAATAATCGTCTGATCCGATGCTTGTTGCGACAAAGCGACCTCCCTCCGTGCCAGCGTGATTTGGATGACAAGGGATTCTAACCGCGAAGGCCGAAAATGGCAAAACGAATGAGAGTGATGTCCGAGTGGGTTACCTCCCCAAGGTCTGGCATGCGCCAGAATATAATCTTCCAGAGACGTTGTTCCACGGACGACGGTTGACGCAGGAGATCCCGGACTCACCACGGCGGGCAAAGTCACGTTGGCTGGCAGATCCTTCACTCCGCTACGCTACGTTCAGGATGACGTGAATCCGCCATGCGCCGACTTTGCGGGAATCGGGAAGTTGTGTGGTACGATCAGGACAATGGCCCCGCCGCGAGAACGCTCCGCTCTCCCCCCTTACGCCCAATCGGCGAAAATGGCGTCGATCGCTGAGGAGTTCTCCTTCGTCGCCCGCGTCCAGCAGCTGGTAGACAGTTTGCGACGACGTGGAACCGATCGAACGGAGTGCCAGGTCGACCGATATCTGCGCCTCATGATTCGACGGCGGCCGTACTGTCGGCAAATCCCGTTTCCGGTTCACCGGCCGTGACCGTACTGGACAACGGTGCCGGCGTGCCCAGGTTGATTTCCGTAATGATGATATTAGCGTCCTTGGCCACGACAAACCCGTCGTTGTCCACGTCATAAAACGGAGGTGGCGTCGCCACCGCCGGCAAGGCCCCTGTCAAGGGATCGCTGATCTGACGCAGGTTGATCTCCGTGATGATGATGTTGACATCCTGAGCCACCACGAAACCGTCGTTGTTCACGTCCCCGGGCCGGTCCTGATTGTGCCAGCTGTTACCACCGCCACCGACGACCGCGTCGCGGTCGACACCGACGATAAAGGTCGTCGTGCCGTCAGACGAGTTACTGAGCAGTGCATTGCCGGCCAGGTCCTGGATGGCAGGGGAGTCCAGCTTGATTTCATAAACGCCGGGAATCCAAACGCCCGCGTTGGGAATCAATCTCACAATATCGCTGGTCGAATCATAGGAAACGAAGTAATCGATCTCAGCTTCCAGGACCCGTTGATCTCGAATCAGCACGATGGCATCCGAGGTGACGGTCGCGTCGTCGATGCCGACACCGTTCAGGTTGTTGCCCGATAGGTCGATATCAACCAGGCTGATTTCGAATAGTCTAATGGTCTCACCCATCGTGCTGACCTCGAACAAATCGGGGTCCAAATCGATGGGCGAGTTATCGGCGGGCGTTACCAGTCCGGCTCGTGGGCCAGCGTTGTCGGCTCGCTCGAACGCTCCCCGGTCCTTCGCCCCAAGTCCCGGTAGTGACTGCACACTCGGATCATCAATCCGCAGCTGACCAAGTCCGTCGCGGTCCGGAGCCAGAATGGGTGAAACGAAATTGATGCCAATCGAACTGAGCACGGCCGAGATTGAGGGGCGGTCCTCCTGAGATTCGACCGAGCTGTCAATGGCACGAGCTCCGGCGACCAGCAGGAAATTTCCGGCACTCGGATTGCGGAACAGGCCGTCCGAACCGTCCGAATTGGTGGATGGCGTGCTCACCACCGGGAACGTCCCGAGGGGGCCGTTGGTATTGTTCCCGTGCAATAGCTGGCCGGAGACCACGGTCGAAACCGACGACGTGTCAATCGAAAGTGCCGTGTCCGTATACGCCACGATGTTATTCATCAACGTCGGACTGGCATTCGGCCCGATTCGGATACCGTCACCGGCCGTGGACACGTCGGTCGAGCCGACGACGGTGTTGTTGACAATGCGCGCGAATCGTACGGCACCGACGCCCGTGGCGTCGCCATCAAACTGAATACCGGCAAGTCCACTGTCGGCGATCAGGTTGTTCTCAATCACCGCACCCCGCACCAGCCGAGTGGTGTTCGTCGTAATCAGGTTGGCGGCACCGGTGGGCAAGCGTGGCGATTCGGTGACCAGCACGCCGTACTCTGCCGAGTGTGAAATCTGGTTGGAGTGAATGATCAGCTGCCCCTGATCGCGAAAAACGTTGCTGTTGCCGCTGGGTCGAAGGTAGATTTGGTACTTGCCGGTCGAATTGCCGCCTCCATATCCCGGATTGCGAATATAATCCGGCGGGGTCGGCGTGCGTGCTCCGTCGGCTACGGCGGTCACCTCGCCATCGAACTGCCATCCCAACTCTCCGGTGCCGACGAACACGTTGCCGACGCTCACTTTCAACGGCAATGCGCCGTCCCCGACAGCCTGATTGTCGGTCAGTCCCGCGGAATCCCGAAATGTGTCCGTGAGATAATCGCCAAACGCGTCTCCGGACCGATCTTCATTAAATGAGGCTTCGGTACTGAATTCGAACCGCAGGGTCACGTCGCTGGCCCCGGCCAACTCGGCCAGGGAAATGCGAGTTTGACGAACCTGGGGTGTGAGTGGATCATTGCCGACCAGGATGTGCGTGTTGTCGAATAATTCCTGGACAGCCAGTCGGTCAAATTCGTTTGGGAATAAGCGGCCGTCGAATCGTCCCGCGTCGAATTTCGTGGCGGAGTTGTTTGTGGCCAGCAACAACCAGTCCTCAGGCTCCGGGTTTGCCGCGCTAGTGGCATAAACACGGAACGCGTCCCGCATTGTCGACCGCGGAAAGCGCAGCGGGTCGCCCGAATCATTGGCTCGAGACCCGCCGTATTGAAAATCATCGCTGTAGCTTCCCTCGCGGGCCTCATTGGTCGCTTCATTTTCTGTTTGCAACAGGTACTCGAAGTACATGAATGGCTCATCGGCCGGGACGGATGCGAGGTCCAAGGTGAAGTAACCATGGGCACCGCCTGGGAAGTTGTAATCAGAATTGAATTGATCCACGGTCGACTGATTCCCAGTAAAGAAGCCGGTGATGGGATCGGGAGCGACCGGCGCGGTAAACGACAGCACGGTTCCTTCGGAAGCGATTTCCGGCGCCAGGTCTTCCGCCCAGAGATTGGTGTCCAGCGTTGAGAAGGCGATATCCGTCACACTCTGCAAACTGGTCTGGATGGAACTCTGTCCGTCAAACACGTCCTGCAAGTCACCAGCTGTGTCGAATGCATAGAGCGTCCCGCCGGCTGTCATGCCGAACAGAATGTTATCCAGACCCAGCCCTGCCGGGCCCGCCACCAGTCCAGTGAAGTTGGCGCCACTGACAACCGGCCCGAGTGGCAGCGTCGTTCCGGGTGTGTTGAAGTCGCCTGGGACGAATCGAAACAGCCGACCCGTGCTGCTGATTCCGTAAATGTCACCGTCCACCGTGGCAATGCCCTGAATGGTCCCGCCGCCGGCCCCGGTCATAAAGCGTCCCAGTTCGACAATGTCCGTGAACGCCCCGCTCATGGGCAGCATGGACATCGGATCGGTTTCTCTTTTTGGTTCCTCGGGCAGCGCGACGCCCGGATCCGTCTGGTTGTTGTCGATTTCCGTGGGATACCCGTCAATCAGGTACACGATGTTGTCCACATATTGTGGACCCACCGCCATACGGTCGCCACGATTTCCCACCGCCACGATTCCACCGGCCGTGAACGTCATGCCTTGGAACTGAATGCCGTCGTCGGACTCTTCGATGTCAGGATCACCTTGAGCATACGTGACAATGTTGTCGTCAGCGAGGTTCTCGACGATCTCGGGATTCACAGTAAAGTCTTCATTGATTCGCTGCGCCCAGTCGATATTCAGCAAGTTCCCTGAGTCCCCGTCATTCATGCCCAATGACAGCGAAAACAGGTTGCCGTCGGCTCGCATACCCAGCGATGCCACGTTATACGTCATGTCCGCATCTCGCAGCGTACGAGGGGCTGCCTGAAGCTCCTCACCGGTGAGCGGATTGATGCTGGTTAGCTGCGACCCGCCCGGGCCATCGGCCGTGACGTACAGCGTCAGGTCGTTGAGCGAAAAGGGGATGGTGGCCGTTGACAAATCGACTTCCGTGACGTTATCCAAATCAACAACATTCACGCGTGCATTGGGATTGATCGCATTCGGCAGCAGGAATTGGTCCAGCAACACCGACGGGCGAATTCGCTCCGAGCTGATGGCCAACAAAAAGTTGCCGCCGTACGACACGTCGCGGTTATTCGCGGCGTCTCGATCCGGCAACAGGACTTCGGGGGAGTGGCCGCCGTCAAAACCGACGATAAACGGATCACTGGGCCCGAAGGTCCCGCCCGCCAAGCCTGCGGCAAAGTCCTCCGGAATGTTCGAACCCTCACCAAAGTAGACCAGGTCGTAAACGCGGTAATCGTCATCTTCTCCGGCTTCCGATTCGTCCTCGCCGGTCGACGTGCCAATGGCCCAAATGGACACGAAAGTGTCGGCATTCCCCGTTCCGTCCGCGTAGTCAACATCGATCACGCCAGCCCCGCTGAAGGTATACCAATCCACTCCCGAAGTGACGACATTCAGTGGATCGTCATCCAAAAAGCTGACGGGCTCCAAAGTGCCCGACACCGAGATTTCGCCTCGATCGCTCTGAGAAGCGTTTCCCAGATTTAATGCCGTTTCAAAATCCGCAATGTCTCCGGGTTCGACGAACTCTGTCTGCAACGGGGAGTGCGCACCGAGGCCTGCTACCTCGATGCCGGTCTTGGCGTAACGAATGTCGGCGTACTGGATCGTGGATCCTGCGTCTTCGAATCCTCGCAAGCTGATGCCTAGTTCATAGCTGCCGGTGGTCTCGCCCCCCGTCAGGTTGGCGAGGTCGGGGCCGTTGCTGCGGACGCGCGCATAGTACGTTCCTGTCGTGCCTGCCGCGCCCGGCAGGATTACCGGCAGAAAGGTGTTGGAACTTGCCACAGTAGTTCCATCCGCACTGACCAACTCGATAACCGTATCCAAGCTCGATGACGCTCGATCGATATTCAAAAACACTTGCGTCCCGGCAACGGCGTCAAAGCTGAAGACGTCTACGTCGTCCACGGAATCAATCACCCCGGGAACCTCGAAGCCCAATCGCAGATTCTCGTCGCTGGAATATTCGCCGGTGCCTAGCCCGCCCAAAAACTCGGCGCGATCGGGAATTTCGTTGGAACCGGTGGTGGATGCCGATGCGCTCTCCAGCTCCGTGTGCACACCCACGTTACGATCATTGGACCATTCGTCCAGTTGAATTCCGCGCCAGTCTCCGGGCGTGGGAACGGTGGTCACCGCAAACCGATCAAGATCCCACCCCATTAGGCCCAAAACGCGCTCGTCGTTCGCCATGACAAAGGCTCCCGCCGAGGGGTCCATGATTCCCAATGTAATTCCGTTCATGCCCACTGCGCCGCGAGAACGCCAATGGCTGGGCTGGGCATCATCGGGATGCGGGGCTTCGCCCCGGGACAATGGTATGTCCCCTTTGGTAATCCCGGCGATATCAATGCCGACAGGGTCGAAAATTCCACCGTCATAGAAGACCTGCTGTTTGTCGGGATCAAAAACGCGTGGGCTGTTGGTGAAGTCCCTGGCACCGGCTCCCGGTTCCAGTCGAAACAGATCCATGGCGGTCAAGGTGCCTCCTGAAAAATTGCCGTCGTCCGGTATCGACGTCAGGAATCCCATCGTATGCCCGATTTCGTGAATGAAAACGGCCGCGTAGCTGTCCACGGTGGACGTGCGCTCGTACAGTTCCGTGACGTTGATTTGTCCGTCTCGTGTGGCCCCCGCTTTGGTCGTGGATGGCGTGGATGGGAAGTCAACGCCTTCTATGTAACCGAGCGCTTTGGCATTGGGAGTACCCAGCGACACGGCGTTGGGGACTTCGAAAGCCCCGGGAGGCCCCTGGACACGCAGTTGACTGAAGGACGGCAATCGACTGAGCAAATCAATCTCGTCCGCGGCGGCGTCCGCTTGCATGCGGGCGACCACTTCGTCGTACGGAAATGTGGCTCCCTCCGGACCCGCGCTGGCAAATGGCTTGCTGCCCGTTCGGGCGATGACGACATCCAGGTTGATGGTGATCGGATCGGAAAGCTGCAGTTCCCAGAACCTGGCGGCCTCTTCCAAGCCCGCCACCAACATGGGATTGGATTCGACTTCCGTGGAGAAATTAAAGTTGATATCAAACTTGCTCGTGGGTACGTTATCGGGTTCGGTACCGAACCCGGGTCTCAGGGTATCGTCCTGGAAGCTACCGTCCAACTTCATGCCCGCGCCGACCGTATTGTCGGAAACGGACGTTAAGATCACGGGATGCCCCGGTTGTCCAATAATCTGCAGCGCACCGCCAATCCGTTCCTCGAAGCCGGACACTCGACCGGTGGCATCGAAGCCAGCCAACTTGTTATGGCCACCTAGCTTGACGACGAGGCTTTCCGTCGCGTTACTCTCCAGTCGGAGTGTTTGGTAATTGGGAACGTGTACGTCATTAAACAAGACGTGCACCATGTCCGTATCATCCCAAACACCGTTGATCGTTAGCGTCTCACCACGCACCAACAGTCCGTTGACGTCGTTGTCGTCAAGTCGATTGTGCCGAATCAGGGGGCCCTGATTCCCCAAAATCCCCGTGGACTCCACAGGACCTGTGCTCCGCCCATAATCGACGATGTAGACATCGTTGAGCGCACTGGCATTAATCGTGATGGCGGGCACCAGATCAAGGGCGCTGTCCGCGGCCGTTGGTATGCCGCCTTCCAGGAAAGATGACGAAGCAATTGAGTTTCCCACGATGATCGGCTGCGCTCCGCGCACAAAGATCGTGGCAGGGGCATTCGTACCGCGTCCCTCACGATTGATGGGCCCTAATTCCGAAATGCCACCCGAATTATTGGCAAATGTCGAATTAGTGATCCGTGCCTTGGACTGGTTGACCTCCACGGCATTAAACCCGACAAAATTTCCCTCCACAGCAGATACGCCGCCGCCGAATAAGATATTGGCATGATCGATACTGGCCGAGCTACTGTGCCCGATATAGATGCCGCCCCAGTCTCCACGCTCAGCCGCACTCGCTTGATTGTTCGAGGTGTCAAAATTACCGCTGGCCCCGAACCGGTCGTCGCGGTTCGACGTAAATACGATCTCCTGGCCGTCGCGTCCTTCCGCAAGCAACTGCGCTCCAATGCCAACTTCCATGCGTGCCCCGTTGAGTTTGACGATCACGTTGGGGTCGATCATCAGCCGGGCGTCCGTGCGAGCCTGCAGCCCCGACGCGGTTTCCAGCAGTCCGCCGGGCGTGCCACGAATTTGCAGGACGTCCGTGAGCACGTGGACGATATCGGTATCATCCCATCGCCCCGCAACCGTCAATTGACGAATGTCGTTGCCGGCGGGCGTTTCCATGCGCACCAATAAACCGTTGACATTGTTGTTGGACAGCGAATTGTCCCCGATCTCAGGTCCGACGCGCGTGTAGTCCGATGTAAACGGTACCGACTGGTAAAGTGGAGCGTGGAAATTTGTTTCCTCAAAACTGTCGGGTGTGGCAGAAATCGCCGCGATGCCGTTGTTGGCGATGTTGTTGTAGGTGATCGTCGGTCGCGAATCCCGAATGTTGATGGGTGCGATGGCTTGCGGAATGGAACCGATATTCACAATACCGCCGCCATAGCGCACGTCGGCATGCCCCACGTAATTCAGGAAAATCCCCAGGTCTTCGTACGAAGTGCGTTGCTCCGCACGGTCGACCTCGCCGGCAAACAGAATACCTCCCCAGTCCCCCCGCGCGGCGCTCGAACCCGTCAGGTCATTTACGGACGTGATCACGACACTGGAGTCAGGCGTGCCCAGGACTTGTAGGGCAGCCTGGCTGTGGTCGACGGAAATGGCGGTGCTGCCCACCAGGATGGCGGCTCGTCGGAGTTTCAGCACCGCGCCCGCGTCCACCATCACCGTGACGTCCCTGGGAATGTCGAACTTCGCCCCATCGGTTAGTGGCTGATTCGTGTTGACGTCGATGCCAATTCGATAGGGAAGGCTGGTTGCCGTGGACGTGCCGTTCCCCACGATGCGGACGATGTCTCCGCCGCGGGCCGCGTTGGCATCCGAGGCCGAACCGGTCTTGGGCAGACCGTTCTTGTCCAGATTGAAGGCGTTGTGGAGAATATTGTAAGGATTTTCCATCGTACCCACGTTGGCTTTCGTGTCGGGCGTCAAATCGGCTTTGTCGACATAGATGACTCGTGGTTCGCCGGGTGCTTCACTGCCCGCCGGAGCTGCGGCACGAAACCAGAAGTTAAACGTGCCGCCCGGTCTGCCATCTCCGTCGCCATCCAAGGCGACTCCGCTACTATCCGCCAGGGTATCACTGATCCCCGGCCTGAGATCCAATCGGAGTTCGTACGCTCCTTGCGACGTGCCACCAACTCCCGATGCTGCAAACAGTGGGTCGTATTGGTCGTTACCTGCCGAGGAAACACCCACGTAATAAGTTCCCGGATCCAGGGATAGGGTCAAGAACGAGTCTTCACTGAAGTAGTCGTCGTTCTGTGCCAGTAGTTCAAATTGTCCATTCGACTCCCGATACAGGCGGAGCACGCCGTCCAAGCCGCTCGGCACCTGCAGTCGTTCGGCAAACAGCTCGGCCGTGAACAGTCCTGGCGAACTACCCGAAATCTCAAATCGATACATGTCGATATCGCTGCCAATGCCGCTGACGATCGGATTCGTGGGCAAGATGGTTTCCCGCGGCACCTCCAGGAATCGAGTATCACCGCTCGGTAAGGGAGCAAAGTTGTCAAAGAAGCCAAAAATGGATGACATTACGGCGCTGAAATAACTGGGATTGCCGGCTCGGTTTTCCGCCAAGAATTCGTTGTTCCAATTGACCGCGTTACTCAGGACCAGTAACTCCTCATCGTCGTTTGATTCGGCCCGATTGTCGCCCGTGGCCACCGTCAATCCGTCCGTGGCCGTTTCGATCACGTCGACACCGGATAAATTGCTGTAGATCTCGAAGGCGTCGCGAACTCGTTGCTTCTGTGGTTCGGTGATCAAATTCGTCGGTGAAGTTCCGTCGGGAAGTGTGCCGTACGACGGATCAAAGTTATACTCGACCACGATCACGTCTGCGTCGTCGATGGACTGCGCGATAGTCTGCGAGGCATTTCCCAAGGTTCCCACGTCCAGCGCGAGGGAAAACGAGCTGCCAGGATCGGACGCCGGTTCCAATCGTGGAAGGGGTGCCGGCGGAAGCGATTCGTTTGTTCCTAGACGGAGCCGGAACGTGCCCGCGCCTCCCGCTAATACGTGCAAGTCGTCGGCAAAGGTGAGCACGGCCATGCTCTCCGACGCACTGTAGGCCACAGACGTGGGATGGAAGACGGTGTCATCGAGGTTGGATACCGTATCGTGCGTCAAGGTCAACTGATAGTAACCGGGATCGGTGACCAGGCTGGGACTCAGGTCATTGTCGTTGAAGTACACTTCCAGTTGATCCAATGCCTGGGACAGCGAACCGTTGCCGTCGCGCGTAATCGGCTGAGGCACCACCGCCGAGACTTTGGTGCCCAAATCGAGTGTGAACTGCAGGGCAAAGTCTTGCGGTCCAGCCAGGTTCGGATTTCCATCGAACGGGTCGCCGTTCAGATTGCGGAGTGCTGTGGCACCCGTGCCGCGAATCAGAGCTCGATAACGATCGTCCGGCAGATTTTCGCCAAATCGCAGAATCACCTCGTTGCCCAGGGGCCCTACCTCGCGGCTCGGCACCACCGTGACATCGTCCCCCGTGCCCAGAATTTCATCCGCGCCAGCCCGAGTAATTTGAATCCCGTTCAGCGTGCTGGGGTCAATCGCCTGTCCAGAATCAAAGCGAAATACCAATTCGCTGGGCGCAATATTGCGAGTGTCCCCGTTGTTCAGCACTTGCCCCAAATTAGGTTGAATGCCGATCAGCACCGGATTGGTGGCCAATAACGCACGCTCTTCCAGAAGTTCTGGATGGAACGTAAGCCGTGCCTTGCGACGGGATGCCTGATGTTCCCGCTTTCTCAAATAGACGCGTTATCAGATCGGATGCAGTGTTCATGACGAAAACCTTAGTTTCTAGCGCGGTTGGGGCAATCCACACGCGCTATCCCGTGGTGCCTTGTTCTGGGTGTACCTGAATTCTATATGTTTCTTGAATTATTCGTCAGCTAACCGGGGCAGTCCATGCCGCCGCAACCTCCTCCGCCAATCCGTCCGCAATGCCATCGATGGCAAAAATGTCATCCGTAAAATCATCCTCGAATGCCCGGACTACGGCCCCGCTGCTGAGTGGAGCCTGCACTACCAATCGACTGTTGATGTCGTTAATCACGCGAATCGCGTCGTTCGGCGACACAAAGCCGTCTCCATTCACATCCAGGAAACCGGCTCCGTCGGGCCGCGTGCGTTGCAATTGGCCCGTCGTGCGGTCGCTGAAGTTTCGCAAATTCAGCTCGGTCACCAACAAGTTGACATCCTGCGCCACCACATTGCCGTCACCGCTGACGTCCAAGGAGTTGTCTGGGTTCTGCCAGGTATTCTGGCTGATAACCACCGCATAGTCCTCGACTTCACCGTCGGGCGCCAGTCCTGTGACGCCCAAACCGGCCATCGTGCTGAAGCGGAAACGGGCAAACGTGGTTCCCTGTACCGCTGTTGTGGGAATGCCGATTCCCAACCGATTGGAACCCCCGATCAGCGAGACGTCCGAAAAGACGTGCTCACTTTCCTCCCAAATATCGTTGGCGTTGTAATCGATCCAGCCGTTTAGCAGTCCCGGCGCTGAGGCGGAGACGAACACATCCACAATACGGCCCGGGAACAGAGTGCCAATGATGACGCCGTCATCCAGCGTGTCCCCCGTCGCCGTCGCATTGGGTTGTCCATTGCCTTCGCTGGAAACACCCATGCCCAGGAACAGGTTCGAGTCGGTGGCGTGGCGGGGACCGTCGTCATCCAGCAGCGTGGGATACGTGTCGGGGGCATCGCCAAAATCGAGCGGTGCTTCGGTGGTGATCGTAAAAACGGTTTCCCCGGCATTGTTGTTGGGCTGCAGGTCGTTCTGGGACTTATCCGCGATCAGCGTATTGTCCAGCATAATGCGGTAGCGGAATCCGGACTCCCACAGTCCGGCCGTGGGGATCAACAGGATGGAGTCGTTGGTGGCATCGTACCGGAAGATATAGTCTACGCCCTCGACAAGCTGCTGGTTGTCGCGGAACAGGGCCACGGCCGCCGGCGTGACGGTCGTGTCGTCAATGCCCGATCCAAATACAGGATTCGTGATCGTGGGACCATCCAGCAACTGTATTTCAAAGAAGGCAATCGTGGTGCTGGGCAAGGAAACGGAATTCAGGTTGCCGTCCTGATCGGCACCTTGCGAATCGTTGTCCAGCGGGCGGATCAACGTGGCTCGAGGCGAAACAAAATCCGCTCGTTCCAATGCACCCCGGTCCTTGAATACGTTGTTGCCCAGCCCGGCGGGCGGCTCCACGGAGGGGTCGTCCACGCGGGTAACGCCGGTGAGGTCCGTCACGGGGGCCACCAGACCTGAGGAACTCACGCCTACGCTGGACAGCGTTGCCGCATAATTCGAGCGCTCCGCCAGCGAATCTACCGAGCTGTCGATGGCCCGCGAGCCAGCGGCCAGGAAGTAGTTGCCATTGGCCGCATCGGCGAACAACGGCTGACTTGCGTTCAGCACAATCGAATTGGCTCCCAGGCCGACGTTCAAATTTTGCGTTGGCGTTCTATTTCCCGCGTACAGCGTTCCGCCGATGACCGTGGGACGAGTTCCCGTTAAGGTGGTCGCACTGTTGTCAAAGTCCCGATGGCCTAGAGGACCGTCAAATCCGCCGCCGACGATGCGGTTGAATGTGAACCCAAACCGCCCAAGATTGTACTTGTCGATCTGCTGCGTAATAACGCTCGACAAGATCGTAAACGGGAAGAAATTCGAGGCCGGTTCGGTGGGGCCAAAACCCAGTTGCGGAGCCGTGAGGCCGCCCACAAACGTGCGGCGGAGCGTGTTGGCATCCGTCGAACTCAAATCGGACCGAATGGCGGTGCCGAAGTTGGCCACGATGTTGTTCAGCAGAGTGGGGCTGACGTTGTCCTCGATGGAGATGCCCACATCGCCAATCGCCGTTTCATCCAGCATCGTGCCGCCGCGCCCCACGACCGTGTTGTTGACGACGTTTACGTAGGGCACCTGACCCTGCTGCGCGATTTCGGCAGTCAGGATGGGCAACGGTGTCGTGGGTCCGGGAAACGTTTCGGGGAACAGGATCGCGCTGGTGAAGCCGCCCATGACCACATCGGGCTGGCCAATTTCCACGGCTCCCTCGATGAATAGCGTTGTCGGCGACGCCATGCGCAGTGTCCCCGCTGAAGCTCAAGTCCCCGTCCAGATTCCCCCTAAAGAGCCTGTTGCCGCGAAAGACCCGGACGTCGAGGTTCGATCGCCGGATGGCATGCTCGATCTCTTGGATAATGTCATCTGCCAGTGTCGGCAGCGTCGAAACGGACGCAAACAATTCGTCATTTCCAATAGGTGCTTCCGGCAGGTTGTTGTCCACGCGAATGGCAATATTGCCCGTCTTGACATCCCCCGTCGGTCGTGAATTGGAACGTCTGGAAGTTGCGATGATGATCCCACAGCGTGAACTCAGCTTGATTCACGTCGTCGATGTCGAAATCGTCAAAGAAGGCGATGTGCAGCGGCAGGTCGAACGCCGTGAGGATGATCCCGTTGGGGTCCCCTTGCAGCTGAATGCCGCCTTCAAATCCACCCGCCACCACGTTGTTAACAAGGTTGATCCCAGGGACGAGCCGTTCATCATTCACATCCGGCAAGGCGCGGACGGTTCCCAGATTCGGAATGTAACGGCCACTCGAGAATTGTGTGTGCCGCTGCCGGATGAAATCTTCGGAGTACAAGTGCAACGTTGCCATCGCCAAAATCATTCGTCTGCACCAGGGAAATAGACGGGCAAATCGCGCAGACCATCGTCCATGTGAATACCCCAGCCCAGGGAATTCGTAATCGAATTCGCATTGACGTTGATGACACCCTGCAGTCGTTCGCGGTTCCGGTCCGCAAACTGGGTGTTGGCGTTGGGACCCTGGCGACGAATCCCTGGTCGGGAACCGGGGCCGTGCGGATTTCCAATTGGTAAGCGCCCGTCAGGATGGCATTCGCGGGCACGTTGGGATTCAACGTATACTCAGGGAAAACCCCTCGATGGAGCCGTAATCGACTCGCCCCGTCTGGGTAGGGTAACGAGATTGGAATTCACGTAGGTGTCGTTAAGAATGGGCGTGCGGACCGACGTTCGCGGTCACCGGAGGCAATTTCGATCGGTATCAGGTTGATCGAAGAAACAGCCACGTACAGCACGACTGCGTCGATTGGAAATCGTCAAATGCACCGTGCCGGACGTCGTGGCTCGAACCGGTCGATACAAGCACCGGTCCGATAAACGGATCGCGCGTGCCGTACGAACCTCGACTCAAATCGCTGGAAGGTGCCGTTCCCTGCAGATCCGAGGCGACATTTGAGGCGTCACTGTAGTAAATCAAGTTGAAATCGCTGTCGTAGACGGACAGGGCCGTATCCGGACGGGTCAGACCGTCCGCCCAGTCGAGGTCAAATACCACGCCCAGCAAGTCCGTGGTGACCAGTGAGTCCCGGCCCAGCAATCCGGCAAGATCGACTTGAACTCGATAATAGTCCACGTCGCCGCCATTACCCAATCCCGGACTGGTCAGGTTGCCGAACAAGCTGATCGCCCCATTTCGCGTAGCGCCCAGATTGCCGATATATTGTGCCCGCACATCGTACGGCAACGTGCCGTGCACGATGTCTTGTCCATCCTGGATCATGCCCATGTCGTCCACGATCGTGATGGTCCGCTCGAACGGCGCATTGTTCAGTGACTCGTCTTCGGTCTGTTCACCCATCAGCGGCGAGCGCACCGCGGCGGCCGAGACGTTGATGCCGGTCTGTGCGTAACGGATGTCGGCATACTGAATCGACGTGCCGGGAACCTCGTCCCGCTCGCGCAACCGGACCTGCAATCTCGTAGCGACCCTTGGTTTCGCCGCCGCGCAGGTCGCTCAGATCGTCGCCGAAACTGCGCACGCGGACATAGTAGGTTCCCGTCTGGCCCGCCAGCCCCGGCAAGGTCAGACGCAGGGCTGGATCGAGTTCGTTGATGGAATACAAGTCCGGGCCGACAAAGACCCCTTCTCGGATCGAATCATCCGATTGTGCCAGGACGGTGCCGCTCACATCCACCAGTTCCAAGACGCCATCAAAACCCTCGGACGTGTTGTCGACGTCGATCCACACCTGCGTTCCCGCGGTGGCGGAAAAACTGTAGACATCCACGTCGCTCAACTCATTCAAGAAGCCGTGCACTTCAAAGGCCAGGCGGCGGTTGTTATCGGCAAAGATCCGCTGACTGGGCAAGACCCCCAGAAACTCGGCGTTGTTGGGATTGTCGTTCGTACCCCCGGCGCTGTTCGCCAATTCCAGTTCGGCGATCAGTGCCACATTGCCATCATTCGTCAATTCCTTCAGGTCAATGCCTTTCCAGTCGCCAGGCGTTCCCCCCACCACGTCGTAACCGATCGAATCAAACGCCAGTCGATCCGCTTCCGAGATGTTGGTGATCATGCCGACCGTGGTCTGAAATGGATCGACTTCAAAGATGATTTCGTCGCGCAGCAGCGAGACGGGATCCATCACGCCGGTCATGTTGTGATAAAACCCCTTGCCGTCGCGAAACGTGGTATCGTCATGCCAGTAAGACGCCCCGTAAATATCATTCAATTCGTCGCCGCGGCGGAACCCGGTGGCCAAGGGAATCTCACCAATCTCCATGCTGACGTAGTTCCACTCGCGAAAATCCAGGTTCCCCCCGGCATAGAATACGTGTTCGCGGGCGAAGGGCGTCATCAGTCTGGGCGAGTTGGTAAAATCGTCGGCCGCCTGTCCGGCGCAAAACGAAACAGGTCGAGTGGTGATAGATTGATCGGGTTCGTTTCCCCCGGTTCGCCATTGGGGACCACTGGATTCTGCACGAAGAAGTTGACCGTATCCAGGCTGCTGGTGAACCCCAGGATCGAGCCCATCTCACGCATCATTTGCGTCGTCATGTCTTCGCGGTAGGTGAGCAATCCATCACTTCGATCAAAATCCCAGAATTCCAGGGTGTCATTGATCAAGATCGTACCGTCGCGCATCTGGCTGGCGTCAAATGCCGAGCTGGGCAGGGAGCCCACATTGAAGCCCAGAGCCTTTGCGTTGGCCGCGGTCAACTGCACTGTCTGGCTGGTGACAAACGGAACAGTCGCCGAAGGGTAGGTCACTTGCAGTTGGTCAAAACTGGGTAGCTGGTTGAGCAGCGATTCGTGTGCGCCGGCGTCGTCCGCCATGGCGTTACGCACCGCGTCAAACTCCAAACCGATGATCTCCGGAGTGGTCGTGAACAGCTGGAACTGGCTCGCCTGGTCACGAATGTTGGTCACGACCGTGGGGAACCACGGCGTGCCCCGATCCTCGAGTTCAATGTCGATCACGACGGTCATGTCGTCCGTGAATTGCTGCTCCCAGTAGCTGGCCGCCAGTTGGATCGACTGCATCGCTTCCGGCACGGCCGAAATCCGCGGACCAAAGTTGAGGTCGATATGAAAACCGTCCGAGGCCGCCGGTACTGTACGGAACGGCCGACTCCCGCCGTCGGTGTCCGATTGGGTCCGATTGTTCGTGTCCAGGCCGGCTCCCACGGAATCGTCCCACAGCGATGTCATTACGACCGGAAAACCAGGCCGCCCGATCACGTTCAGGATGCCGCCGATATGGTCCTCGATGGCAAGGGCGCTGCCCGTCGTCACGAATCCCGCTTCGTCCCCCGCCAACTTGATGACAAGGCTCTGGTTCGGACTGCTCTTCAGCGTCAAACCGCCAAAGGTGTGGAAATTGGGGACGAAGATGCCCTCGGTCACGACATGCACGATGTCGGTATCATCCCACACACTTTCCGTGGTCAACGTCCCGCCGCGGACCAGCATGCCATTGGTGCCACTGTTGCTGATGCGATTCTCGCGCACCAAAGCCCCCTGGTTGTCTCCGTAACGATCAATCGCATTCGCAGTTCCGGTCTGCCGGCCCGTGTCAAACACCGAAAAATGATTCAGCGAATTGACATTGATGCTGATCGTCGGTCCGTCGTTGTCGATAAAGTCATTGCCCACAATGACGGGCTGTGCCCCCACGACGTAAATGGTGCCCGGCGCGTTGGTAGTTCTGCCACCGCGATTGGAGGGCAGTTCCGAGCCCACGCCGTCCGCGGTTTGCTCAAAACGGGAGTTCGTGATCCGCACACGACTCTGGTGGACTTCGATGGGATTGAACCCCGTAAACGTCCCTTGAATGGCTCCCGTCCCACCTGCGTAGGCGAGTTCCAGATGATCGAAGCTTGCCCGCGAGGTCGGCCCCAGATAAATCCCAGCCCAATCTCCGGCGTTGGGTGCCGTCACTTCCCCGTTCGTATCGTAGGATCCGGAGGCGCCGTACCGGTCGTCGGACAACGAGCTGAACACGATCGGGCGGGCGGACGTCCCTTCCGCCAGCAGCGTGGCCCCCATCGTGACCTCGATCTGAGCGCCCTCCAGTTTGACGACCGTCCCCGGATCGATCGCCAATCGGGCGTCGGGTCGCGCCGTCAAGCGCACCTGCAGTGTGTCCGGGTCGACATCCCCCAAGGGTCCGCCGGGAGTCCCCGCGATGGTCAAGCCTTGTTGGATCACATACACCACATCGTCGTTCCAGCGGCCGGGCACCGTCATCACGGTCGCGTCGGCCAAGGGTGCGAAGCGATTGCCAATCGAGAGTCCGTTCGTGGTATTCGCGAAGATTCTGGTTGCCCTGAATATCGGGTCCAATTCGGGAATAGTCCGACGTGAAAAGTGATTCCTGGAACTCGGGCTCGTGAAACGTGGTTTCCAGGAACGCATTGGGATTGGCGGAGATCGCTGCGTCGGCACCCAGCGAGATCGAGTTGAACGAAACCGTGGGCCGGGCGTTGATCATGGTGATCGGATTCACGCGGGCTTGGATCGCATCCACCGTGACCGTGCCTCCGCCGTAACGAAAATCGGCTTGATTGACGTAGTTCAGGAAAATGCCCGAATTCTCGTAGTCAAATCGTTCCTGGCTGGCGTCGACGTCGGACCGGAACAGGATGCCTCCCCAGTCACCGCGTGCGGCGGGCCGCTGCAGATTCACGTTGCCGCCAATGGAATTGTCGTTATATGAGGTGAACACGACGCTGTTGTCGGGAGTTCCCAGTACCTGCAAGGCGCCACCGCTGGCGTCGTTGGTCACCAACGTACTGCCGACCACGATGGCACTCCGCTGTACCTTGAACACGCTGCCCGCATCGATCATCATCGTCACGCCGTCCGGAATTCGTAGCAGTCCGTTGGCGGCGGCCGCGTTCGAATCGGGAAGTACCTGCCCCAGATTGTCGAAGCCCAACTGGTAGGCCTTGACGTTCGCCGGGTCGGCCGCCGTATTGCCAATCACGCGGATGATGCTGCCCGGTTGGGCCGCATTGATCGCGTCACTGATGTTGCGGAAGGGGGCGGCGAGGGATCCGCTGCCGGCGGTCGAGGTGGCCTTGTCGACGAACAGCGTATCCGTCGGTGAAGCCGCGCGGAACCAGAAGTTAAACACGCCGCCCGGTACACCGTCTCCGTCGCCGTCAAATTGCATACCCGACGTGTCCACCAGGCTGGCACTGCTGTTCGACCGGAAGTCCACGCGCAGCGTGTAATCACCTTGCGTGGTCCCGCCGATTCCCGAGTCCTCCGTGCGTGGACTGTAGCTGTCGTTACCCGTCGAGGAAACGCCTACGTAGTAGGTTCCGGGTGTCAACTCTAACTGCAAAAACGAGTCCTGGCTGAAATAGTTGTCGTTCTGTGCCACCAGTTCGGGGCCGTTGGGTGTCGCCCGGAACAGGCGCAGCATCGAGTCCAGTCGACTCGCGGACGTAGGCTCCGTACCCGGTAAGTCGGATAATCGTTCGGCTGCGATCTCCGCCGTAAACTGACCGATGTTGTTGACGACAAAACGATACAGGTCGATGTCATTCCCTTCCGGGTTGTACAGCACCTGCCCGTGCAGGATGTCGTGGTCGCCCGGGAATACCACTTCCGCGCTGCGCCCGAATGTCAATTCCGGGTCGGCGCCCATGATGGTACCTTCGGGCAAGTCCCCCGTGGGACCCAAGCCCAGCGAAAAACCGACTTGCCGCATCGCCGTGGCAAACCAGTTGCCGCCGTACTCTGAGTTCCAGGTGACGGCGGCATTCATGACGGCCAGGGGAAAATCGCCGGTTCCCGTGTCGGAAAAACCAAACACACCCTCCACGGTCTGGGGATTGGCTGTGGGATCGACCGCCCGCACGTCTCCCGTGGCGATCGTCAGGCCGAAATCGTCTGTTTCGACAAAATCAACACCCAGGTAATGGCCCAGCGATTCCATCACCTCGCGGGCGCGTTGTTTCTGATCGGCAGTAATGGCATTGATTAAGGGATTTCCGTTGTTGTCGCGGCCGTAGGCGGACTTGAAGTTGTAGGCATAGAACGGAATGACTCCGTCCGTGTCGTCCGCCGTATCGGGCAGATGCGAGCCATCAATGGAAAGCAGTTGCCGATGACCGGGATCCATGTTGGAGCCCGGGTACAGCAATTGAGTAGGCACCGTGTCAATCGACTCGGTAATGATCTGACTGACGTTGGTCAGAATGCCCAACGACGTATCCGCCGTGCCCAGACTGGAACCGGGATCTCGAGTAGGCGTGCGCGTCACCGGCGTGAAGGGTTGCGGTTCATTCGTGCCGATCCGCAGCCGATAGGTACCCGGTCCACTGGCAAGCTGGTCGATGTTGGCCGAAAATGTCAGGACCGCCAGATTGGCATCCGCGTCATAGGCGACCGTGGAGGGCACATACACCACGTCGTCACTATTATCGGCCGTGCTGAAGTCGCCCGTGAATTCCTGGCTGTGGCCGGTGTATATCAGTTTGTAGAACTGAGGATCCGTGGCCGCGGTGAGATTCAGTTCGTCGTCATTAAAGTACACCAGGATTTGATTGCGGGCTTGCGCGAGCGAGCCGTCTGCATTTCTCGTGACCGGCTGGGGAACCACGGAAATGACCTTAGCCCCCAGGTCCAATTCGAAGGTAACCGACTGATTCTGCCCGTTATTAAACGCCTCTCCCTGCACATTCACCAGCGGGTTACTGCCCGATCCAAAAATCGTGATGCGGTAGAAATCGTCGGGCAAGGAGGAGGCAAACCGCATGACCACGTCGTTCGACTCGTCGCCAATCCCGATAAAGCCCGGTGTCACCAGCACATCGTCCGATGTTCCCAGTGTGCGGTCAGAGCCGGAGCGAACCAGCTGTATTCCTTGCGCCACCGAATCCGCGGCGATTTGTTCCCCCGGATTGAATCGAAAGGTCAACTGAGTCGGGGCAATGGCTCGCACGTCGCCCGCTTGCAGCAGCGTTCCGTCATTCGCGTCAATCCCCGCCAGGACCGGAGCCAGGACGCGACGATCCTCCAAGGGCTCGGGTCCCAGGTTCAATCGCGTGGACCTGACTTGTTTGCGGGGGCGTTGTGACCAGGGAAGAGGTTTCCTGCCCAAAGTCGACCTGGATATGCGTTTACGGCTGGCCATCAAAAGGACCCTTTCCGAGTCAATGCGACTGTCTCGATTTCAATGCTTTTTTCAACTGCCGTGAGGCCCATGATCATGCTCGATGGCGTCCCAGGGCGACTTGGAAGATCGCACTTTCCCAATCCGTTTCCGCTTCGTGTGACTGGTCGTCAAACGCAGCGTCAATTGCCTGCAGGTGATTATCGGAGGTGGAAGTGATGGTCAACGGCGGCAGCCACTGCGGCGGCACCTGCGTGGGAGTCGGTTCGTCCCCGCTGTCGAAACTGTCATCGATCACCTCCTCGTCCAGGGCCATCACGGTCAGGCTGTCAGGGGCCTGGACTACCGGCGCCGTGGAGCTGTTGATCTGGTTGATGACCCACAGGGCATCCATCGCCGAGACAAAGTAATCGTTATTCACGTCCACCATCCGGGTGTGCGTGGCGGAGCTGTTCGTGTGGGTTCCCACAAATCGGGAGCCGTTAAATACGATGTCGTTGATGATCGCCAAGGCGTCGGCGGCCGTCACCACGCTGTTCCCGTCCACGTCGTAGGGATTCGTGTGGTTGTTCAGCGGGGATTGTGCGGCGCTATTCGCCGAAACCACCAGGCTGTCCGTGCCGAATACGATCAGCGACTCGGCGATCGGATCATTCATGTTGAATACGATCGTCGCATGAGCCGGCAACAGGTCGGCTGGATTACTGCTGAAGTTCAAAACGCCGTCCTTTGTCGCCATATACGGAACCGTCGCCAGCAGCTTGCGCTCACCCCGAGGCGGAAATCCCGATCCAAATTCATCGAATGCCCCCAATTCATCGATCAGCGATGAGGAGGACGTGTTTCCGGATTGCCCATTGGGATACAACGAGCCAAAGGTGATCGCGCCCGTGACGTTGGCCGCACCGCTACCGCCCAGTACCACGTCCAAGTACCCGGCAAACACGCCCGTGGGATCGGGCCGCAGGTCCTGCGTGTAGACCATCAATTGAAACGCCTGCCCCACCGAGATGATCTCAATCGGATTGCCGTCCGTATCGGTGACTTCCAGGATGTAGCCCACCGCATCGCCCTCCGACACGGTGACATTGACAGTGGCGGTGGATTGAGCCCCGGAGGAATCCTGAATCGTATACGTAAACGTATCGCTGCCAATGAATGACGGATTGGGCGTGTACTCGATGTTCACTCCGTCGATCTGTGCCATGCCATTGCCCGGAGGCGTGACATTCACGATGGTGAGCGGAAGATTTGCCAACGGGGCCACGTCGTTGGTCAGCACGTCCAGCAGCGTCCCGGACGAATCGGTCAGTACGCTGAACGTGTCATTCACGGCCATGACCTGCTCCACATCGACGAGGATGCTGACGGTTGCCGTGTCCTGCCCACCCGTCGAGTCCTGCATGGTGTACGTGAGCGTATCGATGCCGAAATAGCCCGTATCGGGCGTGTAGACCAGCTGGTCGTCAACGATGGAGACCGTCCCGTGCGCGGGGTCGCTGGCAAATAGTAACATCAATGGTGCTACGCCGATGTCGTTGGACAGCACATCAATCACATTGTCCATCGAGTCTTGAATCACGGTCTCCATGTCGTCTTGCGCGAACAGGCCTGCCTCGACCGAGATGGACGTATTGACGAACGTAATCAACGAACTGGGAACTGGCTCGTTCGCATTAAACAGTTGCGTCTCATGGTTGGGCAGCACGTCCGCGGGATCTCCGAAGAATTCTAATGTGCCAGGCGCACTGGCCATCATGGGCAACTGCCACAGCAGCCGCTCCGACGGTCCCAGCGGCGCCGAGCCATCCGCGGCACCCGCCTCGTCAATCAGGCCTGCCGTCAGGATGCTGCCGGACCTGTTGTTCGGGTAGTCGGCGCCGTAGGTGAAGTTACCGACGACCTCGACCTGCTGGGGGTCGTAAGTGACGTCCAGGTAGGCACTGAACACGCCCTGGCCGTTCTGACGCAGGTCGGAAACGAACACGTTCAGCAAGAACTCATCTCCGGTCGCGAGCGTGGTCAACGCACCTCCATTCGGATCCGTGAGTGCCAGCCGGTACTGGACCAGCGAGTCCACGTCGCGAACGGTCACCGTAACCGTTGCCGTGTCCGTCAACTCGCCGTCGGAGATCGTGTATTCAAACGTTTCCACGCCGGAGAAGCTGGGAGCAGGCGTATAGAAGATCTGGTTCTGCACCACCACCACCGACCCGCCGGACCCGGGTTGGGAGACTCCGGAAATTGTCAGAGAATCGCCATCCGGGTCCGTGTCATTGTGCAACACATCCAGCACATTGTTGATCGACGCCTGGTCCACGACGTACGCATCGTCGACCGCGCAGGGACCGTCATTCTGGTTGGTCACGGTGATCGACACGGTCGCCGTGTCCATGCCACCCATGGCCGTCCCGATGGTGTACGTAAATGTGTCGGGGCCGGCGTAGTTTGGATCGGGCGTGTACAGCAAGGAATCGGGGTTGCCCGAGACCCTGGTCACGGTTCCATGAGCGGGGTCGGATGTGGAAATAATATTGATCGTGCCGCCATTGCGATCAATGTCGTTGGTCAGCACATCCAGCGGGTTGTCGATGGAATCTTCCAGGACCGTGTACATGTCATTTCTAGCGTCCAGCCCTGTGTCGGGCTCCATGGGGATCATCACGCGGTAGTCTTCCACTTCCCCAGCCAAGGCCGGACCCGTGGGACCGAGGTTCAGCTCCCAGCCCCAACGGAATCGAGCCAGCAGGTCATCGGTCATCACCGCCGTCGCCGGAACCGTAAACGTCAGCTGGTTCGATCCCGTTGCCAACCGCAGGTTTTTGAAAATCTGTTCCCCCGGATCGGTCAATACGCCGTTGCCGTTAAAGTCAATCCAAGCTTGCAGAAAGCCACGTGCGGCGTTGGACTGCGCCGCGATGACGTTCACCGTCTCAGTGGCACCACGGTGCAGACCTGTGGCGAAGAATACACCGTCGTTGTCCGCATCATTGATTTCGCCAACCGTGTCCGGAAACACGGTTGCTCCCAATCGTAGAGCAGGGTTAATGCCATGGGTTACCGCACCCGTCTCACCGAAGTCCACGCCGGACGTGCCGGTGGCACCGATGGAGCCCACGCCGAACTCGATTCCGCTCACGATCGCGGATGTGATCACTCCATCACCGACGGTCACGGAAACGCTGTCACAGGGGTCGATGCTGAAGTGAGAGCTGGGTGTGACGCGCAGTTTGTAGGTGCCCGCTGGGACATTGGAAATGGTGAAGCTGCCGTCGGAACTAGCAACGGCATGTGGCTCAAGCACGCCGATCACGCACGAGTCGTTCATGTCGAGATAGACGTGCACGTCGTTCAGGACGGATTCCGAGTCGTCACGCACGTCGTCATTATTGGCGTCGAAGTAGACGGTTCCAGAAACGACTCCCGGGAATTGGGTATTGCCACCACCCCCACCACCGCCCCCACCGCCGCCACCCCCTCCGCCGCCGCCTGGCGAGCAAGGGATACCGCTCTCGAACGAGCCGAAATCGACGTTGACGACGCGGCCACCGGCCGGAAGCGTCACGGATCGTGCTCCGCTCAACGGTGACGTCTGGGTAAACCCATCCGTGCAGGCCAGACGCACAGCGTAGGTGGCTGCCGGCAGGTTGTTGAACGCGTACAGACCCGATTCGCCCGTGATCGTCTGGGCTTCTCCCGAGTCTTGCACCCCGTTGTCGTTGGCGTCCAGGTACACGACGCGATCGGCCAGGCCCTCTTCGTTGTCATCGAGATTACCGTCGCGGTCTGCGTCGTTGAAGACGGTGCCGACGATGGAGCCCCTCGAAGTGTTAATGATCGGAATGGTGATGTCCTCACTCGTCCCGTGAAAAATCAGCTGGAAATTGTCCCACATGCCCTCGCTGGGCGTATCGTCCGTCGGGTCCAGTGGGTCCATGCCCGTGTCGAACGGTACGCTCACCAGGTCAGAGACGGTGACGGTCCAGATACCGGGAATGTTCTCGCCCCAAAAGTGATTTGTGGAGTAGGTCCAGTTAAATGCCGTGGCGTCGGCGGCGAACAAGAAACCAAAATGCGGGTCCGCCAGGTCGACTTCAGTGTTGCTGGGCGATTCCAGCGTGACCGACAAATCGCTCGGTCGGCGATGTTCCCCATTGAATACCAGTTCGACCCACTCGATATTGAATTCGCGATCCATCTGTCCCGGGTCGAAGCGGAGATCAAACGCAAAACTTGGCTGGTCGGCCGTGCCAATGGCCTCAGTCACACTGACTTCTCCCGTGGTGATCGACTCCATGGTCGGTACCCGGGTCCACAGTTCTGCCATTTTCACGGCCGCGTTGGCGTCAATCGCGCCAAAGCCGTAGTCATTGTGCACGTGGTAGTTCGAGCCGTTGAATGTCCAGCCCGGATCGCCTGGATTCACCTGGCGGGAAGTCGCAGCCAGAATGTGCTGGATGTCGCGATACGTCAGGTCTGGATTGGCGTCCAACATCAGCGCGATGATACCCGACGCCAGCGGCGCCGACGCGGACGTGCCATTGAACTGCGACGTGTAATTCAGATCGGGAAACGGATCTTGCGAAATGTCGCCCAGGCCCGGACCGTTGTAGCCATCCGCACCCGTGCGGTCGGTCGTCACGATCGCGGGCAGGCCAAAATCGCCTTGTGACTGCGAGACGGCGAACAAGGAGGCGCCTGGGTTACTGTAGGCCGCAACCTGACCGCGATGGTCGACGGCACCAATCGTCGTAGTGAAAATGGAATTTGTAAGCTGGCTGTAGTTGGTATTATCCCCTTCTTGGCGCGAATTGCCGGCCGAATAAACAAACACGTTGCCCAGGCCGTCCCGCCCGTTTTGCACGCCCGCTTCAATTGCGGCCAATGTGAACGGCAGTTGTGTTGTAAACAGGCGACCATCGTTGTAGGTGGAATTCACGAGCCCCCAACTGTTGTTGTAGATATCGATCACGTCGTTGCGATGCGATAGGGCCTGAGAAATCTTGAAGTCGTTGGTCCGATTGTCCTCGGGATCAAATACCTGGTCCCCAATTAGTCGGATGCCGGCGATGTCAGCATGGAAAGCCGCACCCGTGACGCCCAGTCCATTGTTACCGGCCGCGGCAGCGATGCCGGCGACAGCCGTTCCATGGTTGTCGTCGACAGTGACCGGCGATGGATCCGCGTCGTTGTTAATGTAGTCAAAGCTCAACTCGGGTCGATAATTCGGCGCGATGTCGGGATGGTTCCCCTGCAAGGAATCGTCCACAATGCCGATCGTTACACCACTGCCGTCATACCGATCCCAGACGGGCGCCACGTTGGCATCCTCGCCGGGAATGCCTCCGGCCACCTGACCGTAATTAATCAAGTGCCATTGGTCCGCCAGATAGGGATCGTTCGGCAACGAGAGCGTTTCAAGGTCGATGGATTGCATCGGGTAGTAATACTGCGCCGGAGCGAACGTCGACAGCCGATCAATGACTTGCTGGAACGTCGGCTGTCCTGAGTCGCCCACATCGATCACGTAGGCATCGCGGAGATAATTCGTGGACTGCAGGCGATTCGCTGGAACGCCCAGCGCGGAAGCCAATTGAGATTTCGTGGTCCCCAGCGTCACGCTGATCGCCCACTGATCCGCTGACCCTAACTGAGCGGCCGAGTATTGGCTGAGATCGGAGGCCTGCTCAAACGCCTGCGTGATCAGCTGCGAATATTGGCTTGGCGGAAGCGGTCCGAGTGCGCCTGTCGCGGACGAGGCCAACAGACGTCGATCTTCAAGTCCCTCTGGATTCAGCCGAAAGCCGTTCCGGCTCGATGGCTTGCGACTGCCCCGTCCACGCGATCCATTTGACCATGTAACCACAATAAGTACTCCACGTATAAGAGTCGAGCTGTGTCTTGCACACCGAGTTGCCCGGCGCACACCACCGCGTTCTCGCGCGAATCCGATCCTGGCGTGGGCCTTCCGACAGTGCCGGCAATCTTTGCGGATCCGGAATCAATTCACAGCAGAAAGCAACGGATCGATTCGCCGCCACCAGACCTGATGCTAATTTGATGCCGAAGTTTCGTCAAACAACCTAAGTACTTATTTGACAAAGATATGCGTCAAAATCGGCATAGGCAATTTAATCCGTATGAGCGCATCCAATACAGCAGAATCGCACACGGAGTTTTTTGTCGGACGACGCCGAGTTGTTAGACCGCAAGCCAGAAGAAATCGCGGCCAACATCGGTAGCAGGCCACCACTCCCAGGCGATTTCTGACGGCGTGCGCGTCCGGCCGACGCGCACGCCGCCGAAGAATGCCGCGTCGTGGTTCGTCAGAACCAGCGTGTGCCGGGCATTGTTCTTTGGATTGCGATCTAAGGAACCGAAGACGTGGGTCAAGACAAGGCTGGCACGCCCCGGTGGCCTGCGCGTGGGAGGATCCTTGGCTCGGGACCCAGGCATTGGGGCACAGTTGTGGCCAGACGTCATCCTGAGGGCGCTGACGACGAGCGCTGCACGGTCAGCGGCAGAAGGATCTTCCCGTGCCGTTAAAAAGCCGGTGAACGCGATTGCGTTGCCGGCTTGACTCCACGACATGGCGATGGCGATGTCAGGTTGATTGGCCGATCCTTCACTCCGAAGAATGGGATTCGGATTCTCTCAGAAACGCGATCGCAACCACTTGATGCGCAGCGGCTTTTCAAGAGGGCTCCGCGCCCTTCAGGTTGATAGCGGAGTGATACGCTCGGCTCAGGAGGACGCAGGGGAGGGCGACGCTCGGCCCCTAACCGAGTTCGGCGGTGGCGGCTGCAGAGCCCGCCTACCAGCCCAGCTCCAGCCCCACGTGGAAACCGTGGAACAGTAGATCATCGCCCGTGGCCAGCATGGGAAGCCGGGCCGTGAATACGTCCTGCGGGTTGAAATTGGACGGGCCCGTGGCCAGATTACTCAGGAACAAGGCCTCGTAGCCGCCGCGAACCTTCGCCAGGGGATGGAACTGCCACAGGAAGAAGGCTTGCAGCTCCGACCCATACGTCGCAATCGTGGCCGATCGCGATTCCGTCAAGTCGACCATCCCGGTGGTCGCGTTGAAGTTTGTCTGCTGGTTTGCCCGGTTGCCGAATACCCCGATTTTGCCCTCGGTACCCACGGTCAGGCCCGGGAATACGCAAAACACCAGCTCGCCCCCCAATTGCACGCCCAGCATGTTATTTTGAGCCAGCACGTTGTACAGAGATGCGCCGGGTCCAAACAACACAGGGTTGTTGGGGTCTGTGACGGCGTCGATGTGTTGGTTGACCAAAGTCGCAAATTGAAATCGATCACGCAGATGCACGTACCGACAGCCAAGGAGTAGGGCACCGCTGGTTTTGTAGTGCTTGCCAATCCAGTCGCGGCGACAGTTGATTTCCAGGCTATCCAGGTCCGAATTCAACGTTGCCGAATGGCGTGCAGCCTGGTCGGTGTCCTCGAATCCACCCAGCGGATCCACGCCGAAGTCGCTATACACGGAATACAGATCGTTGTTGTTCGAAAGCACGGTTTGCGTATCGCTCCAATCGATGCCACCCAAATAGACAGCCTCGATGCTATCCACGGCATTCATTTGTAAGCGTCCAGCGGCCCGTAGGCCCGTATTCAGTCCGGTGTCCAATGCCGACGTCGACAGCACGACATTGGGTTGGCCCAGTCCTCGAGGTCCTTCGGACGACAGGTTCACGTTGCTGTCCCTGTCTCGCTGCAAGAAGACCGCTTCCACCATCACGTCGTACCAGTGAGGGCCACAGCAGACATCGCCCAGGTTGACGTATTCGCCCATGGGGTTGATTCCGGGAAAGCTCTCGTACGGATTGACGACTTGCTGGTGCGGGACGAAAGGTAGGGGATAGGCTCCCCGGCCGTAACCGTCTCGATGGCTTTGGAACCCGCCCCCGCCCCCGCCCCTCCGCCCCCGCCACCTGTGCCGCAGCCGGCGAGGCCCGTCATGGATCCCAGGCGACCGAGCAGTCCGACGGGCCGACAGCCGGAGGCCAGGCCCCCTAGACCTTGTCCGCATCCGCCGGAGCCCATCAAGTTTGGGTCGCACGGGCCACCGGCGTAGGCTCCCCCGTCCATGGGCAGATACTTCATCGGGGGTGGCCCGTATCCGTACGCATCGGCGCAGCCCATGTCGCTGTTTCCAGAGGGCATCATGGGTGGGGCGTAGCCGCCCTCGACAGGGTGAGCATTTGCGCCATTTCCCAGCGGGGGTCCCCAGTCTGCCCACGCGGGCCAGACCACCAGCCCGGCCAGGGCGGCACACAGCGTGATTTGAGTGAAAATCCGACGTGGTTTCATGGTGTAGCTTCCGTGACGGCTGAGCGTCCTGTGAGAATCTCCAAACGCCGTTGCGGTTCCCCGATTTTTTTAGCCAATTTCACCCTGTGGTCGGGTGTAGTCATTTTCCACAATCGTTGCACATCGCTGCATCGCGATTGAGCAGCCAGGGCCTCAGCCAGGGTCTAAAATTTCACAATAAAGTCCATGGCCAGATTTAATTGATCTTTGTCGGTGAAAACATTGAAGGCACCGGTCTGGCCAAATCCGATGGGTTGCGCGTCCGAGTAGTCATAACGGATTTCCGGGCGGAAAATCACGTTGCAGTGGGGACGCCAGTTGAATCCCATAGTCAAGCCGACGTAGTTGCCGCCAAGCACGTCTGACTCAAACGGTAATCCCAGCACGCGAGCGTTATTCTGATCGCGGAACCATTCCACGCGCATGCCGGCGGTCAGAGTCGGTGAGAGGTCCCGGAACAGGTATTGGTTAATGCCATACCACTTGGCGGTCCGCGGAACAAAGTCGGTGTTCAGGGCGGCGCCGTCTTCCGTGCCGAACCCATGCTCCAGGATATAGGTCACCGGTCCCATGCGCCGCGTGTACACCAGGTTGTAGTACGTGCGGTTGTTGCGTCCCAGGAGGTCCTCGCTGCCGGTCGAGACCACGAAAGCCAGTGATGCGACCTGCGACGGACACCACGTCATCCCAATCAAATAATTAGGTTTTCCGTTGATATCCTCCCAGTTGTCCCAGCCCTCGGTGTAGGCGAACAGTAAGTTCATCTTGCTGCTGATCGCCAAGTCGGTCAAAACGCCCGTGTGAGTCTTCGGGCCGCCGTACTGGAATACGTAGGAGTGCGAGTAGAAGAAGTTCTCCGGAGCCCGCACGTTTTCATACCCAATCGGCGTGTAAAAGTGCCCCACCTTGACGGAAACTCCCGACCCAACGGGTGCAAACACCTCCCCGAACAACTGAGGCATCGCCAGCCCATAGGTGGCGTACGTAAAACCACCCTGGCGCCGCGGTCCGTTGGACGAGTTCCAGTGCGGCTGGCCGTCTTCTTCCGTTTCCAAACCGTATGCCGTCGTGAAAAAGTAGTCGGAACCGTACAGCAAGTCCACCTGGCCGCCGAGGTCCCAGCAACCGGCACACTTATTTACGGCGCGGCCAAAACTCAGATAGATTTGGTCCAACAGGTATTCGTTGGAAAAATCGTTAAACGTAATCGGTGTGTTGAAACCATCGGAGGGATTCGTCGAGTTGTACGTGTATCCGCCGTTCGCCCAGGCCGTGATGAACATTGGTCCGTTGTTCGGAACGCCGCCCGGCTGACCACGGAAGCGGCAGGCCATGCCGTCGCCGATGGCGTCAAACCCGTAGGGGTCGCAATCTGTGGGCCCGCCGTGTTCGTTCTCGGCCGGATAGGCCCACGGGTCGTAGACGTCCATGGCCGGCGCGGCTGTCGAGGGCTCGATCCCCGCCCCATGCGACGCACGCGGTTGGTCCACAACCGGATCCGGATAGGTGTCGACGGTAGGTTTGGGTAACTTCGTTTGGCCTGGTTGAGCGGAATTGCCAGTGTCGGACACTTCAAACGATTGGTTGGACGAGCCGGCATCATAGATGTTGAATTCGTCGCCCCAGGACGACACGGGCGCTACCGTGAATAAGGCTAACGCAAAAAGGCGCAGCGTCAGCGGTCGCATGATTCCCCCCCCTTAAATTCTGACCCCGATCGCCGAGGCGATCATACTTGGCTGTTGTCAATAATCCGCGAAACGAAGCGGAGCCCACAGGGTCTCCACGAGCGCGTTAGCGCTTGGACTACGGGCTACAACAACTTTTCGGTTGTGACGCCTGTACCGGTTGACAGTATTAGAAAGAATTTTCCGGATCGTGCGGTTTTTGGGGTTGTAGCGATGGCGGACTGCATTCACTGATAGCGCGTATTTGGTTAGCAGCCGCCTTGTTATACGGAATCTTGGATTTCCGCGGATGCTAACGGCTGCCACTGAGTTTGTTGGGATAGTAATCCTGTCAATTCGTTGAACTTTCACCACAGAGGATGTTAAATGGAGTCAGGTGCGACAGCCACGCATCCGGGGCACAGGAACAGACCCCTTTTCAGCTCGCCCGATTCAAGCGATTTCCGCCAATTCTGTTTTCTTGGCTCAATTGGCCCAAGAAATGCTGTTGGAAGTCTTCGCCCGTTCACTTCACGGTGAGCGGGGGCGACGTGAAACTCAATCCAGGAACAGAAAATGAAGAAACAGAGACTCACTCGATCGCGCAAGGTTCGTTCCTCCCAAAATCGGCGTTTTTCGCAGCCATTTTGCGGGCTCGAGTCCCTGGAAGATCGCCACTTGCTGGCCGCGAATATCTTGACCTCCGTGAATGATTCGATCAGCAGCCCCGGCCAGGTGGATGACATTAATCTGACCGTTGATCTTACGGGTAGCAGCTCGACGGCCGCCTTGATATTTCACGCTTTTGCCGTCAATAGCTCAGTCAACGTTACCGCACCCGTGATCAAAACGGCCGCCGGGAATACCGTCACCCCGATCTCCAGCTTCAATAATTCACCCGGGTTGGACGGCCGGACCGTCGTCGAATTGGGAGATGGCGAATACTCGGTCGAGGTCGCAGGCGAAGGGAGTTCCACGGGGGCCTATCGCCTTGAGGTATCGCTGCTGGGCGATGTCGATAGCGACGACGCGCGCGTTTCGAGTTTTGAGCGTTTGCGGGCCTCGGCGGCCCTGGTCCAGTTCATGGGTACCGGAAACCACGTCACCGACCTGTTTTATCTTCAACGCGGAATCAATATGGCCGTCAGCCAGTACGATTCCGGCTTCGACATTAACATGAACGGTGGAGTGGACCCGTTTGAATTGGGCAAGATCGATGAGAATCAAAACGTGGTTATTTCCACGCTGGAATTGCAGGCCGACGTGACCGGACCCGCGATCACTAATTTACGACTGGTTAGTGACACCGGCACCAGCAACGTCGATCGCATAACGACCGATGCCCGCGTTACCGGGAGTATCACGGACGAGAGTACGATTATGGCCGTCACGGCCAGCATTGATGGCGGCGCGCGCAGAGCATCCTCGCCGACCTGGGAGACATTAACACACAGCCCACATTTACGCTGAGCAAGGCAGTTTTGGATCGGTTGGCCGGTGGGTCCCTGGGGGCAGGGGCACACACGCTGTCGATCAATGCCACCGATGAATTTGGCAACGCGTCCTCGTCCTCGCTGTCTTTTACGTTTATCGCTACGAATACGGCGCCCACATCCAACCCCATCCCGCAACAGAACGTCAACGAGGATTCGGCGTTCAACTTCAATACCCGCACGTTTTTTAGCGACGCCAATGCAGGGGATGTGCTGGTCTTTACTGCCAGCGGTCTGCCGAGCTGGCTGTCCATCAACGCGCAAGGCGTGCTGTCAGGTACGCC
Organism: uncultured Planctomycetales bacterium; assembly: GCA_963695565.1. Taxonomy (GTDB): domain Bacteria; phylum Planctomycetota; class Planctomycetia; order Pirellulales; family Pirellulaceae; genus CAVOGW01. The sequence continues at coordinate 184,714 of CAVOGW010000002.1, forward strand.
CGGAAACAATGACGTGGCCACGTCGAACGTGATGATCACGGCGACGGATTCCCAAGGTGCGACAACCACGCAGCCGGTGATCATTGTGGTCAACAATACACCGGATCCGCCGGTCATCCAGCCCATTCCTAACCAGACTGTCAACGAGCGTCAGTTGTTCTCGCTGAATATCCGTAGTCGCGTTTCCGACCCTGACGCGGGTGACGTACCGGAAATCTCCGTGGATCGAGTGGCGTCCGAGGCGAATCCGACCCCCTTGCCATTGCCGGCCTGGTTGACCTACGACGAAGCCACCGGCATCCTCAGCGGTACACCGACACAAGCTGATATTGGCGACACAATTATTCGCGTGTTCGTGGTGGATCAAATCGATGGGACCGGCGAGGCGGAGGAGTTCTTTACGCTTTCCGTCGTGGACGTAGGCGATCCACCGATGTTGGATACGCCCATTCCAGATGACAGTGTGAATCAACGCGAGCTGTACTCTATCAATTTCAACGATTTCTTCAGCGACCCCGACGCGAACGCCACGCTGACCTACTCCGCACAACTTGTCGGGGGAGGGGCGTTACCCGCCTGGTTGACGCTGAATGCAAATACGGGAGTGTTGTCCGGTACGCCGACGCTCGAATCAGACGTCGGCGTGACGCTGAACATCCAGGTGACGGTCACCGACAATACCCAATTGACGGCCATGGACACCTACGAGTTGACGGTTGTCAACGTCAACGACGCACCGGTAGTCAACGACCAGGAATTCTCCGTCAACCCATCCGCCACCGCCGGCACTGTCGTGGGTAGCATTGTGGCTACTGATCCGGAGGGGCAAACCCTGACTTTCAGCGTGACGGGTGGCACGGGACAGAGTTTGTTCATCGTGGGCAGTGCCTCCGGTCAGATTGCCGTCGCTTCCGGGGCCAATTTGGTGGACGGGCAAACGGTAACGCTGAACGTGCAGGTTACGGACAATGGCACGCCCCAGCAATCCGACACTGCGGTGATCACGATCTCGATTACCGACAACCGGGCTCCGGTCGCCAACGATGACGAGGGATTCGAAACGGAGGATTTTGCCCTGCCGCTGACGATTGCAGCAGCTGATTTGCTGAGCAACGACACCGACCCGGATGGGAACACGTTGTCCATTGCTAGCGTCCAGTCGACGAGTGCTCGCGGGGCCAGTGTCACGTTCAACCCACAAACCAATCAAATCGAGTACGATTCCTCCGCGTCGGACGAATTACTTTCACTTCGTCCGGGCGAACAGCTGACAGACACGTTCACGTACACCGTGACGGACGGTGAGCTGACGGACGTGGCCACGGTCAGCGTCAACGTGATCGGCACCGACACGGTAGAATTTTTCATCGAAGTATTCGACACGTCCGGTGCGACACCGCTCACCAACCTGCAAGCCGACCAGCCCTTCCTGCTGGTGGTCTCGGTGCAGGATCGACGACCGGATGCGAACCAGAATGACGGCGATCCCAACAACGACATACCGGCCGGAATCTTCGCTGCGTTTCTTGATGTGGTCTACCCGTCGAACCTGGTGTCCGTCACGGGCGCTATCGAACATCTGGCGCCTTACAACTCGATCACCAATGGTAGTACGAGTACTGTGGGGCTGATTGATGAAGCGGGTGGAGCTGATGGGTTCACGCCTCTGGGGCCCGAACGACGGCAGTTGTTCCGCGTACCGATGACGACGCGAGATGTCCCGGGCACCGTGACCTTTACTTCGGATCCGGTCGAAGACCAGACACAATTCGGAATCCTGGCGTACCTGGAGAATCGAACCGTTCCTAGCCAGCAGGTGATCTTTGGCACTTCGAGCGTGGTGATCAATGGACTGAACGCACCGCTGTCCGCCTCCACACCGGCCAATAACGGTGAGAATCCCTTGGACGTGGATGGCGATGCTTCGGTGACGCTGAGGGATGCCTTGATCATTGTCAATGGTTTGCAATCGGGTCATTTTTCCAGCGATTTCTACCCCGACGTGAATGGGGATGGACGAGTCGCATTGCAGGACGCCATCCAAGTAATTAACGCGGTACAGCTGGCCACGACTCCCCAAGCCGCCATGTCGGCGTCGGTGACGTCGAATGGCGATTCGGGTGCGGATGCGGATGAAGACGATTTTGTGTCGATCGTGGACTCGATCTTCGCCGATTTTGCCTAACAAACCCTCACACCTTCACACCCTTCACACCCTTCACACCTTTTTCCCCCTACACCCCTCCCGCCCCCCGTGGCTTCGGCCATGGGGGGTTGTCATTGCGCGAGCCGCTCGCTAATCTCGCCCTTCATGAAACTCGTCGCCATCCGACTGTGCATCATGATGTTTCTCCAGTTTTTCATCTGGGGAGCCTTCTTCGTGACCATGGGTGGATACTTGGGCGTCGTCTTCGCCGAATATGCGGAACAGGGGACGTTGAACCAGATCATCGGACGCAGCTATGCCACACAGACGTGGGCCGCGCTGTTGGCTCCGTTTGTGGTCGGCTTCCTGGCGGATCGACTGTTTAACAAGGAGCGCATCAACGGTGTGTTGCATCTGATGGGTGCTGGCCTGTTGTGGTGGACAAGCGGCATCACGGCCTCCCCGGCGCAGTTCTTTTGGGCGATGCTCGCGTTCTTTACGTGCTACATGCCCACGTTGGCGTTGGTGAACGCCATCACGTTTCAAAACGTCGCCTCGGCCGAAGAGGAATTTCCCCGAATTCGCTTATGGGGAACTATCGGATGGATCGTGGCCGGGCTGGTGATTTCCGAATCCCTGTTCGGGCTGTTGCCCTTTCCCGTGCTTCCCGGCGTGGAAAACGCGGGGGCCACGAACGTCCCGCTTCGGCTGGCAGCGGTGGCGAGTCTGATTTACGGGCTGTACAGCTTTACGCTCCCCGCGTCACCACCGCAAGGCCGTGATCAGCCGTTCAGTTTTGTCAAAGTCTTGGGTTTGGATGCCGTGCGACTGTTTGCCAAACCTGCTTACGCTGTGTTCGCGGTTTGTTCGTTCCTGATCTGCATCCCGCTGGCGTTTTATTACGCACGCACGTACGAATTCGTCAGCAAGATGGCATTCGGCGACAAAACAGCGGGTGTGATGACGCTCGGGCAAGTCAGCGAGATCGTCTTTATGGCGCTTGTCCCTTGGTTTCTGCGGCGCTTGGGCGTGAAGTGGATGCTGTTGGTCGGGATGCTGGCTTGGTCCCTGAGATACGCACTGTTCGGACTGTTGCCGTCGTCGCCGGCCATGCTGGTATTAGGGATTGTGCTGCACGGCATTTGCTACGATTTCTTCTTCGTGACCGGTCAGCTGTATACTGATCAAGTGGCTCCGCGGGAGATTCGCACCAGCGCTCAGGCATTGTTGGGATTGCTTACCTATGGAGCCGGGATGCTGGTTGGCAATTACGTACTCGGCTCGTGGGGCGACTACATCCAGCTCGACCCAACCACCCAAACGGGGTGGTTGACCGGCGCACGGCAGTTCTGGCTGATGCCGGCCATGCTGGCCTTTGGCGTGGCAGAACTCTTTTTCTTTACGTTTTGGGACAAACGGCGCGTTCGTCCGGTACAGGAATTCTAACGCGATTTCGACGCCTGGAATTGGCATCCAAATAATCAGCCGAAACGCGCTAACGTCGGTTCCCGGTTGCCGGGGCAACCGTGTGCCATTTGCACGTCGGCGGATTACGATCGCACAGGACACACCGAAACGAGATGGCATGGTGCACGCACGTCGGATCTTCAAGATTACGGCTTGATTAGCCATGGCGGCCAGGATACCCGCGAGTGAGCCCGGAATAGCCGTCAAGAATTGCTTGACGGGTTGGGGTCGTCTGACCTATAATTCAGGTGTGACAGGTCCGTTAGACCGGCTTGGCTAACACTGTCTCGATCGAATCTCTCCTAAGGTCAATCTGCTAGTGAACACGATGTGGAGTACTCGACTCATCACTCGAGTGGAATCATGATTTCGAACAGCAACACAATTCGTAAATCGTCGGAAACCAAGCCGACGACTTCTTTCACCAGCCGCACGCGGAACCAAGACTTTCCGTTCGAACACGTGCCGGCCACATTCTCTGGTTTTGGCGACTGTGTCTTTAAAGTCAGCCAGTTTTCGTATCGACGTGCGGGTACGATGAGCCTTTCGCGAAAAAATAAGTTTCGCACGCGGCGTCGAACCAGCTGCCGCTAAGCCGCGTTTCGGAGTTTCGGTCGCCCGCCTTGAGTACACGGCTGTCGCTTCGTTCCGACTCCGTCTGCTGATGGGCCTCGCCGCGCCCGAATGCCGCGGACGGAAGACAAAACATAAAGTACAGGAATAATTCCCGTATCGAAGATCATTCGCAGCGCACTGAGAAAATGCCGCTGTCATTTTTTTCTGTCGTCTCCCTCCCACACACGCCCGACCGACGCGCTTACCGCGGCCCAAGACACAGGAAATGAGACAGAAAAATGACGGACAGAAATAATGCCCTAGTCACGACGACCCTCCAGTCCGTCGCCAGAACCTGATTCCTGTTTTCTTGTCCTACATTTTTTATCTCCTCCCGGTTGGGGAGGATCGCCGGCCCACCACGCGCCGTTTAATCGCAGGTAGTTCGCATCAATAGTAGAGGATCTGCAATTTGGCCAGCGCGGGGCCAATGTGCTGAGTGGATCGCGAGATTTGACTCCGGTCGGGCTCGGGGATCTTTGCCAAGACCTGTTGGAGCGCGTTCCACTGGGTCGCCAGATCATTGGCTTGCGTGCGAAGTTGCGCACTGGTGCGACGTTCCGCGACCGATTGGTACAGCGTCTTCGCGATCTTTTGCAGGTTGCCGGTCATGTTTACCGCCTGGCTGCGGAAGTTCGCCGGATATCGATCCGATTGGCCGACATAACGGTTCACGTCGTAATACAGCAGGTCGGTCATGTTGTTCAGTGTGGAAACAATTTGCAGAGCTTCGTCAGGATCCAGATTAGACTGTTGTCCCAGCGTACCACGCAGCTCCATGATCGAGCCATCGATGACGGCGATGTACTGGGCCGCGGCCTCGTTATTGAGTGGGACAATCAGATTGCGCAGGTCGTTCCAGGCCACATCCAATTCGCGAAAGTCCCATTGCACGCTTTCGAGTTCCGTGGAATTGGCCACGTTTTGACGGAACGAGCCGCACAGTGCGTAAAAGTCCTGGGCGCGGTCAAAAATCTGTCGGCTGTTCGGCAGCGCGACGAGGCTGGTGAGCGTAATCTGATTACCGACCTGGTCGACATTCGTCTGCAAGGAATCGGCCAGGTAGAGTACGTCCGAACCATCGATGACTGGTGGTAGCCACAGCAATTCCTGCAGTCGTTTGTTGGTTTGGCTCAAGCGGTTTACGTTACGCTGTACGTAACGGTTATCGATCAAGCGCAGCGCCCGCTTCGTGGCCATCCACTCGTCGAGAAATTGCTTGTAGTAACGTTTTACGTCTCGATAAGCATAATTCGCGTCCACGGCCGCGGAAATCTGCGCCGCACGCGACTGCAACGCTCGAACGCGATTCGTCAGCGTCATCCGATCGGGGTTGGCGTACAGATCGACTTCAATGTCTTCTGCCAGATGCTCCAGGTCGGCGCGGAGTGCCGCGAAATGATAGCTTAATTCGTCCCGCTGCATTTGCGGTTCCAGCTGCAGGGTTTTTGTCAACTGTTTGCTGGTGGCGCTGATACGATCAACCTCCTGCAATAGTCGTGTGCCCACGTTGGGTAGTTGCCGCAGCTGCTGGTCCAGCGGTCGCCATTGGGCGTCCAGGGGGGCGTATTCGGCGGCAAATTGCTGAATGGTCGACATGGATCGACTGCGTTGCGCAAGAACGTCCGCGCCGGCCTTCAGTAAGGCAGCGTCCCCCAACAGCACCCGCACCTGGTCCGAATAACGTTGCTCGATGTTCAGGGCCGAAATCAGCCGCGCGGCGTCGCTGGCCAGCGTGGCGATCAACAAGCGGGCCTGCTGCAGTTCCGGCGCGACCGTGGTATTGGGACCGGGTACCAAAGGGGCCCCGGCATGGAAATTCATCTGGTCGGTCAGGTTGCGAAGCAGTCCATCGAATGCGCCGGTCGTGTCATGCGATACGGGTTGGACTTGAATCTGAGCCGTCAGCAACGAGCAGCTGGTTAGAGAAAGCAAAACGCCGCTGGCAAAGCGCATCCGTTCAGTACGCATGTTGTCGTTCCTTCTGTAGCAAGACGTCGGCGAAAGGAAAACAAAAAGGGCGAGTCCGATGCTCGCCCAATTTTCTAACTCAATCTTTGCCGTAAGTCGATGGCGAAATGGCGGGCCCCTGTCGATATGCCCGCCGCGTGTCCTTCCTGGACGTCAATCCTCCTTATGTTCTTTGTGGCAGGCCGTGCAATTGGCTGCCTTAGTCAACAACTTCTTGGCGTCCGGCGCACCCTTCTGGGCTTTTTCCGCTGCGTCGATCAATAGGGCCGTCCGCTCTTTCCAGTCGTCCAAATCACCCTTGGGAGGTTGCTGTGCGGCCATCGATTTGTAGAGCTTGACGAGGCGATCTTTGTCATAGACGGTCGCCTTGCCGTCGGCCACGCTCCGCAGTAGCTGGTAGGGCTTCTTGTTCGTTTCAACCATGATTTCCGCGATCGTCATTTTGCCCGGGTCTTTCCGATCCGCCAGGTCCTGAGCGATGACCGATGCGGCGGCTAAAATCGTCATCGTTGCAAAAGCGATCGCGATCGAATGCTTGGCCATGTTTACTTGGTTCCTTTCGAGTATCCAATTTCAACTGAACTAGGTTCACCGAGCCCGCGACTTGGAAGGCCCCCTGCGAAACGGACATCGGCTCCTGAACTTGTTTCCCAGCAGACTCTACCCGTGGATACGGTGTCTGATCCTAACTTGTTTGCCCATTTACGAAAACGGCGAATGCTGTGCTCAGCAGTGCGACGGGCCAGGCAATTGCCAGTATTGTAGCGTTTCAGAATTCCCGCGAAACCGGCGACCGGCTGGCGGACGCCCGCGGGACTGTGCTGTGAGCGACGCATGTCGTTGCGGTGAGGTCCAAGCGGCGGGGTGCGTTGCCGTCGTGGTTTTGTTGTCGAATCTCCACGATCGGGCGAGTCGGCGCCACTGGTCGGGGGCTTACAACGCACGGCTCGCCTTCGTGGACCCACGTCGGTGGATCGGGTAACATGTTTAGGGCGCCTTACGGTGAGTTGCCGTTCATTTTGTGATATTGCGGTCGGCGCCAGTTTTTTTTAAAGAGTTTTTTGCGAGCGACCTGCCATGCCCAGCTATCGCCAACTCGGCGACATTCCGCCCAAACGCCACATCCAGCACCACCGAGATAAATCGGCCAGCCACAAAGGAGAGGGGCTGTATTACGAGCACGTGATTACGACGGACGGATTCTCCCGAGCGTACTCGATCTTGTACCATTTGCGACCGCCCACGCGCATACGTCGCGTGGACCGGCTCCCCGATATGAAACTCGAACCCGTCGTGGAGCAGCCCCTGCAGCACATGCATCTCAGGACGGGGCAAATGGTCCGCGGCGGAGACCCGATCACCGGGCGGATCCCTATGATGTTTAACGACGATCTCGTCTGCTACCGCTGTCGGCCGGACCAGCCGCAGAGCGTGTTGTATCGCAATGGGGCCGCGGACGAAGTGATTTTCATTCAGCATGGGAGCGGCAGCCTGGAAACCATGTACGGCACGCTGCCCTATCGCCGCGGTGACTATGTGGTCGTCCCGCGAACGACGATCTACAAGATGGTCTCTGACAATATTGCGGAAGAGGACCACTTGATTCTTGAGGTGTTCAGTCCCGTGCGCACTCCCGCGCGATACTCCAACCCGGACGGACAACTGATGCTGGGCGCTCCGTTTTACGAGCGGGATTTTCACTCGCCCGCCAAACTGCAGCCCGTCGATGATCCTACAGACGTGGACGTGATCACCAAGGACCAACTGCGGCTGACGCGTTTGACGATGATGCATCATCCGTGTGACGTCGTGGGTTGGGACGGTTTCTTGTATCCATACACCTTCAATGCTTGGGACTTTGAACCGCTTACCGGCACGATCCATTTACCGCCTCCGTACCAACAGACGTTTGAATGTGGTGGCTTTGTGATCTGCACCTTTGCCCCCCGCTTTCTGGACCATCATCCCCAGGCGGTCAAAGTTCCCTACGTGCACTCGAACGTGCAGGCCGACGAGGTGCTGTTTTACGTCGATGGACAGTTTACCTCTCGGAGGGGGATCGACCTGGGCTCGTTGACACTGCATCCCGGTGGAATTCCGCACGGCCCGCACCCGGGGACCATTATGGCCAGCATGAGCGAAGAGAAAACGCTGGAAATGGCCGTGATGTTCGACACCGATCGACCGCTGCGGGTAACACGCCAGGCGATGGACTTTGACGATCCCGACTATATGCTCAGTTGGCAGGATGGTTGAAACGCCGTTCCTCTCGTTTACCGTGGTTGCCCCAGGAGAGTTCGACATGAGCGTATCGGCTTCCAATCAGGTTGACCAGTACATCGCGCGGGCCCCCGATTTCGCGCGCCCCATTCTCGAGCGCCTCCGCAAGGCATTTCACAAAGGCTGCCCAGCCGTTAAAGAGACCATCAAATGGGGGGTTCCCCATTTTGAGCACCACGGCATCCTGGGGGGAATGGCCGTGTTCAAGCATCATGTCAGTTTTGGATTCTGGAAGTCCAAACTCATGCCCGATCCGGAGCAGCTGTTTGGGCGTGGGGCCAAAGCGTCGATGTGCAACTGCCACGTGGAATCCCTCTCGGAAATGCCCCGCCAGGCGACGTTAGTGGCCTACGTGCGGGAGGCCGTTCGCCTGAATGAGGACGGCGTCAAGCTGCCGACGACTAAATCGCGAACGAATGCCTCCGTCGCCGTGCCGGGGGATTTCCAAGCGGCCCTGAGCCAGGCCAGACACAAAAAGGCCAAAGCGACGTTTGATCAATTAAGCCCAAGTCACCGCCGCGAATACGTGGAGTGGATCAACGAAGCCAAACGAGCCGAGACCCGCAGCAAACGCCTGGCAACTACTTTGGCCTGGCTCAAGGAAGGTAAGCCCCGAAATTGGAAGTATAGGCAGCCAACGCAGTGATTGGTATTGTGGGCGACGATCCTATCCAACGTAATCGCCCATCAATTCAACTCGAAGTGTTATCTCGTGTTGATCCAGGCTACCGCCAAGGATCAGATCGTCCGCCGCGGGAACGGGCGGAGCCGAGGAGATCAGATGCAGGAGCGCGTCGTCGATGAAATTATCTCCGCGATTGAGCCGCTGACTACTCCGCAGCAACGGTGGGAGAAATTCGTCGAGCAGCTGCGTGGCCAGGCCATTGCGTTCGCGGATGCCTCCGCCGTGTGGAACTGGCTGGGACAGGATCAGCCAACTCCGTTCCCGGTCTGGTTTCCCTCGAGGAACGATCGTCGGACGAATCTGGCCAATTTCATGGGCGCCGCGGCTTGGACTCTTGGAACCAGCTGTATGCCTGGTCTGTCGACGCGCCGGCGGACTTCTGGCGGGCAGCCATCGAATGGCTGAGTATTGTCTTCGCCGCGCCACCGTCGCAGACGGTCGACTTGTCGACCGGAGTCGAATCGCCACAATGGCTGCCCGACGCGCGGCTCAACATTGTTAACAGTTGTTTTTCGGCACCTAGGGAGTCTCCCGCCGTGATTGTCGGATCGGCCGACGGTGCGCTCCGCATAAAATCCGTGGGCCAGTTGCGCGAGGATGTACTTCAAGTTGTGGCGTGCTTGACGGCCGCCGGTTTCCAGCCGGCCGATGCCATCGCAGTGATGATGCCCATGACGTATGAAGCCGTCGTGATCTATCTGGGCATCATCGCCGCAGGCTGCGCCGTCGTCTCGATCGCCGACAGCTTTGCGGCCCCGGAGATCGAGAAGCGGCTGCGAATTGCCCGTGCCAGCGCGATATTTTGTGTGCACACGGCGCAACGAGCTGGCAAGACGATCAACATCTGGGAACGGGTCACCGAGGCCGCCGCGCCCGCGCGATTGTGCTGAATTGTCACGATGCCGGCAGCCTCCGAGAAAATGACCTGCGGTGGGAAGCGTTTTTGCGACCGCCCCGCGTGGCCGCCCCGCGCATCGTTGACGTTCCGGCCATGCACACGATCAATGTGCTCTTCTCTTCGGGAACGACAGGGGACCCCAAGGCCATTCCCTGGAACCAGACGACGCCTGTCAAATGTGCGGTCGACGGACACTTCCACCACGATATTCAACCTGCGGACGTCGTAGCCTGGCCCACCAACTTGGGTTGGATGATGGGACCGTGGTTGATTTTCGCTTCGTTGATCAACCGCGCGACGATCGCACTGTTTGAGGATGCCCCCAATCATGTGGAATTCGGTAGGTTTGTACAGAATGCGCGCGTCAGCATGCTGGGCGTCGTGCCCACGCTGGTCCGCGCCTGGCGCGAAACGGCGTGTATGGAAGGGTGTGATTGGTCCGCCATCCGCTGTTTCAGCTCCACGGGGGAAGCGTCTCATGCAGACGATATGATGTACTTGTCATGGTTGGCCGGGTGTAAGCCCATCATCGAGTATTGTGGCGGAACCGAGATTGGTGGAGGCTTCATCTCCAGCACACTGCTGCACGCCAACATTCCAAGTGCATTCGCCACGCCCGCGATCGGCAGTCGGTTCGTCCTTCTGGACGAACGACACCAGGTGGCCGACCGCGGAGAATTGTATCTCGTGCCTCCCGCCCTGGGATTGTCCGGCTCACTGTTGAATCGAGATCATCACGTGACCTACTTCGGGGATGTTCCGCCCGGTCCGCAGGGTGAGACGCTGCGTCGGCACGGGGATCATTTTTCGCGAGTCTCGACCCCGTTTGGAGATTATTATTTTGCAGGCGGTCGGGTGGATGACACCATGAATCTGGGGGGCATCAAGGTGAGTTCGGCTGAGATCGAACAAACGTTGAATGCGATGGAGGGGATCAGCGAAACGGCGGCCATCGCCGTCTCCACGGCGGGACCGGACCAATTGGTGGTATACGCGGTGCTGGGGCCCGACGCCCCTGCCGCGCTGCATGACAAAGGGCACCTGCTGCAGGCTCTCAATCAAGTCCTGCGAGCGAAGATGAACCCGCTGTTCAAGATTAGCGATGTGGTCATCGCCCATGCGCTTCCGCGGACAGCCTCTAATAAAGTCATGCGCCGAGAACTGCGGCGCGAATACCAGACCGGTTTGACAGAATAAGTCGAACGACCCTTGCTACGTCGCATCAAAATTCTGTGCCCATTCAGATTCAATACCCGTTGCGGTCCATCAACCGCGAAGAGTTCGGCGAACTCGCCTACCGAGTATTGAATGATCTATTTGTTATTCATAACGAAATGGGGCGGCTATTTGAGGAAAATACCTATCAGCGGGCGCTCGCCACGATGCGGTCAGATATCCTGCTTGAAGTTTGGATCGACGTTTCTCACTCCAGCTTTAAGAAACGATTCTTCATCGACATCGTGGCGGACGGGAGCGGTATTGTCGAGCTGAAAGCAGTCGATGTACTCACGCCTCGTCATCAAAGTCAGCTCTTGCAATATCTGATGTTGGCCAATTTGACGCATGGCATGCTGGTTAACGTACGCCCAAGTCGAATCGAACGGAGATTTGTCAATAATGCATTGCCATTGTCCCAACGTCAGATATTCGACGTTCGCGATACCCGATGGGATGATGGTGTTCCCGGAGCAAGGTCTTTTCGAGATCGATTGCTTGCCGTCGTCAGCGATTGGGGAACCGGTCTCGAGCTTGCTCTGTATGACGAGGCCCTTACTCATTTTCTCGGTGGCCCGGAAGTCGTCGAACGACGAGTCAAAGTGTTTTGGATGTCGCGACCCGCTGGTACCAAGCTGGTTCGGCTGGCGGCTCCGCAAATTGCATTTCAGCTAACCGCGTTAAAGGAACCGGACGCTCAGAGTCGCTTTGCCGAGCACCTGAAGCGATTGATTCGCCATTCCGCACTCGATGCGGTGCTTTGGGCGAATATAGTGCGGAGTGAGGTTGGATTCAGGACGTTGACTGCCGATTGAATGTCGTGAATTTTCGTGTGTTGGGCCGCGGTTAGCACGTGGATGGGGCGTGCGGGGGAAAGAGACAGAAACATGTAAGACAGAAAAACAGGCAGGAGATGGGCGTTGCAGCGGCATGGTCGTCGCCACGGGAGTTATTTCTGTCCGTCATTTGTTTGTCTCGCATCCTGCGTCTTGTGCCGCGGTTAGCGCGTGGATGGGGCGTGCGGGGGAGCGAGACAGAAACATGTAGGACAGAAAAACAGGCAGGAGATGGGCGTTGCAGCGGCATGGTCGTCGCCACGGGAGTTATTTCTGTCCGTCATTTTTTTGTCTCCTATCCTGCGTCTTGTGCCGCGGTTAGCGCGTGGATGGGGCGTGCGGGGGAAAGAGACAGAAAAATGTAGGACAGAAAAACAGGCAGGAGATGGGCGTTGCAGCGGCATGGTCGTCGCCACGGGAGTTATTTCTGTCCGTCATTTTTTTGTCTCCTATCCTGCGTCTTGTGCCGCGGTTAGCGCGTGGATGGGGCGTGCGGGGGAAAGAGACAGAAACATGTAGGACAGAAAAACAGGAAGGGGATAGGCGCTGCAGTGGCATGGTCGTCGCCACGGGAGTTATTTCTGTCCGTCATTTTTTTGTCTCCTATCCTGCGTCTTGTGCCGCGGTTAGCGCGTGGATGGGGCGTGCGGGGGAAAGAGACAGAAACATGTAAGACAGAAAAACAGGCTGGAGATGGGCGCTGCAGTGGCATGGTCGTCGCCACGGGAGTTATTTCTGTCCGTCATTTTTTTGTCTCCTATCCTGCGTCTTGTGCCGCGGTTAGCGCGTGGATGGGGCGTGCGGGGGAAAGAGACAGAAACATGTAGGACAGAAAAACAGGAAGGGGATAGGCGCTGCAGTGGCATGGTCGTCGCCACGGGAGTTATTTCTGTCCGTCATTTTTTTGTCTCCTATCCTGCGTCTTGTGCCGCGGTTAGCGCGTGGTGCGGGCGTGTGGGGGAAAGAGACAGAAACATGTAGGACAGAAAAACAGGAAGGGGATAGGCGCTGCAGTGGCATGGTCGTCGGCACGGGAGTTATTTCTGTCCGTCATTTGTTTGTCTCCTATCCTGCGTCTTGTGCCGCGGTTAGCGCGTGGTGCGGGCGTGTGGGGGAAAGAGACAGAAACATGTAGGACAGAAAAACAGGCTGGAGATGGGCGTTGCAGCGGCATCGTCGTCGCCACGGGAGTTATTTCTGTCCGTCATTTTTTTGTCTCCTATCCTGCGTCTTGTGCCGCGGTTAGCGCGTGGTGCGGGCGTGTGGGGGAAAGAGACAGAAACATGTAGGACAGAAAAACAGGCTGGAGATGGGCGTTGCAGCGGCATCGTCGTCGCCACGGGAGTTATTTCTGTCCGTCATTTTGTTTGTCTCGCATCCTGCGTCTTGTGCCGCGGTTAGCGCGTGGATGCGGGCGTGCGGGGGAAAGAGACAGAAAAATGTAGGACAGAAAAACAGGAAGGGGATAGGCGCTGCAGTGGCATGGTCGTCGGCACGGGAGTTATTTCTGTCCGTCATTTGTTTGTCTCGCATCCTGCGTCTTGTGCCGCGGTTAGCGCGTGGATGGGGCGTGCGGGGGAGCGAGACAGAAAAATGTAGGACAGAAAAACAGGAAGGGGATAGGCGCTGCAGTGGCATGGTCGTCGGCACGGGAGTTATTTCTGTCCGTCATTTGTTTGTCTCGCATCCTGCGTCTTGTGCCGCGGTTAGCGCGTGGATGGGGCGTGCGGGGGAGCGAGACAGAAAAATGTAGGACAGAAAAACAGGAAGGGGATAGGCGCTGCAGTGGCATGGTCGTCGGCACGGGAGTTATTTCTGTCCGTCATTTGTTTGTCTCGCATCCTGCGTCTTGTGCCGCGGTTAGCGCGTGGATGGGGCGTGCGGGGGAAAGAGACAGAAAAATGTAGGACAGAAAAACAGGAAGGGGATAGGCGCTGCAGTGGCATGGTCGTCGCCACGGGAGTTATTTCTGTCCGTCATTGTTTTGTCTCCCATCCTGCGTCTTGTGCCGCGGTTAGCGCGTGGTCGGGCGTGTGGGGAGCGAGACAGAAACATGTAGGACAAAAAAACATAACGCTTCACGGTGAGTCTGTGCGTTTTGGGTCAGGGATTCAAGCGCCGCGGCACTCCCAGCTTGCTGATAGCACTGCCTGTACGGGCACCTGATATTGTCCTCGACTGCCGATCTGCCTACAGTCGATGACGACCTAGGCGAATTCTGCCCATTCATGTCCGTATTTAACGATCGCGCGATGAATTACGATTGACGGTTTGCTCCATGACGCGTCACATCCGAAGTCAAACGCTGGCCGCGCTGGTCATGTTTTTCGTGTCAATCACCAGCTCGGCGTCAGCCGACGTCGCTGGTGTATTTCGCCAGATGTTTGCTACGGCATCGCACGTTCCCCATCCTTCAGTCGTGCAGGTACTGGCTCCCGATCGCGAGGCGATTTCGCGGGGGTCGGGAACACTAATACACGTCGACGGTCAATTTGGATACGTCATTACGAATTGGCACGTGGTGCGAGACGCTGAGCGGGAAGTGCTGGTTATTTTTCCCGACGGGCACCAGTCATTGGCTCGCATCCTGAAGATGAATAAGGACTGGGACCTCGCGTTGTTGTTGATCTGGGCGGGCAGCGAGCGACCGATGCCGTTGGCGACCGTGGGACCACGACCGGGTGATCAGCTGACGATTGCCGGTTATGGCTCCGGAGACTTCCGGCGCAGCACGGCCAGTTTTCGACATTCGCTGCCCCGCAACCCGACATGCCCTTCGAGATGTTTGAAGTCATGGCGACGGCCCGCCAGGGAGACTCCGGCGGTCCGATTGTCAATCAGCGAGGTGAGTTGGTCGGCGTGCTGTTCGGAGCCGGCGATGGCCGCACGACGGGCACGCAGATTGGCAGAGTGCGGATGTTCGTCAACGAGGCGTTTGCCGAGTTGCGAGATCGAGTGGATATCGTGGCCCAACAGCAAAGTCTCCATAACGAGCAGCTTTCCGGGCAGGCGCAGGCATCCGCAGCCATGTTAGGTCCAGCGTTGCTGGGGCAGGGGGCAGGGGCGCAGGTACCGATCGAGTTGGCCCAATCGCCGCCGGTCGTGGCAGGGCTCAATCCGAGTTTGGTGGCGGCACAACCGGAGACTCGCGAACCATCCAACCCGCTGCGGCAGCCGTGTCTGGAGTCGGCAGCGCCGCAAGGGGCGGACGGCAGCCCGCCATCGGAGTCCGATCTATGGCGAGCGGTGTCGCGGGAAGGAACAACGCCGAATGCCGTGGCTGTGGCGGAACCGAACGACGCGGCCGCACGACCGCGAAGCGTCGACGCCTGGCAGGCTTACCAAAGCAGTACGTCGACCTACGGTCATTCCGCAGAACCGCGGCAGGACGATGTTACCGGCCCGCAGCGATCGGGCGCCGCTTCGTCTGTTCCGTCGCGGTCCTCGGAACCCGCCACGGCGGGCGACGTTGGTGGCGGATGGGTGGATGAGGTCGCGAGCATCGATCCAGCATCGGACCGCTCCGGTCCGCAGAACCTCACAGGCTCTCGGCTCGCTCGACCCGCCGAGGTCTCACGCCGAGATCTGTTTCCTGAGAAAGGGGAATTCCGAGCGAACCGCGGTATGCGGACGGACGCTCCAGTAACGGCGGCTGTCCCTTCGGATCGAGACATCGTGGACGGCTCCGCCGCGGCCAGGGGCACGACCCTCATCGGCCCCACGGCCATTCCATTCTCTGGGGGCGTGACGTGGGAACAGTTGCGGTCTTTTTTTGCCGCCGTAGGCGTATTTGCCGTACTGCACGCGCTGGTCAAAACCTTCGCCTCCGCACCCACGACCAAGCCGCGGCGCTAATCAATTCCAGTTAGTCTCCCCTCCCGAGCGTTGGGCCGCGGTTAGCGCGTGGTGCCGGCGCGTCGAGGAGGAGACAGAAAAATGCAGGACAGAAAAACAGGAAGGAGATAGGCGCTGCAGTGGCATCGTCGTCGCCACGGGAGTTATTTCTGTCCGTCATTTTTTGTCTTCCATCCTGGGTGTTGGACGGCGGTTAGCGCGTAGTGCCGGCGCGTCGCGGAAGAGACAGAAAAATGCAGGACAGAAAAACAGGAAGGAGATAGGCGCTGCAGTGGCATCGTCGTCGCCACGGGAGTTATTTCTGTCCGTCATTGTTTGTCTTCCATCCTGGGTGTTGGACGGCGGTTATCGCGTGGTGCCGGCGCGTCGCGGAGGAGACAGAAAAATGCAGGACAGAAAAACAGGAAGGAGATAGGCGCTGCAGTGGCATCGTCGTCACCACGGGAGTTATTTCTGTCCGTCATTTTTTGTCTTCCATCCTGGGTGTTGGACGGCGGTTATCGCGTAGTGCCGGCGCGTCGAGGAGGAGACAGAAAAATGCAGGACAGAAAAACAGGAAGGAGATAGGCGCTGCAGTGGCATCGTCGTCGCCACGGGAGTTATTTCTGTCCGTCATTTTTTGTCTTCCATCCTGGGTGTTGGACGGCGGTTAGCGCGTAGTGCCGGCGCGTCGCGGAAGAGACAGAAAAATATAGGACAGAAAAACAGGAAGGAGATAGGCGCTGCAATGGCATCGTCGTCGCCACGGGAGTTATTTCTGTCCGTCATTTTTTGTCTTCCATCCTGGGTGTTGGACGGCGGTTAGCGCGTAGTGCCGGCGCGTCGCGGAGGAGACAGAAAAATGCAGGACAGAAAAACAGGAAGGAGATAGGCGCTGCAGTGGCATCGTCGTCACCACGGGAGTTACTTCTGTCCGTCATTTTTTGTCTTCCATCCTGGGTGTTGGACGGCGGTTATCGCGTGGTGCCGGCGCGTCGCGGAGGAGACAGAAAAATGCAAGACAGAAAAACAGGAAGGAGATAGGCGCTGCAGTGGCATCGTCGTCGCCACGGGAGTTATTTCTGTCCGTCATTTTTTGTCTTCCACCCTGGGTGTTGGGCCGCGGTTAGCGCGTAGTGCCGGCGCGTCGCGGAAGAGACAGAAAAATATAGGACAGAAAAACAGGAAGGAGATAGGCGCTGCAATGGCATCGTCGTCGCCACGGGAGTTATTTCTGTCCGTCATTTTTTGTCTTCCATCCTGGGTGTTGGACGGCGGTTAGCGCGTAGTGCCGGCGCGTCGCGGAGGAGACAGAAAAATGCAGGACAGAAAAACAGGAAGGAGATAGGCGCTGCAGTGGCATCGTCGTCACCACGGGAGTTACTTCTGTCCGTCATTGTTTGTCTTCCATCCTGGGTGTTGGACGGCGGTTATCGCGTGGTGCCGGCGCGTCGCGGAAGAGACAGAAAAATGCAAGACAGAAAAACAGGAAGGAGATAGGCGCTGCAGTGGCATCGTCGTCGCCACGGGAGTTATTTCTGTCCGTCATTTTTTGTCTTCCATCCTGGGTGTTGGACGGCGGTTAGCGCGTAGTGCCGGCACGTCGCGGAAGAGACAGAAAAATGTAGGACAGAAAAACAGGAAGGAGACCACGGAAATGCACTGTGGTTAGTCGCGGACTTGGAGTTATTTCTGTCCGTCATTTTTTGTCTTCCACGCTGGGTGTTGGGCCGCGGGCAACAAGTGGATCGGGCGAGTGAAGGAGAGCGGCAAAAAGATCCAGGACGGAAAACGGGAACGAGTCGGTGCTGCTCTGCGTTCCCACTTCATAAATCCACCTCCGATTCTGTCGATCGCAATCGAATTGTCTTCACGTTCAGATTATGCCGAGCCGTGACGAAACGCACGGTGCCTGTTTTAACGCGCATCAGCACGGAATGCGTGATGGCGGTGGAGCCGTGCACTTGTACTCCTTGCAACAACGGGCTGTCGCTGATGCCGGTAGCGCAGAACAGGATGCCTTGCCCACGGGCCAGGTCACGGGAGAGGAAAAGTTCGTTCAGCCGATCTCCCCAGCCGCTATCGATCAGCGACTGCTTTTCTTTTTCGTCGCGCGGCCATATTTGCGCTTGCATGCCGCCGCCAAGGCAGCGGAGCGCGGCCGCCGAGAGGACGCCTTCGGTCGCGCCGCCGATGCCGGCGTAGAGATCGATATTTGAGGTTGCCAGGGCCGGGGCCAGGGCGGCCGCAATATCCCCGTCGCCAATCATTCTCAGCGAGGCCCCGATGCGGCGAATTTCGGCGACGAGTTCCGAGTTTCGCGGGCGATCCAATACCATCACCACGACGTCTCGAACCTCCTTGTTGAGAATCTTGGCAGTGACCTTAATCACCTCGCTGATGGGAGCATTCACATCGATGGGCAGCTTGGGATCCGCCATGAATTGTGTGCGGACGGCCGGCGGATACGAGAGTTTCTTCATGTAGAACGCCGGGATATCCTGCAGGCTGTTTTGCTCTCCCTCCTCCTTGTAGGCCGCCGCGATACAGCTGATCGCGTTGGGAAGTCCTTTACTGAGATTCGTCGTTCCGTCGACCGGATCCAGCGCAAGGTCGAACATCGGCGATTCGTCACGCCACATCCCGACACGTTCTCCTTTGAACAGTCCGGGGGCTTCGTCCTTGATACCTTCGCCAATCACCACTTCTCCGCGAATGTCCATGATATCGAACATCCCACGAATGGCGTCGCACGCTGCGGCGTCCGCGCTGATTTTGTCTCCCTTGCCCATCCACGGCAGGGTATTGAGTGCCGCCATTTCGGTCGCGCGCATGAAGTCGAACTGCAGCATTCTTTCGCGATCATGCATCGTAAGATCCCTGGGCTTGCCAGCAGTTTGGCCCTTGGTCGAACGGTTGGTGGACGACATATTTCACACTTCCTTTCCGTACAAAGTTCCAGCAAGTTATCTTCCTGATTGCCATCGAGTCGCGCTGCATGGCCATTAGCCCCACCAGCCGCCATTGACGTGCAGCGTTTGTCCGGTCACGTACGAGGCAAGGTCGCTGGCCAGGAACAGGATGCAATTCGCAACTTCTTCCGGCGTGGCGAATCGCCCCAGGGGAATCTGTGCGAACATCGCCTGGCGGCTTTCTTCGGGTATCGATTTCCCCATTTCGGTCAGCACCACGCCGGGTGCCACGGCGTTGACGGTAATGGCACGTTGCGCAAGTTCCCGGCTGAGCACTTTCGTCAGCGCGATCACACCGGCTTTGGCGGACGCATAGTTCGCCTGACCGAAGATACCGATCACGGCGGCCAGTGACGCGATATTGATAATGCGTCCCCCGTCATGGAGGTATGTCACAGCTGCCTTGCACGTATTGAACACGCCCGTCAGATTGGTATCGATGACGCTTGTCCATTCCTCGGTGGACATTTTCTTGACCGAACGATCGCGGAGAATTCCCGCGTTGCAGACCAAGATGTCCAGCCCGCCGAAATGATCGTAGACCCGGGCCAAGGCGGACTGCATTTGGTCCGCGTGCCGCACGTCGCCGGGCACGATCAGGCTGCGTTCGCCCAAGTCGCGGGCTACCGCTTCCGCCAGACGTCGGTTGACGCCTTCCACATCGTCCCAGAATCCGATACCGATATTGGCGCCGGCTGCATGCAGTTGTCTAGCGGTTTGCTCGCCCAGCCCCTGGCTGGCACCCGTGATAAATGCTATTTTCCCGCGGAGGTCAATCGTGATCATCGGCACGGCTCCATCAAAGCAGTATGTCAAAAGACGGACTATCCATCGTATAGTCAAGGCAGAGCTGGCAGGCAAAAGTCCAGCGTCCCGACTCGGAAGCTCGCATCGGCATTTCGGCGCTCCCATTCCTGTGTTTTCTGTCCCACATTTTTCTGTCTTTCCCCGCCGCACGCTCGGAGCACGCGCTAACCGCGGCCCCACACCCAAGATGTGAGACAAAAAATAATGGACAGAAATAACTCGCCCGCCTACGACTATCCACAGCATTGTGGCAAGTCCTGTGTTGAACGTCGAGAGCCAGACGAGTATCCATACCCGGACCCCGTCCCCCCCGTTAATCCACAGTGCGATTTCGCACAGTTCCGCGTTTGGTGACCGTTTGTGTCGACACTCATCCAAGATTGCGTAGAATCAAGTTATGCGGGTTTTGCGAATTGGCTATGGAATACCCAGCAGTGAACAGTGTATGCCCCACGAAGAAAAATTCCCGCTGAAGAGACCACCAGCCCACGGCGTTTACCTGCGCTGGCCGCTGGACGGCTGCGACTGGATCCATCCGGAGGATGTGGAAATCGCGGTGACAATGATCCCCAGTCGACGCGTATTTCTTCGCGAGGATTTCGACGATCAGTACGTGCTGCTCACTTACGGCCAGGCACGCATTCGGGTAAGGCCCACGATGTGGACCGAAGTTCAATCGGACGGCTATGAAGTGGGGGATCAGGTCGAAATTCGTTCTCAGTTGGGAAAACGCGAACCGGCGATCGCGACGATCGAAGAAATTTTCTGGAATCGCGACAGTCAATCGATCGAGTACCACCTCCACAGCGGTGATCGCGAACTGCGATCTCCCTATACGGTGGACGAATTTCAGCCCGTGTTTCGCTTGGGAGAACCCATGACCCGCCGCCAGCAAGAACTAGCAGCCAGGTATCAGGTGCGGTGAAAGCTGCGGGGGCGGCGTGATTCGGAAGCCCTATCCTTCACTCCGCTTCCATCCAACGAGGTTTGCGCTTCATCAGGAACGCGTCCAACCCCTCGCGTGCGTCGGCCGTGCGTCGAGCCGCTGCGGAGATAACGGCCGCCTGGCGGAGCTGTTCACGCATGTCCCCCCCCATTTGCTCGGCCAGGAACTTTTTTGTGGTGGCCAACGCCATGGGGGAGCCGCTTAGCACGGAGGCCACGATTTCGTCCACGCGTGTCGTCACCTGGTCGTTGGCCACGACGTCTCCGACAAGCCCGATTAGCCGAGCGCGATCGGCCGAATATTTTTCCAGGGACAGCAGCAGTTGTCGCGCGGCGCCAAATCCCACGCGGTGGACGAGCAGCGGGGTGACGATGGCGGCCGAGATACCACGCACCGGTTCCGGCAGACAGAAGAAGGCGCAGTGCGCGGCGACCGTCATGTCGCAGGCCAGCGCCAGGCCCACGCCGCCGGCCAATGCAGGTCCTTGCACGGCGGCAATCGTGGGAACCGTCATGGCGTAGATTTCGTACAGCAGATGACAGTAGGTCTCCGAGTCTCGTTGCCATTCCGTATCGGCGTCGGCCTGCGTCGCCCGTGATTGCATTTCCCCCAGATCCATGCCGGCGCAAAATACCTGGCCTGCGGCTTCCAGAACGCAAACCCGCGCCTCGGCGTCCGCTGCCACGGATTTTACGGCCGCCAGCAGTTGTTCCAGCATGGCACGGGTGAGCGCATTCCGTTTGTCGGGTCGGTTGAGGCGGATGCGGGCCACGCGATTGGAAATCGAGTACAGAATCAGCGAACTCATAGATATCCCCAGCTTTGGCTGATGTTGGTGATCGTGATCATCGTTCCGGCGTCCGCCTCGCTTGGCGATCCGTCGGCGGACCTGCCTGTACCTATTCATGGTAGCATTTTGGCCGGGACATGTGAGTTAGCCGCTGCCTGGTTCCATGGGCGGCGACCGGGCGACGCTGCCCCGTTAGGAAAGGATTCCTGGCCACCTTTTAACGGTTGCCGCCGAAAAGTAGAATTGTGACTTTCACTTGGGTTAGAACGCGGCGACCGCCATGTCTCGTGCAGAAAAAATACTCGTCGCGAACGGCCAGGGATTTTGGGGCGATAGCCTGTTGGGGCCGGTCCGCCTGGTCCACGAGGGACCGCTCCATTATCTGACGCTCGACTATCTGGCCGAAGTGACGATGAGCATCATGCAGAAGCTCAAGAGTCGCGATCCACAGGCGGGATACGCCACGGATTTCGTGCGACTCTTGCAGCGCATCCTGCCGGCCTGCCGTGAGAAGGGGATCAAGATCATCGCGAACGCCGGGGGCGTAAATCCTGTTGCCTGTCGCGCCGCGATCGCTCAGGTGATTGCGGAACTGGGCCTGTCAGGAATCCGCGTGGGCATCATCGAGGGGGACGATATCCTGGCCCATGTGCCGCAATTGGTCGCAGACGGAGAATTGCTGCACAATATGGACACCGGGCAGCCGATCACCGGCTACTTGCATCGACTGCAGAGCGCAAATGTCTACATCGGGGCGGCTCCCATCGCGGAAGCGCTGGCGGCGGGCGCCGATATCGTGATTGCCGGTCGAGCCACCGATCCATCGCTGGTCGTGGCGCCGCTGGTGCATGAGTTCGGCTGGTCCATGCAAGACTTTGACCGGTTGGCGTCCGCCACGGTGGCTGGCCACATTGTGGAATGTGGTGCCCAGTGTACCGGCGGCAACTACACCAATTGGCGCGATGTGCCCCAGATGGCCCGGATCGGGTATCCCGTCATCGAGGCGAACGAAGACGGTTCTTTTGTGGTGACCAAGCATGAGGGAACCGGAGGCCTGGTGACGCGAGAAACCGTAACTTCGCAGTTGGTCTATGAAATGGGTGATCCCGCCAGGTACATGACCCCCGACTGCATCGCTGACTTTACCTCGATTCAGCTGCAGCCCGACGGCACGGATCGCGTGCGCGTCACCTCTGTCCGCGGGCTGCCCCCAACCGATACGTATAAAGTGTCCATTTCCTATCAGGACGGCTTCAAGCTGGTCGGACAGTTGACCGTTGCCGGTCCCGACGCCCTGGAAAAGGCCCGGCTCTGTGCCGACATCGTCTTTCAGCGCGCGGCCATGGACGGAGCGGCGATAGCGGACGACGATCGAATGGTGGAGTTGGTCGGAACGAATGTGTGCCATGCGGGAATCGCGCCCAGCCCGACCGAGCCCGCGGAAGTCGTATTGCGGATCGGAGCCAAAGGCCAGAACGAATCGGTCTTGAATCGCCTGGGGATGGAGATCGTCCCGCTCGTCACCAGCGGTCCACCCGGAGTTACCGGTTTCGCGGGAGGCCGGCCTAAAGCCACCGAGGTGATTAGTTATTGGCCAGCTTTGATTCACAAGTCCAGGATCCACACGAAGGTCACCGTCGAAGAAATTTAGATTGTGCTCTCCGATGGTCGACACCAACGGCCTCGGGGACTGTTGATTCAGTCGGTTCCATACAGAATGTCATCCTGAAGGAGCAACGCGATTGAAGGATCTACCAACCAACGTTGCTACACCAACTGAAGTTTGAAGTTCTGCATCGTCGCTGGTAAATCCTTCGGCTCGCTTACGCGATGCCTCAGGATGACAGCTCAAACGGCCATTGAATCATCAGACAGCGAGCTGGATGGTGTCGTTAACGAGTATTTGAGACAAGTTTAGTTGGCCCCACAAAGCCTTGTGCCATATGAAAATTCCCCTCTCAAGAATCGCCTATGCTCGTTCCGGAGACAAAGGAGACGGCAGCAACGTCGGCGTGGTCGCCTATACGGCGGCGGGCTACGAGATTCTCAAATCACAATTGACGGAGTCGCGCGTCAAGCACCATTTTCGCGACATCTGTCGCGGCGAAGTGCAGCGCTATGAAGTGCCCAATTTGTGGGCATTGAACTTTATCCTGCACGATTCGCTGGGGGGTGGAGGGTCTGAGAGCTTGAAGACAGATGCCCAGGGAAAGACACACGGATTGGGCATGCTTTATATGCAGGTGGAAGTGCCGGACGACTTTCCACTGGCGGCTGCGGGCCGACCACCGCAAAACTCGAATCCTGCATGACCGGCATTCTCGATTTGCTGATTCAACGGGCGCAGTCCCAGCCGCGGTCCATTGTCTTTCCCGAAGCCTCCGACCCCCGCGTGTTGCAGGCTGTGCAGCAGCTGACGCAGCACAAGATCTGTCGCTGCATTGTGGTCGACCCGCCGGATGAAGTGAGTCGCCGGAGCGATTGGCTCCGGCGGGTCGAACTCCGTTCGACGCACAACTCCCGGCTGCACGAACGGTATGCGCAGCGTTTGTACCAGCGTCGCGCGGTCCGGGGCATGACCCTCATGGAGGCCCGCAAAGAAGTGCTCGATCCCTTGATGTTCGCCGTGATGATGGTCGCCCTCGGGGATGTGGACTTGGGAATCGCCGGCAGCGTGGCGACGACGGCGACCGTGCTGCGGAAGAGCGTTTGGGGCATTGGTCCGCTGCCTGGGCAACAGGTTGTGTCCAGCTTCTTCCTGATGCAGTCCGGCGAGCGCGTGTTGACGATGGCGGATTGTGCCGTCGTCCCGGAGCCGAGTGTTGAGCAACTAGCCGAGATTGCCATCTGCGCGGCGGCCAACCATCAACGCTTGACACTCCAGCCACCGCTGGTCGCGATGCTCTCATTCTCCACGCTGGGGAGTGCCCCGCATCCGAACACCGAAAAGGTCAGGGCGGCTTGCGAACTGGTGCGCCGTCAGCGTCCCGACCTGCGCGTGGACGGCGAACTGCAATTAGATGCCGCCATTGATCCGTCGGTAGCGCAGCGCAAGGCGCCGGCCTCGCCTGTGGCCGGACAGGCCAACGTGCTGATCTTTCCCAACCTGGACGCGGGCAACATCGGCTATAAGATCATGGAACGCTTTGCCGGTTTTCAGGCCATTGGCCCCATCGTCCAGGGGCTGGCGCAGCCCTTCATGGACCTGTCCCGCGGCTGTTCTGTCCCGGACATCGTCAACGTCGCCGTCGTGGGATCCGCCATGTGCGGGTAATCGCTCGCTCCCAGGCCGACCCCTCGTCTTATCGCTGGTTCCGAGGCTCTGCCAGGCTCGGCCTGGGGAACGCACTGTCTTGGTGGCTCTGCCTCCGGGGAGGGATTGGGGGGATACCCCCCAAGGCGTCCGGGTTTCCCTGGGTCTACCGTCGAGCGCCGAACAACGTCACTGGAAGATCCTTCGGTGCTGACCGTGCTGCGCACGTTGTCAGCAACCGAAGGATGACATTCGGCTCGTTCCCAGGCGCTCAGCCTCACTCGATTTCCCATCACACCTGCAGCACGCCCGTCACAAAAGGGGCCTGGGTCGCGTGTCGGGTAACGAGTTCCAAGGCGCGTACCAGCGTACGGCGTGTTTCGGCGGGTGTGATGATGCTGTCCACCCAGCCGCGTGCGGCGCCGTAGCGGATTTCGGTTGACTCTTCGTAGGCCGAAGTGACTCGTTCTTTGAGTTGTTGCAGTTCGTCGGCGTCTGGTTCTTGACCCGTACGGCGCATGGCGGCGATGTTGACGTCCAGCAGCGTGGCCACAGCCTGTTTGGCTCCCATCACGGCATACCGCGCCGTGGGCCAGGCGAAGATGAAGCGAGGATCGAACGCTTTCCCGCACATGCCATAATTGCCCGCGCCATAGCTGCCTCCGGTAATCACCGTGATTTTCGGCACGCGGGAGTTGGACAGCACATTCACCAATTTTGCGCCGGCACGGATGATCCCGTGTTGCTCGGAGTCGCGGCCCACCATGAATCCCATCACGTCCTGCAAGAAGACGAGCGGCAGCCAGTTTTGGTTGCAGTCCATAATGAACCGCGCGGCCTTGTCCGCGCTATCGTGGTAGATCACCCCACCGAACTGGATCCCCTCTCGTTTGGTCTTGACGGCCTGCCGCTGATTGGCCAGGAGGCCCACGGGAAACCCGCCGACGCGGGCAAAGCCGCAGACAATGGTCTCGCCATATTCCGCCTTGTATTCCAGGAATGAGTCGCGATCGATGATATAGTTCAGCATGTCGCGGACGTCGAATTGCGATTGCGCGTCGGTGGGCACGATATCGTAGATGGCGGCCGGCACTGCGTCCGGAAGCTGTTCTACCTCGCGTCGGTAGGGGGCGGCCATCGCATCATGTGGCATGGTGGCCACAAGTTGTCTCAATCGGGTGACGCAGTCTTCGTCCCCGGTTTCGCGGAAGTCGATCGTCCCGGAGATTTCGGCATGCATCAGCGCCCCGCCCAACTCCTCGTGTGTGACTTGCTGGCCGATCGCGCTTTTGACCAGGGCGGGACCGGCCAGATACAAGCCGGAGCCTTCGGTCATCACCAGCTTGTCGCACAGCACGGGCAGGTAGCCGCCACCCGCCACGCAGTTTCCCATAATGGCCGCGAGTTGCGGGATTCCCATGGCGCTGATCACGGCGTTGTTACGAAAGATGCGGCCAAAATCATCTTCGTCCGGAAAGATCTCATCCTGCATGGGCAGGAACACGCCGGCTGAGTCCACCAGGTAAATCAGCGGCAAGTAATTGTCCATGGCAATGCGTTGCGATCTAAGAACTTTCTTGACCGTCTCCGGAAAAAAAGCCCCGGCCTTGGTCGTGGCATCATTGGCGATGATCATCACCGATCGTGCGCAGACCGTGCCGATCCCGCAGATCACGCTGGCGGACGGCGCACCCCCACGTCCGCATACATGCCCCACGCCCGCCACAATCCGACTTCCAGAAAATCGGTATCCGCATCGATCAGCATGGCAATCCGCTCTCGAGCTGTGCGTCGTCCCTTGGCGTGTTGACGTTCGATCGCTGCGCGGCCACCGCCCAAGCGAATTTCAGCTGCTTGATTCTCGAATTCGTGAAGCAGGTCTTGCCAAGCCATAGTGCAACCAGGAGGTGAAAATGCTACCGTGTAAAGTCAGAGACATGGCGGATGCCCCGCGGTCGATCCGCGGGCATCCGCATGTTAACAGAGTCGGCGGAGAACGATAACGGGAGTCAGCGACCATGAGTGATGCCTATTTGCTGGCCGGAGCACGAACCCCCATTGGCTCTTTTTGCGGTGCGCTGCTGCCCCTGTCGGCTCCGGAACTGGGTGGCGTGGCAATTCGCGCCGCCATGGCTCGGGCGAATTGTGGCCCGGATCAAATCGACGAAGTCATTATGGGGCACGTCCTGGGTGCGGGAGTCGGGCAGGCACCGGCACGCCAGGCGGCACTCCAGGCTGGTTTGCCATCCAGCATTGCCGCGGTGACCGTCAACAAGGTATGTGGCTCCGGGCTGAAGGCCGTCATGATGGCCGCGCAAGCCATTCGCTGCGGTGACGCCGATCTGATTGTTGCAGGGGGCATGGAGAGCATGAGCAATGCTCCCCATTTCGCCGCCGGACTGCGCACCGGGGTCAAGCTGGGCGATATCCAGCTCAGGGATGCCATGGTCGTGGACGGCTTGATCTGCCCGTTCGAGGGCTGCCATATGGGAAACCACGCGGCCTACACCGCGCGCAAGTTTGGGATTAGCCGCGAAGATCAGGATGCGTTCGCCGCGGAGAGCCAGCAGCGCGCGGCGCGGGCGGCCGCGGAGGGACTCTTTGCGGACGAGATCGTGCCCGTGACCGTCAAGACACGCAAGGAAGAGCGATTGGTCAGTTGCGACGAGGGAATTCGGGCCGACACCACGCTGGAAGGTCTGGCCAGATTGAAGCCCGTCTTCGACCCGCAAGGTACGGTCACTGCCGGCAATGCCTCGACGCTCAGCGACGGCGCGGCGGCCGTGCTGGTGGCCAGCCATCACGCGGCAGCCGCCGCGGATACTCCGTGGCGGGCGCGCATCGTCGCCGCGCATACCAGCGGAACGGATCCTCAGGATGTGTTTATCGCCCCCGTGACCGCCATTCAGGGGGCACTGCAAAAGGCAGAGCTAAGTTCGGCGCAGATCGATCTGTACGAAATCAACGAGGCGTTTGCTGCGCAAATGTTGGCATGTGTCCGCCAGCTGGAATTAGACCCGCTTAAGGTCAACGTGCATGGTGGAGCCATTTCGTTGGGACACCCGCTGGGAGCCAGCGGTGCTCGCGTGCTGGTCACACTGCTGTACGCCCTGCGTCGTCGGGAGGCCAAGCGCGGCGTGGCCAGCCTTTGCCTGGGCGGCGGCAATGCGGTCGCGCTCGTCGTGGAAATGCTCTAGCAGCCCTCATCGCTCCGCGTGAGGGCTGCATCGCGGTTAAAGTAGCCCTCATCGCTCCGCGTGAGGGCAGTAACGCGCTTAAAGTAGCCCCGATCGCTCGGCGTGAGGACATAAACGCGCGTTAAATCGTCGAACGCTGTTTGTTCAATTCAACCGACGTCGCGGCGGAACTAATCCCGACGCCGAACCATTTCCGACGTCCGAACCGTTGATGTCCTCACGCGGAGCCACCAGGCCTACACGATTTTTTGGTCATTTCCAAGCTCACATCTATAATTACGTAAATGTTTCATAGAGAACCCGCCGTAAGGCCTAGCCAGCTCGGAAGCCGCGGAGATTGCTGAGGTTTATTGACAGAAACTCGTTTAGCCAACATAGTATAGGACCGTGGTCGGGACGAGCGGAATTGCTCGCTATTCTTTTTGGGGCCCATTCATTTTCGGCAATCATTCGCCCTTTGGAGTTATTGATATGTGGACACGTGAGCGTCGCACGACGACAGCATTTACGTTGGTGGAACTACTCGTAGTGATTGCCATCATTGGCATCCTGGTGGCGCTGCTGTTGCCCGCTGTCAACGCAGCGCGTGAGGCTGCTCGACGCACGCAATGTTTGAATCAAGTACGGCAAATTGGCCTTTCCATTCTGAATCACGAAAGTGCAGTTTCCACATTTCCCGGTGGTGGGAGTGTACCGCTGGTAAGTGATGTCAGTCCGTTGTTGAGTTCAGCGGCTCCCAGAAAGTTGAGTGCTGACAAGCAATGGTTTTGTTGGGCGTTTCAGATTCTGCCCTACCTGGAGGAAGGAGCGGTTTCCGAGTTGCCGACGAGTCAATCGATCGCGAGCACGCGGGTTAGCGTTTATTTCTGTCCCAGCCGTCGCGCTCCCACGTTGGCACCTGCCAGCGTCACCGGTCACGAATTTGACGCATGGCTGATGGATTACGCCGCACTGCAACCGATTCCCGTCCCGCCGCAGATTCCCCAAGCAACCTATGACAATGCAATCAGTATTCGTCCCAACGGTTTCTCGCTGGCCGTTAATTCGGAGTACGCGTTTTGGGGAGCGTCAGTGAAAACCCCCAATGATCGCATTCCCCCGAAATCGTCGGACCCACGTTATCTTGGCTACAATGGTACGATAGTTCGCGCCAGATACTTTTATGAGAATGGGCCGACGGCGCCACCGGTCGACAGGGGATCCGATAGCCCCGTTTCGAGTCGAAAGGTTCGCGATGGCATGAGCAAGACGGCACTCGTCGCTGAAAAGTACGTTCAGCTGCGAAATTATGCGGGCGAACGGGATCCGGCGGATGACCGTGGTTGGTCTGACGGCTGGGATTATGACACGGTTCGTCTGGCGATCTGTCCACCCTTCCGCGATCAAAAGGAGGCATTTGCGGTGGGAACCGTACGTTCGATCGCGCTCGGCTCTGCACACGCAGGCGGGTTTAATTGTGTTTACGGGGACGGGGCCGTCCACTTCTTGAGCTTTCAAATCGATCCGATCATGCTCAATCGCATTGCCCATCGACGCGATGGCCAGCTGATCGAGGAGTCCCGATAAGAGCCAGCCATCGCTTGAGCCGAAAGGCGGTGAGCTGAGCTCAGCGCAGATGGCCGCTCGCTTCCCAACGAGCTAGATGATGAATCAGCACTTGAACGTGCGTAAGGGCACACTCCATGCCGTCGACTTTGCGGCGCGCAGGGACCTGTGCGTAGCGCAGGTTTCTCGCCCGCCCAAGCAGTGCGGGTCAGGGAACTCTTGATTCAGTCAAGAGCCCTACTCTCAGGAGTAACGCGGCTGATCGAATCTGCCAACCAGCATCCAAATACGATCAAAGTTCATTCGGTGGCAACTCGCGTCGTGGGCAGCCTCCCGGGCGCGAAGCCCTTCGTCTGTCGCCCCAATTCCCGAAATCCTCGGACAAATCGGGTTGATTTTAGCTCCAAATAGTTGCCAGCCGTGGCGGTGGCGAGTTAGACTAGCACTTGGCGAGTCGCCCAAATCGAACATAACCCACCCACCGTTTCCCCGGCGTTTTCTTATTCGCCATCGATTTCGGGGCTCAAATATTTTTACTGCTAACTTATTTGCGTTAATTTCAAGTAACTGAGGGGGAGAACTGATGAGGATTCAAAGGGCTTTCGTATTTACTTTGGCCTGTGGGATGGCCGTGGCTTTTTCGGGCGCCGCGAGTGCCTATCGACTCGGACAGCGTTGGACCAGTACGGCGACTGACGGGGGAGGGATTGGCCAACAGGGCAGGCCTACGACGCTCACCTGGAGCCTTGTTCCCAACGGCACCAATATTCCCAACGAAGGTCCCAGTGATCTGATCTCCCAATTTGACGCGCGGTTTGGTGCCGGTCCCGGTGGGTCGGACCTCACTCAGCGTCCGTGGTTCACCTACTTTCAACAGTCGTTCGACCGCTGGGGGGAATTGGGTGGCCTGTCGTACGTGTACGAGCCCAACGATGACGGCGTGTCTCTGTCCAGCTCAAGCGGCGTACTGGGTGTCCGCGGCGACGTGCGGATCTCGGGGAACTTCATCGACGGTGCCAGCAATGTTCTGGCCTATAACTTTTTCCCCAATAATGGGGACATGGTGCTCGACACGGGCGATATGAATTTTTTCGCCGTCGCCACGCAAAACTACCGTCGTCTCCGCAACGTGGTCATGCACGAGCACGGGCACGGCATGGGGTTGAACCACGTGGAATCAAACAACGCCAACATCTTGATGGAGCCCTTTATCAACACAAGTTTCGATGGCCCGCAGCTGGATGACATCCGCGGACTGCATCGAGGTTACGGGGACAAATACGAAAAGAACGGTGGCAACGATACGGCGGCTACGGCGACGGACATCGGTGTGTTCGGCGACGGCGGCACGTTTCGCGTCGGATTCGACGGTCGCGGCGCGATTGTCACTTCCACTGAGACCGATTTTATCAGCATCGACGATAACAGCGACGTCGACTATCTGGGGTTCACGTTGACCGGTAACTCGCGGGTCACGCTCTCCGCGGCACCCGTGGGCCCTTCGTATCTGGAGGGACCTCAAGGCGGCTCGCAAAGCACTATTAATGCGGCGCAGATCAGCGACCTGACTCTTGCTTTGATTGCAAGCGACCAGTCGACGGTGTTGGATACCTCAAACGTAGGGGGTCTGGGAGTCACCGAGTCCATCAATGATTTTTCGCTGAACGCCGGCACGTACTACGCCAGAATTACGGGTACCGCCAACAATGTGCAGATGTACGAGTTTAATCTCAGCGTGATGGCGTCACTCGTCGATGGAGATTTCGATAATAACGGACTCTGGAATTGCGACGACATCAATGCGTTGACGGCCGTTGTCTCTGCGATGTCCAACGATGTCGACTACGACCTTAACGGAGACGGCCTGGTCAACGCGGCCGACATCGCTGAGTGGCTGGTGGACGGTGGGGCGAATAACCCGGCCGCCACGGGCGGTAATCCCTTCCTGGCCGGCGACGCCAATCTGGACGGCGGCGTGGACGGCGAGGATTTCCTGGCGTGGAACGGAAGTAAGTTCAGCGCTAATACCGATTGGTGTTCCGGCAACTTCAACGGTGATGCCAACATCGATGGCGAGGATTTTCTGGTCTGGAACGCGAACAAGTTCATGTCCTCGGATGCAGCCGCGATCTCCCTGGTTCCCGAACCATCGTCGCTGCTGCTGCTGTCCGTGAGCATGCTGTCGGGCGCAAGTCGTCGCCGATTGTCGTAACCCACGTCGATCCCATCGCTCGTCCCCAGGCTCCGCCTGGGGACGAACTGCCTTCGAGGCTCTCCTTGACCTTTGCGTCACCGCAGCCGATTGCCGTCGCACCTATTCGCTGGCTGCGAGTCGGTCGCTGACCGTGCTGCGCACGTGGTCAGCTCGCTCAGCATGACACTTAGCTCGGTCCCAGGCGAGCGAAGAAACACTGCAATCATCGTTTGCCCACACGCCGGCTCCAACTGGTCCCTTGGGGATTCTTGCGAAACTTGACCGACTTGGCCATTTCGACGAAGACAGGGTGTGTCTCCAGGAATTGAAACTGTCCCCGATTCACCCGAGCAATCTCCTGCAGGTTTTCGGCACCTTTCTTGCCGGCACCCAAAGCGATCGTGTTGATCACACACTTCCGCTCGGGGTTAAAGCCGACCAGCAAGTCGCGTTCGGCGTCTCCGTAACCGGTACCGTCACCCAGGATGAACACGGCGTCCGGTTTGAGCTTGAATACCAGGTTCATTGCCGCTTCCAGGTCGCCTCCGGCGTTGATTTCAATCGACTTCAGCCAGTCACGTAGGCGTTGTTTGTTAGCCTTGGTTGCGGGCACGAAATCCGTCGCAGCGTCAGGATAAAACATGGCGTATGCCGTATCGCTGTACAACACCACAAAAAACTCCTGCTTCGCCTTCATGGGATTTATGGCGCGCAGCAGCTGATCGATCGTGGCCAGCAATTTGCCGTTGACCATGCTGTTGGAGTTGTCGACGACGAACGCGAAGCGATTGCCGGCGGCCGCCGTTCCACAGAAATGGACCGTGCCCGCGGCCGAGCCTGCTGAGCTCCCTTTTTTGGCCGTTGGTCCACCGTCCCGGGCGCTCGCCGCGGTACGCGAATTCGTTACCGCCGCCGTCTGGGACGCCGCTTCGCTGATGGCCGGCAACTCAAGCTCTGCCAGCGCGAGTTCCGACAAGCGCCGGTAGCTCCGATTGCAAGTCGGGCTCGCCAAGTTCCAGATCATCGGTCGGGTCAAGCTCGATGGTTTCCAGCACCTCCGGCGTCGATTCCGCTGAGACGCTGGTCGCGGTCAGGACGAGTTGCGGCTTGCGCTGGACCGCGGCGATGGTGGCGATCCCCAATGCCAGCAAAATCACGACATGGAACAAGAGGCTGAAAATCAGAGCCGGGCTGCTACGTGCGGCCGATCGCATCCATGCGCCGAATCCGGAGGCGTCGCTGGAATCGACGGCAGTGTTCCGAGGCTGAGGGCGGGGTAGGGAGGTGGAATTTGCCGCAGCGGTTGAACGCGATGTTCGGGACCGACGCCGCGTTGGTTTCGGCCGATCCCCAGCCCGGCGAACCTCGCCACTGGCGTCGAGCCCCCGTCTATGCTTGTCGCTGGTTGAGTGATTCATCATGTCTCCTGCCTGAACGGTGGCGTGTTGCCTTGGGCTAATGAGCCGCACCGCGGAAGGGAGCAAACAATGACTTAGAGTCGTCATCATACCGTGCGCCTGGATCGTTTTCCAGTTGGCTGACGCCGCACGGCTCGCCGGCGAGCCGTGCGGCGTCAGCCTGCGTGTTGGCACGTCGCGCTCCGACCGCACGTAGCGAGTGCGGAACCGTTGCAGCGGGGGCCGTTAGCGTGATTCGCCGGGCAACATCGGGCGCAGAGCGTTACCGATCGGTTGGAAATCGTGCCCTTGTCGTGCCGTCAACGCGGCTGGTCATGGGCTTACACCGCACGACTCGCCACCTGCGGGCTGAAACTATCTGAGCTCTCCGGCCTGCCTAGCAAGTCGCCGTTCGATTGTGCTATAATACCAGGCTTTACCGGCGAACAGCACCAAGAGATTCTGTGTTGGTTGCCCGCGTAGCCAATCGAAACATGCACTCCTAAGCGAGTCGAGTTGGGGACCAGACGATGGCCAAATCCAAAAAGAAAGCCGAAACCGTGTTTCTTGTGTGCAAGGAGACGGGTGACTACAACTACACTCTGAAGCGCAAGCCGGGTGGTGAGAAACTTGAGCTGAAAAAATATAGCCCCCGCCTGAGACGGCACACGGTACACGTCGAAAAGAAGAAGTAGGACTCGCGTGCGGCTGGCTCTTCTCGCGCTTCAGCCGACAAGCATGCGGGGTGCTTGTGGTCATGTGGGAACGGATGCCAGTTGCGTCCCGCCTCGTTTCACGCACGCTGCAAACTCGAAGGATCGACGTTGCCATGGGCAAGCAATGGGTTATTCGCCCTGACGACAGCGGACGTGCTCAGGACCTCTCGCGCGCTGCGAATATTCCCCGCATTGTCGCTCAGCTGCTCGTGTGTCGCGGCATCACACGGCCACAGACAGCGGTCGAGTTCCTCGGTGCTCGACTGAAGAACATACGCGACCCGCATCAACTGCCGGGCCTTAAAGATGCGGTGCAAGTCGTTCATGCGGCGGTCGAGGCGGGAAAGCCCATCACGATCTACGGAGACTACGATGCCGACGGGATGACGTCCACGGCGATTCTCGTCCGCTGTTTGCGGTTGCTCGGAGCCCGTGTCGACTACTACCTTCCGCATCGCATCAAAGAAGGTTATGGCGTCAATGAACACGCGATCCGAAAATTGAGCGATCGCGGAACACGACTGATCGTCTCCGTGGATTGCGGGATTACCAGCGTCGACGAAATCCAGCTGGCGAAACAGCTGGGGCTGGACTTCGTGGTGTTGGACCATCATGCGCCTTCAGCACAACTGCCGCCCGCCGATGCCATCGTGCATCCTGGCCTGGGGGATTACCCGTTTGCGGGCCTCTGTGGAGCGGGCGTGACCTTCAAATTTGCCTGGGCGTTGTGCCAGCTGGCCAGCCACGGGGATCGTGTGACCGAGCGGCTGCGAAACTTCCTGATTGCCGCGACCGGATTAGCAGCCATCGGCACGGTGGCCGATGTCGTGCCGCTGGTCGACGAAAACCGCTTGATCGTGCGGCATGGATTGAACGCCTTGCTCACGCATCCCGGTGCCGGCATCCAGGCCTTGCTGGATGCGACACCCTTGCGACAGCGCGAACGTCTGGCCAGCGAAGATATCGCGTTTACGATCGCACCGAGACTGAACGCCGTCGGTAGAATCGGGCAGGCGGAATTGGGTGTGGAACTGCTGACAACCGACTCGGCGGATCGAGCCAAGGATTTGGCGCAGTATGTGGAAGAGATGAACGAAGGTCGTTCGACGATGGAACGCAGCATCTACCTGGCGGCCAACAAGCAGATCAAAGATCAAGTCGATCTGGACGCGGAAGCCGCGTTGGTGTTGGCCGATCGCGGATGGCACCCGGGCGTGATTGGTATCGTCGCCGGTCGTCTGGCGGACAAGTACGCTCGACCCGTCGTAATGATTGCTCTCGACGATCTTGGTCGGCGTTTGGCGGTGGGCTCGGCGCGGTCCGCGTTGGGCGTGGACTTGCACGGAGCGCTCGATGGCTGCCGCAGCCACTTGATGTCCTTTGGGGGGCATGCCGCGGCGGCCGGCTTGCGAATTGACGAAGCGCACGTGGAGTCCTTTCGGCAGGCCTTTTGTCGACACGTGGCGGATTGCGTGCCCCTGGAGCAACGGCAGGCGCAGCTCATGATTGACGCCGAATCACCGTTGGCCCAGCTGACCCTGCAAACCGTCAGCCAGATTGAACAGTTGGCCCCGTTTGGCGAAGGCAATCCTCGGCCACTGTTGTGCGCCAGCAATGTGCAGCTGGATGGAGACCCGCGCACGATGGGGGGTGGCGGTCGTCATCTATCGGTCAAATTGCGGCAGGGCGCATTGGCCTTGCGGGCGGTGGCGTTTGGCCATGGGGACGAATGGGCTCCCGCGCTGATGGATCATCAGGGCTGCCTGGATGTGGCCTATCGGCCCGTAATCAATCATTTTGGCGGGCGGCGTTCGGTGGAGTTACACTTGGTGGATTGGCGCCCTGCGATCGCCTGAACCCCACCTTCTCACCTTCTCACCTTCTCACCTCTTTCATCCAATCCGCTGCACGAGAAACCGATGATGGGCATCGAACAGGCGGCGATAGCCCAGCATCACTGCCAGCACGGTTCCCAGAGTCGTGGCCGCCGCGATCACGAAAATGATTACAATCTGGTACTTGACCGCATCCGCCGGGTCTTGACCGGCCAGAATTTGTCCCGTCATCATTCCCGGCAGGCTCACCAGCCCCACAATCATCATCATATTGATCATGGGGATCATACCGGTCCGGACCGACTCGCGAATAACGGGCAGCGCCGCTTCCCAGCGTGAGGCCCCCATGGCCAGCAGGCAGTCCACCGCATCACGACGTTCCAGCAGATCTTTGGTCAAGCGATCCAGGCCCAGTGATATACCGCTCAGCGTGTTGCCCAGGATCATGCCCCCCAGCGGAATGACATACTGAGGTGAGTACCAGGGTTGGCAGCGGATGATGGCCAGCAGCGTGATGCCGCCGATCAG
This sequence comes from uncultured Planctomycetales bacterium, assembly GCA_963695565.1. Taxonomy (GTDB): domain Bacteria; phylum Planctomycetota; class Planctomycetia; order Pirellulales; family Pirellulaceae; genus CAVOGW01. The sequence continues at coordinate 220,841 of CAVOGW010000002.1, forward strand.
CCAGGCGCTGGCCGACGTGGCGATCAGACAGTCCCACCACATGCCACCGAAGCGATGTTCCACGCGTTGTGCTGCCGAAACGCCCGCGACCGTGGTCATCACCAGGATCGTGCCCAGCACCAACAGCGGGTGGTTCACCGCGAAGACCCATTGCAGCACGAACCCCACCAGCGATAACTGCACGACTGTGCGCAGGGCGGCGATGGCCATCTGCCGTTGCATGCCGAGCTGCAGCAGTGCTGATGCCAGGCCATTGACGATCAGCAGCAGGGCGGCCAGCCAGACTTGCCAGTAGGTCAGGGGCAGATAAGCGTCTTTCACGGGCCGGGCTCCCATTGGCCATCACGGATGTGGACGCGTCGAGTTCCCAGAGACATTTGCTGGCTCGGGTCGTGACTGACCCACACCACGGCTCGCGGACGCTCGGGGCCGCGGGATGATGTATACCAGTTCGTAAGCAGCCGTTCCACGCGTCGCGTCGATTCCGCATCCAGGGACGCGGTCGGTTCGTCCAGCAGCAAGAGTTCAGGTTCCAGCAGTAGCGCGCGCACCAGGGCCACGATCTGGCGTTCGCCTCCGGAAAGATCGCGTTGCAGTTTGTCTAGAAAATCGCTTCCGCGCGCCAGCTCGTGCAGCACGTGCTGCACCTGCTGTTCCTCGTAGTGCTGCTTCGCGTGCTGTTTCAATTCAAACCCGCGCCGCAGGTTGTCGCGGACGGTGCCGGGAAACGCGGCTGCCCGCTGCGGTACGTACATTACCTTGCTGCGAAAGGCGGGAGTAAGCTCGGGTTTGATCGCTGCTTTGTGCCAATGCAGGCTGCCCTCATCCAATGCATCCAGCGCGGCTGCCAGCGCGTAACAGCACGGACTTGCCGGACCCAGTGGGACCGGACAGGATCACGCATTCACCCGGGCGAATAGCCAGCGAGACATGGCGAATTAACCAAGTGCCGTGGCTGTCGGCGCGGCGACCCACATCGCGGGCCTGCAGGATCGCCCCGTCCTCATGCGGTTCGATTAGATGTTGGCCGTCGGACAAGCCAAATACCTCGCTGGCCAAAGGTGATTTAGGGGGATTGATCCGCCCGGAAGCGTGGTCACCTCGGTACGGCTCCTCCTCGGGAGTTGCCTGGACGCGCGGTGACGCACGGCCTGGATTTTACGACCCTGCCGCCAGTTCGGGGAGTCGGCCTGGTTATTTCACGGGTTGCGGCAACTCCTGATCGAGCCGACTTTGATGGTGGCGGCGAGTCGGCGCGAGGTGTTGATTTTTTTCAGCGAATTGGGCGTGGGGCGGTGGTGATTGGCGATGCGATCGGGCGTCTGCGGGCGTAACGCCGGCGTGACACCGACCCGCGCAGCCGGTATGATAATGGCCGAGAAAATTATCTTGATCCACACGGGGCGTGGCTCAGTCTGGTAGAGCGCTGCGTTCGGGACGCAGAGGTCGCAAGTTCAAATCTTGTCGCCCCGACTTACATTTCCCAACGACTCATCCTCCTCATCGGAACAACTTGACTTTTGCGACTTCTGCCGCGAATTTTTCCGAGGTGATGCAGCGCCGGGGCCATGCGAATTGACGTGCTGGCGTGACGTCGACCCCTCATACAGCGTCACCGGTGCCGGGGTGGCTCCGAACGTCACGAAGCCCCCGGATACCTTGTTCGTACGTGCCCGCTTCGACGAAGCCGTCCAGTTGGCCGAGCAGGCATTTTTGCAGGAACTGTCGCAGCTGGTGGACCACCTGGCCGAGCGGCTGAGCGGCAACACGGATGGCAAACCTAAAATCTTCCGCGACAGCGTGGTGGAAAACCTGACGGGATTCTTCGAGCGATTCCGGCGGCTGAACGTGGGCAGTAACCAGCAACTGGACGAGCTGGTCGAGCGGGCTCAGTGCGTGGTCACCGGTGTCGAGCCCCAAATACTGCGCGACAACCAGTCGCTGCGGCAACAAGTGGCAACCCAGTTGTCCGCCGTTCAGTCCACTCTGGACGGACTGCTGATTGATCGGCCTCGCAGAAACATCATCCGGAGGCCCCGATGAGCGACATCAAACCGCCCACCGTGCACATCCTCATTGATGTGCACGGTACGGCGCACTGCGTGTACGACTAAATCCTGGACCTGAGCCAAATCGGCGACGTGACCATTCGCCGTGGCTCGCGCGTGGAGCCGGACGCCGCCGGGCATTGGACTGCGGACCTGCATCCCGTGGGTGGCCCCTGCCTGGGGCCATTCCCACACCGCAGCGACGCCCTGCACGCCGAACGCCAGTGGTTGGAGAGCGTTTAGCTAAAGTAGGTACCGCTTGCGGATCGGTCCCCATCGTTAGACCGCAAGCCGAAGGAAATCGCAGGTAGTCTTGTGGACAGACATAACCATTATCGAGCGATTTCCGCAGGCGTGCGCGGGGGCGGCCCTCACGCCGGAATTACACGTCGGAACACACGTGTTGGAAGAGTTCTGGCGCTTTGGTTCAACCAGCAAGATCGCCGGTCCTAGGGATGCCGCTTTGCCTTTATGTCAGATACCACCGCAGCGACGCCCTGTGCGCCGAACGCCAGTGGTTGGAGAGCGTTTGGCTCAAGTAAGTACCGCTTGCGGATCGGTCCCCATCGTTAGACCGCAAGCCGAAGAAAATCGCAGGTAGTCTTGTGGACAAACATAGCCATTATCGATCGATTTCCGCAGGCGTGCGCGGGGGCGGCCCTCACGCTCGAATTAGGCGTCGGAACACACGTGTTGGAAGAGTTCTGGCGCTTTGGTTCAACCAGCAAGATCGCAGGTCTTAGGGACGCCGCTTTGCCTTTATGTCAGATACGACATATCCTCCAATGGGTGACGAATCACGTGAGGTTCTAAGATGAACAAGACGAAGGCCGAACGCCTGAGGAAGGCTGGTTGGAAGATAGGAACCGTCAAGCAGCTTCTTGGACTGACCGATGAAGAAGCAGCATTGATTGAGATGAAGCTTGCGCTGGCACGAAGCTTGAAGGAACGGCGGTTGGCTCAGAACCTCTCGCAGGGCGCATTGGCAAAAGAGTTGGGATCCAGTCAATCGCGAGTTGCCAAGATGGAAGCGGCGGATGCAACGGTTTCCCCGGAGTTATTGGTGCGGTCCTTGCTTGCGCTCGGAGTCAGTCGTCAAGAAGTCGGCCGCATCATTGGAAAGAGGTCTGCCGTACCAGCGGCTTGAAACGCTACTTCGCCACCCAGCCCAGACTTACATTTGAAAGTTCTGTCAAATCTTGGGCACCAATTAGGAAACGAGAAGAACAACCTTGTGGGCCCCATTAGCGAGGAGGCATTGCGGACGATCGCGGTTTGGCTGGAAACTCGGATGCAATGAGAATTTGCGAGCCGAGATGCAGCAACGTACGGCCGCCGTTGAGAACCAACAACTCGTGGGAGCCGCGTAAGCGCTCACCAGCACCAATCTTGTGTCGTCGTGTAGCCTTGGAGTTGAGTATAATCGGTCGCCCCCGCGTGTGCGTCACCCAAGTCGCAACCAGAGCAGAGAAAACTTGAGTCCGTTTTGGTCGATCCGAGCGTGCACGACGTAAGTGCGCAACGCAACCGGTAGGAACTGGGAGTCGGACGGAAGGTGCCTCAACCTGCTGCCTCTGCGTCGCAGCGATCGGTTGCCTGTGACTAATCGATAGCCCGAGGTAGCCTTTTTTTCAACGCACGGAATGGGACGTTAAAAGACGGCCCGAGTCGTGCAGAGGGCGGCACTGAACAGCCATCGCCGGACGTGTTCGGGGCCGGAAATGTGCGGTGTGCTCCCGGTGGGCACATGAACGGCCCATTCCGCACAGGAATTATTGCGGGAATTGTCCTCCCCGCTGGTCCCATTTCCACCAAGCATGGACTTCCCCTCATAGGAGGCGAAAGGGGCCGAAAAAAGCCCTATTTCGCGGAGTCCATCGAGCCGCCGCGAGCCCGTGGGGAGCCCGGGGGGCGGCGGTAACGAGCTGGCCCTACGGGGCTGGCCGCGGCACGGGAAATGCCTCGGGAAAAAGATCAGCGCTGGCTACGCCCATCAAGCGATCGGCGAGCAAGTCGTTCGGGTGTCACCGTGGCATCGCATTCGATTTGCCGCCGCTCACGGGGCGCTCAGAGAATTTGACGACACGTTGACGACAGGTTGAATCCTTTGCGCCGCGTTTGGGAAGGTTAGTCATAGGAGGTAATTCTCGTACGGCACAAGACGCAGAACGCATCGACCAAGACCGCTGCCACGCAATCACCGGACATCGAGTTTCAGGAGCGACCGAGAAAAAATTGGCCGGACCCTGTCACATCGGGGAGCATTTTCGACCACAACGATTCAAACCGCACATGGCAGTTTCGCCAGGGTTTTCACGAGTCATCCGCACTACGTAGCCGCGGGTCCCCCACAGTGCCGTCTCGCAACGGGCGCACTGCGGATTGTTCGTGACGCATTCATGGAACGCATGTCCCTGGCAGAAATTCCAGATGGCATAGCGTTTGCTACATCGTCCTGGAACCTGGAGGTGTACAAGAAGAGGTCGGGCGTCTGCTATTCAAGCGAATTACCTCTAGCGTCGTTGCATACAGGTGAAAGCACGGGGCGGTTCATGTCGACGGTCTTATTCACTGGATTTCCTGGATTTCTCGGCTCGGCTATTCTGCCCAGAGTACTTGAGGGGCGGCCAGAGTATCGGGCCATGTGCCTGGTTCAGTCGAAGTTTATGTCAACGGCGCGTTCCCGTTTGGAACACATCGTGAAGGCGTATCCACATCTTCGCGGTCGGATTGATCTGACGAGCGGCGACATCACCCAACGCAACCTGGGCCTGGACTGTGTTTCCTGCATGAGAGACGAGACCAGCGAGATCTTTCACTTGGCGGCCATCTACGATCTTAGCGTACCTCGCGATGTGGCCATGCTCGTCAATGTGCAGGGCACTCGAAACGTACTCGATTTTGCCGAGGAGGCTCCCCAGCTACGCCGCCTGCATGACGTCAGCACCTGCTACGTGAGTGGACATTACGCAGGCTTTTTCTCAGAGGACGATCTCGACAAGGGACAGTCATTTAAGAACTACTACGAGGAAACAAAGTACCTGGCCGAGGTGGAGGTCAGAGCGCGCATTCGCGGCGGATTGCCGGCCACGATCTATCGCCCCGCAATCGTTGTCGGCGATAGCCGCACGGGCGTTACGCAGAAGTACGACGGTCCTTACTTTGTGATTCGCTGGCTGCTGCGTCAGCCCTTGATCGCCGTGTTGCCGATCGTCGGAAAAGTGTCTGCCACTCGGGTGAATTTCGTACCGCGAGATTATGTGGTAGATGCAATCAGCTATCTGAGCAGCCTGGATGCGTCGGTAGGCAGGGTCTATCATCTGGTCGACCCCGAGCCCCTGACGGTGAGCGAGCTCATCGAACTCATAGGACACGCTACCCGGCGCATCATTGTGCGAATACCGCTTTCAATCGCTCTGGCCAAGTTCGCCATTGATCGCGTGCCGGGCGTGTATGCGCTGATGCAGATTCCAGCCGCTGTCATTGATTACTTTGCAAGTTCAACCCTCTACAGCTGTACCCGCACGCTGGCCGATCTGGTCGGCAGCGGCGTGAAGGTGCCGCCATTTCCGACCTACGTTGATCGACTGGTGGATTTTGTACGGTGTCACCCAGACATCGGATCAAGTCCGATGGCCTGATGCATAACCTGGTGCGCAAGATAACCCGAGGACAAGACCATGTCGCTAGTCAGAGCACTGAGAATGACACTGCGACCGAACAGGTTAGTCAATGCCTCGCAGAGTTGGACCGATCCAAGCGACAATATGCGGCGACCTCGGTTCGCCAGCGGTTGACGCTCGTGGAACGTTGCGCCGAAGGCGTGGCGGAAGTTGCGCCGAATGGGTGGACTTGGCGTGTCGAGCCAAGGGGATACCTTTGCGTGGCCCACACCAAGCCGAAGAGGTCTTCGCTGGCCCCGTGTCAACCCTGCGCTACCTGCGGCTTCTAGCTCAGTCGCTGCGTGGAATCGAGACCGCGGGGATGCCAAGGCTACCTGGCAGGGCCTACGCAGGACCCGAGGGGCGGCTCCGCGTTCCCCTGTTCCCGACGCGCTTTCTGTATGACCGACTGGCCATGTTTCCGTTCAGGGTGACCGCTTGGATGCGAGAGGGCATCCACCACGAAAATCTTCAGGATCACCTCGCCACCCACTATCGCACGGCCAGCCCGCTACTCGGAAAGACGACGGTCATCTTGGGGGCAGGCAATGTGTCGGCAATTGCAGCGACCGATGCATTCAACAAGCTGTTTCACGAGGGCGCCGTCGTGCTGTTGAAGCTGAGTCCGGTAAACGACTACCTGGGCACTGTTTTCGAGTGTGCGCTAAAGCCCTTGATCGAACGGGGATTTTTGCGCATCGTCTCCGGGGGGGAGGCCACTGGGGCAATGGCCGTTCATCATCCCCTGGCGGACGAGGTGCATATCACCGGCTCCATCCAGTCTCACGACCTCATCGTGTGGGGACCACCTGGCCCGGAACGCGACATACGGATATCTGTCGGCACACCGGTACTGGCAAAGCCCATCACCAGCGAATTGGGCAACGTCAGCCCTTGGATATTTCTTCCGGGTGTGTATTCGCGGCGACAACTGGCGTTTCAGGCGGAGAACATCGCGGCCTCGGTCATCAACAATGTGTCATTCAACTGCGCCTCGACGAAGGTCCTCGTGACCTGGAAACGCTGGCCGCTTCGCGAAAAATTTCTCGATCTGATCGATCGCGTATTCGCTCGCACCCCCCGTCGCTTTTCGTATTATCCCGGTGCGGTCTCACGCTTCCGCCGCTTTACCGACGCTGACCCCGCCCACGAACTGACCGAGTTTCTGCCTTGGACTCTGTTACGAGACGTAAAGCCGGACGAACAACCCCAGTTCTTCGACGAGGAGTCGTTCGTGTGCGTTCTGGTCGAGGTGGCGCTCGATGCCCCGACCCCGGAGTCATTCTTCGGCAGAGCGGTCGATTTCGTGAACGAACGGCTATCGGGTACCCTCTGTGCCGCTGTGACGCACCCGGCGGGATATCGCTCACGGCCATCGAATGAACGCCTGCTACAGGCTGCCTTGGGCAAATTGCGGTACGGAGCAGTGGCCGTTAACCATTGGCCCGGCCTGATGTACGCGTTGATGAGCCCTCCTTGGGGCGGATTTCCCGGCAGCACGCTTGCCGATGCGCAGAGCGGCATTGGTTGTGTCCACAATACTTTCATGCTGGAAGGTATCGAGAAATCAGTTCTGGAAGGACCCTTGACGATCTACCCGAAACCACCGTGGTTTCCCAGTCATGCGTTCGCGGACCACGTCGCCCGATCGTATTTTCGACTGTATCAACGGCCCGGGTGGGTCAACGCTGCTCGACTCATGCTTGCCTTGACACCAAGAATTGGTTTAGGCTGGGACCTTAACTCGGGTGCCATGGGCTGCGCATTGTCGACGGCGAACGCAGGTGACTCTGCCACAATCAGGAACCTAGTTCAAGACGCCCGAGCGGAATCCTGAGAATGGTGGTTTAGTTTCGATCTTTGACTCGTCCAAATTAGCGATCAAAACCTCCCGCCGATTGTGCCAGAGGTCGCCCCGGCCGATGCGCAAATGGCGATCGAAGAACGGGGTGCCGAAAAAAGCCCCGACCAATTTGGCAAGGAACGCCTCGACATGCTGTTGTAGCAACGGTGTTGTGATTGGCGATCACCGAACGTAGGCGGGCTGATTGACGGCACGATTACCCCGGAATAACTTGGGGGGCGTGGTTATGGCCTGCTCCCCAAAACCTGATCCAGATGTTATGAGAGTCTCAAGAGACCATTGAGGTCAAGGAGACTCAGAATGACGAAATCGAGTAGGAAGCGGCATTCGCCGGAACAGATCATCAACAAGCTGCGTGAGGCAGACACCATGCTCGCCGCGGCAAGACGATCGGCCAGGTGTTGCAGAGTTTGGAGATCAGCGAGCAGACGTTGTACCGTTGGCGGAACCAGTACGGCGGGATGAAGTCCGAGGAAGCGAAACGTCTTAAGCAGCTGGAAGAGGTGAATCGGCGGCTGAAGAAAGTGGTGGGGGACTTGACGTTAGACAAGGACATCTTGCAGGAGGCCTTAAAGGGAAACTTCTGAGCCCGGCGCGGCGACGGCAGGCGGTCGAGTACGTCCAGCATCGCAAGAACGTGTCCCAGCGTCGGGCGTGAAGAGCCTTCGGAGTGCCACGGAGCACGCATCGTTACAAAGCAAGAATTGACAGTGAACAAGAGAAGAAGTTCTAGGCGCTTAGCCTGCACGATGCGACAATCTCGCTGCAATGATCGTTTTTCGCCTGGGCACGAGGTTTCGGTGACTTTCCCGGCGAGAAAAGACGTCGGACTATCGCCCATAGGAGTTGCGCCACGTGGTTGCGAAAACTTGCCGGCGAAACGAAACTGGTTTGACGGGTTCTTGCAGTACGCAAGGGCGGTCGGCCGGAACATCGAAACGATTGAAGCGGCGATTAGAACAACATCAGATTCACGTCATCGAGGGCGACGATTATGCCCGAACCAGTAGGCTCCTTGGGGCTTCCGCATGCGAGCGCCGACGTGAGCGGGAACGAAGAATGAAAGCGGTGGAACAGCTCGCGCCGGCCGTCGGGACTTCGCAAGCTTGCCAGTCATTGGCAGTGCCACGCTGTTCAGCCGTTACGTGGTGGGCTGGATGATCGCGTCTCGCGAGAGCGCCCACGCGTCTCGCGAGAGCGCCGACCTGGCCCAGCGGCTGATCCGCGAGACGGTGGAGAAACAGGGCGTCGCCCAGAATCAGCTGATCATCCACAGCGACCGCGGTCCGTCGATGAAATCGCACGGCGTGGCCCAGCTGCTCGGCGCTCTTGGCATCACGAAATCGCACAGCCGTCCGCACGTCTCCAATGACAATCCGTTTTCGGAAAGCCAGTTCAAGACGCTCAAGTATCGACCTGACTTCCCCAGGCGTTTTGGCTCTCAGCAAGACGCGCACACATTCTGCCGAGAGTTCTTCGCTTGGTATAACGACGAACATTACCACTGGGGGATTGGCTTACTGACGCCCGCAGCAGTACATGACGGTCGCGCCGACGAGATCCTGGCCCAGCGTCAGACCGTCCTCGACGCGGCGTATGCGCGCTACCCAGAACGATTCGTCAACAAAATCCCGTCGCCGCCGGCTCGGCCGATGGCAGTTTGGATCAATCCGCCCGCAGCGCTCCGCCAGGCGCCTGACGACGACACACCGCCCCGGATTGAGTTGCAGACGCCTTTGGGGGCCGCCGCACCGAAAAACGAGCTCGCGATTTCGCGTCTAACGAGCGCCGAGGCCTCGGCCCGACCTCCGATACCTGCCCCTACCGCACCGCGTCTCAACCAGCGCGCGCATCAAAAAGGGCCTCCTGAGATGGATGATCTCGGGAAGCCCGATGCGCCTTTGACGCACCCTCGACCTGGCTATCCCTTGCCGAGTTGCTTCCCAGCAGAGCTCGACTCCGTTTCACCAAGCGACGCCAAACCTACACGATGCCGTCTTGTTCCACAACCTTTGAACACCCGAGTCATGCCTCAAAAAATCCCAGGGGGTCTGGGGGACTGGTCCCCCAGGGAGGCCGTGGAAACGACCCCTGACGACTTAACGCTACACTAAATTCGAAAGGCCGTTGTCTCAAAGTCGTTGACACGCTCCGAATCGACCGCGCCACGTGGGACCGATCGCTTAAGCTAGTGCCATTCGAGGGGGCGACCTGCGTTCCAATCGGGCGGAGATTCTGACGGCTCAAGCGGGTCTTAGGTCGACGCAGCCCCCTGGGATTTCGCGAGGGCTACTTGGCTGGAGCAGTCTCGAAAAACGGTGGCTATTTGCTCTTAGCGAACAAACAAGTCCAGAGACAATTTCCGCCGAAAGCTCCCAGGAAGAGGGCCGGCACGCCCAAACCGCCCACACGGCTGCCAATGTTGTTGGGGCTTAAGGCAACAGCCAGTACGATCACGACTGCCACGAGCAGAACCGCACCAATTACGCCACCCGGATTAAGATTGATGTTCAAGACCGCTGCTCGACGCAGTACGTATTTCGAAAAATCGTGCAGCCGGGTTGGCAGCTTGACGCACGTGTTCGACTTGACGTCGCTGATACTCTATTGAAACCGTAAATCGCTCCGGGCGGGGAATTGAAAGCCGCCGGGTGAGATTTTGCGTCGTATTGCAAAATAGCGCACGTTGTCTTCTTAGCGTCGCATCCGTGCGTTGAAGCCAGCCTGATTGAAGTGTTCATCGGGGGTCAGCGCGTCCGTGATTCCGCGTCTTTCCATCACCACAAATGATATGCAATCCGTGAGGCTCCATTCTTTGTCGTCACGGTCTTGAAACATCGCAAACGATTTGTCGAACAATTCCTCGTCAACGGTCACGATTTCGACTGTTGGATCGGTTCGCAATGATGCGATCAGCTGAACTGCTGCAGGACGGTGATGTCCTTTTGAGAGCGAATTGCCGATTTCTAGGATAACAGCCTGAGTCGTGACCAAATGGACAGAGTTGGCCTTGACTTCAGTCGCAAGCTCGACAGCTCGTTGATGGTGTTGGTCACGACGTGAAGCCAGTGCGATTGCAAATCCGGTGTCGAGAAATAATTCAGGCATCCGATTCTGCGGGGCCTCGATACAGATATGAATCGATGTTTTCGGACCAATCAGCCGGTCCGTCCAAATTTAGCCCCTGGGCCGTCTCAAGAAACGAGCCGTTAGGCTGATCCGTTGTTTCGGGCACGTCGACGGTAATCCTGACACGCGTGTTTGGCTCAATGTCAAGTGGCTCTGCGGGGCGCAAAACGTTGCCATCGAATATTGCTTCGATTTTCTTGATCATGGGAGTTCCTCGTCCCTGTGATTCTACCAGAGAGTAAGGCGATGGACAAAGTGCACGAATCTAATAGGCCGCGATTCGAGTCGGTTCCCGTTGCAAGATTGGCTTCATCGGTCCGCCATTCAGCTGCCTTTGCGCGCTGCTGAAGTTCGTCAAGAGTATCAAGTCGAACGACGACTTGTGGGAAGTTCGCAAGCTGCTCAAGGCTCGAGTTCCGATCGAAGAACTCGAGAATTACTCGAACGATTGCGCGTGAATCAAGCAACTTAGGAATCGTCATGATGGAACATCTATTCGAAATGCGCCCCGACACACACGGATATCGCTTGCATTGGCTGGAGATCTTCAACTGGGGGACCTTTGATAGCTCGGATGGCATTCTCCGCGTTCGCAATGGCCCGGAAACAATTGGGGACAATTGTTCTACATGGTGTCGACTGCGACGTCGAGAATGTAAAACACGTACCAAAACAACCCAAGCCGATGTAGGCTCTGGCTGCAACGCGATTCAGCTGTTTCCAGTCACGGCCCCACGAACCCGGCCAGTATCCGCGCTGCTACTGTTCGGCGTTATGTCGGCGGACAAGGCCCCAGCCGTCCCGCCGCGGCAAAGCTCAGCGGCTTGCTCAGTGAGTCGGGCGAATCGACGGAGATCCCTATCCCGCATTTCGACCATGCCCGTGGACCGCAGGGCCCTGCTCAGCTTGCCGAATCCCCAACGATTTTTCGCGTAACTCGTCGAATACCGTTGCAGAAAATCGCCCACTTGCGCCAGATCGGCCCAACCGTCGTCATCCCCAAACTGAAGTACGGCCTGCGAAATTAACCTGCACGACTCCGCATCCACAGTCTGGAACCCGACTCCGCATTGGTTTTTTTCCCGTTTTGCCCCAGATCGTAGTAGGCGGTGCAGACCTTGCGCAGCGCACGGGAAGCATGCGTCGAGCCGTAGCCGTAGACGGCAAACTCCGGAATTTGCAAGAGTCGTTCGACCAGCGACGTCTGCACATCTCAAAACATGGACCTGCCAATTTCCGACGACTCCGTCGCCACAACGCTCCCGTACACCACGAGACCGGCGGAGGTTCGGTCGCGCCAGGCCGGGCGCGTCACGACTGAGGATCACGTCAGGCGTGCCGGAGCGACTCGGACTGCGCCAGGACTTCGCCAAGCCTGGATAACAACTGGTCGCCTGTGAAGGGCTTGGGAAGAAATGCCGCGGTGGATTCCAGGAACCCCTCGTGAAATGCGGCCTCATTCGTATAGCCGGACACGTAGAGGACCTTCAGGTCCGGATCCCGCGCGAGCAGCTCCCGCGCCAGTTCGAGACCGTCCATAACGGGCATCACGATATCGGTCAGTAACACGTCGACCCGCCCGTCATGCCGCTCGTACGCCTTTAGCGCCTCCTCGCCATGGCTGGCGGCGATCACGCGATAGCCGTGCATTTCAAGGCTTCTGGTCGCCAGCGTGCGAACTGCATGCTCGTCCTCCGCCAGCAGAACCGTGATGTCGGATGCGGCGGTCACGGGCTGGAATTCACAAGAGTCGGGGTAGAGGGTGGTGGCTACCTTGCCGCACAAACGCGGGAAGTAGATCGAGATTTGGGTTCCCCGTCCCGGCTCGGATTCGAGGGCGATGGCCCCCCCGCTTTGGTGCACAATTCCGTAGACGGTGGCCAGACCAAGTCCGGTGCCGCGGCCCAGCACTTTGGTCGTGAAAAACGGCTCGAAGGCGTGCTCGCGTGTCTCAGGGTCCATTCCGTTGCCGTTGTCGCGAACCTCCAGAACCACATGCGTTACTGCGGGTAGATGCTCTGGCCGGCCAGTCACCGTGTCCGAGACGTCCTCATTCCGAGTCTCGACGATGACTGTGCCGCCGTTGGGCATCGCGTCGCGGGCGTTGATGCACAGGTTCAAGATGACCTGCTCGAGCTGTCCTACGTCGGCCCGGATGCAGCCCAGCTCGGGGTCGAGCCGCATCAGCAGCGCGACGTTCTCGCCGATCAGGCGCCGCAACATGGGGTGCATGCTGGAAACAACCGCGTTCAGATTGACTAACTGCGGCTGTA
>CAVOGW010000003.1:0-430217 GCA_963695565.1 uncultured Planctomycetales bacterium
TCATATTGACACTGAATGTCCGGCCTCGGCAGCTGGCTGATACTATAGTTGAAATTACATGTATGGGGATCGGCGTTGGTCCACGACACCGTAAATAGTGGCCCGACGACAGCCCCGTCTTCGGGTGACGTAATCACCGGTGGGGGCAAGAAATTGGTTGAGTTGAGCAGCGTCGGAACTTGGAACTCGTATTCAGAAAATGTAGTTCCGTTTAGCAGCTCTTCGATTGTCCAGGTGCCATAGTAGGCCGGCAAATCCATCGGCTCAATGCCCGAAATACGCGCCAATACCTGATCGGGAACAAATTCGCCAAAACGCGCTCCATTCGGCACTACGACCGCGAGTTCAATTTCATCGCCTCCAAAGGGAAACCATTCCGTGACGGTTCGCGCTAGATCGTAGGTCTGCTGCCCTGCAAGGGTATTTCTTTGGTCAATACTGCCCGTCATTAAATACGTCACAGCGTCCGCGGATGAAACCAAGAAAAGCACGCCCACCAAGGTCTGACCAAGCCACTGCCGGTTCGATAACATGACACTTCTCCTAAATTCGTGGTACGCTGCCAAAGGCGCGGAACAAAACACACACAAGCCACCGCCACGACTATAAACTTAAGCAACTGCAGAGGCAAGCAATTCTGTTTTCTTCGGAGTTTTGTGTCCTCCAGATGGTGGGTTTGTACCGCGGCGGAGGATCAGGCAGATCGCTGTTGCACGAATCGCGTTGGCGATTGGCAAGGAGGCCGCGACGTCCCGTCCGGAAGCGCGCCAGTCGCATTCCCTGCTTACTGGCAACCTCGAGAGGGCGATCGTGCAACTACCGCACGTCTTCAGCTACGACAACAGCGTCGTTGAATCCACAGCCGACCGTCAACAAATGTATGCCTCGATATCACCCAAACCACCACCCAGTGGCACACAGCATCAATCGTGCCGAACACTATTGGACCTGTCCCCGTTTTTCTCCTCGTTTCTCTCGTTTCTCTCGCAGCGGCGAGCCGGAGGTAACAGGAAGTGCACAATTTTTTTCCGAATAGCCAAACAGGAGTTAGCCGTCCGCTTCCGTCGAACCAAGTGGCCGGCACCTTGCCGCTGCTGCCGGCTCTGGCAGTTGTTGCCTCAAGCATCAACCATATCGACGTTCGCAGCCAGCAATCGGAGGCATCCCCTGCGATCAGGCTGCGGCACGTGGACACGGCGTTCGCCGCATCGACGGGTCAGCAGCCTTTTTGGCAAACCGGGCGAAACGATCGGAAGGCGATGGTGAGGATGGGAGGCAGGGGAATCATGGGAGGCAGGGGAACGTCCAATCGTGGGAATCATCCTTCCGGTGGTTCCCATCGATCGCATGATGCACGGCCGTCACCCGCCTCGGCCACGAAGCAGAATACTTTTTCATCGAATTCCGCGCATCGATTTTGGATGCTCTGGCACGCCAGTTTTTGTGACCGGCAGCCGCCGGCATGGCTGCCGGATTGACGCGGCACGCAACATAGTGTACATATAATCACATATTCAAGTGCGGGCGTCAAATCGGGGGTTGCCATGAGCAGACGATCGGAAGCCGCTAGGAATGATGGGAGGCAGGGGAAGCATCACCATCGTGGGAATGAGCATTCCCATGTATCCCATCCATCTCATGGTTCGCAGCCATCACATGCCGCCGAACGCCTCTTGCCGCCTCGCGGCGACTATCAATCGCTGCTGTCTTACCAGAAAGCGGAGGTCGTCTACGACATTACCTTTCGCTTTGCGCACCAAGTATCTTTCCAAAGGCGATCGCACGCTCGATCAGATGATTCAGTCGGCCAGGTCGGGCAAGCAAAACATTTTGGAAGGCAGCAAGGCGGGAACAACCTCTAAAGAAACGGAAATCAAACTGACCAATGTCGGCCGCGCCAGTCTAGAAGAGTTGTTGGCCGATTACCGCGATTACCTGCGAGTCCGCGATTTGCGACTGTGGCACAAAGACTCGACGGAAGCACTGTTTGTTCGCAAGCTTGGTCGCCAGACGCCGCAGACGTTTGAGGTCTATCGTGAATTTCTGGAATCCCGGCCCGCCGAAGTGGTTGCCAACATCGCGATTTGCCTGATTCACCAGACGAATTATCTGTTGGATCAGCAGTTGAAAACGCTGGAGCAGGAATTTCTCGAACAAGGTGGCCTGCGCGAACGCATGACCCGGGCCAGGCTAAATCATCGCCACCAAACTTCCCGCAGTTGATCGCCTGCCGGACCCGCTACGGTTCGCGACTCAAAATCGCTTGACTTTCCCATCACCCCCACCCGCGGCGGTCACAAGCTAATTGGTCGTAGCTCCGCCGAGAAGCCATCGTCCGGAACCTCGCACTACCCTTAATCCGCGTCGCGCATCAGTACGCATTCCAGCACGCTTCGCTGGGCTGCCGCCCATGCGCGGCTTCGGTTTGCTCGATTCGTTGTCGCCCAAGGTCAAACGCTGGGCAGCTTTACCCGCTGGATCATGGCCGCGTTGATTACCCTCGTGCCCACGGCGTTCAACCACTTTGCGGCGGGCGCCGTGCTGCTGTTGTTTTGTGGCATGATGGTGCGGCAACTGCTGAGGGTGGTCACCATGGTCCCTGAAACCAAGGGCGTACCGCTGGAAGAGATACAGAAGAATCTGGGGATCGACTGACGGATCCACCCCGCAGTCCTCCGGGGTATCCTATCGCGATCGAAAGGCTGACCTGTGCACCCGGCGGTCTCGCAGCGGTAGTTTGGGGGGGACCGGTTCTCGCCCCGGAATTTTGTTGACAACGCGGTGTCAGGCAATTAGAGTTATTTTCGCACGGTGCTGCGGGCCGTTGAACATGTGGCTTCGATTTCCTGGCAATTGTCCACTGAGGTCTTATGCTCTGCCGTTTCAAGCTCAGCCAACTGTTCTGCAGTGCAGCCATCGCGGTCCTGCCGGGGCTGATTGCGTCCAGGCGCAAACGCTACGTGTGGCGACTGGCTGGCTCACTCCGACGACGACGGCGGCTCAGCCCATAGTCGCCGCGACGTCAAGCGCGAATCGGCCAAACCGACCACGGCTCCGTGCCGAGGGCCCTACTGCGGCAAGGCTCCCCTATCCAGCGCCCCTATTTGAGTTCCGTTGCCGATGCGACGGCAGCTTTTCCAAGCAACTGGTCGCGTCTCACCTGGGCTCGCGCGACCGGCTGGCTCCTTCTTTCACTGGGCCGCACGACAACGGTCCTCTGCCCCGACGCGGATTTCCCGCGCGTCTGGAGCGTCCTCCCCGCGTGTAACGCGATCATTCGAGGACCGCTGTTGGGGATCGAACTGCGCTGGCCAGCGTTTCGTGTCTGGAGCTACGGCTGGACGCACCGCGGGCAGCGGCAGGCACATCGGCATCTTCCCCAGCCTCGCCGGGCAACGGGTTTAGCGCACCCGCGCGATCCCAGCGACCTGGGCGACTCTGATCAACGGCGGCATCGACGGTGACCATACTGGCTGCGGGACCACGTGTCCCGGCAGCCAGCCAGCGAACTTGGTGCGGACGGCATCCGCCGCCGGCTTGTCCGGCGTTCCGACCGTGCGCTGATCGAAAATTCATACCAGGAACGTCCATCATGAGACGTCAGCTTAATTCAATGCGATTCACCTTGGTCAATTCAAAGGGTTTCACTTTGGTGGAACTGTTGGTCGTCATCGCCATCATCGGTGTGTTGGTCGCCTTATTGCTGCCGGCAGTACAAGCCGCTCGCGAAGCAGCCCGGCGAACTCAGTGCCTGAACAATCTGCGGCAACTGGGACTAGCGTGCGAAAACTATGAATCGTCTCACCGCCGGTTTCCACCCACCGATATTACTCAGGGAACTTCCACGGGACTCAGCATTCACTCTCGATTGCTGCCCTACGTCGAAGAGAGCACTCTGAACAACTTGGTGGACGTGACCAAGGCTTACAACGCGCCGGAAAATGACATGGCCCGCATGACGCCGGTATCCATGTTTCAGTGTCCCTCGGACAGCGATCGTCAGCTGCCGATGAACGTCGAATTGCGGAACACGGGGGCCGCCACAAGCTATCACGTCAATCAGGGATCGGGCATTCTGTGGAGCATTGCCTCTGACCCGGCCAGTCCGCTGCATGCCCTCTGGCCTCCGAACGGGCCGATGTATCGCAACAGCCGGCGCGGGCGCGAAGGACATTACCGATGGACTCAGCCACACCGCCGCGTTTTCAAACGCACAATGGGTGACGGTAGTAACAGCGTGTCGACGCAGCTCAGCGACACTTATCAGCCGGGAACCTACCCCGCGAATGCCGACCAGGCCGTCACTGATTGCAACGCGATGGATGTGCACGACCTGGCCCACCAGCGGTTTTCGGATGTGGGCATGCCCTGGATTCGGGCCTATCACAGCACGACGATCTACTACCACGTCAATACACCCAATGGTCGTTCCTGCATGTTTCCACCCGGCTTGATTATGACAACTGCCAGCAGTTGTCACCGCGGAGGTGTCAACTTGATGATGTGCGACAGTTCGGCGCGGTGTGTCGCAGGATGTCGACGTGGTGACCTGGCGGGCCGCCGGCAGTCGCAACGGTGGCGAGGTCCTGGAAGCGTTATAGGTCGAGTCGAACCATGCAGCACAACTCGCCGATCACAGCCTTTCAGCAGCCACGCGACCAGGCCGGTCATCTGACCACTGACCACCTTCGACTTCTGGTTGTCGGGGCGGCAGCGGTGGCCTTCCTGTTGGCCACCGGTTGCAGCCAACACAAACACCAGGACTTGGAGTTGTGCCGCGAGGTGTTGATCACGTCTCTGGACGCGTGGAAAAGCGGTGCCGTGCCTGGCGATTTGCGTCAGCGACAGCCGCGGATTGTCGTTGGCGACAACGACTGGGAGCAGGGCCGCCGGTTGCTCAACTTCCAGGTCGCCAAGAACGATGTGTTCGACGGCGGAACCTGTCCGCGTGCCGGTGGAGCTGACGATGCAGAGCTCCTACGCCAGCAGTCAGGTCACGGTCGACGTGACCTACGTCGTCTGCGTGTCTCCCGCCATCACCATTTTTCGAGAGGAATAGTTGTTGGTCACTGCCACTTGCATCGCGGCAAGGCCAGCCGAATGCTGCACGTTACATATTTTCCCATGAGGATTTCTGATGAAAAGAATGCTGCTGTGGAGCGGCTGGTTGCTGATCGGCATCGCCATTACGCCGGCTGCAGCACAGGTTGGATCAGCTCCCAAACCCGTGCCGAAAACCCGTCCCGAAATCGACCGGGCGCTGGAAGCGTTGAAGCAACGCCAACCTCGTCTACCGCTGCCTCCCGGGGAGGATGATCGCGGCGGCGTGAACAACGGTCGCATGCGTGCCTACTACTTGCCAGCCAGCTGGTCGGGCAATGGTGTACCCCAAGGCCGGTCGGCACGCGGCCCTGCAGCCGGGGCAGGATTCCTCAGCTCTGCTCGACTATCCGTTGACAACATCCTGCTTCTGGATCGTGTCACGCGGCAACAATTGTCACTACTGCCTGGGGCACCAGGAACTCAAGCTGCGTGCCGCGGGCCTGGATGAAGATTCCATCGCAGCGCTGGACAGCGACTGGAGTCAATTCGATCCCAAGCTACAGGCGGCGCTGGGTTACGCCCGGAAGTTGACCTTGGAGCCTTATCTTGTCGCAAACGCCGATATCGAGCAGCTGCGACGCGTAATGACGGAGGCCGAGAATCCTCGAACTGACATTTGCGATCGCCCGTTCAACGCCACCAACCGGTGGACGGACGGTCTGGGCATCCCTCAAGACGAGCAGTTCCACGGCCAGAACGCGACGCTGGACACACCCACCAGTCCCGCCTTTCAGCACACGCGAAGCATCGTGGCACCCTCCACTCGTGCCACCCGGCCCCAGCCACCGGAGTACGACGAACTGATCCGCGCAGTGGAAGCCTGTCAACACCAACGCATCCGCGTGGCAGCTTCCCTCTGCAAAGACAGGTCGGCCGCTGTGGGAGCAGGCCATGTCCCGGTTACCGGAGGCAGGTGCGGCCACGATCGCCGCCTGGAACACGGTTCTGGGCGACGACCATTTGTCGCCGCGGCTGAAGGCGGAAGTGGCGTTGATCTGGCCGCCCACAACCAAGCCTGGTACGCCGCGGGCCATGCGATCCAGCGGCTGCGGCGGTCCGGCGCTGCCCCGTCCGATATCGCCGCCCTGCTGCAAGCCCCCCCCAGCAACGCTGCGGGGCAGGCCGCGGCTCATCGGCTGGCGGCGCGGTTGACGACTCACCCGCACTTGATCACGGATGACGACATCGCTCAAGTCCGCAGCAGCTTCGACGTGAGAAACAGCCCAGCTCGTACACGTCATCTGCATGGCCGACCAGTTTGATCGCTTCACTGAGGCGTATGGGGCTGCCACTGGAAGCTGAAATTATGGTCCCCTAGCACGAGCCCTCACGCCAGAACTTCTGGGACCACGCTACCGTGTACGTCCGTCGCCGGTAGCGGCGGCCCTGAAACTTGTAAGTCAATCGTTCGTGGTCGATACCCAGCACATGCAACAGTGTGGCCTGCAGATCGTGGATGTGAACCGGGTCGCGAACTACGTTGTAGCTCAACGGGTCACTCTCGCCATGGCGGATCCCTGGTTTGATCCCCCCACCCGCCATCCAGATCGAAAAACACCGCGGGTGATGATCGCGACCAAAATTATCCGCCGTCAACTTTCCCTGACAGTAATTCGTCCTGCCGAATTCCCCACCCCAGATGACCAGCGTGTCCCGCAGCAAGCCGCGACGCTTCAGGTCCCTTACCACACGCGCGGAGGGCTGGTCCGTACGTTGACAGATTGCTGGCAACTGCTTCGGTAGATCATTGTGATGATCCCAGCCCTGGTGGTACAACTGGATAAACCGCACGCCTCGTTCGGCCAGCCACCGCGCCAACCGGCAGTTCGCGGCAAATGTCCCTGGGTCCCGCGAATCTTCGCCATATTCGTCAAAGACGTAGTCCGGTTCGTTCGACGTATCGACCGCCTCGGGAATCGCCATTTGCATTCGATACGCCAGTTCCATTCCTTTGATTCGCGCTTCGATCCGAGGGTCGGCATCCCGTTCCGCTTCCAGCCGATGCAACTTCGTGATCGCATCCAGCATGCGGCGGCGGCTTTGGCGGTCTACGCCGCCAGGGTTGTTCACGTACAGCACGGGATTCGCAGCCGCTCGAAACTGGATCCCCTGATTCTCGGTCGGCAGAAAGCCGCTGCCCCACAGCCGCGCCTGTCGCGGCTGGCCACTGCCATTCTCTGCTGCCCCATCACAATAAACGCCGGCAAGTCCTGGTTTTCCCGCACCCAACCCGTAATCCAACCATGCTCCGATACTGGGGCGGCCCGGCAATTGCGATCCCGTCTGCAGAAACGTGACGGCCGGACCGTGATTGATGGCCTCCGTGTACATCGAATGGATGACGCACAGCTCGTCGGCGATCTGGGCCGTGAGGGCAGCAGCTCGCTGAACCAGGCACCACACTGACCATGTTGCCGGAAGCGGTACGGTGAACCGACAAGCGGCAAACTTGACTGGCTGCTGCTCATACTGGTCAGTCGCTGCCCCTGGCGGATCTCGTCCGGCAACTGCTGTCCGTGCCGCCGGTTCAGTTCCGGTTTGTAATCCAGCAGGTCCATTTGCGGAACAGCGCCCCGACTGAAACAAAAAGATCACCCCACTTCGCGCAGGGGCGTGTGGTGCGGTGCCTCCAACAGGCCCTGAGACGCCAATGTGCCGGTCGGATTGAGCAAGTCAGCCAGGGCAAAAGCCCCCAACCCCATGCCAAACCGAGTTAACAGCTCGCGACGGCTGAGACCCGCCTGACGGTCAAATCCGGTGCATCGATTCATGGCAGTCCTGCCTCCGCTGCAGTGGTCGTGCTGTGATGAGTTCGCCTTTGAAGTCTTCGAAGCCCAATTCGGGCAGGCTGGGTGCCGCCCGTAAGCTGCAAGATCCTCAGGTTTGGCGTACGACCGCTCCGTTCGCGGAGCGAAAGGCGACACGGGAACGACGACACGGGGCGCAATTGCATCGCTACCTCATCATTTGTACTTCGTCGTAACTGAACAGGGCGTTGGCTACGATCGACAGGGCAGCCAGCCGCGGACGGTCGCTGTCGTGCGTTGCCCGATAGTCTCCGACCTGCAGGTACTGTTCAGTATCGGCCGGATGTGCGCGGAAATACTCCTGCTGCGCATGGAACAACGACAGCAATTCTTGCAGTTCCACTTCCCGCGGCAGCCGCGAGGTCAACATGCGGAACATGGCCGTCAAGGCACTCGACGCGTCGTCTTGGTGCTGCTGCAGCACACGATCTGCCAGCGCCCGGCTGGCCTCCACGAATTGCGGTCCGTTCAGAAGTACGAGGGCCTGCAGCGGAGTCGACGTCCGCTCACGACGCACGCGGCAGACGTCTCGCAATGCCGCATCAAACGTCGTCATCAGGGGTGCCGGACCCGTGCGCTTCCAATCGTGTACGCACTGCGCCGGTACAGACTTTCGCCTTGGTCTCGCTGCGACGGTGTAAAGGCCTCCTCGACGTCGTACGGCTTGACGGGCGGGCCCCCAGCCGCTCCACCAGCAGTCCGCTGACGGCCAGTGCGTTGTCGCGGAGCATTTCGGCGGGTAAACGATACGCGGGCCCCCGCGCCAGCCAGCGGTTATCCGGGTCCGCGCTCCGCCGCGCGGCGTCAACGACCGACGATTGCTGATAGGTGGCCGAGAGGACGATCTGTTTGATGAGTCGCTGGATGTCCCAGCCGTGCCGCATAAAGTCCGCCGCAAGCCAGTCCAGAAGTTCCGGATGCGTCGGCCGCTCGCCTTGACGACCCATGTCTTCTGGAGTTTGCACGAAGCCGGTACCGAACAACATCTGCCAGATGCGGTTGACCTGCACGCGGGCCGTCAGCGGGTGAGCAGCTCGCGTTAACCATTGCGCTAAACCCAGGCGGTTCCGGGGGAGTCCAGCCGCCAGCGGACCCAAAACCGCGGGCGTGCCCGGGTGCACCTGCGGACCATGCGATTCGTAGCTGCCTCGCAACAGCAGATACGAGGCTCGCGGTACGGGCAGTTCGCGCATCACCATGATTTCAGCCGTCTGGTCCAGGGACTCGGTCAGCTGCTGCCGCAGTTGCCGCAACTCTTGGCGTAATTGCTGACCGTCGGGATCCTGGGTCCGCAGGTAATACTCACGCCACAAGTTGTTGGACGGCAGGGCTTGTGGGCCTGCGCACGGTACGTAACGCCTCGCCGTCGTACAGGTGCCGTATTTCCAGTTGCGCGAGCTGCCGATCGAAGACGTAGAATTCGTCCACCAGACCGCCTGTAAAACCGTGGTCGCGAAATCGCTCGCCAATCGTAATCGTGTCGCCGCCACCGCCCGTGATGTTCTTCTGCAGCTGATCGCGAATCACGTCGCACGGCGCGGGTTGGCCGTTAATGAAGATTGCCAGACCACCGGCGCTGCTGGAACCGTCGTAGGTGACCCCCACGTGCAGCCACTCCCCCTCGGGAATCTGATGCCGCGTCTTGATGGCCATGGCGTTGCCCGGCCAGAAGTGGATCAGGGCGAACTGCAGGTGTCCCTCCTCAATCAGCAACTCGTAACCGCGACTGCCAGCATCCGTCCAGGCTCGTGAACGGTGAAAGACGACCGCCCGCTGTTTCTGGTCAGGCGTCTGGATCCACAACGCGACGGAAAACGGATCATGGCGGTTAAAGTTGCCCACATCGGTGGCGATCCCATCGTCTCCCGTCAGTCGAACGGCGTGCCCGATCCGCCCGGCAACCTGCTGATTGGGTTCCGCGGGCGGTTGTTCAAAATCCAAATGCAGGACCGGCTGCAAAAGCTCCTTCACACCGGTCGCCGTCGCCTCGGAAGGCGCAGCTGACGTGTCGCGGGTGGCCGGTCCGTAATGACGTGTGCGGTCGGCCAGCCAGCGATGGCAGGCAGCGCTGGCGGTATCGGTCAGCCCGGCCAATTGACGCTCGGCCGTCTTGATTTTCGCCCGCAGCCGGATTGCGCGGACCGTTGCGGTTCCGTGGGCAGCAGGAGGCTGGGCGTCGGAATGGCGTCCGTGAAATAGGAATACAGTCCGGCCTCATCGAGGTTGTCGAAGAACGCTGACAGTTCGTAATACTCACGCTGCGAAATCGGATCGAATTTATGATCGTGGCAACGGCAGCATTCCATGGTCAGCCCCAGAAAGGCGGTCGCAAACGTGTCCGTGCGGTCCGTTACCGATTTGATGCGAAATTCTTCGGGAATGCTGCCCCCTTCGGCTTCCTGCGGGTGCAACCGGTTGAATGTCGTGGCCAGGATTTGGTTGTCCGTTCCCTCGGGCAACAGGTCACCGGCCAGCTGCTCGGTGATGAATTGATCGTAAGGCATGTTCTGGTTGAAGGCCGCGATCACCCAATCACGGTACGGCCAGACGTATCGATCGCGATCGACCTGGTAGCCGTACGTGTCGCTGTACCGAGCAACATCCAGCCAATCGGCGGCCATGCGTTCGCCGTAGCGTTTCGACTGCAGTAGACGATCGACGGCCCTCGCGTAGGCATCGGGCGCGGAGTCCGCGAGGAACGCGTCCAGTTCCGCAACGCTGGGTGGTAGACCGGTCAGCGCAAACGACACGCGTCGCAGCAACGTGGCTTGATCCGCAGGAGGCGCGGGACCGCGCTGTACCTGTTGGAGTTTCTGCAAGACGAAGGCGTCGACTGGGCTGCGAATCCAGCCGCCATTTTCCGGCCGTGGGATGGCAATGTCGGTTAGAGGGATAAACGACCAGTGCTGTTGCCACACGGCTCCCTGCTGCACCCAATCTCGCAGCAGCGCAATTTCCTCCCTGGTCAGCGCGAGTTTTGAATCGGGTGGCGGCATACGATAGTCGGCCTCGTCGCTGCTAATCCGCGCCACCAATTCACTGGCCTCGGCGTCTCCCGGGACAATCACCCACTCCTTGGCTGCGGCCTCCTCGTCCAGGCGCAGATCGGCCTCTCGCGAGCCCGGATCGGGGCCGTGGCAACGGAAGCATCGATCCGCCAGAATCGGGCGGACCTGCGAATCAAAGTCGATCGTCTCGCTCCGCGCCGGAAGGGCGATCGGAAACCAGAGCAGCAGGGCAGCAGCAAGACTCGACAGTCGACAGGACATGGCGCGGATCGGGCTGCCGCCTGCAGCGGCAGAGCACGAAACAAAGAAGGAATCTACTGGCTCGGGAGCGCTTTAACGACTGCGTCGTATTCTAGCCGAAAAGCGACACCGGGCGTGGCACATAATCCGCAATTCGTGGCGCAATCCACGTTCCCCAGGTCGACACTGCCGATCCGCACCACGGTTGCCGCTGACAATGCCGGTTGCTGCCTGCTTCTACAGAGTCAGCACTCTCAACGACTTGCCGGCAGCAAAACCTGGCTGTTGCCGTCATTTACACTCACCAGGTAGGCCAGCGTCACGCCATCGATTCTATCGGGCACGAACCGGCTACGGCCGTCAAGATACAGCATATTGACGCCGTCTCCGTGATTGCTGCGTGGTGCGGCCGAGATGAAGGCATCGATGCTCAGGCAGGGCGCCCTGAACACATTCCGCATAATTTGGGATTGGCAGAAAAACAGCGAGTCTCCGATCGTAGCGGCTTGCGTATTTGGCAGCTGCCCGGGCTCGAAATTTGGATCGGGGATATACCGCTGAACGTGTTGAAGCGCGTTGGAACTCTCCCCCGTTTGCAGCTCATGGTGCCAGTCCAGACCCAGCAACGTGGATCCGGGAAACGGCAGCGACCAGACTCCGCGGTGGTCCGCAACATAATCCAGCGCACGGACTTCAGAAGCCAGGATCGTTCGAGAAGCACCATCACTTACGCTCTTCAAGGTCTGTCCAATCGAGTTACCGGGAATGAATCCCCCCAGGGCTCCGGGAAACCACCGCTGGTGATCAATGTGCATGGGGCTTACATACGCGGAATAACTCGCCTTGGAAAACAAGAAGCCCGCGTCGCGGAACGGGTTCTGCGCCCCGCTTCCATCATTCACCAACATGGTCGCTCCGGCGTTCGCCGGACATTCCAAAGCCGGAATCTGGGCCCCGTAGGCAGACTGTGGCTGGGCGTATGGCGATGCATTGAAGTCGAACTGGTCGTAGACCTGCTGGTAGCCCAGCTCCGGCAGACAGAGCACGATCCAGCTCACCAGAGGACGGTCAGTCGGAACAAAACTTCGATTGATGGGAAAACATGGAAAATTCGTACCGTAGCCTACATTTCCACAACCCGGCTGCTGTTCACCCATCAGCCCGCCCGGCGGCAGGGCACCGCGAGAAGCCTCAAATCGCAGCACGGCCATGCCCAAATCACGCAGCTTGGCCTGACACTGCGTGAGCCGGGCGTACTGCTGAGCCCCCTGGATCACGGGTAGTACCAGGCAGATCGATAATCCCAGGATGGCCATCGTGATGACCAGATCCACCAGAGAAAATCCAGCTTGCCTCCTCCTGTCACGCTTCATGTTCCACCTACCTTTCGCCGAAGCCGGCACACACAGAAAAGATAAAACAGAATAAAATAAATAGAAAATCGTCGGACCAACCCGTCAGGCAAATTCCAACTGCGCAGAGTCTAACAGAGCGCCAAGCCGCAAGCAAACAGTCGCAGTTTTGGTCGAGATATAACCGAATCTTGTGTTCTATGAAGGTAAGAAAAGGCGGCGTGGGTGACGCTCGTCGCATCCGTCCCATTTGTCGTATTGCCGAACTGCAGCAACCCTTTGGTGGACACAAATACCGACGAGAAACTCGTGCCATAGAAGGGGAACGTAAGTCCGCCGGAGAGGTTCAGCGTGAACAACGAATTGTCCGATGCCTACCTGACGGTAAACAGCGGATCCTCGAGCTCAAAAATCTTTTCGACCAACTGCGCCGCGATCTGATCCCGATGGGTTCCCGCTACGCTCCCGGTGCTCGTCCACGGCCAATTGAACACGATAGGTCCCCAGCGTGCGTCGATCGCCGGACAGGTGCCCTAAAACGTCCTCGAAGGAGATCGACCGATCGTGGTAGTCAGCATCGCCAGTGGCGTCGTCAGCTGGCACCTCCCGCGGCGGGTTTCGTCAGTACCTGAGCCAACCTGCGCAGTTTGCATGAGCCGCCAAAGAGAAGATGGTGGGAGCTCGATGACTATGCGATTTGGGACGGACGACACAGCCAAACTCGATGATGGGTGGTGCCGCGCTGTTGCGAGGCTGGGCCAATCCGTCCTACCATATCGGCGAATTGCGATCGGTCATTTAGTCGAGACGCCGCGCTGATGGCGTCGCCACGCCCAGCGCCGTCAAGAGCCCGGCCGCCTTGTCCCACGTTTCTTGATATTCTGCGGTCGGGTCGCTGGCCGACGTCACGGCCCCTCCGACCGGAAACTGCCACCAACCGCTCTTACAGGTAATTGTGCGGATGAGGATGTTCAGGTCCAGCGATCCGTCCCAGCCCACATAACCCAGCGATCCACAGTAAGCCCCGCGTGTTACCTGTTCCAGCTCGACCAGAATCTCCATCGCTCGTTTTTTGGCGCGCCGGTGACCGAGCCCCCGGGGAACGCGTGCTGCACTGCCTCGAGCGGATGTCGGCCCTCCGCCAATACGCCGGTGACGACCGACACCAGGTGCTGAACGTATCCGTACGGTTCGACAGCGCACAATTGCGGAACTTGGATACTGTCTATTTCACAGACGCGAGACAGATCGTTGCGCAGCAGGTCAACAATCATGATATTCTCTGCGCGTTCCTTTGCGTTGGCCTGCAACTCGGTACCAGCCACCTCATCCGTTCGTCGATCGTTGGTCAGGGGCCGCGTTCCCTTGATCGGACGCGATTCGACCTGGCGATCGTCGATACGCAGGAACCGTTCGGGAGACGCGCTCATGACCTGAAAATCGCCCCCGTCGTAATAGGCGGCAAAGGTGGATTGCGTCTTGCTCCGCAATGCCTGGAAGATATCCGTTGGAGTCGACGTGGCAGGCATCAACAGTCGTTGCGAGAGGTTAGCCTGAAAAATATCCCCCGCGCGGATGTATTCGATCACACGCTCGACCGCTCGCTCGTAACCGGTTCTCGTAAAGTTACTGAATAACTGCTCTGCGTCAGCGATGGCGTGGTGCGGCGATGCGATGGTCAGCGGTACACCCGCTGCCGCGTCGGCTGTCGCGAAACGAGAGCGTGGTAGTCCCTTGCGTGTCACGCGATCGTGAAACATCCGCAGCCGCTGGTAGGCTCGTGCGGTCCGCCGCGCCGGTTCGGTTTCCGGCCAGCCGTGCGAAATGATCCAGGCATTTTTGGTCAGGTGGTCGAAACTGATGACCACGTCGTACAGTCCCACGTGGATCGCCGGAATCTTGAATTCGTCGTGCACTGCTTCAGGCAGCGGCTCGAAGCTGTTCCCCAATTCGTAGCTGAAGATCCCGATCGCTCCCCCTTGAAACGGCGGCAGATCACGACGTCGGGGAGTGGCAAACGCCTGCAGCCTGTCTTGCAGGTGTTGCAGCGGCTCGCACGCGCCCACCGCCACCTTAATCGTCTCAAACGGGTCTGCGGCCATGAAGGAGTACCGCCCTAAGGAGTCGTGACGCAGTGAGCTGTCCAGGAACACGCAACCGGGCAAATGACACAACCGCTGGAAAACGGCTTCGGCGTCAGGCACAGGCTGCAACGCGCACACCTGAGGAAGGCCCGCTAACTGCAATAAGCTGGTGGGGGCCTGCGGCGTGGATGGTAGTTTGGACGAGATCATGTTTTGCTCCCCTCGTTCTGCGGGGCCCCGTGGCACCCGCTGCCAGCATGGGCGAACCCCAATCGCCGCACTGATTCAACCAGCCGGGCAACGCGATTTCCCTATTCCGAATCCTCTCGCTGTGCGCGACGCTGAGACGCACGCCAATTGCGGCGCAGACGATGAAAGTCCTCCGGCTGCGTCAGCAGTCCCCATTCCAGCGGTTCGTCCTGTCGATACGACTTGTCCAGCGTTCGCGCGATCGACGCCTTCGCCAGTTCAAAACCCAAGTAAAACGCATGCCCCGCGTCGATCGTCTCCGGTTGTGCCGTCAACAGGCCGTCAAATAAACGAAACGGATCATCATCGGACAGATGCAGGTTTCGACTGACAATATGTAGCTGCTGCTTGTCGGCGAACAGCCGGAAATTACGATCGGTCAATCGTTCGGCCAGTCGACTTAATTCTTCGTCGTTCGGTGTCGTTACTACTGCGTCACGTAACATCACCAAACGGGGCTCAACGTGTTTCGGTATCGTACCGCGTCGGACCGCGTAATGCACCAGACGCCGAGCTGACGCGCACTCGCGGACGCTGGTTCGGGCCCAATTGATAACCTGCGTTGTCAGCACACTGTGGATCTTCAGCTCTTCACAGAATCCCATCAACAGGACATTGATGGCGGCTGAGTCACAATCGGTCAGCTCGGTCAAGTTGCCGATGCCCATCAGCATCGGCTGTTCGGGATAACGGTCGCGGGTCGTCAGGTAACGTCCCAAGCTGGCGGCGAATCCACAGCCGATGGGTTCCAGGATGGGGTCGAGCCGAAACGCAACGCCGTCTTGCGTGAGTCGTGAAATGGTGGTTTCCAGCCCCTCACATGAGCCGATTTCGTCCGGAATGACGACCACCTCGACTCCCCAGTCGACCGCTTGCTCACGATTGGTGTGATTCACGGATAGCACCAGTTGGGCCCCGGCGCGGCAAGCGGCAGAGATTTCCAGGGGATCGAGACTATCAATGGACACCCTGTGCCCGGCATCGATCAGCGCTTTCACCTGATCGCTTATCGTGTGGGAGGGTGAGCCCGGCACGCAACCGACGTCGATCACGTCCGCCCCGTCGGTGCGCAATTGGTCCGCCAGGCGAACCAGTTCCGCCACCGGCATCCTGGTGGCATGATTGATTTCCGCCAAGATCTCAATCGACCAGTCATCGTGGTCGCGTGGGGCGGTTTTTCCAAAATGTGCGGGTAGTTCGTGCACGTCTCTCGGTCCCCGCGTCAGACTCACCTTTAACTGGTTGGCTCAGCTGGTCCAGGTCCCCTTCGCAATATCCAGGGATCATGACTTCCGTGGCCTGGCCTGGCACGTGAATGTGGCGCGCAGATCCAAGACGTCGTCATCAAAGCGGCGACCGAGATAGGGAGCACTTCCATGGAATAGTCGAAGCCGATAGCCGCAGCCAGCTGCTCCACGTTCGCCCGCAACGCATCGGCGGCCAGTTTGCCGGTGACAAAGTGAATGTGACGAGGCGATGACATACGAGGCGCGTGATGCTCCAAGGTTCAAGTGGATTCGTGTGAAGTCCAACCGCCATTCACGCGCAGCGTTTGGCCGTTAATGAAGGAGGCTTCCTCGGAAACAAGAAACCGGACGGCGGCCGCCACATCCGCGGGGCTGCCCCAACGGCGCATTAACGATTCTCCGACGGCCCGAGATTGCCAGGCCTCCGGTGCCGAATGTCCCCAGGCGGTTTGGATCCAACCGGGAGCCACACAGTTGACGCGCACGCTGGGGCTGAGCGATTTGGCGAGGCTGCCTGTAAAGGCCATGACGGCGCCCTTGGTCGCCGCGAACATCTGGCCACTGTCCCCGGCCATGCCGTGCGCGGCCTGATCCCAGCCAATGTTCACGATCACGCCCGCTCCGCGGCGTGCCATTCGCGCGCCTAACAGGCGGCTGAGCATCATGGTGGGCAAGACGTCAACGCGCCACAGCATGTCGAGCTTCTGTTCGAATGTCTTATGGGAGTTGTCACCGGTCAGCACGTCGGCCCCCGCGTTGTTGACGAGTATGTCAAGTCGATCGTGCCACTGCCAGACATCCTCGGCGAATTTCTGCAACCTGGCGAGTGGCTGGTCGAAATCGCACAACTGGACTTTCGCTTCCACGCCCAGCCCCGCGATGGCGCCGGCGACATCGCCGACTCGCGGGGTCTGACGGGCGCCGTGTACCATCACATGAGCCCCCGCACGTCCCAGTTCGAGTGCGATCGCAGCACCTATTCCAGAGGACGAACCGGTCACAAGTGCTGTCTGTCCAACCAGCTGTGCAAATCGGTGCGGAGCGTCTTTTGTCACGGCGTGTTCGGCGTATGCTCATTTGATTCGGGATGATCTGCCGCATAGACTCTTAATGGCCAGCCATTACAGGTGGCATAATTGGCAGAGTTAACCTGGTTGTATCATAGTGTCACGCAGCCTTCATGGTTAGCCGACACTCTTGGTGTGCAAGTCGCACGAAAATCGCCCTGCAGGTCGGCCGTCTGGTTCGATTTAGGGCGTGAAGGAACCAGCGTCGAAGAATTTGGGCGGAAATGCGCGCCGATCGCGATCGGAGCCGACGCCGTTCCGGCAGCGGCGCGTTGAGTGGTGGGGCATCCCAACTCCCCGGCAACTTCGGAACAGGTGCTAATCGCAAAATGGCGACAACGAACAACGGGTCGACGAAGAGCTGGTCGCTGGCCGACTTGCGCAATGAATTGCGGACCACGACTTTTGCCTTTCGCGGTTACAACGTGACGAACTTGGGTCGGACACCGGAATTGTTGGCCAATTCCGGTCTGGGTCCGATCGTACGCCGCTATCTGGATCGAGCGTCCCTGGTCTGCGGTCAGGTCGTGGGACGCCATGTTGACTTAGTGCGACGCGTGGAGCAACAGCGCGAAACTTCTCTGGCCAGCTACGATGAAGCCATCGCCCTAATCGTGGCCGTCGAATTGGCGCAGCTTGAAATCCTGCGGCGGGTGCACGGCATCGACTACCGCAAATCCGGGTTCATGTTCGGCTTTAGCCTGGGTGAAGTCACCGCGCTGATTGCTGCCGGTTGCATGGAAATGGAAGACGCGCTCCGCATTCCCTTGGCCATGGCGCACGATGCGGCCGACCTGGCGCTGGACGTCACCCTGGGCGTGCTGTTCTCTCGTCGTGGCAATCTACCCATGTCGGCCGTGGAAGGCCTGTGCCAGGAGATTAACCTGCAAGCCGATGGAGTCATGGGCGTCTCCGCGTTGCTGGCTCCTAACTCTCTGTTGCTCGTCGGCCAGGGAACGACGCTCGATCGATTCTCAAAACGGATGAGCGAGCTTTCCAAGGAACGCGTCTACTTGAGGCGCAACGAACACCGATGGCCACCTTTGCACACTCCCATTGTCTGGCAACGTCACATCCCGGACCGCTCGTGCCACCTCATGCATACCATGCCGGTCACGATGCAGGCACCCCAACCACCGGTATTTTCCCTGGTGACGGGAAGTCTGGGCTACACGCAGTACAACGTCCGCGATCTGATTGGACGGTGGATCGACCATCCGCAGCGGTTGTGGGACGCGGTGGAGTACACGCTGTCGACCGGCGTGGAAACCGTCGTCCATGTCGGTCCCCAGGCCAACATCATCCCGGCCACCTTTCAACGGCTCTCGGCCAACGTTGAGGCTCAAACCAAGGCCAATATGGGAATTCGAGCCATGTCCAGCTTTGCCCGCCGGCCGTGGTTGAAAAACATGTTGCCCAAACGCGCAAGCCTGCTGCGCGCGCCACTGCTGCGTCATGTATTCCTGGAAGATCTTTTGCTGGAGCGAAAGTCGGCCGCTGTGACCGCGTAGCCGGCTCGCCAAACATGGCCGCGGCGGTCGCTGACCCGTGTGCAACGCTCTCGTGTCATCCTGAACGAGCGGATTGACGCGCCACCCCGCTCATCCACCCCGGGCCACACCTCCACGTGCATGGCACGCATTTTGCTCCAGTACCATGACATCCTCAAATCGCACACTAGGGGGGGAAACGATGCCAGAGCTGCTATTGGGAGACGAAGCGGTGGGAGTCGCCGCGCTGGATGCCGGGATTTCAGGGGCTTTTTCCTATCCTGGGACGCCCGCGACCGAGGTATTTGAATCCATTCAACAACGGGTGGAACTTGGTTCTCCGGTCGCCGCCCGCTGGTCCCCCAACGAAAAAGTGGCCTACGAGGAGGCGCTCGGGATGTGCTTTACGGGGCGCCGCACAGTCGTCTCCATGAAACACGTGGGACTGAACGTGGCCGCGGACCCTTTTATGAGTTCGGCCCTGACCGGCGTGGAAGCCGGCCTGGTCCTGGTCGTCGCCGACGATCCGGGCATGCATTCCTCGCAAAATGAGCAGGACACCCGGTTCTACGCCGAATTTGCCCAAGTGCCGTTGTTCGAGCCGGCCAATCAGCAAGAGGCCTACGACATGACCCGGGATGCCTTCGAGTATTCCGAGCAGGTGGGGCTTCCCGTAATCATCCGGCTGGTCACCCGCCTGGCACACAGTCGAGCGGTCGTGCACCGTCGCCCGCCCACAGCCGAGCCACGGGTGACGGTCCCGCATCGTGGTGATCCGCGTCACTGGACACTCTTGCCCGTCAACGCCCGCCGCCAGTTTCGGCGCCTGCTGGGACAACAGCCCAAACTGGTCGAGTACTCCGAGTCCTCTGAGTTCAATCAACTTCAACTGCGAGGTAATCCTGGCATCTTGACGTCGGGAATTGCGAGCAACTACGTGCTGGAGGTCATCGGGGAGGACGCGACCTGTTCGATCCTCAAGATCGGCACCTATCCCCTGCCGGTATCGCTGATTCGACAATTCGTCGATCACTGCGACCCGATTTATGTCATCGAGGAGGGATATCCCTTTATTGAAGATCGACTGCGGGGATTACTGGGCCTGCCGGGCAAGTCTTTGTACGGCAAACGCAGCGGTCATCTTCCGCTGGATGGCGAGTTGACAGCCGACGTCGTGCGTCCGGCGCTATACAATGGAGCTTCGATCCCGGCCATGGCTCCCCTGACGCAAGTGCCGTCACGTCCGCCATCACTGTGCACGGGTTGTCCTCATTGCGACACGTTTCGCGCACTGGTCGAGGCGATTGACGCAGAGTCCAATCCGCTACTATTCAGCGACATCGGATGTTACTCGCTGGGGGCCATGCCTCCGTTTAATGCCGTACATACGTGTGTGGACATGGGGGCCTCCATTTCCATGGCTCTGGGCGCTGCGAAGGCCGGCGCGACTCCCGTCGTGTGCACGATCGGCGATTCCACGTTTACGCACTCCGGCATGGCGCCGTTGTTGAGCGCTGCGCACGAAGACGCCAATATGACCGTGTTCATTCTTGATAATGCCACCGTGGCCATGACGGGCGGACAAGAGGTGTTCACCACGGGAGACGACCTGTTGCGACTGGTCCATGCACTGGGCGTTCACCCGGATCATGTTGTCAGCATCGAACCACTACCCAAGCATCACGAGCAGAACGCCGCGGTGATACGTCGCGAGATGCAGCATCGCGGATTGTCGGTGATTGTCGCCTCGCGGCCCTGCATTCACATGCAACGACGCGGCCCGCGACAGGCAGCAGGAGTCCAGGAGCGGAATATCGTGGCCCATGCTGCCCGCATTGGCTGCGATCAGAACATGTAGTGTCTTAGTCGGGAGGGATTTCACTCATGGAGTGCAACTTGATTCTGGCGGGTGTCGGTGGCCAGGGTATCTTGACCATCGCGCAGGCCATTTCTTTGGCCGCCGTCAATCGCGGCTGGCAGGTAAAACAGTCCGAAGTGCATGGCATGTCGCAGCGTGGCGGTGCGGTGCAATCCCACTTGCGGCTGGCCGACCATCCGATTCACAGCGACCTGATTCCGCGCGGACGCTGCGACCTGATCTTGTCGATGGAACCGCTGGAAGCCCTGCGATACGTGGAGTTTCTGCGTGAAGGGGGAGCCATCGTGACCAACACCGGCCCCTTGGTCAATATTCCCAACTATCCCCCCATCGAGGAGGTTTTGGATCAGGTCGCCGCCTGCGAAAATCACGTGCTCGTCGATGCGGAGCGCCTGGCCCGCGCGGCGGGTGCCAGCCGAGCCGTCAATTCGGCCGTGCTGGGCGCCGGCTCGCTGTACCTGGGATTTTCGACGGATGAGCTGTGCGACGCGCTGGCGGAGCTCTTCGCCGCCAAGGGATCACAAGTCGTCGAGGCCAACGGCAAAGCCCTGACGCTGGGGCGGGCGGCCGCCACGGCGTATCGCGACGCGCTCTCGCGAGGCCTGCTGCCCCAAACCGTACGACGCTGGTTCGCCAGTCTGCCGCCCGAACAGCTGGCAGATTCGCAGCCGGAGGCGTGCGATGGGCTGGAATTTCCCGTGGATGCCACACTTTCCGATCCCGAGATCCATGCCGTCAGCCAAATTCTGGAACAACTGCCACAACAAGGCCGTTCGCAGCTGTTTGAGCACGAAGTCTACGGGCTGGTGCAGTTGGTGGGCGCCATCCATCCTCCGCGACATCAATTTGTACCGTACGGACAGCGCGTCACGGTGGACGTACTTGAGAGCTTTCCCGGCGATTCGGTCGTGTTGAAAATCGTCTCTCCCGATGTCGTCCACAAAACGGACGCCGGTGCCGTGATGTTCGTGCCCAAAGAGATCGACGCCGTGAATCGCGGTATCTCGACGCTGACGGAACGACAGCGGCTGAGTGGCGCGACAATTGCCGGCGTGCTGGTCGTCGAATTTGTGGAACGGGCCGAGTCCAGTTTTGGTCAGGAGTTGTTTGTTGGGGTTCGTACGTCCCGTGAATTCGGAGCCATTCTGGCGGCTGGACTGGGCGGGATCGATACTGAGTTTCTCTCAGAACGCATGAAGCCCGGGATTGCCGTGGCCAAGGCACCGGTCGCCCAGACGAATCCCGAAGAGTTCATGCAGCAGTTTCAGCAGACAGCTGCCTACGAGATTCTGTCTGGCTCGGCGCACGGTCACAGGCGGATGGTCACCGACGGTGAATTACTCCGGTGTTTTCGCGCCTTCCTGGCGCTGGGGCGCCGCTTGTGCTTGCACCATCCGGAGGGTGGACCGTTCCTCGAGGAAATCGAAGTCAATCCGTTTGCTTTTGTACACGGGCGCATGGTTCCGCTCGACGGACGCGGGCGATGTGGTCAGCCGTATCGGGCCACGATCCGTCGCCCGATCCACAAGATCGATCGGTTGTTGCAGCCACGGTCCATGGCACTGGTGGGTGTTTCGTCCAAGCGTGAAAACTTTGGGCGGATTATCCTGGACAACACGCTGGCCTGCGATTTCCCCGCCGATCGGCTCCACGTCATCCAGCGAGAGGCTTCCCATCTGAACGGCGTACCCAGCATCGAGGGACTTGAGGACCTCGAAGAACCGGTGGACCTGCTGGTCGTGGCTACGGCGGCCGAAAGCCTGCTACCGCTCGTGCAGCAGGCGATCGAGCGTGATGCATGCTCCGCGATCATTCTTATTCCGGGGGGACTGGGAGAGACGGTGGCTGGTCGACCGATCGAGCAACAACTCCGCCAGTTAATCACCGCGTCGCGCTCGCGGCCGTCGGGAGGACCCGTCGTGCTCGGCCCTAACTGTTTGGGGATCCGTTCCCGGCCGGGACACTACGATACTTTTTTCATTCCGTCCGGAAAGCTCGACCCACGCAGGCATGAACCGTCCAGCCGTTGCGCTTTGATTACGCAGAGCGGCGCTTTTGCGGCGACCGTCATCAGCAACCTGCAATCGATCAATCCTGCCTTGGCGATCACCCTGGGGAATCAGCTAGACCTCTCGGTTTCCGACCTGATGTGGGCCGTGGGTACGCGCGACGACATCGATGCGATTGGTGTCTATGTCGAAGGCTTTAAGGACCTGGACGGGCTCGAATTCATTCGCGCCGTCGACGAAGTCTGTCAGGAAGGAAAGACGGTCGTGTTCTACAAGGCGGGAAAGACGTCCGCGGGACGGTCCGCGACTGCCGGGCACACCGCCTCCGTCGCCGGGGACTATGAAGTCTGCCAGGCAGCCGTCGGGCACGCCGGGGCGATCGTCGTGGATACGTTTAAGGAATTTGAACAAGTCCTGGAGCTGGCGACGCTGTTTCATCAAAAGTCGATCCGCGGGCGCCGGCTGGGCGTGATGAGCAACGCCGGGTTCGAGGCCGTCGGCATGGCCGATGCGATTCAGGGTGCCCGCTACGAGCTTGAGATGAGTTCCATTGGGGACCAGGCAAAAGGGAGGATTCGCCGGGCCCTGGAGCGCGTGAATCTCGACGCGCTGGTCACGCCAACGAACCCCTTGGATTTGAACCCGATGGCGGACGAGCAGGTTTACGAAGAATCGGTACGTGCCATGATGGAGGATTCCCAAGTCGACGCCGTCGTGGTCAGCATCGTTCCTTTCACTCCCCGCTTGAAGACGACCGATCGCGAGTTGCAGGACGGTTTGGCCGCGTCCCTTGCCGGTCGACTGCCCCAGCTGCAGCGCGATTACGACAAACCGCTGGTGATGGTGATTGATGCGGGTGAATCCTATGCGACTCTGGCCACCGTCATGCGCCGCGCTGGAGTACCGGTGTTTCCGTCGTGCGATCAGGCGATCCGTTCGTTAGGACGCTATATGTGCCGGCGGATGGTCAACAATTCAAGCACGACGCGCCAGCGAGTGAGCGTGCCAGCCGTCTAAATCTCGGATTTCGGCTGAATGCGACCAACAGCGCACAACTTCAGCACGCGTAACGGCGCGGGCGTGGGTCGCCACGCAAGACGCGCACCAGCTTGCGCTTCGTGCTTGTATTCCGTCTGAAGAGCGCAGGCCCTTCAGTCCAGCGTCGCTTGCTCCCCGGCGCGGATGATCTCCATCACCTCCTCGGGCGTGGCGGCCGTCCGCAGCCGCTCTGGAACATATTCACTTTCGTCCAGCATCGTGGCGATCACTGCTTGCAGGCGTTGGTGGACGCGGGGCTGCCCCGCTGGGGTCAGTAATACGAACAGCAAATGAGCCCTATCGGGCGTGCCCCGATAGGGAATGCCCCGATCCGATCGCAACATCATCACAAACGGTTTTTTTAAGCCGGCCATGCGCGCGTGGGGCATGCCCAGATGGCGACCCAGGTACGTGCCCACGAGCCGCTCGCGTTCATCCACGGCCTTGACAATCTGGTCGCGGGGCAGCGGCATCGCGCATCGTCCATCCGCTGCAGTGCCGTGCGCACCGCCTCAATTGGCCCATCCGCTTCAATGTGCAGGTGGATTTGCTCCGGACTCATGACGTCGACGAGGTGGATGACTTCCTCTTCCTCAAATTCATCGCGAATCGTGCCCACTATTTCCTCGATCACGTCCTCCAACGTAATGAATCCCGTCCAGCGGTCGCGGTGATCCAATACCAGGGCTACGTGAATTCGCTTGCGTTGCATCTCTGCCAAAAGCGATTCCAGGATCGTGTCTTCGCGCACTGTCAGATAGGGTCTGCTGATCTTTGTCAGGTCAGGTTCTGCTTCACCCGAGAGAGGTATATCTTTCAGATGGACGATGGCTCGCGGTTGTTGGGCCTCCGCCGTAATCAGCGGGTACCGTGAGAAGCGATAGCGGCGCATCACGGCCAGGTTGTCAGACCAGGAATCGCCGGCGCAGGCAGCGCACCTGGGAGCTGGGGCGCATCGCGTCGCGCACGCGGATTTCGCCCAAGTCGAAGACGTTCTCCATATACAACAGACGACGAAAGGAAATCAGCCCTCGCGACTGCGACTGTTCCAACAGGATCCGCAGTTCATTCTCGCTGTGATCCTCTTGGCGCAGCGATGGGCCAAAGCCCATCAACGCCAGAATCGTGTTGGCGGATTGATTCAGTATCCACAGTGGTACGAAGAACAAGAAGCGAAATAATCGCAGCGGCCCCGCGGTGGCCAGCGCCATACGCTCAGCCATCCGAATCGCAATGGACTTGGGGACCAGCTCTCCGATCAGGATATGCAAGAAACTGACCAGCAGGTAACTGATGGTAAAGGCAATCCCGTGAACGGTCAGCCACCGCGAAGTGCCGTGCGTGGGAACCAGGTGGGAGAGCACCAAGACGGGCTCCACCAGACGTACCACAGCGGGCTCCGCCACAAATCCCAGACCCACGGAGGCAAACGTAATGCCCACCTGGCAAACCGAGAGGTACTCATCCAAGTGATCCAGCACGTGCTTGGCGGAGCGCGCCGTGGCGTGCCCCTGATCAATCAGCTCTTCGACTTGTGACGGCCGGATCTTGACCGAGGCAAATTCGGCCAGCACAAAAAACGCGTTCAAGGCCAGCAGACCAAAGGCGATCAGAAGATAAACGACAACCATGAGAACTTATTGTAACTTGAGCTGGAAACAGGCCGCGTGTTCCGAATTTCGGATCAACAGCAGGTCTCCGTATAGGGCCGGATTATTCCATGTCTGCCCGGATAATGCCGGGATGTGCGCCAGTTGGACGAATCGGTCCGGGTCGGCGGCGACCAGCGCCAGGTCGCCATTTTCCGCCAGCACGATAATCAAATCCCCAACCATCAGATTCTGGCCATAGCCAAAGCGACCTTTCTTCCAGCGCCGCTTGCCGGTTTGCAATTCGATGCACGACAGGATGCCATCGTCCAGACCGTAGACGAAGCCGTCACGTATCATCACGTTGGAAAACTTGGTCTTCATCACCTTCGCCTTCCAGAGACTCCGCACCGACCACGGCTGGCCCTCCTGGATTTCCAACAGTTCGGCCCCTGTGCTATACCCCTTCGATAAGAAAACGCGATCGTCATCCACGGGAACAGGTTGAGAACAGCTTGCATCCATGCACGAAAGTCCTGGCCAGTCGTGTTCCCACAGGATATCTCCCGACTCCAAGTCGTATGCCGTGACAAAATTCTCGTTCACGGACAGGATCTGCCGCCTGCCCTGCAATGTTGCCAGCACGGGTGAGGCATAGCTCACCTGGTGGCTGCCGGCTTGCCAGATCGTGGCACCCGAATCCGCATCCAGGGCGATCAAGGAAACCGGTCGCTCACCGCCTCCCCAGGGCACGATAACTTTGTTGTCGACTACGAGTGGTGAATTTGCGCGCCCCCAGGGGACGTGCTCCTCGGCTTCCTCTTGGCTGACCCCCAAGTCTTCATAGAGACTGCGCTGCCAGAGCGTGTGTCCATCCTCGCCGCGTAGGCATCGTAGGATGGCCGTGGCCCCCATGGCGAAGACCCGGCCGTTCTGGATCGTGGGAGTGCTGCGAGGGCCCACAAAACCCAATGCGCTGGCGTGTCGCGCCTTGACCGCGTTACTCCACACGGGCTGACCATCGGTCGCTCGGTAGCACGACACCAGCTCGTCATCACCGCGTTGTTCCATGGTGACCGCATATCCATTGACCACGGCAAACGCTGACCAGCCGGCACCGATCGACCGCCGCCACTTTTCGACAGGTGGATCCTGTTGCCAGTCCTTGGCCAACGAGAGCTGGGCCAGCGCTGCGGTCCGATCAGGTCCCAGAAACTGCGGAAAGTCCTGGGGAGTGGTGGAATCCAGGTCGGCCGAACCGTGGGGACGAAGTGGAGCCAGTTCGGTGTCGATGGCGGGCAGCCTCCGACCAAACTCCGGGAACATGGCTCCGGAAAAGCGAACGAGGCGATACTGGGAAGCGAGGTAGCAGAGCGTGCCCAAAACGGCCAGGGCGACGAGGATACGATACAGACGGGGATAGGCGCTTCGGAGCAAGAACCAGGCCAACAGCGCCAGGCTGCACAGCGCCCCACCGATCAGCATGGTGAGATTCACAATCGAGCGGTCATCGTTGATGACGCGTGCAATGGTCACCGCCGCCGCGTAAAGAACGACAAGCACCCAAAACAAGCGGCCCGGAATATAAGACGGAGCAAGTCGATGAGTCGTTGATCGCTCGTGCCCGGTAGGTGGGGCTTCGGAAAAATCAGTATCGGACATGTTTCCTTATCCTGAACTTCGGTGGCTGTCAAGAAATATGACGACCTCGCGCTTCCTGTAATTGCGTTCGCGGAAAAACCCTCAAATACAAGCACGACGCACAAGTTTTGAAGTTGCGCGAAGGCGAAATCAACGTGAAAATACAAGCTCGACGCGCCAGCGAGTGGGTCTGCCAGCGGGCTAAATTACGGGTTTCGGCCAAGTGCCACCGACATTGTGCAACTTCAAAACGCGCAAGCGAGTGAGCCCGCCAATCGGCCCCATCACGGATGTCGGCGAAACGCTACCAAAAATGCGTAACTTCAACAGGCGCAAGTGAGTGAGCTTTACCGAACCGCCAAGTCACGGGTTTCGGCTAAATGCTACCAGGCATGCACGCTTTAAAAACCTTCCTCCTGCCTCGCGACATTGTAGGACGGATTGGCCCAGCCGCAAAACACCACGGCATCACTAATCATCGAGTTGGGCTGGGTAATCCGTCCCCAATCGCGTCGCAAACCCCCACGAGGATTAATCGCCAACCATCGCTTGGTGTCACCGAATCGCGCTCGGTCATTTAGAGGCCGAGACCAATCGACCAACCACCGCGTCGCGCACGCCGCGGGCCCGCTGGGATCACAACCTGCGGCTCGACCGTGACGACCGGACTTTGGTCGACGATGACGGTCTGAGGCGAAGGCGATTCGCGAAGTGTTGGCTGTTGCAGAGCCTCGATCACGCGATCGCTGACTCCCTGTTGCTTGAGCGTGATGAGATCGTTCGCGGTAAGCTGGCCGGCGAACCCCTGTGATTGGATATGGTTCACGATCACCGCATCGCTCAATCCGGCGGCGCTAAGCGTCGTTACATCGGTGATCAGCAAGGGGTTCCCGACATCGGCGGTGACGGCCGCTTGTGCGGCGAGATTCTGGTCAATGCCGGATCCCACGACGGCCCCCGCGGTCGATCCCATGGCGGCACCGAGGATGGCCCCGGCTGCTGGATTGCCATGGTCTTTCGCCACGGCCGCGCCAGCACCCGCACCCAGCAATCCCCCAATCAAGGCCGCTCGATCCGTCCAAAATGGGCTGCGGCACCCCGTCGCGAAGGTCGGTGCCAGCAAAATAAGGCAGACAATACGACGATTCATACGTGGCGGGCTTTTGGCTAAAAAGTGTATGCGAGTGATTCGCGGCGGCCGGTCGCGTCCGCCGCGAACAATCGCAGGGCAGAGTGTCGGTGTCAAGACAGAAGAAACTAACCTCCGGCAATTCGCTGGCGTGAGCCCAATGGCACTTACCGTGCAGAACAACGGTCGTCAATTGTTCCGCGAATCGCGAAAATGTCGGGCGAAATTGTTGGGGACAACTGTTCCACAATGCCCAAACCGAGTGCCCTTGTTGGGAACCCCTACGAGCAGCCGCTGCGCAACGAGACTGCGTCTTGTCCGATCAGCGTCGTCGGTCGCGGCCTGACGCCACGCGGCTCGCCATCATGGAAGTCCCGTGAAGGCAGTGGAGAACTGAAAGTTCAGCAGTGCCAGCTTGCGGTCGTCGTCGGTTTCAAATCCCACCGTATGGGGTTGAAAAACGTAACTGTCGCTACGCTGCAAATGCACGAACCCAAATTGCCGCGGATCGCGGCCGAGCAAATGCAGCATGGATGCCAGGGCGAGATCACGGACCTGACATTCGAAATTAGAATGCCGCAGGGTTGTCCGCCGCGAAAAACAGACTTGTTTATCGTCGATTAAGCGATGCAAATCCACGACATGGTCAGGGTTTCCGAATCGCGCTATCGCCAGAATGGCATACTGTCGGACGAAGGGAAGCGACTGGCTGTCCCGAAGCACGCGTTCCGCTGCCTGCAACCCTTCGGGTAAGTTGAAACGCAAGGACATATTGAGTCCTTGATAGGTTGCGGTAGGCCCATCGCAGCAGATGATGAGTTCACCGATCAGTCGCCGAAATGCGGGACTGCTCCAGATTCCCGTATCGACTTGATTCCAGCTCGACAGGTCCAATTGACTGACAAGGCTGTAGACGGCAATAGCCGTGGAGTCTGATATGGCGCTGGGATTATTAACGGCACCCAGCAGGATGGCGACGACTTCACCTTGCGACGGGGTTTGTCCCGAAGACCTGAACGGGTGTGAGCGCAGCTCAGCACACTTGGTGTCGACTAAGCGTGTCCATCGCGGATTTGGCTGCAAGACGGCTTCGCAAAAATCCCAATCCCGTTGCAGGGCGCTTGTCAGCAGCTTCCGTGAGTCGGCCGTATCGCCGGCAATGGCAAACATCAGATCCATGCCGGGGATGCCAAACTGGGGCAGTGCCGGATCTTGGGTGGACGGAACGCCGCGTCGGAACAGGGCCAATCGCCGGGGACGGTCGAGCCTCGCGATCTCCGCGATCGCATGTTTCGCGCGCCGCCTGATCTCACGATCAGGATGTTCCAGCGCCTGCTGCAAGTCGTGTACGACAGAGATTCCGGCCTCAATCAATTCAGCCGTCGCGCTTTCCCGCTCGCTGAACCGCTCCGCTCCCAGCTGTCGAATCAGGTCATGGACGTTGGTACAACGGCGGGCGGAACCTGGGACTTCCACCCCTTCGGACTGAGCGCAAGTTGGAACGCAGGCCCATGCCAGATACAAGCACGCGATCAGCACAGGGCAGGCGAAATCGCCATGCCATCTGCGTTTCTGCAAACTGGACTTGTGAGCGAAAGTATGGCTTGGCTCGCAACGCACGCGTATGCACCTGGTGCTTCGATGCTTTGTTGACGCGACCACGAGGGGCGTTGTCCAATTAAGCTGAATACGGCTGGTCATAGGGGACGGCGATTTGGCGCTAGAAAAGGAAATCCCGAACCGTCGGGCGCGGCGGCACGTTCGGCTGCGTGAATGGTTCCATTATATTTGGTGGGCACGCTGACGTCTAAAATTTCCCTGGACCACTCTTGTATTTGGGGGCTGGCGACCATAAACTGAACCGCGTGTTAGGGATTTGCGGCCGCTTGCAGCCTTTTAACTGCTAAAGTGCCCTCGACGGAAGTTTCACCTTCCGCGAGATCAACTTGAAACAGAAAAGTATCCGCGGCTGTCGTGACGATGGTTCGCGGTTTTTTTGTGCCGTGTCCCAAATCGCCAATCGCTGACGGGACGGGTTTCCGGCACGTTGGGGGAGTTACCGCATCATGCGAGACGCTGTTTCCACAAGTTCGCCAGAATCAAAACCACGCCGATCCAGCTCTGGCGCGATGGGGCTGTCGACTCTGGCGGTTCATGCGGGTGAGGCGCGACAGAAACCGCAAAACGCCTTGACCGATTCCATTGTCTGCGCGGCGACCTATTCCTTTGCCGACACCCAGGCCGTCATCGACTACATTCAAAGCGTGGAAGACGAGAGTCCCCGTGAAGAATACGGCCGATACGGGAACCCTGGTCAGCGTGTGGTCGAAGCCAAACTGGCGGCTTTGGATGGCGGAGAATGTGGGCTGCTGTTCGCCAGCGGCATGGCCGCAGTCGTGGGTTTGCTGATGGCCAGGTTGCGACAGGGAGACGAGGTCATCTTGTTCGACGAGTGCTACCATCGCACTCGGGAGTTTTGTGCCGGACACCTCGCGCGTTTCGGCGTGGTCACCAAGGAGATCAAAACCAACGACTTCGCCGCGCTGGAGGCTGCCATTACGCCACGTACGCGGATGCTATTCAGCGAATCACCCACGAATCCGCATTTGAGTGTCGTGGATGTCGAGCGATTTGTGGAAATCGGACAGCGGCACCAGATCGAAACGGCCATTGACGCCACGTTGGCCACGCCGCTGAATCTCAGACCACTCAGCATGGGCGTCGACTATGTTGTGCATTCGGCGACCAAGTACCTTGCCGGGCACAACGACGTACTGGCCGGTTGCGTCATCGGCGGCCGCGAGCAACTCGACGACGTGGCCCAACTACGCGGGATCATGGGGGGCGTCATCGGACCCCATGCAATTTTTCTGCTGCAGCGGGGGCTGAAGACTTTTCAATTACGAATGACACGACAAAACCAGAACGGTTTGGCCGTCGCCGAATTCCTGCAACAACACCCCCGAATTTCCCACGTTTATTATCCGGGTCTGGCATCGCATCCCCAGCACGAGATCGCCGCCAGGACGATGGACGGCTTTGGCGGGCTGGTCACGTTTGAAGTCAAGGATGCCGATTGGCGACAGACCGCCGATATCGTCGATCGCGTGCAGCTGGCGCGCATTGCTCCCAGCCTGGGCGGGGTCGAGTCGCTGATCGAACAGCCGCTCGTGATGAGCTATTTTCAGGCCAGCCCCGCGGATCGGGAACGCTGGGGTATTCGCGATAACATGATTCGGTTGTCGTGCGGCATCGAGGATACGGCGGACCTGATAGCCGACTTGGACCAGGCGCTCGCGTAAGCACCTCGCGGAGTGAAGGATCTGCCAGCTAAGGTGACATCGCCGGCAGGGGTGAGTTCGGGATTTCCTGCCGCTACCGTCGCGGGCAGCACAACGTCTGTGGAAGATCCTTCGGTCGCTGGCCGTGCTGCCTGCGTTGTCAGCTCCCTCAGAATGACATTCTGGCTGTACTACGGTCTCGTGTCATCCTGAACGGGTATCGTGCGTGGTACGCTGCCTCGATTCATGTCGCTACTCTTGCCCTTAAACAAGCGAAGTCCTAGCAGGTCGCCAGCTTGACAGGTTACAAACCTTTCCGACGGTGCTCTGCCCGGGCAGACGCATATTGCCCCGTGATGCGGTTGGCCATTGATT
Organism: uncultured Planctomycetales bacterium; assembly: GCA_963695565.1. Lineage (GTDB taxonomy): Bacteria > Planctomycetota > Planctomycetia > Pirellulales > Pirellulaceae > CAVOGW01. The sequence continues at coordinate 31,589 of CAVOGW010000003.1, forward strand.
TCAACCAGCCTGGGAACAGCGCGGCCCCCAGCTTGCTGGCAATTGCCAGCAAGGGCAGCGCAACGACGATCAGCAAGCTCAGCACAACCGCGAACAGCACGATGGCCGGCTTACGTAACGGACGACAATAGTGGTCCAGAAATCGCATCGCCACGGCGGAACAATAAAAGTACGGCCACGCGCACAGCTCGGGCAGGATCGACGAGTGCCGCGACGCGGCGAGCGTGGCATCGGGCATCCCAGGCGTGGAGCTGAATTGTGGATCGCTGAGCGAACTGCGTAACCATTCGCCGATGCGGGCCAGCCGCGCTGAGTTCGGACGCGCTAAGTCCAACGGGTGGCAAACCCGGTAGTAGCCTGCCCTCCGATCCAAACAGCATCTGCCTGGGCACGCTCAGAAACGTGGCCCATTGCGGTCCTTGATGGGTGACGACAACCTGCGACCAATTTGTACAGCGCAGCTGTTGCAACGCTTGTTGCACGGCCCGCGCCGCGTGGTACCACATCCCGCGGCAAACGCAAAGTGCCACGACGCGCGAACCATGCATCGTACGTGGGGCGTCGTCGATCAGGAAGCGCTGCACGGGAGGTGCGGGCATGAGAAACCAAACAGGATAGGCCAGAATCACCAGGTCCGCGGAGGGCTGTTCCGCCTGGTCTCCGTTCTCCAAGGGTAGATTGAAACCGGGTGGCCCCAATACGGTTTCCGGCATTACGCCAAAGAACGCGGTGATGCGGCGCCATGGGAAGGGATAGGGGACCTGCGGGCGGATTTCTCTGACTTGGACTTGAATCTCGCGGGCGGCCTGGAGCGGGTGCGTTAACGATTCCATCGCTCGTCGCACCTGCCCCGACTGCGAGTAGTAGAAGACCAGGACGCGTTTCACGTGGGAGCCACAGCCTGCAAATGGATAATTTGAGTTAAGGCCTTTAACAACTCATTCACTGGATCCTCCGGCATGTGCATGGTCCGCCAGGCAACGTGTCCGTCGGGACGGACCAGCAGTGCTCCGTCCACCGCCACTTCGCGCGCCGTCGCCCAACTGCCGTCTCGATCTTCAACATACCGGGTCGATTCGGCTGACAACGTGCGTGCACTTTGTTGATCTGTCACGCAGACGCAGGAAATCGGCAACTCCAGCAGTTTGCGAAGTTGTGACACAGTTTGAATCCAGGGTCTCGCGGCCGCACCCGCGACGAACAACACAGGCAAGCGGGGATGCAGCAAATCCAGCGTGGAGACGCGTTTGCCGTCGTGCTCCAGCCAGCAGTGAGGCAAGCGGGCTCCCGGCCACGTCGTGGGCCGATAGTCCATGACGGGATCCGCAGCCTGCGGGCACTTTTCCAGCTCGCTGACAATCGCGCCTGATCGATATGTGAAACCCAGATCCAGGCCCAGCGAGCAATAATGCGGTTTCTGTCCAGGTAGGTTGTTGAGGAACTTGCGCCGCGCGCGTTGCCCCGTTGCTCCCGGCGCTTCAAATCTTTTGAGTCGCCTCAGTCCGCATCGCACGGCCGTTGTGACAAAGGTTCGTTGCCATGTGGCTGGCAATGCTTGAAATAAGGTGGACCGCTGGGCACGAGCCAGGCGACGCAGGCTCGACATCCGCAGCCCGGCTGGTTGAAGTAGCCGGTCCATTTTCTCGAAATTCGACACGCTGTGCCGCAGATTTGCCTGAGCCACCGGCCGCCGCTCGGCCGGGTAAGTATCGAGCAATTCGGTGGCGGCAATTCCCTTTATTTCCAGCGACAGTTTCCAGGCCAGGTTGTGAGCGTCTTGTACGCCGGTGTTCAAGCCCAGTCCGCCCGTCGGTGGAAACGTGTGTGCTGCGTCCCCCGCCAGGAAGATTCGACCTACGCGAAAGCTCGCGGCCATGCCGGCTGACAACGCCCAATTCCCTACGTGCTGAATCGTGCACGGTACGTCACGCTCGCCAATCGCGGCTGCCACCAGTCGCCGGCACCGCGGTTCGGAAAAATCCTCTCGAGATTCGTGCGGTGGAAAAAAAGGAGTCATCAACACCCACTCGGTGGGCAGCCAATGTGCGATCAGCACTCCCAGTAATCCGGGGTTGAAGATCCAATACAAGATGCTCGGCCGATATTCCACAAAGTTGCTCAGATCGGCCAAAAAATGCACACTCATCATCGGCTGGATCACGTCTGCCTCCCAGGTGACGGCGGCCAGTCGCCGAGTAGTACTCGCCGCGCCATCACAACCGACTAACCATTTTCCGCTCAAGCGCGTGATTTGACCGGTGTTGCGATCGCAAACGTCTGCGGTCGCGTGATGTTCGTGGCTTTCCAGGCCGACCAGACGCCGATCGCGCATGACGGTGATCAATGGATGGCGCTCTGCCATGTCCCATAGCATCGGCTCGAGCCGATTTTGCGGGAAGTGCATGGCATGCAGGGGGCTCGCCAACAGGGCCTGGTCCAAATCGTGTGCCGCGTTCAGACTCCCCAACTGCCGTCCCGCCAGCGACGTGACCCACGTTATCTGGGACCGTTGTTTGACGTCCTGTCCCTGATGCATGATCATGTCGGCGATGCCGAGTTCCCGAAAGATCTCCATCGTCCGTGTGTTCAGAATGCAGGCGGCGGGGTGCTGCTGTGGTCCGGGATTCTGGTCGATCAAACAACTGCGCACGTTGTCGTTGGCCAGCAGCAAGGCCAACGTGGTTCCAGTCGGGCCCGCGCCGACAATCAGGACATCTGCGGAGTGCGTGGTGGTCATGTCGTGTACTAGTTGAGCCCGCGAAACGAGATGGATGTTCGAGGTATAGCATAGCCGACGGTCGCCGGGAGCGTAGCACGGTCAGAATGTCATCCTGAGCGAGCGGACTGCGTGCGCAGCACGGTCAGCGATCGAAGGATCTTCCGCAGACGTTGTGCCGCCTGTGAGGGTAGCGGCAGGAAATCCCGGACCCACCTCTGCTGGCGATGTCACCTTGGCTGGCAGATCCTTCACTTCGCTCCGCTCCGTTCAGGATGACGCAGAATGTCATCCTGAGCGAGCGGACTGCGTGCGCAGCATGGTCAGCGACCGAAGGATCTTCCACAGACGTTGTGCCGCCTGTGACGGTAGCCGCAGGAAATCCCGGCCCCACCCCTGCTGGCGATGTCCCTTGGCTGGCAGATCCTTCACTTCGCTGCGCTCGTTCAGGATGACGCAGAATGCTCACTCCGCTCCGCTTCGTTCAGGATGACATGATCGGCTCCGTTCACAAAATCCACTCCGTTCAGGATGACGCAGGGTTTCGACCGCCGAGAATTCTAGTAGGATTAAGTCCATTGGCGGATTTGGTTTTTGCAAATGGAGCGGAATTCAGCATGGCGGATGCATGTGCCTTCTTAACGGGGCTGGGAGTTTGCCTGCCGAACGACCCGGTCCGTAACGACCAGATTGACACCGTGCTGGGGTCGCTCGGTCGGTCGTCTGAGCGAATCAAACGACGCATCTTAATGAACAACGGCATCCGGCAACGGTACTACGCAATTGATCCTGCCACGGGGGCTCAGACGCACACGAATGCGCGTTTGGCTGCTGAATCGATTCTGGCTCTCTGTCGCGACACGCGGTTTTCGGTGCGGGACTTGAGCTGTTTGGCCTGTGGGACGTCCAGCCCAGACCAGCTGATTCCCAGTCACGCCAGCATGGTGCAAGCGGAACTGGGTTTTGGTCCCTGTGAATTGGCCTCATTGAGTGGTGTCTGCTGTTCCGGGATGGCCGCTTTCAAATATGGCTATTTGCACGTGCTGCACGGGCAAGACGCCCAGGCGATTGTGTCTGGGTCGGAACTCGCGTCGACTTCGCTGACGGCCACCTATTTTGGCTCGCAGCTATCTGTGTTGCGCGAACAGCACGAGGGCTGCAGCGTGGAAAAAGAGCCTTCGATCGCGTTTCGAAACGAGTTTCTGCGCTGGATGCTGTCCGACGGAGCCGGAGCGGCGCTGATCCGCGCAGCGCCACGCGAGACGGGCTGGAATTTGCGAATTGACTGGATCGACATCTTATCGTACGCGCATCAATCACCCCCCTGCATGTATGCCGGAATGGTGAAGAGCGAAGATGGCTCGATTCGACACTATCGCAGCATGCACGATCCGCAAGAGTTCTTCCAGTCCGGTGTTCTCAACTTGTCACAAGATGTGGACATCTTGCAAGATCGCTTACCCCGACTCATGTCCAGCGCCATCGCGGCGGTCCAGCACAAGCGGGGCCTGCACGCCGATTCCATTGACTGGCTGCTGCCGCATTACTCTTCGAACTGGTTTCGTGAACCGTTGTTCCGCGGCATGTCCGAACTGGGGCTCGAGGTCCCCTACGAACGCTGGTTCACTAATCTGGAAACAAAAGGCAACACGGGAGCCGCTTCCATGTTCATCATCCTGGAAGAACTGATGGCATCGGATCGCGTGAAACCTGGACAACGCCTGCTGTGTATTGTTCCGGAGAGCGCCCGGATGTCGTTTTGCTTTCTTCACCTGACAGCGATCTGACGCATGCGGACCCAGGTAGTTCCCGACAACTGGATCGAGCGACTGGCGCTTTGGTTGGGCCTGGCTCCGACACCGATGGTGGACACGTTTCAGGCGCTGGTTTTGGCGCGAGCGGTGATGGCCGCCTGTAAGCTGGGAATCTTCGAGTCGCTGGCTCAAAGCCCCGCGGCGGCCAAACAAGTCGCCGAGCGCAACCATCTGGACCGATATGGGACGGAGAAGTTGTTGGGTGCGCTCGTCACCGCGGGGTATCTCCGTTATCGGCGTGGCCAGTATGCGTTGACGCGCAAGGCCAAAAAATGGATGGTGCCGGCCAGTCCCTGCTCGCTGCACGACAACATGTTGTTGCGCTATCTCGAATGGCAGGCACTGGATCAGTTGGAACATTTTGTGTCCACGGGGCAGGCCATTGATGCACACGATATCCTGCCCGACGATGCCTGGGAGACGTATCAACGGGGCCTGGCCGCGTTGGCTCGACTTTCGGCCAAGGAGATTGCCGGACACCTTCGCTTGCCCCGGGGATCGACGGCGATGCTGGACGTGGGAGGCGCTCATGGGCGATATGCGATGGCCGTGTGCCAGCGCTTTCCACAGCTACAAGCCACTGTATTAGAGTTGCCGGAAGCCGTGGCTTCGGCGGAGCGCGTCTTTCGCGATTCCTGTTTCGGCCACGAGGACGTCGCCCATCGCATCACTTACCGCGGCGGGAATGCGCTCACCGACCCCTGGGAAGACGGTCAGTGGGACCTTATTTTTGCATCGCACCTGATCCACCACTTTTCCGCCGCCGAGAATCAGTCGTTCGTCGTTCGCGCGGCGAGATCGCTGCGGCCGGGAGGAATCCTGGCGATTGTCGATGCGGCCAGACCGGAAATCCCGAATTACAGATCACAAACGGGGCACGTGCTGGATCTATTCTTCGCCATCACCAGCAGATCTGGAACCTGGTCGGTCCCGGAAGTGCGGGAATGGCAGTCAGCGGCCGGATTGACATGGTGTCCCGTTCGGCGCCTGCGGACGATGCCCGGCGTTGTCATGTGGATGGCCGAAAAACAACAAATCGCAGGTCCGTCTGTCTCAGACGGACGCGGGGTCGTTTTGGACGCCGCACCCAGAACTGGGCCGCGTCGTTAGACCGCAAGCCAGAAGAAATCGCCGTGAACATCGGTCGCAGGCCTCCACGCCCAGGCGATTTCTGGCGGCGTGCGCGTCCGGCCGACGGGCACGCCGCCGAAGAATACCGCATCGTGTTTCCAAAACAAGCGCATGTCGGGCATTCTTGTTGTGAGCCTGCCCAAGCGGCAACCCACAGCACTGCGACATTGAATTTAACGGAGGCAGGCATTAAAAACTGGTCCAACGCCGACTTCACAATGAGATCCACGCAGGCGCCCCTCGCGGGACGGAGATCGCAAATTGCCTAAGCCATTCGGAGCGATTCGCTGGGACCAAATCTGGTCGAGCTTTCAGTCGGGATTGCCCGTGTTCGTGACGGAACGCCGTCTGTGGATCCGACTCGGCGTTTTGCTGCTATTAGCCGTTTCCCTGGTACTGGCGGCACGACTGAAGTTTGACAGTTCATTGGAAATCTGGTTTTTGGAAGACGACCCCAATATTGTCAACTATCGGCGTTTTCAGGAACTTTTTGGCCGGGACGAGATTCTCATCATTGGGCTGGAATCGGACAGCCTGTTTAGTGCGGCGACCCTTGGCCAGTTAGCGAACTGCACACAACAGCTGCAGGACCTGCCGCTCGTGCGTCGCGCGCTATCCATCACCAACGTCGACACCTTGGCGGAGGTCGACCACCATCTGTTATTGCAGCGGCTACTGCCTGCATCCGCAATCGAGTCCGAATCGCCCAGTGAACTGAAACGCCGCATTGGTGCGAATCCCCTAGTGAGCCGAATGCTATTGTCCGAGGACGCGCGGGCCACTGCCATCATTTTGGTATTTGAACCGCAGTGTGCCGATGCCGAACAGCATATTGCAGTGGCACGACAGGTCCGACAGATTACGGCTTCGCTCTCATCCTGTGGGCAGACTTACATCGCGGGCATCCCCATCGTGAATGATGCCATGTTTCGATACGCTCGACGAGACCTGCTGCAACTGTCACCGATGGTGTTCCTGATGGTGTGGGGGACATCCTGGTTCTTGTTTCGCAGCTTATGGCTTTCCGTATTACCTTTAGTTGTCGTCGGGATTGCGACCAGTTTGGTTTTTGGTGTTGCCGGGTGGCTGGAATGGAGGGCTAACTTCCTGATCTCCGCCCTGACCATGGCCCTGATGGTGGTCGGGGTCTCAAATTCCATCCACATTATTTCTGCCTGGTTGGACGAACAAGCTTCCGGAAAATCGTCAGCCGCGGCGACCTGGGAGGCGGTAACCCGGATGCTGCCGCCTTGTTTCATGACGAGCTTTTCGACTTGCGTTGGATTTCTTTCACTGACTATTACCGACATTCAGCCGATTCGCCAGTTCGGTATCCTCGCGGCGTTGGGCACCGCCTTCGCGTTCCTGCTCAGCGTTGCTTTCCTGCCAGGGTTGCTCTACCGTCTCAAAGCTCCGCATCCACGATTTTTCGAGCAATGCCAGTCGAACTCCGTAAGCCGCGCCCTTGAGTTTCTGGGCAGCATGTCGCGTCGTGCGAACCTGGTAGTGGTGATGATTACCCTACTCGTTCTGGTTCCCACCGTTTGGGGTATCACGCTGGTCCAAACGACCGCCAATCCGTTGAGTTATTTTCGCCAGCACGACCAGATCCGCCGGGATACGGAATCGGTCGATCGCCTGTTCGGAGGCTCCTGTTCCATCGAGTTTCTGGTGGAAACGGAGAATTCCGGGCTTTCACGCCGCGAAGTGTTGCAGCAAATCGATGACTTTCAGACGTGGGTTGAAAACCACCTGGCCGTGTCCCAAATCATGTCGATTGTGGACTATTTGAAGGAAGCCGATCGAGTCCGCGAGCACCGGACGGTTGGCCGACTTCCCTCGAGCCGGATTTATCTGCTGCTGTTAAGAATAAAGCGGATCGCGCCCGAGATCCTGTCTAGCTGGCTGGACGAGACCTTCTCGCACGGGCGTATTTCGGCTCGGTTGTCCTTGTCGCAGGCGGATCGCCTGGCCGTGCAGGTGCCGTTGCTGGAGTCAGAAATGAAAAAGCGATTTCAGCAAACCGACTTGCGCGTGCAGACAACCGGTTACGTCAAACTTGTGAACAACATGCGCACGTATTTGCTGAACAGCCAGATGAAGAGCCTTTCGCTGGCTGCTGCAGGGGTGACGCTGATGATGTGCTGTTTGTTGCGGTCCTTGCCATTGGGTCTGTTGTCGATGATTCCGAATCTGATTCCGGTCCTCATGGGCATCGCCGTGATGGGATTCGCCGGCATCCGCCTGGATCCCGGTACGGTAATGATAGGTTCTGTCGCCCTGGGACTGGTGGTGGACGACACGTGCCATTTCTTGAGCCACTATCGTCGTGAGCGTCGTCGCGGCAGTTCGACGCAACAGGCGGTACGATGGTCGATCAGCCACACTGGGCGACCGATTGTGCTGACCAGCGTCATCCTGGTGATCGGATTCCTGGCCTTGGCGGCGGGCAGCTTTGCACCGACGATGTACTTCGGTGTTGTAACGAGCGCAATCGTATGCATGGCTTTGTTGGCCGACCTGTTCTTGATGCCTGCCATTCTCTTATTACTGGGCGATCGCGCACCGTAATGTGTTGTTCGCGTGGATCGTGTGATTTCTTCGGGCGGCCGCTGGCGTAAGCCCAACGACACTCGGTTTGGGCATTGTAGAACAGTTGTCCCCAACTGTTTCCCCCGACATGGGCGCGATTCGCGGAACAATTGAGGACCAGGGTTCTACGATCCAAGTGCCATTGGGCGTAAGCCTGCCTGCGGGGCGGCGACCCCACCACCTCCCGCGGGTCACGCAGAATTGTCGCCGCGGGGGAGTTGCCATTTGGCCGGTTGGCGGCGGTGCGTCTTAATGTTGCATCGACAAGCCAGCGAGCCGTTGGCGTAAGCCCAACGACACTCGGTTTGGGCATTGTAGAACAGTTGTCCCCAACTGTTTCCCCCGACATGGGCGCGATTCGCGGAACAATTGAGGACCATGGTTCTACGATCCAAGTGCCATTGGGCGTAAGCCTGCGTGCGGGGCGGCGACCCCACCACCTCCCGCGGGTCACGCAGAATTGTCGCCGCAGGGGGAGTTGCCATTTGGCCGGTTGGCGGCGGTGTGTCTTAATGTTGCATCGACAAGCCAGCGAGCCGCTGGCGTAAGCCCAACGACACTCGGTTTGGGCATTGTGGAACAGTTGTCCCCAACTGTTTCCCCCGACATGGGCGCGATTCGCGGAACAATTGAGGACCATGGTTCTACGATCCAAGTGCCATTGGGCGTAAGCCTGCGTGCGGGGCGGCGACCCCACCACCTCCCGCGGGTCACGCAGAATTGTCGCCGCAGGGGGAGTTGCCATTTGGCCGGTTGGCGGCGGTGCGTTTTAATGTAGCGTTGACTGTCGCTGGTCGTGGGCTTACGCCACACGGCTCGCCGTGATTGACGTGTCTAGTCCGCGGGCTTGTTGTGCTCGTCCAACCGTACGAAGACGGAATCGGCGGCGGCGTGATCCAATTCCAGCCAGCGACCATCCGCCAGACGCAACGTCCACAGCTCACCTTTATCCTTGCGCGGACCTACAATCACATGGCCTCCTAGCGTAATGGCAGGTCCGGTCAGCTTGTGTTCGATCCGCTCGATGGTCCCGCAATGCCCTTCGCGCAGCAGAGACGCTCGCACGACGGTACCGGGAATCAGGTCCACGAAGTCCTCGGGGATCGACTTGCCATGCGGGTCAGTCAGGGGATGTCCCAGTTTGTCATCCAGATAGTCGACCGTTTGCTCGTCATGCAGATGCTCGAGGTGATGAGCCTTCTCGTGCAATTGTTCGGTGGGCGTGCCCACGTGCTCCAGATACGATTCCCACAGACGATGGGCCCGCAGAATCCGCAGGGCCTCCACCTGACCCGTTTCGGTCAACGCATAACCCTCGGGGCGCAATTCGATAAATTCCTGTCCCGCCAGCCATTTGATGGCCCGCCCGATTTGCTGAGTTGACGCCGAAACATGTTGGTTCAACGTGGTCAGCGGAATCGTGTCTCCCTCGGCGCAGCAGCGAGCCCAGGACGTCCTCGATGAGTTCCTGCGAGACGCTCTGACGAATGCGGTTCCAGCGGGCCAGCAATCCGTATCGCGGCGCTACTGACAGCACGACCAGAAACTGGATCGTAGCAAAAAACACGATCGTGGGACCCGTGGCTATGTTGCCGATCCACGTCGAGACATAAAACCCACCCAGCACGCTGGTCAACCCGAAGATCGCGGCCACGACTTGCATGCGGTTGAGTCGATCGCATAACAGATAGGCGGTGGCCGCCGGAGTGATCAGCATGCCGACGACCAGAATCATGGCAACCAGCGGTACGCCGGCCACCACGACCAATGAGGTGCAGGCGGTCAGCAGATAGTCGACGGCGATCACCGAAATACCCAACGAAGAAGCCATCACAGGATCAAATGACGTGATGAGCAGATGCCGGTGGAAGAGCACAATCAAGCTCAACACCAGCGCCGCGATAATCGCCATCAACCACAGCTCATCGTCGCTAATGCTCAGCACCGAGCCCACCACAAAATGGTAGATATCAATGTGGATGCGATCACTGAAAAAGGAGGCGAGAATCGCTCCCAACGCGAAGATTCCGGTGTACATGACTCCGATCGCCGTATCCTCTTTAACCCTCGAGATGCGAGAGACCAGCCCGACCATGATCACCGTAATGAAGCCGGCGATCAGCGACCCGATAAACATGGCCAGCGCGTGAGCTTCGGCACCAAAGAAAATCTGCATGAACAGATAGCCTGCAGTGACCCCGGCCAGCATGGCGTGCGACAACGCGTCACCCAGGAAAGCCATGCGACGCAGAATGACGTAGCAGCCTACAACTCCACAGACGATGGCCACCAACGAGCCACCCAGGAGCGCACGTTGATAGGTAGGTTCCGTCAAGGGCTCGATGAACAGTCGGTAGAGTTGCAACATGTGTGGCTACCAGGTGGCGAGAATATTTCGTTTTAGACTTCTAAGAGACGCCGTTTCACAGTGGACCCCGGTTGGCTGGAGGGCCGGGCGATCAGGTCGACCCAGACTCCGAACGGGATAGGGCGTTAAAATCGGCGAAAATGCGGAGGTGTCCTTCATACACGGCGCTCAACAATTCGGGGTTCAGGACTTTGGCGGGCGGGCCATACGCAAACAACCGCTGTTTGAGCAGGACCAATTGGTCAAAATACTCGGCGGCGGTGGCCAGATCATGATGCACGACCAACAGGGTTCGCCCTGCCTCCTTCGTGCGCTGCAGCACGTCCAGAATGGCGCGTTCCGTCGCCGCGTCGACGCCGGCAAAGGGCTCGTCCAGCAACAGGATGTCGGCCCCCTGCGCCATGGCCCGCGCCATGAATACGCGTTGCCGTTGGCCTCCCGAGAGCTGACCGATTTGTCGATGACGAAAGTCGGACATGCGGACCATCTCCAGTGCCTCATCCGCGATGCGGCGATCCTCCGCCGAAGGATCGCGCCACCAGCGGATGTGACCGTAGCGACCCATCAGGGCCACGTCTTCGACCGTGATGGGGAAATCCCAATCCACCGAACCATGTTGCGGAACGTAGGCGACGCGACCACGAGCGCGTTCGACCGGCTCGCCAAACACCTCAACCTCCCCCAAATCGGGTTTCAGAAAGCCCAGAATGGCCTTAATCAAGGTGGACTTGCCTGAGCCGTTGGGACCAATCACGCCTACCAACTGCCCCGCCGCAATCGACAACGACACGTCCAGCAGGGCGGGACTGGGGCCGTAGCTGACCGTCAGGTTTCGCACGCGAATCGCGGGAACATCCGCCGGCGACTTGGGGGATTCTGACATCGTGTGTTGGGTCTCCCGGGTGTTGCTTTGGGCCACAGTGGTCGCCCGCGGTGGGGCCGGCAACCATCTGTGGCGAATCGTCGTCAATCCAGGCGTTATTCTTGGATGTCCACTTCCACGATCCCCTCGCAAGGCGCGCCCGGAGCCGACCACAGAGTGGAATCCGCCACCGGTATGCCGTCGCGCAACACGCGCATGCGCAAGGCTCGCGCCATCTCGGCGTCGGGTTCGCGAGGAGTGCAGCGAACGAAGAAGGAATTCTTGCCCCGCTCGATGTGGGGTACCCCCTCCACCAACACGGAGGCACCGGCAGCAATTTGATCTGTCCGATTTAAGATGGCATGTCCCAGGTGTTCCACGATCAAGGAGGGAGCGTCGGTCTCGCGCAGCGCGTAGGCATCTGGACCGGCCGCAAATGTCAGTGTGATTTCGACGTCGAACTGGCCCTCCACGGGCTGCAATACAGGCTCAGCTTTCGAGGTCGCCCGTGGCGACTGCGACTTCAGGTAAGTCCACACGGAGCCCAGGATTACGGTACTGATCATGAGGGCCAGGATCGGTCGCATCTTGTTTACTCTTTCTCGGCTTGCAGGGCCGTCGTGATGATTAGCACGTTCTCGCGCATCATGCCCAGGTACGTTTCGCCGGCGCTGCCAGCGGGCCCCATCGCGTCCGAATAAAGTTCGCCACCAATTTGGACGCCTGCTTCTTGGGCGATGTCCCGCACTAACTTGGGGTTGACGCTGGTCTCCACAAATATCGCGGGAACCCCGGCGTCCCGAATGGATGTCACGACGGCCTGGCGACGTTGGGGCGTGACCTCCGCCCCCACTTCCTGGGTTGACCAGCCAATGGGAGTGGCAGATCGCAAGCCAAACGCGCGGCAAAAATAATTAAACGCATCGTGGCTGGTCACCAACACTCGACGACGATTGGGAATCATGGCCACCCGACGCTTGATCCACAGATCGAGGACCCGGATTTGGCTCAGGTACAGCTCGGCGCGTGCCGCGTATTCAGCCGCGTGCTGTGGGTCCTCCGCGACCACAGCGCGATGGATGTTGCGAACATAGACGGCCGCGTTGGCGGGATCGAACCACGCATGCGGGTCCGGCACCGTCCGCTGCTCGCCATTCATTTGCACTTGCAACAGTTGGATGCCCTGCGTACAGGATACGATGGGCTTGCCCAACTGTTCAGCCACGGTGCGCATCCAATCCCCCCCCTCCAGATGCAGACCGTTGTCGAAACACAAATCGGCTTGCTTCACGAGTTGCGTGGCCTTGGGCGTCACCGTAAATGTGTGCGGGTCGGCACCGGGCCCGAGAATCGAAACCACGTCCCAACGATCTCCCACGATTTGTCGTGCAAAGTCCGCAATTTGTGTCGTCGAGCATACGATGCGCGGACGCGGTTCGCCGGCCGCCGGCTGCGCCCACACGCCGGCGGCCAGGCCGGCCAGCAACAGCGGAGGCATCAGCAGCAGCAGCGCACGCGAATAATTTGCGAATCGCAAGTTGGATCGTCGCGCGGCAGCTCCTGGAGCGGGTGAGACGTTCTTGGAAACAAGTGACATGTCGGAAAGCTCAGGTGTTACCGCGGAATCAACGCGCGTTGTAGCAATGGACCGGCACGATGCCGACGTACAGCTCCGGGATTTTAACAGCAAACGGGGCCGAACTGAGGCGTTGTTAGACCGCAAGCCAGAAGAAATCGCCGTTAAAATCGGTCCTAGGCCACCGCTCCCAGGCGATTTCTGGCGGCGTGCGCGTCCGGCGAACGCACATCCGCCGAAGAACGCCGCATCGTGTTTCGCAAGAATGAGCGTGTCTCGGGCATTGTTCTCTGGCGGGCGAAATAACGAACCGTGGGCCGCTTCGTTAGACCGCAAGCCAGAAGAAATCGCCGTTGAAAACGGTCCAAGGCCACCGCTCCCAGGCGATTTCTGGCGGCGTGCGCGTCCGGCGAACGCACATCCGCCGAAGAACGCCGCATCGTGTTTCGCAAGAATGAGCGTGTCTCGGGCATTGTTCTCTGGCGGGCGAAATAACGAACCGTGGGCCGCTTCGTTAGACCGCAAGCCAGAAGAAATCGCCGTTGAAAACGGTCCAAGGCCACCGCTCCCAGGCGATTTCTGGCGGCGTGCGCGTCCGGCGAACGCACATCCGCCGAAGAACGCCGCATCGTGTTTCGCAAGAATGAGCGTGTCTCGGGCATTGTTCTCTGGCGGGCGGTCTACCACGGTGCCGGAAAAACAAAAACTTCGGCTTCATAGCTAATTTGGTGTATACTTGCTCGTTACGACGCGGCTGCGGGCCCAAGACGGGTGATGGCACGCGTTTTGTCAGAACGAGCGAAATTGCCGGTTTTATTGACCGTTTTGCTCGATCGCAGTACATTAAGCTATCGGGACGAACGTCGCACGGCTACGTTGCCAGACGTGGGCGCGTGGTACCCGTCCGCTCGTTGGGGACGCCTGGTCGTTTCTTTATGGCCTGCACGTATTACAAGCGATACCGCATGGAGGTGGAGCTGAGCCAATCGAACGGGCACGCGCCCAGGACGCCTCATCAGTATCGATATGTGCCCTGGAGCCCTCGTTTGCTGGGTGCGCATGCGGAAGCCAAATTTTTGAGCTTTCGCAACGAAATCGACGCATCGGTGTTTCCCTGCCTGGGGGATTTTTCTGGCTGTCAACGATTGATGCGCGAGATTTCGCTGCGCGAGGGCTTCATCCCGCAGTCAACTTGGCTGATCGTCCATCGAACGACCCATGATGTTTGTGGCACGATCCAAGGCGTTCGCGCGGATACGGGACTAGGCAGCATCCAAAACGTCGGCGTGGTCCCGGGTCACCGAAAGCTGGGATTAGGGGCTGGCTTGATCTTCCGCGCGCTGGAAGGCTTTCGACATGCGGGCCTGGGTCGAGCCTATTTGGAAGTGACGTCGGATAATGTCCGCGCCATTCAGCTCTATCGGCGTCTGGGATTTCGCGAAGCGCAAACGGTTTACAAGGTGGCCGAAATCGCGTACACCTAGTGACTTCCACCGACTGGATGGGGCGCCTGAACTGCCATTTTCCATCCGTGAACATGCGGGTACGATACGGCTGCCGTGACGCCGCGCGCGGCTGGATCGGTCTCATCGGCTCCCAGCAACCAACCGTCCAAGTTTGGCAGCGGCAGCTGTGGCGGCGGCAACTAGTGATGTCTTCGGAAGCGGGCCGGTGTTCGGGAGTGAGCCGCGCTAGGCTTCGTGATGACCTCGTGGGAGTAATTCGGTGAATCAACTGATCCAATCCTATCAGTTTGACAATGGTCTGACGCTGGTCTGCGAAACCATGGACTGGTTGGAGTCGGCCGGTGTGTCGCTCAGTGTACCCGCGGGCAGCGTGCGCGATCCGGACGACAGGCTGGGCCTGGCCAATTTGACGACGGATATGATGCAACGCGGCAGCGGCGATCTGGATAGTCGAGCATTTGCCGAAAAGCTGGATCGACTGGGGGTTGATCGTGGAGCGGTCGTGTCGCAGGCCCACGCTTCGTTTGTGGGAGCCACGCTGAGCGAATCGGTCCCCGGACTGTTGCAGACCTTCGCGGACATGTTATTGCGGCCCCAGCTGCCCGCAGCTCAGTTGGAGGACGCACGGCAGGTTTGTTTGCAGGAACTGGCTTCGTGGGAAGACGATCTGGCCCAACGTACGATGGATCGTCTGCGGTCGCTGGCCTATCCGGCCCCTTGGGGGCGATCCTCTCATGGAGTCGTGGATCACGTCGAGTCGATAACGCACCAGGACGTCGTCAACTTTCACCGCACGCATTTCGTGCCGCGCGGGACCATTCTGTCCGTTGCCGGCAAGATTGAATTCGAACACGTGCGCGACCTGGTCGGTGAACTGCTGGGCGCATGGCAGGGCCAACTGCCGGAAGTGAAACTTCGACCGAGATCGACGACGACTTACGAGCACATCCCCCATGATTCGTTACAAACGCAGATCGGCATTGCCTATCCGTCCGTTTGTTACGCGCATCAAGACTACTTTCAATCGCGCGGCGCCGTGGGCGTATTGAGCGACGGGATGAGTTCGCGATTATTTACCGAAGTTCGTGAGAATCGCGGATTGTGCTACACGGTGTTCGCCAGCAGCCATTCTCTGCAGCAGGAGGGCTGGGTCCTGTGCTACGCCGGTACCACCACCGAACGCGCGCAGGAAACGCTCGACGTGATGCTCGCCGAGATCACGCGTCTCGCCGCAGGCATCGATCAAACCGAGCTGGAGCGGCTGCAGGCGCGCATGAAGAGCGCGCTGATCATGCAACAGGAATCCAGTTCGGCGCGTGCCAATGCCCTGTCCGGTGACTGGTACCATCTGGGTCGCATCCGCACGATGGACGAATTGAATCAGATCGTCGATTCCCTGACCACGGCAAGCATCAACGACTACCTGAAGCGCAAACCCCCCGGGGAATTTATTGTGGCCACGCTGGGACAACAACCTCTGGAGGTGTCGCTTGGCATTTCGTGAACAGAAGCTGGATAATGGGCTGCAAGTGATTGCGGAATGCAACCCCAACGCCTACTCCATGGCCGTGGGGTTCTTTGTCAACGCGGGTGCGCACGATGAATCTGCCGAATTCGCGGGAGTCAGCCACTTCCTGGAGCACATGACGTTCAAGGGAACGCCAAGCCGGTCGGCGCTGGACATCAATCGCGAACTGGACGCGATCGGTTCGCAGTCCAACGCGTACACCAGCGAAGAGCATACGGTGTACTACATGGCCGTGGTCCCCGACTACCAGGATCGCGCCATCGACCTGTTGTGCGACATGATGCGCCCCGCCCTGCGCGACGATGACTTCCATATGGAAAAGAAAGTCATCATCGAAGAAATCAATAAGTACGAGGACGAGCCCCCATTTGGCGCTCACGAAAAGGGGATGGCTGCCTATTTCGGCGCGCACCCGCTGGGAAAGAGCATCCTGGGGACGACCGCCAGCGTTGGCGCACTCACGCCGCAGCAGATGCGTGCTTATTTTGAACGCCGTTATGCACCCGATAATATGACCCTGGTCGCCACGGGAAACGTGGACTTCGAGCGGATGTTACGCACGGCCAACGCAAAATGTGGAGGCTGGCAGCGGGCCAATGATCAGCGACAACACCTGGAGCCCCAACGTCACCAAGAGACCGTTTGGATTCACCGTGAAACGGCCACGCAGCAGTATCTGGTCCAGATTTCCGCCGGGCCGCGTGCGGATGATCCCACGCGATTCGCGCATCGAGTCATGGCGCATATCCTGGGCGACGATACGAACAGTCGCATGTACTGGGAATTTGTGGACAAGGGGCTGTGCGAATGTGCCGTTGCGGGCTGCTACGAATTTCAAGATGCCGGGATCACAATGACCTTCCTCGACTGCCGACCCGAAGATGTACAGGAAAACCTCGCGCGACTGCAACGATTGCAGGCGGAATTTTTGCGCGACGGAATTACGGAAGACGAACTGGAATTGGCCAAGGCCAAAATCTGTTCGCAGGCCGTGCGACGGGCAGAGCGGCCCTTTAATCGGCTGTTTTCTGTGGGTTCCAATTGGCTACAACGAGGAACCTATTCCACGGTCAAGGAGTCCATTGACCATTACCGGCAGGTCAGCCGCGACGATGTGGCGGCCACCATGCGTCGGTTCCCGCTCAGCGAATGCACAACCGTGTTCGCCGGCCCCGCGCAAGCCTGAGAAGGCCGCGCCTCGCATTGCCCCTGGCTTGTCCGGGGGGGCAAGGTCACGGGGAGTTCCGGCGCGGGGGGTTCGGACACGTGGGGTTCGGGCGCGGGGGGTTCGGACACGTGGGGTTCGGGCACGGGGGGGTCGGGCACGGGGGTTCGGGCACGGGGGGTTCGGACACGGAAGGGTCGGACACGGGGGGTTCGGGCACGGAGGGGTCGGACACGGGGGGTTCGGGCACGGGGGGTTCGGACACGGGGGGTTCGGACACGGGGGGTTCGGACACGGGGGGTTCGGACACGGGGGGTTCGGACACGGGGGGTTCGGGCGCGGGGGGTTCGGACACGTGGGGTTCGGACACGTGGGGTTCGGGCACGTGGGGTTCGGGCACGGGGGGGTCGGGCACGGGGGGTCGGGCACGGGGGTTCGGGCACGAGGGGGTTCGGACACGGGGCGTTCGGGCACGGGGGGTTCGGACCCGGCGGGTTTGCACACGAGCGATTCGGATCCGGGGGGTTTGGACACGGGGCGTTCGGGCACGGGGCGTTCGGGCACGGGGCGTTCGGACACGGGGCGTTCGGACACGGGGCGTTCGGACACGGGGGTTCGGACACGGGGCGTTCGGACACGGGGCGTTCGGACACGGGGCGTTCGGACACGGGGCGTTCGGACACGGGGCGTTCGGACACGGGGCGTTCGGGCACGGGGCGTTCGGACACGGCGGGTTTGCACACGAGCGATTCGGATCCGGGGGGTTTGGACACGGGGCGTTCGGACCCGGCGGGTTTGCACACGGGGGGTTTGGACACGGGGCGTTCGGACACGGGGCGTTCGGACACGGGGCGTTCGGACACGGGGGGTTTGGGGGGGAACCCCCCAACTGCACGGCTGAAACGCATCCACCGGGGCCTTTGTTCTGGCAACGCAAATCGAATGGACGAGAGTTCGTGGTTCATGGGGGGTACTACCCCCCAGCCCCCCCGCGCTTTTCCCTGGGGATGGGTCCGTTTTCCAGTTAGTTGGTTAGCTATCGACCTGGCAGACCGCCATGCCGGCAAACTCCACCCAAACGGTTCCGCCCGCAGATCCAGCTTAACGAAAAGTTTCAGGGCGACGATTTTGCCAATCGCCGGCTTCGGGATGTGTGGATTGACCCAATTAATCCGATGTATCTGCATGTCGGCGTCAGGCCAAATGTCTTCGGAGATGCAACGGATGAATCGTGTTACATTCCCACTTGCTGGGCAGGTGCTGTTGATCGCCATGGCGTTGGTCAGCCCGTTGTGCGCCGACGGTTTCGACCCAATTGGCGCTCGAGCTTTGTTTCGTGATCTGGGCGTGTCACTCGGACCAGGCTACCATCACCCACCCTGTCTGCCACACCTCAGGCAGCATTACGACATGGCCGTGAGTGGCCAACCGCTGCCAGCCAGCAGAGTGACTCCGTTGCATTTCTTGAATAGTAACTGCATGCAAGCCTCTCGATACGTGCCGGTAAAGGGACCGTCATCCATCATGATGCCGTCGGCGATTCCACAGGATTTTTCTGCTCAGCCCGTGCCGTACGCGCTGTGGAATGAGACTAAAAACGTCTTGGTACCACAATCTGCGGCCCCGGGCGCGGCGGCAGTTGGAAATGGGCTGTCGCGCGACGTCCACTGTACTGACGGTCTGAAGCTGGACCGCGAAAGGACGACCGATTTGCCAAAGGAGGATCCCAGCAACGGGGATAACCGTGTACACAACGATTCGTTGTTGCGCAGACCGGGGGCGACCAGGCGACCCTCGTCGCTAGAGTCACCATTCGAGCCCTACTCGCCCAACGCGCCGCCTGAGCAGGAAGGGGCTTCGAATCGCAATGGCGACTTGCCAATGCCTGATCGGGAAGCGGGATCGACAAGTCCGCAGGACTCGGCGTCAACATCCGGGCAGGGAACCCGCACGTTGCTTTCGGAATCATCGCCTTCGCCGGCACCCGCGCCAGAGCCGAGTTACTACGACGGCAACCGGTTCGACGATGTGGAAATCGAAAACGATTTGGTTCCCATTCAAGACCCATAACTCGATCGTGCGTGGAGCCAAAGGCGAGCGGTGTGGCGCAAGCCCCATGCCATCTGAGTTTCTGCGTGTCAGGTGCGAATGAAATCAGCCGACGTGCGTTAGCACACGGTTTTTCGTGTAGTCGAGAACCAGACGCTAACGCGTGCCGGCTGACGCCCCGCAGGCTTGTGAACAGATGTTGGGGGGAGCTTGAGGCGCGCTCCTAAATTCCTTAGAATTCCCGATCGCAGTGCAGCCTAGCGCACACTGCGGCCGTTTAAGACATTCTCCACACGACCAACAGAAACGCTCAACCGATCATGGAACGCACGCTCGTATTGTTGAAACCCGATTGCGTACAACGACGCCTGATGGGAACGATTATCGCTCGATTAGAAGAAAAAGGGCTGAATATTGTCGCCGCCAAGATCATGCGCGTGTCACCCGAGCTGGCACGGAAGCACTACGCGGAACACGTCAGTAAACCGTTCTATCCGGGCCTAGAGGCGTTCATCACGGGCGCTCCGGTGATGGCAATGGTCGTGCAGGGATTGGAGGTCATTCGCGTGGTTCGCGACATGCTGGGCGCGACTAGCGGGCTGAAGGCAGCGGCGGGGACGATTCGTGGCGATTTCAGCAGCAGTCGCCAAATGAATCTGGTGCATGCCTCCGACGGCCCGGAGGCGGCCGCGCGAGAAATCGAGCTGTATTTTGCCGCCCAAGAAATCTGTGATTACGAACCGACCTTAACGCCCTGGTTCCAAGCCGCTGACGAATAGTCGTCGCAGCGTGCCGCCGGGGGGTCTGCCCACAACCCGGCAGGTCTGCCCACAACCCGGCGGGTCTACCCACAACCCGGCGGGTCTACCCACAACCCGGGGGGTCTGGGGGGATACCCCCCATGACCTGCGGACCCGTCATCCTCTTGACTTGCAGATGCGCTTTGGGGGGGGAGGCCCCCAAACCCCCCGCGTTGGAGACCGCCATCGTGGAACCAAAAGCTTCGAACAAACCCAGCGTGTCGCGACAACCCCGGGGGGTCTACCCACAACCCGGGGGTCTGCCCACAACCCGGGGAGTCTGCCCACAACCCGGGGGGTCTGGGGGGATACCCCCCATGACCTGCGGACCCGTCATCCTCTTGACTTGCAGATGCGCTTTGGGGGGGGAGGCCCCCAAACCCCCCGCGTTGGAGACCGCCATCGTGGAACCAAAAGCTTTGAACAAACCCAGCGTGTCGCGACAACCCCGGAGAGTCTGCCCACAACCCGGGGGGTCTGCCCACAACCCGGGGGGTCTGGGGGGGATACCCCCCATGACCTGCGGACCCGTCATCCTCTTGACTTGCAGATGCGCTTTGGGGGGGGAGGCCCCCAAACCCCCCGCGTTGGAGACCGCCATCGTGGAACCAAAAGCTTCGAAACAAACCCAGCGTGTCGCGACAACCCCGGAGAGTCTGCCCACAACCCGGGGGCGTCTGACGCAAACCCGGGGGGTCTGCCCACAACCCGGGGGGTCTGCCCACAACCCGGGGGGTCTGGGGGGATACCCCCCATGACCTGCGGACCCATCATCCTCTTGACCGGCATCGCCAAGACAACGGACCAGATTGGATGCGCTGCGGGTCGCGCACTTGGGGGAGGAGCCTGTTTCGATCCACCAGGCACAACCGCTCAGTCACATGGAACGGAGTCACAAGGTCAAACCTTCTTGGAGCAAACCGATGAGTCCACGGAGTAGACGGAGATACCAGAGACCACGTCATTCTGTTGCCTCTGTTCGCTCCTGTTCAAAGCCCCGCTCTTGGCCTGTACTACGGGGATAGCGGATATCGGGCGCGGGCGGCAGCGCGCACATCCGCCAGAGAACACCGGTCCTATTGATTCAACACCCGGTGCTTGATTGGCAAGTCAAGGCTGCCATAATGAGGCGACTGCAGAGATTTTTTTGCTTGTTCCTCACGCCAATTACAGATCATGGCCGACCCAGGTCACTTCGAGAACCCGCGCACGTGTTTCCTGGTCGGTGTCTCTGGCTACATGGACCTGGTGGCCGATGAGGTGGAACCGCTGAAGCAACGCGTGCGGCGGCTGTTTCAATTCTTGCGCCATGGAGCGAGCCGGCAACTGGTCGACCAGTTGGTCGCCGACCTGGTCCCCGATCCGGTCTCCGACGAACACAGCAGACGATTGCGAAGCGGCTATCGGGCGGCGCTTTCCCGCTGGAAGGGACTTGGAGCCGAAACGCCCATCGTCGTGCTCTGCAATCTTGCACCGGGTGTCGATACCTTGGTAGCTGAATTAGTGCTGGACGAATTTCTGCGTGACAACTTTCAACTTCGCTACCCACTGCCCTTTCCGCCGCACATCTATTGCGGGGCCAGCACGTTCGTCCGGTTCAAGGACGGCCACGCGGTGGAAGGAAACCAGAACCGGCAACGCGCAGTTCTTGAGGATTTTGGCCCGCATGGGTCAGATCTCACACGACGTCGTTTGCGCAGCCACTGGCACCCAGGAATTATCCTCCGGGCTGCACGATGCCCTGCAGGCGGTCTCACCAGAAACGTTCTTCGCCGTGCGTCTGCATGAAGACATGCGCTGCGACGAGGCGGCCCTGACGACCAAGTGGTTGGACGACCGGGATACATCGGATCGCCGCAATCTGCGATATTACGCCGCCGGCGAATATCTGACGGTCAACGCACACTTGCTGTTGGCGGTTTGGGACGGTCAGCGCGACGCAAGTCGGGCCGGCACATCCACCATCGTCGATGCCCGACTGACGGGCCCGCGTCAGGGCCTGCTGGCATCAACGGCGGGTGTCCCGCTGCCGCACGGAGGTCCGGCCTGGCACCTGATGGCCCACCGAACGTCGCCCGCGCACAATCCGACGGGCGATGAGCCCTCGTCCCTGCCGCCGCTGCGAATCCTGCATCCCTGCCTGGCGGCCGCGGATGATGATCCGCCAGCGACGATCATTGCGGAGACGCAGCCGACCGACCTGGACCTGCAGATCGATCGGCTCAATCTATTCGCGCGGATCGGAGAGAGTTTGCGGAACTTTAATTCGCCGCAGGTGCGCGCCAAACGCGATCCCACGATTGAATTCGAAAAACTGTTGGATCAAAGAATCGAGCTTCACCAACGGCTCAAAGCCGACCAGCCCGGCCTACATGCCCGAGTGCGTAGGATCTCCGACATGCGTTGCCGCAGCTCGGACTTGACCGATTACTATCAAGACCGCGTCAAGCGGACGCTGACGCGGTTGGTATGGATGACCTTCTTTGCAGCCGTTGGCCTGCACGTTTTGACCCATTGGCATCCGCGCAAGGTCGCCAACGAGATCGTTTCGAACCATGTCGAAATCCCGGCGACAACAGCGGAAACCACGGCGACGCCAGAGTCGGAGCACTTGGTTGGCGTGCAGCTTGTCGCGGGCTGGTTAGCGCTGACGCTGACGATCGTTGGCGTTTCCTATTTTGGCTGGCAGCGATCGCGGAAGCTGGAAGCGCACGGGCACGACACACGGGCGATTGCCGAGGGCCTGCGGATTCAGTTCTACTGGGACCTGGCGGGGCTGGGCAAGTCGGTCGCGGCCAACTACATGTCTCGGGACCGCAGCGAGCTGGATTGGATATCCGGAGTCATTCGCGCCACGTCGATGCCATGCGAGCTGGTGGTCCTGTGGTTTAACGCACTGCCGCGGGAGCTGCAACTGCAAATGTTTCGCGTGGTCCAATCGGCCTGGGTGCAAGGGCAGCTTACGTATTTTGGTAACGCGAGCCATCGCGAACACCACCGCGTTCACGTCTGGCATAAGTTGGGTGGATTGGCGGCGTTGGCAGGCGTGCTGAGTCTACCTGAAGATAGTAGGTCAGGAGAGTTGGCCTGCCGTCGCCAGCTGCGTGCAACTGGTTTGCCACGTTGGGTTCGCGTTACCGCTGCTGGTTGTGGTAGTATTTCTCGCATGGTATGCGGCGTACCGCTCCGCGATACACACGGCGGCCGCGGAAAACAAACCTGTACTCTTCGCGGATCTGAAAAAGGCCATCACCGAAACCGCGCGGCGAGCCGGTAAGCAGCCGAGGAAACTCATCGAAGCATCCCGCTGGATGTGGCCTGTTTCGGTGCTGGTGTGGATTTGGGAGTGGCTGAAATCAGCGGGCTGGATTGCGCTGGAGGTCGTCAATGTCCTCGTGCCGACGCGCCACGATGCAGGGATCATGCAGTCGACATTTTGGAAGCGGCTGCTGCGCGGCGTGTTGGGCTTTCTGGCGTATTGGCCGTTGTCACTGGTTATCGCCGGCGCCGCGTGCGGAGTTTGCCATGGGCTCGCGGATTCGTTCGCGACGCTTCCCTCGCCCATGACCCTGAAGATTATCGTGGCCGGTATACTGTTGCTGGGCGGGGCGTTGTCGGTGGCCTGGGCGGAGAAGAATCTGCATTCGGAGCTGGCTTATCAGTACAACACCATGGCCATTCTGTTCGAGGCCGCGAACCGGCGGCTGGATAGGGAACTGCACGAGTTCGCTGCCACGCTCGACGATCGGGCCGCAGGTCCGAAGCACGTGGAGCGGATTCAATCGTTGTTATTCGAGTTGGGTCAGGAGGCCTTGGACGAAAATGCCGAATGGCTGCTGCTGCACCGCGCCCGCCCACTGGAACCCGTGATGGCCGGATAACCCGGCCCGGTCATCGTCCTCCCTTCCCGATCGGTTGGCCCTCCCCACTGCGTGATCCAATTCCTTATCGAAGAAGTCCTCCCTTGGGTCTTGGTGCTGTGTCACGGAAAGACTCGCCGACCTCGACTTTGGAGTCACCTCATACGAGCTTCGAGGAGGTTTGTTTCCCGCTTAGGGGAAACAAACGACACCACCGACGACCGTGCCACTTACCTGGAATGATCCGAATTCGCGGCCTCATCAACGAAGCGATCGCTTCCGTGACCGCTTGCTGGTTTTCCGCTGGCCCAGTTCACACTTGGTGCTGATTCGGTCACCGGAGCGATCGTCTTCTTTCGGCACTCGGCTTTGTCGCCGCAATCTTCGGCGGCGCGGTGGTAAGTAATAATCAAACAGCACGGCGCCCTCGACGAATTGGGAAGGTGCGGTGAAAACGCCGCCTGGCCAATCACTTGGCGGTCTGCCGAGACACGCCCAAATGCCACGGTCACTTGGTCGCGGAGACGTAACATCGCCGACAATGCGGGTCACTGTCATGGCAAGCAGCCCCGGGGACGGACGACGCCGCTTAACCTGTATGCTGGACTTGGTTGATTACGATCGGGCCACCATGTCTCAGGTGGCGGAGGGTGTAGTAACGCGGGGGGCGGCGTTCCTGCGTTTTTCTTCGGCCGGTTCGCACTCGATACAAACTGTCTTCGATGTGCTCGGGGCAGTCCTGTCAACGGCATCGTGCATTCAAGGTTCGGTCCCGTAAGACAAGCTTGTCCCGTGTCAGCTCCTCGATGATCCAGGAACGCTTGCTGGACGGAACTTCAATGGTTAACACGCCGCGATCGATTGACCACGTCCCGCTACGGCCGACACGCCGGTCGGTCGGTCCAGGAGTCTTTCCTCCTACCGTGCCATCGGGATGCAACTGCAATTCCTCTCGTCCACGAGAGGGAGGCAGTGAGAACGTCGATGGCCGGAAGACGGTCAACGAGCGGCCATCCTCCTCGTGAGCATGCACCCACGACTGGCACAGTAGTTCAGGATCAATGGTTTCTGGCACGATGGCGTCTCACGTGACAAGGCCTTTGCGAGGTCCGTCCAGCGTCATTCGCATTCGATCGACTTGCCCCGTCGTGAACATGAACATTGCCTCGTCGTCCACATAGTCCATGTAATTCATGAACATGTCTCCATGAGGTCCGTTTTGGCACGAAATGTGGGGAAACGTGGGCTTGCCATAATTGGGAGTTTCGGCGTTAGGCGTGTCGGCCACAAAGTCGCTGCCCCCACAATCTTCGGTGTCAGCCCAGATGTGTCGTAAATTGAGGTAGTGCCCTATCTCATGAGTCGTGGTCCGTCCCTGATTGAAGGGGACCCGCGTCGTCCCGCCGGTGCCGAAAGCCGTGTGCAGAATAACCACCCCATCGCTGTCCGCCGGTCCGCCAGGGAACTGGGCATAGCCGAGCAGGCCGCCATTGAGTTGGCAGACCCAGATGTTCAAGTACTTGTTCGTAGGCCAGGCGTCAGCGCCGCCGGACTGCGAAAACTTGACGCGGTCATCGTCTTCAAATCCATCCACATTAGTCTGGGTCCGCGTGATGCCCGTGGTTGGCTGGCCGCGAGGGTCTTTTTTGGCCAGGGAAAACTCGATCATCGGATCGCTCACGAGCCCTTTCCATGCCGCGGGTGTCTTGACACGATCCGAATTCTTGGCACGAAAATCCTTGTTCAACACGCGAATCTGACTGTTGACTTGCGCCGCTGAAATATTTTGGGCAGCCGTCTTATATACCACATGTACCACCACGTCGATCTTATAAGGAGTCGTCCGCAAGGGCATTGCCATACCGCGCCGAGCGCGAAACGCGTGCTCAATCGCCAGCTGGTTGGTTCGAAACGTGGGGTCGGACTCCAGCAACCATTGATGAACCTGCATCGTGCCGCACATCCGTCGCGGTAAAGATTTGGCCGTCCGAGCTTTCCGCTTGGCACTCTTTTTTTTCGCCATGAGACGAGCCTCCGAATTGTGGTTGTTTGGCCATGGACTTGACCCGCGCACGTGGTCAACGTTCTGATTCTATCAGGCGATTGTAGGCTTCGCGATCCGACTGTTTGAGACGAAGCAGTGCACTTTTCGCGTTACCCTCCACGGTCCCTTTCAGTTCTTCCTTGCGAAGTGAAATCTTGTCCGCCAACTCCAGGAATTCTCGGAACGCGGCTGGCTGCTGTAGATCCTCAGTGGCAAGTTCCGGATGCGCTTCCTGGGCCAGGGCAATCAAGGCCTTGACCGCCTCCGATAGTTTTCCCAATTGTTTACCAGGCAAGGCAACATTGGCGAAGATTTCCTGCTCCATCTCGGGATTGCCAGCGTCGTAGTTCGACAAGCCCCAATTCGTCCAGGGGTTATAGTTCATTAACACGTCCCCGCTGGCCGGCAGACGAATACTCAACCATGGCAACAACATTCGTGACCACAAGTCCATGGCATACCCCCCTTCTTTTCGATTAACGTCGTTTACAACCAGCTTCGCGGCGACCACCTGCTGCAGCCGCGTCATCACGGTCTGGAAGATCATAGACCTGCGTCCCGCCAGCGACAAAAACAGGCGGTGTTCTTCTCGGCGTTCCGCCGGTGTGTCGTCCAGATCTCAGGTATTCTGGTATGCGACCGTCGCGAGCATGCGACTCAAACGTGCTCGATCTACCATTCAGCAAACTCCGTTCCACGGCCATCGGCCATGCGCCACTTGGCGCCAATCTTTTATCGCGTTGCCGAAGATCCCGTGAATTCCAGCGAGTGGCAGCAGGCCTACTTGCCATCTTTCGCCGGCAAAACGACTTTTACCGTGTCCTCAGATGACGCGGCGAAAAAATCGAGTCTTCGCGCGCCAAGTGTGCTCTTTGGTGCGCCTTGATCATCGTCGCCACGTCGACTCCAACTGCTCACGGTTCATGCTCCTTGCGCAAACGCGGGGGACTGGCTCTCGATATGCAGGAAGTTGCCGACGCAACGGGCTGCACATGTCGCTACGTGGGCGCTCCCATGTTTTATGGGCCCAACCCACCCCCGGAAGCCCGGGAGGCATTTCGCAACTATGTCAATTGTCGCTGGCCCATCCGGATATTCGCCCTGGACCCGGTTTCCGAGCAACAAAACGTGCAGGACGAGTTCGCGCGGCGGCGAGAGCTGCAAGTTGCGATGGCACTGGCATTCGCCAGTGGCAACCGTTTGAATGCACAGAGTCTATTGCGATTTACTCGTCGCTTGGAGTGGGACATGGCCACGATCGCTCTGAACCGGACAGCTGTCGGGTTTTCCCACGGTGACAACACGTTTGGATGGCGATTTCACTCAAGATACCAGACGCCGCCGACACCCCGTACCTTTACGACAATTGCCGAGACTCTTTTTGGTGGCCCGTCTGAAAACGCTGAATTGCGGCAGCGGAAACTGGAGCCTGGCATCCGGGAATGCGTCGCGTTGGCTGTCATGCCTTCGTTCGTGCCCTAGCCCAACTTCGACAGTTGGCGGGAGTTCGGCAGATTCGCAAGATTTTTTTTGCACTGAATTCGACGTAAGTCGTTGTCTGTCGGAGGCGGAGTCGAGCGATGGCGGCCCCAACCAGGTTCCATGACGATGTAGTGAAGACTTAGAGCTTGGCTTCGTCGGTTGGATTCGTACGATAGACGGGCATGTTCATTCGCCCGTGTTACCGAAAGAAGGATGGCAAGCGACACGCGTATTGGGCGCTGGTGGAATCCTATCGCACCGAACGTGGTCCTCGACAACGTGTGATCGCGTATCTTGGGCAACTCGATGAAGAAGGACGCTTGGGGGTGCATCAAGCCGCTGCGTCCAAACCGAGCAACGATCTTCGTCAGGCGTGTTTGGCATTTACAGAAGATGAGCCAGGTGGAAGCGATGCTGGTGAAGTTCAACCGCGATGGGTGACGGTAAACGCGGCTGCCGTCCGCGTAGAGAATTGCGTGCAGTTCGGTGGTCCATGGTTGGCCTTGGAATTGATCAAGAAGCTTGGATTAGATGAGTTTCTGCAGCAACACTTGCCACGTGGACGAGCCGACCTTCCCTGGTCTCGCATGGCATTGATCTTGATTATCTGCCGGCTCTGCAAGCCATCGAGTGAGCTGCACATCGCCGAACACTTCTATCGCGAGACGGCGCTTGAGCGGCTGCTGGGAGTCCCTGCGGCGAAAGTGAATGAGGTGCGCCTGTATCGTGCCTTAGATCGCCTCTTACCACACAAGGAACAGCTGGAGAGATTTCTGAAGAATCGGTTGGGCGAACTGTTTTCACTGGAGTACGACTTGTTGTTGTACGACGTGACGAGCACGTATTTCGAAGGGCAAGCCAATGCGAATCCCAAGGCCAAGTATGGCTATTCCCGTGACAAACGGAGCGATTGCAAGCAAGTTTGCATCGCGCTGGTGGTTTCGCGCTGCGGAATGCCTATCGGATACGAAGTATTCGACGGGAATCGTCAAGACAGTACGACGGTCCAGGAAATCGTCGAGACGATGGAATCCCGTTACGGCAAGTCGAGTCGTGTGTGGGTGATGGATCGCGGGATGCTGTCCGAAGCGAACCTTCAGTTTCTTAGGGAAGGCGATCGACGGTACATCATTGGCACACCCAAGAGTATGCTCAAGCAGTTCGAGCAACAGTTGCTCGAGGAAACTTGGGAGCATGTTCGTGAAGGCGTCGAGGCGAAGCTCTGCCCATCGCCTGACGGTCAAACGGAAACATTCATTCTCTGCCGCAGTCGCGATCGGTTGGAAAAGGAAAAAGCCATTTTCGCGAGGTTCGAATCGCGTATGGAAGACGGGCTACAAAAGCTCGCCGCCAGTTGCCAGAAGAGAAAACAGTCTCCCCTCCAAATCGCCGAACGGGTGGGGCGATTGAAACAAGCTAATTCACGTGCTGCTCGATTGTTCGAGGTAAAAGTCGAAGCACGTAAGGACGGCGGCGCCAAAATAACCTGGACCAAGAACGACTCGATTCGCCAATGGGCGACCCTCACTGACGGCTGCTATGTTTTGCGGAGTAACGTCAGCGACTGGACGCACGAAGAACTCTGGCAAGCTTATGTCCAATTAACGGAAGCCGAGTTGGCGTTTCGCATTCAGAAAAGCGACTTGCGCATTCGCCCCATCTGGCATCAGAAAGAAGATCGAGTGCTGGCCCATATCCTGGTCTGCTTCTTGGCCTATGTCTTGTGGAAGACTTTGGCCCAGATGAGCTTGGCCGCCGGTCTGGGCGCCGAACCGCGACGGCTTTTTACCGAGCTGGGCGAGCTTCGCATGATGGACGTCGTCCTGCCCACTTCAGAAGGAATTGAACTCCGCCGCCGCTGCCTAAGTCGTCCCAATGAACACCAGGCCATCCTCCTGGATCGCCTCCGCCTGCAGGTCCCCAAATCTCTGGAGACCACCCAAATGTAGTGAAGACTTTCAGGGTCCGCGCCTTGAAAAATAAGGACTTACGTCAATAACTGTCGAAGTTGGGCTAGGTGAAGCTCGACGTGCGCACCAACTGGTTCCGGTTAGACAATCCGACATGCAGTGAAATTTCCAACAAGGAAACGATGTATCTGAGTCGCGTCGTACAGGATTTGAAGCACAATCGTGCATTCTGTGTGCAAAACGCCCATTTTTACGAGGAGGGTGAAGTCGATCGCCTCTTGGCCCGAGTCGACCAGTTGGGCCATGAATTGTCATTACAGTCTATGCGGGTCGAGGTCCCCTACGAAAATACGGCTGGCGGTTTTGAGCTGTTCAACGTGGGCATCACCGAGTTGGCACCTGAGTTAGTCGGTTTTTACGGCGCCCCTGGTGTCAATCCGAACGGCCCCACGACCTTGTTCCTGGTGGGAGACGGTTTTAGCGTGCATGATACGCGCGTGATCGCCGGAGGCCAAAGTGCCGATTTTCGGTTGATCAGTCGTCAGCTGATCGAGGCCACTCTGCCGTCGGGATTACAAGTGATCAACGACGGTGATATGCGGGAAGCAGTGGACGTGCATGTCGCTTCACCCTACGGTGTGAGCGCTCATTTGCTAATTCCGCTCGCTCCGTCGGCGGCATCGCTGCCTGGTGGACAGTTGGCCTGGCAAGCCAATACGACTTGGGAGGCGTTTGCAGCGTACAAAACAGGCGTCCAGGCACCTGCATTCGGCGACTACGTCAAGGTCGCGCCCGATATACTCGCGTTTCATTATCCGCAAAATGCCGTGATCAAGTCGACAAAAGTACGCCTGGTGATTCACGAAGGCCAGACGTCCGTTGGTCAGTGTGATGTGGCAGAAGGCAAGTTCAAGTACGATCCTCACACCAGCCAGTTCTTTCTGGCTGGTGACGACTTGAATGCGGTTTGGATAAGCGTGAAGGACAAACTAAATGCATACCTGGCCTACCTGCATTCCACGGATCGGCCACTGGCCAACCGGACGCTCAACTTCGTGGCTACTGGGTATTTGAGCGACAACGCCGGGGCCGGTGACACTCCCATTGCCGTAAGTACAATCCGCAAACTCGCGTCAAGTCCGTCGATGGCGTCTCGGCGGAATGCTACGATTGGTACGTGTTTATGCATGAATCGGGAGTGAGTTTGCCGCCGGCCAGAATGGTTGTGGAATCATCACCGGTGGAAGTTTCCATACCGGATTTTCCGGGACTGCATCCCAACGATCAAGATGAAACTGCGGTGAAGGCGTCGACGGCTCGCCAGGGGATAATTGCGCGTTTTTCCGGCGCCGGCGGACCTCGATATCGTCCGTCTCGTGGATAGGTCCGGTGAGCTGCTTCGCATTCGAGTCGCCAAGTCACAGGTCTTTGAAATTGAAAACGGGACGGAGTAATACAGTAAAGCTCGTGGTGTCATCCAAAAAGGAATCGCACTTCAAAGTTGAGGGAGACGAGCGTCGTACCGCGATGGTCGCTTCGAACGAAAAGTTGAAAGTCGTGTTTCAGTTAACGCCCGATAACCCAGAACAGGTTTTAAGCCTTTTAGACGTGGATATTGACACGTTGTCGAAGATCGCCTCGCGGACCGGGCCCTGCCAACTGCAGTTAAAAGCCGATCTCAAGCATCTGCTAGAAGGCCGTCGTCAGATGAGGTCTCTTGAAGACGACATCGGTGAGCTTCAGGTGCATCTAGACGCACTCACCTCACATCAGACGAGTCACGGCGGATCCTTGGCTTCGCGTTTTGATGGTTTCGTTTTTCGCCAGTATGCCTATGACATCGAGCGGACCGAAAAAGCCATTGCGCGAAAAAGCGAGGAGCGGACCAAACTGCGCTGGAATCTCGAGAAATTCTTGCTGACCTACTCACTGGATTAGGGCAGGAACTGAAGCGCCCAACGCCTCGGCATGACGGGCGTTAAGCTGATCTGGACTCGGTGGATACGGGGCATCGATGTGGTTCAAATGACAGAGATATCCTTGGGCGTCAAGTTGCTTGGCCGGTTCTTCCACCGTATCCATTTGTCATTCCTAGCGATCTCGCTCTTCGAGTTTCACCGTCCGCATCATCGTATCGCCGCCGCGAATTAAACCGATTTTCACGTTGCCGTCGACGTCTTTTCGTAGGGCGTTGGCGAGCGACATCGTGTGCGGGTTAATAACGTAGGACACGCGGTCTGTGGTTACGGAGCGGATCACGTCATTGGGTTGTATCCCTATTTGTTCCGCCGGACTTTGCGCAGCAACGCTCGTGACACGGGCGCCTCCGTCGATGTAGTCGTAATTCACACCCAAGTACCAGGCTCGAGACAGCGACTGGACGTCATTCAGCAGGTCCGCGCGAATTTCCTGCTTCCTCGTCCTGGCATCTTCATTGTCGGTCTCCTGGGGTTGGGTGTACTTTCTGATTTCAGTCGAGAGTTTGCCGTTACGCAGCAATTCAATGACTGAATTCGGCAGCGGTTTATCGGCGTGATTTCGCTTTATGTCTTCCAAAAGTTCGGCGATTCCCCTCAATTCGGGAATATCGAGATTGTGCGCCCACACGGTACGACGAACAACACTCGGAAAATAGTACGAAGTGATGTGATCGAACTTGCCGGACAGACGCAGATCATGATTTGATGTGGGGAATCTGAATGTGACAAATTCGTAGTTCTGGGAAGTATTAAAGGAAAACTCGCCTGCCTGATCCGTGGTTGCACCACCCAGGTAGGTGCCGTCCGACGCGGCCGCAAACACACTTTCAGCACTGGCCGGTGTCCCGTCTTGTCGTAGCACGATGACCCGGAAGGAAACCGCCTCGCAAGATGCCAAGAAGCTCAACAGAGTCAGCATGGCAATCACGATCGATCTAACCGCATCATTCATGGTTCACCTCCGCAATTTGGATATCGATAAGTTGGGCGGGTTTCTCGGGCGTTTCGCCGTCCGCGGCTGAAAGAGCTAACAGGATCACGATGATCTCGTCAGCATCACACGACGGAACGCGAAACGTCATGCTCGTTTGTTGAGCGTCCTTCAGCCACCTCGTGTATTCACGCTCGGGAATCGCGATATAGGCCACTGCCTTGGAGATCGCCGCGCCCTCTCGGGTGGCCAGCGTGATGTCAAACGCAGGGGCGCGGTGACCGTCAAAGTCGCCAATGACCAGGTACGGGACGATGCCTATCGGCAATTCACTCAACATGGGTACAAACATACTGACAATTTTGGCCTGAGCTGTATTGGCCGATCCACTCAGCATGGGAATCACGCTGAAATCTGTCGGTGTGGGAAGCATGGGTCGGCTAAAATACCAGTGCGAAACTGGCCATAGCACCAGGGCCGCATGCTTCCTCCCGAAACAGCATAGATATCCGTGATGTGTTCTAGCCGAGCGGTCTTGCGCAGATAGCCAATCACGCCCAGATGGAACATCGCGGCGCGAAACCCGCCACCGGAAAGCGCCAGGGATTTCGGGTTGAAGCGATCGGCAGACGTCGACATGGCAGATCCAAAAAACCGTCGGGCATGATGGCTCGGCCCGGCGACGGCGAGCGTACTCCGTTGCGTGATGTTTCACATACACGTCACGAGAAGTTCGGGATAAATGGCCTCCAATCTCCCATGGTTTCGTTGAGACCGCGGATGACCTTTATCATCAATACCGAATCAGTCGAAATCGGCTTCAGCGGCTCGGCCGGCCGAGCCGCTGAAGCTCGACTTATTTCACAAGTCCACGTATTCTTAATTCCTAAATTGCAAGAAACAATCTAGCGCGTTTGGAAGTGTCGGTTAGGGACTTGACACGCCATCATACCGCTACAACGCCCAACTTTTGAAGAGGGGTCAGCTGTTAACACCCCGGAAGTTTCGAGCACGACGCGTCAGCGAGTGGGTCTTGCATGTCACTGCATCATTTGTTTCGGTTAAGGCGCTACCAGCAGGGCACAATAACTCATCTTACAGCCCAGCGGAAACTGATCAGTGAGACGACACGATCAGCGAGAGAGGTTTTTTGTTTTGGCGCCGTCCAGCCGCATCACACGCGTGTTCGGATTGTCGCGCAACCATGTACGAGCGAAGTCTCGCGTAGGGGACGATCGTTCCCCCAAAAAGAAACGCTCTCCGCGCGCAACGCAAGCGCAAACGCAATTGACGGCAACTTGCGCATTAAATTAAACGCAGGCATCTGTCACCTTTTTTCTCAGACTCCGAATTGGTGTCGGCTGACAAGCGATGTCACCAAAAACTTTCTGGAATCACCCAAGACAATTGCAATCGGGAGTTTGATGACTTACAATCCGTAGATTCATCAGTGAATGCCGCTTGAACTCTTCACCGAGACGCTGCATGTCGCCGTCGCTTCAGGGTTTACTTCTGCGCGTTCCCACAGGGACCGCCGCCGCGCTGACGACGGCCGGACGAGAGCTGGGCGCCGTCGGTAAGGAGTTTGACCTCGAACTGCTCTTTTCGGTTCCATCGTCGCGCGTGGGACTCGCCGCCGCCGGCAAAGATTGGGTGCTGGCCCGGCCGAAAGCCGCCACAGAAGGCGTTAACCCGTGGGATCTGGCACGAGGCGCACCAGCGGATCACGACGGGAATCGGTCTCGCGGCGGCACTCATGCCGGACATGATCGAGCCAGACCTGTTGCAGGATTGGCTTCCCGTCACACCGGAGCCCCACGTCGGTCTCGCCGCTGCGGCCGCAGCTTGCGTGTTCGAGGACCAGAACCAAGACTTGCCGACGCGTGCCGCCCAGTTCGCCTGGCACCTGGGCGACTCGTTCTCTCAATTGGCTAGTGCCCACGCCGCAGTAGGTGACCATCCGGCCGTTGTACGCATCGTCCATCTGGATACGGGCTACGATCCAGACCATGCAACATTTCCACGGGATGTTGTCGATCTTGCACTACAACGGAATTTCATCGACGATGAGGATCCCCGCGACGCGCGCGATCGCGGGAACACGGGACTGCTCAGAAATCCCGGCCACGGGACCGCAACGCTTGCGCTGCTCGCCGGCGGGCGGTTTCGGATCACGCAGGCGGGGTACCAGTTCGACGACGCATTGGGAGGCGCACCGCACGCCCGCGTCGTACCGGTGCGGGTTGGCAATTCGGTTGTGCAGTTGACGACCAGCAGCGTCGCGAAGGGAATTAACCACGCGACGGAATTGTGCGTTAGCGACCAGACTCGCGTGCACGTGATTTCGATGAGCATGGGTGGCGTGGCCTCGCAGGCCTGGGCCGACGCCGTAAACGCGGCTTACGAAGCGGGCATCGTGTATGTCGCGGCGGCCGGTAATAATTTCTCGGCCGGTTTTTTTGGTTTTCCCACGCACCAGATCGTGTACCCCGCGCGCTTTCGCCGTGTGATTGCGGCCTGCGGCGTAATGGCCGACCGCCAGCCTTACTACGATCTGAGGTTTGGCACGATGCAGGGCAACTGGGGACCGGAAGCCAGCATGGCGACAGCGATCTCCGCCTACACGCCCAACGTCCCTTGGGCTCGAATTGGATGCACCCAGATTGTCAGCATGGACGGGGCGGGAACGTCGGCGGCAACCCCGCAGATCGCGGCCGCCGTCGCCTTGTACCTGCAAGTTCACGCCGACGCGTTATTTGACCAAGCCAGGTATCCCGAGCCATGGATGCGCGTGGAGGCGGTACGGCGAGCGCTGTTCTTGTCCGCCGACACGAGCGCCGATGGTGGTAGCTCCGAGAAGCTGGGGAATGGCATTCTGCGCACCGCGGACGCGTTGGACCGTGCGCCGGCGGCCAGCGCGGAGCTGCACAAAGCCCGCCTTGATGACGCGGGTTTCCCATTCCTGAACGTGCTTTCGCAACACGGCGTGGCACCGTCATCCGTCGATCGAATGTTGCAGCTTGAGGCGACTCAACTGGTGCAGCGATGGGAAAACAGCCGTGAGGAAAACCCGCTGGAGCGAGCCGTGACAGATCCTGATCGCCAGCCAGAGGATGTCGCCCCGCATCAAATCAGGGACTTCCTGGAGGTTGTAAGCGAGCACCCGCAAGCGTCGCAAACGCTTAAACGACGTGCCAAGGAGGTGCTGGACACTGCGTCGCGCCGTCCGCGACCCCAGCGCCCCAAAGCGAAGAAGCCGACCAGGCCGCCAGGTCTCGGCGACGACAAGATCGCGTCGCGCTCCAGCTTCGTCCCCCCGGACCCGCCGTATCGAGCGCTCCGCGGCTACGCCGTCGACCCCAGCCTGGCGACCGCTCTCCACACTTCGGGGATCAGCCAGGTTGAATACAAGCTTCCCTGGGAAAAACTCAAACCCGGCCCGGTCGGAGAATACCTCGAAGTGATGGACGTCGATCCGGCCAGCAACTGCTTCTACGAGCCTGTCGACCTCGACGACCCAGCGCTGTTGGCACAAGATGGCTTGCCACCGAACGAAGGGATCCCTCAGTTTCACCAACAGATGACGTACGCGATTTGCAGCCTGACAATACATAACTTCGAAAGGGCGCTGGGCGCAGGGTGCTGTGGCGACCGAAGCCCCCCGGAAAGGGTGAACACCCCAAAGACGACTCACATTACGTGCAGCGGCTGAGGGTCTACCCGCACGCGCTGCGTGAGGCGAACGCTTATTACTCACCGCAAAAGGTGGCGTTGCTGTTCGGCTATTTCAATGCATCGTCCGACCGTCCCGGCGACCACTTGCCGGGCGGCCGCGTCTTTACCTGCCTGTCGCACGACATTGTCGCGCACGAGACCACCCACGCCTTGCTTGACGGAATGCATCGTCATTTTCTGTTGCCCAGCAATCGGGACGTGCATGCCTTCCACGAAGGCTTCGCCGATTGTGTGGCGATGCTGCAGCATTTTACTTTTTCCGAACTCGTAGCTCACCAGATTGCCAACACGCGTGGCGAG
Organism: uncultured Planctomycetales bacterium; assembly: GCA_963695565.1. GTDB lineage: Bacteria > Planctomycetota > Planctomycetia > Pirellulales > Pirellulaceae > CAVOGW01. The sequence goes on from CAVOGW010000003.1 coordinate 67,897, forward strand.
ATCGATGCTCAAGAGAATCTGCTTGTGCAACTGGCGTCGCAATTCGGGCGGGCCACGGGAAATCGCATGGCGCTTCGCGACGCGATCGGACAGGTGGACGAGTCGGGCGTCTGGCGGTTGCGTCCACCTGATCCGCGGGAGTACGAGACGATACAGGAACCGCACGATCGCGGCCGGATTCTGGTATCGGCGGTGTTCGATGCCTTCCTCTCGATCTACAAACGCCGGACCGCCGACCTGTTGCGCTTGGCGACCGGCGGTAGTGGGGTCCTGCGTCCCGGCGCGATTCATCCCGATCTCGTCGATCGTTTAGTGCGAGAGGCGACGAAGTCGGCTCAGCACGTACTGACGATGTGCATTCGGGCTCTCGACTACTGCCCGCCGACGGACATCACCTTTGGCGAGTATTTCGCGCGCTGATCACTGCGGACTACGACCTCGTGTCCGACGACGATCTCGATTACCGAGTGTCGTTCATCGAATCGTTTCGGCGGCGGGGCATCTTTCCGCCTGGCGTTCGCACGTTGAGCGTCGGCAGCCTGCTGTGGCGATCGCCCGAGTCCGAGGATCCGAAACCATCGGAGTCCATGCTGCAGCAGTTCAAGCAACTGCGCGAGCGTGGAAATCGGCACGCCTACGCTGAGTCGCGGGAAGAGATCTTCCAGCTCCAGCGTCGTCTCCGCTTCGAATTGCACCATTGGCTAACACATCATTTCATGAGCACTGCCGAGGGGCCGACGGATGCTGAGTTTCTGGGACTCGATCCGCAACGGTCTTTCGAAGTTCATACGGCGCGGATCGCTTACCGCTCGAGCCCCGACGGCGGCATGTCGCCGCAATTACTCGTGGGACTGTTACAGTCCACCACCACGCCGGTGGATCCCCGCGATCCCGACGGCCCCAAGATGTCGTTTGAGGGGGGCTCCACCGTTGTCGCCGACTTGCGCGCCAGAAAGGTCCGTTACTGCATCCGGAAGAATCTGCAGAGTTCGTCCCGTTTGTTGCGACAGCAGGCGTTCGCGCTAAATGAGTTCGATTCACTGCGTGCCACCTACCGGGGCGTCCGCTCGCTTGGCGACAGCGAAGCTGCCATCGACAATTCTACGTTCGACAAAGAGCCGTTCGCATTGATTCACCGCGGTTCGTAACCCAGGGCGACGAAAATGGCCAAGCGTAAGACGGCGAACAAAGCCACCGGCAAGAAACCGGTCTCCGCGAAGAAAAAGAAGTCTCCGCCAGCGAAGAAAAAGGGCTCCGTCAAGAAGCGCCCGGTGAAGAAGCGTTCCGTGAAAGCGAAAGTCCCCAAGCACAAACCTCGCAAACGCGCACCGCCAGGGAGCGGGGTGGTGTCAGTGCCAGCTGTCCGGGTGCGGATGTTTCGCCACGGTCTGGGCGACTGCTTCCTGATCACATTTGACGTGGGGGGCGACGAGCGGCACATGCTGATCGACTGCGGAACGCTCGGCAACAAGAATACCGACGTCAAGATCGACGACATCGCACAGCATCTGCTGGAGACGATTGGCAATCACGGTCGGCTCCACGTGGTTGTCGCGACGCACGAGCATCAAGACCATTTGTCCGGTTTCAACAATAGGATGCTACAACAGCTTAAGGGAAGGGTCGATCACGTCTGGCTTGCCTGGACGGAGGATCCCCAAGACATGGATGCCCAGAAGCTGGCGAAACACAAACACGACCTGGGCGCGGCGTTGGCCGCCGTGGTCCAGGCGGCACCGCTCGCCGAGGTCGGCAAACAGGTGCGAGACTTGTTGGGCTTCGCGGGCGACGTGTCACTGGGACTCGGCTTCGCCGAGACCGTGAACCAGGCCATGGAATTTGTCCGCACGGGGCTTGGTGCCAAGACCGTTTATTACAATCCCGGCGACAAAATCGAGGAGCCATGGCTGCCGGGATTTCGCATTTACGTGCTGGGACCACCGCGCGGAGATAAGCAACTAAGAGACCTGGGCGAGCACCAAAGTGATGAACTTTACGGCCTGCTGCGGGCCGCTCAATTTCACGCTGCGCCAAGAGACGGCGCGGTGTTTTCGAACGAGGATCATGAGCGGGTTGAAGTGGAAATGCCGTTTGATTCCCGATTCGTTCGGGAGGGGGACAAGCTGCAGCAAAACCAGTATCCGGATTATTGCGCCGATCAGGAGTCCTGGCGGACCATCAACGACGATTGGTTAGGCGTGGCGTCCGACTTGGCCCTGCAACTCGACAGCCTCACCAACAACACGAGCCTGGTGCTCGCCATCGAGCGCATCGCGGATGGAAGAGTGCTGCTATTTCCGGCCGATGCGCAACAGGGAAACTGGCTGTCGTGGCATGAGCCGCAGATTCACTGGATGGTCCCCGATTCTGCTGGCGAAATTCGTACGGTGACGGCCGCCGACCTGTTGGCGCGAACCGTTTTCTACAAGGTCGGACATCACTCCAGTCATAACGCGACGGCGCGCGGCAAGGGGTTGGAACTTATGGCTCGAAAAGATGAATTGACGGCTTTTATTCCCGTTGACCGTGCCATCGCATTGACGCGCCATCCCAAAGGATCGTGGCAGATGCCGGCTCGTCCGCTATATCACCGACTGCTGGAAAAATGTCAGGGGCGGGTGGCACGTTCGGACCTCGGCTGGGCCGCCAAGTTCGGTGACGAGGCCTCGGAAAGCGAATTCAGAAATATGGCAACGGATGACGATTGGACCAATTGGACCAAGTCACAAAAGGCCGCCAAACACGTGCGTGTCGGCGACTTGTTTGTGGAATACGTGTTGAAGTGACCTAAATGAAGCAACTTCCGCCACCCGGCATCGTGTGAGCGATGCCAGCGCGGATGAAGCGACTGCGGCGGGCCCGCGCCAGAGGAGAATTGCGCCGGGAAACCGCGATCGATCCCGACTAGCCCCCGGCGTTCTGCGGCTGATTCGCCTGTTGTAAAGGCTTTCCCGAGACTCCCGAGCGACATGGCGAGATTGGGTTGGAAGGCATCCGGATTCTTCCCGGTGAGTTCGCGCGTAAGGTCGGCGGCTTCCTGAGCAGCCTTAAGCGCGTCCTCCCAAATCGAGCAGAGCAGTGTTTTACGGGCGGCCCGACAACGCACCAACCCTCGCGCTTCAGCAACGGAGGTCATACCTGCAGCGGGTAAAGCGGCAGGTGCCGTCCGAATTTGCTCTGGGAAGGACGTTGAGCCAAGGCAATGCCAAGCCATGATCCGAATGCATTTTTGTTCCCGTAGTCGTTGTGGCGTTAAGGGTTACAATAACCGCGTAGATTTCTTGACAGACAATGGCGTTTGAATGTTAGACGTTGGAAGTAACGTGTAGATCGCGGTTACGCGTTGCGGAGGTTTGCGGTGGACGCGACAGAAGTCGCCATCCGCAGAGTTGTGGGATCAACCGTTACTTGGCGATCCAGACGCGTGCCGATCCACTCGGGCACATCCGACGGCCAGAGGCACGGGGGTGGAAAAACAAAAACTCTTTCGGGGGTTCATCCATGGATATTTTTCAACAAGCAGCAAAGCAACTGGACGCAACAGGGAACGTCTGTCAGTTAAATCACATGGACGCGCCCTATCAGCCTGTCGCAGGTCAGCTTCATGCCCTCGGTACCAGGGCATTGGAAGCGCCGGCGGTGCGAGCGATCGCGGATCAATACCTGCATGATGCCATGCCCCATTTGGGATTGAACGCAAGCATGTTTTCCGCGCAGGGAGTGGCCATGGACGGGTCCGGCGCCACACAGCGCCTGGTCTATCACGACGAGAAGTCCGTCATGGGAAACGCCACCGTTACCTATGATCAGACCATCAACGATATCCCCGTCTGGGAGTCGGGAATTGTCGTCCAGGTCGAAGAAGCCCCCATGCAGGTGATTGGTTCGCAAAGCACGGTGAAGCGGGACCTCCAGGTTCGCATGCCTCCGCCCGATGCACAATTCGCTGAGCAGCGGCTGGATGCGGATGCCTTGCACAACCTGTTGGGAATCGGCTTGAACGCACGAATCGAGATTAACCACAAGGAACGGTTCATCTATCAGTTCCTCAGCAACAGACGACTTGAGGTGCACCGCGAAGGTCCCACGGACGACTCGCAGCCACAGCTGCCGTTTGCCTTGCCGCCGGTGGCCGAGGAAATTGAGGACGGAGCCGCATATGTGGTGACAGCCGCGCAATTCATGATTACGTCAGATCAAACGGGCGAAGTTGGTTGGTTGGCCCTGATCGAGCCAATGACGGGCAGCGTCCTGCTGCTGCGTTCTTTGGAAGGTTGCGCCGTGCGCGCGCCGCTCATCGCGGCTACGAACGAGGAGACACTCGAGGACCACCATTCAGCGTCGCACGCTGCCGCGTCAGGTCGGCCGCCGGTGGTTTTCTTCGACATCGGCGATACACTAGGCCAAGCCATCTTCAGCAACGGACAACTGGCTCGGATTGAGATATTTCCAGCCGCTTTGGAAGTCGTCAAGGAGCTTAGCGAAAAGCAGGTACGAGTGGGAATCATCTCGGACCCGGGCAGCATCAACGGCGACCTTGTGACATCATTGCTCCAGGACACGGGGATCTTCGCATTTGTCGACACGAATCTTGTAGTCTATGGGCCGAAGAACTCGCCAATCATCTTCGCGGATGCCGCAAGTCTGGCCGGCGTCGCGACCAGCGAGTGCGTGTTTGTGGGAGAAAACCTTGCGGAACGCAACTTTGCCATGGTCGCCGGATATCGGGCCGTGGCGACTCCCGACCACGTGTTTTCCCTCGTCGATCCGACTTCGGCGCTGGCTTGGGTCTATCTGCAGGATCCGCGGACGAAGGCCGGCTTCTCAGCTCCTGCTCCGAATGCGAACGCTCAAGAGTTGGATCGATTCCGAGACCTCGTGTCGCTTGTAGGATTAACGCACGCATTGCCCGGCACGGATCAGACACTTGCAGGCCAATACGTGCACATGCAGGATGTGGATGCCCCCAGCCCGACACTGCCGTCGTCACCTGCTCCGGGAGACTTTCGCTTTTCTGTGACCACCAACGATTTTGGCGCGGTGAACGCCTATCACAACTGTGACCGACTGTTTCGAATTCTGGAAGGGTTCGGAATCGACGTTGGCAGCTACTTCGATGGCACGCGGTTCCCCGTTCGCGTCGACCATCGCGTGCAATACCCTGATAGCAGCGGCCTGCCGACCGCTAATTCCGTCAACGCATCTGCACCCGGGTTTCGTTTTCCACCGTCGTCGGATGGATTTCGGTTTGCACTGGCCGCGCTGAACACGTCGGTGGGTATGGCGAGCGATTGGCGCGTGGTTGTCCACGAATTCGGACATGCGCTCTTGTGGGACCACGTCGGCAGCCCCAATTTCCGCTTCGCGCACAGCGCAGGTGACGCGCTGGCTGCGATTCTTAACGACCCCGGCAATCGTGCACCGCGTCACGTCACGTTTCCCTGGGTCGGAATCGGTCGCAGTCATCAGCGGCCGGTGTCCGACCATGCGTGGTATGGGACGCGATACGACCCGTTCAATCCAATCGGTAGTGACCGCGCGGGATACGTGGCCGAACAGATGTTGTCGTCGACCCTGTTCCGCGTTTATCAGGCAGTCGGCGGTGATTCGTCGGATCGCAAGGAACAGGATTTGGCGGCCGCCTATGTGGCGTTCTTGATTATCAAGTCCATTGGGCTGATGTCACCGGTAAACAACCCGGATCGCCCGGAAGGATACGCCGACTTGTTAATGCAGGCTGACAGCGGGAACTTCCAGTTCCGCAGCGCGACAGTCGAAATTGGTGTGCTGCGGAAGGTCATCCGTTGGGCGTTCGAAATGCAGGGAGCGTTCCGCCAACCGCCAGGATTCGGCGAATCGCCGACAAACCAGATAGGTAATCCACCGCAGGTCGATGTATTCATCAATGACGGCCGCGATGGGCAGTATCAATACGCCGATGCACCGGAATCGATCGATATCTGGAATCGCAAGCAGGCAGACGACGGAGCGGTCCACCAGGCCCCTGTGGCGGGGCGGGACAATTTTGCGTACGTGCGAGTTTCAAATCGAGGGTTTTCCGCGGCGGAAAATGTCGTCGTCAGCGGATTCCAGTCATCGTTCGTGGGGCAGCCACGATGGCCCAACGATTGGCAACCGCTTGCGGACGCACAACACATTCACGCCACGGCTATCCCGTCGAGTCACGCGGCCGTAGTCGGCCCGTTTCGCTGGGTTCCACAGTCGGTGTCACCGACGGTACTGATGTCCGTTTCGGCCAATGGCGACCAGAGCAATCTGAATCGCTTCTCGCTGGCGAATCCCATCGAAAATCGCAGGCTCGTCCCGTTGGACAATAACGTTGCGCAGCGCTCGATGCCGGCCGTCATGCATCCGACATCCGTGGTTTAGGGCCTGTTGGTTGGGAACGGAGCGCCGTCGCTTCCGTTCGACCGCAAGCCAGGGGAGCTTGCCGTCGAGTGCTTCCGCAACATCGTGGTAGGGCAACGCGCACGCCTGCAGAAAGAAACAAATTCCTCAAGGTCAGCCATCGGACAATTCGATCGGCCGGAGAACTTATTTTGACGCACGTGAGTGCGCAAACCTAGTTTGACCGGGTTGAGGATTCCTTATTGCTTGCCACAGAAAGGGGGATCACGTGGAATATCAGCCCCGGCCCATCGACACAGCTCAAATTCAGCTGCCGCACGACGTCCTGGAACTGACGGAAAAACTGGCCGAGAACGCCCACGACATCTGGGCTGCGCAGAGGATCGCTGACGGTTGGCGTTAAGGCCCTGCGCGGAACGAATTGAGAAAAGAGCATCCTTGTCTGGTGCCGTACGCCGATTTACCCGAGTCCGAGAAAGAATACGATCGCCAAGCCGCTCTATCGACCCTGACGGCCATCATGGGCCTGGGATACCGCGTGGAGAAGCGAACCGATGCGGAAAACGCTCGTTAGACCGCAAGCCGAAAGAGCCCGCCCGTGAAAAGTCGCCCTTATGCTTGCAGCCGACGGCGGGCTCTGAAGGCGTGCGCGTCGTGTGCGGCCCACACCGCCATGACGCTCGACCCAGGTGGCAACGCGTGCCCACGCGCACGCCGTCGGAGCTTGCCTATGGTCAACTGTAACCGGCCCCAACATAGCTGGCGGCAAGCTCCTTTGGCTTGCGGTCTAACGATCGCCCATACGATTTAACCATCATGCGCACATCCGTCGCCGCCATCGCCCTGATCCGCCGCGAACAGGACGGCCGCGCTGTTAGCCCGATGCCCAAACGCTTTCGGAACCAGTTGGGCTGGGACCTGTTTGTCAGCTACGCGCACGAGGACGACCGGTCCGACGGCTGGGTATCGACGCTGGTGCAGGCGATCCGCGCGGAGCGCTGCGGATCACCAGACTGCTGGGCGGGCATCCACTGGCCCTGGAATTCGTAGCCGTCTATTCGTGGAAACACCCCGAAGCTGCTCGCGCCGACACTCGACGGCCTGAGCGGCTCGAGCGCTGTCGGCAAGTCGGCCGCCACCAGGTCGCGGACCCACGGCAACGCGACCGCGTCGGGCGGCGAGGGTGTGCACGCGGGATCGTCAGGTTGCCAATCGCATCCTTTCGCCTGTGCGCTACGCTCCCTAGGTTCACCTCGCATCTAACGCGTTGTGATCTTTTGGACAAGCTCCACGAGCTCAGCAATCCGCAACAATGTCTGCCTTCGAGTTTTCTCATTGTGTTCGACAGCGTGCGCTTGATCCTGAAGCGACTTAACCAGGCCCCCATCCATTGGCGGATCGAGCCCGCGAACCGTGACGCCGTGTTTGTCGAATACGAGTTCGATGTTCAGAAAGTTTATTTCCGGGTCTTTTCCAATCGAATGTGGTAACGTATCCAGCCGCATCTCGTTTAGGGTCTTAGCTAATCCGGTCAGCTGTGCATCCGTCAGCTTTCCCTCGCGCTTTTCATTTAGCTCGGGCTCGTCGGTACCGTCACGGAGAGAAAACTGCTCCCATGTCCAATTACCGGTCGGTTGAATCGTCCAGACTTGAAGCGTCACGGCGAAGGCGGTCAGTCGCGTCCGCATCACAAATGTAGATTTCATTTTTCCACCGGAGTCCCTTAGAGACTCCTGCAATCCGGAGGATAGCATCAATAGAACAGCAATCAGCATCTGCATATACTCTCCACAAATCAACACGAGTAGGCGTGCACCGTTACACGCCGAACTCGAAGATTTACCAATGGCAACTGCGACTAAAAGACTACTTTGGACGGGCTTAATTGCTAAACTTAATCAGCTCCTGCAGCCCATCGGTTTCCGGGATTGCCGCCGCCGCAGCCGCAGCCGCCTCAATTTCAGCATCTTCCTCGGTTGCCGGGAAAGGTATCGGAATCTGTGCAAACAACGCAGCAGCCCGAATTGCCCCGAAGTGGCGGGATCGGCCGATCGGGTGCGGGTAAAGCGTCCTATCGACCACGAAGCTTAAGCGCACGGCGTCGGGTACCGACCGAGGATTCTGCACGCCGGTGGTCAACAACAGCTTCTTGGCGACCGCATAGGCAATCGAACGACTATGGTATTGTCGTTCAAGATTATTGATCAACTCGTAAACAAACCCACTATACGCCCAACCCTTGGCGTGGACGCCGCTGCTGGAAACAGTCGGCCATTTCGGAGCGCGTGTGGCGTCCCGCAAGTGATTCCCCGGAGCAAAGAAATCTCGCCCGACAATCGGTTGACGTGTGATCAACTGCGTGAGCGTATCCCCAAACCCTTCACTGTAGCCGCCATCGACAATCCCTCCGAGCTGGTCGTCTACGGCATGCCCGTACTCATGGCAGATGACGTCGATGTAAGCCGTATTAGGGCAACTGCTAACGCTCGCAGCACGAAAATAGTTCGTGCTGTTGTTGGACGGACTGTAAAAGGCGTTGCATGTGCTATTGATATTGACGTTCACCAGCATATTATCAAGTTTGGTCGGATTCGTCGGTAGGAACCGCGAGACAAATCCGCGGGCTCGATTTGTGCCGAAGTATGCCGTCGTCTGTGACAAGTCAAACTCGGCCGATGCGCGGAAGATGATGTTCACCACACCGATTCCCGTCACCGTTTGCGAAAGCGACGTACCGGCCGTATTCACGACGCGCACGTGGGGGCCGCGAAGATTCGCGCTGACGAACACTCGCCCACCTAGTCCCGGCACAACGTAACGCCCTACGGCATTCGTTCTCGCCGTTCTGATCAGCAAGCCACTTCGAACCGTGACGTTCACATTGGCCAGCGGAACAAATCGTCGCGCACCGCGAGGCGACGCAGCCCAGACCTCGGCCAGAACCCGTCCCCGAGTAACGGGCACCGCCGGCGACTCCATATCGACGTCTTCGCCAAGCTCGAGCGTGGGCTCCGCGTCGTACTCGCTGTTGGTGCAACAGCCCTCGTCGTCGGCCGGGGTCATCTCAAGATCGTGTTCGAAGAAGACGCGGTCCTCGAAGTCCAATACTGTCGGCTCGCCCGTGGCCGATATCCAGTAGTTACGCGCAAACGGAAAACGTGGATCGAACGACACCACACGAAAACTCCACGCGAGCGCACCGCTGGTCAGATCCGTGCTGGGCAACACCTCGAAGTGCGGTAGTTCATCACTGTCTGCGGCGACTTCGAGGAGCGGATCGGAGCAATCCGGGTACAGCTTCGTGAAGACCTCCGTGGCATGCGAAAGGGCCACATTGCGGGCCTTCTGATAATCCACAGTCGGTTCAATGGCGGCTACCGCCAGTCGCGCCTGCGGAAGATTGCGATCGCGAATGTATTGGGCCTTTTGATCCACCGAAAAGACCGCTCGATTGGCGCGCGCAATCGGGTAGCGTCCATCGTACAGCACATCAAACTCCTGGTACGAGGCTTCCTCTTTTGCCCCGCTTTCGGCGACGGCCTCACGTTGAGCCTCCAAACCCAAACCCGGCGGGACTTCCGCCACGTCGGCGGTGGGCAACAAAATGGCCTCTTTGGCGCGCAACGTAATCCCCTCGAAGCCCTCTACGGCAGCTGCCATGGCTTCTGTGCTCACTTCGCTCCTCCCGTCGGCCATGGTCATCAAGTTCGCCGGGGGCCGGAAAAAACGCTCCGTGAGCTTCTCGCCGTCAGGATATCGGATCGCACCGCTACGCTCAAGTTCGCTCAGATTTGGCGGCTCATGCTGCGCGAGTAGAGGCTGATAGCAGATCAAGACCAAAGACCATAGAACCAGAAACGGGCGTGTCAACATGGCTTTCTCTCCTGGATTGAAGTGAACGGTTCGCGTATGCGGAACGCGACGCGATTTCTAGCCGGGATGGGTGTTCAGCTGCATTAACCCAATTTTCGTGGCCCTCACGGTGCAACGCGTCGCGATTTACGCAGATTACCAGCGCTAAAGCCCTCACTTACCATGAACGATGGAGTCTGTCTCAAAATCTCTGTAGCGCGCACAAAGTTATGTGTCGGATTGGCCAACAGTCTGCTGATCCTCCATGTGAAGCCTGCAGCAAAAGTAAAAAAGTCTCGATCGAATCGCCGGTTGGCCATTCCTAGGAGGGTTTTCCCCCAAGCCTCCCGTATGCGGACGCGCAACACCTCAGGCGGCTAGGCCGTCAAGCGCCCACGCAGCGCCCTGTGAAGAAGCGCCCGGTGAAAGCGAAAGTCCCCAAGCGCAAACCTCGCAAACGCGCAAGAGCTTTTTGCGGCGCCGCGGCCGGCCGGATCGAGTTACAAGATCGACATGATCCGTGGACGTTACTGACCACGATCACCACTTGCAAGGCCATGGCCGAACGGCGCCGGTTCTTCGCCAAGAAACGTGGCGCCAGCGGTGTTCTGGATGAGGCCGGGCTGGCGGAGGCTCATGCCGACGAGGTTCGTCTGTGGCGGCGCGATTGCCAATTTATCGCGATCGATTAGCTGGCAACGCCTGCGTGGGAACGGCGATTGCATCGAGATGTAAGAACAAGCGATCCCGTCAATTGAGCCTATTTTCGTGTCTCAACTCAAATGTCCTTTACCTCGTGTGGGTTACCTCGTTTTCGTCCGTTCACAAATCTGTTATCGCACTCCGCGGCCGAAGGGATCGTCCACGTGCCGCAACAGATGGGCGTCGGCGGTGATGAACGCCCGTCCCGAAATGGTGGGGATGACCTCTCCGCGCTGCCGGTCGTGCCAGCGATATTGCCCGGTAAACGACGTCCCCAAAACCCCCTCCTGGATCCACATTTCGCCGGGTTGTAATTTCCCCGAGGCGGCCAGGCAGGCAAGTTTGGCGCTGGTGCCGGTCCCGCAGGGTGAGCGGTCGTATTGGCCACCAGGACAGAGCACAAAATTTCGCGCGTGGGCGGATGCATCCTGCGGTGCGTCGAACAACTCGACATGGTCCACCTGGGGAAACCTGTGCTGCACAGCCTCGCGGATCTGCAAGGCGAGTGTTGTCAATTCCGCGACGCGCGCACGACCCAGTGACATCATGGGCTGTGTTACCAGAAAGAACCAGTTTCCGCCCCAGGCGATATCGCCTATGACCAGCCCCAGTTCCGGCACTTGAATTTCCACGTCGGCCGCATGTCGATAGGAGGGGACATTGTCGAATGAGACACTTCCCTCGGCATGTAATCGGGCGCTGACGATACCCACCGGAGTCTCGATGCGGTGCGGGCCCACGTCGATCCGGCCCAGGTACTTTAGCGTGGTAACCACGCCGATCAGTCCATGACCACACATTCCCAGATATCCCGCGTTGTTGAAGAATATGGTCGCCGCCTCGCTCGTCGGCTCGACGGGCGGACACAGCAGCGCGCCGACCAGTATGTCCGATCCTCTTGGTTCGTGAATCACGGTCGTGCGAAAGTCGTCGAATTGCTGCTGCAGCAGTTGGCATCGCGCCGCGATGGAGCTGTTGCCCAAATCCGGTCCTCCCGCAATCACCACACGCGTGGGTTCGCCAGCCGTGTGTGAATCGACGACCCTGATCGTGTGCACATGATTCTTCTGCGAGCTAGTAGCCATTTTGTCAAGTTCCCGCTGCGGCTGATCGTAACACGCCGCGACTACGAATCTTCAATGTCACCCTGCATCCACTTGTCGTCGACTTGACGCCATAGTTGGGGATTGGGGGACTGCTCGCGAAGGCAGGCCGGAAGTCGTGACGGACGGACCTGGTCGTAGGCGTGCAGGGCCGTGAATCGGGCGATAGCCGCGGGCATGCCGACGGCCGTAAAATGGGGCGACCCCGTGGACGGATACGGCCCGCCGTGATTCATGGCAGGCGAGACCGTGACCCCCGTCGGCATTCGGTCGTTCAGCAATCGGCCGACGCGAAAACGGAGCGCGGCGGCCACGCGATCGTAAAGCGATTCGTCCCGGTTCTGCGAATGTGAGTAGACACAACCTGTCAGATTGCCTTCCAGGTGATCGACCACGGCGATCAATTGGTCCGCATCGTGGTGCATGACCAACAGGGCCGCGTTGCCAAACAACTCGGTTTGAAACCGGACCGGATCGGCAAGAAACTGGTCGCCGGAGACACGCAGCAGCGTGTTGTGGACGCTGAACCCGCCGCCGTTTAATACCGTGCCTCCCACTAGCAGTTCGGCTCCCGCCGACCGAATCTCTTGGATCGACTCTGTCAGATTGGCCCGCACGCCCGTGGACAGCAGCACACCCGGGTCCTGCCGCCGGAACCGCGCGACGGCGTGGTCCACGAATCGTTCGGAGCATTCGTGGGCAAGCAACAAGATCAGCCCAGGATTTGTGCAGAACTGACCGGTACCCATCAGGCAGCTGGACGCGAATTCATCCGCGATCTGTTCGCCGCGTTCCTGGAGCGCACGGGCAGGATGACCACGGGATTGCAGCTGGAGAGTTCGAGAAAAATCAGCTTGCCGACCGCTTCGGCGGCCTGTTTCAGCTTCAATCCCGCGGCCCGACTGCCCGTGTAGGCGGTGGCTGCGATCCGCGGATCCGCCACCAACCGTTCGCCATCGGCGTGGGACGTCCGGTAAATCATTTGGATGGTGCCGGCCGGCATGTCGGTTGCCTGCACCGCGCTCCAAACGGCCTGGGCCATCAATCGCGTGGTTTCCGGATGAGACGAGTTGGCTTTGGCGATCACCGGGTTGCCGGCGGCCAGGGCCGCAGCAAAATCTCCACCCGAGACGCTGCCAAAAGCAAATGGAAAATTATTGGGACCAAAGACGGCAACGGGACCGATAGGGGCTCGGCACGAGCGGACGTTATGAACGGTGTCCACGGTCGGGTACAGCCACGAACCGCTGCGCGCGGCATCCGCGGCCTGACGTAACTGCCCGGTTGTACGCGGCAATTCCACGTCGCGCAGGCGTGGAACGATCGCCAGACCTGTTTCGAGATGCGCGGTCGCGACCAATTCAGCCGAGCACCGTTCCATTTCCATCGCGCAGTTTTCTAACAGCGATGCCAGGCGTTCTCCGGGCAGCGTCCGCAGGACAGCAAAGGCCTGAGCCGCCGCCTGGAGCGCCTGATCGCAATCGCGCCATGCGCTGACGGGAAATTCAAAGGGCAGGGGAGCCCCCGTGCGCGGATTGTACGCGCGGAAAGTGCCGCAAGCATGGCTGTCTCGCCATTCCCCTGCAATCCATACTTGCCGCGGCGGAGCAGAACTTTGTGTCATGATGGTGGTCTGGTTGCGAGGTTCGGCAACGGGGGACGATGAGTCAGGCCGTGCTCAATGATTTGCAATACGTGTTGCCGTTCTGGCCCTTCCAACGGCAATCGCGGCTCACGCACCCATTCTTGTCCCAGGCCGGCTTCCTGAACCAGCAGTTTAATATATTGCACGAATTTGACATGTGTGTCGAGTTTTAGCAAAGGATAGAACCAACGGAAAAACTGCCGCGCTTGGTCCCACTGCCCACTCTGTGTGACGTCCCACAGGCGTTGGTTCTCTGCAGGAAACGCAATGCCGCTGCCAGCCACCCAGCCGTCGACGCCCAACATGGTTGCTTCCAGGATCAGGTCGTCGACGCCGACGAAAATGGCAAAGCGGTCCCCGTTTGTCAAATGCATTTCGGTGATCCGGCGCGTATTGGCCGAACTCTCCTTAATAGCAACCAGGTTGGGAATGTCCGCCAGTTCTGCCATTTGTTCGGCGGTGATGTCGACCGTATAGGCGATAGGGTTGTTGTAGAGCATCCACGGCAGGTCGGTGGCCGAGCCCACGCGGCGGAAGAAGTACAGGGCTTCCTCCGCCGAGGCCCGATAAACCATCGGGGGCATGATCATGAAGCCGCTGGCGCCGGCCGATTGGGCCTGTCGCATGAATTCCTTGGCCAGCGCCGTGCTGGTTTCCGCCACGCCGCTCAACACGGGGATGCGACCAGCGGCCACTTGCACGGCCATGCGGACCACGGCCACCTTTTCCGCTGGAGTCAGTGTTTGGTTCTCGCCCAGCGACCCGCACACTACGAGTCCGGCGATGCCGCTTTGGATCAGGACCTCGCAATGCCTCGCGGTGGACTCGAGGTCAAGACTTCCGTCTTGGTACATTTGCGTCGTGATTGCCGGAAAGACGCCGGACCAGAGATGAACGGACATGGGGAGTTAGTGCATTAGATTGAGCAACATGCAGTGACGGAACATCGAACGGCACCATTTTAGCAGCCGGGATGAAAACATATGAACGGTACCGCGAGGCGGTACGGTCCTCGGGGCGGCCGGACGGATTCAGAGTTTGGGCGGTATCAGCAAAGGGATACTTCTGCGCCGGTGGCGACGATAGACACGAAAGTCGCTATCAAACGTCATCGTCTGGCAATTCTCAACAAGTTCGGACATGCGCACCAGGCATCCAACGGCGAGCGACATCGGGACATTCCTGTAACGACGCATCAATTGAGCAATCGCATCCAAGTGCTCAAAAAGCGAAAACTGGCTGTGAACTGCCCCCTGGCGTATCAACGGCAAGACTGACTCATGGCCATCGTGCATCCGTCGCGTCAAGAAACACGCTTCGGAAATCACGGACTCGCAAGTCAGCATGGGCGGTTTCCTCTCCGCAAACCTTTCGAGCACCCACGGATGATGAAAGTCGCGACCGTCAAGAAAGGCTACCAACGGCCCGGTATCCAGCAGCACTGTTCCGGGCATCACTGTCCGCAACCTTCCAGATGTTCGGGGTTCGTCGCAAGGTCACGGGGGTCCTCCAGGCACCCGGCAAGATCAGCCGCCAAATCAAGGGTCGTGAGTGGTCGTTGGGCCGTCGTTTGTCGGTTGAAATACTGCTCGAGCGCTTCACGGACAACTTGCGATTTGGATTGGTCGCGCTGTTTGGCTACGCGGCTTAGCTTAGACTCCAGGCTTTCCGGTAGCTTCAACTAGATCGTCTTCCCGGCGCACCCCGCAACAATACCAAGCGGCTTGAATTGTAATACCGTGCGTCCCAACCGTCAATTCGTTAGCCATCCACTAACTAACAAGCAATCACGACGAGAGTTGATCCGTCTGCGAACGAACGGAACTAACGGCAGATTGGCAATTGGCGATTGGCTGATTTCGCGCGGGCTTTGCCTGCGTGTTTACCGAAGCTCGGCGGGCAAGGCGGCCATATCGAGTTTGTCCGGATTGCGCAAATCGATGGCTTGATCAGGGCCAAGGCCCGTCAACTCATCCTGCTCTTTCAAGGACAGAAGCCTGGCGATTTTCTTATCGGCCGTTGCCTCATTGGGGTTTTCCTTGCCGGGAGCATGTCCCCAGATCAGGTTGACATGATCGCGTGTGGTGAGCCGGAAAACGTTTTCGGATTTTCCTCGCCCTTGTGCGAACCCGCCCATCAGGGCAATGCGATAGAGCTCCAGTTTTTCCCAATAGGGTGCGAGCGCCGCCGCAATAATGGCGGCGTCGTGGACGCGATCGTCCCCCCATGGGCTGCCGGGAAAGCCCAGCGGTGAGGCATTGGGGATGGAGATCCGCGGGTACTGGATGGCACGCTCCGCGGTGAAGTCGGCGGTAGGTAGCAGCGTCCCATCCACGTCGATCGGAAACAGCCCGGGTTGATCTCCCACGCGAACTTCGACCATCGCCACCGGGCGGCGATACTCCAACTGGACCAAGATTCGGTCTGGGTATCGCTTGCTGACCCGGTTGACTTTGCTGACCCACGAGTGCATGCGGAAGGCCTCGGCCACGCGGAGGGTCAAATCATCATCACCCAGGTTGGCTCCCTCCAGGCTGCCAGTGACGAGCGCTTCCTGTTTCAGATCGGTGACGATCCAGGGCGGCGGGTCATTGATCACGATCGATTGGGCCGAAATGGATTGCGATGTTGAGATCACAGGCTGATATCGACGCCACAGCGTTGCCAATCCAAACGAACAGGCAATTACGATCGCGACAATCACCAGGGCACTGAATCCCGGGCCGGCGTCCGGCAGGAACCAGCGTGCGAACAGTCCCTTCGGCTGATGGTCGGATTTAGCCACCGATTACCTCCCTGTCGTCGAGTTCCTGCCATTCCATGGCGGACTTTGTTCTACCATACCTGAATGGCAGGCGCCAGTTCTACTCCAAGTTGATCCGCGACGCGCTGACGGACGAGGTCCATCATCCGCAGCACGTCCGAGCTGGTGGCCGAGTTGTTTGCCAGTAAGAAATTCGAATCTCTTTCGTACAAGGAGACACCGTTGTCCGCAGCACCGCGTAGTCCGACTTGATCAATCAGTTCATGGGCGGTTGCCCCCATGGGGTCCTTGAACAAGCAGGCGGTGCGTCGCTCGCGACTGGGTTGGCTGGCACGCGTCATGATCCACTTTTTTTGTACGCGCCGCACTAATTCTTCGCGATCATCGGGTTCGAGCCGAAAGTCGGTTTCGAGAATGGCGAGTTCATCCAGGCTGCTTTCCCGGTACGAAAACTGCATCTCCTCGCGGGCGCGCTCGAACAGCTCCCCCTTGCGGGTGAGCACGATCGCGCGATGAACGCAGTTTCCCACGTGAGCGGTCTGGTCCCCCGAATTTCCGTGCAGGGCGCCTCCCACGGTGCCGGGAATCCCGACCAGCCCCTCGAGTCCGGAGAGGCCCTCGCGGGCTGCGGAAATGATCACGTGAGCCAATTGCGCACCCCCGCCGGCCCTCAAGGTATCGCCCTCCACGGAGATCTGCCCGAACGAGGGTGCCAACAATCGAACCACGAGGCCGTCAAAGCCCGAGTCACTTACCAGGACGTTAGAACCCGAGCCCAACAGCTGCACGGGCAAATTGGCGTCACGCGCACGTTCGACAATCGTCACGAGTTCTTCGCGGATCGTCGGTTCCGCGAAGTACGCCGCAGCCCCGCCTAATCCCAACCAGCAATGAGGTGCCAATGGTTCCGCTTCCCGGACGCAATGTTCGAAGCCACGGTACCAAGACATGGGATGCAGAACCTCTGGTTGTTAATTGAGTTGGCGTGGGTCATCACCGCCCGCGCCGACCGCCAAACGGGTATTCCGCCCCATATGGGGCTCTTGACGTACAATCCCAGCCTCTGCGTGATGATAGGCCTGTCCAGCTCCCGATGTCAACGCGGTCGGCGAATTGCCAACGCCTGCAATGATAGCCTATTTTGCGGGCAGGTTCCGGGGCGATGACCCGCTGAGCTGGAGCCATGCATTCCCAGAAGCTGAATGTGATCCTGAACCGGAGCGGAGCGGGCCTATGTCATCCTGAACCGGAGCGGAGCGGGCCTATGTGATCCTGAACCCGAGCGGAGCGGGCCTATGTCATCCTGAACGGAGCGGAGCGGAGTGAAGGATCTGCCAACCAACGTGATATCACCCAAGGAGGGGCGTCTGGGATCTCCCAAATCTGACGTAAGATGTACAACAAGGTTCTCTGGCAGATCCTTCGTTGGCTGACCATGCTCAGCACGTTGTCAGCTCCCTTATTTCGACATTTTGACCGTGCCACGCACGTCCGAGTAGCAGTATGAATCCAATCGCCGCGGTGATTGCCATCGGAGATGAGTTGACGAGCGGCCATCGAATCGACACGAATAGTTCGTGGATCAGCGACCAACTGTTGTCCATCGGCATCCCGGTTCATTTACACGTCACGGTCGGCGATGATCTCGACCAATGTGTTTCCGCGATCCGTTATGCCAGTTCACGTTGTTCGTTGATCTGTACGACGGGCGGGCTTGGTCCCACGGCCGACGACATTACGCGGCAAGCGATCTCCGCCGCATCGGGACGGCAACTAACACTGGATGAAGTCGCCCTCACTCATCTGCGAGCGATTTTTGCTCGTCGCGGACGAACCATGACCGACAACAATCGCGTGCAGGCCATGTTTCCTGCCGGGTCGAACATCATTCCGAATCCACACGGAACGGCGCCGGGCATCGATCTGACGTGCTGGATTGACGGACGCAACGTAAGGTTGCTGGCGGTCCCAGGAGTGCCGGCCGAGGCGCAGGAAATGTTTGCCCAGACAGTACTCTCCCGCTTAAGTCCAGGGCCAGGAGACCAACAGCTGATCCGAGCCTACACGCTCAAATGTTTCGGGCCGGGCGAGAGTGAATTGGAGTCAATGCTGGGCGATCTGACCGCGCGCGGACGAGATCCCCTGGTGGGCATTACGGTGCATCAGGCCACGATCTCGCTTCGCATCAGCGTGCGCGGTCGGTCGGACGCGGAGTGCCGTACGGCGGCGGCACCTACGATTGAGTTGATTCGACAACGGTTGGGACGTGTCGTGTTCGGGGAGGACGGAGATGAGCTGCAGCACGTCGTGCAGCGAATGTTGCTCGAACAACGCCGCACCCTGGCGGTCGGTGATGCGTATTCGCGCGGTTTATTGAGCCAGTGGCTGGCGGAGTGCGATCCGCAGGAGTCAGTTTTCAAGGGGGCGCTGGTGAGCGGCTCCGGCCAAGGGCTCGCTCAACTGCTGGATGGTGTTGACGCGAATCGAGCCGCTTCCGTGGCCGCCTCGGCGGTAGTTGGGCGGCCTGCCGTGGCAGCAGAACCACTGGCGCGGCGGCTGCGCAAACTCTGGTGCACGGACTATGCCTTGGTGATCACGACATCCCCAAGCCGGGATAACGCGGATAGTTCGACCGCCAATAACCTGGAAGTCGGACTTGCCGGGCCCCTAACCAGCGCGACGAACCACGTGTCGCCAGGGGGGCACCCGGAAATTCACCTCGCTCGTGGCGCGAAATTTGCACTGAACCTGCTGCGTCAGCGGTACTCCGAGCTTTGAGAACCGCTATAATCCCACTAGTCCCTGATCAAGCAAACCGTATGACAGGTTAGTAGCCTGTGGGTTACACGCATTTCCGGTTCGTTAGACCGCAAGCCAGAAGAAATCGCCGGTAGCATCGATCATCGGCCACGACTCCCAGGCGATTTCTGGCGGCGTGCGCGTCCGCCGGACTGCGCACGCCGCCGAAGAATGCCGCATCGTGTTTCGCAAAAACGAGCGTGTGCCGGGCATTCTTCTCTGGCTTGCGGTCTAACGAGGCGGCCCAGATGTGGGTCAAGGTCAGGTTTGTAATCTGTCCAGCCAACGGCCTGATTTCAGACGAACGCTGATTAACGCAAGTCGTTTTGAGGAAAGGTTTTAATCCTACCCTACGGTCGATATTCGCCTGTTTGTGGACTAGTGTCCCCAAAGCTTGTGAAAAAAACAGGGGACGACTATCGTGGAAACCAGGGGCCAAGCGATCCGGGGGAAAGACGCTGGAACTCGCGATATGACTCCGCCACGCTGGATCAACGTGTTGAAAAATCATCGTGTGTCTCGCTCCCGTGCTCCATTTCGCCTCACCGCAAACTTCGAGGCGCTCGAACCGCGTCGACTCCTGGCGTTCGATCCGTCTCCGATTGAGCAGGCCTTTCTGGAAGACGTCAATCGAATGCGGCAAGACCCCCAGGGGGAATTGAGCGTTTTGTTTTCCAGCTTGAATCCACTGCTGGCCCGCGACGCCGAGGTCCAAGCGGCAATCAACTATTTCCGGGTCGATTCCCAGACCCTGCAGTCGCAGTGGGCCGACCTGGTGCCCACCCATCCCGTGGCCTGGAACGAGGATTTGTACGACGCCGCCGCCAAACACAATCTGCAGATGCAGGCGTACGACGAGCAGGGACATCAGGTGGGCGATGAGCCGACTTTAGGGCCGCGCGTCTCGGCCGAAGGCTATGTATTTCGCAAAGTCAACGAAAATGTCTATGCCTTCGCCGAGTCCCATATCCACGGACATGCGGGGTTTGTCGTCGATTGGGGCGACGGTCCGGGTGGAATTCAGTCCCCCGCCGGACATCGCGTGGCCATGATGGACTCGGATGTGATCGAAGTCGGGATCGCCGTGCTGCGGGACACGAATCCTGCCACACAGGTGGGACCCTACCTGGTCACGCAGGATTTTGGTCAACCGCGCACGGCTGGCGATGCGTTTCTAATGGGCGTCAGCTGGAACGATACCAACCAGAACGGAATCTACGATCCCGGCGAAGGTTTGGGCGGGGCCACGATCCAGGCCACCGGTACGGGAGGCACATTTACGACCACGGCCATGTCGGCGGGAGGGTACCAGGTTCGCGTTCCGGACGGGACTTACCAGGTTACGGCAACCGGAGGTTCGTTCGGCAATGCGCGAGTGGTTTCCAACGTTGTCGTGGCGGGCAAGAATGTCAAAGTGGATTTTCAACCGACGACCGGCGGAGCCGCGTTGCTGGCGAATCCGGATTCGCTGACGGTCAGCGAAGACACCACCGCTTCGCTCAACGTGCTGGCTAATGACGTCTACAGTAACGGCGCATCCGTCGTGGGAACCGTGGAAATCACGAGTAACCCGGCAAACGGCAGCATTCTGCAGAATGTCAACGGAACAATCACTTACCGGCCTCGCGCCGATTTCCATGGCACGGACACGTTTCGCTACCGCGCGCGTGACAGCAGTGCCGTGGTTTCCAACGAATCCACGGTGACCGTGACGGTGAACAACGTTAATGACAGTCCCGTGGCAAACTCATTCAGCGTGAGCACACCCGAAGATATTCCCGTGTCCATCTCGATTTCCGATCAGGCCACGGACACTGACAACGCCATCGATTGGTCTCAGCTGCGGATCACCACGCCGCCTGCGCGGGGCACGGCCAGCATTGATGTTGCTCATCGCAGCATTTTATATACACCAGCCGCGAACTTTAACGGACCCGTTTCGTTGCAATATCAGGTGGCGGATGTGTCAGACGCGGTATCGAATGTGGCCACGATTTCGATCAATGTCAGTGCCGTCAACGATCTGCCGCAAGCCGTCAACGACGTGTATGCCACCGGTTTTGGTACACCCCGCTCCTTGTCCGTGAAACAGAATGACTCGGATCCTGACGGAGACCTGGGGGCCGCGGTAATCATCATCGAGTCGGCGTCACGCTTTGGGGTCGCGACCGTCACGGGAGAATCCGTGCAGTATGTGCCTGCCGCAGGGTTTGCCGGTCAGGACACGTTTGAGTATGCGCTACGTGATCCGGCCGGAGCCCGCTCGGCAACGGCCCGGGTTACCGTCCTGGTCACACGTGCTGGCAAGCCCTGGCAAAATCCGGCGAATGCTCTCGATGTCAACGGTGACGGGACGGTGGCTTTAAATGACGCCGTGCTGATTATCAACCAGATTGGCAAGCCACTCCCAGCCCCCAATGGCAACGCGCCCCCGCCGCTGTACGATGTGACCGGCGACAATGCCGTCGCGGCCAAGGATGCCCTGCAAGTCATCAACTACGTGGCGCTGAATACCGGCGGAGCTCAAGCTTCTGCTTCGCTGACGATCGTGGCGTCCTTCGTGCAGCAGGACCCCGACTTCATTCCCGTCGGCCGATCGTTGGCTGCGGACGAGGTTTCGTCGGTCGGCGCGGAGGACCGCTTGTCGCTTCCTTTCGCACAGTGGAACAATTCGGGCTCCACGTTGACGTGCGGACGTGATGCGGCTGCACGTGGCCACACAACTCGTTCCCGCGAGCAACTGGTGGACCAGCTGTTTGCTCAACAATCGACGGATCATCTGACGACGTACGGGCTTCCAGCCGGTCTGGTTTGATTCTCACCGCGCAGAGGCGCCGAGCCCCGTCCGATCGTTTTTGTTTCATTTTCTTGTCTCGCAGCCTGCCTGGCTGGACAACCCGGCGGCCGGCTAACCCGGCCGATGTGAGACAAGAAATAGAGCACAAAAAAATAGAGCGATCAGGACTGTCGCTGGACAGCACGTATTGCCCCTCGTGATGTGATTCTCACGCAGAGGCGCAGCCGACGCGGGCCATGCCGAAACGGGACCGCGGTCAGTCCATTTGGAGATTTGACCGCCCGCTTGTTTTTGTGCACCATTCACGAGCTGACTGGAGAGATTTTCTTAAATCGCGGGGCTTTTGCGGTGCGTTGACCGTTACGAATTCGCGCTCCTATAATCGGCTGCTGCAAGGCCGCAGGCGAAAGTCAGCGTAGCGGTGGGTACACGCGTATGGGAACCATCCCGCCTCGCTGTTCAGGACTCGAACAAAACGGATTTTGCAGTGAATAACAACCAATGGGATGATATCAAGGAACAGGTCCGCGCTGCCACGGACATTGTGGACCTGGTTGGCAGTTACATCAGTTTACGGCGCCAAGGCCGACAATTCGTGGGCCAGTGTCCGTGGCACGATGACTCGCGACCGAGTTTACAGGTCAATCCCGAACGCCAAACGTGGAAATGCTGGGTTTGCGACCTTGGCGGGGACGTTTTCAGTTTTGTCATGAAACGTGAGTCACTGGATTTCCGCGGGGCGTTGGAAATGCTGGCGGAGCGCGGCGGAGTTGTGCTACCCCAACAGCGGCGCGATCCGTCGGGAATAGACAAGAACGCTCTTTTTCGTGTGCTGTCCTGGGCGGAACGACAGTTTGCAACGTACTTAGCCAGTTCATCAGACGCGGCGGTGGCGCGTGATTATCTGGCCAGTCGCGGGATCCACACGGAATGCGTGCGCAGATTCCGCATCGGCTATTCGCCGCAAGCATGGGACTGGTTGCTGCAGCGGGCCAGGCAAGAATCATTCACTGACGAGCAATTGCAGTTAGCCGGTTTGGCGAATGTCAGTGAGACCAGCAAGCGGGTTTACGATCGTTTCAGGGGGCGTTTGCTGTTTTCCATCCGCGATGCACAGGGGCGAACGGTTGGTTTTGGGGGACGGGTGTTGTCCTCATCCACGGGATCCAACGAGCCCAAGTACGTGAACTCCCCGGAGACTCGGCTGTTCTCGAAGCGAGAGCTGCTATACGGGCTCGATCTGGCGCGGGACGAAATCTCGCGGTTGCGGCACGCGATTGTGGTCGAGGGGTACACCGATGCGTTGATGGCCCACCAGTTTGGGATCAGCAATGTAGTGGCGGTGCTGGGCACTGCCTTAGGGCAGCGGCATCTGGAGTTATTACGACATTACGCGGACCGAGTGACGTTGTTGCTGGATGGCGACGAGGCGGGGCAGCGGCGGACCAACGAGATTCTGGAATTGTTTCTGAAGCATGCGGTCGACCTCCGCGTGGCCACGATCCCTGCCGGGCAAGACCCGTGCGATTTTCTGCTGCAGTACGGGCGTGAACCGTTCGCTGCTCTGATTGCCGAGGCGACGGACGCCCTGTTCCATCGGATTGCCACGGCCACCCGGGGGGTTGACATCGTGCGTGACGTGCCCGGTGCCCACCGTGCATTGGAGCAGATTTTGGCGTCGCTGGCGTCCCTGGGCTCGGAAGGAGTGCGTGACGTCAGCCAGATGCAGCTTAAGGAGCGTCAGGTACTGGCCTATCTGGCCAGACATTTTCGCATCGCGGAGCCGGATTTGCGAGAGCGGCTGCGTGCGCTGCGTGCGAACCGGAATCCATCCGCGTCCGCCCCATCCCAGCCGCAGTCGTCAAGACGTCCGACGTTGAACGGTTGGGACCTGGCCCTGCTGGAATTGTGCATTGTGCATCCTGAATTTATCGCGGAACTGGCCAACCAGATTGCTGTGGATGAGCTGCAAACGGAGTCGGCCCAATCCCTGTTTGCCATGCTGGCAACGCTGGCGCGTCAGCGCCCCCAGCTGACATTTGACGAGATCATGTCGAGCGTGGAAGATGCGGACCTAAAAAGTTTTTTGGTTGAGCTTGACGAACGAGGGGCAAAGAGGTCAGAACTAGCAAATCGACCTTCCGAGTATTTGCAGCAGGTGCTCGAAGCATTCCAGCGTCGACGGATTGAGAGTGAATGTCGCAGCGAGATCCGGCGGATGGAATCCGAGCCTATCGGGGAAGCGGAACAGTTGGACGCACTGCAGCGCATACTCAGACAGCGTCGAATGCAGCAAGGTATTTGAGTGCCCACGGAAGGGTGCAGCCTTGCGAGTGGTGGCGTCGAATGGCCACCAACTATCTTTGAAATCCTTTATAGCGCAGGATGACGCAGGGGGATGTTCCATGTCAGTCACACTCGATCGCGACCTTCGTTTTATCGTCGAACAAGGAAAAGCCGCTGGATACTTGACTTATGATCAAGTGAGCAATTACCTACCTGATGAGGATGTAAGCTCTGACAAGATCAACGACTTGCTGCAGGCCATTGAGGAGAACAAGATCCCGCTGATTGAAGTTCCGCAACAGGAGTTCGAGCAACCGGCTGAGGAAGCGGAAGCCGATGCGGGGGAAGCGGAGGAGCCTGTCATTCTTCCATTCGAAATCCAGCGCAAGCCCGGGGATGACCCGATTCGCATGTACTTGGCGCAGATGTCGGGAATACCACTGCTGAATCGTGATGAAGAAATCCTGTTGGCCAAGAAGATTGAATTAGCGCAAGCGCTTTCGTCGCAGCCTGTTGAGTTGCGATTTTGCCATGCGGGCCACCGTAGAAACGCTGAAACGTGTTTATGCCGGCGAGCTTCCCTTTGATCGCACGATCAAGGTTTCGCTGACGGAACGCTTGACCAAAGAGCAGATTCTGGCGCGGATGCCTCACAACCTGGCGACGCTGGATCGATTGATGCAGCAAAACCAGGCGGAATTTGCCACGCTCATCCGCAAGTCGACGCCCAACGTGGAGCGTAAGCAGCGCATCCAGTCGTTTCTTCGTCGTCGCAACAAATGTTTGCAGTTAGTCGAGGAACTCAGCCTGCGGACACGACGCGTACAGCCCATGATGCGACTTCTGAAGGATTATGTCGAGCGCGTGCAGGCAGTCCGCGCTCGGCTGCAGATTATTCGCCGCGATCCCACGGCCCTGCAGGAACGGCAATCGTTGCGTCGTGAACTGCATCGTTTGTTGATGCTGACCAAGGAAAGCCCCACCAGTATGCGACGTCGCTATCAGCAGGTCTGTGAACACTTTCAGTTGTACGAGCAGATTAAGCGTCAGCTGTCCAGCAGCAACTTGAGGCTGGTCGTGTCCATTGCCAAGAAATACCGCAATCGCGGACTTAGCTTCCTGGACCTGATTCAGGAAGGCAACACGGGGCTGATGCGGGCCGTCGACAAGTATGAATACCGCCGCGGTTTCAAGTTTTCCACGTACGCCACCTGGTGGATTCGCCAGGCCATCACGCGCGCCATTGCCGACCAGGCCCGCACGATCCGGATTCCCGTACATATGATCGATGTGCTGTCGAAACTCCGCCGTGTGGAAAAAACGCTGCTGCAGGAACTCAAGCGAGAACCCGCGACTTGGGAAATCGCCGAACGAGCCGGTTGCACGATCGACGAGGTCAAGCGGGTCATGGATATCGGCCGACATCCCGTCAGCCTGGACCGCCCCGTTGGGGAGAATGACGATGCCGCCTTCGGTGAGCTGATTCAGGATCAGGCCAGCGCCGATCCTATCGCTCAAACTAACAACCAGCTGTTGCGTTACAAGATCGATGGATTGCTGAAAACCCTGACAGCGCGCGAACGCGAGATCATTCGACTTCGTTACGGGCTCACCGATGGCTACACGTATACGCTGGAGGAAGTAGGCCGGATTTTTAAGGTGACCCGCGAACGGGTGCGACAAATCGAAGCCAAAGCTGTCCGCAAGCTGCAAAATCCCACACGCAGCGGCCAATTGGCGGGATTTTTCGCGCGGCCGGTTGAACGAGAAACAAATTCCAGGCAAATCCTCGACCGCCGCATCCAGCTGGATGCGGCGGTTTTTTTCTGCGCAATCCCCGGCACACGACAAACGGGAATGGACAATTTGACTCCGTGGCGCTAAAACCATAAATTCCGATACCGCACCGCGCTGCGGCAACCATGCTCGACCCGCGGTAAGATGAAACAACTTTGGTGGTTCGCGATGTGCTACGATCTGGAACCACCGTTCACATAGCCCTGGGAAATTGTCCAATGTCCATCAATGCGGATAGTTTGCGAAAGATTCATCGCCTGCACATACAACTAGAGGATGTGCGGGACAGACTCGCGCGCGGACCAAGACAAATTAAAGGGGGAGAGACTCGACTCAGCACGCTGGAAAAAGCCGTCGCGACCGCAAAGGAAGTTCTCCAGCGCACCAGGCTTACCATCCACGAAAAGGAATTGAACCTCAAGGAACGTGAGGGGCGGATTTTTGACATTCGGGGGCGCTTGAACAGTTGCAGTACGAACAAGGAGTACCAGGCGTACCTGGAACAGATTGCCGCTGACGAACAAGCCAACAGTGTGCTCGCGGACGAGATCATTGATCTGTTCGATAAAGCCAACAACGAAGAAGCCGCGGTCCAGTCGACCATGGCGGATTTGCAAAAGTGCCAGTCCGATCTGGAAGGTGTTCGCCGCCAAGTCGCCGAGGAACGGGATCATCTGGAACGAGAGCTGTCCCGGCTAGGTGACGAACTGAAATCCGCGGAAGTGTCCTTACCCGCCGAAGTCAAGAACGACTACGAGCGGGTGGTCAAGGCCCATGGTGACGAGGCGCTGGCACCGCTGGAAGCCGAGTGTTGTGGCGGCTGCAATCAGCGCATTACGGCCCAGATGATCAACGAACTTGCCATGGATCGTATCGTCTTCTGCAAAAGCTGCGGGCGGATCCTGTACCTGCCCGAAGATACCAGAGTGTCGCCAGATTAGGCCGTTGGGCTCGGACCACGCAGCGCCCCACACCATCCTGAGGGAGCTGACAACTTGTGTAGCACGGTCAGCGACCGAAGGATCTGCCAGAGACCTTGTTGTACATGTTACGTCAGGCTTGGGAGATCCAGACGGAACTCTCGTGGGTGATATCAGGTTGGCTGGCAGATCCTTCACTCCGCTCCGCTCCGTTCAGGATGACAATGGGGCCGCTACTCTCCGTAGGCCATCCACGTGACGCGTGTCACGTGCGAACAAAATCAGCCGACCTGCGTTAGCACGCGGTTTTCTGCGAAATCGGGAACCGGACGCTCACGCGTGCCGGCGGTTACGGGTACAAGGCGGCATTGAGCCCCTCTCGCTAGGTCCGTTGCCCAGCGGCAGCGGACTCGGGGTTTACGCCAGCCAGGGGATTAGCCAAAATAATAAGGGTAGCGGTCGCGCCAGCTCGGTGCGACTTTGTCGTTTTGCGTCAGCCGCGGACCAACATCTTCCGGCAGGAGTCGACCACACCAACTGCTGGCGGTCGGCGAGACCAAGTCCGAGCATTTAACTTGTCCAATCTGAATGGAGCCTTGCGATGACCGATCGTATTCCTATGACCCGCACAGGCTACAACCGAATTAAAGCGGAAATCGACCGTCTCGAACAGGATGAAATGCCCAAGATTGCGGCCCGCGTGGCGGCCGCCCGGGAGGAAGGAGATCTGAGCGAGAACGCCGAGTATCACGGTACCCGGGAGACGCAAGGCATGTTGCAAGCCAAGATCAATATGCTCAAAGGTAAGCTCGCATTGGCTGACATCATTGACACGAGCAATGTGCCGAAAGATGAAGTTGCCTTCGGGGCTCGTGTCAAAGTGCTGGACCTGCAATACGACGATGAAGAGGAATTTACGCTCGTCGGTGCCGGCGAGGAAGATTACGACTCGGGTCGCATTAACGTCATCAGTCCCATCGGCGCCGGTCTGATGGGCAAGAAGGTGGGAGAAACGGTGTCGATCGAAGTTCCCAAGGGAAAGCAGGAATTCAAGATTCTCGAAATCCACTACGACTAGGGAGCGGGGAGGCGTTGCACTTGCCTTACGGGCCTGTCGATTTAATCGGAGATTGAGTCATCCTGAGACATCGCGTAACGACCCGAGGGATCTTCCATCGACGATTCCAAACGTCGTACTTGATTTGGTGTCGCAGCGTTTGTTGGCAGATCCTTCAGTCGCGTCGCTCCTGCAGGATGACATTTTGCCTGGGACGGATTAAGTCGACAGGCCCTTACGCGGGCGATTCGGAGCAGCCGGCGAATAGCGCGGAGCCCACGCGCACCATGGTGGCGCCCTCTTCGATCGCGACCTCAAAATCCCCACTCATCCCCATGGACAATTCGCTCAGCGACACGTGATCGGGTGCTTCAGCTCCGAGCCCGTCACGCAGTTTGCGCAGTCCCGCGAATTGTCGTCGAGCTTCATCGGGCGAGCTGTCGAGCGCTGCCATGCCCATCAGACCGACCACAGGGACGTCCGGGTACTCGGCCAATTCGGTCAGCACCTGAGGCATGTCCCCTGGCAGAAATCCGTGCTTTTGCGCTTCGCCAGAGATATTCACTTCCAGCAGAAATCGGCAATCGTGCCGATCGGACTCCAGCAGCGCGGCCTGGATGGCGGCGACCAGCCGCATGCTGTCCAGCGAATGCACATAACAGACGAGGGGTAAGGTTCGGGCCACCTTGTTTCGCTGCAGATGGCCAACCAGGTGCCACCGCAAGTCATCCGGGAGCGCTTTCGCGCTTCCAAATCGCCTGAGGACGACTTTCGCCGAAATGCAAGCAGCCGGCTTCCACCAGCGGCCGGATCAGGTCAACGTCCACATACTTAGTGATGGCAATCAGCGTTACCTCGTCGGCGCTGCGTCCGGCCCGCGCAGCCGCCGTCTGCACGCGTTGCCTTACGTGGAGGAAATTTTCGGCAATAATCGACTGCGCGCGGCTCATCCAAACATCAGCATAACGCGGATTGGCGCTACTCGCGAGACGCTTCCACCTCAACCAGGGGTTCCACATCACCGTCGTTCAAGAATCGGCCGCAGACAAACTCTGACGCATAGTTTTGTCCGATCAACGTCCGATTACCGTCGGGTGTCAGCGAGCGGTAGAAGATCCATTGTTCGATGCCGACATGCACGCGGAACCCGGCCGCGACGTCGCGCCCCACGATTTCCAGTTGCTCGGCAACCGTCAACTGACGCCAGGTGACGGGTTGCGACATGCGGCGCCGGTGCAAATCGAAGAACAGGGGAAAGTAGGCGGCGCGACCGTAAACACGATGCGTGACGCGCAAGGCGTGGGGGGTGATCGCAGCTTGCAGGCCACTTTCTCGGCAGGCCGATTTCCATTCAGGCAGGGACGGCGCGCATACCAGCGCCAGCGGTTTACGCCCCACGAGCCGCCCTTCAGTCGCTTCGTCGGCGGAACGAAATTCAACATCCTGCGGCAAACTCAAGTCCAGTCGGTAATCCATGGTGGCCGCCGCATCTCCCAACAGGACGTCCGCCATCCAGAGGAACTGGTCTTGCCGGGCCATGAGCGCCTGTCGCTGCAGCGTCCAGCCGTTACTCAACGTGGCTTCCAATTCCATGAAATCGACGTCGTGGTCAGTGAACCAGCAGACACACTCCCAGTCCGAAGCGACGTGGACCGCCGAGCCATCGATCGAAATTTCGGGGACCCACGGCCCCGAGGCGACGAGCTGTCCACGATTTGTGAGTTCGATGCGAGGGTGGTTGTCTCCGTACACGACGACCAGCCGCGGTTGGCGCGGCGACCAATCCGGCTGCATTACAGCCACGCCCCCCCAGTCAGATTGATAGGCGGGTTTGGGGGGCAATCGCCGCTCGTCCAGTTCGTCGGTGTCCAGCACGAGGCGGGCCAGGGCACGGTCCTGGCGATCGTCGATCAGCCTCAACGCCAAGGCAAACAGCGGTCCGTCGCAGGACCGTGATTTTCGCCCTCGGTGGACGTCAAATGCATGCCGACCGTCTCCGCGCGTTAAACGCAACGCCTGTCGTACGAGCCAGGAATATTGCATCCTCGCCTGATACGAAACCAGCTTCGTCTTCTTGGTAGCGATCCGATCTGCCATACACAGGCTGCGCGTCCAGCTGGCCAACAGTTTACGCGTCACGTCCAAGTGACTTGCCGCCGGCATCCCGGTTCCATCCAGTAGCTCCACAAGGCCCTTCGAAACGAACCTGCCACCTTCGCGGGCCAGGGAGTCGCATGCGGGAAGTTCCGGAAAATAGTAGGCAAGCGTCAGAGCCAATTCGCCCCCAAGGAGCTGCGCTACCCAGACATCGCCGCCCGCTTTCATGCCATGATGGAATGAAGCCAAATTCAACAGTTGGTGCAGGATCTCCGACCAGCTATCGGGCGTGAGGGCTTCGGGACACCGAGCCAACAGGGTAGCCCAGCCGAGCGCTTCGAGGCCAACTGCGGGCGACAGCGACCCTTCAAGACGTTCGGCGCTCCAGTCCATCGCTTGTCCGGCCCACGAATCTGAAGGCATACGTTTCGCCGACATTAATTGGCCCACCAGCTCCATGGCGGCCGCGGTAGACTCCTCGGGCGGCACGCCCCAAAACAGGTAACGCTTCGCATCCCCCACCAGTTTCCCAGCCGTTGGCACGCGACGACGAGCGTGCAGGTAATCGGACCAGGCCGGAAACACCTCGTTCAATTTCCCGTTGGAGCTACTCAGGGCCCGTGTCCATTGTTGAATCGTGCGAGAATCCTTGCGTTTGGGTTGCCATCGTGCACGTTTTGTAGGTTTAGGCGATTTTTTCTGGGTGGCTAAACGGGCCGTCATGATGCATGTTCTCCCGGGTCGTAATCTCGTGTCTCAGGCCGGTATAATGTACCGCAATGGGAGTCTTTCGCAACGCGCGAGACGGATTTGCGTTCGTCGTCACGCATCCAGTGGGCTCCGGCCAGGCCCGCGTTGCCCGCCAACTTTCCGGATAAGAAATGGGAACTCGTATGAACAGCGATCCACATCTGCGGGCAGCATCCTGGAGCGCCAGCATTCAAGGACGTTGTCCGGTGTTTCCGTGCGAGCCACGCGGACGGCAGCTGCGGCCGTGGTCCATTCTGGGGTTGGCCCTGGTCGTGATGCTAAGCCATCTCGCAATCAGCCCCGGCCAGCAGCCTTCGACATCCACGGCATTGCCGAACAAGCCAACGGAGCCAGATTGGCTCAAACGGCTGACTCGGCTGACGGCCGACCAGCCCGTATGGTTCGATCCCCAGAAGCACTTCGTCGTGGTGGCCGGCGAGGTGGTTTTGCGTGAAGGGGCTCTGGAGATGTTCGCGTGTCTAAAGAACACCAAAGAGCACGAGTCCGTAGTGGCGGTTTCATCGCCGGCATTCGTGGTGCATACTGCGCTGTTGGCGGTCGGTGCTCGAGCAGGATCTCCCGCGAGATTCTACCCAGAGTACCGCGCCGTCACCGGTACTTCGGTTTCCATCGAGTTGGTCTGGATCGACTCGGAAGGTAAGGAGCACCGTGAGAACGCGAGACGTTGCGTGCGCGACTTTCGCACCGGAAAACCGCTCGATCACGATTGGGTTTTTGGTGGTAGCAGTTTCTGGACGGATCCAAACACCGGCGAGAAGTTCTATAATGCCGAAGGAGGAGATCTGATTTGCGTCGCCAATTTCCCGACCGCGATGCTCGATCTGCCCGTGCATAGCAGCCAGCTGAATGCCGAAAGGTTGTTTGAGGCTTTTACAAAAAATATACCGCCATTGGGGACCCGGGTCTTCCTGGTTTTAACCCCGCAGCGGGAACCTACCGAACGATCGGCACCGACGCGACCTGGCGATTCGGACTCAGGCAACTCGCACGACGACAAGAAAGACCCGGCCACTGCTTTGCCGGCATGGCGGAATTCAGAAGATCATTCCACTCAAGGCGCGGGCTCGAGTTCATTGCAAGTACAACCCGGCTCCACGACCGCTCATGATTTTACCTACACCGACCCGGACGGACGGACGGAGCGTTTGCCCTACTTATTAAGCGTTCCGATGGACGATGCACGCCAGGGCAGTCCCATTCCATTGATCCTGTTCCTGCACGGGCTGGGTGAGTGTGGCTTGGGCGGGGATCAACTGGATCGCGTGAGGTCGCACGGTCCCTGGCGAGAAAAACTGGCTCTGGACCATTTTCCGTTCGCGGTCCTTGCGCCGCAGTGTCCTCCCCCCAAGCCGGAGGATCCCGTGGAATCTTACCGCGAGAAATGGCAAGTCGAACCGCTGCTGGCGTTGCTGGACCATGTGGAAGCTGGGCTGAGCGTCGATACGAGCCGAGTATACATCATGGGGCTCAGCATGGGCGGCTACGGGACGTGGCGGTTAGCGGCTGCGCATCCCGAGCGTTTCGCGGCGGCCGTGCCGATCTGCGGCGGCGGGGATCCGCAGTGGGCCCCGGCCCTTGCCCGCCTCCCGATTTGGGCTTTTCATGGCGAGCGGGACTCCGTCGTACCCGTGTCGCGGACTCGCGAGATGGTCACGGCAATTCTTCAAGCGAACGGAAGTCCGCGGATGACGATTTACCCGGATGCCGACCACGACAGCTGGACGCGGACATTCGCGAATCCAGAGGTTTACGAGTGGCTGTTGTCGCACCGCGTCCAGCCAGCCGAGTGATTTTCAACGTAGGACGATGTGGCATGCCGGAATTGGGTGTGAATATTGATCATGTGGCCACGGTGCGACAGGCCCGCCAAACCTTCGAGCCGGATCCGGTTTGGGCGGCGGCGTTGGCTCAATTAGGTGGCGCTGACACCATCACACTCCACCTGCGCGAGGACCGGCGGCACATGCAGGATCGAGACTTGCACGTCTTGAAGCAAACCACAACGGTGCGGCTTAATCTCGAGCTGGCCTGTGCGCGTGACGTGCTGACCATTGCCTGCGACGTGAGGCCGGATCAGGCCACACTGGTTCCGGAACGACGCGAAGAATTAACAACGGAAGGGGGACTGGATATCGTCCAGCATCGCAACTCCGTGGTTCGCGCGATTGACGAATTGACGGCAGCCGGGATAATGGTCAGCCTTTTCCTGGATCCGGACCCTCGTCAATTGGAACTGGCCGGAGCGCTACATGCCGCGGCCGTGGAATTGCACACAGGTGCCTACGCCGGTGCTCGCGGGGCCGATCAGCAGCGGGAATTGGAGCGGCTGGTAGCGGCAGCGGCACAGGTCCACGGCTTGGGCATGCAGCTGCATGCCGGGCACGGTCTGAACTACCAGAATGTGTTACCCGTTGCCCGCATGGACCACATGCACGAGCTGAACATCGGCCACAGCATCATTGCTCGTTCGATCATGGTGGGGATGCAAGAAGCGGTACGGGAAATGAAACGCATCCTGGCCGGCTGCGCACCTTGAAATTTGTGGCGCGGTATCGATTATTCCGCGTGCCGCGAAGGCTGCGCAAGCGTTGTCCTGCGTCATCAAGACCTTCCACGGTGGTGATTCGTCACCGAAAATCCTCGCGTCTTCCGCCCTTGGGGACGACCATGATGGCGGAAGGCAACATCCTGCCAGGCTTTCCCGTGGCACCTGGGCATCAAAACGGTTGTCAGATGGCATCGTGCCGCTTTGGCAACATTCCGTTTTCCCTTCGGCAACGTCAGGTACCTCGCAGGCAAAAAAGCGATGGCCGACTGACTTGATGTCGAATACTTCTAAGCTATGGTTGATCGGTTTGAACATGGCTGTCGCTTATCGACATGATGAAGCGGCTGCCATACCCAACTCACACGAGACGCGAGGTGGCCGATCCTCATCGGCGGCACGCGGCGTGTTTCATCCACAGGGTTCGGTGAATTATGCTCGGACAACTCTACGATCGCGTTCAACATCTGTTTCCCACACTTGATTCCTGCGCTTGCGCCCAACTGTGCCTGCTGATTAGTCGTGATCAGGGACCCAATTGCCGCGGGCTGGACAAAAAGGAGCTGCTTGCGATCGGCAATCGTCTGCGTCTTAAACTCGACCAGACGGCGGACCAGTACGATGCGGTGACCGACGAATTGAAGACCATGGCCGCATCCAAACCGTCCACATTCGGGAAGGACCAGGTTTGGACGTTGCTGCGGGCGATCAAGATCCAGGACCAGCTGCTCAAGATGCACACGGGCGGGGAATTGCTGAACGTCTAGCCGTAGCTGACATGGACCCGACGGACTCGTCACACGTGATTGGCCGCAACCAACTTACGCGAATCTTCACAAATCGTTGCAAGTGGCTACGTCAGCTACAAGCGGAAGTGCATGGGAATCGAACCCACCAGACTAATGGTTGACATCAGTCTCAACGGTTTTGAAGACCGCGGCCGCCACCAGGCATGCTGGCACTTCCGAGGCGCGTCTGCCAACGGGCCGGCTATCGAACGGACCGTCGGCACCGCCAGAGACGCGGGGGCTAGGCCCAGCGCAGTCCGGACGTATGCACGATCCGCTGCTCGAAATCACCCAATAACCCGCCGATCACGTCCCATCCGTCCGGTCGTCGAACTTCAATATCGCCTTGCTGATTGACGCGGACAATCGTCTCATCTTTGACACCCGCCGCCGCCAGGTCATTAGGTCTGAGTTCATCTTCGGTTAGCAACAGGCGCAATTGTCGTCCGGTAAGTTCAATGAATTTCATGGCACGTTTGTGGCTCCCTTTGCCCCCTTTGCCCCCGCCAGTCGACGAATCGGCCCGCATCGGCGTTCGCCCCACAGATAATAACACGCCGCAGGCGGAATCGACATACCGGTTCGGCATCGCTGCGCGGAGACCGAATCCGGCTAATCTCTCTCACCCTTATCTTTGGCCACATTGGTTGTTGCATGCCGCCGCATATTTTCGGGCGGTACCGCGAATTTTGTGCGGACACGAAGCAAGTTCGGATCTCGGGATGCCTCCCCGATCTACTCGGAGAAGCCTCGTTTCGTCACCTGAGGACGAAAGTGAGAACCGCCGAAAAAGTCTCGGCGGCAGCCTGGGGGATTGCGGAATACCATGCCAGGCTGAAAGTCACCACCCACCGGTTGACAACGCTGAAAACCGGTGGCTTGAAGTTGAGCCGTGTTGTCGCGTATCCTGATCAGGCCAGCCAAACCTAAAGCCGGCTAAATTCTCCCCATCGTCTGCTGCACGCAGAGGTACAGCTGCAAGAAGTCTTCCGTATCGAGTTGTTCCGAGCGGCTGGTCTCCGTCAGGCCACGCGCCGCCATGATCTGGTCGACTTGCGGCTTGCTCAATTCGGGTTTCAGCGCGTTGATCAAATTGCTGCGGAGAAATTTTCGACGATGTTGAAACAAGCTTCGCACAAAATCATGAAAACGGCCCAGATCAGGAATACGGGCCCGTTTTTCGGCCAGGGGGCGAATCACCAGGAATGCTGAATGCACTTTCGGTCGCGGCCAAAACACGCTGGGGGGCAGCACGCGGACGATCTCGGCATCACACAGACTCTGAATCCAAACACTTCAGCGCACTGTAATCTTTGGTTCCAGGCCGGGCGACAATGCGATCGGCCAGTTCTTTCTGGATCGTGACCGTCATCCGCTCGGGCACGATCGGGGTGCTCAGCAAGTTGGATATCAAAGGCGTGGCGATGTGATAGGGCAGGTTGGCCAGCAGCTTGAGACGCACGAGCGCCGGATCAGCCAGCTTGTCGGCAATCCTGGCCAGTACGTTAGCGTGAATTGAGTTCTTGTTGCGCAACACATCCTGTTGCAACAATTCCAGATTGGTACGACCCTGAAGTTCTTCCGCCGCCAGCTGATGCAACTTCTCATCGATTTCCACAGAGATCACGTATCCGGCGCGATCCGCGATCTGAGCTGTGAGGGCTCCGGTTCCGGTCCCCACTTCCAACACCAAATCGTCAGGCTGCAGCCGCCGGAATCCACCAGCAAGGCAAGCAGATTCAAGTCAAACAGGAAATTCTGTCCGTGTCGGCCGTCAGGTTGCAGCCCGGCTTGCTCAAAGCGCCGACGCAGAAAACTGATCGTCTGTCGGTTGCCGGCGGTCATCTTCATGCCTGTTCCTGTCCGGATTGTCCCTGCCACACCCGCTGCACGTACTTGGCCAAAATGTCGGTTTCGATGTTGACCGCGTCACCGGGCCAACGTCGGCCCAGCGTGGTAACGCTGAGCGTATGCGGAATCAGTGCGACGCTGAATCCGTCCGGGATCACATCTACCAACGTTAGGCTGACGCCGTCCACAGCGATCGAACCTTTACTGGCCAGCTGCTGAGTCCATGGTTCGGGAATGCGAAACCAGAACTTGGACCATTCTTCCTGATCCAGTCGCTCCGTCACGACTCCCGTGCAGTCGATATGTCCCGTCACAAAATGGCCACTCAACCTGGAGGATACCGACAAGGCGCGTTCGAGGTTCAGTGCGTCGCCAACCTGCAGTTCGCCGAGATTCGTGCGGCGGAGGGTTTCCTCCACGGCATCGAACTCTAGCCGCTGCGTCCCACAGGCGACGGCGGTCAGGCAGCATCCATTCAGCGCTACGCTGTCGCCCACCCGCACGTCGTCGATCGTCGGCGGTGGTTGCACCACGATGCGCAGGAATCTCCCAGCCGCCGCAACTCCAGCAGCGTACCGACGGCTTCCACAATTCCCGTAAACATCAATGACCCTCGTTGAATATCTGCATCCGGATGCGTTCCCCCCATGATGACACCTCAACTGTAGATGTTCGTCGGTTAGTTCGCAATGTACGAGGCTCGAACGGCAGTTGGCAATTCCAGCCAAACGCGGTAATTCGGTGGGTCACTAGCGGAAGGGCTACTGATCCGCCAGAATAATGGGGCATGGCAGCGGCGATGGCCGATCATGGGACTCCTTGTGGCGCAACCGCCCTGCCTCGTTCCCTAAACCTAATGATTTCTCTGAGCCCATATCGAGAGGAAGATGTTTGTAATGAGTGCCATTGCCGACGTATATGCACGCGAAATCCTTGACAGTCGAGGGAATCCGACGGTAGAGGTCGAAGTCAGCCTGACGGATGGATCCGTGGGCCGAGCTGCTGTTCCCAGCGGTGCCAGCACGGGAGCCCACGAGGCATGGGAGTTGCGCGACGGCAACCAGGAATATTACCTGGGCAAGGGCGTAACCCAGGCGGTGAACAATGTAAACCAGGTCATCGCGGATGAGCTTTCCGGCTGGTCCGCTCATGACCAAATAGGAATTGACGCGCACTTATGCCAGCTCGACGGCACCCCCAACAAGAAAAAGTTAGGCGCTAACGCAGTTTTAGGCACGTCGCTGGCCGTGGCTAAGGCTGCCGCAGTCTCATTTGGCTTACCTCTGTATCGTTACCTGGGGGGCGTTGCCGCGCGCGTACTGCCGGCCCCCATGATGAACATCGTGAATGGCGGCCAACACGCGGATAATTCGGTGGACGTGCAGGAATTCATGGTGATGCCTTTGGGCTTCGACTCCTTTGCGGACGGGCTGCGTGCCGGCGTGGAAATTTTTCATCACCTGAAATCCGTGCTCAAGGAACGCGGACTGAGCACGGCCGTTGGCGACGAAGGAGGCTTTGCGCCGGACCTGAAGAGTAACGGCGAAGCGTTAGACTTGATCATGCAGGCGATTGAAGCCGCTGGGTATGTGCCGCGAAAGCAAATCTGGATCGCCTTGGATGCTGCGGCCACGGAATTCTACGATCCCCAAAAACGCCTGTACCATATCGACGGCAAACATCTAGATGCAGGTGGCATGGTCGACTTTCTAGCGGAATGGGCCAGTGCCTACCCGATTTGTTCGATCGAAGACGGCTGCAGCGAAGATGACTGGGAAGGCTGGAAGCTGCTCAGCGAACGCCTGCGGAATCGCACTCAGCTGGTTGGTGACGATCTGTTCGTCACCAACACGGAACGACTGCAGCGGGGCATCGATGAAGGCATTGCTGACGCCATTTTGATCAAAGTCAATCAAATCGGGACGCTGACCGAAACGTTGGAAGCCATCGAATTAGCGCAGCGTAACCGCTATGGCTTCGTCATCAGTCATCGAAGTGGCGAAACTTCGGATACGACCATCGCCGATCTGGCCGTGGCCACGTCGGCGGGACAGATCAAAACAGGATCGGCGTCCCGGTCCGATCGGCTGTCCAAATACAATCAACTGCTGCGGATTGAGGACGAACTGGGGGACGCGGCGATTTATGGCGGGCGGCTGTTCCCCATCGGCGCCGTGGCCAAGCAGCTTTCATAGTAACATCGCGTGATGCCCAGCGACAAACTCGCGACGGACTCTGGCCAAACCAGACCGACCGACTCGGCCTGGTTTTGGCTGTCCATTTTTCTGAGTGGTGCCGCCGTTTCGATCTTGCTCTCGGAGCCGAAATACAGCTGGCGGCAACCGCAGATTGAACGCCAGTATCAGGCCCGGCAACGCTCTGGGGCGACGATTGCCGCGCCCGACGATCCGACAGAGTTGTCGCAGACGGGCCGGCCAACCATCATCAGCCTAAGACCGTTGAAGATCGGGATTGCGGCCGCCATCCTGCTTGCGACATCGGGGTTCTGGTACTTTCGCATCCGCAACTGGCGTCGCGTGGATCGACCGGCCTCGCCACCGGGCTGAAACTCGGACAGGTCAGAGTACACACATGAACATCTTCTGGGAGTCCCCCTGGTTGATCGTCCTCATGGGGACCATGATGACGGTGATGCTGCTGGCTGGCCTGCTGAAGACGGGTCGTCTGTGGCTGCTGGGTGCTGCGCTGGCGATGGTCGTCCTCACCGGCGGACTGCTGGTCGTCGAGCGTTTAGTGGTAACGACTCGCGAGGAAATCGCCGGCACGCTGGACATGATTGCCAATCAGTTGCAGCGCGGCGCTCACGACCAGGTGGTTCAGCATATCGCCTCTAGTGCGACATCACTACGACAAAACGCAGATCGCCTATTGCCGCGTATTGAGTTTCACGAAGTTCGGATCAAACCCAATTTGAAACTGCTGGTGGAGGACCCCCGACACCTGACGGCAACATTCAACGCCGTATTTGTCGTGTCAGAGCGCGGCGGAGCTGGCGATCATCACCACGTGCCGTCATTCTTCAAAGTCGAATTCGTGCGGGAAGGGGACGCGTGGAAGGTGACAAGCTACGAGCGATCCGATCCGCGCGACGGCATGCGACAAGAGAGGTTCTAACGGCGTTGTGGCGGAATGCACGCGCGATGTTATCCCACAAGGTGGCGCGGACTCCCAGCCAGGAACGCTCGAATATTCGCGGCTGTCTCGGCGACCAGCCGCCGACGTGCCGTGTTCGTGGCCCAGGCCAGGTGCGGCGTCAAGATGCAACGCGGCGCCGAAAATAGCGGATTGTCGCTGGTTATGGGTTCGACTGCAACCGTGTCCAACAAGGCTGCGGCGAGACGCCCCTCCTGCAATGCGTCGGCCAAAGCGCTGTTCATCCACCAGGCCGCCCCGCGCGGTATTAATCAGGATGGCAGTTGATTTCATGCGGCTTAGCAGTTCGTCGTTAACCATCCCCCGCGTGGCGTCGTTGAGCGGGCAATGCAGACTGACGATATCGGCTTCCGCGACCAACGTGGCCAAGTCAAGGAAACGGACCGCGGCTGGCGAATTCCCAGGCGGCTGTCGCGTATGGACCAGGATGTGCATCCCCCAAGCCTGGGCGATGGTAGCCACGCGACGACCGATGCGGCCCCAGCCTACAATACCCAGGGTGAGACCAGCAATTTCTGTTTGGGGCGTTTCCCAAAAGGAAAATTCGCCGTGCCGTTGCCACTGTCCGGCACGGATCAAGGCGTCATGCCGCTCGACGGCCCGACAATGCGCCAACAGCAACGCGAACACGTGCTCAGCCACCGCTTCCGTTCCATATTCGGGAACGTGGCAAACCAGCACGCCCGCCTGGCGGGCAGCGTCAAGATCGACACAGTCGTAGCCCGTGGCGGTCACCGCGATCATTCGCAGTTGGGGGAACCTGGCGAGAACGGCTGTGGAAATTGGAGACTTGTTAATGACAACGATCAGGGCCTCCGCTTCCTGGCGGCATGTTTCCGCGGAGATTTTGCCATCACGGAAGATCACGCGTCCCAGGTCCGCAAGCTCATCCAGGGGGATATCCCCGGTATCCAGCGAACGAGTTTCGAAAACGGCGATGAGTGGGCGCGGATCACGAGATTCGCCGGCGGGGTGCATCGTAGACGTGTGGAAAAAGGGCCGCGTGCGGCGGATGCGGCGGGAAAGAAAAAGTGGAAAGGTGGACATGCCACCTTCCCACGAGTTCGCAGGCGTCCGGCTTACTGCTTGTCAGCAGCGTCCGCTGGCTTATCCGTCATCGCGCCGGCGTTTTCGGCAGCGCCTTCCTTTTTTTCCGTACCGGCAGCGGCACCGGAGCTGCCGCCGGCCGGCTTCGACTCTGACTTACAGCCCAGGCTAAAGAGGGCCACGCAACAGACTGCAATTAATAGCCAACGTTTCATTTTTACGACCTTTCTGTTATCTTGCACGAAGATCAGACTGTGACTTTTCAATGGCACTACGACAAGTATTGCTGTTAACGCGCGTGCAACGCGCCGATCTGCTTTATGTTAATTGCGATTCGGGGTCACCGCCATATCTAGCTTTGTGGCTTATTTCCGATCACTTTTCAAGGGTGCACTGCATCGTGAGACGTCTTAACATCGCGAAAATATTCCGGATCAGCATGTTCTGCGGCTGGCCGACAGGGCGCATGGTCATCAGCACCCTGGCGCTATGGTTCGCTTTGCCGTGGTCGCCGCGGGACGTCGCCGCACAATCGCCGGCGTCAAAGTCCACTTCGCCTACGCCAAAAGTCGACTCAGCGGCGGACGCCGAAGACACCAGCTTCATCTTATTGTCTCGCGGCGATGACGACGAGCCCACGGCGCTGAAGGTGGCGATCACCCGTTTTGTACCCAATTCGGGGACTTCCCCTGGCGTTTACGTCGATTTGGTTTCGGCCGTACACGTTGCCGACCGCCCATATTACCAGGACCTTAACCGCCGGTTTCGCGATTACGACGCCGTCCTCTACGAGCTTGTGGCTCCAGAAGGCACTCGGGTTCCCAAGGGGGGTGTGGAACGGGACAGTGCGGTTTCGTGGCTGCAGGGGGGTATGACCAAGGTCCTGGGGCTGACATTTCAACTCGACGAAGTCGACTATACGCGACGGAACTTCGTGCATGCGGACATGACGCCCCAGGAGTTTGCGAACAGCATGCAGCAGCGCGGCGAGAGTATGCTGGGCATGTTGACCAAAATCTTCCTGGAGGGATTGGCGCAGCAGGCTAAGCAGCCGGGCCGACCGGATGACGTCAAGTTGTTGGCTGCGCTGTTTTCGCCCAATCGAGAGCATGCGCTCAAGGTGTTCATGGCAGAACAGTTTGCCGATATGGACAATCTAATGGGTGTTTTCGAAGGGAGCGAGGGCTCCACGCTGGTGACGGAGCGCAACAGGAAAGCTCTTTCGGTGCTCAAGCGTGAAATGAACCGCGGCAAGCGGCGCTTTGCCATCTTTTATGGTGCCGCGCACATGAAAGATATGGCGCAACAACTGGAATCGGAATTCGGGCTGCAGCGAGGTAACACGACGTGGGTTGTGGCCTGGGACTTGTCGCCCGACAAGACTCCGGGAAAACCGTAACGGAATCGCCAGCGCAGACGGCGTGCTTCTCGCAGTGGATCGGTTGCCTTACAATCGGCAAGGCACTCGGAGATGCTGGATCGTTGCCTCGTGGTCCGCGGGCATTTCTTTACAAGTTCACTCGGATGCCGCATACTGGGCGCGCGGAACCCAGTCGTCATGGTGAGCCAGGTCACGTCTGGCGAAAGCCATTCGAACAAGCCAGTCAAGGAAGGGCCCTCGCGATGCTGCAACTTTCCATGAGTGAGTTGACCACGTATCGTTGGACGTTTGAGGTCGATGTGCAAAAGTATGCGGACGCCGGCTACCAGGCGATTGGCGTTTGGCGACCCAAACTTGTCGAATGCGGCGAAGAGCGGGGTATCGACTGTTTACTGGAATGCGGTCTGACCGTCTCCAGCTTGATGTGGGCGGGCGGATTTACTGGCAGCGATGGCCGCACGTACGCGTTCAGCCTGGACGACGCACTCGAAGCGCTGCGGCTGGCCTCCGTGATTCGGGCAGGGTGCCTGGTGATCTATTCCGGTGGTCGCGGCGGCCACACGCACGGACACGCCCGACGCCTGACCATTCAAGCCCTCCGCGAGCTGGGGCAGGCCGCCACCGAATTGGACGTCACCCTGGCCATCGAGCCTATGCATCCAGGATGCGGCTGGGAATGGACGTTCTTGACCTCGATTGAGGGTGCGCTCGAACTTATCGCCGAAGTCCCCGGCTTAAGATTGGTGTTTGACCTTTATCATTGGGGACACAACCCGGAGTTATTGGATCGAGTGCCGACGCTGGTGCCGCATATCGCGCTCGTGCAGTTGGCCGATGCCCGCTGTCCCCCATGTGGGGAACAGGATCGATTGCCGCTGGGGGCCGGCGTGTTCCCGTTGCGCCAGTGGACGCAAACCTTGATCGAACACGGCTACCAAGGCTTTTTCGAAACGGAACTGATGGGCCCCGAAATCGAAACGCTCTGCTATGATGCCTTGTTGGCAAATACGATTGAAGCCATGGGCAACCTGGCAGGTGCTAATCCTTGAGCGACGAGTCCTTCCAGCCCGAAGTACGAAGCGGCCGCGTGCTGGATGTACATCGGCGGATCAAGATCCCCTTGCGGGATTTGCGGTTCACATTTGTGCGCGCCAGCGGGCCGGGTGGACAAAACGTCAACAAACTAGCCACCAAAGCCGTGCTGCGATGGCACGTCGCGAGTTCTCCTGCGCTGCCGGAGGACGTGCGCCAGAGATTTCTGGCTCGCTGTGCCGGTCGTATCTCGGCAGATGGCCTGCTGATCATTTCTAGTGAGAGGTTTCGCACGCAACGACAAAACCAACGCGACTGTCTGGACAAGCTTAAGGAACTACTTCGCCTGGTTGCCGAAGCTCCTCCTTCGCGGA
Source organism: uncultured Planctomycetales bacterium (assembly GCA_963695565.1). GTDB lineage: Bacteria > Planctomycetota > Planctomycetia > Pirellulales > Pirellulaceae > CAVOGW01. Next base: position 111,048 of record CAVOGW010000003.1, read on the forward strand.
GGGCAACCCGCCCCACGGCGGCGGCGCGTCGCAGGCGCCGAGCTGAAAAAGAGTCGCAATCTCGCAAGAAACAATTGCGGCGACCGGCTGATTGGAGCGGCGAGTAGCTGGGCGATTTGCCATCCGCATCTCCGTCCCAAGGACTTGCACGGCAACACTTCCGCGCAGTCCGCAACCCGTTTTGCCGAGGGACATCGCATGGGAAATCCCCCTCGGGACCCACGTGCCGGTCTCGCCGTATGCGGCCTACGCGGCGTGCCGAGTGGTCCCCTTGCCAGCAGGTTGTTATAATCCGCCGGAATGAGGGCCCCGATAGCAACTTCAATGGCTTGGTAATGAACGACGCGAGCGATTTTAATCTAGACGACTTGTTTCAGGACTGGCCTTTTGACCCCTCCATGATCAGTGTACGCCTGGGCACAGGACGTGATGAACGTGAGGTAATTCTCATGCGCATCGAGATGGGTGTACTGCAGCTGGAGACCACCCATCGACCGGACGGAACGCGTCCCGAGGGCGCAGACAGCTATTTTGATCACCTGCTACAGCTGGAAATGGTCAGCCAGGGCGAATTCAAGCTTACCGAGGACCAGTGCTTCGAGGTCGATCGCGAGTTCGTCCAGTTTTACCACCGCCGAATTTGTTGGCTGGCCCTGCAGCGTTACCGGGAAGCCTCACAAGACGCCGAACATTCGCTGAAAATGATGGACTTTTGCCGGAAACACTCGCCAGACGAGCAATGGACGCTGACCCACGAACAGTATCGGCCCTTCGTCATGTATCACCGCATCCAAGCCGCAGCGTTGGCCGTGCTGGAGGACGATTCGGCAGAGGAAGCGGTTCAGACCATCAATCATGGACTCGAGCAGCTAAGGACCGTATTTGTGGAAAATGATGTCGAAGAACACTACGAAGAGGATGAGCTGGTTGCGCGGCTGATCGAACTCCGCGAGACGTTACGATCCCAGTTCGAAGTCGGGCAAACGCTGCAGGAGAGACTGTCGGAGGCCGTAGCCAAGGAACAATATGAGCTTGCCGCGCGGCTACGCGACGAGCTGAGCAAACGGCAAGACAAGCAGCGGTGATTCCATGCCGCTCCATCAAGGTGGCGATGCAAGCATCCTGCCGGAAACTCGGGCCACATGGATCGACCGGCATTACGCAACGCTGATCGGTTTGTTGATCGTGGGCACCTTGGCGGCACGCGTTTGGCGGATCGACTATCAGTCCTTGTCCAATGACGAGATTATCGAGATCGAGGACGCTCGTTTGGGCTTCGCGCAAATCTTGCACAGCCCGGACGGGTTTCCGCCGCTCTTCCGGCTCCTTGTGTCGCTCGCCCTGGCGTGCTGGGACAGCCCACTCGTAGGACGCTGGCTGTCCGTCGGCTGTGGCGTGCTGACCGTGCTGATCAGCGTGGCGCTGACGCATCGTCTGGCAGGTCGAGCCGCAGCCGTCATCGCCGGCGTGGTCACCGGATTATCTCCCTTTCTAATTCACTACGCCCAAGAGGCTCGACCCTATTCGCTGTTCGTTCTGTGTGGGACCGCCGCCTGCTACAGCCTGCACCGCGCCCTAAACGCGGGTAGCAAGTCAGATTGGGCGTGTTTCGTGATCAGTTCGACGCTCGGCGTTTACACCCACTACTACATGTCGCTGATCGTGGTGGCCGCCGGTATCGCCTGGCTGCACGACCGAATCTGGACGAAAGCGGGTGGGGGCGGTGGGCTGACGGCATTCTCCGCCGTGGCCCTGCTATGCCTACCCCTCTACGGTTTGCTGCGCGACGACTTTGAATTCACGGAAGGCTATCCCGTCGAAGTGAGCGCCAACGCGCTCGCCGTCGGATACACCTATTTTAGTTTTCTTTCGGGCTATGCCTTCGGTCCCAGCGTATCCGAGCTTCATGAACTGGTAGCGGTCCCGCGTCAAGCTGTGAGAGCCATGCTGCCCGCCATGGTTGGTTCAGCGACGCTGCTGGCCCTCCCGATGTTGTTCGGGTTCTGGCGGCAGTTGCGCGAGCGACGCGATTTCGTTGTCATGCTCTCGTTTGCCGTTACTCCCGTCCTCTGTTGCGCCGCGCTTTCGGCGGTTTTTGAGTTGAATTTCAATGTGCGTTACGCCGCGCCGGCGGCAGTTCCCTGCCTGGTAATGGTCGCCGTCGGAATTTGTGGCACGCAGCAACGCTGGCTGCGTGTCCCGTTGCTGATCGCCTGTACGGCCTGGCTGACCCTCGGCGCGATTCGGCGGCAGACCGTGGAACGCTATTTCAACGAGGACGTACGGAGTGCGGCCAATTGGCTGGAGCATCATGCCCAAGACCAAAACGTGTTCGTCATATCGGATTACATGGCTCGGACCCTCGCGTTTTATTCGGACCCACAGATTCGCGTTCACCGTTTCCCCGATCCGAATTCTGTGATGTGGATTATCCGGGATGAGGGCGATCTTGCCCTAGCGCTGCAAATGGTCCAGGAGCAATCGTCGGGGCGCGCTGGTTGCTGGATGGTCGTGACCCGTGCGTTTCATTGTGACCCGAACAGGTTGCTCAGGAACTGGCTGTCCCATGATGCAAGCAGGCAAATTGCCGTGACATTCCCGGGTGTCGAAGTCTGGCATTGGGCCTTCACCTCAGGCGGCGCCGACGGGCTCCACCTGAGGCCCAATCACTCCGTCACAGTCGGACCGGATGGCGCGGGCCAATCAATCAAGCGGATTGGCTCTGGTCCGCAAGTAGTCGGCAATTCGTCCATTCGTTGGCAAGCGATGCGAGGGCTCGGCATTCCAAACAAAGTAGTCGCGCGTGGCCCGGCTATCCTCACCGACCGTTTCGACGCCAGGCGGATCGGACCGCTTGGGGGCCAAATCGTCCAGCGCTTCGATAATGGTCAGCGATTTGACGCGCGCCAGCCGGGTGTCGGATCGTGCCACGCGGTTGGCACCATTTTGTTCCCTCCGCGAATACTCCGGTACGCGGGAGGAATCGTCCACCTCGATTTCGCCTCGCGTGACGCGCACGTCTTGGGGAGCGTCGATCCCAATCCTGACTGAATTCCTGCTGACGCGCACGACGGTGATGGTCACGTGTGGACCGATGTGAATTACCTCTTGCGGTTTTCGCGTCAAAACTAACATGTTGCACACTCCCTTGTTCCTAAGATGAGATGTTGACTCTTGGTCAGTTCACGTTCGTGATAATCCCCAAGCAGATTCTGTGCCAATCGGCGCACAGTTTCAAAAAAGATACCAGGTAGCTAAAAAAACGGTGGGTTTCATCGTGGTCACGAGTTGGCAGCAATGCTGGCATGTCGGACCGTCGCGAAAAAATTACAAGTCGCGTGTCATACGTTGTAGGCAAGTCTGTCTTAGACGCGCCAGGTGCCCACCGGGGCACGTACGGATTTGATTGTATTACCGATCAGCATCACTCCATCAAAATCAAAAACAACATGGGTGGCTCCAGTTGGGGAGTGCGACTGGTCAAACGTTGTGGATAGTGTGGGGGACCGCCCTATTCAGCCGATGGTGTCATGTCGTGGACGAGTTGCTGAAATTGAGGGACGTCACCCAGGACGTCACTTAAGACGGTCAATGCAAAGTCCTTGGCGTCCGTGCATCCAGACTCCCAAGCGGATCGGAGCCGAGCAATAGCCTCCAGCTGCATGTCGTGCGGTCTGAGCAAAGTGGATTCATGTTCCGTCGATCGATCCGCCAGGCTTTCGGCAAGATCCAGCATGGCTTTGGCCGCGATGAAGTCTGTATCTGGGATGTCCGAAGTCGATGCCGGTAGCTGGTGGACAATCTGCCAGCCCTCTTCGACTTGACCAGCTCGCGCCACGGCCAGCCCGAGTGCCGCCGTATCATGAATTTGGTCGGTTTGCGCCATGGTGTCCAGCGTGTCGGCTTGCCGCATGGCGATAGCCCGTTCGTACCATTGCCGCGCTTCGGCCAGCGCTGACACTTCATCTCCAGACGCCCCATCAGCGAACAGGCCCAGGCGTCATCCATACGGTCTGGTTGCTGGGCCGCCGCAGAGAACTGGGCATCCGCCGTACACTCGATCGAACGACGAAAACATCGCCGTGCGTCATCGTACTGCTGGGCAAGCATGTGGTCCCTGCCCAGGTTGCGGTATGTCTTCTTCAGCTGCGCCGTATTTTCCAGCAGCTCTGGATGTTCCCGCAAGATTTCCTCGCGCAAAAAAGCAGCCTTCTTGAGCATGAGAATGCGGTTGTCAATCTGATCGCGTTGCTTGGACGCCAGAGTCGCGCCAAACAGGCTATGACACCACAGCTCGCGATATTTGACGATTCGCGGAAAGCTCGCCGCCAACTGTTTAAAATCGTTTTTTGCCTTGAGATAGCGGGACCTGGCCAGGTCATACCGTTCGGCCGCGAGATCAAGATTAGCCATGTTGTATTGATTCATGGCGGTCATCGCCTGGTACTCGGCATCATCCGGACGCCGCTCACGTAGAATCTCCAAAGCAGACTGAGCCTGACCGAAGTGTTGCATTGCCTGATCGAAGCGGTGCCGTTGTTTGCAATGGATGGCATAACTGCTATGTATTTTTGCCTGGGAAACGAGTTGCCGAACCGTGTCACCGGAAGTGACCTCGCGCTGCCCGAGGTGCTCCACTGACTGGTGATAGTATTCGCCAGCCTCGTCGAGTTCATTTTGGCGTTCGGCGTTGATCCCCAGACTGCGAAGGATTTCGGCACGCCAGAGGGCAACCTCCGCGGAAAAATTAGCGGGCTGGGCGTCCAGCATCACCAGCCCACCCTGCAGGATTCGCTGCGAACGCTTCCAGTCATTGTGCGCGTCCGTGACGCCAGACAGCATACACAAAGCGTTCACGTGGTCCTCGACGACTTCGGCCGATGGCTCGCGTTTTGACAGGGACTCACAGAGTTCTATCACTCGCCCGAGCGACTTCTCAGTTTGTGCCAGGTCTCCCAACTGCAAAAAGATGTCCGCAGCTCGACGCCAGGCCTTGATGGAATCGAGGCTGGCCTCGGCCTGATCCACGGATTCATCTTGCAGGAATCGCTGGTTGATGACTGCGGCCCGCTTCAGTAGCCGCATGCGAATTGCCTCCGTCTGTGGTAAGTCTCGCATCTCAGCTGCGATCCCCGTCAGCAATTCGTCCACGGCATTCTGGGCTGCGTGGAGGTTGCTAGTCGCGCGGTCCTTTTGCTGCTGGACCTCCACGAGACTGCTTTCGGCCCTGCGCCATTGCCAACAAACCGAAACAGCACCAACGGCGAACAGGGCGAATGCCAGTACGCTCATGGCGGCCAACGCGGGATTCCGGCGGACCCATCGGCGCAAGCGTTCCAGGCTGCCGATGGGCCTTGCCTTGACAGGTCGCCCGGCCAAGAACCGATCCAAGTCTGCGTACAGTCCGGCTGCCGAAGCGTATCGTTGTTGGGGTAGTTTCTCCAGGCATTTAAGGCAGATGGCTTCCAGATCACGAGGAATGTCGGCATCCCACCGTCGTAACGCCTTCGGCTCCTGAAGCTGGATGGCCTGCAACATCTCCAGGTCTGACTTCCCTGGAAAGGGAAGCTGCAACGTGAGTAATTGATAGAGTATGGTGCCCAAGGCATAGATGTCAGCCGCCATACCGACTTCATCATTTTTTCCAGCAGCCTGTTCGGGGGCCATGTACGCCGGTGTCCCGACAATCGCATTACTCATCGTGAGCCCGACGGCACCTTCAATCCGAGCCAACCCGAAGTCGATAATGAGCGGCGTCAATTTGGCGTGAGATTCCGCATGATCGGTAGCATCGCCGTCACTCTCAAAAGCCAACGATTCGTCAGGCATCCCCGAAGCACGACCAGACTTGTGCGATTCGCGATCCTGGTCCACCAATAGCAGCACGTTGGCCGGCTTCAGATCACGATGCAGGACGCCCCGTGAATGCGCGTGCTGTACGGCATCAGCCAAAGCTTGAATGATGTTTGCCGCTTGCAGTGGCGGTACAGGCACTTGCCGCTGCGTTAGCCAACTGGCCAAGGACTGGGCATCGCAAAAAGCGGAGGCGACATAGCAGATCGGTCCCACCGTGCCTTGCTCATAGATGGGAACAATATGAGGATGATTGAGCGCTGCGGCAGCTTCTGCCTCGCGGAGAAATCGCCGGCGCAGGTCGGCCGTCACCAGCGCTTCCGGCCGGGGGATCTTCAGGGCCACTCGCCGGTTCAAGTGCGGATCGTGAGCCAGCAAGACGACTCCGTAGCCGCCTCGCCCTAACTCGCGAAGGATGCGGAAACGACCAATTGCTGGTGGCAGCTCGTCACCAAAATTGTCGGGCGCAGGACCCGACAGATCGGCCAGCCGTTCCGGATTAGTTACCCGGATGGCTTCCAGTAACTCAATGGCCGTTTGGCCACGCCGGAAGAGGTGTTCTCGGGACGGGTCGTCATCACGGGACTCTAGCCCGGCAACTTCCTCCGCCGCCAGGAGCAACGTTTCGGCATCCCCCTGGCAGGGAGTGGCCCCACCCTGCGCGGGAATACGCCCTGTCGCAGCCGTCTCCTGTGCCGTGCGGTGATTAGGTTCCTCCGCCAAACTCAGGTTCTCCGCTTGTTGGCACAACGAAAAGAAGACAGCCCAGCTGCTTATATCTCGTCATCGCGTTTCCGGGGTCTGCTGGACAGTGTGGTGCCCAGAGAGATGCCGCTTCACTCGGTGGCGTCTGCGACTGCTGCTACCCGTCTCCATGCACGAACATCGGGGCTGCCAGGATGTACGCACGCCTGGAACTGACCCACAGCGTGTCACACCCCGGCATCCCCCATTTTAGGTCCACAATCAGCTTCTGGGAACAGACTGGGTCGGTCGGCGGATGATCAGCAGCAATATACCCAACAATCCCATCAGCCATCCGCAGGGCTCCGGCACGCGAGCCGAACCCAGGTCGGCGCTATTGAACTTATTGGTATTCCAGGCGATGAAGTCCTGTCCATCCACAACGCCGTCGGCGGTGAAGTCGCCGGCTGTCCATGCGGCTTGCGATGTGAACTTATTAGAATTCCAAGTGATGAAATCCTGTCCGTCCACGATTCCATCCAAATTCGCATCGCCTACGAGATACGAATTATGCGAGGGTAAATTGATGTCTCCGGCTGAGCGCCAGCCATTCCGTAAGATCGGCGGTGTTGACGCTGCCGTCGCCAGTCAAGTCAAACAACGGGCGATTGGTCATGCCGACAATCTCCATCACCAACAGGTCCACATCGGTGCCGTCGACGTTGCCGTCCATGTCGAAATCGGGCGATAGGCTCTGGATGACTTGCAACATCACTGACGTCGGGTTGTAGACGACGTCCAGCGTCAGGCCGTTACCTAGCGACGGCAGTGTCTCCAAGTCAAACGTGCCGTTCACGCCACCGCTGGCCGTGAGGAATGAAAAGCTGTCACCGAGACTTGGGGTAAACCCGCCCAGCAACGAGACAAACAGTTCGCCGGCCAACTGAGCACCGCCCGACAGGACAAATCGATCAAATTGATTGATCCCCGTACCTGCCAGATTGATCTCGATCGTCCCGGCATTGGACTGTATGAAGTCGGCCGCATCGGCGCGAACCGTGGCCGCATTCCCCAGTTCCAGCAGTCCCGCGTTCTGAATTCCAACTCCCACGACGGCGCCGTTATTCAGCCGCAGCGCGCTGGTGGCGAGATTGACCAGGTCCCCTCCACCGGTGAACGTCGCGCCGGCCTGCACGATGGCCGGATTGGCGTTGATCTGCAGGTTGCTGAGTAACGCCGTGCTGCTGCCGCCCGTGAACGTCAGGTCCGCATCGGCGTCAATAAACGAAGGACCGCCGGCATCGACATTCAGGGTACCCGCGATGTTCAATCCCGACGGCGCCTGCCAGGTCCCGCCGGTCAATCGCATGGTCGAACCGGCATTGAAATTCATGCGAAAGCCGTTGATAAACGTGTTGCGGGAACTGCCCACGCGGGCGGTGCCTGTGAATCCGAATGTGGCATTGTCGCGGATCTCCAGATTGCCGGCCGTGGCGTCCAGCACGCCCGCGCCCGCACCGTCATAATCGGACAGCGCGTTATGGACGACCAGCGTCCCACCGTCGGCGATCAGGCTGGTGTTATTGATCACGCGGGCGGTGATTTCACCGAAGCCACGGACACCGTTTGCACTGTCGTTGGTAATGTTCGCACCGCGAAGTTCTCCACCGGCCATGCGAACTTGATTGGCCACGCCGGTGCTCCACGCATTCGCCATATTCAGGATCCCGGTCGCGTTGGCCGTTCCCATCTCGCCAACGTCCAACACGGTTCCGGAAACGACCAGTTCGCCGCCGCTGGCTTTCAATTCCGCCGAGCCACCAAAGTCGACGGCCGGGTTGATGGTACCGAATCCGTACAAGGCGTGCCCCGCGTTGGTCTGGAGCAGACCAGGACCATTGATCGTACCACCGTCCAACCGATTGGGATTGACCAGTGTACCACCTTCCAGTCGCAGCGGTTCGCCGGGCGTAATGATATCAACGGTTCCACCGATCATCATGCGGGCCGTGGAGCGGACGTCGCCGGACACCGTGAGCTGGCCGTCCATTTCCATGTCGGACCCTGCCAGCACTGTCGTTGCCGCGTTGCCACTGATCAATGTCAACTCGCCGTTCGGATTGATCCGCCAGGCGTTGGCGGGATTTGTCAGGTTGACCGTGAGCATACCTCCCAGCGTACTGTTCACTCCCATCGAATTCGTGCCCACCAGGTTGAATTTGCCAAACGACGAGAGCGTGTCAACATTCATGGTCAACGGTGCGTTGATGGTGACCGTGTTGCCCGTCAGATCCGTGGCAGGGCCGTCCAGGTCGACGGTTCCACCTGGCATATTTATCGTGGTAGCGCCAGGATATTCAGCGTACTCGCGAAGTCCAGCGTACCGTCGCCGGTGAACTCACCCCCGCCCAACAGTTGGGTCGTCGCGCTGTGCGCAGGAGTGCGCCGGCCGAGACCGAGACATCCGCGTCGGCGTGATAGTCGACGCTGGTATCGAATACCGAAGCACCCGTTCCGCCCACCAGAACGTCGGCATCCAGCGTTCCCACGTCGTCCCCCACGTGCAGCTTGCTGCCGGAGATTCTCGCATTCGTCCCCGTGGTGTTGTTGAGGACAAGCAGCTGGTCAATCGTCCATGCTCCGGCCGAGTTGTTGACGGTTAGATTCCCACTATTGAGCGTCAGAACCTGGTCGTATCGTTCGCCGGCTTGGGCGTCGATCGCTGACACGTTCAGCGTCAAGGCCCCACCCGGTTCAATCGTAGTGGGTGCCTGGTCCCAATTGTAGGTGTCGACGTTGACACTGGACGTTCCTGTCACCGAAAGTGCGCCAAACTGACCCAGCGTCGCGTTGACTCCGCTGGCCTCGTCGATGGTACCACCGTTCAGCGTGGTAGGCGCGTGAAGTTGCAATGTCAAAGGAGACTGAATCAGAATCTGCGATCCGCTGTCTACCGAGACGGGAGCGTTGATTTGGGCATCGCCGCCGGTCACCCGAATTGCTCCTCCGCTATTCAATACTACTTGATCGCCATTCAGGGCCGGATCGGTACCGTTCGTATTGGCCAGCGCCAGGATCCCCCCGCTGCCAATCGTCCACGAATTGTCGGCCACGTCCACGCTGAGCGTTCCGCTGTTGACCGTGATGGTCTCGGAATTGAAAGTATCATTTCCCTGATCGATATTATTGACATTTAGAGTTAGCGTCCGTCCTGCTTGGACGGTGGTCGGGCCGGCATCCCAGTCGAACGTATTCACGCCGATGGTGGTATTGCCTGTGATGGTCGATCCGCCATCGTTGATGATGGTGCCCGTGCCGTTAGCCAGGGCCGGATTGTTCCAGGTCGTTGCGCCGTTGAGGTCGAGGATTCCGTCGATTAGCAGAAGAGAACCGGACAGGAAGTCGGTGGCACCATCCAACTGCGCTGTGGCACCGGCCTCGACGTTTAACACACCGCCGGATGCAACATCGACTGCCGGGTTAATCTCCAGTGTGCCACCATTAACGTCGATGCTGCCTTGCACGAGCAGCCGACTGCCAGAGACCGAGGAGAGCCCGGCATTATTCTTTCGCAGTGTGCCACCAGAGAATACACTCCACTCGCCGTCCGACACGGTCACGGACAGGTCTCCGTTGTCGTCCAGGTCAATTTCACCGTCAAAGTTGTCGTCGCCGATGTCCAGGTTGTCGACGTTCAACGTCAACAAACCGCTTCCAGAGACGCGAGTTTGCGTACTGCCGCCGCCGTCCCAATTGAAATCGGCAGTTGCGTCATTGATGGATGTGTCACCCGTCACGTGCAGAGTGGCCGTGCCATTGAGGAGCAGCGCGTTTGCCAGATTGATGTTATTGGTTCCGTCCAGACGCAGCGTCGTGCCGGTGGCGACGTTGACTGTCCCACCGAGCACCGTCAAGTTGCTTTCGATGGCACCGATGCCGGAATTGACGTTAATGTTGGCGCCGGCCGTGGCCGTGACATTGGCGCCACGCAGGGTCGCAGTTCCAGTCGATCCGTTCAATTGCAGGTCACCGTTTATTTGCCAGGCGCGGCGAAAATCGACCGCGTCGCCGCGTCCAATCAGCAGTTCACCGCCAAAAGTGTCGGCCAACGCTGCGTCGATAACCAGCGTCAAGTTGCTGCTTCCAATTCCGTCGTCATCGACGTCGACGACCCCGGTTTCGGAGTCGCCATCGAGGTCGACGCTTCCGTCCCCCACAACTGCGGGGTTGTTGGTGTCGGTGTTCGTAATCGTCAGCGTGCCGCCTGTGGCGAATTGGTTCTTGCCCACGTACAGCCGCCCTGAATTATTGAAGGCTTGAGCTCCTGCCAGGCCCGATTCGATGAGTTCAATCGTGCCAAATCCCCCCAGACCGCCGGAGCCGGCCACGCCGCCCGTCATTATGTCGAGGGCGCCGCTTTCAAGCTCCAAAATGCCCCCGTTCATGTTCACGGTTCCGTTGTTTTCAATCAGTAGCCCTTCGGTATCGAGTCCGTCGAAATCGGCCGTAGCTCCTTGGATTGATCGTGAACACAGAACCCGTTCCCGCGACCGTCGTCAGGCCGTTGACTTGCATTTGAAACCCGCTCGTGTCGAAATCCGAGCCATTTCGCATGGTCAAACTGGCCACGATGGCGTCAATATCCAGCGTGGTGAGAAAGCCCTGTGGAAACGGTGCTCGGCCGAAGAAAACGGCATCGGTGGATGTCGGAACTCCGTTGGGGGACCAGTTGATCGCCGTACTCCAGGTCCCGTTCGCTGCCAGATTCCACTCTTTGTCGACCGCCAGTGCCGATTGACCAGCGAATACACCAATACCGAGCGCGATAGTACAATACATTCGTCTTGGGAACATTGTTCTGCCTTTGTAAAAGATGCCCGCACCCCGTGCTGATCCCTGAAGTCAGCGCCTGCCGAAGACATGAGACGCAAACTCCCGCCCGACCGGACGAATGATCTTTCCAAAAACTTCGTCCGTGTCGTTAGCTAAGCTCCCCAGGTTGCCGCCATGACCACTCAAGCCAACGACTTTGATACGGATGGCGAGTTGGATGAAGTCTTGCGTGCCGCGTTGGCAGGGGACGAGTCATCCCGCGAGCGGATCATTGAATCCTGTCGCGCGTACCTGTTGGCGATTGCCCAAGGCAATCTGGACCAACCACTTCGAGCCAAGATAGGTTCGTCGGACATTGTCCAGGAAACGTGCATCAAGGCGCACGCCGCCTTCAGCCAGTTTCGCGGCCAGACGTACGGCGAATTGTTGGCCTGGATGCGTCAGTCGTTGCTGAATGGACTGGTAGACGTCCGACGCAGGTATCGCGGGACGGAATTTCGTAACGTCGCGAGGGAAGTCTCGCCAGGCGACCAGAATGCAGCAAGTCCCGCGGGCGTCCTTCCAGATCCGCAGTTGACTCCTAGTACGTCGGCGGACCTGGACGAGCAAGTGACGAACTTGCGAGCAGCATTGCTGCAGCTGCCGGAGGAGTATCGACACGTGATTATGTGGCGCAACTGGGACCAATTATCTTTCGCCGAGATCGGCGTGCGGCTCAACCGCAGTGAAGAGGCAGCCCGCAAACTCTGGACACGCGCCGTCGCCAAGTTGGCGGAATTCTTGCCGTCGGAGGACAACGGCGCGTAGTTTCGAGGGCAACACGCCACTGGATCACGAAGTCACGAACCATTCAGTGGCCCTTACGGTCGGCTATCGCTCGGCGGAATAAACGAGCATCGCAAACCTGGCAATTGCCGGAATCTTTGTGGATCTGGACAGCGTCGACCATCTTCTTGCCGCTCGGGCATTGCGGCCGCGGACGGTCAGGGAGCGGAAAACCGTCGTGGCCGCCGCCGCGTCAATTGGAAACAGACTGACCTACGGCGCTTAGATGTTCCTGCAGCACGCGTCGAACTTCCAAGATTGTGGCCGGTTCCCTGTGGATTGCCACGTGGTCGGCACGTACCACGATTTCACTGACGGCGTAGGGGCAACGGGCGCTTTCCGTACTGACAACGCCGTCCGATTTACCAGCCACGGCCCCCAGAACTTTACAGTCCTCTAGATTTCCGATGATGTTGTGAAATCGCACCGAAGGCGCATGATCGGCATCGCGCAGAAAGTCCCAAACGGGTGAATTCGCATCCATTGACTCGACGGCGGTCGTCGCGTGCAAAAGGCTCTGTTCGCCAAAGTAACCCGGGTTGTGTCGGAGGAGGTCTTGGCGCGAGGAGACGATTTGAGCTGGCAGGTTGATCAGTTTCCGCCCCAGCCACTGCGTCGGCCCATTGGAGTATTCGCTGCCGCGAAGCGGTGTGGCAATCGTAATGACCCGTTGCACCGACGGATCCGCAGCGAAGAAAAAGGTTGCCTCAAGGTTGTTGCGCACGTTGGGGGTACACTGCAGCTGGTCCAACGACTTGTCGCTCACCAGGGCCCACAGGGAGTCGGAGGAGTCTATCGTTTGCATCGTTGCCAGCAAGCCGCCCATGCTGTGTCCGACCAGGACCATTTTGTCCAGAGCTTCAGCCTGTCGACCGGGGTCCAGCGTCTGCCGGGCATGGGCCAGTTCCTGGCGCAAGTGGGCCGCCGAATACCAAAATGGTTGGCCGGTCGGGTAGAGATAAAACCAAAACTGGTAATGGTCGCGTAACTCCGGGCTGGCTCGCAGGTCGTTGAACATCTCCATCCACGTTACCAGGCTGGACCAGAATCCGTGCACCATCACGACCGGGATCTTATGCGGATCAAACGGTTCCAGCATATACAGCCCGCTGACAGTGTTCGACGATTCGCCATCGCGCAGTCCGCGAGACGGAATATTCGCTTGTCGAAATGCCGGATTGTCAAGCGCATAGGCTAACGGAGTCGTCAAATCGGTTTCCAGCGGTACGGTCTCATTCCCCACGACGATTTCCGAAACCAGCATGGGATCGTACAGCTCCAGGACGCAGCGGTGCCGAATGCGGCGGGGATCGCGGACATCTTGAGACGAGTCAATGACCCGCATGAATGCCGTCACAGGAAAGGTCATGCCGGGCGGATAGAGCTGATCTGCCGCTGAAGGTGGGTCACCGGGTCGATAGACGGCGATCATCGGTACGCCCAGGCCATATTGTCGGAAGTGGTTTTTTAGCTCCTTGACTTCAAAGTCCGAAACAAACTTAAGCTCGTCGAAATGTTGTTCGTGCCACGTTTGGCGGGCCGCGATGGAGATGTCAAAAACCTGCCCCTCCGTTTCCAATGTCGAAGTGCGACCGGGTCGCAGTAGTCCGTTTTGCTGCAGATAACGCAGACCTTGTTCCAGCGACGTGTTGTACAGGTCGCATGCGCGGCGGAAGCGAGGATCGTACGGATTTCGTGATTTTTGCAGAGAGGTATCGAACAAGTAGAAATACGCATTGGCGACCGCCGTCCCGTACAGGTTGAGCGCCTTGGCTTCCACGTCTTTCTTGTGTTTGGCGTCGATGCTGGCTGCTTGAACGTAGGCCACCTCGGCAATCGCATACACATTTTCTGCAGTGGGCTCGCTGGCAGCAATTTCCTGCAGTCCTGCGAGCGCCTGGTCTTCGGGCAGGGAGGCCAGGTTCTTGCGGCGCAACGTCTGCATCGTACGCACCGTCGGAGAGGGGCCATGACGCGAGTTGAGCCGCAGTTGCTGCGTCAGGGGATTGAAGGGGGTACTGCGGACGACCGCCCAGCGGGTAGTGGCACAACCAGGAAGCGCAGTCAGCAGCAGGAGCGCCCCAGACCGCAGCCACGCCAAGCAGCGATCCTGTTCGGTTCTCGGCAAAGACGGTAGGTGCGTCCAACAAGTCTCGCCGCAAACATGGCTGGTGTGCGCTAACGCTCAAACAATGGCTCGACAAACTCAGGCGCGACATACGCCTGGACGAACGCCGGGTACGGGCGCTCACGAAGCCAAACGGCCCGAAATCCCAGTACGCCTGATTCGCGGTAAGACGATAGTCGGGCAAACCGGTTGCGGTCAACGGAGTCGAGATCGCATTCGAAACGAGACCGGATCGAGGCAACGCGGCCGCGGCGTGGAGGGAGTTCTTCGCTGCAGCAGCACGCTCAGAATGGGTCAAATCCCAGGACGTGGGTCAGGTGGGCTGGCAGCTCCTGCACTTCGCTCCGTTCAGGATGACATGCGTCTGCCGCGCGGCGAGCTTTGCCGGAATCGGGACGATCGTGCGAAAATGTCCGACGTGCGTTTTCGGACGCCACGGCCGTTTTTTCTGGGCGAAAATTCGCCAATCCGAACCCCAATCCTGCTTATTCTGTCACTCTTAGTATAATGGCACTGGTGCGAACCACTCGCGCCGCACCTCGGAACAGAGGAACAAACAGATGATTGGCTCGGCTCTTCCGGTACTGTTGATCGACTTGCAGCCGCACGACGCATGCGGACGGCTGACCGTAACTTTAGGCTCCTATCTGGATTTCGCTGACGATATGTCAGCGGGCATTGAGGTACTGGTGGAACGCTGGAAGCACCAGGCACCACCCCGTGCGCTCGTCGAAGCGTTATGGAGTGATCGCGACGACATGGAGAGTGAGGACATGGAGGATGACGAATAGTCCATCCCGGCGGCGGGCCGACGCTGCCCGGGCTCACTCGCTTGCACGTCGAACTCGTACATGGACTTGACGGGTGAGGACTGTCTCAGGTCCCGAATTCTGGTCGCCGCCGTTGCAACTGGTCCTGCAACCGCTGCACGATACTGCTGTGCATCTGGCTGACGCGGCTTTCGCTTAGGTCCAGCGTGCGGCCGATTTCTTTCATGGTCAGTTCTTCGTAGTAGTACAGAATTATGATCAGGCGTTCGTTGCGGTTCAGTCCCTTGGTGACCAGACGCATCAGGTCATTTTTCTGAATTCGCCGTGTGGGGTCTTCCCCCTTCTTGTCCTCCAGGATGTCGATTTCGCGAACGTCTTTATAGCTATCTGTCTCGTACCATTTCTTATTCAAGCTGATCAGCGACACGGCGTTGGCTTCGTTGAGCATCTTCTCGAGTTCGGCCAGCGGTAGTTCCATGTGATCCGCCAACTCCTGTTCGGTGGGGTGGCGTCCCAGCCGGGTCTCCAGGGCTCGGTTGGCTTCGGCCAGCTTGGTGGCCTTGGCCCGCACCAGTCGCGGTACCCAGTCCATGGTTCTCAACTCGTCCAGCATGGCGCCTCGAATACGGGGAACGCAATAGGTTTCGAACTTGACGCCACGCGTCAGATCGAATGCATCAATGGCGTCCATCAGTCCGAAGATCCCGGCAGAAACCAGATCGTCCAATTCGACACCGTCCGGCAGTCGGGCCCAGATGCGTTCGCCGTTGTATTTGACCAGCGGCATGTAGTGTTCCAGCAACCGATTACGCAGGTCCTGGTTGCTCATATCCGCCTTGTACGCCCCCCAAAGTCCGCTGATATCTTCTTTGGGAACGGTGATGGTCGCCATAAAATCCTCCGTGAATATGGTCAGCGAACGGCGCGAAATCTTCGCGTTTCTCGGGCGTCCTGCCGGACAGAAAAAACACGTGCCTCGACTCATATCGAGTGCAAGACTTGTTCCAGCATGACTCCCACGGATCCACGAGGAAGTGATGCGGGGACGGGTCTTTTTCGGCGATCCCTCATCCTTTATCTAACCGTCACATTTTGAAGCTCAGGAGCGCGATGCTCAGAATGCCTCTTCAGTTATCGGCGAATTGCGGTTGAAACATTTAAACTTCCCGATGGGTTGGCCGCTGCAGCGGCAGGAAAAAGCTCAGCGGATCTGCGTTTGTTTTGTGAGCGCCACGGCGGCGTGTTCGATCGCACGTGCCACGGAACTGGTCGGCGACTGTAACACGGTCGGCAGCAGCGATGGCCGCGATTGCGCCATACTCCGTTCGTAGGGCACGTCGCCGACCAGGTACACTGCGATGCCCAAGAAACGCGAACATGTTTCGGCGATCCGGTCAAACACACGCTGTCCCTGCCGGGAATCGACTGTTTGATTCACGAGGATGCCGATGCGCTGGGTGGTTCGGCTGCTTGCGTCACTAGCTGCTTGATGGCGGCATAGGTGTCCACCACGGCACTGTCATCCGCCGTGGTCACGTACAACAGCGTGTCGGCCGGGCCCCAGACAACCGAATCGGCAAGGCCAAACCGAGGTCCCGCATCGACAATCACCAGTTCCACGCATCCGTGCAACTTATCCAGTGCCTGCCCGATCTGCTGGAATCTCATGCCCTGCGTCCCCGCGGCATTCGACCCGGCCGACAGGACCAGCATGCCAGCGGGTCCTTGCCGCAGGGCAGCCACGGGACTGCCATGTGCATCGCTCAGCCCGCACAATAATTCCAAATCTCTCGGTTGTTCGGTGATCATGGCCACCAGCACACTCCGCCCCTTGCGCCAAGGTAGCGGCCAGATTTACGGCCAAGGTGGAGGTGCCGGCCCCCTGCCTACCGGTCGTAATCCACCAGCTACGGGGCCGCTGGCAGCGGTCCTGTCTCGCCCACGCGGTCTCCATCATCAACGCGCGCAGATTAAAGGCTTGATCGTGCATGACAACCTGTCGTTTCTTGTTTTCCAAATTTCCAGCCAGTGAAGACAGTCAAGGGCTCAGCGTACCGACCCGCCCAGGATCCAATCCGCGAGCTTCTGCGGTTGCGCGGTAAGAATATCGTCGGGGACATTTTGACCGTTTGTCAGATAGCTCCAAGGCAAGTGGCACTGTTGCATGACGGGGAGTAGATTGCCGAGCCCGGTGGATTCGTCGAGCTTCGTCAACAGTAGGGCCGTGGTCCCCACGCCTTGAAATTGCGTGATGGTCCGCAAAAGTGACTGCGGGCTGCTGGTCGCGCTGAGAACCAGGTGAACTTCTGACGGATTTGATTCCTGCAACATCATTTTCAGTTCTTGCAGCCGGACTTCATCGCGCGGGCTGCGGCCGGCGGTGTCCAGCAGGACCAGATCGACATCGGCCAATCGCGCGATAGCCTCCCGCATTTCGCGGGGTGTGGCCACCACTTCCATGGGCAGGTCGATGATGTCGGCATAAGTGCGAAGCTGTTCAATGGCGGCGATGCGATAGGTGTCAACGGTGATCAGGCCCACGCGACGTTGATCACGCAGCCGAAAATTGGCCGCCAGCTTAGCGATGGTCGTGGTCTTCCCCACACCTGTCGGGCCCACCAGCGCCACGACATTCCGTTGGTTGGGCGAGATGCGGATGGGTCCGCTCGCGCGAATCAGGCTCGTGATGTGTTCGCGCATCCGTAGGCTGAGCTGTTCGGGGTTTTCCAATTCACCCAACGTGGCACTCTTGCGCACCTGGGCGATCATTTCACGAGCCACGTCTTCCTGGACATCGGCCTCCACCAGATCGGTGTACACCCGGAACAGTGAGCGGGGCATTTCGCCGGATCCCGCAGCATGGTCGCACAGTTGCTGAACCAGCCTGTCCCAACCGTCGGGCTGACTGGCTGGAAAGCTCATGGCCACGTCACCACGATCGTGCGAGCCAGGTGGTTGATCCCGGCGTGGCTCGCGCGACTCGGTCTCCCACGGAGTCGAGGCTGTCAAGGAAATTGGAGTCTCTCGGACCGGGACGGGCGTTTTCGCAAAACGCTCGGAAAAAGGGCTCGTGACGCGCATGCCGTTGGTCGCCGTCACCTCCACGCGTCGGCGACCAAACAAACCACGCCACCAACCGTCCCAGACTTCACGGGTCTCGAGTAGGGTTGCGTCCGGTCCCAGTTCGCGCTGCACGACGCGCAAGGCGTCTGCCAGCGTTTTGGCTCGAAACGATCTTGTGTTCATAGATAAAGTGACTTTCTGGTAAACAATAAAGTTATTCAGTTAGTAGTTTGCAGCGAAGACCACGAAACCTGAGAAACTTCGCGGACGCGCGCGAAGCGTTCGACTTCTTGACGCCCGAGCACAACGAGGTTGCAGCAACGACCCCGGAGGTGTTTCTGCAAGGACTGGCGTATGGGGCGGCTGACCACGACGACGGGGAGTGCCCCATCCACGGGATGATGCCACGATTGTGAAATCAGGTTGTCAATGATTTGCTTCATGCTCGCGGCATGCACGTCCGATTGATCCGCCGCGTGCATTTCCAGCCAATCCTCAATTTCCCGCGCCAGCGTGATGGCTGCGATACTGCCGTCCCGGGAAGTGAACTGTGTGACGATGGATCGGGCGAGTCGACCGCGCACAAATTCGACGCGGCCCTCGACAGTCGGCGCAGCGCGCAGGCTGTCGCAAACCGTCTCCAGCACCAAGGGCAAGTTGCGAATCGAAAGTCCTGCCGCCACCAGGCACTTCAAAATCTGCTGCAAATCCGCCAGGGTAAGCTCGCCTCCAAGAATTTCGTCAACAACGGCCGGTGCCGATTCGCGCGTGCGCTCCAACAGCAGCTTCACCGCGTCTCGTGTGAGGAGACCATCAGCGTACACACGCGTGATGCGCCGCAGCGTGGAGATGATGAATTCGGCAGCCGTCTGCGTTTTTAGGTCGAGCGCCGGCAAACGTTTGGCTTCCGCGGGATCCATCCAAATGGCCTTACCACCCGTCATCGGCTCCGTGACTTCAATCCCCTCCGTGACAAGCTGATTGACATCCGGTCCGCTCACGATCGTACGGAGTGGATAGCAGTATTCGCTGGCAACTTCGTCTCCGTACAGTCGGATGCGAAAGGCGTTTTCCGTCAGGGACAAATTGTCTCGAATCCGCACTTTCGGTAGCACGACGCCGATTTCTGCCGCCGTCTGGTTTCGCAGCGTCGAGATGCGGTCCAGCAAGTCCCCGCCCCGAGCCGGGTCGGCCAGCCGCAAGAGGGCCACGCCCAACTCCAGTTCCAGCGGATCGACGCCCAGAAACTGCTCCACGCCAGTAGTGGGCGGAGTGGACTTGTGTGCCTCCGGCGTGACGGACGCCCGCTCGGATTGCGCCGACCAAGGGCGGCCAGCGCGAAACGCAAAGGCCAACGCCATGCAGGCGCCACCAACCAGCAACAGTGGCAGGGCTGGCAAATTGGCAAAGACCAACAGCGAGAGAAAGCCGCCGGCCACCACCAGTGGTTCGGGATTTCGCAGCAACTGCTCCAAGAAATCCATCCCCAAATTGGTCCGCCGCGATCCACGCGATACCAAGATGCCCGCAGCCACGGAAATCAATAAGGCCGGTAGCTGACTGACCAATCCGTCACCAATCGTCAGCTTGATATACGTATCCAAAGACTGCTGCAGAGTCATCCCGGACTCAAACAACCCCATGTACAGGCCGCCCGCGATGTTGACCGAGATAATCAGGACGCCGACAATGGCGTCGCCGCGCACAAACTTGCTGGCACCATCCATCGCGCCGTAAAAGTCCGCCTGACGTACCAGGTTCTCGCGCTGCTGCCTGGCCTCGCTTTGATCGATGACCCCCGCGTTCAGGTCCGCATCGATGGACATCTGACGCCCTGGCATGCCGTCCAGCGCGAATCGTGCAGCCACTTCGCTGATGCGGGCCGCCCCTTTCGTGATGACCACGAATTGCACCACCACCAGGATGGAAAAAATAATGATACCTACCGATAGCTGGTCCCCCGCCACGAATTGACCGAAGCCGCGGATGATTCCCCCCGCCGCGTCCAGCCCCGCCGCATCCGCGCTGGATAGTATCAATCGCGTCGTCGCGATGTTCAGGACTAGCCGCCCCACGGTCGTTGCTAGTAGTAAAGTGGGAAATACGCTAAATTCCAACGGGGTCTTGACCGACACCGTGGTGATCAGAATCAACGCCGAGGCACCCAGATTGATGGCAATCAACACGTCCGTTACCCCGGGCGGCAGCGGAACTAAGACGACCAGCAGACAGGCCATCAAGCCGATCGGAAGTACGAGATGAGCGCCGCGTTGCAACGAACTCATAGGCCCAAGCCAAGTAAAACGAAATTTGAAGAGATTTGGTGAAAAGCGGGGCGGATGTTAATCAAACCGCTGGCGGTTGTCTAGTGCGGAATCCAGGCTTACTTCTCGAAGTCTCTGGATCTTGTCACCAAGACTTGCGATTTCGGCCCGAGGTTACGGATTTCCTGCGAGGATCGCATGTCCCCTATGCTGCAGAGTCAAGACCCACTCAAGAATGTCGACTCGGCGAGCCCGCGAGTTCGGTACAACAAAGTTCCCGTCATGAGTCCGCGGATCTGGAACGGCATGCTGCCGCACGATCTGGGGAAGTTGATGCGCGAGAACCGTTATCGGATTGACAAGGTGCGCTGGCCGATGGCCACGATTGCCTTTGCCGCGACAGCAGTGCCAGCGGTCTCCATCCCGCTGCAACGCTGGTTGTACGCGGAACGCGCCCGCCAGCGGCCGTGGGTGGCGGACCCGATTTTCGTCGTGGGACACTGGCGCAGCGGTACCACCTTGTTGCACGAGTACCTGACGGTCGACGATCAATTTGCATCGCCAACTACATTTCAGTGCTTTAATCCCTTGTCGTTCCTGGTGACCGAATCGTGGTTGAAGCCAGCCACTGCGTTCTTGCTGCCCAAGCAGCGTCCCATGGACAATATGCAGATGGGTTGGGACGTCCCGCAGGAAGACGAGTTTGCCCTGATGACGATGGGCTTGCCGACTACCTACCGACGCATCGCTTTTCCCAATGGCATTCCGCGGCACATGGACTATTTGAACATGAAAGGCATCCCCTTCCTGGAACTCCAACGCTGGAAGCAGGGACTGCAACAATTCTTGCTGTATTTGAACTACAAATACGGACGTCAACTTGTCCTGAAATCACCGCCCCACACTGGCCGCATGTCGTTGTTGCGGGAGATGTACCCCGACGCGAGATTCGTGCACATCACGCGGCATCCATTGAAATTCATCCCCTCGACCATGCACATGTGGGGAGCCCTGGACTGGTCGAACGGATTTCAGCTGCCGACGAACGCTTCGCTGCAGGACTACGTATTCAAGTGTTTCGATCGGCTGTACGAGGGCTACTGGCGCGACTGCCCTCAGGTTCCGGCGGATTCGCTGATCACCATTCGCTACGAAGACTTTGTGCGGCAGCCCTTGGACACGCTACGGCAGATCTACGGTCAACTGCGTCTGCAGGGATTTGAGCGCGTACGAGAGCAGTTCGTACACAAGATCAAGAAGGACAGCGACTATCGGCCCAATCAGCACCCGGTGACCGACGAGTTGCGAGACGAGATTACCGCGCACTGCCGACGCTACTGCGAGGCGTTTGGCTATGCCGAAGGTTAGTGATCACCAGACCCGGGCCTGGCGTCAACGGTCAGGCTCCGCCTTAATCTCCTGCGCCCCCTGCGGGTCCCATTCCCTCCGTCGCTCAGTCCCGCCCGCGGCGCGGAAAACCCGGATGGAGGTTCGTCCGGCCGCCTCCTCCCGGAATTCGGTCGGCGACATTCTCAGCGAGGCGTAGTACGATTTCAGTCGGTAGCCATATTCCAGCCCGCACAGCGCTACACAAGCCGCCAGCACCGGGAGGATCAGTTTGCCCACGAGGCTGGCGGACGTGGTCAGGGCCTCGGGCAAGTCGCGGCATCCGTTTTCCCATAGTGGCTCTCGAAGCGTCCAGAGGCCCACAAACAGGATGGTTATCCCCGCGCAGAACGACAACACGCCAAACAACGCCTGGATGGCCTGACTGGCCGCGGATGAGCCGGATCGTCGACACAGTCGCGATAGATCGGGGCAAATCTTGGCGGGCAGCCAGACCAACCCGCCCTGGAGCAATTGGGCCACGACGATCGCGGCTGCGGACGCGGCCAGCCAGGGAAGCAGCGCATAGCACGTGACTGCCAGCCCCCGCCGCCCCGCTGCGATCCAACGGTCGGCATCGGTATGCAGGCTGACGGGACGCGTCAAGTGTTCGCGGAGCGAATCGGTACCTTGCGCTAACCAGTTATCTCCGCAAAAGTGCAGGACCGTCAGAACGGCCAATAGCAGGGCGCCAATCGCAAGTTCACGGCTACGGGGGAACCGGCCCTCGCGTCGAGCTTGTTCGCGGCGGCGAGGCGTGGCCTCGATCGTTCGTTCATCCGACATGGTCCGACTCCTCGTTCCCGACCTGGGGTTGCGAATCCAAAGCGTGGAAATAGCACTTAAGGCTGTCCCGCCGCGGCTAACTGGTTGCCCCACGTCGCCAGAAAGCTGACGAGTTGCAGCTCCAGCGTCCGCGCGATGGGGCCGCAGCCCACCGCTAAGGCGGCCATGAACATGAGCGCTCCCAAGCTGGTCGACGTTACGAGTGATTGCAGATGTGGTATCAGGCGACTCGTGAGGACGGTGATGCACAGCGCGGCCAACAGCGTCGTGGCGAGCGGGATGCCCACCTGCAGCCCCAGTTGCAGGCTCAAGCCCAGTAACACGAGTACGCTTTGCAGCAGCGCCTGGGCGTCGATCGGCGCACCCGGCGGGGCCCATTGAAAACTATCCAACAGTGCCCGCAGGGCCGTGCGGTCAGAACCCGTCAGTAAGAAGACGCTGATCCAAACAAGCTGAAAAAACCTGGTCCACGGGCGTCGGTCTTCGGCCACAAAGGCGTCGATGGAAATCCCGCTGAGGTGTCCCCAAACCGCCGCGCAAATCTCTGCTCCGATGAACCACAGACACAGCCCGAATCCGAAACATAGTCCGCGTAACATTTCGGCCAAGAAGCCCGCCAGGACTTCTGCGCCCTCCCCCCTGTCCAACAACTGGTCGCCATCATGGCCGGGGACACCAATGCCGTCAGCACGCACGCTGCAACCAGGCGAAAACGCCAGGAAACAACTCGCGCGGGCACAAAGCTCGTCCCCACTAACAGGGCACTGCTCATGCGCGAAAGATCAGGCAAGGGACCATCATCACGACGCACCTGCGAGGAGGCGGGCCGTCAGTTCCTCGCGTGTCCGGTTTGGAATGAGCGTGCGTGCCATCTAGCCTCCGCCGGTGAAATATGAATGAGAGAACATGACTTGTGAATACTCGAGCATGCGGCACGCCAGCCAGGGAAGACAAACCAGCAGCACAATCAGCATGGCGATCATCCGCGGGATCAGCGAGATCGTCGGATCATGAACGTTGGTCACGGTTTGCAACATGCCCATCAGCAATCCCACCAGTAAACCCAGCAACAGCAACGGCGACATGATCGTAAGAGCGATCATGACGGCCGCGCGGACCATATCGATCAGGCTGTCCACTCCCATTTGCTTATCCTCCGTCGAAAACCCGGCAGGCCATGGAAAGGGAGCTCTCCGAACGATGTGCCAAGACAAAGCCGCACGTCGAATCACGGCATGGCAGCAACCCTGCTGGTCGGTACGTGATCATCCTATCGGGCCACCAAAACTCTCCAACAACATTTGCACGACCAGATGCCATCCATCCACCAGAACAAACATGACCAGTTTGAGCGGCAGAGAGATCATCGTGGGGGGTAACATCATCATGCCCAACGAAGTGCTGACGCTGGCCACGACCAGATCGATGATCAAGAACGGCAAATAAATCTGAAAACCGATGAGGAACGCGACTTTCAATTCACTCAGCACGAACGCCGGAAGCAGGGCCGGCAGCGGCACGTCACCGTACGTTTGTGGCTCCGCACCCGACTGGCCCAGATAATCGTAAAACAGCCAGACGTCGGCGGCGTTGCCCGCGCGCTCAATCTGTCGGCCCATAAACTCGCTGATCGGGCCCAACCCGCACTGCAGCAACTCAGCAGCGGGTCGCGGAGCATCCTGGCGGCTGAAAGGGACAATGGCTTCCTGGTAGACTTGCGTCCACACCGGCATCATGATCAGCACGGTGAGAAACATGGACAGCATGGTCATGATCTGGTTCGACGGCAGCATGGAAGTCCCCAACGCCTGTCTTAACAGCCCCAGCACAATGGAGATTCTAATAAAACTGGTCGTCATCAGGACTACGGCCGGTACCAGGCTGAACAGGGTAATGACGGCCACGGTTTTCACGGTGGTCGGCAGGCTACCCGGTTCCATCCACTGTCTAATGAATCGGGTTGGGTCGTCGAGCGACGGAGGCGACGCGTCTGCGGACGTGGTCGGCGCGCCTAACGAGGGTTCGTCCCGTACGGCTTGCGACGGGGCCACCGGCACGTCTGCCGTCATGGGCACCGCGGCGGCCGGAACGGCGGAGGATTGCGCGGGAGCGCTGGACACGCAGGCCACGACCAGAAGCCACGATAGAAAAACCCCTCCCACGACGGCAGGATGCGGGAACGAGCGCGATCTTACGTGGGAAAGCGGAAACATAGATAATTTTTCTGTCAGTTTTGTAGGGCCGTTCGCAGCGCGACGCACTCGTCCAGCGCGGTGCATTCCGTTCCCCAACTCTTACGCGAAATTTTGTGTCGAAGTAAAGCTCACCTGTTCCCGAGCCACGGCATCACGGAGTTTCTGGGAGATTTCTCGATCCCGATTAAAGGTCCCCAGGCCCGGTGTCGCGCACATGGTCTCGATTTGTTTGAGTTCCGCGGGATCGGTGATCTCAGTAAGACGTTGCAGCCCACGCCCCGAATCCGCCAGCACCAGGATGCGATTTGCGAATTTCACCACGTGCGCGCGCTGATTTCGAATCAGAGGAAACTCGCCCAGGACTTGAAATAACTGCGGTTCGTCGTGGCGGGGATGGCGATGCAGTCGACGGAGCAGCCATACGAATCCCACAAACAGTACCAAAACGATTCCTAGACTTGTGGCCACGCGCATGACGTCCATTTGGCCCACCACGGCATCACGCGTCGACCCGCGATCGACTGTCCCACGACGTGCCAGCTGCAATCTCGCGGGCGTCCCCGGCAACACGGGGGGCACCGGCGTCCCCGTCGCTGCGCCGGCCGTTGGGTTGGGGCGCGTCGTGCTGGCCGACGTGATTTTGGGCAGGATGATCTCACGGGCCGTAGCGGATTCCGACTGGAATTCGCCGCTGGAGGAATGATGTGCGGAACCCATTCGGGATACATCATTCGTCCCAACTTGTCCGTCCGCGGACCTCACCTGGCAGGCCAATAACAGCCCGCCCACCAGTACGGTCCGCCAGCCCCGCAGCACCAGCCGATCCCTTGGATTTGGTTCACGCCGCATGTTTCGCTAACTGCCTTGCTAAGATTTTTGTGATCTTGACGCCCATTTGGCCCTCGACGCGGACTAGTTTCCCTTCCGCAAATCGACAGCCATCCAGAAAGATTTCCACAAGCGTCGATTTGGGCTGGTCCAAGCGGATGACGTCTCCCCACCGCAACCGCGCCAAATCGTGGGCTGCGGGCTGACACGTACCATACAGAACCACGATCAACACGTCGTCGCAGCCGATGACCGAACTATCTCCGGCGCGAGTCGGCAAGGGGCGTCCGCTGACCGCTTGGCGCTGAACAAAACGTCCGGTGACGAGTGGAGCCTGTGTCGCTCGGCTCCGTGACCGCTCGTTCCGGTCGCGGTCGATAGCAGGTCCGCGTCGGATGGCGTGGAACTCAGTTGATCGGCACTGCCCATTTGTCTGCTTTCATCACGCGGAGAGGGTAACGTGGACGTCGTGGGGCAAGTCAGCCTGATTGAGTAATTTGTCGATCAAGCTCAACACGATTTGCTGCGCGAGTTGAATATCGGTAACACGTAGTGGTCCCAGCCGCGTCAATTGTGCATCAATGGCCTGGCGGGCATCGGCCGGAAGGCGTTGCAGCAGATCCTTGCGCGCTGGCTGGCTGGCGCCGATCAGCGCCACGGCGGCGACATCTACGGGGATATTGCGAAACACCTTGTTGACAACCACATCGGGAACATCCACGATCCGATCGAAGCGAACGGACGTACTGGCAGCATCGGATCCGTGCGGGGAAATCCAGCTCCCGGGCGAGTCGACGGCAGCCGTAACGTGGTGATCGTGTTGTCGCAGGATTCTCTGAATTTCGGCTTTGAGGCGTGAATCGGCAGCGCCCAAAATGGCTTGCACGCGCGACATGCGCACCTGCGACTTCTGCTGGTCTTGTGCGTAGCGGTCGAACATCTTGACCAGGTAATTCCGAATTTCATCGAGCGCGTGGGGATCCGATTCTTCGAGGTCCATAATCCGCTGCAAGATGTCCGCCCGGCGCCCGGCTGTCGTGAGCCTCAATAGCGAAGCGGCATGGTCCGGGGCAAGGTGCGCGACGATGACGGCCACGGTCTGCGGGTGCTCGTTGTTGATCAAATGGCGAATTGCGTTTTGCGGTGCCCGCTCCAACACGTCGTCAAATTCTCCGGGTCGCGGCCTACAAACACTTGCCGTGTCGCCGTCGGGCTCCACAGAGGACTTCGCCCGTCCCAGCTGCAATTCGCGCAGTCTCTGAAAGAACTCGTGGGCGACTCCTGCGGATTCCTGGCGTTCATCCGCCCGCAGTTCGGTCTCCTGGTCGGCCGCCTCGAGTCGGCAACGAACGCCGGCCGGCAGGCGGCTGAGGATCGCCGACCGACTTTCGGAGTCCAGCGACTTGAGCAGCAACACTACACGCCGAATCGTGGCATTCTGTTCGATCATGCTATCCCGCCTTTCGCACCCATTCCCCTAACATTTCAGCAGCCGTTTCCGGATCTTCGCGTACGAGTCGGGTCAATTCTCGATGTACGATTTCGTGGGATGCGATTTCCTGGGACTCGCCGCGCGGCTCCGGCGGAGCCTCATCCATGGTGGCGCCCGCGTCGGGGGACGCCGTTGGGCCAGGTTGCGGCATGGCAATCGTCGGAGGGAGGCGACGCGCCGTGACGTCTCGCCAGATTCCGAGTGCCAACCACATGGCCATGGCCGCCAAACCGAACACGCTGATCAGCAATGTGGGATTCAAGCGTAAACGCTGTACCCAAAAATCAATCCCACCCCAATTCCAAGGTTCCTGGGCCAGGTCAGTGAAAGTCGCCACGACCACCTGCGCGTGAAACGTATCCGTGTCGGGAGGGAACAAGCCTCCCACGATGTGTTCGACGCTTTGAATGGTATCTTGTTCAATCCGCTGTATGCTGGCCGAGTCCGGAGTGGCTTCCGGGAACCGCGGCCCGCGCGTCTGGCGGACACGATGATAGTAGCTGTGTGGAATTCGTACACTCGCGTTGACCGCGATCGGCACCAGGGAAGTTCCCGTCTGCTCTCTCGCAAGATCGGGCTGAGACAACTGCACGTTGGTGATCACTTCCACTCCGGGAATGAAGGCCACGGCCGCGCGAATTTTTTCCCGCCACTCGGACTCGCATCGGGTCTTCTGACGAAGGAGTTCGTCCCCGTGGAGTCTGGCCACGGCCTGTGTCAGATCGCCTGCGTAAGAAATCCCGGTTCGCAGGTCCGTAACGGTGACGTGCTGGGGCTCCAGTAACGCTTTGCCAGCACAGACCAGCTCCCGAATCGCCTGAATCCGCTCAGCCGTCATGGTGCCGGCAGCGCTGCTCCTGACAGCTACCATAGCGCGTACCATCCGCTCGCGCCGCAGGCCGCCCAACTCGACCTCATCAAAGTGCACCGACGCTTCGTCGACCTCCGGCATCTCGCGCAGGCAAGCGGCGATCCAGCGCTCGATTCCCATTTGGACGCGGGCTTGCCTTTGAGACTGCGACTCAAGCAGACTATTGCGCGTCAACTCCTGCTGGTACTGCTCATCCGGCCGGCCGGCGACAGCCTTGGCGTCCTGGATGGCCTGCATGAACTTCCCCCGCTGCTGACGGGGGACGAGAATCTGTCCATCCCTTCGGTAATAGTCGGTCAACCCCGCCTTGCCGAATGCCGCCTCGATTGCTGGCAGCTCGTTGTCGGTTACGTCCCGCGATACGAACAAGGGTTCGTGAGAATGTGCCCGTTGCCAACCGGTAACGCCGGCCACAAGAATCATCACAGCGGCCACAGTCACGCAGACCGTCACCTGGATGCTCGGTGGCTGGCGGCGACACCGTTCGTACGTTTGCGAAAGGAACTGGTTGACGAGTGACATCCGACCCGCTTTGTAGATGAGAGAAGAGAACGGCGCCGTCGCCAGTTGAGCAGCGTGTTGCGACTAGCGCGATGGGTCGCGGGTTCTACTCGAAATCACCAGGAATTGTCAATTGTCATTCGCGGCCGCAGACAGCCATCCTGGCTGACTGCACGTGCAACGCAGGGCTCCAGGTAGAAAAGAAAAGTCCCGAACGGGGACTGAGGTCATCCTGAACGGAGCGGAGCGAAGTGAAGGATCTGCCAGCAAACGTGGCATGGCGTGCAAGGGGGCGTCGGGGATTTCCTGCGTCCACCGTCGCACGCGGAACAACGTCTCGGGCAGATCCTTCAGTCGCTGACCGTGCTGCGCACGTTGTCAGTTTCTTCAGGATGACATTCTCCATGCTGCGTACGCGACCAGCCAAGCGAATGCTGTCTTAGTGCCGTTGGAGTCACAGCACGCTTCACGACAGCCAGCGGACATCCGCTGCTGAAAGTCAATTTTTGTCGGGGCGGTGCAGGGGCACGTCTGTCGTCTGGAAAAGATCCTGGCCGGAGATAACGCCCATCACCCAACGGTTGACGTCTGCCAGAATGACTTTCAGCACGTCTTGACTGCCTTGGTACTGCCGGACGTGGAGCTGGGATCCCGCCAGGTACATCAAACGCACGTCCCCACAGAATCGATCCGTGTCATAGTCCAGGAATTCGTCACTCCGCGCCAGCAACACATTCAGGCCACGGGCTCGGTTGATATCTTGCAGGGGGCAGAGGTTGGCGGGAAATGCACCTCCCAATGAAGCGCAACCCGCGAATCTGGTCGGATTTCGGAATGCCAGTCGCAGAGCCATCGTCCCACCTCGACCCCATCCCGCAACGAAGACCTGTGAAGTTGCGACGTGATATCGCTGGCTGACGGCTTCGATGCAATCCTCAATGGCGTCCTCGGCTTCCTGAATTCCCTCCACGGTTTGCGGCCATGCGCCTTGAGTTGGGCCTGCTGATTCGCATGGCGGGGAACCCCCGCCGCCCCGCGGCGCGACCGCCAAAAAATTACGCAAGCTGATGGACGGCATCACGTCGCGCACGCTGGATTCCGACTGATCGGTATCGTGCAACCATACCAACAGCGGATAGGCGTGCTTCGGCTCATACTTGAGGGGCACAAAGATGGCCTTGGCACACGAGCGTTGCCGCGGAGCAACACCATCTGAGATTTGTAGAGGCTCCATGGACAAGGTAGGCGGTTTCTGCCGAGTCGCAAGCCGATTCATGTTTGGTTCGATTCCCAATTGAACGGACGAATTCACGACTGCTGACACCTATGGGGATCATACGCGACGATTCCCGCCAAGTGCGCCGAAGTGCGTGAAAGTCCCATGGACGTTATTCTTTGTGAAAACCGGGCGCAATCTATCGCAACCCAAAGTTCGAGTCAACGTGAAGATCCCGCCATCTGGGGCCCAGCAAACTCGGGCCGACAAGTCATGACGCGCATGGCAACATTTAGCCCAAACCCGTGACATTAGCAGATCGGTAGGCTCACTCGCCGCGCGTCGTGCTTGGATTACGGCCTGATGTAGCGTAGCCGTCCTCAGCTGCGTCAACCGAGTTCGCCCGTGTCGGCAGCGTGGCATGGCCAATTGAAGGCTGATCGCAAGGGTTGCTTTATTGGGGGGGGCCGCGCCGCCGAAGACGGCGATGCCGTAGCGTAGCCGTCCTCGGCTGCGTCAACCGAGTTCGCCCGTGTCGGCAGCGTGGCATGGCCAATTGAAGGCTGATCGCAAGGGTTGCTTTATTGGGGGGGGCCGCGCCGCCGAAGACGGCGATGCCGTAGCGTAGCCGTCCTCGGCGGCGTCAACCCTGTTCGCCCGTGTCGGCAGCGTGGCATGGCCAATTGAAGGCTGATCGCAAGGGTTGCTTTATTGGGGGGTGCCGCGCCGCCGAAGACGGCGATGCCGTAGCGTAGCCGTCCTCGGCTGCGTCAACCGAGTTCGCCCGTGTCGGCAGCGTGGCATGGCCAATTGAAGGCTGATCGCAAGGGTTGCTTTATTGGGGGGGGCCGCGCCGCCGAAGACGGCGACGCCGTAGCGTAGCCGTCCTCGGCGGCGTCAACCCTGTTCGCCCGTGTCGGCAGCGTGGCATGGCCAATTGAAGGCTGATCGCAAGGGCTGCGTTGTTGGGGGGTGCCGCGCCGCCGAGGACGGCGACGCTACGGATGGAACTGACTAAATCAGATTCAATTGCTTGACGGTGTCGCGTTCCGCTTGCAGCTCCGCGACGGACGCTTCGATCTTGCCGCGACTGAAAGCGTTCCACTCTAGACCCTGCACAATCTGATACTTGCCGCCGGAAGTTGTGCAAGGGAATGAGCAGAGGATGCCCTCTGCAATCCCGTAGCTTCCATCGGATGGGACGGCCATACTCACCCAATCTCCGGCCGGTGTGCCGAAGGTCCAATCGCGCATGTGAGCAATGGCCGCATTGGCGGCGGACGCCGCGCTGGAAAGACCTCGTGCCTTAATGATGGCGGCACCTCGTTTCTGTACCGTGGGAATGAATTGCTGCTCCATCCAGACCTGGTCATTGATCTGGCTGGCCGCATTTTCTCCTTTCACTTCGCAATGGAACAGGTCCGGGTATTGTGTCGCCGAGTGATTACCCCAGATGGTCATTTTCTTGACATCCTGAACCGTGACGTGAGATTTTTGTGCTACTTGGGTGATGGCACGATTGTGATCCAACCGCATCATGGCGGTAAACTGCGACGGATCGAGCTGCGGCGCTGCTCGCATGGCGATCAGGGCGTTGGTATTCGCCGGATTGCCCACGACCAGCACCTTGACGTGGCGCTGGGCCTTTTCGTTGATCGCCCTACCTTGCGGACCAAAAATGCCTCCGTTGGCCTGCAGCAGGTCACTTCGCTCCATACCTTCCTTTCGGGGCATCGCGCCGACCAGCAACGCGTAGTCCGCGTCCTGAAAGGCCACCTGGGGATCGTCCGTTCTGACCATGCCGGCTCAGCAGCGGAAAGGCGCAATCGTCCAATTCCATGGCCACGCCTTCTAAAGCGCTGAGCGCCGGGGAAATTTCCAGCATCTGCAGGATCACGGGCTGGTCTGGCCCTAACATCTCGCCAGCGGCGATTCGAAACAGGAGACTGTAGCCAATTTGTCCGGCTGCGCCGGTGACGGTTACGCAAAGGGGCGATTTCACAGGTCGTGTCCTTTATGTCTGATGGTTGTTCCGTTCAGTGAGTTTGCTGGTCAGGATTCTTGCCCGGAATAGCAGTTGGCATTCCGGTCGTGCGTCAAAAACAAACAACGTGAGCGCTGTTTTAGCAAAAACTCCGACTCGAGCCCGTCGGGTGCACCCAGGGACCAAACACCGCCTGTGCACCAGTTGTGAATATGGCCGTTCTCGACGGTGCGTCAAGTAGTGGTGCTTCACGGCGGTCCGGAAGCGGTGGATGACTGCCAGTGACCGCGAAGGGCAACCCTGCCTCCGTGACCTATGTTGGCCGGCGATGGCCACGAGCAAGAACGAAAGAAGAGTCAGGCGGCATGCCATCATCGAACGCCGACCAAATCTGGCCCGGGCGGCGGATCGTGTGGCCAAAAGCTGCTGGAGTCGATACGATGGGGGTCCGCCCGAGGGTACTCGGTGCCGCCATCAGAACGCATTCGCCGGATTGCAATCGCGCTCGGTTTCCGCGGGGTCTCCACGATACCGCGTGCCTGTGCTTCGCGGCTGATGGCCGTTCCGGCGCCAAACCGATGGGCATTTGGGAGTCCATATTCGCGTGAGCCAGCTGCCGTACTCGGCACTTGCGACTCGCCCAGATAGCTGCGCCGCTGGAGACATGACCGTGAGCAACCCGCTAACCGCTGACCAGGTCAGCCAACTTCTGCACACGGCGCTGTCGGCTCGCCACCTTGCGCATGCACCGTATTCCAACTTTCTGGTCGGCGCAGCGGCACTTACCGCGGATGGCTCGCTGTTCACCGGAGTGAATGTGGAGAACGCTTCTTACGGCTTGACGTGTTGCGCCGAGCGTGTGGCACTGTTTTCCGCAATTGCGGCGGGGCATCGCACGGTCGTCGCGCTGGCAGTCGCCACGGATGGCGGGCACGCACCGTGTGGAGCGTGTCGTCAGGTAATTTCAGAACTGGCCGGCAAGGGAATGATTTTTTTGGTGGACGCGTCGCGACCTGACACTTACCGCACCTGCAGTGTCGACGAGTTGCTGCCCTGGCGATTTGACAGCGCCGCGCTGGAAATGGCCCGGCGAAATCGGGGCGCGGATACGGATTGACGGACGGCGCAACGTCGCTGCGCGACTTTTGATGCGCAGTAGCGGAATAACGCGCAAAATACCAGCACGACGCAGAAGCGAGTGAGCCCGCCAACGGGCTAAATCACGGGTCGCGGCTGTATGCTACCATGCATGCGCAATGTCAAAATGTGCAACCGAGTGCACGCTGATGGCGACAACTTCACAGGAGATACCGTAGTGGACTCATTCTTGGCAGCCGCCGTGGCGGAAGCTCGCCGGGGCCTGAGCGAAGGGGGCATCCCGATCGGATCCGTCTTGGTGCTGGAGCATCAAATCATTGGGCGTGGGCACAACCGCCGCGTGCAGAACGGCAGCGTGGTGCTGCATGCGGAAATGGACTGTTTGGAGAATGCGGGTCGCTTGAGGGCTGATGTCTACCGACGATGCGTGCTCTATACCACGCTTTCTCCTTGCGACATGTGCAGCGGTGCGGTGCTGCTGTACGGGATTCCGCGTGTGGTGATTGGTGAGAACCGCACATTTCGCGGCCCGGAACAATACCTGCGTGATCGCGGCATTGAATTGAATACGATCAACGACGAAGACTGTATACAGCTGATGCGAGAATTTATCGCGGCTTATCCTCAACTTTGGAACGAAGACGTCGGCGAGTAAGCAAGAGGGCAGCGTAGCGTCGTCGTCCCCGGCGGTGAGGCACGACCCAAAAACGCAAGAAGTATCGCCATCAGCATTCAACCGCCATGCCGCCGTGCCGACACCGGCAAACTCGTTTGACGCAGCCGAGGACGGCTACGCTACATTGCGCCCACCGTAGCGTCGCCGTCCCCGGCGGCGAGGCACGACCCAAAAACGCAAGAAGTATCGCCATCAGCATTCAAACGCCATGACGCCGTGCCGACACCGGCAAACTCGTTTGACGCAGCCGAGGACGGCTGCGCTGACCTTGCGCGCACAACCGTAGCGTCGTCGTCCCCGACGGCGAGGCACGACCCAAAAACGCAAACATCGCCATCAGCATTCAACCGCCATGACGCCGTGCCGACACCGGCAAACTCGTTTGACGCAGCCGAGGACGGCTGCGCTACTGCGCCAACCGTAGCGTCGCCGTCCCCGGCGGCGAGGCACCACCCAAAAACGCAAGCATCGCCATCAGCATTCAACCGCCATGACGCCGTGCCGACACGGGCAAACTCGTTTGACGCAGCCGAGGACGGCTACGCTACTTGCGCCAACCGTAGCGTCGTCGTCCCCGGCGGCGAGGCACCACCCAAAAACGCAAGAAGTATCGCCATCAGCATTCAACCGCCATGACGCCGTGCCGACACGGACAAACCCCTTCGACGCAGCCGAGGACGGCTACGCTACATTGCGTTAACCGTAGCGTCGCCGTGCGGTGTCCCGGGGACCGCTGTCGTTGCTGTCACTGCCATTTCCCCGGCGCGATCGCGGAGGCGGCCGTCATTTCCTCCGTTGACGCTTCCCACGCCGCTTCAGTACGCTTTGCACCCCTTATCTACCGTGCCGGCCAACATCGATTTGTTGGGCACGATTCGTGACTGCTGGAGCGCCAGGCACTTCGACGATGACCGTCATTTTAGGCCGCTTAGCGAATCTGATCTGGTTCCTGTTCAACTGGTTTCTGCTGGTAGGGGTTGCCTGCGCCGTTCTGATCGGTTTTTATTTTTATCATCGCGTCGACGAGCGCGTGCGTCTGTGCGCGGAACAGTTCATTTCCGCGCTGTATCCCGAGCTAAACGTCCACGTGCAGTCGGCACACCTGATTGAGCGTGAAGGGTTTCGCCTGGGGCACATTTCCCTGAAACGGGAGAACGCCGAAGGTGGGGAACTGGAACTGGCTCATTTGGAGGAGGTGCTGATCGAATGTCGGCCAACGCTCAAGGACGTGCTGGGCGGCCATATGGAAATCGCCGAGGTCGTGGTCCGGCAGGGAACGCTGCGCGCCACGCGTCAACGAGACGGACGATGGAATCTGGCGGGACTGGATCGCTTGCCGGCTTTTGGCGGCCGGTCACCACCCGTGATCCGACTGGAAGACGCCACGCTGGAAGTCATGGACATAAGTCGCCAGCCGACTGGTTTTTTCGTGGTGCGCGACGTGCGACTGACCGTCCATCCTGAGCGGGACGAGGCGGCTTCCCAGGAAATCACGGATCGATTTCAATTCGAGGGTTCGTTTACGGGAGACCACTTTCAACGCGGTACGCTGCGTGGTGTGGTGATTCCCAGCGAACAGGGCTGGCGCGTGAGAGGTCAACTGGCCGACCTCACGATCTCCCGCGAACTGCGCACGGCGCTACCCGTGGAACTGAGCCAGCGTTTGGAAGCCCTGGGGGACCTGCACGCACATTGTGGTCTGACATTTGACGTGTGGCGGGACCCTCAGATCAGCGATCGCGTGCAGTATTCCACCAACGGCACGCTGACAGACGGCCGCCTGACCGAACCCAGTTTGAATCTCCCCTTGACCGACATTTCCGCGAGCTTTGCCTGGGGCGACGGTATGTTGCGCGTGGATGACGTCACCGGTCGTTTCGGCGAAGCCTGTCTCCGGCTGCAGTGTCGCCGGGAGGGGACGTTGCCCACGTCTCCCGTTGTCGTGCGGGGAGCTGTGGATCACATCCGGTTGGACCGCGACTTTGTGGCAGGGTTCTCGCCCGAGTGGCAGGCCTGGTGGCAACAACTGCAACCACGTGGCGTCGCGAGCGTCAAGTTTGAACTGGTCAACGAAGAAGGCAAATGGCGGCCACAAGTCGACGTTCGTTGTCACGACGTGGCGCTGCAGTGGAACCGACTCCCCTACCCTGTCGAAGCACTGGAGGGGGACGTGCATCTCAACGCCCAGGAAGTTGGATTCAATCTTTGGTCCCGTCTGCCGCGTCAGCCGCTGCGCGTGCGCGGGCAAATTCGCCACCCGGGACCCGAGTGGACGGGTTGGTTCGAGTCGCGCACCGACGGCTCCATGGTCTTTGACGAACGCCTGGTGGAGGCCTTGCCCGAGAAGGCCCGGAAGATCGCCCGGGATCTGCAGGCTCACGGTCGAATCGCATTTCAATGCCGCCATCACCGTGAGGACCCGGCGCTGCCGGCCCAACATGAACTTCACGCCCAGGTCACCCGCGGCTCCGTAGCCTACGTAGGCTTTCCCTACCCCCTGCACGACGTCACCGCAAACATTGACTACGTCCACGGCATCTGGACTTTTCGTGATGCGATGGGATTCAACGACACGTGTCGCGTCACCTGCTTTGGTCAGTACGACCCGCAGGAGCCCCAAGACGCACTGCGATTACGCTTCCTGGCCACCAACGTCGCCTTGGAGACCGAACTCCGCGACGCCTTGCCTCCGGCCACACAGAGCATTTGGCACACTTTGGCACCCGCCGGCGCCATCGACCGGGTGGTGGCCGATTATGCCTACACGCCTGCCAGCCGGCGACAGCATGTTTCCGTGGAACTCACGCAACAGGAGCAGCGCCGGCACGACTTCGGAACGGAACGGCAGTCTTTCCATGTGCATGAAGGAGTTTCCGGTCCAAGTCGATTCGATCACCGGGCACGCCCGCTTCGAAAATGGGCTGCTACGGTTCCGCAAAGTCCG
This sequence comes from uncultured Planctomycetales bacterium, assembly GCA_963695565.1. Lineage (GTDB taxonomy): Bacteria > Planctomycetota > Planctomycetia > Pirellulales > Pirellulaceae > CAVOGW01. The sequence goes on from CAVOGW010000003.1 coordinate 147,445, forward strand.
AGGGCGGCATCAGGGCGTGGAGCTTTCGGCGGACGGCGAGGTGGCCGTGGCCGACGACGGCAGCTGGGCGCTGCAGCTCACCCACTTCAGTGTGGATCGGGCCCGTTTGAACACGGAGATTGTCCAGGCATTACCAACTTCAATGACACGGCTTATTGACCGGATGCAGATCCGAGGAGCCATTTCGTTGGACGGAGAATTTTCACTGTCCGGACAGGCGGGTGCGCCCTGCCAGCCGCAGTCGCGGCTTGCGCGTCCTGCTGGACGTCGATGATGTGTCGGCAAATCTTGGTTCCCGCTGCGAACACGTCAATGGTCTGATTCGATTACAGGGGGAATCCCAGGGAGCCCAATTCGGCTGTCGGGGTGAGCTGGACATCGACTCACTAATCATCGAGGGAACGCAAGCCACGTCCCTCAAGGGCCCCATTCAGCTGGACAGCGAACGCGTCGTGGCGGGCAAGTGGATCGCCGGCTCAGAGACCAATGGACCGCCGCGACCCGTCGAAGCCCACGTACTGGGAGGCATCGTGCATTCCAGCTTCCAGGTTGCCAATTCGGAGAATGGGGCCTTTCAAACACATTTGCAATTGATGGATGCCGACTTGGGACAGATCAAGCTCCTGCGCCCGCACGCCGCCGTCAATGTACGCGGACAGACGTGGGCCGACATGACGCTCAGCGGCAATCGCCAGGGTAAACACACGTACCAGGGGAGCGGCATGGTCTACTTGCGAAATACGAATCTCTACGAATTACCCTTATTCCTGGCCCTGCTGAAATCCATGCGCACCGGCTCCACGGACCGCACCGCATTCACGGCCAGCGACGCCAAGTTCCGCCTGCAAGGCACACACATCTACTTCGATCAACTGGATTTGATCGGTGACGCGCTGACCCTGAAAGGGGTCGGTGAGATGGACCTCAGCCGGAAACTGAACCTGGATTTTTATAGCGTCGTGGGGCGGGAGGATTCCTATTTTCCCGCGATTCGGCCCCTACTCGGCATGGCCAGTCGCCGCTTTCTTTTGGTAAAAGTCTCCGGGACGTTGGACGAACCGGAATTGACCCGTGAAGTGTTGCCCGGATTGAACGACACCCTGAAGGGACTGTTCCCGGAAGAATCACCGGAACCCACACCGAGCGTGCTGGTTAAACACCGATCGCCACGCATCTCGGAGTCAATCCAGCAAGCTTCGGCGGAGTTTCCGGCCGACGTGCGGGCGTCACCACCTGTGCCCTGACGAGCTGCCGCGGCGCAGTGGTTGCCGGCATTAGACAGGGGGGTTTGGCGAATCCTACACAGGGGGGGTTTGGGGGGATCCCCCCAACCGCCCCCAAACCGGGGAGGCTGGCGTGGCGCACGCATCATGCCGGAACTGTCCCGTAACTTGAGCGCCTTGCTCGACGATGAGGTGTAACTGTGAACATCAAACACTGCATGCAGCATCCGCTAATCACCCGTTGGGGCGGCTTGGGGCTCGCGCTCGCCACCTGGCGATGGATGAGCACGCTGGACTTCAAGACGGCCTATTACGATCCCAGGGTCGATCCGGCACTCCACGACCTGGAGCGGCAGCGATTTATTTACGTATTCTGGCACGAATACATCCCGTATCAACTGTACCTCAGAGGCAACTGCAATATCTGCATGTTGTTGAGCCAGAATAAAGACGCGAATTTTTTGAGCGTCGTGCGCAAGCTGATGGGGTTTGACGCCATTCGGGGCTCCACCTACTCGCAGCCCGTCCGTGCCATTCGTGGTTCCTTGCGAACGGGACAGAAGTCCCACTTGACCATCACACCGGATGGCCCACGCGGTCCGCGTCGCGTGCTGGCGAAAGGAGCTATCTATCTGGCGTCCCGCTTGCAGATGCCGCTGATCCTGCTGGGCATGGGCTATGACCGACCATGGCGTTTATCCAGCTGGGATCGATTTGCAGTGCCCCGACCATTTTCGCGCGCTCGTTGTGTCACGAGTCCCCCGATCGTGATCCCTCAGGCGTCGACTGCCGAGTTGGAATCGCATCGCCTGCATGTACAGCGACTGCTGAATCGATTGACCAGCGAGGCTGAGCGATGGGCGGAATCCGGCCAACGCGTGGAGGGCGAGTGGCCCACTCGGCGGCAAGGCAGACGACGCTCAAGCGTGGCTGGCCGCAGGGATTTAGACCCCGCATTGGCGCCCAGCCCACCCTTGCGACATGGCACGCGTGATCTGGCTCCTTCCCGCTCCTTAATGCTCGGTTGAGCGAAGTCGAATCGGGCTGGAGATGCGTTCGTGGCAACCTGCGACTGATGGTGGTCGGGCAGGGCGCCCCATGCCGTCTATTTTGCGACGGGACTGGTTTACACCCTATCAGCCGGCGTGCGTTAGCACCGGTTTCTCGGCATTCACGAACCGGACGCTCACGCGTGGCGGCTGATAACAGACCCAAGTGGACCGCACTGGGGAAGGGCGCCCCTGGATCGCAGAATTCGAGGCAATCGCGGTGGGTTTCGCGGCGCCAGCCGTCAAAATCGCTCCCGACTTACGGCTCAGCCGAATCCGCGGATGCGCTCTGCCGCGAAGGCGGAGACTCCATCCACTGCTTGGGAATGGTGCGGATGTGCAAGTCGGTCTGCGGAAACGCAATTTCGACACCCGCGTTGCGGAATTCCTCGTCAATCTGCGTATGCAGGTCGTCGACCACTTGCAGTCGCATGGGCATGTCGCGCATGGCGATGTAGCAACGGATCACGAAATTGAGGCTGCTGGCACCAAACTCCTCAAAGGTCACGATGGGGCCCGGTTCGTCGACGATCACCGGATGACGACGTGCCATGCGCTCCAACACCCGCCGAACCAGGGTGATATCGCTCCCATAAGCCACACCCACATTGACCACGATGCGGTTGACCTGGTCCGAGAGCGTCCAGTTCAGTACGCGCCCCGTGATGAAATCCTTATTAGGCACGATGTAGTCTTTGCGGTCCCAATTCGTGACGGTGGTGGCTCGGATCCGCACGCGGGCCACGACACCCGTCACTTCATCGATCGTCACAATGTCACCCACGCGGACCGGTCGCTCGAAGAGGATGATGATTCCCGCCACAAAATTGGCAAACATCTCCTGCAAGCCAAATGCCAGACCGAAAGTCAAGGCGGTTGCCATCCACTGTATTTGGCTCCATCTTAACCCCACGCAGGTGAAGGCGATGAACATGCCCAACAGCAGGATCAGGTATCTGCCTAGGGTGGCGATGGCGTAGCGTACGGAGTTTTCCAGCGGCAACCGCTGCAGCACGGCGATCTCCAGCATCCCCGGCAAATTCCTGGCCACGACCAGAGTGACCACCGCAATCAGCCCGCCGAACGCCAGGTCCACAATCGTGACAGGCTTGACGATTTCACGCGTTACGATGCGTGTGGCTCCACTTTCGTCCGTCTTGGGCTCCGAGATCACGCGCGTGGAGGTCCACAGCGGCCAGCGTTCCAGGAAACCGAGCGCAGGCAGTACGTTGCTCCAAGCGGCCCAGTAGCCGACCAGCACGACCCCCAATAGCACGATGGCCACGAATCGTCGCGTTTGCAACGTTTGATCCTGAAGGTCGGATACCAAAAAATCTTCAACCGGTGGAGCGGGCAAACTACCCGCCTCCGTGGTTTCGTTCATGACGGCCTGCTGACGTTGACGGGCCTGGGCAATTCGCAGTTTTCGCCGCTGGATCAAAATCAAGCGCGATAACAGGGAAAAGATGACAAACACGCCCGACGTCAGAAATACCGAGATAAAGAACCGGACGGCCAACTGCCTTGCCGTGTAGTAGTACCCGCAAAAAGCCAGTCCTGCCAATGAGAGCGGCAGTGCCACGACCAGGGGATACCAGAGGTATCGCAGACGGCTGAACCAGCCTTCCTCGTGACGCTGTAAGTATTCCGAGAAAATCCCCTTCGTCGGATGCAGCAGCGTGGCCACAGCCCAGCAATACATCACGGCACCGACTATGAACAGCAGGCGTTCGAGTAACCCGCTGCCACGCTCCAGATTCAAGCTGATGAGCGCTTCGCTGATTCCCACCAAAGGGGTAATCGCAAATGTCAACACCCGAAATACCCGCCGCAACCGCGACACGGCGGCCGTCGGCCATTGAAAATGAGCGTCCGCCAGACCGTTGGCGCGGCAGAGGACCCGCACCAGTTCGAACGAGGCCACGGCGATGGTCATGGCGCATGCCCCCCAAGCGATACTCGCCGCCAATTCGTCTTGGCTGGCGGGACCTCGCATCCGCCAGAAGACGAATGTGGCCAGTAGCGGCAGCGGCAGCGCCATCCAGATCGTGACCAGAAAGGTCTGCACGGTGGGGGCAAACCGGGTGTAGGAGCCCTTGCGAGCCTGCTCGCCGATACGGTCCAGCAGCGAGCCAGCGCGGACCCCTGTACGCCACACGATCAGCCAGGCGAGCGCAAAGGCGACATACGTCGCGGTGTGCTGGCGAAAATCCCCCACTAGCAGATTGCGAATGCCACGCAACCAGGACCACTGCCCAACTTGCCAATCTGCGGAACTCCACGCCTCTTGACTAAGCATCGACGGATCGCTGCGGATCCACAACACGTTTTCTTCGATGAAATCGCTGAATTGTCGTGTCACCTGCACGATCTGCTCCTGGTCCAGCGAAGCATCGGTCATGGTGTCAAAGTACTTTTGCTGCAGACTAACCAGCGTCTCCAAAAACTCGGAGCGACGGACGAGGAGATTTTCGGCCTGTTGTTTCAGGCTGCTGAGCTGGCTGTCTTTCAGCGGCACGCCGTCGTAGGCTTCGACGGCTCGCTGGACCGCGTGCTCCACGCTGGGTAAGTTGGTTCGTTCGTCCTCAAGGTCCCACAACAGGATCTGCGCCTCATCGATAAACGTCTGCCGTCGCTGCAGGCGCAAGTTGTGATTTCGCAGGTTGGGTAGATGTGATTGTTTGACGCGTAATGCGGCGCCGACCGAGGCTGGCAGCCGAGCACTGTCTACAAATTTTTCCACGCGCCGCCGCGCATCATTGAAGTCCTTTCTCAATTGTTCAAGCTCGGCGGAATAGCTCTTCTTGTACCGGTCCGCGCGACGGACCTTTTTGGCCACTGCGTCTGCCATCACGGCCAGTTCTTGGTTTCGGTCGGCGAGAAACTGCAAAGCGGGATCGACCCGTTCCGCCTCCGACTGCGCCACGGCGACAGCAACGCGGGCCGTCCGTTCCCGCTCTCGTTGCACGGCAGCCTGTGCCAGTTTCGCGGAACCTTCCGCCAACTCGAGTTGCTTGGCGATTAGTTCGCGCTTGAGTCGCAATAAATCCAGTGCATCTTCGGCATCCAACAAGGCTAACTCGGCCTGCAGTGCCGGCAGCTCAACAGCCGCCAGCTGACGCTGGGTGAGCAGGTTCGTTTTCTTGGCCTGAGTCAGCACCGGCGCCTCGCCCGTCGGGGGCACGGCTTCCAGCTGCGCTTTAATCTGGGCCAGGTCTGAATCCGCCGAGGCCAATTTGGCGCGAATGGCCTTGCGACGCCCCGGCCGGTCGGCGATTTGCTGGTCGATCGCCGTCAATGCCTCTCGCGACTCGCGCAGTCGCTGTTCCCGAGATACCAGTTCTTGTTCGAGCTGAGAGAGATTCATGCCCGATAGCTCACCGGAGCGGCTATCCGGCTCTGCAGCAAGTTGCTGTTTGATTGCTTCGAGCTGTTCGTTCGTGCGCCGCGCCTGTTCGGCCACGTTGGCGGCGTTCGCTTCCAGCTCAGCGCGTGCTTTCTCCAGATTGGAGGTGCGCTGCAGATTATCCAGGGCGATTCGATACTGCTCGAGAGCCGCAGCCTTCGCCTCCTCGGCTACGTCTCCCAGCTGCTCCGCTTGCTGCCGTTGCGAATCCACGACCTCCTGCGTGATGGCCTCTGCCGCCAAGGGGGTCGTTGTCGACGGAGTTTGAGCGCGGGAAAGCGTCGTGACAGCGAGAATCGCGATTAAGGCCCAGCCAAATCGCCATCGCCAAAATTGTCCTGCTATGTACATGCCGCATAGCGTAACGTGTAGGGCAACCCAGGCCAAGCACAATCGGGACTGGATCGTACAGCGGTGCCGTCGCCAGGCCCGGCGGATTCGACCCTCGGCGCACACACCTCGCGCCCACGCACGTCAACGATCAGTTTCGCAAAAACAAGGATCCCGATGCGATCGGGGGGAGGCAAACAACCCAGAATGCAGGTCCTCGTGGCGCTGCAGGACGCCGAACGTCGGGCGCAAGAGGTTCTTTGAATCAGTCTGGCTTAGCAACCGCAGCTGATTGGTGAGATGCCGATTGCGACGTAACGCTCAATCCCAGTTCTTTAAGCGCACTGGCGACCTCCTTGTCGTACAGCTTGAATAGCTGATTCGTTAACGCCTGACGTTCGTCCTTGGACAGGTCTTTGGTGCTCAGCGGGGCGAGCTGTTCAAGCGGCTCAAACACGTACAAGACTTTATCGACGTCCTCAGGCTGCTCAACAAACTCAGCGACAATCGCGGGCGCCGCATCCGCGGCCTGCCAAAACCGAATCTCGACAACGTACCCATCGCGACTCCGATAAACGGCCACGACGTATCGCCGCCCCAGAGGGTCAGGCGCGCCCCTTGTTTCCGTCAGCAATTCGCCATCAAACGACAGCTCAGGTCCGTTGGTTCTGTTCAGCTTGTACAAGGTCATCGGTTACTTTCCGTGCTGCAGGTTGGTAGGTAAACGTTGCCAGCAGAGCTTTCTCCGCGCTCGGACACCATGCGAGGCACCCCGCTGCCGCAGCCTTAACTCTCTAGTAGTATACCACTAACCGCCCTGCCCAAGGCAACCCACGCACCGGTCAGCTAGCAATGCCAACGACGCAAATGCGGCAGGCATTTCAGGAGTTATCGGTAAAACCACCACGGCCCTAACGCTGCCCAACCGCCGATGGAGGACATCTTCGCCTGCAATCCATGAACGACGAGAATTCGTCGCTTCAGCTCCTTCCCACGCCGAGCCGGCGGAAACCCGCCGGATCTCGGATCTGTGCGGGCTGCGGTGGAAACAATGAGCTAATTCGCACACTTCGCCGGCTTATCGAGCCAACACACGTTGCGGACAAAGCGGTTTCCAATTGCCCGTCGTGCCAAAATGCATCCCATTCGGTACAGTAGTCAGAATTGGCACGGTAATCGCAATGAGCCGTTTTCGTGAACCAGCGGTGCTTCGGCAAGGAAGGCACGCGTGGTTGGGCAGCTGGGAAGTCAACGTTGGCCATTTGGAGTTAATCACAATGTCGGAAAATCTCTTGGACTATATCGGAATTAACGTGGCCGACGTCGTTCGAAATGCGGCCCCATCGCAGCTTTACGAAGAGGCCATTCGCCGTGACGTGGGAGCGTCCATCTCCGATCGCGGCGCTCTGATCGCCTACTCCGGTACGAAGACGGGGCGGTCCCCCAACGACAAGCGGGTGGTGAAGCATCCCGAGTCCGAAAACGACGTGTGGTGGGGAAACGTCAACATTCCGATTGACGCTCGGGTATTCGCCATCAACCGCGAGCGGGCCATTGACTACCTGAATATCTGCACGCCGATCTACGTCGTCGACGGGTTTGCCGGTTGGGATCCCAAGTACCGGTTGAAAGGTGCGCGTGATTTGTGCTCGACCGTACCACGCCTTGTTCATGCACAATATGTTAATCCGTCCGACGCAGGAGGAATTGGTCAATTTTGGGCAGCCCGATTGCACCATCATCAATGCGGGTTCTTTCCCGGCCAATCGACTGACGACCGGGATGACGTCCAAGACCAGCATCGATTTGAGTTTGGAGGATCGGGAAGTCGTGATTTTGGGAACCGAGTATGCCGGCGAGATGAAGAAAGCCGTGTTCACGCTGATGAACTACGTCATGCCGCAGCAGTCGATTTTGTCCATGCACTGTTCGGCCACGGCCAGCAAGGCGACGGGAGAAAGTTCGCTGCTATTTGGGCTGTCGGGCACTGGCAAGACCACGTTGTCGGCGGATCCCAAAAGGTTCTTGATTGGCGATGACGAGCACTGTTGGACGAAGGACGGTATCTTCAATATCGAGGGCGGATGTTACGCAAAAGCGATCTACCTCACGCGGGAAGCAGAGCCCCAGATCTTCGACGCGCTAAGGTTTGGCGCCGTGCTGGAAAACGTGGTCTACGACAAGGCCGACCGCCACGTAGATTTTGATAATACGAGCATCACGGAGAATACGCGCGGCGCGTATCCCATCGATTTCATCGAAAATGCCAAAATCCCCTGCGTCGGCGGTCAACCCACAAATATCATCTTCTTGACCTGCGACGCATTCGGTGTTTTGCCCCCCGTCAGTCGATTGACGTCCGCTCAGGCCGAATACCATTTCATCAGTGGCTACACGGCGAAGGTAGCAGGAACGGAAGTTGGCATCAAAGAGCCGGCAGCCACGTTTTCTCCCTGCTTCGGGGGACCATTTCTCGTCTGGCATCCCAGCAAGTACGCGGAGCTGTTATCCGAGAACATCCGCCGGTACAACGCCAATGTCTGGCTGGTTAACACGGGATGGACGGGCGGCGGTTACGGGGTGGGGAAGCGAATCAAACTGTCTGCTACACGTGCCATTATCGATGCCATCCACAGCGGCGAGCTGAAGAAGGCACCCGTGGAGACAGACCCCTTCTTCGGCCTGGAGTTGGTGACCAGCTGCCCGGGAGTCCCGCCGAACATGTTGAATCCGCGCGAGACCTGGAGCGACGTGGGGCAGTACGACAAGGCGGCCGCCGACCTGGCAAATCGATTCATCAAGAATTTCGAAAAATTCGCCGATGGCGTGCGGCCCGAGGTCTGCAACGCCGGCCCCGGCTCGAAGGTGGAGGTCTGAAACTTCGCACTCGAAATTGGCACATTCCATGCCGCTTGTGAACACGACACAGGACGACCACGGCATCGCCACGCTTTGGCTGAACGATCCGGCCCGTCGGAATGCGATGAGCGAGGCGATGGGACGCGAGTTTGCGGCGGCCGTCCAACAACTGAAGCGCGATGTTTCCCTGCGGGCTCTTGTCGTCACGGGCGCGGGCAGCGCGTTTTCAGCCGGCGGTGACTTGAATATGCTCCGTGAAAAATTGGAGCATGATGCAGAGACCAATCGACAGGCCATGTTAAGTTTTTACGATTCGTTTCTGTGCATCTTGCAGTTGCCGATCCCGCTGATCGCGGCCATCAACGGACACGCCATGGGCGCGGGAATGTGCCTGGCCCTGGCCTGCGATTTTCGCGTGATCTCCACAGACGCCAAATTCGGCTTTAACTTCGTTCGATTGGGGCTGCACCCGGGTATGGGAGCTACCTACTTGCTGCCGCGCATCGTGGGGACCAACGTGGCGCTGGATTGGCTGTTAACGGGCCGAACGCTGCCCGCCACGTCGGCGGGTTCCAGTGGCCTGTTCCATGAAATGGTCGAACCCCGTGATGTGCTCCCAGCTGCCTATCGTGTCGCCAACTCGATACTGCCCTGCGGTCCACGGGCGGTCCGAGAAACCGTGCAAACCTTGCGGCCGCTGCCAGCGGACCTGAATCGTGCACTCGCGCACGAGGCCGAGCGGCAAAGCGTCAATTACGCGGGGGACGAGTTTCGCCAATACCTGACCGCGGCCTTGTCACGGGTGGCGGGGGCCTAAGGTCAGCCCTCGTCGTACCACACAAATCGCGGCCACGGGTCATCCTGAGGGCGCTGACAACGTGCGTAGCACGGGTCAGCGTCCGAAGGACCTACCCGAGACGTTATTCCACATGCGATGGAAGTTGCAGGAGATCCTGGACGCTCCCCTGCAGGCGTGTCACGTTGGCTGACAGATCCTTCACTCCGCTCCACTACGTTCAGGGTCATACCAATCCGCCGTGCGCCGACTTTGCTGGAATCGCGAAGTTGTGTCGTACGATGAGAGGTCCGCCCGGGACGCATGGATAGGAGTGCGGTTCGCGATGGGGGTGCGGGAAGTAGGGATCACCGGTCGCCTACTGGCCGATCAGGTCACCAACGGGCCGTCGAGGCGCAGGCGTTGTAAATGCGGTCGATCCATGATCTGAAACGGAGATACCAGCTCTTGCCAACGCTCGCCCCGCTGTTCGATGCCGGCGGAGTGAATGGTTCCCAGACGATTGGCTGCCAGTCGCAGGTAGGAGACGCGCTCGGGATCGATGCCCATGATGCGGCTGAGCGTCGCGTCGACGGAAATCGGATGCGGACCCACGGCCACGATTCCCAGATGTTTGGGGCTGCCCATGATGGGCCCGTCCCCTTCCATGCACTCGATCCCGTCCACGATCGCCAGCGTGGAGGGCAGCGTCGCGTTAATGTCGTAGACCGTCTGGGCGATGCCATGATGGTGCAGCACATTCTTGGGCCATCCGTATTTGATCCCGGGAATCGTGCCGTACAGATTCTTCATGGAAAGCGTGACTCCGACCCAATGGTGGGTTTTCATTTTGGGCATCGACACGATCCAGTCCGCGGCGTGCACGGTTTTGGGGAACCAGATTTGCTGCAAACCGCTCGCGCCGCCCCGATTCTTGCGTGGCGCCACTTCTTCATAGTTCAAGTCCGCAAACGGGAGCTGCATGTCGTCCAGCGCTGCGCCGATTCCCGACTCCAGCAACGCCAGCTCTGAGTCGCGCAGGTGTCCTGGCGCTTCCCCGACCACGACCCGGGCCCCAAACTGAAGAAAGACTTCGGCAGCGGCCAACACCATCGCCGGATGCGTCGTCATATGGGGCGCGTCGCGAGAAGGTTCGACCATATTGGGTTTCAGCAGTACATACTTGTTCCGAAATCGATCGGCCGTGAGTCCGCAGGCGATCAAGCCGTCGCGAATCGTCTGTACAAGTCCCGCTGAATAGGATTGCCGGCTGGCGATAAACAAGGGGGATCTTGGGCGACGGCGGCGGCTTAACCAGGCACCCATTCCCAGGGTGACAGCGGTTCCCGCTGCGGTCAGCAACAGTCCTCGGCGGCTCCATCGCGCTGCCGAGGACTGGTGGGCGTCGTTTCTGATGCGATCAGCGCGGGAGTCGTTCATGCGTTCGCTCCCTGACCGGGAAGGCTACACAACGGCGAGCGGTCGCCCAGCGCGGCGTGCGAGACGAGCGCCAGTAACAGCCGCAACGCCCCGTTCGGATGCGCCAAGGTTCGCGCGCAAAGCGTCTGCAGCTGGGCATCCACGTTGTCCGGTACTCGCCCTACGGCGTGCAGGCCCAACAAGGCCCAACACCATGACGCCGTCGAAGTAGGCTCAGCCACGCTGGCCGTGACGTAGTCGATCGTTCGGGCAAATCGCCCCGAATCGTCCTGTTCGTCTGCCAAGGCCAATAACAGCATGCCGCTGGGCTGCAGATGAGGGCGCAGGTATTGGCCCATGACGGATGTGTTGCCATAGTTACATCCCCCGTCGGGAAGCTGACGGTCGATCAACAGGCGGACAGCCTCGCGAACGCGTTCATGACCGCTCAGTCCCATCGCCTTCAGGGACAACACATGCAGAATTGTGGGTTCAACCCACGAATGCGTGTCTTCCGCCCAGGACCAGCCGATCAGTTTCGTATCGTGCCCTGATTCGACGTCGTCCCACACCGCCAGCCCTTTCGTCTCCAATGTCCAGGCCGTGGCTGCCGCCAGTTGTGTTTGAAACTCGATTCCACCGTCGACCGCCATCCAAGTCAGCATGGCCAGACTGGTCGTCCACGCAGGCTTGGCCAAACAGGGGCGAACCCCCACGCTTCCATTCCCGTTTTGCAGCGAGGCCAGGAATCTGGCGGCCGCCCGGGCTTCTTCGAGATACCCGCCCGCGGAAAGCGCCATGGCCGTCAACGCGGTCGGCTCCACCGCCGCCGCCGATTCGTGGGCATAGCCACATATCGGCCGTTCGCTAAGCACCGGAAGCAAGACGTCTGCCCACACGATACAAAACTCCTCCTGACTGATGACGACAACGCGTCGGTTTGGCCAGAAATTATGGCTCTCGACCGTAAAAAACGTGATCAGAGACGGGCCGCATGCAACCATCCACCGCTATATCATGTGGCATATGTGATTTTGGATAAACACCAGATTTCCGTAGGCTCCTGGTCACCGATCGATACCTGGCTCTTGGCCGCCTCGTTAGACCGCAAGCCGGAGAAGAATGCCGGCACACGCTCGTTCTTGCGAAACACGATGCGGCATTCTTCGGCGGCGTGCGCGTCCGCCGGACGCGCACGCCGCCAGAAATCGCCTGGGAGTCGTGGCCTCTAATCGATGCGAACGGCGATTTCTTCTGGCTTGCGGTCTAACGAACCGGAAATGTGTGTAACACCGGTTACCCCAGCTGCTTCCGTAAATCGCGAAAGGGACTTGCGTCGGCTGGTGCCAGAGGTTGAAATCAGGGCGACTAGAGTCGCTCAGTTTGGTCAATGCAAACGCCATGAAACCTACCAGACTTCTTCCGTACGTGGATTCCATGCGAACACAAACTCGTTTTGGGCAGCTTGGGCCATCGGTGGCGATCGGAGCGTTGCTGGCGACCGGCGTTTGTCTGGCAATCGCACCGTCAGCCCGCGGACAGGTTGCCGAGACGTCGGTTCGGATTGCCACGTTCAACGTAGCGCTGAATCGCGACCAAGCAGGACGATTGCGTGAAGAATTGTCGGAGGGCAAATCGGCACAAGCCGCGAAAGTGGCGCGGATCGTTCAGACGGTTCGCCCTCACATCCTGCTGATCAACGAACTCGACTATGAAGATGGAGGTACTACAGCCAGCCTGCTTCACGACCGTTACCTGAATCAAGGACCGCAGAAAATCGAATACGCTTATCGGTTTGTAGCTACGGTGAATACGGGTGTGCCCAGCGGGCTGGACCTCAACGGCAATGGGAAAACGTCGGACGCCGAAGACTGTTTTGGTTTCGGCCGATTTCCAGGGCAATACGGCATGGCCGTCTTCTCCGCATTTCCGGTGGCCACGGACCAGGTGCGCACGTTCCAGAAATTCCTGTGGAAAGTCATGCCCCACAGCCTCTTCCCCCCCTGCGACGTGGACACGCATGAATCGATTTACGATGCGCAGACCATGGAGGTGTTGCGACTGTCGTCCAAAAGCCACTGGGATGTCCCCATAAAGATCGGCGAGAACACGATTCACTTTCTGGTATCGCATCCCACGCCGCCGGTGTTCGATGGTCCTGAAGATCGCAACGGACGGCGCAACCACGATGAAATTCGGCTGTGGGCCGACTACATCGACCCCAACAAGTCGGCGTACCTGGTCGATGATCAGGGGAGGGCAGGGGGGCTCACACGGGGGGCTAAGTTCGTCATCGCCGGCGATCTGAATGCCGACCCGCACGACGGCGATGCTTACCCAGGCGCGATCGCCCAGCTGCTGGAACATCCGTTGATCGACTCGCAAACCGTGCCGGCCAGCTCGGGTGGGGAGCAACAATCAGCGTTACAGGGGGGAGTGAACCGTCGACACCAAGGCGCTGCGCGACATGACACTGGTGATTTTCCCGACGAAGATCGGTCTCCCGGCAATCTGCGCATGGATTACGTGTTGCCCAGCCGCACGCTGATCGTCACGGGGGCCGGCGTGTTCTGGCCCAGCCCGGAGGAACCGGAATTCGCCTGGGTCGACGCCTCGGATCATCGCCTGGTCTGGATTGACGTGCAGCTAGGCGATGATTAGTTAGCACGCCCGCGGAACGCAGTGCCCGCGCCGTCAAACAGCCACCGCGCTAATCTTCGTCGGCCAGACCGTCTAAACCAATCTGGTCATTGGCCAGCAACGCATCGAGCGCGTTTTTTGCCGCCAGTTGCTCCGCCTGCTTCTTCGTCTTGCCCCACGCGGCGGGGAACTGTTGACGGTTGACTCGCGCCGCAACCTTGAAGCGTTTGCAGTGATCGGGGCCTTCCTCGTCGGTGACGACGTAGATCGGCGTTTCGCCCAGGTCTCGCTGTGCAACATGCTGAAGTTGCGATTTATAGTTGTCGTCCGTGCTCTTGCACGCCGCGTTATCCAGAAAGGGAAACATGGTGCGGCTGACGAACTCCCGAGCTGCCACCATGCCACCATCCAGATAAATGGCGGCCACCAATGATTCGAACACATCGGCCAACAACGAGGAGGGCAGCGTCGGCTGCGTGGTCATCCCCTTGCCCAGGAACAGCAGCTCGCCGAGCTTCATCGAGCGGCTGATTTTCGCGCAGGTGGAACGGCTGACGACGGCCGATTTGATCCGCGTCAGCTCACCCTCCAACAAGTGAGGGAACCGATAGAATAACTCCTCGCAGATCACCATCCCCAGAATCGCGTCTCCCAGGAATTCGAGTCGTTCGTTGGACGACACGCGCGATTCGGCCCGCGAGGCATGCGTGAGGGCTTCCAGAAGAATTCGAGGCTGCTGAAACGAGTAGCCAATTCGCGACTGGCACTGTGCAAGCCGCCAATCGGAGCCTGCCGAGGATTCCTGATGCATAAGATCCGCCAACGTGAACCTAAGAGCTTAGCGTCCAAGACGCCGGGACGGCCCAAAACCATCTGTAGAACAATCGGTTGGCAGGGACCGCACGCGATGGAATCGAGTGCGGCCCTCAACAACGTACCGAGAAAGTTTTCGAACCACTATCGATCACTCTAAGTTGATTCCGGGGGGCTGTCAATCACACGCACCGGAACCGCCACGCCCCTACGCGCATGGTGCAGCCGGGCAGCACTTGGCCACCCGGCCGTTTCGAGTCGATTCATGCGCCGAGAGGTCTGGACAGGGGTCGTGCCACCCTCGGTGCGTGCCAGGCCCATGGCCTACTGGGTAATAATGGTCGGCAAGTTGTTGGCAATCTCTTCGAAGATCGCCACCAGTTCCGTTTCATCGTTGGCATGGTAATGCCTGCCACCACCCACGGCCGCCACGCTGGCCATGGTCGCTTGATCCGCACCTGGTGAAAATGTCACGGTGTGGATCGTGATGTTATGGGAGGCCACAATGTTTGCCGCCGCGTTGATCACGGCTTGTCCTCCGGCGTTATTTTGTCCGTCGGTCATGACCACAATCGTCTTGGCGGCGTAGGGACGCCCCATGGCGCCGTACACGGACTGGAAGGACTGGGTCATCCCTAAGTCAATGGCCGTACCGCCCCACGGCTTCGCATTTCGGACCCAATTGCGAATACTGCCGTAGCTGGCTTGCAGCGAGAGATTCAGCTCTCCTGTGGAAGCGAAGGAACCCAACGAAACTTGCTCTTCCTGATCCGTTGTTTCCAACACGTCCAGGAATGCGTTGACGCCGGCCTCAAGCGCGTTCCAACGAGAAGGGCTGGGCGTCCGAGTTCGCCCGGCGTTGTTGTAGAAGTTGGTCAGATCGTTGTAGTAGGCTTGCATGGCATTGTAGGCGGCTTCCATGCCGGCATCGTCCCACACGAACCTGGTTCTCCTGCGTCCTCGGTTATCATAGTAGACCTCGGTGTGCCCCCCCTCGTCCTGGTAAGACGCCATTTGGTCCTCGCACCAATCAAACAGCTGACTCCAGCTTTGACCGTTGGCATCCCCCGACCAGTCCTTATGGAAGGACATGGAGCCGGAGCGATCCAGCACCAGGGCGATATCCCGGTCGACCTGCGTGCAAATCGACGTGACGACGGGACTGAACACCTTCAAGTCGCCCACACCGCCGAACAGCAACGAGACGGTTCCAGAACCTGACCCACTGTCACGACGCCCGGTAACGCGGACGGAAGTGGCTTCCTCGGTCCCGGCGTCGACTGCGGCCGTATTCTTCTTGGTGAACACGTAACGCCCGTAGCCGTTGTTGCTTCTTTGCGAAAGTCCAAAATCAATCTCGTTATCGGCATCTTCCGTGCTGAGCACCAACGGCGTGCCCGCCACGGTATTCTGGCTGCCTGCCAACGCGGCAAATTGCCGGGCCGAGGCCGTGGTCTGATATTCGCTTAAGGCCCGTCCGCCGGCGCGGGCCGCGGCGTCCGTGGCGATTCGCAATTCAGTCGTGGTCAGCTGGATGTAGGCCACGTTGATGGCGAACGCGCACAGGATGACGAGTACGGGCAGCAGCACGGCGAACAACGGGATCACCGCCCCGGCCCGATCTCGCGGACGTGGCGCCAGCACAGCGGCTGGCTGATTTTTAAAGAACTGGTTTTTCATCGTACGACCCCTATTTGGGAAAAGAATGAAGAGTTAGTCTGGAAAAGCAACACACCTCGCCCGCCGCCACGCATCAAGTAGCTCCTCCGTCATAGAAGCCCTTGTACCGTTCACACCGCATCGTCGCGGACTTGTTCAGCATGATGCCGTCCGTGAACCAGGAGATCACGAACGTGTTGGCCGACATGTCCACCGTAATCGTCGCATTCACATCGGTGGTGTCGTCGTTTATTTCCGCTTGTGCGGTCCCATTGTTATAAGGTGTGATGCTTACCGTATAGCCTTGTGTGCTCAACAGGTCCAGAAATTCTTCGGCTTTATCGATGGCTTCTTGCTTGGTGGATCCCACGACCATCACGTGCCTTAGGCACTCAAACGCAGCGTCTTCGGCCAGGCTGTCGATCATGTACACGCGCGTGATCTCGATGCAGGCAAAGATCAAGGTAAACATGGGCACCACGATGATCGCAAATTCGACCAGGGTCGCCCCTTGACGACGATGCGATCTCGGCGGTCGACGCTTACCAATTTGGTTGTGCGGACTTAACAACATGGGTTACGCCTCACTGAGTGAAAACTCGCACTAAGGATGCTCGAATTCCTTATACATGGTAACCTGAGCACTTACATACTTATCGGAAAACCACGTGTAGAACGCATTTGGCAGCATGCCATTACCGTTGACAGGCGCCGTCACCGTGACCGTGATGGGCTGCAGCCTGCCGGCTGATTCCGGCAGGGGTGAAACGGAGATGGCCTGCGATTGGGACAGCGGAGAGTAGTCGACGCCGCGCACGTCCAGATAATCCTGCACGGCGGCGACGACACCCGCGTTGGTCGACATTTTCTGGATGGAGACGCGGGCACCTTCGTGGGCCGCAATGGTGATCTTTTCTTTCAAAAATATTACTGAACAGGTCTCGATCGTACCGAACGTGATGATCAACAGCAGGGGAATCACCATGGCGAATTCGGTCGCCGCGACACCTTTGCGCAGTCTTCGTGGTCGTTTGCCGATTGCCATCATCAGGAGACTCGACGGGTGAATCATTTCATGGAAAGAATGCGACCCACAGCGGGCCTGACGTCCATCCAAAGCATAGCTCAAGAAATTCTGGGAGAGCCAAACGTCAGCCCCTTCCGATGAAGATTGCCGGTAAATCATTCCCGGTTCGGCGAGACGTTGCCAATGGGCATCCCCAACCAGCGCACAATCCGTAAAATGTGTGCTGAGCCCTTGCGCGAAAAGGGCAACGTGGCGGGAGTTTGTGGGATTTAGACAACATACGCTTCCTCATTCAACGAACGCGATTTCCCCAAGGGTGTTGAAAGTACGCTTGATCCGGTAAGCGCCGGCCTATAATCAAGGGTAGCGTCGCTCCATTGGGCTTTGTCTCAAGAGCAAGCGGCAGCCCCCTGGTTACGACCAAGCCCGGTTCAGAAGCCCGCCCGCGAGTGGCGCGCATGGCGCACGAAGCGTCTGTTCAGATCCCTGCGAGTTTGCCAACCATGAAACCCAAGTTTCGCTGCCCTGTTGCGCACGTGTTGCCCCTGATGCTGCTCCTTTTCCTGCCGCTGCTGGCCACAGGCCAGGCCTTGAGGGAGGAGGGGACTGACCGTACGCAATCCATGCGGTATGCCAACGCGCTCTCCTTGGCCTTTCGGACCGCCGCGGAGAAGGTGTCACCGGCCGTCGTCACCATTCTGGCCGGCGATTATGCCTACGCCAACGATGGCGGACTGCGGGCCAGCGATGAGTTTTTCGATGAAGACGCCAGCGTGGGCTCGGGCGTTATCATTTCACGTCAGGGGATTGTCTTGACCAACTACCACGTCATCGAAGGCGCAAAACGGATCATTGTACGTCTGGCCGACGGTCGTGAATTTGAAACCAACCGTGTCCAACAGGACGACAAGAGTGACCTGGCCATTTTGCATATCAAGAACCCACCCGAATTGACGGCGGCTCGCCTGGGTGATTCTGATCAGCTGCAGATCGGCGATTGGGTCATCGCCATCGGCAGCCCGTTCGAGCTGGAATCCACCGTCAGCGCCGGGATTATCAGCGGCAAAGGTCGTGGATTACGGAAAATCAAACGCGGCAAGCTGCTGCAGACCGATGCGGCCATTAATCCGGGCAACTCGGGCGGACCATTGGTCAATTTGGAAGGTGAGGTCGTAGGCATCAACACGGCGATCGCCAGCAGCAGTGGTGGCTATCAGGGAATTGGATTTGCCATCCCCAGCAATCAAGTGCGATGGGTGGTGGGACAACTGCTGCACAGCGGATTGGTTCAACGCAGCTATCTGGGAGTCGAGATTGATGACCTGATCCCCCGCGAGGCCACACGCCGCGGATTGCCGCCTATCTCGGGAGTACTGGTCAGCGGCATCCGTCCTAATTCTCCCGCGGCCGAGGCCGGCTTGAAGCCAGACGACGTGATCGTGGAAATCTCAGGAAAGCCAGTCACGGATTCACGCGACCTGCAAGGAATTGTGGAGCGACTGCCGGCGGGTTCGCGACAAAAGATTCGCGTCATTCGCAATGGCCAGCAAGCCGATGTACTCGTCACCTTGCAGCCCTTGGCCGACTCGGACTCCTGAGCTTCGTCGAGCGGCGATTTGAACACGAGCGCCCAGAGTTCCGTTGGCTCTGCTGCCTGCTGTTACATCGTCCTGGCATCCTGGTGCTGCATTCGGCTAGGGTGCTATGGATATCGGGCGACTAATTCTTCACCAGGCCGCTAGGCGTGTGGGTTGGCCAGAGGGGCCGCGGCGACGGGCCGCCGGCTGTACCGAAGCAACAGTCCACCCACGGCGCATCCCCCGGCGGCGACCGCCAACCAGGTTAACGGTATGTGCGACGATTCGGAAACGCCCCAACCCCACGCCTCAATTTGCGGCTGGTAAAGTATCAGCAACGTTAACAGCCCATTGTGCGTCGCATGAACCAGCATGCCCGGCAGCACACTCTGCGTTCGCCAACACAACCAACCCAACAAAACTCCCATCAACGAACTGGGAAGCATGCGTTCCATCGCCAGGCTGTCTTTGGCAACGACGTGAAACACGCCGAACAACACAGCCGACAAGAGGATGGCCCGCCGAGCCGACATGCGGGCCAGGAACGAACTGAGCAGGAACCCTCGAAAAAACAGCTCTTCGCAAACGGCTGGCAACGCGGTCATCGTCAGCACCACGACCCACACGGGCAGTTGACGCAGCTGCGCCACAAACGATTGGACAACTTCCAGGCTGCCGGGTGGTAACCCCGCCAGCCCATGGTTGCTCCAGACCATCAGCTCGTGCAGAAACGGCCAGGTCGAAAGGCCCAACAGGACGGCGGACACGAGGGATACGCCGGAGGGGCGGGTCCAGCAAAATGTCCGCGACAGCTGCAAACGGGAAATCCAGGCTGTGCCCAGGGGAAGCACGGCAAACAGCACGACAGACACCAGCGAACTGCCGATCAACCGTTGTGACAAACTGAGTCCACCGGCCATCCGCAGGCCACTGGCGGCCCAGATATACAGCGGAAACAACAGAGCCAGGTACAAGTTGGCTCCCACCAGGCTGGGCACCGTCAGCAAACGGTCTGGCCCCACAAACAGGTCTCGCATGCTGGTCTCACTGCCGAACAAGATGGCGTCGCTGCCGAAGACGCGAGCGGCCACGCCGATGGCCGCTGCCGCGTAGATGCCGGTCGAAATGGCGACCAACGGAACGAATTGCCAACCAAATTCGTTGGCGAATGCGTCCCGCGCAAGGAGCACGACGTTGACCAAAGGGGTCACGGCCAGCCAATTCGTCAACTGGATTCCCGGCAAGAGACACAGCAGACTGGGAGCCAACGCGACGAGAATCAAAGGAACGATGTACGCTTGCGCTTCCTTGAAGCTGCGCGAAACTCGTAACGGCCAACAGCACGGCCGAGAAAAATGAGGCGAACAAAATCATCAGCGCGAAAATCGTGGCCATCGCGCCCAGCCCCAGGCTTTCCGTGCCAAAGATCACCGCTCCCAAGCCGGATGTGTAGAGGGTCAACATCATGGCGACCAGGTTAGCAGTCGCTGTCAACACGGCCACCGTAATCACGGCAATGTATTTGGCGAACAGCAGGCCCAGCCGGGGAATGGGAGCAGCAATCAGGGCTTCCATCGTTCCCCGCTCACGCTCCCCAGCCGTCAGGTCAATGGCGGGGTAAACGGCCCCCGTGACCGTCATCAGCACCAGGACCAGAGGAACCAAAGTGGCCAATGACTGAGTCGAATCCGACTGGGGATAAATCCTCTGCTGCTCGATGCGCAAGCCACGCAGGTCGACAACCCCCAGCTGCTTCAAGCGGCTGACAAGCAGGTCTTCCTGAACCTCTCGCAATCGCGCCTCGAGAGCCTGTGCCATCGCCCGCGCTCGCATGTTCTGGGGATTAAAAATAATTTCACAGCGATCGGCCGATGAGACGTTCCCTCGCCTGCCAGGGGACAGCCGCAATCCCACATCGATCTGCCCACTACGGACCTCCGCCTGTAAGTTCTCGACCATGGAGTACTTCGTCTCACCCTCGCCAAGCAACTTGCGTTCATGTTCGTTCAGTGGCAGCCGCTGGAACAAATCAGGGTCTTGCCTTGCGAGTTCGTTCAACAGTTCGCGCTGGCCTGGTCCGGGATGCCAATGATGATGTCCGCGCCCCCGGTTGCGGCGGACGTGTACAGAAACCGCTGAAATACGATGCTGAGCAGTGGATACACAATCAACGGCATCAGGACCAGCGTTATCAGAGTCCGACGGTCTCGCAGCGACTCACGCAGCTCTTTGAGGCACAACCGCCAGGTGCGGAGTACGGAATCCGCGCCCATCATGGTCCTGCCCGGCTGATGCATGCTCCACGCTCCCTCTCACCCACAACCCTTAAAACCGGGCTTCCAGGTGATCGGCCTGAAATATCTCGACCAACGAGGCACAACCGGTTGACCGCCGCAGCTCGGAAAGCGTCCCTTCATGGCGGAGCCGCCCCAGGTTCATCAGACCGAATCGGTCACAGAATCGCTCAGCCTCGTCTAATCGATGCGTGCTCAACACCACCGCCTTCCCTTGATTCCTCAGATACTGAATATACGCGAATACGGTCTGGCTCCCAATAATGTCGAGACCGCGCGTTGGCTCATCCAACAAGACCACGGGTGGATCGTGCACGAGTCCGCGCGCAACACGGCCCTTTGCTTTTGCCCCGTACTCAGCGTGGCCGCGCGTCGATCGATGAAGTCCGCCATCTCAAACGTACGACACAGTTGCTCGATCTGGGCTGCGGCCACCCGACGATCAACTCCGTAGATTTCCGCAAAAAAAACCAATATTTCCCGCACGGTCAACCACGGATAGAGCCCATCGTTGGCCGTCACGCATCCAATCCGTGATTTGACCAAATCGGGTTGGAGTACGACGTCGTAACCGTCCACGCCGCAAACGCCCTCGTCGGGCTTCATCAGCCCCAGAATCATGCGCAGTGTGGTCGTCTTGCCCGCACCGTTTGGCCCCAGCAATCCGTAGACCTCTCCCTGCGACACATGAAACGACAGATTATTGACGGCGACAATCTGTTGACGGGCCCCGAATCGTTTGGTCACACGTTCCACTTGAATCATGACTTGGCAGACACGCTGGCTGGGCTGAGCTAATACCTTATTGTAGTCCTCGCGCCTTTGCATTGATCACATCGTCGTCTGCGGCTCTGTCACAGGCGTAGTCGACATCGATGTACGGGGATTCTAACCGATCCGAGTCGGCGGGAACATAGTTTTGGCCCGCGTCCACATCAACCCGCCAATCGCCGGGGACATTTCGTTAGACCGCAAGCCAGAGAAGAATGCCGGTTAAGACGCTGTCCGCTGTGAAATCCGCCGCGGCATTCTTCGGCGGCGTGCGCGTCGGCGTCCGCGACAACGCGCACGCCACCTGATCCGTGGTTCTGGCAATGCACGTCGAGTGGATGACGGGTCCGCAGTTCATGGGGGGTATCCCCCCAGACCCCGGGGGAACCCCAGACCCCCGGGGGAACCCGAGACCCCCCGGGGATCCGACACGGGGGGTTTGGGGGGGAACCCCCCAAATGCACCACCTGCAACGCATCCACCTGATCCGTGGTTCTGGCAATGCATGTCGAGTCGATGACGGGTCCGCAGTTCATGGGGGGTATCCCCCCAGACCCCCCGGGGGAACCCCAGACCCCCCGGGGGAACCCCAGACCCCCGGGGGAACCCGAGACCCCCCGGAGGGAACCGACACGGGGGGTTTGGGGGGAACCCCCCAAATGCACCACCTGCAACGCATCCACGTGATCCGTGGTTCTGGCAATGCACGTCGAGTGGATGACGGGTCCGCAGTTCATGGGGGGTATCCCCCCAGCCCCCCCGGGGGAACCCCGAGACCCTCCGACACGGGGGGTTTGGGGGGGAACCCCCCAAATGCACCACCTGCAACGCATCCACCTGATCCGTGGTTCTGGCAATGCACGTCGAGTGGATGACGGGTCCGCAGTTCATGGGGGGTATCCCCCCAGACCCCCCGGGGGAACCCCAGACCCCCCGGGGGAACCCCAGACCCCCCGGAGGGAACCCCAGACCCCCCGGGGGGAACCCCAGACCCCCGGAGGGAACCCCCAGACCACACAGGGGAACCCCCAGAATCCCCGGGGGGACGGCCCGCAAGCACCCCGCGGGATGGCGATTACGTCTGGCTTGCAGTCTAACGACGCGCCCGCATCCAAGAAACGAGCCACGGGACAATCATCAATACCACCAGCACAGCCAGGATAAGTCCAGGCGCCGAATGTCCAAATCCCAGGCAAACTTGCGCGGCGTTGACGGGCCGCCAAATCAACAGCATCAACGCCGTGGCGATCCAGACGCTGCCGGCGATCGACACGGCTTGCGGAGCAACCAAACTCAGCGACACGCTCGCAACCAGCAGAACGGCCGGCAAAGCGGCCAGTCCCAATGACCAGCCCACTGCCGCGACAGAAAAGACGGCATACGTCACGGGGAACGCGTCTTCTTGTGTCCGGGGGCGGAGCGCCGACAGAGCTACTCCCGCACAAACGGCAACCGACATCTCCAGGGCCAGATGCGCTGCCTGGTTCGTCTGCGCCGCCGGAAACCAGCCGCAGGCAGGGTGCACAACCGGACAAGCCAAGACCAGAACACCCGACAGCCCGATAAAAACCAGAGACCAGCGACGCGGTAGAGCGAACCCGTCACACTCGATCATCGCCCACATCAACAACTGCATCAACAGGCCGATGTGCAAGAACGACGCCAGGATCAGGTCGCGATTCTGCCAGCTGAGATTAAAGGCGAATCCTCGATACGGTCGCACGGTGACCGGCAAGTTGATCCCTCCCAAGCCGATCTCCAGTACGGCAATCAGCATCCAGACCATCCCCACCAACAGCTCCAGCTGCCAATAACGCGCCGAAATAGGCTGGGCACAGCGACGACAACGGCCCCTCAAGATTATCCAGCCCACGACCGGTATGTTGTCTCGAAACAAAATGGCCTGGCCGCAGGCCGGACAGCGCGATTTGCCCAACAGTGTAATCCCGCGGGGCAGTCGATAGATGACCACATTCAAGAAGCTACCGAAACAGGCCCCGAGCACAAAGAACCAGATTGTGGTGAGCAGTTCGGCGATCAGGGACAGGACCAGCATGCGGTGGCAACAGATTTCCAAAACAGCAGTGAAACTGGCGGGTGTGCGGCTTACTCTATTTTCATTTGACCGTTTCTCCCGCGACGACGCTGGGCTTTCCAGAATACGGGCCCATGGGGGGCTCATCCGGTGGTGAAATCCGCAGCGATCCGAACTGCCGCAGTTGCGGCCAAACGAATGCCACGATCGACACCGTGGCAATCGTCAAGAATCCTCCGCCGGCCACGGCGATCACAGGCCCGAGCCATTGAGCCACGACGCCCGATTCAAACTCGCCGATCTCGTTACTGGTTCCGATAAAAATCGCGTTGACGGCACTGACCCGCCCGCGCATGGAATCCGGCGTCAGGAGCTGCAGCAGTGTCGCGCGGACAACCACGGAGATATTATCGGCCGCGCCCAAGATAAACAATGCCGCCAATGACACGAGATACGAGCGTGACATGCCGAAGACAACTGTTGCCGCTCCAAAGATGACAACGGCCACCAGCAACGCACGTCCCGCGCGCTCGAAGGGAGGACGGATCGACAGAACCACGGCCATGGTGATCGCCCCCAGGGAGGGCATGGCCCGCATCCAACCGAACCCCACGGCCCCTACGTGCAGGATATCTTCCGCGTAGATGGGTAACAGGGCCGTGGCGCCGCTGAATAGCACGGCGACCATATCCAGCGTCATGGTGGAAACAATAATCGGTTGCTGACCCAGAAAGCGAATTCCGTCCCACATACCTGACCAGCTCATCGATTTGGTCGTACGAACATGTGGCGCGAGTTTGATCCCGAACAGGCAGATTACCAGGACCAAACTGGACGCCGCATCCAGAATGTAGACCAGCGTCGGACCCTGTTGCGCCAGCAGGAAACCGCCCAGCAGCGGCCCCAGAGTGGCGGACAATTGAAATGCCACGCTCTTGCACATCGCGGCATTGGCAAAATCGGCAGTCGGTACCAGGCGAACGACCAGCGCGGATGCTGCCGGCCAGCCCACCGCGCGACAGATTCCTGTCCCCAGCAGAAACAGGTAGACCAGTGGAATGGGTGCCGACACAGCGGAAGCCCAGGCCAGCCCCAGCGCGCTGGCCGCCAGTCCCAATTGTGCCAGGATGATGATGGTGCGACGCGAGTAACGATCTGCCGCCGCCCCAGCCGGCAGAGCCAAGACGAGCACGGGCAGGGCGAGTACCAACCCCACCAGCCCCAAACTTAAGGCCTGCCCTGTCCGCTGGTACACTTCCCAACCGACGGCAACCGTTCGCATCTGGTTCCCGGTACTCGAGAGCAGCGACCCAAACAGGAACAGTCGAAAGCCACCGTGCCGCAGCGCCGCGATGGGATCCGTCGTGTTGAGTGGTTTTCGAGTCACATCCAGCCGTTCGTCAATTTGCGCACTTCACGTCGAGCTGACAAGTCAGCCCGTGCGGGTGTCCAGATTTGTCCACAGGCCCAAAGCCGGATTCTTGACGTAGTAAAACTTCTGACCGTTATTGAAATGATGCCATCCCGCGGGCAGCCTTTCCGGATGATCGGGCAACTGGCTTAATACTTCATCCAGCGGCTGATACGCGTAGCCCACACGCTCGATGTCAGGCCGTGTCAGACCCACGCCCGGACAGTAGGTGATTTGAAATCGCCCCTCGGAACAACCGTGAATGAGGTGAGCCGCGGCCGCCAGATTCGTCGCCAGTTCGCCTCCAGCTGCGACCGCATCGAGCGTGCGGGGCGTGCCCGCATAGCCGTGCTGTCGAATCAGGGCATCGATCTGTTCGTCTTCGCCAAAAGTCTCGATGGCGGGCCCTAGGATTCGCAGGTCTCCCCCATCTGCCAGCGCCATGCGCGTTCGATAAATGGCCTTATTGCCAAGCCAGGTCGACCGAAACTCACGCGGGTCCAGATAGACCACACAACGGTCGACAGGTTCCGATAGCCGCGTCACGTTGACGCTTGCCGACAAGGCCGCCGCCGCCTGGAAACCATCGCGGTGCTGGCTGGCAAACAACCCGCACAGGTTAGCGCCGGACTCTGTTTCCTGCACGACAGTCAACACAAACATCACATTCGCCTGGGGGGCAATGAACCGTGTATAGGCCTGATCCACTAACCGACGAACGGGATTCTCCACACGCCCCAACACTGTCTCCATGTTACACACGGCGCCCAGAAAATGAGACTTGTGGATCACATCTTTGCCGCCCGCCCCGACGCAGACGTTTTTGGAATAATTGGCAAATCCAATCACTTCGTGAGGAACTACCTGCCCGATCGAGAGTATTAGATCGTACGAATGATCCACGAGGCACTTGTTGACCTCGACTTGCATTCCCTCACGAAATTTTCCCTGCGACAACACCGACATATCGTCCGACGTGACTTCGCCCACGTTCACTGTGTGGTTGCGCCAATCATGCACGACCATCCGCCGGAAAGGAACTGTGTCGCCGAACATCATGCGAAACTGTTTCGCCGACATCGGCTGATGCGTGCCCAGCGCCGGCATCACGTCGACCTTTCTGTCCGTGGCGAGTCGCCGGTACAGCCAGGCGGTAATCTCGCCGGCCCGCGAGGCAAGTCGAGTATGGTCGGGTGGTAAGAGCAGCACGCGGCGTGGGCTTTGCGGCTGGATGTGCTGATCCAGCAAGACTTGCAGGAAACTCTCGAGTTGCCCCTGGTCGATGACTTTGCCCGGCGCGGCAAGAGAAGACAGCATGGGGGAAAACAACCATGTTGGAGTCAGGGGCTCGATGCGCCGCGAGGCGCGGTGTCGTCTCGGTCCAATGTAAGCTTTAGACAATCGGGGGAAAAGACAAGCGTCCTGGATTGCTGGTCGACGCGCGCCGAAACCACGTTCGATTGCTGCGGTACGACGTCAAACAGCAAGGAGTTCTGCATAACCAGCCGATTCCAATCGGCTGGAAGTTTATATTCAAGATAGACCCAGGCATCCTGGGTTTTGATTTCCATGCCCACCCAATGCATTTGGCATGCGGCGGGCCGCTCCCCGTCCACGGCAATCAAAAACCTGGACTGCACGTAGGCTTGAACGAATTCCTCCGCTTTTTCCTGCTCCAAGGTGAATTCTTCGTGGCCCGTGGATTTTTTGACGGCATCTTCAAGGTGCTCGGCCACGAGGCGCACAACCAGTTCCAAACTGCCAGTTTCCGCGTTCCACTGGGCCTCGGTCAGGCTGACGTGGGTGGGGTGCGCGCTGCAGGTCGCGGCCATCAGGCTGGCCCCCGCCAGTGTCAACGTCCGGCAGATGTGAAACTGGGCAGGCATGCTATTCGTCCTTGTCACGTGGCCGTCGACGCCGGCGGTTGCGGTTGTCTTCGTCACGCCGCCGGGCCCGTTCCTGCACCTGGGCAGTGTCCAGTCCGGCACGCTTACCGTCGTGATCGGCTTCGTCCTGATCATCGGCCGGCTGGTCTTCAGGGGACTTGGCGCGCTGCATTTCGTTCTGCCGTTTGCGTTCCTTGAAGATCTTGAAGCGGGACTTGACCAACTGTGGTGGCCAGTGATTGTTGCTGAGTTCCACATCGGCGGTTTCCAGGTGCGGATCGAGTGTGATCGACTTGATCGTCTTGTCGGTAATATAAAGCTTCGACACACGCTGATGGTCGCGACGCCAGATTTCGGCCGGGATCCGCACTTCATCCTGGGAACCGTCCTCAAACTGGAACTCCAAGATGACCGGCATCACCAAGCCACCTGGATTGGACAATTTAACGACATAAAAATTTTGTTTTGTTTCCAGGAGCTTTTTTTCCTTGTTGTCCAACCGCTCCAGAAAGCCCTCATACTGTTTGCGATCCGCGGGCGTCACTTCGAACTCGTTCCACGAATTATAAAAGTCCTTCAGCTCAGGGTATTCCTCGATTCTCTTCCGGAGAGACTGGTTGCGCTTCGCCGACAAGGTCTCGGGACGGTCATCTCGTTCCGTCCGTCGCCGTCGGGCATTTTCGTCAGGATCGCCCGGATCCAGCGTATAGAGTTCCAGGCCATCCAGCGCCAGATCCGTGTGCCGCGTGCTGTAGAACCAACCTCGCCAGAACCAATCGAGATCGACGCCGGAAGCATCCTCCATGGTGCGGAAGAAATCGGCCGGCGTGGGCCGTTTGAATTGCCAGCGCCGCGCATACTCTTTGAAGGCGTAATCGAACAATTCGCGCCCCAGAATCGTCTCGCGGAGGATATTGAGGGCCGTGGCTGGTTTGGCATAGGCGTTGTTGCCGAATTGCAGCAGCGACTCGGAGTTCGTCATGATGGGCACTTGATCGCTGCTACGCATGAAATCCACGATCTGTCGTGGCTCGCCGCGCCACGACGGATAATCCTCCTCCCACTCCTGTTCCGCCAGATACTGCAAGAACGTATTCAGCCCCTCGTCCATCCAGGTCCACTGCCGTTCGTCGCTGTTGACGATCATGGGAAAATAATTATGTCCCACTTCGTGGATGATCACGGAGATCAGCCCGTACTTGGTGCGGCGCGAATAGGTTCCATCCTTCTCGGGCCGCGGACCGTTGAAGCAGATCATGGGATATTCCATGCCCCCTACCGGTCCGTTGACGGAAATGGCGGTGGGATAGGGATACACGAACGTGTAGCGGGAATAGACATTCAAGGTATGGATGATGGCCTGCGTGGAATACTTGCTCCACAGGGGCTCACCCTCATTGGGATAAAACGACATCGCCATCACGGGATTTCCGCCCACCTCGTGCTGCATGGCGTCCCAGATGAATTTGCGCGAACTGGCGAAGGCCACATCGCGCACGTTGTCGGCTTTGAAAATCCAGGTCTTGGTGCCGACCTGCGGATCCTTGTCGTGTGACTCATTCGCCTTGGCTTCCTCCGGCGTCACGATGAACACTGGTCGAGTCCCCCGCTTGGCCTTTTCCCAGCGCTCTTGCTGCTGCTCCGTCAACACCTGGTCGGGATTCAACAATACACCGGAAGCAGCGACCACATGGTCGCCCGGAACCGTGATCCGCAACAGGAAATTCCCCAATTCCAGCGTGAATTCACCGCTGCCCAGAAACTGCTTATGCTGCCAACCGGTATAGTCGGTGTAAGCCACCATACGGGGGTACCACTGCGCGATCTCGTAGATATTGTTGTCGTCCTCCGCAAAGTGTTCGTATCCCGTGCGACCCGGAATCAGCCTGGCGTTGTTAATGTCATAATTCCAGGAAATCGTGAATTCGGTAGACTGCTGCGGCTGCAATGGCTTGTCCATTTCAATCCGCATCATGGTCTTCACGATCGTATACTTGAGCGGCTGGTTTTGCTGATTCTTCAGCTCGGTAATCTGCATCGAGCCATCGAAGGTCTGCCGAGCCAGCAGGCGCTGCATATCGTCGGTGGAGAGCCTCCCACTCGAAAAGGAGCCGGCTGTGAGAGCCGCGTCCGACTGGGGCGCGAAGATATTGGGATCCAGCTGCAGCCAAAGATAGGTTAGGGTGTCAGGAGATCGGTTGAAGTACGTCACTTTCTCCATACCCAAAATGCGCTGCCGCTCATCGTCCAACGTGACGTCAATCACGTAGTCCGCCTGCTGTTGCCAATACTCGGGTCCCGGTGCTCCGGACGCGGTACGCGTCTGGTTGGGCGTCGGCAGTGCTTCTTCCAACTGGCGAAAATCGTCGGTCTGCCCGTACTTGGAGTTTTCAACTTGCGCGTGCCCCGCCGTAGGCCAAACCAGCAGCACCCAAAGAGGCAGCCAGGCGGCAGACGGATGGCAGTGATATCGGCTCATGATATTCGCCTCATCAAGGGTTGTGAGCCTCAGGTGGAGTTGGCCGCGGGCGCGGGTCCCCATGGTTCCACGAGGCGTCGGTTCGGCAGCTTGGTCGGGGGCGGGAGTGGGGTGGGAACCTGACAAACCAGCGGCTAGCCGCGTTCGTGGGAACCAGATTCGGCAGGTCGCTCAGCCTTCCATTGTGAACAGACCCGTAGCCAGACGCAATACACGGGCTGGCGACAAGCTTGCGCGGCAATCGCGTCAATCGGGCCGGCGTTCCAAGGGCTTGAGGGCGGCGGCTGGGCTCTCGTCAGGCTGCTCGTCAGGCTGCGCAACGGGCGAGCCGGCCGGGGCCCACTGCCAGGCGTCTTTCTGCTCCAACACGCTGCGCACCCGGTCACGCTTGAGCCAGTCGCCCGCCTGCGCGTCTCCGCGCAAATAAAAGTCCCAAAACGCGGTGGAAACCGCCAACACGGCGCGGTGGTGGTTGGGATTTCGCTCACCGCGATCCCATGCCATGCGGATATCGGTAAACGCCGAATGCTCGGCTTCATACAGGACCAACTCGTAACGATCGATCTTTTCCGGCAAGTTGCGGTACACGCCGAGCCGTGATTCCAGGTTCGTCTTGAACATCGTGACGACGTCTTTTGTGCCGGTGATCATCAGCCAGGGAATGGCCACCGATTCAAAGGCGATCGCTGGATCTTCCTCGTGCGGGATACTGGGGCTGAGCGCCACCACCGCTCGAATCCGCCCGTCGCGCCGATCGCCATCCTCGCTGAACTTCTCACCGCCCAAGACCTGAGCCGTAATGGCCCCAAAAGAATGGCCCGACATGCCAATCTGTTGCAGATTCAGGCGTCCGGCGAGTGGATGCTCAGGGGTTGTATTCCATGTCGTCAGCTGATCCAGCACACGCCGCACGTCCCCCACGCGCAAGGCCAGATTTTCCGGGGACCCGGCGCGGCGCATGGCGACGATGCGTTGCCCCAGTCGCAGGTCCCGCCACACGCCGTCATCGCTTCCGCGATGCTGCAGGGCGACTACCACGTAACCTCGCGCCGACCAGTGTACGCCCAGGTACGAACAACCGTTGCGTGTCCCGCCCAAACCATGACTGAACAGGATCAGCGGCGCGGGAGCTTTCGCCGCGGGCAGATAAAGTTTCAGCGGAATCTCGCGGCTGCGCTCCTCGTCTTGAACGACAAGCTCCGCCACGGTGGCCGCCACTGACTTTGGCTTCTGCAGCGGGTCGTACGACTCCGCTCGCAACGTGCCGGGCACCGCCACGCCGCATGCCAGCACCAGCTGCCAGATGATGGCGCCTGGCATGCAGCACCGGCGCCGCAGCGATGTATTCCTGCATCCCATCGAACTCATCTCCGTATGGTCTGGGCTATTGATGAAATGAGACCGGCCAACGTCACCACCAGCTTAGCCGGAAAAGGACATGCGATGATGCGCCGCAGCAGCGCCAACCGCAATATGCGGATCAGGCAGGGAACTTGCGACCACAAGTCTATTCGCGGACCGCGGTCCGTTTGTCCCCCATGAGATCCACCACAATGGCGGTCGCTTCACCGTTTGCATTGAGCGTAAATTCGACGCTGGCCTTTGTGGTTCGAAAGCCGAATTCCGTCTCCGTGACGGGGACCAAGTCAAAGAAGCGCCCCTCAAATCCAAGCTGCAATCGCCCCTTTCGATTACGAATGCGATATGAGTTTTCATTGTGGCGAAAGGAACCTACGCGTTGATTCAGCTGCTCTTCGGTCAATTCCAGCTTGGGTTCGCATTCACCTGGCGCGTCGCATACTGAACGCTCAGCCAGTTCCCGCACCCAAATATTGCGAAATTGGACCGGGTTGCCGTGGTCCTGCAGCATCAGCGGCATCTTGGCGTCGTGTTTCTTGTAACGATCGTGCTTCAACCAATTGGTGGGACCCCACAACGCGAAATGATCCTGCACGAGGACGCCGTTATGAAAGACCGTCATCGTCGCCGGTTGGATCAATTCGTTGGACGGACCAAATCGCGGGGCGTGGAAAACGACGTCAAATGACTGCCAGGCTCCGGGTGGCAGGCAAGCGTTGACGAGTGGCGGACTTTGGCCATAGATGCTGGCCGCTTGACCATCGGCATACGTCTTATTCTCGAAGGAATCCAAAATCTGTAATTCGTATTTGGACATGAAATACACACCGCTGTTGCCCCGCCCCTGTCCTTTACCGGCCGGCGGAGACGGCGTCGCCCACTCCAGGTGCAATTGCACGTCGCCAAACGATCGCTTGGTCTGAATACCGCCACTGCCCTCGGTTGCGATCATGCTGCCTCCGGATAAAACCCAGCGCGTTG
Source organism: uncultured Planctomycetales bacterium (assembly GCA_963695565.1). GTDB lineage: Bacteria > Planctomycetota > Planctomycetia > Pirellulales > Pirellulaceae > CAVOGW01. The sequence goes on from CAVOGW010000003.1 coordinate 179,438, forward strand.
GCTGGCCATCGGCCCCCACCCATTCGGTGAGGCTCGTGCCGTCGAATAACATGATCGCGTCCGAGGGTGCCGGGACAGGCTCGTCGATCTTCGCCGGCTTCACCACTTCGGGCACCGGTCGTTTGTCATCGTGGACACGCCAAGCGGTTGCGTCCGTGGGAGTCGCCGCGATCGGCTCACGGTCCGACGATTGCCCCACGGCCACCATACAGCAACAAAGTGCGCTTGCGACGCAGAAAAAAAGACTTTGGTATTCGGATTGCCGCACGGTCAAAAAACCTCGCCATTGAAGTAGTTCTGTCGGGGGCGAACCTGGAATTCCGGGGACAGGCTCCCTATCCCGGCGGTTCGGCGCTTCCGTTCAAACCAAAAACCATCATTATCGCCAAATTGCGAAACTTTTCCAGTACGCCGGGAATTTGGGCTGTGCGATTCCCATCGCAGCGCTCATCGTACCGCACAATTCGCGGCCAAGTGTCATCCTGGAGGAGCGCAGCACTCCACCCAATGTCATCCTAAGGGAGCTGACAACGTGCGTAGCACGGGGCAGCGATCGAAAGACCTTCCAGAAGCGTTGCTCCAAGTGCCACGTCAGACGCACGAGATCCCGCACATACCCCTCCCTGCAGGCAATGTCACTTTGGCTGGCCGATCCTTCACTCCGTTCCGCGACGTTCAGGATGACGTGTACCTTCCGGAAGCTGCGAGATCGACGCACGGAATGGGCGAAACAGCAGCGGAACGCCATGGCGGATGCGCGTGAGCGCCATCATCAATCGACATCGCGACTCCAACTGCCACTCCGCATCTGCCGAACATCGGGACGCCAGATAATTCGGAGCCAACAGGATGACCGATTGAGCGACCCGCGCCAGCCATGCCAAGGGAAACAACCATTGCCAGTGGTCTTTTTCGAACAGCGGCAGGCGTTGACCAACCACGCGCGTCAACTCCTGGAACGCCCGTGGCGTCAGGCGATCGGCGGGAATCACATGATAAACCACGGCCTGGGGCGTATACCAACACTCATAGCCAGCTCGCAGGATCTTGAGAAACAAGATTGTATCCTCGCCACGCCCTTCGGCCTCCAAATCGAATCCACCGACGCGTTCGATGGCCAGCCGGTGGATCATGACGTTGCCAGCTCCGGGCTTAAAGCGACGGTCGTAGCGGCGCGGGCTGGGCTGGTCCACCGTTTCGCTCAATAGGTCACGACACAAACGTCCCAGGTTGCGACTTGGGCTGGCCGGCAGGATCAGTTTGACCTGACCACCGACGCACATCGACCGACGCAGGCGTGCCGCTTGGGCAAGCTCGGTCAGCCACTGCGTGTCCGCCAACTGATCGTCGTCAAAAAAGGCAATCCAGGTTCCCCGGGCCTCGTCAATTCCTCGCTGGCGAGCCCGCGCAATGCCGCGCCGCGGCTCGATCACATACCGCAATCTGACGGCCGGATAATTGACGTTCAGGCTGCCGACTATCGACTCCACTCCAGGTGGCGAATCATTATCGACGACCACAATTTCCCAATCGATGTTTTCGGCGATTTGAAGATTACACAAACTCTCCAGCGCGGCCGCTAACGGCGCGAAGCGATGATGAGTGCAGACGACGACGGAGATTGACATCTGCGCGTTCGGCGCGCGGCCACGGCGTCCAGATTGATGAATGGCTGCACCATGCGACGCCGATTTATCTGTAGTTGCCCTGGGCGAATTTCAGTGCGATCGTCCATACGAAGCGATGGATCGAGCCCGTGAAAAAATGATCGCGCAGGGTGTTCGGTGGGCGGGTTCGCTGGCGCGTTTTGATCTTGCGCTTTCTTGGTAGCATTTTGCCCGCAACCCGTGATTTGGCCGGAGGCAAGCTCACTCGCTTGCGCGTCGTGCTGGTATGTCCGCTAACGTAGAATCACAAACTCGCGGTGTCCGGGCCAGCCTCATGGAAACGGCAAGTCACCGTGCGGGTCCTGCAGCCAGGACGGACCAGGAAAGGCTTCATGCAGCATGTCTTGCACGGCAGCATCGTAATCCAGGCAGCGTTCCACGAATTGGTCAAACTTGTAACTCAGCTGCGGAAAGCAAACCGCCCAGTCATCCGCGTTTCTTGCCAGCTCGAGTAAAGGTCGCAGCATGGCCTGCAGCTCACCGCGCTGTTGACGTAGTTGCTGAACCCGAGTCGTCAGCCAGGGGTTGCGGTGCAGGGCGTCGTGGAGCGGCCCATCGGCATGCACGTCGAGTTGATACTGCTGCAAGCTGAGATCCAACTGCTTCAGAACGTCCTCGATCTCGCAGCGCGACATGTTTTCGGCATGCAGGCAGTCGCTTAGCCGGACCATCAGCGGCCGCAATCTCGCGGACCCCGCATTGTCGGCACATGAGCCAGAACTCGAAGGGAAATGACGTACCATGGGAACCTCCCTATTTCACAGCCAATCCGGAGGGGGTGGTTACGGGCCCAATACTGGGCCAAAAACATCAGCTTTCATGTCAACCGTCATCTGACCGTATCCCCACGGCCTTTACGAAAAGCACAGACTCGGTTTGGGCTGCGTGTTTGTTTCGGTCAACATCCCGGAAGGGTTAGACCTCCGTGGAGACGCAGCCTACAATCGTAGTATACCAAGTCGTCGGAAGAATTTCGACCTATCCACACTGGTCGGGTGGTAGTCGCCACCGCGACGCCGCAGCGCTCAACGTGCACACGGGCACATGAAACTGGCCATCCTTCACTATCACTTGAATCGCGGGGGCGTGGCCGGTGTCATTGCGAATCAATTGCGAGCGCTTAATGAGGTGGCGCCGAGAAAAGGCGCTATCGCCGTTGCTCTGATCCATGGAGGACGCTGTGCGGGTTGGCCGGCATTTTCGTCGGAAGATCTACGACACTTAGAGTTCTCGCAACATGCGGTCCCACTGTTGGACTATGACGAGCAAGCTGTGGGGAGTTGCTCCTCGCCGCAACTGGCGGCACAGATATTCGATGTACTAAGCCAGCGGGGATTCCAGCCTTCCGAAACCGTGCTGCACACCCACAATCACGCCCTGGGCAAGAACACCCGATTGCCCAGCGCACTCATCGAATTAGCCCAAGCGGGCTACGGACTCTTGCTGCAGCTGCACGACTTCGCCGAAGATTTCCGGCCGGACAATTATCAGCGATTGCAGCGGGCGCTCGCCGCCAACCATCCGGATCAGCTCGTCGAGCAACTCTATCCTCAAGGTTCACGAATCCACTATGCGCTGCTCAATCATCGAGATCTGAACATCCTGAGGGATTCAGGCTTCACGGCAGCTCGGCTGCACTACGTGCCGAACATCGTACGCAGTATCAACGGATTGGCCGGCGCCGGAGCGCGGAAAGCCAGACCGCACGCCAGCAGGCCCGAGCCAAGCTACACGATCGGTTTGGAGTTGCCGAATCCTCTCGATATCTGCTCTATCCGGTTCGTGGCATTCGGCGGAAGAATCTGGGCGAAGTGCTGCTATGGTCGACGCTGATGGGACCAGACTCGGCCATCGGCATCACGCTCGCACCCATCAATCCATGGGAACAACCCTCCTATACCCGCTGGAAGGATCTTGCGGCGGCGCTGCGACTGCCTTGCTTGTTCGAGGTGGGGGGGGAACACGGCTTGGACTTCGCGGAGAACCTGCGGGCGGCCGACTTGATCTTGACCACGAGTGTGGCGGAGGGATTTGGATTAGTCTTCCTGGAAACGTGGCTGGCCGGGCGGCCCTTAGTGGGCCGTGACTTGCCCGAAATTACAGCTGACTTTCGAGCCGCGGGTATCCGCCTGGACGGCTTGGGTGCTCATTTGTTGGTCCCCGTCGACTGGCTGGGTGAATCCACGTTTTGCGATTCGTTTGGCGCGGCCTACGGCCAGGTATTGCGGGACTACGGGCTGCCAGTGCCGCCGCAGGAACAGTTGGCGGCCAAGGCCCGGCGACTCGTCAGGAATGGCCTGGTCGACTTTGCGTTCCTGCCGGGCGTGATGCAAGAAAGCCTAATCACCCGATTGGCGGCAGCGCAAGCGGACGCACTCAATTGCATCGGGAAAACGCCTGGGTGGAACAGGCGTTACAGCACGCCGCCCAGGCCAGTCTCGTGCCCACGAACGCCGCCGTCGTTCGCGCTCAATATTCCATCACCAAACGTGGTGTCGAACTGTGGGATATTTACCGGCAGGTCCTGGCCGACGCACCAGACAAGGCCATCGTGGGGCCGCGGCATGGGGAACAAATCCTGGAGGCGTTTCTCAGTCAGGACCGCTTCCAACCCCTAAGAATCGAACCATGACCTCTCGATTTGCACCGAGTATCCGTCACGCATGTCGGCCGCTGCAGCCGATTCCTACAGATACTTCGCCACGATTGGGCGAACTCAGCAGCATTCGCGTCGTACTGTTTGACATCTACGGAACGCTGTTGATCAGCAGCAGCGGTGATCTGCAGTCCAACCACAGCGGACAGTCCGCAGACGCTTTCACCGCCGCGGTTGCCCAGGTTGGACTACGCGTCCATTGCGACGGCGCGGTGGGTGTGAGCCATCTGCAGCGCCAGATCGAACGGGAACATGAGCAGGCACGCGCGGACGGGATTGACTATCCCGAAGTGGACATCCAACTCATTTGGAAACACGTATTGTCGCAGTTGCACGATCTGGGCCTGGTGGATGCCACGTGGCCACGCGTCGATGTCGGGCAACTAGCCATCGAGTACGAATTGCGCGCCAATCCCGTATGGCCCATGCCTCACGCGGCAGAGTGCCTGGCCCGGCTCCATCAGGCGGGATTTCGACTGGGACTGATCAGTAACGCTCAATTCCTGACGATCGACCTGCTGCATGTACTGTTGGGCGATGGTCAGGACGCGGACTTTTTCTGGGACGCGGATCTGCAGTTTTTCTCCTACCAGCACGGTCGGGCCAAGCCCGGCATGGGACTGTTTCAGCTGGCCGTGGGGCTGCTGCGCGAACAGGGCTTCCTGCCCAGCCAGGTTGTATATGTGGGTAATGACATGCTGAACGACATGTGGACGGGGCGGGCGCGGGATTTCGTACGGCCCTATTTGCCGGGGATCAACGCAGTCTGCGCTGGCGATCCGATGACCCACGTGTCGCGGAGTTGCAGCCAGACCTGGTGCTGACGGACCTGGCGGACCTGCCGAGCTGCCTGCGCGCCTGAACCGGAAATGGACTTTACACAGTCCGCCGCGAACGCTGAAATCTCAGGAGTGCTTCAAGTCAACCAGGCGGAGTTACACAAACATGCAGGCGACAGCTGGCCACAAGCCGGGTCACAATATTGGATTCATATCCACTCGCTTTGCGGGCAACGATGGCGTTTCACTGGAAGCGGCCAAGTGGGCCCGGGTTTTGTGGCACCATGAAATCACGAGTTTCTGGTACGCGGGAAAACTGGACCGGGATCCTAACACCAGCATGTTGGTTCCGGAGGCCTTCTTCGGCCATCCAGACAACGTGTGGGTCAGCGAACGGGTATTTGGCGTTCCCAAGCGTGGACCGGAGGTGACGAAGCGGATCTTCGCCTTGGCCGACCACTTGAAGGATACGCTGTACGAGTTCGTCAAGCGGTTTGAGATCGAGATCTTGATCGTGGAAAACGCCTTATGCATACCCATGCATGTGCCATTAGGCGTCGCATTGACTCTCTTTATTGCGGAGACGGGGATTCCCACCATCGCCCACCACCATGATTTTTACTGGGAGCGATCACGCTTTCAGGTGAACGCGATCACCGACCTGTTGGACATGGCCTTTCCGCCGTCGTTTACCGCCATTCAGCATGTAACGATCAATACACCGGCTCAGGAACAACTGGCACTGCGCAAGGGGGATAGCTCGGTGCTCGTCCCTAACGTGCTGGATTTCGAGTCACCGCCCCCGCAACCCGATCAATACACGTCGGATTTTCGGCAGGACATTGGCGTGGAGCCTGATGATATTCTGGTGCTGCAGCCCACGCGCGTGGTGCCCCGCAAAGGGATCGAGCATTCGATCGCACTACTGGCACGCTTGAGGGACCCCAGATGCAAGCTGGTCGTCTCGCACGAATGGGGAGACGAGGGACAGGACTATATGTTGCAGTTGAAGGAACTGGCCGAAAAAGAAGGGGTCGACCTGCGGTTTGCCCACACACGCGTGGGCGATGTCCGCGCGACCGATGAGTCCGGTCGCAAAATCTACTCGCTCGGAGATGCTTATGCCCAGGCTGATTTTGTCACCTACCCCAGCCTCTACGAGGGCTTTGGCAACGCGCTGTTGGAAGCGTACTACTACCGTAAACCGGTTCTCGTCAACCGTTATTCCATCTTCATCACTGATATTGAACCGAAAGGATTTCGTTCGATTGCGATAGACGGACTGTTGACCACCAGTGCCGTCGAACATGTCCGCCGCGTGATCAATGACGAAGTCTATCGCAATGAAATGGTAAACCATAATTTTGAGCTGGGTAAAGCGTTCTTCAGCTACTCGGTACTCCGCCGTAAATTACGAGCCCTGGTCACGAATATCACCGGCCTGGATAACCTCTAACGAGTTCGATACCATGATGTGGAAACTCGATCACGCCATCATCGAGCGAATTCGCCAACGCCTGCGGAGACTTTATCCTGCCGATCAGGTGGACCCGTGCCTGGCAAGAATTGAATCGCTGTTGCAAGACTATGGACCGCGTCTCGCTTCAGGCACGCGTCAGAGCTGGGACCAGACTGACGTGGTTCTGATCACCTACGCCGATCAGTTCCGGCAGGAACACCAGCGACCATTGCAGTCGCTCCACGAGTTTCTGACGACGCACGGACTGGACCGACTTATCTCGACATTGCACGTACTTCCATTCTATCCATCCTCTTCGGATGGGGGGTTTTCCGTCGTGGATTATCGTGCCGTGGACCCTGTCCTTGGCAGTTGGGAAGACATCGCCCAACTCGGTGGTGCCTGCGACCTGATGTTCGATCTGGTGCTGAATCACACGTCGGCCCACAGTCATTGGTTTCAGCAGTTTTTGCAGGGAAATCCCGACTACCGGCAGTACTTTATTACGGTCGATCCACGCACAGACCTGAGCATGGTCACGCGGCCCCGCAGCCTGCCACTGCTGACTCCTGTCGACACCTCCACGGGGAAGCAGTACGTGTGGACGACGTTCAGCGCGGATCAGGTCGACTTGAATTTTGCCCATCCTGCGGTGCTGCTCGAAATGTTGGACATCTTGCTGGTCTACATCCACCACGGAGCCCGAATTATCCGGCTGGATGCGGTCGCCTATCTGTGGAAGACCGTGGGCACTTCCTGCATCCACCTTTGGCAAACGCACGAAGTCGTCAAACTCTTCCGCGACGTCCTCGATGCAGTGACCCCGCACGCCGTGCTATTGACCGAAACCAACGTACCGTTCCAGGAGAACATCAGCTACTTCGGGGCGGGGGACGAAGCCCACATGGTGTATCAATTCAGCTTGCCGCCACTCATCCTGGACGCGCTGCTCAGCCAGGACGCGCGGCCGCTGATGACCTGGCTGGCAGGCCTACCCGCTCCGAAACCCGGCACAACCTACTTCAATTTCACCGCATCGCACGATGGGATTGGGCTGCGGCCGCTGGAAGGCATATTGCCTGCCGACCGCATTCAGCGGCTGGTCGAGGCGCTCGCGCGCGCGGTGGGCTGGTCAGCACGTATCGCGACACAAATGGCGTCGACAAGCCCTACGAAGCCAATATTACCCTAACCAGCGCACTGCGCGCGGTGGATGGCCAGAACGACGCGTGGCACGTCCGTCGAATGATGACGTCTCAAGGCCTGATGCTGGCGCTGCAAGGCATGCCTGCGATCTATGTGCATAGCCTGTTCGGCACCCCCAACGACACCGCAGCCGCCGCCCGCTCGGGCCACGCTCGGGACATCAATCGCAGCAAATTTCAGCGGCCTCTACTGGCGGCGGAACTCGCCGATGCGAATTCGATGACCGCCCGAGTGTTCCAGGCATGGCAGAAGATGCTCACTGTCCGCCGCCAGCAAACAGCCTTTCATCCGGATGCCGCGCAAGTCGTGTACCCCGCCACACCCCACTGGCTGGTGGCCTTGCGGCGAACCAACGTCCAGACGCGGCAGACCATCCTCGTCCTGGCCAACGTCAGCTGCCAACCGCAACAACTTAATATCCGCACGCTGGCGGACGACGCCGTTTCGGGCGACTTGCTCAGCGACCAAATGGTACATCACGGCAAATTCTCGCTGGCCCCATACCAGCTGGCCTGGCTGATTTAACGTTGTCCGGGTGCCCAGCTTGTTTCTGCTGGCGTCCCCCACAACACGGTTTCTATCGTGTACAATCGGGCAACATTTGGAGGACCGGATCGTATAGCCATCGCACGAAGAATTTCTTGAGAGTCGTGAGAATTGGAGGCGAAGATGACTGATTTTATGCAACACAGTCTGATTACGACGCTGCACGATTTCGAAAGCATGCCGCCGGAAGACCTGGAAGCGGTGTTGACCAGTGTCACGCACGACTACCGCATCGGATTGGTATTACCTGTCACGGCAGCTGACATGCGCGCCGAGCCGTTCTCGCGGATTGTGGGCAAGTTGCAGGGGGTCCCTTACATCGATCAGATCGTCGTCGTGCTAGGGGCGGCTCCGCAGGAGGCCGACTTCTGGGAAACCAAGAGAGCGGTCGCGGCGCTGGGTGAACAGGCCGCGGTGCTGTGGACGGATGGCCCACGAGTCACCGGACTTTACCAGGAACTCATGGGATTGGACCTGGACGTCTCGGTCGCCGGCAAGGGGCGATCGGTGTGGACGGCCTTTGGCTACCTGCTGGCGGACCCGAACCTAAAGGCGTTTGCGCTGCACGATTGCGACATCGTGACCTACGAGCGGAGGATGCTCGCGCGACTTTGCCTGCCCCTGGCACATCCGGCGCTGAATTTTGAATTCTGCAAAGCGTATTACGTGCGGTACACCGATCGTATGCACGGTCGAGTTGTACGCTTGCTGGTCACGCCTATTTTGCGGGCCCTACGCTCGGTGCTGGGAGAGGACCGCTTCCTGGTGTATCTCGACAGTTTTCGCTACCCGCTCTCGGGCGAATTTTCGATCACGTCCAGCCTGGCCCGCTCCAACCGGATTCCCAGCGACTGGGGACTGGAAATCGGTACGTTGGCGGAAGTGTATCGCAACACATCCGTGAAACGCGTCTGTCAGGTAGACCTTTGCCACCAGTACGAACACAAGCATCAGGGCCTTTCGCTGGAGGACCGGGATCGCGGGCTGATGAAGATGGCGCATGATATCCTGACCACTATTCTCCGCACCCTTTCCAGCATGGGTACCGTCTTGAATCAAGGGCACCTAATCACGCTTCGTTCGGCTTTTGTACGGTCCGCGCAGGATGCGATCCGCCAGTATCACGCGGATGCGCTGATCAACGGACTATCTTACGACCGGGATGCCGAGGAACAGGCGGTCGGGGGGTTTGCGGAACAAATTTCCGCGGTGGCCGACCGGTATTTGAACGAGCCCGGTGGCGCGGAGGCCATTCCGAACTGGACGCGAGTGATCGCCGCCCTGCCCGACTTTCCTCAGCGGTTGCGCGACGCGGTTCGTGCGGATGCGCAGGACTACGCCGATCGACAATAGCGGGTTGCCAGGACGGCCAGCAGACGGCGTGTCCGCCAGGTCGCCGACACCGGCGAGGCGCATCGCCGGTTTGCGACCCATTCCTGGGCGTCAGGCCGATTGTCATGGAGCCTCGGCCAGGATATTTTGCCCATGGTCTAACTTGAGTCGCCGTCTAAAACTACCACGGGGGCGAGTTTTTCCAGGGGTCAGATCGTCTTTTTTCCGATCCACGCCATCCGCGGCATGCGACGGACCTCGTCAAGTGCGTTGTGCGACGCCTCTTGGCTCTTCGGGACCGTAACTTTGAAGTGTCGCTAATCGCTCCCACATGGGGCAGCCTGCCAAACATGAAAATCGCAATTGTGGGCGGCGGCATCTCCGGGCTGACCGCGGCCTACCGACTACACCCCGATCACGACATTACGCTGTTCGAGGCCAACCAGCATCTGGGGGGGCACACCAACACCGTTGACGTCGATACAGACGCGGGAAAGATTCCGATTGATACGGGATTTATCGTATTCAACGATCGGACCTACCCGCATTTTTCGCATTTGCTGGAGCAGCTACGGGTTCAGGCGATGCCGACAACCATGGGCTTCAGCGTACGTTGTGATCAGAGCGGCTTGGAGTACTGCGGGTCCGACTTCCGTTCTCTATTCGCGCAGCGGACAAACTTGTTTCGCCCGCGCTTTCACCGCATGCTGTGGGACATCGTGTGCTTTAACAGATTCATGATGGCCAAGGTGGACGAGTTGGACGAATCGCTCACGGTGGGGGAATTCCTGCGTCGACGTCGGTATGGAAAGATGTTCATCGAACAGCATTTCTTGCCGATGGCCGCCGCTGTCTGGTCCTGCCCGCGTGACACGATCGAGAATTTTCCGATGAAATTTATTGGCGAATTCTACAGAAATCACGGGCTGTTGGGCCTCACGGATCGACCGCAATGGTACGTGGTTCGTGGGGGATCCAGAACCTACGTCGAGGCGATGAGTCGCCACTTCCACGATCGCGTCCACCTGGCCTGCCCGGTCACTTCTTTAGAACGCACAGAAGCCGGTGTGCATGTGACCACACAACGGTTTGGTCGAACTCGATTTGATTACGTAGTCATGGCCTGTCATAGCGATCAGGCCTTGAGGATTTTAGGAGAGGATGCGTCGCGCACGGAGCGTGCCGTGCTGGGTCAGTTTCCCTACGAATGCAACCTGGCCATTCTGCACACGGATACGTCCGTGTTACCGCGGCGACGACGAGCTTGGGCCAGTTGGAACTATTTGATCCAGCATCTCCCACCGAAGAAAATCGACGCAGCAGCCGACGAGCACGGAGACGGAACGGCGGCACTTCAAAATCACTCTCCTGCGTCGAAGGTTACTGTGACCTACAACATGAATATGTTGCAGCACATCCAGTCTGAGCAAACCTACTGCGTGTCGCTCAACTGCGAAGCGGACATCTGCCCGCAGCAGGTGCTCCGCAAGATAACCTACGATCACCCCATTTTTACATCGCGCCGCAACGAAACGCAGCGTCGTCATCAGGAGTTGCTCAATCATCGACGCACTTCTTACTGTGGTGCCTATTGGGGCAACGGCTTTCATGAAGATGGAGTCGTCAGCGGTCTCAGGGTTTGTGAGGCGATTGCGGAGTTCAGCCGTGATCGAGCTGCACCACGGGATGCGATCGGCGGGCCGAGCTTCCCCCCAGCTTTACGCACGCCGCTGAGGGAAGTCGAATGAGCAGTTGCCTGTATCGTGGCTGGGTGCAGCACACGCGTTTCGTGCCCCATCGGCACGTGTTCCGTTATCAGACGTACTTTGCGTGCTTGGACCTCACAAACCTGGAGCAGGCACTTCCATCCAGCTGGCTGTGGTCGATCGAGCGACCGGCGCCGCTGAGCTTTCGCCGGCGGGACCACATCGGCGATCCGGGGACGTCGCTCCCGGAAACGATCCGTGCCCTGCTGGTCCAAGACCAGCGACCTGGGGCGGATGGGAAGATCTTGCTGCTCACGCAGTTCCGGCATTTTGGCTACGTGTTCAATCCGCTTTCGCTCTATTTTTGCTTCGACCTCGCCGAGCGATGGGTGGCCACCGTTGCCGAAGTGCGTAATACACCCTGGGGAGAAACTTTTTGCTATGTCTTGGACGGAGCTGATCGTCCCGGGCATGTTCCTGACCCGGCAAACCACTTAGACTGCCGCACGGCGAAGCAATTTCACGTCTCCCCCTTCATGGGCATGAACATGCAATACGCCTGGCAAATCAGCCGCCCGGGAAACACACTCACCATCAAGATCGAAAACGTCGAGAACGACAAGAGGTTGTTCCAGGCCGTGTTGGAACTGCGGCGCGAACCGATCACCAGGACCAATTTGTTACGATCGGCGTGTCGATTTCCGCTGTCGAGTCACCGAACCATCCTGGCCATCTACTGGCAGGCCTTACGATTATGGTGGAAGCGCTGTCCCTATTTTCCCCACCCGAAAAATCTGGAACCACAACAACCTGTGTAGTTATCGCCTTGAGAGCCAACTTCTGGGAGCATTCCTCGTGTCGCTGAATCACACGAATCCGCCATCTCTGGTCACGAAGTCTTTTCGGTCATTGCTCTTCCGCCATCTGCGGAGAATGCGTGGGGGGCGACTTACGGTTCACGACGGCTGCGATGTATGGCATTTCGGCACGGACGACGCCGAATTATCGGCGTCCATCACCATCCATTCCCGTCGCATGTACCGTCGCATGGTCAGCGGCGGGGAACTGGGAATTGCCGCCAGCCTGATCGATGGCGACTGGAGCTGTGATGATCTGACGGCATTGGTCCGCATGGCAATCCGAAGTTCTGAAGTAACATCGCGTATGGAGACAGGCTGGGGTTGGTTCAGTCAAGTCTGGGGGCGAATTTTGCATGCCTGGCGGCGCAACACACGTGGCAGGGCTCGTCGCAATATTCACCAACACTACGATCTGGGCAACGAGTTCTACCGATTGTGGCTGGATGAAACGATGAATTACTCAGCTGCCGTTTTCGAATCGCCTCAGGTCAGTCTGCGAGACGCCTCGGTAGCCAAAATGCGGCGGTGCTGCGAATCTTTGGCGCTCCAGCCGCAAGATCATCTGTTGGAAATCGGCACGGGGTGGGGCGGCCTGGCGGTGTTTGCCGCGGAGTCCTATGGCTGCCGCGTGACCACCACCACGATTTCCGACGAGCAGTACCATTTCGCGCGGCACAGGGTACAACAAGCGGGACTCGAGCATCGCGTGACGGTGCTGCGGCAGGACTACCGTGATTTGCGGGGGACCTACGATAAACTGGTTTCGATCGAGATGATTGAAGCGGTCGGGCACGAATTCCTGGATACGTTTTTTGGCAAGTGCGGCGAGTTGCTACAGCCGGACGGCTTGATGTTGCTGCAGGCCATCGTGATCGAAGACTGCAAATACCGCAGCTACCTGCGGTCGACGGATTTTATCCGCCACTACATATTTCCCGGCGGATGCCTGCCGTCTGTGGGGACGCTGATTGCGGCTGCCTCCCGAGCGGCCCGTATGCGTCCCCTGCTGCTGGAGGACTTGGCGCCGCACTACGCCGAGACCCTGCGCCGCTGGCGTCACGCGTTTCACGCGCGGTTGAGCGACATTGATCGCCTGGGTTTCGATGATCGTTTCGTCCGCATGTGGGATTACTACCTTGCGTATTGCGAGGCTGCCTTCCGGGAGAGGCAGGTGAACGACGTTCAATTGTTGCTGGCGAAAAACGAATGTCGCTTCGACGCCTTGACGCAAGTCGCTCGATCCAAGGGGGGACATTCGCCCAAACATCATGCTGGCGATGGTCCGCCGTGGCTGGACGTCGTCCGCGGAGAATCCAGTATCGCATCCCGCGCCGCGGCCGAACCGATTCATCCAAAATCGCATTCGCTCCGCCACGACAAATCGTTCAGGTAACCCGATGGCACCCCTTTCTCAGGTCTTTACCGGTTGGCTGGTGATGATTTTCACCATGTGGGCCTGTTGGCAATATCAGCGGCGACACGGGGATGCGGGAATTGTGGATGTGGCCTGGACGTACGGCGTCGGAGCGCTCGCGGTATTCTTCTGCGTGGCCAGCTGGGAGGGTAACCCGGTTCGCCGTGCCGTTGTTGCGTGCCTGGCTGCGTTCTGGTCATTGCGTCTGGGCAGCTATGTGTTACGCCGAGTCCTGACGCTTCCCGAAGATGGACGCTATCAATCCATGAAGGCTGAATGGGGCGCGCAGGCTCAGCAAAAGCTGTTCTGGTTCTATCAATTTCAGGCGGCGGGAGCGCTTCTATTCGCAGCGCCCATGTTGTTGGCCGCCCAAAGTGCCGCGCCCTGGGGAAGCTGGGATGGAATCGGCTGCGGAATCTGGCTGGTGGCGGTGTGGGGCGAGTCGCTGGCGGATCGGCAACTCCACCGATTTCGCCGCCAACCCCAAAATCGTGGCCAGGTGTGTCGCGATGGATTGTGGCGGTACTCGCGACATCCCAACTACTTTTTCGAGTGGCTGCACTGGTGGGCGTATGTCTGTTTCGCGCTCGTCAGTCCGTATGGCTGGATCACCATCTATGCTCCACTCACCATGCTTTACTTTATCCTCAAGGTCACCGGGATTCCGCCCACGGAGGCGCAAGCCCTCAAATCCCGCGGCGATGCCTATCGTCAGTACCAACAATCGACCAGTGCCTTTGTTCCCTGGCCACCACGACCAGGGTGAGCAGCGCTTGTGTCAGGCCACAAGACAGATGACGCCCGCATAAATCCGGGCGATGCCGCAACGATGGTGTTTCACGAACACGCGCTCCCGCGTCACCGCACCTCCAAGAACCGCAATACCATGCGCGATCAAATCATTCGATGGGGAATTCAACTGGCGGAACGCGCCTGGCTTCCCGACACTCTTTTGCGAGCGAGTGTGCGCCACCTGTGTCGCCAACGATTGAGTCAATCTGGCCGCGACCGGCAGGTATTGGAAAGGTCTGTGCAAGACTCCGGCCAGACGGCGACCATTGCTGAGCATACGGACACCGCGAACGAGCAGCACTACGAAGTCCCCGCCGGGTTTTTTGAATTGGTCCTGGGACCGCGTCGCAAATACAGCTGCGGTTATTGGTCAGCGCCCACCAGCGGCCTGGCCTCTGCCGAGGAGACTGCCTTGGACCTTACCTGCCAACAGGCTGAGATCACGGACGGGCAGCACATTCTGGATTTGGGCTGCGGATGGGGATCGCTTTCGCTATGGATTGCCGAACATTATCGGGATTGTCAAATAACGGCCGTCTCGAATTCCCACTCGCAACGCGCCTACATCCTCCAGCAGGCGGAGGCTCGAAACCTGGCTGGGAATATTCAGGTCGTCACGGCGGACATCAATGAATTTGCTCCGCCACAGTCGTACGATCGAGTGGTCAGCATCGAGATGTTCGAGCACGTGCGAAATCATCAGGCTTTGCTGCGGAGGATCGCCGGATGGCTGCGGTCTGATGGTAAACTCTACGTGCACGTTTTCTGCCATCGCCATCAATTCTACGAATTTGAGGACGCCCATGCGGCCGACTGGATGACTCGGCATTTTTTTGCGGGTGGCGTGATGCCCAGTGCCGACCTGCTGCCGAGATTGGCGGAACCTTTTCGGCACGTCGAGTCGTGGCAGTGGACCGGCTGGCACTACCAGCAGACCGCGGAAGCCTGGCTGGCCCGACTACAAGAACACCGGGAACCCATCCTGGACTTATTCGAGCAGCACTACGGTTCCCAGCCAGCACCTGTCTGGTTACAAAGATGGCGCATGTTCTTTATCGCCGTGGCGGAGACGTTCGGCTACAGCGATGGCACGGAGTGGTTCGTTTCGCATTACCTGTTTGACCAACCGAAGGTACCCTGATGGTGGACGAGCATCCTGAACAGGGTGGCATGCAGCAGACACGAGAATCGCCGGCAGCGCGGAGACATCGGCGCTGGCTGGCCTGGCTGATCTGCCTGCTTGTCGTGTTCGGAATTTGGGTGGCGGTGACCATGTTATCCTCTCGCAAACAACCGACCAACCTGGGTGTGCACGCCGGCCAACTGACGGAGCTACCCGATTCCCCGAACTGCGTCTCCTCTCAAACCTCGGACCCTGAAAAGCGTGTCCTCCCGATTCCCTGGGAGGGATCGTCGGCGGAGGCTATCGAGCGGCTGGCGCGTGTGGTCAGCCGGAGTCCCCGTTCGCGAATCGTCCAGCAGACCGCGGATTACCTGCACGTCGAATTTCGCAGCCTGCTGTTTCGCTTCGTGGACGACGTGGAGTTCTTCGTGAACCCGCAGGATCATCAGATTGAGCTGCGCAGTGCCTCTCGGCTGGGCTACAGCGATTTGGGCGTCAATCGCAAGCGCATCGAGCAATTGCGGCAACGTTTCCTGGCGATGGACTCTGAGAACCGACCGCCGGACGCACAAAAATGAAACAGCTCGCAGTTATTTTTGACCTGGACGGCACGCTGATCGATTCGCTGACGGATATCGCCCAATCGGTCAACGCCGTCTTGGAGCAGCGGTCGTTTCCCACGCATCCCGAAGCTGCCTATCGCGATTTTATCGGGGATGGTCTGCGCGTGTTGTTCGAACGTGCGCTGCCGACCGCGGCGCGCACCGATCCTTCATTGGTCGCCTGCATGGAGGCGTTTCAGCAGGAATATGGACAGCGTTGGAACCGTCATACACGCCCCTTCGCTGGAATTCCCGAAGTACTGGACCGACTTGCCCAACACGACATTCCCGCGGCGATCCTTTCCAACAAACCCCACGCATTTACTTGCCGTTACGCGGACGAGCTGCTGTCCCCATGGCGATTCGTCGCCGTTCGGGGACAACAAACGGATGTGCCGCGCAAACCAGATCCCACGTCAGCTCAGCAGCTGGCCGACGAGTTGGGCGTACCGGTCGAGCATATCCATTTTGTCGGAGATACGCGGATCGACATGCAGACGGCAAGTCGAGCTGGCATGGTCCCCGTGGGCGCTCTGTGGGGATATCGCGATCGCGCCGAACTCGAGGCGGCGGGGGCCAGGTACGTGGTCGAAAGCCCGCTTCGCTGTCTGCGGTTGTGGGGATTAGAATAAGCGGGTCGGCTCACAGCTGCCCGTGGAATCTCGAAAGTCGACCTCGTCGGGCAGGTCATCCTGAACGCAGCGGCGTGGAGGATCTGCCAGCCCACGCCACCGCAGGCTCAGGATGACCTGTGCCTGCGCGGCCTGCCGTGACGTGCGACGTTGACCTGTCAGCCCTGCCGATCACACGAGCCTGATCATGAAACTGTACGAAGTGCATCAACGGCTTACTTCGCATCCGCTGCCTGACGTGGCGGCCGCCGTTCGCGAGCAGCTGGAGGCCCTGAATCTGCACGTGCCCCCAGGCGATGTGGCCATCACGGCTGGCAGTCGCGGCATCGCCCATATCGCCGCGATCACCAAAGCTGTCGGCCAATGGTTAAGGGAACAGGGTGCCCGACCGTTTCTTGTCCCCTGCATGGGGTCGCACAACGGGGGCACGGCGGAAGGACAACGCCGGATGCTGGAGTCCCTGGGACTCACCGAACAGGCCATGCAGATGCCGATTCGTGCCTCCATGGACTGCGTCAAAGTGGCCGAGGTCGCCAGCGGCCCTGTGTGGATGGACCGACAGTGCCATCAAGCCGCGGCCGTCGTCGTCGTCAATCGCATCAAACTCCACACGAGTTTCTCCGGCCCCATCCAAAGCGGACTGCTAAAGATGATGGTGGTCGGTATGGGCAAGACGGACTCCGCCAAGACATTTCATTCGGCACCCGCTTCACAGCAATCCCAACTCCTGGTCGAAATGGGCCAAGCGGTACTCGCGTCCGGAAAAATTCTGGCAGGTGTCGGCATCCTCGAAGATGGACTGGACCAGACCGCCGAAATCCACGCTCTGCCAGCAGACCAAATCCTGGCAATCGAGCCGCAATTGCTCGACCGCTGTCGAGCATATTTTCCCAGATTGCCGGTCGATCAGCTGAACGTATTAATCGTCGACACGATGGGCAAGACCTACAGCGGAACGGGCATGGACACCAACATCATCGGCCGCCGTGGCCTCACCGGCTCGCCCGAGCCCGATTCACCCCGGATTGGCATTATCGGCGTCCTGCAGCTGGCAGAAGAGTCTCAAGGGAATGCACTGGGAATTGGCCTGGCCGACTTTATCACCGCACGCTGCCGTGCGGCAATCGACGAACACAAGACGTTGATTAACGTCCTCGCGACCGGCCAGATGAGCCGCATGAAGATCCCGGCAACGCTGGCGGATGATCAATCGTTGATCGAGACCATCCGGCAACGATTCGGCGGTGAACGATGGATGTTTATTCGCAATACGTTGCAGCTGGAGCAGCTGTTTGTTTCAACAGACCTGCGCGAGGAATTACAGCGGCATTCGTCGTGCGACGTGCACCCCGAGTCGGTGTCACTGACATTTCGCCATGGGATCGCGCAGTTGTTCCAGGTGAACGGAAGCACGGACTGACGCATGGCGGACTATTCGTCGGCGACGGATTCCCCGTTCGGTCACGCCACATCCGCGGGTGATCCGTATAAAACAGGGCTGTGGCATCAATGCCCTCGGCCTGCGCGCGGCGCTGGAAGTCCTGAAAATAGGGCAAACGCGCCAGACGCGGCAGCAGGATGCCCCACGCACTTGCCGCAATCAACACGATAAGGCTCAGGCCCATCACGCGTGCGGGACGTGTCTTCACCTGCTGATGATATCTATTTTCTAAGTGACTCGGCGGCATGCGGAAAAACCTTGGCGAACATGATCCAAGCCATCAGCAACGTCAAGCACAGGTTCAGCGATTGGCCGGCGATGTACAAGACCAGCGGTTTACCTGCGCGCATGTACGGAACAAAATTCGCGAATCGCGTCTCCAGACCGATGCTGAAAAAGGCCAGACAGAATAGCCAACTGCGAAGCGTCTTCGTTTCCTGGACGGTTTCGGCGACGAGGCTCGCGCCCTGAGGATGCCACACGAAGATTGCCGAAAACAACAGCGAGGCGGCCAGAAAACCCAGCACAAACTTGGGAAAGCGACGCCAGATCTCCATGGCCGACGGCGTCGCCGCGGCGGCATCTCCGCGCTCCTGGTAGGCCACCCAGTAGAGGGCCACAAAGAATGACACCACTCCAATCAGGATATTTTGGATCATCTTGATGGTCGTGGCCACGTCCAGCGCCGCGTCTCCCAGCATTTCGCCCGCAGCTGCCACGGCACCTGTCGAGTCGATCGTGCCGCCAATCCAGGCTCCCCCGATGACAGGGTCGAGCTGCAGGGCTTTGATCAGGGCGGGCAGCCCCACCATCATGACGACGGTGAAGCACAGGGACATGCCAATTGCTAAGGACAGCTCTTCCTTCTTGGCTCGACATGCGGCCGCAGTCGCAATCGCGGCCGAGACGCCGCAGACGGACATGTCGGCCGAGATAACCATGTTCAGGGATGGAGACTCAATCTTCAGAATCCGCTGTCCAAACCAGAACGTGGATACCAGCACTACCGGCGTCACCAACCAGGCCACGAAGATGCCGGGTGTGCCCAGCACGATCAGCTTCGAGACCAGGATTTCGGCTCCCAGCAACACCAGCCCGGTCTTGATATATAGCTCGGTCTGCACGGCGGGCTGAAACACCCGTGGCGTCCCGATGGTATTGGAAATCGCCAAACCGGCCAGCAACGCCCACAACGCGCTCTCCAGTCCGAATCGATCGATAACGCTTTGCGACGACAGGATGAATGCCATGGTGGCTCCGGCAAAGATAAAGGGGAATCCTTGCACAAACCGCCAGTGGTTGTTGGCGAGCCATCTTGCCGCCAGGGCAAATAGCACGGCGATCAAGCCCATCGAGAGCAGGATCCCGATCCACACCGGCTGAGCGTCCGTGGGAAACAGGCTGGTCCACAGATTGCTGCTCCACTTCGCAGGCTTGGCCAGGCATCTGAGCCCGACCAGGTTCGAAATGGTCAGCTTGAGGTAGCTGAGCAGCAGGAAGCCCGCCAGGATCAGACCTCCGTTGAGCATGGCCCACGTATCCTCGTGATGCCAAAGTGTTTTTCCCGACTTCCCAGGCTGTTTCAAAGTGGCGTTCATACCTCGATATTATGCTCGTCGGGGATCGAGTTGACTTGCTGAGGCGGACGGCGGCCATCGATCTTAATCCACGCCGCTGCCGCGACGGAGACGGGTCAAAATTTATCGTGTGAACGGCTACAACGGAACCTCAACGTTGGCTAGACTGAGTGCACTGAGTCGGTCGCGATGTCCGCAGCCAGGTTAACAGCCGCGTTCGCCAGACAGCCGACCACGTCTGCGGCGGCATCAACCAGGGAACGAAGGGCCATCCGTATTATTTTTTGGGGGAGCGAATCATCGATCATGTTACACAAACGGGGAAATCAATCGAAGTTCGTCAAGCCGCTAATGGGAACGGAATTGCACTTGGAGTCGTTGGAGGAGCGTCACTTGCTGACGGCCGATCTGGCCTCCGACATCTTCATTGCCGATCCCTACGCCCGCGATGCTGTCACGGTTGCTCAGATGGAAGCTCGGGCCAAGCTCGAGCCTTACGTGGAGGGAGAGCTACTGGTCGCCTTGGCGGTGGACTCGGCGAATCTCGTGGGACCGCAACGTCCCCTGGCGGCCTACTTGCAGGCCGACGATTTTGCTGCCAGCAACGTAGTCCGGCTGAAGCCGATCTTCTCGTCGGACTTGAACGAACGATCCACGTTTTCGCTCGTGAGAGTTGATCTGGCTGGCTTGGACGTCGTTTCCGCCATGCGCAAACTGGACGCTGCGCCTAGCGTGCTGTGGACTTCGCCGAACTTCATCTTCGCGGGCGACGACGCGCGGGATCTACTCCCAACGATCCACAGTACGGCAGTCAATACCACCATCCATTGGAACATAATAACGACGCCTGGGACATTACGTTGGGGGATGCCGACATTGTCATTGGCATTACGGACGACGGCGTCGACTTGCAACACCAGGATCTGGCGACGGGAATCTGGGTGAATGACGGAGAGATCGCCGGTAACAACATCGACGACGACGGGAACGGATACATTGACGACGTCAACGGCTACAACTTTCTGAACCACAACAACAATCCGGATGCCCTCGCGGGGGACGATCACGGGACGCATGTTTCCGGCATCGCGGCTGCGCGAACCAACAATGGGATCGGCGTGGCGGGAGTGGCTGGCAACTCGACGATCCTGCCGTTGAAGTGGTACGACGGCGGCACTTGGACGGCGGCGATTATTGCGGAAACATTTACCTACGCCGCGGACAACGGCGCCAACATCGTCAATACCAGCTACAACATGGACGGCTGGGCGAATGACCCGGTCGTGCACGCGGCGTTTCAGTACATGTACGATGCGGGCATCCTGCATTTCAATTCGGCGGGCAACAGCGGCGCACTGAATCCACCGCGACAGGTATTCGAACAAACGCTGCTGGTGGCGAGCACCGAAAGCAACGACGCCAAGAGTTCAGTTCAGCAACTATGGCACGGGAATTGACATCGCGGCTGCGGGCGGCAGTATTCTTTCCACGACTCCCAACAACACCTACTCGGTGTTTTCCGGAACCAGCATGGCGACGCCCAACGCAGCGGCGTGGCGGCGCTGATTTGGGCTCACAATCCCACGTGGAATCGCGATCAGGTCGCGGCTCAGTTACTGGCTACGGCGGACAACATCGACGCGTCAAAACGGCGGCTTCGTGGGACTGCTTGGGGCGGGACGTGTCAATTCCTTCAGCGGCGCTGACCGAGTCCATCGCCGCGCCGCAGGTCAAGACGCTGGTCGGTGTTCCCAACGGTGGCTCCGTGCCGGCGTCCACGATCATTACGGACTTTGAGGTCCGCTACGATCAGATCATGGATGCGGCTGCGGTAACCAACCCATCCAGCTACGACCTGCGCAGCCCCGGACGCGATGGCTTGTTCGACACAACGGACGATTCGGTGTTCAACCTGGCGATCGCGAATCCGTACTACTACGGCACGAACTCCATCGAGGTCAACATCGTGGGTGGGGCCTTAGGAATCGGCGATTATCGTTTGACGATTGCAGTCGGGAGGTGTGCAGAATCCCTTCGGAACGGCGCTGGACGGTAACGGAGATGCCACGCCGGGCGACGATTACAGCGTCAACTTCAGCATCACGATGAACGGATTCGAGCGAATTGGAGTTGGCGGCGGGCTCGAGCAAACTGTCCAGCTCTAATCCCGGTGTGCTGACGAGTGTCGATCGACATCGATGCCTATCCATTTTTTGCGGAAGCCGGAGAGACGATGACAGCCATCGTGACCCCCACGGAACCCGGCGTGACCATTTCCGCTTCGTTCGACGGAGGTGGCTCCGCCACGGCCGCGGGGCCGGGCGAATCGGTCGTCGTCCCGCTCTCCACGGTGGCCGTTTCGGGCGATCAGTCATTGCAAGTTAGCGGCGACGGCGCATCGACCTATACGTTTTCGATCTACCGAAACGTCAACATCGAGGGCCTCAACGATTCGCTGGCGTAGCCGTAGCCATCGACGATTCCTACCTGTCCTTGGGCTCCGGCCGTCTGGCGGCCATCGGTCAAGCCAACGGTTCGCTGGGAGGCGTAAGTTTTCAGCACTACAACAGTGCTGCGGCCTTCATTGACATTTCGGCGACCGGGACGGCCTGGGACTAGGCGATGACGCGGAAGCTACGATTACGACGACTGTCGGAAACGCCTACTTCCCCGCGGGTACGACCACCATCGGCAATAACGGTGTCATGGCCTCGGGCAGTAACGTGGACGTCAGCACCAGCAACACGGCGCTTCCGAGCACTGCTTTTTCGGCCGCCATGGTCCCCTTCTGGGACGACATCGATTCGGACACCGGCAACGTGTATTGGGAACAGCGACAAGTCGGCGGCATCAATACGTTAATCGTGCAATGGGACAACCGACCCAGGTACCCCAACACTGGATCGGCGACGTTCCAGGTGCAGTTGTTTGAATCGGGACCCGTGATCGCGCGCTACGCCTACCGGGACGTCGATTTTGGCAACGCTCAGTACAATCTCGGGCCAGCACCACAGATCGGTTTCCAAGTCGACTCGACCACCGGTTTCGAATTCAGCCGCGATCAGGCTGTGCTGGATAACAACGATGTCGTCGACGTGATGAACCTGCCTCCCACCACGGACGAGGACCTGTACACCGTCGACCTGGCGGACAGCGTCGGCAGCAGGCTGGACGTCGTGCTGGGCAGCGTTCCGGGGCAGCCCTTGTCGCAGTTCAACATGCAACTCCTGGACTCCATCGAACAACGTGGTAGCCACGGCCACGTCAAGCTTCGGCGGATCAACGATTACAAATTACAGTCTGGGAATTCGCGATTTCCTGGTCACGGACCCCGGCGTGCACACGATCCGCATGTTGGCCGACGAGTCATCGACCTATTCCCTGGTGGTGACCGATCAGCTGGTGTTCGACACGGAGCCTAACGATATCGATCGGCAGCAGCCTGGACAATGTGAATGGAGCCCTGGGTTTGATTACGTCGGGCGCGGCCAGCTTCTCGCACTTCAACGATCCCGGATTGTTCGTTGACATCTCCGGGACGGGTACCGCACTGGGACTGGGTGACGACGACGAAGCAACCGTCACGACATCCGTGGGGAACAGCTTAATGCCGGCGGGCAGCGTGACCATCGGCAACAACGGCGTGGTGGCCCAAGGAGCGGGTGTTGACGTGGGGACCGGAAACGTAGCACTACCCAGCAGCGCTTTCGCGGCGGCACTCGTTCCCTTCTGGGACGATATCGATTCGGATACCGGAAACGTGTACTGGGAAGAGCGGCAAGTGGGAGGTATCAACACGTTGATCGTGCAGTGGCACGAGCGGCCGCGTTTCTCGAACGTGGGCTCCGCCACGTTCCAGCTGCAATTATTCGCGTCCGGGCCCGTGGCGGCACGCTACGTTTATCCGGACGTGGATTTTGGAAACGCCCAATACAACTTCGGCGCCAGCGCGACGATTGGTGTGCAGCTGAGTAGTACGGAAGGTTCGATGTTCAGCTTGAATACTCCGTCTTTGGCCAACGGCGACGTGATCGAAATACGCACCGTGGAATTCGACCGCTATGCGATTTCCTTGGATCTTGGCGAGACCGTGCAGTTGCGGACGCGAACCCCATTCGACAACGCCTCCAATCTGCCCCCCAATGCATTGGATCCGAATTTAACCGTACGTGACGCCACGGAAATGGTTCTGGACAGTGACTCGAATTCGAATGGTGACGGCAAGAATGCTCTGATCGACTTTACCGCCCCGGCCAGCGGCGTCTACTTCATCGACGTGTCCAACGATAATGGCGCGGGTGAGTACCTCCTGCTGTTATCCAGTAATAATACGCTCGACGGTGACTTCAATGACGATGGCAGTTATGACTGTGACGACATTGACCTGCTCACAGCCGCCGTAATTCAGGGATCCGACTTGAACTATGACTTGACCGGTGATGGACAGTTGAACTTGGCGGATCGCGATGCGTGGTTGCTGGAAGCAGGATTGGCCAACGGACTGGGCTCCGCTTACCTGCTGGCCGATGTCAACCTGGACAATCGTGTGGACGGTGGTGATTTCTTGATCTGGAATCAGTACAAATTCACCGCCACGGGGTCGTACTGCCGGGGTGATATCAATATGGATGGACAAACCGACGGCATCGACTTCCTCGATTGGAACGCTCACAAGTTCACCAGTGTCCCCGGTCCAGTGCCGACAGCACCGCGGGACCTGACCGTGCCAGCCAATCACCACGCCGCGATCGGTATGGGGTCGGGGACAGCCGCAACTCCCGCCGTGAGCGTGATCGAGGCAGCGCCTCCGGCCATCAGGGCTCAAGCCGTTGAACGACTTTTTGCCGTATACGGCGAAACCCGCCATCAGGCGGATGACGAAAACTCGGCTGGCGACAAACTGTTTTAGGCGTAACACGACCCACCACCAGGACGTGTGCAAATCAGGAGCACCACTATCGACCACTCGGCCGCCGGCGGTGCTCCATTAACCCAAGCGGGACGTCGGCGCGCGGCTTGGCCCACGGCATCGCTGCACGAGGAGCATTCTGCCATGAATTTCAACCGTCGGCAGTTCATACGTAGTTCCGGGGCAGCCATCACGGCCCTCAGTCTGCGTAGCGCCGCGTCCGCGCAGTCCGCCGATGTCGATACCGAAGACATCCGGGTGGGCGTGATCGGTGTGCGTAGTCGCGGCATCAACCACTTGCAGGGGATGCCAGCCAATATTGCCGCGATTTGCGATGTCGATCACAAGATTCTTGCCGTCCGTGGCGAGGAGGCCCAGAAGGCGTTAGGCCGCAGGGTCGCGTTGTTCGACGACTATCGAAAACTGCTCGACGATCCATCGATCGATGCCGTATCGATTGCCACGCCCAATCACTGGCACTCGCTGATGGCGATCGCCGCCTGCCAGGCGGGCAAGCACGTGTATGTGGAAAAACCCATTTCCCACAACGTCTGGGAAGGCAGGCAACTGGTGGCCGCCGCGCAGCAATACGGTCGGATAGTCCAGTGCGGCACGCAGGCGCGAAGCTCACCCGCCATCCGCCAGGCTGTCGCCTACGGAAATTCCGGCCAATTGGGTCCGATCCAATATGCCTACGTGACGTGTTACAAGCCACGCAAGAGCATCGGGTTGCTCGATCATCCACTGCAGATTCCCGCTCATATCAACTACGAATTGTGGTGCGGTCCGGCGAAACGCAAGGACATCTACCGTCCATCACTGCACTACGACTGGCACTGGGATTTTAACACGGGGAATGGCGACGTCGGCAATCAGGGGATCCACCAGCTGGATATCGCACGCTGGTTTCTGGGGGAAAGCGGTTTGCCAGATCGTGTCGTCGCCGTGGGTGGCCGGGTGGGCTATCTCGACGCGGGGGAGACGCCCAATACGTTGTTGGCCTGGTTCGATTACGCGAAAGCCCCGATCCTGTTTGAGTGCCGCGGTCTACCCAAGTCCAAGGCCGCATGGGACCAATGGGAAGATTCCATGGATACGTATCGCACGTCCCAAATTGGCGTTATCGTGCAGTACGAAAAGGGCTTCCTCCAGATTCCCAGCGATTATGAAGACGTGTTCGTCTACGATGCCCAAGAGAAGCTGATTAAGAAAATCAGCGAGCCTTTGCCGAGCCACTACAGCAACTGGTTACGGGCCATCGCGGCCAACGAAGCGGCGCTGCTGAACGGCAAGATTCTCGAAGGCCATGTGTCGACGTCCCTCTGTCATCTGGGAAATATCTCGTATCAGCTGGGTGAGCGAATGGCCATAACGGACATTCGCGACAGGTTGTCGGCCGAAAAAGTCAGCGAGGTGATGCTGGAGGCTCTGCAGCGTGCCACGGCGCATGTGCAAGCGAACGAGATCGATGTGGAGAAGACCAACCCATTTGTTGCCGGTGAACTGCTGAAAGTCGATCCCGAACGGGAGCTTTTCCTGGACCATGCCCTGGCCAACGAAATGTTGCGTTGCGAATATCGAGAACCGTTTGTCGTGCCCGAGATCGCCGCGCCGTTAGCCGCCGTAATCCGCTGAGGCCTAGGACGGATTGGCCAAGTCGCTATTCACGCGACCAACAGAGTGGATGATCCAGCGACTTGGTAATCCGTCCCGGGGTGGAGGACGGATGACCCGTCTGTGGAGAGCGATTTGGCCAAGACGATATTCACTGCGGCTGGCCCAATCCGTCCGACGTTGGGGGATTGCCAGCAGGGGTGCGTCCGGGACCTCCTGCGCCTACCGTCGCCCATGGACCAACATCTTTGGATGATCCCTCAGTCGCTGACTCTTGCTACGCACATTGCCAGCTCCCTCAGGACGACACTTGGCTGCGAATGGTGTGGTACGATCAGCCGTACTCTGCCTCACCCTTCCCCGCGGCTTTGCAGCCATAGCGAGACCATCGTCATCCCGTTTAACGTCAAGTGGACGATAATGCACGGCAGCACGCGATGTGTGGACTGATAGAGGTAACCCAGCCCCAAGGCAAATACGAACAGCGCAATGGGAGCCGGACCCTGGCCAAGATGCAGCGCGGAAAAACATGCCGACGATACGAGTATCGGCCAGAGCATCGGCTGCTGCAAGCATGGGCGAGCGTCCTCGGAGGGTGCCGCATCATTGGCCAGGGCCGCTTCCACCCAGTTTGCTCCATCGGCAACCCGCTGCGCCACCGCTTCCAACCAACCTTGCAGTAGCACGCGCAACAGCAGTTCCTCAGCGACTGGGGCCGCCAGCACGGCGGCAAACCCCCCCACGAGGAAAAAATAGGCCGTGGGCCGCTGCAACAAGATCTCAATCAACGGATGATGTGCCGGAAACATCTGGACCAACAGCGCCTGGATCAGCAGCGTTGGCACAGAGATTGCCAGAAACGCTAACAGGCCCAGATGGATGTCCCGGCCGTATTTGCGGCCCGTCCAGCCAAAGTCCCGAGGCGTCGCTTGCACGCGCATCCCGATCAAAACCAATGCCATGCTCAGCCCAATGATCTCGGCGAAAGCCAACACGAGCAGCGAATTTGCGGTGTCGCGCGCCGAGATCGTTTCCGTATCACCCTCTACGAAACCTGTCAGCCTGGCAACCCAGGCCAGTCCCGCAAATACAAATGTGATCAGTAGGAACGTCATCAGCAGGTCCGGCAAGCCCCAACGCGCCAGCCTTGATGGGTGAAATGGCAGTGCGCGCTTGTTTTGTTTAAGCCGCACGACGATTCGCCACCAGACAAAACCGCTGCCCACAATCACGACGCCGGGAATCACGAATTCCAGCAGAGCCATACGATTCACCATGTTGTCCACTACGGGAGGTCGGACATGATGCGGGCGGCCGGCGGGACGTAGACAATGCCTGAATAGACGGTACTGATCACGGCTGCCCAAGCCAGCACCGAAACAGTTAATGGCAACCATGTGGGCACGGAGCCCGTTTGGCTGGCATGCAGCAGCCACATACTTGCAACCGCCGCGGCACACTGTAACACCATCTTTAGTTTTCCCGGCATGGTCGCCGAGAAATCCTTACCGTGTTCTTCCAGAAAGCTTCGCAGGACAGTCACTGCCAACTCACGGACCACGACGATCGCCGTCATCCAGGCGGCAATCAAGGATTCCGAGTTGGCGGACAGAAAGATAAATGTCCCACAGATGATAATCTTGTCCGCCAGCGGATCCAGGACGCGTCCCAATTTGGTGATCAGCTGATACTTTCGCGCCCAATAACCGTCAATCCAATCGGTCCCCGCTGCCAACACAAACAGGACCAGGGCGACCGGGTAACGTTCCAACTGCAGCGCAATAAACACAAACAGGCTGCCCAGAATCCGCACGGCGGTAATGACGTTCGGGCCGTTTAGATTACTTGACCCCATGGTCCCTAACGCTCCTCGTGGTGGCCAGCCGATCGGTCGAAGTCGCGGCACACGCTCCGCTATGCCGCTTTGCGCATGACCAGCCCCTGATCATACTCGCGAAAACCAAGTTTTTGATAGAGCCCCAGTGCCGGTGTGTTGCCAATCATGGTTTGCACTTCCACGTTGGCAAGTCCACCCATCTGAAGTTGGCGCATGGCTTCCGCGTTGAGAAATGTCGCCAGGCCTTTTCGCTGATAGGGTTCTTCAATGACCAACTGTGTCAAACCGGCCGTCGCATGACCGTACGTGGTCGACATGGGCTCCATAATCCAAAATACGACACTTCCAGCGGGCGGGCCGCCTTCTGCCGGAAAGACGACGAAGCGGGCCGATTCGGAAATCGGACCTGAGCAGGCGTCCCACCAGGACCGCTCACCGGCTTCTGTCTCCAGTTCGACACAGAAACGCCGACGGTTTTGCAGTTGCTGCCGATCCACGGGCGCGCGAAAGCTGAGCAGGTTGCAATCCAACATGACCACACGGTCGATCTCCTCATATCCGGCCTGCTGGAATAACTGGACCGACATTTGATCCGACTGCATGACGCCGGGCAATTCGCTGCCGCCGTAGAAGCCCAGATAGAACGGATTCAGCGGGCGAATACAACCCGCATACAATACTTTGGCGCCGCGTTCGTGCAGATAGGCTTCGCTGGCATCGAGCAGTTGACGTGCCAGTTGTTGATCGCCGCGGAAATGCGGCGCCAACATCACCATGCAGGTCGTTCCCAATTCCGTGGAAATGTCGGTATAGGTGTCGTTGGGACCAAATCCGGCATGAGCGAATCCGACGATTTTTCCCTCGTGCTCCGCAATGATCAAACCATGTCGGTCAAAATAGGGCTTGGAAAAAACAAATGCGTCCAGCACCTGGGGCGTCACGCAAGAGGCGATTCCGCGAATTCCATTCTGACTGGCCCAGAGGGCCGCTAGTCCCGGCGGATCGTCATTGCGAAATGCACGTATTAGCATGTTGGGTCGTCAATTTGGCGTGACGAAAGGATTGAGCTGCGATTGTGGGTTCCTGGCCACCCAAGAACGCGAGGAAACCCCAAGCATACCGAGAACGTCGCCTGTTGAACAGATTCCCGGAAAACTTCGGCCATCTCGACAACTCGTGCTGCAACGCTTTTGGGCGGAGACGGGGGAGCAGCGGCTAGTCATTGAGTAGCATCCGTGGGACTTTCCATACACGGTCTCGGGACACCAGACACGAATTCGCCGGGCCAGGCTGCGGCGGAGTCCATCCGGCGTTGTCGACGCTGCATTTTTCGTTCCTGCCGCGTGTCCTTCCAGCGGCGATGCAGCCACCAGTATTGGTCTGGATGTTGCGAGATCACCTGCTCCAACTGTTCAGTAAATGCCCGCGTAACGTCCGTCAAGGACGTATTCCGTGTGGGTATGATCAGCGGTTGATCAGCCAACATTTTGAATCGCATCATGCTCCCGACGCGTACCGTGTTGACAACGCTCAACTTCGCCTTGTAGCCCAACGCCAACAAGCCGATAGATTTGTGGCATGAGGCCGGCCGATGGAAAAACTCCACCCAGCACCCCTTGGGACCTCCGTAGTGGTCTCCCAACACCGTGAGCGTGGATTGGGACTGCATCAGAGATTCCGCGAGTTCCGCCGTACCACTCGACGGAATAATCGTCTGCCCCGTGGATTGTCGGAATCTGAGTAGGAACCGGTTGAGGAAGCGATTGTCCAACGGTCTGGCCAACGTCACCGTGGGAAAACCAAACAGCCCAGCCAGGTAGCCGCTAAACTCGAAGTTCCCAAAATGCGAGGTGACGATGACAACCGGTTCATCGCGCAACAGCAAACTCACAATCTGCCGACTGCCTTCCAACTGCACGAATTCTCGCCAGTTAGTCTCATGGACTTTTCGACTTGCCCGCGCCATCTCGCAGAACAGCAACATCAAATGCAGCCACATGCCGCGCCGCACGGCGTCGCGCTGCTCATCAGTCATGTCAGGAAAGGCGTGACGCAGATTGTCGTCCACCACGCGGGCGCGGACGCCCAGCAGGTCATGACACATCCACGCCAGGCTCCGGCTCAGCCGTACGCACGCCGGATCAGTCAGTGCTTGCACGACGCAAATCACTACCCGCACCAGCAGGTACACGACGAAGTCAAGGGCCAGGCGCATGCCACGTTGCATCGGGTTTCGCTTACTGTTTTGAATGCCTCAAAAACTCAAATCTTCCGGCGCATCTGAACCACCACCGGACTCTCCGTGTCCCGAGTGTATCGTGGATCCGTCGCTGGAAGAAACACGGAATGGTCGCCCACTCGCACATCTTGACACAATCACCGTTTTTTCGGACCATCCGACAACTGATACGACTCGCGC
Source organism: uncultured Planctomycetales bacterium (assembly GCA_963695565.1). Taxonomy (GTDB): domain Bacteria; phylum Planctomycetota; class Planctomycetia; order Pirellulales; family Pirellulaceae; genus CAVOGW01. The sequence continues at coordinate 210,009 of CAVOGW010000003.1, forward strand.
GAGTATGCAGGCCGCTGAGCAAGTAACTTAACCCCGCGAAGCAAGGCGACCGAAGGATCTGCCAACCCACGTAGCATGCACCAAAACAAACTGCTGATTCCCTTGCTGACGGCCGTCTACGTCGGCCTGCTGCTGCGTCCGGCTTGTCCACAGGAAATCGGGACGCATGTCCAACTGCCGCACGACCAGCTCGTGCCGCAACCGGTGTCGGTCACGTTTCGATACCAACCCGCTTCAGACGGCTCACAAATCTGGCAACATGTCACGTTTTTCGCCAATACGCTGACGACCTACAAGCAATCGGGGCAAGTCATCTCACGACGCCAAATTTTCATGACTCGCGAACAGATCCGGCGCGTGACCGTACTGGAGGCAGGCAAGTCCAGACATCTCGTGGAAGTGCAGTACGAAAAGGCTCAACAGACACGATCCATGGCCGGCATGCCGCCAGAAACTGAGCCTCAAGTCGTGGCCGACAAGTGCTATCTGGTGTCGCGTGAGCAGGACGAATTGCACGTTCGCGACAAACAGGGCCAACCGGTGACGAAGGCAGAGGAGCAGCTGGTTAAGCAAAACATGCAAGCCGTGGGGCGACCCAATGCACTGGCCGAGTTTCTGCAGGGGCGAACCCTGGCCGTCGGACAATCGGAGTCACTGCCGCGGGACGTCGTCGAGCAACTTCTGGGTTGGCAAGATGCATTTGGTACCGTGCAGTCGGTGACCCTGCAGCTGGATCGAGTCAAGTTGCGAGGTGCCACGCAGATTGCGGAGTGCCGACTGGAAATCACCTGCACGCCGGCTGCAGAACTCAGCAGTCCCACCACCATGCAAGGGACCGTTGAATTGCAGACCGACACCTGCCGCGTGCTGGCCACGGCGATGAAAGCCGAACTGAACGTCCGCGAACAACGCGGGCCAGCGGACCATCCGTTCTTTGTGACGCACGAGGGACAGGCCAACGTGCATTCACAGGTGCGGCTGATTCGTTAGCAGCTGCATCAGTCGCGCTGACACCGCGCGGCGGTACCATCCACGGCTGACAGAACACGGCCGGTGTCTCTCGGAACATCCGAGGGTAAGCGGCCGATGTCCCGAGGCACAACCTGCATCGACAATATTGCTCGTGGAGAGATTGCAAACTCATGGTGGATCGCCAAGAACTTCGTGACGAGATCCGGTTTCTCGGCGACCGCTTGGGGCGTGTGATTCGTCGCGTGGAGGGGGAGGCTGCCTTCGAGCATATCGAATCGCTGCGATTCCTGGCCCGCGATTTTCGCCTCGGCGACACCAGCGCGCGTGATCGACTTGCCGCGACCATTTCGCAACTTACGCCCGCCGAATTGCGCGTCGTGATTCGTGCCTTCGCTGTATTCTTGAATCTGGCCAACCTGGCTGAGGACCGGCACCGCGTGCGGGTGCTCCGCGAGCGAGAACGTGCGCAGCCCGACGGCCGCGGTGAGTCGATCCGTGATGCGGTGCGCAGGCTGCGAATGGACGGTGCGAACGAGGAAGTGTTTCGCCAGTTGTTAACCTGCCTGGATATCGAACTGGTGCTGACCGCCCATCCCACAGAAGCCAAACGACGTTCAGTGCGAGCCATTCTGAGGCGCATCCGATTCGAGCTTAACAAGCGAGACCGCCAGTTGCTGCCCAAGGAACGAGCGATCGCCAGCGATAAGATCACGTCGGAACTTACGCTGTTATGGCAAACTGACCTGGTACGAATTGTACGCCCATCGGTGATGCAAGAAGTGGAGCGTGGCCTTGCCATCAAACCGATCCTCTGGAAAGTGGTACCGCGAATTATGGCCGATATGCGCGAGGCAATGCAGGAGAGCTTTCCTCAAACATCGCTGCACATCAGGCCGTTTCTTCACTACGGCAGCTGGATTGGGGGCGACCGCGACGGTCATCCAGGGGTCACCGTCGAGATTACCGATCGTGCCTTTCGCTGGATGCGCGACAGCCATTGAGGCTCATCTGGAAACATGCGAACGACTCCGATCGGCGATGAGTATTGGCGATCGACACCTGCAGCATGCCGAAACAATGAAGACTGGCCTTCAGCAGCGACTCGAGCGTTGGCAACCGTTGCCCAAGCTGGTGTCGCATATCCCCGAGTCTGAGGTGGCGCGCCGATGGCTGGTCTCGATCGCCTGGCGGTTGGGCCAGACACGGTGGGCGGCCAACGAGAACGAATTCGCCGAGGGTCAATACGTCCACGAAGACGAGCTGCGTGCCGACGTCACGCAACTGGCGGCCTGCCTGCACGAGGACGTACACGAGATGTTGTTAAAGTACGAGGTGCAGCCGTGGCTGGATCGGATCGATGTGTTCGGGCTGCATCTCGCTCGGCTCGATATCCGGCAGGACGCGGACGTGATCCGCGAAGTGACGGATGAGATCCTACGCACCGGCGGACTTGATCCACGACCTGAGGCTCTCGATGAAGCCTCGTATCTGAAGGTGATCGCAGCCAACTGGGAGCCGAAACTGCAGCCGGACGAAGCGCAGTTGAGCCAGCCGGCCCGTGAATTGGCAAACCTGATCCGATGGCTTTCCGATACGATCTGGCGATTTGGGGCCCAGGGACTGGGCGGTTTCGTGATCAGCATGACGCGGCACGCGGCGGATGTGATGCGCACGCTTTGGTTGTGGCAACAATTTGGGCGGCCGCGGACGCAGTTGCCCATCATGCCACTGTTCGAGACCGTGGCCGACTTACGGCAGGCCGCTGACGTCATGACCCAGCTCTGGAAGATTCCGGCCTACCATCAGCACCTGCAGCACTGGCAACAACGACAGACGATCATGCTGGGCTACTCGGACGGAACCAAAGATGGCGGATACCTTTCTGCCAGTTGGGCGTTGTTCCATGCCCAGACGACCCTCCAGGATGCGGCAGCACGCGCGGGCGTGGCCCTGACGTTCTTTCACGGCCGGGGCGGAGCGTTAGGCAGGGGAGGGGGGCCGGCCGCGCGCAGCATTCTGTCCCTGCCCGCCAAGACATTTCATGGTCGGTTGCGCTTGACCGAACAAGGGGAAGTGCTGGCCGAACGCTACGACGATCCCCAACTCGCCTACCGACATCTGGAACAGGTGATCTGGGCCAGCATGCTGGCCACCGTCGAACCCGGCGATACGGTACAACACCGCTGGATCGAAATCATGGAAGGACTCGCGGAGCGCTCCCGCGAAGTCTATCGGCAACTTATCGACGATCCCGACTTTCTGGAGTTTTTTGGACGCACGACCCCCATCGATGCCATCGAGCAATTGCCGATCGGATCGCGGCCATCGCGCCGGTCAAATTCCCGTGGGCTGAAAGACCTGCGGGCCATACCCTGGGTGTTTTCCTGGACGCAATGTCGTTGGTTGGTGCCCGCCTGGTACGGCATGGGACGGGCGATTAACGAATTGCGGGAGCGAAGCCCCCAGGACGCCGAGGTGCTGGTCGAGATGTACCAGCAGTGGCACTACTTCCAGGCCACCGTCGACAATGCCGCTTTGGCGCTCGTGAAAGCCGACTTACCAATCGGGACGCTGTACGGTGAGCTGGCGGAACCACATCAACGACACCTGGTGCAACAGATCCGCGGCGAATACGAGGCGGCTAGAACCGCCGTCAATTTCGTCACCGGCCAGCCCGAGCTACTCTCGTCCATGGCATGGCTCCGTGACTCGATTCATGTCCGCAACTTCTATATCGATCCGCTGAACGTGATTCAAGTCGAATTGCTTAGACGACTGGATGCTGGCGAAGCGGCAGGTGATCCGGAGGACGTGGATTCGCTAAGCCATCTGCTCCGCCTCAGCGTAAATGGCATCGCCTCTGGCATGCGCACCACCGGTTGAATACGGGGCCACCGAAAATACCGGGTGGCACGGGTGGCATGTCCCCGGTCCAACACGTGTCCCCGGTCCAACACGGGGGGTTTGGGGGGGATCCCCCCACGGAACTGCGAGTTGACGTTCGCAGGCGTCTACTGCGACGGTTACAGCCCGTAACGTAACAAACGAGAGGCAGGGGATTCGAAAGCTGGTGGCTTTCCGGTGGTTTATCTCGGATATCCCGTCGCCCAGCCTCACTGCTCCACAACGGTATACGCCTGATCCACGGCCGCAATGGGAACGTCTTGCGTCGCCCCGTCGGGCCAATGGACGGTCGCCCGCTGGACCACCGTGGCCTCCCCCAATCCTACCGTGATAGGACGTTCGCACTGCGACAAGTAGCTGCGCGTCGGCATCACCTGGCGGCGTATGACCTGCGGTGCTTCGTTGACATGCTCGGGCTGCGCCGGCGGCCGCAGCTCGACCTCGACCCAGCTGCCAATCGCGTTGCGATTCGAATGCGTGCCCTGCAGCGTAAACCGCAACCAATGGTGACCCAGCTGCTGATCGTTGCGTAGCAACCGAGCGGCCTGGCCCACACCCATGACCAGTATGTCCAGGTCCCCATCGTTATCGATATCGGCAAAGCTCGCGCCGCGCCCCACCATGGGTCGCAATAAATCTGCGCCACACGCTTCCGCATCGACGGGCAAAAACTCGGTATTTTGCTGATGCCCACAGTTCCAGAACAATTGAGGCGACTGTTCGTAATACTGGCTGGGCTGCACGCGATTAATATCTTTTTCCAAGTGCCCGTTGGCTGCGAACAGGTCCAGGCGTGCGTCCAGGTCATAATCGAAGAAAAACACGCCAAACGTCAGCTCCAGCCGCGTGTTCGGACCGAGCCCCGACGAGATCGCCTCGTCCATGAACTGCATTTGGTTATCCTGACTGACGTACAGCGCCGTCATTTCATTGGCAAAATTGCCGATGGCAATGCCCATGGCGTCGTTGTTGCGGAAGCAGGCCGCGTCGATGCCCATCGCACCCCTCGCGTTTCCACTCATGTCGAACGCCACGCCTGCGGTCGCGCCAACTTCTGCAAAGGTCCCGTCGCCCTGGTTGTGGAACAGAAAATTCTGGACAGTATCATTGGCCACGATCAGGTCGATCCGACCGTCCATGTCGAAGTCGGCAAAAGTGACGCCTAACGACTTGGCCATGGGCACATTCGTCGCTGGATTTCGGACATGCAGGCCCGCTTGTTCGGCTACCTCGGAAAAGCGGCCCGCACCATCATTGCGATACAGGTACGGAAACGTCCCCTCGAAATTCTGCGGCCGCCCGTACGCACGACCGCCGCCCGTCAGCTGAAAGTCCTGCCCCTCGTCGTACTCGCGAGACCATTTCACGTAGTTGCAAACGAACAGATCCAAGTCTCCGTCTGCATCGTAGTCGAACCAGCCGCAGCTGCAGCTCCACTCGGCCGGATCACCCGCCACGCCAGCCGACGCGGTAACCTCGATGAACGTGCCGTTGCCCTCGTTGTGAAACAGTCGGTTCGCGCCCACCGTGGAAATAAAGACGTCATCGAAGCCATCGTTGTCGTAGTCCCCCACGGCAACGCCCATGCCGTACATGGAAACGGCCAGGCCGGCTTGCCTGGTCACGTCCGTAAACTGGCCATGGCCATCGTTCATGTAGAGTGCCATGAGGGCGTCGTCCGTATCGGCGGCGTCCTCATCAGCATCCGCGTCGCCAGGGTCCCAAGGCCAGCGTTGGGAGTTGACAAGCAACAGGTCCTGGTCGCCGTCATTGTCGAAGTCAAAGAAGGCGCAGCCGCCCCCCATCGTCTCCGGCAGCAGTTTCTTCCCGCGTGCCCCGTTCACGTGCCGAAATGTGATGCCGGACGACAGCGTCATATCGGTGAAAGGCGTCACGGGAGGCGCCATCCGAGTCGCTTCACGCCGTTGCACTTCGGCCAGCGGACTTTCCTTGACAGGGGTTGGCGGCGCGGGTCGCGTCAGGAAGTAGGCCGTGGTGGCGATCACCAGGCCCAGGATGGCAAAGACCACTAGCGACCAGCGCAGGGCAACGCCGATCACGGCGTCGTCGTGTGATTCGTCCAGGATGACTTCGTCAGGGGGGAGGTTCGTCATGTGCAGGGCTTTCGGCTGAAGGATGGTAGCCTTCATCGTAATCTGGACGAGAGGCTTTGGTCCAGGGAAGGCTGCGACGACTCGTTCCCGGACTCTGCCTGGGAAACGCACTGCCTCGGCGGCTCTGCCGCGTGTCCGCCACGGGGTCATGGCGCCGTCCTTGGTCCTAAATCCCCACGTGAGACGACTCCCAGCCGCCGACGAACTACTTCGCCGCCACTCCACCGTCCGCCCCCCGCTGCAGCCTGTATTTGACGACCATCTCGGCCGCGTGATTCGCGGCTGGATAACGCTCGCGGGCCAGCCGCACCGCGCGACCCTGAGCGTTATCGTCCGGCTTATAACGCTGATGTAACTGTTCGTGCCGCGCCGACAACTCCGGCTGGCCCAGCTCCGCGTAGAGCAGCTGCAGATTGTAGTGTGCGGTGACATCCTCGGCGTCGATGGACAGCGTCTGCTGGAAGTTGTCGACGGCCGCTTGCCACAGCTGTTGCGCTTCTTGCTGTCGCCCCTGTCGTGCCCGCAGCCGCCCCAGATCGAACTGCGTCTGACCCAGTAAATTAAGGACCTCGTAGTCCAAGCTAAAATCGAATTGGCGATGCTGCATGTCAGGCGTGCTATCGTGCAGGGCGCTTTGCAGGTTCTGGATGGCCTCGTCCAGCCGGCCTTGCTGGCGATTGATCACACCACTGAGCCAGGCCCACGTCCAGCGCGGATAGCCTTCCTGACCACGAAAGGCATCCGCCCGCTGCAGCGCATCGACGGCTTCATCGATCCGACCCTCCGTGTTGTAGACCCGAGCCAGGTTCAGCGGACCGTCCCAGCGGTTCAATCGCTCGACTTCCGTAAACGCCTCGGCCGCCTGCCGTAGTTCGGCTTTACCTTTCAGCAGCAGGCCGATGCCATAATCGTTCCAGCGCTGCCAGGCCGGGATGTCACGTTGCGGGTTGGTGACTTCCTCATCGAGCCCCACCACCGGAAACGTGACTCGATCGACGGCCAGTGTGGTGATGGGCAGCGGATTGACGTACGGCTGCCCGGGAATCTGGCCGCGGATGGGCCGGCCGATCCGTTCGCCATGTTGGGCGACTAATTCCATGTAGCGCTGGTCAAATTTTCGATACTGCAGTTTGACCTCCAGCGTGAGCGGGTGACTGAGATCATCCGGGATGCGCAGCTCGTAGTGCACGGTCTGCCCAGCTCCGGGCGGAATCTGGTGGTTGTACAGAGGAGTGAAAATATCCTGCGCGTTGCGCCGATCGATGCGGTTGCCGTCCTTGTCCAGCATAAAGACATTCACAAAATGCGCCCACGGATCGACTTCGTTATTGCGGGCACGATCGACTGCTCCGCTGAGACCAATCATCCGATCGCCGGAGGTGGCCGTGACTTCCAACCAGACTTCGTTGGAATCCGCAGTCCCCTGCGTAAACAGGTGACCCAGCTTCAGCGTCCGAATCACGGTCTCGAACAAATAGATCTCACCCGGCTTCAAGCGGGGCACGTCGGGGCGCAACGGCGCGATCAAGCGGCCGTCAATCTCACCCCCTTCACGTACGCCGAACACGTCCACTCGCATGACATCTTGCAGGAACTTCTGATGCGCGGCCACGACGTCCGGCTTGTCGCGGAGCCAGGCGATTCCGGTATTGGCCGACGGAAACAGGTGATCGTGGACACTCAGCTGGTGGGTGCCATCGTAATCCTTAGCGCCGAAATCGTCCGAAGCGACCAGGGGCATATGGCAGCCGTTACAGTTTGTTTTTGCTTCGGGCGGATAATAGAAGCTGCGCGCACCGTGCCCCGATACGCCGCTGAGCAGATAGTTCGTGTAATGATCCTGGCCGCGGAGGAATTCTTTGTAATGATTTAATGCTAACGGCAAATGCACTTTGTGGCACACCGAACAAAACTCGGCGGTCTTGTGGAACGGTTTGAGAAACGTCTTCTTGTGAAATTCGGGTTTAGCTTTGACCAGTTGGTTGTTGATCCATTGCAAGAGCGGGTTGTCGCTGAACGCAAAGGGATAATGCAGTGGCTGCTCGATGGTATAATCCGCGTTCCCGCGCGTGCTGTTGACGTTGGTGATCGCATGGCACACCGTGCATGTGATCCCAGCCTGTGCGGTGGGATGGTTTAACGTGTCGAACTTCGGATCGTCAAAGGCACCACTGAAGAACGGCACGGGATCGTGGCAACCCGCACACCAACGGGAAGCCTGGACGCTGCCGTCCCGCGCCAACCCGATTTCGCGCGTCTCGGAAACGCTGGCCAGGTACGGCGCGTTGTTGAACGAGCTGAAGCGATGCACACTGTCGGACCAGGCGGCGTGTACGTCGGCATGGCATTTCAGACAGTACTGATCATTCATCAGTTGTTTGGCGGGAATGAATTTCCCGGACGTCGTACGAGCCAGCGACGGTTCGAAATATTGGGCTCCCGATTCCGGCCCAATAGCAAACCATTGCCGCGGATCCTGGTTCTGTAGCATCACCATGGCAAACACCGCGGCGGCGACCAACCCGGCGTAGCTGATGCCGATCCGCCATTTGATCTTTGGGCCGGCCAGGCGATGCAGCCAATACAGCCAACCCGCCATCAGGGGCAAGATGACGTGCAGCCAATACACCGTGCGCCGCGCCAGCGGTTGCTTCAAATCAAATCCGCTGACCCGCATCAGCAGCACGCCCGTAACCAACACGCCAATCGATGCCAGAAACAACACGTAGCCGATGCGGACCGCTCGTCGGTTCCTGCGCTTTCGCGTATTGCGAAGGTGAACGATACCGAAGCCGATAAAGGGAACGATCAGTAGCAGCCCCAACGCCAGGTGCACCAGGAACATGTACTGATAAAAGTAGTCTTGATAGGTGCGTGCGTACAACCACTCGAGGAAGGTGACCGTCGAAAGATACGCGGCATTGGCTCCCAGCAGCGCCACGAGACCCAAGATCGCGTACAACACCAGCCGCAGTCTGGGACCTACGGCCTTGACATAGAGCGCCCTGACGGGACGATCGGCGCGTGATGCGGAAGTCGGCGGCTGAGGTTCGGACATGGGTGTAATTTGGCGAGTGGAATTGGATGGATAGTGCACCGCCGGTAGTGCTGGCGACTGAACCCGGATGGTTGGGGGCGATTCCCCCCAAGGCCTTGGCGCCCGCCGCACCATCGCGCTCCGTCATTGTAGAATCTACCATACTACGCGTGACGCGCAGGGCGGAATCATCGACATTTGCGGGCTGTTTTGGATGAATTCGGCCAGCACGGGGTTAGACGGGGGACCTGCCATCCCTGCGACCAACCCAATTACCACACCAATTACCGCCCCAGCCACCCAGGCTGGCGATACCATCGGCCGACATGAATTTGTGTGTATTCCACAAGATAAAGTCAGCTCCATCGACGAAACCGTCGGCGTTGAAGTCGCCGGCGCTCCAGGCCGCTGTCGCCGTAAATTTGTGGGAGTTCCAGGCGATGAAGTCACCGCCGTCGACGACGCCGTCCAGATTGGCATCTCCCCGCAGATACACACGTCCGAAGCCCAGATTCGCGGCACCGGCCAGTTGTAACCACATGTCCAGGTCGGCATTGTTGACCAGCGAATCGCGATTCAAATCGAAGTCCAGCCCGCCGCTGCCGCTCGCAATGGCCAGGACCAGTGCATCGATATCGGCGACGTCGTAAATCCCATTCAGGTCGAAGTCGCCGTTCAGCTGATTGTGGGTGCCCGGCGTGGGCGGTTGGGCAACGTAGCTTGATGTACGGCGGGCTTCGCCTCCATCGGGAACGCGTGCCAATGCGTCGAGAGTTGGATCGCCGTTCGCGGATTCGTTCGCCTGCGGTTCGCCAGGCAGCAGCAACGTCAGCAACTCCGCATCATCCGGATCGTTCGTGCCGTAGACAATTGCATCCAGCAGCTTCTCCGTGGTGACCGTCTGCAGCCCGCTGGCGTTGCCTTCATAGAGGGCGATCGCATCGGCTCCGTTCTGTATGGCAGACGTCAGCAGCATATCACGATTCGCAATCTGCTGACTGGCAATCAGAAAGAAGCCCCATGCATTCGTCGCTCGGCCGTCCAGATCGTACGACGCGTACTGGGTGTCGCCGTTTCCGTTGTAGAGCACGACTACCAGCCCGTCGAGCGGCGTGTGGCCGACCCCGCCGTCATACAGTTCGATGAATTCCAGCGTATCGACTCCGGCAGTGTCCGAGTCAATCTCGTTGATCACAACAAACCGCGTCTCATTGTCCACGATATTAGCCACGATGGTCGGCAGATTTAATGTGGCGTAACGCGCGTCAGTACTCTGAATAGCGTGCGTGACGACGCCCGTGTGGTTTCCTTCGTACAGGCTGTCGTCGGCGGCCGACACATAGACGGTTTGTGGCAGCAGGGCAGTGGTCGGCGTGAAGACCAGTTCCACGCCCATGCCTACGCCATGGCCGATGTCTAAGTTGTTGTCAGGCATAACCGTGATGGTGACGTCTGCGGCGGGAATGGTGTCCAGCACAATCGTGTATAAGTCACTTTCTCCGCCTTCCACCACGTCGGTGCGCCCGCCTCCCTGTTTGATGCGAACACCTGCTTTGTCGAGTAGATTCGGCTGGCCCGGCGTAGGGCTCTGAGCCTTGTAAAGGCCCGTAATTCGTGGCGCTCCGTAGTCAGGAACGCGGGCCACAGAGTCAGCAGTCGATCCCGCGCCGCCGTCCTCGTTAATCTGTGGCTGGCCGGGCGTTAGCACATTCAATAGCCCGGTGTCGTCGGCATCGTTCGTGTCGTAGACCACGGCATCGATCAGGTTGGCGAGCGTTACCGGGGTCCCGTTCGGGAAACTCGCCGCATGGTCTCGGTAAATGGCGATGGCGTCAGGGCCGTTTTGCAGCAGACCATCGTCGAACGTCAGGCCCACGTTCGGGACGGCTGCATTTCCCAGCACGAAATAGCCCTGCAGCGTCCGTCGTATAACCATCCAGATTCAGGGCCGCGTAGGACGTGTCGGAGTTGCCGTTGTACAGCACCACGACGTAGTCATCCAACGCCGAATTCCCAACTCCACCGTCGAATAGCTCGATAAATTCCCGGTTATCGCTGCCAGGCGTGTCGGAATCCAACTCGTTGATCAACAGGGTCGGCAAGTCATTGTCTCTAATCTCCACCGCAACACCGGTCAACAGCAGGCTATCGTAGACTGGATCGACGCTCTGCAACGTATGCTGAATCAACACTGTCTGGGTCCCCTCATCGATCAGGTCGTCGTGAGCGCGGACCACAACCGTTTGTTCCAGCAGCAGGTCGGTGGGCCGAAAAGTCAGCGTCAGTGGCACGCCGGGCCCGGATCCCAAATCCAGCTGATCGCTGGGTGTCACCGATACGATCACGTCGGCCGTCGGAACCGTCGTCAATTCCAGCGTATAGGTGTCATAGAAGGCGCCTTCGCCGACGACGGTGCTGTCAGCCGACTGCCTAATCAGGATATCTGGCTCGGCTACGACCTGGTAATCGGCCACCACGGGCAGATGGTCGCTGGCGGCGACCAGGGCAGTCAACACATCGGGCGCGGCACCATTTCCGGCTGTGATCGGATGGAAGAGACCATGCGAGCCGTTGTTGCCGAATGCGCGGTGGGTGCCCGTGATATATTCGAATCCGACGCCATCTTGCAGTTCGCCGGTGACGAATTGAAAATCGTAGCGGCTCTGCATGCTGGCGGTCGCGTGCGTGTGCAGGTCCACGTACGCGGAATTGTCCGACCACTGGCCCGGAGCGTTGGCGACGTCGAATGCCTGGGCACTGCCCTGCCGAAACGATCTCGGACCAGGTCCCCTCGGCACTGCCTGAGATGTTGAAGTCACCGGCAAAGATCACCGATGTTCCTTCCCCCAGTTCGTCGGCGTCAGCCCGCAGGAACTCCATTTCCAACGTGCGCTGATCGACGTCGGCCGAGCTTCCACCGGACTTCAGATGTACGGCATATACGAAAAAGTCCGCATCGCCGTCGGTGCCCACGGGACGAAACTTGCCGCGCATGGTGTTGTGTACCAAGGGGGCAACGAGTTCCTTCTGCTCGAGCAATTGCAGCGTCCGGCCATCGTAAATGAACCCGGTCGTGTCGCCGCCACCATCGACGCCCGACGTGACGGTGGTGAACTGGTCGGTGGCGTACAGCGAATCAAGAATCGACTCCATACGCAGATCGGAAGGCGGGTCGCTTTCCGTCAGAACCAGCAAGTCCAGCGGTTTGGACATGCCGGCCGCGTTTTCTTCCCCAATCGCGCCGAAGACTGCCGCGTAGTCCAGGTCAGAAGCCGCGTTGTTCGGATTATTGTAGGTGTTCCACGTGACGATCCGAAATGTCGACAGACACAATCGTGGCTCAAGCGATTCCAAACGCAACCGCGAGACTTCGCGGGGTACGCGGGTGGGGCGGCGACGTGTGGTCCACACGCGCAAAAAATGCTCGACCATAAAACCGTTCTCACCCTACGGCTTTGCGGACAAAACGTTAGTTCGTTAAGTCAGGCCTGATACAAAGAAAAAAGGAGGGAATGTTACTGTACCGCATGTGCCGCGAAGCCCGCGGGGGCCAGCATGGCGCCAACAATGCTGCAGGCAGCCGCTGCCCGTCATTCCGGGCAGGCACGGCGGCCTTCCGCGATTTTAATCGACGGGACCGAATTCGGCGAATCCAAATTGAAGTTTTCGGGCGGCTGCGCCGAAAAATGGGCCCCAACCGGCCGCGCGAACTAACACCGCCCGCCCGAGTTTACGGTTTACTCGGTGGGTGAAGCACGTTAACCGGCTATGGTCTCCGCGCGGCTCGCCAGTAATAGCGAACTTTTGCATCGTCCCAGGGATGCCGCCCCTCGCGGAAAAAGTCCATCGTCTTTTCCAGAATCCGGATAGAGGCCGTGTTGCGGATATCGGCGTGAGCCACAATCCGGTCCAAGCCGCGCTGCCGCAGACAGTAATCGATCAGTCCTGCTGCCAATTCCTGGCCCAGCCCTCGTTTCCAAAACTTCTGCAGCAAACGATAGCCGATCTCAAATTGTCCGTCGTCATCTTGGACCAGGGCGCAGGTGCCGACGAATGCGCCATCCAGTTTGAGTTCCGCGGCCCACACGAAAAAACCCTCGGCGGGAGCGGCGTACTTTTCGATGCATGATTTGAGTTGCCGCAGATTTTCCTGCGGATCCAGCGACGTGCCGGTCGTATAACGCATCACGTCCGGATCGCTTTGCATCTCATGAAATGCGTCGAAGTCATCCAGGCGCAGTGCACGAACGGTAAGACGCAGCGTTTCGAACATCATAATCGGCCTGATGGGGAGTGTTAACGTGTCCGGCGGGCGGCTGCCTGCCGGCATGCCCGGCGGTACGTGCGGTTGCCGGCTCGACGCGTCGCGGTACACCATTTCCCGAATCCCCCGGCTTGCCCGGTGGTTACTTCGGATTCTCGCTAAACGCGCCGCGGTACACCATATCCCAAATCCCGCCGGCATTGGAACGCCTGCGGTCCTGCCCGGCGCAACCGGAATCATACCGTCGTGCCCGACGCAACCGGCTTCATGCTGGCCTGCCCGGCGACGCCGTCGGCCATTCGCTACGCCAAGCCCGACTCGCCACCTCGCGCCATCCATTTAATTGGCACAAACCGGCGACCCGCGACAATTACGGCTTCACACGCTGCGCTTGATGTTTCCCATCCGCAGATGATAATTAACGAATGACCATCCACGGCGGGTTTTCCCCAGGGATTCGTGTTCTTGGCGGCTGCCGACGTCCAAGAAATCCGTTCGCTCGTCAACATCAGGATCAACTCGTGCGACTGTTCCGTAGCCCTCCTGCCGTGCTGTCGCTGGCAGCGCTGGCCCTTACAGCATCGTTCGTCAGCGCATCTTCCTGCGCGGCCCAAACGGTGGCGCGCCAGTGGGACGAAGCGCTGCTAAGGGCCATTCGCATCGATGTCCCGAAGCCCACCGTGCATAGCCGCAACCTCTATCACACGTCGGCGGCCATGTACGACGCTTGGGCCGCGTTTGATCCGATTGCCGGCGGGAATTTCTATGTGGAAAAACACTCCGCCACCGACATCGCCGCGGCACGCGACGAGGCCATCAGCTATGCCGCCTATCGCGTGCTCTCCAAGCGATATCAGCTGGCCACGGACCCGGTGGCGTCGCAACAGATCTTCGACGGGCTGATGAACCAGTTGGGCTACGACAAGTCGATCACCTCAACGGCCGGAAACACTCCCGCAGCCATTGGCAATCGAATCGCCGCCCAGATCCTGGCTGCAACCATCGACGACGGTGCGAACGAAGCCAATGCCTACGCAGACAACACCGATTATCAACCCGTCAACGTGCCGATGGTGGTTGATTATCCTGGCTTGGTGACGCCGGATGCTCCGCCTCTGGCGGATCCCAACCGGTGGCAGCCGCTGTTTCTTGATTCGGCGGTGACTCAGAATGGACTAGGGGGAGACAAATTACAGATCTACATCGGGCCGCATTGGGGCAATGTGCAGACGTTTGCCTTGGGCCGAAACGATGCGCTTCCCCACAGCTGGTCGGCAATTGATCCCGGTCCACCTCCACAGCTGGGCGGTCTGGGGGATTCCCAATATCGCGCTGACACGGTGGAGTTGATTCGTTACAGCAATTCGCTGGACGCCAACCAAGGCAGCGGAGCCGACGTGATCAATATATCGCCGAGCGTCAATGGCAATCGTCCGTTGGGAACACACGAAAACCAGGGATACACCCTGAACCCCGCGACAGGGCTCCCGTACGCGGACAATCTGGTTAAGCAAGCCGACTACGGCCGCGTGCTGGCGGAATTCTGGGCAGACGGGCCGGATTCGGAAACGCCTCCGGGACACTGGAACGTAATCGCCAATCAGGTCTCCTCCAGTCCGCTGCTGGAAAAGCGCGTCGGAGGGGCTGGCCCCATTGTCGACGATCTGGAATGGGACGTGAAGCTGTATTTGTCGCTGAACGGGGCCGTGCATGACGCCGCCGTCGCCGCGTGGGGCGTCAAGCGGGAGTATGACTACGTGCGACCGATCACGAAGATTCGCTACCAGGGATCGCTGGGGCAGTCCTCCGACGAAAAGCTACCGGCCTATGATCCCAATGGCTTGCCCTTGCAACCGGGGCTGATCGAGCAGATCACGGCCGCATCGATCGCACCCGGTGGACGGCACCGCAATGCTTATGAAAATGCCAATCGCGATGCAGATGGAAATTTCACGCTGTTTTATGCAGAGGAACAGATGGTCGGCAAGATCGTGATTCATGCCTGGAATCATGAGCCTGACGACCCGACCACGGAGGCCAGCGGCACGAATTGGATCCTGGCGGAGAACTGGGTCCCCTACCAGAATGACAATTTCGTCACGCCGGCCTTTGCCGCATACGTCTCGGGGCACAGTACCTTCAGTCGAGCTTCGGCGGAGATACTGGCCGCGTTCACGGGAGACGAGTTCTTCCCTGGCGGCCTGGGTGAAATGGAGTTTCCGTCGGATTTCTTGAACTTCGAACAGGGCCCGTCGCAACCCGTGACGCTACAGTGGGCCAGCTATTTTGATGCTGCCGACGAAGCCGGTATCTCGCGGCTGTGGGGTGGTATCCACGTTTCTGCAGACGACTTTGCCGGACGGATTATGGGGTCCATGATCGGGCAGGAGGCCTTTCAATTTGCCCAGGATCAATTCGTTGACGATCAGCTGGGCTGGCATAATCGTATCGTGGCCAATGACGTCGATCACAACGGCGCCGTGGCGCTGTCGGACGCGGTCCTGATCATTAACGAAGCCGTCCTGCATCAACACAGCGATCCGACTACCGGCGAACTGGACGGATTTACAGGCATCCCGGCGGCGTTCTATGATGTGCGCGAAGATGGCGTCGTGGCTGCATCCGATGCGATTCCGATCATCAACGAAATCGCGCTGCGCTCGAACAGCGTGCCGCTCTCGTTGTTGATGCAAGGTGTTCCCGAGCCACATGGCGCTACCATGTGCTGGGCGCTCGTGGCGCTACTGGGGTGCCGCTGTCGTGGCGACCGGTGAAGCGTGGCACGGGTGGCCGAATGTCATCCCGAGGGAGCCAAACAACGTGCCAAGCATGGTCAGCGACCGAAGGATCTTTCCACGACGGCGGTCTAGTCTACAACCGTAGACTAGATGGCACCTCCACGCAATTTCGGTTTGTCGTACATCTGATGCTCACGGGCAGATCCTTGCCTCCGTTCAGCATGACACGGGGCCGCTGAGCGGCGAGCCGTGCCAGGATCGGGAGCTTGTGTGGAACGGAGCTTGCCACCCGCGTCACTCGTGCGGCACAACTTGTCAGCGTCCAGTGCGATTGTTATGTTGCAAGCTCGCAACCCTGGGGAACCAAGTTCGGAGCACGCCGTGATGCGCACATCAGGTAAATCACTCGCCCTGGCACTAACCTGTTTTCATTTCTGGCACCTTGGCCCGCTGACTGCCGTATGCGACGGCGACATTGCGCTCCCTTCGATTCTCAGCGACCACATGGTCTTGCAACAGGGACAGAAGTTACCCATCTGGGGCTGGGGGGATCCCGGCGAACATGTTTCGGTCTCTTTCGGCAGTCAGGAAGCCAAAACCGTCACCGGCCCGGATGGCACATGGAAAGTGATGCTGGATCCGCTCGGGGCCAGCGATCAACCGCAAACGATGAGCGTCATGGGCAAGACCAAGGTGGATGTTCACGACGTGCTGGTGGGCGAGGTATGGTTGTGTTCCGGCCAGTCCAACATGGAATGGCCGCTGCGCGAGGCCCGCAACGCTGACCTGGCCCTGGCGGCCGCGGACGACCCCATGATCCGCCACACGACGGTCCGAAATATGGGACTGCAAAAACCAAATCACGATTACTACGGCGGCTGGCAGTTATGCACTCCGGAATCCATCGGTGATTTTTCCGCCGTCGGTTACTTCTTCGGCCGCAACTTGCGTCGCACATTGCATGTGCCCATCGGACTGATCGATAACGCCTGGGGCGGATCGGCCTGCGAAGCGTGGGTGCGGCGGGACCTGCTGGCTGCAGACCCCGAGTACGATCTCCTGCTGAAGAGTTGGACGCAGTCGGAAGCCAACGCACTGTGGGCCGCATCCTACGCTGCCTATGAACAGCAATACGACAAATGGATGCAAGCGCAGATGGCAGCCAAAAAAACGCAACAGACGGTTCCGGAACTTCCCCGGGGAGATTTCGAAAACCGTCTGTTGACTAACGGACGGCCAGGTAATCTCTACAATGGTCGACTGGCCCCCGTGATGCCGTTTGGCATCCGCGGCGCCATCTGGTATCAGGGCGAAACCAACGCCTCTCGGGCTTATCAGTATCGAAAGTTGTTTCCACTCATGATCCAGAACTGGCGTGACGACTGGGGCCAGGGTGACTTTCCTTTCTACTGGGTACAGTTAGCCGACTTCCAGGATGAGAACAGCGAGCCGAGCGAAAGCGAATGGGCCGAATTGCGCGAGGCGCAAACCAGGACCTTAATCACCGCGCGGCCTCACGCCGGCCAGGCGGTGATCATCGATCTGGGCGAGGCCAACGACATCCATCCGCGGAACAAGGAGGAAGTGGCCAATCGCCTGAGTCGCTGGGCGCTGGCCAATGAGTATGATCAGGACCTTGTTTTTCGCAGCCCCGAGTTTCAAGATGTGACATTTGCCGGGGGAAAAGCGATTGTCAAATGCGCACATGCCGGCAGCGGATTGCGGACCGTGGACGAATCGGAAGTCAAAGGATTTTCGATTGCGGGGAATGACCAGCGGTGGATGTGGGCTACGGTCAGGATCATCGATCCCACAACCATTGAGGTATCCTCCGCCGATGTGCCGCAGCCCGCTGCCGTTCGGTATGCCTGGTCCGACAACCCGATCTGTAATGTCTACAGCAAAGAGGGGCTGCCCTTGACTCCCTTTCGCACCGATGACTGGCCTGGCTTGACCTCGGACAACCACTGACGCCCCTGGTTTGGCCCTCCAAGCTCAACAATCCGCCGTAGAAGCCAGCGGGTTTAGAAAAAGCCTCAACCGCGTCCACTCCACAAACAAATGGCCACCGAAACCATGCGTACTCCTGGATCGTTCCCGACAAACATTCTGTTCATCGCCGGCATGCTCGTCTGGCTGGCCGCCCATGCCCAGCGCACGGCGGCACAGGTGGCTCGCATCCCTTCGCACGACGAGCAGCAGACTGCGAAACGCTACATCCACAGCGACGCTCTGCGGGCTTACATCCAGTTTCTCAGCGACGACCTGCTGGAAGGGCGTGGGCCTGGTTCGCGAGGTGATCGGTTGGCGGAGCGGTACCTCATGACGCAGCTTTCCTCGTTCGGCCTGCAGCCCGCGGCGGCCGACGGAAGCTGGCTGCAACCCGTGCCGCTGGTGGGCTTCAGGACTCTGGCTCCGGAAAGTATCACCTTGTCCGCCCGCGAGAAACAGCTTTCGCTGAACCGAGTCGAGGACTTCGTGTTTTCTCTGGGCAGCCCCGTGGAATCTGCCAGGATCGACGACGCGGAACTCGTGTTTGTCGGATACGGGATGGTGGCTCCCGAATACGACTGGAACGACTACAAGGACGTCGACTTACAGGGCAAAATCCTGGTGATGATGAATAACGATCCGGCTGACGATCCGGCGTTATTCGAGGGCAAGCGCCGACTGTATTACGGTCGCTGGGACTATAAGTACGAAATTGCCGCCAGGCAGGGTGCCGCGGGCGCCATCATCATTCATACCACCGCGTCGGCGGGTTACCCTTATCAAGTCGTGCAGACCTCCTGGACGGGCGAGGAGTTTGCCCTGCGGGACGCCGCCAGTCAGCGACCTACTTTGTGCGGATGGTTTCAGGAGGACGCTGCCAGGCGCGTCATCCAGCTGGCCGGTCAGGATCTGGACGAACTGCGGAACGCGGCGGAACGGCGCGATTTTCGCCCAGTTCCGCTAGCGGTACGGCTGAGCGTGCAACTGACCAGCCAATCCCGCCAGCAGGAAACGGCGAACGTCTTGGGCAAGTTGGTCGGCAGCGATCCTGAATTGCAGGATGAATATGTAGTGTTTACCGCGCATCATGACCACTTGGGTCAAGCGGAAACTCCCGACTCAACCGGAGATCGCATCTACAACGGAGCCGTAGATAACGCCTCCGGTGCGGCGGCGTTGCTGGCGATCGCGCGTGCGTTCAGCGAGCTGCCCCAGGCCCCTGGTCGGTCGATTATGTTCGCCTTCGTGGGAGCCGAAGAACAAGGTTTGCTGGGTTCCCAGTTCCTGGCCGCTCATCCCCCCATCCCGCCGGACAACATGGCGGCCGCGATTAATATTGACGGCGTGAATATCTTCGGTCGCACCCGAGACGTCAATCTGATTGGCATGGGCAAGTCGAGTCTCGATGAAACCGTAAAGCGCATGGCGGCCTGGCAGGATCGATTTGTGACGCCGGACCAGTTTCCAGACAAGGGATTCTTCTACCGGTCGGACCAATTCAGTTTGGCGAAAATTGGCGTGCCCGCTGTGTACTTGCACCCTGGAATACAAGTTGTCGGAAAAGCCGACGACTATGGTCGCCAACAACGCGAAGCCTGGATCGAAAAATACTACCACCAGACCAGCGACGAGTACGATGCGGGTTGGGACCTGGCTGGGGCGGTCGAGGACGCGCAACTTCTGTTTCACGTTGCGGTTGACACCGCCAATGCGGGAGAGACGCCGCACTGGAACCCCGGCGACGAGTTCGAGAAGGCTCGGCAACGGTAGTTGCCAGCTGAGCCGCGCTGGTTGGGATGGCGCACGCAGTGCACACCCGCAGGAACGGGCGGGCCAGCCCGAGGCAGGAGTCGGAGCCAGACCTCCCTCCCTAGCGAGATTGGGCGTTTCCGCGAGCAACGGATGGGAACGGTTTGCCGAAGCGGCTGTGGTGGCACACCATTAGTTCGCCCAACGCCGAGTGACGGCTCGCTGAAACAGGCCAAATCCCGTGGGGAGGGGTCCAGGGGTGGGGTCTTGGGGGCCGCCTGACGTTGGCGTTCTCACTCGCTGCCTCTGGACGCTCCGCGTCGTCACGCGCTGATCAGCGGGCGGATGGGCGTTCCTTCGCTGAGCTTGATAGGTCGGCCCACATTGGTGAACAGTTCGCGGTCATGCTGCACGCCGAGCGCTGCGAGGATCGTAGCATGCACATCCGCGACGGTTGTCCCTTGCTCCATACGCAGCCGACCTCCTTCAGGATCCGTGTTACCGACCGCGATGCCAGGGCGGATCGCGCCACCGGCGACCGCTACGCTGAACCCATGTGG
The DNA here is from genome assembly GCA_963695565.1 of uncultured Planctomycetales bacterium. Lineage (GTDB taxonomy): Bacteria > Planctomycetota > Planctomycetia > Pirellulales > Pirellulaceae > CAVOGW01. Next base: position 230,339 of record CAVOGW010000003.1, read on the forward strand.
CCAGTGATCGCGGCCCTCGGCTGGGTTGATGTGGGGCGTGCGTCCGAATTCACCTCCACAAATGACTACAGTATCTTCCAGCCGATCACGTGCGCGCAGTTCCCGCATCAGCGCCGCGAAGGCCGGATCGAGCTGACTGTTTAGGCGGCGGTGGATGCCGTGATTATCAAAGTGACTGTCCCAGCCGTCCAGAGTCACCTCGACGCAACGAACGCCGACTTCCGTTAACCGGATCGCGGCCAGGCAGGCCCTGCCAAATTCGCTGTCGCCAAAGGCGGCCCGTTTGCTGGCGGGTTCGTCAGAAACATCAAACGCTTGCAGCTGCTCAGAACTCATCATGGTGGTGGCGTGTTGAATCGTCGACAAGTGCAGTGTGCGCTTTTCTTCCATGCTACGCATCCGACCTCGCTGAAAGGCGTGTTCGATGGCCTGCAGGCTGTCTAGACGCAAATCAAGTTCATCCGCCGCGACCTGAGCACGCACGTCAGGCAGCCCGCCTTGGGTCGTGTAGGCGCGAAATGCATCGTATCGCTGACCCAGGTAACCGCCACGTCCGTAGGATGAGTTGGGCAGAATGGCAATATGCCGGGGAATTTCCGCGGCGCCCTGGGGCAACTCGTGGCAAACGACCGCTCCCACCGACGGATGGACGATCGTGGGATCGGGTCGGTAACCGGTCTTGACGTTGTAGGTCGCACGCTCGTGATCTCCTTCCAGGCTGACTACATTGCGAATCAAGCTGACGTGATCCATTTGTTCCGCCAGTTGCGGCAATCCCTCGGCCAGTAGAATACCTTGGGCACTTGTTTTGATCCCTCGCGTACCCCCCGCGATTAACTGGTTGGGGTGTGGGTCGAACGTCTCCAACTGGCTGGGGCCGCCGGATAACCACAGCACAATCAGCGACTGGGCGGCTCGCGGGCGTCCCCGCGAGCCAGGGCCTTCGGCAAGGAGGCTGGCCAACGGGGTCAGCCAACTGACGCCGCCGATGACCGCGGCCTGCAGCAGTGATCTTCGACTGAAGTGACTGGCCGTTCCACAGGACCATGGGGCGAGTGTTGGACGATCGATGTTTCTGGGAGATGGATCGCGCATGAGTTGGTCCCGGTTAAAAGAGTAAAGTATCGACTTGGCCGCAACACGCGCAGAGACGTTAATGATTCCAAGAAAACTCAGTCGAGTTGAGCAGGCACCAGGCGAGATGCGCACCCCATTGCTGGTGGCGAGCCTGGTAATGTTTTTCACGTAGCGTCAGGAAGTGCTCGGCTTCGAGGTCCGACGGCCGTCGCGTCAGCGTCACCAAGTACAGTGCGTCTACTGCATTTCGTGGTGTCCTGGCCAGGGTCTGAATTCGTGTGACGGCATTCATGACGAGGTCGTCTTTGGTCTTTTCCTGGACCAGGTCGCCATTCAGCATTAACAGCCGCTGCGGGATCGTGCCCCCATCTTGCGAAAATTCGTCTTCGCCTATGTCTCCGTACCGCATCACAAACTCGCGCGACTGGTTGACACGCGTTAGTCGCAACAGGATGTGCGAGTCCGCGTTAATCGTCTGTAACCGCGCGGATTGAATCAGGGAGCCCGCAACCTGCTCAGGCCGCAAGCGCGTCAGTGGAAATACGGCCCAGTGCTCCTCATGCGCAGGAGTGACCTCAAACGAAGCACAACTGCTGTGCTGAAACACCTCCGATGCGGCGATGACATTCCACAGCCAGTGCAGATCGTAACGATGCTGGACCAATTCGTTGGCCAGGAATTCCAGACCGGGGGGATATGGACCTTCCAGCGGGATGTTGTCGACCGGCTCGACCAGCGGCTTTCCAAACGCCAGAGCCCAGATACGATTCACTATCGTACGGGCCGATGCGCGGTTTTCAGGGTGCGTGACCCACGCCGCCAGTTGCTGGCGCCGACTACCCGCGGAAGTGGAAAGTTTCTGGGCGAAAGGAACCGCGGGCGTGACGACGACGTCTTCGGTTTCGTGCAGGTAACGTGTTTGGTAATCATGCGGCAGATCTTGCAGGCCGGCAAAGGTAGGTGTGGCCTCGCTGAAGAACGCCGCCAGCTGATGAAAATCCGACTGCCGCCAATCGCCCCCCAGATTATCGTCGTGGCATTGCACGCAGTCGAGCCGCACGCCTAGCATCGACCGTGACACGCGCGCGGCGAGCCGCTTCTCGTCGGGGCGATCGCCGTTGTCGCCGCTCACCGTCACCGTCAAGAAGTTAACTTGGGGCCGGTCAGTCCAGAGTCCCTTGGCCGTGATCAGGTCCCGGGCGAGCTGATCGTAGGGCACGTTTTGCATGAATTGATCGCTGAGCCAGGAAACAAATCGGTGCCGACGATAGACAATGAAGGGCCCGCGCTCCACGCCCACGAAGACGCGCGCAAATCGCTCGGCCAGGTAATCCGCACTGCGGCGGTCATGAAGCAATCGGTTCACATAACTGGCCATGGCCACGTCTGGCGGCATGGTCTCCAGCCAGCGAATTTCCTCCAACGACGGTACCGTTCCAGCGATGCCAACGACAATCGACGTGCGACCGTAAATATGTCAGCCTGGCCGGCAGCTTCAAGCGAATGAACGTTCCAATCCTGCTCGAATTCACGATCAAGCCGCTCGGCGGTCTCCAGCACGGCGGGCTCGAACGTAACGACCGGGGAGCCCCGTTTGTCGGAGCGGATATGGGACCGAAAGCCGAGGTATTCGGCAACACCAAGCCCACCCGCAACGAGTATCACCAGCAACATCAAGTCTCGTTTTGAAGCCATGATTGATCCTCGGTCCAGTTATGGCAACTTCACTAGAATGATTGGATACGCCGTGCTCCCCACCGGCCTTGGGGCCTGTCGATTCGATCCGTTCAAGCCAAAATGTCATCCTGAAGGAGCAACGCGACTGAAGGACCTGCCAACGAAAGCTGCGACACCAAATTGTATATGACGTTCGCCGTCGTCGATGGAAGATCCGTCGGCTCGCGACGCGAGGCCTCAGGATGACATCTGAATTTCCAACTAAATCAACAGGTCCCTTGCGTCAGTGGCTTGGTGCCTGATAGCTGCTGACGCCCACCGCCACGCCTGTTCCCACCGACGTTATTCTCAACAGAGGATTCGTACGGAAAGACTCATTTCTTGGTCGGAATTTGCCAAAGTAGCCCCAAGATCCTCGCCTAGCAGCCGAATAATTTCTTTGTGCCAGTCGCGGCGGCGGATATCGCTAGTCGTTGCTGGGAATGACCTGCGAACAGGAGTACCACGATGGCCACCGCAAGCGCCATGGCAACGTCGGGTCCAGAACTCGGCGCTGAGTTTCCAGGGTTTGTGGAAGCGGACGCACGCCCCGCCAGCCACGCGGCAATACCGTCCGAAAATGTCGCAGTTTGGTGTTTCACAACCCTGTATCGGTTGCTCGCCAGCGGCGTCGAACTGCTTCTCGGAACGTTTGCAATTCTGACATTCTTGGCGATTCTGGCCACGATTCCGATCGTACAGTTTATCAGTCTCGGCTATCTGCTGGAGTCCGGATCGCGTCTGGGGCGCTTGGGCTGGCGGCATGCCCTGCCTGGCGTGCGCCGGGCAGCTCGGCTGGGCGGCGCTGTGTTGTGCATCTGGTTGTTGGCTCAACCACTTCGACTGATCTCTGACTTGCACGAGTCAGCTTTGTTGTTAGACAACGCAACCGCGGCACGGGGGCTGGGCGTACTGTTCGCGGCGTTGACGATCGGCGTCGTCTGGCATTGTATTTGGGCCTGCATGCGTGGAGGGCGGCTGCGATCGTTTCTGTGGCCGGCGCCCTTTCGATGCTGGAACACCGTGCGTGCTGGCGGCTGGTACCGGACCGCACGCGACAGCCTGATGGAGTCCATTGCTGGATTTCAGCTGCCCCGCTTATTCTGGCTGGGAACGCGGGGATTTACCGTGGCCGCCATCTGGCTGCTTGCGCCGATTAGCGTATTGATTCTGTCCACGCGCATCGCGGGTGCGCTCGGCGGATTGTGTTGGTTTGTGGGTTCCATCATGCTATTCGCAGTACTGTTCTACTTGCCGTTCGCGCAAATGAACTTCGCGGTCTCCGGCCGGTTTCTCGACGGCTTCCAGGTGGGGCTGGTCCGTCGTCAATTCCAGCGCGCACCCGTCGCATTCTTGATCGCCGCACTGGCGACATTTGTTCTGGCGGTTCCGCTGTACGCGCTTAAGGCCGAGCTGCTGCCGCGCGAAGCGGCCTGGTTGCCCAGCATCGTGTTCGTGATCTCCATTTGGCCAGCGCGCATGCTGACCGGTTGGGCGATCCGTCGCGCCAATCATGCGCCGCGGCGACGGCATTTTGTCTTTCGCTGGACAAGCTTCCTGGCATGGGTGCCGCTGGTGCTGGCGTACGTGGGGATTGTCTACGTCACCCAATACATTTCCTGGTATGGTGCCTGGAGCCTGTACGAACAGCACACGTTCCTATTACCTGTCCCCTTCATGGGACTGTAGTGACCCAGCCTGGCGAGCCGGCAGCGGAAGGTCAATGGCACTTAGTTGGTCGAACAATTGTCCTCAATGGTGCCGCGAATCGCGAAATCGTCAGGGGAAACAGTTGGGGACAACTGTTCCACAATGCCCAAACCGAGTGCCATCGCCCGTAAGGTGCCGGGTGAGCAGCTGTGCCCGCGTTCCTACCCCACCGACTCGGCGAGCCGATTTAGTCGGAGTTTGAGCTTTCATCGTGAGGTATCGCGCCGACGGACCGTCCATCAACGATGCTGAACTTCAAACGCTATTTGGGATCGCGACGTTCGTTGGCAGATCCTGCAGTCGCATTGCTCCTTCAGGATGACATTTCGCCGCTACGACCCCGCCGCGCCGCGGCTGGCGGCCGTGCCCCAAGTTTTTTCGTTGTGCTGCTGACTCTGCCTGGGCGGAATCGTCAACCAACGCCAGGATGCATCGTCGGCACGAATCAGCCGGGCGATCAGCAGTAACTGCCCCACGTGATAAGCCGTGTGCGAGATCGAACGCTGGATGGCCAGCGGCACCGAGTGCGACTCGCCGCGGATCGTGACCGTGTGCGCCAGATCCTCGTCCTGCAAAGTTCCCAGTGTCTGAGACAAGCAGCGCCAGCCACCATCAAAATAGTCCATCAGAGCGGCGCGCGTACCAGGCCAATCTTCAAATTCGGCGTCCCGGTTCCGGTCGGGCTTCTCGCCGTCTTCCGCGAGAAACTGCGTCCAGCGACTGCGGAGATTTCCGCCGAGATGCCGCAGTATGACAGCCACGCTATTCATTCCAGATGCGGGACGGGCAAAGAACTGCTCGTCCGAGAGTTGCCCCACGGCCGCATCGATCATCTTGCGGTAACTGGCGAGCGTTGATTGAACGGCATCCAGCCATACTTCACGTTGGGTCATGATGTGGTCTCGGGAACTACTGGATTATCTTGCTCGTGCTTTCGAATCACTGCGCCAGACGGCACGGGCGGGAGCGTGGCGGCGCTTCTCGTCGCCCGCTACTCCCCACGTTCCGCTCGGACCCCAACATGACGGAACTCAACCGGGTCCCCATGCCCGCAGAACCCAATGTGGCCTTCGCGGCGGTCTTTACCCGGATGAGCCGTTCCGTCCATGTAATCGGTGACCTTGCTCAAATCGGTGTCCAGGATTTGGTATCCGTTAAGCTCGACGCGAATCCTCGAACCTTTTACGGACACCTCCTGAAAATTCCATGCGCCCACGGGTCGCAGGTAACCGCGGGCAGCCGGCACCATCCCATACGCGGAACCGTGGAACTGACGTGGGTCAAGCCGCACGTACTTCGGACTACTGTTGTCAAGCACTTGCAGTTCACACATCCCCTCGTATGCCGCGTCGCCACTGCCGGGATAGCGAATCGCCAGACCATTGTTGCCGCCGTCTGGCAATTTGAACTGCAACCGCACGACAAAATCCTGAAACTGCTGATCGGTATAGATGGTACCCCCGTTGCCCGGCTTGCAGCGAACCGCCCCATCCACCACCTCGTAGTTCTTGGTTGGCCCTGACCAGCCAGTGAAATCTCGACCGTTGAAGACCGGTTGAAAACCGTCCGCGTCCTGGGCCGCCAGGATTTGATTCGCTTCGTCGGCGGGAATTTCGCGGAGATAGATGTTCCGCCAGCGGATCTCGCCACCGTGCGTCTGCAGCTGGATCGGCCCGCGGGCAAACAGCGGCAGCGCGCGGTCCCAGTAGTTCTCCATGAGGGCGTGATCGACGACCAGCTGATCGTTCAGCCACACGGACGTTCGGGCGCCCACCTGGCGAATGCGCAGTTGGTTCCACTGGCCGAAGGGATGATCGGCCAGCACCAGGGGATCTTTACCTTCGGCGCCTACGCTGTTGTTCCACAGTCCGCCCGATCCCTTGTCGGCGCCTAGCGACCACTTGCCACCAGCCTCGGTAAAATCCCAGATCTGCACCTGGGGCGTGGCCCGCAGGTAGATGCCGCTGTCAGCGAGAGCCACGGTTTTGTACTCGAGCCTGAGCTCGATGTCGCCGAACTCACGATCCGTGGTCAAATAGACACCGTTGCCGTCATTGACGATTTCTCCGTTTTCGACGGTCCAATGCTGTTTCAGATTCTCCAGATCGGCCGCTTGTTTATCCGCCCGCTGCTTTTCGGTCATGGCGGCCAACTGACGCGGATCGAAATGATCCATGCCGTGCCAGCCGGTGAGGTCGCGGCCGTTAAAGAGTGGCTCAAAGTCGGCCGACGCCTGGGCGCTCACGGGCAAACTCAGACAAATAGCGGATGCAACACAAATAATACGCAAGGCGTAATACATGGGTATCACTCGCGAGGTTGAGGTAGGAGGTGAGCGAGATAGTATACCGTTCGGCGGTGAGGCGGTGAACGCTGCCGCGAGCGGACGTGGACACGGTCCGAAAGTCGCTGGAGGCGGAGTCTTCCCCGATCAACGCGCAGATGTCCCCGAGACGCGACGGCAAATACCGGAGGCAGAGCCTCCAAGGCAGTGCGTTTCCAGACAGAGCTTGGGCATGAGCAGGGTGCTGCATCCCCGGCGACCGCCGCATCGTGTACCATACGCAAATGGCAACGAGACCGACAAAGCGATACTTGGCACTACTGCGCGGCATCAACGTCGGCGGCAAGAATATCATCGCCAAAGATGCACTGAGAGTGTGTTTCGAAGATCTGGGATTTAGCAGCGTCCGCACTTACATTCAAAGCGGCAACATTTTGTTTCGTTCGAGCGAAGCGAGTGTCGCGAAGCTGACGCGTGAAATTGAACGTCTGCTGTCCGATCGATTCGATTACCCGGCGCAGGCCGCGATCTTATCGCATCCACGGTATCAATCCGCCCTCCGCGCGGCTCCCAAAACGTGGGGCCGTGACGATCAGCAGAAGCACAACGCCCTGTTCACGCTCAGCGGCATCACACCCGCAAGGGCCCTGGCCCAACTCCCGGCCCCGAAAGCCCAGATCGAAACCGTGACCACCGGGCCGGGCGTGATTTTCTGGTCGGCGTCGAAAAAGGCGTTGAGCAGGTCGACGATGCTGAAATTGCACAGCCTTCCAGCCTATCAACTGATGACCGTGCGCAACCACAACACGGTCTTCAAGCTGCTGGAATTGTTTGAATCGATTTGACGCGAGCACAATTGAGGCTGTCCAAGAGAAATCATTCAGCGACGAAGTATTTCTGATGTCGATCATGATCGACGATCCAGCCATGGCAAACGAACTTCTGGCGGCGCGGTCCAAATCACTGAAGGTGCTGGGCGGGCACTGCTCGCGCGCCCCGGGACGCGTATCTAGAGAAAGCCGGAATCTTCCTCTGCGTCAGCCAGGCGTATGGGTTCGGTCCGGTATCCGGCCAAAATCAACATTGTGGGGACCAGCGCCAGGGCGGCAGCGAGCAGCCAGATTCGCGACCAGTGCCCGATCAGCACCCGATCGGCATTCGTGGTCAGCCAATGCGCTTGGCAGACCGCTGTGATACTGGCACCGATGAGCGTGCCAAACCCTTGAATGAGGATCGAGGTGAACCCCTGCGCAGCCGACCGGACGTGCGGCGGAGCAACCTGGTCTGTCAACATGAAAACGGTCAGGATGGCGAAGGCGTACGCCACACCGTGCAACACGATGGCCGGGCCAATCAGCCAATAGGCCTCCCCGGTCGCCACAACCGAAAACATCAGGTAACGAACCGTCCACGCCGTGCAGCCCATCACGAGCGTCCACTTAATACCCAATCGACGCAGGCTTGTCGGCAGCAGTAACAAGCACAATAGCTCAGATACCTGTCCCCATGCCAAATGCCCGGCGGCACCGGGGATACCCTGTGCGTTAAGAAAAACGTTGATGAGGTTAGTATAGAATGTCACCGCAATGGACAAGATTGTCACGGACACCAGCGGCACGAATAGGCGCGGATCGAGCAGTACCCATCTGGCGTCTCCGCCCAGCGACTGCAGCCAGGACGTGGCCCGACTCTTGTCGGCAGGAGGCGTGTGCGGCAGAATCTGACAAACGCCAGCGGCGATCAGATGCAGTGTGGCTCCGATTTGCATGGGTACCCGAGTTTGCTCGATCGAATGTCCCACCAACAATGGGGCCAGGTAGCCCACACCCCATCCACCCAGCGCCCACGATAAAGTGGCCAGGGCACGGATGCGAGGAAACTGCGCAATCGGGTCGGTGAGGTGGCAGAAAGAAACCGAATTGGCCAGCGACATCATGGGGCTGAACGTCAGTGAATAGACCAGCATCAGCCACCAGAAAACGACTTCGCTGGGTGAAACCGACATCCACCACAATAGCCCCGCGCATGCCACACTGATCAGCGTCATCAGGCGATTGGCGGGAATCCAGCGGTCTGCCACTCGCCCGATCAGTAGTGGCGTCAGCAACGCGCCCAGCGCTGAGGTCGCGTAGGCCTCACCGATAAAGCCCGGTGAAAAGACCCCCGTACCCGACTCACCCGTGTTGGCCGCGATATACGAGCCCACGGTGACGTACCACGAGGATAGCGGCGCTAAAATAAACAGCATGACCAGCGCCAACCGCAACGTCATGGCGGTAGAACCGGAGTGGGCGGGGGTGGTCATGGTGAATGGATCGCTCTGGGGAAAGACGAACAGCGGGAGTTGGTCATCGTAATCTTAATCGTGATCGTGGACCACTTGGCGGGCGGTCACTTGGATCCGGTCGTGGTGTAGCGAGAAACCGACTTCAACACCGGGCAAGCCGGAGGGATTTCGCGCTTGACGCGGCGCGACGTGTCTAGTGAGGAGCCGAAACAACCGCCGGGCAAGCCGGGGGGGGATTTTTGTCCGGCCGCGGCAGGCGCGGTGTAGCCAGAATCCGAACACACCGCCGCTCGCCACTTCCCGCTCTCCACTCCCCGCCATCCGGCTAACATCCTCCGCACGCCGCCCTCCGCACGCCGCCCTCCGCTCTCCGCCCTCTGTCCTCCGAAACTCCGACCTGACAGAATGGGGGACCGCAACCACGCCAACTTGTGTCTCAACCGATCACGCAGCGAGCCCGTACTAATGTCAAAGCTTCCCCAGCAGCGTCCCCCAGGAAAGAAACCAGGCCGGATCCCCCGGCCGCAGCAACCCGAATTCAACTATCGTCCCTGGCTGTGGTACGCATCGATCGCTCTGCTGCTGTTGTGGATCTGGCAAGATTTTTTTTCCGCCATCATCGTTCACACGATTCCTTACAGCGAATTCAAACAGTACGTTGCCAAGAAGCAGGTCGTGGAGTGCCAGATTCAGGAAAACGAAGTCCTGGGTGTCGTCAATACGAAAATTGACCATCCCGCTCCTGAAGTCGGCGAACGCGACACGGGCGAATCCCGCGTCCTCACGTCGGATTCAAGTTCACAATCAAAGACCGCATCGAAGTCCGCTACGGAGGCAAGCAAGTCGCCGGAGTCGCCACCCACAGAAATTGCCGAGCCGCCGCCGGGGGGTGACACGACCTCGCAGCCCACGAAGTCGTTGGAGCAGCAGGAAAAAGAGGCGAAGCGTGGCGAGAAATTTTACTTTCGCGCGGTACGCGTGGAGGACCCCACGCTGGTCGAGGAGTTGCAGGCCGCGGGGGCTGAGTTCGTGGGCGTTCGCCCCAGTTTGATCTCGCAGTTTCTGCTGTCATGGGTCTTGCCGCTGGGAATCATGTTCTTGTTGTGGAATTTTCTCTCGCGGCGCATGGCCGCCGTAGGGCAGGGGGTCATGGGCATCGGTAAGAGTCGCGCCAAGCTGGTCGCGGACCAGGAAACGGGAGTCACGTTTAAGGACGTTGCGGGCTGCGACGAAGCGAAATACGAACTGCAGGAGGTCGTCGACTTTCTGCAGAACCCGACCCGATACACCAAGCTGGGTGCCAAGATCCCTAAGGGGGTGCTGCTGGTGGGACCACCCGGCACAGGCAAAACGTTGCTGGCTCGCGCCGTGGCCGGTGAAGCGAAGGTCCCGTTTTTCTCGTTGAGTGGCAGTGACTTCGTGGAAATGTTCGTCGGCGTGGGTGCCGCCCGTGTCCGCGATTTGTTCGAGCAGGCGACGCAAAGCGCCCCTTGCATCGTGTTTATCGACGAACTGGACGCGATTGGCCGACAACGGGGCGTGCATGTGGGAGCCGTCAACGATGAACGGGAACAAACGCTCAACCAACTGCTGGTGGAAATGGACGGTTTTGAAGCCAACGTCGGCGTCATCCTGCTGGCCGCCACTAACCGCCCCGAAGTGCTCGACCGAGCCCTGCTGCGACCGGGACGTTTCGACCGGCAAGTCGTGGTCGACGCACCGGATATCGACGGGCGGGAAGCCATTTTGAAGGTACATTCCCGCGACAAACCGCTGGACGCCGACGTGAACCTGCGCAAGATCGCACAGGGGACACCCGGTTTTTCCGGCGCCGACCTGGCCAACGTGATGAACGAGGCTGCGCTGTTAAGCGCCCGACGCCACGCTAACGCCATCCGCCAGCAGGATATTGAAGATGCCGTGGAAAAGGTAGTGGCCGGTCCAGAACGCAAGAGCCGCCTGTTGGAACCGGACGAGAAAGAGCGTGTGGCGTATCACGAAGTGGGACACGCGCTGGTTGGAACCTACAGCGAACATGCGGACCCGGTCCACAAGATCAGTATTGTGCCCCGCGGACGCGCGGCACTGGGTTACACGCTGCAAATACCCACGGGCGAGCAATTTCTGCTGACTCGGTCTGAGCTGTTCGATCGGCTGAAAGGGCTACTGGGAGGCCGCGCTGCCGAGGACATCAAGTACGGCGAAGTCAGCACCGGCGCGGAGAATGACCTGGAACGAGCCACCGCCATCGCACGCCAAATGGTGTGCATGTACGGGATGAGCGACAAAGTCGGACTGGTCCATTGCGCTCGGCGCGAAAACATGTATCTCCCCGACAGCGGAGGCAACCTGGACTGCAGCCAGACGACGGCCCACCAGATTGACGAAGAGGTCAAATTGCTACTGGATCGAGCCTACAGCGGAGCCACGCAAATCTTGCAGGATCATCTGGAGCAACTCGACATCGTCGCCCAAGAGCTGCTCGTCAAGGAGACACTGGACGCACCAACCTTCCACGCATTGATCGGACGTTAACGAACCTGGCATATCCCCACAGCTCGCCGATGGGTCCTTGAAGATCCTGTGCTAGACCACCACACGCAGCACCGCACATCCCCATCGCCAAGCCACGGACAGCCAAAGCAGGTGTTGTTCCGTATCGGATTATTTAGAACCTGATCCTTCCGGGAGTTCGCAGCGGATGGTGTCGTGTATGTGGATCGTCGTGGGATTGATCGTCTTGATTTGCGGCGGTGAGCTGCTGGTACGCGGCGCCACGGCCCTGGCCATCGCGGCTCGTGTTTCACCCCTCGTGATCGGATTGACGGTCGTGGCGTTTGGCACCAGCGCGCCCGAGTTTGCCGTATCGATCCAAGCGTCGCTGGCCAACCAGCCGGACCTGGCGATCGGCAACGTGGTGGGAAGCAATATCTTCAATATTTTGCTGATCCTCGGCGTTTCGGCCACCATCACCCCATTGATTGTCTCCAGCCAGCTCATTCGTCGTGACGTGCCCCTGATGATCGGCTGTTCACTGACACTGCTCGCCTTGAGTCTCAACGGGCGGCTGGGTCGCGGCGAAGGTGCTCTCTTCGTCGCGGGCCTGCTCACCTATACCTATTGGTCACTTCGGCAGAGTCGTCGTGAGGTCCGGTCCCTGGCCGCCGACAAGCGGTTGGGCATGCCATGTACAGAAACGGCTCCATCCCACTGGTCGCGAGATGTGATCAGGTTGATCGCCGGACTGATCCTCTTGTCGTTGGGTGCTCGTGGGTTGATTTATGGCGCCGTCAGTCTGGCTCGTTGGTGGGGCGTCAGCGAGTTGGTGATTGGACTTACCATCGTGGCCGCCGGGACGTCGTTGCCGGAGATTGTGACCTCGATCGTCGCGGCGCTGCGTGGCGAGCGTGATATGGCAGTTGGCAACGTGGTGGGGAGCAATATCTTCAATATTCTGGGAGTCCTGGGGGCGTCGGCACTTTTTGCTCCGCACGGCCTGCCCATCGCGGCGGAGGCCATCCACGTGGATTTGCCCGTCATGAACGTGGTGGCCATGGCATGTTTGCCCGTGTTTTATACGGGTCGCTTGATCGCGAGATGGGAAGGCATCCTGTTTCTGGTCTACTTCGTTGCCTATAACCTGCACATCGTGCTGACGGCCACGCAGTCCGACATGGCGTGGGAGTTCACATACGGTGTCTTGTTGACGATTCCCGTGACCATCGCCGTATTGATTGCCAGCGTGCTGCGGTCACCAACACCGGTGCGAGCCGCCTCCGGCTGACGCAGCGCGATGAGTCGAGCGAGAAGCCGAAGCAACCGCCGGGCAAGCCGGGAGGATTGCGGGCGCGACGTGCTGAACGTAGCAGAGCGGAGTGAAGGATCTGCCAGCCATCGTGTCATGGCCTGCCGGGGTGACTCCGGAATCTCCTGCGTCTACCGTCGCACGTGGAACATCGTCACTGGAAGATCCTTCGGTCGCTGACCCGTGCTGCGCTCGTTGTCAGCTCCCTCAGCATGACAATGGGCGGCGAACTGTATGGTACGATGAAGGGCAAACCGGAGTTACTGGGCACAACATGCCGCTCAGTGCTCCCCGCGATACAGATTCTTGAAATCGTTAATGCGTGTGCGATGTCCCAGCACAATGGCGATGTCGCCGGCGGCAAACACATATTCCGCATCCGGGTTGAAGACCATCGTACCGTCCGCTCGTGCGCACGGCAACGACAAGCAGTTTGTGTTTACGATGCGCCTCGGACTCACTCACCGTGACCCCTGCCAGGGCTGGATACTGCTTGACATTCAGGTCGTCCAGTTCCAGGTCCAGGTAGCTGCTTTCAGCGACCAGTTCCATCAAGTCGGCGGTAGAGGGGTGCAGGATCATCCGAGACATTTGCATGGCGCTGACGCGCGTCGGCATGACGACTTTTTGCACCGGCCTGATGCAGTTTTTTCGCAGTTTTTTCGTGCTCCGCACTGGCGAGAATCAACAAGTTTCGATTCAGATCGCGAGCCGTCAGTGTGATGAAAACATTGTCCGCGTCAGACGGCAATGCGCTGACCAACGCCTGAGCCCGGTCTACACCGGCTCGGATCAAGATCGCTTCTTCCGTCGCATCGCCGAATATGGCTGGAAAGTCGAGCGTTCGCGCCTCCTCCAGCTTGACTTCGTCTTTATCGATCACCACAAATTCGCGACCGTGGTTCCGGAGCTCCAGCGCCAGACTGCGACCGCTGCGCCCGACACCGCAAATCACCACGTGATCGCGTAGCTTGTCAATCTGGCGACTCATCCGTCTGACTCCCTGCAATCGTTCCAACTCGCCGGCCAGGACAAGCTGGACCAACCCCGTAAAAGTGTATGCGGCGGACGAGATCCCCACCAAGATCACGCCGATGGCCAATAACTGCACGGAGCTGGAGACCTGGCTATGTTCCCCGTATCCGACGGTGGAAATCGTAATCACCACCATCCAAAAGGCTTCCATCCAGCCGTAGCCACCCAGCGTGTGAAACCCGATCGTGCCCAGCCAGGCCACGGCCACCAGCACCATCGCGCCCATGCGCACGCGTTCCAGCGGTGTTGTTCGACGATATTTCGCCACGTAGCGTCATCCGGCCGGTGTAAGGTATCTGGAACAAGAGTTGTAGCAAATAGGCCAAGTCCGTCCAGGGCGGACGGACGATCACATCCACGAGTTGACGGAAATCGGGTGACGGTAACTATGATGATGGCGGCGCACCGGTGTGCGAGTTGGCGCGCTTCTTGCGTCGGATGTTCCATCGTGAATGTGCGAAGTACGTCCGAAACTCTGGCCTCTGGCCCCGAGACTCCGTTGGGAACGAGACTTGCTTTAATCCCATTTAACGCCGCCGACATTCAAGAGACGGGGGAACTTGGCACCACACGTGCTCGGTTGGAAGTGCCCGACAATGGCGGGCGTGAAGGTACTCCACGGTTGACGCTTTCAGCAAAAGTGCTCAACGGAAATACGCGTGCTGGCAGCATCAGCCATGACGAGCGTGCTGCCGCCTAACTTGATCAGTGAGGTAGTCGATGACACCGTACGAGAGCCTGGCCGAGTACGTCAAAAGTGCCCCCGAGAAGACGATGCGGGACGCATGGGTCAAGTTCGCCAATTGGGAATCCCAACGGTACTTTCATGACGACCCCAGCGGCAGTTCCAAGCAGGCCATCGACTGGATCTTGCGGTTGAACGAGCTGTACGAGTTGGTCTTGAACGACTACGACGGTCCCGGCAAACAACGCTGTCTGCAAGCCCTGGAGTCAGCTTTCGTGGCCTATTCGCGCATCGAGCTGCCCGAGGAACTCTGCCAGGCCATTCGCGTTTGGCATGCGGAACGCCTCAAAGACGAACGGGCGGCGAAGGAAGATATCACCATCGGCGAGGACCTGTTCAAGTAGCGTTCTGGATCAAGCTGCGCCTGGCACGGCGGACATGGGTGGCACGTCCCCGGTCTTCGCGATTTGACGCGGCAGCCCCCACATGGAGCGATGCGTGAGATGGTCACTGTGCCAACCAGATAGGGGCTTGGATCGCTACTCACCTTTCAAACCAGCCATTCCGGCATGAAGACCATCACCACACCCAACAGCAGGATCACGCTGCCGCTCAACAGCTTCAGCCAGCGTCCCTCGGCTTCCTGCAGCTTTCGATGCGAGAGTGTCACCACCACGATGGTCACCAACAGCGTGTCGTCAAACATGTAGGCGACGATGTACAGTCCCAGGTACATATAATTGCCCCAGGGGGAAAGTCCCTGCATGCTGAGGATCTGCGCATACAACGCTGGCAATCCGGCCGTGCACAGCAGTTCGATGATGTTGACGACCACCGCCAAAGTTACGGCACCCAACAGGGCAACGGTCAGGTGCCGGGCGGAGACAATCTGACGCACGCGACGATAGATCCCGGGCCTGGCCGAATCGGGAATCGAAAGACTCAATCCCTTGTGAAAGGCAAAAAAGTCCTTGACGTTCACGATCCCCACGAAGATGGCCACCAAGCCTAAGCCCAGTTGCACGGGTCTCAGCAGCCCAATCATCTGAAACACATTGAACCAGGCTGCCATGAAGGCGAAATAAGCCAGTCCGCTGACGACCACAAACGTGCCGGCGATCACGATGATCTTCTTTCGGTCCTTGACGTTCACCAGCACGGACAGCAGAAACACCAGGACCCACATGGCACACGGATTAAACCCGTCGACCAGTCCAATCAGGAACGTAAACGCGGGTAAGCCGAGTTCGCTGAGTCGCAATCGCCCGAAAACCGGTACGTCAATCGACTCCTCGATGTCCTGCGATCCGGACTGAGGACCGGTCACCCATTCCTGTTCCGTTGGTTCGAATTCCGTTGGTTCGAATATCCGTAGATCGTCCGCCGGCGGCAGCTTATCTTCCAGCGAATGGTCGCGGGGCTTAGTCGGATCGTCGACAACCGCATCCGCAGGGACGGGCCGCTCCTCCAATTCCGGCTGTTGTGGCTGCCAGTAGCCCCAGGATCCGGCGGCGAGCCGGGCCGGCATCGCACCCTGGGATCGTAGACGAGCAGCGCGCGGGGCTTGCACCGACTGGGCTACCTGCTGTCGCGGCCCCCGCGCGAAGAAAGCCTCAATACGCCGGCCCGTCGTATCGGCACCCTGAAAACCGACAATCAATCGACCGGCAACATGGATGCACGGGAACGACGCGACCCGTACTTTGTATCGGCTGGCAAGGCGAGCCACTTCGGCTCGGGCTTGCGCATCATGCAGGACATCATGGTACACCAATTTCAGCGCGGGCCTGCGTTGCTGCAAGCCATCGAGAAACTGTTTAGCGTCGCGGCAGTGCCGGCAGCCAGGTCGTACGTACGCGTCAACCGTCAAAAGATCGTCAATGCGGCGGCCAGTTGTCTGAGCGTCGCGGAAGCCCATGATTAGGGCATCGGCCAGATAAAAGGTCGGCACGCCCGCTTTCTCGTGACCGAATCGCTGGGCAAGTTTCCGAAGCCGATCGTATGCGGCTGAATCTTGGCTTACGTCATGCACACTCAGTTCCAGACCCGCACGGCTGCTGTGCAGTTGGTTCAGGAAGTCTTCGGCGCGCTGGCACTGATCGGACTGCGAAACGACAAACAGTTCGATGCGGACCGGCCGCGGATCAGTCAGCTGGCCGTTGCAGTTGGACGCGCAGAAACTGGCGACTAGTACCGACGCCAGGCGCACCATGCACAGCACGGAGCTAACACGAGGACGGTAGTCACAGTTGCCGATCACGGCACATCGCTCCAATCTTCATTATGGCAGCTGGATCAAGCGTATATCCACCGCGTGGCAACCAGTGGGCGTTGCCGCACTGCTGAGCCAACTGGATGGAACGCCGCGGACGCTACGTCAAGCACTAGGATACCGGAGCAAACTGCGTGCCAGTGGAGACCCCGATCAATGCCCCTGGCTTGCCCAGGGGAACGTTCCGCTGCTCACGAGACGCGTGGCCAAACCCCAATGCCTCGGCCGCGCATGACGGTCTGCAATCGAAGCCCTATTGCCGAGGCCGAAACGGGGGCCATTTGCCCTCGCGACCGCGCTGGCCAGCGACCGATGCCGCCGCCGACGGGTGGAGCAAGAAACCGAAGCAACCGCCGGCGAGCCGGGGGATGGCGGACGCCATGCTGGTGGCCGTGCCACCGCTGATGGCCATCCCTGGATACCGTCCCTCATTCCTGAATCGTGCTATGGCCCGATTCGGGCAGGACGATCACGGGACGTCGGGCACCTCGCAGCACTTTTTCGACGGTGGAACCAAACAACAGCTTTTCGACGGGTCCTCGACGCCCGACTTTGCCCATCACGATGCCGTCCACGGCAAAGTCCTCCGCCTTGCGAATGATGTCGAGAAATGGCAACCCTTCGGACACAATCGTATCCACCTCAATCTCGGGGACCGCCGCGCGTTTGTAGTCGAGCAGTTGTTCTTCGGCGCGTTGACGCAGTTTGGCCACCACTTCCTCGCGGGTCGCTAGTTGCAGTGCAGTGACCGTCTCGACGGTTGCCTCGTCCACAACGTGCAGCACGATGATTACGGATTGTTTATGGTCGACGGCCGAAAGTGCCCACTGGAAGGCGAACCGCGACGCATCGGAAAAATCTGTGGGGACCAGCACACTGTTGAATGGATTCTTACCGCTGCTGCTGCTACTGCTGCTACTGCTACTCATCGTCTTACCTGCGTGGCACGTAGAAATACTCGATCCACTCGCGCTCGGCAGCCTTCCAAAACTCCACAGATCGATTCTCCGGGCGACCGGCCTCAAGCCACTTGAAATACGCCAGCTCACGCACTTGCTGCCTGGCGTGCTTGCGGTCTTCGTTCGTTAAGAACAATCGTTCAATGGATAATTCGCGGGACTGTTCCATGCGACTCAACAACCTATCAGAAAATGTAGCCTCCACCATCGATGACAACAACAGGTGTAGTGGAACTCCACAGGTTAACAGAAAACAGACCGGGCATGCAGGCGCTCAGCGGCAGCTAACGACAGCGAGATCTATTCAACGCCACGGCCGTTAAGCCTCTGGGATTGAGCGCTCTCCCTTTCAATACCGGAGTATGGCGGCCAACGGCGAATTGGTACAGAGGTCCCCCGTAGCCATATTTTGAATGGTGCCTCGATGACGTAGCGTCGCGACGGCAGCCAGATCGACCAAATCTTCGTCATCGCTGCTACCGGTGATCGTGTACTTATTTCCGCTGGGTTCCCCCGCACCGTACAACTCGCACTTCGCGTCATAGAACAGCGTATCGACTCGACCCTGCAACGCCGCCTCCACCACCTGCACTGGATCATCCAGCGCGTTGGGAGTTCCGACCTGTTGTTGATAGCGTGTGGCCAGCTTAGCGGCTTCCGCAGCAATGATGGGTGCGACGATGCTGGTCGCTCGCTGTTGCAAGTCTCGTTCGTTGCTGCGATCCCAATTTCCGGCAAGCAGTTCGGGCAACAGCCCACTGTAGGAGTTCTTCTGCCGATAGATGGCCGCCAGCGACTCGACGCATGCCAACAGCAACAACCTGGTAGAATCCCGCAGCCATCGTGTAACGGCGTTATCAATTTGAGCGCAAAAAGCCAGCTGCATGTCCTTCGTCCGGTCCGCCTGGCCGCCCTGACCGTGGAACACAGCTGCCTGTTTTCCGCTCACTCCGTGCATGGCGGTGTGGGCCTGCATGACAGGAGTCCGACTGGTATCTGCCAACGAATCGTTGAGCGACGTGGGGAGATCCGGGATCGTTACTTGCTCGATGGATTGGTCATCAATCGCGTAGCATGCCACGCGATTTTCTGAGACAACGAGCAGGTAAAAGGACAGCTTGTCTTCCAGCAGCGGTAGCAGCGGGCGGACGCGAAATCGGTTAGCCACCGACAAGTGCTCGGCCAGCGGTCGGTTGACCCGAAGCGCATCGAACGACGTGGGCGAAACAAATACAGCCAGCCCCTGCCGGCGGTCTTGCCAGAATGAAAGGTTCAGCGGCAATGACGACACGCGTTGTAGCAGGTCCCTGGCTTTGGGAGCGCTGAGCCAATGTCCTGACAGGCGACGTTCCGCTTCGCGAACCAGGTTCTTGAGCCGAATTGCGTCCTGCTCCGCGTCTTTTCCCACAAGATGGGTTTCCATGAAGATAGAAACGCATGGTCCGTCGTTGTCGTCAGTTAACCGTTGAATTGTGGCTCGATCGAACTTGTCCATTTTCATCTCCCATGCGTAGGTGCGATGTCTTGACGAGCAAGCGACAATGCTGGATCGCTTGAGAAATATTGCATGCCTTTTTTTACTACGGAGCAAGTTCTGTTCCGTTGGATTTCATTCGATCGCATTGGGGTCCATCTGCACGGTTCGCCCGCGGAGCACTCATTCTGATCGCACGTCCGTGCTGCTTCGCACGCTGAGGTGTGCGGACGCACGGTGCATCGGAGGGACGTCTCTGGCGGAAAAAAACACAGATCCTGCGTTCAGCTGAACATGCCCAGTATGAGCGAATGACAGTAGAACTGGTACGTGATTTGCTATCAATTCAGCTTGGTGAATACGGTTACCAGCAGATCGTTAACGCGCTCCGGCGCGGTGTAAAGCATTTGGCATCAAAAAGGAGTACAAAAATGGTGGGAGCAATTACAAAACGGCCACGGTACCAATTGGGTTTTCCATGGAGGACACCATTTGGACGGCTTCCAGAAATGGAAGAGCTGATGTCGACGTTCTGGGGCAACGGCGGCGAAGGTTGGATGAGTGAAACGATGGTACCGTCGGCAGACGTGTCGGAGACGGAGAAGGCCATCGACGTAAGACTGGATCTTCCGGGCGTGGAACCCGAGCAAATTGAGGTGCAAGTCAACGGCAATTTGCTCACGATCAGCGGTGAACGAAAGGAAGAGAAAGAGGAGAAAGGAAGGACATTCCACCGCATCGAAAGGAGCGAAGGGAGCTTTTCGCGGACGATTACGCTGCCTTGCGAAGTTCAAGAAAACAAGGTCGTGGCATCGTTCAAGAACGGCGTCCTGAACGTCTCGCTGCCCAAGGCGCTGGAAGCCAAGCCACACAAAATCATGGTAACCAAGAACTGATGGGCTACCGGATGATCCGCGGTTCATCAGGTAGAAGCGCGTTGGATTGATCTCTCGATCAGCACACGAGGGCACGATTGGCGGATGGCCCCAGAGGAAGCAGCATCCCTGATCCGCATCGGTAGCCCTCGTGTGATTTTTTGCCCGCAGGCCTCTGGCGAGGAAAGGAGCAATGCCATGAAACAGGACGTCATCACGTTTCCCAGCATGCATGCGGACCATCGAGCGTGGCAGGCTGATCATGCCATGTGGCACGATGACCTGGAACAATGGCGTACGCAGCTCCGTTCCGCATTGACGCAGCTCACCACACTGGAAGTAATCCTGGGCCGGTACAGCGAGCAATTCAACGAACATGAAGAAGCAATCAAGCGCGTGGAACGCAGCCTCCAAGACCACGAAATTGGCATGGCGAATTACGAGCGGGACGGTTACGGTGCGGAGCTCCAAGAAGCCATGGTCAAGAACCACTGCCAGCAGGCCAGCCGGCATACTGCTCAGCGCGAAGCACACGAGCAGATCAAGAAACACCATCACGCGATCATGGTGCAGGTGGCAGCGCTGAAGGCGGTCATCGAGCAGTGACACGGATGGCTGCTCCCTCGCCCCGGCAATGGTGATTGAGTCGCGCTGATGAGCAGGCGCTGTACAGTACCACTGTCGTTCTGACTGTCATCCTGATCGTCATCCTGACCGTCATCCTGGCTGTCATCCTGACCGTCATTCTGAACGTCGTCCTGACTGTCATCCTGAACGTCATCCTGAACGTCGTCCTGACTGTTATCCTGAACGTAGCGGAGCGGAGTGACGGATCTGCCAGCCAACGTGACATTGCCTGCAGACTTGAGTCCGGGAACTCCTGCGTCAACCGTCTCACACGGAACAACATCTCGGGAAGATCCTTCGGTCGCTGACCCGTGCTACGCACGTTATCAGCTCGCTCAGGATGATGGTTGGCCGCGAATTGTGGGGTTCGATGAGCCCCCAACCCCGCCCCTCGCAGGCGATTTGGCCTGTTTCCGCGAGCGGCCTCTCGGCGGTGGACAAATTCATGGCGTGCTACCTCCATCGCTTCGGCAAACCGTGACCAGCCGCAGCTCGCTGAAACGCGATATCTCGCGGGGGGAGTGAGTTCTGACGGCATTGAACAGGGACGTGCCACCCGCCCCCGCCATGTAATTTTTTGGCATAATGCCGTTGGACCGTGCAGATGCGAGAATTGGCCAGTCGTGTTACAGGAGATCGACATGTTACCGGAAGTCGTTTTGCAGCCTTGGCCTTGGTGGGTTTCCGGCGCTCTGATTGGGCTGACCGTGCCCCTGCTCTTCGTGCTCAGCGGGCGGGCCTTTGGCATCTCCAGCAGTTTGCAGCAAATTGGGGCCATGTGCACGCCGCACAGTCGGGCGGCGTACCTGCGCGATTATGACCGCCACGATGGCCTGTGGACATTAGTCTTCGTGGCCGGAATAGCCGCGGGAGGCTGGTGCGGCACACGACTGCTGTCCGGGCAGCTCATCGAATTCCTACCGGAGTCGTTTTGGAGCTTAGGAGGGGCGGTTCGCTTGATGGTAGGCGGATTCCTGATTGGCTTCGGAACGCGGTATGCCGGCGGCTGCACTTCGGGACACTCGATTACTGGGATCTCAAATCTGAATTGGCCCAGCCTGGTAGCCACGTGTTGCTTCTTTGTGGGCGGATTGGGCGTAACGTGGGGGCTGGGAAAATGGCTCCTTCCTTGACCGAGGCATGGCCAATCGGGGAGGCGGACGGAGCAAACGAGTGATTCACGTCTGATCACTACAGGATGGACCAATGCACAGCAACAGAACCCAGGACAATGCGGTGCCAACCCGCTCGGCATCACCAATGGCCACATTGTCGCTGGCCACCTACCTGCGCGTGCTGTTGGTGGGAATTTACTTCGGCATCGTGCTGGTCAAATCGGAAGTCGTTCGTTGGCAGCGAATCCATGACATGTTTCTGTTCAAAGAAGCTCGCATGTATCTGATCATCAGCAGCGCAATCGTCGTCTCGGCCGTGTCGATGTTTCTGTTGAAACGTTGCCGGATATCCGACCTGAACGGTCGGCCGATCGTTTACAAGCCCAAGCCATTTAATCCGGGCGTGATCATCGGGGGCCTGCTGTTCGGCGCCGGTTGGGCGATTACCGGCGCATGCCCTGGCCCTATTTATGCGCAATTGGGGGCGGGGGTCGGGATGGCTGTCTTTACTTTGTTGGGCGCGGTGGCTGGCATGTATGCCTTCGCGTATTCCAAGCCCCGGTTGCCGTAAAGTAGAAGTATACATAGGAAAGACTAGTCCATCCGCATTTGACGTTGCCTTGACCAAATCGCGTTCTACCCATGGGTAATCCGTGCAATTTACTTTAGCTCGTCGGCCACCTGTACTACAATAAGTCGGCGTAAATGACAACCAGTTGGGAGGAACATCGTGCGTGCAAGATTCGTGGAAGTGCTCATCGTGGCGGCGGCCGTCCAGTTAGCCATGTCGCAGGTGGTTAAGGCTGCCCCACCCCCATTGCCGGGATGGCAGGTTTCGTGGTTTGATGAATTCGATGGAAATCAGGTGAATGGCGGCTTGTGGGACGTGGTGTTCAGCACCAATCCCACCAACAATTCGCGTCAGGCCTATTTGCCCAACCAGGTTTCGGTCGGTGGCGGGAATTTGGTAATCACTGCATCGAATCAGCCCTACGCCGGGCTGCCTTACCGATCGGGACAAGTGACCAGCAAGAACCAGCAACAGTACGGGCGTTGGGAGGTGCGCGCCAAACTGCCAACGTCCCGAGGGATGTGGCCGGCCATCTGGTTGTTGCCCGAAGTCAGCCAGTACGCCTGGCCCAGCCAGGGTGAAATCGACTTCATGGAAAACCGCGGCGATGAACCCCACATGACCAGCAGCGCATTTCATTGGGGCACCAACCCACCCTATTCGCACGATTTTGTCTACAGCGATCAAAAAGCCGTGCATGGCGGAGCGTTGCAGAATTACCACAATTCTTTTCATACCTACGCCGTGGAATGGGAACCGTCGCAAATACGGTTTTACGTCGACGACGTGCATCATTTCACCGTTTACGACGCGGACACCGGTGGCTTTCTGGGCCAGCAGTCGGCCGGCATGGAATTGGTGCTGAACACGGCGGTGGGGGGGGATTTTCTGGATGATCCCGATGGGACCACGGTTTGGCCGCAACAGTTCTTGATCGACTATGTCCACGTCTACGAACCCGCCGCCACGCCGGCGCCGATGACGTTTACCAACGGTGATTTCGAAGCCCACAACGGCACGCTGGCCGGTTGGTCGACCTTTGGAAATCGCATACCCAATGTGCAGACGAACGTAGAAGCCGTGCGAAGTGGTAGCTCCTCGCTGAAGCTGTTCGGACAATTCAACGGAGCGCAGAATTTTTCCGGCGTCACGCAGGGCATTACGGTTGCACCTGGTGACGAATTGCGGGCGATTGCCCGGTCGTTTGTGCGCGCTGCCGATTCCATTGCGGGGACCAATAATGAACTGGCCTTGAAGATCGACTTCTACAATACGCGTCACGGCGAGTTCGGGACGGCAGCCTATATCGGATCACAGCAGATGGTATTGGCCAACGGTGCCAGCCCAAACCAACAGTGGTTGGAAGGCGAATTACGAGCGACGGCCCCAAACGGTGCCGTCGAAGCGCGGATGGCGCTGGTATTTCGGCAGACCAACGGAGCCGGAGGGGCGGTGCATGTGGACGACGTGCTGTTCGGCCGACGTGGCGATTATACGCTCTCCTGGAACGAACTGGGCGATGGTAATTGGAGCGATTCACGCTGGTCCGGTGCCCCGCTTGACGTGCCTACTGATTTTGACCGAGCCATCATCCGCACGAATCGAGTCGTTGTTACCGGCAATCAATCGGCATTTGAGACGAACGTCGAGAGCGGCTTGCTGGATCTCCGCGGCACGTTGACGAGCAACGTGAATGTGGGACCGAATGGGACAATCACGGCGGGCGGCAGTACGAACGCATTGGTTCAAGGCTCAATCGACATCGGGGGCACCCAGCAGATTGGCAACCCGCGAAGTGCACTCATCGTCAGCGGTATGGCGAGTATCGACGGGGCACGGATTGTCGTCGGCGACGATTATCAACAGGAACGCGGGACCGTCACGGGCGACCAACTGTTGCTCAGCGCGGCCACCGTGATCGGATCGTATGCGACGACGGCTGCCAGTGGCGACGAATCTCACCTTGGCGCGGGCTACTTCCTCAACGGGATTTCACACCACACGGACCACGTATTGGTCGACATCTACGCAGCCCTTCCCGGCGATGCCAATGGAGATGGCACGGTGGACGGTCAGGACTTCATCGTCTGGAATAACCACAAGTTTCAGGCCAATACAAGTTGGATCACGGGAGACTTCAACGGTGACCACATGACCGATGGAGCGGACTTTATCATCTGGAATGAGTACAAGTTTCAGTCTGCCGATTTTACGTCCGTGCCGGAACCGAGCGCAGTGATTGCTTACCTGATTGTTTTTGCAACGGGGTGGCGTGCGTGGCACGTTCCCGTTTTAGATCGCGGAGCGCGTGAATCCAACTGAAACGTGTTGGAGAGCTCAATGAGCGGCCCTGAGGACCCGTCAAGTGCGAGTTGGTGCGGGTTGATGATCGTCGCGACTTCTGCGCGACAGACTTCAGACGGTGACGACCCACAGATAAGCTCACCGTCTTAAGTCGATAAACGGTAGACCAGCAACAATCCGATGCTTAAGATCAGCAACATCAGCCACGCATCAGGCTCGATAATGGGCCAACGTTTCTCGACGCGATACAGCTGACCCAAGACGGCAACGGCCGTGGCCACAATCACTGCCAGGCAGGTCACGGCGTGCACTGGCGAAGCCGCGGCAAACAGCGGCCCGGCTTTCACGGCATCCAATGGGACAAGCAACAGCATATTGAAAGCGTTGCTGCCAAATACATTACCGACGACCAGATCGAAAGCACCGATTCTCAGCGCGGCCAGCGAAGCGACCAACTCCGGCAGCGACGTGCTGAGCGCCACAAAGGTGGTTCCCACGAAGGACTCACCGAGCCCCGTGGCTTCCGCCAGCCGGCCGGAAACGTCCGCGAATCGAGGACCCGTCAACAAGACCACCACGGCGGCTAGTGCGAATTGGATAATTGGGGTCCGTAGCCTGGATGCCCGTGACCTACCGACACTAATCGTCTCATGTTCAGCCAGTTTAGTGATCCGCTCACTAGCGGCGCGGGCCGAGATGCGCTGGTCCAGAAAGACCAGCCGCATGCCCAACAGATAGGCGACCAGGATTGCCCAAGACCAGGGCTCCAGGCCGAGAACCTCATAACTTCCAAACTTCCCGGCCGTGACGATGGCCAAACCCGCCAAAGCGGCCAGGGCCACTCCCAAGGTGCCTGACAGAGCGTGCGCGGCGGCTTCCCGCGAAAACATCTTGCCTCGCGAACGCTGCGCAAGATCCAGGGCTGCCAGAATCAGCAGGTTCGTCAGGTTGCTGCCGAAAAGGTCGCCGACGGCAATGTCGATGAGGTTCAAGCGCACGGCCGCCAGATTGACCGACAATTCCGGTAGCGAAGTCGCTCCGGCCAGCAGGATGCTCCCCACCAATAGCCGACCCAAACCGGTGACTTCGGCGATCTGATCCGCAGCCCGCGCAGGAATGTACCGGCCAGCACAATCACGGCTGCCAACCCGAGAAACTCGATCATAATGGTCAGCATGCAATCTCCCTATCAGGGGCGAGTCTGGGATCGGTAGCGGCAAGGCAACCGTGCCATTTAGCACAGTTTTTCAGCAGGGTCCCATGAGATCAAGAGCATTCCGACCCCACGGGTGTCGGCATAATTTTTGCAGCCGTTCCCCATGAGGTGCTTGACTTGCCGCCACCAGATCGAATTATTCCCTCAATCTGTGGAAAGGGGCATTCGCGTGTTTTCCAGTTCCAGCAAGGCTCCTGCGAATTTCCACCAGCAACGCGAACAGATGGTCCGGCAACAGTTGATGGAGCGTGGAATTGATGACCCGCGCGTGTTGGATGCGATGCGCACCGTGCCACGCGAGGAGTTCATTCCCAGCCAGCTTCAGTACGACGCCTATGGTGATTGGCCGCTACCCATCGGGTTTGGCCAAACGATTTCGCAGCCCTACACGGTCGCGTTTATGGTGCAGGCGCTGCAGCTGCAGGGGACCGAGAAAATCCTGGAAATTGGCACTGGATCAGGTTACGCCGCGGCCGTCATGTCGTGCGTGACAAGTGAAGTGCATACGGTGGAGCGGATTGTGCCGCTGGCGGATCGCGCTCGCCAGCGACTGGCTCAGCTGGGCTACAACACCGTGCACGTCTATACCGGGGATGGCACCTTGGGACTTCCCGAACAATCGCCGTTCGATGCAGTTGTCGTAACGGCCGGTGCGCTGGAGTTACCGCAGGCTTATGTCCGGCAGCTTGCTGACGGAGGTCGAATCGTGATTCCCATCGGGCCAACGCGTCACGGCCAGACGCTACATCGATACACGCTGTCCGGCTCGCAGTTGCGGCTCGAGCACTTGGGACAATTTGCCTTTGTACCGCTAATCGGTGAACATAACCCGCCGGCCTAGGGGGCTGTGGACTTAATCAGCCGATGGGCGTTTGCCCACGGATCTGGCCAAAAAAACGCGTCAACACCGGAGGCTAAGGGATTGGATTTTCTCGCGGCGGCTTTCGCCAGATTCGTGTCGGAGCACCCGCATACCTGGTTCCTCGTGGCGGGTGACGGGGCTTTCGCTGGCCAGTATCCACGCGGCGTCGTCCCCTGGCCGGTTCAACCTCATTCACCAATCGACTGCACTCAGTGGGGTCACCAATCGGCGAATCCGCCCTTACAATATCGGAACACCGTGACCGTCACGACACCCACGCGCATGGAATTCGTCTATGACAACCGACACCGGGATCGATTACGCGCGACCGGTCCTCGTCGCCGGCGGTGGAGGCTTCATTGGCGGTCATCTAGTAGCCAACCTGCTGGCCAGTGGCTACCGCCATGTGCGCGTGGTTGATCTCAGGCCAGTCTCTAGCTGGTACCAGGTGTTTCCGGATGCCGAGAACATGGTCGGCGATCTGAATCTGATTGGGGATTGTCGGCGTAGCTGCCAAGACGTTAGCACGGTTTACAATCTGGCGTGCAACATGGGGGGCATGGGCTTTATCGAAAAAAATAAGGCGCTATGCATGCTCTCGGTGCTGATCAACACCCATTTGCTGATTGCCGCTCGCGATGCGGGAGCCCAAAAGTACTTCTTCGGTAGCTCGGCATGCGTGTATAACACCGCCAGGCAGATTCATGAAGAAGTCATCCCCTTGCAGGAAAGTGACGCGTACCCCGCGATGCCCGAGGACGGCTATGGCTGGGAGAAACTTTTTTCAGAACGAATGTGTCGCCACTTTTGTGAAGACTTCGGACTGCAGACACGAGTGGCTCGATTCCACAACATCTATGGTCCGTACGGAACCTGGCAGGGTGGCCGCGAAAAGGCACCTGCCGCCATCTGTCGCAAAGTAATCCACGCCAAGGAAACGGGAAATCTGGAGATCGAAATATGGGGGGACGGGAAACAGACCCGTAGTTTTACTTATGTCGACGATTGCATTCACGGTATTCAGCTGATTACCGACAGTGACGTGTCGGAGCCGATCAATCTGGGTTCCAGCGAGTTGGTGACAATTAACGGTCTGGTAGACATCGTGGAGGAAATCGCCGCCGTGCGGCTCAGACGGCTTTACAAACTCGACGCGCCCAAAGGCGTGAACGGCCGCAACAGCGACAATTCGATGATCTTGGAGCGATTAGGCTGGGCGCCTTCGATCCAACTGCAAGACGGCATGCGGAAGACGTACGCTTGGATCGAAGCGGAGTACCACAAGCTGCTCGGGCGTTCAGCTGCGAGAGGGGATCGCTCCGAGATGGATGTGCACTCAGGTCGGCCCTGATTGTCAGCTCAAAAAAACCGGAGACGTGCCACCCGTCGCACCCGGCAGCAGAGACGTTCGGTTCACGTTGCCATGCCCCATGGCAAACCGCCGATTGTCGGCAATCCAATCGTCCAACGTATAACTGAGCACCGACGTATCAGTTTCGCGGAGCTCGATCTTCGCCAGGTGAAAACCTAACCGCGTAATTTCGCTGAACAACTTATGAGCGAGATTCTCAACACTGGTCGGCTTGTCAAACTTTTTCAGACGGAAGATTTCGCCAGTCCGACGCTCATGCTCCACAAGTGTTTCGTATAACGGATCATGGACGTTGATCAGCATGGCGTGATCGTACTCGTTGCTCAGCAGCGGCTCAATCCGCGAGTCGAAGTCCGCGAACAGCGTCGATATCGATCCCTGGCGTTCCACCTCGAAGAAGCAACGCAGTCCGTATCGGTGCCCGTGCAGGTGGCGACACTTGTCCTGCAGCTCCTCGTTTCGATGAGCGGCGTAAAATCTATATTCCTTTTGGATGATCATGGTGATGTGTCCGGTGCCGACGGCTTGAATGTTTTGAAGCTGTGTATCTCGGGTTGCTGGGACTCTAGGGGTTACCCCCCGAGATATCTGGGGCAGCCCCCCCGCCGGGGGGGCTGGGGGTCCCGTCGGGAGGTCTGGCCGTCCCGTCGGGGGGTCTGGGGTTCCCATCGGGGGGTCTGGGCGTCCCATCGGGGGGTCTGGGCATCCCATCGGGGGGTCTGGGCGTCCCCCCGGGGGGTTTGGGCGTCCCCCCGGGGGGTTTGGGCGTCCCCCGGGGGGTCTGGGCGTCCCCCGGGGGGTTTGGGGGGATACCCCCCAATGATCCGGCAATTCGCTTTCGAACGTACCATAAGTGGCGACATCAACTTGCAACTCGTGTCCCCCACCGGGATTCCGTGCCAGCCCGTCTCCGAATCACGCTCGGTCCTTTAGTGCTGCTTGTTAATTAGCGCCATGACTTCAGCGCGGCTGGCCTGATTCGTTTTGAAAACACCACGCAAGGCACTGGTTACGGTGAGGCTTCCTGGCTTGCGGATACCGCGAATCGACATGCAGGAGTGCTCCGCTTCGACAACGACCGCGGCACCGGCCGTATCGAGTTCGCTTTCGAGCAGATCGGCGATCGTCTGCGTCATCCGCTCCTGCACTTGGGGCCGGCGTGCCACTTCATCGACCACCCGCGCCAGCTTGCTGAGGCCGGTCACGCGGCCATTGGGAATGTAGGCCACATGGGCGACGCCATTGAAGGGGAGCAGATGATGTTCGCACATGCTGTTGAACGAGATGTCTCGGACCAGTACGATTTCGTCGTACGTTTCGGGAAACGTGACGTGCAGGTGGCGGGCCGGCTGCAGGCTCAGGCCTGAGAACATCTCCTGGTACATCCTGGCAACGCGCCGCGGGGTGTCTTGCAAACCCGGCCGGTCCGGGTGTTCACCTACCGCCCTGAGAATCGTGCGGACGGCATCTTCAATGGCCACCAGGTCGACTGTCTTGACTGGGCGGGCGTGACTTGCGTTTTTGGACGCGTTGTCACTTGCTCGGTGACGAGTAAGTTCTGAGGTGCAGCAGGCGTTGGTCAGTTCGAGCATGGCGTCCATGAATAACCTGTTTGGAATCCGGGAAAGCGGTAAATACAATTCATTCTCTTGATTTATAGGTCCGCCGTTCCCACCGCCAACCGAGTGGAACGGGTACGTGGCGTGTAATTTTTGATAATTTTCCAGCGGACGACGGCATCGCGGGGCCTTCAAAGCCCATCCCGCCACGTACCGTACCAACGGGGTAGGTTGTGGCGATACGTGGTAGAATGATTCTCGATTTGAGTGACCCGGGCGAATCACCGGAACATGGGCCAAGTAAAATGAATGAACCGATCAACTGTCCTAAGTGCAGTAAACCATTGTCACGTGCAGAAGTTCGGGGAACCGTGGTGGATCGATGTGCTCGGTGCGGTGGCATCTGGTTTGACGAACACGAACTGGGCGTCATCCTGGCTTATCAGCCCTCCGAACTGCGGGCGTTGCGCCCGGCCCGCTGCAGGAGGATTTGAATCGCCAACCCGCTGTTTGCCCCCGGGATGGCACCAGCATGACGCGAGTCTGCAGTGCACGAAAGCCCTTGGTCGTCATTGATACCTGCCCGGCCTGCAGTGGAATTTGGCTGGATGGTGGCGAGTTGAGCGCATTGCTGGAATCGCGGTAACAACCTAGCCGAATGCAGCTCCCGGATGCTTGGACGATGTAACAGGAGGCAACGAGGAAACGGAACTCGGTGCGCTCCTGTTCAACCCTTCACGCGGGAGCACGATCGAGCGTGACGGATCGGTCCGGCGTGCGCGACGATCTCAATACATCGCGGCTTGATGCAGCTCCCCGCCAGCCACACACGTCGTCCGTGCGCACCGTCAAAATCGTTAATCTGCGGCCGCCGGTAGAAATTGCCGTTGCATCTTGACCCGATTAAGATACAATATTTGTACGTGCGGATATGGTAAGTAATCCGCCGCTTCCGTCCACAAACAACCCCTGGAGATGCGTTATGCCTCACGTGCGCGTCACGCGAAACGAGTTTCTGGAAGATCGGCAGGGAAAAACCTTTGCCGACGTCGTCAACGACCCTGACCAGCCATTCGACACCGTCCTTGAGTTCTTTAACCAGGCAGACCGTCAGCGGCGGATGGAAGAGTCGGAACTGCACCACGATCGCTCGCCCTTGGCAGGCGTGGTGCGCGAGTTGGAGTCGCTGCCGGAAATCGACAAGTTTCTGGCCGGCGTCCAGGTGCGTCGCAACACGAGGTTTCGCCAGGCGATTGGCGTTTTGGTACGGATGATCATGGAACGTCGCGGGTGGCAACGAACGGGGCGGAAGGGCTCACTGGGCGTACGCGCCAGTGGAGCTGCTCGGACGCCAGCGCATAACACGGGGGGCCTGGCCTTCTGGTTTGTGCGTACCGAACGATATCAGCGATCCGAGGGCATGCCGTTCATGTCGGTGCGGCAACGCTGCCAGCAGCTCGAATCGACTGCCGTGGGCGGGGCGAAGGCCACCGCACCGAAGACTAATGGACGTCGCACAGGCCGGCGATAGGCGATAAGCTCCGCAACGACAGGACGGGGCCCCGAACCACAAGGTCGACACCGCATCCCGTTAACGCCGGCGCGGATGGGGCACGGCCCAGCAATGGCCGCGTAGCATAGCCGACTCGCGCATTACGAAGGGACGGCTCCGTTGGGTATTTTTGACTGGTTGCTCAACCATTTTTCAAATCGCGGCAAGGCCCTGTCCCTCTACCGGCGAGGAATGTCCAGGGCGAAGAAACACGATCACGAGGGAGCTATCGGTTTTTATACGACAACCATCGATATGGTCGATACGCCGGAGGATGTCAAGGCGATGGCCCTTTACAATCGCGCCTTGGTGCATGTCGCGACCGGAGACGACCAGAGTGGTTTGCACGACCTTCAGGCAGTGCTGGCCATGGACGAAGGCCTGGTGAACGTGCGAACCATGGCCCGTCAAAAGCTCGCACGCATAGAATCCCGAACACGTGAGCGCGACGCCTAGCCCCTCCCCCCGTGGCTTGGGGACCGTTAACCTCGTCGTCGGACAGGTTGGTAACTCGGTCGGAGCGGTAAGTTCGCGAAACTGAGATATTGAATTCGGGGAAGGCGGGCAGGTTAACAAGTTACAAACTTGCCCTATGTACGATCGGCACAGCAAGATGACTTGCAGCAAGCCAACCATATAAGGAGCGGAATTATCGCCAAGAATCGCAATACGTTCGCAAAACGAAGTCGTGAAATTGAAAAGAAAGTCCGCGCCGAGGCAAAGCGAAACCGACGCCTGCAACGGACCAAAGACGGGGGACCAGGTAATTCACCGGTGCCGCGTGACGACGCATCGGATGGCGCGGAATCCGAATCGGACCGGGTAGAATCCGAGCCTAACGCGCCGCTCCCGCGCGACTGAGCCGCCGGCGGGTTTTGAAGCGGCGCCTGCTGGGTTGCCTTTCGCCGAAACCCGTAATTTGGTTGGCAAGCTCGCTTGCTTGCGACTTTTGAAGTTGCGCTAAGGCGAAAACCACGTGAAAATGCAAGCTCGACGCGCCAGCGAGTGGGTCTGCCAGCGGGCTAAATCACGGGTTTCGGCCAAGTGCCACCGAAAGTGTGCAACTTCAAGACTTGCGCGTCGTGCTTGTATTTTCCCGGGTTCTTCCGTGATCGCAACATCCAAACAGGCGCGTCCGCGCGTTCGTACCCCATGCGTATCCAACTCGTATCTACAGGACAGCGGGTCCGCCTTGGGCCGCCTCGACACGACGATAGAACTGTCGGCACTCAGCCTCGCGACCGCGGACAATGCGCTTTGATTTCAGCGGACCGTAATGGGCGGTAATCACCGTCCATTGTCCGTCCCCATTTCCATCGTCTCGATAGATAACCACCCAATCGTGCGTTGTCCCCAATTCGTGTGCTCGGACAGTATTGGAAAACAGGGCCGTGTAGTGCCGCTCGTCCCGCGCCGTATGCAGGATGGGAAGCCAGGCTGCACCCGTGGGGTTAAAGCGTCGAGGCGCAATTCGTGTCAGTCGATCCGCGGTGGCCTTACGCCGATATTCTTCGTCGATGCCCAGCAACTCGGCGACGGGCGGTTCGAGGCTCGGTGGCTGCTGCGGCAATGTTCGCTGGACCGACCGCTGGCGAAAACGTCCGGCAAGTGATTCCCGTACGGCGCGAACCCGTCGCTGCCCCATTCCCTCGACCGTAGCCAGCCGTCCATCGTGAGCGGCGGCCTCCAAGTCAGCGAGCGACTCGATATCCAGTTGCTCATGAATGCGTCGAGCCAACTCATGTCCAATACCCGGGACGGTCGCGAACAGTCGTTCGGGCACGACATCCCCTCGCAACCGCGTCAATAAGGCCAACGCGCCGGTCCACGCCAACTGCTCAATAGCACGCGCGAGTGAACGGCCGATGCCGGGTAACTGCAGCAGGCCGTCGTCCCCCTCCGCCGCAAGAATCTCGACAACGGACCGGTCGGCCGCGCGAAGCGTTTCGCCAGCCGATCGGTACGCACGCACGCGAAACGGGTTCGCAGCCTGCCCCTCAAGCAACTCGGCGATTTCGTCCAATAACGAAGCAATCTGTTCGTTTGTGAGCGGAGGCTTGTCGTGTTTCAGGTCGTTGAGATTCGCGGGCTCCATCGTCAGTGCTCTCTTCGTCGGTAACGCTGCAACACTCGTCGAATCGCCGCGGCCAAGTCACCGTACGCGTCTAGCCTGCTCGTATCCTGGGGGCAAGGGGGCAAGGGGGCAAGGGGGCAAGGGGGAGGTACCGCCGAAACAAGTTCGGCGGCATCTCGGAGTTGTTGGGCCACAAGTCGAAAGTCAGATACCGCCGGTTAAAAACCGGCGGCTTGTATGGGTCTTTGGACTGCCCTGCGAGAACGCGAAACACGGCCAAATCACCAGTAGTCTTGCCGACAAAATGGTCCGCAACCGCGAACAAATATCACGTCTGGTACGTAGTACATAAGAGGGATTGATATTCGATTCGGCAATGGAAGGCCGAGCGGGTTAGTCTCCCGTCAATTTAAGTCAGGCTCGTGAAGGAGGGTAGACGACTTTGGTATCACAATGTATTGGGGCGTGGGCCTCGTGTGGATACGGAGTTCGCATCTAAGTGGCGCGTGCCATCGGCACCGCATCCTGCAATCGGGGAACAAGCGATCCGTGGCAGGCACGAGGCTCGAAGGGCCAGGAATTGGTGTTCGTGCCGTCCCAGCGGACGGCTTTTCTTATTGCCCGGCGGCGCTACGGGAGCACCGCGCACGCCGGCTCCCCACCGACCTTACGGCTTGTCGATTTAACCGTAGGGCAGGTTTGTGCCTGTCGGAGTGGCAAGTGTGCAAACCTGGGATATGGAAATCGGGGAATGCGGGCAAGCTTCAAACGGGTGTAACCCGCGCTCCGCTCCAGTTTCCTCGGCTGACTGGACAGTTTTCGGTTTCGAATTGCCGAAGGTCATCGAAATGTGTGGCAAGCTATCGCGATTACTACCGGCGCCTTGCGTCGGTGGCTCGCTGCCGGACCGCTACGCAAACGCACGCGCACATCCGCGCCATATTTCGCATTAACGGCAGTGAGCTTGCCTGCGCACGCCGACTCAGCAAGCTTACAGATTTGTAATCGAATTTACGCTTCTCGTCCGATTGGGAACGCGATAATGTATGGAACTTTCGATTTCCAACTCACTGGTCACCCTACCGCCCCCCTAAGACATCCATGAGTATTGCCAGTTCTGCGAGTCCTTCGCATGCCGAGGCTGCCACAGATTCCGCAGGCGGGCAGTCGGCTCGCCTGCAACACCTACATCACCTGATCGAGCAAGCGGCCCACCTTCTACCTTCGCAAGGCCCCATTACGACCTTCGTGCACCATAATACGCTGCACGCCTTCGAACACTTGCCATTCGAAGAGGGGCTGCGTTCGGGTTACACGACATTTGGATTTGATCTCTTCCTGCCGGAGGACCATTACCGACAATGCCTGGTGAGCGGCCGCATTCGGCACGAAGAGCTGGCGGCGGTCTTGGTCGACGATCTGGGGGATCAGGCCGACATCCTGCTGGGGCTACTGGGCACCCGCTTCAAACTGCGGATGGCCATGCTGGAATATCCCGTGCAGCTGGCGCCCGCCGCGGAACTGCGTTGGTTGGTCGAGGAGACTGACGCGCTGCGTTTTTTTCCGAATTTTGCTCATGGCCCCAGTCGGCTGCGAATGGTGGCGGAAACCCGTCACTGGGTCATGCGCGATTTGCGGAACAAGCCTCAAGGCGGTCGTGGTGACACCGCGGCTGCCAATCGCATCGAACAGCACGTGCAAGAACTGTTTGTTCTGTTCGGCAAATCGACGATCGAGCGCTGGTCGGAGGAGACCTGGGAATCGTTCTGCTTGCACTTGCTGTGGCGAATTTGTCTGGACGGAAGCCATGCGGCCGCGGGCCGCGCACCGCGGCCCACAACCGAAAACATTCGTCTGGCCGAACTGTTGAAGCGCGTAACCCACGAAGATTGCGATCGCTGGGTGAACGAGCTGCTGATCCGGATTTGTGCAGCATTTCTTGACCAGGGTTACGCCCAGTGGCGGTTGCCGGATCGGCAGCAAGGGTTTTATGCTTCGTTTGCGCAGCTATACAGCCAGCCCGGGGGACCGCCCAATCGCTGGCTGCGCGGTCTGAGCCGAGAGTTGCGACGCTGGTCGGAATCCGGCCTTAGCCCCCTGCAATTGATCGAAGAGTCACTGCAGCTGTTTGGTATTGACGAGCATGATTGGGAACCGTTCATCATGGCAACGCTGCAGGCCCTGCCAGGTTGGGCCGGCATGATGTGGCAGATGGAAACCAATGCCGAGTGGACGCTGTTTCCAGCACCCGCGGGCAGCCTGGTGGAGTTTCTGGCGGTGCGATTGCTTCTGGACCGGCTGGCGGCTGCCGAATTGGCGCGTGAATCGCTGGGCTGGCACGGCAGTTTGCGGGAGCTTCCCCGTGAACTCTATTCGCGGCTCACGCCGGAGGACTCGCAGGACGTCGAGCAGAACGCCTACATGGCCTTTCGCCTGGCTCAAGTCTGCGACTGGCTACCGCGGGAATTAAGTCAGTTGCCGCCGCCGCAGTGGCGGATGCTGATGCAGGAGCTGGAAGACTTTTCGAGTTTTGAGCGGCGGAGGGTCTTTCATCGAGCGTATGAACGCCGCTACCGCAATCAGGTCTTGGACGGAGTGATCGTCCATCGCCGTGGGCGACGGCCCTGGTCGCACGAGTCGGGTCCGCATCGCCAGGCATGGGAGTCGGACCAAGAACTTAGACAGCCGGCGGCCTGTGCCGCATTGAGCCTGCCGAGCGAATGGAAGCAGGGGACAACTCCAAGTTTTCAGATCATTTGCTGCATCGATGATCGCGAGGAATCGTTTCGCCGGCATCTGGAAGAGGTCGATCCCTGTTGCGAGACATTTGGTGCGGCGGGTTTTTTCGGCGTGGCCATGTACTACCGCGGAGCCACCGACGCGCATGCCCGTCCCTTGAGTCCCGTGGTCATCAAGCCCAAACACTATGTCAACGAAGAAGTGGCGGACGCCTTCGTCCACGAACACCGGCGGCGGGCTGAGACGCGACGTGTGCTGGGAGAAGCATCCCACCGATTTCATTTGGGCAGCCGCACATTTTTCGGCGGTGTGTTTACAGCGCTCAGCGGATCGCTGGCCTCCATCCCCA
Source organism: uncultured Planctomycetales bacterium (assembly GCA_963695565.1). Classification (GTDB taxonomy): domain Bacteria; phylum Planctomycetota; class Planctomycetia; order Pirellulales; family Pirellulaceae; genus CAVOGW01. Next base: position 266,858 of record CAVOGW010000003.1, read on the forward strand.
TGGTGGCCCGAGTGCTCTTTCCTCGCAGTACAGCACAGATTCGTCGCGTATTCGGCGGACTGCTGAAGGCGCCGGCCGCGACGCGACTCGTGTTGGAACGCAGCACACCGGAACCGGGACCCGCTGCCGGGCAGATTGGGTACTCGGTGGACGAGATGACGGCGATTGTGGAACGCTTGTTACGTGACATCGGTCTGACGCAACATTTTGCGCCCATCGTGATCCTCTGTGGACATGGCTCGTCCAGCCTCAACAATCCCCACGAATCAGCCTACAACTGCGGCGCCTGCAGTGGTGGCCGCGGTGGACCAAACGCGCGGGCCTTTGCCGAAATGGCCAATGATGCGCGTGTCAGGGAAGCGCTGCGGGTCCGAGGCTTGGACATTCCCGGCCGCACGGTTTTTTTGGGTGCCTTCCACAATACGTGCGACGACCGTATTACGTTTTTTGATCTTGACCGACTGCCGACCGCGCTGCGCAAGTCGTTTGAGCGCGTATGTGATCAGATCGACGAAGCGCGTCGCCGCAACGCCCACGAACGGTGCCGGAGATTCGAATCAGCACCGCTGACGTTGTCTTCCGACGCCGCTTTGCGCCATGTCGAAGCGCGCGCTGAAGACCTCTCGCAAGCTCGGCCCGAGTACAACCACGCTACCAATGCGGTCGTGCTGGTCGGTCACCGCTGGTGGAGCCGCCATTTGTATCTGGACCGTCGCGCATTCCTGCAGTCGTACGATCCAGCCCAGGATGACGCCGAGCATAGTATTCTGGCTCGCGTACTGGCTGCCGTCATTCCCGTCTGCGCCGGCATCAGCCTGGAATACTATTTTTCTTGTGTGGACAGCTACGTGCTGGGTTGCGGCTCGAAGTTGCCGCATAACATCACGTCGCTGCTGGGCGTCATGGAGGGGGCCGCGAGTGACCTGCGCCCCGGACTGTCTCAGCAGATGATCGAAATTCATGAGCCGATGCGGATCCTGTTCGTCATCGAGACGACTCCCGCCGCCATGCTGTCCATCATGGATCGCAACCCGGTCATCGCCCAATTGTGCCGCCACGAGTGGGTCCAACTTGCCGTGGTCGATCCAGATTCCTCGGCCATGCACGTGTTCCGCGACGGAGCTTTCTCACCCTATCGATTGAGGTCAGATTCGATGCCCCGGGTCCGGTCTTCGGCGGAGTGGTATCGAGGGTGGCGCGACCATCTAGGCCTTGCCGTGATTGACGAACCGCCATCGTCCGCGGAATCCGACGGCCGACCAATCGAGTCCGCCACACTAACCGAGCCAGCCGCGCGGCAGGCTTGACCCCCCGGTGAAGGAACCCCGATGAACCAACAATCGATTCTGCAGTTCCTGGGCTTATGCGTTGTGACCAGTCCGGCTTTGTTGCTGGCAGCGATCGCACTGCCGCCGCTGCTGGGTCGTCGCCTTAATGAGCAAACCATCATCCGGTGTATTCACGCCTCGGTGCTCACCGGATTCATCGCCTCCGTGGCGATCCTCGGATTGATGCTGTTGACCGATCAGCGGTTGGTGACCGTCGAAATCGGAAATTGGGTGGAACTTGACGCACTGCACTTTCATTTTCACTTCAAGTTCATCTTCGACCGTCTGTCGGTTCCGTTCTTGATTCTAAGCTACGTGCTGTGCGGTACGATCGGCAAGTTCACGAGCCGATACCTGCATCGAGATCCGGGCTTCGGCCGATTTTGCATTTGCTTTGCCTTTTTCATGCTGGGCATGGTGGTCTCATCCCTGGCAGGAACGATCGAAGTGTTGTTTATGGGTTGGGAAATGGTCGGCCTGTCCTCGGCCTTGTTGGTGGCGTTTTTTCAACAGCGTCTCAATCCCGTTCGGAACGGACTGCAGGTATGGAGCGTGTACCGCGTCGCGGACGCCGCCTTCCTGATTGCCGCCTTGACCATGCACCACATGACCGGCGCCGGTGATTTTACCGGGCTGATGGGCGTGGAGGCCTGGCCCGACGGTCACGCTACGGTCACCTCCCATCAGGCGCTGCTCGTGGGACTGCTGCTGTTGGTGGCGGCCGCCGGCAAATCGGCCCTGGTGCCGTTTTCGGGCTGGCTGCCGCGGGCGATGGAAGGGCCGACACCATCCAGCGCCGTCTTCTACGGGGCCCTGTCGGTGCACCTGGGGGCCTTTTTGTTGATGCGTGTCAGCCCGCTGCTGGAACTGTCCCTCCCGCTGCGTTTGGCTGTGATCGGGCTGGGGGTGATCACGTCCATCTACGCGGCGATTACGGCCAGAGTTCAGACGGACGTCAAGAGCGGCTTGGCATTTGCTTCGTTGACTCAGGTCGGCATCATCGTCGTGGAAATCGGATTGGGGCTGAACTACATCGCGTTGATCCACATGATCGGCCATGCCTGCTTGCGGACGTTGCAGTTGCTACGCGCCCCCACGCTGCTGCGCGACTATGACTTGTTGGAAAACGCCATCGGCGCCCGCTTGCCGTTGGGACCTACCATCTGGGAACGCATCCTGCCCGCACGAGCCCGCACGGCGCTGTACCGTCTGGCTTGCGAGCGGGGATATCTCGATGCTCTGTTGGACGACTACGTCGGTTATTGGTTTCGCAGAGTTTTCCGCACTTGTGATGGCCTGGAGCGACGCTGGACAAACTTTCTTTCCGGTCGCGATTCGAACCGGCGAGGGATGCCATGAGCCAACTACATTTACCCTGGATGGAAATTGCGATCCTGGTGCCGCTAATTGGCGGGCTGGCAGTGATATTCGTGCGCGATCCCGAAGCAGCCTGGAAATACTCGTTGGCGATCTGCGGCCTGGCGTTCGTCTTGACCGTGGCTGCCTGGTTGGACTTCGGCCTGCTGAAGACGTTTGAGGCGCACGACCATTGGGATCTCACATCGCGGTGGCTCGGTCCAGATGCCGTGGTGATTGACGAACTGAACGCACCGCTACTGCCGCTGGCCGCCTTGCTATACGTCCTGATGATCGTGGCCACGTTACGGACCAAGATGTGGCGATTTCCTTTTGCCGCATCGTTATTTTCTGAATCGATCCTGTTGGCCACGCTCAGCTGCCGCAATCCTTGGGGCATTATCCTGCTGGTGGCGTTGCAGATCATTCCCCCACTCTTGGAGCTACGGAAACGAGGCAGTAACGCCCGCGTGTTTGGCCTTCACATGGGATTATTCGTGGCGCTGCTGGCCGGGGGATGGGCGATGATTGATGCCGAGGGTGCCATCTCCGACCATTCCATCTGGGCCATCGGTATGCTGATGGCGGCGGTGCTGATTCGCAGCGGCAGCGTGCCGGTACATTGCTGGATGATGGATCTGTTCGAAAACGCCACGTTCGCCACTTCCTTGTTGTATGTCACGCCCATGGTGGGCGCGTACGTTGCGGTCCGCATGGTGCTCCCCGTGTCACCCGCCTGGGCCCTGCGCAGTATTGCCGTAGTATCGCTGATTACGGCCGTGTATGCGGCCGGGATGGCACTGGTGCAGCGCGATGCGCGGCGCTTCTTCGCCTATTTGTTCCTGAGCAATTCATCTCTCGTGCTGGTCGGTCTGGAAGTAGCCACGCCCATCGGCTTGACGGGAGGTCTCTGCGTCTGGCTGTCCGTGGGGATGTCGCTGGCCGGATTTGGCTTAACACTGCGCGCCCTCGAATCGCGTACGGGGCCCCTCTCACTACAGAAGTATCACGGGCTTTACGAGCAAATGCCCACCCTGGCGGCATTCTTCCTGCTCACGGGACTGGCCAGTGTGGGATTCCCGGGCACGGTCGGATTCATCGGTGCCGAGTTGTTGGTGGAAAGCGCGGTCAGCGTGTATCCGCTGGTAGGTACGCTCGTGGTCATCGCAGGTGCCTTGAACGGCATCGCCGTGCTGCACGCTTACTTCCGCCTGTTCACCGGCTGTGAACATCGTGTGAACATTTCGCTTGTCGCTCGCTGGCCGGAACGTGTGGCTGTGCTGACGCTGACGGCACTGATTATTGGCGGAGGCCTGGTACCGCAGCCGGGTGTCCGGTCACGGTACCACGCGGCGATCGAGCTTATCGCACGGCGCCCGGTAACCCCAGCTGAGCACGCCGAGGCGAAACCACCGTCGGCCGTGATGAACGTTACATCGTTGAACCCTAGCGCGGAGGAAGCGATGGCCAAGCGGTACACGCGGATGCATTCCCATCAACCCGGCGAACCGGCACCGTAAGGTGCCGGGTGGGAAGCGGCACACGCGTCTGCATCCCCACCAACCCGGCGACCCTGCACTGTAAGGGACTGTCGATTTAATACGTCCAAGGCAAAGTGTCATCCTGAAGGAGCCACGCGACTGAAGGATCTGCCAACCAACGCTGCGACACCAAATAAAGTACAACGTTTGGCATCGTCGATGGAAGATCCTTCGGCTCGCTACGCGATGCCTCAGGATGACCTGTCCATCTCCCATTGAATCGACAGGCCCGTAAGGTGCCGGGTGGGAAGCGGCACACGCGTCTGCATCGCTACCAACCCGGCGGACCGGCACCGCGAGGTGGCTAACGTCGAACTGTTGATATTTTGACGCGCATCGCCAACAAGCGATGGCGACGGAACGAGACGCATCCCCGTAGCACAATCCATTTGAACAATTCTTTGCGAGCGAAACCATGTCTGCCCCATCCCATTCGACAATCCAAGACACGTGTGAAAAACCAGTTGGTAACCTGGCCGGATTCATCAAGTACTTCCGCTACGACATCCTGTCCGGTTTTCTGGTCTTTCTGATCGCGCTCCCACTGTGCTTGGGAATCGCGCTGGCCTGCGGTTATCCCGCGATCTCCGGGGTGTTTACCGCCATCGTCGGCGCCCTGATCACGACGTTTATCAGTAATTCCGAATTGACCATCAAGGGTCCCGCGGCCGGCTTGATCGTGATCGTCATGGGCTGCATCGAATCGTTTGGTGGGGACGGAGTCACGGGTGGATTTTCCGATGCCGACATGGCCGCCTATCGGCTGGCCTTGGGCGTCGGAGTTGCCGCAGCCGTCCTGCAAATCATCTTCGGTTTGGTGCGGGCCGGCATCATCGGCGAATTCTTTCCGCTCTCCGCAGTACACGGCATGCTGGCCGCCATCGGCGTAATCATCATTGTCAAGCAAATCCCGGTGGCCTTGGGGGTTCAGGGCAAGGGCGAACCATTGGAGATGATTCGCGAGATACCGAACTATGTGCGGCACATGAACCCCGAGATCGCGCTGATTGGAATTTCCGGGTTGGCGATCATGTTCCTCTGGCCGTGGCTGCAACAGCGGTTCCGGCAGCTGAAGGTGATTCCCTCTCCGCTGATTGTTCTGGCAGTTACCGTACCCATCGGCATCTACTTCGATTTACTGCACACACACACCTATTCCTTTCAAGGTCATCAGTTTGATGTAGGTGAGAGCTTTCTGGTGAATATGCCCGACCGCGTCTTTGGGATGTTCGATTACCTTACGCAGCCGGATTTTGCGGGACTGCGCACGTTCAATGGCTGGAAGTGGGTCTTCATGTTCTTTGCCATCGGGACGCTGGAATCCATGTTGAGTGCCAAGGCCGTGGACTTGCTGGACCCCTGGCGTCGCAAGACGAATCTGGATCGCGATATGATCGCCGTGGGTGGGGCCAACCTCTGCAGTGCCATGTTGGGAGGGCTGCCGATGATTTCCGAAATCGTTCGCAGTAAGGCAAACATCGATAACGGAGCCCGGACACGTTTCGCCGACTTTTGGCACGGTATTTTTCTGCTGTTGTGCGTGGCCCTGATTCCCACTGTGTTGCATCGGATCCCGCTGGCGGCCCTGGCCGCCATGCTGATCTACACCGGATTTCGGTTGACGCACCCTAAAGAGTTCTTGCACGTGTACGAAATTGGCAAAGAACAGCTGCTGATCTTCCTCAGCACATTGATCGGCGTGTTGGTCACGGCCGACCTGTTGCTAGGGATCATGATCGGGATCGGCGTGAAATTGGCAATTCACCTGATCAATGGCGTCCCCATCTGGTCGCTGTTCAAGCCCTATCTGGACACGGAGTTGATTGGCGACGATCGGGTGTACATCCGCGCTCGATATTCGGCAATCTTCAGCAACTGGATTCTGTTTCGCAGAAAGTTGGTGCAGTTGGGCTTGCTGGAACAACGCAACGTAACCGTGGACTTATCGCAGGCTAACGTGGTCGATCACAGTGTGATGGAAAAGCTGCACGCGCTGCAAAGCGATTTTGAGGACGCCGGCTTGCGGCTGGAATTGCGGGGCCTGGACCAGCTGCAACAGCTGTCGCCACACGAGCTGGCCGCCCGCAAACGAGGTACGATCAAGCTGCGACGGGTGACGGTCGTCGCCGATGAGTCACTCGGCCAGCAACTGGCGGACAAGTTCGTAGAACTGGGAGCATCCGGATTCACAGCAATTCACTGCAGTGGCGCAGGACGGCGGCAGTTGGCCAACGGTAGCGGAGCCGTGAACTCGCAGTTGAGAATCGAAGCGGTGGTGCCGCCGGATGTCGCCGAGCGGATCCTGGACTACCTGCGCAGCGAGGTCGCCGATGAGCGCGTCACCGCCTGCTTGGAACACGTAGAAGTCCTGCAGCGAGACCGATTTTGAAAAACCCGCAATTTTGCCCGGCGGAAGGGCTCGCTCACTTGCGCTTCGTGCTTGTATTTTCCCGAGTTTTGCCGCAACCGCAGCTTCAAGACTTGTGCTGGACGTCGGGCGTCATAGACGGCTCGATCTCTGTTGCACGATCCTGAGATAGTTTATTGCGCTCTGAACATCGTTCAGACATTTCGCATCACCAGGGTGGTGCAAAGGCTGTCCGGCGCGACATCTCTCGGTCATCACCCTTAGCTTCTCCGTCGATCCTGGTCTAGCAAGTGTTGGCCTGGCCTGATTCGGCGGTTGGAATCGGTACTCTCGGCTCCGCAAGACATAGTCCATGTACATAGTTCCCTTCCTTTTTCCGTTCGTTGAGCGAATTACTGCGGGCGTAAAATGGCATGGCGTTGTCGCGAATCATGATCGCTTGCTGGCTTGCCGATCAAATATCTCGGCATAGACTCGTTCATACCCAGCCACCATCGCGTCAATAGAAAATCTCTGCTGAACGTGAGACCGACAGGCCGTGCGATCTAATTCCCCGAGCTTTTGAAGTGCCTGCACGGCATCGTGAACATCGGTGACTAGAAATCCAGTTTGCCCATGCTCGATTACTTCACGACAGGAGCCGAAGTTCATGGCGATGACTGGCACGCCGGCGGCATTTGCCTCTGCCAAGACAAGACCAAATCGCTCGGGGATCGTGTTCAAGTGCAGGAGTGCCCTGGCCCCGGCAAACAATCTATTCTTGCCTTCGACATCCACCGTTCCGATGTAGCGAATTTGATCATCGAGCTGCGGTTTAACTTGCTCCTCGTAGTACCTCGCGTCCTGAATGATGCCAGCGATCACCAGCGGCCGCCCACTCTGGCGAGCCACTTGAATCGCGAGATGAACTCCCTTGTCGGGGTGAATTCGGCCGAGGAAAATCAAGTTGTCACCGGGCGTGGGCTGAAGCGGGTACAACGAGAGATCAATCCCGTTGTACACGGTACCAAGATAGTTCAGCCCAGCGGCTCGGTCCGATTCACTAATCGAAACGAAGTATCCGTCGCGATACTTCTGGTAGACCGCCATGATTTGCGGTGACGAGAATCCATGAATGGTGGTTAACACCGGCGTGCTGACCAGCCGCGTGTAGGTCAATGCCATGAAGTCATAGTGACTATGAATCAGGTCAAACTCGGCAGCCCGCTCGAAGACTTCGGAGATGTGAAGGTACTCAGCAACTTTGGGATCGACCGCCGAGTCCTCTTCATATCCCCGGTCGACAACAGATTGAAGGCGAGCACTAGTCAGAGAATCCCCGGTGGCGAAGAGGGTCACGTCCCAGCCGCGAGCAACAAGACCCTCCGTGATATTGCTGGCAACGGTCTCCCATGCTCCGTACTGCCGAGGTGGAGTTCGCCAGGCGACAGGCGAGAGGACCGCGATTCTGTTTTTGACGTTCGTCATGGTTTTCGGCTAACTTCGGATTCCATGGCAGCCAGGACCTCATCCACGGGAACCGTTGCAAAACCGGTTGCGTGATCGGCAAGTCCATACGGGATGATGAGTTGGCTTTGGTGTAACAGAGCGCCGCAGGTATAGACAACGTTCGGGACGTAGCCCTTTCGTTCATTTTCATTGGGCTGAAGCAGCGGCGCCCGCAAGCGGCCAATCACTTTACTCGGATCGTCGCGATCCAGTAGAAAAGCGCCAATACAGTACTTTCGCAGGGGACCGACACCATGACTCAGCACCAGCCATCCCGCGTCCGTTTCCACGGGGGATCCGCAGTTTCCGATTTGGATCAACTCCCAGGGAAAGGTTGGCCTAAGCAGTGCTTTGCGCTCATTCCAGAAATGGATGTTGTCGGAGAGACTCAGATAGATGCTCTCGTTGTCCTGCCGCGCCAGCATCGCGTATTGCCCGTCAATCTTTCGGGGGAACATGGCCATTCCCTTGTTTTGAGCGGCCGGGCCGTTCAAGGTGATAAAGCGAAAACGAAGGAAATCGACGGTTTCTACCATCTCAGGCATGATCACTTTGCCATCGAAAGCTGTGAAGGTCGCGTAATAGATGTAACTGCCGTCATCGTTCTGGAAACGGACAAATCTCGCGTCCTCGATGCCGTTGCTTTGTGATGGCGTGGCCGGAAAAAGGATGCGTTCCGAAATTTGCTGCTCGGGCTGGAACTGGACCTCGTAGTTCGAGCGAGCGAGCATCCAAATACCCTGCGCGGCGTTTTGATCTTCCTGTAAAACGCCGTTTGCCTGACGTTCCAGGTCCATCTCAGTATCGATGCCGCCCCGGAGTTCCTGCATCGTAAATGACACGCCGAGTCGATCCATGACGCGGCATGTGAACTCGCCGTTTAGTCCCAGCTCACGAAGCTTTCGTACAAACAATTTCTTGTCGTATGACGGATTGGGGATTTGCCGAGGCTCAGTGAGGAAGCCCGCAGCTTTCTGCACTTCAATCTGATTGTCGGACTGAATGACTCCGGTGCGAAACGTAATGGAAGAGATGTGCCCTTCACCCGTCGCCCGCAGACTGAGAATGAACCGCAAGGAACCCGGCAGCAACCCCGTTTGGTCTGGGTGTGGAACAATCGAAGGATTGAACAGAGCTGCGGATTCCAGGGAGTATTCGGCCATGAAGTAAGAGCCGATCAATAGTCGTCTTTGCTCCGTGAGACTACCCTCAGGATCGTGCACTTGGCGGACCTGTTCGAAGCGTTCCAGCAGCATCGTGCGGAGTTGTTGGTGTCGCTGCGAGAACTCGGCCGTGACTTCCTCCAGCAGGGGACCAACCTGTTCTTCGGGAAGCGTCATGATCCGATCGATGATCCTGCTAGTTCGCAGCGAATCGCCGGGTTGAAACGGCCGTAGAAGGACGCGTGATTGGTCCGGCCTCAGGACGGTGCTATCACGTCTGACATGGATGGCGTTGTGATTCATGGGGGATTTCGTCTAGCGGCGATGAGAGTTACTCGTGCCTCGACTGTTAATGCGACTACCCGTTGGTGACGGCATCCTTTACGGAAACTGGCACCGCTCGCAGAACTGCAAAGCTATGCAACTCGGTCCAAAGATTGGCGTGCGTCGATTTGAGGCGACCGGCACCGCCCTCCTCTTCGATGTGCATCGTTAATAACACCCTTGCGCGGGCACTTTTTGCAAGCGATAAACATTCGCCTGCGGATTGAATTTCAGGTGGTGCGTCGGGGTTATGTGAGTCATGCCATTCTCTTGAGCTTCCAGCACTGCCTGGATCGTCGCCGCATGAACGGAGGGCGCGCGCGGTCCAGCAGCGTCCAGGACGACAAGCTTAACGCACCGTTCGTTTGCGTCGTCATGGCCAAATGCGCCAAGTTGATTTCGCAAATAGCCTTTGACTAGCGGATATGGCGTTAGCGGTACCGAACTCTCGCGACAAAAGTTGTCATAGGGAGCTTTGCCTGAAAACCCAAAGATTGCCGAGTATTCGAGGTCAGGAAGTGGATCCGCAATACTGGGGCCAAAAGGCGTTTTCTGATCCATCAGCACGTAGTACGGTGGAGCCATAACCAACTCGCTGATCTGCATGATATTTCCTCTTTGTGGGTGACACCCCATGCGGTCATCTTTGGCACGTGGCTCGTTGGCCTGGCAACGATTGGCCTCGGCCCACGGCTCGCGTCCATCTTGGAGCGCGGATAAGCGCATTAAAAAAGCCGACGAGACAACGCACTCAATGGTGCTTTGCGACGTCGGCTTACTCTTTAACGAGCCTCCTGTCAATACAGGGTGCTCTTTATCTAGTCATCCGAGACTTGGGTCGTTTATCAGCGATCGGAACCAAATTGCTGTCATCTGGAAAGTCCAAATTGTATCCGTTTCCCCTTCACGCAACAAGGAGTCAATGCCGGAACCGCCGGCTGGAAAAGACCCGCTTAAACCAGCCGCGACCACATTCGTCGCTCAACCAAATGCAGCTGTAGAGGCAGCGTCGATTGGATATGATAAAGCATTCCAGCGCAGGCTGATCACGGCACTCTCATTCAACATTCCTTCACAACCGGACAACGTGCATGAAAACGCAGGGAGAAATTGAGTCCGCCATCTGCGAAGGGATCTCGCGTTTCGAGCAGGAATACATGGGTCGGGGCCCCAAGGATGTCCATACCCATTTGATCGGCGATCTGCTTGTGGTTCGCCTGCAGGGTGTTTTGACGGCGGCCGAGCAACATCTGGTGCAGACGCTTCCCGCGGAAAAAGGACGTGATCTGCTGAAGCAGGTGCGCACGCAATTGATCGAAGTCGCAAGGTCGACCTTGTGTGCCTTGGTCCAGGACGTGACCGGCGTCGAGGTCCGCAGCCTGCATCACGACATCAGCACCGTTACCGGCGAAGAGATTGTCGTGTTTACGCTGTCCGATGCGCTCAATTCCGCGCCGTGCACCGGAAATAGGCGTTCCCCAGCGGCGACTACATCGTGAATCGCGACTGCGCATTGACCGGCATGTCACCCGGCAACCTCGTTTGTCCAGACTTTAAAGGCCTCCAGTTGATTTACGCCGAAGGTCGTGGTGAGTGCGGTGTCCGCCGCGTCGCGGCCGCGGGCCATGAGGACACGCCCAACCCGCGGCACGTTGTTGCGCGGGTCAAATGCGTACCATGTTCCGCCCAGGTACGCCTCGAACCACGCACTAAAATCCATCGGATCAGGTGACGGTGGTACGCCGATGTCGCCCAGATAGCCCGTGCAATAGCGGGCCGGAATGTTCATACAGCGACAGAGCGTGATAGCCAGATGCGTAAAATCGCGGCAAACGCCCGTGCGCTCGCGAAAGGTCTCCAGCGCCGTCCGATTGGCCCGCGCCTGCATGTAGTCGAAGCGGACATGCTGGTAAACGAAATTACAGATCGACTGGACGCGCGGCCAGCCGGGCGGCGTCGAATTGAACAAAGTCCCGGCAAGATCTTTCAATTCGCTGTCCACCTCGCAGTAGCGGCTGGCCAGCAGGAACAGCAGTACTTCGTTCGGTAAATCCTGCACGTTGTGCTGCGGCGCATTCCAGGCCTGCGGATCGGGCTGTCCGCTATCTTCGACGATCGCATCGTTGCGCAGCACCACACGTCCAAAGGGGACGAACAGGCGTCCGCAGCGATTCCCAAACGAATCGACGAACTCGGAAATGGGCACGCGGGGCTGCACCTCGAAACGCTCGGGTGTTTGGATGGTAGCAGCCCGGGACGGATGCACATAAAGTAGCACCACCATCGCAGTCGGCTGTGGAAAACGAAACGCAATTTCGTAGCCAACTCGGATTAGCATGATCGCTCGAACTGCGCACGCCGAACGGACGGACTACTCATCCGCATTATCGCGGATTGGCCCAGGCAATATTTGCTTGCGGATGGGCCAATCCATCCTATAGTTGCCAATCCGTTCTACAGGTTACGGCGGCGACCGATCAACCACAGTGCCGTCGGGACCAACAAGAAACTCGTGGATGGCTCGGGGACGATCTTCATTCCTGAAAAGTCCATGTCCAGGCGAACGTTGTCCGGAAAGGCCTGCCAAATGTTGAAGCCGAACCGAGTCAAGCCGTTGAAACCATAATCTCCCACCGCGTCCAGGATATCCAGCGAGTTAAGTGTGCTGCCCACATAACCGAGGTCGACATTAACATTCAGCGGCGTCTGAGACAGCGGAACTCCGCCAGGTGAAATTGCGCTCGTCGATACAAAGAAGCCGTCGGACACGGGAAAGCCTTCGACCAGCGTGAAGTATGGAGTTTGCCCGGCGGGGAACGGGTTCAGGATTCCTACGCTGACTCCGCCGCTGAACGACAAGTTGAAAGACGCCTCATCGATGACATAACCGCGGGTATCACCCGGAATGCCGTCGACAAAATTGTTTGAATCGACGAGGAACGACAGCACACCGGTCTCGCCCGAACTGACGCCGCTGAGGGGCTGAGTGCTGATGGCGTTGAAATTAACCACGCCCGTGATGGACACCGAAACCGGTGCCCCCAGCGCTGGTGCCGCCACCAGCAGACTGATGGCAACGACTGAGATTAACTGTTTCATGAGTTCTCCTCCGATACTGAATGTGTAAGACCAACCAAACCTGCCCGATTCGAGCAGCCGACTGGCCATGATACTCCCAATGGTCCCGGTTGGGAAACCAAAATCCGACTAACGTCAAATTTGATGGTGCATTATTTCTGTTCCGGGACGTCTGCCCGGGTGGGTAAACGTGGTAGGCAGCGCCGGAAGCGGTGCTTGCGGAGGTTAAAGAAAAATTGGCCATTGCGACTGCTAAATTGTCGTGGCGAGCACTGTTGGGCAGGCCATCCAAGGGGAATCCTTCTTTACGGGGCATCGACGGCGACCCGAGTCGACAACGCTGAGCCTGATGCCGAGATGCTGTGCCAAGATGCCGTGTCCCCGGCCGGCGGGTCGGCGTCAGCGTCCCGGGCCGGCGTCTGAGGCGAAGATGCTGTGTCCCCGGCCGGCGGTCTGTCCCCGGCCGGCGGTCTACGGGGCATCGAAGGCGACCTGAGTCGACGACGCCGAGTCCTCCTGATGCCGAGATGCTGTGTCCCCGGTCGGCGCCGCCGGTCAGCGGGTCGCCGTCAGCGTCCCGGGCCGGCGATGTGTCCCGGCTGGCGCTGTCCTCGGCCTGCGTCCGTGCCGAGAAACTGCGTCCCCGGCCGGCGGTCTCCGGTCAGCGGGTCGGCGTCAGTGTCCCGGGCCGGCGATGTGTCCCCAGCTGGCGCTGTCCTTCGCCGGCGTCCGTGCCGAGAAACTGTGTCCCCGGCCGGCAGTCTACGGGGCATCGAAGGCGACCTGAGTCGACGACGCTGAGTCCTCCTGATGCCGAGTTGCTGTGTCCCCGGTCGGCGTCCGCGAGGCCCAAGATGCTGTGTCCCCGGTCGGCGCCGTGCTTAATGCCGAAATGCTGTGGCCCCGGTCGGCGCCTCCTAATGCCGAAATGCTGTGGCCCCGGTCGGCGCCGTGTCCCCGGTCGGCGCCCCTCCTAATGCCGAAATGCTGTGGCCCCGGTCGGCGCCGTGTCCCCGGTCGGCGCCAAATGCTGTGGCCCCGGTCGGCGCCGTGTCCCCGGTCGGCGCCCCTCCTAATGCCGAAATGCTGTGGCCCCGGTCGGCGCCGTGTCCCCGGTCGGCCAAGATGCTGTGGCCCCGGTCGGCGCTGTGTCCCCGGTCGGCGCCGAAATGCTGTGGCCCCGGTCGGCGCCCTAATGCCGAAATGCTGTGGCCCCGGTCGGCGCCGTGTCCCCGGTCGGCGTCCGTGAGGCCAAGATGCTGTGTCCCCGGTCGGCGCTCCTAATGCCGAAATGCTGTGTCCCCGGTCGGCGCCGAAATGCTGTGGCCCCGGTCGGCCTCCTAATGCCGAAATGCTGTGGCCCCGGTCGGCGCCGTGTCCCCGGTCGGCGTCCGTGAGGCCAAGATGCTGTGTCCCCGGTCGGCGCCTCCTAATGCCGAAATGCTGTGGCCCCGGTCGGCGCCGTGTCCCCGGTCGGCGTCCGTGAGGCCAAGATGCTGTGTCCCCGGTCGGCCGAAATGCTGTGGCCCCGGTCGGCGCCTCCTAATGCCGAAATGCTGTGGCCCCGGTCGGCGTCCGTGAGGCCAAGATGCTGTGTCCCCGGTCGGCGTCCGCGAGGCCCAAGATGCTGTGTCCCCGGTCGGCGCCGTGTCCCCGGTCGGCGCCAAGATGCTGTGTCCCCGGTCGGCGCAAGATGCTGTGTCCCCGGTCGGCGCTGTGTCCCCGGTCGGCTGTGTCCCCGGCCGGCGCCGCGAGGCCAAGATGCTGTGTCCCCGGCCGGCGCCCCCCCGGTCGGCGCCCCGGTCGGCGTCCGCGAGGCCAAGATGCTGTGTCCCCGGCCGGCGCCTCCCCGGTCGGCGCCTCTGCCGAAATGCCGTGGCCCCGGTCGGCGCCTCTGTGCCCCGATCGGCGTCCGTGGCGAGCACCGCTGGAAGAGCCATCCACGGGGGATGCTCAGCCTAAACGGCATCATCGGCGGCCCGAGTTAAAAACGCTGACAAGCCGACGCGAACGCGTCGGCTTCTCTTTTGACGAAGCACTTACGCCACGGATGCAATTAAGGCATGCTGCGGTGCAGTGCAGCCAACGCCAGGAGCCTCAGCCCAAGGATGCAAATGGTCGCCGGCTCCGGATTGGCACCGGCGTCAGCCCGGTCGCCACGACGTTCCCAAGATCGGGCAGCGGAGGCAATTGCGGATTGTCAGTCCAGTGGAATGGCGTCGAAGTAACCGTGGGGTTGTCCACGATGATGCCGAAGCAGGGCAAACTACCGGAGGTCCAGGGGTTAGCCCCCTGCTCGATCTGCCAGTTGTAGAAGATTGGTCCCGGACCGAACCGGTCCCATGAGGGGCCGGTCGAATTAGTCCGTCCTAGGCAAAATGTCATCCTGAAGGAGCAACGCGACTGCAGGATCTGCCAACAAACGCTGCTACGCCAAATAAAATACGACGTTCGCCATCGTCGATGGAAGATCCTTCGGCCCGCTACGCACGGCCTCAGGATGATATCTCAATTTCCGACTGAAATTTCCGACTAAATCGCCAAACCGGTGAGGGGCCGGGTGGGCGCCACGAGCAACGTCATGCACACCGGCAACGTGGCACCTACGAGTTATCGTAATCGCCAATCGCAGGAGTGCACACACTGGAAGCGAACAAGGCCTGCCAAGCTGTGAATCGTCGAGGATGACTTCCGTGTTCAATCGGCCCCTCACGGTGCAAGGGTCTGGAACGCTTGAGCGATGTGCCAGGTCTTGCTCCGGCGCACACCCGGCACCTTATGGTGCCGGTTCGCCCGAGCCAGCTAGTTCGCGCTTGAGTAACGCTTCCAGAATTGCCAACGACGAGTGCAAGCGGTTTTCCGCCTGATCAAATACTACGGATTGCGGGCCGTCCACCACTTCTGCCGTCACCTCTTCGCCGCGGTGATCCGGCAGACAATGCATAAAAATGGCATTGTCGCGGGCTCGGGACAGCAGTTTCGCATTCACTTGATAGGGGGCGAAGGCCCTCAAACGACTGGCACGCTCCTCGTCGGCAACTCCCATCGACACCCAAACGTCAGTGTAAATGGCGTCCGCATCATCGACGGCCTCCCAGGGATCTGTGGTTAACGTGATCGTGCTGCCGGTCTCGGATGCCAGCCGCTGAGCGCGCTGCACGATCTCGGGTCGGGGAGCGAAACCGTCGGGCGTAGCCACCGCCAGCCGAAGTCCCGTCAGGGCGGCGGCTTCGATCAGGCTGTGACAGACATTGTTTCCGTCCCCCACGAAGGCGAGTTTGGACGCGTTAAGCGGCTTGCCCTTTTCCCGCAGTGTCAGCAAGTCCGCAATACTCTGACAGGGATGATGCCCATCGGTCAGCGCGTTGATCACAGGAACTGTGGCTGCTCGCGCAAAACGCTCGATGTCCGTGTCCCGATAGGTGCGAATCGTCACGGCCTTTGCATAGCGGCTCATGACCTGCGCCGTGTCTTCAATGGTTTCGCCACGTCCAAGTTGCATGTCTTCGGGCCGCACCGCGATCGGAATTCCACCCAGCCGGGCGACCGCCGTTTCGAACGAGATGCGTGTCCGCGTCGAGGGCTTGTTGAAGTAGAGCACGACGGTCTCGTTCCGCAGCAGTTTACGCGAGCGATAGGGCTCCTGCTTGAATTGAGCGGCCAATTCGAGTAGTCGCTGGATATCGCCGCCGGACAGGTCGGCTGTTCGGAGAAGATCTTTAAGCATCGCTGCCATCCTTCGCTGTCTGTCCGCAGAGCTGCGTTATTCCCGGGAGTCGGCCGCGCGCAGCGTCGCCCGCAGCAATTCCGGCAGCTGCGCCGCCCCGCATTCTTCGAACGTGTAAGTGACCCGGGTTGTGGGCTTATCGATCGGCACGACCCGCAACAAATCAACTGGCGTCGCGATGACAACCGTTTCACAGGGGACTCGATCGATCGTCGCCTGCAGGTCGGCGAGCTGCGACTGCCCGTAGCCGAGTGCCGGAAGCACATCACCGATGTGTGTAAACTTCTTATACGCCGCGTCGATCTCACCGACCGCGTAGGGTCTTGGATCAATGACCACACCACCGGCTCGTTTGGCTGCCAGGTATCCGGCGCCGTAAGGCATGCCACCGTGCGTAATGGTGGGACCATCCTCGATAATCAGCACGCGTTTGCCTGCGACGGCTTGCGGATTATCCAGTTGAATGGTCAAGCGACCTTCAATCACGGTCGCCCGCGCGTTGTGCTCGGAAATGTTCTTATGAAGCAAACTCAGTTGCTCTGGTGTCGCTTCGTCAATTTTCGTGATGACCAGCACGTCAGCGTGTTCAAAGTTCCAGCGGCCAGGGAAGTAGTCAAGTTCGTCTCCGGCTCGTAACGGATCGAGCAACGTGATCAGCAGCTGCGGACGTACAAACGGCGTGTCGTTGTTTCCGCCGTCCCACAATAACACGTCCGCTTCCGACTCCGCGGCCGCGATGATTTTTTCATAGTCAGCCCCGGCAAACACGACTCGACCATCACTGATATGAGGCTCGTATTCCTCCATTTCCTCGATCGTGCAGTGCTGCCGTTGCAAGTCGTCCAGCGTCGCAAAACGTTGCACGACCTGTTGCCGAAGATTCCCGTAGGGCATCGGATGCCGCATGATCCCGGGCCGCAGACCGAGCGCCTGCAGGTGGGCCGCCACGCAGCGCGCGACGGGGCTCTTGCCGCATCCCGTACGCACGGCACAAACGGCAATACACGGTTTTACGGACTGGATCGCGGTGCGTTGTGGATCGAACGTCGAGAATTGCGCTCCCGCAGCCGTCACGCGCTGCGAGATGGTCTCCAAAAACTTATAGGATATGTCGCTGTACGCGAAGACGACTTCGTCGACGGATTCGCCGCGGATGAGTCGCTCGAGGTCTGATTCGCTGTGAATCGGAATGCCTGCTGGGTATTGTGGTCCCGCCAGCTCCGGGGGATAGATGCGTTCCTCGATGTGAGGAATCTGTGCGGCCGTGAAGGCGACCACGCGGACTCGATCATCGCCCCGGTAACACGTATTGAATACGTGGAAGTCTCGTCCGCCAGCCCCCATGATCAAGATTCGTTTGCGAGAATCGATAGTTCACCTCCTGCTGCTGTTACTTATGCTTGTACTCGGTCGCAAATGGGCGCCGTCCAGTTAGTCCTGTCGGCACCCAGGAAAACTCAGCGCAACCAGTCCCAGCAAACTCAGCAAACCGCTGGTCGGTTCGGGAGCATTGGCGACGTTCGTGAACAGAGCTTGCCCCGTGGCACCCGACGCCACCCGAATTGACCAAAGAGCTTCCGAAAGTCCGTCGTTGAAGATGCGGGGAAAGTCATCGCCGGAAAGGCCAGGGCCGTAGTTTGCCAAACCCAAGCTGGGAAAATCCAAGAATGGCGGGAAGTCGGCCGGCCAAGGCTGCGGAACGCCATTGCCATCGAGGAATCCCGTACCAATGACTCCGATGAAACCGGAACCCTGCAGTGGAGACGTCCGGATCCACTGCGAACTGCCATTGGGTGCCGCACCTCCGTAACCGACTGTGTACGTGCCGGCCGACGTTGCGGACGTTTGTGGCAGATTCATGCCTTCGCACAAGTCACAACCGAGCGATCGAGTCGTCACATCCAAACCTGCAATCAGCACGGCGTTCACGTCGAATCCGTCAGTATCCATCAGCATCGTTCCGACTGGTCGGCTAACTGGTCCAAAACTCGTGGGCACCGTGAGTCCATCCGATGGGAAATAGTAAAAATCGGGAATACCATCTCCCGGGACACCGCTCACTTGCGCGATTGCAGCGCAGGGGACGAAAAAAACCACAACGATTCCGCATACGATTGCCATTTGACGAATTCGGGTCGCCATCACGATTCTCCTCGTAAAATCCACCGTACGGAAAACCTCATTTGCACAGCATGACGCATGCGATCCTGAACTTATTTGAATCTGCAACCACGATAACGCGCGATGCACGGTTAAGCTAGGCAGACTCGCTTGCGCTTCAAAGACACGGCCTGATCTGCCCGGGGCACCCAGCCCCAGCGAGGGAAGCGCCGCTCATCAATGCCGTCCAGCGTGGCGGTGCAGTTTCGTACGACCGCACCACAAAATCCGAATAACCGGGTGCTAACGCACGCCGGCGGATAGGGTGTGGACCGGCCCCGTCGTAAAGTAGATGGCAGTGACATCACGGTGCCGGTTCGCCGCACGTACGACCCACAAAGGCGGCAGCAACTAGAAATCAACCTGTGGCGCACGGCGTAGACGTCTGCATTGCTGGCTCCCACGCCAGGCGTATCCAGAAAGGCGTGGATGTAGTTGAACTGGAACTTCGTGTACTGGTTCAGATACCAGTTCAAACCGGCCGTCAAATCGTTCAGGCGTCCACCCGCGATCACGCCATCATTCAAGTCCAACTGGGACCAGCGCAGCGCGAGTTCCCAAGCGCCCCAGCCCCCACCCCGAGCAAACGGTTCCCGCGGAATGACTCGCCCCAGGTGCCCCCCTTTATGATTGTAAAGGCGGTGCTCACCCGTCAGGATGCAGCCAACTTGTGCGTAGGCACCCCACACTGCGGAAGGCGGCCCGGCGATGGTGTCCACGAGAGAATAGATCAACTCAGATTGAGCGTGCCAGTTGTGCCAAATGCCGGCTAATTCCGCCCCGAAGATCTGCGAATGATTGGCCGCGATACGACCCGTGTCGACGAAGAAGGGAACAAACAGCGGCACTCCTTCGGGGATCACGTCCGGCAAGCCCACCTCCGCAACGAAGAATTCGGGTTGTGACCGGTAAAAGACGGTATCGTTGGCTGGGTCCAAGAAAGCGTAACCAGCGCCCAAGTGCAGCAGCTGGGAATCATCGGTGTTGAAGTAGGGCAGAGACGTGAGTCGACTGACGACGCCGAAACCCCCGTTATCGCCGATATTGCCGCCGTAGACGTCGGTGGGAAACCGAACCACGGAGACGGCTTGAGTTCCCGATCCGTCCTCCGCCGCGCGGTTATATCCCAAGCCGATCTGCCGGAACGGGACCAGGGCAAAGGGTAGCCCGCGTTCCAGAAAGGTCAATTCTCGAACACTGGTCAAGGCATCGAGCGAAAGTGGTTGGCGCCAGTAACCGGCACGAACGTTTCCCAGTGTCAACGGGTCCCTGATCTCAACATAATGATCCATGAAGTTCGGGCGACCAGGGAATGCAAAGTCGTATTCCAAGAAATAGCCGACGTTCTCGGCGACGTCACCGGAAACTCCAATTCGCGCCCGACGAAAATCGGCTCCGTTCTGAATGTCACCCAGCACGGCTCGATTCGTGGCGTCCTGACTAAACCAGCCAGCGTCCGCCTGAAAGAACCCGCTGACCTTGACCGTGGGATAGACGGGCTTTTCCGGCGGCTTGGGAATTTGGATCGGTAAGGGTGACTGTTCTTTCTTTACTTTCTCGGGCTCTGCGGCTACCTGCTCTTTTTCTTGCTTTGTTGCCTGCTGCTTTGGTGCGTCCTTGATTGCCGCCGCATCGCCGGCGCCGGTTTGCGGCCCCTGAAACATGGGCAACGGCGTGCGGGGCGGTGACTCAGGAAGGTCCGTTAAATAAAACTGTTCGGGACCGGTTGGTGTCGGAGTGGTGTATTGAGCACAGAGGGTGGCCGAGTCGCAGGTCAGAGCACAGCACAAGAGCAAACCAACGCGCGTCTTCCTGGCATCCATCATGGAAATCTCTTGAAGCGTGTCACGCAAGCACACGACCACCGCGTGGCTTCTTGCGATCGGGGTTCCCCGAATGCCTATCCGGACGTATCTCGCGCGGAAATGCGGAACCGTTCAGGTCAATCGCATCAAGCGAGGAGCCTTCGGAACCCGGATAGGGCAGCGGATCATAGTGCAGGGGCGTCCATCGAGCAAGAGAACTGAATTTGCGACCGGCTTCATGCGGTGAATGCTACTTGCAATGCAAGCTGCCGATGGCACGGCCGGCAGCGAATTTGTCGAAGCTGGTAATCGGAGCCGCCCGGCAGCGGCTTCCGCGAAACAGGCGGACTCTTGCGGCGAAACGCAGTCCAAGCTGAGCTTCCTCGCGTTATAATCCTGGTGCGCTGCGATGCGGCCTCGCGAAACGCCCGGAGTCGCGGCCGGGGCCGTCATCAGACAGGCCGTTAACGGCACGGATCGCCTAAAGTCGGCGGACTTGCAACGGTGCGACGCAGACTAGCGTTGATCGCCGTGTCCCACACGGCAACGGTGTCTCAGCACCTTCGATCTTTCGGTCTCGCCTTACGCTACAATGAGTCCTGGTCGAAGTCGATCGACGCGAGGTTCTGTGTCACTGCAGGGCACTTGTTCACTGCACCGATCGTCTCCGTAGGAGCTTGCCGTGAACGAAATAACGCGAACGTTCAACATAACGCGAACGTTCAACGCACTGGACGCTCGTCCGATTGAGACGGAGCGTCTGTTGCCGCTGGTTTACGACGAACTTCGTCGACTCGCTCGACAACAGTTGGCAGGCGAGGAGGCGGGACAGTCGCTTGAACGAGTCGAGTAATACTCCATCCGCTGACTGAACTCTGGAGAATTTGCATGAATCTACTGCATCGCATCGGCGCCGTGCTGGCTGGAATTATTTCGGGCGGATTGGTCGTAACGGCCGTCGAAGGCGCAAACAGCCTGGCACATCCTATGCCGGAAGGCGTCACGCTGGAGAACAAGGAAGAGCTGGCTAAGTGGATAAGCGCGCTACCACTTAGCGCGTTCCTGGGGCTGTTAACGGCTTGGGCGGCAGGCAACCTCGTGGGCGCTTTTGTGGCCCGGCGATGCGCTCCCCGCCGAAGTGCCTTCCCCGCCTTGATCGTGGTGGTGTTCTTCAGCCTCGCCACGATTTGGAATTTGATCACGATTCCCCATCCCTGGTGGTTGTGGTTCGCGGGCATCGCCGTGTGTCTGATCTTCGGCTTGTTGGGCCTCGTCCTGGCGGCACCGAGAACCTATGTGGTCAGCACGCAAAGAACCATCAATGCTCCGATTCAAAAGGTCTTCCGCACGCTGGCGACCGTCGATGAATTCTCAAAGGCCGTTCCCGGTATCACGAAAGTGGAATTCCTGACCGACAAAAAATACGGAGTCGGCACCCGCTTTCGCGAAACACGCATCATGCAGGGCAAGGAAGCCGCGACGGAACTGGAAGTGGCTGAGCTTGTCGAAGACGAATTGGTCAGAATGGTTGCCGACGCCGGCGGAGCGATCTGGGATACCATTTTTCGAGTCACCCAAGACGGCGACCGGGTGGAAATGGCAATGCAAATGGACGCGAGGCCCCACACGTGGTTGGCACGAGTGGTGACCCCCATGATACTGGGCGTGGTCAGCAAGGCCGTCGACCGGGACATGGACGCCGTGAAACAATACTGCGAACGGCCGTGATTAGTGCGCGGAGTGCTGATCCGTGCGGGCCGGCGGGGAGGGCAGTGACATGAGCTGAGCAAAACAGGGTGCGGGGAGTACGGGATACGGGGAGTACGAAGAAGTCAGGCGGCGCGGCCGACGTCCTGCTGTGGCTCGATTCCCAACGAGCTGGACAAGCGCGTGGTGACGTAGGAAAGCAGCTGTTGCGCCCGGTCGTAGGGAATCAGCCCGTCGTCGTATTGCATGCCGATCGTCAGTTCATTGGCGTGCGTCAACACGCCAAAGGAAAAAGGAGTGCCGCGGCGAATCGGTACCAGGAATCCCAGCGTCGCTACGGACAGGTTGCCCATCGACGTCCGCCCGATTTCATGCTGTGGCGAAAAAACGTGGCCCAAATTCGAGACGACCGCCGTGGCATAATCGCGACGGAGTTTTGAGGCCACCGCAATTCCACCGGGCAGCGCTCGACACCAGTTCAAACTCCGCAACATGGCGCATCCCATCTGGTCACTCTTGATCTGGGACATTTCCGCGGAAATCCCGCGCAACAGCTGGGTCTCGTCGTGCAGGTCGCGGGAACGACGATCCAAAAACACCAGACTGACGTCGTTTTGACAGCGGATTTCCTCGGCGGAGGGATTCCGCATGTTGGTGGCCGCCGAAATACGGATCCAGCGATCTTGACCGCCGCGGCTGGAGGGCAACCCTTTGATCCAATCGCCCAGCGCAAGATACACGTCGCGCAACAGCACATCATTCACGGTGGGCGTGAGTGGGCGGGGGCGCGTGTGTTTGAGGCGAGCCATCATCGAACGCGTAAACGGCAACCGTGCTTCCATAAACGACGGCGTGGCCGAGGGGAGGACCTCGTCGAGGTCGTGGTCCCGGCACGCCACCAGCGGCCGGCGCAGGAAGTTCCAGATGCGCGCAAAATCGTACGCGAGGCGTTTGGTCTTAGCGATGCGCGTCAAGTTCTGAAACGCACAACGACGCGTCGGGAAACTTTTTTGTTCAGGGCTGCTCACACGGCTGTTTTCGCCCGATTGGAGCAAGCGATAGGCATCCATCAGCTCGTGCACCAGACGCACGCCGCCAATTCCATCATTGCAACTATGGTGAAATTGCAGCCAAAGTGCAGCCGTTTTTCCGATCAGATTGAGCTGCGCGCGGATACCTGGCTCTCGGGCGAGGTCCATGTGCGTTTTGAGTGAACAACCGGCCAGTGAGCTGGTCAGTCGCACGTCCAGCGTCGGCGCCCGCTCTGGGAGCATCCGCCAGTACAGCCGACCGTATCGACGCACGACCGTGGACCATAGCAGGGGATGACGCGCGACGACTTCGGAGAACGCAGCCCTCATCGCAACCACATCGACCTGACCGATGAGATCCAAGCGCAAAAAGAACGTCATGGGATGATCGACCGTCTCGTCGACCAGCATATATTCTTCGAAGGCTGTCAGCCGATGCAGCGTGGTCATGGGGAACGCCTTCTGTTCCAAGGCTCGCCAGTTCGACGGCCCTTGTCCGCGCATGAGCGAGGCTTCAGGCCGACGTAAATTTCGGTGTTGCAAACAGTTCCTGGGACAGAATCAGATATTTCTTACCGCGCGACGAACGTCGGCGGGGGAGCAAAGGGCAGGAGAGCCGGCGGGGGCCGGCCCTGCCTGCAACGCACAGCAAGCACGTTGCGGGGACGGCGCGGACTGTGGCGTTTCGACGAGGTACAGATGGTCGCGCGTCGCCGGCATGCTTGACAGCTGCTTCTTGGTGTGCTTTTCCGCCAAGATCTGATACAGCCTCGCGCCACCATTTTTGAAGGCAAAACTGCAGCCGGCGAGGTACAGCAGCCACATGCGGTATTTCTGTTCCCCCACACTGGCCACGGCTTCGTCTCGGCGGGCGTACAGCCGCTGACACCAAAGCTTGCACGTCTGCGCATAATGGTTCCGCCAACCCTCCACGTCGGCCACTTCAAATCCATTAGACTCCATGGATTGCAGGATGTGCCCCACGTGATCCAGTTCGCCGCCGGGAAAAATGTACTTGTTCAGCAGGCGGCGTTCGGCGTTCGTACGCCGAAATTGCTTCATGCTGGCTTTGCCAGGTCGGGTGATGCCCTGCAGCAAAAAGGTCCCGTTCTTCGACAGCAGTGAGTTGACTTTCCGCATGAACGCCGGCAGGTTGTCGATGCCGACATGTTCGTACATGCCGATCGAGGCCACTTTATCGAACTGGCCGTCGAGATCGGCGTAGTCGCGGATTTCCACCGTCACTTGATGCTCCAGACCCAGTCGATGTACTTTCGCTTGCGTGTATTTCACCTGGTTGTCGGCCAGTGTGATGCCGTGAGCGCGGACGCCATAATGCCGCGCCGCATGGCACAGCAGACCGCCCCAGCCAAAACCAATATCCAGCAAGCGATCTCCTGGTTTCAGCTGCAATTTGCGACAGATCAGGTCCAGCTTGTCGACTTGGGCCTCGTCCAGCGAATTATTCCAGTCGGTGAAATAGCCGCAGGTGTAGACCATTTCGCGGTCCAGGAACAGCGAATAAAACTCGTTGCTGACATCGTAGTGGAACTGCACAAAATCGAGGTTATCGTGCTGACGCCGGCTGCGGCCGGTAATCTCGCCGCGGTACGCGTGATCGACGACGGCCGAGCTGGCAGGCTCGAACAGGAAGGGCCACAATGCGCGAAGTACCAGTGATTTGCTGATCTTGCGCGGGCCGCCGTGTTTCGCGATCGACCAGGGCTTCCATGAAGGTATGGATGTCGGCACCGTGAAAATCAATGTGCCCGCGTGCGTAATGACGCAGCAAATTGTCGAGCGTCGGCCAGCGCAGCAACGAGCCGATCACGCCGGGGCCACTGATCGAGAGAAACAAGTGGGGGGCGACGTGGGTTCCCAACGGGATTTCGCTGCCATCCCACAAACGCACGGAAACGGGAGCGTTGAGTTTCTGTGAAAGCTGTTCGATGAGCGTTCGCGCCGCCGAAAGCTGGCGCTGGTAGCGAGTCTTGCGTGTGAACATGATTGGCCCAGCCATAGTCGGAATGCGACGAGGGGCGCGATCGAGCCTCGCGTTTCCTGGCGACTGTTAGACGAATTGCCGGAATGCGTCAATTCCATTTGGATTTCGACAGGGCCGTGGGGCCGTACGCCGTCGTCGTGCATCGTCCTGCCGGGCCGTTCGGCTTCATTCGCTAACCAGGTGAACTCGGTGGGCAGGTTGCAAACGCGTGTAACCCGCGTTCCGCTCCAGTTTCCTCGGCTACCAACTGGAGAGTCTTGGGTCTCGAATTGCCAAAGGTCATCGAAATGTGTTGCTAGCTATCGCGATTAATTGCCATGGCTCGGACTCGTGCTCAGGCGTAGGCCGGTACTCGTACTCGGACTCGTACTCGGACTCGTGCTCGAATCGAGCGAATTGACCGATCGGTGGACGCAATCGAGCACGAGAACGAGTACCACGACACGGAGTACGGGTACGAGCGAGGAACGCGGGTTACGCCCGTTACAAACCTGCCCTAAGGCCGTTGGGCAGACGCACTACGTGTTTCGGTTCGGTAAGCTGGACAGACACGGCTGAGTTGTCCTGTTCCGCAAGGCGTACTAACCGCGCCTCGCTGAATGGACCCATTGCAAGGATTGTGCCGATGGGTCCGAATATCGCAATCATGCCATCCCGCCATCCCGCGATCCCAGCGGCCGCTGAGAAAGTTCTCGCCATGCATGCACTCGTTCGACTTTGGATTCCTCGCGGCGTCATCCTGGTGCTGACGGTTTGTCTGTCGACGGCCGCAGCGTTCGCGCAAGGCTTTGGTATCGAACTGCACAATACGCTGTTTCCAGCCTCAGGTGGCATGGGAGGTGCCAGCATTGCCCGGCCGCAAGATGTGCAGTCCGCGATCGGAGGGAACCCAGCCACCGTGGCCAAGCTATTCGGGACGAACTTCTCGACCAATGCGGCCTGGGTCGAGGGCACGTTCAACATGCAACATACGGGAACGGATGTGCTACCCGGACTCAGCCCCTATTCCGCCAAGTCCCAAGCACAGGGCTCGGCGCTGGGCGGTTTCGGTGTCACTCAGGACCTGCACGCCTTGGGATTGCCGGTGACCCTGGGGATGGGGCTGTTCGGTACGGCCGGGGCAGGAATAAGCTTCAACGACGTCCCTGAGAGCAACGGGACGTCCGACGTGATCTCCGTCTTGACCGTCGCCAACTCGGTGGGCGTCCACGTCACGGACCAATTGGCCGTCGGGGCGTCGTTGTGGCTGGGGACCGCCAACCTGTACGGACCGTTTATCGGCAACAGCGCTGCAAGCTATGACTATGCGCTGCGCGGCAGCTTGGGCTTCAGCTACGACCTGGGAGCCGCGACGACCGTCGGCGCCTACTACCAAACAAAGCAATCGTTCCGGTTCGATGATGCCATCCGTCTACAGCTGCTGGACGGTACGTTCACGATCTCTCAGGACATCCCCATGGAATTGCCGCGAAACGTGGGAATCGGCATCGCCAATCAAAGTCTCATGCAGGGACGTCTATTGGTGGCCTTCGACCTGCTCTATAAGAACTGGAACGATACGGACCTGTTTGGACCGTTGTACGACGATCAATGGGTCTATCAGCTGGGGACCCAGTATGCGCTCACCGAACGCATCCGCATGCGATTCGGTTACGTGTATGCGGACAATATCACGGCAGCCAACCCTGGCCCCAGCATTGACGGCGTGATCCTGCCCGGTTTGCAGAACGCCGTCCAGTACGTGCAGGCCCAAATTCCGGCCATCAACCGCCACCGCATTACGGGAGGTGTGGGGATCAGGGATCTGCTGCCCGGAGTGGATGCCGATCTGTTTGCGGGTGGCATGTTTCGAGAATCGCAGGATTTCGGCGAATTCACATCAGCCAACCTGCAGTCGTATTGGATTGGGCTGGGAATTACGTGGCGGTTTGGCCGTGGTCACTGCCACCCGCTGCCCGTGGCCAATGATTGGTTTTAGTGGTTGCCGCGGTGAATGGTTTTTCTGAACGGAGGCAAGGCCGTCGCGTGTCAGCCTGAACGGAGTCCATTTATTTGTCAGCCTGAACGGAGTGAAGGATCTGCCCGCGCGTGGATTTCGGCTACACGGGTGTGTCGGGGATCCCCTGCGTCTAGCGTCGCATGTAGCTCGACGCCGCGGGCAGATCCTTCGGTCGCTGACCGCGCTACGCACGTTGTCAGCTCCCTCAAGACGAACACTCGTGCAACGTCACGACGCTGGCCGGCCCGCCGATATTCCTACCGCTCATACGTGCCCACGATTTCAGCTTCGGCCAGAATATGTCCGGCGATCGCACTGACCACCGTACGCTTTTCCAAGCCGGGCTCGAAGTCGAATTCGTGGTCCAGTGCGTACAGCCGAAAATGATAGTGGTGAAGTCCGTGACCGGCGGGCGGCATGGGACCTCGATATCCCGTCGTGACGCCGAGCGACCAGGAGTTTTTGCCCTGCAGAGCCCCGGGAGGCACGTCAAGCTTCTCGGTTGTCGGCAACCCCTCTATTAGGCCTGTGGTGGTCGCCGGCACACCATACAGCACCCAATGCACCCAAGGCTGCGGCGACGGGGCGTCGGAATCGTCGCAAATCAGCACAAACTGCTTAGTTCCCGCAGGCACACCTTTCCATTGGAGTGGTGGAGACACGTCGTCTCCTTCTCCCGTGAATCGCTCGGGGATTCGCTCGCCATGCTTGAATGCTGCACTGGATATCGTCATGGACATCGATGGATCTCCTTGGGTTTCAAATCGTTTCCGGTAGGCGGCAGTGCTGTCAGCAAGATTCGTAAAGCCGGCAAAACTCGCGGCTCGGGCTGGGGTGAGCGGATCCGCACGGCGATTACATCGGCCGCATCCTGCCCTGACTGATCGTCGGGCCTCCATATAATATAGCGGCGCAGCCAAATCGTATGGACCGTGAGGGGGAGGATCCACCGCATGGTCCGATCACGAGATGCGACCGGCACGTTCGTGAGCAAATCGCTTGCCGAAGCGCCGGTTGCCGAGGCCGAAACGGAGCCGCCGGCATACTCGCGCCCGACGGCACTTAGTTTGTAGAACAATTGTCCTCAATTGTTCCGCGAATCGCGAAAATGTCGGGGGAAACAGTTGAGGACAACTGTTCCACAATGCCCAAACCGAGTGCCATTGGTGTTCGCGCCGCCGATCGCGGGCGACCGATTCCGCCACCGGGATGGGTGGAGCGAGAAACCGAAGCAACCACCGCGCTCAGCCGGAGGGATTGCGGGCGTGACGCTGGTCGCGGCGGACGGAAATGACTTGAATAATCACGGTTGCCAAACCGGCTTGACCGCAACTGGGGCTTGTTATTCCATGCCTTTACAACGATCTGACATTCCTGCTTACTTCCCCGCCATGGGATGTATCACAATTTTGTTGGCATTGTTGCTGTTGCTCCTGATGCCGCTGATCTTCGTCGACGTGATGAGTTCAGCCTTGGAACGGCTTCATCTGCCTCCCGCGGTGGCCGCCTTCACGGTCGTCTCCATGCTGTTCGGAGGGCTGGTCAATATTCCCGTGTATCGGATTTCCCGAACCGAGGATCAGATGATGGACTGGTTGGGCGTCTATGGGCTGCGGGGATTTGCTCCCATGCTACCACGCATCCGTCGCGAGACCGTGATTGCCGTGAACGTGGGGGGATGCATCATCCCGTTGGCGTTGGTGACTTTGCAAATCATGCACATGCTGCGGACGGGAAGCAGCCAGTTTCAGCCGCTGGCCTTCGTGACTGTGCTCAACACGATGGCCTGTTATTGGGTTGCGCGCCCAGTGGCCGGCATCGGTATCATGATGCCGGGACTGGTCTCGCCGCTTGTGGCGGTCACGGCAACGTGGCTGACAGTGCCCTTGGATTCACCCCATCGCGTGTGCGTAGCGTTCGTGGCCGGGATTCTGGGGCCCCTGGTCGGCGCGGACTTGCTGCACTTGAAAGACATCAGCCGCGTTTCCACGGGGATGCTCTCGATTGGCGGGGCCGGCACGTTTGACGGGATCGTCATCTCGGGAGTGCTGGCGGCGCTGTTGGCATAAGCCCTCGGCGTTACAGGCCGAAGTTGCCCACGAGAGGCCGTTCAATCTGGAGAAAATCCTCGAATCTCATGCGAATGGCTTCGTGGTGCGAATTGCCCTCAAACACGATTTCTTCGTCTTCTCCCAAACTCGCGTCGACAACCGTGGTCAGGCCGTATTGCGAGCCGAATGGTGGCAGGACGCCCATTTCGCAATCGGGACAGTGCCTCGATATTTCGATTTCGGTCGCCAATTCCAGCTTTCCTTTACCCAGCAGTTGCGCGGCTCGCTCCAAGTCGATCGTCATGTTGGCAGGCAAGACTGCCACCACATACCCATTTTGCCCCTTCACCCGCAACAGTACGGTTTTGGCCACTTCGCGACCGGGAGTGTGCACTGCCTGCGCCAAGCGCTGCGAATCGTACGTGTCGACGTGTTGAATCAGGTCGAAGTGGACGTTTCGCTGTTTGAGAAAATCTGACACGTTCATGGCGACTCTCCCTCATAAAATGGACGACGAAATGGTCACTCCACCAGAGAGACCATGGTCACACTTAGACCACAATACCGTTGCAATTTCCCTTTGACCTTTGTCACTTGGCTGCGACCTACCCCGCACCCACCAGATGGCTGTGGTGTTCAAGTTCGAATGCCACATGCATTGTGACCCGATAGTCGATCACATCACCCTTCTCGTTGACGTGGGCTGTCTGTTTGACGAGATCGGCTGACTTGATGTGCCGTAGCGACTCGGAAGCTTCCTTCAAAGCAGTTTTGGCAGCATCCTCCCAACTCTTTTTGGACGAAGCAACCAATTCGATGACTTTGACGACGGACATGATATTTCCTCCTACATGCTCGGTTGGCGATGACGGCAAATTCCCGTCAAAAAATCTAACTCC
Organism: uncultured Planctomycetales bacterium; assembly: GCA_963695565.1. Lineage (GTDB taxonomy): Bacteria > Planctomycetota > Planctomycetia > Pirellulales > Pirellulaceae > CAVOGW01. The sequence continues at coordinate 296,888 of CAVOGW010000003.1, forward strand.
TAGCGTCATGTCGAGATCCAGATTGCAATTCGCGCGCCTATTCAATGCGGGCGTCATGGTTGTCTCAAAAGGCTGCCGGGCGAAGCATCTAACGGGGCATAGCCAGCCCGGATGCGTGCGGCAAAACGTGCGAAATGGCACGCCGTGCGTCCGCCAGCGGCGCGGAAGCCCGATGGGGGAATGGCCCACGGCTGAATCGTGGCTGGCCACGCATGAATACAAGCCCGCAGCGCAAGCTAGTGAGTCGGACGGTTACGGCCCATTCCAAGCCCCATTCTCGGGGAAATCTTCAAATCCGGTCGCCACTTTACGGAAACGCGCAACTTCAGAACTTGGCGGGCCGCTTGGTATGGAGTTTGCCCAGAGTTTGCAGATATGCGTAAGGTGGTCAGCATACGAATCAACGCTTATCGTCTATTTGTCAAGGAACCATGTGATGGCATACTCCGACGAAGACCGGAACATCCGCATCAATCTGGACACCAAGGGGTGCGATCTGACAGCCGGTGAAATTTCAGCAATGGAGGAGGACCTGCACACGCTGCGTCAACTCGTAGCCGATTTTCCCGTTTCGACCCTGTACATAACGGTCATCTATCATGGGAAAAGCAACGATTATCACGTCAAGACCAGCCTGGTATTGCCAGGCAAGACGCTGTTTACGGGTGACCGCGCGGTGGAAGTACACCCGGCCTATGAGAAGTGTATTCGCAAGCTGGTGAAGAAAGTCGAAATCTACAAGCAGCGAATGCAGGGGGACGCCGAGTTAGTCAAACATGTCCGTGGCACGCGACATACGCTGACCCCGACTCAAGAGCTCGATATCGGCGTGCTGGATCAGGCCGTCGCGCAGGACGACTATGCCCGCTTTCGGCGGGCGGTGGATGTGTTCGAGGAAGCCCTGGCCCGGCGTATCGGTCGCTGGGTGCAACGCTACACGGAACTCGAATCGCAACTGGGAGAAACCGTCACCATTTCGGACATTGTCGAGGACGTGTTTCTGAACGCCTTCGAACAGTTCTCGGGGCGACCGAATGGCGTTTCGCCTGGCGAATGGCTGGAAAACCTGATCGACCCGACCGTGCAAGCCATCGTGCAGTCGCCGGACGAAGAGTTCGCCAAGATCAGCTTCACACGAGCCATCCTGGAACGGTCTCCCAACGAGAGCCCATCACGCGCGAGTGCGGCGTCGCGCGAATCCGCACCCTAAGGGCCTGTCGATTTAATCGGAGATGGAGCGAGCCGAAGGCTCTTCCATCGACGATGCCAAACGTCGTACTTTATTTGGTGCGGCAGCGTTTGTTGGCAGATCCTCCAGTCGCGTTGCCCCTTCAGGATGACATTTTGCCTTGGACGTATTAAATCGACAGGCCCGTGAAGTGCCGGGTGGGCGCCAATAACACGTTCAACGTCAGCGAGCGCGTCGTCCACCACCGTCGCTTGTGACTGGCCGACTCGATGGGGACAGGACTCGACGGGCACTGTGACGCGATTACCGCTGCTCACCCGGCACCTTACGGAGCCGGTTCGCCGATGAATACCGTCGAAATAGCACCAGTTTGCCCAGTTCGATTATCGTCACGGGCAGCAGCGACAGGCCCAGCACCCACAGCCAATTGGACCCGAGGTGCGTGGCCACCTCGAACACGGGCTGTGCCAACGGCAGCGTCACCACGCTCAGCTGCAGCAAACCCGAGATCACGATCGCGGCCAACAGGTGGGGGTTGGAGAACAGGCCGAGCTGCGGCATGGTGTAGCGCTGACTGCGACAGCTGATGGCGAAGAACAGCTGCGAGAACGCCACGACGCAAAAGGTGGCCGTGCGGGCACGTGGTAACTGGGCGCGATCTCCCTGATATTCGATCCAGAAACATGCCGAACTGGCGCTGGCCATCAGGATGCCATGCAGCAGGATCGTGCAGCCGCGTTGCCAGGTGATGACGGCTTCGTGCGGAGCGCGGGGGGGGCGGGTCATGATGTCTCGTTCCGGAGGTTCCATGGCCAGGGCCAAGGCAGGCAGGCCGTCCGTGACGAGATTGATCCAGAGGATCTGAATCGCCACCAGCGGCAGAGGCCAGCCGATCAGCGCGGCAAAGAACATCAGCAGGACCTCGCCCGCATTGCACGACAACAGATAGTGCACGAATTTCTGGATGTTGTCAAAGATACCGCGACCCTCCTCCACGGCACTCACGATCGACGTGAAGTTGTCGTCGGTAAGGACCATGTCCGAGGCTTCTTTCGTGACGTCGGTCCCGGTGATTCCCATGGCAATGCCGATGTCGGCGACCTTCACGGCGGGCGCGTCGTTGACGCCATCCCCGGTCATCGCCACGACTTCACCGCGCGACTTCCAGGCTCGCACCACGCGCAATTTGTGCTCAGCCGAGACCCGCGCGAAGACCCGAATGTCGGCAATCTGCCGGGACAAGTCCGCGTCGCTGAGCGAGTCCAGTTCCGAACCGGTCAGCACCTTCTGCTGATGATCGGCCAGCTTCAATTCTCGAGCGATCGCCAGGGCGGTTTCCGGGTGGTCCCCGGTAATCATCACGGGCAGGATACCGGCCGTGCGACATCGGGCGACGGCGTCTTTGACTTCTTCACGCGGCGGATCGATCATGCCGACCATGCCCACGAATGTCAAATCGTCTTCCCGAAAATCACTCCCGGACTGACTCAAATGTTTTCGGTATGCGAAGGCCAGCACGCGGAGCGCCGTCGCGCCATCGAGTTATTCGCTTGCAGGATGTCGCGCAGAAGGTCTTCGGTCAGTGAGGTGACTTCGCCGTTTCGCTGGAGGAACTGGCACCTCGCGAGAACCGCTTCGGCAGCCCCTTTCGTATACATGATCGGGTCGCCGGTGACCGGTCGGACCACCACGGACATGGTTTTACGTTCCGAGTCGAAGGGAATTTCAAAAATCACGGGGCTATCTTGATCATCGCTGGCGATTTTTGCTTTGAGCGCGGCCACGACCAATGCTCCTTCCGTGGGGTCCCCCACCACCTGCCAGTCGTGGCCCGAACTTCCCACGGGACTCACCGAGGCGTTGTTGCAACGCGCGGCGATCGTCAGTAATTCGACGAGGTCTGTGTCTGTGTGGGGATCGATTGCAGGGCCTGAAGTTGCCGGACGGTCGTCCCGGGGAGCATCAGGGAACGTTGGCGGGATTGGGTCCACAAGCTGAGGAGCCGAAAATGGCTGAAACTCTCCGTGAGGTCGGTAGCCGCTCCCCGTCACGTAATAGCGGGAATTGACAGTTGCAATTTCGCGCACGGTCATTTCATTACGCGTGAGCGTTCCGGTCTTGTCGGTGCAGATGACCGTGACCGAGCCCAGCGTCTCCACGCTGGGCAGCTTTCTGACCAATGCATTGCGTTTGACCATGCGTTGCAAGCCCAACGCCAGCGCCAGCGTCACGACGGCGGGAAGGCCCTCCGGCACGGCGGCCACGGCCAGGCTGACCGCAATCAGAAAGATCTCCATCAGGTTGCCGCCTCGCATCCATTGCAGCGCAAAGATGACCGCCACAATTCCCAGACAAACAGCCACCAGAATTTTCCCCAGTTCGGCCAGGCGACGTTGCAACGGCGTGAGCTCTTGCTCTGAGCGTCCCAACAGGCCCGCGATTTGCCCGAGTTCGGTCTGCATCCCGGTGGCCACGACGATCGCAGAGGCTTTGCCGGCGGCGACCACCGTGCTGGCGTAGAGCATGTTGCGACGATCCCCCAGCGGCAAGTGCTGCTCCAACAAGCAGTCGGCATCTTTCGCAACCGCAACCGATTCGCCCGTGAGGCCAGCTTCCTGAGCACGAAGTGCATAAGACTTCAAAATTCGCGCATCGGCTGGAATGTTGTCCCCAGCCTCCAGTTCAATTCGGTCACCCGGAACAAGTTCCTTGGCCGGAATGGACTGCAGCTGGCCATCACGAATCACCTTGGCCATGGGGGAAGACAGTTTTTGCAGCGCCGCCAGCGCTCGCCCGGCGCGTTCCTCCTGCAGAAAGCCTATGATCCCGTTCACGATCACGATGGCCAGGATGGCCGCCGTGTCGGCCCACTCGCCCATCGCTCCTGAAATGACGGCGGCCACGATCAAGATCCAGATGACCAGGTTCGTAAACTGGTTCATCAGCCGACGCCAGGCTGGTTCCGGCCCAGCCTCGACCAGGACGTTCAGCCCGAATCGTGCCTGCCGCTCCACCACCTCCGCGCCGCTCAAGCCACGCGACGGATGTGCAGCGAGCTGAGCGAGAACCTGCTGCGAAGTTTGGCTGTGCCAGGAGATTCCGTTCTCAATTTCGCTCACTGAGGTGTTCGCAGGCTTGGAAGGAGTTTTTCTTTAGCCATCGATCCGTATGGTACGATCTCTGCCTCCTTTTTGGCAGTCTGGCTGCGAATAACATGGTCTGTCTGTAACGCCGAAAACGAGCCAACACCCCCGGGGGGGTGGCTGGGTTAGTCCGGGAGGTCTGGTGCCCCGCCGGGGGGTCTGGGGGGTACCCCCCCATGAACTGCGGACGCGTCCTGCGACTTGCGTTGCCACAGCAACGGCCGCGGTGGATGCGTTTCAGGCGGTGCATTTGGGGGGTACCCCCCCAAAACCCCCCGGAGATACCAGCGGTCCTGCGCCTCGGCGATATTCCACGCCTCGCGTTCTGCCAGCGTTTTGGAGTACGAATACGGCTGATGCGTCAGCGAAGAAGTCGTATTCCAATCCTGTTCGGTGAACATAGGTCCCTGGGCCAGGAGCATGTCGCAGTTATCCCCATAGATGGCCGCACAGCTGCTCGTCACGACAACGCGCCTGACCGATAGGGTCTGGTTGGCTTGTTGTAGTACGTTTCGCGTTCCGAGTTGGGCTGGTTCGACCAGGTCTTTGAGCGGGTCCTTGACATTGAGCGTAAAGGGGGAAGCCGTGTGGAATACCAGCTGACATCCCTGCATAGCCTCGGCATACGAACCGGGCTGCAGCAGATCCGATTGAAAGTAGCGGATGTGGCCGGGTGCGTTGTCGGCTAACTGATCCAGGTACTTGAGCTTTGCCTTGTTGGTCGGGTCCCGCACGGCCGCGTGCACGGTGATCCCTTGATCCAACAGTTGCTGGACAATCCAGCCGGCCACATAGCCCGTGGCGCCGGTGACCATCACGGGTTGGTTTTGATCTATTTGGGCCATCAATGTTAGCTCCGCTGGGACACGGGCGTCGATAGTCTGCTTGCCCCGAATCGTGTTCGGTTTTTCGCTACGGACACGGATCCCGCTGGCTGGCCCAACGATGTGTGGCGGAGCGGAGCGGAGTGAAGGAGCTGCCAGCCAACGTGACATTGCCTGCAGCGTTGCGTCCGGCATCTCCCGCACTTACGGTTGCCGGTGGAACAAGGTCCCTGGAAGATCTTTCGGCTGCTGACCGTGCTGCGCATGTTGTCAGCTTCCTCAGATGACACATGGAATTATTCGGCACGATGAGGGTCAAGCCGCTAAAGACCGCTCTTAATCAGCAATCCACAGATCAATACGGCGGACCCCGCCAGCGCATGTGCGTAGCGATGAAGGTCCAGACCCAAATGAGGTAGACTGCCCGCGGTTTGGAAAAGCGCCAGCGCGCAACAGCACATCGTCAACACGGTCGTCACGGCATAGGCCAGCACGACAACCGCGGCGGCAAACAGAGACATTTTGGCTCCGGGCCAGATCAGCAGCGGAATGAGCGGTTCGCAGGGTCCCAGCACGAATACAATGAACAACACCCAAGCTGTCATGGATGTAGTCGCCCGATGGGGCGTAGGGCTGGTTGGTAACCTGTCCGCCTTCCCCAGATTCAAGATCCCAGTTTCGCGTACCTGCCGCTCCGACAGGTTACAGACCTGTCCTACGATTAAGTCGACAAGCCCCATCCTGCGACGGGGCCGCGACGACTGGCCGCCCACAACCCGGTCCGCGGGTGCGCTGCAGGAAACCGATTCATGCACGTGTATGTGTTCCACGTCATGCACGTGTTCGTGGCAATGAACGGTCCCGTCGGCATGCACATGATGGTGCGCGTGCGGCGCGTTCCGTACGGCGCGAGCCAGCCCCCAGACAAGGTAGGTGAGCCCGAACGCAATCAGCAGCCAGGCTGCAGTGTCACCCCGTGCGGACTCGATCTCTTCCATCTGCACAACCAACAGGCCCAGAGCCAGTCCCACGACGCCCAGCACCACGGACCCCGCCACATGACCGGCGCCGCAGATCGTGGTGATCTTGATCATCCGGGCCAGCGACCAGCCCCGCGCCCGGGCCATGGCGACAAATGGAACGTAGTGGTCCGGACCGACCACGGTATGGATAAAAGCCACGGAAATTGCGGTGATGGTCAGCCAGGATAGTTCAGTCAACTAGACACCCGCCCGTCAAGACTCGTGGAAAACACCAACGTAAGCCACGTCGCGGCGATTGTCCAGCACCGACGCAAATTTCAAAATAGCATGTTTATACCATTGAGCATCTCGCGGAATTCGAGTCAAAATCTAGCAGCTGGGAAACAGACCCACAGGAGTTTCCTTTTCCGGGGAACGAATTTCTTGCGTTGCTCCCGGTACTTCAAGGGAGGAATCGTCAAATGTGTGCGGCAGCTTATCAAGCGGACAAGGGCCTGGCGACGGCTGACCCAGTGGAACAGCTTAAGGACCGCTTATCCGATCCGAAGACGGCGGCCGCGCTGCATCAAGTACTGGACCGGCTGGAAGTATTTTCGTTCTTGCTCGAATCGCTCGACGGATTCTTGAGTCGCGGTGCGACGATCACCGATTCGTTGGCCGCAGGCCTTGGGGAACTGCGCAGGTTTGACACAGACGCCAACGGCGTCCACGAGCTGATCGGCAAGCTGCCCGCCATGGTAAAGACGAGCAGTAAGTTAGCCGACCTGGCTGGCGAGGCGAACCTGAACGCGCTGCTCGCGTCGGGAGTGGTCCAGCAGTTAAGCGACCCGAAGACGTTAGCTGTCCTCAAGAGCCTGTTGGACCGACTGGAAATTGCGGCATTTGCCCTGGAGTCGCTGGATGGCTTTCTGAGCCGCGGCGAGGTGATGACCGACTCGCTAGCCTCGGGTTTGGCCGAATTACGCAAGTTGCAGCCGGCTGCGGGAGGGCGAGACTTATTGAAGTTGTTGACCGAAGAGCTACCGCGGATGACCCACGCGGCCAACGAGATGATAGAATCGGGGATGCTGGATCCAGAGATCGTGGGCACATTGGGTGAGATTGGGGCCGTGGTGGCCGCTGCACATCGCGAAGCCAAGCGACAGCCGCCGGCCCCGGTTGGATTCTTCGGCTTGCTGCGTGCAATGCGTGATCCTGACATCCAAGCAGCGGTGGGAGTGGGGCTGCATATCGCCAAACGGATCGGCCAGCACAGTCTTGAGGATCAGAGGGCCAACAAACGAATTCGCGGATAGTCGAACGAGTCTCCGGTGCACGAACTTTCCATTGCTCACAGCCTGGTCAACATGGCATCCGAGACGATTCGGGCCGAAATGTCGCCGGACCAACTTGACCAGGTGCGGGTCAGCGAAGTGCATCTGCGATTGGGCCGACTGGCGGGAGTCGTCCAGGAGTCGCTGCATTTCGGCTACGATATCGTGACGCAGGACACGCTGCTGGCCGGGTCGCGCCTCGTGATCGAGGAACTGCCGATCATCATTTTCTGTCCAACATGTGACCGCGAGGTGCAGCTGCCGGGCATCCAGAGTTTTCGATGCCCCAACTGCGGCACACCCAGCGGCGACATACGTCAGGGGCAAGAGCTTGAGCTGCACTCGATTCACTTCCTCGACGAGGCGCCCGTCACGCCCTGACATTCCGCCGTTACCGTCTCGCCGTGCCCATGAAAGTTTCCCATGCAACCTCGCATTTTGGAAGTTCGCAAGAATCTGCTCAAGAAAAACGATGAGCTGGCTCGGCAATTGCGCGAGCAGTTCCTGGCCCAGGGGCAGCTCACTGTCAATCTTGTTTCCAGCCCCGGCACGGGCAAGACCACCTTTCTAAAGCGTACGCTCACGGAACTCCGTCAACGGGGATTGGTGGTCGCGGCGCTGGTGGGGGACCTGGCCACCGACAACGACGCGCGGCGACTGGCGGAAAGTGGCGCGCCCGTGCGACAGATCACCACGGACGGTTGCTGTCACCTGGAGGCCGAGATGGTGGCCTCGCACCTAGAGGCCTGGTCGCTTGGCCCCTGCGATATTTTGTTCATCGAAAACGTGGGGAATCTCGTGTGCACCGCCAGTTATGACCTGGGGGAATCGATTCGGGCTGTCTTGCTCTCGACCACGGAGGGGGAAGACAAGCCACTGAAGTATCCCAAGCTGTTCAATTCGGCGGACATCGCGGTGATCACCAAAATGGACCTGGCAGCGGCCTGTGAATTTGACCGGGCCGCGGCACACGATAACATCCTGACAATTCGCCCGGGCATCAAGATCATTGAGACCTCCGCCAAAACGGGCGCAGGCATGCAAGATTGGCTGGAATTTCTGCTGGCCAGCCGCCAGACGCTGAAACCCCAGGGTCGGACGGGGCCGGCCCCGATGCATTAATTCGATGGACGATCTGCACGATTTTTGAAAATCAACTACAATGCGTCGGGACACGCGTCAGCCGGCGTGAGGCTGTGGATAGACGAGCACGATGTCATCGCCGAGCTATCAAGAGTTTGTTGCACGGGGCCTGCGGCCAACGGCGAGGCCGGCCGACAGGGTAACCTCTGCGGGGGGCCTGACCCCGTCGACGCCAGCCACGCTTGACGAGACGGCGGCCGTGGCCGAATCCAGGCTGCGCAAACAGCTCGAACAGTTGCGCGCCGCCGCAAACGCCGTATCCTTCCAATTGGACACGCAGATGCTCGCCGATACAGTCGCGGCGCAAGCCGTCGAGCTGCTGGCGTGTCAAAGATCGCTTGTGGGACTCGTCCTCGACGGACGGCTGCAATTTCTCGCGGCGCGCGACCGGCACGGCGTTGTTGAACTGCCGCAGCCGCCCGACTTCGCGGCACAACTGCAGCCGGTACTGCGTGAGCGACGCGCGATGATTCTTGACGCCGCAGCCGGCCCCCGAACCGCATTAGGCGTGCCGATTGTCAATCATCAGTCGCACATCATGGGCTGTTTGGGGTTCTTTGGCCGGCGACGTCCGGGTTTTTTTCACGAGGACGACTTGCGTGCGGCGCAATGCCTGGCCGACTTGGCCTCAACCGCGTTTGATCGTGCCCGGACCTTCGACCGGCTGCATGAGTGGAGCAACTCACTGGAGACATTGCTGGCCTTCAACGCGGCCGTCAACCAGCACTTGCCGCCGGACGCGCTACTACGCCGGCTGGTCCAGCACGCGGTACGATTTCTTAAATCCGACGGCGGCATGGCTGGTTTGGCCATTCCGGCCAGCGGCGGGGCATCCGTGTTGATGAAGTCCACGGCCTATTTTCACGATGGAGCGTGGATTGAACAGGAGCGGGATTGGCTGCCACACCAGGGTACACCCGGAACCGTGTTGGAGTGCGAATTCCCACACGTGGCCAACAGCTATCTGTCGGATCCGCTGCACGACGCAGAAGTTGCGCGAAAGTTTGGTGTCTTCAAATCACTCTGCGTTCCCATCAAAAACGCCACGGACAAGGTTGTGGGCTTCTTCGAGTTACATCGCGGCGCGGATGGGGAAGATTTTTCCTGGCAGGACGCGGCGTTTCTCGAGTCGCTGGGCAACACGGCTGCCGTTTCCATCGAGAACGCGCAGCTGCTGCAGTCTTTGGAGACCAAACAACAGCAAGTGCGGGCCTTGTCGGCCGCTCACGTGGATCGACTGGAACGAGAGCGGCTGCACATCTCGCGCGAGTTGCACGACGAAACCGGGCAGATGCTGATCGGGATGAAGCTGAGCTTGCAGATGCTGGCCCGGGCGATTCCCCAGCAATTCTCGGAGGCTCATCAAGAGATCGATCACTTGCGTTCCAACCTGCGCGAATCCGCCATCCAGCTGCGCGACCTCGCCAAGCGACTGCGGCCTCCCACGCTGGACGAGTTGGGGTTCGAGAATTCACTGCAGCAGCTGGTGGCCGACTTCGCCTCCCACGGACAGACGCGGATCCGCGTGGAAACGGCTGCCGAGTTGCCACGCCTGCGGGCGGAAGCTGCCACGGCGCTCTACCGCATTGCCCAGGAAGCCCTGACCAATATCTTCCGACACGCCGACGCGACCGAAGCCTGGCTGCGGTTGAGCTACGACGGTCTGTTCCTGGAGTTTACGATCGAAGACAATGGGCGCGGATTCGACGTACAAGCGACGGTTCAGGGGTTGGGCCTATTGGGGATGCAGGAGCGCGTGGCGATGATGGGTGGAAAATTCCACGTGACGTCGGATCAGGCTGGCACCGGCATCCAGATCAAGGTGCCCATCGATGCCTGAGCCCATCCGCGTGATCCTGGCCGACGACCACAATCTGGTACGACGTGGACTGGCCGCGCTGCTGGAATCCGATCCGCGGTTTCGTGTGGTGGCGGAAGCCAGCAATGGCAAGGACGCCGTCGACTTGTGTCGTGGCGCGGTCGCCGAGTTGCTGATCATCGATCTGGCCATGCCTCGGCTGAATGGGATTGAAGCGCTCAGCCGGATTCGTGCCGCCAACCGCAACATCAAGATCCTGCTGCTGTCGATGTACAATGACAAGCAGTTTGTGCTCAAGGCATTCCACAGCGGTGCCGACGCTTATGTGCTTAAGGAGGACATGGACGACGAGTTGTTTCGAGCCATGGACGCCATTCTGGCTGGCGACAAATTTGTGAGTGCATCGATTTCCCAAGACGCGACGCCCCTCATCCAGGAGCCGGAGCTCTTGACCGATCGCGAGCGCGAGGTGCTGCAGCTGATCGCCGATGGGCTGACCACGCGCGAGGTCGCCGACTCGCTGCAAATCAGCCCGCATACAGCGGTCCGTCATCGAGCGAACTTGATGAAGAAACTGGGGGTGCACAATCCGGCCGAACTGCTCAGTGCCGCCGTGAGCTTTGGACTGATCGTGATCGGCCGATCCGGCAATGGCGATATGCTCTGAATCTGCGGGGCGGGCGGGTTTTCCCGCACGGCAACCCGTGCATGTTGCGGCCGCTGATAGCATATCCTTGCTATTGTGCCGTCCGGCAGAAGTTCGAGAATTGACGAGTAACCAGCAGGCGTGGCCGGGAAGATTCCCCCCGGCTCGCGACACACGACCGGCCCGTCGAGGCTCGTCCACCCGGATCAACCGTCATCCCTGACTTAAGGAGAATCACGATGGCAACTTTGTTATGGCTACAGGGGGGCGCTTGCAGCGGGAACACGATGTCGTTCCTGAACGCCGAAGAGCCCAGCGCCTGCGATCTTGTCACCGACTTCGGCATTGATGTCCTCTGGCACCCATCGCTGGGCATGGAATTGGGAGACAACGCCAAGAAAATCATTCGCGACTGTGCCGAGGGAAACCGCGAGCTGGATATTTTTGTGTTCGAGGGGACGGTGATCCAGGCGCCTCAGGGCACTGGTCGATTCAACATGTTCGCCGATCGACCCATGAAAGACTGGGTCAAACAGCTGGCAGAACAAGCAAATGCAGTGGTGGCGCTGGGCGATTGTGCTTGTTGGGGGGGAATTCCGGCCACCGCGCCGAACCCCTCTGACAGCACTGGCCTGCAGTATCTCAAGCGTAATCGCGGCGGTTACCTGGGCCCGAACTTCAAATCCAAGTGGGGATTGCCGGTGATTAACATTCCCGGCTGCCCTTGCCATCCCGACTGGGTCACGCAGATTCTCGTGGCCATCGCGTCGGGCCGCGCCGCCGACATCGCGCTGGACGACCTGCAGCGGCCGCAGACATTCTTCAAGACCTTTACGCAAACAGGCTGCACACGCGTGCAATTTTTCGAATACAAACAGGCCACGATGGAGTTCGGCCAGGGCACACGCACGGGTTGCCTGTTCTACGAGTTTGGTTGCCGTGGACCGCTGACCCATTCACCCTGTAACCGTATCCTCTGGAATCGTCAGTCGTCCAAAACGCGCGCAGGCATGCCCTGCACCGGATGTACGGAACCGGAGTTTCCTTTCTATGATCTGATGCCCGGTACCGTATTCAAGACGCAAAAAATAAGCGGTGTGATTCCCAAGGACATACCCGAGGGAGCGGACCACATCACCTACATGGCACACGCCGCGGCCGCCCGCGTGGCCGCCCCCGAATGGTCGAAGGAGGATATGTTCGTCGTTTGACGGGGCTGTGAAAACCCGCGGAGAGTTATTTCAAGCTGGCAACACAAGGCCGCACGGCCCACAGGGCCACTCGCGGCAATTCGTGAGGAGCTAAAGCACATGGCTACGGTAACACCTGACATGCGGATCAGCCCGCTCGGACGAGTCGAAGGTGACCTGGATCTCAACATCAACATCACGGACGGCGTCGTCACGGATGCGTGGACCGAAGCCAGCATGTTCCGCGGCTTCGAGATCATCCTGAAGGGAAAAGATCCCCAAGCGGGCTTGATCGTGACACCCCGCATCTGCGGAATTTGCGGTGGTAGCCACCTTTACAAGTCCGTCTATGCGCTCGATACCGCCTGGGCCACGCACGTTCCCCAAAACGCAACGCTGGTCCGCAATATCGCTCAGGCCTGCGAGACACTACAGTCGATCCCACGCTGGTTCTACGCACTGTTCGCGATCGATCTAACCAACAAGAATTACGCGAAGCTGGACGAGTACGATGAAGTCGTCCGTCGCTTTGCCCCGTTCGTGGGAACCAGCTACGAAATCGGCGTCACGCTGTCGGGCAAGCCGGTGGAAGTGTACGCGATTTTCGGCGGACAGTGGCCCCATTCCAGCTTCATGATTCCCGGGGGGGTCATGTGCGCGCCGACCTTGTCCGACGTGACCCGCGCGATTTCTATTCTGGATTATTGGCGCCGCGAATGGCTGGAAAAACACTGGCTGGGTTGTTCCCTGGAGCGTTGGCAGGAGAACAAGTCCTGGGCCGATGTCTGGGCGTGGGCGGAGGAAAACGATAGCCAGCGGAATTCGGATTGCGGTCTGTTTCTCAGGTTTTCCAAACGCGCCGGACTGGATAAGTTCGGCGTCGGTTGCGGTTCGTTCCTGGCGACCGGGACCTACTTCCAACCGGAACTCTACGAACACCCCACGATTGACGGCCGCAATGCGGCCTTGATCAATCGATCCGGCGTTTATGACGGCGCGGAATTCCACGACTTCGATCATTTGAAGGTCCGCGAAGACATCACTCATTCGTTTTTTAACGGCAAGAGCTATTTGCACCCGTGGGAGGGCGTCACCGAGCCGATCGATCCAGCCGAAGGACACAAGCAGGGTAAATATAGTTGGGCCAAGTCGCCTCGCTACGAAGTACCCGGCAAGGGACAAATGCCGCTGGAGGCCGGGCCGCTGGCCAGACAAGTCATCGCCGGCCGTCCCGACGCCGCGCCGCATCAGGATTATGACCCCTTGTTTCTAAATGCCATCCAGACCGAGGGCCCCAGCGTGCTGGTCAGGGTCATGGGGCGGATGCACGAAGCCATCAAATATTACAAGCTCACCCGCAGATGGCTGGATGCGCTGGATCTGCACGGTAAGTTCTACACCAAGCCTGTCGAACACGCCGAAGGAAGAGGATTCGGATCTACCGAAGCCGCACGTGGATCGCTTTCGGATTGGATCGTGCTCAAGAACGGCAAAATCGAAAACTATCAAGTGGTGACGCCGACCGCCTGGAATATCGGCCCGCGCGACGGCCGGGAAACGAAAGGTCCCATGGAACAATCGTTCATTGGCTCGCCCATCAAAGATCCTGCCGATCCCGTCGAGGTGGGCCACGTTGCGCGATCGTACGATTCGTGCCTTGTGTGCACGGTGCATGCCTACGATGGGAAGACTGGCAAGGAACTGGCCCGCTTTCGCATGGGGGAAGGATCCTAAAGCCAGGATGCGACGAGTGCCCCTGGATTGGCCAAAGGCCAGAGGTGGCAGCGTTGGTTGGCAGATCCTTCCGTCGCGTTGCTCCTTGAGAATGACATGGTTCCATGAAGGCTATCCTTTCCATGACCACAGCTTCTGCCCGGACCAAAGTGCGATCCCTCGTAATTGGATGCGGCAACATCTTGCGTGGCGATGATGCAGCTGGCCCGGTTTGCATCCGCCGTATTTGGGACCGGGGCTTGCCGGACGGCGTTCATTGTGCCGATGGGGGAACCGGCGGCATGGACGTGGCGTTCCAGATGCGCGGCGTGCCCTGCGTGGTTCTGGTGGACGCATGTCATTCCGGCAGTCAACCGGGCACCATCTTTGAAATTCCAGGCCGAGAAGTAGAGAATCTGCCTCCGCTTTCCGGCATCAACATGCACGCATTTCGCTGGGATCACGCGCTGGCGTTCGGTCGCTGGCTACTCAAGACAGAATATCCCCGCCACGTATTGGTTTACTTGATTGAGGGACGCGAGTATCGCATCGGCGCCCCGCTGTCACTGGAAGTTAGCGTGGCGATCGACCGCGTCGTTGACCGCCTGTTTGACCGGGAATTTGAAATTTCATGACAGAGCCTTGGATTGAAATCACCGCACACGGGTATTTGAGGATGTCGGCCCACACGGCCGGCACTTTTTTTCCAAATGATGTGCTAGTGGCCATGGTCCGTGACGGCCAGTTAGTGCTGCTACCGACGCGGGGGCCGGCGGCCGGTGGGTTACTCCTGAAACAGTACAATCCGGCCGGTGACCGTTGCGTGCTGATTACGGAAGTCATGGCTACTTCCTCGGAAGTCGGACCACAGGCCGGCATCTGGCCGGCGACCTGGGACAGCCCACACCATGCATTGCTGGTTCCGCTGGGAGTCAACGCGTGACGGACGATTTCGACCGCAACGGCAAGAGCGAGGATAGCACCGATCGCGGGCCACCCACTCCTGGCGCTCGACCCGCCTACGGATTTGCGGAGCATGCCCTGGGAGCTACCACGAAAGTCGTCGAGGAACACGGCCGCTGGGTCGTCTACTTGAACGTCGAATTCTGGGAACCCCGCCGAGGCACCGCATGTTCCGATGACCGAGACTCTGCATTCGATGGCAACGCGGAAAGTAACATCCACCGGCCAACCGACCTGGGCACGGAAGACTGGCCAATCCAATCCTACTGGCGTCGCATCGCGGACTACCCCGACCGTCAACGAGCCGACGTCGCCGCACGATGGATCGAACGGTCAGCGGATCGCAACCTGCACGAACCTCCCCATGGACTTTAATTTTGCGATAACGGACCGAGCCGCAGCGGACACCGCGGCCGAGTTGGCCCGACGCCAGCCGCTGGGAATTTTTGCGATGCCGGCCAGTCTGTTCGTTCTGCCGCGCTTGCAAGACGCGACGCGGGAGTCTGGTCTGCTGGACCAGCTGATGCGCGGAAGAATTCCGGGCGACATGCCGTCGGCGTGGCGGTTTTTCGGGCTGGCGGTTGAGCGCAATGTGGAGGCGGCCGGCGAATTGCTGGCACAGGACGATTCGGTGGTGGCAGCCTACAACCGCCGCCTTCTACGGCCTGACTCGGGACTGCGAGAGTGCCCGCACGACAAGATGCCATTTCCCTTATCGGCTTTAAGTCGTCTCGTCGCCTTCACTTTGGGGAATTCCGACGAAGTTCCGCCGTTGGATGGGCTGTACGACGAATACCGGGGAATGGCCCTATCGATCTGTGCGGCGGCCGCGATCGATCGAGGCGAACCACAACGGGCGATCCCGCCGCTGCAGGAGGCCGTCGAAGTCACACGCGACTGCTCGCCATTACTCGCGGCGCAGCTGCTGGGCCAGCTTGCCGACCTGATCTGCGAGGACGAGTCGCAGTGGGCGGCGGCCGCTCAGCACTACCGTGACGCGATTTCACTGGCAGAGAATTCGGCGATCGTCACGATTCCCGCCGAATTGTGGTTCGGCCTGGGCGCCTTGTATCAACTACGGGCACAGGGTCGTCGGGGGCCGCTATTGGAGTCCGTTCGCTGCTATCAGAATGGCCTGCAATGCGGGATAACGATCAAAGATCATGGTCCGCTGTACGCCCATGCCCAGTCGCAAATCGGCCTGGCTTACTTGGCGATTCCGCTGACAGAAAGCAGTGACCAGTTGCGCGTCGCGATCGCGCTGCAGTCGCTTCGTGAGGCGCTCAAGGTCTATGACAAGCAGACTTATCCACATCGCTGGGCCACGGTTCAGCTTAACGTGGCAAATGCCTATCAATACTTGCCCTCGGCTCATCCCCAGGAAAACCTTATCGAGGCCGTAAAGATTTACGACGACATTTTGACGGTGCGGAACAAGGCCATGGACCCCATCGGATATGCACGCGTGTTGTCAAACCAGAGCAACGCCCTGGCTCATCTGGGCATCTTTGCCCCCGCGCTCGAGAAACTCAGCGAGGCTCGTAAGCTGTTCTCCTGGCACGATGAAACCGAGCTGGCAAACAGCGCCATGGAATTGGCTCATCAAATTCACGTCAGAATGCATGAAAATCGCCATCAGGGATCAACAACCACGCATTGATCGATTCGCATGGACCTTCATCTTCGTCAGCAATTCGATTATCTGCTTGCGACGTCCGTCGAGCGTTTTGTGGAGCGACTGGAGCACCGCAACGAGGGATTGGCGCATGCGCTACGCAAACTTGAGTCGGACGAAAACGGAGAAGGAGTCTGGCTGCACGATTTTGTGAATGCCGTCTTTGCCGATTTTCTGTTGGATAACGTCGAGGGAGCCTGCTTTGTACTTCAAGCGCTGGCGCAGCGCCCCCACGATGCGCTGCAGGCTGGCAGGATCAGCGAAATCCTGATCGACATGTCCAAATCAGCCTTCGGCAGTCTGTTAAAATCCAAGACTTTGGAAGCGCTGCAGCAGCGTAGTGCTTATCAAAGCGTTGACACGAGAGGCCCGTAACCGATGTCCGATCCCACAAGTCTGCCCACGCTCACCAACGACGATCTGGAATCGCTGGCACGACGGGTGGACACGGCCTTCGCCGAAGTTCAGGCCCTGGACCAGGAGGCTCAGGCCAAGGCCACAGCCCTGAAGTCCGCCATCGAGGAGTTTCACAAGGTGGGGTTGACCACGATTGTCAAGCGACTCAAGAACGACCCGCGCGGCAAGGAGCTGCTATTCGAGTTGGTGGATGATCCCGACGTCTATGCGCTACTTGCCATGCACGGGCTGGTCCGCGCTGACCTGCGCACGCGAGTCAGCCGCGTCGTCGAGATGGTGCGGCCCTACCTGCAGTCTCACGGTGGTGACGTGGCGTTGATTGACATCCAGGACAAGACAGTGTTCGTGCGATTGTCGGGCGCATGTCAGGGCTGCTCCATGTCGTCCGTGACGTTGCGCGACAGCGTGGAAGAGGCCTTGAAGCAGCACGTGCCGGAAATCGAACACGTCGCCGTGGTTCCCACTGAACCGACGGGCGTCATTCCCGCGGAAGCCCTGTTGTCCGGAACGCCATCGAGGGAAAATGGCAACCACGGGTGGGTCGAGGGGCCCAGGGCCGACCAGGTCGCAGAGGGAAAACCGTGGGCATTTCAATCGGGGGAAATTCCCGTGCTGCTGGTTCGCATGAAGGGCGTGACTCGCGCATTTCGCAACCAATGCGCCCACCAGGGACTGCCGTTGGACGGCGGAGTAGTCGACTGCGAGGCTGGTACGCTAACGTGCCCCTGGCATGGATGGTGTTACGACGCCGCCAATGGAGAATGCATCACGGCCGTGCAGGCACAGCTGGAAGAGTTCCCCTTGCGCTTGGCTGACGGCGTGATTTGGATTCGTCCCTGACATCGAAGCGCTCATTAAACCGAACCTGGACAATATGCATTTAAGATGACCGTGAAACCGGAAATACGATCTGCCATCCGACCGCTGACGTGGCTGGGGGCACCCGCCACAGGTGGCCTGGCGCTTCCCGCTGCCGCGCCGACCGCCTCGCAGCTTTATGCGCCACGCGGCGTATTTCTCAACGACGACTACCTGGTCGCGGCAGATTCCGGCAACCATCGCGTTCTGATCTGGCGGGGCCTGCCCCGGGATAACCATCAGCCTGCCGACGTGGTGTTGGGGCAGCAGGATTTTTTTTCGGAAGGCCCCAACGCCGCCGGACGGGGCCCGGAGAACGGGCTGCATTTGCCCACCGGCGTGTGGATTGTCGAAGATCAATTGATTGTCGCCGATGCCTGGAATCATCGTGTGCTGGTTTGGGACGGCGTGCCTGAGCATCCTGACACACCGCCAAGTCATGCCATTGGTCAAGCCAGCTTGTCCGACCAGGAACCCAATTCAGGCTGCGGGCCTCAGGGCAACTCTTTGTATTGGCCTTACGGGGTTAGTTTCCTGGACGGGTGGTTCTATGTCGCCGACACCGGAAACCGACGCGTGCTTGGCTGGAATGGCTTGCCCACCCCCGGTCAGCACGCGGATATGATCCTGGGCCAGGCATCTGCAAGTGAAAACCGCGAAAATCGCGAAGGGCCGGTGAGCGCTCGTTCGTTTCGCTGGCCGCACGCCGTGGCGGGGGATCGATTACACTTATATGTGGCGGACGCTGGAAACCACCGCGTGTTGGGATGGACGCCGCGCACCAACGAAGACGTAGACGCTAACATTTTGCTGGGGCAACCGGATGTGCACTCAAATTCTGAACTGCCCTATCAGCCGCAGGGACCCCAGCGGTTGCGATTCCCCTACGCGATTGCGTGTGAGCAAAATTGTCTGGCGGTCGCGGACACGGCCAATAATCGCGTCCTGCTCTGGACAGCACTTCCCCATACGGTGGCAAATTGCCCCGCCGATGTCGTGATCGGCCAGTTTGATTTTGATGCCAGCGGCGAAAATCGCTGGGACGCCGTAGCCGACGATACGCTATGCTGGCCCTATGGCGTTCACCTGCACCAGGGACTACTGGCGGTTGCCGACTCAGGAAATAATCGGGTCATGATTTGGGACTTTCGCGACCTGCTGCGGACGGACGAGACGCCGGGGGCGGCTGCCGCAGGCCCGTTGGCCGTATCGGTTGCCGATCGAGATGCACCGCAGGTCGCGTGAGACGCAATACCCGTGCCCGTGAATATCGAAACGAGGAACAGATGTGCCTAGCAGTACCCGGTCAGGTCGAGCAAATCTACGAGGCTCATGGCGCGCGGATGGGTAAAATAAATTTTGGCGGAGTCGTCAAGGACGTGTGTCTGGCGTATCTGCCCGACCTGCAGGTTGGCGACTACACCATCGTGCACGTAGGATTTGCGATCAGCAAAATTGATGAGCAGTCGGCTTTGCAAACCCTCCGCGTTTTTGAGGAGCTGGGAATTCTGGACGAGGAACTGGGAGAGCAACCGTCCGATGCAGCACCATCCGCCGCGACCTGCTACGTCCAGCCCTCGGCGGACGATGCGAAGCCTCCACAGGGGAGGCCTCGATGAAGTACCTCAGCGAATTTCGTGATGGCGAAATGGCCCAACGCCTTGCCAAGGACATCAGGCGGATGACCACGGGCACATGGCGGATCATGGAAGTCTGCGGTGGTCAAACGCATTCCATCATCCGCAACGGCATCGATCAGCTATTGCCGGACGGGATCGAGTTGATCCACGGACCGGGTTGCCCGGTCTGCGTCACACCGCTAAACGTCGTTGACAAGGCGTTGGCGATTGCTGCCATGGAGGGAGTCACGTTTTGCTCGTTCGGCGACATGTTGCGTGTTCCGGGCAGTCGGCAGGATCTGTTTGCGGTGAAGGGGCAGGGGGGGGATGTCCGAGTGGTCTACTCGCCGCTGGACGCCGTTGACTTCGGCGCAAGCACCCCCAGCGGCAGGTGGTGTTCTTTGGCATCGGCTTCGAAACGACCGCGCCTGCCAATGCCATGGCCGTGTATCAGGCGAAATCGGAGGGCCTGAAGAATTTCTCGATCCTGGTCTCGCACGTGCTGGTCCCGCCCGCCATCGACGCCATCATGAGCGCCCCCAACAATCGCGTGCAGGCCTTTCTGGCCGCCGGGCATGTGTGCAGCGTGATGGGCTACTGGCAGTATCCACCACTCGCTGCGCGGCATCGAGTCCCGATTGTGATCACGGGCTTCGAGCCATTGGACGTACTGGAGGGAATTCGTCGCGCGGTCAAGCAGCTTGAGTCGGGCGAATCGTTCGTCGAAAACGCCTACGCCCGCGTCGTGACGAACGAGGGCAACCGACATGCCCAGCATCTGCTCAGCCAGGTGTTCGAGCTCACCGATCGGAATTGGCGGGGTATTGGCATGATTCCGCAGAGCGGATGGCGTCTGAGTCCAGCTTACCAGGATTTCGATGCCGAACGCCGCTTTCCAGTGGCTGACATCGAAACTCACGAGTCTTGCCTGTGCCGCGCGGGAGAGGTATTGCAGGGGGCGATCAAACCGCACGAGTGCGAGGCCTTCGGCCGGGAGTGCACGCCCCGCACACCGCTGGGGGCCACGATGGTTTCCAGCGAAGGAGCCTGCGCCGCCTATTACCACTACGGTCGCTTTTTCGCAAATCAGGTAGTGCCCGATGACTCCAGGCAGCGAACTTGATTTAGAGAAACTCAGCTGCCCCCTGCCGCTGCGCGATTATCCCCACGTGGTGATGGGCCATGGCGGTGGCGGAAAGCTCTCGGCAGAGCTGGTCGAGCAGTTATTTCTGCCGGCGTTTCGCAACGAGACGCTCGAGTCATTGGCCGACGCCGCCGTACTGCCACCGATTGCCGGTCGCCTGGCGTTTTCCACCGACTCTTACGTCGTGCGACCATTGTTCTTTCCGGGCGGTTGCATCGGCGATCTGGCGGTGAACGGCACGGTGAACGATCTGGCGATGAGCGGCGCTCGGCCGCTTGTATCTTGCGGCCGGCTTCATTCTGGAAGAAGGTTTTTCCATGGAAGAATTGTCGCGGGTGGTGCAGGCCATGGCGGCCGCCGCGCGGCAAGCCGGCGTACAAATCGTGACGGGCGACACAAAAGTTGTCGACCGAGGCCACGGCGACGGCTGCTATATCAACACGACCGGCGTCGGAGTCTTGGACGAGAACGTGCGATGGGCACCGAGCCAGGTCCGCGCGGGAGACGTGCTGATCGTCAGCGGGACGATCGGCGATCATGGGATGGCGATCATGAGCGTGCGGGAAGGACTGCAATTCGACGCCGTGATCCAAAGTGATTCCGCCCCGTTGCACTCGCTGGTGCAGGCGATGCTGGCCACGGGCGCCGGGATCCGGGTGCTACGTGACCCGACGCGAGGCGGCGTTGCTTCGGCGCTGAATGAACTCGCAGCCATGGCTAAAGTGGGAATGATCCTCGACGAAACGTGTGTGCCCGTGCATTCCACCACGCAGTCCGCTTGCGAGTTGCTGGGCATGGACCCCATGTTTGTTGCCAACGAGGGAAAGTTGCTGGCGATCGTCGCCGCTGAAGATGCCGAGTCACTGTTGCGGGTCATTCGCGACCACCCTCTTGGTCGGGAAGCCGCGCGGATCGGGTTGGTCACGGACGAGCACCCGGGCATCGTCGTGGCGCGAACCGCCATTGGCGGAAAACGAGTCATCGCGATGATGATGGGCGAGCAACTGCCGCGGATTTGTTGACCCATGACAAACCAAAGTGGGGCGCGTCGTATTGAAGTCCGCGGAATCGTCCAGGGGGTCGGCTTTCGCCCCTGCGTCTATCGCCAGGCTCGCAAGCACGGGATCAAGGGCTGGGTGCTGAACGACAGTCAGGGGGTCTCCATCCACGCCGAGGGTACCAGTTCGCAGCTGGATGCATTTGTCGCTGATTTGCAGGCCAGTCCTCCGGCCGCGGCCCAGATATCATTCTTCGCAGCGAGCCCGGTTGCGCCGCAGGAGTTCGCCGACTTCGAAATCCGCTCCAGCCAGAACGCGAGCGCCCCGAGCGTCCTCATTTCGCCCGATCTGCCCGTGTGTGGCGATTGTTGGAGGGAGCTGCTGGATCCCGGCGATCGCCGTTACCTGTATCCATACATTAATTGCACAGCCTGTGGACCGCGGTACTCGATCGTTACCGATCTCCCTTACGATCGGCCCCATACCACCATGGCCGCTTGGGAATTGTGTCAGGCGTGTAGTGCGGAGTACCACGATCCTCTCAGCCGTCGACACCATGCGCAACCCATCGCCTGCCACGCATGTGGTCCCAGCTATTGTTTGATGCGTGAGGGGATCATTGAGGAGTCTGGTTTGCCGGCGATTACGTGCGCGGCCAGCCTGCTGAACGAAGGCATGATTCTGGCCATCAAGGGCATTGGCGGCTATCACCTGGCCTGTTCCGCCACGGACGAGACTGCGGTCCAGCGATTGCGCGAGCGAAAATTCCGCAAAGAAAAACCGTTTGCCATCATGGTTCGTGATCTGCCAGCCGCGCGGGCCATCGGCGAAGTTGACGAGCTGCTTGGCTCGTTGCTGGTCGATACCGCCCGACCGATTGTGCTGATTCCGGGCTGGGCGGCGCTGCCTGGGGTGGCGCCGGACACGGACGAACTCGGCGTGATGCTGCCCTACGCGCCGCTGCACGAGTTACTGTTTCATTTCGGCGCACCCGATCCGTTAGTGCTGACCAGCGCGAATCGATCCAGTGAACCGATCGCCTATGTCGATCAGGAGGCGCTGCAGCGCCTGGCGGGTATCGCAGACGCCTTTCTGATCGGGGAACGACCGATCGCGCGACGTGTGGATGACTCGGTGGTCGCCGTGCGCGGTGGACAGACCGCCATCATCAGACGTTCGCGCGGTTACGCGCCCGAGGTGGTGGCTCACCTGCCCAGCCAGCGTCCCGTCCTGGCGGTAGGAGCCGATCTGAAGAACGCCGTGACTCTGGTCGTGTCTGGCCAGGCCATTGTGGGCTCCTACGTGGGGGACCTGGGGGACCTGGAAACCGATCGGGCCTTTGAGCAGACGATCCGCGATATGCTGCAGATGTACGACATCCGCCCCCAGGAATTGTTGGTGGCTCACGACTTGCACCCTGAATATGCTTCTTCGCGTTGGGCGACACAACTCGATTGTCATCGGCGTGTCGCCATTCAACATCATCGAGCACATATTGCCAGCGTCATGGCGGAATGGCATGAATTGGAGCAACCCGTCGTGGGTGCAGCGCTGGATGGGACGGGTTACGGGGACGACGGCGGAATTTGGGGCTGCGAGATTTTTGTGGGGAGTGTGACGGAGGGATTTCGCCGCGTCGCTCATTTGCGATCGGCACAACTGCCGGGTGGCGACGCCGCGGCGCGCTACCCAATCCAGGCCGCAGCCGGCTTCTTAGCGGAGCTGGATCTGCCCGACCTGCGACAGCCGCCGTTTGAGTTCCCCGCACGGTTTGATCAGTCGCTGCAGTTGGTCAAGAAAAACGTGCGGTGTTTCCCCACGACGTCGGCAGGGCGGCTGTTTGATACGGTCGCCGCACTGTGCGGGTTCACTCGGCCGATCACGTTTGAAGGCCAGGCCGCCAGCTGGCTGGAACATCAGGCGCGTGCGGCGTCTCCCTGCTCGCCATATCCATTCCCGGAACTCGACTACCGACCACTACTGGCCTCAGTGATTGCGGACCGATTGGCCGGTCGGGACGTGGCAGACATCTCCTACGCGTTTCACGCCGCCGTGGCCACGTCGCTGGGCAGAACGTTGAGCAAAATAGCGAGGCAATGCGCCCTGCGTGATGTCGCGCTCTCCGGAGGCGTTTTTCAAAATCGGCTCCTCAGAGCATTACTGACGGGATCCGATTCAGATTCCGCCTTGGAGGGTCTGGCACTGCACTTCAATCAAGCGGTGCCGGCGAACGATGGTGGCATCTCGCTGGGCCAGGCTGCCCTGGCCGTGCACATGTGATCCCCTCGTCTTCACCCTTGACGTCCCTTGTTCGAGTCTTGCACTTTTTTGCGCGAGCAGGTGTGGTTTTTGCCGGAACATAGAACAATCATCCTCAATTGTAAAGTCTCCGCGTTTGCAATGGCCCGGAAACAATTGGGGACAATTGTTCTACATGGTGTCGACGGCGACGTCGAAAATGCAAGACACGAACTTAGTCAAAGCCCTCTTTCCGCATCGTGGAAGAACCGCCGATGCGAAAATCGTCTGTGAACCAGTTTGTGGCCATGCGACTGATTCCCTCGAAGGGGACCGAAACGGAAACCGTGATCAACGTACCCGATCTGGCTCCCGCCGGATCGCTGGATAGGACGACCGCGGGTTCTTCCGAGACACCGCCGCTGCTTAAATAATCCTCCACCACCGTGTGGACGGACGACGTGGTCGCCCCAGGCAACACCGATTCCCGTGCTCCTTCTCGAGCGGCCATGGTGAGCGCATGTTTGACGGTCATGGCCCGTCCAAACTCCGTCATGGCGAGCACAAGCATCAACAGGAAGGGTGCCACGCAGGCGAATTCGACAGCGGCAGCGCCCAGCGGCTGCGCCGTATGCGCTTGCGCGGCCGCTTTGGTCGTGCCAGGCTGACTTCGTCGTTCAACATCTTTCCAACTCCAGTTGATTTACATTCCACCACGTTAGCGCAAGCACTACGGGAGAGTACACAAAATTACTTGGGCTTGAAGTCTCCGTAGAAGAGATGACCCCTTTGGTTGAAATGGGGGCGGGTTGAATGATCACCCGCTTGCTCGTTTTCTTGGAACCCGTCAGATTGACCTCCATGATGCGGATACCAGCCCAACCAACAATCTTGAACTCTGCATTGTTTCCCGGTCCGTGCACGCTGCGGTAAATGGGGATGATCCTGGGTTTCCCCATAATCGACGCCAGTTCGTCTTTCACTCCAGCGCTGATACCCGTATCGCCGTTCAAGTACAGTTCTCCGTTACTGTTTAATTCCAGCTTCCCGCCAAAGTGACTGAGGTCCTCCGGCGAAAGGCCGTCGGTAATCTGACGAGAAATGTCAGCGGTGCTGTTTCCGCTCGCGCCGATATCGACGGTCCCGCTATTTCCAGAGGCATTCGTATTTTGAGGATAGAGGTTCAGTTCCAAGACGCCGTCGGATCCCGACTCAATCGTGCCGTCGGCTGAATTCCAGGTCCAGTCATCGGAGCCACTTCCGCCCAGCAACTGCAACCACGATTGTTCTTTGAGCGTAATGGGGAGAATTCCCAGATCGGAGTTGTCGGCGGGCGTCCGAAAGCCCTTAATGCTGGCGACGATGGCGGCGGTCGCGGAGGCTGAGCTATCCAGGCCGTCCATTCCCATCCACTTTCCGATGAACAAGGGAACCTGTCCATTGGAAGTCGTGGATCGTCGCACCGTTACCTTGACCGCGTTAAAGCGACTGCTATCGGATGTGTCAAGCGGCGCTTCTCGGTCCGTAAAATCCGCCAAATATCCCCAGGAAACGTCGGCGGCCTGGACCGCCGGCGAAGCTCCGCAAATGCTGTTCGCTGCCGCCGCGCCAACCGCTTTGGAGTAGGCCGATGCCGATGCCTCTTCGTGATTCATTCCCGACGACAACTGCAGCGCATACTGCCAACAGGCCGCCATGGCGGCAGAATCCGCGGTACGCTGCAACTCCGCGCGGGCATTCACCAGATAGCCGATGTCGATCACCAGGGCCAGGAACGACACGAAGACGACGATGCCCATCACGGCCAGAATCATCACGGCGCCGCGCCGACGTCTATTTTGACGACGAAGTTGAATGCCAAACCGATGCCACATGATGTTGCCCCTTGATTTACTGGTGATTGTTTGCGTGATCGTCCGGTTAGGGCTCGGCAGGCACATCCGTGCAAATTCGACGATAGCGAGCCGCTCTTAGCCTTCTAAGCATACGGTGTCTAGTCCGTCTCGAATTCTTCATTTGCCCACGGGTCCAAGTCGGTATCAATGTCGAACGGAGCGTTGGCCTCATAGACTTTACCGTCGCTGGCGTACCAGCGGATGCGCACCAATGTCAGGGAAGCCACACGGTTGCCGGCATAGCCGATTTCTGATTCTTCCAGCGAAACTTGGGGACGATATGAGTTTAGGTTACTTTTTCCCGTATGGATGGACTGTCGTAGCCAACCCTGCCCGCCGAAACTACCCCAGGAACTGGAACTGCCGTTGACGACATTAAACGTAACCGTCCCCTCGTGAATTTGCATCGCCTGCGTCCAACGAATCGTTTCGGCTCCGGCGTTTAGGGAATTAACAATGGGCGCGTGAGCGAATGAGACGGCAGTTTCATCGTCAAACACGGACAACTGCAAACCCCCTGGCGCATAGTCGGGTTGGGAGCGAAAATTCAGCGAGAGCGCAAAATACTGACCATTCGCATCCGCTTCGGGCGACATGACCATCGTGACCTGTGGTGCATTTCGTTCGACATTGGGATCACCCACACTCAGCTCCCAAGTCTCCTCGACTTTGATGATTTCGCTGGCTGACCCTACGTTGACCGTAGCCAGAATGGCAAAGACAACGAAATGATAGGGAGTTGGCTTGTGTGACGTCATGGTGATGAACTCCTGCTAAAGTGCCTTGTTGAGACGGAGGAGACTTGTTCCCCAATGCAAAACGTATCTCAGAGAATCCTCGATGTACGCAGCGGGTGACTAAAAATCTTTGTATTTGGTGGTTGGCCAGCGTACGTTCGCAGGTATACGGATTAGTGCGAGAATGTCGAATTTGACTAGACCGTAGTTATGACTGGTGCCTGAATGCCACGCGCCGTGCGCCGAAACGCATCGCAAGCGCGAAGACCCCGTCCCGCTGCTCTAACTGACAAGAATGCGACGACAATTCGCACAACACTTTGGGGGGAGAGGGCGGGATTTCCCTCCATCTTCATCAGGACAGACTGGGACTCGCCTGCGATACCCATGCGCCTTCCACCTGAATACATTCACGCGCGATGGTCGCGGTGCCGGGCTTCGTAGTCGGTGATGAAGGCCAGTCGGGTATCGTGGCGCCCGCCCTCGTAGGTAGCGCTCAGCCACGCGGCGACAATGTCACAGGCGTGCCGCGGATCCAAGAACCGTCCGGGCAGCGAGATCACGTTGGCGTTGTTGTGCTCGCGCGCAGCCGCCCTAGATCGGGCGCCCAGCAAACCGCACAGCGGATACCGAGGACTTTGTTGGCGGCAATGGCTTCTCCGTTACCGCTACCACCAAACACGACGGCCAATTGGGCCTCACCGTCGCGCACGGCCTCGGCGGCACGGATCACAAAGGGGGGATAGTCGCTCCGCTCCGCATTGTAAACGCCGAAATCCAGCGGTTCGTGCCCATGGGCGCTGAGCCATGCCTTCACAGCCTCTTTGGCGTCGTAGCCAGCATGATCGGTTCCGAGTGCGATTTTCACAATAGGGGCCTTTCGTCGCCGCAGCGCCGGCCCGCCGCGCCTTTGTAAAGTCAGTCGGACTGGAGCATTACTTCCGACAGCATCGTTGCCACACCCGATTTTTTCAAGTAGGCGCCGCAGATCTGGACCGGGGCCGTGCCCCTGATCGTACCACACAATTCGCTGCCAAGTGTCATCCTGACGGAGCTGACAACGTGATCCACCTGTGACGGTAGGCAGAGAAGATCCCGGACGCGTTCCCACAGGCAATGTCACGTTAGCTGGCAGATCCTTCACTTCGCTACGCTACATTCAGGATGACGTGAGTCCGCCGTGCGGCGCAACTAGTTTTGCCGCAAACACCGATTTGGCTCATCCTTCGGGTCCGCTCGCGTCGAATTCAAGCAGAGCGGCATAATCGCCAGCCCGTTCGTCACGCCTGCGTTGCTATCGCTGCCTGCAACCTGCTTATCTGCTTATCGAAAACTTGGGGCGACTCCTGTTCCCGGCAGTGTATTTCGCAGACCTCGTGTCGCACGGACTGAACAGCACAAAACGGAGCGCCATCGCGTCGCTGCTGACGATGGCATCCCAGCTTTTCTTCCGAGCCCCATGTGAAGACGCACGCACCAGTTACCGCGGATCGATCCCCGTTTCCGCTTTCAGTCGTTCCGTTCGAGCGGATGATGCTGCTCGACGATCGGCCTGAATACCCCATGACATGTGGTGCCACGTTTCATTTTGACGGCAAATTTGACCGCGATCGGCTGGAAGACGCGTTGCGCGAAGCGTTGGACCGGCACCCGATGTTTCGTGCCCAGATTCGCTACGCCTGGGGACACGCGGCGACGTGGGTGGCGGCCACAAAGTATCCCCAAGTCCAATGGCTATCGGACGGAGCGTCCGAGGCATTTGACACGTGCACGCCGATTGACCTTCAGCACGAACCCGGGTTGAGGATTTGGGTCCAGGAACGCGGCGACAGTTCGGAGCTAATGTTTGACTTTCACCACGCGTGTTCAGACGGAGCGGGCGGCCTGGTATTCGTAGGCGATCTGCTCGCCCTGTACGCCGCAAAATTCACCCACGGGCGTCCACGCCCACTCCCCACGCCAGATTTCGGTCGGCTGCGCGATCGCGGAAGATTTCACCGCGGTGGTTTGTGGTCGCTGGAACAAGTACGGTCTCAGCTGGCAAGGCTGCCGGAGACCTGCCGATTTGTGACACAAAGTCCGCAGCCCTTGGAGACCAGCACTCCTCGGCCCTTGAGTGTCATGCCGGCGCCGCGGCCACGACGATTTTTCACGCGCGTGCTGGATGCCACGTCCGCTTCGATGCTGCGCACGACGGCGCTCGCCTATGGAGCGACACTGAACGACCTGCTGATTGCCGCCCTGTTCCAGACCTTACAGCAGTGGAACGCGCGCCGGCGACGCCCTGAGCCACAGGACCTGTTACGGATTTTGATGCCGGCCAATTTGCGCTGCCGTGCGGACTCCAAGTTGCCGGCGGCGAATCGCATGAGCTACGCCTTCTTGACGCAACGTGCCGCAGACGCGCACGACTTCGCCAGGCTGATTCGCGAGGTCTCCGCCGAGACGGCTCGAATTCGACGGTTGCGATTGCCGCTGGTGATCCTGGACCAAATGGGATATCTGGACGCGTTGAAATTAGCATTTCCCCTGGTTCTCTCCTCACGCTGGTGCTTCGCCACCGCCGTGCTGAGTAATGTGGGGGATCCCACACGTCGTTTTCGCGCTCAGCTGCGGCGCAATGACGGATTGCTCGTCGCAGGCAATGTGCGGCTGACCGGGCTAAGCGGCATCACCTCCCTGCGACCGCTTACGCGGGCATCCTTGTTCGTCAACACGTACGCTGACCAGCTACGGATTAACGCGAAGTTGGACCCTAATTGTTTTAGCCTGGCGGAGTCCCAACGATTTCTGGAACAGTTGACGGGGAACCTGATGGCGACGACCGGCGCGATGCTCGATCGCCAAGCGGCTTGATGGGCGGCTGCTTGACTTCAGCTAATTCTGTCAAGTCGAAGCCACGTGTTTCCTACGTTTTTTCCGGGGCGGCTTGGTGGTGTGACTCACGCTCGGCTCTCGACGCGATCTGGCCCAGCATTCCTCGGAAGATCACGGCATGCAACGGATACAGCGAGTACCAGTAGGCGAGACCGGCCAGACCCACCGGATCGAAAATGGCCGTTTGGCGAATGCGGGAGCCTCCGTTGGTGGGTTCCACTTCAAATTCCAGCCAGGCCCGTCCGGGTACCTTCATTTCCGCCGCCAGTCGCAGGCGTCGATTCGGTTCATAATCCTCGACGCGCCACCAGTCCAGCACATCGCCGACCGTCAGATTCTCGGCGTCTCGCCGCGCGCGACGCTTGCCAATGCCACCGCACAACAGGTCGATCCAAGCGCGAATCGTCCACAGCCCGTCGGCAAAGTACCAACCCTGTTTTCCGCCGATCCGCCGAATGGGGGCAAACGCCTGTGGCGGCGGGACACGCACGGTGACGCTACGCGTGTCCAGAATCCTGTTTCCGAATCGAACGCCTCCCCAGCTGCGTACACCACGCGACGACGACAGGGCATCCGACCATCGCGTGTCGATAATGTCGTGATCCTCGTTCGCGTAGGCGCGCTGAATCGCAGCACGCAGGCCGCGCGGCTGGACGGGAAACTCGCGGAGTGCCGAGCTGTCCTTGACGACGGTCGGGTTCCGCATGCTGTCCACAAGTTTACGGCCCACGCGGGCATAGACGGGTGTCACCAGGCCCAGCCACAGACTCGAAAGACGTGGCGTAAGTACCGGAACCGAAATGAACCAGCGCTTTAGTCCACGTTGTCGAGCTTGCTCGCGCATGATCTCCAGGTAGCTGACCTGATCCGGCCCGCCAATTTCGAAGATCCGACTTTCCGTCCCGGGCCAATCCAAAGCAGCCAGCAGGTAATCCAGCAAGTCTTCGATAGCGATCGGTTGAGCTTGCACGCTGACCCATTTCGGACAGATCATGACAGGCAAGCGCTGCACGAGTGCACGCACTAATTCGAACGAAAGGCTCCCTGATCCGATCACAATCGAGGCTCGAAACTCGATGACGACACAGCCCGACTGACGCAAGACCTTGCCCACTTCGTGACGGCTGCGCAGATGGGGGGAGAGTTGCGGGCCGTCCTCGCCGAGTCCCCCAAGGTAAACAATTCGCCTGACGCCCGCATCGCGGGCCGCATTGGCAAAATTCGTGGCGGCGAGCCGGTCCTGCTCCTCAAAGGACCCCGACGATGCCATGGAATGGACCAGGTAATAGGCCGTGTCGATCCCCTGCATGGCCAGAGTCAGGGAGTCGGCGTCCAACACGTCGCCGGCCACCACTTCCGTATGGGGTCCCCGCCGATCTTGTAGATTTTCCGGACGTCGGGCCAGACAGCGGACCGTTAATCCACGGGCTTCGAGCAACGGCAATAATCGCCCACCCACGTATCCTGTGGCGCCGGTGAGCAGGATTGATCGAGAGTTTTCCTGCATGGCTGCCTGTACCTTGGAAACGTGGACCTCATTCGACTGGCATTATAGCCGGACGGCGAATCTGGACTTCCCTGGCGGATCACCCGACGCCGGGCTGCTGGCAGTACCCGCCCAAAAAAGTGGCTCCGGCACCGACCAAAGCGGCGATGGATCACCACCCAATGTACTCTACTTCGCGATGGGACCGGACCTCACCCTACCGCAAACCCCCGCAAATCCCCCTGGGAAGAGTCCGCAACCACCCGTGCCGTGGTCCAAAAACCACCCGGGTGTTTGGCTGGGGATAATCCGGGGGGTCTGGGGGGGTTCCCCATGAACTGCGTACCCGTCATCCACTCGACTTGCGTTGCCAGAGCAACGGATCAGTGGATGCTTTTCAGGAGGTGCATTGGGGGGAGTTCCCTCCCTAAAACCCCCGTAGAATAGTCCCCAAACCCGCCGCCGGCGTGCGTTAGCACGCGGCTTGTCGGCATTCACGAACCGGACGCTAACTAACGCGTGGCGGCTGATAAGAGACCCAAGTGGACGGCATTGTATAGACGTACTCCAGCGACGACAGCTCGACTGAGCTTGCATCGAACTCGTGGATTTTGATACATCAGCCCGACTGGACATTCTTCAGCTGGCTCGTTTGGAGGCATACCGTGCGGCTCATGGAAGATACTGCACAACCCTATATAGACCGGATTGTGGAATACGTTCGCAACGTCGCCATTCTCGAGCCGACACAGGTAATTCCTTTGGATCAATCACTGGTCGAGGCCGGCATTTTTGATTCCTTTGCCGTGGTCGAGATGCTGACATTTCTGGAAAGCGCGTACCAGCTGACGATTCCCGAGACAGACATTACCCGAGAAAAACTCGGTTCGATCCGCAAGATGGCGCATTATGTGCTCCGACGGCAGGCAGCAGCATGACGGCACCAGCCATTTGTTCACAATGTGTCTTGCCGGCTGGATTCCCGAATATCGCCTTCGACGATGCTGGCGTCTGCAACTTCTGCCGCCAGCCCGATCCACGCTACCAGGATGAGTTCGACCTGCGGCAGCGCCGTGAATTTCGGGCCGTCGTGGCTGAAAACCGCGGCCAGTACCCTTACGACGCCCTCTGCTGCTACAGCGGTGGTAAGGATTCCACGTTCATGCTCCAGCAGATGGTGCAGGTGGATCGGCTCAACGTGCTGGCATTTACGTTAGATAACGGGTTCATCACCGACGATGCCAAAGCCAACATTTTCAAGGTTCTGGACCTGTTGGGAGTGGACCATTTGTTTGTCCGACCGTCGGCCACCTGGATGCGTCGATCCTATCGGCAAGCCATCCTTGGCGAACTCAATGCGCCCCGAGGCAATTACAGCACCCGCATCAGCGACGTTTGCCTATCCTGCATTTCACTCGTGAACGCTCAAGCGGCACGGCTGGCGATCCAACAGCAGATCCCCATGATTTTTGCGGGATTCACGCCAGGGCAGATCCCCCGCGCCGTGATCAAGAATCCGCAACACTATTATCGCGAGACCTTCAGCCGACATCGTGACCATTGGCGCCGGGAGCTGGGGGAGGACGCTGATCGCTATCTACAGGTACCCGCGGCCGACTTCACGCTTTTCCAAATGTCCCCCTACCTCGTGCAGGCGGTACCCGAGGAGACAATCCTGGCGGAGATCCGCAAACTGGGGTGGCAGAATCCACGGCAACTGGACGGTTGCAGTTCGAATTGCGCGATGAACGCTGTGGGTAACCTCTGCCACCAGAAGAAATTTGGCTTCCACCCGTATGTCCTGGAACTGAGCAAATTGATTCGCAAGGGACTTTTGTCCCGGGACGAGGCGTTGGCGAAACTCGCGGTGCAAGTGGAGCCCGCAGCGATTCAGCAGACCATGGTTCAAATTGGGTTGACCGAACAAGAGCTGAACCAACTTCGTCGAGCAGCATAATGTGCGGAATCATCGGGGGCGTGTCCTCCAAAACATCCTCCGGAACGATCGACTATCCGGCACTGGGCCTGGGCATGCTGGAGCGCGTCCGTCACCGCGGACCCGACGCAGGCTATCTTCATCTGGAAGAGGGGCTGTTTCTGGGAGTCCGTCGCCTGGCCATCATCAATCCGACGCATGGTCCGCAACCGGTATTCAACGAGGCCGGAGACTGCGTCGCGGTGTTGAATGGGGAGATTTATAATCATTGCCAGTTGCGCGCTCAGCTGACTCGCGCCGGGCATCAGATTGCCAATGGTTCGGACGCCGAGGTTATTGCGCATGCCTACGAGCAGTGGGGGCTGGACTTCCCCAAGTATCTCAACGGGGAATTCGCCATCGCCATCTGGGACGGGCGCCATCACAGATTGGTGCTGGCCCGCGATCGGACGGGCGTCAAGCCGCTGTACTATGCCAAGACGCGGCAGGGCCTGCTGTTTGCCTCGGAAATCAAAGCCCTGTTGCTGCATCCCGACGTCGCAGCGCGCACCAACTTGGGATATTTTGCGCAGCTGTTTACGTCCTGGGCCGGCTTGGAGAACGAGTCCGCGTTTGCGGGTGTGCATCAGGTTGCCACAGGGCATATTCAGACGTTCGCGGCCGACGGAAGCGCGCAGGAGTGCCGCCGGTATTGGGAAATCCCTTGCGCGGGCGACGTACCGACATTTCGCGGTGACTACCGGGCCTGCCAGGAGGCTTTTCGAGACGAACTGCGGCGATCCGTCGCGCTGCGGTTGCAGGCGGACGTGCCCGTGGGCACCTACACCAGCGGCGGCATCGATTCGTCGGTGGTCAATGTCTTGGCCTACCGGGATCTTGGCCATCGGGATACGCAGACGTTTTCCGTGTCGTTTGAAGATCCGGTATTCGATGAGCGCCAGTATCAGCAGCTGGTCGTCGGGCACCTGGGACTGCGGGGGCACGAAGTGCGCTGCAGCGGTCAGGACATTTATCACGCTCTGCCGCAGGTCGTCTACCACGCGGAATCGCCCCTGTTCCGGACGGCGGCAGCCGCCATGTACTTGCTAAGTCAACGCGTCCAGGAACAAGGCATCAAAGTTGTCCTGACGGGCGAGGGGTCGGACGAAGTGGCGTGGGGCTACGATATTTTTCGCGAGATGAAAATCCGTCGCTTCTGGTCCCGGCAACCGGTTTCCGACATGCGACCTCAGTTGTTCAGGAGACTCTACGCCTATCTGCCGCAGTTCCAACATCCCCGCCATTTTCGCCTGTTGATGGACTTTTTCCGCATGGACATGCAGTGTACCAGCGATCCGCTGTACTCGCATCGTCTGCGGTTCGCCAACAGTCAAGCCACACATCCGTTGTTGTCTCATGAATTGAAGCAGCATTTGCTGGCTTCCCCACCCTTAGAGGCTTTGGCTGCCGCACTCCCCAGTGACTTTGTACAACGCACGCCGCTTGAGCAGTGTCAGTACCTGGAGATGCGCACGCTGCTGCAGGGATACCTGCTCAGTTCGCAAGGGGACCGCATGTTGAGTGCACATGGTGTGGAAGGTCGGTTTCCTTACCTGGACCACCACGTCATTGAATTTCTGGCCGGTGTGCCGGAACGGTACCGACTGCGCGGTCTGCAGGACAAAGCCCTGTTGCGCGACACATTCCAATCGGACCTGCCGCCGGAGATTTTCCAGCGTCCGAAGTTTGCGTTTCGCGCGCCCGAGTTATCGGCGTTTCTGCAGGACCCGGAGGGACTGGTTGAGACGGCACTGCGGCCTGCGGCGGTCGAGGCGGCAGGCATCTTTGATGCCACGGCTGTGACCGCGTTTCTGGCCCGACTGCGCAGGTTGCCAGCTGGTCGTTATTCCACCCGCGACAATCTCGCCTTTGTGCAGATGCTGACGACACAGCTGTGGCACGCTCAGTTTGCGCAACCCCACAGCCTCGGCAGGTCGGGCAGGCCGCCGCGAGACGTAACGATCACCTACCGCAGTCGCGAACCGCTTCGCGCGGCGGCGTGACACCCCAAGGCAACGCACCCCTGGTGGGCCAGACGAGGAGACGGCGTCGAATATGAGCGTCACGTACTGGCCCTCTCCGCGGCGGCAGGGAAGCGTCGACCTGATCGCCGATGGGCGTTAGCCCACAGTTCACGCAGGAAACAACGCGTCTAAACCGGAGGTTAACGCTCAGTGCCGTCTACTTTGTTCTCTTATCAGCCGCCACGCATTAGCGTCCGGTTCGTGAATGCCAAGAAACCGGGTGCGAACGCACGCCGGCTGATTGAGTGTGGACTGGTCCCGTCGCCAATTAGACCGCATTGGGCTAACGACCACTGGCTAATCTCATTTGAGCCTTTATGAGTACGACATCAACAAACCGCATGGCTCGCCGGAACCGCTGTAGCGACGCTGCGAGCGACCCGACACTCTTCCCGCTGCCGTTGACTCCGTTTGAACTGTATATGCTGCTGGAAGACGGACCGTCGCATCCGATGCAATTCTGCTACCGTCTTCGCTTTCAAGGCGAAGTGATCGCGGAACATCTGGAGGTGGCCGTGCGTCAGGCATTGGCGCGTCACCCGCTGTTGACGGCCAGCGTCCAGGCAGCGGGCAGTCGGGAGTTTGTTTGGGTGGGCCGAGCGCCGCGGTCGCTACAATGGGTGTCACCTGGTGAGGACACGCAGCTGGTTGAGCCTGCTGTGATCGACATACGTCAAGGCCCGGGCGTGCATATCGCCTGCCAGGTCTCCGATCAACGTTCGGATCTACGGTTCACGTTCCACCACGCAGCCTGCGATGGACTGGGCGCCATGGACTTCCTCGTCGATGTGTTGGTAGGTTACGCTAACGCCACGCTGGGCGGGGACCACTATGGCCTGAAGCCGCTCGATGCGGCAGGCCTGCGGTCACGCGGTCGTTCCGGCCTTTCATCGTGGCAATGGAGCCTGTGGTGCTGCGCGGAACTCTTGGCGACTGCCGGCCGCATATCGATTCTATAAGCGCCGACCGCAGCCGCTGTTTCCGCACCGACTGGAACGGGCTCAGCCGCTGACGGCACCCTCTGTGTTGCTGCATCATTTTGGCTCGATCGAGTCGCGCCAGCTGCGCATGGCGGCGCAACAAGCGAATACAACCGTGAACACACTGCTCTTACGCGACCTGCTGCTCGCCAGCCATCAACTGCGGCAGGAGCGAGGTCTCGCCCAGGCCAACGAATGGCTGCGGATTACGGTGCCATTGAGCATGCGCGGCCCGGCGGAGCGGCGGCTCCCGGCGGCCAATGTCGTGAGCCTGGGGTTCGTCGATCGATGCGTGTCCCAGTTGCGGGATCCGGACGAGCTGTTGCGTGGCATCGATGCCAGTTTGCAGCACATGCTTCGGGCAAACCTCGGACTTGGTTTTCTGACAGGCATGAGCGTCATGCAGCGTTATCCGCGCACGCTAATCCGCAGCCTGCGCCGCGACCGCTGTTTTTCTTCGATGCTGTTCAGCAACTTCGGTGTGGCGCTCCCGGGCTGCTGCCTGCCTCGATCCGAGGGCCGTATCGTGGCGGGTAACCTGCAATTGGACGTCTTGGAGATCGTTCCCGTGCTGCGGCCGCTGCAGCTCGCCAATTTCGCAGTGAGCCACTATGCGCAAAAGTATGTGGTCGGCATGCGGTATGATTCGCGACATCTAGGCGCCGCGGACGCCCGCGCTGTGCTCGGTCGTTATGTGGCACAGATTCGAATGTCGCTGGTGTCAAGCCCCAGCTCCTGAGGGGGTGGCACGCCCTCTTCGTACCACACAACTTTCCGTTTGCGGCAGAGCTTGCCGGACAGCCGACTCATGTCATCCTGAACGGAGCGGAGCGGGCCCTGTCATCCTGAACGGAGCGGAGCGGGTCCTGTCATCCTGAACGGAGCGGAGCGGAGTGAAGGATCTGCCAGCTGACGTGACAATCATTGCCCGCAGGGGTACGTCGGGGTCTCAGGGCGACGTGGTCATCACTACGGCGGCCGTCGTCGCGGAACCGATGGCCGTCATGGCTTGGCCCACCATCCACAGAACCAGCAAGCCCCGCACCGTCCAGGCCGCAGTGCGGTACCAGTTGCCTGAGACGAGACGCTGCTGTAGTGCCGCGTCGTAGGACATGACCAGCGACGCGTGCTGCGGCACCTGAACCGTGTAGGTCATTATCCAAATCATCATAAGGAGCCCGAGGGCGAACCAGACGGCAATGGGCCCTACGCCTGCGGGTCGCCACACGCACAGCAGGGTGGCAGTCGCGGCCTCCATCAGCATCAGGGGAGCCACGACATACGTGGTTAAGCGCTGATGGTCCATTTCATATCTTCGAAAGCCGTCGCGCCCGACAAGCGCCAGCAGCGGGTAGTGCACGATTTGCACAAACCAGATTAGCCCCACCATTGCCAGCGTCGTTGCAACCTGCAACAACAGTGTCCACTTCGTAAATGCAGTCATGTTGTCTCGCAAGTCGATCCGAAGGCGGCGCAAACAGTCAAGATCCATCGTTTGCTCGGCATCCACGTCATCCGGCGACCTCCACGTACTGCCTGGTGAAGAAGCCACGACACTCAGCCGGATTCGGCTTGATGCGGTCAGAAAACGCGATCATTTCGGTGCGGCAGACGAAGGAGAAGTCCAATGGATAGAAAAATAGAAGCCCAGACGTGCCCCGAAATTCTGGGGGGCGGACTTGTCCAAAGGCACGGTCAGGCATGACCGCCCGAGCCCGGAAATCAGGGGCCGGACTGCGAACAAACCAGGCCATCGTTTGACTCTCCAATAGCTTTCGTTGTACCGTCGGAACCGAGCAGATCCTCTCGCTTTAACCGGCTATTTTGGGGCCCGGTTGCCACAGTAATACCAACCGGTCAACTCCAGGGGGGAAACCACACGGTTTCTTGATCCCGCATCGAGCCTGCCGAGGATGTAGGTCAACACGCTTCCCTCTGCCGTCGACATCGTCTACTGCAGTATCGTACGCGGAACCAATCCCGCTCCCATTTTTTTCGCCAAGTGAATGGCCGTTGACAGCACGCACATTTTTTGGCCGGGAGGCCTCGATTTTCGCGATTGGCCCGGTTGGAGAGCTCACTCGCTTCCGCGTCGTGCATGTATTTGATCGTCAAGTGAAGCCGCCTGACTACTTCCGTCGCTCGCGCGCTGCGACGCGAATCAACTCAACGGGTTTCAGACGGAGTTTTGGAAGCCCCAGAAGGAGCCACCAACGAGTTCCCACTTGATTTCCGATCTCTGCCACGGGCGTTCCATTGACTTGCACTTCCAGGCTCGCATGAAGCGAGTCAAGAATTTCCTTGATTCGCTTGACGACCGTCCGGAGGGAGCTGCCTCTTGTGCCCAGCCTTATCAACCTAAGTCCCGTCGTCAGGTCAGGCAGCCCCAAAGTCACATGGCGGCCAATCGACTGCAGGCGGATCGGGACTCCGTCCAATTCGCAGTCCAGATCGGCCGATACTTCAAATTGAATCAAACGATCAGGCATGAGTGACATCCGTGGATGCAGGAAGATGGTGAAGCCTGAAGAACCCTAAGCTTTTCCGCTCGCACCGTTTCGAGTCGAAATCCGCACCGTTCCATTCATCTTCCAGCGTGCATGCTCCGCGTTCGCCGAAGTCGAACTGGGAATGAATAGTTCAAAGTCCTCGAATTTGTAACAGATTTCAGCATCGCGTCCGGTTAATTTGTCGTACAGCCCAATCGCCAATTCGGGCCAAGTTCGTGTTTCATTTTCGTTTGCCATGGCCGTGGGTCTCTCCTCAGGATACAGTTTTTCGCCTTACACCTCTTAAGGCACCCCAAACACAGTAGACAAACTTTCACGCGAGACAAGCAAAAATACGCCTCGCTTCCTGGGCAGGCGCAACTTTCGTGCTACAAAGTTACCCAGTGGACAGCGTTTTAACCGCATATCAACCGATTAGAAATAAAAACAAATGGACCGAGATCAGGTCAGAGCGTTCGTCGTTATTGGTGCTTCCGGCGGAATTGGGTCGAACGTAGCACGGCAACTCAAGATGGCCGGTCATCAGGTGCTGCTGGCGTCTCGCGGAAGCGACGCGTTGGAGTCCTTGGCAGCCGAGCTTCAGACACCCCAACACGCGTTGGACGCGACGAACATCGAGCAGGTTGAGGCCTGTTTTGCGGCGGCGAGCGAAGCATTCGGGCAAGTCGATGGAGCGGTAAACTGTGTCGGTTCGGTCCTACTCAAGCCCGCTCACCTTACGAGCGAGTCCGAATGGCACGAAACCATCGCCGTAAACCTCACTTCTGCCTTCGCAACCGTGCGCGCGGCAGCACAGACGATGAGAAAATCGGGAGGATCGGTTGTGCTCATGTCCTCAGCCGCCGCCCGGATTGGGTTGGCCAACCACGAGGCCATTGCAGCCGCGAAGGCAGGCATCATTGGCCTCGCCCGGTCCGCCGCCGCATCCTATGCGGCGCGCGGTTTACGATTTAACGTGGTGGCTCCGGGACTCGTGAAAACGAAGCTCACCAGCAACATTTGGGGGAACGAACGAGCGGCGGCCATGTCTCAGGCGATGCATGCACTTGGCCGTCTCGGCGAACCGTCCGAAGTGGCGTCATTGATCACTTGGTTGCTCGACCCAGCCAACTCTTGGGTCACCGGTGAAGTCTTTTCTATCGATGGCGGTTTGAGCCACGTGCGGGCGAATGCAAAAGCCGTTTCAGGTTAACGATCGCCATCACCGGGTGGCGGGAGTTGAGTTTCCATTTCAACCACACTAGCCACCGCCACTCCGGTGCATGGCCTAGTCCTGGTCCAGAATCACGAGTTGAGTTGCCATTACTCGTGCTCAGCGCAGCGGTGCTCGTGCTCGTAGTCGACGGCAGCATCGAACCATGCGGACGTTGCGGATACACGGTGCGAGCACGAGCACCGCTGCGCTGAGCACGAGCACGAGCACGAGAAAAATACCGTTGTGGCTGGTTCGCGGGCCAGAACTGGGCGTGGCGTTGAGATATCCGGCGACGGCTTAATCCTGATGTGGCGTCCCGGTTTGACCGAGACGTTACCATCGCGCTTCGGAGTCGCACGTCCCCCGTCCGAATCTTTTCAGTCCGAATCAACCCGAACGGCGTTCGAAGCCAGGCGTCGTCCGCAGCACCCATCAAGGAGGGGCGTGGCGGAGGGCGCCAGTTGCCTGAATTTGGTGATGGCGACGCATTCCAGCGTTTTATCCACGCCTGCGTGCATGGTGAGGTTGGACTGTTGATGCGCGTAACACGTTTCTAGTTTGCGGGGTGTACTTACTACGAGCAGGACGCGCCAAACCTGTTACGCCGGATCAACTCGCGTTGCCTAACCCAAGTCCTTTCCGGTTACTCGCTGACAGGGATAATGCGAACCTCGGATACGATTGTGAGTTATGAACCGATTTTATTTTCCAAGCTGGGTAAACAAACTCGCACCGCTGGCGGGCGTATCGAGTCTGATCGGCGTGTTATATCTGTTGATCGTAGTAGCGTATGCCACATCGCCGCAGACAATCAACGTCGGCTATTCACCAAAACAACCGCTACCCTTCAGTCATAAGCTCCACGCGGGCACGCTGAAAATGGACTGCCGCTACTGCCATACCACGGTCGACCAGGCGGCGCACGCGGCAGTCCCAGCCACGCAGACGTGCATCAACTGTCACAGTGCGGCAAATCCAGACGGATCAGTGGCGAATTCGGCGATTCACACGACGAGCGACAAACTGCTGGCCGTGCGCGAAAGTCAGGCCACCGGCAAGCCGATCGAATGGGCGCGGGTGCACGACCTGCCCGATTACGTTTATTTCAATCATAGCGCGCACGTTGCGCGTGGGGTCAGCTGTGTTTCGTGTCATGGCCGCGTCGACAAGATGGAACAGGTGACTCAGGTTGAACCGTTGACCATGTCCTGGTGCCTCGACTGTCACCGCAACCCGGAGCCGCATCTACGACCCCCGCAATTGGTCACGCAACTAGACTGGCAGCCAGATGAGGATCCACACGAAATCGGCTCCCGCATTCGCAAACAGCTTAACATTAACCCATCCATAGATTGCTCAACGTGTCACCGATGAATACCGGGTGCGGATCAAAGTATTGGCGTAGCCTTAGCGAACTGCAACAGACAGAAGAGTTCCGGCAGTTCATCGAGCGGGAATTTCCCGTGGCCGCATCCGAGTTTCCTCAGGGAGTTTCCAGACGCCGCTGGATGCAGATGATGGGCGCGTCACTCGCACTGGGGGGGCTCGCGGGGTGTCGATGGCAGGCAGAAAAAATCGCACCATTCGCAGTACGCCCTCAGAATCGGATTCCAGGAAAGCCCGAGTACTTCGCTACCTCGATTGAGATTGGTGGCATGCCTCGTCACTTGCTGGTCACCTGTTATGACGGGCGACCGATCAAGGTGGAGGGCAATCCGGAACATCCGGCCAGCCTCGGTGCCACGGACACGTTTGCGCAGGCGAGTCTGCTGGGACTGTACGATCCGGACCGCAGCGATTCTCTTCGTCAGCGTGAGGGCCGCCAAAACTTCACGCGTACATGGGAGGAATTTGAGACGTTCGCCGCCGCTCATTTCGCTTCGCTAGATCGACAGTCTGGCAGTGGCCTGGCAGTACTGATCGAGCCCAGTTCGTCGGTCACGTTCGAGGCAATGCTGGCTCGCCTCCGGCAACGGTTTCCAAAAGCCAACTTATACGAGTACTCTCCACTCGCACGCGATCGCGAGATCGAGGGAGCCGCCCTGGCATTCGGCCGTCCACTTCGTACTCGATTTGACTTGACTAAGGTCCGCGTTCTGGCCTGCCTCGACGCCGACCTGCTGGGAATCCACCCGAATGCGACGCGGCACGCGCGAGACTACGCGCACGGGCGTGATCCGAACGGGACCATGAATCGCCTCTACGCGGCAGAAAGCCAATTTTCGCTGACTGGCGCCGCGGCCGATCATCGTTTGCCACTCAAGTCTCACGAGATCGGACTTCTGCTGGCACACGTTGACATGATGGTTCGCGAACAGCTGCAACCCGGACGAGCTACCCGGCTGGAACCGCTGCCGTCGACGCTCCGTGAATTTGCTCAGGCTCTGGCCGACGATCTGATTATTAATCAGGGTGCCAGCCTGATTGCCGTGGGGTCCTCCCAGCCCGCTGACGTGCACGCCCTGGCGTGCGATCTGAACGCCACACTGAACAATTTGGGCGTAACGGTGATCCCGACCGAGATGGCCGCAGCCGCGAGCGCACCGGCTCGATACAGGAGCTGGTCTCGGATATCCAGCGCGGAGGCGTGACCACATTGCTGCTACTGGGCGGAAACCCCGCGTTTGACGCACCCGGCGATCTGCAATTCGCCGAGGCTTTGAGTAGTGTTCCGACGACCATTCGCCTTGGGCAATATGACGATGAAACAGCTCAGCTGTGTACGTGGCAACTTCCAGAGACCCATGCCTTCGAGTCGTGGGGCGATGTGCGGGGGTGGGATGGAACTCTGTGTGCCAGTCAACCGCTGATCGACCCGCTCCTGAACGGCAGGTCTCGAATTGAACTACTGGCCTTAATCTGCGCCGACCCACGCGAACCCCAATCGATTGTCCGCGAGGCGATCGCGGAGTCGGCTGGCCAACCTGATTTTGCGGATACCGAATGGTCACGGCTGCTTCACGACGGGTTTCTCGAGGGTACGGAATCACCCGTATGGGACGCGACGTCGCAACTCGCCGGGCGGCGCGAGGAGATTCTTCAGGCTGTCGTGAACCGCGCCAGGACGGACCTGGAACTCGTTTTCACGCACAGTGGCTCAGTCCTGGATGGTCGCTTCGCGAACAACGGATGGCTGCAGGAAACACCTGATTACTTGACGAAGCTGACTTGGGACAATGCGGCCATCATCAGTCCAGCCACGGCCGCTCAGTTAGGTATTGAGCACGCCACTCTCGTGCGGCTCCAGAGTGGGGATGCCGAAATAGAAATCCCCGCGTTCCTTTTGCCGGGTCAGGCGGCGGGCTCGATTGGCGTGGCCGTGGGCTACGGCCGTACCGCCGCCGGAGTGATCGGCGGACATCGCGACAAGGATCTCCCAACTGTCGGAGTGGACGTCAATCCGCTCCGTCGCAGCAACGAAATGGCGTTTACCAACGACGTCCGGCTTATCCCCACGGCAACACGTTACCAGTTTGCCACGACGCAGGAACACCACGCAATCGATACAGTCGGGCTGGAGGAAACAGGGCGTCGCGTGGGTGAACTGGTGCGTGAGGCAACGCTGGAGGAATTTCAACAGCAGCCCGATGTGGCGCAGCACGTAGTTCATCACAATCCGCTGGAATCGCTGTGGCAAGAACCCTCTTATGACGGTCACGCTTGGGGAATGTCCATCGACTTAAACCGGTGTATCGGCTGCAATGCTTGCGTTGTCGCCTGCCAGGCTGAAAACAACGTCCCCATCGTCGGCAAGGACCAGGTCGCCAAAGGACGGGAGATGCATTGGATTCGCATTGATCGTTATTTTCAAGGAACGCCAGAAAACCCCTCGGTGGCCACACAACCGGTGGCCTGTCATCACTGCGAGAATGCACCTTGCGAGCAGGTTTGCCCCGTCGCCGCCACGGTCCACAGCCACGAAGGCCTGAACGACATGGTTTACAACCGTTGCATCGGGACGCGATATTGTGCCAACAACTGTCCCTACAAGGTTCGGCGGTTCAACTTCTTCGACTACAACAAGCCACTGGAAGACGCCAATCGCCAACTGGCTGAATTGGTGATCAATCCGGAGGTGACCGTTCGCAGCCGCGGGGTTATGGAAAAGTGCACTTATTGTGTGCAGCGCATTCAGAGCGTCAAGATCGATGCGAAGAACAGTCGTCGTCCCATTCGCGATGGCGAAATCAAGACGGCCTGCCAGCAGGCTTGCCCAGCTCAAGCAATCGAGTTTGGTGATTTGAACGATCCTGCCAGCCGTGTGTCTCAGGCACATGCCGATCCGCGTGCCTACGGCATGCTGGCGGAACTTAACGTCAAACCTCGCACGAGTTATCTGGCGCAGATTCGAAATCCCAACCCGAAGCTGCTTCA
The DNA here is from genome assembly GCA_963695565.1 of uncultured Planctomycetales bacterium. Classification (GTDB taxonomy): domain Bacteria; phylum Planctomycetota; class Planctomycetia; order Pirellulales; family Pirellulaceae; genus CAVOGW01. The sequence goes on from CAVOGW010000003.1 coordinate 340,816, forward strand.
TCACCAGTCCACTCCGAACCACGATCACGTAGACATCCATGACCACAGCTGACAGCATGATGCATGCGGAATTTTCGCACCGACCCTCGGCGGGCCGTCTCGTCGATGGCCGCGACCATTACGGCTCCATTACCGAAACAGGTGTGCCGGATCACTGAGCGTCCGCGTCCGCCCCGCGCCTGGTACATCGCCTTCGCCATCTCCTCGTCAGCGACCCTGATGTTCTTCGCGCTGATTGCATACCTGATTGCGACCGGGCGTGGGCGTCTGGGGCAATAACTCTCCGGTGTTTTGGGCCTGGCCCATTGTGAATTTCGTGTTCTGGGTCGGGATTGGTCATGCCGGTACGCTGATTTCGGCCATCCTGTTTCTGTTCCGGCAGAACTGGCGAACGAGCATCAATCGCTTCGCGGAGGCGATGACCATTTTCGCGGTCGCCTGCGCTGGCATCTTTCCCGCAATTCACGTGGGGCGGGTGTGGTTTGTGTACTGGCTGGCTCCGTACCCCAGTCAGCATCTGGCCATGTGGCCCAACTTCCGCAGTCCGCTGCTGTGGGACGTATTCGCCGTTTCCACTTACGCCACGGTTTCGTTGTTGTTCTGGTACATGGGCATGATCCCCGACCTGGCAACATTGCGCGACCGTGCCACGACGAAGGTCCGGCAATTCTGCTACGGACTCGCGGCCCTGGGTTGGACCGGTTCCGCACGGCAATGGAGCGTCTACGAAAAGGCGTATGTGTTGCTGGCGGCCCTGGCCACGCCACTGGTGTTGAGTGTGCACACGATCGTCAGTTTCGACTTTGCGGTTTCTCAGGTCCCGGGGTGGCATACGACGATCTTTCCGCCCTATTTCGTGGCCGGCGCGGTTTTCAGCGGCTTTGCTATGGTCATCACGTTGATGGTACCTGCCCGAGCCTACTTCGGACTGCAGGATCTCGTGACGGCCCGGCACCTGGAGAATATGACAAAGATCATTCTGGCGACGGGCACGATGGTCGGGTTTGCGTACGCGATCGAGTTCTTCATCGCCTGGTACGGCGGGAACGGCTACGAACAGTTTGCGTTCTTGAACCGTGCCTTTGGTCCGTACGCCTGGGCTTACTGGACGATGGTCACCTGCAATGTCATTACTCCGCAGTTGTTCTGGTTCAAGCGATTTCGCACAACCCCGTGGCTGATGGTGGTCGTTTGCGTGTTTGTGAACATCGGCATGTGGTTCGAACGGTTCGTGATCACCGTCACGTCGCTCAGTCGTGACTTACCTGCCCTCGAGTTGGGGTTATTACAAGCCGACCGCCGTCGACATGCTGATGTTCGTGGGCAGTTTTGGATTGTTCTTCACACTGTTCTTGCTTTTCTGTCGTTACCTGCCGATGGTGGCCATGGCGGAAGTGAAGGCCGTAATGCCGCCCCCGTCGGATGAACGGGGGTCGCCGGCCACACTCAGCGTGCCACCGCACGTACCGGACGAGCGTGTTGAGCCGGAATTCGCCGAGCAGGGAGTCTGAAGATGGTATCGGCTCGAAACAACGATGCTCCCGATTCCCAGACGCTGGGACTGTTGGCGGAGTTCCGCTCGCAGGAGCAGTTGGTAGCGGGAGTGCGGGAGTTGCGGCATCGCGGCTACGAGCGATTAGAGGCCTTCTCTCCGTTTCCGATCCATGGGCTGGATGAGGCACTGGGCGTGCGACCGACGCGTTTGCCGTGGCTGGTGTTGACAGCCGGGATCGCCGGGGGTACCGCGGCCCTGGCCTTGCAGTGGTGGACAAATGCGATCGACTATCCGTTCTTGATCAGCGGTAAGCCATTATTCAGCTTACCGGCAAATATCCCGGTAACGTTCGAGGTTGTAATCCTGGCGGCGGCATTCGCGGCGTTCTTCGGGATGCTGGCGATTAACGGCTTACCGCGGCTGGCCCATCCGTTGTTTCGTAATGACCGATTCCGCGCCGCAACCAACAACGGTTTTTTTCATGTTGGTCGATGCGCCGACAACGCAGATTCGATAGCGAGGCGACCGCGGCGTTGCTCCGCCGCTTCGACGCCATCCACGTGGAGCCACTGGCTCGGGATTCGGAACCGTCGCGACTACCAGGGGGCCTCGTGATGGCGCAGTGTTGCTCGGGCACGCTCGCCCTAATTCCACCTGTGCATGATTGCCGTCGCGCGTTCCACCACATCTGACAAGCCTCGGTTCCACAATTTTTTCGACATGGATTTCCAGCCCAAATTCAAGTCGCAAACGACAACCCCGCTGTTTTCTGACCGTCGCGCCATGCGACCGCGTGTTTCCGGCACGGTACCGCGGGGACAACTGCAGGACGATTCTCGCCTTTACCTCGGACGCGAGACGGAAGGGGCAGGCATCGGCACCGCGTCGAAATCCAAGGACAGCGACCCTGGTGACTCCGAAATTGAGCCGAATTGGGTAACCGAGATTCCCATGCCGGTGACCAGCGCGATGATGGAGCGCGGCCGCGAGCGTTTCAACATCCATTGTGCCGTTTGCCACGGCCGAGCCGGCCAGGGCAACGGCCTGGCCTCCCTCCGCGCACTCGAACTTCAACAGGGCACTTGGGTGCCTCCAACTTCCATTCATGCGGATCACGTCAGGGAACAACCGGTGGGAGAGTTATTTAACACGATCACTAACGGCGTGCGCAAGATGCCGGCTTACGGGCACCAGATTTCCCCGGAGGATCGCTGGGCGATCGTGTTGTATCTGCGGGCCTTGCAACGTAGTCAAAACGCCACCATCGACGATGTTCCCGCAGAAGTCCGATCCACACTCCGCGAGATGAACTGACCTGGGACTTCCATGACTGACAGCACTCTGCCAACAACGTTTAAGTCCACGCTGGACCTCGATCGCCTCGTGATCGTCGACGTCGGTCGACGTCCCTGGATGTTGGCCATGGCCGGGGCCGTCTGCCTGGCCACTGCCGGGGCGATCAGTCTTGTGTCATCGGCGGGTCTTCCGCGCCTGATGCATGCCTACCTGCTGAGCGTCTGTTTTGTGGTCAGCCTCAGCCTGGGCGCCCTGTTTTTTGTGATCTTGCAGCATCTGACAGCAGCTCGGTGGAGTGTGGTGACGCGTCGCATCGCAGAACTGATGACGGTGGCCATGCCCGTCCTGGCCCTGCTGATGATTCCCATGGTGCTGCCCATGCTCTTCGGCAACTCGGATTTGTATTCATGGAATAGCGCCAGTCGACGCGCTACGGATCCATTGATTCGAGCTAAAGCTGCGTATTTGAACGCGCCGTTTTTTGCGATCCGCTGTGCGATATACTTCAGTATCTGGATCTGCATCTCGCGATTTTTTCTGAATAATTCGCTGCGCCAAGATTTGTTCGCCAACCAGGCGATCGCGGCCAGAATGCGACGTTGGAGTGGCCCGGCCATGATTGCCTTCGCGCTGACCACGAATTTCGCCGCGTTCGATTGGCTGATGTCGCTGGACCCCCATTGGTTCAGCACCATCTTCGGTGTCTACTTTTTTGCGGGATGCGTCGTCGCCTTTTTGGCTGCGCTGCCGGTGGCCACAGCCCTGTTGCAACGCTTCGGTTACATCACCCAAGAGGTTACGACAGAACATTTCCATGACATGGGTAAGTTGTTGTTCGGCTTCGTGATGTTCTGGGCCTATATCGCCTTCTCGCAGTATCTTTTGATCTGGTACGCCAATATCCCGGAGGAGACCGAGTGGTTTCTTACGCGGCAATCGGCGGGGTGGCAATACGTCGGACTGTTGCTGATCGCAGGCCACTTCGTATTGCCTTTCTTGGGCTTGATGTCTCGCTCATCTCGCCGGAATCGGTCGACTTTGCTGCTCTGGTCTGTATTTCTGTTGTTGATGCATTGGATCGATCTGTTTTGGCTGGTGGTGCCGAATGTGTCCCCAGATGTTGTACGGATCGGACTGCTGGAACTACTTTGTACGTGCGGCGTAGGCGCAATTTGGTTCGCGGCCACGTTACACAGTGTTGCGGGAAAACGGTTAACACCTACCGGCGACGAGCACCTTCGCACGTCGCTGGCTTTCCACAACGTGTGAGATGTACAGAGGCAGGAAGTGGTTACCGGAACAGAGCAGGACGACCTCAACGTGCCGATGATCGCAACGGTCGGGGCGGTCTCCGTGATCCTGACGGTGGCGATCATCTACGCCGTTCAAGCATTGTACTTCAACTTCGCGAATTCGGAGGCACAACGCAAAGTTTTTCTGGCGCCCACAGCAGACAGCGACAGCCGGTTGGCTGAGCAGGAAGCGGTGCTCACCCGTTACAGTTGGGTCAACCGCGAAACCAATCGGGTCACGATCCCCATTGACCGGGCCATGAAATTGGTAATCAGGGATCTTCAAGGAGGTTCGGCACCCGGACGAAGCTCTTCGGCGCAGGTAGAAAGGACACCGTGATGCGATATTCTCTGGTGCAAGCCGTGTTATTAATGGCCTGCCTGACAATACCCGTGCGCGGACAACTTACAGAGGACGTGATCGCGTTGGACGGAGTGGGCATCGACGAAAAGCTTGACGCACGACTTCCACTCGATCTCGTGTTTCGTGATTCCGGCGGCAAGTCGATTCGCCTGGGCGACCTGTTCGACGGGCAGCGGCCCGTGATCCTGTCCCTAAATTACTCCGACTGCCCGATGTTGTGCCAGTTGCAATTGAACGGGCTTGTGGACGGAATGCGCGACTTATCGTGGAGTCCTGATGCCGATTTCCAGATCGTGAGCCTGAGCATTGACCCCCTGGAAACTTCGACTCGCGCCCAACAGACGAAGCAGCAATATGTACGGGCCTACGGACGGCCAGAGTCCGCGACCGGATGGCACTTCCTGACCGGTGACAAGGTGTCCATCGCCCGCCTCGCGGACTCCGTCGGTTTCCGTTTTGCCTACATCCCCGATCGCCACGAGTATGCACATGCCGCGGTGCTGATGGTATGTACTCCTCAGGGTCGAATTTCTCGTTACCTGTACGGAGTATTATTCCCAGCTCAAACGTTAAAGTTAGCGTTAGTCGAAGCCGGTGAGGGCAAGATCGGTTCCACACTCGATCACATGCTGCTGTTCTGCTTTCATTACGATGCGACCTCCGGTCGCTATGCCCCAACCGCACGGCAGATCATGAAATTAGCGGCCGGCTTCACGTTGACGGCTGTGCTAACGTGCCTGCTGCCGATCTGGCTGCGGCGTCACCACGTGCATCGTAAGGTCGCGCACCATGCCGTAACGGGAGGTGCGTGATGGTTGCTTTCACGTGGTCTGTGCTGATTGACACGGGAGGTCTGTGGGGGGCGGTTGGGGCATCGCTGTTCCCCGCGTCCAGCTCTACGACGTCCGGGCAAGTGGACAGTTTGTTCTACTTCATCCTGCTCGTATGTGCTTGCTTTTTTGCCATCATCTTGGGCGTGATGGTGCTGTTCGTCATCAAGTATTACGCACGTTCGGGGGCTCATGTGCAGCCTTCCCTCTCGCACAATAACGCCTTGGAAGTGGCTTGGACGGTATTGCCTGGGATCGTCGTGGGATTGATTTTCTTCTGGGGCTTCCTCGGCTATCTGGACCTGCGGCAGCCGCCGGATAACAGCTACGAGATCCAAGTGACGGCAAAGAAATGGAGTTGGAGTTTTACCTATCCCAACGGGCATGTGGACAACCACTTGCACGTACCCGTCGACCGCCCCATACGGCTGGTCATGTCATCGGACGATGTCATCCACAGCCTCTACATTCCGGCATTTCGTTTGAAGATGGACGTCATTCCTGGACGGTATACGTCAACCTGGTTTCAGGCTCCAAAGCCGGGGGAACATACTCTGTTTTGTGCGGAGTATTGCGGAACCCAACATTCCAGCATGCTGGCCAAGGTGGTGATTCATCGATCTGGAGAATTTGAAAAGTGGCTGGAGGACGCCGCCAGTTTTCTGGACCGGGTGACTCCGGTGGAAGCCGGCGAAATCCTGTATCAGCGACGGGGCTGTGTGCAATGCCATTCCGTGGACGGCGCGGCCAAGGTCGGTCCGTCGTTTAAGGACTCCTTCGGCACGCTTCAGGCGATGGCAAATGGAGATTCCATCGTCGTCGACGAAAACTACGTGCGCGAATCGATTCTGGAACCGCAGGCCAAGATTCGGGCCGGCTACAAGCCGGTCATGCCCACTTATCAAGGGCAATTGAAGGACGAAGAGATTGCGGCCTTGATTGCCTACATCAAGAGCCTGTCTGTTGAAGGAGAGTTGACACCATGATTGCCGAGATCCCACCTCGCGAACTATATCGTCCCGTAGCCGAACCGGGCAGCGAACATCTGGAATCCAGCTACCTCACTCACACCCGGGGGCTGAAATCCTGGCTGTGCACATTGGATCATAAAAGAATCGGCGTCATGTACCTGGTGGGTATTCTCAGCTGCTTTCTGCTGGGCGGAATGATTGCCTTGATCATCCGGCTCGAGCTGTTGACTCCAGGAAAGCTGTTCCTCAGTGAAAATCGCTACAACGAGCTGTTTACACTGCACGGGGCCATCATGACATTCTTGTTTCTTATTCCCAGCATCCCGGCGGCCCTGGGAAACTTCTTGCTGCCCATCATGCTGGGTGCCAAAGACGTCGCGTTCCCGCGCATGAATTTAGCCAGTTTCTATTTGTGGGTGGCGGGCGCGATATTCTTCTTATTAGCCCTTCTGCTGGGCGGGCTGGACACAGGTTGGACGTTCTACACACCTTACAGCACGACCACCAGCTCCACCGTTATTGCCGCGACCCTGGGTGTCTTCATCTTGGGGTTCAGCTCGATCTTCACTGGCCTCAACTTCATTGTCACGATCAACACGATGCGACCGGTGGGCATGACTTGGTTCCAGATGCCGCTATTCTTGTGGTCGCTCTATGCCACCTCCATCATTCAGTTACTGGCGACGCCGGTCCTGGGCATTACGATGCTGCTGCTCACCGCCGAGAAAATGTTCGGGATTGGCATTTTTGACCCCAAACTGGGTGGAGACCCGGTGCTATACCAGCACTTCTTCTGGTTCTACTCGCATCCGGCCGTGTACATCATGATCCTGCCCGCGATGGGAATCATCAGCGAGCTGATCAGCGTATTCAGCCGCAAACCTATCTTCGGCTATCGATTCATTGCCTTCAGCAGTATCGCGATAGCGCTACTCGGATTCCTGGTGTGGGGACACCACATGTTTCTCAGCAGTGATTCGCCATTGGCGGCGGTGATCTTCAGTGCCTTGACTTTCAGCGTTTCGATACCGTCGGGCATCAAGGTTTTCAACTGGCTGGCGACGATGTACAAAGGCTCGATTCGCCTCGCAACGCCCATGTGCTACGCGCTGTCGTTCATCTTGCTGTTTGGCATCGGTGGCTTGACTGGGCTGTTCCTGGGCGCCTTGGCTACGGACGTGCATCTGCACGACACCTATTTCGTGGTCGCCCACTTTCACTACGTGATGATGGGGGGGACGCTGATCGCCTTTCTTGGCGGTTTACACTACTGGTGGCCCAAGATGTTTGGGCGGATGTTCAGCGAATTGTGGGCGCGGATTGCCTGCGTGATGATTTTTGTGGGTTTTAATTGGACCTTCTTCCCTCAGTTCTTGCTGGGGACTCGAGGCATGCCACGTCGCTATGCTCGCTACGAACCAGAGTTCCAGAGCCTGCATCAGATATCCACCACAGGTGCGATGGTCTTAGGCGTGGGGTTGTTCGTATGCGCCACGGTTCTGGCCTATTCTTTGTTCCGCGGTCGACGTGCCCCCCGCAATCCTTGGGGAGCCGCCACACTGGAATGGCAGTGTGCGTCTCCGCCGCCTCATGACAATTTTGCGGAAACGCCTGCCGCGAACTATCCCTACGACTTCAAAGATCTGGTCATGGATGTCGCCCAACAAGGCTACGTGCGGCGACCTCCCCAGCCTGAAAGTGAACCCAGGACACCGCAAGATGAGCCGGCGTTAGTCTAACCCAAGAACGAACCATGATCACCACAGCCGCGACTTCCGTGGAACCGCCCCACGCACACAAGGCGACCGTCGCCCATCACTTCGCATCGGCTCAGCAACAGTTCGACGCCGGGAAGTTGGGGATGTGGCTGTTCCTGGTGACGGAGGTCCTGTTCTTCAGCGGGCTGTTTGTGGCCTACGCCGTCTATCGCAGCAGCCACCCTGAAGTATTTCTGGACGCACACAAATATTTAAACACGACATTGGGAGCCTTCAACACGCTTGTTTTGCTGTTGAGCAGTCTGACGATGGCCTGGTCAGTGCGCAGCGCACAACTCGGTCAACACAAACTGTTGGTAGTGCTGCTGGCCGCGACGCTGGCTTGTGCGGGACTGTTTCTGGGAGTCAAGGCGGTCGAGTATGGTCACAAATGGGGCGAGGGCCTGCTGTGGGCCGGAGCCTTCAGCGCGGATGCCGCCGAGGCATCGCCTGCGGAGACACGGGACGTGCATCGCCATATAACGCAAGCACTGCTGGTACTTTCGATCCCCGCCACCGTGGGCGCGATGATGGCCTTGACGGGAATCGGCATCGCGCAACGCAGAAAGAAGATGGCCGATCTCAAATTTTGGTGCAGCATGTTGCTGTGTGGCCTGGCCTATTTTGTTGGTTTGGGAGTCGGGCAGTTTGTCGAACAGCTTTCCGCGGGTTCGTCCGCACAAGATGCGGCAATCCACGTTAATGCTGTGCCGTCGCCTGGAGCCAGCGAGTCGCCGGCCGGAATCGCTCCTAACTATACCGGCGTATTCTTCAGTATCTACTACGCGATGACGGGCGTCCACGCAATCCACATCCTGGTGGGCATGGGCGTGATCGCCTGGTTGCTGCGTCGCTCATTGCGTGGTGACTTCGGTCCCGACTACTTTGGGCCCGTCGATTACGTTGGTCTTTACTGGCATCTGGTGGACCTGGTTTGGATCTACTTGTTCCCCTTACTGTATTTGATCCGGTGACCGAATGTCGAAAGTCAGCTCCAGCGGAACTCCCACATCCATGACTCCGCCGTCAACTTGCGATGCGGCTCACGTCATGTCGCCTACGACGCTGCTGACGGTATTCGCCGCGTTGGTGTTCCTGACGGTATTAACGGTTGCGGCAGCCCAGGTTTCGCTGGGAGCGTGGGAGGTCTGGATCTCACTGGGCATCGCGAGTGTGAAGGCGACGCTGGTTGCTGCCTATTTCATGCACTTGCGGTACGACAAGTCATTCAATGGGATGGTCTTCATCGCTTCGCTGTTATTCGTCGCGTTGTTTCTGGCATTGACGTTGATGGACCTGCAAGGGGCCACGCCCTAGGGATTGCCAAGGCGATACCGGTGGTTCAATCGCATGGCGAGTCAGAGCGGGGAATTGAATAGGAGCGAACCGAGGTCCGTTTGCTCGGTTTCCTCCTGTTCCATTGTCCTCGCATACTGGCTTCCTGCTGCTGCAATGGGCCGCGTGTCACGCGTCTTCCAGTATCGACTTGTGTGGTACGATGAAGGCTTCCAGTTTGTCGCCTTAATCGTAGGGCAGGATTGGTATCCTGCCTCGGCGCGACCGAACGGAACTCGGCGATTCATCTCCGTGTACCGCGGGTGCGTTACAAGCGTGCCCGCGGACGAATTATACCGTTCAAGTCCGGACCTTAATCCATGGAATCGAACCCGACCATGACGTCCGACAACGCACCGGGCCCGAACCGGACTTGGCTGTTACTGGCTTTTCTGACTTTGTATCTGGTCTGGGGTTCGACCTTTTTGGCCATCAAACTGGCCATTGAAACCATGCCGCCGTTCCTGATGGCGGGCTTGCGTTTTCTGCTCGCCGGCAGCGTGCTTTACGCGTTGGTTGGCATTGGGCGGCGACCTCAACCGACCCGCAACCAGTGGCAAAACGCAGCGGTGATTGGTTTTGCCATGTTCGGGGCCGCCAACGGGCTGGTTTGCTGGGCCGAAAAATCAGTTCCGTCGGGACTGGCCTCGCTGGTGATTGCGACGACACCATTGTGGATGGTGTCGCTGGAGACACTTGTATTCCGTGCGGCGTGGCCGACCGCCCGGGTCATCGCGGGGCTGGGATTGGGACTGCTCGGCGTGGGCGTCCTGATTGGCCCGCTGGCAGCGCCCACCGATCGCATCAACCTGCTGGGGGCGGGCGCTGTTGCTGGCCTGCTTTTCCTGGTCTGCGGCCTCGTTACGCAGCCGCACGCTGGATCTTCCCAAGTCTCCATTCGTGACGGCCGCCATGCAGATGCTGGGTGGCGGATTGTTGCTGATCGTCGTCAGCCTACTACTAGGTGAATGGCACGGCATGCAGTGGCAGTCCATATCGCTGAAGTCCTGGGGAGCTGTGGCCTACTTGACCGTGTTCGGATCGATTATGGCGCTGTCTGCGTACACCTGGCTGTTACGTGTCTGCCCCATGTCACGCGTCTCCACCTACGCGTACGTGAATCCGATTGTGGCCGTCCTGTTGGGAACCTGGTTGGGGAACGAACGATTCACCTCGCGCACGGCACTCGCGGCGGCGTTGATCGTGGCCGCGGTCATTATGATCGTCAGCCGACGTCGCATCAGCATACGGTCGGTCGATGCCGGCATGCCATCAGCAGGCCACATTCCTGGTCCGAGCAGGTCGGCGGTCGATTCCCCAAGTGGTCCGCCGGATAGCTCGACCGAGGCAAGACCGTCGTTACCCGAAGGCGCCGTGGCGTCTGCGGACAACTCAGCGATCTCCACCGCGAAATCATGAGACACCGATTGAGTCGTTTGATAAAACCTGACAGACTATCCGGATGCGTGAAACCGAGCGGAAATTTGATGTGATTGTCTGGGGCGCCTCGGGCTTTACGGGTCGGCTGGTCGCCGAGCATCTCTATCGCCAGCACGGCACGGCAGGCGTGCTGCAATGGGCGGTAGGTGGCCGCGACCGGGATAAGCTGCGCGAGATTCTGCACCATATGGGTTCTGATGCGACCGCCGTCCCGATCTTGGTCGCCGACGCACGCGATCGTGAATCGATGGATCGCTTGGCAGCCCAGGCCCGCGTGGTGGCCAGCACGGTGGGTCCCTATGCGCGGTATGGCTCGGCCTTGATCGCGGCGTGTGTCGAACAGGGGACGGATTACTGTGACTTGTGTGGCGAAGTCCCCTGGATGCAGCGGATGATCGATCAGCACCACGAACGGGCGCGTCAAACAGGGGCACGGCTCGTGCACTGCTGCGGATTTGACTCCATCCCATCCGATCTTGGCTGCTATTTTCTCAACCAGCAAATGACGCAGCGGTTGGGACAATCCTGCCGCGCGATCAAGCTACGCGTGCAGAACATGCGGGGCGGATTCAGTGGCGGCACCGTGGCCAGCTTATTGAATGTTCTGGACGAGGCCAGGTCGAATCCCAGCATGGCCCAGGTCCTGGACGAAGCGTACGCACTGAATCCAGTCGGCGAACGCTCGGGGCCGGATGGAGCTGATCAAAATGACGTGCGTTGGGACGAAGATTTGAAGGCCTGGACAGCTCCGTTCGTCATGGCCATGATCAATACGCGCGTGGTGCGACGATCGAATGCTCTGCTCGGCTACCCGTATGGACGTGACTTTCGTTACGAGGAGTCCGTAATGACGGGTGACGGCGTCGTGGGGCGGATGGTAGCCGGCGGCATCCGTATTTCGCTCAGCGGGCTGATGACCGGACTTTCGTATTCGACAACTCGCAGCTTGCTGCAAAAGATATTGCTCCCGAAACCGGGTCAAGGTCCGTCGGCGGCTGCGCGGGCGGCCGGCAACTTCAAGATTTTGCTGGTCGGATACACGGCCAACCAGCAAAAACCCACGATGTACGCGACGGTGAGTGGCGACCAGGATCCGGGCTACGCCTGCACATCCCGGATGTTGGCGGAGAGTGCCACGTGTTTGGCAGTGGACCTGCGCGACGCCGAGCCAGACGGCGGTTTTTGGACTCCCGCTTCCAGCATGGGGGATCGGTTGATCGCTCGCCTGGAGCAATCAGCGGGAATGCGATTCCGTATTGTCGAAGGCCCAAGCTGAAGCCACCAGTTGCAGTTGCATTCGTCCGACAATGCTGATTTGGTCGGGTCAAGAGTTTCCAGCCCGTTCTTACTCCCTCCCTCGCAGGATTGGGCGTTTCAGTGAGCGGATACACCGCAAGACGTTGTGGCTGGTTTGGTACCTGAATCACGAGAGAATCTCGTGCACCGTAGACTGCTCGCTGAAACAGGCCAACTCGCGTGGGGAGGGGCAGGGGTGGGGTCTGGTCACCGTGGACGCCGGCAGCCAGGGAATAGCCGGCGGACGCGAAGACAGCCGCGGTCGCGGCGAGCCGAAATGTAGCCCTTACGCTCCGTCGTGACGGCCGTTGGGGTCAACGAACTAGCTCCGGTGACGATTCTCCCAATGGTCTGAAAGCAGTAACGGGACATGCCGAAATGGCGAGGCTCGGATCGATTGGGGAAATGGCCTTGAACAGCCGTCACGGCGGAGCGTGACGGCTACAATCGGCTTGGAAAGATCGTCGAATCTGCGAGAATCTGTGCTGAGTTCACACGTTGAAGCCGACCACGTTGGCTACTGGACCATAAAGATGCTGTGTTTGATCGACTGTTGACAATGATGGAGGTACTCCCCCGTGCAAATCCACTACCTGGAAATTGTGACCCCGGACGTTGACGCCGTCTGCTCGACCTACGCGCAGCTGCACGGCGTGAGCTTCAGTGCACGCAGAGCCCGGGCTCGGCAACGCCCGCACCGCCTTACTGCGGGACGGCGGGAAAATCGGCGTGCGCGCGCAATGCACGCGACGGAACCACCGGTGGTACGTCCCTACCTGCTTGTGGACGACGTCGAAGCGGCCGCCAAGTCGGCGGTGGCAAGCGGCGGCGAGATAGCGCACCCGCCGATGGAGCTTCCGGGGCACGGCACCTTTGCGATCTTCATCCAAGGCGGCATTCACCACGGCCTCTGGCAGCGCTGATCGCCGATGTAGCCGTCACGCTCCGCCGTGACGGCCGTTGGGGTCAGATGCGCTCGTAAACAACACACGCCATGCCAAAATGGCGACGCTCGCATCGACGAGGGAACAGCCCTTGAACGACCGTCACGGCAGGTAGCCGTCACGCTCCGCCGTGACGGCCGTTGGGGCCAGATGCGCTCGTAAACAACACACGCCACGCCAAAATGGCAACGCTCGCATCGACTAGGGAACAGCCCTTGAACGACCGTCACGGCAGGTAGCCGTCACGCTCCGCCGTGACGGCCGTTGGGGTCAGATGCGCTCGTAAACAACACACGCCATGCCAAAATGGCGACGCTTGCATCGACGAGGGAACAGCCCTTGAACGACCGTCACGGCAGGTAGCCGTCACGCTCCGTCGTGACGGCCGTTGGGGTCAGATGCGCTCGTAAACAACACACGCCACGCCAAAATGGCGACGCTCGCATCGACGAGGGAACAGCCCTTGAACGACCGTCACGGCGGAGCGTGACGGCTACAATCCTTCGTTGGAGGCCACGACCTTTTGTACTTCCAGCAGCATGGCGTTGACCATTTCGTTTCGCTGGGCCTCCCGCTCACGAATCTGCTCGTGAATTTGTTGCATGGAAGATTGCCACTGGGACACATTGGACCGCAGCAGCATTACGTCGTTCTGTACTCTGGCCAGCTCGCCGCGCGTTTGGATCAGCAGTTGGCCTCGTTGCTGCAATTCAGCGCCAACTTCCGCCATTTGCTCGCGACAGGCTGCCGTGTCCGCCTGTAATTGTTCCAGCTGCGCCGTAAGTTCCGCGGGAGGGGGCACTTGAGGCGGCCCCGGTTCACCGCATTTCGGGCAGGTGTAGCTGGCAGGAACCACCCCGGGACCGTCACCCGACGGAGTCGCGCCGCACAGGGCGCAGTTGCCCACATGGTCGATGCACGGGTGTTGATGGGGATCGAGAAACGAGCCGAGCGAACAAGCTGCGTGGGACAAGAACTGACATCCGCTGGTCAAGGCCACAAGCCCACAGAGCAGGCCCCAGACGGCCGCGCGACGGCGTTGTTGGCTGGTAAATGTTGTCTTCATGGCGTTGTTCGCATCATTCGGATTCGCAGATCAACGAGATGGTCTGACCGCACCCACATTTGACGCGAATTTGGGTCGTGGTGGAACTGATGGGAATCACTTCGATGTCGTGGGAGGTGGATTGGCCCGTCGGCACTCGCACCGCCGCGGCCGCTCCCACATTCACAATCTGGTTTCCGGGAACTCGGCGACCGGATTCGCCGACCGACGTCATGGGCTGGTTCACTTGACATCCTTCCATCTAACGGACTTGAATCAGCGGATATTGGCGCGACTCATCATTTGCGACAGCCGAAATTCCGCTTTGGAGCGTAAACGCGAAACGCGCGACTCGGACAGGGAAAGCACCTCACCGATTTCCTTCAGCAGTAAGTCTTCGAGGTAGTACAGCGTGATCACGAGGCGTTCGTTTTCGGGAAGTCGCGCAATGGCAGCTGACAGCAGCTCGGCCACTTCCTTGCGCTCGGCCTCGGCATCCGGTTCGCAGGCTTGCAAGTCATGCAGGCTGGCCAGCCAACCTTGGTGTTCGTCCCAGGTGTACATATGCCGCATCCGCATGGCGTCCAGGGCAGCCTCCACATCGTCCATGGACAATCCCGTCTGCTCCGCGATGGCTTCGGGTGTGGCAACCGGGGAGAGTTGTTCGCAGGCACGCCGGACTTGCGATACCAGTTTGAGCATTCTTTGTGGCAGCGGGCTATTGCGACGGAGTTCGTCGACGATGGCTCCTTTGATGCGCGGGTAGGCGAAGGACAGAAAGGGCACGCCGCGCGACTCATCGAACTGCAAAGCTGCCTCGACCAGGCCCAAGACTCCGGCTGCCTCGAGATTTTCGGCGTCCGCGTAATTCGGCAGTTCCGCGATGGTCTTGCCCAGAATGGACCGAACGACGCCCAAGTTGTCCAGAATCAACCCATCTCGGGTTTCTTTGGCTTGAGCGGCGCGGTAAACGTCTTCTTTTGAGTGCGTTTCGGTGTGCATGTCCATCGATCAAAGTTTCATCTGTACGAATCTCGTCGTGGCGGGATCAAATCGACGACAGTGCGCACCACTAACGCGGTGGCCACCGCAGCCGCGGCGGATCGAAAGAGGATGACTTCCGGATCCAAACCGACGAACAGTCCTACCAGCGTGACGTAGCAGCCGACCAGAATCCCGAACATCCGTCCCCACGGGCTGGGTGCTGCCGTGCGCGTGTTGCGTGTTCCCTCCATGACCTCTGTGTTTCCAATTTATGTGTGGTTTAGCCTGCCACGCGGGTGATCACGCGCCAGCCAAGGCTCCCTGGATCCGCTCGCGGTGCTCCGTGACGGCCGCAGATCGCGGCATGGGCACCGCCGACGAATCGCGAGCCGCCTGTCCCCGCGCGTCTTGTCCAACAGACAAATAAACGTCGCCGACGTCGATCAAGCCGGTCTGCTCGATGTTGATGTCCGGCGGAATCTCCCGGAAAGCCAACACAGCCAGGTCGGGCAAAAATCGTTCCAGCAGGCTGCGCACGGGTCGCCGCAGCATGTCGTCGGTCAGCAGGGCCACGCGCTTACCGTGCACTTCAGCCCGCCCCACTTCGGCCTGCAGAGCCGCCAGGAATTTTTCAAGGTGTTGTTGGGTCATGGCCACTTCGTTTTGGTGCAGCGACTGCCGAATTTCAGCTTGCAGCCGCGGGGCCAGCACAATCACCTGGACCTCCCCTCCGCCGCCCCGGTAGGGCTCACAGATGCTGCGGCCCAGATCCTTCCGCAACAGTTCGGCAATCTCGGCCGGGTCCTTCGTATGCGTGGCGTGCCCCAGCGCGCATTCCAGGATGCGGGTCATATCCGAGACGGGCACGCGCTCTTTCAACAAGTGGATCAGTACCTGATGCAGAACTCCCACGCGCAGCAGCTCAGGTTTAAGTTCCTCGACAATGGTCGGTGCCGTCGTTCGCAGGTGCTCCAGCAACTGCCTCAGATCTTCGCGGCTGAGTAATTCGTGTGCGTAGCGCCGCAGGATTTCCCCCAAGTGCGTAATCAGCACACTCATCGCATCCACGACGGTCAAGCCGCTCAATTCGGCACGCTGTCGCTTGGCGGCGGGGATCCACATCGCCGGTATGCCGAAGGTGGGATCGGTGGTCATTTCCCCCCCCAACATTTTGCGGGCGTCTCCGGGATTGATCACCAGGAATTGGTCCGGCCTCAGCTCGCCGGAGGCGACTGCACGGCCATTCAACAAGATGCGATATTGTTCACTTCCCAGATTGATGTTGTCGCGGATACGAATGGACGGAATCCAAATACCGTGTTGCCGGGTCATCTCCCGCCGCAGCTTGGGAATCCGCTC
This sequence comes from uncultured Planctomycetales bacterium, assembly GCA_963695565.1. Classification (GTDB taxonomy): domain Bacteria; phylum Planctomycetota; class Planctomycetia; order Pirellulales; family Pirellulaceae; genus CAVOGW01. The sequence goes on from CAVOGW010000003.1 coordinate 357,224, forward strand.
GGCCAGTCCGCGCGCTCCTTTCGTTTCGACCAGCGGCACAAGCCTCGCGCCGACTTCTACGCAAGCGCGGTCGTGAATCACAAAATTGTCGACGAGTTCATCCTCTTTGGACTTTTCGGTATCGGCCACGGGAGCCGCTGCTTCCTGCTTATCCTCCGCGCCGACCTTGATGCGACGGCCGAATGCGTACGTGGCACCCGCCAGAACCAAGAAGGTAAGTTTGGGTAATCCCGGTGTCAGTGACAGCAGCAACAAAATGCCAGCGGCCGTGATCAGGGGAGCCGGACGCATGAACAGCTGGCCACGAATTTCTCCCCCCAAGCTCTCTTCCGATGTGGACTTGGTGACGAGGATACCAGCGGCGGTGGCGATGATCAGAGCCGGGATTTGTGAAATCAGCCCGTCCCCGATGGTCAATATGGAGTAAGTGGTGGCGGCGTTCGTGAAACTCAGCCCATTGTAGACGCCGAGTATCATGCCACCGACAAGGTTGATGGCCGTGACCACCAGGCCGGCGATGGCATCGCCACGCACGAATTTGCTGGCACCGTCCATGGCTCCGTAGAATTCGGTCTCGCGGGCCAACTCGGTACGTCGTGCCCGCGCCGCTTCGTCCGTCAACGAGCCCGCGTTGAGTTCCGCATCAATGGCCATTTGTTTGCCGGGCAATGCATCCAAAGTGAAACGGGCCGCAACTTCCGAGACACGGCCGGCACCCTTGGTGATCACAATGAACTGTACGATGACCAGGATCAAGAAGATCACCAGTCCCACGACCAGATTGCCCCCGACGACCACCCCGCCGAACGTAGAAACGATTTTTCCGGCCGAGCCATCCAGCAAAATGAGGCGTGTCGTCGCCACATTCAATGACAGTCTCAGTAGAGTCATCAGCAGGAGCAACGACGGAAATACCGACAATTCGAGTGGCCGCTTGACGTTAAGCGTCACCAGCAGCAGGACAATGGTAAAGCCCAGGTTGACCGCCAACAGCATGTCCAGGAGCACCGTGGGTAACGGGACCAGGAGCACGACCAGCACACCCAGTAGCGCCACCGAGAGCAGCGTCTCACTGCGTCGAAAAAATGACGAGCTGCGTGGAGCTGTCGAGCTGGTTACCATCCAATAGATCCTCGAGGCTGCCGATCCCGTCGCGGGTTGGCGCCGTGTTGGTGGTCGCTACTCTCGGGCTGCATCCGTGCGCCGAGTTCGCTCAATTTCCTTGATCCGCACCGCGAAGCAATCGTCGACCACGACGACCTCGCCCAACGCCACGCGCACGCCCTGTGCGAGCAGTTCCACGGGTGCAGAAACAGGACGGTCCAATTTGATCACAGCCCCGGTCCCCAGCCGCAACATTTCCCCCAACGGCATCGAGACCCGACCCAGCTCTGCAGAGACCGTGACGGAGACGTCGAAGAAGCGATCGAGCGTCATGCCCTTGTCCGCAGTGGCTGTCGGCAGCTCTTGATACTGCGGGGTTTGCACGTGAATGGCGACGGACTCGGAATCCGCCTCCGAGCCGCTGACGGGTGGAACGGCGCCCATCGAAACGTTGGCTGACGGCGCAGCGGGATCGGGCGCATTTTGCGCAGGTGAATTCATCTGTCTACCCCCACAGACGAGCGGCCTGGAGTCAGTACCGCGGTTTAATAAGTGACTCAGGAAACGGTCGACACCGTTGCTGAGCTCAAACTCTGCCCAGCGAGCACACCCGGTTATCTCATAGAGCATCATCGTGCGTACGTGGCGGCAAGCTTGAACTTTTGTTCTTGTCGTAACAGTCAGGAAGAGTATGCGGGCAGGAAGAGCATGCGGGGGGATCCGTTTGGCGCGCGTGGCGGGAAACGGGGCCCGCACAGCCCAAACGGAATGTCATTCCGAGTCAGCCGATCACGTGCGCAGCACGGACAGCGACCGACGGATCTGCCAGCGACATCGGTACCTCCGTCAAGCGTCGCCTCACATCGCGTTTCAGCCCGTTTCGCGAGCGTCAGGCACTCCGCTCCGTTCCGTTCCGTTCAGGATGACCTGAAAGTGCCCGGCGCCGCTCAGGATGCCAAGGGACTGCTCCACGCGATGCACCGCACCCGAACTCAATGGTCGACGCTGGCAATCTGGATGGACTGCTTGTTGCCGGTGACCGTGGGCCAGGCCTGGAGCAGCGGCTGGTTTCCGATGCGGCATACCAAGGGTTCGTGAATCTTCTGGTCCAGAATCAGCACGTCCCCTTCACTCAGTGTGGCCAGTTCGGTGACGTGCAACTTGACGGCCCCCAACTGCACACGGATTTCGAATGGCAGGCGCAGGGCCACGGCGCCCAACACACGGGAGTCCTCCGCACTGGCATCAGCCAGGGGCAGCGCGTCGACAAACAGCGTTTCTGCCATGGACTCGGGCCAAATCCACTGCACCGAGCCCTCTCCCCAAGGGAACTGCGCGGTAAACCGTAAGACCACCAGGTTTTCCTCAAGGGGAAAAATCCGCATGGGGACGGGTTGCACCAGCGGTTGTACGAGCTGGCACTGCGGGTAACCCGCGCCGCCACCTCCTTCGTTGAGCGCCTCGATGGTTTGCTGGACAAGCAGTTCCAGAATCGCTGTTTCGACGCTGGTCACGCCACGTTGCGGCGGCACCGCATCGACTTGTTCGCCCAGCACGCTGAGGACCAGTGGGACGGCCAAATCGCACGGAACGGCCAGCAGTGTAGGTTGCTGCTGACCGTCGACATCGATCTGAAAAACGGCGAACTGCTCGGAAAACTCGGCCGACGCGCAATCGATGGTCTCGGGAGAGGGACATGTCCAAACGGTGGTCAGGGGGAGCCACGTTAACCACTTTTGCGGCAGCAGTCGCGCCGCACGCCGCTGCCAGTCCCCCAGGCGAGACTCGACATGCAGCGACAATCGACAGGGACTGCGAAAATCAAACGGCCGAATGTGGTTCCCCGCGGTTTCTATCATTGTACGTTGAATTCTTCAAAGAGTACTTCGCGAATGCGATCGTATCCGTCCTCAAACAGGACGGTATTAAAATGGTCCTGGATTTCGCGACGCAGTCGATTTTGTCCGGCGGCACCGCGCAGGTCTTCCATGCTCACGTCCGACAAGTAGCTGATCAGCCAGCTCTTAAGAGACGAGCGGCGCTCCGTCACCATTTGCTCGACGACGAGCTGGTCGTCACTCTTGACCATCAGCATCACATGGACGCGCAGATAACGATTCAGACGGTCTGAGTTGATGTTGACGACGGTTTCGCCGAAGTCGACATACGTCGTCTTGACGTGCTGATCCTCGAGTTTTTCCGCTGCGACGTGTTGCTGATCGTCCTCGGCGCCGCCGAACAGCCCGGGCAGCAGCAAGGGGAGGGCGAATCCGCCTGCGCCGCATACGAGCCCGATCGTGCCCCAGAGCACGGCCCAGAGGACCCCGCTGGAACTCCGCTTGGGAGCAACTGCTACTTCCGATGTTGTTTCTTCGTCCGCCATCGCTTGTTCACCTTCCAGATTGATGTTGCGCGAATTGCCTACTTACCGTGCGGGTTGCTGTGCTCATGGCCGACGGAACTGCCATTCTGACGGATCGTATTACGATCCCAGGGATCTTCGATCGACAATGCCGAGAGTCGTGCTTCGTTTGGTGTAGCCACAATTCTCCTGTTGGCCGATCCGACAGTCGCGATGCTGCTTACGGTTGACATTTTGCATTGACGGATCGAATCAGCGCTTTGTTTGTTGCTCACGTTTGTAGTGTTTAAAGGCTTCCATCAGGTCGACCACCAGCGTCGGGTTGTCCATGGCTGCCAGAATCTTAGCGGCGTTACGTTCTTCCAGATTACCCAGCAGCTTCACAGCCGAGTCCAGGTCCCCGTCGTTACAGATTTCGCGAATGTATTCGGCCGCTTTCTCCGGGGGCATCCCTTCGAACCAGGAAGAGATCCTGCGAATGTTTCCTCCTTCCAGCGAGCTCGTTTCATTCTTGCCAGCTTCGACTTCTTGCAATTGCTGCTCGGCAGCTTGTTTTTCACGTTGCAGCAGTTCCCGCTGTTCATTCAGCTGCTGGATCAGACGTGCCGCGCGAGCGGCAGCATCCTGGACCTGCTCGCGCAAGCCGTCGAATTCCTTGCGTGAACCGGCCAGATCATCGCGGAGCAGGGTCAGTCGGGCCTGGCGTCGCTCGATTTCTTCGTTGCGCGCGGCCAGCGCTTCCTGCTGTTGTTTGTACATGGCGCCGAACCGGAACAGCTCCTCGGCCGACAGTGCCTTGCCGTGTACGGGAACCGGCAGTTCCTGCGTTTCGGTCCCCGAAGGCGGCACGAGATCGGCTTCGGGATTGGCGGGGACCACATCGGACAGATGCCGGGAGCCATCCCGGGCTCCGCGCTGGCCACGGCGGCAGGATCCGTGGGACGCTTGGCCACGTCCAATACGATGGACACTCCCAAGCCAGCCGCAAACAGCAGTAAGCAGATCAGCGCGTAAATAATGATTGTTTTCATTTTGTTTCCGTCAGATCACAGGCGATACCCGAATCGTCCGCGTCTGATTTTGGTGAGCGGCCTTCTTGAATCCACTTGCGGAGGACGACTTCGTCCAATTCCTTTTGTTCGGCGCGGGCATGGTCCTGCTGGAAGTCGGCAAATTGCCGGTCGCGAAGTTTGGTCATTGCAGCAAGTTCGTGGGAGAGCGCCCTGTATTGGTCATTCGCGTGTCGCCAGTTCTGCTCGGCTGTCTGGCACTGTTGTCGACTGGCAACGAGTCGGGCTTCCCAGGCCGTCGCGGCATGCATGACGGCGGCCAGCTCGACCCTTCCGCCATCCCTCAACGATTCGGTTTCGCGGGCAATCGTGGTTTCGATTTCGGTCACACGTCGGCGGGCCGTCTGCAGCTCCAGGCTCGCGCGCCGCAGCATCGACTCCTGTTGTTCCAAGAGCTGCTGTTTCATCCGCAGCAGCGCGTTAAGTCGAAAGCGAAACTGTCTACCCACCATGGTCTTTCCGTTGCTTCCATTTGCGGCGATCAAGTTTTCGGTTCACGATAACCGTCTTTATCAGCCGAGACGCGTTCGCGTTCGGTTCCCGATGTCAAGGAAAACCGTGTGCTAACGCGGGTCGGCTGATGTCATGCCCGCCGGCCGGGACGAGTACCGTCACCTCACGTTTCGTTATTCGCATGGCAGCTCTCCGTCCATTCACGGCCATTCCTGCGCCAAGGCCTGAAACCTGGCGAGGGTCTCGGCAAAATCCGTATGTTCGTCTCGTTCCTGCTTCAGGTTGGCTTCGATGCGGGGCATGAGTTGGATGGAGGCATCAATTTCGCGCGAGGCACCAGGCTCGTACGCGCCTGCGTAAATCAGGTCGGCGTTGCGCTGAAACGTGGACATCGCCACGCGCAGCTTCTGCGCCATTTGCTGGTGCGGCTTATCGGTAACGTCATGAAACGAGCGACTGATGCTGGCGGCCACGTCAATGGCGGGAAAATGGGCTCGCTCGGCCAGCGCTCGACTCAATACAATATGGCCGTCGAGGATCGCTCGGGCACTGTCGGCAATGGGGTCGTTCATGTCGTCGGCGTCCACCAGTACGGTGGCGATGGCCGAAACACTGCCGCGATCATTGTTGCCCAGCTGCTCCAGCACCGAGGCCATCAGTTGAAAAACCGACGGGGTATAACCACGAGCGGTGGGTGGTTCGCCCAGTGCCAGGCCGATCTCACGTTGAGCCATGGCCAGACGCGTGAGGCTATCCAGCATAAACAGCACGTTACTGCCACGTTGGCGAAACTCGTTGGCGATCGTGACAGCGGTCTGGACTGCGCGGACGCGCATCAGTGCCGACTCACTGGCCGTGGCCAGCACGACGACGGATCGTTCCATGCCGCGCGGCCCCAGGCAATCTTCGATAAACGGGCGCACCTCTCGACCCCGCTCACCCACCAGCGCGATCACGTTGTAGTCGGCACTTGAGTATTTGGCGATCTCACCCAGCAGGGTGCTCTTACCGACGCCGCTCCCGGCAAACAGCCCCACACGTTGCCCCACGCCCATGGTCAGAAACGCGTCAATCGCACGTTGGCCGGTAGGGAGCGGTTTGTCGATCCGACGGCGGGAGAGGGCAGGAGGAGTTTGGGTCGAGGCTTCGCGCCAGCCTTCCGCCTGCAGGGCTCCTTTGCCGTCCACGGGCTGCCCCAATCCGTCAATGATGCGTCCCAGCAAGCTGGATCCAAAGGGGACCAGGACGCTGCGCCTGAGGGCCACGACCTTGGCGTCGGTACGCACTCCCGCACTCAAAGCATAGGGCAGCATCAATGTCTTGTTATCGCGAAATCCCACGACTTCAGCCAGCACCGGCCGGGCGCCGGCCGCATGCACCTCGCATAGCTCCTGCAAGCGCGCCGGCACGTCGGCTTCCAGGATCCCGTACGCCGCGCGCAACCGACCGACCCCCTGGAACAGGTTGGTTCCGCGTATCGACTCGCGCATTCGTTCCAGATCAACGGTCAGCATGGCCCAAGTCATCCAGGATATTTCGTTTCATGGCTTCCAGTTCGTGCCGCCAGTCAAATACCAGGCTGTAGCCAGGCAAGTCCAACTCGACGTTTCCGTCGGCGAGATGCGGGTCGGCAGCGATTTGCACTGCGTTTTCTTGACTCAACCGCCCCCCGGCAGCCGATTGTTTCAGTCGCTGTTCGTCGGCTGGACTGAGCCTGAGCAGGGTAGGCTTGCGCGAGCCTCCTGCTGCCAACGCAGCGGCCACGAGCTTTTCGACATCATGGCGACCTTGCCCCACCTGATCGTGCAACAGTTTTTCGGCGACGGCGATGGCGATTTCGACCGCCAGGGTCTGGGATTCACGCAACCGTGCGGCGAAGTTCTGATTCCATTGTTGGCATTGCGTTACCAGTCGCTCGACGGCGCCCGTCAGGCGCGCGACGCATCGCGCGTGGGCCATTTCAGCGGTCTCCTTGGTATCCGCGGCGTCCGGCGCCGCGTCCAGTCCGGGACCGTCGTTATGTCGGCGCAGTGAGGCAACTGCGTCTCGTCGCACTTTCGTGACGGGGTGTTTCAGTCGTACAACGATTTGCGTCATCCTGGCATCCCTTGCGTCGCCGCCAGCGGCTGTCGGTCAGGCTTGCGGCTTCATCTTCAACTCGCCAACTTTATCCAGATCGATCATGGCACTAACCAATAACTTGTGCGCCTCCTCCGACTCAGACTTGGGGACATTGTTGAGCAGATCAATTTCCTCGGTCAGCGCCTCCCGGCCACGTTTGGAGAGGTTCGCCAGCACGCGTTTTCGCAGTTCGGGCTCGCAGGATTGCAGCACGACGGCCAAGGACCGCGTATTCACTTCTCCCAGAACACGTTGCAACGTCTTATCCTCGACGCGCAGCAGGTCGGACACAGTGAACAATGCACTTCGAATGCGTTCGGTCGCCTCGGGATCCGCCCCTTCCAGGAATTGCAACACCTCTCCGCGACGCTCTGCCTCCATGGTACGCAGTAGCCGTGCGACCCGCGCGTCGGCCAGCACTGATTCGGCTTCCAGTTCTTCCTCGACGTAACTTTGACACTTGGCGACCATGGCCTGCAGCAAATGCCTCATCAGTGCCAGCGATGGTGTGAGGCGTTCCTTCAATTGCAGCACGACGCGATCACGTTGTTCATGCGGCAAGCGCTGCAGAATACTGGCGGCCTTGGCATCGCTGAGGCAATTGAGCACGAGCGCCACCGTCCGCGCTGCTTCGCCCTTCAAGGCCGCGACCAGTCGCAATTCGCTGACTTGCGTAATGGCTTCGAACGGGTCATCCGAAAGCTTAAGTTCCTGCGATTTGCGGTGCGATGCGGAGGAAGATGCGGTCTCATCGAACTCGAAATCCCCCTGTGCGGCAATCAGTAACAGGCGATCGAATTCCTGCAGCACATCATTAACTTCTCGTGGGCTGGGGGGCGCTTCGCGTAACCTGCGCAGCGATTCGCTCAGCCTGCTTTGCGCGCCTGCGGCAGATCCTTCAGGACGGCTTCGGTGGTCGCAGCGTCCAGGAGGTTCAGCAACACCATAGCTCGATGTTCGGGCGTTTGCCGTGGCACGAAACTTACTTTCTTTTGTCAAGACGTAGGCTAGGCGGCCTGAGAACGGTTGCTTCGTCCCGCGTCGGGTCGCTCGCTCTCGTTCAACCAGGCCGACAAAATGGTCTGCATGGCTTTGGGATTCTGTTGGATGCGTTGCGAAAGGCTGGCGAGCAGTGCATCACGACCATCGTCGCCGGCTCCAACGCCATCCAGCTGGATGGTCACGGGACGCATCTTTTTCAGCGTCAGCACGCCTAGAATGAGCGCAACGATGGACGCCACGCCCAGTGATGCGTTGCGGAGTATCGAGTTAATAAAGTCCCATTGCTGGGTGACGACCAATGCGTCATCGTCGGCGGAAACGGGAGCGAATTGTGTAATCAAGACTTCAATTTGATCGCCACGGCTTGCGTCAAAGCCGACGGCCTGCTTCACAATCGCAGCGATCGAATCCTTGGAAATGGCGGACGCGTCCGGAGGAATGCTGCCGGCCGCTGCTGCCTGAGTTTGTGTATGGGTGATGGCATCCGTCAGGTCCGCCATCACGGCCACGGTCAAGCGCTGGATTTTGCCGGGTGCCTGTTTGACGACGTCAACCGTCTTGGCATTTTCGTACGTGGTGGTATTCTCCTCCTCCGTCTCTTTGCTGGGTGTGGATTGGGCCAAAGAAGTTCCCGCGTTGCTTCCCAAATTGGCCTCCGTGCCCACAGGGCCCCCCAGGGCACGATTTGCGGTAGTTCGCTGGAACGAGCGGATGTTCTCCTGGGTCCGCACTTTGAGGTTGGGATCGTAAACGGTTTCGGTACGCTGCAGCGAGGTAAAGTCGATATCGGCCGACACGCGGACCATCCCGCGTCCCTCGCCCAGCATTTGCGCCAGCAGTACGCTGGCTTTGGCCGCCAGGTCCGCCTCCAGGCGGCGGCGGAACTCGAATTGCGACTCCACCTCGCCTTCGCCATAGCCACTCGCGGACGACAGCATGCGCCCCGCGCATCCATCACCGACACGCTGTCCCGGGTCAAGCCCTCCACGGCTCCGGCCACCAGGGCCACAATGGCGTCGGCTTGTTCGCGCATCATGGTGGCATTACGATCTAATTCCAAGACAACGCTGGCCGTCACAGGCTGCTGCTGACTGACGAAGGGCGATCGCTCGCTCACTGCAATGTGCACGGTGGCATGGGCAATTCCGGCCATCTTGCCAATGGTTCGCGCCAGCGATTCCTCGCGACGACGATACATGCGGAAACGACTGAGACTCGGGTCACCCAGCATGCCGTCGTCCCAGGACTCGGTGTTCGAGATTTCCGTAACGTCCCCCGCGACCATACGGGCCTCATTCCACTTGCTCTTGCCAACCAGCACGGTCGAGCCGGAGAAGTTAAGTCGATGAGGAATCCCCTTTGCATCCAGGCGGCTGACGATTTCCGCGGTTTCGGTTGGGGACAGCCCCGAACACAGCGGGATAAATTGTGGCCGGGCGGACCAGACGCCGACCCCGACGGCAGTCAACGCCAACGACAGGAAACCGACGACGGCCACCACGCGGGCCGAGTTGCTCAGCCCTCCCCAAATCGCCAACGCTTGATCGAAATAGTTTCTTAAGGGTGCCATGTGTCGAATGCTTTGAGGTCAAAATATGCGGGCAAGTCGCGGAATGTGAAACGACGGATCATACTTGCATTCTCATGATTTCTTGGTAGGACTCGATCAGCCGGTTGCGTATTTCCAGCACCAGACGGAAAGTCAAATCGGCCTTGGCCATCGAAACCACGACATTCTGGATATCGTCTGATTTTCCCGTCGCCAGTTGTTCCATGGCCTGATCGGCCTCCAGTTGAACCTTGTTAATCTGTTGCAGTTGATCAGCGACCAGTTGTCCGAATTGCCCCCCTGCGCGATCCGGCCGCGCTGCGGTGGTTGCTCGCGGCAGGGATTCGACGGAGGGAATGGATGAGACGTTCACGGTCAGTTGATCACGGGGGGCGAACTCTAGACGTTGCGTAGCAAGGACAGCGTATTTTGAACCATCGAACGCAGGTTACGCAGCGCTTGCAGGTTGGCTTCATAGGAGCGACTGGCGACGATCATATCGACCATCTCATTGGCCAGGCTCACGTTCGGCATCGCCACGAAACCCTCGGGATTGGCATCGGGGTGATGGGGATTGTAGACCAAGGGGAATTCGGACGGGTCCTGATGGACACCCAGGATTTGGACCCCGCCTAGCTTGGCGTTTGCCCCGGGGAGATTTCCCAACTGGTCATCGAGAACCGGCGCAAACATCACGTTTTGGCGACGGTACGGCTGACCGTCGAGCCCACGCGTGGTGTTGGCGTTGGCGATGTTGTTGGCGATGACCTGCATCCGCGTACGTTCGGCCACAAGTCCGGACGCGCTGATATCAGCAGCCGAGAGGTATCTACCCATACGCTCTCTCCTTGAAGTATTTTGTTTGATGGTCATGACCGCCATCCTGGCGGTTGCATTTTGCCTTACCGGCCCGTAATCGCGCTCCTCATCATGGAGAGCTTAGTGGCCAGCAATTGCGTGTACGTCTCGTACAGGGTGGCGTTCTTGTTAAGCTCCGTAATTTCTCGGTCCAGGTCGATATTGTTGCCGTCGTAGCGCGCGGGTGATGCGGGATTTGCCTTCACTTGCGGTGTGAGGGAATTCCAGTCCACACTTCCGCTAGCGAGTTGTCGTTGCTGCGGTTCGTCGAACGTCACTTCCTGCGCCTGGAATCCAGGCGTATTCACATTTGCCAGATTCTGGCTGGCGACCCGGTGTCGCAGGGCCACGATTTCCAGCGATTTGCGCAGCATGTCGAAATGTGAAGGTGTAACGCTCACGCTGTTCTTATCGACAAGTCCGATTGTGCGCTTGAGCAAATGGGGAAAGCGTGTCGGGACTATGCGAGTTAGGCGGGCGGGTTTTCCGCGGCTGGCGGTAGGCAATCCCGCAAGCGAGGCCGCCTGCGCTTCGATATACAGTGATGCTGCCTTGCATTCACATCACGGAACGATGACCTCGGGCCGACCCCACCTGCTCGAGTAGGGCTGCGTCGCCGAAGGGGTCTGACCCTCTCCGGACGTCGCCTCAATACGTGGTAAGACTAATGTCCTCCAAAGGGTCAGACTCCTTTCGAGACAGAAACCAGGATTGATCATGCCTTTGAACGCAGTTCAGGTACTTTCATCCAGCAAGCTGCCGACTTTACCGTCCGCCGCCATTCGACTGTTGCAATTGGTGGGTGCCGAAGACCCCAAGTATGACGAGATCTGCCAGACCATCATGGCCGACCCGGCCTTGGCCGCACGCGTGTTACAGACCGCAAATTCCGCCTATTTTGGACTGAGGACACGAGTCACGACCCTGGATCGGGCCGCGTTCCTGCTGGGGCCAGCGACGCTGGCATCCTTCTGCCTCACGTTTTCACTCGCCAGCCAGTCATTGCCCGGTGGTAGCGCCGCCGAGGGCTTTCGCTCCTATTGGCTGCATTCACTGCTGCAGGGCTTGGCGGCGGAGACGATTGCCAAATATGACGCGATCAACAATGCGGGATCATTCTTCGTCAACGGACTGCTGCTGGACATTGGCCGGTTGGCAATCCTGAAAGCAGCTCCCGACGAGTATCAACAGGTGCTGGCCCAGGAGAGCACCTCCGATTTGGATGTAGTCAGTGTCGAGCGGAACAACATGGGCATCGATCATATTGAGATCGGGATGGCGTTATGCCAGAAATGGAATCTGCCGGAGGTTTTCTGCAACGCCATCGAGTATCATCACGCGAGTGCAAATCAGATTCTCGCATTGAAGGATTTCGCGACCTATCCCGCAATTCGCGTCACGGCACTTGCCAGCTCCATGTGCGATTTCATTCTCTATGGTCAATCCGCACGCAGCCACTCGCGGACGATTACATTGGCTCGAGACATATTCGACTTCGACGATGATACGACAAGGACCATCTTGACGGAAATCCGCACGAAATCGGAGTCCTTGCCCGACGAATATCGGATTGACGTCAGGGCCGTGCCCCCCATGGAGGAGATTCTAACGCAGGCCAACGACATGCTGGCCACGATGTCTCTCTCGGCGCAAGCCGAGGCCGAACGCGTCCGTGCCACGAAGGTCGAATTGGAAACTAAGAACCGGTCGCTGGAACTGGCATGCGAGCGACTTGAGAAGCGAGCTACGTTTGATCACTTGACAGAGCTTTACAATCGGGCGTTCCTGGACGCCTATTTGAGCAAGCATCTGCGTCCTGCGCATCGCAGTCAATTGCCGGTGGGCGTGATCCTGTGCGACATTGACCGCTTCAAGAACGTCAACGATACCTACGGACATCAGTTTGGGGATGCCGTATTGCATCACGTGGCGCAGGTGTTGAAAGCCAGCGTCAGTGAAGAAGACGTGGTGGCGCGCTACGGCGGTGAAGAGTTTGTCGTCGCGACCACCACGAAGGCGGCCGACGAGGTCATCGAGACGGCGGAACGGATTCGGGCCAATGTTGAGCAGGCGAGTCTGGATCACGCCGGCATCAGGATTAACATTACGCTCAGCGCCGGAGTCAGCACCACCGACGAACAACCGTCGGACGCCCTGGTCACGGCCGAAGCGCTGATTGCCGCCGCCGACAAGGCCATGTATGCCGCCAAGGCTCTGGGACGTAATCGCGTGCAGACGACCTTGACTGGATCCAGGTCCGGACCGGCTGGTCCGACCGCGCAGCCGATCCCGGAATTGGACATCGATCTTCCCTCTATGCCACCTGTGTCCACGACGCCTTGATGGGTGATTGGGATCGATCGGGCCTTGAAATCCTCCTACTCGTACCAAGCGTTTCGCCGGTACTCGTTCTCGTACTCGAATTCAGCGCGATCACAGAACTGACCTTCGATCACGAACGACTGGACGTTTATCGATTGTCGATCGGCTAAGTACCTGCTCGCTCGCGGCTCGGCGTCGGAATGTGCCGAGATCCACGACGTTTTCATCGCTCTGTGGGCAATTGACGCGGAATCCAATCGGCAAGGCAAGTCGCAATTGCAGCGAATTGTGTCGATGCTGATTGGGTTGGTGCTGCGAACCGATCGCGTAGCCGAGGACACGATCAAGTACGAGTACGAGCACCGCGATGCTGAGTACGAGTACGAGGCTGGTGCGAAGCCCGAACAACGGGTTGCAGCTGAGCCGAAATCAGCGTGTCGAAAATGGTGTGCCCGTGGCCAGTGAGCCACGCCGCATTTCAGCGCCTCTTTCCGCAGCGGAACCGTAGACGATTGCGGCGGTCTGAGTTATGCTCAACTCCAAGTCGGACTCGCTGTCGAGTCCCGCGTATCCACCGAACGCTTGGAGCCTGATTATGCGGCAGACGTCGATGCTCCTGGCCTGCTGCTGCCTGGCGTGGGCAGGGCCCTCTTCCAGTTGTGCGCAGTTCACGGCGCGACCGACGCTCAGGTATATCTCGATTCGATTTTCTGGAATCCGCTCGCGGTAGCTCCGTCGGGTGACATCGACGGAAACGGGCAGTTCACCTGTAACGACATCAACCAGCTTACGGCGGCCATCGCCAGCGGCATTTACGACAGCCGTTTTGATCTGAATCTGGACGGAATCCTCAACACGGTGGATGTGGATGTGTGGTTGACCGCCGCGGGGGCACAACACCTGCCGTCCGGCAACCCTTATCAGCGCAGCGATGCCAATCTAGACGGGACGGTGGACGGGCAAGACTTCGTGACCTGGAACGCCCACAAATTCAGCCCGAACTCGGCGTTTTGCGCCGGCGATTTCAATGCCGATGGGTCCGTGGACGGGGCCGATTTCATTCTCTGGAACACCGATAAATTCACCAGCGCCGATACGAGCGGCGTCCCGGAGCCCACGGCCAAGACCCTGCTTGTTATCCTGTTGGCCCTGATCCGTCGGCGATCCGATCCCGTCTGCCCCGGCCAATAACCGCGAGATGACGGTGTACACCAAAGACCAAAATAAAAACGGCCACGATGATGATCGTGGCCGTCTTGAGGTATCCATCATGAATGAAATGGAACTTCATTCGTCAGGCTTACACGATTACAGCAGCGACAACACCAGTTGCGACGATTGATTTGCCGACGTGAGAATTGACGTGCCTGCTTGCACCAAAACCTGTTGCTTGGTGAAGTTGGCGATCTCGTCGGCAAAGTCGGTGTCTCGGATAATCGACTCAGCGTTCACGGTGTTCTCCAACGTCGTGCGCAGGTTGGCTGCCGTGGACTCCAGCGTGTTTTGCTGGAAGGCACCCAAAGTACCACGCAGATTGGTGATCTCGTTAATGGCGGCATCGACAACGGCCAAAGTGTCTTGCGCAGTTCTCGGCTGACTCGACGTTGATCTGGCTCAGGTTGGAAAACGCATTTCCGGTCAGTCCGAGCCCCAGGGAGTCGGCGGTTACCTTGCTGATGGCAATTTCCGCCGTCTGATTCTGGTTCGCTCCGATCTGGAACACCAGTGAGTTGTTGTCGATCAGCACGGTGCCTTGGCCACCGGTCACGGTGTTGATGATGTCCGCGGGAGTGGTCCGTATCCGCGGCGAATTGCAGCAACAGTCCCTTGGCAACGCCGGAGTCAACTTCCAGCAAATTGCCCGATCCGATATAGGTCGTCGCGCTACCGCCAGCGGGTGTGATGTCGACTTCGATGTTCTCACCGGAATCGACCAATGCGGTGGTACCGACACCCGTCGTGTCGACGCCAGCGGCAGTGTCGGATACCACCGTGATGCTCGCGTCTTCGCCAAAATTTAATGAATAAAACCGAGTGGCACCACCAGCGCCCTGATCGTCCGCCACGACGCCGGTTTGGCTGGTAAATTCATTCACTCGATCGATCACGGCCGTTTGATCCGAGCCGCTGGCAATCGTAATGGCGACGCCGTTGACGGTCAGAATCTCGTCGGCCGTGGTGGCTGCGGTCTGCACCGTGGCCGCATCTCTGGTGGCCCGTCCACCGGCCTGCGACACCGAAATGCTGTAGGTGTTTTCTTGCGTATCGGCGGTTGCACGCAGGAACGTTACATCGGTGTCGTTGGTGGTCCCCGTCACGCCCGATTCACCGTTCAGCAGTTTCTTGGTGCTGAATTGGGTGTTGTTGGCAATCCGGTCGATAGTTTCCAAAACGTTGTTGATTTCCGCCTGATTAGCAGCCAGTGCGTCTGCGTCGTTCACGCCCGAGTTGGCCGAATCGAGTGCCAGGCTGCGGACTTTGACCAACAAGCTGTTGATTTCATTCAGCGCGCCTTCCGCGGTTTGCACCACGGAAACGGCCTTTTCCGAGTTTTCGATGGCTTGATTGAGGCCCGCGACCTGCGCCCGAAGTTTTTCGGAAATCACCAGCGCGGCGGGGCCGTCGGCTCCACGGTTTACCTTGAAACCCGAGGACAGTCGTTCCAGCGAGCGGTTCATGGCGCTGGTGGAACGACCAAGGTTGCGTTGGGCCGTCAGCGAGCCCACGTTGTTCGCAAGTCTCATACTCATCTGTCAGAATCTCCTAAAGAATGCGTTGGCTCCGCGCGGGTCTTGCTTGATGCACAAAGGCGCGGAGCGTGTTAGTTGCATTCCGTTGCCGGTATATTTCCCTCCGGATCAACCACGGAGACCGACATTTCGGCCCCCCCAACTTCGCCCCCCCAGGATCATTGGGCTGCAGTCATTCAGACTCACCGCCGTGGCTTACCCAGGTTATCGAAGCGACAGAGCTTCGCTTGCCATGAAAGATTACGCAACGCGAACTTCTGCCCTGGTCGCTACAGATTCGCGCAGGTATGCGGATTCTAACGAAAGTGCGGCCCAGCCTTTTCGGCATTTTCCCCCGCCCTCCCCCCGGCCATGGTGATTGAGTCGCCCGCACCAAACACGGCCGTCTGCCAGTAGACACCGAACAGCAGTTGCCGGGTGACCCACCACGCGATCGCGACTCAAACGGACCATTGCCGTAGTGGGGAGGGCGGGGGGGGCGGGGGAGGGGCCCGCCAGCTAATGTGACGCAAACCGCAAAAGACCCCACCCGTTCCAGGTTGGGGGAGAGAGTTCCGGCTCCCTCCCCCCGGCAATGGTGATTGAGTCGCCCGCACCAAACACGGCTGTCTGCCAGTAGACACCGAACAGCAGTTGCCGGGTGACCCACCACGCGATCGCGACTCAATCGGACCATTGCCGTAGTGGGGAGGGCGGGGGGAGGGGCCCGCCAGCCAATGTGACGCAAACCGCAAAAGCCCCCACCCGTTCCAGCTAACTGAACCGTCCTGACCTGTACAGGAAGGCAATGATCTCGGAGACTACCTGGTACAACTCCGGCGGGATCTCATCACCGACCTCGACCACGCGATACAGTGAACGGGCTACGGCGGGTCGCTCTAAAATGGGCACCGCGTGACGCTCGGCGATGCGCCGTATTTGCAATGCCACGGCATCCACGCCCTTGGCCACGACGCGCGGCGCGTCCGATTGACCTAGTTCGTACTTCATGGCGACCGCGTAGTGCGTGGGATTGGTGACGACGACCGTCGCCGAGGGCACGTCGCGCAGCATGCGCTGTCGAGCCAGATCGCGTTGGACGCGGCGAATTCGGGCGCGCAGCAGAGGATCTCCCTCCTCCATTTTCTGCTCTTCTTTCAGCTCTTCGCGTGTCATCCGCAGCTGACTCTCATGTTTCCATTTTTGAAACGCGTAATCGAAGCCACCGGCAACCACCAACGCGATTCCCACCACGAAGGACGATCGCAAGGTGATCTCCCAGGCCGTGGCAACGACGATCGGTAATGGCTGGAACGCTGCAAAGGCCAGCTGAGCTCGTTGCGACCTGGCCGCCAACACGATGACCACCACCAGAATCGAGGTCTTGATCACGGCTTGGGCACCGCGGTTCAGCGACGCCGAGGACCACAACTGGCTCCAACCCTTGACCGGGTTTAGTCGTCCCCAGTTAGGCTTAAGCGGCTCCGTCGTCACGAAGAACCCTGTCTGGACAAGATTGACCAGAATGTGAACCACCGCCAACCCCAACACGAGGACACCCACGCACTGCACCCAGATACCCATTGCGGTTCGGGTAAACGATATCACGTGCGCTCCGGTCAGCTCCGGGAGCGGCGCGCTGGACAACTCGGCCCGCACGGTTTGCGTCAGGGTTGCGCCGATTTCTCCCCCTAACAGATGAAACACGAGCACGGCCGCCAACAATCCGCAGCCGGAAATCAGATCGCGACTAAGCGCGACGTCTCCACGCTTGCGCGCTTCCTCGCGCCGTCTGGGGGTAGGCGCTTCCGTTCGTGACTGAAAATCCTGATCCATGTTCGCTGGTTACCGAAGAAATATCCCAGGAACAACGTCCTGCACGTGATACATGACGCGGATCAGCATCCGCATCATGCTCGGCAGGAAAAATCCCATGGCCACGATACCCACGGCAAGTCGCAGTGCCAAACCGATCGCAAAAATATTCATTTGGGGTACGGTGCGCATCAACAGCCCGAGCGCCACGATTAACACGAACAAGCAAACGCCCACTGGGGAGGCTATCGCCAGTCCCCAGCGACTGACCAAATCTGCCTCGTAGGCCGCCGCGGGCCCCGGGAATACCAGCAACGCCTGCCCCACAGGAAAGACATGAAAGGTCGATTCGATGGTTCGCAGAATCAGGTGGTGGACGTTGAGAGTAAAAAACAGGATCCATGCCCAGACTTCAAACACCTGCGATACTACGTTATTGACCTGCCGCGTGGTGGGGTCGGTCATCGTGGCCAGATTCAGTCCCATTTCCTGACCAATGTAGGCCCCCGCAATACGTGCCGGTTCGATTGTAATTCCGAATGCCATGCCCAGCCCTGCGCCGAACATCACCTCACCCGCGACTAGCACCACGGATTCCAGCCAATTGAGATTGCTGGCGTGGATGCCCACCGCCAAACCGGCCGCGGGCGCGCCGGCCAGAAACGCCCAAGCCAACGAGAGGGAAAAACCAAGTTTGACGAAGCGCGGGATCTGACTGCTGTTAAAGGCCGGAAAGAACACCATGAAGCCCGTAAATCGAAACAAGACCAACATCGTCCGCAGGACCGTTGCTTCGATTTCCATGGCTCATCGCCCCAGTTGTGCGGCATGCTGCATCATGCGATACGTAAAATCGAGCAGCAGGCCCAAGGACCAGGGCAGCGTCAACAGCACGACCGCGTAAACCGCCGCCATCCGCGGGGCAAAACTCAAGGTCTGCTCCTGAACACTCGTGATCGTCTGCAAAATGCTGACGAGCGTACCTACAATCACGCTGACCAGAATGGTCGGCGCCGTCAACAATGCCGTGGTAATTACCAGGTCCCGAGCCATGATTAGCACTTCCGCCTGCGTCATCGGTTCACCTATCCAAAGCTGAGACTCAGTGTTTTGGCGATCAATTGCCAGCCGTCGACCAGCACGAACAGCAAGATCTTGAAGGGCAAGGAGATCATCATGGGGGGCATCATCATCATGCCTAACGACATCAACACGGCGGAAACCACCAGGTCAATCAGCAAGAACGGCAAGTAGATGCAAAAGCCCATGATGAAGGCCGTTTTGAGTTCACTGATCATGAACGCCGGAACCAGCACCCGCATCGGCGTCTGTTGGGCGTCCAAAGGGGAGCTGACCCCGGAAATCTCAATCATCACATCCAGATCGGCCGTACGTGTCTGCCGTAGCATGAAATCCCGCATGATGGCCGTCGTAATATCCCAGGCCTCCAATCCCCCCTTGGACTCGCTGAAATAGGGAGTCAAGGCCTCCTGCTGGATCTGGTCCAGCGTCGGCCCCATGACGAATGCCGTCAAGAAAAAAGCCAGTCCTAATACGACTGTATTGGGTGGGATCTCTTGCGTGGTCAATGACCGTTTAACGAACGAAAGTACGATTACGATGCGGGTGAAGGCTGTCACGCTGACGAGCAGCGAGCTGAGCAGCGCCAGAGCGCCCAGCATTAACGCAATCCGGATGGGAGGGGCCATGCCCTCGACTACGGACGAGTTCGCCGCGGTCTCCAAAAACCCTACGAAGTCCGCCGAATCAGGTCCCATCCGTCGTCCTCGGGTTTGGTGAGCGATGTTCGGATCGATTCCGCCACGTTGGCAGCTGTCGGCTCGTCAGCTCCGCCGTCCCGCAGCTCCCCTCGGAATACTTCGTCAAACCGTTGCGGTAACAGCACCAGGCTTTGCAGTCCGCGACGGTCATGCCCGACGACAAATTTCTGGTCCCCCACCGTGATCAGCTTGACGCCGGCTTCGCGGGAGAGCGCAATGGAATCTTCTACATGAAGTTGCCGCTGCGTCTGCCGGGACATACCCAAGGGCTGCCCAAATCGAAAACAGGCCAGGCAGACGAGTACCAGAGCTACGGAAACGAAGCCGAGTTTTACGAGGGTCGATTTAAGCCGCAGGAGCGGATCCGCCGCACGGTTCCCGGAATCGGCCTGCGCTGATGCGGGACTGTCTGGTGGGAGGGCCATCCCGTTCGTCGCGTGGATGCGGGTATCCCGCGCATCGTAACCTGGAAACAGTCCCGGTCGATCCGTCGTGTAACTGGCCAGTGACACGCGATCATTTCCGTCGGCCTCCGCCGAGGGACGGACCGTGACGGCACGGGCCACCGGAGTCGGCACGGTCCGCTTAGCCGGCGGCGGCGGACGCATGGTTCGTGACTGAGCGGCCATCACAGGCTGCGGCGACGACGGATTCAGAAGCTGCTGGTATTGCTGCCATACGGCACGTCCGACGAGCGGAAGAAAAAACGCGACGAGCGCGCTGAGGATCAGGATCGCCCCTGATTGCCGGCCCATCATTTTGCTACCCCAAAAAGAATGGTTTCGCGCGCTGCGTCGCGCGACGGACATGCTACCCGCTGTGGATGATCGGCACAGTCTGGGTAAGACTTGACGATTTCGCCAAGTTTTACGGGGCTGAGCTTGCCAGCTGAGTGAAGCACATGAACTCGCGTATGTCGCTCAGCCGGCATGGCGATGCTGGCAACTTCGAGAGTGGGCAAGATCGGCGAGATGAGCCCCGTCGCGATGGGCATCAGCGATTGTCAGACTCGCGAGTTGCTGCGGAGCCGGACGAATTGCCGCTAACCCGCGAATCGGCTCCGTAGGGGGCCGGGTGAGCAGCGGTGATCACGTAACTACACTCTTCAAGTCCGACGGTGGTAGGCGAAGTACTCGGCGACGTTGAGCGTGATGGTTGTGCTCACGCGGCACCTTACCGGCCTGTCGATTTAATCGGAAATTGAGATGTCATCCTGAGGCATCGCGTAAAGAGCCGAAGGATCTTTCATCGACGATGCCCAACGTCGTACTTTATTTGGTGTTGCCGCGTTGGTTGGCCGATCCTTCAGTCGCGTTGCTCCTTCAGGATGACATTTTGCCTTGAACGGATTAAGTCGACAGGCCGTTCCGGAGCCGGGTCGTCGGACCGCAAGGCGACGCGTGGCTCCACGCTCACGGAGTCCCGCGGCGATCCACACGAACCGCCGGTACCATTTCGTTGGGCGCAGCGACGACCGCGCGTGATGCGCTCACTTCGCCTTTGACCCGCGAGATCTGGCTCAGCGAGCTGCTGTTAATCTTCGCTTTCCCCCAATCCGCCACCACTTCAAATATCCCTGGCACGAGTTGGCCCGAAACGCTGTCGCCATTACTCAGTTCAACGCGGACACGCCCGTCGTTACCGGAATTGAACCGAATCGATTCGACAAGACTCAATGGGACGTTCAGTTCGTTGCCCGCCAGAATGATCTTGGCCGCAGCGTCCTCGCCGGTGTAGCCGGTAAGTTCCTTGCCATTGGACAGCCGAAATGCAAATGTCCCACTCGTGGCGATCACTTTGCCGTCCGAGCTTTCGTCGGCCGGACAAGGTACGACCAGCCAAAGCAGCCCAAGAACTCCAGCCAGAATACGACGCCCTGCTAACTTGTGCATGCTCATGGTCTCCTCCGCAATTCCTTTCAATACGCATTCCCAAAACATATCCACGATCAACCAAAGGGACCACGCCCATGATGACGATTCCGCCCGCAACCGCGCCCGAGGCGTCCCCGAACTTAGGATATATGCTAACCATGCAGCCCTTTGCCGAGTAGCGACGGACTGGTAAAAAGGGGGAAAAGGGCAGATAACAGCAGTTCCCGGTCGCTACATCGTGCGTGATTCGCCTGGATTGCGGACGGGGAATGGGCTGCAAAACACAAGGAGACCTGATTCGTGAGCCGCGTTGAAAACACAGCAATCACCCTGATGGGCTGGATCGTACTTATGGGCGCGCCGCTTGGGGCTCAAGAAAGCGGCCACGAATCCAGCTTGTTGCACGACATTCGCCAATTAACATTCGAGGGTCGCCGCGCCGGCGAAGGGTATTTCAGCGCCGACGGCCGGCAATTGGTGTTTCAAAGCGAGCGTGACCCGAAGAATCCGTTTTTTCAGATTTTCGAGCTAGATTTTGAGTCCGGCGACGTGCAACAGATTTCTCCCGGGACCGGCAAGACCACGTGCGCTTGGATAAACCCCCGCGAGCCCAACAAGATACTCTTTGCCTCGACGCATGGGGATCCGCAGGCGGTGGCCAAACAGCAGGAGGAAATTGACAAGCGCGCGCGGGGCGAGCAGCGGCGCTATGCTTGGGATTACGACGAAAACTACGAGCTGTATGTGCTGGATCAAGCCACCAAGACGTACACGAATCTCACCAACTGCACCGGCTACGACGCCGAAGGTAGCTATTCTCCTGACGGCCGGCAAATCGTATTCGCATCGAATCGCGCGGCGTATGCGGAATCCATGTCGGCAGAATTGCAAAAGCGGTTCGAGCTGGACAAGTCCTTGATGACGGACATCTACCTGATGGACGCGGATGGGAGCCACGTGCGGCGGCTGACCGAGGTGCTGGGTTATGATGGCGGTCCGTTCTTCTCGGCCGACGGCCAGCGGATTTGCTGGCGCAGGTTCAGTGAGGACGGTGTCACCGCCGAAGTCATGGTGATGGACGCCGATGGATCCCATCCTCGCCAGTTGACTCGGTTGGGGGCGATGTCCTGGGCGCCTTTCTTTCATCCTTCAGGAGACTATCTGATCTTCACCACGAACCTGCACGGCTTCGCGAATTTCGAGTTGTACCTGGTCGCTGCGGACGGGAAGGCCACGGTGCGTGTGACCGACACGGACGGCTTTGACGGCTTGCCGGCGTTCTCTCCTGATGGAAAACAACTCGTCTGGACCAGCAACCGCACGCCTGGCAAACAGTCGCAGTTGTTCATGGCGAACTGGGACGACGCCCACGCTCGATCGCTGTTGGGGTTAGACGCGGCGAATACACCTGATGGTGCGAAAACCGCGGCGGCAGGTTCCGACAGCGCACCAACGGCCGCACGAACGGCGGCCGCGGCCACCAGCGCGGACTTCCGCGCCGCCGATATTCTCCGGCACGTGGATTACCTCTGTCGACCGGAGTTGGAAGGTCGTTTGACGGGCACGCCCGGCGAGAAAATGGCCACGGATTATGTGGCGGCCTATTTCGATGCCATCGGCCTGGAACCGGCCGGAGACGAGGGCGGCTGGTTCCAGACGTTTCCCTTTACCTCCGGCGTGGCGCTTGGTCCCGATAACCAGTTGGCCTGGGACGAGCAGCAGTACGAGATGGACAAGGAATTCCGGCCACTGTCGTTTGCGAAGCCAGGGACCGTTCCTCCCACGGAAGTCGTGTTTGCCGGATATGGGCTGCAGGTGAGTGGCAGTCAAGGAAGCGAGGATTACGATTCTTACGTACATTTGGACGTGACTGACAAATGGGTGCTCGTTTTTCGCTTTTTGCCCGAGGACATTGCACCCGAGCGCCGACGGCAGCTAACGCGCAACTCGCACCTGCGATTCAAGACCACGGTCGCCATGCAACGAGGCGCCAAAGGTCTGATTGTCGTGAGTGGGCCAAATTCACAGGCCCGACGTCAGCTGGTTCCCTTAACCAGCGACGGCACGCTCTCCGGGTCCGGCATTCCGGTCATCAGTGTGACAGACGAAGTGGCCGACCAGTGGCTGGCCAAATCCGGCAAGAGTCTGCAGAAGTTGCAGGACGAACTGGATGGTGGCGACGTCAAAATGGGCTTCACGTTGGAGCAGGTAAAATTATCCGCCACGGTCGATGTCGTGCAGGTCAAGGGTGAGGGTCGCAATGTTCTGGGGCGGTTACCCGCACGAATTGCGGGCCAGCAATCGATCGTGGTTGGAGCTCACGTGGACCATCTTGGTCGCGGCGGAGGCGGTTCGTCGCTGGCCCGGGACGACGAGCAGGGGCAGATCCACTTCGGAGCCGACGACAATGCCTCCGGAGTTGCCGCCATGCTGGAAGTCGCTCAGTACCTGACCGCGCAGGCCTCGGCCGGTAAGTTTCGGCCTACTCGCGACATTGTGTTTGCTGCATGGTCGGGCGAGGAGCTGGGCCTGTTGGGCTCCAACTATTTCGTGACGCACTTCGACTCACACGCTGGCGCGCCATCGGCGGTGACGGACCCGGATGGCACTCCAGGGGTCGGACAGGGGACCGTGGCGACACTGGCTCAGCCGACCGCGCACGTTACTCCAAGCAGGGGGATTACGCTGTCCGATCAAGCGTCCGCCACGAAGGGCGCTTCCCTGCATGCCGCGATCGCGGCCTATTTGAATTTTGACATGGTGGGGCGATTGGACGACACAAATCGAGTAGTGCTGCAGGGAGTTGGTTCTTCGACTTTGTGGCCCACCGAAATTGAGCGCCGCAATGTGCCGGTCGGGCTTCCGGTCGTCCTGCAGCAGGATAGTTTTCTGCCCACGGACTCCACCTCATTCTTCACACACGGCGTTCCGGCCATGTCGGCGTTTACCGGCTCGCACGAGGAGTACCACACGCCGCGCGATAAGCCAGATACGTTGAATTACGAAGGGGCAGCCCGCGTGGCGAGGCTGTTTGCGCTGATTGTGCGTTCGCTGGCCACACTCGAATCGCCTCCTGATTACGTACCACAGTCGCCCATGGCAACCGATCGACCTCGAGCTGGCTTGCGCGCCTACCTGGGTACCATTCCGGACTATGCCGCGGACGTCAAAGGGGTCAAGATATCGGGCGCGTCCACGGGTGCCCCGGCGGACAAGGCCGGTTTGAAAGGCGGAGACATCATCGTGGAACTGGCTGGAAAAAAAATCGAAAACATCTACGATTACACCTTCGCCCTCGAGGCCCTGAAAATCGGCCAACCCGTCAAGATCGCGGTCGAGCACGGCGGACGGAGAATGGAAATGCAGATTACGCCAGGGTCACGGGAATAGGCCTTGTCCGAACAGGAAGGCCGACCTGGTCCGGATATCCTCCAGTCTTGGAATTACAATACAAGCACAACGCGCAAGCAGTGAGCCCGCCCATCGGCCAATTCAGGCCGAGATCCAATCGCCAGACAAAACGAGAACAGGTAAGTACGATGGCAGATGATCCACAAACAGGTGATATTTCACGCGACGCCGCGGACCAGTCGGCGGCCGAGTTGGCTTCGTCAGGCGCAAGAGTCGTCGCCGCGCCTACGAAAGCGGAAAAGCCCAAGAGCAAAATCCCGCTGCGGGAGACCGAGTTTTTTGGTCCTCGAGGCTGGCTGGGCGTCGTGCTCCCCTACCTCGTCATGCTTGTCGGTTTGGGGCTGGCTGGCTACCTGGAAAACGCCCGAGCCTTTACGCAAGTCAAGCACATCGCCGAGGAGTGCAACTACATATTGGAACAGGTCATGCAGGCCATGTCTCAACAGAACCCCGGGAATCTGGACCGACTGGAACAGGAGTTCCAGTGGAAGCCGTTAGTCGAAGACCTGAAGCTCATTGGCATGGGGGAACACTTCGAATTCGACGACTTTGAGGGACGTGCCCTGTTGGCGCTCAGCTCGTTCGACGAGCTAGGCATACCTGGAAAACAGCAATTGAAGGAACGATTTGACTTCCTGTTCCGTCTGCTGGATTATGATCGCCAGGGCAAGACACGGGCAATTATATCGGAGTCCTTCGAGAGACAACAGAAAATGCTGGAAGCGGCCGGGCAGCCCTTAATGGATCGGGGTAGCCGCTGGTTCCCCAATGATCGTTCCTGGTATCCCACAACCTATTCAATGACCATCGTGCTAACGACCTTGATTACCCTGATCGCCATTCCCAAACTTTTTCGGGTTCCCTTCCGCATCAGCCCCTTGGCGATTGGCGTGGGCGCTGTGGGGATCGTGGTCTGGCTCGCGCTGTGGTGGGTTGGCAAGTACATTCCGTATTTGAGCAGCTATATACATGGCCGTGACGCGTTCAATCCGTTCACCGAGCTGCAGAGTGATCCCGGTTGGATGTACACGTTCTTGGGCATCCGCGTCTTCGGCCTGGTGCTGCTGGTGCCCGTCGTCGAAGAATTTTTTCTGCGGGGATTTTTGACGCGATATATCGACCATCCCGACTGGGACCGGGTGCCCATCGACTACTTGTCTAAATTGTCGATTTCGGGCATTGCCGTTTATGCGGTATTTACCCATACTCCAGAGCCCATCGCTGCGGTGGCCTGGTTCATGTTAATCACGTATTTGTTCATCAAGACGAAAAACCTCTGGGATTGCGTCATTGCACATTCCGTCACCAACCTCTTGCTCGGCATTTTCGTGCTGACAACCGGCACGTGGGAGTTATGGTAACGGCCGCGGAAATGGGACGCTGGTAGATGGCGACGCATTGCACACCGAGCTTGAGGGTGCTTGACGGCTGCTGAATCAATCGATTCCAAGCGAACTGTAATCCTGACGGAGCAACGCGACTGGAGATCTGCCAACCAACGTGGCAACGCCAACTCTTGATACTTCCCGTTCGTCTGGGATTTTCTTTCGCGGTCGGAATTCATCAAAAAAACCTGCTCAGAACTGCAAGAATGGGAACGGATCGTTTATACTGGGTAGTGATTGTCGTTCGAACAGAAACCAAGCACGAATCAACAGGATTTTTCGCATGAGCATTCGCAATCTGACTGTGCCCTGCCTTTGCATGATCAGCGCACTTATGGTTTGGCATCACACGGCGTCGGCGGTAGCCATTTTTCAGCTGGACAATTTCCAATCGGGAACGGTGGAGGGATGGTCGGGCGGAGCGCAACCGACCAACATTTCCACCGGGGGCCCTGCGGGCGCGGGGGACGCCTTCCTGCAGATTACGTCCAACGGGGCGGGAGGTCCCGGTTCCAAGCCGGCCACACACAATGGTGGCGCCGGCTCGAACTGGTATGGCGATTACAGTGGACTCGACGTGCGCGCGATTACGCTGGACATGATGAACGCGGTTAGCTCCGATCCGCTGGAAATGCGATTGGTGTTGTTTTCCGGAGATCTGTTTGCAGAGGATCGCTGGACCAGCGTTATTGCCGAGCCCGTGCCCAACGACGGACAATGGCATCAGTATCGCTTCTACATCAGCGAGTCCGATCTGACTCCGGAATTTGGCACGATTTCTTACAACGACTTGATCAACCAGGTCTATCAGGTCATGGTTCGCCATGATCCGGGTACACCGTCCCCCGGGGGAGAGACCGCGACGGCCGTACTGGGAATCGACAACGTGCGGCTGGTACCGAATATCGACACGACCACGTTTGACGCGCTGGTGGCAGCGATCGCCGCCGGCACGGATGGTCCCGCCTGGGACATCAATCACGATAACCTGGTCAATGTAGCAGACTTAGATGAACTCCGTAACTTGGGCGGCTTGATCAATCTGCCGTCTCAGAACCCCTATTTGCCGGGGGACGCGGACCTGAGCGGTACCGTCGATGGTGCCGACTTCATCGCCTGGAATGCGAACAAGTTCACGTCAACTGCATCCTGGAGCGGCGGTGACTTCAACGCCGACGGACAGGTAGACGGAGCCGACTTTATCCTCTGGAACGCGAACAAGTTTACGTCGTCGGATGCGGCCGCGGTCCCCGAACCGGCAGCAGACGCCACGTGGTTGATGATGCTCATGGCGCTGTTCGCCGCATCGCTGCTGCGGTTTCGAACGTGGCGGCAAGCCTTGGCCACAAGCGTCCCTAAGACTGCCGTCGGGCGGTCGACGCAGGACACGGCAATGCCACGTCGGTAACACGGCCGCCAGACCACGGCCGCCAGGCCCAAAACCTGACCTTGAGCCACATCTGGGCCGCCGCGTTAGACTGCCAGCCAGAGAAAAATGCCGTGCCGGCACACGCTTGTTCTTGCGAAAAACGATGCGACATTCTTCGGCGGCGTGCGCGGCCGCGGGACGCGCACGCCGCCAGAAATCGCCCCTAAAGTGGTGGCCTAGGATCGATTCTAATGGCGATTTCCTCTGGCTTGCGGTCTCACGAACCGGAAACGTGTGTAACCGACAGCTTCCAAACCTATTCCTACGCTGCGCACCAATGAGGATCACATTTTGCCAGGCGGAATCCGCGGAAAACAACGTACCTACGCGATCAGTTCCTTCACCACCTGGCCGTGGACGTCGGTTAGACGAAAGTCGCGACCGGCATACCGATAGGTGAATCGCTCGTGATCGAAGCCCAGCAAGTGCAGGATGGTGGCGTGCAGGTCGTGGATATGCACCTTGTTTTCCACGGCCTGAAATCCGAAGTCGTCTGTGGCCCCATACACAAAGCCACGTTTGACGCCTCCGCCAGCCAACAGCATCGTGAATCCATAATGATTGTGATCGCGGCCGTTGATTTTGCCGGCATTGGCACTGCCAGGCAACTCGACCGTTGGCGTCCGACCGAATTCGCCCGCGATCATGACCAGCGTTTCGTCGAGCAAACCCCGTGACTTCAAATCGCGGATCAAGGCGGCGATGGCTTGGTCGATCTGCGCTGCCAGGCGTCGATGTTCGACTTCCAGATCGTCGTGGTTGTCCCAGGGCTGTCCGGCGCCGTGCCACAGCTGGACGAACCGCACGCCGCGTTCGACCAGCCGACGAGCCATCAGAATCTGTCGGGCCTGTGGGCTATCGCCGTAGGCCTCGCGCACCTGCCGTGATTCGCGGCTGATATCGAACGCTTCTGCAGCGTCCCGCTGCATTCGATATGCCAGCTCAAACGAGTGGATGCGGGCATCCAGCAAGGGGTCCGGCGCGCGCTGCTGCTGGTGCTTCTCGTTCAAATGTCGAAGCAGCTCGAGCTGGTGGAACTGCTGCTCCGGTGTCAGGGAGTTATTGCGAATGTTGGCGATCAGTTTTTCCACTTCCCCATGTTGCGAATCCACGTAAGTACCCTGGTAGACACCGGGCAGGAATCCAGCCTGCCAGTTTTGTGACTCCTGGATTGGATACCCGCCGGGGCACATGGCCACGAACGCGGGCAGATTCTGATTGTCGGTTCCCAAGCCGTAGGTGACCCAAGCCCCCAGGCTGGGCCGCACCAGCCGCGCCTCGCCGCAATTCATCAGCAGCAGTGAGGGCTCGTGATTCGGCACGTCGGCATACAGTGAGCGCAACACGGTGAATTCATCGATCACCTCGCCAACGTGTGAAAAGATCTCGCTCACTTCGATCCCGCTCTGTCCGTACCGCTGAAACGTGAAAGGCGAGGGGAGCGCGGCACCCGTCCGCCGCTCGGTGGACAGCATGATCGGGATCTCCCGGCCTGCGTAGCGCTGTAAGGCCGGCTTGGGATCGAACGTATCGATGTGCGAACACCCGCCATTCAGAAAGATATGGATCACGTGCCGAGCCCGCGGCGCAAATTGAGGCGGCTTGGCGGCCAGCGGCGTGACCTCGCGATCGACCAGGGTCGTACCGTCGCCGCGGCCTTCGCGGTGCAACAGTGGCCACAGGGCTAGTCCTCCCAATCCAAGCCCCGTACGGCGCAGCATTTCGCGCCGTGAATGCACCGTACGCCAGGCATGCGAATATTGGGACATCTTGCTCAAGCTCCATCAAATCCATCAATCGACAAACATGAACTCATTGGACATGACTAAGGCTTGTGCGTAGGTTACCCAAGCGTGCGCCTCGGCAGAATCGTCCATTGAGTGCGGAGTCACGTGGACGAATTCCAATCCCCATGCCAATTCCTCGGCGTCAGGAGGGCGCGAGAAAAGTACTTGGTAGAGTCGTTCGATGCGCTGTTCGTCTGCGCTGGCAGCCATCTCGGGCCGACCGATCAGCGCGGTGGCTACCTGCCAACCGAAGGGGTGATTCATTAGAAACAGCGCTTGCTGGGGCACCGTGGTCGTGAATCGCACGGGATTGTGGCTGTCGGGTGACGCGAAATCAAATGTACGAAAAAAGCCTGGCAAGTTTTGACGATCGAGATGCGCGTAGATAGTCCGTCGCGCCGAAAACGGAGGCTCCGTGATCTCGACGGATGGCCCATACAGTTCTTGCTGCAGCATGCCGGAGACGAACAGCATGCTGTCGCGCATCGTTTCCAGGTCCAGTCGACGTCGATTTGCCCGCCAAAACCACCGATTCTCGGGATCGAGACGGGCGGCGTGCTGATGGTAGTCCGAGGCTCGTTGATACGTGCTGGACAACACAATCTGGCGGATCAAGTGTTTAGTGGACCAGCCGTGAGTCAGCAACTGCGTCGCCAGATAGTCCAGCAGTTCGGGATGCGAAGGAGGATCGCTGCGCAGTCCAAAGTCACTGGGGCTATTGACCAGATGCTGTCCAAACAGGTGCCCCCACACGCGGTTGGCCCAGACTCGCGGTGTCAGCGGGTTGTCGGCGGCGACGATGGCCTGCGCCATTTCCCACCGCCCGCTGGGGCCGGTGAACGCAGCACGTGCTTCTCCCGCCACGACCTTTAGAAAACGACGTGGCACTTCCGCGCCGGGTCGTTGCGGATTGCCACGCTCAAATACACGGGGAGGTCCGGGCGGCTCCGCCGGATCGCGCAAAACCAGGATCTGCGGCGGCGCTTCGTCAGAATTCATCCACTCTGCCACCTTGCGATTCAGCTCATTCAGCTGGGCCTGTTTGGCCTCTCCCTGAGCGTACTCTTGCACGGCGGTTTGCCGCTTCTGCAGCTCAGCCAAATACTGTGGAGTTGGCTCCTTCAGGGCCAGCAGTTCTTCGTGAGACGCCGACAATACCCCATACAGAGAATAGTAGTCTTCCGTGGGAATTGGATCGTATTTGTGGTCGTGGCACCGTGCGCAGGAAACGGTGAGCCCCATCGTCGTGCGGGTGATGACGTCGATGCGGTCGTCGATAATGTCGTGCGGATTGTTCAAGAACCTGCGCCCCAGGGTCAAAAAACCCATCGCCGCCAGCGGCGTCTTGTCGTCGCCATCGGTCGCGTGGTCGGCTGCCAACTGCTGAACCAGGAATTGATCGTAGGGCATGTCGTCGTTGAATGCCCGAATCACCCAGTCCCGATACAAGAAGGCATATTTGTAGTCGCGATTCTCTTCGAATACGTAACCTTTGGTGTCGGCGTAGCGCGCCAGATCCAGCCAGTACCTCCCCCAGCGCTCACCAAAGTGCGGCGATTCTAGCAGCCGATCGACGAGGGTCTCGGCCGCCGTGGCCGAATCGTCCGCCAGGAACAGTTCGACCTCTTCGGGTGTAGGAGGCAAGCCGATCAGATCAAAATACAGGCGACGTATCCATGTGCGGCGTTCCGCCGGCGGATTGACTGGAATGCCTGCGGATTCCAGGGGCTTAAGGACGAACCGGTCCAATTCGCGCCTGACGAACTCGCCATTCACATCCGCCGGCGGAACCGGCGTTAACAGTGGTTGGAAGGCCCAGTGTCGAGCGGCGAGGTCGCTGGGAGATGCCAGTTTCGGGGTATCGGGCCACACGGCGCCGAGTCTGACCCATGTTCGGATGGCAGCGATCGCCGTGTCCGGGAGCTTTGTCTCGGGAGGCATGCGGATCTCCCCCTCGTACGAAATGGCTCGCACCAAACGACTTTGGTCCGGTTCACCGGGTACGATCAGCGGCCCGTTTTCATCACCTGCCAGCAAGGCAGACCTGTGGTCGACGCGCACACCCGCCTCTTGCTTCTGGAGACCGTGGCACTCCACGCAACGGGTTAACAAAACCGGACGAACTTCTCGCTCGAAAAATTCGTGCTGCTCGTCGACGCTCAGCGCGTCGCTTGCGGCAACCGGCGGGGGGGACTGTCCACCAGCGGTGCCCTGGATCATGCTGGTCACGATCCAGAGGACTGCCAGTCGCCGGTTGAGCCGTTCTGCTCGGAAGCGGAGGCAATCCATGGTTCGATCCTTCGTAGTTTTTTGGCAAGTGGGGCCAGACCGTCACAGGGCGCGACACGCGTCGAGCGGGTTATGAAAACTGCCGTTGTCGCTCAACAGCGATTGACTTTAAGCTGACGACGCTGTTCTGATATTTTACCGCCTGGGCGACGCGGCCTGCCAGGTGCTGATGGAAAGAAGCCGCCCATTTTGTACGTGTCGGCAAAAAGTCAAAATACCGCCGGAATAAATCGGACGGCATGTAAAAACCAATGTGGCCGAGTTTGAGCGCAAACGAACGCTGCGGCACTTGCCCCTGCCCGGGGCTTTGGAAGAAAAAAAGGAGCAGCATGATGAGCACGAAACAGACTCAAGTCCGAGGCTTTACGTTAGTCGAGCTACTGGTGGTCATCGCCATTATCGGATTGCTTGTGGCGCTACTGCTACCTGCTGTTCAGGCAGCTCGCGAGGCGGCCCGTCGCACGCAGTGCTCGAACAACTTACGGCAATTGGGACTTGCCATCCAGTTGCACCATGACACGAATCAGTATTTTCCCTCCGGGCGCACGTCGAGAAACCAGATTGGTGTTTCCTGGGCATTCCAGCTGCTTCCCTATCTGGAAGAAGTCGCCACTTATCAATCGTTGCGTGCCAGCGCGAGGGTGGATGCTGCCGAAAATGCGCTGGCCATGCGCAGCCCGATCGGCACCTACTTCTGTCCGACTCGACGAGCACCGGTGGCGGATCGAGATTTCGATAACAACGACCAACCCCCCTTGGTGCGCGGTGTCGCGGCAGGTGGCGATTATGCCGCCAATGCGGGAGTCTCGCCTACCGTCGGTTACGACCCGCTGACAGGCGCCGCACTGCCGCTCAACCGGGCGGAGAGCGGTCCGATGTTCACTTACTCGAGAATCCGCGGCCGACAAGTTACGGATGGATTATCCAAGACGTTGGCGGCGGGAGAAAAGCACGTTCCGCAAGTTTCGCTCGATCCCGATGACAGCCAGCCACATTATCGCCTGGGCGACACCGCCTTCTTCGCCGCCGACTATCCGCTGACCATCTTGCGGGGATCGAGCAGTGGATTTCCGGCATCAACTCACGATCCGGGAATTGAAGGATTCGGCAGTTTGCATGCCGGCATCACCCAGTTTGTTGTATTGGATGGACATGTCCGCGGCGTACCGCATGACGTCGACCTTCAACTCTTACGCAGACTCTCGACCATCGGCGACGGCCTGAATGTGGATTGAATGCGTTTCCGAGGTCCGACGACGTCCACCGCTCAGACCACCAACCGGCGAACGATAACCGCTATTAAGGACAGACAGAATCATGCCGCCAAAGCGAATTCAGCCCGCTCCCGGACAGGAATCTGTCTGGGATTACCCTCGACCTCCACGCTTGGAAGACTGCACAAAGGCTATTAAAGTGCTGGTCGCCGACCAGGTCATCGCGAACAGCACGCGGGCCAAGCGTGTACTGGAGACCAGCCATCCGCCATGTTACTACATACCCTCCGCAGACGTTTGCATGAATCTGCTGGCGGCGACGGAGCGGCATTCGTGGTGCGAATGGAAAGGCCAGGCACAATACTTTGACGTGGTGATGGGATCTCGTCGGATCAAAGACGCGGCCTGGTCCTATCCGGCTCCGACCGCCGCATTCGCGACCATTCGCGATCACTTGGCGTTCTATCCTCACCTGATGGATGCGTGTTTCGTCGATGATAAACGGGTTCAATCGCAGGATGGCGGTTTCTATGGCGGATGGATCACGTCTGACATCGTTGGTCCTTTCAAGGGTGCACCGGGCAGTTTCGGCTGGTAACGACGCCCGCTCTGTCGGTTCAATCCAAATGCCATCCTGAAGGAGCAACGGTCAGGCAACACGCTTGGCTAGAGACGCTCGCCAAGACGGTTTGCTATAATGCGGTCCGAGCGACTAACGTACTGCCGACCACTTGCGGTCGGGGGAAAAAAACACGGGGGTCTGGGGGGATACCCCGGATGTCGTGAACATCGCAGAGCCGTCAATTAATCGGGGGAAAAAAACACGGGGGGTCTGGGGGGATACCCCTCCATCCCCCCGTGTATCCGAGCATCTACGGTGCCGCCTGAACGGCAGCGGCGTAAACAAACTCTTCGAGAGTGTTCCGGTGAACGATCAAGAACGAATGACGGCGTTTAGGGAAAGACTCAGTCGCGTTGAGGGACTGGATGAGAGCCGCTTTGAGCGGTTGATGCTGGAATTGGATCGGCCGAACAACCGCGCGGGCTATGACGATCAGGGACGTCTGAAAGTTGCCATGTTCGACGCCAAGTCGTATGACGTCGAGTCTTTTCAGCGGCACAACCACGGACGTTTCGCCATCCACGCGATTCAGGCATCATTGGATGAGGACACGGTGCCTGCCGCCGCAGGATGTCAGATCGTGTGCATCTTCGTAAACGACGCATGTGATGGGGCGATCATCAGCCGCCTGGCGGCGCAAGGCGTCGAATTGATCGCCCTGCGTTGTGCCGGTTTCAATAATGTGGACCTGGACGCCTGTCAGCAACATGGGTTGAGCGTTGTTCGAGTTCCCGCCTACTCACCCTACGCGGTTGCCGAACATACCGTAGCGCTAATGCTGATGCTCAATCGCCACTTGCATCAAGCCTATCAGCGAAACCGGACCGGCTATTTCGTCCTGGAGGGCCTGACTGGTTTTGACATGCGAGGCAAGACCGTCGGAGTTGTCGGCACAGGAATGATTGGCCGCTGCGTGATCGACATTCTGCTGGGCTTCGGCTGTCGCATCTTGGCGTTCGACAAGTTACCCGCCAAGGCCCTGGCAGCGCGGGAAGGGGTCCAGTACGTGGATTTGGACGACCTGTTCAGCCAAGCGGATATCATCACGCTCCACGTGCCATTGTTCCCGGAGACGTATCACCTGATCAATCCAACCACCATCAGCCGGATGAAGGACGGTGTGATGATGATCAACACCAGTCGGGGTGGATTGGTGGATACACGAGCGCTAATTGACGGTCTAAAATCGGAGAAGATCGGTTTTGCGGGACTGGATGTTTACGAAGAAGAAGCAGGCGTTTTCTTTCATAACATTTCCAATCAGGTGCTCACCGACGATGTCCTCGCACGTTTGATGACATTCAATAATGTCGTGGTCACGTCACATCAAGCGTACCTGACGCACGAAGCTCTCGCAAATATCGCGGAGACGACGCTCGCCAATATTGCGGAATTTGAACAGGGCAGGCGGGGAGCTGAACTGACCAATGCGGTGCTGCGATCAACCTAAACCAATAGTGGACGACAAACGGCAAAACGTTTTCACGTCCTTGCGCGGGGTGTCACCGTGTTCAAGAGGCGTATCGCCGCAGGATGGACAACGCCTCGATCCACCCGAAGGGGCGGTTCTATGTAGGGCCGATTGGCCCATCCGCAAGGAATGTCGCTCTGAAGACATCGCTTTCCACGGATCGCTGATCCGTCCTACAAGGGCTTTGGCCCAAACGACAAGTCTTAGATTCCTCCGCGGCGTTCATGGACCGCCTACGGCGGCTCATGGAGCAGCGACTCGATAAGCGTCCGCCCGGGCTTCTTCCCGATTTGCGCCCAGCGGATCTTCCCGCGCCGGTCTATGAGCAGGTAAGACGGGAATGCCTTCACGCCGTACTGGGCCTCTTCCTTTTCAGACAGCACAGCGACGGGGTGTTTGAGATTCTTTCTTTCGACAAGTCCGAAAACACCGCGGGCCCCCCCCGAAATCACCACCGACAGCACGACCAGCCCACGCTCGCGATAATCCTCATGCAGCATCGTCAACTCGGGCAGTGCGGCCTGACAGGGAGGACACTCCACGAACATGAAATCCACCAGCAGCACGCGCCCTGCGGGTGACGCGACCGTGCCGGGACCCTGAACTCCCAGTTGGTCTTGTCCCTGAACCCAGGACGATATCTTCAGACCTGGGAACGGCTCGCCAACCAGCGCGGCTGTCCACATCAGTCGCTGCGCTTCGCTGCTGAGCCATTGACCGAAGCGTGGCAATGTGTTCTTGATGCCCGAAAGAGGATCATCGCGCCGGGCCGCTGGGGCGTCGTTTCTGGCCGCGTGAAGCACGTCGCCTAACGCCTCACGCAGCGCGACCGTTGCCGCCGAATGATTTGCCACGTCGGCATCATCTTCGGTGGCGTACTCATTTCGCGGCAGAAACGTGACGGCCTCAGTCCATGTCCGGGTCACTTTCGGAAACATGCGCTCCTCGGGCCATTGGCCCTCGGACATTGTCACGTCGATCGTGTTGCGAACCAGGTAATCACCCCAGCCGGCGTTGAGTGTTTGAAACTTGTCGCTCGTCAGATACGCGTCCGATCCCGGGCCGAGCATCGCAAATTGTCTCAATTCGGAAACCTTGGCTCCGTCCCATCTTGATACAAGCGTGCAATGCACTTCAACCGACATCTCTAGATCAGGAGATGGATTCTCCACGCGCAGGGCGGTTTTAAGCTGCCAATGATCTACCGAGCAGTATCCCTGAATGCGACTGTCGAACAATTCTTGCGCCCAATTGCATGGCTCAGGACCGAATCGTTCTAGCGCAGCGGCCGCGAAAAGCTGCGCGAGGGAGAAGTTTGTCGCACTTTCGCAGTAACCCCGTACAGCGCACAGCGCCGCGGCCGGGTCGATCGCCGTCAATTTTGCGACGATGGCGGTGGCGTCAACGCGACGCGACGAGCGCTCCCGTTGAGGCAGCCGCGCGGCGTCCACAGGGAGGGGAAGCAGCGGGACACCGCGCACCGCAGCCGCGATCGCGATCGAGGCCTCATCCGGCGTTGTCAGGTCGGAGTCGGGCGACGGCACTGGATCGAGCGCCCGCTCGATGCGGGAACATTCGTCTTCAAACCGGCCCAGCAGAATTTCACGCCCCAGAATCGTCCCGTCTCCGCCCAGCAACATGGCGTGCGGAAGCGTCGGCTCTCCCAGTTCGGCGTACCAGCGGCCCGTGCGGTCGGTGAGCGGGACGAATTGCGCCGAGGATTTGAGGCCCAGTTCCAACAGGCAGCTCTGTTCGATCGCCGATCCCACGATCTGCGTTTTCGAGGCGGTGTCACCGACAAACACCACAGCCATGCGTATGCGGTCGCCGAATTTCTCGGCCATCCGCATTCCGCGGAGCAATTCCATGGGCAGGAGCGTTTTCGCGGCGTCGATGGGCACGACGATTGTCGGCCGTTTGTCCAGCGGCAGAAAGTATTCCTTCGAGTCGCCCAGGTACGGGCTGCGCAGCGGCACGCGTGGAACCGTCACGACCTGCGCTAACGCCGGTAAGCCGGCCAGGAATACAACCGCCGACAGCACGGCGCAGGTTTTGGCACGCATCCGACATCCCCCGTCGTTTGGCATCGTCGCTCTCGCTTGCTCGGCCAACAGAGAATTCCCAGTGACCCTACCCCTGGCTAATTGTATCGGGACCCACGCCCATCGAACAAACACGTGCGTCAAATCGGCGAATTGGCCGCGAGTCCGCGGCGATCCTAACTTGCGGCTCGACCCCGCCGGCTCGGCGAGGGCGGGATTCCTGCGAGACGGTTTGATCGAAAAAATATAATTGTGCGAGAATCCTTTCGTGATTAAGACATCGATGAAGCCTATCCATTCGTGCTGGAAAAAAATTCTGTACCGTGTTCCGCAGCAAGAACTCGCCGTATGCGTCCTTGTGGGACAATACACGACTGTCAGAAAAGAAACCCAAGGCAGGAGGCTGGCGTCTGAAGGTCGTCGCCGTTTGGGATTGGAAAGCGCGAATTCCGCAAACGTATCCCGATTCTGCGGCGCCGCGGGGGCGGGGAAACGAACTTATTGTCGCCTTCGCGCGAAGCCCGGACAAATCACGGCCGCAAATAACAGCACGTCGGCACTCGGTTCTGGAACAGCAGAAGCGTGATCCGACGATGTAAATTTCTGGTCATTCCAGAGAATGAAGTCCTGTCCGTCCACTACACCGTCCGCATTGAAGTCGCCACTACACCACGCCGCTAGATTGGTGAACTTGTGCTCGTTCCAGACAATGAAATCCTGTCCGTCCACCACGCCGTCCAGGTTTGCATCGCCCGTTAGATAAGGATGGCCTGATGGATTTTCATGAGCGCCGGCTTCAGCCAGCCACGCATTTACATCGTTAAGGTTGACGCTGCCATCCCCCGTGAGGTCGAAGCTGGGACTGTTGGTCATGGCGACCACTTCGGCTACCAGACTGTCGATGTCGCCGCAGTCGTAGTCGCCATTGTTGTCAAAATCCCCGCTGATGACGGACCAAATAATGGATGCGGAAACGTCGTCGATATAGATCGCTCCGATCGCCCCCGGCGTGCCACCAGAAATAAAGGTCAGATCAAACGACTGAACACCGTTCGGAATACCGAACGTGGTTTCGAACATCTCAAAATCCGCCGCCGTGCCGGACACGGTGAAGTTCAGTTCGACGAGCGGATTTGTGAGGTCAAGCGACGTGACTTCGTCTTCCGACAGTCGCAGGCGAGCGTGAAACTCATCGCCGGCCTCGATGTCGTACTTCCAAAACCACCGCACCTGAAGAGATCGATTCTCGCCGGCGACAATGGCGGTCGCATAACTGCGCCACTCCTCGGCGCCGTTCGTGTTGTTATCGATGAGTTCGAGCGAATGGATCGGGCTTAGGGCTTCGTCCGCGGACCACGTGGCGCCGGAACTGTAGTGCCAGTAGGCGGGCCGATCCGGGTTGCCAGCATGCGCCGAATCGACATCTGGATTGCGGACAAGATTGTCGGGCAGCAGCGAGGCGTTGTAGTCGATGACCACTCCGTCCACGAGCAGGCGACGCCCCTGTCGGCTTTCAGTGCCGCCGGAGGGGACAAGGACCAGCATCACGGCCTCGTCGGCCGGAACATCAAAGAAAGTCTGCGAGGTTGCGTTACGAACCAGGTATCGGTTCGACACCGCATCGTAGAGATCGAGCGGCGAACCACCACCCAGGTCGATCGCTACCGACTGCGCAGTGCCCAATGGATTGTAATACAAGTATGTGCTATGCGCCGCATCGTGGTAGAAGT
This sequence comes from uncultured Planctomycetales bacterium, assembly GCA_963695565.1. Taxonomy (GTDB): domain Bacteria; phylum Planctomycetota; class Planctomycetia; order Pirellulales; family Pirellulaceae; genus CAVOGW01. The sequence goes on from CAVOGW010000003.1 coordinate 395,644, forward strand.
CGGTGGCCAGCAGATCCAGCTGGAGAATCTTGTCGACGTTGGTCGTCTTGATAATCGACCCAAACACGCCCGTGACGGCGGCGCCGTAAATTCCGAAGTCGGTAAGCGGGCCCCAGCCATAGGTGAGCGGATCACCGGCGGCATAGATTTCTTCGTTTTCGTCCGGCCCGAGCAAGTTGGGCGGTAGCCAATGATGACGCAGGCCCTCGTAGGCGATCGAGTGCTGTGGATCGCCGGTCCAAAATTCGGACGACTGGTTTCCCGGCGGATGAGCGTCGCCGTAGAACAAATGCGCGGCGTTGGCCGCATTGAGCATCCATTTGCCGATTGCTCGACTATAGCGATCCTCATATCGCGCCAGCGCGACTACGGGCATGGCATTGGCGTACGTGTTCATCGCGAAGGCATAGCCCTGGACGGGATTGCTGGTGTTTGGCCGCACGGTGCCCAACAGACCGCCCACATCTTCGCCTCCCCACTGCTCGCCGCTAACCATAACCAGGTCGGGCCGCGCCGCGCTGCGCGAGAATACCCAATCGAGGTACTTGGGGACATTATAGTTACCCCCATGTTCGGCGTTCATGCGGGCGGCGGTGTAAGCCCCAAACGATGTGAGGATCTCGTAATTAGGATTGGTCGAGCGGTTTTCGTAATAGGACAGGGCCCAATCGACGGCCTGCAGGTGAAGTGCCGCCGCAGTGGGGTCGGAGTCACGCTTGCGCCAATAGGCTGCATGCTGCAACCAGGCCATGCCCAATCCCATGTCAGGCTCGCGCCAGATGCCGTTGTACACAGGCTGTCGGTTGCGGAAGTCGTAAGCTGTGTAATTGAAATTGGGCGAGGTTCCACCGGCGGTCAAGACGTCGACCGCGTCGTAGAATCGCGAGTCGACCGTGTCGAGAATGGTTTGCAGAGAGGATTCGCCGGGATAACGGTCGGCAATACTGTAGAACAGAATGTTGGGATAGGTCTCGTACCAGGCGGATTGCCCCGAGACCGAAAAAGGGGTATTCAGGATGACATACTGGGAATTGCGGTTGACATAATACTCCTGCGCCATGCTGACCCAATTATAAGGCCCCGTCGTCTTGTCGACGTCCACGAGCGTCCCGCCGAGCACCGCCCCCAGCGACGCCAACGCTTCATGGACCGGCTCACCGTTCTCACCGAAGGTGCGAGTTTCGCCCACATAGGCCGCCAAGCCAAATGACGTCTGCAGCTGCGGCGATTCCGGCGTGTTGTCAATCCTCACCAATGGCAAGAACTGCCCGCTGGCAGCCGTATCAAACGCCAGATTGTCGAAATTCACGGCCACCTGACGCCAATCGCGCATGTGATAAGTCACCGGCGCGTTGGGTAATTGATCGATGGACGGCAGAGGCAGTTGTCGCCCGGCCGCCAGACCGAGCGACGGCGCTTGTACCATCGCGAATGCCAACAGCGTGCCACGGCTCAGCCGTAGCGCGCGTGAAAGGTTCGTCATTTCATAGGACGGGGCTTGGTTGCTGTGCGACATGGGTAATTACTCCGACACATTTCCACGCGTCCACGAAAAAAGGCATCACCCAAACCCCACGCCGCGGGACTTAGATCATGCCTTTGAATTTCAGTGACTGCTTCTTTCAATTTAGATCGGGCTTCGGATTTCTCCGACCCGCAACCCATCTCGCATCCTAGTGGTGACTGATACTTATCGCAAGCCCCTGGACTCGGAATGATCCGACGCCGTGTTACGGTTTGTCCGTGGCTATTGCGTATTGTTTGTTGCTGAGATTTTACGCCGCGGGTTCATGCCTCGGCTGTGCAGCACTAGGCGCCGGCCGTGTCGCACAATGGTACCAGCGAGAGATTGCGGTGCCTGGCAGCGCGGCTGGCGGCCAAGTGGATCAAAAACACCTGATCCGGCACCAATTCTTGGTGAATTCAAACGCGTGAGTTGTGCGCGATAACGTACAATGGAGCCGCGAAAAGGGACGACAGCCGGAACGGAGACTCCGAGAAGTTGGATGATCCCCTGTTTGGGGACTTGCAATGCGCATCAACCACTGTTACCATGCATCCCGCGGTCCGGATCCGAGAGATTCGAGACCAGAGCCAAATCGAAAGTAGCAGTCACTGAAATTCAAAGGCATGATCTGAGTCCCGCCGCGCGGGGGTTAGGTGATGCCTTTTTTCGTCGACGCGCGGGGTAAGATCTGAACGACTGTCGATTCAAACACAAGAAGTCAGCCACTGAATGACAGCAACGTCTGGGCATCATTCGGCGCCCGCCAGGTCTCGGCGAGTACCGGATAATGCCCTTTTTCATGGCATTTTCTACCGCGTGGGCTTTTTTGCGGGAGGGTAACGCGACGCCAAATCGTCGAAGTTCCGTCGTGCTTCTCTCAGCCCAATCGCCGCCGGAGGCGCGATCGCAGAGTTCACCGGCGCGTCATCGTGCCGTGTATCGAGTCTACTTCTTAGATTATGGAGTGTGTGTAATGAAGTTTAAGAAATTGGTTGTAACATGTTTGGGCATCATGCTGGCCATCGTGGCGGCCAGCCCAAATTGTGGGGCCCAGGTACTTGCTAAGTTCGACGGTGGCCCAACCGGCCTAGGGACCGCCTTCCTTGACGGGGCCAATTGGGATCCCGACGGAGTGCCTGGTGTCAATGTCCTCGACCGATACGCCATTAACGACGGCTTCACCGCAGACTATGACACTAGTGACGTCACCAGCGTGCTGGGCCTGCGGATCGGCACCGACGCGCCGATCATGTCGGGGGATTTCGGAACGCCCGGAACGCTCAATATGTCAGCCGGAATGCTGATTGTCACGGGTGGTGGCGACTCCTTCGAAATCGGCCGAGCCTGTTGCGACGGCCAGGGGCCTGATGAACATGACCGGCGATGCTGTGCTGGAGATTCAAGGTTCGGATCCCATCATCGGTGACCGCGATCAAGGAACACTCAATATCGGCGGAAACGCTTCGGTCATTTCGACCAGGCCCGATGGCGCCTATTGGCGTATTGGGAATTACGGCCCGAGTATTGACAACGGTCTCGAGGGAAATGGCCTCCTTAATGTCACGGAGAATGGCTCATTCAGCGCCCATGTCATATTCCTTGGGTCCGCTGACGGGGACGGCGAGTTGCGGGTCTCCGACCACGGTTCGGTAACGCTGACCGACAACTTGGTTCTGAATTCGAACGTCGATATGCCGAATCGGTCCGCCTTGGTTCACATGATCGGCTCGAACGCGACGTTAAGTGCCCTTAATTTCGAGTCCGCAAATGGGTTGACGCAGGTCCACAATCAGTTGGAATTTACCGCCGATGTGGACGGCGTATCGCCCATCCTTTTGAGCGATGCGGTCAACATTACCAACAATGACCTCGTCGTTAATTTGGACGGTTTTTCCTTGGCAATTGGGGAAACGCTTTTGCTGTTCGATGCAGCTCCCGGACGAGTCTTTGGAGAGTTTGCTTCGTCCGTTGTTAATGATGGCTTATTTACTGAGGGCGGCGTCCCCCACAGGGTGATCTACGACCAGGTGAATGGCGATATCCTCGTGCTCGCCGTTCCAGAGCCGTCGGCGGTGATATTGCTGGTGCTCGGCATCGTCATGGTCATCTCGGCGAAGGGTCGGGAATCGCGGTGACCGGAATTGTGGGAGCGCATGGAAATTGCAACGGTTGCGATCAAGCCATGATGGAAACGGCGGGTCGGCCATCCTGCGGAGTGGGATGGTCGGTTGACCGCCCGGCAACAGCCGACAACCGGTGAGGATCAGTTAGTTTTGCAGGTGGCAGAGGGTAACCGGCGAGTTGGGTGGGGAACGGCTGGGGCGTCGTCGGACGCCAATTCTGAGCGCGTTATACGCGGCCCGTTTGCCGCTATCCGTGCTGCGGCGGCCGATCTGGACAGTGTGCAGAGATTACCGAAATAGAGTCCCTGAGTCGTCTCAAGGAACAGACATTGGGTTTCGCTGACGAAGGAGCGGACAAGGCATGGAAAACGTGGCGATCACGCGGATCATGGACGAGTCTGGGCCGAGTTCTCGCACACTTGCGAAGCGCGGATTTACGCTGGTTGAACTGCTGGTGGTAATCGCGATCATCGGGATCCTGGTGGCCTTGCTGCTCCCAGCGGTTCATGCGGCGCGGGAAGCGGCCCGGCGGACGCAATGCAAAAATCAGCTCAAGCAAATCGGCTTGGCGATTCTGAACCACACGAATACGTTTAATGTGTTTCCCACCGGCGGATCCGGCTTTCATCCGGACATCGCGAATTACGTGGAGAACGGCAGACCCTTCGGGCCTGACAAACAAGGACTCGGCTGGGGTTACCAAATTCTGCCGTACCTCGAGGAAGGCGCACTCCAAGGGATCACCACCCAGGTCCAATTGCAGTCTGCGGCCGTCACGATCTATGTGTGTCCCTCGCGACGGGCACCGTCGACGGGGTCCAGCGCCGCTAGTTTCGGCGGGGCGCAGGTCTTCTTAATTGACTACGCCGCAGCGCATCCATGCACGGTTGATTGCAAGGCTGGCAGTCCGGGCTGCGCCAGCTCTGTGCATTACAATCCGCGGGACGCGGTGCCTCTCACCAGGGACGGTTACATCCGGAATCAGCTGTCGTTTTGGGGAGGCAAGAACGGGGTGGTCGCAGGTGCGTCCGCAAGGGACCATCAAGTCTATGACGGGGTGATTGTGCGCAGTCCCTGGCAATTCATCAGCAAGGACGCTTCCGGCAGGTCCCATGGCGTGTTCGTCGATGTCCCCCGGCCGATCGGGTTCCGCAGGATCACCGACGGAGCCAGCCACACGTTACTGATTGGCGAAAAGTACGTCCGTTCCGACCTGTACAAAGGAGGAAGCAAATCGGACGACCAGGGTTGGGCCGACGGTTGGGATCCCGACGCAATCCGCTCCACCTGCTTTCAACCCTATCAGGATAGCGACAGGACTGGATTCCAATTTATGCCACTGAATTCACCCGGAGATTTATTCGGATACGACAGAGACGTCTATTACTTCGGATCGGCCCACGTCGGCGGGTTCAACGTCGTGTTTGCCGACGGGTCGGTTCGCACGCTGAACTACGGCGTCGACGTCGTGGTATTGAATGCCCTTGCCACGCGGGCCGGTGAAGAAGTGATCGACGCATCGTCACTATAGTCATAGTCATGGGCAGGCTCGTCGGCATGGGACCCTACGACCGTCGGTGACCAGCGCGACAGCGCCTATGACGCTGGCCGCTACTGATTTCTCTAACGAAACAACTAGAATCTGGAACTACCATGACGAAAACTTCACGTCTTTCCGCCATACTCATTACCAGCCTGGGCATGGTGTTGGCCCTTTCCGCAGCCAACCCAGTTTGTCTTGCGGACTTTGTCTATTTCGATGGTGGCCCAACTGGCCTGGGTACCGCTTTCCTTGACGGGGTCAATTGGGATCCCGACGGCGTACCAGGTGCCAATCTTGTCGACATCCTAGGCATTGACGATGGATTCAGCTCTACGTTGTCCGACGGCAGTGCGCGCGTGCGGGCGTTGAGAGTCGGATCGGCCGCCAAGGAGCATCAATTTTCGTATCAAGATACGCGCTTCGGCCGATTCACGATGACGGATGGGTCGCTGGAGGTAATTGGTTCGGCTGCCCTAGGGCTGTTTGTCGTCGGACGTGAAAGAGAAAACGAGATCTTCGGCGGCGACTATAACAAGAACTCGATTGTGGACGCGGCTGATTACACCGTGTGGCGAGATACGCTTGGTTCAACGTCCGACTTGCGCGCCGATGGCGACCAAAACGGGAGTATTGAGGCAGTTGATTACGAGTTCTGGAAAAACCGTTTCGGCAACGTCGTACGCGGCGGTGAAATTATTTTGACCGGCAACTCCACCTTGACGGCCAACGGAGTGATCGTTGGCGAACGCACGGAAGGGCTGCTTTCGGTGGGCCCCAACGCCATCGCAGATTTCAGGAATTGGGTTAGCATTGACAACCCGCCTCACTTTGGCGGCACGGAAGACATACGCATTGGTAACTACGGACCGGCATTCGACGATTTTGGTGCCGAGCCCGGCCTGGACGGAAAAGGGGTCGTCGTCGTGCAAGGCACACTGAATGCGAAGGACTTGTACATGTCCGAGCACGGCGCGAAAGGCGAAATTCGACTCTCCGGTGGTACGGTGAATCTGAACGGCGCCCTGATCATGAATCTTTGCGACAATTGCGTCACCGATCCGGATCTGCTGGCCCGTCGGTCCGCCAAGGTCTCGATCATCGGGTCCAGCGGCACATTTAACGTCGGCCTTGACCCCGACCCCTCGATCGTCGATCCGATGCCTCCCAGCCGGGACATGCTCGCCAATTCTCCGACAGCGGTCTTCTCCTTCACGGCAGATGCCGGCGGCGTGGCACCCATCACCGTCGTCGACAACGGCGTGGAAACGTCCGGCATCGCCAATATCGATGGGGCAAAGTTGGAACTCAGTCTTGATGCATTTCCTTTCACGCCGACGTCGAAAGTGACGTTAATCGATGCCATAGCTGGCAATCTCTCCGGCCAGTTTGGCCAGGTGACCTTCTTGGGCAATACCACAGCGGAAGTAAGATACGACAACCTTAATGGCGATGTGTTTTTGGACAACTTCCAAAGCACTGCCGGTGCCACCGCGCCGGGACCCTCTGAATCGACGGCGATTTTCCTGACCGTTACTGATCTCGGGCTAAACGCGAACTCTAATCGCGAGTGGTTGGTTGAGGTCATGCCCGATCCAGCGCTGTTCACCTCCACGCCAGATGGCGTCGGCGGATCGCTTGAGGTTGAATTGGCATTCGAGGTAACCGGCAGCGACCTGTTGGCCGCGACGAAAAACGGTGCGGCCTGGCCGAACGACAATCCCGGGAACAATCCGTTCACCTCAGGAATTTCGCTGGGAGTTCAAACGGATCTGGCCGAAGATACCGTCTTTGCTTCACTGGGTAGTGAACTCTTCACCACGGGCGCTGCCGTGGAAGTCCTTACAATTGAGACGATGGGGAGCGGCCCGACCACGCTAAGTTGGGGTGGGCAGACGCTGCTGCCAGGGTCCGAGTTAAGTTACACGGGGTCACGCATTGCACAAGCTGGCTCGAATTTCGACGGCTACCAAGGTTCGCTCAGTGCCGGTGGCCCGACCTGTGACTTCAACGGCGATGGCCAGTGTACCGGAAGCGACATTGATATGTTGGTCGCCGAAATCGCCGCTGGCACGAACAACGGGAGCTTTGATTTGACCGGGGATGGTCAGGTCAATACGGCCGACCGCGACGCATGGCTGGCTGATGCCGGTGCGCTGAACCTTGTTTCCGGCAACGCATACCTGTTAGGGGATGCTACCCTCGACGGTACTGTCGACGGCCAGGATTTCATTGAGTGGAACACCCATAAGTTCGCGAACACCGCGGCCTGGACGGCAGGCGACTTTAACGCCGATGGTGTGGTGGACGGCCAGGACTTCATTCTTTGGAACACGCATAAGTTCATGAGCAGCGACCAAGCGGCTGCCGCTGTGCCAGAACCGGTCGGCATCCTTATCTGGTTGGGGCTGGCCGGCGTTGCCCTGCTGCATCGTCGAAACTAATTCCAAGGTAATCTGGAGAATGTCGCCTGATCGCCAACGACGTCGGCATCATTCACGCGGGTGGTGCCGGCGACGAGTCTGGTTTCGTGACGTACCATGGCCCGCCAACGCCCGCGGGGGTTCGACGACGTGACACCCGGGCCACGAGGAAGGGCAGAGTTGGCCGCGGCGTGGCAAACACGCCGGCGGTGTCAAAACAATAGTGTCGGCACCTGCCATGGCAGGTTACCGGCAGTCTTTGATTGCGATTCAGAGGCGGAAACGACGTCTGCTGCCTGGAGGCGGGAAATGCTGTCGGCGACCTTGATCTTTCCGCTGATGACGGCAACGACGATGGCTACGTCGGAGGCGTCGTGCACGATTTGACCGTGAGGCGCGTCATCCACAAGGTGCCAAGAGATCAATTTGCAATGTTGATGCGATTTGAAATGCGCTTAAGCTTGGTTCCCACAAAGATCAGCAGGCAACCAAGCAACAGCGCGATGATTGCGATCAACCATGAAACGGTAACCAGGCCGGTATTGGGCCAGGCGACCAAGACCAATCCCACGGCCGCCAATGCGCCGCCGACCATTCCCACGAGGTGTCGTGATTCCGGATCCGCATCTTTATGGCGGCTCGACAAAAACATGCCGACCCCTTGGAGCAGCGCCCAGGCCCCAACTAAGATCAAAAACAGTCGCACACTGAGTCCCGTCCAGAAAAGCAGGACGGCACCGACGAGCAAGCCGACGATCGAAACCATCGGCGCACCGCCTTTGTCGCCGGAGCGAAACGCTCCGACAATACCCAACAGTCCGTCGCACAGCAGGTAAGCTCCCAGCAGACTCACCAGCAGTTCGACCGTTTGTTGTGGCCAGAACAGCGCGAACGCGGCCAGACCCAAAGCCACAACGCCACGAGTCATGAACCACCACCACAGAGCGCTCATTTTGTCGCTGACACGCTGCTTGGCACCACTTACCACTTGACGCAACTTTTCTCGTTCTTCGTTCACTTCCAATTCCCTCAAAGTTAGTTCGACCGACGTGTTTTGGTTGCGGTAAATTCGATGATGCACGGTGTTTTACAGGAGATAGCGGATCCAGCTCTCGGCGCAAATCAGCAACATCACGTAAGGTCTAGCGAATGGTTGATGCGGCTGGGAGGTTTCCAATTCGCCAAATGAAGTTCGACTTGTCGGACGTTCTGCCCAACCAACCTTCGCATTCTGGTCAGTCGAGTTTGATGGTCACGGACTCCAGTTGCCCGGTAAACTTGAATGGCATATCGTAGCCGTCGGCGACCGGGGTACCGGTGTCGAAACCGATGTCGAAAGTTTCGTCGAGTGTCACGCGATTGGGGATGCTTTTCTCGACGCGACCTTCGCCCACTTGCTTGTCGTTTGCGAACAGCGTCACAGTCGCTCCCGCGAACGGCTTATCGGCATCGGATTGGTACACTGCCTTCAGCGTCACTTTGCCGGTGGGAAGCCGGTTTTGCGACGAGATCGAGTATTGATCAACACCACAGAGGTTGTAGTCGTAAACCAGTTTTCCGTCGCGAACGTAGAATCCATAGCCAGCGAAACGACCACCCTGCGTAAACAGCATTCCTTCGGCACCAAGTTCCGGGATCACGACGTTCGCGATAATGGTGTGGCTCTTGTGCTTCAGGTCAGGCGCGGCGCCTTCGGGCAAGCGAAGCAGATTCGGATAGGTGAACGTCTTGCGGCCGGCAGTCAGGCTGGGACGGTTTGCCACGTCCAGCCGTTCGGTTTTGCGATCGTCCAAAGGCAAGACGTTATATTTGGCGGCCTCCGCAAAGAAGAGTTTGACCATCTCAGAGAGCTTTTCCGGATTCTCCTTTGCGAGATCGTTTGCCTGCGAAACATCTTCGTCGACGTGGTAGAGTTCCCAAGGCATATTGAGCAGATCGCCCGGTTCGTTCTCACTGGCCCAGGGGATCCCGCGAATGGCGCTGGCCATCCACCCGTCGTGATAGATGCCTTGATTACCAAGCATTTCGAAATACTGAGTGGTTCGTCGGTCCTTGGCGTTTGCCTGTTCAAAGGTATAAACCATGCTAATCCCTTCGATCGGCTTTTGGGCGACGCCATTGAACTGAGCCGGACTCTCGACGCCCACAATCTCAAGGATGGTAGGGGCGATGTCGATCACGTGATGAAACTGATCACGTAACTCGCCACGAGCTTTGATCCCCTTGGGCCATGAGATGGCAAGTCCATTGCGTGTACCGCCGAAGTGACTGGCGATCTGTTTGGTCCACTGAAACGGCGTGTCCATCGCATGCGCCCAAGCCGCCGGAAAGTGGTTGTAGTGTTTCTCGCTGCCCAGTGTCTTGAGTGCAGCGAGTTTCATATCAAGGGGCTCTGGAATGGCGTTGAAGAATGTCATCTCATTAAGCAACCCGTTCAGCCCGCCTTCGGCACTGGATCCGTTGTCACCCGCCATATAGATGACCAGCGTATTGTCCAGTTCGCCCATTTCTTCGATGGCGTCCACAAGTCGGCCGACTTCATGGTCCGTGTGTGCGGTGAAGGCCGCAAAAACTTCCATCATCCGGGAGTAAACTTTACGCTCATTTTCGGGCAAAGAATCCCATGCCGGCAGCGAATCGGGACGCTTCGTCAACTTTGTGTTGGCGGGAATGATGCCCATGTCTTTCTGGCGCCTAAACGTCTCTTCACGGTAGGCATCCCAACCGCGGTCGAATTTCCCCTCGAATTTCTGAATCCATTCCCGGGGCACTTGGTGCGGCGCGTGAGTGGCTCCAGTGGCAAAGTAAACACAAAACGGTCTCTGCGGCGCGACGGCTTTGGAGGCCCGCATCATTCGGATGGCATGATCGGCGATATCCGTCGTGAAGTGATAGGGTGAACCGTCTTCGTTGGTTGCTGGCGGCTGCAAACGCTTTTTGTTTTCGACCAGTGCCGGGTGAAATTGGTCCGTATCGCCGCCCACGAACCCGTAAAAGTAATCAAAGCCCAGTCCATCTGCCCAACGATCAAAGGGGCCAACGATACTGGTCTCCCAGTCAGGGACGTTATGATTTTTTCCAAACCAGGCGTTCGCATAACCGTACTCTCGAAGGACTTCTGCAAACGTTGCCGCGGACGCAGGAATAATTCCCGAGTACCCGGGAAAACCCGTCCCCGCTTCGCCAATAACGCCGCTGCCGACCGAATGGTGATTGCGCCCGGTTAACAGCGCAGCCCGGGTCGGTGAACAAAGTGCCGTCGTGTGAAATCGCGTGTATTTCAAACCATTGTTCGCAATTCGGTCGAGTGTCGGCGTCGGGATACCGCCACCGAACGTACTCATCTGGCCGAAGCCGCAATCATCGATCAATACGATCAGAATGTTGGGCGGGTTTTCCAGGCCAAATGTCGCGGGGATTTTCAGCTGCGGTTTTACCGCATCGGAATCCTTGTAAGTCAATCCAATCTTGCCAGCAAAGGGAGCCTCCGGTCGTGGCAAGACCTCCTGGGCAACAACATTGGTACACATCGGGATGGCCATGATCAAGCAGCCAACCATCAATACATTGATGATGTGTCTTGCATTTCGGGACAATGGCGAACTCATCTCTGAACCTCAGTGGTTTTGTCGAACGAACGTTTCCGGTTGCGAAACTTGGGTCGGCCCTTTGGGAACCCACAGTTTTATCAAAATCAGAAATGATCCGCACCCCGGGTTTGACGTGTTCCTGCACCGTGAGGCAGGTTTCCAACTGCTCAGTTCAAAGATGTCGTCTTGCAGTATCACCCCAATGGCGTCCTGGCGTATGTCTTCCCGGTTGATAAGGCAAGACACGAATAACATCCACGCCTGGCCGTCACGACTCGACATCAGAGAACCTGAATTCCGAAGTCGCTAGTTGTCTGGACGTGTTGGTTGAGCAACTTCCTGGACAACTCCAGCGAGCGGTTTCAATGTACGAGCGTGACGGCGTCTCGCAGAAAGAAATCGCATCCCGCGAGTCAATTTGTTTGTCCGGGGCGAAGTCACGTGTGCAGCGGGGTCGCAAGCTACTTAAGGAAATGCTGGAGCGATGCTGCCGCTTTCAACTGGACCGGCATGGGAATGTCGTCTCCGGGGACAAGCCTTCCGAGTGTGGCGGGGGACAGGAGCAATGCCCGTGCTGAGGGGGGCTTGACTTTCTCCGGTATTTGGCTAAACTTGCAAATAAGCAACTGTCGACAGGATAAGCAATGAACCGAGCCGAACGAGCCAAATACGAAACACGAGCCAAGGTACTCAAGGCCCTGGCCCATCCGGCTCGGCTCAAGCTGGTCGATGTGCTGGCTGAGCACGACGAGGTGTGCGTTTGCGACCTCACCGAGGAGATCGGCATGGACATGTCGACCGTGTCTCGGCACCTGACGCAGCTCAAGAATGCTGGCATCGTGGAGAGCGACAAGCGGGGCCAGATGGTGTTCTACAGCCTCCGCGTGAAGTGCCTGAAGAGCTTATTTGGCTGCATCGAGTCGGTGGTGAAGTGCAACATCGACCAACAATTGAAGGTATTGTCGTAGTTGCTGCATCAAGCAGCTTTTTATTTGGACTCGTATTTGCAGCATCATGCAAGTATGCAATAAAGTGCGAAGCGATGAATCGGGAATGGAAAATCTTTGCAGCGTTTCTGGGCGTGTTTCTGTTCGCCTACTTTGTGCCGTTGGCTACGCCGCAGTTTGACGCCCAGTCTGACCCTCTTGCCGCAAAGATCACCGGCGCCATCGTCGAGGCGTTCCTGCTACTGCAGTGGTACGCCCGCAACCACACGCTTGCCTGTGTGGTCCCCGCCCTGTTTATCGCGGGAGCGATCACGACGTTCCTTTCCAAAGAGTCCGTCCTCAAGCATCTGGGGCCAAAGGCCAACAAGGTCGAAGCCTATTCGGTAGCGTCGGTCTCAGGGACGGTGCTGGCCGTCTGTTCCTGCAGCGTGCTGCCGATGTTTGCGGGCATCTACCGCATTGGGGCAGGATTGGGGCCTGCGGCTTGCTTCCTCTACGCCGGTCCAGCGATCAATGTACTGGCCATTTTTCTCACTGCCCGCGTCCTAGGATTAGAACTCGGTGTGACCCGCGTGGTTGGTGCCATGGTCTTTGGCGTAATAATCGGTCTCATAATGGCACGGCTGTTCCGCCGCAGCGAAGACGAGCGAAACGCGGTCACCATGGCTCAACCCGACCCGCCTGCTGCCAGCCGACCATTGTGGCAAAACGCTTCGATGCTGGCTGCGATGCTGGCATTTCTCGTGTTCAGCGACTGGTTTAACCCTGGTGACAAAGTCGTCCAGTTGGCGGACGGAAAGCAGTTCGAGGCAACGCTGCAGTACGAAACCGAAAACAGCTTTGACTTGCGTCTCAAACAAACCGCCCTTGGCCACGAAGCTTCCGAAGTTGTCCGGGTTGCCAAGACCGAAGTGGCCAGTATCGAGGATGTTGATACTTGGGTCACCCGCATTCATCACTACCGCTGGTACTTGGCGGGAGGCATGGGCGTGCTGGTTGCGATGATGAGTCTCGCTTGGCTGAATCGCCAAGACTTTTCCGAGTGGATGGGCAATACTTGGGAGTTTTCCAAACTGCTCGTGCCTCTACTGTTTGGCGGCGTCTTCGTCGTCGGATTTCTCGGTGCCCTCATTCCGGAAAAACAGGTGGCGGCTCTGGTCGGAGACAACAGTCTCCTGTCGAACCTGATCGCCTCGGTCGTGGGCTGCCTGTTCTACTTCGCCACGCTTACCGAGGTTCCAATCCTCGAAGCATTGATGCGGAATGGGATGCACAACGGACCTGCATTGGCATTGCTGCTGGCGGGACCGGCTCTGTCGCTACCCAGCATTCTCGTAATTCGCAGAGTTGTCGGCAACGCAAAGACTGCGGCGTTCGTGACTCTCGTGGTTGTCATGGCTACCATTGCTGGAATGGGATTTGGCGTTTTTTACCCGACTGCACCCGCAACACCCAACCAGCCCGCGACTCCCACCGTCGCTGCAATTAATAAGTAGGAGATTCGCAAGATGACCACGATTCAAGTTCTTGGCACCGGCTGCAAAAAGTGTGTCTCGCTCAAAGAGAACGTCGAAGCGGCCCTCAAAGAGTTGGGCGTCGAAGCAGACATCCAGAAGATTGAAGACATCAATCAAATTGTCCAATTCGGCGTCATGTCCACTCCCGCGTTGGCGGTTGACGGCGAAGTGAAAATCGTCGGCAAAGTCGCGACGTTGGAAGAGATCAAAGCCGTCCTGTCGAAGTGATCTGCGGCAGGACCCACCGGAGGTCCTATCATGCCCCAACCATCAATGGATTTGATTGGCGGAGGCCGCGTCGCCCGCTGCCCGTCGCGCGAACCGTGAGGACCGATCCGCTGCCCGCAATGTTGGCGACAAGCGTCTGGAAGTTGTCGTCCAGGATTGTACCGTTGATGGAATAGGGATCCGCCAGCACGACCGCCGCCGCGCTATCCATGACATAATTCTGGTTGGCACCCGCAACAGCCGCACCGCTAAACACCGGGCTGAAGCCGCCACCGTCGATGTCGTAGCTCACAAGCAACGTGTCTGTGCTCAAAAAGGTCCCCATCGCGGCGAAGTCCAGAGACATCGTCAGATTGGTAAAGCCGCTGATGTTAAAGACAAAGTCGGCAGTATTCGTCCCGGTCGGATTGCTCGAGTTCACGTTATCGGTGATACCGAAGAAGCCGTCTGGCTTGGTCTGCCCAGCGAAGCCCAGGACGTCGCCCGGGAAAACGCTGTTCCCGGTCGCAGCCACCACCGAGTCATCCGAGATGTTGAACGATATTTACTACTCGCCCACGCGTTGCGGCAGGTCGGCGATGACGTACGCGGCCACGGCCAGCGTAAGGGCGAAATCGGTCAGATCCTGAGGCCGCACCTTGTCCACCGTGTCGGCCCACGTGTGATGTGAGTTAAAGTACAACCGGCCATCCACATCCAGCCCCATGCACACAGCTCCTATCCCTTTCAATTTGCCCACGTCCACACCGGAATAGCCCGCATTGACGCGATCCGCTCCCAACGGTTTCAACAAACGCATGACGGACGAGATTTGGTCCAGCGCCACGAGTTCCTGTCGATCATCTTCCATGTCGACGGACAGTCCCTTGGGGCGATAAGCGCCTGAGTCAGATTCGATACCGGCCACATGCGTTTCGTCTCGATGGCGTTCCAAATAGGCCTCGGCACCGGCTGTCCCATTTTCTTCATTAGTCCACAGCACAACACGAATCGTGCGCCGAGGATGCAGTCCCAGCTTGCGCAAGATGTTCAGCGCTTCCATGGCCGCGACACAGCCCGCGCCGTCATCCTGTGCTCCCTGTCCCACGTCCCACGAGTCAAGATGTCCGCCAATGACAACGATCTGATTGGGTAATTCGCGACCGACGATTTCGGCGATGACATTGGCCGAGGGAACCTTGCCCTCGTCGTGGGCATCCATTTGCAGCTTGACGACACACTTTTTGCCTCGGTCTTGCAGTCGTCGCAACATCATGGCGGCTTCGACTGAAATCGCTGCCGCGGGTATCTTTTCCACTCCGCGCTGATAGTTCATTGCGCCGGTGTGCGGCGAAGCGAGCGAGTAGGCAGTGATCGAACGTACCAAAGCGGCCACCGCGCCTTTTTCAATGGCCCAATTCGCTCCGCTGCTGCGATATTGGACCGCTGTTCCGTAACCGGAACCGTCGCTATCCGAGTAGGGGGGCATGGCACCGTTAAAAACAACGATCTTGCCGCGCACCGCGTCGTCGCTGAGCGCGTCTAATTCTTCCTTGCTATCCACAACCACCACCTCGGCGGTAATCCCCTCGATAGGCGTCCCAACCGAATTACCCAATCCCAGCATATCGATTCGCATCGAGCGGGGCTCGACGAGTTGACAACTCTCCTGGCCGCGTACCCATTTGCGGACCATCACCGGTTCGGCACGCACGTTTTCCTGACCATCCCGCTTCAACGCAGCCTGTGCCCAATCGATCGCCTGATCCAACGACTCACTGCCGCTGAGCCGGTGACCGATGTCGTCGCACAGTTCCTGCAGTTTCAAATAGCTGTCATTTCCGGCGCGTGCGGATCGAATGATCTCGTGGGCTGTCTCTCGATAAGACTCAGTGACGGCGTCCAGTCCACTGGCCTTCCGCGGATCCCGCGGTTCCTCAGCAAGCAATGGTGGGTATCGAAGCAGCAGGACGATCAAGATTGAGAGTTGAAGGCATCGTGTCATGGTTAATCTCTGGTAGGATGGCCGACGCAAAAGTGAAAAGGGGTGAGAAACGTCCAATCTAGCTTGGCGTCATAATGGACGCAAATCCCACGCCGGAGGTCAACCGGGTGGACAATGTTCAGAGCGCTGAGACCCTGCTTGCCTGGAGCCGCGAAGGTGGCCTGATGGCCGTTCCGATCCCGCAAGCTTCGGGGTGTGGAAACGTAATGGTGGCCAAACCGGATCTCGGTCCATGGTTGTATGTGCGGTGAAGGGTCGCGATTCGACCGTTGACTCGGTTGCGGCCTCCGGTGATCACCGAGGCCGAAGATCAGCGCCACGTGTCCATCCTCTGGCACGTGGTCGGCTTGCTCAGGCTGCAGTCCCATCAACCCGTTCGTTTTGTGAATCAACCGTAAATCCACCCTTTCTTGAACAAGCCCGTCCGGTCCCACGCTGGAGCGCGGGACCCATCGGTGAGGCCACCCCAAATAGTGCCCTGGGAATACGATGTTCGGGAGCGATCAGTGATGGGCCCTAATTCAAATTGAAATAAGCCCGGCTTCAGGGCCGGCGGCAGAATCTGTTGCTTGCCGGAACGCGATGGCGGATAATTGAGAGTTTTTGAAGGGCCCTGACGCTTACCGTACCGATGCGAAATCTCGCAGGCCGGGAAGTATCACGGTGGCCCAGGTTCTGGGAGAACATATGGCGTCGGCAAAAGAGACCATGAAGGAAATCATCGCTCGCCAGCCGAGGACAGCAGCTACGACGAGATTCTCCGCGAATTGGCGTTCGCTCGAATGGTGCAGCGGGGCTTGGAAGATTCTGACGCCGGCCGCACCGTTGCCGATGAGGAAGTCAAGGAGAAGCTCGACTCGTGGCGGAAATAACTTGGACGCTGGAAGCGGCGAGGCGTCCCGCGCCGAGCAGCGACCAATCGTCGCGGCATGAAACGCATGGTGGGCGGCAACATCCTGCATGACCGACTTCCGTGAGGCAGGGTACGTCACGGTACGATATGCGGCTTTGGAGCATGGCCCTCTGGGCCGTGCGTGGATTCCCGCTACTACACGGCCCGGAGGACCGTGCTACACCAGGTCCCACGCTCAGGACTTCCTCGACGATGTCGACCGGGAACGGGAGCAGATAGTAATTACGAATCCCGGACCGAACACCACGAGCGTAAGGCGAAGCGGATTATTCCTCTCTTTACAGAAACTCCGCCCATTTATCGAAGAATGCTGCGACGCTGCGGAGCCGGGGCAGGAGTACTTCATCACAAGATATCGTCAGCGCCCAGCAGATCCTGCGGACACAGCTAACCAAAATCATCAAGCGGGCTGGATTCGCTACCTGGCCAAAGCTGTGGCACAACCTGCGGTTATCGTGCCAGACCAATTTGGCGAAGCGTTTCCCAGCTCATGTCGTGCGTGCCTGGCTGGGTAACTCGCAGGATGTCGCCAATGAACATTACCTTCAGGTCACCGACGAGGATTACCGACAAGCGCGCCAAGACTCGCGCCACGTTGGCCAGTAAGACCCAGCAAGCAGGGGAAATCGCATCCCATCAAGGCAACAACCCCTGCACAACCCCGCAAGGATCTGCACAGGCGCGCACTGCAAGTGGGCGATGCTGGACTCGAACCAGTGACCTCTGCCGTGTGAAAGCAGCGCTCTAACCAACTGAGCTAATCGCCCGCGATCTCCGTAGTGTAGCACTGTCGGTCGGCGGTTCCGAGCCCACTCGGTCGGGCGCGGGTGCGGAATTTTGCGATGATCTACGCCCCGATTGCTGGAAATGAAGCGTGCCCTCGGTTATGCTAGGTAACAACCGAAATTCGATGACCGTAGCGGGCTCCACGCCCCTCCACCAGTTGTGACTGATTTTGGAACCCGACCGAAGCAGGCACTTGAGAAGCCGGGTGAGTCCGCAAGACGCTCGAGCACCCACGTAGGATGCATGGGCAAAACCGATGGTCGCGAAAGGACTGCTTAATCCGTGAATTTTCGTCCATCTGATGTCCTGAAGCGCCGATTCTGCCTCCTGCCCCTGTGCTGCCTGCTGGCGCTGTCTGGACTGCCAGGATGCCAGTCGAAGTCGCCCTGGGATCGTGTCCCGTTGCAGGGGACCGCTCAACTGGATGAAAAACCTTTTTCCGGTTCCATCAGCTTGCGTCCCCAACCTGGAGTTTCCGGCCCAGCCGTGACCACGACGGTAGACCAAGGCAAGTTCCGTTTTGACACCGACAATGGCCCCGTGCGGGGTGCCCATTCCGTGATGCTGATGCCCGAAAAGATACAACGTGATGATGTGGCCGTGTCGGCCATGACAACCGTGCCGGACAAGGAACCATTCCAAGTCGAAATCACGGCGCAGTCTCCCCAACAAGACCCTGTGCCACCGCTAACCGCCAGTGCGGAAGCGGAGCAGTCCGAGAAATAACCAGTAACGAATGAATGGCCGATCCCGGTAGTGCAGATCGGCCAATACTGAACCGCGAGTGAGTTTAATATCCAGGGGCTGGGGGCTAAGCTCTGCGGCGCTCCGGACCGCAGCAAATCCTGGTTCGAAAGTCAAGTCACGATGCGACGCAAGATTACCCGCTCTGCATTTACGCTCGTCGAATTGCTGGTCGTGATTGCCATCATCGGCATTCTGGTTGCCCTGATTTTGCCTGCCGTGCAGTCGGCTCGAGCTGCCGCGAGGCGCGTGCAATGCCTCAATAATTTGCGGCAAATCGGTCTGGCCTTGCACAACTATCACGACTCGCATGGCCAACTTCCGCGAATTGAGTTGGACTGGGAGCAGCTGCCGGGAAATCAAGTCAACGAGTGGTCGTGGCGCACGGACATTCTGCCATTCCTGGAGCGACAAGCCACCTACGATCTGTTCGACTTCGACCAGAACTACATCCGCTTCTTCAAGCGGAACCGTCCGCCGGGCTCTGAGATTGGCCAAACGCTAGTGCCAGACTATTCCTGTCCCGATGATCCGCTGTCGAAGACCATTTATTTGTGGCGCCTGAATAACATCAATACCCCGTTGACGAATTACTTTGCCAACGCCGGTACACTTCAGGTGAACCGACCACAATACGACGGAATATTTGTGACCAACAATAAGGGCCGGGCACCGAAGAACACCAACACCGGCAAGAACGGCCGCACCTGGATTGCCTTTCGACACATCACCGACGGCTTGACGTCCACCATTGCCGTGGGGGAGCGAGGATTAGCCGACAATCGTTATTGGGGGTGGACCTATGCCCCGACCTATCACACGGATGCCTATCTGGACAGTCGCATCGGCCTGACGCCTGGAAACGACGATCGTTCGCACAACGAGCACTATTGGAGTTATCATCCCGGCGGTGCCTTATTTCTGATGGCCGATGATCGCGTTCAGCTGCTGTCGTACGAAATGGACGCCCAGATATTCCAGGCAATGAGTTCGCGCTTGGATGGCAATACGGTGGACGCTCCCTAAGCCGCGCCTGGCCGTCCAGCCTGGTGCACCAAGTGAGTAAACTCGACGGCGTCCCGGTGGCCCTGGCGGCTCCAGCAGACTAGACTCACGGTGCGACACACGCTGTCGCGCATTGCCCGCGACCTTGAAGATCGCCTCAGGTTCTCTGCCTGTTTCGGAGCCACGGGATATGGAATTCAATCGACGCGACGCTCTAAGGGCTGCCGTGGGTTCGACCGCCGCGTGGGGTATCTGCCCCGGCGTGCTCACGGCTCAACCATTGAGCGCAAGCTGGTCACCGCTTCCCTGTTTTGTCTCGACGTGGCGATTCGGCATGGCCGCAAACGATGAGGCATTGCGTGCTCTGCTCAACGGCGCGTCTTTGTTAGACGCCGTCGAACAAGGCATCAAGTTAGTCGAGCGGGACGCAAGCAACGGCTCCGTAGGGATCGGCGGCACTCCCAACGCCGACGGAGTTGTACAACTGGACGCCTGCATCATGAACGGGCCTGGCCATAAGGCGGGTAGCGTGGCGGCCCTGGAAGGCTTTTTGCACCCCATCTCCGTTGCGCGGCGCGTGATGGAAGCTACGCCACACGTGATGCTGGTGGGATCGGGCGCGGCCGACTTTGCCCGGCGACAGGGTTTTTCCACGCTGGACTTGTTGACCGATGATCAAAAACGAGCCTATTCGGCTTGGAAGGCCAGCCAGCCCGTCGATTCTGCCAAACAGCCGACTAGCGTGGGGCACGACACGATCGCCCTGATCGGAATCGACGCCGCCCAGAACATCGCCGGAGGATGTTCCACGAGCGGCATGGGATACAAGTTACCGGGTCGCGTGGGTGATTCGCCGATACTGGGCAGCGGGCTGTATGTCGACAATGAGGTCGGTGGTGCCGGCGCAACCGGCGTGGGCGAGAATGTGATGCGGTTCTGCGGAAGTTTCATGATCGTCGAGGGAATGCGACACGGACTCCATCCGCTGGACGCTTGCGTAGGCGCCATTCGGCGCATCGCCAAACTGGACGGACGGCCATGCGCGGAATTGCACGTAAACTTTATTGCCGTGAATCGCGAGGGGCATGCGGCTGCCGCCGGTACGGATCCGTCATTCGAGTACGCGGTGACCACGCCTCAGGGGAGCGACGTGCGGCAGGCCGAGCTGGTTGCTCGGTGACAAGTCGCGATGGGTTCCAGTCCAACGTGCAAGCGCACGGCGGATTCCTGTCATCCTGAACGGAGCGGAGTGGAGTGGCAGATCTGCCGGCCAACGTGACATTGCCTGCAGGGGTGTGTCCGGGATCTCCTGCGTCCACCGTCGCACGTGGAACAACGTCTCTGGAAGATCCTTCGGTCGCTGACCCGTGCTAAGCACGTTGTCAGCTCCCTCAGAATGACACTTGGCCGCGACTTCTGCGTTACGATGCACTGCCTGGAAATGCACTGCGCACATCAGGCCTTGACGAGTTGTTCTTCTTCCTTGAGCTTATCTTCCGTCGCATGCACGCGGTCGAGTAGCTCATTCAGGTCGTCCGCCAGATCCACCCAGAAGTCGTCCGGGCGAAGAGTGACACGCGCGGTTTTTTCTCCGCGACTGGCTTGGCGCATGGTGTTGCGTACGCGCATGACGGGTCCCACGAAACGGTGGCTGAGCATCACTGTGTCACGTACGAAAATCGGCAGGAGGCAAACGACCGTCAAAATGAAAGGCCCCTGCGTGAGCCACAGCTGTTTGATATGCTCTTTCGGCGGCGAGAACGGGTTGCTCAAGAACTGCAGGAATAACCCAAATACACAGGCCGTCGCGAAGAAGACCAAATAGTGCATCGTAATACGCTTGACCAAAGCTCCCTGAACTTTGGGGTCTATGAACTTCTTGCGTCGCTTGATTCGAGCCATGACAAAGAACCTTTTTACATGATGTCCGTCGCTATCGCGTTCAATGTAAAGTTAGGTCACAAATCCATCCCCCGTTACAATTCTTTGCCATCGTGGTGGACAAACGGGACAGCTGACCGCTAATTCCGTCCCATTCGGCCGGAGTTTCCTGCACCCATCGAGAATTTTGCCAGTCCCGTGTCGGAGTCATTGTGACAATCGCCAGAACCGACAATACCGACTGAGAGGGCCTTTAGCGTGCAGGGTGCATTTCCGCTTTCAGCCTGCGACGGAGCTGCTTTCCTATGACCCCGCGCGACGCGCACCCGCTCGGGACCACCTTGCCAGAAACTTCCCTTAGCTCTCGCCGCGGCGTTGGTGCTGCAAACGTTCTTTGACGTATTCCACGGCGAACGCGCCAGCTGTCACGGTCAGGGCAGCGCCGTAGACCACCAGCCGTGCGCGACTGGGTAAGCGTCGTGCCCATCGTGCCATCGTGAGCGCCGTGGGCATTGCCTCTGTGGCTCCCCGGGCTGCCTGGCGGATCGCGTCGACTTGAGTGGACTTGGGCCAGCCGGTCTTGCACCAAACGGCAAAGTGTTCACAGTTATTCTCGAACAATTGATATCCCGTTTGGCCGATGCGAGAAATAGCCCGCTGGATGGTGGCTTCCGGGTCGTCACACACATCGTAAAGCCGCAGCTGTAATTCTCGACCCTGAGAGAATTCCGCGATCGGTACGCGCTCGATCCGCGGTGGCTGATCGCCGAGCGCCCCAACTACCTTTTGAAAGGGTCCTGAGTTAAAGTGGATCACGTGGCCGTCGCCGCAGTCGATACCGTGGTGTGAATAACCCAAACACATGACGTACAGGTGGTCACCGCGAGCCATCGATAAAATCTCCTCGACAAGATTTCAACACATTAACTTAAATTATAGGCTGTTAGTCGCCCATCGGGTAATCCAAATGTTGTTGAAGCTCGAAAAGCCGGGGCCCGCAGCGGGGCGCACCCAAAATGGACAAATTTGTGGTGGTCGGAATTTTGGCTTGTCTTGCTGACGCGCGGAGAGCACGACGAACAAGAACCCGGGGGGTTTTGGGGGGATACCCCTCAAACCGCCCGGGTTGGGGGCAGCATCTTGAGGAAGTCGTCAATGAAGACCGTACGGGACCTGCTCGATAACCAGCCAAAAGCGTCCCGGCTGGATTTCTTGTCCGTGGGGGCCTTGGTGCATCGGCTGGACCCTGGTTTGGTTCCGTTACGCGCGGCGCGTTCACTGAACGTGCACGTCTCGGGAGGGGAATACAACGTCGCCGCCAATCTGGCCTATTGTTTTGAGCTGCGGACGGGATTGGCAACTGCCATGGTCCGCAATGGCATTGGCGAACTCGTGCAGGCTCGCGTGCGGGAAATGGGCGTCACTCCATACTATCAATGGTTCGATCATGATGGCGTGCGCGGGCCCAATATCGCGATTGTGTACAGCGATCTGGGGCAAGGAGTGCGACCCCCGGTCGTCTTCTACAACCGCGCTCTCGAGGCAGCCGCGCTGCTGAAGCCGGGCGATTTCGATTGGGATCAGATCATGGGCGGCGGGATCCGCTGGTTTCACTCCGGTGGAATCTTCGCCGCACTCTCGCGGACCACGCCCGAAGTCATCATCGAGGGCATGCGAGCAGCAAAACGATGCGGTGCCGTGTGTTCCTATGACATGAACTACCGTGGCAAGCTCTGGCAGGCCATGGGCGGGGAATCCCGCGCACGGGATGTAACGCGCCAGATCATGGAACATGTGGATGTGCTGATCGGTAACGAGGAAGATATTCAACAGAGCCTGGGCCTGGAGGGACCCAAAGTCCATGCGAGTCGGTTGGAGCCAGGACGTTTCTTTGAGATGATCGAACGTCTGATTCCGCAGTTTCCCCAGGTCAAGGTCGTGGCCACCACACTGCGCGATGTAAGATCCGCCAACCGCCATTCGTGGAGCGCGTTAATGTGGCTGGATGGACAGCAAGTTACAGGCCCCGTCTGTGAATTGGACGTGTTGGACCGCATCGGCGGTGGTGACGGATTCGCGGCCGGCTTGATCTTCGGACTGCTGGACGGACGCTCCCCCGCAGAAGCCCTGCAATTGGGTTGGGCTCACGGGGCCATGCTCACCACGTTTCCGGGCGATGTGACCATGGCAAAATTGTCGGAGGTGGAAGCATTCGCGCGCGGCCAATCGGCGCGGGTGCAACGCTGATCTGGAGGGAAGAGCCACGTCAAGTGCCGGCGAGCCTCCGGGACCAACTTTCCGACCCCCGCGAGGCTCGCCGCGAAGCGGAAGCATGTCATCCGGCGGCGCGCGGGGCGAAATCCGGGGGGGCGGGGGGATGCCCTCCACTCATCGTACCACACATCTTCAATGCTACCGGTTTCTAACCAGTAGTCCTTTTCCATCAACCTGATAGCGTAGGGGCAAGAAAGGAGGCCCCGGAATTCTTCCGGGGGTGCCTCACCTTCGGCCTTGCCTGGCAGCGGCGTGCAGGTCATTAGGCAAGGCTCAGGGTAATGATCCCCCGGATAGAATCCGGGGGCATGGGTGTGCGAGTGCGCTGCGCCGTCAGGCTGGGAGTAACCTATCCCCCGGATGGAATCCGGGCGTAGTACTTCTTGAGTGTGTACATACCTCGTTACGCACTATGGCAGCACACAGTTATGTATTTCCTCGAATTTTGCACGTTGGATAACAAGCATTCATCGGTCACTGGAGATGTGTGGAACAATGAGTGCCCCCCAAACCCCCCGCCCCCGCTCGAGGCCGGGGCAGGTGTCTGTGGTCAACGCGCAGTCGGATCGTCTGCTCGGGGCCGAGCGGGCTGAGTGGTACCTGCCCAGAGATCGTGGTATTCGGCTTCGTCGACTTCGCGCTGCCGCATGTCCAGGAATCCAACCATGCGTCTCTGATTGACGCCCACCGATTCAAAGATCACCGGCTCGGAACTTCCCATCGCGCTGCCGGCAACCGAGAAGCGAATCTTAAAGGGTTGCCCGTCGCGTTCGTTGACGAACAGCTCGTTTATCGCGTTTGGATCGATCCCGATTCTAGTCAGTTTTTTCGGGCTGTAGCTGCTAATGAACTTCTTAAACTCCGCTTCGTCGGCCGGACCTTGCCAGGCATTTTTCATTTGGTACGTCATGTACAGGTTTGCCAATCGTTGCATATTGGTTGAATTAACCCTGGCGATCGCTTCGTCCGGGTTGTTACGCCGGCCACATCCAGAAAACGCGGCGGCGATCAAAAAGCAAACCAGATAACCGCGCGGCACGGAATTGACAAATGCCATGGGCTTGTTCCCAGCACTGAAATATAAGGCGAAAACCGGTGGAACTTAGTCGCGTTAACTACAGCTCATTGACCGATATCACCGAGCCATCCGCTCTTTTTCCGAGTTGGTCCAGCACCATCAGATCACCTGCTTGCGCCATGCTGCGGCCTGATCCATCGCCGAAGACACTGCATACAATTCCCGGGTGAGCCGATCCAAATCCGAATTCCTGGCGGTTGGGGATGCCGCTGGGACGCCGATCGCCATCCCCCAGAACCGGAATTTCTGGGGACGGACTGGAGGGCCCCCGAGTCAATGCACCAAACATTCGCATGTGAGGCCAGTCGGCACCGGTGTAGTAACCGTAGACTTCCCAAAATGGCCAAGGATTCGCACTGTCAACGGTCCAGTATTGGCTACGCACCGATTTTTCTGCCAGCAGAATCGTGTTCGATGCACCGTCCTTGACACGATGAAGACCTACATCGCGAAACTTCCAGACTCGCGGTGGAGTGGTATTTCGATTGACCTGCCCCCCTTTGACCAAGATCCCGGTCCACACGACCGTTTCTTCGTTTGGCTTGGGAGCCGCCGTGGCACGCCATTGAAAGCCGTTCCACCCGGGATCATTCCAACTCGCCATCACGCCCGCGTAGTCGCCGAGCGCGTAGACGTCAGTACCGATCGTCGCAAACCGTCCGCTGCGCGATGGGCAGTTAAATTGAGATACTGACAGCTCGCAAAGACCGGTATCCACGAAGCCGATATTCCCACCGGTATCCCCGCGACGCAGGTCGTACAGACTTTGTTCTTCGATGTACGGGAGTATTTGAAACATCCAACTTGCGCTTTCATAACCATAAGCTGCCTGGGCCTGATCAGCCGGATTAAAAAACTGTTCCACGGCGCCGCCCGCCGTAGGGAACGATCCCGACGCAGATTCAAAATTGTAGCAAGCCAGTCCAAGCTGACGCAGATTGTTGAGACATTGGGTTCGGCGTGCCGCCTCGCGCGCGGCCTGCACCGAGGGTAACAGCAACGCCACGAGGATCCCAATGATGGCGATTACGACGAGCAGTTCCACCAACGTGAAACCACGAATCTGATGACGATTATCCGAACGGCATCTTGGGCCTGTCATTGAAGCGACTCCCGACCAGCAATCCACTACGCGACAATTTCATTTTCGTTCTTGACAGCGAATAATACAAGCATGACGTGCGAGCGAGTGAGTCTTGGCGTAGACTACAGACTCGCTCGAGATTTTTGCAGTTGCTCAATCCTCGTAGCACTTAGCCGGAAGCCGTGATTGGGCCGGTGGGTAAGCTCACACGCTTGCGCGTCGTGCTTGTGTACTACTTGGGGTCGTTCCGCTAGGGCAATGGAGTAAAGGGCCGATGGACCAACACGAGACCACAACCGCACCCCCGACCGCGGAACCCTGGCTACAAGTGCAAGGATCGCGTCACTTTCTCGACTGGCTCGGCGAGGTGCGCATCAGCCTGGCATTCACCACCTATCAGACGGGTAAGATCTTCTTCGTGGGCCGCAAGCAAGACCAGAACATCGCGGTCTTCGAGCGAACCTTTAACCATTGCATGGGGCTGTTTGCGTCGCCTGACGGTCGCACGCTCTGGTTGAGTTCCAAATTCCAGATTTGGCGGTTCGAGCAGGCTCCGGCGGTCGTCGTCCCTTACCGGTCAGCGGCGGTCGAAGGGGATGACGCGGGGGTCCCCGCCTGGGCCGAACGTGGCTACGATGTCGCCTACGTGCCCAGGCTGGGTTACACCACGGGGGACATCGACATTCATGATATTGCCGTTGCCGCCGATGGCCGAGTCGTTTTTGTCAGCACACTGTTTGGCTGTCTGGCCACGTTGAGCGAACGGGCCAGCTTCCAGCCGCTGTGGCGCCCTCCGTTTCTCAGCGCGCTTGTCCCCGAGGACCGCTGTCACCTGAACGGGCTGGCCATGCGCGACGGCCGACCCGCGCACGTCAGCGTGGTGGCGGATTGCGACGTCGCGGACGGTTGGCGGGACCGTCGGCAAGATGGAGGTTGCCTGATTGACGTGGCTTGCGGAGAAATCGTGACGCGCGGTCTGTCGATGCCCCATTCGCCGCGGTGGTATCGCGACCGCCTGTGGGTGCTCAATTCGGGTACGGGCGAGCTGGGGACCGTGGATCTAGCGACGGGCCAGTTCGGGCCAATTGCGTTCTGTCCGGGGTATCTCCGCGGCTTGGCCTTTATCGGCGATTACGCGGTGGTGACGCTCTCCAAGCCACGACATGTTACGTTTCTTGGATTGGACTTGGATGATCGGCTGAAGCATCGCGGTGCGGAACCCCAGTGCGGCCTGCAAGTCATCGATATCCGCACCGGCACCGTCGCGCACTGGCTGCGTTTGGATGGCACGCTGGTCACCGAACTCTACGACGTGGTGGTGTTGCCGGGTGTCAGACAGCCGATGGCGCTCGGATTTAGAACCAACGAAATCGAACGTCTACTCCTCGTCGACGAAGAAGGCCAGCTGTAGGCCCCGCTCTGCTCTTGAATGAAGAGCGTGAAGTACCGCCGAAAAAATTTCCGCGGCATCCTCAGGCTTGTAGAATGCGATATCGGGCTGAAGTCTGGCCGGCCCCTCCCCGGCCCTCCCCACTCGGCAATGGTACGATTTGGTCGCAGTCGGCCGGGCCGCAACGCGCACTTGCCGATCGCCTTTTTCCCTGGCATCGACGGTTCCCGCTGTGCGCGACCAATTCACCATTGCCGGGGGGAGGGAGCCAGAACTCCCTCCCCCGCAGGATTTGGCGGTTCCGCGAGCAGCCGAGGGTAAGGGTTCGCCGAAGCCGCTGAGATGGCACATCATTAGTTCATCTAACGCCGACAGACGGCTCGCTGGAACAGGCCAAATCGCGTGGGGAGGGGAGGGGGTGGGGTCTTTCGAGTCACGTGGCGTTCGCGGGTTGACGTGATCAACTTAACCCCGCACCGCGAGAATTGGCAGCGCGGCGCGTGCAGGGATTTGAGACGTCGCTGGCCGACCCCTCCCCGGCCCTCCCCACTCGGCAATGGTACGATTTGGTCGCAATCTGCCGAGCCGCAACGCGCACTTGCCGGTCGCCTTTTTCCCTGGCATCGACGGTTCCCGCTGTGCGCGACCAATTCACCATTGCCGGGGGGAGGGAGCCGGGGTCTTTCGAGTCACGTGGCGTTCGCGGGTTGACGTGATCAACTTAACCCCGCACCGCGAGAATTGGCAGCGCGGCGCGTGCAGGGATTTGAGACGTCGCTGGCCGGCCCCTCCCCGGCCCTCCCCACTCGGCAATGGTACGATTTGGTCGCAGTCGGCCGGGCCGCCACGCGCACTTGCCGATCGCCTTTTTCCCTGGCATCGACGGTTCCCGCTGTGCGCGACCAATTCACCATTGCCGGGGGGAGGGAGCCAGAACTCCGACCTGCGGTCCCACACATTTTTCTCCGGAAAACTGCCAGATTTTCCGCCAGCCGTTGCGTGGTTTACTCCGTCCAGCGCAGAATCATACAGAGTGCGTGCCGCCCCGCCATTTTTCTTGACGCGTGCAGGTGCTGCTCAGAAAGCGCGGACCATTCATGAACTCCACCGAAGCCCTTGCCGATCGCCAGTGGGGCGAATTGCTGATGCAGTCACGGGAGCGGTTGGAGCGTATGATAAGGGTGCGGATGGACGCCAGACTCCGCAATCGACTCGATCCCGCCGACGTGCTGCAGGACTGTTTTCTCGATGCCACCCGCCGGCGAGCGGAGTTTCAACGCCAATCGGACATGCCGCTGATCGTGTGGCTGAGACTGTTGGCCTTGCAGAAGCTGGCCGAACTGCATCGCCGACATCTCCGCACGAAAGCCCGATCGGCGTATCGCGAAGTCATGCCAGTTGGCGGGGCCGCCACGTCGGCGGTCCTGGCCGCCCAGTTGCTGGGGGAACTTACGACTCCCAGTCAGGTGGTAGCGCGCGACGAACTGGAACAGCGGTTGATTGAGGCGATCGATGGACTGGATCCGATCGACCAGGAGTGCATTGTCTTGCGGAATTTTGAGCGGCTGACCAATGTCGAGGCCGCGGAAGTATTGGGGCTGAGCGTTTCGGCGGCCAGCAGCCGTTACAT
This sequence comes from uncultured Planctomycetales bacterium, assembly GCA_963695565.1. Taxonomy (GTDB): domain Bacteria; phylum Planctomycetota; class Planctomycetia; order Pirellulales; family Pirellulaceae; genus CAVOGW01. Next base: position 424,288 of record CAVOGW010000003.1, read on the forward strand.
TCGAGCGCTGCAGAAACTGCGATCGATGCTCAAGTCGATCGATGGGCTCAGCAGCAGTCAGTGGTTGGCGACCCGCTAAACGAGCACGATTGTGCGTCGCGCGGGACGAAGTCCCGGGTAGCTTAAGGGGACACGTCCGCGGGGGTTCTGGGCGTCAGGGCGCGGACGGTCTCGGGAACGCGGGGGGGTTGGGGGTTCGGGAACGCGGGGGGGTTGGGGGTTCGGGAACGCGGGGGGGTTGGGGGTTCGGGAACGCGGGGGGGTTGGGGGTTCGGGAACGCGGGGGGGTTGGGGGTTCGGGAACGCGGGGGGTTTGGGGGGATGCCCCCCAAGGATTCGGCAATTCCGTCTCGAACTTGCATTACGTGGCGGCATCAACTTGCAGCTCGTTGGGGGGAATCCCCCCAACCCCCCCGGCGTGATGGTGAAAACGACAGGTTTCAAACGTTACAGAACCTGTCCTATTGAAGCAGCGAACATGAAGACGACATCAGCCAAGACCGACTTACTTACGACGCTTGCGGAATCCTTTCTGGAGCAACTGCGGCGTGGCGAGAGGCCCAACACCGACGACTACACGGCGCGGCATCCGGAGCTGGCGACCGAGATTCGCGAACTCTTCGCGACATTGCGGCTGGTGGACGAACTGGGCGAGCAGCCGCAGTTCGGCGGGAACCAGCCATTGCCAGCCGCGGCCACGATTCCATCGTTGCTGGGCGACTTTCAGCTAACGCGCGAGATTGCTCGCGGCGGCATGGGCATCGTCTACGAAGCACTGCAGTCATCGCTCGGCCGGCGAGTGGCCGTTAAGGTGTTACCGCCGACCGAGGTCGCGGATGTCTCCCGCCGTTTGCGGTTTCAACGCGAGGCGCGAGCTGCCGCGAACCTGCATCACACGAACATCGTGCCTGTGTTTGAGGTCGGTGAACAGGATGGCATTTGCTTCTACGCGATGCAGTTTATTGAGGGCGAAACATTGGCGGACGTCTGGCGCGAGTTGCGACGGATGAGATCTGACGAAGCAGTCGGTTCGACCGACGTTGCGGAGGGCGATCCCACGCTGGCACATTCGATCTGTCAGGTGCTGTACACGACCCCGCAGGCTATCGAATCGGCCGGGGGCCAGCAGGCGGATTCCGCGCCCGCGTCCATCGCGACACCGGATACTCGGCAGCGACCTACCACTCACGAGCCGCCGCGCTATGCGGGACCCTCTGGCGTGCAAACCATCGTAACTTCGCGTGGGGGTCCCAGGTCATCCGCTAGTCATTGGACGCTACACGGCAGGCCGTCCCGGCGGCAATATTTCGACAACGTCGCTGGCATTGTGCTGCAAATGGTGGACGCCTTGGCCTACGCACACGCCCAAGGAGTATTGCATCGCGACATCAAGCCGTCCAACGTGATCCTCGACACGCAATGCCGTGCCTGGTTGACCGATTTCGGTTTGGCCAAGGTGGGTGGCGATGACCTGACGGCGGAGAGCCACGTCGTAGGCACGCTGCGCTACATGAGTCCGGAACGGTTTGCCGGGCAAGTCGATGCGCGGAGCGACGTCTACAGCGCCGGGCTGATCTTGTATGAATTGATCACACTGCGGCCGGCGTTTGAGGCCCTGGATCACGCTGGCATGATGCACTTGATCCAACACGCGCGTCCCATCCGGCCGCGCGAGTGCGAACCGGCAGTCCCCAAGGACCTGGAAACGATCGTGCTGTGCGCTATCGACAAGGATCCTGCCAGGCGGTACCAGTCGGCAGCCGCGCTGGTTACCGACCTGGGCCGTTATCTGGAGGGCCGCCCGCTATTGGCCCGCCGAGCCTCACGCTGGGAGCACACCTGGCGGTGGTGCTGGCGAAATCCCGTGGTGTCTGTCCTGGCGGCCGCACTCTGCTGCGTCATCCTGGGCGCCTGGATCACGACGTTCTGTCTGTGGCGGTGCGCGGAAGCATCACACGCCCAGGCCAAAGCAAATCTGGAATTGTCGCAAAGCAACTTGGAACTTGCGGTCGATGCCGTAGACCAATTCGGTGCCAAGGTCAGTGAAGATCTGCGACTCAAGCAGCAGGACTTGCGCCCGCTCCGCCGCGACCTGCTGCAGACCGCCGTCGACTTCCAGCAGAAACTCCTCGATCGGCGTGGCAATTCCGACCTGGCCCGTATTGACCTGGCCCGTTCGTATCATCGATTGGCCAAACTCACCGCGGAAATCGATGCGCACCATCGCGCAGTGTCGTTATACCAACAAGCCCTTGGCCAGTATGAGTCACTACTGGTGGAGGACCCGGATAACAAGGCCATCCAGTATGAACTTTCTCTGAATCTGGGTGAATTAGCGCACCTGTGGATCGACACGGGCCATTCTGCGGAGGCCCAGGCAGCACTGGATCGTGGCATCACGATGCTAAAGTCGCTGTTGAACTTGGCTCCTGACCCATCACGTGTACGATCGCAATTGGCCTTTCAGCTGGGGCTCAAGGCGTACGTCTTGTCGATGACCCGGCGATTTGAAGAATCTCAAGCCATCTGGCACGATGCGATCGCGCACCATGAGCAACTGCGATCGAGCCACCCGGATCAGGTTTCTTATGTGACAGACCTGGCACACGCTCACGCGAAAATGGCGGAGGCAATACTAGGAGCTGGCATCGTGAATTGGCGTGAGGCCAAAGCGGAGTTGCAAACGGCTCTGACCCTGCAGCGCGACGCCGTCACGCACGCCGATGCCTCGAATGGTGATTGGCTGATCCTGGCCGCCGTGTTAAGGGACCTGGCGAATATTGAAAAAATCTCGGGCGACGCAGCAGCAGGGGCGACTCGTTTTCAGGAAGCGATCGAAGTGCTCGAGCGACTGATGCGCGAGCAGCCCTCCGTGTTGACCAACATCGAGGGCGCGGCTTCGTGCTATTTCCAGCTGGGCACCTGCTATGCGGTTGCCAACCAACCCGATCGAATCGGCCGACGGCCTTTCGAACATCGGTTAGCCTTTGGGAACGACTGGTCACCCAAATGCCCGGCAATGCGTTGTGGGAATCCCATTACGCACGGGCCTTGCAGTGCGCGGGTAGCCTGGCGTTGGACGATGGTGATTTGGAAACGGCATTGAGCGCCACGATTGCGCTGTGAATTTGCTGGACGGAATCATGCGCGGGAGCCGGAATCCTTCAATGCACATACGTTTCTTCCCGACGTGTTGGTGGAACGTGGCAGGCTGCTGGCTAGAATCGAACGCTACGACGATGCGCTGGCGGACTGCACTCGAGCCGTGGAATTGGCGGCGGACGACACGCGCGATGCGCAGCGGCTGGAACTGCGCCTGGGTGCTGGTTTGCGCGGCGGATCATCGGCAGGCTGTCTCGGAGGCTCGCGACGCGCTGCAGCAATTGATTGAGCGTTGCAATCCCAAATTCTTGAGAGATTCGTTCCTGCTCGCCGCACGCGTGTGTGGTCAGGCCGCAGCCAACGTACACGGTGATCCATCGCTATCGGCCAACGAACGGGAAAAACTCTTCGAGCGCTATGCGGCCGATGCGGTAGCGGTGCTACGCGAGGGCCACGAGGCGGATTTTAATTTCACCGCGGAACTTCAAGAGATGCCCGAATTCGCTGCGTTGCGGGCCGAGCCGGACTTCGTGCAGCTGCTTGACCGTGAGTCAGGCGGTGAAGGAATCTGACATTCAAGCCACCGGTATTCAACCGGAACCCGGCGGGGTTGGGGGAATCCCCCCAAACTCCCCAACGCCCCCGTGCGCCGCACAATCGCGCTCGGTCATTGATTGGGTTAGCTGGGGATGCCGGCGAAGTTCGATTGGCGGTACTCCACCGTCTTCGTGAAGAGCGCCGGCCCTGCTGAAACAGTCATCCAAGCACCGCTTGGCCCCGACCAGCAATCGACCATTAGAAGTGCTCCGTCCAATCCTGGCACCTTAGGTTCAACAAGTCGACGCGCTTACCAGTTTCCGGATCTACGCTGGTAATGTTGCTGGACTTGTGGAGCTTACATGGCGTGCAGCTCCAGCAAATATTGTTGGCGTCATCGGTACCACCGTGAACGCGTGCGATGCGTGCGCACGTATGCACTGCCGTCCCGAGCCCACTCGCTGGAATACAAGCACGTGGCGCGAGCCAGTGTGTCCTCCCGTCAGCGGTGCGGGTCACGAGTGGCATCGCGTTCGCGGGACCCACTCGCGGGACCCACTCGTTTGCGCGTCGTGCTTGTATTACCGATGGCTTCAGTACACGACGTTGCCGCGCCACTGCACATCCATGGGCACGTTTTGGAAGCCGTTGCTGACGTCAAACGACGCGAAGATCTGCCCGGTACCGCCGGCACCGAAAAACCGGCCGCTACCGCCGAAAAACAGGTAATCGGCAACGCCATTTCCGTTCACATTCAGAATCCCGGGTGTGCAGCTGATCGCCGTTGGCGGGGTAGCGGTTGCCAGACGGCAGGTTGGCAGCACCTGCTTGGACGAGCCATTCGTCTAGATCGCTTACGTCCACCAATCCATCATTGGTCAGGTCGAAAGCGGGACTGTGCGTAGCGACCGCCACCCATATCCATGGAAACGCCGGTGCCAAGGGCCAACCTATTCGTTGCGCTGCGACTCGAGTTCGTACACCAGCGACTGAAATCCTTCCTGGGAGCGCAGTGGATCAAGATTCGCGTCAGACTTCAGCTGCGTGACATCCTTGAATCCGGTGTCGATGGCTTGGCGGAGCGCGCCCAGCGCGTGATCACGGTAGGCAGCCATTCGCGCCTGACGTTCGCTGGTATCCACACGTCCGTCCTCTTCTGCCAGGCGGCGCAAGTTGCGAAACAACACGCGGCAGTGTAGGCATCTCGAGGCAGCTCGGTCGCAGCCTGCAGAAACTGTGTGGCGGCGTCGGCGGCCGCGACGTGCTCTCTCAACTCCAGCAACGTCTCGGTAAGTCTCCAGCGATTGAGCCGATAGAAGTTCCGATACACGGGCTGATTCGGACTGGCCTGCAGCGCCGCCTGATGGTGAGGGAGCGCCAGCTCCAGCAACTCACGTGCGCCCTGGAGGTCCTTGCGCATCAGAAGTATCCGAGCCACGTTCACCATGGCCCCCGCGACCTCGTTCTGGTGTGCGACAACCGTCGGATGATCTGCAGCCAATTGCTCGTGGATCGCCAACGCCTGGCGATAGACCTCTTCGGCCTCTTGCCAACGTTCCATGTTCTTCAGCAAGATTCCCAGGTTATTGAGTGTAATTGCGACGCCCCGCTGGTATTCGGGAACGGCGGGGAACTCGGCGGCGAGTTGCCTTCTAATCGTAAGTGTCTGCCGAAAAATTGTTTCCGTTTCGGCGTTGTCATCTCGGCTCAGCAGAAGTTCTCCCAGGTTATTGCGGCTAACCGCCAGCTGATGGCGATAGCGGGATACTGTCGGCTCCTCAGTGGTCAACTTCTCGTAAATCGCAATCGCCTTTCGGTGCGCTGTCAGCGACTGTGGTGACAACTCCAACTCATCCAGTAGGTTCCCTAGATTTAGATAGGTTGCTCCAAGATTGTCTTGGTACGTCAGCACGTCCGGAAATTGACTGGCAAGCTGTCGACGGATCTCGAGCGCATGATCGAGAGCTTCATGCGCTTCGTCCAGCCTTCCGAGGTTCTTCAGCAGCACACCGAGTCGTGTGAGCGCATCCCCATGTCCCTGGCGGTAATCAACCTGGTCTGGGAAGTCAGCCTTCAGTTTGCCGTAAATTTCCAGACCCTGGCGCAATTCGGACTCGGCTTCATCGAACTGACCCGACATGCCCAACAAGGAACCCAGGGCGACGTGGGTCTGTGCAAGTTTTGATTGATGCACAGGCTGATTCGGGAATTCGGTAGCCAGCTCGGCGAACACATTTCGGCTGCGCCGATAGGCAGCTTCGGCATCCGCGTGCTGACCCAGCTGGGCGCGG
>CAVOGW010000004.1:0-594869 GCA_963695565.1 uncultured Planctomycetales bacterium
CCAATATAGACGAGACAACTACCTCCTCATTTATTACTGTAGAGGGCAAGGAGGTAATCCAGGATGGAAGATTATGGAAGACGTCAAGCAGAACAGCCGCCTATGGCCGGCTTTGAGCGTAGCGAAAAGCCGGCCATAGGCGTCGGTGGTCCGTCGGAGGGGGCTCGGAAGCAGGCCGGGCGACCGGATCCCGAGGTGCCGGAGCAGCCGGTCCGACGCAGCTTCTCGGCCGCCTACAAGTTGAAGGTTCTCGCGGAAGCCGACCAGTGTACGGGCCGTGGAGAACTCGGGGCGCTCCTTCGTCGGGAAGGTCTTTACTCGTCCCATTTGACGACGTGGAGACAGCAACGCGATCAGGGGTCCCTCGAGGGGCTGGCTCCCAAAAGCGCGGCCGGAAAGCCAGGCGCAAAGATGCCCTCGCGGAAGAGAATGAGCGGCTCCGCCGGAAGAATGCACGGCTTGAGCATCAGCTCCGGCAGGCTGAGACCATCATCGAGGTTCAAAAAAAACTCTGCACGATGTTGGGGCTTCCGCATGCGAGCGCCGACGTGAGCGGGAACGAAGAATGAAAGCGGTGGAACAGCTCGCGCCGGCGGTCGGGACTTCGCAAGCTTGCCAGTCATTGGCAGTGCCACGCTGTTCGTACTACCGCAGCCAGGCGCCCGCGCCGTCGGGCCAGCAGTCTGAGCGGCGGCCGCCGACGCGAGCCCTTTCGGTACCACAACGACAGCGCGTCCTGGAGGAGCTGCACTCGGAACGTTTCGTCGACAAAGCCCCTGCAGAAACGTATGCGGCCCTGCTGGACGAGGGCGTCTATTTGTGTTCGGTCCGCACCATGTACCGCATTCTTTCGGACGCCGATGAAGTTCGCGAACGCCGCAACCAGGTGCGGCATCCGCACTACCAGAAGCCAGAACTGTTGGCCACCGGCCCTAATCAAGTCTGGTCGTGGGATATCACCAAGCTGCTGGGGCCCGCCAAATGGACTTACTTCTACCTGTACGTGATTCTTGATATTTTCAGCCGTTACGTGGTGGGCTGGATGATCGCGTCTCGCGAGAGCGCCCGACCTGGCCCAGCGGCTGATCCGCGAGACGGTGGAGAAACAGGGCGTCGCCCAGAATCAGCTGATCATCCACAGCGACCGCGGTCCGTCGATGAAATCGCACGGCGTGGCCCAGCTGCTCGGCGCTCTTGGCATCACGAAATCGCACAGCCGTCCGCACGTCTCCAATGACAATCCGTTTTCGGAAAGCCAGTTCAAGACGCTCAAGTATCGACCTGACTTCCCCAGCCGTTTTGGCTCTCAGCAAGACGCGCACACATTCTGCCGAGAGTTCTTCGCTTGGTATAACGACGAACATTACCACTGGGGGATTGGCTTACTGACGCCCGCAGCAGTACATGACGGTCGCGCCGACGAGATCCTGGCCCAGCGTCAGACCGTCCTCGACGCGGCGTATGCGCGCTACCCAGAACGATTCGTCAACAAAATCCCGTCGCCGCCGGCTCGGCCGATGGCAGTTTGGATCAATCCGCCCGCAGCGCTCCGCCAGGCGCCTGACGACGACACACCGCCCCGGATTGAGTTGCAGACGCCTTTGGGGGCCGCCGCACCGAAAAACGAGCTCGCGATTTCGCGTCTAACGAGCGCCGAGGCCTCGGCCCGACCTCCGATACCTGCCCCTACCGCACCGCGTCTCAACCAGCGCGCGCATCAAAAAGGGCCTCCTGAGATGGATGATCTCGGGAAGCCCGATGCGCCTTTGACGCACCCTCGACCTGGCTATCCCTTGCCGAGTTGCTTCCCAGCAGAGCTCGACTCCGTTTCACCAAGCGACGCCAAACCTACACGATGCCGTCTTGTTCCACAACCTTTGAACACCCGAGTCATGCCTCAAAAAATCCCAGGGGGTCTGGGGGACTGGTCCCCCAGGGAGGCCGTGGAAACGACCCCTGACGACTTAACGCTACACTAAATTCGAAAGGCCGTTGTCTCAAAGTCGTTGACACGCTCCGAGATGACGGAACAGGTCAAGTCGCGCGTCACCTCGGTAAACGAGCCGCCCCTCTAATCGCGAGGCGGAACGCGGATGGAAGTTCATCGAATCCAGCCGGACGCGATCCGGACCGACGTGTCGGGCACCCCATTATCATGCGAAAAACAAGCACTATATGTCGGTCCAGTCGATATCTTGTATGAAAATGACTTGAATGGCCGCTATTTGCTGATAATATGAACGGGTTGATCCACGGCTTGTGGTTCACAGTTGCGCTGTCCTTCTGGAGGTTAGAATAATGAAAAAGAAAATTGTGTGTTGTACGGTCGCGTCATTTCTTGCTGCATATTCGACGCTTGTCGCAGCCCCGTTGCCGACCATCGTCTATCAGACGGATTTTGAAACAGATCAATCGGCCAACTTCACGACGATTACAACGGGCGCTGCTCCAAATGCAATTGCCGACTACTTCTACTCATTCAATAACTTCGACGGTCGCTCCGGTAAGGGCATGTATTTTCAAGTGAAGACGTTGAGCCAGAGCCAATCGGGCGATCCTGGCTACAGCGCCGAAACGGGGGCAGCGGTTGTGGGGGGCGCGTTGAGTACGTCTGTGCTGGGTAATGCTCCCTTGAGTCCGACGTTTCGACTGAACTTCGACATCTACACGAGTTCGGCACCTCCGGGCAGTGGTACAACCGAGTTTGGCACGGTCTGGGTCAACGGGAATGGCACCGAGAACTTCGGTTTTGTCCCCAATAATTACGCTTTCTACAAGAGCACGGATGGCGACTCGACATTCGACTACCGTCTGTACAATGGATCAGTATACCAATCCAACGGCACGGTCAACGTGGCTGCTGGTGAGGACTGGAAAGTTTGGAAAGCCATTGAGCTAACCGTGGACCTTTCCACTCAACTCGTTACGGCTTCGGTAGACGGTGCAGCACCCTACGCGATGGCAGGGTTTGATCCCAGTTTATTCACGGCAGGTGTGCCGACATTCGCTCACGCGGACACAAGCGGCAACAGCAGTGCCGATGCCTCGGCACAGTTTATTCTCTTTGACAACCTCGTAATCAGCGTTCCTGAGCCCGGCAGTTTGGCGTTGCTCTGCATCTCGATTCTCGGCGCGCTGCGTTTTCGGCCCGCCCGGTAGCAACCAAATGTGAAATCGGGGACGAGTCCGAACTGGATCTTTCATGAAGGCCCGCAAGCCCTGGCTGGCGGGCCATTTTCGTTTACGAACGCGTGGTCGTGGAGCAATTTGCCCGTCTGTACGACGCCGCCCATACGGGCCGTTTGCGAATCGTCACGATTCCGGTTCTTTGCCGCTAGTTAACAAATGGATCTTCCCGCGTTGTGTCTCCGGAAGCCAGTAACGGGACCTGTCCTGACCTGTCCCGTTTCTTCCCAGAGACACGCTACGCCTCTGGGACCTCGGGCAGTCTGCAGGGGCAGCGCGACGTCGACACCGGTCTTGGTTCCTTGCAACCTGGCCACCCGGATGAGTCGCCTCGCCACCCTTCAAGTCATGACCGGCCAGGCTGTCGAGGCGGTTGGCAACCGCGCCCGGAATGAGACTTTGTCCGTGAGCGAGATCCAATGTGCGTACGATGCGCACACGGATAGAAACACACGAATGACAGTGCGGATTGCCTGTCACCTGGTCATTGCGCCCTGGCCTTGCCAATCGCCGGCCCAGCGTGCGGACGTATTGGGTCGCGCTGGATCCGGCACGCGGTCCGTTCGCCCGGGGACATGCATGTCTGTGGCAGCGTGCGGACCACGCTGGTTGACCTCCTGGGATAGCCGACTAACCAGCTCGGAAGACGGACGATCGATGACTACCACACGACTGCGATCCACGCCGTTTTGGCTGGAACGCAAGATGCAAATCAGCTCGTCGGAACTGTGCGCGGTGTCGGTCATGGATTCCGAACCCACTGCGGGATAGACACGAGGGGCGCTGGGCCCCGCTTCTGGGGGCGGAGATGATTCGAGGGAGGGAACCACTGATCCAGAGGCGGCGTTGGCGACGGGGCTCGATCCGTCGAACAGAAATTGGCTGGGGGCCACGCCCGAGTTTCCGTGGCGCGGCTGGCTGGCCAGTCTCGGCTCACGCGGACCGTATACGAATGCCAGGCCCGCTCGATCCAATTCCGCGTGGATGGGTCCCAAGGCCGCATACAGCCCTTCATCCTGTTGCTCGTCCGCCGCATTGCAGACGCCAATCAAAATGCCATCGTCGGTGAACAATCCACCGCCGCTTCGCCCATCTACGGGACGACCGCCCACGACCAGATTGGCCGGCCCGTGATAACGGTTCACGGCCAGGATGCGGTTCTCGATAATGGTGGGGGCCTGGCCATGATTGCAGCCCACGGAGAACACCGGGTCGCCTTGTCGAGGCTGCCGGCCATTTCCACCCACGCGAACTGGGACGACCTCCGTTTTTGGCCGGGCACTTACCAACCCGACATCGCGGCGGATGTCGTAACAAATTAACGTGCCCTCGGCGGAGACTCCCTCACCGGCGAAGAAATCACACGTGATGCGGCCTTTGCCGTCGGACGCGCGGAAAATGTGGCCGCACGTCAAAATCAGCGATTCCTGGTCGTGGACGTCAATGACGGTCCCCGTCCCATACGAACTGCCACAATCGTCATCTATCTGCAAACGTACCGTCGCCTGTAAAGCGCGCTCGATCGGATTCGCCATCGCGGTGCGCCCGGCACTCGCCATGCTCATCGATCCTGGATCGACGGAAGCTTGAGGTGTTGCGGGCTGCGGATACGTCGCCACGTCCGGCGGAGCCTGGTTTCGCGGCGCCGCTTCCGCGGAAAAATCCGGATGGACGGGCGAGTCGCCCTTCGTTGAAGGCGCAATGATCGTCGGGGATCCGACCAGGCCGGGCGAACTTGCCGCCACCGCAGGTGCCTGGTACCCAAAGCGGGAATCGGCATCCGCGCGATTTCCAAAAGCGGCCCGTTCTCGCAAATGATCCACGATCGTTCCGCGGCGGTCAGCTGGTTCCGTTTGGCCCCGCACCAATGGATCATCCTGGGCAGGCCGGCAAAATTCCATCATTTGCTGATAGCTCGCCGTTCCGACCCGGCGATCCACGACGCGGTCATCTCGCAGGATGACGAAGCACGGGATTTCGCGAATGCCAAACGCCTGGGCGACATCGGGTCGTTGGTTCACGTCGACTTGTTGAATATCGCAACCCGCTTGTCTCAGTTGCTCCACGACCGGGGCCATTTGTCGACATGCACCACAGCTTTTCCCCGTGAACTCGATGATCTGCGTGTTTTCGCCCGCTCCCAGAGTGCAAGCGGCGATGACGGCAACCGTATTAAGCATGGTTTGGTCCCTCCCTGGACGCACAGCGCTCGAGGCCGGTACCTCGGCTCGGATGGCGGACTGTCGGTCTCAGCCGCCGATTCGTGCAACCCCAGCGTGGCAGTTGAGCAAAACACGGGGTTATGCGGGCTCTGGATAGTGTCGTTGCGGTGTGAACTCGCTGAGCTCTCGCTCGGAGGACTCGTGGCGTGATGGAGCAGATTGGCTACGGCAAGATGGGACAGGTAGTCATCCCTGCCCGCGACACGCTACACTTGCGACTGCTCATTCACGGGTTCAGAGACGACACCCCTCCGACACGGGCGGTTAACGGGCGCACCCCCTCCAACACGGGGAGGCGGGGGGCATCCCCGCTAAACACGGGGGGGCAGGGGGGCACCCCCCAACTGGACCGAGTTGCAGTTCGAGGGCGTCCCCGAGTTTTGGCACCATGTTAGTCGGTTCACTCCGTTGACTCCGTTATGAATCCAAGACGAATCCTGGTTACCGCCGCTCTACCCTATGCCAACGGTCCCATCCATCTGGGGCATCTGGTCGAATATATCCAGACGGATATCTGGGTCCGATTCCAGAAGCTGCGCGGTCATCGTGCCATCTACATCTGCGCGGACGATACGCACGGGACCGCGATCATGAAGAGCGCTCGGCAGCGCGGATGCACGGAAGAGGACTTCATCGCCGCGATGAGCGACGAGCACCAGCGTGACTTTCGCGGATTTGACATTGAATTCGACCACTACGGCAGTACCCATAGCGAGGCCAACCGACAGCTCTGCCATGAGATCTGGACTGCCTTGCAGCAGCATGGCCTAGTGCAGCAACGGGACGTGGTCGAGCTGTTTGACAGCGAGACCGGCGAGTCGCTGCCAGACCGTTTTGTTAAGGGAACCTGTCCGCGCTGCCGAGCACCGGATCAGTACGGCGATAACTGCGACAAATGTAGTGCGACCTACGCGGCCACGGATCTAATCGACCCGATCAGCATGATCAGCGGTCAGCCGCCGCGCGAAGGGAAGGCCACTCATTTCTTCGTGCAAATCGAGAAGCTGCACGGATTCCTCGCGGAGTGGACTCGGCCTGGCCAGCATTTGCAGGAGGAAGTCGCCAACTACCTGCACGGGCACTTCTTGCACGAACCGTTGCGGGATTGGGACGTTTCCCGACCTGCCCCCTATTTTGGTTTCGATATCCCAGGAACGGGCGGACAGCACTTCTGGTACGTCTGGTTTGACGCGCCGATCGGCTATATGGCTTCGACCAGCGAATGGTGTGCGCGGCAGCATGAGGATTTCAGCGACTGGTGGCGCAGTGACCAGACTGAGATCGTTCATTTTCTCGGCAAGGACATCCAGTATTTTCACTGTCTATTCTGGCCCGCCATGCTGAAAACGGCTGGTTTCAGTCTCCCCAAATGGATTCAAATCCACGGCTTCCTGACGGTCGACGGCGAAAAAATGTCCAAGACCAAAGGCACTTTCGTCCGAGCGGCAACGTACTTGAAGCATTTGGATCCCAGCTACCTTCGCTATTTTTATGCGTCCAAACTTACCTCAGGTGTCGTCGACCTTGATTTGAACCGCGATGAGTTTGTCAACAAGATCAACTCGGACCTGGTTGGCAAAGTCGTTAATCTGGCCAGCCGGACGGCAAAGTTTGTGCGCGACATCGGCTTGTCTGCGACCTATCCCGACGACGGGGGATTGTTTCAACAGGGGATTGAGCAAGGGGAGGAAATTGCGCGAGCCTATGAGCGTGTCGATTACGCCCGTGCCATGCGGCTGATCATCGAACTTGCGGATGCGGCCAATCCCTATGTGGAGAACCGTGCACCCTGGACACTGAATAAGGATCCTCAGCGAAAACAGGAGTTACAAGACACATGTACGGTGGCCCTCAATCTGTTTCGACAGATTGTGATCTACCTGACTCCGGTACTGCCGCGACTGACCGAGGCGACCGGAAAACTGTTAAAACATCCCATCCAATCGTGGGATCAGGCCCGACGACCGCTGGTCGGAACCGCGGTGGGCCCGTTTGAACACATGATGAAGAGAGTGGAGACCAACAACGTGGATCGCATGATCGAAGACAGTCGTGAAGAGGGTGCTGCCGGCCCGCATCCCGTTCCCATCCCCGCCGCGGACCCTTTTGAGCTGGAGCCGTTGGCTGCGGAAATCACGATCGACGACTTTGCCAAGGTCGACTTGCGTGTGGCGGAAGTGCTAATTGCCGAAGACGTCCCGGAAGCCAACAAGCTGCTGAAGATTACGCTGGGGCTGGGCGGCGACCATCGACGAACCGTGTTTGCGGGAATCAAAGCGGCTTACGATCCCGCAAAACTGGTCGGTCGCAAAGTGATCGTCGTGGCCAATCTCGCGCCCCGAAAAATGAAGTTCGGCATCAGCGAAGGAATGATCGTGGCCAGTGGGCCCGGCGGCCAGGAAGTCTTCCTGCTGTCGCCCGATCCTGGCGCGCAACCGGGGCAGCGGATCCATTAGGCGGGGCGATGAAGAACGTGCCAGAGGACGTGCCGGGTGGGCGCCGGAGCAATACGCGACACCCCACTGTGGCGATGAAGTAGACAAATATATGGGAGACAAAAATACAAATCGTCGGTGGTGTGCGGATTAGTTGTCGGGGACGCGATACCGCCGGCTTACATGACGTTGCTCGCAGCTCCCAACCGGACGCTCACGGGACTGTCGATTTATTTGGAGAGGGACATGTCATTCCGAGGCATCGCGTAGAAAGCCGAAGGATCTTCCCTCGACGATGCCAAACGTCGAACTTTATTGGGTGTCGCAGCGTTGGTTGGCAGATCCTTCAGTCGCGTTGCTCCTTCAGGATGACATTTTGCCTTGGATGTATTCAATCGACAGTCCCTCACGGCACCGGTTGCCGCCAAGCTGTGAAGTGTGGCGGCTGAAAAACCGACACGCACAACACGGGTACTCGAATGCCTGGCATTATTCTCCTCCCCATCGAATCCCACGATCTGGGTGAAGTCGCCGTTTGTTGGGAAGCGGCCGCGAAGTTCGATCCGTGCAATGAGGCCCTGCTGCGCGAAAAAATCCTGGAAGATGACGGTGTGTTCCCCACACTGCGCGTGGCTGCCAGACAACACGATCGCATCGTGGGCATCTGCGTAGGGGCCATCCGCGAAACGGCCGACGGTCGACGCGGCTTCGTTAAGCTCCTGGCTGTCCGCCCGGAAGCGCGCCGGCAGGGAGTCGGTACCGCGCTGCTGCAGGGCGTGGAAAGAGCATTGATTTCCGCGGGAGCCCCGCTAATCCGTATCTCGGAATCCGCGCCAAACTACCTCTCGCCGGGCATCGATTCGCAAGACGAATTGACGTTGGCGTTCTTTCGGCACCACGGCTACGCTGAGATCGGCGAAGCCTGCAATCTGCGCGTCGACCTGTACTCAACCGGCTTGGCCACCGCCATGTGCGCGGCGTGGCAGGCCAGCCGAGTCGGGTCGATGACGGTGCGCCGCGCCACAACGACGGATGGGACGGCCGTCGAACGATTCATCGGCAAATACTGGCCCGCCTGGTTGCCAGAGGTGCAGCAGACCTATCGTAATGCTCCTGTCTCTCTGCACATTGCTCTGCGCGAGGAGCCACATGCTGCAAGCCATGTTGTAGGTTTCGCCGCCTATGACGCGAACAATCGCGGCACGGGGTGGTTCGGTCCGATGGGGACCGATCCGAGCTGCGAAGGGAAAGGGATCGGACGCGTCCTGTTGTTGAAGTGCCTTTGGGATATGCACAAACAGGGGCGATCAGTGGTCACGATCCCGTGGGTCGCCCCCGTCGGCTTTTACCAGCGGCATGCCCAGGCGGAGATTGATCGCCGCTTTGTTCGCCTGGAGAAGCGAGCGATTAGGACGGCGCCCAGAAGTCTCTCCACCGATGACGGGCGCGAGGTTTGACGCGAAATGAGCTGGCACGTGCTCAGTGGCGTAAGGAAACGCTTTTTGTTTGCGCGAGGCGGCGAGCGTTGCAAGACCTGCGTTACCAGCGACTCTGCCGCACGGGAACACGGCCAAGAACGGCCGCACTCGAAAGCTACTCTATGCTCCGCACGTCGCTCCCTGGACGATTTGTCAGGCGGTCGCCCAGCGAGTCGCGCATCGGTTCGGCCAGGCGCTGCATGGCCGCCACCACGTCTGCGTGCGTGTCCGCCACGTTCGTCGTTTCGGCAGGGTCCTGCTTGAGGTCGAACAGAGACAACCCGATGGTGAGACCATGACGATATGCGGCCGGTTGGCCGTTGTTCCCTGCAGGCCGTCCTTCGAGTGACCGGTATTGATGTGGGAAATGAAGTTTCCAGTCCCCCATCCGCATCGCCTGTAACTCCCGATCGTTGTACCAGAACATGAGCGCCGCGTGAGGTGGCGGTGCGCGGGGTTCGGGCCGCAACTGGCGCAACAGACTGACGCCGTCGATCGGCCGTTCCGGCGCGGCACCTCCGGTCAGTTCCACGATCGTCGGTAGCACATCGATGGTCATGGCGGGAATGTCGCACACCGAACCGGCAGGGACGAGCGGCGGATAACGCACGATAAATGGCACGCGGACGCCCCCTTCGAAGGTCGTTCCCTTCCCCTCGCGCAAACCACCAGTCGTGCCCGCATGATCTCCGTAACTCAGCCACGGCCCGTTGTCGCTGGAGAACACAAACATCGTATTGTCCAGAACGTGCTCCTGTTCGAGCGCCTTTCGAATCTCGCCGACCGACCAGTCGATCTCCTTGATCACATCTGCATACGGACCATACAACGACGATTGTCGAAATCGGGCGGCGGCGCCCAGCGGTACATGTGGCATCGAATGCGGTACGTATAGCAAGAACGGATGTGGACCTTGGCGATGAATGAAGTCAACCGCTTTTTCGGTCAAGCGACGGGTAATCTGATTCTGTGCGTCCAGGTCGGCAATTGGCTCGACAGGCCCGTCCTGCGCGTACCACTGCAGGATGGGATACGCCTTGGGTGCCTCCGGGTGACCGGGCCACATGTCGTTGGAATAGGGAATTCCGAAGTACTCGTCGAAGCCCTGTTGGGTGGGTAAGAATGGGGCAAGGTGGCCTAAATGCCATTTGCCAAAACAAGCGGTGGCATAGCCAAGCGGCTTGACGACCTCGGCCAGCGTATGCTCGGCCGGGTCAAGGCCTGTTCGGGCATCCGGCGACAGGGCACCACGGATATCGACTCGATTGGCATAGCAGCCCGTAAGTAGCGAGGCCCGCGAGGCGGAACATACCGGCTGGGAAACGTAAAAATTCGTAAAGCGGATCCCCTCCGCAGCCAGCCGGTCAATCTGCGGCGTGCGGACGTGCCGGCCGCCATAGCATGACACGTCTCCCCATCCCTGATCATCCGTGAATACAATGACAATGTTTGGCTTTCCCGTTTCGTCGACGGGCGCCACTTCGTCGGCGCATGCCGTCCTGACCCCGTTGAGCCAGGCAACCCACAGGCACAGCCAATGCATCACGCGGCCGCTGCGGAAGGAAATGAGGCGACGCCCACGCGCCGGTGTTTGTTTAAGTGCAGAGCTTACCACTCGGCGCCTCGTCCAGTTTTTGTATGTCGTTAAGTTCGTGTTTTGCATTCTCGGCGTCGCCGTCGACACAATTCAGGACCATTGTCCTCAATTGTTTCCGGGCCATTGCGAGCGCAGAGAATGAACAATTTGAGGACAATCATTCTACGTTCCGACGAAAGCCACACTTGCCGAAAACCACACCTGCTCGCGCAAAAAAGTGCAAAATTCGAACTAAGGTGCTTTCTTGAAACCACACTCAGGCCGCTGGTCAGAGAGCCGCTCGGTGGCGTACCGTTCAGGGTGCTGTGCCAGACCGGGACAGGAGTGAAGTCGTGAATCGCACCAAGAATCTAGAAGATCTAAGGCAGTTGCGTGAACCCGTCGACGTGGCCATCGTGGGAGGTGGTGCCACGGGCCTGGGAGCGGCGGTCGATGCCGCGTCGCGTGGGTTGCGCGTGGCGCTGTTCGAGCAGCATGATTTTGCCAAAGGCACGTCCAGCCGGTCCACGAAATTGATTCACGGCGGAGTGCGGTATCTGCAGCAAGGAAACCCCACGCTCGTGCGCGACGCACTTCGCGAACGTGGACTGCTGCACAAAAATGCCCCACATCTCGTCCATTCACTGCAGTTCGTAATTCCCAGCTATCGTTGGTCGGACAGTCTGTACTACGGGTGCGGCCTCAAGCTGTACGACGCCCTGGCCGGCCCATACCGGTTTCAAAAATCCTGTCATCTGTCCCGAGAGGCGACGATCCGGTTGGTGCCCACCATTCGCAGCCGCGGTCTGCGTGCCGGGACGTCGTACTTCGACGGCGCCTTCGACGACGCGCGGTTGGCGATATGCCTGGCCCGCACGGCCAATCACCATGGTGCGCTGCTGCTGAACTATGCGGCGGTGACGGGCTTCGAAAAAGACGTGGGCGGACGCCTGACAGGAGTGATCGTCAACGACGAGGAAAATGGCGAGCAACTTGTGGTCCGGGCCCGCGTGGTGATCAATGCGGCCGGGCCGTTTTCGGATGCCGTGCGACAACTGGATGACCCGCACGCGACATCACGCATTGCTGCCAGCCAGGGTGTTCATCTTGTTGTCGATCGGTCATTCCTGCCGGGCGATGCCGCGGTCTTGATTCCCCGCACCGATGATGGCCGCGTGTTCTTCATGATCCCGTGGCTAGGCGTGACACTGCTGGGGACCACGGACACTCCGATTGAGCGCGTCTCGTTGGAGCCGACCATGCAGCCCCAGGAAGGGAAATTTCTGTTGTCAACTGCCAATCAATACTTACAGCGTTTGATTGGGCCCCAGGACGTTCGCAGCGTCTTCGTTGGCATTCGACCGCTGGTGAGTTCCGCGAAAAAAAGCTCCGTGACGTCCGTCCTCTCACGCGACCACTCCATCGACGTAGCCCCCCGATCGCAGCTGGTCACGGTTTTGGGGGGCAAGTGGACCACGTACCGCAGAATGGCCGAAGATGTCGTGGATCGTGCCATTCTGATCGGCGGTCTGCCGCCTGTCCCGTGTCGTACGCAACACTTGCCGTTGTACGGTGCAACCGCGTCCACGCAAGTGGGGACGTGGACGGCTTACGGTACGGATGCCAATCAGCTGCAAGCCCTGATTCGGTCCAACGCGGAACTGGCCACGCCAGTGCATCCCGATATTTCGCTGACGGCGGCCGAAGTCGTGTGGGCTTGCCGATGCGAAATGGCACGCAGCGTGGAGGACGTACTGGCCCGCAGGTCGCGCTGGTTAATGCTGGATGCTCGTGCCGCACGATTGGCAGCACCTGGGGTTGCCGCGATAATGTGTCATGAGCTTGGCCGTGATGATGCCTGGGTCGATCAACAATGCCAGGCGTTCGATTCGCTGGCGGCCCGCTATGTCTGGAGTTCTGAACATGCGCCAAATGCCTAGAAGTCGTCCTCGATCTGGCACCAGCGTGTCGGGAGTACTCATCTTGGCCGGCATCGTCGGGTGTTGGTTGGCTACGTCGGCGCAGGCTGGCGACAGTTGGGCCGGCCGGTGGGACGCCACGCTGGACACTCCCGGTGGTCCTCTGCATTTCATACTCACGCTGGAAGATGTCGCGGGTCAACCCCGGGCCAGGATCGTGAACGGCCCGGAATCCATTACCGTGCCGCAGTGCACCGTTCAGGATGGGCAGCTGACGCTCGAAATGCTGCACTACGACTCGCGGATCGAGGCCAGCTATGCCGCGGACGGGGATACATGGACTGGAAACTGGACCAAGCGACGCGGCGCCGACCAGATTGCCAAGATGTCCTTTAGCGCACGGCGGGAAGCGGAGCGAGGTCCGGATCAGCGGCATGCCAACTTCCTGGGTAAATGGCGCGTGCAGTTCGCGTCGGAGGACTCGCCTGCCGTCGGCGTATTCCAGCACGATCAGCAGGCTGGACTCTGGGGCACCTTCTTGACCCCGTTCGGCGATTACCGTTACCTGGCGGGAAGGGTGGAGGGACAACAGTTGGAATTATCCTGCTTCGATGGATCTCATGCCTTCTTGTTTCGTGCGCGTTGCCAGCCGGACGGTACGCTGCAAGGGGACTTCTGGTCGGGCGATTGGTGGCACGACACCTGGACGGGCCAGCGCGACGATCAGGCGGAATTGCCCAACGCTTTTGGCATCACCCAAGCCAACCACGAGGCGGCGATCGGTGATTTGAAGTTTGCGGATCTGGACGGCGAATTGCAGCCGATGATCGACGAGTCCCGCCGGGGAAAACCACTGTTGATCGAGATTTTTGGTTCCTGGTGCCCCAATTGTCATGATGCCGGAGCCTACTTGTCGGAGTTGCAGGACGAGTACGCCGCGCGCGGTCTGGGCGTTTTGGGGCTGGCCTTTGAACTGACCGGGGATTTCCCGCGGGACGCCCAACAAGTTCGCACGTACATCCAACAACACAAAATCCGGTTTCCGGTACTGATCGGTGGCATCTCGAACAAGGAGGAAGCCACACGTCAACTACGAGTATTGGACCAGGTCCGCGCTTATCCCACGATTCTGTTTGTGGACCGGAACGGCAAGGTGAATGCGGTCTACACGGGGTTCAATGGCCCCGCCACCGGGGACGCGCACCTGCGCATGCGCGAACAGTTTGCGCTGAAGATTGAGCAGCTGTTAGAGCGGGGAGCAGGCAGCGGGGAGTAGGCAGCGGGGAGTAGGGCGCGTTTGCAGTTACGACACCTTGGCCGCGGCCAGGGACGCCTCTGCGGACCAGACGACGGCGTCCAGATACGCTGAGCGAATGGCATAGTTGTCCAGCCCGTCCACCTGCACGTGATCGAAGTCGGCTTGATCGTAATTCACTACGCATCGGACAATGTCGGCCATGGGTCCGGTCCGGTTCAGTAACGCGGATCGAATCTCCTGTTCCAACGGCAAGAACTCCAGCGCTTCCTGCATGGGTTTGTCGAGCAGCGCGTCGAGCACCGAGAACATGCCGGCGACAAAGTACGTGTCCGGGTGGCTGCGGTTGGCGACCTGTGCTAACAGCTCGCACATGCGGGCTCGCATGAGGGCCGTTGCCACGAGATGCGGTGGTTTCTCCTCGGCTACCCTGGCCAGCAGCGCCAGCCGGGCAAACGAATGGATGCGTTGCAAACCGACCAGCGTCACGGCGGCTTGCACGGAATCAACGCGACGACTGAGCGCGCACTGTGCCGAGTTGACAAATCGCAGCAGCTTATAACACAACGACGGTTCCTTGCTGAGTATTTGTGCCAGGTCTGTCATTTTGACATTGGAATGTCGCAGTTGCGCCAGTAATTGCACCGCGGCCACGCGGTTGACGGGTACGCGCGTACCCTGGATGACTTTGGGTTTGCAGAAGAAGTAGCCCTGAAAGTAGTCGAAGCCCAGCTGCTGGCAGCGTTCAAAGTCCTGATGGGTTTCGACTTTTTCAGCCAGTAGTTGGACGTCGTCCCGCCGCAGCTGCTGCACATGGTGGGGCAAGTCGTCCGGCCGGATCGCCGGCAGTTCGACTTTGATGATATCCGCGATTTCGACCAGCGGCTGAAGTTCCGGCGAGTAAACAAAATCGTCCAGGGCGATCGTGTAGCCTTCGGCGGACAGATTGCGCAGGGCTTCCAGCACGTCTGGATCGGGCTTGACGTCCTCCAGGACTTCCACCACTACCTGGTCCTTGGGCAACGCATGGACGTGACCATCAATGATGAAGTTGCGGGTCACGTTAATGAACGCGGGGACATCCCCCACAATTTGTTGAACGCCAATTTCCGCAAACAGGTTCAGGATTAGCTCGGCGGTGGCCTGATCACCGTCCTCGATGTTGGACGCGTTGAGCGTACTGTCGCGGAACAGCACCTCATAGGCCGCGACCTTCAGATTCGGTGTGTAGATCGGCTGACGTCCCACGAATGCTAACGTCATCGAGACCTCCCGGTCCGCGCAGTGGTCAGTGGAAAATTGACGGCCAGCATCGATTCGTCAACTGCAATTGGCTCAATAAGCATAGGTCAGGCAGCGCAGCAGACCAGCTAATTTCTCAGCAAAACAGCAGGCCCGGGGCGCGCGGGTAAGGTCGCGTCGAGCCATACGGATTATGCGGATTGTGCGGTGGCAAGCGGAACGACCTGCCGTGGGATCCTGAACGGAGCGGAGCGGAGTGAAGGATCTGCCGGTCAACGTGACATCGCCTGCAGGCGTGCGTCCGGGATTTCGTGAGTCTACCGTTGCTCGTCGATCAACGCCTTTGGAAGATCCTTCGGTCGCTGGCCGTGCTTGCGCACGTCGTCAGCTCCCTTAGGAGGAGATGCACGTGGTCCGCTCTCTGCCAATGACGCTTACCTGCCTTTTCCGTCCCCGATCTTGACATATGTACGATTGTAACTATAAACGTACATATGTACGTAATTGCACACCGTGGAGGCAGAACCGATGCAATCGAAATCCAGCCGTCTTGTATTTCTGGTCGTTGCCCTATTTGTGGTGTCCACCGCCGCCGCCCGCGACTTGCTGGTCGGAAGTTGGGCGACGCACTCGATCCGTCGTTACGACGGCGACACGCGCGCCTTTCTGGGTGCATTTGTGCCTCCGGGGAGCGGTGGTTTGAACTTGCCGGATGGGATGGACTTTGGGCCGGACGGTAACCTGTATGTGTCCAGTTCCAATACGAATGCCATTCTGCGATACGACGGGAATACGGGCGCCTTTACGGGGGTGTTTGCCAGCGCCGGGCTCTCGTCACCCGGCAATTTGCAATTTGGTCCCGACGGCCTGTTGTACGTGGCGAACAAGGACACCGGGTCGGTGCTGCGATTCGATCCGGATACGGGCGACCCGCTGGGTGTATTTGCCAGTGGGGGGGGGCTGCAGCGGCCCGTTGGTTTGCTGTGGAACCAGGGTGAATTGCTGGTCAGTGATTTCGTCGGTAATGCGATTCGGCGTTACGACGCAGTCACGGGAGCTTTTGCCGGGAACTTCGCGACCGTGCAAACTCCACTTATTCTGAATCTGGATGCAAATGGAAATGTGTTGGTGTCGAGCCACCTGGCGAGTACGATTTTTAAATTTGACTCCTCCGGCAGCCCACTGGGACCGTTCCTGACGGGGGGCCCGGTAAGTTGCCCGGTCGGTCATTTGTTTGCTGACAACGGCGAGTTGATTGTGGCCAGCTGGCAAAACAACCGTTTGTTGCGTTACGATGGGTCTACGGGAGCGTTTTTGGGGCCATTTGCCAACGGTAACGGATTGATGCTTCCCAACGACCTGTTATGGATGCCGGTGCCAGAACCTGGCGGCCGTCGTGGCGTCCTCGCGGGATGCTTCAGTTGGATTGTTGTGGCACGGCTCCGCCGAAAAATACCAGCACGACGCGCCAGCGCGTGAGCCGGCCGGCCAAATTATGGGTTACGGCGAAATACTAACGATGATGCTCAACTTCAAAACTCGGGAGTCGTGCTTGAAGTGCGGCAGACTAAATGACCGAGCGCGATTGTGCAGCCCGCGGGGCGAAGGCCGGGGGGTGAGGGGGGATGCCCCCCTCACCCCCCGGGTTCCGTTCCAAACCCCCCGGATTCCGTTGTATCTTGTCGCCGAATCGCGCTCGGTGATTTAGCTTAGCTTCGTGCTTGTTCCACTCAACCTGGGAAAACTTGAACTATGGCCAGGCCATTGCTGTCGAGAGGTGAAATGGAGGTGGTGGCGCGGTTTGGAAGACCGGGGAGGCAGCCGTGGGCGATATTTATGCCGCCGTCGCTTCCAGCAATCGTACCATGGACTACACGACGGCACAGACCTATATCCGGAGGCTGGAAGCGAAAGGGTATCTTCAATCACGGCGTGTCGGCCGCACCAAACTGTATCGCCCTCGGGTGCAGGCACAACAGGTTCGCCGTGAAGCCATACGCGATTTGCTCAACCGGCTGTTCGACGGCCAGTCTCTGCCCTTGATGAAACACTTGCTGGCGGACGGCGATTTGAGCGAAACCGATATTGCGGAACTCAAACAAATGCTGGACGAAACGGAGCAGTAATACCATGAGCCTGCCAACTTTCGGTTGGGGATCGACGTTGCTTTGGCACATGGGAGAAGTAACCGTGGTGATCCTCGCCATTGGGGGTGCCGCCTTGCTGATTGGCCGCAAACGGCCGCATGTCGCACACGCCCTGTGGATCGTGGTCATCGTCAAGTGTCTGCTTCCACCCGGCACCACCAGCCCTTTCGGTCTACTTCCAGCCCCACTGGCGTTCCCGGACGCAACACCGGCTGCGGTTCTGTTGCCAGTTGAAGGCTCGCCCTCATCTCATCCGGACGTGGAGGTAGTCGACTCCTCTTACCAGAATTCGTCCGTCTCCGTGGCCCCTTCCGTTTCGACCCGCGCGGATCAGGTTGCATCCCCAGCGCCATCGTTCGGCGATTCATACGGGCTGGCGAGCCTCTGCTTGAGTTGTTGGATTGGTGGTGTGCTCTACTTCGTGGCCAGCACGATGACTCGCTGGCTACGGGCGAGCAGGGTCTTGCGGGCGCCGGCGGATGAGCCGCCGACATATGCAGGCCTGCAAGCGTCCGTGCAGCGTCTGTGTCACCAACTGGATTGCCACCGCCCCGTACAGGCGTTGATCCATTCGGACAACTATGGTCCGTTGGTGATGGGCTGGGCACAACCGAAGATCATTCTGCCGCAGGCGGTGCTCGAGCGATGCAGCCCTCAGGAACTGGATTTGATCCTGGCTCATGAAATCGTGCATTTGCGGCGCGGAGACATCGTCTGGAGCCTGCTGCAATGGATATCGCAAGTGGTGTGGTGGTTTCATCCGCTTGTGTGGTGGGCGAACCGCCAGTTGGATCGCGTCTGTGAAGTCTGTTGCGACGAGGAAGTCGTGGCGTCGCTGAACTGTAATCCGCGAGACTACGCCCGCTGTCTGCTGCAGATTGCGGAATTGCGACACCATCTACGCGATATGCCGGCGGTGCCGGCCTCACGCCCCTCGCACATCACGAAAGCCAGGTTGCATTATCTGCTCGGGCATCCCCAACGGTTTGCTCCGCGTGTGCCACGCTGGGTCGTCGCCAGCGCGATCGTGCTCGGAGCGACGCTCATGCCGTCCAACCGACACTCCATGTGGGCTCAGTCGAGTAACCATGAGACGGATGCCACGTTGACTGTCGAGATGGCGCGAGCGGCATTCGCCGGTCAACGCTGGCCCGAGGCGATTCTCGCTTACCGACAGCTGGTGGATCAGCACGCGGACAACGCGGAATACTGGCTCCGTTTGGGTTTTGCGCTGCATGCCAACGGTCAATGGGAGGAAGCCATCGCGACGCATCAACGAGCCAGCACGTTTCCCGCCACGCGACCGGTGGCACTCTACAATTTGGCGTGTGCCTACTGCCTGCAGGGGCGGCAAACAGAAGCCCTGGATACACTGGCAACCGCAATCGATGCAGGTTTTCGCAGCCCCCAGCCGTTGAAGGAAGACGCTGACTTCGCCTCGCTTCGAGACGACGAGCGATTCCAGCGGCTGTCCGAACAGGCAAATCGCTCGCGCATGCCGGAAGTTTACCGGCAGTTGGATTTTTGGGTGGGAACCTGGACGGTCTTGAACGCCCGTGGCGAAGCGATTGGAAACGCCTTCGTCACGAAAGACGAAGCGGGACACCTCATCACCGAGAAATGGCGTTCGTTTGGCCGCGATACGGGCACGGGAATCAGCTTTTTCGATCCCTCGTCGAAAACGTGGAAGCAAACGTGGGTCGATTCCAGCGGGTCGGTTTCGAGCTTCGCGGGCTCGATGCAGGACGGAGTCATGTTGTTCACCGGGGAGACCGTGTTTGCGACCGGACGGAAGGTGTTGAGTTCGTCCAGCCTCCAGCCGACGGAGCCCGATCGGGTCACCCTGGTAATGAAGCACTCTCCCGACAATGGAACGACCTGGAACGAGGTCTTTCGCGGCACGTACGTGCGTCGGCAAGAAGACTGAGTTGCCCTGGTCGACGGCCCCACGGATTCGAGCCGAACAAGGTTGATCCCCGGCAAGGGGAATCCTTCAGGCATGGCGAATTGAACAGCTCCACAATACAGTCAGGAACAATCCGGCTCGGTTCGACTAAATCGGGCAGGTAATCTGCCCCAGCTTTTCCGTGAGTTTGCGGTTTTCTCGGTAATCGATGGGGAGTACGATCAGCGACGGGCCAGCTTCCGCAAATGCCTGTTGCAACGCGCCTTTCAATTCCTTGCTCCGCTGGACGCATTGGCCATGCCAGCCGAATGCCTCGGCCAGCTTGAGCCAGTCCGGATTGCCGAACGCCAGGTCCGTGTGTCGCTTGAACTCGTTGTCCTGTTTCCAAGCGATCAGCCCGTAGCCGCCGTCTTCCCAGACCATGACGACGATGTTGCTATTCAGCCGCCGGGCCGTCTCCATTTCCTGAACGTTCATCATGAACCCACCGTCGCCGCAGATGGCGAGCACACGCCGTTCGGGCAAGACGAGGTTGGCGGCGATCGAGCCCGGCAAGGCGAAACCCATCGAGCAGAAACCGTTTGGAATCAGGCACGTATTCGGCTCGTGGCAATGATAATGCCGCGCGATCCACATTTTGTGCGCACCGACGTCGGACAGCAGGACGTCGTGCGGCCCCATCAATTCGCGGATGTCCCACAGCACCTTTTGAGGCCGGATCGAGCCGGTGGTATCGTCATCGCGGTGCTCGGCCAGGTCCTCCGACATCAGTTGGCGGATTTTGCGTTGCCGCTTTGAGTCGAATGAAAGCCCGCCGCAACGCTCCACACGTTCATTGAACATCCACAGCGTGTGCGCAAGGTCGCCGATCAACTCAACCTGCGGGTCGTAATAGCGGTCGATCTCGGCTGGCAAAAAGTCGGCGTGAATAATGGGCTTATCCCCATGTGGATTCCACAGCCACGGATGGTACTCGACCATGTCGAAGCCGAGCGAAATTACCAGGTCTGACTCTTCGACAGCGCAGGCCACCAGGTCGCGAGCGCCGAGTCCGATTGTGTACAGGCAATACGGGGCGTCCATGTCGACGCAGCCTTTGGCCATGAACGTGCTGACGACGCCGATGCCCGTCTTTTCGCAGAATATCCGCAGTTGTTTGCTGGCCCTTCGGCGAATGCAGCCGTTGCCAGCCAGAATTAAAGGCTGCTGGGCGTTCTTCAGCAGTTCGAATGCCCGGTCCACGATCTTGTCGCCCGCCGTGGGTCGCCGATAACGACGCGGCGTCATGGGCAGCATGTCGGTTTGCAACTTGGCCAGGTCCTCGGGCAGTTCGACCAGCACCGCGCCCGGCTTCTCGCTGCGGGCCACGCGCACGGACTTGCGGATGACCTCGGGAATCGTATCCGGATGGCGAATACTGGTGGCCCATTTGGTCACAGGTTTGAACATGGCGACGACGTTCATGACTTGGTGCGATTCTTTATGCAGCCGTTGGGACGAACCCTGGCCGGTCAGGACCAGCATGGGCGAGCGGTCCATATTCGAGTCGGCCACGCCGGTAATCAGGTTGGTGGCGCCCGGACCCAATGTACCCAGACAAATGGCGGGATTTCCGGTCAACCGGCCGTACACTTCGGCCATGAACGCCGCGCCTTGCTCGTGCCGTGTGAGGACGAACTTGATTTGCTCGGACTGTTCGAGCGACATCATGAAATCGGCGTTTTCTTCGCCTGGCACGCCAAAGATATACTCGATCCCTTCGGCTTCAAGACATTTGACGAACAGATCGGAGGCTTTCATCGAATTTTTCTTTCTTGCCACGACCGCTTTGTTGTCGCCACAGTATTTCGCCACACGACGGCTGAGTTCAGAATGCGCACGCCCGACTAAGTGAATAGGCTGTAGGCGTGCTGCGACGAGATCACAATCCGCCCGCCGGTGCACGTTCATTCACGTCAGTGAGTGGACCGTCCGGGCGTTGTCATGGTAACGGATGAGCCCGCAACTTGCGAACGGTCAGTGGTTCATGCCGCAACTGGCCACGAGCCGACGCGCAAGTTGTGAAGTTGCGCTAAGGCGAAAACAACGTGAAAACACCAGCTCGACGCGGCAGCGAGTGTGTCTGCCAACGGGCTAAATCACGGGTTTCGGCCAAGTGCCACCGAAAGTGTGCAACTTCAAAACGCGCAAGCGAGTGAGCTCAGCCCGCCAGGAAAAATCACGGGATTCAGCCAAAGGCTACGCGCAATGCGCCATTTCAAGACGCGCCAGCGCGTGAGGCTTAGCGTAGACTACATAGTTACTTGCGCATCGTGCGTGCGCCGATACAACCCTGCGTCGCCAGAATTAAGATTCGACAGGAAAACTCATGGATCTCTCGTGGCTGTTGGAACCCGCTCGACTTCAGTTCTGTGAACAAACGCTGGCGGGGCCCATCAAACATCCGGCGGATACGTGGACCAATATCGGACCGGTGATTGCCGGGATCATGATCCTGCGCTACGCCCGCCGTCCGCTGCAACGACTGTTGGGGGCATCCGCGCTGTGGACGGGAGTCGCGTCGGCTTACTACCACGCCTCGAACACGATCCTGGGTGAGGTGCTCGATTTGAGCGGCATGTACTTATTTATTTTTAGCGTGATGGCCATCCAGCAACATCGATCGAGGCCACAGGCAGACGCGAGCGGATTAATCTGGCTGGTTGTGGCGGCATCGCTGGTGATGAGCGTGCTGAGCGCGTGCTGGACGATTTTCGCGAGTCCCGCATTTAGCCTATTTGTGCTGCTGGTCGTCGCGCGCGGCATCTATGATCGAAAGCTGGGCCCTTGGGCCTGGGCCATGGTCGGTACGTTTGCTGTGGCGTGGGGATTCTGGTGGCTGGATTTCTTGCATATTCTTTGCGTCCCCTCGAATCACATTCTCACCGGCCACGGAGTCTGGCATTTGTTGAACGGCCTCGTCTTTTGGTTTGCCTACCTGCACTATCATGCGACCACGTCGGCCAGCGTGGAATCCTAACTAATGGCCGGCCACGACTTAAGCCGTCGGCGCCGATGGCCTGGGGTAGGCAAATGCGTGGAGTGGCATGGGTAAAGATGCTTCCATTCGTTACACGCCGGGCGATCATCGCGTTGTGTCGTTGGCACTATTCGCGATGCATGCGCTGTCGGCCTCGGCGCGTCACGGCGCGACCACGGCCGCCAGTTACTCGTCCTCCGCTTGAGCATGATGGACAAGCTGACGATAGGTGGGTCGTAACAACTTATGAAGAAAACGAGCGAATGAATTCGTCCAACTTGGCCGCGCATCTGATTACGCAGCCAAGGACGTCGGCCGGAGTTGACTGGGCGGCTACGCCACGACTGCCCCGCTCAAAACGCGTGGTGGGCCAGAACCTTGCTGACGCGCATGCGCAGGTCTTCCAGGTTGGTCACGTCGTTCGTCGTCGCCGTGTCCGACTGGTCGCTCCCCTGTCGGGCCATCAGCTCGTTGATGGATGTCATCACCTGCGTGGCAACTTCCTCCAGCGAAGCCAACTTGCTCAATTGATCGCGGTCCTCTCTGGAGAGCAACATCTGAGCGTCGAAGATCTCGGTGAAGGTCGCATTCGCCGCTTCGAGTTGCTCAACCGTGCGAACCATTCCGTCCACGGACTTCTGTGCTGCGGAGCCCAGGTCTTCCTGGAGCATTTCAACGGTCAGGTTGAAATTCAAAATCTTCTTGTTCAGTCCTGATACATCGGTTCCATCCGGGCTGCCGCTGGTATTCCCTGCCTGGGAATCAACATCGAATTTCGCCGGGGAATCTGCAACGGCGTCCGATCCATTCCCGAAGGAAGCCGCATTGGTTTCCGCGACCGCTTGCGCATCGACGGGCGTATCCGTTGGAGCAAACGGATCCTCCACACCCTCGTAGGCGGCGGGGTCCGTTTGGATAACTTCGGTGGCGGGAGCGCTGTCTTCGGCCGGGCTTTCATCGTGGGGACTTTCGGCCACCGGCTTATTTTCTTCGGGGTCGGTGGGCTGCGGTCGCGATGTGCGCTTGCCACTGCCTTTCAAGAACGATTTTCCGATGCTGGAGAACAATCCTCCTACCCCTTGGGACTCGTCATTCTCGGCGGAGACCAGGGTTTCATCGTGGTTGGCGTGGGGTCCGGAAAATCGAGATTTGAATCGTGGATTCGACTCGTACTTCGTGATTTCAAAGCCATCCTTGTGCTTGGCTGCGTTGGACTCCTTCGCCTCTCGTGACCGTTTCGATTTGGGCAGCGATTTGGCGAGTTCGATCTGGGGCACTTCGGGAATGGCAGGTGCCTGGCCCGACTTCACTTCCTCGAACCACTGGCGAATTTGCACCCGACCCTGCTCATTGCTGGCCAGGTAAAATCGCTTGACGGCCTCGCTGCAGGCCGCGATGCGACGATCATATTCGCCTCGATCGGTGCGATACGATTGATAGGTGGCAATGCGAAAATTTCGCGCGGCCGCTTCCAGTTGATGATCAGCGGGCTGGGTGGCCCAGGCGGGTGCGCTGATGATCAGCGCCACCAGAAAGGAAAATAGACGTTTCATGGGTATGCCTCTGGTGATTGTGAGTTGAGCGGGGTGTTGGCTTGGTGGGAGCGCATGAAAATGGCGCGCTAAAGCCTACTGCGCAGTCAGAAGAGGTCAAATCACGCGGCAAATTCAAAGCAAAATGCTGGGCATGCTGCGTTGTGCAGTATCAATCACGCGGGATTTAGCGATCATGGCCCCAGTCAATCCTGGGCGCGGCAGGGTGGCGTGACAGCCCCGCGGGGGCGTAAGTTTTGATGTCGCGGACATCGGGTGGCGTCGAACGAAGGCAGGGGAAGTCGCGAGCCACCTGCGAAAGACATTCGCCTGCGCTCAGAAAGTTACGCAGGCTTGGAAACATGCAGCCGAAACCCGTGTTGTGGCCGGTTGGCAGGCTCACTCGCTTTCGTGTTTTGAAGATTCACACTGTTGGTCGCATTCGCTGAAACTAGAGAGTTAGCTGACTGGCAGGCTCACTCACTCGCTTGCGCGTCGCACTTGTACTTCAGCGGCGTGGACCCACGGGTTAGAGTCGGCCCACGCGTTTGGTCTGCAGGGCTTTGCCCTTTTCCAGATGGTACCCGCAGTTAACACACAAGACAGCCTCGGCGGCTAGCGTCGTTTTGCATTGGGGACAGTTGTGGCGGGAGCGTGCTGCCTGGAAGCCGATCTCGTCCAGCAGATCGGCGATCGGGCTGGTGGGTACGGGCGTCATCGGCTTCGGGCTCGACACGGAGCCACTTGAGGCTTGTTGTGCCGGGGGTGCTTTCGTTGATGCGTGCGAGGCCTGCGTGGGAGGCTGGGTCGGGGTGGTGGATCTTGCGCTGCCGTGGGTGTCGGCCTTGGCGGCCTTTTTCGCGGCTACTGGGGTAGCCGACTTGGTCGACTGCGTCGACTTCGTGTCCGGTTGCTTAGCCCCATCCTGAGACTTGGGCACGGACCTCGAAGTGGCCCCGTTCGAGTTGGGAACCTGCACGGCCGCCTGGCATGCGGGGCATCTTACCCGTTTTCCCAGAAATTCTGGCTTAATGCGAAGTTTCTTTCCGCAACTGCATTTGATATCGAGTGTCATAAACTCTTATGCGCTCCGTCTGCGATTGCCCTCGTCCCGCCCCTAACTCTGTACCGCGGCCGAGAGTGAATACGCTGATGCGTGCCCGTACAGCCGGTGCTTCGGAACCAGCCTTGAATTCGCGTAATGGCGAGGTTTTAGCGTTCAACCAATGAGTTGTCACGTGCAGCCAGATCGATTGAGGAAAAAAACGCCCCAAAAATCGATCCATTCCGTTCGAGTGGTTGGCCAAAACTTATGCTGTCATTCTGGCAGCCCGCAGCCTGACCCCGTCAGCCCATATTATAAGCCGCCGGCCGATTCTTGACCAATATTGCCGAAAAATACAACGATTTCTGACATTTTCGCCGGATGGTGCGCGACTTGCGTTGGAGGGCGGGTAACGCGCGAATCGAGGCGCAAAATGACAGTCCAAATCCGCTCGTCGAGCGGTCCTCAGGTCAAGTTTGAAGTTACGGAGAAAATTGGGATGGCCACGGCTACGAAGAATCGAACGAAGATCAATCTGAAACCCATTGCTGACCGTGTATTAATTCGCCGGGATGAATCGGACGAGCGTACGGCGGGGGGTATCGTGTTGCCCGACTCGGCGAAAGACAAGCCCACGCGTGGCACGATCGTGGCACTGGGTGATGGACGTCTGATGGATGACGGCTCGCGCAGCTCTTTCCAGGTCAAGGTGGGTGACCGAGTCATCTTCAACAGCTACGGCATCGATACCTACCAGTTTGACGACGAAGAGCTGCTTTTGGCTCACGAATCCGAAATCCTGGCCGTCGTCGAATAGTTAACCTGTCTGGCATTTTTTGAAAAAACATGCAGGGTCCCGCCGCACACACGATCCGGCGGGGCTGAACCACTAAGGAGAAACATTCATGGCAAAGATAATTGCCTTCGATCAAGAAGCGCGTGAGGCCATTCGCCGCGGGGTGGGCAAGCTGGCTCGCGCCGTCAAAGTAACGCTCGGTCCCAAGGGGCGAAATGTCATTTTGCAGAAGAGCTTCGGCTCGCCGACCGTCACCAAAGATGGTGTGACCGTCGCCAAGGAAATCGACTTGGAAGACGTCTACGAGAACATTGGAGCCCGCATGGTGCGCGAGGTGGCTTCCAAGACCAGCGACGTGGCCGGCGACGGGACCACAACGGCGACGGTTCTGGCCGAAGCCATTTTCAACGAAGGCTTGCGAGCTGTCGTGGCTGGCGTCAATCCCATTCAGATGAAACAGGGGATCGAGTTCGCCGTTGCCGATATTACCGAGAAACTGCACAAGATGTCGATCAAGATCAAGAATCGTGACGACATGGCCAACGTGGGTGCTATCGCCTCCAACAACGATCGTAAAATCGGTGAGTTGTTGGCTGACGCGATGGAAAAAGTCGGAAAAGATGGTGTGATCACGGTCGACGAAGGCAAGAGTCTCGACACGGAAGTGGAATGGGTCGAAGGGATGCAGTTCGACAAAGGCTATTTGTCTCCCTATTTTGTCACCGACCCCAACACCATGGAGTGCGTGCTGGAAGATGCCTTCGTTTTGGTGTTTGAGAAGAAAATAAGCAGCATTAAAGACCTGGTGCCGTTGCTGGAGGCGGTGGTGCAGCAAGGCAAGCCGCTGTTGATTATCGCCGAGGACGTGGATGGCGAAGCGCTGGCGACTCTGGTTATCAACCGACTGCGTGGCACGTTCAAGTGTTGTGCGGTGAAAGCCCCAGGATACGGCGATCGTCGCAAGGCCATGATGGAAGACATCGCCATCCTTACGGGCGGTACGGCCGTGTTTGAGGCACTGGGCATGAAGCTCGAGACGCTTCCCATCTCGGACTTGGGTCGAGCCAAGAAGATCCTGGTGAACAAGGATACGACCACGATCATTGAAGGCGCCGGCAAGAGTGCCGACATCAAGGGTCGCATCGACCAGATTCGTCGCGAGATCGAGAACACGACCAGCGACTACGATCGCGAAAAACTGGAAGAGCGGCTGGCCAAGCTGTCAGGTGGCGTGGCCAAAGTCAATGTGGGGGCGGCAACTGAGAGCGAAATGAAGGAAAAGAAAGCACGGGTGGAAGATGCGTTGCACGCCACCCGAGCAGCGGTCGAAGAAGGAATCCTGCCCGGCGGCGGAGTCGCCCTCTTGCGAGCAGCCGCAGGGGTCAAAGCCGCCGAAACGGTCACCCACGATCAAAAGGTGGGCTACAACATCGTTCTGCGAGCCTGCCGTTCGCCGCTGACCATGATCGCCGACAACGCCGGACAGGACGGTGGCATCGTCTGCGAGAAAGTCATCGCCGGGAGTGGAAACTTCGGCTACAACGCCTTGACTGACGCCTACGAGGACATGGTCAAGGCGGGCGTTATTGATCCTACCAAGGTTGCCCGAACTGCTTTGGCCAACGCAGCCAGCGTGGCCACGCTGCTGCTAACCAGCGACGCGTTGATCGCGGAAAAACCAAAAGAGGAGAAGGGTACCGCCAAAGCCGGACACGGTGGTGATTACGACATGTACTAAACCCCGTACATGCCTTCACGCGAATACCTGGGCGGGCGTCAAAGCCGTTTGACGCCCGCCTGTTTCGTAATTCAGGCGTTCTGCCCTGATCCCCGGATGAAGAATTCCTAATCTTGTGAAAAACTCGCCACTTGCCCTTGCAATCAGCCATAAATCGTAAATCATAGGGGGCTGTAACTTAAGCATACCAACCGACGCGCAGCCCAAGCTTGTTTGACACCCTTGATTGACCGGGTTGACGCGAAGGTTGTTTTTCATAGCAGACCCGTCACGATCCTTCGTGACGGGTTTCTTTTGGCAGGCAGCTTATCAAGCGGTCGTACACGGATATGCGAAGGCGTCCTCACCTGAGGCGGGTCACGATGCCCAGGATTTGATCACGCCGCACTATGCCGCGACCGACCGCGGACCGGGCATCGTCGGATCGTGAGGGGTTGTCTCCCAACAATGCAAACTGATCGGGACCAAGCTGGAAACGGTCCATTGCGCCCCGATCCACGTCGGCGTAATAGTAAACGTCACGCCAAACCTCGAACTCCGTCAGCTCAATTCGATGGTTTCCTCGCGCACCGATGCTGACCTGGGGTATGCGAGGCTGGGGCATCGCGATCGGACTGTCCGGCGGGTAACGCGGACTGCTCGCGGGCAAGTCGCCATCGCGCGTTACCGGGAACATCTGTTCCTCCGCATCATCGAGGCGAACCACGAGTTGTCGATCCCAGTAACCGAACAGGATGCGCAGGCTGCCGTGAGGATCATTGATTTCCGCCGGCGACTTGCCCGGTGAAAATGCGTGCCCGTCTAGCGACACTTCGGGCCGTTGCCCGGGAGTCAGACGCAAGCGAGCCGGGCCAAAGGGGGTCGGCAGTTCCAGGTAGAGCCGCGGATCTCCCTCAAATCGAATCGTTGCCGTGCAGGCCACGTCATGCACGACGTGCAGTTGCCGCGACTCCGCCTGATTGTAGGCACATTCATCCAGGATTTGCTGCGTCCCGTGGGGGCTCCCCACGACCTGAGTTGAGGACCGATGCATGTAATCCAACCAATCGATGGCCTGAGCCGATGTGCCGGACTTCGGCTTCCGCTCGTTTACCCAGTCCCATGGTTCCGTGTTTGCGCCCAACCACTCGGATGGGAACGTGGGACAAGGCGAGACGGACGGCGGTCGACGGTTCGGCCGCGATCGGCATGCACCAAAATGGCGGAATTCAGGAATTCCGCAGCGTCCTTGCGCGGCACATTTTCCGTCAATCCAGACGTCACCGCCCACAAGTTCGACGGTCTCGCCCGGCAGCCCCACGATGCGTTTGGTTAACCAGCGTCGATCGGCATCCGTCGCCACAAAGGCGACGATATCAAACCGTTGCGGGCCGGGGTGGCTGGCCGTCCAGCGGTCGATGATGACGCGAGAGCCAGGCCGCTGTTCCGCCAAATTGAACGCCTCCAAAACCGTTCCACAGTTGAAGCACGCAACTTCTGCGGGCACGCTTTGGCTGGCGTCGACAGTCACCGTTTCCCGGCAAGTCGGGCACTCCTGCAGGGCATGCGGTCCCAGGAGGGCGGGCGCCATGGATTGGCTGGCGACACGCACGGGCCAGAACCAGCCTAGGCACACATATCGGCGTACCGCCAGCGTAGCGAGCAGCCAGAGGATGAAGATCGCGATGACGAATCGGGAATGACGCACCGAATTCAAGTACGACGCGCAAGCGAGTGAGCGTTACTAACCGACCAAGGTACCAGGTTCAACTACATACTACCAAGAAATGCGCAAGCTCAAAACGCATAAGCGGCCCATTCGATTTCCGAAAGGGCCGCTATCCCCGCTAAGGGTCGTCACACTGGTTTGTGGGGCGTCGCGGCCCGAGGATCACACGTTAGTTTTCGTAGCTGGCACGATGTACTTGCGTATGGCGGCGTCGTTGAGCCATCATCATCCGCTCGCGGCGACATTGTTCACAGTCACAGTTCGTAGCGGCCGCTGTCTGGCGGACCACGCGCCGCTGGGCTCCCGCGACGGGAGCCGCGTTTTGCTTTGGCGGCCAGCGATGAAGTTCCTTGGCATATCCGCTGCCGTTTCGTGCCGGACTGCTGTTGCAGACGCCGGAGGCGCAGGGCACCCCACCACACGCCGCGCCGCAGGCACAATTTCCCTGACAGCCGTAGTTTCCGCAAACGAGCCCGCAGGGGTCGCAACATCGCGGCGGGTCACAGGCCCACTCATCCCAGTAGCAGGCGCCGCAGCCTCCACAACACAAGGCGGATCGCAACCATTCGACGGGACCGGGGCAGTGTTTCCAGCCAGCCGCTGCCGCTTCGAGGTCGGGCCCCCAACCGGTCCAAATACCGAACGGCCCACAGCAACCCCGACCCCAACCGCACGGATGCGGGGGCCCGACACAACCGCAAT
The DNA here is from genome assembly GCA_963695565.1 of uncultured Planctomycetales bacterium. Taxonomy (GTDB): domain Bacteria; phylum Planctomycetota; class Planctomycetia; order Pirellulales; family Pirellulaceae; genus CAVOGW01. The sequence continues at coordinate 29,907 of CAVOGW010000004.1, forward strand.
CGGGCTCGACAATGCCACAACCGCTCCCACAACTGGCGATGCCGCAATCGGGTTCACATACGGGTGGACCGCAGTCGGGTTCAAAACACTGCTGTTCGATGCCGCACGCGGGCTCACCCATCACGTGTGGCCATGGCTGGAGACACGGAAAGCAACAACAGCCGCTCAGTGAAAGGCTGAACATTACCAAAAGTACCGTTTCAAAAAACCAATATTTCATTGTGGCCGCCTTTAGTTTCTTCACACCCGCATTCAACCCTGGGGGCAATGACCAGCCGTTTGACGAGTTATCCTGGCTGTCCTCGTAGTTTGCGGTAGGTCCGCAGGACTTATCGTCCATACAATCCCCTGAATCGAGAAATTCCGAATAATCATTACGGATTGCCCGAGTTACGCAATTCAGCCACAATTAGACTGCATGCTACCACCACCACCGCCACCACCAACAACCGTGCAGAGTCTGGTCGATGCTTTGCGACGATTTGAGCTGGCCGTTCCCGACGAAGCGATCGTCCCACTGGATCGTTTTCGTCAGGCTCTTTGGGAAGCCAACTCATGCCTCAATTTGACGCGGCATGTTGACATCGACAGCTTCGTTGCTCGCGACGTGCTGGATGCGATCAAGCTGGCGGCACCGCTGCAACTCGGGGAGCACGTGTTGGATGTAGGGAGCGGTGGCGGTGTTCCCGGCGTATTGGTGGCGATTCTACGACCCGACCTGCAAGTGGTTTGCAGCGAGTCGGTCGGCAAGAAGGTGACCGCCCTCCAGAACATCGTGCAGCGGACCGGGGTCTCGTTGCAAGTACATGCCGGCCGGGCCGAGTCGCTACTGGCCGGCCAGCGGTTTGATTCCTTGACGGCCCGGGCGGTGGGGCCCATGCCGCGACTCCTGCCCTGGTTCCAACCCTTCTGGGACCGTATTGGCCGAATTCTGTTAATCAAGGGCCCCGGATGGTTGCGGGAACGTGGGGCGGCGAGACACATGGGATTGATGCAGAATCTGGATCTTCGTCGTCTGTCGACTTATCGAGCACCGCATAACCAGGCGGAGAGTGTGATCCTGGAAATTCGAGCCAAAATCAGGCCCTGACTGGGCTCGAGTGGGCCCCGCACTGGGCCCCGCACGACACACTAAGACTCCATTTCTGGGGGTTCGCTGCCACATAAGAACGACACGGAATCGACCTGCCCCTTTTAGATCAGCAAACGCCTTAAGTAATATAGAGGGGTGACAGCAACCCGACCGATGGATTGCGAGGCACATCGCAAGTCGGGGCCCTATCAAGCGAGCGAGTGGATCATGCACTTTACCCAAGTCGGAAGCCGAAATCTCCCAGCTCGGCGTCGCGTGCTGGTCGGCGTCGCCCTTTTCACGACTTGCTGTTGGCCCTCGTGGCTACCGGGTCAGTCGCCCGACGCGGAAAAATCTCCGATCGAGCTGCAAGCGCTGACCGGAACCTGGATCGTGACATCGGCGGAGCGCGACGGTCAACCCTTTGAGCCTTTGATCGGTGTGCGGTATTTCATCGAACCCGGGCTGATGCGTTGGGCAGACCCCAAAACGCGTAGCGAATTTACCAAGCTGCCGGTACTCATGGGGCGGAGAATACAGCATCGCTCGGGAAACATATTTGAGGCAACCACGATTTATCCTCCGGCATCAACATCGGAGGTGGAATTGTGGTTGGAAGGCAACCAGTTGGTGATCACGACGGACCGCACTTCTGAAAGCAATGGCCTTGCATTGCGGCTGAAGCTGTCCAGCCGTAAAATTCCCAAGCCACCGCTGGAGAAGATGGTGACTTTGGCTAGACAGGCATTGTCCGAAAGTCGTTACGATGCCGCCTACCAGTTCGCTCAACTACAGCTGATCAATTTCCCGGAGGACGCCGACGGCATGGCGCTGCTGGCGACGGCCAGCATGCGGTTGTCGACGCAACCCCAAGGCGCCGAGCCCAACCGGCTGGAACGGGCTCGTGAGCAGGCCACGTGGGCCGTCGAAAAATTGCCCGACGATCATCGATTGGCGCGGGAGTTCGCGGGTTTCCTGTATTACAGTCGGGAATTTGGTCCGGCCAGCGAGCAATTCGCAAAGTTGGATGAGTTAGGTCTGCTGACTCCCGACGACCTCGTCACCTACGCTCAATGCGAAGTGCTGCTTTCCCGAGTTGATCACGGTAAGGAGTTGTTGTCCACGGCCACGGGATACGACCTGGCGTCGAACACGTTGGGCGACAACGTTCCGGACAAGCCGAATGCAGGCTATTTGACGTTGGCCATCATGTTGATGAAGCTGGGAAATCCGGTCGACGGCGAGCGTGTGTTGGATGCCTTCGTTCAGCAATTCCCGGATTCACCGGTCCCGTATCTTCACCGCGGACGATTTCGACTGCTCAATTCCAATCGCGACGCCGCTAAGGACGATTTTGTCAAAGGCGTTCGAAGTGGCTCCCGAAGACCGAGATGCGCTGTTGGTTAACATCGAACTAGGCTTATCCGATGAAACGGAACAGAACGATGAGCTGATCGCCAAGGGATTTGAACTGCTGGGTCGCGACCCAACGCTGATTACGCTGGCATGCGCGCGGGCCACCCTAAGGAAACGATATGACGAAGCATTGCAGTTAGCAAAGGAAGGACTTGAGATAACGCCAACGAGCATGCCCTTGTTTGCCCTGAAGACGCAGACCGAAATCAGTTTGAAGGACTTCGCGGCCTCGGCAGCATCAATTGCCGCCATGGCCGACCATGGATTTCACGCCGTAACGATCGATTTGATGCGGGCCCGAATGCTGATCGCACAAGAAAAACTGGACGACGCCGATACCATACTGAACCGTTTGAGCCACATTCAACTGCCACAGGGCACGCAACCTCAGTTGATCGCCATCCGGGAACTGCTTGCGGAAGCAAAACGCAATGTCCCCACGGAATCCCCGTAGTGCTTCAGCTTGCGACGATAGGACAGGTTGGTAACTTTGTAAACGGTTCCGTCGGCAGGGTAGCCCCTCGAACACGCCCAGCGTTGCGACCGCGACGGTCATTGGAAGTTCGAAGAATCACTCATTGTCCCTAACCCAAGCCGAGCAGTTCGATTTCATGTCACAATTTCAGATCACACATCTCAAGGCGCTGGAAGCTGAAAGCATCCATATCATTCGCGAGGTTGCTGCGGAGTTTGAGAATCCGGTGATGCTCTATTCCATCGGCAAGGACTCGGCCGTGATGCTGCAGCTGGCCATCAAGGCCTTCTATCCCGCGAAACCCCCGTTCCCGCTGCTGCACGTGGACACCACCTGGAAGTTTCGCGAGATGATCGAGTTTCGCGAAAACTACGTCCGCAAGGCATTGGGATTGGAAGTGCTGGTCTACACGAACCAGGAAGCCGCCAAAGCGGGCATCAATCCCTTTGATCACGGGAGCAAGAAGTACACGGACATTATGAAAACAGAGGCGCTGTTGCAGGCGCTGGACAAGTACAAGTTCGACGCGGCGTTTGGCGGAGCACGTCGGGACGAAGAGAAGTCCCGCGCCAAAGAGCGGGTGTATTCGTTTCGGGACAAGCACCATCGCTGGGATCCCAAGAATCAGCGGCCCGAGCTTTGGAATTTGTACAACGCCAAAGTGAATAAGGGTGAGAGCATTCGCGTGTTTCCCCTTTCGAATTGGACGGAACTCGACGTCTGGCAATATGTGCACCTGGAGAACATCCCTCTGGTCCCGCTATACTTCGCAGCCAAGCGACCAGTGGTCCGTCGCGACGGCGTCTTGATCATGGTTGACGACGAGCGAATGCGGCTGCACCCCGGCGAAGTACCTGAATTGCGCGAAGTCCGCTTTCGCACGCTGGGCTGCTATCCCCTGACGGGTGCTGTGGAGTCCACCGCCCGGACGTTGCCGGAGATCATCCAGGAAATGCTGCTGGCCAAATCCTCGGAACGCCAGGGACGCGTCATCGATTTCGACGAATCCGGGTCCATGGAGGAGAAAAAGAAAGAGGGTTATTTTTAGCATCACGAGTCCCAAGATCGCTCCGGCCACCACCGGCAACACGAGTTGTCGACCTTGAATTTGACGTACCACCACGACGCTCCCCGAAATTTCCTGATATGTCCCATCAATCTGAACTGATCGCCACCGACATTGACACTTATCTCGCGCAGCATCAGCGTAAGGAACTGCTGCGGTTCTTGACTTGCGGCAGTGTGGATGACGGCAAGAGCACGCTGATTGGCAGGTTGCTGCTCGATTCTAAAATGGTCTACGAGGACCAGCTCGCGGCCGTCCAACGAGATTCCGCCGTGCACGGCACCACGGGCGGTGAACTTGACCCGGCACTCCTGACCGATGGGCTCAAAGCCGAACGGGAGCAGGGCATCACGATCGACGTGGCCTACCGCTACTTTTCCACGTCCAAACGGAAGTTCATCATCGCCGATACGCCGGGGCATGAGCAGTATACGCGGAACATGGCCACGGGGGCCTCCAACTGTGACCTGGCGATTATCCTGATCGACGCCCGGCATGGTGTATTGACGCAGACCAAACGACACAGCTTCATCACCTCGCTGCTGGGCATCAAGCATGTCATCGTGGCCATCAACAAGATGGATCTGGTGGACTACGAGGAACAGGTGTTTGACAGCATTCGCGCCGACTACACGTCCTTCGCCGCCCGGATGGTGGCCGACGACGTGAATTTCATCCCGATCTCCGCGCTGCAGGGGGATAACATCGTCCACAAGAGCGAACGCATGCCGTGGTACCAGGGTGGCACGCTGATGCACCTGCTGGAAAGTGTACACATCGCCTCCGATCGCAACCTGATCGACTTTCGATTTCCCGTCCAACTGGTCAATCGCCCGCATTTGGACTTCCGTGGTTTCTGCGGCACGATCGCTTCAGGAGTCGTCCGGCAGGGTGACGAAATCATGTCCCTGCCGTCCCGCAAGTCGTCGCGCATCAAGTCGATAGTAACGCATGAGGGAGAACTGCCCGAGGCATTTGCCCCCTTGGCCGTTACCCTGACGTTGGAGGATGAAATTGATGTCAGCCGCGGCGATATGATCGTGCACGCGGGCAACCTGCCCAAGGTGGATACGAAAATCGAGGCGATGGTAGTGTGGATGGATGAACAACCCTTGGTTCCAGGCAAACAGTACCTGTTCAAACAGGGAACCAAGATCGTACCGGGAACCGTGACCACGATGCGGTACCGCGTGGATGTAAACACGTTGAAGCGCCACGATGCGCCGACGCTGGCCTTGAACGAAATCGGACGCTGTCAGATTACCGGGACGACTCCTTTCATTTACGACGCGTATCGGCGAAACAAGCAGACGGGTGCGATGATTGTCATCGACCGCATGACGAACCGCACTGTCGGCGCCGGCATGATCATCGATCGGGCTGGCACCGAGGCCACCGTCGCTCATTGGGAACAGGAGCCTGAACACGTGCGGGCCGAGACGCAAACGAACCGTGTTACGCTGGATGATCGACAAGCGCGCTTTGGTCAGCGTCCTTGCACGATTCTCTTAACCGGTTATTCGGGGGCCGGAAAAACGACGATGGCTCAGGCCCTCGAACGAGAACTCTTCTCGCAAGGTCGCGCGGCTACCGTACTGGACGGCCAGAATATGCGATCGGGGCTGAGCCGCGGCTTGGGCTTTTCCGCCGAAGAACGTTCGGAGAACCTGCGCCGCGGCGTCGAAGTCGCCCGACTTTTCAATGAAGCCGGCTTGATCTGCATCTGTGCTTTTATGGCTCCCAGCGAAGAAGTCCGGCAGAAGGCCGCACTGGTGATTGGGCCCGATCGATTTCTGGTCGTACACCTGGACGCGCCGTTGGAAGTCTGTCGATCCCGTGACCGGGAAGGACTATACGGGGCCGCTGATCGGGGCGAGATCGCCAATTTCCCAGGAGTCTCCTTCACCTACGAAGCCCCCGTGAATCCTGATCTGGTGTTATCGACCGCGGCGAGTCCCGTCGACGACGGCGTACGCCAGGTTATCGACCTGTTGCGCCGACGGAATTTTGTCGAATAGCGCCGTTGCCGGCTTTCGACGAGTGGTTCGCCAGCGACGCTGCAAAACCCAGCACCCATGGCGCCGCCAGTCCTCGCGGCGTGGCGTTTACCGCCGCCGATGACGTCTACGCGCGAACGCCACGTCGCCCGATACGCCCACCACTGCCCCAACCCCACGCGATTCGGCCTGATTCAGCGAGCCGTCTGTCGGCATTGGACGACCTGATGGTGCGCCACCTCCATCGCTTCGGCAAACTGTTCCCGGCCGCGGTTCGCGGAAACGCCAAATCTCGAAGGGGAGGGAGTACGCATTCGTAACATCGTGTTGCTGGTGGATTTAGTCCAGATCTACCTCGAGATTCAAAAGGGTCCGAGGCCCATGATCAATCTCAAAACCACGCAGACCCCCAGGTACATGCAATAGTGCAGCGTGCCGAACACGTTGTCCAGATCCAGCGAGGCCACGGCGGTAATGGCCCCCGGGAGGATCAGCATCGGGATCAGGTACACCAGTTGCGGCAGCTCGGGCCCCTGCTCAAGCCCCAACATCCGCGTCACGTACAGGTACACGCCCCACAAGACGGCGTAGATGACCGAGCAGATGGAGACTCGAATCAGCAGCGGTGTGCCGCGATAGGGTTGCAGCTCGCTGTCCCGCAAAAAGCTATAGCCCAGCAGCACCAGCGGCGGCGCGATCAGCAATCCGCCTATCCCCAGCACCAACCAGCGGACCGTGGCCTCAGACCAGGGAATGGTCAACCGCAGGACCAGAGCCACGGTGGGAATCAACACCGCCAACCCGATGGAGACGGCCCAGATCACAGGCGTGACCCGGGTCTCTTCGCGCTCGATCGGTTTTAGGACGGCCTGCCCGGAGGCCCCTTTCGGCCCGAATTGCTCCGGTGCATGAATGACGACTTCCTCTTCCTTGGTGGGAATCGAGATCATCGTCTTGCAGTCAGGGCAGGGCCCTTTCTTGCCAGCAAACTGGTCGCTGACTTTGAATCGCTTGTGACATCCGGGACAAATGATGGAAATCGGCATGGTGAACCGTCTGAGCGATTGAATCCGTGCAGCGCTCCCTCGCTGGCGCGTCGTGCTTGTATTTTCCGGGATATTCCGCGAGCGAAAATCAAACAGCGCCCACGAGCCGACGGCTCGTTCAGCGGCGTGGTCATCGAACTGGTTCGCGAAGCAACGCAGGCTGGAAGACTCTTCAGTCGCGTTGCTCCTTCAGGCTGACAACCTCAGCTTTGTCGTTCAGGATGACATCTTAAACTGATTCGATGAAATCAACAGACCTCATGGGCGGGTGGAAACGACGACGTTACTTAGGTGCCAGAATGCAAACGATGCGGCGGCCCTGTTGTGTGGGGGGGATTTCGACCTTTCCGTCTTTCTCCATCAGCTTCAGCACATGCTCCATCACGCGACGTCCTTCCTCCACGTGTGCTATCTCGCGGCCGCGGAAGACCACCGAAATCTGAACTTTGTCCTTGTGCTTGAGGAATTGTGCAGCCTGCTTGATCTTGAATTCAATATCGTGATCGCCTGTCTTGGGCCGCAAGCGTACTTCCTTCGTCCGCGTGTGGTGAGCTTGTCCCTTGGAGTGCCTTTTCTTCAACTGGTACTTGTACTTGCCGTAGTCCATGATGCGGCAGACGGGCGGCTTGTCACGCGGTCCCACTTCCACGAGATCATGCCCGGATTCGCGAGCTAATGCCAGTGCCTCGTCTGTCGGCATGATGCCCAGTTGCGTTCCGTCCGCTGCAATGACGCGGATCGGCGAGATGCGGATCTTTTCGTTGATCCTGACGGTTGTTTGGTCGACGATAACTTGGTCCTTTCCTGTAAGACTCTGAGACAGCTCGAAAACCCGGTAAGTGTCAAACTACTGCATCCGCTGGCACGTGCATGCGCCCGGTTTTCACTGGATCATCACGGACCCGCGGCGTAAACCGGAACTCGCACACTGTGGCTGACGGCCCTGCTTCACCGATCACATCAAACGGCACGTGCCACCGTCCGGTCTGCAGGCGGAGGGAGCACTTCTGATACGTTGGCCGTTGGTATGAGTATCAAATCCTGCGAGCAAAACGTCAACTAGGACATGTACCTTTATCGGCAATACGTGGGACTAACCACAGCTTGCCGAGCCGCCTGGGCGTGGCATCGGCCTGCTCGCCCAGGGAAAACCACTCCTGTCCGCTGCTCCCATCAAACCTCGGGATTTGGCAGCCATTAAGGTGAGACAGCGCTACGCTTGTTCGTGACGGATACGACCCGCATCCGAGGTTCTCGCGTAACTGACGCCGGCAGCGTCAGCCACCAACGATACGGTCCCTGCGTTTCTCGACAAACCCCAATCTTGCAGTGTCACGTTCGCGACTCTTGAAGTCCCCGGCCCTCGACTTTACCCACTACTGTCCAATCCAAGTCACTCTTGTCAAGGATTCGCCCGTAGGGATCCTAGCCCATTTGATCGGAACAAGCCAGCGACCTTCCTCGGCGAGCCGTGTGGCGCAAGCCGGCGTAAGCCCGCGACCAATCAATTTGGGGGCAGGGTGCGTGCCGCGTACAAAGCCGCGTACGGGGTACGGATCGCGTACTGAGTACGGAGTACGCAGGTTGGTACGGGGAGTATCGAACTGGGTACGGCGTACGGCGAAGGGCCGGAAGCAATCGCCCGTCACCGTTCCACCTCACGGCGTTGCCGCTGGAGCCTCCTCCCGACGCGCTGCCCGGACGTCTTGCTTGTCGATGAACTTGACGAGGAAGACCCCACAGGAGTTTCTGCCGGCTCAGACGTTTGGGTCCACGAGCTCGGATTCGCTAAGTGAGACCGTCCATCAGGCGATTCGCGACAGCGAACTGTCAGAGTACTACTGGATCAAGGCGACGCATTCGCGGAATTGAATGAATCTTGCGAATACCGCCAATGGCCCCGCCGACATACGCCGGAGACGCAGGGTATTGTGTGTCCCCAGGGCATTCGAGAGTTTCCCCATGGTAGTGAATCTGCAACCCTTTTCTTGGCAAAGGATGATCGAGGCCGTGGAAGCCGTCCGAGACCGAGCCCGCCGCGCCGCTGCCGCCCTGGAACAGGCGGGTATCCCGTATGCCGTCGCGGACGGCAACGCCGTGGCGGCGTGGGTCGCTCGAGCCGACCGAGCCGCCGTACGCAACACGCAAGATGTCGACATCTTGGTCCGCAGGTCCGATTTTGACGCGGTGAAACAGGCGTTGACAGCGGCGGGCTTCCTACACCAAACCGTGATGGGCGTCGAGTGCTTTATCGATCCGGACGGGTAGTCAGAGGGCGATCGCGTCCTGTCGGCTGTCAAGTGTGCCTGCCAAAGGTTCGGTAGCTGCCCATCGGCCGCTTAGAAAAAGGCCTCGGCGACGCTCGGGCGAAAGGCTGGAGAGTTGTCGATATGAGGCAGGACTGGAAAGTCCTCTTCCCACTTGCGAAAAGGTGAAGCGCCAGGGCAAACGACCGTTTTGCGGCACGACAAATTCAGGGTCTACCGTCACCTGGGTCAGGTGGTTCAGGTGTAACCTTCGCCGGTTGGGGCCTCGTCCGCCGTGGATTGAGTGCGAAAGACGGCCACGATGTCTTCCACTGGCACGACGTACAGCTGGTTGTCGGGCTCAAAATCCACCGGGATGGCATTCTTGGGATGAAAAATAATACGGTCGTACTTCCGCAGGGGAGTATTGTCGTCATGTTCGACCTGAGCCGAAATGGTGACGATTCGACCGGTGATCGTGGGGATTTCAGCCCGATCCGGCAGGGCGATTCCGCCGCGAGTCTCTCGTTTTGGTTCGTCTTTCCGGACAACGACGCGGGGCCCGATCGGTTCCACGTACTCCAGGGGTTTTTTTCGTGATTTGGGCATGTTGGGACCGTCTGAACGCGGCGCAAAGCGGGGTACTGCGGCGCAAAAGCCACAAAAAGCCTACTCGTCGCGGTCGGCGGCAACAAGAGCCGTTTTGGGAGGATTTTCGTCCAGGCCGCTCTCAGGGGGGCTGTCGGGCCGCCGACTGCGCGCGTCCGGTCCTGCCCGGCCTCGCGCCCCGGAATGGGCTTGTCAACGGCACATCTTCTGGCACAATAGAGGGTTTCGCCACAGGCCACGAAAGCTACCCGGCGCCAGCCCCAACAGGATATCCAGCACGTGCCGCGCAGGGGACTTCGCACGCATGCTTTGGGGGCATTCGCGAGCGAGACATAGAGGCCGTTCATAAATCAACGACGGAGCCCTGACAGCTCCCAACAAGCTCGGAGCCCGCACGGCTCCCAAGAGGATCAGTGATGTCGACGGAACAGTTACGAGTTGAAAAACGCGAGACGCGCGGCAAACGTATGGCGCGTAAGCTGCGCGGGGACGGCATGGTACCCGCCGTGCTTTACGGGCACAAGCAATCCACGCTGGTCTTGTCGATCCCTACCGAGGACATGGAGACCGCGGTGCGTCATCGAGCCCACTTGGTGCAGTTGACGGGATTTGTCGCGGAAAGTGCCTTGTTGAAAGAAATACAATGGGATACGTTTGGCACTCGCATCTTGCATGTGGACTTGACGAGAGTCGACGCGCATGAAATGGTCGAAGTTGAATTGGAAGTGTTATTGCGTGGCGAGGCGCCCGGAACCCATCACGGGGGGATGGTTGAGCAACAGTTACGGGCCGTCACGATTGAATGCCCGGCGATTGCCATCCCGGAGTCCTTGACCTTGCAGATCAACGATCTGCAGGTCGGAAACTCGATCACGGCAGATCAACTCGAACTGCCGAAGGGGGCACGGCTGGTCACGCCAACGGACGCCGTCATCGTGGCCTGTGTCGTTCCGACGGAAGTGGAAGAGCCGGCTGCGGAAGGCGTGGCAGAAGCAGAGCCCGAGGTGATTGGTCGCAAGCCGACCGAGCCCACGGAAGAAACGTAGCCAAACCGATACCCTCGGACGCTGCCTGGCGTGTGCTGGACGCTCCCGGCTGCGGCAGCTGAGGGGAGTTGCCATGAAGTTGATCGTGGGGTTGGGGAATCCTGGCAGGAAGTACCAGGGAACGCGACACAACATAGGTTTCGAGGTTATCCAGCGCCTGGCGCAACGTGAGAGGGATGGACGAGGTCGCAGTCAGTTTAACAGTGAGTTGTATTCGGCCTGTTTGCGCGGCCAGGCGGTATGGCTGCAAATGCCGCAGACGTTTATGAATCTCAGCGGCACGGCCGTCTTGGCGGCTCGAGATTTTTACCGTGTGGAACCTCAGGACATTTTGGTCGTTTGTGATGATATTAACTTGAACCTGGCGCAATTGCGGTTGCGGTCGTCCGGATCTGCAGGAGGGCAAAAGGGGCTGGAAGACATTTTGCGACGGTTGGGAACCAACCAGATTCCGCGGTTGCGGATCGGGATCGGAATGCCGCCACCGCAGTGGGACGCAGCAGATTTTGTGCTGAGTCGGTTTAATGACCAAGAGCAAGAAATCGTGTCCGTGAGCGTCGCTCAGGCGTGCGACGCCGCGAGCGACTGGGTGGAACATGGCATCGAGTTTTGCATGAATCGATATAATTCAAGACAATCCAATCCACAGAAATCGGGAGATTAATTTTGTCGCAAACTGTTTATGAAGGTATGTTCCTGCTGGATTCCAACAAGTTTTCGCGGGACGCCACGGGGATGGCTCAGCGGATCGCGGACGCCATCGAGAAATGCGGCGGAGAACTGCTCGTCAGCCGACTCTGGGCGGACCAGAAACTGGCCTATGCCATTGGCAATCATCGTAAAGGCGCCTACTGGCTCACTTATTTTCGACTGGAGTCGACCCGGCTGAAAGAGCTGAATCGGGCCACACAACTGAACGGCGACGTTTTTCGCCATTTATTCCTGGCGGTGGACGAACGGCTTGTAGAGACCCTCGTGCGGCATGCTCAGGGGAACGCGGAGATCGACCGTGGCGAGTCCGAGGAGGTGGTCGAGACGGCGGGCGTGTAGCGTAGCCGTCCCCGGCTGCGCGGCGTCACCGGCCGTCGCCGCGTCATACTTGGGCCCCACAGCCTAACCAGGTTGGCTCCCGGGGTAAGGCGTAAAGCGGGTTCACGGCGACGCGACGGCGAAGTAACGACGCCGTTCCTGGTGGCGAGGCACCACCATCCAAGGCGAGCGGTCCGAACGTCAGACGATAGTGGCGGGTATTCCCGAGTGGGAATGCAGCAATTTTTTGCCGTTCCGCACCTGGGAACTGGTTGCCATGCTGTCCCGGCGCTGGTATCTTGACGCAGTGAGGTGACATCTGTTCACCATCACGGCGTGCCGCCGATTGGCGTGCCGAGGGCCTAGCCTTGTTCCGAATAAGGAGAAATGCCATGGCGAATCTTAATCGAGTTTTTTTGATGGGTAACCTGACTCGCGATGTTGAGGTGCGTTACCTGCAGTCCGGAACGGCAGTTGCCGACGTGGGTTTGGCCGTAAACGACCGTCGTAAGAACGCACAGGGCGAATGGGTCGAGGAAACGACGTTCGTCGACGTCACCATGTGGGGACGCACGGCGGAGGTGGCCGGAGAGTACCTGGGCAAGGGATCGCCCGTCTTTATCGAAGGCCGACTGAAACTGGAAAGCTGGGAGACCGACGGGCAAAAACGCTCCAAAATGAAGGTCGTTTGCGATCGGATGCAGATGATTGGCGGGCGCGGCGCGGCGGCGCCGCGGTCGGACTCCGATGCCGTCAATGAAACCCCGACGTCCGAGTATCATGAGCCGGAGCCGGCGATCAGTGCGCCCGCCGGAACGCCCCGGGACGACATACCATTTTAGTGCTTCACATCCTCGGTATCGGCCGTAAGTAATCTCGCGATAACAAGTCGGCCAGGAATTGAATGGCAATGATGGCCCTCGTGGAATTTTAATGTCAGCCTCCGGGCCGATGGCGAAAATCGGCCCGGAAAACCAGCTCAGGGTTGCGTCACCATAACTCGCATCACAACCAACTCGCACCATCATAGTTCGCACCATCATAAAGTTCGCACTATAATAAATTGACACGCTCACCTCAACACAACGAGAATCAAGCATGCCTGCAACACGTAGCCAACAGTCTTTAACTCGTGGATCCTCCAAGAAGATGGTAGCCAATCGCTTGCCGATTGGTCCGCATGGGGGCATTGAGCTGTTACTGATACAAAATGTCGAGCATCTCGGGCATCAGGGGGAAGTGGTGGAAGTCAAACGCGGTTACGCGCTCAACTACCTGATCCCGCAGGGCATTGCCACCCTCGCCACCGATCATCACAAACGCATGATCGAAAAGCACAAGGCCAATCTGGCGAAGATCGAGAAGGCACGGTTGAAGAAACTACATGATCTGGCCGCCGAGTTGGCCAACCTCAGCGTGACGATCGAGGCCAACGCCAATAGCGAGGGTCATCTGTATGGAAGTGTCGGCGCCAACGATATTGTAGTGGCACTTAAGGCACAGGAATTCCACATCACGTCGGATCAGGTCCGCTTAGAGGGGCCGCTGAAGGAACTGGGACTGTACACCGTGAAGGTCCAACTGCACACGGCGGTGGAATCGGACCTTAAAGTCTGGGTCGTGCCGACGGTCGCAGAATCGAAGTCGGATAGCTCGGAAGCCTAGCCCTTCCTCAAGCGACCGCCGGACAGGTTTGAAACTTGGCAACCAACCTTGTCGTTACCCACGTCTGGGTCGCGTCGTTAGACGGCAAGCCAGAAGAAATCGCCGTGAACATCGGTCGCCGACCACCACTCCATGGCGATTTCTGGCCGCGTGCGCGTCCAGCCGACGCGCACGCTGCCGAAGAAATCTGCATCCTGTTTCGCCAGGTTGAGCGCGTGCCGGGCATTCTTCGTCGGCGTGCGGTCTAAGAAATAAGCTAATCACCACTCGTGAAGCGAAAAGCGAGCGCCGCCAGGATTCCGGCCAAGCAGTTCGCCGAGACGTGAATCCAAATCTCATGTGGCTGGAGAATCTTCATCAGGGCGGCTCCCACCGCTACCGCCGGATTGAATGCGCCACCCGAGACTCCCCCAACCGACCAGGCCCCGGCCAACACCACGAAGCCGATGGCCAGTCCGTAAAAGGAGTTCCCGGCCGTTGACGCCGCAGTTGCCACGTTCAGAACGGTATAGCACAATGCGAACGTAAATAGTAATTCAGCCAGGAACGCGGGGGCCATCTTGTCGCCAATCGTCAGCAGCGGCGCCTCCGGAGCGGCGGCTGAGCGCACGTAGGTTACCGCCATCGCTGCGGCTGCGGCTCCTGCAAACTGGGCAACCCAATACGGGATCACGTCGACGTTGGGGCACTTTCCTCGCATCCACACGGCGATGGTGACGGCTGGATTGAAGTGGGCCCCCGACACGTGCCCACCGGCGAAAATCATGGCGGCCAGGACGGCACCGATGGCCAGCGGCGCCAGCGGTTGCCCGGCCAACACATTGCTGCCAACGGTGAAAACCAAAAAAAATGTCCCGATCAGCTCGACCACGTATTTCTTCATTAACGACTGCTCCCAGGCCAGAATCTAACGTGCTATTGCGGTATTCGTCAGGCTGCGGCGATCTTGGCTGCTCATCACGAGTTCATGATTCACCACGCCCAGGTAACCTCAGGGACGACGGTCCTTGCGGTCGTACATTGTGTCTGCTGAAATGCTGGCTGGTCAAGCGCAATTGCCAGCATGCTGGGAATGTGCATACGTAATACTTTTTGTCACCACGGGGCTGGGGCCATGATCGTAGGCGTACCGAAAGAGATTAAGCGAGATGAATATCGAGTTGCCATGCTGCCTGTGGGCGTCGAAGAGTTGCGACGAGCCGGCCATGAAGTGCTGGTGGAAATGGGTGCCGGGTTGGGGTCTGGTCTGTTGGATGCCGACTATACGCAGGCCGGCGCCGAAATGGTCGAGTCACGCGAGGAGATCTTCGCCCGGGCCGAGATGATCGTCAAAGTTAAGGAGCCCCTGCCCGACGAGTTTCCGTTGATTCGCGCCGGTCAGATTGTGTTTACTTATTTCCACTTTGCGGCCGACCGCGAGTTGACTGAAGCGATGGTCGAGTCGGGCGGTACCTGTGTGGCCTACGAGACATTGACGGATCGAGGCGGGCGCTTGCCGCTATTGACGCCAATGAGCGAGGTGGCGGGCCGTATGAGTATTCAGGAGGGGGCCAAGTACCTGGAGAAGCCCCAAATGGGGCGGGGCATACTGTTGGGCGGCGTTCCCGGAGTGGCCCCCGCTCATATCACCATACTGGGTGGCGGCGTTGTCGGTGCCAATGCTGCCAAGATCGCCGCGGGCTTCAAAGCCGATGTGGCCATCCTGGACGTGAATTTAGATCGCTTGCGATACTTGGACGACTTCATGCCCGCCAACGTGAACGTGCTGTATAGCGATCGCCACAATATTCGCAACGAATTGCAATTAGCTGATCTCGTCGTGGGAGCCGTGCTGATTCCCGGTGCCAAGGCGCCCCGTTTGATCGAGAGAGAACATCTCAAATTGATGAAGCCCGGAAGTGTCATCATCGACGTGGCCATCGATCAGGGCGGTTGCGTCGAAACCGCACGTCCCACAACGCACAGCAATCCCACCTACATCGTCGATGAAGTGGTGCACTATTGTGTCGCCAACATGCCGGGTGCCGTGGGACGTACCAGCACGTTTGCCCTGTGTAATGTCACACTGCCCTGGGCACTGCATCTGGCAAATTTTGGACTCACGGCTGCCAGCAAATTCCCCGAAATCTCTTCCGCCGTAAATATTCACGACGGCAAAATCACGAATGCCGCGGTCGCCAACACGTTTGGTATGGAGTACGCCGTAATTTAGCGTAGCGAGCTACCCACCACGTGGGCTCCACCAGGTGGTCCCTGTGGAAACCGCCATCATCAGCCAGCCCGGAGAAAGCCCGATGCAAGGTATACGAGTAGGCATTCTGATGGGGAGCGACAGCGATTGGCCCAAAATTCACCAGGCGGCGGCGGCCCTGGCGGAATTCGGGGTGGACTACGAAGTGCGCGTGATGAGCGCCCATCGAACTCCCGACGTCGTGGCGGAGTATGCCCGCACGGCGCGCGATCGAGGCCTGGCGGTGATTATCGCCGCGGCCGGGGGTGCGGCCCATCTGGCCGGCGTCGTAGCGGCACATACGACGCTCCCGGTGATCGGCTTGCCCGTCCCCACCGGAGATTTGGGGGGCTTGGATTCGTTATTATCCACCGTGCAGATGCCGGGGGATGTGCCGGTGGCCACAATGGCGGTCGGCATGGGGGGCCCGCGAAATGCCGGACTGTTTGCCGTCCAGATTCTGGCCACCGCCGATCCGCGACTGCAAGCCGGTCTGGCGGAGTTCAAGCAACAGCTGGCTGACAAGATCGCACAAAAAGACCAGCAGCTCCAAACCGTTTTGAAGAACCGTCAGGTCCCATGAATCCACAACTTGCGACTTTCGAATCCATTCGCTGGATCGGGGATCGGGACGGGCATTTGGTCCTCCTGGATCAGACATGCCTGCCCGTGGAGCTGCGCTGCATCGAATGCCACGATCTGGAATCCGTGTTTGAGGCCATCCGCTCGTTGCGCGTCCGCGGAGCACCGGCCATCGGCATTGCCGCCGCGTATGCCGTGACGCTGGGGCTGCAACGCGCACCGTCGACAACACGCGACGGCTTCTTGGCGGAACTTGATCAATGCCTGGATCACTTGTCCCGCAGTCGCCCCACGGCCGTCAATCTGTTTTGGGCGTTGGACCGTATTCGACGAGCCACGGATCGTGAATTGCGGCCTCTGGAGATTCGTGAGCGATTGTTCCAGGAGGCGTGCCGGATTCACGAGGAAGACCGGACCGTGTGCCACGCGATTGGTTTGCATGGCGCAGCACTATTGTCCGATGGAACCAGCGTGTTGACACATTGCAATGCCGGAGGGCTGGCGACGGCCGAATACGGCACAGCCTTGGCGGTGTTGTTTACGGCCCAGGACCAAGGGAAGCAGCTTCACGTCTTCGTGGACGAAACACGGCCCTTGCTGCAAGGCGCACGCTTGACGGCCTGGGAACTGATCCAGCGCGGGATCCCGGCTACCCTGATTTGTGATTCCATGGCCGCTCAAGTCATGAAAGAGGGACGCGTGCATGCCGTCCTTACGGGGGCGGATCGGATAGCCGCCAACGGAGATGCCGCCAATAAAATCGGCACCTATGCCCTGGCCGTGCTGGCGAAGTTTCACAAGATTCCGTTCTACATTGCGGCCCCGACCAGCACGTTTGATCCGTCGCTCAGCTCGGGGGATGCGATCCCCATCGAGCAACGCAGCGGCACGGAGATTACGCACGGGTTTGGGCGGCAAACGGCACCGGAGGGCATCGACGTCTACAATCCGGCCTTTGACGTCACGCCTGCATCCCTGATTTCGGCCATCATCACCGAACACGGGATTATTCGTCCGGTGTCCTCAGCAGAAATCGCCAAAGTCGCCAAGACTGCCTGAATATGCCCGCAGCATTCCCTTTCGTCCACGTGTACGCGGACCGAGACGATTTGTTTCGTCGTTCGGCCGAATGGCTCAGCGAACGGCTGCGGCACGTGATTGCGGCACGCGGCATTTGTCGACTGGCGCTCTCGGGCGGCTCGACGCCGGGCGGGCTGTTTCAGCAATGGACACGGCCCCAGCCGGCTCAGACCGTGGACTGGGCCCAGGTGATGTTTTTCTGGAGCGACGAGCGGACCGTGCCTCCACATCACGAGGATTCCAACTACCGACTGGCCAAACTCGGTCTGCTGGACCCGCTGCAGATTCCCGATTCGCAACAATTCCGATTGCGGGGCGAATTGCCGCCAGCTATTGCCGCGGATTTGGCGGAAGCAGAGCTTCTTCGGCACTTCTCGGTTGACCCCACCAGTCCGACTCCTTCGCTGGACATTGTGCTGTTGGGTTTGGGTGGCGATTCCCACACGGCCTCCTTATTTCCGCACACGGCAGCATTGAGCGAACGGGACCGGTTGATCGTGAGTAATTACGTCCCTCAGCTCGACTCGTGGCGCCTGACGATGACTCCACGGCTAATCAACGCAGCGCGATGCATTGTGTTTATTGCAGCCGGACTGGACAAGGCGCCAGCGGTAGAGGCGGTGATTTCCGGAAAGCCTAATGAGCAGCAGCATCCCGCTCAGCTGATCTGCCCCACGGACGGAGAGCTGCATTGGTTTGTCGATCAGGCAGCGGCGAGCCGTCTGGCAAACGCGACGTAGTCCGGCGAACCGGCGCCGTGAGGTGCCGGGTGAGCGCCAGAGTAAGACATGGCGAATCGATTAAGCGCTGCGCTCCCGCGACCAGCGCTTACCATAACAGGTAGATGCGAACTTGCCGTCAGGCAGGACGTTGCTCGCAGCGACCACCCTTGACCACCCGGACCCTCACGGGGTTGTTGACCTAATCGTAGGACAGGTTTGTAACCTGTTGGAGCGGCAAGTGCGCGAAACGGGGATATTGAATTTGGGGAAGGCGAGCAGGTTACAAACCTGCCCTACCTACGATCGCTCAGCGCGGCCAGCTACTCCGCGTCGTCCATCAGCGAATGCAGTCGCTTCAAGGATCGCGTCAGCAGGACGCGGACCGCGCCGTCTGATTTGCCAAGTCGCTCGGCGATCTCCTTGGACGGTAGCGACTCGACGTACCGCATGCGAAGCGCGTCCTGGTTTTCCTGGGGCAATTGCTCGATCGCCTGCTGCAAGCGAAACTCACGCTGGTTGCGCGAGAAGGCACTGCTGGGAGATGTGATACTGGCAACCAGCATCTGCACCAAGTCGGCTCGATCATCCGTACCGCTCGACATGCCGACTTCGCGATCCACGGCCCGTTTTTCGGTTCCGCTGTACTTGCGCCCCTGATCAATAATACGGCGTCGGGCGACCTGGCAGACCCAGTCAAAGGGATTGCGGTCGGAAAGGTCCATCTGCCGAAATGATTTCACGCACGACAGACACGCTTCCTGTACGACGTCTTCCGGATCAATCTTCTGTCTTAACGATTTACTCATTAAGTTCTGCACAAACATGAGCAATCGCGGGCGGTACAGTTCCAGCAGGCTCACAAGCGCATCGGCATTTCCGGTTCGTACACGAGCTTCGAGCTGTTCGTGGGAGGGATTCATGCGGTAGACCGAGCGTGGGGCGGAGGTTCGACTGCCCGCATTATACAGGCAGATTTGCCCAGGAGTCTAATCTGGTTCGACAGGCTGAATGGCCCCGTGGACCACACGGGGCGGTTTCCGATCCGCCGGGATCACGCGGCGAGCGTCGATTTCGGGCAGATTCACGAGCGGTCGTGGTTTGCGCACCCACGGTGTGACGTGATGTTGTTCCTTCCATATCCTGTTCACGCGATGTGATGTCAGGGTATGATCGTACGTGTCGGACTGTTGGAACATCGCTGAGTCATTTGGACGGCCACGAACGATCGGAGAGCACGCAGCTACGGCGATTTCCCTTTGATCAAGTGCTGTCCGCGATCCGCGAACGATACAACCGCGGCGAGACGGAGTTGATCCGCGAATTCCGCGCTTGGCCGAGGGAACACCTCGCAGGATGCTGATCCAGGCTCCGTAACGTGCGACGGGGTCAGTCGACCGCTGACGCCGACGCTGAGGACCAGGGCGACGAATGCGAGTCGATTCGCGACCGTGATGGCACAATGATCAAAACTCCCATGGTACCGGTTGAACCCAGCACGCATCGAGCCGGCGAATCTGATACTGACTTGCTATGGGATGATGTCTCAGACCGTATCGAGCGCTTCGTGCAGGCCTGGGAATCCGGAACGCCACCCGCGCTGGCCGATTTTCTCCCTCAGCCGGGAGCGGCATCCCGGCCCTGCACGTTAGTCGAGCTGATCAAGGTCGACCTCGAATATCGATTTCGGGGCGAGACGGTTCGCAAGTCGTTAGACGACTACTGTCAGGAGTTTCCCGAACTCTGCGCCGACGGGGAGTTACCGATCGACTTGATTTACGAAGAACTCCACCTGCGACAATCGCTCGATCCAAATCTGGACCTGAATCGGCATCTGGCAGCCTATCCGAAACATAATTCGGAACTGCGGCGGATGCTGGCGGTTTCCGACCCGAATGCCACAACCTCCTTAGGCCGGATCGCGGCTCGCCCAAATATTGCGGCGGGACAGCGGATTGACGACTTCGATCTGCTGGCTTTGTTAGGCCAGGGAGCTTTTGCGTCCGTGTTTATTGCCAGGCAACTGTCGATGCAGCGTATCGTGGCGGTCAAGATTTCCGCGGATCGCGGCGTGGAACCACAAACGCTAGCGCGGCTGGACCACCCTAATATTGTGCGCATCTACGACCAGCGCATTTTGGCCGATCGAGGGCTGCGTCTGCTATACATGCAGTTTGTGCCCGGCGGCACGCTGCGTGAGATGTTGGACACGATGGCCCGTGGTGGTCCGTTGGAACAGCGAACGGGGCGCGCGTTGTTGGCCGCCATCGATCAACGACTGGATGCTCAAGGGGTGCCTCCGGCATACGATTCGGTAAACCGACGACGGCTGGCCGCCTTGCCCTGGCACCAGGCGGTGTGCCAATTGTGTCTGCAATTGGCCGAGGCGATGCACTACGCCCACGGTCAAGGAGTCTTGCATCGGGACATTAAGCCCGCGAATATCTTGATTTCCGACTCGGCCAGCCCGAAGCTGGTGGATTTCAACATCAGCTCCTGTTCCAAGGTGGAGGGGGCTAGCGCAACGGCCTATTTTGGTGGTAGTCTGGCCTACATGTCCCCTGAACAGATGGAGGCCTGTAGTCCGCGATATGAGCTGACGGCAGATAGCCTGGGTCCTCCCGCCGACATCTATTCGCTGGGGATCGTCATCTGGGAGATGCTGGTCGGCACACGTCCCTTTTCCGACCCGGCACCGCAAAAAGGTTGGGCCAGTACCCTGGACGCGCTGATTCAACAGCGTCGACAAGGCGTCGACACGGCGCAGTGGACGCGACTTGCCACGCACGCGCCGCCGGGATTGACGGCGGTGCTGCGCCGATGCCTGGACCCCGATCCGCAACAGCGGTTTCAGTCCGCGGCCGACCTGGCGGATCAATTATTGATTTGCCAGCATCCCCAAGCCCAAGAGTTGTTAGTGGCCCCGCAGCGCTGGATTCCGCGGTTCATGTATCGCTGGCCCGAGGTGTCCATCATCCTGATTTCGGTGATCCCCAACGCGCTGGCTGCTATTTTTAATTTTCGTTTCAACTTCGTTACGATGATTGAACCGTTGGGAGACGCTGCTCCGTTTTTTAAGCGCGTGGTACTGGCGATCAACTTGACGGTATTTCCGTTGGGGATCGTGTACGGCTGGTGGCTCGTTCGCAAAGAGGCCGCGGAGGTCCGGCGTCGCGCGAAGTTTGGGGCTACCGAGTCGGCTCCCCGCGCACTGCGACGTCGATGCCTGCGACTGGGGCGTTACGTGGCTGTCCTGGGAATTGTGCTGTGGACGATTTCTGGCTTGATCTATCCGATCGCCATGGCGGCTGCGGGGCATCCCTTGCGGGGCCCCTTTGCCATTCAGTTTTTCTTCTCGTTGGTGGCGGGTGGCGTCGTGGGTGCGGCCTATCCGTTTTTTGGCGTGACCGCAATGGTGACCGAGGTCTGGTATCCGGCCCTGATCCGTCCTCATTCGGTCAGCACGACCGATGTCCCCCAGTTTCGCTGGGTGGAACGGGTCAGCGCCCGCTACCTGGTGCTGGCTGCCGCTATTCCCATGTTTTCCCTGGGTGTCTTGGCGCTCAGTGGCCAGACGGACAAACCCGGAATCTTGGTGGGCCTCAGTCTGGGTGGCTTGGCCCTGTTCTGGCTCGTGTTCCTCACGTGGCGCCGACTGCACAAGACGTTTGGCGTATACACGGAACTAGCGCGGGCCAAGGCCCCTGCACAGATCCAACTCGAGTCCGCCAACAGCGACGAGTTTCGATTGTAGGCGTCGATTTGCGACGCCGCACGCACCGTCAATGGGTCGAATCGCATGGTGGGACGACCAATCACGCCGATCACCACGGTATGGCTACGCCAGGTAACCTCGTGACTTCAGCAGGCCCAGAATTTGCGCGGCCACCTGCTCCGGAGCATCCGACTCCGTGGAAACCACGAGATCCGCGTCCGCCGGCTGTTCGTATGCAAATGTGACGCCCGGAAAGCTGGCAATGTCTCCCCGTTCTGCCGCATCGTAGCCGCCACTCGTATCACGCCGTCGGCACACGTCCAGGGGTGTGCTAAGGTGGACGTGCAACCAGCGTTCGCAGCCGATAAGGTCGCGGATCTTGTGTCGAGTCGCCTGGTGTGGAGCCACGAATGAGGCGATACAAATCTGTCCGGCGTCATTGACCAGCCTGGCGATCTCGGCAGCGCGACGCAGATTCTCAGAGCGTTCTTCCGCCGAGAAACCAAGATCGCGACTGAGCCCGAATCGGAGGTCTTGGCCGTCCAGAGTGATGCACGTGTGTCCGGATGCAAACAGCTGTTGTTCCAGGCAAATCGCGGTGCTTGTTTTGCCCGATCCGGTCAAGCCGGTAATCAGAACGGTCACGGGCTTTTGGGCGAATCGCTGCCGGCGCTCCGCGGATGTGATGCGACTGACGGAACGTTGGAGTCGCATGGTTTCCACATGCTCGTCCGAGTGCTGTAGGCCGCCCAGGTCTCCGCCTTTGTCAAGGAACATTCCCGCCGCCACGGTTTCGTGGGAGATGCGATCGACCAGGATAAACGATCCCGTTTGACGATTGCGGCTGTAGGCATCCTGCATTACCGGATCGTGGAATAGCAGCGAGCAACGTCCGATCTCGTTCAGCTTCAGCGAGGCGACTGGTTGCCGGTGCCAAGTATTCACGTCGATGGCGTAACGAATCTGCTGCACATCCGCAGATGTTCGACGCGACGTATGCTTGCACCAATATGGCTTGCCCGGCGTCAGCGGCTGTTCCGACATCCATACCAGCATGACGTCGGCGTGACGAGATACGTGTGGCAAATTGCCGGGACGCACGATCATATCGCCTCGGGCTACGTCAATTTCGTCCGCCAGCGTTAACGTGATGGAAAGGGGCGCGGAAGCTTCCGACAAGTCGCCATCCATACTCACAATCCGCTCAACTCGAGTCGGTTTTCGCGAAGGCAATACGACCACGTCATCGCCGACCCGTACGGTTCCCGAAGCCACCGTTCCCGCGAATCCTCGAAAGTCGGCATGGGGACGATTCACCCACTGAACCGGAAAACGTAGATCCTGTAGATTGCGGTCCGATGCAACATAGATGGTTTCCAGCAAATGCAGCAGTGAGCTGTCTTCATACCAGATCATGTTCGCGCTTGGCTCGACCAGGTTGTCTCCCTTCAGGGCCGAGAGCGGGACAAAGCGAATATCGGGGATATCCAGTTTTTCGGCAAGCTGCCTGAACTGTGCGCAAATCCCCGCGAACACGGCTTGCTGGTAGTCAACCAGGTCCATTTTGTTGACGGCCAGAATCACGTGCTTGATACTCAGCAGTGAGACGATCAAGGAATGTCGCCTGGTCTGCGTTGAAATTCCTTTGCTGGCATCGACCAGGATGATGGCCAGATCGGCGTTCGAAGCACCGGTGACCATATTTCGCGTGAACTGTTCGTGTCCCGGCGTGTCTGCGATAATGAACTTGCGTTTGCGAGTCATGAAGTAGCGGTAGGCAACATCGATCGTGATTCCCTGCTGGCGCTCGTCTTCCAATCCGTCCACCAGTAACGCGGTATCGATCTGTTCCCCGGTTGTGCCGTGTCTCTCCGAATCCTTGCGCAGCGCGGCGATTTGATCATCGTAAACAGCACCTGCCTCCAGCAGCAGCCGTCCTATGAGCGTGCTTTTGCCGTCGTCGACACTTCCACAAGTGATGAAACGCAAGATTTCCTTGTGTGCGTGTGTGATCAGAAGTTGATCGACGTCCGTTGCTGTTTCCGCCAGAGCCCCGTTCTGCATGGATGCATCTCTCACGTACTTTTTGCCAATTCAACCAATCTCGGTCCCGGTTAGCCCCAAACAAAAGGGATGGTGTGGCGGACTGCAGCGCTCTGCGCACCCTGCGGCAGCTTCGAGAGTCCCCGCAGGTCTGGGTGGCTGAACCAATTTAGAAGTAACCCTCGCGTTTTTTCTTCTCCATGGCGGCAGCTTCTTCGCGATCGATAGCGCGGCCTTGTCGTTCAGATTGACGCGTCGTCAACATCTCGAGGACAATTTCCTCCACGCTGGTCGCCGTGGATTCCACGGCACCGGTGACGGGATAGCAACCCAAGGTGCGGAAGCGAACCGTCATGGTACGCGGTGTTTCGCCGGCTGGCAGTCGCATGCGCTGGTCATCCACCACAATCAAGTCGCCATCGCGGCAAATCACGGGTCGCGGTTTGGCGAAATAAAGTGGCACAATCGGAATCCGCTCTTTGAGGATATACTGCCACACGTCTAATTCGGTCCAATTTGACAAGGGGAAGACGCGAATGCATTCGCCGCGGTGCCTCCAGGTGTTGTACACATTCCACAGTTCGGGACGCTGGTGACGTGGCTCCCAACGATGGTGGCGATCACGGAACGAGAAGACGCGTTCTTTGGCTCGCGAACGCTCCTCGTCTCGTCGCCCACCTCCAATCGCGGCGTCGAAAGCAAACTTGGTCAGCGCCTGCTTGAGCGGTTGAGTTCGCATGACGTCCGTATAGATCTTGCTGCTATGGTCAAACGGGTTGATGCCGGCTCGTACACCTTCTTCGTTGACGTAAGCAATTACCTCCAGACCAAGTTGCTGCCGGGCGTAAGATTCGCGGAACTCAATCATTTCGCGAAATTCCCAGGTCGAGTCAATATGTAATAGCGGGAAGGGTACCGTGGCGGGAAAGAAGGCCTTGCGGGCAAGATGGAGTATCACCGATGAGTCTTTACCAATCGAATACAGCAGCACAGGATTCTCAAACTCGGCAACCACCTCTCGCAGGATATGAATACTTTCAGCCTCCAACTGTTGCAGGTGCAGCATGCGCTGTCCGCACATCGTGTGTTCCGCGGTCGGATTATTCAGCGTCGTCATGGGCGTTGCCATCTCGGGTTGCTCTACGCGGAGTGGTTGTCAGGCGACGTGTCTTGAGGGTGAAGCCACCTGGTGCGGACGAACCGTGGTACGTCAAGTGGCCTGCTGCATCCCGGATGGTAATTCTTGCCAGCACTGGTTTCCCGTATAGCGAACGAACGAGCATCCCTCCACGGCGATCAGATGCAACCAATCGTTCCGCAGCAGATTTTCGACCACTTCGTGCTTTTGGATGACACGTTCAATCATGGCTCGAGGGGCTGCGATGACCGCCAGCAGGCGCAAGGGCACGTGCTGATAGTCGTGGCCGTTGTGCAGTGACTCCCACGGCAGCCCCGTCATCAAATCGCCGCCGTTGCCGGAAAAGAGGCCGAATCGCCCCACGACGTTGTGGACCGTCTTCGTACCGCTACCAAAACGCCGAGGATCGACAGTCGAGGCATAGTATTGCATGTTGATCCAATGGGCGACCATCATGGGGGCTGTCATGATCTGCTCCAGGATCGTTCCCTGCGGATCGAGGCGATGATCGTAATTGTGCAGAAAGGCGCGACCGTCCAGACTGGTCGAATCGGTGAAGGAGCGGGGAGCCGCAATGAAGGCTGCGTTGCCCGCCAGTCCCCACTCGGGACGGATTTCTGACCAGTCGCGGCTCCGCCGTTGCAAATCCATGGCGTTGCGAGCGGACAACTGAGGCAGACGCTCGCGGCGCGTATGTTCGCTCGCACGCTTGACGGTTTCTGCCAGTTTCCGCACATCGCCGACATGAGTGGGGGGAACGTCACAGAGGTCAAAGAATTCCACGTCGTCGGTAGTCGTGTTATGCAGGGCCGCCAGGAAATGCACGTTCTGCGGAATGCTAATGCCGCGGTCCGCCAGGGTTTGACGAACGTAGTGCTGGTTAAGCAACATGGCCGCCAGCCGCGCGTTCGGCTTCGCCCGAATGTCCTCCGCAGGCGCCACAGTCCAAACCGGCTTGCAGGGGATTGTTCTCGGTTTGGCTGCCGTGCCCACAGAACACGACCAGTCGAGCGAAGTCCTGGGTCAGACCCATGCCGCGCAGGATCGATTCGGCCAGGTCTGCCTGACGGGACGTGGTGATCCCCTGGCGATTGAGGTCGCGCAGGGTGGGCCCCAGCCGCTCTCGTTCATGTTTTGGTACTCCGTCAAAGCGGTAGCCAACGGCTGCGCTTGCCATGCCGGCCGATCTTGCCAGTAGCTTGGCTGCGTAAAACAGGCCTGACGTTTCCACGAACGTGAAACAACTTGCCGCCGAACTCTGAAATCCCTTCCAGGCCTTGCGCAGCGTCCGAAGCAGAGATCGGCGCTGCATGGCCTCTGCCTCGGTCTGAAGATCCGATGATCGCAGGCCCTCGTGCAACTGAAATTGAGGGGATAACAACACGGGTACGTGCCGCGATCCGTGGGTTTGCCCTAGCGGCACAAATTCGATCGGCAGGCCAAAGAAACCGGCGAATCCCCCCGTTTCAATCTCCGGGGACTCCGCCTCGAGATGTCGCCGAATCCGTTCACTACGGACATCGATGCAGAATACCAACTGCGCCAATTTACGCGCCGACTTGCGGGGCGAGCTAACCGGACTGGCCGACCCTGGCTGCCGCTCGGCACCTGTCGCGTCGACTTCGCCCTTGAGTTGCTGTAGCAGTTGGCGTCGAAAGGCAATTTCGCTGGCACGCAGCAGGGTATACCGCAACAAGACATCGTCGGACGATCCATCCGTCCCGGCATGGACCGGGGCGTAGTCGACCCCCGCCATCGACGTCCAATTCACGTGAAAATCGAATGTTTCGGCAAGGGCCGCGTCGTAGGCCAGTCGCATCGCCAACAGCCCAGTCAGGTCTGTGCTTTCGGCGTCCCCTGGATGCGCGGATTCAACCTGATACTTGGCCCAGGCGCTCCAACCTGGAATGGTCAACGCCTGGCACAGCAGCATGGCTTCCCACATCCGCTGAGGAACGCCTAGCCGTTGCAAGCAGAACACGATGGCTGCCTCGGGTGTTTGCGGAAGTTCCGCGACAAAACGACGGAACCCCGAAATCCCCAAACACTCGAGGTTGCGGTCATGACGCGCCGCGGATCGCCAGGCCTGGTACAACGGCAGGTGCCGGAAGGGGCTGGCCCAGATGGCTTGCCCTTCATCGTAGTGGGCCGCGCAGTATTTGGCAATCTCTTCGCAAACAGTTGTCGTCCATTCCGATTGCATGTGTTCGTCCAAGCACTCCGACAGGGCCTTCAGCCGCCGTTCGACACTCGCCGGCAAGATCGCCGCCGATGCGGCGGTTGCTTGGGCGGAGTCAGCTTGAAGCCGCGAGACAATGTCCGTGGCCAGATGCGAGGGGGTATCGTCACCGCAGTCCTGGCGCATTTCTTCGATGGCTAACTCAATGTCGCGCAATTCCAAGCTGCCGCGACGGTACTGCTGCGCGTAATAGTCCAGCGACATCAGCGTCTCACTGTCGGAAAGGGACCGCAACAGCCGCCGCGCGTGCAAGAACCGACGCTGTGAAATTCCCGCATAAGGATTGATGGCCACATAGTCTTTCAGGGGCCAGACCGGAGCGATCGTGCCGTGGACTCGGTCCAAAATGTCGTACAGCACTTCGGCCAGCGGCTCTCGATCGTGCCTTGGCGTTACGTCCAACTTCCCGACCGATTTGCGGGTTGTGCGTAGGGTATCTAAAGGAGACATGGCTAAAGAAATCCTTGAGGTATAAAACGGAAGGGAATGGTCCAGGGGCAACGCCGGGGTGAGGCTAACTCGAAGCCAATCCGCCAACCATGCGTCGGATCAGCGCGTCGACATAGAAACCGTTGGACGCATGCACGTACAGTGCTGGCAGCCAGCTGGGTGCTTTGCTCGATAACAGCAGTCGCTGCAGCATAAACAGCAAACCGAAACCGATGCCGATCACGGCAGCGATGCCCCCCGTCGAGATCGAGGGATCGGCAATGGCCGGATTCGATCTGACCATCTGATCTACAACCAGAAAGCTGCATCCGTAGGCGAAGGCCAGCACGCCGGTGATAACAACCGCCGCAGTCCTCACCCGCCAGCTTGCACTTCGAAACGTCTCTGCCAGCCACGCAGTGAAGGCCAGGCACAGAATAAAGCCCAACAGGAATCCTCCCGGCTTATCGGCGGGGCTGAGACCCAAGCTGAGCATGGCGATGGCGTAACATACTAATGTGATGGCACCCGCCAAACCAAGGTGCCTCCAGCCAGCCGGCAAATTCCCCGCTTCCAGCTCGATGCGCTGCGTCGCCGAGCGCTGTGCCACCACGCTCCCGCTGCTCAAGAATGCGTGGGCTTTGTACAGCGAGTGCGCCACGATATGCAGCATCGCTGCTGAAAACGCGCCCAAGCCGCATTGCAACATCATGAATCCCATCTGCGCGATTGTGGAATAGGCCAGCGACCGTTTTACGCTGTTTTGCGTCAGCATTACGATCGCTGCGAAGCAAGCGGTCGCGCCGCCGATCACGGCCAATGCGGGGAGTGCGCCGGTGCCTGGGATATCAGGGGGCTGGTGCGAATCACGAGATAACCGCCTGCGTTCACGATTCCGGCATGCATCAGTGCCGATACGGGCGTGGGCGTCTCCATCGTCTGCGGCAGCCATGTGTGGAACGGAAGCTGAGCCGACTTGGTGACCGCGCCCATCATCAGCAACCAGCCTATCCAGGCAACGGACGTGGACGCCGGCAGCGGATTCGTCCGCCAGGTTTCCATGGCAGTAAACAGTTCCGCGAAATCGAACGTGCCAAACTCTGCGTAGGCCAAGGCCAGCGCCACGATCAGCAGGATATCGCCCAAACGGCTGATGTTGAATTTCGTCCAGGCCGCCCGGCGAGCCGCTGGACGATGGGCATAGTGCAGCAGCAACTGGTGCAGCCCCAGACTGGTCATTACCCAGGCCACAAAAAACATCAGCAGATTACCAGCGATGACCATGCCAGACACGGCACCAAGGGTAAAAGCGGTCCAGCGAAAATACCGGCCCTGTGTAGCCTGGCCGTCGAGGTACCGCAAGGAAAATCGGCAGATGACCCATCCCACGAAACTCACCAGCGTAAGCATCAATGCCGCGATGCCGTCGAAGTACACGCCGGCCTCCAGCGGCAGTTCGGGCGATACGCGGAATAACACCACGTCATAGACGCCGCGGTGTCCCCACAACATCGAGAGCCCCAACCCCAGAGCGATCATGCACTGCAGAGCCGCCAGAGCGATGACCAACTGGCGAAACCACACGACGCCACGGTTGGCCCAGCGGGACGGCAACAGGCCGGCAAGGATCAAACCGACTGCCGGCAGCACGAGGATGGTCGCGGTGGACGGATGCATCGAAAATCTCCAGGGAGGGGTGGTCAAATACATGGCACAATTAACGTGAATCACATTACACGAACTGTAACATGCGACTTATGTGTCGTCAATACTATTTCGTATTAACTAGTTCGTGCGGTTGAGTCCAATCTGAAAAAACGGCCCACAAACCCCCAAAGTCCAAGAAATTCCCGCGATAATCGATTCACGAATGGAACTTCGGGGTAAATCTGCTACACTGTTCGGCCGGCAGGCGGCCGGCGTGAGGAGGTGGAGGTTCTTGGTCCCGCTCACCCGGTACCTTACGGTCAATGCCGTCTGCTTTGGTCTCTTATCAGCCGCCACGCGTTAGC
Source organism: uncultured Planctomycetales bacterium (assembly GCA_963695565.1). Lineage (GTDB taxonomy): Bacteria > Planctomycetota > Planctomycetia > Pirellulales > Pirellulaceae > CAVOGW01. Next base: position 59,761 of record CAVOGW010000004.1, read on the forward strand.
GTCCGGTTCGTGAATGCCGAAAAACCGGGTGCTAACGCACGCCGGCTGATAGGTTGTGGATCGGTCCCGTCGCAAAGTAGATGGCATTGTCCTTACGGTGCCGGACCGTGGGACCTGGTCAGTGGACGGCCGGCAACCCGCTGCGGTGAGACGGTTGGAGTACTGGCTGCCGGCTGGAAATCGCCGAGACGAACACGATGAGCAAACGGGGGTCCGTGAAGAAAACGAAAGCCGGTACGGCCGACCGTGACCTGGCACTCCCCGCGGGCGGCGGATTAGTCGTGCGGGGCGTGGAGACATTCCATCGCTGGACGTTTCTCACAAATCACGCCCATGTGCTGGTAGTACTGCACGACGACCCACACCTCGTGTTACGCGAAGTGGCCAACCGAGTCGGCATCACGGAACGGGCGGTCCAGCGGATTGTCCAGGACTTGGAGGAAGAAGGATTCATCCGGATTGAGAAAGTCGGACGCCAAAATCGTTACCAAGTAATGCTTGACCGGCCATTACGGCACCCCATTGAGGCTCATCGCAAGATTGGCGATTTGTTGAGGCTGGTCCAGAAGTAGCCGCGTGGGCCGTGCAGCGGCAACGGGACTTTCCGTCCTTTTATCTCCGTCAGTCCACCACGTGAAGGCAACGCCCCGTTGATTGCGTCCGGGCTGATCGGCGGATGCGTGGGGCTGAACCAATTCCGGTTCGCGCCCCTGCCGACCGCTCAGCTTCCGCGACGGATCACGGATCGCACGTTCCTCGCTCACGCGACGATTCATCGCGGATCCGCTGAAAGACCTCATGGCGGTGAACCGGAACATGTCCCGGTGCCTCGATGCCCAACCGCACGCTGCCCTGAGAAACCTGCAGCACCACGACACGGATTTCCTGGTCGATGACGACAGACTCGTTCTGCTTCCGCGATAACACCAACATACGCAACCCTCCTTGAAAGCGATTTACGTCCGGAACTGGTTCCTCTTCGATTTCACACCATCGCCCGATTCAGGCCTAATTTACCGCAATACTGAACGCATGTCAACGTCAGTGGAAACGCGGTTTTTCGGCCGCTTCTTGCAGGTTTGGACACTATTTCGCCATGATTGTGGCGCGGCCAGGACGTGATCCGCAACCGGTGTTTATTGTCGCCTGGCAGCTGCAAGCAAAAATTGAGTCGTTTCATCGACCGAGCGACAGTCGATGGTCAGGCTGGCGTATCCCGAGGTCGAAAGGTCCCCACGCTGCACCGCAGCGTTCAGGCACCAAGCCACCGACGCAAGAGGCCTGCGGCCACTGATTAAGACGCAGCGCTAATCTCCCGCTGGATCGTCAATCTGCGCTAAGAGGCGTGTGAGCGTATTGGCATGGACTCCCAGCAGGCGTGCCGCACGTCCCTTGTGCCCCTGGGTTGCGCAGAGCCTGCCGGACGGCGGCGGATCGCAGTTTTTCCAAATTGAAGTAGGGAAGATCCGAATCACGCGCGATCGTACTGCGCGACGTGGGCAACGTGGGTGTGCAGTCGAGCACATAAGCCTGCTCAATGGCGTGCGACAACTGCCGGATATTACCCGGCCAGCTGTATTCGCAAAACGCGACCAGTTCCGCGCTGCTAGGACTCCACACCTCACGTTGATAACGGTCGGCGAATTTCCGGGAAAAGTACTCGATGAAGCGTGGAATATCTTGTGGGCGCCGTCGCAGCGACGGGACATTCAACTCCACCATGTTCAGGCGGAAATAAAGATCCTCGCGAAACTTCCCCTCGCCAACTTCGTTTTCCAGGTTTCGATTCGTGGCAGCAATCACCTGAACGTCAACCGGGATGGGCGTGGACGCACCCACCGGGGTCACTTCACTCTCCTGCAGGACACGCAACAGTTTCGGCTGAAGTTCCAAGGGCATTTCGCCCACTTCATCCAGGAACACAACACCGCCCGCCGCCGCACGGAACACGCCCAGTGAGGCGCCTGTCGCCCCCGTAAATGCTCCCTTCTCATGGCCAAACAGCTGGCTCTCCGCCAGCGTCGGCGTCAAAGCGGCACAGTTGACCGGAACGAACGGCCGATCGGCCCGGGGGCCATTTTGATGAATGAGATTCGCCCAAACTTCCTTGCCGGTTCCGGTCTCGCCGGTCAGCAAGACCGTGCATTGGACCTGGGAAGCTCGCTCCGCATGCAAGGCAATGCGACGCACGGATGGATCGTCACCGAGAACCCAATGGTCCGTGGGAAAAAATTGACTCGGGTTGTTCTCGGTCGTCCCCACGTCCGAAAGCGAACCCTGTTTGGATTTACTTAGACTCGTCATGAGTGCTCAGCATGAGTGCTTGTCTAGCGCAGCCGGCAACGAACATTGCCGCGCGCAATTTCCAGATCACGAGATCCCCAAAAAGACTTCCCCAGCACAGTGACTGGGCAGTTCCTGCTAGAATTTCTTACCCGTTTTTGATTCTAAGGTCCCGTTTTGATTGTTGCAAGAGTTTACTTTGGTCAATTCGGTAAACTCATTTTTACCGTTCGGGCCCGGCCCTGTCAGAAGATCCCGTAGATGCTAAAAAATGCCCAAAACCGCGGAAAACTTGGTTTGCAGTGGCTGCCCCATCAGGGGGGATCAAGGGGGGCCAAGCCGACACGGCTGCCCGGCATTATCTTTCGAATGGGGCACCATTTTATTGCCGGGCGCTACGGACTTTCGGTCGGCCACTGCCCGGGGCCAGTGCGGCACGCGGATCGATGCTGGGATGTTCTCTGGCGACAGGTTTAGCAATCCCCCGGTTGCTTTGCACCTGGGATCGACTTGGCTTGAACCAGACTAGATGATGGTGGTCCCAGGAAATTTATTCGATTTCCAACGTATGATTTCCAACTCGTAACCGCTGCCACAACGAGTCGAGTTGATCTTATGGACTGCGAGTCAATGTTACATGGGTAAACAGCGTCGCGGCCTTGTGTCGCAAATGTTCCGTCGTTCCATCTGGGCTCCCTCATTTATCATGCCCGCGTTTGTCGGTGGCCTGCTGGCCTTCGTAGCTCCGGGGACCTACGTCGGGATGCTGGGGGCTGGCTTACTGTTGGTGAGTATCTTTAACGCCGCCTCGAAGTGGACATGGGGGCGTGCGCCTGGAGCAAACGGCGCTGCAGGATATCCTCAAGCGGCAGCGACGCGAGTACCTCGATCGCCTCGACTCGGTGCGCAGCGCCATGCGGCGCGACCGCGATCCGCGCACGAGCGATCTGGTCAAGCACCTGCGGGGGATCTTCGAGCGACTGTGGGTGCTCACGCCCGATCCCGAGAGTGAATGGAAGGAAATCCCTGAGGTCTTCCGGCAGGCGATGGAACTTTACCAATCGTGCTTGACCCTGCTGCAGCGCACCTACGAACTATGGATCGCTTCCAAGTCGGTGGCTACGGACCGGGCCCGACACCAGTTGCTGGACGCCCGTGATGATCTGCTGGGCAAGGTGGAGCAGAGCATCGATCATCTGAATGCATCCCTGGACAGTCTCCAGACGGCCCACATCGATCGTACGCGAGAGGAATTGGCGATACACAACAGCCAGCTTCAAAAGGAGTTGGAACAAGGGCTGGACGTCGCCCGAGCGGTCGAAAAGCGGATGGACGAACTGGAGCGCGAACTGCGTGTGACGGAAGGGGCTTAGCCGGGAACCATCCTGGCCTATAATTGTGGGTCGCCCTGGAATCGCTTAGTATGCAGCATCATGCGCCGGCATGACGACCATAACATCCCGCGAAGCCAGAAGTTGATAAGGGGGAGCTAACCCATGTTTCGAGCCATCGGTCGCTATTTTCGAGCCCTCGGCTATTTACTTACCGGGCGGGTCGACCGCGCACGTCAGTCGATCAGCATGAGCCCGGACGTGATACGCGCCACGTACGATCGGGTCATCGAAGAGAAGAAGAAACGGGTCCATCAGTACAAGGACGCCGTGGGGGGAATGATTACGCAGGAGGAGCGGAAGAAGAGCGCCCTCAAGACGCTGTCGGAAGAAATCGCCAAGCTCAGAAAGCTGCGTGAAGGCGCAGCGGCCATGGCCAAGAAAGTCGTCGAACGACACAACGGAGACGTGGAAGCAGTCAAGACCGATCAAGAATACATCAAGTGTCAGGCGGCCTACAAAGACTTTTCGTCCACCTTGGAGGCCAAAGAGGAGCGGGCTCAAGAGTTGGAGTCCGAAATCCAGGAAATCGCCCGAAATGTCTCGGGACACAAAACGCAGTTAGAGAGCCTGTTGCGCGATTTAGAGAGAATCCAACAAGAGAAGCATGCGACTGTCGCGGATGTCATTACCGCCAAAGAAGAACAAGAAATCGCCGATATGATTTCCGGCATCAGCAAGGACCGCACCACGGAAGAGTTACAAGACCTGCGCGACCTGCGCGACCGCGCCAAAGCCACGGCGCGCGTCTCGCGCGAAATGGCCGGCACCGATGTGGCTCGGTCCGAAGCCGAATTCCTGGAGTACGCCACAAAATCCGCGGCGGACGATGAATTCGACACCCTGATCGGGCTCTCTCGCAAGTCGGATACTCCCACGGCCGATGTGGCCGAAAAGACACGGATACCCGATTAGCGCTACCAGCTTGCGTTGGGTTGTGCCAAGGAAATATTCAAGAACGGAGTGCCGGCGAGAGTGGCTCGACGGGAGTTGCTCACTTGCTGCGCTGCATGTTTGGATTGAGGATGCGGATGCTGCGCAGCGAACCGCGATGATCAATGCGGTTTTTCCGCAAAGCCCAGTGAGTGCCTTGATGACCGGGAAAGAAGAACTCTTCTACTCAAAACTCGCGGCCACCTTGAATTCTGATCAATCGCGCAGTGTGATTCTCAGCGGCAACGTCTATGACTTATTCCCAACCGAATCAGGATACGTGCCCTTGATTCAGTTTCTCGCACAGCGTTCCATGACGAACGGTCTAATTCGGATCGTGTATGAACTTAACGGTCCGCTGCGCGTTCTGGACGAACCGGATAAGCTCAAGAACGCCTGGATTGCCTGGAAGTCTGGCGTGGATGTCGAAACACTACTGATCCGTGGTCTCAAACAAAAGGGGCCGTCGGAAGTGGAGGTACTCGGCAATAAGTTCGACGCGCTGTTGATCGAGTCTATCGGCGAAGCGACGCTGGCTCTGGAAGTGCTGCGGCAGCTCAGCATTTGTTCCCGATCGGCGCTGCCGTCGAGCAATTTGATGATGTTTGTGGAGGGGGCCGACATGCTGCTTCCGGCCGGCAGCGGGGATGTCGCCTCCTTGAACGACAAGCAGCTCCGCCGGATCAGCATCTGCCAGGATTGGTTTGGGGATCCCGCCTTCATGGCTGGCGGAGATTCGGTTGTGTTGATCGCGGAATCGCGCAGTTTGATTCATCCGCGCGTGTCACGCCTGCCGCAGGTGCTGAATGTCGAGATCCCCTCTCCCACGTGCGACCAGCGACTGTCTTTTGTCGAACATTACATGGAACACACTGACCCCAAACCACGTCTCTGGAGCACTGCACAGGACCTGGCGGCCTACACCGCCGGTCTGTCGCTGCACGCCGTGCGGCAATTGCTGGCTGGCAGCGGCTATAACAACCAGGAACTCACGCCGCAACACTTGATCGACAAAGTCGAAGAGTTTATTCAAGCGCAGGTCGGCGAGGATGTTGTCGAGTTCAAGAAGCCCACCCATACGCTGCAAGACGTGGTGGGATTTACCAAACTCAAGGATTTCCTGAAGGCCGAACTCATTCCGCGATTCAAAGCCGATCCGGACCAAGCGCTTCCCGGCGCGGCGGTCGCCGGCCCCATCGGAGGCGGGAAGACGTTTATCTTCGAGGCCGTAGCGGGGGAATTGGGAGTACCCGTGTTGGTGCTTAAGAGTATCCGCAGCCAATGGTATGGGCAGACCGATGTGATCTTTGAAAGACTGCGACGTGTGCTCGAAGCACTCGACAAAGTCGTCATCTTTGTGGACGAAGCCGATACGCAATTCGGCGGCGTGGGGGCAGAATCGCATGAGACAGAGCGTCGGTTGACGGGAAAAATCCAAGCCATGATGTCCGACCCGAAACTCCGGGGTAAGGTCATGTGGCTGCTGATGACCGCCAGGATTCACCTGCTCTCTCCTGACATTCGACGTCCTGGCCGCGTGGGAGATCTAATCATCCCCGTCCTCGATCCCGAGGGCGCCGATCGACAGGAATTTCTCCGTTGGGTCGTCTCGGCAGTCATCAAACAGCCAACCGATGCCGACCTGGCCCGCATCGACGCCTTGACCGAAGGATACTCGTCAGCTGCCTTTGCCTCCCTACGCTCGCAGCTCAAGGCCTCGGACGTCACGGCGATGGAACAGGTAGAGGCCATTGTGCGGGACCAGATTCCACCCGATATCGGCCTGACCCGCCGTTACCAAACGCTGCAGGCCATGATCAACTGCACGCGCCGCTCCTTGATGCCCGATCCGAACTTCACGCCACAAGATCGGGAGGCCTGGCAACTCGAATTGCGAAAGCTGGAACAATTGGGGATTACCTAGCCCCCGGGCGTGGTTTGGCGGAGAGCCAAAACTGAGTTGACGGCGTGCGCACTTCGATCAGCGACCGAAGTGACTCACCCACGCGGGTCGATTCGGAGAGCGTTTCCGGCAGCCTGGGCGTCGGGTCGTGGCCAGGCTGGCTGGCAGATCCTTCACTGTGGTCCGCTCCGTTCAGGATGACTGATCCCATACCAAGAGGCCGATCACCCGCTTATCGGCCCACGTCCGAAGTCAGACTGGGATCGGGTTGCCAGATGTATAGAAACGTCGGCAGGCGACTGCGATCAAGCCCGGGGATCATGGGCAGGTTGAACAAGTGCTGCTGAAACGCGTACGCATCGTACTCCGTTCGCACCTGGCTCGGCGGCCGCTGCAACATCGTCACCGACGCACCGTAGCAGTCCCCCAGTTGTTCCGCACGCTCAATCGCCTCCCCCAGATAACCTGTCGCGTCGATCAGGTTGTTGGCTTCGGCAGCGTGCGCCGTCAATACGCGGCCATCGAACAGATTTTGATCTTTGGGCATTTGCTGCCGCGCAGATCGCACCACGTCCTCCATCCGCCCGTGAAATTCATCCGCGATCTCCTGCAGTATTTGCCGCGAATCGTCGGGAATGCGGCGTAGCGGGGATCCCATGTCCACATGCTTTCCCGACTTGACGGGAACGCCCACGATATTGAACTGGTTCAGGGCATCTTCCAGATTGTAGAGGTTGAGGATCACGCCCATACCGCCAATGATGCTGGTTGGATGAGCGATAATCTCGTTGGCGGCCGTGGCCAGGTAATATGCGCCACCCGTGCCAATATCCATGATGCACGCCACCACGGGTATTTGGGTGTCTTCGATAAAGTTCTCCAGTTCACGGCGCATGATGTCACTGGCCGTCACGCCGCCACCCGGGCTGTTGATCCGTAACACCATCGCCCGCACTTGTGGGTCACTGCGGAGATGATTGAGTTTCTCGCGAAACAAGGCTACGGGGTTTTCCGAGCCCGTGGCGGGGGACCCGAATTCCTGGTTCACAATCAGTCCATCGATATCGATCACGGCCACTTTGAAGCCGCAGCCCTTCAGCCGCGGCTTGACGACCAGCACTTCCACTAAGGGCGACTGAGCCGGCGGAATCAATGTCGCCTCGACTTGGACGGGGCCGGTCGTCTCGACCTGGATCGGTCGCAAGGACTCGAACCTCACGGGGCTCAACTGGGCACAGACCTGGCTGACCGTGGAAATCGGTCGTCGGCAGCCTGCTGAAAGAGCGAGCGGCAGTACGGCGAGCAGAAAGATGAGGCGTCGCATCGCGTTGGGGTCTCGGCAGGGATGTGGGGCGGGGGCGGGGAGCGACCGAAGTCACTATCGGTTCTTTCGGAACAATGCGCCAACCACTTAATCGCGGACAATAATTCCAACCGGCGATTTTCGCGCGTCCGTTAAACTTTAATGCCAGCACGCTAGCGTCAAAGCTCTGAATTCCACTCCCGAGCCAACACGATGGCTGGGGAAGGCTCACACCGTCGCATGCTTCGCGTCTCGGCGCCGGCAGCGCATGATCTGGACGGGCGCCTTATCCGAACGCGCACCATAGTAGAACAGTTGTCCCAACTGTTCTACCCAACGTGACCGATCATGCGAACAGTTGGGAAACTGTTCTACATGCAAAACTGGTGGCTTGGACGTCGCGAGGGGGGAGGCGGGATTTGATTCGCGAAATGTTCATCAGGCAACCCCGCTGGCCATCAGTTTAACGCCGAATTACGTCCCCTCGGGTCTCAGCAAGGGAAACAAGATGACGTCCCGGATCGTCTGGGAATTCGTCAGCAGCATGACCAGGCGATCAATCCCCACGCCCAGCCCCCCGGCCGGAGGCATGCCGTGCCGTAATGCACGAATAAAATCCTGATCCATCTTGGCCATCGACTCCTCAGCCGAAAGTCCGGCCAACTGTGTCCGAAACAGCTGCTCTTGCAGGTCGGGGTCATTCAGTTCGGTGTAGGCATTGGCGATTTCCATGCCCTGCACAAACAGCTCGAAGCGTTCCGCGATATCGGGATTGTCGCCGCGGCGCTTGGTGAGCGGACAGATACTGGCCGGATAGTCGATCACGAAGGTAGGACCGTCGAGGTGCGGCTCCACTTTCAGCTCAAACAGTTCGCTCTTAATGACGTCCGGATGGCGTCCGGCGGTCTCCAGTCCGAGTTGTGCGCACAGGTCAGCCACGCTGGTCACGTCCTGCCCATCCACCCCCGTATGTTGCTGGAACAGCTCGTCGTAGGTTGCCCGCTGGAACGGCGGCGTGTAGTCAATCCACGTATCGCCCCAAGGCAGGCGATATCCAAGCCCTAGTTGATCGAGCGCGTCGAGGATCAGCCGCTGCGTTAAATCCATCATGGTCTCATAGTTGCCGTAGGCCTCGTAGACCTCAAGCATAGTGAATTCGGGATTATGCTTGGGGCTGATGCCTTCATTGCGGTACACGCGTCCCAGCTCGTACACGCGTTCGATGCCACCGACCAGAAGTCGCTTCAGGTGCAGTTCCAGCGCGATGCGCAAGAACAGGTCGATATCCAGCGCATTGTGATGGGTGGAAAACGGTCTTGCGGCTGCCCCTCCGGCAATCGCATGCAGGGTAGGCCCCTCGACTTCCCAGAAGCCCTGGCTGGCGAGCGTGGCGCGAATCGAGCGCACGATCGTCGATCGCTGACGAAACCGCTCCAAGGCTCCTTCCGTATAGGTCAAATCCAGGTAGCGCCGCCGCTGACGCAATTCCGGGTCGGTCAGCCCATGGTGTTTTTCCGGGGGCGGTTCCAGCGACTTGGTCAGGAAGTGCAGGCCGCTGGCGAAGATCGTCAGTTCTCCGGTTCGTGTCCGTCGCAGTTCTCCGCTGACCCCCAAAATATCACCCAGGTCCAGACATTCGACCACCGACCATGCTTCGTCGCCGACTTGCTGTTTGCCGACCATGACTTGAATTCGCCCGGAACTGTCCTGGATATCGATAAAGTGCAGTTTGCCCTTATCCCGGTGCAGGACCACACGTCCCGCCGTCTTCACGGCGGGACCGACGAATTCGCCTTTCCCTATTTCACTGAGCCAACTGCGGAAGTCGAAGGACTCGGAGCCCGATTCGGCCGGCAGCTTGATTCGTTCCCCACCTTCGATTTGCAATAGAATTTCGCTGCTGCGTGCTCGAATGTCGGCAACGGGAATGCGGCCGTCGAACCGCTGACCCCAGGGGTCGATACCCAATTCGATGAGCCGTTCCAGTTTCTTACGTCGCGCGGCCAGCAAGGGCGCATCATCTTGGTCAGCGGAATTCATATTGACATCGTCGGGGTAGCGGGTGAAACGAAACAGAACGGTGGTCGGATTTCAAGCATGCGCAGAGATCGCGGACGCTCAGATCGGGCTTGCCAGGCTAAAATCGCTAGAGATTCTAACACGGTGTGCAATTCACAACGAGTCGGTCGTGGCCGACAACTGATGTTAACGGCGATTTCTTCTGGCTTGCCGTCTAACGACGCGGCCCGGATGTGGATGAAGACAAGGCGAATGCCTCAAGTCGCTGCCGCACGCCGGGGATGATCCGCGCGGCATTGTCGGCGTAGATCTTCCGCAACACGTCGTCTTGCAGCCCCAGCCCGTAGATATTCCAGAACCCCTGGGGCGGGAAGGGCTTTTCGGAGTACGGAAAGTATTCGTCCCGGGTCTCCAGAAATCGCCAATACAATCTCACTCTCGTTTCGGGCCACGGCCCATCCGTCCCGAACAGTACGCGATCCTGGTACTTCTCCACAAACTCCTTGGCGGTATAGGGCTGTCTCCCCAGTTCACCGATCCGCGACGCGATGTCCACATAGAGATTGGGATACTGATCAAGCCATCGGCTGACTTGCGCCAGGTCCTCAGGGTTGTTGGCGACATGAGCGCCGATGAAGCTGGTTTGGGGGTGGCGCGCGATCACGCGATTTCGTGCGTCCAAAAGCTCATCACGCTGCGGAAAATCCTGGCCGTGGAAACTCCAATCGGGGTGTCGTTGCAATTCCTCCCAACGTTCGTTCGTGGCGTCACTGGGTAAGAAGAACGCTGCCGGGTCTGCGGTATGAATCAGCACGGGCAGTCCCAGTTCACCACAGGCGGCCCAGATGGGATCCCAGCGCGGGTCGTCGATCCTGGTGAGCGAACGGTCCGGATTCCGAATGTTCAACCCCAGTGATTTAAAGATCTTCACGCCGCTGATCCCTAGCGCTTTGGCCTGCTTGAGACCTGCCACAACGCATCGCGCAAAATCAGGTCGGTGGCAATCCCAGTTGGCAAAATCTTCGGCGTCGGCGGTACCCTGCCAGTCTAAATGCACAAAGATCACAAAACGGTTTTTGTAGTGCGTCCACAACAGGTCTCGCTGTTCCTCCGCCAGGTCATTCAGCCGCCCATCGAGGCTGACACAGACCGCGATCTGGTTACGATCCATCAGTCGCACAAAGTCATCGACCGCTTGCTCCGTTTGCTGCAGTTTAAAGGCAAAATGCGTGTGGACGTCGACTGCCGGAAATCGGGCCTGCCGGGGCGTGTGGACGGCAACTTGCAGCATGGAGCGGGGACGAAATTCGTCCAAATACAGCCTGCCGTCGGCCTGCTCTTGCTGCGAAGGCACCGGTTCGTCCGCCCAGGGCGACGTGGCAGGTGGTCATGACGAGCGTCATGAATAGGATTAGAGTGGAGCCAGCAGGTTTCACAGACATCAGTGTTTTCCGTCATGCAGTACGGGCGGTGACCGGCCAGCGGTAATCCCCGCGGCGGGTCGTTGGCCGTCGGGTACCGACTCGCCTACGATGTGGAATGGGCCCACGCACATGATATCGCTTCGCAGGTTGCAGGCAAAACCGTCTACCGCTTCAGAAACAGGATGATGGCTGAAAAGACTGAATATGCGTCCGGAAACGATCCGCCTCCGGCCCGTCAGTCGGGGCCGTCCGCGGCCCCCGCCTCGTTGCAACTACCCGGCTACGAACTTCGCCGATTTCTGGGGGAAGGTGCCTACGGCCGCGTGTGGGTGGCCCACGATAAATCGACCGGCCGTCAGGTAGCCATCAAGTTCTTTTCACACCGCAACGCGATGGATTGGTCGCTGCTGTCGCGAGAGGTCGAAAAGCTCGTGTTCTTGTCCACCGACCGCTACGTGGTCCAGTTGCTGGACGTCGGCTGGGACGCCGAACCACCGTTCTACGTGATGGAGTACGTGGAGAATGGCTCACTGGCGGATTACCTGCAAGCCAACCACGCCTTACCGGTGCACGAAGCGGTCGAACTCTTTCGTGAGGTGGCCATTGGGCTATCCCATGCACATAGCAAAGGGGTACTGCACTGCGACCTGAAGCCGGCGAACATCCTGTTGGATCAAGATCGCCGGCCGCGATTGGCGGATTTTGGTCAGTCGCGACTGACGTTTGAATTGAGCCCTGCATTGGGAACGCTGTTTTACATGGCGCCTGAACAGGCCGATATGAAGGCGATTCCCGATGCGCGCTGGGACGTGTATGCGCTCGGCGCCCTGTGCTACTGCATGCTCACAGGGCAACCGCCGCATCGTACGCCGGAATTTCTGGAGGCCATTCAGCGGCATTCTCAGCTTTCTCGGCGCTTGGAAGCCTACCGCCAGGCGATCTTGCAAGCGCCGCCCCCCAATGACCATCGCGACATCCGTGGTGTCGATCGGGCGCTGGCGGAGATCGTCGATCGCTGCATTGCCGTCGACGCCGAAGAACGGTTTCCGCACGTGGCGAATGTCCTGGATGCACTGGCGGATCGAGATCGCGCCCGTGCGCGTCGACCGCTGCTCGTATTGGGGATTCTGGGCCCCCTGTTACTGCTGGCCACCATGACCTTGTTTGGAATCCTGCGCCTATCAGCGTGCCGTGCGCGAAGCCGAGCAGTTGGTGCAACAAGCGACCGCCACCAGCAACCGATTCGCGGTGGAAGGCGAGACCCGCGTGGTGGCTAACGAGTTGGAAAAGCGCTTCCTGGCCGTGACCCGCGTGGCCAATGATCATGAACTGATCCGGCTGGTGTCGGATTTCGTCGTCGAACCTGCGTCCAGGCAGCAGCTAAATACATTGGCGAATCCTGTTCTGGATGAGCCCACGCTGGCACCCACGCGAGCCGCATTTCTGGCGGGGGCGGGGCGAGCGAAGCTGCAAGATTACGTGGACTTGCTGATGGCCGATCCGCTTCAGCCGAAAGTCGCCAGCTGGATCTTGCTGGACGCCCAAGGAACCAACCTGGCGGCCGCATTCGACACGGAATCGGCCGAATCCCCCATCGGCAAGAACTTTGCCTACCGTACTTACTTTCACGGCGGTCCGCGGGAGTTGCCCACTTCCGCCCGCCCGAAGACTCCGGTCCGCGATACGCATATTTCGACCGTGTTTCTCAGCACCGCCACGCTCACCAGAAAGGTCGCCATTACCACGCCCATTTTTCAGGGGACCGATGTGCTGGGCGTGGTTGGTATGACCGTTGAATTGGGCGAGTTTGTTCGATTTCCCACTTCGGCCAACCAGTGCGCGATTCTGGTCGACGCGCGGGAAGGCCAAGAGGGAATCGTGATCGAACATTCATTCTTTTCCGAGCTGAAGAGGGACAACCAGCCGCTTCCCAAACTGGAAGACTTTCGGGTCGATCTGAAGCCGTTTCGCCAGCAAGGGGATACAGGCGTTATCTGCCACGATCCGTTTGGCGAACACCCGGCGGGGGGAGAATATCGGGGCAAGTGGATTGCCAACGCAGCTTCGGTCAAGTTCGAGCGGTTGCAGCGGAATGGCCAGATCAGTGACTACGATGCCAAACTGATGATGATTGTGCAACAGCGCACACGCAAGGCACTTGCTCCTGTCAAGCGGCTTTCCGTACGTATGTTTCGCGAAGGGCTGGCGGCCGTATTCGGATTCCTGGTCGTCACGGCGGCTTCCTGGACGGTCGTGGTGAACATGCTGAAATCGTCGACGGCGCCCGGCCTCTATCGCGCCTTGCCCCCCATGGACAATTCCACCGTCCACAGTCGGGAAACGCTGGAATTGCCCTTCCCGGATCGGCGCTGAATGCTCCCAGACATGGCAGATATCCGACGGCCGACGGCCACGCGCATCGCCATGATCACGGCGGGGGCCGCCAATATGATCTGTGGCAGTTGCCTGAGCGACAACTCGTTGGCTCGTGCGCTGCATCGGCAAGGGATCGATGTGCAGTTGATTCCCATGTATACGCCTATTCGCACGGATGAAACCGACGCGAGCATTGACCGCATTTTCTTTGGCGGCATCAACGTCTACTTGGATCAGCACCTGCCCTTGTATCGCTGGCTACCCAGCTGGGCCGCACGCTGGCTGGACCATCCCGACCTGTTGCGCTGGGTCGGCGGCCGGGGGATTCAAACCGACGCCGCGCGGCTGGGACCGCTGTGCGTGTCCATGTTGAAAGGGCATCGCGGCCGGCAGCGACGCGAGGCCAGCCAGCTGCTGCGTTATTTCCAGCAGGATTTTGCGCCTGATCTGATCTGTTTCAGCAATGTCCTGATCGCGGGCTGCGCCGAGCTGTTGAAACAGCATTTGCCGGCGCGCCTGGTGGTCATGCTGCAAGGGGACGATCTCTTTCTGGACACGCTCGATCCGCAGCACCGGGCGCTGGCGCTCGCTGAGATTCGTCGCATCGATCGGTTCGTGGATCGATACTTATGCCACAGCCGCTTCTATGCCGACCGCATGGCGGCCCAGCTGGGCATTGATCGAGAAAAAATCGGCGTCGTCCCCCTGGGAGTCCACGTGGAAGATCTTTTCGTCGTAACGCAGGAGGAGCTGAGCCACGCTGCCGCCACGGTCGGCATCTCACGCCCGCCGACGGTTGGTTATCTCGCTCGGCTGGCACCCGAAAAAGGGTTGCACCTGGCCTGCGAGGCGGTGCTCGCCCTTAGGCAGCGTCCCGCCACTGCGGCGACGCGGCTGTGCGTGGCCGGTTGGCTGGGCGAGGCGAATCGCGTGTATGCGGAACAGGCCATGCAAACCTTACGGCAACTTGATCCTGACGCTGTGGAATATCGCGGTGAGGTAACTCGGGCTGAGAAGAGTAGGTTTCTGGCTGATATTGATGTACTGTGCGTCCCCAGTCCCTACGAAGAACCCAAGGGATTGTATGCGCTCGAAGCGATGTCGACCGGCGTTCCCGTCGTCTCCCCGGGGCACGGTGCGTTTCCAGAATTGATCGCCGCAACCCGTGGGGGACGGTTGTTCGAGCCGAATAACGTGGATCGTCTGACGGAAGTGCTCACGGAATTGCTGTGTGACCACGAGCTACGGCGTCAGATCGGGGAACAGGGAAAAGCATCTGTGCTGTCCACACGCACAGCCGAACACGCAGCGGCACACGTGTGGCGCGAATTCGCATCACTGCTACGCACCGCAGAATAGAACTCCATCCCGGGACGGAACCGACGATCGCCATCATCTGGAACGTCGACGACCCGACGGAGCCACTTTCCTGGCGTTAGTTGAGCCGGCTGACCTTGTGCGTTACCTGGGTCAGATCACGCGAATATCGAAGGCGGTTGGACCAGTCCAACCCTGGCCAGCGGTTCAACCCCCAATGGACGATGCGGTCCGCTTCGCACACCTGGTACGCGTATCGAATATGTGCACTCGACCGCAAGATTTCATCAACCGCCCGGGTATGTTGCAGCGTTTGCGCCACGACGGCCATTCCCATCGCGGTTAGCGTGAGCGTACCAAATAACATCTTCGTTCCAAATTTGGCATTCACGTATCGCCGCATGCAGTCACCTTCCAACGGTCTCGCCGCTGTACGTCGACATCAGCCAAGCGCCTCAGCCACGGGCTGCTGCTCGCGGCGCACGGACGTTTCTCGGATCACGAGCCGCAGCAACAGCGGTAGCACGATCAAGTTCCCAAACAGTCCGCCCACAAAGGCCAAGGTGACCAGTGCGCCGAAGTACACGGTGGGGATGAATTCGCTCAGACACAACGCACCGAAACCGATCATCAACACCAGGGTCGAAAACACTACCGCACGTCCGACACTCTGTTGCACGTTGTGTAATGCCTCGCAAACCGATTGCCCCTCACGACGCAACCGGCGAAACATCGCCAGATAGTGAATTTCTGAGTCGACGGACAGTCCCATACTCACGGCCGCGATCATAGCCGCGCCCATATTGATCTTGATGCCCAGCCAGCCCATCATGCCTGTCACCACCAAGATGGGCAGTATGTTGGGAACCAGCGCTACGAAGGCAAACACCGGGCTGCGGAAGGCCATCAGCAACATGAAACCGATCGCTGCCGTGGCGATGCCAAAGGTCATCCATTGGTCCCGCAGCATACTGTGGATCAGGTTGGTCAGCAGCACGAAGAAACCGGTCACCTGGGCGGAAGCCAAAGTCTTGCTGCCCGGAAACACTTCTCGGCTGATCTGCGTCACGGCGGCAATCAACTTTTGCTTCTGCTTCGACGATTGACGTTCGTTGGCACGGAGCATGATCCGGGCAAAATACTTCCCTGGCTGGTCCGGGTCCTCGCCATACAGGGCCCGCGCGATATCGGGCATTTGCTCGGTAAAGCGTCGCTGTTTGATGCGAACGACCACATCACGTGCCACAAAACGTGGCTTGGCCACCGTGTCGTGACCGTCCACGATGCTGAGGACTTTGGTCAGCGCCGGTTGCGGCTGTCCCTGCGAGTCTTCGAGTGTGACTTCGGTTCGCAGTCGGCGTTGCAGGTATCGCAACGCCGCCAAATATCGGGCGCTCAAAAGCTCGGGCGGGGGCGCCGGTACGATCACATCCCACACACCGGCACCCCCCAAGCGGCTTTCGACAAAATCATAGGAACGCACAATTTCGCTCGAAGCGCGGAAGTTCTTGGTAAAGTCGCTTTCCACCTCCAAACGGTAGCAGCCAAGTGCGGCCGCGACCACCAAGGCCAGCGCCGTGACGGCAATCGTCCTGGGTCGATGAATCACCATGGCCATCGTGCCCCGCAGGATGTCTGTCAAGCGGCTCTCGCCCCAAGCCCACTGGGGATCCGTGTACTTGTCACCCGCGAGACAGAGCCCAGGCAAAAACAGCGCAACACAGACCATAGTCAACAGCGATCCCAATACCATCATCAGTCCGAAATCCCGCACTGGCCCCACGTCCGCGGCCAGCAGCGCCCCGAAACCCGCGGCGTCCGTGAGAAACGACCAGAAAATGGGCATCGCCAACAGAGTGCCGGCCAACAACAGGGCCTCCCGTGGCGAAGCGCCCATCGCACGTCCTTCACGAAACCGCACGGCCACGTGGATTACCGTGGCGACGCCCAGCACCGTGATGATCGACCACAGCATGGAACTCACCATGCTCAATGGCAATCCGCTCACAACGAGCACGGCCTTCGTCAAGATGAGCGCGGCATTGACAATCACAATGGGAATGATCACCCAACGCAGGCTGCGAAAACAACCTACGATCGTCAACATCAACAGCACGGTGGAGATCCAGCCCAGTCGATTTCCGTCGTTTTCGACCAACTGGAACCCCTCTTCGACCATTACCGGCCCGCCCACCAACACGGCGCGGGAATCGTGGTCCTTCACGACTTCTCGCAACTGAGCCACTGTTCGTCCACGCGCGTCGGATGACGCATTCGAGTCCAGGGTGCACGCAATGGCGGTTGTCTTGCGATCGACGCTGACGTTGTACCCTTCCAGCAGTTCCAGGTACGCCGGCCCGCGACCATCCTCGCTGATAATCTCGACACCCAATGGTGTGGTGGTTAGGCTGGCAACGGACTGGACGCCGTCCACTGCGGCCAACGCCGTGGTGAGTTGCGCAACGCGCTGCATACCAGTCGGAGTCATCAATTCCGCGTCATCGTAGGCAGCCACCGCTACGTCATTCCCGCCGAAGGTGCGTTGTAGTTGACGGTAGGGGATGAGCAGCGGGTCGTCGGCCGCGAACATGTTAGCGATGGAGCGGTCGAAATCCAGCTGCCGCGCAGGAAAGCAGGCGGCCGCAACCAGCGTCGTGCCTGACGCCAGGAGAATCCAGCGCCAGTCGATTAGCCGTGCCGAGATGTTACGAGCCGTCATGGGGAGCATGTCATGCCTGGCCTGGCGTGTTGTGGTCGGTGTCCTCAATCGTCATCCAGTCTGGGATGCGGCGGACTTTGCCGTGGCGATCAACGCAGGCCAGCACGCTATGGCCGGAGGCAATTTTCATCCCGTCTCTCAGTATTTCATACCGGTGTTCGATTCTGGCCGGCGTCACCCGCTCGACAATGGTACGCAGAACCAGCAGATCATCATAGCTGGCGGGTTGGATGTACCGGCACTGAATCTGGTGGATCACCAGCAATGTCCCCTCGCGCTCGAGGTCACCATACTGGATTCCGGCCGCCCGTAGTTGTTCGACGCGCCCCATCTCGAAATAGGTGAAATAGTTGGCGTGATGGACTCGACCCTGGGCGTCCGTTTCCTGATAACGGACTCGGATCTGGATTTCGTGCTCGCGTTTCATGCCTGAAAACCTATCGCGCGTTACTCGGGTCGCCAAGGCGTGGCCAGCGGTGTAAGGCCAACGTTGACGCTGCAGAAATAAGACTTTATACTGGGTGCGCGTGCTGATCAGGGACAGAATTCGAGGTGTGGGCCGCGCGCCGCGGTATTCCGGCGGCCTTGCTCTAAATGCCATCCATTATTAATTGAGGCGCGGGCTAATCACTTGCGGTTTTTCCCATGAGTATCGGTGACGGGGCGGGAACTGAGTTTGCCACGATGCGGGGGCGAAACTATCCCTGCATTCGACAGTTTACTGTATTCCTCGAAAACCGCGTCGGACAGCTGCTGGAAGTCGTACGGCGGTTCGAAGGGAGCAAGGTTCGGATCGTGGGTCTTTCCATCCATGATTCGTTCGAATGCGCCTGCGTTCGATTTTTGCTGAGCCATCCCGAACAAGGACGCGAAATTCTGGAACGGGCCGGCCTGGCATTAATCGAAACGGACCTGGTGGGTATCGAATTGCCCGATGGCCCCCAACCCCTGTTGCAGGTTTGTACGGCGCTACTGCAAGCCGAATTGAATATCTACCAGGCGTATCCGCTCTTGACACGCCCCTATGATCGAGCCGCCGTGGCCATCCTGGTCGACAACATCGAGATGGCCATGGAAACGTTGGCACTCAAGAAATTCAAGATCATCACGGAAGACGACCTGGCCAACGTGCAGTAGGGTCATCATGCACAGAGCGCCAGTGCACAACGTCATCCTGTTCGGAGCGTGCCGCACGAAGTCATCCGGCACGGAGCGTGCGGGAGAATGTCGTCCTGAACCGAGCGTAGCGAGGTGAAGGATCTGCCAGCCCAGCTGACTTCACGTATGGCGCCGATCGTCGGTCCGCGTCGTTTCGAAGCTACGTTTCCCCGCGGGGCTACGTCGCTGGAAGATCCTTCGGTCGCGGGTCGTGCTGCGCACGACGCACGCCCATCTGTGCTGCGCACATTCCACACGTGCTGCGCACCACGCTCCCTCCTTCAGGGCGACATTTTCACACTTGGCCCGCTTCCTTGTCTGGCATTTCAGCTCCGTATCAGCCGTTCGGCAATGGCCCCAAAAAGCTCGTGGGCCACGGTCTGCTTGGGGCCCTCACACGTCAGGGCCACTTCTCCGCTGGGAGTCAGCAGCTCGACCGAGTTTCGTTCGGCGTCCATCGCCTCTGGCGAGTTAAGCACAATCAGATCGCAGCATTTGCGCTGCAGCTTCGCCAGGGCGCGAAAACGGTGGTCGTTGGTTTCCAGCGCGAAGCCCACCACCCAGCGATGCCCTTTGCAGGCGCCCAGCGCCGCAACGATGTCAGGCGTCTCGTGAAGCTCCAGCAGCAGTGGCCGCCCTGTCTTGGTAATTTTCTGATCCTCGACCTTCTGCGGTCGGTAGTCGCAAGGAGCGGCAACGCCAATCAGGCCGTCACACTGTTGAAACGCCTCCTGGGCGGCGGCCAGCATCTCCGCGGTGGAGATCACGGGAACCACCTTGGCGCGGGAATCGTAAGTCAAGTTGACAGGACCTGAGACCACAATGACTTCGTGACCGGCAGATAGGGCTGCCTGGGCGATAGCGGCTCCCATCAGGCCGCTCGACCCATTCGTCAGATAGCGGACCGGATCCAAGTATTGCCGCGTGGGGCCCGAGGTAATCAGAATGCGTGCCATGGAATTTTCGTAACCGCTTAGCCGAATGCAGCACCGGGATGCGAGAAGGATGTGACAGGAGCCAGGATTGGCTGGGGATCTCGTGACCCGGCAAAAGATACGAAGCGCACGTTTTCGTGTTGCGCTCGGCACGCGGAATACCCCGTCGGCCCGCGCCCTTTCCGGCTACGATGAAAACTGTGTCTCACGCAGCCCCGCCACCGGTTCCCGTTTGCGAAATACGATATCGCCGTGCTGCATTTCCACATCGATCTCGTCCCCGCTCTCGTAGACACCTCGCAGCAATTCGGAAGCCAGGGGGTTTTCCAGAGATCGCTGGATCACACGTTTCAAAGGACGGGCACCGTAGGTGGGGTCATACCCGTCGATGGCCAGTTTGGTCATGACTTCATCCCCCACGTGCAGCGTCAAGCTCTGGGCCTGGAGTCGTTTTCGCAGATGTTCGATCTGAAGGTCCACGATACGTCGAATGTGTTCACGGTCCAGCGGATGGAAGTGAATCACCTCGTCAATCCGGTTGAGAAACTCGGGCAGAAAGCGGGACTGCAGCGCCTCGCGGACGGCGTCGTGAATTTCGTCCTCACTGCTGCCTTCTTCGGTCATGCGTTGGATAATCTGGCTGCCGACGTTGCTGGTCATGACGACCAGTGTGTTGGTAAAGTCCACGGTGCGGCCGTGGTTGTCGGTCAACCGTCCGTCGTCCAGGACCTGCAGTAAAATATTGAAGACGTCAGGATGTGCTTTTTCCATCTCGTCCAGCAGGATCACGCAGTAGGGTCGCCGCCGCACGGCCTCCGTCAGCTTGCCCCCTTCTTCGTACCCGATATATCCGGGGGGCGCCCCAATCAGGCGACTGACCGAATGCCGTTCCATGTACTCGCTCATGTCAATGCGCACGACGGCCGATTCCGAATCGAACAGAGCTTCGGCCAGAGCCTTACACAATTCGGTTTTTCCCACGCCCGTGGGTCCGAGGAACAAGAACGAGCCAATCGGGCGGTGCGGATCCTGCAGCCCGCTACGGCTGCGGCGGACGGCGTTGGCCACGGCCTCGACGGCTTCGTGCTGCCCCACGACACGCAGGTGCAAGCGCTCTTCGAGCACGAGCAGCTTCGCTCGTTCGGTTTCCAGCATGCGCGACAGGGGGATGCCGGTCCAGGCGCTGACTACTTCGGCGATCTCATCTTCGGTGACTTGTTGCCGCAGGAGTCGTCGCGACGGCTTGTCCGAAACGTCCTCCACAGCTTGTTGCTGCTCGGCTTCGTCCAGAGCCTTGCGTAACTGACGCAGCCGCACGTCGAGTTCGTAGAGGGCCTGGTATTCCTGCTCACTGACAGGTTGCCCAATCGCCAGTTTCTCTTTGATGGTAACGTCCTGCTGCCCAAACTGCCGCTCAGCCTGAGCCAGGTCTTCGCGAATTTTCTGCGCATCACCCATGCCCAGCTTCTCCGCCTCCCACTGTTCGCGCAGCGACGCGAGCAACCGGCGTTGTTCGGTCATTTCGGTTTCGATGACGGTCAGTCTTTCCCGAGCCGACTCCTCGGTTTCGTCCGCCAATTGGCGGGCAGCGAGTTCCAGTTGCGTCAGCTTGCGCTGAACCACATCGATTTCGCTCGGTACGCTCTCTCGTTCCATGGCCACACGGCTGGCGGCTTCGTCCACCAGGTCGATCGCTTTGTCGGGGAGGAAGCGATCGGTGATATAACGATGGGACAGTTGGGCGGCGGCCACGAGTGCCGAGTCGGTGATGCGAATCCCGTGGTGCGTTTCGTAGCGAGACTTGATACCCCGTAGGATGGCGATCGTGTCCTCGACGGACGGTTCGTTGACGTACACGGGCTGGAACCGCCGTTCGAGCGCCGCATCCTTTTCGATATGCTCGCGATATTCGTCAAGTGTTGTGGCACCAATGCACCGCAATTCGCCGCGGGCCAGCGCGGGTTTCAGCAGGTTCGCGGCATCCGCGCCACCTTCGGCCCGCCCGGCGCCCACCATCGTGTGCAGCTCGTCGATAAACAACACGATCTCGCCCTTGGCATCCTGCACTTCTCGCAACACGGCTTTGAGCCGCTGCTCGAATTCACCGCGGAATTTGGCTCCAGCCACCAAGGCACCCAGATCGAGGGCAATCACGCGCTTATTCCGCAGGCTTTGCGGAACATCTCCCTGGACAATGCGCAGCGCCAGTCCTTCGGCGATGGCGGTCTTGCCCACGCCGGGTTCACCGATCAGCACGGGATTGTTCTTGGTACGGCGCGAGAGGACCTGAATCACGCGTCGGATTTCGCCGTCACGACCAATCACGGGATCGAGTTTGCCTTCATTTGCAGCAGCGACCAGGTCCAGCCCGTATTTCTGCAACGCTTGATATTCGGCTTCGGGGCTCTGACTGGTAACTTTCTGGCTGCCGCGAATGGTCTTCAGCGCGTTGAGAATATCTTTCTCGGCGACACCGTTCATTTCCAGGATTTTGGCCGCCGTCGAGCCGGTGGCGGCCAGGGCCAACAACAAATGTTCGGTGGAAACGAACTCGTCCTTCATGCGCTGCGCCTGCTGCATGGCATTTTCCAGCACGGTATTCAGCTCGCGACTTACGGTGGGGGCATTACCTCCCGAGACGGTGGGAAGTCGCTTCAGCTCCGAGGACAACATGGCCTGCAGGTTCTGCCGACGGACTCCGATCTTGTCCAGAATCGGCAACACGATGCCTTCGGTTTCGTGCAGCATGGCTGCCAGCAAATGAGTCGACTCGATCTGGGGATTGCCGGCTTCCGTGGCCAGGCTCTGCGCCGCGGCGACTGCTTCCTGGGCTTTGATCGTAAGCTTCTCGAATCGAAACGTCATCGTTGCACCTGGCGGAAGTTATTCATGGCAATGACGGGCATGCCGTGGCCGAGGGAACCGGACACGGGCGGCGGGCTCCCTCTTAAATAGGATGCCTCTCCCCGCGGGAGGCAGGCATCCCAACAACAGGTTCAAGCCGGGATCGCCGTCGGGACGGCGTGTGGAGCTTAGTCTCGCTTAGTCTCGCTTGACCTCGAATTCTGCATCAATGGCGTCTTCTTCGCCTGATTCCGCGGAAGCGGCCTCATCGGGACCTGCCTGCTCGCCGGCGGGACTCGCGGCGGCGGCTTGGGTTTCGTACAGCGTCTTGCTCAGCGCATGAGACGCCTGCTCCAGTTCCTCGATGGCGGACTTGATCGCGGCAACGTCCTCACCCTTGGCAACCTCGCGCGTCTTGTTGATCGCCTTGTGCAGGGGATCCTTGTCGGCGTCTTTGAGCTTATCGCCATGCTCCTTGATCAGCTTTTCCATTTGGAAGCACATTTGTTCGGCCTGGTTACGCACGTCGGCGAGTTCGCGTTTTCGCTTGTCCTCCGAGGCATGTTCTTCCGCGTCTCGACGCATCTGACTGATCACGTCTTCGGACAGTCCCGACGACTGTTCAATGCGAACGGTTTGCTCTTTGCCGGTCCCCAGGTCCTTAGCCGCCACGTTCAGGATTCCGTTTTGATCCAGGTCGAATTTCACCTCGATCTGTGGGACGCCGCGCGGTGCGGCCGGGATTCCCTCCAGGTTGAACTGCCCCAGCAGGCGATTGTCGGACGCCATGGGCCGTTCCCCTTGGAACACGCGCACGGTGACCGCGGTCTGGCTATCTTCGGCCGTGCTGAAGACTTGTTTGCGTTCAGTGGGGATGGTCGTGTTGCGTTCCACGAGTTTGGTGAACACGCCGCCCAAAGTCTCGATGCCGAGCGAAAGCGGGGTCACATCCAGCAGCAACACGTCGGTTCGATCGCCGGCCAGAACGCTTCCCTGGATCGCCGCGCCCACGGCCACCACCTCGTCCGGATTCACACCCTTGTGCGGTTCTTTTCCGAAGATTTCTTTGACGATTTGCTGGACTTTCGGAATGCGCGTGGATCCGCCGACCAGAACCACCTCGTCGATATCGCCCGGTTTGAGTTTCGCGTCTTCCATGGCCGCCAGGACGGGCTTGCGACACCGTTCAAACAGGCTGTCCGCCAGCTTCTCGAATTGCGCGCGGGTAATTGTCACCTGCAAATGCTTGGGACCTGACGCATCGGCCGTGATGAAGGGCAGGTTGATATCCGTTTGCGCGGTGGTGCTGAGTTCTTTTTTGGCCTTTTCGCAAGCTTCTTGCAACCGCTGCAGGGCCATCGTATCCTTGCGCAAGTCGATGCCGTGTTCCTTCTTGAATTCGTCCGCCACATAGTGGATCAGGACTTCATCAAAATCGTCACCGCCCAAATGCGTGTCACCGTTGGTGCTGATGACCTCGAATACCTGAACTTCTCCCTTGGCCCCGTCCGTGCTGGCCACATCCAGAATAGAAATATCAAACGTCCCGCCGCCCAAATCGAAGACCGCGATTTTCTCAGCTGTTTTCTTCCCCAGTCCGTAAGCCAGGGCAGCCGCCGTCGGCTCATTGATAATCCGCGCCACCTCGAGCCCCGCAATCTGACCGGCATCTTTCGTGGCCTGACGTTGAGCGTCGTTGAAGTAGGCGGGAACGGTGATGACCGCCTTGTTGACCTTGTGTCCCAGGTAGGATTCCGCAGCTTCCTTCAACTTGCGCAAGGTCTTCGCCGAGATTTCCTGGGGCGTAAATTCCTGCCCGCCCGCACGCACCTTGACATAGTCGTCCGCGGCGCCCGCAATCTCGTAGGGCACCATTTTCTCTTCGTTTTCCACTTCGCTGTGACGCCGTCCCATGAACCGTTTGATGGAGTATACGGTTCGTTTCGGATTGGTAATGGCCTGACGCCGGGCCGGCTCACCCACCAGGGTTTCGCCGCGATCCGTGAACGCCACGACGCTGGGGGTCAGTCGGTTGCCTTCGGCGTTTGCAATTACCGTTGGCTCGCTTCCCTCCATGATGGCCACCACAGAGTTGGTTGTGCCCAGGTCAATGCCGATGATCTTCTCGCCTTGCGCCATGCGATCGTCTCCTTGTTCTGCAAACCGCGACGACTGAGGACGCCGTGGCGGTTCGTGAATGCTTACCTCGTTGGTGAATTCTCTGGTTGGCTGAGCTGCTTCTCGATTCCGGCCCTGCCAAAAGCCCGTTGGGACACCTTAGGAGCAAAGGCCGTGCCATCCGCCGGAATGGCTTGCTTGAATCGACGTAAGATCCTTAGAATCAGAGACTTACCGGTACTTTGATGCTCAGATATTTTTCTCCTGCAACACTTGTAAGATCGGTGGCTGCCAAATTGACACGCGGCACTCGCCAGGATTTACGAAAAAACTTTGGTGATCTACCTGGACGAATCAACAGCGATCCGTCAAAACGAACGGCCTTCCCGGCTGGGAAAATCGTCGGGCAGCGACGCGGAGCGGGTCCCCACGGTCGACGCAGCCCGGTTCACGGCGGTCGATAATCGAGATTTGTCGACGTCGGATTGGTGTTTTCGAGCTGGCGCTTGTCAAATTGGTAGCCACTTCGAACTGGCCGAATTCGTCCGGCGTGTCTTTCGTGTGTCGATGCTGCCATCGGATTTGCGTTTACCCGCGCCCGTGTCAACAGGGCCGTTACTTGATCAGGAGAATTAATTGTGAGACGTCCGTTCGTGGCCGGTAATTGGAAAATGAACCTAGATCGGGACGCCGCTGTGGAACTAGCGGAGGCCATTGCATCATCCGCAGGCTCGTATCCGGACGTGGACATTGCCGTCTGTCCAGCATTGGTGCATTTGGACGCGGTGCATGGGGTCACGGCCGGCTCCAGGGTCATGCTGGGTGCTCAAAACATGCACCACGAAGCGGCCGGGGCATTCACAGGTGAAGTGAGTGGACCGATGTTACGCGATGTCGGCTGCAAGTTCGTGATCCTGGGCCACAGCGAACGTCGCCAGCTGATGGGAGAAACGGACGCTGACGTGCATCGCAAAGTGCAAGCCGCCTTCGCCGCGGGGCTGCTACCTATCGTTTGCCTGGGCGAGACGTTGGAACAGCGGTTGGCCGGGAATACCAAAATGGTCATCGAACAACAATTTCGGGGATCGCTGGGGCGGCACCCCTTGGAGGCCATGCCGGATATCGTCGTTGCGTACGAGCCGGTTTGGGCCATTGGGACGGGGCAGGTGGCCACGCCGGCTCAGGCGGAAGAGGTACATGCGGACCTTCGCCAGTTGTTGAAAATCGAGTACAATTCACAGATTGCTGACAGCGTGAGGATTCAGTACGGCGGCAGCGTCAAGCCGGATAATGCGGCGGAACTGCTGAGCCAGCCGAATATCGATGGGGCACTGGTGGGGGGCGCCTCGCTGAATGCAAGCAGTTTCCTGGATATCCTGGCGGCCGCCTCTTAAACGCCAAACATCACCCGGAGCACGATCATGGAATCGTTGTGGCTCGTCGCGAGCATCTTGCGTGGATTTTACTGTTTTCTTTTGTTCCTGACGGCCCTGTTCCTGATCCTGTTGGTGCTCATCCAGCGAGGTCGCGGCGGCGGTCTGGCGGGCGCGTTTGGCGGCATGGGTGGGCAGAGCGCCTTTGGCACGAAGGCCGGCGATACCTTTACCAAGGTCACGATTGTCGTGGCCACATTCTGGATTGTGTTATGTATTCTGGGCGTTAAATACGGCGTAAATGAACCGTCCAAAATGGCGGACGTTCCTGGCCTTAACGCGGCCCCCGGTGATGCGGAACAGCCCGTCACGAGCGAGTCCGATCTGGAGCCGCCCGGAGAGGAAGCCGGCGCGGCCGGCGTCGCCGAACCATCGGCATCGGGGACGGGTAGCGCCGCACCGTCGGACACGAACGGCGCGGCTTCGGCTGCGCCCGATCCGGAGGCTCCCGCAACACCGACGACCGATGAATCCCGGTCCCCGTAACGGGGTCGTCACGGTGAGCCGGCCTCGCAGACCCTGGCTTCTCGCGGTCGGGTGATGAACAGAGGCCCTGCTCGAAAAGGCGAATCAAGATCGGCGGCTGGGTTAGACGGTCCGACGCGGGCGCGGGAAGGAGCGTGGCGTGCTGAAAAGTATGACAGGACACGGTCAGGCGGCCGCGAATCAAAACGGTTACACGGTGCACGCCGAATTGCGCTGCGTCAACAGCCGCTATTTCAAGCTAAGCTTGCGTGCGCCGGAAGGTCACGGCTGGTTGGAACAGCGGATCGAGGCGCTGTTGCGCAGCGTCATTCAGCGCGGTTCGATCCAAGCGACGCTGAATGTCGCGGCACCCCATGCGGAAATGACGCACAACGTCAATCTGGATCTGTTGCGGTATTACGCCGCCCAGATTGCCAAGTTGACGGCGGAGCTTGAGTTGAAACCGGGGGCTACTGTTGTCGATCTATTGCAGTTGCCTGGAGCCGTCGTGGAGACCGACGAACGTCCCGACGACGAACAGGTGGTCTGGCCTGCGGTCGAAGACGCTGTGCGACTCGCCGTGCAGAATCTGGATCAAATGCGGTGTGCCGAAGGCCGTGCCATGGCCGAGGACTTCATGGCCAACCTGACCTCGCTCGGCCAATACGCAGACCGCATTCGGGAAAAAGCGCCAATCGTCGTCACAGAGTACCAGGCGCGGCTGGCAGACCGGCTGCAGCAGCTGCAGGCAGGCCGGGGCTTCGAGGTGGAGTCCCAGGATTTGGCCAGGGAAGTGGCGTTATTCGCGGACCGTTGCGATATTTCTGAGGAATTGGTGAGGCTGGAGAGTCATATGCGCCAGTTCCGCGAAGTACTCGAGGCAGAGACACCCGCCGGCAAGAAACTGGAATTCATTATTCAGGAGATGTTCCGCGAAACGAATACCATCGGATCAAAAGCGGGTAACCTGGCCATCGGGCGCCACGTCATTGAACTGAAAACAATTATCGAACGCATGCGGGAAATGGTTCAAAACGTGGAATGAGTGGGTCTGCGGAGGGTAACATGGGAACGGCTGCGGGTCGCCTGATCATCGTGTCCGGACCATCGGGTGTGGGAAAGTCCACGGTTCTGGCCGAGCTGCTGAAGTGTTGCGATCTCCCACTCCAGCTGAGTGTCTCCGCCACCACCCGCCCGCCACGCCATGGGGAAATCGACGGTCAACACTATCATTTTCTGACGTCGGACCAGTTCGAGGCGCAGCAGCATGCCGGGGAATTCTTGGAATCGTGCCACGTCTACGGGAAGCACTGGTATGGTACACTGAGATCGGTTGTCGACGCGAGTCTGCGCGCCGGCCATTGGCTGATTCTGGAAATTGACGTGCAAGGAGCACGCAAAGTGATCGAGCAGTGCCCGCACGCCATCCGCATGTTCGTCGGTTTGACCACCCTGCAAGATATTGAATGTCGGCTGAGGGATCGCGGTACGGAAGATGAAGATTCAATACGACGACGCTTGGAAGTCGCCCGCATCGAATTGGAAAGCAGCTCGGAGTATGACTACTTTATTGTGAATGACGAGGTATCACGCGCTGCGCGTGAAATGTGTGAAATACTGAAACGGAGCAAGTAGAGATGCTGGAAGAACTCAAAGAAGAAGAAATTGTGGACAAAGTGGGCGGCCGCTTCAAGCTGTCCACCTTGATTCAAAAACGCATGGTGCAACTCAACAAGGGGAGCCGTGCGCTGATCGACGCAGGTACCAAGGACAAAATGCAAATCGTCCTGCAGGAGATTCTGCAAGACAAGATCTTTTTGACACCCTCCGAGGAAGTCGGATTCCGTGACGAGCAAGACCAACTGAACCTGGGCTTCGACTTTCCCGACTTGGACGTGGGAGATTTATGAGCGTCGGGGAGGTGCTGATTGGCGTGACGGGTGGGATCGCGTCCTACAAGACGGCCGCGGTCGTCAGCACGTTGGTCCAAGAAGGAATTGGCGTCACGGTGATCCAGACCAAAGCCGCGCAACAGTTCGTGGGGGCTGCCACGTTCGCGGCGCTTTCCGGCCGCCCCGTCGCTCAGGATGTCTTTGAACATGCCGCATTTCCCTTGGGGGCACATATCGAATTGGCGGAAAGAGCTGACGTGTTGTGCATCGCTCCCGCGACGGCGAACTTCCTGGCCAAAATGGCCCTGGGGATCGCGGATGATTTGTTGTCAACCACCTACCTCTGCTTTGTGGGGCCCACGCTGGTTGCACCTGCCATGAATGACCGCATGTGGAAACACCCCGCCGTACAGCGCCACGTGGCTCAGTTGGGCCAGGACGGCGTGCAATTCGTCGACCCGGAGGCGGGCTGGTTAAGCTGTCGGCAAACCGGGCAAGGTCGGATGGCCCCGCCAGAACAAATTTCCACGCAGATCCGCGCTTTGCTGCGCGTCGATCGGGCGTCCTAGTCACGTAATGTTCGCATTCATGGTGGCATCTAAATGACCGAGCGCGATTCGGGGACACCAGACAATCGTTGGCGATTTCGCCGCAGGGATGTTTGACGATCCGCAGTTTCTTCGCCACAATACAAGGCCCGTGGGCGCGGTCATGTGGACGGTCAAGTGGGCTGGGCGGGAACCTCGAAAGTTGGCCGATGCTTATTATTACGTAAGGAAATCCCATGCAGGCCTCCGATCCTAACCCCATCGAACATGGCGATTCGCCTCCCAGCGCCGTGTCGACTCAATTCAAACAACTGCTGGCGCTCATTTTGATTCTGGGAGCCGTCGTGATTCTGTGGGCTGTGTTTGCGATTCAGCGCGAAATCGCCCAGCAGCGAATCGCCAAGAATTGGTCAGTCGCCGAGTTTGGTCTGGCAAGCCCCTACCAGAATCGGCTGGCCAGCGACTACGCCGATGAGGATCATGATCTGATTGCGGATTGTCCTTCCGATCCTCAGGATCGTTGTGACCCGGAGAGGATCGTCTTTTCGTACATTGGCGGTTCACGCGAGGACGAGGACCTGGCGCTGTGGGACCCGCTCATCCAAGTGTTGGAAGAGAAGACATCGCGTACGGTTGAGCATCGCCACTTTCCCGATATTGAATCCCAGTTGCTCGAGCTTCGGTCGCAGGCGCTGCATGTCACCGCGCTCAATACCGGGGTGATCCCCCGCGCCGTCAATGCGTGCGGGTTCGTTCCGCTCTATGCCTATGGCGAGGAAGGCAAGTCGACCGGTATTGCGACCGAATTCATTGTTCCGGCCAGCAGCCCGTTGAAGTCGATTCAGGATCTCAAAGACAAGCGGATTACGTTTACCTCCGAGAATTCAAATTCCGGATTTAAGGCACCCGTGGTGATTCTTAATTCGGACTTTGGAATGCGTCCCGGCTTGGAATATCACTACGGTTTTTCGACGTCGCACGAGGAGTCCATCCGGTTGATCAAGGAAAAAGCGATCACGGTGGCTCCCGTGGCCAGCGATATGTTGCAGCGGGCCCTGGTGGCGGGAGAGATTACCAAAGATGAGTATCGGGTGATTTATGATTCCGAGCAGTTTCCGCCGGCCGTTTTCGGTTGCCTGTACTCGCTGGCCCCCGGTCTGCAGGAACAAATACGTGAGGCGTTCGATGCCTGCTCGTTACAGGACACGCAGCTCGGCGCCGCGCTCGGCGCGACCCGGTTTGTGTCCGTGAACTACAAGAGCGATTTTGCCCTGATCCGACGGATCGACGACGCCCTGGGAATTAAACACCAGATCGGTGAGCAGCTTGTCTCCACGAAGCGTGCGGCGGCGCCGACGGATGCGGAAGCCACGGCTGCGGAAAACGAGGGAACTGTCGACGCACCGCCTGAATCGGCCGTCTCGCCGGCCGACGTGCCGTAGCCGTCTCGAACCGACTGAACGACGTGAAATCGCAAGGAGCACTGATGCGTTACTTATTGCTGACGATCGGCTGGCTGGTCGCCGTGTGTCCCTTTCTGGCTGCCGACGACTGGCCGCAGTGGCGTGGCCCCGAACGAACCGATATTTCCCAGGAGTCCGGGCTGCTGGAATCATGGCCCCCGGACGGGCCTCGACAGGTTTGGATCGCTCGGAATGCCGGAGTTGGTTACTCGGGCCCCGCCATCGTCGGCACTCGTTTGTATACGCTGGGTAGCCGCGACAACGTTTCATACCTGATCTGCCTGGATGCAGTCAACGGCCAGGAATTGTGGTCCACCCCGATTGGCGAAACGCTGACCAATGCCTGGGGGGACGGTCCTCGCAGTACGCCCACGGTGGACGGAGGCTTCGTATTCGCCCTGACGGGCGTCGGGGATGTTGCGTGCTTCTCGGCCGCATCCGGCCAGCTTGTCTGGCGCAAGAACCTCGTCACGGATTTGGGAGGCCAGGTCCCCCAGTGGGGCTATTGCGAATCGGTGTTGGTCGAAGGCCCTCTCGTGATCTGCACGCCGGGCGGCGAACAGGGAGCCATCGTGGCGCTCCAGCGATCCACGGGCGAGGTTGTGTGGAGGTCGACGGAATGCGTCGAGCCGGCCCAGTACGCTTCAATAGTCCCCGTGGACCATCACGGTCGCCGACTGTACCTGCAGCTGTTCATGAAAAAACTAGTTGCAGTTGACTCGACCGCTGGCCGGCTGGTCTGGGAAGTGAACTGGCCCGGGCGGATCGCCGTGATTCCGACGCCTATCGTCGACGGGACCAGGGTCTATGTGACCGCAGGTTACGGAGCCGGCTGCATGCTGGTTGATTTCGCCGGCGACCAGCCCCAGGTAATCTACGAAAACAAGGTGATGAAGAATCACCACGGGGGAGTGATCCTGTTGGACGGCTATCTGTACGGCCACTCGGACAAAACCGGCTGGATTTGCCAGGATTTTGCCACGGGGGACAGGGTTTGGCGGAATCGCAAGGAACTGGGCAAGGGAGCCATGGGCTACGCCGACGGGCATTTTTATTGTCTCGACGAAGAAACCGGAACTGTCGTGCTGATCGATGCCGATGCCGAAGCCTGGCAATCCCGCGGTAGCTTCACCCTGCAGCCCCAAACCGAACTGAGAAAACCGCAAGGCCGAATCTGGACCCATCCCGTGATCGCCAACGGGTTTCTGTACCTGCGAGACCAGGATCTGATCTACTGTTACGACGTACGTCAGCCGTAATGGAGAATCTTCCGTCTGGCGGTAAGCTGCCTGCTACCCCCCTTGATCGTACCACGGTACTTCTCGATTCCGTCAAAGCTCGCGGCACGGCGGACGCATGTCATCCTGAATGGAGCGGAGCGTAGTGAAGGATCTGCCAGCCAACGTGACATGGCCTGCAGCGGTGCGTCCGGGATCTTCTGTATCTACCGTCGCTCGCGGAAAAAAGTATCTGGAAGGCCCTTCGGTCGCTGACCGTGCTGCGCACGCTGACAGCTCTCTTGGGATGACATTTGTCAGAATTTGTGCGGCACGACGAGCGCACTGACGACGAGCGGTGGACCGAAGGCTGATCGTTAAAACGGAAGGTCCGCCGCTTGGCGTGGCGAAAAATTTACCGGGGCGACCTGGGCTTGAGGAGCGCGAACTGCCACGTGGTCGATTACGTCGATAAATTGAGAGCGGACTTCTTTGTCAACACCAGTCAGCTGGCTGGCCAGCATGTGCATCCCCTGCACGTTACGCCCCGCCGCGCGTGATAGCTGGCCGAGAAACGAGGATGTGGTAATAAAGTTCTCATCGGCGGCACTGACGAACAACGGCGAAACGGTTTTGGCTGCCAGGTCGACGGCTCCATTATCCAGCGCCACAAAGACGTCCAGTGTATTCACGATCACGGGCGTCCCATCGCGCAAAGTGCGCTGTAATGATCGAAGCAGCAACACGCTGCGACCACTGATGCGATGCTTCAGCATGTTTCCTTCGTAAAAACCGCTCCCGTAGTAGACATGCAGTTGGGGCGAACCGCAAACCAGTTGAAAAGTGCAAGTCGTCCCCAGCCCGTCAGTGGACTGAAACGCATAGGGGCCCAGCCGCCCTAGCGTAAGCTGCGTGATTCCCATCTGTTCCCAGATCGCCGCCACGACGTCCGGATTGCGCACTAGAAATGTAAACATCTCCGGGTCGCATTCCACGGCGCGAACCGGCAAGCGACGGTAAATGCTGGGATCAGAGACGACTTGTTGGATTTGGCGGGCAATTTCCGGGCACAGCGCGTGATATGGGATGGCTGCGGCGGCCTCCAAGCGATGGCTGGCATTGGAGGTTCCCTTTTCCTGACCCGTCGCCAGACCCACCACCGTCAGGCATAGCGCCGAGACCCGCGCGAGGCAACCCATGGCCACACACGCGTTCCAACAACCTCGCGTCATACTTCCCCCGGGTCGGTGTGCTTGCTCCACGATGGCCTCAGCGTGCGTCGCGGGGGCAACCGTCTTGGGCTTCTGATCTTCGATGAGAGTTCTGGGATATCGCCGGCGGGTCCTAGCGCCCGATCGTGCCGTAATTGATATTTCGGAAGGAGGACACCTTCTGTTACACCTGAATTCGCGATCGCGTGTTCGTCTGGCGTCTTAACTCATGAATCCTGGCAAGAAAAAACGATCAGGCAATCTGCTGGTGTCGGCAACGGCACTGATAGCAGTCCTGGCCGCAAGTGTGTGGCGTCCCGTGGCGTTCGTACATTCCGTTTTCGATCCGCCACTCGCGGCCGAGGTCCTGGCACGGATTCAGAGTCAGCCTCAAGCGGCCGAGGCGATGCTCGACCAGTTGCCCTGCAACCGGCAGAGTCTCAACTTGCTTGTGCAACTGCTCAGCGGCGTCGGATCAAAGGACCGCGCAGGCCGCTCGTCGGTCGATTCTGATGCGGTTGGACGAATCGCTGGCCAACCGGGCCATGTCGCGCCACGATGAGTTGGCCGTGGGTGTCGCGGCGGCACTGGAAAGTCAGGCCCAACCCGTGACGCTGCCGCTGGGAGCCACCGACGACCTGGTGACACACTTATTGCGGTGCCCGCCCGTCGGTGAACAGCAGCGGGCGGAAGTTGCTGCGCGCTGCACGCGTGCGCTGAAGATCACGGCAGACAAGCAACAGCGGAAATAGTCTGCGTCGTTACCCACATTTGCGGTTCGCGGCATTCTTTGGCGGCGTGCGCATTGGCCGGGCGCGCACGCCGCCAGAAATCGCCTGGCAGTGGTGGCCGAAGACCGAGGTTAACGGCGATTTCCTTTGGCTTGCGGTCTAACGACGCAAGCCAAAGAAGCATTCTCGGCACAGACTAGTTCTTGCGAAACACGAGGCGGCGTTCTTTGGCGGCGTGCGCATTGGCCGGGCGCGCACGCCGCCAGAAATCGCCTGGC
Organism: uncultured Planctomycetales bacterium; assembly: GCA_963695565.1. Lineage (GTDB taxonomy): Bacteria > Planctomycetota > Planctomycetia > Pirellulales > Pirellulaceae > CAVOGW01. Next base: position 93,722 of record CAVOGW010000004.1, read on the forward strand.
AGTGGTGGCCGAAGACCGAGGTTAACGGCGATTTCCTTTGGCTTGCGGTCTAACGACGCAAGCCAAAGAAGCATTCTCGGCACAGACTAGTTCTTGCGAAACACGAGGCGGCGTTCTTTGGCGGCGTGCGCATTGGCCGGGCGCGCACGCCGCCAGAAATCGCCTGGCAGTGGTGGCCGAAGACCGAGGTTAACGGCGATTTCCTTTGGCTTGCGGTCTAACGACGCAAGCCAAAGAAGCATTCTCGGCACAGACTAGTTCTTGCGAAACACGAGGCGGCGTTCTTTGGCGGCGTGCGCATTGGCCGGGCGCACGCCGCCAGAAATCGCCTGGCAGTGGTGGCCGAAGACCGAGGTTAACGGCGATTTCCTCTGGCTTGCGGTCTAACGACGCAAGCCAAAGAAGCATTCTCGGCACAGACTTGTTCTTGCGAAACACGAGGCGGCGTGCGCATTGGCCGGGCGCGCACGCCGCCAGAAATCGCCTGGCAGTGGTGGCCGAAGACCGAGGTTAACGGCGATTTCCTCTGGCTTGCGGTCTAACGACGCGACGCACGTTGCCGAAAGACCGAACGTCGCAATTCGCGCGGCTTAGCGAACCTTGTCCAACGTAATAATTCGTTCGGCCATCAGATGCGGCTGGTTGTAGGTGGGCAGAAAGCCGCTCGCCCAGAATGCCAACTCGTTGCTGCTCAAATCGCTTCAGGCTCATGCCTGGCTTGGGCGAGACGAATTGAATGATGTTCCCCTCTTCATCCGTCAGGACATACTTGGGGATGTTTGGGTCCTGGGTCACAACGGGCATCAGGAAGCCCGTTCCGTCGTATGGCTCGTCGCCGGCGCCGGGAACGTCCCGGGAGACAATTTGACTGGCTGCCGTATTTCGAGGGAAATTCGTGGAGACAAGCGTCTTTTGCCGCCGCCGCACGTCCTCGAATTGAGCGATCTTGGCGATGACATTCTGGGCCGTCGCACGCTGCCTGGGATCGTCGCTGGCGTCGATCACGGCTTGCGCCCTCGACCGCAAGTCCGACAAGTGCCAGGTAGCCGGAGACTGGCAAACTTGCTTTGTCAGCTGCAATTCAATGTCGATTAATTCCTGGCCCAATCGAAGTTTGCCGATCGGACCCAACTCCAACGGCTGCGAACTGGTGGAGAATGACCGCATGGAAGGCAGCGAATCGCCCTGAGTCAGTTTGCCTTCCGATCCCGCTGCATTGAGGTCTGTTTCCACCGCAGAGCGCGGAGGCTGTGCCGGGGGTGGCGGGACGAGTCCCAAGTTATCGTTTGGCGACGGCGGTTCCAGCGGTTCGGCCTGATTCTGGGCTGCCGGCGAACGATTGCCGGCGGCTATATTCGCCGCCGCATTCGGTAAGTTCCAGCCCTGCGCGTCCGCTGGGGGGCTTACCGACTCTGGCACTTCGACCAATTTGATGCGCTCGGTCGAAGGGCTCGCTTCTGACGAAGTCAGGCCGTCTGGGTCGACCGTGAATTGCAGAGACTGCACTTCGCCAGCTTCCCGCCGGATTGGACGATCCCGATTGCGTCGGTCCGTGCGTCGGGCGCGATCGGAACTCAGCGGAAGGGCCCCATCTTCGAAGTTGACCAGTTCATGTTGATCCGCTGCTTCCAGTGTGGGTCGTTCGTTCTCATGGCGGTCCTTCTGGGGCGAGTCCCGCGTCGGCTCACGGGAAATGTCTCGGATGCGAACCCAGCGAAACTCACCCGCGGGTGGCGCGATTTCGTAGCACATGAGATCTTGTCCATCCTCCAGTTCCACCTCGGTACTCCCCAGGACCTGCACGACTTCTCCGGGCAGCAGCGTCACATATTCCACGTTGTGACGACCGTGGCCCAGGCGACTGCCCACAATCGTCTTCACTTCAGTCTCTACCGTCCCCAAGTCATTGCTTCCAGAAACATGCAGGGCGCTGACGGGAACCAGGCTGAAGCTTCCCGACGGAGGGCGAATCGCCGCCCATTCTTCGTTCAGGAGCTTGTAGACCTCGATCTCGCTGCCCGGTTCAAGTCGATCGGTGGTGTAGTAATCGTTGCCAGGTCCGCTATGCACCTGGGCTTGATGTCCGGGTCGCACATACGCCGTATATGGAAAGTCGTCGTCACCGCGGACGGTGCGACAGACGACGTTGCCGGATAAGACGCAGATCACATAGCACAGAATACGGCAGTGGAGCTGATGAGCGGTTCGCATGTTTCCTATTCCGGGGAGGCGGAATTGCAGCCGAAGCGAGGGTGACTTTTAGGAGATTTGGCCATCCTGTTCAAGATAACTTGCATGCTGGCACTGCCGCGGCAGCGTGCATTCGGTTAGCATGGGAAGCGATTACCAAAAGCTTGCCGTGATTCTGTGTCATGGGATGGCCGCCGCATTTCCGGCGGCGAACTGCCATCTCGGGCATCCGGCGTGGCAACGGCGGAATTGCCATGCTTCCGAATCAAGGATTTCGGACGTCTGTTGATTAGGGGAGTTCAACCATGTTTATCCGAGCGATTCTGGGAGCGGCCCTTGCCGCGGCGTTGTTATTTGTGTGGGGCTTTGTCTATTGGACCGTGCTCCCCTTCGCGCTGCGCGTGATGCAAGCGGTGGAGTCCGAACAACAGTTGGCCGAAGCGATGCTGGCAAACTTGCCAGGCTCGGGGATGTTCGTGATCCCCGCCGAGCAATCCAAGGAGCCAGCGGCCGTCGAAGACTACCAGAATCGTCTGAAGGCCGGTCCTGTGGCCGTCGTGGCCTATCGCCGAACGGGCGTGGAAATGTCGGCCAAGTTCTTTGGCTTCGGCTATCTGCAGATGTTTCTTTCGGCGCTCGCTGCGGCGCTCGTGCTGGCGGCGTGTGACGTCGCTTTTTACCCGGGAAGGGTGATGATTGTTTTTTGGATCGGCATCTTTGCGGCCCTCTGGGCCAACTTGTCGGATGTGGCCTGGTTTCATTATCCCTTGAATTATTTCTGGTTGAAGCTTGGCTACACGATTCCGGCAGCGATCATCATGGGGATCGTCATGGCGGCGTTTGTCCGTCCACCGGTCGTCGAGCGTTCGTAGCCGAGTTTGGATTGTGAACGACAAGTAATGGGGTTGCATTGCTAGCGTCACGCCGCGGGTTCCTGCGGAGGGGACCCATGATTTGCGCGCGGCAGTCGGCGGCGGGCTGAGTATCGTTGCAGCGGCACGGACCGTGGCATCGATAAGCTCGCAGCTGACGGCAGGGTATTTCTTGCTCCGAACCCACCTGTCCGAATTTGGGTCCATCGCCATCGGGGTCCATTTCATGTGGCCCCAAAATAGTCGCATTGACGGCAAGATGTCGCTTCGCCAGAATCCCGTCCCTGGTAATCCGCGAGGATTGGATTTGAGGCGGGGCCAGCGGTCCGCATTGCTTCCGGGCCACCCGGCTCCTGTCAACGCGGTGGTCCGCTTAGCCCCATCATGTCCACGAGGCCCGTCCGATGTTTACGCATCACAACCATTCAGCGTTGCCTTGTCCGTCCGCCACCGCCGCCGACCCGTGCGAAGGCCCCGAACTATCCGTCGTCGTCCCCGTGCATAATGAGGCCGGCAACATCGAGCAGTTGATCGGCGAGATCCGGGACACCCTGAGTCCAACAGGCCGCTACGAGATTATCGTCGTCGACGATGGAAGTGACGATGGCTCGTTGGGTCGACTTAGAGATGCGCAACGGGACATCCCCGAACTGCGGTTGATGGTTCACGCGAATTGCTGCGGTCAGAGCACCGCCTTGTGGACCGGCATTCGCCACGCGTGCGCTCCCCTGATCGCTACCTTGGATGGGGACGGCCAGAACGATCCGCACGATATCCCAGAACTGTTGGCCTGCGTACGGCGTCACGCTCTGGATGCTCGACGTTGCCTGGCAGCTGGACATCGACGCCAGCGACAAGATACGGCATGGCGTCGATTCTGCTCGCGCGTGGCCAACGGAGTGCGCCGCCGCCTGCTTCAGGATGAGACACCCGACTCGGGATGCGGGATCAAGGTGTTTCCCCGCGAGCTGTTTTTGGAATTTCCCTATTTTCATCACATGCACCGATTCTTGCCGGCCTTGGCACGTCGGCACGGGGCAGTAGTCTGTTCACTCGATGTCCGTCACCGCGCCCGTCAGCAGGGCGCGTCCCACTACGCGACTTGGGATCGTTTACAGGCCGGCCTGCTCGATCTACTCGGCGTTATCTGGCTGCTCCGGCGCATGCGCCTTCCTGAACATGTGGAGTTTTATGACCATGAATTCAGACACAATGTGGCTGGCGATCGGGCTGGGCGGTCAGCTGATGTTTTCCGCGCGGTTCATCGTGCAGTGGCTTAGCAGCGAGCGTGCGGGGCGCAGCGTAATCCCCGTTCAGTTCTGGTATCTCAGTCTGCTGGGCGGAGTCACCCTGTTGACTTACGCGTTGCATCGACTCGATCCGGTCTTCATCCTGGGTCAGTCGATGGGATTGGTGATCTACTCGCGGAATCTGTTTTTGATTCGGCGCGAGCATCGCTCGTCCACCCGAGTCTCGTCGGTGATGTCATGAGGCGTGCGAAGGGTTTTTCGGATTTGCTGATGGCCCTGGCGCTCGCGACGACCTGGCTGGCCGTGGCCTTGGCCACGCGGCCGCTGATTCCGATCGACGAGACGCGCTACGTTACCGTGGCCTGGGACATGCACACCAGCGGGAACTACCTGGTCCCGCACCTGAACGGCGAAATTTACACGCACAAGCCGCCGCTGTTTTTCTGGTTGATCAACGCCTTTTGGAATTGCTTCGGTGTCAGCACTTGGGCTGCCCGCGTGGTGGGGCCCATGTGCTCGTTGGCCTGTGTCGGTCTGACCTACTACGTGGGTCGGCGATTATGGCCAAATGATCGACAGCTGGCCGGATCAGCCGCGTTGTTGCTCGTTTCCGGAACGATCTGGGCGCTTTTTTCTTCGTTAACGATGTTCGACACGGGCTTGTGTTTCTTTGTGCTGTTGTTTGCCGTCGGTTTGCTGAAGTTGGCCGACGGAGCAGAAAAAACAGGGATTGTTTTGCTGGGCTTGGCGCTAGGAGGAGGATTACTGCAGAAAGGGCCCGCTGTTTTCCTGCACACCGTGCCCGTCGCACTCTTGGCTCCCTATTGGGTCGACCGGACCCGATCGCTCCACGGGCGGCGATGGTACGCTTCGCTGGCCGCTGCCCTGGCGCTGGGCCTGCTGATCGTCCTGGCCTGGGCAGTACCGGCTATCCTGGACGGAGGTCGGGAATATGGAGAAGCCATCTTGTGGCGGCAATCGGCTGGTCGAGTCGTCCAATCGTTCGCGCACAAGAGACCGTTTTGGTGGTATCTGCCCATCATCCCCGCGCTGCTTTTTCCCTGGTCGATGACTTGGCCGGCCTGGCGCAGTCTACCGTCCGTATGGGGCGAGTCCGCGGTCCGCTTGTGTATTCTCTGGATCACCTCGTCATGTGTCATGTTTTCAATGCTCAGCGGAAAGCAAATCCATTACCTGCTGCCCGTAATCCCCTTTGGGGCGCTACTCATGGCACGGTTGTTGTCCACATTGGATCGCCGCTCCGTCCAACTGCTGGTCCGAAGTCTCGTGGCATTTTATTTGGTATTGGCAGCTGGCATGCTGGCCGTACCGCTGCTTGCCCATCGGATCTCCGAAATTCGTCCGTTGGTTCACATGACCCCGAACTGGATTTTCATGACCCTGCTGGCCGCGCTGGCGGTGGCCACCACCAGGCCCACCGCCGCGGCGGATGTCATTCGTCGCTTGACGGTCTCCGCCGTGCTTCTCTGGACGGCCATCAACGGCATGGTACTTCCATGCCTTCGGGAGCGAATCGATTTGGAACCTTTCGCCCGCCACGTGGCCCGATATCAGCAAACCAATCCAGACATCGCGTACTTGGGAAAATACCACGGGCAGCTTAACTTCCTCGGGCGACTCCAAGTACCGATCCACGAGCTGTCGTCCCCGGATCAGTTATCACGATGGGTTTTGGAACACCCCCAGGGATTGGTCATCCTGAATCGGCAAACAAGCCAACCACTCGGACCTGGGCTGTTGGCGTTTGGCGAGGAGCCAAGCGGTCGTCGCGAGCAACGTTTGGAGCTTTGGGAGGCACGGTTGGCTCAGTTGACGCCAGAGCACGTGAATGCTGAGGGGGTGGTAGACGTCCCACGCCATCCGCGAACCGCGTTCCATGAGCCGCGCGAGACGCTCGGCCCAATTGAGCATCGTTAACAGAACTCAACAGAGACCGCTGGCCGATGTCGACCAATAATCCTTACTACGCATCCCCGGCTATCGACGATTCCCTGTTTGACGGGAGGCGCTTGACCATCCAACGCATCGGTCCCACGTCGACCGCACGAATGATGGGGGCACTTAATGCCTTCGTCGGCCTGATCGCTGGTGTGTTCGTTTCCTTGGCAACCCTCGTGGGCCAGGCCAACAATAACAAACTCGGTGCTCCGGCGGCCATGATTGGCATCACGGCAGTAGTGGTCCTGCCGGTCGTGTACGGACTGCTGGGGGGCCTCGCTGGTTTGTTGGGAGCCGTGACGTACAACCTGATCGCGTCCGCTTTCGGTGGCATCGAGATACACTTATCGCGTCCGTGAGCCGGTCGCCGATCGTCGCCAGGCTATCACAAGAACACGTGTCCTTCCTGCGGACCGTCCTGTGTCAGTGTCAAAATCTCGGGGCCGTGTTCGGTCATTAAGATCGTGTGCTCGAATTGAGCACTCACCATGCCGTCGCGCGTGCGGACCGTCCATCCGTCAGTGCGATCGAGGACCGTCTCTCGACTTCCGGCATTGATCATTGGCTCGATCGTGAAGCACATTCCCGGATGAAGGCGATCAATGTGCGCCTGGCGATTCGGATAATGCGGAATCGATGGTTCCTGATGAAATCGGCGTCCGATTCCGTGTCCGACGTACTCGCGGACGACACCGAAATTATACCGGTTTGCTTCCGTCGCGATGGCTCGGCCAATTTCGGCCACGCGACAATTGGGCGTTAGCGCCCCAATGGCCAGGTACAGACAATCGTGAGCACACTGGGTCACGTGTCGCGCCTCTTCGGACACTTCACCGATTAGAAATGTCTCGGACTGGTCCCCCAGCCAACCGTTCACGATCGACGTGATATCAATATTAACGATGTCACCGTCCCGGAGTTCGTAATTTCCCGGAATACCATGACAGATAACATCATTAACGCTAGTGCAAATGCTTCGGGGGAATCCTTGATAACCCAGGCAGGCGGGTCGATGATGGTGCCCTAAGATATAATCATGAGCCAGTTGATCGAGTTCGCCTGTGGTTGTCCCCGCTTTGACAAACGGGCGGACATAGTCCATCACGGACGCATTGAAGGCTCCCGCGAAACGCATCAGATCGCATTCGAAATCGTGGAGGAGTAACTCGCGTTTCGCTCGTAGCATCGTGCCTGCTTTATCTGTGTGTCTAAACGACGTAGATCATCTAAACTTCCGGAACGAAACCTGGCAAGTCCCAAGCTTGGCGACCCCCCGCCGCTTTCGCCCTCCATTCTAGCAGGCCGCTCTCAAAAATTCTTGTCCGGTTCCGGACAATTTCGCGGGATTGCTTGTCCGAATTCGTCGTAAGTCGCTGTCGACGATTGTCCAGCCAATGACAAGACCACGGGTTTGAACGGCAGCGCGATAACGTGTTACACTGTCTGGCTTGTAATTGGAAAGCGTAACGGCCTGTCGGCATGTCGCCATAAGCTTTAGAAAATTAACGACTTGCGCTTTCATCCGTTGTGGGCCGTGGGGCCCCGCGCACGCCGTCTTTACTTCGTATGAGTCAAGTCTATGCCTCGCTACAATCCTTCGACGATCGAGCCGTACTGGCAGGCTCGTTGGGAACAAACGCAGTGTTTTGTCACGCCCCGGCTGCCGGGCGCTCAAAAAGCCTACATTCTTGACATGTTCCCCTACCCCAGCGGGGACGGGCTGCATGTGGGTCATCCGGAGGGATACACGGCCACCGACATCATGTCGAGGTTCTACCGCATGCGTGGGTACGACGTGATGCACCCCATGGGGTTCGATGCTTTTGGGCTGCCAGCGGAGGAGCATGCCATCAAGACGGGAACACACCCCCGCGCTCAAACCGAGTCCAATATCAATACGTTTCGCCGACAATTGAAGATGTTGGGGTTCAGCTACGACTGGCAGCGCGAATTGGCCACCATCGATCGTGGATACTTTCGCTGGACGCAATGGATTTTCTTGCAGCTATTTGATTCCTGGTTCGACCGAGACGCGCAGCAGGGTCGGCCCATTTCGGAACTGCCGATCCCCGATACCGTCAAGCTGGAAGGAGCTGCGGCCGTTGCTCGATACCAGGACGAACACCGTCTGGCGTACCAGGCCGAGGCGCCCGTGAACTGGTGTCCCGCGTTGGGGACAGTCCTGGCCAACGAAGAAGTGATCGACGGACGCAGCGAACGAGGCGGGCATCCTGTCGAGCGACGCCCATTGCGGCAATGGATGTTGCGGATCACGGAATATGCCGACCGCCTGGAACGCGGTTTGGAAGCGTTAGACTGGCCGGAGAGCATCAAACTCCTGCAGCGGAACTGGATCGGCAGGAGCGAAGGGGCCGAGGTGGATTTCTATCTCGGCGCCGAGCCTGAGTACCACGCCTGGAAGGATGCGCGGCGCTCATTCGGCCTGCCAGTGAAGCCAGGGCTTGATGTATTGCGCATCTACACGACTCGACCGGACACCCTGTTCGGCGCCACCTATATGGTGGTGGCGCCCGAGCATCGCCTGGTCGATCAACTCACCACCGCCGAACAACGGGACGCCGTGGATGAGTATCGACGTCAGGCGGCCGCCAAGAGCGATTTGGAACGTACGGACCTCGCCAAGGACAAGTCGGGCGTTTTTACCGGCGCCTTTGCCATCAATCCCGTCAACCACATGCCGGTCCCGATTTGGATTGCCGACTACGTCCTGGCGAGCTATGGAACAGGGGCCATCATGGCAGTGCCCGCACATGATCAGCGCGACTTTGAGTTTGCCAGGCAGTTCCAGCTACCCATTGTGGCCGTCGTGGACCCGGGGCAATTAGAACCCGCCCGCGGTGCCATCGTGGCCGGCAAGGCTTGCTGGACGAATGATGGTGTCGCCATCCATTCGGGAGAATTCGACGGACTGTCGACCTCACAGTTCCAGCAGCGCATCGTCGAGTGGCTGACTCTGTCAGGGGTGGGCCGAAGGGCCGTCAACTACAAGCTCCGCGATTGGTTGTTCAGTCGTCAGCGATTCTGGGGCGAACCGTTTCCCATCCTGCACGAGCTGAACGCATACGACCAACCCACGGGCGTGTTGCGCAGTGGATGAGGCCGAGTTGCCGGTGGACCTGCCCGAGATGGAAGATTTCAAACCCCATGGACGTCCGGAACCGCCGCTGGACAAGGCACCCGCGGAATGGCTCTATCCGGTCATCGACGGAGTCAAGTACAAACGTGAAACCAATACGATGCCCCAGTGGGCGGGCTCCTGCTGGTACTACCTGCGATTCTTAGACCCCAGGAATGAGCAAGCCCTGGTGGATCCCGAGATCGAGCGGGCTTGGATGCCGGTGGATCTATACGTGGGGGGCGCTGAGCACGCCGTACTGCATTTGCTGTATTCCCGCTTCTGGCACATGGTGCTGTACGATCGAGGCATCGTTTCGACCCCAGAGCCTTTTCGCAAATTGGTTAACCAGGGCATGATTCTGGGCGAGGTCGAAATCACCGGGTATCGTACGGAACAAGGGGAGTGGGTCAGCGCCCTGAATGTTGTGGAAGGGGAGGCGGGACATCCGGCCGACCGAGACTCGGGGCAGCCACTGCGGATCGTGCGCGTACTCCCCACGCAAGTGGAGAAAAGGGGAGATCGCTTCGTGCTGACCGAACAAACGGAAGTCGTGCTCGATTCGCGCGGCACAAGATGTCCAAGAGTCGAGGCAATGTGATGAACCCCGACGATATTGTTTCTGAATACGGAGCGGATTCGTTGCGGCTCTACGAGATGTTCATGGGACCACTTGAAGCGACCAAGCCCTGGAGTATGGATGGCGTCAACGGAGTCCACGGCTTTCTTTCCCGCACCTGGAGACTAATTGTCGACGAACGAAGCGAGACCATGAAACTGGCTGCCGAAGTTCAAGATCAACCGCCCGGCGAAGAACAGTCCAAGTGGTTGCACCGGACCATTGCCGCGGTGACTAAGGACACGGAGTCGATGAGCTTCAATACGGCGATCGCCCGCATGATGGAATTTGTCAACTACTTCACGAAGCAGGCGGTGCGACCGTTGAGCGTGATGCGTCAGTTCGTGTTGCTACTCGCCCCCTACGCCCCCCATATTGCCGAGGAACTATGGAAGATACTGGGACAGGGAGAGTCCTTAGCGCTGGAGCGCTGGCCGGAATTCGAGGTCGCCATGCTGGTCGATGCCACGGTGGAAATTCCGGTGCAGATCAATGGCAAAGTACGATCGCGCATCGTCGTGCCTTCGGATAGCTCGGAAGCGGACCTCGTGGCGGCGGCCAGGCAAAACGCCAGAATCAACGACATGATCCAGGGTAAACAGATTGTCAAGACGATCGCCATCTCGAACCGATTGGTGAGTTTTGTGGTCAAGTGAGTGTACCCCCTGCCCCGCCAGGTAGCCGTCACGCTCCGTCGTGACGGCCGTTTGGGCCACTTCTCCAACTCACATCACGATTTCCCGATGCTCTCAAACATGTAGTAAAAAATTGCGCGACTGGGGTTTTTAGCCGTCACGCTCCATCGTGACGCCGTTTGCGTCAATGGTCGAACTCACAGCACGGTTTCCCAATCCTCTCGAAACCAGTAGCTTGAAATTCCGATATGGGGATGCTCGGATCGACGGGGAAATTGGCCTTCGGCGGCCGTCACGGCAGAGCGTGACGGCGACCATCTCCGTCGTTTTTCGCCCGCGCGGCCCGGCGCGGATCGTCGCTGCCTCCCATGAAGATCCCGAGAACGGCCGTGCAAATGATTGACGGAACGGGCAGGCATGCTACGATCGCGGGTTCATCTACGCTGTTTTGTTGGCCCAGGGGTGAGCTGCACCACGTTCTTGAAGGAGCCGTTTATGTTTGTGTCGGTCTTGAACCCCCGAAAAAGGTTTCGCGCATGTTGGTTAGTTGCCCTGGTGCCGCTGTTGGCGCAGATAAGCCAGGCTCAATTACAAATTACGGAGGTCCTGTCGGATTCATTGAGTTCCGAGCCCAAGTGGGAGTGGGTGGAAGTTCGCAATATGGGGACCAGCCCCTTGGACCTGAATGACTACGTGTTTGATGACGACGATGGTCAGATTCTGACGGCGCCCAACATCAGCAATCTGAACGGGCCCACCACGATTCCCGCGGGCGGCGTCGCCGTGCTCTATAACGGATCTTCATTCAGCTATAATCCCCAACTTTTTCGCGACGCCTGGCAGATCGGAAATCAAGTCCCCATGATCGGTATCTCCACCGCAACGGGACTCAACAATAGTGGCGATCATTTTGGCATTTGGCCATCGTATGCCAGCTACCTAAACGACTCCGTCGATGACGGCATGGGTGGTTTCGTCGTCGGCAGTTTCAACTCAGCGACCGCCGATGTCGATTACGCCACATTTCCCAGCGGTCCGGCCGGGGTCTCCAGTTATTGGAACGGAAGCGGCGACTATCGCGATGGGACGAACTGGGCCGCCAGTGTGGATGGCGTGGGCGGGGCAGTCACCAGCATTGAAATTTCCACATTTTCGTCCATTAATAGCGTCGACGATGTGGGGAACCCCGGCGTAATTCCCGCCGGTCCACAAGCGGCCGGCCTGTTGATTTCTGAGATCATGTACAACCCGAGGTCAGCCGAGCCCGGCTGGGAGTGGATTGAGGTCGTGAACAATACCGGATCGGCCATCAATTTTGGAGCCAACAACTATTTTGTGGATGATGCCGCGGGCGCGGCCCTGGGAGCTGCCAACCTTACCGCCGGCTCGATCCCCCAGGGTGGTGTCGCGGTTTTGTACGACGCATCCCGTACACCGGCCGAATTCAATAGCGCCTGGGGACCGGGACTGAATGCGATTGCTGTCTCGAACTGGCCGGCCCTGAATAACGATGGGGATACGATCGGGATTTGGGGCAACGCGGCGGATTATAATACCGATCGAACCAACATGAATTTTGACAATGCCACGGCCACCGTTCTGTACGACGACGACGGCGCTATTTGGCCATTGGACGACGGCGACGGCTCCATCTACTTGACCAATCTCGCCGCCGATAAAACGGACGGTACGAATTGGCTATTGAGCTTCCCGGGTGACGGGCTCTCCTTTATGGCCGCGGCCGTGGGGGGTACGGTCATCCAGCATAACGGCGGCGACGTGGGCAGCCCCGGTTCGGTACCCAGCGGCGGTTCCATGATTGACGCGGATTTTAACAACGATGGTATGATCAATGGGGCCGATATCGACTTGCTGACTATGGATATCGCCAACATGACCAATGACGTGGGCATGTTTGACCTTACCGGAGACGGTAGCGTGACGTTGGATGACGTCAACCAATGGCTGGCCGATGCGGGTGCGGCAAACCTCCCCTCGATGAATCCGTACCTGATTGGCGATGCCAACTTGGACGGGACCGTGGACGGCCAGGACTTCATCCAGTGGAACTCGGCCAAGTTCACCGGCACGGGTAAGTGGACGATGGCAGACTTCAACGCGGATGGCCAAACCGACGGTCAGGACTTCATCGACTGGAATACGAACAAGTTCATGTCGTCTGACAGCTTGAGTGCGGTACCGGAGCCCGCGATGGACGTGGTCATGCTGTTGTTGGTGTGCGGTGGGGCGTCACGGGGACGGCGACTTTGGCCTCCGGCGGGAAAGCAAACCTACCATTGTTTGTAACACCGAGGCACGGAGAACAGGGAGAACACGGAGAAGTCGCGACGCGGAGCTCCGTGCTTCTCTTCAACTCTGCGCCTCCGCGCCTCTGCCTGGTGATTGTCCAATGCGATGGACTGGCCAGGCCCGGTTAAGGAGACATGACTTCGCAGGCCAGGCCGGCGATGCCCACCAGAGCCGCACCCACCATCAGCCCGGCACAAATCACGTCTCGATGTTGCACGAGGCTGGCCATTAAGTTCGACGCGGCGGGCGTGCTAGCTCGCCGCTCAATCCACCAGAATACGGCCGCTCCGGCAAAAATTGCCAGCGAGACATGAAACGGGATCAAGAACGCCAGGCCCAGGCCCACGGGCGACAGAGGCAGCCGGCGCGACATCGGCAGAGCCAAAATCACGCCCGCGATGGCGGCCACTGCGGCCGCTGACGTAGCGCTGCGTGGTAGTGTACCCAAGCCGCCACCCATGATTTCCGATACGCCGATCCAGACACTCGCGGCCGGAAACGGAAAGGCATCGTTGATCAGCGCCGATGGCTGATTGCGCAGGAACAGGCCATAAAAAGCCGGTACGCAACAACAGGCCCCGGCCAAGGTTCCTACCACATGCGCCGCCGCCTGCACCCGCGGACTGGCTCCCAACAAATAGCCGGGGCGCAAGTGCTGGCAAAACGTCGAGGCATGCATCGTTGTTTCTGCGGTGATGGATCCCAAAATAATATTGGGAGTGGTTTGTCGCGGCGCCATCACGCCCCCGCACAACTGCGACACACGTGCCACGGCGCTCGTCGGTGTAATCGACGTCAGTGCGGTGGCGTGAATGCCGACGGCTGCCATCAGGTAGACCAGCGGCACAATGGCCAGTGCCAGCCAGGGGGAAACTTCAAAAAATGCGTGGCTCATCCACACGATGCACACCCCGACCACCGGCAAACCGATCCAAAACCAAACCATGGGCATCTCGGACCGGGCCGCCGGTGCGACCTGTTTCGCCACTCGGATTGGGGCTGGCGTCACCGCCGATTTGAATGATGCGCCCGACAGCCCTTGCATGAGGAAGGCGGTCAGGGATGCCGTGGTCATGACGGCCACCCCGCTCCACAGCGACCACGCAGTTATCGCACGATAGCCTAACACCGGCATTTGATCCGCGTCGAAGCGCACGGGAATTGCTCCGCGCGTGATCATCCACGGCACCAGGATCACGTAATTCAGAACTGCTCCGGCCAGCAGTGAGCTTCCCAGTCGGATGCCCATCATGCCCCCCACGGCCAACAACGAAATGTCCAGAGTCGGGCGGATAGTCAACTGCGGCCAGGGGATTCCAGCGAGCTGCGGGATGGGCCAATTGAATTTTTCGGCCAGTCGAAAATACCATGCGTCCAACTCTTCCGGCAAATGGCAAAACGACAGCCGCAGTTGGCTGAGCAGGCTGGGTGTCTGCAGCAGCTTCAAAAGGCCCGCAGCCAGAACACTGCAGACCAAGACCCTTGTCGATTTCCACACATGGGACGGAGCGGTCTCGGCGACCAGCAATCGGTCATCGTCCCCGTTGAGCAGCTGGCGCCTCGTGCAGCGTCGACAACACGGCGGCACACGCCTGACCTTCGGGGAAGGGGTAGGACAGATCGTTAACGAATCGGCGTTTGAGCGGTACGGCCATCAACAGCCCGAAACAGGACAGCGCGATGCACCACGACATGGCCTGCCACCACGGGAGCACTCGGTCCTGAACCACCATCAGCGCCGCCAGACTCGCGGTAAAGGCACTTGCCATGTAGCCGCCGGCACCTGCAATTGTCTGAATGCTGTTATTCTCCAGCACGCGCAGCCCACGCTGGCGATCTCCACGTGCCGCCACGTGAAACAGGGAAAAAGACAACAGACTGGCCGTCATTCCCATGCCGAAGGTAACCCCGGCCTTGGCGCTCACGTATAGGTTCGTGAGGGACAGCAGCCCGCCGAAGACGAATCCCGCCAGGACCGCCCGGGTCGTCAACTGAAAGTCGCCGTGCCGGATTTCGATCGGCCGCCCGGACGCGCCCTCCGACGCTCGACGCTGCATGCTGATTCCCTCCCGGCCCAAGCCATGAATTCCCTAAGGTAATTCATATCGCAGGACGGCCAGCGTGGGGATTGGAGGGTACTTCATCCGCAAACGAAATCCGTGAAATTCATTCAACGGTAACCCCCGACTCTCGAATATCGACCGAATCATGCGACGATACTGGGGCAGTTCTGGCAGCACCAGGTCGGGCGGACCGCCACCCAAGTCCAGGACACGCTCGGGCATCGGCAGCAAACCCTGGTCGCGCCCACCCTCCGGATACAACGGGAGATTCGGCATCTGACTGTAAAGCAGCGCTTCGGGTTGCAGCGCGTAGGCGAGGTCTCGATGGACCAGCAAGTCGTGAATCACCAGCTCGACGGGCGTATAAAGCCGCACATTGTGTTCGCCGATCGTATCCCCCTCACTCCGCGTGCGACGCACGAATCGTCGGCCCATGATCCCGATGAAGCACGTTGCCGCCGCCGTGTTGCCGATCGGCCCCTCGACAAGCTGGTACCGCACCAGACCATCGGGACCGTCGTCGGCCCGAATGAACGGCATGGGCTGCGAACACCAGTCACCCAGCAAGGGTGCCGTACCGGCCCCAGAAAAACTCGCGTCCAGCGATTCGATTTCCCCCAACGGTAACACGGTTCCCCCGTCGTCCGCTTTTCGCGCCGAGGCAATCGTCCAGCTGACATCGCCTCGCAGTCGACGAAAATCGACCAGTCCACTGATCCAGCCCAGGTTGGCCCAGTCTGGGTCGTCGCTGGGAAAGACAAAATTCACGCACAATTGAATACGTGCCTGCACGCCCCAAATGGCGCTGTTCCCGCGGAAAGCCAGTTTTCGTTCGGATCTCGGCCCGTGCCGGATCGATTTCGCGAGACAGATGCCCGGCCATCAACTCCAGCGTGTCTCGATCGCCGCTGTGCGTATCGACCAACTCGTCAAACCGCGCCAGCGCCTGCTCCACCAATTCGATCAATTCCAACGGCGCCCCACACTTTCGCGTGGCCCGAAACAGGATGCGAAACCCCCCCTTGCCGGGAATCTGGGGAACGACCGCGCCCGGGTCAAGTTCTCTGATAATTTTCGACACTTTCCAGGTCAGATTTTTGTTGACACCCAGCAAGCGAGCGGCATCTTGAGGCCGGGTCGGATCGGCTCCCACGGCCGTCATCAGCTCGGTCAATGACGTGCGGAGTTCCTGGAGAACATCCTTAAAATCCTCCTCGAAAGGCATGTTCTTGGGGTCTACTGCGGTCGTCATGTGAATACCATCCATCCTCACGGTAGGCTCTAATAACTTCAGAATAGCGACCGGACTCCTGGCCCGCAACCAATCCTGCAAATTCTTCTAAAAATAGTTGCAGGGAAAGCCTCAGGGACGTATACTCGGCGTTTAGCGGGTGCCAATCGACGTGGGTTGGACTATTAGCTTCGCTTCACAAATCGTTTCTTGGGGGAAGAAGTAATGACTCGACGCAATTGCAGTTTGGTTTTTCTCGTGATTGGAGCCCTTGCCGTTCAGGCCAGCGCCGCAGTGACCATCACCCAAGGGCCCACGGCGCCGACCTATTCCACAACGCTCAATTTTGATGAGCCGGGCGGCCCCACGGGTGCCAATGTCCCCAACAATTCGTGGGCTGGTGCTCCGTACAACATCATTGAGTTTCAATCGGGCGAAGGTTCGAATTTCGTGGGTGACAACAATGTTGCCGTGACGAATTTTGCGACGTCTCCCAATAGTACGAATTCTTACTATGGGCCTTTCGGCGTCTTCATCAGGTTTGCCAACGACCTGACGGAACTTTCCTTCAACGCCTGGGATTCCTCAGGGGCTCCCAGTCCAATTGGCGGGGGCATGGGCGTTATTCTCATCAAAGATGGAGATGACGCTAATCCGGTTGCGTTTGAAGTCTTCAACCCCGCGTTCGCCGGCTTGGGCGACTCGGCATACAACATCACGACCACGGCGGGAACCGTGTTTGATGAAGTCCGTATTCTTGGTTTTGGCTTCCCGGCCGACACCTACGTTGACAATTTTTCCTGGAACGTCGTTCCTGAACCCAGTTGTGGTCTGTTCTTGGCCATGGGCACGTTGTTGCTGAGTGGCTGGCGACGCCGCTTCGCGGTTTAAGTGAGCACGATCGACATTAACTGGCCAACACGAACAGCGAGCCTGGTTAGCCTGGCTCGCTGTTTCACCAAGCGACAATAGAAGCAGTTGTTTCACCGATAACGGAGTTCGATCTTATGAGGTATGCGCTGGCGGTCGTCACGCTCGTTGTACTCATTTGCTGTGAGGCAAACGCGGAACGAGTTATTTTCAACATGATTCCCATGGCTCTGTCGGCGAATGACATGTCGCCGGATGGCCGCTTCATTGTCGGAGATTCCGATGTGGATGGAAATGGATTTCCGGACGGTGCATATCTGCTTGATCGATCGACGGGCAGCATGACGGATCTGTCGGCGACGGGCATGGGCCTGAGTGCCGTGGCAGTTTCGGACGATGGCTCGGTGGTGGTGGGCGACATTCCCGATCCCGCGGACCCCATCTCTAACCTGGCGGGACGTTGGACGGCAGCTACGGATTGGCAGAGCCTGGGAGCTCTTCCGAACGCCGGATTCTGCCCCAGTCGCAGCGATTCGTACGAGATCTCGGCCGACGGCAACGTCGTCGTGGGGCTTTCCTGGGACGGATGCAGTGGCCGCGGATTCCGTTGGACTCAGGCCACGGGAATGCAGGAACTGCAAAACCTCGCCAACGGCAGCAATCGCGCTTCCGTGGTGTCGGCCGATGGCAACCTCATCGGTGGGTTCGCGCAGGGGGCGTTCTCGCGAACGCCTGCTATCTGGTACGGCGATTTGAGCGGCGAGCTGCTGGACCCGCCCGACGGGGACGCACTCGGGGAAATCCATGGAATTCGTGACGATGGCTCCTTGCTGTTGGGAAACTGGATACCCAATGATGACCCGTTCGGAGCTGTCAGGGCCTCGGTCTGGACTGATGGCCCCACGGGCTGGGAGCGCGAACAGATTGCGGGCGGATCGCTGCTCCCCGGTTGGGGTGGTATTCCTCAGGACATCGCGGACAACGACACGATCGTGGGTTTTGACTTTTTGTTGGGGAATCGCCGCGCGTGGATTCAACCGAACGGAGAGGGACCACTCCTGGATATGAGGCAGTATTTTATTTCGAAAGGGGCCACGATTCCGCAGGGATTGGCGATTGAAGTCCCGCAGGCGATTTCCACCGATGGACATTACATCGTCGGTCATGGAGGGGGCACGGGTGCCTGGATCGCCACCATTCTGTCGGATTGCGATTTTGACGGCAACGTCCAGTGCGATATCGACGACCTGGACGCGTTGACCATGGCCATCTCTGCGGGTTCCTCGGACCCACAATTCGACCTGACGGACGATGGCCTGGTGAATCTGGATGATCGGGACGCCTGGCTGGTTCAGGCGGGGGCGGAGAATCTGGCTTCCGGAAACGCTTACCTGTTGGGTGACTCAGACCTGAACGGAGTCGTCGACGGCAACGATTTTATTGCGTGGAACGCCAGCAAGTTCACCTCCACGGGAAAATGGTCCATGGGCGACTTCGATGCCAGCGGTTTCACGGATGGCTCGGACTTCATCCTGTGGAACGCCTTCAAATTCACGTCCAGCGATGCGGCCGCCGTACCGGAACCGACACTGGGCTGCCTGTTACTCGTGTCTGTCGTTCTTGTGGGACGACGCCAATTTCGGTTGCGATAGCCAATCGGCATCTTTAATCTCGGAGCATGAACTCATGTTGATGAACACGTCACGCGCTATTGCGGTCTTGTTGTGCGTTGCTTCCTCGGCCTCGGCTGCCATCTTCACCGAGCTACCGCCGGCCGGAAGTGGCAGGTTGCCCACCTCGGCGGTCGATTACGATGTGCTGGCGACGGAAGGTAACAGCGTCGTCTCGATTGACATTGGTGGCATTTTCAGCTTTGACGCCTTTGGTGAGATTCCGCCCAACGAAACGCGAGTGATGGATGTGGGGGCCATGCTGGGAAATCCCGGTGGCTCCTACCGGGTGACCGGATTGGGATGGGACGTGGAACTGGATGCCTACGTTCCCAGTTGGTTGAGCGACGCCACGATTGCCTTCGGCGAGGATTCGGACTATGTGGATGCGAGTTTTTTCTTCGCACCCGGCATGGGCGATGATTACCCGGGTCTCATGCAATATCAGTCCAATGGAATTGTTGACCTGACGAACGTTCCGGGGCAAGGAGATTTGTCGTTTCTGTTATCGTCCGGCGTGCTGTACATGCAGTTTTTTGAAATTTACTTGGACTACGGTGGGGGCGTCCCCGACGCCCAGTGGCTGAGTGGCAGTAGCCTGTCGCTGCAGGTCGAGCCCGTGCCCGAATGCTGTGGGCCGACAGCCGGTATTCTGGCCCTGATTGCGGCTTGTGACGCCGCGTCGTAGAGACGCGCGTCAGTCGCGACATGGACACAAACGGCGATTTGCCGTCGCCCTGAGCCATTGTTGACAAACCACGATAGCGACGAGGGTTGGCCGACGCGATCGTCGGCCGCTCTATCATGGGATACTCGGAAACTTGGAAACACAGTGGCACGGAGGACACGCAGCCCATGTGATGGTTTTTGCTCTCAATCGGGTCGCCCGTACCCCGTACTTCCGCAACCCGTATCCTTCCCCCGTACGTCTCTCCGATCGCTCAGGGACGATCCGTCCGTCACTTCCACCCGACTGGCAGCATACTCGATGGCAACCCGGCAAGTTGCGCAAAAAGTGGACGTCATTTCCGACACATGCAAAGATAGTCGAGTTGAAAGAAATTACTGAATCACGGGGTTTGATCTCATGAAGTACGTTTTCACGGCCGTTACGCTCGTTCTGATTGGTTGCTCGACCGCCAATGCGGAACGAGTGGTGTTCAATGCGATTCCCGGGCGCTTTCGGCAAATGACATGTCGCCGGACGGCCGCTTCATTGTCGGTGAGACCGATGTGAATGGAAACGGGTTTCCCGACGGTGGTTACCTGCTCGATCGCACGACGGGCGTCATGACCGATCTGTCGGCGACCGGACTGGGCATTGACGCCGTGGCCGTCTCTGATGACGGTTCCGTCGTAGTGGGCAATATACCCGATCCGGAGGGGATCGGTTCCAACGTGGCGGGTCGCTGGACGGCGTCTACTGACTGGCAGAGCCTGGGCCATTTGCCCAATGCCGGGATGTGCCCGAGTCGCAGCGATTCGTACGAAATCTCGGCCGACGGCTCGGTCGTCGTCGGACTTTCCTGGGACGGATGCAGTGGCCGCGGTTTTCGTTGGACGCAAGCCACGGGAATGCAGGAATTACAGAATTTGGCAAACGGCAATAATCGAGCGTCCGTGGTGTCGGCCGATGGCGGACTCGTCGCTGGGTTCGCTCAGGGTTCCTTTGATCGAACACCCGCGATCTGGCGGAGCGATCTGAGCGGCGAACTGTTGGATCCACCTAACGGCGATGCGGTCGGTGAAATCTTCGGAATTCGAGACGACGGCTCGGTACTCTTGGGACAGTGGGCTACGAATAGCGACCCCGACGGGGTTCCCAATGCCTCCCTTTGGAGGGTCGGTTCCTCTGGTTGGGAGCGCGAGCAGATTGCCGGGGGATCGGCCCTGCCGGGCTGGGCGGGCAACCCGATGGACATTGCAGACAATAACACCATTGTGGGCTTTGACTTTTTGTTCGGCAATCGCCGAGCATGGATTCAGCCCAATGGCCAGGGGCCTCTGCTGGATATGAGAAACTATTTTGTTTCCAAAGGGGCGACCATCCCGCCAGGACAAATTATCGAAGTGCCACAAGCGATCTCTGCGGACGGGCACTACATCGTCGGTCACAGTTTCGGCACGGGCGCCTGGATCGCGACCATCCTGTCGGATTGTGATTTTGACGGCAACGTCCAATGCGATATCGACGACCTGGACGCGTTGGTCATGGCCATCTCATCGGGTTCTTCAGATCCTCAATTCGACCTGACCAACGATGGCCTGGTGAATCTGGATGATCGGGACGCCTGGCTGGTTCAGGCCGGAGCGGAAAATCTGGCCTCGGGGAACGCTTACCTGTGGGGTGACTCGGATCTGAACGGAGTCGTCGACGGCAACGATTTTATTGCGTGGAATGCCAGCAAGTTTACTTCCACGGGGAAATGGTCGATGGGCGACTTTGATGCCAGCGGTTTCACGGATGGCTCGGACTTTATCCTGTGGAACGCGAACAAATTCACGTCCAGCGATGCGGCCGCCGTCCCGGAACCGAACTTGGGCTGGTTGTTGCTGCTATCCGTTCTTCGTGTGCGTCAACCACATCGTTCGGTGCGTTGAACGTTTTGGCATGCTTCGAGGCACGGAGGCCACAGAGCGAACCTGATGCTCTGTGGCTCGTCTTGAGCGGTGCCGTACCGCGTATCTCCTTACCCGGTACTTCCGTAATCCCGTACCCTTCGCCCCGGTACCTTCCTGCGACCGATCCCGTACGGTTCGTCAATTCCTGCAGCCTGGCCATCGTATGGGCCGCCGATGATTGCGACTTCCGACCAATGCGACAGCGTTCAGGCCCAAATTTTCTTCTTCGGTTCAACGCGTAACTGATCAATCACACGTCGCACGCCAGGTACGTTACTGGCGGATCTGAGAAGGGCGCGTCGTTCGTATTCGTATCCAATCGTGCCGGTCAAGGTCACGTCGCCGCTACGAACGGTGACGGCGACGCGGCTGGAGCCGGTTCCCTTCCGCGTCATGGACTGAGTGACGTGTTTGAGGATGGTTTTGTCGGGAAGCGGGCTTTCAATGGCCATGTTAGATTCCTAAGGGTATGTCTGTGGGGAAAGGCTGAAATCCGTCGTCGTCCGCGCACTGCGTGGCTTCGCGGTCGGTGATCGTGCACGAAATGACTTCCGGGGAAAGTAGGAACATTTGCACCATGGCTCCGTTCGTAAATGCATGCACGACGGCGCCCGTCGCTGCTACAACTTCCACGGTCGCTTCCCGCACTTCCCTGCCGGTGATTCTCTTGATCTCCTGCCACATGGACTCGGACGAGTTGGAGAAGAGCTGCCGGTGGAACTCCTGTACCCACGTGGCACCCTCCGGCGTGCGCGCCAGAGCCTTTTCAGCCGGCGTCAAAGCATCGTGCAAAGTCACGACCAGCGTATCCTGCACGAGCACTGCGGTCACGGCCGTAGGGGTGAGTCCTGTCCTCTGCGCTTGCAGGACGCTCGCCGCGTCGGCGAGCTGTTGCGCGAGATGTGCATCATTCCCGTTCATTATTGTTCCATGGTATGGATGGTCCCGACAAACACTTCTCTGCCGCCACTCGAGATGGTGGCCACGCGCACGAAAAAACCGATGAGGCTCAACACCGGGAGGTGTGAAGCCACATCGGTCTACTTTTTAACGAGCCCCCTGAATTGCCAGGTTGCTATTTATCCAGTCGTCCGAAAGCTAGGGCGCGGCAGGGTGAGTTACCACGCCGCCAGATTCATTCTACGGCATAGCTGGGCTAAGACAAGGGCAGGGAGACCTAAGGGAGTCGTCACATCGGGTTGCTTTGTTGGAAACCGCCGCTTTGCGGCCAGTTACCGCTCGAAAGCCAATCCTGACGTTGCCATCTTCAGGCCCGCAGCGGTGAAGTCGCTTGAGCAGCCAAAATCGCATAACCCAGCCGTACGCGCGGGCTGACAGATCGCCGCAACCCGCGCTGGCTTTGGTGCTGAAGGCTCTCAGTTCGTTGGTCGCTCGGTTCGCTCGATCCTGTGTATGCCAGACGAAGGCACGGTCACCACGCAGATAACTTGAGGTGGTGTATGTTCCGTGCCGTTCTGCTCCCTTTCGTCGTATTAGGCCTGCCGCGTACCTCGCCGGATCGAAAAGACGACGCCGGCGAGGTACAGCAGTGCAAGTCCCGCGCACGGCTCGGGAACACTTGCCGCATCCGACGACGTAAACTTGTTAACATTCCAGAGAATGAAGTCCTGTCCGTCCGTGACCCCATTCGCGTCAAAGTCTCCGGAGCACCACGCAGCCGTCGAAGTGAACTTGTTCGAATTCCAGACAATAAAATCCTGACCATCGACCACTGCATCGAGATTGGCATCCCCCACGCGGTACTGCCGACCGGGTCCGATGTTCACGGCGCCGGCCAAAGAGCGCCACCTGTCCAGGTCCGCCGTGGTGACGAAATTATCTCCAGTCAAGTCGAATGTAAGATTGTTGGTGCCGGCGGCGATCTCCGCGACCAGCGCGTCGATGTCGGGGCACTCGTATAATCCGTTTCCGTCGAAGTCACCTTCCAGCCCCCCTGATCCGACTGTGGAATTGCCGAAAATCAGATCGAAGTAAAATCCCGCCCCCGGGTCGTCAGTGGTCAGGGACATGGAAAACACCACGTCCAGATTGCCACTCACATTGGCAATGCTGTTGGCACCCAAGTTCAGCGTATTATTCTCAAAGAATGTCAACGCATCGGCCACCGTCATGAAGTTGTTCGTGGTGGTCATGCCTTCTCGGGTAATCCCAAACGACAGCGTATCGAAGCCGTTGCCTTCGACATGCGTATCCAGGAAACCGATGAGCAGATCTTGTCGAGGATTCGCCAGGTCGTTCAGATCAATGGCGTAGGTGACTGAGCTAGTATACGTGCGGGAGCCTGAGCCCCCTTCCGAATACGAGCCGCCCATGGTGACGACGCCAAACACGTCACTGGTCATGCCAAAATCATTCTGGACGACGGAATTGCCGGCCAGGAAGTTCTGGGCCACCATCGCCGTGGGCAGGCCGGCCGAAAATCCCGCCGCCTCCGTACCGGTTGCTGCTGCCGCGTCCGGGATACTGACCTGGACCCCGGCGCGGGCCTCCGCGCGACTCTGACCAGTCACGGGAGCGGTGGCGTTGGACACCAGGTTGATGATCAGCCCACCGGCTGAGAGCGCATTCGCGGAGGAGCTGCCCGAAGTTCCCGTGGCGTTCGCGTGGGCGATCCCGTTTCCGAAGAAGCTTCGTAGCGAACCATTGCCGCCATCGGCGGTGGCCGTGGCATTGACGGTGGTTGGCCCCGTAGCGTTGGCGGTCGCCATCGCGTCCCCGCCCCTACCACCTGGCCCGGAACTGGACGCGCCGCCGTTTCCACCGGTTGCGAGTGCCGTTGAGCCCACCGTAAAGTTGCCTGTCGAGATGACGCTGGAAGTGGCGATGGAGGCTCCCCCGTTACTCCCCATTCCCAAGCTTCCTGACGTGATCGCGCCGCCATTGCCACCCGTGGCATTGGCGGTTCCTGTCGTAGCCGCCGCTCCGGTCAACATCAGGGTAGAAGTTCCCATGGCACCGAGGCCTGGTACGCCTCCCATACTGGCATTGGCACCGTTACCACCCGTGGCATTGACTGTGGCGGTAGTTGACGTCCCGCTGGCGCGGGCAAATGTCAACGAGGAATTCGCCATCCCACCGGCTCCTGCGTTAGCGCCGGTTCCTGCTCCGCCGTTGCCCCCTATGGCCGACTGGGTGAGCGTCAGGGTCGCAGACGTGCCGCCGCTGACTTTGTCCACGACGGACACGGCGCCGCCATTGCCGCCGACAGCCAGGTCGTTGCCCGCGCCGCCGTTTCCCCCCTGTGCGGTCGCCGTCACCGAAACATTACCGCCGGCCGAGGTGGCCGAGCTGGGATTGATATTAGCCACGGCTCCGTTGCCACCGAAGAATCCACCTCCGCGGCCAACTCCCCCGTTTCCACCCGTCGCGTTGACGGTGTTCGTCGCGGTGTTCATGCCGGTCGAGGTGACCGAACCTCCGGCGGTCGCCGCGCCGCCGATGGCACCATTGCCGGTCGAGCCGCTGGAGATGGCCCCGCCATTTCCACCGGTTGCCGTCTGAGTTCCGGTAACGTTGGCAGCTCCCGTCAACGTCAACTGAGTCGTCCCGGCGGCTCCACTGCCGGCCGCGCCTCCGCCGCTGGCTGTCCCGCCATTCCCGCCCGTAGCACTGACCGTGGCGGTGGTTGTCCCGCCGCTGGCTCGCGCGAAGGTCAGCGACGAGTTGGCCGTAGCGCCTTGACCACCATTACTCCCAGTACCGTTTCCGCCATTGCCTCCTGCGGCGGTCTGGGTGAGCGTCACATTTCCGGAAGTGGTACCACTGACCCGATTGACTACGGAGACGGCGCCACCATTCCCGCCGGCAGCTGTATCGTTTCCCGCGCCTCCGTTGCCACCCGTTGCGCTGGCGTTGGCCGTTACGTTTCCCCCGGCCGAGGTGGCGGAACTGGAATTGATCGTGGCCACTCCGCCCACACCACCGCTGGACCCGGCTCCGCGACCGATGCCGCCATTGCCGCCGGTGGCGTTAACGGTGTTAGTGACCGTGCTCACGCCGGTGGAAGTCGCTGATCCTCCGGCAGTCGCCGTCGCGCCTGCCGCGCCATTGCCGGTGGATCCGGTGGAGATGGCTCCGCCGTTTCCGCCGGTTGCAGTTTGCGTGGCGGTAACGTTGGCGGCCCCGGTTAAGGTCAGTTGGGTCGTGCCGGTGGCTCCAACGCCGGCTGTCCCCCCGCCGCTGGCTGTCCCGCCATTCCCACCCGCGGCATTGACCGTGGCGGTGGTCGTACCGCCGCTGGCTCGCGCGAACGTGAGCGAGGAATTGGCGGTGGCCCCCAGGCCTCCGCTGGCACCGGTTCCGTTTCCACCATTGCCACCCGTTGCGGACTGATTGAGCGTCACGTTGCCGTCGGTGCTGCCGCTGACCTTGTTTACGAGGGACACAGCGCCGCCGTTACCACCCGTGGCCAGGTCGTTGCCCGCTCCACCAGTTCCCCCCGCGGCGTTGGCCGTGACCGTAATATTTCCTCCAGCCGACGTGGCGGAACTGGAATTGATGGTCGGTACGCCCCCAGCGCCACCGCTGAATCCACCTCCGCGGCCAATGCCGCCGTTCCCGCCGGTGGCATTGACGGTGTTGGAGACCGTGCTCAAGCCGGTGGAGATGGCAGATCCTGCGGCCGTGGCCGCGCCGCCGACGGCCCCGTTGCCGGTCGAACCGCTGGCGATCGCGCCGCCGTTCCCGCCGGTAGCGGTCTGGGTGCCGGTCACGTTAGCAGCGCCCGTCAATGTCAGCTGTGTGGTCCCGGTGGCACCGCTGCCGGCCACTCCGCCGCCGCTCCCACCACCGCCGTTTCCGCCGGTGGCATTCATGGTCGCGGTCGTCGTGCCACCGCTGGCGCGGGCAAACGTCAGGGAAGAGTTGGCGGTGGCCCCTTGGCCTCCACCAGCACCGGTTCCCGTTCCGCCGTTTCCGCCCACGGCGGACTGTGATAACGTCACGTTACCCGACGTGCTGCCACTCACCTTGTCGGTCACAGAAATGGCGCCGCCGTTGCCGCCGACTGCTCCGTCGTTGCCGCCCCCTCCGGTTCCGCCGGTTGCGGTAACGGTTGCGGTGACATTCCCGCCGGCGGAGTTGGCCGAGCTGGCGTTGACGTTAGCCACGCCCCCGCTACCGCCGGAAAAACCTCCGCCACGCCCCACGCCCCCGTTGCCGCCGGTGGAATTGACGGTGTTGGCTACGGTACTCATGCCTGTCGACGTGGCGGAACCTCCGGCCGTGCTCGCTCCTCCGACGGCACCATTGCCTGTCGAGCCGTTGGCAATCGCACCGCCGTTACCACCAGCGGCCGTTTGTGTCGCGGTGACATTGGCAGCGCCTGTCACGGCAAGTTGTGTGGTGCCGCCGGCCCCGCTGCCGGCAGCTCCCCCGCCGCTCGCGTTCCCACCATTACCGCCCGTGGCATTCACGGTGGCGGTGGTCGTACCGCCGCTCGGTCGAGCGAACGTCAAGGCCGAGTTGGCCGTGCCGCCCTGGCCGCCGCCGGCTGCGGCTCCGGTTCCCGCGCCACCATTTCCGCCGGTAGCGGATTGAGTGAGCGTCACATTTCCGGATGTGCTGCCGCTGACTTTGTTCACGACGTTGACCGCACCGCCGACTCCGCCGGTGGCACCATCGTTCCCCGCGCCGCCGTTTCCACCGATGGCGCTGGCGGTTGCCGTGACGTTCCCCCCCGCCGAGGTGACGGAGCTGGGATTGATACTTGCTGTACCTCCCGCGCCCCCCGTGAACCCGCCTCCGCGACCGATTCCGCCCGTTCCCCCGGTAGCATTAACCGTATTGGCCACCGTGCTCATGCCGGTGGACGTGGCAGACCCCCCAGCGGTCGCCGCACCCCCAGCAGCGCCAGCGCCAGAAAAGGTGGCGGCGACATTTCCGCCCGTTCCGCCAGTCGCCGTTTGAGTCGCCGTTACATTCGCAGCTCCCGTGAGTGCTAGGTTTGTGGTCGCCGTGCCGCCCAAGCCCGCGGTTCCGCCGCTGCTTTGTCCACCCGCTCCACCCGCAGCATTCACGGTGGCGGTGGTTGTGTTGCCGCTGGCACGGGCAAAAGTCAATGACGAACTGGCGTTACCCGCCGCTCCGGCTCCCGTGACTCCGCCATTGCCACCATTACCACCCGTGGCCGACTGATTCAGCGTGACGTTACCGGAAGTTGCCCCGCTGACTGCGTTCAGCAGCGTCGTACTGGCACCGGCACCGCCGGTCGACCCGAAGTTCCCTGCGCCGCCGCTTCCGCCGTTGGCAGTTGCCGTGGCTGTCACGTTTCCGTCGGTAGACGTTGCCGTGGCGGCTGCCGCAGCCGTACCGCCGGCACCTCCCATCCCGCCCGCATCGCGGCCGGTGCCTCCGGCACCGCCCGTGGCGCTGGACGTGGCAGTAGCGGTGGACGTTGACGTCGCTGTCGTATTGGCCGTGGAGTTGGCATTCCCCCCGGTTCCTCCTGTGCTGCCGTTGCCTGGGGACCCACCGGCACCGGGTGTGCCGGCACTTCCGCCGCTCCCCCCCCCCGCCGCCATTGGCAGTGGCATTGGCGGTAGAGTTTCCGGCCGGAGGCGCATTCTGCGAACTGGCTGTGGCGTCCCCGCCGTTCCCTCCCGGGCCTCCTGCTCCCCCGTCGGCGCCGGCCGTATTACCGGCTCCGCCATTGCCGCCAGTCCCGCCGGTTCCCCCTGTTGCAGTTGCCGTGTTGGACGGATCATTGGCCGTTGCGGCGGCGACGGCATCGTCCCCGTCAGTGCCGGGACCACCGTCTTGACCCGGGTTACCCGGTGCGCCATTCGTCCCGTTCGTACCGTTCGGACCGGTTTGATTGACGGTCTCGGCAAAAAGGGTCATGTTGCTCATGAACAAATACGCGAGCCCCATGGTCAGCACGGGAGCGACACCACGAACAAAGACCATGCAAGCTCTTGATCGACTGCGTGTTTTCAGCTGGCGACAGGGTTGGAAAACCGAATCCGAAATGGTCTGACCCGAGACATTGGGGCATGCACAGAGAGTGGCAAGACGCGTCATGGCGAAGCTCCCGAAACTAGCAAGAGAAACTGAAGCTGAAACGAACCGACTTGCCGGATTCTATGGCGAATACTCGCGTGTCGATACGGGCGCGAGAAAAATATTTTGTGAATTTGCCAGGCGCGGAGCTGGGCAACGCCACTGATTGATCAATGGCCATGGTACCGCGTTATGACTTGGGGCCATGCCTGAATCGGACGCACGCAGAAATGGCAGGAATTGGACAGAAGAAGATGTGTGCGAGCAAACTTCGGTTCGCAATTCGGCCAATGCAGGAATCAAGCAAAATCCAGCTTGATCGTCGGTAAAAAACGTCGCTGAGAATTTATGTCGAGCCCGCGGCGGAACGAACCCTGTGCGGTTCTCGCCCGCCTCGAATTCGCGGTGCTCAACGTCCGTCCAGCCCGGTTAGCGGGCTCACTCGCTGGCGCGTTTTGAAGTTGCACACTTTCGGCACTTGGCCGAAACCCGTGGTTTAGCCCGCTGGCAGACCCACTCGCTGGCGCGTTGCGCTTGTATTTTCACGTTGTTTGCGCCTTTGCGCATCTTTAAGACTTGCGCGTCGTGCTCGTATTTTCCGGGGGTGTTACTTGAGCGCCATTCCAAAACGAGCGAGGCGTGTTTTCTTTGACGCGTTGGGCTCCGAGAACGAAGGTGCGAATGAGTCCGGCTGACGGGAGCTACTCCAGCGGGTCCAGCGACAACGTAGCGCGGTAGTCGGCCACGGCGGCGAAGAAGTCGGCTTGCGCGGAAATCAGGGCCAGCTGCGCGTCGGTGGCCGACTGTTCATAGATATTCAGTTCCACCAGGTCGATGTCGCCAGCATTAAATTGCTCTTTGGCCAGGCTCAGCGTTTCGCGGGCAAGTTCCAAGTTCTGTCGCGCTCGCGAAGTTCGTCCTGCAGCCGCTTCCAACGCCGAGTACGCATCCTGGACGAAGGTGGTTACTTTGTTGATGACGAACTGACGTTTGGCATCGATCTGCGCCAGTTTACCACGCACGGCTTCGATTTGTCCTCGTGCCTTGCGACGCTGCACGGGAACTTCTCCGTACAAGCCGACTTCCAGCTCAAACGGAGTTTTGTCCCCCTTCGAGCTGGCTGGAGCCCCAACGTCCTTGGAGGCTAACAGCTCCGCGTCGAGTTTGGGGAGCATGTTATTCTCGGCCTGGGCGAGTTCGACGCGAACCCTTTCCGCCAGCAGTTCCAGTTCGGCCATTTCCGGACGCGCGTCGACGGCACGAATGATGTCGGCGTCCAGTTGCTCCGGATCGGGAGCCGTTTCGTCGGGGAAGGACTTGGGGAGTTGCGTGTTGTCGGGTAATTGGGGAGCGCCGTCGTCGTCGCGCACGAACAGGGAAAGTTTGATGGCCGCAGCCTGCAGCTTCCGCTCGGCCTCGATGACTTTGGTCTCGCGGGCGGCAATTAGCTGCTTGTTATTGATGTCGGCAATCCGCGACAAGTCCCCCGCATCCACACGTTCTTCGATCTGATCCACACGAGCTTCCGCCAGTTTGAGTAACTCGCGCTGGGCCTCCAGCGACTGGCCGGCCGCGACCCAGGTCCAGTAGGTCACCGAGGCCATGCGGACGAACTCCAACAATTGAGTGCGGATCATGGGCTCGACGCCCAGCCTGGAAAACCGTGCCATCAGCAGCTTCGCGCGCCGCTTGTCGATCACGCGGTTCTTCAGCAGGGGAAGACCAAAGCCGGCTGAGAATTCACCGCCTTCGTTCGTTTCCCGCTCACCGAACCAGGGCTGAATCAGGCCGTCTCCAATCTTGTAGCCGCTGTAGAGGTATCCGCCGTTGAGTGTGGGCTGAGTGATCAACACGCGGCTGCGGTAATTTTCATAAAAACCCTCGGGGGCCGCGATGCCGTAGGCTTTGATTCCCAGGTCAAAGGCTCCCCACGTGCTTAGCTGTTTTCCATCGGCGATTTGCCGTTCCAAGACCGCGGCGGCCAGCGGGGGATAGGTTTCGTACACCGATACGACCACGTCTTGCAGGGCCAGCGTCTGACGTTTTGACGTGGCGGGCTTTTGTTGGTTGCCTTCTTCCCCAACCAGCAATTTACCCGGGTTGGGTGGTTTGGGTAGTCGTTCCGGTTTCACGGATTTTTCGTCTGCGTCCTGGTCCGATTTGCTCTTTGCGGATTCCCCCGTCGGCTCTGTTTCATAGGCGGCCAGGACGACGTCAGCGGCGTCGACGGAATCGTTCGTTCCACCCGCAGAGACCACGGGCAGTCGCTGAGGAAGCGGTTCCCCGATGACCGGCGCAGCCGACGTTGGATGCAAGACCAGGTCGGCGAAACGTGCAGACGAACCCCAGCGGCAGCCAGCAAACGGCAGGCAGAGGGCGAACAGGCAGCAGAGCTTCAGCCATCCTTGGCTCGTCATTTCGGCAGCGGCACCTTCTTCTTATCGTCCTTGGAGTCGCCATCGGGCTCTTGCATGGCAATCACCGGTGGAAATCCGTTCAATTGCCGCCAGATCTCGTAGCCCAGCGGCACACGGCTCAACATCACCCAACCGTTGGCCCGAACACCTTGCCGCAGGAAGCGGTTCGCCGGCCACTCCTGGTCTCCGGCCGGTCTTACCTGAATACGAAACTTCCCCTTGCCATCGTCCGCCGGATCGACGGCGGCGACTTCGCCCCCGAACGTGCCCACGGCGACGGAGGGCCAGCCGGCGAACTGGACGGCCGGCCATCCCTCAAACTGCAGTCGGACGTGACTACGCTTCCGGATCAGCGGCATGTCATTACCATCCACCCACAGCTCGACGATCCGTTCCGAAGAATCAGGGACGATGGTGAACAACTTGTCTCCTTCTTTCAATGCCTGTCCCCGCTCAAAGACGGGCATGCGATAGATCGTACCATCGCGCGGCGCATAGATGGTCATGCGGTCTAACTCAGAGAGCTTGATCTCCAAGTCACGAATTTCCTTCTGCACGGTGGCCGCCTGTCCCAAGGCATCCTGTTCCATGGCGCGTGCGTAATCGACTTTTGTCTTGGCTTCTCGCTGTTTCTGAATGCGTTCGTCTTTCTTGGCCTCCCACTCCTCCCTGGCGGCAGTGATCTTCAATTGTTGCGATTCCAGTTCCGCCTTGGCCACATCCCAGTCTTTTTTCATTTTCTCGATTTCTACCGTGGGCTTGATGCCCTTGGCCGCCAAGCCCCGCTGGCGCTCGTGGTTGAGTCGTGCCTGTAATTCTTTGGCCTTATAGCCCGGCAACAGTTCACTTTCGGCGTCCCATTTTGCCTTGGCCGCATCGATCATCTCATCGGCCGCATCGACGGCCGCTTCCTGAGCCGCTTGAAAGTCCACGACGTTTTCCGCATACACGTCCGCTTTGACGTTCGCTGTCGTCAGCTTTGACTTGAGGTCCTGCAGTTGCGATTTGAGCTGGTCACTCAAGTTAGCCGCGGCGGGCTGGATCTCGAGGATAAAGTCACCTTCGTTGACCCGCATGCCCTCCCGCAAATCGTCGGCGACGCGCACGACGACACCCTTGACCTGCGACGTCACCGTCTGCTGACGCTCCTGCGGCACATAAGCCACTACCTTTCCCGTCCCCTTGGCAGATTGCTGCCAAGGTACGAAAAACATGGCGATAATGCTGAGCACCAGCAAAGCCAGCAGTACCTGCGCCAGACGATATGCCGCCCGTGACGACTGGACCAGCTTCAGGGCCGGCAGCTTGTTACGAGCAGGTGCGGTCATGCCGACAGACATTGTATTAGTCCAATTCATATATCGCGTTCAGAAGTACGATTCGTTAAATCTTTTTTGTTCCGATTAACTTTCCCGGACCGCCTATTTAGCCACCACGTCCGTCCCGAGCTGCACGACACGACTGCAGGCATCGATCACAACCCGGCGGCCGGTCGTCACCAGCAACGTCCATGGCACGTCGTGTTGCGTCAGGTTGTTCAACACGGTCAGCAGCGTATCATCGGGAAGTGCATCCAGCGTGCCATCAATCAACAGCAGTCGAGGTCGAGCAATGATGGCACGTGCCAGCATCAATCGCGTCGCCTGACTTGCGGTCAGCGGCGCACCATCCGTCTGTAACTGAGTATTTAAACCATTGGGCAGCCGCAATAGCTCGTCGAGCAAGCCGACCGCACTCAGCGATTCGCGCACGTCCAGCGCGCTGATCTGCGGACGGTTAAGTCGGACATTCTCGTCAATACTGCCATGGAAGATTTCGGTTCCCCGAGCCAGCGCCAGGTGCTCGCGCAGCGAATCTGGACGCAGCTCGCGCAGATCAACGCCGTCAAGTTCGACATGTCCCGAGTTGGGTTGGCGGAGGCCACTGATCAAGTCCACCAACGTCGACTTGCCTGATCCAGACGGGCCGACGACGGCCACGGATTCGCCGGCGCGCAGCTGAAAACTGAGATCATCGATTACCTTTTGCGATCCATCCATTCCGTACATGTAGTCCACTTCGCGCACGCTGACGGTCGCCGGAACTGTGTCCCGCAGGTGGAACAGCTTATCATGCGGCTCAATCGGCAAATCAAATAGATGGCCCAGCTTGTCGACGGACGCCATGAGATCGTAGAAGCTCTCCATGTGCTTCCCTAACTTGGCATAGGAACCGACGATGATCATCACAATCAGTTCCGCGGCGACCAATTGCCCCAAGGTCAGTTCACCCAGCAGCACCAGCCAGCCGCCAAGTCCCAGCAAGGCGGTGGCCGCGATGGCCTGTACAGCCAATGCAAACAGAATCTGACGCATCACGATCCGGAAGTGAGCTCGCCGCGCGCTCAGCCAGTTGATGGCCAAATGATCGGCTCGCTCGAGTGCAAATTGGGCCCCCGCGTGCAGCTTGAAGGCCGTGGGGTGGTTGGTGAGTTCTTCGAGCCAGGCGGCGACCGCGTACTTTGCCTTGGACTCCTTGATGGCTGTTTTGATCGCGCCGCGTCCCAAGCCCAGGATGATGAAGGCAATCATGATCAATAACACGAAGTCGAATCCCAACAGGAAGGGATGGTAAAACGCGATCACGACCATCCCGATCGCCGTTTGCAGCACAATGAAGATGCCGTCCAGCAGCAGGGCGGTGATGGATTTCTGCAGGGTCACGACGTCAAAGAAGCGGTTGACCAGTTCCGGCCCATGGGCCTCGTCAAATGCCTGTTGCCTGACGCGTGGCAACCGATAGGCCAGATCTTCGACGATGCGAATGAATAATCGTCTTTGCAGGACTTCCACCATAAAGGTGATCAGCGCGCGCATGGCGGCGGCGAAGGCCAGAAAGGTGAACAGCAAGATCGCCAGAATCACTACGGGTTGCAGGTAACGACCGAAGGCCACGGTATTCACCAGCGCCTCGACGGCAACCGGGGAGGCCAAAGCCAACGCCCCGACCAGTAACGAGAAAATCAGGATCACCCAGAGGTCTTGTTTCTCGGGCGCAGCAGTCCTATCAATCGAGTCAACGGGCGAAGGTGTTGATGGCTCCCCTGATCTGCAGCATCCCGAGCAGGTGGCTCGCACGACAGGGCAGGTTGACCGATGATCCACCGGCACTCCGCCCGCTTTTTGGTTAAACCAAGCTGCCGTCGCAAAGCAGCCAGGCTGAGCCAGGAATCGTTGCCCACATCGTCCGTATCGACCAGCCGTACACGGCGCCCGCGCGTCTCGGCCAACAGGAACCATCGTAGTCGGCCGTCGGGGTCCTGCACGCAGGTCACCACCGGCGTGCCGCTTGCCACGAAGGTCAACGCATCCTGCAAACCGGACTCGATGGATCGAATCCTCAAATGAACGCTCTCGCCGACCTCGACCAGTCGCTGAGACCAGGTGGGCCAGTCGTCTCCCGGAATCGCGCGTGCGGCCTCATGCAGCGCCCGCGCGGCCGCAGTTTGATCAAACGAGATCTTCGCGGACTGGCAAAACAATTCCAGCGCGGTCAGCGCATCCTGGTGGGGCAGGCGTCGTGGATCGAAGGCATGATGTTCTGCCATAAAACTCTCGCTTTAGTTCCGTGGAAGCGATTTTTCTCAGGCCGTACCGCGGGGGCCGCGGCTACAGCGCGGAACCTGGGCGGCGCCGAACGGCCGGGCCGGGCCGGCTACCCCGCGCTCTCGACATCGGAAATCGCGGGCTGCCTGCGGTCGAATTGCTGTTTGCGGTCCACGGCTCGTGCCACGGCTCGGCCCACACGTTCCGCAGCGCGGGAAATGCACGTGCCGACCTCCGTATCCAAGTCCGTGACCGTCACTTCGGGTGCGCGCCGCAGCTTGACCGTGATTCGGCAGGACTTATCGACTCCACCCCGCGGACCGTTGGCGTCGACCAGCGTCAGCGAAACTCGCTGAATTCTTGCGTCAAAACGCGAAAGGGCATAGCGCAACCGCCGCTCCGCGAATTCCCGTAGCTCCGGCGTAATCACGCCACTGCGATCCGTGATAGCAATCATCATGCGAGGGCTCCTGGTTTCTTGGGGGGTTCCCGAAGTGACCCCAATCGGGGCCTGACACGTCCGACTGGAACAACCGGTCCGACTGGCCGTCTGGTCCGACGCCGTTCGCGACCACGTCTAGGGTATTCTACGACCGAAAGCTATGGTAAGACAAATAGAAATTTCAGCTGACGTCCATTCAAAAAACAGATAGGAGTGCCCTGGCGTGCAATGGCTCAATTATCATCATCTGCTCTATTTCTGGATGGTCGCCAAGGAGGGAGGAATTTCCCGGGCTTCCGAGCAACTCCATCTGGCGCAACCCACACTCAGCAGCCAGATCCAGAAGCTGGAAAAATCGATCGGCACCAAACTGTTTGACCGCGTGGGGCGGTCCATGGTGCTGACCGAGACGGGCCAGATGGTTTTTCGTTACGCTGACGAGATCTTTACGCTGGGCCGCGAGTTGACGGACACCCTGCGCGGAATGCCGACCAAAGACTCGCTACGGCTGACCGTGGGCGTCCCCGATGTAATGCCCAAACTGATCGTCTATCGCCTGTTAAAGCTGGCGTTGGAGGTTGAGGAAACAGTGCAGCTAGTGTGCTTCGAGGGCAAGGTCAACGAATTATTAGCGGAGCTGGCGTTGCATCGACTGGACATTGTGCTGGCCGACTCGCCGTTGACACCAGCGACGCACATTCGGGCCTTCAATCATTTGTTGGGCGAGAGTGGCATTTCGATTTTTGGCAGCGCCGCCTTAGCGCGGAAATACAAGGCGGGTTTTCCGCGGTCGCTGCAAGGTGCACCGATGTTACTGCCGACGCAGAACACGTCGCTGCGCCGGGCGCTTGAGCAGTGGTTCGACACCGTGGACGTCCAACCGCAGGTCGTTCACGAATTTGAAGACAGTGCGGTCTTAAAGGTCTTCGGACAACACGGCGAAGGACTGTTTGCAGCCCCGACCGTGATTGGCGAAGAACTTTGTCGGCAGTACCGCGTGCGATCCGTGGGTCGGATTGATGAAGTCAAAGAGCGATTCTACGCGATCTCGGTCGAGCGCCGCCTAAAGCACCCGGCGGTCGTCAAGATCTCCAGCGCGGCCCGTCGCACCCTGTTTGGCAATCGCGCGGACGAGTAATCAACGCCCCCGTAACGTCGTCGGCTCGCATGTCATGCTGGGCGATCAGGGGGCGCTCTGCGCCGTTCAGAGACATTGATGACCGCGGACAACATGCGGACCGTGGGCGGAAATGTCATCCTGAAGGAGCGGTGGCTGTGCGAAGCACAGACCGCGACCGAAGGACCTGCGAGCCACATGGGACGCGCGTACCCGCGAGAATTCGAGTCGGGCGCCGCGCCGCTCTGGCCTGTGCGGTGACGTCGCGCTGGCTGGCAGGTCCTTCACTCCGCTCCACTCCGTTCAGGATGACAGAAGGGTCCGCTCCGTTCAGGATGACAGTGGGGTCCGCTCCGTTCAGGATGATAACAGGGGAGCGCCGCTCCGTTCAGGATGATAGTTGGCGGTTGTCCGCAGGCTTACCTTCTGGGCTGAAATAATTACGGACTCACGATTACTTCTTACGGCCATCGAACGATTCGCCTGGTTTTGTTTGCCCGTCAGAAATATGGGAACTATGTTTCCAGCAGAGGCACGCGACTTGATCGCGTGGCAAACGACGGACGTCTCATCCCCTTACTCATCAGCGAATGTGTTACCGAGCCGATGCGAACGCACGCGACTCAGACACGATCAACCGGCCAGGAGCGATATCATGCACACGCGTCACGCGACACCTCTGCAAGGAATGGAGTCATTGGAAAACCGCGCTTTGTTGGCGGCCGACGTCATGGCACTGCCTGAGCCGGCCGCCGCTGAGACAGCGCAAGACCCGATCATTATTACCGCCGTCCATCTGGAAGTTGACGACCAGCCCGTGAGCGTAACCAGGCGTAACGAGGTGGTGCTGTTCAAGCCCGGCCAGCGTTTGGAAGTTGTCGGATTGGACTACGAGGTGGCCGCCGCCGATGGCCAGGCCGAGGCCCATGCCGGAGTGCTCGCCTTCGAAGGGTACCTGCGACTCGCCAAGGGAGGCAAAGGATTGGGCGAATTCGACTACGACGATGGTCGCTTTGCCACGGTCGATCGCGCCATCGAAACGGGTTCGTTCCAGCAAGTTGGACTGCAAGGGGACGCCTGGGAACTGTCGGACGACAGCAATCGTCTGGCACTGGCACTGGTCCGCTACACAGAGGACGGCCTGCAGGTGGAGGACCGCTTTCACGTCAACTTGCAGTTCAGTGTTGTCGACCTGGGATTCTTGGGCGCCGAATATCAGCAAAAAGGAGATCACGTGAAGTTTGAGGCCACGGTGGCCAACAAGGGAGACCAAGTCACCACGTATGCCGAGATCGACGTTTATCGCGCGGACGATTTGACCACGCCAATTTGGGTGGGAACCTACGTCGGCAATTTTAAGGCCGGCTATGTAACTTCAATCAAATTTGCGAACTCTGAAAAAGATGGACCATTTGACAAGTATTGGCAGCCGCAAGAGAGCGGCACCTACGTCATCCGAATGTATCTGGACCCCGAAAACGGTATCGCCGAACGCAGTGAGGAAAACAACTTCCTCGAGGGCAAGCTCGAAATCGCCGTCGATTCTCGGGCCAAGTAGCCGAATAGGGGCCAAGCCCAGCGTACGCCGGGTTATCCCGCTCACTCGACAAATCACCATTACGTTGAAACTGTTGTCAAACTGATGTCAACGACGAACCCGGGCGCGAATCGAATCGGACCGCGTGAAAATCTCGAGATCTTCGTTATTCCGGCAAAACATGCAGGTCTCGATGAATTGCCGCCCGTCTCGCAAATTGGCATCAAGTTTGCTTTGTCTTAGTGGGCGGGAGCAAATTTCACAAGTGTTTCCAATCCAAACCCCAGCGGTCGAGCGCCTGTTGGCCGCCGAAGGGACGATTGGCTGTTGGTGTAATCCGCAAATGGGGCGCCAGGCGGGGCAGAGACGGGGCGTGGGGCAGGCGAGCGCGACGGAAAACGAAACAAGCGTCGAAAGGGGACAAGGATGAAAGACTACATCGTTGAAACTTCCGACACGTCCCTGGACGGCGGCGCGGTGATCATTCGCAAACCAAAATCCGAAAAGTTTCGCATGTCGATCCGTCGGACTACCAAGAAAAGCTCGCCGAGACCAACGTTGTTTAATGGTATTCATCGCCGACGCCATCGCAAATTCCGCATCTAGTGCGCCTTCGACGCTCCGAATTAGGTTGATGAAATCAATCGGAAGGCTCGTCACCGGTTTTGGCAATCATGACCCGGTGCTTACGGACGATGGCTAGTCCCAGATATTACGTCGAAACTCGAGCTTGGTTTGGACTTTCAACCGCACTGGTCGTTCCCGGTTTTGTTCCGGCAGCAGCCGAGCGTTACCTCACCTCGAAAATTCGTGTATTCCCGCTGACTTCGAAGCATACGGCCAGTAAAGGATGACCCGTGGGACTGGCGCTGGCGGGAATGAAGCACAGCCCTTCCGGACCGCGATCGGCGGCCAGGGACGCATTCCCGCGAAACGCCGGCATGGTGGCATGATGCACGCCGCAGACGGTGGGCTGCAGAGGCGAAGAGACGTCAATCGCCACGAGGGCACTGGGACGCTCCAGTCCTAGAAATGCAACAGTGCGCTGGGCGACCTGACCAATCACCACACCCTCCGGCTCCGGCCCACGCAAGGGACTGCGCTGGTCGAATGTGCTGGCGTCATGGTTGGAATTGAATGCAGTGGGAAATCGCTGCATCGAGATCTGTTCCAACAGATCCCCGCTGTCGTAGACCAACTTAACGGACGCGTCCCAGATGGCAAAGGATCGGCCACCGAATGCAAACAGGCGCTCGAATTGGCCGTCGTGATTGTCATCCCCCAACGTGCGTGTCACCTGCAAATTTCCGATCTGGTCGGGTTGCTGCAATTTCGCCGCGTCAGGAAAAGTGGCCGGATCCAGGTGGAGCTGGGCAACTCGAGCAGTTTCCACAAATCCCCCGTATTCGCGGACGTCCCCCTCGTTCGCGGTGATCAAGAACGGCTGGCCCGCGTGTTCGAACGCGGCAATGGCATCGGGTTGGTACATGCCGTAAACGGGAAAATTGGCGACGTGAGCGGCATGGTCGGCATCGCTGGCATCCAGCCCATTTCCGGGTTGGCTGTGATCTTTGAAGCCCAGACCGACAACGTCCACGATGGCGGGAGTTTCCAGATCCACGACGGCGATGGCATTGTTTTCCTGAAGCGTGACCCACGCTCTGAGACCATCGGACGAAACGGCGATGTACTCAGGCTCAAAATCGTTCGCTGGGCTGGCATTCGGGCCGAACACGCGTACCGAATCGGCGAGCAAGCGCTGGTCCCATGTTTGAAATCCCAACTCCGTGCTGTCCCACTTCCCATCCGGGAGCAGCCGGATCACAGTCACACTCCCTGCCGGATCGACCGCGTAGTCGTCACCGGGTTCTCCCTCGTTCGCCACAAGCAACTGCTCTCCGGACGGCGTAAACGTCAACATGTCCGGATGTTGTCCCACGGGGATGGTGGTCATCGGCTGACCGGCCGTGTCTAACAGCGCGACGCAACCAGGCTGACCGTGTTGCGCGCGGCAAATGCAAACGGCGATATACTTTCCGTTGGTGGCCACAGAAGTCACCACTTCCCCGTACGAGCGGAGGTCGACGCGGCGCCAGAGTTTGGGGGATCTGGGATCGTGCAGGTCCAGCATGTCCAGCGCGTCGTGTTCTCCGTTGATCACCAGCAAGCGCCGTCGCGCAGCGTCGTACGCCGCGATCTCAGATGCCCCTTCCGAGCCATGCACGAAATTGCCGATCGGCTGCAGCTGGAGTTCCTCGGCCAACACGCCGTCGGTGTGCCATAACGCCACGGGCACCATGGCAAGACTCAGCATGAGCGTCCAGCCGGCGCGGGTGATGAAAGTTATACAGGCGCAGTTCCTCATAGGCATCTGATTGGAGTTCCCTGGCGGAGGAATGGTCGATTGGAGTGGGACCCCACCAGTCTACCCGCGCAGGCCCCCTCGTCGTACCACACAACTCCCCGATGCGGCCAAAGCTCGCCGCTCGGCACACGCACGATGCCATCTACTTGGCGACGCGCCCCGTCCACACCCTATCCGCCGGCGCCGTCGTCCGACGGCCGAGACATCTACCGGTTTCGTGACAGTTCGCCCGTGCGTGCGTTTTGCCTGGAGAGCATCTGATCGGACCAGCGCCGTCCCGGACCATTCATGGAGGGCTGCCCAGCCGCCATCATGGCCGTGCTCATCAGCAGCTGGTCCGTGGCACGACGACCATTGAGCGATGTGAAGCGACGATCCTGAGCCGTTGGGACCGGTTCGGCGAGCCAGATCAGCCCCAGGCCCAACAGCAGGCCGCCCAGCACGCCACCCAGGACAATGGTCTTTCCGCTGGGGCCGACCGGTCGGCTACTGGCCATCGGCTGGTCGACTTTTTGAATCAAGCTGACCGAGCTGGCGGTGGCCATGTTGGCTCGAGCTGTCGCCAGGTCCTTTTCCAGCTGCTGCACGACAGTCGTTTTTGATTCGACATCTTGGGAGAGCCGATTGTACTCGGTGCGTACTTCGGACAGGTCGGCGAAACGGTTTTCGTATTGGTTCATGAGTCCCTCCAGCTGCGCCACTCTGGCTTTTGCCAACCGAAGTTCCACGTCAATGTTTTTGATTGAGTCGCGAATTTCGGCGTAGACACGTTGCCGCACCTGTTGCTCCGCGAAAACGGCCGCTTGCATGCGCGGGTGTTTGTGGTTGTACTCGCCGCTCAGTTGGGCCACGTTTACCTGCGCGTCGACGAGGCTGTCTCTGAGTCGGCGAAGTGTGGGTTGGGCGTCCAGCAGGTCACTGGGCAGTGCCAGCAGCCTGGCGGGATCATCCATCAGGGCCACCAGCTGGTCTCGATCCATTTTCTTTCTGGAGTAATCCGCCTCAGCGCCGCGAATTTCCGCGCGAATTTCACCTAGCGAGCGACGCAAGGTGCCATCGCCTTGCGAAGCGTTGTTGATAACCCTCATCTCCACGACGTCACTACCCAGCTGTTTGTCCAGCCGAGCGAGCTTCAGGACCGCTTTATCGAGTTCTGTTTGAGCAATTGCGGTGGACGTGAACAGTTCGTCCAGAATGCTCTGGTACTTCTGCCGTCGCACATCGCGGGCGTGTTTGATCAGCTGCTCGGTCATGGCCGTGGCCAGCGCTTCGGCTCGTTCGGTATTTTCCGCTTTGACTGTGAGGTAGATCATTTCGGTGCGGCCGAACTGGGCACCTTGGGGGGCAGAAATACTCACGAACTCGCGAAAATCATCCACATTTTCGTCGGTGGGCCAAGCTTCCCGCTTCCGTTTACTCCAGAATTTCTTTCGCGGTCCCACGGTTCGCATGGCCTCACGCAGCACGTTCTTGTGATGGGCGATTTCCAGGATGGTCTCTTGCGCGGTCTGCATCGCGTCCACGCTCTCAAAGCGACCGAACGGCGTCGTTTGCCCGACAGATTCGTTGCGAATGTACAGCGCCTGCGTGGCTGTCCAGTAGTCCTGTTTCAACAGGGCATAGAGGATGGCGATCACCGTAAAACTGAGCGTGGGAATGATCAGCCATGAACGACGCCGGGAAAGGGCCCGCAGAATGTGCTGAAAATCAACGTGCATCGGAAATACTTCCTCGGGAAAATGTGCAAATTTCGGAAACTAGGCGACGGAAGTCGGTCGAGTCTCCTGACTCTGGTCATTTTGCCCGCTGCCATGCCGGGAGCGACCATGTTTCATTTTTTCACGATCTGCGTGGGCATGGTGCGCCCCGCTGAGGCATTTTGGCAACGTCCGCTGGTAACGAGTGGAAGCAGGCATTATACTGAACAAATGTAACTTCATAGTTTTGGGCTGTGCGGCAGGCTGAGTTTCAGGCAAAGCCGGCTTGCCTAAGCGAAATGGGAAGTCGCGAATACGGGTGTCGCATCCATGACTTCTAGCCATGCTATCACCGCAAACGTCATGCCAGCTGCTCCGCGGAAAGTCGTTCGCTGCTTGAACGACTGGCTGGGGGCGGCATTGGCTGGGTGGGCTGCGGAAGATGATGACTTTAATCTGTTTGACGATTTAGCGGGTGCGATCGATCGCGCGAGGGCCGATTGGCGCGGGCCGGCAGCCAGCTGGGCGGAGGGCCTGCTGCGGAGGTTCGCATCGAGTCAGCGAGCCGGCTGGCAGTTGACTTGGGCAAGCGCTTTTGCGGGTAACCGAGAGTGCTTTCGCCGCTGGCTAGGTCCCAGGCTCGTACTCTGGCCAGTTGCGGCAAGAGGTGCCGTCCTGCGCGGCATCCTCAGCTCGCGCCTCACACGGTCGCTCGACGCACGCCCCGACTGGTTTCGTGTGTTGCGGGCCGTGGTGGCGGCAACGCCACCGGAAGAGTTCCTGGTGGTGATGCCACACGCGGCGGGAGCGAACTTTGTGCGTCGCGCGGCAGAGTTGTCTGGCAAACGCACGATTCGCATCGATTGCCGTGATGGTCAGCAGCCCTGGTCACGTTGGTTGCTCCAAGGCCTGCGTCACGCAAGTCGACCGCCCAACTTTCATGCGACACAAATCTATCTCTCACCGCGGTTGTCGGGGCCTCTGCCCATGTGTGTCGAAAGTGAGTTCAGCGACATTCCCTTGCACGATCGCACGCTCGTAGCCTGCTGCAACACGCTGTATGCGCTCGACGTGCGACAACATGGGTACGTGCATCGCCTGCTGCGTGCGCGGCTGGCCTGCCAGCGGCCGGCTACCCCCAGCATTCGCCTGGCGATCAGCCCAGGCACGCGATGCGCGGTCCAGAGCGAATTGTTGAAGGCGGGAGCTGTGGGCTGGGCCGTTTACTCTCGTCCGCGGGCAATAAGCGCGCCAGAATGTCCCGCGCGCGTACCACATACCGCGCCTGCACCGTCTCACCGTCTGCGCGAGGGACACTACCTGACGCACTGTACGCGCCGGCGATGGGGTCCTTGGCCGGAGCAAACCGAACGAGAGTTTCAGGACGACTTGATCTTGCAACGTCCTGGCGCTGACCATTCCGCGTTTGCTGCACTGCGACGAATCGTGCGAACCCGACGGTTAGTGGCCAGCAGCGACGCCGTGCGGGGCGACGCGCGCGTCGTGAGTTTTACGGCCGTGCCGCTGGAAGAACTACGCGCGTTGCGGGTGTTCCGGCCCCACCGTGGCCGCTGGGACTTCGAGCCCTATGGTGTGTCTATCGAGATGGGGCAACTGAGCCGCCAGGGCGCGCGGCCCGTGAGCTATGTCGACGAAGTGCCGGCGAACGAGCCAGGAACTTCGGTTTTTCAACAAAAGGCCAGGTCCACAACGAAACGCGGCGGACGGTTGGACTGGACGGTTGAGCGCGAGTGGCGCTATGAGGGGGACGTGGACCTGGCGCGCATTCCGCGGCACGCCATCTACCTGTTTGTCCCCACGGCAGTCGAAGCCCGCGAGTTGCAGATCGAATCGCCCTGGCCCGTTCTCGTCCTGCCGCCTGACGACCCGTGCGAACCTAACCCCGGGCGGGCCTGATATGCTGTCTTCACACACATTTTCGGTTCGTTAGGCCGCAAGCCATGCAAGGATGCCCGGTACACGCGTATTCTCGCCAAACACGATGCGTCATTGCTATCTGATTCGCCGCAGCCGCAAGTGCACTAACAGCGCGGATAATAGCAGCCATACCAAA
This sequence comes from uncultured Planctomycetales bacterium, assembly GCA_963695565.1. GTDB lineage: Bacteria > Planctomycetota > Planctomycetia > Pirellulales > Pirellulaceae > CAVOGW01. Next base: position 137,402 of record CAVOGW010000004.1, read on the forward strand.
GCGGTCGGTTCGGGCACGTTTTGTACACGGCTTTCAACGGGAAAGAACTTGTTCGAGTTCCACTCGATAAAGTCCTGGCCGTCAGTGATTCCGTCTCCGTTGAAGTCGCCGGTCGAAGTATCCGTCCCGGATTGGAACCGGTTCAGGTACCAGATATCGAAGTCGGCGCCGTCGACGAAGCCGTCGCCGTTGGCATCGCCCGAAAGGCCCTGCCCTGCGGCGGGTACGGCGAGCACAGCGAGCACGATAACGGTTGCAATTATGTGGCGAAACATGATAATCCCTCTCTGACGAATTCTCTCTAACCAATTAAGCAGAAATCGACTCCTGACCGGTGGTTTCACGGGGCGGACCAACTCCGCCGCTGCTCGATTTAACCCTGAATCGCGGCAAATTGCAAGCCTCCGGGAAAATTCGAGTCCGTTTAAGGCAAATTGGCGTCGTGAAGGAACAACGCGATGCAAGGATCTGCCAACCAACGTTGCTGCACTTGATTAAGTGATACCTTGGGCATCGTTGCTGGAACATCCTTCGGTCGCTGACCGCGCTCCTCGCGTTGTCAGCTTCCTCAGAATGACTTCCTGGCCATGCTCCGCAAGTTATCAGCTCCGTCTGGATTACATGTGACCAGGACTTGTGTGGTACGATGACGACAGAGCCTGACAACGAGAAATTCCGCACAAAGTCTGGCGCTGGCGTGCGGTGCATGATCGCGAAAATCAGTGACGGATGCATTCCATGGGTAGTTCTGACGACACGCTGAACGCGGTTCGGCGCGAGAGTGCCGAGGCGCGTCAATTCGGACAGATGGTCCACCGTCAGAGCCTGGACATCGAACGCTTACTGATGATCACCGAGGCGCTATGGACGATCGTCAAGGAGGAGCTCAAGTTGAGCGATGATCAGTTGCAACGGCGTCTTATTGAGATCGACATGCGTGATGGAAAATACGACGGCCAGGTATCGGGCAAAGCACCGCCGAAATCCTGCTCCCGCTGCCATCGCCCCATCTCCAAACGCCGCACGGTCTGCATGTATTGCGGAAAACAGCTCTTGCCCGATCCGTTCACTAGATGAAACGGAGGGCGGATTTGCCAGGGTGGCAAAAGGACGCTCCAGGGCAGTATGCTGCAGTTGCCAGAAGAATCTGGGGCCGTCTCGCCCGCAAGCAGCATGTCGACCGAGCTTTGCCGTCAATCTGACGGAGCTGGGACTTGGTGGCCGCGGGTGATCGATTACAATCGACGGATCACATGATCATTCCTTGGCGATCAGCGGTAAGATCGTCGGAACGGCTGGCGATGGATGGAAAAGACACTTGGAATCAACGTGCGACTGCAGAGCCTGTTGCCCCTGGAGGACCAGGCGGACGCGGAGTCTATCCTTCACTTCGCTCAGGCCATCCAACGTGAAACCAGCCGATGGATCGAGGACGCGTCGCCGCGGTTCTCACCGGCAGTGCAGGTTGACTTCGCCGTGGGGCCGCCCCGCTGCTGCATCTTCTTCATAGCTGCGGGGGATGCGGAAGTCGAAGCCCGCAAACAGCAGTTGGTCGCACGCCTCGAATCGCTCCCCGTGCCGCGCGTCTGCGGCCTGGTCGCGATATCCACCTGCTACTCCTGGGATGATTCGGTGAGCGGGCCGGTTGACCCGCGGCCGATTTCGCTCCCGTTCGGTACGCTGATGGAAAAGTTGGATCTTCGCAACCAGTTCGAGGTAATGGTACGGCTATATGAGCAACTCCGCCGATCTCACCCCGACTATCGAGCGCCAATCCGCGCACGACCGTTACCTGTGTGGTATCGACGCGTGTGGCATGTGGTTGCTGGAATGCCGCATCCACCAGGCTACCTGCGCGGCACATCTGCAGAGTTCGAGATTCATGAACCGCTCCCCTGCCGACCGCCGCCAGATTGGCTTGATCGGCCGCAGTTGGATGCCGCCAGGCAGAAAACGATCGCGGAGCTGCAGCAGGCAGTTGCGGCCCAGTCCACGCCCATGATTGTCTACGCTTTGGCACTGAAACTGTACGAACAAGGTGAAACGTCCGCGGCCATCGTGCAGCTGGACGCGTGTCTGACGCGGTTTCCGGAAGCCGCTGAGTTGAATTTTACCCGGGCCGCCTGGAGCCTGGAAAACGGGAAGGTTCAAGAGGGCCTGCATTACAGCGAGAAGTGTGTCGAACTCGCTCCGGCATGGGCTGCCGGCCACTATGTGCGGGGGCATGCCTTGATGTTGTTGGAAGCCTGGGAGCAGGCCGAGTCGGACTTTGCCCGCGCTGCGGAACTGCACATCACAAAGTTCGACGCGTGGTTGCGACTGGCCCGTGTGCGCGCCCGACGGCAAGACACCGATGCGGCCCTGATGGCTGTGGACCAGGCATTGGAATGCAATCCCTACCACCCCGATGCGCTGGCATTACGGATTGAGCTTTTGCCCCACATGACTGGAGCAAACGACCGGCCAGCAGAGATCATGCATCACATCGATCGGGATCTGGCCATCGCTCACAACTACAGTCCACCACATCCATTTTTCCTCACGCGTCGCGCAGAACGGCGCTGTCTACCGGAAATCCGACGCAGGCCATCCAGGATTGCGACGAGGCCCTCTCGCTGGACGCCAATTATGTCAATGCCTTGGGGCTGCGAGGGGCGGCCTATTTAGCCATCGAAGACCTCGATCAGGCCTTTCTGGATCTAAGTCGTGCCATCGATCTGGGGAGCGAGGCACCCGCCGTGCTGGAGGCCCGCGGTCGCATTTACTTGCAGCGGGGGGACCTGGAATTGGCAAGGCTGGACTGCGAGCGAGCACTCGCAGTGGACGAGCGGTTTGTATTTGCCCAGCTCACGCTGGCGGGATCGATGTTGGGGTTGGAAGATCACGCCGCCGCGCTGCACGCCTTGCAGACGGCAGCCGAGCTGGCGCCAAAATGGGACGTCGTGCATCGGGCCCTCGGCGATTTTCATACGAGTCAGGGGAACCTGGCGCAGGCCTACGCATGCTACTGTCGGGCGGTCGATTGCGGTCCGGAAGTTGCCGTCAACTGGCTGCAGCGTGGAACATGCCAGGCACGGCGCAACAACGTGGAGAAGGCCTTGTTCGATCTGCAGAAAACCATCGAGCTGGATCCCGGGTTCGCGGCGGCTCATCGAGCAAAGGCCACGCTGAACCTCATGCGCAATGACTTGGACGGTGCCATCATGGACTTGTCCGAAGTGTTGCGGCTCGTCCCCGACGACGTGGTCAGTCGCTTCCAGCGCGCTCAATGCTACCTTGCCAAGAATCAGCCGGCGGAGGCACGTGAGGATTTTGACCGCGTCATTCAATTGAGTCCCACGCTGGCCGCCGCCTACAGTGGGCGCACCCGAACATGGATTGAATCGGGGGACGAGCAACGAGCGGCCGAGGACTTTCGCGAAGCCGTCATCCAGGATCCCTTGCGTGCGGATGATTTTGAAATCAGCCGCTACCTGGCTGAAGCCGCCATCCTGCAGCGCGCGGAAAACTACCAGGCGGCGCTACAGAAAACGGAGGCCGCGCTGCAAATCAACCGCGAATCTGCACAGGCAATCGCGATGCGCACCGCTTGCTACTGGCATGACGAACGGTTGGTAGAAGCCGCCGAGGATTATACCTGGCTGCTGGAACGGCTGGCCCATGGGGAGGAAGAGAAGTTCAAACGGCTGGCCTGCCTTAACAATCGAGGACAGGTTTTCGTGGAAATGGGAGAATTCGAAAAAGGGCTGGCCGATCTCGACGAATCCATCCAGCTTGCTGAGACTTTTGACAATCGAGAGTGCCGAGCCTACTCGCTCAGTGGCCGCGCCCTGGCCCATGCCGGCTTGGACGATTTCGCCAAGGCAGACGCCGACTTCCAACATTCCGTCGATATCCGTCCGGAAAATGCCTGGGTGTACTACAACCAGGGACTGGTCTACGACAAGATGGGGAATCCGCGTGAGGCGGCTGTCTGCTTCAATCTCGCGCTGGCGCTAGATGAACCGCCGCTTCCGCCGCGCAAGCGGCAGCGCGCCCAAGCGTATGTGCAGCGTCACGCCGAATCCGAGCCGAATTAGGCTACCCCATCCTGAATTCATCGAAACGCTATCCGGTGATCCGCGAGTGAGCCCGCCAACGGGCCAAATCATGGCGTTGGGCCAAATGTATCCGAGAATGCTCCGCTGCAGATCGCGCTAAAGACGTAACCTTGTCGCGACAGGGTAAGCCGTCAACAGTCGCTGCCGGCTCACTCGCTTGCGCTGCGTGCTTGTATTGCGGAGGCGGCTTCCGTCCAATACGACGTGCCGGCACGTGGGCCGTTTTCGTTGTTGATTGACCGCGTGTGCGTGATGCGTTAGCCTGGAACGTGCGTCTTGTTTAATGCAGCGACCACTCCGAAAGGAACGTCATGAGAATTCGTATCACAACGCTGGCATGGCTCATGGCGGCAGCCTGCAACGCGCCGCGCGTGTCGGGCGATCAGCTGCTGGTCACAAGTTTTTCCACCGACCTCGTGGCGCACTTCGATATTGCGACGCAGCAACACCGGGGGATGTTGCACAGCGACGGAACTGGTTTGGACGGGCCCTTGGCGGCTAAGATTGGGCCGGACGATCTGCTGTATGTCACCAGCGAAGGTTCGAACCAGGTACAGCGCTACAACTGGAGGACGGGCGCGTTCGTTGATAACTTCGTGACGGGTGGTGCCGAAGGACTGGACGGCCCGACCGGAATCGCGTGGGACGCGAACGGCGATCTTTACGTTGCCAGTTTTGGTAGCGATGCCGTCTACAAGTATCACGGAGCGACCGGCGTATTCCTGCAGACGGTGGTGAGCCCGGGCCAGGTGGGACTGAACGGTCCCGACAACGGAATGACGTTTGGCCCCGACGGCAAGCTCTACATCCCCGGCTATTTCTCGAATCAAATCGTGAGATTTGATCCGTCTACGAATATTACCGATGTGTTCATTCCCAATATTGGACTGCCGCGCGTGCTCGTGTTTCATGACAACCAGTGGTTTATCACCAGCGAAGCGACCGATGCCGTCAGGCGTTACGATCTGAATGGCAGCTTCTTGAACAACTTCATCAGGCCAGGGCCGAACGTCCTGAACAATCCCATCGGTCTGGCTTATGCGGACGATGCCTGGTATGTAACGTCAGGCCCTGGGGACAAAGTGCTGAAGTTTGGTGCCCAAGGCCAACTGATCGACGCTAACTTCATTCCCTCGGGACTGGGAGGCTTGGATAGTCCGACATTTGTGACCATCGTCGTTCCTGAACCAGGCTCCACACTGTTGCTGTGGACGCTCGTCGGTTTGCCCGCGTGGCGCCGGCGGTGAGGTCTCAACCATCCGCCGACACGCGAGCCGGCAGTTTCCTCCGATACAGTCAGCGTCAGTTCTGGCCTTTCTGGGTTCGGGCCGGAATCATGCCAGAGCTGCCGCGAGATTTTCGCGGTGATAGCATTGACACGGACGCGCACAATGTTAGCCTGAAATATCGTTCCAGCTTGCCCCACCCGTCGACTGCCATGACTCATTACTTCCGCGGGAGATACCCGAAGAGCCATTGTGGGCTGCTTTTCACCCGTGCCAGAACCGGCGACGCCGGCGCTGTTTGGGCTGGGAGGATTGTTGCTGCTGTTGCTGCGGCGGTAACTGACACGGTGTCGAGGCGTCGTCAGACGCCGGCCGTTCGCTGGCCACGAATCATCCTCCGTGCAGTGATCGCAGCGCACCGAGCCCGATCACTGCCGCCAGCAGTAACGCCGACAGACCGGGCTCCGGTACTACGGTCGTCGCATCGGACGACGTGAATTTGTGGGCATTCCACGTAATGAAGTCCGCGCCGTCCACCACGCCATCGGCGTTAAAATCGCCACTGCACCACTCCGCAATAGAATTGAACTTGTTCGTATTCCAAGGGATAAAATCAGATCCGTCGACGACGCCGTCCAGATTCGCGTCTCCTGGCAGATACGGATTTCCCGAGGCGAGATTCACGCCGCCGGCTGCTGAAAGCCACGCGGCAAGATCGTCCTGATTGACGAGCGTATCGCCCGTCATGTCGAAACCAGTGTCGTTCGTACCGGCCACGATTTCTGCGACCAGCCCATCGATGTCTTCGCAGTCGAAGTCGCCGTCGAAGTTGAAGTCGCCCGAAGGAGTGCTGGTCGTCACCTGCAACCAACCCGTGCCCGTGATGAGCGGGCTGGTGTATGGAGCGCCCGATCCGATGGCGCCCCAGATCCCGGCCGCCTGCGAGACACCGTCGATGAACAGAGAGTCGATAATGTCGGGACCGCCGGCAAAATTCAAGTTCAGGATGGCACTCGTATCGAGATAAACGTCGGCCGTATTCGCCAAAAACGGGCTACCCGCGATCAGCGTCCCGGCCTGCACGATGGTGTCGCCAGCGTACGTATTGACCCCGGTTAGCGCGAGTGTGCCGAGCCCGTCTTTGGTCAGGCCGCCATTCGTGATTGGCACACTCACCGTCAAGTCGATCGCGGCGGAGCCGTCACCAACGGTAAACGTCCGATTCGCAGCGCCCAAATCCAGGAAACCCGAACTGCCCGCCCCAGCGCCATTATCAATTGAGGCACCATCGTCGGCCAACGGGCTGAACTCTACATCCCCAGTCATCGCAATCCTCGCCGGGGTCGAACCGGACGGCATTAACGTGATTCGGTGGAACGTCAGCGCGCCGCCGTCCAGCGTGAAGGTCCGCGCGGCATCCACCTGCAGCGTGTGGACGCTCAGTGCTCCACCGCCGCCCAACGTGACGTTGCCCGAAAACTGAGCGGAGAGGGGACCCGAGCGCAGTGCATTTGGATAGTTAGTGGTATCCGAGGCGTACGTGGGATCGTAATTGATGTTCAGCGAGCCGCCCGTAATCTGCAGCGCCTCGCGCATAAACAGCTTGCGAATATTGTGCGTGCCGGAGGCGATCGTCACGATAATATCCGCATGGGGCCGGTCCAGGAGGACCGTATCATGTTGGCCCGACGTAACACCTGTCCCGGTCGCTCCGGGTAGCCGGGGCGTGGGAAGTGTCTGTGCACCGACGGGGGGCACCTGCCCGGGCCCCGTGATCGGTGCCACCGGCGTCTGCCCACTGTTCCAATTGGCCAGGGTTGTCCAATCGCCGCTGTTGTCGTTCATCCACGGCGCTGGCACGAGATAGTCCTTGAGGAATTCAGTGTCCCCCTGAGCGACATCGAAGTCGAGATTGCTATTGCCGTTGTTAAAGCTCTGTAAGCGACCGGTGCTCGCGTATTGCCAGAAACTCCACGGATGCGTGACGCCCGAGTCATCCCACGGACCGTAAATGTTCGTAAAGCTATCCTTGGGATGGCCATTCTGCACGTCAATGGCATCAGGATTGGCTTGATTGGGCCAGCGGGCGCTCCACAGCGTGGGATAAGCGGCCACCACCTGATTCCGCAACGAGGACGATGCGCCACCGAGCACGTTTTGTGCGTAGTTGCCGTTCATGTAGATGGCCGGACGAATGCCCATGACTTCAAAAATGCGATTGGAGAAGTCGAGACAGAATTGCGCCATCTCGTTGTCGGTACGCACCCCGTCACCGGCCTCGAAGTCATGCACGGGTAACAAGTACCCGGGTCGCATCCAGGCGCCCGCCGATTGGATGAAGTGATCGGCTTCGTCCGTGCCACTGTTGGGAATTCCGTTCGAATTCAGCGTCGAGGCGATGATGTCCGGTCGAGAGAAATGGTACGACCCGGCGTATACACCGGCCGTCGCGGCCCGGTTGATGTTCTGCACGAAGTAGGGATCGTCGTAGCGCTGTGAGAGCGTATTCTGCCCTGGTGGATTAGTGTTGTCCGGGTTGTTCTGATTGTAGTATCCGGTCGTGCCGCCACGGCTCGATCGGATAAAAACAAACTGACGGTTCTCGACGCTGCGGATATTATTCCAGGTCGTTTGTGAGATATTCCCTTGCCAGGCCGAGATGTCGAGGCCCAGGACGCGTTGCGCCAAAACGTGTGAACCTGACGCCGTGAGCACAGCAAGTGCAGCGACGATCATGATCAAGTGTTTAGGCCTGCTTTGACTCACGGCGCATGTCTGAATACTCATCGTCTATTCCAAACCCTCCAACGGACAGTTTTCTCTGGACAAGCCCGAAACCCAACCGAGTTCAGCCTACATTTTAGCCTATCAATTTCTGACACCGCCAGTTATGTAATTGGCGATTTTCGCTGGCTCCGGAGGGTCTGGTGTTGACCTCGGACTTACCTGGTCGGTGCCGGGAGTTCCACGGGCTCTTCGCCGGCCTTAGTAAATAGAGCCTTCAGCGTTTCCTGGGGGACCGTTTTCGGGATGGCCTGCACGTGCCCGTCGCAAAATGCGGCCAGGAAAATATCACCGGCGTGCAAGTTGCCCAAGCCGGCGACGGGCTCCGCCGCCTGCCAGTCGAAATCGTCTGGCTTCGTCCAGATCACGGCTCGGTCATCGTCGGCTGCCACGAGTAGTATCGTCGTCGACGTACCGTCGCGAATGTCGGCAAGGGCCACACCATTTTCACCTTGGGCAATAATCGGGTCCGTTCCACGGATCGCCAGGTACGTCGTTCTACCTCGTTCGGCCTGACTGGAGGGGTCGCGAAACACGGCCGGCATTTCTTCAATCAACGACTTGTTGTGGGGGCTGTCCCAGGGCTCGTCCAGATGGAACTGTTCGTGCAGCTTCTGTTCTTCCAGGTAGGGCAGGATGTGAACACGCCAGCTGAGCCCGTTCTTGCCGGCGACTGGAAATCGTTTCGTCGCCGATTCGAAGTTAAGCAGGCCTAATGTAAGCTGGCGCAGGTTATTGATAGAAGCGGTTCGCCGCGCGGCTTCGCGCGCGGCGTTCACGGCGGGCAACAGCAGCGCTACCATCACCGGCCCGCCTGCCGAAGAAATACTGACATGGGGCAACACTTCGCGTGATTCCCATTCCAGTCCGTCCTCCGTGCGGCGTAGCGAACTGATATGGGAGGTGAGGTACTTCTTCAAGACGGACGGACGGGGCAAGGTCGCGGGGTCGAAGTCAATGCCTTCTTCCGACAATCGACCCGCCCCCATATTCAGCAGCATTTGCAGCGTGGGATACGACTGCGTAAGACTCGTAGCCACGTCGCTATAGGAAAATACCAGATAGTCTGGCTTGCGATCCAAACTGGCCGCCACGCCCTGGTCGGCGACGATCGAACTGGCGTCGTCTCGTGCACTGCTTAGAAACTGCTTCATGCCGTTGGCAGATAACGACGCGACCAAACGACCATCGTACACGCAGAAGCTGAGCGCCATGGGGAGTCCGCGGACCGTGTATCCCTCGGCCGCAGCGAATTGGGCCGGCACAATGGTAATCGCGGAGTTTTCCTGACGGGCCATGCCTGCCCTGGCGACCTCGATCAATCTCTCCAGCAATCGCCGGGCTTTGGCTTCGTCTCTCACCTCCACGGCCGCCAGCACATCGGGCACCATCATCGCCGCAAATCCATTGCCTTGATAGACGGTCCAATTCTGGCCAAAGACTGCCAGGACATCTTGGCGGATATCCATGCCCAGCTGAGCCGATACCTTGTCCAATCCTTCGTCCATTTCCGACCGAGCGTTCTCTTCCATGGCGGAAGCGAATTTCACCACGAACTCAAACGCCTCCAGTATGTCGAAATGGACACAGACGGCCGACTGAGCTCCCTGCGGAATGGCCCGCAATGATTCGCGCACAATCCCGTTCGCATCGAACAGCTGCCAAAGACCTTCCATCTTATCGCAGTTGACAAGCCCCCGCAGCAAAAGGCCCTCCCCATCGAGTCCCATGACCATCGCCTTAGATCGCACGTGGTCCATGCCCAGCGCCTTCCAGGCCAGCGCTGCTTTGGCGTCGTCGGATTGCTCAACCAGCTTCCCAATTTGCTCAAAATCGACGAAAGCCATCAACGCCGGCCTGTCAACGGGCAGACGATCCATGAGTGCCGGCAACCAGGCAGGTACGGGTGACTTGGCCTGCTCGATCAAGTGCTGCAGTGAATCTTCCCCAACCGTCAGCATAAACTGTTCGTCCTGCGCGGCAACGAACACGACAGGATCATCGGCTGAGCGGATTTCGAGGCCATCGACGCCGGAAATTGTCTTCCTGGTTAACCTATCGTCTAGATCGCTCGTCTCGATCGCCGCTTGCAGCTGCGCGACCAGACCGGCAGCCCGTTCACGATCACCTGCGTGGACCACGAAGCCCGCTTCTACCACGGGCTCGTCGGCGGACAGGTCGATCTTGGAAACATACAACGTCATCGGGCGTGGGATCAGCTGTCGTGACAGCGCGGCGATGCGAGCCATTGTCTGCCGCTCTTTCTCAGTCTGCTGTTCGCCAACCTTTTGCATCAGCTGTTCCAATAGGCGGTTCACCTCGGCCACAAAAGTCGTGACCTCGGGGTCGGCCGTCAGCTGCTCAAACTTGTTCTGGCTGTTCGGGTCGGACTCGGTAAAGCCGAAACTGTGGAATACGAAGACGCCACGCTCGGGCAACATCCTGAGGAGTACCTCGTCGGGCGGCAACGGTCGAAACGCCCGAGCGGGAGCGGTGCAGAAGAGTAGGCCAACTAGAATGATTCTAGAAAATTTACCGAGGTGAGGCATATCAGATTTCCTTGCGGCGATGGGATTGCACAGCGACCGGGTCGTGGCGTTCATGTCTCGATCGGAGCGTACCACTCCCTACCGCGTGGCACAATCCCGTATCGCCCCGTCACCCACATCGTACCGCACAAGTCGCGGCCAGGTGTCATCCTCAGGGAGCTGACAACGTCCGCAGCACGGGTCAGCGACCGAAGGATCTGGCAAAGACATTGTTCCGTGTGAGACGGTTGACGCGGGAGGTCCCGGACTCACCTCTGCAGGCAATATCACGTTGGCTGGCAGATCCTTCACTCCACTCCGCTGCGTTCAGGATGCCATGCATCTGCCGTGCGCCGGCTTTGCCGGAATCAGTTGGGTAGTACGATGCGCCCGTACCCTCCTAGACTCATCGGTACCCTCCCGCAATTTCCCTAATTCCCGTACTCCTATTCCCCCAACGCCGCTCAGCGCACGACGCCATATTGGATATGGCTCGCGTGTATCTTGCCACGGTGAATACGGTGCGTGGCCTTGATGAAATCCGCTTCTTCCGCGTCAAAGATGTTCGCAACAAACTTCTGTGGATTACGATCGACGAACGGAAACCATGTGCTTTGCACTTGGACCATGATGCGATGGCCGCGCAGGAAAGTGTGAAGTACGTCCAGCAGCTCGAACTGGACGCGGGCGGGCTCGTTGGGCACGTAGGGCTCCGGCGCAGAATAGCTATTCCGAAAGCGGCCGCGGAAGGCCTCGGCCCGGACGAGCCGCTGCGTGGCTCCCAACGCGACGCGTCCACTTGCGAGGCGGTCACCATCACCCGGCATCTGGTCGGGATAGACGTCGATTACCTTCACGATCCAATCGGCATCGGTTCCCGTGGTGGACGTCCACAGCGTGGCTTGAATCGGACCAGCGATCGTCAGGTCTTCATCCAGCGGGTCCGTCTGGTAGACCAGGACGTCAGGTCGCCGGGCCGCGAAACGCTGGTCCTCGGTCATGTAGTCGCTGCGCCCAGTTTGTGGTTATTTCGGTGGTGTAGGGTACGGGCTTGTGGGGATCACTGACGAATTCGTCGCACGCCTCGTCGTCTGTTTCAGCTGGACTGGCACTCAATCTCCCGCCGGCGATTAGAAACCAGTCGCGAGTTTCGGCTTGGGGTGGCGGCCAAGCGTCGAATCGTCTCCAGCGATTCGCGCCCGTTTCGAACATCAAGGCTTCCGGCAAGTCGGCGGATTCATCCTCTTTGAGGAACTGCTGGAAGAACGGCAGGTCTACATGCTGCTGGTAATAGTCGGTGGTTTTGAACCCGAAATCCGCGGTGCCGAGCGCATTGCCCGGCGTGTGGCTCCATCCGCCATGGACCCAGGGTCCCATCACCAGAATGTTGACGATACCCGGATTCTGCTTTTCGATGGCCCGGTAGGTTTTCAGCGGCCCGTAGAGATCTTCCGTGTCGAACCAGCCACCGACCGTCATGACAGCGGCCTTGATGTGCTTCAAGTGTGGAAGAATGTTGCGTGACTGCCAGAACTCGTCGTAGTTCGGATGCTGGGCGAGGTCATTCCAAAACGGAATCTCACCCTTAAAATGGCGATCGTTGGCATTTTTCAGTGGCCCGAGATCGAGAAAAAACTGATAGCCGTCTGGCGTTTTATGGTCGAATCGTTCGGGCGATTCTGTGGTCAGGCCATCGCGCGGTCGCCCAAAGGTCGAGAAGAAATTGAAGGCCAGCGGCAGGATGAACGCTCCGTGGTGGTGCATGTCATCCCAGAACCAGTCGGCAATTGGGGCTTGCGGGGACACGGCTTTCAGGGCGGGGTGCGAGTCAATCATGCCGGCCGAAGCGTAAAAGCCTGGATAGGAGATCCCCCATTGTCCTACACGGCCGTTATGACCACGGATGTTGCGTAGCAGCCACTCGATCGTATCAAAAGTGTCCGTACTCTCATCGACATCTTGTTTCGTGCGTTTGTTCGGCAGATGCGGGCGCATGTTGACGTAGTCCCCTTCCGACATGTACCTACCACGCACGTCCTGGTACACAAAAATGAAACGATCCTTGGCAAAGGCCTCGCTGGGTCCCAATGAGTCGCGGTACTGGTCCGCGCCGTAGGGCCCCACCGTATACGGCGTACGTAACATCAAGATCGGGTAATTGACTGATCCGTCATTGGGGACGTAGACGGATGTAAACAGCTTGGCACCATCACGCATTGGGATGCGATACTCGAATTTCGTATAGTTTGAGCGGATGAATTGCAGCTTGGCTTTGTGTCTCTTCGGCACCAACCGGAGCTGCGGCCACCAGCCATAACGCCGTCATCGATAGTACGTATCTCAGTTGACGGCGCAAGGGATGCATCGGTCGCATAGTGGGTACTCGTGTTCTATTTGGGCTACGGACAACGGGCCTGCCAGCAACATGCGCCGGCAAGCATTCAGGGGAGAAATCTCGTGGTAAACGCCTCCGACGCCTGGGCGCCGTCCTGGGTGGGCAACAAGCCGAGTTGCTGTAACTGGCCGGATAGTGTCTCCCAGCGCGCGGGAACCATTTTCCCCAGGTCGCGCAATTGGCTCCCGGGAGGCAGGCATAGTGTGCGAATCACGTCCACCGCCTGGGCTAAACTTTCAAGGTCCATCTCGGGATTCAAACGGTAGATTTCCGCGTTGGTGACTGCTGGTTGTTCCAAGTAGCGCCTCCAGCCACGAACGGTAGCGTGCACGAATTTTTTCACCAGCTCGGGTCGCTGTTCGATCATGGTTCGATTCGTGATCACCAATCCCGTATAGGGATTGAAGCCCAGTTCGGAGACCATCAGGGGCAAGGGATCGGAGCCTCGTTGTCGCGCCACGATGGGCTCGCTGAAGACGTAACCCTGTTGCGCAAAACGGTCGTCGACCAGGAACTTGGCGATACTGCCCGCGTAGGGGACGATCCGGACTTCTTCAAGCGGCAAGTTGGTCTTGAGAAACTCCGCGAACGGATTGCCCTCCCCCAGCGCGAGGCTGATGTTGTTGAGTTCCGCCAGCGATCGGATGCCGGATTTTTCGTGCACCATGATGCAACGCGGACTGTCCTGCATGGCGGCCATTACGGCGACCACATCCGCGCCTTCCTTGCGGGCCAACAGAACCTGATCCGCATTCCCCACCGCAAATTGCACGCGCCCCATCGCTAATTTGGGCAACACGGTCACGTCGGGCCCCCCCGCGAGAATCTCCACCTCGATTCCCTCGGCCGCATACTCCCCATGCAATTTGGCCGCGTAATAACCCCCGAATTGCGCGTCCGGATACCAATTCAGCTGAACCTGGACTCGGTGAGATGTCGGTGTTTCACTCTGACAACCAGCCAGGACTGCCAGTAGCAGAGCCAGGATGAAGTACCAATGCCAGCTGCTTTCACCGCTCACCAGCCGGAGCGCGATAGCGGCCGGTTCCCGATGACAGGCAAAACCGTGTGCTAACGCACATCGGCTGATTTCACTCGCACCTGACGCGCAGCATCGTCGAGAGTATTGCGTGAAGCACCGCAGCCCGGCACACAGGTAATTTTCAAACGGCACCCGTTGTCGAACTGGTGTCAGACTGGGGACAGGGTGATCTGCGATCTTGGCTGGTATCAGCCGGGAGACAGGGACATCGGCGATTCTGTTTGGTGTCAGCCTGGGGACAGGCTGACCTGCGATTCGGGCAGGCGGACCTTCGGTAACGGCGGGCGCCGGTCCGGGTAGAGGCTGATCTGCGGAAACTAAGGACGCTCGTGAATCCGTCTGTCTGTCCAATTCAAGAAAATCCGATCGCCCAGCAGGCTGACGATTCCAAACATGGCGACGCCTAGAATCGTGCTTGCGATCACGGCCGCAAACAGGAATGCCATATTAAAACGATCTTTTGCGACCGCAATCAAGAAGCCAAGACCGGGATTTTCGACACCCACGCCCACAAAAAATTCTCCCACAATCGCCCCCAGCACTGCGGCACCACTGGCGATCTTGGCTCCTGTCACCAAATGCGGAACGGCTCCGGGCAGCTGCAATTTGCTCAGCGTTTGCCAACGGCTGGCGCGATTCATGGCGAAGAGCTCCTGCAGCCCCGCCGGCACGTGGGTCATGCCCTCCGTTCCGTTCGTGATCATCGGAAACAGGCTGATCATCACCGTAATCACTACCACGGCCAGAAAACCTTCGCCCAGCCAGATGACAATGATGGGAGCGACGGCCACAATCGGCACGGTCTGTAAGAAAATCGCGTACGGGTAGCAACTTATGCGGATTAGCCGTGATTGTGAAAAAATCATGGCGATCAACGTCCCCAACAGCATGCTGATCGCAAGTCCTATCACCGCCGCGGCAGCCGTCAGTAGAGTCGCACGGGATAATTCGGCCGAGTTGCGGATGGCTTCGCTCACGACGCGAGCGGGGGACGGCAGGATCAGCGCCGGAAGTTGGAATACGCCAACCGACAGTTGCCAGAGACCGATGACGATCACCAGCAGTATGCACGGTGGGAGCAGGCCGCTCCAGCGAGACCGCAACGACGGTGCATTCACCAATTCAATTCTCCTGCGGACGGCTCCGTACGCACGGTCAACCTGGCTTTTCGGCAGCGGCTACCAGTGCCGCGCTGACTTCGCCAACCAATCGTGCGTATTCGGCGGTTCCCCGTAGCGCCAATTGCCGCGGAAACGGTAACGGGATAGGAATTTCATGAGCCATCGACCCAGGATGGGGCGACATGACGAACACGCGCTGGCTCAGCAATACGGCTTCGCTGACGTTGTGCGTCACGAATAATGTCGTCCAGCCGTTCTGCTGCCACAGTTGCCAGATGTCTTCGTTGAGTTGCCCACGCAAAATGTCGTCCAACGCCGCAAACGGCTCGTCCAGCAACATAATCTTGGGGTTCGTGACCAGTGCTCGCGCGATGGAAACCCGCATTTGCATGCCGCCAGATAACATACGCGGATACTTGCGCAAATCCTGTTCGGCCAATCCGACCAGCTGTCTCGCTCGGTCGGCCGCCTGTCTGCGTGTGGTGGCATCAATCGATTGCAATTCCAGGGGTAGTGCAATGTTATCCAGCACGCGTCGCCACGGTAGCAAAGTTGGCTGCTGAAACACGAAACCGATCCTGATCTCATCGCCGTTGCCGGATGTCGGCGTGGGCCGGATGTCAAGCCGCCCGTTGGGCGTAAGCAGTCCGGCCACGATTCTCAACAATGTTGACTTGCCGCAACCGGACGGGCCCACGATCGCCGCAAATTCTCCCGGGGGGACTAGCAGGTTGACGTTGCGCAATGCGGGCTCAGAGCCATCAAATGCAAAGTCGATATTTTCCAGATTTATTTCGAACACTCAACGCTTGCTTTGGAAATTCAAGATTTGGCGCCCATTTTAGCCGAATGCGGTCGACGCGAGAGGCCCGTCTTGGCCGAGTGGCTCCGCGCCATCGTATCACACCAATTCCCGATTCCGCGAAAGTTCGCCGCCCGGCGGACTTGTGTCATCCGCACGGAACCGAGTGAAGCGTGGAGGCGGGGCGATCCCCGGTGCCGGGGCTGAGCATGGCTGCCGCTGCTCAGCTCTTCCGACTTTCAGACGCCCGGGCCTTTTTTTCAGGCGGAACCACCGTGGGACCCTAGTCCAATTGACGGAGAATGCACTTGTATTAGAATCTTTCCCTATCTTGATTAGCCGTTAAGCTTTGTTTGACCGGCACGAATCCCCTAAATTGCTTTGTCGGCAGTGACGGGGTTAGGGCGAACTCGAGGTGGCCGATCAAAGACCCGGACTCGTAATAAGGAGACGCGAGATGACAAGAGTATTGTATGCTTCGTTGGCCGTTTTGGTCGCGGCTGTGTTTTTGTTTGCCACGGCAGATGTGGCCAAAGCCGACTGTGGTTGTGGTGATGGTTGTGCGGTGTCCAGCTGTTGTGCTCCGGCGCCTACATGCTGTCGCACTCGGATCGTCGTTCGTCGGACATGTTGTGCGAGCCATTGCTGCACGCCCGCGACAACGTGCTGTTGCACGCCCGCGACAACATGCTGCACACCCGCGACAACGTGTTGCACGCCGGTCCACACCTGCTGCCCCACGTATTGTGCGCCAGCGCCCCAGTGCTGCCCCCCGCAACGATCATGCTGCCGACCTCGTATGTTAGGTCGCCGCCGCTGCTGCTGATTGAACTGACTACAATGACTTACGGCGACCGCGGGTCGAGCAGATCGCGGTCGTTTTTCTTTGCGCGACTGCGATCATGGCGCTCAGCGAAAGCTTCGAGTTGCCCCACGACACCGCCGCGGTGCGCCACCGCGTCACAGCCCGCGTCTCTTGCCATCCGCAATCGTCCCACGTGCACGTGCGGGCCAAAGGCCATGATCTTGGCTGTTTCCGAACGCGTCCTTGATCCGTCGGACGAAGTCGTGTAGCTGCGCGACGATCGACCTGGGCCAGGTCCACCAGCACGACGGACGGCTGGGCGGCGTCGATGGCGGGGTCGGACAAGGAGCTGACCTGCAAGAATCCTCGCTGATGCTGACGAGCCACCGCGGATAGCTGCGAGCCGACCATCAGGTCTGGGGAGACAAGATCACGTCCACGGCGGATCCCACGTGTGTTTCCTGATTTTCGTAGCCGCTGATGATTTCCCACGCGGATGCCCTATTGTAGTGCAATTCCCGGCCTGGATCACGATGGTGAGCCTGTTTTGCCCCGCGACGACCGGTTGAACCTCGTCGGCGAATCGTTAGCCTAATGGTGGGATGTGGCGATCCGCGTGAATGACGCTCGGCTGCCGCCTGCTCTGGGAACCGCCTCGGAGGAAGCCGAAACTCCGCTTACAAGAATCCGCATAGGAACACGATGATGTCGACCGAAGTCAAGAACCTCGAACCGAGCCCCCTGTGGAATTATTTTGCCGATTTGAACGGAGTCCCACGCCCTTCCAAGCAAGAACAGCGAGTCATCCAGTTTGCCAAGACCTTTGGTGAAAAGCTGGGTTTGGAGACCGAGGTCGACGATGTGGGGAATGTCTTGATCCGCAAGCCGGCTTCCATGGGGATGGAAAATCGCACGCCGATCGTCATGCAGGCGCACTTAGACATGGTGTGCCAAAAGAATGCCGACACCGAATTTGACTTCGATTCGCAGGGCATCCAGATGTATGTCGACGGAGATTGGGTCAAAGCACGCGGAACGACACTCGGTGCCGATAACGGATTGGGAGTGGCCAGCATTATGACCATCTTGGCATCGAAGGACATTGCGCATCCACCGCTGGAAGCGTTGTTCACGATCGACGAAGAGACCGGGATGACGGGTGCGCAGCAGCTCAAGTCGGGCTGGCTGCAGGGCAAAATCATGTTGAACCTGGATACCGAGGAAGACAACGAGTTGACGATCGGCTGCGCGGGGGGCTGCGATGTGACAGCCGCACGCGCATATGCGCCGGAGCCCGTCCCCAAGGATGTTCATGCCTTTAAGATCAGCGTGCGGGGGCTCAAAGGGGGACACTCCGGCGTGGACATTCATTTAGGCAGAGCGAACGCGAACAAGCTGATGAATCGAATCCTGTGGGGGATCGCACGAGAGCATGCCGCTCGTATCGGTGCGATCGATGGAGGCGGTCTGCGGAACGCCATTCCGCGCGAGTCGTTTGCGGTGGTCGTCGTGCCCGCGGCCCATGCGGCGGCCATGCAAGCTTGGATCCAGTCCACGACCGAGACTATCCGGCACGAATACGCGGCAACCGACCCGAACCTGGAAATCTCGCTGGAGTCAACCAGCACGCCTTCAGGATTGTTGCCGCTGGATCTGCAAAAGACCTTACTAGGTAGCATTTACGTTTGCCCCAACGGCATTCATCGCATGTCCCCCGAAATCCCGGATCTGGTGCAGACATCCAACAACTTAGCTCGAGTGCTGGTGGCTGACGGCAAACTATCGATGATGTGTTTGACGCGAAGTTCGGTCAACAGCGAACGTGACGACCTGGCACAGGCCATCTTGGCGGGCTTCGAATTGACCGGTGCCAGCGTCAACGTCACGGGCGGCTATCCAGGCTGGAAACCCAATCCCGACTCCTCGATCGTCAAGCTGATGTCCAGCCTGTATGAGGAGATGTTCGGCGAGTCGGCCCATGTGGCCGCATGTCACGCGGGCTTGGAGTGCGGCATCGTGGGGCAGCACTATCCGCACATGGAGATGATTTCGTTCGGGCCCACCATCAAGGGCGCGCATTCGCCCGACGAGCGGGTTCAGATTAGTTCCGTGCAAAAGTACTGGCGGTTCCTGCTTGAGTCGCTGAAACGGATTCCGGCCGCGGCATAGCGATAACGTTCACACGCTTCACACGCTTCACACGCTTCACACGCTTTAGTGACGAGTTCAGTTACTGGATTGCGTCCTCGTGCGGGAGCTGAGTTCGTGTTTTGCATTTTGGACGTCGCAGTCGACACAATGTCGACACAATGTAGAGCAATTGTCCCCAATTGCTTCCGGGCCATCGCGAACGCGGAGAATGAACAATTGGGTACAATCCTGGGGACAATTGTGCTACGTTCCGACGAAAACCACGCTTGCTCGCGCCAGAAAGTGCAAAACTTGAGCTACGCTTCTGGAATTCGCCGGCGAAATTCGGCGCTGCGCGCGTGGCCGGCCAGTCCTTCCAGGCGGGCCAATCGGGCGGCGTCCGCAACCTGACGTTGACACAGGGCCTCATCTGACAATTGCAATTGCAGGGTCGTCTGACAACGCATGAAGGATGCCACCGATAGTCCACTATGACTTCGTGCGGTGCCGCCCGTCGGCAAAACGTGATTCGGTCCCGCACCATAATCGCCAAACACCTCGGCGGAGTCGCTGCCCACGAACAGTGCGCCGGCCGTCGTAAAAGCATCTGCATGGTCTTCGAACATCGCGCCTTGCAGCGACAAATGCTCGGGGGCAATCCGCTCGCAAATCGCCACCGCCTCCCCGACATTGGCCACGACGAAGAATCCGCCGTGGGCCAAGGCCTGCCTCGCGACGCTGGCTGTGGGGAGCGTTTCGAGCTGCCGCAGCAATTGATCGCACACAAGCTGGGCGAAATGTTCCGAGTTGGTCACGAGCCAGGGCCGAGCATCCGGATCGTGTTCCGCTTGAGCCAGCAGATCGGCGGCCACCCACTGGGGCTGGGCGTCGGCGGCCGCGACCACGACCAACTCAGACGGCCCCGCCAACATGTCGATCCGCGTGGTTCGCGCCACAATGGCCTTGGCGGCCGTGACGTATTGGTTCCCGGGCCCCACGATGACCTCGCACCTAGGAACGGGGTCGGGAACGCCTTCCGCCAGCGCGGCGATGGCCTGCGCCCTCCCACTCTTAATAAACCTGTCGCGCCTGCGATCGAGGCCGCCGCCAGAGTCTCCACGGTCGGCTGGGGGGACGCCACCCAAACCTGCTGCACGCCGGCCACTCGAGCCGTGACGGCCGTCATCAACACCGAGGAGGGCAGGGGATAGCGACCACCGGGCGCATAGCACCCCGCACTGCGTAGCGGCAGCCACCGGTGTCCGGCCGTACCATTTTCGAGCAACAGTTGGCAGTCCAGCAGGCACCGCCGCTGCGCCTCGGCAAACGTTTGGATCCGCAGTGCCGCTCGCTGCAATACATCCCGAGCGTCTTCGCCCAGCCGCGCTGCTTCCGTGTCCAGCTGTGCACGAGTGACCACCAATGGCCCGTCCGTCGTTACGCCATCGTAGCGCTCGGCGTAGCGCCTGACAGCCAACTCACCTTGAGTGCGCACTTCCTGCACAATCTCGGCGGCTACGGCGTACGATGCGGCGTCGAAGGCTTCGAGCCGGGTTGTCGAAATCTGATCGAGCGTCAAGCGTGGAAAGGAGATTTCTTGATTCGTCATGGCGGTAGCGAGGGGCAAGTTGGATGATTCGTTGGACTGCGCGACTTGGCCTATCCAATACACGGACAACGCGCAAGGAGTGAGCCGTTCAGGTTGCGATCACATTACAAGCACGACGCGCAAGTGTTGAAGTTGCGCTAAGGCGAAAACCACGTGAAAATACAAGCTCGACGCGCCAGCGAGTGGGTCTGCCAGCGGGCTAAATCACGGGTTTCGGCCAAGTACCACCGAAAGTGTGCAACTTTAAAACGCGCAAGCGCGTGAGCCGGTTGCGATTCGCGACGGCCCGGGCCCGCGCGACGAAAACTTGCTCGTTTGCGCGTAGTGAACTTGCACATGGTTGGTAGCATTTCACCGAATCCCGTCATTCAGCGGATTGGCAGGCTTACTCGCTTGCGCGTCGTGCTTGTATTGTTGTCAACAGTCCATTAGTGCCGGCGAGTCACTTTCAGGCTCCTGCGATCTAATTCACGTTCTACATCCGTCAGCGATGCCCCGGCGGCGACGAGTCGTGTCAGCGTAAAGAAAATGACGTCTGCCGCTTCATGCACCATTTCGGGCAACGATGCCGCTCCGATCAGTTCGTCCACTTCCTCACGCAGCTTGGCTGCCAGCAGATCCGGAGACTCGAACAGGCGTCGTGTGTAGCTGTCCGCGGGTGCTGCTTGCCGGCGAGTGCGCAGGGTTCGTTCCAATTCGGCCAGCCCGCGCAAATCGCCAAAGCAAGTGGTTTGTGACTTGTGGCAGAAGCCCCGCCCTTGTTGCCCGACGGTAAACCGCAGTGCATCACGATCGCAATCGACATCGATGCGCAAGACGGTTTGCGTGGCACCCGACGACGCCCCCTTGCACCACAGGCCTCGTCTTCGCGACCAATAATGAGCCTGCCCGGTCATGAGAGACCGATCGACGCTCTGCAAATTCGAGTAGGTCAGACCCAGGGCCTGGCCCGAGGCGTTGCAGACCAGCGTAGGCCACAGCCCGTCGGGACGATCCGATTGCAGCGGCGCGACAAAGCACTCGGCCAGCGAGACTTTACCCGTATAGAGCG
Source organism: uncultured Planctomycetales bacterium (assembly GCA_963695565.1). Classification (GTDB taxonomy): domain Bacteria; phylum Planctomycetota; class Planctomycetia; order Pirellulales; family Pirellulaceae; genus CAVOGW01. Next base: position 158,995 of record CAVOGW010000004.1, read on the forward strand.
CCATGCCCACCTGAGCGTCTGCGCCCCATTCATCTAGTTGTCCAATTTCCGCGGCGGCCTGGATTCCGCCAGCGATGGTCACGTGGGCGTCCTGCGCCAGTTGGATGTACTGGCGAATGGTGGGTTCGTCAATTCCCGTCAGACGTCCTTCGCGTTCCACGAACGTGATCAGGAATCCACCCACGTACTCACGCAACTGCTCGATGCCTTCCCTCACCGAAGCGCCCGTCTTCTGCGTCCAGCCGTGGTCGACGACTTCCCCATGCACGGCATCCAGGGCGGCGATGGTGCGGTCTTGAGGCAGCTGGCTGAGCACCTGGGGCGTGGCGGCCGTCCCCAGGATGACTTTGGTGGCGCCCGCGTCCAGCCACTGGATGGCCGTGTCCACGTCGCGAATCCCGCCGCCGACTCGGCAGGGGGCCAGATGCAGCAATTCTCGAATCAGCGGGGCATTCGATCCTTGGCCCAAGGCCGCATCCAAGTCGATCACCGCCACCTCTCCCACGCGACCAAACTGTTCCGCCAAGGGGCGCGGGTCTCCGGCGGTCAGCGCGTGCTGCTGGCCACCCACCAGCTGCACGGCCACGCCATTCATGATATCGATGGACGGGACGATCATAGTCGTACGCGCACTCCCATTTGTTGCAAGGCCAGTTTCAACGCCTGCACCGTGTAATTCTGTTCGTGGAAAATCGAGGCAGCCAAAACGGCGGAGGCACCTGCGTTGAGGGCCTCCCATAGATGTCGCGGCTCGTTGGCTCCTCCCGAAGCAATGACCGGGATCGTCACCGCGCTGCAGATGCTGCGCAACAGTTCCAGGTCGTACCCGCTGCGCGTTCCGTCACGGTCAAAGCTGGTCAACAGGATCTCTCCGGCTCCGCGCTGTTCCGCCTGCTGAGCCCACTCGGTCGCATCCATCCCCGTCTTCTGCTGGCCGGCGTGGGTCATGACTTCCCAGTTTCCCGCGGCGCGTTCGGTTCCCGATTGACGAGCGGCATCGATGGCCAGCACCGTGCACTGGCAGCCAAAACGATCGGCCATGTGGGTCAACAGTTCCGGCTGTTGGACGGCCGCTGTGTTAATCGATACACGATCTGCACCGGCATCCGTCAGTCTTTGCACGTCGTCCAATGTGCGCACTCCACCTCCCACAGTGAGCGGAATCGACAGCACGTCACGCACGGATTGCACCGTCAACAGCTGCGTGCTCCGCTGCTCGTTCGTGGCCGAAACGTCCAGTACCACGATTTCATCCGCCCCCTGCTGTGCGTAAGCCGCGGCCAATTCGGCGGGATCTCCGGCGTCGCGCAACGCGGCGAAGCGCACTCCCTTCACCACGCGGTTGGCATTCACATCCAAGCAGGGAATGATCCTAGGTGTCAGCATGACGAGGGCTCCGAGGCCGCCAGCACACCGACCGAGCGCAGCCAGCCGGCGAGCAGCCTGTGGCCAAGTCCGCCGGATAGCTCGGGGTGAAACTGACATGCCAACAGACTGCCGCGTCTCACGGCGGCCACGAAGGGCCCGCCGTAATCCGTGATCGCGACATCCCAGCCTGGCGGCTGTTCCTGCAATCGGTACGAATTCGCGTAATAGACGTATCCATGTTCGAAGTAATGTCCGGAGGCGTTTTCGATCGTATTCCAACCAAAATGTGGCACGGTCACGCTGCGGGGAAATCGCCGCACCGCACCGTTCAGGATCTCCAGCCCCGGCACACCAGGACTCTCTTGACTGGACGCGCACAGCAGCTGCAACCCCAGGCAGATGGCGAGCGTCGGGCAGTCATCGACAAACCGCTCGACCAGCACAGGCGGCCATTCGGCCTCGCGCAACCTCTGCATGGCTGCGGCAAACGAGCCCACGCCGGGAAGCACGACGGCGTCGGCGGCACTGAGTTCGCTGGGGATCGTGACCACGCGCGCGGGGACTTGCAGTCGCCTGAAGGCGGCCATCACCGAGGCCAGGTTGGCCGATCCGGTGCGGATAATGGCAATTCGTTCGATCATCGCGTGGGGATCCCGGAGGGGGTGAACACAGGTCGCCGCGTTACAAGCTACCCTTGGTACTGGGAATGCTGTGCCACGATTCGCGCTGTATGGCTTGCCGTAGCGCCAGGGCCGCGGCTTTGAATGCGGATTCCGCGCGATGGTGGTCGTTATACCCGCGCAACACGTCGACGTGCAGTGTCATGCGCCCCGTGGTGGCCAGAGACTGAAAGAAATGCGTCAGGTTCTCGCACGACACCTTCCCCAGTTGTTCGCGGCGCAGCCCCAATTGGATGTGGGCGAAGGGCCGCCCCGACAAATCCACCACACACCTGGACAGTGCCTCGTCCAACGGTGCGCAGGCATCGCCAAACCGGCGGATTCCGTGGCGTTCGCCCAGCGCGCGATCGACGGCCGATCCCAACGCCAACCCGCAATCTTCCACCGTGTGGTGGTCGTCGATCTGCAGATCTCCAGCGCATTGCAGTTGCAAGTCCCAGCGCGCATGAAACGCCAACGCGGTCAGCATGTGGTCCAGGAACCCCACACCGGTTCGTAAATCAACCTGTCCTGTGCCATCCAAATTGACGGTCACCTCAATCTGGGTCTCGCGCGTGTGGCGCTGCACGTTGGCGATACGTGCCGTAGCCTCGGGCGTCATGATCGGTTCGCCTCCACAATTTCCTCCCACAAGTCGCTGACGCCGCTGGAATGTTCCAAGATACGCACCACGGCCGCCGCGTTCAGTTTCTCACGTGCATCGGCCGGATCGTCGGCGGGCGCGACGACCGCCAGCGGAACAACGCCCGCGGCGCGCGCCGCATGCACGTCATCCGGCGTGTCACCAATCATCCAAGCGCGGCTTACTTCAAGTTGTTGCATGGCTTGCTGCACGGGCGCCGGATGCGGTTTCACCGGCCCGTCTTCCATACAAACCAGGGCACGAAAACAATCGCGGATGCCGTGCTGCTGCAAGAACCGCAGCGCATCGGCGCGGGGCCGACCCGTGACGATCGCCAGCGGTATTTTCTGGCCGAGCGCTGCCAGCCACTGCTTGTCAATCAGCAGACGCTCGTGCTGCCAGAGCCCAGCGTGCCCTTCGGTGCCCTGGTAGATCGACTCAAATCGCTGCTTCACGTCGTCAAACCTGCACGACGCACCCAAATCAAGCAACAAGTGATAGGTAAAATCCCAGTCGTTGTTGGCATCGCCGGCCAGTTTGCGCGCGGCAATCTGCGGGAGCGTTACCTCATAGCCGAACGCCAGGCACGTCTGTCGGATTGCCTCGCGATACGAGGGCGCCTCGTCCGCCAGCACGCCATCCATGTCAAACAGCAGGGCCTGTGGTGCCAGAATCGAGCGCAGCGCCTGACACAGACGACTAAAATCGCGTGGATTCCCGGGGCACGTGATCCGCACAGCGCCCGGCAATGTGGAAAACGAACGCACGCCAATACCCAGCGCGGCCAGCGCGTCACACACGAACGGGGCATCCGTAAACCGACAAAACACAAAATTGCCTTGCGATGGCACGGGCTGGCCCCCCAGCTCTCGCAGCAGTCGCACTAATTCCAAGCGTTCCCGTTGGACGGCTGTAATGTACTCCGTCCGACCCTGGGGCAATTGCTCAAGAGCCGCCGCGGCGATGGCCACGCTCGGCCCCGCGACCGGGTACGGACTGCCGGCCCGCCTCAAGATCTCGACCAGTGGGGGAGAACCCAGGGCGTATCCCACGCGCAGGCCAGCCAAACCCCAGGCCTTGGAAAACGTGCGAATCACGACTGCGGAAGGGAGGCGCATGGCCGCCTGCGTCAGGTCGAATTCAGCATCCGCGAATTCGACGTACGCCAGATCAACCAGCAGCACGGCCGACGGGCATGCGGAGGCAATTGTTTGTAAATCGTCAATGTGGGCGACGTCACCCGTGGGATTATTGGGAGACACCAAGGCGATCACGGCCGTGCGGTCATTGATGGCATCGATCACGGCGGGCGTGGGATAACGTCCGGGCGACCAGGGTATCGAGCGAATGGTGGCGCCGGCCATCCTGGCGTATTGGCCGATCATCTCGAATGTCGGTTCGGGGAGTATCAGCTCTCGTCCGGGCTCCAGGAATGCCCGGCATACCCGATCGATACCATCGTCGCCACCGCACGTCACCAGGACCCGATCGGGCGTTGTGCGCAAGTGGCGTGCCAAGGCGGCCTCCAGCGCTTTCTTGCTGGGGTACGAGCGTAGCAGATTCGCGGCCAGGGGCTCCAACAGGAAATCATCCCCGAGCGGTCCTTCGTTGCTGTCGAGCTTCAAGTCGATTGGGACGCGGCGCTGCGGCGGGACATAACCGCACGTCGACGTCCAGCCCACGGGGCGTGGCGTACAACTGAGGGCGGGGGCGGGGGCGGGGGCGGACACAGCCGGAGTTAACGCTGAAGTGCCAGCCGTCTGGTTCATGTGGGGGCGCATGCGAATGAGGCCTCTTGTCAGGATTCCGGCGACTCAAGGGACGATCTGGTTCAAATTCGAGACCACGATGTCTCGTCCACCGCGCGCCTTGACTTGGGGAATCACGCGGGGCAGATCACTGCGCAGTACCGCGGCACGAACGGCGAATCCCGCATTGCCGTATAGCGGCGCGACGGTGGGACGCTGCATAGCCGGCAAAGCGGCAATCACCTGTTCCAGACATTCCTGTGAAACGTTGACTTCCAGCATGGATCGCCGACGACCTTCCAGCACCGCACGCAGCAGCATGCTCAGGTCATCGATCAACTGACGCTTGATGGGGTCCTCATAGGCAGCGGGGTTTGCGTACAACCTTGTGCTGGATCGCATCAACTCGTCCACGATCTCTAAATTGTGTTCGGCCAGCGTCGATCCCGTGGCCGTATTGTCGACGATCAGGTCGGCGTCCTCGGGCGGAAAGACCTCGGTAGCGCCAAAGGTGCGGATGAGCTGAGCGTCCAGTTCCCGGCTGGCGATCCAGCGCTGGGCAAGTCGTTCGTACTCCGAGGCCACGATGAGGCGTCGCTGGGGCAGGCGGCCTGCAACCAGCAGATCGCTGGGGGCCGCCGCCACCAACCGTACCGGGTCCAGCTCGGTATCGAGCACCTCGACCAGCTGCGCGTCGAACTCCACAACCCAGTCGGCACCGGCGAAGCCGATATCACGGGAACCAAAGTGAAGCATTTCCACGATGTTCTGCGGCTTGAGGATCTTGGTTTCGACACCGGGTAGATTCAGACGTGGCCGATAGCCGCGGGCCGACAGGCCCACTTGAATACCGGCCTCTGCGAGGAGTCGAAAGACTCCGTCCTGCATTCGACCTTTGGGCAATCCCAGATGCAGAATTATGGAAGAGTCTTGCTGTTTCATCGTGACGTCCCCAGGATGCGGGCCTCGCGGCGGGCGTCAACGACAAACGCCGGCCTCCAGGCCAGCGTTAGTGTGTTTTTGCTCCGGCAAACACGGTCACACAATCAGCTGGCCACGCGAGCGTGGATAGCGCGATGATGCGATCGGTGATGCCGCAGTGGTGAGCAGGACATGCAGGTAACTATTGACCGTTTGACGTTCGGAGTCAAGGGGCTTAGTCGCCGTCACGCTCCGCCCTTGCGGGCGTCCGTGATGGACGCCGCCCGGGGGAGGCGGGAGGCGGGAGGCGGGGGGTATCCCTCTGGGGGGTTTGGGGGTATCACTCCGGGGGGTTTGGGGGTATCCCTCCGGGGGTTTGGGGGTATCCCTCCGGGGGTTTGGGGGTATCCCTCCGGGGGGTTTGGGGGGATGCCCCCCAACATCGTGCTTCGCGATCAGGCGGATGGTGGCCGCACATCGGGGCCGCACTATCGCGGGAGCGAAAGGCGACAATCGGCAAGTCGCTGGTGCGAAAAAAAAACGGCCGCACGGGTTCATACCCGCGAGGCCATTTGACCGTATCTTCGTTAACTCAACAGCGTCGTGCTAGTTGGACGTCTTGGAGTCCGCCGCTTCACCGCCAGCACGCGTGATGAGTGCGTAGTAGACGTTCTGGTCGATGCTGCTGGGGATCGACTCCGTATGCGCATCGCCGTAGGTGTGGATCACCACGCCGCCACCGTGCTCGCTACTCGGTCCCCAGTTGCGGTTTTCGGCATTGCGATACCCGGTCCAGTACCACCTCGGCGTTCCCGCGCTGACCGATGCCGAGTCCGGACCATAGTTGAGTCCCAAGTAGGGCGTGCCGCCCTGAGCACTCGATGCCAGATCGATCAGGCCACTCGCTGTGTAAACAGGATTGGTGATGAAATTGAAACGGCCCGAACCGTCAGACGGTGCGAACGCCACCACCCAGGCACACATGCCGTCGTACCATGACGCAAAGCCTTCTTCTTTGCTTTCCGTCACCACAATCGTCTTGGAGACACCATCGCGCAGGTCGCCGATGCCATTTCCACGCCCCTGATTCAGGGCACCAGAGATAATCGCGCCGTTCTCCTCGACTGGCGATTGGCCAGTTGTCGCGTTTTGCTTGATGTGCGTGCCGACCGTAGCGACGTAATTGCCCACGGCAGGCTGCTTGGGCGCGGTATTCGGCCAGGAAATTATCTACCGACACTTCGTTGTCACCGGCAAAACTCGGGCACACCAAGGGACCAATCACCGCGGTCGATGCGTGAGGCAAATTGGCCGTGGTCGTCGTGGTGTTGTTGCTGATCACAATGTTGGGATTGAACGCATGCATTGGGGCTGTCATGTTCGGAAACTGAAACCGATTCGATCGCGAATTAATCACGTCGTACAGTGCCTGCTCTTCCATGTAGGGCAGACACTTGACAATCCAGCTGAATCCGTTCTGCCCGACACCACCCGTGGATGGCATGGGATACGGAAACGGTGCGTACACCTTGGTGGTTCTTGGCGGGGTTCCTTGCGTGACCTGTGTATAGTAGTCATTCGCCAGAGGAAATCGCTGCGTGGCGCTTTCGTGGTTGTTTAAGGCCAACGCCAGCTGACGGGCGTTGTTGATGCAACCATTGCGTCGAGCTGCTTCGCGCGCGGCGTTGACCGCGGGCAAGAGCAACAACACGAGGATGCCGATGATGGCAATCACCACCAGCAACTCGACGAGGGTGAACCCCCGTTTGGCCAAAGAAGTCCTGGACATAACAAATCCTCCATCAAATAAGGAAATAAAAAAATGAGACACAAAGCGGCCTGATGCCGCTGTTACCTCCAAATGTAGATTTTCATTCGCTTGCGCGTCTTTCGCCGAAACACGAAAACGACCCGATGGACAGGCTCACTCGCTTGCGCGTCGTGCTTCTATTTTCCGCAGACGCAACCTGGATGTTCGGGTGGCGCACCCGTCCTGACACGGGCTCCGTACGATCGGGAAGCGGATCACCCATGTCGGAAACCCTATACCCGTCGTCAGCTTAATTTGACACGGAAAATCCAAAAAGGTCAACTAGTGCGACAAAATCGGCCAAAAAGCGGGTCCTTGCCCGAAGGGCGGGTTTTTTTTCACGAAGAGGCGCAGGGGACGCAGAGGCATGCCTCGGGCCGTTATGGCAGCCCGTCATCGATCCGAGTTCTGCCCGGCCCGGAAGCTTTCTTCACATGGCGGAGCACTGCGCCGCTGTGCGAGGCTCACAACCGATCGTACCTTGGTACCTTGAGTAAGGCCGGCGGATAATAAACCTGCCCTACGGGCGACGAGACAACCCGCGGGACCCTCCATGAACGACAGCTTCCCATTGCCGCCTCTCGAAACCGATCTCCGTGCCTTCGCTATCCAGGTCGTTAAAAAATTAACAACGGCGGGTCATCGAGCATTATGGGCCGGGGGCTGCGTTCGAGATCAACTGCGGAGCGTCCCACCCAAAGACTACGACGTGGCCACGAGTGCCAAGCCGGACGAGGTCCAATCGCTGTTTGGTCGTCGTCATACGCTGGCCATCGGCAAACAATTCGGCGTAATCGTCGTTCTATCCTCACATCGAGAGCATCGAATTGAGGTTGCCACGTTCCGACGCGACTTGGAATACACCGACGGGCGTCGTCCGATGGGCGTCGAATACACAACCGCTGAAGAAGATGCGCGGCGACGGGATTTCACCGTCAACGGCTTATTCTACGATCCCATCGTCGATGAAGTGATCGACTATGTCGGTGGTCAAGCGGACCTGCGTGCCAAGGTGATTCGCGCGATCGGCGTCCCGCATGACCGGTTTGCCGAGGATAAGCTGCGAATGTTACGCGCCGTGCGCTTCGCCACGGTGCTGGACTACGCGATCGAACCCCTCACGGCGCAGGCCATCTCGGAATTGGGCGCGCAGCTGACCCAGGTCAGCGCCGAGCGGATCGCCGGGGAACTGCGATTGATCCTGGCCCATGAACGACGAGCACCAGGCGTGGCCACGCTTCATGAGCTGGGTCTATTGTCGGTCATTCTGCCCGAGGTGACCCCCAGCGAACGTCAGCCAAACCTGTGGTCAGAGACGCTTGACAGTCTGACGGCGTTGTCCGGGGATGAGCATCCATGGGAAGCGGCACTCGCGCTGCTGTTCCTCCAGACGGCTCCCTTCTCGCAACAGACGACGCGCAGGATTGCGGATGCAGCCGGGCGACTCAAGTTGACCAATCGCGAGCTGCAACGGGTGACCTGGATAGTCCGGCATTTTCGGCAATTCAGCACGGCCGCCGCACAGCCTTGGCCCAGCCTGCAACGGCTGATGATTTGCGAACACGTGCCCACGATGTTATCCGTGCTGCGCGCATGTTCCGGCCGGCACCCCGAAATCGGTCCGGCGATGGCGTTTTGCGAGCAGAAGCTGAGCCTGCCGCCGGACGAACTAAATCCGCATCCCCTGTTGACCGGGGACGACCTGGTCCAGCTGGGGATTCCGACTGGCGCGGTGTATTCCACCATTCTGACGAGCGTGCGCGACGCTCAGTTGTCCGGCGAGATTCAGGATCACGGCCAGGCCATCGCTCTGGCGCAATCCATTCTGGCCCGACAGAGTTAACGTCCAGTGCACCAGCCGCAGGCGAGCCGTTTGGCGTGAGCCGGCGACCACCGAGGTCGACGCGCCGGAAGAGGCATTTTCACTCACCAATCGCCGCACCGGGTTAGATCCCAGTAAGCTTGTCGCACGTACGACGATGGACAGCTGGAGATCCCGGACACACCCCTGCAGGCCATATCCCGTTGGCTGGCAGATCCTTCACTCCGCTCCGCTACGTTCAGGATGACATGAGTCCGCCCAGCCCCCGCTGGACGCCAGTCCACATTCCTGGGACGATTTCTGCTGGACGAGATCTTCCAGCGACGAGTCGGCACGTAAGCCATATTGCGTACAGCACGTGGGCTGACAGATCCTTCAGTCGCGTTGCTCCTTCAGGATGACATTTTGCGCTAAAGCAACGACATCCACAGTCTGCGAGCTGGGTGGGATCGTTTAAGAGGAACTGGAACAGTCAACATTGGTAAGGGAGGCGTTCATGGATTTTGTCGACTTAGTGCTGCGTTGGGTCCACATTCTCTCGGCCATCATGCTGGTCGGAGGGGCGTTTTTTTGGAAGTTTGTGTGGCAGCCAACGGCGCGGAGTCTGGACGAGCAGGTGCGACATGAAACGTTCGAGGGGCTGCGAAGTCGTTGGAGCATGCTGGTTCATTTGGGCGTGACATTGCTGCTGATCACCGGGCTGATCAATGCGGTGCGCATTATTCAGCGCTACAGCTTTCCTGACTCTCCCTACCATACGCTGGTCGCGATAAAAATTGTCTTGGCCCTCGTGCTCTCGTATATCGCCATGCGACTTGCCGGACGCAGCGAAGGGGCCAAGCGCTTTCGAGCCAGCGGCACCTGGCTGACGGTCAACGTGGTCTTGGCCACGTTGATTGTCTGCTTTGCGGGTTACATGAAATCCGTACGCCGTGATCCGAAAATCGGTTGGGACACGCCGCCCGCCAGCTCGACGGCGGTAGTGGAAGAAGCTGCTGTTGACCTTTAAGCAAACACGATCGGCGACGCGCGCCTCGCAGTTACGAGGGATCATCATGGACAAGAAAATAAAAAAGAAACTCGACGTGCTGAGACAACGCGCGCAGAAGCTGAGGCTGCAAATCGCAGGTGCTAAGGAACAAAACGACGACGCGGCCGAACTTGCCAAGTTGGAACAAGAGCTGCAAGCTGTGGAGGCCGAGATTGAAAAGTTAAAAATTGCGTAGCGTCGCAGCAGCTGCATGCCCCCGGCTTTACGCCGGCGCGATGCTGACCCTCATCCGGGCACGCAGGCCTACGCGTCATGCACGGTATGTCCGACACTTTCATCAGACCACGGCTCACGCTGCCTTGTCCGCCACTTGTACGGCGGCAGGTGTGCACTGCGCCTTGTACACGCCAGGCTCGTCCTTTCCGTCGCCGTCCCAGTCGCCCGCCACGGGATAATCGTCCTGCGTTCCTCCCTGGACCCGACGATCGGCTGCGTCCCATTGCCGATTTCCGTTCGTGTCCAGAATGAACTCCCCGTGGCGATATACTCCCGGGTCGGACAGGCCATCCCCATTCCAATCCCCGACGATCGCGGCATCGCCGGCGCGGCCGAAGCGGAACTGCTGGTCGTTTTCCGTCCAGGCACCATCCCCATCTACGTCCAGATACCAGACCCCTTCGCGGAACACACCGATGGACGTAATTCCATCGCCATTCCAGTCGCCGACCACGGGCCGGTCTGCGGGCTGGCCGAAATGGAACACGTGGTCGATCAGGTCGGCGCGCATCTGCCCACGTGAAGATCGCTGCATCAACCGGACTCCGCTCGCGGCATCTCCGGGCTTCGGCGGGATGTTCTTGGGCCGACCGCTTCGATCGTTTTCGGCGTCGGGCAGGCCCGGATCCCGGGCAATCGCATGCGCATCCCCCTGCCACTTGCGGCCGTAGATACCGATGTCATCTTTGCCGTCGCCATCCCAATCCCCGGCTACCGGGTAGTCGTTCTTGTCACCCAGCTGCGCCCATAGGTCTTCGCTGTCCCATTGTCCGTTGCCGTTGACATCGATGAACCATTCTCCCTTAAAGAACATGGCCAGTTCGTCGTAGCCGTCGCCATTGAAGTCGCCGGTGACCGGAATGGCCCCGGCCAGGCCGAACGTCAGTGTCGGGGCTGGTTGTTCGCGGAGTCCGTATCGTCCCTCAAATCGCCAGGCGCCATCTTCCAGACGACCATACTTTGACTGGATGAGTTCGGGGACGCGCACCAGCCAGATTCGTGGCCGGTCGTCTACGGCCACGCCATCTCCTCGCACACTGCCCCCATCCAGTACGCTCAGGTGCCAGGTATGCGCCCGGGTGCTGTCGCTGCCGTCCCCCAAGGAGACGTACTCCCACGAATTGCGCGGAAACAGACCATCGATGTAAATCCCCTCCACCATCGGCAGCGTGGCCCGCGGCGGCAGCGGGGTCGGCGGCGCCGGACGAAGCAAAGTGATCGAAATCCGCTCAATGACGACTTCGCTGAAGTTGTTTTCAATCGAGCGGGATGCAGGTGGCAAAGAAATTCTCACGATGCCGTTGTTTTGTGGGTCCACCGTCAAGGTTTGCGTGACAAATTCCGGCACCGGCTGGCCTGGATTGAAGGCAAAACCCGACAAGCTGCCCGGCGTGTCGACGCCATCGATGTAGGTGGCGGGCTGCACTTGAAACACAGCGTAAGTGCCAGGCCGTAAACCGGCAAATTCATAGAATCCTCGAGCGTCCGTCGTGGTCTGTATCGGTCCAGGCGAATAGGTGCCCGGCAGGGCCGATACCGCCATGATCGGGGCTCCCGTGATGCCGTTCCGCAGCTGGAGGGTCACGCCCGCGAGTGGCTTGTCGTCTGGCGTCCGCACGCCGTTACGGAGGCTGGAAATGTCGGCCGGCAGTTCTTCGCCCGTCCCCAGCGGAATCGCGGGCCCATCCTGGAACACAAATCCGGACAGTTTGGCCGGGGGAATCTCGCAAAAATTAACGTCACGAATCGCCTGACCGGATCCCACGATCAGCGAGACTTCATCCAGACGCGATCCGTCTATCGTATTGTTTCCGTTGAAATAGCCTGATGGCTGAATTTCGCGGACGGCATAGGCACCCGGAGCAAGTGCGTTGAAACGGTAGGTTCCGTTCGCGTCGGTGACCGTCGTCGAAATCACCTGGCCGCTCGCATTCAACAACTGGACCTGCACACCCTCCAACGTGTATTCGCCCGCTGCGGGATTCAGTTGGCAATCAAGCACAATATCGACATGCACCCGGCCGGAGATGGTCCCCGGGAGGTTTTCGCCGAAATTGAAATCCTGCCCGTTGTCTCCCCAGCCAAGCTCTATTTGCCGGATGGAATCGCCAGGATTCTGTGCCTGCCCCGACGTGATCCCGTGCACGGTCCCGGCCGTATCCAGCCCGTCCAGCCAGCCTTGCGGATGAATCTCGACCGCGTCGTACGTGCCGAAGCGCAAATTCTTGAATACATAACGTCCGCTACCATCGGTTACGCTTTGTGAGACGAGGTTGCCCTGCCGGTCGCGCAACTCCACGGTCACTCCCGCAATTCCTTCCTCCCGGTCGTCGCGAATTCCGTCCTGGTTCCGGTCATGGTAAACCGTGCCACTCAGCGTCGACGGGGCATGCTCGCAGAACAAGTAGTCCGTCCCAGACTCCCCGGAGCTTAGCTGGATACCCCCGATGCGCCCGGAGTCCACGACGCGACCAACGGTCAAACCGTTCACGGTTCCCGCCTGAGCACCGCCGTCGATTAATCCGACCGGGGTGAGTTCCACGATGGAGTAGGAGCCTGGATCAAGACCCGCAAAGGAGTATGCCCCGCTCGCATCGCTGCGGGTTTCCGCCACCAGCGTGCCTTGCGCATCGAACAGGCGGACGACGGCGCCGGCCACGGGATCGTGAGCTACGTCCTCCCCAAAGCAGTCGTCGTCCCGCGTCGAAAGTTGCACGCGTCCGTGCAGGGAAGCGAAGCGGTATTCGCCGAAGTTGTAGTTGACGCCCTGGTCCCCCCAGCCCAACTGCACGCCCGACATGCGATCGCCTGGGTTCAGGGCGACGCCGACCGTGCGGCCGTTGACGGTGCCCGGCGTATCCAATCCGTCGACAAAGTCCTGCGGCTGGACCTCTACGAGTTCGTACGTCCCCGCCCGCAGATGGGAAAAACGATAACGTCCCCCTGAGTCGGTTGTGGTCTGGGCGACCAGGATGCCTTGCGGATCACGCAACTGAACGGTCGCGTTGCCGATCCCTTCCTCGGCCGTTTCACGTTGGCCGTCCTGATCCCGGTCGTGGTAGACCACGCCGCTGAGCGTCGCCGGCCGGTGCTCACAGAACAGGTAATCGACCCCGGCTTCGCCGGATTTCAAATCGATGCCTGCGATGGTGCCCGCATCTGCTACCTGACCGTCCGACTTGCCGCCGACGGTACCGGCCCGGGCTCCGCCGTCGATCAGCCCGTCGGGCGTGAGTTCAACGATCGTGTACGAGCCTGGATCAAGGCCGGTGAAGCGATAAGCACCGTTGGCGTCGGTGACCGCTTCCGCGACCAACTTTCCGGAAGCATCCAGCAGTCGGACGATCGCGCCGGCGACCGGATCGTGCTCCACGTTTTCGCTGAAGCAGTCATCGTCGCGCGTGGAAAGTTGCACGCGTCCCTGCAGAGAAGCGTGTAGATACTCTCCGAAGTCGTAGTCGATGCCGTGATCACCCCAGCCGATCTGGATCTGAGAAATACGGTCTCCCGGATTCAACGCGGTGCCGACCTGCAGGCCGCGGACGGTCCCGGCCACGTCTTTTCCGTCGACCCACTGCGGCGGTTGCGTTTCGACGATGGTGTAGTTGCCGAGCCGCAATCCTGTAAACTGGTAGTCGCCGTTGACATCGGTTACCGTGGTGGCCACAAGCTGATTGCGATCGTCGAACAGCGACACCGTCACACCGGCGATGCCCAGCTCAGTTGACTCGCGTACACCGTCGTTGTCCCGATCATGATACACGCGACCCGATAACGACGATGGCAAGTGCTCACAGAAGTCGAAGTCGACTGCGGATTGCCCCGACGCCAGCACAATTTGCGTAATCGTGTCGGCGTCCACGACCAGCCCGCGAGCTGCCCCGTTCACCTTTCCCGCCTGCGCACCGCCATTGATCAGTCCGGCGGGTGTCAGTTCGACGACACCGTAGGTACCGGGAAACAGGCCCTCGAACCGGTAATTTCCGTTTTCGTCAGTCGTGGTTTGTTCCAGCACCTGTCCGTCAGAATCGACGAGCAGCACCGTGGCCCCGGCGATCGGCTGGTGATCCACATCGTCGCTGAAGCAATCGCCGTCGCGCGTCGAGAGGTGGACTTGTCCGGTGATCGAGACGGGTCGCAATTCGCCAAAGTTGAATTCCACACCTTGGCTACCACCCCCCAGAAACAGCCCGTCAATCACGTCGTTTCCCGCGGTCCCGGAAGTGACCCCATCTACGAGTCCGGCCGTATCCTGACCGTCCAGGAAGCCGTCGGGCTGGCTCACTTCGACGACGCGGTACGTGCCGGGCATCAGGCCGGTGACGGAGTAGTATCCGCTGGCGCCAGTGACCACGGTGATGGGATCCTGCACATCGACGGTTTGCAGTGGCACGACCCGTACAGTTGTGCCTGAGATGGCCTCCTCTCCCGCTTCCCGCTGACCGTTGTTGTTTCGATCATGGTAGACGTAACCGCTCAGCGCAGCGGGGATCGCCTGTTGCTGAAGTTGGGCGAAAGCGCCGGCGGACCGGTCCCGTTGGTTTTGAAAATTGTCCGCGGGCAGGTCCAATCCACTGGCGGCCAGCGCATCGTCGTACCGGTTGCGAAAGGTGACGGTCTCCGTCACGTCGTAGAAATGGGGTGCCGAGAACTCCGTCGTGAATCGGCTATTCTGAAACTCGACTCCGGACGTAATGGGGTCGAAGCCGTCGTTCAGGTAGTCTGGATCGGTCTGCGATCCGTCAAAGTCCTCGACTTCGTCCACATCGATGGAGAACTTCAGCGTTTCGCCGGGGTCAAATCCTGCGAATTCCAGGACCAGCAGGGAGGTCCCGTCCTCGACGAAAGCCGTCACGCGATCGATACCTGTGCTGGCATCGAGGCTAAAGTCGAAGGCCTCGTCAGCGCCGAGCCCCGCGTGCCGCGTGTCGAAGAACACGTCGCCTACGGAGAAACCTGTGATATTCTGGTCGCCGTCAATGGTCACGCGGCGGAGTTGCGTACCCGCGGCACCGCCGCTAAACGTCATCTCGAACGCGTCTCCCGCGTGGTCGCTGCCGATGTCGCGCTCCACGTAGACCGCTCCCACGTCGATCGGCGTGACGGCCAACAGGCAGCGTGGCTCAACCAGTTCCACGCCGCGCAACACATGGCGCACGCGCTTGGCAGGCGACTGAGCCGCGTGGCGACCTGCTCTGCCCCAAAACTTGCGCAGCGAATTCAAAACACCACCTCCCTGTTGGTTTACCGAAATGCATTGCCCCGCTGCGGCGGACTGTCGAAGTGGTCGAGGACCGCATCGCCTCGCGTCGTGCGACTGTGCTCGCCTGCCGAATCCTTCTGCATGAAGGGCTCGCACTACCGCTCGGTCGTCTCCTGTTGTTTGGCTGTTTGCCAGCGAATATCGTCGGGTAGTTCCCAAAGTCGAATGGCCGCGTCGTAGCCGCCTGATGCCAGTTGTGTTCCCTGGGCGGCCAGGGCCGCGATGGACCCGCCATGCCCTTCGATTCGCGCCGTCTCAGTGCGCAGCCGCAAGTCCCAGATGCGGATCAGGTTATCGCTACCGGCAGTGGCCACGCGATGCGCGCCCAACAGGCACATGCCTTGCATCTTCGCCGTCCCGGACTGCAAATGCATGAGTTCGTTGCCATCACCCACGTCCCACAGGCAGAGTGATCGGTCGTCGCCGCCCGAGACGACCCGTGTGCCTGTGGCATCAAAGGCCACGGCCCGAATCGACCGACCATGCGCGGGAATCGTGCGCAGGACTTTGCCGAATTCGGTCGAAATGATGTACAATTTACCGTCCCGCCCGCCGGCGGCGATCAAGGCCCCGTCGGGAGACACCGCCAGAGCGCGGATGTCGCGGCACGCACCGTCGATCCTGAAGGCAACTCGACCTGTAGGGCGATCGACGACGTAGATCGGTGCATCAAAACCGGCTGTTACCAGTTGCTGACCGTCGGGTGTCGAGGCGACGGCCCACAGCGGCCGCGACGTGCTCAACAACGTGCGATGTCGATCGGTGCGCCAGTTCCATTCGATCAAACGACCGTCCGCCGCGACCGAAGCGACCACGTCGTCAGCATCCGGCACACAAACACCGTGCACCCAGTCGGTATGCACGCGCAGGGTGGCCATCGAACGCCGCGCGACGGTATCCCAAACGCGCACGGCGTGATCGTCCCCCGCCGCGGCCAGGAAACGCCCCTGTCGGTGGAACGCCAGCGCCGTGATGACGGGTGGGAATTGTTCCTGCTCCGAGCCTTCGGGTCGTAATGTGCATGTCGGGCGATCCTCGAAGCCGTAGATCGTGCTTGATTCCCACATCCACCCGGACAAGGACGCGACCATCCATGCGACGATCAGCTTGTGCCACGCCATGTCATTCCCTCATAACCGACTGCGTTGCCCGCACCATCCTGACGCGTGACTCTGGCTTTTTTGCGTTTTGGTGCCCAAGTAGCAGGCCCAAGTCGTCGTTGGACAAAGCCACCTTGATCCGAAACTCGTAATGCAGCCAGTTGGCAGGTTGACTCGCTTGCGCTTCGTCCTTGTAAACCTGCGCGAATAGGCTCTAACTGGTATCGGTTGGCCGAGATCTGGACTGGACCAGCAGCCTCCAACTTCCAGTTAGTCCGCGGCCAAGTTTCCCGTCACCCAGAGTTTGCGTTTCGTATCGGTTGAACGGGGTGGCGCTGTATCGCTTCCGGCATCCGGGACGGTCCTGCCGGGCGGGCGGGTCAGGCGGAGCTTACCGTTGAGTTTTCCTGGTCCGTCAGCGTGGTCCCGGGTGAGTGGACGGTCCGATGGTTTGACACGCTTGGCTGGCCGTTTTATAACGTCGTTGCGGCGCTCAAATTCCCAAGTCGTCAAGTGCGCACTGTGTTACTGGCAGGACTAGAGCCCCACGGAGGCTTGGCAATGTCTCGATCTCGCGCTCAGCCCCTGTACCCTGGCAAGTCGTTCCCGACTGCTTTCACGCTGGTGGAATTGCTGGTGGTCATCGCCATCATTGGCGTCCTGGTTTCCCTGCTACTGCCGGCCGTGCAGTCAGCCCGCGAGGCCGCGCGACGCATCATGTGTGTCCAGCAGTTGCGACAGGTCGCCTTGGCGGTGACAGACTTTGAATCCAGCCGCGGAGCATTACCGCCGGGTGCCTTGCTGGTCGCCGAGTCGTCGGTCGACGAGGATGTGTTGAGGTGCATGCAGGGAAGCACATCATTCAATGCCAACGGGACCTTGAACGCCTGCTTCGATTTCACCGGCGTGCAAGGTGGGCCGACCATGAGTTGGATTGTGCTCTGCCTGCCCTTCATGGAGGAACAGTCCATTTTTGATCGGTTCGACCTGACTCGACCACTTGTCAATCAGAGCCAGGCACCGCAGGCTCAGCGTATCGCATCACTAGTCTGTCCCAGTGACCAGGCCCAGGGACCGAATTACGACGGTGATGGACTGCTGAACGGCGACGGCAAGGAATTTGCCAAGGCGAATTACTGCGCCTACATCAGTCCGGTGCACCTGAACATGCAGCGGCAGTGGCCGGGAGCATTGGGAGGGTTTCGGCCCGGAAAACCGATTGGCCAACGCGCCGCCCGGGTGAAGGACGGATTTTCCAAGACGATGCTGGCCACCGAGGTTCGCACGTTGGACCGCGCATGGGACAATCGGGGGGTGTGGGCCGGGCCGTGGCCGGGCTCATCGCTGCTGGCCTTGGATTGGCATCCGGTCAACAACACCGCGTCCATCTACGTTCCCATCCCAAATTATCAGGCCGCTCAACTACCCAACCGCATTGGAGGCATTTTCGACCAGCTGTTCTCGTGCAAGGAACCTCGGTACGCGGCCTCGGTGAAGCTGCCCTGTCGCAGTCCGATTGGATTCTTGTCGGCGGCTCCTCGCAGCAATCACCCGGGCGGCGTCGTGGCCACGGCCCTGGATTGCCACACGGGTTTCGTGAGTGAAAATATCGACAGTTACGTCTTCGCGTATCTGATTGCGACGAACGACGGACAGGTCTTCGCCGCCGAGGAATATTTGCACTAGTAGGCTCTTCGTACGTTGAACCGCTGGCCAAAGAAGAATGCCCGGCACACGCTAACGACGACGTGCGTCTGCCGGACGCGCACGCCGCCAGAAATCGCCTGGGAGTGGTGGCCGGCGACCGGGGTTAACCGCGATTTCTTCTGGCTTGCGGTCTAACGACGACGTGCGTCTGTCGGACGACGTGCGTCTGCCGGACGCGCACGCCGCCAGAAATCGCCTGGGAGTGGTGGCCCGCGACCGGGGTTAACCGCGATTTCTTCTGGCTTGCGGTCTAACGACGACGTGCGTCTGCCGGACGCGCACGCCGCCAGAAATCGCCTGGGAGTGGTGGCCGGCGACCGGGGTTAACCGCGATTTCTTCTGGCTTGCGGTCTAACGACGACGTGCGTCTGCCGGACGACGTGCGTCTGCCGGACGCGCACGCCGCCAGAAATCGCTTGGGAGTGGTGGCCGGCGACCGGGGTTAACCGCGATTTCTTCTGGCTTGCGGTCTAACGACGACGTGCGTCTGCCGGACGCGCACGCCGTCAGAAATCGCCTGGGAGTGGTGGCCGGCGACCGGGTTAACCGCGATTTCTTCTGGCTTGCGGTCTAACGACGCGGCTTACCGTTCGTCGATCGGCACCACAAATCGTTCGGTGGCACCTGTATAGATCTGCCGGGGGCGCGCGATGCGGGTATCGGGCGAGGATTGCATTTCCATCCAGTGGGCAATCCAGCCCGGCAATCGGCCGATCGCGAACAGCACCGTAAACATTTGCACGGGTATGCCGAGGGCCCGGTAAATGACACCCGAGTAAAAGTCCACATTCGGATAGAGTTTTTTCTCGATGAAATAAGCGTCATTGAGCGCCACGTCTTCCAGCTCCTGGGCGACGTCGAACACCGCGTCTCGGACCTCCAGTTTGCCGAGCAGCTTGTCGCAGGCTGCCTTGATGATCTTGGCGCGGGGGTCGTAGTTGCGATACACGCGATGTCCGAAACCCATCAAACGAAAGTTGTCCGTCTTGTCTTTGGCCCGGTCCACGTACTTCGTAACATTGCAGCCGTCGGCAATAATCTGTTCCAGCATCTTAACGACCGCCTCATTGGCACCACCGTGCAGCGGACCCCAAAGAGCGTTGATCCCGGCCGATATCGACGCGAACAGATTGGCATTGGACGATCCCACCATCCGCACCGTGGAAGTGCTGCAGTTTTGTTCATGGTCCGCGTGGACGATCAGCAGCAGGTTCAGCGCATCGGCGAAGTCGGGATCAATTTCGTAGGGCTCGGCCGGGACCGCGAACATCATCTGCAAGAAATTCTCGCAGTAGTTCAGGTGATTTTGCGGATAGATGAGCGGTTGTCCCACCGACTTCTTGTAACTGTATGCGGCAATGGTGGGCAGTTTGGCCAGCAGCCGATGCACCGAAACTCTGATTTGCTTGGGGTCATGCGGATCTCAGCGAGTCCTGGTAGAACGTCGACAGTGCGCTGATCACAGACGAGAGAATCGCCATCGGATGAGCGTCGCGAGGAAATCCGTTATAGAACAGGCGGATATCCTCGTGCAGCATGGTGTGCATGCGGATGGCATCGCGAAAGTCGGTCAGTTGTTCACGCGATGGTAAATCTCCGTATATCAACAAGTAACAGACTTCGACAAAATCACAATTGTGGGCCAGGTCCTCCACGGCGTAACCGCGGTAACGGAGTATCCCCTTCTCCCCGTCAAGATACGTAATCGCACTGGTCGTGGCGCCCGTGTTGACGAAACCGTGATCCAAAGTGATCAAGCCCGACTCGGCGCGGAGCTTGCCGATATTCAACGCCAATTCATTCTCGGTTCCCGAAACGATCGGTAACTCGAATTCACGGTCGTCGACGTTTAGTTTTGCCATGCTCAATTTCTTGGTCTCGACTAACTCTGGCATGCCGTCTGCTCCTGAATCCATCGCGTCTGTGTCCCTTTCGTGGGTGTCCCTTTCGTGGACGGTCCCCTCTGCCGCCTCGGCCCCCAGCCTCCCAAAAATACGCCATCGTGATCCAACGCGACAGTGGGAAGCCAAGCTCCTAGATTTCAGCAAGGCGAGCAATACCATGTCCTGCAGCCTTGGCCCGGCCAGCCCCGCGGACGCCGGCGCTATCCGAATCGATCTGTACCGCGCCTCCCCAGCGCCTCCCTGACCATCGGACTACCGCAGTTTAACGTGTTGCGAATGCTTCTACAATTGGCACAGAAATTGGCAAAACCTGTTAGTTTACCGGCGATTAAAGAAACCCATCCCGGCGCCGGCTTACTTCCGCCGTTGCCCCACGCCACGCGGCTAAGGTGGACGCGCCGCGGGCCCCGAAGACTCTCAGCAGCCGCGTTCCAGCATCAACTCTCGATAGGATTGAGCCAACCAGCAATCCTGCGTGACTTCCATCTGCTCCAACAGCCACTGGACGCGCTGGGCGGCAGTTTGCGGCAAATTGGTCTGGTCGACAATCCCCTCGAATTCGATAAAGTCCCCCAACTCGCGCACTTGATCCAAGTGGATTCGTACGTTTTCGTACCACCACAGTTCGCGAGATTTCTCGACGACCGTTTCCACTCCTAGTGCCTGGGACAGGATTTGTTTGATCCCCTGGGGATCTTCCATCGTTGTGAGGTAATAGTTGCTGGGCCGAATAGCGGCTTCATTCGAACGTTGGTACCAAATGAGTTCCGTGCTCCCGGAATACTCGCGGAGCTTCAATCGACCCTGATGACAATGGAAGTAAGTGTCGCGCTGCGGTAGCAGGAAGGGCCCCGAAGACGCGAACGAAGCGATTCGTTGCCGGGCCGACGACCAGTCTTGAAGTCGCGCTTTGATTTCAATGTTTTGTGCCACGGCGTACTCGGCATTCGTAGTGCCAGACGTGCGACCTGGTCATGCCGCTGAACGCGATTGCCGTACGACTTGCTGCAGGATCTCGGCGACGTCATCTGTCAGCCGGGACAGGCAGAATCTTTCCAGCGTCTGGCTTTTTCCCAGCTCAGCCATTCTCGCCGCCAATCCGGGATCCCCCAGCAGTCGCAGCACGCCACGTGCAATCGCCACCGCGTCACCGCGGGGAACCAACAGACCATTTCGTTCGTGCTCGACAATTTCAGTCAGTCCTCCCGTGGCGCTCACGATCAGCGGTACTTTCGCGGCGTGCGCCTCGAGTGCCACCAGGCCTAGTGGCTCTTCGAGCGAAGGGACCACACACACATCCATGGCCGCCATGAATTTCGGGACATCCTGCTGTTTGCCTGTCCAAATGACGCGTTGGAACAACCGATTCTTGACCAAATAGGAACGCAGCTCTCGCGTGTACTTCTTCTGGCGGTCAAAGTCCCCTACGAACATGACACGCGCATCAGGACGGGCCAACAAGATGCGGGGAAGCGCCCGCAGCAGGTGAATATGTCCTTTGCGTTGCACGACTTCGCCGACGACGCCAATCAAGGGTTGTGCGGCGTCCAGCCGGTAGCGTCGCCGGATTTCGTGTCGCGCGTCGGGTGTTCGTGAACCAAACCGCTCCAAATCAGAAGCGCAATAAACCGTCTTGATGCGACTGGGGCGGACGCGGTTGTACCGTATATGAAATTCCCGCGTGGCGTCCGAGTTTGCAATCACGAAGTCGTTCAGCCACCAGTGTAGTTGGAAGCGTCGATGATGCGCCGTGGCCACACAAGGAACGGCTGTCATGGTCCGCAACAGCAGCCCAAACATGTGCGCACGGCTCATGTGCGTGTGCAGTACCTCGATTCTTTCCCGACGAACAATGTTTGCCACGCGTCGTAACTCGGCAACACGACGCTCCATCGAGGATTCAACATGCCGCACACCCAAATCAGCCAGTTTGGGGATTAGCCAGGAGCCCGGACGGCAAATCACTGAAACATCATGCCCAAGTCGCACGAACTCACGTGTGAGCAGGTATGTGTGCAGCACGGCGCCGTTGATTTCGCGACCCGAGTTAAGTTGCAAAATGCGCACGGGAGATTCTCATTACGGTGTTGGTCGGTCGGCCGACTGACGTCTGATCGTCTGGCGAGACCTGCAGATCGTACTCCAGTGCCCAGCCTGCAGAAACGGCGATTTCGCCGAATATGGCCGGTAACGCCATTTTGGCTTTTGCCCGCCAGAGTTCCGGTCTGCTAGCGGTTCAAGCCGCACCCGCCGAGCTGAGCCCCGGTTGCGCGTGTTGGAGTTGCGCATTCCTGGTAACAGATCGCCGAAACCCGTGATTTCTCCGCAAGGCGACCTCACGCGCTTGCGCGTTTTGAAGTTGCACACTGTCGGTGGCGCTTGGCGGAAACTCGTGATTTAGCCCGCTGGCAGACCCACTCGCTGGCGCGTCGAGCTTGTATTTTCACGTTGTTTTCGCCTTAGGGCAACTTCAAAACTTGCTCGTCGTGCTTGTCGTTCGCGTCGCGGAAAGCCTTGCCCGCACCGTCGAACTTGGGGCAGACGAACAACTCCAGCACAACCAACAACCCGATTCATCCGCGCAGTCCTACCAACGGTACGATTGCCAGATTCGCTGCACATCGCCAAGTCGCCGTTTTGTTGAAGTGTCTGGCGTGTTTGAATCGATGAGCCTGGAGAAAAGGTATTCGTGCGTGATCTGCCGGGCAAAGCCCGGCTGCACATCGCGCCACTTCGGAATGAGGTTCCATGACGCCGCACGAGTTTTGAAGTTGCGCAATCAATGGTAGCATTTGGCCGAAACCCGTAGTTAGCCGGCTGGCAAGCTCACTCGCTTGCGCATCGCGCTTGTTGCGTGGCTTTTGGCGTGGGGACTTATAGGGGAATTATGGGTTTTCGCTTTCTGACGATCGGCCTGGTTGTCGTGATTTTGGGATTGCATTTACGGATGGTCGATACATTCGTGCTGACCCCCAAGGCGTCGCACTTCGTAGAAGCCAAGATCAAGACGATGGGGAAGGCCACCAATCCCTATGCTTACGAGCCGGTCCTGCTGTCCGCAGGCCCGACGCCCAAGAAGTCCATCACTCCACCACGATGGCTGGGCTGGGCGTTGGTCTCAGTCGGTGCCATTCTAGTCTTCCACGGTGTCTCGCTCGGCGCGAAATCCGAATGACGTCAATGGACAATGCAGGACGGATGGGCCCATCCGCCATGAACGTTGCTTTGGCCAAATCGGTTTCCACAGGTGGGTAATCCGTCCTCCAGCGCAAGACGGTTTACCAGTCGCTGGAAAATCCACTCGGCTGGTCGCGTCAATGGCGACCTGGCCAATCCGTCGACCAAGGCTTTCGGCCCGGCGACAATACCAAAATCGGCTACGGCGTTGGCTCATCGTGGCAAATGGAGTCCGCGTCCCGCTGCGGTCACCGAACGTCAACAGCGTGGCGGCCTGATCATCGCCCGTACTTTTCAAGATCCGTCCAGCGCCGACGTGATCATCGGAGTCGACGGGCAGCGCATTGAGACGGCTGACGATTTCCTGGAACTGATCGAACGGCATCAACCCGGTGAACAAGCCGTGATTGCCGTCGTGCGCGACGGCCACGAATTCAACATCCCTGTCCTGCTGGGCGCTGACGAGTAAGACCTGGGGTTACTCGGCCTGGTCGTTGTCCCGCCGATCGTGTTACGCGCGGGGCTACGCCAAGCCGCCAGCGCCGCTGGCGGTGCCCGTCGCGAACGCTGCCGTCGAACGGTCGTCAGGTCTCACTTCTGCGTCGCCAAGAACTCGATCAGATCGCGCAGTTGAAACATACTCATCTGTTCGACCAAATTCTCTGGCATCGCCGATTTGCCCGTGGACTCAGCGTCGACATCGTCCAGCGACAGCGTGGTCAACCTGCCCTCGACGTCGGCCACCACGATTTCGTCCTGCGTTCGGCGTTTGACGATTCCGGACACGATCGCCCCCTGCCTGGTTTCCAGGACCACGGTGTCGTAACCTTCAGTAATGGTGCGATTGGGATACGCAATCGATTCGACAAGTTGCTTGCGATCGCGCTGTGCTCCAATCTGGGTCAGGTCGGGCCCCAACTCGCTGCCCTGACTACCTATGCGGTGGCATTTCGTACACTGCAACACGGAATTTTCACGAAACAAACGCTCGCCGCGTTTGGCATCTCCGCCTTGCAACACGTCCCGATACGCGGCCAGGGGGTCGTTCTTGTCCCAGCTGTCTTCGTAACGGACTAGTAATTGCTGCAGTTCGCTGACCGCGGCCGCGCGTCGCTTGACAGCATCCACAATGTCCAGGCGCACGGTCTCGGGGACCTGATCATTCAACATCAGTTTCATGACGTTTGCCAGCTTCTCGTCCGCGTCCGACGATGCCAAATTCGCCAGCAAGCGGATGGCAATCTGACGTTCGTGATCCGTTCCCTTGCGCAGCGCGTCCCACAGGGGTTGCGCGGCATTGCCTGGATCAAAGCGGGTCAGCAACGTCCTGCGCGGCCGCGCGCACGTACGGATCACCGTCCTCGATTTCCTGCCTGATCATCTCGTCCCGCTCAGCGAACTCGAAATTGGCAAGTCCCAGCAACGCGTTGGCGCGTTCTTCACCGTCCAGTTGCTGGTCGTGCAGTACGCGCAGCAATTCGTCCCGGGACTCTTCGACCTTCAGACTGGCCGCCAGTCGCGCCGTGGCCAGCCTGATCTCATAGTCACTACCCAGCAACGACAACAGTGATTCCGTCAGGGGTTCCCGCACATCACCTTCGTCCCGGCGGCCGGCCAGGGGCCGCCAGAGTCCGGTTACGAAGTCCCGATCGGGTGGATCTTCCCAGTTTCCCAGCAAGGTGAGCGCATCGACCCGCGGGGACTTGGGCCGCGATTCGTCCGCCGCGAATGCGACGAGGGCGGCCGCCTGCCGTTTTCCTCCCAAGCGAAAATTGGCAGCCAGGATGCGGCGCAGGAACATTTCCTCGGAGGACTTTGTATCGTGGATCAGATCAGCCAGCTGCGGCAGGCCCTGTTTGAGCGTGAGATCGTGGATGGCTCGGGCCGCCTCCTCTTGGATCTGCGCATCCTGGTCGGACAGGAACACCGCCAACGACGGACTACGCAACATCCGTAAAGCCAAAACGGCCCCCAGCCGCGCGGATCGGTTGGGATGTGCGGCTAGTGCGCGTAACATGTTGGGTGTCGCGCATGCTTTGAGCCCGAGCGCGGCTGCATGGCGGATGGTCGCGTCCTGGTCCGCATTCGCGATCAGCAGCGTGACCAGTTCGTCCACGGCCTCGCTTGCTCCCAACCGTGATAGCGCCAGCGCCGCCGCGCAGCGGACACGCGGACGGTCGTCAGTCAGCACGCCGATCAATCGGCCGGTCGCCAGCCGATATCGCGCGTCGCCTAACACCGTCACGGCGGCCACGCGCACCTCTTCGTCGATGTCCCGCACCAAGGGCAAGACCTCATCCAGCGCCTGCTCGGCCCGCGGCTGTCTGTAGGCGGCCAATTTGACCAAGTCCCCAAACGGCGTGCAGGCGGGCCAGCTGAATCTGAGAAGTGTGGGCGACTTGGGCCAGGCTCTTGATGTCGAAGTTTCGAGCCAACTGGAATTGGGCTTCGTGTCGCAGTCGCCGGTCGGGGTGTGCCAGCAGGCGACTGAGCTGCTCGGGCTCGGCCTCTGCCAGGTCGATTCGCAAAATCGCACTCACCTCTTTGGCGGCCTTGGATTCCATGCCCTTCGTATGCCAGACGCGAAAGATGCGACCCTTTCCGGTTCCTGACCAGCCTTCCACCCAGTCCAGCACAAACAGGCTGCCGTCCGGTCCGAATTGAATATCGGTCGGCAGGCAATTCCAGACGAACAGTTCCGGGTCAATCAACTCAAAGGAAGCACCGCGTGGTTTCAGTTTGAATGTGCGGACACCGCTCAGGCCGGGTTGGCCTCGAAAGTCGCACATGAAAAAGTTGCCGCGGTAGTCGGAACTCATCCCCGTTCCTGGATAATACGCCAGGCCCGCTGGACCGTCTCCTATGTTGGCCACGGGAGGTAGGACGAAAGCCGGACGACGGATATTGTCAGCATCCCACATGCTTTCGCGATTCCAGGGTCCACGATCCGGCAGATACTGGTACGCCATGCGCCAACCGTAGTCGGCTCCAGGTACGACGTGTATCCAACGCGCCAGGTCTCCACTGTCGGAATTGTTGTCCCCGGTGAACAAATTGCCGGTGTCATCGAACACCAGGTCTTGGGGATTTCGTAGCCCCGTCGCCACTACTTCGAGGTTGGAGCCATCGAGTTCGCAGCGCAGCACCGAGCCCGTATCGGGATATTCCAGCCGAGCCCCATGGGTCTCCACATTCAGTCCGCGATCCCCCATGCTGAAATACAGCCGACCGTCCGGGCCCAGCTGCAATCCGTGTAAGTCGTGGCCGAAGAAGGCCACATGCACACCGAATCCATCAAACAACGCCTTGCGCTTGTCTACTTTGCCGTCTCCGTCGTCGTCGCGAAATGCCCAGAGCCGGGGGACGCAAGCGTAATAGACCGTCCCACGCCACGATAGAATTCCGGCCCCTGGTCCCTCCAGGACATCGTTAAATCCTTCAGCAAAGACCGATGCACGATCAGCCCGGCCATCTCGATCGCGATCCTGAATGATGCGTATGCGGTCCTGATGTTGCCTGAATCGATCGAGGTTTCCCTGCAGGTGTTTTTGGAAAAACGCCAAGCGATCCTCCACCGTCGTAGCGGCCAGATCGTCGTCAATCCAGTCGAGATGGTCCCGGTTGTCTTCTACACCACGCTTCAGTCGAAACGTTTCACAGACCAGCACGTGGGACTTCTCATCGATGCAAAACGCCACGGGGTTGGCCAGAAGCGGTTCGGATGCGAACAGCCCGGCTTCAAACCCCGGAGCCAAAGACAGGGCCTTCGCGGCCCTTTCGGCAGCTGGGGAGAGGCCTGGAATGCGGGTCGTGGTCGGCTGTCCCGGCGATCTGCGATTGGCCGGCGTTGGTGGCGCCCCAGCCGGACTTGGGTCGGTTTGTGCCACAACGGTCGCCCATGGCAGCAGCGTCCAAAATGCGCCCACCGAAACCAATTTCCACCAACGACAGCGGTTCATAGGAGTTTTGACCAGGATTGGGCGGATGCACCGACTGCGGTTGTTATAGCAAACGAACCGCATAAAGTGTCGGCAGCGGCCAAATACGAGGATGGAAACAGCAACCCGCTTCGTCGGTTGTCTCCTTTTCAATGGCGGACACATCGTGAAAAATGGCAACCGAGACCACGTGATCTCAATCCGAGGACAGGATGGGTGGCCGAGTGGACTAAGGCGGCAGTCTTGAAAACTGCAGTACTCGCAAGGGTACCGGGGGTTCGAATCCCTCCCCATCCGCTGGCAGTTACCAGGGGCGCGCAGTCCAGATACCGGAATTGGCAGAATATGAACAAATCGCATGAACGGCGAGGAAAAACATGGGGCGGCATCCTGGCGCTGCTGCTGATCGCGGTCGCGGCCAGCGTTCTCGCCATTGTGGAATTTAAGGCCAGAGGCGCCGCCCGGAATGCCTACCAGCGTGTCCAAGCGGGGCTGGATGCAGGTCAGTCGATCGACGATGCCCAAGTCCACGACTGGCTGGGGCGGCAGCCGTCCCGCACCTACGAAGGGGAAGAAAAAAAGTTCTATGAAGTCTACGACTACCGCGGCGTCTTGCGGACCACGACCATCGAAGTTGAATATATTAAGCGCGCCGCGGCACTGGTGAACGCTGTGTTCATTCACTAGGCGGATTTCCGCCGCTTCGGTAGTCGCGCACGAGGCGTCATGCACATGCAAAAAGAAAAAACTAATCGTCGTCAATTCATCGCGGATGCTGCCAAGGTCACGGCATTCGCCTCGGCCGCCACACCCTATTTTGCCTGGACCCAAAAATCCATGGCGCAGCCGTCGGCAGGGGATCGCTTGCGCATCGGCTGTATCGGCATGGGAGGCATGGGCAATGCAGACGCCAAGGATCACAGCCGGTTTGGCGAAATCGCTGCCGTTTGCGATGTGGACGCGAATCGCATGGAAGCTGCCAGGGATGATGCAGAGATTGGCCAGGGCAAAGCGGTCGCCTATCGGGACTACCGCCGGATTCTGGACCGAGACGACATCGACGTGGTGAGCGTGGTCACCGTCGATCATTGGCACGTCAAGATTTGCATCGAGGCCCTGCAGGCGGGCAAGCACGTCTTCTGTCAAAAACCACTCACCCTGACGCTGGAAGAAAACCAGCTGATACGGAACGCCTGCGATAAGTACCGCGATCGCGTGTTCTTCGTGGGCACGCAACAGCGAAGTGATCGCGATCGTTTCCTACGCGCGGTGAACATGGTGCAGAAGGGCCTGCTGGGAGACATCCAGCACGTAACCGTTGACATCGATGGCGGCGACGTGGGGGGCCCATTCGCGAAGACGTCGCCACCTCCCGAGCTGGATTGGGACATGTGGCTGGGACAAGCCCCCCAAGTCGATTACATCAAAGAGCGCTGCCATTACCAGTTTCGTTGGTGGTACGAGTATTCCGGCGGAAAGTTCACCGATTGGGGCGCTCACCACGTGGACATCGCTATTTGGGCGTTAAATCAAAACGGTGCCGGCATGGGACCCATCGAAGTCAACGGTCGCGATGCCGCGCATCCCGTCCCGTTCACCAACGGCTATCCAAACCTCGACAACTGCTACAACACTTCGCAGAACTTCGCCATCCGATGCCATTATGCCAACGGCGTGCAGCTCACGGTGACGAGCCGCGGCGAAAACGGGATTTTGTTTGAAGGGACCAAGGGCCGGCTGTTTGTCAACCGCGGCAAAATCGTGGGTCAGCCCATTGAGGAAAGTTGGGACGCGGGAAAGTTCGAGCCGGCGGACGTCGAGGCGCTGTACAAGGGCAAGCCTTACGAGGGACATAAGGACAACTTCTATCGCTGTATCCGGGAAGGAGGCCGCCCGGTTTCCGATGTTCATTCGCACGTGCAAGCGATGAGCGTATGTCATCTCTGCGCCATTGCCGCTCGGTTGCAGCGCGTCGTCAAGTGGGACCCGCAGAACGAGCAGATTCTGGATGACGAGCTGGCCCAATCCTTCTTCGCACGCCAACAGCGCACCGGATTCGAGATCCCACGGATTACGGCATGAAAACAGCCAGCCCGCGTGCTTACGTCCTGCTCGAAGCCAACTACCGTCAACTGCTCGACGATCCACCCAACCTGGCCATCCTGCCCTGGGGCGCCACCGAGGCGCATAATTACCATCTGCCCCATGGAACCGACGTGATCGAGGCGGAACGGATTGCCGTGGAGTCCGCGCGCCAGGCTTGCGAGCGTGGTGCGAAACCCATCGTGCTGCCGACCATTCCCTTCGGCAACAACGCCCAGCAGCTCGACCAGGTGGCCACCGTCCACTTATCCACCGATACCGCCGCTTCGATTCTCCATGACATTTGCTTAAGCCTGTCGCAACAGGGTATCGATCGGCTGTTGATCGTTAATGCACACGGCGGGAATGAGTTCAAACCGCTGGTCCGAGATATCCAGCTCAATCTGCATGTCTTTGTCACCGTGTGCAATTTCTGGCAGGTTGTCCCGGAAGTGGTGCAGGACGTTTTCGCGGAGCCCGGCGACCATGCCGGCGAACTGGAAACCAGCCTGGTCCTGCACCTGCATCCTGATTGGGTGCGGCTAGAGCAAGCCGGGCCAGGCGAGCGACGGGGGCTGGACATTCAGGCCTTGAATCAGCCCGGCGTCTGGACCCCACGCCCGTGGTCGCGGATTCACCCGGATACGGGCGATGGCAACCCCGCGGCGGCCACGGCCGACAAGGGCGAGCGATATTTCGCCGCGGTTACGGGCGCGATTGCAGGGCTCATTGTCGCCCTGTCCGCAGCCCAGCGGGGTTCGTTGCCGTTCGTTTAGATCTCATCATCACGTCGGCGACCGTCAGCGGGCGCGAGGCGGGCTGCCGCTTCACGAGTGATGCCGGGTTTGCACAATCGGTGTAATCGCCACGACTGCACCCGGACCGGCATTTCACGATTTGACAGTTCGGTGGTAGCCGATAACAAGTTCGGGGTTGCTTTGTGGGGAACCGTCAATTTCGGCGGTATTCAACTTCCGTGTCGCCACGGTGACGTGTTCCGGCGGCCGGCTGTTGCCACCACCGAGAATAAGTGCTTCATCCACGCACGGAGGCGAACATGAAGAAGCTCCTCATCGCAGTCGTTCTGCTGGTCTCGTTGACGACCGCGGTCCGCGCTGAAAGCGCGCAGAGCGTCGCGCATCGCAAAGCACGCATCGCAGCCACGCGGCTGATACGTGGCCACGTGGGCGGAAGTCTGGGTGGCGCCGATTCGAAGGAGTGGGTTGGGGGACGACGCCACAAATTGCGCTGCGCAAGTGCTGCTATTCGGGGAAACGCCCGATCGTGGCCCAAGCCGTGTACCAGGGTCGCGACGGATACTACTACGCCTGCCGGTTGTATCGTTAGCCGCGGCGAACGTCGTTAAGCCATCTCCACGTGTGAATCCAGCGCCGCTTGCAGCCGCTGTTTGGGTTGCACGCCGACAAACGATTCGACCACGTTGCCACGTTTGAACAGCAACAGGGTAGGGATACTCGTCACGCCGTACTTACCCGGTGCCTGCGGATTATCGTCGATGTTCACTTTGACGACCTTGACGGAACCGCTGTTCGACGAAGAAAGTTCGTCGATCATGGGGGCGATTTGGCGGCAGGGGCCACACCAGGGGGCCCAGAAATCGACGAGTACCGGCTGATCTGACTGCAAGACTTCCTGCTCAAAATTCGCGTCCGTAATTTCGGCTACGTTTCCCATCTGTGGCAACTCCTTAGCGTCGGTTCGACGTGATCGTTCAATCCCCAAAAGTTAATCTTGCCCCGACGGCTGGGGAAGCGGGCTGGGCGTGTTATTTGATGTCGACTGCAGAATGGTCCTGCAAGAGGGCGCCCGCTGGCCGACTGGCAACAGTTCGGACATACGGGAGGGGCTGGAAATTATAGAATCGGCCGCGGGCAGGGTCAACGATCACTCGGACGGGCTTCCTGCACCTGCGACGTTGTCCGCTCAGCCGCCAATCAGCTTCAAGGCACGGTGTGATTCGAATCCTGAGAGATCCTGAAAGAATCCGACTCCGCACGGCGCCGCACTACTTCTTGGCCGGCGTCTCTTCGTCTTCCTTCTTGACTTTCTTTTTCTTCTTGAGCGTCAACTTGGGCACGCGGACCTTGGGCAGTCCCAACACCGGGTCTCCCTCTTTCCAGCGGTCCGTGTTCAGCAATCGGGTGACCCGTTCAGCCCGCGTCATCACACTGCGACTCTTCATCAAGCCGCGGCGAATCTTGAGTGTCTTGTCAATCGTCATCGCGCTTTCCGCTCCTGAGAAATATCAATCGTGCAACTGTCGGACGTGTCGGACAGCGCTCGGGTGCGATTCAACCGGCCGTCGCAAACCTGAAATTATAGGGGCGAATTGACGGCAACGCAATGACGAGTCGCGCGGTGAAAACTCCCCTATTTCGGCAGCCAGCGGGGCCATCGGGGAGCCCCGGGCCACCCGTCTGCCTACGCTTCGAGGTCCGAAGTGACGTTGCTGAGCGTATACACAATGGCTTCGGCCGTTTGGGGCCGTTTGTCCGGATCGGGCTCAATACACTGCATGATGGTTTCACCGAGCTTGCGGTTCAAGCGCGGGCAGACGGCGAAGATATCGACAGGTTGCTTGGTGTCGTGTGCCACCGCCGCCTTGCCGCTCACGTCCTGTGTCGGCCACGGCAAGTCGAACGCGCACAATTGATACGCGGTAACTCCCAAGGAAAAAATATCCAATCGCTTGTCAGTCGCTCGACGGCGGATAATCTCTGGCGCCATGTAATTGGGAGTTCCGGAACGGTTGCCGGGCTGCATGAATTCACGTCGCGCGGGAACCGTCAAACCGAAGTCGATCAATTTGAGACTGTTCAGCTGGTTATCGCAAATGAAGTTGCGCGGGCAAATGTCGCGGTGAATGTAGTCGGCGGCGTGAATGAAGCAGATTGCCTCGGCCATCTGCCGCACCAGTTCGGCTCGTTTGCCGTCCAATAAGTTGGTTTTTTGGAAGATGCAGGCGTTCAGCCCGGGACCCTCCAGATAATCCATGATCAAATAATGCTCGTTGTTCGTGGTGGTCCCGAACTCCCGCGTGCGAACGATGCGAGGGTGATCCAACTGAATGGCAATTTCCCCTTCAGTAGGTTTTTTCAGGCCCGAGAATCGCCCTTCAAAGAACGAGGTCTTCTCGATGTCACAGATCTTAAGCCCCAAAATCTCTTTCGTGTCCCGATCGCGAACCTTGTAGAACTTGGACATCGTTCCCGAAACGGCTTCGCGCAGGACTTCGAATCGTTTCCACACGTCCAATTTCGAAGGCTCAAACAGCGCACGAAACTTGTCTGCTAGTCCCATAAGTCGATCAGTTCCTGGAGGAGCCCCGCTGCTGTTAAAAAATAAGTAGGAAATTGCTCGAGGGCAAGGCTCACGGGACGCGAATTGTCGATCCGGGCATCCGCGGCTGCGTTGGCGTCCGTGGACTGGTAAGCCAGGCGGGCGGGAACGGACCTCGGCGTCAGGACGCGTATCTCGCCGAAGCCGTTCCGAAAGGTACCGATGCTACCAGCGGCCCGATGGCTGCGTAAATCCGCTCATCCACCCGGGAAGTGCTGGTCCGCACATTTTCTCTGAGTGTCATATTCCCGCCGTATTCTGGCAAATCTCGAGGCCCCTCAAAACCGGGTGGCTTCCGGGGACGAGTCCGCCAGCGATATACTGATAAGCTTTGATTGACGTGTGGTGATGATTCCATTGATCGGAAGAGGAATATGAAGAACGAATGCAAGGACTTTGTGTTGTTAACGGGAGCCACGGGGCTGCTGGGACAATACCTGATGCGCGATTTATTGCACCGCGGGCATCGTGTGGCCGTGGTGATACGCGCCAGCAAACGGGCCACGGCGATGGAGCGGATGGAACAGACCATGCAGATGTGGGAGCATCAGGCCGGCGAGCCGCTGCGACGCCCCGTCTGTCTGGAGGGGGATATTTGCGCCGAGCATCTGGGCTTCGACGAAACCACCTTGCAATGGATCGCCAATCATGTGGGCAGCATCATGCATTCCGCGGCCTCGCTCACGTTTCGCGCCGTGGGCGAAGAGCCCTGGCGAACCAACGTGGAAGGGACCCAGAACGTTTTGACGATGTGTCGGGCGACCAACATTCCAGAGATGCACTTCATTTCGACTGCCTACGTTTGCGGTCAGCGGGAAGACGTTGTTCGCGAAGATGAATTGGACGTAGGACAAGCATTTCGCAACGTGTACGAGCAAAGCAAGTTTGAGGCGGAAAAGGCAGTCCGCGCCGCGGGGTTCCGCCAGACCACGATTTACCGCCCCGTGGTGATCACCGGTGATTCGCGCACCGGCTACACCAGTACGTATCACGGCACCTACCTGTATATGAAGTTGGCGAAGCTGCTCTCGGGCCACGTGGAACCCTCCGCCGACGGCAAGCGGCACCTCAACATCCGCTGGGGGGCCACCGGTCACGAGCGACGCAATATTACCTGTGTTGATTGGAATTCGGAGATCATTTGCCAGTTGTTTGACAATCCGCAGGCGCACGGACGGACGTTTCACCTGACTCCGACGGAGCCCATTTCAATGCGTGAAGCCATCGAATATGCCAACCAGTTTTATGGCCTGGTGGGCGTCGATTTTCGCGGCTTCAAGGACCAGCCGGACACGCCACTCAACGACCTGGAAAAATGGATCTGGGCCAATGTTTCCATCTATGGCTCCTATGACTTCATGGACCCGCAGTTCGATGCCACGAATCTCCAGCGGTTCGCGCCGACACCCGCCTGCCCGAAGTTGGATCGTGAAACGGTGGAACAGCTGATCCGATTTGCGGAGGAAGATCGATGGGGCAAACGGAAACCCGCCCCCCTTCAACCCAGCCCACTATGCGTCGAAAGTTTCTTCGCGCAACGATGTCAGCCGCGGTCCCGAAACGAAAACAGCGCCGCAGTGACCATCGTGGGGCTTGAATTGCTGGGTCCAGGCGGCGGACCCTGGTGCCTCGAATTAGATCCGCAGGGAACCCTCCTTTCGTACGGTTGCGGCCTGCCCGCCGACGATTCGTGCCCCATCGTGACATTACCCGTGGCCCTGATCCAACGCCTTGAAGACGACCCCGTCGAAGCGGCAAGTGAACTGGAAAATATGCTGCAGAATACGGAAAATATGGATCCGGCTCAGCAAACGGCACTTGTGGCGACACTCACTCGCCCGGGCGCCGAATGCGAAGTGAGCTGAGTCGTCCGCGGTTGCCGCAGCGCTGCCAGAACAAGGACCTGACCCTCAATCGTTTCGGATGTTGACATGGACGGCGCCATACCCGCTTCGCAAAATTCGCTGCCGCGGGATCTCGTGGCGGGGACGGTTGTGTGCCTCGTGGCCCTGCCCTTGTGTCTCGGTATCGCGCTGGCCTCGGACGCGCCCCTGATTTCGGGTTTGATCAGCGGTGTCATCGGTGGAATTCTGGTCGGTTTGATCAGCGGCTCGCACACCAGCGTGAGCGGACCCGCCGCCGGCCTGGCGGCGATCGTGTCCGCACAGATTGCCGCCCTGGGATCGTACGAAGTCTTCCTGATGACGGTGGTCATCGGCGGATTCCTTCAGATCGGCTTGGGATTAGTTCGAGCCGGCGTGGTCAGCGCCTTCGTGCCGACCAGCGTCATTCGGGGTTTGCTGGCCGCCATCGGCATCATTCTGATCCTCAAGCAAGTCCCGCACCTGCTGGGCCATGATACCGACCCGGAAGGGGAAATGGCCTTTGCGCAGCCGGACGACCAGAACACGTTGACCGAACTATTCGGACTGTTTCGCGGCGATATTCAACTTGCGGCAGCCCTGATCGGGATTCTCAGCGTGCTGATTCTGGTCTTTTGGGATAAATCGAACCTCCTGAAAAAGTCCATGATTCCGGCGCCGCTGATCGTTGTGGCGATAGGTATTGGACTGCGCTGGCTGCTGTCGGCATGGGGGGACGCTTGGACCATTGAAACGAGCCATTTGGTGCGGGTGCCAGTGTCCGGCAGCGCCAAGGAATTCCTGGGATTCCTGCGGCAACCCGATTTTCGTCAATGGCTGAACCCTGCGGTCTGGATGGGAGGCGTCACCATCGCCGTCGTGGCCTCGCTGGAGACACTCTTAAATATCGAAGCAGTGGATCGCCTGGATACTCGACAGCGATATTCGCCGCCGAATCGAGAGTTATTGGCGCAGGGTATCGGCAATATCTGCGCTGGAATGCTGGGTGGAATTCCCATTACCTCCGTCATTGTGCGCAGTTCTGTGAATATCGACTCGGGAGCGACCACTAAGGCATCTGCCATTTTCCATGGAATCCTACTGATCGTGTTTGTCGCCCTGCTGCCGTCATGGCTGAATATGATCCCGCTGGCGAGCCTGGCAGCGATTCTGCTGGTAACCGGCCTCAAGCTGGCGAGCCCTAAGTTGTTCAGGCAAATGTGGGGCGACGGCTACTACCAGTTCATTCCGTTTCTGGCCACAGTCGTGGCGATCGTGTTTACGGACCTGCTCTCGGGCATTCTGATCGGACTGGGCGTCAGTATTGCTTTTATCCTGCACAGCAATATTCGCCAACCGCTGCGACGAATCGTGGAGCGACACCTGGGGGGGGACGTGCTGCGGATTGAATTGCCCAATCAAGTGAGTTTCTTGAACCGGGTTTCGCTGGAGAGATTGTTGCGGTCGGCTCAGCGTGGCGCACACGTTCTGTTGGATGCGTCCAAGACCGATTACATCGATCCCGACGTATTGAGCCTGATTCGTGAGTTTCGGGACGAAATGAGCCCGGCACACGGTGTCCGCGTCAGCCTGCAGGGATTCCGCACGAAGTACCGGCTGAGCGACGAGATTCAGTATGTCGACTATTCCACCCGCGAACTGCAGAATCAGGTCACGCCGCAGCAGGTGTTGCAGATTCTGCTGGAGGGGAACGAGCGTTTTCGCAGTGGGCATCAATTAACGCGAGACCTGACGCGCCAAATGGTGGCGACCGCTGCCGGCCAGCATCCATTGGCCGTCGTGCTCAGCTGTATCGACTCGCGCACTCCCGCCGAATTAATCTTTGATCTGGGCTTGGGAGACATTTTTAGCGTGCGGATCGCTGGAAATACGGTGAGCCCCAAAGTGCTGGGTAGTATGGAATACGGATGTGCCGTCGCCGGAGCGAAATTAGTGCTCGT
This sequence comes from uncultured Planctomycetales bacterium, assembly GCA_963695565.1. GTDB lineage: Bacteria > Planctomycetota > Planctomycetia > Pirellulales > Pirellulaceae > CAVOGW01. The sequence continues at coordinate 195,587 of CAVOGW010000004.1, forward strand.
CGTCGGTCACACGCGGTGTGGTGCCGTGACGGCCGCATTGAAAGCCGCATTGGGAGGGGACCCACATGATACGGGTCAGCCCCTGGAGCACTTGAACAGCATTTTAAACGATATTCGCCATTCGGTTCCCGAACGACCGTATCGATCAGACCACGAGCTGAATCAGATGGTAGATGAAGTGGCCGAACAAAACGTCCGGTATGTCGTGAACTCCATCCTGAACCAAAGTGCCACAATTCATCAACTGGTGGAAGACGGACAGCTGGCGGTCGTGGGGGCAATTTACGATGTCAGCAGTGGCGAAATCCGAATCGTCACGAACCAGGAGGTCCTGGCATAGTCCATGAGACGGTGGCACCGGGCCAAATGCAAACGAGCCAGGCGAATTTACTTCGGGGTTTTCTCGTTGGACGCGGCCGTGTCCGAATCCTTCGACAATTCCCCAGCTGGGATAAACTTGAGGGAGACCGAGTTGATGCAAAATCGCTGGCCCGAGGGAGTCTGCGGTGCGTCGTCGAACACGTGTCCCAGATGAGAGCCACATCGGGTACAGGTTACCTCAGTGCGTCGCATGCCGAACGAGTTGTCGGGTGTCAGTCGCACTCGGTCACCGGCTTTGGCAGCGTAAAATGCGGGCCAACCGCAACCGGAATTGAATTTCGCCTGGGAGTCGAACAGGACCTGCCCACAAGCCGCGCAAGCGTAGGAGCCGGGCTGGAAGTGGTTGTCGTACTTGTTCGTGTAGGGTCGTTCCGTACCCTTCTCTCGCAGCACGTGGTACGCCTCGGCGGATAGCATTTCCCGCCACTCATCCTCGGTGCGAATCATGGTTTTGGTTTCCTGTGCAGATTGAGTTTCCACCGCGGGCTCCTGGGCCAAAGCCCAATAAATGGGGGAAACGGTGGCGAATATCAGGATTCCGAATCCGCATAACACCCCGAACGGTAAGAGAATTGATCGCAGTCGCTGCATGGTCATCCGAACTCCCCATAGGCACCAATCCCCCCGGGGGGCATCCCCTTGACCCCCCCGGACTTCGCCTCGCGCCGCACAATCGCGATCGGTCATTTAGTTATCTTTAATCCATTGGGCCAAAAAACAAGGCGTTTGTTCCGCTGCCAAACAAAAAAACCACGCCTGGCACAATATGACCCTACCGATCATGCTTGTACCAGGCGCGGTAAATTCGATCGCAGTACCTGTCGCATCTCGTTTTGTGGCGGTATGGCCGAACAAGGCGCGTCACCGAGGCAAAGTAACGCTGCCGCCCCAGCTAGGCTGCTGACTTCTTCCGTCGTTCGCTCGCTTTGGGTGACAACTCGTCTCGCAAGACAACGACATCCGGGGGAGCCTCGATGCCCAGACGGACCTTGTCACCCGTTACCCGGACGACCGTCACGATAATCGACTCGCCGAGTTTTATGCGTTCTGCTTGTTTGCGTGAAAGTACGAGCATTATCAAACCTCCGTGTATGAAAAAGATCAACGTGGATCGTTATATGAAATATGAACCGTAGTAGTAGCTTGAATCGATCTGAATTAGCATCCCACGGGACTATACGGCGCCTAAATCTCCCGGAATCGCCGGGGCCTCGATCAACTTGGTGCGGTGAAACCGCTCACCGGTCGAACCATAAAACAAAACTGTATTGCCATCCGTTTCCCAAATGGACGTATACTTGACGCGACGCGGTCCGTGCAGGCAGAAGTGGATTCCGCATGGTTTGCCGTTTCGCACCAAGATCCTCTCTGTCATTGAAAAAACCCCCGGTTCTAGCTGGTCGTAGCTGCATAACGTCTGGTAAACAAGTTCACGAAGCTCATTCAGGGAACATACGCAAGCGTCTTGAGCCAACAACATGCGACTTTTGCACTCCTTTTCATGGAAAACCCCCATCAAGGCCATGCGCGGATCAAATTGGGGAATATGGCCTGATTTGGAAGCTGTGTTCGATTAACGAAATTGGGCTAACTGGGAATATGTTACGCTATCGGCAAAACGAACGGGGTTTCTTCGTAGGATAATTGGTTGGTTCGACGTTTCTTGCCGCCAGTGGTAGCGGGTCATCGCGACCAATCCGATTCTAATCACATTGCGCCCGCAGGCTAGTTCCATGCAGCGGGGTGGTGCAGGTCGCGCAGCACTTCGTTACCCCGGAACTCTGTCGAGCCAGCGTTCGTTAGTCCAGGCTGTTTTGCCAAGCGGACGCGTTTTTGAAGCGGCGCGATTTTGGTAGCATTCAGCCGAAACCCGTAAATTGGTCGGTTGGCAAGCTCGTTAGCCGTTGGTCCAGCAAACCGTAGGACAAGCTTGTCACCTGTCGGTTACACACCTTTCCGGTTCGTTAGACCGCACGCCAGAAGAAATCGCCGTTCGCATCGATCATAGGCCAGCACTCCCAGGCGATTTCTGGCGGCATGCGCGTCCGCCGCACGCGTACGCCGCCGAAGAATGCCGCATTGTGTTTCGCCAGACTGAGCGTGTGCCGGCATTTCCTCTCTGGCTTGCGGTCTAACGAGGCGGCCCAGATGTGGGTAACGGTCAGGTTCTAAACCTGTCCTACGGTCGAACCACGGGTCTCATGGCGAATCAACCTGAGCCGTCGATCCATCTTGTTCGATTACTTCAGGTACGTCCACGGCGGGGGACTCGCCGGACGGGGGCAGTTCCGCCCCACGCGTTCCGGCCAGCTGTTCGATGACGGACTGTTTGGTGACCTTCGCATAATCGACAAAAGACTCGGGGATGCGCGCTTGTTGCTCATCACCGCGATGCAGGACGACGCGATAGAAGAAGGAAATCGATTGTTCGGGTTCCAGGACGTACGCTCCATCTTCGTCGCGTGAATTTCGAAAATTGTGTAATCCGAAACAGTTGGCCGCGAACAAGCCATAGGTTCGCACGTGCCAGTAGGTGGGAAAACGAAAGCTATTGGGATGATTCAGAACGGCAATTCCCACCAATTCGTTCGACTCGTCCACGGTCCCTTGATAGTCGACCCAGGCGGCCGTCTTGCCCCAGGCGTCTTCATTGGTCATTTCCATGGCGTTGACGATATGGCCGCTCGGCCCACTGTCGACCCGCATGGAATCCGCCACGCGAATGCCGAAACTGCCTTCCTTTGTATCGCCAAAGGTGATCGGTTCCGTGGAGTCGTTGATCAGCGTAATGTCAAAATCGATCCACCGTCGCTCGCCGTCCTCGTAAAAGCGAACGGCTCTCAAATCAGAGCAGACCTTGTTTTGTTCGTCGTTAATCCACTCGTTACGGGTGACGATCAACGGAGTCGGCTCTTGCTCGACCTTAACAAACTCGACGTGCTGAATCACGCCTGAATTCTTTTCCTCCAGCCAAAAGTCCTTGCCGTTGACGTCTCCATGTCCGAACCACATAGACCGGTGGTGGACATGATCCGTAGTCAGCGTGGAGGCGTCTTGGCGCATGGGGAAAGCCCGCGTCATTTCGTGACCGGTGGGTCCCACAATCGGCCACAGGATGGGTTTTGTCCCCGATTTGATTACGTAGCGGGTGAATGTCTTCCCATCAATTTGCACCAACACGTCCGTGGCATTTTGGATGAGGGTGATGTCGGCCCGGCATGGCAGTCCGCGGAGCAGACAGCAGGCAAGGCAGACCAGCAGCCATGTCCGCCCCGGACGCAAGACGCTGGAAGACACGGTGCGGCAGGAAGTTCGCTGGTCTCGCCCGCATAACCGGGGTCGCCGCCCCATCAAGGCAATCTCAGTCATGTGGCACTTTTTACCGATTCCGTAGACGTGTCGCATTGAACCTGTCGGACCTGACAGCCCGTCAATGTAACCCCCATAACGGCGAAAACCAAGCCGGCGGTAGATACGTGCTGCTTTCCGGGACACCGCTTTCAAACGAGATGCATGGTGATCGCCAAAGTACGCTGATTCCGATCGGAATTCGTGGCGATGGACACCGATTTGCCGCGGCGCTGCCAGAGGAGCCCCAGACGGCTCAAGACGGAACCTACTGTTGCGCGGCGGGGGACGCAAGGAATGTCGGCAGGTCGACGTGAGCGTAGTCACGACTGAATCTGTCGTAACAAGCGATTTGCGCCTGGTCCTCCGTGGACAATTGCCAAGAGTACTCGTGCCGACTGGTAAACGTCCGCCGATCCGTGACATCCAGCACGATATCGCAGGTCACCGAGTTGGGGATACGTTTTCTTTCGAACAGTCTTCGATTGAGTTCCAGGCGGGCACCTGGCGGTAGACCGGGTCGCATGGTATTGAGTCGCGCTGACCAGTCGGTAAAGTCTTTCAGCTGCTGCGCCACTTTGTCATTAGGTGCGCGGCGAGTGTCCACACGGTATGAGAGATTGGCACCTCTCAGCACTAGCAGAGTGCCATTCAGCTCGTCGACCGTCTCGAATCTGGGCCGAGCCGCGAAGCTAACGAAGGCGGGTGACGAACGGGCCGCCGCATTGGCGTCGCGCACGAAGGTGTTGATTGCGTCAAAGCTCAACTCACTGCGAATTTGTTTTCCCAAATCGAGAATCGTAATTTTCGCGTCCGCCAAGTCGATCATCGTCACTTCCACTCGTTCGTCCGACAATCGATCGTAGATGCGGTTGTCGGTGAACAGCGTGACGGTCTGACATATGGCGTCAGGGCGCTCGTCGGCGAAGACCATCGTATCGACACGAAACTCATCCGCGCAAGCGCAGACTGCGCATAGGCCGATCCGAAGTGTGACCAGCAGCGCCGCCATCGTTAGTGCTCAGCACCCTGGAACTGCTGACGGGTCGGGCGTGGTTGTCCATGCATGGCTTCATGGGTGCAGAACATAGACCAACCGAGCCCGCGTTGTCCAGATCGAGCAGCGTCGATTCGCGCCGCGGGGTGCACCGCCGTAACACACAATTCGCGGCCAAGTGTGATCCTGAGGAAGCTGACCACGTGCGCTGCACGGTCAGCATTTCGAAGGATCTTCCAGAGACGTTGTTTCACGTGCGACAGACAACATCAGCCGGCAGGCGTTAGCCCAATGGCACTTAGTTTGTAGAACCATTGTCCGCAATTGATCCGCGAATCGCGAAATTGTCGGGGGAAACAGTTGGGGACAACTGTTCCACAATGCCCAAACCGAGTGGCATTGGGCTAACGCCCATCGGCTGATTAAATCAACAGACTCCATGGTCACGTTGGCTGGCAGTTCCTTCACTCTGCTCCGCTCAGGATCACATGCGTCCGACGTGCGGCGAGATTTCCCGGAATCGGGAAGTTGCCTGGATTTGCTCATTGGCGGAACAAGCCTACCAAGAAGGGCCTGCCACACACGAATTGACACGAGCGCAAATGTCGGTTCTCTTAGGCCGTTATTTCCAGGTGGCATGCAGGCACCGCTGGCAAACAAACGGAAGTTGATACGCACGCGACATGGCACCGATTATCGAGCTGACTGAGATCACGAAACTATTCGGTGCTTTTCGTGCATTGGATCGGGTGTCCCTGAGCGTCCAGCCCGGCGTGACAGGGCTGTTGGGCCCGAATGGGGCGGGCAAGACGACACTGATCAAGATCCTGCTGGGGCTGTTGCCGGCCACGAGTGGATCGGGCCGGCTGCTGGGACTCCCCTTGGCGGCCAAGTCACGAGCGATTCGCGCACGTGTGGGGTACATGCCTGAGGACGACTGCTATCTGTATGGGCTCAGCGGGATCGAAATGGTCCATGTTTCAGCGCAGCTGGCGGGATTTCCGCGCGTGGAGAGTTTGCGTCGCGCGCATGAGATCCTCGACTATTGTGGACTGGGACAGGAACGCTATCGATTTGTCGAAACCTATTCCACCGGAATGCGTCAAAAACTGCGGTTTGCCCAGGCGATCGTGCACGATCCGCCGGTTTTGATTCTGGACGAACCCACGTCCGGATTGGATCCGGACGAACGTGACGCGATGTTGCGGCGGATTCGTCGATTGGCAGATGACCAGCTCAAAACGGTGATTCTGTGCACGCACATTCTGCCCGACATACAGAGTGTGAGCGACGCCGCCGTAATCCTGGCAAACGGTCAAGTCCGCATCGCGGACACGCTGCGCAACCTGAGTGCTCCGGCGCAGCCGGCGGTCCTTGTTCGCGTCATGGGGCCGACACAGGCGTTCCTGGAGGCCCTGGTCGCCGCGGGACTGGATGCCGAGCAGGATCCGACGGGGACGGTTACCGTCCTGGGTGACGACGCAGCGTTGGTGCCTCGGGTATGGCGGACTGCTCAGCAAACCGGAACAATCATTCGCGGCTTGCTGCCCGCGCACAATTCGTTGGAAGCCATCTTCCTGGCTGCCGTCAAGGGACAAACCAGTGGCACTTCATGAGTTAGGTTATCGAACCTGGCGGCCCATGCGCACGCCTGTCTGGAGGCGAACCTATGTCGTGGCCGCCACGGGAGTGCGTCGGGCCTGGCAGAGTCGTTGGTTGCGGCGGATGCTGATTTTTTCCTGGCTGCCCGCCCTCTGGTCAGCCGTGGGCTTTTTTATCTGGGAACAATCCTTACGGTACCCGGAATTGGCCGAGGGATTGGAGGTATTCCTGCATCGGGCCGTGCAGGATTTTCCAGGCTGGCGGGATGCCAGTCTGGACCCCGCCTCGCTACGTCACGACGTGTGGGCGTACTTGTTGTTCTCGTTCTTTCGCTATCCTCAGGCCGTGTTGATGGTGATCATGATTGGTCTGATCGCGCCGCCGCTGATATCGCAAGACATTCGGTCTCGCGCATTCCTGATCTACTTTTCCCGGCCGATTACCCGCGCGGAATACATTTTGGGCAAGTTTGGTACGGTCTGGTTTTATCTGGTAGGCATTTCCACGTTTCCGGCGCTCGCGTTGTATGTGATGGGCGTGCTGCTATCGCCCCAGTTTTCAGTGGTGGAAGCAACCTGGGATTTGCCGCTCCGCATTCTGGCGGCCTCGCTGGTCTTGTCGGTCCCCACGGCAGCCCTGGCGTTGTGCTATTCCTCGCTGACTCAGGAAAGTCGCTATGCGGGCTTTGCCTGGTTTGCCACATGGGTGTTGGGTTGGGTTACTTACGGCCTGCTGACGTCGGTCGAATTTAGTCAACACCCCGAGTTCAAGGCGGCTACCAAATGGGCGCACGTGTCGCTATACCACATCCTGGGTCGCGTGCAGGGTTGGATTTTCGGCTTCGGTGAGTTGGCAGAAGCCAAGTGGTCGATCGCCGTGCTGGTCGCCATTACTTCGGTTTCCATCACTATCCTGGCCCGTCGCGTGGCGGCACCGATGAGGGTCTGAGCGTGCCGCCGCCACTGATACTAATGCAAGAAGTCACGAAGCTGTATGGCAATGTGATTGGCGTCAATGACATCTCGATCGAACTGCCCGAAGGCGCCTACGGCTTGTTGGGGCCAAACGGTTCCGGGAAATCGACGCTGCTGAATCTCATCATGGGGCAGTTACGGCCCAGCTTGGGGACCGTGCGGGTTTTTGGGCAAACGCCATTTGGAAACGATTCGCTATTCCGACGGATCGGATTCTGCCCCAGCGGGGAAGGCCTGTACGCAGGCGTTTCCGGATTGGAATGGGTCACCTATTTGCAGCGGCTACAGGGCAAGTCGCGGGCCGCAGCCCGAGCCGTGGCCATGGCGTCCCTGGAACTGGTCGGCATGCGGGATGCCTGGCACCGCGAGATCTCCACGTACTCGCGCGGAATGCGTCAGCGGACCAAACTGGCCCAAGCCATCGCCCACGATCCCCAGTTCTTGATCCTGGACGAGCCATTCAATGGGCTGGATCCCATTGGCCGCCACGACATGACCGTGGCCTTGCGGAATTGGATTAGTCAGGGAAAGAGCCTGTTGCTGGCCAGTCACATTCTGCATGAAGTCGAATCGGTGACGCAATCATTTCTGCTGATCTGTGGCGGGCGATTGCTGGCATCCGGAACGGCCGATGAAGTGCACGAAATGCTGGTGGACCTGCCCAACGAACTGACCATTCGTACGAACCAGCCGCAGCAACTGGCCAGCCGGATTGTCGCCTTGGATGTGGCGGACGAAATCCGGTTGGAAGCAGATCGGGTCACTGTCTCGACACACGTCTTGCGCAAACTACTTTCCCATTTACCCGAATGGGCCTCCGCGGACGGAATGGAAATCCACGAAGTGCGGTCCGCGGACGAGTCATTATTGGCGCTGTTCAATACGCTGCTCAAGATCCATCGAGGAGAGATTTAGACACCATGCAAGTGGGAAATGTCTGGGCCGTATTTCAGTTCGAGTTGCGACGAGCGCTGACAGCGCCACGACTAGCCTGGTGGCTGGTACTGGCACTTTTCCCGGTACTGATTGTGACGCTCATTCGATTCATTCCCAAAACAGAGCCCCTGCCACGCGAACCGTGGTCCGTTTTTCTGTTCGTACTCATCCCCATGCTGATCAGCATGCTGGGTACGTTCTTATGGACCGCGCCGGCGGTATCGGCTGAATTGGAGCGACAGAGTTGGACGTACGTGGCCGTGCGGCCGGGTGGCCGTACGGCGCTGCTGTTGGGAAAGTACCTGGCGGCGGTGGTGTGGGTACTGCCAGCCCTGCTGCTGGGACTGTCGGCTTCGATCCGGATCGCAGCGGGAGAGTTGTCGGCGACCGACGCATGGCGCATGGGCTCCGCTGTCGGCCGCATCGCCCTGCTATCCTGCCTGGCCTACGCGGCCCTCTACCTGTTGTTGGGTACCCTGTTTCCCAAGCGCTCCATGGTGGTGGCCATGGTCTATACGCTGGTCTTCGAGTTCGTAGTCAGCATGGTTCCAGCCGTCATTAACAAATTCACGGTACAGTTTCGTCTGCGAGCGCTCTTGATGCAGTGGGCGGAGATCAGCGTCGGGGATGTGCATCAATTTGGTACGGCGCAATTGGTGAGCCAGGCTCCGGCCTGGCAACATGTGGCCATTCTGCTGGCATACACGGCGGCCCTGTTGCTGGCCGCCGTGTGGATCGTGCGCCATCGCGCATACGCGGAAATCGTGGATGCCTAGCCACGCTGCCCGGGGGGCGCCGTCAATGCCATCTACTTCGATCCCGGGACCGTTGTCGCTGGTGGTCGAATACCACAAATCCCAGTTTTCCAGTTGATGTGGAATCGCCACAACCCACTCAATCGGAAAGACCTCACCAGGGTTGAGGATCTTTTTGGGGCGGTACTCGTCCGGTTCGGTGTGTACCTCCACGCGCCTTCGCCGGGCCTGGTTGCCGGTAGTACCGAAGGGGCATTTTCGCCCGGTTTTTAGGCTTGTTGCGAAAAAACAACCGTGCCGTGGCCCACGTCGTCGATCTCCATTTCGTTGCATGAAATGACGGATCGTTTCATACTAAATGAGATCAACCACGTTGCGGTAGCGACCTGGGTGGTGTCCACGTGGGCACTTTTCCGTCGGTCGGACCCGCGTAAGATGATCAGCAGCGTGCGTTCTCTGTGACTCATATCGCGGCACGCTACGGAACAGCAGGAACCTAATTATGTGGCGACGATTTTTTTCCCGGGCTCGCTCCGCGCGCCGCCCGTTCGCTCGTGGAACCCGCCCGCACTCCTTTGAATCGCTGGAACAGCGGGCGATGTTGACCGCGACGCCGGTGGGGAGCGAATTCACGATCACGCAGGCGCTCGCCCAGCAACAGCGAACGCTGGTCGACGTGGCGGATGTCACGGTGGGGGAAACGGGAGCGGCCACGGTGGCGTACCACGCGCGCGGCCTGGCGGGCTCGCGACTCGCGGGGGACGACCGGGAAATATTCGTCCAGCAATACGACGCGATGGGAGCCATCAGTGGCGATGTGCTGGTCGCCAATACGGTCACGCGCGGCCAGCAAGGCGGGCCTGCCATCGACTCCGCCAGTGACGGTAGCTACTGGGTGGTTTGGGACGGGCGCGGTGCAGGCGATCGCAGCGGCATATTCGCGCAGCACTTCTCGTCGACCGGGATGCGACTGGGCAGCACACTGCTGGTCAATGAAACGGTCGGTGGCGCACAAACCCACGCCGACGTGGCGGTGGCCGTGGACGGAACGGCAGTTGTCGTTTGGGAGGGTGTCGGGGACGGGGACTTCGACGGAGTGTTTGCCCGCGTCATTAACTCCGACGGCACTTTTGCAACGGATGAAGTGCGCATCAACCAGATGACCGCAGGCCAGCAGTCGATGCCGGCTGTGGCTATCGCTGATTTTGGCCCGGCCGAGACCAATGGTACGTTTCCGGGATTTGTGGCCACGTGGAGCAGCCGTGACGAAGACGGTAGCGATTGGGGGATCTACGCGCGGGGATTCGACAGCGCGGGAGCCGCCGAAGCAGACGCGTTTCAAGTCAACACCACGACTGCCGGCAGTCAGTACGCCTCCGCCATCGATGCCGCCGCCGACGGATCGTTTGTGATCGCCTGGAGCAGCTTTTCGACCGCCAATGGCTGGGATGTGACAGCGCAACGCCATGCGGCCGACGGCACGCGGCGTGGCACCGAGTTTCTGTTGCATGACCCGAACACAAGTCACCAGCGGGACGTCGACATCGCCGTGGCGTCCGGGGGGGAGATCCTGGCCGCCTGGAGCCACGCCGGGGCCGACGGCGCGGGCTGGGAGACCCAACTTCGCACGTTTAATGAAGACGGTACCGCGGACGGGGATGTCGTCATCGCAAATGCATCGAGTTCCGGGCCCAACTCCGGAAATCAGCGGACGCCTGCGGTTGATTTGAACGACGAAGGAGACTCGCTGGTCGTTTTTCAGGGGCAGGGAACAGGCCGACAGAACGGTGCCTTCGGCCAGCGCTACATGGTCGACGTCCAGCCGGCCGAGAATGTGGCGCCGCGGCTGACCGCCATCACCGATCAGCGGACCACGATTGGGCAAACCGTCGAAATTATCGCGCGTGCTACCGATGCCAACTCTGGTGACGTGCTTACATTTCAACTCGAGCAGGCTCCCAGCGACGCGGTGCTGACCCGCATCGACAATAGCTCCGCACGCATCACCTGGACTCCCGATATCTCGGATCGCAATCCCGCCCAGGGGTCGACCAACATCGAGTTTCGCGTCCTGGTGGACGATGACGGCGACCCACCGTTACGCGATGCATCGTCATTCTTTGTAATCATCGATAACCTGCGCCCCCGTGGTCGATCTGAATGGTCCGGACCAGGCGGGGACGGGCTTCGCCCAGACGCTGGCCACCGATCAAACGTCGATTGCCATTGTCGATGCCGACGCCCTGCTTTCCGACACGGATCAGGCGACGATCGAAGGCGTGACGGTTACTATTCGCAATCCCGACGATCGCACGGCGGAATCGCTGCAGGTCGATAGACTGGACACTTCGATCAACGTCACATACGAGCAGACCACCGCGAGATTGACGCTTTCCGGGACCGACACGCCGCTCAACTATCAACGCGTGCTGCGTACGTTACGCTACGCCAACACCCAGACGAATCGGCCTCAGAGCGGCGATCGGTTGATTGACGTAGTAGCGAACGACGGCTTCGACACGAGCGCCACGGCTACCATCATGCTGGCCGTGCGCGGAACCAACGCAGCCCCCGTGCTGGCCGAAATTTCCGATGTCACCCTGCTGAGTGGTTCGCCGCTGCACATCCCCTTAGACGGCATGGATGTCGACGGAGACACGATCAGCTTTACCGTCACCAGCTCCAGTGCTACGGTGACCCCCACGGTATTGACGGGCAACCGCAGTGCACGAATCTCAGTTCAGGGTTTCGGCGACATGATCTTTGAGCTGTTTGAGCAGGAGGCTCCACGGGCCACCGATCGAATTATCCGCCTGGCAGAGGACGGTTTCTACGACGGTATCATCTTCCATCGAGTTTCCGCCAATTTTGTCATCCAAGCGGGCGATCCCACGGCCACCGGCCGTGGTGGTTCGACCCTGGGAGAGTTCGACGACCAATTCAATCCCAACCTGCAGCACAATCGAACGGGCATATTGTCGATGGCCAAGTCCGTGGATGATGATTCGAACGATTCCCAATTCTTTGTGACCGACCGTGACACAAGGTTCCTGGATTCGAATCACACCATTTTCGGTCAACTGATCGAAGGCGACACCGTTCGCGAGGCGATACAGAACGTCACTGTCGATCCGGAGGACGAGCGACCGCTGACCGACGTGGTCATCGACAGCTTTGAGATCTTCACGGATAACGAAAATGGTCTGTTGCGTCTCTCGGCACCGGAGGGAACTTCAGGAGCCGCGGTGATCACGGTTACGGCGTCCGACGGTCACGGCGGAACCGCGGTTCGCCAATTCAACGTAACCGTCATGCCCGACCCGGTGGATAATCCGCCATATCTAGCCGATATACCGCAATTGCAAACGGCGGTTGATACGCCGCTGACATTCCGGCTGCAGGCGACGGACCTGGAAGCAAATCCCGTGATTTTCCTGGATCAGGCGGCCATGACAGATCCAGCGGTGCGGATCACGCCGTTGCAAGCCGTCACCTCACCCGACCTGCAGTACTCGGTCGACCGAGCCACAGGCCTATTGACCGTCACACCCACCAACGGCCTGACCGGCACACATCGTTTCACGGTCGGGGTTGCTCAGAGCAATCAGCTGTCCATCATGAACGGGCAACAGGTGGGTCCGTTTGACCTGCAGGTGGTCGAGATCGTGATCGGCTAAGTGACCGAGCGCCTGCTCGGCGATGGCAGCCGCCTCGTTAATACCGTTAATCCGTCGTCTAAGTTCTTGGGACCGGCGGCGGAACAGCTCACGGGCTCCGAGTTCCGAATCCCGCACCAAGCTGCTCCCTACGCCTTCGCCCCTGCCCCCTGCCAATTGCCGGAGAAATGCCCGACACTAGCTTGACTTTCCCCGCGACTTCTTTAGGCTGGCGTACAGGCGCAATTGCGCGGCGATACCGTGCCATTCGAGCCTATGGTTCGTCGCCGTAAGTTATCTTCGTGGCTCGTTGCCGTTTGTTGACTTGGCTGTTTTTCGGTTCATGAGATTCCTAAGGGAGGAAGAACTAATGTTGAAGATGCGATTCGAATTTCTATTGGCAGCAGGCCTGCTGCTCGTACCGGTAACTTTTGCGGGTGCAGATCGGTACTCGACTACTGACCCGTTCATTCCTGTGGATCCAGCGGTAGGGAGTCCGGGAATCTACACAGAGGGTGGTACGTTTATCTTCACGTCGCAGCCAGACTTCGAGAATGCGGCGATGAGCGTGGGCAAAATACTGAAAGGCGTCGAGGACTTTGAAGAGGGCAATGTTCCAGCACTCGGCATCGCCGTGCTCGCCGATCCCCTCAACTCGAGTCCCAATGTCGACGGCAATGGTCTGGGATTTCCGACTGGCATTTCTGCCACGAACATTGCCATCAATTCCAGCGGGGGAGGTGGTCTGGTTGCGCTGGGCGACGGCTTCGCGGGAAACATCTCCACGGTGGTCGGTGCCAACGCCTTCGCCGACTCAACGATTCTGACGGTAACTGGCGACATTAAAACCGCCATTGGACTGAACGTCATTGATCCGATCGGGGGCTTTGGCAGCTATGATGTCACGGTTGCCGATCCAGGCGGTGCCTTACTGTTTTCCGGCGTTGTGAGTGCCGGCGCCGCGAACGGTAGCTTTTTGGGTGTGGTCGCCGGTGCAGGCACGTCCATCGGGAGCATCGAAATTGCTGCGTTAGACGCAGCCGGTGGAGGCGGTGGAGAATTGCTGGACAATATCCAGCTCTGGACGGTGCCGGAGCCGTCGACCACGCTGCTGGGACTGCTCGGCGTGCTGGGCCTCATCGGTCGTCGTCGCCGACGCTAAGCGATAGCCCTGACGCTGTGAGCGTCCTTCAATTCCCCGTGCGTGCACGATTGTGCACGCATTTTCTTGGGTGGTTTGTTTCACACGCGTGGTACTCAGGTCCGCTTGAAATGCCGATCGAGTTGCTCTTTCGAAAATACGAGGGCGGTCGGACGGCCATGGGAACCGTGATGCGCGTCCTGGACCACGCTTACGCACGGTAGTCGGGGTGACGCCGTGCGCCCACAAGGCTTAGTTCGAGTTTTGCATTTTCGACAACGCAGTCGACATTATGTAGAACCATGGTCCCCAATTGTTTCCGAGCCATTGCGAACGCGGAGAATGAACCATTACGGACAATTGTGCTACGTTCTGTGAGGATCACACCTGCTCGCGCAAAAAAAAGTGCAAAACTCGAACTTAGAATTGCCGCAGAAAGCGGACGTCGTTCTTGTAGAGTTCGCGGATATCGGTGATGTTGTGGCGGCGCATGCACAACCGTTCGACACCTAAACCGAACGCGAAGCCCGTCACCTGCTCCGGGTCGTAGCCGACTGCCTTCAGCACATTCGGATCCACCATGCCGGCTCCGCCAAACTCGACCCAACCTTCGTTCCACGAGAAGTCCGCCTCGACGCTGGGTTCTGTAAACGGAAAAAATGACGGACGGAACCGAATGCTGACGTCCGAACCCAGGTAGCTGCTGGCGAACATCCTCAGCACGCTCTTTAAGTCCGCCATGGTCACCTGCTGGTCGATCAACAGGCCCTCCATTTGGTGGAACATGGGAAAATGAGTGGCATCGGCCGTATCGGGGCGATAGACGCGTCCCAGCGAGATGATCCGCACGGGAGGCGGAGTGCATTCCATCACGCGGATCTGGACCGTACTGGTTTGGCTCCGTAACAGCAGCGGGCCGCTTGCCTGTTTGGCGGCCGTGTGCAGGTAGAAATTCTCCAGCGGGTCGCGTGCAGGGTGTTGCGCGGGAATATTCAGCGCTTCGAAGTTGTGCCACTCGTCTTCGATTTCAGGACCATCGGCATGGGAAAATCCCAGTCGCCCCATGATTTCTTGCAGTTCATTGATGGTCTGCGTGATCGGATGCAACCTGCCCAGGCGCAGGGTTGGTCCGGGCAGGGTGTGGTCCAGCGTGGGGCCGGCGGATCTGTTGGACGCCACAAACGTGGCTTGAACTTCGGCAAACGTCGACTCAATTTCCTGTTTGACGGCATTAAAACGCATGCCGGCCTGTTTTCGATCCGACGCGTCCACGGTCGACAGGCTCTTTTGCACGCTTTTCAGGCGACCGTTGCGGGCCCCCAGGAACTCGACCCGCGCCTGTTCCAAGCGTTCCAGGCTATCAGCCGACTGAAATGCTCCGGCCGCATCGCTAACGAGTTCGTCCAGTGTGGCCAGAAACTCACGAAGTGCCATGTTGAGCTTTCCCGAACGGCAAGCGTCGGCCGTCGCGCGCGGCCCGCAGGCCAATTTCACTTACTTTTCTGAAAGTCAGATCGGAAGGTCATCAACCCACTTGCGCTGGCACGCGATTTCTCGTGTCATCGGGAACAGGTGTTACGCGCACCGGCTGATAACGACTGAAAGTAAGTGGCACGGTCCTGCAGGCAGCGGCGTACGAAGCACGTCTCAGTCCAGCCGAACTGACGTGGCTGGCAGGACGCGACCTAGGCGGCCAGCGCTTGTTTTACTTCATTGACGATCGCGTCAAAACCAACTGGATCATGGATTGCGATCTCCGACAACATCTTGCGATCCAGGCCGATCCCAGCTTTGTTCAGCCCGTGGATGAACTCGCTATAGCGCATGCCGCGCGATCGGACGGCCGCCGTGATTCGCGTGATCCACAGTGCCCGAAAATCTCTTTTTCGCTGTCGGCGGTCGCGAAATGCAAACGCCCCGGCTCGAATCAACGTTTCCTTGACCGTTCGCAACAAGTTGCGGCGACCGCCCCGGAACCCCTTCGCTTTTCGAAATAGTCGCTTCTTGGAATGATTCCGGGCGACTCCCGTCGTAGTTCTCATCGCATTATCCCATGATGAAATCAGGCACGCATCAGGCCCCTGCAACAACAGGCGTTCGTTGCCCGGTCATGCCGCATTCGGCGGGCTCGCTGGGAGCCGAACGCCGAAAAATCAGACTTCGGCCGCGCGGTCACGGCCCGCCCTCAACCTCATAACTAGCTAATAACTATGTTTCCCCAGGGCCTCACGGATGGAGGGCTCCATGCACGTGGCGACCGTGGTAGTACCGCGCAAGTTGCGTCGCCGCTTTTTGGAAAGTCGCGTCGCTAAGTGGCTGGTACCTGCCATGCGATGCTTGGCCTTGCCGTTGGCGGTAAGGCGAAACCGTTTCTTCGTACCCTTATGTGTCTTTTGTTTTGGCATCGTGGGTCTCGCGAACTTGAAAAGCCCAACGCGAACTGGATAGGTCTGGCCGCGAGCTTAATCGGCTCGGACTTGTCACCGCTTGCGCAGCGATCCGGAGGGAATTCGATACGGCAGGCGACGGCGTCACGGCCTGGGCCAGTCCTCCGGCACCCTGCAAAACGCGTTATTCTACAGTGGCCTACATCCAAATAAAAGGGGGATCCAGGGCCGGCGGGGCCGGGAACAGCGGACGCATGTTCTCGGCGATCCGCTGAGAAAAACCCGTGAATGGGCAGTATTTTCAGTGGTGTGCGCGGCTCGGCAGAGCCGCTACATTCTACACCCATGGGATGGTTTCTGGACCGATTAGTGCTACACAACACCCGACACCCGTTGCCGCCCGGCGAACTTTCGCGCGAATGGCTGGACGTTCGACGCGGGCGCGTCGAGCTGTTTCAATGGACAGCCCCCAAGGTCGCCAGCGGGCTTGCCCCATTGCATGTCATCAAGTTTATTGGTGCTGCGGGGCGGGCAGAGAACATGACGATTCACCCCTTTGACGTTTGGGAACACCGGACAGGGACGATTACGGCCGTGAATCCGCCCGGCTTCGGGCAAAGCCCAGGGCGACCGAAACTGGATGAACTGGTGGAAGTTGCCCAGGCCACCGTCGACCGAGTCCGCGACGGCGACGCGACGGCACGCATCCTGATGACGGGAAATAGCCTGGGCGGAGCGGTTGCCATTTGCGCGGCTTCCCGGGAACTGAGCGGCGGCAGACCCCCGGCGGGCGTCATCGTCCGTGATGCGCCGAACCTGCAGCACGTGATCCGGCTGCGGTTCGGACGGACATCCGCGTGGCTTCCTGCCCGCCTCCTTGGCCGTTCGGTGCCCCGTTCGTTAGACGTGGTCAGCGCTGCCAGGACTTGCACAGTCCCCGCCGTGATCGTCACCTCGCAACGCGACCGCGTCGTGCCGCCCGCGGCACAGCGCTCGTGGATCGATCACTACTCGGGCCCCACACGCATGATTGAACTTCCGGACGCGGGGCACTACGACCCCATGGGTGGACCGGCCGCGACCCAATATCGGCAGGCGCTGGTGTGGCTGGAAAGCCAAATCGATCGGTAAGCAGGCGGAGTCAAGCCAGCGCGAGTTGGCCTCCACACGTGGCGACGCGAGCACCAGTTGTTGTGGGCAGGGACGTGGGCAAGCCGCGCAAGCGGCGCACGGCCAGCCAGGCAAAGCATGCGGCTTCGAGCAAATCCGGGTCGTGCCCGGCGTGAGAAATGGGTTCCACATTGCCCAGCGCTTTGCGCAACAGGCTCATCATCAGCGGATGACGCGCGCCACCTCCGGTAATCCACACCTGCTGGGGACGCTGCGGCAGCTGGGAGACCGCCTGCGTCACGCCGCGCACCGTGAGCGCGCAAAGCGTGGCCGCCCCATCCTCCAGCGACAGGCGGCTCACGTCCACGTCATCAAAATCAAATCGATCGGCCGATTTGGGCAGCGGTCGCTGGAAAAAGTCCAGGCCGTCCGTGGCTGCCCGCACCAGGTCTTCGTGAATGCGCCCCGCCCCGGCCAACGCCCCGTCCCGGTCCATCCGGTCTCCCGTGTGTTGTTCGACCCATGCATCTATTAGTCCGCAACCAGGTCCGCAGTCACCTGCGATGATGCGCGAATCGTCGAACCAGGTCAGATTGGCCACGCCGCCGAGGTTCAACACCATTTGCGGCATTCCGCGGCCCGCTGTGGCAGCTCGCGACATGAGGGCATGGTGATAGAGCGGAGCCAGCGGCGCACCCTCGCCACCCGCCGCCAGATCCGCCTGACGAAAATGGCAGACCACGGGGCGGCCCACAAGCTGCGCCAGCAGTGATCCGTTGCCCATCTGCCAGCTCAACCGTGCCGCCGGAAGATGTCGAATGGTATGTCCGTGAAATCCGACGATGTCCACATCGTGCAGCAAGGTGCCGCTCAGTCGACACGCCGCGTGTACGGCCTGCGCGTGCAACTGCGTGAGGTGCTGCTCCACGCGCAGCACCTCGACCAGCGGAACGTCGCGCGTTGCCAACTGCAGTAGCGACTGACGAAAGGTGGCCTCGTAGGGGATCGTCGTTCCGCCGAGTGGTTGGACCAGCGACTCGCCATCGGTACGAATCAGGGCGGCATCCATGCCGTCCGCCGATGTACCGCTCATCAATCCCAAGGCCAGGTAGGTTTCCGCCGGTGTCCCCATGCGCGTCGCCCCCATGCGCTTCGCCTATTCGTACAACAAGAATGCGGCGCGGCGAGCTTCAAAATCGGCCAGCTCAGCCTGATACGATCGCCAAATCGTATCCGCGGAGGCACCCGATTTCAGCAATTCCAGCACGCGTCGGTCGCACAGCAGCCGGTCCATGTCCGCTAAGGTCCAGCTGGTACCGTAGAGGTCACGGAGTGCACAGGCGACCGCAAAACCCAACTGCAGCGGCTGGACCTGGCGTCGGTCGTCAATCACGAAGCGCACGCCGTGGCACGACTCCCCCGAATACTTGCTGGCCGCCGGAGTGATTTCGATGGGCACGAAATGCACGCCGCCTTGTCCCCGCGCGGTCAGCAAGTTGGCGAGTTCTCGTCCGTTGATCCAGGGAGCGGCCACCAATTCAAAGGGGGTGTCGGTTCCACGTCCCACGCAGAGATTCGTCGTCTCCAGCAGTCCGATGCCGGGATACAGCAATGCCTGGTGCGGCGTTCGCATATTGGGGGAAGGATTGATCCACGTCAATTGCGTTTCATCCCACATCTGGCCTCGTGACCAATGGGGCAGCCGAATCACGTCCAGCCGCAGGTCGAGCTGCCATTCTGCCTTGAACATCCCGGCCAGCTCTCCCACCGTCATGCCATGGCGAACAGGCAGAGTGTGGCATCCGACAAACGATTCGCGCCCCTGATCCAGTACCGGGCCGTCCACCGTTTGGCCGCCGATGGGATTGGGCCGATCGAGCACCACGAATCGTTTGCCATGTTCGGCAGCCACGCGCATGGCACTCCCCATGGTGGAAATGTAGGTATAGAAGCGTGTACCAATATCTTGGATGTCGAAAACCAAAGTATCCACCTGGGCCAGCTGCGATGCGAGGGGCGCTCGATGTGCACCGTACAGGCTGTACACCGGCAAGTCCGTTTCCGGATCGCGTGTGTCCTCGATCCTCGACTGGTCCAACGCGCCAGTCATTCCGTGCTCCGGGCTGAACAGACACACCAAATTCACTTCCGGGGCACCGTGCAGCAGTTGGCTCGTTGTGGTGCCATCTCGATTGCGTCCCGTATGATTTGTAATTAAGCCGATGCGCTGTCCCGTCAGCGGACGGTAGGCTTCGCGCTGCAGTACATCGACGCCGGTCTCCAAATCAACCGGTGGCGGCATGTCCTCCGCAGCGGATAGGCTTCCGCGACGCAGCGGCTGGTCTTCGATACGCGCGTGTACGTGCGGCAGCTCAGGTACTGGCGGTTCGATGGCCGCAACCACTACGTTGCTGATTTGTCCAGCAAGCCGATTTACATTTCCTGCACCCCGGGGATGGACGCGATTCGACAGCACGATGACGATCAGATCGAGCTGCGGGTCAATCCACAGCACGGTTCCCGTGAATCCGCCGTGACCAAAGGCCAGCGGCGAATACAGTTCGCTGCGATTGGTGGAATATCGGCTTAGCTTGTCCCAACCCAGCCCTCGCCAGCAGGGGCCGCTGGGATAGGCACTTGTCATCACGCGTACGGTGGCCGGTGACAGCACACGGTGGCCGTCCAGCTGACCACGTTGAAGCATCATCTGGGCGTATCGGAACAGGTCCGGCGCGGTGGAAAACAGTCCGGCGTGCCCGGCCACGCCGTGCATGGCAAACGCACGTGGGTCGTGTACCTCACCGCGCATCCAGGCCTCGCCGCGCTGTTCCGTGGGGGCGCAACGGCCCCGGAGCGAGTCAGCGGGCAAGTACCCGGTCTCCCACATTCGTAGTGGCAGAAAAATACTCCGTCGGGCGAAACAATCCAGGGACTCGCCGGAAACACGCTCCACCAGTTTGCCCAGGATCTGAAATCCCACATCCGAATAGACGAAGTCCGAGCCTGGCGCATAAGCCAGTTTGGTTTCAAACAAATGGTCCCAGATCTTGCTTCGATCGTCGTACTCGTCGAGGGGCGTATCGGGAACAAAACCCGCTTGATGAGTCAAACACTGGAAAATCGTGATATGTTCCTTTCCGTGATTCTCAAATTCCGGGAGATGCATGGCGATCGTATCGTCCAAACGCAGCCGGCCTTGTTCCAACAGGCACATGAGACTGGTCGCCGTGGCCACTGGCTTTGTGATGGAAGCCAGGTCAAACACCGTATCACGCGTCATAGGTTCGACGGTCGGCTCGACTTGCCGGTTTCCGAAGGCTTCGAACAAAAATACCCGGCCGTGTCGCGCCAGTAGCACCACACAACCTGGAATCTGCTCCGCGTCGATAGCCGTTTGCACCAACGCATTGATACGTGACAGTCGTTGAGAGCTGACCCCCACGTCACCTGGCCGAGACATCGGCACGCAATCGCCGCGGATTCCATCGGCGACAACAAGCAAACAGGCCACCGCTACCAACATGGCGATCAGGTTGCGAACGCCCAGGGCGCGTAGATATACGACTTGACAGGTTGGCCGACTGCCACCTCCCACGCGGCGTGGCGGCAGGTTCGTGAGTCGACTCCCCCGACCTTCCCCTGCAGGCTTACTTCGTCGAACTGGCAATGGCATCGGACCCTGTTCAATCAAGGAAGTTGGTGGCGGAGTGCGGCCAATGCCATCTACATTTCTGCTATTCAGGTGCGAATGAATTCAGCCGACGTGCGTCAGCACGCGGTTTTCCCTGTAATCGGGAACCGGACGCGAACGCGTGCCGGCTGATTTGGCGTGAAAGTAGAGGGCATGGGGCGTGCGGCTACCGGGCCCACGGGACTACCGGTCCGCGAAACGAACTCATTATAATCCATTTCATGCTAGACCAGTTAACTACCGAAGCACGAAATCCCAAGTCCGATCGGCTGGATCAGTTGACGGCTCGAGAGATCGTGGCGCTGATCAACGAGGAAGATGCCGCCATCGCGGCAGCTGTCGGAAAAGAAGCGGAGCCCATCGCCACGGCGATCGACAAGATCGCGGAGTGCCTGATGCAAGGTGGGCGGCTAATTTATGTGGGGGCTGGCACCTCCGGACGCCTGGGAGTGTTGGATGCGGCCGAATGCCCGCCCACATTCAGCTCGGATCCCGCCCTGGTCGTGGGCCTAATCGCCGGGGGACACGGTGCCATGTTCCGAGCCGTGGAAGGGGCCGAGGACCAGCCAGAATTGGCTGAGGTTGATCTCCGTCAGCTCAATTTAAAGCCACTGGACGCTCTGGTCGGTATCGCCACGAGCGGTCGCACGCCATACGTGATTGGCGCTCTCAGATACGCGCGGGCGGTCGGGGCGATCGCCATTGGCCTGGCCTGTAACGAATCGACAGAGATGGCGCCCTACTGTGATTTGTTGATTTGTCCGATCGTGGGCCCCGAGGTTGTGTCCGGTTCCACGCGGATGAAGGCCGGCACCGCCACGAAAATGGTGCTGAACATGCTCAGCACGGGTGCCATGGTCCGAATTGGCAAAACGTACGGTAATCTCATGGTTGATCTGAGCGCCACGAACTCAAAACTCCGAGATCGTTCACGGCGACTGGTGAAGATATTTACCGGGCTGACCGACCCGGCGGCGCAATCCCTGCTGGATCGGTGCGGTGGAAAGCTGAAAGTTGCCATTGTGACGCATTGTTGTCAGGTGGCTCCGGACCGAGCGGTTGAGTTATTGGACGCAGCGTGCGGGCAGTTGCGTATCGCATTGAGGAACGCCACATGTCCGCCGCTCGTCTAGCACTCGCCATCGATGGAGGGGGGACCAAGACCTTGGCCTGTGTTGCCAGTGGCGGGGACGCGTCCGACTGTCGGTTGATGGGCTGCGGTGCGTCGGGCCCGTCCAATCCGGCGGCCGTGGGGGTCGAGTCCGCGAAAGCCAGTCTCCGCTCCGCGACCCGGGAGGCACTGCGGGCGGCCGGGATTTCGGGCTCGTCGGTTCCCGCGGCAATCATTGGCCTGGCGGGGCTGGAAGCCACCCACGCGCGGCACGAATTACAAGCGTGGATGGCTCGGGAATTTGGAATTGCCGACGTGCGGGTGGTCACCGACGTCGAGCTGTTACTGTTTGCGGGACAGCGCGAGCTGCCTGCGATCGTGCTGATCAGCGGGACGGGCTCGACCGCGTTTGGTCGATCCGGCCGCCAGTTAGCCCGGACGGGGGGGCGGGGTTATCTGTTGGGGGATGAGGGGAGTGGTTTTTGGATTGGCCAGCGTGGCATGATTGCCGCCATGCGTGCGATGGACCAGGCCGCTCCTGCCACGTTGCTGGTGCAGTTGATCGGAAGCAGGCTTTCCGCGGCCACGGCCGAGCAATGGACCGAACGTGTTTATGCCGCCAAGGATGCCCGCCAGCTCATGGCGCAAATGTCCCACCAGGTCGTGGCCGCGGCGGATCAAGGAGACGCAGTGGCCAATCGCATCCTGGCGGACGCGGCCAGCGAGTTGGCGACGTTGGTGGTCAGCGTCGCGAGGCAGTTGTGCCTGGCGGCACAGCAGTACGATCTCATCCTGGCGGGGGGGATCCTGACCTGCGTCGCGCGGGTACGGGACGGTTTGGAAGTAGAGCTGTGTCGGCAACTCGCACCGCACGCAGCGCGGGTCATCACTGTACCGGCCGAGGCTGCAGCGTGTCGCGCACTGGAGGTGGGTGTCAGCATGGGTGGCGCGGATGATCGATTCGCCGATCCCCCCCGGGGGGTTTGAGGGGATCTCCCCACTGATTCGGCAATTCGGTCTCAAACTTGTGATACGTGGCGACATCAACTTGCAGCTCGTTTGGGGGGAACCCCCCCGGGTCCCCTGGGGCTGCTTCGCGGCGAGCCTTGCCTCGGCAAAGTCATTCCACGCTCAAATCGTCGTCGATGCGGGCTCCTGCCTGTTTCATCTCTCGCAGCAAATCGTCGTACTGCTGACGCTCAAAGCCCGTCATGGTCTCATCAGCGATTCCCATCTTCTGCGCATCTTTAAGGGCTTCGACGGCATCGTCACGATTCCCGCCCAGCCAGTTGCTCAGCGCCAGATGGAAGTATTTGATGGCGTTGGGTCCGCCGTCATCAATCGACGCCTGGAACTCGGCGGTGGCCGCGTCATACTTTTTCTGAGCCACCAGGACCATTCCCTTTGTATCGCGGAGATCAGGTCGCGGCCCCAGCAGCTTTTCGGCCTCGTCCACCAGCGGGCGGGCCTGGTCCCCTTCGCCGCGAACTGCCAGGCGGTATCCGAGGTTATTGAGTACGACCGCCCGGTCGCGGGGGCTGGTCTGTTTCTTCTTGAGATACTCTCGTAAGAATTCCTCAGATTCCTTGGTTTTCCCCATCAGTTCCTCGAATTCAGATCGCAGTACCAGAACGGTTCCGTTTTCGGGCTGATCTGTGGCGGCCTGGTCAAAAAACGAGCGCACCGCGTTTTCCACCGTCGCCTCACGTCCAATTTGTTTGTAGTGGAGGCGAACAATCTGGACGAGAACTTGCAGGGCGGGAATTTGCTGCGGAGTACCGAGTTTGAAGTACTGGCCAGCCGCGGCAATTCCTTTCAAGGCACTCTCTTTGTCTTCACGCCGATTGTAGTAAGACGCCAGTTGGATCAGTCTGCCAGCATCGATTTTTACCGTTCGCTGCCAAACCTGTTCTGCATACTTGAACGACGCCGGATCGTAATCTCCCAATTCTTCCAGAATTCCGGCGATGGCCGCAACTTGCCCTAGTTCCTGGGCCGTGGCTTGCTTAGGCATCAGTGCGGCCACGGCTTTGACGGCATCGGCCGTCTTTCCCTTACTTGCGTAGATATGTGCCATGGTACGCACGGCCACCATGGAGTTGGCGGGAACCTTGGCGACGTAGGTGGCAGCCTTGCTGAAGTCTTTTTCTTCAATCAGCCAGGAGAGCCAGGGAGCGAGGTAACGAGCGTCATCCGAGTGTTTTGTCAACAACTCCAACATGACCGACTCGCATTGCGACCAGTTGCCAACTCGTTTGTACAACTCGGCCAGCACCAGTTTCTCTTCATCGTCCAAGCCTCGTTCATCGCTGGCCAATTCCATTTGTCGAATAGCACGCCGATGGGCCGCCGGGTCCGGTCGGCGGGCACAGAATTGAGCCCAAAGCGACAAGTCCTGAGGTCCCAGGATGGCTCCCTGCGGGGCATTTTGTTCAATCAGGGCCAAGCCCCGTTGGAAATCTTCGTAGGTTCCGGACTGGATGACGATGGAAGCCAGGGTGCGTCGAGCCCAGGCCACCGTGTCGCCGGGCGTGGCCAGATTGGGCTCTTCGGTCTTGATCATCTTCTCGAGCAACTCGATAGCTTCCGTGTTTCGCCCCGCCTTGGCGTACAGCTTGGCAAGGTCACCGATCAAGCGTTGGTCATCCGGAGTCGCCCGGAGTGCCTCGCGGTAATATTGCTCTGCCTGGTCCCATTTACCCAAGAGCTGAAATGAGGTGGCCAGGAATCGAGGCAATCGTTCGGCCGGGATCTTGGATTGGGCCCGCTCCAGGACCTGATCGGCCTCCTCATTTTTTTCCTGCCGCAAATAGTTCTCGAACAGTGCGCCCCAGGCTTCGGAGCTGGTCGGGTCCAGCTCGACGGCTTTTTCGAAAGCCGTTTGCGCTTCGTCGTAGCGTTGAGCCATGGCCAGGATGGACCCGATTTGCACGTGGTATCCCGGTTCTTTCGACTCCTTGTTGTATTCGATTTCATCCGGCAACTCGCCCAGTTTGGCCAGGACATCGACGTTGATCTTCTGTTCCAATTGTTGCCACGTATTTTTGGGCAATTTGTCGAGCATCTCCTTGCATTTGCGGTACTTGCCTTTGTCGTAGTACAGCCGCACGAGTCTCTTAAAGGTCTCTACGTTGGTCGAGCCCGCTGACACCGCTTTTTCGAACGACGCCACGGCCGCATCGGTTTCACCGCGAATTGCGTAAATCTCTCCTTGCAGGCGGTAGGGCGCCTCCCAGTTTTTTCTGGTGGAGACGGCATCATTGACCGCCGCCAGGGCGTCGACCAGATCCGCCTTGGGCCGTTTTTGAGCCTGCACTTCCAGTGTGATGATGGCCGCTTTCGCCCATTTGGCTTCCGCACCGTCGCTAGTCACAATCGACTCGATCCGTTTGACAGATTTTTTTGCCTGATCGATGGAGCTGGCAACAACGTCCAACTCAAAGAGTCGCATCGCGTGTTCGATGTCATTCGGATTGAGTTCCGCGTACTTGATCCACAGTTGGCGCGCCTGGTCGAACTTATCGATGCCAAGATAGTAGCGTCCCAGTTGAAAATACAGTTCACTCTTTTGGCGATCTGAATAGTCGTCCAAATTCTGAGCCAATTCGTCCAGTCTTTGAAGCAAGTTCGGGGCCCGATTGGCGGCCAGCATGTTGGCCTCCAGCAGCCTGAATTCCACCAGATCACCGTTCTTGGCACGAAGTTCATTGAGTTCGGCAAGCGCTGGTTGGAAGCCATCCGGCTGCTGGGATTGGCGATACACTTTGTCCAACTGCAGTGCCAGGTTCTTGGGATTCAGCTCCAGTACTCGCTTAAACACTTCGTCGGCGCGTTCCTTCTGCCCGCTGGCACGAAAGAATCGCTCCATGATGGTACCGGCCACCGTTCGCGAGACGGAGGGATTCTTGGCAATCAGCTCCACGAGTTTCTCGGCATCCTTCCATTGGCGGTCTGATTCCGGCCTCGACAACTGCTTCATGGTCTCCAGATCAAAGAAGGCTCCCAACATGGTAGGAGGCAGAATCGATGGATTTGGGATCAGCCGCCGCAGTTCCTCGAATTCCTCGATCGCACGGTCATTTTGTCGCAGAGCGGCCAGTGCTTGAGCCCGGCCGAATCGCATCGTGATGTTCTTAGGATCGGACTCCAGGACGCGATCGATGACCTCCAGACGCTGGTCATGCTTGCCGAGCTGTTCGTAGGTTAAGGCCAGATACTGGTCCAGGGAACTGACCCATTCCGGACGAAACTGAGCAATGTAGGGCCGCGCACTTGCTAGTTTGTTGCTGGCTTGCAGCCATTCGCGTTTTACGAGATGCATACGGCCTTCGAGGAAGTCGACATAGTATTGCCGGAAATTGGCAGCCTTGATCTCGCCGAGCGTCTTTTCGGTCAGGTCCAATCGCCCCATTTCAATCTCGGTGTTGGCTCTTTGCCACAACAGGGCCAGGTCATTCGGATTCTTTTCCAGGCCCGTTTTCAGTATGTCGAGGGCCCTGTTCATATCTCCCTTGGCGGCCGCCCAGGTTGCCAGGCCTTGATAGCCGCCAACGTTCTTGGGATTAACGGCCAACAGGCGCTCGAACAAACCCCGGGCGCGGTCGTACTGCCCGGCTTGCACCGCCAATTGCCCACCCAGCAGGAGGCTGCTTTCGTCGTCCGGGGAGACTTCCAGGGCCTTGTCGACGTACGCGGCAGCCGCGGCCGGATCCTTGCGAAATGCGTTGGCAAACGTCGCGCGTTGCAACCAGGCACGAGCGCTATCAGGATTGGCGATCGTTACTTGCTGGATGACCAGGTCTGCCAATTGGGGATTCAACTTCCGCTCATAAGTCACTGCCAGCAGGTTGTACGCATCAATTTCGTTCGGCGCCACGGCCTGATCGGGACGAAATGTACGAGTCTCCTCGTCAAATCCGACCAGCTGTTTCAGGATATTCATGGCTTCGGGTTCTTTGCCAGAGCGCACGTAACACGTGGCTAATTCAACGCGATGACCGGCATCGTCATCCGCGGGATCCATGGCAATCAGCTTTTCCAAATGGAAAATGGCATCTTGTAATCGTCCGAACTTCATGTCCAGTTCGACGGCCGCCTCGCGCAACTCGCGGTTGTCTTCGTTGCGTCGCAGGGCCGATTCAATCGTCAGAAACGTGGCCTGAACCGTGCGGGGGTCCAATTGAATACCAGATTCGAAATCATGGTGCTCCAACACTTCCTTCATCGTCATCGCCAGATTGCCCAGCTGAGCATAGTCGTCCGGACGACGGCGCAGTAGGCACGTAATAAGCGCACGGCGTCTTCGAATTTCTCCTCTTCGCGCAGCTTTTCGACTCGGACCAGCAATCCATCCGCTCGTCGCTTGGCTTGAAACTCGTGAAGCAACACAGTGACGATGGCAAATCCCAGCGTCACACCAACAACGGTTACCAGCAACTTAACGTTGATTCTTTTCATCGACTCGTCTCGTTTAATGCCGTGGTTTGTCGAATTGGTCTTAAATCTTGGTTCTGAATCCGCGAGTAGGCGCGGGCGGCCTGCCCGAAACATAAAGGATCAGGCATCCCGGGAATCAATTCCGCCAACGGTGGCGATCCGCTGTCGAAGAGGCAACGGAACGCGACTTATTCTGCGAGTTTTGCCGCAAAACTCCGGCCCCGGATTTGGAATCTGCTTGCAATACGCGTTTGGTCATGATGAGGTTCAAAATGACCGCCCCAGGCCGCCGGACGTCCCGGAGCCTGATGAACGTGGCGGACAAGCGAGAGGTGCCCTTCCAACCGGCTCATTCGGCCTCTGCGGGGTCGGCCGACGATTACAAGCTCAGCTGTTATCCTAGCCGTGCTATTGCTGCTGTCAACGAATCCAAGCTACCCCCACTGCCACTGCGACAGTCACTCCCTGGCGACAACCCGAGCGGCTTCGTCAAAAAATCCACGTTTGGGGACCTTGTCGACCCGTTTGGGCGTTCAGCGACTGGCTGAGCTGTCGGTCGCGGACTGTCAATATTAGCCCGCCAGCATTGCGCCAGACTCCCGAATCCACCAAGTTTTCTTGGTTGAGTCAAATCCGAGGAAAAGATTTTCGCGATCTTTGCCGATTATTCCGGTTATGTGGTCGTCGGGTTCGACCGCCAATATGGTTTGTCCGAAACGCGTTAAGTATCGCATGAGAAGTGTTCACCAACAAATCTGCTGCCTCGGGCTGCTCACCATGCTGACAGTTGTCGAATCAGGCTGCGAGGTACTATCGACGCAGACGCGTGGGATCGAACCGGCTTCGACGGTGACCAGCAGCCTGGGCGGGATCGCGGCGACCGGAGACGTGGCCGCTTGCCAGGCCATGTCCAGTTGTGGAGATGGCAGCATTGCCGACGATCGCCCCCCCGCCGAACTCGCTAAAATGTCGCTGCCCACCTACCGCATTGAGCCGCCCGATGTCCTGCTGATTAACGCCATCAGCATCGCCCCTCCCGACCCCTACTTTATCCAGTCGCTGGACGTCCTGCAGATCGTGGTGGCCGGCGCGCTGGCGGAACAACCCATCGCGGGTACCTATCAGGTCGAACCCAGCGGCATGGTCAATCTGGGGCCCTCCTATGGGCCCGTCACGCTGGAAGGCCTGACCATTGAAGAAGCCAGTGACGCCATCCGCCGTCACCTGGCGAATATCCTGCAAGCGGCCGAGGTCTCCGTGACCCTGCTGCAGCCCTCCGGTCAGCAGCAAATTGCCGGCGAACACCTGGTGGGTCCCGACGGCACGGTCAACCTGGGCATCTACGGAGCCGTGTACGTAGCCGGCATGACGGTGGAACAGGCGCGGCATGCCATCGAACAGCATCTGAGCAACGACTTCAAGGACCCCAAGGTGTCGGTAGACGTGTTCGCCTACAACAGCAAGGTCTACTACATCATCACCGAAGGGGCCGGGTTCGGGGACCAAATCGTACGCGCTCCGGTAACGGGTAACGAGACCGTGCTGGATGCCATCGCCAACATTGGGGGCGTCTCCCGCTTGTCGAGCACCAACATCTGGATCTCTCGTCCCACACCGAATTGCAACGGATGCGAGCAGATTCTGCCCGTGGACTGGGACGCGATCACCCGCGGCGGCAACGCCTGCACCAATTACCAGATCCTGCCCGGCGACCGCGTATTTCTGGCCGAGGATCGGCTGACGGCATTGGACAGTCTGTTCAACAAGATACTCAACCCCGTCGAGCGACTGTTTGGCTTCTCGCTGCTCGGCGGACAAACCATCCAGACCTTGCAACGCTTCCCGCGGGGAATATCGTTCTAACGTGACTCCTAACCGTGAAAGACTCATCTCGTGATGACCAAGACAAACAAGCGTGCTGTGCCAGTTCCACACCTCAAACGCAGGCAACGGCGACAACCGATGACTGCTTGCTTGTGCCGGATAGGCGTGATGGCGCTGGTGGTGTTAAGCGTTTCGCGTTTCGCGCCGGCTCAGTGTGACAGCTGCAATGGTCGCTGCAACTACTGTGTGGACAATCAGTGTTATCCGCGCCGACTGACGTTCGGACATTGGGAAACGCAGTGGCGTCGATGGCCCGTTGCTCCGCCGGCGCCAGGAATTCCGGATACGCCGAGTCCGACGGAGATTCTGGATACCGACTTGCCGCCCGCTGAAGAAGAATCCAGCCCCAATCCGGATTTTTCTCAACGTCTGAAAAAAGCCAGTCGCCCGCCGGCTGTCGAAGCACCTCTTGACATAGACGAACCGTCGCCACTGAAGCCCGATCCGTTCAGGGATGATGTACCCGATAGCTCACGTCAGCTGAGGCGGGACAAGTTTGGAGCCAGTCATGCACAGGCAACGCACGCGAATTTCGCGTATCGTTACGACAATCCGTTGCGGGGGGCGGTACCGCCGGAGCCTCAGGCTCCTGCAGTGCACGCATCCTACGACAAGAAAGCCGTCCAAGCGGTTCGTTCCGTACCGCGTCACGCCAATCCGCTGCGGGGACAATAACGCCGCACCGCGTGCATCGTGGCGCGAGCGGGCGCCGGAATTGGCTTGCGGTCGTGCTGTTCCGGCTGGCTCGTTCAGCTGCACCTTATTGGGTATCGCGACGTTTGTCGGCAGATTCTCCAGTCGCGTTGCTTCTTCAGGATGACATTTTGCGTCTTGCATTGTGCATTTTGCATAACGGAGGATGTTTCAGCGACGACGCCCCACGTTGCACCTTATTTGGAATCGCAACGTTTGCCGGCAGATCCTGCAGTCGCCTTGCTCCTTCGAGATGACATGTGGCGTTTGGCATTTTGCATTTTGCCTAACGGAGAATGTTCCCAGGTCGACGCCGAAAGTTACACCTTGCTTGGTTTCGCGACGTTGGCTGGCAGATCCTTCAGTCGCGTTGCTCCTTCAGGATGATATTTTGCGATTTGCACTTTGCATTTTGCATTGAATCGAGTGCACCACCGTCGCCTGGTCCGGCGAATGGTTCCGCCCACACCCCCTTCTGTAATCGAACGCGAGTTGGCAGAATCAGCCAAGATTTGAGATTCCACCGCCTGTTGAGGTAACTCGCATGTTCGCTCCACGTCCCACGCGCGAAGAGATTCTGGGCAAATTGAATCAGAAACAGTCGGCGGGCATTCCTATTCTGATTTCCAGCGCCGCCTGTGGCCTTGTGGCTCGCATGTTGGAGCAAGCCGGGGCAGACTGCATTAACACCTTCCACGGAGCTCGACTGCGGGCGAACGGCATGGGTACCATGTCCATGCTCTGGCCAATTGTGGACGCGAATGAAGAGGTCTTGAGGTACACTGAAGAAGACATACTGCCTGCCCTGGACGGCAGGGCATTTGTCTGCATGTGCATCAATGCCAACGATCCGCTACGTGACATGTATGCCTTGTTGCAAAAGATCAAGACCATGGGCGTGCTGTCGGTTTCCAACATCGGTCCCTCGATCAGCTACTATGACAAGGACAGCAATATTTTTCGGGTCTTACAAAAATGCGGAATTACGTTTGCCAACGAAGTGCGCATGCTGAAACTCGCCAAGCAGGAACTCGGCCTGGTGACCATCGGCGTGGCGTTTGACGAAGAAGACAGCCTGGAATTGGTACAACAGGCCGGGCCCGATGTGTTTTGCTTCCACGCCGGGACGACCAAGGGAGGCCGCATCGGCTACGATTCGGGTGAATCGATTGAAGCCACGGCTGCTCGTTCGCAGGCCGTCAACCAACGCGTCAAACAAATCGCACCGGGTACCATTTGTATCGCTCACGGTGCGGCCATGGAGTCTCCGGACGACGCACAGTACATGCTGGACCATGCGGGTGTGGACGGAATCTGGACCGGATCTTCCACCGAGCGAATTCCGATCGAACGCGCCGTGTTTGAGGCAGGGCAGGCGTTCGCAAGACTTCGATTTTCGAATTAGGTTGCGATCGCAACGCGCAACTGCCCGTATCCCCATCGCTGGCCGATGGGTACTTGAGGATCCTGTGCTAGACGTATGATCGCTAAGAATTGGACGGTGCCGTGATGAGCAGGTCGATCGTCATCTTGGGAACGCTGGACACGAAAGGCCGTGAGGTTGAGTTCCTGCGGCAACGCATCCGGGAATTTGGGCACCAGCCTGTCGTGTTGGATGTGGGCGTCACCGGTACTCCCAGCATTGTCGCTGACGTGTCACGCGCGGAAATTGCCGAACTTGGTGGAGTGCAACTGCACCAATTGCTGGTCGATCCGACTCGCGAACGCGCCGCACCTGTGATGATCCGTGGAGCATCGGCAAAGCTTGGCAGCGTGATTTCCAGCGACCAGGCTCACGGCGTAATCGGTCTCGGTGGCACGCAGGGAACCAGCATCGCTTGTGGTGTGATGCAGAATCTGCCATACGGTTTTCCCAAGCTGATGGTCTCGACGTGCGCCGCCGGTGACACATCCGCTTTTGTCGGCGTCAAAGATATCACGATGATGTTCTCCGTGTGCGATATTCTGGGTCTGAATCCCTTCATGCGAACGATTCTGCGTAACGCTGCGGCGGCCGTTTGTGGCATGGCAGAACGGCACTCGCGAGAGCAAGTGGCTGACGCGGGAAAACGGACCATCGGCATCTCCAACCTGGGCGTGTTGACGGAAGGGGCCAGCATCGCCAAAGAGTATCTGGAAAGTCACGGATTCGAGACCATCTTGTTCCACGCCGTGGGAGCGGGTGGACGTGCCATGGAGCAGATGATGCGGGATGGTCTGATCCATGGTGTGTTCGACTACGCGCTTGGTGAAATTACGGACGAGGTGTTTCAGGGGCTGCGCAGGAGGGCCAGACCGATTAACCACGGCCGGAAAACTGGGAATACCACAGGTGATCTGTCCCGGTGGGGCAGAGCATATCGGTGTTTTCTTGAGTCAGCCGTTCACGCTGCCCGCAAGATTTGCCGGTCATCTGAATGTCTTTCATAGCCCGATTATCGCTGCCCCCAGACTGAGCCCCGACGGGTTGCTGCAGATCGCTCAAGAAATTGGGCGTCGACTTCGGCATACGACCGGCCAAGCCGTGTTCATGATTCCATCGCGGGGTGTCAGCCGTTATTCTGTCCAGGGTGGGCCGCTATACGATCCCGAGAGTGACGCGGCCTTCTTTGCCGAACTCAAGTCGTGCCTTCCAGGCAGCATCCGCGTCGTTGAATTTGACGGCACGGCCGAAGACCCTGAATTCGTCCGCGCGTGCTGCGATCAATTGATCGGGATGATGAATTAGGTCGACGCGTGCTTGTGCGGCGAACCGACCCCGTGAGGGGCCGGGTGGACGCTACCAATAAACGTCATGCACGGTATCGTTGCCGGCGCATGCGCGGGACACACGCAAGGTCTTGACGGCGTACCACAACTTTCCGATTCCGGCAAAGCCCGCCGCACGGCGGACTCACGTCATCCTGAACGTAGCGGAGCGGAGTGAAGGATCTGCCAGCCAACGTGACATGGCCTGCCGGGGTGAGTCCGGGATCTCCCGCGTCTACCGTCGCACGTGAAACGACGTCGCGGGAACATCCTTAGGTCGCTAACTCGTGCTTCGCACGTTGTCAGCTCCCTCGGATATCATTCGTCCGCGACTGGAGTGGTTCGATGAGGCACGCCAGATAGGTACGCGGCGTGATCCCCTCGGATTGCGATTGACCCAGACTACTCCCATTTTGGCTTAGCGTACCTGAGGATACGTGTAATAGTGGGAGAAAGACATGAATCCGGCACCGTGTCCCGTGCGGTTGGGTCGCGTGGCAAATGGCACGTTGGCCTGAGCAGGAACACGTGGGAAGCCCTGCGACGGACGAGCCATCCCCGCCTGCGAACTCAGGTCGGTCTCACGCTGTGCCAGCTGGGGCCTCACCAGAGTCTGATAGACGGCGTAAGACCGAAATGTTCCGTCTTCGTTGGCTCCCTGATTCAATAGGTTAAGGTAGGGACTCACGGTTGGCCGGTACTGCGGTGGTGGCGAACCAATCAAACTTCCGTGGGATTGTTGTTGGCCCATGGCATTAGCGGAAACAAGTCCCAGGCAAAGGATAGCCAACACCCAAACTGATTTCATCAAGCTGTACTCCATGATAAGTCTGTCCTTAGAACGATATTCCCCGCGGGAAGCGTTGCAAGGTCTGGATGGTTTGTCCGCCGAGCAGCGAGAAGCCAAACAGTCGCTCGACGGGGTTGAGTATCTTGTTGAATAGACTGTCCAATGCCGTCAGCCGATCCTCGGCCAGAAATACGCGGTCGCCGGGCAGGATCTGGTAATTGGTGCAGGCGTTGCCGCCGCGGGTGATCGCGTCCCAGTCCACGGGCAGAATCTGCTCGCACGCGTTGCAATTCGGTGTGGGACGAGAGATCCAGATGTTGGTGCTCGACAAGCGGGAGACGCCCCCAATGTTGGCGATGGCATCCAGCACGGTCTCGTTACCCGTTACCGGAGCGCGTACGATTTGGTCCCCGAACCCGGCCCCTTCGGTGATGATGTAGTAGACCTTGCTGTTGTAGGCGAACACGTCTACCGACACCTTGGGGTCCTTGAAGTCGTTGCTCAGATGCTGTTCGATGGCATGCCGCGCCTGTTCCACCGTCATGCCGGCTACGTACACGGCTCCGTAGATGCCCAGGTTGACCGTGCCGTCGGGACCCACCAGGTGTTCGCCGGCAATTTGCTGCTGACCGGAGGGCTGCAGCAGGGTCACGGAGACCTCGGCCGCTTGCAGGATATTCGCCAGGTGACGGCGGATGGCGTCACTGGCTTCTTCAATGGTCAGGCCTTCCAGCGTGACGGGCCCATAGGAGGGCCCCAGATTGACCATGCCGCTGGGTTCGACCTGATAGGTACCCGCGATGGGTTGTTCCGCCAGCGCGCCGGCCACCACGATCTGCAGGACGTCCAGCGACTGGATAAAGTAGGGGTCGGGAGGAGCGATGCTGATGGCGTTAATCAGCAGGACATCGGGCGGCTCAATGCGGTAGGTGGGCAGCGACATTTTAGCGAGTTCGGCGGGGGGGCGATCGTCGGCAATGCTGCCATCTCCACAACTGGACATGGCCTGGCAAGCGGCCATGTCCCCGGTCGCTGCGATCCCGCCCAGGCTGCTGGTCACCGTCGAAGCCGGTTCGATCCCACGCGTCTGCGTCGATAGTACCTCGCAGCCCGACACGAGTGCCACGGCCAGGCAAGCGACCGCCGTGAAACAGCTTTGACGGGCCCGGTATGGGCTTGGGAATGCGTAGGGCTTGGTAACCATGGCGATGACCGGACCTTGGTGAAACGGGTGAAAATCGATGGTTGGCAATGTCGCGCTGCTACAACGGGAACAATTCCTAAAATTGGCTCGATCGTTGTTATCGGCACATCTTGCCAGGAAGTTTGGCCTGGATGCGCGGAACGTCGTGAAATGTTGCCTGATCGTCAGGGTCCAACGGCAAAACCTCGTGAAAACCGCCATAGCCGTGCAACTCGACGCATCACGATTTGCTTATCAAACGACCAACCTAAGTCCTTTCGTTTGACAGTGTTACGGCGCACCGATACAGTGATGTTTGTGCTCAGCGAACAGAACGAGAATGTCGTTCGTACGAGAATGTCATTGGTGTCTGCCAAGTCCGTGCGTTCGGGTACCCGCTCATTTCGAGTTCGTCCAGCGTGGAAACCCAAGTTTGCCGCGCAGGCCACGCGACAATGTCTTGAGCCCGGTCTTGCCCGAGTTCAGCTGCAGCTGTAAACAAAAAAAGGAGACGCAGATCGAGTGTCGGCGGCGGTTGGGCACTTGATTTGCGGTAGGGAACTTCCACGAGCATGGGGGTTGAAATGATTGAGATTCGCCATGAGCGTCTAACGCGACAGTTAGCTCGAACAACATAGGAATGCAAGATTATGACTGGGTCGTTTAATTTCAACGCGCTGGATGCAGAAACGAAACACGAGTATCCGGTATTGGACGACCAGGGCCAGAAGATCGCCTGGACGGTAGTGGGTGTGATGACGGCCGCGTTGGTTTACTCCTATTGGAATACACTCTCGTACATTGCCAATTTTTGGGACCAACCTCAGTACAGTTCTGGTTACTTTATTCCCATTTTTGCGGCCGCGTTGCTGTGGATCCGTCGCGACACATTTCGCGAAGTCCCGACCTGGCATCGCTGGGTCGGCCTGGCCATCTTGACGCTGGGCATCGTGATGCGCGTGCTGGGGACGCGCGCCACGCAGTATGCGGTGGACAACGTCTCGATGATTCCCTGTCTGATTGGGGTGTTCGTGATGGTGGGCGGCTTGCCGACGCTCCGTTGGGCGGCTCCCTCGGCGGCATTCCTGGTGTTCATGATGCCTTGGCCGCGGGCGCTGCAAGAGCGTATCACGATGCCACTGCAGCGGTTGGCGGCGATGGCCAGCAATTACCTGCTGGTCACGTTAGGCGTGGACTCCTTCCGCGAGGGCAACAACATCTCGTTTGGGCTGGACGAAAAAGCCATGAACGTGGCGGAGCAGTGCAGTGGCCTGCGGATGCTCACGATGTTCGCCGGACTCTCGGTGGCGTTGGCGTTGTTGTCGCGTACACGACCCTGGTGGGAGCGTGCCTTGATTGTCGTCAGCGCCCTGCCCATCGCGTTGGCCACGAATGTGGTCCGGATTACGTTGACGGGGTTGTTGTTTAATTTGCACCTGGATGAAGTCCCGCTGGTGCACAAAGTATTTCACGACGCGCCGGGCATCATCATGATGCCGTTGGCGATCGGTTTTCTGTATTTGGAATCCAAGATATTGAGCAATCTGGTGATCGACGACGATCACGCCGCGCCGGTCGAATTTGAGACAATGTCGGAATTCGTTCCCCCGGTCGAAGCCAAGAAGAAGCTCAAAGTGGAAGTTTAGGTTTAACAGGTCAGTTTACGTCCTCAGCATGGTCGCATCGTCACAAGTCGGAAGGGCTTACGAATGAACAATCCTCCTCAAGATTTCTCCAAATCACTCGTGACGCCGGGCTCAAATCTGCCGGCTCAACAGGCGTGGCAGCCCTCGTCCAACATGTGGCTGGATCCACAGCAGGAGGAGTCGGGCCTGGACTTTTCGGCCTTCGTACATGCCTTGAGGCGCCGCTGGTTGCCTGCCACGCTGATCGGGGCGACGCTGGCGTCGATTGTGGCGGGGGTCATGTACCTTTTCGTCCCCACATCTTATCAAGCCATGGCGCTGATCCGAGTGAGTACCAGTCAGGGTAACGTCATGGGGGACAGCGGCATGACGAATATGATCCAGTACGATGTTTTCAAGCAAACTCAAGGTCAACTCATCACCAGTCCGCTAGTACTGAATGATGCCGTGCGCGATCTAGAGCCTAAAGCACTTCCGACCTTGGTGGCCGAACCAAATCAGTTGGATTTTCTTCAGGAAGAAATCCGTGTCGACTACTCGAAAAACATGGGCGAAATCATTCGCGTCACCATGAACGGAGCCAACCGGGAAGATACCATTCAGATTGTGCAGGCTGTTGTGGATTCGTACATCTCGGAAGTCGCTGGGACCGAAGAATCCGAATTGATGAAGAAATTGCAGACGCTGCGCGACATGGAGCGACAACAGCAGATCGCTTACAAGGAAAAACTGGACAAGGTCGACAAGCTCGCCAAGGAATTGGGGACGTCTGATACGGATGTCGCGGAAATCAACGAGCGAATCGGACTTGAGCGATACCAGTCGCTGATTCGCAAAGCCGATGTGTTGCGATCACAGTCTGAAGAGTTACAGACCCAGTTGTACATGGCGCAATCGATGTCGCAAGGCCAAGATATTGAACCCAATCCTTACGATGTCGATTTGATGCTGGAACGGGATCAACAATACTACGAAGCGAAATTGATGATGGATCAACTCAATCAACAGTTGGCGCAATCGGGTTCGACTCCGCGTGGCCCAACCGCCAACCGATTTGCCGTCGAGCGTGCTCAACTGCAAAGGACGATGGACGAGCGTCGGCGGGAACTTATACCCAAGATCGTGCATGTATTGAAGCGGGAATTGTACGATACCGATGATATCGTCAACAGTCGAACGATGACCGGGTTGCAGGCTGAATTGAATGCGACCGCCAAGCGCTACGAAATGGCCATGAAGGAGGCAGAACAACAATTAGACGCGATCAAGAATCTCTCAAACTACTCCGCCGAACTTGACGCCGAGAAGAGCTACCTGGACGGTCTCAAGGAAACGATCAACGACGTCGCCAGGGAGAAATTCAAAACCGAAATGAATTTGAAGGCGACTCGACGCATTGAGCAGGTTCAACCGGCCATCGTTCCGGACGAAGACGCTTTCTTCATGAAACTCTTGCAAATGGCTGGCGCCTGGTTCTTGACGCTGATAGGCACAGTGGCCGGGATCACCGGATGGGACTATATGTCGCACCGCGTCAACGTCAGCCGCGATCTGGAGAAAAAAGCGGGCGTTCCGGTGATTGGCAGCTTGCCCAAAGTCCGTGGCCGAGCGTCCATGGCAGGTGGACGGAAATCAGCAGACATCACCGATTCGATCGACAGCATCCGGGCGGCGATCACCTACGGTCGTACCGGAACAAAATCCGTGGTCATCACTAGCGCCGTCGGCCAGGAAGGCAAATCAACCGTTGCCAGCCAGTTGGCGGTGAGCCTGGCTCGGTCTGGACTCAAGACCTTGCTCTTGGACGGTGACGTCCGCAGGCCATCACAACATGCGGTGTTTGGGCTACCCCCAGACCGCGGACTGTGCGACGTGCTGCGCAACCAGGTCGAACTTCAATCCGTCGTTCAGGCAACGCCAGCGGAAAACCTCTGGATAATGCCGGCGGGCCGCTGCGACCAGGTCGCATTCCAGGCCCTGGCCGGCCCGGTCTTGGCAGGCCTGATGCAGCAACTCAAGGATCAGTTTGATTTTGTCGTGGTGGACAGCGGCCCTGTGCTGACAGGCCCGGAGGCCATGATTTTTGGGCAGCACGTCGACGGAGCCGTCATATCGTCCCGACGTGACATTAGCCAGGTCCCCAAGGTGGAAGAAGCTTTCAGCCGGCTCCGCTCGGTCGGTATCCCCGTGATCGGTTCGGTCGTCAACGGCATTGTGGCCGAGACACGCACGCGGCTGATCCCCATGGCCACCTAGCAGAATTTTAGTTTCGACCTCAACCGCTTTGACGGACACGCACTGCGAATCCCCCTTCGTGTGGAAACCCCACACTCGATCGGGGATTCGCGTGGAATACTCTGTACCGATCCCACACACTAACCACGACCATCAAAATATGTCCAAACAACTCATCGCACTGGCCGTGACTGCGATCGCCATCATCGTCGTCGGTACCTTGTATCAAGCCAAGTATTCAGAACGCTGGGTACAATTGACCAGCGAGCAACTTGATCAGTTCACGGCATGCGTGGAACGACTGCCACGTGTGTTGGGAGATTGGACCGGAAAAGATGATCCGCCGATAACGGAGGATATTTGGAAGCGAACTCACTGCACCGCTTATGTTTCGCGAACCTACGAGAACTCCAAGACGGGGAAACTGGTGTCCGTGTATTTGGTGAGCGGTGCGGCCAAGCATATCACGATTCACAGTCCCGACTGGTGCTATGTCGGCGCGGGATTTGAGCTGGACGGAGAAATCGAGAATTACGTCGTCCGTTTGCCCAGCGGCAGCGGGATGCAGGATCCGGAGTTCGCCACGGCAGTATTTCAGAAAAACAAGGATGTCTCCCCGGTAGGCCTGAGAATCTTCTGGACCTATTCTTACGACGGAATTTGGAAAGGGCCCACGAACTCCAACTGGGCCAAAGCTGCGTACGGTGGTCGTCCGGCCATGTACAAGATTTACCTCGTGGCTGAACCAGTCCCGCCGGCGGAAAGCCCCTGTGTCGAGTTCGTGAAGGAATTGTTTCCAATGATCAATGATCTGTTGTTCTCGAATGAGTCGGGCCCTTCCGCACCCGACGGGGAAAAGGCATCTAGCACCGATCTGGAATTGTGATTGCCCCAGTTGAGACGGTAAAACCAGTCACACAGCGCGACTTTGCCGCCAGGTACCAGCGCAAACGCCAAGCGAAGGCTTGGTTTGCGTCCAGCCCCACTCGCTCGCGCATGTTGAAGTTGCGCTCGCGGAAAAACCCCAATAAATACAAGCACGACGCGCAAGCGAGTGAGCCCGCCAACCGGCCAAATCAGGGGTTCGGGCTCGATGCTACCAAGAACGCGCAACTTCAAGACGCGCAAGCGAGTGAGCCCGCCGACCCGCCAAATCAGGGGTTTGGGCTGAATGCTGCCGTGAACTCGCAACCTCAAGACTCGCGAGCCAAAATCGTCACTGTTAGGCTCGGATCGGATCAGCGCGACGTACCTTCATCGATGGCCCGACGGCTCAAGTGGCTTACGGCTGTCACGCTTCCCATTTACGGAATGGTGCTGCAATGGGCGCGATAGCGCCCGCCAAGTGTTGTGCGGCGCTCCAGCCAGAAAACGTGTTTTTGGTTGTGAATGCCCGTAGCTGGTCTTCGGTGACGATCGCCAACCATTACGCGCGCTTGCGAGACATTCCCGCGAGCAACGTATTCGCATTGGATTGGCCCGGCTCGGTGGTGGAAGTTAATGTTGACGATTTTCGCGATTGGATTTTGCAGCCAATCCTGCGAGAGATCAAGTCCCGCAGACTGGACCGGCAGATTCGCTGCATCGCCTATTCCGCTGATTTCCCCTACGCCGTTTCCTTTGCGTCAGATGTCAAATCCGGTAATGGTTTTTTGACCGCCGCGAGTAAATTCAACGTAGGGTCGCTCACGGGGTTGACGTTCCACCATCAGCTCGTAATGGGCCGATCGACCAACTACACCGCGGTGGCCGCCAACCCTTTCGCCCAGACCGAGACGGTCCTGGGCGACCAGGCAAGACCTCTCGCTCGAATCGGTTCGATGGCTTCCAGTGGAGGACCGCCGTCTCCGTTGTTTTCCATGATGTTGGGTTACTCCAGCGGTCGTGGGAATAGTGTGGACGAGGTGGTCCGAT
The DNA here is from genome assembly GCA_963695565.1 of uncultured Planctomycetales bacterium. Classification (GTDB taxonomy): domain Bacteria; phylum Planctomycetota; class Planctomycetia; order Pirellulales; family Pirellulaceae; genus CAVOGW01. Next base: position 236,205 of record CAVOGW010000004.1, read on the forward strand.
CATTGACGCGCAGCCGGTTCGCCGACGGAGTGTTTCCTCGCGGCACATTCTATTTCATGACAAACCAAAATGTGCGTGCCACCACTCGCAGCGGTCGATTTCCGGCAGCTTGCCAGGCGCTGCAGGCTGAAAACCGCAACGCGGAAATCAGCGAAGGCGTTTATCCCCGCAATTGCCAGGACGTGTTGGGCTTGATGATGGGCTTTTCCGCGATCGACTGGACGAAATCAAACAGCCGATTGATCCCGGGGGCCATTTGCGAAAATCTTACCAGCTACGGCGGCATCCTGGATGAAATGGGAAAGCAGACGCCGATTAGCGAGTTCGTGCGGTGGGGGGCGGCAGGTACTACCGGAACGGTAGTCGAGCCCTACGCGATCGCCGCGAAATTTCCGGACCCGATCATGCATCTGCATTATGCGCGAGGTCTGACCCTCGTTGAATCGATCTATGCCAGTGTGCGCAACCCCTACCAACTTTTGGCCCTTGGCGATCCGCTGTGTCGACCATGGGCAAATCAGCTGCCGATCGACCTCGCAGGAACGGAATCTGACGCCGAAGTTGAGCAGCGGTGGGAGATCCGCCCCACCGTTTCCCGTTTGAACCGGCTGGCCAAGCCCCGCTTCCAACTGTATGTGGACGGCCGCCGGCTAGGTTCGTGCCAGCTCCAACAGGCGTTTGTCTTGAATACCGCGGGCTTCCCTGGTGGTTACCATGAGGCGGTAGTGACGCTGGAAGATGAAACGGACGCCAGGATTGGCGGACGGCGACGTCTGCCATTTTGGGTCAAAGGCTGCGCCAGCGTCCCTTTCGGTCGAATTGGTCGGGAGTCCGGAAGTGGTGATGGGAAATCCGGTCTCCATCGCCTTAACGCCCCAGGGGATTACCCGGGTCGCGGCTTTCCACGATCGACAGCTGGTGGGGCAACAGACCGTCGGGGCTGACAAGGGCAGTCGTTTACTGATGATCGACACCCGTCCGCTCGGCCTGGGCCCCGTGGAACTGACCGTGGTGGGGCTGACGGCAGGCGGAGAGAGCCTGGCCTGCCGTCCGTTAGAGCTGACGGTGATTCCCGACCCGCCGCTGCGGGCGCAGCCTACACCGGTCAGCGAATCCGCTGCTCAGGTTGTACTCAGCCGTACCATGAAAGCGACGACGCAGACGATCGAATCGACGGGGGATATCGCCTGGCTGCGTAGAGCCGGCGTGCAAGATGGCGAGCCATTTTCAGCTGCGGTTCGCGTGCAGGCAGAAACGACCGGAGTCTATCAAGTTCAAGCCGTGTTTAAGGGTAACCTCACTGTGCGTATCGACGACAACGTCCTGATGATGGAAAGTCACCCCGGCTACATGCGTTCCGAGGTCCCCGTCCACCTGGAACAGGGATCCCACGAGTTATTCCTCGGCGGGCGACTGGACGACGCGTCGCTGTTCGAAGTCCGATTTGGCCGCCAGGGCGCGAAGAGGATTCCCAGGTAAGTTCGCCGGCACGATCAATGTTGCCGCTCGACAAAAAAACGGCGATCACTGCGCCACTGGAATAACCGCGACCAGATGCAGCGGCAGTCCGACAAGGTCGGACTCGTCGTCTACGCTCAACCCAATGGGCAGGAGAATTTCTTGAGAGCCGCTCGACCTACTATGCGGACGTGCTTGGAATAGATCGTCGATCAGATGGTGACCGAACCGAAGTGCGGGAACCCCTTGCGAGATTTGCGGGATTGAGAAAGGTGGGAGCACCACGCCGAAAACATCATGCCTCACGCCCGCGTGTGAGTCCTGCCAAACCGATTCGACGCTGTAGTGCGCGACGTCAGGGTCGAGCTGCAAGTTGTTGTCGCCACCCATGTGATTCCCTATCGACACAGCTGACCATCCGTCATGGCTCAGCATCCACATCGAGCGACGCGACGCGCGGATCATGAGACATCAGGTCACCGATCGATACCGGGGGAAGCGGGACATCGCCCAGGCTGCTGCTTGCGTGACCACTCGTACTGCTGGGTGTCGGCATTTGCCCGACTTGGACAAAAACGGTCCCATCGACAAAAGCTCCGTGGGAATCGGACGCGCGAATCGTGACGAAACTTATGCCGGGGCGACCGTCGCGGTGATCGATGTGTAGTGTGTGATCGTGTATCGATAATTCATCAAATGCAATGGGGGTCGTGACGTGGCGAATTTCAAATGAGATTTCGCTGAGCGCGTTATCAATGTCGTGAAAATGATTCCACAGGTCGACAAGGCTCTCGCCGGTCCCGAGTGGAACGATCACGTCTGCCGGTCCCTGGAACACGGGCGGATCATTGACGGGATTGACGGTAATCGTGAACTGCGTGGGAGAATGCAAGTAATCGACGAATTCTTCCAGCGCCCCCACCAGCCGTGATTGGCAGCCAGAGCACCTTGCTGGGTCCCCGCGTCATAGAGCCCAACTCCATCACCTAGCTCAAACATGAGATCCAGCTGCATCCGGAAGAAGTTTTTGTCCAAATACTCGCTTCCGACCCCCGAAATACTTGGCGAAAGCCAGGGGAGTACGGTATGCCCGAATTGGCGGGCCTCGGAGATGTTTCCGCGTGCATAGCTTTCCCAATAAACGACTGCCGGATCGTGCAGCAGGAATCGTTGATCCAAAATGGACGCGTAGATGTCACCTGCGGCAACGCTGCCAAAGTCAATGGGATCGCCGCCCTTTTCCGCGGCCAATTGAAATAGACCATCGTGCTGATTAACGACGTAATAGGCCGTGTTCGTCGCAAGTCCCGCTGGAAGCTGTGCTCCGTTGGCCGCAGCCATGGCAATCCGCATTCCGTCGTAGGGGAGCGTACCCTCCAGCGAGATGGAGTTTTGGCCAGGATCCAGTGTCGCGTGAACCCTTATCGGACTAATCCCACTGTCATCACGATACGATGTATAGAGTGACGGGACGATCATTCCTACCATTTCCGAAAGAGGCGTGCCCCCAAACTGCGGACTAACCGGCTCTGTCAGGAAAAGATCATTCCGCGCTTGCCAATCCGCTTCCGCTTGGGTGAACGATGCATAGTTTCCGGAGAAATACGTGGCTAGGCCGCGGGCAGCGTCTTCCCGGGCGCGGTCCGCGTTAACGGGAAAGAACCACGACCTTTCCGGCATGATCCGATAGAGGCCAAATTCTGTCAAATCGGGCCGTTCGTCGTGAACGATTGCGAATACTTCCGCGAATCGGTCACGTCCAGCGGGCGTATTGTTGAAAAACTCGTTTTCGATGTTGATTAGGAAAGGGGCGTCCGACGTGTAATTTTGCAAATACCATCGAAGTAGTGGCTCGTTCAGAGTGTCGTATTGATAGACTCCATTGACTTGAGGAAACAGCCAGTAGCTGGTCACGAATCCCATTTCTTGCAGCGGAAGATCGGGATGGTGCACACCCGGGTCGCCGAACAGGTGGTTGTAGATTGGAAAACTCGCGCCGGCCGTTGACATTTCGACAAAGGCTCCCTCGGTATCTGTCGCGCGGATCGTAATCTGCGCTGACCCATTCGCATCCGGGGTATAGTGAAACGTGAGTGTCCCGTGAACAGCATCAATGTCGATGGAACTGAAGAGATCAGGGTTGGTATTTTGCGAAATGGAATACGTGAGCTGATGATCGGCGTCCTCCAGATCATCAAATGCATCAAACAAGTTGAGCACGCTGGTCGAAGTTCCTTCGTTGATGACGATGTCTGCCAGCCCCGTGGTTGTGGGGCGGTCATTCACGGGGAGCAGAACGACGTGCAACTGATCATCGACAAAATTGCCCGCATCATCCGTCGCCCGAATCGTGAGTATGGCCTCACCGAATGCGTCGGCAGCGTGATCGAGTATAAGTTTCGAGCCGGCCCCAATGATTTCAATTCTGGTGTCGTCAAACAGTGACGGATTGTCGACATTCAGGATGGCGTAAGTCAGTGAGGTGTCCGTATCGTCGGTGAAGTAGTCGTTTAATTGAATGACGGCGTTATTCGCGTCTTCCCCATCGACGTAATCGCCCAATCCATGGGCCACGGGACTAGTGACATCCGGGGACCCGCTCGCCGCGAGTGGCGCTTGCGGAGTTCGCCGTGCATCGACGGCGGCATCTCCGTCGCCCATGGCCAGAAGTGGCGTGGCACTCAACAGGATCCTCTGCTCGAGGCGCGCCACATCCAAGCATGGGCGCATGCGGCGTTGTGCAAGATTGCCATCCATCTCGTCGGCCCTGTGATGTTCGTTCAATCAAAGACACGATCGCGATACAACGTGCCATTAAGAACCTACCTTACAAAAGTGTCTAAATCTGGCGAACGAAATGAAACCGCCGATTAATCCCGAAATGTCGAATGTGCGGTTGGTTGTTGGGCCCGGTATTTGCAGCGAAAACCAAGTTGAGCCTTCCAGCCAAAATTCCAAGTCGGTTATAATAGTGGATGGTGCAAAAAGGGACATCTTAGCAAGATTCGAGGCAATTTATGTACATTGCGATCGTCGGGCTGATTTTCGCCCTTTGTATCGTGGCTGCCCTGATGGCTCCTGGAACGGCCCTGGCGTCCGGCATTTGCGTGTTTGCCTTCGAGACCTATTGTCAGGCGAAAATACCCTTCTTCGCCGCTCATGGTTCGATCATCAATTATGCATCCGCCGTTGTCGTCATGGTGGCTTTTGCCGCGGCATGTTTGCGAGGCAGTGTCTCGCTCAATCGCATTAGCTCTACCGAGTACGCAGTTGCCGGTTTTTACATACTCCTCTTGGTGTCATTTCTGTGGGCCATTGATCGCCCATGGTGGAAGTCGACGATTGGATACGCTGCGCCTTACACGATTGCCTACTTGGCGCTGTTGCCGCTCGTATTTGGGAGAATCCGAGATTACGACGTCGGGGTTAAGACGGTGATACTCACGGGCGGGATAATTTCCTGTTTACTACTTTTCACAGTGCAAATGCACCAATGGGGAAGGTCAGTCAATGTGGAGGGCGGTGTTTTTGACCGTTATGGTAATCTCGAACGCGGGGGTTCGCCCGGTGCGGTTGCCGGCCTGGCAGGCGAGGTCGCCTTGTTGGTTGTGATGGCAAAATGGAGGCGGTTGAAGGCGATCGGTATCTTCTTGATGATTGGAATGATCGCGGTCGCTTGCGCCGTAATCTTTCGAACCGATACGCGAGGGCAATTGATTGCCATGGTCGCCGTGATGTGCGCGTTGCCCGTTTTCCGGTGGCCCAAGCTGGACGCCAAGTTGATCGTTGGCGTTCCTCTTATCCTGACGATTCTCGGGATCGCTGTTTACTGGGGCTACAGTTTCTCGATGCTGCAGTTGAGATGGCAGCCCGACAAAATGGTCGAGGACTTCACGTCCACACGATTTATCTTATGTTCCCAAGTCCTTGATCGTTGGCTTCACAGCACGCCCTGGAATTGGATTTTTGGTCTCGGTGCCGGCGCGTCGTGGTCCATTATCGAAACGTATCCGCACGTGATTATGGTGCAAGTCTTGTGTGAGTTGGGATTTGTCGGGTTGTTTATCTATCTCGCGTTTGTGTATTTTGTTGTCAGGTCATTCTTTTCGGTACTAAGTCTGGGCGGAAAAGATGAGGGCATGCGAGCGCTGGCTTGCTGCCTGTTCGCGTTATTCTTGTTCGTGTTTCTCCTGGGCTTTAAACAAGGTGGAATTACCTCAATCTACAGCATTTTCCTGCCCGGTGTGTTGTTGGGAAGATTGGAGAGTCTTATGAGGAGTGTGACGACGGCGCACCACCACCGACCGGCCAGACACCCCTTACCAGGGCGAGAATTAGTGGCAAATGCGGGTATGGTGCAACCGGGAAGCGCTTTTCAATGGCAACAAGACGGGATCTGCCCAGATTGACCTTCCCCAGTCAGATGACTACAATCGGAAGTAGAGATTAAGGAGCTATATTGATGCGAAATCTGTTGATTGTGTTGGTGGGCGTAAGTCTGTTGCTGGGTTCGACATCGATCGCTCAGGGTCAGGCAAGCGCTCAAAATATTGGAGTTCAGTTCACGGGCAGTTTGCGAAAATATCAAAGCCAGATCAACCGTTATCGATTTGGCGGTATCTACAGCAACGTGAGCCCATACTACAACATTCTGCGCGGGGCCGGTAACACGGTAAATCAGTATCAGTCAATTCGCGCCATCGAAGATCGCAGTTTTGCGCAGCTTGATGATCGCCGTTCTAAACGGTCCAATTCGTTGAGCTATACTCCGTACCGGGCGAGTCCCATCCCAAGGCCGGTAATTCGGAGTGGAGCCTCGAGTGCAACCGGACATTCCACGCGGTTCTTGATGTATTCCTCTACGCGCTAACCCTCACTGCGCGCGATGGGCCGCTTGCAACAATTGGCACAGCTGATGTATGCAGTTTCGCTTCGTGCTGCGGCAGATCACATCCAACGAGTGAGTGCGACGCGAACTATGTTTTCAACACCATCATGATCGCCCCGCAATGCTCAGCCAGCTCGTCGCCAATCTGCCATAACCCTCTAATTTGCTGTTCTCCGATAATGCCCGCTTCGATCATGGCAACATTCTGCTTGTCTGAAAGCAGTTTGAATGACAGGCCATGTTTACCGACGACGCGAAAACCGCACTGAACAACATCAGACTCCAGACTTTTCCAATCATAAACTCGATAATGTCCGTGATGCCTGTCGTTTTCCGTCAAATCATAGACAGAACCTAGCAGGCCCATTTTGACGGCCAACCTACGCGACAGGGCTTGCGCATTGGGCACGGAAATGGCCAGTATACTCGTGTCGTCCATGAACCTTCTAATGTGAGCCAGAAGACTTGCCGGCTGCTCAATATGCTCCAGAATATGGTGCATAATCAGGCAGTCAAACCGCTCATCGAGATCAAATCGCTCAAAATAGGATTCATAGAATCTGACATTCTGAGCTCCGCGGACCTGCTGCTTCGCAATTTCGATAAAGTCCCCCGCCCCATCAACAGCCACAACTTCCTTTGAGTGTTTGGCGAGAATGGCCGTAAATTGTCCACTGGCCGGCCCAAATTCCAATATTTTTGAGTTCGTCAAGTCCAAATACGGACTTAGTTTTTCAAGGAACTCATATCGTTTGTACTGGTCATAGATATTATCGATATTGTACGTATGGACTAAGTCATTCAATTCATACGCAATTTTCTTTTCCTCGGTCATAATTGACTCCAAGAGTTCCAGCGCGAGCAAGTAAATTCATTCTGGAAAAAACATTGACAACCGATCGCGACGCGCCTGCGTGGCGTCGCATGTTGACGCTCCTTCGTCCACCGTCGCGTAGAGACGCGTAGGACGCTGCAGCGAAATGCCGTCACGGTGGGACAGCCGAAAAAAATGCCTGCTCAGGCTCCCCGGCCCTGTCCCATTTTGGGCCGGAGGGTCCATCCGTTCTATCTTCGGCGCAAATGCATAATAATCACACCGCGAAATGACTCAAGAAGAGAAAATGCGTTCACCACGCGCTCGTAGGTCAGGCCACATAAGTACATCAAGGTATTCAAGCGCATATATTCCGGGCGTCCCTCAATCAATTGGAGATCTATGACTTCGAAGCCGTTGGCATTGGAAACTCGGGCAACTTGACGCTTGCTGTTGCAGACGTAAGTCGTGGGGAATGTATCGTGAGCCTTTCGACCTCTCAAGCCATTGTAGAATTCATGGAACCAATGGGGTGTCATGCGAGCGATCAGAGTCACATAGTGCTTCGTATTGGGTGTTTTGGCCACGAAGCGACCGCCCGGCTTGAGAACACGGTGAACCTCCTGCATGTAAGCATCGATATCACCGACGTGCTCGATGACGTTGTTGCTGAACACGACGTCAAAAGTCGCATCAGCATAAGGGATTTTGTAATCCGGAGCATTCTGAACTTTGGCCTCATCCAGATAGGGATTCTCAAGAACGGCGGGATCCGGGTCCACGCCGACAACGCGTGACACATGATGGCGAAAATTGAGATCAGGATTTGCTCCGCGGCCAGCGCCCAGATCGAGCAAAACGGTTGAATCATCGATCAAGGGTGCAATCACACCACGAAGCAAACCATTGTCCCAGCGGTCAGTGAAGCTGGAATAAAAGGTCCTATCGATCCAAGTTGTGATTTTACTCATGCTCAATCAGGCTAGCCCGTGAAACTCAATCGTGAATTCGATACTTGCCATCCAACGAACAATGGTAAATGCTAACGCCAGCATTAACTAGTCCGTGAAAGCCAGTGCGAATTGGCTATGGGTTTTTCCAATGGGCCTGAAGCGGAATGGATGAATGGAGAGGTAGTCCATGAGAGCGCGGAATTGTGTGCGGACTTCCGCACCGAAAAAAAGTCGTCGAAGAACAGTACGTCGTTGGCTTTAAGCAAGGGCCCCAATTCACATAGAACGAATAGAGTTGAGCTGTACAGGTCTGCGTCAAGATGAACGAGTTTCCGTTTCGACGATTGGAGTAATTGCTTTCGAGTCGGTAATGTATCCTGAAACAGCCCAACTTCGAAGCTGCATCTGGGATCATCGCCCACATCCGGGGCCTTTCCTCCGGTGTCAAAATGTCCTTGCTTGAATCCCCCCCAGCGCTCTGGAAGTCCCGAAAATGTGTCAAATCCGATAAATGACGATTCGGGATGCACGTTGCGGTTCAGCCACCACCGCAGACTGCTCCCCTGGTAAACGCCGAATTCCAAGTAGTCGATGGACGCATGAGACAATTTCTCGGCACGAACAACTTCCTCGTATAAATCGTAACGGTCGAGGCATGCGAAACACTGGTTCCGACGATAGAACCTTGAGTTCTTGATCAAATAGGCGAGGCTTTCAAGTCGTTCTGCCACACCACTGCCCAGGAAACCGGCTGACTTGAACACGAGCCTTCGCATGGACCGTGACAGCTGCTGAATACTTTGTTTCTTGTGAACCATTTCGTCGGTGATTCTCCTGTCGAATAATTGCCTGAACGCCCCGGCGTCATCACATTCTTAAATGGACGATTCGATTCCATACCTGATTTTTCGATACCTTCGCCGCAAGGCCAGAGGCAGCCACACCAGGCCCTTGAACAAGGCGTTCAAAGGTCGGTGCACTGCAACCAAGTAGAGGCAACGATTGATCCAACTCGGCCGCGGAACCAATTCGCGAATTCGGTGCGCTGACGTCGCATCTCCAGCCAGGCAGCTACGGTACAGGGCATCCATGCTCAATCGGTTGATTTGACGATGGAACAGTACTTCATCGATTCCATATTTTTGTTTGTAATATGTTCGCAATTCAATTCCCTTAGTCCGGAATTGCGCCAATCGCTGGTTGTCTTTGCCGCGCGTCGCCGATTCGGCAATGCGACGGAAAGTCGCCGTGGATTCGTCGAGATAGCCGAACCGTCCGCGTAATGCTAGTTCCAGCCATCTGGGCGTGTCGCCCATCGGGAAATGCGCACCCTGAAAAACGTACGGGTCTTCGCGTATGATCTCTTGCATCACGGCTAGTCGATAAACCACGGTAGGTGTGTAGCAGACCTCGCTGCCCAGCAGGATCGCGTCAAATCGTTCTTTGGGAGTTAGCGATTCATCGAATCGAAAACCGCGACGATGCTGTAATCGACGTGTACGAATCTGCTTCACCTGATACAAGACATCCACATCCGTATGGACGAGCACGATCTCATCGTGCGCTTCCAACATGTCAATTTGTTTCTGCAGTTTCAGTGGATCATGCCAATAATCGTCGCCTTCGCAAACCGCCAAATATTTCCCTCGGCACGAAGCGTGCGTCCGCCAAGTGTTGCGGCCACTCCCTACGTTTACGTCCGAAGTGATGATGCGGATAATGCTCGGATGATGACATGCATGCTCCCACACGATTTCGCGCGTGGTGTCGGTTGAGCGATCCTCTCCGATCACCAGCTCGAACGGAAATGTGGTTTGTTGAGCTACAGCTCCCTCGATAGCCTGTTGGATATACGGCGCATGGTTATAGGTGATCATCATGACGCTCACCAACGGATCGCGTACCAATGCCTGCTCATCGCAATACTCCACGCAGTCGGCTGCACCTTCAAATTGTATTACGTGCTTGCTGATCATTGACTGTTCTGCTTAGTGGTTAACGACTGGCCGGGTTGGGTTTGCCGGTGCACCCACTGCAATGTCGAGGCGACGTCTTCCGCGACACGGCCCCAAGTATACTTGCGAGCAGCGCAGCGTCGATTTTCCAGCCCTACCCCATGCCAGTATTCTCTTTGTGCCAATATGTCCATGAGGGCATCCACGAGTGCATCGGGGTTTGACGATTCACGCAACCAGATCCCCACGCCGTCTTGCGCGGCAGATTTCTCCGATCTGTGCGAAGCCTGAACCGATGATGGGGATACCGGCCGCCATATACTCGAACAGCTTTAGCGGGGAGCCATCCAAGTCGGTATACAGGCACAGCCCTACGTCAAAGCAGGCCATCCAGCGGTGCAATGTAGCCCGGTCAGTTGCTTTCCCGGGCAAGGTCAGGTTGTGCAGCCCGTGTGCACGCACCTCATGACGTGCCCAGTCAAGCAGAGTCCCTTCGCCAATCAAAACAAATTGAACATTGGCAATGTGTTTTTGTGCCAGGATTCGTGCTGCAGCGACCATGCCTTGAATGTCGTGCCAGGGCGAGAACACTCCCACGTAGCCCGCGACAAGCGTTTCCTGAGTTATTCCAAATTCTTCGCGCACCGCCAGCCGGTCGTTTTCGGTAAATCGAAAACCGTCCACGTATGTTCCATTGGGAATTGTGCGACAACTGGACTGGCTCCGCCGTCCAAGCCGACGATAGGCCTCCGTTATTCCCTGGGATACCCCAATCATGTAGCTGCAAGTAACGGCCTGTTGCCAGGCGCTGACATAAGCGTTGACAACGTGGGACCACGACCGTTTCCGATACGCCAGCTCTCGCCAGACAAGTCCGTTACATTCCAGGACCACTGGAATTCCCAAGGCCCGAAACAGCACAAAGACGACGCCCATAAACCAACCGGGACCGCCGCCTCGTACCAGCGCAATGTGTGGCGCAAAATGGCGTTTGAGCCACCACAGATGGGCTACCAAAACACACTCGAAGCAGAATATGCCCACCGCGTTCTTACCGGGCGCAAAAAATCTCACTACGGTAACGCCTGCCTGTTGGGGTTCGACGGGTGGCGACGAAAACCGCGGAGCGACGATGGTCACGCGATGTCCCAGCTTCGCCAGCTCCTCCGCCACTGCCCAGAAATGGACCTTGCCACTCATACGTCCACTGGCAACATCCTCGGTGGTCAGGTAGACGATATTCACGAATTAATATGCTTCCTTGGGCCGTCGACCGGTATGCGGGCTGTGGCTTCGACGCGGGACGGTGACGACGTAGCAGAATACAAGGCTGAGGGAGGTCTGCTGTTCAAGGTGGGTCGGTCATCATGGATGATGCTGCTTGGCGATGTCGGACTCAACGAAACGCAGCTTCCCTGACTTTGTGCGCGGCAACTCCTCGCGATATTCGACGCCAATATTTGCAAAAGCCCCAACACGTTGCCGGAATTCCCGCAGTAACGACGCTTCCGTCTCAGCCGTATATTCACGTCCCTTAACGACTCGTACGACAATCTCACCACGTGCCGGTTGATATATTTGGGCTTCTTGTATTTCCTCAAGGTCCTTGAAAATGTGATCCAGTCGACCAAGCTGCGCCCCGTTACTAAGTACGACGTAGTCTTCGAGTCGACCGTCGATCGAGACGACTTGGCGTCCGCCATATCGGACATGGCCAACCGTCGCTGGATCGTCGCCTCGTGCACTATCCGGAAGTTCCGCAATGTCGCCGACTTCGTAGCGGACCATGGGCATTGCCAGATTAGCGACGTTCGTTCCAACAATCGAATAGCCCCCCGAATCACGTGGAATGAATTCGACCGCACTGAAGTCTTCGTCCACATACAACCTTCCATCGGGTCTTTCAGAAATGTTGGCGACTCCTTCGCTCATTCCATAGTGTTGAATCGGCTCGACTCCGAAGGCTGCAAAGATCGACTTGCGTTGATGTTCGAGTAAATTTTCAGCCCCAGTCGTGATCCATTGCACTCGATAGTCCAGTCGGACGTCGTTCTCGATCATGAAAGAGGCAAGAATCGAAATGACTGAAGGGTAGGCGTGAATCCACGGCAACTTGCGGCGATTCAACTCATCGACGTAATATCGAAAGTTCGAGGGGGTCAGATGGTAAGCACTGAACATGACCTGCTTACCCGGGTAATTTAGACGCCAAAAAGGCGGTCGTGTCGCGGCAACGGGCACGAGGGACCGACCGCCAAAATGGGCGCACCAAGTGTCCGACTGAATGCCATGCCACCGCCGATATCGCCACCACACGGCCCATTGCTCTTGTTCGAATTCTTGCGTAATGGCAAAACGCAAACCCGAGCCCACCGAACCGCTAGTGTGTGCCATGATTCGTTTACGCGCGGGGATGGTACGCGATAGGAGCGCACTGAAGTTTTCTCTGACGATCGCTTTATCGATGATGGGCAGGTGCATCAGATCGTTTAAGCCGACGACCGAGCCAGGATCGAAACCGAACTCATCCCATGCCTGGCGATAATACGGTACCGTGTCGTAGCAATGCTGCAGAAAAAGGGCCAGCCTGCGGTCACGCCACGATTCCAACGCCGCCTGCGACCAGTGGCCACGTTCTTCGTATTCGCGCAGCTTGTCCCAAAATGGCCGAGCATACCGGGACCTCTTGATGAGGGCTCCTTTGATGCTACAAACTAGATTTTGGAAGGCCGCCGGAAGTCGCAAATAAGTGCTATCGAAATTCATAGCACGGAGCCTTCGCCGGATACTTCGCAGCGTCGGACAGTATCCCATCCAAAGTGCGGTTGAAAGCCACCTTCGATTGCTGGCAGCAGATCATCAATGCGACAGCGCCGACCATCGCGATTACCGCGGTGATCGACGACGACGTAGTCGGCGCGCGTGTCGAGCGATCGGCCAGATGTGGGCATTAAAGGCCTGATTAACAATCGGGATGTCGCGGTAGTCAAAACCCATTAACTGCAGACCAAGAGCGTCCAGACCGCCTGGATCGCTACCGCCGAACAGGACATGCGATGCGACTGGACTCGGGCATAAAGGACCGTTTCCTTGTCCACCCATGATTCCATCCACAATCCCGATATATGGTTTCGGGTCGTCGCTGCCGCGGAATTGCCCGTCGGAGTCACCGTAAAGTAATGCCCGGTTCAAATCCAAGGCCATTCTCCAGCATGTATCGTTGCCGAACCAGTTCCCGTTGCGGATTTTTGTTTCGCTATCGCCAAGTACGGATTTCCCCAAATTTCGCATCTTGCGGTATGCAAAATTGCCGAGTACAGGTATCCGTCGCATCAGACTCATTCCGGCTGTTTTCGCATACGTCTCCAAGCGATTGGCAAAATTCATGTTTGGAAATTCATCACCATGTGTTTGCGGGGTACCGATGGTGTGATGCGGAAGCCAGTTCTTGTCACCATTAATCCCCACGAGATTCTTGAGGCAACACGTAATACCTGTTTTCTTGTGTGTCTTGAGTTTTGGGACATTGACGAACAGATCGCACTTGATGGGTGTCCCCGCCAAGAGGTATTCGTGCACATCCTGTCTGTGATGAGCGTTGACGACGCCGGCATCGAAGTCGGCGCCGTAATATCGTCCTTCACCGGGATGTCGATAAAACAGGCTGTGCCGAGCAAGATTACAACGCACGTATCCGCGAGGGTCCTCCGAATTTGCAAGCCGGCGAACCGTCACTTCATCCTTACGAATCCATATCTCGCGACGCAAATCGATTGCCTCAATGATCATTCTTGGCCATCGTTTCCGCAGCGTTTCGAGTTCCTGCCGCAAATTGCCGCGGGCGAGAATCTTGCTGAAGTCTGCGTAGGTATGAGGCGCATCACACACGCTCAATGTACCCACACCTCCCAAACGCCGAGCCAATTCATCCAGAATTGCAACCAGCAACTTCGGATGCGTAATCACGGGCTCCCAAACATCTTGGTTGTACTCATGGGATTCCTGCACCCAATTCGGCTTGATGACGACTAACGAATCCCGGCCACGTTGGCGTAGACTCTCAAACACAGCCGCGGCACTATCCATAATCACGGATATCGCGTTGCCAATCTCGTCGCTGGCGTCGTAATTTAAGACGCCAAATAAGTGCAATTCTTGTAGGGAAGGCATGTTGTTGAAGTAGCGCCGAATTTGCGGTGCGTAACTGGGAGTCTTGATCGCGAGTTTGCCGGCCGGAAACGGTGGCGTCGATTTCGTTCCAAGCTCAAGGTTAGATTGACACACACAATCCCGGAATACTAGGCGACTAACAAGGGTGAAAACCTGCAAGCGAATGCGCATGACTTGTGGCGGAGTCAAGTGTTCGTTGGTGTATATCCCTGTCGGTGTCTGAACCGAAACGACTCCGCATGAATTTGGCCGGTATGCCGCCTACCACGGAATACGGGGGCACATCCTTGGTGACGATGGAGCCGGCTTTTACAATGGCCCCTTGACCCACCGTGATCCCGGCCAACACAATGCTGCCGAAACCGATCCAAACGTCGGAATGAACGCACGTAGGATCAAGGTGTTGTCGTCCGCTGAAGATCATGGGCGTCCCCGCGCAATCAAATCGATGGTCGCCACCGATGATGGCAACGCGTGGGGACAGTACAACGAAGGAACCCAGTTTCACTGCCGGACCGATCTCACAGTCGTCGCCAATGTAACAAAACACGCCGGTCTCAAGATCACTAATAATGTTGCACCGTTTGCCGATGTGGCATGTTTCGTCGACCAGCGGCCCGCGCTTTATTCGATGCCAAGAAAGCTTCATGTTGATGAATGACCCAGCCATGATCTCGTATTTACAGTTTACAACAGCGCAGCGTCCGGCCGTTGCCATGATTCTGGAACGTGCATTTGGTTTCCCCGCAGCAACGGTACGTCGCCCTGGTCGTTAACCGTCGTCACACCTTCTAATAGAACATCTGGCAGTATTCACCCTCCCGGGGTGGGGCAGCGAGTAAGCTATCATGAAGTCGCCGGCTTTCTTCGGTGTCAAACCGCTGACCGATTTGCCGGGCTGGTATGCCGGCAACGATGGCATACTCGGGTACGTCCTGGATCACCTGTGCACCAGCCGCAATAATTGCGCCATTCCCGATTTTTACGCCACTCGTGATCAGAGCGCCGTATCCTATCCACACGTCGCGGCCGATCACCGTTCGCTGTGGGGGGGAACGGTGTGCATGAATGATCAACGTCTCTGGTCGCTCATAGTCGATACGTTCGGAGACTACGGCCACCTTCGGCGCGAGCATTGTATACGCGCCGATCTGTACGTTCTCACAAATAAAGCAACCATGATTGACGAAACTGTACGCCCCAGCTTCAAGATCGCTCGTCACGTAACAGTTTGGTCCGATGTAGAAGGTCGGATGTACGTGTGCGCAAACCGTACCTCCGACGGCGGTACCGCGTGGCGCAGTGACCTGAGGAATAGAAAAGCACGCGGTGCCATTTGCCTCAGCACCCGTTTCACAACCCGCATCATAGGGGTGCCCCAATCGAACTCCTGACGATCGAAACGCACGTCGAAAAGTCAAATCGCTCCAACATATAGCATAATTTAGGCGCTGACGTTCGCAGGCCCACGTAAGACTTGAATCGCCGGGCGAGCGGCATGGGAATTCGTGGGCAATCCACGGCGAAATCACGTGGATGTAGATAGACGACCACGGGCCGACCCTGCGCGATGCGTCGCCCAAAATCCGAAACGAATTGCCCACAGCGGCAGGAGGCGCAGGTAGCCTCCGCCACTGAAGGGAATCCGCAGTGGCCCCATCTTCATGATGCTCATCGGAAGTTCCGGAATATTCCGGCCCGACGGCAGTTGACTGAATTTGTGGGGTGCCGGCGTGCACGGGTATCCCCCGTGCCCGCGCTTGGCAGGAAACAGGCTCGCGTCGTACTCGATTCCGGCGTCCAGCAACAGGTCCAGAGCCCACTCGCTTCCCGGAGTAATCGAAAAGCTCGGCGCCCGAAAGCCAAAGACCTTGGCTCCCGTTTGCTGTTGCAGCGTATCGATCGATCGTTGCAATTCCTCTCGAAATTCCTGGCGAGACAATTGATCGACCCTGCGGTGCCAGAACGCGTGAGAAGCGATTTCGTGTCCCTGTTGATGAATTTGTCGCACAAGTTGCGGGTATTTTTCAGCAACCCATCCCAGGACAAAAAATGTAGCTTGCACCTGATGCATTTCAAGCTGGTTAAGAATCCACTCGGTTTTCTCCACGACAATGGAAGACATTTGATCCCAGCCTTGTGGATCGGCCACGGCCGGAATTTCCAACATGTGGAACCAATCCTCGATGTCGAAGGATAACGCGTTCTTCACAATCGGTACCATTATCAGGCGGGCATTTGCCGACTCGAATAAGTCGCGTGCGGCCAATGATTCCACTGTTTGCATAACCTACGGTCGCAGGCTTGAGCCACCCGGTGGAGAATTAACCTAGCATCTACTTGTCGTGATTAGAATGCGTCATGCTCAGCGAACGAATACTGCCAATTTGCGAGATCCAGGCAACTCGCCGCAAATTCGCTCCTGTTCGCCCAAAAAATTAGGGTGTAGCTCTCCGGAGACTTCCAATAACCACTAGCGCGAACAATGCGGGACCGTGTGCCTGGATCGGAATCTATCGCGATCACCACATCGGCGTGCTCCTGCTCGCCACGCCGCTCCGCGCACGCCAGTAAGGCCCTGATGGTCCGGGGGTCGTCGGTCGGGCAGGCGAGTTCCATCACCACAATGGCTCGTACTTCACTTCGCTGGGCGACGCGGAACAATATCCACCCCGCCGCACCATTATCCCGAATTGCAGTTGCACCAATATAGGGCCAACCCTCGATCGTCGCTTGGAATCTGGCGTTCCATGTTTCTGAGTTCCAGGCAGTCCGCAAGCGGCCAGCGGCGGCCTCGGCCAGCATACGCAAGTCGGCCGCGCTCGCCGCCATTTCCCTGATCGTTGGCTCAGAGGCCCCTTGCGCAATCCTCCTCAATCGCTGGACGTGGGACCAAATAAAGTCAATTGGGGCCGCAGCCCAATAGGCTGCCGGACCGAGTTCTCTGGATTTCATCACGAGGGCCGCGGGGCGCAACGGTTTCGCCAGTACCGACAAAGTACCTACCTGCCGAAACCCCAACTTCAGGTGGCCATCCGTGACGTGCCCTCGCCGCATTGCCGTATAGACCATGGCCAGATCGCGCGTTCTGGCCCAAGCCAACATGGCGAACACCAATCGCGGATAGATCATGGCTTTCCGATATTTCGGCGTCACATACAGATGTGCCCAATATCCGGCCGGATGTTGCTGACCAGCGACGGAAACGGCGCACAGGTACATGGCATTTATGCCGGCGGGCGCCCCATCCACTTCAGCCAGCCAAACGACGATCTGTCGCGAATCCAAGTTGGCAAGATATCCGAGCACCGCTTGTTCGGGATGGTGCTGCTCGTCCCTCTCTCGAATCAGGGAAACGATGGCGGCAACATCCCTGGAAGTAGCAATGCGGAGTTCAATCTTGGGCATGTGAGCTACGTGTTAAAGGCCGATCCAAGTATAGCTGATCGCCGATAGATCAACGCAATCGCTCAACCTCATCCACGATGGCATGAATCGTTGTAAGATCCGGCATTCGATCGGGCGCAAAACTTACTCCGCAAGCCTGTTCCACGGACAGGATGAGATTCAGATGAGAGATCGAGTCCCATGACGCAATGCTTTCGGATGAAGATTCCGCGTCGACATCGGAAATGGGGACGTCCAGGACATCCGACGCGACACCGATTACCGTTTTCAGAAGTTCATCGTTCATTCTTCGATTGTTGCTCCATGTTCGACCTTAAACCACTCCGGAATCTGCAGCGAAGTGCATTGCACGTCAAGCCTCCACTTTTGTCGGCCGTCAACGTCCTCCACCAGTTGAAAACCGTGGTCGGCGTACACGCTGGCTGCCGGCGCATTCTTGGCCGTAGGGATGAATTCCCCCCACAACTCGGAGACATGCAACGTGCGCGCACGATCCACTAACCACGCCAGCATGGCGGTTTCCACAGTTCGACCAATTACCCGACAACTTAATAACAGGGTGTCAATCAAAAACCTCTGTTTTTCGTGACGTACTAGCATCACGCCAACGATCCCATTGCTGCCGAAGCGATCATCCACGCTGACCTGGGTCACCAACCAATCAGGTTTTTCCACGAACCGCTGAATATCCGACTCCGTGTACCTGCGGGTTGTCATGTTCAGTTGGTTAGTGCGCTGCGTTAGTTGCGCCGACACGCGCTATCGATGCGGCGGTAAGTGGCTGCAGGATGATCCGCATCTGCAGTGATCGGTAATAGTCCTCCAGGGACGTGACAGAATGCTGCAATTCGACACGCTGACGCTGTTCCGCATACATGGCGCTTCTGCGGCGATCCTCGCTGGACAGCATCAGCCGCTCGAACGGTGCAAAACCGCGCAGGGCCGGCGCAAACCCAGCCGGATCATCTCCCAACTCCAGGACGGCAACTTCAGGCAAGGCATCACTTACTCGCGCTCGTTCAGCAGGATTGTCGTCCAGAAAAGCGAGCGCATCCAGGCCGACGTTAATTTCCGCGGCAATGGTTCGCAAATTTTCTACTTTATCCTTCCAGTTAATCTGCATGCTGGCAAAATGTTGAGGACGCATCAGCATGTCGGGATGATTCGCCAGGACGTCGTGTGCGTCTTCGAAGTTGTTTTTGCTGCAAATCGCCAGGATGACACCTCGAGCGTACAGATCCAGGATCGCACGCTGCAATTGCCGATATGCGTAGCCGGAATAGTCGTCCGCCATCTTGATGCCGTCGATACCGTCTTCCCCGATAATCCCGGCCCAGAGTGTATTGTCCAAATCGCAGACCAGCACTTTACTCTGAATATTACACACCGGAATAATTTGTCGTGCCCAGGCCTTGGCGAGATGAATCATGTTCTCGTTGCTTACAGGCAGTCTCGAACTGACCCACATTCGTTCGTCAGACCATGTCAGCCGTCCGTGCTGTGAGACAAGGTGGTCGTAATCGAACACATAGCACTCACGCTCACGTTGGGCCATGTCGCGCAAGCGGTTATTCACGTCCCGAATTGACGCCAGCTGTCCGCCTTGAACTTGAGCATCATACATGCCGTCAGCCGGCCAGGCTGGCAGGTCCAAGCTGGGCAGCACCAATGCCGCGGGCGAATTAGCACGAAATGTGCGTATCAGACTCTCCAGTTGATGCGTGACTCGGTCGACTTCCTCTGACAGGCATCGCTGGCTCGGATCGCCGGCGGGATGCCAAATCGCCGGGATCAAGTCACGCGTGTGAGTGGCCAGCAACACCAGCTCAGGTTGAAACTGGTAAAGCGTACTCTGTGGATTCAAGATTTCCTGCACATAGGCATTGAAGTCGCCAACTTGTACCTGCAGTTCAATGCCCCATGTCCAACACTCGGCAACCAGCAGCGGGACCACAGGTTCGACCGTAAAAGAGCGAAGAATGAACAATCGCTTGCGTTGGCTGCCGACGTGCTCGCGGATATCGACGAATTTCTTCGTGAGATAGGCGGCATGTGGAAGTGTGGGGGACTGTCGCCACAATTTCCGCAGCAGCCGCGCAGCTACGTCGAAACGCGACGCCGCAAGGGCTTCATCAACTAGTTGTCGTATGCCCTGATGACTTGACACGGAGTACTGCATCTTCCAATGGTCCCACGCTGGGAATGGGTGACACGCGCTGTTGGGTCGCCGCGAATCTAATCGCGTCGACGACATTATCCAAGTATGTATTCACATTGAACTCGGTTTCAATGATGTTTCTGGCATTAGTCTGCATTTGCGAGCACAGTTGTTGATTCTCCATCAACAACGAGAGTTTGGAAACAATGAAGGGCACGATCTCTTCATCGTCGTCGGATTCTATGCGAAAACCCGTTTTTCCATCTCGCACAAGATCGACCTCACATCCGTCAGCTCGATTGCAGATGACCGGCAGGCTGTGGGCCAGCGCTTCACTAATAACCAATCCTCCCAACCCGGGCAGGACGAGGACGTCGCCTAACTCAAAATAATCCGACACGTGTTCCACGACATTACCCGTGAACCGCGTATGGGCTGCAATTCCCAGTCGCTGAGCGTACTCCTCAAGTGTAGATCGATGAGTGCCGTCGCCAACAATCAATAACCGAACGTTGTCGCTTTTGTGGTTCAGCTCCGCAAACGCTTCCAGCAGCCGTTCGATTTTCTTACCCGCGGTCAACGCACCGACAAACAGCACCACGAACTGATTATCGGTGTAGCCAAGGTCTCTGCGGAGCGCCGCGACCTGCGCGCCGCGGGCCGCGATATCCAAGAACACCTTGTCGGTATCGACACAGTTTACCGCGCGGAAGCACCGCTCAAGCGGACGGCCCATGCGTCGAAAGTAGTCAATCGCCACGGTACTGTATCCCAAATAGACCGAGGAAAGCCATTCCTGAATATCCACGGACCAGCGAAAAAGTCGTTTCATCGGACCACGATAAACGCTCCCCCGCAACTCTCCGAGCGTCCACCACACGACAGGTCGGCGGAAAAGCATGGAATAGGCGAACACTCCCACGTTGGACGGTGTGTTGCTACCACCCTCGGCAAGGATCACATCCGGCCGCAATCGCAATAGTGACCAGAAAAGAAACGGGTGCCACACCCATTCGCACCCCGGCCATTTAATCGTCCAATGTTGAATATGCTTGATCCGGGAGAGGTCATGGCCGTTGACGAGCTTGGTTTTGGCAACCGAAGAGCCGTGCAAGACGGTCACATCGAGTTCTTCGTGTTTGGTCAGTCGCTCAAACATAGGAACGCGCCAATGCTGACAAACTCGATACGTGACCGCAACACGAATCGGCTTAGGTTGAGCGGGTTGATGGATCATAAATTCCAGTCTCGCTGATCTATCCGCATACCTTTATCGTTGGTCAATCATGATTTGCATGTCTGGCGTCCGCTGAGCTAGGACTGTCGTCATCGATGCGGCCGCAATTCTGCGCTAATCTGGCAAGCTGTGCAAATTCCATTGGAACACGGAAGTCTCCTGGGAATGCAGCGTGATCGTGTGCGGATCAATTGTCGCTCGATGTGCACGTCCCGCGGCCGGCCATGATACCCAGCCGATTGGCCCCATCGCAGGGGCTGTGACACCATACAGGATGACGTGATTGCGTGCCTTGTGGCCAAACTTGCGACACTCCCACCCACGTACTGCACGAGCAAATCCGGTCCCAAAAAACAGGATCACTCGGACAGCCGAACCCCCGCCGCTTGGGTCACATGCGGTAAAGGTGTCGGCGGCTGATTGTGTGAGCACGATACGTTCTGCGAAATGCAACGCAGCAACCAAGGGCGCGTCGGCAGGCGTCTGGCACCAATCGGCACACAACCACACATCATGGCTGCCGATGGCCAGCAGCCTCTGCATTTGCCCCGCCCTGACCCAACGGTAAGCATTGTGGCTGGCCGTGGCCCACGCGTACTCGCCCTGCCGCCCGTGACGAAAGTCCGTCACCCGACCGCGACGCCCCATGCGAAACTTCGACCACACATCGCATTGGTTCAGTCCACCGACGGTGACGGTGTTGTGGGCGAGTGTCGAGCGGCAGTACAACCGCACTGCATCATCTTCGTAGTTGTAGTTCCCGCTGTCGACAAGCCAACGTCGCCCCCGCCAAGATGCTTCGAAGCCGAGCAGATCGCAATGAGCGTGCGCGGGTAACCAGCTACAACCGACCTGGCCACAATCGAAGATGACCGTCGATTCGTGGCTGCGAAAAATCCAATAGTCGCCCACGGCATGGGCACCCTGCACTGCATCGGGCACCGAAACGCCGGCCGCGGCGGACAAATGCCGAATCTGTCGCATCGATGGAGCCTCCCCGAATCCGCTATCGCTCAACAGAGGGATCTCCCCATCGGGATGCAGCAGCTGGGCCACAAAGCTCATCATCGCCTGCGCCGCCTTTCGACAGAGATCCGACAAAGTGGGTCGGACGTCCGCGGTGGCAATCGCGACGCGTAATAGATTTCCCAGAACATGCACGTGATACATGGGTGACCGCTCGCAATGCTCACCCGACTCAAGTAACTGCCGCTCAAGTTCGCGACTCAACTGCTGCTCTGACTTTAGCAGCCATTGGTTGGCTTCCGGGCAATCCAGCGCTGCTCCCGCGAGGGCCAGCGCTGTGAGGTTCTCCAGTAAGTGGTTGCCACCAGGATCGTATTCCAGGTTTCTGGAAAGGTAACCGGCTTGGCGCCGGATGTCGGGCAGCAGAGCGTCAGTACCTTCCGAGACTGCAGTGAGAAACAACCAGACTGGGAGCCGACGGGAGATGCAGTACGGATGCCAGGCGGCCGCGTCGTCCGTTTGGTACGGTGATGGGAAAGCCCGATTCCATGAGACAAGTTCAGAATGGACTCGTGCAACTCGATCCGCATTGACCTGCCGGATTGCCTTGCTACAATCCGAATCCAAATTCGAGTGAGCATCCGCATCGGATAGCAGCCAGTCCACGAGAAACTCATGGTATTGAAGTTGAAAACGCCAAAGCGCGTTACGCGCATGTTGACTTGCGTGCTGCCACTCAATCGGCGCACCGACATCGCGTGTTTCACCAAGGAGTTCGATCTGACCGCGGGCGAGGTCAACATCAGGGGCGCGGTTCTCGTGTCGCCAGTTGTTGAGTGCAATGCCCGCGACATTGCGTAACATCGGCAACGACTCAAGACGAAGTCCCAAGGCGGGGCATGCACGCATCTCCTGGTTGCCCAGTTTTGCGAGGCGCTGGCGTATCGACGATGTAGCGCGAAGAAAGAGTTGACTCCAGCGATAGTATTTTAGAATCTGACCCCAGCGAACTAGCTGTTGCACACGCGTCGGCTGCGGCCATGCCACGACCTGGCAAATCGCGACAAGGTCGTCGCGGTCCTGAAAGACGTGTTCATGATAGGAATTTATCACTTGTTTGGTTATTCTGGTCGCAATAGAAACCTGCGTTGAAGTCTTGTTTAGCCGCCAAGTGCCGACGCAGCAGGTTGAGTCGGAGAAAAGGTGACGATCGTACGCGTCATTAACAGCCGTTGTGATTTTCCTAAAATACTGGGCGAGCATAATCCCTTATGCGTATTCTGTTTTTTACCCACTATTTTCCGCCCGAAGTCAATGCCCCGGCTTCCCGTACCTACGAGCTGGCCAAACGCTGGGTACGGTCGGGGCACCAAGTCACCATACTCACAGGGGCGCCGAATGCCCCGGACGGTGTGCTATACCCAGGCTATCATAACCGCCTGGTACAACGTGAGGTGATGGATGGGATCGAGGTAGTTCGCGTCTGGACATTCCTGGCTGCCAATAAAGGCATCGCACTGCGGATGATGAACTATCTGAGCTACATGATTTCTGCAACCGCCTGCAGCATACGATTGCCCAAGCATGACGTCATTATCGCCACAACTCCGCAGTTGTTTTGTGGCTGGGCCGGTTTTTTTTCGGCACGCTGGAGCCGCACGCCGTTCATTCTGGAGATTCGCGACATGTGGGCGGATTCGATTGCGACACTGCAACTCGTCAAACGTAGCTTGTTCGTCAGACTACTCGCAGCGATTGAAGACACGCTATACGGCCAGGCCCAAACCATCGTTACGGTAGGAACGGGCTACCGATCCATGCTGATTGACAAACATCTTCCGCCCGAGCGGATTGAGGTGATCACCAACGGTGTCGACCGAGAGTTCTTCGCGCCGCGCGCCTACGATGAACAGCTGGCCCAGCAATGGAGTCTGACAGGTCGGTTTGTCTGTGCCTACACCGGGACCATCGGCATGACGCATGCGTTGGAGGTGGTACTTCGCGCTGCAGCCAAACTGCAGGAAAAACATCGAGACGATATGGTGTTCCTGATCGTGGGAGAAGGCGCCCATCGACAGGCTCTGCAACAGCAAGCCGCCCAACAAGGGTTGAACAACGTTATATTCGTCGGCAAACAGCCCAAGTCCATGATGCCGCGTATACACTCCATCAGTGATTGCAACTTGGTGCATCTGCGCCGCGCACCTCTGTATACGACGGTTTTCCCGTCCAAAATTTTCGAAGTGGCTCATATGAAAGTACCCATCATCCTGGGCGTCGAAGGCGAGGCGGCGAAGCTCATCGAGCGATCACACAGCGGGGTGTGCATAGAACCGGAGAACGACACTCAGCTGCTGAACGCCGTGGAAATGCTGGCGGCTGATCCCGACAAACGACGCGAACTCGGGGAGGCGGGCCATGATTTTGTAGCGGAGCATTTCGATCGAGATCAACTTGCCGACAAATACCTGCAAGTGCTTGAGCGAACGCTGGCAAAAGGGCATAAACGCCCGCGCTCAGGCGACCGTTAGCGGTACGCCTTCTCGTAGGCTCTGCACCGCAAGTATGGATGCCATCGACGTCATGCGAAGCTCGTACCAGGGAATGAGAGTGGTTATTTGACCGGTAATTGCCTGACCGAACGCATGGATCTCCTCAATATGTCCCTTTTGCTGTCGAGACTTCGACACCTTACGAACGCCGTCACGCCACGTCGTAACGGTTCGGAAGTCATCAATGACTCCGGTGCGGCCCCCTCCGAACACCTCGATTCTCTCTTTGGGGGAAGCTTTATCTCCGCCGGCCAAGTAGGCGATATTAGAGATGCTGCCGTTTTCGTGGCGCATCGTGATATAGCATTGATCGTCCGTGATCGTTTGCGCCGCGTCGGCGATCGACTCGGCATAGACGCGGATGGGAACCGATCCCGTCAAGTAAATGGCCAAATCAATGGCGTGACAGGCTTCGCCAATCACTCGGCCCCCGCCTTCCGTATCATGTTGGGTCCAGTGATCCGCCGGAACTTGTCCGGAATTGAAACGAATCGACACGGCGAGAGGAGCTGAAACGCCAGAAAAGTGTTGCTTCAGGGCCTTGGTTGCCGGGGCAAACCTGCGGTTAAATCCCACCATAATCAACGGCGTATGAGGTGCCGACTGCTCGACGAAGGTCTCGATCTCGCGCAACTCATCCAGCGTCATACACAACGGTTTTTCGACGAAAATATTTTTTCCGGCACGCAGGGCACTCAATACGTGCTGCGCATGCTGGTCATGTCGCGTGACTGAAAAAATAGTATCAATCGTGGAATCGCCGAACACATACTGTTCGTCGGTCCCGGAAGACGCCGCCCCCATCGACCTGGCGGAATGCGCGGCGTTCAGCCCACGTCCACTGACGATCGTGGCAATTTCGAAGTGCTGGCACGAATGGATCGCGGGTAACAGCACCATCCGTGCAAAATTGCCAGCTCCCAAAACGGCACATTGAGACTTGTTCGAACCATGGGTAGTTGGGCGAAACGCAATTTGACGGCTCGACCGATGGTGCGATTCCGCTTCCTCGAATTTCGGGTACTCCAGCACAATTCCCAGGAACGGCTCGTTGCCTGTATCCATTAAGTGGTAAGCGGCTTTGGCATCGTCAATACAGAATCGATGCGACACGAGCGGCGCTACGTTTAACGCTCCTTGTGCCATCATGTCGAGCACGGCGGCAATGTTCCGCTGCTCCGTCCAGCGGACATACGCCGCCGGATAATCCAAGCCCCGATCTTCGTAATTGGCGTCGTAACGACCGGGACCGTAGGAGCACGAGATGACGAACTCCGCTTCCTTGAAATATAGCAGACGGCGATCAAACTGCAGTTCGCATACGCCGACGAGAACAATGCGACCTTTTTGCCTTACCGCCCGACACGCTTGTTCAAGGGGACTGTTAGACTTCGTGCTGGCCGTGATCACCACGCAGTCGGCACCGAGCCCACGGGTGACGCCGTGCAGTGATTCCTCAACACCCGACCAGTCGGCGACCTCGGCACCCATGCCCCTGGCCAGACTGCATCGCGCGGCATCCGGATCGGCGCCGACGACCCGACAGCCTGCCGCTTTGGCCAGCGCCACGGTCAATTGGCCCACCAGGCCCAAACCAATCACGAATACCGTTTCACCCAGCGTCGCGCGTCCCAGCCTCAATCCGTGAAGCGCGATGCTGCCCAGGACGGCAAAGCAAGCGTGATCAAGAGTCACATTGTCTGGGACGAAAGCACACAGATTCCGCGGGACGGAGACAACATCGGCGTGAGGGCCGTTAGAGGCGATTCGATCTCCTGGCTTGAACTCCTGGACGCCGTGGCCCGTGGCGATGACGATTCCAGCCGAGCTGTAGCCCATGGCGATGGGTTCATCCAGCTTCTTGCGTACTTGATCGACGGTTTGCCAGAAGCCTTCGTTGCGGATTTTTTCCAATACGCGGCGCACCTGGTCCGGGCGTTCTCGGGCCTTCCCCAACAGCGACTTACGCGCCAGGTCCATGACCATCTTTTCAGTCCCCGCGGAAATCAACGAATATTGGTTGGCGATCAGGACCTGGCCGGGGCTGGCAACGGGCGTCGGTACATCTTCAATACTCAGATTTCCGTTCCGGATGTTTTGGACTACTTGTTTCATGTTTTGTTTAGTTTTTGTGTGTCGGGTGGCACGCCCCTCCGCGGTAACCCGTTTGGCCACAACGCCCTAAAGGAATTCCAGGACACTTCTCATCGCTTGTGATGTTCCCTGCCACGCACCCGTCGATTCAGCCGATTCTCAGAGTCGTGGCAGACGACCCCCACGCTGCCGAGGCTTTACCGCCAAACTCCGCGCGTATCCACGAGGATTTTTTCTTGCAGGATCGCTTTACGAATGTTTCGGAATGGGCGATGGTCCGTTAGAAGCACCAAGCACGTGCGCTTTTTCCAGGACTTCTTCCAGGCTGGAGAGCGGATGTTCCGTATATCGGACCTCGTCCAACAACGGATCGCAAACCATCACGTCCCCGATGTTCCGCTGCTTCAGTTCTCGAACGACATCCACGGACGGGCTTTCCCTCAAATCGTCAACGTCGGCTTTATAGGTAAGTCCCAGGCATCCAATGACGGGTTTGGCAAGGGCGCTGGCTAGTCTCACGACACGTTCTACGACGTGATGTGGCTTTGTCTGGTTGACTTTTCGAGCCGTGTGGATCAAGGGAGTGATGTCGGGCATGGCGCTGACCAGGAACCACGGATCGACGCTGATACAATGGCCACCGACACCGGGTCCTGGATTCAAGATGTTGACGCGAGGATGTCGATTGGCCAATTCGATCACCTCCCAGGCATCCACGTTCAGTCGATCGGCGATAATCGACAGCTCATTGGCAAAGGCGATATTCACGTCACGATAAGAGTTCTCGACCAGTTTGGTCAGCTCCGCAACCCGTGCCGTCGTGGACAGGACATTGCCACTGACAAATGACTCGTAGAAGGCCCTCGCTCGATCCGTGCATTCGTCGGTAACGCCGCCGACAATGCGGTCGTTCTGCACGACTTCCAGCAGGATGCGGCCCGGCAACACACGTTCGGGACAGTGAGCAATAAAGACATCGTGCCCGACTTTCATTCCGTCCGGAACGGCATACTTGAGCACCAGTTCTTCGCTGGTGCCCGGTGGACTGGTCGATTCCAGAATAATCAAGTTGCCATTTTCGATCAGCGGACGAATGGCTTGGGCTGCCTGTTCGACGTAGCGCATGTCGGCGCTGATGGTCCTCGCAAATCGGCGTGGGCACGCAGATCATGAAGACATCGGCCTTCTGCGGTTCGTGAAACGCCTTCAGTTGACCGCTGTTGACGGCTGAACGAACCAGAATATCGAGGTCCGGCTCTTTGATATGTATCTCCCCCTGATTAATGGTTTCGACAACGTCCTTGCGGACGTCCATTCCGCTTACCCGGAACCCCTTGGTGGCCAGATATGCTGGCGGTGGGGAGTCCAATGTAGCCGAGGCCAAGAACGGTAACTCTTGTTTTAACGGGATCGTAATGCATAGGGATGTCAGTTCGAAAATTAAAGTCCTGCGGACGAAGTACACGAGACGCCTTGCGTGCAATAACTATATTTTACGAAATGCACTCGGAGGCTCCATGGGGACCTGCGGACGTGGCCCAAATTCATATTGGACGGTACGTCGTAATGCCTCCATGACAGGAAACGCCGGCCTGAATCCTAATTTGCGGACTCGCGTGGTTTCAATCGGCGTCGGCGAGCAGAATTTTCTTACTCTTTGTGTGCTCACGGGTGATTTCAAAGGCGTGAATTTGCCCATGACGTCGAAACCCATACCGCCCAGGTAGGCGAGCCAATACGGTATCTTCCGCAGTCGCTCGCCATGCATGCCAAGTTCGTCGCGGATCGAATTTACCAGTTCGCCAGTAGTGGGGCTAGGTTCATCCGCGTAATTGAAGATATGCATTCCGGTTTCGCAACTGGCGACCGAAAATTGTATGAACGCCGCCACGTTGTCCACGTACGCCACGGACTTGACGACGTTGCCATCCCCCACCATGCGGAATTTGTTTTGGGCAATGCTATTCATCAGATTATAGAGGTTACCGCGATTGTTCTCACCAAAAATTACGGTGGGACGAATGATGATCAGATTCCGCCGGGGCTCTTCTTCGAACCAGCTTCGATAGACGTCTTCGGCCTGAGACTTGCTTTTTCCATAGTGATTGAAGGGATGATGAGGGGTTGTTTCCGTCGCAGGTTCCCCCCGCGTGTCGCCGTAAACGGCGACCGAGGAAATAAACACCTGCCGACTAATGCCCAGCTGGCGACATGCGTCGCAAACATTTCGGGCGCCTTCCACGTTGACCTCATAGTATCTCGAGATCGGTCGAACGTTGTCATGATGGACTGCCGCCAGGTTGATCACCAGATCTGCTCCACGGACCGCGTCCACTACGGACGCGAGCCGGGTTACATCGCACGTCTGGTCGGCCTTTGTAAGATCGGTAACGGTGGGTGTCCAGTCGCTGGACGTCGCGAGCAACTTTTTTAGCCGTTGCCCCAGGAAGCCTGATCCCCCGATGATCACGCAAGGGGAGGGTTGTTTGGATGTCATCACCAACCTCTGCGAAGCAAGGATTCGTCACCACCGCAGTTTGTCGGCGGCTACGACGGTTTCGCCTGATTCGTCTTATTTGTCTTATTGACGTGTACGGCATAGCCAGGAGCCACTTCCAATCGGAAGAATGCTCCCAACTTAGGCCACAGTTTAGGATCTTCAATTCGAGCGTTGAATAATCGCGTCGAATCGTGAACTTCGAAGAACAACTTCACTTCTCTATGGCGATTGGCGTAAACTCGCTTGTAATGCTCGCGGTAGGCGTCATCGAGTGGCAGCAAATTGTCTATGTCGGCAGTGTATGCATGTTCCTTAACTGCGCCCAACGCGTAATACTCTTCCATGCGACTGTAAGTCGCGGCGTGGCAGTGCGTATTTCCCAGTGACTTGCCTTTGGAATGAGCGACCATGGAGTCGAACCATTGATCCGCATCTCTTTCCAGTAGAATAAACCGCGAAGCTGGGAACCTGTGGAATAGCACTTTATAGAAATCCGCACACCACCAGGGGTCGTCCTCGAAAACCTGCGAGTACTTGAATTCGACGGACCGAAAAATGGCCTCATAGTCTCCACGGAACCACTTCAGCGTCCAGTCATTTCTCCGGGACATTGACCACGAGGCTACCCGGAATCCGCGGTCCCTGAAGAACTGGCCCGTTGAGGTCGTTCCCGTTCGTTGAAATGAAATGCAAAAAATCTTGCCGGCGAATCTAATCGGCAACCCGGCAACAAACGTCCTCTGTTTTTGCAGAAACTTCCTGATGGCTTCGTTCATGGACCGTGATTTACCGTGAATAACTCAGCTGTGTCCGTGGCGTTCATGCCCGAATTAGCGGATCGGAATTGTGATGCCGAAGCCGCCTGGCCAAATCGATGGTCTCGACGAGTCCATCCAGTTGAAATGAATAACAGACCATGAAGTACGCCGACAAGAAAACGACCGATTGCAATATCAGCAGCGCGAGGGGCGAGAGAAGGTGCCACGAGTTACAGCTGAAGGCCAATGCTCCGGCACTGAGACTTGCCAGGGCATAAGGAGCCACGTCCGCCAATTGGCGGCTGGCGGAGTATGCCAACAGCCGTTTGTTATAGTGCGCATTGATAAACACACTGATCACTGACACCACAATTTGGCCAACAATGATGGCCGAAATCCCGTGTCGATAAGTGGCAAGGAGTGCAAGAATGGTTATCGCATTTTTTGCAAACGACAACCCAAACACCAGCTTGGACTTGCCCATGGCAAACATCACGTTCAGGTTGATTACATGGATGGGGTAGAGGCAACCGTAGATGGCAAACAATTTCATGTAGGGTACGCAGGGGAGCCACTTTCCCGTCAACAACACGATCACGATCGACTCCGCAGCGACACCTACAAACGTCATCAGCGGAAAGGCCAGCAGCACCGTCATGACGAGCGCCTGCCGCATGCCCGCCCTGAGCCTATCCCGGCTATCCTGTATACTGCTAAATACAGAGAACAGGACGCGGTTTGAAATTTGGTTCATCGTGTTCGACGGAAATTGTTGAAACGCTTGAGCGCGCGTGAAAAAGCCTAATTCAGAAAATGAATACACCGTACCCACGATGAAGATATACAAATTTTCGAAGAGAATCGTCACCAGTCGGGTGCCGGCGATGCCACTTCCGAACGGCAACAGGCGTTTCGCCGACTGCCAACTGAATTCCCAGGCTGGATAAATCGGCGACACGTACAGCAACAAGCCGCTGGTCACGACCGCCTGTGCTAATCGCTGCCCCACCAATGACCAGACTCCATACCCAAGCAATGCCATCACAATTCCCACCGTTCCCCCGGCGATCATTCCAGGAACGGATGCCAGTGACGACGAACGAAAATCTAGATTTCGAATCAGCACCTTGCGCCATGATTCACCCACGGCCGAGATGGTCATAGCGAAAGCTAATGCGCGTAGCACGGGTTGCAGAATGGGTTTTGCGTACCACGCGGCGATCGTTGGAGCCGACCACCACAGTGCTGCCGTCATGATCGCGGAAACGGCGAGATTCACGCAAAATACCGTCGACACGTCCATCCGCGTGATGCTCTTCGCTTGCACGAGCGCTTCACCCAAACCGGCCTGAGCAACCACCAACGAAATGTTGACAAAGATGGCGACCATGGCCACGATCCCAAACTCCTCGGGCAGCAACAACCGCGCCAAAATGATTTGGACCGCAAAGTTGGTGGCGGCAGTGCCGGCGACTTCCACGGCACTCCATACGAGTCCGACTCCAGTTTTTCTTTTCAGCGACATTTATAAGGCGGCCAATGCGCTTCGCGGATGCCGTGCGACGGAACGATCGACGTATCGTTGATGGACTTCATGACTGCTCTGGATCGGGATATACTTCGCGTTTGAGGTGCAGTGGTCCTTTGCTCAAGTCGCCGGCAGCTTGAAACTTTGAGACCTGCGCGACGTGCGGCGAATCGAGTCAACGAATGAAGGTTGTTATTTTCGAACCTTGGTACACGGGACATCACTGTGAATACCTGCGCCGAATCATAAGGTGCACTAAGGCACTGGACGTCGAAATTGTTGTCGTTTTTCCGCGTAGTGGACCAGCCTCCCACGAATACGAGATTCACCTGAACGACGTGGAGTCGCTTGCCGACTGGCGGCTCTGCCCGGACATCAAACCCCGCGGTTGGCGGGCAACCTGCAAGGCCGTCGTATCTCAGCTCCGGCGATCCGTTAGCGACGAGCGACCGGATCATTTGTATGTTCCCTCGGCCGGTTTAATTTCGGAATATTCACGTTTTGCCACGGCTCTGCCAACAGCCGCACCGTTTTCAGAAGGACTCCATCTGCGCGGCGCATTCGGCTACCCGAGCCCTTCGGTACTGATGCGCGTCAAGTCCTGGGCAATGGGTCAGTTGATCGCAAAAGCCCCTTGGTCCGTATTCGCTCATCTTGACCCCTGGCAGCTGCAGGCGCTATGCCACAGCTTCCCGCAGCTCCGTCCGCGGGCACTTGTGATTCCGGATCCGGTCGCCCCGCCCATCGAGATTTCCAAGACAAATGCCCGCCGCGAGCTGCAGATACCCGAAGATGCCAGCTACATTGGCTTTGCGGGCCCGATGACGAAACGAAAGGGATATGACCTTCTACTGGGCTCATTTGAGCGCGTGATCAACAGACTTCCCGCTAACGCCAAGCTGTTGCTGGCTGGTCCATTCACTCCCCAGGGACGAAATTTGATCTCCACCCAATATTGCACTCTACTGCGCAACGAACGACTCGTCATCGTGGATCGGCATTTGACCGCACGGGAGATGGATCTCGTAATTCCGGCCTTAGATATCGTGAGTATTCCCTATCGGAACCATTCTGGTTCATCGGGCATCGCGCTTCGCGCCGCAGCGGCCAGTCGGCCAATTCTGGCCCCCGACCGATATTGGTTGCGGAATATTGTAAAAGTCTTTGCTCTAGGCACCACTTGTAATGTCCATGATCCCGTTTTGCTCGCAAACGGCATTACCGAGTCATTTCGGCATTTCGAGACTTACAAACGCAACGCCGCGGCCGATCGATTCTTGAGGTTTCATTCTGAGGAGAACTTCGCGGCGACATGGTCGTCGCATTTGAGAGCTCGATTGGCACTTGCTCCCTCGCCAGACGTCGTATCGTGGGATTGGGTCTTGGGGACTGTCGCTCACAATCCGCTGCGCGATCCTTAGTCGCACAGCGATACCGCTGGTCGTTGGACCAGACATTTAGTTCGTTAATGCTAACGCGTTAGGGGGCACTGCCGCGCTAACGCGAATCAATCGCCGAGTCAACACGACGTACGGCAGTATCGTAATCAAGAATGCGGCGACCGTCTCGCCCAGGAAAATCAACGCCGGTGCCCGCATTGAGCGGCATAAATCGCGACCACGACGCATACGACGGCTCGGGCAAGGTACAGTACCGATGCTTGGATCATGTTTCGACCCGAACATAGCACCAAGAACAAAAAGTTCTCGATACCGATCGCCAACAAGTACGCGCCGGCCGTAGCCAGCAGAAATTGACCCGGTACGATTTCGCCGCGGAACCACACACGGCACAACTGGGGTCCCGCGAAAGCGAGCGCGAGAAGGCACAACAGCCCATATCCACCGATCAGCAAAAGAATCTGTCGGATCGACCGCTGCGCCCATTGAATGTCACCAGTTCCCAGGCTGTTTGCCAGCGCGGGAACGTAGGGCATGGCAATCATCGAAACGCCAGAAAACAGTTGCAGCACGAGACTCAGCGTAGCCGCATACAGGGCCGTCGCCTCAGCGCCCGCGTATTTTGCCAATAACAAGACCGGTAGCTGATGGGAGAGGTATGCTCCCAAAGAAATACCGGCCGAGTATATGGCACCCTCGTAGATGAGCGTCTGGGAAACGTGGCCGACAAACGCTGCTGTTGTTGGCCGAAGAAAGGGCTTGCGTGCGAACAGCACAAAGGCATTCACGAGTCGCGTCAACAGCGGCGGACCGTGGAGGCAGATAACGAAGACCCACAATTTGGGCCACTGGGCAAAACACGCCAAGATTGCAACCACAGAAATGCAGTTTCCAAAGAAGGCGCGGATACTGAGCAGGTAGTTCTCTTGAAACCCCGCTTGAATCCCTTCCAAGGCGGCGAATATGGAACCCAGCAGTTGAAACCAAATCAGAAAAATCACGACCCAATTGATTCCCGCCCCCTGCAACGACTCGATATCGCCAAAACTGCTGGTCGGGCTGGCCACGCAGAAGATCATCGATGCCACGATGCCCACCACAAGCGCGTTGCCAAAAAGTGGAATCAATGCGGACCAGGTGAGTTCCAGCATGGCGCTGCCGGTTATCTTCTGCGTCGTATCCGGCAACCCGCGCAATGAGTGAGGGACCGTATCCCAACATGAACAGGTATGGCGTGAGGCTAATGGCCCAGATCGCCGCGTAGGCTGCATAACCTTCGCGGCCCAACAGTCGAACACCCAACGTCAGTGCCAGTACTTGAGCCACCAACGCCATGAATTTCGAAACGACCGATGTCAGCACCGCCAATTTGAGACGGCGACTTCTCTTGCGCGATGCTGCTGCGTGATCGCGCGCTCAGGTGTGACGAATAAGTGTCGCCGGCACGGTGGAGTCGAACGGTGCTTACTTTCTTGGCAACCACAACTAAGCCAAACGCCGGAAGAATATGACATCCACCTGATACAACTGCAGCGTTCGCTGATTCCGGTATCCATGCGTGATCCAAAATGGGTCGAAACCACGCATGCGTAAGTATTCAATCATGGATTCGATCAGGAATTCGCCGTGATACACGGGCACCAACGACGTCTCGATTTGAACTCCGACAATTCGCGACAGGCTATCCACGCCGCCCTCAAGA
This sequence comes from uncultured Planctomycetales bacterium, assembly GCA_963695565.1. Classification (GTDB taxonomy): domain Bacteria; phylum Planctomycetota; class Planctomycetia; order Pirellulales; family Pirellulaceae; genus CAVOGW01. The sequence continues at coordinate 270,746 of CAVOGW010000004.1, forward strand.
ACCTGGCGTTCAAATCCTTGCGTATCAATCTTTAAGAACACGTTTTTGTGGGAGCCGGCCACATCTGCAAAAACAGTATCCAGCTTCCTGATCGTGACCTGTTCTTTGCCACAATAGGCCAAAGCCGGATATGCAGCGACCGCCTGCGCGTTAAGCTCCAACAATGAACTACTTGGGCTGTTCCCAGAGATGTTCAAGGTCATCAGAGTATCGACATCACCCAAGCCGTAGGTGAGCACGGACCAGTCTCCGTCCCGTCGCGCCACAGTCTCCAACCTCGCTGCCGCCGCCAATTGTGGTTCAAATGAGACGATGCGACGGGTATACCCGAGGAGCCGGAGTTCCTTACCGTATTGTCCAACGTTCGGCCCACGTCCAGCACCAGGTCAACCTGAAAGTCGTTGAGAAACGTCTTTAGCGGGTAACGTACAACTCTTCTGCCGCTCCTGGCCAGAACGTGTGCCGCGGCGGCCTTCAGCTGTCTGATCGGAAACCCGCTCACCGCACGAACCTCTTCAACATGGCTCCATTCCATTCGACTGGCGCGGCGGCAAGCTGCGACAACTTAACGTTGCCATGGTCCGTGGTGTTGGCCAACGCGACACGACGGTCTCCGCGCTCAAGACAAAAGCTCACTTCAAGTTCATGAATCAGCGTTCGTTCAAGACGGACCAAACGTCGGTGCGCCCTTACGAGGCGTCTGGTCTATCCACTTCGAACGCCGGCGTCTCCAGCGACGAAGGTGCACTATTCAACAGGGATTCGACCGCATCCGGCCCAAACACGGGTATCCCCGTGCGATGGAAAACGTCCCACCTCTCAGCGAATGAATCGTCAATAAAAATCGCATCCCTAGACAAAATATGATCGGCCTTGCTTTCGACGCGATCCAGCTGCAGCACGCTATCAAACAGCCCGCTCAGTCGATGACGGGCCAGAGTCGCCGCAAGTTCTCCCGCGTGCCTGGAAATCAGGTGAATGCGTTTGCGATCGGAAACGCATTGATAGAGAAAGGCCACTAGTTGAGTATTGACCCGATCGCGAATGATCAAGCAATCGTCCAGGTCCACATATACGTCCGTGTAATGTATTCTCAATCTGAAGACGTTTTCCAGCGCACGATCCATCTCAATATCAAATTCATTGACCAGCGGCTGGACATCGTAACCCTCGGCATCGTACAGGCTGAGCAAGGCAAAGTTCACGCCAAGGTTCCGATACATAGCCATGCCACCCGCGACCCGCGGAGCAATCTCCATCAGCGCAAGTTCATTTCGGATATTTCGTTTCAATTGAAAGAACCACATTCCGCGAAACGTAAGCCTTTGGTTAATGATCTCCGCTATCCGACGGATTTCTGGATCGCAAAAGGGAACCGTATTTACGCTGATACCATTCAACACGCGTGTCCGGCTACGGCCGGCGGCGAATTGCAGCCTTCCATGACGATCCGTAAAGCAATCGATCGTGTACTCATCTCCCGGCAGGAATTCTTGAAGCAACAAAGACGAGTCGCGGTCAAACGCGTTGCGAATGTCCATTTCACAATGCGCAACCGACGTCCCCTTCGAACCCTGCCCCATGTCAGGTTTGAGAAAAACCGGCCACTCCTTGACCTCCGCCAGATCGCGATAGAGTCGCGGTGTCACCAACTCGTTGCAAAACAATTCCATGGTCCGCCGTTTCGACCGGACAAGTTCGCAGGTCGTAAAAGGGGACGTCATGAGTTTACAAGCCAATTCACCTTGACTGGCCGCTTTCGCCAAAGTGACGATGACCGCGTCATGTGCCGGATAAATATAATCAAAGCCGAATTCGCGGGCCGCGCGATTGATGTCTTCCAAGAACCGCTCGTGCGTGACAAATGGAAGACCATCAATGTGCTGATGAAATGCAAAACGCCCGTGGTCCGCGACGCTGCTGGCGCCCCACAGATCGACCTCCTTGGCAAAACGTAACGAGCGATAAAGTTCCAGACCAATTTCTGAGCCGGATGGAAAAACAAGTACTCGTTTCGTATCCATGCACGATCAGTCTTGAATTGGACAAGAAAATGCGACCACAAAGCGCAAACGATGCACACTAAGTCGTACGGGTTTGAGTGCAGCGTTGGGGATGATAACTCTTACTACCGTCAGTCTTGGAGCGTCAATGTTCGGTTACCAGAAACTTGTTCAACCAGCAAACATTGCCTTCAGTTGCCCACAGCAAACGCAATGGCTCGAACCACACGATCAACTTGTGCTTCTGTCATCGATGCGGATAGCGGCAAACAGAGCACCTTTGAGCTTACGGCCTCAGAGACTGGCATCCGCGGAAAATCTCCTAGCGTCTTGATCGTATTCATGGACGGAAAAAAGTAACGGCGAGGATAAATGTTCTGGCTATTCAGAAACGTGAGGACCCTGGTCAATTGTTCCGCGGATTCCAACAGTACTGGATAGTAGGCAAAGTTGTAGTCCGTTTCAGGCCGCAGCTTGGGATAACAAAACGGGAGGCCCAGTTCGTCAATCAGGCTGTCGTAGCAAGCCGAAATGCGACGTCGTGCAGCGACTATCTCGTCAATATGGCGTAACACGCACAGCCCGAGTCCGGCATGCAGTTCCGACATCTTCGCATTGATGCCCACGCCATGATAGGATTCCGTGCCATCATGACCAAAACGACGACGCCATTCGATATCCTCCGCCAGTTTACTATCGTTGGTTGCCAGAATTCCCCCCTCGGCTGCATGCACGAGCTTCGTCGCATGCAAGCTCACCATGGATACATCGCCGTATGCCAGAATTGGTTGACCTTCGTAGCGTACGCCGAACGCATGCGCCGCGTCAAAGATCAGTTTTAACCCGTGTTGATCCGCGAGCTGCGCGAGGCGGCGCACATCACACGGATTGCCATAAACATGCGTGGCCAGAATCGCTGTGGTGCGGGAAGTAATTGCCGCCATCACGCATTCAGGGTCTAGCGTCAAAGTGTCTTCTTCGACATCCGCGAAAACTGGTTTCAAACCGGACCACAACAGGCTGGAAGTCGTCGAGATATAGGAAAATGGCGTTGTAATCACCTCGCCAGACAATCGTAACGCCTTGTAGGCAACCCTCAGCCCCGCGTCGCCGTTATCGACTGACACAATGTGATCCACACCCAGCAACTCCTTGAGCCTGGATTCGTACTCGCAAACCAGGGGGCCGTTGTTGGTCAGCTGTGCCGTTTGCCAAACCTGCCGCATTTGCGCCACAAACTCCTCAAAAGGAGGCAGGTATGACTGCGTTACATAGAGTGGTTCGGTGGGCATTGGGGATGCGTGATCGAATCGGCTCCGGCGTTTCAGGTGCGTGGAGAAACCAGTCGCCGCAAATAGTCGCCGTATCCGCTTTTCTCGTATGCCTTGGCCAATTCCAGCAACTGTGACTCATCAATGAACTTGCGGTAATAAGCAATTTCTTCGATACAGCCTATTTTGGTTCCCTGTCTTTCTTCAATCACACGTACAAATGTCGACGCCTCATTTAATGAGGCAAATGTCCCAGTATCCAACCAGGCGATACCACGGTTGAAGACGCCGACTTTCAGCTGGCCCCGCTGCAAATACACATTGTTCACTGCAGTGATTTCATACTCGCCACGCGCCGAGGGCTGAATCGATTTCGCAATTGACACAACGGAATTGTCATAAAAATACAATCCCGGGACAGCAAAGCTCGACCTGGGTTGCCGCGGCTTTTCTTCGATGGAGAGGGCACTGCCCTGTTCGTCGAATTCAATCACGCCGTAGCGCTCTGGATCGTTGACGGGCGCGGCGAATACGACAGCGCCGTCGGGATCCGTGTATTCTCGGATCAATTTCCCGAAGCCAGAGCCGTAGAAAATGTTGTCGCCCAGAACCAACGCCACTTTGTCGGAACCAATAAATGACTCGCCAATCACAAATGCTTGAGCCAAGCCATTCGGAATCGCCTGTTCGGCGTAGGCGAAGCGACAACCGATCTGGCTCCCGTCCCCTAGTAGCCGTTGGAAACCGGGAAGGTCCTGCGGTGTGGAGATCACCAGAACTTCGCGAATGTCCGCCAGCATCAGCACCGACAACGGGTAATAAATCATTGGCTTGTCGTAGATGGGGATCAATTGTTTTGAGATGGCAACGTAATTGGATGTAAACGCGTTCCCGCTCCGCCAGCTAAATGATACCCTTCATGACCTGGCCCTTCTATAACGTCCCCAGTCGCGTCAACTTATAATCCCCAGATAGAATCTGCTGCCACCAATCGGTGTTGTCGAGGTACCAGTCCACCGTTTTCTGAAAGCCGGTCTCGAAATTCTCCCGCGGCTCCCAGCCCAACTCGCGTTTGATCTTTCCGGCATCGATCGCGTATCGCAAGTCGTGGCCGGGACGATCCGCCACAAAGCTGATCAGCTCAGCGTAACTTGACAATGGCCTACCCACGCCGCCAATCTGCGGGTTCTCCGCCGGCGGGAGCCGCTCGTCCAGCAGGCAGCAGATCTTCCTGACAATCTCAATATTCTGTTGCTCGTTGTTGCCCCCGATATTGTAGGTCTCACCCGGCCTGCCCGCAGTCAACACGCAGTAAAGCTGCGCAAGCATGATCTTCCACGTACAGCCAATCTCGTACGTTCTCACCCTTCCCGTAAACCGGAATCGATTGTCCCGAAATGGCCTTCAAGATGACCACCGGGATCAGCTTCTCCGGAAATTGATAAGGGCCGTAGTTGTTCGAACAATTAGTGATCAACACCGGCAAGCCATACGTGCTGTGCCAGGCCCGCGCTAAGTGGTCGGAACCGGCTTTGCTGGCCGAATAGGGAGAATGAGGATCGTAGGCAGTTCGTTCATGAAATGCCGGGTCTTGGAATCCCAAGCTGCCGTAGACTTCGTCGGTCGATACGTGCAGAAATCGAAACGAGTCACGTTTGTCCGACGTTAACGACTCGTAGTGTTCTCGAGCCGCCTGTAACAATTGGAACGTCCCCACCAAATTCGTGGCAATAAAGTCGCCGGGGCCGTCAATCGATCGATCCACATGAGATTCCGCCGCCAGATGCATCACGGCTGTCGGTTGAGCCTCGCGAAATAATCGCTTGACCGTGGCATCGTCGCAAATGTCCCCCTGTGTGAACCGGAACCGCTCATTCCCACTTACGTCGGCCAGCGAGGCCAAATTGCCGGCATAGGTCAGCTTGTCCAGCACATGAATGTGATGATCCGTTTCCCGGATCAAGTAGCGAACGAGATTGCTGCCGATAAAGCCGGCGCCGCCCGTGACAAGGATCGTGTTGGATTTCATGGTGTGTGGGAGGAGGGACGGGGGTACGGGGATCAGCCTCTAATTCGGCTCTTCGCGCGGACTTTCGATACGCCTTCCAGGCGATCGAGAGCCTGCGTGTACCAATGAACGGCCTTTTCACGAGCCAGCCTGGACAAGACCGCATGGCTCGCATCGTCATCGCACAGTTGCCACCACATATCGGCAACCGCGAGCTGCGATTCCGCAGACCCGTCCATGTCCTGCTCCGCAGCGGCCGCCCGAGCCAGACCGTCGTGGTTGCCGGCCAGCAAATGTTGCTGCGCTTTCTCGTCGCGTCCCATGTCCAGCTGGTACAACCCTAAAATCGTATGCACGGCAGCGTCGTTGGGTGACTCGCGGCACTCCAACAGCTGGTGCTGCGCGTTGCGCAGGTGTTCCTCCAAATCACTCAAACGCTGCTCCAGACCCGTCACGTTTTGCAATAGGTCCGGCATTTTCCGGCGATTCGCGAGATTAGTTGCCGGCGCGAGATACTTCCGCGCCGTGGAAAAATCGCCCCTTTCAATTAATTGTTGGATGCGGTTTTGGGCGATTAGCACGGCGGCCTCCACCTGCTCCGGATCACGAACGGCCTTGCCAAGTTCGATCAGGCTGTCGAGCCGGATTGCATCTTCGTCGCAATCGAAGTTATAGACCAGGGCCCGGATGGCGGTGTCGGCCGTTTTGGCATCGCCGTGCTTGGCGGCCAGGCGAATGGCCTGCTCATACATGACGTAGCGGGCGTCCGCATCGTCCCGCGAGCGGTTGGCATCCTGAAAAAGTCGCCGCGCAAGCTCCAGCTCCGCGTCACGCCCGTGCTTCGCGAATTGTTCGCGATAAGCCTCTCGCCGCAACATCCTCAGTTTATCGCGGCGCACTTCAACAGTAGGCATGGACCAGTGCGGACGACCGATGACGGAATCATCGTGGGGATCGTCCGCTGTAAGGGCCGCCGCGACAACGCCGTATAACGGATCGGTCACGTTCGCGGCGTGTTCGCTTTCGCTTTGCTCAAGCCCCTCTGACGCTCGCCGCGCCAGCAGCAATTCCACGGGAACACCGTTTTCCTGAGCCCGCTTCAACAGTTCTCGCGCGGCATTCAAGTCACCTTGTCGATCAATGGCCAGAAAAACTCCACACATCACGTCCAGCATAATGCCGAAGGCCTCGCCGTTTGCCCGAGCCAAAGCCACGGCCAAATCCGCATCGATGTTTGCCCGGGCCGTGTCAAAGTCCTGCTGTTTTCCATTGGCGGCTTGCAAACGCATCCCCGTGGGAGTTTTACCAATCACCGTGACCGCGGCATTGCGGTAATTCAGCGTGTCGCCAACGGCCACCATGGCCAGCCCCTGGTCCGCTTTGTCCCAGAACTCCTTCATCTTGAAGTAGACAATCTCGATCCGCAGCGCCTCGGCGCGCTTGGGCTCGTCATTCGCGTCCGCGCGAACTTGATCGAGCAGTTTATCGGCTGCTTCGATGTTTCGATCGTACAGAGATTGCATCAGCTTCGCGATCGCGTGATCCTGACCCGCAAAGGGTCGCTGGGGACGGCGGCGTGAATCCGCGGCCTTTTCCCAGGGAGCGGGTTGGGTCGCGTCGGGCGCTTCTCCAACGTTCGCCGGTGGCGGTACGTCGATTACCCCAACAAGGGGCGCCGATGTCGACGGAGCATCCGATGGACCTTTTTCTTTATCGGTGTCCTTCGAAGACGTTGCGTCCTGGCTTGCCGGCTCATTCGATTGCGGTGCAGCAGGCTGCTGTATCGCCGCGACTTCGGGCGCAGGCTGGGCTGGCGACTCAGCCCCCACGAGCTGTACCGAGTTTTCGCTGGTTGCCGGGACAGACTGAGAATCGGCCACTGGCTCGGGCGGACTTGCCGCGAATCCCTCATCTAATTCCGTCGCGGCACGGCCAGCTGAATCGCGCGACGTGGAACTGGTGATCGCCGCCTGGTTGTCGGCCGGCGTCGACGGCGTTGATGAGTCAGACGATGTCAGAGATATCAGGTCCGGCCCGAGTGACCAGATGGCGAATACGGCAGCCGCGAGGCCCAATCCGACAATCGACGACAGGGCCAGCCACGGCGAGCGCTTTTTATTGCGTATCGAGGCCATCTCCGTCTGCAGCTCCGCCGCAGTCAGTTGGGCATCGTAGGCCAGTTTTTTCTCCGCGTTCAACAGGCAGACTTTCGCGGCAGCTAGTTGGTTCAGTAATGTCTGCGACTGGGCCGAATGTGGCCCATTCTGGTACTTGCGCACATGCGCCATCTGCCGATCCGCCGCCGCCACAATGACGTCCGCGTCGGATTCAAACGTCTCGATTCCCAGCAGTTGATAATGGTTCGGCGACGGGGAGCGAATGCCGAGCCATTTCAGATAGGGATTAAAGTCGCTGGTCGAAGAAGGCATGAGGTCGGATGTGCGTTTCAGGATCGATACGAGTCAACGGACGCGCGTGCCCGGACGAACGGATTTGGCTGGGAATGTGTTGTCGGGCAAGTGCGTGGCGTCATGTTAGGGAGGCGAGGCGGAGCATTCATCGTACCACACAACTTCCCTATTCCGGCCAAGATCGCCGCACGGCGGAATCATGTCATCCGGAACGTAGCGGAGCGGAGTGAAGGATCTGCCAGCCAACGTAACACGGCCGCCAGGCGTGAATCCGGGATGTTTTAGGTCTGCCGTCGCACGTGGAACAACATCTCTGGAAGTTCCTTCGGTCGCTGACCGTGCTGCGCACGTTGTCAGGCTCCCTCAGGACGACACTCAGCCGCAACTTGTGTGGTTCGATGAGGGCGCCGCCGGGGAACAAACGATTTTACCGGGCGCCCCTGATTTATGCACAGTTCTGGACAATTTCCGGCGGAGTTGCGATACTTGGTGAGTGGAAGTCCCGTAGCCCGGCGATTCTTATCGGGCCGCTGGGTGTGTTGTACCGCCACGGGGCCGTCCTATTTAGTATGAAAGAGGCATCGTCATGAAGGTCACCAAGACCCGCCGTGGCTTCACGATCGTAGAACTGTTGGTCGTTATCTCCATCATTGCCATGTTGTCGGCGATCTTGTTGCCGGCAGTAAACTCGGCCCGGGCCGCGGCCCGACAACTGCAATGCATCAACAACATGGGACAGCTGGCTAAGGCCGTTTCGACATACGTGGCCGCCAAGGATCGGTTTCCGAATTACATTTCGGGCGGTAGCCCGCAACAGCGGACCGGGTGGGTTTACGCCATCCTGCCAAATTTGGAGAAACAGCCGATCAGGGACGAGATTGACGCACGCCGCGCCGCTCCTGCTCAGAATCAATGGCCGCTTAATGCCAACAACTTGGGTAATAGTGATTACTACTTTTCCTCACTTATTTGTCCGGATGATACGCAACAGTCGGGCGACTTGCTGCTGGGCCCTTTGAGTTACGCGGCCAACGCCGGTGTCCGCGACTGCCATGATGCGAGTTACGATCCCCCAGAGTCGGTCTCGGCTTATTGCGGCAGCACGGGCGCGTCTGACTGGCGCGAAAATGGTGTGTTTGGCCGTAAGACGGATGACCCGGGAAGCCCGAATAGTCCCTGGGGTACTTTCTATGCACCTGCGCTCAATTCGACAAGGGATTACATCTCGTCCCACGATGGCAATGCCGCGACTATTCTGTTCGCTGAGAACGCGCGAGCCACGACGTGGACCGCCGTGGAGGGCGAAAGGATTGACCAGTTCATCGATAAGCAAACGGTGATCTGGGACGTGCGCGGCACTGACCAGCTGACCGTCTTGAACGGAAAGACGGATGGCCCCACAACGCCGCTCACGGCCGTTTGGTATCAACAGTCTCCGTCCAGTTATCACGCTGGTGGGTTTGTGGTTGCATATGCGGATGGCCACGTTCAGTTTATGAGTGAAATTGTCGAGTACGGAGTTTACGCGAAAGCCATGACGCCGAACGGTCCGCAGGCCCGTCGCCCGGGCGATCAAACGGTGGCAACGCGTCCGACAAATTATGGCTTCCAGTCGGTCCCGTTGGCGCAGCGAGATCTGGAGCCGTAGGGGCGACGAAATTCCCTCCCTCGCGGGATTTGCGTGTCGGCGGCAGGAGACTCCCTCCCTCGCGGGATTTGGCGTTTCAGCGAGCGGATACACTACGGGACGTTGTGGCTGATTTGTTGTCTGCGTCACGAGAGCATTTGGTGCACCCATCGACTGCTCGCTGAAACAGGCCAAATCGCGTGGGGAGGGGTAGGGGTGGGGTCTGGTCACGGTTGACGCCGGCAGCCAGGAATCCTGGCGAGTCCTGCGTTGCAATGCGCGTTGTGGCGGCGCGTTATATCCTGTCCGACCTGGTCTGTTCGGGCCACCTCGCATGGTAGACCCCTCCCCGGCCCTCCCCACACGGCAATGGTGCGATTTGGTCGCGGGACAATGGCCTGCAAGGCACTCTCGCATATCCACGTCAACAGTTATTTTTCGTTCTTTCCACGTTCGCGACCAAATCACCATTGCCGGGGGGAGGGAGTAGGAGACTCCCTCCCTCGCGGGATTTGGCGTTTCAGCGCACGTACATCCCGCATCGTTGCAACGCCAAGGCTTCCAGCTTGACGCAAGATAGTGTATGTAAGTATACTACTTGTCCGGTGAATTCCACCCGAATTATTCGATCCAGCGAGCCCAATCGTGACACGTAAGGTACGTTCTCAACGCAAGCATGCTCGATCAATGCGAAATCAACCCACCGATGCTGAGTATCGACTGTGGGGGCATCTGCGTGTTCGCCAGGTGAATGGAGTCAAATTCCGAAGACAGGCTCCCATCGGCAACTATATCGTTGATTTCGTTTCGTTTTCGCATCGACTGATCATCGAGTTGGACGGCGGTCAACACGCTGTCCAACTTGATTACGACGAACGACGTACAGCGTGGCTTAGGCAACAGGGGTTTCGCGTGCTCCGGTTTTGGAACAATCAAGTATTTGAGGACGCGGACGCCGTTTTGGAAACGATTGCGATCGCTTTGACCGAGGCTGGCGGCAAACCGATCGATGGATGAGTTGGTTGGGCCACGTCGCATGGCAGACCCCTCCCCGGCCCTCCCCACACGGCAATGGTGCGATTTGGTCGCGGGACAATCGCCTACATGGCACTTTCGTTGATCCACGTTCACACGTATTCTTCGTTCTTTCCCCATTGGCGACCAAATCACCCTTGCCGGGGGGAGGGAGTAGGAGACTGCAGGGTACTCGTGTATATCCGCACCATCAAGAATTCTTCGTTCTTTCCCCGTTGGCGACCAAATCACTCTTGCCGGCGGGAGGGGGCGGGAATCTTGGACAATAGCTCCACGATCCGTGCCGCGGCATGACCGTCGCCGTACGGGTTGTGCTCGATGATGTGCCGGGCGTACTGGACCGGGTCCTGCAGCAAACAACCGACACGACTGGTGATCTTGTCGACATCCGTACCCACCAACTCCACGGCTCCGGCATCCATGGCTTCGGGCCGTTCGGTGGTTTCGCGCATTACCAGCACGGGTTTCTTCAAGGACGGGGCTTCCTCTTGCACGCCTCCGGAGTCGGTGAGGATCAGCGTACAGCCGTCCATCAGCCACACGAATTCGGGGTAGGGGACCGGTGGGATCAAATGCACGTTGTCCAGCCCCCCCAGCAGCTTATACACGGGCTGTTGTACGTTGGGATTCAGATGTACGGGGTAAACAAACTGCACATCCGCGAATTGCTGAGCGAGTCGAGCGATGGCAGCACAAATATCTTCAAACCCGCCGCCGAAGTTTTCACGGCGATGCCCTGTGATCAGCACGCTGCGCGTTCCAATCATGTAAGGGTACTTTTTCTCCCAGGTGGAGGCGTTCTGCCGCTCCCGATCCACCGTCCAAAGTAGTGCGTCGATAACCGTGTTGCCGGTCACGTGAACGGATGACGCGGGCACTCCTTCGCGCAGCAAGTTGTCGGCTGAACGCTGGGTCGGTGCGCAGTGCAGCGTGGCTACGATGCTGGCCACGCGGCGGTTCATTTCTTCCGGCCAGGGAGCATAGATGTTTCCCGTGCGCAGTCCCGCTTCCACGTGCACAAAGGGTACCCGCCGATAAAAGGCCGCCAAGGCCGTCGCCATGACGGTGGTCGTGTCTCCCTGGGCTACGGCACAGTCAGGTTGATGCTGCACCAACACCTCATCCATCCGCTCCACGCAGCGGGCAGTAAGATTGGCCAGCGATTGGTTGGCCTGCATCAGTTGCAGGTCGATATCAGGGGTTATCCCAAAATAATCGTTGACCTGTTGCAACATCTCTCGGTGCTGCCCCGTGACGCAGACCAACGGAGACAGATCAATGCTCGATTGACAGGCATGGACGACGGGGGCCATTTTGATGGCTTCGGGACGAGTGCCAAATACAAGCAGTGGTCTTAGAGGCAACGACAAGTTCCTTATGTGCTAACTAAATTTCGCCTGGTGGTGTGCCGTCAGCTGTGCATCCGCCGCACGACGCGTCCGGGAACACCGAACACGAGGCTATCCGCGGGTACATCCCGCATCGCCGCGCTGTTGGCACTCAACTTGGTTCGCATCCCCACGCGCACCTGAGGAGCGACTGTCGAATGGGTGCTCAGATAAACTTCCTGCTCCAGGATGCCAAATCCATTTACGGTCGCGTAAGGGGCCAACAGACAATATCTGCCCAAATGGGTGTCGTGCCCCACGGATGCATAGTAATTCAGCTTAACGCCTGCCTCCAGCCGCGCGTTATTAGAAACGGCGGCGAAGGGGTAAATGATCACGCCTTCCGCCAGTTTCGCGGAAGGGGCGACGTAGGCTCGTGGATGTACCAGCGTCAGGAAACGGCCGCCCTTGGGCAGAATCGCCTCGAAAGTCCGCCGCCGCGCGTCCATGTTGCCAATGGCCAGCAGGAATCGATCCTCGGGCTCCGGGACGTAGTCCTCCGGGTCTCCCAACAGTTGATCGGAGATATCGACGTCGCTGGCCACGCCCTGATCTTGACCCAAGAAACCCTTGAACCGATATCTGGCGTTTCCCATGAACTCAGGCAGCATACACTGCATCTCGCGCGCGAATCCGCCCGCGCCGACGATTACAATTTCCATGACGGGCTGGCTCGATCGGCTATGAGGTGGATCAACGAAAGTGTCTTGCAAGCCATTGTCCCGCGACCAAATCATACCATTGCCGTGTGGGGAGGGCTGGGGAGGGGTCTACCATGCGAGGTGGCCCGAACAGACCAGGCGGACAGGATATAACGCGCCGCCACATCGACGCGCCGTGCAACGCAGGACTCGCCAGGATTCCTGGCTGCCGGCGTCAACCGTGACCAGACCCCACCCCTGACCCTCCCCACGCGATTTGGCCTGTTTCAGCGAGCAGTCTATGGGTGAACCAAATGCTCTCGTGACGCAGACACCAAACCAGCCACAACGTTGCGAAGTGTATCGGCTCGCCGCAACGCCAAATCCCGCGAGGGAGGGAGTCTTCTACTCCCTCCCCCCGGCAATGGTGATTTGGTCGCAAATTCGTGAAGAACGAAAAATACCTGATGAGGTGGATACACCAGCGTACTTTGCTAAGCCATTGTCCTGCGACCAAATCGCACCATTGCCGTGTGGGGAGGGCTGGGGAGGGGGTCTTCCGTGCGTGTCGTCCTAAGCAAGGCGGAGGCGTGTGGAGAATCTGCCGAGGATCGCCGGGTCCTCGCATGGTCCTTCACGACGCTCCGCTTGTTCAGGTACAAGAGACAGGTCCAAACACCCTTGGAGATCAGCTTCTAGATCGACGAGCCGCCATCCACCGTAAATACCTGGCCTGTGATGAAAGCGCTGCCCGGCGAGATCAGGAATTCGACCAGCGGGACGACGTCCTCGACAGACCCCAATCGCCCCAATGGGGTCCGACGAATTATTTGTTGGCGCTGGTTTTCGGCCAGCGTGCCGGACATGTCTGTTTCCAGGTAGCCCGGCGCGATGGCGTTGACTCGGATTCCTCGTGGGCCGAGTTCCCGGGCCAGCGATCGCGTCATGCCGATCATGCCGGCTTTGGTGGCTGCATAGACGCTCAGTCCCGAAAATCCACGCTCCGCGATGATCGACGAAATGTTCACGATGCTCCCGGACTGCTGCAGCAGCATGGCCCGAGCGGCTTCACGAGCCAGAATAATGGCAGCTCGCAAATTGATGTCCAGCATTTGCTGGATCGCGTCGTCGTGCATCAAGGCCAGCACCGTATCGTGAGCGATACCCGCGTTATTGATCAGCGTATCCAGCCGTCCAAATTTATGCCGCACAGCAGCCACAAAGCTGACGAGAGCGTGATTATTCGCGGCATCGACTACTTCGTGATAAAACGACGGAACCGTCTGCTGGAATTGTAAGATTTCCGGTGTCACGCTGCGGCTGAAACTGGCGACAGCATAGTCGCCCGCCAGCAGGCGTCGCACAATGGCCAGACCTAGCCCGCGACTGCCGCCGGAAACAATTGCCACGGGCTTGGCCAGTGCTTGATCCAATGCCATCAAGCCTGCTTGCGACCGACCGCGCTGTGCGTACAATTCCACGAACTCACCGACAGTTTGCACCGGTTGAGCACCGGCGCGAAAGGGATCCACGCCCAGGGCTTGTTCCAACTGCACGACCACCACGGCGAAATCCAACGAATCGAGCTTAATCGAGTCTCGAAACGATGTGTGATCGTCCATGGCGGGCGGCTGGCGCCCGGAATCCTGCAGTACCCGCAGGATCGCTTGCATCACCGCGTCGCGCACGGTCTCGCGGTTAGCTGAGTCGTGATCCTGCATGGTGTCGCAACATCCAGCGTGGTCGAAGTTCAACGAGAGCCCTTCATGAGGGCTCCAATCGTACGGAGAAAAATCTGCACGTCCAGGACGACGGAGGCATTCTTGATGTAGTACAAGTCGTACATCAACTTGTTGCGGGCATCCTCAATGCTGGCTCCGTAGGGGTAATTGATCTGTGCCCAACCGGTCAAGCCAGGATTGACCAGATGGCGCTGGACGTAGAAGGGGATGCTGTTCTCGAGCAGTTCCACAAACTCGGGTCGTTCCGGCCGCGGCCCGATGAGGGACATTTCACCTTTCAGCACGTTCCAGAATTGCGGAACTTCGTCGAGTCGTGTCTTGCGGAGGAATCCTCCTACGGGCGTGATGCGGCTGTCGTTCGTGCTCGCCCATTGCGCTCCATGCTGCTCGGCATCAGTCACCATCGTGCGCAGCTTGTAAATCCGGAATGGACGACCGAACCGCCCGACACGCTCTTGTGAGTAGAGTACGGGACCGCCCCGACTTGTCAGTTTGATGGCAATGGCAGCGACTAGCATCAACGGAGCGGAAAGCACCAGCCCGATCATCGAAACGACCACGTCGGTGAATCGCTTGATACCCGCGTAGTACGGATGCGTCAAGTCGAGTCGTGCCGCGAATAACCAGCGAGCATCGATTTGCTCCACGGGGACAAAATTATAGGCTTCCTCGACAAAATCCGTAAATGACGACACCTTCACACCGGCGTCCAGGCAGCGTAGCAACCGTTCGTCGTCAATGTCATCGGCACGTTCGTCAAAGACAATCTCGTCAACTCTCGTTGTCCAGCGCCCAGGTCGCCCAGATCGCCTGAGGTGTCCTGTTGATCCGTGATCGCTCGAATATTTGTGCCGGCTGATGATCGTCCATGAGTTGAGCCACTCGGGCACAGAACTTGTCACTTCCCAGGAAATAGACATTTTCGGCAAAGTTCTTGGTCCAAAAGGACACGATCAGTCGAGCCATGGATGCCGACCCCGCAGGCAACGGCTGCCGTGACAATCAACACGTAACGACCAGTGTGCCGAAAGGTGAGCACACTCCATCCCATTGAAAGCAATGCCAGTGCCAGGCAGACAACCGTAAATACGCGGATCACCATGTCCACACGATCGCTGCGTTGCCGCGTGTCGTGCAAACCAAGTATATGACCCACGATGGTGAACAAGATGGCGAAGGAAAATGCGCCACCAAACGCGGGAACGAATCTTGCTGGTCTCCGTGAACAAGCCCACGTAGGGACTGGCGACTTGCCCAGCAGATATGCCATCACCCCCGTCCAAAAATCCAGAATGACCCAACCAACGGTGCCAAACTGCAGCAGCCGTCGCCGACCGCGGCGGGCAAGCCGACGTTGGACAACAACATGAGAATGTCGTTGGCTATCGCTGACGGTGTCGGCAGGAGCGGGAGAAACGGGCGTCGTCATTGGGGGCGAACTCATTTGGCAGAAGGTCCTTGTTCGCGAATTTCCAGGTCCAGCGCAATGGCTGTCCGAGAAGCCGCATCATCAACTGCTTAACATTCCAAATCTTACACGTAGCGATTCCATTCTCGACGGACGGATTACCCAGCCAAACTCGATGATGGGTGATGCCGCGCTTTCTCGCGGCTGGGCTAATCCGTCCTACAATGTCGCCGAATCGCGCTCGGTCATCTAGCGTTGCACTGACGACGATCCTTGAAACTCCGGCATGGTGGCGTGCCCACTGGCGCTTACGCCGGAAGGTGCAATCACCCTCAATAATGTTTTACACAGTATTTGCACATCCGTTAACCATGAAACGTGGTCGACATACCATACGTCCAACTCGAACCTGGTGTCCCAATCCAGCGCGTTGCGGCCATGCACCTGCGCCCAACCGGTAATACCTGGCTTCACCTCATGCCGCCTCGCTTGTGCGGGGGAGTATCGATCCAGGTACTCGACCAACAGGGGTCTCGGTCCCACGAGGCTCATATCCCCACGTAATACGTTAATCAACTGTGGCAATTCGTCGAGACTATATTTTCGCAGCCAACGCCCCAAAGCCGTCAGCCGCTGCTCGTCGGCCAGCGGTTTTCCAGCGCCGTCATGGCTTTCCTGCATGGTCCGAAACTTGTAGAGCACGAAGGGTTTTCCTCGAAGGCCGGCACGTGTTTGAGCAAAAATGATCGGTGTCCCCAGCCTGGTGCGGACCAACACGGCCACCAAGCACCCCACGGGCGCCGCCAGCACGAGGGCCAGCAAGCAGAGGGTCAGGTCGCAGGTGCGTTTGCCGATGGTGCGATACATGTCCTGTCCGGTATCCGAAACCTATTCACGATGTGCCGTCCGCCCATAGGGGGCAGATCGTTTTTTGCGGCGGTTAACGATTCGTGGCATCACTAATCAAGTCGCGGGCCCACTGCTCGTGTGCCAACATTCCGGTCCCCTCCTCCGTGAGAAACTTCGCGTTGCTGTACTGCGCATCCTGGTAGTTCGTGACCTCTCCCGACGCGATGGCCTCCAAGACCTGTTGGATACCGTCTTCCAGCGTCCATGTGGGCCGAAAGCCCAGGTCTCGGGCTATCTTGTCAAACGCTACGCGGTAGTTGCGGTTGTCCGTGTTGGACTCCGAGACGGAAAGATGAGCGTTCAAGACCCGGTCGCGGATAATTTCTGCTACCTGCAAAATTGTGTAATTCTGTTCGTCCGAGCCCACGTTGAACGTCTGGCAATCGACTTTGACCAGGGGCGCTTCCAGGGTCAACAGGATCGACCTTGCCGCATCCTCGACGTGCACGAATGGCCGCCACTGTTGACCGCCATGCACGGTAATCTCGCCTTCCAGCCGAGCTTTGGCCGTGAGCAGATTGACGACGAGGTCAAAACGCGTTCGTCCCGAAAAGCCATAGATCGTCGCAAAGCGGAGGATGGTGGGAGCGAATCCCTCACCCGCCACTTCCAGCACAACGCGTTCCGAGGCAAGCTTGGTGTGGCCGTAAAGTGAAATGGGTTGCACCGAAGATCGTTCGTCGAGCAACGCGTCGCTGGCTCCATACACCGAGCACGTGCTGGCAAAAATGAACCGCTGTACACCACAGTGCTTGGCCAACTCGGCAATCACGTGCGACGAGACAAGATTGACATCGATCGTCAGCTCTTCATTCAACTGGCATGCCGGGTCCCCCACGATGGCTCCCAGATGGACCACAGAGTTCACGTCTTGCAGCGACTGAAACAATGTGACGATGTTGCGAAAATCGCCTCGGATAATCTCCAGATTGGGGTGCCCCAGTACTTTTTTCAGCGGGCCTTCACCGAATAGCAAAATGTCCAACACTCGCACCTGATGGCCACGTTCCAACAACATGGGGATCAAAGCGGACCCGATGTAGCCCGCCCCGCCAATGACCAGTACGCGCCGGAATCGGCGTTGGCTCGTATCCGCCGCTGACGTTCGGGGTCGACATATCCCTTCCAAAGATCCGTCCAAATTCGGGCTCCAATCAGAAACGCCATGGCAAACAACCAGGCGAGGTACAGTCCGCCGCGCGAGATGGGCAAACGTCCCTCCGTAAAGAAATACGCGGAAAATCCGTAGATCAAGAAGGCCAATGAGACGGCTTGCCCGACAAATAACGGCTTGTACTTGCTGAGATAGTTGCGTCCGTAGGTGTAGAATCCACTCAACCAGAACGTGATCAGCGACACCAGGACGAGCAGCGGCGCCACTTGCAGGAAATGATTCGCGTCGCGGGCCACATAATAGAAGGCGGCCACGTCCTTCGGCTTTTCGAACAGCAGCAAATACAACAATCGCACGGTCAAACCGGCAAATAGCGCCGTCACCAGCAGAATGGCGTCGGCCGCCATGCGCAGTGCCATACCTGCAGTAAAGCTGGCGAAACGTCGTTTTCCTGTAGCTCCCATGAAGGCCTTCTTATCCCTGATCTGACTTTCTGACTTAGTGTTGCCTGACTCGTGTCAAATTGACTCGACCGAAAAATCGTCAATCGCCACGGACGCGCCCTGCTGCAAAAACTGGACGGAGATAATCAACCGGTCCCCCGTAAACCGCTTGGCCACCGTCCCTTCGATACCCATCAATGGCCCACTCTTCACCCGCACCCGATTGCCCGGCTGGATGCGACTTTCGGGCGAGAGCGGTACCCCGGCGGCAATGAGCGTTTGGACTTGCTGCAAGTCATGGACCAACTGTTCGGCGTTGGCCACGGTGATCGTGCGAGAGATGCACTGTGTGGAAAGTGCTGACTGCCTTGCCTCACCATCCCCACGAAAGAATACGTACCCAGTGAACAGCGGCACGAACGAAGTGCGGACCCGGCCCGAAGGCGCCCTGCTTCTACGTGGTATCAGCGGACCGTAAAACTCAATCTCCATTTTCCGCAGCCGACGCATCAACTCCTTTTCGCGACGTGACATGGTGTACGCCGCCCACCAGTCCGCACCCCGGTCCAGCGGTCGTTGAGCCAATAGGTCTGACGGAAATACGTCGATCTCTTGCGGTAAAATGGGCATAACGCTGTGGAAAGAACTTGTTATCGAAAAAATTTTCTTGACAGCTTCGGCGCGCACTCCGTTCCCCTGGGTGACAGCACCGCTTTTTCCTGGAGTTATGGACCATTTTTCGGTTGGTCGGCGTGGTATCGTGCATTACGCGGCGAACCCCGCTGTGGGTCGCTGGCAAGGCCACTTTCCCAGGCTCCAGCATACCAGAAAACGGGAAAGCTGGGTCCGACTCGAATTGCAGATCGTCGCAGTTTGAGTGCCAAACGGCCTGTCACACCCAAAATCGCGGTTCTTGTACCGGTCTTAAGGGTTTTACGCGGAGACCCGGGCCGGCAGGCGGAGCTTGAAGGGGCTCATCTGGCGGGAAAAATAAACCCGCTGTTGATTCTCTGCGACGTCACGGGGGGCGTGGGAGAGTCTCACGCGGGGATTTCTGGGTAATTCACGTGTGGGTTTGGTTTACCTCACGGGGGGCTTGGGTGTACCTCACGGGGGGCTTGAGTGTACCTCACGGGGGGCTTGGGTGTACCTCACGGGGGGCTTGGGTGTACCTCACGGGGGGCTTGCGGGGGGATACCCCCCAATCCCCCGCTTCGACCTAACACGAGCCTCAATTCACACCGGCCAGGCGCGTGGCATTTCGGACGCGATCGATTCCCAGGATGAACGCAGCGATACGGGGTGGCACCGATCGTTGTCGCACGATGTCCCAAACCTCTTCGAAGGCCTTCGTCATGACCGAATCCAGCTCGACACGCACTCGGTCCATCTGCCAGCGGTAGTGCTGGTAATTTTGCACCCACTCGAAATAGCTGGCCGTCACCCCCCCCGCGTTGGCCAGGATGTCCGGGATGATCGTCACGCCTCGTTCCGCGAGGATTTTATCCGCTGCGGGATCGACCGGACCATTCGCCGCTTCGACAATCGTCTTGGCCCGTATGGTCTCGACATTGCCGGCATGAATCACGCCTCCCAATGCGGCCGGAATCAATACCTCGCAATCGAGGGCCAGCAGTTCTTCGGGCGATATCCGGTCCGCTCCGCGGAATCCGGCCAATGAGCCGTGGTGCAAATGGATGTGGTGCAGCACGTCATTCACATCGATCCCGTCGGGACGATAGTATCCGCCCGACAGGTCACTCACCGCGATCACGGGAAATTCGGCCAAATCGAGAAACCGCGCGGCGTGTGTCCCTACGTTGCCAAAACCCTGAATGACCACACGCGTATTCTTGGGCTTAAAGCCAAATCGCGTGACAAACTTGTGCGTGATGGTCCCGACGCCGCGCCCGGTGGATTCCTCGCGTCCCGGCATCCCGTAGTATTCGACGGGCTTGGAGGTCACCACGCCTGGGCTGAAGCCGTGGTACTTGCTGTATTGGCTCATGATCCATGCCATGACCTCCGAATTCGTACCCATGTCGGGCGCCGGAATGTCCTTGACGGGGCCAATGAAGTCGTGAATCTGGTCGATAAACTTTCGAGTGATCCGTTCCAGCTCATTTCGACTGAATTCGTTCGGGTTGATGCCGATCCCGCCTTTGGCACCGCCATAAGGCAGGTTCACCACCGCGGTCTTCCACGTCATCAGCGAGGCAAGCGCGCGAACCTCGTCCAGGTCAACTTCCTGGTGGTACCGCAATCCCCCCTTGAAGGGACCTCGAGAGTCGTTGTGCTGCACACGATATCCAACCAACGTCTTGAGCTGTCCATCGTCCATGGTCACGGAAATCCGGACCTGCACTTCGCGCCGCGGCGTGAGCAAGTGCAAGCGGGCATTGTCCGACAGCTCTAAATGATCGGCGGCTTGATGGAAGTACAGTTTGGTCGCTTCAAATGCTTTCATGCTTGCGTCTTTTTCAGGTGCGGTCGCAGTAGCCGTAAGTCCGCGTCCGAGTGGGGGGCCCGGGGAAAATCCGAGGCCGTGATAAAACCAGAACGAATTCTGTCGACGGTGGAGAACGGCGTAAAGCCCGCTAAGCCGCAACGGCGCACGTTTTGCCCCTTTTTGCCTTTGGTCAGCGGGGCCAGCGACGTTCACCAGACGGTTGCGAGGGGGGCGACGTACCGCGGTTTGTCCGGGCGTTTGGGGGCATGAGACGGGGGGCTTGGTGCATAACACGGGGGGGCTTGGGGCATAACACGGGGGGCTTGGTGCATAACACGGGGGGCTTGGGGGCATGACACCGGGGGGCTTGGGGGCATGACACGGGGGGCTTGGGGGCATGACACGTGGGCTTGGGGGCATGACACGTGGGCTTGGGGGCATGACACGGGAGCTTGGCGGCATGACACGTGGGCTTGGGGGCATGACACGTGGGCTTGGGGGCATGACACGGGGGCTTGGGGGCATGACACGTGGGCTTGGGGGCGTGACACGGGAGGCTTGGGGGCATGACACGGGGGGCTTGGGGGCATGACACGGGGGGCTTGGGGGCATGACACGGGGGGCTTGGGGGCATGACATCGGGGGGCTTGGGGGCATGACACGGGGGGCTTGGGGGCATGACACGGGGGGCTTGGGGGCATGACACGGGGGGCTTGGGGGCATGACACGGGGGGCTTGGGGGGGAACCCCCCAAAATGCACCGCCTGAAACGCATCCACCCGATCCGATGTTCTGGCAACGCACTTCGAGTGGATGACGGTTCCGCAGTTCATGGGGGGGCCCCCCCATGACCCCCCGGGGGGAAACCCCCAGACCCCCCGGGGAGATGCCGCCCAGACTCCCCGGGTTTCGTTTTATCTTGTCGCCGAATCGCGCTCGGTCATTTAGTCAATTGCGTGCATTGCCGTCGTCGTTTGATCTTCCAACAGCTTCTGCGAGTTGGTATCCAGCCGAGACATCGCCGTTCGCCACTGCTGTTCCAGCAGCCGACGATCCCCAAACGTCTCATCGAAGACCTGAACCAGCCGATCGCGAGGGATGCCCTGAGGAGATGACTCCAGCTCGGAAATGCGCTGATAGTATCTGAGCAACTCCTGAAATCTTGTTTCCATGAGGAAATGGGTCAGCGCCCAGGCCTGGCCGTAAGCGGCCATTCTGTCGGCATTATCTTGGGCTGCGTCAAAAATGCGGTCGGACACGACGAATTCGATATTGGCGAACTGTTCATGGTCCTGTAGTGCCCGGTACCATTTAAGACGGTGGCCATTGACGGCCCCGACGCCTCCCCAGCCCGCACCGGCCGGTGTCTCGAAGTAGGATGCCAGTCCTTCTTGTGCCCAAATCAACGTCGTTCGCCCGCGAGGGATCAGCCCCGCATTGCCAGCCAACTGGTGCACCGCCTCGTGCGTCACCACGGCCACATCGGACTGATCTCGCATGATGTCCGCCAGTTTCTCCATGGTCCCGGCAAACTGAATCGCGTCACGCGACCCTTTGGCATGCGTGCGAACGAGTTCGTTGGTCCGATCGCTGAGTAGCTCTGCGTCATGGCGGAGCGAGCGATGAAAGTCATGCGTATCTTGGTTGACGAAGGCGGCAACGTTGCTGGCGGGGGACCAGCATCCAGCGGACTGCCGCAAATTCGGCGCAACGATATTCGCGTAGTGCAGGTAGGCTTCTTGCTGGCTGAACAGCACGACCGGCAATCGCTCCCGGGGCGGCGACAGCACCTTTCCCTCCAGCGCGAATTTCAAGAAAAACGTACGATAAACTCGCTCCAACAGCTCTAACCGCTCCTTCACCAGCAATCGCTGCGGGCACCCGTCTGCGGACTGATCCACGTTGTACATCAACACGTAGTGGTCACTCGTCCGGAAGCAAGCTGCGGCTTGAGGCACGGTCTTGCCTAGCCGCTCGATTGAAGTCTCGGCGTCCTGAAGCGGGCGTCGCATTTCCTTTTCGGCAGACGCAAGTCGCTGCACGGCGGGATGACGGGGGTCAAGTTTCCACGACAAGCGGGCGGCCTCGTAAAAACATTCCAGCAGGCCATTATGCAGCGCAAATCGAGCCGCCTGCAGAGCAATCTCGACGTCGTGCTGGCGCTCGGCCCGGCGCAAACTGCTTCGGAATCGCTCCTCCCGCGTCGGAGCCTTGATGATCCGAGACGTGTCGGCATGCAGGTGCAGGTAACCGATGTTGGGAATCTGGTAAACGATCGAGCCGCCTGGCAACATCCTGGCCGTACCCTCGGGCAGCACGAATGCCGCAGGCATTTCCTGTGCCTTATAGACCACCACGTCCGAACAGGCGTTCGTGGTCCAAGCCAACGAAGTGGACCACAAGCAAAGGGCCGTCGACAGTCGAGCGCAAACGAATTCCCAAAGCTCCAATCTGTGGTTGGCAGCCATGCACGAGGTTCCGATCTGAGCGAGGCGAGTGTCACGTACTGCCCGGGCTTTCGCACGTTAGCCAGTCGCGCATCCTGCGAGCAGCGACCGTACCCACGATCGTCGAGGAGAACTCTTGACCATCCGCGCTGAATACCCGAGACTCGCAGACCTGGCTTGAAAGAATTGCCGTCCATCGAGCCAGGCACGCGGGCGGGTACACTGACAATACACGACGCAACCCGGGAAAGCGACCGCCTCAGATTCTATTCCGATGGAATTCAGCATTTAGGCCGGGCGTGAGGGACCGTGGTCAGGGCGCCCGATAGTCAACATGAGAGCTGGAAGGCCGCAGGCGATCGCTCGTCCAGACGCGGCCTGAGCCTGCCGGTCGTGTCATGGCGTCTTTTTTGACTTCCCAGGATGCAGCCGGTCTACCACCGTCTGGGCACTATCCAATCTTGCGATTTCGTCGGCGGTGGATTCCTCCTATCCGCTGAGATATCTCGCGGCGCACGCGCCGCGAACCTTCCGTCTCCTTCGAGGCCCGCGCTCCGCCACGGCGCGAAGACACCGGCAGCGGGACGTGTTCGCGACGGCCAATTTTTTCAAATTGAACGACTTCGTCTTCACGGAAAGAATCCCAATCCTGGGATTGCTGCCGATGCTCGAACATGAAATCACCTGGCCCACACTTCTTCGATGGAGCAGCATGCACCATCGAGCGGATACAGAAAGAGCGGTCGAGGGACAAGCGTGGATCAGGTTGCCAAGTCGTATGTCGAAAGTCACGCTTCCCTGCTGATCTCGATCGGAATGCAGAGTCTAGTACCGCCAACAAAACTAATGCAAGGCGAATTACTCCACTTATTCCGATCGAGTGCCATCAAAGCGTTAACGATGGCAACTTCATTATTCACCAAATCCTGCCGTGACAGCAATGATGGTAGGCTTTTTCGCTGGATTCTGCGATCGATGTCAAAGTGGACAGTTGAGGCAACTTGCGGCGCAATCGCTATAATCAACGACATGAACAACGCCAACGCAAATCAGCGAACGCCTGCCGCCGACCGCAGGACGGGCATCGTTATTGTGGACCACGGATCAAGGCGCGAGGCAAGTAATCGCATGTTGCTCGAAATCGTGCATACGTTCCGCCAGGTCTCGGACTACAGAATCGTCCAACCCGCTCATATGGAACTTGCTGAGCCAACCATCCAACAGGCTTTCGATGCCTGTGTCACTGCGGGAGCCCGGCGCGTGGTGGTGCACCCATACTTCCTGCTGCCCGGGCGACATTGGGATAGGGATATCCCGACTCTGGTCCGCGAAGCCGCGGGGAGGCATCGCGGTGTGGACTATCTTATCACGGCTCCGCTGGGCCAGCACCCGCTGATTCAGCAGGTGATGTTGGCCCGCATCTCCGAGTGCCTGGCGCACGCTCTGCAGCAAGGAGCAGCCTGTATGTTGTGCCAAGACGACGACACGAAATGCCGTTTCCAGAGCCTGTCGCGTGAGCGTTGAGCGGTGGTCCCACGATCCATACAAGCCGCCGGTTTTTAACCGGCCTTATGTGACTTTCAACCTGACTTGTGGCCCGACGACTCCGAGATGCCGCCGAACTTGTTTCGGCGGTCCCTCAACTTGCCCGGGCCGGGGAGGGGTCTTCCGTGCAACGTTGCCCGACCATACCAGGTCGACAGTACATAACGCGCCGCCAAATCGACGCGCAGTGCAACGCAGGACTCGCCAGACGTCGTGGCTGCCGGCGTCAACCGTGACCAGACCCCACCTCTACCTCTCCCCACGCGATTTGGCCTGTTTCAGCGAGCAGCTATGGGTGCACCAGATTCTCTCGTGATGCAGACGCCAAACCAGCCACCGCGTCGCGTAGTGTATCCGCTCGCCGAAACGCCAAATCCCGCGAGGGAGGGAGTCTCCTGCTCGCTCCCCCCGGCAATGGCGATTTGGTCGCGAACTGGGAGCGAACGAAAAAAACGTGTGAACGGGGATCAATGAGATTGCCATGCAGGCCATGGTCCCGCGACCAAATCATACCATGGCTAAACACGAACCAAACCTGTTCTACGGTTCGCTGGATCAGGGCCTAGAGTTCCACCGTTTCCTGGTACTGCGGGACGTGGACGTTCCAGCCGGCTTCGCTCAGCGTCGTGGCGAACGCTAAGGCAGTTTCTTCCTCGCCGTGTGTGACAAACGTCCGCTGGGGCGGTTGTTGGAATCCATCCCGCCACCGCAGCAGTCCGTCGCGATCCGCATGGCCGGAAAAACCATAGATTCTCGCAACGTTGGCTCGGACGTGATAACTTCGTCCGTGGATGCGGACCTCGGATTGTCGGTCCAGGATTTCGCGCCCAACGTGCCTGCGGCCTGGTAACCCACAAACAGCACGGTCGAGTTGGGGTCCCCCAGATGCCGTCGCAAGTGATGCTTAATCCGACCTGCGGTACACATACCTGACGTGGCCATAATGATGGCCGGCCCCACGACATCGTTGATGGCCCTGGAATCGTTGGTCGTACGCGCCATTACCAGGTTCTTGAAGCTGAGCGGTTGGTCGCCAGCCGAAATCAGATTCCACATATCCGCATCGAAGGCCGCATGGTGTTTTTCAAACAGCCCCGTCACATCGGCGGCCATCGGACTATCCAGAAACACCGGAATATCCGGCATGCGATGGCTGCGCATGAGCTGGGAGAAGTAGTAGAGCAATTCCTGAGCGCGTTCGACCGCAAAGGTTGGAATGATCACCTTGCCGCCCAAGCTGACGGAATGCTTGACAACTTCTTCAATTTGCGACTCAACATGTTGCGTGGATTCATGCAGTCGATCACCGTACGTCGACTCGATGATCAGAAAATCCGCGTCGGCAATTAATGTCGGGTCACGAATAATGGGCTTGTCCCATTGACCGATGTCTCCAGAGAATACGATACGCGTCAGCGGTCGGTCGCCGGATGCGGCACACGTCACTTCCACGCTGGCGGATCCCATGATGTGTCCCGCATCATAGAATTTTACCGTGACCCCGTCGGCCACATCGTATTCTGAATAGTAGTGGACGCCGCGAAACCGGCCGATGGTGGCCGCCGCCTGTCGCTCATCGAACAAGGGCCGGTATTCGAATTTGCCTGTCCGCCCCTCGCGCTGATGCCGCTTTTGCTTATACTTGACATCCTCCATCTGGATCTTGGCCGCATCGCGGAGCATCACGTCGGCCAGGTCCACGGTCGGCGGCGTGGCATAGATGGGTGCCTGACAGCCATATCCGCACAAGCGCGGTAGCAGTCCACAATGATCGATGTGGGCGTGCGTCAACAGCACTGCATCGATAGCATTCACGTCAATCGGGAACGGATCCCAGTTGCGGCTCTGAAAGGCCCGTTCCTGGAACATCCCACAATCGACCAGAATTCGAGCCCTGCCCGTATCCAGAAAGTACTTGGAACCAGTAACCTGTCGATTGGCACCCAGAAACTGTAACTTCACAGGACGGCCCTTGGCTCTTTAGAATGACGGGACCCCGGTTGGCAAAATCCGACGCGCGGCGGAATCCCCGCTCAGACAAAGTGTAGGACATTCCAGACCGAGTGTCAGCCAGCGCCGAGCGACCGTCGTGTGCGTCGGCGAAGTACGACGGCCACCATGTCGATTCGGGAATCCCATACATCCGATGCTTAGCCCACGAATACTCGACGATCCTCCGCCATTGCCGCTGTTGATCACCGGCATTACCGGCGTGGCCGGCTATCAAGCATTTCGTTACTTTCGACGTCGCTTTCCCGGGCAGGTGATAGCAATTCGCCAGGCGAACAACTGGCCCCTGACAGGGAACGGGATCATCCCGTGCGATGCAGAGGATGGTCCCGGTTTAGATCGCCTGTTCGCGGAATATCGTTTTCAAAGCGTGCTCAACTGTGCCGGCAACTGTGCTTTGAAGAAATGCCAACTGGACCCCGAATTGGCTTGGCGTCTGAACCTGATGGGCCCGCGCATTATCCTGGAAGCGCTGGCGAAACGGCCGCACGTACGACTCGTACACCTTTCCATCGATTTGGTCTTTTCCGGACGCGGGCAGGGTAATCATCTGGAAGCGGACATTACGGACCCGGTCACCATCTATGGCCAATCGATGGCTGCCGCGGAGCAACTGGTGATACTGGCCGTCCCCCAGGCCTGCATCCTGCGAATTTCGCTTCCGATGGGACGTAGTCTGAGCGGACATGCGGGCGCTATCGACTGGATCCAATGGCGATTCAAGCACCACCGCCCGGCCACGCTCTATTACGACGAGGTGCGCACGCCCACCTTTACGGACTGCTTGAACCGCGTGTTGCACTATGCCCTGACCAGCGATGTGTCCGGAATGTACCACGCCGGTGGCCCCAGGCCGCTCAGCCTTTACCAGATCGCTCAGATCGTAAATCGCATTGGCGGATACGACCCCGATTTACTGCACGGCTGCTATCGGTGCAACGCCGGGCCCGTGCCGCCGCGAGCCGGCAATGTTACCCTGAATTCCGGCAAGTTGACCGCTGCCCTGGGACAGCCGGCTTTTGACCCCTGGCCCCTGCAGGACGAGCACGTGCCGACCCATCGTCGTTGGCACTACGATCGAGGGGACCAGCAGGGTTCCCCCGACTGGCTACAACAGATTCTCTATCGCAATTCCAAGGCAGCACGGGCTCCTTGTCGCTCGACTCGATCCTCTTCTCGTTGAACGCTCGAACGTTTTCTCGGGCAATTCAGCTTGGGACGGCAATTCGTGACTGACCTACGCGTCCTGATTGGCATTGCGACCTACAACGAGCTGGACAATTTGCCCGTGCTGGTTTCTAGAATTCGTGCCAACCACGCTGACATCGACGTGTTGGTCGTGGACGACAGCAGCCCGGATGGGACAGCGGCCTGGTGCCGTCATCAGGCCCTCAGGGACAGTCACCTGAAGTTGATCCAGCGACCCCGCAAGTCGGGGCTGGGGAGCGCCGTACGCCGCATCTTTCGCCATGCCGTCGATCACCAATATGAATGGCTGGTTACCATGGATGCGGACCTGAGCCACGATCCATCTGAGCTAAATAGATTGCTGGAGGCCGCGACAAATTCCGACGTCGTGATTGGATCGCGTTATGTGGACGGCGGCGCTATCGCAGATTGGCCGCTCCGTCGGCGTTGGGCCAGTCGCCTCACGAACAGGTTTGTCCAGTGGCTACTGGGCCTGCAGGCCCAGGATTGCTCCAGCGGATACCGCGTTTATCGCGTCAGCCTGTTGTCGACGCTAGACGACAATTCGCTCGTCTCCAGCGGATATGGTTTCTACGAGGAAGTGCTGTGGCGGCTGCAGCGCCGGGGCGCTCGATTCACCGAAGTCCCCATCACGTTCGTGGATCGTGTGGCGGGAAAATCCAAGGCCGACCTGCGGCAATCGTTGCGCACCGTGACCGAACTGCTGGCACTACGGATTCGTGGCTGAGCTGCCGTGGGGAGGGTAGGGACGTTCGGGTACGGAGGGTGGGAAGGTGAGAAGGTGGGAAGGTGAGAAGGTGAGAAGGTGGGAAGGAGGGAAGGGAGGCTCCCTGACGCTGGCCGTCAGATTCGCTACACTCATAGACAGCATCCGTAATCCTTGACCGCCACCGGTCCAAACCCGCGTACTCCGTGCTTCCCATAGCCCCACGCCCCGTACCCCCAAGACGCCCATGCCCAACCCACCGATTCAGATCGACAACGTGATGCACGAACGTCGGCTATTCCCGCCGACTGCCGAGTTCTCCCAGCGCGCTCGGATTGGCTCCGCGAACGCGTACCAGGCTTTGTGGGACGACGCGCAGCGCGACCCCATCGCCTTCTGGGGAAAGTACGCGCGGGAACTGCATTGGTTTAAGCCCTATCAGCGCGTGTTGGAGTGGAACGAGCCGCTGGCAGCCTGGTTTGTCGGTGGCCAAACCAACGTCAGTTACAATTGTCTGGACGCGCATCTCGATACTCCGCGTGACTCCAAGACGGCGATCGTCTGGGAAGGGGAACCGGGTGAGATCCGTTCGTTTACCTATCGCGAACTACACCGCGAGGTCTGTCGCGCCGCGAACATGCTGAAGCGTCAGGGGATTGGCCCCGGAGATGTTGTTTCCATCTACATGCCCATGGTGCCGGAATTGGCGATTGCCATGCTGGCCTGTGCTCGCATCGGTGCCGTGCATTCGATTATTTTTGCCGGCTTCTCGGCCGAAGCCATTGCGGACCGCAACCATGACGCGTCAGCAAAATTGCAGTTGACGGCGGATGGCGCCTGGCGGCGCGGTCAGCAACTTTCACTGAAGGAAACGGTGGACGAGGCGCTACAGAAATCCCCCACAGTGCAAAAGTGTATTGTGCTGAAACGCACAGGCGTTTCCTGCCCCATGACGCCTGGTCGTGATGTCTGGTGGCACGAAGCCATGGCCGACATGTCCGACGAGTGTCCGGCCACGCCGATGGACAGCGAGGCACCACTGTTTATCCTGTACACCAGCGGTTCCACGGGCAAACCGAAAGGGATCAAGCACACGACGGCGGGATACAATCTGTACGTCAAGAAGACATTTGAGTGGGTATTCGACCATCGCGACGACGACATTTACTGGTGCACAGCCGACTGCGGCTGGATCACCGGGCACAGCTATGTGGTGTACGGCCCGTTGAGCGCACGGAGCGACCTGTCTGATGTACGAGGGGGCGCCGAATTTCCCCGCCGAAGATCGGTTTTGGGACATGATCGAGCGGCATGGGGTGACGATTTTCTATACGGCGCCCACCGCCATTCGTACTTTTATCAAGTGGGGTGATCAGCACGTGGACGGTCATGATCTGTCCAGTCTGCGATTGCTGGGAACCGTTGGCGAAGGCATTAATCCGGAAGCCTGGATGTGGTACCACCACAAGATCGGAGGCGGGCGCTGCCCGATCGTCGACACGTGGTGGCAAACGGAAACCGGCGGTATCATGCTCAGCCCACTCCCTGGCGCCATCGCCACGAAGCCCGGCAGTTGCACGAAACCCTTACCCGGCATTCTGCCCCAGATTGTCAGCCCGGAGGGCACCGAGGTCGGTGTCAACGAAGGAGGCTGGCTGGTGATCACGCACCCCTGGCCCGGCATGCTGCGCGGCATCTGGGGGGATGACCAGCGGTTCGTGGAGCAATATTGGAGCAAAGTACCGGGTAAGTACCTGACGGGCGACAACGCGCGACGCGACGCGGATGGGTACTACTGGATCATGGGCCGTATTGACGACGTGCTGAACGTGTCAGGACACAGACTGAGCACGATTGAGATCGAAAGCGCCCTGGTCAGCCACCCGCAAGTTGCCGAGGCCGCGGCAGTGGGTCGACCCCATGAAATCAAGGGAGAGGCCATCGCGGCCTTCGTGACGCTTAAACAAGCCACGCCGTCTGAGGCGCTGAAGGAAGAATTGAAACAACACGTTCGCAAGGAAATTGGGGCCTTGGCCCAACCGGATGATATCCGATTCACCAACGCACTACCCAAGACGCGTAGCGGCAAGATTATGCGCCGCCTGTTACGCGAAATTGCCTCCGGCAAGTCGGAGTTGGGTGATATGACCACGCTCGAGGATTACTCGGTGCTGGCCAAGCTGCGAGACGACGAAGATTGACCACCCAGGCTGTGCTCCTCGGTGCGCCCCTCCAGGATCGACAAGAAGCGTTGGCAGATACGGTCAAAGTCAAAATGCTCTTCGGCATATAACCGGGCGTTCCGGCCGTATTGCCGACCGGCTTCCGGGTGATCCTGCAACTGGGCCGCCGCGGCCAGAAAATCTTTTTCCGCCAAAGGACTGACGACGATTCCCAGGAAATGGTTCTTCACCAGGCGTGCCGCCAGATTCGATTCCGGGATCGCCGCCAGC
Source organism: uncultured Planctomycetales bacterium (assembly GCA_963695565.1). Lineage (GTDB taxonomy): Bacteria > Planctomycetota > Planctomycetia > Pirellulales > Pirellulaceae > CAVOGW01. The sequence continues at coordinate 301,565 of CAVOGW010000004.1, forward strand.
ACCGGTCGGCCTGCACAAAAATAGCTCAGCACTTTGGATGGGACACAGAACACACCCGCCTCGGGCTCAAGCATGGCGACCAGCACGTCGGCACTGCCCAGCACCTCCGCCAGCCGATCAAACGGCTGAAACCCCAAAAAGCGTAGTCGTTGGACACGGTGCTTGTCCGCCTGCATGCGTAACCAGGCAATGCCGTCTCCTTCGGAGACCACGATCAATTGCCCCTGGCCCCGGGCGTCCAGCTGACGCCCCAATTGCAGCAACAGATTGGGATTGTGCTGCCGAGTGAGCGTGCCGGCATAAATAAAACGGAATTCGTCCGTCAACTCCAGCGCGCGTGACCATTCGTTGTCACGGGGCACCACGTCCAGAGCATCCAGCGTGGCCCAGTTATGAATGGTGTGGAGTCGGTCTGGGTTCACGCCCCACTGGCGAAAAACGGGTTCAAAATCCTCCGTGATCACCACGATCTGATCGCTCAAACGAGCAGACTGCTTATCCAACCACATCAGATACCGACCCGCTAAATTCCCCAGGATGGGAAGGCGTTTCGACAAGATGCGATGTTCCGCGGCCCCGTACATGTCTTGAATCCAGGACACGAAGCGGATCGCGCGACGATCGCACCAACGCGCTAGTTGGTACTGAGCCAGGGAGGGAGTGTTGGCCGATAGAATCACCTCCGGTTGAAAGTTGTCGCACACCCTGACCAGGCGACGACCATACTCAGATTCAAGCTTGAATCGTTGCACGAATTTGTACTTTGAAATCATCACCGGGAGGTCCACGCACTGCACCTTAAAGGTATCCGGATCATCCCGGCGGCGTGTCAGCTCGCCACGCGGCGTGAGGGTCGCGCCGCAATAACAGTGGAGTACCCGGTGGCCCCGCGCTGCCAGGCCGCGGCTGAGCTGCAATTGAAACGGATGACCGGCGTAGTCGTGCACGAGAATGCGCATAGATGCCCTGTCTGAAGTATCCCGTCATTTTCCGGGCCGCGCCGCGATTCCGCGGGGCGGGCTGTTGGGGAAAGGTGCCGATCCGACCCGGCTGCTGTTAGTATAACGACACGGTGCGGGTTGGTCGCCCGCCGGGAGGCCGCGTCCCGCATATTGCAGCGATGGGATCGATTCTTCTGCCTGCCCATGGCGACGCAAACCCTGAACGCGTGGCCGAATCTTCCGCTTAAGCCCCCAATGCCGACTAGCCACTGCATGGCTCCCAAGCGGCAAGAATTCTTTGACAGAAAAAAATTGACAACCTCGCCGGGCGACTTAGTTTTCCAATAGCGTAGCCGTGTGCCACGCGCGTTCGGTACGGTGAGAAAGAACTCGGGTGCTTTTTTTGTCCGGCTGTTTGTGACGTTGTGTCGCGATGGCCAAGATCTCAGGTTCAATGTGGCATGACCTGCCGCAATTTGGAGGTATTCTATGAAGAATTTGTTGAACAAAGTTCGTCGTTTCATGGTTTCGGAAGACGGCCCCACGGCCGTGGAATACGCCGTGATGCTGGCGTTGATTGTGGTCGTTTGCCTGGCCACGATTACGGCCCTCGGCACTAACTCGAAAGCTACGTTCAGCAAGATTTCGAGCAACATTGCGAACGCGAACGCGAGCTAGGCGACGCACTTTGGGATGTTAAGATCCGCCCTCCGCGCAGCCGCGCGGAGGGCCGTTTCGTCGATCAATTAAAATCCGTTTGTAACTTAGGAAGCGGCCATGTATTCAATGCTCTCTCAAGAGATGATCGCCAGCGCCATTCAATTGATCTGCGTGATCTCCACAGCATTTGTGGCCATCGTCGGCTATCTGATGTCGCTGCGTTTCTAAAAGCTGACGGAGAATCATCAAGGGGACTGAGAAATGCCTGAGCTCGAAATTAACTTTGCCGGAGTCATCGAACACTGGCCAGTATGGTTCGTGACCCTGACCCTGATTGTGGCCGCTGTCATCGATGGCCGCCAACTCAAGGTGCCCAACTGGCTCACCTTTCCGTTTGTCATTACCGGCTGGATTTATAGTTTCGCCTACTTCGGATTCGAAGGCCTGCTGTGGTCCCTGGGCGGTACCGTGGTGGGCTTGGCCCTGCTCTTGCCAGCCTACGCCATCGGCGGCATGGGCGCCGGCGACGTGAAATTGCTGGCCGGCGTCGGTGCCTGGATGCACGCCACGCATACGTTCTGGGGATTTGTCTACACCGTGATTATCGGGGCCGTAATTGCCGTCGCCATGGTGCTGTGCAATCGTTCGTTCCGCAAGCACGCGCTGCAGTTCTGGATGATCTTGCAGGAGATCATGGTGATCAAGAACCCCAACGAATTGTCCGAAATTGCCGCTCAACGCAAACCGACCATGATGCTGCTCCCCTATGGGATCCCCATCGCCATCGGCTGCATCGCCTATTTCTTCTGGAATGGACTGATGCTCTAGGTCGTACCCACCCGGCACCTCACGGTGCCGGCTCGCCCGGCGAACCGGCACTGTAAGGTGCCGGGTGAGCAGCGGTGATTACGCAAGCCTGCCCCATCGACTCCGCAAGCCGAAGGCTGCGCACCAGCAAACGAGCGGCGCCATGCGGCCGAGGTTGTTGGTCGGACCCACCCGGCACCTCACGGTGCTGGTTCGCCCGTCGGTAACCTGACTGCTGAGCGCATACCGGCTTCCCGTCTACGTGATCAAGCAGGCAGTCGGGGTAGAATGCAGGATATCGGGGAACTGTAGCGGTTGCGAAACTTTTTTGCTTCCTGTTGTTACGGATGTAGAAGCCGAAACGATTGTGCCGAAACACCGGAAGACATTTGTTGTCATGGCTGTAGGCAATTGACGGATTCATCGCGACGTGCGGGTTGCGGGTTCTGACAGTTTTCGGGACGGTACCGACAGCCCGCCACGAGCAAGAAAAATTCAACTCGATCGTCGGGCCAGGGATTTGACTGACTTTCATTCGTGATCAAGACTTCCACAGGTGAGTTTCCCTAACTGGAATTTGATTCAGTCGCAAAAAAATCGAACAGCAGGAAGTTAGTCATGCGTCCCAAATCCATGGTACTGATCGTCATTGCACTTGTTTGCGGATTGGTCGCATCGATTGGCATCAGCCAGGTGGTCGAGAAGAACTCCGCGAACAACCAAAAAACTCAAACCAAACCCATATTCGTGGCCATGACCGACATCGGCATTGGCGCCGAATTGAATGCTCAAAGCGTCAAGCTGGAAGAATGGCCCTTGGACAAAGTACCGCCCGGTTCGATCACCGAGGCAGCGCAGCTTGACGGCAAGAGCCCCAATCAGCGGCTTTATGCCGGCGAGCCATTGTTGCTGGCAAAGCTGTCGGACGCCAACAGCATGCGTGGGATTGCTCAGACGATTCGCAAGGGGTTCCGGGTGATGTCGGTCAAGGTGGACATGGCGAGTGCGGTTTCGGGCTTGATTCACCCTGGCGACCGAGTCGATATCCTGGCGATTTCGGGGCCACGCACGACCGCAGAGATGATTCTGTCGAATATTGAGGTTTTCGCCATCAATGACAAAACAACGGTGGAGGTAGACACCGAGGCGGGGACGATTCAAGCCAAAACGGTTTCGCTGCTGGTCACGTCGGACCAGGCCCGAAAATTGATGGCTCACAGCTACAAGAGCACGATTAGCCTGTCGCTGCGGCGCCCTGACGACGAATCGGGGCTGGAAGCGCCTCCTGAGGAAACGATTGCCCGCTACGAGCCCATCCAACCGATTCCGCCCGTACCGAGTTTTCAGCCGGTCGTGCCGCAAGAACAATATTTCATGGAAGTGTTAGAAGGCGGTTCGTCCAGCGCGGTCCGTCGTTACAGCTTCGATGATCGAGATTCGCTACCACGCGAAGTTTCGTCAACGGGTGGCGAAACAAGTCCAGCTCCGCCTGCGAACGATTTTCCCTTCCCAAATGAGGGATCGCCAACCGGTGGGCCGACACAGGAAGGTCCCGCTCCGGCATCGGCTCGAGCGACGACATTAAAGCCATTCTAAGGAACGCCAAGGAAATCGCCCCCAATCACCCCGGAAGGAATCCGGTCTCTTCGAAAGGGAAGTACACGGATGTACGCACACAGCAACCAACGGTCTCTTCGTCGTCAACTCATGTTGACCGCACTCGCGTTGTCGATGGTCGTCCCCATCTCACCAGTGCTGGCACAACGAAATCAGGACGTGGATTTTCACGTCAAGGAAGACAGTCAACGGCTGGAGATGGTGGTGAATTCCAGTCGCATCATGTACATGGACGAGGACATTCCACGCGTCCTGGTCAACAACAAGGACGTGGTGCATGTGGTCCCGCTGTCCCCGACGCAGGTTCAGGTCTCGGCTCTCAAACCGGGGGTGACCCAAGTCAACTTGTGGGACAAAGATGGAAACGTCCGCAACGTGGATGTGATTGTGATACCCGATGCACGACAATTGGAAATGGTGCTGCGATCGGAGTTCCCTAACGCCGCCGTCCGCGTCCGCCCTATGGAAAATAGTGTGATCCTGGCCGGATACGTCGACCGCCCGGAGGTTATTGGACCCATTGTGGCCATCGCTGAAAATTTCTATCCCAAAATCATTAATAACATTTCGGTGGGAGGTGTGCAGCAGGTGGCCTTGCACACCAAAGTCATGGAAGTCTCCCGCACCAAACTGAGAAGCCTTGGATTCGATTTCTCATGGAGAAGCGGTCAGGACTTCGTCATCGATAGCGCATCCGGATTGATCAGTGCGGCCTCCACGGCCAGCAACACGGTGGGCACCGGTGCGCAGACCGTCCGATTTGGAATTGTCGGCGACAATTCGCGGTTTGACGGCTTTATCGATGCGCTGCAACGAAAAGAGATTGTCAAGATCCTGGCGGAGCCCACGCTCGTGACGATTAGCGGTCGCCCAGCCAGTTTCCAGGAGGGTGGAGAGTTTCCGATCATCGTGGCCCAGGGCATCGGTGCCAATTCGGTCGAGTTCAAGCAATTCGGGACGCGCATTGACTTCGTGCCCATCGTCCTCGGAAACGGCAATATTCGCCTGGAAGTTCGCCCCCAAGTCAGCGAAATTGACAATTCGCGAGGTGTCGACCTGGGCGGTATCGTGGTTCCCGGGTTGCGCACGCGATGGGTCGATACGGCCGCGGAAATGCGATCCGGTCAGACGCTGGCCCTGGCGGGGTTGATTCAAACTCGTACCGAGTCTTCAAACCGAGGCCTCCCCTGGTTAGCCGATCTTCCGTTCACCGGAGTGCTCTTCCGCCGAGTACGTGAAGAGGTCAACGAAATCGAATTGCTCGTGACGGTACGTCCTGAACTGGTCATGGCCATGGATCCGGAGCAGGTTCCCGCTTATGGCCCCGGCGAGCAGACCGTCTCGCCGAATGACGTCGACATGGGATTCCGCGGCTATCTTGAAGTCCCTCGCTGCTGTCCACAACCACGCTGTACCAACTCAGGCGGTCAGCCGATGGACCCCACGATGGGGATGCCGATGACGGGCGGGCCGGGAATGGAGCCGATGGTTGAAGGTAATCCCCTACCCTCGATGCCCATGTCCGGAAACGCGATGCCGGGTCCTGCAGACGGTGCCTTTGCGCCCGGAACGCCCCAGAATCCGTACGCACCCTATCAGAGCGTGCCGGCCGGCAGTCCTTATCCGCCTGCCGATGCGGGGTTTGCCGCAAATGTCCCGATGACTGATGCAACCGCACCAGGTGGGAACTTCCCTACAGCTGAGGCTGCCGATACAGCGTCGACTCCAGAAATGTTTGGGCCAAGTGGATATGACAATCTAGATTATTAGATGACAACTTGGATGAACTTGCGACGTCCGCGCGGCTGTCGGGCGTCGTGTCAGCCGGAGGGCTGGCAGCCCCAACGCAGAAGGAAAACCGATCTATGAGTCAGGTGCTTAGACTTGCCATCGTCGATCCAAACGACGGAAGCCGAGAGAGCCTAAAGTCCCTACTCCTAGGCATGGACACCGTTTGGCTCGAGGCCGAATGCTCGCGGTATGAATTTTTCGCGGACGTGGTAGCTCAAACCGATCCCGACGTGGCGGTGGTCACGCTGGACGCCGACCAGGAAAAATCGCTGGCCCTCATTCAAAAGCTCAAGGAATCCACGCCCCGTTGCAATGTCGTCGCGGTCAGCGCCACGACAGACGGATCGGTGATCCTGCGGGCGATGCGGGCCGGGGTGAAGGAGTTTATCACGGCTCCGGTGACGGTTGATGAGCTGGTCGCCGCTTTCGAGCGGTTGCGGGCCCAACGCAGTTCCGCCGGCACGTCGAAGTCGCGATCCTGCAAAATCGTTTCGATTGCGGGTTCGGGCGGTGGCGTCGGTTCCACCAGTATTGCCGTGAATCTCGGCTGCGCTTTGGCGGCGGACGAAAACAACTCGGTCGCCCTCCTGGATCTGGACATTGCCCTGGGAGACGCCGACGTATTCCTGGACACCATTCCGGAATACACGTTGACCGACGTGACGCAAAACGTCTCGCGGCTCGACTTTACGTTGCTCAAACGCTCGCTGACAAAACACGCCTCGGGGCTGTATTTATTGCCACGTCCCGTACAGCTGCAAGATCGTGAGTTCATCACGGCAGACGATCTGCAGCGGGTGATCGGGTTGCTGAAGGCGACCTTCACGCACCTGATTATTGATTTGTCCAAGAGTTACAACGAATTGGACGCGATTGCACTGCAGGAATCCGAGCACGTGTTCCTGGTAACTCAGATCGATATCCCCAGTTTGCGAAATGTGGTTCGCCTGATGATGTCCTTCGCGGAAATCGAGGGGCTCAAGGAAAAGACCAAGATTGTTGTCAATCGCATGGGAATGGACTCGGGACAGATCAGCATCAAGAAGGCCAAAGAAACGATCGGCGGCGATATTTTCTGGCAGATTCCTAACGATTATCGCGTCATGAGTGAAGTGCGCAATAACGGCATTCCGCTGCTGCAGCACGCCCCGCGGGCTAACATTACGCAATCGATCATTGGCTTGGCTACCGCACTGAACGAGGATTTGGCCGTCCACATGAATTCCGAGAAGAGCGGGATCAGCCGTTGGATCAACTTCTGGCCCAACAAACCCAAGTCCGGCAAAGAGCCAGCCGGACCGCAGCCCGCGTCCTGACCTGAGGCCCTCTCGCCGCAGGCTGGCCTCCCACCCGTATCCGTGCGAGTTCCCGTGTGACGCGTGAGGACCACGTGGTCGTCATCCGCGGACGATTCCCGGCCATTGGCTTGCCGCAGGCGGCCCGCCAGTTCCATCCGTGTCGCCGACAAGACTTGCCGTTTGTAGCGGTCTTGCCATCTACGTCAGCCTGGTGCTTTCCGTAAACGTCCCCGTTTACGAAGTTTTCGATTGCCAGCGCACACAGTGATGTATTCTTTCTTGAGATTGCGTGCGCAGAATCATCTGGTTTGACAAAGCCTGTCGGTCTTTCCGGCATGACAGGCATGTAGCTGGCGAGTGAGAAACGATGAAAGCAATGGGAAGTACAAATCGGGACGCGAAAGCCAAGGCTCACGAATTTGATGAACTCAAGCAGCGGATCCATTCCCGCCTGGTTGACAAACTGGACCTGAACCGCGTGGGTGAGCTGCAGGGGGACGTACTGCGGCGAGAAATTCGGCGTGTCGTCGAGCACCTGTGCGACGCGGAAGACACGCTGCTGAACCGCAACGAACGCGAGCGGCTCGTCAATGAAGTGCTCGACGAAACGTTCGGGCTGGGGCCGCTGGAACTGCTGCTGAATGACAACACGATCTGCGATATTCTGATCAACGGCCCCAAGAGTATCTACGTCGAACGTCGTGGCAAGATGGAACGCACCAACGTGACGTTCCGCGACAATGGCCACCTGATGCAGATCATCGACCGCATTGTGTCGAAAGTCGGACGCCGCGTGGACGAGACCTCCCCCATGGTGGACGCTCGCCTCGAGGACGGCTCTCGTGTGAATGCCATTATTCCGCCGTTGGCTCTGGATGGGGCCGCCATGTCGATTCGTCGATTCGGCAGCAACCCCCTGAAGCTGGAAGACCTGCTCAACTACAAGGCGCTGACACCAGAAATGGTCATGCTGTTGGAAGGAGCCACCAAGGCGCGACTGAACATGGTGATTTCCGGAGGTACCGGTTCCGGCAAGACGACGCTGCTGAACACGCTGTCCAGTTTCATTCCCAGCACCGATCGTATTATCACCATCGAAGACGCGGCGGAACTTCAATTGCAGCAGGAACACGTGGTGCGTCTGGAGACCCGTCCCCCAAATATCGAAGGCAAGGGTGCCGTGACAGCCACCGATCTTGTCCGCAACGCGCTGCGTATGCGTCCCGAACGCGTGATCATCGGCGAATGCCGCGGTCCCGAAACACTGGACATGCTGCAGGCCATGAACACCGGTCACGAAGGATCGATGACCACCATCCACTCCAATTCGCCGCGGGATGGTATCGCCCGAATGGAAACGCTGATCATGATGGCGGGATTTGAACTGCCGGTGAAAGCCATGCGGCAACAAATTGCCAGCGCCGTGGACGTCATCATTCAGGCCAACCGCTTGCAGGGAGGCAAACGCCGCGTCACCCACATCACGGAAATCGTGGGTATGGAACAAGACACGGTCGTCATGCAGGACATCTACCTGTATCAAAAGGACGGTATTGACGAAAGTGGAACCACTCGAGGCCGCTTCATCTCCACGGGCGTGCGTCCGAATTTCATGTCTCGGCTGGAAGCAGCGGGCGTACGCTTGCCCGCCAGCGCATTCACTAAACGTGTCATGCTGGTGGACTGATGCCCGACATGACTGGACCCATTGACAGAGGACAACTGACCCGATGACCATCACCATTATTGCCATCTGTGCAGGGGTCGGCGTGGCCGCACTGATCGCCGGCGTGGCGCTGTTGATCCGGAATCCGGAGATGGATACGGTCGAGGACCGCCTGGAAACGCTGGCCGGCATGGCACGTCGCCCGGGCGCGGTTCCCACAGACGCCTCCGTGCTATCCAGTCCCTTGGATGACGTGCCTGGCATGATCGAAGCCGGTCTGCTGCGGGTTTTCAACCTGCGGCTGTCACTGGAACAAGCCAATATCGAAATGTCACCGCTCAAGTTCCTGGGGATCTGCGCCGGCCTGGCGGGAGTCGGAGCGGCCGTGGTCGTCGTCAGCCCGCTGAGTGCCATCTTCGCCCTGCCTATCGCCGCCACGCTGGGCATGCTCCCCATGGGTTGGCTGTGGATGGCGAAACGCAGACGACTCAAGTCGTTCGCGCGGCAGCTGCCCGACGCCCTGGAACTGATGGCCCGCGGACTCGCGCCGGCCACAGTCTGGCCGCCGGATTTCAGCTGGTGGGCGACGAGATGAACGACCCCATTGGCAGCGAATTTACGCGTGTGTTCGAGGAACAGAATCTGGGTATCACGCTGGAAGAGGCCATGGAGAGCATGACCGACCGCGTGCCCAACCTGGACCTCAAGTTCTTTGCCACCGCCGTCGTCCTGCAACGGCAAACCGGTGGCGACCTCGCTGAGATTCTGGACAAGATCGGCCACTTGATTCGGGAACGGTTCAAGATTTTTGGTCAAATCCAGGCGCTCACGGGAGAAGGCCGATTGTCGGGAGTCGTGCTGCTGGCGCTACCACCCGTCTTGTTCTTTGTGATGATGCGACTCAACTACGACTACATTATGCTGCTGTTCACGGATCCTCTCGGCAAAAAAATGATGCTGTTCGGGATCATCACCCAGCTGATTGGTGCGATTGTTATCAAGAAAATCGTCACGATAAAGGTGTAAGCCCGTGTTACTATTTGCCTTCAGTATGACAACCCTGATCCCGATCGCCATCTTTGGGGCATTCGCGGCCGCCGCCTGGTGGGTCATGGACTCGATCACGTCGCGCACGTCCAGGGCCGAGGAAAGACTCTCGGAAATGCGTACCAGCGGCAAGACGGCGACCGTGGGCCGTTCGGACGGGTTCGCCAGCATGCTGGAAAAGGCGACGCCCAAATTTGCCAAGCCGCTGCAGCCGAAGACGAAGGATGAGGAGAATAAGCTGAAGCAGCGACTGTCGTACGCCGGCTTCCGCAAGGAATCGGCCGTCCCCACGTTTCTGGGCCTCAAATTCATTGCACTGATCGTGGGCGTCGTGTTGGGAGGCGGATTGGTCTTGCTGACCAACGGGTTCACGCAAAAAGCCTTGATTCGTTCACTCGCCATCGCCGGTGTGATGTTCTACATTCCTGACATCGTGGTGTGGTTTATCGCCCGCAAGCGCAAAGAAGCGATTTTTCTCAGCTTGCCCGATACCTTGGACCTGATGGTGGTTTGCGTGGAGGCCGGCTTGGGGCTGGACCAGGCCATGCGGCGCGTGGCCGAGGAAATGCGAAAGACCTACCGCGTCATCTGCGATGAGATCAATCTGTGCAACTTCCAGCTGCAAATGGGACGCAACCGAAACGACGTGTTGCACGATCTGGGACAACGAACGGGCGTGGACGACCTGCGTGCGCTGGCCTCGATCCTGATTCAAGCTGACAAGTTCGGCTCCAGCGTAGGCCAGGCTTTACGCGTGCAAAGCGAGTCGATGCGGACCAGGCGACGTCAGATCGCGGAAGAAAAGGCGGCCAAGACCGCGGTGCAATTGATCTTTCCCTTGGTGCTGTTCATTTTCCCAGGCATTTTCGTGGTGCTGGTAGGCCCCGCCGCCATCACCATGATCCGCAACATGTTTCCCGCCATGCAGGGTTAGCCCAAGAAAAACTCTGGGTTAGGATTTACCATCGCACCATCCTGCCGAGGATGCATCGATCCGTCCGGATTCTCCGAACCGGCATGCTGCCGGCCGCTCACAGGAATGCCCTGAGGAAACTCACCACGTTTTTTCCTAAGTCCTTGGCAAAGTAGCCGCCTTCCTGCACGATTACCGTGGGCAGGTTCAGTCGCTTCAAGCAGCGCCCTAACTCGAAATAGTCCTCCGTGCGGAACGCACTTCGGCCAATGGGGTCTTTCTCGTAGGTATCAAATCCTGCGCTCACGACAAGATACTCGGCTTCGAATCTCTCAATCGCTGGAATGACGATTTGATTCATCGACTTCAAGTACAACTTGAGAGTGCAATCATCCTCGGTCAAAATATTGAGGTTAAATCCCGCGCCCCGACCTGCCCCGGTCTCGGTCGGAAAGCCTCGAAAGAACGGGAAGTATTTGCGGGGATCGCCGTGCAATGAGATGACGAAGCAGCGGTCGTCGGTGTAGAAAATATCCTGTGTCCCGTTACCATGGTGAAAGTCGATGTCCAGAACCACCACGCGCCCCTTTTTTCGCAACACCTTGGCGGCGATGGCGGCATTGTTAAAGTAACAGTATCCGCCATAAGAAACTCGTGAAGCATGATGCCCCGGCGGTCGACTGAGTGAGTAGGTCGCAGCCGCTTGTCCCTTGGCAATCTCGTGCGCCGCATCATAGGCCGATGCGGCACTCCAAGCCGCGGCCGTCCAGGTGTGACGATCGAGCGGCGTGCCTGAATCGAAACAGTAGAAGCCGGCATGCAAAATGTTGGTGGGATCGGGTTTTGTTTTGTTCTTTTGCGGAAAGACGCTGGGATAGAATTCTGTCCCCTCACTCAATGACGACGCGGTATTATAAAGCGTGAGCAGCTCATAGCTGTGGGTTTCTCGGAGCGCCTTCAGCGGTATGCGCACCGGTTCTTTTACAGCAAAGAACTGCGGGAACTTTTTAATTTCGCGAAAAATACTTTCTGCCCGCCGCGTCGTTTCGGGGTGCTTAATACGGTTGCCGAGTGCCCACTCGTATTTGGGATGGAACTCGAGTTGCTCTGCGTGAAAATGTACGGATAGAGTCATGGTCATGAGGATGTGGATCTTGCTCGTAGAATCATCTCCGCCAACAGCAGGCTCACTAGGGACGCGGGAATACCAAAGAAGTTTGCGTTCCAGCCGCCCGTGTCTAGTTGTTCGCAAATCAGGTAGGTCGCAGCTCCGCCGATCATCGAGGTAATCGCCGAGCCGGAAGAAACGCCGTTCCAGAAAAAGGCAGCCAAGGTCGGCACAAACAGCCCGGAAATCATGAAACCATACGCATAGAGCATCAGCTTCAAGACGCTTTCAAATTGGCTGGCAATCAAGAACGCCACGATTCCCAGGCTAAACGTACTTCCTTTCGGACCAAGTACACGAGCCACGGATTTCCAAAAAGAAGAGTCCTTGTGGGCTGCTAGTTTTTCCTGCAGGAAATCGCTGTAAAAATTCCCGGATGCCGCCATCAGGCAACTGTCGGCAGTGGACAACACCGCGGACAGGTAGGCGGCAAAAACCAGGCCCAGCAGCCCCGGGGGAAGCACGTGCTTCAACAGTAGCGGAATGGCTAACTCGTCATCCAACGTAACCGCTGACGATTCGGACGCGATCAGCCCCTTCGCCAGAGCGGCGCTGGCCAATAGGCCCATGGTCACGCCCACGAACGCCATGACTGGCCACTCGAAGAGGCCCGCTACCAACCAGGCTCGTTTGGCTTCTCGTTCGTCGCGGCACGCGAAAATCCGTTGATACAGCGTCATGGCCACAAACCAAATGGGAACAATGGCCACCATCCAGTTCAGAAACATCTGCGGCGCGATTTCGGCAAGTGAAAATCGGCTGGCTGGCAGGACTTCGCGAATTTCAGCCAATCCGCCGAGTTTCACGACCGCGCAGGGGATGGCGATCAAGCTCAAGCCCAATACGACCATGATCCATTGGATGGTGTCGGTATAGACCACCGCTCGCAGGCCGCCAATGGACGTGTAGATCACGGCCACGGCCGCCAGCAAGAACAACATCCAAGAAAAAGCAATCTCCGGGATCAGTGTGTGGGCCAATTTCGTACCGGCCATCAGTTGAGCGGCCGTGAAGCCCAAATATCCGACAAACGAAATGAGCGCTGCCAGGTGGCCAGCGCGCTTGCCGTAGAAGTGTCGCATGACTTGCGGGTAGCTGAAATACGGGTGATCCAGCTCAAGCTTTTTCAACCGCGGAATTAACAATACAGATGAAAGCAGTGCCCCCACCAGGCCTGTGAACAGCAGCCACGACCCCGCCAGACCCATGCCAAACCCGAGCGCACCCAGTCCGATGGAAAATCCTCCACCCACGTCCGTCGCGGCCACTGATAATCCAATGTGGGTCGGTCCCAAATTCTTCGACCCGAGGTAGTACTCTTCGGTGGAAACCCGTTTCCTGGAAACGCAAACGGCGACGGCAATCAGCGACATGCCATACAAGACGAGGAGGGCAAAATCGACAACGCCCATCAAGTTACTCGGAGTCCTTCAGAGGGAGTGCGCGAATCCACATGTTCATGTCCTCGAGACCCTCGCCGATACGGCACGATTGATGAACGCACCCGCAAAACTGAAAACCCAACTTTTTAAACAGCACATTGATAGCAGGAATTCGGGCTCGCGAGTAGGTGAAAGCCGAACAATACTTTTTCTGCTCCAGATCCCACATGAGGTCCGTGAGCAACGTCCACATATAGCTTTTGCGGCGATACTCGGGAAGCGTCGCGCAATCGGTCAACTCGGCCGTCAGTGCGTCAGGAACAAGGTCGGCTGAAGCACAGGCAACAATCCTGTTGTCTTCGATCACGTAACGGAACGGAACACCCGATTCGATTTGAGAACGAATGTAGTGTGGGTCATGGCTGGGAGTCGGGTAGTCATGGAAAGTGACGTCAATCAGCGCAGCGATCCTCTCGGCGTCTCGAGGCAATGCCAAAATGGTTCGCACGTCCGTTTGCGTTGCTACCATCCGATCGTCAGCCAGTAAATCATATCTTTCGGTGATTTCGTCGTCGCCAACCGGATCGTATTTTTCGACAATCTCTTCGACACGGGCTCCCTCTTTAGGATGAGCCATCCGCTGGCGGTTCTTGTCCAAGTTGTAGGTGAGCACGCTGCAGCCAGCCAAACCACGGTAAAACCCCGCCATCGTACCCGCCAATGTGAAGCCTTGTTCGATCAGCTCCGCCGCTAACCGGTCTTCGACCATGGTCAAGATCTTCGAACGTTTGAGGCAGTGAGCCGCACCCATGAGGAAATAAGCAATCGCGGTGCCTTGACTGGTGTTGGGATGGTCACAGCGAACGCGGTCGGAATGCTCATCATCAATCACTTTGACAATGTTATTTCCGAGTTTGAGAAAAATATCTTGTGGAGTCTTCACAACGATGAAATCAATTCCCCAAATATCAACAGCTAGACCTCGACGGGAATAAATGCGGTCGAGTTACGCACCTGCTGCATCCAGCAGTGGGTCCCTGAGCATGAGCATTGATGATTAGTCATCTATAGCAGACGGAACCGAAGTTGACCACGGGTGAACGGCAGACTCATTAGCCAAGCAGTTTACGTTCTAAGAAAATGCCAGCTCCAGCACGCGCAGTACGACGGGGAAGTACCGCCAAAACATAGACGTTCACGCTCCGCCTGACGGCAAGTAGTTTCGACGCCGGAAAAGACAGTTCAATCATCAACGAAATTCCACGCCGCGATGACTAGAGATCAAAATCGTTTGCCGGGGCAGCGTCTCTTGACCGTCACGCGGAGCGTGAACGACCGCGCCACAACAATTCCGGCGGGATACTCCACTGGTACGATGCCATGTCAGGTTGAAAGTCACCTTCGACCGGTTGACAACCCGCGTCTTGAAGTGGAAGACGCGCACCAACCCGCCCGTAATTAGCCCGCGCTCACTCGACCGCGCAACGCGGCGCGAACCAGATGTAAATCGCCGGCAGTACCAGGCCAGTCAATAGCGTGCTGGTGACCAATCCTCCAATCACGACGGTGGCCAAAGGCCGCTGCAACTCCGCCCCGTCACCGTGCGACAACGCCATCGGAACAAAACCGAGGCTTGCCACCATCGCCGTCATCAACACTGGTCGAAGTCGGGCAATCGCGGTGACTTCGGCCACGCGCCGGATGGCCATGCCGCTCAGCCGCGCGTGTTCCGCAGCGCTGACCCAAACCAAACCGTTCAGTACCGCGACCCCGAACAGGGCGATAAACCCGACGCCCGCCGAGATACTGAAAGGCATACCGCGAAGGGCCAAGGCAAAAATCCCGCCACTGGTCGCCATGGGCACGGCCAGATAGATCAACAGTGCCAGGGAGACGCTGCGAAATGTCGTGTGCAACAACAAGAAAATCAGCAGCAATACGATGGGTGTGATCACCAGCAGTCGACGGCTGGCGGATTGCAGATTCTGAAAATCCCCACCCCACTTGATTTCGTAGCCCGCCGGCAGCGTGACTTGTTCCGCAATGGCCCGCTTGGCGTCCGCCACAAAGGACGCCACGTCGCGGCCGCGGACGTTGGCGGCGATATACGTGCGGCGTCGGGCCTGATCGTGCTCCACCGTGGGCGGGGTCTCCTCCAGCGTCAGGTCGGCCACGGCCGCCAGCGGCAGCGGATGCCCCCCCAGCTCCCGGACAGGGATTTGCGCCAATCGATGCGGATCGCTGCGCCAGGCTGCCGGCAGTCGCACACGGATCGGATATCGAGCTCGGCCCTCCATAATGATGCCTGCGTTTCTGCCTCCCAGCGACTCGATGACGTCCATCACGTCGGCAACATCCACCCCATAGCGGAGCAGATCGTCGCGCCGCGGCCGGATGGACAGCGTCTGCAGATTCGCCTGGTAGTCGGCCTTCACGTCGGCCGCTCCGTCGATGCCGCGCAGCACGTGTTCGATTTGCTTGGACTTCATTGCCAGCGTCTGGAGGCTGTCGCCGTACAGCAGCACGGCCACGTCCGACTTGACGCCCGCCACGAGTTCATCCACGCGCATTTCAATTGGCTGTGTGAAGCCAAACGCGACGCCCGCCACTTGCCGCGTCAGCACTTGCTGCATTTCCTCAATCAAATCCTCTCGCGTCAAGCCGGGCCGCCAGCCATGGCGATCGTTCAGAATGACCCACACGTCGGTTTGATGGACTCCCATCACGTCGTTGGCAATTTCCGGGCGGCCCGTTTTGCAGAACACGGTTTTCACTTCAGGAAAGCCCAGCAGCGTTCGTTCGATCTGTGTTCCCAGCGCCTCAGCCCCCTCGACGGTCGCACTGGGTAGGCGGACGGCCTCGATCAGCAAGTCGCCCTCCTCGAGTCGCGGCATGAATTCCGCGCCCAACTGACGGGCCACTGGAATGCATGCCACAAACACGGAAATCGCCAGGATCATCGTGAGTACAGGATGCGCGATCGTCCAATGCACGAGCGGGCTGTAAATGCGCTTGACGATGCGCACAAACCATACATCCTGCTGCGGCAGTTTTCCCGGCAGGGCCAGGGCCGCCAGCGTGGGCATCAGCGTCATGGAAAGGATCAGCGACCCGAACAGGGCAAACAACACGGTCAGGGCCATGGGCCGGAATAACTTGCCCTCGGTCCCCTGCAGCATCAGTACCGGCACGTAGACCACCGAGATGATCAGCTCGCCAAACATGGTGGGCTTGCGCACTTCGATACACGCGTCCCGGATGACACTAATGCGAGGTCGGCCTTCCTGGTTGTGCGCCAGCCGATGCATGCAGTTTTCGATCATGATCACCGAGGAGTCAACGATCAAGCCAAAATCGATGGCCCCCAGGCTCATCAAGCTGGCGGAAATGGCGGTCGCGTACATCATGTTGGCGGCGATCAGCATCGACAAGGGAATCGCGATGGCGACGATCAAACCGGCACGCAGACTGCCCAGCATCAGCAGCAGCACCAGCATGACCAGCACGCCCCCCTCCACCAGGTTCTTGACCACCGTATGCAGCGTACGCGAGATGAGGAAGGACCGGTCGTAGATAATTTCCAGGGAGACACCGGCAGGGAGCGTACCTTGGATCTCCTCGATGCGCTGCTTGACACGCGCGACGACGCGGCGGGAGTTTTCTCCGATCAACATCATGACCAGCCCCGTCACGGCCTCGCCGCGGCCATCGCGTGTGACGACTCCCTGTCGCGTCATCGGCGCGATCACCACTTCGGCCACATCCGAGATGCGTAAGGGGGACTCCTGATCGGTGCGTCGCAGAATCACGTTGCGAATGTCATTGCAATCGCGGAGCAGGGCCTCGCCGCGAATAAATCGCTGCTCGTCGTGGTGCACCACGTAACCTCCGCCCGCCGATCCGTTGTTTTCCGCCAGTCGCTGAAACAGATCGGCCAAGGTAAGATGATTGCTGGCCAGCAGATCGGGATCGGGGCGGACTTCGAACGTCTTGTAGGAACCTCCGTGGGTATTGATTTCCGTAACCCCGGAGACCTCGCGCAGCTTGGGGGCAATGTCCCACTCCAACAGCGTCCGCAGCTGCATGGGGGTGAATCCCTCGCCTCGCACCTCGAATTGCAAGATCTCCCCCAAGGCCGTGGTCAGGGGCCCTAGCTCGGGAGGGCCGTAACCAGGGGGGATGGTGGCGGCAATCGACGGCAAACGCTCGGCCACCACCTGCCGGGCCAGATAGATGTCGGTATTTTCCCGAAACACCACGGTGACCACCGAAATCCCGAACTTGGAGACGCTGCGGATCTCCGCGACATGGGGCAGCCCACCCAGGCTGGTTTCAATCGCGTAGGTAATGTACTGCTCCACCTCGACCGGACACAGCGCGCCGGCGTTGGTGATCACGGTGACCTGAGTATTGGTCATGTCCGGGACGGCATCCACGGGCAATTTCAACGCGCTACGCACTCCGGCCACGGCGACCAGCAGCGTGGCGGCGATCACGATAAAGCGGTTAGCCAGACAAAATTCGATGAGCGCCTTGAGCATCCCTCACTCCTCCTCGGCAGCCAGCAACAGTTCGCTCTTCAACTGAAAAGCGCCCTGCACAACGACCGGATCACCTTCGTGCAGGTCACCGCGGATTTCGACTCGATGTTCGTGAGTTTCGCCCGTTTCCACATCCACGCGTCGAAAAGTGTTTTCGCCCGTTTGCAGGAATACGAAGCTCTGTCCGTCATGCACGACGACGGCTGCATCGGCGATCGTTAGCGATTTTCTGGGCGTGCCGTAGGGTACTTCCACGCGCACGAACATACCCGGCCTCAACCGTGGGTCATTCTGCAACAGGCAAGACGTGAGTGGCACGGCTCCGCTGGACGCATCCACGAATCTTCCCACGACGACCACCTGGGCCTTAAACGTCGCGTCGGGGATCGCGGGCGTGGCCACCAGGACTTCCCGCCCCACCTGAACATCCATGGCAGCCCAATCTCCTTCCCGCACGTCGGCTTCGACCCACAGCCGTGAAGTATCGGCGACGGTGACTATGGTTTGCCCTGCCGCCACCCGCTCGCCAACTGCCAGCATTCGCGCCTCGAGTGTTCCGTCGAGCGGCGCGCGAAGCATGACTTGCGACAAACTCGTGGGCGAATTCGGGCCGGTAGCGTCCACCGGTAGCGTATCGCTGGCGGGCCCCAACAGTGCCTGCAGTTCCTGGCGGCTGACCTCCCACCGCTCTCGCGCTTGTTCCCACTTGGCACGCGCTTGATCGCACTCCTGCCGGGCGTCGAACGTGGATTGTTCTAAGGCGGACTCCAACGACGCCTGAGCCGAGCGAAATTCTCGCTCCCGCTCCTGTTGGATGCGACCCGGAATGGCCCCCATCGACGCCGCTTCACGACTGTTGGCGGCGACCTGACTGGCAAGAATGCTACGCGTGTAAGGTTCCACCAGCCGTTCGCGGTACCGACCCAACGATTCGCTGGCAAGTTGCGATTGGATGGATGCCGGCGAGTCGGCCGCGCGAATCATCTGCACCAGTCGCTGCACACCCTGATCCAGTTCCTGCAGCCATTTTAGTTTTTGCGCGGCCAGTTGCTCGTCGGCCGCATGCGCCCGCACGAGGGCTCGTGCGTTACCCACCTCGGGGCTGCTGACCACCGCGACCACGTCCCCTGCCCTGACCGGTTCGCCCGGACGAAGCGGCATGGTGACCAGGATTCCTTCGCAAGCCGACTTGACATCGACATGCCGCTCCTGGTTGTAGACCAGACGACCCGGCAGAGTTTTCGTACTCTGCACCGCGTTACGCTGCACTTCGGTAACCTGAATCAAGCCGGATGCGATCTTTTCGGGTGTGAGTATGACGGTGTCCGCGTCCACGGGAGCCAAATCCGAGTGGGGCGTCCCCTCAGGAGTTACGGTGGGTAATTCGTGTGACGTGATGCGCAGCAAGGAGAAGACAGCCACCGCCGCCAGGGCCAAAAGTGTCAGCGGTAACCGAAGTCGCTTGAAGACGGTGTTACGTATCGTTCGGTCAGGCTCGAATTCAATGAAATCAATGCGGGTTCCGCGTTGCTCGGGGGCGTGCGGCTTGATTCGCACCAGCCGTTTCAACTTTCTGGAAAGTAAACTCATCGGTTGACCCATTTCTTCAACATCGTGTCATGCCGCATGCTTTTCGCCGTGGCCGCCCTGCTGGCTCACTCGCCACGGTAGTCACCTAACGCCTGAGCCCGAACGGGTTGACGCACGGTCGTCGCGGAAACGCCATGAAACCGCGAGCCAACGCTCAATCCCATCTGCTTTCGTCCCCGATCAGCCGGAACGCGTTTGGGTTAGCGCCCGGTTTCCGATTACACGGAAAACCGTGTGCTAACGCACGTCGGCTAATGTCATTCGTGGCAAGACTGCGCAATTCAGCCGCTCGATCCAGAGTGGATCTACAAGATCAACATTGCGCCACGCCAAGGAGTGCGCACCACGGCACACCTGCGTAGGTTTGAATGAACCCGCACGGGTAGGCGTCGATGCCGCGGGTGGCAACTACGGGCAGGGCCATTAATGAGATAGCGTCTGACGCGATCGCCGAAACCGACGCGGCTTCCCAGGAGCACACTAACCCAGCCTGAACCTGCGGGATGGCTGGTACCTTGGCCCCCCACAAACCAAGTGGCGATGATTCTGCTCGTGCCTGGTCACCGCCCTCGGTGCTGTCCCACGGGACGATCAAATGCCAATGGAGACCATGAGGCGCAACATGATGTAGCTGCCCAGTATGATGTTCACGAAGGTGGACAATGAGTCGGGAACTGTCAGGCTCGTCGTCGGCATGGGCGTGGACCAGGGGAAGCGGGAATTGACTGAGCAGTACCCAGACCAATACGCAAAACCGCAAGCCTGCTTGCAGGCGAGCCGTTCGTATCCATCGAGACCACCACAGTCGATGCATCACACGATTTTCCTGGGAATGACTTCGATCGAACGTTTCACGCCGCCCGCATAGCGCTGATGGACCCGGTCGTCAGCCGAAACCTGCGACCGAGAGGAACCGTTAAACTCAGCTGACGTAACTATATCAGTCTAGACTTCCAGCATTTCTCTGTCCATCTGTAACATCGGCTTTTCCTTCGTCGCTCTTTCATGCGGACCGCGTAACTGGCGTCAGCCCTCATTCGTACTATACAAATTGCCGCCAAGTGTCATTCTGAGCGAGCTGACAATGTGCGCAGTACGGTCAGCCACCGACGGAACTTCCAGAGGTTGTTCCACATTCGACGTGAAAGGCAGGAGTTCCCGGACGCAACCCTGCAGGCAATGTCACGTTGGCTGGCAGATCCTTCACTCCGCACCGCTCCGTTCAGGATGACATGGGCCGGCCGCGTTCAGGATGACCTGAGCCGGCCCCGCTCCGTTCACGATGACGTGAGTCCGCCGTGCAGCGGGGTTGGCCGGAATCGGGAAGTTGATGTGGTACGATGAGGCTTTGGCCTGAAGGCTAATTCTGCAGACTTCCGCTCAGCAGCAATCCCTCCATTTCAAATTCGGCAATTCGCAGTTCTTCCAGCGCATCCAGATAGGTAAGCTGAAATTGGGCATACGACCGCTGGGCGGTCAGCAGACTGACAAAATCGAGTTCTCCGATTTCATAGGCCTTGCGCGTCAATGTCAGCACTTCGGCGGCCTTGGGCAAGATAACCTGCTCGAATTGGGAAATCTGCTGCAACGCATTCCGGTACCGTTCGTAGACTCCGGCGAGTCGCTGTTGCAGCTGCAATTCCAGCATTTTGAATTGCCGATCGGCGGCCATCAGCTCTTGATAAGCGGCCTGTACGGCGCCCTGATTCCTGTCCCAAACGGGGATGGGTAGCGATACGGTCAGCGCTCCGTCCGAACTACCACCAATACCGTTGTCCTGCCAATTCATGAGGCCTTGCACGGTAATATTGGGGCGAGGCTCGACTTCCTGACGGCGCAGATTGTAGCGTGCGCGCTGGATCGTCGCCGCCAGCGCCGCGATTTCTGGGCTGCAGGACCGCAGCTGCGACAACGTCTGCTCGAAATCCCGTTCGGCGGCTGGTCCTTTCAGGTCCCCCGCGAGCGGATAGAACGGCAGCTCGGGCTGTCCCACGACGGAGGCCAGCTCGCGCCAGACTGCCTGCCGGTGATTCAGTACGTTCGCGCGCTCCACCTTGGCTCGTTCGACTTCGACTTCGGCCTGCAACAGATCGGTCTTGCCCACTTCTTCGGCCTCCAGCAGTTTTTCTGAAATGACTCGGGCCTGATCGCTAAGCGATACCAATTGCTGCAAAAACTCCAGTTGTTTTTGGGCCTTGAGCGCCCGGACGAAAGCGATCCGCACGTCGGTGAGCACCCGTTGCCGCTGGATGGCGAATTCGTGCTGCAAGCGTTGGATGTCCTGGTAAGCTACCTGGCGATTGAGTTCCAACTTCTCAGGCACAACGAACTCCTGTTGCAGCGTGGCACCAAACTGTTCGGCCAAGCCGCGACTCCCGACCTGTTGATAATCGATGCCCATCAGGGGATTTGGCTTGAGCCCGACCTGCAGCGCTCGTCCGTGAGCGGCGCTGACGTTGGCCGCGGCCCGCTGAAGCGCCGGGTTGTGTTGCAGGGCGATCGATTCCAACGTCGCTAAGTGCCAAGCGGAGTTCGCGGCGGCCGGTGACGCCGCAATGGAAGACGGGTCGGATTTCGGTATTGTCTTCTGCAGTGTCTCCGTCGTCGGTGGTAAACGTTGCGTCAAGTTTCCTTTGATTCGCTCATTTGCAGAGCCGGACTTGGGCTCGCCCAACGACTTGAGAGGCGGATTGAGCGGCCGAAACGGTACCAGCGTGGACAGCTGATTCCAAGGATGCGCGGCAGCTTGGGTTCGTACGGGGCCAGTCATTTCCGGTTGCCCGCAGAGCGCGCCGTCTCCGCCGCACACCATGGCCGCAACCAGTGGCAGTTGGCGCAGCATCCAGCAGAACCGGCGAATCGGCACCGTAGGGTGCGGGGTGAAATGCGGTGATCGCGTGAGTATCCCCTTCCAGCCAGCGAATCGAGGGCGATCAGTGTCCATCGATGCATGAGCCCCGATCCTGATGGTTGCCGCGTTGTCATGCGGCGGTTGAGACGTGCTGGAGTTTATTGGTGCTGCCAACTCGGCACCTTTCAGGCTTGTTGATTTAATCGTAGGACAGGTTGGTAACTTGGTAACCTGTCGGAGTGGCAAGTGCGCAAAACTGCAATATTGAATTTGGGGGAGGCGGGCAGGTTACACCCGTTACCAACCTGACCTGCGGACCCACAGGCCACCAAATCAACAGGCCGTTACGGTGCCGGTTCGCCGGCAACAGTGCGATAATTTCGTTTCGACCGATCAAGTCAACAGATTCACTACGATCGTTCGAACCCGTATGTCTTGACTGCCTTTCCCAGTCGATGGTAGCAGTCAACGCTGGCGGGTTGCCCATCCATGTGAATCTCGGCAAGCCAGGAAGGTTTTGCGCCGTGATCGACGGATATCGCAGCCTAATGGCGGTGTGGTCGATACAACACGTTGAAACGACATAAGTCATTCCACGCGCACTACCGTCCCCAGAAACTATGCTCGTTGGCGGAGAACCATAGCCATGACACGACGCTTCATCTACTTACTCGCAATTCTGTTGGTTGGAAACACTATCTCTCAGGTGCATGCGGGCTGGAACGAGTTTGTTCAACGGTCCTTATTGGACTGGCACCGCAACAATGCCTGGCCGCAGCCGTTTGTGCATACCGACCGCATGGCCGTTTGTGCCCCATTCGTCATCATGGCCCAAAACGGGCGATGCGGCGAATTCACTTTGGGCGACCACCATTTCGACCCCGTCAGCCAGACATTGACGGAAGCCGGACAATTGCAGGTGGCTGAAGTGATTCGTCGTCAACCGAACGTCATGGCACAGGTGTTTGTCGTACGGGGTCGCGATGAAGAGAAGTCCGCGATTCGACTCGACTCTGTGCAGCAGATGGTTGCCAAGGTGATCCCGGACGGACCGCTGCCTGAAGTTAACTTCGTGGAATTTTCGCCGCGTGGCGTTCCCGCGTCCTATATCGACGTTATCGGACGGAAGCTGGATGCCACGGTTCCCAACCCAAGACTGCCTGAGTTCTCGTCGACGACCAACTAACGGCCGCAGGGCCCTGGGTGAATGTGTGCGGGCGGTATCGTGAACGGCAGCCCGGTCACGGTACCGCATAGGTAAGTGGAAGGTCACTGCTTAGATGACTCGTTGGATAATAAATTCCGCTGTCGCCATGACGCTGGTGACTGCCATCGCAACCGCCGTAAGTGCCGGCTTTCCTGCGGCTTTTACGCGAGTGGAAGCCAACGACTACGGCGTGTATGGCATCGTGCCACCAGGCGGGCTGTCCTGGATGGCTTCCGGCGAGCGTTTGGTATCCAGTCCGCCTTCGGTCGCGGGACTTGCCATCGCGGCCCCGTCCGCTGTGGGTACGACCGCCAGAGACGAAGAACCGAATTCGACGCCCACTTCCGTCGGCGGTGTTGCTCCCTCAGACCCTTCGAGTGGAACCGCGGCACCTGGCCTCACAGCATCCGATCCGGATCTAGCTCAACATTCGGCGTTGGCGATCGCGCGCCTGCCCAGCTCCGTCGATGCCGCCAGCGTGGCGACAGCACTGTCCTTCCGCGAACTGCAGGAATATCAAGCATCATTCGCGGATGGCGGAGCCACGCGTGCGGTCCACGGCGGGCAAACTCAACTTCAGGCCGCGACTCGGTCGGGTGACGCGACAGGTGATCCGTCCGCCGTACGATCGGCCGTGCGGGCGGCCGTCCAGTACGAGGCCGCCGGAAACCTGAAAGCCGCCATCAATGCCTACCATCAAGCCTTGCAACTGGACGAAACAGATCGCATGGCCCTGATTGGATTCTCCCGGTTGAAGCATCGGTTGGGGGACTTGGACGGAGCGATCGTCACCTGCCGACAGTCGCTCAAACATCATCCCAACGATGCCGTGGCCCTGAACGACCTGGCCATCTGTTACGCGCGGATGGGCCAGTTCGATGCTGCCACGGAGTCCCTGCGCACGGCGTTGAACCTGGATCCCGCCAGTCGGCGGTACATCAACAACCTGGCCAAAGTGCTGGTTGAGCGAGGTAACGACCGAGAGGCGTGGCAGCTGTTGACAGCCGAATACGGTGAGGCGCTGGCGAACTACAATTTGGGGTTCATCCATCTGCATCGCTCGGCGTACGAGGTCGCGGCCGGCTATTTTCGCGAGACTTTGGACCTCGATCCGTCTTTCGCGCCCGCGACGGAGCTGCTACGGCAGCTGGGAGAGGCGGGATATGAGAGTCCGGCTGAACCCGACCTCGCGATCAAGCAGGCTGGCGTGTGCACGCTGGAGGCCTCACCCGCATCGGACGACTACGCGGCAGAAGCCCCCGACCCGCAGTCTCTACCGCTGGCAAATCCCGAGATCATACGGGAAGTGCACATTCGACAACAGCATTGCGTGGGCTCGGATCTGCTGCAGTAGCGCGTGTCTGGCGCATGCGCACGCCGCCAGAAATCGCCTGGGAGTGGTGGCCGATGAGCGATGCGAACGGCGATGTCTTCTGGCTTGCGGTGTAACGAACCGGAAACGTGTGTCACCGACAGGTTCCTAAGAACCTGTCCTGCGGTTGATCTTCGCTTGTTGTGGCCCTACATGCGGTCTGAGCGGCCACTACGTTGTAGCTTCGCTGTGGCCATGCGATCGAAGTGCGACGTCAGGGAGACTCGAATTCCGAGACGATTTGTCGCACATCCTGCATTTGAAAACCGTGCTGCCGACGCAGTCGACCAATCTGATCTTGGCGGGACGTCGTTGGCGGCAGGCCAAGTCGTTCGAGAATATAAGACGCGGGAACACCGGTGGCCGCTTCCATCTGCGCCAATGTCATGTCACCTCGAATCAATTCGTCCTTGGTGGTTTCATCGGCTGGCGCATGATCAGGGGCGGCAGACTGCAACTGAGATCTGGGTACTTTCACGGGCGGTGCCCAGAGCGGGGCGACTGCCAGCGCCAGGACCGAAATCAGTCCGACCACGCCCAGTGCCAGTCGGTAACCCGAACCTTCCGCGGGCTTGCCGCGCGCCACGCACACGATCCATTTCCAATGCAGAAACAGATGCAGAGTTAGTACCGCCATCAGCGTGAGCGCAATGTAGTAATGAATGTCGCCCCATTCATGGCGGGTTAAGCCCCACAGCACGGATACAGGTCGTGTCAGCGCTCGCGCTCCCTGGCCCACCGTCTCGGTACGACCACTGCCGGGAGGAAGTTGGTAGCGTAGCAAGATCCCACTGGTCGTGAGAAACAGGAAACCAATAAAGGCAAATGCGTCGGTCCAAAAATTTAACGCGGTGCGTTTCATGGACGATGCTCCAAGCCGCAATCTGAAAGTCGCGCCGCGGTTCACACGTCGGACTGTATTACATGACCGACAGCGCGAGTCCTGTCCCACTAACAAGAAAAAAAACCCTCGATCCGCTGCGATCAAGGGCTTTATCGAGAAAGTGGAGGATAGGGGACTTGAACCCCTGACCTTCTGGCTGCCAGCCAGACGCTCTCCCAACTGAGCTAATCCCCCAGGTGTGGCTGCAAGCAGCCTTGAATCGCTTAAACTATCAGTCACGATTTGCAGTGTCAAGTATCGGCTGGCGCCGGTGCGAACCGGTGGCCTTTCGCCGGCGACCCGCACTCGTCGCGCCCGATCCCGCCAAAGTCTCACGATCGTCCCATCACCAACGCCACAGCCTCGTATCACTTTTCCACTGCTGACAAGGAACCACCATCGCATGGGTGCAGACGACAATCCGTCGGCGACGAAAAACCACTGGTCCCACTGGATGCGCAACGCCCTCGCGACGTTGCGCTATCTGCTGCCCTGCATCATTTTCGGTTGGCTGACGCACAAATTGTGGACCGAAGGTCGGGGGTCGCTGGAAGTCCTCCGGCAGAACGCGGATCGCTGGCCCCAGTTTCTGCTGGCAAATTGCTTGTATTTGCTGGCCGTGATCGGGACCTTCTTGCGCTGGCGACTGTTGGTCCGCGCTCTCCACTTGCCATTTTCGGTTCCGGATGCCGTGCGTCTGGGATTCGTGGGTTATGTCCTGCAGTACGTGTCATTGGGCAGTCTGGGCGGCGACGTGTTCAAAGCGATTTTGATCGCCCGCGAACAGCCTGAACGCAAACCCGAAGCGGCCGCCACCGTGATGGTCGATCGATTGGTGGGGTTCTTCGGGCTGACGCTGCTCGTGCTGCTGGGTGTCGGTCTGTGGGATGACGCGATCCTGGGACCATACGCCATCGCCAAACCCGTGTGCATCGCGCTGGGACTCGTGGGGACGGCGATTGCTGTGTTGATTATGTTTACGCGAATTTCGCTGGCGTCGCTCACCCGTTTGCGCGTGCTGCGACCGATGCGTGGAACGATTTTCCGAATCCAAACGGCGCTAGACCTCTATCGCCGGCACGCGCTGGCCGTGGTGGCCGCCGTGACGCTTGCCGTCAGCACGCACTTTCTGCAGGCCACGTCCGTGCATCTCGCTGCCCGCGCGTTCTTTCCGCAAGGGCCGGGCCTGAGTTCCCAAATCTTTATCTGGGGAGTCGCCGGGATTGTGGGGGCCGTCCCAATCGTACCTGGTGGGTTGGGCACGTTTGATATTGCCTTCAAGACGCTGTATGAGGGAATGTCAACACACCAGGCCGTGCCCGACGAAGGATTCGTCGTGGCGATTCTGTTTCGCATCATGTGCCTGGTTGTCGTCGCCGTCGGCATCACGATGTTCTGGACGTTGAACCGAAAACTGCCGGCCAGCGACGATAACGTTGACGAGCGCCAAACCGTGAGCGGTTGAGGCGTTGGTAACGCGAGGAGCCCGCGTCCCGCTGCCGGGATGCCTCCGAGATTTTCTCGTCGGCAACTCACCTCCGACCTACGGAAAAAAAGTGAATTACCGCCGAACCGAGTTCGGCGGCATCCCTTAGACGTGTAGAACGCGATGTCAGGCTGAAAGTCACCCACGGCCGGTTGGAAACGTTGAAAACCGGAGGCTTGGACGTGAAACATGCGTGCAAAACTATGCCCGCACAGGCTGCCGCAGGATGGTTACCGCGGGGACCAAAAGCTCTTGCGCCGCGTAGCAGCGCTGACCGAGTGTGGAGCAGCCTCGGCATGTGCCTCCTCGATCTTAAAACCGGATGGAAACAATGTGGGGGCGGGTTCCAGCACATCGGCGCCGAAGTATGTCGCATTGGACCAGGGCGGCTTCGGTGAGATGTGTCCCAGTTCGGCAAAAAATGCATCAAATCGGGACGCGTCGGAGCGCGGCGTCGGGACGGCCGCATGACTGGCCTTGATGGCGATCTGGCGATCGAGTTCGACAATCAACTGTTCCACGGGTGAATTTTTCAAGTAGCAGGCTGCAACTTCACCCAGCCGCGAAATGCCAGGCTCGGTTTGCCGCAGCGAATCGACCATCGAGATCACCGGGATAATCGCCGTCTGCGGATTTCGCTTCAGGCAATCGAGCAGGTAGTTCGATTCGTCGCTGGGCCTGATCTGGTCGGTCAGGATGGCATCCGGCGCGCCGGTAATCGCCAGCCATACACCGTGCATCGCATGGCGAGCGCGCACGATCGTGAACGCCTTCGACACCAAAGACGCCTCCAAGATACCCGTCAGTTGAGCGTCCCCTAGGATCATGAGGATGGTCCCTCGCGGAGGTAGCTTACCCACGGCGGGACGGGACGTTTCGGTCAGGTGGGGGCTTGAGTTCTGCATGGCGGGACTCGTATGTCGGGTGGGTATGACGGCGTCGCGAAGCCGTTTGTAAGCGGCTGGGGGTGCTGCGGCTGGCACTGCGGTGGGCGGACTGAGTCCGAGCAAACCCGAAATGTTCGCTGCGGAAAAATACCACGCGGCCAACCGCGTGCAACCAGAAACGTCACCCGAGTCCGAAAGACCAGGGGAAATCCCCGCAGTCCGTGCAGACCGTAAAGATTGCGCCGTTCCTGAGGTCCCGGCAGAAAATGCTCTCGCGTCCATCGAGCGGCGGAGTGATGCGACCATCAGGCGGAGGAGACGAGAATATCGATAATATCGCATTCACGAGAGGACGGGCGTGTGGGAATTGTGCCGGGAGTGTTTTTGTCCCTGTTTTTTTCTCGTATCCGCAAGGGGCCTGGGCCAGCACCGC
This sequence comes from uncultured Planctomycetales bacterium, assembly GCA_963695565.1. Lineage (GTDB taxonomy): Bacteria > Planctomycetota > Planctomycetia > Pirellulales > Pirellulaceae > CAVOGW01. The sequence goes on from CAVOGW010000004.1 coordinate 330,105, forward strand.
ATAAAAATCTCGAAACGAGCGAAACTTCTCCGCCGTTTCGGCATTAAAATAGGGAGGCGTTGCGAATGCCATCTGCCTGGCGACGGGACCGGACCCAACCGTATCAACCGCCGTGCTACGGCTTTTTTCCTTCACGAACCGGACGCCTAGCGCGTGGCGGCTGATAAGACACGACAGCAGGCGGCACTGGGGGGCGTTACGCCCTGGGATGCGTGCTGGCACCAAGGCCGCCAGAAAACCGAGGTTCCCATCATGCGAATTCCACAGCTTGTGTCGAATCGTGCGATCCTGTTGGTTGCACTCATCAGCTTGCAGGTTGCATGCCGGCTCGGGGCCCAGGAGGATTGGGAAAGCTCCTACAACCAAGATGCGACCGAGTCAGCTAAGATCGTGGACCGCTTATTGCGCGAAGATCTGCCTGAGTCGGCGCGGGGCATGAAACCGGCGGCCAGGATCGATGACTACACTTTCTTGCGTCGCGCTACGCTGGACTTAATCGGACAATTGCCGACGCTGGATGAGATCAGCGAATTCGTTGGGGATACAACCGCTGAAAAACATGCGGCCTGGATAGATCGTCGCCTGGCGGACCCACGTTACGGCGAGAATTGGGCTCGCTATTGGCGGGACGTCGTCATGGCTCGACGCACCGAACCGCGCGCCCTGCCGGCCGCGTCATCCATGGTTGATTTTCTCACCGAACATTTCAACCAGAATACGCCGTGGGATGAAATCGCACGGATGTTTATTGTCGCCAACGGCGACATTCAGGAGGATGGCGCTACGGCGCTGATTGCCGCTCAAGGCGGGCGTCCCGAGGAAACGGTCGCGGAACTGGCCCGTGTGTTTCTGGGCATCCAAATCCAGTGTGCTCAATGCCACGATCATCCCAGCGATCAGTGGACACGAGAGCAGTTCCACGAACTCGCCGCATTCTTTCCACGCACGTTCATGCGACCCAGCCGGGGCGGCGACAAACGATCCTTCCTGGTTACTCATCGCGACTTTCCGATCCGCTTTCGCCCCAAGATCGATCGCTATCTCGGGGAACTCGAGCACGTCATGTCGGATCTGGAACACCCGGAAGCTCAAGGGACCAAAATGGAGCCCGTTTTTTTTGTTTCGGGACGGAAGATGGAATCGGGATCCAGCGACGACGAGCGACGCGCGACCCTGGCGACGTGGATGACCGAACCCACCAATGAGTGGTTTGCAAAAGCATACGTCAACCGCATATGGGCAGAATTGATTGGAGTCGGCTTCTACGATCCCGTGGACGATCTTGGTCCGGAACGGGAACCGGCAGCCCCCCGCACGCTGGCGTATCTCGCTCGGCAATTTGTCGCCTCCGGGCATGATATTAAATGGTTGATGCGGACCATCATGCTCACCGACCTATACCAGCGAAAATCGACGGAGCGTGAGCCGGGAACGTCCCCCACATTTCTGAGCACACACCAACAGCGACTCCGATCGGATCAGATCTTCAACGCTCTGTCGTCCGTGGTTGCTTTTGACGATCCATTTGTGATCAACCGGCTCCGCGCCAATCGCGGCCGCGGACCACGCGTTCTGTTCGCCAATACATTTGGTTACGACCCCAGCGAGGTTCGTGCAGAAGTCGTGGGTTCGGTGCCGCAAGCCATGCTGCTGATGAACGGTCCGCTGCTGGACCGCATGATCAGCGCGGAACGTCGCGGCGGATTAGGAAGGCTGATCCGCACACAAACAGACGACAAGCAGTTGGTCGATCAATTGTATATGATGACGCTTTCGCGACCGGCCAGCAAGAAAGAGCGGGGGGCGGCCGTGGCCTATATCCGCCGTACGGACAATCGCGCGGATGCCTACGAAGATATCCTATGGGCCTTGGTCAATTCGTCAGAGTTCATCCATCGCGGCTAGGCAGTTGTCGCAAAATAAACGTGCCGAAGCAGTCGCCTGACGCACGCTAACCCAAACGTCACCGGGAAACATGATGACGAGCAAGCTTGTCAAACACACCAACGTGGCCATTTCCTCCGCGGGAGTCGTCTCCCGCCGCGACATCCTGCGGTGCATTCCGGCCGTGACCCTGGCGGCCGCCAGCCTCCGCTGGACGGACCTTGTGTGCGCTCAAGCAGAATCCTTGCGCCGGCAAGGCCGCGCGTGCATTGTGTTGTGGATGCAGGGAGGGCCCAGCCAGTTCGAGACCTTCGCTCCCTTGGAAAATCACCCCAACGCGGGCGAGACCAAACCGATATCCACAAACGTAAGCGGCATCCAGATTGCTGAAAATCTGCCACAGTTAGCCGCCTCGATGGACGAGCTGTGCTTGATCCGCTCCATGACCAGCAAGGAAGGCAGCCATCCGCGGGCCACGTTTCTGCTGCACACCGGCTATGTGCCAAATCCGAGTGTTCGTTATCCTTCGTTTGGTGCCAACGTCTCGCAACAGTTGGGGGAAGCTGCCACGGCACTTCCCAGCTACGTCAGCATTGGGCGCAATCGAGGAAATGCAGCGGGGGGCGGGATCCTGGGAGTCGAATATGACCCGTTCGTGATGTCGGATGCGCGGCGTCCGCCGGATAACACCACACCCATGACCGATGAAACCCGCTTTCGCCGTCGGTTGAAGTTACTGGCCAATCTGGATGACCAGTTCCGTTTTCGCGGCGGGCTGCAGGAGGCAACCGACCATAAGAAACTCTACGCGCGCGCGTCCCGCATGATGCTCAGTCCAGACATGGCCGCATTCGATATTCAAAAGGAACCAGAAAAGGTTCGAGCCGCCTACGGAGACACGGCTTTCGGTGCCGGATGCCTGTTGGCACGGCGATTGGTCGACGCCGGCGTGACGTTTGTTGAAGTCAGCTTGGGAAATTGGGATACGCATCAAGACAACTTTAACCAGAGCCGACAGCTCTGCGAACAGTTGGACGGGCCGTTCGCCGAGCTGATGCGTGATTTGAAGGCCCGCGGGATGCTGGAACGGACGCTGATCGTCTGTATGGGGGAATTCGGCCGCACGCCACGCATCAACCCGCGTGGTGGCCGAGATCATTATCCGCGCGCGTTCAGTGTGGCTCTGGCGGGAGGTGGTGTGCGCGGCGGCCAGGTCATCGGCAGCGTCGAGCGCGACGGTTCGGCCGTCAAGGACCAACCGGTGACGGTTCCCGACCTGTTTCGCACCTTATGTGCCGCGCTGCAGATCGACGCGGACCTGGAAAACTCCACTTCGATGGGCCGCCCGATCAAGATCGCGGACGAGGGTGCCGTGATTCCAGGGGTGTTGGGTTAGGCCCCCGCGACGCGCCAGTTTTTGCGACCGGCGATCCACAGCACAAATCAACGTGATCCACGAAACGCAGCACGTACCGCGGACTCGCTTGGCGCATCCCCCACGGGTGCTTTGCATCTGGGCAATGTGCGTACCTTTCTGGTCAACTGGGCCCTGGCCCGTCGGCGCCACTGGCAGGTCGTCCTGCGGATTGACGACCTGGACGGGCCACGCGTCAAGCCGCACGCTGCGGACGAGGCCATCGATTTGCTGGAATGGCTGGGTCTGGACTGGGACGAAGGCCCCTTCTATCAATCGCACCATCCCGAGTCGTACCGTGTGGCGTTGGAGCGACTTGCCGCGGCCGGCGAAATCTATCCGTGTCGCTGCACGCGATCGGAAGTCCAGGCAGCGAGTCGATCGGCACCCCATGCCGATGACCACGAACTGCGGTACCCGGGGACATGCCGACCTCTGCAGCCCACGCCCGTTCCGGCCGCACTCCTGCTGGATCCGCACGTTGGCTGGCGAATTCGCTTGTCGAGCGGATCGGTGAGTTTTGTCGATCAGTTAGCTGGGCCCGTTTCGATCGACGTGGATCGGTCGGTGGGGGATTTCCTGATTTCCACCAAATCGTGTATCCCGAGTTATCAACTGACGGTCGTGGTCGACGACGATCAGCAGGGTATCGATCGAATTGTCCGCGGTAGTGACTTGCTGCCGTCCACGGCGCACCAACAACTCGTCATGGAGCGCCTGGCGATCGCGCGGCAGATCGAATACTGGCACCTGCCGCTAGTGGTGGGAGAAGATGGTCGCCGGCTGGCCAAACGACACGGAGACACGCGGGTATCACACTATCGTGAATTGGGAATTCCCGCGGAGCGAATCATCGGACTGATGGCGCGGTGGTGCGGGCTGGCCACAGCTGAGTCGTTGACGGCCGTCGAGTTTCTAGCTGAATTCCAGCTGGAGTTGCTGCCGCAGCAACCGGTTGTTTTTCGCGCGGCGGATGACGCCTGGTTGAAAGCCGGCTGGAGATCAAGTTCGTAACCTGCCCACTCGAGTGAGGCGGCAAACGGGATCCCGGAAATAGGCGTTCCGATTCTACGGAATGTGCGAACCGTGCAAGACTTGCATGCGGCCTGCTAGTGATTTTGCCCAAATTTTTTCGGCGCAGCCTGCAAGCAGGGAACTAATATTCTGTGGGGTCGCCTGCGCTTCACGCAGTGCGATCCTTTCACCGATTGATCGAACTATCGGTAAGGATTTTGGATCAGGAGCAGCTCTTAACGCTCTTGAATCAAAGCCTGCGTAGCTGTTGGGTTGTCCAAATCCTCTCTCCACATCGTGCCAAAGGAGCTGACATGTCACCTGATGCGCCAGGATTTGACGTTGCCTTTAATCCCACGGAGTTGCAGCAGCGATGCCTCAACAGTCTTCCGCTAACGCGACGCGTGGTGCAAGCGTTTTTGGTCAGCGGAGCCGAGTACGTAGCGGACATCGAACGATTCGCGCAAGCGCGGCAATGGGCTGACGTAGCCCGTGCAGCTCATCGGCTGAAAGGAGCGAGCGAGAATGCCGCAGCGTGTGGTCTAGCGCAAAAGGCGATCGAAACTGAGAAGTCCGTCAGGCTCCAGCCAGAGTCACTTGCCGGTCCCATGGCAGAGCTATGGCACGAATGGGAGCGATTTCGATTGCAAGCGGCTGACTTTCTCAAGTTGCTCGAAGATCCGCACGCGACCGCGGGTCACGCTGCCATTCGTGAGAGTCAAGGTTGAGAAACGGAGATCGCCATGCGTATTCTCGTAGTCGATGACGATCCGACGGCAGCCGTGGCGCTGGAGGGTTGCCTGGAAATCCTGGGCTACGAGGTGTCGGTGGCACATCATGGTTCGCAGGCGATCGACCTGTTGAGGGCCGGTGACTACCGCATTGTCATCACGGACTGGGAGATGCCGGAAGTCGACGGGTTGGAACTTTGCCAGTGGATTCGTCAACGGAAACTGGGGCCGTACGTCTATATCCTACTCCTCACGGGTCGCGATCGCCGATCCGATCTGATCGAGGGACTTTCCGCCGGGGCGGATGACTTTATTACCAAACCGTTCGAACCGAATGAACTCCAGGTTCGCTTGCGCAGCCGAGCGGGTGGTGGGTTTGGAGAGCCGCGACCTCGTCATTTTTTCGCTGGCCCGCCTGGTCGAATCCCGCGATTGCGAAACGGGGGCTCATCTGGAGCGCATCCGCGAATACTGTCGCACGCTGGCCGAAGGACTCTCGATCAGCGAAACGTACAGTCACAAGGTGGATGCTGACTATATTCAAGCCATCTACATTACAAGCCCGCTGCACGACATTGGCAAAGTGGGAATTCCCGATAATATCTTGCTCAAACCCGGTAAGCTGACGCCCTCCGAGTTCGAGTTGATGAAACAGCATGCTGAAATCGGACGGGCGACTCTGGAAGACGCGCTGCGGGCCTATCCCTCGGCGGGATTTCTACAGGTGGCACGAGACATTGCCTGGACACATCATGAGCGCTGGGATGGTAGTGGCTATCCGCGGGGGCTGCGCGGCCGAGAGATTCCACTCTGCGGCCGCATTGTTGCGGTCTCGGATGTTTACGATGCCATAACGTCCAAACGCTCGTACAAACCTGCCCTCAGCCACGACGAGGCCGTCCGTGAGATCGTAAGAGGGCGCGGCACCGCTTTCGACCCGGACGTCGTGGAAGCCTTTCTACGGCGTGAACGGGATTTCATTCAGATCAAACAGCAACTCAACAGCCCCCCGGACAACGCGAATCCGAGCCTGACACAGTTGCTGCCTGCCGGTTGCTGATCGGCTTCCCGGCTCAATCCGAACGCCTTTCAACGCTTCCAACCGTACGATGGCGTCCCACGTGGGGAACGTGCGCGCCGGCTTCGTCCAGTACATCTGTCCTCAAGGGCAAGCCGCCTCGTGGCGCTTCCAGACTGGCCTGCCGGCCCGCGTGATCCGTCTGGCAGGAAAAACGGGGGTCCACCGTGGCCACGAAGTTCATGATGATCCCAGTGTCGTCTCGCCGCACCGACAGTTCTTGCGGCAAGAAGCCGGCAGCCAGCAACAAATCACGACATTGCTGCTCATCACGCTGAAAGAAGAACCAGTCGACAAACCATTGGTATTCATGATGGTCGTAACCGTTCGTATCCTTGAAGGCGAAATAGGCGACGCCTCCCGGCTTCAGGGTGTCGCGAAGCCCGCGCATGGTGGCTATCAGATGTTTATCGGGCAGATAGTCCAGCAGGCCGATGCTGTAAATAATGTCAGCCAGCCCGAAGCGTGCGACGTTGCTCTTGGCGGAACGCATTCGTAACGCATTGTAGGGGACGAATCGCAACTGCGGCAGTCCCGTGGGGGCGTGCGTCGCCAGTTGCCCCTGCACAAAATCTAAGGCGTCCACGTCGTTGTCAATGCAGCACACGGTGATCGTGCGATTGTGCTGAGGCATGCTCAACCCCGTGAAGAACTCGCGGCAGGGGCCGCTGGCCACATTCAGGATTGTCAAGTCGCCATCCCGCTGACGTGCCTGTTCATTGAGAAATTCCCGTGCCGCATGCATGCGGGCCACCACTGCTTGTCCCAGGTCGGAATGCAAGAAGTACAGATCAAGGTAGCCGCCCAGCCCCGTGGAACGTGGCTGTCCTGCGTAAATGCCCGATAGCAGTTCGTAGTCGCCGGGATAGCCGCGAGGCTTCTGTTTGGCGCGGCTCATAAACCAACTGGTTTCGAACCACGGCGCAATGCAGTTTTGGAAGTAACGGCGATCATCCTCAAGTTGATGGGGATCCTCACAGCTTTGCTGCGCCAGGCGACACTTGCGGCTCATTGTACGAATTGCCTGACTCAATTCATGAAAGCGCTCATCCCGTTTGGGCAGGGCGTGCTCCCCGATTTGCTCCTGCAAGCGGGTCAAGGCCGCAGTAAACACTTGAAGTCCATCCAGTAATAATTGGCTCCTTGGCGTGGTCAATTGAATCATCGAAAAGCACCTTTGAAAAGTGTTGACGGGCATCGCCAGCTCACCCCCTACGCTGCGATTGGCCCCATGGACGACCTCCGTGTCACCCTTTCAGCGAACGATTTTAATGGTGTGCCACCGCGACCCTTAGTGATTTTTGCCAAGAAAAAACAAAGACTGGGTGGGGTTACAGAAACGATTCCTGGCATACGGAAAATAACGAGTGAAAGGGCGTCCGGTTGCAGCGATTCTGGAATACACGCAAGCCATAGGAGCGGGTTGCCCCCGTGATGGACGGCGGCCTGCCGGTGGCAAGCTACACTTCTGCAGCACACGTTTCGACCCAGCAGCTGTGCGCCCATTCCTGCGCGCCCCCGACCGCGACCCCCTGGCGAGCTACGCAGCATGCCCTCACCCATCTCCCGAAAATTCGACCCGAGCGATGCGGCTCAGCTGGGAGATCTTGTCGACCAAACGTTTGACGGTCGCCTGGTCTTGGAGCGCCTGATACCGCATGACGGACAGCTGGTGCATGGTGTGGCGCGACGTTGCGAGGACAATGCCTTGGTCGTTGTCAACGCGGTTCCCTCGGAAGATCTGCGTGCCGGTCGCCGGCTGCGCATGACGCATGAAACGGCTCGGTTGCGGAGACAGCACGATTCGCGGACGCAGTTGCTCTGGGAGGTCGTCGAGCGGTCCGACGCACTGTGGCTGGCCTGGGAGTCAGTTGAAGGTGAGGACTTGCTGCAGCGGCTCGCGCGAGGTCCCTTGCCGCTACACGAAGCGCTGACACTTGCCGAACACCTGTTTCAGGGACTCGAATTTTACCATCGCCGGGGCGCACGTCATCGCGATATTCGTCCCGCGCATTTGATTGCCGGGCCGCAGGGATGGCAGATTATCGGCTTTGGTGGCTGGCCCACGCGTGGACGCCTCACGGGCCAGCAAAACGACCCATTGCAGTCAGTAGGGTACCTGTCACCCGAACAGGCCGGGTCCACGCCGTTTGACATTGGGCCCCGGGCCGACCTCTATTCGGCCGGTGTCGTGCTGTACGAATGCCTGGCAGGAACCCCACCGTTTTCCGGAACTACGGTGGGGGATTTACTTTTCGCGCACATGACGGCCCCCGTCCCCCCGCTGGCTGGCCGAGACGTCCCCGAGATCCTCGACGAATTGATTGATCGGCTGTTGCGTAAGGACCCGCGCGACCGGTACCAGTCGGCTGCCAGTGTCGTCGCGGACCTCAATCGGATTCGCGCGGCGCTTAAGCAAGGTGAACGCCATCCGCGAGTCGCATTGGGTACGCTGGATAAGGGAACGTTGGCCGCCGAGCCCGCCTTTGTTGGTCGTCAGGCGGAACTGAGCCGGATCGAGGAGTGCGTTCGTCGAACCCGCGAGGGACGTGGCGGGTTGGTCACGGTCGAATGCGAATCGGGCGGCGGCAAATCACGGCTATTGCAGGAAGCCGCACGCCGTGCCGAGCAGCGAGGCAGCTGGGTGTTATGGGGATACGGCGAGACCAATGTCGCGCAGCAGCCGCTGCGGGTGCTGAGCGGAGTGTTTCGCGGCCTGGAAGCAAAGCTGACTCGACAACCTGATCTCAGAGATCAAATTCTGGGTCAGCTGGATTCCGCCGATCACAAAGCCCTAGTGCGACTCCCTGGGCTGGGGTTCCTGTTTGCGCAAGAGTCCGGACAACCGTGGACGGCAACGGAATTCGGCGAGCAGCAATCACTGCGTGTGTTGATTGCCTTTCTGCAGTTGCTGGGCACGGCCATCAGCCCCTTGATCATCTTGCTGGACGACTGCCAATGGGCCGACGACTTTACCTTGAAGCTGTTGCGTGCGTGGAGTCGCGAGGCGGCCGGGAACTTGAGCCATCGTGCGTGTCATACAACGCTCATGGCAGCGTTTCGGTCGGAGGAGGTGCCCCAGCACCACGTGCTACGCGGCTTGCGGCCCATGCAATCTATTGAAATTGCCGAAATGGGCCCGGACGACGTCAAGCAGCTCGTGCTCAGCATGGCCGACGGTCTTCAGCCCGACGTGGTCGAACTGGTCTGTCGACTCGCGCAGGGTAGTCCCTTTATGGCGGCCGCCGCGCTGCGGGGCATGGCGGAATCCGGGGCCCTGTCTCCCAGCCCACAAGGCTGGGTCCTGGACGACGCCAGGCGGGGCGAATGGCAATCCTCCGAGGACGCGGCTACTCTGGTCAGCCGACGCATCAGCCTGTGGGGACATGCGCACCTCCACGTGCTGTCCTTGGCTGCCTTGATGGGAAAAGAATTCGACTTGGATCTGCTGGCACCACTGACCGATCTGAACGTCCTGGACGTCATCCAAGTGCTGGACGAAGCTCGTCAAAGACACTTTGTCTGGTTGAAGTCCGATGATTCAAGATACGCCTTCGTGCACGACAAAGTACGTGAGGCGTTTCTGGAGCTGCTGGATACGCCCACCCGGCGGGCCACGCATTTACGGGTTGCGGAGCACTGGCAACTGCAGCGAAACGACGTGGAGGGTGAAATCGCCTACCATTTCGACGCAGCGGGACAGGTGGAGCGTGCGTGTCCCCACGCTCTGGCTGCCGCGAAACAGGCGAGCGTGCAGCATGCCTTTGAAGTCGCCGAGCAACAGTATCGCATCGCCCTGCGGGCTCCTTTGGCAAAATCGCTACGCTATCGTGTGTTGGCCGAATTGGCAGATGTGGTCATGTACCGCGGACAGTACCTGCAGGCTGAAGAGCTGTTTCGCGAGGCCGTGGTCCTGGCCGACAACGCGGAACAGACTGCGTCCATTGTAGGCCAGCTGGCCGCGCTGGCCTTCAAACGCGGGAATATGGAACTGGCGATCGAAGAATACGAACGCGCCCTGCGCTTACTGGGAATGCCAATTCGCTGGAATCGCTGGTGGGTGCGATTGCAGCTGTGTCGGGAAGGATTCGTCCAATTGTTGCACACGGTCCTGCCCCTACTCATGCTATATCGCCGAAATACGACTCCGGACGAAAAAGAGAAATTATTGTTGCGGATGCTCAGCGGCCTGGCACATGCCAGCTGGTACGCACGCAGCAAATCCGTGGCTTTCCTGTTTCACCTCCGTGGACTGAATCGCGCCGAATGCTGGCAGCCCTCGCTGGAGCTGGCTCAGGCGTACGCGGAGCACGCGCCCGGCATGACGTTGGTCGGCTATTTTTCGCGTGCCATTGATTACGCCCAGCGATCCTATCGCATTCGGAGCGAACATCGCGATTTGTGGGGCCAGGGACAGTCGCTGCACTACTACGGCTGTGTGCTGTACGCCGCCTCGCGGTTTCAGGAATGCATCGAACAATGTCAACTTGCGGTGCCGCTGTTGCGGAAGATGGGCGACTACTGGCAGGTCCATATCGCACGTTACCAGATTGCCGCCTCGCTCTACCATCTGGGGGATCTGGAGGGAGCCCTGAGGGAAGCCAAAACAAACTATCAATCGGGCGTGGAGCTGGGCGACGAACAGGCTTCAGGCATCATCTTGGACGTTTGGGCGCGGGCCGCGCTGGGCGATATTCCGCCTGAGATCCTGCAGCGTGAACTCGCCCGTCCGCGCCTGGACGCGCAGGGTCGCAGTCAGGTCTGCCTGGCGGCCGGGATCAGCCGTTTCTACCAGGGCGCCTTGTCGGACGCGATCGAGCTCATCGAGCAAGCGATCGCGGTGGCCGAGCAGGCCGGCATCCATAATGTTTATACGATTCCCAACTACACCTGGTATGCCACCGTGCTGCGGCACTTTGTGCAGCGCTACGAAGGGCACACTCCCTTTGTGCGCCGTGCCTATTTGAAGCGGGCCCTGCGGGCCGCGCGGCGTGCCATTCACCACGGAAAAGTCAGCCGGAACGAATTGCCGCAGGCCTGTCGCGAGTACGGCGCGCTGCTGGCCCTGCAAGGACGTACGCACGCAGCTCGGCACTGGCTTGAGAAAAGTCGCGCAATCGCCGAGCAGCTCGCCGCGGATTATCAACGGACGCTTACCCTGATCGAATATGGCAAAATCGGCGTGGAATTGAATTGGGAGGACGCGCAACACTGTCTCGGCGAAGGCGAGCGCCGCCAGCAACGGATCGTGGAAAGCGTGCGATTTGCCAGCCACCAACCGGAAGACACAGCGGCTCAAGGCGAAACGCTTTCGCTGGTCGACCGCTTCGAGACGCTGCTCGACGCCGGACGCCGGATTGCGGCCGCGGTCACCGAAGCCGCGATCTTCGCCGAAACACGGCAGGCAGCGATTCGACTTTTGCGCACCGACGAAGTCGCCATCGTCGGCGCACAATTCGTAGAAGGTATCTTGACCTGCGCGCCGAAGGGACCGAGCACTGTGCCACAGTTTGACGTCGAATTGGTACGAAAGTGCGTGGATTCGAGCCGAACCGTGGTGGCGGACACGTCTTTTGCTGGACGGGATGGACAACGAGCTGTCAGCGAAGGCTGTATCATGTGCGTCCCCGTGCGGGTATTGAAGCGAACGCCCGCGTGCCTGTATGTCGTGAACCGCAACATCCGCGGGGCCTTTGGGGACGACGAACAGCGTCTGGCGGAATTTGTGGCCACGATCGCCGGCGCCGCCTGTGAAAGCGCGGGTGCTTTTCAGGAACTGCAGACACTCAACGAACAGCTCGAGGAGCGCGTCGCGGAACGCACCACGGCCGCGGAAACCGCGAATGCCGCCAAGAGCCGGTTTCTGGCGTCCATGAGCCATGAAATCCGTACGCCCATGAATGGTATTCTGGGCATGACCAATCTGGCCCTGATGACCGATCTCGCGCCGACTCAGCGCGGTTATCTGCAGACGGTCAAACGTTCCGGCGAAGCACTGCTGGTCTTGTTGAACGATCTGCTGGACCTGTCCAAAATCGAAGCGGGCAGAATGGACCTGGAACGCATCGCCTTCGACCTGGTGGAGTTGATCCGCGATGCTGCGCAAGTCATGGCTCCCACGGCCTTCGAGAAAGGGCTCGACCTGATCCTGCGGATCGACCGTGAAGTGCCTGATCGTGTCTACGGGGACCCAGTACGTTTGCGCCAGGTGCTGACGAATCTCGTCGGCAACGCCGTGAAATTCACCCCCCAGGGTGAAGTGTTCGTGAACGTGGAGGCGGTGGACACCAATCCGACGTCGTGCCGTTTGCACTTCTCGATCACCGATACCGGCATCGGCATCGCCGAGGATCGCTTGTCCATGGTTTTCGAACCCTTTCGTCAAAGCGATAGTTCCATGACGCGGCGATTTGGAGGAACGGGATTGGGGCTTTCCATTTGCCGACAGTTGGTGGAATTGATGGGGGGTAACATGTGGGTTGAGAGCCAACCCGGACAGGGAAGTACCTTCCACTTCGCCTTGCCCCTGGACGTCGCCTCCGTAGCGGCACCGCGGCACGAACCGAACTTCACGGGAAATCTTGTCGCCCTGGTGACGTCGTCCAAATCCCAAGAGCGCGTATGGTCCGAATGGTTAAGAGAGCAAGGTTTTGCCGTCATGGTGATGAAGCACACCGAAGCCGCGCAGACCTTACAAGATGAAATAGCGCCTACCGTGGATTTGCTCATCGCTGACTACCTTCCGCAACATGCCGCATCCATACAGCTGGCAGAAGCCCTGCAGCAAACGGTTACCGCTCGGCACATACCGACTTTGGCGCTGGTGCCAGCCGACCAATCGGCCAGCGTACTGCAAGCGATTTTTGAGGAAACCGTCATCAAGCCGATCGATCCGGCCAAGGCGTTTGAGATCGTGCAGCGGTCCTTGAACTCTGTTCCCACTCCTGCGCACTCCGAGGAAGTGCCTCTGATGCCGACCCTGCGGCCGAAAAAAATCCTGCTCGCGGACGATAGCCCAGTCAACCAGGAAGTGGCCAGGGGGCTGTTGGAATTGCGGGCACATCAAGTGACCTGCGTCAGCAACGGACGCGAGGCAGTGAGCGCCGCTGCCGCCGAATGGTTCGAGCTTATTCTCATGGATGTGGAAATGCCGGAAATGGACGGCGTGCAGGCGGCTCGGCAGATACACCAAATCCCCCAGTACGCGACCTGCCCACCCCGCATCATTGCCATGACGGCGCGCTGCCAAAGCGAGTTGCAAACGGGCGAGCCTGCCGTGTTTGATGGATACCTTGCCAAGCCCATCGATCCGAAGAGATTGTTCCAAATCGTCGAATCGGCGGCGGCCGTCCCCGCCGACCCATAAGGCATGCGTCCATCCTGGGCTGACGCGGTGATGGGGTGCCACTGCCATGAACGGTCGCGTGGTTCGTTTCCCCAAACGCAAGCCCCAACGTATCGCTCGCTCAAAGTGGGGAACTATCTGTGACCCCCAACGCTCAGCGATGCGAACCCCCGGTCGAAAATTAACGAAATCTTCATATTGCGACGGCCGGTCTAACCAGGGCAAAGCCCGGCCGTTTTCAACGCGGACTCGTGGGCCGCAGCGACCGAACGGGGCCATGCCCACCCGTTGCCATTCGGTTACCTTTCCCGTGGCGACACTTGCCTTAAAATCAAAGCCTCGACGCGAATAACAAATACTCACAACAGGAAACACGGCGTGCGAAAAAATTTGAGCTGCCTTTGCAGAGTCGGAATCGCTCTGTGCGCCATGTGGATGTCGGTGGCTGGCTGTCGCCCGTCCCCATCGGAATCGGGCGATTCCCCATCGTCGAACACCATCCGTGTGGAAGGCTCCGACACGATGGTGAATCTCGCTCAGGCCTGGGCGGAAGAATACCACAAGGCCCATCCCGGGGTGAGCATTCAAGTCTCCGGCGGAGGGTCCGGCGTTGGCATCGCCAGTCTGATTGAAGGGGTCACCGACTTGGCAAATTCGAGTCGCAAGATTAAGAACCTCGAGCGCAATCGGGCCCGCGAGAATTCGGGCCGCGATGTGGTCGAGACGATTGTGGGAACCGATGCACTGGCCATCTACGTGCATCCCGAAAATCCTCTGGGCACCATTTCTATTCCCCAGCTCGCCGAAATTTACGGTGAAAACGGCACGATCACCAAATGGTCTCAATTGGGCGCGACGAATTTTGGGTGCGATAGCGACGAGATCACTCGCGTCAGTCGCCAAAACAACTCTGGTACCTATCATTATTTTCGAGAGGCCGTCCTGGGTAAAAATCGCGAGTACGCGCTGGGTTCCATTGATCAAAGCGGGTCGAAAGACGTTGTGGCACTTGTCGCCCACACGCCATGCGGCATCGGCTACAGCGGGATGGGTTATAAGACGGACGACGTGAAGTGGCTGCGCGTATCCAAGAATGGAGATGACGAGGGAGCCCTGCCCAGCGTGGAATCCGTCGCTGACGGCACGTATCCAATCGCCCGTCCGCTAATGATTTACACTCTGGGGGAGCCCTCGGGCATCATCAGAGAATATCTCGACTGGATCAAGTCTCCCGCTGGAAAAAGGGTGCTCTTGGAATTGGGTTATATTCCCCTAGACAGCGTTCCTAACGGCGAATCAGCAGCAGCGGGAAACACAGACAGCGTCGACGATGGTCCGTCGAGCCGGCCGACTTAAGACCATCGCCTGACACGACGGGCAGTTCTGGCGAATCAGCACGGTGGAAACAACAACGCAGCTCCGACGACGCCTGGTCACCGTATGACAAGCAGCAACTCGACAAGCAGCTATCCGGCGGGCAGCCAGCGATCTCATCGTCGGCGGTGGTCACTGGCCGTCGCGGTCAACAAGCTGATAAATTCGCTTGAACTTCCCATGGAGGTCTTGATCCGTGTCTGCGGATGGAGTGCCATTCTCTTTGTGTTCGCGATTTTTTATTTCGTTTTTCGCGAGGCGCTTCCGTTATTGGGCAGATTGAATTACGTGGAGTTCTTCACTAGCCCGAACTGGCGGCCCGACTCGCAGATCAAACCGCAATACGGCATTTTGGCACTCATGGCCGGATCGTTATCCGTGACGTCGCTCGCGATGCTGATTTCCGTTCCCCTCGGTCTGGGGGCAGCCGTTTATATTTCCGAGTTCGCCGGAGCAAAAACGAAAGAGACCCTGAAGATCGTCATTGAATGTCTGGCTGCCATTCCGTCCGTCGTTTGGGGGTTCGTGGGCATCATGATCGTGGGTCCCATGTTGATCAAGCTTACGGGAGCCCCAGTGGGGATCAACATCCTCAACGGTGGCATCATTCTGGCTCTGATGAGCGTGCCAGTTATTGTCTCCGTCTCGGAAGATGCCCTGGGGGCCGTTCCCGATTCATTTCGCGAGGCGGCTCTTGCCATGGGAGCCACTCGTTGGGAAACCGTCTATCGGGTCTTGTTTCCTGCCGCAAAGAACGGACTATTGGCGGCGGTGCTGCTAGGAATCGGCCGCTCCATCGGCGAGACCATGGCGGTCTTGATGTGCACGGGGCACGCCGTGCAACTTCCCAGCAGTCTGTTGGATCCGGTCCGTACCCTGACCGCGACGATTGCGGCGGAACTGGGAGAAACCGTGACGGGAGACGACCACTACCGGGTGCTGTTTGTGATCGGACTGGTGCTGTTCGCGATTACATTCTTCATCAATGTCACGGCCGACGTGGTCATCAAAGGCGTCCGGCAACAGCACAAATAGGCCGAATTCGATGACTTCCGACCCTAAATCCGTTGGCCCACCTGCCGAAGATCGAGCTGCGGCGGCAGGTTGGATGGCTCAGGAACCGGATGACGCCCCCGCCTCGAGTGCATCGCTTCTGGGCGAGCGACCTCAATTCCTGTTCCGGCCGACATCGCGCGAGTTGGGCAAGCGTCTGTGGGAAGAAGTCGCCAGATGGACCACGGGAGCCATGGCCATCGCTTGTGTCGTGCCCGTGGTGGTCGTGTTGAGTTACTTGATTTTTCGCGCCTGGCCCTCGTTGACCTGGTCTTTCGTGACCACGAATCCGCAGGACTATTTCAAGGCTGGGGGCATCTGGACGCCCTTGATTGGGACATTTTTTCTGGTGATTTTTTCGTTGCTCCTGGCTGCTCCTATTGGCGTTTTGGCAGGAGTCTACTTGAACGAGTATGCCCGGGACCACTGGCTCACGCGGCTCATCAATCTGGCCGTCGTCAACCTGGCGGGTGTTCCCAGCATTGTGCACGCGCTGTTTGGTGTGGGAGCGTTCGTTTACTTTTTCAATATGGGGCGATCCCTGTTCGCGGCCTCGGCCACCGTTGCCGTGATGACGCTGCCGGTAATTATCACCAGTACACGAGAGGCGCTGGCGGCAGTTCCCATGTCGTTTCGAGAGGCTTGTTGGAATCTGGGCGCATCGCGCTGGCAGACGATTCGCACGTTGGTGCTGCCAAATTCGATCGCCGGGATACTGACTGGGGTTATTTTGCAGGTCGCACGGGCTGCGGGAGAGACGGCACCGATCCTGTTTACGGGGGCCGTACTGTTTGTGCCCGTGCAGGATCACGGATTTGCGTCCTATTTGCCCTACGGCCCGGGTGATCGCTTCATGGCTTTATCGTATCATCTATACGCACTCTCGACGCAAATCAAGGGGTCATCCGAGTCAGCGCTATTTGCGACGGCCGTCGTCTTGATTGGACTGGTACTGGCCGTTAATAGTATATCCGTGGGGATTCGCGTTTATTTACGTCTCCGAAGGAAGTGGTAGGTCACCGTGTCAACGCTATTGGAATTGAGCCCGAAACCGCGCAGCTCCGCGAACATCAGCGTCCGTCTGGATGGGGTCTCCGTGCAATACGGAGGCCGAACGGCATTATCTGACATCAGCATGCAGATTCCCCGCCATGAGATCTTTGGCATCATCGGTTCCGCGAACGCGGGCAAAACGACCCTCTTGCGCTGCATCAATCGCACAATCGATATGATGGGCTCCACCCACGTCTCGGGGCGTATTTTTGTCGACGGCCAGGACGTGCAGAAAATCCGCAACGTGAATGCGCTGCGGCGGCGTATCGGAATGGTGTTTCCACTGCCAGTGGGACTTCCCCTCTCCGTCTACGACAATGTGGCGTACGCACCGCGGGTCGCCGGCATTTACGACCGCGCGGAGCTGGACGCGATCGTCGAGAAATGCCTGAGGCAATCGATGCTTTGGGATGAGGTCAAGGACCGGCTGGACTTGCTGGGGACTCGTTTATCGGGCGGACAGCAGCAGCGCTTGACTTTGGCGCGGGCCCTCTCGCACCAGCCGACGATTCTCTGCCTGGACGAGTTTTCCATCGCCATTGACCCCGTGACCACGATGAAAATCGAGGAAGTCCTCATGGCACTCAAGTCCGAGATGACCATTATTCTGGTCACGAACCTCACACAGCAGGCGCGAAGATTAGCGGACCGTACGGCATTTCTGAACGACGGCATGCTGATTGAGGTGAACGAAACCGCCCGACTGTTTGAGTGTCCCGAACACCCACTGACGCGAGATTACGTGACGGGGGCGATTGGATGACGATGACCGCACGTGCTGCGGCCTGTATCGAGATCTCGGAACTCTCGCTGTGGTACGGTGATTTTTCCGCGCTGAAGAACGTGACGTTAGAGGTTCCCGACGGTGAGATCACGGCACTGATTGGTCCATCCGGCTGTGGCAAGACGACTCTTTTGCGGTGCCTGAACCGCATCAACGAGCGTTACGGGAATGTGCGAACTACCGGGAAAGTGCTGATCACGGGCAAGAACATCTATGACGATGATGTGTCCTTAATTGAGCTGCGCAAGACGGTGGGCATGGTTTTTCAGCGTCCCAATCCCTTGCCGATTTCCATTTACAACAATGTGCTGTTTGGCCACCGCCTGCACGTTTCCCCGCGCGAAACGTCGCGCACGGATCGAGACGCGTTGGTTGAGGCTGCGCTCGCGAAGTCGGGCTGTGGGAGGCAGTCAAGGACAAGCTGCACGACCGGGCCACTCGGCTCACGTTGGAGCAACAGCAGAAACTCTGTATCGCTCGGTTGCTCCCCTTGAAGCCCAGCGTGATTCTGATGGACGAGCCTTGCTCGGCCCTCGACGCGGAAGGCACGGCTCACATCGAAGACTTGATCGACGCCTTGATGGGAAGATACACCGTGTTGATTGTGACCCACAATATGGCGCAGGCACGGCGCGTGAGCCATCGTTGTATTTTCATGTTGCTGGGCGAAGTCATCGAAGATGCCTTAACGGCCGACATGTTTACGCGGCCGCAAGACGAAAGAACCGCCATGTACGTCGAAGGGCGATACGGGTAGGCGTAGGCTTGCGCCGCATCGTCGCCGTTCGCTCCGCGAACGAGCGTACTTCGGCGTCTCGCATCGGTCCGTCGCGCTGGCCACGTAGGTAGGCTCGACGATCGCGTCGTGACGCCAACTCCCTGCATTCTTGGAGTCGCCAAGGCAAGCACGCATTTTCGCGGAGCGAAAGGCGACATGGTTACCCGGGGGGGATTCCCCCAGCCAGCTGCAAGTTGATGTCGCCACGTAGTACAAGTTCGGAAATGAATTGCCGAATCATTGGGGGGAATCCCCCTAAACCCCCCGGATTCTCTCCAACGCCCCGGAGGGCATCTCCCATCAGGCGGCCGAGGTGGAGTGTCCGACCGCTGTCAGGCTGTGAATCAATCGATCGCAGGCTGCGGTGACGGCGTCTAATTCGATGGCCCGCATGGATGCTTCCGCCGTTTTGCGGTGACGACGCGCAGGCCGCAGCGGCGATTGCACGACCTGGTGGCGATGGCCATAGGGGCCGCTCTCGCTGGCCAACGTGGGGCCGAACAAGGCCACGCAAGGTGTATTCACCGCGTGCGCCAGGTGCAACGGTCCCGTGTCGCCGCCCAAAAAGAACAGCGCGCGACGCAGAATCGCCGCCAGCTGGACCAGGTTGGTGGGGGGGGCGAGAATCCCGTGGCCGCCGGAGTGCTCCACGATCTGCCGCGCCCACTCATGCTCCTGCTCCCCAGCCCACACCACCAGGCTGGGCATACGGTACGCTTCACCCAGATATCGCGCCACCCGCGCGAACTGTCGCGGCGGCCAACGCTTGGAAATCCATCCGGCTCCCGGGTTGATCAACGCAAAATCGCATCCCAGATGCGTTTGCCGAATGAAGGCGGACGCCCAGGACCCGGCCTCGGCATGGACGGGCAGATCAAAACGGCCCACGGCCCCCGCCGCGGGCACGGTAATGCCCAAGGGACGCAGCAGTTCCAGCGTGCGATCCGCCAGGTGCGTGCTGGCGGGCTGGACCTGGACGTTATGCAACAAGGGAGCCAGTTCCCGGCCGTACGGTCCTTGAAAACCAATCCGCTGCCGTGCGCCCGACAACCAGGCCAGGGTGGCACTTTTGGTGAGGCTCTGCGGATCGACCGCCACCTGGCAGCGCAGTTCGACCAGCTGCTCGCGCAGCTTCCATAGTTCACCGGGTCGCCTCAGGAAACCCGGTCTGGCAATGACCAGCCGATCAATTGCCGGATGCCCGTGCAGCAACTGGTGGCTGGGCGGTTGAACCACCCAGGCCACGAAGGCTTGTGGATCTTGTTCCTTAATCGCACACGCCAACGGTAACGTAAGTATGCAGTCGCCAATGTGGCTCAGTCGCGTAATCAGAATTCGTCGTTGCTCATTCACGGCCGCGGTGCCCTGTCATTCATCGGAGGGAAAGAAATCAGGCGGCGGATCATAGCGAGAAGCCGATCGACATCCAAGACAGGATTCGCTGAGCGATGCCGGCACCGATCCGCGGATGGGCTAAAACTCGGGGCACGTCCCGGGTAGCCTCAGTCTCCACGCTGAGCTCGGCTGGTCGAGCGTTCACTCCGCACCCGACTTGATGGTGCGTAAGGGGCTGAACGCGGCACGGAATTTGCGCGTCGTAGCCGATGGCAGGAAATGCACGGCCACGGTTTGCGATTTCCCGCTGCCGTGGACGTCCACGACTTTGCCGGGCCCGAATTCCGGATGGAGGACCAGGCTGCCCAGCTGCAGATCACCGCTCGCCGGCTCCAAGCCGCATCCGTTGCCTGCCAGCATGTCGGCGGCCGTCATCAGCTGAGGCGTCACGGCGGCACGCGGGTTCGACGGGGCCACCGTCGCGCGGGGAGGGCGCGGGTAGTCGAACGCATCATTGGGTACGGGCCAGGTGGGCCCTTCGCGGCACTGAAAATCGATCGGCGCGCGGCGCACGTCCATCAGGAACATGCTGGGTATGCTGCTTCCCGACCGACCGCGATACTCACGCCGTCGGCAGTAGGAAAGCTGCAGACGATCTTGAGCCCGTGTCACGCCGACAAACAATAGTCGTCGCTCCTCCTCCAGAGCCTCGGCGTTGTCGCGAGATCGTTCGTGGGGCAGAATGCCGTCTTCCAAAGCCAGAATAAACACGTGGCGAAATTCCAGGCCTTTGGCCGCATGCATGGTCAACAACGTGACGCGATCCAACGTATCCTGCCAGTCGTCCGTCTCGTTCACCAATGCCGTCTGTTCCAGAAATCCCCCGAGTCCCACCTGCTCGTCGTGCGTCCGATCAAACTCACGCGCCGCGGTACACAGTTCTTCGACATTGGCCAGGCGTTGTTGATCCTCCTCGCTGGACGAGTCGCTGAGGTGACTCGAGTAGCCTGTGACCTCCAAGACTCGGCGGACCGCATGCTCGACCAACTGAGCTTGCATGTTGGCAAGTTGATTCAGTTCCTGGGCCAGGTTGCCCAGCGTCCTGCGAAATCTGGGAGTCAAACCCGCCAGGAAATTTGCATCTTGCAGGGCATCCAGTAAGCTCAGCTGATGCTGATCGGCGAAAGCCCGCAGGCGCTGCAGTGTGACTTTGCCAATCCCGCGCGGCGGCGCATTGATCACGCGTAACAGCGCCACATCGTCACGCGGATTCAAGATCAGCTGCAGGTATGCCAGGATATCCTTGATCTCTTTTCGCTTGTAGAACTCAATGCCACGCACCACCTGATAGGGAATGCCCCGCGAGCGAAAGGCATGTTCCAGCAGGCGTGACAGAGCGTTGGTCCGGTACAGCACGGCGAAATCACCAGGCGTGGACTGTCCGGTATCAATCGCCATGGCAATCTCATCGACGATTCCCTCCGCTTCGGTATGTTCGGAGTCGTACTGGACGACCTTGACCGGCACTCCGTGATCATTTTCCGTCCACAATGATTTAGCTTTGCGACGCTGATTGGCCTGGATCAGTCGATCGGCAACTTCAAGAATATGCTTCGTGCTGCGATAGTTCTGTTCCAATCGCACGACGGTGGCACTAGGAAAATCCCGCTCGAAGCTCAGAATGTTATTGATGTTCGCCCCGCCAGGAATAGATCGACTGATCCGGGTCCCCTGTCACGGTGAGGTTTGGGACATCCAATGAAAGCGCACGCACGATGACATACTGTGCCAGATTTGTGTCCTGGTACTCGTCCACCAAAGTGTACTGATAACGCTGGTCAAGTTCGCCACGCAGCTCAGGGTTGTCGTGCAACAGACGACCCACGTGCAATAATAAGTCGTCAAAATCGACGGCATTCAGGGCCAGCAGGCGTCGCTGGTACAAAGGCATTAGTTCGGCCGTGATCAGGTCCAGGGGGCGACACGAACTTGCCAAATCGTCGGGACACAGCAGTTCGTTCTTGGCCCGGCTAATCGTCTGCGCCAACTGGCGTGGAGTGTAGCGGCCCGTTTTCACCGGCCCGGCTTCCATCACCTGCTTGACCAGGCCCAGGCTGTCCTCGGCGTCATAGATCGTAAAATACTCGTCCAATCCGACCAGCCTGGCATATTGGCGCAAGAGGCGACTGCAAAATCGATGAAACGTACTCACCCACACCGGAGCGCCGCACATTTGAGCCACACGGGCGGCCATTTCCGCCGCGGCCTTGTTGGTGAACGTTAGTGCCAGAATGTTGCTGGCGGGCACTCCCTGGCCGACGAGATAGGCAATCCGGGACGTGACGACCCGCGTCTTGCCGCTGCCCGGTCCCGCGAGGACCAGCAGCGGACCCTCGCGGTGCAAGGCCGCGGCCGACTGAGCGTCATTGAGTTGAGCATCCGGGAAACGCATGGTGACGAATCATCCTTGTTGCCGTGATGGGTTGCCGTGATGGGTTGCCGTGATAGGCGTGCGACGTGCAACGTGGGTGGCCGGGTCCGACCTGGCTCTCGCGTGCTGAGCACGACTCATGAGGGGTCCCGACATGTTCTCGAAAAATTATACCGCAAAAAGCCCTTCTGGTTGCTTCTCAGGCTTGACATAATTGGTATACTTTCGCGATTCCCGAAAGGTTCCCGGTACGCCCTCTGGCTGATCGCAGGGAGCCATTTGGTGATTTTGTGCACGGCGATTCGGCGCTTTCTTGCCTGAC
Source organism: uncultured Planctomycetales bacterium (assembly GCA_963695565.1). Classification (GTDB taxonomy): domain Bacteria; phylum Planctomycetota; class Planctomycetia; order Pirellulales; family Pirellulaceae; genus CAVOGW01. Next base: position 352,701 of record CAVOGW010000004.1, read on the forward strand.
GACTCGCTGGTTAAACGACAGGGATTGCATGTTTCTCTATTAGGGGAGGGAGCCCACATGGCCACCACGCGCGTACCGCTCAGTCCGTCCGACCGACAATCTCATTCGCTCGAAGACAGGCTCAAGATGAGCACCGCAGAGATCAAGTTGTCGGTCCGCACAACCAACTGTTTGGAAGAGCGGGGGATTTACACCGTCGGTGATTTGCTGAATTGTACTCCGAAGGACCTACTGAGCATTTCCAATTTCGGCGAAAAAACGCTGGAGGAAGTGTACAGGGCGTTGGAGAACTTCGGTTTCGTTCGCAAGCACGTCGGATCAAGCTGCCGTTGAGTTCAGCGGTTTTTCATCCCTCGCGGCGCAATCCACGCGGCTCATTCCGGACAACCGGGATCGAGCCGCTTTTTGCTACATCCAGCCGCGTTCACCCAGGGCCCGCCTTCGGGGTGGCCGGCCCATAAAATGCCGGACGGGATGCTGACGAGCAGGGGAGCGGACGCGACATGGTCGTTGCAGCTTGGTATCCTAGGGAGGGGCTGGGGTCCGCTGCGAACGTTTTTCCTTTGCCATCGAGTGCGAATGGGGTGAACCGGCTGCGTGAGCTGCCGGGTGCGCAGCGGTTAACGGGTCGTATTGCTATTTTGGCGATGGAGTGTCGCTGTCGTGATGGGATGACGACTTGGGAAACCACCGCCTTGGCGTCGATGGTTCCGTGCCTCAGGCGGGCCGAGGCATGGGGTCATGACCGAATGACCCGTTCGCGTGGGGCTTACCGCCCGACCTAAATTAGGGACAAATCAGACTTCCAGGGAACTTAACCGAGTGACCTTGTTGAACGCGTTACCGCACCGACGGCGCAAGCGCAATCGGGCAGTGTTAACGAGACGATTCAGAGTGTGGCAAAAGAAGCGTGGTGACCGGCGCACGGGCTCTTCGGTGGCTGCTCGCGTAGGTGAAGCGATTCTGTTCGCCTCGATTTTCCTGTTTGGTTTCTTCGCGCTGTCCGCGTTGATCGCTTCGCGCGCGGTGGACATTCCCGGGTTGAGCCGGATGGCGAGTGGCCCGCGATTCTGGATCAACTTGTGCGTGTTTTCGTCGCTTTCCATCGCGGGTGCCGTCGGCCTGGCCAGGACCGTGATTCGCAGTCGCACGTCGGAGGAGAGGCGTCGAGTATTGGCGAAAACCGCGGTGTCTCTCAGCAGGAAGAGCAGTGCATTTCCGCAGGCTCATTTTTACCCGTCCATTCCCCACAACGACGCCATGTACGACAGTCCCGGTACGGCACTCAAATACAGACTTCCACTGGTGGTCCAGCCCATGCAGCATTTGCTGGCGCAAGCGCTGTATTGCTCGCTTTGGTTAGGCGCTGGCCGTGCTGCTGGTGTTCGTCGTGGAGTCGTTTTCGCATGGCAAGCCAAAGTCACTGTGGATCATTGCCCTCGGGCTTGCCGGCTATGTCGCGATGCGAGCCATACAAAGGTTCCTGATCCAACTAAGGGAAGCCATCCGCATTGGTCCCTCGTATCTGGAAATCTCCGGCTTGCCGCTGTGTCCCGGGCAGCTCTGTAAACTGAGCTACACTCAGTTCGGGCGCATGCCGGCACCGGCCGAATTGGCCTTCGTGTGCGATGAATATGTGGAATACCGTGAGGGCACGAATAAGCGATCCGAGACGCGCCGCGTGTTTGCGCTATCCTTGTGCGACTGGGAGTCGGTTGGCCGGGAATCGCGCGAGCCGGTCCAACACGAGATCGATTTTGAAGTGCCTCGCGGGATCATGCATTCCTTTCAATCGAACAGCAACGCTATCCGTTGGAGTTTCGAATTAAAGGCAGCGTCAGAAACGGGATCACAGTTCCAGCGTTCGTTTCCGGTAGTCGTCGTCCCCTGTTCGCCCGACGATATCGACCGAGGATAGTCGCATGGAGCCGCTGATCAGCGTCCAACTGTTCGGCCACCTACCCTCTTATCTACCTGGGGACATGCTGCGATGCGATTATCAGATCGATGCAGTGGAGGAGGGGGAAGTGCAGGCCGTCGAAGCCTCCGTCCTGTGGTACACGGAAGGCAAGGGGGACGAAGACATGGCCGTACATTACTTCGAGCGTCATGTGGCCACAGATGGCGCGCAGGGCGATCTGCGGCAACTTCGCAGCTTTGCCGTCGAATTGCCCCGCAGTCCGCTAAGCTACCAAGGCCAAATTCTGGAAGTGCGCTGGTGTGTCCGTGTGCGGGCCTTCTTGAGACAAGGTCGGTCAGCCAGTCTGGATCACCCGTTTTGGCTGGGCTCGACCGCATGCAGCGATCGAAATCAGGATCAACCATCCCATGAATAATTCGCGGGGCTATCGCCCCAGCAACCCCTTCCGCTCGGCCAACATTCGTCCCGGGGCAAACAAGTTTCTGTTCACCGATCCGGAAGCCTGGCATAACATGCTAATCGCCCTGCAAGAACATCGGTGCTGTGAGATCGTGGGCGGACACGGCACGGGTAAGTCGACGTTATTCCACCAGCTGACGGCGACCTGTGAATCCTGGGGATGGGCGGTCCGACGACATGTCGTCGACCCGCGCCGACCGGCGGGCGAACGCTTGTCGCTGGACCTGATTCCCGGCGCGGACCAGCCCGGATTGCAGCGACTGCGGGCTGTAGACGGTTACGAGCAGTTGCCGCGTGGGCAGCGGCGCGCCATTGGGCGGCACTGCCAGGAACAAGGGGAACGGCTGCTCATCACGTGCCATACCGGCGAGGGGTTCCATCGATTACATCAGACGCACGTCGACACCTCACTCGCGGACAGGGTGGTCGCGGCGATTCTGCAACGTGAGGGTGTGGCGTGGGCGGTCAAGCGAGCCACATTGGATCAGTTACTGAGCCAACATGACGGCAATCTGCGCGAAGTCTTGTTTGCAGTGTTTGATTTGTTTGCGCATTCCACGGTGTCGCCGGCCTTGACCACTCTCAGCGAAGCACCGGGGGACCCAGGCGTACCGTGATGAATCCGCATTACTCACTGGAACCGCAATTGTCCGTGGAAGAGTTCGCCGATGTCCTGCAGCGTTCGACGCTGGCGGCGCGTCGTCCAGCGGACGACCCCGTGCGTTTGGCCGGAATGTTGCAACACGCGGACATTATCGTGACAGCCCGCAGCGACTCCGGGCGTCTGATTGGCGTCTCGCGCACCATCTCCGATTTTCACTATTGCACCTATTTGTCAGATCTGGCGGTTGACGTCCAGTTTCAACGACAGGGGATAGGAAAACAGCTGATTCGTCGGACGCATGAATCGGCAGGGCTGCAAACTCATTTGATTTTGCTGTCCGCTCCCGCCGCACGGGACTATTACCCGCACATCGGCATGCAGCCACACGACTCCTGCTGGCTCATTCGCGGCGAAAGTTAGCACAAGTTACCCGAATACCGCGGGTCTGCCGCTGGTGCTGTCGTCATGAACGCGCGGCGCGATCCGCCTGTCATCCTGAACGAAGCGGCGCGAACCGCCTGTCATCCTGAACGAAGCGGAACGCAGTGAAGGATCTGCCAGTCATCTTGACACCCGCCAATCAACGCCGATCTCGCACCCGGCCCGTGACGAATTCACGATTACGGGTGCATCCAGCGCGGCTGGCAGACTCTTCGGTCGCTGAACGTGCTAACGCACGTTGTCAGCTGTGTCAGGATGACGCCGCTCCTCCGGGAAAATGTCCTGGAGATGGCACTGCTGTCAACGTGAAGAGACGTCAGAATTTACGCGGCTGGAAAAGTCGGCCAAGCCCTCACAACCCGCAGCAGAGATGTTGTTTTTTTTCAACCACACTATTTTTTTTATTCAGTTCAAACGGAGCTTGAACGAGCATTTTTGTCCTTCTTTTTCCAGTTAGCTCTATACGAACACCACCGATAGTCTACGATTTCGTATGGCGAGGGTGACTCTTGCCCGGCAGGTCCGATGCGTAAAATAAGAATTGGATGTCGGGATGTCGCGAACGTCCATGAGGGCAGCCGGACCAAAAACTCATCTGCATGTATTAGGACGAAAAAATGGACCGCAAAATTATGAAACAGATTCTTGTAGTTTCCATGTTCGCTGCCTCGTGGCTCGGCGGATGGACGACTGCAGAAGGCTGCTGGCTCCGCCGTATGTTTGAGGGAACCAGCCAAACGACCTACATGCTGCCGGTAGCCGCCGCGCCTGCCCCCGCGGCCACTCCCTACACGACCAACTATCCGCCGGCCTGGCAACCGACACTTTACGCGCCCCAGGCGCAGTACCAGACCATGTGGCGGCCCTATCCGATTACCACTTACAACCCGGTGGCCGCGAATGGCCTGGTTCCCACGGTCGGTTACGGGGTGCAAGCCAATCGAGTCCCGGTGATGGCTTACCAGCCCGTCCTAACAGCTCCTCCGGCAACTCCGATGGCACCAACCGCTCTGCCGCCCGCGTCCGTGGCCCCCACGCTCACGCCAGGCTGTAACTGTACTGGCGCGAGCAACACCGCCTACTATGGAAGCACATCGGCCTGGACCGATTTCCGCAGCAGCAGCTTGGCGCCGACCACCGCCGCATACGCGCCGACCACCACGTACGCACCGACTACCGCCGCATACGCGCCGACCACCACGTACGCACCGACTACCGCCGCATACGCGCCGAGCACCACCGCGTACGCAGCTTCTACCACCGTCAATTACGGAACGGCCAGCGATTGGACGCCCGTCACGACTTCGGAAACGACTTCCTATGCGTCCCATGATGCGGCCGCGCCGTCCGCACCCTCGTCCACCACTCTGAAGCCTTGGCAGGTCCCATCGGAAGATAACTCCGCGCAGGGTGCGACACCGTGGATGACCGAGGAGGAGTTCCGACGTCGCCAGGATCATGCTGCCGTCCGAGAAAATGGGCGTGCGTCCGACGCGGCCGATGAAGCTCCTCAATTGTTGCCAAGAGCCGGCACCACGTCGGTACCGGAGTTGGATAACGATCGCGACGCGGCCTGGCGAACCTATGATGACGAATCGAACCAACCGGTCGATAACGGTGTTTCGTCCAGTTCGACGCGCGCCAACGTCCGGTACGTACCCCCCAAGCAGAAACAACAGCTGGTCCCGTTCAACCGGCCCATTCCCGACCCAGCTCGTGAGGGCAATGGCTGGGACTTTGACGACAAATTGCAGCTGCAAAATCGCGAGTCGCGTTCCGCCCGCGCCACCACACGTTGGCGCGCCATTCCTGTTCATTCGGTAAGTTCGCCATCCCAACCTGCGTCGAGCTTGGACCGGCTGCTGGAACCGCCGCCACGTTCCAACGTGCGTCAGGAAGGTGGGTGGCAGTCCGTGCCTCGCTGATCGGGTGTCATCATGTCTTCCTGAGTGAGCTGACAACGGGCGCCAGCACGTTCAGCGACCGAAGGATCTTCCAGCCGCGATGGGACGACTGGCGACCGTGAATTCGTCGCTGGCTGAATGTCATTGTTCGCGTTGATTGGGGCGTCTGCCTTGGCTGGCAGATCCTTCACTCCGCTCCGCTCCGTTCAGGATGACATGCGATTCGCTCCGCTCCGTTCAGGATGACATGCGATTCGCTCCGCTCCGTTCAGGATGACACAATCGGACCGGCCATCGGCGGGTTTGCCACGGCCACGAGGTTCGCGGTATCATACGGCGGAAGCGCACTCAACAAGCACGGGTTTGGATACGCAACGCCCAAACACCCCCCAGTCTTCATCCTGCTAAATTTCCAACGTCGCGATGCCCGCTAATCTCACGCAACAGTACCACAAGGCGGAGCAAGCCTACCGCAGCGCATCGACTCCCGAGGAAGAGCTCGATTGTTTGCAGGAAATGCTGAAAGAACTCCCCAAACACAAGGGAACCGATAAGCTGCAGGCCGACCTGAAACACAAGATCAGTCGGCTCAAGAAGGAACTCCAGTCGGCTCCCAAGTCGCGACGCGCAGCCGGCCTGCGTATCCCGCGGCAAGGTGCGGGACGCGTGGTGCTGTTGGGACCGCCCAATAGCGGCAAGAGCCAGTTCGTGGCCAGTACGACTAAGGCTGAGCCCGAGGTGGCGGACTATCCGTTTTCAACCCGCGAACCCAGACCCGCCATGATGCCGTTTGAGGACGTCATGGTACAACTGATCGACGCTCCACCCGTCACGGCTGATTTTCTCAACCCGGACCTGGTGGGGCTCGTGCGAGGTGCTGATGCCGTGTTACTGTTCCTCGACCTGGGGGTCGACGACGGCCTGTCCGCTTGCCAGGAAGTGATCGACCGTTTTCAGGCCACGAAGACGCGCCTGGGAGCAACGACCTACCTGGACGAGACAGACTTGGGCGTAACCTACACCCGCACCCTGTTAGTGCTCAATAAGATCGACTTGCCGGATGCTCCCTTGAGGTCGCAGTTATTCAGCGAAGAGGGACTGCCCAAATTCGAGACATTTCAGATTTCCGCTGTCCGGCCGGAAACGCTCGGTACGGTACGAGCGGCGATCTTCTCCGCGCTGAATGTGATCCGCGTGTACACCAAGCTGCCAACAAACAAGGAAGCGGACTTCGACAAGCCTTACACGGTACCACGCGGCGGCACGGTTGCTGACGTCGCGGCACAAATTCATCGGGAGATGGCCGACTCGCTGAAGTTCGCGCGGGTTTGGGGGACGGGTGTCCACGATGGCACGATCGTCAAACCAGATCACGTGCTGGATGACAAAGACGTTGTGGAACTACACTCCTAGATCAACACGGGGGGGTGGGGGAGCCCCCCGACCCCACCCCAAAGCCCTCTGTGTCCTATTGAGACCAAGCCCGGTATTTTGTCACGTATTTAGCATGAAGAATTCCGAGATCGCCGATGTGTTCGAACAGGTTGCGGACTTGCTGGAGTTCGAAGGTGCAAACCCCTTTCGGATTCGCGCCTATCGCAACGGAGCAAGGACCATCCGTGACCTCACCGAGCCGGTGGCCGAGATCCTCAACGACCCGGATCGCTCCCTGGTCGAGGTACCGGGCATTGGCAAAGACCTTGCGGAAAAATGTCGCACGATCGTCAACACGCGCAAACTTCCCATGCTGGATGAGTTGATCGCGCGGATCCCTGCAACCGTGCTAACATTGGTTCGCATCCCCGGGCTCGGCCCCAAGAAGGCGTCCGCTATTTACAAGCAACTGGGGATCGCCACACTCGATCAGCTGCGCGCGGCCTGTCAACAAAACCGAATACGGGAGCTGAAGGGTTTTGGGGCCAAGACCGAGGAGTTGATCCTGCAGGGCATCGACCTGGCGGCCACCTCGGACCAGCGCGTTACGTGGGCCACGGCGGACGAGTTGGTTCAGGACCTGCGCGAACACCTTAGCGGCTGTCAGGCCATCGAGCAGTTGGAGTTTGCCGGCAGCTATCGTCGCGGCAAGGAGACCGTGGGAGACCTCGATATCCTGGTCGCCACAACAAATGGGGACGCGGTCATGGACTGTCTGGCCGAATATCGACTGGTCGCCGACACCATGCTGCGTGGTGATACCAAGATGTCGGTTCGTTTGAACACCGGCATGCAAGTGGATCTGCGAATTGTGCCTGCGCCTCGTTTGGCGCTGCGCTGCAGTATTTTACGGGCTCCAAAGATCACAATGTCGTCGTACGAGGCATGGCCAAACAGCGCGGATTAAAAGTCAACGAATGGGGTGTGTATCGCTTGGACGACGACCAGCAGATCGCCGGAGCGACCGAAGCAGAAGTTTATCACGCGTTGGGATTGCCCGTGTTTCCACCTGAGCTACGTGAGGCTCGACGCGAGTTCGAGTGGGCGGAACAAGGGGCTCTGCCGCAGTTGATTGAACTTGACGACCTGCGCGGGGACCTGCACATGCACACGGTCGAAACGGATGGAAAGAACACGTTGGACGAGATGATTGCGGCGGCGCAGGCGGCGGGGCTGTCCTATATCGCCATTACAGATCACTCCCAGCGCGTCTCGATGGCCCGCGGGCTCGATGCTGCTCGTTTGCTGGCGCAGTGGAAGCAGATCGACCAGCGCAACAAAAAACTAAAAAACTTCCGAGTGCTGAAAGGTATCGAATGTGACATTCTGGAGGCGGGCGGTATGGATTTGCCCGACGAAGTGCTCGCCGAGGCGGATTGGGTCATGGCCAGCATCCATTATGGACAGCGTCAATCGCGGCAACAGATTACCGATCGCATCCTCGGCGCACTCGAGCATCCCTACGTTTCTGCGCTGTCACATCCCACAGGTCGCTTGATCAACAAGCGTGAGGCCTACGAGGTCGACATGCAGGCCGTGATGCAGGCCGCTCAGCGTCATGGCAAAGCCCTGGAATTGAACGCCAATCCGCTGCGATTGGACCTGGATGACGTGATGTGCGCGACGGCGAAGCAGATGGGAATCCCGATTGTCATCAGTTCCGACGCGCACAGCATGGCGGGCCTGGAAGTCTTGCGGTTCGGCATCCTGCAGGCGCGACGTGCCGGACTTACCAAAGCAGACGTGCTGAATACTGGTCCTTGGAACGCGTTGCCGCGACGCCAGCGGCCAGCCTGACTGTTCTACGTCATCCTGAACGAAGCGGAGCGGAGTGAAGGATCTGCCAGCCAATGTCACGCTTGCCAACGGGGCTGATGGGGCATCCGAGTGCGTAACGAATTCACGGTTGCACGTCGCCCCATCGCCGCTGGAAGATCCTTCGGTCGCTGCTTGTGCTGGCGGACGATGTGGTCGATCCTTCGTTCCGCTTTGCTCTACTCAGGAATGACATTTTGCCAGTCGGGATACGTACGGGATGCGTAGCCCAGGCACTCGGTTCGCGTTACATTTACCGAAACAGCCCCGATTTAGCCCTGCGAGCTGCCCGCTCCGTGCCACCACCCCAGGAATCCCGGTAATGGTCCAATTGAGGAGTACAAGACTGTCGCAAGTGCTGAGCCAGGTCCACGGACCTGTGGGCCGCATTGCAGCTTTCGCGGCTGCGTTGGCATGGTGTGGCAGCCAGCCTGCACTCTCGTGGTCACAAGTTATCAACCGTCCGACGGAGGTAACGCTCGACCAACCTCAAGATGCCGTTGGATACCTGGACGGGCAACGCTACATCACGCCCGTCAACCAGCTCGTGACGCCGGCCGGACAGCAAATCGATCTGCCTGGCCTGCGACCGCAGGCCGTGGCTCTGTCTCCGAATGGTGCGATTCTGGTCACTGCAGGTAAGACGAGCGAGTTGCTTGTTCTGGATAGCGACAACGCAACCGTTAAGGCCCGCGTACGCTTACCTGGCGAAGCTGCTGACCCTGGTAACCGAGTTGGGACTCAGGCGGAGGCGAACGACGACAGCGGACAGCTGAGCTACACTGGGCTGATTTTTTCCAAATCGGGTGACCGGCTTTACATGAGCAATGTGGACGGCTCGATTAAGGTGTTCGCGGTCTCACAGCACAACCTCGTGCAACCACTGGGCTCGTGGAAACTGCCCGCCGCCAATGCACCCCGTCGCTCCGCGGAAATACCCGCCGGGCTGGCTGTCTCAGATGATGGCTCACGGTTGTACGTCTGCGGCAACCTGTCCAACCGCTTGCTCGAAGTCAATACGCAGACCGGCGAAGTCCAGCGTAGCCTAGCCGTGGGTGTGGCCCCATATGACGTCGTGTTGGTGCGCGATAAGGCATACGTGAGCAATTGGGGCGGACGTATTCCTGGCCCTGACGACCTGACCGGGCCCGCCGGACGAGGCACCACCGTACGCGTCGATTCGGTGCGGCACATCGCCCGCGAAGGGTCGCTCAGCGTGCTGGATCTGCCACGGGGCGCGTTGGTCGCCGAGCTGGTGACCGGGCTGCATGCCAGCGGCCTGGCGGCAACTTCGGACGGCGAGTTTGTGGTCTGTTGCAACGCCAACAGCGACTACCTCAGCGTCGTGGACACAAGGCAAGATCGCGTGGTGGCAAAATTGTGGGCCAAATCGAACGCGACTGATCCGATCGGTGCCGCCCCCAATGCCGCAGTGTTCGACGAAAACGACCGGCGACTTTATGTGGCCAATGGATCGCAAAATGCAGTTGCCGTCTTTGGCTTCTCCAAGGACCACCTGACGCAGTCCCGCTTGTTGGGCATGATCCCGGTTGGCTGGTACCCGGCGCGCTGCTGCTGGATCGTCGACGCAATTGCCTGGCCGTGGCCAATATCAAGGGCCTGCCTAAACAGCCCAAGCCGTATTTCGAAAATCCGAAAGGCCCGGCGGCGCAAGCGTACAATTCGCATCATTATCATGGAACCGTCTCCTTGGTGCCTGTTCCTGCAGACCACCAGCTCCCCGCCCTGTCCGCCCAAGTTGACCACAACTATCGTTTGCCGCGGATCGCGGCCTCCAAGCTGCCGCCGCGCGTCGACCAGCCGCCTCGCCCCATTCCGCACAGGATCGGTGAACCAAGCCCGATCAAGCACGTGGTCTACATCATCAAGGAAAACCGCACTTACGATCAGGTATTCGGTGCTTGTGGACGCGGCAACGGCGATCCGTCGCTATGCATTTTTGGTCGTCAGATCACGCCCAATCACCACAAGCTGGCGGATGAATTCTCGCTGCTGGACAATACGTATTGTTGCGGTATTCTCAGCGCCGACGGTCACCAGTGGTCCACGACGGCCTACTCGACGGATTACATGGAAAAGAGCTTTGCGGGCTTTCCGCGCAGCTATCCGGACGGCATGGGAGTCGACGAGGACGATGCGCTGGCCTACTCCCCCGCGGGATTCCTTTGGGATCACGCCCTCGAGCACGGGGTTACCGTGAGGAACTATGGCGAGTTCATGGGGCCGTCGGTACGCTGGCGCGATCCGTCGCGCGGCGGGGAGCCAGATTTTATGGCATGCTTCACGGCCTGGCAGAACCGTACCGACGACGTGGTGTTCGAGAGTTGGCCCACTATCGAGTCGCTGCGGCCGTTCTCGCCCACCGACTACGTGGGCTGGAACATGTCAGTTCCGGATCAGCTTCGCGCCGATTATGTGATCCGAGAATTGCAACAATTCGAACAGCAGGGGCAGTTACCCCAGCTGATCTTTATCTGCCTTCCGCAGGACCATACCAGCGGTACCAGCCCGGGCTGCCCCACCCCGGCCGCCTGCATGGCGGATAACGACCTGGCCCTGGGGCGGATCGTGGAGGCCTTCAGCCACTCCAAGTTTTGGGCCAATTTGGCGATGTTCGTGATCGAGGACGATCCGCAAAACGGTTGGGATCACGTCAGCGGCTATCGCACTGTGGCCTTTTGTGTCAGCCCGTACGCGAAGCGTGATGCCATCGTCAGCACGCAGTACAACACCACGTGTATCTTGCGCACGATGGAGCAAATCCTGGGGTTACCGCCGATGAACCAGTTCGACTCCAGCGCCGTGCCGATGTTCGATTGCTTCGTCGACCAGCCCGATGTTACACCGTTTGACGCAGCAGTCAGCCATATCGCCCTGGACCAAATGAACCCAACGCCGCAGGCCATCCGGGATCCCGTGTTGCGGCAGGACGCAATGGTCTCCGGCTCGCTGGACTTCCAGCATGTGGATCGCGCGCCGGAAGACGTTTTGAATCATATCCTGTGGCGGGCCTTGCGTGGGACGTCGATACCCTATCCGCAATGAATTTGGCTGACGGATCCCGGCTTAGCTCCCCACCAAACTTCGTGCCGGTCGCTTGCTGCCGGCAGCAAGTCCTGGATCTTTCACCGACCGTCATGACGCGCACGGGGCGGCAACCCACAGTCTGTGCAACTTCGGCACGAAGCGTCGCATCGCTCGGGCACGGTGGCTGAGCACCGACTTGACGGACGGCCCAAGCTCTCCAAATGTTCGATGGTACTCCGGTAGCTCGAACAGCGGGTCGTAGCCAAACCCGTGCGATCCGCGCGGACGCAGACAAATGCGGCCGCCGCAGGTGTCTTCCGTAGCGATCATGATCTCGCCCGCGGGACTGGCCAGCGTCAGGTGGCAAACGTAATGGGCCGTCCGTTGATCCAGCGGGATGTCGGTCAGCTGCCTGAGCAATTCGGCATTATTCAGCTCGTCCGTCGCCTGCTCTCCAGCGAATCGAGCCGAATAAACGCCTGGCGCTCCGCCCAACGCATCCACGCACAACCCGCTGTCCTCCCCCAGAACCCAGGCTTGCAGGTGCCTGGCTTGTTCACAGGCCTTTTTCCGCGCATTGGCAGCAAAAGTTTGACCATCCTCGACCACCTGCAAAGAGGACGGAAAATCGGCGAGCGTCTTGACGGAAATTTCCAGTGGGGCGAGCAGTCGTTGCAGCTCGCCCCGTTTCTTAGCGTTGTGCGTTCCCAAAATTATTTCGCGCATGGTGAACACCAGGCTTTGTCGCCTTTTCGCTCCGCGACATTACTCGAGTTTCGCGGAGCGAGGCGACCATCTCCGCTCAGACCCATTGCTGCCCGGCAATCTCGCGCCCCATTTCAAAAACTTCCACCACGTCGAGTACAAGGTCGTTGCGTGAGAACAAACTGCGCGATTGCCGCTTTGTGAATCAACATTTTCAGCCCGCCGATACCGATCGCCCCGTAGCAAACGGCCGCTTCTCGCTGCTGGGCACGATCAGTCGGATTGACGGCTTCCAGGCCGGTTGGCGGCACGGCATTCAGATCGATCAGGACCCGCGCATGACTACGGTCCGACTGCTCGGCGGACAGCAACGGCACCCCTGCCGCTCCCGCCGCGACAATCAAGCTCACGCTTTCGATTGCCTCCGCGACCTGCGTGTCCGACTTCGTGACCACCGCCTGGAGTCTGGGTTCGTGGGCGGAGTTCTGCCGGAGCAGTCTGTCCACGACCACTTGCGCACGATCCAGGGACCGGGAGCAGACGCGCACGTGGGCCCCCGCGCCGCACAGGAGCTGGGCGACTCTTGTGCCGACCGATCCGGTACCGGCCAGCACTGTGGCCTGGCACTCCGACAACGTAAGATGCCGCGAAGCCGCGATGACGGCAGCCGCCGAGGTTGTGTTGGCTCCATTGGCGTCCAGCATCACGGACACTCTGAGCGATCCGAAGAACGACTGACGGACCTGCGCCAGGATCTGTTCCGCACGCGCCACATCGCGTCCACCCACAAAAATAGCCGTGTGTTTCAGCTTCTTGGCGCTCCGCGTAAAGATGGCGCCGTGCACAAGATCGCGCACCTGATGCGGCTCGACCCCCGCGTACGTCAAAAGGTGATCCACGCCACTGTCCAGCGCAACCAAGGCATCAAATGCGCTGGCCTGCGGGTCCGGGTCGAGCTGCAGGAGGATGTTCTTCATGGTCACGCGATCTGCGGATCGTCGTGGACGAAGTCGCACGCGGGTCGCCGCCCGCCACCTGTTGCGGATCCACAAAAATCCTTCATGGGATGTGCTAGACGTTGCGGAACGGATGCTCCTGGTTCTTGCCGGCGAGCATTTCGTCGACCGTGGGCTTGCCCTGCATCGCGCTGACAATCGCCGCTTTCGTGGCCTGATAATTGTATTCGTATATCTTGTCGCTAGACTCGGCCAACCAGTGGATGAAGACGCCACACACGATCACCAGGTCTTCGCACTGGCTCTTGGGAATCACGCCTTCGTCCACGGCGTCGGCCACGGCCTTGGCCACGGCGGCTTGCGCGGGTCCAAACATCTGCGTGGCTTGTTTGGCTCCCTTGATCGTGACTTTGGTAATCATCACGGTGGACGGCTTGACTGCCAGGTTGGGCGTTATTACGGCCAGCAAGTTGCTGTGCCCCTCGCTTTGTCGCGCCAACGCGTTGGCGAAAGCGATACCCACGGGACCGTCTTTGGAACCGATCAACAGATCGATGTGCGCGATTTCATTTCCTTCCCCCACAAGCGATTCGCCGACAAACATGGACATGTTTTTGTTCTCCATTCAAATCGATATGATAGCTTGGCGGGAAAAGGCTCTATCTTTCGCGACGGACGAACCCACCAGGATGAGCCCTGGACGGCAGAAGTTCCCACCCTGCGTTGACTCGCCGGGCTATCAAGTTAACAGACCGAATTCGACCACGAAATGCCCCTTCGCTGGATTTGTTACAAGCACGGTCGGGCACTGGGCTGTGAGCATCGCCGATGACGGACTGATGATCGGCGGGGCGCGGCGATCACTTCCAAAACCCATGAAGCGACAACCATGGCGGCTGATCCCTGCCCGTCCGCATTGATTATTGTGGGAGCCAGTGTGCGGGCTGCCGCCGAATCCGCCGTGTGCGCGGGATGGACCGTGTACGCCTTCGATCTGTTTGCCGATCGCGATCTGCAAGCGATCGCGCATTGCACCCGGATCCCCAGCCACGGATTTCCCACCGCCGTTCCACGGTTGCTGCAACTGCTCCCGCCGGATATTCCCTGGATGTATACCGGCGGGATCGAGAATCACGCTGCTCTGATTCGCGAGATTACGGGAGAGCGGCGACTGCTGGGCGTACCCGGAGACCTGGCACGGCGCACGCGGGATCCGCACGTGCGTCGAGCGATTGCCGAATTGGCTGGATGGCATGCCCCGCGTCGTCTGTCCGCCGAACAACGTTGCGAACCATGCATCTTCAGGCCGGCCGTACACTGTGGCGGATTCGGTATTCGCTTCGCACACACCATGCGGTCGGGTCCAGGGGGCCAGGACATCCCGGGCTGGCGTGAAGAATTTGTGGCTGGCGAGTCATTCGCCGGAGCGTTTCTGGCTGATGGTCGCACCGCAAGATTGTGCGGAGTCACCCGCCAATCCCTGTGCGCACGACCTGGTCGATCATCCGTTACATGAAATCCGTCCGTTTGCCTACACGGGCTCATTGGGCCCGTTGCCTCTAGACGACCAGACGCAGGCGTGTTGGGAGCGGCTGGGGCGTGCCATCATGTCCGTGCTTCCCATGCAAGGCGTTTTCGGCGTCGACGCGATTTGCCGGGAAGCTGAACCGCGTTGGACGCTCATCGAAATCAACCCGCGCTATACGGCCTCGATGGAATTGTGGGAACGAGCCACCGGGGCATCCGTACTGCGGGTGCATCTTGGCGTGTGGCGTCAATCCTTGACCCTTGCGGCTGCGGAGACACGCGGTCGCGACGGGTCGCCCAACTCGCCATCGGACGTGTGCCACGCCAAACGCATCGTCTTCGCCCCTTTCGATGTCCGGGTGACGTCAGCCGTCGCGGAGATGATGGACCGCCGACGCCGTGTGGCGGGATACGAATATCCCGAACTCAGCGACCTGCCACGCGCAGGAGTCACCATACGCCGCCAGCAGCCAATCGCCACCGTATTCGGCCGCGGTACGGATTCGCGCAGTGCGCAATCGCAACTGGAATCAAACGTCCGACAACTCACCCAGCATCTCAGCGGCCTATCCACTTAGTCGGAGATTCAGCGGTCATCCGAGGCCTCGCGTAGCGACCCGAAGGCTCTTCCATCGGCGACGCCGAACGTCGTACTTCACTGGATGCAGCAACGATGGTTGGCAGATCCTTCAGTCGTGTTGCTCCTTCAGGATGACATTGGCCTTGAACGAGCTAAATCGACAGGCCGTTCGGCCTACAACAGCGCGGCCGTAGGTGTGAAGCTGTCCACATCGCGGACGCTGGCGGCGAATTCGGCCAGCAGCGTGGCGGCATAGTCAATGTCTCGCAAGGAGATGGTCTCCACGGCACTGTGCATGTAGCGATTGGGGATGGCGACCGCTCCCGTCGCCACACCGCTGCGAGACAGCTGGATCGAGTTGGCATCATTAGACATGGCCCGCCCCACACCCGTGAGTTGATGCGGGATCTCGAGTCCGTCGCAGATCGAAATCAGGCGCCCGGCCACTACCGGATTTACATTAGGACCTCGCGAGATTACGGGGCCCTTGCCCAGCGAAACCTCTCCGTTTTGCCGTTTGTCGATCGTGGGACAGTCGGTCGCATGGGTCACGTCGACCGCAATACCAATGTGAGGGTCGACCGCGAAAGTGCTGGTCCGGGCGCCACGCAGTCCAATCTCCTCCTGAACCGTGGACACGGCATACAGCGCGCAGGAAATGCCCTTCTGCTTCGCGCGTCGCAACGCTTCCATGACTACCCACACGCCAGTCTTGTCGTCCATGCCGGGCGCGTTCGCCATGTGATTGCGCATAGGTTGGTAGCTGAGCGACAAGGTGACCGGGTCTCCAATGCGAACCAACTGCTGGGCTTCGTCCCGTGAGACGACCGCCACGTCGATCCACAGGTCCTGAGTCTTCACCACCTGTTTTCGTTCGTCGTCGTTCAGCAGGTGGATCGGTTTCCGCGCAATCACTCCATGCAGTGCACCTTGTTGCGTCCACACCATGACACGTTGACCGATCAGCTGTTGGGGATCCCAGCCCCCGATTGTCTGCGCGTAAAGAAATCCGAATTCATCGATGTAAGAAATTAACAAGCCAATTTGATCACAATGGCCAGCCAATAACACACGCACGGCTCCTTGCGGGTTACAGCAGGCAATCACGTTACCGTGCAGATCGGTGGAAACCTCATCGGCAAATTCCGCAACGTAGGCGCGAACGACGTCCTGAATCGGTGCCTCGAACCCAGACGGACTGGGCGTCTCCACGAGCCGCTGCAAAAATTTGGCTGGACCGGTTTCCAACTGCCAATTGTTGCCAGTCGACGAACCATTGGGTACGGACATGATGCTTACCTCGTTTCTGTAATTCCCTTGTTCACGCGGCGCCTGTGGGAGTAACAGGCGTTTTATATCGATGAAATCGTAATGGGACTAGTGCTTCTTCGCGACATGATCTTGTGATCAGCTGGCTTGCGTTGCCACTCGATTCTCGCGGTGAAAGCCGGACGGCAACGCGTTGCGGTTGATTCCAAGGGCGGTATTAACCTGATCCGGCAAATCAGACTCGAAGCAACTGTTGCAGTTCCTGGGCCAATTCCGGCGTGGCCGCAGACAGCACGAGCGGATTGAATATCTCGAAAGGATCACCGCTCAGGTTCGACACATAACCACCTGCCTCCTTGACCAGCAACACTCCGGCCGCGGCGTCCCACGGCTTGAGCGTCGTGGCCCAGTAGGCGTCCAACCGTCCGCAGGCCACATAGCAGAGGTTGAGGGCGGCTGACCCCGTGCGGCGAACCGATCGAGTCGACTCGCAGGCGCGCAAGAACCGCTCCAGCTCAGGGCACCCACGAGTCATGGAAGCTGGCAGGCTGGCAGCCAGCAGCGCGCTGGCCAGCTGGGTCGCGTGAGAGGTTTGAATGTCGTTTCCATTGAGTGACGCGCCTTCCCCCTGACCGGCCGAAAAGCACTCATCCGTCAGCGGATTGAAGACGGCGGCTGCCAATATTTGTTGTTGCCGCACAGCGGCGACTGAGACGCAATAGTGGGGGAAGCCATGAAGGTAGTTGGTGGTCCCGTCCAGCGGATCCACCAGCCATATCAGCACGTCGTCGTTGACGGGAAGGGCGGCCGCCGTGGCGTCCTCTTCGCCAATAAATACCATGTCGCCCGACACCGCCCTGTGCAAGTACTCCGAAATGGCTCGCTGTGATCGAACGTCGGCCTCAGTGACCAGATCGTTGGTCGCCTTTTCGAGGAATCCGACCTGTCCGACTAACTCCTGTAGCACATTTCCGCCGATTCTTGCCGCCAGCTCGCAAATCAACCGAAAATCGGGCATAATAGCGGCGTTCTAGTGAGGGGGATTCGATACGGTACGGCGCGAAGACAATTATCCGGAAAATCTCGTTGAATCACCAGCAGAGCGGAAAATCCGATCCGGACTGTAAAAAACACGCGTTTTTGACATTATCTTTACTTAGGACGTAGATTTGCTATTATTCTAGATGGAAACAGGAACAAACGAGGAGGGACCAGCCGGCGACGCGAATCTACTAGCCGGCAGATTGTTTCTAGGAAGGCATCATATTTCTTCATAATCGCAGCATGGTATATGGGCCTCTTCTCTGTTCCGGCCCCGCCGTTTCGCCTTGGCGATCGGCGGGGTTTTTTTGTGGATGGATCGATGCAGTGGACAACTTCCCCGGCATGGCACTCGGGCATCCTAAGCCGTGGATCGCGCAACCAAGGACGACGACTTGAGTTGGTCAATTCATCAAGAAACCGCTATATTTCGCTCGTTGGGCCATGAACTCTGCATTAGGTTGAATTCACCGCTAACCGGGATTCAGCCCTGGCATTGCTTTGGGCACGAATTTCCCGTGCGCCCCTTTCAGTTGGCCTGGCCAACTTCGCGGACCTGCAGCCATGACGTAAAGGACGCGTACTTCCGCGGCGACGACCTGGTTGTCGAATATTGCCTGGGTGCTCGGGAACAGGCCAGCCCACAAATTGTCTGGTGTGTCCAATGCGAACCGGCAAAGCTGACGGTGGACGTCACGATCGCCATGCAGACGCCCTATTTGAGCAGCCACGCGAGTGTCCAGTCGGCGACGGATTTTTCTGGCGATGTTGTCCAGGTGGAGCTGTCCAGTTATCCGGACGGGTCTGTCGTTTCCTGGACGGGTAGGCCACCCGTGTTTTTGTTTCGATTGCCGAAAATCGGGCTAAGTTATGCGGAGTTGGTTTGTCCGCATGATCTGGATGCTACGGGCGGCTTATGGGATGGGCGCCGACTCAGTTACCGCGTCATGTGCGAATCGCTGGAAAAAGGGGTAATTCGCAAAGCCCGCATGCGGGGCATGGTCATTCCTAACGCGGACGATGCATCGGCGGCCGGCCGTGCGTTCGCGGCTTTCACGGCCGAGTCTCCGCCTCTTACCACGTAAGCCCGTAGGGCGTCAGCCCGACAGTGACCGGCGAACCGGCAGCGTAAGCTGCCGGGTGGGCAGCGGTGACCGCGCGGATATCACCATCAACCCTGCGGATCGCATTCGATTCGGACACGTCGATGCAGCGTCCCATGGTGATTATGGTCTGCGGGTGGGAAGTCGGCGGGCATGGTGAGGCAGGGTTGGTTGGTGATGCTCACCCGGCACCTCACAGTGCCGGTTCGCCTTGAGTTACGGCAGGCGGCGGGCATGGTGAGGCAGGGTGGTTGGTGATGCTCACCCGGCACCTCACAGTGCCGGTTCGGCGGCCTTGAGTTACGGCGGCGGCGGGCATGGTGAGGCAGGGTTAGTTGGTGATGCTCACCCGGCACCTCACAGTGCCGGTTCGCCTTGAGTTACGGCGGGCGGCGGGTATGGTGAGGCAGGGTTGGTTGGTGATGCTCACCCGGCACCTCACAGTGCCGGTTCGCCTCAAGTTACGGCTGGCGGCGAGTTGACCGTGGCGATTTGTCTTGGAAGCTGGCCGGCTGCACCTGGTTTTGGCCCTCCTGGTCCTGACCTTTTCCAGCCCGCACCTGGCTTCGACCGGGTTGCACGGTCTTGGCAAGAAAGTTGTCGATCTGAGCTGATTCCTTCAGACGGTCAAACTCCGTCGTCATGGCAATCCGCATTTTCTTCTCGACGATATCCCGTTTCAGTTCATCTTCCACGACTTTGGGGTCGTCCACGATGGGCTGCGTGCGGCCCAGGCAGCGCAGTAGGATGAACTTGTCGCCCACGGCCACGATGCCGGAAATCTGGTCCGGCTTCAATTCAAACGCTTCTTTTTCCAGCGCCGGCTGACCCCCGTGCATGCGAATGGGAGGTACCTGGCCGTAGTTGGCCTTCGACACGGGCTCGATTGAGTACTGGTTCGCCAGTTCGCCGAAGAACTTTTCCGTGGGGTTTCGGCGTGCCAGGTCAAACACTTCGTGGGCAGTCCGTTGGTCGGAGAGCACGATCGCCTGTACCTCGACTCGTTCGCCATAGTTTGCCAGGAACGACTTTTGCATATCCTCTTCGGTAACCGTCAGGTCGGTGCTGACCAGTTTTTTCAAAGCGGCCGACGGCCAGGCGGCATCGCGGACGTACAGGTCGACCGATTTGCCGGTTTGTTCCGCGATATGTTTCAACCAGCGTTCCATATCCGGTTTTCCGTCACTGGTAAAATAGCCGAACGACTCGGCCGCTCGGCGAATCTCGGCATTCAAGTCCGTTTTTTGCACCTGCAAGCTGCGTCGGGCGAGGGCCTGCGTCAGCAGCGTGCGGTTGATTTCCGCGTCCAGCACGGCTTTGCCGTGGCGCAACAGGCATTGCTCGCCCAGGTAATCCAAAGTGACCGGCTTGCCATTCACGGTGGCTGCGACGCCCGGCATTTGTTTACTTTTTTCGGGGTCGTTGTAGACATTGACCACCGTCGCGCGCTGCTGCAATCCGGCGAAGATCTTTTTGCCTTCGGAGCGCAGTTTTTGCTCCGAGATCTTGTCCTTCAGCTGAGCCATCACGACTTCTTCTTGTTTCGGTCCAAGTTCTCGCGCTGGAATATGCCGATCGCATTTCAAGATGGCGTACTGGCCCGCGACCGGAATTACGGACGAGACCTCACCCGGCTTCATGGCGAATGCGACTCTTTCCAGTTCGGGCTCTCCCACATGTCGGCGAATCGGGGGAATCAGTCCCCGCGCCGCAGCGCTGTTCACGTCCTCGGAATGTTCCTTGGCCAGTTGCTCAAAGCGGTCCGGTTGTTTTGCCAGAGCGGCGTGCAGTTTCTCGGCCTTGGATTTGGACGCAGCGGTGATCAAACGGACTTGAACCATGGGGCCAAATTCCGACTCGTAGGCCTGTTTAAGGTCCGCGGCGGTGACCTCCAAGGCCTCCGCAGCCAGGCGCTTTAACGCCAGTGTCGGCCAGACCACATCGCGGCGGTATTCCATGGGGCTCAGCCCGCTTTCATCCTCCAACATCGCCAACCATTGATCCGTGGGCACACTGAATTTGGCGGCCATGCGGTCCACTTCATCTTCCACATCTTGCGTCGAGATGCGGATGCCGTTCTCGGCACAGGCCGCCAGGATCAGTTGCCGGTTGACGAGACTTTCCAGCACATCTTTACCGAAGCGACGGATACACTCGCGTGCCAGGTATTTCCGCGTGATCCGTTGGCCGTTGACCACCGCGACGATTTCATGGGGAGACGCAGCCACGCTTTCCAGATTCTGGCTGGAAGTCGACGACGGTTCGGAATTCGCGACCTGACGAACGCGTGACGGGGAACGGGCCGCCGCCGCGCGCGGAGCCGACCCGTTCTGCTGCGCCGAAACCGACGAGGAGGGCTGGATGGATCGAATTGCCACGCACGTGCCGACGACAAATAGCGCGAAGGCAATTTTTCCAAGCAGACTGGGCCATCGAATTGGCTTTGCGTCCCTGCGGGCCATGATCGGGATCTCCTCACGTCAATGCGGGTGTGGAACAAGACGAAGCGACCACGATTCCACGTGGACAAACGGGGGCGGAGTATAGAGGAGCCGGATCCTGGCGGTCAAGGCAAATCGGATCGACGTATGCCAGCGATGACCGCGTCACAGGCGGAGCAGGGATAGCGCGGTCAGCCCGCGCCGGCGAGCCCAGCGACGCTCAGCGAACTGTTGATTCAGCATACTTGGGCTGTTCTTCAATGCAAGATTTCATCCTGAAGGAACAATCGGACGGAAGGAGCCGCCAACCAACGTTGCTCGTCGCCAGCAAGTGCGGCTGCCCAAAATGACGCTTGCATTGAACTCAGCAACCCCTGCGGCTCTGCGTGATTATCCCAAAGAAGTTCTCACGCATTAGCGCAGGGGTCGCGGAGGGCAAGAAGGAAATGAGGGATGAGAGTCGGGGCGGCCAGATTCGAACTGACGACTTCCTGCTCCCAAAGCAGGCGCTCTAGCCAGGCTGAGCTACGCCCCGCACAACACGCAGACGTTTCACGTGTCCCAGCAGCGCCGCTGCGCTACCTCCACGCACGATCCTCACCTGCGAACCCGGCATCCTACACGCGCCGAGACCTGTCTGCAACTCACGATCCAGCCGCCCGCTGACTGAGCGAATCATCGACCAGGTAGGCGAGTATCCGCTCAAACTCCTGGGGATTCTTGAAGTGGATGGTAATCTTGCCCTTGCCGCGGGCGCCCGTCTGCAGGTCCACTTTGGTTCCCAACGCTCGGCGCAATTCCTGTTCCATCATGCCGATTTGTCCGGTTTTTTGGCTCTTTTTGGGCCCATCGATCCGTCGCAACGGAAGTCGACCATCGGCCTCGGCCACGCGTTGCTGGACTTGCTTCTCCGCCTCGCGCACACTCATCCCTTCGCGTTCGATGCGCAAGCAGAATTCGATTTGCTCGCCGTGGTCCCCTAAGGGCAAGAGTGCTTTGGCGTGCCCTGCCGAGATCTTGCCTTGCCGTAACGAGGATTGCACTTCATCCGGTAGTTCTAATAGTCGCAACAGGTTGGCGATCGTGGAACGGTCGATCTTCAGCCGGTTGCCCAGTTCGTCCTGCGTGCAGCCGTGTTCGCGCAGGTAACGCTGGAAAGACAAAGCCTTTTCGATGGCGTTCAGGTCTTTACGCTGCAAATTTTCCACGATGGCTAATTCCGCCACCAGTCGATCGTCGGCGTCCCGCACCCGGGCGGGAACTTGTGGAATGCCCGCGTGCAGCGCGGCCCGCAATCGTCGTTCGCCCGAAATCAGTTGCCACCGCTGCCCGACGCGTCGCACGAGGACGGGTTGCAGCATGTCGTGCTCCTTCAAGCTTTCCGCCAGGGACGCGATCTCCGTCTCCCCAAATTCACGTCGGGGCTGAAATGGATTCTGGTCGATTTCGTCCACCGGTAGCATCAACAGGTCACTAGCCGTGGAATCGTTAAAACCGTTATTGCTCAGCATCCACACGGGGCTCATCCGCCAACACGCCAAATTCGCCCGTGGCGGGTTGCGAGCCCTCGGCGAGCGGTTCACCCAGTAAGGCGGCCAATCCGCGACCCAGTCGTCTGTCTTTACTCATTGCTGAATAACCTCCTTGCAGAGTTCAATGTAGGCGCGCGCGCTGCGCGAGCGGGGTGTCTGATCAATCACCGAATGACACTGTTGTTTGGCAGCAGCAATGGCTTGATCGAAGGGAATCACCGTTTGGAACACAATTTCGCCGAAAAAGTCGCGGACCTGGTTCTCAATTTCCTCCGCCAACTGCCAGCTTTCGTTGTACTTGGTAATCAGCACGCCGGCGAAATCCAAGGCCTGATCAGAAGCACGCATCACTCGGCGAACGAGATCGACGAAAGCGGGTACTCCTTCCAACGCAAAGAACTCGCAAGCCAGGGGCAGTACCAACTCATCGGCCGCAATCATGGCCCATTCCGTCACGCCGGTTAACGTGGAGGGACAGTCAATCACCACAAAGTCATGGTCCGCCACGATTTGCCGGAAGCTGTGCGCATGTTCCAGAAAGTTCTGCGGCGGGACTGAGGCAAATTGTTGCACATCTGCCAGGCGCGGGCTGCCAGGCAGCAATTCTAATTCGGCGATGTGCTGGATGTCGTTAACCAGGGCGCGATTCCCGTGGAGCAGATTCTGTCGAGGCACGGCAGTTCCACCAACCGCCAGGGTCGCGTCACAGCGCGGGTCCAAGTCCAGCAACACGGTGCGCTTGCCGGCCTTGGCCAATCCTGTCGACAGATTGACGGCGGTGGCAGTTTTCCCCACTCCACCTTGCTGATTGGCCACGCACAATATCCTCACCAACGAATGGGTCTCCAAAATCAAAGCAAACACCGACCCTGCCAGGAACTTAAGGGACTGTCGATTTGATACGTCTAAGGCAAAATGTCATCCTGAAGGAGCAACGCGACTGATGGATCTGCCAACAAACGCTGCGACACCAAATCAAGTACGACGTTGGGCAGGATGACATGTCCATCTCCCATTAAGTCGACAGGCCCCAAGCTGCCCGGCGACATCGACCCGCACGCAAACCAATGGCGACCGAGACCGGGAGCGAGGCTCGACCGCCAACCGCTTGTCGGCAAATCGTGTCGCGCTCGCAAGATTGTAAGCCCGATCCCAAGATTGCAGGAATGTCAACTTTCCCGCTTTTCGAATGCTGAGCCAATCGACCCAGATATCCTAACGTTCCACGTGAAACTACATATCGCCCAGATTTCCTATCTTCAATAGCGATCATGGACTTCCGAATCGGTGCAGATCGCCAATTTGTTCAAGTTTCACGTGAAACATGCTTTACAGAAAGCAGTGCCACGAGCAGATGCACCGAGACGGTAGAAGGAACTGAAGCGTTTTGCCGATATCCTGTCCAACGTCTTTCTGCCTTTTTCCTGTTGCGTCTGGCGGACACGCACGCCGCCAGAAATCGCCTGGGAGTGGTGGCCCCATGACCGAGGCTAACGGCGATTTCTTCTGGCTTGCGGTCTAACGAAGCCCCGTCCCGCGGACACGCACGCCGCCAGAAATCGCCTGGGAGTGGTGGCCCCATGACCGAGGCGAACGGCGATTTCTTCTGGCTTGCGGTCTAACGAAGCCCCGTCTGGCGGACGCGCACGCCGCCAGAAATCGCCTGGGAGTGGTGGCCCCATGACCGAGGCGAACGGCGATTTCTTCTGGCTTGCGGTCTAACGAAGCCCCGTCTGGCGGACGCGCACGCCGCCAGAAATCGCCTGGGAGTGGTGGCCCCATGACCGAGGCTAACGGCGATTTCTTCTGGCTTGCGGTCTAACGAAGCCCCGTCCGGCGGACGCGCACGCCGCCAGAAATCGCCTGGGAGTGGTGGCCCGATGACCGAGGCTAACGGCGATTTCTTCTGGCTTGCGGTCAAACGAAGCCCCGTCTGGCGGACGCGCACGCCGCCAGAAATCGCCTGGGAGTGGTGGCCCCACGACCGAGGCTAACGGCGATTTCTTCTGGCTTGCGCTCCGACCTGCTAAAATCAACTGAGCGGGTTGATGGTCAATCCACTGAGCAATTTTGGGTAAAAGTAGGTACTCTTGGCCGGCATTCGCTCACCGTGCTCGCTGATCTCTCGCACATCTCCTAGGTCTGCCGGCATCACTAACGCGACGAGTGGAAACTTCCCGCCGCTCCCTTCCTGCCCCGTGGCGTCGCGACCCACCGTGTCGCCCCGTTCGATACCTTGCACAACTTCTTCGACGGAATGAACGTACATGGGTTTTGGTAAACTCGTGGCGTCGAGGCAATGCTCCAGCACGAGGCGCTGCAGGATACTCACTCCCAACGACTGCCAACGTGGACTATGGTCGGCAGCCAACTCGGACATCCGCCTGCGTCCCCCGTCGTTGATGGACGCCATGGTCCACCGCTGATCTTGCTCGGTGAACAACCCTATTGTTCCCTGCTCGCCTCTTGATTCCAGCTCGTCCCACAAGGCCGACGCTGGCTGGCTTCCCTGGCCGGCCTCCCGGCAATCGAAAAAGCCGTTCAGCTTGACTTGCAGTTCATGGCTCGAGATAGGGGCCAAGCCGCGAAACAGGCGGTGCGTCGGTAGTACGATCATGCCCGGATCGCTCATTCCCACGCTCATCATCAGCACAAAATTCACGGGGTGATCTTGGGACAGTTGCTCGGCCGAGCAGCGTTCGTCCCGATAATTACAGGCCGTCTCATAGCGGTGGTGTCCGTCGGCAATGAACAGGGGTTTGTCCTTCATCAAGGCCGAGACGCGGTTGATGATACTCAAATCGCTTACGGACCACATGCGGTGGACCACGCCCAGATGATCCGTGGCCTCCACGGGTGTGATGGTACGAGCGGCGTCCGACAGCAGACGACAGACCTCATTCGTTTCGTCCGGGAACAGCCCGAAGATGGGACTCAGATTTGCCTGGCACGCGCGGGTGAGTTTTAGTCGGTCGGTCTTTGCGGCAGCATGCGTCTCCTCATGAGGATAGATCTTACCGCTGCCGAACGGTTCCAAACGGACACGCGACAAGAAACCACTTCGAACAAACGACTGTTGCTGGAACGAGAACGTTTGCTGGTAGAAGTACACAGCGGGCTGCGCGTCTTGCAGCAGAACGTGCTCACGCTGCCAGGTCTTCAGAAATTTCGCGGCGCGGTTGTAGCGAATATCCGGATCTTGATCACCGGGCTCGGCTCGATTCAAAATGAGACGGATCACGTTGGCCGGATGTCGCTTGTACAACTCGTCTTGCATCGCGCCGTCGATCACATCGTAGGGCGGCGCCACAACATCCGATAAATTTCCCACATGCCCCAGGTCATAGCGAATCGCCTGAAAGGCCTGAATCGTGGCCATAACATCTCTCCCAGTTTCCACCAAAGAAACGCGTCTGCAGCGGGGCGATTTGTCGCGAGATTGGGACCAGTGGCGACGGCCCTTCGAAACGTCCGCATCGCCGACGGGCTATCGTAAGGCAGCGGCCGACCTGGGGCCAGCCCTCGTCGGGTTACAAGACGACGCGACGGCATCGTGAGGCTGACAAGCCGCGGTCCCCCGTCATCCGGAACGGAGGGGCGCGAAGCGACGGAGTTCGGCCCACGCGAAGACGACGGATCGGGTCAAGCCACCCCCAAACGGACTTGCTTCAATCAAGGCCTGCCGCTGACATCAGTCCGGTGCCGGGACAGCTTACTAACCTGTCGGTCACACACATCTCCGTTTCGTTTGACGGGAAGCCAGGCGAAATCGCCGTTCCGATGGACCACAGGCCAACACACGCAGGCGATTTGTGGCGGCGTGCGCGGCCGCCGACCGCGCACGGCGTAGAAGAACGCCGCATCGTCTTTCGCAAGAACGAGCGTGTGCCGGCATTCTTCTCTGGCTTGCGGTCTAACGAGGCGGCCCAGATGCGGGTCAAGGTCAGCTTACAAACCTGTCCGACGGTTCGCCTGATCAGGGTCTAATAGCGGTAGTAATCCGGCTTGTACGGTCCGCTGACGGCGACGCCGATGTATTCTGCTTGCGCGGGCGTCAGTTTTTCCAGTTTCACGTTCAGGTGACCGAGGTGCAAGCGTGCCACCTCTTCGTCGAGTTCCTTCGGCAATATGTGAATGCCAATGGGAAAATCTTCATTCCGGGTCCAGAGTGCAATTTGGGCCAGGACCTGATTCGTAAAAGACGTGGACATGACAAACGACGGGTGTCCGGTCGCGCAGCCCAGATTGACGAGGCGTCCTTCGGCCAGCAGGATAATCGAGTGACCGTCCTTGAAGGTATAGCGATCGACCTGCGGCTTGATTTCGACCTTCGTCACATCCTTATTGCGTTGCAGCCAGGCCACATCGATTTCCAGGTCGAAGTGCCCGATGTTGCACACGATGGCGTCGTTCTTCATGCGTTGCAGGTGTTCGCCGCGAATGACATCGCGGTTTCCCGTGGCGGTGACGAAGATGTTCCCTTCATGGACGGCCTCATCCATCGTGGTCACTTCGTAACCATGCATCGCGGCCTGCAGCGCGTTAATCGGGTCGATCTCGGTGACGATGATGCGGGCCCCCAGGCCTTGCATGGACTGGGCGCAACCCTTACCCACATCGCCATAGCCGGCTATCACGACGACCTTGCCGGCCACCATGACGTCGGTGGCTCGTTTGATGCCGTCTGCCAGCGACTCGCGACAACCGTACAGGTTGTCAAACTTGCTCTTCGTGACCGAGTCGTTGACATTGATGGCCGGGACTTTCAATTGGCCGGACTTGAACATCTTATAGAGTGCTTTGACACCCGTCGTGGTTTCTTCGGATATTCCCTTGATGCCGTCAAGAAGCTCCGGAAAGCGGTCGTGAACCAATGCCGTCAAGTCTCCCCCGTCGTCCAGGATCAAGTTGAGCGGCTCGCCCGAGGGGAATTGTAAGGTCTGCTCGATACACCACTGGTACTCTTCCTCCGTTTCCCCTTTCCAGGCATAGACAGGGATGCCAGCCGCTGCGATCGCGGAGGCCGCGTGATCCTGCGTGGAAAAGATGTTGCAACTGCTCCACGTCACTTCGGCGCCCAGTTCCACAAGTGTCTCGATTAACACGGCGGTCTGGATCGTCATGTGCAAGCAGCCAGCGATTCTCGCACCCTTTAAGGGTTTCTGCTGACGGTACTTCTGCCGCAGAGCCATCAGGCCGGGCATTTCATTTTCAGCAATGGAGATTTCCTTGCGGCCGAATTCAGCAAGTCCAATATCTTTTACTTTGTACGGGAGCTTTGTTTCTACTTGTGACACGTCAAAATACCTTTCGATGGTGTTTTATGGTGATTGGTCGGATGTCATTCCTATTGTTGTACGCTAAGACTCCTAGGCCTGTCGCCAGGGCTGGTCAAACGGAGTCTGGTTGATGGCCAGGCAACGGTCGCAGGAGTGGAACTTCGCGAACGGGTTCCGGGGGCGTGCGGCATTACAGGTGCAAAGCGCGACGTTTCAAGAACTTCTGTCTGTAGCCTCTAGCTTTCAAGTATACCAAAAAACTTCAGCGGGAAACGAGCGGATTTTTGGCTATTTGGGCCAACTATCTGCCTACATCCGAAACACGGAATTCAATTCGGCGTCGTGGTGGGATTCGTGGAATTGGCTGCGAAAACGCGGAGCAGTCGAGTTCGGCTGGCCGATGTATCCCAAATCTAAAAACGTCTTCGCAAACCCGCTTGACGAAAATACGCCAACCATGGCCTGTTGTTTGGTGTAGCCCGATCGTGCTCTGTCACGTTGCACTCAAACCGCGCTTTGCGGCCTCGACGAACTGCTGGACCAGATCGGCCTCCTTGAGCCCGTCAATTTCCACACCGGTTGCGACGTCCACCCCAAACGGCTTCACTGCAGAAATCGCACGCTCCACGTTGAGGCTTGTCAGGCCGCCAGCCAGGATCAGCGGGACGCCTCCCATATCAGGGCGAAGTCTGGCAACTGACGCCCAGTCGGCAAGCTCTCCCGTCCCGCCGCAAGAACCGCCACCCGCCGCATCCATTAACACTCCGGCCAGCTCGCACTTCGCCGTCTTACACGCGTGAAGGAAATCGGCAACCTCCTTGACGCAGTCCGGGCCGCTGCGAAACGCCCGGATTACGGGCAGCGGCGCCAGTTGGGCCACAACCGCGGCGGGCTCCTCGCCGTGGAGTTGTATCGCATCCAAATGGTACTTGCGTGACACTTTTCGGATGACTTCAGGCAACTCGTTTACGAAGACGCCGACGCGCAGAGGACCACCCCGGAAGCGCTGTTCAAATGCCCGGCGAGCAATCTGGTCGAGGTACCTTCGGCTGTCTGGGCAAAAATTCAATCCGACGGCATCGGCTCCGCAGCGGGCCGCGACCTGTTCGTCGATTACTGATCGGATACCACAGATCTTGATGCGAAACATGCTGCCCTGGGGGAAAGTGAGCTGAAATTCATAGATTAGCCTCGCGGGTGCCTCGCCAAAAGTGGGTACGTAAGACCGAGGACTTCCCGGTCGTTTTGGTTCAACAAGCGTTACTGGAACATGCAGCCACCTCCTTGACCGACAACGGTCGGGCGGCGGTGGCGATGATACCAAGGCCGGCTGCACTCCGATTTTACTGATTTTAGGGCTATCGCCCTTCACGTTGGCGATTGAGGGTTGGTTCGCCTCAAGCCGCGAGATTGGTCTGACCGATGACCCTTCTGGTTTTCGTCGTGATCGAATTGCGCGCCGGGTTCGTCACGACCTGCGACCGCGCAATCCGAATGAAATGAGGGATCCGAAGCGACCACGGGGAACACCCGTTTGATCAACGAAATGAACGACTCGTTCGATGCCCGAAAAATTCGCATTAAGCCGTACTATATTTTCTCGGCGATAAGTCTGGCGCTCGTTATCCTGCTGCTGGCCATTCTATTTCCGCGCAAATCACTGCATATCGCTGAGGTTCAACTCAGTGTCCAAACTCCGGCTGGCAGGCTAATTCCGGCGGCCGACCTGACCGCCATGGTGCGAGAATTCACGACCGAACCCCAGCATGTCCAACGTGCCGTGGCCAATCTGGCACCAGAGCTGAAATCGAGTCTGGGCGTCGATGGCGGGTCGGTCGAACTGTTGGGGCAGCTTGTTGCGAAGCAGCTTGAATTTCAAATCAGCGACGATTCGTCGCTGCCGCAACAGCTCACCATTCGATATGGGAATCCCTCTCGGACCACAGCGATCAACGTGCTGGCGGGAGTGGCTCACTACTTCGCGTCGTCGTTTCCCGAACTTGCCCGCGGCAACCGCACCGCCGCCGGGGCCCGTGTTTACGAACTCAAGGAACGCATCGCGGACGTTCGCGAGCAGCGCCAGCAACTCGTCGAAGTTCAAATCGCGCGGCAGCAGGAAGCGAGGAGGGGCCAACTGTCGGCTGACAGCCGACCGTCGCGCGGCGACAACACGGCGGGGCCGAACGACGAACCGCTCGCCGCCATCCTAGGCGACCGCCGGCCAGAGCCTGCCGAAAGCCACGAGCCGAGCGACGAGGCAGCGGTCGCCGGCCTCCATCATCCGGTGGCGTCCACGCGGCCCCTTAGCGTTCCGCCAGTTGATGCTTCGCCGGCGGCGGACGACGATCTCTCAACGCAAACCGATCCTCAAAGTTCCTCGTTTGTTTCCACGACGGATGCCGTCCCCATTCGACGCAGCCCCACCGAAGAAGGGGTCGAGTCGGGCATGCTGCAGCTTGCGGATTCGGCCAGACTGCCAACGGAGAACGTCGCATCGCCGCCAGCTGCGGAACCGAAAAGAGGCGGTCTAACGGCGGTCCACGAACCTGAATTTCCGACTGGCCCCGAGGTTGCGGACACTGCATCATCCAGTAATTTTCCGGCCCGTTCGTGGGAATCTGCCGCGACGGCGGACGCAGGCCCGCTGACACCGCCGCGAAGTTCGATCGAGCACAAAGCCCGTCTGCCACAATTGGTGGAACCGAACCCGAAGTGGACCCAGCTGTCCGAGGAAATTGCGGGTCTCCGGGCCGAATTGGATGAAATGCTGAAAATTTACACTCCCAAGCATCCGATGGCGGATGACACCTTACGGCGAATTGAAGAGGTGGAAACCGAGCTGGCACGTACGCCCCGCTTTATCGAAATCGTGCCTCCTGCTTCATCCACGTATCAGCGGCCGCTGGAACCCATACCCAGCCTCAGCCCCTTGCCGGCGGTCGAGGACCAGGCGGAGGTGCCGGCTGATTCCGCGTCGGTCCCCCCGACGATCGACCTCCATGCGGACAACCGACGCCACAGGGCACAAGCGACCGAGGAGGCCGTTAAGACGGCGGAATACGGAAAACTGACTGCTGAACTCGAGCAATTAGAGTCGGAACTCGCCGCAGCTATCCACCAAGACCAGTTGCAGTCCGACGCGGTGCGCCATGCGAGCATGGTCATCCGCGGCGAGCCCCAAACCACGCTGGTAAGAACTGGCCGATTGTCGCTATTCGACATCGTTACCTATTTGTTGCCCGCTTGCGTCGTGGGACTTGCGGCATCCGTCATCCGACGTCCCGTTCAGCCGCCGCTGGAGTTGTATAGCCTGTCGGACGCGGAAGGTGCCATGGGCCTGCGAATTGTGGGCGCCATTTCCACCACCGACGGCCCTGATATTCCCGCCCCAGAAGGGGGTGGACCGCCGGACTCAGTCGTGCGGTTGGTCTTTGCCAGCGAGGTTCTGCTAGTGGCCACCGCCGTCGTGCTGGTGATCGCATGTTTTCAGATACCGGACCTGGCCGCGGAGGTCAGGAGGAATCCGATATCCGCGCTGGTCATGAGCATTGACTATTCGCTCGATTTCGTCCGCGGTTTTTTCTAGTCCCCGGGATACGCATGATCAAAAGGACGACCTATGTACGAAACCTGGTTTAATTTTTCCAAGCGCCCATTCCAAGCGCCTCCGCAAGCGGTGAGCTACTTCCCGAATGACGTTTTCGAGTCCGCATGCGAAGGGCTTTGGCGTTGTATTCAGCGAAACGCCGGGCCCGGGGTCGTCATCGGGGAGCATGGAACCGGGAAATCGCTGCTCAGCCTGCTGATGGCGAACCAGTTCCAGTCAAGTTGGTCCGTCGTGCAAATCTCGGCCCCCAGCGTGCGATCCCGCAAGGAACTGATCCAGACCATTCTGTTCGAGCTGGGCCTGCCCTATGTGGCATCCGATGAAGGAGAGTTGCGTCTGTCGTTGCTCGATCACCTTACTTCGGCGCGCTTGAATCACGACGGAACTTTGTTGATCATCGACGACTCCCACGACCTGTCGATCGAATTGCTAGAACAGGTGGCATCGTTAAGCGGTTTGGTGCGCGAGGGGCGGTGGTGCATTGACCTCGTGATGCTCGGAACGACAGCCCTCGAGGAAAAGCTGGTTCACCCCGCGCTGACGTCTTTGAACCAGCGAGTCGCTGCGCGTTATTACCTTCGGCCCTGGCCGTCCCACGTAACGGTGGACTATGTGCGGCATCAACTTTCACAAGCTGGCGGCGACGTGCATGCCGTGTTTGAGGATACTGCTCTGCAGCAAATCCATGAATTGACGCGGGGCGTGCCGCGACTTGTCAACCAGTTATGTGACCACTCACTAATCCTGGCCGCGGCAGGAGGCGTGCGACAGATTAACTCGGCCATGGTGCGGGAGGCTTGGGCCGACTTGCAACAACTGCCTAAAGAAAACTCAGCGCACGTCATTTCAAGCCCCCTAACCGAGGACGACCCGATCGTCGAATTTGGCAGCTTGGATGACGAGCCCGGGCTAGTTGAATTGCCGCCACCACTAGCCGACGCTGACCGTTCCCGACAATCCGCGGCGCCGGATCAGATCGACGCAGAGGCGGCCAAGTCGGTGGATGAAGCCCCCGAAGACGATGACTTCCCATACGCATCGCCGGCGGCTGATGGCGCGTCTCCCATGGATACGTGGCAGCGTGTATTCGAGCAACCGCGTCGCGTCCTCAACCGGCCGGACGATGCCAGCGGTTCGGACGTATTCACGGAGGATGCCACGCATCGAATTCTCGACGAAATCGAACAGCAACTCTTAGAAGCGAATGGCGATCTGCAGGATTTCGTCGCCAAAGAGCCGGCGCGGCCGGCCACGACCGGCCATCGGGCAGCTAATCCATTCTACGAAACATTTTCCGAGGAGGAGATTGTTATCAGCCGCAATTGCCTCCCGGAGGTTGATTGGATGAATCGCCAGCCAACCGTCAAAACGACTCGAGGAACCGAATTGCTGGATGCCTTAAGATTGTTGGAATTCGAGGACAGCTGTGCGGATAGCTATCTTGATAACTACGCCAGGGATCGTGGCGTTGAGCATGATGCCGAGGAAGTCGAAGGCCCGCCGCATTACCGAAGGGACTTGGAGGTTTCCACAGCTGTCACCGAAACGGACGAGCCAAATCTCGATTTGCAAATCGCCTACGCAACCGGAGATTTGGAGCCGTCGAGGGACGGCGTGAAAGCCCGCCATGCAATGGGCCCGCCGCCGACGGCCTTCGTGCTTGCGGAATCCCAGGTTTGCCTGGCCTCCAGCTATGTTGCCAACAGCGGCAGCGCGGAGATCGCGGAAATTAGTGGCGAGGGCGTGTCTAATGTGATCGTGGCGAATCCAGACAATCTCGCATTCGGCTACGAAGACCCGGAGCGCATACCCGAGTCTCAAAATCGAGTTCCGGCGATCGAGGCACAGCGGCCAGCAGTTGCGCAGGCAGAACCGGAGTCGATCAAAGCTCAGTCCGCATCCCCGAATTGTCAAAGGCCAACGGTCGGCCAGCCTCGCCGCGAACGCAAGTTCTCGCGATTGTTTTCCAATTTGAAACGGCCGTAGTCGACTCTCCTGCGGTTTGAATTTGGAAAGGGGGTCCAGGGCATGACTTCTCTGTTGAACGCTTTGAAAAAACTCGCGACGCAAGACCCCCTGGAAGACGTTCCTGAGGGCGGCCAAAGTGCGAGCCCGATCGACGAAACATTCCACGAACTACCCGAGCACCGCGAGGGACCGTCGCAAGCGGATACAGCGGATACTGCCGACGATGTCGGCTCAGACCTGGACGATGCGACGCCTGCCATTGAGCGTGAACCCAACGTGCCGCGGCTGTTTCTAAACACGCCGCTCAAGGCGGTGTACGCGCCGAGTCCACGCGCCGGCGACGACGAGCACGGCAGCTTGACTCCCTCGCCTGCCGCGGATCTGGGACGCGGACTTTATCACCCGTCCGTCGCCAGCCAGCCATTTGAACCCCGCGGTGCGGATTCGCCCGACGTGGAAACGGTCGCCGATGAACGGCCCGTGGAATTGGTACAATCTCCGTTTCTCGTCGAAGAACAACACGAAGCTTCGATCGCCAAACCGCGATCGAATCAGGCTCCAGAACCGAGCGGCATCCGGAGTCATGTTCCCGAGTCCGACGCGGCCGCGAGTCGTGCCCACGTTGCTACCGAGATGGCCGAGAACATCCCTGATCTCTGGCAAGTGCTCTCCCGCAAATCGTTCGACATTCCAGCCTCCGATCACTTCGCGATCGAAGACAACGCCGTCGGGCCAAATGAAAGCATGGACCAGCCCTGGCTGTTGAATCACGCCGCCGATGGCGGTGTGCCCAATTCGACCGCTGAATCGACCGCAGCGGTTCCGCCGAGCAGTACCGTTGTTTCCAACGAGAAATTTGAGCCGAACGCGACGGTTGGATCGAGCGAGGCGGTTGGGTCGAGCAAACCTGTTGAGTCCAGCAAGAGATGGGCATCGAACGAGTCTACGAAACCGAGCCTACCTCGGGGCGTTGAGGATCCTGAAGTCGCAGAGATCCTCCGCCAGTGTTGCACGACGGGCCCTGAGCAGGTGGCGGCCGACAAGCGTATGCTCGACGCGGTGGATGGGCCAACGCCGGAAGACTCCGCCCGGTCAAGTGCCATGGGGATCGCAGACGAACTGAATTCCGGGATCGTCGTGGCCAGTTCGGTCGAACCCGCTGTGGTGCCCCGCAGGGTCTCCGCGAAACCTCAACCCAAGACCGAGTTTGAGTCCATACTGCAGAAAATGATTGCCGACAAACGACAGGGGCCACAACTCGTCAAGTTGCACGGTCGCATCATCGAAATGATGCCCCACGCCGGCTCATGTGGTTTGGTCGCGGTGCAGCGCGATGCGCATGTAGCCGAATTGCTGGTTTGTGTCGGCAGTCTGCATGCGGCTGCAGGCGACAATCACGTGTTGCTGGTCGATGCCAACGCGGACCTTCGCCGCCTGACGGACGGTTTTCGGCTTGGACTGCACGCCGGACTTAGCGATGTCTGCACGGGAGCCTGTAAATGGAACTCGGCCGTGCATCCGACGTCGACGGAAAAACTGTCTGTCATGCCTGTGGGTACCACGACGGACCTGATTGCGGACTGGTCGATCGTCGAGTCGATATTGAAGGCGGCCAGCCGGCAGTACGCCCTCGTCCTGGTGGACATGGGGCAAGCCCACGGCGAGGCAGTCAGGACGATCGCCGCGGCGTGCGACCGAGTGTTAGTCCATGTACACTTGGGCAAGACGCATCGGGAAATGGCCCGAAATGTCATCGAC
Organism: uncultured Planctomycetales bacterium; assembly: GCA_963695565.1. Taxonomy (GTDB): domain Bacteria; phylum Planctomycetota; class Planctomycetia; order Pirellulales; family Pirellulaceae; genus CAVOGW01. Next base: position 388,093 of record CAVOGW010000004.1, read on the forward strand.
TATTTCTTCAGCAACAATTTGACCGTCAGCGGCGTCGTCGTGACCAATGTTCCAGCGGGCCTCTAAGCGCTCCGTGGCACTAGGTTTACGGCGGCGAAGCTGATCAGGCTGCACCCGACACACGACCACGCGAATTTCGATATATTCTTGGGCGGGGCGCGCTTCCGTCTGCCGAGCATCCTGCCCGGCGGAAGCTATGTTCACTTGCGAGAGTTGGCGAGGGTCACTGATGAAGACATTCTTGGTTACGGGGGGCGCCGGGTTCATTGGTTCCCATATCGCGGAAGCCCTGGTGGAACGCGGCGACCGCGTACGTGTGCTGGACAATTGTTCCACGGGCTTCCTATCGAACCTGGACCATATCGCAGACCACATCGAAATCATCGAAGGGGATGTTACGAATGCCGAGATTGTGGCCCGCGCGGTGCGGAAGGTCGATTGCATCTTCCATCACGCAGCGCTGGCGTCGGTACCGTTAAGCGTCGAGAATCCTGTGGCTTCGCACCACGCCTGCCTGACGGGAACCGTCATCCTGTTGGATGCGGCGCGCCAGGCCGGCGTACGCCGCGTGGTCTATGCCGCCTCCAGCGCGGCTTATGGCGAAACGAGCTTCATGATGAAGCGCGAAACGGATCTCCCGCAGCCGCTCTCCCCATATGCCGCAGCCAAACTGGCTGGCGAGTATTACTGCCGGGCTTTTATGCATAGCTATGGACTGGAGACCGTCGGACTGCGGTACTTCAACGTATTCGGGCCGCGGCAAGATCCCGACAGCCCCTATTCCGCTGTCATTCCCATCTTCATTACCCGGATACTACAAGGCCGGCCGCCCGTCGTGTACGGAGATGGACAGCAGACTCGTGATTTCACCTTCGTCAAGAATATCGTGCAAGGCAACTTGCTTGCCGCCGAAGTTCGTCGTGCGGCGGGACACGTGCTGAATATCGCCGACGGCCGGCGCATCAGCCTGCGGCGCCTGATCGCCTCGCTGGGAGAGGCCCTGGGGTGTCCCGTGGAACCTCTCTTTGAGCCGCCGCGCGTGGGCGATGTGCGTGACAGCCTGGCCGACATCAGCCAGGCTCGGATCATTTTGGGCTACGAGCCCTTGATCGATTTCGACACGGGGCTGGCGATGTCTATCGACTACTATCGTTCGCTCGTGCGGACAGCAGAAACGTGATCCTGTCCGAGTGAATGGCGACAACCCGCGGGGCGGCTGCGAAATCGGGAAGGTCTGGCAACAACCCGTGGGGTCTGGCAACAATCCGGGGTGGCTGGCAGCAACCCGGGGGGTCTGGCAACAACCCGGGGTGGCTGGCAACAACCCGGGGTGGCTGGCGACAACCGGGGGGTCTGGCAACAACCCGGGGGGTCTGGGGGGGAACCCCCCACGAACTCCCACGAACTGCGGACCCCCACGAACTGCGGACCGCGGACCGCTTGGCTCGAACCGCCAGAACGACGGACCACACGGTGCACCTGAGGCGAACCCCCGGGGTTAACTGCGTACCTTGGGCTAACGCGTCATCTGCCATACCAGCAGGCCACATATCGTCTTGGCGTCTTGAATCGTGCCGTCCATCACCCACTGAATGGCGCGGCGGAATGGGACGATCAGGTTCTCGATCTGCTCCCCAGGTTCCCGTTGTGGCTCGGTCGCCCGCAACTCACTAGCGACGTACGCAAACATCTGCTCGTCCATAATTCCTGGCGAAGCGTAAAACTGTGTGAGACGGTCCAAGCGACCAGCTTGAAAGCCTGTTTCTTCCAGCAGTTCCCGATAAGCCGTCTGCTGTGGTGATTCGTTTGGCTCGCATGTGCCTGCCGGCAGCTCGACCAGCGACTGGTTCACGGCGACACGAAAGTTGCGTATCAGGCAGACATGTTCGTCATCGACCAGCGGTACGATCACAACGGCGCCTGGATGGCGAATGACGTCTTGGACACGTTCCCGCCCGTCATCCAGGGTCTGGGCGACGCGTTCCACGCGAAATTTTCGACAATGCAGCAATACTCGAGATTCTTGGTTCATGCGTTACCAATCCTCCAGCCCTGTTAAGTGTCTGACCGTGGATAGACCGTGGATAGACCGTGGATAGACCGTGGATAGACCGTGGATAGACCGTGGATAGACCGCCGATTCTTGGTCTTGCCCCTCTAACGAACAAGCACTACGTGCCAGCTTTGAAGTTGCGCAAGCGGAAAAACCGCGGGAAATACAAGCACGACCCGCAGGCGAGTGAGCCTGCTAACCGGCAAACGCCCAGGCCGGGGAAGCCAGCCTGAGATAGTCAATTGAACGATGTTCATACGGTTGCTAACATAAATTGGTTGCGTCCTGCGGGGGGGCCGGGTCGCGGGCTTTCGTTGCCTGACGGCGGCCTTCCTGAGGAAAGGGCCGAGCCGGCATGGCCGTGGTTCGGCCTGCACGAACATCAGGAAGAGCGCGGTTATGGTTCAGCGAGACGTTTGGAGCGCGAGTCTGGGGCGTTGGTTCGGCGTCCACGTCCGGCTTCACATGTTCTTCCTGTTGTTCGCCACATTTACCTTCTACCTCGCCTGGCGAGAATCCACGCCGGGGGACCGCTTTCCTGGCTTGGCATTGGCGTGCATCGCGGTCCTGTTTCTCAGCGTACTGGTTCACGAAGCCGCACACTCCCTGATTGCCTTGCGACTGGGGGGCTCGGTCGATTCCATCGTGATCGCTCCGCTTGGCGGACTGCGTCCCGTCCGCATCCCCCAGGATCCACAAAGCGAACTGCTGGCGATCCTGGCGGGCCCTATGGTGAGCCTGGCCATCTGCCTGGCAGCCCTATCCGTTGTGGCCCTTTACGACCAGGAATCGGCATATGGATTGCTCAATCCATTGGCCCCGCAAAACATCCTGACGGGGGCCATCGCGGAACGAACGCTTTCGTGGGGGGCCGCAATTCGGCTCACTTGCTGGATCAACTGGTGGCTGGTCGTCATCAATCTTATTCCGGCGTTTCCGTTCGACGGCGGGCGAGCGATCCTGGCATTCATCCAGTCGGTCAAGCCGGGATGGGATCGGGAAACGGGCGTTACGATCGTGGCGACGTGCGCTCGGGTTGTCGCTTTGATGCTGCTGATCATGGCGGTTATTTTTCACGACTCGTACGCGGGAACCGCCATTCCATCCTGGTTGCCGCTGGTCTTGTTGTCAATTTTCGTCTTCTTTGGCACGCGTGTGGAGGAGTCGTCGGCCGACGATATTCACACGGACGAAGCTGTCTTCGGCTACGATTTTTCGCAAGGATACACGAGCCTCGAGCGTAGTACGCGCTCGCAGCAGCAAGAGCGTGCGCCTCGTCCGGGAGTGATCACGCGTTGGTTGCGGCGGCGGCACCAAGTGCGAGAGGTCCGTCGCTTGCAGGTGGAACGGGAAGAAGACGAGCGTATGGACGAAATTCTGCACCGCATGCACACCCTCGGCTGCGATCACCTTACTCAGAACGATCTGGCCTTGCTCAAGCGAGTCAGCGCTCGGTACCGCAGTCGAGAGAAGCCGTAAATGACCGAGCGCGATTCGGCGACATCAAGCAGTGATTGGCGATTTATGCTCGCGGGGGTTTGTGTAGTTAGCGATTTGGGACAGAATACCTAGTCACACTCGATGATTGGTGATGCCGGGCTGTGTCGCGGCTGGGCCAATCCGTCCTACAATGTTGCCGACGCGCTCGGTCATTTAAACGTGGGTATGGCATGGCCCGAAACAGCTCGAAACCTGAGGACCTGATCCGCGACGGAGTCGCCATGGTGGATCGCGTCGAGTACGTATCAGGCACGGCCCCGCCGATTGTCGTCGGATTTCGTCCTGACGGCGCGGTTAGCTTCTATTTTGGCGAACAGCCGGTGTACCAGTTTTCAGCCGAGCGAAAACTGCGGCGCGTCTATTCCTCGGGGATCGTCAAAGCAGAGGCAGGTCGACTGATACGCTGGAATAAGGCCTACCAGAAGCGCGGCGTGCAAATGTTGGCCGTTCCGCTTGATGCGGCCGAGCAGTCGATCATGCTGTCAGATATGCAACGTCGACTGATCTCGCTCCGCGAGGGCATTCATGGCGGGACATGGCACCCGTCGCGCGAAGTCAGCCAACCCGGGTCCGACGCGGCCACGCGCGTGCGGGTGTGGCTGGAGCAGATGCCTGACACATTTGACGTGGCCGACTCGCCCCGCGCGGCGCGTAAGTCCGGGAGCGGGTGCGACACTCATGCTTCCGGCAGCGGCAAATCGTCTACCGTGATTTGATGCCCATGCCAATTCAACGTGGTTCCGCGCGTGGCGTGAGCGCTGCGGACAAGGGCTAAACCGAACAGCTCGTCGTTCCGCGGAGATGCGGCGCAGGACGTCACACGAGCAACTACCGTCCCCGTGACGTCCAGTTCCAGGCCGGCCGTCAGAGGTACCTCCAGCGCCGCTCGCACACCACGCATGCGCCAATTCACGTGGCCCAGCGCATCCAATCGAGCGACCGTTTCCTGTCCGAGGTAGCAGCCTTTGGTGAAGCTGATCGCTTGTTCGTCCCGGTCGATCTCCTGCGGAAGGTTGCGCTCCGAGATATCACGTCCGAATTCAGGGAAGCCGGCTGCGATCCGAAGTCGATCGAACCACCCGCCGTCGCAGCGCAAACCGCCGAGGTGCTCCAGCTCCGCGGTGACCCGCGATTCATCCTCTTGCGGCGCGATCAGCATGAAATTGGGGTCCGTTGACCACGCCGAGCGAACAAGCCGCACATGGCAACTTCCTAATTCGCATGGAGCATGACTCCACATTTCCGCCAAGCTGGTCAACATCGGGATCTTGGTCGTCCATTGCGGGCCGCACACAAGCCACTCGACATACCGGTCGCTCAGGTCGAGCAACGTGACATCTTCCCGGATGATGTACCGGTCCAGGTGAGTGAGCAACGTTTTGGCTGAACCGGGCGAGGCGACCAGCCAGATCGAATCCTGCCGGACCAAGGCGAAGCCATGTCCCAGAGTCTTACCCTGCACATTGGTCACAAACAATTCGCGACCGCCACCAACCGGGCAATGACGAATGTCGTTGGTACACAAATTGTGAAGGAAGGTGGCCCGATCCGCACCGGTGATTTCGATCAAGGATCTTGGTGGCAACGACAAGAATCCGGCTCCCTGCCGTATTGTCTCGTACTCGTGCGACGTGTCCGGCGACCTATCCATGGAGGTGATTCATGCAAAATAGCGGTAAAAATCGGGGAGCAGCAGGGGCGCGGTGGTGTTGCCGCAAGCCAACGCCGGCTAAGATTCTACGGTCCCGCCGACCGGCTTGAAAGTCGTCGATCGCCCAGTTCACTCGACGGCCACTGGGGCCGATCAAAAACCTACGCTACGAAGTCAACCCAGCAGGAGATTCCGATGTCGCGTCTCACCTTGTTGTATTGCGTGTGTTGCCTCGCGACGCAGACCGTGAACGCCGAAGAGCGGTGGACGCATTTTCGCGGCCCGAGCAGCGCCGGGGTTTCCACGCTGAGCGACGGTCCGTTGCACTGGAGCGACCAGCAAAGCGTGCGCTGGAAAACTCCCATTCCAGGTGAAGGCTGGTCTTCTCCCGTTGACGATGGCCAGTTGGTCTGGATGACCACGGCGATGGTCACGCCCATGGACGCCGAGCAGCAGGATGCGATCCGCGATGCCGATTATGCGGACCACGCAGTCGGCGCAGCTCTGGTGTTCGTGAAAGAAGTCGAGTTTCGGGCCGTGGCCGTGAATTTGGAAACCGGCGAAAAAACTCACGATATTCGCCTGTTTTCGGTGGAGCGACCGGCGCCGGTCCACTCGCTGAACAGTTATGCATCCCCCACGCCTGTCCTGGCCGAGGGGAAGCTGTTTTGCCATTTCGGATCCTTCGGCACGCTGTGCCTGGACACGCAGACGAGGGAAACGGATTGGCGCATCCGCTTGCCACATGACGAAAGCGTGGGCCCAGGTAGCTCACCGGCAATCTACCAGGATTTGTTAATCGTTCCCTGTGACGGAGTCGATCAGCAATACGTGGTCGGACTGAATATTGACGACGGAACCGTGCGCTGGAAGACTAACCGGCCCCCGATGGAAGGTTCCGAGGGTGAATACCATAAAGCTTTTAGTACACCCGTGATCATCGATCACCTTGGAACGAAGCAAGCGATCGTACTGGGGGCTCAGTGGCTGGTTAGCTACGACCCGGAATCGGGCGAAGAACGGTGGCGTGTGCGTCATGGAGATGGCTTCTCGTCGTCCGTGGTTCCCGTCTGTGGGCATGGACTAGTCTACGTCTGCACAGGATTCGGTGACGGGAAGTTGCTGGCCGTCGATCCGGGAGGAACCGGAGACGTCACGACTTCGCACGTGAAATGGACCGTCAGTCAGCAGGTGCCGACGATGCCGTCCCCGATACTGACGAACGGCCTGCTGTTTTTCGCCTCCGACAACGGCGTAGCCACGTGCGTTGACGCGCGGTCAGGTGCGTCCCGATGGCGAAAACGACTGGGTGGCAACTTTTCGTCCTCCCCCATCCTGATCGGTGATCGAATCTATTTTTCCAATCGCAACGGCGAGACGACCGTGATTGCGGCCGACGACGAATTCCGAACGATCGCGACAAACCAGTTGCAGGGCAGGATCATGGCGTCGCCGATCATCGCCGATGGAGATTTGCTCGTGCGCACAAGTTCGCATCTATACCGCATTCGCGCGGTGCGCGAATAGGGGCGTTCGTTCTCCGTCATCGTACCACACACCTTCCGGATTCCGGCACGGCTCGCCGGCCAGCGAACGCATGGCATCGTGAACCGAGCGGAGCGGAGTTAAGGATCTACAGGCCAACGTGAGTTGGGGGCCTGCGGACTTAATCAGCCAATGGGCGTTAGCCGCGTTAGTCCTCAGTTCCGGCAGGAATAAACGCGTCACAATCGGAGGCGAACGCCCAATGACACTCGGTTTGGGTATTGTGGAACAGTTGTCCCCAACTGTTTCCCCCGCCTTTTCGCGATTCGCGGAACAATGGAGGACAATTGTTCTACATTGAGCCGCGACTTGTATAGGACGATGAGTCGTTCTCCTCGGCGAGCCACACTTCAGCATGGGAGGGTCCGGTAAAGAACCGCGCGAGCGACTCGGGTCAGGCGGAACCGATCGCCCGCAAATACTGCAGCGCATTGCCGATTTCCACCACCGGGCGCTTGGCGTCTCGTCGTACGACCGTCAGGTATCCGCGGTAGCTGGAATTCTCCAGCGTGACCAGGATGGTCGGGAAGTCCACCGCACCTTGACCCAGCGGCACTTCCAGCCCGCGACCGATGGACAGGTCACGAACCCCATCGCGCGCATGGACGTATAGAATATCCTGCTTTAGCAGTTGCAGCGACTCGCTGGGCGAAAAATCGTTCGCCACGAGTTGTCCGGGATCGTAGGTTACTCCCAAGCAGCCCTCGGGCAGCGCCTTGATCAATCGCTGCAGTGCCTCGGCCGGCTGCGCACCTGTGCGGGCGGCCAACGTGGCTCCACACTTCTGTCCGTGTCGACCGATGTCGGTAAGCGCAGCGTATAACAGATTCCATTCTTCGCTCGAAGCATCTTCGGGAATTCGACCGACGCTGTTGACGACGACGGAGGCGCCGAGCGCAAACGCAAATTTCTGCGCCACTTTGGTGGCCTCGACGCGGCGGTCCAGCTCGTCCGCCACGCCGTAACCCCGACGTGTCTGGAATTCGACAGCGCAGACCTTCAGCCGCGCATCGTCGAGCAGTTTGCGGATTTGACGCAAGCCGGTCGTGCTGAGGGCATCTGGCCTGATTTCGCCGCGGGCATTGATTTCGACGGCATCAAACCCCAATCGAGAAGCCGTATGCAGGGCCACTCGCAGCGGTTGCCGCAAGTCCTCCAGATTGACGCCGATTCGAGGGAACGCCAAGCGAACTACCCTTCACTCACGGCGCGGCCGAGATTCTTATTCAGCGCCTTCTCGACTTTGTCCTTGAAGATCATGGCGGCCAGCGGAAGGTTAACCGCAACGGCGATCTCTTCGGCCGTGACGGCCATGTCCCCTTGGATAGAAAACCCAAGGCTCTTGAAGGAAAAATTGGCCGACCGACCTTCCCACGCGACATCCAGATCGTCCCCTTGAAAGTCATCGACGATTTTTTCGATGTAGCCCTGGGCTCGTTTGACGACCTCATCGGGGTCTAATTGATGCGGAACTGCGACTCGCACCTTCGGCATGATGACACTCCTCACGCGGCCGCGCCTCGGCCAAGCCGGCGGACGGACAAAATGTTACTGCGGTTGTCGTTTCGGAATTCAAGTGATGGTAACAACGTCAAACTAGATTGTGGCACTTTGGCCAGCCACAGCAAGTCCAAATTGCGATGCGGCGAGCATCAATTGCCCACGTAGGCGTCTTGGAGAAGTTGACCGACCCAGCCCAGGTCTTTGTCTTTCAGCCGCGGATTGCCCTTGGCGATCTGTTCCTTCTGATACTCTTCCCACGTCTTGTCAGAACCGCTGACCCACAGGAACCAATCGGCCACCGCTGTGGACTTGTTGGCCTCGTCGCCAGCCGAGTTGGCTACCGTCACGTAGATCGCTGCCCCGAGCACGAAAGCCAGAAACCACTTAGCACCCCCGAGGACCTGGCTGGCCGTGCTGCGAACCGCCGGCTCAGCGGAGGCCGCAGGGGTGGAATCGACCGTATCGGCCGATTCCAGTGATTGATTCAAATATTTGGCCGAAATCAATTCTGAGTGGGATTCCATCGTGTTACCTCGCTTTCGATTTTTTGGGGTGGCCCCCAAGACGACGGAGTTCCCGTGACTGCGGTGCTTCCGCTCCACGTGAAATGGTGGCCAACGGCTAGGGAAATGAGACCGACCCTCTCAAATATAGCTCACTCCTGCGCGACACTCGCGAGTTTTGAAGTTGCGACGTTAACCCGAAGCGGCGGCCCGCAGCATCTTCGTCATCGTTTCGCGAAACAGCGGTTCGCCGCTGAATTCGAATCCGAGCCGCCGGAGCCGGGTGGTCTCGATCTGATGCCGTGGCCGTGTAGCAGTACGACGAATTTCAGCGGTTGAGCCGCTCAGGTGCTTTGCGACCTCTGCCACTTCCCAGTCCGACACGTAACGCTCGCAGCAATTGAATGACTCACCGGCCATGGCAACATCCTCCGCACGGAGCAAGATCTCGACGGCTCGCGCCACGTCGGCTGCATGAACGACCTTGCCGCCACCACGGCATTCTACCGGCTCTCCGCCGGCTACCTTGCGCACCAGTTCGAACCATTTGCTCTGCTGGATCGGGTCCGCAAGCCCGTAGACACCGCAGGGGCGCAAACTGCAAATAGGCCAGCCAGACCCAAATCCGTAGCTGTGGACGAACGCTTCCAGGGCGGCTTTGAGCGCTCCATAGTGATTGGTCGGCCACAAGGGATGACATTCATCCAGCAGACGGTCATCCAAAATCTTCTCATGGACGGCGCAGGTAGAAATAAAAACAACGCGGCTCACGTCGGCCCGCCGCGCCGCCTCGAACAACTGTAACGTGCCGATCAGGTTGCGTTCGGCAAACGGAACGACATCCCCTTCCGCCTGCCTAAAACCACGACCCGGTCTGTCGAGCGCCGCATGCACCAGGACATCGGCGCCCGCCACCAGCGCTTGTGCCGAGTCGACGTCGCCAAGCTGCCCTGGAAGCCAACTAACGTTATTCGAATCCGGTGCCACGGCGCGGTGACTCCAGGCCCGGCAGGTGTGACCAGCGGCGGTAAGCTGAGCGATAATGTGGCGGCCCACAAAGCCGGTTCCGCCCGTGACGGCGATCTTCATATCTGGCCTCTTTTCTTTTGAACGGGGTCAGCTCCTTGTCTCTACCCACATCTTCGGTTCGTTAGACCGCAAGCCCAAGCAGAATGCCCGGCACACGCGCGTTCCAGCAATACACGATGCGGCATTCTTCGGCGGCGTGCCACCGGACGAGCACGCCGCCAGAAATTGTGTGGGAGTGGTGGCCTACGGCCGATTTTTCCGCGAATTCTCCTGGCTTGCGGTCAAACGACACAGCCCAGATGCGGCAGAATGCCCGGCACACGCGTTCCAGCAATACACGATGCGGCATTCTTCGGCGGCGTGCGCCCGGACGAGCACGCCGCCAGAAATTGTGTGGGGGTGGCCTACGGCCGATCTCGCGAATTCTCCTGGCTTGCGGTCAAACGACACAGCCCAGATGCGACGGTGACCTTGCGTCGTCGATCCGGCGACTAAACAATAATTAAATCCTGATTTTTCGGGCGGTTGATCAGAGTCCGCAGAAATCCGGGTACATCCCCAATTTTCGCGAAACCATTCAGCTCGACCGGTGTTCAATGTCTGTTGGTGCCCGCCGTGAGGGTAGGACACGGACGCCTGGGGGACACGGCGGGCTTTCCACTTAAGATTAACGGCCAGGAATCATCGGGATCAATGATTCCGATGATGGTCAGCTCTCGGTGGCACCGGCCCGGTGCCTCTCGGCGGCCGCCAGCCTTAAACCTAAAGCCAAAGCAAGAACGAACTTGAACCCTATGCGTTCGGAAAATCGACGTGGGCGTCCAGCCTTCACACTGGTGGAATTGCTGGTGGTGATCGCCATCGTGGGGATGCTCGTGGGACTGCTGATGCCAGCCATCCAATCGGCCCGCGCCGCCGCGCGCCGCACGCAATGCCAAAACAACTTGCGGCAGATGGGGTTGGCACTGGAAATGTACCTGGATACCCACGGCGAGAGATACCCGGCGTGTGCGATCGTGCCGGGAATCGGCCGTGATCCGTCGCTGCTGGAAGTGCTCGGTCCGTACATGGAACAGAGCGGAGCCACCCTGCGGTGTCCCAGCGATAGTAGTTTTTATCGGCGTGAAGAACCCGACGATCCGGGGCTAAGCTACTTTGAAAAGTACGGCCAAAGCTACGAGTATTTTCTCAACCGACGCATTGCCTTCGAAGAAGACGGCATTTTGACCCGACGTGAAATTGTGCGAAGGCCGGCACGGCCGCGCCCAGGAGGTGCCGCCGTCGGTCCCAACGGTACGACGACTGTCCGAGGCGATACCGAACGGCTGAAGCTTTCCGAGATTATGGTCATGATGGACTACAGTTACTTCCATGGTCCCAAAGAGACTGAGGCCTCCAGGAACGCGCTGTATGCGGACGCCCATGTCGAACCGTTTTGAAAACGCTGTATTCGATTCGGCCCGCAGCTTACATCATGCGACCGTGCCGAGTGTTTTGCGGCCATACACCTGAGACCAACCAAAACTGTCTTTCGGACTGAGAGCGAATATGAAAAGAAAACACTGGATCATCTCGGTTTGCCTGTTGCTGATCCTGGCCGCTGGACTGGCTTGGGCCTTGTACCCCCGCCAGTCCCCCTATGTGAACCAAGCGCAGCAGCTGGCGAGCAAAATGATGGACGAGAACCTTACTGATGAACAGCGGCAAGCCGTTCGCGAGGAGATGCGACAGATGCGCGATCGCCTGCCTGAGGAAGAACGCGGCGAGGTCTTTCGCGCCATGGGGGAGCAGTTCCGCCAGCGGATGGACGAGCATCTCCGCGAGTTCGCTGCAATTCCCGAGGATCAACGCGACGAATTCTTGGACCGTGACATCGATCGCATGGAGCAGATGCGGAGGGACTTTGAAAAGCGACGCGCGGAGCGTGGCAGCGAAGGCGGTCGGGATGGTGGCGGAGGCCCCCCCGGCCCCGGATTTGGACGTGGAGGGCCTCCCGGCGGGGGACCTGGCGCAGGGCGTGGTGACCGCGGTAACCGTGGGCCGCGCAGCGAAGAAGATCGGGAAGACTGGCGCCGTCGCCGTCTAGACAATTCCACGCCCGAACAACGGGCTCTGATGACCGAGTATTTCAAAGCCCTGGCCGAGCGACGTAAAGAACGCGGCCTCGACCCCATGCCACCGTTCGGACGCCCTGGAGGCCGGCGCTAACGCCGCCATTTTGCAGTTTAGATGCAGGTTAGATTAGGTCAGGCTGTCTCAGACTGACCTGGGGGTGTCGTCGCCGACCCAGCGCTGCCAGCGGTCGACGTCACACTCGCGAGGCTGAGATAGCCTCGCCTGAATTTTTCGGCGGTCAGGCTGTCTCCGACTGCCCCGGCGGTGTCCTCGCCGCCTCCAAACCGCCGAACGCCCGACGTCGGGCCCGGTCGGTCAGCCTATCGAGCGGAAGCCACGTGCAGCAGCGATGGTCTCCCGGACTTCTTGACGACGGCTTGCACATAACCAAAATCGGTGGTGCTCAGCCGGTCGAACGGAACTGTGCAAAAACGACCATTGGTCTTCAGAATCCGCACCGCGCTAGTGCCAATCGCTGCTAAGCGTCCGTCGGTGGCATAGCGTCCGGTATCATCCACCCACTTGCGAGCATTCAATGAACTGAACAGATCGTCCAGTTCATCCTCCGCACCCTCGGGGGCAGGCTCCGCGGCAGGTTCCGCAGGTTCCTCTGTGGCCGGCTCGCTGAATAAACCATCCATCTCATCATTTTCGGGCTCGGTGTCTGCCGGCATTTCCAAGGGCTCCTGCGGCGGGGCCATCGGTTCGGCCGCCGCATTCGGCGCCACGGATGGTTGAGGCAGCGCCATGGGCTCTGGCGGCGTAGATCTTGCTTTTTTCGACGTAAAGTCGCTGGGTTGCTCGACGGGCATCGCTCCACTTTCCATCATGGGCGGCCCACTGGTCGTGGCCCCTGCCGAAATGCCGCTCTCAGACATAATCACGCTGCTTGTCGTGCTCCCTTCCGTTACCACGCTCCCCCCGACGGAACAGGAACTACACCCCGCCGACCCTGCATACGTTGTCGTGCCGGCCGTGCCGCAGCCCGATGCATCGCAGCTGCCACCACAACCGCACTGCGAACCATAGACAACTTCCGCCGTAGCACAACATGTCGTGGAATAGGCAACTCCACAATCGCTGTAACACGGCATGTCGCCGCCACAGTAGCTGCTCGATGTGCACATATCGCCGCCGCAATACGAAACACCGCTGCAAGACCAGGACGGGGCTGACATGCAGTAATTCGGAGCGCAACAGGAACTGTCAACCATCGTGTCGCAGCCGACGGCACCGCAAGCACGGCCGTAATCGGCAGTCGACATCGAGGAACCAGAAACCAGGCGTCCGCAGCACTGTGCAAAGGCCGTATTCATCGTCAGCAGCAGAATCAGGCACCAAGCCAGGGCTTGACGCAACGACCGCAGGATATGTCGCCGCATGCGACTGCTCCCTTTTCAAGAATCGTAGAGTTATTGACCAGGTGAGATATTCACCGTAACGCGCAAATCGGAAAACAAGTTGGACTCGTCCGAAGCTGCTTTTCTTATGTAGGTTATGCTAACTACCCATTTTTTCTGTCGCAACGGTTCGCGCCCTATTTTTGCATTTTTAGCTTGATTTAAGGTGCGGAATTGGCTGGGGATATCCGGGTTTTTCCGGATGTAAGTCCAGGTCGAGGATGGGAACGCGTGACGGCTATGGGGACGGTCCGGGACGGAGAACGCCTGCGGCGAGTATAAAATACGGGCGGTGCGAATGAAATCAGTTGACGTGCCTTAGCACACGGTTTGCCGTGTAATCGGGAACCGGACGCAAACGCGTGCCGGCTGATTAGGCGTGAAAGTAGATATCATTAAGCGGACGGTGGCGTGCCGTTGACCAGCCCGGGGGATATCATTTGATCCAACTTAAGACATTATGCGAATACCTTGAGTCAGCCGCGCCCTTGCGTCTTGCGGAAGACTGGGACAACGTTGGATTGTTGATTGGCGATCCGAGCCGCTCGATCGATTCCGTCATGACGTGTTTGACGGTGACGCCCGATTCAGCTCGCGAGGCGCTCGAACAGCGAGCCGATTTGATCGTCACCCACCATCCAATGCCGTTTCGGGCACTGGCTCGTGTCACGACCGAGACGACGGTGGGCCGGTTAGTCTTGCGGCTGATTGAAAACAAGACAGCAGTATACAGCCCACACACGGCCTTTGATTCAGCAGAGCAGGGCATCAATCAACAGTTGGCACAAATTATGGAGTTGGACGATGTGCAAGCGCTACAGCCGTTGGGGGACGATGTTCCTCATGTGGGCAGCGGCCGCAGCGGTTTCCTGGCGGTTCCCCAGTCCATTGAGACATGCGTGAGTCGTTTGAAGTCCACACTTCGTGTCGAGCGATTTGGGCTGGTGGGGCAGCTGAACCGCCAAGTGCAGAAAATTGCGCTGGCATGTGGCAGCGGTGGCCAGTTTCTATCGGAGGCCGTTCGGCAGGGCTGTGAGATGCTGGTGACCGGGGAGACCAATTTTCATACATGCTTGGAGGCCGAGGCCCAGGGGGTGGCGATGCTGCTGCTGGGGCACTTCATCAGCGAGCGTTTTGCCGTGGTTTCGCTGGCACGGCGAATGGCGGCTGAGTTTTCTGAACTGCGGGTCTGGGCAAGTTGCCAAGAGGCTGACCCGGTGCAATGGGTCTAGGCCCTGATGAAGCGAACCGGAGGACAGGTTTGACAGGTTGGTAAGCTGACCTTTACCCACTCTGGGCCACCTCGTTAGACCGCAAGCCAGAGAAGAATGCCGGCACACGCTCGTTCTTGCGAAACACGACGCGTCATTCTTCGGCGGCGTGCGCGTCCGGCGGACGAGCACGCCGGCAGAAATCGCCTGGGAGTGGTGGCCCATGTTGCTAACGGCGATTTCTTCTGGCTTGCGGTCCAACGAACCGGAAATGTGTGTAATCCACAGGTTTTAGACCTGTCCGACGGTCGATCTTCGCGTGTTTGAGGTCTGGGAGGCGATAAGGGGCGAATTTGCCGTCTTTTTTTTGGCTCGAGTACGCGACCCGCCTCGTTGACCTCGATTCCCGAAATGGATTTGGGCGCTAAAATAGAGAGCGACTTCCACGAGTCGAAAACGAGTAAACAGTTCGAGAACCGGTCGGAAAACCGGAGTGAGCATGGCTGAACGATACCTAACGGCACTCCCTGTATTCAATGAAGCGGCGAATGTGAACGCGGTGCTCAACGAAGTGCTCCGCTATAGCCGACAGGTCTTGGTGGTCGACGACGGATCGACGGACGGCACGCGCGAGCTGTTAGCTCGTCGGAACGATATCCGCGTGATTCGGCACGAGACCAATCGCGGCTATGGTGCAGCCTTGAAGACGGCATTTGCCTACGCCGGCCAACATAATTTTGAGTATCTCGTGACCATTGATTGCGATGGTCAGCACGAGCCGTTGCGAATTCCCAGGTTTGTGCGCGCCTGCGGCACCGCCGATATTGTCTCGGGCAGCCGCTATTTGAAGCGGTATCCGGCCGACAGCGACCCGCCGGCTCAACGTCGATTCATCAATCACCTGATCACTGCCGAGCTGAACGAGTGCTTGCAGCTGAGGCTTACGGACGCGTTTTGCGGCTTCAAGTCGTATCGCGTGGCGGCACTCAGGTCGTTGCGTCTGACGGAACCGGGCTACGCCATGCCGCTCGAGCTGTGGGTAGAAGCTGCGGCGCTGGGTTTGAGGATTCTGGAAGTTCCCGTCCCCTTGATCTATCTGGACGACAGCCGCTCGTTCGGCGGGACGTTGGACGATGCCGAAACGCGGTTGGTCTATTATCGCCAAGTGATCTGTCGCAGCCTGAAATCGGCTCAGGCACGTCTGGGATTCGAACCGCGAGGCCGAGCATACGTCGAGCGAATGGGATGCAGTTAATTCGTGACGAACGGAACGACGTACGGTACCTGGTCCCCACCGAACATGGTGGCGTTTTTGCGTCTCCACGGCTGAGCGACGCGGGGCGGCTGATTGGCGACAACCAGGACTGCTTTCGGACGGCCGAGGCATCGCCGCTGGGGATGGCGGGAACATCGTTCAGCGAACTGCGATCCACGGCCCGTAACGAATTGTTACAGATGGCCGAGACGTATGCGGCGGGATATCTGCCGGGCACGCGCGTCGGCGGACGGGTGGCGACTGCCCCCCTGATTATGACGGGGCACCAGCCCGAACTCTTCCACCCCGGCGTGTGGATCAAGAATTTTGCCGCCTCGATGTTGGCCGATCGACATGGCGGCACGGCCATCAACGTTCTCATTGATAACGACGTGGTCGGACATCCGCAGATTTCGGTTCCTATCGTCCCCGAACGGGGGCAGCCGACGCTGACGAGGTGCTCGATCGACGCGGACGCCGCATTCCGGCCGTACGAACAACGGAAAGTCATCGATCACGCGATGTTTGCGACATTCGGGGATCGTGTCGCCGACTCCATCCGGCCGCTGGTGGCCGATCCGCTGATTACTGAAATATGGCCCACGGCCGTGACGTCGGCGATCCGGCAGGGAAATCTGGGACGCGCACTGGCCGAGGCGCGTCACGTCTGTGAACGGCAGTGTGGACTGAGCAACTGGGATATTCCGCTCAGCGCACTGTGCGAGACAGACTCGTTTCGGCATTTCGTCGCTGAAATCCTGTTTGACCTCCCCCGCTTTGTCGCCGCTTACAATACGGCGATCGTCAACTTTCGGCAGCGGCATCGGCTCCGCAGTCGTGCCCACCCCGCACCGGTCCTGCCCAGCGTCGACGGTGCCCTGGAAGCCCCCTTCTGGGTTTGGACTGACGCTCAACCGCAACGCCGACCGTTGGTGATGCGGCAAGATCGGCGGAAGATGTCAGTGCAGCACGGATGGCACGGCGACGTGATCGGACGCGCATCTGCCGGGTCAGCCAGCGAACTTGCCGAATCGCTGGGCGAACTCGCAAGTCGGAGCGTGCGTTTCCGACCCCGGGCCCTGCTGACGACCCTCTACCTGCGGCTGATACTAGGGGACTTGTTTATCCACGGCATTGGGGGTGGCAAGTACGACGCGGTAACGGACGCCATCGTTCGAGACTTTTTCCAGATATCGCCGCCCCAATTTATGGTCATGTCGGCCACTTTTCGGTTACCGTTCGGGGTGCTCCCCATTCAAACGGACGATGTGCGGCAAGTGGATGGCTTGTTGCGGGAAATGCACTACCATCCTGAGCACTGCCTGGAACAGGTTAAGGTGGACCAGTTTGAGGAGTTTCAGCGTTTAGCCAACGAGAAACGGCAATGGCTGGTCGCGAGGCCTCGTGGCCCAGCAAAAGACTGGCATCGCGGGCTTGAGCGGATCAACGAACGCCTGCGCACGATCCTGAAGCCCAGTCGCACGCAACTCAAAATCGAACGAGACCGGCTGGCGGAATGGCACCAGGCGGAAAAAATAATTCTGTCGCGCGAATTCTCGTTTTGTCTGTTTCCTGGCAACAGTTTACGTCGGGAACTGCTAGGTCTTGTGGAAAAAAATCAGTCTGTTCCCCTGGACCTGTAGGTAGCATCCGCATAGACTCTCTTCTGGAACAGGCAATTTCTATTCTCGAAGAGGCCGGGAGGTACGGTTATGGCGACCACCTCGCGCTCGGAATCCGTTGGGGTAACCCCATCTCGGGTTACTTTCAGCCACGCATTTGGTGAGACCTACGGGCCACAGTGGGACTCGACACCTGCGTGTGAAACGGATCACCCAGCCATTCATCGTTTCTTGCAGGCCGTTTTTCAACGGCTAACTGTGGCCGATTTTCAATCCCAGATCGACGCTCCGCAATATGATCCTGCGGACCGCTTGGTCGTCAAGGATCACGACGAGGTGATTGCCCATGTGCATCTCACCCCGCGTATTCTCAAGTTTGGCGGCGCGGAACTGCGTGCCACCGACGTGCGACAACTGGCAACATTGCCAGAGTACCAGGATCGCGGGCTTGCCAAGCGATTGCTGACCAGCGCCTTGGGAGACATGCGATTCCATGGCAGCGTTCTGGCAACCACCAACACCAGTTCTCCGAATTTGTATCGGGAGCAGGGATGGGTCTGCTGTGGCGAGCACCATGTGACGACGATCAGTCCGCGTGACTTGTTGGCGCATCTGGAGCTATCGGGTCACGGGCCTCCGCGGCTGAGGAAACCCTCCGCACGCCAGCTGACGGTGCGACCTTGGCGTCAGCACGAGGTGGACGGCATTGCCGCGGTTTATGACGCAGCCACGGCCCACAGCTTTGGTCCGTTTATCCGCAGGGCCAGCCACTGGCACTGGCTGATGTCGCGCCCCGGCGGGTACGATCAGGCATACGTCATCGCCGACGAGGCGCAGCGACCTGTCGTGGATGCCTCGCTGGAGTCGAGTGGACGCATCGTCGGCTACAGCGTCATGCGCCAGGATCGCCTGGTCGAGCTAGTGACGATGCCGGACGACACGGCTGCTCTGCGACGACTCTTAGCGCGGGCCTGTCATGACGCCATCGAGGATGATCGGCACATGATCGAACTGGATGCCCCGGTGGATCATCCGGCTCATGAATTGATTGTGGCAGCGGGCGGACGATTCCGTGCGACTCGCCGCAACGGACAACGTGAGATGATGGCGCAGATTTTGGACACCGGTGAGTTTCTGACCGCAATTCGTGCTCAGCTCTGGGAGCGCACGCGTGCAGCCGGACTGGCTTGCGTTTCCATGAGGCTCCAGGATGAGCATGACTCGTGGATGATTTCGGTAAACAAGCGCAGCGTGTCGCTGGAGGCGGGGTCCGCTGGACTTTGTCTGAGTACGAGCCGTGAACGGATGGCGCAACTGTTACTGGGGTACCTGCGCATCGCCGACGAAGTGGCAAACGGCTCAGTTCAAGTGAATTCGCGGGAGGCCGTGGCGGTGGCGGGCGCGTTGTTTCCGCCAGTGCCTTTTTGGCGTCCGCTGCTGGACGACACACTGGACGTGTGAGGCCCGGCAGCCGAACATGTTTTCGCAGCCGAATCCAGGGCATGGCGGCACATGGTGCCCCCACGCCCGAAGTTCACGTTCGAATCCGAACTGTCAGCTGAGAGCGTGCGCAACACGTTTAGCGACCGGAGGATCTGCCAGCGACGTGGATCAGCGCAAAAATCGTTGGACACACCCGCTGGCTGCATACCTGGCCGCCAGTTCCTTCACTCCGCTCCGCTCAGGGTGACCGCGACAGCGCTCCGGTCAGGATGCAGCGTCTGCACGTGTTCAGGGATCGACAGCCTGCCAGATCAGAAAGGCGATCCACAGGACCAACAAGGTCGAAACAAGCAGCAACCGCAGGCGTTGGCCTGAGCTGGGGGGCCGGCCGAAACGGCCCGTGGGAGCCATGCGCGGGTCGGCGTCCTTGGTCATCCAGGCCTATTCTGTTCGGGCTGTGTGATGCGGAATTGTCGTTGAAAAACGTCTTCGAAGCAGTACACGTCGTTGAAGTCTTCGCGGCGGTCGTGCGGAGACTTCTTCATGGCCCCGATTTGGATCAAGTTGTAGACAATCTCGCCGAAGTCACTGGTGGAATGGATACCCCAACTATTCAACACCGGCTTGGCCATGTACCCATATTGCTCCACGGCCAATTCGCGAATGGCATGGCACAGTTGTTGCCCGGTCAAATGGCGTTCTTCTAATTCATCGTCCCGTGGCCGCTGGGTCTCGCTGTCCAGCTGCATCACATCGTGCGCGAAGGCCAGGGCATCCCGCACGAACTGGTAAGCATCCAGTTTATAGCGCGGATCTTTTTGCAGCAGTTTTTGGATGCTAATTGGATTCACGGGAGTCTGACTCGTTTGCCTGGATTTTTTTCTTGGAGCCACCCGGCCGGCCGGAGCGAATGATCGACAGCACGTCCTGTACGTCGATCAGCACGCGACGGTTGTCTTCCGATTCGATCAGCAATTGACCTGCCAGGATTTCGTGAGCCACAACCATGGCTTTGCCCGTCGTGGTGACGATCTCGGAACCGACGGGTGGCAGGTCCCGTTGCAAATCCTTATACGTGTCATATTCGTACCGCAGGCAACACTTCAGCCGACCACAGCGACCGGATATCTTGGTGGGGTCTAATGTCGCTTTTTGGACTTTGGCCATCTTCATCGAGACGGGAGGCATTTCGCTCAGAAAGCTCCCACAGCACACCGGCTGACCGCAATCACCGTAATCGGCCAGCAGCTTGGCTTCGTCGCGAACACCGATTTGCCGCATCTCGATGCGGGTTTGAAACTCACGCGCCAACTCGCGGACCAGTTCGCGAAAATCGACCCGGTTTTCGGCCAGGTAGTAGATCACGATCCGCTCACCGCCAAACACGTGCTCGATGTCGACAAGGTCCATTTCCATGTTGAGTTTCTGCACGTAATCCTGGCAAATACGGAACTCGCGGCTCGCCTGTTCTTCCATGTGGGCGGCCTCATTGTAGTCATTGTCCGTCATTCCCCGCAGAATTTCGCCTTGATCGGGGTCGTCCAACTGCGCAAGCGCATCTGGCGTGGCGTCGCACAGGACCTCGCCAACCTCCAAACCTCGGCGTGTGCGGGCAACGACCTGGTCGCCGCGAAAGTAGGTGGCGTCCTTACTGCGCACATTCAACACACTGAGCGTACGCATGCGACCGTGACGGACAATATATTTGGGCATGAACGGTTTCGGGATTCACCCGATTCGCAAGTAACGCTAAAACGTGAGCTTCCAGCTCCCACAGAAAACAACCCAACGCCAGGTGGCCGGGCCGGTATCCGCCCCGTTACGCCGCGGGTCGGGAGGGCCCATACGTAGTCTCGGGATAGGGTCTAAATATAACCGGATCGCGCGGCGCGAAAGACAATCGGCAATCTGTCGTGGGACGCGAGACGGCATTTTTCCAAAGGACGGGGGACATCTATTTTGGCCGGGATCGAAGTAAAAGCCGTCAGTAACAGGCGGGATCGCCAGCGTTTCTTGGGATTTCCCTGGCGCCTGTACCGTGACGATGCGAATTGGATACCACCCCTAAGAGCCAACCAGCGTGAGTTGGTGGGGTACAAGCGACACCCGTTCTACGACGCCGCCGAGGTGTGCACGTTTCTGGCTACCCACGAGGGGGAAGCCTGCGGACGCGTTGCGGCCATCATCAACCACGCGCACAACCGCAAATACGCGCAGGATCCGCGCGGGTTCTTGGGTTTTTTCGAATGCGTGGACGATACGGAAGTGGCAAATGCCCTCTTGAGCGCGCGCGCGACTGGCTGGCAAAAAGAGGCCTGAAGAACGTCCGGGGGCCCGTCAACCCCTCCTTGAATTATGAGTGCGGGATGCTGGTCGAAGGATTTGACAAGCCCCCCACATTCATGATGCCCTATAACCCGCCCTACTATGCGAAATTGTGGGAGCAACATGGATTCACCAAGGCTCAGAACTTGCTTTCCTTCGTCGGCCATCGGGGCAAGCTAGTGACGTTGGAAAAGAAAGTCTTCTTCGTGGTTCAGGAAGCGACGCGACGTTTCCACTTGAAGTTGCGTCCCCTGAATCCGCGGAAATTCATCCAGGATGTCCGCACATTTTTGCAAATCTACAATGTGTCACTGGAAGGGAACTGGGGACATGTTCCCATGTCGGAGCGTGAGTTAGACCACGTCAGCAAGTCGCTGCGATTCTTGATCGTGCCACAACTGACGATGATTGCGGAAGTGGACGGCCGGGCGATCGGAGCCATCTTTGGCTTGCTGGACTACAACCCACGCATCAAGCAGATCGATGGTCGACTGTTTCCATTTGGTTTCTTGCAGTTGATGCGAAATCGTCAGCAAATCAAACGTGTCCGCATGGTCAGCACCAACGTGCTGCCGGAATATCAGAAGTGGGGCGTGGGGGTCGTGCTGGCCGCCCATCTTGTCCCCCCTGCCCTCGCCTTTGGCATCGAAGAAGGTGAATTCTCATGGGTGCTGGAGAGCAACCATCTTTCTCGAAAATCGTTAGAGCGCGGCAATCTATCGTACGAGAAAGTACACCGGATATACGACCATAACGCCTGAAAGTGGTGCGGCACGCGGGGTCCGACGGGACGCGCCAGGAGTGGCCCCACGGCTTGGTTCTGCGGCCACCTCCTGCCAGCCATCCAATCCTGAGGTATAACCAGAGTTTGAGACCCGCCCGCAAGCCGCTGCCACGCGAACACGGCGCTACCTCCGGAACTCCCCTTCCCCAGCACCCCATCGCCACGTGTCGCCCCCCTATGGTCGAAGCTCATCCACAAGACATCGTGATTACTGGGGTCGGCGTCGTCAGTCCCATCGGCATCGGCCGGGAAGAATTCTGGCAGTCCCTCGTCAATCGTCGCACTGGCATCGCCCCCCTGGTGCGAGATTTCGGCGACTATCCGCTCAGGTACGGTGGCGAACTCAAAAATTTTGATGCGCGAGCGTACATCACCCCCCGCAAGGCCATCAAGCTGATGTGCCGGGAAATTCAATCAGCCTTCGCGGCCGCCACGTTGGCCGTGGCCGACGCGCAACTGGACGCAGCCGCCACCGATTCGGATCGTTTCGGCGTTGCCTTCGGTAGCGAAATGATGTACGGCCTGCCCGACGAACTTGCCACGCTATTCCAAAATAGCGCTCGCGCTGGTCGATGTGATATGGCCTTGTTCGGCGAGCGATTCACGCAAGATCTGTTTCCGTTGTGGATGTTGAGTTACTTACCCAACATGGCGGCGTGTCACATCGCCATCGGTCAGCAGGCATTTGGAGCCAACAACACCATCGTCCAAGGGGATGCGTCGTCCTTGCTGGCCCTGATCGAGGCCGTCTCGGTAATTCGTCGAGGCTGGTGTGATGTTATGATCTGTGGCGGCACCGGAACGCGTCTGAATTTGATTTATCGAGTTCATATTTCCCATGAGGGTCTGTCGATGGACGGTCGCGACCCGTCCCGCTTGCCACGTCCGTTTGATGTCGGGTCCGAAGGAGAGTTGCTGGGGGAGGGTGCGGGCGCCATCGTGATCGAAACACGTGAACATGCCGCGGCACGTGGGGCTACCCCCCTGGCCCGCATTCTGGGTTATGGAGCTTCGTTTGGCAGCGAACATGGCGCGTTGGAAGGAGCCAGCGAAGCCGGGATACAACGGGCGATGCGACTGGCGATTCAGCGGACGGAGTGTGAGAAAAGCGAGATCGATCATGTGAATGCCCATGGGCTGGGGCGGCCCGCTTGGGACCGTCGCGAGGCGCGCGCCATCCATGCCCTGCTGCCCGGAGTCCCCGTCGTGGCACTGAAGAGCTATTTCGGCAATCTGGGAGCCGGCTCTGGCATCGTCGAGGCGGCTGCTTCCATCTTGGGACTCGCCGCCGGGCACGTGCCCGGCACGCTCAACCACCAGCAAACCGACTCAGAGTGCCCCATCAACGTCGTTGGCGCCGAGGGAAAAGCGTGCGAAAGGTCAATGGCGCTGCTGTTGAATCAATCGATCAACGGACAGGTCGCGGCCGTGGTGCTCGGACGTGAAGCCTGAGCGGATGCGATGCCTCGATCAAGCCGGCGGTTTTCAAACGTTGTTAACGGGTGAAATAGGTGACTTTCAGCCGGACGTTCTCATCAGCCACGTCAGGAACTGTCCCGCGTGTGATGGGCACCTTCAATCCGGGTGTTTCGCGCGTGCGATCGCAACGAAATGGGCGGGGTCGATTTCTCCCGCTCGGACAGTTCTTCCTCCGCCCTGGGTGGCGCTGCGTGGCTGGCCGGTCGCCGGGGCTTGAAGACTCGACCTAATGGGCCCGCCAACATCGCCGGCAAGAAGATCAAATCGCCGATCAAGGCCGCAACCATCAATGTCAGCATCAAGACGCCGAAACGCTGAGTGGGCGTAAACGAGCTGAAACCGAATACCGACAGCCCCAGACCGGCAATCAGCGTGGTCTGGGTCATCGCGTTCGAACAGCGGTCATACGCCAGCATGATTGCCGACTTTCGCTCCATGCCGTCGTCCAGACCGCGGCGGAACCAGGTGAGAAAGTGAACCGTATCATCCACGGCAACTCCCATGGCCACGCTGGCTGTCATCATCGTGCCGATGTCGACCAGAATCCCGGCTAAGCCCATGTAGCCAAAAATCAATATGACGGGAAAAACATTCGGTGCCATGGACACCAGGCCGGCCAGCGGACTGCGCAGCACCAACATCATCACGATCGAAATAGCCACAAAGGCTTGAAACGTGCTATTGATCAAGCTGCGCAACAAAGTCCGCTGCGCCTTGTAGACGATGGGAACCAGCCCCGTATACATCGTGCCGATGGGCTGATTGAGTGCCAAGGCCGTAGGTGCCGTCGGATCGTTGGGATAGACATGGTTCCGGGCATCCACAAACAACTTGCTGTTCCTGCTCAACATTTCGACGTCGTAGCGCGGATCGTCTCCGACCAGCACCACCGCATCAAAATTGCTCAGCTCTTCAGAGAAGTCCGCGGGCAGTTCAAATCGGGGGTCATGCCAGTCGCGGGCGACGAGGGAAGCGTTTCGCAGCAACGAATTGAGCGTGGCGGAGAAGACGAGCGTTTGATTGATGTTTGGCTCTGGTGCCGATTCCTCGCTGGCGGCGGGACTTACGTCCGCAAGCAATCGATGGGCGAATCCCGATTTCCCGAAGGGGACTCCCAGATACAGTACGCGAGCGCCCCGAAAACCGGACTCTCCGCGCGTTCTGTCCAGCCCCACAAGCACTTCCCGGCGGATTTGATAGGCCGACATGACGGGCTCAATGGCCTTCTTCAATTCGACGACAAACTTGCCATAATCGACGTCCGCCATGCCACTCAGCCGCAGTGACATTCGCCAGATTTCGGTACCCGTTTCCTGGTCGATGCGATAACAATCCGACTTGTATAGCGCGTCCCGGTAACCGGCCAGGCGACGGCTGTAGGCACCGCGCCGGCTGCTATTTACCGTACTTCCCCCCAGGCCTGGCGGAGTGGGCACGAACGTCGAGGCCATCATGGCCTTGCCCGTAATATCCCCGTGTCCCGGACCGAAATGGGCGTCCACGGAACGGCGAATGTATTCCGTCAACTCCATGCGTTCCAGGAAGTTGAGTGCGTACCGCTCAGCAGTTACACCGCTGGGCGGCTCGGACAGAGTGTCTTCGTCGCCATGATCGGTTCCCGTGGCCCTCTGATCGACGTCGTTCAGCTCAGACATCCGCATGGCATCCGGCCGGATCCACACCAGCAACTCCATCGGTACGAGTTTACCCAGGTGTTTTTCCAGCCAGGTATAGTCGGCGATGATTTTGCTTTTCTGGTCGAACAACTTGATCAGTTGGACCGATGTTTTCATTTTGGGCAAGCCGAAGGCAGCGACCAACATGATCAGCAAGCACGTCACGGCAACCAGGCCGTGTCGGCGCACCACAAACATGCCGATGCGCGACCAGAAGGCCGTGCAGTATTCACTGAAGCCTTTGCCATCTCGGTCCATCCGGCCACGAGAGGAGAAATCCTTGGGCGGCCACAGCGAGATCGCGGCCGGTAGAAACGTAAAAATCAGGGTCAACGTGAAGACCACGCCGACGGCGGCGAATAACCCGAACTTGCGAATCGGCACCACGTCACTGGTGGCCAACGAAATCAGGCCCAAGGCAGTCGTGATGGCGGCTAGCACGCATGGTTTCCAGCCCATGCGCACCGCTTCGCCAATGTCGCCAGGGAAACCTTTGTGGTCGACCGTATCACGGTAGTAATTAACGATGTGGACCGCACCCGACAGGCCGAGAACATATACCAACGAAGGCATCGACATCAACACCGCATCCAGGATACTGCCCCCCCACCAGACAAATGCCAGGCTGGCGACGGCCGAAATAAAGCCGACGAAAGACAGCATGACCACAACGGCCACGTTGCGAAAGCTGAACCAGGAAATGATGATACCCAGCAGCCCGGAAATTCCCGCCAGACGTACCAGCGTCGCCTGACCCTCTTCATCAATCGCCACGTTGTCGACGGGGGGGCCGCCGAGGTGAATCATGGGGCCACCGGCAACCTCTGGTTCCTCGAACAATTTGTCGATCAGCGGCGGAAGTGCCGACGGCGCTGGCGGAATTTGCAGTCCGGACTCGGCAGCCATTTCCATCAGCTTGCCGCGCGGCTTGCCCAATAATCCACGCCCGACCGCTCGATGAATGTTCGTCCGCCCACGATCACTGAGCGTGGCAACCAGACAGGTTTGCTTCCCGTCCGGTCCGAACAGCCAGCCTTTCAGACGCTCGATGCCGGCGTCCGGATCTCCCGGGACCGCACCCTCCTCCCGCACCAGATCGCTCAGCACAGAGGGCCCCGTGATGACGCTCTTGAAAACGTCGGCTTCCAAACGCCGAGGTTGCTCGTAGTACCACGGCCCGTCCGTATCCCCGAGACTGGCGACCAGCGTCCCGTCCAGGGTCATGGGCCCGGCGATCTTGCGACGGACGGTACGGGCCAGGGCGGTCAAGGCGGTGTCGGTGCCGTTCCACTGATAAATCTCGCCGGTGGGCAAGACGTAATACCATTGTTTCCCGTCGCCCCGCAGCCACTTCTCATTCTCGCCCCCCCAATCCTGGTGGTAATTGCCGGTGGAATACAGTCCCAAGCGATTTCCCACGAAGTCGCGTTCGGAAAGTGGCGATGAGGACTCCAGGCGGCGCACATAGAGTTGCAGGTCACGGTCGACAAATGTCGACGGATCGCCATATAACTCTTTGGCCTGTTCGCGCTGCGACGGGGGCAACTCGGGAAAGAACTTGTCGACGAACCATTTGAATCGATCGTCGTCCAACGTGCCGCGACAGCCCTCCCAGCTAACGACAATGAAGCCTTCCCCCCAGAAGTGCTTCTGAAATATCTCCAACTCTTTGGTTTCCTTGAACCGGTCGGGCAACCAGTCCTTGACCTCGTTGCGCATGTTATTGATGGCCATCCGCGATCCTCGCAACCCAAAGGGAATGAGGAAAAACACGACCATCAAAATGAACAATGCGTGGCGTTCGTAGAAAGTTCGCTTCATGGAACAGGGCAGACTGGGGATGCGAGGGCGGGGCGGGCGCAGTCCGGGCAGACACTAGACTAGCCGGATGAATCTCAGGCGTCCATGCCTGACTATTACATTGTCGCCATCCGCATCGTAGAGACTACGTGCCAGCAACCGAAAAGGCCCAAAGTCCCAATTAGCGAAACTTTGAGGAGCCCCCAAAGTTTACCAGGTCCAGTCGAAGCCAAACGACGAACCGTGGAAATACACCGGGCCATCGCTGATCAATTCCGGGAATCCATTCACGAATCCCAGGTTTTCGGCCGCCAGGCAGACGTTGTTGTAGTAAATGAAGTCGTACGCGGCGCGAAACGCCAGATTGGGCCGGACCTGATACTTGCCAAACATGCCCGTTTCCAGCACCCACGAGAGACGTTCGTCGGTCAACTTCTGATTGCTGGGCGCCAGCCCCGCGGACTCCAGCGAACTGCGACGATCCACAAAATTCAGCAGGGTACCCACGCGACCGCGTATTCCCCAACTCCAGTCGTCGTGGACGTCGATCAGGTCTCCGCCGGTATGAAATCCGAACATGTCGTTGTTCGTTACGACATTGTAAACAGCACTTTGATCGACCGCATTCACGGTACGATTCGAAGTGTAGGAAGTGCCTTCGTCGACCGTTGATAAGCGCATACCGAAGAGTACGGATCGCACCTGGCCAGACGTGGCATGTTGCACCCACATTCCGTTGGGCTGCAGCGCCATCGCATCTTTGCCGGGACGCGTTTGCAATTTGTAATTCAACTGAAAGTCGTTGTATTTGGATGCGTACGTAAACGTCTGCGAGGCGGCATCAAAGAAAATCTGTTCCAAGGGATTTGCCGCGGCGGCGTTGACCAAAAATGTGTCGATCGTGTTTCCCGGCGCACTCGACGTGATGGTCCGGCCCGCGTCCCAGTGGAACCCACCTAAAAACGAAAACTCGGTCATGTGGTCGCGGCTGGACGGGTCTCGTCCCAGGATCCGTCCGAGCGTGATACGGGTGCCCGGCCGGAAATTAAGATTGGCCAGGTCGTTGTTGCTGTACGGGGTATTGGTAGCCGGATCAAAAATAACCAGGTTGGGGCGCACTTCACTGCGATCCAATACAACCACGTCCGCCATGGTGTACCAATTCCCCCGCCACCACCAACTGCCAGTGCTGTAGATGGGGGCCGGGCCCTCCGCGCCGAAATAGCTGGTCGGTTCCAGAGGCTCTCCCGTCAACTCGTCAACGGCTGGCTGCATCCCCAGCATGGGCCCCGTATCCCCTTGCAAAAGGGACCCGCCCGGGTATTCGACTCCGCTGAAGGGCGCATCGCTCGCAGAAACACCGTCCGGCGTTGGCAAAGTCTGTGGACGCAAAGATGGGGGAATGGCGTCGTCCATGGAGGGAAACGTCGATCCTTCGCTGGTTACGGACGGCAGCTCGACCGGCGGACTGAACTCGTATTGCGCTTGACGGTGAATTCGTTTTTGAGCCAGCGCCGGGCGCACGCCGGATATCAAGACCGTTGCAGCGGCTGTTGTCGCCATCAAAACCAGTCTTAGTGTGACCGACATTTTCACGGTTGTCTCCTCGTTGCCCTGCCAGGCATCTAGTGTTTCGCTAGCTCGCGCGGACCGGAATGTATATGACTCAACTGCTGAATCGGCTACTTTCCAGCCATACAACAGGAATAATCGGGAGATTCAGAAAAACGAGCACACAACACCCAGTTTTATTAAACGTTAAATCTTCTATGATAGCGGGGACTGCGACAGCAAATGGAGCGTTGAAGAATCGCGCTACCCAGGACGGTGTCTGTCGGAACAAACCTGCCAAGATGCAAGCGTGGCTGCCCGCTCAGCCCACATCACCCAAGTTGATTTGGCACGATGCACTTCCGGAGATCATGACGGATGACATCCCCCTTACGCTCGTTGATTGCCAGCGGTACCCGCTTGTGGCTGGATTCCGTGGACCCGGATTTGGTGGCCGAGAACTACCAGCTGGGCGCCAGCGGTGCTACCTCCAACCCTGTCATTATTTCCGATCTGCTGAAGTCTGGCCGCTTCGACCACCGTATTGAACAGTTGATCGAACAAGGGAGTGACGACGAAGCTATTGCCTGGCAGCTTACCGACCAACTCGTCCGCGATGCTCAACAGGTGTTCCTGCCCGTGTGGCAGCGGTCGGGCGGCAATGATGGCTATGTCAGCTTTGAATTGAATCCACTGCTGGAAGACCCGGCTGGCCAATTGACGGACGCAGATCGGACTGCGCAATACATCGAGCTGGGGAAAAAATGGTCGGCTGGTCACTCCAATCGCATGATCAAGGTGCCGGCCACGCCAGCTGGACTGGCGTCGCTGGAGGAACTGTGCGCTGCCGGCGTCACGCTGAACGTCACGCTGATTTTCTCCGAGCGGCAGTATCGAGCGGCACGCGATGCTGTGTGGCGCGGAGCCCAGAGACGGTCCAATCTGGACCAGTTCAAGAGTGTGTACAGCATCTTCGTGTCACGCATTGACATCTACACGGAGAAGCACGTTCCCCAGTTGTCCGCGGCCGCCCAGGGTCAGGTGGGCATTGTCAATGCCAAACGCATCTGGAAGATGAACCAGGACTTTTGGGCGCAGCATCAGACCCCCTTGGCCCAAGAGATCATTTTCGCCAGCACGGGCACCAAGAAACCGGAGGATGAGCCCTGGAAATATGTCGCCGCCTTCGCCGGCAGCGACATTCAAACCAATCCCCCAGCCACCAACGCAGCTGCCGAAGACAGTGGGTTGCGTTTCGATCGTCGCATCGATCAGCTGCCCTCCGCGGAAGTGCTCCATGAGATCGACTCGCAGGTGGACTTTGAGCACCTGGAAAGCGTCCTGATGGAAGAGGGCATCACGAAGTTTGCCGATCCACAACAGGCCTTGCTGGCCTTGATCGCCGCAAAACGGCGCGAGTTGGCCGGTCATCCTTAACGGGGTGGCGCCCTTCCTCGGTCATCTTGCACGGAGCGGCGCCCTCCCCTGTCATCCTCGCTGCACGCAGCGGCGCCCTCACCGTTTCATCTTGCACGCCGCGGAGCACTTCACACGTCATCCTGAACAAGGACTACCGGTTAGAAACCGGTAGCATTGAAGATATGTGGTACGATGAGCCGTGCCGGGCCCCTGCTGACATCGTGGGCAACACGGACAGCAACCGAGGGATCTTCCAGAGAACTTTTTTTGCTTGCGTCGGTGGGCGCAGGAGATCACGGATGGCCCCCTGCAGGCAATGTCACGTTAGCTGGCAGGTCCTTCATCCCGCTCCGGTCCGTTCCGGATGAACTGAGTCCGCCGAGCGGCGAGCTTTCCCGGAATCGGGACGCTGTGTGGTACGATGAGGCGTGGGGAAGGCGCTCCTCAATTCGTGATCGACAAAGAGTTTCCGAAGTCGCCGAACTGGATCCCGAGACTTCAGACGTCCTGCTAACAGGGCCCGCGGGACTCGACTCGCATCCTTGCTCACTTCCCCGCAAAGTGCGATAATTAAGTTCGCGGCGGCGCTGCGGCAGCCAACCGCCTGGGCGGATTCGTACACCGGCCCGGCGAGAATTTCCGGGTAAAGGAATCTAATTGCGGGCGTAACTCAGTTGGTAGAGTGTCAGCTTCCCAAGCTGAATGTCGCCGGTTCGAACCCGGTCGCCCGCTCTTGTTGATAAGTCTGGCCGATACACGTAGTTGCCAGCCCGTTCGTGTAATGGGGTAAGTGGTACGGATACGGGAGCCTCGCCGTATCTACCAATCTCACCTGCTTCCGCGCGCTCGAAACCTACTGAACCACACCAGTGCGATGACCAGCGATACGGCCGAAGCGGGCTCGGGAACCATGACCAACCCGTAAGCCGCAGTCAGGGTGGTCAACGTTGACGGCAGGGTAGCAGGGCTGGCCGTCACGCCACGTTCGAAAAGGACTCCGGCGTACGCCAGGCGGAGACGATACGGCGGAGTGCGCGGTAGTCCCAAACGCGACGCGACACATCTGCCACGCAAACGGGTCAGTCACGAGCTCGCCGGCCGGCAAAGTGGAGTTAATGGAATGGCGGCATGCATAGGCGGCTTTTCCGCTGATTCTGCAACATG
This sequence comes from uncultured Planctomycetales bacterium, assembly GCA_963695565.1. Lineage (GTDB taxonomy): Bacteria > Planctomycetota > Planctomycetia > Pirellulales > Pirellulaceae > CAVOGW01. The sequence goes on from CAVOGW010000004.1 coordinate 419,121, forward strand.
GACGAGTTCTCGCAGGCAACGAAGCGACCGGTTTCAGTGTGCCTGATGCCAACTGTGGAAAAACCGATGGCATCAATTGAAGTAGCGCATGCCTGCGGCTAAAATCAGGGAAATCCTCAGGCCCTGTGGGGAGGTGAGTCACGTTCATTCCAGGGGCATCCTTCGTGCACCGGCAACCGATTTCCTCACTTGGCAGACGATCGCACGTTCGAGTGACGGGATTCACACTCGTGGAATTGCTGGTCGTAATCGCGATCATCGGTATCTTGGTAGCCCTACTGCTTCCAGCCATCAATGGGGCTCGGGAAGCTGCTCGCCGAACTCAATGCGAGAATCACCTGCGGCAGATGGGTCTTGCGCTGCTTAACTACGAAAGTTCAAACACGACATTTCCCAGTGGCTCACTGGGGACTTTCACGATTACAGACGCCTACTTCTCCGTACAAGCTCAGCTGATGCCGTATTACGAAGAGACGGCAATCTTCCAGCAGATGAACTTTGCGGAATCACCCTGGTCCACAAACAATTACGCCGTGGCCCGAGCGCAACCGTCGGTACTGCTCTGTCCCAGCGACCCGCAGCGCGGACAGCAGACCGACATGGGCTGGACGAACTACCATGCGAACGCGGGAACGTGGGTTTCGGTCGTCCGTAAGTTTGACGGCATCTTTGGGCCAGATCGGGATGTCGACCGCATCGCGGCCCTCAGGCCGCTGAAGGTGTCGAAGGTCACAGACGGCCTGAGTAAGACGTGTGCTTTCGCCGAAGTCGTTAACGGGTTTGGACCCGACAGACTTGTCCCCAAGAGCCGTCTTGCCGATTGCTTCGAGACGAGTGGAGTTCCCACGACAAGCCTCCAAGCGGCTCGCGATTTTTTGAATAGCCAGAATTGGAAGACGGCCCGTGTGCCCTGGGGCCAGCAGTGGCGCTGGCGCGGTTATCCCTGGACGGAAGGCACCATGTGGCGCAACTGGTACAACCACCTGATGCCACCAAATGCCGTGTGCTGGAAGCCGTGCCGAAACGACTCCTGCTGGTGGCGGATTGTTTCTCCAGCAACCAGCTATCACTCGGGAGTTGCTAACGTGGCGTTATGTGATGCCGCTGTACAAGCGGTGGCGGAGGGAATAGACGCGATTGTCTGGCAGGAGATGGGAACGCGCCAGGGGGGAGCCATTCCGACACCCTAGCCGAATCGTCAATGCATCGTACCGGATGGGATAGGTTTGGTAATGTGGCGAGAAATCAAGCGATTATGGCCGATGCGGCGCGCCCTATTTCTGGCCGTTCTGTTCGTGGTGCTCTTCGCCACCGCGTACGGTTGCCAGAAGGCCCCTGAACGATCCGAAGATCCTGCCGACATCGAGCGCAATCGTCAGCAGCATATCCAGACCATGCAGCGGGAGGCGGGGCGGTTGCCCGATTCAGCATCTTCTTCTTCGGCCGAACGCTGAATGGCCAGCTGGAACGGCGAGCCGCAGGGTGAGCCCGAGTGAGGGGCCGTTGCGCAGCCACCCCGCGAGTTGCCACGTTTCAACCCGGCGGCGCAACGATCTCCTCGCGCAGGGTCGGTCATGGGCTGACGCGCAGACCTCACCACGTCTTCCAGAAGTTGTCGATAGAGACAAGGGCATCATCCTCTTCGCGATTGCGGACCATCCGTTCAATCACATCTTCGCCGAGCTGACCATTACGGATGACGGGTGCGGGGCGGGTCGACGTGAAGATCAGCCAATCCTCCGGTCCGTTCGAGATGACATCTGTGAAACCGTCCGCAAAGACCGTGTCATTGATCCGCAGGTAGTAGATTCCGTTCGGGCCGACACCCGCTTGTAGACGCGATTGCTTTGAAGATTCTGCGTCTGTCGACACCCACACCGTCCGCAGCTCATCCCAGGGGCCTCGTCCGAGATTTTGCAGGAAGTTATCGTTGTCGTAGATCGTGTATCCGCCGATGAGGATGTCGGCGCTCGGCGGAGCATCGGTCGCATCGATCGTGTCCAGGCCATCGCCACCCACGAGGATGTCACGGCCGATGCCGCCGTCGAGCATGTCACCGCCGTCACCACCCAGGATGACGTCGTTGCCGTCACCTCCATCGAGCGAATCGATTCCGCCATTCCCGGCTAGCAGGTCGTCCCCTTTTCCTCCCGTGATCGTATCGTTCAGGCTGCCGCCCACCAGCAGATTATCGGCGTCATTTCCCGTGAGTACGTTCACTGCGGTCGCGCTGCCCAACACGTTTTCGAAATTTCCCTGGCCTTCGTCGGCGCCGTCTTTCGACTTGAGTCTCACCAGACCTCCCAATTGTGACGAGGCGGTCAACAGATCGACCGTAATTCCAGTTGTCCAATGTCGCAAGTCAACTGTATCACTACCGCCGGAGCTCACTTGTCCACCCGCGACCCAACCCTCATCCTCAACCAGATGGTCTGCGGCAACGGTCGGATCGATCAGATAAACGTCATTGCCGCCATCGCCGAAGAGCCAGTTGACGCCCGGGCCTCCCATCAGCGTATCCAGTCCTTTGCGGCCAAAGACACGGTCGTCGCCCACACCCGCATCGATCAGGTTATCGCCATCGTCACCGACAATGACATCATCGTGAGCAGTGCCGAGGACGTTCTGGATATTAGCGAGGGAGTCCACACCGGTGGCGGATAGCGCTCGAATGAACGGGACGGTTGAACTTGGCGACAGATCAACGTCGGACAGATTCACGTTAATGCCCGTCGCGTACGCGGAGTAATCGAGCGAGTTAATGCCGTCGCCCCCGTCAATCAATCCGTCTGCCGGCAGGACGGCTGACCCCAGCAGGGAAAACGTATCGTCGCCGGAGCCACCCAGGATCAACTCCATGCTCGGCGGGGATACCGATACCGTAGAGCTGCCCCAATTCGCCACGGTCGACGCGGCACCGAACGAAACCGACAGCGAGGTGGTAATGCCAGAAAAGTCCAAGGTGTCGATGCCGGCTGAGTCGCTGATGGTGGCTGCCGCCGTGACGTCATCGAATTGGTACGTGTCATCGCCGGCTCCGCCATCGAGAAAGTTTCCGCCAATGATACTGCCCGAACCACCATCCAGCAGGTCATTGCCGTCGAGTGCGAAGATGGAATCATCGTCTGGTCCACTCCAGATTCTATTGTCGCCTTGATTGCCGATGATCAGGTCACCCCCCGAGCCACCCACCACGTGCTCGAAGTCGGTCGTCGTACCGATGCCGGTGGACGTGCCCAGCAAGTTGACGGAGACACTGCTGGAGTAGCCCGTGCCGCTGGGTCCCCACACGGGCACGCCATCGACCAGCGGGTTGCCACTGTAATTCAACAGGTCCTCGCCGTCGCCGCCGTCCACGCTGCCGGGCAACACGCTGAACGCCGCGCCGTCCGCCAACAAACGGATTTCGTCCGCGGCATGTCCCAACTCCAACTGCTCGATGACCGCTCCCGAGTGGAACAGCGAGTTGCCCGACGTATCGCGGACCGTCCAGTTGCCGACGCGGATTTCCACCAGCAGTGACTCGGTAAGACGAGACAAATCGACGCGGTCCGCGGAGCCATTGAACGGTCCACTGCCGTCCACGATCGTGTCGGCCCCCCACTCCGGCAGAAACACGTACGTGTCGTCGCCGAGTTCACCGAACAGAACGTCTGCTCCTCGGCCGCCGTACAGCTGGTCATTCCCACTGCCCGCGAACAGGCGATCCGCGCCCGGACCGCCGTCCAGCAGATTGTCGCTTCCGTTGCCCAGCAGGATGTCATCCCCCGCGCCGCCGTACGCGTTTTCGAGATTCAGTGCATCGCCTGTCACGGTCCGCGACGTATGGCTGCAGCAAGTGCGGGTGGCGTGTTCAGATCGACAAAGACCAAATCCGATGCCGGCAGTTGGCCAAAGTCAACCGTATCGATCCCTCCGCCAGCCAGTTCGATGATGTGATCGCTCTCCGCCGTCGATGTCGTCACGGCACCGAATTGGTAGCGGTCATCGCCAAGGCCTCCCATCAGCACGTCACTACCGTCTCCGCCAACCAGCAGGTCTGCAAAATCGGTTCCCCAGAGGTCACGGTCGTCTCCTCCCTTGCCATATAACTCCACGCTGCCCACCGTAAATCCACGCGCATCGAGATCGTTGGGGGACGGTCCGCCAATCAGCCGCGCGTGTTCGATGGTGTAGGCAAGATCGACCGAGATGGTCCCTGCCGTGGCCGTGGTAACCAGGCCATTGGTCAACAGCGATTGATTGAGGTCAAAGTCCTGCTCCAGCCAATCGACACCCTCACCACCGTGAAGCACGTCATGGCCTTCGCCACCAGAAAGCAAATCGTCGGCTTGCTGGCCATCCAGTCGGTCCTTGCCGCGTCCGCCATACAGCCGATCGCGACGCGATCCTGTGCTGACGACCAGCGGATGGCGTTCGGGATCAATCAGGTGATCCCCGTGAAGATCGTCATCACCGTCCAGTCCGTGTATCGTATCATCGCCATCGGGAAGATACGTGACGCGGGCATTGCCGAAATCAATTTGCGTGACGGCGCTGCCGTCGACCTGCACAAAGTAATCGTTTGAACGTGACGGCACGGGAATCCTGAAAATCAAGTACTCGTCGTGGTCAAAGCCCGGTTGGAACGGCGCGGTCGTGCCAGGCTGCCGGCCCGAGTCGTACCAGATCCAATTCGCTTCGAGATTGATCAGAGGCACCGGCGGAACAAGGCCAGGGAATCCCGTTGCATTGAAGGGACCTACCGCGGGCTGAGTCCATCCACCGGATGCCTCGCAGGCCGAAATGTGACGAGCCACATTGGATGTGCTGGGGCCGAGCGGTGTATCGTGGTCTTCGCCGGTGGCGCAGACCTGGATCGCCGGATCGCCCGTCCACAGATTGCTGACAGAGTCCGCGTCGAAAGTGAGGTCGGCCAGGAGCCCTTGCAAGACCGCGTCGTCGCTCCAGGCCGTGAAATACAGGTACTCGTCGCGAGTCGCCGCCTGCAAGGTGAGAGGCTGTGCGTTTGGGCCAGCGACGATCGAGCTGATTGGCCGCAGGCTGCTGGCCGAGCGGTCTCCGACAAATGCCTGCAACCAGTTGTCGGCGATAGCGTAACCCGAAATCTGCACGTCGGCTGAGGGACTGGTCTGCAGCCAGCCGTCCTGCGGCACCTCGCGCACGTAATAGTCACCCGCCGGAACGTCCTCCAGCCAGTACAGCCCTCGCTCCGTGATGTCGTCAATCATGCCATCCATGTTCAGGTCGGCGCTGTGCGTCACCTGCGATTGCGTGACAGCCTGGGTCAGTGCATCCACCAGCTCAATAGTCCAGCCGTCCAGCCCCGGTTCGTTCTGATCTCGCCGCCCATCGCCGTCCAGGTCGTGCCATTTCTGGCCGTGAATGCTGCCCGGGGATGGCAGCCGCCGGTTACCAAAATTGGTTTCCGTGGCGGTCGGATCAACCGTAACCTGCAGGTGGACACCTTCATCCGGGTAAGTCACTTCCCATCCGTTGGGCACGACTTCCGCAATATTCCAATAGCCCAACGGAATGTTGGTAATCAGATAGGAGCCGTCTGCAGCGGTAACCGCCGAAGGTTCGGGCGCGTCGTCGTTGTTGTCCCAGTCGCCGTTGGAGTTCAGGTCGACATAAATCCGCACGCCCGCGACTCCCGGCTCGCCAGGATCTCGCACGCCGAAGTTCGCCAGATCTTCCCACTTGATGCCTGAAACGGTACCCGTACCGGCTGAGACACGCTGCGGTCGCATCGAGGACTGGAACTTGTGGCTGTACCAGATCACAAAATCAGCCCCGTCCACAAAGCCGTCGGCATTGAAGTCGCCGCCGCACCAGCCCGCGTTGGCATCTACTGTGAACTTGTGGGCGTTCCAGATGATGAAGTCGAGACCATCGACGAAACCATCCAGATTGGCATCCCCCGGCAAATAGGTCACCCCCATACTGTTCGGATGGTTGAACTGATAGGCAATTTCCAACCATGTGATCACATCCTGGTAGTCGACGATGCCGTCGCCGTTAAGGTCGTACTGCGATTGTTGCGAGCCACTCATCAGCGCCGCGTACAGCAAATCCAGATCATCGCAGTCCGCGACTCCGTCGGCATCGAAATCAGGAGCCATTCCTCCTGTTTGCGTGTTGCCAAAATCGAGCCCCGTGACCACTCCATTGACTGTTACGAAATATTCTTCGATCGGATGAGGGTAGGTCTGTCTCCAGCCCGGCTGTTGCTGCTCGCGCACGATGTAATCGCCAAAGGGCAGATTGTCGATCCAGTACAAACCTTGCTCCGTGACGGGATCGATCAGGCCGTCACCGTTCAAATCCATTGACATCGTCGTTGCGGTGGCAACCAGAGTCTGGGTCATGGTGGCTGAATCAAACTGGTAGAATTCAATTGTCCAGCCATTCAGACCCGGCTCGTCGCAGAACGGCGGTGCGTTACAGCGAAAACCATCCCCGTCCACGTCGTGCCACTTCTGGCCGTGAATGGAGCCCAGGGCATCCCCGACCTGGTTGCCAAAATCTCGGTCGTCGACGTGACCGCCCGAGGCGATCGTGATGGTATGCGCCCCCATCAGCTGCGGAGTCGTCTGGAAATACCCCGGAGGAACGATTTCGCGGATGTCGTAGGTTCGCAGGCTGCCAGAGGGGAGCGTCGATGGGGGCAGCCCGACCAGAAGATATCGGCCCGCTTCATCCTCCGTCGTCGCCGCATTATCGAATTCCGTGACCGACTTCGGTTCCTGCCGGTCCCAACTCCCGTTCCGATTCAGGTCGACATAAATTTCCACGCCACCCAAGCCGATTTCCTCGGGGTCGCGCAGGCCATTCGCATTACTGTCCAGGAACTTGACGCCCGATACCGATCCCAATCGATAAGCGCCGAAATAAACCGTGATTCGCGGCACCACACCGGTCGGACCTGGAGGTGGAACGACAATGGACTCGCTGGCCGTCATTTTGCAGCGGTGCACGGGACTGGGAGTACTTCCTCCTGGTGGCTGCGTGCCGCTGCCGTTCGAAAACTGCAGCGACCAGTCCAGCAATCTGCCAGCATCACCCTGCACGGTGTCCGCCACTACGAGGGTCCAAGTGCCGTTAGGCTGCTCACCAGCGAATCCGCTCAGCATGGTATCCAGCGTGGAACCGGCCAGTGCCGGGAGCGTGATGCGGGTCCCCGCTGCGCTGATGAGTGCCAGCGTCAACTGCTCCGGTTGGGCATGCTGCAGGTTGAGCGTGAGATGCACCATCGCCACCGGATGGGGCTCATTTTCCACGATCAAATCAGACGTCGTCTGACTGTACCCGTCATCGGCGATAGCAATAAACGGCGCCCCGGGGCTGCCCAACGTAGGTGTCGTCTGTACCCAATCCGGGCGCATCGCTTCGGCCACCGAATAGGCTCCGGGTGCAAGTCCCTTGAATTCGTAGGCACCATGCACGCCATCGATTTCTCTGGTAACCGTTGAAGCGATCTCGTTTCCCTGGTCGTCGTATAATATGATCGTCCAGCCATCGATCCCCTCTTCGCCTGAATCTTGCTGACCGTTGGCGTTGCGGTCATGGAACTTGACGCCGTTCACAACCGTGGGTGCCAGGTACATGCCGATCTGATCCGGAGATGCCATCTGCCCGGGGCGGATGACGACTGAAATCGAGTCCGACTGCAGGGTCGGAACGGTGTTGGCTTTGCTGAATGAAATACCAGCCAGACCCAAGTCGGACTCGGTGACCCCCAACAATTGTTGGGCGTTGCCGTGTGCCGGATCGATGCGGTAGAACACGCCGGCTCCGCGCGCGGCGACCAAATCCCCGTCCGAGGACCACTGCAAGCCGAACAAGGCATCCGTTTGATGACTACCGATCACCGACGTTTGTTGAGTTCCCAGATCGAACCGGAACAGCGTATTGCCACTGGAAAGGAAGAACGATTGGTCTGCCACGCTGAAGACCATTCCGCCACGAGCGGGCACCCCGGTCGTCGCGAGTTTCTGCAATCCCGCCGTCAGCGGATCGATTTCGTAGAATTTGCCATCACTGTCGCCGATTCCGTGTAACCTGCCGTTGGCCCAGACGATGGCCGACATGGCTACGGAACCGAACCCACCTCGCAGCTCCCATTGCCCTTCGTTGTTCACGGCATATAACGCGTCGGCAGAGATCGCATAACTTGCTTCGGGCGAGCGCTCGATATCCAGCAGACTCGATCCGCCTGCCGTTGTCTGATGCCAGCCGGGTTCAGACACGGCATCGACGCGGTAGTCGCCAGGGTACAACTGGAAGAAACCGTAGCGCCCGTCGCCGTCCGTGATCGTGGTGGCGACGACAGCGCCCTGGGCGTCGGTCAGATTTACAGTCCAGCCTTCCAGCGTTGATTCCCTGGCATCGCGCAGGCCGTCGTTATTCTGGTCGTTGAACAGACGCCCCTCGATTTTGCCCACGGCGACGGTGTCAGGAACCGGTGCCGAACTGCAGGAAGCGACGTTCCAGCCTCCGCTCAAAACCGTTCCCGACGTTTGGGAAAGCGCGTCCAGCAAACCACTCAGGATCGATCCACCAAAATCGTTGTCCGTGACTCCACCGACAATCTGGTCGACTCCCGAAGCCCCGCAGAGAAAATCGTCGTCAGGCCCACCTTCGATGTGCTCTGGGTCCAGTGGATCCGGATCACCAATCCGGTAGCCGAGGATCACGTCGTTTCCGTAGCCGCCGAACTGGCGATCGCTGCCCGTATCGCCGATCAACAGGTCATTTCCCGCACCGCCGTACAAATCGTCGTTGGTGTCCAACAATAGCGTACCTGCAGCGTCCACAAATGTCTGTCGAGCCTGCAGAAAAGCCAGCAGTTTCTCTGCCGTTGACCCTGGACCAAGGACTAACTCCGCAAAGGCATCGGCAATCAGCGAGTTGCGTGCAGCCGTTGACTGGCCTGTCGGGGATGTGTCGGTATCGGTGGCGAAGCCACCCACGATCAGGTCATTGCCATTGTCGCCAAACAACAGGTCGGCATCGGGACCGCCGCTGACAAAGTCATTGCCGGCTCCCGCATGCACGGAGTCGCGACCGGCATCAGCCAGAATGAAATCCTGGCCGACGCCTCCCTGAACGACATCGTTGCCCTGTCCGGCAAAAATAACATCGTTGCCATCACCCCCGTCAATTGTGTCGTTGACATCTTCGGATGCCGAGCCCCACAGCGCACCAGGCACTGCCGCGAATGGATCATCCCCTGGATCTGTGCCGGTGGGCGGCGAAATCGCCCCAGATCACATCATCCTGTGATCCGCCGTTCAGGATATCGCCACCGCCGCGTCCGATAACCAGGTCCTTTCCCGCGCCGCCATCCAGATAATCAGCGTGCCGCGTACCGACCAACACCTCATCTCCCGGGCCGGCGAGAATCGTCAGTGGGACGTCCACGTTGACCAGCTGCAGCTGGTCCTCCTCTAGACCACCATTAAAATAGATTTCCTCGACTCCACTGTATTGGTTGATGAGTCCCAGGGCACGGACTTCGAAGACGCCCGGTGCCATTTGCTCCACTTCAAATGTCTCGCTGACGTCGTTGCTGATCCCGGGGCGCCGCAGGCCGGCGTACGCGCCAGCATGCAAGACCAATGTTCCTGGAATCTGGGGAGCGTTCAAACCCGTTGCCTGGTAAATGTCATTACTGGGATCCGAATCACCCTGGTCATCGATCAGCCGGTTAAACGAGCCGTCCACAACGTGTCCCAGTTCGTATTGGGGGCAGACAGTGTTGAACTCAAATAACAGTGCATCGATGAAATCCTTGCTTCCTTGTTGCCCCAGGACCTCCCAGATCACCCGGACAAGTGCTCGCAGTTCGCCGTGGATGTCAAACAGGCAACTTACGCCTTCGGTGGCCAGGATCTGGCGAATTTCGTCCAGGTACAGCTTTCCATCCAGGTTGGGATCGTGCCAGTTGGCGTCTAAAGTTCCACGGAGCTCTCCCTCGATCCCCGCCGATGCCACACCAACGTCCAGCAGCGCCGCCAGACGGGCGGCCAGCAGCAGGCCGAATTCCGCGATGTCATTTCCCGTACGGTCCAGATCGCGAAAATGAAATCCGTCCAGGAATTGGCCGGTCTGTAGACCTCGGCTGTCCAGGCCCACCGACAGTTGCGCGAACACGTTGAAGTCAAATCCAATCCGCACGACCAGCGGCGGAATCGGCGGGACGGGCCGGAATGATTTTTCCAGTGAAAACGGCAGCTCAAAACGTGGCAGGTCCCAGCTGACGACGTTAAATGTCGAACCTACCAACAGCTTGATCAGGTTGACCGGTGATTCGATCAAATCCAAATGCACGCCGATCTCATTCAGCTTGTCCAACAACGATCCCAACGGGCCGTGGACCTTTTCCAATTCCGCTTGGGCCTGGTTCTCCAACCCTGTCTGATGCCCGGCCAGCAGTTTGTCGATCGTCGTTGCCGTACCGTCCGGCGCCGCGACTGCCACGGGAATGAGGTTCAGTTGTTTAACCAGAATTACCAGCTGCTCTTCCTCCAGCGTCTTCATGGTATCGACCAGCGTGATCAACACGTCGACCGTATTGACGAAACGGCGGATGTTTCTGGCCTGCTCGGGGTCTTCGGCCTGAGTCAGTGCCAGGTCCAGGAAGGTGACGCGTCCACGGCCGGCCGCTTCTGACAACTGCGACAAGCCGGGCACATCTTCCTTCAATATCTTGACCACCGGCTTCAGTGGCGCCAGGAATTTGTCCACGAAGTCGATCACGCGGCCCACTTGTTTGTTCAGCAAGGCGCCCAATCGCACACCGACGTTGGCAAATTCCAACTGGTCAATATCGGGCTGAATGGTGATCTCGCCCGTGCCGCTGGTAGTCGCCCTGGCTGAGAAGCTGGCAAAAACTTCGCTTTGCACCATGGGCAGATTCGTCCCCAGCCCGGCTTCCAGGCGGAGGTTCAATTCGCCCTGCACATGATCGATGCCCAACGTCACAATCTGGCCCAGGGGTTTCGCCTTGACGTCGCGGACGTAAACGACATCACCGTCGACACCGTTCAAGGGCGGTTTGATATTCAACGTGATCTCGCCCGTCAAGAATGTCCCAGTATCAGACGTAACGGGTTGCAGGATGTCGGTAATGCTCAACTGGGTGTTGCCGATTTGGGCCTCCAAGGTCGTGGGAATCGGGGCTGCCGGGTCTGTCCGGTTGACGCCTAGGCCCGCTTCAAGCTGCAGCGTGAGCTCAGGGTCGCTGTTGGAGTTGGTAATCAAATAGAAACCGCTGGACTTGCTATATCCAATGCCCAGATCGTAGGTGTATTCCAGATTCACATTCACGCCACCTTCGGCCGTGATCGGTAACTGCTCCAGGCCGGTGTCAAACGCGACCGTCAGTTCGTCAAAACTTCGAATGCGCAATTGGATCGCGAACTGATCCTGCGAAATCAACACCGTGACGTCGTCCTGCGTAACCGATCCGTTTTGGTCGAAGTCGTCCAAGATCCCGGTGCCGCGAATGTCGGGATTGGGATAGACTTTAAGCCCGCTAGACGGACCGAGCTGATTGAAGATCTCGGTTTCCAGCAACTGCTCCATAACCGCCGGCACGGCCTCGTTCGTCATGACGAACATCTCGACGGGATCAAGCAACCGGTCTCGCAAGGTCTGAATGAACAACCCCGCGCGGTCGATATTGCCCACCAGCGGCAGCTTCTGGATGGTTCCCTCGGCGATTCCAGTTTCCAATTTGTCGAGGAACAATCGGGCCGCGCGAATCAGTGCCTTGAGGTCAAAATCAATGTCGCCGATCAGTCTGGCCAGCGAGCTTCGATCGACGTAGAACCGTGGTTGATCCAGGTGCTCCAGTGTGGCCGCGACCGTTACGGCGTTTTCCACGAGCTTGCCAGCAAAGTCCAAGTCCAATGAACCGACTAGCAGACTTCCGTCACATGGCAGGCCGCTGGTATCTCGATTGTGCAGATCAACAGTCAGGCTGCCGAGAAACGCCGAAAGTCCAACCGCACCGATATCATTGGTCACGGTAGGATCATCGGCAAAGACTCGCGCTGCGGCCCGGTTTTCAACCTGGGCCGCTCGATCGTTACCCGCACCCGGCAATGTTGCCGTTTGATACGATATGGCAACCCGCGAAATGGTCGCACCTGAATGCGCGACCAGCCACGCACTGAGGTCGAGTTCATAGTTGTGACTGGCGTTTTTAACAATCGCATATTCCTCATTCTCACCACCGCGCAGTACGTCGGTTGCGGCCGGCCCCCCTCCACTCGGCGTATACGTCACCGCCACGTGCACAAACCGCGAGTCCGTCTTCGCGATGGGATCACTTGGCAAGCCGATCGGATTGGTCACAGGACCGTTGGCCTCCACGTATTCCGATCGCAAGAGGCTCACACCGCCGCCTACGGTCAGAACCTCTCCGAGACCATCGATGCTCACACTGCCGTTGGCCGCTGCATCAAATCCCACGTTGACGTTCATGCCCGTGCGATGCAGATGGACCTCGCCGATGGGACGTGTGCGGACCTCGAAGCCACCATCGCGTCGCTCCAGGGCATAGTGCGTCTCGCTGCTCGTACCCACCTGGTCCCGAATCAACCAGCGATCCCCCTCAATCAAGGTGCCGCCAGCGTCAAACAGACCTTTTTCCAACTCGATCGTGGCACTGTTGGTAAGGCCACTGTAGATCGTCGTCAACTTGGTCGGGACTTGGCCGGAGGCCAGTTGGTTTTCGAATGTGGTTTGCTCGCCGCTGCCGAATTGAATGCGGATCACGGGTTGGCGTAGCGGATTGTCGGCCAGTACCAGGATGCTCTGGTTGTCCGTCAGCGCCGCCGCGGCCCCCACCACAATCTCGCCACCGACGTAGAGTTTGGCGGCCGTGTTGAGCTGCAGATCGAGCGCCGGAAATTCCAGGAAGTCGGGCGGAATGTCAATCTGAAACTCTCGGACCTGGCCGTCGCTGCCGCGAAACCAGTTGTCATTGCGCAGTTTGATCCCCAGCGTGATGGCACGTTGGTCTCCTGATTGGCTCGAGTCCATATCTCGGATTGGCCCAATGTCCACGGCCACCAATGTGCCGCTGGGCAACCGCATCCGTAATTGCTCTTCCAGGAACGACGCCACGCGCTCGCCCACCGAATTCAGCTGTGGAACCAGTGCAATCAGGTCATCGCGTGCCGCCACCAGCGCTTGCCAACCATCCGCCCGATCGGCGGCCGCCGTGTCCAGCACCTCGAACTGGATGGCCTTGGCCAGATTACGCACGGCGCTTAGCAGCCGCCCCGGCAGGCGCTCGCGCCAATCGGTAGGGTTTCCGTCTTCGTCCAGTAATTGAGCGTCGGTGTAGAGTGGTTTGAGCCGATTCAGCACCTCGACGGACCGCTGCATCCGCCGCTTGTCTTCCAGCGGCAGACCCAGATCCCACACGGCGCTCTCCACAACGCCGATCGCCGGTCCCAGCGCGTCTTCATCGATTGCCGACAACACCCGATCGGCAGCGGCGACAAGTCCGTCGGTGAAATCAACGATGTCGTTCAGCGACTTGTTGACCAGCGGCAACGGCCGGGTCATGAACTGCATGGTTTCGGCATCCTGCAATTGTGCCACCAGGCCGCGGACCAACTGCAGGATGTCGTCAATGTCAAAGTCTTTTAATTCACTGACCAGATTCTGGAAGTTGGTATCGACGCTCCATGAAAACTCCGGTTCACCAGTGGTGGCGTTGAGCGTGCGCGTGAGGGAAAGACGAATCAACGGATTGTCGACTCCCGTGATGCTCTCCAGGAAGTCGTCGGCGGTGGTTACTTTATCCACTCCCAGCGCCAGGTACGCGCCCCCGTCGAACGTGACACTGGTGACGGTGGGGTCCAACGGATTGAGCACCAGCACTTGCGACTGCAGATCAAACGGTTCGCTCAAAAAAATACGTCCGTCGGCGGCCTGCGTGCCGGGGTCCTTGAAGTTGGTGCCCACGGTAATGCCCAAGTTGATATCGGGTGCCGATGCGGGCAGCCCGGCGGCGACCTTCGCGTCATTGTCCCCCTGGATCTCAAAGCTCAGTTGACCGAGCGCCGCGGCCAGATCCACGTCGTCGACCTCCAGTCCGAATCGGATGGAGACGTTTTTCTCGACGCTGTCCGGGTCCCGTTCCACGATATAGATCCGATCCCGTTCCGTCTGGCCGTGCAGCGGTGCGCCTTCGATCTGGTGCAGGCCCGTAAACTCGACTTGCTGCACTTCGCTGGTCGTGCTCGTAACCCCTTCGACCAGAGTTTGCACGTTGCCTTGAATGCCACCCGTTCCAGGAATGACGACCAGTTGTTGCACGTCCCCCAGGTTACTGGCGAACGTGATCTGGAATTGCCCCATATTGGTGTGGGTCACGGAAGCGGTGCCGCCAAAGATCGCATTCAGTTCGGCGGCGAATACCGTCCCATCGTCGGTCAGCGGGATGTCGCCCGTGGTCATCTGGCAGGCCGGGTCATAGATCTGGAACGATCCGTGGTGATCGGAGTGGAGCCCCAGTCCGGCGATCGCTTGAGACATCACGCTGCTGGTGACTTGCAGGTCGCCGGATGCATCGAACATTTCTTCCAGACTTGTGGATGCCGGCAGGACGCTGACGATCGCGTTGGTATCCACGGCACCGCCGGACCAGGCCTCGACGACAAGTCCTTTCTGATCGTCGCTGGGGCGGACTTGTACGCGGTTTCCCGTGGCATCGTGGATGGCAGCGATCACATCGCCGACGGTCTGCACGGGCGATCCATCGGGCCGACGGTCGAGATCGACGAGGAACTGCTGCGTCCCGCTGGGATCGCTGACGAGGATCCGCAGGTCGCTGAAGTTGCTTTGCTGCGCGGTGGTAAAGCCAAAGTCTTCGGCGCCATCGATCCGCATCGCGCGGATGGACGGATCGAGCGAGCTGATGACCAGCCGCTCGTCGAGCACGGCCCCCTGCGCGTTTTTCCTGCGGTACACATCGGCTTGCAGGACGTCACTGAGGTTACTGGCGGAGGAACTGGTGAGCTGGAACAGCCGATTCAGGTCGGCGGCCAGATCATCGAGCGACGTGTTATCGATAGCCACGGGCCGGGCAGCGCCATTGTAGGGCAGCGTCAACGTCTGGGTCTCGTCGCCGGCGTCGCGCTTTAGCGTTATGGTGAACGTCGTATCCTGCGCTGGCCGTCCGCTAACCGGCGTGGTCCCGGCGGCAGTGATGCCGACGGAGAGGGCGACGCCCGACCCGGCGTTCAGACTGGCAAGAGTTGTGGTGGCGTCGATCGGCGTCACGGGTAATTCGCCGAAATACCAGCCGACGTCCAGATCCAGATGGACCAACGCAGAGATGGTGGCGTCGGCGATTGCAGAGACTTCGATTCGACCAAACGCCCCAAGATCGAATCCTTCTTCGAATGGAGTGAAGGGTAAGGGTGAGTCAAATTCGTGATTCAATTGTAGGTTAAATGAAACAAAATCCTCTGTGTCAGAAAACATCGGATCGATTGAGTACGAGTCTGGTAGCGGCGCTCCGGCGTCTTGTGACACTTGTCGTACGATAGTTTCCAGTTGCTGCAAGATTTGATATGGAGAGTCCGAATCGGGTCCCCGTGTTTGGGGCGTTTCGTCCAGGGCGAGAAGCACGTGCGCGGCGTTCGTATTGGTCTGTGCCGTAACTTGCTGAACTGGGGCAAAGCCGAGGCCGAGTCCCGCGCCAAACGCGGAAACTGTGAGCGAAGAAACAGACGGATCGCTAGCGACCAACACCAACCGATCATTGCGATTGGGACTAATTCCAAGCGGATTTACATCAACGCCATCGCCACCCAGGTCGGGCACAAACATGACGCCCGTTGCACCGGCGATTGTTAGAGCTTCGTTGAGATCTTCCACGAGATCAAAGACATTGACGTTATCGCCAATGAATGGGACGCCACTTTGCGTACTGATGTTGGTCAACTCAAGACTGTGGTTGCTAGACATGACCGTTGTGCCCGTGTCGGCACTCTGCGTCCGCCCTATGTTGAGCTCGAAGCGATGAGTCGTGTTTGGGTCGATGGCTGCGACAAGCTGGCCATTGGCAGCGGTTGGGTCCGCCGCCACAATTTGCATCGTCGTCAAGCCCAACGTCGTGAGCGCGGAATTGACCGTGGAGCGAATTGCCAGGTCGCCATCGTCCAAAGCCACGGCAACAACCATTTCACCGAGGCCCGCCTGCGCGATGGCACCGTTAAGATCGACAATCAGGTCTTCGAGAGTCGTGTTATCTGTTGTCACGGAAGCGGGAACGACAACTTCCGTTGCAATGCCATCTGCCGAGACGATGAATCTGGCTTGGTCTGGTAAGACGAAGCCTGACGTGGGGAGCTGGCTCGTGCTGACGTTGCCAGTTGACGCCAACTGCCCCACGGCCTCCAGGCGACGCACGATGTTCTCGAATAGCCCTGTCAGACTAACAATGTCAAGTGTGTCGCCTCCAGAGGCATTTCCAATCAACGTCAAGAGCTGCTCCAGTGATAGCGATGCTCGTCGCAAATTACCGGACGAATTGCCAATATCCCCACGCGATTTTAGCCATTCGTCCAAACTTCGACCGATACTTCGGATTTGCGCTTCCACCCCCGATTCTCCGCGCCGAGATCGAGCGTCCAAACACCGCGACCAAGTGAACTGGCGACTAAAATTTGATCCTGTGAGTCGAACCGTAGGTCATGGACCCCCGCGCGTGGCAACAAGTTGGAATTCGTTCTGTCCTTATTCCGAGCGCTGACCCACGTGTCGCGGTCCGGTCCGCCAATTCGGCCCGGCGCACTAGCTGAATCCTGCTCGATCGGGATGTAAAAAACGCCGTTTGTTCCGGCGACATATAACTGATTCGTTCGGACGCCGACATCGCCGTCAATCTGGGCCAACGCCAATGCTTCAAACGTCCCACCGATGGCAATTTGCGCCGCAACTGCATCACCAATCAGACTTGAAGCGGACTGCAGGTCCTCGCGCATCACGGTTGGCAGGTCGCCCCCACTCGGGACGCCAATATTTGTCATGTTGTTCCAGTTTGTCCCGCCGTCATTGGTCCAAAAAACATTGCTATTTGTAATTGCGTACGCGATCTCCCAATTATTGGGGTCCAGTACGATGTCTTTCACTTGCCCTCCGGCCAGCCTGTTCGTAAGGGCGGGCATAGCGCCGGTAGGTGCGCCAGCTCTACGTACATACACGTCGCCATTCTCGGTACCCACATAGAGGACTTCCGGAGACGCTTGTCCATTTTGCATCCCTCCGTAGGCAAGCGCGGTGATTTGCGCTGGAAAAACGCCCGTCGCGTCGTTACCAAATGGCATGGCGGGAACGTACGTCCCAGGTGCCGTACGGTTAATTCCGTTTACTACCTGAAGTGTTTCGCCCTGGTCCGTTGATTCGTATAGGTATTCGGTCCCAATTGCGATTCGGTTTCTGTCAACAGAATTAGTTGCAAAGGGAACGACAAAGGGAACATTTGGGAAAATAGGGCGAACGATAGGGCACGTTAGGCATTCAAAATCATGAAACGGGACGACCAAGGTACCGCCCAACGCAGGTGGCATCGGAACATTCTGTACCTCAAGACGCACAGGTTGATTGTTACGCGTCAGATTCTGGAGTTGCTCTCTACTGAAGTACGTCACAGCCGGAGTCGACGCGTCAAATACTTCGGCCAAAGTCCCGTCTCCGTCGAGCTGTGTCTGCCAACGATTGTTTAAGCTCAATCTACCCGGTGATTGGACCGTTCCGTTGTCGATCGTCCCTGCCACAACTCTGTCATTCTGGTTATTCCAGTCAGCTGTAATGATCTCACCGACCTGAAGCGGCGCCTGCCCAGGGGTGCCATTGGCCGAACGCCACGATGCCAGAATCTCAGTTGGAAGCGCGTAGTTTCCGAGACGCCGCGAGTAAATACCGCCATCGTTGGCATCAACAAGCAACGTATTACTCCCCACACCAACGATCGCCAAATCGCGCGAATCAGGATGTGGTGCAGATCCTACGTGGTTACGGCCGACCGGTTTGTACAGAGCAAACTGCAAAGTGTTACTCGCGTCGACAGTGCACAACGGAACTGGAACTGCCGCGTTCGAGGCGGTTTGGATGGTGAAGGTGTTTGGGGCGGCACCGGCAACAAACCACAATTCGCTGACATCGCGACATGCACCGGTACCGACGAGCCGGATCATGTCGCCTTGGGCCAAATTGTGGCCTGGCGCTGTCAGGAGCGGAACTCCCGTGGAACCAAGTGTTCCGACGGCCGTGACGGCCGTTAGGGTGGGGGGATCAGCTGCGCTAAATGCGCCATCATGAGTAAGACTATTCCAAACCCAATTCCCATTGATTAGTTCGCCGCGAAACAGCCTTCCGCTAGGTTCCATCGCCCCGACGGAATTCGGGAGGTTGCTTTCAGCAATGACCGTCAAAGGCAACCGCGGCGGGTCGATGTTTCCGGTGGAAGTATTCGTGAGAGAGATGACCGCATTGATTTGGCGCGTAGCCACATTGCTCCACCGGAGTTGCACGGTAGCCTGGAGTCCCTCGGGTATCGCGGCGGGATTTGCAATTCTTACCTGCTGAATCGCATTTAGCGGCAGACTAATTGGGTCCCCGTTTTGTGGATTAGAACTAGGTGGCTGCGTAATTTCGCGGAATACTTCCTCGCCGATCATTTGTGCTGAGATAAAACGATCAGATATCGCAATGAGTGGTAACTGGCCCGAAACTAATTGCGAATTGGCTGGAATGTTCGGTGGATCCCAATCATCTGTCCATGTAAGACCCTCAGAACCGGCGGGCAATACGCCCCCACCGACTTGGTACTCCGAAAACGCCGACTGCTGTCGGTCACCCCCCAAATAAATAACATTCGGATTCGTCGGGTCCGCACGAAATGAAAAATGGATTTGACCTTGTCCGCCAGGATGGATTTGCGGCGGAATTGGAATGTTAACCGCCGCTGCCGCACCGCTCGGCGCCGTAATGCGAGTGATCGTTGTTAACTGATCAGTCCTAGGTGCTGCTACCTGGTTCACGACTGCTACCAACAGGTCGCCATTGGACGCGACGTCCAGTCGGACATCGACTGTGGTTGCCACGTTGATTCCCAGTGGGGCTAAGCCGACAGGAACCGGATTCCATGTCTGGCCATTGTCATTGGACCAGAACACGCCCGATCTGCCCCCGCAGGCGAACCCAGAAACTCCCACGGCATACAAGATGTTATTGATCGGATCGAATTCAAGATCTTTTACATTGGTACCGGCGAAAAACGGGACAGCCGGGAAAGCCGGGTCCGGGACAGCGTTGAAAGGCTGGTTTTGATCTTCTGAAGTCTCTGCGCTGTCAACCATTTGTCGGAAGAGGCCATTTCCGCAAATGGGAGACGGCGGAATGGTCCCCTGTAATGAGCGTTGAAGCGTGAGAGGAAGTTCCGCCTGCGTAGTTCGATCATTTACGGACGCAAGGCGAATTGTACCCTGGCCAAGTAAGGCCACGTCACTGACGCTGCGGTTGGCAAGAGGGCCAGGTGGCAGGTTGGTCCAGCGCTGGTGCTCGCTTGGAACTATCTCGATGACCGAATGAGTTCCGCTGCCAGCATCCACGATGGGTATCGGAGGACCGCCCAGTGACGCGGAAAGCTGAAATGTATTTGGCGTACTTGCCTGAACTCCCACAACAAAATAACCAGATGTCTCGCTAAACCCGGTGGGAAGCGTCCCACTGCTCCCCAGACGTACTTGGGTGCCATTCGTTAATCCGTGCGCGGTCGCCATGAAAGTGCCACCGGACGGATTGGCTGTGATCAACCTGCGAACTGAACCCGAATAGCTGTAAAGCACACCTGTCAGCGGACCGCCTTCGAGACCAAAGCTGCTGTCGCGACCAATGCCAACCAGCACGCGACTCAGATTGGACGAATCGTATTCGACGGACGTAATCGAAGTGGAGGGCATATTATCGGTCAGCGGCTGCCACGCAGGGCTCGTAACCGTAATGTCGGGCGCATACCACACGCCGCCGTTGACGGTTCCGATGAGTGCTTCTTTGCTTCCCGGAATCGGTGCGATCACGTTGACCGCACCGGTTGCTGGTCCGTCGTTAATCCCGACAACGTTGCCACTGTCCAGAATCGGCCCTGGCCCCAAGGGCTGCCAAGTGAGCAGCAACCGCTGTTCCAGCGACTCGGTATGGAGCTTCGCGCGGATCAGTGAGGACCCGCGGCCGGTTGGTTGCGAGTTGCCTTTTCGGTGATGCCGACGAGCAAATAACGACGTGCCTGACGACCGTTTCATCTCTCATGTCCTCGTGAGGTATCTGTGGAATGGCCGAATGTCGTGGTCCAACATGACGCGCAATGAAGGTGCCAGCTGCTCGACCGCATGCTGGTCTCGCCGAGTTCGACAATGCAACGCCGACGGAGCCGTTGCTAACCGGAACCGCATTCCATCAGAAAAGTGCACCGCCTGTCCCGCTTGCCTGTCATGATGACAGGCGCAGAAGCACGCGGGATGCTTGTCAGAATCTGCCCACTCCTCTGCTCGTGACGCCATGTTCCAGGGTGCCACGTGAGTTACTCCTTGTTGCCATCAGCAGGAATTTAAAAAAGCGACAGCATTGGATCACCGGACCTATGCACCGTCAATCGCTCGCCGGTTATTTCGATTCGTTGTTCGGTTCGGCGCGTCCGTTCACCCGACGCCATGAGCTTGGTCTCGTCACACCCCCAGCCCTCCCAAACTGGTGGCGCTCGAAAATCGTCCCCCAGCCTCGTCAATCAAAGCGATCGGCGAAAAATCCAACTGCCGCAACGGCGCAGTTTCTCCTTACCTAATACGCCATTTCCCGCCAAGGCGCGCGAAAAATACCGTTCGCCCACGGCCCTCAATACGGCCCGGTCAGGACGAACCAGGCCACGTTAGCGGGCGCCCCGGCGAGCCGCGCGGCGTGAGCCCGCGACCAGTGAGGTGGCCAACACGTCGCCGTTGGAACGAACCGCCGCCACGTTGGATCGCACCGTCATGCGAGCTGGTTGCGCGACCGCCCCTTACGCGGGCTAACGCCACGCGGCTCGCCGGGAGCCCGCGACCGATGAGATGGCCAACACGGCGCGGCCGGAACAAACCTGCACCACGTGGGGTCGTACCGTCATGTGGGTTGGTTCTGCGAGCGATCCACGCGGCGGGATCACGACCGGCGGCTCGCTGGAACGGCCAGCAGAATCGCCAATGCCCACAAGATGGCCGAAGCGGGCTCGGGAACAATCGCCAACCCCGTAATGCCCACCCCGTAGGTGCCCAGGATTCCCAGTTGCGTAAAGGATGCGTCGGTCTGGCTGAGCGTGCCGAACACGAAGTTTCCGCTTCCAGTCGGGGTCAGCGCCATCGAGGTGTACAGCGTCCCCTGGTAAAGTTCCAGGGCATCGTAATCGTGGGCTGGCAGCGGCCCCACGGCCGTGGATGAGGTGTTGCCCAGCGTGTAACGCCACAAAGTACTCGTAAGGAACTCCGAATACAGAAAGTCGTTGTTGCCAATGTGGGCCAACCCGCCGGGTCCGCCAAACACGCCCGTGGCCCAGCGGTTGATCTCCGAAAAGTTGGCCGGATCCCATTCCACCAGATACGACCCGGCCGGCAGGTCACCGCCGATACCGAACAGGCGATTGCCGACGAACACGGGGGACGCATTGATGCCTCCCCGCACGCCGACCGGCGTCAGCACGGGACTGGCACTCAGTGCATTGTCCAGGCGGTAGACGTTGGTCGTGCCCAGGGCCAGCACATCGCCGCCGGAGGCCCCGCCACTCAAGTTGCCGACATTCATCCCCGCCGGCACTGTGGTCATGCCGTTGATCGTGTCGCTCAGCGAGAAGGTCTGCACCGACGCAGTGTTCTGGAAACGGTACAGCGTCGAACCCTGCGTGACGAAGAACGTAGGCGCGGCCTGGCAGGTCTGGTTCGCGCCGCAAGCCATGGCGACGGCGACAGCGACAGCTAGTGTGGTCATTTGTCTTCGTCGGTCGTGCACATCCCCGATCTTTGCTGAGAATATCGTCGCTCGCATACGTTGCTCCAGGTTTAAAAATGAGTGGTTGGATTGGCACGGTAGGCTACACCGTTCAGGTGCGCCTCCCTTGAATTGTATGTCCGCAATACTGCAGTTGGCGTCCGACACGCAGGGCGTGTTCAAAAATGCGTAGACCTGTCGACCAAATAGCATCAAGCTGGTGTCCACGGAATTCATCAGCGTCTTCCATTGTGATCGTGTTCCACGGAAAGTGACGGTTCATGATCCGATTCCAGCGGAGCGGCCCCGACGCCGCGATCGGCCCAGGAACCACAAGGTTGTCAGACCCATTCCCAGCGGCGTGGCTGGTTCCGGCACGATCACCACGTTGTCAAAAAATGCCGTGTCGTCACCCAAGGGTTGCGTGGCACTGACGCGAAAAGTCAACACGTGGGGGCCGACGGTCGAAGTGAATGAAAACGACTGGGAAGTAAACGGCTGACCACTCGTCGTGGCGGGTGTCGCCAGCAGCGTTGTGTCGAGCAGGACTTCATAAGCCACATTGCCTTGGTAGATTCCCAAACTGCGACCCGCGTCGAGATACGACAGCGTATAGGTGCCGGTCGACGGTAAGGTTATTGGCTGAGAAAACTGGCCGAAGTTCGCCGCGCTGAGACTGTCGGTCTGCAGGAAAGCGACCTGGTTGCCGGCTGGAGCGGCGGGTGACCCGAACGCACTGCTGGGGTAAATCACGCCCGAATTGCCGCTGTACGTCCAAGGGCTTCCCAAGGGGTTGTACAAGTAAGTGTTGGCCGGAAGCGATGGCAATTCGAAACTTCCGTCCGTAACGAAGGCGACTGCCGATGGAACGTCGGCCAGCGCGATCATGGTTAACACCAGCCCGACTACGAATCTGCAATGCAATTGTCTCATGATACTTCTCCTGAATTCGATTTTCGAAACCTTGAATGACTTGAAATAATCGGCTCCCCCAGGGCCTTACCGATCATTGCCTCTCGTGCATCGCCATGCGGGTACTCGCCCCCGCCGCCGGGTGCGCAAACACAGCAGGCGGAGCCTGCAAGCCAGTGCGTTCCCAGGCAGAGCCCGGGAACGAGTGTGCCCGGCGGCGGCTGGCCAGCACCAACAGGCCGCCTAAGCCGAATAGCGAGAGCGGCGCAGGCTCGGGGACCAGGCAGTAGCTCGCTCCGGTCAACTGGATTTCGTAAGCCACCGGAAACCCGCTGCCGAAGGCCGCCCATTGAGTCAACGGACCCGCAGCTCCCGTGCCGTTGGGTGGCGTTTCCAACGTACGCGGAGCAAAAGACCAGATCTCCGCGTTAGCGGCATTCAGCGCGAACACATCGTGTGGACTGATCGCCAAGTAGTAATCCGCGGGGCCCGGCGGCAGGAAAGTGCCCGTAATCTGTGTGGGCGCCGGAATGTAAAAGCCTTCTTGCGACGTGACGCCGCCTGCGCCGGCATCAAACAACCACAGTGGCTCCACGCTGCTGATATTCGCTCCCACCGCCAGCGTCGCGGAAAACGTCATCGGGTCATCGATGTGGATGCAGTACATGTCGACGTCTCCATACGGACCCGCCGAGACAAACAGGTCGCCCACAATCGTGGTCAAGGGTCCGCTGCCGGTGGGCACCTGATGCGTGCCGACCAGGTCGCCGGCATCGCCGACTTCGTTCCAAATCTGACCCGTTGCGGGCAGCGCGGTGCACAAGACGGTTGCCAGAATCAGCGCCCACCGTTCAAACTGCGCAATTTGCGTGCGTACACTGCAATGGTTGTTCATGAGCGGTCCCCTGTTGAATGATCTGCGTAAACCCTGGGAATTTGCCCGTTACGGCAAGTCTGGCCCGCCAGCTCGTCCCGCTTTCCGTCGCTGCGAGACCAGCCATCCGCACACCGCTCCCAGGCCCAGCGCCGCACTGGCCGGTTCCGGAACGTGGTAGGCTGCGCCTGTGAGCTGAATGGAATACGGTGCCGCCAGACCGTATCCGGGAAATGTCCAGCCGGTAATCGGTCCTGGGGCTCCCGGACCGTTAGGCGGGCTTTCCACGGTGGGTGTGTCCAGCCAGATTTCGGCGCCGCCATTCAGCGCGTCAATGCCGCCCCTTGTCACGGCCAGATAATAGATGCCGGTCGCCGTGACATATTGATTGGAAAGTGATGCCTGGTAACCGGCGTTGGGGCCGGCGGGACCGTCATCCGCTCCATCGTGGGCGACGCCATTGAAGCTCGCATCAAACAGCCACAGGCTCAGATCGAGAGCCGTGCTGCCCACGGTGGTGGCGGAGAAATTGGCCGGGTCCGTGATGCGGATGCAGTACATGTCCGGATCGAAATCAGGACTGGCCAATGCGCCGTTGATTGTGACCAACGGCCCGACGCCGGCCGTGACCTGCCCGGGCGGCAATCCCGCGCGTCCCCACCGCCATTGGTAAACTCGTCCCAGATTTGAGCCGGCACTGCTGGTGCGAGCAGTGCGATCATTGCGGCGATTCGTAGATTCATCGCAAGGCGTTGACTAATTTGCATGATTCAATACTCCGCTTCGTGTCCGCGAATTTTCTGGAAGCACTACATCGCGCCGACATTTTCGTCCGCGATGTGAAACCAAACACGACAACAAAAAGCTGCCAGCACCCATCCGAGGCATATGAAATGCGAAGCTGGCTCCGGTACAACCGTCAAAGGATTGGACAGCGCGTACATGGGGAACTGCTGCGTCTGAGCGTATCCCAAACCGTCAAAAACCCACTCAACGTTCGACTTTTGTGGGTTGCCGCTCCTGGCCAGTCCAAGCGCACCCCCCAGCGCGTAACCAGGGGGAACCGACACCGTGCCATCGAAAAACGAGCCGGTCCACGCGATGGTAGCACCGCTCGCCTGCCCAAATTGGTCAATGTTGAGTGGCGTTAGAAGACTCCCATCCCAGAAATCGGCGAACCCGGTAGCTATTTGCGTTGAGTTCAACAGGTACACCGGGGCCTGAACGAACGCGTTGGTTTGGGCGTTGACGGTAGTCGTGGAACCGATCGCCGACCAAGTCACACCCATGTTGGTTCCTGTCAGCGCCGGGCTCAGCGCACCCTGGGCGTTCACGAAGGCGTTGTAATCCTGAATGACGGCGCTCGTGGCGGTTGTTGTTCCCGTCGTGACGAACGCCAGTTGGTAAACATCACCGGGATTGAGACCGGCGGGCACAAAAACGCTCGCCGGTAACGCCGTCGGCGTTAATTCAGTGATGCACAGACAGCAACAACAGGCCGTCAGATTGCGTAACATGGCGGTCCTCCCTTTAACCAAGTGTGCTGCGCTCGGTAGCTGCGCTCGTGTGCCGGATTGGTTTGACGCACGCGGGCTAAAGGCGAAGCCGTCGCCACATGCGTGTCACGGGCTCGTCGTCGTAGTCCGGAATAAAGCGGGGAGACGATAACCAGGCTCGCCAGCGAAAGGTATTGCGGTTCAGGCACGACGGCCAGCACGCCGGAAATGGCATACAGGGGTTGCAGCCCGGTGTTGGTCGGCGAGAATCCTGCGCCGATCCAGCTGCCAGTTGTGGAACTCACACTTCCCAACTCGACACCAATCGAACTGCCCAGCGTCAAACCGAAGGGGTCTTTCAATCCGAAACCATTCGTACCGGTCCAGGCCAATCCAGTGCGAGTGGTTTCCATCTCAGTGAAGTTCAGAGGCGCCAACAGCGTACTGTCCCACAGGTCCGCGTAGTTGGTGGCAATCAGCGTGTCGTTGAGCAGAAAGATCGGCTCACCCGCCGAGACGGTGGGGTTGGTACCCGTGTTGTCACGCGCGTCGACCGCAGCCGTCGATCCAATCGCCGTCCAGGTGGTGCCGAGTGCCTGTAGCGCCGGTACACTCATGGCAGTTGTGTGCACGAACGTGTTGTAGTCGGCAATCACCGTGGAAGCGGCATCTCGCGTGGTGGACGTGACAAACGCCAGCCGATAGTGATCGCCCGGGCTGAGACTGGTGGGGACGGTGATCAGCGCTGCACTCAGGTCACTGACCGAAAAGCCGATGGCAAAGGTCAACAAGCCCGCGGTTACTGACCGCACATGCTTGCCTCGACTGTACCGCCAGAGCAGCGCAGCGGCAGCATACATGAACAGCCCGGCTGTCGTCGGCTCGGGAACCGCAGTCACGAGCGGCAGTGAAAAGCCACCATCCGGACTGCGCAACAGAAATTCGTTAAGCTGAATTCCGTCGCTACCCAGCACAAAGTTACCTCCACCGGCAGGCAAGCCTCCGTTTGGAAGCAGGTTCGTCCATGGAACTAGTTCCATCGGATCGGGCGCGGCAAACTGCAAGACCATCGCACCGGTGAGGGTCAAAATTCCGACCGTCGTTGCGCCCTGCGGAAAGAATTGAATTTGGTAGTTGACGTCAAAGAAACTGTCGACCAACTGGCCCGCGCCATTCGCCGCGGGGTTCGTCTCCAGCAGCGACAGTTGGCCAGCTCCCTCCATCGCAATCTGGACGTCGTATGTAGAACCGGGTACTGGCTCGATCGGCGAATTGCTTGTTAACGTGAGTTGCAGCAACTCCGTAGGGATCGTTGAGGGATTCTGTAAATCGAATTGACTCGCGGTTGTGCGATTCAATAAGAAGGGGTTGAAGTTTACGTCGAGCGGCCCGTCAAACGGCAGCGAACCCGGTCCAAAGAAGTCAGCAGGAACCACGGGTAGACCACCTTGGCCCAGGCCAACCGTTGTTCTCCTGGGCGACGGCATCTTTTCGATGATGATATCAATACCCGGAATCGTCTGGCCTGCCTGGGTGGCTGACGTCGTTGCCGTGAGTACGTACACAACGCCCATCAAGAACAACATCCACCGACGGGCACGTCGTGTGGTAGTACGTTGGGGGATTCGGGCAGGCAAACAAGACAGTATTTCGGCCGCAGACTTGCGAACTGTCCACTTGCTGCGGCTTCGTGCCCCTATGGATGGCATCGACGCGTTGGACTTGCAGAAGAGCGCAACTCCGCAAGGTGTGTGCTTGTGCGATATTAGATGTGCATGCCAAATGCTCATGAGCGTATTCCTTTTACTTAACGCAAAAAGTGGAACGTGACTTTCCGAATATGCCTGCATGGAGCCCGGACGTTATCAGCAATTGATCTTGGCAATGTGCCGTCGGTGCAGACCTGCAAAGGCTCGATTAACAGGACGACGTCGACGCGCCTGTTGGCGGGCTTTGCTGACAGAGCGCGAAGCCGCTACCGGCATCGGACCACCTGCAGTGCGCCGCAGCCGCTGAAAAGTCTCCAATTGCTCCGACTCCCATTCCATGAACACATCGCTACGAACCTGGCTGATCATGGGCTTTCTCCTGAATGAATTTGGGTAAAGGTTTCCAAACCGAAATTGTGTTTGTCATGAACCATCAGCTTGGCCCGGCGGCCGGTCCTGCGACGGTCGCTTGTAATGCGGTTAAGCATGTGCCGCAGCCAAGCGGGGCCCGTCCGGCGCGCACGATGCCCGACGGCGAAACAACAGATATGCCAGCCATCCAATTAACGCCTTGGCAGACGCCGGCTCCGGAACACACGACCACGAGCCGCCAGTCGTGCCGGTCAGCACCGAGCCCGTCGCATCCTCGACTTGCCAGAACACCGACACATTGGCGAGTCCGCCAGTGGGAAACGTGGCCAACAAACCGCTTCCCGCGTACCCACCCTGCAAAAAGACCCACTGTTCGCGGGAGTGGAAATACATATTGTCGACCGTATACGGCGGGATCGGCGGAAAGTGAAGGCCCGTGGTAAAGTCCGCGCCGATGGTTGAGGCTGCAGTCGGGCTATAGACCGTTAGCGCCCGCAGAGCGAAGCCTGAGGGAACGGCAATCGACAGGTCATCCCCGGCACCGGTCGGCGTCACGGTAAACGACGGTGACCCAACTGGACCTGGGCCGCCCAACGGTACGTTGGCGACGGCGACGCCGTGCACCGGCAGAGCGAAAGCCGTTTCGTACTGCGCATCGGTAATACAGCCAGTTCCACTCCACTTGCTACTGTTCCAAATCGCAAGATCGGCGCCGTCCACGACTCCGTCGGCGTTTCCATCACCCACGCCACTGCCGCCAGGGTTCGTGGTGAATTTGTGGTGATTCCAGATCATAAAATCGAACGCGTCCACAATCGGACCGCTGGAGGTCACAATCGCGGGGTCATCCGTGTAGTCCTGCGCCGTAACAGAGCTTGTGACGATTATCAGGAACAACAGGAACGGCGCGATCACTAGTACTGGGCGATCGGCCACCCACATTTCTATCCGACTTCTGGATGCGCCAAGCATGCCGCGAGGCGCCGGTCGATTACGCTCCAGTAACGTAGCGAAAGGGTTCATCATGAGCTTTCTCCTTGTGTTGGTGGCCGGAAGTCTCTAGTCTTGTGATCACGTTTAAATCGTTGTCACGGCGGCGTCTGGCGCAGCTGCAGTTGCATCTGATCGAGGATTTGCCGCAACTGTTGAAACAGCGAGTCGGTAGTGACTTGATGGATGTACAACGTGCGATCCACGGGCTGTGCCGTTTGACTTTCTCGATCACGGGCATGGGGACGAATCAACACGAATCGATCGAAGGGACGAAGCGCGGCCAGTAACCGGGCGCACTCGTGTCCTGAGATGTCGGGCAGTTGCCCGTGAATCAGCCACAAGCAAGGCTGTTGCTGCAGTTTCAGTTCCAGGGCCTGCGTACCCGTGGAACACAGAAACAACGGATGAGTGGATTGCGACAAGCGCAGCGCGAGTTTCCGCAATTCAGGACTCGGCTCGCCTACAAGCGCAATGTAAAGCGTGGTGAAGCAACGTGTTGTGGTGTTCGTCATTAGCGGGCTCCTCGTGAATTGATCGTCTTACGCTCGGGGTGTAATCCGCGCTGCGGATTCTCGCGTTGCTCACTCTATAGATACGCCGTTTGTGCTTGCAGCGCGCGCTGATTGGAAAAAGATTTTCTGTGTGGTCGGCGAGCGGTCCCGGCGAGCAGCGTGGCGTTAGCCGGCGACCAGCGAGGTTGCCAGCGTGGCGCTTGGAACACCCCGCTCCAACGTGGAATCGCACCGTCGCGCGAGGTGGTAGGGCGACCGCCCCGCACGCGGGCTGACGCCCAATGGCACTCAGTTTGGCCATTGTAGAACCGTTGTCCCAACTGTTTTCCGCGTTTTCAGAACAATTGAGGACAATTGTTCTACAACGTGAGTGGTATTGGGCTGACGCCCTGCCGCTCGCCGTGCGGCTGGCCCAACCTTATCCCACGGCGCTTGCCCATTCGTTGTGCTCAAGTATTAAGAATATTAAAATCGCATGAGGTTGGCCGTGGCCGTCGCGGCCAATGAATTACCTTCTCAAGGACGCTCGTCTTGGACCCAAGCTCTCAGGACCCGCGCTTCGCAGCGGCAGCCGCCGCCGGTGATCGCGATGTGCTGGCCCAATTGCTGGTGGAACACAGCGGCGCTCTCTCGCGTCGGCTCGCGGCGCAACTGGAATTGAACCCCTTCGTGGACTTCACAGTCGAAGACGTGCTGCAGGAAGTATTTCTGGACGTGTTCCGCGGCATCGGCACATTTCGACCCGACAACGAAACGACATTCAAGGCATGGCTCAACAAAGTCGCCGATAATCGGCTGGCGTCGATGCTCAGGCGACGCAGCCGAGCGAAACGGGGTGGCGGGAGACCACCGATGGGTGCGGCCGGCGACTCGCCGCTCAAGAGTTCGGTCCACCTGCTGATCCAGCATCTGGCCGACAGTCACGGCCAGACGGGCAGCGAACACGCCGCACGCGCGGAGATGATTCAAGCCCTTCGAAAGGGCTTGGCGGCATTGCCCGACGATCAGCGGGCGGCGGTCGAGACGCACTATCTGGATGACCGCAGTCTTGACGGTACGGCCGAAGAAATGGCGAAAACGCAGGACGCCGTGCGCGGCTTGTTGCATCGCGCGAAGAAGTCGCTGCGCAAGGCCCTCGGCGAGTCGTCGCGCTGGTTCTATCGGAGGTAGTTCCATGTACTCGTCGGCTGAACAACCACTTGGCCAGAAGCAGGCGCGGATTCGCGAAGTCGTGGCCCAGTTCTTGCGCAGCGCACCGAGCAGGAATCCATCGACGAACAGGCCTGGATCGATCGCCATCCCGAGTTGATGCCGGAACTGGCTGAGCAGTTGCGTATGGCACGCATGATTTGCCGCGCCGATCAGCGTGATCAGCATTCGGCAGCAGGTACTTCCACCCGCAACAGCCAACTTACGGTCCGCTGCCCCCACTGCCAGGAAGTCGTGTGGATCGACGCCAACGTCAGCTGGAGTAACGTGACCTGCGGCGCCTGTGGCAGCTTGTTCGGCCTGTTGGGCCGCGATGCCGAAGACTCCGATCTGCAACCGGGACAGTTCCTCGGTCGTTTCGAGCTGGTCCGCAACCTGGGCCAGGGCGCGTTCGGTGCGGTCTGGGAAGCGATCGACCCGCAGCTGGATCGGACGGTCGCGCTGAAAATACCGCGACGCGGCGAGCTGACGGCCGCCGAAGCGGAGCTGTTCCTGCGCGAAGCCCGCGCGGCCGCTCAGATTCGCCATCCCCACATCGTGGGCATTCACGAAGTGGGCCGCGTCGGCGATCGCATCTACCTGGTCTGCGACTTCATTCAGGGTGAGACCTTGGCGGACAGGCTGGCGCGTGAACCATTTTCCCTGCGTGAGGTCGTGGCGTTAGTCGAAACGATGGCTCGCACGCTGCATCACGTGCATGCGCAGCACGTGGTCCACCGAGACCTCAAACCTGCCAACGTGCTGCTGGACGCGCAGCAGCAGCCTTACCTGACGGACTTTGGCTTGGCGCGGCGCCTGGCCGGGGACATGACGCTGACGTGTGACGGACAGGTTGTGGGAACGCCCGCCTACATGCCGCCGGAACAGGCGAGCGGCGGAGCCCACAAAGTCGATTGCCGGAGCGACATCTACTCGCTGGGTGTCATGCTTTATGAGCTGCTGACCGGGGAACTCCCCTTTCAAGGAACACCGCAGGCGGTTGTTCAGCAGTTGCTGCACGACGAGCCGGGCAGTCCGCGGCGGTTGAATCCCTGCGTCTCGCGCGATCTGGAAACGATCTGTCTGAAGTGCTTGGAAAAGGAGCCGGGTCGGCGTTACGACACGGCGGATGCGCTGGCCGACGACTTGCGTCGGCTGCAACTTGGCGAGCCCATCACGGCTCGGCCCGTGGGGCACGTGATGCGGGCGGTGCGGTGGAGCCGCCGCAAGCCATTTGCCGCTGCGTTGATTGCCACGTTTTTCCTGGTAACGCTTGCCGCCTTCTCGGCCGCCACGACCTACCGCGACCTGGCTCGACGAGAGGCGACGGCTCGCAAATCGGCCGAGCAGTCTCAGCGGCAACGACTCGAGCAGCTCTACGTCGCTCGGATGGCCGCGGTGCAGGCAGCCGCTGAGGAAAACGACTATCAGCGCGCCAGCCAGCTGCTGCAGTCGCTGGCCCCAGGCACGGACGATCCCGACCTGCGGGGCTTCGAATGGTACTACTGGCGTGACAAGTTGCGGGATGGGCTGTTATGGGAGTTGGGGCCTTTCGAGCGACTGGAAGCTGTCGACTTTGCACCGCAGACAAAATGGCTGGCCTTTGGCGGCCACGCCGGCATCCTGCGCCTGAAACAGCTGCCGGACGGCAAACTAGTTCAACAGAAGTTCGTCGACGTCGACGGTAGGTCCGTTCGCATCCACAGCCTGGCTTTTTCACCCGATGGGATGCGCCTGGCCGTAGGCACCTCCGGTCAACAAGTCTCGGTCTTGGACGTCACCACGCAGACCGTGGTGCGCGACCTCAGGACCGCCGGAGTTTGGATCCAGGACCTGGAGTTCAGCGACGACGGCAAGCTGTTGGCAGCCGCCATGCACGATGGAGGCAATGTGGAACTGTGGACAGACCTCAAACCGGAAACACATCGCGCCATTCACGTATCGGAGCACACCATCAGGTCGTTAACGATTTCAGCGGACAACCACTTGATCGCTGTCATTGGTGGTCCGAGTTATGGGCAAGACCGTGGGGAGCTTTCTCTGATTGATTCCGAAACGGGTGCCTTGATCGCTCAGCAGAAAAGCGAATGGACTCGCGGCTGGGGCCTTGCTTTTTCGAAGGATGGCCAGTTTCTGTTTAACCCTTACCAGAGTCCTGGTGTCGACATTCTGGCTGTGGACGATCTGGCGAAAGTCGATCAAGTAAGATATGACGGCCAATCCAAGATGGACCCCATCGCGTTGACCCGCGATGGTCAACTGGTAGTGGCCGGAGGAACCCACGGCGAACTTGTCGGCTGGCATGTCGACAGTCGCCAGCGGTTCCGAACGTGGCCCGGGCACGCCGACCAGGTCATGGCGTTGGCTATGGATCCCGACAAGCAGCGCATGATCACCTGTGCTTACGACGGGTTCGTCAAATGCTGGGACCTTCGCGCACCGGTTGAGACCAGAGTGTTAAGCGGACTGCCTTACTTCAATCAGCAATTAAACTTCAGTCCAAACGGTGACACAGTCTACATTGTCGGTGGCGATGAAGAAAAGAGTTTGATAAGTGCTTTTAATGTGAGCTCAAAACAAATTCAATGGGAGTCCGTGGAGCCGCGCCGAATGCTGGGTTCGGCCTGCGTTTCAGTCGACGGCAGTGTGCTGATCGTCGGCATGGACCGAGGAGAGGTGCGATTTATCGACGCCAAGACAGGAAAACGGATGGACAGCCAGAGCGAACATCGCGAGGAAAAGCTGGTCCACTCCTGTGCGTGTTCGCCGGACGGTCAGTGGCTGGTCACGGGAGAGGGGCCACTGGGGACACCCCCTGTTTCCGGAAACCGCACGGAAGAAGTTCTGTTGTGGGACGCCAACGCTCATTGTGTTGTCCATCGTTGGCTCGCGCACGACCGTCGAGTCAGCCTGTTCTTGTTCGCTCCGGGTGGGAAGGAGCTGTTCACGTATGGCTGGGACAAAATCATTCGCCATTGGCGGATTCCTTCCGGCGAATTGCTCGGTGAATTCCCCATGGGCATGAAGCTCGCCACGGGCTTGGCTTTTGCTGAAGGGAGCGAAGTCTTGGCGGCGGTCGATACCGACGGCTCTATCTGGCGTTGGAATCTCGCCGACCAACGACCGCTGGAAACGATTAGGTCGCGCAAGGGAAAGGCATTCTTCGTCAAGTGGTTTGCCAGCCATCAAACGATTTTGATTCCGCTTGGCACGCAGTCGAATGAGGATTTTTCGCAACGCGGTTCCATCAGTTTCCTCGACACGCGGACTTGGGAACGGAAATTGAACTTGGATGTGTGTCCGGGAGCCGTTTCGAATGTCGCGATCTCGCCCCACGGTGAGACCCTCGTGGCCGGCGACTCGGCCGGAAACCTATATTGCTGGCAAGTCAGCCGCGACGATAGCTGACATGCAGAGACCGGCGCGAGACCTGCCGGAAGCCGTTTAGGCGGATCTTGAATGGGTCACCCGTCCTCCCAGGCAGGACGGATTACCAAGTCGCTGGATCATCCACGCTGCTGGTCGCGTGACGTGACGACTGGGCCAATCCGTCCTACGGGAAATGCTAGTGCTTGGTCGCCGGATGTCACTCCGCTATAATCCGGACGTTGTGGGCACCACCTGAATGGAGTTGCCGTATTTACCATGGCCGACGCAATTGTCGTACTAAACGCCGGCTCGTCCAGTCTGAAATTCTCCGTTTACCTTGATGGTGATCGGGACTGCGAGTTGTTGCTCCACGGTGAAATCGAAGGGCTGCTCGGAGTGGCTCGATTCTTGGCCCGCGACGCGGGGCACCATACTGTCGCGCAGCACGAGTGGGATCATGCATCTCAGCCGGACCATGAGGATGCGACGCGGTACTTGTTTCAGTGGCTACGGAGCGGGCCACTGACGGGACATCACGTCAAAGCGGTCGGGCATCGAGTGGTTCATGGAGGCTTGCAGTACACGGAGCCCGTGCTGGTGGATGACACCGTGCTGGCCCGGCTTGAACAGCTCACGCCGCTGGCTCCTCTGCATCAGCCCCACAACTTGTCGGCCATCCGAGCCGTGGCCGCGGCGGCTCCGCAGCTGCCCCAAGTCGCCTGCTTCGACACGTCTTTCCATCGTGGCCACCCGGCCGCGGTCGATTCGTTCGCGATTCCCCGCTACCTGACCGAGTCCGGCGTCCGTCGGTACGGATTTCACGGCCTCTCGTACGAGTACATTGCCTCGCAACTACCCACGATGGATGCTCAGGCCGCCGCAGGGCGGACGATTGTCGCCCACCTGGGCAGCGGCGCCAGTATGTGCGCACTCCATGCCGGCCGTAGCGTGGCCACCACCATGGGCTTCACGGTACTGGACGGACTACCCATGGGGACCCGTTGCGGCGCGTTAGACCCAGGAGTTCTGCTGTATCTGATCAATCATCACGGCATGGACGCTGCGATGTTGGAGCGGCTGCTGTATCACGAGTCGGGTTTGTTGGGGGTCTCGGGCGTCTCGAACGACGTGCGCGTTCTGTTGCAAAGCCACGATCCGCGCGCCGCCGAAGCGGTCGAGTTGTTTGTCTATCGCATCGGCCGAGAATTGGGATCGCTGGCCGCGGCGCTGGGCGGTCTGGACGCCCTCGTATTCACGGGAGGGATTGGCCAACATGCCGCCGCCATCCGCGCCTCCCGTTTGCCGCTACGCCGGCTGGCTGGGACTGGAACTGGATGAGGAAAGCAACCGACGAGGCGGACCACGCATCAGCCGTTCGGAAAGCCGCGTGTCGGCCTGGGTCATTGCCACGGACGAAGAATTGATGATTGCGCGTCACACACAGCGCGTGCTGGTCGACGCGCTGCCGCCCTACGGGAGTGGCCGCAGTTCCACGCGACGAAACTGAATCGGGGTCCCCTCGGATTGCAGCGCGATCGCCCCCGACTGTTCACTGACGTCGGTGGCATGATTGACCAGCACCCCGTTCACGTGCACGGTAACTTCATCCCCCCGGCAGGTAATTTGCAACTGATTCCATTCACCCAGGGGTTTTTCGACCCCGTCGACCAGATTCTGGTAGCGTCGGTCCTGCCGGCGGTGTTGCTCGTCAGATACATGCAATTGCGTGCCAATAACCCAAAAGTCGCCTGCGTCCTGGTTGGCGAGTTGAACTTCAATGGACTTGCACCACACACCCAGCGCACCAGGTGTCGAACAGTGAACTAACACGCCGTTGTTGCCTGCCTGTTGCGTATGCCAGCGCCATTCCAGCGACAGCGTGTAATCGTGAAAGTCATCACGCGTGGTGATCAAGTAGCCGCTCGGCTGGCCCGTGCAGGTCAGCACACCGTCCTCAACAGACCACACGTCCGCAAGTTTTGTCGCGGCGTCTTCGGAAACGCTGCGCCAGCCATCCAGGCTGTGGAGCTGCAAGAGCACAATCGGAGCGACATCTTGATCCTGTGCGTAGCTGCACGCCACGAGCGTCCATAGACAAGAAACTACGTAGCCTGCAAGCCATACCGTCTGACATCGAAGCATGATAGACCTTTCCGCGCGCAGCCAAAAGACCTCCTGGTCGCCGCCCGTTGCAACCGATCGAGCATAAGTCGCCTGCGTCAACTCCACAATCCCACGTGTCGGCCCACAGGGTGCCTCAAGATTCCACCAGCCGCCGTGCCGTGCGGAGTACGTCGTCCAGCATCGTTTCCGTCAGCCTGCCTGTAAAAGTGTTTTGCTGACTGGGGTGGTAACTTGCCAAGAGCCAACCACCTCCAGTAAGTCTAACCCGCGCACCGTGCGAAAACTTGGGTCGGCGACCGGCCCATTTGTGGCGGGAAGCTGAGCTGTTTGACTACACCGCTCCAGGCGATTTGGCCTAAGGCCAGGAACACGCGCACGGGCAGCAGATCCATGGTTTGTGTGAGCCAATCCTGACAACTAGTCGCTTCGGCCACCGTCGGTTTATTACCGGGCGGGCGCAGTGGCAAATCGCAGTGATCGCGCAATCCGTCAGCTGTACGCCGTCCTGGCGGTGGGTGGCCTGTGGAGCGTTGGCAAAACCCGCTCGGTACAGCGCTCGGTACAGCCAATCTCCGCTACGATCGCCCGTAAACATCCGCCCCGTGCGGTTGGCGCCATGCGCGGCCGGAGCCAGTCCGACGATCAGCAGGCGTGCGTGTGGGTCGCCGAAATTGGGAACCGGCTTACCCCAGTAGGTCTCGTCGGCATAAGCGCGACGCTTGTTCATAGCCACCTGCCGGCAATGTTCGCGCAGGCGGGGACAGGCCTCGCACCGCAGAATGCGTCGATTGAGTGATTCCCATCCGGTCACGTGGATCGTATTCGAGAGAATGTGGCTTGAGGTTTCGACCGGCGCGCCTGAGTTGGCGGCCCTGGCGTGCGTCATTCAAGCCGCCGCCGTTCACGAAGTCAACCCGTCCCCGACCATTCTTGCGGCGAACCTTAAGTGGTTTCGGTTGCTTCGCCAACCATGGCCAACTCCGAAAACGCGTCCGTTGGTTCGTTCTGTAAAGACCGAATGCGATCGACCACACGATTGAACTCGGTCGCCAGTGGCTGGCAGAAATCACGGTCTCGAAAGTGTAGGTGTTCAACCTCGCGACCATCCGCCAATTCGCACATCCCCCGCCGCAGCCGGACCATCGGTCCCGCAAAGCGATGGGTCAGCAGGCAAACGTCGTACATGAAAATGGGCGATAGAACTAGAACCACCAGTATGGTAATGCCGTGTCGCGGTAGCAGGTTCTTGAATGCTTCGCCCGTGTCGTTCGACAACACCTCGATGCCGACTACGAATGCACCCGTGACCACCACAAAAAAGAACCAGTGGGCAATGATGCGTAAAATAATAGTTCCCTGAATGGCCCCGTCGACGAAGTGCTTCTTGCGCTTAATGCGTGCCATGAAAATCCCCCAGTAAACGCTTGGTACAGAATTGTCCCCAGCGAAAGTTTAGCTCATAAATCCCGGGAGTGCGTTAAAATCTGTAAGTTGTTTGGCGAGCAGGGACTTACGACAAAACACGCTCAGCCGCCCAAGGGGTCTGTTGATTTCATCGGATCAGTTCAAAAATGTCAACCTGAAGGCGCAACGCAACGCTTCCTTGAAGGACGTTTGCGCTATTCAACCTTGCTTCCTTCCGATCGGGCCAGGTGTACTTGCGAGTCGGTCGAGAAAGCGGTCGAGTTCACGCAGAAGGGTCTCGCTGCGTGGATCATTGTGATCGCCGCCGGCGATGGGCACAAAAGTCTTGGGCTCGTTGGCGGCAGCGAATAGTCGACGCCCCATCTCGAAAGGCACAATCGTGTCGGCGTCACCGTGAAACTGCAGCAGGGGACCTTGGTAACGAGAAATTTTGGCCAGCGAATCGTAACGATTTTTCATCAGCGTTCGAGTTGGCAGCCAGGGATAATGATAGGCGGCCACGTCGGGGATGCTGGTGAACGTATTTTCCAGAATAAGGGCACGCGCGCCGTCTTGCGCAAGTCAACCGACACGCCCCCTCCCAACGACTCGCCCCACAGCACCACGTCACTGGGCTGCACGCCGGCGCGCTTGGCCAGCCAGGCGCGGGCGGCGCGGGCGTCCTGCAGGATGCCGGCTTCGTGAGGCGCGCCGGCGCTGCGACCGTAGCCACGATAGCTCCAGAGCAAGCCAGATACCCGCAAGCTGCGAAAATCTTCGATCAAATCGCGTCGCCACGCAATGCTGCCCCCGTTCCCATGCGAGAACAGCACAACCGCCCGCGGTTGCGCGACGTCCACGTACCAGCCGTGCAGTTGCGTCCCATCGGCCGACGTAAACCAGGCGTCTTCCAAGCCCGGTCCAAGCGACCAGTCTCCGTCCGGATATCGCGAGGGAAAGTACAACAGCGAATTTTCGAGCAAGGAAAACACCAAGACAGTTCCCAGGTACACGAGCAAGCCAACTCCCGCGATCCGCCCCAGCCCGTGCAGCCACGTATTGACGATGCGGGATGACATGAGCTTGGGATTGCATGGTAGCCGGGAGCCGGATGCCTTAGTATACACGCGAAATGAGTCGGAAGACGATGGCTGATTCATCCCACCTCTGCCTGCTGGCATTCAACAGCGCGCACCGTAACGCACAGCCAGCCATACGGTCGGCTCGTCCGGCGTCGTCCACTCCACTCGGTGCTTACAGTGAGCAGGGATGTTGACGTGGTCACCCGGCGTCAGTTCCATGATCCCGTCCTCAAACCGAAGCTTCGCAGCCCCCGTCAGCACCAGTACCCACTCATCCTGATCCTGATCGTACCAGAACCCGCTTGGATTGTGGTGTCCCGTG
The DNA here is from genome assembly GCA_963695565.1 of uncultured Planctomycetales bacterium. Lineage (GTDB taxonomy): Bacteria > Planctomycetota > Planctomycetia > Pirellulales > Pirellulaceae > CAVOGW01. The sequence continues at coordinate 457,525 of CAVOGW010000004.1, forward strand.
GAGACGATCCGTTCGATGCGGACATCGCTGTTCCCAGCGAGAACCTGCACCAACTCTTCAGCCAGATGGTCGGGCACGCTGGCGAAGAGGTTCTGCTTGTTGGTTGTGTTCATTTGAAGCTCGATATTGGCACGACGTTACCAGCCCACCTCGACGACGTAGAAACGATGCAGCGGAGAGCCATGGTGAGGGATTCGCTTCGCCCACCCGTTTTCAATGCGGCGCTGGAGGATGAGAAAGACAAAAAATAGTGGACAAGAAAACCATGCGGCTCTTCGTGCACGACCGCTTGCCGACTAAGCAGACACCCGGAGCTATTTTTATCCAATATGTTTTTGTCTCATATCCCCGGCGGCGTAAGCGGCCTGAACTCCGACAAATTTCTGCGCACTCAAACGGGCAACAATGTCATAGGGCCTGGTCGAGTGCTGCGATAAGCTGATCAACTTCAGCGCGGGTCGTGTAATGCAGGAAGGACACCCGGAGCACGCCGGGGGATGGCGGAATTCCCATCGCCTGCAGCAGTCGCACCGCGTAGAAATGTCCGCTGCCCGCCATGATCCGGTGCCGCTCCAGTTCGACCATGACGTCTGCGATGGGGCGGTGTTGGGGCAAGATGGAAACGGTCGGGGCACGTTGATGAGCGTCGTCTGGTCCGATGATCCGCACGTCCTCGCGAGCCCGCAGCCAGGCGAGCAGCGGCGTCAGGAGGGCCGTCTCCTGGGCGCGAAACAGATCGTGAACGGTTCGTCCCAGTTCACTGTCGGTGCGCATTTCGCCGCAGTGATGCTGGTAGACCGCTTCAAAATATTCCGCCACGCCCACAGCGGCCGCAATTTGAGCGTGATCCGGTCCGGCAGGAATCATCCGCTTCCGCGGAATGGAAGTGTTAAAGAAATGGCATTGGGGCGTCAAGCGATCGAGCAACTCGCGGCGAATGACCATCAATCCCTGGTGAGGCCCGAAGGTCTTGTACAGCGAGAACAGGTAGACATCCACATCCAGCCCGCGCACATCGGGAAATCCGTGGGGAGCATAGGCAACTCCGTCGACCACGACGCGCACTCCGCACGTGTGAGCCATCGCGGAAATTTCCGCCACGGGGTTAATATCGGCAACGATGTTGGAACAATGCGGAAAGGCCACCAGGCGTGTTCGATCGCTGAGCAGCGGCTGCAAGTCTGCGCAATCGAGTCGCCCGGTTTGAGGATTGACTTGCCACTCGTGCACGACGATGCCCGATGCACTCAGCCGCCGCCAGGCCCCCGAGTTGGCTTCATGATCCTGGTTGGTCACCACAATCTCGTCACCGGCTTGCCACGTGCCGCGAAAGGCATGCGCCAGCACGTAGGTGTTTTGGCTGGTGGACGGTCCGAAATGGACTTCCCCGGCATCCACGTTGAGCAAACCAGCAAGTCGCGTGTACGCCTGATCCATCGCTTCCCCCGCGTCCCGTGAAGCGGGATAGGCTCCGTACGGCTGGACCTTCGTCTGCTCGTAAAACCTACGTAGGCGCTCCACGACAGGTCGGCTGGGATAGGAACCGCCGGCATTTTCAAAGAAAGCCCAGCCGAAGAGCGATGGTTGAGCAAACGCGGGGAACTGATTGCGAATAAAATCGGAATTAAAAGTCTTCATCGCGGCCGATTGTTTGGGAGAAACGTACGTTCGGTGGCATCCGATGCCCGCGGCCCGTGCCGCGGCGCTATTATGCCACATGGGCACTTTCCGGCCTACCTTTCGCGACGCAACAATACTGCTAGGATCAGATCGTGCCCAAACCGGCCAAACCCATTGCGGCAGCGCTCGTTTCTGCATTTTTCCATCGGCGACGACAACGACGCGAACCTAGGTAGCACATTAGAAGAAGGTGGTTACGACACCTTGATTGGTCAGCGCCGAAGCGTATCGCCCTGGGTGCCGGGCGAATCAAGTTCGTGAGTCGCTAGACCATTTCAGACCTGATCAAGAGGAACCTGAATATGACACGACTGAGCATCAAGTCGCGACTGCTGGGCCTGCTACTGGCGACGCCACTGGCGCTGGCCAGTTCGTCACTTGCCGTTGGACAGCAAGGTCAGCAAGAGCCGCAAGACGACCTTTCCGCGGAGGAACGGCAGAGCCTCAACGTGCGTTACGCGGAGGCCGACCTGGAACTCGCGGAATTGGACCTGCGGCAAGCGCTGGATCGCAACCAGGAGATGCCAAATTTGATCACGGATGTTGCCATCAAAAGATTGAAGCACCACGTGACGATCGCCCGCGAACAGCTAAAACAGTTTCGTCGCGGTCAGGAGGCGGACGTGCACGAGATCTTCCTGGCCAGTGCCGAATCGGCGGCCCTCAACGCTGACGAAGAGGTCAAGCGACTCCGCCAGATTCACGATCGCCTGCCCAGCATGACCACGACGCGAGACTTGGAACGGGCCTTAGCCGTGCAAAAAGTTGCCCAGCTGCATCTGGAACGAACTCGTGCTCGTAAAGTCTCGGAGTCGGATGTGTACGTGTTGCAGTGGCAGGTCGGTGACTTGCAGAACCAGGTGCTCGAACTGCAGCATGAGCTGATTGAACTTCAGCAGAAAGTGGATGCCCGGCAAAAGCGCTGATGGGCTGAGGTGAGATTCGAGTTGTGAAACGCGCCCGCCGATGCGGCCGTTTCGTTCGCGGGATCAAGCCTTCTTGAGCGCGCCGATCGCAGCCAACAGGACGACGGCGCCCACCGTCGCGGTGATCAACGAGCCGATCCAACTTACGGAGTCGAATCCGAGCAGTCCGAATAGGATCCCTCCGACGACGGAGCCGACGACGCCTAAGACCATATTCCCCAGGATGCCGAATCCGCGTCCCTTCATGTAGACGCCCGCCAGCCAACCCGCCAAAGCTCCAATAATCAACCAGCCGATCAATGCCATTTTTAGTTCACTCCTACATCAAGCGTTTTGCGAACGCAAAGGACGCCTGGCGTTTGGCGTCGTATGCGGGATGCTGAGGGTCTAGACTCGAGATTTTCACCGCGGGCATCGCTGCCTGCAAGAAGAGGTTGTCTCCCAAGTATATCGCCGTGTGACGAATTCGGCCCCGCGTGCCCAGAAAGTACATCGTGTCGCCCCGCCGCATCGTGGACGTGCACCATCGAGTCGCCGACAGACTGCCTACCAATACCTGTTGATTGGAATCTCGGGGCAATGGCAGCCCCGACGTGCCGAAGGCCACCTGGACAAGCCCCGAGCAGTCGATTCCCGTGTGGGTTTTTCCGCCCCAAAGGTATTTCGTCCCCAAGAAACTCTGACCCGCCGTGATGATTGGTTCGATGGTGGGATTCGCGGCGGTCTGTGTGACGCATTGGGATGCCGATAACGTTATCGCGGTCCCATCTGGGAGTTGTGCGTTCACTGCACCGTTCGTTCGATGAATTAGTTTGAGCCGAGCACCGGCCGGTAGCAGCCGATGGCCAGCGTGGTGCGCCGCCCGAATAAGGACACGATCCCCATCCAGATAGGATAAGAATTCTCTCTCGTCGACGATCCGAATATCGCGAGCGGCCACGTATCCCAGATATCCCTCCCCGCTGTGACAGAGAAAATAATCGCCGGTCCTTTTCAACAGAAATAGTGGTTCTCCAGTCAGGCACTCCGTGCCGACACGTCGCACGCTTGAGGGTCGGTCGTAACTGAGACTGTGTGCGGCGGTGACGAAACCGTAACGGCGTTCACCAAGCTGTTCATCCGGCAGCAGTACGATGTCATTGCAGAGTATGTGGAAGCCCAACACGCGCAGCATATTGGCGATCCCCGCACGGTGCTCAGCAAATTCTACATAACCGTTCAGTCGGATGCTCTTTAAATCGTTTGACGCTGACGCTGACGCTGTCGCCGTGACCTGAAAGGCGAATAACCGCACATCGTTGGCCAGCTCTTGCTGGTAAAACCACACGTACTGATCCAGTCGCGATGCGTCGCCGACCAAGTCGGGTTGAATCTTGTGCACCAGCTGTTGGAAGAATGTGCGATCATCCGCCGAAAGATCAATCGCAACACTCGTTTTCGCCTCTTGTGCTGGCAACTGACGCAGCACCAACAAGGCGACCATCACCGCGGCCGAATAGTTCTTGTGCGTGCTGCCGTATATCATGACACTTCGCTGGTGAGCACGGGGGATTTGAACAAGAGTGTCTCCGTCTACTCCGTGGACTCATTTGTTTGATCCAGGATGGATGAGCCTTACATTTCGTCCGTTAGTTTGTGGTTCTTTGGTGGGTAGCGGCCCGCGCGTGCTAAACACGATAGCAAATCGTCCAGCCGTTCGCCACAAGCGTGGGCGAATCGACCGGCTCGATTGGCGAACCCGCTCGCGCAGCGAAATATTGCCAGACCCGATGCGATGCGCAACTGCGCTGGGACTTCGGCGAAGTTGACTCGCGCGTTGCGACGCGGCTTGGCCTACTTTTCGCGTGGAGGGGAACTGGGGGTTCCCCCGAGCAACCCTGTATGGCATCAAGGAAGGCAACTACTGGCGGATCGGTGAAGCCCGCGACCGCAACAACCAACCATTGGCCCAGCGGTACATTGAATGCCTGGCCGTGTGGCTGGCCGACAATCAGAGATTAGTTGACGAAGAAGTTTGCATGCCCTCACGTGCATCGGTGGCCTGCGGGCGCTCAAAGATGGCGACCTTGCCATCAAACGGGGGCTCGCTCCTGGCCATCGTCCAACCGGCTTTCGAATCCCTCGCAGCGAATGACGGGCTGCGGAGGATATTTAGCATACCGATGATCTTCCAGTGATTTCTGGCAGAGTCGAAAGCGCGAGCCCTTACCGGAGCGGATTTCACGCACGTGCCGACAGGAATCGCAAAGAGTCAGTCGCATGGATCTATGATCTTTTGGTTGTGGTACAAGTGATCCACGTACGCGGGGCGCGTTTTCCTGGTCGCACCACGCCAAACACGCGATTTGGCCGACTGGCCAGCTCACTCGCTCAAGCGTCGTGCTTGTATGTGGTCGAAAATTCGCGTCACGCGGGCGTCAACGTCTGGCGGATCCGGCGTACCGTCCGCTCGCAGGTGACGCGGTGTGGTGCGGGGAGCACGAGTGGTTCGGATTCTGTGTCGGGCTCCCAGGCGCTGGCCGAAGCGTGGATGTCTGACGCGCCAGTGGCCGTCACAATATCCGCGACGTTATCGGGTGTAATCCCACCCCCCGGCATGACGCTCAACCGATCCCCCGCACGCGTCACCAGTTCCGCAATCAGCTCGCAGGCCTCGCCCGCCGTGGCCGCCTGACCCGACGTCAGCACGCGGTCGAAGCCCAAGTCCATGAGTTGCTCAAGTCCCTGCATGGGCTCCGCCAAAATGTCGAACGCACGATGAAAAGTGACGCTCAAGGGGTCGCCGCTGCGTCGATGTCCCATGGTGTGGAGTTGCCGAGCGCGTTGGATCAGCTTTCCGCAAACGGTCAAGTCGATCGTTCGCTCCGGCGTCAAAGCACCCAGCACCACTCCGTGGGCTCCCGCACGATTCACAGCGTCAATGTCTTCGAGCATCACGTCGATCTCGGCCGACGAATAGACGAAACCGCCGCCGCGGGGACGAATCATGACCATTACGGGAAGATGGGTGGATCGCAGCACCTGTCGGATCAGCCCCAGGCTGGGAGTAATGCCGCCTTCAGATAACGCCGAGCACAGCTCCAAACGGTCCGCGCCGCCCTGCTGCGCCGCCATCGCCCCTGCGACTGAATCCACGCAGATTTCCAGCTTTACAAAACTCGGTTTCATGTCATCACCTCCACCGCAGTTATCCCCGCCGCTGTGGCTTTGTGCAACTGCCTGTCCCAGAAACTCGGTCCGGCGCAAAGAAATAGGCTCGACTTCCGGAGGTAAAGAAGTCGAGCCTCAGAGGGAGGGGTGCAAGCCTCGGTTCTCAGGGATCTGGTTTGCGGTCGTGGATGTATCTCAGTCCGTCGGTCTCCGTTCAGCGTGCTCGTATGCGTTGCCTGAGTCGGTAATCCCCATAGGGAATTGTGGTTTCGTAAAATCCGATTCGTTGGGTGGGCAAGCCGGGTGGATAGACCAAATTGCGAACGGGCCTGGAATACAAAGCTCGAGAGGCATCCAGGCCGTCAAATGGGCTGGCACCATAGGTGCCAAGACCCGAATTATTGTAGTAGTTCGGCGAATAGTTGCCGTAGCCGTACCCGTAGTTGCCGTAAGACGGAACAACGAGGTAAATGGAGCCGCGACGATAGTCTCCGCCGCCATAAAATTCGGTCAGCGGCGACGGCGTCGTGAATGTTTGAGGGCGAAAGTCCTGGTGCGTCGGAGGCGGGTCGGCACTGCCCATTTGTGGCGTGGCACATGCAATAAGTGAGGCGATGGCCAGGTGTCGAATCTTCATCGGGGTATGCTCGTGGCTGGTGTGGGTTTTGATGTCTGGCCTTAGAGCATGCCGCATGCCAATCGGCAAGAATCTGAAAATACGCGGAGAATTTAGCTGCGCGGAAGGTTCTCGTGGGCCGAAATCCAACACCGTGTGGCCAGACAGCAACGTCCACTACGGCTGATATGCCCGGGTCGTCGTAGGTGGGGGTCGTCCTGAGGGAGCTGACAACGTGCGCAGCACGGTCAACGATCGAAGGATGTTCCAGAGACGTTGTTCCATGTGCGACCGTAGACGCAGAAGTTTCCGGACGCACCCCGGCAAGGCAGTGTCGGGTCGGCTGGCAGGTCCTTCACTTCGCTCCGCTCGTTCAGGATGACAGTAGGACGCTCCGCTGCGTTCAGGATGACATGAGTCCGCCGTACGGCGGTCATTGCTGGAATCCGAAACCCATGCCGTTCGAACCAAAGATCGAGCGGTGGACGTGGCCGCGAGAGAGAAAGCAGCTCGACGTCCACCGCTCAACGGGGCATCCAGTCGCCGGCCGCGACGTAGCCGCGGCGGCGGGGTTTACGGTCGTTTGCCCGGGAAGGCGGTGAGGCAGGTTGCCGACGGTATTGGCTTTACTCGTCGCGCGCCTTTCTCAGTTCTTCGACGGCGGCGCGGAGTTCTTGGAGCTGTTTTTGCAGATCTTGCCAGGAATCCGCATTTCGGGGAGTTTCGCTCGTTTTTTCCGTCCAATCGACCTGACGCTTCGCCTTGACCCGCGCCTTATTCGATTCCGGCATCACCTCAATTGTCTGTCGTTCGCCGGCACGCAGGATCGTTAATCGTACGGCGGAATTGCTCTCGCCGGCCTTTTCAATCGACTCCAACAGGTCGCCCAACTCACGAACGTCTGCGTCGCCTATTTTCTCGATGATGTCGTATTTCCGCAGGCCTGATTTGGCCGCCGGTGAATTGTCAAAAACCGACTCAACGGCCAGGCCTGTATCTTCTGCAATATGTAGTTGCGCTCGAACCAGATCGCCGATCGGTACCAGGGCAACGCCCAGCTTGAATTTGCCAGACGGGTGTGAGCCCAGGAAGACCATGTTGTGCTTGCTGTCCGGACTGAACATGATCTGGTTATGATCCTGGCTGAACCAGCGCATGGCGTCGGCCTCGCCACCGTGATCTTTCATTTGCAGCACTAACATCTTTTTTGCTTCCTGCGCGTCGTCACCATCCTCGTCGAGCTGATGCAGGAGGACTTTGATCTTGTGTTGAGCGTGTTCGTGCCCGCGCTGCTCCGCTGCTTCGTGTTCTTCGTGGTCGCTGTCAGCGTCGCCGTCGATGTCGTTGTCGTCATCATCATCATCGTCGTCATCTGCTGACTGCAGAATCTGTTGCACTTGAACGCGGACCTGACCGTCCTGCGGAAAGCGTTGCAGAATGGACTTGATAACGTCGTGAGCATCGGCGGATTTGTGATCAGCGCTGGAGTGATGCGGATCGCCGTGCGGCACGATTTTGATAATTTTTTGGATGGATTTCTTAGCACCGGCTTCCGCGTCGTCGCCCGCGGCGACGATGGCTTCGACTTCCGCTTCCACCTTGGCTGTTGGCATTTGCTTCAGGAGGCCGTGGATTTGGTCTGCCAGCTTGTCCAGGTCGACTTTTTTGCCGTCTTCCAGCGCTTCGATCTGCACGTCGTCCCCGTGAACCTGAACGCGTATCTCAATCTTCTTCTCTTGGTCAGGACTGGACTTCTGGTCGCCGGATGGATGGCCAGCGTGAACGGCCGGAATGAATCCGATCAGACAAAACAGCCAAGTAGAAACGCGGAGGAGGGCGGGCATGGGGATTTCCTTTCGGTGGGGAGAACTTAACGCACTACGCAGGCCAGGATTTTTGGTTCACCGTTCCAGGTAGACAAGTTGCCACACCGTGGCCATTCCCGGCAAGAAAAAAGGAAATACACGTTATTCGTTCGAATTATGAAGGCAACGTCTAATACAGATGCCTGGTCTGTCTGATAGTGTAATGGGGTGCCCAAAAATGTTGCGACAGAGGACGTCGAGGGAGGAGGGAGCAGCTGACTCCCTCCCTCGCAGGATTTGGCGTTGCGGCGGGCGGATACACGACACGATGTTGTGGCTGGTTTGGTGTCTGCATCACGAAAAAGCCAGGTACAACGAAAGACGGCTCGCTGAAACAGGCCAAATCGCGTGGGGAGGGGCAGGGGAGGGGTCTTGTTACGTGGCGCCGGCAGCCAGGAGGTCTGGCGAGTTCTGCGTCACCTGGCGGGCTGATACTGTGTCGCGTGACATCAAAGCTGGGCGATCCTTGACCGATCGACTTGATTAGGTTCCAATTCGTCGCGCGAAATCCAGTGCAAAACGGACAAAGGACAGACCAGTTCCAACTTCCAGAAACCACATCAAAACGGAAACATGCACATCGTTCGGTCACGTGACCTGCCCTATGTACCTGCCGCCCACGAGGACCCGCGACAACCGGGAGCCCTGAAACGAGTCTTGGCCCGCCAGCACGATTTCATCGATGGCCGCCTGCAGATGATCAACTGGGCCAAATTGCCAGCCGGACAGTCCTTTCGCCGACATTATCACGAGGATATGCAGGAAGCCTTCGTGATCATTCGAGGTGCGGCGTCTATGGAAATTGACGGCGAATCAACCCAACTCGGGCCGGGAGACCTGGTACTTGTGCCGGCGATGACGATGCACAGCATGGCCACGCTGGGGGACGTAGACCTCGAATATCTCGTGATCGGCGTCTCCTGCCAGAAGGGTGGCAAGACTGTGGTGGTTGAGCCTGGCACAGAAATCTGAAGCAGGCCTCGAAGAGAGGACTGTTGGCTTAATGGTGGTCCTTAAAGGAAGGGCCGATGTAGCTTACGGTCGTCCTGAGGCATCGCGGTTGCGAGCCGGAGGATTTTCCAGCGACGCCCGGCCGGTGCGTAAAGATAAAGATTTCAAAAAAAATCACTTTACGGAGATGCCGAGGAATAGGCTCGGTTGGAAAAAAAGCATTTTCCAATTAAATGGTATTTTTTTCCGCCAGCATTAGACTAGAAATGAAGGGGCGACAATTCAGCCGATCGTGCTGCACATTGGTGGCCTGCGGACGACAATTCCGTATTCCGAGTTTTCCCGTGGCGTTTGATCTGCGGAGATCGTACGCCTGAGTCTCGGAGTTATTGTTTTCTTATTACTTAGGGTTGGAGAAACTCAATGAAATCCTTTTATTTGGCAGGCCTTCGACGACGTCGGTATCAGTCGTTGCCGCTCGCACTTTGTTTGCTTGGCCTGATTGGTTCCCACACCGTGGGGCAGGTGCTCATGGACGGCAGTCTGAATGGTGACAACTACGGAAGTGCGCTATCGATTCAAAATACGAATACGCAATTCGGTGACGGCCAGATTGGCGACACGGTCGAAGGGGGTGGCGGTTCTGAAATCGATGGCTTCTACGCCCAAATTCAGAATGGGCGCCTGTACATGATGGTAACGGGTAATCTGGAAACTAATTTTAACAAACTGGAGTTCTTTTTTGACACGCGCCCGGCGGCCAAAACACCATCGATGGTTCGACGCTGCCAACGGGGGTCGATGAGTTTTCGTCCTTTGGTACCGGTCAGTTCGATGGTGGCGCACTGCAGCGCATGACGGGATTGACGTTCGACGCCGGTTTTGAAGCCGATTATTTCTTGACGATGAGCCATGGATACGAAAACGCCCTGGACGATCCCAACTCGCCCGGAAATACCATTCAATTTTGGGCGGCGACTGCCCATTATTCGGACATGACGGCCGGCGCGGACCCGGCCAAACGAGACGTGGCAGCAGGCATGCAATTGGCTCCGACCGGGCTGCCCAATGTCCTGCGTTCAGCGGCCTTTCCCAATTTCTCGGACAATCCGTTTCTTCCGGATGGGATCACTCCCACGATTCCCGACGGACTGGGTCCGGCGTTACCCGGGTTGGGCCGTGGTGAGCTGATTGACCGCAATTATGCGCTCAGCAGCAACGGCGGTTGTTTGGACGATACCGGGGCGGGCTGTCTGGCCACGGAACTGGGATTTGCCTTGGATGTATCGCCATCCGATCCGAACAACGCACTGTCCCATCGCAACTTCAACAATGTGATTGACCTGCAAATGGCGGTCAACAACAGTAACTTCGATGGCGTGAATGGTATCGGGCCCTACGAGACCCCCACCATGACCGATCCAGCCGCCGTGACGACAGGCTTCGAGTTTTCGATACCTTTGTCGGAATTGGGCAATCCCAATGGGGATTTCAAAGTGGTCGCCTTCATCAATTCGGGCGGCCATAACTACCTTTCGAACCAGGTTATTGGCGACGGAATTCTGGGGAACAACCCGGGTGGAGACGGTATGGGCGGATTCTGCAATAGCCTGAGTTGTCCGACGGGAAGTCCGAACCTAGAAACGATACCGGGCAACCAGTTTGTGACTATCGCCTACACGCCTCCCACCGCCAGCTGTGATTTTGATGGCAGCGGCGCCTGCGATGGCGATGACATTGACGCGCTCGTGCAGAACATCGCGGTGGGGCCCGCGGATCCAGGCACTTACGACCTGACCAATGACGGCCTGGTCAATCTGGACGATCGCGACGCGTGGCTCGCTCAAGCCGGTGCGCAGAACCTCCCATCACAGGGCGCCTATTTGTTGGGCGACGCCAATCTCGACGGAACGGTTGATGGCCAGGATTTTATTAGCTGGAACACCAACAAGTTCACCGCCATTGCGGCCTGGACGGCTGGGGACTTTACCGCTGACGGCAGTGTCGATGGCCAGGACTTCATTGATTGGAATACCTTCAAATTCCAGTCAGCGGATGGAATCGCGGCAGTGCCAGAGCCGGCGACCGGTGTGGTCGGATTGCTGCTCGGCCTGTTGTTGACGTTGCGTGGCCGGCGCCAGTAGAACGCTCAGGCGACGAAAAGTCGTTCAGATCAAAATATTGCAGCCGTCCGTTTTCCCTCGAAGCCGGACGGCTGACTTTCTTGGCCGAGGGCGATGTGGCTCGCTGGGTGGAGTCGGTGCGTCCCCGGCTCCCAAAGGCGACCGAAGTCCGGAGCATGCACACGACCAGCCTGTGCGGCACGCAGACATCAGAGGGAGCACCTTCATTCGGTTCCTTGTGCGACGCTGGCTCTGTACGCGTAGCGCACGCGCGATGGGAATCTCCCGAAGCTTTTCGGTGGTATATTTCTGCCGCAAGCGTTAAACTGGACGAGGGCTGGTGACGCCGCACGGGCGGGACCGCTGGCCGGCGACAGCTTCGTCGTCTCAGAGTCCGTAGCAGCGACGGAAATCGTCGTTGTTTGTCTCACAGTCAATCGCTATTTCGCAGGGTCGGAGAATCTTCAATGAGATGGTTTGCGCGGGAAGAGTTCAGCAGAGTGCCAGGACGGATTACGCTTTTTGTGGCCATTGTTTGTCCCCTGGTGGGCGCAAACGCCCTGGGGCAGGTCACTATGGACGGCAGCCTGGTCGGTGACAACTATGGATCTGCATTGTCGATCCAGACGACCAACACGCAGTTCGGTGACGCGCAATTGGGTGACACGGTGGAAGGGGGCGGGGGCTCCGAGATTGATGGCTTTTACGCCAAGATCGAAAACAATCGCTTGTACATGATGGTCACTGGCAATCTGGAAACGAATTTCAACAAGCTCGATTTCTTTTTCGACACGCGGGCTGGCGGCGTCAATGGTATTGTGGGCTCGCAACTTCCCCGAGGCGTGGACGGTTTTTGCTGCGGCGGATTGGGAACCCAGGACGGCGCCCTGCAGCGACTGAGCGGTTTGGGATTCGACGCCGGATTCGAGGCGGACTACTTCTTGACGATGAGCCACGGATATGAGACGGCGCTGGACGATCCGAGTGCCCCAGGAAATCCTATTCAGTTCTGGACGGCAAGCGCCCATTATGCGGAATCTACCGCGGGCGCCGATCCGTCCCGACAGAGCGTTGCAGCAGGTATGCAGCTGGCGCCGACCGGTTTGCCCAATGTGCTGCGTTCCGCCGCGTTTCCGAACTTCTCCGATCTTCCCGCGCTTCCAGACGGAATCACACCCACGGTCCCCAGCTTGATCGGCCCGGCGCTTCCGGGCTTGAGCCGCGGACAGCTGATCGACCGCAATTATGCGTTGAGCAGCAACGGTGGTTGCCTGGATGATACGGGTGCCGGTTGCCTGGCCACGGAGCTGGGATTTGCGTTGGACATCTCCCCGTCCGATCCAACTAATTCGCTCTCACATCGCAATTTCGATAACGTGATCGACCTGCAAATGGCGATCAATAACAGCAATTTCGATGGGGTGAATGGTAATGGACCCTACACCGACCCTACCACGACCGATCCAGGTGCCGTGACGACTGGCATAGAGTTTTCGATTCCGTTGTCGGAAATTGGCAATCCCACCGGGGATTTCAAGGTCATGGCTTTCATCAATGGCAACAGCCATAGCTTCCTGTCGAACCAGTTCATTGGTGACGGCATCCTGATGGACAATCCAGGGAGCCCCACGACGACTAACCTGGCACAAATCCCCGGTGATCAATTCGTGACGGTCTCCTTTACGTCCCCATTTTCCGAATGCGATTTTAACGGCAGCGGAATGTGTGACGGCGACGATATTGATCTGTTGATCCAGAACATTGCCATCGGGCCACCGGACCCGGGCACGTACGATCTTACCAACGATGGCCTGGTCAACCGCGACGATCGCGACGAATGGCTGGTGCAGGCAGGTGCGGAGAACCTGGCCTCACAGGGCGCCTATTTGTTAGGCGACGCGAACCTGGACGGAGTTGTCGACGGACAGGACTTTATTGACTGGAACACGAACAAGTTCACCTCGCAGGCTGCCTGGACGCGTGGCGATTTTTCGGCCGACGGCCTGGTGGATGGTCAAGACTTCATCCTTTGGAACACCAATAAGTTCCAATCAGCGGACGGAATCGCAGCCGTACCCGAGCCGGCGACCGGCGTCGTCGGTTTATCGCTTGGCTTACTGCTGGGTCTGCGTGGCTTGCGCAAGTAGAACGGCAGGCGGGATCGTACGCACGATGATGCATGACAGCCGTCCGGCTTGGAGCGAAGCTGGACGGCTTTCTTCGTACTCGGAGTGGCACGCCGGCGTCAGTTGGCGAGCCGCGGCCGTGAGCCTGCGTGCTGGTTCGTCGCGCCCCGACCCCACGTAGATGGCTCGGAATCGACGGCGATGCGGGCGGGCGTCAGCTCAATGGCACTCGGTTTGGGCATTGTGGAACAGTTGTCCCCAACTGTTTCCCCCGACAAGTTCGCGATTCGCAGAACAATTGAGGACAATTGTTCTACAAACTAAGTGCCATTGGGCGTCAGCTGGCGAGCCGCGGCTGTGAGCCGGCGTGCTGGTTCGTCGCGCCACGGCCCCACGTAGATGACTCGGAATCGTCGCCGCGGGCTCGGCTTGACGAAGCAGGAGACAACAGCGATGCTACGTCATTCTGCTGCCTCTGCTCGCTCGACGACCTGAATGCTGCCATCGGCTAAGGTGTTACGCAGATGCAAATTATTTCAGGAGGACAAACGGGCGTCGATCGCGCTGCATTGGACGCGGCCATCGCTCTAAGCATCCCACACGGTGGCTGGTGCCCGCTCGGTCGGCAGGCCGAAGACGGACCCATTCCGGACCGCTACCTGTTGACCGAGACGAACTCCAAATCCTATGCCGTTCGCACCGAGCAAAACGTCGTCGACGCCGCAGGGACGCTGATCGTGTATCGAGACACAATCAGTGGCGGGACCCGGTTCACATTGCAAATGGCCAGAAAGCATGGACGACCCCACCTGTGTGTCGATCTGGTTCAACCCGTTTCGGTCGATGAAGTCGCCGACTGGATCCTTGACTTGGGAATCGACGTCTTGAATGTGGCGGGACCCCGTGAGAGCACGTCACCCGGAATCCGGGACGAAGCGTTTGAGTACTTGCGCGGGGTCTTTACCCAAGTCGAGCCGAATCGCCAGGCTCGCCCGGACGGTTGATCGTGCCATTGTCGTGCAGTCAACGCCGCTGGTCGTGGGCTGACGCCGCATGGCTCGCCGGCGTCAGCCCACGGTTCAGGCGGGAAAAAATGCATCAAGACCGAAGGCTAACGCCTGCCGGCTGATGTCATCTGAGCCGATATGGGTACTGAATCAAATTAACAGGCTGCTTGTCGAAGGTGCTTCAGGCACTAGCTATGGTTTTTGTGTGCCCGCGACACAATACAACCGGGTGGCCGAACGGAACAGCAGTTGCCCGTCGGAAACCGCCGGCGTTCCATCAAAGGGGCCGGCGTCGTCCGCGACGGTATTGGTGGCAATCTGTCGGAACTCGGGTTCGGTCTCGAACACGTGCACGGCGCCCGAGCGCGTCAGCAGATAAATGTGATTTCCCACGGCGACTGGAGACGCATAGACGCTGCTGGCGCGATTCCGGAAGCCACCGCCAGAAGCGCCATCGGTGCCGGCTGTATCCAATCGTTCTTTCAAACCCGTGTCTCCGGTCGCAACATTCGCGGAAAGCAGCGTCCCCATCGAGGACCAGTAGACCTGGCCACCCACCGCGACGGGCGTACAGATCCCCGCGCGGAGCTTCTGCCTCCACAAGACCTGAGAATCCGAAACGTCGCCCGATCCACCGCATTTCACGGCGATAGCCTCGCCCGCTCGGCTGCCCATCGACAGGACCGCATCCCCCACCACGACGGCACTCGGCACGACCGTCGACTCGATGGGTGACGCACAATTCCAAAGCTGCTGGCCGGTTTTTGGATCGACGGCAAAGATCTTGCTCGGTACCGAAAATACCAGTTCCGTACGACCGTTGACACGTGCCACCACGGGGGTCGACCAGGAGTTCTTGCAGTCCGCATCGTCGATCCGCCAGGCCTCGCTGCCATCGTTTTTGTGAAACGCGATCACGGCACTTCCCTCGTTACCGGCGTTGACAATGACCAGATCTTCGTAGAGCACCGGGCTGGAACCCCCACCCCACCTCGCCGGATCAGATTCGGTCCCCACTTCGGCTCGCCATAACTGTTTGCCGTTCCAATCGAAGGCGAACACACCGTCTTTACCAAAGAACGCGAACACGAGCTGGCCATCGGTGGCGGGAGTGCTGCTGGCGTACCCGTGATCGGTAATAAACCCTTCGTAGGGATCTTCAGCCACCGTGTTCTGTACGGTTTGCTCCCAAATCAGCGCTCCGTCCTTTCGATCAAAACACAGCAGATGTCGTATCAAATTGCTCGGATCCCCAGGATGCTCACGGTCCACACCATAACCGGAGTAACACGTAACGAAGACTCGATCGTTCCAGACAATGGGGCCGGACGAACCAGGCCCGGGCAACGCGGCCGTCCACAGCAGATTCTGCTGCGTCGACCAGGTAACAGGTACCTTGTCGTCCGCAGCCACGCTCGATCCATCAGCACCCCGAAACATGGGCCAGTTTTCCGCTACGCAACATGGAGCGGTGCAGCACAGCGTGGTGACAAAGACAAACGTGAATCGGTGGATGCAGGACAACTTCATGATATTGTGTTCCGGGGGGCAGGGCAGCCTGTACGGCTGATAATGCAACACGCTTGGGCGTGATCTTCGTTCGTCATATCATGCACTCTCGCTTCCCCGCGTGCTACCCCACGTGCCGGAAGCGGTGCCCTCATCGTACCACACAATTCGCGGCCAAGTGTCATCCTGACGGCGCTGACAACGTGCGCAGCACGGTCAGCGACCGAAGGATCCTCCAGAGACGTTGTTCCCTGTGCGACGGTAGACGCAGAAGATCACGGACGCACCACTGCAGGCAGGATCAGCTTGGCTGGCAGATCCTTCACTCCGCTCCGCTTCGTTCAGGATGACATACGCCCGTCGTGCGGCAGGCATTTCCGGAATCCGGAAGTTGTGTGGTACGATCGGGGCGGTGCTGGGCCACGGAAACTCGATCAGCCGCTCATGGTTGTGATTTCGCGGCGCAGGATATTGAGCAGTGCCTGCAAGAAGGCCACCAGCATCGGACCGACCAGAATGCCGATCGGCCCCAGTGCCTGGACTCCTCCCAAGACGCTCAATAAGGCCAATAGCGGGTGAAGATTTGATTGACCGTGGAGGATATAGGGCTTCACCAGATTGTCGGCCATTGAGACCACAAGCAAACCGTAGATGCCCAGGCCAATGCCCGCGGTCGACTGCCCTTCGGCGACAAAAATCAGGTACACGGAAATGGGCAGCCAAACCGCCGCGGCCCCCACAAAGGGGACCATCGCCAGCATGGTTGTCAGCACTGTCAGCAGCACGATCGAATCTAGCCCGGCGAAGAAGTAGCCCACGCCTGCCAGCAGACCCTGAGCGACCGCCGACAGCAGCGTCGCCAACACAACAGCCCGACTGACTTTGGCAAATTCCGTCATCAACTCAATCTCCTGCGCGTCTTCCAGCGGCGACAAACGCATCATGGCCTGAATCATATCGGGTCCGTCGATCAAGAAGAAATAGACCGAAATCAGCATAATGGCGATGCCGAATAGTATTTGGCCCAGGACGGCAATGCTACCCGTGAGCGACCACAACTTCTTGCTGAGGTACGACGCCAGCGCGCCCTGCCACTGTTCGATTTCTTTGTGTGTTGGATTGGCAAGACGCACCAGATGCGAACGTGGGAAGCCTCCCAGCAAGTCATCGCGCAACGATCCAAACCGTATGCCGACGTTACGGATCGCGTTTTCGTAGGTGTCCATCGCATCGGTCGACACTTGGGCGTTCCCGATCATGGTCGTCGCGGCCTGGATCGCCTCGTCCAGCGACTCGGCCATCAGCACCAATTCCTGCCGGGCGGCGACCATGCGCGGTTTCGGTTCTTCCGTCATGGCGTGATCCACGTGCATCCTCTTTTCCAGTGCCACGGTGTCGTTTTTCAGCTGCTGCAAATCGGCGAGCGTGGCTGCATTGGGCACGGAAAGCGGCAAGTCATTTTCAGGTGCCGTCATCTCGGGTACGACGTTCCATATCAGGCTATCGATCCGCTCGAGCTCCTGTTTATAAGGCATTGTCCAGCCCAGCCGCTTGCGCAAAGTTTCCAGGCCTTCCCCCACATCCCATTTACGCGTTGCCAGTTGAGCCCCCTGTTTGACGGCCAGGATCACAGCCCAACTGATGGGGACGATCACGATCAGGGCCACGAGCGCGGTCGTAATCAGTGCCGCCAGCCGCTTGCGCTGATTTGTCCGCTGCAGCATAAAGACGTGAATGGGTCTGAACACCACGACGATCAGGGCCGCCAGGAACAGCGGTAGCAGAAAACCCTGCATGACGCGGAAGAACATCATGCCGATAACACCAATGATGAGCAGCAGCACGACAAACGAGATGATGCGGCCCCAATTAGGCGACCTGATGTCGGTTGTGCTGTTCATCGGACCTGATGCTCCCTGGATCATCTGCTCGATTTCCTGGCCATGCCCCCCAATTCGGCTCAGACAACATCAATCCTGCTTGCACCTCGGGCTACAGCCCAATGGTACTTAGTTTGTAGAACAATTGTCCTCAATTGTTCCGCGAATCGCGAACTTGTCGGGGGAAACAGTTGGGGACAACTGTTCCACAATGCCCAAAACGAGCGCCATTGGGCTACAGCCCATCGGTTGGTTAGATCAATAGTCCCCCTGCCGCCCGGTTCGTCGTCGGTGTCTGGCCATCTAGAATCATATCGCCGGGGCGGAGACCATCATACGCCATTGATCGCTTGTTAGTAGCCGGCGGTAACCTGACCACGCATGTCGCACGAAATCCCGAGGGACGAACAAGTGGTACGCACGATCCCCCCACGTGTGATGACCTTAATCCGACTGGCGATCGGCGGCATCGTGATCGTGGCCGTCGTGCGCGCGGGATCTCGTGCGGCGCAGGAATTGGACCACGCGTCATTGGATTGGAGCCAGGTCCGTTGGCGATGGTTGTGTATCGCCGGCGCACTGTATGCGGCCTCGCAGATTCCCCAGGCCGCTTATTGGCATCGGACTCTGGCCGCGATGGGCGTCCGCGTCCGCTTCACCACGGCCTTGAGGGGCTTCGTCGCCGGTCAACTAGGAAAGTACGTTCCCGGTAAGCTGATGGTAGTCATCATCAGAAGCGGTCTATTGCAGCTACCTGGTTCCCAGGCATCACGAGCGGTGTCCAGCGTATTCGTGGAGACTTTCACGTTTATGGCTGTCGGCGCGTTTCTGGCAGGAATGGGGGGCTGCGTGTTCTTCCGCCGCGAGTGGGTGTTGCAGCTGACCTCGCTCGCCGTCATGGCGCTGATGGTGCTGTTGACCAGTCCGATGCTGATTCGATTCCTGATACGCTGGATGCCGCAGACGGCTGCCATGGCGGATGCCGACGCCGATCGTGGTGGCATTACCTATGGACTGATCGCCACCGGTTGGATGACGTCGCTCGCAGCCTGGACCTTATCGACAGCCAGTCTGTGCGCGACGCTGTACGCGCTGCCGGTCGGCAGCGACAACAGCTTCCCTTGGGCATGGGATGCGCCGTTCCGGTTGGGCACTTCTCTGGCAGCAGCCGTAGTGCTGGGATTTGCCTCCATGCTTCCAGGAGGTCTGGGGGCGCGTGAATATGTGTTGGATCGTCTGCTCGTTCCTACGCTGGGGGAACTGCATGCCATCACGGTAACGCTGCTGTTGAGAGTTGTATGGTTGCTGACGGAAGTCCTGACTTCAACGATCCTGTACCTGAACTACGTGCGCCGCGGGTCTGGTCGGCCTCGTTAGACCGCAAGCCAGAAGAAATCGCCATTGCGATAGGTCGCAGGCCACCCCGTCCAGGCGATTTCTGGCGGCGTGCGCGTCCGCAGGTCGTGCCACGTCGTTAGACCGCAAGCCAGAAGAAATCGCCATTGCGATAGGTCGCAGGTCACCCCGTCCAGGCGATTTCTGGCGGCGTGCGCGTCCGGCCGACGCGCACGCCGCCAGCGAATACCGCATTGTGCGTCCCCAGAACCAGCATCTGCCCGTCATTCTTCTGTGGCTTGCGGTCTAACGCACCCAACGAGGTGCAAAACCACCATCGTGGGGTTATTGACGGAACTCACGTTGGAGTTTTTTGGTACCATGAATTCTTGGCGAAGGCCTGGATGTAAAACGCAGACTCGCTGGCGCGTTTTGAAGTTGCGCGTTCTTGGCAGCATTGAGCCGAAGCACATCGTCGAGCCGGTTGGCAAGCTCACTAGCTTGCGCGTCGTGCTTGTATTCCGACACTTGCCGAGGATCGTTCATTTGAAGTTGTCGATGGTCATTCCCGTGCGGAACGAACAGCAGAGCTTACCGCTGCTGGTAGCTGAACTGCTGGACGTCGCCCAGCGAGAACAGATCGGCATGGTTGTGATTTGCGTCGACGATGGTTCGACGGACGGTACTTGGGAAGTGATCCGGCATCTCAGCGATCGTCATATCCAGGTGTGCGGAATCCGCCTGCGCGGCAATTTTGGCAAGAGCGCGGCGCTATGCGCCGGATTCGCCGCCGCACGCAGCCCGCTGGTGGGAATGATGGACGGTGACCTGCAAGACAATCCCGCCGACATTCCGCGATTCGTGTCCAGACTGGATCAGGGCTTCGACGTGGTTAACGGCTGGAAGCGAATTCGACGGGACGCATGGCGGCGCGTGCTGGCGTCCCGTATCTTCAATGCCGTGGTGCGTGCGGTAACGGGCGTGCCGCTGCACGATCATAATTGCGGTTTCAAGCTTATGCGCCGCGAAGTGCTGGACGCTGTTCCGCTGTACGGCGATCGACATCGATTTATCCCTGTGCTGGCAGCGGGGTTTGGTTTTCGAGTCACCGAGGTTGAGGTCAACCACCGCCCACGCTCCTACGGACGGTCCAAGTACGGCATGGGCCGGATTCCCAAGGGGTTGCTGGACCTCCTGAGCGTGAAGTTCCTGACGAGTTACCGACAGCGGCCTCAGCACCTGCTGGGCGGACTGGGGCTCGTGTCTGTCGGGCTGGGTCTACTGACGTGGCTCGCGCTGTGCGGCTGGTGGACGTGGGCTCACGGTCAGGGTGCCGATCCGAATACGCCCGGCATTCTGCTCGCCACCATGCTGGTGGGGACATTCTTGTTACTACTGGGTTTGCAACTGCTCGTGGCGGGCTTGCTGGCCGAATTGATTGTGGCATCGAAGTTTGACAGCCGCCAGGCGAACGCGGCGGCGATCGCTGAGAGCGTGGGATTCGAATGGGACGCACCGCGGACGGGTGGAACCACTGCTGTGGAAACGTACGGTGAAGAGAAAACGATCGACGCACGCACGCCGTAGGTCAAACAAGCCGACGCCAAGGGCAAGCCGTGTGGCGTAAGCGGGCGTAAGCTGGCGTAAGCCCACGACCGGCCACGGTGTGCGCAACCCGGAGTCGTCGAACTCGCCAGCCAAACGCGCAACCCCGCTGCCTCGCCTGCCCCGAATCCACACGCGCTCGTTGCGCTGCCGCCCGCACGCGGGCTTGCGCCCAATGGCACTCGGTTTGGGCATTGTGGAACAGTTGTCCCCAACTGTTTCCCCCGACAATTTCGCGATTCGCGGAACAATTGAGGACAATTGTTCTACAAACATAAGTGCCATTGGGCTTACGCCAGCGGCTCGCCGGTCGACGCCGGCTCACGCCGTCAACTCGTCCGCACTATAATGTCACCTCGGCCAGAAAAAAATGCCGCTATTCACGCTGCACGGAAGAAACCAGGAGGTCATGGACCAGCCATTTCCACGCATCATCACGGGGCTGCTGATCGGCAGTGCACTGGCGTTTCACACTGTTCGATGCAGTCTGGTGACGGCACGCGATCAGCAAACGCCCTTCTTGAGCGCCAACGACCGAAGTCGTTGGTGTACCGTACGCGCATTGGTCGACCTGGGAACCTACCAGATTGACGACGTGATCCAGCAAAAGGGCTGGAATACGATCGACAAGGTTTATCATCGAGGTGCCGATGGCCAGCCGCACTTTTATTCCAGTAAGCCACCGCTGTATCCCACGATGCTGGCCGTACCGTACGGCGTACTCCAGGCGCTAACGGGCTGGAAGTTGGCGGACCGTCCATTCCTGGTCGGTCGCTTGTTGATTTGGCTGGTGAACGGAGCGTTTTTGATTGTGCTGTTTTGGAGCGTCATGGGCCTGGCCGCTCGATTCTGCCAGTCCGCGTGGGCCTATCTGCTCGTGATGGCGACCATCACCTGGGGCACATTTCTGACGACTTTTTCGGTCACCATCAACAACCATCTGCCGGCCGCGGCCATGGTCGCGGTGACGCTGCGCATTTTTGTCCAGATCTGGCTGCGAGAGCGGCGTGATTGGCTGGCCTTTGTGACGGCCGGTTGCACTGCGGCGCTGACGGCTACCTTCGAGTTACCCGCGTTGAGCTTTCTTATCCTGGTGTTGGCGGCCCTTTTTCTTGCGTTTCCCAGGCCGACGTTTTGGTGGTTTCTGCCGCCAGCGCTGGTGGTCACGCTGGCCTTCTTTCTTACCAACTGGCAGGCGCACAGCACGCTGGGGTTGGCGTACGCACATCGCGCCGAAGGTGCCGACTGGGAGACGGGGAACTGGTACAACTATCCGGGCAGCTATTGGCTGGATGAAAATCGCAAGGGGGTGGACCGCGGAGAACCGAATTTAGCAAAATACGCCCTGCACATGCTGGTGGGGCATCATGGCATCTGGTCGTTGAGCCCGATTTGGCTGGTATCGCTGGCCGGCCTGGGATTGTGGGCTCGACGATTGGGGGGACTGACCATCACGGGATTGATACTGGCCTGCACGGCAGCCGTCCTGGCGTTCTATCTGACGCGTGCCGCCGGAGATCGGAACTACGGCGGAATGACCAGCGGTTTTCGCTGGGCGTTCTGGCTAATCCCCTTATTCCTGATGGGCATGATTCCGGCGCTCGACCAATGGCGCACGAATCGATGGTTTCGCAGTGCGTGCTATGGCATGCTGGTCATTTCCATCTTTTCTGCCTTTTACCCAATTTGGAACCCCTGGCAGCATCCCTGGCTGTACGGCTTTCTGGCCGGGTGATTACGCGGCAGGCGGATGGTACCCTGGACAACCGGTCCGGTGCGTCGGTATTATCGTGAATACGCCGGGCTTGTGGCGGAATTGGCAGACGCGCTAGATTCAGGTTCTAGTGAGCTTAACGCTCGTGGAGGTTCAAGTCCTCTCAGGCCCACTTCTTGATTAATTCGCTGTAATCTGCGAGAACCTGCCGCTTCGATCACGTATGAACGTCGTCATTCTGGGCGCCAGCGACCGTCCCGATCGGTACTCTTATCGAGCCCAACGGATGCTGATGGAGGCGGGGCACCGTGTTTTCCCATTGAGTCTGGACGGCAAGCCAGTCTTAGGTGAGCCCGGTTACACCCGTTTCGACGAACTGCCGGCTGCGTCCCGCATTGACACGGTGACCGTGTATTTGCGCCCGGAACTTCAACCGGACTTGATTGATGATTTAGTGGATTTGAAGCCTCGTCGCGTGATTTTTAATCCCGGTTCTGAGTCCGCTGAATCGAAATCCAAGCTGGGAGAAGCGGGGATCGATACCGTGGAAGCGTGCACGATGGTCATGCTCCGCACCGGGCAGTTCTAACCGAACTCAGGTGGGAAGCTGCTTGCGTCGACGTGGCTCATTCCGGATGGGGTAACAATCATGTTTGCGCTTTCAGAGCAGCACTTCGCGTCTTTTGCCGTGGACGGCTTCCTCGTCATCCAACAGCTGTTCGACGATGAGGAAATGGCTGCGATCCTGTCCATCGCCAGGTCCGACCAGCGATTGATCCGCGAAGCTCACGTTCGGCGTGACGCCTCAGGGGGAGAAAGCAAGCTGGTGGTCCGCAATGAACTGGCCGAATCGCCCTACGCGGCTATCGTCCGCAGCCAGCGCGTGGCCGGCAGCATGATGGCGCTGCTAGGCGATGAGGTCTATCACTACCATCACAAGATGATGCTGAAGGAACCGCGAGTAGGGGGAGCCTGGGAGTGGCACCAGGATTACGGGTATTGGTACCACAATGGCTGCCTGTATCCGGATATGGGCAGCTGCCTGATTGCCGTGGATCGTGCCACGCGCCGCAATGGCTGCTTGCAGGTGCTGCGCGGCTCGCAGCGCATGGGCGCATCGAGCATACCCAATTGGGAGACCAAACCGTCGCCGATCCACTCCGCGTCGAGGCCGCTGAGCAGCGGCTGGAATTGGTGTACTGCGAACTCGAGCCGGGGGACGCCATCTTTTTCCACAGCAATCTACTGCATCGGTCGGACGCCAACCGCAGTGAACTGCGTAGGTGGTCATTGATCTGCTGCTACAACACGCGACACAACGACCCGTTTATCACCGGGGGCCGTCACCCCAACTATCATCCGCTCGAAATCTGGCCCGACGAGAAGGTCCGCCACTTCCTGCGGGAAGTAGCAGCAGACCTGTCTCCTCGGAATCGGATTTAGTCAGGCATTTCATGGCTGGCACGTCTCGCATCGTACGACACAAATTGTGGACAAAAATCATGCTGAGGGAGTTGACAACGTTCGGAGCACGGCCAGCGCGCGAAGGAACCTCCAGAGACGTTGTTCCACGTGCGACGGTCGACGGAGCATTTCCCAGACGTATCACTGCGGGCAAGGTCGCGTTGGCTGGCAGATCCTTCACTCCGCCCCGCTCCGTTCAGGATGACACGTATCCCGCTGGGCACGCCTCTGCTCCACGGTTTCGATCGCCTGCACCGCCAGGGTCAGCAAATACTCCAATGCGCAAGGGCATTGGTTGGTGGGCCGATTGGGGCATTCGGTACAAACCTGGTCGTGAAAATGATCGATATACGGTTCGATTTGCATTGATTGGACACCTCGGACCGCGTTAACCAGCTGGGGCAGATTGACTTCGATCCCACATTGTTTACCGAGCGGGGCGCAGGGCGGCCCTCCCGGCGGACGCTCAATGCAATGCGAGCAAACCTGCTCGCGGATCTCCAGCATGTATTCTTCCCACTCGGTGTTTTCGTACATCGCATACCTCACATTCTGCACGGAAATCTCTCGAATGCGTGCGTCGTCGCGTGGCTGTTCGGCAGCCCGCCAGAGTCGAACCACTGACTTCCATCTAGAAGCCTCGCATGATGGCTGATAGTGCAATTCCC
Organism: uncultured Planctomycetales bacterium; assembly: GCA_963695565.1. Lineage (GTDB taxonomy): Bacteria > Planctomycetota > Planctomycetia > Pirellulales > Pirellulaceae > CAVOGW01. The sequence continues at coordinate 482,144 of CAVOGW010000004.1, forward strand.
ACGCCGAAAATGCGACGCACACCTTGGGCCGGCGAACCGGCACCGTGAGGTGCCGGGTGGGCACGACCAGGCACGTGCGGCGCTCACCATTGGCGCGAGTTCTGTTGCCCGGTGCACGTGCCACAGTCCGCTTGGATGAGCGGTTGTCAATCCGGACCGTGCTGATTCGCACACTTGTCGCTACATACAAACGACCGACGAAGCCGGCCGAGCAAAGGCATGGCGCACGAAAAAACCGGGCGATCGCCAGAGCGCCCGGTTTCCGTTGCTTAAGATCAAGCCAGTTTAGATTTCCGACTAACGGCGGCGTAACGCCATCAACCCGCTAATCGCCAGGCAAACCAGAGACAGGCAGCCAGGTTCAGGAACGACAGTCCCTTTAAGGATGAACGGAAATTCGTCCGGTGTCAGGCTACCACCGTCTTGCACGGCAGCAAAAGCCGCTCCGCCGATCGACTGCTGGCCATTGGGCGAAGCGCCGAGTGGGTTCGGTCCATTCACGACGCCGGGATAGGTCACGGGAGGAGCCCACGGACCGGAAGCTAGTGTCCCGGTGGCTGCCCAATCCATCCAGTACGTGCCTGCCGAAAGCTGCAAACCACCCAGGTCGATATCGTTGAGTTGGATTGCCCGATCAGCGTTCGTCGGGCTCGTTTCGGAAGCGCGATAGGTCCCGGAGAAGCCCGTGGAATTCAGAGTGCTGAACGTACCCAGAAGGTTTCCGGTTCCCGCGGTGGCTCCGTCCCAAATCCTGACCTCAAAACCGGTGATCGTACCGGATTGTGGGGCACCCGTTTGATAGGCGAATAAGCAGACCGAATCCAGAACCCAGTCCGGCCCGGTGATTGTAAAATCGTCGGCCACTCGGTTATTCGAAGCGAGTTGGTCGCCGTACCCGAGGGTCGTCTCGCCCAGGGTTACGTTCTGCAGCAGGCTGAGGTCATTTCCGCCTGCTCCGCCGCCCGGATTCGTGACTAGCGGCCCGTTGTCCCAGAGCGTCACGGCAAAGGCCGGAACGGCACAGATCGCGCACGTGACCACCAGTGCCAAAAGAATAGACTGCGTTTTTTTCACAAACATTAGTTCTTTCCCCTCAAAAAAAACGGTAAAACGGCAATTCCCTGCCTGGCCCACCGATCCATCGCGACGCACGAAGCCTACGAACTTCGATAACCCGCATATTAGTCCTCGTACCAGGATTTGCAAGTGTTTTTCGCCGACAACTGCCGCTTTTTTCGACTTTTCGTAACGAAACCAGGCAACCCTTGGTTTGTACAGGGGCGGAGTGAAGGATCTGCCAGCCAACGTGATATTGATTGCCTGCTGGGCGGCGTCCGGGATCTCCTGCGTCTTCCGTCGCACATGGAACGTGTCTCTGGAAGGTCCTTCGGTCGCTGACTGTGCTGCGCACGTTGCCAGCTCGCTCAGGATGACATTTATCGGCAATTTGTGTGATACGATGAGGTGCCGCCACCGGGGCCAGATCACAAAAGTAAGACGCTCCAAATAATACAAGCACGACTAAAACAAGCACGACGCGCAAGTTTCGAAGTTGCGCACTTTCGGTGGCACTTGGCGGAAACCCTTGATTTAGCCAGCTGGGCGACCCACTCGCTGGCGCGTCGAGCTTATATACTCACGTTGTTTTCGCCCTAGCGCAACTTCAAAACGCGCAAGCGAGTGAGCCTACGCAAATTACATTCTGGCTTGCTCGTCGTGAAGTTGCGTTTGATTGGTAGCAATTAGCCGAAACGCCTGACTTAGCCGGTTGGGGAGGGCTCACTCGCTTGCGCGTCGTGCTCGTATTTTCCCGGGGTTTTGGCAGCCAGGGCAACTTCGAGACTCGAGCGTCGTACTTGCTTGAGTGTCGGGAGCGCGACGGGATGTAACGCTCGCTGGAATTCCCCTATTGTCCGAATTAAACAACCCACCAAGCGAGGGTTTGATTCTTGACGCGTCGCCCCGAGGTCATTGTGGCCGGACATATCTGTCTGGACGTGATTCCGCAGTTTGCGGACAGTCCGGGCGGTGGCGGGATCGTCTGGAAGCCAGGCAAGCTGATCCGCGTCGGTCCCTCGATGCAGGTCACGGGCGGTGCCGTGGCCAATACGGGGCTGGCTCTGCATAAGCTGGGTATCGAAACGAAGCTGATGGGGAAGGTCGGCACGGACCTGTACGGTCAGCGCATCTTGGCCATTCTTCGCGAGCACAGCCCGGCTTTGATCGAGTCGATGGTGGTCGATGCACGGGAATCCACCAGCTACACCATTGTGATCAGCCCGCCCGGACTGGATCGCATGTTCTTGCACTGTCCTGGAGCAAACGACTCGTTTGGCGTAGACGATATCAGTTGGCAACATCTCGCCGGTGCGCGAGTGCTGCATTTCGGTTATCCCCCGTTGATGCGACGGATTTACCAGGACAAGGGGGAACAGCTGGTGCAGATTTTCCGTCAAGCCAAACAGCTTGGTTTGATTTGCTCGCTGGACATGGCGGCCGTGGATCCTCAGTCGGAAGCGGGTAAGATGGATTGGCCGGCATGGCTGCAGCGCGTGTTGCCAAGCGTGGATGTTTTTCTGCCGAGCCTCGAGGAAATCCGGTTCATGCTTGATCGCCAGCCATCTCAAGGCTCACGCGACCAGCACAGCCAATTGCAGTTCGCAGACGAGGTCGACTTTTGCGTGCTGAGTGGCCTGTCCAGCCGCCTCTTGGGCATGGGCGTTGCCGTTGTCGTAATCAAGCTGGGAGAGCAGGGGCTGTACATCCGGACGGCCTCGGATCCGGACCGACTTCAATCGCTGGCAGGTGCCGCGGTAGAGGGTCTAAACTCCTGGCAAGGTCGCGAGTTATGGAGCCCCTGCTATGAGGCGGATTTTCGCGGCTCGACGGGTGCCGGAGACTGCACGATTGCCGGCTTTCTCTGCAGCTTGTTGAGCGGCGGGACCTCCACCGACGCGCTCAACGCGGCCGCCGCCGTGGGCGCATGTAGCGTTGAGGCCGCTGACGCTGTCGGCGGCATAGCTCACTGGAACATGATTCGGCGGCGCATGGCCGCGGGTTGGAAGAAACGCCAACCCGATGGGTCGATACCGGGCTGGCAATTGGATCGCGAGGCTCAAGTCTGGTTAGGGCCAGGCGACCGATCGGATCCGGGCAGTGTGGGTGGCACATGGACTCCACCACTTTGACTCGGTTAGAGAACGAGATTGACTGTGCGGAATCAGCGTCGATCCGCGTTGCCCGCTGGCAAAATTTTCCCTCGTTGCGGCGTAGGGCATCCTTCGCTTCGTGGGGAATGGCGGGCTTGTCGAACTGGCGGCGGCGGTTAGACTGTGGAAGCACTAACGGTTGATTTCTTGTCGAATCCGACAGAAAAATTCCTCGTGCCGGGGATGATGATTCTCATCCGGGACGTCCGAGACGCGGTTCTAAGCTATTTCGCAAAGAGCTACGCAGCGTCGACCCGGCCAACTGGAATCAAGAATTTATTAAGGAGGCTGTAGCTCAGTCGGCAGAGCAACGGACTTTTAATCCGTAGGTCCTGGGTTCAAGCCCCAGCAGCCTCATTTGCCAAAAAAACCGCTTTACAACTCGAAAACGAATCCTGCCGGCACAGGGCAATTTTTGGCCGCGAGATTCTGAGGGCCTTTCGCGATCTCGCCAGTTCGCCACTAGAAAACAAATCAACCGGACTCTCGCCGGCCCCGCAAGTCTGGGGTAGATTCAATGGGGGGCCGTTTCCACCCTTGTGCGGGTTGGCACCGCCCCTGAAAGATGCCGCTCCTCAGCTCATCGGGCCGGGCATCGAAATGCCGCGGTGAGTTCCCATTTGGGTAGAATTACGAGTAATGATGCATCGCCACTTTCTTGCCGCTCTATGTCTGGCAGCCGCCAGTTCCCCGCTTGCTCCGACGGCCTTCGCCCTTGACGGCGGTACGCTCCGCGTCAACGCGCACAACGGCTGGCATGCCTTCGAGGTCATTTCGTTCGGCGACAATCCTGCCGGAGACGGCTTGAATTGGTCGATGCCAAATACGTTTGACGGTGTCGGTGCCTGGCTTCCGAATGCTTCAACGCTGCGACTGAATATCAACCATGAAGAAACCGATGCCACGATCAGCGAGGTTGACTTGGATCTGGCCAGTTTTCAAACCGCGGTCAGCAATATCATCAGCGGGGGCACGACCGGCGGCGTCAGCTTTGTAAGGTCCGCTCAACAGGCTTACGACCGGTGGAGCAACGACGGTGGATCGAGTTGGATCAACACGACGGGTATCTCCAATACCAGCTTCTACCGCTTTTGCTCTGGTCAGTCCTACGATCCCAACACATTTGGTACTGCGCCGGGTTCGTCGATCACCTGTACATCACCGGTGAAGAAGGATCGACAAACCGGCTGTTTGCCATCGACACGGCCAACCGCGACCTTCTTCAACTTAGCGGCGTAGCAGGCAGCGCATTAGGAGGCATCGGCGGAATGCCTTTTGATTCGTGGGAGAACGCGGCGCTGCTGGACACGGGCGAGACGGACCATGTTGCTCTCCTGCTGTCTCCCGACGGCGGCACGCAACGCATGCAGCTGTATATCGGCGAGAAGAACAAGAACCAGGCGGGAAGTGCCTCAACCGACTTTCTTGCTCGAAACGGACTGGCCTACGGCAGTTACTATTACCTGAACGACTCGCTTCCGGCCAGCGGAACATCGACCGACGGTTTTATCGATACCACTGTGGCTGGCGCCCTTACCTCCACTAAACTGGAAGACATCGACACAAGTCCGAGTGACCCGACCCAGGTCGTGCTCGGTGACCAGGACTCGGGCCTGTTCACGTTTGACTTCAACCTCGATTTTGGCGGCGGCAGTTTCAGCGCCGGCACATCCAGCTTTTCCATCACCAAGATTCAGAACCACGTGAACGATCTCGACGGTTCTTTCGGCGACGCCGACAACGTCGATTGGACCGACGCCACGATCCTCGCCGGCGTCTCTTACAACGAGGGGCTGATCTTCGTTAACGAGGACAGCGGTACCAACAACGGCGAGATCTGGATGATGGAGCCAACGGGCAGCGGACTGACGCTGATCGGGGACACCGTGGGCATCAGCAGCGCGACGGAGACTTCTGGGATTCTGGACATCTCGAAACTTGTGGGCTACCGTCCAGGTAGCATTCTGCTGACCGCGAACCAAGGGACGAGCGGCTCGCTGACCACGCTGATCAATCCCGCCGCCACGCGAGTGCCACCAGGCGACTTTGACAACGATGGCGATTACGACTGCAACGACGTGAATGGGCTGGTTGCGGAAATCGCGGCTGGCACCAACAGTGGCAACTTTGACCTGACAGGTGACGCGCTGGTCAATGGCGAGGACCTCACCGCCTGGCTGGCTGCCGCGGGTTCCGTCAATCTTTTATCCGGCGGTGCGTATTTATCGGGCGACGCGAATCTGGACGGCGACGTCGACGGTCAGGATTTCATTGCCTGGAACGGCCACAAGTTTACATCCACCGCCGCCTGGTGCAGTGGCGATTTCAATGCGGACGGCGTCGTCGACGGTCAGGACTTCATCGCGTGGAACGCCAACAAGTTTAGCTCAGCGGATCGTGCATCCGCAGTTCCCGAGCCGGGGACATGTGCCATGTTGCTGATCGCGATTATGCTTGCCAGTTTGGCGAACCGGCACCGTAAGGTGCCGGGTGGGCAGCGCTAATCGCGTTAGTAGCATCCCCATCGATTCGGCAAATCGACTGCGATGACTCTCTGTCGGCGCAGCGTCCCGCGGTGGTGTGGGTTGCCGATTGGGATTGCGGCCGGGATGGTGAGGTTGAGATTGCTGGTGAGGCCCACCCGGCACCTTACAGTGCCGGGTGGGCAGCGCTAATCGCATTAGTGGCATCCCCATCGATTCGGCAAATCGACTGCGATGACTCTCTGTCGGCGCAGCGTCCCGCGGTGGTGTGGGTTGCCGATTGGGATTGCGGCCGGGATGGTGAGGTTGAGATTGCTGGTGAGGCCCACCCGGCACCTTACAGTGCCGGGTGGGCAGCGCTAATCGCGTTAGTAGCATCTCCATCGATTCGGCAAATCGACTGCGATGACTATCTGTCAACGCAGCGTCCCGCGGTGGTGTTGGTGGCCGATTGGGATTGCGACCGGGAGGTGAGGTTGAGATTGCTGGTGACGCCCACCCGGCACCTTACGGTGCCGGGTGGGCAGCGCTAATCGCATTAGTGGCATCCCCATCGATTCGGCAAATCGACTGCGATGACTAACTATCTGTCGGCGCAGCGTCCCGCGGTGGTGTTGGTTGCCGATTGGGATTGCGGCCGGGATGGTGAGGTTGAGATTGCTGGTGAGGCCCACCCGGCACCTTACAGTGCCGGTTCGCCCGATGGCGATGTTACGAGTAACCGGCGATCCGGCACCTTACTGTCACCTCACGGCCCTGGGTCGCCCCCCACTTGGTTCGGCTGGGCCTGCAGGTCCACGCAGATGATCTCCTCGTCATTACGGACGTATAGGTGCTTGTTGGCAAACGCCGGCATGCACCACACCACGTCTCGCCCGAAGGCCACGTTGGTGGGCTCGATCAGCTTGTGCCGATCCACCTCCGTGTACCCCTGCGGGTTAAGCCGGGCAATCACCAATTCGCCCAGTTCGTTGAACAGAAAGAATCGATCGCCATTCCGCACCAAAAACGCCGTCTCCGATCCTTGAGCGCGTGAGCCCGTCACTTGGCTAGTTTCCCAGAGTTTCTTACCCTCAGGCAACTGCACGGCTCGCAATACGCCACTCTGATCAAAGCCGTACATGACGTCGTCGATCACGAAGGGCTGGACATTGACAGGCGAGATGGCGTTCTTGCGCCGATCACGCCAAACCACTTCCGCGGTGGGCTCGTTGGTTCCCAGTTTCAACAGGATGCTCTTGTTGGAGTAACCCCCCGCGTACAAGTAATCCCCGAGCTTGATCGGGGACATGATGATCGAACCATTCGAGGCCTCATAGGGGATCGACCAGTACTCCACGCCATTTTCCGGGTTGACGGACGTGACGGCGTCGGGACGTAGCAGAATCAACTGCCGTACGCCGCCGGCCTCGATAATCGTGGGTGGCGAGTAGCCCTGCTCAGAAGCAGTAATCGTCTTCCAAATCTCGTTGCCCGTCAGTTTGTCGAAGGCTACCACGTGACTGCCGTTGCCGCCGGCCAGTGTGATCAACTTATTGCCATCGATCAGCGGATGCGCGGCATAGCCCCACAACGCGGGCTTGGTCCCATACAATGCCACCAAGTCCTTTTGCCAAACTACGTTGCCGGATTCGACGTCAAAGCAGATCAACATCCCCTCCGCACCCAGCGTATGAACGCGATTGCCGTCCACTGCCGGGGTGCATCGCGGCCCGGCCGGATACGAGATCGAGTAGTTTACCGGATATTCGTACTTCCACAGAATTTGCCCGGTCGACTCGTCCAGGCACAGCACGCGTTCCTGTCCGGATTTTCCCTCGCGCTCGAAGTTGGGCATTTTGACGTCGTCGGACGTCACGTAGTCGGTCACGAATACGCGGCCAGCGGCGACCGCAGGGCCCGCATAGCCGCCCGCGATGGGCGTTCGCCACAGGACTCGTGGACCTCCCGCGGGAAATTTTTCCAGAACGCCGGCTTCGCGCCAGACGTTGTCTCGCGAAGGACCCATCCAATGCGGCCAGTCATCTGCCGACGTATCGGCTGTCAGCCAAAACAGACTTACGAGCGCAATCCAAATGGTTTGGCGAGACCAGTGACGACCTGTGATCGCGCGACGGTTTCCTTCGTATTGCATTCGTTGGCTCCTCGGATATGGGGCAGGCAGGCAGATTCTGTGGCCGACCCAGTAGGTTTACCACGGAACGCTGGAGCCAGTGTATCGGAAATCGTCAGAAACGTCCAAGCGGGTTCCGCCGATCGTAAAGCGAATGCCGACTGACATTGACGCGCAACTTCTGCGCACACGGCGCCCGGTTATTGGATAAATTCCGAGACGTCGAGTCCGTGTCCGTCGTTGGTGCTGATCAGTCGAGAGAGAATCTCGAACGAGTCGACATCATCCGTCATGAAGCCGACATGCCCATCCAGTGCGGTGGCCAGTACGCCTCCGGGATGCAGACTGCGCAGCGCACGGTAGCCCACCAATACTCGCCGCTGGACAATTGCCGGCAGGGCATCCGCTGCATGACGGAATCGGCGCGCTTGCACGTGTAGACCGCATCCGCTGGAACCTGCGTATTGGGAGTATGCGCCCAACTGGCGAAACGCGGATCCGGAACGTAGGCCAGGATTCCAACCTGGTTCCTCGGTTCGCCACCGTAGATGCCAAACACATGATCAATGTGCAGGGCCAGGATGCTCGCGGCGCCCCAGGGCACGGCCCAAGCGCCCCGCAGATCGGTTTCCACAGCCAGCGTCCGCACCTCGGTCAGGGCCAGCGTGCGACTCAGCCCGTCCTTCACCCGGCTGAGCCTTTGTCCACGCACATCCCTGTCCGAAGGTTCGAATCCTCCCAGGGCACCGGGCAGGAACTGCAAATCTCCCACGTGTTGCGGACTCACGTAGGCGACGTAGTTGCCTTTGCCCAGATACTTGCCTCGCGAATGGTTCTGGTGTCGGAATTGCAGCCCCCGGGCATTATCGCTGGGACATAGCAGCGTGGCAACTGATTCGGCTTGAGGTTCGGACGATTGAGCGAACACATCCCCCGCCGACAGGTCAAACCGATCGTGTAGCGCCTGCTCTTCCAGGAACGGCATGACCAGCACCAGCCAGCTGAACTGCGGTCCCGTCTTGGGATTGAAATTGGGTGTGTACATCGATGTGGAATCATTTGGCTCCGTCAAACCCGCCGCCGGAAGCGATCCCTGCGCAGGATTCAAACGTGAGCAGGGCCAGCGCGATTTGACGCAGGTTGTTCTTGCACTGGACGCGACGCGCTGCTTCTCGGGCCGCATTGACGGCCGGCAACAGCAACGAGACTAACACGCCAATGATGGCGATGACCACCAGCAATTCGATCAGTGTGAACGCTAGGCGCGATAAGTTGCGTTGCGGCCAGGTTGGAGACATGTTCGTGCTCGCAGGACCCAAAGGGTGAGTCGGCATCGAAGCTATCGTAACAAAGGGCGGTACAGAACGATAGCTTGTGGACACGAAATCTTGAAATGTGGCCCGAAGGACGGGTCCGGGCAAGCCGGCTTTGGTTTTCATCGGTTCCAAGTGGAACGTCATCCTGAAGGAGCCATGTTACTGATGGATCTGCCGACAGGCGTTTCTACAAGGCGGTCAGTCCAACGTTCAGCGGCGTCGCTGGAAGATCCTTCGGTCGCGGCCCGTGCTGCGCACGGTCGTCGCTCCCTGAGGATGACAATTCGAAGCTCGTTTCGACGTGCCGCCGCGGGGTAACTCGGGCCTACTCGCGGTCCACAACCCGCAGCTTGATTTCGTCTGAGTTTCCGTTCAGCTCCGGGGCATACATCGCGTAGGCCTTGGTCGGTAGCGCGCTGAATTTGCCTGGCGTTTCCGCCCGCATGCGGTAGCTCACGCTGTGCCGACCCCGTGCCAGCTGGCGCAAAAACATCGTCACGCGGTTGTCGCGGAATTCCACGTACGCGCCCATTTCGTTACCCGTGTAACCACTGCGCAGGTCCACCGGCTCAAAGCCAGCCGGCTTCATATCCTCGAGCAGGATGTACTCATAATCGTTCTTGCTTTCGACTTCCAATTCGATTTCGACCAAATCTCCACTGCTGACGGTGTCCAGGTTGTCAAGGGGTTCTCGCACGTACTTCTCCACACGTTTGTCAACGACCTGGCCTCGACTTCCCGCGCTCGCCGCCGACACTTCTTCACGGCGCAGCCGATAATACGCGCCGCTGCACTTTCAATTCGAGTCCTGACTTGAAGATCATATCTTCCAGCGTGAAGTTGGTCAGGTAGCCGCTGTAGTACAGCGAACCCTCTCCCTGTTTACGCAACTCCACCACATGCTGTCCACCGGCCAGTTCGGCACCTGTGATCACCAGCGCATGGTCATACGTGAAAAGGCTATCGGCGTCGATCTTAACTTCTTTTTGTTTCTGCCCGTCCACCCACACTTCGACCGTCATGTCAGGGGATGCCTCGTGAGTGGCAGTCAGATAGTCGGCGAAGGCTTCGATCACGAGCGCCGTATCCCGCGTGCTGTCCCAGTACGTGGCATGCCGACGGTTATTCAGCATGTATTTGACCAAGCGCGGGGCAATGTCCGAGTCGGGCTGCGTGGCAGCCAGCAGCTTCAAATAGTAGGCGTGAGCTTCGGTCTCGCTGCCGTACCAGTACCACCAGAAACCCTGGCCCACATTCAAGTAAGCCGTTTGATTCTCATCGTCTTCGACGAGGTATTGGCCGATGTTGCGCATGACCATGGCCAGCTTCTCGGGCTCATGCAACTTGTGCAGCGCAACGCCCAGCATAGCCAGGCTGTAGACGGAGAGCCTGGTGCGGTCCCGATACAGGTAATCGCGCATCTTGTCGTTCTTTTGGTCGGCGTCCGCGAGGACCATGAAGACCAGGACGTCAAGATTGTCGGCCGCGATCTTGGCGGGTAATTTCTTGTTGAGCACTTCACCGTCGCGCACGTTGTCCAGTTTGGCGAGTTCCTTCTCCTGGTAAGTCTTGAGCCATACGATGCCGCGATCCAGCATCCCGGGGACCAGGGCGACGTCGTTGCGCGCGGCAATTTGCAACCCGTGCACGACGACAGCGGTGGTGTGCGCGGAACTGAACTCACCGTAGCCGCTGAACCAACCCCAACCGCCGTCAGAAAGCTGCATTTCGGTCAGCCGCTGCACGCCCTTTTTGACAATCGCCGTCAATTCGTGGCTGTCAAAAACCGGCGAGCGCTGCAGATGCTTCCAACGATTGCGCCGCTCGTGCGCATCGCCGATTTCCTGGGAATTCAGATTCACCCGCTCGCGCTGCAGCGCCTCCAGGTCCACACCCATTTGCCGCAGCGTATTGCGGGCGATCACAGCGGGCAGGAAGCGATTCAGGGTCTGCTCCGTGCAGCCGTAGGGGTAGTCGAGCAAGTAGGGGATGGCGTCCAACATGGCCATGGCGAGGGTCGGCGAGTAGCGTACTTCGAGTCGCGTTTGCTGGGGCCGCCGTTTTTCCGGCACGACGACGGTGAACTGACCCGCCTTCTGCCCGGGCCGCAACACGCCCGTATAGGAGTCCATCTTCAACATGCCATGCACGTACACGGGAAACTTCATCTGCATGGCGTCCGACTCTTCGTCGGTCAGAGCCAGCATGCGGACAACTGCTTCTCCCTCGGCCACGACTTTGACGCGCCAATCCACGCGGGCTTCTCCGTCGGCATCAATTCGGACGGTCTGCTGTAGCGCGGCCGCATCGGTCGCTTCGAGTGTCCCGCCTTCCAGCTGTAGTTGCACCTGCACTTGCTTGGCGGTGGCCAGGTAATTGTGCACATTGGCTGAGAGCACCACTTCGTCGGTTTCGACAAAGAAACGAGGTGACTGCAACCGCACGATCAGATTCTTGCGGGTCACCACTTCGGCCTGCCCTTCGCCGACGCGTGTCCCCTGCCCCATGCCCCACACGCGAATCCGCCAGGCGGTGAGGTTCTCGGGCATCTTCAACTCAATTTCGGCTCTTCCATCGGCGTCGGTTTTGAGGTTGCCAGTCCAAAATGCCGTATCGGCAAAGGCTTGCCGCACGGTCGGCTGGACAGGGACGGCCATGGGTTCCTGGACGGGAGCCGCCATGGCACTTTTCGCCATCGCCTTACCTTCACGAAAGGCGGCGGCCGCCGCAGGCATCGCCGCATCCTCCATCGCCACACCCATTGACATCGGCCCGGTGGCGCGAGCCTGCCGCTGGCCCGTTCGACTCCCGTCCATACCACCCTCGGGTGGAACTACGTCGCCGAAGACCCCCAGTTGCTGCATGTACTTGTCACCCACGGGCAAGTTGGGAAAAGTCCGTTGCAGATTGGTTTGGTATTGGGGTTGGTGGCGGCGACGCCACTTCCAGAAAAAGGATCGGATCTCGGGCACATTGGAGCCGCCCGCAATATATTCGAGGCTTTTGTCGTAGATGGTGACGGCGGTCGAGCCGACGAACGGTCGTCCGTCAAAATCTGTGATTTTCAATTTGACCTTGGCCATTTCGCCGGGCAGATACTCGGTCGCGGACGGCTCGATGTGGACGTCGATCACGCGTTTCTGTGGAGGGACGTGGATTTCGCGTGTGGCGGTATGGACTTTTCCACTGGCCACGGTGACGGCCTCCACGAAGAAGTTCGGCATGTCTTTTTGAGCCACCTCAAGTTCAACCACGGTGCTCTTGCCTTCCAGCCGCACGGGCTGGGGCGGCGGATAGACGCCGTTGGCAGGCCGGACAAACAGCAGCACGTAACCCCCTGCGCGATTGACGTTGACTTGCAGCGAGACCTTGTCCCCCGGCGCGTACTCGCGGCGCTGCGGAATTAGTTCGATGTCGTTGAATTGGAACTGTCGGCCATCGAAACCCGAGCCGATCACCGTAAACAGCATGGCCCCCTCACTGGCGTGACCCTCTCCGTCGCTGACCGTACAGGCCAGTCGATACTGGCCGGGTTCAGAAGCCGCCACTTTCAGGCTGGCCTGACCATCGGCATCAGTCACCAGGTCCCACGAGTCGACCTCGACTTCACGGGGTTTGCCCTGCTGATAGTCGATCTTGTAGAGCTTGGCCACGGCACTGCCGCTTACGGGCGTCCCGTCAATCGTGCGTGCCGCGAAGTTCGCTTCGATGGTGTCCCCGACGCGATAGTACCCGCGATGCAGCCAGCTGTAGACGCGGAACGGCTCGCGTGCCACCAGCACTTGACCATTGGCCACAATCGTGCGGCGCGACTGGTCCACGACTTCGGCTTGGATCTGATAGCTATGGTCCTGATCCCCGTGCAGTTCCTTGGCCAGCGTGGTATCTACTTTGACTTCGACCGTACCGTCCGCTCCGATGGGCACTTCGGCGGAGGCGATCACTTCGGGTTGCTCGGGGGCCCGCCAGAACCACCACGGTGCCGGACAGCGACAGCCCCAGCGCTGCCAGCCTGGGTACCAATCGTAATCGCCAGCAAACCACCAATAGCCGGGTCCGTACAGCCAGTCCCAAGGGGTGGGCGGGTACCACCGACCTGTGTGGGACGTACGCAAAACCTTGTATTTGACGGTGGCTTCGGTGACGGGTGAGCCGAAATAGTAATTCGCTTTGATCTTGGCCACGAAGGGCTCGCCCAGCGAGACCGGCTTGTCCGGAGCGTCGACCATAACCTCGAATTCTGGTTTCTTGTATTCCTCGACACGGAAGATGCCGCCGAACCGTCGCGTCCCGGGCTGAAAATCTTCCTGCGGTGCGTGGAACGCGTGGATGGGCAACTCATTCAATTGCAAGTGGTATTCACCCAATGTGGCGTCGGCAGGCAGCGTGAATTCTCCCTCGATGCCGCCGAATTCGTCCGCTGCGATTTTCTGCTCGAAAACACGCTCTTCTTTAGGATTGCTGATCCAGACGGTAAACGGTTTGCCGGCAAATACCGACCTGTCGGGCTGGTCATATTTTGCTTGCCGGACCCAGATTTTGAATTGCACTTTCTGATCGGGACGGTACACGGGTCGGTCGGTGATGGCGAACGCTTTTTGCTCCTGGTATGTCTGCTCGTAGCGCTGCCCGTACCAGACTTGGGAGAATCCTAAATAGGCCATGTGGCCGGCGTCATCGCGGGCCAGTGCCAGCCACTGAAAATCACGATGATCCGCGTCTCCAGGCAGCGTGAGCAACCCGTTGCTGTCCGAAAATTCGGCGAAGTTGCGCGACTGGATGCGGGGGCGGCCGGCCTCATACTCGACGCGAAAACCCAGGAACTCCACGTTGGCCTTGGCGACGGGCAGCCCGGTATTCGCGTCGGAGACAAAGTACAGACTTCCGCTGGGCGTGGGCTTGGTCACCAGGGCCATGTCCTCCAGCCAAACCACGATCTTGGACTCATTTCCGTCGGCCAACCTGGCAGTGACCAGATAGGCCCCCGCCTTTTGTAATGGCGTCGACACCGTGATGTGTCGATCAAAGTGTCCTGTGCGGGGATTGAGATCGAGACTCCACCGCGCGACTTCTTCCTTCAGATACTTGCGCTGGTCCTTTTGAATGATGTCGTAGCCCAGACGATCAATATTCAGTCGGTTCCAATCCATATTCCGTCGATCGGTGCGTGCGCTCAGATACGCCTTCAGGTCGCCAAAAAACAGCTCCACATCGATGCGTTGTGCGTCCAATTCCACGCGTCGCGCATTGCGAAAGCGGTACTGCAATTCGGCACCGGTGCCCGCGGCCTGCGAGACGGAGAATTCGAACTGGCCCCAGTTGCCTTCAATCTGTTGCACTTGTTCCAGCCAAGCCTGCCCGGACTTGGGGAAATGCTCGGCGCCATAGCGAAACTGCTCGGCCGCCTTGCCAAATTGCCTGCGATTGAGGTAACTGTTCGCCAACTGCCAGCAGGCGTTCGCCGCGTAGGAGTCACGGGACTCCGCGATTTCCCGATAGAGCTTGAGGTAGTTGAATTCATCCGGCATCACAAAGCGTTTGATACCATTGGCCAGGCGGGCGGTTGTTTCGTTGTCTGCCAGCGTGTGCAGGGCCAGGATTCCGGATTCGCGATCCAGCGGGTCTTGGCCGCCGGCGTCGCGGTCAAAAAATCCCCACGTTTGGCCGCGCAGCGTTTCCACGCCAAACTGTTGATGCAGAAACTCGGCGAACTGAAACTGCGCTTCGTTCTTTCGAGTTGGCGCGAGTTCGGCGGCCCGCTGCAGCGCCCACCGCCAGCGCTGACCGTCGCTGAGCGCCGCTGTCCAAGTGGCCGGCAACCGGTAATAGACTGGGTTACCGTCCGCATCCACCGGGGCTCCACTGGTAAACCCGGGGCTGTAGTCAGGTTGCTCGTAATCCGGCAGCCGGGACAGGTCGGTGAGTGTCTGTAGCTGCCAGGCGGCATCGCCGGAGTTGCTGAGCATCAAGGCGGCGGCCGCGTCGAAACACAGTTGTGCGACTTCGGGGTGGTTCTCGTCCTGCTCGCCCGCGTCGTAGGCCATCATCAGCAATTGCAAGGATCGCACCCGGTCGCGCCAGAAGCTCATCACGTAGTCACCACCCCCTCGATGCTGGCCCCGTGAAAACTCGCCCGCCACGATAAAACCGTAGTGGGGCACGCGCAGGTAGGCGCGGCCCGCCGCGGACAGTACGCGCCACGTATCGGGATGGGACGCTACCACGTCTTCGATGAATGAATCGATTTCGGAATCTCGGTTCAATTGCTGCAAGCAGGTCAGGCCGCGGTCAAGCGAGGTGGTCACGTCCAGCGAGCTTTGGGACCGCAGAGCTTCCTGATGAAATACCTCGTAGGCCTCTTTGACGTTTCCGTCGTTCATCAATCGGATCGCTGACTGCACAGCGGCGCCGGGTTCGTCCCCGTAAGCACTGGAGGATGGAGGAGGCATGAGCGTATTGATGGAGCTGCAGAGGAGGACGGACAAATACAAATGGAGACGCGGGATATTCATGCATGGGGCCTTTCACACAGTAACAACCCAAGTTATAGCGTTAATGGCGAGTTCAGTGTCAGTCGACGAGATAACTTCCGGGTAGCGCACGGTGTTTGGATGTCATTGAAACGAGATTGGTTCCCACAAATTGCCGCCCAGCGGCTCAAGAAGCTCCCAGGTTGCTCATTCCCGGCTCTGCGCTGCATCTCAATCTGGCGGCTTATCCCTGCGGGAGGCGCAACCGGATCCGGGGCGGTTCGAGTGACGCGTGGGCGTGCTCGGGCATTTAGGGCCCTCACGCAGGCCGCAAGTTCACTCCAGCTCCGCGAGGCGGCGGAAATCGCCTTGCAGCGAAGCGTACAGGCCCTGGTAGACGGAAAACGCGGTGCGATAGCGACGATGGACGGACCGCCGGGGACGGAATTCGCGATGGACGCGGATCGTCGCGCGACACGCCTCCTCAACCGACTTGAACTCACCACCCGCCACGGCCGCCAGCAGCGCCACGCCATAGGCCGGGCCCTGTTCCGTGTTCAGCGTCACGACTTTCTTGCCGAAGGTGTCGGCTTGCATCTGCAGCCATAAGGGGCTCTTGGCGCCGCCCCCGGACGAGCGAATCTGGCGGACGGGGACCTGCAAGGCATTGATGATCTCCAGGCTGTCGCGCAGCGAATAGCAGACCCCCTCCATGATCGAGCGCACCAGATGCCCGCGGGTGTGCTTCATGGTCAGGCCGACAAAGCACCCCCGAGCGAAGGGATCGGCATGGGGCGTTCGCTCGCCGGCCAAATAGGGCAAAAACACCAGACCCTCGCTGCCGGCGGCGACGGCGGACGCTTCTGCGTCCAGGCGGCGAAAGGTGTCGCGGCCGTATTGTTTCAGCAGCGACGCGCACATCGACTGGACGAACCAATCCAGTGCACCGCCTGCGGCCAGCGTCACGCCCATCATGTGCCATTTACCGGGCACGGCGTGGCAAAATGTGTGCAACCGTCCCTGCGGGTCGAATTGCATCTGATCGCTGTGGACGAACATCACGCCGGAAGTGCCAATGGACGCCGATAACAACCCCGCGCGTACCACGCCGTTGCCCACGGCGCCGGCGGCGCAGTCGCCGGCGCCACCCACTACAAAACACGGATCGGTTAATCCCAACTTCCGGGCGATATCCTTGCGCACCGTTCCGGTAATTTCCACCGATTCGTAACAGCGCGGAAACCAGGCCGGGTCCAGCGCCAGCTGGGAAAGCAAGGCTGCCGACCAATTTCGCTGCGACACGTCCAATAGCAGCGTACCACTGGCATCGCTCACATCCGTGGCCAGCTCGGCAGTCAACCGCCGGCGGATTTCGTCCTTGGGCAATAAAACATGTCGCGTGCGGTCGAAGTGGTGTGGTTCGTGATTCCTGAGCCAGATGATTTTGGGAGCCGTGAATCCTGTATGGGCCGGATTTGCCACCATGCGGATCAGTTTCGAGCGGCCGCCCGCGGATCGCTCGATTTCTTCGCATTCGGCCGCCGTCCGCTGGTCGTTCCACAGTATTGCGGGCCGGATCACGCGGCGGTCCTGGTCCAGGAATACGCTTCCATGCATCTGCCCCGACAGCCCGATACCGCGCACTGCCGATTTCTTGAGTTTTGCCTGGCCCAACACGTTTTTGATCGACCTGCGTGTTGCCTTCCACCAGTCGTCGGGATCTTGCTCGCTCCACAGGGGTTGCGGGTGCTGCAACGGATAGCTGACGGTGGCCTCGGCCAGGATGGCCCCGTCGGCCCGCATGGCCAGCGTTTTCGTGGCCGAGGTTCCAATATCGACGCCAAGAAAAACGCTCATCAGGTCACAACTCCCCCCAGAAAAAAAGCAGCCCGATCCCCCTCGCTTGGACATCCGCGGCGCTGACGGCAGCCAATCAATTGAAGTTTCAGAAGTCTAATGGAGTTTGTCGATCGCATCACCCCAGACGAAATCAAATTTCCATCAATTCTGATCGCCACGGAAAAACGGTGAGCTATGTTTTCAATGCTGTCGTTGAAAAATTCGGCCTCGGTCCGAACTCAGTTCGAATCGATATTGACCGCTCCCACCATCCACCCACCCAACCTCCAAGTGCCGTTGTGACATCCACAAATTCCACGATTTTCGCGATCTGCATGGCCTTCTTATTGGGATGTTGTGCGACCGTGCTGCCAAGTATTTGTGCCAAGCGCGAGTCGGTGCTGGTCGAACTGCCTGACAGGTCGGCGATGCCGCGCAGCGGATTGGGGGACCCGGAATCGGCTTACGCGGCCATCCCTCACCGCCGAACGGTCTTTCAACCTCAAGTTGCCCGGCTGGACAGTCCGCACGCTGCCTACCTGCAGTTGATGTTCCAAGTCATCGATGAGGCCACGGTCATCCGAGTTGCCGCACTGACGGCTCTGCTTCAGGAGAATCCCGTCACGTCGCCAATGGATGCCTATGACGATCTTGCCGATTTTGCCAGCCGGATTCCGCCACCCGGTGATCTGCGCCTATCATCGGCTGGTCGTCAAGGCGATGACAAATCAGATCAGCGCATTACGTGAAATGCATCGGCAACAGGTAATCTCGGGAAGTCGACCGACGGAGTGGGTACAATGGGGCGCTGTGCAGCGTGCCTCGACGCAACTTCAGTCGGCCTATGGTGAGTTGATGACCCGATTACCGCAGCAGCCGCAATTGATCAGCGACGCGTTTTTCGACTATCATTGTGCGCTGGACTTTAAATAACGGAAGCAGCGGCGGATCGGCCGACGAGCGCAAGGCTCACTCGCTTGCGCAATTTGAAGTTGCGCATTCTTGGCAGCTCTTGCCGAGACCCGTGATTTAGCGGTTTGGCAGGCTCACGCGCTTACGCGATTTGAAGTTGCATTCTTGGCAGCTCTTGCCGAGACCCGTGATCTAGCGGTTTGGCAGGCTCACGCATTGCGCATCGTGCTTGTATTATTGCGGGTGCGCATTCTTGGTAGCGCTTGCCGCGACCCTTGATTTAGCGGTTTGGCAGGCTCACACGCTTGCGCATCGTGCTTGTATATTTGCGGGCTTGTCGCTGAAAGCGCAATACCGTCCACACTCCCATCTTCCCGTGATTGGGAAGGACCCTTGATCACGGCGGGCAACTGGACCAAGCTTAGGTGGGAGTCGAGCATCCGTCAGTTGCCGAGCTTTGGCAGCATGCATGTTGCTCTGACGCATTGATCCGCAAACCGTCTGACGTGCCGTCGATGATCAATACGGGCTGCCCAACTCGTTGCTTTGCCAAGAGACGACCCATGCCTGCCCGAGATGCCGCGACCCAACGATGTCGATTGAACCGTATCGCGCAGTCAAGACTCGGCGGGATCGCAGCGGCGTCGACCATCATGCTGTTGACGTGTGGTTGTCGCGAGCAGGCGGTCCCGGAAGCATCGAAAATGCCGTCCTCGACGGCGGTTACCGATCAGCGCCCCTTGAAAATGGTAGTGGTGGACGACGTGGCCTTGGCGGCTGCAGCAGCGCGAGAATGGACCGCCCGCGCCTCGCGACGGCTGGAGATTGTCAACGTCGGCTCAGCGGAATTGGCATCGTGGCTGAGCTCGGGCGCTCGCGAGTTGGGTGACGTGGATGCCATGATCCTGGCGTCGCATTGGGTTGGCGATTTGGCTGGTCGTGGGCTGATTCAGCCCATGCCCGATTATGTGCGAACAAGTCGGGCCTTTGCGGACGGTGAAATCGGTCTGGAGACTGACATATTGCCGCTGTACCGGCAGTCGGTGATGACTTGGGGCGATTCCATTTGCGGGCTGCCTCTCGGCGGGCACGTATACGTCCTGGGGTATCGAAAAGACGTATTCGATGCCTTGAACCTGCCAGTCCCGGACACCATCGCGTCCCTGCGGGAGGCGCTGGAAACCTACGTCGCGGCCGAGAAGCTGGATGCGTGGCCGTCCATCGCGATCGTGCAGCCTTTGGCCAAAGACTGGGCCGTCCATACGTTCTTGGCCCGTGCGGCACCCTATTGCCGCCATCGCAACCGATTTTCGGCCTTGTTTGAACTGCAGAGCATGCAGCCCGAGATCAGCGGCCCCGAATACGTGCGTGCGCTGCAAGAAATTGCGGAGGACGCTGGCCGCGTTGGTGAATCGCCAGCCGAGCACATCAATACCAGCCCGGTCCAGGCATTTCAGTCCCTGTTTGGCGGTCAATGCCTGGTGGCGATCGGATGGCCTGGCGCGTACGAAGACCATGTGCAAGAGGAAGTCTTGCAGCAGATCACGATCCTCGAACTCCCCGGTTCCCACGAAGTCTACAGCCGATTCGAAGGAGTCTGGCAGCAGCGTTTAGCGGACGAGGCCACGCACGTTCCTTATGCGTTTCCCGACGACCGCATGGCCGTCGTGCTGAAGTCGTCACGCAGCGAGAACGCCGCGTGGAACCTGATCGCTCGCTTATCGGGCAAGCAGTGGGGGCCGATCGTGTCAGACGCCAGCGCGGCCACCGGGCCCTTTCGCCGCAGTCAACTGACGCAATCACTGGGAACAAGAAATCTGCCGCGCGGGCTGGCGGATCAGTATCGCGACGTCCTGGAGTCCACGATGGCTCGTCGCACTTTTCTTAGTCGACTGCGGTTGCCTGCCAACCAAGAGTACCTCGACACGCTGGATGAGGCGGTTCGCAAATTTCTGTCGGGTCCCGCGGAACCCGATGCCGCGATCAGGTCGTTGGAGGACGTGGCCGCGGCCTGGCAACAGATCACCGAACGGCAAGGACGCGCAGCGCAAATCGACGCCTTTCACTGCTCTTTGGGCCTCGAGCCGTAGCTGTGGTGTTGGGCTGCGACCGGGTGCACCCACGAGCACTCGCTTGCGCATCTTGCACGTGCGCCTTCCTGGTAGTACTCCGACGGAAGCCAGGAATGTGTCGGTGGGCAGGCTCACTCGCTTGCGCGTTTTCAAGTTGCGCTAGGGCGAAAACAACGTGAAGATACAAGCTCGACGCGCCCGCGAGTGGGTCTGCCAGCGGGCTAAATCACGGGTTTCCGCCAAGTGCCACCGAAAGTGTGCAACTTCAAGACTTGCGCGTCTGCTTGTATCCAGACGCTCGCGGCATGTTGGGATGACGCTTACAACGCGTAGGCCAACTCGCCGCGGAGGTAGGTGCGTTTCAACCAGCGGTCATCCCAAGCGAACAGCAGCCTGGCCAGAGGCTCAACGGGGCCTTCGAGCCACGCCAAACTGGGTTCGACGATTACCAGATCGGCCGGGGCTCCTTCCCGCAATTGACCGGCGTCTGGCCAGCCGAGCGTCCTGGCATTTCCCGCGGTGATTTGCCACCAGGCTTCGGAAGCGGAGGGGAAATCTTGGCCGATGGACGCCGCCGCTTCAATCATGGCGCGCGCCACTCGGACCATCGACTGCTCGTAGCCAGCGCCGATATCGCTGCCCAGAACAAGCCCCACTCCACTGTGCCGCAGCGTATGGCGATCCATGGTGCCGGAGCGCAAGAAACTATTCGCGGTGGGGCAATGCGCAATGAGCGCTCCCGTTTCGCTGAGCCGTTCCCGCTCGGAAGTCTGCAGGTGAATCCCGTGTCCGAATATGGATTTCTGAGTTAGCAGCCCGGCTTGATCGTAGACGTCCACATAAGTCCGACCATCAAACAGTTGACGTACGAGTTCGCATTCTTGAATCGTTTCCGATAAGTGCGACTGAATGCAGGCGTCGCGCTGGCGGGCAAGTCGCCCAGCCTCCTGCAGCAGCTCCGCGGAACACGTGACGGCAAAGCGTGGCGTCACGGCGGCCGCAAGACGTCCGCTGGATGGAAACTGCTCCAGCAATTCCTGAGTTTCCTCGATCAGCTGAGACCGTTCACGGCACAGGGGCTTAGGTGCACGGCGCTCGATCATGGTCTGTCCGATCACGCCCCGCATGCCGCGCGATTGAGCGACTTTCAGCGCCGCCAGTGTGGCATCGCGATGTACCGTGGCATAAGCGCAGATGCCGGTAGTACCGTGAGCCAGTAACTGGTGAACGACTTCCTCCGTCACGCCCGCCGCGTAGTCCGCATCCTCCCATTTCATTTCGGTGGGAAACGTGACGCCGCTGAGCCACTGTAGCAGAGGCGTGCCGTGCGCGCCGATCATTTCAAATTGCGGCAAGTGCACGTGCGCGTCGATAAAGCCTGGCGCGATGAGCGTATTTTCGCTGCCGACATCGGCAGCCGAGTCCAGATTTCCCTCGATCACTTCGACGATCAGCCCGTCCGCGACGCGAATTGTGCCGGGGACTACGATCGCCCGATCGTCCGCCGTTATCCGCAATAGTTGGCCCGATAGGATCATGGGTCGAAGCAGCGTGAGGTTGTTTTGGCGGATGTGTGGGCACCGCAGCGTGCGCCGACCAGCGGCCAACAAACGCGAATTATAGGGTTGCGCGTAGCCAGATGCGAGTGGCAACCGTCGCCATGATGGCGTGTGCCGATTGAGAAATCAGGCTTAAGGAGCCAGATTTCGGGTCCCAGGCGAGCCTTCACGAGGTGCCGTCGCGCCGGTTAAGCGTAAGGGCACCGACGGGCGAACCGGTACTGTAAGGGCCTGTCGATGTAATACGTCCAAGGCAAAACGTCATCCTGAAGGAGCAACGCGACTGAAGGATCTGCCAACAAACGCTGCTACACGAAATAAAGTATGACGTTTGGCATCGTCGATGGAAGGTCCTTCGGCTCGCTACACGAGGCGTCACGATGACAGCTCAATCTCGGACTAAATCGACTAGCCGGCAAGGTGCCGGGTGTGCCCAACCCAGGACCACAGCCTCACTTTTCCGCGCTATCTTGATGACGGCGCGAGGCACCAGCGATGGATGCGCGTGGCCTTCGGTTCGCGGACTCGACGGGGGCCTTACGCGATCACCGCTGCTCACCCGGCACCTTAAAGTGCCGGTTCGCTGGTTAAGCGTGCGGAAACGAAAAATATTTCGCCCAGCATGGCGGACTTGGCGTGGAAATCCGACTCTCCACACGGGGGCCCAGCCTAACCGTGATATGATTCTGATACGGGATTTGGGAACCCGACGCGCGTGGGGGAGCGGCATGGCATCGAAATCCTCTCTCGACGACGATTCGGGCTGCCTGAATCGCGGCACTTCAGGCAGCGCATGCGTGAATTGCTCCGACAGTTCAATTGCGAGGAGACAGCAAGATGAATATTTTTTCAAGCCTGTCGCACACGAATTGCGTAGGACCGTTAATCCGCCTGGCATGGGTAGCTCCTATGCTGCTGTCGGGCGTCGGCCTGATTCACGGGGACGAGGTCGAGTTAGGGGATGGTCAGAGCAACCCGCATGTGGCTCGCCAGCGGCGCGCGGACTACGTCGTGCTGGGCTACAACGATCTGGGCATGCACTGCATGAACCAGGATTTTTCGAGACTGTGCATTCTGCCACCCTACAACAATCTGCACGCGGAAGTCATCGATCGTCGTGGCGAACATCCGCGAATCGTCAACCAGGGAGCCACCGTGCGCTACTCGATCCCCGGAAACACGACTTCGGTCAACAAGACGAATTTCTGGACGTTTGCTCCCGCGCTATTTGGAGTGCAGTTGCCCCCGGACATCGGATTAACCGGGAATAGCCTGTCCGGCACGATGTCGCGGGCAGGTGGTAGCTGGGTCGCGACAGGTATTCCAGTCACGCCCATCACGGACGCGAATCAGTTGAACCCTTATCCCCTGGCTCGGATCGACGTCAGGATCAACAGCCGACGGGTTGCCACGACGCGTGCCGTCATCCCCGTCTCCTGGGAAATCAGCTGCAACCTGTGCCACGACGCGACTCAGGCGGGCAGCGTGGATCTCGAGATCCTGCAGGCGCACGACCGTGAGCACGGAACGAACCTGCAAAACTCGACGCCGGTACTATGTGCCAGTTGCCACGCCGATCCGGCCCTGGGCACCGTCGGGCTGCCCGACACCAAACCGCTTTCACACGCCATTCACGGTTCGCACGCTCCCTATATGGGGACTGTGGCGGCCATCGGAAACACGTGCTACGCATGCCATCCAGGATTTGTGACGAACTGCCAGCGCGACGTGCATTTCGCGCGAGGCATCTATTGCACGGACTGCCACGGCAGCATGGCCTCGCTGGCCGATCCTGCCCGACAGCCGTGGGTCGACGAGCCGTCCTGCAAGAATTGCCATCAAGCGATGCGGCCTAATTTTCAATTCGAGGAGCCCGGCAAGCTGTTCAAGGACTCCAGGGGGCACAACGGCGTGCACTGCGCCGCCTGCCATGGCAGTCCGCACGCGATTACGCCAACCGTCACGGCGGCTGACAACGTGCAAGCCATCCTTCATCAGGGATACCCCGGCGTGATCAACAAATGCGTCGTTTGTCATCAGACACCGCCACATGACCCGTTCAACCATTCCCTGGAGGATTAATTCCACTTCAGGTAATACGCGCCGAGCGTCGAAACCGCCCAGGCCGCGCAGTACTTTCTTTCCGCTGCGGACGCGGAACCGGCGCTGACGTGACTGACTTACTTTGTCTTGACGGGTGGCGCCGGCGGTGCAGGCAGTCGTCGCGGCTGGGCCTTGATCTCCTCCAGGACTTCCGCGACGGCTCGTTCCAATTGTGGGTCGCGTCCTTCGATTAACGACCTGGGATCGTTTTCCACCACGATGTCGGGGTCGACGCCGTGACCTTCGATGATCCACTTGCCGTCGGCCGAGGCAAATCCAAATTCCGGCACATTGACCGTGCCGCCGTCAATCAAGGGACCGTGGTTTGTGATGCCGATCACTCCGCCCCAGGAGCGTTTGCCAACAAGTTTGCCGAGCTTGGCTTCCCGGAACATGGCCGGAAAGATGTCACCGTCGGATGCGGAGTCTTCGTCCAGCAGACAGATCAGATGTCCATAAAACAGTCCGTCGGGATAGGTCGAGGCCAACGCGCTGCCTCGGCGGAAGCCAGTGGCCAATAACTTGCGCTGCAGGCGTTCGATGATCATGCGCGAGACGTTGCCACCGCCATTGCTGCGGACGTCGACCACCATTCCATCCCGACGCAATTGACTGTAGTACCACTTGTTGAATTCGCGAATTCCGTTCGCTCCCATGTCCGGCAGATGCATGTAGCCCAGCTTGCCGTCACTCAGCTTTTCCACGCGCCGCCGGCAGGTGAGAACCATGTCGAGGTAGACCAGGTTGGATTCGCTGGTGAGCGGCGTGACAACAACCTCCCGGGCATCCTCCACGGTCCCGGACGGGCTGACCGTTAATGTCAGCGGGTCGGCACCTTTGTGACGCAGCAGCCGATACGGATTTTCGGCTCCCGTCAGTTCCAGCCCGTCGATCCGCAACAGGTAGTCGCCCTGTTGGACGCCCACTCCGACTTCGGTCAGCGGCGAACGGTAGATGGGTTCCTCGTTTTGGCCGGCGTAGATCTTGCTGAATCGGTAGCGGTTTTGAGCGGCATCCAGATCGAAGATGGCGCCTAACAGGGCGACGGGTTCCCGTTTGGGACGTGAAAAATCACCCCCGGCGTTGTAGGCATGCCCCACGTTCAGTTCCGCGATCATCTCGCCGATCACGTAGTTGAGGTCGGAACGATGCGCTGCATGTTCGAGCAGGGGCGTATACTGGTCTCGCAGGGCGTCCCAATCGTAGCCGTGCATGTTTTCCACATAGAAAAAATCACGAAATCGCCGCCAGACTTCGTGAAAAATCTGGTTCCATTCCTGTTTGGGAATGACGGTCGACTCCATTTTGCCGGTCGGCATCGACTGGGGCTCGCCGCCTTTCAGCGGGTAGACCTTGAAACCGCCCTTGCCGCGGACCAGCACCTGTTTCCCGTCATGGGAAACCGAAAACCCGCCGGCGGGCTTGACCAGTGTCTTGGTTTCGCGGTCTTTATGCGAAAACTTGATGATTTCCGAGGGAATGTCTGAATCACGGCCGTAGTAAAACGGCCCGGAGCGCACGTACAGCAAATGCCCCTCGACTGCTTCCAGCCCTCCGTAGTTATCCGGCGGGACGGGCACGCGCGTGACGCGCTGTGCGAGTCCGTCCAGATCGATCTGCACGGGTTTCGGTTTCTTGTGTTTTTGTTTCTTCTGTCCCCCTTTGGCATCATCGTCCGCGGTCTTCCCTTCATCGTCGGCATCGTCCTCGTCTTTGTCTTCCTCCGCCGACTCGGCCGCCGGATTTTTGTTCGAATCTTCTTTCGCAGTATCGGCTCCCGTCGAATCGGCGTCCTTTTCTTCGGCGTCTTGTTTTGCCTCTTCTTCCTCCTCGTCGCTTTCCGCCGGATAGGGATGTTTACCGTCCTTTTGCAGTGTCAACGCAAAAATGCCGGTCTGGCGATTTTGTATGAAATTCCATTCCACCGAACCAATCTGTGGCGCAAACTCGCGATCCGAGAAAAAGTACAGGTATTTGCCCTTGGGGTCCCACACGGGTTCGGACTCGTTGAACGTCTCGTCCGTGATGCGATGCAGTTGCTTGTCGGCAGCGCTCCAAATGTACAGCGAACGAAATTCGTTGGGGTCGCTCATCGAGAATGCCAGATACCGGCCGTCGGGTGACCACGTGTAGTCGGAAACAACGCCCAGGTCCGAGTCCACAACTTCGGTAACTTCCCCGGACTCCAGATTCACGACGTACACCTTGCCGTCCTTGTCGCTGAAGGCAATATCTTCACTGGCTGGGGACCAGATTGGTCGATACAGCATGGCTCGATGCCCGTCGGTGAGCTGTTTCACGGGCTTCAGCCCTTTTTGATCGATCAGATAGATTTCTTCTTCGCCATCGGCGTCGGAGATAAACGCGATGCGGGTACCGTCGGGGGACCAGGCGGGGGCTTTGTCATGCGCATCCGAGCTATGGGTCAGCTGACGTATCGGACCCTTCTCGAGCGGCACGGTGAAAATGTCGCCACGAGCCGCAAAGACGCCTCGTTTTGCCGTGGGGCTTAACCCAGCGCCTTCCATGTTTCCGGAAACGGACACGCGTCGCGGACGGCTGGCCAGTTCGTCATTGGGAACATATACGTCGACCTTTACTGATGCCCCCGACGTGGTGTCCAGCACATGGAGTTCGCCGTTTTGCTCAAAAACAATTTGATGATCACCTTTGCTGGGCCAACGAATATCGTATTGATCCGAATCCGATACCTGTGAGGTCTCTTTGGTCTTTGTGTCATAGTAAAACAGGTTCAACGTTCCGGTGCGGTCGGACGTGAAATAAATGCGATCACCGATCCACATCGGGTCACGGTCCGCCCGCTTGCTGTCAGTGATCTGCTCGAACTCGTACGTGCGCAGGTCAAAAATGAACAAGTCCTGAGCCCAACCACCTTCGTAGCGCTTCCAGGTGCGAAAATCACGGACCAGGGGTGAGAAGACGACTTTTGTGCCATCGGGGGAATAATCGCCGGCTCCCGAAACACGCATCGGTAAGGCGGTAGGCAAGCCTCCGTCGCGCGCGACCGTGTAAAGACGCGTATCGGTCAGCCCCCACGCATGCCGCATGGAACGAAACAACACGGCGGCTCCGTCGTTGGTCCAACCGTAAACCTGGTTGTCATATCCCCATCGATCAGGTAGTGGTCCATTGGCAGGGTAATACGTGAGCTGTTGCGGGGCGCCACCATCCACACTCATCACGTACACCTGCTCATCGCCGTCATACTGCCCGGTGAAGGCGATCTGGTCCCCTCGCGGGGAGAATTTCGGAAACAGCTCCAGGCCAGGGTGAGCCGTTAGGCGGCTGGCCGTCCCGCCGTCGATCGAGACTTTCCAGATGTCTCCGCCGTGGACGAAGACAATCTGGTTATCGTGGATGTCAGGAAATCGAAGCAGTTTTGTGCTGTGCGGACTGCCGACCGCGTGCGGGCAGCTAACGGCCAGCCACGCGGCGCACAACATGCCGAGGGGAATCGAGTAAACCAAATTGGAATGCAAGAACGATTTGAGCGATTTGTGGCTAAGGATCATAGTTGCGCAATCTCCGGTAGGTGTTCAAATCACGGCAAGCGGGGTCGTCATTCGCTCGCCGCGCGCGGTCGGCCGGATGAAATGCGGCAAGCAGTGAGGGCTGACGATGTGACGTTCGCCCATCCGCTCGGTGACACGTCCGCAGCGGACGAGGAATCTTGTTTAGGGGGGGCAAAAATATTTGAGTGTCGCACGTCATGATAACCTCGAAACGCGGCGCGTCAGGCCGCCGGCGAAATTTTTCGGCCGGATTTTTTGACTTCAGGGCGGCAGCGGGTAGCGGCCTGCCCGCCATTCCATGAGCAGATGCCGATGCGGTCATGATTTGGCGGTTTTCGGTTCGCAATTCGACTCTTTTTAGGCGAGAATAGCTCGACAACTTGAGTGCATAACCTCATACTAGAGCTTGACCGCAGGTCCGTTTTAAGGCCACCATCCAGGTTGGTTGACTGTTCAAAAACCGAGTTGTTATCGAGGTGCTCGTGTGATCGATCAAAATCTCGTTCAGGATTTCTCGGATCGGTTCTTTCGATTCGTTTTCCGCCCCCGCCACGGCGTTGGACTCAGTGCCATTGTTCTCGCTTGGGTGTTGTCGTCGGTCGCTTCGGCGGACGTACGGTCGTTCGATGGGGTCTCGAACAATGTGGCTCATCCCGAATGGGGAGCTGCCGGAACGGCTTTCTTGCGGATGGACCCAATTTCGCATTACGCCGATGGGATTTCTCAACCCGCCGGCGTCGCCACCCGCCCCAATCCACGAATCGTAAGCAATGGTATCGGCAACCAGGCGGGTTCCATGCCGGATGCCGATCGGCGATCCGATTTTGTTTGGCAATTTGGCCAGTTCCTCGATCACGACATCACATTGAGCCCGACGGGCGTCAATGAGTTCTTTCCCATCATGATCGAGGATATGTCCGATCCACTCTACCCCATGATTCCCATGATGCGTTCGGCCTTCGATGCCACGACCGGTACGGGAACCTCCAATCCGCGCCAACAGCTCAACAACAATTCGTCATTCATTGATGCCTCCATGGTTTACGGTTCAGACGAGGCCCGCGCCAACGCGTTGCGGGAATACAGTGGAGGACGCCTGAACACCACGGCGGGCGGCGGACTGATGATGCGGAACACATTGTTGCTGCCTAATGCCAACGAGGGCCCGGAACCGAACGAAACGCTGTTCCTGACGGGCGATGTGCGCGCGAATGAGCAGATTGGATTAACCTCCATACAAACGCTGTTCGTGCGTGAGCACAATCGTTTGGCGGATGACCTGGCCGCAGATCACCCGAACTGGAACGATCAGCAGATTTATGAGCATGCGCGGCGCTTGGTCGGCGCCATGGTGCAGAATATTACGTACCGCGAATACCTGCCGGCCCTGCTGGGCCCTGCGGCTCCTTCGTTGAATGGCGTGCAGTACGACGACCGTGTGAATCCGGCAATTGCCAACGAGTTTGCGACGGCGGCCTACCGACTTGGACATACCCAGGTGTCTGAGCAGCTGCGCTTGCTCGATGCGACCGGCCAGCCGGTGGGAGCCGGCGTGGTGCCGCTGGAGGAGGCATTTTTTCGGCCTTCATTCTTCACGGGGCCACAGGACGTCGATTATGTGTTGAGAGGACAGGCATCTCAAGTTCAACAGTCGACCGACGTTCGCATGATCGATACCCTGCGAAACGCCATGTTTGGCGGCCCTGGCAATGGTGGATTGGACCTGTTGTCGCTGAATATTCAGCGAGGTCGCGACCACGGACTGCCCACGTTCATAGAAATGCAGGCGGCGTTGGGAATGACGATGGCGACCAGCTTTGCCGATATTACCTCGGACGCCGATGTCCTGGCAGTGCTGGATTCCGTCTATGACGACGTCGGGGACGTGGACCTGTGGATTGGACTGTTAGCCGAGGACGACCTGCCGGGAGCGGCCGTGGGGTCAACCATGGCGGCCATTGTCTCGGACCAGTTTTATCGACTGATGGTCGGAGACCGCTTCTTCATGTTATGGGACGATGAACTCAGCCAGAGCGACGAGGACTTGATTGCGAATTCAAGTCTCTCGCAAATCATCCTCCGAAACACTTCCATCACCAGCCTGCAGTCCAACGTGTTCTTTGTGCCGGAGCCGACTGCCTTGGCTTTGTTCTTGGCTTTGTTTGTGAGCGGCTGGTTGGTCGGGGTCAAACGGCGAAGCGGGTCACAACAGGCCTGAAATGCTGTGCTCCCAATCCCCGCTACCTGGTCCCGTCTGGCCAACGGCCGGGGCGTTTGCTAGTCTGCTCTGCTCAAGGCCGATGCCTGAGCCCTGGTTTCATTGGGCCGGTTTGCGGTAAGACGATTCGGGAGAAGAAATAGATGAGCGGGATGGTCGCGGGTGGCAATCGAGGGTTGGGGGGCATGGGCGCCGAAACCAGCGTGATGACGGTTTGGCCTTCGGTGGCCCGCTACGGTCTGGCCCGATTTCTTGCGCGGTTTTATTCGTTGAACCTGGGATTTTATGTGGTCCGCCTGGGGAATATTCTGGCGCTGAGCGACCGCGCCCATCGGCGTCGTTCTATACCTGTTGCGCGTGGCTCCTTTTGTCGGAATGCGATACCGCGTGACAGATCGGCGGATCGTGGTGGAGCGTGGATTGACGGGCGTGGAGCAGCGATCGGTACAACTTGACCGTTTCGATGAAATCGACGTCGTGGTGCGACCGGGGCAAGCCTGGTTCCATGCGGGCGACTTGATTTTTCGCTTGGGTGCCACGGAGACTTTTCGACTCGAGGCGGTTTCGCGGCCTCAGGCCTTTCGACAGGTTTGCTTGAAGTCGCATCGCGCCTACGTCGGTGTGAAGCAGGCGATGGCGAACGCTGGTTAGCATCTTGGCAGCAAACCGCGTCGTTAGACGGCAAGCCCGAAGAAATCGCCGTCAACCTCGCACCAAGGCCACTACGCCCAGGCGATTTCTGGCGACGTGCGCCTCGGGCCGACGGTCCGCGTCGGGCGGAACCGACCATGTGCGTAGATACAAGCGCAATCATCCGTGGAAGACGATTTGGCTAAAGCGACATTCATGGTGGATCGGCCAATCCGTCTTACAATGCTAAGGCAAATCGTTACGCGGGACCGGAGGGGGCAGCATGGGCGGCAATTCGCTGTAAGGGGTTGCGGCCGGCGGAGGGCTGAGCACTCCGGGTACCCCCCGTGGCAGGTTTCCGGTTGGCAGGCTGGTGCTGAGCACCGGTTTGGTCCCCGGCGCATGAATCGTATTCGGCTGCATGATCATCTGTCCCGTGGTCCCCGAAATGGGGGGCAAGCCGTAGGTCACCACGGGAACGGGGGTCGTAGGCAGTGGAACGATGCCGGTGGGAGATGCATAGGGACTCGCCGTAGTTGACGGCAAACTGCCTGTTCGATTGGTCGTCGCGTAGGGTGACTGCATCGGCGGGAGCCCGCCCATGGGAGCGAATCCAGGCGGCAATGCCGTCGATAAAGCTGGTTGTGTGGGTTTGGCAGCCGGCGCGTCGGACTTGGGTGCTTCCGGTTTCTTCTTGGTGATATCGTCGGAACCGGGTTGGTCATCGCCCAACAAGTCATTAGGATCGACTCCGATGTCAGGCAGCGTGCTAAGCACGCGCTGCGGATCCGATTTCGGTTTCTTCTTTTTCGAACCGATCATGGATTCCGTCTCGGAGATCATGCGACGAAAATCATCGACGGCATCGCGCACGTACGCTTCGTCGTGGCCGAGTACGGCGGTTGGCCGAGTTAAGCTCGCGTCCGGTTGGAAATCATCGTTTCCGACAACGGATGCGTCGGGGCTCGAAAGCGACGAGTCTTCCGCGGCGTGCGGCTGTTCAGCTGCGGGCTGGTTCTCCGGTCGAGGCGGCGGCTTGATCGGCGGAGACTGAGGGATGAAGTTGGAGGGGTCATAGGCATACGCGGACCTTCTGAGCGGATCAAGTTCGCGCCCTTTGGCGCGATCGGTCGCCGCCAGGGCCTGCTCGCCCATTCCCTCATAGGCCATGCTGCGATAGTAATACACTTCATGGTCCGCGGGATTCAACTCAACGACTCGGCAAAAATCGTTGATTGACTTTTCAAACTCTTGAAGCGCCAGATAGGCCTTGCCGCGCAATTGCAGGGCCGCGAAATCATCAGGGTTTTGTCCCAGAATTTCGTTGCATGCGGCAATCGATTCGTTCCAATGGCCGTCGCGATACGACTTTTGAGCGCGGTCCCCAGCCGTGATCGGGGTCCGTTCGCAGCCACCGACCGTGGCCAAAACAAGGAGCACGTAGATCGCATTGAGGGACCAAAACGAAAATCGCTGGCTGTTCATCCGCGATCTCCTTTTTTTGCATTGCTTGATCGAAAATGCAATCCGTACCACCCGAGTTAAGTCGCGCAGCGCACGGCGACCACTCTTCACGCCTGCTCGGTTGTCGACTTCCAGCGGAAAAACTTGTGCTATGGAGCGTTCCTGATCTTAAGTCTAGGCAAAATCGCCTGGAAAAACCAGATCACGATGTAAGCGCGAAAGCAAGTGTCATTCATTACCACGAAAACCCGGAGTGGAATGATGGCAAAAGATCGCTGAATGGAATACGTCAAGACAAGCGTAATGACCCCAACGGGACTCGAACCCGTGTTACCGGCGTGAAAGGCCGGTGTCCTAGACCGCTAGACGATGGGGCCTGAGCATCGGTTGATAAACGACCCATTCGACGACGTCAAGTGGGAGGTCCCACATGCAAGTGTGTTAAAGATGTCCACTCGCCAGCAAATACGCTGACTTTCGCAAACGAGACACGAGAGCCGACGAACCGCATTATCTCACGAATTCGTGGGTTGCTCGCGAGTGTCCTGGTCCGCTTCGCTACGCTTGATGGCGTCGTAGACTTCACGGCGATGGACGGGCACTTCTTTGGGAGCTTCAACTCCCAGACGCACCTTGTCACCACGGATTTCAACGACCACGATCGTGATGTCGTTGTTGATGACGATGCTCTCGTTCTTTTTTCTAGACAAGACTAACATTTCGATATCCATTCCTTTGTTGAGACTTGACAACCCCTACTGGGCTGTCCCAACATGACGCCACCGGATAACGCCATGCGGTTCGTCTGTCAACGCGTCATCCCTACTTCCACTCTACGTAAGCTGGCCTGCCAGTCAAGAAAGAACCGGGCTCACAACTTGATTTTTGCCGCGATTTTTCCTTGTCGAAGAGTCTAAGCCTTGCCGCCTGTGGCGGCGCCGGAAATGGACTTATTCACGGCGGCGGTTCCAATTAGCGCAACTCGTTATCTTAAAACAAGTTGCGATGTTTTTAGCCTTCCGTTACGCGGGCCATCGGGTTGGTGCCACCGATTTCTCCCAATTTGCCCATTTTATTTCGCCGGGAGCCGCCTCTTCGTGAGACTCTTTTGCCGAGCGTGTGATCTTTTTCTTCACCACAACGGGCTGCATTGTTAGACCGCAAGCCAGAAGAAATCGCCCTTATTTTCGCGGCTTGGGCCCACCATACCCAGGCGATTTCTGGCGGCGTGCGCGACCGGCGGACGGGCTGCATCGTTAGACCGCAAGCCAGAAGAAATCGCCGTTATTTTCGCGGCTTGGGCCACCACGCCCAGGCGATTTCTGGCGGCGTGCGCGTCCGGCGGACGTTTAGCCGCCTAAAAATGCCGCATCGAAGACAAGCGTATGAGTTCCCGTCTATATTGCCCCACGCTTGCCACAGCGTACCACGGCGGATGCCGTGCGTCGGGGGGTTGGTCTCGTTGTCGCAGTACCCAATCTCGACGCCCCTAAGTCCCCGGAAACCGCTCGCCCACGGCCCGGCAGGTGGATGGCCACTTCCGATCCCGCATCGGGTGACCCAGCTCCAGCGAAACGGTCGTCGTGACACGATGGTCGGATGTCGAATCGCGACCCGAGTGATCGGCTGGTATCAGCACGAGTTGCACTGGAGTTGGCTGGGCCGTCCTTAGCACGACTCGGTTTTGCTCGATTCTTCAAGGTACGGGCTGAGCAAACAACTGCGGATCGTATTACCGTTTGCTGGTATAGGCTGCCCCACAATGGCATCGCGCAGGGCAGCCAGATCACAACCATCTCACGAGAAGCCTTCAGGGAACCCGGTACAACATGATCACGTGGTTTCGAAACATCGTAGTTGCCATCACTACTGTGGCACACGGCATGTACGTCACGCTCCGTTACTGGTTGACCACCTACCGTCAGGGGCGAGGCGCATTTACTGAAAAATTTGAGTATCCCGAGCGACCCGTTCCGGTGGCGGCGCGTTACCGTGGTTTCCATCGATTCGACCTGACCACCTGCATCGCTTGTGACCAATGCGCCAAGGCTTGTCCGGTCGACTGCATCTATATCGGCAAGGAGCGCGTGGAGAACGGCAAGGGCTTTAAAATCACCGGATATGCCATCGACTACTCCAAGTGTATGTTTTGTGCACTTTGTGTCGAGCCATGTCCGGTCGATTGCATTTTCATGGGTGCCACGCATGATTTGAGTTGTTACAATCGCGACGGATGCATTGTTGATTTTTCGCGTTTGCCGGTGGATGTAGCTTGGGGCCGCGCGACCCTAAACCCCACCGCGGTAGCGCAGTCGAAGGTAATCACGCAGCCGGTGCATGGCGGACCAAATCAGTAGATTCTCGGCGACGTCATACACGCCGAACAGACAACTTTGAACAGGCGGCACGATGATGAACGAAAAGAGAGCGCCCCGATTATTTACACCTGCGGATGCTAACAGAATGTTGCCCTTGGTGGCAGCGATTGCCGAAGATTGGCAGGGCCTGTGGCTGAGCGTAGAAGAACGGCGACGTCGGCTGGAGCACCTGGTTGATGGTCGAGAGCTGGATCACGAGGATCCTTATTCGGGAGAACTGGCGCAGGTCCGGCGTGAATTGACGTTGGGCCATCGCCAGGTTGGAGAATTCGCCAAGGAACTCCGTCAATTGGGCGTATTACCGGGCGATCCCGAACTTGGCACCGTGGACTTCCCCACACGCCTGGACGGTGAGGACGCCTGTATGTGCTGGACACTGGGGGAACCCGAGGTGTTGCATTGGCATCCGGTCGGCGCCAAATGCGCGAGTCGACAGCGGCTCACCGCGGACACCTTGAGCGGCGGGGGCCCCATTTAGGGCACTGGCCACGAGAGGCGACGCCGCGGACCATTTTTTGGACATGGTCGCTGGGGCTACAGACCTCGCCGGACGGATTGGCCGAGTCGCCGTTTTACGCGACCAGCAGATTGGATTATCCACCGACTTGGTAATCCGTCGCGCATTGAAGGACGCGGTGACCATCCCGCAGCCCTGGTCAGCCGCCTTGCGGGCAGGCTCACGGCATCTAGAATTGGGGCCGTGGGCCGCGGTGCGCTCCACAAGTACGGCTTGGAAAAGCCCCGTTAGGTTTCGATCCGGTTCCGCAAAACGAGAACAATCACATGCCACCTGCCATTACCAACTCGGTCGGCGTCGTTTCCTATCTCGTGCTGTTTGCCGGTGTGGGGATGGCCTTCGTCTTCGTCAATCTGTTGATCGGTCGTTTTTTCCGACCGGCGGATCCCCACGCGGAGAAACTGGAAATCTACGAGTGTGGAGAGCCCACGATCGGCTCCAGCTTTGTGCAGTTTGATTTGCGATTCTACGTAGTGGCCTTAATCTTCATCATCTTCGATGTCGAAGTGGCGTTTCTGTTCCCCTGGGCCACGGTCTTTGGGAAGGCCAGTCATTTGATGCGGCCCGGCGTAACCGCGGTTGCCCAGGCGGACGGAAACGTGTCCGAATCGGCGGCCACCGGTTTGTTTCGCGAATTGGGCGTGCCCTCGACGTTGACCGATGATGCCGCCATCCGCTCCGGTGGCCGTCAGTTGCTGCGACTGGCGGTGGTGGAAGTGCTGGTGTTCTTTGCCATTCTGATGGTGGGATTTGCCTATGTGTGGTACATGGGTGCGCTGGACTGGGTGCGTTCGTTGCAGGAAGAGCATTCACTGCGAGCGGCACTGACTCGCAAGCCAAGCCGTGCCCCGCCGGCGGAATCATACTTATCCGCCTAGCGACATGGTGGGGAACGCCGAAACCCGCGCTCGGCAATCGGGGCGACCGAGCACGCCCGACATTTTTGAAGCAACCGTACCTGAAGGACAATCATGGCAGGATTTCTGGATCAGCTTACAGCAAAATTCCCGGACGGCGTGGTGGGCGTTAACAGCGAGGCCCTGGACCCATGGGTCGAAATCGCTCCGACGGCTCTGCCCGCCGTATGCCTGTTCCTGCGTAACGATCGGTCCACGCAGATGAACATGCTGAATTGCATCACGGCGGTGGACTACTTTGAGCCCGATCCGAAGAAGGCTGCGAAGTTCGAGACGCAACCGCATATCGAGCTGGTGTATCATATGTCCAGCACGGTACATAAACATACGCTCGTCGTGAAAGTAAAAATCCCGCGCTGGAAAGACGATGTCGCTGGGGACTTGCCCGAAGTCCCGACGGTCACCGGCGTCTGGCGGACGGCCGACTGGCACGAGCGGGAGGTCTACGACCTATCCGGCGTGCATTTTGTGGGACATCCAAATCTTCGGCGCATTTTGTGCCCCGAGGACTGGGAGGGGCATCCCTTGCGCAAAGACTACGAAATGCCTCTGGAATATCATGGGATTCGCGGGCGATAGACGGTTGCGGGATTGTCAATCGAACCACGTCCTCGACTGACTTAGGAGAAGACGGCATGACAATGCAAGTGGACGATCCGCGCACGATCGAATTTGACGTGCGCACGGACGAGATGCTCGTGAACATGGGGCCGCAGCATCCGAGTACGCATGGCGTGCTGCGACTTGTGCTGCGGACCGATGGCGAAATCGTCTCCGAGGTAACGCCACATATCGGCTATCTGCACCGCTGTGCGGAGAAAATCGGCGAGAATCTGACGCCGCGGCAGTGGATTCCGTACACCGACCGTATGGATTACCTGGCTGGCATGAACATGAATCTGGGCTTTTCGTTATGCATTGAAAAACTGCTTCAGTACAATTTGCCCGAGAAAGCTCGCCACCTGCGCGTGATCATCGCCGAGTTGGGGCGGATCGCCAGCCACCTGGTGGGCATGGGAGCGTACGGATTGGATTTGGGCACGTTCAGTCCGTTCCTGTATGCGTTTCGCGAACGAGAAAAGATCTTAGACTTGTTCGAGGAAGTCTGTGGTGCCCGGTTGACATACAGCTACATCGCTCCGGGGGGTGTTACCGCGGACCTGCCCCCCGGCTGGCTGCAGCGCTGCGCAGCGTTCCTCAACGAGTTGGAACCGATCATCGCCGATTATCACGCGCTGTTGACAACGAACGCGATTTTCGTGAAGCGGACCGCGGGCATTGGCGTCTTGTCGGCCGAGATGGCGCTGGATTACGGTTGCACGGGCCCGGTGCTCCGCGGCAGCGGCGTCGACTATGACCTGCGGCGGGACGGCGAAGAGCGAGTGACGTCCATGTACGACGGCTACGCGTTCGAAGTCGTTGTGCAGAAAGACGGGCATTATCCCAAGGATCACAAGTATCCGCCGGTCCCCCCCGACGCGGTTTTGGGGGATTGCTGGCATCGATTCTACGTCCGCATGCTGGAGGTCGTACAGGCGATCGATCTGGTGCGTCAGGCCATCGAACGCTACAGCATCTCGTCGGGAGATTGGGGGACCCCGATTAAGCTGACGCAAAAGTTACCGAAAGGAGAGGCTTACCTGGAATCCGAATGCCCGCGTGGGCAAATGGGATTCTTTGTGGTCAGTGACGGTTCATCGATTCCGTGGCGAGCGCGTGCGCGGAGCAGTTGCTTTTGCAATCTGTCGGTGAGCCACGAAATCTGTCGTGGCGTACCGATTGCCGACATCCCCGCCATCATCGGCTCGTTGGATCTCGTGATGGGGGAGATTGACCGGTAGCCGAGGTGGAGTCTCGGGAGTCGCACGGGGGCGGCTGAGTGGATGTGGACGACTTGTTTGGACCGCCTGCCCCGAAATGGCGCGGCGGGGGCTTGTGAGATTGCCCATCGGTGTGCAATATTTCACGAGTTTCAGTGGGAAACGAAGTCGAACATGCTTCTTCTTCGTGCTCGGCGGACCCCGACGTGGCTGTAGGATGCCGCGGCCCGGCCGCAATTCGCCGTATCAGTTGCTGCATGGTTGCGTAGGAGCCATCGGAACAGTGGTCGAAACCATCAACGTGTATCTTTTTCACCTCGCCGCCAATCATTGGCTGGGGTATGTCGTCACGGCCATGATCCAGGTCGTACTGTTGATTCACATTCCGGCGGTCGGTGCGTTGTTTTTTATATGGCTGGAGCGCAAGGTGGCTGGTCGCATTCAGGACCGGCTGGGCCCGACACGCGTCGGTGGGCGATTCGGCTGGCTGCAAACGTTGGCGGACGGCATCAAATTGATCGCCAAGGAAGATGTGATGCCGGGCAATGCCGATGGGCTGCTGTTCAAGATTGCACCCTACATTTCCTTTGCGGCGAGTTTTGCGGGCTTACTGGCCCTCCCTTTTGCAACCGGGTGGGTTGGGCAAAATCTGAACTCCGCGGCCTTCTTCGTGATCGCGGTGCTGGGGCTGGAAGTCTTCGGCGTGATTCTGGCAGGCTACGCTTCGGGATCCAAATGGTCACTGTTTGGCGGTATGCGTGAAGCCGCCCAGGTGGTGAGCTATGAAGTGCCCGTCGGACTCTGCGTGTTGATTCCGGTGATGATAGCCGGAACCATGAATCTGATCACGATCGCGGACATGCAGAGTGGTTTGTTCACGAACTGGTTTGTGTTCCACGACCCGTTTACGATGCTGATCATTTTTGGCGTTTACTTCACGTGTGCACTGGCGAGCGTCAATCGCGCGCCGTTCGACCTGGCAGAGGCTGAAAGCGAATTGGTGGCTGGTTTCCACACGGAGTATTCGGGGCTCCGCTGGAGCATCTTTTTCATGGCGGAGTATGGTTCGATGTTTATCGTGGCTGCCCTGGCCGCGATCTTGTTCCTGGGGGGCTGGCACGGTCCTGTGCCGATCGCCCGACCGATCGCCAACGGCCTGGCGACCGTGCTGGGAGTCCTTCCATGGGTGAACAAGATCTGGGTGGCCGACTACCTGGCCAACCTGTTCGGCTGCGTGAATTTTATTTTCAAGACGTGTCTGGGCGTCACGGTCATGATGTGGATTCGCTGGACGCTGCCTCGTTTGCGGATAGACCAGGTCATCACGATGTGTTGGAAGTATTGCGTGCCGTTAGCGGCGATTGGGTTTTTGGGCGTCTGTTTCTGGCAGTACGCGGACCTGTGGTCTCCGAATCACGCGTTCCGGCCAGGTAACCAAGTCATGGGCGCTGTACGCGAGTCCTGGGCCGCTCCCCCGTTGCCGTTGGCCCATGCTGAAACCAACGTGGCCTCGGGAGCTGTCCGCAATTCAAGCGCAAACACCGTGGAAATCCCGCGTCGTACGACAGTTGCCGATCAGACGATCGCTCCCCCGGCGGTTACCGGTGAACCGGTGGCTGTTGCCGCGGGTGACGCGGTGGGAGGAGCATGATGTTGGCAGCCCTTAACTGGCATTCTTGCATGTTCATGTTGTGTGCCGCGGTGGCCTGTGCCTTCGCCGTCGCGGTGCTGTTGGCCAATAACGTAGTGCGGATGGCGGCTTATTTGATTGTATGCCTTTCCAGCACAGCCGGGTTGTTCATGCTGGCGGGTGCGGAATTTGTCGGCGCCATGCAAATCATGATTTACGTGGGGGGCACCCTGGTGCTGCTGGTCTTCGGTGTGATGCTCACTGCCCAAGCCAGCTTTGTCTCTTTGAAGACATCCGCCGGCGAGTGGAGTGTGGCGGCCATTGTGGGTGGATCGCTGCTGTTCTTGTTGGTCGCCTCCACGGTCAGTGTCCGGGATTGGCGCTTGCCGTCGGTCGACGCAAGTCAGGTGTCGATGGCTCAAGTCGAATCGTCGACGCAGTTGGGACTGGGGTTGTTAGGTGTCCGCGTGCCGACCCCAGTGCGCGGGGATCAGGACGCGACATCATCCACATGGGCCTCGGCCGGCGTGGAATCCGGATACCTGCTGCCGTTCGAAATTGTCTCGGTGCACCTGCTGGTCGTACTGATCGGGGCTGCCTACCTGGCGCGTGCCCGAGGGCGCATCACGGATGGTTAGCGTTGTGCCGTCGATCCTCAGGTTGCGAAACGAACTCGGTTGAGACGAAAGAATACGATGGAAATCTACAACCCATTTACCCAACCCGTGGGGGTTTCTCATTTTTTGATCGTGGGTGCCGTGATGTTTGTGACGGGCGCCGTATGCATGGCAACCAAGCGAAACGCACTGGGTGTCTTGATGGGCATCGAACTCGTTTTAAACGGCGCCAATGTCAACTTCATTGCGTTCGGCAGCCCCTACCTGCGAGAGCATCCTCTGGGGCTGGACGGGCAGTTGATCGCCTTGTTTGTCATCGTTCTTGCGGCTGCGGAAGCAGCTGTGGCGCTGGCCATTGCGCTGAACTTCTACAACAGTCATGCCACGATCGACGTGGATCGCGCGGACCAACTGCAGGGTTAAATCAGGATTATGGCTACGATCCCTACTCTATTGGCAATTGCCGTTTTGCTCCCCCTGCTTTCGTTTGCGCTGATCCTGGTGCTGGGACCCAGGCTGGGTAAACACGGTTCCTTTGCCGGGGTGCTGGCCACGATGGCCATTCTGGGGGCGGGTCTGCTTTCGTTTACCTCGCTCGGACTGTGGTTGGCAGCCCATCCCCCGCATGATGTCGCGCATCATGATGCGGCGCATGACGACTTGGACCATGCAGATGCCGTGCCATCGGACGACCACGCGGAGTCCGTGCATGCGACGACCGAGGAACAGGGTGGGCATCAGGTCGAACACAAAACTGCTGCCAGCGCAGCGCAGGTGGATCACGGAACGGCAGCGGAGGGAGTGGACCAAGCAGACGCCGTAAAACCTCCTCTGGCCGGAGACTGGTACACGTTGGGAAACTTCGGGCATCTCAAGTTGACGATTGGCTACTATGTGGACGCCCTCACGATCGCCATGTTCTGCATGGTGACCTTGATTGCCTCCTGCATTCATTTCTACGCCATCGGTTATATGCACGATGAGTTGCATGAGGTTACCGATCATGAGGTGACCGTCCATGGAGAGCACCTGCATCGTCCGGGACGGTACCACCGCTTTTTCCAATTCCTTTCACTGTTTAGTTTCAGCATGCTGGGACTGGTCGTGGCAGGCAATATTGCCATGACGTTCGTATTCTGGGAACTGGTCGGTATCTGTTCCTACTTCTTGATTGGCTTTTATGTGGAACGGCAGAGTGCCTCGACGGCCGCGAATAAAGCGTTTATCGTGAACCGAATCGGCGATTTCGGTATGATCATCGGACTGATGGCGCTGTGGGGCAGTCTGGGGACCTTCGCCTTCGGGGATGTGGACGGCCAGCCGGGTTTATTTAGTCTGGTTCGTCCCGCTTCGCAGGACCATCGGTTGGTCGTGCCTGCGCAGATGGCAGCCATGTCGGCCAGTGCCGCACCCGGTGGAGCGGGGATCTCGACGGCCGATGGCGAGGCCCCCCAACCGGGGCCAGGCTATTGGTTATTGGTCGTCGCGGGGGTCGGCATCTTTTGCGGTTGCGTGGGCAAGAGTGCTCAATTTCCATTGCACGTCTGGTTGCCGGATGCGATGGAAGGTCCCACGCCGGTATCGGCCCTGGTCCATTCGGCGACGATGGTGGCGGCGGGTGTTTTCCTGGTGGCTCGCTTTTTCCCCGTGTTTGCCCCCGAAGTGCTGCTGGTGATCGCGACCGTGGGTACCATCACGCTGTTCATGGCGGCCACAATCGCCATCACGGCCACGGATATCAAACGGGTGCTGGCCTATTCGACGGTGAGCCAGTTGGGCTACATGATGGTGGCGCTGGGAGTCGGAGGCTGGGTGGCCGGAGTCATGCACCTGATTACGCACGCGTTTTTCAAGAGCCTGCTATTCATGTGCTCGGGCTCGGTCATTCACGGCGTGCACACGAATGAAATGACGCTGATGGGGGGTTTGCGCAAAAAAATGCCGTGGACGGCTTACACTATGCTGATCGGCTGTTTGGCGATCGCGGGAGCTGGCATCCCGTTTGTGATTGGGTTCAGCGGTTATTATTCCAAGGACGCGATTTTGGAGCAGGCGCTGTCGTACGGCCATCAGAATCCCGGCGTGGGGTACATTTTCTTCCTTGCCGCCGCGGGTGGCGCGGCCATCACGGCGTTCTACATGTTTCGCCTATGGTACATGACGTTTGCCGGCAAGCCCCGCGACCAGCATCGCTACGATCATGCGCACGAGTCTCCGCCCGTGATGTACGTGCCACTGGTAGTGCTGGCCGTTTTTGCAGTCGGCGTGGCCTGGGGGCCGCGGGAGGCATTCGGCGGGTCGATCCTGGCGGCGCTGATTTTCCTGACGATCAGCATCTTGCGCCGCCGGCAACGCGGCGAAACGGCGACGGTCCAGGCTGCGTGGAAAGATCTGCTTGTACCGATCACGATCTGCGGATTGGTGCTGGTGCTGTCGTTGATCTGGCGGCCGTTTGCCAACGTCACGCTGCAGAATCTTCTGGAGCAGGCGCGCCCACTGGGTACCGCACAAGTGGGGATGGGGCAGGTGTCCCGCATGATGTGGCCGAATGAACATGACAGCCACGCGATGTCCATCAAGGGTCCGGCCACGATCGTAGCCTTCTCGACCGCACTGGGTGGTATCCTCCTGGCAACCATCTTCTATGGCTGGCGAATCCTCAGTCCAGACGACGTCCGCCGTCAGTTCGCCGGCGTTTACAGCTTCTTGCGAAACAAATGGTGGTTCGACGAGTTGTACGACCGGATCTTCGTTCGCCCCACGTTGATCTTGTCCCGGCTGGCATCCACCATCGATCTAACCTTCATTGACGGCATCATCAACGGCCTGGCAGCCGCAGTGCGCCGCTTTGCCAACCTGGGTGAGGCCATTGTCGATCGCGGCATGGTGGATGGCTTTGTTAACAAGCTGGCGGATTGGACCTACGCTTTGGGTTTGCAGCTGCGCCGACCGGAGACAGGGCAAATTCGACAATACGTTTTGTTCATTGCGATCGCCGTCATCGCAATTTTTATTCTGGCAAGTTTCTTTTTGGGAAGTACTCTCGCGGGATAGTGGCGCGGTTAGGATCGCGGCATGCAGTCCGCTTAAGACGTAATTGGCCCCGCCTCAACGGATGACGAATAGACATGACAAGTGCTCAATTGCTTAGCCTGATTATCTTCCTGCCAGCCTTGGCATCCATCGTCGTGGCCGTGCTGCCCAAGGGACGCGACGATTTGATTCGCGGCTTCACGCTGCTGGTTACACTGGCCACGATGGGGATCGTCCTGTTGATGGCCTTGCCGGTAGGGCCCCTGGCGAAATTCGACGTGTCTCAGGCGGCCATGCAGCACGTAAGCAATCTGGCCTGGATTCCCTCCTTCGATATCGAATATTTCCTGGGATTGGACGGTATCAGTTTTCCGCTTGTCGTGCTCACGGCCGTGATCTCGATGTTTGCCATGATCGCCAGCTGGTCGATCACCAAGCAGGTCAAGGGGTATTGCATCCTGTTCCTGTTGTTGGAGACGGGCATGCTGGGCGTCTTTATGGCGTTGGACTTTTTCCTGTTCTACGTGTTTTGGGAAGTCATGTTGCTGCCGATGTACTTCCTGATCGGGATTTGGGGTGGACCGCGTAAGGAGTACGCGGCAATCAAGTTCTTTCTGTACACGTTGGCGGGCAGCGTGCTGATGCTAATCGCCATCCTGATGCTGTACTTTAACAGCGACTTGACGAAGTTGACAGCCGACCAGTTGGCGCGGGCCCACGTGAGTCCGCAGATGGTCGCGCTACCGGCAGGGGCGTCCACCCAGGAAATCACCGCCAAGCTGCAAGCCAGTCCGAGCGCCGTGCACACGTTTAATATGCTGGCCCT
This sequence comes from uncultured Planctomycetales bacterium, assembly GCA_963695565.1. GTDB lineage: Bacteria > Planctomycetota > Planctomycetia > Pirellulales > Pirellulaceae > CAVOGW01. The sequence goes on from CAVOGW010000004.1 coordinate 525,803, forward strand.
GGCTGAAATGGGACAGAACACCGATTTGTTCAATCAGCCCGTGTTCGGCTGGACACTGCAGAAGTGGGCCTTCGTGCTGCTGTTTATTGGGTTTATCATCAAGGTCCCCAGCGTCCCGCTGCACACATGGTTGCCCGACGCGCACGTCGAGGCACCCACACCCATTTCCATGATCCTGGCCGGCGTCTTGTTGAAGATGGGAGGCTACGGGATCATTCGCATTTGCTATCCGATTTGCCCGCAAGCCGGCTTTGACCTGGCCTACTTCGTGTGCGCAGTCGGTGTCGTCAGCATGGTGTACGGAGCTTTTGCGGCGCTGGCCCAAACGGACTTCAAACGTCTGGTCGCCTACAGTTCAGTGAGCCACATGGGTTACGTCGTGCTCGGGCTGGGAGTCTGGACTTTGGCGGCGGACTCCAACATGATGCGTTCGCTGGGCAACTGGTCCGACTATTGGAATATGGGAATCAAAGGAGCCATGTTTCAGATGATCGGCCACGGCGTCAGCTCGGCTGGCATGTTCTTCATGGTCGGCGTTATTTACGATCGCGTGCACCATCGGAATCTGGCTCAGTTCGGCGGTCTGTACGGGCGCATGCCCCTGTACACGGCACTCGCGATTGGTATCTTCTTTGCCGGCTTGGGACTTCCGGGTTTGTGTGGATTTATTGGGGAAGTCCTGGTGGTCTTGTCCGTCTGGAATTTCAGCAAATTGCTGGCGGTAATTTCTGCCTTCGTCGTGATCCTCACGGCCGGATATATTCTGTGGGCCATCCAGAGGGTGTACCTGGGACCGGAGTACAAGGGTCCACACGGGGACCACTTGAAGCCCATCAATTTTCGGGAACTCTGTGTGGCCGTGCCCCTGCTGATTCTGGCGATCTGGTTTGGCGTGTACCCCATGACCGTCTTGCGATACATGGACCGCACCATTGACGCGCAGGTCGAACAGCTGGCGGACTGGTCGGAACGCTATGTCGGGGAGCAGGCGGCACAGACGGCACAGAAGTTGGACAGCGGCGCCCCTGGCGTCGGCGGTGCGGCGCGGCCCGCTCCCATTCTCGTTCCCGTGCGGAATTCCGGTACCAAGCTCGCTGACACCCGGCACTCTGTTGCCGGGTTCACGGTCGATGCGTCCCAGGAGGCTCGGACGCGGCCCGCGGGCTATGCGGCTGCGGTCTCGACGCCCAGTTTTTTGCAGCAGGGCTCGGATTCACGATAAACCTAGCGAAAGAAAAGAACAGCAATCGTGAACATCTTTGAAATCGTTGCGAATACCATCGCAGACACCAAAGCATCTCTGTGGCCAGGATTCGCGCCGGAATTGATTCTGAGTGCAACGATCCTGGTGCTCCTGGTAGCCCGCATGATCCAGCTGGACCGCATCGTACGGCCGTTTGTGATTGTGTTGATCGGCAGTCTGTGCGCGTTGTATTACGCCTTTCCGTTAAAGTACTTGTTGGGTGCGGAAATCTTAGAGCGGCACGAGTTATTCACCGGCATGCTGGTTTACGATTCATTTTCGGTTTATGTCCGATCGTTGTTGCTGGTGTTTGCGGTGTTGTTTGCGATCTTCACCTGGTTGTCCGGCGTGCCCGATCGGGAGGCCAGCACGGATTTTTACTGCATGTTTCTGGGGGCCACAGTGGGCATGTGTCTGATGGCCACGGCAAATCACTTGTTGATGATATTCCTGGCGGTGGAAATGGCCAGCGTTCCGTCGTACGCCCTGGCCGCGACGGTCAAATCACGCCGCGAAGCCAGTGAAGCCGCGTTGAAATATTCGGTGTATGGAGCCGGTGCTGCGGGTGTGATGCTGTATGGGATCAGCCTGCTGAGCCGGCTTATTGGGCAGTTGTCACTTGCCCACGATGGCCATGCGATTGGCCGAGATGCTGCCAACAATGAACGGTTCAGAGAAAATGGTGTTGACGTTGGCGGCGCTGATGATCATGGCGGGGTTGGCCTTCAAGCTATCCGCAGTGCCGTTTCATTTTTGGTGTCCGGACGTTTTTGAGGGCGCCAGTGCCGAAGTAGACGCATTTCTGTCCGTGGCCTCGAAAGCAGCCGCGTTGGCGCTGGTCGTACGCGTGTCCGTCGGCTTCGGCACGCTGCCGGTCAATGCGGCGTCCACGCTCGCCACGGATCCTGCGGCCGCGTCCCACACCGAGACTGCCGGGCTGTTGTCCGTGGATGACGACCTCGGTCGTCTTGTGCGGACCCGTGGGGAAGCGACGATTTCGAGTGTGGCCAGGGCGAATGAGGCCTTGCAGCCGGTACGCATGTTTATGGCACAGCTTTGGACCATTGTTGCCGCGATCACGTGCTCGTTTGGCAATCTGGCCGCCTACGGGCAAACCAACATCAAACGACTTCTGGCTTATTCCACCATCGCCCATGCCGGATACATGCTGCTCCCTATTCCTGCTGCGCTCGCTTTATACGGATACAGTCCGGACGCGGCGAACCGCGCGATCGGCAGTCTGGCGATTTACATGGCCATTTACGTGTTCATGAATCTAACCGCGTTTGCCATCGTGGCGTTACTGCGCAACGCCACCGGGAGCGAACAGATTGCGGATTACGCCGGGTTGGTTCGACGACACCCCACGATTGTCGTGTGCATGGCCATTGTCATGTTCAGCCTTGTGGGCATCCCGCCCTTAGCCGGTTTTGTCGGCAAATTTGCCATCTTTGCGTCGTTGATGGAGGGCTACAAGATTACGGGTTACGCCTTTCTGATGGTTCTGTTGTTAATCGGCGGTTTGAATACACTGCTTAGCCTGTTCTATTATCTGCGCGTGGTGAGGGTGATGGCCATCGATCCTGATGCCGAACGGATGGAGCCGGCGTGGTCGATGGTCTCACTCAGCGGCGCGTTTATCGTCTTGATTACCCTGCCCTTATTGGTGCTGTTCGTGTATTGGAATGGACTTGGGCGCTGGACGGCCGCAGCAACGCAGCACCTGTTTTGATCGTTCCCATCGCACAACAAGTCACGAGCCACCTCGCAGGCTGCACCACTTGAGACACGAAACGCGCCAGGAATTATTTTAAGAAAGCCTTGGCTAGATAGTGCAAACGATATGATCACGATGGTTCAAGATTCGACTTCTGAAAGAACAATCGCTGGATTGAACTTGATACTGCGAACTCTCAGCCAGTCGCTGACGCTGTATTTGGTGGATGCATGTCCGTGGGTCGCCCGGGATGCAATGGGAAAGCTGGAAACACTGCACTCGATTGTGGCGGATCAAAGATCGCTGATCGAAGAATTGGGAAGCGCAATCATGGCGCGGCACGGTATCGCGGATCGATCTGGCTTCCCTACGGAGTTCACGGACCTGAATGATCTTTCGCTGGACTATTTGATGAAGCAGGCCGAAAAAAAGTACTTGCCGCGCGACCTGCTAACCATGGAAAGCGCCGTGGAGCAGCTGGAAGGTGACCGGGACGCGATGGAGTTAGGGCAAAGGATTGTCGGAGCCGCCAAAGCCCACTTGGAAATGCTCAGCAACGGTTCGCGTCGGTAAGGCGGGCACGCGGACAGACGGGTCTACGCCGGTAAGTGAGGCTGTCTCATTCTGACCGTGGCGTTGCGACGACGCCGTCCTGGTCTCGGAGACGTGATTCACCGCGACCAGCTGGCCCTGCCGGCCAGCACCGAGTCTGGGGACAGCCCCTGTGGTTGCAAACCAGCTTGCCTGCTAAGCTGGCTCCGGAAACGCGGACCGCACCACAAATGGCGTGATGATAATATTCAGACGACGATTCTGACGGGATCAGTCCATGTCGCGCCGCATTCCTATCATCCTAAGCTCAATTGCGTTGATCGCGTTGAATTCTGTCATGTCGAACCAACTGCGGGCTGAGCCGGACGGAAGTTACGCGATTGCCATTCACGGTGGCGCGGGAGGAGATCCGGCAAAGTGGGATGAGACCTATCGTCAGCAGCGATTGGACGGGTTGGCTGCCGCACTGGACTTGGGACTGAGGCTGTTGAAGACGGGCGGGACGGCGGTCGATGTTGTGGAGCAAGTTGTGCGCGCCATGGAAGACAACGAGGTGTTCAATGCAGGTCGCGGCTGCGTGCTGACTGCGTCTGGCGATCATGAACTCGATGCCGCGATTATGGATGGTCGGACGTTGGCATGTGGGGCGGTAGCTGGAGTCACGGTAACCAAGAATCCTGTTGCGTTGGCCCGCAAGGTGATGACCGAAACCAAACATGTGTTGTTGATTGGGGCGGGTGCGGACGAGTTCGGCCAGTCGCTTGGGCTGGAGCAAGCTCCGGCGGAGTACTTTCACATCGAGCGTCAAAAAGCGGCCTGGCGCATGTGGCAACAGCAGCAGTTGCACACGTCGCTGCATCGGCCTAACTTCATGCAGACCGACGAAGAACACCTGTATCTGGGTACCGTAGGTTGTGTGGTTCGGGATCAGCAGGGGAACCTGGCAGCCGCAACCAGTACGGGCGGTCTGCAAGGTAAGCGCCAGGGCGCGTCGGGGACGCTCCCATCATTGGTGCCGGCACGTATGCCGACAACAAGACCTGCGCCGTTTCGGGAACCGGTGTTGGCGAGGAGTTCATTCGGCATATGGTTGCAGGCGACATGTCGGCCCGCATGCGGTATGCGCATCAATCGCTGCAGGATGCCGCCCGTGAGATTGTACACCAGCAATTGCCCGCTGAATGTGGGGGTTTGATCGCAGTCGATGCCCAGGGCCACATCGCCATCGATTTCAACACGCCAGGCATGTCTCGAGCATCGGCAGATGCTCATGGCAAGCGGATGGTCGAAATCGGTTCCGGCGAATAACGCTCTCTGGCAAGTCTCGCCCTTCGCTGCACTCGGCGGTCTCAGCCTGCCGCGGTGACCTCGTCGACACCGCCGCATGACGTGGAGTTCGCGTCAATGAACGCGCGGTCCCGCACGGTCCGAATTTGGGACAGTCTCGGCTACGCCAAAGGAGCAGGCAGCTTCGCGGAGTCGAACACGACGCGGTCCTGAGTGTTCTCCGGCGGAAACCGCCTGTACCAAGAATCCAGTGGATTTTGCTTGACTGTGGTCGGGCTGCAAATTCTGCTAAATGGGTGCGCTCAATGCAGCCGTTTTGAGAAACGCTCCTGAAGCAACCCCCCAGCGTACAACGATGCTCTGACCCGGGACGACCGATGAAATTCTGGACCTCGATGGGAGTTACTGGCAAATTGCGCAGCTTTGAGCGTGCACGCCTGACTTGGGCTGGAAAAAGTGTCAGCCAAACCGTCACGAGTACGGCGCTCTTTCTGCGGCGACAACTCTGGATTTGGCCGGTGATTGCGGTCGTGTTGCTGTCCGTGATCGGTTTCTATGTGCGGCACGCGATTGAGACCACGATGCGTCGGAACGTCGACTCGGAGCTGAATACGCTGCTCAGCGTCGAAGTGGCCATGGTGAAAAACTGGCTGACGCTGCAGCAGAAGAACGCCGAAGCCGTCGCCAACGACGCTGAACTGCGCGCGCTGTTCTATCGACTACTGGACATCAAGGAGTCAAATTCCGAGCGGCAGACTGTTCGGGATGAGGCAGTAGTGCAGGAACAATTGTCGCGGCTGATCACGGCGGAGATGATCAAAAGCAAATTTGTGGGCTACTTCGTTACAAATCGGGATAAGAAGGTGGTTGCGTCATCGCACGCGGCGTTGGTGGGACGCCAGGAGATCCCGGCTTTCGACAAGATGGTGACGTCGACGCTGGACGGCGCCACGGTCGTTTCGCCGCCGACGGCCAGTGTTCTGCTGCTGAAAGACGTCGATGGGCAAATGCGGACCGGTGTCCCCATCATGCTGGTGTCGGCCCCAATTCGTGACACAAGTTTTCAAGTGGTAGGCGTGTTGACTTTGCAGCTTCGACCGCAGGACGAGTTCACCCAAATATTGCAGTTGGGGCGACTGGGCAAGTCAGGGGAAACCTATGCCTTTGACAAAACGGGGCTGATGGTCAGCAACAGCCGATTTGATCACGAACTGATCCTGCACGGACTGATCGTCGACCGCCCCGACGCGCACTCCATCGTGGAGCTGCACATACGGGACCCGGGTGCCGACATGACGCGAGGTTTCCGGCCCAAGGTACGTCGTTCGGAATTGCGCATGACGGAAATGGCGGCGGCGGCGACGGCGGGCAAGTCGGGAAGCAACGTACAGGGGTACCGCGACTACCGGGGCGTGCAAGTCGTGGGTGCTTGGGAATGGTTGGATGAGTACCAAATGGGAATGGCCACCGAAATCGATTATGCCGAGGCATTTCGACCCTTGACCATCTTGCAGAGAACGTTTTGGACGCTGTATGCCCTGTTGGTCACCAGTGCCATCGCCATCTTTGTCTTTACAGTGATTGTGGCTCGACTGCAACGCGATGCGCAAAAAGCCGCCATCAAGGCCAAGCAGCTTGGACAGTACACCTTGGAGGACAAATTGGGGGAGGGTGGCATGGGAGTCGTCTACCGTGGTTATCATGCGATGCTACGACGCCCGACGGCGATCAAGTTGTTGCATGTTGACAAGACCAATGAAGCCGCAATCGAGCGATTTGAAAAAGAAGTGCAAATTACCTGTCAGCTAACCAATCCCAATACGATTGCTATTTACGATTACGGTCGCACACCGGAGGGTATTTTTTACTATGCCATGGAGTACCTGGATGGCATTAACCTCCAATCGCTAATCGACAAGTACGGTCCGCAAACGGAAGGTCGCGTGATCCACATTTTGGAACAAGTCTGCGGGTCATTGTACGAAGCTCACTCGAAGGGCCTGGTCCATCGCGACATCAAGCCGGCCAACATCATGTTGAATCATCGGGGCGGTGAACCTGATTTTGTTAAGGTCCTGGATTTTGGTCTGGTGCGAGAGGTCCATCCCGGCGCCAAGTCACAAAACGCGGAGGGCATCGTGGGAACGCCGCTGTATGTCTCGCCGGAGGCCATCCAATCCCCGAATCTAGTGGATGCCTGCAGCGACATCTACGCGGTAGGCGCCGTCGGCTACTTTCTGCTGACCGGTACCCCTGTGTTTGAAGCCGGATCGTTGCGGGAACTGTTGGAGTTGCACGTGACGCAGCCTGTGGAATCTCCGTCGGACCGCTTGCATCAGAAGGTATCGTCCGAGCTGGAGCATGCGCTGCTGTCGTGTCTGGAGAAAGCCCGAGCGAAACGACCTCAGACGGCTCGTGATCTGGCTCACATGTTGCGTCGCTGTCCCGCAGCCAACGACTGGAACGTCGACAAGGCGGCGGCCTGGTGGCTGACTTACGAGCGGGCACAAAGGTCGGGCAGCCAAATTTTGGCCAGCGACGAGGACCCGAACGCCACATTCAATGCGACACAGGACTTTTCAGAATGATCTCAGTAAGGTCCCGATACTTTACGCTTGCTGGTTAACGCCTTAACCGAATGCAGCACGAGTATGCTCGGACGATGTAGCAGGGGCCTTAGAGACTACATGCTTCGGTTGCCTCGGTTGACACCTGTGCCAACCCCCGCTCTCTCGACGACCTGAATGCTGCAGTCGGCTGAAGTGTTTCTGCGTTGGCACAAGCGGCTGGCCGACGCGTTCGCCGACTCATTCTCGCGGCGTGAACTCCCCGCGCCACGTTTCCGCTTGGGCCGCATCCCCGGTGGTTTCATAGAGGGCCACGATCTGCCTGGCCACGAACGCGCGCGTTGCCTCGCGCGAAATAGGCGGAATCTCGTCTATCGATTCCAGCAGGCCGGCGTAGCCGTTCCGCAACAGTTTTTCCGCCACCTGATATTCACCAGTTCCCGACAATGCCGCGCCGCGCAGGCAGCTGGCAAAGTGATTTTCCCAGGTCTGCGTCGCATACTTCTGTGCAATCCGCAGCGACTCATCGCAGTAAGCCAGCGCTGCTGCCTTATGTCCCAGCTCGATGAATGTCTGGCACAACATGCGCAGCGAATTGCGGGTGTCAAAATGGTCGCTCCCCAGTAGCTTCTTCCGCATTTCATAGGCTTGTCGAAAGTGGGGCAAGGCATGCTCGTACTGTTTCTGTTGCCAGAAGAACATGCCCATATTATGAATCGAGAAACACGTGTGGGGGTGCTCACCCAGTACGCGCCAGCGCGACGCCAGGGCCTCTTCGTAAAAGGGTCTCGCCTTGGTGAATTCCCCTTGCGCAGTACAGATGGCCAAGATTGTTGAGCGAAGTCAGCGTGTCTGGATAATCGTTCCCCAGCAGACGACGTTGGATGGCGAGTGTTTCCAGCAGCAGGGATTCCGCCTCTGCAAATCGCTGGGTACTGGAATAGAGAATGGCCAGGTTATTCATCGTTTGCAACGTAGGCAAGCGATCGGTGCCGATGCGACGCTGCTTGGCCAACACCTCCAAATACAGTTTCTCGGCCTCGTCGTAACGACCCTGCCAGAAGATATTATGAGCCAACTGGCCGATCGAATTCAGCGTTTCCTCGTGGTCAGGGCCCAGCACGCGGCTGCGAATGCGGACGATTCTGGCGTATTGGTCTTCTGCCTCGGCGTAGTGACCGGTACTGTAATAAAACATGCCAATGCGGTGCATGGCATTCAACGTTTGCGGGTTGTCAAGGCCCAGCGTTTGCTTGAGCAGTTCCACCGCGCGTTCCAGGTGCAGTTGACAAAGATCGAATTTTCCGAGGTCCATGTAGGTTTTGCCGATCGCCTCGCGCACGGCGGCTTCGATCAACGGTCTGTCCCGGAACTGCGCGCCAATCGTGGACGCGGCCGCGTCCAGCACGTCGCTCAGCTTGATGTCTCGATTTGCGTTGGCAAAGGGACCGGCCTGCCCCAGCACGTCCTCGGTGAAGAAGCGGGTCACCGCCATGGCGTTCTCGGCTTGTCGCTGCGCCTCCGACTTGGCCAGCATTTCCGCGCTCAGTCGCGCTTCGGCTTGACGCGCATGCCCCACGCTCTTACGCCACATGACACTGCTGGTGACGATTCCCGCCACGAGTGAAATTGCCAGCATCGCCAACGTGGCGGCCAGCGCTGGCTGACGCCGGCACCGTCGCCAGGTCCTGCCCAGCGGACCGAGCGGCCGAGCGAGGATGGGGCGTCCCAATTCGATGCGTTCCAATTCGCGGCTCAGATCCCGGGCGCTGGCGTAGCGACGTCCCGCCTCCTTTTCCAGGCATTTCAGGCAGATAGTTTCCAGGTCCCGGGAGACGGCAGGATTGAGCACGCGGGGAGCGGCTGGGGTTTCGTCAACGACCTGTCGCATGGTCTCCACCGGCGTGGCGGCCCGAAAAGGCGCTCGTCCGGTCAGCACTTCGTACAAGATGGCTCCGATGGAATAAACATCGCTGGAGCACGTCACCCGCTTGCTATCCCCCAGCGCCTGCTCGGGGCTCATATAGCTTGGCGTTCCCACCATGGCTCCGGATTGGGTCAACACCGCGTCGCCGCCCTCCGCGGCCACCTTGGCCAGCCCAAAGTCGGAAATCCGAGCCTGGTCTTTATCGATCAGCACGTTGGATGGCTTCAGATCGCGGTGCAGAATTCCCTGATCGTGAGCGTGTTGGACGGCCTCACAAATTTGGCGGACCAGGCAAATGGCCCGCGGTTGCTCCAGCGGGCCGTGCTTGAGCAATTGCGCCAACGTCGGCCCGTCGACGAGCTCCATGGAAAAATAATGAAAGCCTTGCCATTGTCCGGAATCGTGCACGGCCACCACGCCTGGGTGATGCAGGCAGGCGGCCGCCGTGGCTTCGGCAGCAAAACGCGCGCGTTCTTCGGGCGTGGCCAACGGACCCATGCGGATCAATTTCAGCGCGACTTCGCGCCCGAGCGCATGTTGATGGGCCGCGTAGACAATTCCCATGCCGCCGCACCCCAAGCGGCGCGTGACGGTATACCCATTGATCGACACGCCGATGTCCAGCTCTTCGGCAGGACCTGCCACGCGAGGCGTGGCGTCCTCCTGCGCCGGCAGTGTGGCATCTTCGTTCAACAACAGTCGAACTTCATTCAGATCGTCCAACAATTCGAAGGCTCGCGAATCGCCATCAGCTTTGCGGACGACACGCCGCCGAGACCTGACTCCGGCGGAGTCCTGGACCAGGGCGTCCCAGTACTGGTCGAGCAGTTCTTCGTCCCCAATGTCGGTCATGGGGCTTTGTCCAACAGCTTGTTGAGTCGATCGAGCACGGACTTCCAGCGTTGCCGTGTCGCGGCCTCCGAGATCCCCAACCGCTCGGATATTTGTTTGTGGGACAGGTTGTCAAAGTGACGCCAGAAGAGCAGTTGTTGTTGGTCCTCAGGCAATTCGTGAATCGCACGCATCAGCTTCGCGGCGCGCTCGCGTCGCATCGCTACCTGGCTGGGTGACGATTGGTCGGCGGGAAACCACTGAGAATGACTGCCCGTCGTCTCCATTTCCCGCCGCGCGTTGCGACGATGCTGATGCCAGAAGCGAATCGTATTACGGGCTTCATTCTGCGCAATGGTCACGAGCCAGGCTTGCCACTGCGCCACGTCAGCCCCATCAAAGTCCGCGAATTTGTCCACAGCGCGTACCAAAGCCTGCTGGACAATATCAGAATCGTCGACCTTGCTGGCCAGCTGCGGTCCCACGTCGCGGCGCACCATGGCCTTCAAATACGGTCGCATCTGTTCGGTCAACCGCCACAAGGCAGAGCCGTCGCCGGATCGAGCTTGAGCCAATAATTGCCGGCTATCATCGGCTTGGGGAAGTGTCTGTCTGAACGCACCTTGATGCATCTTGTTCTGTGCCCGCCTGCAAAGGAACTGTCTCCGATCCTCGACGGACTGGCCGTCGGCCGATTTGGCTGGCCCACCGTTACCCGGCGTTGCCCACTGGGATGCCGGGTTATTTGCTTGGGAACACCCCACAACCAATCACTCGATTTTAACCAAGGCATGCGTCCCGATCGAGATCTAACGCGTTTTTTTAGCCAACCGTTTTGAACGAATCTGCAGCCAACGCCGAAATTATCGGCGCGAACTGTACGAATGGGCACGGGTCATGTGACACCCGGTTCGCGCGACGAAAAAATAGTGGACAAAACTACTCCGGCCAGGCCACGCGGCTCGCCGAAGGGCGGCTAACCGCTGTCCTCCAAATCGGGGCGTGTCATTTCGTCAAGCGTTTCTCGTACGTCCAGCAGTTCGTCCAGCAGCTCGAAGTTGCGGAGCAGACACTGGTACTGGGCCGTGAATTCCGCTTTGAGCCGCGCAGCCTCCTCGATGCGACCGTCGTTTAAGGCCCTCCAATATCGGTCCAGGATGTCCGACGAATGCCCATCCACGTTGAGGGCTCCCTTGGTCACGCGATATCAGACTTTGGGTGCAGCGGCCGCATGCCCCTCATGCCAGACCGATCAGCGCTGCGGATATGCGGATCTTGGCGGTGTGCGCCGCGATTACATTAAATGTCGCTCTCATTCTCAAAGACACTGCTGACCGAAACGCGTGAGCGGCGGCTGGCCGAATTCCCATCGCTTTTTTCCAGAATCGTGGCTCACACGCCGCAGGGGTTGGTTTCTGTAACCATAGCGACAACTGCGTCAATCACCACGGCGGACAGGATTCCGCATATTGCAACGAGGAGCCAACACAATGTCCCATCCAACCGTTCGGAAAATCTGGCTGAACAACCGACTAGCGTTCAGCCTGTTACTTGCCGTTTGTTTACTGGCCAATTCCGCCCGGGCACAGGATCGGGTGTTTAACGGTAGCGTCAACGGCAATTGGAGCAATGCGGCCAATTGGACTCCGAACGACGTGCCCGACACCGCTGCCGAAAACGCGGTGATTGATGCGGGAGGTGCGTTCACCGTAAATATGGACGGCGGCTTCACGATCGGCAACATGACGATCGGAGCTGACGATCAGCTGGATCAGCCGAACTCGCGCGATTTGACCATCGCTGGGACTTCCGTCGTGAACAATGGACTTCATCGGCTCATGGATGGTGGTTCGGTTACGGATCTGGTGATCGGATCGAGCCAGGTTACGTTCTCTGGCAGTGGCGAGTTGACCATGACCGGCAGTGGCAATAATCGCATCTTTGGCTCGGCGGCCGGCAATTTGCTCGTGAATTCAATGGGTCATACAATTTCCGGCGGCGGCCAACTGGGCGCCGGAACGTTATCGCTAACGAATAGCGGCTTCGTCACGGCGACGCTCACGACGCTGAATGTGAATCCGGGTAGCGGAATCGTGACCAATCAGGCGACCATGCAAGCCGACGGTGGTGTGTTGCTGTTGCAGAATGGGACCTTTAACAATAACGGCACCATCCGCGCACTCAACGGCTCCGAGGTGCAACTGGGCGCCGCTGCCAATCTGGTGGGGGGAACGCTAACAACCGATGGAAACGCCGCAAGTGCCATTCGCGTCGTTGGCACCATGGCGTTTACCAATGTCACGAATCAATCGCGAATCGAGATCAACAATTCCTTCGACCCCGTGCTGACAGGTTCGTTCACCAACAATGGGCAAGTCAACCAGAACGACGGTGGCAGCCTGACGGACATGCGCATCAATGGGGCGGTGACGATGAATGGAACCGGTACATGGTCGATGTCCAACTCCTTCAATAACCGTTGGTTCGGTAGCAACGGCTCAACCGATACGCTGACAAACGGGCCCTCGCACACGATTAATGGTGCGGGTCGATTGGGTGCGGACGGCATGGGCATCATCAATGATGGCGTAATTGAAGCGAATTTGGCCTCCGGCAATCGGCTGGAAATCGACCCGGCAGATGCCGACGTCGATGGAAGTGGCTCGGACTTTAGAAACAACCATATCCTGCAAGCCAGGAACAACGCCTTTTTGCAATTGCAAGGCGGTGTTTTCAACAACGCTTCTGGGACCATTCAGGCCTTGGAAGCAGCGGAAGTTGAACTAGCGGGCGGTGCGGTCATCGTGGGAGGTATATTGGACACCGATGCCAATGTCGACAGTGTGATTCGCGTCGTCGGGATAGCCACGTTACAAGGTGTGACGAATCAGGGAAGGTTGGATATTAATAACTCCATCGATCCGATCCTCGCAGGCACGATTACCAATAACGGCCAGGTCAATCAGAACGATGTCGGCAGCATCACTGATGTCCGCATTTCCGGCGACGTAACGCTGGCCGGAGACGGTACGTGGACCATGTCGAACAGCAACAACAACCGCTGGTTCGGGTTGAGTGGTAGTTCGACAGAAATTCTGACCAATTCTGCCAACCATACCATTGAGGGGCGAGGGCAGCTGGGAACCAATGGTATGGGCCTAATCAACAACGGCTTCATCGACGCCAACAATGGATCACTATCGATTGATCCCTCCGACGTGGACTTGGGAGGCGGAGCGGATGTCGTTAACAACGCGATCCTGCAGGCGTCGGGAGGTGGGTCGCTGAATTTGGACGACGGGCTGTTCCAGAACAACAACACCATCCGAGCGCAGAATGGATCGGCCGTTAACCTCAGGAGTGGATCGCATGTGCGCGGCGGGAACCTGAGCACATTCGGAACCGGCGTGATCGCGGTGGTAGCCAACGATGCCAGGATCGAAAACGTAACGCTTACGCCGGGCAGCACGATGAATGTTAACAACAGTATCGACCCGATCCTGATCGGCACGATTACCAATAACGGCCAGGTCAATCAAAACGATGTCGGCAGCGTCACTGATGTCCGCATTTCCGGCGACGTCACGCTGGCCGGTAACGGTAAATGGACCATGTCGAACAGCAACAACAACCGCTGGTTCGGGTTGAGTGGTAGTTCGACAGAAATTCTGACCAATTCTGCCAACCATACCATTGAGGGGCGAGGGCAACTGGGAACCAACGGTATGGGCCTAATCAACGACGGTTTGATCGACGCCAACAATGGACGCCTACTGATCAATCCCTCCGACGTGGACTTGGGAGGCGGAGCGGATGTCGTTAACAACGCGATCCTGCAGGCCTCGGGAGGTGGGTTGCTGGATTTGGACGACGGGCTGTTTCAGAACAACAACACCATCCGAGCGCAGAATGGATCGGCCGTTAACCTCAGGAGTGGATCGCATGTGCGCGGCGGGAACCTGAGCACATTCGGAACCGGCGTGATCGCGGTGGTAGCCAACGATGCCAGGATCGAAAACGTAACGCTTACGCCGGGCAGCACAATGAATGTTAACAACAGTATCGACCCGATTCTAATCGGCACGATTACCAATCAAGGCCAGGTCAATCAGAACGATGCGGGCAGCATTACCGATGTGCGCATTTCCGGCGACGTAACGTTGGCGGGAAACGGTACCTGGACCATGTCGAACAGCCCCAACAATCGCTGGTTTGGGTTGACGTCGGGGACGGAGATATTGACGAATTCAGCCAACCACACGATCAACGGGCGTGGACAGTTGGGCACAAATGCCATGGGGCTGGTCAACGACGGGCTGATTGATGCGAACACCCTCACCCTCTCGCTCGATCTTTATGACGGTGGCGCAGGCGTCGCGACATTCTTCAACGCAGGTACCTTGCGAGCTTCCAATGGCGCAATCGCCTCCCTGGACGGAGTAAGCGAAACGTCGAACACCGGAACCATCGAAGCGCTTGCGAATAGCACGGTCAGCGGCACGCAACTGATCCAGCAGTTGAGCACGTCCAACGTGACTGCGGGCCGCTATCGAGCCCTCGGGGGAACCCTGAACATTGCCCCGGCCGGATACCAGCCAGCCGTCAACAATGGGGTGATCGAGACCGTTGACGCCTCGGCCAACAACGATGTGCTGGGAGTCAAGACGGGGGCCACGCACAACAACAACGCCCTGGTCTTGAACAACGGGACGATCGTCATCGACGAGGGAGCGAACCTGACGCTGACGCCGGTCAACGAGGGTATTTCCACCCTGTTCACCAATACGGGAAATCTGACAGTAGGCGGCGACAGCACGCTGGACGTCAGCAGCCGTACGGAAACGATCAACGTGCCCAGCGATACCACCAATGCTGGACTGTTTGTGGATGGCGGTACGCTGAGCGGCAGCGGCACCATCGCGGGCGGCGTCTATATGCCCTCGGGGATCCTGAAGCCCGGCGATGCCGATGGGCAGGCCGGACTGTTGAGCATCACGGGTGACTTCAATATGGACGATCCCAATGTGTTGATTGAAGATGCCGTCACCACCATCGAGCTGGGCGGTTACACGCGCGGGACCGAGTACGACTCGTTCAGTGCCACGGGAGATTTCTTCGGTCAGGGTGAACTGCACGCGACGCTGATCAATGGCTTCCTGCCCAACATCAGCGACGAATTCGTGATTGCCACTTACGTCGAGGATGGCAACGTCGTGGGTAACCTATGGGATAACTACACGTTCAACCGCATCCAGTTTTCGCTGGATGACCGAGTTGTCGCAGGCAGCAACCGCGAGACGATCCTCACCGTGCTCGACGTCCGCGACATCGACTTCAACGACGACGACAACTTTGACTGTGCGGACGTCGACGCATTGGTGGCCGATATTGTGGCGGGAACGAACACGGCTCAGTACGACCTGAATTTCGACGGCAGTGTCGACAGTGATGACCTGGACATCTGGTTGACCGATGCCGGAGCGCTGAACTTGTCCAGTGGACAGCCATACCTTTACGGGGATGCCACTCTGGACGGCCTGGTGGACGGGGAGGATTTCATCGCCTGGAATGCCCATAAGTTCACCAATACACCAGCCTGGTGTAGCGGCGATTTCAACGCGGATGGGATTGTTGACGGGCAGGACTTTATTATTTGGAATGCCCACAAGTTTACCAGTTCCGGGATCATCACGCGACCGGCAGCCGTACCCGAACCAAGCGGATTGGCGCTGCTGATCGGGATCCCGCCCCTCCTGATCACTCGCCGATTTGCCAGCCGCAGCTAGTTGGAGTTGAGCCTGCCGCGATCGGCCCGCGCCCCGTATGACGAGGCCTCCGAGTTCATCTCGGAGGCCTCTCGGCTTGTTCCTGGCGTCCTCGGATGAATTGCACCAAGTTTACCGCGCAAGCGACTGAGCCCGACAACCGGCTCAATTACGGGGTTCGGCGACATGCTTCCTGGAATGCGACTTCAAGACGTTTAGTCGGTCCGTAAATCAAGTTGAGCGGCGCGACGGTGCCGTCCGAAATCGCAAATCACCCGCGACTTCGCCAGCGTGTCCTGCCTACTACGCCGGACCGACGCGCACTCCGCGGCGATTCATCTGCCCCAACTCGTGTGGAACGCGTATAATAGTTGCGACCGTGGGGCGGCACTGGGCCCCGTGGGCCTCGGCGGTCGTATTCCGAGCGAATCGTCCCCCATTTTTCTGACATGAAGTTTACAGGAGATACGAACGGTGTTTTTTGACCCTTTCTATTTTGTCATGTTGGCCCCAGCCCTGCTCCTTGCGTTTTGGGCGCAGTGGCAAGTCCGCTCCACGTACGCAGCGGCTCAAAAACAACGGTCGCGGCTGAGCGGCGCTGCTGCCGCGCGACATTTGCTGGACGAGGCGGGGCTTTCCGATGTCACGATCGAAACCATACCTGGACACTTGAGCGATCATTATGACCCGCGGGCGCGCGTCTTGCGGCTAAGTCGCGAGGTGTACCAGGGCCAAAACCTGGCAGCCGTCGGCATCGCTGCGCATGAGGCCGGACACGCATTGCAGCATGCTCACGGGTACGCTCCGCTGGCGATTCGCAATGCGGTGGTTCCCATTGCGTCCTTCGGCAGCAATGCTTCGATGATGCTGTTGATCGGTGGATTGATATTTCAATTTGGTCCATTGATACTGGCCGGAATCCTGGCCTTTGCCACCGTCGTTTTCTTTCAGCTGGTCAATTTGCCCGTAGAGTTCAACGCAAGTGCACGAGCCAAAGCGCTGCTCGTCGAACGAGGGATTGTGCCCAGTGAGGAGATGGGCCCCATCAATCGCGTCTTGAACGCCGCTGCCTTGACGTACGTCGCCGCGACGCTGCAAGCCGTATTGACGTTGCTCTACTACATCATGCGGTATGCGGGCAGCCGCGATTAGGATGGCGTAGGATCAAGCGAAGCTGTTCCAGACTCGGACCGTGCATGTCGGCGCGTTCATGGACCCTATGCTTCACCTAAGTTGGCGGTGTCGAAGGCAACGCCGTGTCTGTCAATTATTCCGTTTATACAGCACTTCATAAGTCTCAACTGAGGTAATCGCATGTTCAAGTGGGGATGCAACCTGGCGGTCCTGGTCGCGGTATGCTCGACGTCATCGGCACAAGCCGTGCGATCCGGACTCGACAAGAACACGTTCGACGACAAAGTGCGCTTGCAAGATGACCTTTATTTGGCCGTGAACGGTGCCTGGCTGGCAAACACCGATATCCCGTCGGACAAGTCCAATTACGGTTCGTTCACGATCCTGGACGATTTATCGCGAGAGCGTATTCGGGAGATCATCGAATCCGCGGTGGCGGGCCAAAATCCACTAGGTAGCGACGCACAAAAGGTCGCCGATCTCTATCAGAGCTTCATGGGCGAAGCGCGTGTTAATGAAGCAGGCATTGGTCCTCTCCAGGAACAGTTATCGCGCATTGACAAGCTCGACACGCTCGACGCAGTGGTCGAATATTTCGGTTTCGGGCAGACGGTCGGTATCCAGTCTCCCATAGCCTTGCGCGTCGGCCAGGACGACAAGAACTCCACCCAATACATCGTGACCATGATCCAGAGCGGCACGACGCTGCCCGATCGTGACTATTACTTGCAGGCCGACGAAAAATTCGCGGCAGCCCGCAACTCACTGCAGGCCTACGTGCAACAGCTGTTTGAGCTGGCCGGTTGGCCCAACGGGGGCGACGTGGGTCCGCAGATCCTCGCCCTGGAAAAGCGATTGGCCGAGGTGCAATGGGAACGTACGGAATTGCGGGATGCCGAAAAGCGATACAACAAGTACGCTTTTGCCGATCTGGACAAGCTGGCACCGCACCTGAACTGGGACAGCTTATTCAACGCCGCGGAGCTTACGGATCGTGGCGACGTGATCGTGACGGCCCCCAGCTACTTTGAAGGACTCGACCGAATTCTGACCGAGACCCCGATCGATATCTGGCGGCAGTATCTGAAGTACAAATTGATCGATGCCGCCGCACCGTATCTGTCGCAACCTTTTGTCGACGCTCATTTTAATCTGCACGAGAAGGAACTGGCCGGCATTCCCGAGCAACAGCCGCGTTGGAAGCGCGGAGTGGAATTGGTCGCGGGGGCCGGTGCGGGAGACTTCGGCGCGCTGGGAGACGTGGTCGGCAAGATGTACGTGGAGCGATATTTTGGGCCCGAGGCCAAGGCCCGTATGGAACAGCTGGTTGCCAACCTGTTGACCGCCTTCGATCAAAGTATTGACGAGTTAACGTGGATGACCGCCGAGACCAAGCAGAAGGCCAAGAAAAAGCTGGCCAAGATCAATACCAAAATCGGCTATACGGACAAATGGCGAGACTACAGTAAGCTGCAGATCGATCCGCAGGACTTGCTGGGCAACGTGATGCGTTCCCAACGCGTGGAGCACGCGCGGATGGTGGAAAAATTGGGTAAGCCCATCGACCGCGACGAGTGGGGCATGACACCGCAAACCGTCAACGCCTACTACAACCCCGGCATGAACGAAATCGTGTTTCCAGCAGCGATCTTGCAACCGCCGTTTTTCGATCCTACCTCAGACGAAGCGGCCAACTACGGTGGCATCGGTGCCGTGATTGGGCATGAAATCAGCCATGCCTTCGACGACCAGGGCAGCAAGTACGATGGCGATGGCAATCTGAACAATTGGTGGAACGCCAAGGATCGCCAGGCATTCAAGGAGTTGACGTCAAGACTCGTAGATCAATACAACGAGTACTCTCCCTTGCCGGGCAAGACCGTGAATGGCGAGCTGACGTTGGGCGAGAACATCGCCGATTTATCGGGCTTGGCGATCGCCCACAAAGCCTATCGGCTGTCTTTGCAAGGCAAGACGGCACCCGTAATCGACGGCTGGACGGCGGATCAGCGATTCTTCATGGGCTGGGGACAGGTTTGGAAGCGGAAGTACCGCGACGCTGAGATGATCCGCCGCTTGCTGACCGATCCGCATTCTCCTTCCTGGTACCGTGCCAACGGCCCCATCATCAATATAGACGCATTCTACAGCGCGTTCGGCGTGCAGCCCGGCGATGCCCTGTATTGCGCACCCGATCAGCGGATCAAGATTTGGTAGCCGGTTATCCGTGTCCTTTCGGTACGCCTGAAAAAAGTTTTCGACGCTGGCCGATGAGCGTACCATCCGTCCTCATGGGGAGTGTCAACACGTGATTCGCGCCTCTGTCTGATTGAGGCCGAATCGATCGTGCTCGGGCTTAGCGCTGCGGAGCTAGTGCTCGTCATCGAAGGTCGTGGCGATGACAGATTCCATCTTCGATGATGAGAAACTCGACGTTGAAGGCTACGCCCTGGCAGACGTTGCCGGGTCGTTCGATTGGGCGAGCAGACATCACCGAACGCCAAGATGGTATGATCGTGACGTCGAGCACGAGCACGAGCACGAGCACGAGCACGAGCACGAGCACCGCTGCGCTGAGCATGCGTGGTGGCAGTGTGCACTCGCGATTGTGAGTGATCTGCCAGCCAGCGTGGCTTCTTACCGTCTCGTTGCGGTCCGACGTTGCAGGATGTTCCTGTAAGTATGGCGGCGACACACTACGGCACTGCTCAGCGGGCTTTCTCGGCTGCGAATAGACGCTGAAGTGCGGCACGGCTGGGCGACGGCGATAAGTCGCGGTCCGCGAAAATCCCTCTTTACTTCGCTTGCTGGCAGTCCTTAGAGTCCGCTTCCGATTTGCGCTGCAGCGGTCACTTCGCGGAGGAATTACAACGATGCAAGCCGTGACAATTTTGTTGGTTTCCGCCGCCATGAGTGGCGGGGGACAATGGCCGGACGAAAACTACTCGAACGGCCCGTCCGCACCCAACCGTGCGACCACAGTGCCTCGGGGTAATGCGCCGACGCAACCGGTTGCGCGAACACCCGCGAATAACACGACACCGCCAGCCGTTTACAATAATGACTTCGATGCGAGTGCCCCATCCAATCGACGTCCGAGCCCGCTCAATAACGGCCGCAGGCAACGAAGCGTCACGCCGACCGAGTTCACGTTGCCCGACCTGACATCCAGCGTGCCCCCACCGGACTATCGAAACACGGGTAGTCCGACGCCGCAGGCCGACCGCCAGGCTCCCCCGTTAGTGAATCGCGGCAGCGGCGCGGCGGAAGGTGGCTATGACCCGCAAGATTTCCTGGCCGGGCCAACGCTGGATGACGCGGAATCGCAGTCCACGCGGACCTATATTCCGCCCAGTCAAACGATACCGCCGCCAGTCGGCGTTTCGACCAACTCCACCCAATTCGCCCGCCCTCCCGCTACCAATCCGCCCATCCAATTTACACGCGAACAGAATATTGCGGCGAACCCGAACGGACTAGATGGTACCCGCGACTCTCGCTGGGCGGAGCAAGAGACAAGCCCGCAATTTTCGTCCCCGGGCACTTCGCCCGCGCAGTATCAGAATACGTTTACACGCCGTCCCCAGGAACCCATTTACAGCGCCCAGAACTTGCCGGACAGCAGTCGATCGAACCCGATTCAATCAGTGACCAATACGGTGGAATCAGCCGCTCAGGCCACTCGACAGACTTTGGGGGATGGAGCACGGCGAGTTGGGGCCGCCTTGGAAACGGGCGCGCAGTCCGTGGTGCGCGAGAGCGAACGGCACGGCAGTTCGCAGTTTCTCACCTTGTTGATCCTGTTTGGCTCAATCGGACTCAATTTGTACCTGGGCTGGATCGCTTGGGATACATACAACCGCTACCAGGATCTCGTGGCCGACATTCGGCACACCGGACCACGTCGCGGATCAGACTACGAAGGCAAGTCGGCATTGGCCGAATCGGCGGCGTATTAGTACCGCGCCAATCCCAGCACGGATGGGCTAAGTCGCCATTTTGCGCGACCAGCAGACAGTATTTTCCAGCGACGCGGTCAGCCGTTCTGCACTGGACGACGGATGACCCGTCCGTGGAAAGCGATTCGGCCAATGCGATATTCATGGTGGACGGGCCAATCCGTCCGACCTCAGGTTTCGCGGCCAGCCGTCTCTGGCGGTAACGGTTTGACGGAACCGGAGCCAGCCACGGAACGTGTGACGCTGGCGTCGCCACGGTATCGAACCTTGCCGCTACCCGCGATGCTCACATCTAAGGTGTGTCCGGCATGGACCTTCACGTCACCACTTCCGGCAATCGAGATTTTTACATCCTGGCTTATCAGATCGAGTGAGTTCACTTCGCCGGAGCCGGCGATTTCGATGTCCAAATCTCGCGATTGGCCATCCAGCACGACCTTGCCGGAACCGGCAATTTCCAGTGCCATGGACTCGGTATCCAATTGTCGCACATTGGCTGTGCAGGAACCGGCCATCGTGACGGCATCTAACTGTTTGGACTGCAAAGTCACTGTCAGACCGGCCCTGGGGCTGATTTTCTCGCTATTGTAGATTTTCAAAGTGCCGTTTTTGACTTCAGTGACGATGAATTCGAGCAGATTGTCGTCGCAAGAGATCTCGCAACTAGTTCCGTCCGCAACGACGATGTCCATGGAACCTCCACCTTGGAATTCGACCGCGTGAAAATCCAGGACTTCACGGACTTGCGTGGCTGCCACCCCAGAGCCGGGGATCGCCCTGGTAAACAGCACAAAATCGCATCCGGACACCGTCACCAGCAAACAACCGATCAGCAGTAAGCGCCCCATGAAAAGTCTCTCCTCAGTGTATCTCGCTCAGTTCGAATTCCCATCGGCCCATCTCATGGGAATTCCCACGATACTCCGCATTCGTACAGATGTCCCCAGTCTTGGTCGATCCCAGCCAAAATTTCGGGCCCCAGCTACAGGCATGTCAAGCCGCGTCGTCGGGCTCAAACCGGGCCATCGACTCAGTTTCCCCGGTGATGGCAAAGAACATCTGTTCCAAGGTGGCTCCCTGCAGTCGCAACTGGTCGCGCAGCGCGGCCACAGAACCCTGGAACTGCATACGTCCCTTGTGAATCACGCCAATCTGATCGGCCAGTCGCTCGGCCACGTCCAGCGTGTGTGTCGACAACAGCACCGTCGTCCCGCGATCTGCTCGGGCTCGCAGTTCATCCTGTACCAGCCGCATGGAATAGGGATCGAGCCCAACCATGGGCTCATCCAAGACCAGCGCGGCTGGATCATGGACCATCGCCGCGGCGAAGGCCACACGTTGTTTCATGCCATGAGAGTATCCCTCCGAAAGATCATCGACAAATTCGTGCATGCGAAACAAGTTGATCATGGTGTCAATCGCGCGGAAGCGAACCTGCGGCGGCATGCCCCGCAGGTCAGCAACAAACTGCAGGAATTCGCGGCCCGTCAACTTATCGTACAGTTCGGGTTGGTCAGGGACGTAGCCCAAGCTGGCTTTGGCAGCTCGCGGATCCTTGACAATGTCCGTGCCGTTCACCGTGATGGTGCCCGAGGAAGGATTCAGCAAGCCAACCAGCATCTTGATGGAGGTCGTTTTGCCGGCGCCGTTTGGACCCAAGAACGCGAAGATCTCGCCGCGGCCGATCGACAGGTATAGGTCGTTCACCGCCACCTTGGTACCAAACTGACGTGTCACGTGATGGAAATGAATCATCGTGTCTCCGCGGCCGTCGCTCGGCTGGGGAGTCTTTCAAAACCGAGTTCCAGTGTGGCGAACCGTGAATTTTGCTTGACGACGGTCCCATCGCGCAAGACCCACAGGGTGCTGTAGGCCCCCTCGGAAACCGTGGGGCGATTTCCACTGATGTCGCGAAAGCTCACCACAAACGTCGATTGAATATCGCTGTCCCAGACCAGCAATTCCGTCCGCTCAACCGTGGCTTCCACGACGTGCGGCGCCGCACTGGGAGGAAAGGCTTGAAAACTCTGGAAGCGCCAGCGGTCTCCGACGCGAAGGTTGGCCAGGCGAGGTCGTGGCGAGAACGAGTCAACGGTTAAGGCCTCCCGCGGCAAGCCAATGGTCGTCTCGAACAACGTGTCTTCGGTCGAGCGAGCCGAAGGCGACGTCTGCTGGATCATCGCGATATGCACTCGCATTTGCTCTCCATGACGGTTCCCCACGATTCGTATTCGTTCCAGAGCGCTCACCAGACCCACTTCCATGTCCCATCGCTCCAGCGCACCGTCGGCTCCCAACAGAATTTCCGTGGTCGCCCGCAGCGAAAAGGCGGCGTCGGTTCGCGGGAATCGTACATAATTCAGCAAGGCACTCCAGCCCTGGAACAGTTCCTGTGCAAAGTTTTTCAGATCGAGATTCTCCAATTGCATCTCGCTGTGTATTTCCAGTGAGCCGTTGGCGACCCGCTGGGCGCGCATTTCCGTCCAGCCTACGTCTTTCCCGCGGGAGGAAATCAACCAGCGGCCGGATGTGGAATCCGCCTGCGGGGACGCGAAATATTGTGCGTCACGGTCCCGTTCTTCCACCGGGAGCGGTAGCATCTTGGTGACCAACAACCAAGTCATCGATGCCAACCAAAAGATGATGACGAATGCCTTAAAGTACGCCTTTTCCATGATTCGGGTCACTTATCGGATCATCGGTCGCAAACTCCTCCCTTCATGATAGCCGAAAAGTGGGCGGGCGCTGCGATAAGAAGCCCAGATGAGTGATTCGGGCATTTCCTGGCGCCCGCTGGGCACGATGGCAAGCGATTTCGCGCTTCGACTACGCTGTACTGCGACACAGTGCCGCCAAGTCGGCAAAATACCCCGGATAGGTCTTGGATGTGCAGTCGGGATGCAGGATCTTTACACCAGCGACGCACAGCCCCGCGATCGAAAACGCCATTGCCATGCGGTGATCGTCGTACGTGCAGATTTCAGCCGGTCTGGTCGGGCCAGGCTCAATCACCAGCCCGTCGTCATGCTCGTGGACGCGGGCACCCAGCTTGCGCAATTCTCGTGCCAGGTCGCCGATGCGATCCGTTTCCTTGTAGCGAATGTGCGCCACATTCTTGATTATGGTCGGCCCGTGGGCAAACAGAGCGACCACGGCTAACGTCGGAACGGTATCGCTGATTTGGTTCATGTCGACCTCTATCCCGCGTAGCCTGCGTTGGGATGGGGCCGTGACCGTGGTCGAATCGCCGGCATAGTCAACTTGGCAACCCATCGCACGAAGACAGTCACAAAAGCCGACGTCCCCTTGAATCGAATCGGACGACAGCCCCTGCACCGTGACACTCCCACCGCTCACGGCAGCTGCAGCCCAGAAATAACTTGCCGCGGAAGCGTCCGGCTCGATCCGATACCGCACTCCGCGATAACGTCGAGTGCAGTCCACCTCGTATCGATGATCCTGCACGCGAACGGACGCGCCGAATTGCTGCATGATTCGCAACGTCATGTTCACGTAGGGCCGTGAGACGAGCTGTCCGGTCACCGAGATCGTGGTCATTGCCGGAGCATACGGCGCCGCCAACAGCAGGCCGCTGAGAAACTGACTCGATTCAGTTCCCGCCACGCTTACCTCCCGTGCCGACCAGCCTGTGGAGCTTATTTCGATCGGTGGGAACTGGTCATGGTTGTTCGCCCGGGCCTCCACGCCTAACTGACGGAGGGCATCCACCAGCGCACCGATCGGCCGCTGCCGCATGCGGGGTACTCCGTCGAGCCGAAACCTGCCGGCATTGGTCGAAACGGCAGCGGCCAGAAACCGGATCGTCGTGCCGCTGTTGCCCACGAACAGCTCCGCGGACTTGACCGGGAAATCCCCGGCGCAGCCCGTGACATGCGCAGTTGCCGTCTGGTGATTCAGTCCGATATTGACGCCCAGTTGTCGCAGCGCGGCGACCATCAATCGCGTATCATCGCTATCTAAGAGTCCCGAGAGCTCGGATTCCCCATGTGCCAGCGCTGCGCACAACAGCGCGCGATTGGTGATGCTCTTGGACCCAGGCGGCTGGATAACGCCGCGAACTGGCCCGCACGGTTCGATCTCCAGCGAGTCACTCATCGAACGGGTATCCTTGGCCAGCTGACGTCAATGCCGGCCATCGAGCCAGCGGCACCGCTAGGGCAAACGAGGCAAACGGACCACGTGTCCGCCCCAGACTCCGGGGGGTTGGGGGGGGTGGGGGGGACACCCCCCAAATGCCGTCTTTGGAAGATCCTACGGTCGCTGACTCGTGCTACGCACGTTATCAGCTCGCTCAGGATGACATTCATCAACAAACCGCATGGTACGACGAAAGCCTAGCTGCGGACCATGGCCCGCTTGACTGCCTCCCCCATGTCGGCCGGGCTCTCCGCCACCTCGATGCCAGCGCTCTGCAGAGCTTCGATCTTTTCCGCGGCGGTACCCTTACCGCCGGAGATGATAGCACCAGCATGCCCCATCCGTTTGCCGGGTGGTGCGGTTCGACCGGCGATGAAGGCTGCTACCGGTTTGGTCACGTGGTGCTTCACGTAGCTGGCGGCCTCTTCTTCGGCCGTGCCGCCAATTTCGCCCATCATCAGGATGGCTTCCGTTTTGGGATCGTCTTCGAACCGCTGCAATAAGTCGATAAATGAGGTGCCGACGATGGGGTCGCCACCCAAGCCGACGCAAGTGGATTGGCCCAAGCCCAGTGTCGTGAGTTGCCAGACGGCCTCGTAGGTCAGCGTTCCACTGCGGCTCATCACGCCGACGGGACCACGCTTGTGGATATAGCCGGGCATGATGCCGATCTTGCATTCTTCGGGCGTGATGATGCCCGGGCAATTCGGTCCGATCAGCGTGGCATCGCTGCAGCGAACTCGTTTATAAACTTCAACCATATCCAGGGTGGGAACGCCTTCGGTGATGGCCACGATGACTTTGATGCCGGCGTCGAGAGCTTCCAGGATCGCATCCGCCGTGAAGGGTGCGGGCACGAAAATCATGGTCGCGGTGGCGCCGGTCTGTGCGACGGCCTCCGCCACCGTGTCGAACACCGGCACACCAGCCACTGTCTCGCCACCTTTGCCTGGCGTCACGCCGCCTACCATCTTGGTTCCGTATTCCTGGCAACCACGGGTGTGAAACTCACCCGCCT
Source organism: uncultured Planctomycetales bacterium (assembly GCA_963695565.1). Taxonomy (GTDB): domain Bacteria; phylum Planctomycetota; class Planctomycetia; order Pirellulales; family Pirellulaceae; genus CAVOGW01. The sequence goes on from CAVOGW010000004.1 coordinate 551,961, forward strand.
TTCCCGTAATCCCCTGGCAGATCACCTTGGTTTGTTGATCAACGAGTATGCTCATAACGTGCTTTCAAGTGGGTTGTGTGTTCCGTGTCCAAGCAAGAAGCCGGAAAGTGCAAATCACGATTGACCTAGGCCGCTCCCTTGGCGGCTGCCACAACTTTTCGGGCGGCGTCGGTGAGCCCTTCCGCCGAGATGATATCAACGTCGCTGTCCGCCAGAATTTTGCGTCCTTCGGCCACCTCAGTTCCTTCCAGTCGTACCACCAGCGGCACATTAAAGCCGACGGTCTTGTAAGCCTCAAGGACGGCGGTGGCAATCACGGTACATCGCATGATGCCGCCGAAGATATTTACCAGCACGGCCTTGACGTTCTTATCATCGAGCAGAATACGAAAGGCTTCGGTAACCTGATCGACGTTGGCACCGCCTCCCACGTCCAGAAAATTGGCCGGCTCGCCTCCGTGCAATTTAATCAAATCCATGGTGCTCATCGCCAGCCCCGCGCCATTCACGAGGCATCCGATGTTGCCATCCAGCTTCACGTAACTCAGCCCGGAGTTGCCGGCCCGAACTTCCGCGGGCTCCTCCTCGCTCAGATCGCGCAGTGCCGTCAGGTCCTTGTGCCGGAAGGAGGCGTTGTCGTCAAAAGTTATTTTGGCGTCCAGCGCCAGCAGATCACCAGCTCCCGTCACCACCAGCGGATTGATCTCCGCCAACGAGCAATCCAGGCCGACGTACAATTTGCATAAGCCGCGCATGAACTTATCCGCACTGCGTACGGAGCTTGAGGCGAGTCCCAGTTTCTTGCACAAGTTACGAACCTGATAACTCTGCAGTCCAAAGTGCGGGTCGAAGTGCGCCTTGAAGATCTTGTCAGGTGTCTCCGCCGCGACTTTCTCGATCTCGACCCCTCCTTCGCTGGAGACCATCAGGACGGGTAAGGCCGCGGCGCGATCCAAGACAATTCCCAAGTACAGTTCCCGCGCGATGTCGCAACCTTCCTCGACCAGCACCTGGTTGATTGTCTTTCCCGCCGGCCCTGTCTGGATCGTCACCAGCTTTTTCCCCAGCAGGTTGTCAGCCACGCGTCGGGTCTCGTCAGCGGACTTGACCAGCTGCACACCGCGTTGCTGTGAATTATCGATAATGGTTCCCTTACCGCGTCCCCCCGCGTGAATTTGAGCTTTCACAATGGCGAGCTTCCCGCCCAATTCTTCAAAGGCGGCGGCGGCCTGTTTCGGCGTGGTGGCAACGATCCCACGCGGGACCGCAATCTGGGCGTCTCGCAACAGTTTCTTGGCTTGAAATTCGTGGATTTTCATCGGACGTTCATTCTCGTGTTTCCGGGATTCTTCAGGTGAAACTCTGCTATCATCGAGCCCGGCTGCGGGGTGCTCGGCTTGAGATCGTGGCGACGACAGCGGCCGATGCGGCCACTGAACGATGCGCGGTTTGTTCGCCATCGTGCCCGTCGCCTGGACGCTCGGACGCCGGGAACTGAGGAACGCGGATTATTAACCGATTGTCAAATCTGGTCAAGGCACGCAAATCACCCGAGCGACCACCAATTCCAGCGTTCGGGTGCATGCCGAGAGCGTCGGTGCCGATTGGCGAGGCGTACGAAAGGTGGCCCAGCAGGTTTGGCGGCTCCGACGGCGAATGAGCGCAAATCACGTCAGGGCTGCATGGTCTCGTCGTCTCCGTTACTTGCCGCGGCCAGGCCGCGCTCGTCCTGATACAGCGAAGGCAGACGGTAGGCAGTTGCGCCTTCCGGCTCAGGAATCTCGTCCAATTCTGTGCGGTCGATGTCCAATCGCAATAGCAGATAAACACCCGTGGCCGCGCACCAGAAGTAAGCAAACGCGTATCCGCTGGCCAGCGTGCGGACGAGGCCGTTCCAAAACAGCACGCAGTCCTGCCCCCAACGCAGAAACGTGGAATCCGCGTTGCCTCCGGACAGCAGTTCCGCGGCTCGCGTACTCCCGGCGCCGACCGCGACACTGGCCTCCGCCAGCTGGATCACGAGTTCGGAGACCAGCCAAACGAACAGCCACCCCAGGATGCCAACCAGCGTCGCCATCAGCACCAGCATTAGGTACTGGATGGGCCTCTGGTAGGTGTAGGCGTACGCGCGGCTCATGCCGTCAAACGAATCGGAGCATTCTGTGTTAATCGCGCCCCAAATCAGCGGCCAGCCAAACATCAACCCTACCACGACGACCGCCATCAGGCATGAGATGAGGATGGGCACAAACCAAAACAAGCCGACGAGCGTGGCACCCAGAGTCCAGCGGGCAAAAAGCCCGGCCAGGATCATGAGTATCGCGATCCCCAGAATCACAAGCAATGGCATCAAGCAAGCGGCGATGTGGGATAGTGTCTTGCCTCGTGCATGTTGCAAGGCAACCGACATGGTGATTCTTTCTTCGCGTCCCAGCCAAACTGCCGTCATGCGGGCAATCGCACCTCCGAACAGCGACCAGACGAGTAACGTCCACAGCCCACCCGAAACATAATACAACCGCGTGCGCAGTCCGAGCGGATGTTCCAGGAACTGCCCGAGTGGCCTTAGCATGCGGTAAGGAACGGACGTTACCGGATCCGCTGGCGGGTTGCCCACGGTTTCCAGCAGCGGAATCTGCTGCGTGAACTGAGCGCACATGGTAACCTGCCGTGATCCCGGCCAGGCTCCAAAAAATGCCGCGTCGCTGGCCAATTGCGGACTCTCCTGCAGTGCCGCCTCGGTCAGGAAGCAACGATCGGCGATGCGCCAACCGGCGGTGGTTCCTAGTGCGCCGAGCGCGGCCAGCAACAAAACCTGAAAACTCCACGCACAAGCGGGCAAACGAATGAGCATCCACCAGGGGCAACATTCGCGCAGTCCGCTTCGTTGTTCGACGCCTATGTCCGTTGTCATCGTTTGTGCGAGGTCCTTTATGCAATGGAAGCACCACGAGAACATCCAAGTATCGACGGTGTGAGTCACGACAGTGGCGCACACCACCACGCTAGACTACCAGTCTGGCACAACGCAGTCACCTTGGGCTATCATTCATCCAACAGCTCGTCCTCGTCCTGCGGCGGATCCCAAGGCAGCCCATAACCCTCTGACAGCCACCGCGAGAGATCGATATTGCGACAGCGATCGGAGCAAAATGGCATCGCCGTCGAGAGCGCCGGGTCGAACGCGCTGCCACAGATCGCACATACAATTGTCGTGGACTTCGAGAGTCCTCCAGCGACACCCGGCCGTCGGTCTTGCCAATGCACCATCCCATCCGATCTCCAAAAACAACATCACGCATTACCCTCAGTTTGTCAATTTCGGACGTGGTTCGCAATCGGTGAAAGGCAGCCCTGCCGCATCGAACGGCTGACGGTCGCGACGGTTTTTTCCACTCAAGGCCGCCGGTGACGATTTTTCGGGCCTGCCGGAACTCCCACCCGGGGCGAACACGACTGCCCGACACGCTCGCAGGCTGAGCACCAAACTGCGGAACTGGTCGTGAGTCGCCATTCTGCCTAAGTTTGAGGTTTGCATTTGCGACGTCGCGGTCGACACCATGTAGGGCAATGGTTCCCGGGCCATTGCGAAACGCGGAGAATGAAATGAACCATGGAGAACAATTGTTCTACGTTCCGGCGACAACCACGCCTGCCCGCGAAAAAGTGCAAAACTCGAAATAAGGCCTGATTCCCTTCAGCCAGAGGCACTACGAACGGCGTCCGCGGTTGGTTGCAGCCGGTGCGGCTCCATCAATGGCAGCATCACGGTAAAACTCGCCTAACATCCCACGGTGGTGCCGCGAAGTTGCAACGGTTTCCAAATACGGCCTGGTGGACTGTTCGGTTGCCTGACACGAATCACGCCAGGACCGCCGGCAAGTTCTGGCGCCGATCGCGGCGATAGCCCACGACGCCCACCAGGGCGGCGTACGCGCGGGTTCTGGCACGAAGACGAGTGAAGACTGGAATTTGAAGTCATTCCAAACGATAAAGTCCTGACCGTCGCTGACTCCGTCCGCGTTGAAGTCGCCGGCCGTCCAGGCAGCGGTGGCCGTAAACTTGTTGTCGTTCCAGATGATGAAGTCCTGGCCGTCGACCGTCCCGTCCAGATTGGCGTCCCCGGGCAGGAATGCTCGGCCGACGCCTAGATTGAATTCGCCTGCCGCCACCAACCAGGCGGCCAGGTCGCCCTGATCGACCAGCCCGTCCCCCGTCAGGTCGTAGAATTCGCTGTTGGTCCCGGCCACGATTTCGGCCACTAAGGCATCTGCCTCATCCGCGGGTGACGGCAGATCGCGGACTTCAATGCGGGCGAGGTCGAATGCTGCCTCCGCCCGTGTCGTATCGTCGCCAAAGAAGAGGAAACTGGGAACTTCATACGGATCGACGGTTCCTGAGAAACTCGTGTAGTTCCGCAACCTGCCGCTCAGCACCGGTGCCACACCACCCCCGCGCACAAGCTGATACCGTGAACCATGAATGCGAAGATCGTATCGTAGCAGTGCGCTCGTCGTGTCCAGAGCCACGCCCTCGGCCTGCGTAAAAAAGTCGCCAGGGACAATCTGGTCATCTTCTTGTGCCCAGATGCGGTCGCTCCAAAATCCCAACTCGATTCCCTCTAAGTCATCACTGATGGCGATCACCGAAAAACCCGCTCGGTCGGCTAAGCCATCGCCATTGTCGTCCCCGCTAGGAGGCGCCACGTGATTCTCGGAGTCGACGCGGATGTCAAAGCGAATATCAAAACCCATCAGGCGATCGAGAAGCGGCATGTTCGGATGAGCCAGGATCGGAAAGACCGGATTGGCGGAAAAATAACCGGCCTGATCTGTGATCGGCGATGTCGTGTCCAGCGTGACGTAGCCGGCTCCCAACGATTGCGTCACGGTGTTCCCAGCGATGGGATTAGCCAAATATTGCCATCCCTGCGTGGCGGGGGTCGTCCCCAGCGTTCCGTTGTACAGCACGACCTGAGCCGGCAGCGGGTACGCAAACAGCCAAAGCGAGGTTAGGAAGACTAGTTGATAAGTTTGTTTCATCGCATCTGACCTGCGGGTGTATGATTGTCCCCTGAGGATGGGTTGATGACCCCACGGCAGCCTTCATTCTAAACCAAGAGTGCTCACAACCGCGACTTAATAATTCGTAATAATTATTCTACGTTAATCCGCATCACCGGCCGTTTCCGCACGTGCGCAGCCGCGGCAGCCGCGCGGGACAATTACTGCGCCGTGCTGACGTGTTCGGAAGCGGATCGCAATTGCCCAATGGTACAGGGGGCGTCATCGCGATTCGCCATCCCTTATGACGACCCCAAAGTCGCCGACGGCACGCCGGAAGAAACCGCGATTTACGACGAGCGTTGTGCGCAGATTGCCCGCGAAATGCTCTATGTGTTCTCGCAAGTCGCGAGTCGCTGATCAAAATCGGGTGTGGACTCGGGGGGCATGCAACGGGCGACTACGCTGCCGCGTGCCATCGGTGACTCCAAAGCCCTATAATGTCCGGCACGGGGTGTCTCTCCTGGGGGAATCAAGACGTGTTAAGCGGAAAGAGTACTTGTCCTATGGCCAACCGTTGCCGATCACCGCTTGTCCTGTGTCTCCGGTGTGGGGTCATCGTCGCGGTCTTGCTGTCGAGCAACGTGGCGGCTCAGCCAGATCCCGCACCGTCGCGACGCAACCCTCCGCCCCATCCCGAGCTGGCCATGATCCACGTTCCCGAGGGCTTCGTGGCTGAGAAGTTGTACGAAGTTCCGCCAGACGAACAAGGATCGTGGGTCACGATGACGCCGTCGGCGGATGGAGGGCTGATCGCCTCGGATCAGTATGGAGGCTTTTATCAGGTCACGCTGCCTACGAACGACGCCCCGATTCACGTACAGCGACTGGAGATTGATCTGGGCATGGCCCAAGGTCTACTCGTTGCGTTCGACAGCTTGTACGCCGTGGTCAACCATGGTGCGCGCAGCGGCCTGTATCGCGCAGGACCGGAACCATGATGGCAGCTACGAAGATGTGAGACGACTCGTTGAATTTGACGGTGAGGGAGAACATGGGCCGCACGCCGTCATCCCGTCGCCAGATGGCGAGTGGCTGTACGTGTGTGCCGGGAACATGACAAAACTGCCCAAGCTCACCGATTCCCACGTGCCGCAGGTCTGGCAGGAAGATATCCTGGTCGACCGTATTTGGGACCCGCAGGGGCATGCCGTGGGCATTATGGCACCGGGAGGCTGGATCTGCCGAGTCACCCCCGACGGCAGTCGCTGTGAGTTAATCGCAATTGGATTCCGGAACGAATACGACATCGCCTTTAATCAGGACGGACAGTTGTTTACGTTTGACGCGGATATGGAATGGGATATGGGCGCCGCCTGGTACCGACCAACCCGTATCCTGCACGTCGTCCCCGGAGCTGATTTTGGCTGGCGGGGAGGTACGGGAAAATGGCCTGAGTACGAAGTGGACACGCTGCCGGCGGTCATCAATGTGGGACCGGGCTCCCCCACGGGCCTGGCCTTCGGCACCGTGGCACGTTTTCCCGAGCGGTATCGCCAGGCACTGTTCGCCTGCGACTGGAGTCACGGGAGAATCTATGCCGTACACCTCTCGCCGCACGGTGCCAGCTATCGTGGCGAGCTGGAGACTTTTGCCACCGCGGCCGCATTGCCGGTCACTGATGTCGTGATCCATCCGGCGGACGGCGCGATGTACTTGACTACGGGGGGACGTCGATTGGCTTCGGGATTGTACCGCATCCGTTACGTCGGCCAACTCGACACCGACCCGGAACATGTTCAACCGCCGTCCCCGGCATCCCGACCTCAAGCGGGACTCCCGGCCGCCGTTTTTGATGTGTCCCGGCTAAGCGCGATGCCCACGGAGCAGCGTGTCGTTGAGATCTGGCCGTGGCTGGCGAACAGCGATCGTTATGTTCGGTACCGGGCACGCACTGCGCTCGAGTTGCTGCCCCTGGAAAGTTGGCAAACACGCGCCCTCGCCGAACAGAACCCTACCGCCGCGATCGAGGCCATGGTCGCCCTCATCCGCCACGCGAATCCATCAATCCTGGCGGCCGTCATCGAGCGATTGGATGCCATGGACTGGGCACCGCTGAACCAACACGACAAACTGGCTTTGTTGCGTGCCTACGGGCTCGCCTTGCTGCGGCTCGGTCCGATCGATCAGGCCAGGCAACGAGCCCTAGTCAGACGTTTTGAACCCCTTTTTCCCAGCGGCGACCAGATGCTGGATCGCGAGCTGGCACGATTGCTGGCCCGCCTGCGCACGGCGGTTTTGTCGCCACGGCGATCGACCGACTGCCCAGCTTGGGCTCGGCTGAAGAGAAATCGCATTATCTGCTCGCGCTTTCCGTGTGTGCCAGCGTGATGAGCGACGAACAGCTTGAGGCCTACTTTGCGCAACTGACGGAAACCAAGCGGAGCGGCGGGGGAAAGTCCTATGGCGGCTACATGGATGCGCTGGCCCAACGCGTGATCGAGCAGTTGCAACCGAATCAGCGCGCGCAGCTGGCGACAAGCGTCGAGCAGTTGATGCGGGTGCATGAGGAGCCCGTCTCCAGCTCGCAGGCAGCCAATTTTGTTCGGTCCTGGACCATCGACGAATTAGAGCGCCTGGCCGACCATGCATTGGTCGATGTCAATCTGGACAACGGCCGACAGGCTTTTTACAAAGCCAACTGCGTTACGTGTCACCGCATCCAGAATCAGGGGGGTGTGCAGGGGCCGGATCTGTCCACAGTCGGCTCGCGACTTTCGATTCGCGATCTGCTGACGGCCATCGCCGAACCGAGCCGCGCGATCTCAGACCAATACTCGTTGTATCGCTTCGAACTGCAAGATGGGAAGATGATCCAGGGCCGCATCGTGGACCTCTCAGAAGGGATTTGGATGGTCTCCACCGATATGATGCATCCCGGCCAACGCGAAGCGATTCAGATTGACGACGTGATTTCGGTCAGCCGCCTCGACGCTTCCGCCATGCCGGAAGGCCTGTGCAACGTCCTGACCGAGGCGGAGATCCGAGATCTGCTCGCCTTTCTGGCGGCGCAGCAAGCGGGAAGCCCGAATGATAGGTAGCGCACGTCACATCCGGCGAACCGGCCCTGTAAGGGGCCGGGTGGACGCTTCCAAAAAACGTTATACGCGGCATCGATGGCCGAGAGTACGCATCCATGGACACACTCTCGACAAGCGAAAGGCGACCTTTTTACTCTCCACGCGCGAAGCGCGCGGCGAAGACCAGGCACCAACCGATCAGCCATGCCGAACTGGGCTCAGGGACCAGGATCGAATCCACGTGGGAAATCAGCTCGCGCAGGCTGATTTCGGCAGCCAATCGTCCTGTTTCGATAGACACGTCCGTGCCCACGTGAATGTGCCCAGCGGCGACACTGCGCACGGGGTCGTTGACGTCCTTGTGAAGGTCCTGGTACCAAACGCCATGGTAGGCAATGAACTCCGACAGAAAACCACCGCCGTTCCCGTTCACATCGACAAAGGCGTTCAATCCTAAGTCTGCGGCATTCACGGCGTCCACGATGTTATCGACCGGAAGTGTCGAGGGTCTGACGAAGTTTGTCGGCACTGAGCTGTCGGGGGGATTGGGGGTGGGGCGATACGGCGCCATATAGTCGATGGCCCACGAGCGCAGGTTGCGCTGTCGGGTTTCTAATTCCCAAAGCAGCCCCGACGACCCGCGGCTGAATGTGATGATGGCTACCGGATTGACTTCCGCGGTAATTCGCCACCAATCCTCCGACGTGTCCTGGTAGTCAACCTCGAAATCACCCATGCCTTTGGGATCGTTGGGGAAGTTGTCGAATTCGGGGAAGAACGAGTAAATGTCGTAGCCGCGCCCTTCCCAGTTTTCGCCGATCCAGCCGGTGGGGTTTTGTTGGGGATTTGCGGAGAAAGGCCGAATCATTTCATTGGTGGGCGGCCAGTAGCCTGTGATCATGATGTTATTGGTGTGCGCCGCGTGGGCGCCCGCTGGGCAGCCGCAGACCGCAGCGATCACCAGCAGCCGCCGGCTCAGCATGCCCGATTGGTTAGACTTGCTCACGAGTTCATTACCCCTTTTTTCTTATACCGTTTCATGCAGCGCATCGACCCGCAGTTGGCCAAAACAAACGCTCCACGCGCCGTGCCGTGGCAAGCGTTTAGCTTGTGGATGGCAGTGGCACTTGGAGCGGTTTTTCGTTGGCGATTCCGGCGATCGATGCAAACGACGCATGTATAGGATGTTCACACTGTAATTCTGCACAAGTCGCCTGTCAACTTGTTTACGGACCGGGATGTCGGGCCACCCGATTCAGCCCCCTTGCCCAATCAGTTTGGCTGCTTCGACGGCAAAATACGTGAAAATCGCGTCCGCTCCCGCTCGGCGAAATGCCAACAAGCTTTCCAGGATTACGCGGTCGCGGTCCAGCCAGCCGTTCTGGGCCGCGGCTGTCAGCATGGCGTATTCACCGCTGACCTGATACACCAGTGTCGGCACGCCGAAAGTCGATTTCACACGGTAAACGACATCCAGATACGGCATGCCCGGTTTGACCATGACCATATCGGCTCCTTCATCGATATCCATCGCGACTTCGCGGATCGCTTCGTCCGTGTTGGCCGGGTCCATTTGGTACGACCGCTTGTCTCCACTGCCCAGGTTTTGCGCTGACCCCACGGCGTCCCGAAACGGCCCGTAGAAGGCCGACGCGTATTTTGCGGCATAGGCCAGCAGCTGCACCCGACTGAATCCTTGCTGATCGAGCGCATCACGAATCCGGCCGATCCGGCCGTCCATCATGTCTGAGGGAGCGATCACGTCGCAACCTGCTTCCGCTTGTACAATTGCCTGCATGCACAGCAGTTCCACCGTTTCATCGTTCACGATCTGGCCATCACGCATCAGTCCGTCGTGCCCGTGGCTCGTGTACGGATCGAGGGCCACGTCGCAAATGATGCCGATTCGATCAGAAAATTCCCGCTTGATGGCCCGTACGGCACGACATATCAGGTTGTCACGGTTGACAGCCTCTGCGGCGTCCGCCGATTTTTTTTCCGTGGGAGTCGCGGGAAAGACGGCGACGGCGGGAATCCCGACTTCGATGGCGTGAGCCACGGCCCCCACCGCCGCCGCGATGGAAAACCGCGCGGCACCAGGCATGGAGGGAATCGGGATCTCTGGTTCGCTTCTTTCGTGCACGAAAATGGGCCAAATCAGGTTGTCCGTGGCCAATCGGGATTCGCGAATAATGCGTCTCGTCCATTCCGACTGACGATTCCGCCGCATTCTCGTACGGGGATAGCGACTCAATAATGGATTGCTCATAGCTGGCTGTCCGCCGTCAGCGGTCCGAGATTGCGGTGGCATGACCGCACGATAACTCGGCGGCACGCGACCCGTTTGTCACGGGTTCGGCCGAGCCACCGGGCGAGGTCGGGTTGCATTGTTCGCCGGCACCCGTTGCAGGACAAGCGGCAAGCGGCTGTCAAGTATAGTATTTCAAGCTGGCCGTGGCGATCGCTCAGACGTGACCGAGCATCGGGCCTTCGCGTATGACGCACTTAGGGTTATAAAACCGCGACGCCGCCGGAATGATGTGTCGTGGCCGAATAATGGTTGGGATTCTGGACATGAGCGTAGCAGCAAATCAGCCGAAAATCACGCTGGGCAAGTTTCAGTTCCGGCCCAGCAGCGTGCTCATCAGCGGCAATCCTCCGCTCGAGGATTGGGCAGGACCGCTGCAATTCGCGTTGTGGTGCCAACGCGCCAGCCCGTGGTGGATTGGCGACATGTTAAATGCTGGGGATGCGCAGTTTGGCGAATCGTTCTCGCAGGCGTGCGAAGGGCTGATCTCTGGCGACCAGTTGCAACGTTACGAATCGATCGCGCGGCGCGTCCCGCCGCATGTTCGGAACGATCAGCTGTCCTGGTCCGCCCACGCGGCCGTGGCCCGATTGCCCCACGCCATGCAAAAAAGCATGCTGGACTCGGCCCTGAAAAATGGTTGGACAAGCGAAATGCTGCGGAAGAAAGTGCGCGAATTGCCGTAAGCCTGGTCATTGCCGTGGCGGAGCAAAGACAAAAAATGTTGGACAGAAAAGACGAAGACGGAAGAGCCGCTCAAGGTTTGCGGATTATCTTGTTTCTGCCCCCTTTTTCTGTCTCTGCTCCCCGGCAGCACCGGACGAATTTCTAACATAGATGACGAAGCGCCCGGTCCTTCTTCTCACCCGACCCGGATGCAACTCAAGTTTCGTCGGTCGCCTGCCTGAGTGGCAGCGCCAGCGGGGCCTCGACGCAAACTCGATACGCGGCCAGCGCGCCAAACAGGGCAACTGCAAAGCACACATCACCGGTCAGCGTGAATCGATAGAAGGGTATCGCCTGAACATAGCATTGAACGAGGCCCGACCAGGTTCGCTCGTATAGATCGAAGTACGACCAGACGGCGAAGTTAGTCACGAGAAAAAACACGAGCGACGACCCGATCGCGGCACTCAGCAGGGCCAGCAACGAGCCTCCCAAGCGGCGAGCGGGGAACAGCGGAAGCTTACTGCGTAAGTACGAACCCAAGACAGCCGGAAGCGTGAGCGAGGCATAAACGGCAATCATCACGCCGTAGTGATAACCGCCGAACGAAAGATCGGACAATGCCATGACGGCCAACGGTACGGTGGCCGCCAGCGTCCGACTTCGCAATTGGTAGCCCGCAAACAGCGCGATTGCGGCCACTGGAGCAAAATTCGGAATGTGTTCAAACGCAATGCGTAACAATGTCGCCTGCCGCAACGAGCAGCGACCAAATCGCGAAGTCCCTGATTTTCACCGTTCGTTCTCCTCCACTGTTCGTGAACACCCGATTTTAGATCAACTAGCGAAACTCCCACAAGATGTCGTCACCGGGCTGCAGAGTGGTTACGGCGAAACTCTGCGTGGCCACTTTCCCGGAGACCTTGAACATCCAGTTTCGGCCATCACCGCCCTGGTTGGCCAATCCCCCCAATTCCTCCAGGAAAGCCGTCTGTTGCTGTCCTCGAAAGCGGAACTTGACCGCCCGCGGGTGCTTTTCGAGTTGACGCATCGCCTCCAGCACGGTCATGCCTTCCCGCCAAGAAATGGCGGAAAATTTCAGCTGCGACTGGTCGCCGAAATCGATCGTGAGGGACACCGGGCGAGATGCCGCGTCGATTGGGTCTGCTGATTCTGGTTCATGTTCGGACGATTCCGCCTGAGAGGCGGGCGATTGCGCAGGGGTCTGGTGGAAGGAAATGAGCGCAAACACGGCGCAAAGTAACAACGTGACGGCGTTGCGGACGAATACGGCGTTTGTTCTGAATTTCAATTCTTGGATGGTCAATTTCCTTGCTTGTGCGGTTGCGGTCGGTCTATGTATGCAGCCATCTCAGTTTATCGCTGCAGCCACAAATCTCGAAGACCCTGTTGACGCAATTTTTTTGGGGCGCGTCGATTGTTCGCCACTTTCCCCAGCGGCGTAGCCGCTGGGGACTTTACGCATGCGACGATCCGTGAACGCTTTGGGTCACAACGCGACCGATTTCAGGCACCAGGACGCCAAAAAAAGGGGGAAAGGCGGTAAGCTGTAAACGACTACCGCACGCCACAGGAAGCCGTAATCCGTTGTCACTCTGCCGAGGAGTGTCCATCGCGTCAGAAAAAATGTTTTGCTGTGGGATGCACGTGGTGCACGTATCCCGCATGATAGTTAAAACTGGACGGCGCGAAAAAGTTCACGAATTCGTGGGACTCTTCGCCGATGTTGGGTGGGATAGATAAACTTTGCATACAGGGCACGTCGTACGGGCCGGTCCCGCTAAGTCTAAGGCCTCCCCGGCCCGTCGCACACCACACGTTTGGAATCGCCAGAGGTTATCATGCTGACGACCATTAGCTTGTCGTTTCCCGAACACGATATTGCTCAGCTGACGCTCGACATGCCCGACAAGGGTACGAACGTCCTGTCGCGCAGCGTACTGGAGGAGTTGCAAGAGCGGCTGAATCAATTGGAGCAGCGTAATGATCTGGTGGGGCTGATCGTCACGTCCGGAAAACCGTCACAATTTATTGCAGGTGCCGATCTGCGCGAATTTGCCGCTTCACTCGACATCGACAAGTCGCAGACCATGAAGTTCTGCACGCAGGGACAAGGCCTGTTCAGGAGGCTGAGCCAAGGCCCCTATCTCTCCGTGGCCGCGATCGACGGTATTTGCGTGGGAGGCGGAGCGGAATTGGCTTCCTGGTGCGACCGCCGGATCGTCAGCGATAACCCCAAAACGCAAATTGGCTTTCCCGAAGTCAAACTCGGCCTGTTCCCCGGCTGGGGCGGCACGGCCAGGCTGCCGCGCGTGGTCGGGCTGAGCAACGCCGTCGAATTGATCACGGCCGGCGAATCCATCTCGGCACGGGAAGCCTACAAGATGGCCTGGGCCAGCGATATTGTGCCCGCCGAACGGTTGATCCCCGCAGCCATTCAGCTGATACGCTGCGAACAGCAGACGCGGGATTTTCTCTGCGATCGTGCGCGATGGAATGGGGCGATCGATATCGACGAAAACGAGTTGACGTTTCTGGGCGCCATCGGCTCGTCCTATATCCAGCAGCACACGAAGGGGCAGTATCCCGCTCCGGTAGCAGCGCTAGAAACGATGCTGGAAGGAGCCATCACCGACTGTGACTCCGCCCTGCAACTCGAAGCCGAGGGGATGGCTGAGCTGTTCGGGTCGCCGATCAATGCCTCGCTGTTGAACATTTTCTTTCTCACCGACCGGAACAAGAAGGACACGGGCGTCGAGGAAGGTAGCCGCCTGCAACCGGTCGAAATTCGCTCGGTCAGCGTCGTGGGAGCCGGCATCATGGGCGCGGGGATCGCCGCCGCCAACGTGAAACAGAAACGAGCTGTGTTGCTCAGCGATACCCGTGACGACGCGCTGCGTCGCGGCATTGCCCACGTGCTGGAAGAAGTCTCCTACAACCGTGAAACCAAAGGAGCGGATGTGCAGCGGACCATCGAGTTCGCTCCCTTCATCAACGGCGTGAATAACGACGCCGAGTTGGCTGCCAGCGACCTGGTGCTGGAAGCCGTGATTGAAAATGAAGACGTGAAACGCCAGTTGTATTCCACGCTGGAACCGCAAATGCGTCCGGACGCCATCCTGGCCACAAACACTTCAACCATCCCGATCACCACCCTGGCCAGTGGGCTGCGGCAACCCGAACGCTTCTGCGGAATTCACTTCTTCAATCCCGTCCGCAAAATGCAGTTGGTGGAAGTGATTCGCGGCAGTCAAACCAGTGACCAGACGGTGGTCACAGCCGTGGCCTTCGCCAAGAGCCTTAAGAAGATGCCTGTGGTGGTCAACGATGGACCGGGTTTCCTGGTCAACCGACTGCTGTTTCCCTATATGGGCGAAGCTTTGCACTTGATCGAGGAAGGTGTCCCGATCGCCGACATCGAGAAAGCGGCGACGAAATTTGGCATGCCCATGGGGCCGATCGCATTGTACGACATGGTAGGGCTCGATACGGCCCTGTACGCCGGCAAAGTGCTGTGCGATGCCTTTTCAGATCGCTTCAGCGGGTCCGCGATTCTGCCCGCCCTGGTGGAAACTGGCCGATTGGGGCAGAAGTCCGGCTCCGGCTTCTATGCCTATACCGACAGAAAGAAGAAAGGGGTTGTCGATCCGACACTCGAACCTCTGCTTAAGCCGTTTGTGACCGGCAAGCAAAAGCTCTCGCGCGACGAAATTACGGATCGCCTGATCCTGCCGATGCTGGTCGAATCCTCGCGAATCCTGGAAGAAGAACTCGTACGGGACGCGCGCGATATCGACCTGGGGATGATCTTCGGCACGGGTTTTCCACCCTTTAAAGGTGGGCCTTTGTTCTGGGCCGATAGCGTGGGGATCGCCAAGATGGTCGAGAAGATGAAGCCCTACGAAGAGCTGGGTAAACGATATCAGCCTACGGCTCAACTGCAACTGCTGGCTCGACGCGGCGACAGATTGTACGGCTAGTCGGGAAAGTACCACCCCTCATCGGCATAGCGAACACGACAACACATTTTTTTGATAATTCAGGGCGAGGACGACCAGATGAACTCGGCAGTGGTCATTGACTGTGTACGGACCCCGATTGGTCGTGCACATCAGGAAAAAGGCTATTATCGTGACGTGCGCAGTGATGATCTCGCCGTGCACTGCGTTCGCGAGCTGATGCAACGTACGGGAATTGATCCCGCACTGATCGAAGATTGCCTGATGGGTAATACGCAGCAAACGATGGAACAGGGACTGAACGTCTCACGCAACATCGCACTGATGGCTGGTATCGCCGTCGAGTCGGGCGCCGCCACCATCAACAGGTTATGTGGCAGCAGTCTGCAGGCCCTGAATCAATCGGCGCACGCAATCATGGCAGGCTGCGAGGACGTGCAAATCGTCGGCGGGCTGGAGCACATGCAGCACGTGCCCATGGACCATGGAATCGATCTCAATCCCAAGATGTTCCACCGCACATCCAAAGGCACGCTGCTGATGGGTGTCACTGCCGAGTTCCTGGCCCAGTCGCAGGGCATTTCCCGTGAGGATCAGGACCAATTCGCGCTTGCGCAGCCATCAGAAGGCCGCGGCCGCAGCGGATGCGGGGCGTTTGATCGCGAAATCGTGCCCACGTACGGCCGCGATGAGGAGGGCCTTCGCGTGTTGTTGAATCAAGACCAATGCGTGCGTCACGATTCCAGTTTGGAGGCACTGGCCGAACTCAAGCCGGCCTTCATGCCCGGTTTGGGAACGGTGACGGCCGGAAACAGCTCGCCGCTGAACGATGGCGCCGCGGCGATGCTGGTGATGTCCGAACGTCGCGCGGACGAGTTGGGACTGCAGCCCAAGGTACGGATCCTGGCCACGGCCGTGGCCGGAGTCGATCCCAGCGTGATGGGGACGGGACCCGTCCCGGCCACGACAAAGGCGCTCAAGCGCGCCGGATCGACGATCGAGGATCTGGACCTGATCGAACTGAACGAGGCCTTTGCCGCGCAGGCCCTGGCCTGCATCCAGGATGCTGAAGCTGGACGAATCCAAAGTCAATGTACGAGGCGGGGCGATCGCCATCGGGCATCCACTCGGTGCCAGCGGGGCTCGCATCAGCACGACGCTGATCCACGCCATGTGCGATTCGCAGGCTCAACTGGGCCTGGCCACCATGTGCATCGGCGTGGGACAGGGAATTGCCACGATTTTCGAGCGGGTGTAGAGGGCATCCCAATTCTGTTCAGGAGATACACTTGCCGGACGGGTAACCGTCCGTTCGCGGGTGCCCGCAGCCGGAATTCCCACGCAGCTCGCACTCGTTGTCGGCCCTTCCCGCCGCTCGGCCACGGTCGTCTCGTCGGCAACCATCGACATTCTGCTGCAGCGACCCTTCCGCCCGCCAAACCTCGTTTTTCGCCGCCGGCGGTGCTGCGACATCATGCTGGCCTTGACTTGATAGGCGATATTTTAGTACTTCATGCTCCTGGGTGACGTCGGTCGCAGTCTTGCCGATGATCCCTGATTCAGTTGCAGTTCGTACCACCAGATTCGCCAGGCCCGGTGTCACCGGAAATCAGGACGAGTCCTGGCCAATTGAAGCGCTTATGCACAAGGAAGGAGCCGAAAACATGGACGCATTCCCCCAAGCCACGTCAATCATTTCCCCGCCCGCCGGTGATGGAGAGGACCCCGGTCGCTGAAAAAGCCCAGGAGCTGCTGCGGATCGCCTCAGAGCTGTACCGTCAGCAGGCCGATTGGGTCACGTTTTTCCGCCGCATTCTGGGGGTCGACGGTGTCGTTCGCCAGATGTTTCCCACCGCTGCCGAAATGAATGCCTGGGAGCAATGCGAGCAGTACGCCGAAGTGCAGCAAATGCTGGCCAAGCTGCGCGAGCGCGGTGCGGCGAACCTCGACGACAACGAGCCCACGCGCGTAATCACCGTTCGGCTGCCAAAGAGCTTGCACGAATCGTTACGCACGGAAGCTCATGAAAAGCGAACCAGCATGAACAAGCTGTGTATCTCCAAGCTACTGCAGATGATTGACGACGAGCTGATTCCGACCGACTGAAGTCGCGCCGGCGCCGCTTGGAAATGACCGATCGCAGAAAATACGAACTTCAGGCCACGCCGAGTGCGTGGCCTTTTTTTTGGTACTTGTGCGTTGTGCCCCCGGGCTACCAGCACGGGTCACGTTGGTGACAAGTACCTTTCATTGAATGCAGAAGTGCACGGACCTGAATGGCGAGTCGGTCTGCGTATCCCACGAGCGGAGCATGCCCGCTGCCGCGAAAAAACTCAAGCCGCGTGCCTTGCGGCACGCGGCTTGCGACGAGCTTCGCCCACCAGATGTTTTGTGTCGCAGACTCGACTTATTTGAATCTCAGCTCAATGGGCTGAGGAGCCACCGGCGGTTCCGCATCGGCTTCCGCCGCCATGGGCATGTGGGCGGATGCGTGCCGCGTGTTCGTGGCTGCGGATACGGTCTCCTGTGGCTCGGCGAAGCGAATCACATTTCCGCGTGGCATCCGGGTCGCACGCTGACTGTAGCGATGTCCGCGATTTGTCTCCAGGATGTTCTTGTTCTCTTGTTCTTCGGTCGGTGGCGTGGGCTTTAAGTCCTCATCCAAGTCGAAGGAGGGCTCTTCCCTGTTCCGCGGTCGCTGCTCCAGGGGTGGTGGTAGCAGCGACTCTTCGCCACCCGCATCCGCATCGGTCGGCGGTTCAGTCGCTTCCGGGGCGGTTCCGCTCTCGGCCGGCTGAGGAACTAATTCTTGATCGGGACCCGATACGTCATACGGATTGCCGCTGTAGACCGACGGTTCGCTCATCGGCGGTACATTGTTCTCCAAGGGCCCGCGGCTGATCACGTTCGGGCGGGTGTAGCCGTAGTGCAGGGCATGGCTGGCGTCACGCTGGCGAGCGTGATTCTGAGCATCAAAGTAGGCTTTCGCCGGCCAAGGGCCTTCCGCCAGCACGATATTGTTGTATTCCAGAATCGATCCCTTCCGCAGATGTACGGCGACGATGGCCTCGTTGTACTGCGTCAGTGCCTGGAAATAGGCCGCTTCCGCGTCAGTTCGTCGCCGTTGAGCGTCGAGCAGCAAATCGAGCACCACGGTGCCAGCGTCGAAGGCAGCCTCGACCGCTTCGACTTGCCGGTAAGCGGCCGCGACCCGGCCCAAGTTGGTTTGTAGCAGCTTGTATTGCGCGTCCAGTTCCTTAATCGCGTCGTCCAGCTGATGCATCACTTCGAGCTCTGTTTCTTCCAGGCGAGCCTTTTCACGCACCAACAGCAGTTGTTGATTGCGAACCTGGGCCAGCGGCTGGCGGAAACCGATCGGAATCTCGGCTTCGAAGCCCAGCCGGAATTCCTTGTTATTGGCTCCGAACATATCCTCGACGGCGGATGAGCCTACTGCCGGAAAGACAGCGCCCGTGTTGTTCCAACGGTTGAACTGGTCGCCTACACCGAGCCAACGATACAGGGCGACGGCATCAATTCGGGGTAACAGTTGGTTGCGAGCGGCGATCAACTCCAGCTCGCGCTGCTTGATCCGCCATCGCTGCTGGCGCAGTGAGGGATTTCGCATCAGGGCCTCACGTGAGATCATCTGCCAGTCAAACGTCAACTGTGCTGTGGTCGGACTATCGACGGGGCGCAGGATGCGCCCGTCGGAAGCAGCCAGGCCCATCAGAAACCGCAGCCGCGATTCCTGACGAAGCACGTTGTTTAATTCGGATTCCATCCGCGAACGAAACTGGAAGTACTGCTCCCGCGCCTGAGCCTCCTGTTCGGCTTCACCACCAGGCGCTCCAGCCTCGTACTTGGCGTAAATTCGCCGCCAGATGCTCAGCGCACTGTTACGCCCAATCGTGGCCGCTTCCAGATTGTGGTAGAAGAAATAAAGGTCCCAATAGGCACGCTCCACTTCCTGGACCAGGTTCATCACCGACGTTTCGAAGAGGGTCGCGGTGACATCTGAACGAATCCTGGCGAGCACCACGGGAATACGATTGATCTGGGTGCCGCGGTTACGGGCCAGGGGCTGACGTATTTCAGCTTCGATATTCGTCAACCAGTCAGTGGGGATGGCTCGCGAGGCGATGGTGTCCGGATTAACCGCGGCTGTGTACACATTGTTATTTCGCACGAAGAACTGGGCACCACTGGCCGAGAGCTTGGATATTTCATTGGTGACCGTCACCACGTCCTGTTGCAAGACTGAGAGGATTGAATTGAACTTGGGGGGGAGCCGCTGTGCGGACATTTTGAGGCCGATTCGTTCCATCCCACGTTGTTTGTGTGTTGAATACGGCGTCGAAATTCGACAGGACCTGCTCCACACCCCCTTGGCTCGATTCTTGAATCGCGATGTCGTAAATCGAGAAGCTCGCATCGGGTGCGAATGAAAGTCGTTCGGCGGGCTGATTCAAGAACTGCCCGAATTGCCGAATTTGACCGAAGCTGCGGATGACTTTGCTGTTCTGCAGCGCGGTTTGAACGGCTTCTTCCAGGGTCAGGTCCCACTTGGGGGCATCGGGATCGATGCTGCGGACCGTGACGGGGTCGTGGGCCTGGGTGACTTCCGTCGAGCGAGCACTCCTCGACATCGGGGTAGTCGATTTGAGTGGCTGTGTCCAGATAATGCGAAAGATCCCCGTCTTCGCGCAGGTAATACGGCTGCATTGGCCGGCAGCCCGTGTAGATCGTTGTGGCCAGCATGGTCCACAAGACTGCCAATCGTTGATTCCGGGCGCGAAACATCAATTCGGCTCGCAGTGCGGCACAACCGCAAAGTGACCTGGAAATGGCAGCGGCACCATGCAGCTACCAAACAGGCCCCCCTGCTCGGTACCTAGCCTGCACCCAATTGCGATCCACGATAGCAATCAGATCCGGCAAATGGATTCCGGTCACCCCAGTTATCGGCGCCATGGCCCGCAAACTTTGCCTGATCCTAAAATTTTGCCCAGACGGCAGAATTGGCAGACGGAGGAGAAGGCTGAGGATGACATGAGTACAAGTGTCATCGTGAGGGTCTGACAACGTGCGTAGCACGGGTCCGCGACCGAAGGATCTTCCAGAGACGTTGTTCCGCGTGCGACGGTAGACGCAGGAGAGCCCGGACGCACCCCGGCAGGCCATGTCACGTTGGCTGGCTGATCCTTCACTCCGCTCCGCGACGTTCAGGATGACAGAACAAGAAGCTGCGACGTTCAGGATGACAGCATCAAGCCGCAACGCCCTACAGATACATGCCCACGAATCCGCCGGACTGGTCCGACTGTGCCTCAATCTCCTGCTGGCGGCGGCGGGTCTGCTCCAGATCACCCGCGGCAATGTAACGATCGAATTCAGCTGCCACGGCGTGCGAAACCGTTTCGGCGAACCACCGTGCGACCGGTTCGGTCAGCCAATCGCAGGTCTCGCCAATCAACTCGACTTCTAGATCGCATTGCTGGCATCGCTCATCGCTGGCATCGGTCAACACGGTGCCCTCGAAGGCGAACTTGATTTGCCCCAACTTGTCGTCGTTCAACACGTGGAAAATGCAATGGGCTCGGTGCAGGTAATAGGAGTTGTGGGCCCCGTGTTTTTCCAGCGCCGCCTTGAGTCGCTCGCAACGGCGACGATACGTGGGCGAGGCGTCGATCGGTATGTCCAGTCGCCCCAAGCTGCGCAGCGGCAGGCAGTCAAACGAGATTTCCACCCATTGGCTCATCGATCGTTCCTCGGCACTGGTTTACTTAATTGCCCGTCGGGCCATAAGGCCTTCACCCGCTCGCGTCACCGTCAGGTGCCGGGTGGGCTGGACCAACACCCTCAAGCTTACCGATGCGGCGGCGTACCACCACGACGACCAGCATGACTCGCCAACATGTTGACATGCTGGCATGGTCGCTGCTGTTTACCCGTCACCTGGCAAATACGTAGACGGCCATGGGCACGCGCCATGTGCTATTCTACGTGCCGATTCCAAGTTCTTTCAACAGTTCGTCTTTTACATTCGCGCCCAGGGAAAGCCATCCCCCTCGGGCGTAGACCAGCCGAGGAGGAATGGACTTCGCGCGATCTCGCATTTCGCTCGGTGGCAGGTCATCCAGCGACAGTTCCTGGCGGAACAGGGCCCCCACTCGCCGTGCCAGGAAAGTCTTGTAAGTAATTTGCCGCGTGGAAAGTCGTTCCCCGGCGCCGACAAATTTGATGTCCACATCCCCGACGCGGCGAACTCGTAGTCCGTTCAGGGGCGAGTATACAAATCGGTAGGTAGCGGTCATTTCGATCGTATCGTCAATCTGCTGGTCCCCGCGGGTAAAATTAAAACCGCGCACGGTGATTCGGATCGCGCCATCTCGAAATGCAACCGCGACGGGCTGCGTACGATCAAATTGCATTGACCAGGGCTCGTCGTCGCCCTGCTCGTCAGCCCCGCCCGGATTCTGCTGATTTGCCGGAGCATTCAGTTTAATGTTGGCGTCATCCGTCAGCTTGCCGTTTTCGCCGGTTTTCGCGGATCCTTTGAGTTCGGGGGGTACGGCCAATCCCATCTCTTGCATGCGATCGACAATGGATTGGCTATCGATTTTTACGCCACGCATGCGGTCAGCCAGTACGTTGTTCACTAGTGACTCGTGGATTTGAACCAGCACGTCGCTGGGCTCAGGTACGGCAGGTGGCAAACCAGGCGCGGAGAGCAGGCCGGCGGACAAAAGCCGCGCTTGCACCAACATGGCCTGGGGCGTGGAATTGACGTGCAGCGAGTCGGGGTAGAGCCGTTGGTCTCTCAATTGTTGCTCCAAATCCCGCAAGCGCTGATTTGCGGTCCGCAGCATATCGACGGCTTGCTCGTCCATTTGCCCGGAAAGCATGCGCCGTGCCTGGCAATCTGAGCATTGTTCTGCACAGGGGCGCAGGCGATTCGCGCGCTTCAGCGCAAAACGTCCGATCAAGCGTTGTCCGACAAGTCGGTCCACGTGCGCGCCGCAGATTTGCTGTTGCGTCGACGCCTGGGCGCAGGCCGGCGCGGCGTCAATCTGGCGTCCGTCGTACATCAGTTGTTTTGTCGCCCACAGAGCCGTGTTCCCTTGCGCGTAAACACTGACCTTGCGCTGACGCGCTACCGTGTTGGAAAGGCTGGACCCAACCACACGAATCTCGACGATGGCCGTGTCCGCGGATGGCAACAACCGTGCTGTATAGCCTACGTTGGATTTGGATGTACCGGTAACCCACGCGCCATAGAAGCACATGCCCACGGGGGTGATCCGTGAGGCAGTGTTACTCAAAGCCCGCTCGACAAGCTGGGATGAAATGCGGAGCCCAAAATTGGGCTGGGCAAATTTCGCTTGGAGTTGCTGCCGCAGTTCCGGCAGGCGACCCGTGGTTTCCAGCCAATTGAGATGCTCCACCAGCGGGGCCAGATTGGCCACCGACGGCCCATTGGCTTGCCCCTGCAGGGCGCGTGCCAGCATTTCTAATCTCGCGTCAAACTGATCGACAGCCGGAGCACGTTGTTGCAGAGCGATCAACTCCATGTATTTGGCCAAACGCAAAGCGACACGGCGATACTGCCATAATTCGAGGCCTGGTGCGTCGCTTTCGTATTTCCGCAACACCTGCCCGAAAGCCCGCACGTCACGCGAGTCGTCTTGAAGCAACTGTTGCATGGCGTCCCAACCCAGAAACTTCTTCCAAGCCTGTACTCGTTTTTCCGGAGCCGTCTGCAAGAACTGGTTGAGCTGCTGCGCTGCGTCCACCAGCTCTTGCCTGGCGGCCGCGAGTCGGCTCGACTGCGAATCGTACGAATTGAGAAGTTCCAGGTATCGCTCCAAGTCCGTGGTGACCTGACGAAATACGGGCAGCTGCAGGCCGTTCTCGCCACTTTGCAGTTTTTGGAAGACGCGAGCCAATCTGGACAACCGTGGAGACGCCGCCGGGTCACGAATCGCCTGCAATTCGGTCCAACTCAGGAACTTTTTCCAGCGTTCGGCGTTGTCGCGGCTGCCGCGTGACAAGAATGCATCGAGCGCGACCATGGAGTTCTCCAGCCGCCGCCGCGCCGCTTCGACCTGCTCGAGCGATGCAGGTTGATACTGCTGCTTGGCGGCCCGCACCGCCTGGGCCAGGCTATCCGTCAGCGGCTCGTCATCACGAGACCTGACGTTCAACAAGGCACGTCTCAGCTGCTCGAACGAATCCCGATTCTGGACATGGGCTTCCGCCTCGACGATTTCCATAGCTGTTACCAGGTCGCTCCGCCACACAGGCGTGGTTTTGTCCTCGGCAGCGACAATTCGGTCCAGTTCCTCCAGGGGCAGCACCTGTTGCCAGCCCGCACCGCGTCCGCCCAATGTGGACAGGTGCTGCCGGAAGTCACGCAACCGCTGCGAGATCGCGTCCGTGTCTTGAGGGCTTTCGGAAAACCGGGATAGCCCATCCAGAAGCTGTTGCAGCTGCACGCGGCTGGGAGCATGCTGCACGCTCTGCAATTTGCCGATCGTCTCGTTTAGTAACTCTGCCGACGGCTGCGAAGATTCCAGCGCACGCTTCAATTCCACAACATTCAGAAATTCACACCACCGTGGCTCTCGACCTGACTGTACTGATAGATCGGACTGCAGCCTCTCCAGAGCGGAGACGGCATCCAGCGCATTGTCGTTCGGCTGGCCCGCGGCCGTCACTTGCCAACCGATCGAGAGGAACATGATGTAGAACGCGAGACGGCAGGGCAGGTAGTTGGATCTCATAGTTGTGGCACGCTCAATTCCTGTTGTTGATCCTGGTAACGCTCCAAGACGACCAAGCAACTCCCAGACATCGCTTCGGAAACCGGGGTCGTCGGTGGCGTCGCGTCCATGACGCGCCGCGCGACAATCCCTGTTTACTGTTCCCTTTGACTCCGGCCCATGGCGCACGACGGAAGTTTCCCTGACCTGGCGCACTGCGCCCGGCAGGCCCTTCGATTTATCATCGGCGTTACGCGGAAGTCTTGTGGTATCTCTTTACCGACTGCCCAAAACTAAAGGGGAACATGGTCCCCAAAGTCTGCGTAACCGATACGATCACAGCGGGCAGCAAGATTGGCAAAGCCGATAGTCTGGCGGCCACAGGCGTTTCTCCTCAAGCCGTGGCGAGGGCCAAAAAGCATCTGATCGTTGGAATGATCGCTATACGCGTCACTATGATCACAAAGATGATGTATTTCCGCAACGCTGTAAGTTGAAAAGTTTCCACATGTTGCCAACCCGCATGGTAGGCTTTTGCAGCGATTCGCTGGATTGGGCTCGATGCCGACCAATGCATCTGACCAATGAAACGGCGTTTGGTGTCAAGAAAAAACTGCCGGATCACTACGTCGGACATCAGGCCCTGAGAATTGCGGAGGACCAGGGATTTCGCAGGCTGTCAGGGGACAACCCTCTGGCAGCGGCTTCAGTTGCCCCCAGAGTGTGGAAGTAGCGTTTTGTTCAGCGCACAGAAAACAACCGACAACCCCCAAAACTTGCGGCTTGGATGGCTGGCCGTCATCGTGTTGGTCGGCTGCTGCGCGGTGCCTTTCGGCCGCTGCCACGCGTTTTTTGGACTGTGCGCTGCCGACGAGGATCCCTATTCGGCTGGCCAGTATTTTGATCCGGGGCTGTTTGGCTTCGGGCTGTTCCCGTCGGTCCCACCCCCTGTCTACAATCCAAACCAGGACTACGGCTGGGAACCTCATCCGTTGTTGGCTCAACAGCCGGCCGCCATCCTCCCGCCGCCGCGATCCAATCCGGCTCCGTTTGTCGCGCCGCCGCAGCCACTGCTTCCCTACGGCTACAGTTCCAGCTCCGGCTACGGAGACGCGGTAGCATCAACGGGGGGCCATCCCTTCCGGGCCTATCCGGGGCGGTTGACGATCAATCCCGCTCGACTGGTAGCCCCGGTAGGGCAGTCGGTGGTCTTGTTGGCCGGAATCTGCGACGAAGAGGGGTTCTATATTCGTAAGCAGCCCATTGAATGGTCGATATCTCCCGACAGTGTCGGGACGATCGTGGAAGTCGATCGGCTGGACAACAGTTGGTTTTATTACGTGTTTCATAAAGCGCCCATCAAGCGCAGCGGCGCCTACGCCATCGGTCGCACGTCGGACACCTCCCAAGTCCTGCCACGCGGTACGGCGGATCCGGGTGATGACATCCTCGTGCAGCACGGTCAGACCTGGGTCAGCATCAGCTCGGCCTCGGAGGGCTCCACGCACGTGACGGCCGTGGCACCGACGGTGGAGGGCTGGAGCGAGCGGCAACAAACGGCCACGATTCATTGGGTCGACGGACGATGGCAGTTTCCATCCCCCACGGTCAGCAGCTACGGTGGCGGACAGACATTGGTGACGCGCGTGCAGCGAGCCACCGACGGGTCCCCGGTGGAGGGATGGCTCGTTCGATACGAGGTGGCGGGGGGCACTCCTGCCGCATTTGACATGACCGGCGCACAGACGATCGAAGTGCCCACAAACTCCGTGGGCGAAGCTGCCGTGACCGTCATCCCGCAAGGCGATTTTTCCGGTACCACCAACATCAATATGCAGGTGATTCGCCGCGGCAGGTCCGCCGGAGACTTGTCACGACTGCCGGTAGGGCAGGGCTCGACGTCCATCACCTGGTCAGGCGGCGGAGAGGTTGCGTCAGTCCCCGCGAATCCTGTATTGCCGACGATACCATCCACGCCCAATGTTCCTCCGGCGCAGCCGGAATCACGCCCCAGTCTCTCTGTCCGTATCTCCGGCGCATCCATCGCCGAAATCGGCGCCAGCGTCGTCTATCAATATCGCGTCGAAAATCTGGGCAACGGAGTCGCGGAAAATGTCGAGCTTTCCTCGAGCGTGCCCGCGGAATTGACGCACGTGCAGAGTTCGCCGCAGGCCAGCGTGTTCGGTGACGCGCTGCGCTGGGAATTGGGATCCTTGTCGCCCGGAATGGCGCGTGCCGTGACGGTGACGTATCAGGTCACTGGCGCTGGCGTGATTCGCGTTTGTGCCACGGGCTCGGCAAGCGGCGCCGAGCCGGCGACGGATTGCGTGACCACGCAGATTGCGTCAAATCAGGCATCGATTGACCTCGTGATCCAGGGGGATAGCCAGGGGCGTGTGGGTGAGCAAATCAGTTACGACTTGTACGTCAATAACCGCTCCGACCAGCCGCTGGTCGACGTCGTGCTAGAAGCGGAATTTGACGAAGGGCTCAGTCACGTGGGGGACACGCAAGGTAGTCGCAGCATCGATTGGAACGTGGGAGCGATTGGGCCGCGAGAAACCCGGGTGTATCCGTTGAATTTCAGTGTGGTGGCCGCCGGCCGGCGCTGTTTTTCCGTGGTCGTCAAAACAACTCAAGGGGCGAGCGATCGCGAGGACGTGTGCGTGGACATCGCACCTGCGCTTAGTAATCAACCCCCGCCAGGTGGATTTAACCCCCCGCCCGTGGCTCCTCCGTTGAATCCCAGTCCAGAACCGCCCAACCTGGGGGGACCCGCGGTCGGCCCTGGCCCGTCATCACTGCCAAACGAGCCAGACTTGAATCTGCGCGTTCGTCCCGCCGGCGCCAATCCGTCGAATCCGAGATTGTTGGTGTACGTCATCGAAGTCACCAACACCGGAATTGCCAGCGACAGTAATGTGGTGCTGGAGGTCTTGATCCCCAACGGAACCCGACTGGTAGGGCGGATTCTGCCCCCCAACGTGCGCGAAATCGAGGCCAGCGCCGATGGACGCAAGCACGTCTATTCGCCAGTCGCCACTCTGCGACCCGGCGAAACGCTTTCGTTTCACTTCAACATCGAGCCAACCGTCGCCCCGATCGGTGACTTTCTGGCACGTGTACGCAGTGACCGCTATCAAACTCCGCTCGACGCTAGCGACCGCGACTTGTAAGGCCCGCTTGGTTCGTGTTGTGCATTTTCGACGTCGCAGTCGAAACCATGTAGAACAATGGTCCCCCATTGTTTCCGGGCCATTGCGAACGCGGAGAATGAACAATTGAGGACCATTGATCTACGTTCCAGCGAAGACCACACCTGCTCGCGAAAAAAAGTGCAAAAAATCGAACTTAGCCGTCGGCGAACGAGTCAAAGAAACGCAGGACGTCTCCGTCATTCAGCTGACTGCCAACGACCGACATGGCACAACTGCGGTTGTCCGACAACACGAAAACCTGCACGCGAGCCGTAGTTCCCGAATCGTTGTTGACAAAATGGAATCGGATGCCGGGATACCCGCCAATGTTGGCGTCCTCTTGGTCCCCCTCGATTTGGAACCCAGCCGATTCGTACTGTTGACGGACCCGGGCCGACGCTTCGCCGAGCTGCTTGGTGTCGCCTCGCAAGAATACGATTTGGTAGGCCGTCGAACCAACCACGGCATCCAGCTTCTCCGATTCGATCTGATCGGTGTCGGTGGGCGTCAAAGTGGGTGCCGCCGGTACTTCGCAAACAAAGGAGAATCGATCGGAAGCATAGGCTTGCCACCTGGGCACGGCGGCTCGCCCGCTTCTCAGGTCCGAAATGCGCTTTTGCACCAGCTGGTCGTAATCAGCCTTGCCGCAACCCAAACAGACGCAGAGGATCCACAGCAGCAAACACAGCGCCGTCGGTCGTCGGTGAAGGTGGATCATACGCAATAGCTCTCGTGATACATTTTGCAGGCCAGATCGTCATTCCAGCATAGTCGATCCAGCCCAGCGAGTCATCCGTCGCGCTTGAGCTGAGATCGGTATCAAATGGGTTTCCGGCCAGGCCGATTTCGGCTTTGGGGGTCAGGAATACACAGTTTCCCTCGGCATTGGGGCTACCGAGCGGAACTTGATCGGAGTAACTTATCAGCGTACGGGGAGCCTTGATTCGGTATGCGCCCGTGCTTCTGGAGGGCCCGTGCTTCTGAGGGAAACGTGCGTTGCGCGTGATTCATGTATGTCGCTTGATCCAACACTCGTCCGGGAAGATGCTCGACGCATGCAGCTGGACCGAGTCCAGTTCGCCCAGCTATGGGAGGCTGAGTCCGGCGGGCGATCACTGGCAGGTGGCGATACGTGGTCGCGTGGTTACGCCACGCCCCGACAATTTGCGAAAATCTGTGTTGATGCGGCTCTTTCGCCGGGCGATCCAGGTGGGCCCCGAACACCTGGCCAACTGCCCTCGGTTACAGAGCCGAGTCCATGACTTTCTGATGCTGGGTCTGCGCAATCACCCTTTGATCGTTCGGATCGGTGACCGACATTATCCGCTCAAGAAAAGATCGAAGACGGGAGGTTATTTCAACAGCCCCATTCGTATTCCGATTTGTGAGATTGAAGCAATTGCGCAGGCCGACGCAAGCCCGACCTGGATCAACTTCCAGCACGATGCACACCACCGCGCCACCGAACCTGGTCGAGCCATGTTGGTTCCCCCAGTCGGACCCAGCGTCATTTCGGATATCGACGACACGCTCAAAGAAACCAACGCTACCAACCGTCGTGAGCTGTTGTTGAACACGTTTCTCAACCCGTTCCTTTCCATCCCCGGGATGGCCAGTTTGTTTCGAACGTGGGAGTTATCCGGAACCGCCGTGCATTACGTGTCGGCCAGCCCTTGGCAATTGTTTGCTCCTTTGCAGGATTTTCTGGCCGCGGAGGGCTTTCCAGACGGCTCGTTCGACTTGCGATCGGTTCAAATCGAAGGGACCGGAACGCTGCGGCTGTTGTTGGGCGGCAAACGGGACAAGCGGAAATCGGTACGAAATATCCTGCGATGGTTCCCACATCGGAAATTCTTGTTGATTGGGGACTCCGGGGAACGAGATCCGGAAATCTACGGATGGGCCGCGCGCAAGTTTCCGGAACAGGTGCAGCTGATCTGCATCCGTCAACTTCACCCCATGAAGCGGAAGCGGCTGCGACGAGCCTTTCGTGACATTCCCAAGGCAAAAATCCGTTTCTTTCACGAGGCGGAAGAATTAAGCGAAATTCGGCCGATCGCCTGGGCCGGTTGGGAGACTTAGGAGGTTGCTCCGTTGAAGTGCCACTTGGGCCTCGGCTCGGACGGCTCGTTGATTTAGTGCCTATAACGGCTCAAATAATGCTGGCCGGCGTTAGCCCAAGGGCACTCGGTTTGGGCATTTTTGGGCATTGTGGAACAGTTGTCCCCAACTGTTTCCCCCGACAGTTTCGCGATTCGCGGAACAATTGCGGACAATTGTTCTACAAACTAAGTGCCATGGGCTAACGCCCATCGGCAGATGAAGTCAACAGTTCCTTGCCCCGTTGCAGAGCCCTCTTGTCAAGGTCCACTGTTTTCGGCACGATATAGGGTTTGCATCTCTGGCCTACAGTCGCCGCTGGGTCGGTTGACTATTCGCATGCCGTCCTCGTTTCGGCGGATTGGCAGCTCAACGCCAAACGAGTCGGGCGGTGGGGCAGACTGCCGGGGCACACCGCGAAGTCACCAACACTTAATTTGAACATTCGGGGACAACATACTTATGGGTCGATACACGGGATCAAAAGCCCGCATTAATCGCCGCTTGGGGGCAGTGGTTTATGAGAATGCGGGTGCCATCCGGGCCAAGGACCGCCGGGATTTTCCGCCGGGTATGCACGTGCGGGGACGTCGTCCCTCCAACTACGCGCTGGCATTGATGGAAAAGCAAAAGATCAAACATCACTTCGGATTGGGTGAACGACAACTGCGACGATTCTTCGACAAGGCCAGTCGCATGAAGGGGAATACGGGGCAACAGCTGCTATTGATTTGCGAGCGTCGACTCGACAACGTGGTTCGCCGCGCTGGTTTCACCAAGACACGACCGCAGGCCAGGCAGGGTGTGGTGCACGGTCATTTTCAAGTGAATGGCATCACGGTCACCAAACCGTCTTGCATTCTACGTGCCGGAGACGTAGTGACGGTTCGCCCGCGAAAGAACATTCAATTGTTGTATCGAGCCTGGGCGGAAGACTTCGGGATCGATGCGCTCGAGTGGATTACATTCGACCGCGAAACGTTGTGTGCGACGGTAGTCGGACTTCCTGGTCCCAGCGACATTAGCTTGCCAGTGGATGCCAACATCGTGGTTGAGTTCCTCTCCCGCTAGAAGCGAATCATGCATTCTTCCCTGGTAGTGCTTGGCGGTGGTCCCGGTGGCTACGCCGCGGCCTTTCTGGCCGCGGACCACGGAATGGAAGTGACGCTGGTCGAAGCCGAGTCGCGGCTGGGGGGAACGTGCCTGCTCCGCGGGTGCATCCCGTCCAAAGCGCTGCTGCATGTGGCCCGTGTGATCTCGGAAACCGATGAGCTGGCTCAGGATTGGGGTGTCAGTTTCGGGCCGCCGCAAATCGCGCTCGAGCAGCTCCGCAGCCGCAAAGAAAAGGTCATTAGCACGCTTTCTAGTGGACTTGCCCAACTGGCAAAACGACGCAATGTTCGCGTGATCAACGCCCGCGGCACGTTCGAAGATTCCACCTGCCTGCAACTGCACGGGGATCCTGATGCGTTGCCCGAGGCGGGAAAGATTACTTTCGATCACCTGATTCTGGCGACCGGAAGTATCCCCGCGATGCCGGGCCCGTTTGCCATCGAGTCGTCGCGCGTGATGGACTCGTCCGGCGCATTGGAACTCGTCGATATTCCCAAGTCGATGCTGGTGATTGGCGGTGGCTATATCGGTTTGGAAATGGGGACCGTCTACGCCCGGTTGGGGACCCAGGTCAGTGTGGTCGAGTTGACCGAAGGGCTGTTGCCCGGCGCCGATCGCGACCTCGTACGTCCACTGGCTCGACACATTCAAAAACTCATGGACGATCGGGTGTACTTGAACACCAAAGTCGGCACGATTGGAGACCGAGGTGAGATGGTCGAGGTGGCCTTCGAGGGGCCCGCGAAGTTTGGGGTCGAACAGTACGACCGAGTCCTTGTCGCCGTGGGCCGGCGTCCCAATTCGGCGCAGCTGCGGCTGGAGAATACGCAGGTAAATTTGGATCCTCGCGGATTTGTGGTCTGCGACGAACAACAGCGCACTGCTGATCCACACATCCTGGCCATTGGCGATGTCGCCGGAGAACCAATGCTGGCTCACAAAGCGTCTCACCAGGCACGCGTCGCCGTGGAGACGTTGTTGGGTGAAGCCTCTCAATTTTCACCGGCGGCCATTCCCGCCGTCGTCTTTACAGACCCAGAAGTGGCCTGGGCCGGGCTAACTGAAGACCGCGCCAAGGCCGAAGGCCGCGCCTACACAGCTGCCATCTATCCCTGGGCAGCCAGCGGTCGCGCCCAGGCGATCGGGCGCACCGAGGGTCTGACCAAATGGTTGATCGACCCGGACACCGAAATCGTGTTGGGCTGTGGCATTTGTGGCCCGGGCGCCGGTGAACTTATCGCCGAAGCGGCCCTGGCCATCGAGATGGCTTGCGAGGTACGGGACATTTCGTCGACCATTCATGCCCATCCGACGCTCGGCGAAACCCTCATGAACGCCGCGGAAGTCTACTTTGGTACGGCGACTGAAATCTACAAGCCTCGTCGCGATTGAGAACTTGGGTCGAGTTTGGCATTTTCGGCTTCCCCGTCGACGACACAATGTAGAACAATTGTCCCCATTGTTTCGCCGGCGTTGGGCACTTTGACGCGCGGCGGAATGTCGACACAATGTAGATCAATTGTCCCCAATTGTTTCCGGGCCATTGCGACTGAGGACGCCTACCTCCTGCTTGGAAATCTGGGAAGGAAAACAAGCACTCGACAACTGCGCATCGCATGCTGTGTCGCTGAGCGACAAGTGATCCTACGGGACCTGTCGATCGAAACCGCTACCGGCGCATCGCAGCTCGTACACCAGCGGACATGACGTAATTGGCTTGTGGGAAAGGCTTTACGGCCGGCATTGCCAGTCCCGTGAGGACCGTGAATCGCCGCTCTCGTAAAATCGACCTTTACGGTAATCTGTGACTGGAAAACAATACTGCTAGAATTCTAGCAGGGCCGATCGTCCTGACTCAACGGCGGCGCGTCGGATGCGATCCACGGTGGGGACCGGCTGGGATATCGGCAAACTGACGCGTTTTGATCATTGGCTGGCGTCGGGCATGTTCCCCCACAAATTCCGAATGCCCGCGCCGATCCCTCGTGACGCACTTCGATCAAATGGTCCGAGACCTGTCCGGGAAAGATTAACAAGGAGAACTCATGGCGGATGTCCGAACACTAGCTGACGGCGAATCGAGAACGCCCGAATTATCTGGCGCGGCATCGGCCGATGTGGATCCGGTTGAGACGGCGGAGTGGTTGGAGTCGCTGGAATATGTGATTGAGAGTCGTGGATTGGAGCGCGCGGCGTTCCTGATCCAGGCTCTCCGCAATAAGGCTCAGCAGGAAGGTGTTTCGCTGCCTCCCAGCACTGTGACAGCCTACATCAACACGATTCCGGCCGATCAACAACCCGCATTTCCAGGTAATCGCGAACTGGAACGGCGGATTAAGAGCATCATTCGCTGGAATGCCATGGCGATGGTGGTTCGGGCCAACAAGAAACATGACGGGCTCGGCGGGCATATTTCGACCTACGCGTCGGCTGCCACATTATACGAAGTGGGCTTCAACCACTTTTTCCGTGGTCGCGGCCCCGATGGATTTAGCGGCGATCAGATCTACTTCCAAGGGCATGCGTCGCCGGGAATCTATGCCCGAGCCTTTCTGGAAGGGCGTTTGAACGAAACCCATTTGTTAAATTTTCGGCAGGAACTGGCGGAAGGGGGCGGACTCTCCTCGTACCCGCACCCCTGGCTCATGCCCGAATTCTGGGAATTTCCCACCGTCAGCATGGGACTGGGACCCATCATGGGAATCTATCAGGCTCGTTTCAACCGCTACCTGGAAGACCGCGGTATCAAGTCGACCAGCGAATCCCGCGTGTGGTGCTTCCTGGGAGATGGTGAGTGCGACGAACCGGAAACTCTGGGCGCCATCACTCTTGCCGCCCGCGAACAACTGGACAACCTGATTTTTGTCATCAATTGCAATCTGCAAAGGCTGGATGGCCCGGTCCGCGGCAATGGCAAAATCATTCAGGAACTGGAAGGGGCGTTTAGCGGAGCCGGCTGGAACGTCATCAAGGTTGTGTGGGGAGACGACTGGGATGCCCTGCTGGAAAACGATGAGTGTGGTTTGTTGGTCAAACGCATGGGGGAGGTTGTCGACGGGCAGTACCAGAAGTACATCGCCATGCCGGGTTCGTACATCCGCGAACACTTCTTCGGCAAGCATCCGGAGTTACTGGAGTTAGTTCGGAACTATTCCGACGAAAAACTGGAACGTATGCGACGCGGTGGTCATGATCCCGAGAAAGTCTATGCTGCCTATCGACGGGCGACCACGCTGAATAATGGTCGCCCGACGGTAATCCTGGCCAAGACCATCAAGGGCTACGGGTTGGGTGAGGTCGGCGAAGGCAAGAACATCGCCCATAACAAGAAAAAAGCCAACGAAGAAGAACTCCGAGAATTCCGCAGTCGCTTTGGCATTCCCATCTCGGATGAGGACGTGGCAGAGGCCCCCTTCTACTGTCCGCCGGATGACAGCTTGGAAATGCGTTACTTGCGGCAACGACGCGAGGAACTGGGCGGATTTGTTCCCACGCGACCGGCGGTCATCCCCCGCACTCAAACACCCGGACTGGCTCAGTATGCGGAGTTTCTCGGCGGTAGCAAGGGAAAGCAGATGTCCACCACCATGGGCATCGTCCGCCTGATGGGGAAACTCTGCAAGGACGAGTCGGTGGGCAAGTACATCGTCCCCATTGTTCCCGACGAGTCACGTACATTCGGCATGGAAGGCATGTTTCGCCAGGTGGGCATTTACGCGCACGCAGGGCAACTATACGAACCTGTCGATTCGGATCAATTCATGTACTACCGCGAGGCGGAGGACGGGCAACTGCTTGAAGAAGGGATCACCGAAGCCGGATCGATGGCGTCATTCTGCGCCGCCGGGACATCGTATGCCACACACGGCATCAATATGATCCCATTCTTCATTTACTACTCCATGTTTGGATTTCAACGGATTGGTGATCTCATTTGGGCTGCGGCCGACATGCGGGCCAAGGGTTTTCTGATTGGCGGCACCGCTGGTCGGACAACCCTCAATGGCGAAGGGCTGCAACATCAGGACGGCCACAGCTTGCTGAACGCGATCGCGTTTCCCACCGTGCGGTCGTATGACCCTGCCTACGTCTATGAAACGGCAGTCATCGTCCTGGATGGACTTAAGAAACTGTATCAGGAAGGGGATACGGCCATTTACTATCTCACCGTGGAAAACGAAA
Source organism: uncultured Planctomycetales bacterium (assembly GCA_963695565.1). Taxonomy (GTDB): domain Bacteria; phylum Planctomycetota; class Planctomycetia; order Pirellulales; family Pirellulaceae; genus CAVOGW01. Next base: position 586,355 of record CAVOGW010000004.1, read on the forward strand.
ACTACGAAATGCCTGCGATGCCCGAGGGTGCCGAAGAGGGCATTATCCGGGGCATTTACAAGCTGGCCAGCGTGGACGTCGAGGGCGGCAAGAAACGAGTTCAACTGATCGGCAGCGGGGCGATCCTGCGTTCCGTGCTCAACGCGCAGAAGCTGCTGGCCGAGGAGTTTGGGGTTTCCAGCGATGTCTGGAGTGCCACGAGTTTCACGCAGCTGCGGCGTGAAGCAGCCGACTGTCGACGCTGGAACATGCTGCACCCGGAAGCGAAGCCCCGCATTTCGTTTCTGGAACAGCACATGGCAAATTTACAGGGTCCGTTCATCGCCGCCACGGACTATGTCCGGGCCGTGCCCGAACAAATTGATCCCTGGCTGCCCGGCGGCTTGTTCGCCCTGGGCACCGACGGCATGGGCCGCAGCGAGACGCGTCCTGCCTTGCGGCGACATTTTGAAGTTGACCAGGAATGCGTCACGATTGCGGCGTTACGTCAGTTGCAGCTGCGGGACCAGATCACCAAGAAAGCCGTGGCTGCCGCCATCAAACAGTTGGGGGTCGACCCCGAAAAAGTTAATCCGCTGTGGGCCTAGCAACCGTCCGCGTGGGGATGCCCCCTCGCGAAAATTGTCGGACATCGTGCCGCACGGGCACATTACCGCGTCATCACGCTGAACAAGAGTGAACGAATGGGAATCGAAGTAAAATTGCCGGAACTGGCCGATGGCGTTGAATCGGCGGATATCCTGAGTGTCCTGGTAAAGCCTGGCGAATCCCTCAAAAAAAACCAAGGTGTGGTTGAGATCGAGACGGACAAGGCCACCGCTGAGATCCCCACGCCTCAAGCCGGAACAGTGACGCAAGTCCATGTCTCCGCCGGACAAACCGTAAAGGTCGGTGCGGTGCTCGTCACCTTGGAAGCCCAGGGTACGAGCAGTGGCTCTGCTCCCGCAGCTGCTCCGCCGGCCAGCCAACAGCCGGCTGCTCACGGTGGTGGTGACTCTGGAAAAACCGCCCAAGGCACGCCACCCGCGCCGCCGACTGCTGCTCAGCCCGCAACGAATTCTCGCAAGGATCCGCCGGCTCCCGTCAAGAAGTCTGTGCAACCCGTCGCCCCCTCTGCGTCCGCTGCCTCCAGCCCCTCGGCTGCCGGTTCGGGCGCCGCCACGAGCGCGGAGCAGCGTTCTCATACGGCGGCGGCGTCGCGGCCTCCCGTCCCGGACGCCCGTCCCGTGGCTGCCGGACCGGCCATCCGACGATTTGCACGTGAGGTCGGCGTGGACCTGGGTGCCATTCAGGGCACCGGCGAGGCGGGCAGGATTACACGGGAGGACGTGTTAGAGATGGTCCGTCGAGCGAACCGCACCGCGTCGCAGATGGTGCACAACGGCAACGCCGACGAGGTATCGGTTCCCGGTGAGCCCTCGAATGACGATTGGGGGCCGATCAGCATTGAGCCGGCCACGCGTATTCGACGTACGATCGCCGCCAAAATGCACGAGTCGTGGTCCACCGTGCCGCGCGTTACGAATTTCGACGACGCCGACGTGACGGAACTCGACAAGATCCGGGAGGCGAGCCGCGCCGATTATGCTTCCCGAGGACTCAAGTTGACCTCCATGCCCTTCCTGATCAAAGCCGTCTCGATGGCCTTGCGTAATCATCCTTTAATGAATTCCACATATGACATGGCGGAGGGCACGATTGTTTACAAGCGATACGTGAGTATCGGAGTGGCCATGGATACCGAACGGGGTCTGGTAGTTCCTGCCCTGCGGAATACCGACCAGCTGAGTATTTCGGAGATCGCGCGCGAGTTGAGCAAACTGGTCGACCGTATACGCGAGAACGAGTTTTCGGTTGACGACTTGCGCGGCGGCACATTCTCCATCAGTAACCTGGGCGCCATTGGAGGGACCTACTCGACACCGATCGTCAACTTCCCAGAGGTTGCCATCCTGCTCGTCGGACGTTCGCGTAAGATGCCTGTCGTCCTCAATGACCAGATTGCCATTCGGCTGATGATGCCGCTCAGCCTGTCCTACGACCATCGCATCATCGACGGGGGAACGGCGGCTCGGTTTCTGAATGACCTGATCTCGTACCTGGAAGAGCCCGGACGATTGCTGCTGGCGCCGTAGGCCGTCGTTAGACCGCAAGCCAGAAGAAATCGCCGTTAACATCCGTCGCAGGCCACCACTCCAACGCGATTTCTGGCGGCGTGCGCGTCCGGCCGACGCGCCGCTATAGCCATCCTCACGCTCGCCAACCACTGGGAATCGTCGCATCTTTGGCGATGACGGCGATCCCGTCACGGATGTAGCACAGATTCTCGCAGTCTTTTTCTTCCACACCATCGACATTTCGGATCACGACACGCTCGCCAATGCGGCAATTCTTATCCACGATCGAGCCCTCAATTTGAGTCCCAGCGCCGATGCCGACGTCCGGTCTGACACGGGCTCGATTTTTGTCGCGATCTTTGTCAGTCTCGTAAAAATCCGAACCCATCAAGATCGTGTCGCGAATCGTTACGTTGTCCTGGATCACGCAGCGTAATCCAATCACGCTGTTTTCGATGGTGCAACCGTTGCCGATGCGACAACCATCCGCAATCATGCTGCCGCTAATCCGCGACTCGCCGATTCGTGACGGTGGCAAGAATCGTGCGCACGAGTAGATGGGCCCATGGCCGACATACAAGTCGAATGGAGGTTCGGGCTGTGTGATCGCCAGGTTCGCATCGTAGAATGATCGGATCGTGCCGATGTCACGCCAGTATCCGTCAAAATGATGAGCAAAAACACGCTTGGTCTTGATCGCATGCGGAAACACCTCGCGGCCAAAATCCTCAAAGTTGCTGAAGCTCAGCAGCTCTTTTAGCACGTCGAGGTTGAACAGGTAGATGCCCATGCTGGCCAGGCAATCGCGGTCGCCGGTAATGCCGTATCGGGCAACTTCTTGCGAGCTGAGCGCCACGGCCTGGACCTGGTCCTCGCTACTCGGCTTCTCGACGAAGTCGATGACTTGCCCCGAGTCGTCCAGACGCATGACACCGAATTGACGCGCGTCGTCGCGTGTGACCGGCAGCACGGCGATCGTGGCATCCGCGCCATTCCGCATGTGGGTGGCCACCATTTCCCGATAATCCATGCGATACAGCTGATCACCGGACAGAATCAACGTCAATTCGGCACCCGGTTGATCCAGGTAACGCAGATTCTTGCGTACCGCATCGGCGGTTCCTTGGTACCAATCCCTGGCCTGATCCTCCGTCTGTTGAGCCGCCAGGATCTCCACAAAACCGTCGTTGAAACGGTCGAACATATACGTTTGCCGAATGTGCCGGTGCAGGCTGACCGACATGAACTGAGTCAGCAGGTAAATACGATTGATTTCGCTGTTGATGCAGTTCGACAGGGGAATGTCAATCAGACGGTACTTGCCTGCCAAGGGGACGGCCGGCTTGGCCCGCATCTGCGTTAAAGGAAACAGTCGGGTGCCCCGTCCACCCCCAAGTACACACGCAACCACATTTCGCATTTCTGCCTCAAGTAAAAGCCAAACCCGAGTAACGACGCAAGTCGGCTTAGCATACTGGGACTTGGCAACCTTCAGCAACCGTGCTTGACAAAAAAGGGAGGCTCCTCCGAGATGAACTCGGAGGAGCCCCACGCTGATAGGCTCGACCAGGGGGCAACGCCGCGGTCACAGCCAATTCCGCCCCCTTACCTTCGGCGTAACAGCCACCATAGGCCCGTTGTCCCCAACAGGATCATGGAACTGCCCGCTTCCGGTACGTAGTACACCGTCAAATCCGAGAGCACGGCCGTCGCCTGAATTCCCTGTTCCCTGCCAAATGTCGCGCGGACTTCCAGATATCGGCCGCTCAATCCGAGCTTGTCGTGCATGGTGTAAGCCATGTAATCGGACCAATTCATCTGGTCGTCAGAAACGCGCGCCTCAATCAGCAGACTGGTTCCGGGAGGTACGCTTGCCTCGGGCTCCGTATTGTAGGCCAGTTCGTGCCAAAGGGCCGCTTCGAATCCAGAGTCAATCACGCCCCGCCACGTGCCGCGGGCGTTGGTTGCAAACAAAACAGTCCCTGTCATGTCGCTGTAATTGTACGGCGAAGCATTGGGCCCCAATTCAACCGTCAAATCAACCGCGTTGGACGCAGGATCAATCCGCATCACGCTGTTGGAGTCCAGGTTCGTCACCCAGACCTTTCCGTTCGCGTCAACCGCCACGCCGGTCGGCTGAGCACCCACGGCCACGGTCGCCAGCAGGCTGCCGGCATTGTCCAAGCGACTGACCGTGTTGGCGTAGCTGTTCGCCACCCAGACGTTGTCGTCCGCAGGTGTGATGACTACACCGCGTGGGTTGTTCATCCCGGACGGTGTAAACGTCATATCGAGCGTTCCGTCGGGATGAAATCGCTGGATCGAATCGTTATCCCAATTTGAGACCCAGACTTTGCCCTGGCTGTCAATGCCCATTCCATAGGACTGACGGCCATTGTCGATGGGCAGGGCGATGCCCGTGGCAGGATCGAAGCGAACCAGGCTGTTCACGTTTAATCCAGCTGACCAAAGCACGCCGTTTCCGTCCACGAGTCCGCCGTAGCCTCCCCGATCGATGTCGAAAGAGGTCGTTTGCCCCGGCGTGCTCGGAACGGCAGCGCCCGTTTCGCCGTCGAAGAGTTGGAAGGCCTGATTGCCGTTGAAGTTGCCAGGACCGCCCCCCACCCACACGTCGTCTTGACCGTCAATGGATACGTGTCGGACGTGCGTCCCAGGCGTGCGAATATACTTCAGGATGGTTGAATCGACGGCCGATGTCGTCCCACCAAAGCTGTCGACGCCTCCCGGGTTGGGCCAACCCAGTCGATTGAAGGTCGACCCATCCCAAATCCCCGTAGAGGTTGTGCCGGTGGCAGTGGCGGAAAGCTTGGCAACCGAACCCAGGTTACCCAATCCAGGGACATCACCTTCTTCGTCGCGATTGCCGACCCAGACGTCTCCATTGGAATCGACGGTGGTTCGCGAGGGGTTGCCGGCCAGGCCGTCCGGTCGCGTAAGGTACTCTCCGTAGATCGCTCCCATTCCCGCCGCCGAATCGGCCAGCGAAATCACGCCGTCCGGGTCGCTGGCGTCGGTGTCGATACGCACGACGCTCGCACGTCCGGCCAGGGAAACCCAAATGTGATTGAATGGAGTGACGATCGATTCATTCAGCTTGACATGGCCAATCGGCGGCTCGTCACTGTTCGTGTTGGCGTAGACGCCTTGCAGCCAGTCTTGTTGATCGGTAAATGTCTTGGTCAGAGTCCCGGAGGCATCGAGGGCGACGCTCAGGACGAGCCCCGCGATGCCGAGCCCCACCCAAAACAACTTTCTGGTTTGCGTTTGCGAGCGCATAAGTCACCTCATGAAGCAAAAACAGAGTAACACATAGCAAAACGCCAGATCATCTTGCTTCATTCTCACCTCGCTGACTACGCGTAACCTCGAGTCTCTTTCGGATACGCCGATCTGCATTGCGACCAGACGGTCGAGTTGGACAACGCGGCGTGTCGACGGGTTCACGAATTTCAAGACAGCGCCCGGCGGACGTGTTTGTCATCGCATCACGTCGACGTCCGTAGTGGAGTCTCAGCGGCAGGTTGTTCGCGATCACTAGGACTGCTCCTGACGAGCAAAATTTGTCGGAATTTGAGATCCAAACGTACAGGAGATATCCAACGAGCATTTCTTGTGCCAGAGAAAGGGACGTTTAGCGCGGCGCGGAATCCAAATATTTGCCGTCCATTTGCGGATTTCACAGGGAATCTGCCTGCCCAGCAGCTGTTTGAGCAGGTGAGCCCAGCGCCCGCTGTGCCCGGCGGCGCGCGCCCAATGGCACCTAGTTTGTAGAACAATTGTCCTCAATTGTTCCGCGAATCGCGAAAATGTCGGGGGAAACAGTTGGGGACAACTGTTCCACAATGCCCAAGCCGAGTTGCCATTGGGCGCGCGCCGGCGTGCCCCGCCCGGGCATAGCACGAAGGCTGGCCTCCCCGGCCAGGTGCCGTGTTCCCGGTATTCTCCCCCGGAATTCCCCGGTGTCGTGTACCGGTGGGTGTACCAATGTGCTGTGTCCCCGGTGTCCGTCGAAGCTGGTCGGTGGGCCAAGTGCCGTGTTCCCGGTCTCCCCCAGTTCCCCCACCGGTGCCCAAGCCGTGTCCCCGGTGCCCTCCCGCGCACAGCGTGCAGTGTCCCCGGTCCCCGGCCAAGTGCAGTGTCCCCGGTATCCCCCGGTCCCCGGTGTCCCGGTGTTCCCAAGGTACTCGTCCCCAGGAATTCCCCGGCTGTCCGTGTCCCGGTATACGGGTGTACCAATGTGCTGTGTCCCCGGTGTCCTTCCAATGTGCTGTGTCCCCGGTGTCCCCACCCCATGTGCTGTGTCCCCGGTGTCCCCCCATGTGCCGCCCCCGGTGCCCCCCGCCAAGTGTCCCCGGTGCCCCCCGCCAAGGTGCAGTGTCCCCGGTATCCCCCGTGCAGTGTCCCGCACCCGGTATCCCGCATCCCCGGTGTCCTCCTTGCCCGTACTCGCCCCCAGGACTTCCCCGCAGCATCCCGTATCCCAACGCTCATAATCGAGTGGCCGAGCCGTAGCCACCCTTCATTTTCGGAGACGTTATTCCCGTGTCGCCCAAACCAACATAAACTGTTTGAACATTCATTGCCTTTCCTTGCCAAACGGAGAACTGAGTGCCCGATTTTGGTTTGACTCACATCGCGCTCGTTGTTTCGGACATGCCCGCGACGATTGCGTTCTATGAGAAATACGCGGCGATGCAGATTGTGCACAGCCGCAGGCAAGGTCGGTCACCGGATAAACGCGTGGTCTGGATGTCGGATCGCACCCGCCCATTCGTCATCGTGTTTCTGGAGGAAGATAAGGTGGATGCCGCGCTGAGTCCCTATTCCCATCTGGGATTCGCCTGCCAGTCGGTGGAAGAGTTGGACAGCAAATGCGAAACGGCTCGTGTCGAAAACGTGCTGCTCGACGGTCCCCACGATTCCGGGCCGCCGGTCGGCAAGTGGGCTTTCTTGCGTGACCCCAGTGGTCATACGTTGGAATTGTCGTTTGGCCAGGAAGTGCAGCTGGTCATCACCGATCATGAAGAACCTGCTTGACGCCATCAAACGGCTGCTGCGGTTGGATGCCGCCGCATTCAGCCAGCCTGGGGCGAACGATTCTCTGGGCGCGGCCGGCGAGACGCTGGCAGTCGCGGAATTGCGCCAGAAGAATTACAAGATTCTGGGCACTCGGGTTAAGTCACCTTTGGGCGAGATCGACATCGTCGCACGGGACGCCAAAACGATCGTGTTCGTCGAAGTCAAGACACGGAAGTCGGCGGACCCATTCGATCCCCTGGAAGCCGTCACGCGGATGAAGCAGAACAGGCTGACGAGGCTGGCTTTGGCCTATCTGACCAGGCACCGGCTGCACGACGTCCCCAGCCGTTTCGATGTCGTCGCCATCTGCTGGCCGCAGTCGGGCATCCCTCGAGTACAACACGTCATCAACGCCTTTGAAGCCACAGGCAAGGGGCAATTGTACTCCTAGCACAAGAACTTGCAGCACCCATCGCCCGGCTCGGATATGACCGACAGGCGATGAGGACACCAGGCCACTCGCACCACGCGGGTTCAGAAATGGCTCGCGTAAACACAACGGCGTCAGAATGAACGAACTTCGTGAACACTTATTGTGGCTGCTGCGCGGCGGGCACGCACACGTTGGTTTCGAACAGGCGATCGCCGATCTGCCGGCGCAGTTTCGGGGTCGCATGCCAACGGGCATCCCGCACACGCCGTGGCGGTTGCTAGAGCACATGCGGATTGCTCAATGGGACATCCTCGAGTTCTCTCGCAATCCGGACCATGTCTCGCCCGAGTTCCCGGACGGAGTATGGCCCGCGCAAGACGCACCGCCAGACGCAGAAGCCTGGTACGCGAGCGTTGCCGCATTCCGCAGGGACGCGGACGAGTTTCAGTCGCTCGTCGCGGATCCCGAGCAGGACCTGTTTGCCGCGTTCCCTTGGAGTGATGGGCAGTCGCTCCTGGCGAAGCCCTGCTAGTCACGGACCACAACGCGTATCACCTTGGGCAGTTGATTGCGGTCCGGCGGGCCTTGGGCGCCTGGCCTGAGTAGCCAAATCGCGTTAATTCACCCCAAGTTACGAGCGACGGCTGAGGTTAGACGGGGCACCGGGATACACGGACCACCCGCGCGTTGGCCGCCAACTCGACTGGCGAGCAACTCGGCAGTCGCAAAGGGCAGTATTCCGGCCAGGGCCGTCACGGTTCCGTTAGCGCCGCCCCCGCCGCACGACCGCACAACGGTCGCACGGAATTCCGCGACCCTCGACGGTTGTGCGCACAGATGTGCTGGCCTTGGTCGCGAGCGAAACCTGCGTCGGTCACATCGACCGAGTCCGATTCTCGACGGCCCGTTATACACCACCCGTGCC
>CAVOGW010000005.1:0-943306 GCA_963695565.1 uncultured Planctomycetales bacterium
GGTATTGCGACTGCGAAGCTGCCTGGATCCCTTAATTACCATTGCGCTCAGCGTAACGATAGTCGCAAGACTCGCGATAGCCATCGCTGCATATGCCTGAAGGCTAATGATAGGAAATTTGATTTCCGGGAGGAAGGTGGGGAAGGCAGGGGGCCGTGTTTGGAGGACAAGGGTTCAAACGAAGTGCCAGCGCGGTCGCGAAATGCGGCATTCAGCCCACCCTTGGCAGCAAATGGCACCTCGCTCTGCAACCGGCACGGACCGAGAGTTGGGCCAGATTGTTCTGGCTTTTTAGAAGGTGGCCAGGAACGTGTCCATGTCCACGTTGGTAAGTTCCTGGGGCTCGCCGTCCGATCGATTGGCAAAGGCCAGACCGTCCCCCGTCGAATGAGCCGGTGGTGGCCTTGCTGCCGACGACCGCCACAAACCACAGTGTTCTGAGATCCTCTCGATCACCTCCCTTTGCGGCGGTTCGATAAAGGCCACCACGACCATCTGCCCGCCGCACTGCGGACACGCCAGCGGATTCAGCTCGTACACCCGCTTGATCAGCATGGCCCAGGTGGCGCTGCTGCGACCAGCGCCGTACGCTCAGCCAGCTGGCGCGATGGGCGGAGCCAGCTTCACGAACGTCGGCGCTGTAACGCTGCAGATCATCGGTCAAAAAAACGGTTCGGACTTTTCGATGGACACGTTAGGCGCGTTGGGAATCAGCTTTTCCACGGCGAATTTCCAGAACGATTCCCCGGCACCGCAAATTGACGTGGAAAAGTTCACGAATGGAAATCAAGCCGATTTGCCGACCGACAACGACGTTCCGATTATCGCGCCTGGCAGCCCCGTAAACCGGACGTATCAGGTGACCAACACGGGAACCGTGCCCATCACGACCGTAACCTTGGTCGACGATCGGATCGGCACAATTACCAATATCACAAACCAGGGGAATGGAGACGCCGTGCTGGATCCTGCGGAAGTGTGGACATACCAGGCGACCGGCACGGCCATCACCGGGTTCTACGGCAACCGGGGGACGGTAATCGGCCGCAGCGCTGCCGGCCTGGAGGGAACGGACTCCGACACGAGTAATTACCGAGGTGCATCGGCCAGTATTGGGATTGAAAAATTCACCAACGGCAACCAGGCTGATGCGCCAAACGATCTGGACGTGCCTCAAGTCAATGTGGGCTCCACGGTAACCTGGACATACCAGATTTCCAACACGGGAAGCCTGAACCTGACCAACGTCCAAGTCACCGACAATGTGATTGGCGCGATCACAAATATTACGGATCGGGGGGACGGCGACGTGCTGTTGGAGCCGGGCGAGGTCTGGAGGTACACGGCGACCGGAACGGCTCAGGCAGGTCCTTACGAGAATCTGGGTTCCGTGTCGGCGATCTCTGAAACCCAGCAGACGGTCACGGCTCAGGACTTCAGTCACTACGTGGGGATTTCGCCAGGAATTCAGGTAGTCAAAGCCACCAACGGAATTGACGCGAATCTTCCGGGAAGCGGTCCGCAAGTCATCGTAGGGAACATCGTGACCTTTACTTATGTGGTGACCAACACGGGTACGGTGGCATTATCCAATGTCGTGCTGCGGGATGACAACGGCACACCAGGAAACGCGGCCGACGACTTCACCCCCACGTTCACGGGTGGGGATGCTGACAGCGACGCTCAGTTGGACACGACAGAAACCTGGCGGTACCAGGCAACGCGCGTGGCGACGTTGGGGGCCTACCAGAATACGGCGCGAGTTACGGCCAGTGCGCCCAATCGAGCTCAGGTTGAGGATAGCGACCCCAGCAATCATACAGGAGTGCCGGCACCCCCGCTTCCCACCAAGCGCAGATTCCTGGCATCCACATTTCGGGGTCTTACCGTCGGACAACTAGGTTGATCACCAGGAAGATCATGGCGATACTCGCCACAAGTCCCAACATGTACCGCAAGGACTTGTGGCGATTTCCCCTCTCTTTCGGTTGTGGCCCCGTGGCGAGTTGACGCCTCAATTCGGGATAGCCTTCTTTGGCGACGAAGCTGCAGCCGGCGAGAAAGCCGTCCGGGTCCGCGCAGTCGCCGGCTGGTTATTCACTCGACACAACGATGGTCACCTTCGCAGCCGGTAGCGGCGACGGTGATACGCGATCCGTGCTGCTCACCTTGGCCGTGGACCAGCCGATCGAGTTGAACGAGACCATCAATCTAGCCCTCGCGGTTTCCGGCGACGGTATCGGCGGCGGCGTGATGGTCGGCGCCAACGCCACCCATCTGATCAATCTCTTCGATGATCCCATGACGGAAAGGCGACGGCCCGCAGCGTCGGAAACACGTTTCGTGTGCGCGCTTGATCGGCGTCATTGCGGCGCCGAGACAGATCATCGCCGTGGCGAGCGACACCAGGAGCCCAGGCTCGGGTACCACCGTCATTCCATCGGCTGACATGAACTTGTTGTTGTTCCACTCGATGAAGTCCTGACCGTCGACTACGCCGTCAGCATTGAAATCCCCACCGCACCAGCCGGCATTGCTCGTGAACTTGTTGTTGTTCCATAAAATGAAATCCTGCCCGTCAACCACACCATCCAGGTTTCCGTCACCGTGGAGAAACGGATTGCTGGATGGCAGATTGTTGGCGCCCGCCAGCGCAAGCCACTGGCTTAGGTCGGCGGAGTTCACCAATCCGTCCGCAGTCAGATCAAAGGCCTGATTGTTGCTCGCCCCGGCAATCACGCCGACGAGGGCGTCGACGTCGGCGCAGTTGAGCAGCAGGTCGTGATCAAAATCACCTACCAGTCCCACCCGCAGCCAAACGTCGTTGGAACTGGTGATCACATCCCACTTATGTGACGGACCCAAGCCAGGCAATCGTGTTTCCATAAACGTCCCATTCACTCCATTGGCCGAGATGATCTGGAATGTGCTTCCGACTTGGGGCACGAAGCCTGCGAGCAGCGACACGTCTAGAGTGCCACCAAGCGACAATTGTCCGGCAATGTTGATCGCGTCGTATTGTATGCCTCGAATCGAGCCCGCCAATTCCAGCGAAAGTTGAGCCAATCCACCGAACTCCAGATCGCCGCCGAACGAAGTAAGGGCAAGTTGGGCGGGGCCGCCGGGACGCATTTCCGATTCCAGCTCCACCACGCCCGCACCGGTAAAAGGGCCGGATCCGGACACCGTGCCGAAGAACACGCTGCGGCTTCCAATGGACGTGCGGATTTCCGCTCCGTCGTGTTCGACGTCGTCATAAAATGTGGTAACGCCATTGCCCGAGGTGACAACGCGCGAGCCCGGCCTGTTCGTTAGATTACCAAATACATCAGAAGTCCCTCCCGTAAAAGCCAGCGTGCCAGAATTGTCGATGCCCGCCGCGATCAGCGAACCGCGGCCGCCGACAAAACCCGTCGTAGAATTAATCAGCGAGCCAGCGAATTCGATCGTGCTCCCGGAAAGGTTGATGTTGCCACTATTGGCGTTTGTGCTTCCATCGAACAAAAGACCCATGCCGCCACTGGGCCGCACGTCGCCGCCGTTGTTGTTCAAAAGTTGGGCTGAAATAGTGCCATTTCCTGTGACGACACCCGAGTTACTGAGTGGCACCAGCGAGCTGACTCGGGCTGTCGGGCCATCGAGCGAAATCCGCCCGCCCGCGAGATTGGTAATGGATCCTGCAGTCACATTTCCACCGTTAACTTGCAGCTGATCGCCGCTTTCAACCTGCAGATTGTTGGTGACATTGGTCATTGCGCCAACCGGCACGGAAAGCATATTCAGTCCCGAAAGCTTCAAATTCAGACCGTCAGCGCCGAAGACATTCAGGGTGCCGGAGTGCAGCGTAAATGTGCTTTGGTTTAGCAGCGATGATACGGTGAGAGTACCTCCATCAATCGTCAAAGGCCCTGTAAGAGAAGCGACGGAAGCTACGCTTAAAGTGCGACCGGGGAGAAGCGTTCCGGGATTCCCCAGGAGCGTCGTTACGTCCGTGCTTGTGAAGTTCTTGTCTTCGGTAAATGCGATGGTCCCGCCGGTGAAGTTAACGGACCCGCCCCGAAGGTCTGTGTATCCCAAGTTAAGCGTGCCGCCCGAAATATTAAGCGTCGCCCCCGGATGGATTGTTACGCCGTTCGTGACCGATACGGTCCCGCCGCCGATGATGTCAAGCGCGCCCACAACTCCCGATGGGTTTCCCAAGAAGAGGCCAGATGCTCCGTTGATGGTCCACTGAGAGCCGGTGCCCTGAACCGTTACTTTGCCTTTGCCTTCAGCGGCCACGCCCACGTCGGCCCTCCCGGTCGTCACCGTGCTGCCGCTTGTGATATCGAGCCGCCCATCAATCGAAATAAAATTCGCGACTAGTGAACCACCATTAAATAGGTTCAGCTTGCCCGATGAACCTGCAGAGCCCTCGACATAAACAAAAGATGTTGTAACTGTCGAACCCGAATCAACATCGAGCTGGCCGACGCCACCAACAGATAAATGATCCGCGACATCAAGGCGGGCACTTGGTCCAGAGACTTGCGCATATCCCGTCGCGGTTTCAAAAACTCCGATTGATATATTGGCGACGCTCGCAACTCCGTAATTTCTGAAGTAGCCCATGCCCTCGCGACCAACAAAGAGTTGCGGCCTATTCGCGGTGCTTCCCAATCGCCCCCCCTGCGCAATGTCCAGCGTCGCAGTCGAGCCAATGTTCGGTGCGACAACCACGACATCGTCGCGGTCGCTGTCTACTTCGAGCGCCCCGTTTTGGACCGAGAGGCTTCCGGCATTCAGTCGCACCGCGTTGAAGTCGCTCAACGTGCCAGTCAAGGTGTACGTGCGTCCTCCCAAGTCGAGCGTAATGCTACCTCCCGCGGTCTCCAAGCGTTGGTTCGTGACATTGGTGTCCAGCGTCACCGTGTAAAATCCAGAATTAAGAGGCGTGAAGTTCGCGATATCGTTGCTTGCGGGTACGGTCGCCCCGCCCGCACCCCCTGCTGTTGCCGACCAGTTAACGCTGGTCGCGCCTGGCGTGCCGAATGCCCCGTTGTTCGGATTGACCCAATATCGCTCCTCTCCGCGGACCAGACCAGTCGTCGATAAAGCCGAAAGCATTGTCACTGCAAGTAGAAGGAGTTGACTTTTCATCTGACTACCTCGTCGGACATGTGTGCGATTCTACGTTCGATGATCTGGATTCGGTTACGTACCTACGCCGGGTGCCGGACAAGAAGTACACGATTAAGCCGACGATAATTATCGTGGCTTCCGAAGGCTCTGGTATGAGTCGCAGGTTGTCAATAAACAAACTCGCGCCCGCGAGGGCTCCACCAGGTGTGAAGTTCATGAACGCTTCACTTCTAGCCGTAATTCTATAATTCCCGGACAGCGAAAGCGGCATTGTGTATGTTTGCCAAGGGTCGTTCTGAAAGAACTGGCGAGAACTTCCCTGGCCGGTCTCGAGGTGAATAACAGACAATCGCATGTCGTAACCACCTGGGATAATACCAAACGTGCTGGAACGAGCATCGATTTGAAGCTGCTGAAACTCTGACGCACTGAACTCTTGCGACAAGGAAGTGATGTTCTGGCCTGGCGATGGTCCTGCCTCGCTGTAGACCTCAGCGACGTGTCCTGCAGAAGAATCGATAATGTATGCGCCGGACGGCCGAAAAAAGCCCCCGCCAGTCGTATTGATTGACCATCCGGTAAAATCACCGGCCTCGAAATCCCCACTAATGATTCCGGCATACGAAGAAGGTAATACGAAACTACCGAGAGCGATTAGACATACGATGCGCAATTGTAAACAGACTTTCATCCTCAGACCTCATTAATTCTAGATGACACGCCAAGCGTGCATCAAAAACCCGTTTGATACGTCGCGGAATCCTCGCAGGTCGGCAAACTACGCTTGACGAGAGTAAAAGATGCGGCCGAAGCCGCTAACGCAGTCCGCTTGGCTGGCAAATGCGGCGTCCGCCATCCTGGCAGCAATGGGGAAGTTCTGCCCGCTGCCTGAAAACCCACGCACCGCTGGCGTTACAAACGGTCCGCCGCCGACACAGCTGTCGGGCACTATGAGGGCATCGGTGTTCGTTATCAGCGCTGCTGGGACGGGAAGCGTCTCCGTGACAGCCCCAGTTACCGGCAGTGAGAATGAGGGTGTCACAAGCGGATCAACACGTGCCCCAAGATCGTTGACGTAATTGATGACCCTGAGTGCATCGATCAGCGTGACGAGTCCATTGCCGTCCACATCACGACGGACGTCGGCCGGATCGCTCGAATCGACGAAAGACGGCTTGGCACGATTGAGCCGATCGATGATCGCTTGCGCATCATCTTGATTAACTAAACTATCGCCATCCACGTCCATCTGGTTGACGTGTGCGAAGTCCCTGTCATTCATGATCTCGACGTCTCCGATCTGATCTCCGTCGACAAAGTCTATTATTTGCGCGGTGTCAATGGCCGGCCCACCAAGCACCAGATCGCTCGCGCCGTCAGGCACGTAATCGCAAAACACTAGGGTCACAAGTGTGACGATCTCTCCGGAGTCGTTGAGTTCGGAACCTTCGATATTGCACCAATTTCTGTCATGTCCCTCAAGATGATCGTCACCTTCGCCGCCGCGGATTATGTCTGGGCCCAAACCTCCCCGCAGGTAGTCATTGCCTCCCTCACCTTCCAAAGTGTCCGAACCTGATTCAGCTCGGATCGTATCATCGCCATTACCTCCCGTCAGCAGATCGTCGCCCGCAGCACCGTAGAGCACATCATTGCCGTCAGCACCGGACAGCACGTCGTTGCCTTCACCTCCATTCAGGATGTCATGGTTCGTTCCACCTATGAGTCGGTCGTTACCGTTATCTCCATAGACTTCGGCGGCCACGGAGCCTTCAATTGCAATCTGGTCGTCCCCATCACCTCCTTTGACCAATATTCGATTAACGGCTTCGGAAAATTCCTGAATCCTGCCGTTGATGCGAACCCGGATTGGCTGGTAGTCAGCGGAGCTGGGTTGCCCTGTCTTTGCGCCGTTTGGAACAGAAACCAGAATCGAGTCCGCCTTATCTGTGCCACTCACGATCAGCACCCCGCGGTCAACTAGTGCAGTGCCGGGAGCCGGTGCCTCGTGACCAACAGCACGTTCAGGCCGCAAGGACACTAGATCAACGCACGCCGCGAACATCTGCCGAATCTCGAGTTGCTCGATTCCAAGTCGACGATCGACCGATCGCCGCCGTTTGACAGATTCGTAGCGAGGGCGCATCGAATGATGTTGCGTTCTCCGTCCAATCGGTTGATCTTTCCTGAACTCAGTCGACATGACGCTACCCTTTCCGAAAACCGATAATGTGCCCCGCGGCGAGGTTTTGGGTGCGTGATTACGCCCCACCGCTTATATGGCAATTTCCGCCATTCTCCCGACACAAGGGATCGAAAAGATGCGAACACTCGCTCTCTGAGCGATTTTCCAAACGTGGTGGAAATGACAGGGCATCGCGCCAGGCACGCAGACGTCATTCTTTAACGAGTCAGCGACGGCTAAGCTTTTCCTTCGTGCCGTGTCGGTTCCTGTGCTTCTCTTACCATAGCAGGGTTAGAGTTCGCACAGATCGACATCGATTGCCAGCATTAAGGAGTCCAGCGATGGTGTTCCGACGAAAAGCGAAGTCCAGTTTCCGCCGTCCCGCCCGCACATTTTCCCTTGAAAACTTGGAGGAACGCCGTTTTCTTACCGCCAATGTCGCGTTAACCGGTTGCGACCAAGTCACCATCAGCAGGGATTTGTCGACTGAAATAACGGTCGAGTCCTTAAGAACGGCGGAAGAAACGCGCGACAAATCGAGTGGCGTGGCTCTGGCAGACGTTGCCGGTAATCGCGTCCGCAGTTCGTCTCTGACAACAGGAAACGAACCGAGTGGCTCGACTGAAAATATGTCACAACCCGTCTTTAGGTTCCTTGGGTCAAACGCCACGGGCGCCGAACAAGGAGCATCTACTTCCGCGCCACAAACTCCACCGTTAGGGACACTTCTTCCCTTAATTGTGACGCAGGTCTCAAAAAGCGAGGCCAACAGCATCGCTGCCACAATTGGCAAACAGTTCCATCTCGGTGAGACGATCGGGACCATTTCGTCTCACAGGGAGGGTGGGTATGTCCAACACTTCAGCACGGGCGACGTTTGGGTGAAAGACGCCGATTCAGCCGAAGTCTACTTGGATTCCGGCGAGGGTCGCCTCTTGGGTGTTGCGCGCGGCGTGGATGGGAAATGGACCGAAAACGCCAACGATGAGACCCCCTATAATGACACCAAGTTCATGAACTACCGGCGAGAATACCATCACCGTCCCACTTTGGTCGTTGCCACGCCTGGAATGACGTCCGAGGGTCCTGGGTATAATCGCTTTCCATGGCAGGACACTCTCGCGCGGAACGTCAGCCGTGAACTCAATATCGCGGGATCCCAGGTCCAGTTCATGAACGTGAACTGGGCATCGACAATGGACAATTCGGCAGCCGCGTCGCAAGTTGCCAAGCACATCCTCGAATTCGTTGGCCAGCGCGATGTGCAGTGGAATGTGATGCTTGTCGGACACAGCCGCGGAGCGGTTTTCGTCTCCGACGTTGCCGCCTCGCTGGACCGAGGCGCGGACGTTGCGACCTTTGAGGGAGATGTTCCCGCATCGCTCGGCGATCGGGCTCATATTCGCAACGTCCAGCTTGTCCTCATTGATCCGACGGCTGCTGTAAGCCTGGGCGATGTATACCCGAATGCAGTCCCCGCCGGGATCGCTCGGGCCATCGTTTATGATGATGGGTACAGCCTGTTTCCTCTCAATGCAACCAAGGAGTCGCAGCGAATTCCTGGCGCTGAATACAAGCGAGTCAAGATGGACGGAATAGGCTACTACGACACGTCCGGTAGTCACGAGAAAATGACTAGCTGGTACGCGAGCCAGCAGTTCCAAAGTGACATGACCTGGCTCTTGCGACAGGATGACGTCTCAAATGGCGGTTCGTTTGCGTTCGACGAAGGTGCAGTTCTCAAAGAGGATGAGTGGAAGACCGACAAGCCAACTGACGATCGGCGGTTTACATTTGAGTTCGATCGGAACCGCAATGGCGATTTCGTGGCTCAGCTTCGCGCGGCTGGAATCGGGATGGCGAGCCTGACGCTCGGAAAATCGGGGCTGGCGGTGAGCTATCAGACGTTCGCCGGTGGGGCAAACTTCGCCATCACGGACCGCGGGCTGGTCATCGGATATCAGAATTCGGTGTTCGGTCCCGCTTCGGTCGGGACACAACTGGTCGTATCCGAAAACGAGACAGCGCTGGATATTGATTTGGGGCCGATCCGCTTGGCGCTGTTTGGCAAGGACAGCGGCATTTACCTCGGCGGGAATAAGCTGGGATCGGCTCAGTCCATGGCTTCTACTGCGGATGGATCGCCGTCACTTTCGGCGATGTTCAATCGGCAGAACCTGGAGTCTATCATTCAGTCGATCACTAACGGACTAGCAGATGCCATGACGAAAATGACCGCTTCGATGACCGATGTTCGTCAGTTGCATGACGCGATGCTCGATCACTTGCAACAGGTGGCCCCCGAGGTCGCCGAACAAATGAATAACACCGTATTCAATTACCTCAAACAGTGCGAGGACCTCCCCCTTCGTGCGGCCGACCAAGTTGATTCGCTTCTCAAGTCCCAGTTGGAAGGGCTTCCTGGACGACTAACAGAGCAAGCCAAACAATTGATCGCCGGATTGCGAGAGAGGGCACAAGAGTCCGTTGACTCATTGAATGCGAGTGTCGGGGACGTGAACGACCGGCTGACGCAAGAGGCGCACCAGGTCCGGGAGCAATTGGACAACGCTATCGGCAGGGTCGAATCGAAACTGAGCGATGCAAAAAGCGAGATTCGGTCCCTGGAAAAACAGCTCGACAAGTCGTGGGACACCCTCGAGCGAGTGAACGATAGGATCGAAGGGCTCAAGGATGACATCAAGGCATGGAAGCACACGATCAATGATTGGAACGACAAGATCGACGACCTGCGCGATCGCCTCACGCGTTGGGCTCCAAGCTGGATCAAGAAGGATATCAACAGACTAAAGGATAAGGTCAACGACTACAACGACAAGATCAGCAATGCCCTCGACAAGATCGATCGTTACCGCGAGGAGAAGGCTGACCTTAAAGATGGCATTGCCAAGTTCAAGAAGGCCATTGACAAACAGCGCGATCGGATTGACGGCTATGTGTCGAAGATTGAGGAACTGCGTGCCAATGCGACAGAGCAATTACATCAGCTCACAGCGCAGGCCGAATCCCAAATCGCTGCCGCCATGAATGCGATCGAAGAGGCAAAGACAGACCTGGAGAATGGAATTGACAGGGTCCGCGGCGATCTGCAGGCCGCTTTATCGAGTGTGCCGGATACTTTGTCACTGCCCATTCCTTCTATGGTGTCCATGATTGAACCGGTGAACAACGCTTGGAACGAGACTTTGCACGGGATGGAGCGCGTCAACCAAGGCATTGATTTTGCGATCTAGGTGAGTTCGATGTGGCAGCATCGTTCAACCTTACCGACTCTCCGCGAGCCCAGCGATCCTTGTTTGATCGCTGGGCTCCGCTATTTATGGGTCGCGTGGCGAATTCCGTGACATGCGTGTCGGGGAATTCACGCCATTCGCCATATCCGATGTAGTGGGCCATTCACCCGCCAGCGTCGTCCTGCGGTGGTCCAGATTACAAGTCTCCTATTTGGGAAAGGTCTGCCGCCATGTCACTTAAGAAATCACAACAGCACAATAAGTTCAGAAGCAAGTCCTTTCATGTGGAAAACCTCGAGCCGCGAGCTCTTATGGCTGCGGACGTTGACTTGCATCACGGCGTATTGACAATTACAGGGACTAACAAGGATGACCATGTAGTCGTTGACTATTCGGGATCGAAGGACAAATACGTCTCCGTCACTCACAACGGCACGACGGAGCGATTCCGTCGATCGGATGTCGAGAGCATTGAGTTTAACGGCCGCAATGGCGACGACTATTTCAAAAACTCGACGAGCATCAAGAGCGTTGCCGACGGCGGGAAGGGAAACGATGTACTAAAGGGCGGAAGTGGAAAGGACATACTCTTTGGGGGAAGCGGCGATGACGAACTGCGTGGCGGAAAAGGAGCCGACGAACTCTATGGTGAGTCCGGAAACGACATTCTGGTGGGGAACAGCGACAACGACTTGCTCGACGGGGGTGACGGAAATGACGAGCTAGGGGGCAGTGACGGGGACGACACCTTGCATGGTGGCAAGGGCAATGATGTTATCGAAGGTGAAAGCGGAGACGACATGCTCTACGGCGATAAAGGAGACGACGTCCTTATCGGCGGCAAAGGTAATGATCAACTCTTTGGAGGTTCCGGCAACGACGGTCTTATCGGCTTCGATGGCTACGATCATATGGACGGCGGTAGTGGAGCCGACCGTATCCTGACTGATGCCAGTCGGACGATGTCCTTCAGCGCTGGACGAATCGAGACGCATTGGAAAGGAGGTGAATACACGGTTGACTCTGAGGATGCCGCCGTACGATTCGCCAACGGTTCGGATGATTGGACGGAAGCGGAGCTAAAAGTTGTCGACCAGGCTTTTCATCAGTTGCAGGATCATACCGAGAATACCCGCTTGCTGAAAGATAGCGATGGGCAGCAATTGGTGTTCGTCAAAGAAGGGCAAATCGAGGACGGGACAGTAGATGGCAGGAACGATGAAAAAACATGGAAGTCATGGGATCCAATCGCTTTCACTTGGGATCACCACAAATCCCGTCGGATTCTAGTCGCCAATTGGAATGCATCCAAGGCGGATGCAAACGAGCAAGCGATCTCGACCGTGATCCACGAGATCGGCCATAATTGGGATTCGTCGCATGAAATGTACTTGGGAGGACTGGGACAGGGCGGGTTGTGGAAAGAATTCGCCAATATCAGTTGGAAGAATGGCACGAATGGACAGAATGCCGATGACTTCGCGCGGCCCTATGGCATGACAAATAAGCAGGACGACTGGTCCACCATGTGGGAACGCTACGTTAAGGACGGTCCGCTGCCAGGACTAACAGCGACCCAGAAATTCGCCGATAAGTTGGCTGTCGTGGACACATTCTTCGATCGGATTGGCCGAATGGGCTAACGTGTCTCCGATTTGTTCACGGGTCGCCTGGGCCGACGGTTGTTGCGTCGAGACAACGTTCGGCCGACAATGACAGGCGGTTCCCATCATGCTCCATGGACTGGAAATCCCAATGCAGCTGGACGATGACATTACGCAGTGGATCGGCAAGCTCGCTGAACAGCGCGGCGAGGCGGCCGACGTGATTTGGCGAGAGTATTTTGAGAAACTCGTCCGACTGGCGCGGCGGAAGTTAGAGTCCCTCCCGCGCAGGGCGTTTGACGAAGAGGATGTCGCGATCAGCGCCATGAATAGTTTCTTTAAGGCGGCTGACGCTGGTCGATTCCCCAAGCTGGAGGACCGAGACGACTTATGGCGAATCCTCGTCACGATCACGGTCCGCAAAGCACGCGCACGATGGCGGGCTCACTTTAGCAAGAAGAGAGGTGAGGGCAAGGTTCACGGCGAGTCCGTATTTGCCGATCCAAACGGTCAAAACTCCACGGAGGGAATCGCGGGTATTCTCGGCGACGAGCCCACTCCCGCGATGGCTGCGGAAATGGCGGATACTTGTGAGACATTACTTCGACAACTTGCGGACGAAATACTGCGAGATATTGTCCTTCTGAAATTGGAAGGTTTTACGAATGATGAGATCGCCGATAAACTAAATTGCACAACCCGCACGGTGGAGAGAAAGCTGCAACGCATTCGTGAATGCTGGCGCTCGGCCGATACGCAATAAAAGGCTTGCATTTTCATTCAGCCGCTAGTCGCATGCCCATGGCGCCTTGGGTCTCCGTTCCGATTGCCACGTTAGCCAAGCATGCAATTCCATCAGATTGACAAGATCTGCGACGACTTTGAACGCTTGTGGGCACGTGGCGATCGGCCTTGCATCGAGAACTTTGTTGCGACGGTCGATGAGTCGAACGCGGAACTCCTCGTGGAGCTGATGCGGGTGGACTTGCACTACGCCTGGAAAACCTACGATCCGGCCGGCGGCAATGCCCAACCTACGTTGGAGGAGCGTCTCTGCCGATTTCCCATGTTGAGGCGCCGCGAGCGATTAATCCCGTTGATTGTGGATGAGTTTCGAGTACGGCAGAAATTCGGTGACGCACCCGACTATCCAAGGTTTCTACTCAGCTATCCCGAAATCGCGGAAGAATTGACGCCGACGCTGCAACAGATCGCGATGGAGTTAACGAGGGCGAAACTGATCGCCTACGACAAGGCGAACAACTCCTTCGAGACGGCCGTGGATGGGCCGCTCGAAATCGGCCGCCAGCGAAGTAAGGAGCCAGCCCCTATGTGTCGGGTCAAGGGGCAAAGCAGTGCGGACCGCATTGTCATTGCCGATCGAGGCGAGAACACGATCGGCCGGCAACACATCCAATTGGAAGTAGTTGCGATGAATAGGATTTTGATTACCGCGCGATCTCAGGAAGCGGTAACGACAGTAACTGGCACGGGAATACTCAAGGCCGGCGAGCAAGTTACTGTTTCCCTCCCGGTCTTGATCAGAATCGGACTTCAAGTCGTGAGAATCCAGGGCGGCAATTGAGATGGAAAATGCGGTTGGAAGCCCCGCATCCGGCCGGCCGTCGGATTGCAGCTGTTCTAGTGGGATGTCATGAATTGACGTCGATCGGGAGCCTACTCTTCCACAGGCAGACTCTCTTGTGCCGTTTCAACTCTCGTTTCGACTGGTGGCGTTTCCTGCGAAAGGCCGTCGGGCGATTCGAGACCATCGGCCAATGTTCTAAGGGCCGCGACCTTGCCGTTCACGCGGTCCAGTTCGGCCTGCCATTTGGCGCTCGTCCGGTTTGTCGGTTGCGGTGTAAAAATCAACCAACCGCTGCGCCGCCGCTTGCAGGTCTTTCGGAACAGGTCGGGGAATACTCTCCTCGTGTTGCTTCATCCCTTCGTACCCTTGAATCAAGAGCGGCTTGGCCTCAGTGTATTTCTGTTGGCCGGCCAGAGCAGCACCGAGCATGCTTTCGGCCTGGGCACGTCGCCAACCATCGGTATCAGCCACATCAAAGACACTAATCGCCTCACGCAGGTATGCCTCTGCAATCGCAAATTCCTTGGCCGCTACTAACGCTTTGCTGATCTCGATCAGAATGTCGCCCAGCCTCGAATCATTAGTGGGCAAGCGATCGCGCTCACGTCTCAAGGTATCTTCCTGTCGTTTAAGACCGTCGTCGCGACGGCCGGCCTGAATGAGCGCGATTGCAAATCCTCGCGACGTCTTAAGCGCGTCAGGATGGTTCTCTCCTAGCCTGGAACGCCTGAGTTCCAGCGTCTTTTCGTAAAGCAGCAAGGCCTCCTCCAGGCGGCCGGCCGAGCGGTAGGCAGAGGCCAGGTTGTGCATTGATGCCAGCGTGTCAGGATGGTCTTTACCAACTTGGCGCAGGCCAACTCAAATGCCTGCTTCAACATCGGCAAAGCATTATCACTCTGACCCGCATCGCGATACCACATGCCAACGTTGTTGATCGAGCCGAGTGTGTCAACGTGAACCTTTCCTAGAATTGCCTGCCTTCCCTCGAGCGCCTGCTGTAAAAGCGGTAACGCGCTTGTCAAATCACCGGCGGACTGATACGCCAATCCTGCGTTATTGACAAGAGTCAACCTCGAAGGATGGCGCTTCGGAAGACTATCAGCGGATAGCTTGATCGCCCGATCATAGATTCTGAATTGCCTCGGTCAATTGACCGGCAGCTTTGTGTGTCAGAGCAAGATCGGACATTGTGCTTAGCGTACTCGGGTGAGCATCGCCGAGTTGGACTTCACGAGTCTTAAGAATTTCCTTCAGCAAGAGTATAGCCTTCGTCGAATTACCGCTAACACGATAAAGACTTGCTAGATTCTCAGCAGCGGCCAAGGTGTACTCGTGTGTTGCGCCGAATTGCGCCTTCGTTAGGCCTCGTGTGTGTTCCAGGAGGGGAGCTGCTTCGACGATTTTGCCGCTGCGCAAATAGGCTGATCCCAACGATCCCATGGCAATAATTGATGTCGGATGGGTTTCGCCAAGTTCGGCTCGTGCAGCTTCAACTGTTGGCTCCAACAGTGAACATGCTTGGTCAAATTCCCCCAGACGGATGTAACAATTTGCCAGATTGGTAGTGAGGTCAAGGGTAGCTAGATGCGTAGGACCAAGCTCGTCTTGCGCCATCTTCTCAGCTGTGGTGTATGCTCGGATGGCATCCGTCAATTGCCCGGCGGCCTCGTACGCGATTGCTTGATTGTTTGCTAATTCAAGTTTGTCGAGTGTGGGAAGGTCTGGAAGCCTTGGTCGCAGTTCTCTTGCCATCGTGGATGCCTGGACCGACTTGTCGTAAAGACCCAATCCCCGATACGTTTCACCTATCGCATTTAGCAGCCTCGCTTGCCCCAATGGATCGTCCGCGAGTTTCTTCGTCTCCTCCATTGCTTGATCGAGGACGCTGGCCACGGTCACGTTCCGACCGTCAACCGACGGATCGGGACGTCGAAACGATTTGACGAGCACGTCCAGCACGCGTTCCGCGCGTGCTTTGGATTTGTCCGATTCATTTCGGGCCGTAATCGCCGCACTACGCTGTTGATTGATCGCAATCGCAGCAACGACCGCTACAAGACTGATCACCCCCAACGCGACCCCGGCGGTCCGGATGAGTGTGCGATAACGGCGTTCCAACCGCGTGAGACGCTCGCCCAGCGATTCGCGATGTGCCAAGACCGGTTCGTCCCCCAACCAATGCTTCACGTCATCGGCCATTGCCGTGACGGTTGTATAGCGGTTTACCGGTTGGACTGCCATCGCTCGCAGGCAGATCGATTCGAGCGCACGTGGAACGTTGGGTTTGACCTCGCGCGGTTTCTTGAAGCGCCCTTCCTTGACGGCCGACATGATCTTGCCAATGTCATCCCTTGGAAATGGCGGTTGACCCGTAAGTACGGCGTAGAGCGTGGCGCCCAACGCGTAAACATCCGTGGCTGGTCCCAGTTCGTCGATGCGTCCCTCGGCCTGCTCGGGACTCATGTATTGTGGCGTTCCCTTGACGCTCCCTTGCGCCGTCGGGGCGCTGCCGCTCTCAAAGGGAACGAGGGTGTCGATCCCCGAAGGGCTGTCCTCGTCACGATCCAGGCTTTTACTCATACCCCAGTCGACCACCAGTGTTTCGCCATACTCACCGAGCATGATGTTGCCGGGTTTAAGATCGCGATGGAGTACTCCGCGGCTGTGCGCGTAACTGATTGCGTTGCACACATCCAGGAACCGGCCCAAGAGTTCACGCAACGCCAGTGATCGCTCGCCGGGATCACGCTTCGTCTGATCCGCCGCGTGAAACCGAGTGATGGCTTCGTCGAGACTGTCTCCCTTGATGAAACGCATGGCGTAGAACGGGCGACCGTCGGCATATTGGCCCAATCCATAAATCGGCACGATGCCGGGATGCTCTAACCGCCCCGTGATTTCGGCCTCACGCACGAACATTTGACGATGTTCCGAACTATCCGCTACGCGATCCTGAATCTCCTTGAAGGCCACTTCTCGATGCAGTTCTTCGTCGAGTGCTATGGAGACCTGACCAAGCCCCCCTTTCGCGTGAAACTTAAGGACCTTGAGCCGCGTGCGCGTCGCCACTCCGCCGCCTGCGTCCAAGTCAAATGTCGGGGAAATCGCCGATGATGCGTGTCCAACACCTACTGTGTCTAGACTGTGGGTCACCGCTTGATCACGGAATGCGTTCAGATTCTGCGCGCACACTTCCGATGCTACTGAGATTTGCGAGGCCCGCGTCGACGTCACCTGCGTGGCGCGAAAGGTATCGGGCAAACAGGGCATCCATCAATGTCCGATCGTCGGGGCTGAGCGCGTTGCGTTCGATAAGTAGGTCGACGAGACAACGCTTTTTGTCCCGCACCCACTGTTCCACGCTCTCGATCAGGTCAGCCCGACGGATTAGTCCACCCTGCAGGGCCAGGAGTGCATACAAGACGTTAGCCGCTGGGGAACGTGGCCGGATGCCCCGTTCACTCAGTGGAACCAAAGCCAGCTTCGCAAATACGCTTTGGACTATTTCCGCCTTTTCCGGAAACCGCTCGACAAATCCCTCTTCACCAGCTGACTGACCAAACACGCGGCGTTGTTTTAATTCGATCATTAGCAATTCGGCCAACAATCCCGAATGCGTTGCCGCTTCCCCAGATTCAAGGAAATCCTCGATGCGCGGATGCATGCCGGCCACCCATGCCGCTTCAAACGCATCACACTTGGCATGATCGTCGCGCCGATCTTCTGTCGGTAAATCAGGGGAATTCATGAATCTTACCTCAGTCCGACGCGCACCGTGGTTGAAACGAAGCGATCTCCCTTGTGGCTGAATACAGCCGGGATTCCGAATAACAGTTAAGAATCATACACCAAGGAAATACTCCCCCCCAGAGATCAAGGGACCAGGCGATGTAATTAACAGGATCGTCGGAAGCTTATGCAGGAAATAAGGCACACAGCAACGTGGGACCATCTCCAGATCTCCTGAAGGGCCGATTCGGATCCGAAAACGCGATCACTGACGTTCGAATCCTGGTAAACGTATCGGGATTCGCTGTGTTGTGCATCGGAAGGCAACTCGTGAACCGGACGAGATGTAAACCGCCATCGATTGCCGAATGGATCGCTTTCCCGCCAAATCTGTCGCCATGAGGCCAATTCCGCCCGAAATCATTCCGAATGCCGTCGGCTTGGGCTCGGAAACGAACAGCGGCAGGGCCTCGTCCAGCCGGCCGGCCGCCTGGTAGGCACCAGCCAGGTTGCCCATGCCGGTGAGCGTGTCGGTGGAAAGGTTGTCTCCGTGAACCAGCCGCATCGCATAGTAAGGTCTCCCGTCGGGTGCCGTTCCCGATTCATAAACGGGTACGATACCAGGGTGCTCCAAGTTGCCCGTGTTCTCGGCGCTAGTGGCTATGTAGCCGCCTAAGCCGCCTATCGGTCCCGGCGGGATCCTTCGTACCAACGAACGAGAAAGGGATCAGACCCTATGCCGTTGCGCTTTTGGGCACTTGACAATGTCACATGTTGATTGCGCTCGGTGATATTGTTGAATTTATGCGACCTCGTTGGGCGCTTGCGACAACTTGCAATGAAATGAAATGATAAATGATAGGAAATTTGATTTCCGGGAGGAAGGTGGGGCCGTGTTTGGAGGACAAGGGTTCAAACGAAGTGCCAGCGCGGTCGCGAAATGCGGCATTCAGCCCACCCTTGGCAGCAAATGGCGCCTCGCTCTGCAACCGGCACGGACCGAGAGTTGGGCCAGATTGTTCTGGCTTTTTAGAAGGTGGCCAGGAACGTGTCCATGTCCACGTTGGTAAGTTCCTGGGGCTCGCCGTCCGATCGATTGGCAAAGGCCAGACCGTCCCCCGTCGAATGAGCCGGTGGTGGCCTTGCTGCCGACGACCGCCACAAACCACAGTGTTCTAAGATCCTCTCGATCACCTCCCTTTGCGGCGGTTCGATAAAGGCCACCACGACCATCTGCCCGCCGCACTGCGGACACGCCAGCGGATCCAACTCGTAAACCCGCTTGATCAGCATGGCCCAGGTGGCGCTGCTGCGAGCCGAAGTCCTACGCTCCGCGTCGGCCGCCCCCGATGACTCTGCGGCGCTCTTGTTCCGCATGCCCCGACTCTTGTTGGAATACCAGCCATAGTAACGCACCAGATGAGAACCCTTGGGGGGAATATGTTGCGTGAACTCCGCCAGGAAGTCGAGCGGCGAGAGAATCTCGTAGTTGCGCTTTGGGCCGTTTTGTATGCCGTCTCCCGTGGCTTCCGGGAAGCTCCTGCACCAACTCTTCTCCGCCTTGTAGATCACTTGGCCGGTCTTGGTCACCTTCACCAGCCTCGACAAACTGAACGGGCAGCGGGTCATGTACCCCACGAGCCGCTCGATTCCTGCCTGGTCACCGGCTGCCAGCAATACCGACTGATCAACGCTGAACCCGCTGTGTTCCCAGGAACGCATGTTCTCGACCACTTCGGGTTCGATCTCGGGCACCATGTACTCATGGTCGCGGCGAGATATAGATTGAAGACCGCTTCCTGCCAGGCCGCTTCCAGACGTTTCAGGTCGAACTCCTTCAGTTCCACGAAGTCGCCGGTTGAGGTAAATCCGCCGCAGGAGACCAGCAAATGCAGGTGTGGATGCCAGTGCAAAATCTCGCCAAACGTCTGAATCGCCGCGATCATGCCGGGCACGACATCGTCTCGGCCCAACAGACGGCGAACTTCTGCCCGGATGCAGTTCCAGGCACAGTGAGCCAGCTTTCCCAGCAGCCTGCGATCAAACCGCGTGTGCACGCGCAGACGTTTGGGGATCGTCAACACGACTTGCCGATGCGCTACGGGAGCGCAGACGTCCTGCGCCACGTGGATCGCGGTCAGCAGGGCGCGCTTCTGGTGACAGGAGGGACACGTACACCTCTGCTTGCAGGAGAAAGCGACAAACATCTCGTGCTTACAGTCGGAACAGCGGACTCGCGCGAAGCCCTGTTGCAGATCGCCGCACTTGAGAAACGCTGCCACGCTGCGGTCGATGACCGGTCGCCAGAATCCGTACTTGGCCTGATAGCGTTCATCGTAGGCCTGCCGGAACGAGTCAAAATGCTGATCCAGCAACTGCCACAGGTCGGAGGCCTGCGGATCACGTGGCTGGTAGAGGGGTAACGGGTCGCTGCACGAGGCAACCATGGCTGGCCATCCAGGTGAGCAGAGCGAGCGTGCAGAGATGCTCCGCATCGTCGGCGTCTGCCGACAGGGACGGAGATTGAAGTCCGCTTTACCTCGATAAGTATACAGATGTATATACTACAGGCGTACACATGTTGGTAATGAGAAGGCTCACGCGCACCTGCAACGCGTGATCGGCGTTGGGCTTAGCGATGGTACCGAGTCTCTAAAGCCTCTTCTCGTGCTCCTTCCTGGAACCCGTTCGGCAGCGAACGTGAACCCACTGGGAGCCGAGGATACGAAGGGACGGTCAGGCGTCCAATATGGCGAACATGATCCCGCTTCGTTGCTAGGGAAAATCGTCGTGGCTACGATCTCGCGTGACCTCTCCGCCCCACCTCCTCCGCCAACGCCGTTCTCGCACCAGCACGCGATACAAAGCTTGTCGACAACGGCAGTTGCAGAATTTTTGTAGCGGCGAGCGAGCCGTC
Source organism: uncultured Planctomycetales bacterium (assembly GCA_963695565.1). Lineage (GTDB taxonomy): Bacteria > Planctomycetota > Planctomycetia > Pirellulales > Pirellulaceae > CAVOGW01. The sequence goes on from CAVOGW010000005.1 coordinate 20,399, forward strand.
GGCGTGAATGTTTCATAACAACCGGGCCGCTGACAGCGAATTTTTTCGCCGATCCCGGCATACCCATAGCCCTCGCCACCCGCGGCGGCGACCGGCGTCAACGAACGTTCCCGAATTCGCTCGCGGTACCGGCTCGCTTGAGCCCTGCGTTGCGACTTACCCTGGTCGCTGGCTCGGTAACGCCGGTTCGCCAAGCATTGACGCCAACGTTTCGCGGCCTTGACACAAGATGGACTGCAGTAGCGACACAAGGGATGGTTGGGCCGATAAACGCGGTCGCAACCCTTCAGCAGACAAATGCGATCCGCCAGACGCCAAGAAGCGGCTTGATCAGAAAGCTCGGACGCGCGACGATAAGCTGTTGGGCCCAGTGGGAGCGACTACTCCCCGACGGTCAAGTCTCGTTGCGAAGCTCGTTACTTCGCAACGAGGCGTTTTTTCAACCCGCGTCATTACCTCCCGCACGCGGCCACTGGACTCCATTCTAATCCGTCCGGCACGAATTCCCACCGCCATCGTCCCCTCGCGGTATTCACCAGCCACCTCGCGATTTTGGCCCAGCCACTGGCCGCGACTAACAGATAAGCGGAGCTACGTCGAGACGCATCCGCAGAACGGAAACAAGGTCCGTCGCATCTTCGATCTCCGTGGGCAGTCGGCTGGTCCGCTGCGGCCATTGTGGTCACATCGTGACCGGCGAAGAGAAGTTCAAGGAGACGAAGAAGGGCCTCATCCCCGCATCCGCTTGACCGAGAATGAACTCGACCGCCAAATGCTCGCCATCTTCGACACCCTGCGAGTGGAGGATGCCGAATTTCGTGACCTGTTCCGAGAGCAACTTCGTCAGGCGACAAACTGGGACGAGCGGTCCTCAGCGACAAGAGCCAAGCAGCTTCAAGACGAACTGGTGCAGGTTCGTGACCAGCAGAACCGCTTGCTCAACCTTCGGATGCTGGAAGAGATCAACGCCGATACGTTCGCATCGAAGAGCCGTGACCTGCGAGATCGAGAAGCTGAGTTGAAGCTCGAAATCGACGTGGCCGACCGAGGCAGGCACGAAATCATCGACATTGCGGTGAAAGCGTTTGAACTTTCGCAAAGTCTTAGGGAGAAATGGTTTGAGGCTGACTACGCCGCAAAACGTCGAATCCTCGAAATCCTCTGTTTGAACTGCTCTCTCGATGGCGTAAGTCTAGTCGCCACAATGAGAAAGCCCTTCGACCTGTTGGCCAAAGGGCTTCTTCAGAAAGATAGTCGGGGTGACAGGATTTGAACCTGCGACCTTTTGACCCCCAGTCAAACGCGCTAGCCAGGCTGCGCCACACCCCGATGTGTACCCAATTGTCGGACAAACACCGGACGCCAAGTGCCTGCTTAGCCATCCGGACATCCGATGGGTGCAATTGTATCCCAACGCACTCGATTTGTTAAGCCGGACTGCCGCAGGTGTCGCCCTCAGAAATTTGCACCAGATCGACGGGTTGTTCGGAAAGTGCATGGGACGGAGGAATCGGTGCTGGAAACCAGGAAAACCGCGACAATAAGTAAGATCGCGTTGCTGGCAGGCGCCACCCCGGCCCCTCCGGCCCTCCCCCACGACGGCAATGGCACGATTGAGTCGCAGCCGCCTGGGCGTCAAAATGACAACTGCCAGTATCAGTATTTGGTGCAGAGCGTCGGCTCGCCGGCGCGACTCCATCACCCTTGCCGGGGGGAGGGAGCGCGCAACGCTTGGGAATTCCGGCACCGCCGCCCCCAAATCCCAACCCGCGGCAAGCGCCTATGCTAGAATCCACAAGAAACGTCATGCACATACGACTTGCGACTGCCGCCGATGCCCGCACGATCATGGAATTCAACATCGCGATGGCACGCGAGACCGAACAACTGGAACTCCCGCCCGACGTCGCCGAGGCAGGCGTCGTGGCTCTGATGGCACAGCCGCATTTCGGGTTCTATGTCGTCGCGGAAACCGATGGAGCCGTCGCCGCTTCGCTGATGATCACCTATGAGTGGACCGACTGGCGCAATGGTGTCTTCTGGTGGCTGCAGAGCGTGTACGTCCGTCCCAATTTCCGCCGACGCGGCGTGTTTCGCCAGATGGTGGAATTCGTCAAGCGGCAGTCGTCCCAAGATCCGCGGTTTCGTGGTTTTCGCCTGTATGTCGACCAGCATAACCAGTCCGCTCAGCAAACCTATCGACAATTGGGGCTGGTAGAAACTGCGTATCGACTGTTTGAGCAGATCTGCGGCGTTTCGCCGTGAGGTGGCTGACAACGTCGCCGAACGCTGCGGTCGTCATCCTGAGGCAGCTGACAACGTGCGCAGCACGGTCAGCGACCAAAGGATTTTCTGGCGACGTCGCCCGACGTGGGAGGTTCGCTCGGGAATCCTGGACGCCACGTTCGATGACGAAGTAACGTTGGCTGGCCGATCCTTCACTTCGCTACGCTTCGTTCAGAATGACAGAAAAAAGCCGCGGCGTTCAGGATGACAGAAAAAAGCCGTGGCGGACTGCACGACAGGGGCCTCCTGTGCCACCGTTTTTCGCAAGGACGCGAATCGGGTACGATAGCCAATGGGCATCAGGGAAACTTGTGTAGGGGCCCGATTTCTGTTCGATACTTATCTGGCAAGGTGTGAAGCGTGAGCGATTCATTTTCCGAAAGATTGGCTGCCCGGATTCGACAATGTGGCAATGCCGTGTGCGTGGGACTCGATCCGCGAAAAACGCTGCTGCCCAAAGGCATGCTGCCGGATGCGTGGCAGGATGAGAGCGACGCAGTGGCTCAGGCGTACAAGCTGTTCTGCTATGGCGTTATCGACGTCGTGGCACCCCTGGTCCCCATCGTCAAGCCGCAACTGGCTTTTTTCGAGGAACTGGGTCCAGCCGGGATGCGCGTGCTCAAGCGCATCATCGAATACGCCAGACAGCGTCAGTTACTGGTGTTGCTGGACGGCAAGCGCAACGATATCGGTTCGACCGCCGAAGCCTATGCGGCTGCCTACCTGGGTGCTAACAGTGCCTGGGGAGGTGACGCGCTGACCGTAAACCCCTATCTGGGGCAGGATGGCCTGGAACCGTTTGTCCGCTGTGCTCGGGATCGCAATGCGGCCGTCTTCGTGCTGGTAAAAACTTCCAATCCCGGCAGTCCATTTCTTCAGGATCGCGTGGCCGACGGAGAACCTATCTATCAAACGGTGGCCGACTATGTCGAGCGGTTCGCGGCGGAATCTCAGTCCGCCTGCGGCTATGGGGTTGTGGGAGCCGTAGTAGGAGCCACCTTCCCCGACCAGGTGGCTCAGCTGCGCAGCCGAATGCCTCACGCGTGGCTGTTGATTCCAGGCCTGGGGGCCCAGGGCGGCAAAGCGGCCGATGTTTTCGCGGCGTTTGACAAGCAAGGATTAGGTGCGATCGTCAATTGCTCGCGGTCCATCATCTTTGCCTGCGATCGACCCGAGTACCGAGATCGATTCAGCAGCGCGCATTGGCAGCAGGCCGTTGAAGCCGCGACTCAGGATACGATCGATGAACTCAAGTCGGCAGGCGCTGGGCGTTGAACCGCCCGCAGATTCGGCGTCTGGATGCGCGGCGCCCGAGTCCTGCTGCGGCGCCGCATCTCAGCCCTTGTCCTTCGCCACATCTAAGAAGTCCACGCGAACGTTATTCAGCCCGTGGAAAGTGACTTTCAGCCTGACTTTCCTATGCTGAATCTAAGAGCCTCAGAATGTCAACGAATTTGTCTAGACGGTCGTTCACATGCCGGATCTTGCGAGCTTCTTGGCTGGCCGTGCATGGCCATGCCCCCGCCAGTCCTCTACAATTGACGTAAGCTGCCAGCGCACGAAACTTAAGATCTAATTTCAAAGCAGGGCCGGGCGACGCGGCCCCGGGGAAGCGCCCTGCTGTGTTGTGATTGCCGTGCGGAGCGGATAGACGAGGGTATCGCCATGTTGTATTCCATACGCGCGCGCGCGGCCGCTGGATGGTCGTCAACTGTCTGGCTGCGTGGTGCTTCGTTCTGATGTGTGGCTGGGTGCGCGGGCAGGATGAGGCCGAGCCATCCTGGTATCGCGAGTTGTTACGCTCCGCCAGAACCGTCGCGGAGAGCCCCGAGGCGGGCCTGGCGAAAGCGGAAGTCCGGCGTCAGGTTGGGAAACTGAGCCGGCAGACGCCAGCTTATGGCCTCGCGCTGCTGGATCCGCTGAACGCTGCAACGGATCGCGTCGTCGTGTTCGTGCACGGATACAATTCTCGTCCTGAGGCGCTGCGCTATCTGATTGAACTCATGCGACGCCAGGGGCACGCCGTGGCCGTGTTTCGCTATCCGAATGATGAGCCGCTGGAAGAATCCGCACGCCGGTTTGCGTCGGCGCTGGCCGAGTTCCGGCAGAAGCATCCTCAACCCTCGCTGATACTGTTGACGCACTCGATGGGAGGCCTTGTGGCGCGGCGCGTGATCGAGGATCCGGGGCTTGCGCCTGGCGACGTGACGCGTTTGATAATGATCGCTCCGCCGAATCATGGATCGGCGCTGGCTCGTGGCTCACGGGGCATGGACGTTGCCGAATACGTGCTGAGCGCAGCGCGGCGTCAGGAATCGGGCCCGATCGCGGGCGCGTTCTTGGACGGGTTAGCGGAGGCGGGGCTCGACCTGCGGCCCGACTCGGAGTTTTTGCGCGCGTTGAACGCCCGTCCGCGAAATCCACACGTGAAGTACACGATCTTTGCCGGCAGCGGGGCGCCACTGCGTTCGCAAGCATTGGATGTGGCTCAACATTGGCTGAACCGAGCAGCCAACGAATCCCCGTACGCCCGTATCACGTTTGAGGAACTGGATGTGCGGGTTGACGATTTGGAGGAGCTGGTTCGCGGTAAAGGGGATGGAGCGGTCTCGCTGGCCAGCGCGCGACTGGACGGCGTGGATGATTTCGTGGTGGGCGATTTTTCGCACCTCGAAATCCTGCTGCCCGGTCGGTCGGCCGAGATTCGCCGGATACAGCGTGCGATCGTGGATCGAGTCGGAGGGAAGCCTTAGCGCCATGTGCCGCTGATGGTCGCGCCACTCACTGTCAGTGAATTACGCGCCGAACTCTCGCCTGGTCCTGGCCGCCTCGTTCCATCATCTCACGGTCGAAGACGAAGGAGACCGACTGTCGATCAGTTTCGGGCCCATCCCTTTGTTTTGACGGTCGGGCGAGGCAGAGTTGCTTCCGCACAAGATGTTGGATCCCAGCAAGAGGAATCGGAAGCAGGGCTAATCTTCCGGATCGTCGAGTAGGTACTTCTTCAGCCAGTCGATCGTCTCCGCATGCACGTGCAGGACGGATTCCCGGGCGCGGTAGCCGTGGCTTTCTGCGGGCAGCATCACGAGCCGCGCGGTTCCACCGTTTCCTTTGATGGCCTGAAACAGCCGCCGCGATTGCAGCGGGAAAGTCCCAGCGTTGTTATCCTTTTCGCCATGTATCAGCAGCAACGGTTCGTTGAACTTGTCCGCGTGCATGAAGGGTGAGATCTCGAAGTACGTGTGCTTGGCGTCCCACAGTGCTCGTCGTTCGGCTTGAAATCCGAAGGGCGTCAACGTGCGGTTGTAGGCGCCGCTGCGGGCAATACCGGCGCGGAACAAATCGCTGTGGGCCAGCAGGTTGGCCGTCATGAACGCACCGTAGCTGTGCCCTGCGACCGCCACGCGGTTACGGTCGGCGACCCCCATTTCCACGGCCTGATCAATCGCGGCCGCCGCGGAATCCACTAATTGTTCCAGAAACGTATCATTCATCGTCTCCGGATCACCGATGATCGGCATGGTGGCGTCGTCCATGATGGCATAACCTTGCGTCAGGAGTGCCAGGTGGGAAGTGCCGCGGATCTGCGTAAACAACCAAGGACTGCTGGCAACCTGGCCAGCCGTTTGCACGTCGTTAAATTCAATTGGATAGGCCCACACCAACAGCGGCAACCGAGTTCCCGGTCGGTACTTGGGTGGAAGGTATAAGGTCGCCGATAGCGGAACGCCATCCGCACGAGTGTAGGTCACCAGTTGCTTGGTAATTCCGCGAATCTGAGGGGTCGGATCGGGAAAGTGCGTGATCGGAGTGGCCGTCTGGTCGCTCAGCTTTCTAAGAAAATAGTTGGGAGGAGTCGACGGGGACTCGTGGCGGGTAATGATATCGGGCAGCGCTGCATTCACGGGGTCGAGCACGGCCAGGGCCGATTCGAAGACGCCGGGCTGGCAGCGCCACAAGCGTTCTGTCTCCAGCGTGTCGAGATGCTGTCGATCCAGAAACGGCAGCATGCCGTCCGGAGTGGCTCCGCCGCCTATTCGGTAAATCCAACGATCAGACTGCAGGGCCACCCACTTTCCCTTCTGGTTCGGTACAAACGCCACGCGTCCGGGGTCACCGTACCGATCGCGGATACTGCGGTTGACCAGCGTTTTCGGCTCGGCAGCATCGCGCATGTCGTGCAGCAGCACACGGACCCAGCGTCGGTCGCGATCGTATTCGGTCGTCATGAACTGATCGGCGTCGCTCGGAAAGGAAACTCCCCAGGCACGATGTTGCACCCGCACGACTTCCCGGGCTTCGTCCGTAAAGGGCGCGGACTGGCTCAGCCAACGATCGCGATGATCAACCTCTTTGTTGGGATCACCGCCGTCCAGGGCCTCCACCCACATAAGTGTGGCTGGCTCGTAAGGCATCCAGGTCAGCTGCCGCGGCCCCAGTCGCACGCCTTCGATGGGCACGTTCTCCTCCAAAGGGATATCGGCAACTAGCGCTACTACCCTACCCTGTTGGTCCCATACTTCCATCCGTTGTGGAAACGACCAGATTGGCAACAAATAAGAAAACGGCCGATGAACCGTGGTCACCAACACGTGCTGCGCATCGGGCGCGGGATCGGCGTCCAGGATCATGGCGGGCCCGCCCACGACGTCCTGGCGACCATCCATATGCAGTACTGCCAGCTGTCCCGTGGTGTAGTGCTGCAAGAGCTGTTCGTCACGCGGATTGCTGAGCAAGTCCTGATAGGTCCTGGTGGGGGACGTGTTGCCCGCCGTTTCCTCGACGTTGGGGCCGTCGGGGACCAGGTCGGCGGGAGGTTCCGTGCCGCGGTCCTCCGGCACCAACACGCACAGGATGCTGTGCGCATCGGGCATCCAAGTGAAGCCCTGCAGGACCGACAGTAATCGATCGGTGAGTCGCCGTGGATGGATCGGGTCCGCCAAGGTTGCCACCCACAACTCGGTCCCTGTTTCGGTCACCAGCGTGTAGGCGAATGATTGGGAATCGTGGGCCCAGCGGACGTCGGCCAGGCGACCGCCATCGGGCAGCGGGATACGCATTTCGCGGTCATCGTCTCGCCGACGGAGTCGTAGGCCGTGGTCAAAGTCGACACGAAACGGGCCATTGGCGAACGGATCGATCCGCAGACCGGCAAGTCGCAACATCCGCCGAGACAGGTTTTCGATGCCTGGCATGGCGGCACGGTCGATCAACAGCAGCCACTGGTGGTCCGGACTGAAGTCGACCGCGGGTGGCGGCGCGGCATCGATCAGCTCCACGATCTCTCGCGGCGGCAGCCGATATTCGTCTGCCTTAAGCGCACCGAGCAGAAACACGATCCATATAATTCCGCTGCCGTACTTCATCACGCGTAAGTTCCCTGTGTCGTTGGTGTGACTGCTGTCGGGTGCCGATGTGGACTATACCACAGTCGCGTCTTGGCGCAGCCGGTTACGCCTGACGGTGGCTGTCGGCCGCGGCAGTATGTTCAATCGAAACGTGCCGGGCGGGCATTGTTGCCAACTCAAGCATCCCGGAGGGCACACGGCCCGGGGTGACGCTGCGGAGTACACAAAGTGGTCTGGCAGTGCATGGTCCCACCCGCGGGTTCACGCTCAATGGCACTCGATTTGGGCATTGTGGAACAGTTGTCCCCAACTGTTTCCCCCGACAATTTCGCGATTCGCGGAACAATTAAGGACAATTGTTCTACAAGACGCTGACGCTTGTCGGAAAAAATCCTCACATTCTCGAAGTCCACGCGAAGTGCTCCGGGGCGACGCTGCGGAATACACAACGCGGGCTGACAATGCCCCCCCACCCGCGGGCTAACGCCCACGGTTCGCCGGATGCGACACGACTCCTGACTTCATTGCTCGATCAGCTTCTTCAGCTGACGCAGATTCATCTTATCCCATGCTTTGCCGGGTGGGTCCTCCTTGGGAGTCTCCAGGTACTTGGGGACCTTGGCGAAGCGTCGGTCATTTAACAAAAGTCGAAATGCCTCCAGTCCCAGATGTCCTTTGCCGATGTGTTCGTGCCGATCGACGCGGGACCCGAGTGGCCGCTTACTGTCGTTCAGGTGGAACGCCTTGATCTGGCCCAGCCCCACCAATTTGTTAAAGGCGCGAAACGTGGCGCGATACTCTCTTTCGCTGGACAAGGGATAACCGGCGGCAAATACGTGACACGTATCAAAGCACACTCCGAATCGTTCGGGCGACTTGACCCGCTGCAGCAAATCAGCCAACTGCTCAAATCGCCAACCGATGGACGTCCCCTGCCCCGCCGTGGTCTCAAGCAGGCAGGCAGTGCTCGCACCGCGAGTCTGTCGCTCCATTTCGTCCAGCGCTCGGGCAATGAGTCGGATTCCTGCTGCTTCCGTGCCCTCACAAAAGGCGCCGGGATGAATAATCAAATACGGGATGCGCAGCTGCTCAATGCGTTGCATTTCGACGACTAGTGCATCAATCGACTTCCGCCATAGCGCCTTGTCGGGGCTACCCAAATTCAGCAGATACGATGCGTGGGCGATCGGATGCGTGATCTTGCGGCAGGCCAGCTGCGACTGGAATCTGTCGATTTCGGGTTCCGTGATCGGTTTGGCCCGCCATTGATTGTTGTTTTTCGTGAATATCTGAACGCATTGGCAACCGGCCTGAAAAGCGCGTTCGACGGCCTGATCGTAACCGCCGGCAATCGACATGTGGGCACCGAGCAGCGGTTGTTTGGTCGACTTCATGGTTTCCGTTTATGCAGGTCGCTGCCGACCGCACGGCGCCAATTATGTTGGGAACACGCCAAGAAAGCGGCGATTGCAGGTTGCTTCGCCGGCCATTCTCGCACAAAAGCCGGATGCTGGCAGTATCCCTCACGATGATCATCCGGCTGGTTCGGCGGGTATTCCCACCGTTACGATCGGAATCTCCGCGACTTGGCAGGAACCGGACTTCGGACATTTTTATTGCCGCCCCATGGGGCTACGCTGCGAAGCATTTTCCGCGGACGGCGGCCACAAATACAAGCACGACGCGCGAGCGAGGGAATTCTGACAGCATCCCACGGACTCACTTGCTTCCGCCGCGTGCTTGTATCACCGTGTCAAAATGCTTCACAGCGTTGCCCATGGAGGCTCGACCGGCCGATTGGTCTAGGCCACCCGGGTGGCAGAAATTTTTGACTGGAGCGGAGGGCAATGCGAGCCGACTGTTGGTCAAAACCGCCCCACGCGTTTAGAATGCGGGTGCGGGTGCAACGGCGAGGACTGAGTCGGTCTTGTTTTAAGGAATGCGTCGCATGATGGGACTTCTTTATTTGTCCGGGGTTGTGCTGTTGGGAGTGCTGGGATGGGCGGCATGGAAGATCGTCCAGTACCAGCAGGTGCGGCGCATGGAGAGCGCGTGCCAGCAATTCCAACTTCGTCGCGAGTGGCTCGAAGCCGACTTTCTCTCGGGCGCTCGACGTAGCGGCAAGCCGCGTGGGCTGGAATGGACCGACATTGAATTTGAGAAAGAAATTGCCTTCGCACGAGACCGCCATTCCGGCCAGCTACAAGCGCTCGTCGCGGCGACAATCAGCTTTGCGGCCGTGCCAGGTGGAGGCATGGAGGATGTGGAGGCCGTGGGTAATCTAAGAAGCGCCACCGCGGTGTTCAGTTTCGTGAACAACAAATGGCATACGGACGGCCGAGCCGTGTTTAATCTCAACCCGACGCAGACCATCCAGCACTTCAAGCATGAGCTGGAACAGGTGCGGCCCTCGCAACATGCCGTGCGGCGTTAGCAGTGCGTGGGGACGCGGATAAGTGGCAAAACGTCATCCGCCAGGCGAACCGTGGGCATGTGCCCAATGGCACGTAGTTTGTAGCACAATTGTCCTCAATTGTTCCGCGACTCGCAAAATTGTCGGGGGAAACAGTTGGGGACAACTGCTCCACAATGCCCGAACCGAGTGCCATGGGGCGTGTGCCCGCGGGTGGAAACGTCGCGTTGCCAGCGCTCATGACGAGATGCACCGATGCGGTCCGCATCCATAGTCGTGCGACTCCGGATCAATAAGTCCAGGCCGCGCCACCCTACCCTACTCACCACGTCGGATGTCGAGCCTGAATGGAAAGACAACCACAGGCTGTGCAGGCTGCTGCGTGGCGACAAAATTATCCAGGTCACCGTGCACGGAATGTTGGGCGAATTCCAACGCGTGAGCCTGCAATTCGCGCGGACTGAGGCCGGCATAAGACTCGGGAGCCTGGGACTGAACTTCGGCAAATAGTTCCGCGGCGCGGCGCGCGTGACTTTGCACACCTTGGGGTCTTCCTTCGCGGACTTTGACGGCTGCCGCGGCTAGCTTGATCAGTCCCTTACACCACTGCGCGGCCACTGTTTCGCGACCCAGTGGGCGCCAGATAGCTTCCCAGGCTTCATGGGCTTCCCAGTAAAAACCGTGATTGAATAGATCAATTCCCCAGAGGTATGTCTGCGAACCTGGCCAGTCGACGTCGCAAGCAGATACGGCCTGATCGGCCACCTCCGGGGGCGGCCCGACGCACCCGTGTCCACCTTCCTTCAATGGATGGGGCGCAGGCGCCTGGCACGTACGTGTACGGCGGTAGCGGATAGTCAGTGTATCTCAGGTCGTGCCTTGGCATCACGGTCCAACATGTCTTGCGTCCGCGAGCCGGTATGGTTTTCGCCGGAACGTAGAACAACTGCCCTCAATGGTTCATTCTCCGCGTTCGCCGTAGCCCGGAAACAATTGGGGACAATTGTTCTACATTGGGTCGACTGCGACGTCGAATATGCCCAACACGAACTAAGGTGTCACGCGTCCGCAAATTTGGTGAAAGACGGCAAGTAGTGATCGAGCAGCATAGCTTGCCATGGTTCCCGCCGCCTGTCGAGGTCGTCAGCTCCCACAGGATCACATTCGGCATCGATTCGTATGGTACGATGCGGACATAGAGCCCGGTTGGGGATCGCAGGTTCCGTCACCATATTCGGGGCCTGAGGAAAACCGTACGAGGATTCGCTGTTGAGCTTGCTGGTGGTCCCTGACGCTGTCTTGGCGACAAGACTTCAGTCGGCCGGCGCAAAGATCGCAAACGATAGTCCAATGTCCACTCAAACCATGAAGACGATTGTCATTACCGGTGTCAGCCGCGGTCTGGGCCGAGGACTTTGCGATGAGTTGATCCGGTTGGGACACGCCGTGATCGGCGTGGCGCGCACGGCGGAGTCCATCGCATCGCTGCGACTGCAGCATCCGACGCCGCATGATTTCGCGCTCGTGGACGTGGCCGACGCCGCGCAGGTGGAGGCCTGGGCCAGTCGTGTAATTTCCTCTTATGGAGCCCCCGACTTGTTGGTTAACAACGCTGGCATCATGAATACGAATGCCATGTTGTGGGAGGTTTCCCCGAAGGAATTTGAGCAAGTGCTGCGCGTCAATTTGTTGGGGACGTTTCACTGCATCCGGGCCTTTGTGCCGACCATGATCGCAAGGGGCCAAGGCGGCATCGTCAATTTCAGTTCCACCTGGGGTACTACGACGTCTCCACTGGTGGCTCCGTACTGTGCCAGCAAATGGGGCGTTGAAGGCTTGAGCCAGGCTTTGGCCCAGGAGTTGCCCGGCCAGCTGTTCTGTGTGGCTGTGAACCCCGGCGTGATTGACACCGAGATGTTACGGTTATGTTTCGGCGGAACGGCGGAACATTACCGATCAGTACACGATTGGGCCAGAGCAGCAACTCCTTTTTTGCTTGAACTGACACGGCGCCACAATGGCCTGTCGTTGAATGTCCCGGACAGCTCAAATCACGATTAATGAACATGTCGGAAGCTGAAATACATCCGGCGGCACTGGAGGATGCGGCTTTGTTGGCGCAGTGTGAGGTCCGCCGACAGCGGCGCAGCGGACCTGGAGGGCAGCACCGCAACAAGGTAGAAACGGCGGTCTTTCTGGTGCATATCCCCACGCGGATTGAAGCCTCTGCCAGCGAGCGTCGATCGCAAGAGGCAAATCGCGCCGTGGCCCTGCAGCGTCTTCGGACCAGGATGGCCGTGCATGTCCGGTCGCCCGGGAATCCTGAGCGACGGCCCAGCGGACTTTGGATGTCCAGGCTAGTGAATGGACGAATTTCGGTCAGTCCCGCTCATCGCGATTTCGCCACGCTGCTTGCGGAAGCCTTGGACGTGCTGGCCCTTGAGGAATTTGACGCCGGGCGAGCGTCGGCTCGTTTAGCGTGCAGCCCATCGCAGTTGGTACGGTTCGTCAAGAATGAACCTCAAGCCATGGTCGCCTGGAACCGGGCGCGCGCCGATTTGGGGCTGCACGAGCTGCGGTAGGTATACGCGGTAGTTGTACGTGTTTCGCCTGCTGGTGTGGCGGAAGATGTCGCCGCCGCTGATGTCGTTGCGGTGTTCGGGTGAAGTCGGCCGCATCACTGGTCGTCCGACTGGATGGCCTGAGTCCGGATGGTACGGTGCACGTGGCAATATTCGAGTACTCACAGGGCTTCCCGCAGCGGGATACTAGCCGAGTCTCCTACAACCGGTCTATCCGAAGGTACGCGGGGCCGTAGGGTCCGGGCCCCGCGCCAGTTCGTTAACATCGCGGCATGCGCCGAGGCCTATCGCCCGCGACGCCGTCGCGCAACCCAGTTCAGCCCCAGCAGCCCCAGCAGCCCCATCCATAAAGAACACGTGGGCTCAGGAACCAGAATCGGCACCTCCCAAATGTTCGACCATGGCGCTCCAAACGGCGCGCTCGGCCCCCCCTCGACTTCGGTAATGTACAAGCTGAATCCTGTGGTTCCTGGTCCCACGCCTAACGTGGACGGCCCAAAGTCAACGTCACGGACGTTGTCCAAACCGACAACAGCCACCGAGGCTCCGGCACCGAAATCATCGACACGGATCAAATTGGAGCCGCCCGGGTTGATCATCGGACCGCCAAGACCCCAGCCGCTGAAAATGTCACCGTCCACGGGATTCACGGCTCCTCGTACGCCACCTAACGATAGAAACGGCGCCACGCCGGCCACCAGGTCCAGATCAATCATCAAGGCGACAGCCCCCGCACCCCCGCTGACATCATGCAGGTCGTGCGCACCGTCGTTCAAGAAGATCGTTCGGCCATCCAGCGTCACCACGTGATCGTCACCAGGGCTGGCGACGCCTCCCGGCACGGGAATGGCATCGAGAATGCCAGGCAGCTCGGGACCACCGGCTGGTACTGTGTAAATACCTCCGGCAATCGGAAGTATCGGCGCACCGCCCGGTACTCCGTCGGTGGACACGGTGGCCGATGCCGAGCCCGCGCCGTAGGTCAGGCCCGACGTTGTGGGCCGCGCCGTCATCAAGGCATATGGAGCGACCGGGGCGAGTCCCGCGGGATCAAGTTCGAAAATCCCCGGCATCGGTGCGGGCGCTGCCAAGAAAGCGCCGGCCACGCCCAAAAAACCACTCGCGGGGTTCAAGGTGAGATCGTAGCCGCGGGCGTTGGCGGCGAATGGAACAAGCGGACCCACAGGAACATTGGTAGTGGGGCCCGCAGAGACGTTTAGTTGGATCAATGACGTGTCATCGATGAACGGGCCCGTCCACCCGTCGTCAGTCGTCGTGTAGACCAGACCCGGTCCCAGAACTTCCAGACTACTGATGGTCAAGCCGCCGTTCAATGTGGCGTCGAGCGTCGGGTTTCCGAAGCCTCCCATGGGAATGGGAACACCGCTGTCGTACAGAATGGGTGCTCCGAGCAGGGGATCCACCGAAGCCACCAGGCCGACAGCTCCCTGTGACGTCGAACAGAACATCAGCAGACTAGTTGCGGCGTACCCCATCGCTGTTCGCCATGCAAGTTTAGTGTTCACGAGACACCTCCAGGGTTTGAGTTACAGGGCCGACAAAACTGTCTTACAATCAGGCTGATGGGCTCTTCAGGACCGGATCGTAAGCCAAAATGTCGAGCAGACAAAAAAAAACGCCAATCGGCCCAGCAGGCAATCTAATGCGCGCTAGATCGATTAGCGTTCTCAAGCGTCGAGTTATTTTGTCGGTTCATGAGCAAAATCGACTCCGCCAAATTCTGCCTTGATGCTTGCTTCTGGGGGCCGTCAGTTTTTAGGATAAAGCGAAATCGCTGCATGTCAATGCTCTGCCTGATTAATTCCCGGATTGGATGTTTTGCTCGATTTACTCGCAGCTTCTTGCTCCGTCGGCGAGATGGCGAGCGGTGATGACGGCGACGACGTCTTCGTGTTCTCGGCGCGGAGGTCAACCTGTCGGGGCTGACGTTCGGGACGGGCGATCCGCTTCCGACATCTGCCAACGGCGTGATCGTGACCGGGTTTAAGAACGTCATCGGCAGCCCGCAGCCGGACGTTATTATTGGTAGCGACGAAGACAACGAATTGTCGGGCGGCGTTGGAAACGACCGCCTCTGGGGACTGCGCGGTAACGACAGGCTCGTGCCAGGCGACAACGCCATGGACGACGTAGCGGGTGGATTGGGCAACGATGTGTACGTGTTTGCCCAAGATGTTGGTACGTACAATGCCGCATCGTGTTTCGCAAGCACGAGCGTGTTCCCGGCATTCTTTTCTGACTTGCGGTCTAACGAACCGAAAATGCGGGTAAAGCCAGGGGCATCCAAAGACCCAATGATTGTTCACCGCAGGCCTTGTACGTCAGACGTTGTGTGGCCGTGACGCAACCGGCGCTGGAGTTCGGCCTCGGTAAGGTGCGACGGGATGGACGCACTTTTGGCCCAGCCGAAAATAGTGCCGGCGGTGACGTCATGTTCGGGCAACTCGGTCACGACCTGGTCCGGGGCGACGGCAATATCGGTGCGGACGATCTGGGACCGAACACGCGCTACGGTTTCGCTCCCGCCTGCTTTCTGCGATCATCGCTCAAGCCGTGGCCTGTATGCAGATAACCGAAAAAACGAGAGCGCGGATTAGCGTGAGCGATAAAGCCGTAACCACATTGCTGATCGTGGCGACCCTTGTCGCGGGGATTGTCGTCGCGTCTGAGATGGTTCTAACCTTGTTTCTTGCCGTCCTATTTGGCGTGTTTCTCAGGCGGGTCGCAGCGGCTATTGATAAATGGATTCCCCTATCGACGGGCTGGTCCCTTGCGATCGTCGTTTCCGCACTGGTGGCGTCGTCCGTCGCGACGGTTGCACTATGCTACGTGCAGATCGATCAACGGATCGAATTTGCCAGTCAGCAAATCGATGCAGGCTTCGCACGACTACAAGAGTTAGTCGATGAATCGCCAACCGTGCGTTCGATGGTAACGTCGATTCCTTTCGTGACTGACTCGATTGACGAGTCTCCGAAAATGAAAACGACTAGCGAGTCCGACTCAGAAAGTTCCGCCTCGAATTCCACTGAGGAAACCGATAACGCTCGAGACGTCAAGTTGCCAAACATGAGCCCGATGCCCGAACCGGTTAGGAAGGCTGCGAAGAAAACTGCCGAAACCATCGGCCAAATCTTCAAAACGACCTTCGGCTTGGTGGTAAACAGCACGCTGATTTTCTTTGTTGGTCTCTTTCTGGCGTTGTCTCCCGGGACTTATCGTGACGGAGTAGTCAAACTGGTCCCGCCGGAAAAGCGAGAACGCGCAACGGAGGTATTGAACGAAATTGGCGAAACACTATGGCGTTGGTTGCTTGGACGTTTTGGATCAATGCTCGCCACCGGCTTAGGCGCTGCGTTGTTGCTTTGTTTGATAGGGGTTCCGATGGCCGGATCGTTGGGGATTGTGACCGGACTACTAACGTTCATACCAAACATCGGTGCCGTAATCGCGTTGTCGCTGTCCATGGTGTTCGCACTGCCTCAAGGAGCGACTTCGGCGGCAATGGTGTTGCCTGCCTATCTGGGCCTGCAGCTCATTGAAAGCTACGTCGTGACTCCGCTCATTCAAAAACGACAAGTATCGATTCCGCCCGCAGCCTTGATCGCCTTCCAAGCGATAATGGGTGTCCTGTTCGGCATTCTCGGGGCGGCCGTTGCGTCACCGCTACTAGCCGCCCTGAAGACAGCAATTCAGAGGCTTTACGTGGAAGACGTGTTGGAAGCAGAACGATAGCCAATAGGACCCAGATGCCTTTGACGCTTTGGCAACGAGAATGTTTCCGGTGGGCAAAATCGACCCGGTCACCGCGGACCTGTTGATCGATATTTGTGCCAAGCTTAAAAACCTTTTGGGTGGTACAATCACATGAGCTGCGATTCGGCTATGATAACCGAAGCAGTTACATCGAGCCCCAGTTTTGATCCTGAAGTCGCCATCCAACGTGATACGAAACGCGGCTTTACGATTGCTACGGAAAGCCCGTTGATTGGTAGCCGTGGTGCAACAGGTCACTTGCATGTCGAAATTCGTCAAGGTCGCGGCGGCCGCGCTGAACCAGACTCCGCTGGATTGGGATGGAAACGCCGCACGAATTCGCACGGCCGTGCGTCTTGCCAAACAGGCCCAGGTCAGCGTCCTGTGCCTGCCCGAATTGTGCATCAGCGGATATGGCTGTGAGGATGCCTTCGAATCGCATGCCACAACCAGCCTGGCCCTGCGCGTGCTGCAGGAAATCAGTGCGGAGACGCGTGACATCGTGGTGTCGGTGGGATTGCCCGTGGCCTTGCGCGGCGGCCTGTACAACGGTGCGGCACTGCTGGCCGACGGACACGTTGTGGGGATCGCGGGCAAGCAGCACCTGGCAGGAGACGGGCTGCACTATGAACCCCGCTGGTTTCGGCCCTGGCCCAACAACCAGTCGGAGACGATGGAGGTGGGGGCGCGGTCGGTTCCTGTGGGAGACTTGATTTTTGACTGCGGTGGCGTGCGGATCGGTTTCGAGATTTGCGAGGATGCCTGGGTTCAGGATCGCCCGGGTGTCGAGTTGGCGCGGCAAGGCGTGGACATCCTTTTCAACCCCAGTGCCAGCCATTTTGCATTTGGAAAGCACGACGTTCGCCGCGGGATCGTGCTGGACGCGTCCCGCAGATTTCACACCGTGTATGTGTTCGCCAACTTGCTGGGGAACGAGGCGGGTCGAGCGATCTACGACGGCGACGCGATGATTGCGGCCGACGGCCGGATGCTGAGTATGAGCCGGCGGCTCTCGTTTCACGACGTCGAATTGGCGACGGCCGTAGTGGACCTGGACGAAGCCCGTGCGGCGCGGCGTGCCGCCGGCATGAACATAAACGACAAGATGCCGGGGGCCTCGCAAGTCGTCCGCGCGAACTTCGTTTACCCCGCGACGCCCGCAGCCGACGAGCGAGAAGCATCACCAGCTTGGACAGCCAGCCCCAACGTGAAACACGAGGAGTTCTTGCGGGCCGAGTGCCTGGGCTTGTTTGATTACCTGCGTAAGAGCCGATCATGCGGGTTTGTTGTTTCGCTGAGCGGCGGGGTGGATTCGACGGCCGTGGCCTTGTTATCCGCGCGGACATTTGACCTGGCCGTGCGGGACCTCGGTATGGAGGGCGTGCTTGCCAGGCTGGAACATATCCCCGGTATCGACGCATGCCGGACTCCGGCGGAGTTGACGCGACGGCTGCTGACCTGTGCTTACCAGGCAACGCGCAACAGCTCGCAGCTTACGAGGAACGCAGCAGAAAGCGTGGCCCGCGGATTGAACGCCGAATTTTGCTGCCTGGACGTGGAGCCCATCGTAGTCGCCTACACGTCACTCATCTCGGAGGCGCTGGCGCGACCGCTGACTTGGGAGCAGGACGATCTTGCGTTGCAGAATATCCAGGCACGCGTCCGCGGACCTGGAATCTGGATGCTGGCCAACATCAAGCAGCGCCTTACTCCTCTCGACCAGCAACCGATCCGAGGCGGCAGTGGGTTATGCCACCATGGACGGAGACACGTGTGGCGGTCTCTCGCCGATTACCGGAATTGACAAGGCGTTTCTGCGGCGGTGGTTGCGATGGATGGAGCAGTTGGGTCCCGAGGGGTTGGGACCGTTTCCACGGTTGGCCGCCGTCACTCAGCAACAGCCGACTGCCGAGCTGCGCCCACCATCCGCGGGCCAGCTGGACGAGGCCGATTTAATGCCTTACGACATACTGGACCACGTCGAACGCGGGGCGATCCGAGACAAGCTGTCACCGCTGGAGTGTCTGCACAGGCTGGAATCATTGGGGCTCGACTACCCTCGGAGTCAACTGGCAGCTTGGGTTGAGAAGTTCTTTGTGTTATGGTGTCGCAATCAGTGGAAGCGGGAACGCTATGCTCCCTGCTTCCATTTGGATGACGAAAACGTTGACCCGAAGACATGGTGTCGTTTCCCGATCCTCTCAGGGGGCTATCAAAGAGAACTTCGCGAGATGTGGGCAGTCGTCCATGGCCGGGCTCCTTAGGTCGTCGCTGGCCTGGAGAGTAGGAGCGCTGACCGCGGGGGGATTGGGTTTCCCGCGGGGGGATTGCGGGGATACGCCCCCCAAACCCCCCGCAGGAATGGCCCGGCAAGGTATCCCCAAACCCCCCGCAGGAATGGCCCGGCAAGGCATCGCCCAAACCCCCTGCAGGAATGGCCCGGCAAGGATCGCAACACCACCCGTGGGGCATGCTTCCGAGCCCCCCGTGTTACTTTGAACTGGAGCTTGCAGATGACGACGAAGTTGACCAACGAGAGCAAACCAGCCGATACTTCGACGCGACGGGGCTTTCTGCGACAGTCCACGGCGGCGGTCGCCGCCAGTGCGTTGAGTTTAAGCCAACTGTCCATAGCGCGCGCTGCGCATACGTTTGGCGAAGACACAATTCGGCTGGGACTGGTTGGATGCGGCGACCGAGGTACGGGCGCCGTGGCCCAGGCCATGAACACCGCGGGATCCACCAAACTGGTTGCGGTGGCTGACGTTTTCGCGTCACGTGTTCAAGAATGTCTGCGCAACCTGGGACGCGACTACGCCGATAAGTTGGACGTCGCTCGCGAGCGCCAGTTTGTGGGATTGGATGGATTCGAAGGTGTTTTGGCGTCGGATATCGACCTTGTGATCCTGGCCACGCCGCCGGGCTTTCGGCCGCTGCATTTCGAGCGGGCGATTGCCGCCAACAAGCACGTGTTCATGGAAAAACCGGTAGCTGTCGATGCCGTCGGCGTACGACGCGTACTCGACGCGGCTCGATTGGCCAAGACCAGGGAGTTGGCTGTGGCGGTTGGTCTGCAACGCCGTCACGAACCGCGTTACATCGAAACCGTCCAACGACTGCAAGATGGGGCCATCGGCGAGATTCTCGCTTTACGAGTCTATTGGAATAGCGACGGGGTCTGGACGCGAAATCGAAAACCCGAACAAACGGAAATGGAGTACCAGTTGGATAACTGGTATTACTTCAATTGGTTGTGCGGAGATCATATCGTGGAACAACACATCCACAATTTGGATGTCGGCAACTGGGTCAAGGGCCGTTATCCGATTTCGGCCACTGGGATGGGCGGTCGGCAAGTGCGTACTGGGATCGATCAGGGGCAGATCTTCGATCATCACAGTGTTGAATTTACCTTCGACGACGGCTGCAAAATGTTCAGCCAGTGCTGCCATATTCCCGGCTGCGAAAGTCATGTCGCCGAGTACGCACATGGCAGCCAAGGTTGGGCGGATATTTCCGCCGCGAGAATTTACGACGCGAAAAATGGCGTCGTCTGGGAATTTGGCGAGGGCGGCGGTAACGGCCACCAACAGGAACACCACGATCTGTTTCGCGCTGAGACGAGGTGAAATTCCGAATGAGGCCGACTACGGGGCGATGAGTTCGATGACATCGGTCCTGGGGCGGATGGCGACGTACTCCGCCCGCCAGGTGGAAATGGACCGGGCGCTGACCGATGGCCCCGCCCTGGCCCCAATTGACAGTTATCGGAGCCTTCAAGATACACCGCCAGTGCTGCCGGATGCGGACGGCCGCTATCCGGTTCCCATACCGGGTGTGACGGATGTGTTTGCATGAACTTGGTTGGCCGACAGGCCAATCGAGGGCGCCGATTTCGATTATCTGGCCGGACTTGATTCTCGGTTTTCTGGCTCGTGCTGGCGCTCCCTTCCTTCCGCAGCCATCCTTATTTACGGCATTGGGGCGGGATTCCGTGTCGATGGGAATAAAATCCACGCCGGCGCTTTGCCTCGGAGGGGGTGAGACACTCCGAGGAGCTCTCCGACGTGGAAATTCGCGACAATTGCAAAATCCCGCGGTGCGGGACAAAATAAAGGCCCTCGTTGGCGGGCGTAAAACTCCTATGCAGTGAAACGCGGGCGTCTGTCATGAAATTTTCGCGAGGTGGACCGGGGTGCCTGGACCGGGGTGCCTGGACCGGGGTGCCTAGAATGGGTGCGGATTGATGGGTTGGATATTGATGGCGGACTTCCTGGGCATAGGTGACATTGGCGATGGAGCGCAGTGATGGAGCAGTATGGCTCGCAGGGTTCCGTACTTAGCCAGACGTCGCTCGGATTATTGGAGCGGGCCCGTCAGAAGGACGGTGCGGCCTGGGAGCGGATTGTAGAGTGCTACGGCCCCCTTGTATGCTATTGGCTCCGCGAGGCAGGATTGGAAACTGCTTCGCTGCCGGACGTGGCTCAAGACGTGTTTGTGGCCGCATATCGAGGACTACGATCATTTCGCCGCGACCGCGATTTCGGTTCGTTTCGCGGTTGGATGCGCAAGATCACGCGGCGAAAGTTCATCGATCATTTTCGCCGTCGCGAGAAATTGCTCAGCGGAAGTCACGTCGCTACCCACTTGAATAATCTGGTATTTCCCCGGTCGTCCGAGGATTCGTGCGTCCACGACAAGAAGCTGTTATTCGCGCAGATCGAGAAGTTTATTCGACAAGAGTTTTCGCCCGACCACTGCAATGCGTTTTTTGCGATTGCCTTGGAGGGCGACTGTCCCACGGAGGTGGCAGCTCAACTGGGCATGTCGCGAAATTCGGTTTACCTGGCCTGCAGCCGGATTCGAAGACGGGTCCGAGAGGAATTTGCCGACTTGTACCCGGGAGAATTATAATAGACGGCCCATCGACTTCATCGACAACGTAGCGCTACGCCATTTTACTTTCGCGTGATTTTGAATGTCCACCATCCAGCGACCCACCGACTGCCCGTCGAATGACGTAATTCTGGCGTTCGCCAAAGGTGAGATTTCGGACACGTGGGCTCAACTGATTGCGGATCATTTGGGCGAGTGTTCGGATTGCGCCCTCAAAGCGCATCGGGTTCTCGCCACTGGCAGCAGTTGGGAGAGTTCACGGGGAGTGGCTGACTCGTCGCACCTAGGGCTATGTCTGCACGACATTGTGGAGAATGCCAAGAGTATTCCTGCGCAGGCGGCAGCGCACGACGCGTTGAGAGGACGTCGGCGCATGCCACGCCGTCTGGGCCGCTACGACATCAAGCGACTGATTGGCGTGGGTGCCTTTGGCAGGGTCTACTTGGCGCATGACCGTGGTCTGGATCGACAGGTGGCGATCAAGATGCCTTTTCGACGTAAACGGGCCCACGATCAGTTGGGACAGATCATGCGGGAGGCCAGATCGGCAGCCAAGCTGCGACATCCCGGCATTGTGTCGGTTTTTGACGTAGGTCGCACGCGCGACCAGCGCGTGTTTGGTGTCTTTGAGTATGTGGACGGTGAGACGCTGGACCAGGTATTGTGTCAATCATCATTTTCGCCTGATCGGGCGGTGGAGATTACGATCGCCATTGCGGAGGCGCTGGACTATGCGCACCGCAACGGAGTAATCCACCGGGACTTGAAACCGTCAAACATTATCATGGATTCAACGGGCACGCCTAGGATCGCCGACTTTGGCCTGGCACTGCGTGGCAATGACGTGGCGCGGCGTGAGTTCGTGGGTACTCCCAACTACATGTCTCCCGAGCAGTTGCGGGGTGAGACGCACAATCTTGATGGTGCCACCGACGTTTGGAGTCTGGGTGTGGTGCTGTACCGCATGCTGACGAAACGACGCCCGTTCGCCGCCGCCACACGCGAAGACCTGTACGAGAAGATTTTGACTTCGCGGCCCCGTCCGCTGCGCGACCACGACCCAGAAATTCCAGCCGAGTTGGAACGCATTTGCCTGCGCTGTCTGGAGAAAAGCCGCCACCACCGCTATCCCCATGCCCGTCAGCTGATTGAGGACCTGCAAGCGTATCGCGAGCACGCTCCCGCGGAGCGGCGACTCGAGCAGATGTCGGTTGCGTGCAAGGGGCTGCGTCCGTTTGGCGAACGGGACGCCGCCACGTTCTTACCGTTGCTGCCCGGTCCTGCCGACCGTTTCGGACTGCCCGACTCGCTGCAATTCTGGCGGCGATGTTTTGATGTTGATGCGGTCGCGGGGGCCCCGCCGCTGTCGGCCCTGTTTGGTCCCACGGGGTGCGGCAAAACATCCTTTGTCCGCGCGGGACTGCTGCCAAATCTACCCACCAACATGACACCCATCGTCGTCGAGTCGTCGCAGATTGAAACGGAATTGGAGCTGGCGCGGGCCCTACGGACGCAGTTTCCTGAACTTCCGCCCACGGGCATTGTCGAAAATTTCATGCAGCTGCGAACGCGGATTCTCCCCCATCGCGGCGAACGCATCTTGATCGTATTGGACCAGTTCGAGCAGTGGCTGCACGGCCACTTGCGAAATACACCCCTGGTTGATGCATTACGCCAATGTGACGGCGAGCACATCATGTGTTTGCTGGTGGTTCGATCGGAATTCTGGACGGCCGCCAGTATGCTGTTTGAAGAACTGGAAGTGCGCCTGGCCGAGCACCAGAACTATGCGTCGCTGGGAATGTTCGCGCCCGACCATGCCATGCTCGTATTGACGGCTTTCGGTCGCGGCTGCGGACAGTTACCGGCATACCCTCAGGAGCTAAGTCGTGCGCAGCGCAAATTTCTCGGGTTAGCCGTGGATGCGATGCTGGAAGACGGTGTCGTGGCGCCCGTGCGGCTATCGGCGTTTGCGGAAATCATGCGCGACCGATCTTGGCAATCCAAGACCATTCGCCATTTGAGCGGTCCCGCGGGCGTGGATTTTGAGTTTCTGAAACGCTGCATGGCGGAATTGTGCCAGGCGACCCGCTTTGGCGACCATCGCCGTGCTGCCCAGGACGTACTTTGGTCGTTGCTGCCTGAAGACGGGCAACCTCTAAGCAGCGCCCGGAAATCGGCGTCGGAACTGAGCGCAGATTGCCGCGTACCGCGATCGCGGTGGCTATTTCGACGAACTCATCTCGATTCTGGATCAACGACTGAAGCTGATCACACCGGAGGACCCGGAGGTTAATGACCCTGAAGAGGCAGTATCCGCAATCCCGCATGAGCCGAGCAAGGAGCGGATCGGAACGCCAGCCGACGCTCACAAGGCTGCCCATGCGCGGGGCAGCGGAACGGAGCCGGGCTTTTCCAGGCTAAAGAAGCATGGAGACGAGAATCGATGTTACCGACTGACCAATGCGTATCTGGTGCCGGTACTGCGAGACTTTTTGACCCTTGAGCGGCGAGCCACACTGGAGGGGCGAATGCGTATGCGGCTTCGCGAACTGGGCCGCGCCTGGTCACTTAGCGGCGACAAGCGGCACTTGCCCTCGATGTTCGAAACGCTGGCGATGACGTGTTGGACGCGCCGCTCGAACTGGAAGGCCGTCGAACGCGAGATGATGCATATCGCCTGGTGGCGCGTAGCAAAACGGGCAGGGGCGGTGGTGTTGCTCACTCTGTTGATTCTGGTTCCGCTCGTTTTCACGTATCGTTCCCTGAGCCGTCGTCCGCTGGTACAGCAGTTGCTCGTCGCGGACTTGACACAGGTTCCCGCCCTGGTGCAGCAGATTGCGGACCAGGGACCGCGTATTGCGCCCTTGATTGATGCGGAATGGCAGCGGCTCGATGCATCGGTCTCGGACCCGGAATTGAAGCCACGACGCGTGCGGTTGGCGATGGCCACGGTCGACCGATTTCCGGCGCGGGCCCCCGAGATCCTGGACGCCGTTCGCGTGGTTCCCGAAAACGAGATTACCATCCTGGCCGCGAGTTTCATCGGCAACCCCCAGGGAATACTGGATCAGTTGTGGCGCGAACTGCTGGAGGCAGAATCGATCGAGTCGAACACCGCCAGCGAATCGCTGCTGCGTGTGGCCAGCACTCTGGCCACGGCGGATCCCGAGGGTCGCGGGTGGAGCGACGCAGGCGAGACCACCGCGGCGGCCCTGATGCACGCTCGACCGTACGAGTTGCATGACTGGTTAGTCAATCTCATGCCCGTACGGCAAGAACTGGTTCCTTCGTTGGTCGACGCATTAGGCGACTCTGAATCGAAGTCGGCAAGTCAGCGGGAGAATCTTGTGGAAGCCGCCGTGTGGTTTGCCGGCGATCAGCCTGAACAACTGCTGAATATAGCTCAGCTCGTGTCGAAAGAAAATTTTCATCTCGTCCGTCAGGCTCTTCGCCCACACGAAACTTGGGTTCGATCGGTGTTGCCGGAAAGGTTTGAGGCATTGATCCGGGACGCGAATAAACCGGTCCACGTCGCGCGTCCCGACATCGGCGCGCACCTTGGAAGCGTGGCTGGCCAAATGCCAAGGGCTGCATACCACCAAGGGCGCATTTGGCCATGTCCATCCCTTTCGGGGAGCTCGAAGACGGCTTGATGCACATGTATGCGGCTGGATACCGGCCAAATTCGGTGCGGCCGTACTGGTTTCGTTCGCAGCTGTTCGCTACCGTCTGCTGGAATCGCAGCCGCCGTCGCTACCATTGGCAGGCCGACATGACGGCGGATGAACTGCAACGGCAACATGATTTGCTGAAACGGGAATCCCTGGAACTTTGGGACATGGCGGATTACCAGGTGGATGGCCAGGTGCGTTTTGTGGGACTTTGGTTGCAGTCCCCAACGTCTGAGCCGTTAGACACCGTGTTGCGTCTGGAACAGGACGGCAAGGAGGACCGACGTGGGCTTTATCAACTCCGGACCGACGGGTATTCACTGCATCGGTATCTAAGTCGGATTGACGAGCAGGGAATTCGCAGGTACTCGTCCTTGTGGAAACCCTCGGTGACTTCCGGCAGGGATGATCGCAGTTATTCCGCCTACTTCGGCGGCATCGATTTTGCCACGACGGCCCAGGCCATCACGGACTGCCGAATACTAGTGCTTGATCCCACCCGGCCTCAGCTGTTTGATCTATTTGAAACAGCCGCGGCCGGAGTCCAAATGCTGCCCAACGAACAGCCCGTCGATCGAATCATCACCGAAGCGTTTGCCAAGTACCAGACGGGTCAGCTGGACGAGGCCTTGCGCGAAATCAACATCGCGATGGGAAACTCGCCACAAAATCTGGAACTCATTTATTTGCGCGGCAAATTGTTCGTGGCGCTGGGGGACGTTCAGGGAGTCCGTCACACGGCCTCGTTGATTGCGCTGGCGGGCCGCTTGCCGTATCATGCGGCCTATTTCAGATTGCGAGCCTACTTGTTGGAGGGAAACTCAACCGCAGCGCGGCGTTGTCTCGCGGAACTTGCGCAAGCTTATGTTCGCCGAGAGCAACGGGACAGCCCGCGCCTACGATACGCGTATTCGTCGGCACTGACTGCGTTGGCCGCAGCCTTGCGGGAGACTGACCCGACCGCCTCGGCCGATTTCCGCGGTCAAGCGATCCAAGTCTTCGCCGAGGCTCATGACGTGAGTTGGACCCACGCAGGTGCCGTGTTCAGGGAATTTGACGTGCTGCGGACGGATGAGCGTTTTCTGCAACTGATTGCGGAAGCGGGGTGGGACGGACTGATATCCCTCTCGTACATTGCCGATCCATCTGTCACTTCCCGGTGGTTGCCCTTTATGCCAGTGGCGGAGCACGATGCGGAGAGCGAACAACTGGCGGACGAGGGGTGGACCCCGCAATGCACGACGGTGGCGTATGCTCCCGCCAGGCGGCAGCTGCTGGCAGGTTCCGTCTGGAATCGCCACGCGCCCTCCACGAAAAATGTTGTCACCGTGTCTCGGCCACAGGCAAATCTGGCGCTGTTGCTGGCCGCGATGGGGAACGAAGCCTATGTAACGAAAGTCTTGGATGGCGAATTTGGTCAGGAGTTAGCATCGCACTTGATGGCCAGGGCGGCGACTGCGGACGTCAACCCCGAGTTGCTGCTTCGCGTTCTGGCAGACGCGACGCAGGTGCCCCGGAGATACCAGCAAGTGTTGTGCGCCTTGTCGCGGTATCCACTGCCGCGCATACCCGAACCATCCCGCGCGGAGTTGTTGGCTCGGCTAAATCGCCTGGCCGTAGATGAGCCTAATGCTGGACTGCGGTCGGCGGCCATCGCGTGCTTGAGGAACTGGGCTGGAAGGGACGCGCATCCATTGCTCGATTTTGATCCGGCATCCCTACCGCCGCAAAACCCAATCGTCGAAGATCGAATCCGCGATTGGTATCGTAATGCGGCGGGGCAGACCATGATCGTGGTCGCGCCACCCGAGACGTTTGCCATGGGCAGTTCCGCCTCGGATTCAGAACGATGGAGCAATGAATGGACACAGAATCGTTACTTGAATTCGCGGTACGCGCTGAGCGCCACCGAAGTTACGGCTCGACAGTATCGCAGGTTTCTTGACGATCCCAAGGTAAAGGACTTCTACGCTTCGCAGGCGCAGCGACCCTCAGCCGAGGGACTATCCCGCAGAAAGTCCACAATGCGGGATTTTCTATCACGATGCCGCTCGATTCTGCCAATGGCTCAGCGAAATCGAGGGGATTCCCGAAGAACAATGGTGTTATCCGGGTATTTGGTCCCCGGACTACCAAATACCATGCAATCTGACGTATCAAACGGGCTATCGATTACCCACGGAAGCAGAATGGGAATATGCCTGCCGCGGGGGTGGGGCAGTGCGCCCGGTATTACGGTAACGACGCGGAACTTCTGTCTGAATTCGCATGGTTTGCTGGAAATTCCACGAATCAAACCCATCCCGTGGCTCAAAAAATTCCCAACGAATTTGGCTTCTTCGACATGCTTGGCAACGTCAATGAATGGTGCTATGAACCTTATGTCGAGCGGGTGTATTCCCATCAGCCCGACGGTTTTTTTGCATTCCTCGCGGCTGCGTGTCACGCCCCCGACATGCGCACGGTGCGGGGCGGAAGCGCCCGAGAGGACGCTCGTACCGCTCGGTGTGCCTATCGTGCGAGCTTGCCGATTTCAGGAACCAGTCGAAATGTCGGCTTTCGAGTCGCGCGGACCATCTCGCCGTAGCAGCGGAAGAACTTGCATGTCGGCAGCCGTGGGGTGGCAACCGGCACGGGCCGCTAGGCTGAACTCGGATGCAGAATGGCGTTCGCATCATTGCTATCGGACGCGCAGGGGATTTCGTTGCTCGTACCCGCCGTGAAGTAAACACAAATCCGATCGTCGCTGTTGGTGCCGGCATCCGAACCGGGGAACAGCCAACCCGAAAATCTTGTACCAAGGTCACAGGTTGCGTCCAATTGCAGAACTCCACCTGCAAGCACTTGCTGCGTACCCGAGAATGACTGCTCCTGCGCGATCCACTCGCCATTCAACTTGAATGACGCAAGTCCGGCAAAAGTTCCGGGCGTTACCTGGGTAACTTGGATTTCGACGTAATTCGCACCCTGCGAACTGCCGTCAGTCCATACCTGTCCGGGTGCGTTCAACAATTGACCGGAGGCCGAGGAGACGGCCAGCGGCAGTAGACAAAAACATGCCCAACAAAATACGGCGTTTGTCTGAGTTTTCATGAGTGTTAAATTCCTGCCCGTCATAGAATTTGCATGGAAGATGTGCGCCAGGCCGCCATACGGATGCGTTCGGCTACTCGACGAGTTCGGTCTCGGATTCGAAGGCCAGATGTTCCTTGTTGGGGTGGCATTCGGGCTGGACTTCCGATGGCGTCGCCATGGGCCGAAAATAAATCGCAACGCGATCATCGCCGCGGGTCCCGGTGGGGCCGGGCCAGTACCACCCATAAAATTTCATGCCGTCGCTGCATTCGCAATCAAGCCTTACGAAATTCGAGAGTTTGGATTGCATACCGGAAAATTCTTTAACGTGGGCTCCTTGCCACAAACCGTAACTGCGCACGGAGATCGTACCGGAAATCTGGGGAGTCGTCCCATGGGTCACCGTGAGTTGGACGAATTCCGAATTACTGGCGCTACCGCTTTTCCAAGATTTCCCTGAGTTCGTTTGCAGCTGAGCGGAACTGGGTGGGCAGGTCAGCAACAGATTTAGAACCAATAACACGATCACACGAATCTGAAATGGTCTGAACAATGGAGACCTCCTTGAAGGAAACAGTGTGGTACCAAACCAGGAGTGGCTACCGCGGGATTTCGATACAACACCACGGCAACTTGCAGGCCGGACGACGGCAATTGACCTGACGCAGCGGTCCGGCAACTTACATAGCGCGGACGTCTGTCATAAAATTTTAGGTTGATGCGGACGTCCGGCTGAAAAATCCAGGCTATTTTTGCCGATTGGGCTGCGGGCGAGGAGTTATAATCCAAGTTTGCGGTGTTTATCGCGGTTTTCCGTAGTGGTACCAGCGGCGGACGTGACCACCGAAAGAAGTGGGGTGATCCCGGCGGCGTAACGCCGTGGCCGATCGCCCCTGATGCGCAACCGGAACACGGCTTTTCCAAGGCAAGCGGGTCGGAAACTTGAATGGATTTAGCGTGGGATCCAAGGGCTCATTTCAGCGATTTGTACGCCGACTCCGCTCCGGCGATTCGGCAGCGGCCGCCGAACTCCACGAACGCTACGTAGGACAACTGATTCGCTTAGCCGCTCGCCGGATCGACTTCAAGCATCGCGCCAAGTTCGACGCCGACGACGTCGTTCAATCTGTTTTTCATAGTTTCTTTCGGCGGCACGCCGAGGATCAGTTTCGTTTTGACGATTGGGATAATCTTTGGTCGTTACTAGCCAGTATTACCGTGCGCAAGTGCGGAAGGCGCGCCCAGGCATATGCCCGCGGCAGGCGGAACGTCGACAGGGAACAAGACCGGATTCGATACATTCAGCCTGGACTACATCCGAGGGCGGCAACCCACGGCCGAAGATGCGATGGTCTTGCAAGAGACCTTGGAGCAATTGCTCGCCGAGCTGACACCGGATCAACGCGATGTACTCCGGCTCAAACTGCAAAACTACTCAGTCGAGGAAATCAGCGAGCGGATTGGTCGGACGGAGCGGACCGTGTATCGCGTGCTGACGCTTGTTCGCGAACGGCTGGAAGAAATGGCCCGCGATTTTGACTGAGCGCAGCGACCGATGGGACAATCAGATCGACTTTCACCCCTGATCAGCCGGCACGCGCTAGCGTCCGGTTCCCGATTACACGGAAAAACATGTACTAACGCACGTCGGCTGATTCCGTTCGCACCTGACTTGCAGCAGCAGCGTAGATTTCATTGACGGATGGGGCCCCCAATCTTTTTTTGAAAAGTACCATGAGCGTCCTGAACGAAGATAGCCTGGTCATTGAACAGTTTGTGGCCGACTTTGAACGATCCTGGTCGACCGACCACCCCTTGGACATCGCAGCCTTCGTGCCCAACGAGCTGACCGAGTCCCTGCGACAGAGACTGCTTTGGGAACTGGTGGAAGCCGACCTGGAGTTGAGTATCAAGTCGGGGACGGCAGCCCGCGTCGAGGATTATTTGGCTCGATTCCCCAGTTTGAGGCGGGATGCAGCCCGACTGGCAGATTTTGTGGGCTCCGAGTACCGATTGCGCGCGCGTCGCGAGCCGGCGCTGGATTCGCGGGAATATGAAAGGCGATTTCCCGAGATTGCGGAGCAGGTACTTGCGCAAGGCACACGTTTGGAAAAATGCCTGCCGGCGTCTTCCGCGACCGACGAACAGCCAGCTCGCGGGACGGCCGATCCGACCGAACCGACACCTCCTGATTCGATCGGTTATCGCACGCACGTGAGCGGTCGATTTCGACTGATCAGACCGCACGACGAAGGTGGGTTGGGCAAAGTCTGGTTGGCCTACGACGACGAATTGAAGCGCGAAGTGGCACTCAAGGAGATTCGGAGTCGGTTCGCGGACGACGAAGTCAGCCGCTACCGATTTGCCACGGAGGTGTTGGTGACCAGCGGGCTGGAACACCCTGGTATCGTGCCGGTCTACGGCTTCAGCCATTATAAGGACGGCCGCCCCTACTACACGATGCGCTTCGTGAAGGGCGTGAGTTTTCGCGAGGCGATCCGTAGTTTCTACCAGCAAGATTGGAGCCTTAAGCCCGCGGGTTCGCAGCGCGTGGAAATGCAACGGCTGTTGGGGCATTTCTTGGACGTTTGCAACACCATCAACTATGCTCATCAGCGCGGGGTTCTGCATCGAGACATCAAGCCCGGCAATATCATGTTGGGAGACTACGGCGAGACACTGGTTGTCGACTGGGGACTGGCGAAGCTGCTGGGTCAACCCGGCCAGCGGGCCGAGGAATTTATGCCCACGCCGCGCGATGCGGATGCGGATGCCTGCTCCACCAAGGTTGGGAGGGCGCTGGGATCGCCCGCCTACATGAGTCCCGAGCAGGCACGGGGTGAGCACGATCGGCTGGGGCCGGCAGCCGATATCTACAGTTTGGGGGCCACGCTCTACACGCTGCTCACGAACCACGCACCGGCCGAAAGCGAGAATACGGAAGAACTTCTGGCGACAGTGACCGCAGGCCGATTGCCGCGCCCGCGCAGCTTGAATTCGAGTATCCCCGTGACGCTGGAGTCGATCTGCCTCAAGGCGATGTCCCCACTACCTGAAAATCGCTACGCCACGGCCCGGCATCTGGCGGAGGACGTGGAACGTTATCTGGCTGACCAACCGGTTAGCTCGCACCGTGAAACGTTATTCGAGCAGCTGTCGCGCTTCACACGCAACCATCAAGCACTTGTCAGGGGTGCCATCCTGGCCCTCATCACCCTTGCCGCCACCTTCTTTGTGGCGGCCCTGCTGATTGACGAACAGCGCCGACTGGCCGAGCAGTTCGCCCAATCTGAGAGCGAACATCGTCGCGCGGCCCTTAACGCTCGACTGCATGGAGATGCACAGCATGCCCGAGCGGAACGCTACCTGGAATTGCTCAAGAGCGCCTTTCAGGTGCCCGGTGATGGCGTGGGGCACGATGTGACATTGTATGAAGGACTGAATCGAGCCGTAGCGAATCTGAACGGTGCCAGCGCCGAACATGCCCGCACGATGATGGAGGTCGCCCGTTTGTATGCTGATATTCGAGCCTATCCGGAAGCCAGCCGCTGCGCGGAAACAGCTATTGAGTGGATGTCGGCTGAGTTGGGAAACGACGATCCGGAAGTCGCGGAGGCGAGAGCGTGGAGGGCCGAATTGCTGCACCAAATCGCGGTCCCCGAACAAGCCACAATCCCGGACGTGCCCTTAGCCGCGCCCGACGATACCAACCTCTCGCCGGCGGAGCAGGCAAAAAAGGGAACATAAGCTGGGCAAAAACATCGACAAGAGCGTTTAAGGAACAGACAAGGGCGTTTATAATTAAGGGCACGTGACCTGCCAGATTTTCCAGCCAAATTTGCATCGGGATCAGCAGGATGTGCTCGGCGACCGCTCGGCGTTCGAGTCGGCCCGAAATAAATGCTGCTAAACGAGTCGGACAGGTCCGGCTCTCGCGCCCGGATATTTTTTGTCTAAGGGGTACTCATGCTGTCCTTGCGAAGACTACGTTCAACTGGTGTCGGATCGCGCTCGCGCACGTCTTGCGAATTACATTTCGAGCATTTGGAACATCGACACTTGCTGGCATCCGACCTCATGGGCATCACGGACCCGTGGTCGGCGGACGCGGTTTCCTTGCAAGCTGTCACACAACGCGCCGCGTGCGACTCGTTCGTTCCTGGCGAACTGATCGTGGCCACCAAAGTGGCGGCGGCTCGGTCATCCGCCGGTGCAGTGCTCGCAACCGTGGACTGGTCGAACCTGACCGGATTGACCAACGCCAGGCCCATGAAGACGCTGATGACCGTGGACCAAGGCCTCGGACAAAGCGCCGCCTTGGTTCACCTGCAGTTAGGGGCGGATGCGGACGTTTTCCAGGTGATGCAGCAGCTGCAAGGCCGGGAAGATATTTTGTGGAGCACGCCGAACTTTGTCTACGACAATGGAGACCCGCGCGACCTGATCCCGAATGATCCTCGGTTTGCGTCGCAGTATCATCACGCAGTCATGGGAAATATCGATGCTTGGGATATTTCCCTGGGCAGTTCCAGCATTCTGCTGGGAATTACTGACGACGGATTGGACTTGCAGCACGAGGATTTGTCGGCTGCCGTCTGGGTCAATCCGGGTGAAATACCCGGAGACGGTTTGGACAACGATGACAACGGTTACATTGACGATGTCAACGGCTATAATTTTCTCAACCACAACAATAACCCCGACGCTTTGGCGGGGGATAATCACGGCACACACGTGTCGGGGATTGCGGCGGCATCCATTAACAATGGGGTCGGCACGGTAGGTACGGCACCTGGAGCGACGTTAGTACCACTCAAATGGTACGACGGTGGCACGTGGACAGCCGCCATCATTGCCGAAACGTTCGCGTACGCGGCCGACAACGGGATCGACATTGTCAACTCCAGCTACAACATGGACGGATGGGCCTCGGACCCGGTCGTCCATGCGGCATTCGATTATATTTACGATGCCGGAGTGCTGCACTTTAATTCCGCCGGCAATAACTGCGCCTTGAATCCACCGCGGCAGGTTTTTGTCGAATCCTTACTGGTGGCAAGTACCGATAATGGCGACGGCAGAAGCAGTTTTAGCAACTACGGTGACGGTATCGACATTGCCGCGCCCGGCGGAAACATCCTTTCCACGACTCCCAACAATACCTATTCCGTGTTATCCGGAACGAGCATGGCGACGCCCAATGCGGCTGGTGTCGCCGCTCTGATTTGGTCCGCGCATCCCACGTGGTCCCGCGAGCAGGTGGCCGCCCAGCTGCTGGCCACCGCCGACAATATTGACGCACAAAATCCCTCGTTTGTTGGCCTGCTGGGAGCGGGGCGCGTGAACTCACACAGCGCCCTGTCGCAGAATATCGGAGCCCCAAAAATCAAATCCATCCAAGGGCTCCCCGCGGACGGCAGTGTTGTCACAACCGCGCCCACCGGCTTCGACGTGTCCTTTTCGCAGATCATGGATCCCGATTCGGTCAATGCGGCAGCCAGCTATGAAATCCGCTCGGCCGGCTTCGATGGCGTGTTCGATACGAGCGACGACGAACTCGGTCACGGTCGCTGATCGCCAACGCCTACAAGATCGGCACCAATCGCTTCCACGTGGACCTTCCCGGTGGGAAGCCTCGGCTTCGGTAACTATCGAGTGTCGCTGCTGGCGGGAGGATTGCAGAATCCCTTCAGCACGCCTTTGGATGGAAATGGTGATGGTGTCGGCGGCGATGCATTTCGTGACTTACTTTACGTTGGAACCGCCGGCTCCTGTCGCTTTCGCGCCCTTGGGGCTCATTGATCTACCAGCAGTCGTTTCCCGGCAGTATCGAGGTCGCGAACGACACGGACGCGTTTGCCGTGAGTCTCGATCAGGGACAGACGCTCACCGTGTTGATCGAAGGCACCGCCGGACTCATTCCGACCGTCAGAGTCGACGATCCGAACGGAAATACGTCTGGCCGACATTACCGCCGCAGGCCAGGATGCACTGGTTCAAGTGCTGACCGTCGCGGATTCCGGCACCTACGTGGTCACGGTCGGATCAAGCATGGATACGGTCGGCGCGTACACCGTACGACTTGCTGTTGAATGCGGCGATTGAATCCGAACAATTCGGGATGGGGTGCCAATAATACTCTGGCCGACAGCCCAGGACCTTGACGCCAGTGCCGTCAAACTCGGCGGGTCGGGGGAGACGCTGACCGTGGACCGACTGGCGGTCGCTGGAGCGCTTCCGGCCACCGCCGGCGAACCGGCTGACGGAGATGGCTTTGAAACGGGCAGCCTGGACGCCCGCTGGACGACCATGTCCTCCCACCCGCAGGGACGGTGCGCGTTTCCGGTGCGTTTGGGACTGCCGCGGGCAACTACGCGCTTATGATGGATGTTGCGGTGGACAATACGAACAACCTGAACGAGGCCATTTGGAACGTCGACTTGACCGGAATTAATAGTCCGACGTTGTCGTTTTACCATGCCGAGTGGGCCGATGAAGAAACCGCGTTGCCCACGACATTCACGGGTAGTTTTAACGGGGATGGCGTATCCATCAGCGACGACGGAGTTACCTGGCACCGGGTCTATAATCCCAGCTCGCAAGGGCTGGGCGTATGGGTAAGGCAGTCGATTGATTTGACAGCGGCCGCCAGCAGTGCCGGCATTTCGCTGGGCGCGAATTTCCAGGTGAAGTTCCAACAGTACGACAACTTTTCGTTGGAAACGGATGGACGTGGCTACGACGAGATCGTGATCTACACTCCCGGCCAGCCGGACGATTGGTATTCATTCTCTTTGGAAGACGGGAACAATGCCACCATCGGGGCCACCGTGGTCAGTGGAAGTGGGAACTTGACCATGGAATTGTACGACAGTCAGGGCGTTCTGCTGGCGACCGGCTCTGGCTCAACGAACGTCAACAGCATAATCAGCCAGTTTCAGGATGAAACGACAGATGGCAACGCCGACCGTTACTATGTCCGTGTGACGGGTCTGGACGCTGAGTACAGCCTGTTCGTGACGCGTAACGTCGGTTTCGACACGGAAACTAACAACAGCGCACTGCAAGCGCAGCCGTTGAGCGGCTTGCGAGGCGTACTCGGTTATGCGACCGCCACCCCGGACGTTTATTCATTGGAGCTGGCGACGGGCGAGGAATTGACCCTGGCAGCTACCCTGCCGGCTGGTGGACCTTTCTTGTTCGACAATCCACTGGCCACACCCGGCGGTAGCGCGCTGGCCATGGAATTACGCGATCCGTCCGGCAATCTGGTAGGTATGGATAGTACGCAGATTACGCATACCGCGAACATGGACGGCAGCTACACGCTGACGGTTTTCGCTTCGCAACAGCAGGGAGAGTACTTTATTTCCATCAATCAATCCGTCGTCAACCTGGCGGGAGATTTTGATGCAGACGGCGATTACGACTGTGATGACATCGACGCGCTGGTCGCGGCCATTGCCGGAAATACCGGAGACCTGTTATTTGATCTCACAGGCGACAGTCAACTTTCGCTGGACGACGTGGATCTGTGGCTGACGTTAGCCGGAGCCGCCAACCTGCCGTCGGGGAATGCCTACCTGCCTGGTGACGCTACGCTGGACGGGGCCGTGGACGGAAATGACTTCCTGGCATGGAATGCCTTCAAATTTACCAGTACAGCTGCGTGGTGTCGGGGCGATTTCAATGCAGACGGTATCACCGACGGTGACGACTTCCTGATCTGGAACATGCACAAGTTTACCTCGGCACTGGTGGCCCCAAAGCCGGAGCAGCCCCAGATCGAGGTCGCCGTCAGCATGCCAGCCAACCGAGAGAGGGCCAACCAGCAGCTGCCGTGGGTGACGTTCCAGCCACTTTCCATCCCGGCCTACAAACCAAGGTCGCTCGATCTGGCCTCGTCGCCCGCGCGTCGCGACCATGAGCAACACGGTCAGCCGGCTACAGAGATCTCCGCGATCGACGCCGTGTTTTCTGGGCTGCATCACTAAATCACTAAGTCGACCTGCCCTACGGCCCGGCGCTCACTCCGCCTCCAACGTGCGCATGGTCTGCTCCAACGTGTAGCTCAAATAGGCGTCGTCCATCTCATGGTTCAGCACCTCCAGCACCACATCCAGCGCATCTGGTGATTCTACGAAACTGCAAGCGCGTATTGCTTCCAAACGCACGCGTGGATGGTCGTCCGCCACGCGCGGTCGCAGTAGACTTAGCGAATTGTTGAGCCTGCCTGACCAGTCTCCCACCACACGCGTGGCCGCCGCACGGACGCGAAAATCCTGGGCGTCGAGTAGTTCCTGCAACAGTGGCGCGTTGATGACATTGTGCGACTGGTGCATCCACAATGCTTCGAGCAACATCGGCTCGTTGCCCGCCACGCGCATCTGAGCGACAAAGGGCGCGAGTGCTTCGGTGACTGTCGCCGTGGGGAGTGCAGCCAGCGCACGTCGAACCCGGTAGCGCGTACGCCATTCGGGCTCTTGTAGCAGCCGCAATAGCTGCTCGGCGCTACAACCGCGCAGGTCGAGCGGAGCACCGAGCGGTCGGTCTCCGTACCGCACGCGCCAGATCCGACCATGTGCGTGGTCTCGCTGCGGGTCACGCAGATTATGTTGCAAATGCCCAATCAGGGCGTTATGCCAGTCGCAAATGTAGAGTGCTCCGTCGGGCCCAAACTGCAAATCGACAGGCCGAAAATTACGATCCGACGATTCGACCAGCGTGCCGTTGTATTGGCCTTGATACCCTGCGCCTTGATCGTTCAACGAATATCGCATTGTTCCCAACAACCCGATGACATTATTGACAAGGTAATTCCCCTGTAGCGCATCGGGGAAATTTCGGCTGGATACGAATTCCGTGGATGAGCACGGTCGGCTGTGGTGTGGGACGATCTGCGGGTACTCATGTTCCTGTCCCTGTTCGTCCTTCCAGGTCCCAGCCTGCTGCATGGGATAGTTCATCCGTACTGAGATCGGCGACAACCAGTAATGCAGGCTGGATGTGCCGTTGGTGACGAATCCCTGCCCCCAGGCATCGAATACAAGTCCCCAGGGGTTAGTGAGCGGAAACGTCGAATGCACTCGAGCGACTTCTGTGCGGGGGTTCCAGTACCAGACGGCGGAATCGGAACTGCGACGTGGGCCGTAGGGCGTCTCCAGCGTCGTACGCTTGAATACCCCCTCCATACAGTACAGTCCCCCGTCGGGGCCCCA
This sequence comes from uncultured Planctomycetales bacterium, assembly GCA_963695565.1. Classification (GTDB taxonomy): domain Bacteria; phylum Planctomycetota; class Planctomycetia; order Pirellulales; family Pirellulaceae; genus CAVOGW01. The sequence goes on from CAVOGW010000005.1 coordinate 57,668, forward strand.
TGCCAAGCTCCCCAACCCGTGGTGCGAGTCGGCGGAACAGAAGCCCACCACCCTACGCGTGCGTTCATCGGCCATGTCGTCGCCGTCCAGATCACGCAAGAACAAGATGTCGGGCTGGCAGGCGACGAAAACGCCGCCGTGTCCCAACTCGAATCCCGTAGGCAGGTGTAACCCGCCGGCAAACGTCCGGCAGCGGTCCGCGCGGCCGTCGCGATCAAGGTCCTCCAAAATCAATAGCTTGTCGTCGAGTTTGGTCTTGGGTTTCCACTGCGGGTAGGACGGCATGACGGCCACCCACAATCGCCCCCGGTCGTCGAAGTTGATAGCCACGGGATTTGCCAATTCCGGAAACGTCTCTTCCGAGGCCACAAGCTCGATCGCAAAACCATCTGGAAGTTGAAATGTCTCCAGTTGTTCCCGTGCCGACAGATACTTGACGGATTGGGGAGCCGTAGCGGCGACTTCCGCTGCGTTGTCGCTCGCCGTCGGGGTCGGTTCCAGAAAATCCAGCGTCCCCGAATCGTCAATTGCATCGGAGACGGATTTGCCCTGAACCATATCCCAGATGCGTTGATCCCGCGTGGCACACATCTGGTCCAGAATCGACCGTTCTCGCTCCATCACGTCACGATTGTTGTACGTACCGTCGGAACCGGCGAGTCCCCGGTCGCCGTAAATGGAAAAACCATTGACGGCACGGTATCGATGCCACCAATGAAAATTCTTGTCGGCGATGGCTTCTCGCAATCCTGGATGGTCCATCGCCGCGTTGCCCGCCAGGCCGCCAAACAGTGCCTCCGCCAGGATAGGAGCCAGCCGTTCGTAGCCCCGCACGTTCAAGTGGATGGCATTGATCGTCAATCGCTCGTCCGTGGTCGCAAACAGCCGTTGTGTCGGGTGGAACAGGTCGACGAACGGCGTTTCCGTTTCCTGGGCCATGTGCTGCATCTCGGCTACGTACTGCTCCAGCATGGCGTTTTCAGCATGCCCGTCAGGCAAATTCGGATCCCCCGTATTCTCGAACGCGATCGGACTGAGCAGCACGACGCGCGGCGGCGACTTCCCGTTGTAGGACTTCCCAGCGGTGCGGACTAGCTCGTCTTTCAGTTCTCGGGCGAAGGTCGCTCGGCCTGCCTCGCCGCGGAAGGACTCATTCAGTCCAAAGAAGAATAGGATCACGTCGGCCTGGCTGTGGGTTAGGTGCTCATCCGGTGTCCCAAATCCTTTGATGCGGCGTCTTAGCGCGGGCTCGTCGCCGGGGAAGCACAGGTTGCGAACGACCAGTTGCAGATCAGGAAAATGGCTGTGCAACCATGTTTCGAAATAGTTTTGGTGCTGCATGCGCTCACCCAGCGCATTTCCGACCAGGCAAATGTGATCGCCATGCGCTAAGGTCAGGGCCTGCGCCCGGAGGCCGTGCACGAACGTGGCGAGCACCAGAAATGCCGACGTAAAAGACCTGAAAATACCGAGATGAAGCTGCATGTCATGACTCTCAATGGAAGAAAGCAAACCACGGCGACGTGCCGGGATAAACCAGGCCAGCCCAGGTTGTAAATTGCCAACAATCTTATACAACCGTGTAGTTTGAACCGTTTAGCGTACCGCGTCGATCGCCATAGGGCGAGCAGGCCGCCGGAGGCGGGCTGCCCAACCTCGACGAGGCGGGAGACGACGGGTAGCGACGACGGGTAGAATCGTCCGCTGGGGAATCGTTGCACACCCTGCTTGGGCCCATTCAAGTAATGACAAACACACAGGCCAATATCCGAGTTTTGTGCGTGGGCGCGGGGCATATGGGACGTGCACATGCTCTGGCGTATCGGCAGATCGATGATTTTGAAATTGCCGGCATCTGCACGCGGAAACCAGAGTCACGCCGGACTGATCCGCGAACTGGGGGGCAAGATTCCCGGCTTCGACGACTTTCATCGGGCGCTGCGGGAGACGTGTCCCGCCGCCGTATCGATTTCCACTTATCCCGACACGCATGCGGAATTCGCGCTCGCCGCCATCGAAGCCGGCTGCCATGTCTTCCTGGAAAAGCCGATCGCCGTGACGCTGCACGACGCGGAGCAGGTCGTCGCTGGGGCGCAACAGCATCAAAGCAAGCTCGTCGTGGGCTACATTCTACGGCACCACCCCAGCTGGCAGAAATTCATCCAGATCGCGCGGACGCTGGGTAAACCGCTCGTCATGCGCATGAACCTCAATCAACAATCGATTGGCGAGAATTGGGAAACGCATAAGGCGCTCATGTCATCGATCTCTCCGATTGTCGACTGCGGTGTACACTACGTCGACGTCATGTGCCAGATGACGCAGGCCCGCCCCGTGCGTGTGTCCGGGCTGGGCGCGCGGCTCACCGACGAGCTGCCGGAGGGCATGATTAACTATGGTCATTTGCAAGTCACGTTTGAGGATGGGTCCGTGGGCTGGTACGAAGCGGGTTGGGGTCCGATGATGAGCGAGGTAGCGTTTTTTATCAAGGATGTCGTCGGCCCCCAAGGTTGTGTTTCGATCGTGGCGCAGCGAGCGGCCGCGGAGGGGCAAAGCGCGAACGTGGATGCCCACACACAGACACAGTCGCTCCGCGTACACTCCGCGCAGCGTACGGCCGCGGGCCAGTTTGCTCGCGAGGATCAGCTGATTCAACTGGAAGATGAACCTGACCACGACGAGCTGTGCTTGCGCGAGCAGCGCTACTTCCTGGAAGCGATCCGTCAGGACCTCGATTTGACAGACCATCTGCACGATGCCCTGAATTCCATGCGGATCGTGGCCGCCGCCGACAAGTCCTACCGCACGGGTGAGATGGTGTTTCTGTGAGATGTGCGTCGGATGGACGAGTTATCGTCTCCCCCTAAGCCACCGGTTTTCAACCGCTCGTACGTTACTTGCCACCTGACATCGCATGCTACAAGCCTCTTGACGGCTCGCGAATCGAGCATACTCGGCACACGTTGCCTCTCACGGCTTGTTCTCCGTCGCACAATCCGTGACAATCGTAGCGGTTTTTGGGGAAGACAGTAACTTATGAACGATCACCCGTATGGATGGCTGAGTCTCCTACCTCCGCTGATCGCCATCGTGCTGGCCATCGCCACCAGAAGGGTCGTGCTGTCGCTGGTCGTGGGCATCTTTGCCGGGGCCCTCGTAACGACCGGTGGGAATATTCTGCAGGCCGTCAGTGATACCTGGGAAATCCACCTCTGGCGGACGCTGATCGAACCCGACCGCTTGCGTGTGTTTTCCTTCACGCTGATGATGGGCTCACTGATCGGCGTCATCACCCGTTGCGGTGGTATGCAAGGGCTGGTACTGCTCGTGTCGCCGCTGGCAAGGACGCGCCGTCGTGGGCAGCTGACCGCTTGGTTCTTGGGCTTACTGGTTTTCTTCGACGACTATGCCAACACGATCCTGCTGGGCACGACGCTGCGCCCCATTTGCGATCGCCTCAAAATTTCCCGCGAGAAACTGGCCTACATTGTGGACTCCACGGCCGCGCCGGTGGCGGGGCTGGCGCTGATTTCCACGTGGGTGGCCGTGGAAATTGAGTACGTCCGCAATGGACTGCTCAACGTTGACTCAACCTTGGGCGATCAGGCGTTTGTTCTGTTTATTACCAGCATTCCGTATCGTTTCTATATTTGGATCACGTTGCTGTTTGTGCCACTGACGGCCATCCTGGGTCGCGATTTTGGCGGGATGCTGGTGGCCGAACGCGAGCGACTGACATCCGACCGTATCGACGGCCGGCATCCCGAAGTCGGGCACCTGGAAACGGACAACGTCTCGGCATGGTACAACGCCGTGATTCCGATTGCGGCGACTCTGTTGACGGTGGTTTATTTCATTTACAGCACAGGGCGAGCTGCCGCCGGTCCGGACGCGGTCATGCGTGATGTGGTGGGTAAAGCAAGCTCCAGCCTGGCATTGCAATATGGGGCCATGGTGGGGCTGATCGTGGCCAGTATCCTCGCGCGGTGGCAAAAGCTACTGACCGGACCGGAGGTGATAGACGCCATCGCCGCCGGTGCGCGAATCGTGGCCCCCGCAATTTTTATCTTGTGGTGTGCCTCCGCCGTGTCGTCGATGACGAGCAATAAGTCCGTCGACGGCGAAATGTCCCAAACGCCCTACCAATTCAAGAACCATCGGTTGTACACGGGGGACTTCCTGAAGTCGGCGCTCACCACGGACGTCGCCGACGGTGTAGCGGGGCAGGAGGCGACGGGCACCCGAGCCAAATCGCGATTTCCATTGTATTTGTTGCCCACTGTGGTGTTTGTATTGTCCAGCGGCGTGGCGTTTTGCACCGGTACCAGCTGGGGCACGATGGGCATCTTGATGCCCATGGTCGTGGCCCTCGGATTCGCGTTGCTGGACGCCGAGGGGGCCGCGGATATCCTCAGAGATCCGCTCATGGTGTGTTCTGTGGGAGGCGTGCTGTCGGGAGCCATCTTCGGGGACCATTGTTCCCCCATCTCCGATACCACGGTCCTGTCTTCGCAGTGCTGCAGCTGTGACCATATTGCGCACGTTTGGACACAGATGCCCTACGCGCTGACCGTGGCCGGCGTTAACATCTTGTTTGGCACGCTTCCGCTAGGCTTTGGTGTCCCCGTGGTAGTCCTGTTACCACTGCAGTGCGCCGCGGTGGTGATGATCCTGTTGGTCTTCGGCCGGCGTGTGGAGACGAATTGAGATGCTGCCCCCCCTGCCTTCCTGCCCTCCTGCCCCTTACACGTTGCACGCAGCTCCCACCATTATCCGTTCCTAGTGACATGAATTTCCGAGGTGTCGCCGTGATCCGGCCAGTATTCTCAACAGGCATGAACTTGAGCAGCTTCCCACGGAATGACCGACGCCACGTCCGTGTCGCGCTCGTCGCGACGGTCGCCATCGCAACGCTGTTCCCCGTTTGTTTTCGATGGGTGCGGGCTGACGAGTTACCGACGGCGCCTGTACAGCGCGAGAAAATCGTGGTCACTCCCGAAGCCGCACAGCTGCATGCCGAGGCGATTGTGGTCGATGGGCACAACGATTTGCCCTGGAACTTTCGTGAGCGCGGATCATCCACCTTCGAAAAGCTCGACATCTCCCAGCCACAACCCGACATGCAGACGGACATCCCGCGGCTGCGCGAAGGGGGACTCGACGTTCAGTTCTGGTCGGTCTGGGTCCCGGCCGACACGATGCACCAGGGCACGTCGCTTAGCACCACGCTGGAGCAGATCGCGATCGTCAAAGCCATGATGCAGAGATATCCGGAGACGTTTGAGTTAGCGTTGAACGTCGACGATATTGAGCGAATCACGGCCGAGGGAAAGATTGCGTCACTGATTGGCGTGGAGGGAGGGCATTCGATCGAGAATTCGCTGGCAGTGCTGCGGCAACTGTACACCGAGGGCGCCCGCTATATGACGCTCACGCATTCCTTGTCCCTGGAGTGGGCTGACTCGGCCACGGACGAGCAGCCGCTGGGCGGGCTGAACGCATTCGGAGAAGAAGTCGTTCGCGAAATGAACCGCTTGGGGATGCTGGTGGACCTCTCGCATGTCTCGGTGGACTGCATGCAAGACGCCTTGCGCGTCGCCAAAGCGCCCGTGATTTTCTCTCATTCGTCCGCCCGCGCCATTGCGGATCACCCGCGCAACGTCCCGGACGACGTATTGCGTCTGACCGCCGAGAATGGCGGGGTGGTGATGGTGAACTTCTTTTCCGGATACATCTTGGGCTCGGCTGCGAAGGTAGGACGTGAGGCCGACCAGCATCGCAAGGAACTGGCCGAGAAGTACGGTGAAGACCACGGCAGACTGCGATCGGAAATGAACAAGTGGTACGCCGCGCACCCGACCGAGCGCGGGACCATTCACGACGTACTGGACCACATCCAACATATTGCCCAGGTCGCTGGAGTGGACCACGTAGGGTTGGGCTCAGATTTTGACGGCATCCCCACCTTGCCGCTGCAGTTGGAAGATGTGAGCATGTACCCGAACATCACGCAGGGTTTGCTCGATCGCGGTTTTTCCCACGACGACATCAAGAAGGTCCTCGGCGGCAATCTGCTGCGCGTGATGCGCGAGGCAGAGCACGCGAGAGATCGTCTCAGTTCCAACACCGCTCGCTGACCGCCCGGCGAACCGGCCCTGTCAGGGGCCGGGTGAGCACCACGAGCAACGCCACGCATGCGGGTCATCAGGTAGCACCTGGCATGCAGGGTGTGACCCGGCGAACCGGCCCTGTCAGGGGCCGGGTGAGCACCACGAGCAACGCCACGCATGCGGGTCATCAGGTAGCACCTGGCAATGCAGGGTGTGACCCGGCGAACCGGCCCTGTCAGGGGCCGGGTGAGCACCACGAGCAACGCCACGCATGCGGGTCATCAGGTAGCACCTGGCAATGCAGGGTGTGTCCCGGCGAACCGGCCCTGTCAGGGGCCGGGTGAGCACCACGAGCAACGCCACGCATGCGGGTCATCAGGTAGCACCTGACAATGCAGGGTGTGACCCGGCGAACCGGCCCTGTCAGGGGCCGGGTGAGCACCACGAGCAACGCCACGCATGCGGGTCATCAGGTAGCACCTGGCAATGCAGGGTGTGACCCGGCGAACCGGCCCTGTCAGGGGCCGGGTGAGCACCACGAGCAACGCCACGCATGCACCCCAGCTGGCACCTGACCGTTGCAGGTAATTGCCAGTCGCGATCGCCTACGCTTCGGAATCGCGCCCCGGTTTGACAATCGTGATCGCATGGCCACGTCTTACTCCCGCGCCCACCCGGCACCTCACGGTGCCGGTTCGCCGGGTGCCACCGAGGTCTCAACGAGTTGCGTCGGCGCCTCGCACCTCCCATTCAGCCAGCAGCAGCAACTCGGAACTCCCCGGCAACCAAGGAGCCGCGTGAAGTAACCGCCGCGAAAAACACAAGAAGGCACAAAAATGGCCGAAGCTTATTTTCGTGTCGCTTCGTGCCTTTCGTGGCTACGCTTCCTGCGGCGTCATCGCGCCGACAACGCACTCCGCGACCCACGCCGCCGAGGACGGCAACGCTACGGAGAGATCGCCTGGCTCTTCGAAATCGCGTGCGACCGGCGTCGGGCTTCCAGCTGCTGCACGTCCGCTGGCGAAAGTGCCGCCATGGATCCCAGTCGGCGAGCGCGGACGATGGATTCGGCGGTGGCCTCCAGTACCTCCAATCGGTCGAAGGCCTCCAGCATATTGCGACCCGTGACGATCACGCCCTCGTGGGCGATGATCACGGTTGAGTGCCGAGCATCGATGGACGATACAATGTTCTCGATCATGTCCCCCGACCGAGCACGGGGATCGATGATGGGTACATGCCCCAGCACAATGTAGCTCTCGGGTATCGTCACCGGTAAGTGGTCGGCATGGACCAGAGAAAACGCGGTGGCGTAGGGCGGATGCGCGTGAATGATAGCATGCACGTCTGAATGCGACTGATATAGGGCATCATACAACGACGCGTGTTCCAGTAGTCGGCTCAGCCCACCGCCGCACGAGTCACGCTGGTCCGAGATACCCTGCGTGATCAACTGCTGCGCCGTCACGGACGTGAAATCGCATGGGCGAGGTGTCGCAAGATAGCGAGTTGGATCTGCATGGCACCGCACGGACAGGCCCCCGCGACCCAGTTGCAGCAGTTGCCGTCGATTTCCGCGACTGGCAAAATGAGCCAGGTCAGCGGCCGCTTCCAGGTCCGTCGCGGCAGGCTCCACCGGGCCAGACGGCCCTTCGTCACATGCATGGTCATGCGGCAATTCAGGCGCGGATACGGTTTCGGCGGCTGGTTTCTTTAGGTTACCAATCTCGCGCGCGGTGAACACGGCCCGCGCCGTCATTTCCAGGATCTCCAAACGGGCCAACGCCTGGAACAGCGACTCAGCCCCAACCACGATCCCATGATTCTTCATCAAGACACAGTCAAAACCCTGCGCGAAGACGCTGGCCAACTCCGCGCCCAGGTCAACCGTTCCAGGAATGGCATAAGATGACCTGCCCAACTGACCACAGCTGTCGAAGCAGGAAGGTACAAGCCTGGTGTCTATTTTGTCTTCCAGCAGACTGGCGGCCACCAGGGCCGGGGAATGCGCATGCACGATGGCTCGGATATCGGGTCGAGCTCGATAGATGGCGACATGAAACGGCCATTCGCTGGAGGGACGGGGGCCGTGAACCAACGCCCCGTCCATACCAACCAGCGCCACGTCATGTTCCGTCAGCAATCCCTTATCGACGGCTGCGGCCGTGATCCGTAATCCGCGCTCATCTCGGCATGATACATTGCCGCCGGAGGTCGACGTCAACCCATGCGCGTAGATCCGCCGCATGGTCTCGGCCACGTCCAGGCACGCGGTATTTTGATCCATGGTGGGACCCTTGCGGGCAATTCACCCACGCTCAGCTTACGAGAAGGGATAGCTGGCGAAAACGTCCTGGATGCTACCCCGATCGGAACCTCCGTCGTTATCCCGCAGGCGAGTCCGGCTTAGCCGCCGCAGCGGGATGTCGGCATGACTCAGAAATGACTGTGGTGGGGTCTGCTGTGTCGCAACATTCTGCGCCGGGACCGGCGTCGCGGCCAGGATGGCATGCGAGCTGTTCGAGTCGGCCTGCGGGCCGAGACCTGAGCGGCTGGTCGTCATCTCTGGGTCCACCGCGACTTGGACGATGGGATTGGGCGACTGGAACTTGAAAGCGTTCCAGATTAAGAAGTCACTGCCGTCGATCAAGCCATCCGCGTTGAAGTCACCACTACACCAGGCAGATCCCGATGTGAATTTGTTGCCATTCCAGATCAAGAAGTCGCCGCCGTCCACGATAAAATCAAGATTCGCGTCCCCCATCAGCGTTCCCTTCAAGCCTACCACCCATTCCATCAAATCATCGCTGTTGACAGACCCATCTCCGGTCAGATCGTATATCGGGTTGGTGCTGCCGGCGGCGATGGCCGTCGAAAGTTCATCGACGTCGGCGCAGTCTAATTCGCCGTCGCCGTTGTAGTCACCCGTCAGCGTACCGGCGACGATCGCGAGGTTGAAGTTCGATATATCAAAGAAGATATTCCCGGCCCCCTCGACCATAACCCGAGCCTGATTGGTGGCGATATTGGGCACAACGATCGTTTGGGAACCGTCATTGGGTACGGCCGCGGCCAGCGTAATCGGATAAGAAATTCCGCCGTTGGTTGATAGCAGAATATTGACATTGGGAGTGTTGATGGCTCCCGCATTGCTCCCGGCGACGTTCCAGGTCACGGTCTGCGTGGTGTTTCCTGTCCAGCTGATACCGCTAGTATTCGGACTTGTCACCTGAAATGCGGCGCCGGTGTTGACCACATTGATGAACATCGAATCCAGCGCATACCCACCGCCGCCCAACGAGTTGTCGCGAACCGTAAGACGAAAATCCAACTGTCTTGGGGCCGTGGGCAGTATTTCACCGGGAGCAAACGTGTTGTTCAACAGATTTTGCAGGCGTGGCACGGTGCGTGTGGGATCGGTGGTGCCCAGGCGGCTGCGGATAATGGGGCTGGTGCCGTTGTCACCCGCCGCTAACGTTCGCGCCGGACCCAAATCCGCTTGTTCCCATGTATAAGTCAGCGTGTCGCCGTCGATATCCGTGCCCGATCCGGTCAGTCGGAATGGTGTGCCGGTGGGAATCGCGAAGTTCGGACCGGCGTTGGCCGTGGGGCCCGTGTTCCCCGTTCCGAAGGAGGTGCCCGTACCGGGAATCGAATTCAGAAAGGAGGTGATTTCCTGCAGGCTCTTGAAGTGAAAATAGGCGTCCGAGTTGGATTGCAGGTCATCCGCGCCGCAAATGCCGGCGTACGCCATAATGGTGGAGCCGCTGCCGGGCTCGTAGGCTGCGGACGAGCTGCGGTTACCGTTGCAGCTACCCCCGGTACCGTTAAACGTGTGCAGCGCATCGTACTGATGTCCCATCTCGTGGGCCACGTAGTCGATGTAGAACGGATCGTTGATGGGACTGAACCGACCTGTGACACCTTGTGCCTTGACACCGTTGAAGCCGACGACGCCCAATGCCGCGACTCCACCACCGCCAGTGCTGAAAACGTGTCCAATGTCGTAGTTCGCGGAACCAATCACCGCGTCCAGATTGGACTGATTTTGGCTCAGCATCGCGAAGCCATTGCCATTCGTGTAGGGATCCGACCCGGTGGAACCGGTGTACACGACGGAGTCGTTATTGGCCACCAGCACCATCCGCACGGCAACGTCGTTTTCGTAGACCTGGTTGACGCGATTAATGGCCGTCACGATGGCCGCCTGTCCCGCAGCCTTTGTACCGCCATGAAAATTGGTGTATTCCACCGTCGCGGCATTGGCCAGGCGAAAGGTTCGCAGTGTCTCGCCTTGCAGCAACGACAACGGGGGACCATTGCCGTCGGTATCGGAGTGCTCGACCGAGTCGGCCAGGTCCAAGGACGCATTATCCTGATGATCGTCGAACACGGCGGCATCGCTCGCCAAGTCAATTTCGTTACCGAACCGATCAAAAAGTTGTTCGGACTGCGCTTCCCGCGCAACCGCCGTCGTGGCGTCAATCCTGGCCGTGGACGTGAGATAACTGACGTAAACACTGGTATCGAGATGATAATAAGGGTCAATGTAGTACGACCCGTCCGCCTGACGCACCGAAGCGTGGAATCCCAGCGGGGTCAAATCCAAACGGATCGAGGCGGATGGATCGTCGACGCCGATCCCACGGTACGTGTGGATGTCGGGATATCTGGCGGCGAGTTCACGTTCCATGATGGGAGACTCCACGATGAAGAACTCCTGAAAACCACCCCCCGGAGTGGGCACTGCCAACTGCAGAGGCTCGGCCGCTTCCTCGGTGAACTCCAGCGGTGCCGCAGCCAGTCGATCAGCCAAACTGACGTGATCGATGGCAAATGGCGCGTAGTCCTGCGGAGCCAGGTAGGAAGTTGACTCGCGCGGCGACGCCGGGATCGTGTCCAAGATACGAAATACGTCGCCCGTAGTGCCGCTGAGCAAACACCTGGATTCGAGCAGTTCGAGCTTATGGGAATTCCCGTGTGAGCGCTTGTTACCGGCAGGACGAAACAGCCCGAATCGCGAATGGCGGTTCCCTTGAGACATCGATGAACTCTCCAGTATATTGTGGTTTGCCCAATGAACGGAGTTTGGGTGGGGCGCACCTGCCCCGGCGGGTATTCCTGATGGTAACATCCGTGCACTGTTCGCACCACGATATGGAGTCGTTTTTTTGACCGGTTGGCCGCGATTTACGCTCGCGCCAGTCCTCGCTGCCGGGCTGGCGAAACCTGTAAATCGTCCCAAGATGGCCAACCCAACGCCTCGGCGACGCACGATTTGGCGGTGTGGCGATGAGTCAGGCAGCGGACGCTTCAAGCAGGGAAAATCGCGTCCCCGCCGGCAGGCTGCGCGACATGATACTCTGGAGTCCTACGTCCCGTGAACGTGCTGATCACCGGTGCCAATGGATTCATCGCCGCACACCTGGCTCGTCGGCTACTCGCCCACGGTCACGTCGTGCATGGACTTGTCCGATCGACGTCCAATACGCAGCTCCTGACGGGGCTGGACGTCCCATTACATGCCGGCGACGTTACGGATGCCGACTCTCTCGAACAGGCATTTCGGGGCATGGATATTGTCTTTCACCTGGCTGGATTGACGAAGGCGGTTCGACAATCAGACTTATTTCGCGTCAATGTCGAGGGGACACAGCATGTCGCCGAAGCCTGCGTCCGTTGCCAGGTGCCACGGCTGCTGCACGTATCCTCATTAGCCGCGGCGGGCCCCAGCCGGGCAGCGGGCTCAACGAGTCCCATTCCCAAAACCGAGTCCGAATTACCGAAGCCGGTTTCGAATTACGGTCGCAGCAAATGGGGCAGCGAACAAGCGCTCACGCGCTATGCAGACCGACTCGGCATCACCATCGTCCGACCGCCCATTGTCTTCGGTGAGGGAGACGCCGCGTCGCTGCAGATGTTCGTCGCCATCAAGCGGACGGGCCTGCACGCGGTACCCTATCCGGCATCCCGAAAATTTTCGGTGATTCACGCGAGCGACCTGGCCGACCTGATGATTCAGGCCTCCACAAAAGGTGAAACACTGGCCGTTGGCAGCCCCGAGACGGAATTGCGTACCGGTCCGTTCCGATTGGGTCAAGGTCGCTACTTCGCGGACGTCGGCTGGCAGCCGACCTATGCCGAACTCGGGAAAAACATGGCCCGTGCGATGGACACGTCCTGCCGAGTCCTGATCGTGCCACGTGTCGTCTTGCACGCCGTGGGGTTGGTCGGAGACGCGACGTCCCGGCTCACGGGAAAGGCCACTTTTCTTTCTCGCGACAAAGCGCGTGAGGCCACTAGCGGCGGATCATGGACGTGCGACGGAACCAAGGCCAGGGCCGCGTTTGACTTTCAGCCGGCCATCTGCATCGAGGAGCGGCTATCGCAAACCTATCAATGGTACCGTGAGCAACGATGGATTTGACGGGCCGGACGGGATGTTTAACGAGGCCGAAACACAGCGAACGCGACGGCACACGTCCAACATTCAGCGGCCGCGACGCAATCGGCACTGCGTTTCGGCCTCGGAAACGAGCGATGGGATGGATGCGCTGTTGGCTCGGCCGAATGCGTTTTGGCGTAAGCATGTCCGGTCGAATGTGAGTACCCCTGGCATGAAGCCAGGGGCAAACGACCGCATGGTTCAATTTCGCGGCTTCGGCGGAGCTATCGGTCTGGGTGGGCTTCCCGTTGCGACGTTTCTGCTGTTTGCGCGCCCTGAGGGGACGTAACAGAACTCCCGCCCTGGAATTCGCCGATGGAGTCCCGCAGACGCGCTGTTTCACGGCAAGGTCGACAGGTGCGCGCGATCGACGCGGCATGGGACTTGCCACTACTTGACGAATTCTGCAACGGAGTGCCCTTATGACGAGCCTTGACTTTTCCCCCATCGGCACCCCAGCTGCTGCCGCCAACGGCGAGAGTACGCCCATTTTTTCGGGACCGCGCCCCGGCAGTTTTTTTCCGCGGGCCCCCCAGGCTGTCCGTGATGCAGGACTCCAGGCGACAGACGTTGAGGCCTTGATCCTGAAAGCCATGTTGACGGCCGGAGCTGCCACGGGACGGTCGCTGGGCGAACAGTTGCGGCTGCCGGGCCCCATCGTGCGCTTGGCGCTGGATCATCTTCGCGCCGAACTGCTGGTCGGGCACCGGGGCACTGCCGATCTGGTGGACTTTGTGTTCCAACTGACCGAAGTCGGCACGCAACGTGCCAAGCAGTACGCGGAGCACAATACCTATTGCGGGTCCGCTCCGGTCACCCTCGATGATTACGTGCGATCCGTAACCATGCAGTCCATACGCTCGCAGCGGATCAACATCGAGCAGTTTCGCAAAGCGCTCTCGAACATTTTTCTGGAGCCAGCCGCGATCAACAATCTGGCTCAGGCCGTGAATGCCGGGCGAGGTCTGTTCCTGTTCGGGAAACCGGGCAACGGGAAAACGACGGTGGCGGAACGCCTGGCGAAGTGCTTTTCGGATTACATGTGGCTTCCGCGGACGATCCTCGCCGGGGGTGAAATGGTGCGGCTGTTCGACAGCAGCGTACACAACGAGGTGGAGCCGAGTCGCGTGGGTATACAAGTCGATCCGGACGAAATCGACCGGCGCTGGGCCCTGATCGAGCGACCGACCATCGTGGTGGGTGGCGAATTGATGATGGAGCACCTCGAAATTGGTCGCCGTGCCGCCACCTCCGTGCTGGAGGCTCCGGTACAAATGAAGGCCAATGGCGGCGTGCTGTTAATCGATGATTTCGGTCGACAGCGCGTGAGCCCCACCGATATTCTGAACCGTTGGATTGTGCCGCTGGATCGAGCCCGCGACTATCTCGCGCTGCCCAACGGCCGGCAGATTGTGGTTCCCTTCGACCTGGTGCTGGCCTTGGCAACCAATCTACAACCCCATGACCTGGTGGATGAGGCATTCTTGCGGCGAATTCCCTTCAAGATCGAATTACCGAACCCGACGGAAGCGGCCTTCAAACAGGTGTTTCTGCGCTTCGCGGCCAGTCTCAAGCTCGAATGCGACGAAGCCACTGTGGATCGCCTGCTGGAGAGACATTATCGACCGCGGCAGATTGAGATGCGATTCTGCCAACCACGTGATCTACTGTTCCACGTGGCCAACATCTGCTCGCTATACGACATGCCCAAACGCGTGACGGACGAGACGTTGGATGTGGCCGTAAAGAACTACTTCTTCGGTATGTTCTCCAATACCGATTGATGGCCGGAAGCGCAGTGTTTTCCAAAACCAGGGAGCCTGTTCGCTGCGGTGTGGCGCGGATGACCGTCGCGCCGCAGGCATCGACGGATGGGCAGAGAGGAGCGCTTCACGCGAGGGTTCGCCGGAAGAAAAGTCCACCGGCGAACAGCAATAGCGCGAACGACGCGATTGGTTCCGGTGCGGCTATGCTGTCGGAAGATTGGAATTTGTTGGCATTCCATTGGATAAAGTCCTGGCCGTCCACGCTTCCGTCCGCGTTGAAGTCTCCGTGGCTCCAGGCAGCAGTCGCGGTGAACTTGGCAGCGTTCCAGCTGATAAAATCCAACCCGTCGACAGTTCCATCCAGGTTGGCGTCCCCCAACAGCATCGGGGCACGACTGTCGTTCAGCATCCAACCCGCTTCGCTGCGCCAGGCGGTCAGGTCGGCTTCGTTCAGGAGCCCATCCCCCGTCAGATCAAAGCCAGGGTCCGTAGATGCGGCGGCAATGGCGGCGACCAGTGCATCGACATCACTCGCTTCATAAAAGCCGTTATTGTCGAAGTCGCCCGGCCCGGTAAAGTGCTCCAAAGCCAACAGCGCGGCGTCAATTCCCAATTGCGACCCGATCACGCGGCCGCGAAAATCGTCGGCCGGCACGTGAATGCCGCCCCACAATCGTGAGATGCCCGCTTCGTCCGCCGCGTCGAAATACGTCGCCCAGTTCAGGGTGATGGTCTGAGACGGACCGTACTCGAATTCCAGGAATCCAGGCGAAAACTCAGCTTCCCCCAATCCTCCCGGAAAAAATTCCGATCCTGTCAGTTTCGCCAGGACTTCCGCGGCAGCTCGGCTGAACGTGCTGTGACCTGAAATGTAAGCCGCAAATGCCGGTGTAACGAAATTGTCGCTTTGATACGGGACCCAGTTTTCCGCCAGAATCCAAGCCGAGCCGCTGACTTGCGTGGCCGGGTCTTCCGGTTCGTGATTCCAGGCGCGAACGGCAATTTTTCCCACGAATTCCGCTTCAGTATAATTGGGAAAGAACTGCCCGTCGTGATCAACGTTGGCGTTATCAAACACGTTCCGATGCCGACCGCCGAACGCGATGGACTGCTCGGTAATCAACTCCACGAAATCCGGCTGCAGCGGCAGGCCGTCCGGATCGTAAGAAGGCTGGCCGGGGTCCGACGACTGTCCCAGGCTGCCTTGATAACGGATCTTGGTAATGGGGCGTACGTAATCGTACTCGCGCTTCAGCCCCCAGGCAGTGACGGCCGCGTCGTGAACCGCGCCGTTAAGAGCCAGATAGGTTTTCACGTCCCATTCCAGATCGTCCACGACGCGACCTGTGCCCCCAATTTGCTTTACGAATGATGGGTTGTCGGCAACCTCGTTGGCGATGACATTCCAGTGCCCTGGTGGCGTCTCGGAATGAGGGCCATCGGCCCAGAACTCGGCCAACAACCGGCCGTAGTCGGCTCGTTTCACCAAGTTGTCGGCATAAGGCTGACCCGTCGCGGGATTCAGAGCGTAGCCGTGATCGTCGTGGGTTCCCAGCGGACGGTTTCCGGCAGTATTGGGTGAGATGTTGATTAACTCCGCTCCGGCCCCCTGGTGAGGATCCAGCGAATTGCTGAATTCGATCAGTGCCATCGTGTCACTCTTGTACTCCGCGTCACCGACGCCTCCCAACTGGGGAGGTGGACCTGGATCGAGACCCGACCAGGGATACGGTCCGGGCGAACCGTGACGGCCAACCGCAAAGGGCGTCACTTGTCCCCAATGCGGGCCCACAAAAACCTGCAGGTCGGTTCCCATCAAACCGTTCTGGGTCAACGCTGAGTCGATGAATAGGGGTTGCCAGCGGTTTGGATCAGTCAAACCGGGCGCGTCGGGCGGAACCACGGACGGATAATCAACCGTCATGGGGTAGTTGACGGGTTGGTAACCTGTATTGTCGATGTAATTGTTCGGCTCGTTGGAGCCGTCTTGCAGCGTCGAATCCAGGATTTGCCGGGCGATGCGATTGCCGATCGCTGCGGGCGAATTTCCCACGGTCGTCTCGTTCTTTGGGTCGTACCCCAGCGAATTCATCAGGTTGTCGAAGATCGCTTGTGATGCCGCTGGGTCAACAGCGCGTTGGTAGCGCTGCGAAAGCACTCGATACGCGGCATAACTGACGGCCTCGTTTCGAGCGGCCGTCGCGTCCCCGGCGGAGTGTTTGTCCGAATAAAATTGCCCCTGCGCAACGTTATCGAATGCAGCCCACGCGTCGTACATCGCGGCCGATGTGTGGTAGAGGTTGCGGGCATGCACGGTCGGCGCGGGAAAGTCAATGCGAATCGCGTCCAACAGCGCTTCATCCCAGCGGCGGGCAACCGAATATTGAGCGTGGACGGGCGCGGCCAGAAACAACGCCAACCAGATCAAAACGAACCAACGCACCTTCCGGCGGGTTGACGGACTCGTACGGCAGGCCCTCGACCTGTCAACGCCGCAACCGAGCGGGACTGGGAGGTTGACTTGCCGGCAGGCTGCCAGCCTACCAACCTGCCCTAATTGCGATTGGACGATTGCATCAACAAGCCCCCGCAACCGACGGGGCGACCAACTCTGGAGGATACGCATACCGGGTGACCGTTTCGAGCTGAGTAGGAAACGTTGTCTCAGATCTTTTATCTTCAACTTCCCTGCTCCTGGCGTCAAGTTCTGCGGAGCCGTTGCAGCCGGTGTTTGTTTGCTAATCGGTAGATTCTCTCATCCCGGACCGATGCAGACGGGCGGCGCTGCGCAATGTGACTAATATAGCGAATGCTCCGGCCCGGTCGCTCGTGATCAACCAATCCCACTGTGTGAACCGATTGGAAGGATGGCACTGCTTGTAATCTACAAGCGTGTTGTAACGCGTAAAATCCAAAATCGGTATCAATTCGGACCAGGGGACTTGCCGGAAATGTACGGAAATCGCCAGCGGGCCGTTTACATCGTCTGTTTTTTGGGGTTGCTGTGGCAGGCCAGCGGGATTTCTTATGGGGCGGACCCCTTGAAACAACTGTTGGACTCGCTGAAACCGCGGGGCTCACGCCCCACGGTCGCCGACGCAACCTCTGGCGCGACGAAGGCCGTCAGCCACACCCCGTCCAGCGCGAGCCAGGTGCAGCACACCGTCGTCAACTCGATAGGGACAAGTGACACGGCTGATCAGCAACAAGCCGCGGACCTGTGGAACCTGCCCGCCGTACGACCGACTCACGCCGCCACAGAATTAGATCCGCAAACCTGGATGCCCGATCCTCAAGAGTCCTCGGCGGTTCGATTGCTGAACCAATCCGACGCCCGGTACACCCAGGACACGATCGAAGCACTGTCCAACGTCAAGTATCCCCAAGCCGGTCAGGCGTTGGATTGGGATCCGCACCACCAGCCCAGCGCTCAGCGCTACTTTGAAGCCCTGCGACGCACCAGGCAGGCCAGAGCAAATCAGCAGACGCGCTCGCGCGTCACCAAGGCCCACGCACATACCGACTACGGATTTGACTTGATGCGTCGTGGAGCCGTCAATTCGGCGCATGACGAATTTGTCGAAGCGCTATGGTCCGTGGCCTACGCCAACGACGCACGCGACGCGGCCGGTCATGTCAACCGATTGTCGCTCGCGTTGGACACATTGGACGAAGCGGACCAATTTGCCTCGTTGGTGCGTGCTGGCAACAGCCAGACTGAGGTCAGCCGACTAGCCAGCCAGCATCGCAGCCCCGCCGCTCGGCGTGTCGTCCGCTATCAGCTGGACGCCTTGGCCGCCATGCAGTTGTATTACGAGGTTGCGCAGACCAACCTCGTGCAGGCAGTGGACGGCGAGGGCATCGGGGCGGAAGCGTTGTACGGACTTGCACGTTCGATCCAACAACGGACCAACCAGGGAATGACAACGACATCGCTGGCTGGACCTCGCTCGATGGCGTTGTTGCTGGCTGCGCACCAGATCGCGCCGGATGACCCCAAGGTTTCCAACGAATTGGGCGTGATGTACGCGCGGTTCGGCGAATTGGAGAAAGCGGAGAAGCTGCTGAAACGCAGCCTGTTATGTCAGGAACACGCAGAATCATGGCACAATCTGTCCCGCGTTTGGCAATTGGCGGGGAAAGATGAGCTGGCCATTTATGCTCAGAAACGCACGGACCAGTTGAACGCCAGCGGTGCGAATTCGGTCGCTGGCCAAGTTCGTTTCGTCGCGGTTCAGGAACTTTCCGCCCAGGGACCACAGCCGTCAGCTCCCTCGCGCGAAGAGTCCAGCGTGGCCCAGACGGCATCGCGTCAAGAAGACGGTCAGCCAGCGCGCGTGGAAAAAATGAATTGGCTGAAAAACATATTCGCCAAAAGGCCCTCAGCACAGGACACTCACTAAATGACGGAGCGCGATTCGGCGACAGATACAACCGAACCCGGGGGGCTTGGGGGGAATCCCCCCCAAAACCCCCGGACTTCGCCCCGCACGCCGCACAATCGCGGTCGGTCATTTAGCCTGTCACGTGCCCTGGAAAACGCCAGCATATGCACCCTCCTACCAACATTTGTTCATTGCAATTGATGAGCCCGCATCCCATGTCCAAATCACGACACTACCATCCTGGCGTTCGAGGCGCTCGAGTCTTTGCATCAGCCCAACTCGTCGTGGCCCTCGTGGCTTTCTCATACAACCTGGTATCGCTGGCTGTTGCGCAGCAATCGGGCGAGGTGCCTGCCGACATCAGCAATGCCATCAGCGAGGCGCTACGCGCTGGCAACTCAAACACGGCCGCCGAACCGGCTCCGCTGCGGCTGGAGGTTCCGCGCGAGATGACCCCCACGCCGGCCGAACCGCTGCAGGGAAGTAACCCGCCGATGCTGACCGGTCCCGTGATCTCCGATCAGACGCGGGCGCGCCCACCGGCGGACGCAGAATCGCTGAGCCCGCCTGGGGGACCGACGGGCATGAATTGGAGTTCTCCTCTGCTGGCCACTCCCCTGCCGACCACATCGCAGGGAAACAGGGAGGAACCACTGAGCAATTTTCACGGTTTTGTCGACGGTTGCGCATCCGGTGAGACGATTGGTCCCATGTCGCCGCGTTGTGTGCGCGGCTTCCATTGTGTTGGCGGCGAGTGTGACGGTCCCCCTCCAGGACCGTGTGTATGGAAGGGAGCCGGCCCAATTCCCTGGCAAGCCTTTGCGCAAGGTGATTATGTCGGTCCGGCTCGCTCGGCCCATGTTCCCGAGTATCGCCTGCGCGTCGATGACACAATTGAGTTTGTCTTTCGGATCACGGGACAAGCCACGCTGGAACACTACCGCGTGCAAGTCGGTGACACGTTACGCGTAGAATTTGCCGGCGTGCAGGAGTTCCGTCAGGACGAAGTCACGGTGCAGCCGGACGGGTACCTGTCGGTAGCGATGGCGGGCGAGGTGCGCGCAGCCGATCGGACGCTGGCGGAAATCTCGGCGGACATTAGGCAACTGCTGGCCAAACAATTCGGCGATCCACGGGTCTCGGTTTCGGCCGTGCGCGTCAATACGATTATGCAGGAATTGCGTAACACCGTGGACAATCGCGCCGGCACGGGCGGCCAATCGCGTCGTGCCCGAATTACGCCCGCCGGAACCGTGCAGTTGCCAGCCATCGGCTCAATCCCTGCCCAGGGCCTGACGCTGACGGAGCTGAAGCGGGAAATCGAGGCGGCGTATGCGTCGATTGTCACCGGTTTGGAAGTCACTCCGATCCTGGAACGGCGGGCGCCGACGTTCGTCTATGTACTGGGTGAAGTGCAAGTACCGGGCCGCTACGAACTGCACGGACCCACGACCGCCATGCAGGGAATTGCACTGGCCGGCAGCTGGAAACCGGGCGCGAATCTGCGGCAGGTGATTGTGTTCCGCCGCGACGATCATTGGAATCTGATGGCGGCGCAGCTGAATCTGCACGAAGCACTGAATGCCAAGGATCCGTGTCCCGCCGGGGAAGTCTGGCTGCGTGATGCGGACATCGTGCTGGTGCCGAAACGCACGATTCGCGTGTTGGCCGATGCCGTCGAACTGCTGTTCGCACCGGGTGCCTACGGCGGATTTCCAGTGCTGGCGACGCCCACGCTCACAACGCTGTAGCAAGCACGAAGCATCGCCACAAAAAGAACGAAACGGACGCCTGGAAATCCTAAGGCCGCACCCCCGTCAACTTCACATCGGTGGACCTCAGTTGGCTTGTCTCGCACGAACACGCACTCGGGTCATGCGCTTACGCAGTTCGCCCTCGCGGCAGAATGCTCGCTCCAGTTGTCGTAATTGGCGGTCCAACGGGTCTTCCCGCTTTCCGGCCAAGATCCATCAACTCAGGGCGGATCTCAGGGCCGCCTCGATCCCTTGTTCGTGGAACGCATAACCGGCCTGTTGCAGTTTCTCCGGGATGACGCGGGCGCTGCCCAGCATTAACGCATCGGCCAGCTCACCGAACACCATCCGCGCGGCAAAGGCCGGCATCGGCATCAACGTAGGACGGGCCAACACCTTGCCCAGGGCCTTCGTGAATTCCCGGTTTGTGACGGCAGCGGAAACGGCGTTGACGGGCCCATGCAGCTGGTCGTTCTCGACGACGAATTGGATGATGTTCACGAGTTCCGCGCGGCTCAGGCAGCTCCAGTACTGTTGGCCGTTGCCGATGATGCCTCCCAAGCCCAGTTTGAAGGGCCTTAACATCTTCTGTAGTGCCCCGCCGTGCTGGGACAGAACCACGCCGATCCGCAAGTTGACGACGCGAATTCCCGCATCCCGCGCCGGCTGCGTTGCTGCTTCCCAATCGCGACACACGTTAGCCAGAAAGTCCTTACCCGGAGAACTGGTTTCGCTGAGCGGCTCGTCACCGCGATCGCCGTAGTAACCAATCGCGGAGGCGCAGACAAATACTTGTGGTCGAGGTTCCAACTTGGCGATGGTCTCTGCCAGCAGTTGCGTCGGTTGCACTCGCGTCTCCCGGATGCGCGCTTTCTTCGCGGAGGTCCAGCGGCCGTCCGCGATATTTTCACCCCCAAGGTGGATAAATCCGTCCGCCGCGTCCAAAACGCTCTGTTGCAGCAGACCTTGCTCCGGGTACCAGCGTATTTCACCCGTTTGCGGCGGCCGCCTAACGAGTGACGTGATCTGATGGCCTGCTTGCCTTAACTGTGGTAATAGTGCTTGGCCCACGAGCCCCGATGCACCGCTAACAAAAAGTCTCATCACCGTTTCCTTGAGGTCAGTTGGCGAAACGTTCCTATCATTCAGGCGTACTTGCGCCCTGTGGACTTGGTCGTCCCGTTCATCATCGGGCAGGCGTACAATCAGCCCATCTTACGTAGAGTCAATCTCCCCGTCTCGCTCACGTGCCACAGCGGTAAATTGCCATCGTGCCCAAGGAATTGAATCGAAGGTCTGCAGGCGTGGCGGACTTGGACTTTATGCCGTCAAAGCAAGTTGACGGCAAGGGTACCGCGACAAGCAAGCTCCCGCTTTGCAGGTGGGGACCGCGAAAAATTTCCTGTTTTAACGCGACACGTCATGAAACGCCGTCATTGGCCACGGTCTTTAGGGCAGAGGGCGGATGTCAAAAGTTAACGATTGGGGCGAAAAAATCGGTTATTTGCAGAATCATGGATAACGGGGTCGCACTCAACCGAACACATGTAGTGATTGTTTGCATCAGGCCGGGTCCAACCCGAAGTTCGTCAACACTCAGCCAACCTGACTATCATGAATCGACGTTGCTACCAGGGTGCGGCCGTAATGCTGCTGACTTTCTCCATCCTGTCCAACCGTGGCTTGAGCCAAACCGCTCCCATGGTGCAGGAGGACTTCTACCAACCCATGCAGGAGGTCTGGAATCAGAGCGACTTCGTCCCGCAAAATGGCACGAGCGCGGCCTCCGTGCCGCAAGATCCTTCGTCCACGCCGACGTACAACGACCCGCCCGGAAGCTATCCGGGACCGATCCGCCCGTTCGCCCCCTCCAGCCCCTCGGCGGTGGCCGCCCCACAGAATGCTGCGTCGCCACAAGCCAGCCAGCCACCGTCGGCTCAGAACGTGCCATCAACCTTGGTCCAAGGGCCGGGGTCCGCGGAGACACGGATCACCGTCGATTCAGTGGTTGAGCCCGGGGGCGTTTTTGCGGATGTCGTGACCGGTGAGGGAACTTGCCGGCATATCTTCTTTCGCTACGACGCGCTGTACGGCGTGTTGAGCAGGCCCGGGAATACATCGATTGGCAGCGCCTCGGCAGCGGGCATTTTTTCGTCGAACGGCATCTCGTTTCCTTTTCTGAATTCGCTGTCGTCCGATGTGTTTGGCAGTCCCACCGAATTTGGTAATCGGTTTGAGTTCGGCGAGATCGGCGACGAATGCGGCTGGATGATCGGCATCTTCGACTGGGATCAAAACAACACGGCCAACGCACCAGGCGGAACGCTACAATTCAACGACCCGATTGGCTTGCTGTTGGGTTACCAAGACAGCAACTCGGACAACTTGGATGACGACCTCGACGGAGACCACGTTTACGGCCGCGATGGCGTGGACTTAGGGACGCCGGATCCGATCACACCGGGCGCATTCCTGCCGATCTACGATGGCATGATCGACGCACCGGCCCCAGACGATGCTGATGACCTCGTTACCTGGGTGCCCGTCTTCAGTTCCCTTACCGGCACGATTCACACGGACATCACGGGTATCGAATTGCTGCGCTACTGGCGACGAATTCCCGGCGCGGGCAGGCTTGGTTTCGATCGAAGGTTTTCGGGCGGCGTGCGGTTCATCGAATTCGATGAAGATCTGAACGTGCTGGCAACGGGCAGCTTCTTCGACGCCACGTCCATCAGTTCCTCGATCGAGAATACGATCATTGGCCCCCAAATTGGTTCCGAGTTTTCGCGGTGTTTCGGTCCTTGGACCGCCGAATGCAATCTGCGTTTCCTGCTGGGCATCAATTTCCAAGGGGGGAAGCAAAACGGCAGTTATGCCACGGATGCGGCCAGCCAGACGGGTACCGTGAATCAACCTCTCAATTTGTCTCCGGGCGCATTTTCCAACGCAAAGCATGACACGGCATTCTCACCGGTATTTGAATGGCGATTGGGCTCAGCCTATCACCTGGGCCCACACGCCACGGCGCGTGTGGGTTACACGGGCATGCTGTTTGGCGGCATCAGCCGCGCCGCCAAGTCGATTGACTATACGCTGCCGTCATTTGGCCTCGCCCTCCGCGATGATGCCGTTGTGTTCAACGCGCTGACGTTCGGCTTCGACGTGGTGTTTTAGGCTCTACTCTAGCCACGCTTTGCGGCGGGCGCAGTCGAGCCGGACGCGCACGCCGTCAGCAATCGCCTTGGGAGTCGTGGCCTGCCACCAATGTTAACCGCGATTTCCTCTGGCCTGCGGTCTAACGACGCGTAAACGGCCTGCCCGGACCACGCGGCCCATGATTAGAATAAGATGCGCCCGTGAAGCGTGATCCGCCGACCGCGATTGCGACAGCTCAATCCTGGGAACTCAACGAAGCCGACGTTCGATCGGAAGGGAATGCATGACCAAGAAAGTCCGTGCCGGGGGCGGTTGGCAAGCCATTCGGTACACACTGAAAAAGAGCCGCCAGGTTGGAGGTATCTGGAAATTGTACCGCGCCATGCGCACGAAGAACACTTGCAAGACGTGCGCCGTCGGCATGGGAGGACAGCGGGGCGGTATGGTCAACGAGCTGGGTAGTTTCCCCGAAGTTTGCAAGAAATCATTGCAGGCTATGGCAGCTGACATGCAAGACGGTGTGCCGTCCGATTTCTGGCGCACGTATTCCCTGGCGCAACTCCAAAGATTTTCACCACGACAACTCGAGGAATGCGGCCGACTGGTCGAACCCGTCATCTTGCGACCCGGCCAGGCGTACTATCAGCCGCTCTCCTGGGAAGCTGCCCTGGCCGAGCTTGTGGAAAAGATTGGGTCCCTCCCGGCCGATGAGTCGTTCTGGTACTTCAGCGGTCGCAGTTCCAACGAAGCCGGCTTTCTGTTGCAACTGCTGGCTCGACTAATTGGCACGAACAATGTCAACAATTGCAGTTACTACTGCCATCAGGCCAGTGGTGTCGGGCTGTCCAGCAGCTTGGGCACGGGTACGGCCACGATCACATTGGAGGATCTCGAACACGCTGATCTCGTGTTCTTGATCGGTGGCAATCCGGCCAGTAACCATCCGCGGCTGATGTCGACATTAAAGACCGTCCGCCGCCGCGGAGGGCGCGTGATCGTGATTAATCCAGTCAAGGAGACGGGTCTCGTCAACTTCAGGGTGCCCAGCGACCCGATCAGCCTGCTGTTTGGTACGAAGATCGCCACGACCTACGTGCAGCCGCACATCGGGGGCGATCTGGCGCTGCTAAGCGGAATCGCCAAGCGCGTTGATGAACTGGGGGCCGCAGATGAGCATTTCTTAGTGGAACACTGTACCGGCGTCGACGCCTGGCGAGAATCACTGCGGCAGATCGACTGGCAGACCATCGTCGACAAGTCGGGCGTCGCTCAAGAGGTCATCCATGACGTCGCGCAGCAATATGCCGTGGCACAAAACTGTGTATTCAGTTGGACCATGGGAATTACACACCACTCGCATGGCGTGCAAAACGTTCAGGCCATCGCCAATTTGGCCCTGCAGCGTGGCATGGTCGGGCGACCACGCGCCGGTTTGATGCCGATCCGCGGACATTCCAATGTACAGGGTATCGGCTCGGTCGGCGTGACCCCTAAACTGCAGGAAGAGATCTTCACGAGACTGCAGGCGAGCTTCGGACTGCAACTGCCCACGACACCGGGACTGGACACGCTGGCCTGCATCGAAGCCGCGCACGCGCAGCAGTTAAAGCTGGGATTCTGTCTGGGCGGCAATCTATTCGGCTCGAATCCCGACGCACGTTTTGCCGCGAAAGCCCTGGCCCAGCTGGACATGATCGTCTATCTCAGCACGACTCTGAATACCGGGCATGCGCACGGACTCGCCCAAACAACCATCGTGCTGCCGGTTTTGGCGCGCGACGAAGAATCGCAGGCCACGACGCAGGAATCGATGTTCAATTACGTGCGGTTGAGCGACGGAGGACAACCGCGGCACGCGGGGCCACGCAGCGAAGTCTCCGTGATCTCGGAATTGGGCCGACGTGTGCTGGGCCAGTCAGGCCCCATCGATTGGTCTCGCCTGCACGAGCATGCCGAGATTCGACGGATGATTTCCCGCGTCGTCCCAGGCTGGGAACGAATCGGCGAAATCGACACATCCAGGCAGGAATTCACGATCGACGGCCGCACGCTGCATCAACCGCTATTCAAGCTGCCTGATGGTAAAGCCCGATTACACGTCCACACGCTGCCCGAACTGGCCGGTCGAGATGGTCAACTGCGGTTGATGACCGTGCGCAGTGAGGGACAATTCAATACGGTGGTCTACGAGGAGGAAGACGTGTATCGTGGTCAAGAGCGTCGCGACGTAATTCTGCTGCATCCCGAAGATTTGGCTCGATTCCAGCTTCGACCGGAGGACCTGGTCACCGTCCGCAGCGAGACGGGACACTTGCGCAACATCATTGTGCGGCATTATGCCGATATTCGACCCGGCAATGCACTGATGTATTATCCGGAGGCTAATGTGCTGGTCTCACGGCACGCCGACCCGCTGTCCCGAACTCCTGCATTCAAAGGCTGCCTGGTCACCATTGAGCGAGGCGCGGGTGGCACGTCCCCCGTCCAAGTCTCTCAACGTGGGGACTAACGGGCAGTGCCTCGAGTGCCAAGCGACGTCAGCCCCCACCGTGAGTAGGGGCGTGGCTGCGTCACCGCGGCCGTTTCGTCGGCTGTTCCTCGGCTAATTGTTGCTGCCACTTGCGAATCTGCAGCAAGGCTTCGACCGGAGACTGCTCGTCGATGCGAAACTCGCGAATGCCTTCCAGCAAGGGATGATCATTCATCTCGAACAAGGTGAGCTGAAAGCGATCGTGCGTGTCCTTTCGCGCAGGAGTTGCGGCCGGAGAGTCCACGCGATGATGCGAATTTTCCAGCCACTGCAAGAGTTCTTCGGCGCGATTATTAACCGACTCCGGCACACCGGCCAGCCGTGCCACGTGGATTCCATAGCTCTTATCGGCCGCTCCCGGCACAATTTGATGAAGAAAGACCACATCTCGATCGCGTTCTTTGACGGCCACGTTCCAGTTCGAGATGGCCTCGTTGCTGGTCGCCAGATCGGTAAGCTCATGGTAGTGGGTCGCGAACAGCGTGCGACAGCGAACCACGTCGTGCAGATACTCGGCAATCGCCCAGGCCAGCGACAAGCCATCGTAAGTACTGGTACCGCGGCCAATCTCATCCAAAATGACCAGGCTCTGTTCGGTGGCCGTATTGAGAATCCTGCGCGGTTTCGGTCATCTCCACCATAAAGGTGCTCTGCCCTTTGGACAGCTCGTCACTTGCCCCCACGCGGGCGAAAACGCGATCGGCGATCCCCAAGCGGGCGGAGCGTGCGGGGACGAAACTGCCCATTTGCGCCATGATCGAAATCAGCGCGACCTGACGAATGTAGGTGCTCTTACCCGCCATATTGGGCCCGGTAATGATCAGCAGCCTGTCCCGCGTTTCAGCCATCACCGTGGAATTGGGTACAAAGGTCCCTGGCTTGTGGACGGCGTCCAGCACCGGATGCCGGCCCCCCTCGATATTCACGATGGCTCCGGTCACCAGTTCCGGGCGACAATAATCGCGCCTCAGTGCCACGTCAGCTAATGCCGCCAGCGCGTCGAGCGTGGCCAATACGTCGGCCGTTGTCCACAGCCGCTGGAAAGCCGCGGCAACCAGCTCACGGATCTTCAGAAACAGCTCGTACTCAAGTTCCTTCGCTCGTTCGTCGGCGGAGAGGACTCGGTCTTCATAGTCCTTCAATTCCGGCGTGATGAAGCGTTCGGCATTCTTCAACGTCTGCTTGCGAATGTAATCGGCGGGCAGCTTGCCTCGGTGGCTGTTGGTGACTTCGATGTAGAAACCGAAGACCTTGTTAAAGCCCAGCTTGAGGCTGGCAATACCGGTACGCGCCTGTTCCTGTTGCTGGTACTGGCTTAGCCATTGTTTGCCCCCCACGCTCAGTTCGCGGAGGCTGTCCAATTCGGCATGGTATCCATGTTTGATCATACCCCCTTCGCGCGCGACCAGCGGGCAATCATCAACCAGGGCCGCATCCAGTTCGCCGCCTAATTCGGGACAGAGGTCAATCGCGGCCTCTAATTGCTGCAGCAGCGGGCTGCGACGCGCCGCCAGAGCCGCTTTGATCTTGGGCAGGCGCTGCAATGTCTTGCCCACAAATTTCAGATCGCGGGGGGTTGCTCGACCCGTAGACACACGAGCCAGCAAGCGCTGCAAGTCGAACACGCCACGCAGCTGATCCTGCAGCTGCCCGATCAAAGACGCATGTTTCACAAATTCCGCCACGGCGTCCAACCGACCTTCAATAGCCTGTCGATCGGTCAACGGACTTGCCAACCACTGACCGATGGTACGTGAGCCCATCGGGGTCACGGCCTGGTCCAGAACGCCCAGCAGAGGATCCTTGCCGTTGTTGTTCTCGAATGGTATGAGTCAGCTCCAAGCTGCGTCGTGTGGCTTGATCGATCGCCAGCGTCGACTCGTGGCGATACAGTTGCAACCGCTGAATGTGTCCCAACGACGATTTTTGCGTCTCCTGCAGATAATCCAAAATTGCGGCAGCACAGCAGACAGCCGGCGCATCGTCCGGGCCCAGACCAAAGCCCTCCAGCGTGGCTAGTTTGAAGAAGGATTGCACGGTCTCGATGGCAGCATCCTGAGCAAAGACCCAAGCCGGTCGCGTGGTGATGACAAAATCGGCAAGCTCTTTCTTGAGCACGAGGTCTTCGTCAGAGATCAAGCACTCGGCGGGCGAAAGTCGTTCCAGGTGGTCTAACAGTAATCCGGGCTCACACGACGTGACCCAGAACTCGCCCGTGGACAGGTCGACCCATGATAATCCCATGGCGGGTTCGCGAGCACGCCTTAGTCCGGCATGGAACAACACGGCGGCCAGATAGTTGTTGCTTTTTGGGTCGAGCAGCGAGTCGTCCGTCAGTGTGCCGGGAGTAACCACGCGCGTCACCTCGCGCTTCACAAGACCCTTGGCCAATCGCGGATCTTCGACCTGCTCACAGACCGCAACGCGAAATCCTTTTTGGATAAGCTTCGCCAGATATCCATCCAGCTGGTGATGCGGAAACCCGGCCATGGGGATGGGGTTTTCCCCTTTGTCGCGACTGGTGAGGGTCAGGCCCAGCGCGGCTGCCGCCGTCTTGGCGTCCTCATGAAACAGCTCGTAGAAATCCCCCATGCGAAACAGCAGGAGCGCTTCGCCACACAGCGATTTGGCTTCCTCGTATTGTTGCATCATCGGGCTTTTGGACATGATGCGCCGATGTTATCAATTCCACGACCCAAGAGGTAGGGGATGCCCGAGGATGTGGTCCCGCGCACTGGCCGCCGCCCCGCGCACTGGTGGATGCCGAGGAGGACCAATCAAGCTGCCTTGCGAGTCGACGTGGGCGAAGTCTCCACACCCGCGGGGTGCGTGGGGCGAGCAACACGACTGCGATCGCGCAACACAAACATGAGTCGCAGCAGCTGGTCGACAAGCGAGCGGTCCTGGTGTGCGAGATTCTGCAGCAGAGCCCGCTCCGTGGCGCGGTCGAGCCGATTAACCACTTGGGCCACAAAGGGCAGCCCGCCGGCATGATTAATATCCTTGAGTTGTTCACCTCGACGTCGACGGGCGAAGGCTTCCAGCAGCTCCGCCAGGATCTCGGGATGCAGGTCTTCGGCGCACGCGATCCGCTGCACAACGTTTAGCTGAGCCTCCGTGGACATGTGACCCAATACATCCGCCGCCTGCGTTGGGTTCAAGTGGCAGATCACAACCGCCGCCGTCTGGGGCAGCTCCTGGGAAAGTTCGTGAGCCAACCAATCGGCCGGGGCGCGCTGAAGGTCCGCGAGGTTTCGCTGAGCTTCTGGGAGCGTGGCCAGCGGAGTGGACGCCGAATTCGACGCGGACCGGCGCCGGCACATCAATTGGCGGTCTACAAACTCCGCAGCTAACCGTTGTTGATCGTCCGTGCTGATGTCTTGGACGGAACTCGCGGCGTTGGCGAGTCGCTCAATCGCCTCGGGTTCCAGTGAGTTGATCAGCGCGGCGGACAGCGATTCAGGAATGCTGGCCAGGAAAACGACTGCTTTCTCCAGTGCGTCACGCATGCACTCGTTCCGTCTGTAAATCCGACCGTCGCCTGTGATGGAACAGGAATACGGGACACCCACCGGGGCCAGCCCAAACTGCGCAAACCGCAGCCTCAATATTCGTTATCGAACCGTGGGCCGTGGAATCTGTAACCTATGCCTGATTTACACGGCAAGCGCAGCCATGATAGCAGTGCCCCCTCCAGCGAGCCGTGCGGCGTAGGCCATGGCACTCGGTTGGGGCATTGGGGAACAGTTGTCCCCAACTGTTCCCCCCGACAATTTCGCGATTCGCGGAACAATTGAGGACAATTGTTCTACAAACTGAAGTGAAGGATCTGCCGAAGGATGACGCTCAATCTTCGAGCTTCCACTCGTAGATGCCCCACTGGCCATGGTTTTCGTCAATACCGACGCTCAACTGCTGCAGCGGTGGCCAATTGTCTGATCGGGCCATCTCCCGCAACTGGTCCGCTACATATTTGGCCAGCAGCTCGGTCGTGGTATTCGCCAACGGCAGGATCACGCACTCCTCACGCGGGAACACCCAGCGACGATGCTGGTACCTCACGACGACCTCACAGGCCTCGACGGCAACGCTGATCGTGGAATGGTGGGCCGGCAATAACATGCGATGATCCAACGTCCCCACGATTTGTTCCACGGCATTGCGGAGCAGAATAAAGTCAAACACATACCAGTTCTCGTCCAAAGCCCCAGTAAGCTCGACCCACACCTGGTAATTATGCCCATGGATGCGCTCGCACTGATTATCGCCGAACGTAATGAAGTGACCAGCGCTAAACACAAACGAGTCTTTTTGCACGCGGATGCGATACTTTTCTGACAAAGATCAACTCCTCTCGTAACCGGTCAATCGTGACGCAGGTGATGATGCGGCGCATAATTCGACGTGGCCAGCTCGCAGCGTTGCGAACAGGCCGGCCGCAATCAAGTCGGCGGTGGTCCCCGGATTCCGCCGATGCCCGTCTGCTCGCAGCCAGCCGTCGAAATCAAGTAGTGCCCGCACGTAATTCGGCTCGGTCGGCCCACCCTCGCCCAGGACCGACTGAGCACGCTGCTGCGACTCGAGTGCCACGGGCAGGCCGCATTTTCGGGCGATCAGACTGTCGGGATACGTGGCCATGACCTGCATTTGAACGTGAACGATGGTGTCCAGCAGGCACCAGCCATGGGCCACGCCGGATTGCAGCCAGGGGATAACGCTGTTCCTGACTTCCGCGAAATTGTTGACGTACTGGCGGGCCACCAGGTCGACTTCCGACGATAATTCCATGGCGTCAAGCAATCGCCGAGGAGGCTGGTCGTGGACGTCATGACGTGACACGCGGCCCAGTCCCCCGGGACTCGCCAGGCGGATTGCCTGGTAAACGAACTGCGAATCCAATTCCGTCAGTTGCTCAAGTGTATCCTCGATTTTGAGGGGCAGCGTGGGTGACGTGCAGGCCAAAGGAGCCAACAACAGGATGGACCCGAGTTGTGTATTTTTCCCCACAGCGCGCGTCATGGCCTCCACCGCGGACAGTACCAGCCGCCCGACGCCCAGTGACCGCGGATGCCGAAATGTAGGGCCAATCGCGACGGCGGCCGCGATCATGTCGACAAAGCTCATGTCCGAAAATCCGGCTTGCGGATGGACGTTTCCTGGTTTGGGGGCGGTCGCTTCGAGGATACACGCCAACGTCGCCCATTGGCCGTCATCGCGGCACGTGCCCATCAAGAAGATACCCCGTCTGCAACGATCGTGGACGGCGCGTGGGATGGTGATACGAAGTCAGCAATCCGCCGAGCAATCGGTTCGGCCTTTTCTTCCACCACCCAGTGCCCCGCATCCTCAAACCTCACGACGGTGGCATCGGGCCAGATGCTGATGAATCGATCAAGACAATCGCCGTCGAAGCACCAGTCGCGCAGCCCCCAAATCAGCAGCTTGGGGATCGAGAAGCTGGGGAGCGCCTGTTCCAATTCCGACAGCACGTGCCAGGCACGATGTCGCGTCGTGAACGGAATGTCGTCGATGAATCGCTGCACGCCAACACGGTTTTTCCAACCGTCGTAGGGGGCCAAAATTCCTGCCCGCTCGTCCGGCGACAGTCGGCTGGAGTCGACCATCGTCATGTGTAGAGCCGCCCGCACGAAAACATTCATGCCCCTTACGGCCAACGGTCCCAGGACAGGTGTGCGGCACACGGCGATACGCCAGGGAATTCGCGGCGGCGGAAAGGCCCCGGTGTTCAACAGCACAATCCGCTGAAACCGTGCGGGCTGCTGCCGCACTGCGTTTGCCGAAATGGCTCCTCCCCAATCGTGACCGACGATGGTCACGTCGTGGAGATCCAGCTGTTCCAACAATTCCAGTGCGTTGGTGGTATGTTGCTCCAGGCAGTAGTTGTACTGCGGGGGCTTGTCGCTGAACCCGCAACCGAGATGATCCAGGGCAATCACGCGATGGTCTGACCGCAAGTACTCCATGACCTTGCGGTAATGGAACGACCAGGTCGGATTGCCGTGTAGCAGCAGTAGACAGCGGCCGTGCCCCTCATCCACGTAGTGCAACCGATGGCCACTTGACAGTGTTATGAACCGGGATGCGAAAGGATACAGCTTCCTCCAACTCATATATGCTACTCATGGCGCGGTGTGCAAACCGTCACATGACGGGCGTTAATGGACGACCCACGGATTGTCGCAAATTGGCCGTGGATCGTCGATGGGCGAGTGGGAGACCGAATTCGACAACGAGGCGAAAGGCCCGATGCCGTCTACTTTGGCCTCCTATCAGCCGTCACGCATTAACGTCCCGTTCGTGAATGCCGAAAAACCGGGTGCAAACCGGTCCCCGCGCAAAGTAGTTCGGCCGAAAAGAATTGGCTCCCCAAACGCCAGAAAACCCTACGTGAAGCAGTTGGCGACGGCAAAATCAATCAGCCGGTGCATACATTCCGCGTCAATGACAGGCGTGGGGAGCGCCTCGCCCAAGGCTCGATCCGTGTTTTGGCGGTCAAATGTGGGCTCATCCTCCCAATACGCCTCGAACGTCTGCACGAAGTCGTAAAACATGCGCTCCACTTCGTTCTGATCTTCGACGGGGATCTCTTGACCGCCCACGAATTCGATGCCCGACATGCCAAAGTAGTCGCAAATCGACAACAGAATTTGACTCGACGAGATGGGGCGATCAGGAGTGAGGTGGTAGGTCTGGTTGTGTAGCTCTGGTCGCAACAGTATGTACACCATCGCATCGGCCACCCAATCGATCGTGACCAGATTCCGGCGTTCCTTACCGGTAAAACGCAGGCGGAATGGCACGTTGACGGTCCCCGTCCGGCCGTCGGCACGCAGCATCGAATTCAACTGCTGAGAGAATTGGATGTAGTGGTAGAGCCCAAAATCCGGTGCCGTGGTAAACCCGTCTCGTGAGTCTCCCACAACCAGCGCTGGGCGATAGACCGTGGTGGACTTGAGGAAGTCCGCGGCCCGCACCAAACGCTCCGCCTCGGCCTTGGAATGCTGGTAGTCGTTGACGAAATCCTGGCCTTCGTCCAATTGAGACTCGTAGCAGACGTCGGTACGCACACCCGAAACGTAGGCGGTGGACACGTGGTGAAATTCTTCGATGCCTGTGAATTTACACAAATCCAACAGGTTTCTGGTGCCTGTCAGGTTGCTGAGCCACGGGTCCTTATTCCGATCGCCGTCCGGAGCATGGAAGCGAATGGAGGCCGCATTGTGCAGCACGGATTTGCAATTCTCTTGAAACCAGTCGATGGCAAAATCGTCCAGTCCCAGCATGTCTTCATGCAAACAGCCCGTAAACACGATGGGTTTGGCCAACTCCGTCCCCTCCTGGACCTCGAAGTTGCGGACGATCGATTGGACTCGATCGTTGGCCGTCTGCTGGTCGTTACCGCGTGCGATCACTACTACGGGCACGTCTCGCACCAGCAAGCGCCGCAAGACGTATTGTCCAATGAATCCCGTGGCGCCCGTGAGTAGCAAGTGCGATTTCATCAATCCATTCCTTAAAAAAATAAAGAGCGGCGGCACCCCATGAGCCTTACCCGCGCCCCTTTTCCGTAAAACTTAGAACGTGTCGCGGGAGAATACAAGGTGAAAATCGCTCAATTTGGCCGGCCAACCGAGCTATTCCGCCGCGACGGTGTGAAAACACGATCGATATATCTTTGCATTCAACAGGTCGAAGTCCAGACTGGTTGGGGACTGGAAAAAACAACCGTCAATGACGACGACGTCGAAAAACTGCGAGCGCACGGTATCGGCGGTGATTTGCCGTTCGATTTCGCTCGGCCCCAAACCGGATTCTCGGACTTGTCGCGCTTGCGCGACAAACGTGTCGCTTTGAATCAGCGCCAGGGATTGGGCGTCCAATTCGCAGGCGCACACATCCCGACGTGCAGCCGCCATCAGTTGTTGCCACTCGCACGGCGACAGTTGTGATCGCAGGGACCCTCCTCGCTTTACCATCGACGATAACTTCTGGGTCGGCAATGAACCGTCGTCGCACTGACGCAGGGCGTCCTGCAACTGCTGGAGATGACGATCGCGGGACGCCGCATGAGCGGCACGGAGAACGGCCGCGAACTCGCCAGCGGAACCGCCGGATTGTCTGGCTAATGACGTATACTCCCGCAACCATTTCAAGAAACAGCTGGGGGAAACACATCGTGTTAGCGCCGCCACCGGCACACCTTCGGTCGTCAGCAGATAGTGGGCGAGGTGCGGGCTGGCAGTATCCAGAGCGACCTGGGCTTCATCCGATCCCGACGACAGCTCAAGACTGCCTGCCTGCAGCGATCGTGACAGGTCCGATTGCCAGTGCAGCACATAATGGTTCTTCAGCTCGGTGGATAATTCTTGATTAGCATAGACGCCGGCCAGCAGCATCAGCACCTCAGCCGACCGGACCTTGCCACACAGTCCCCCTTCGACCCGCAGACTGAGAATAGGTCGGTCAAGCTGACGCGCGTCGCGGATGGCCCGATCGAAATCTTGGTGCCAGAACAATCCGGAAATCGTGCTCCATTTCTGGGATGCTACGTCATCCGTCAAGCGATCGAGTCTCTGGATTCGCCGCGTCAAGGCTACGCGCGTGGCCAAATCGCCGGCCTGTTCTCGCTGCTGCTCCAGCAGGCGTCTCATCGCAAGAAGTCGGTCATGAGCCGCAGTCCCGTACCGACGCAACTTGTGTGCCAG
The DNA here is from genome assembly GCA_963695565.1 of uncultured Planctomycetales bacterium. Taxonomy (GTDB): domain Bacteria; phylum Planctomycetota; class Planctomycetia; order Pirellulales; family Pirellulaceae; genus CAVOGW01. The sequence goes on from CAVOGW010000005.1 coordinate 92,543, forward strand.
AGCGGTTCTCGTACCGGCCGCGTCGTCGTCCAAATGAGCAAGGACTGAAATGAAAAGTTCGGGCGGTGGCGGTGCAGCCCGTCCGGACACGTCCAGCAGCGTCACGACCCCCGCCAGGATGCAGGCTGCGAATCGAACCAAGCAGATTCGCCTGTGCCGGGTGATTTCCGACAGGCCGAACGAAATTCGCCCGCGCTCGTCCGCGCTCTCAACTCCGGAATGTCGTCCTACGTGAAAACTACAAGCACGACGCGCAAGCGAGTGAGCCTCGGGGACGGCGCCATCCCGAATCACTCGCTTGCACGTTTGGATGGTGCGCATTTTCAGGCCTCCCAGCGCTAGCGCAATTCGGCGACAAGATACAACGGTACCCGGGGGGGATTGGGGGGACTCCCCGCACCGAGCTGCAAGTTGATGTCGCCGCATATTACAAGTTCGAGACCGAATTGCCGAATCATCTGGGGGGCATCCCCCCAGACCCCCCGGCGGGAATCCAACCAGCCCCCCCCGGCGAGAATCCAACCAGCCCCCCCGGCGGGAATCCAACCAGCCCCCCGGGCGGGAATCCAACCAGCCCCCCCGGGCGGGAATCCAACCAGCCCCCCGGGCGGGAATCCAACCAGACCCCCCGGCGGAATCCAACCAGCCCCCCCGGCGAGAATCCAACCAGCCCCCCGGCGGGAATCCAACCAGCCCCCCCGGCGGGAATCCAACCAGCCCCCCCGGCGGGAATCCAACCAGCCCCCCCGGCGGGAATCCAACCAGCCCCCCCGGCGGGAATCCCCCCGAACCCCCGGGGGAGAATCCCATCTTGTATTTTTCGGAGTTCTTCCGCTAGCCGCCACGCCAGCCGCCGCCTGTGCGCTAACGCGACTAACAAGCAACAGGTCACGAACGAAGACGGTTCGGGCACGGCCACGGGCGGCTGGTAATTGTACGGGTTGCCGCCACTCCCCTGCTGGAATTTGTTCGAATTCCAGATCGTAAAATCAACGCCGTCCACGATGCTGTCGCCATTGAAGTCTCCATCCGCCCAACCGTTGCCGCTGGTAAACTTGTGAGAATTCCAGATGACAAAGTCCTCTCCGTCCACGGAACCGTCCAGATTCGCGTCACCCGCGAGTGTTCCGAACACCTCTTCGATCAGGAGCGTCAAATCCAGATCGTTAACTACGCCATCCACATTGAGATCCAGTAGCCAATCCGAGGTGGCACCTCGATTGGCTTGCAACCAGTCAATATCGGCCACGTCGGTCGCTCCTGAGCTGTTCAAATCGCCGCGCCGCAAAACAAGATCGCGCAGGGCGTCCAAGGTGGCCTGACTGACGGCAGCAGGAACCAGGAAGTTCTTCAGCTGGAACAGGTCGAGGGTGTCCACGCTTCCGTCCCCATTCGCGTCCGCGGCGGGATTGAATTTTGTGTTTTGACTGTACAGCACGTCCTCGAAGGAGACAGGCCCGGGCCCGATATCAGCTGGAGTATATTGATTGTCAAAATTGATATCCCCGATTCCCAATCCGCGCTCCGTGGACACCAGCAGCCCGGGAATCCGTTGGATGCTGTAATTTCCGGTGATCTCAAATGTCACCAGCACCGCCACATTGTTGCCACTCGGAACCAGGTTGTAACCGTATACGAACAAGTCCGTGTCCAGCCGCCCGGCCTGCCCCTGACCGGCGTTGACCATACTCAGAATTTGCGCGTCGGTGCGCACCGCGGGTAGGTTCAGGAAGATGTGCATCGAATCCGCCGTTCCATCGACACTCCGTGCCACCAGATCGCGTTGCACTTGCAAGGAGGAAAACGATTCGAAGCTGAAGACTTCGGATTCCGGCGGTAGCCGATCGACGTAGATCGCCTGACGAAAATCGGTAAATACCGAGGGTCCCCCATCGCCGGCCGTAGAGGGATCTCCTCCCGTCATCGTATTCGGATCCCGGTGACGGAACGCGCGGGCCGTAATGTAGTGCATCCCCTCGGGAAGATCCGACGCGCTGATCGTCTGCTGGTAAACGCCGGCACCCGTGGGATCAAAAAAACCGGGTTGGTTAATCTCGGTAAACTCCTCGAAGCCGTACGACACACTATTGGGTGTGACGTGATCGACGCTCCCATTGCCATTCAGGTCCATTCCGGAGTTCAGTTTCAGGATGGCATAGTCCCCATCGGCTTGTCGATCGCGGACGTTTCCCGGCAAGCTCACGGCGTCGGTTTCCAGCCGCACGCGAAAACTATCCTCGGTGACGACGGTCACGTCACTCAGCCGCTGCGTACCGAAATTCGTGGACGAGGGCGTGTCGCCCGGCAAGATTGTCAGGTCGGCGCCCATGTCATCCGTAAATCGCAAATCTCCTTGCGGCCCCGAGACACCGTAAACGACGTATCCCATTCCATGCTCCACGCCGTTGACATTCAAGTTGCGGGGGACCTTGATGTTGATTCTCCCACTCGCGTCCACCGTGACGACTTCCGGGATGGTATTCGTGGGGTCCACCAGCGGATTGGCGGCGTTCCCCGTCAATTCAATCAGAGGCGTACCCGGCAGGAACGAGGTCTGCACAGTGCGATTGTCGAATCCGCCGTCCAGCCGGTTGTTCAAGGCCACGACCGCCGATTTGTCCCGTTCGAAGACGAGCAGTTCCTTTGCGTCCGCAGCGGGCGTGCGGTCCAAGTAGTTGCCGCGCCCGTGCGTATTGCGGATATCCACCAGCGTGGTGATCGTGTCGCCGTAGAACCCACCCAACGCGTCATCTCGCCCCCCCCTGGGAAACTCTCGGCCATTGCCGAATTCCTTGGCGTTCATGTAGACCAGCGCCTGACCCGGGCGCATTAGGACATAGGCATGAGCGACATTGTCCAAATACGCTCCGAGTTCGTCGTGACTGCGGGCGAAGGCCACGCCCTGACTGCCGTTGTTGTGAAACCCGTCATCGTTACCGTCAATGGACGCGAACTTCACGTTCCGCCAGTCATTTTGCAGGCCATTTGAAGTGAGATTGCCGCGCATGGCGCCAAACAGATTGAAGTCCAACGCGTCTCGGTTTCCACCCACCACGGTAAGATTGTCGGGGTCGATGTCCTTGCGAATGAAACTCTGTTGAAATGCAGGCGTATCGTATCCGGTTTCACTAAAAATGAAAGGATGATCCTGTGACCCATCGAGCAGCGGCTGCGTCTTCGACCGAAAGACCGCCTGGTCGACGTAGTCGAGCATCCAGCGCGGCATGTGCCGCGCGGCATCCAAGCGGAATCCGTCAACTCCGACCGTCTGGATCATCCACCGCATGTGACGCATTAGTAGCCCCGTGGCGTTTTCACTGATCGCATCCCCTTGCAGTGGATCCGCTGTGTTAAAATCGTACAGCGTGACGTTGGTATTCAGCCGTGGATCGAATACCGCCGTGCCTCCCAGCTGCTGATCGGGATAGTAGCCGGCGTTGCTTGGATCCGGCTGATCGTAGCTGGAACCCTCGGGAATATTCAGCGGATTGCCGGGATCGACCGGCTGCCGGATGAACTGGTAGTTCTTTTCCTGCGCGATGTCGATCAGGCCAGCCAGCCGAAAGAATTCTTCGCCCGTCGCCGACCGGTTGTGAAAGTCTCCATCGGGATCGTTGGGAACCGACAATACAAACCCCGGATAGTCCCCTTCTGCTTGAAATCCCGGCGTGGTGTTATCGCGAAACCCGTTGTGGTTCAGAATCATGTCCGTATAGACACGGACATTGGCCGCATGCGCCGTTTCCACAAGTCCTTTCAACCCGCTTTCCGTGCCATACAGTGTTCGTTGTTGAACGTTGCCCAAATCAAACCGATTGAACACGTCGTAGCCCACGGAGAAGCCACCTGTATCAGCCAGACTGGGCGGGGGCAACCACATCGAGCCGTAACCTGAGCTGAAGACATCCACCGTGCGATCATCGATCGTTCTCCAGGTGGCTTCAAATATCTGCAACATGGCAGGCGCCGATTGATCCTCCGCGCGCACCGGGCAGCCGGGCAAAATGATGTCGGTGACGAATAGCAGGAACAGCAGAATAAGCAAATTGCGCATGAACCAGTTTCCCTGTTGATTCATATGGCCAAATGGCCACACGCACGCATCGAGCCAATTGTCGAGCCGATGGGCGTAGGGCACGCGAGGCGGGGTAGGACTGGCCGCGTCAGCAGGGGGCCATTCCACGGAGCGAAAGGCGCCACTCGCCAGTAGGTGTTAAACCCTCATGATGCGTAAGAACTGCGGTTTCGTCAACCAATTGCCCCCGGGCAAATCGTCCCAATCCACGTGCTGCTCCGCAGCTCAGCACGCCAGCTCCTTGGAATAAGATATGGATCAACCAATGTCGTGGTCCGATGTGTGTCCACGACCAGCCTTATTCCGCCGTAGCCACCAACACGACCCCCGACCGAGATTCCATGTGAATCACGAACAGCTGCGCCTCACGCTTCAGCTCCGCCGAGCCGTTTGTTGAGGCCATGGCAATTCGCCAGCGCGACGGCAGGTCATGTAGTTTCGTATCCAAACGAATATTCACGACGTCTGGGGACCGGTTCAACGCGACGATCAGCACGTCTTTTTCGTACTGCCGCTTGAAGACCAGTACCTGATCCTGATTCTGCGTCGCCAGCACCTGGAACTCACCGCGGCGCAGAGCGGGATGCTCGTGGCGCAGCGCGGTCAGACGTCGATAATAATCGTGGAGTTCGCGATTGAATCGGACGGAAATCGGTGCCACCTCCCTTCCCGTGCTGTCCACGCTCTCGTCGTCGTAATCGAGTTGCTCCCAGATCATGGGCTTGCGGTTATCCGGATCATCCGCGCCCCACATCCCGGACTCGGTCCCGTAATAGATCATCGGGACTCCCGTGTAGGCGAATTGAAACAGTGCCGTCAGACGCTGGATGGCTCGTTGGTCGTCATTCGGTTTCGCGATCGAGTAACTGGGATTTGATCGCGGCGAATCGCGCTCGCCAACATCGTAGTCAAACCGCTCAGGGACCAGGTAATCTGTCCGGGCGTTCACAATCATCGAAGCCATTCTTGCTGTGTCATGCGAGTCGACGAGATTCAGCAAAGCCAGTCGCACGTCGGGCGGATAGTTCGCGCCGCGTTGCTGAAGAGACGCCGCAAATTCCGAGGGGCCCATGGCCGCATCGACGAGAAAGCCCTTGGCCAGAAAGGCAAAGCCAAAATAATTCATCGTCGCCGAGAACTTGCAGCGCTGCACTTGTCCCGCAGCATCTTCCCAATACTCAGCCACCGTGTAGGCCTGCGGATTGATCTTGCGCACCAGCCCATTCCAGTCGATCCAAAACTGATCCGGGATTTCTCGGGCGACATCCAAGCGCCAGCCGTCGACACCGTCGGCTGGGTCGGCATCGCCGTCGGGATCCATCCATCGCGAAGTGGCCGCAAAGATATACTGCTTGGGGCCACTCTGCAGATCGTGCCCATCCGGCGTGTCGGCGAACTCGGGCAATGATTTGATTCCCCACCAACATTGGTAGCGGAGTTCATCTTCCGTCGTCTGAGGGTCATCGAACGATTCGACATCGTACCATCCCAGGTAGGGAGACGCCGATTGTTGTTCGCGAATACTGCGAAAGGCAAAAAAGTCCCGCCCGGTATGGTTGAAGACCCCGTCTAGGATGACGTGAATACCGCGAGCGTGGGCGGCAGCCAACAATTTTACAAAGAGCCTATCGGCGGCAGTCCATTTCCATGTCGCCGGGTCCTCGGTGTCCTCCGCCATCAGTCGCAGGTCTCCTTCCGGATCTGGACCAAAATACGGGTCGATATGGTGAAAGCAGTTGCCGTCGTACTTGTGCAGCGAACGTGCGTAGAACACGGGATTCAGGTACACGGCATTGATCCCTAATTCGGCCAAGTAGTCCAGGCTATCCAGGATGCCCTGCAAATCCCCACCGTAGCGGCGATCCAGAACGCCGTCACGGTAGAAATCACTTCCCATCTCCCGTTCCCAAACCGCCCGATCGTACCAACCGGCTGTCCAACGCGTCGGCTCCCACGTGGTGGGAACAGCTGCGGGATTCTCCAGCGACGCGCGCGTCGGATCGTTGGTCGGGTCGCCGTTGCGGAATCGCTCTGGAAGTATCTGGTAGAAGACCGCATCGGCCACCCAATCCGGCACCTGCGCGGTCACATCCGTCAACGGATTTACTGCCTGTTGATGCGAGATCGCACTTGGCGGGACTGGCTGGCCCATAGCCACATGCCAGCTCGTGTCCGCCACGCCGACGCACCGACATACGGCCATGCCGCAGACAAACATCCAGGCAAGCCGGCGGGCAGCAACCAACCTGCCGGGTCGGCGATTGGTGGTCAAAATCCAAGGGTTGGCCCGTATCATATGTATTCCTGCAGGAATGGGTCGGGTCGCGTGAATCAAGCGCAGCAGGCGAATTAGCGGTCGGCCGATCTAACCACGGGCAGACTCGCCGACATGAGGGCCGTCTTCAGGGGGACACGAAATCGATAAACCGCGTGCCTCCTGTCGAGACATCCCCACCCACGCCCAGCTCAATCCGACCGTTCACCGCACAAACGCTGCTATGATACGATAGAATACGCCACATGCAGACATTGAAAAAGCCAGATTTGTCACATTCGATTGCCTAACCGATTGGTGATTGGTTAACATCGCTGTCAGTGGCCAGCATCAGCGGCTGAAGCTTTCCGACTTGCCAAGGACTAATCTGATGCGATTACGTGATCATGTCCGGTCTGAAACGATCTTGACACTCATTTTGGGTATGGCGTTATGGGCGCCTCACGCGCTGGGGCAGTTGCTGGGGCTGCCGAAATCGGACACGGATACTTCGACAACGAGGACTCGCGGGTTCTCCGGATCAACCGAACGCACGTTTGCCGTCGTTAGCGCGGACGCTCGAAAGACGCTGGGCGCCCAGGCGGTGGCCCGGCGGAATGGTAATTGGCCCGCTTGGGAGCGTGCTACGCGACGGTTGGTGCAGTTGAATGATGAGCTGCGGTACCATTCGCGAAATCAAGACGGCTCGCAGCTGGCGAGGCTGAAAAAGACGATCGTGGGCAGGTTAAGGCAAGCCAAGCAAACGCTGGCTCTCGACGCCCGAACGCCTCAGTCGACGCAAGACACTCTAGGGCCGTTCAGCGATACGCTCCCGGATTCATTACTGCGCGTGTTGCCGATCGAGCACCAACTGCTGGCTCAGCAAGTCCAGTTGCCCGTTCAGCAGGGAGCCGCCGTGGGCGGCGGATTTGGTGGCAACGCCGGCCCCGCGGCTGGACAAGGGGCCTTGCCCGCGGATTACGCCGACGACCTGATCGCACTGATCGAGGGCACGATCAGCGCCGACATCTGGCAATCGGTGGGTGGTCCAGCATCGATTAGCTATTATCAGCCCTCCCTGGCACTCGTCATCTCAGCGCCGGGCGACGTCCATGACGGAGTGGTCGACCTGCTGTATCAGTTACGTCGCGCTAGTGGACCCTAGCACAGGACCCTCAAGGGCCCGTCGGCAAGCGAGGGGGATGTAAATTGGGCTGGGCCTCCAGAATACGAGCCGGAACGCGTGAGCGTCCGGTTATTCGCGCAATCACCGCGTGCTCACGCACGCCGGATGGTCCCCCATCCTGCCCAATCGGGGCATCGTTTGATACGATTGCAGGGACATGAAACGTTGGCGTCGCTCTCTGGCCACGCAGTTTGAACATCGTCCCGCTGAAACCCGTTTTACGAGGCAGTCCCCCTATGTACACGACGCAGCTCCCACACAAAATTGCGCTGCTGATGCCAATCCTCTATCTGCTGACGGTCTCCGCGTGTTGCTATGCGGACGAAGGCATGTGGTTGTTTAACGATTTGCCTACCGACCAGCTGCAATCCAGATACGAGTTCTCGCCAGATTCAGCCTGGGCTGACCACGTGCGGCTTTCGTCCGTACGCTTCAATTCGGGAGGCTCGGCCTCCTTCGTCTCCAGTAACGGGCTGGTCATTACGAACCACCATGTGGCCGCCGACACGCTGTACAAGATTTCGGACGAGCAGCATAACTACCTGGACGACGGGTTCCTGGCCAAGACGATGGCCGAGGAGGTCAAGGCGCCCGACTTGGAATTGAATCAGCTGGTTTCGATTGAGGACGTGACGGGGCGTGTCGAGCAGGTGGTGAAGTCCAACATGTCGGCCGCCGACGCCTTCAAGGCCCGCCGTGCCGTCATGGGCGAAATTGAACGGGAGTCGTTGGAACAAACCGGCTTGCGCAGCGACGTGGTCACGTTGTTCGGTGGCGCGAAGTATCATTTGTATCGCTACAAGAAATACACCGACGTGCGGGTCGTCTTCGCGCCGGAATCGTCGATTGCTTTTTTTGGCGGAGACGCGGACAACTTCGAGTACCCTCGTTACTGCTTGGATGTTTGTTTGTTTCGCGTTTATGAGAACGACCGACCAGCAAAGATTGAACACTACTTGAAATGGTCAGGCCACGGGGCAGCCGAGAAGGAACTCGTCTTCGTTTCCGGTAATCCGGGTCGTACGCAGCGCATCTTTACGTCAGCAGCGCTCAAATATCTGCGTGACGATCAGGTCCCCTTTACACTCGATTTATTGCGACGTCGAGAGGTCCTGCTGCAACAGTTCAGTATTGGGGGCCGCGAAGCCGAACGACGTGCTCGTGATGACCTGCTGGGTGTGCAGAATTCCCGCAAGGCCTACACCGGCATGTTACAGGGGCTGCAGACACCGGAATTCATCCACAACAAAGTGCGGCAGGAATCGGATTTGCTCCGCAAGCTAACGCCGGAGGAGGCCAGCGCCTGGACACAAATCGAAGCCGTACAGGATCGCAAGCGCGTGATGTTGGGGCAAACTGCTTCGTTTCGTTCGCGATACTATTCCCTCGCCGAGACACTCGTGTTGATGGCCGCGGAAGATACCAAGCCCAGCGAACAGCGGTTGCGAGAGTTTCGCGACTCAAACCGGGAGTCGCTGGAACAGGACCTGTTTTCGCCTGCCCCGATCTACGACGACCTGGAACTGGTCAAGCTGGCAGATGGGATTGCCTATTTGATGGAATCCCGCGGAGGCGACGATCCTTTGGTCGCTAAAGTGCTGAACGGCAAGGGACCGCGGCAACGCGCCGCCGAACTGATCGCTGGGTCGCAATTGGCCGAAGTGGAGGTGCGCAAGCAGCTTGCCGCCGCTGGCAAGCAGCGGTATCGAGGCTTCGGCGGATCCTTGCATCTTGCTGGCCCAGCTCATGGAGCCAGAGTACCGTCGCTTGCGGGAACAGCTCGACGAAATCGAAGAGCTGGAACGCCAGGCTTACGCCAAGATCACGGACGCCCGGAATCGTGTGCTGGGCACGGGCGGCTATCCCGACGCGACATTCACCTTGCGGCTGGCATTCGGCACCGTAAAGGGCTACGAGCTGGACGGACAGGCCGTTCCGCCGTGGACCACGATGGGCGGCGCGTTCCAGCACCAGGATTCCCACCATGCTGACGCCCCCTGGAAGCTGCCCGCTTCCTGGACGAAGGCTCAAGACCAGATCGAATCAGGCGTGCCCTTCAATTTTGTCTTCACGGCCGACATCATCGGTGGTAACAGCGGCAGCCCCGTGATCAATCGAAACGCTGAATTCGTAGGGATCGTGTTTGACGGCAACATCCAGTCGCTGACGGGGGACTATTTCTATTCCGACGAAGTGGCACGTGCCGTGGCTGTGCATTCCTCCGCCATCATGGAGTCGCTCCGGAAGATCTATGACGCTGCCTTCCTGGCCGATCAATTAGGAAAGTAGCCGATGCCAACTGTCGGCTCCGACTTCGAACGAGCCCTCCGCGCACACGTCCGCGGTGAAGTCGCCTTTGATGAAGTCACGCGGGGCATCTACGCCACCGACGCCAGCCACTATCAGGTGATGCCGCGTTGCGTGGTCAGCCCGCTCGATGAACAGGACGCCATGACGGCCGTGCGGATCGCCGGTCGACATCGTGTCCCCATCACGGCGCGCGGCGCCGGAACCAGCCTCTCCGGTCAGACGACCTGGACGGGCATGGTGCTGGATGTCTCGCGTCACATGGATCATGTCCTGGAAATCAACGTCCAGCAGGGCTGGGCCCGCGTGCAGCCCGGCGTCGTCCGCGATACCCTGAACGACATGCTGTCTGTCCACAAACTGCATTTCGCACCCGACCCGGCTACCGGCAGCCGGGCGACGGTGGGAGGCATGGTGGGCAACAATTCGTCCGGCACGCGCTCGATCCTCTACGGGAAAACCCTGGAAAACCTGCTGGAATGCCGAGTCTTGCTGGCCGATGGAAATGTTTTGACGCTCGGCCCCACGACTCCGGAGGCCTGGACTGAGATCGAGCACGCGGACCAACCGGCAGCCAGCATTTTTCGGGGCATTCGACAAATCGTCGAAACCAACGCGGACGAGATCCGACGCCGATTCCCCAAAGTGATGCGCCGTGTTAGCGGCTACAACCTGGACGCCTTCGTCACCGAGCACGACAACACGTTCCCGCCAGCGGCCGGCTGGAATCCGGCGGCCTTGATCGTCGGCAGCGAAGGCACGCTGGGCGTACTGCTGGAGGCCAAGATCAAATTGGAACCCGTCCTGGCCGCGACCGCCATCTGTGTGGTGCATTTCCAGGACCTGTTCGAGTCCATGGCCGCCGTGCCTGCGATACTCGAATACCAACCGTCAGCCGTCGAACTGCTGGACGGCCATGTGGTGCGCGAGTCCCGACGCAACGTGACCACCAAGGCGCTGTCGGGAATCTTCGTCGGCGAACCCGGCCCGGTATTGATCGTCGAGTTGTACGGGGACGATCCGTCAGAAGTCAGCGCGCGGATCACGCGCATGGCGGCTCAACTGGCCGAGCGCCGCATCGGCAACGCCTGGCCAATTCGTACCGATGCCGCGGGGCAACGCGATGTGTGGGAACTTCGCAAGCTCGGTCTGGGACTGATTGCCAACGCACCCGGGCGACGCAAGGGGCAGGCTTTCATCGAAGATGCCTGCGTCCCCGTGACATGCCTGGCAGACTACTTGCGAGACGTGTACACGGTCTGCCATCGGCACGGCGTCGACGTGACGTCCTATGCCCACGCCAGTGTGGGGGTCATTCACGTCCGACCGCTGCTCGATCTGCACGCCGCCAGCGACGTCCAACTAATGCGGGAAATCGCCTACGAGGTGTTCGACCTGGTGAGGAAGAATGGCGGGTCCTGGTCGGGTGAGCACGGCGATGGATTTCTGCGCGGCGAGTTTATTCGCCCGTTCTTTGGCGACCAGATCTATGCCGCCTTCCGACAGGTGAAGCAGTTGTTCGATCCGCAGGGCCTGATGAATCCCGGCAAGATCGTGGACGCGCCGCCGATGACGAACAATCTACGGTTCGGCGCCCAATACGGGCAAGCCGATCTCCCCACGCTGTTCCATTATCGCGATCACGGCGGTTTCCAGCAGGCGGTCGAGCAATGCAACGGCGTCGGGGCCTGTCGGAAGATCGGCAGCGGCGTGATGTGCCCCAGCTACATGGCGACCCGCGACGAGCAACATACGACGCGCGGCCGAGCTAATGCATTGCGGTTGGCGATGTCGGGACAGCTGCCCCACGAAAGCCTTACCGGAGATCGCGTGGCCGAAGTCTTGCACCTGTGCCTGGCGTGCAAGGCCTGCAAGTCCGAATGCCCCACCTCCGTCGACGTAGCACGCTTCAAGAGCGAGGTGCTGCAGATGCGCTACGACCAGCGAGGCACCCCTCGGTCCGCGCAGCTCATCGCCGACTTTCCCAAATACCTGCAAAAACTACCCTTCGCCGTCAGCCGCCTGGCCGACCAGATGCAGCGTGTGCTGGGACTCGACCGGCTTGCCAAATCCATGCTGGGGTTTGACCCCCGTCGGCAGTTGCCACAACTGGCCGATCAGTCTTTTCTGAACTGGTTTCAGGCCGATGCCGTCGGTCGTGTTGAAGCCGATTCCCCCCAGGGTTTGGTCACCCTGTTTGTGGATACCTTTACGAATTATTTGGAACCGCAGATTGGCATCGCGGCGATCAACCTGTTGCGCGGCTGCGGATATCACGTCGTTCCATTTAGTGCCGGGTGTTGCCAACGGATGGCCATCAGCAAAGGGCTGTTACGCGACGCTCGGCAACATGGCACCCAAACACTACAAGCCCTGGACCAGTGCCAGCCGACATCGACCATTATTATCATCGAACCTAGCTGCGCCTCCTCCTTGGTCGACGACTTGCCAGACCTGTGCGACGATCCGCAGCTGGGCTCTCGGGTGGCTGCCCGCGTCATGCTGCTGGATGATTTCCTGGCCCGAGAATTGTCGTCCGGGAGATTAGACGACGTGACATTGACGGCCATGAGCGGTAGTTTGATGGTCCATACTCACTGTCACCAAAAGGCGCTGTTTGATGGGGCATCACTCGGGACGATTTTCGCACGCGCCAGCGTCGACTGGCGATTGATCGCTGCGGGCTGCTGCGGCATGGCAGGGTCTTTTGGATACGAGCACTACGAGCTGTCTCGGCAAATTGCCGAGGACCGGCTGCTGCCGGCAATTCGCGAACGCGAGCCCGAGCGCGCACTGGTCGCCACGGGGACCAGCTGTCGCCAGCAGATTCGCGATTTGCTGGGCGTCGAGGTCCGGCACTGGGTGGAGTACATCCACGCCAAGGGGCCCGAGCCAAAACCCGGGGTGTCTGGGGGGGAGCCCCCCAAGTGAACGACCCGACTCAACACTGGGGGGGCTTGGGCCCCCCCACCCCCCCATCGGATCTCAGCGTCGCTGCGGCCACAGGGCCAGCCCATTGGACAGCACGATCAGCCCTCCGCCTATCAGGATCCGCCAATTCACCTGTTCGTTGGCATAACTGACCTGACAAAACTCGGCCAGCAGCGCCGGCAATATCAAAGCCCAGGCGGTGGCGAACAGAGGTTCCAGCGTGTAGATCACGGCCGCCTGCACCGCCGTGACCGTCGGTTGAAACTTATTCATCAATGAAAATGCCAGCAGGGAGGCAAATACACTGAGCATCCCGAGCAGACACAAGAAGGTTGGCTGACGTAACAGCGGAAGGAAATCGCCTCTGACCAAGGCGGGGACCTGAGCGCGAAAAACGAAGAAGGACAGGATGCTCAACACACTCACGGTCAGAAACATGCCGGGCGTGAAGGCCAGCGAATCGTAGCGTTTGCCGAAATAATCGACCAACAGGATTTGCATGGTGAAGCAAAGCGTGGCCAAGATGGTGCAGGTGTCGCCAATCGACCACAATTCAGTGACGTCCGTTGCCAACATCAACCGGTAATCTTGCCAGATAAACAGCCCTGATAGTACGCCAACGCCCAATAATGCGGTGGCCGCTCCCCATAGGACGGTCATGGGGGGCAGTCGACGTGTCACCGAGCTGGTGACCAAGGGCGTGAATACCACCGCCAGACTGGTAAGAAAGCCGCTTCGCGATGCGGCGATGGTCCCCAAACCCATTACCTGCAACAGCATCCCCACATAGAACACGGCTCCGATCGTGGCACCGATCAGCCACTGATGGGATCTCATCGTGCGCAGCCTGCCCGCAAACAGCACGGCAAACATCACAAAGGCCAGCCCGAAACGAACGGCGATGATGAGCGACGCCGTCGCCGAACGAAACACCAGCGAACTCGTGATGTCCGCGTCCCCCGTGTGTTGATCCACCAGCAGATTAAGGCAACGTGTCATCGGAAAGGACGCGCCCCAGATGGCATTGACCAACAATAGGGCCATCACGGCGTTCCGTTGACGCGCCGGCAGTTCCTGGGGAGAGAATGCACGCATGCGCGTGAACCAGGCGGTTTGCCGCGGTGACTTTGGCATTGTCGATTAAGCCCCGCGCACACGGCTGCGGGCCAAACGGTGTGGTGTCCAACACTCAGACCGCGTGGCGCCCCGGCTGCGAATTCGGCCACGGTCAGACTCTCCGTGGCCGAACTAACCCGCATTCCCATTCGACAACGACTGGGGCATGGCCGATCCGGCTGGCATCACTGATCAGCGGACAGCAGCAGCGTCTTTGGCTGCACCGTTCGTGGTTTCGGTGGTACGCGCCAGGTCCCCCGCCATCAACTCGACCATCACCGCATCGGCAAATGTTTGGGCCAATGCCGCGCGAATGTCCGCCGCGGAAAGCTGCTGCATCCGAGCCAGCATGTCGGCCCGATATTGCAGCGTTCGGTCAATTTCCAAGCCTTCCACCAGTTCGCCGAGAACATACTGTTCGTTCGCCAGTCGATTCTTGAACTTCAGCGGGTAGCTCTTCTTGGCCTCCGAAAGTTCTTCCTCGGTAATCCCATCCTGCAACCACCGCTGTATTTCCTCACGCATCGCGTCAATCGCCTGCTGGGCATTTTGAGGTGCGCAGATACCGTAACCCACAAACGAAGCCCTGGCATCCTGGCTGCTGGCGCGCATCATCGAACCCGCGCCATACGACAGACCCTCCTGATGCCGCAGTCGATTGAGCAACCGCGACTTGGCGCTCTGCCCCAACACGTAATCTGCTAGGACCAACGCAGGGTAATGCTGGTCATCATCGCGCATCGCGAAGGTCGTCCCCATGGCGACCATCGCCATTTCCTTGTCAGGGGTTTCGATGCGCAATTCACCGCCAGTGGGCCGCAGATAGGGCTCCGCGATGCGCTGATAAGGCTGTTTGGCCCTCCAATCGGCGAACACCTCTTCGAGGGTGGCACGTACCATATCGACGTCAAAATCGCCCAAGACGGCGACTTCGATGGCGTCGGCTCCGAAATAATCCCGATGGATTTGCTGCAATGTCTCCAACGAGGCATTTCGCATCAGCTCGATCGATTCCTCGATCGTGTGGACGTAGTGAATGCTGGTTTTGGGCCAGGGGCTAAGTCCGCGCCGCAAGGCCGTCATGCCCAGCATATTCGGATCTGTCTTGGATTGCTCCAGCATGGCGACCATCCGCGTTTTGATAATCTCAAATTCCTGCTGGTCCAACGCCGGTTGTTTGAGAATCTCCGCTAACAGCTTAACCGCGTCGATCAGGTGTTCGCGATCTGATTGAATCCAGGCGGGCACGGAACCCAGGCCTCCCCCCCCACCGCCACCGCGACCACCAAAGCCACCCACGGTGATATTGGATTCCAACCGTTCGATTTCATCGCGCAGCTGCTGATAAGATAATTTCTTGGTACCGCGCATCAGCAACGAAGGCAGCAAGCTCTCTTCGGTTGTTTTTCCGTTCAAGGCCTGTTCCGATCCATAATGCAACTGCATCGACAGCCACGCGCCGTTACCACGCTTCTTGATCGGCAAGAAGGCCACCTTGATGCCCGAGGGGAGCGTTTCTCGTTTGATACGCTGCTCAATAAAAGTGATCTCGGGTTGGAATTCCTCACCACTTTCCAGTTGCTGGCTGCCTGAATAATTTTCCAATACACGCTGGACGTCCGTCGTCTGGGGAATCGCAATCCGCTGCGGTTCCGTCGTTGGGATAAACAGCCCGGTCGTGCGATTCGACTCCAGAAGGTACGTGGCGGCGACCCGTCGCACATCGTCGGCCGTAACCGCCTCTAAGCGGTCCCGGTGCAAGAAGAACAGGCGCCAATCCCCCTGAGCGATGTACTCGCTCAGCTGCACACCGATGCGTCCGGTACTGCGCAGGGCCATTTTGATCTGGTTTAGCAGACGTGTGCGTGAACGCTGGACCTCTTCGTCCGTGATACCCTTATCGGCGGCGGATTCCACGATGTCGGTCATGAAGTCCAAGGTCTTGCGCGGGTCGTGCCCCGTCGCGACTTGGGCCGTAAACTCGATCAAGCCCGGTTCCGCCCAGCCAAAAGCCACACCGCTTACGTTGCTGGCCATGCCCGGCACTACCATCTGGCGGTACAGCCGGCCGGCGGGCTGGTTTGTGAACGTATCTTCGAGAATCTCGATGGCCGCAAAGTCCTCATGAGCGCCTGCGGGAATGTGATAGACGGCGCCGGCCACCGCTACGTCACCGACGCGACGCAGCTCCACGTGACGTGGGCCATCCTGAGCCGGCTCCTCCGTGTACGTGGCCTCCAATTGCCGATCCGGTCGCGGGATGGCGCCAAACTCTTCTTCAATCAGCGCCAGCACTTTGGCGGGATCAAAATCGCCAGCCACGATCAACGTCGCATTATCGGGTTGATAGTACTTCTTGTAGAACTGTTTGAGATTCTCTACTGGAACCCGTTCGATGTCCGAGCGATTGCCGATCGTCGACTTGCCGTAATTGTGCCACAGGTAGGCGGATGACATGATACGTTCCGAGAGAACGGCCGAGGGGCTGTTCTCACCCTGCTCGAATTCATTGCGGACCACGGTCATCTCGCGGGCAAGTTCTTCGCCAGCAATGTCGCTATTCACCATGCGATCCGCTTCCATGTGGATGGCGAACTCGATATTTTCGTCGTTGGACGGTAGCGTTTCGTAGTAGTTCGTGCGGTCTACCCAGGTCGAACCATTGAATGTCGCTCCATGGTCTTCGAGCGCTCCCCAAATGTTGGGATAGCTGGGCGTACCTTTGAACACCATGTGTTCCAACAGGTGCGCCATCCCGGCTTCGCCGCGGCCTTCGTGTCGCGATCCAACCCGGTACGTAACGTTGACGGTCACCGTCGGTTTGGACGAGTCGGGAAACAATAGCACTTGCAAGCCGTTGTCCAAAGTGTACTCCGTGATGCCTTCAACGCTCGTCACCTGTTGAGGGGCGGCATGGAGCACTTGCGCCCCCATTAGAAGCAATGTGGTGACCAGACAGACAGCCGCTTGTAGTAGCCGCGACATAAAGAAAATCCTCTCCAGTTGGTTTTGAAGCGCGAGATCCGTCCTTGGGCATCTTGCAGCCAGATTAAGATACTCTACTTGCGCGGACTCGTCAGACGTTGCGTCGGGGAGACGCTAAGGGCAGGAATCCAGCAACGAGCCTGTCGCGTGCCAAGTCCTGTATTTTCGTGTATTTTCCTCACCTTTGTCCAGGGAAGCAGCACCCACAATCCGGGGTTCTTTCCCTTTTTTGTAGTTGTTGCCGTCACGCTCTGCCGTGACGGCCGCAAATCGCCAATTGCTGCGTCCGACATCGACGCCCAGCGGATGCTGGTTCACGTCCGACGGCGAGTGCTCTGATGGTCAAAATTGCGTGGGAACGCACCGGATGACCCCAGACACCGGATGCAAAACCCATTCGGTTGGCCGGTGGACAACCGGCGGGAACAAGACCGCAGCCACGAAAAACACAAGAAATCACAAAAAGGGGGCCGGTCGGATTCTTTGTGCCTCTTGGTGTTTTTTGTGGCGACTAATTGAGAGGAATGTTTTCGGGGGGCCGGTCGGATCTTCGTGCCTCTTGGTGTTTTTTGTGGCGACTAATTGAGAGGAATTCGTTTTCGACACGATGCGGATCACGACGATGAGGGCCGCCCCATGGTTGCCCTCACGGTTGGCCGGTGGACAACCGGCGGGAACAAGACCGCAGCCACGAAAGACACAAGAAATCACAAAAAGGGGGCCGGTCGGATCTTTGTGCCTCTTGGTGTTTTTTGTGGCGACTAATTGAGGGGAATTCCTCTTTCTCCACGCGACCACAGTCCCGTGGACTGGAATTTGTGAGTTGGATCATCGGCCCAAACGGCCGTCACGACGGAGCGTGACGGCTACAATCTAGCGTTCTGCCGTCACGCCATAATTTCGGAAATCGGCTGGGCTCCTTCCACCCCGACCAACCGCTGATCAAGCCCGTTGAAGAAATAAGATAGGGCATTCGGATCAAGCCCCAGTCGATCCAGAATCGTGGCGTGTAACCGCCTCACGTGCAACCGGTTTTCCACGGCTTCATTTCCGAGTTCGTCCGTGGCCCCGTAGCTGATTCCGCCTTGGATCCCCCCTCCGGCCATCCACATCGTAAATCCAGCGACGTTGTGATCCCTTCCCGTCCCTTCGGCGTATTCCGCGGTGGGTTGTCGGCCGAATTCACCGCCCCAAACAACCATTGTCTGATCCAATAAGCCACGCTGCTTCAAGTCCACCAACAGAGCCGCAATGGGCTGGTCGGTGTTCCCCGCGTGCTTTTCATGATTGGCTACCAGATCTCCATGCGCGTCCCAGTTAAAATCGTTATGGTTTCCGCCGGAATAAATCTGCACGAATCGTACTCCTCGCTCAACCAGCCGCCTGGCCAACAAGCACTTGCGACCGAAGTCGTCTGTCCGTGGCTGGTCCACTCCGTACAGCCGCAACGTAGCCGCCGATTCGTGCGACAGGTCGATGGCGTGGGGAGCGTGTTGCTGCATGTTGTAGGCCAGTTCGTAGCTGGCAATTCGGGCAGCCAACTCGCTGTTACCAGGCCGCGCCGCCATGTGAACTCGGTTTTTCGCCTGCATCTGCTGGATCAAGCGGCGCTGCAGCCTGTCATTCATCCCCGTCGCTGGGTGAAGGTCCAGGATGGCAGGCTCGCTGGGCCGCAACACGGTACCCGCAAAGGACGCGGGCATGTAGCCGCTGGACCAGTTCTTCGCCCCGCTGATGGGGCCCCCGGAGCGATCCAACATCACCACGAAGCCCGGCAAGTTCTGATTTTCGCTCCCCAAACCGTACGTGACCCAGGAACCCAGGCAAGGATGACCGCTGAAAATCCTGCCCGAGTTCATCATCAGCATGGCCGAGCCGTGAATCGGTGATTCCGCGTAGAGGGAATGCAACATCGCGATGTCGTCCGCGCAAGCAGCGACGTGGGGAAACAGATCGGAAATCCACCGACCGCATTGACCAGACGGTTTGAATTTCCATTGGGGGCCGACAATCCGTCCCTGGGATTTACGCCCACCGCGACCGAATGTCTTGACATCGATTGTTTTACCGTCCAGCTTATAGAGCTGCGGTTTGTAATCAAACGTATCAACCTGGCTGGGTCCACCGTACATGAACAGAAAGATCACGGACTTGGCGGGGGCGCGGTGGTCCCGCGACTTCGGTGCCAAAGGTGCCGCCAGGGGCGAACCGTCAGCGGCAATGGTTTGCCCATTCAAGAATCCGTCCGCGCTCAGCAGACTGGTCAAGGCGAGCCCCGTAAACCCGGCTCCAGCCTCCCAAAGAAATTCGCGTCTTGTGCGGCCGCAAAAATCGGCGTGCGCACGGGAATACGGGAAGCTGCTCATCTTGGTTCTCGGGTTGGCATGAAATTCGGGTCGGACCGTATCGTGTCACTTAAAGAGTATAGACAAATAGATATGAGAAAAACACACGGCGCTACGCGGCACAGGACGTACTCGTCCGGCCGCGTTTTAGGCAATTGCCCGATACTAGCGAGGTTGTGCCCGTACAGGTTTGCAACCCTGATTTCACGCACATTTCCAGTTTGTCAGACCGCAAGCAAACGAAGCATGCCCCACACACGCCCGTTCTTGCGCAACACGATGCGGCAGTTCTTCGGTGGCGTGTGCGTTCGTCCGACGCGCACGCCCCATGCCATCTACTTTGTGACGGGACCGGTCCACACCCTATCAGCCGGCGTGCGTGAGCACCCGGTTTTCCGGCATTCACGAACCGGACGCTAACGCGTGGCAGCTGACAAGACACCAAAGCGAAACACAACGCGGCCCTGATGGGGGCGCTAATCCACGTACAGGAACTCATTGGCATTCAAGGCGACCGAGCATGCGTGTTGCAACGCGGCGTTTTCCGGTTGGCCAAACTGCTCGATTAACTCATGCACAAATGCCAGATCGCCCGCAAGTTCCGCGTCCGTTGCCTGTCGCCCCGTGGTCAACGCGGTGAGTAGCCGCAGCTGCGCCGCCAGATCGTGGGGACAATCAGTCTGCAAACGACGGGACAGGTAGGCCGCGTGATCCGCCAGGAACTGGCTGTTGAGTAGTTGCAGAGCCTGCGTGGGCACGGTCGTGGCGAATCGCACCGGGCAACTGGCGTCGGTGTCGGCCGTGTCGAACGCGGCCAGCAGCGGCGGCCTGAGCGAACGCCGCACGCGCACGTAGATCGCTCGTCGTCGAGTACTCTGCTCGTCGGGTTGCCCCCAGGCGGCGTCAGGTAACGAGGATGTCGACAGCACTTCCGGGGGCAGCGGCGGTTGCACGCTTGGTCCACCGACTCGCAGATCTAATCGCCCGCACACCGACAGGATCGTGTCGTACAGTTCTTCGGCGGTCAGCCGCCGGAGATTGAACCGACCGCACAGCACATTTTGGGGATCCCGGGCGACGGAGTCGGGGGCGTGGGCCGACATCTGATAAGTGTTCGAGTACATGATCAGGCGGTGTATGTGCTTGATGCTCCACCCCGAATCGCGGAATTCAGCCGCCAGCCAATCCAGCAGTTCTGGATGCGTGGGTCGTTCGCCCGCTCGGCCGAAATCACTGGAACTTGCCACCATCCCGCGTCCAAAATGATGCTGCCAGATACGGTTGACCATGACGCGTGCGGTGAGCGGATTTCGGGGATCGACCATCCACCGGGCCAGAGCCAATCGCCGTCCACTCGTTTTGGCTCCGTCGTTCTGTATGGCGGGCGCGTTGAAACCCAAGACTAACGGAGTTGCCGGAGCCACTTCCGCGCCGGGTGCATGCACATTTCCTCGGCTCAACACGTACGTCGGAGGAGGCGACCCATCGTTTTCCACGACGCACAGCGCGCTCGGGGGTGGCCCGGGTTGCAACTCATCCCGCTGCTGCAGCAACGCAAGGTACGCTTTCAGCTCGCTCCGCGTCAAAACGGACTCACGCTTCTGTTCCAACAACGTGATGCGTCGGTCGGCAAACTCTGCGTCCTGTCGCTCGGCCGACGTAAAGCGGGCAGCAATCTCGCGTTCGTAGTCGTCAATGGCTGGAAGGAGTTCCGCCACCTGCGTTCGGGCCTCTTGGGCCGCCGCTCGGTACGCCTCCAGTTCTGCCGAGGGTCCTGCTAAGGGTCGCAGCGTGTTCAACGTAAACGGGGCATCCTTGAACTCACCCCGGTTGATATCGCACAGCGTATTGCGGAAGAACGCCACGAAACTGTAGTAGTCCGATTGCAGGATCGGGTCGAGCTTATGGTCATGGCAGCGGGCACAGCCCAGCGTCATTCCCAGGAAAACCTGCGCGGTCGTGGAGACGACGTCGTCCAGTGCATCAAAATAGGCCGCGTCCGCATCCACCGGTTCGTCGTCCCATAGCCCCAAGCGCTGAAAGCCCGTCGCGATGATCGCATCATCACTGTGGGGGGCTAATTCATCGCCGGCCAGCTGTTCCAGCACGAATCGATCGTATGGCTTGTCCGTGTTCAGGGCACGCACCACATAGTCCCGATAGCGCCAGGCTTGGGGCTTCTCCCCGTCACGCTCATACCCGTTGGACTCGGCATACCGTGCGAGGTCCAGCCAATGCCGAGCCCATTTTTCGCCATACGCAGGCTGGTTCAACAAACGCTCGATCATGGCCACGTACGCCCGACGATCAACTTGATCCGTGTGATCTGTGGACACGGCTGCCACGTCCTGTGGGGACGGGGGCAGGCCGGTCAAGTCATAGTTCGCTCGCCGCACCAACTGCTGCGGACTCGCCGGTTCCGCGGGTGTTAACGAGGCACTTTCCAACCCTGCCAGGATGAAGGCATCAATCGGGTTCCGCACCCACTCCGCACGTTTCACCAGGGGAACCGGCGGGCGCACGATGGGTTGGTAAGACCACCAATCCCGGGCCTCCCTCGAGTCAACCGCTGGAGGTTGTCTCAGGGACGTAGCTTGATCTTTGTGTTCCGAGAGCCTGGATGCGGCCATTTTGCTGGCTACTTCCGCCTCCAGCTCCGCCGGAAATGGAACTCCCGCTCTGACCCACTCCGTCAGCGCCGCGATTTCCGACTCAGCTAGCTTGCCCGCCGGAGGCATTTCCAGCTGTTCATATCGAATCGCGGCCAGCAGCAAACTCGCTGTCGGCTGTTCCGGATCGATCACCGGGCCATCATCGCCACCGGCTAGAATCGTACCGCGACTCGTGAGCCGCAGGTGACTCTTCGGTCGCTCTCCACTGTGACAACGGAAGCAGTGCGCTTCCATGATCGCGACTGCGCGACGAGCCAAATCGCCCGGTTCCGCGACTAACGACGAAGCGGAAGCCAGGGGCCATAGCGCCGCGATCAACAGCGACGCATAGGGCATGACGCGATGAAAACCCAGCCGCAGCGTAGACATAGGCAGACGCTTTTCGCACTTCGGGGTCGCGGCCAGAATCGAAACATCAGAATCGACTAACGAGACGTCAGCAGGGAATGCAAACGCTTCCCTCGCCAGCGGAAATCTGGCCGGACCCTTGTGCGCTCATTATTTGCAGCGCAAGCCATGCCCGCAAGTGTACGGCAGGTTGTTTAGCGGGTAGATCGAGACAATCATCGGGGCACAGAAATAGCGGGACAGAACCAAGGAATGTCTCAACAGGCTGATTGACGGCGGATGCACAACCCGTGTACCAAACCGCCGTCGCGCATCATATCCGTACCATATTTATTTTTCTGCCTGAATCTTGCCACGCGGCCCCTTGCCGCAGCCGCCACCTTAGATCATGTCAGCGAACCGTAATCCACAGAGGCTCGACGGCGATTGGGCTTGACGGACCGCGACTGGTACAGCTGCCGCGTCTTGATAATCTCAGGCATGATGCGAAAGATGGCGTCGACCACGCTTGAGTCCCACTGCACCCCCGTGCCGTTCTTGAAAATATCCTCGGCCCGCTCTTGCGAAAGTTCGGCACGAAACGAGCGGTCACTGGTCATGGCGTCGTAGGCGTCCGCCACGGCCAGGATCCGGGCGTCCAACGGAATTTTGTCTCCGATCAGGCCGTCCGGATACCCCTGACCGTCGATTCGCTCATGGTGATACAACACGCCTGGTAGCACGTGTCTGAGCGGCTGTAACGCATGCAGAATCTGCCAGCCCGACTCGGTATGCCGTCTAACCTGGGCGAATTCCTCCGCCGTCAGCTCGCCCGATTTCTGTAAGGTGGCATCGGGAACGCCGATCTTGCCAATGTCGTGTAACAGGCCCGTCAGGTAGATGCGATCACAGTCGCTGGCGTTCAAGCCCAGCTCCTTGGCCAGCATTCTGGCGTAGATGGCGACACGTTCGGAATGACCACGCACAAACGGATCCTTGGCCTCGATCGCGGTCACCAGCGTCCGCACGACATCCACCAGCAGGCCGTCGCGCTGCAGCAGCAGTTCAATGTTCGCCGCCTGCGTTGCCAGCAACTTGCAGGTCGACTGCAAAACAGCAGCGTGCTCGGCACACCACGCAGTGTGGGCGTCGTGGGCCAATGCTCCGTGCGCAGGCCAGCGAATGGCAACCATCCAGCCCCAATGTCGTTGCCTGTTGAAGACCCTGGAGACGACAAACTGCGAGAGGGCCAGAGAATCGTCCACGTCGGCACCGCTGCCCAGAAAGGGCTCCTCCAGCGCCTGCGACGCGCAGTGGCCCACAAGCTGAATGATGGCCCCGTCCGTGGCACGTCGCGATCCGGCTTCGATCAGCGTATACGCATCGCCGATGGCGTAGTCGGCAGTCGGCCGCAAATTACGTTCGCCAATAAAAGCGATCCAGTCACAGCGCAAGGGCTGAACAAGACGGCCAACCAGAAATTGAACAAGATCGTGAATCGAGCGATTCGCGCATGCCTCGACACACTGGCTCATCTGCAGCAACTGAGTCAGCGTGTCCAGATCGTGCGCAAAAGCGGTGACCTCGTCACCCGTCTGCCGAATGTCGGCTGGCCGCACGAGCGGTGGCGTGCCAGGTGCCAATGTCATGGCGTGCTCTGACGGCGAAGTTGCGTCATGGCCACACGCTGCTGGACTTAACCCGGTTCGTGGACGGGTGATGAATGTACCAAATGACGTGCTATCAATTTTGTGCGATTCCGGCATGGTTCGTAACGTTTCCTGAAGATGAAAAAATACTGGGCCTGGAGTTGGGCCGTCATGGTAGCGTCGAGGATTGCGAGTGACTCAGCCGACTAAGGGCGCATCCTCGCTTGCGCGTTGTGAAGTTGCACACTTTCGGTCGCAGTTGGCCAAAACCCGTGATTCAGCCTGTTGGCAGACCCACTCGCTTGCGCGTCGAGCTTGTACTTTCACGCTGTTTTCGCCTTAGCGCAACTTCAACACTTGTGAGTTGTGCTTGACTTCTCGCGGCGTTTTGTTGGTGGCGCAGATTCAGAACCCGCGCCTCCTGCATGTTCCGGTGGCACGACCAGTAGCGTGCGGCTTCCAGCGGACACCACACATCCACGATGTGAAAATCTAGGTTAGCGGGTGGCGTTGTCAAACGTGACGGCTGAGCCCCGTATGTCGACTGTGCCGAATCTGCGGCCCGCTGGCGCATCGCGCAGCCGGCACGTTGGGATAGCCCGCACGCGTTGGCGTCCGGTTGCTGCTGCTCGCAACGCTTGCAAAGCAAACGTAGTCGCCTGGGCTCATTTTGCGGACAGGTTGCAGTAAGACTTTTAGCGCGTGGACTAAGGCCGGGATTTGGGGGCAGGGAAAAAGAGGGGTTGGGGGCACCGATTCAAGGGGTGAGCGCACCGAATCCGGGGGGGGTTGGGGGGAGCCCCCCCAAGCCACCCGTGTTTAGGCGCAGCAAACCCGGGCGACGCGCCAAGTTGTATTGAAAAAAAAGTGGATTTCAACGAAACTCCCGCCCCTCGTCGGGGATTTTCCCCACACGCTGGTCTGTCTTTTCTCAACAAAGAAACAACCCCCTTTTTCATCTCCCGTTCACTACGTCTTGACCGTGTGTGCCGCATTGGATCGCTCGCCGTGCCGCGCGGCAAGTAGAGGAATTGACTCCGTTGAACTACCTACGCCGTCTCGCTGCGTCAAGTTATCTTCAGCAACGCCAAGGCCACGCAACAGTTCGTCGTGCGCGGAGAGCTCAGAAGATGCAGTCGTTTCAGTTCGAACGATTGGAAGACCGCTGCCTGCTGATCGCCAATCCGGTTGCTACGATATCCATGCCCGGCACGGAAATGATCAATGAGAATTTCTCGTTTCGTGTCTCATTCGATAATGCGGCTACCGGATTCGACGTCGGATACTCGCCTTTCGTCGATCTCTCAGCTCCAAATTCGATCGACATCGGCGGCGCAACGTATCTCGGCAGTCCGGTGAGCCTGATTCCGGTCGGTCAGTATGACGGGACCGGCAACCTGGCCGCCAATCATCCGCTGCTGGGAACTCCTGTGGCCAGCGGCACACCTGGCAATTTCCTCTATGTGGTTCAACTACCGTTTGGCAGTTTTGTACCGGATCAGCCGGTGGCCGATATCGATATCTCGGCCACACTGAATTCAGCGGACGGCGCGGTCGTTGGCACCCCCATCACTGTCGGCGTGCAAGGGGGCTTCGCGCTGGGCGCGGATCCGCTCGATAACGGCCTCACGGACCCACCCATCCTGGGAGCCGCTGATTCGGCCGCTATCACGCCTACCGTGATTAATCTGATCAAGACGGCACTGGTGGCGGAAGATGAACGGGCCACCGGTCCTAGTTTTGCATTTACGTATCAGTTGACGATCGACGTGGCGAATGGGGAGACGGTCACGGCAGTCGATCTGCTGGATGCCCTTCCTAACTCCATGGTCTATCTCAACGACGTACTTGTGACGGGAGGGTCGGGCGTGGTGATTACCGATGCTCCCACGCCTGGAGCACCCCAGAACGCGCCCAACAACAACTTCCTCATCGAGATTGGCTCAATCACGGGTACTGCCGCAAACCAGGACGTCGTGGTGACATACTCCGTATACATCAACGACACGAACGCGAACGGTCAGCCTGTCATCAATGCCAATTCCGGCAATGATGTGCCCGTGACCAACAATGCTTCGGTCTCGGCCTCGTATGGAGGCAGCCCGGTCGCTGACGATGCACCGGACACCGACGAGACGATTACGCAGAAATCACTGGCAATCCAAAAAGGCTATTCGATCATCACGGATACTGGCGGGGCCGGGCCCACTCCGGGTGACACGATCGAATACACGATGAACGTCCAGGTGTCCGACTATTTTTCATTCAGCAATCTGGTGATCGACGACACGTTCACGGACGGACAGTTGTTTGACGCCACCTTCACGCCGACGTTTGCCATCCATGAGAACGGCGTCACGACCAGCGGTACGTTTGGGACCGGAAACTACGTGGTCACGCACAACTCCCCCGGGGACGGCTCCACCGACGTTCACTTTGACGTTTTTGCGGAGGTCCCCGACGGGGTGCTGGACGGTGACCTGTTCGTGGATAGCGTACAAACGAGCGGCACGACGGTCACGATCCGTTTTCGAACCGTAATCCAGGAGTCGTTTACGGACACTTTTCCATCAGGGGACGCGTCGGTGGACGTGGGCGACGTCCTGTCGAACAACGTCACCACCACGGGCGAATTACCCAGCGGACAGTTGGAAGACGACGACAGCGGAATCTCGTTCGCCATTGCCGGGCCGACCATCTCGAAAGTTGTCTACGCGATCGACGGTGACCCCGGACGTGCGGGGGACGAGTTGGCTGCCGGACACACGATTACCTATCGCATCACGATGGTGCTGGCTTCGACCGATATCGAAAATCTGGTCATTACCGACTATTTGCCGTTGCCGATTCTGCTGTCCGCGGAGGTGACAACGTTCGACAACTCTGGTCCCTCGGCCACCGCACCGGTCGCGGGAACGGCCAGTTACGGTCCGCTGCATGACCTGCACACGGTGGTTCCCTCGACGGATCCCCCGTCGATTGCGATGGATGCAGCCGCCAACTCAGTCGCCTTCGATATCGGGACGTTCGACCGAACTCCATCGCTGGGCGCCACGATTGACATCTTGTTCACCGTCACCGCACAAGATCGACTGATGGCGGACGGATTGTTCCTTACCAACCAGGTATTGGCGACCTATGGCACGACCAACGCGGGCACGTCCAACAATGCGGCAATCGCCCCCACGGTCATTGCCGCGCCCGACCTGAACCTCTCAAAAGGGGTGGTCACCACCAGTTCCGCCGCGGGCATATTCGCACCGGCCACGGTTGGACCCGTGGCTTTCACGGCCCCGCAGTCGGGCAGTCCCAGCTTTAGTGGAGGGATCACCAGCGTCACGTTGAGCACCGCACCGGTTGACAGCGACTTGTCCGGCGTCGACGCCGGCGATTTTGTCAAGTTTGCCTTGGTGATCGAGAACACGGGCGGCGCCGAAGCATTTGACGTTAATATTGTCGACACGCTGCCCGCTCGATTCCAGATTCCTGGCACCGGACCCGGCATGAATCTCGAAGTTCGGGACGGAGACGGCAACGCGATCAGCTATACCAATGCGTCAGGTGGCGCCGCGGTACCGAGTGATTTGTTCGGAACGGGGATTCGCCTGGTGGATACGTCCACCTCCGACGGTGCGCTCGAAAGTTTCGACGTGGCCACCACCGCGGGAAACGGCACAAACATTGTGGTCATCACCTACGACTTGCAAGTGTCGTCTACGGCTCAGCCTGACGAAGCCGTCGTCAATACGGCCACCATCGATCAGTACGGGGCAGCCGACGGTGGCAACGACCACACGCTGGGTTCCAGCCGCAGCGCGTGGACGAATGACGCCACGGTCACGACAACCAACGTTGTGGGTACCAAGTCGATCGTGGCGACTTCCGAGAGCTTTACGGGATCCGTGAGCGGCGTGGAACGGCTGGCCATCGGTGAAGTCGTACGGTACCGCCTGGTGACCCAGGTGCCGGAAGGGTCTTCACCAAATTTGCAACTGCAAGACCGCCTACCGGCAGGTCTGCAATTTCTGGACGACAACACGGCGATGGTCGCCTTCGTGGGCAATAGCTCGAGTATCAGCTCCGCGGATCCCAGTGGCAGCCTGAACCTGCAACTGAGCGGCGCCGGCTTGCACGTGGTGGGGAATGCCACCAACCTGGCGTCCATTGCGCCCACTTTCGTGTTACCGGATGCCAACGTCGGCGCAACGAGCAGTACAAGCGTAGACTCCGATAGCTACACGAACGGTACTGACGTATTCTTCAAGCTGGGTGATATTCTGAATGCCGACAGTGACACCGACGCCGAGTTCATTGTCGTCGAATTCAATGCATTTGTGCTGAACTCCGCGGCGGCCAGCAACGATCAGAATGATCTGCGACACAACGACTTTCAGACCCGCGTGACGCGCGACGACTCGTCGGTGGATACCACCACCAGCACGGGCGTTGACCTCACCGTGGCCGAGCCTTTGGTCAGCCTGTCGAAGACGGCTACGCCGACGACCGGCGACGCGGGAGATACCATCAGCTTCGCGGTGACGTTTACCAACTCCAACACTGCCACCCGGGCTTCCGCATTCGACGCACGATTGCTCGACAGTCTGCCCGCCGGATACGCGCTCAACCTGGGCTCGGTTAACGCCACGCCCAGCGGCGGTGCCAGTGGCGTGACCAACAACTCATCGGGTAACACGCTGGATATTTCCGTGGCCACCATGCCCTTGGGAAGCAGCGTCACGGTCAACTACACCGCGCAACTGCTGACCGGCGTCCAGTCGGGAACGATGGTTACCAATACGGCTCAATTGAGCTATACCAGCTTGCCAGGGCCCGCTGGCACAACGGTCAACCCGACCGGCTCCGCAACTCCCGGAGCTTCCGGTACGGACACCGGGGAACGCAATGGCAGCGACGGGGTGGGCGGCGCGGTCGACGACTATGCCGCCGCGGCGTCACGTTCCGTAACCGTCAATTCCCCGTCGTTAGGCAAACAACTGACGGGGACCGAAATCGTGCATGCCAACAATGCCAATGATGAAGCGATCATCGGCGAGCTGGTAACCTATCGATTGACGGCCAATTTTCCGGAAGGCACTACCTCCAGTGCCACGATTGTGGATACGCTCGATCCTGGTCTGGCTTTCGTGGGCATGGACTTGACGACTCCTGTCGTGACTTCCGCGGGACTGGCCATCACGGGCAACACGACACCGTCGATCACGCCGGGGGGCCAGACCATCACCTGGAACCTGGGCACGGTGACCAACACCGATGTCAACAACGCGGCCGCCGAAACGATTGTCCTGACTTATCAGGCCATGGTCCTGAATGTCGCCGGCAACCAAGGCGAAGCACCTCCCACCCTGTTGGGCAATTCCGCGGTGCTGACATCCGTGGCCACGACCTCCGGGCCTGTCTCAGCCGCCGACGTGACCGTGATCGAACCGGCCGTCACGCTGTTCAGTTCGGTCGGTTTGGACACGGACGGCGACACGTTTTATGACGACGGAACGGCTGGGGACGCTGGGGATGGAATCCAATACACGGTCTCCTTGACTAATTCCAGCGGAATCGATGCCTTCGACGTAGAGTTTTCATTTCCTTTGCCCGTCAGCGGTTTGGGATCATCGTACGTCGTTACCAACTCCGTCAAATTTCAGCGTGGCCGACAACGCCACATCCGGTGCACTGTCGGCGGCGGACTTCGAGCTGGTTGGCAGCGATGCCACCGGCTGGACGCTGCGACGCCGTGCCAGCAGCAACATCGACATGTTGGCCAGTCAGGTCGACGGATCAGGTCAGCCGCGAGTAATCACGCTCAATGTCTGGGGAACCGTCTCGCAAGACGTCGAACCCTCGCAGGTGATCCCCACGCAAGGGAGCACACAGTGGACCAGCTATAACGGCACCCCGCCGCGGTTGTCTCCACACACGACGACTGACGAAGAACGTGACGGAAGCAATGCCGCGGATAACCGCCACGACTACGTCGATAGCGACACGGCCACGTTTTCCGTCAGTGCGGCAGCGATTTCAAAATCCTTGTTCAGCACGAGCGATTCCTCAACCCCGGCCAGCGACGTGACCATCGGCGAGACGGTGACTTACGCCCTCCAGATCACCCTGCCCGAGGGCACCGTCCCGACTACGGAGGTCGTGGACAATATCCCCGTCGGCATGGCCTATGCCGGCTTCACGGGGATCGACACTGCCGGCGTGACCGTGATCACTACGGCGGCTGGCTCGGGCGGTCTGTTGGCATCCGACTTTGCGGGCACAATTACGGGGACCGGTCCCACCGTCAGTTCCGCGGGCACGAACGGAGCGGATGCCAGTTTTGTGTTCGGAAATATCGAAATAACTAACGACAACGACGACACCAACAACAGCTTCCTGATCCTCGTCACGACTCAGGTTCTCAACGTCGTTTCCAACGACGGACTCTTACCCAGCCTTACGACCCTGATTAACAACGCCACACTTGATCCACTGAGCGACGGGATCAACGTGTTGACTTCCAATGATCTGCCCATCACGGTGACGGAACCCCAACTGCAGATTACCAAAACGGCCAGCGTGGTCATGGCGGACGCCGGAGACCTCGTTACGTATACGCTGACGGTCGAACACACGACTGCATCCACCACGGCGGCCCAGGATCTGACCATTGGCGATCTGATCACGGATACCGACCTGTTGCTGGTGGCTGGCTCCGTCAACGCTGGCTTGGGTACGGTTGCGGGGACCGTAGTCACCGGCAACACGACGTCGCCCGACGATACGACCGTGTCCGATTACGGCTCCCACGCTGCCCCTGGGCCAGACTCTGGTGATCACCTACCAAGCGGTGGTGCAGACGTCCGCTCGGCCAGGCGATACGATTGCCAACTCGGCGAGCGTCGACTGGGACAGCCTGCTGGGATTGGGGAACGTGGGCCGGACTGGTTCGGACAATGACGGTTCGACGTTTTCGGTGGCACGACCCGCGGTCAACAAGACCATCCTGTCCACGGGGATTAACTCGCCCAGCAACGACGACACCGAACTCACGATCGGTGAGTTCGTGTATCTACGAGATTGAACTCACGATGCCCGAAGGGACCACGCCCGACGCGCAAATTGTGGATACGCTGGACCCGGGACTGCAATACTCCCTGTTCGGATCTCTTGTCGGGTCCGGGTCCGTCAGTTCTTCGCTGGGCGCGTTTTCCAACGCGGCCCTGTTTGACCCCAGCCTGGTCGGTACGATCGCCGGCGATGGCTCGACGGCCAATCCTTACGTGATCACGTTCCGATTGGGAGATTTGACGAACACCGATACGAACAATGGAGTGGCCGAGACGCTCCGATTGGTCTACCTGGCCACGGCGATGAATACGGCCGACAACAGCAGCCACGGCGCGGCGGCGGGTGACTTGAAGAACAATGCGGCCGCGCTGACTTGGGACCTGGGTGGCGCCTCCCGCGAGACGACGGGCATCGCCTCAGCTCCCACGTTGGAAATCGTGGAGCCTGAGCTGCAGATTGACAAAACACTGACCAGCACAAGCCCGGTCGATGCCGGGGATGCGGTATCGTGGACGGTCAGCGTTCAGCACACGGCCAACAGCGATGCCGATGCGTACGACGCCACGCTTCAGGATCCACTCCCATCGACCATCGATTTTGTTGGATTGCTGGCGACGCATTCGACGCTGGGAAATGTCTCCAGTCTATTTGAATTCGATTCCGGCACGCGGCAAGTCCGCACCATTCCCGGACAGTCGTTTGACCTGGCACCTGGTGAGACCTTGACCGTAACGGTCGACGGCATCGTCAACGTTTCTGCGGAACCGGAACAGGTGATCACCAACCAGGCAGAGGTTCAGTGGACCAGCCTGGAGGCCGACTTGTTGGACGGAGACGAAATGTCGGAACGCAATGGGACAGGGGGTGCCGTCAACACCTATCTGGCCTCGGCGGGAAACAGCGCGCTGCAAATCAACTCTCCGACCAGTTCCAAGCTGCTGCTGGGCTCGTCGGTCACGACAGCAGCCAATACGGCGGTTCAAGTCGCCCTTGGCGAGACGGCCCAATATCGCCTGACGTTGACGGTACCGGAGGGAACTACGCAAGGGGCCCAATGGTTCGACTCGCTGGACGCGGGGCTGCAATTCGTGCAGGTCGATTCCGTGGTGTTCTCGAGTGGCCTCACAAGTTCCCAAGCCACATTCGATCCGGCAGTGATCGTGAACGGCGTCACTTTCGCACAGTCTCTGGTGTTCGATCTGGGAACACTGACGAACATGGACACGAACAATAGCGTCGCCGAGACAGTGACCATCGACTATTCGGTCCGCGTGGCCAACGTACTGGGCAACCAGGGAGTCAATTCACCGGGAGCGGCAACGCTGCTACAGAATTCCGCGGCCTTTAATTGGACTGTCAATAGCAGCGGTCATGCACTGCCGGCCGTCCAGGCCATGTCGGTGGAAGTTATCGAGCCCGAACTGCAATTGACCAAAACGGTCGACGATACCACACCTCGTCTGGGCGCAACCTTGACTTACACGCTAAGCATCAACCATGATGCCAGCAGCTCTACGGATGCATACGACGTCAGCCTGGCCGATACGCTGCCCAGTTTCGTCACCTTGAATACCGGTTCCATTTTGGCAGTGGGTGCCAATATCACCGCCAATGCATCGGCAGGCAACAACCTGGCCATCACGCTGGACAGCCTGGCGTTGGGCAGCATCGCAACCGTCACCTATACCGCCGTGGTGACCAGCAACCCCGGCGACGTGGGAGCCAGCATCAATAACACGGCGCGCATGGAATGGACTTCGTTGCCCGGCAGCACGGCGACCGAGCGGACGGGCAGCGGCGGCGCCTTGAACGACTATTTCGCGGTAGACGGCGCATCGGCCGTGATCACGCAACCCGTGCTGCATGTCGCCAAACAACACACGGGCGTGACCGCGAATCTAACGAATCCGTTGAACTGGGACGTTGCGGTCCGCGTTGTGGCCATGAACGACGGAAACGTCGATTTATTCAATCTCTCGCTGCTGGATGATCTGCAAGCGCATTTCGGTGCCACATTGGTCAGCGTGACCGCACCCAGTGTGGTGGAGTCCGTGGGGCTGATCAATGGAGGCTCCGTCCCCGGTTTGAACCCGGTATGGGACGGTAACCTGGCCGGCAGCGGCAATGTAGACGTCTTCAATGGGTCCTCGGGTCTGTTGCGGCCGGGTGAATGGATCGCCGTCACTTTCGTGGTCACGATGGACCCGGATGCCAGCGGCGCGACGTTCCCGCTGGCCAATCAGGTGGATGGAGAAGCAGACTTCATGGACGATGGTCTGACTCAGACCGTCACCGATCCATCCGACAGTGGTACGAACCCCAGCGGTACCAATCCCGGACAGCCCGGCGATACGGGAGGCAGCGATGATCCGACTCCCCTCTATATTCCCGATATTGCCGTTACCAAATCCGTGGTCGGCGTGCCCGCCCAACTTGCCAACGACAACTTCAGTGTCACGTATGAGATCGCGTTGAAAAACACGGGATCTGTCGACATCCGTGACCTGCAGATTACCGAAGACATGGTCAACGAGTTTGGGTCGTCGGTGTTTGTGGGCGTGCTGGCCGCTCCATCGCTGGCTGGCGGTCCCAGTCAACCGGGCAGCTCCGCCGCGACGTTCAGCTCACCTGCCTGGGATGGCAACCTGGGTGCATCCGGCCGAGTCAACTTGTTTGACGGCAGCTCCGGACGGTTGTTGCCAGGCGACACGATCCTGATCCGTTTCACGGTCGAGGTGGACCCGGACGCCACCGGGACTTCGATGCCGTTGGACAACCAAGTGGTCGCTTCGGCCACGCCATTGGATGCCTTGGGCAACCCGTTGCCGAGTGGGACCGTCACGGACCTGTCGGACAGCGGCACGAACCCTAGCACCACGAATCCCAGCACCCCAGGGGACAGTGGCACCGCTGACGATCCCACCCCGCTGGCCATCGGCGACATTGGGCTGGCCAAACAGGTCAACAATGTCACCGAGGTGTTGAGCGGAATCTACGACGTGCAATACGCAGTCGTGCTGGAGAACACGGGAACGGTTTCCGTAACCAACCTGCAAATCTCGGAGGACCTGGTCGCCGAATTTGGGGCAGCCTTCGTGGGAATCCAGACGGCTGCTTCGATTACCTCCTCCAGTCTGTCGCCGGGCGCATCGCTGCCCGGTCTCGCGAGCCCGGCCTGGGACGCGAACCTGGCGGGCTCAGGCAACACCGATTTCTTTGACGGCAGCAGCGGGCTGCTGCAGCCCGGTGACTGGTTGGTGCTCACCTTCACCGCTCGGGTCAATACGAATCTCGGCGACACGACACCGCCCACCGACTACACAAATCAGATTGACGCCAGCGCGATGACTCCCACCGGTCTGACCGTATCGGACGTCTCAGACGATGGCACCAACCCCAACACGGACAACGGTGTGGGAGGCAGCGATGATCCGTCGCCGTTCACGGTACCCATGATCCGTGCCACGAAGTCCTATGGTGGCACGACAGCCAACGCAGATGGATCCTACACGGTCCCTGTGCAAATCCTGGTGGAGAACTCCGGCACAACGGTGTTAACGGACCTCTCGCTGCGGGAAGACATCACTGCCGAATTCGGCGATGCGCTGATCTCGATCACTAATCCCCAAATCACAGCCATGGGCACATACACGGGCGTGCTGCCGTTGCTGAATCCTTCCTGGATCGGCAACACGACCCTGGACGTACTGCAGCCGACACAGCTGACGGAGTCCCTGGCTGTCGGCGAAGCGTATGTATTTAACTTTGACGTCAGGGTCGATCCCGACAGGTTGGACGACGCGTCGCAGTTGATGTTCAATCAAGCACTGGTCGCCGGCATGGGGCTAAACTTTGATGGAAACACGATTACGGTTTCCGACGTGAGCGGAGCGAATACCGCTTTTGATTTGGCGGGGGTGGACAACGATCAGCCCAGTCAACTGCTCATTCCCGAGCTGCGCGTAGCAAAGTCTGTGTCCAGTATTGTCTCGGTCGGGCTGGACTATGCCGTCACGTTCGCGATCACCGTCGAAAATACGGGCTCGGCCAGCCTGACAGGGTGGAACCTGATCGACGACCTGGATGCCGCATTCGGACCGGCCTTCGTAAGTGTGGATCAAGTGACCATGGATGCCACCGGCGTGGGCGCGGGCGTCGCTCCCACGTTGAACTTCGGAGCCACCGCTTCCGGTACGCCGTACGACGGCGGGCAGGCGCTCGGCAGTACCGACCTGCTGAACGGCGACGGGTCACTTTTCCCGGGAGAGTACTTCACGGTTTCGTTGACGATGACGTTGGACCCGGAATCGGCGACCAGCAACATTTTCCTGAACCAGTCGCTTGCCCTGGCCATCGACCCGTCCAGCAATCCCGTCTCGGATTTGAGCGACAGTGGCACGAACCCCAATACGTCAAATCCCGGCGCCGTCAACGACTCGGGCGGGCAGGATGACCCGACGCCCATCGAGATTTCAGATATCGCCGTGGTTAAGCGCGTTGTGGGCCTGCCAACCCTCCTGGCCAATGACCACTACTCGGCGGTTTTTGAAATAACCCTGCAAAATGCCGGGACCGTCGATGTGGCGAACCTGCAGATCGTAGAGAACTTGGAGGCCGAACTCGGCAGCCAGGTGTTCGCCGGTGTGCTGGCGGCACCTACCCTGATCGCAGGCACCAGCGAAGTTGGGTCGGTGACACCCAGTTTCGATCCTGCCTGGGACGGTGGATTCGGCGCGTCCGCAAATGTCAACCTGTTTGTGCCATCGGGCGCCACGCGGCTGGTTCCCGGCGATTCGTTGACCCTGCAATTTACGATTGAAATCGATCCGGACGCTTCGGGTGCCAGCCGTGTGCTGTTCAATCAGGTCACGGCTTCAGGGGACAGCCTTGGCGCGGACGGCAGTTCGTTGGGGCCGGTCAGCGATCCCTCCGACAGTGGCACCAACCCGAACAGCACCAATGCTGGTGCACCCGGTGACTTGGGGACTGCGGATGATCCGACTCCGGTTGAGATCCCATCGATTCGCATTGCCAAGCAGGTAAACTTCGCGGTACCCACTGGCATTACCGGCCAATTTGATGTGCAGTACGTGCTGGTTGTAGAAAACACCGGCAGCGTTCCGCTGGTGAGTCTGCAGTTGACCGAGGATTTGTCGGCCGAATTTGGTTTAGGCTTCGTCGCGTTGCAGAATGTTCCCATGTTTACGGGATTCAGCCTGTCGCCGGGTGGCGCGCTGCCGAATTTGGACGCGGCCTGGGATGGGACGGCCGTCCATTCCACGCTGCTGGATGGGGCCAGCGGCAACCTGCTGCCGGGCGATTCCTTTTCCATGACGTTCACCGTTCGACTGGACGCGGTCACCGGCGACACGACGGCCCCCGTGGATTTCACGAACCAGATTGTGGCTCGCGGTGACGGAGTCACTTCGGGCGGTCTGATTACTGTCAGCGACCTTTCCGACGATGGCACAAATCCGAACACCAACAACGGCATGGGTGGGACCAACGATCGCACGGGCCTGCAGTCTCCGCAGGTGCGTGTGGGCAAGACGTACGGCGCGATTACTGCAAACCTCGATGGCACGTACACGGTCCCAGTGCTGATTCAGGTCGTGAATACGGGCACGGCCGATGTGACCGATTTGAGTCTGACGGATGACCTGCGCGCCGAATTTGGCGACGCCTTTATGAACCTGCTGAATCCGCAGATTTCCGCCATCGGCGCCTACGCCGGCGAGTTGCCGCAACTAAATCCGAATTGGAATTCGGCCAACACATCGGTCGATATTATTGACCCGGCCCAGTCCACTGAGTCGTTGCTCGTCGGGGAGAGTTTCCTGTTGTCGTTTGATGCGGTCGTGGATCCAGACGCGGTCGATGGCACGTCGCAATACCTGACCAATCAGGCCACCGTGGCCGGACAGAGCACCAACTTTGATGGTTCGCCAGTTATGGTGGTGGATGAAAGCGGGGCTCCCACGCCATCCGACATCTTTGGAGCCGATCTGGACAATCCGGCTCAGTTGCTAATTCCCGAGGTGCGGTCGACGAAACGTGTGACGATGGCGATTCCGGTCGCCGACATGTGGCACGTTACGTTGGAACTGCGCGTGGAGAATACAGGTTCGACGGACTTGAGCAACATCAACCTGACCGACGATCTAGCCGCCCAGTGGGGCTCGGTGTTTTCCCGTGTGATCAGTGTGTCCCTGGATGCCACCGACGTGGGGCTGGGAACGGCTCCCACGCTCAATTTCGGAGCGACGGCCGGTTCCAATCCGTTCGACGGAGGACGGGCCAGCGCGGCCAGCGCCAATCTGCTGAACGGCGACGGCCTGTTAAACCCTGGTGAATCGGTGCTCGTAACCATGATCATCGCGATCGATCCGGATGCGACGGGCACTTCCACGATGCTGGTCAACCAGGCGCAAACAACCGCCACAGGGCCGACATCCACCGTCAGCGATCTTAGTGACGATGGCAGTAACCCGAACACGGATAATCCAACCGCGGTGGGAGACAGCGGAACAGGGAGCCATGACGATCCAACTCCGATTCGTATCGGGGACATCGCCGTCACCAAGGAAGTTATCGGCACGCCGTTGCGACTGCCAAACGGCAACTTCCACGTAACGTATCAATTGAATGTGGAGAATATCGGTACCCTCGACTTGACTCATTTGCAAGTCATCGAGGACCTGGCCGGCCACTTGGGTACGGGTGTGCTGGTCAACATCGTGGCAGCCCCTGCCGTGACGTCTGGCCCGCTCAACCCGATGTCCCTGACCCCAAGTCTTACGCCGTGGGACGGAGGTTTGGGCGGAAACACCAGCCTGTTCGACGGCACGAGCGGCCGATTGGTACCGGGAGATGGGCTAACCGTGGAGTTTGCCGTGGAAGTCGACCCGGATGCGACCGGCCCGGCCACGACCTACTTCAATCAGGTGCAGGCCAGCGCAGACGATGCTGCCGGTTCCTCGGTGACCGACCTGTCGGACACGGG
The DNA here is from genome assembly GCA_963695565.1 of uncultured Planctomycetales bacterium. Lineage (GTDB taxonomy): Bacteria > Planctomycetota > Planctomycetia > Pirellulales > Pirellulaceae > CAVOGW01. The sequence continues at coordinate 130,461 of CAVOGW010000005.1, forward strand.
GAACGACCCGAACACGCAAAACCCAACTGCCGCAGGTGACCAGGGAACCTACGATGATCCCACCCCCCTCGTCCTCCCTGGAATCAACGCCTCCAAGCAACTGGTCTCGGGGCCCACAATTCTGGCCGCGGGCAGCACCCTGTTCTCGGCCACCTACGAAGTCCAATTGATGAACACGGGAAATGCGACGCTTGGCGGGTTGGATTTGTTCGACGATTTGACGTCGCAATTCGGTGCAGCCTTTCTGGGGATCACTGCCGCGCCGACCATTACTGCGCACACGCTGATGAGTGCCGCTAATCTGCCCACACTGAATCCTGCCTGGACGGGCGACACGAGTCTGAGCCTGTTTCAGGATGACGGCACGATCCATTCCGGCGAGTCGATTACGGTGCGCTATACGGTCCAACTAGACTCGGTGCTGGTCAACGGGATGACGCTGTTGAATCAGGCCATTGCAGCGGCCGACGATCCAACCTCCGGCTTGGAAAATGGATTGACGGATCTCTCTGACGACGGTTCCGATCCGCGCGGCATGAATACCGGATCACCTGGCGACACTGGCGGTTATGACGATCCGACTCCGACCATTCTGCCCAATTCGATTGTCGGTGTCGCGAAGACGTCGACTTGGGATGACGTGACGGACCGGGTCACATTCGACTTCTACCTGGAACACCTGGGTGTGGTCCAGGCGTTACAACTTAGCCTGCAGGAGGACTTGAATGCCATCTTCGGCGCCGGAAACTACTCGGTGACAGCGCCCATGCTGATCAGTGGTCCAGCGACGGTATCCGTCAATTCCGCGTACGACGGACAAACCAACACCGAACTGATCGGCGCGAACAGCAGCATGCAACCCGGCCAGTCGGCGCATCTGCGTATCCTGGTCACCGTTCACCAGATCGAGGACGTACAAGGGAACGGCCTGGGTTTCTATCAAAATCAGGTCACGATCATCACGCAGAATTCGTTAGGCAACATCTACATGGACAGCTCGATTTCGGGCACGGATCCAGACCCGGATGGAGACGGCAATCCGACAAACAACGACTGGCCCACGAATGGGTCGCTGACGCCCGACGCAACGGTGGGTCTGGCGAAATCGGGTGTGGTGTCCTCCGACAGCAATACGATTACCTATGAATTTTCGTTCGAACACTTTGGCAACACGACGGCGCTCAACCTGACCGCCAGTGAGGACTTATCGGCCATCTTTGGCGTGGGCAATTATTCCGTGACTTCCATCGCGCGAACCGCGGGACCCGCGACATTCGCGGCGAACGGCATGTACAACGGCGACACGGACGCCGAGCTCATCGGCGCGGGCAGCTCGCTGCTGCCGGGCGAAACGGCCGTGATCATCATCGTGATCAGCGTTCCGTCGGTCCCCGCCGGGCAGTATTTTAATACTGTTTCCGTCACGAGCTTTGACGCGGACGGAGGCAGCTATATCGATGGCTCGCAGGACGGCTTGACGGCTGACCCTGACGGCAACGGCTCCCCCACGGACAACTCCCAGCCGACGAGCGTGACGCTGCACCGCGGCGTTGTGTCGGGAACGGTGTTCGCAGACTTCAACAATAATGGACTGCAGGACGCCTCAGAGCCCGGAATTCCGGGTGTGCAGATCCTGCTGACGGGGACCGCCATGGGCATGCCCGTCTCTTACGCCACGTTGACGGAAGCGGATGGAACCTACATCTTCCGATCCCTGTGGCCGGGCGATTACACGTTGACGGAAGTCCATCCCGTGGATTTTATTGACGGTCGCGATGTGGTCGGCAGTCTGGGCGGTAGTACCTCCAACGACCAGTTTCAGTTTTCACTACCGGCGGTGGATTCCGTGGCTTCGGGTTACAATTTCGGTGAGTTGGGATTAAACCCGCTGGCCGTCGGCAAAGGATCGTTCCTGGGCTCATCGCAGGGAGCGACAGTTCCGACACCTCCCTTACCGGAGGTTGAGGAGCAATTCCAGTTGTTCGCCGTCGTGGATGGAGAACTGGAAATTTTTGCGGTAGACGGAGATGACCATGTGGTGCTGGATTTGGGCTCCCAAGGATTTACGCTGACTCATAACTTCGTCCGCTACGCCTTCAGTTGGGCGGATGTTTCACGGATTACGATGGACGCCGGCCCCGGTACAGATACCGTTTGGCTGACCGCTTCTTCATGGGCCGACCAGTTGGTTGCCGATCAGCAGCAGATCAGGCTCACGAGTGCACTGTACACGGTCGAGCTGCTTCACGTCGAACATCTGCATTACGACAATGGAGCGGGTGAGGACCGAACCACACTAATCGATTCGCCCGGAAACGACACGTTCTTCGCCGACGCTACCGCGTCAACCTTGTTGCGGAGCGATGGCAGCACGGTCACGCTGGCCGCCGACGCGGGCTGGGTGCGTGTAGAATCGATCGGCGGTGATGTGGATCGGGCGACGCTGCGCGGCACCCCGGGCGCGGACGTTTTTGTGAGTCGGCCCGCGGAACAGATGGCCATCCGCCGCCACGCGACGAGCCAGCAGATCGTTGTGGGCTTTGAGCTGGTGGACGCCTTCGCGAATGATTCGGCGGATCGGGCAGTTTTTTATGATACACCCGCTGCCGACACCTTTGAGGGACGTGTCGACGTCAGTTCATGGGCAGGCAATGCATCTCGTCACCGCGCCGTCGGATTCACGGCCACCACATTCCTTGCGCTCGCCGGAGGTGACGATACGGCCGTCCTGTATGGCGGAGCCGGCGTCGACACCCTGATCGCACAACCCCATGCGACGCAGTTGAACGGTGTGGCAGTCACCCTCCGCGCGTCCGGCTTCCGCCACGTTCAGTCCCACTCGGGCGGGGGAGCAGATCAGGCCTTTCTGTTCGGTTCGCCCGGCACGGAAGCGGCCATCTTGAGCCCGACGTCCGCGAGGCTCTCGGGAGCCCAGTTTGATTACGAAGCGTTGGAGTTCCCACGCATGACCGTGCTTTCGGAAGGCGGTGCGGGGGACACCGCCCGATTTGAAGATTCACCTGCAGATGACCAATTGACGGCGACGCCGCGTGCTAGCGTGCTATCGGGGCCCGGCTATCTGTCTCAGGCCATTTTGTTTGGAACGGTCGATGTATTTTCGACTGCAGGAGGCAGGGACACGGCAATGATGTACGATTCGAGCGGCAATGACGAGTTCGTCGCCGGGGAATCTACGGCCACGCTGCGTGGTATCGGTTTCGACAACCGTGCGCATCATTTTGAAACCGTATATGCCCAATCCGTGAATGGTGGAATTGACTCGGCGCGGCTGTTTGACTCGTCGGCCAACGACGTGATCACCAACCAAAGTCGCCTCACGTCGGTGCGAGCCGATGATGGCAGTCGCACGGTCTATGTCACTGCCTTTGACCACGTTGATGTAACCGTGAATGCGGGTGGACAAGACCAACTCGTCATCGCCGACTTGTTTACGGACGAAACCCTGCACGGCCGCGGGCAACTGGCGGAAGTTACTGGACGGCGATCGTTTACCGCTCGTGGATTCGATTCCCTGTTCGCCAACGCGCACTCAGGGCATACGCCCGTTTGGGACTTGGAAAACGTGGACTATGTATTTTCGCGACGAGGGGCATGGATTGAGTAGCATTCCGTTTGTATCCGCACGATGCAAGCTGCTGCCGGAGAATGGCATCCTATGAATTCGAGTCATCGCTTCTCTCACATTGCATCGATATTCCTCGCGTCCGCCGTGACCCTGGTGATCCTGGCCGAAAGGACTTGGGCACAAGACGAGCTAAATCCCATTCCCCTGCAGGACGGGTCAACACCGCTGTTGTCGAGTGAAGCCTATCCGGCCGAGCTTCGCTTCGCGCCACCGGTTACGGACGAAATGCTGTCGCCCTCGGATGCGGTTTTCGACCCTTCGATCAATCCGGGCATCGTTATGGACGGGGTCGTTTGTCCGGATTGCCACAACGCCGTCTGCCAATGTGAGTTTTGTGATTGTGAATTGTTCTCCATCTGTGGGGCCACGACAAATCCTCCCTGGTGGGGACGATTGGAGATCCTGGGCTGGAACATCTTCGGCGATCGACTGCCGGCACTAGTGACTAGCAGCCCGGCGGGTACGGATCCGGCCCTGGCGGGACGGTTGGGCGAGCCCACGACGTCCGTGCTCTTCGGCGGAGAACGGGTGAACAGCGGCTTGCGCAGGCGGACGGTTCACGGGCGGCATCTGGTTTGACGAGTGTCGACGCTGGGGAGGAGAGTTGAGTTTCTTCGGTCTCGACGGCCCCAACCAGGACTTCTACGTCCAGTCGGATGGGGATCCCATCCTGGCCAGACCGTTCTTCAATACGGATCCAGCCGTCGATCGCCAGGACACACAACTGCTGGCTTTGCCGGGCCTGGCCGCAGGCTCCTTTCGGGTGGACAACGATGGCCAAATCTACTCGGGCGCTCTAACGCTGCGTCGCAACACGCGATGTCGTACGGTGACACGATTCCATCGTGAAATCCAGCAGCGGGTCGACCTGGTTGGCGGCCTGCGTTATTTGCGCTTCGCCGAGGACCTGGACATGTTCGAGGTCCTGCAGCCCACGGGTGTGTTTTTCGCTCCCGGGGACGCTGTACGAGCTGACCGATCAGATCAGCACCGAGAATGACTTTTATGGTGCCGAGTTGGGCATGGACTTCTTCCGGCAGAAGCGGCGACTGTTGTTTGAACTTTCGTGGCGGCTGGCAGTGGGCAACATGCGACGGCGTGTGTACGCCAACGGGGGAACGACGCTGACGATTCCGGGCAGCACCGTACCGATGACGATTCCTGGCGGATTTTACGTCGCCGCGGACGGGCTGCAGGGCAGCAGCGACTCATTTTCGGTGATCCCCCAGGCCAGAATCGGAGTTGGCTACTTCCTGCGGCATAATCTGCAGTTCAATCTCGGCTACGACTTCATGTTCATCAACAACGTGGTTCGCCCCAGCACGGCAATCAACACGCGGTTTGATGCCTCGCGGCTGGTCAGCGGCGTTGGCGGCGACACACTTTCCTTCGTCAGCTCGGACGTGTGGTTGCAGGGCCTGAGCGCGGGCTTGACGTGGAATTTCTGAGGCAGCTTGCCCGGCCAATTCGCAGCCAGGTGTCATCCTGAGGGAGCTGCCAACGCGAGCACCGCGGCGCTGAGCACGAGCACGAGTCAAGCCGGCAATCAAACCCGGGCCAGAACCACGTCCTGGCAACCGACCGGTGGTACGATCGTCGACCAGCTTCGAAAACTTTTTTCAGCCTTACCGGAAGGACACAAGGTAGTGCGTTCTCAGGCGGAGCCGGCGGAGCCAGGGAACGAGCGCGTCCCTGCTTCCCGCTTCATCGACAGGAGCACCACAGCCGTGGTATCCTGCACTTTTTGGTCACATCCGCCATACCGCAGCCACATGACTACACCAAGAAACCCCGGCCATCCCCTCTATTTCGAACAGTTAAACGTTGGCGACACGTGGGTCTCGCGTGGCCGTACGGTCACGGAGGCAGACGTGGTATCGTTCGCATGTTTAACGGGAGACTTTGATCCGCTGCACGTCGACCATGAATTTGCCGCCAGGTCGCCACTAGGAAAGCCGATTGCCCACGGGCTGCTTGGACTGTCGCTGCTGGCGGGCTTGAACTACAACTGCCCGGCCGTTCACACGTTGGCATTTGTTTCGCTGCGAGAATGGAAATTCCGCAAACCGATATTCTTTGGCGACACGATTCATGGCACTGCGGAAATCGTCGAGTTGCGCCCCCACAATCCCGGCAGCGGCCTGGTGGTCTGGAAGCGGAGGATAACGAATCAACGGCAGGAAGTCGTGCAAATGGGTGTGCTGGACACGATTGTGGCCTGCCGGCCGGCGGCCGACATGGAGTGAGTTTTGCGGCCGGAGGGCGACCCACTTTCCAAGCGCGATTTGTTTAACGTGTGTGAAATCCCCGTTTTCGTGTGCTCAAGGCGGCAAGCGTCCGTTGTGCTCGCTACGATGCGACGCTTGATGGCTTTCGACCTCGGAACCCGCCTACCGTAGCCAGTTCGTTCGCTCGGTCGACAGTTCGATTGCAAGGGCTGATGGTCCGGCAACAAGCCCCAGAGGGACAGGTTAAGAACCTACCCTAAGTACCATCGGGCGACCAAATCAACCGGCTAGTAGGCATAATGTTTGATCGTCTCGCCCTGATCGTCGATTTCCGAGAGGGCGGCGATGCCGATATCCAAATGCAGCTTGGCCCAATTTTGCGTCACCTGCTGATCGCTGGCTTCGGTCTTGATTCCTTCCGGCGTCATGGGCAGGTCGGAGACCAGCAGGAGGGCTCCTCGCGCGATTTGATTCATGTGTCCTACGACAAAGATAGTGGCAGTTTCCATGTCGATGGCGATCACCGTCATGCTCCGCAACTGCTCACGAAATTCCGCGTCATGTTCCCAAAGCCGACGGTTGGTGGTGTAGACCACTCCGGTACGGTACTCCAGGTTCCGCTCGACCAGCTTTTGGGAAACGAACTTGTGCAGCTTGAAGGACGGGAGGGCAGGCACGATAGGATGCAGGTAATCATTGGATGTTCCTTCCCCGCGAATGGCGGCAATGGGAAGGATGAAGTGGCCGATTTCGGTGGATTTTTTCAGTCCGCCGCACTTGCCCAGAAACAGCACGCCCTTGGGCGACCGAGCGCTCAACAGGTCCATGATCGTGGCTGCGTTGGGGGACCCCACGCCGAAGTTAACGATCGACAGCCCATCACTGTTGGTCGTGGCCTGCATGAACCGACCCGCCCCAAACAAGTCGCAGTCGAATCGCTCCACAAAGTCAAGAAAGTAGTTGTGGAAATTTGTCAGCAGGATGTAGTCACCGAACTTGTCCACCGGCATGCCGGTATAGCGCGGCAACCAATCCTTGGCGATTTCATACTTGGAGACCATGGTAAACAGCGGTTGATCGAGTGGCGTGATCGTCTAGGAACGCAACGCAGGAACGTCGAGCCTCTTGGGCCCGGATGCAGTACGCGATTATCCTTTTTCCACCGTGGTCAACAAGAGCATTCTTAGTTCATTAATGCGGTTCTCGTTCTCGATTTTGCCATCCGACTCGTTTGTCACATAGAAAACGCTCACGACCTGATCGAGATACGCTCCGCTCTTAATGAAATAAATAGGAGCCTCCATGTCACGTAGTACCCGTGCAATGCTGTACAACAAATCGGCACGGTTGGTGGAAAAGATATCAATAATCGTCTGATCAGCCAGCGTGCTGTTGTCAAATTCGACGCGAGTGGGCAGCTGCCCGAATGTCGGATTGGGAGGCGTACTGCCCGCAGTCCACAGTTTGCGGACCACGGGGGGGCGATGCCCCGTGGCGTGGACGCAGGACGCCAATTCGTCCGAAACCGACTGTAACCGCCCGGCGGGCGGACTTCCCTGGAAGTCGCGGTCGTCCACGTAGAATTCCACGAAGGCCAGTTGATCTTCGATAGGATGCAGGTGGGCTGACAGGATTTGCATGCCGCGCTCCGCCATGACGGCGATCAGGCGAATGAAAGCGTCGTGCATCACCGATTGTTGCATGCCGATCTTGTAAATGCTGATCTTGCGTTTCTCCGAGTACCGACCCCGACTGACGACCTCGCGGTGCTTCAAACCGTGCAGCATCTGCAAGTCTTTGATCACCTGTACGCGATTCGCCCCGATCAGGTACAGATTCGGCAGCGCTTGAATTTGCCGGCGATACCACTGGTGATTTTCGCTGGGTAACGACGCGTCCACTTTGGACCGCAGCAGTTCAGCCTGGTGCACGGAATCGGGCGTGGTGCCGTGCCCCACCAGGCGATCGATCGTTCGCAAGTACAACGAAGTGAGCATATCGATCTTCCACGGATTCAACACGTCCGATCCCACGGCGGCCAGATCCGCGGCGGTGAGCACATACAGCATCCGCAACGTCTCTGGCGTTCCCACCTCGCTGGCAAACTGGTGGATCAGTGCGGCATCATTGGTGTCGCGCAAGAAGGCAATGTGCGACATGACCAGATGTTTTTCGACCAGGAATTGCAACAGGCGACTTTGTCGCGGCGTCAACCGCAGGCGCGAGGCCGTTTCACGAGCCAGTCGCTTGCCCACCAGCGAATGATCTTCTTCATACCCCTTGCCCAGATCGTGCACCAGCAATGCCAAATGCAGAATCTGGCGATGCTTGATCGAGCGGTACACACGTCCCAAAGTGCTGGTGTGCGAGAAGAACCCGGTCGCACATTCCACGGCACGAATGCAGTGTTCGTCCACCGTGTATTTGTGGTACTGATTGAATTGAATCAGAAACCGCGCGTGGTCCATGCCGACGACCAACTTCTCCAGGACGCGCAAGTCGTGTAGTCGCCGCAGCAGATTACCCAGCCGCGCGGTGTAGGTCAGCAATTCCATGAAACGACGGGCGGCATCCCCCGAGACGTTCAGGTCAGGGTGACTGATCATGTGCTCACGCGCGGCTTTCCAGGTGGAATTGGCGATGCGACGGTTTGCCTGGTTGGCCAGCACCATCAGCCGCAGGACTTCAGCCACGTCCCCTTTGAGTCGCTCCAGTCCTCGCCGGGTCGTCGAAATGTGGGTGGGGCCGACCAGGAAATCTTCGTCCATGCGATGGGTAAACATGGGAGCCAACAGCTGGCTGAATCGCGATGGCTGGTGGGCGTTGGCGATGAAGTTTTCCACGACTTCGCGTACATCCGTGGTATGTCGAAAATAGTCCCGCATGAATTGCTGGACCGGTTCCAAGTGGGCCTCACCCAGATAGCCCCATTTTTCGGCGATCCGCACCTGTTCCGCCCGCGTCAACACGTCGTTGATGCGTTTGGCGCCAAAGTGCAATTCGTTTCTCAGCCGCAACAGAAACTCGTAGGCTCGGCGCACGGCACGCTCATCCTCCGGTAGCAGCAGTCCCATCAAGCGGAGGTTGGCCGGAGCCGGTTCGCCGTAGCGGGCAAATCCGATCCAGCGCAGCAGATGGATGTCGCGCAGGCCACCCAACGTCCGCTTGACGTCGGGTTCCAACGAATACGTGGTTTCCCCGAACTGACTGCGCTCCGTCATGCGTGCGCGAATGATGCGTGGCATCAGTTGGCGAAACCGGCGCTTGGCGTCCTGGCGAAAGCGATAGAAGAACTTGGAAAACAGTCGCACGCTGCCGGCCAGATAACGGGCCTCGACTTCCGACGTGAAGATCACGGGTTCGCGACGGGCCATGCGAATGGCCTGCCTGTGCGTCCGCACGCTGAAGCCAAGTTCGATACCCAGGTCCGCCAGATCGGTGACCAATCGCCTTGCCACCACACTCACATGCTTTTCCACCGTGGGCTCATGCAACAGCATCAAATCCATGTCGGAGAAGGGAGCTACGTCGCGGCGACCATAGCCTCCATGCGGAACCAGGGCGATGTTGGCCAGGATGTTGAACTCGGGAGCAACTTCGGCAGCCGCCTGTTCCAGAATGTCCAGCACGATGCCATCCCAGACATCCGCCAGGTGCGTGCACACCTGGATGCCCGGCGAGCCCGAGTCATGTTGCTGGTGAAGTTTGTCGCGATCAGCCGATAACCGTTTCCGCGCCTCGACGATTGACGATCGCATGCGGACGCTGACTCCCGCGGGAGTCCCCCTATGGCTCACAAAGCGTCTTCGCCCGTTTCGCCAGTACGGATGCGAATTACGTTAGTGAGATCGGTGACGAATATTTTGCCATCCCCAATCTGACCCGTCTGGCCCGATTCCATGATCAAGTCGACGACCATCTTCATTTGCTCGTCGCTGCAAATCACCTCCAGCTTCACCTTGGGAACAAAGTCCACGGCGTATTCCGTGCCGCGGTACATCTCAGTATGCCCCTTCTGGCGTCCGAAGCCGCGGACTTCGGTAATGGTCATGCCGCGAATGTTGTTTTCCGTCAAGGCGTTTTTGACTTCTTCGAGTTTGAAGTGTCGGATAATGGCTTCGATTTTCTTCATGTGTTTGACTCAATCTCAAGTAGGTCCAAGAGTGATCTACGGGGCCCTCAAAAAATACTTTTGCGTTCGGTCACTTACTCAAAATGTACCGTTCCTCGATGTGGGGTGCGATATCCAGTCCCCATCCCTCATTCTCCTCACAGACCCGCGGTCCGACAATCACGCCAACGTGCTCAAATCGACCCGCCGCAGGACGCACAGCCTGCCCGAGTGAGGATAATTCCGATGGCGCAAAGCCGTCCGGCCCGGTGGTGCACCCTCCACGATAAAGGATGCCAGCCCTTACGGGTACCAGGCACTGGACTTGCAGTTCCTGGCACCCTGGGTGATGATCCCCCGGAGTGACGATGCAGTCCGACCATCACCGCAGTTCGTGTGACGCGGAGGATGACGGTTTGATCCAAGGTTCGTCCTCCGTGCCGCTGGACTGGTTGACATATCTCGCCAGCACGAACAGCAGGTCACTGAGCCGATTCAAATAGATAATGATCGATTCCGGAGTGCGTTTCCCAGGCAATTCGGCCAAGGCGACCACGCGACGCTCAGCACGCCGGCAGATGGTGCGAGCCAGGTGCAGGCAGGCAGCGGCGCGATCTCCAGCCGGCAGGACGAAATGACCCAACGAGGGCAGAGCCGCGTCAAACTCGTCAATGGCCTGCTCCATCCGCTGAATCGCCGCGGCGCCAATGCCGCATCCCGTTTCCTTGGTATCCGGGGGTGTGGCCAGCTGCGCTTCCATTTCGAATAACTCGTGCTGGATCCGCGTCAATAGCTCCGCCACATTCCCGGGTAGCGATTCCCCGCGCGCCACGCCCAACGCCGAGTTCAACTCGTCCACCGTGCCGTACGCTTCAATCCGCGGGTGGGTCTTCGAGACACGTTGTCCACCAAACAGGCCGGTGGTGCCAGAGTCTCCGGTCTTTGTGTAAATTTTCATCGCGCCTCGCCCGAAGTGCGGTCGTCAGATAATTCAAGTAATGCAGCTATACGGTTGCGGTACGGAGGCCTCCCGCTGTGCAGCGTCGTCCCCTGATGAGGGCGCGTCGCTAGTCAACGGACTTCGCATCGGCGTATCATAGTGTTTTTTCCCGCCCTGTGCATGTGGGCCTGCCGTGCCCCTCCGCGACGAGCGGTGGGGACTTGGTTTTCGCTAAGATACCGTCTGCTCGTGCGTTGCCACCGCATCGGCCGACCGGTCGCCACGCATCGGAGTAAACAAGTCATGCGACAGCTGAAAGCATGCGGAGTGTTGGTCGTCCGCGGAACGCCCATCGACTCGTTCCTGCTCATGCTGCATGCCGACCGGTTCGATCTACCCAAAGGCCACATCGAACCGGGCGAGTCGGAAATTCAATGCGCTTTACGAGAGTTGGAAGAAGAGACGGGAATCGCGTCGCGCGATATTTGCCTGGATACCAACTTTCGCTTCGAGACCTCGTATCCTGTTTGGCCGAAGAGATTCGGCGGCGAGCCATGCCAGAAGACGACCGTCCTTTTTCTCGGCCGGCTGCTGCGTGCCGTTTCCATCCAACCTGATGAGCACTTGGGCTTCCAATGGTTCCCGTGGAACCCACCGCATCAAATCCAGACGCAGACCATCGATCCACTGCTAGCGCAGCTCGAGACGTACTTGGAGCAGGACCATTCCGACGCGGTTCGTTAGACCGCAAGCCAAACAACGATGCCCGGCAGACGCTCGTTCTGGCGAAACTCCATGCGGCATGCTTCGGCGGCGTGCGCGTCGGCCGGACGCGCACGACGAATGCCGTCTACTTTGCGACGGGACCGGTCCACACTCTAACGTCCTGCGTGCGTTAGCGCCCCGTTTTTCGGCATTCACGATCCGGACGCTAACGTATGGCGGCGGATAGGAGACCAGAGCAGACGGCATCGCGCGCACGCCGCCAGAAATCGCCTTGGCGCGGTGGCCTGTGACCGATTCTAGCGGCGATTTCTTCTGGCTTGCGGTCTAACGACGTGGGTTGGCCTACGGTTTGGTGGACGCGAGTTCTATCGAAATGCCCTGGCCCAATAGCTGGGTTAACGGCAACACGGCAACTTGGGCTGTAGTTCCCGACAGGTGTGAATCTCCCACCTTGATGTGGCCGGCTCCGATCAAACCTGGATCGCGTGTCGCGTCGAGCCCAACCCATTGCCCGCTAATCCAGACTTCCGTCCAGGCATGACACGCAAAACTCTGTCGTGAATGCAGGTAAACCAGTCCAAAGGCAATCCGGGCGGGAATGCCGTGCGCGCGGCAGAGAGCCGCCGTCAAGACGGCGTGTTCGGAGCAGTCGCCGCGACGACTCCTGGCCACCGTGGCCGCCGAGTCCCAGGCCCGCCCGTAGTCCTTGTGCTCCAGCCAATTCGCCACATGGGTCGTCAGGGAGTGCGCCGTGGCAAGCGGATCCGACTCGTCGCCCGCCACCTCGCGACTCATCCGCACGATCAGCGGGTCGTCTGACTCGATCCAGTGATTGGCCTGGACGGAAAGCGGGTCTGGCCTCGTTTCCGATAAGAGTGCTGACCGGTCTGCCCCGTTTTTCGCACCGACTGAGATCACCAGGCTGTCGTCCGTTAGCTCGCGGACCGTTTGTGTCGCCGTGTGCGGAAATCGGCCGCGGAGCGTTCCACGACCGGCGCGAATGACATAATCGACGTGTTCGGCCAAGTGCGGGTTTGTGGTCACCGAACTGACGGGGATCAGTGTTAAGTCTGCCAGGTCCGGGACGTCGGCGTCGGGCAGCGGTGTCTCGGACACGGCATCATGTCCGGTGGCGATAAAGGTGGTTTGCCGGGTTGCCGGGACGTGCGTTTTGGAAACACGACCCGCCTCATCTTGCCATGCGTCAAACTCGAAAGCGACCTGCGACCCCAACCGAATCTGCCCCCTGATTCTCAGCAGGCGGGCCTCGTCCCGCAGCAGACGGGTCGAGCCAATTTCGCCCGCATTCAGCTCAACCTCAGCCGGTGTCGTGCTCAAGGGAAACAAGCAATGTAACGTCCGTCGATCCCCTGGCCGCAACGGGGCCTCGGACAGAGATTGTTCCAAGGCAAAAAAGCCTCGGAGTGCGGACGCGCCTTCAATCACCGCGTCGTCTACGGGGCGACGATCGTCCAGGTCCAGCTCCCATCGGTCGCCGTCCCGGACGCCCCGCAGCAATGTCCGGTGTTCGCCGTCGAGGTGTTCAGACGAAAATCGATCCACCGTGCCGTCAGGCCGTTCGACGCTGGTCAGGACGATCTGTTGCGTCGAGTCCGCACCAAAACGTCGAATCGTCAAGCTCGTGTGTTGGGTCCATTCGATGCGATCCGGGTTGCCACTGTCCGCGCCGCTCGTTCGCCAGCGAACCACCGAATTACCCACTTTGAAATCGCCATCATAGATCACGTACCACACTTCTGAAGGTAGGGAGGGTGTGGCACGGAGTGCCACGGGCAAAGGGGGGTTTGCGGGGTCGACGGGTTGGGGGAGGCTGCACGGGGCATGCACCGCACCGGGTTGCCCGGGTTTTTGTCCGGCCGCGTTGCACCACGAGATCAGCAGCCACCCGATGGCTGCGATGACCATGATGCTTCCTGGACTGTTCCGGTTCGGCCGCGGAAAAGCGCGGCGACCTCCCGAGCAGGCCGTTGCACCGCGAGCGTAGTTTTTGCCGGACATAAAATTGTTGACAATAGCCTATTGGGGGATCAGCCGGCGTGCGTTAGCACCCGGCTCTCGCCGCGATAACCGGACGCTAACGCATTTCGGTTGATGCTGTGAACTCCAATTCAAGAAAAACCGGACGCGAATGCCTTCCAGCTGATTCTGCGAACCGGCATGCAAGTTGCCCTGCGGTGTTGTACGAAATTGGCCCCAAAAAGTCGACGTCACCAGACCAACCGTGATGCGCCATCCCTAAGTTTTCCGGGAATTTCTGGAATGATCAAAGTGCCCGGACGGCACGTGCTATTCTTCCGGTGAGCGGTCGTTTGATCCGCGGATGCGGTCCAGGTTTGGCTGCGAGCATTACGGCAATTGAGCAGGATCATAGGGGCTATATCGATCATCTGTCTCGAGTGTCGACCGGGATCGCAGTTTTGCGGTTGCACGCAGGTCCAGACTAGTACCCGTGTCGTACGATTCAGCACCGCTCCGAGAACGGGGCAAGGGTGGCACAGCACTGGCTTTTAAGGCACAGAGGATAACGATGGGATTCTTAAAAAACTTCTTTACGAAGGTCTTCAAGGAAAGTGAAGAAGTTAAATCGCAAAACAGTTTCGCCCAGCTCTCCAATCAGCAGCTGGAGTCCCATTTGAGAGTCGTGAAATACGGCGACTTTCTGTTGACCGACGCGGTCAGGCCTTCCTACGACTTGAAAGTCATTCCCAAACAAGGCTATCGTCACGATTCCTATCGTGATGCGGAATCCAAGTCTTCGGTCCCAGTCTTGATGTGTTCGATTACGCGTGAGCGCGTGTTTGAAGTGTTCATGGATCTGCTGGAGCCGCTGGGCAACACCGTGGATGTTGTGCTGGAGTCGAGCCATAGCCGTCAGGATTCGGGGCAAGACGATCTTTACCGCGAGCATATGGACATTCCGGTACTCAAGAGCGTGCTGTTTGAATATGAGGAACTGCTGACACACGACGGTTGCGCGGGAATCGCCGTGCTCAACCCACGAGTTCCCTTGGAGGTGCAGTTCGACGAGCACAAATTGATCATCATATACGGCAACGACCTGTCCCCATTTGAGCGCATCCTGGACGAGCATGGCGTGGATTGCGACGACCGTATGAAGTTCATTACCGAGGCCGAACACGTACATAGCTCGTGTGAGGAATATCAAGCCAAGTTCCACGTGCTCAAGACGGAACTGGGCATGGACGTCGACTACAGCTGCTCAGCGGATCAAACGGCCGGGTCTGAATCCGTATGTTCTTTCGGCGGCCCCGCTGCATCCCGCGGTAGAGTTCCAACGTCGTGCGCTTGCCTAGGTAGCCCGATTCTGCGATGCTCGGCGCACTAAATGACGGAGCACGTTTCTGCGACGAGATACAACACACGGGGTGGGGGGGCATCCCCCCAAACGGCAAACCGGTGGTGGTCAGTTCATGGGGGGTACCCCCCCAGACCCCCGGGGTTTCGGGCCACGGGGTTTCGGGCCACGGGGTTTCGGGCCCCGGGGGGTTTGGGGGGGGACCCCCCAAACGCACCGCCTGAAACGCATCTACCGGGACGGTTTCGTCGCCCCATGTAAAGAGTGCGGTGAGGCGGCTCAGGAATGCAGCCCGAGGCATGGAATTGCCAGCTTTTCAATACGATGCTCTGCGCGAGTCCCACGATGCACGTCGACGTTGGCGGCGGTTGCTGTGCTGGCCGCTCGTGCTGTTGTGCGGCAGTCCAGGCTGTCACCAGGCCGTGGATCCATCCGCGTTGTGGTCTACGTTTGGTATGAATCTGCCGGCTGGGCCTATTCCCGGAGCCGCGCTACCGCCCGGCGCGGCCACACCCAATCCGCTGCGATTGACGGCCGTAGATCCCGAGTTTCTCTGGAACCAGCTTGTCGACACAGTCGACGATTATTTTTCGATCGAATCCGAGCGACGTGTGCAGGTGATCGGCGGTGTCGTGACGGAAGGTCGGATCGAAACCCATTACATTCCTGGAGCCACGGCGCTCGAACCGTGGCATTGGGATTCGGCGTCGGACTACGAACTCGCACTCGCCACCTTACAGTCGATTCGACGGCGGGCGTCAATTCGCGTGGTGCCCGTGGCCGGTGGATTCGACGTGTATGTTCAGGTCGTGAAGGAGTTGGAAGACGTTGTCAGTCCCACGCAAGCCACACCGGGTTCATCCGTACCTCGGCCGGACGTTACCTATTCCCGGACGGCTCCCGTCACGCGTGCCCCTCAGGTGACGCTCGGGTGGATTCCCCAGGGACGCGATGCGGCGCTCGAACAGGAAATCTTACGTGAGTTGTACGGACGGGTCCACGAGCAACAGCGGCCAGCCGGCCGGTAGAGGTCCGCGGGTTTGGGGGTTCCCCCCATGATTCGGCAATCTTGTCTCGAACGTGTAATACGCGGCGACTGCAACTTGCAGCCCGTTGCGGGGGATCCCGCCAAAACCGCCTGCGTACTTAGACCGAGGTCAGTGTGTCGAACGGGAATAGGGCCGGGGAAGATGGCTCGTGCCAGTTCGGCACGTCGGCCAGTGGCAGGCGAATGGTAAACGCCGTCCCTTTGCCCACGCTGCTTTCGACCTTGATCCGACCTCGATGGGCTTCGATGATTTGCCGCGCGGTGCTGAGTCCCAGCCCGGTCCCGCCCTTGCCGCTGTCGTCGGCACCATGTTTCGTGGAAAAGTAAGGTTCGAAGATCCGCGGCAGTTTGTCGTGAGGAATTCCGCAGCCCGTGTCGCGCACACGCAAAGCTGCGAAGGGTTCACCGGGAACGGCCTTGATCCGGATTTGCAGTTCTCCGCCCTCTGGCATGGCTTGTCGCGCGTTAATCAGCAAATTCAAGATGACCTGCAGGATCTGATTGCCGTTGGCCCGGACGGGAGGAATCGGGTCGGCCGCAAAATCAACGGCTACGCGGTACTTGCTCATCTCACGTTCCAGC
Source organism: uncultured Planctomycetales bacterium (assembly GCA_963695565.1). Taxonomy (GTDB): domain Bacteria; phylum Planctomycetota; class Planctomycetia; order Pirellulales; family Pirellulaceae; genus CAVOGW01. The sequence continues at coordinate 147,079 of CAVOGW010000005.1, forward strand.
AGCAGCAGCGCGTCGGTCACCAGCTTTTCCAGCTGAACGGGCTCGAATTCCGTGCCGCGATTGCGGGCCACGGCCAGGATCGTACGGGTCACCTCCGCAGCCCGCTCGGCAGCGGCCAGAATCCTGGTAAAGGCCTTGTCGCGTGTGGCCTGGTCCTGGTTACGACCACCGATCTTGGCGTAGTTGATGATCGTCATGAGCATATTGTTGAACTCATGCGTCGTCGTGCCCACAAGTTCTCCCAGGGCGCTCATTCTCTGAGCGTCTTGAAGTTGCCGCTTCAACATGGCCAGCTCTTCTTGAAGCTGGCTACCGCGAGGTTCGTCTTGATATTCGTGCATTCCACTTATCCTGTTCTCGGCCTGCTTGGAAGTCTCCATCGGCTCGCTGAGCGTTGCATGTATGGCGCGTGTCCGTTTCCGGATCCCTGGTCGAAGTATCGACGGATCGCTCTGGGGGACTCGACGCCAAGCGCCTACAATCCGCTCGCGTAAACGACAGCGCCACAGCGTGTCATGACGATGAATCCGATTGTGCCTTCCAGGCTGACCGGGCGGTGTCCATCGGCGGCATGCGGCATGCAGAGCGATCGACGCGAACGGTGGGGCGAGAGGTTCTTATCCGCTCTTCCGTCGCTCAAATGATCGGTCCGATGGCGAGAACAAGTGAGAACAAGTGAGTACCAGGACATGCATACGATCGAACTCTTGGAACAAGCAGAAGAACTTGCCCGGCGACTTGGATATGGCTTGCGCACGGAATGGCTCGGCGGCTGTGGCGGTGGCGCCTGCGAAATCGCCGGTCGAAAATGGATTTTCGTGGATCTCTCGCTGACCGCTCAAGAACAGTTGACGCAGTTGACGGCCGCCGTGTTGGCCGATCCCGCCGTCCACACCGTGGCCATGCCGGCCAGTCTCGCTCGGCACCTTGGGATTCGTCGCGCGGCTTAGCTTTACGCGTCGTCGCACGCCGAAGTTTTCCGTGGGCGATCGCGGCAACCAGGCCGACGCATCGGCTCAGTTGCCGCGGTACAGCCCGTGCGCGGATATACTCCTCGACCGCGCGAGGTGTGCGATACCGAATACTTCTCCCGGACCTCACGCGGTCGCGGATATCAGAGCTGCTGATATCGATCAACGGAGCCGCGCAAGCAACCATCCGCACCCCGGACTCCGGCAGCCGGGAAATCGACTCGGTGCAGACGACCGGCGGGTCGCTGCCCGGGCGTTGGATGACCACTAGCGTTACCAGTTCGCAAATCCGCTCCGGTTGCTTCCACAGGTGGAATTGCGTCAGCGAATCCGCGCCTAGCAAGAAAAATAATTCAGCTTCCGCACGCTCCTGCCGGATCGATTCCAACGTGTCCACGCTGTAGCTGATCCCCCCTCGTTGCAACTCGAAGTCCGAAATCGAAAAGCATTCGTTACCGCCGATCGCGAAACGCAGCATCTCCAGCCGAGCGGCACCTGGTGTCGGTTCGCGATCCTGTTTGTGTGGTGAATGAGCGCAAGGGACAAACACGACCTGATCCAGACTGCAGGTTTCCCGGCACGTCTCGGCCAGCAGTAGGTGGCCCAGGTGCACCGGATCAAAAGTCCCGCCAAAAATCCCTAATCTCATGGAAACTCCGTCACGGACCGAGCGTGGTGGGGAGCCGAGCTACGAATGCGGCGCTCCGTCGAGTATGTTGTCTGTGTGGAACTATCGTGGAACGAACGGCATGAATTTTCAATACGGGCAACATGAACAGCCAGCTGGAACTATTCGACAAAGAGCCCGACCCGTGGCAGTTGGACGCGGCCGCCGCGGTCCTGGTGGCCAAGATTGTGTTCCCGGGTGCTCCGGCCGGTGAGTTCGACTATCTGATTCCAGACGCGCTCCGCCCGCGGCTGAAGCCGGGGGTCCGTGTGCGCGTGCCGCTGGGACGCAGCAACAAGCCGCGACTCGCTTATTGTATTGGCGTCGACAAGGCCGCGTGTTCCGTCGGCCCCTTAAAGGCCATTCACTCGCTGGTGGACGCGCGGCCCCTGGTGACGGACGACATTCTGGACTTGGCGGCCTGGATCGCGGACTACTACGTGTGCGACCTGGGGACGGTGCTGGAGACCGTGATTCCGGCGAGTGTGCGGGGCCAGGCCGGCACGCGCAACGTAACCTATCTGCGGGCTGCCCCGCTTGCTGCCGGCGATCTGGCCCGGTGGAAGCTGTCGGCCAAGCAGAGCCGCGTGATGGAGATTTTGAAAGGGGCCAACACGCCGTTGACGCCCGCCGCGCTGGCGACGGCCGCGGAGTGTACCAGCGGGCCGATTACGGCCTTGCGAAAAAAAGGCTTGATCACCGCGACGGTGCGACGTGAATTTCAAGAGGAGTTTCTGCAGACGCCGGCCGAACAAGAATCGGCGGTGCAGCTGAACGATCAACAGCGGGAAGCGCTGGACGTCATGGTCGGTGCGCTCGATCGCGGGCAGCATGAAGTGGTACTTCTGTACGGCATTACGGGGAGTGGCAAGACGGAAGTTTACATTCGCGCCATCGAGCACGCGATCTCGTTTGGGCGGCAGGCCATCGTGCTGGTGCCAGAAATCAGCTTGACGCCGCAAACGAAGCGACGGTTTCGAGCCCGTTTTCCAGCCGTGGCCGTGTTGCACAGCCACCTGAATGCCGCCGAGCGTCATGCGGAGTGGCAACGCATTGCCGCGGGTGGGGTGCAGGTCGTGGTCGGTGCGCGGAGTGCCGTGTTTGCGCCGCTACCCCACTTGGGGCTGATCGTGATTGACGAAGAGCATGAATCGTCCTTCAAGCAGGAGAGTGCCCCTCGCTATCACGCGCGGGAGGTAGCGGCGCGGCGCGCGGCGCAGCTGCATATCCCTCTCGTGCTGGGCTCGGCCACCCCCTCCTTGGAGAGTTGGCAGCGGGCGCAGGCCGGGGAATACCACCTGGCCCGCTTGCCCGCTCGTGTCGAGGACCGTCCGTTGCCCACCGTCCGCGTCGTCGACCTGCGTGATGAGCTGCGCCACGGATCAAATCGCATGGGAGCCATCAGCGGTCGATTGGGGCACGAAATGACAGCGGCTTTGAAAGATCGTGGCCAAGTCATCTTGCTGCTGAATCGCCGTGGCTTTTCCACTCACATGCAATGTCCCGCTTGCGGCAACGTCGTGCGATGTCCCCAATGTGATATCGCGCTGACCCATCATCGCGATGCCGAACGGGCCATTTGCCACTATTGTAATTATCAGACGCCTGCTCCTCGGGCTTGCCCTGAATGTCGCTTCAGCGGTATTCGATTTGGGGGATACGGAACCCAGCGTCTCGAAGAGGAGGTCCGCCGGCGGTTCCCCCAGGCGCGATTGCAGCGTATGGATACGGACACCATGCGCGCCCCGGGCAGTCACGAAGAGGTCCTGGAGCGTTTTCGCCGGCACGAAATTGACGTTCTGTTAGGAACGCAGATGATTGCGAAAGGCCTGGATTTTCCTGACGTCACGCTGGTGGGCGTGATCAACGCGGATTCGGCACTCCATTTCGCCGACTTTCGCGCGGCGGAGCGGACCTTTCAACTCGTCACGCAAGTTGCCGGCCGGACTGGAAGGGGCTCGCGGTTGGGGCGGGTCTTGGTGCAGAGTTTTTCGCCCGACCACCCAGCCATTACGGCCGCGGCTCAACAGCACTTCGAACGGTTTGCGCAATGCGAACTGCCGCAACGCCAGCAGTTCTTTTATCCGCCGTTTGCCAGCCTGGTGCGGCTCGTGTTCCGCGGAGTCAGCGCGGCAGCGACCGAGACGTTTGCGACGGCGATCAAGCAACGGCTGGCACACGGATTGACCGAATTCACCACACCGCATCGCATCCTGGGGCCGGCGACTGCCCCCATCGGCAAACTGCGCGGGAAATACCGCTTTCACATTCTGATCCACACCACCGTCCTGGCGGAAATTCGGACCCTGCTGCGAACCGTGTTTGCCGCTCCGCCCGCTCCCAAAGATGTAGAATGGATCATCGACGTGGACCCGGTTTCGATGCTGTGATCCCCGTCGGCTCTCCTGGCGAACCGGCTCCGTAAGGTGCCGGGTGGGCCGCAGTGATCGCGCGTGCACCTCCATCCAGCTGGCGAACCGGCTCCGTAAGGTGCCGGGTGGGCCGCGGTGATCGCGCACGCACCTCCATCCAGCTGGCGAACCGGCTCCGTAAGGTGCCGGGTGGGCCGCGGTGATCGCGCGCGCACCTCCATCCAGCTGGCGAACCGGCTCCGTAAGGTGCCGGGTGGGCCGCGGTGATCGCGCGGCACACCTCCATCCAGCTGGCGAACCGGCTCCGTAAGGTGCCGGGTGGGCCGCGGTGATCGCGCGCGCACCCCTCATCCAGCTGGCGAACCGGCTCCGTAAGGTGCCGGGTGGGCCGCGGTGATCGTGCGCGCACCCCCATCCAGCTGGCGAACCGGCTCCGTAAGGTGCCGGGTGGGCCGCGGTGATCGGCGCGCGCACCTCCATCCAGCTGGCGAAACCGGCTCCGTAAGGTGCCGGGTGGGCCGCGGTGATCGCGCGCGCACCTCCATCCAGCTGGCGAACCGGCTCCGTAAGGTGCCGGGTGGGCCGCGGTGATCGTGCGCGCACCTCCATCCCGCTGGCGAACCGGCTCCGTAAGGTGCCGGGTGGGCCGCGGTGATCGTGCGCGCACCCTCCATCCAGCTGGCGAACCGGCTCCGTAAGGTGCCGGGTGGGCCGCGGTGATCGTGCGCACCTCCATCCAGCTGGCGAACCGGCTCCGTAAGGTGCCGGGTGGGCCGCGGTGATCGCGCGCGCACCCCCATCGCGTCAGTCAATCGAGAGCGATTAGTATCCATCGATGCATCCCGGTCACCATATTGGCTGCGATGTGATACGGGGGGTGAGACGTGGTGGAGTTTATTGATAGTGCCCACCCGGCACCTTACGGTGCCGGTTCGCCGCACAAAAGCGGCTCTTGGCCCCGGCAGCGGATGTAGGGCACTTCGGTTCGGCCCACATACGACTGTTCCCACCCCCACGAGCAAACTAAAATGAGGGCTACCGGAGGATCGAGCCCCACGAATGTCGTATCGCACCATCAAACATGTCCTAGGCGAGTCCAGCCTCGAGCGAAAGTGCCGCTGGCTGTTCGGCATGTCCCTCGCCGTTCTGATGCTCACTTCGTTCTATCTGTACGGTCGTAAAACGACCGATCTGGTGAATGAAAATACCCGTAGCAACTGCCGGTTCTTGGTGGCCTCGGTGCTGTTACGCGTGCACCTGGAAAGCTATGCGCTGGAAGGCAGCGAAGACCTGGCTCAGGAAATCGCCGAAGGCTCGTCGGACGTGAAGTTCGAGGGTAGTTTCTTGGCGCTGGACGAGACGGATTCGCCAAATGTTGCTCCCCCCATCGACCAGTACGAACTGGCGGATCTGGTGAAGCTAAGGGACGCTTACCAGCAAGAACTCCGGGCACGCCGTGCGACGTCGATGGCCGTTTCCCCGTCCGATAGCCAGACTGCTGCGGATGCAAAGTCGGCACAAACCGCGCCGATTTACGAGACCTTTGTAGACGGGCCCCCGATCGAAACGGACAAAATCCGCAAAGACGAATACCACTATATCCGTGCGGTAAGGTGGAAAAGCAAATGCGTCTTCTGCCACCTGGGCGTGTATAACATTTCGGTGCCTCCCGCCGTGCCAAAAGCGGAAGTCCTGGCGGCCAGCGACAACAAGGCGTCGGGTACGGGGGCGGCGGTGCCGGTGAGTCCGACCATGGATGTCAGCTTGATGCCATTTCGCGCCGTAAAAATCGTGCTGCCCTACAAGAAAACGCGCAGCGCCGTCAACCGCATTAACGCCATTTTGCTGGCCACCGTGATCATGACGGTGTTTCTGTCAATGCTCGCACTCTATGTCGTCGTGCGGTATGTGATCGTCAAGCCCTTACAGCACCTGCAGCAAGTCAGCGAACAGGTTGAGCAGGGTAATTACGAAGCTCGCGCGCACATCGAGACGAACGACGAGTTCGAGCAGTTGGCGGATGCCTATAATCGCATGCTGCGCCACTTGGTGGATGCGCAGAACCAATTGCGAGACGCGAATTCCAATCTGGATGCTAAAGTGGATCAGTTGGCGCGGGCCAACATGCAACTCTATGAAATGAATCGCATGAAAAGCGACTTCCTGGCCTCTGTGAGCCATGAATTGCGCACGCCTTTGAACAGCATTATCGGGTTTTCTGATGTGCTGGAGGGGATTAATTCGCTGGACGCCAAACAGAAGAAGTACGCACACAACATTGCCAAATCGGGGCGCGTTTTGCTCGAAATGATCAATGACATCCTGGACCTTGCCAAGATGGAGGCCGGACGGATGCAGGTGCGTCCGACCGACTTCGCGCTCAACCAGGTGGTCCGTGCACAATGTGACCTCGTCCGCTCGCTCACGGACGAGAAAAACATCGACCTGGAAGTCATTGCACCTGATGATCCGCTGGAAGTCTGGCAAGACCAGGCTAAAATCCAGCAGATCCTCACCAATTTGCTGTCCAATGCCATCAAATTCACTCCGGAAGGAGGGCGCATCACAGTGCGACTCGACAGCCACGGCGATCAACGACACGACCGACGAGTCTTTGTGCTGGTCGAGGATACTGGCGTGGGAATCGCCGACGAAGATCGCGAGATTATCTTCGAGAAGTTCAGGCAGGCCACGGCGATTCGGGGTCCCGATAATCTTACCCGCGAATACTCCGGAACGGGGTTGGGCCTGTCCATCGTTAAAGAATTGTGCAAACTGATCCAGGGCGAGATCTCCTTCACCAGCCAGCTGGGAACCGGAAGCACATTTCGCGTCTCATTTCCTGTCAAATTGGAAATCGACAAGGCGTCCACGGATGCCCTGGAAGCCGCGGAATGGACCCGGCTGGCGGGCTCGCCAGACCGTCCTGCTGCGGCCGACCACACGAACAGCCGCGAACCAGGCAGGGACGCTGCCGGCCGCGAACAACTCGACTCGGCCGCGCGGTAGCAACGTCCCCGGACTCGCGGAGGTCCCTCGACGCACGGCAAAAGTCGAGTATCCTGGTGCCGTCAACGATAATTTTGCAACAGGTGTTCTGTCATGGCAAAAGTTCAACTTTTTACGGACGGTGCCTGCCGCGGCAATCCCGGTCCTGGGGGATGGGCCTACATCCTGCGGCATCTTTCCACGGGGACCGAGAAAGAAGCGTCAGGCGGTGTACGGCCAACCACGAATAATCAGATGGAGTTGATGGCTGTCGTCAAGGGACTGGGCGCCTTGAAAAAACCCTGTGACGTTGAACTTTTTACCGACAGCGTTTACGTGGGCAAAGGGCTGTCCGAATGGATGCCCAAATGGAAACAGAATAACTGGCAGCGGAAGGAAAACGGCCAGTTCAAGCCGGTGAAAAACGTCGAGCTGTGGCAGGAGCTGGACAAGCTGCAGCAAAGACACCGTGTCAAGTACACGCGCGTGGCCGGACATAGCGGACATCCGGAGAACGAACGTTGCGACCAGCTGGCGGTCGAGGCCAGCTACGGCGTGTGAGTGCGTCCTCGAAGGCGAGCGCGGGTTCGCATTACCGAGCGCAGCACGGCGTCAAGTGTCATCCTGAGGTCGCGACGACCGTGCGCAGCACGGGCCGCGACCTCAGGATCTGCCCTCGACGTGGACGCGCGTGCCCGGGTCACTACGCGACGTATTGTGCACAAGCGCGGCGTCTATCTGGGAGGTCACGTGGGCTGGCAGATCCTTCACTTCGCTCCGCTTCGTTCAGGATGACATGACTGCGCTCCGCTCTGTTCGGGATGACATGAGTCTGCTGTGCGGCGAGCTTTACTGGAAGCGGGACGTTGACGTAGCTCACCGCGGGTGGCGTCGGCGCCCCTGGCCGTGGGCTTAGCGACACGGCTCGCCGTTGGTCCCGCCCGCTGGACAGATCAGGTCCGGCGGGGTACGATCAGGTCAAATGCAGTGAACGGATGTAACCTATGTCGCATGGGCCTGACAATCTTCGCGCTCCAGTCAAGTTCCTCAAAGGCGTGGGACCGGAGCGCGCCGAGTTGCTGCATAAGCTGGGTGTGCGGACCATTTCGGATTTGCTCTTCTTTTTTCCGCGAGACTACGAAGACCTCACACAAACCACGTCGACCGCTGGGCTGCAGGAAGGAGAACTGGTTACCCTGAACTGTCGCGTCGTTGAAGTGGAAGCCCGCGTCTCGCAGTCCGGTACGTCCATCGTGGGGATGCTGTGTCAGGATCAGACAGGCTACGTCCGCGCGGTCTGGTTTAACCAGCCATTTATCAAAGATCGGTATCTGGCAGGCCAGGAGGTCGTGCTGTCCGGTAAAGCGAAACGTACGCCCCTCTACTGGGAACTGGCTCATCCCAGGATTCGGGCCGCCGATGCACAGCAGTCTGGCCTGGCGGTCCTGCCTCGATATCGGCTGACGAAGGGTCTGCAGCAGTTTCAACTACGGCGCATGGTGCAATCCGCGCTAGACCAGGTTTTGCCACTCATCAAGGAGGCTCTGCCGGAAGGAATCCGCCAGGTACACGGGCTGCCGGACATTCAGGACGCGATTCGGGACATCCATTTTCCCGCTTCGCTGGAAGCCTGTGACGCGGCACGTCGTCGGTTTGTGTTCCAGGAGCTGCTGGTTCTGCAGCTCGCGCTCGCCATGCGGCGGCATCAGGTTACTGCGCAGCGTCGGGCCACTCCGCTGTCATGCTCAGCCCGCATCGATGCTCGTATTCGACGGCTCTTTCCCTTTCCTTTCACGGAGGGGCAAGACCAGGTGATTGCCGAAATCATTGCCGATCTGCAACGTGATGTCCCCATGAACCGCTTGCTGCAGGGGGACGTCGGCAGTGGCAAGACGGCTTTGGCCATTTACGCCATGCTGGTCGCGATCGCGCACGGCTATCAGGCGATCTTGATGGCGCCGACAGAGATTCTTGCGCAGCAGCACGTTGACGGGTTGCGTCGGTTGCTGGCCGACAGTCGGGTCCGCGTTGCGTTATGGACGGGGGCCGTGCGCGGCAAGCCCCGTGATCAGCTGCAGCAGCAGATCACCAACGGCGAAATCGACGTCCTCGTCGGAACCCAAGCCATCGTGCAAAGCCACCTGCAACTGCCGAAGGTGGCTCTGGTCGTTATCGACGAACAACATCGGTTTGGCGTGCGCATGCGCGCGCAGCTCAAAGCAGCCGGGGTTGACCCGCACTACCTGGTGATGACGGCCACGCCGATTCCCCGGACCGTGGCCATGGTTGAATTTGGCGACCTGGAAGTATCGTCGCTGCGCTCGTTTCCTCCCCACCGGCAGCCGGTACATACCTATTGGGTCTCGCAGGACAAGCGTGACAGCTTCTGGCGGTTTGTTCGTGAGCAACTCACGGCGGGACGGCAAGCGATGGTAGTCACGCCGATGGTGGACGAACACCGACGGGAGGAACTGGCCAGTGTTCAAGCCGCCTTCGAGTCTTTGGCGAATGGCGAGCTGGAGGCCTTCCGATTGGACTTGATCCATGGTCAGCTGCCGCCCGCCGAGAAACTGGCCGCGATCGACCAGTTTCGCCGTGGCAAAACGCAAGTCTTGGTGGCCACTTCCATCGTGGAAGTTGGCATCGACGTGCCCAATCTGACGGTGATGGTGATCGAAAACGCGGACCGGTTTGGGCTGGCCCAGCTGCATCAATTGCGTGGTCGGGTGGGACGCGGTGCATTTCCGGGTTATGTCGGGATTTTCGCGTCACCGCAGAATCCGTTGGCCCAGGAGCGCTTGGAGGCGTTTGTCGCGACCCGCGATGGCTTTGCCTTGGCGGAACGCGACTTCCAGCTGCGCGGTCCCGGAGATCTATTCGGAACCCGACAGCATGGCTTGCCGCCGCTGCGTATCGCGGACGTCCGCCGCGACGCCGCCACGTTCGAGGTGGCTCGCGAGGTCGCGCGAACGTTGATCGCGCAGGACCCTACTTTGTCCCGGCCCGAACACGCAGAGCTGTTGCGGCAAGCGAAGGCGCGGTATGGCAAGGTGTTGGATTTAGGCGCCGTCGGTTGACCTGTTTCCGGCCATTCTCAGAGGCGGATGCCGCGGCGTGTTTGTACCGTCGCGGGTTCCTCGCCGCCGGGGACGGCGGCGCTACGTCGCCGTCCTCGGCGGTGTTTGCCGCGGCTTGCCCGGTGGATGCGGAGGAAGCCTTGATGGCATTTCAGGCTTCGTTCGCGGGTTCCTCGCCGCCGGGGACGGCGGCGCTACATCGCCGTCCTCGGCGGCGCCCGCCGTTTCCAGGTTTTTCCGACTTTTTGGAGCGCAATCTATTGAATTATCCGAAATCCCCGTTATCGTATGGTTTAAGTCACGAAGAGCGGCCAAAGGCAAAATAATAAAGGGGTAGACTAGTGATCGGTTCCACAATTTCGAGCTTAGCCTCAAAGAAAGACGTCGTTTGAAGACCGCTGGGCGGCCTGTAAACGACGTTTTTTTTGTAACGCTATTCGGCGCTAATCATACCGAACCGTGCGTTTTTTGTGACCTGAAGTTCTGGAGGAGAATAATGATGAGGAACCTATGTTGTCGATTGGCGGTTGCCAGCCTGTTACTTTCGGCCTGTGTTGCCAACGCACAGGTAAGCGGTACACCGGGTGACGGTATCCCCGATTTCTACTATTTCTCTCAAGACGGATTGTTTGCAGATACAACTTTCGGCCAGATTACGCGACCGGCCGGGACGTTGACCGTCGACAGTGACGGCTTCGATATCAATGCGATGCTGGTCGGCGGCGCGAACGTGAGCCTGCCCCCGGCTTGTGATCTGTGCGAAGGTCCGCCAGCTGGTCCTGGACCCAATAACCTTCCCGAGTCTTCCGCTACGCAAGCTGGTACTTACACGGTTGGATACGGCGGTGTGGTACCCACTGGTAGCTCGCAGTGGATTCGGACCTCACCGCTGCAGGGACGCGGTTTTGTTGGCGTGATTGGGACGGGTTTTGTGAACAGCAGTGGCGTTCAGCAGCCTTGGCCATCCGACTTCCCTCCGTTTTTGGCTTTCCCACAATTGGGCCTCGCCAACTACGGGCCCGGCCTGACGGACGCCGACTTCCCGCAGGTGTTTAATGACGGTGCCACCGACGCCACTTGGTCCGTTCGCGTCGCCTCGGGTGCCACCGGCGCTGCCCTGTTCACCAACGTGACCGTGCTTGTACCAGAGCCCACCAGCGGACTGCTGAGCGTTCTGGGTCTTGCCGCGCTGAGCTTCATTCGTCGTCGTTAATGCGTCGAAGTCGTCCTGCAAGGCTGTGAATTGGCCTTTTGGGCACAACAAAGGTCACAATCGCTTGGCGTGGTTCGCACGCCAGGCGTTTTTTTGTTGAGCACGAGGAACGCCTGGCTGGGAACAACGGTACGCGATTCGCCGACGCGCGACGCTGGGCCCCGGGGAGTCTGGGGGGTAGCCCCCATGAACTGCGGACCCGTCGTTCGAATTGCGTTGCGAGATCAACGGATCGGGTGTATGGGTTTCAGGTGGAGCTTTTGGGGGGATCCCCCCCAAACCCCCCGTGTCGTGGCCCCCAAACCCCCCGTGTCGTGGCCCCCAAACCGCCCGTGTCGTGGCCCCCAAACCCCCCGTGTCGTGGCCCCCAAACCCCCCGTGTCGTGGCCCCCAAACCCCCCGTGTCGTGGCCCCAAAACCCCCCGTGTCGTGGCCCCAAAACCCCCCGTGTCGTGGCCCCCAAACCCCCCGTGTCGTGGCCCCAAAACCCCCCTTCCCCACATGTGTCGGCCGCGACGTTTGTCAGGCAATAGGCCGCTGCTGCTACGCGGATCGAAGCAACACGCAGCGTGCGGTTTTGACGCACACCGGTGTTCCCAGTCGCACACAGATTCTTTCGATCTGATCAGTCGAACTAGGCTGGCTCCACGCCGTGAAATTTTTGCAGGAGTCAACACGGTTATCTGACGCTGCGGTGATTAGTCGGCTCGATTCTCGATATTTTTTCCGGGCAAATTTTCTTGCTATGACGTTGGGTGGCTGCGTGACGCGCTCGTCCCAAAGCAGCAGATCCGCGAAGCTTTGGGCAGCCCGTGCGCAAAGAAATCTTGTTGAAATAATTAGATTTGCTAATTGTTTTTTGGCATCGTGCTTACCCACAGCAAACTGCTCTTTAGAAATAGCGTGACTTGTATTTCAATGCACCTGCCACAAATGGGTTGTGGCTGTTGTTTCCGTGTCTATTTGAAAGGATTTCGTAATGTTGATTCGTTTGTTGGTCGTGTTGTCCATGTTGGCACCGACGGCTTGTTCCGCACAAATGTTTCGCCGCTGCCGGACCTGTTCTTGCAACCATGTGAGGCATACGTGTTGTTCTCAGACCGCGCACTTGACGACATCACCGCAAGTAATAAGCGTCGGATCTACGGCGACAAACCTGTCGGCAGGCACGGTCGTGCAGACCGTGGGGTACCAAGCCGCAACTTTTCAGAGTTACCACCCTGCGCTGGCCGTGATTAACCAACGTCGCCGGTCGGCCGGGTTATCAGAACTGCTGCCAGACCCGCAGTTAATGGCGGTGGCTCAGACGAAGTCGCAGCTTCGAGCCAACCGTCGCATGACGGGTCACGACGGCTCGCATCGCGGCGGGGCAGCCGTGGAGGGCGTGGGCTTTGCCATGGGTGGCGGCGATTTGACGGGTCGTTTTTCGACATGCTACCTGTACTCCAGCGGCTACCGTTATGCCGGCGCGGGCGTTGCATACGACGGCTCGGGCCGAGCGTACTATACATTGCTGCTGCGCTAGGCGCGATACGCAAGTCACCGATCAACTCTTGCTATCTGGCGTTGCCGCCATTCCGCGATTCTCGTGCGGTGTTCTCCAGGAATCGGGTCGCCACCGGACCTCTGCCGGTGGCGGCATCTCTCGTACGGCACGATGTTTGCATACTCCGAAAAGACAAGCGGCGTTTTTTGACGCCCCAAATCCCCCGGGCTTCGCGTTGCTCAATCGCACTCGGTCATTTAGCTCGATGTGCAAGCGAGAGAGTCTGCGAACAGGCTAAATCACGGGTTTCGGCTAGTTACCACCCAAGAAGCGGAACTTCAAAATTCGCGCGTCGTGTTGGGATGTTTCGCGACAAGACCAGAAGCGGCGCGATTCGAAACACAGTCCATTCAGGAACTAGGATCGACTCGAATTGAATTGAGTTATTGCTTGGAACATCGTGGGGGGGCGCAACTCGCGTCGCCTCGCGCTGACGGCAGTTCGAAGTCGTCCATCGAACTAAGGAGCCATGCGATGAGAGCCTTGAGTTCAAAACGACCGCAGGCAAACCGACCAATTCACATTCGTGGACGTCACGAGCGTTTACATCGCAATTGGCGGAGAAGCTTAGACTGCGAGTCGCTGGAATTTCGGTTGGTATTGTCATCGGCCACCGACGTCGCCCTGGCATCGCTGGAGGATGCCAACTCGGGATTCACCGTTACGCGGATGTCAAATCTTGGAACCGAGTGGATCGCCACCGACGAACAACTCTCGACCGTTCCCTTCCGGGTCAGCGGTGTCGACTTGGATATCGAGCCATCACCGCCGGGTGGGAGTCCTGCCGAAGTGGCGCCGTTCGGAGCGGCGATTGGGCTGAATTTCCAGTCCGCGACGCGATCGGTCAGCGGGTTCATTCCGCCAGACACGACAGGAGCGGTTGGCCCCGACCATATCGTGACCCTGATCAATGGTCGTTATCGCACCTTTGACAAGCTGGATGGTGCGCAGTTGGAGAGTCGTACGCTGGATCAATTTTGGGGGGATGCGGGAATCACACCCACGAATTTTTCGTATGACCCGCGCGTGCAGTACGACAGCGAGGCGCAGCGCTGGTATGCGGCCGCGCTAGATAATCCACGGCAGAACAACCGCATTTTGTTCGCCGTTTCCGATACGGCGGATCCCACCGATGGTTGGACCGGATTCGCGGTGGACTCGGATTCCAGCAACGGGCGCTGGGCCGATTTTCCCGCCATGAGCTTTGACGACGACGGCGTGTATATCGGCGTCAATATGTTTGATATTGACGGTGGCGCTGCGCTCAGCACCGAGCGGAGCACGTTGGTGTTGCCGAAGACCGGCTTGTTGGCAAATCCACCGTCGATTGCGGGTCGCACGCTGGTGGAAGATCACATTTCCATCACCGGGAGTTCGGCACAGGGGGTCGTCTACGGCAGCGAAGGGGCTGGACTACCGGCCGTATTCTTCCGAGGCGATAGCGGCAATAGCATGACGTTGTCGACACTACTGGGGCCCATCAACAGTCCGAGTTTCACCAGTTTCACGACAGCTTCATTGTCGTCAGCGAACGATCCGCCCGGGGCGGAACAGCCGAACGATACGGGATTAGTTCCCCTGGAAACCGGCGGTCGCCGCATCCGCAGTAAGGTGGACTTTCATAACGCTGCCTATTGGGTAGTCCAGGGGGTCCAGAGCCCCTCCACACTCAACGCAGCTGTACGCTTCGTGGAAATCAGCTCCACCGGCACCGTCAATCAAGACATCATTATCTCACACAGCACGTTGGACCTGTTCTATCCCTCGATTGCAGTCAGCGGTGCCAATGGCGACGAGAACGTGGTGATCGGCTTTACGGCGTCCGGACCCAACGCGGGGCAATTCGCCAGCGCCTACAGCGTGATTGGCGACACGACGGGGGGTATGACGACGTTCAGTGCTCCGTTCCAACTGGCCGCCGGGACGGCGACTTACGAAAGTCTGGACGGCGATGGGCGTAATCGCTGGGGAGACTACAGCGCCACCGTGGTCGACCCGGAGGACCCCAATGTATTCTGGACGTTTCAAGAATACGCTATCGGCTCAACCACCTGGGCTACCCAAGTCAGTCAGATCATCCTCACCGGCACCCCGGCCATCGAGAGTACCTTCGAGCCGAACCAATTTGGCGACGACGCGGTGACCAGCGGAAATCTGTTTGATGCCACCGATCGCGACACCTGGCTGTTTGCGCTGGACAACTCGGGGCCCGTTACCATTCAAGTGACGGAAAACGGCGCGCTGGACCCAGGTTTGAGACTCTGGAATGAAGATACCATGTCCCTGGTCGATGTCGACTTGAATAGCGGTCCGGATGTGGATGATGCACAGATTGACGCGTCGCTGACGGCCTTCGTGCGTTATTCGGCGGAGGTGTTTGCCGAAGGAGCTACCGGCGGAGACTTCGCGATTTCACTCAACGGACCAAATCAGACCATCGATGGCACGGTTGCCCTGGATGCCAACGGCGATGGGACGGATTCTACATTCTTGGGCGCTGAGGACTCGGACTACTTCAACCTGGTCGCTCCGCTGACCGCCAATGGAACGCTGGACGTGACGGCCGTGACCAATTCGGCGACCCAAGATCTGGTCCTTAATCTGTACGACGCTGCCGGCGTAGAACTCGCCCGATCCAATAGCGCTGGCAATGGCGGTGCCGAGACGATCAGCTTTGTGGGAGTTGTCCCAGGAGCGGCCTACGTAGTGCGCATCGGCGAGACCTTGTACGATGACACCGGCACGGTCGACATCGACGTGGACTTCGGTACATTCTTGCCGACGGTCTGGACCGCCGGAATTGAAGGTTACATCCCCTTCCACACCTCCGGCCTGAGCAACGATGTGCCCAGCTTTGATGCCTTCGTGAATTCTGCCGGCGACCGGGATTCGTACTACTTTGCGGGGGACTCGACCTGGAATGGTGTCTACACCATCAATGTGGGAGACTTCGGCAATGCCGTGAATCCGGTGGTTGCCGTCTATAACGCGACGACCGGAAATGTCCTGGCAGCGAACGACGATCTGAGCGACCTCATCGACGACGCGGAAGTCGACGTGCTGCTCAATGGGTGGACACGATACATCCTGGTGGTCGCGGACGCGGAAGGAGACACGACGGGCGACCTATCCATCACCATCACTGCCCCGAATTCGTCAACACCCGTCACGGTCGGCTTGAATAGCAATGGAGATGGCGGCGTTAGTACCGCACTCGACGTCGCGGAGGACACCGACTTCTTCAGGTTCACGGCACCGCCCAACGCCGACGGGACCCTGGCGGTTACGGTCACGCCCACCACGGCGACGCTGAATACAGTCGGCGTGCTGTTTGATAGTCTCGGAAACCGGCTGCAGGTGGCCAGTAACGGAGCTGCAGGCGTGGCCGACACCCTACTCTACAACAGTGTCACGCCAGGAACCGTTTACGACCTGAGCGTCTTGTCATTGTCGTATGCCACGTCGGGGAGTTTTACGGTCGCGATCAACTTTGGCACCGTCTCGCTACTGGGCGACTTTGACAACGACGGCAGTTACACTTGCAACGACATCGACATGCTGGTGGCTGAAATTGCCTCGGCGGGCAACAATCCGCTCTTCGACCTGAATTCAGACACGTTTGTGGACCAGGCGGATCTGGACGTGTGGCTGGCCACCGCCGCCACGTTCGATGGTTTCGGTTCGCCCTACAAACGTGGCGATGCCAATCTGGATGGGACGGTGGATGGACAGGATTTCATCATTTGGAATTCCCACAAATTCACGGCAAATGCCGCATGGTGCCTGGGCGACTTCAACGCCGACGGTAGTATCGACGGCCAGGATTTTATTCTTTGGAACACGAATAAGTTCACCAGTTCCGATGCGCTGGCAGTATGGAAGGATCCCCGTGGCTCCAGACTGGACGGCCTGACGCCACGTGAGGAGATGCGAATGCGGCAGACGCCGGAACTGCCCCCAGTCGTGGATCCGTTATTCGTGTTGAATCGCACTGAGCAGCAGACTGGGCTACCCGACAGGGCTGTGACCACGCCGCTGCACCGCAGTCCGCTGCCCGCCGCAATCGAAGTACGCCATGGCCAGGAAGGCCAGGTTACCTTGGAGACCATGGTCGATGAACTGTTTGCTGATGTTGGGCGGCTGGAATGGACATAAAGCACGCGCGGCACGATGGATGCGGACCGCGAATGCCCTGACGATTCGTACGCCAGTTCGGACGGGAGCGGGCGTGAGGGCTTGCTTCCTTCCGAATTGGGGCCGTGGCGTGCCGCCTGAAAGCTACAGCCCGAACGCCAACGCGTGGCAGCTGATGAGTGGCAACGTTGGTTGGCAGAATCTTCCGTCGCGTCGCTTCTTCAGGAGGACATCTTCTGACGGTTTGCTCAAACCACCGCGATCTTCACGCAGTTGATCGGAGGCAGCGCGTCGAACAGACACTCCCATGACTCACCACCGTCGCGACCGATCCACAGCTGTCCGGTGGTGGTGCCGAAATACAGCGCCGGCGACTTGAACTCGTCGATCGTCATCGCGTCACGGAGCACCGTAAAGTAGCTCTCTTTTTTGGGCATCCCTTTGGCGAGACGTTTCCAGGTACGTCCGGCGTTTTCGCTGCGCCAGACCGCGGGCGCGGCCCCCGGACACGTGCGCGTGGTGGGATCGAGCGGAACGACATACACCGTATCCGGATCCTGCGGGTGCACGACGATCGGAAAACCAAAATCGGACGGCAACCCCTCGGCGATCGATTGCCAGGTGTGACCGAAATCGTCGCTCCGCAGCACACCAATGCCGGGTCTATCGTCCCAGCCACCGTGGTTCTGCATATACAACCTTCCCGGCGCATCGGGGTGCCGGGCGATCTTGTGCACGCACTGACCGAATTCGGGAAAGGGATCGGGGACGAAACCGGCGCCCACCCCCTGATTGGCGGCCGCGAAACTCACACCCCCGTCCTCGCTCAGATAGTGCCCGCCGGTGGAAATTCCCAAATGAACTCGGTCCCCATCGCGCACGATGGTATGCATGCAGAGCCCTCCATTTCCCGGCTGCCACATCCGCGCGTGCGGATGATTGCTGATACTCGCTACCATCTCCCACGAATCGCCGCCGTTGTCACTACGGAATAACGCCGCTGGTTCGACGCCGCACCACAGTTCCTTTTTATGATCCCCCGATTCCAGCGACCAGATGTTGGCCAGCGCTCGACCATCTTCTTTGGGAAAGGCGGGAGCCGACCGGGTCTCTTTAAATTTTTTTCCCAGATCCGTGGAGACCAAAATCTTCATCCCGAAGAACGCATTGCAGCTCGACGCATACAACCGCGGCGTTCCGCGCGTGTTGATCAATGCTGAATAGACCGAGACGCCTGTTCCGTACGGCCCGCGCAGCTCAAATCGACGCCGTCCTTTACCCGACTCGGCAACGAACAGCCCTTTCTTCGTGCCGATACAAGCGACGATTCGATCCGCCATTTGGTTAGCCTCCTGAGACCGCCTGATAGATGGAAACAACATCTCCCGGCTTGAGTTTTGCCTGCAGTACCTGCCGGTCGCGAGCCGGAACCAGGGCCGTGTTGACGAACAGGTTAATGTGTTGCCGCACCGCACCCGTCTCGTCGCAAACGCAACGGTAAAGCGCCGGATGCCCGCGCTCGAGTTGCTCCAGCACAGACCCTACGGTACCCGCCTCGAGACGCAGTTCCGCCGCACCATCGCTCGTATCCCGCAACGCCGACGGTATATGGACGGAAATCTTCATCGAAATGGACTGGTACGCGATCAGGTAGTAATTATCATCCCAGCATGTTATCAGCGATGAAACGGGCGTTGCCAAGTATGTTCAGCAGCCTTTTTTGAGTTTTTTTGGGTCGTCTCCCTCGCTGCCCGGCAGCCAATGTCAAAATGCACGACGGGCTTTCCCATGGAGGCCTCCATTCTTTTCAGATTGAGTTGAGGCATTCCCGCTGGCCAGCGTGCGACAGACCCGGGGCGCCAGAATTACAGCATGCGATCAGCATGCGATGACCATAGACGATCGCTGATTTGCGGCTCTGCCACCCTGACCTGCCTGCCATCCGCCGCCGCAACCCGCACTCCTGCAGCGATATGCGGCGGGATCCGTTCAGCTGGCTGCGCTACGCCACTGACAATCTCTTGGCTATCGCGCAATTCAGCAACATCCCAGCCGGTTAGCGTAATGTAATGTTTAGTTCTCGTTGTTGGGCGGGAAACCGGAATGACGCGGATGCGAACGTCGGCGGGCCAAACGTTCCACGGGCGTTGTTGGAAAACCCATACGGTTCCGTCGGCACTCCGTAGGCTCCCTTGTTCAAAACACCGTCCCGATTGAGATCCTGGAAAACGGCCACCGCCATGGTTCCTGTGGGCAGGTCGTCGAGCACCAGTTCGCCGGTTACTTTCTCGGCCTCCACGGTAAATCGGTGCGTGGCGCTCTCCTGTTGCGGAAAGCCTTCTGGTTGTAAAAAGACCGCCAGACGCAGCGTTCCGTGCGGTTGCACAGCTTCCAGTCGGATGATGAGTGATGTGGGGGAACCGGCTGAGTTCGCTTGGGAGTTGGTGTCGCCAACATCGGAAGCGACGCCGTCTTTGGTGCGATCCGCGACCGCTGCGGGATCGACAGGTCCGACCCGCGGCCCGGTCGTGCGGGACCAACCCGTGTCCAACTCCGGTTTCCGCGGCAGCGCGAGCACATCGGCGGAGCGGTCATCGACGCGCACGACGGACAACCAAGCGGTGAGCATCAAGCAGACGGCGATCACGAACAGCGTTGGCTTGCGTATCATGGATAGGTGTGGCTCCGCAACAACTCTTTGGGGGTAGAGGGTTAGTGCTTAGGCTTTCTGAGCGGGGTTTGGGAGGATCCGCCCGGGGGGTCTGGGGGGATACCCGGGGGGGGCTGGGGGGGATACCCCCCCAATCCCCAGGGTTCGGTGCTGCGCTTAGTCGGTACTCCAACGGCTGGCGAAAACGCGGGCCAGACAGGCTAAAAGGACCGTCATGAACAACAGCACGCGAACTTCATCTTGCAGGGCGGGAGGGGGCAGATCGAGCCAGAATACTTTCTTGAATCCATCCAGGGCCCACGCGTTAAACGTCCATTGGCCCCAACGCTGCATCCGCTCGCTCATGATATAACGTGGCACCATACTGCCCCCCAACGCCGACATGGTCAGGATTAAGACAATGGACACACCGTTCAGTTGAGTTCGCGATCGGCACAGCACGGCCAAACAAAGGGCCAGACTGGCCGTGGCGGCTGCCGTAAACAACGTCATGACTGCAAACCCATGGAGGTGCCCCCACAGGTCGACGCCAAATGCCACTTGGGCCCACACGAACATTACGGTTAACTGCACGCAGCCCAGACCGGCAATGTACAACCATTTTCCGATCAGCAACTCCGTGATACTCAGGCGGCTGGTAAGCAGCCGGTCCAGCGTTCCAGCCTCGTCCTCTTCCAGTAAGCTACCACCAGCGCCGGTGGCCGAGAACAGTAAGAACATCACGGCGATTCCGGCGGCATACATGGCGATTTTTGGATTGTGTTTGGATATCGCAAACACGCTGGAGTTCTCCAGAATGACCAGCTCGCCGACCGCCCCTTTTTCCGAGCGACTTACGGGGATTCGATTGGGACGATGATCGGCCGCCTGAACTTGAGGATCGTCGGTGGCCGGCACTCGACGGGCTGATTGAGCCGCAGGTGCGGCGGATTGTTGATGAATCTGCGATCGAAATGCCGTCGGTATCGCCGCCCCCGTGGCGGCCATCAACGTGGATTGTAGTCGCTTCTGCACGGTTCCCCGAATCAGCTGCGACAACATGGTATCGACAATTTGACGAGCCACGGGATTCGAGCCTTCGTGGAATAGCCGAATGATGACGGACTCTTGATGATCGACGTTCTGCTGCAGACCTCTCGGGAGGTATACGACCACGTCCGAGTTTCGTTCGTGAATGATGGCTTTGGCCAGCGGTTCGATCGGCCACTGGTCGTTGGTGACGAACACGTCGGATTCAACCCGCAGGGCAGGCTGCTCGCGGACCAGACGTACGATCTCATCCGTTAATTGCGAACCATCGTCGTTGACCACGGCGATCTTGATCGCGGGCGTGTCGCTCGCAATGCCTTGGCCGAAGATCAAGGCAAAGATGCTGAAGAACAGGATAGGCACCAGCAGCGTCAGCAGTAATTCCTGCTGGTTGTTCCACAGTCTCAACACGGAAATTCTCAACACAGTGGCGATCACTCGCGAAGTTCCTTTCCGGTCAGATGCAAGAACACGTCCTGCAACGTGGGGCCCTGCAGCACGACCGAGTCGACGGGAAGTCGGGCGGCCTGCAAGGACTCCAGCACGCGCGGCAGCTCTCGGGTCACGTCGGCCAGCACGCAGCTGCCGGTGGCCTGCATCGCGTCCATGGCGAGGGGCGGCGGCAGCCGCTCTGGGCGCGTACGAAACCTCACTCGCAGTCGCTGTTGGCGACCGATCGTTGACGATACCAGTTCGTCAAACGTGCCTGCCTGCACAACACGTCCCTGGTCGACGATCGCGATCCGATCGCAGCGAAATTGGGCTTCATCCAGCTGATGCGTCGTCAACAGGATGGCCGTACCGCGGTTGCGCAAGTCGTCCAGCATTTCGTAGATTCGCTCGCGGCTTTGGGGATCAACGCCCACCGTAGGTTCGTCCAGTAGCAGGATCTTGGGTTGGTGCAGCACGCTGCAGGCAATATTCAAGCGACGCTTCATACCTCCTGAAAATGTCTTGACCAGTCGGCGACGGCGATCCAGCAAGTTGGACCAGCGGAGTGCGTCCTCAACCCGCATCGCCACTTCGCCGCGCGGCACACCGTGTAGCGCGCCGAAGGCCAACAGGTTCTGATCGGCCGTCAAGTCTTCGTACACGGCGATGCTCTGTGGCACGACGCCCAATACCGCGTTGAGCTGTGAGGACCCGCCGAACTTCTGTTGTCCCGCATCCAGCCTGCTGCGGCCGGACAGACAGCGGATCAGCGTCGTCTTGCCCGCGCCATTTGGACCCAGGAACCCTAATAGCTCGCCAGGGTACAAATCGAGCGACACGCCGTTTAACGCCGGCACGGGGCCGTAAGATTTTTTCGCGTCGCGGATCGAAAGCACGGGCGAGCGCTGGGGCATGGGACCAACTCCTAGGAAGCCGTCGATGCGTACGCGCGGCCACGCCAATGAGAGTTCGTGCCCCGAAGGCGTCTGCCCCAGGCGATCCACTGCAAACCAATAAACCACACGACACCCAGGGGAAACAATGGTACGGAGAGCCAGGCTCGATCGTAGCGACGAGCGGTGATCAGGCGCGGGACGTAGGCCACGAGCGCCGCCAATATGGTCGTGCCCATCAGCCGGCCGCTGTCCCATGAAATCAAGCCGTGGATGGCCAACGTCACCGGAGCCACATATCCCATACCCAGAAGCATGGTCGCTGGCAGGATCAGCAAGCTGTTGGCAAATCCTTCGTGAGCATTCTTGAGTAGCCCGCTGCAAGTTTGGCGCCAGCCGTAGTACATGCGGCAGCTGGCGAGATCGGCAGCGTCAATGACATCAGTCCGCAGGCCGGCACGCCGATACGTGCGCGGCAAGGTAATCCCGTCGTGAAGCGAGGCCCTAATCGCGGCATGACCGTCGCTCAACTGGTAAGCCTCACGGTGGGTGACGAACAGTTGTCCGCAGCCGGCGGAAGCCGAGGCAAGCCCGGTCCTTCGCATCAGAATGAATGGCAAATACGTCAGCAACACGATATAAATCAAGGGAATCAGCAGGGACTCCCCCAGGGAACCAGTAACTTGTCGCGGAAAACCGCTCAGCAGATCCGCTCGCCGCGCACGACGCTCCAGCACAATGCGACGAACCGCGTCAGGAAACAGGAAAACGTCCGCGTCCATGAAGACCAATTCTGCGTGGCTGGCATGCTGCGCCAACACGTGGCAGGCGTGCTGTTTGCCACACCATCCTCGCGGCAGCGTCGGGCCGCGGACGAGTCGCAGGCGCGAGTCTGCCTTTGCCAGCCGTGTCACAATTTCCGCCGTGGCATCCTGACTCTGGTCGTCCAGCACGATCACTTCCAGGTCAACCCCCCGGCTGGCCAACACGGCGTACAGTGTCGGGCCGATTTGATTTTCCTCGTCGCGCGCCGGAATTAGAACCGACACGCCGGGCCGGTCACGGGTCTGACGGTACCCGTCGGCTTTGCGAAACGCCCACAGATTTCCCAGGAAGAGTAGCGTCGAACAACTCGCCGACGCCAAGACCGCGCTGCCAAATCCGTCAGTCATAGGAGCGTTCCGATCTCGATCGGCCGTGCCGAGGATTGAACGTCGATCCAGTCAGCAGGGCCCGGTAGCGCCGCATAAGATCGTACCAGCCACCAATGCCGGCACTTCCGTCCAAGAGGACATCGAATTGATCGGGGTTGTGCGCGATAGCCTTTTGGGCCAGACTCGCCTGCGTCGCGGCAAGGCGATCTTCCAGTTCCCGCTGCCAGGCCTTTTTCGTGACGTCCCCTCGGTTGGAGACGGTCGGCGAGCCGAATTCGATCAGGGCCTCCGGGGTCCGCTCCTCCCAGAACACGTACTCGATGGCCACGGGCAGCAGTGCGACGCCCGAAACCGAACCGGCAATGTGAGCCAGGCCTGGTGCGAATACGGTCCTGGCGCGTACGTCCGTGAATTTTCCGCCGGGCGTCATCCAAATCGCCGCGGTCGGGTATTGCAATAGTCCACGCGTCACGGTCAAGAACTGCTGGGCGCCCTGCGCGATTCCAAGTCAAGGCCGTAAAAGCCCAGTTTGCGAAATATGGGGTACTGCGCCAACGCCACGTGATCGATAGGGGCGTAGGCCGTCCGACCTCTCAGGAACAGCTGGTGCAGCAGCATTGCCATCAGGGGATCCCACCAACCCGGATGATTGCCGAAGCAGATCACGGGTTGATCGACGCGGGCGTCAGGTTGCGTGCCCTTCGTCAAGCGAACTGCATTAAAATGTTTTCGCACGTAACGGGCAACGTACCAATAGAAGCCGGATGCCAAGAATGCAGAAACCTGCGGCAGCTCAACGCGATGACCGGCCGTTGCGCGAGATTTCCGACTTGGATGTGTCACGGCGTTGTCGCGGGTCTTCAGGGCGGTGATCAACTTCTCCGTGCTCCTCGAATTCACACTGCCGCCACCGCGTGTCGAGGCGGGGTTTGAGTCCCCTGCCCAGCGTCCTGGTCCAATGTATCGGCGGCGATCCAGCCGGACATCAATACCATGGGCATGCCGGGCCCGGGATGAGCAGCGCCGCCAGCCAGGTACAACCCCTTGACGTCAGGGCTGCGGTTGGCCGGCTTGAAGCCACCCAAGAACCTGCCATGACTGGCCAGTCCGTAGATGGCTCCATTCAAGACATGATAGCGGCGATCGATGTCCTGGGGCGTCAGATGGGACTCGCATACCAGATTCTCTTCGAGGTCAGAGAGTCCGGCCGTCGCATGCAGCTTTTGCAGAATCGTGCGTCGATAGCCAGGCAGCATTTCGTCCCAACGATGGTGCGGCCGCAGGTAGGGCGTGTGCACCAGCACGTAGAGTGCTTCGCCGCCATCCGGAGCAACGGACGGGTCCGTGGCGGCGGGAGCACAAACGTAACAGGTCGGATCCGGCGCCGGCTCGCCGCGCCGATAGATATAATCGAACTCTTCGTGCGGATCCCGGGAAAATACAAAATTGTGGTGCAGCAACTGCTCGTAGCGCCGCCGCAGACCAAGGTACAGCACGACGCCAGAACACGCGGGCTCGTAGCGACGCCGTTTCATAAACTGGCGTTGTGCCTTGCCCGCCAACAGTTCCTGGTGCGTGCGCACGGCATCCGAGTTGGAGACCACCGCCGAAACCTGCAGCTGCTCACCCGACTCCAGCCGGATGCCACGCACTGCGCGGTGTTCGATCAATACTTGTTGCACATGGACACCCGTTCGCAACTCCACCCCCAAGTCCTCCGCCAGTCGGACCAGCGCGTCAGCGACGGCCCGCGTGCCTCCCCGCGGGTACCAGACCCCTTCGCTGGTCTGCATGTGGGCAATTCCGCACAGCACGGCCGGCGAGGCCTGGGGCGCCGATCCCACATATTGCGTGAAGTGATCCACCATCTGCGCGACACGCGCGTCGGGCACGCACTTCCGCACCAACCCGGCGACGGTACGGCCCATGCGCAGGCTCAGCACGTCGGCCACCACACTAGGATCGAAGCTCTTGCGCATGTCCAGCGTATCCTGGATCGACCCTACACTCTTCCAGAAAAAGAAGCGATTGGACACATCGTGCAGTCGAGCGGAGATGCGCATGAACTCGCCGTAACCTCGGTGGACCGCAAGATCGCCCCCAGTAAACGTGTCGAGTTGCTGCTGCATCTGTTGCGTGTTCGCGACCAGATCCAATTGCGACCCGTCGTCGAACATGCACCGCCACTGGGGGTCGAGTGGAATGAGTTCCAGATAATCCGCCAGGTCTCGCTGGGACTCCGCGAAGATGCGACGCAGCACGGAAGGTAGCGTGAGAATCGTCGGCCCCATATCAAAGCGAAAGCCGTGTTGATGCAGTACCGCTGCCTTCCCCCCCAACCATGCGTTGCGCTCCAACATGGTAACTGCATGACCGCGCGCGGCGAGTGTACACGCCGCGGCTAGTCCTCCCAGTCCTCCTCCGACTACTGCCACTTTCTGTGTGATCGACATCAAATCTTCTCCGTCAACGCCGTTTGCTGTTTCTTCCACCTGCGTTGAGCCATGGCGGTATGCAGGGCCGACCAGGCGTAGCCCAGCCGCGTGCGCCAATCGCGTCCGTGTACGACTCCGAGAAACTCGCTGAGCAATCTGGCATCCCAGGGCGTGGTTTCGTCCAAATGAGCGAGCCAGTTACCGTGCTGGTGGACGATGGCTTTCAGCTGTGTCATTTCTTCCAGACCGGCAGCCCCGCGGGTGACGCCAAAACCGCTCTGCCGTCGACCCGCCAGCGGCACTCTTGGATCGGCCGTGGGAGCAATCAGGTCGTTGATCACGACGCAACCTGCATCAATTTGCCCGGCCAGCTGTGCGCGCGCGCGCTGCGCCAAATACGGCAGCGCCTAAAGCAAACGGACATTGAGCATTCGGCGCAGGGCCTCCTCCATCGATGCTACCGGCACCAAGGACATTAGTGGGGCCAGAATGTCAGAGCGCAGCAATGGCATCTCGGGTGTCGCGTCCGCCAGTACCACGGGTCCTCTGAGCGAACGGCAACCTTCATGGTGGACGGCGGTCCCCGTGATGGGTCGAGCCCCCTGTTCGATCGCAGCTTCCACCTGGATCAAGGCCGACTCCGGCAGCGATGCCCCGGTGGATGCGTGCGTGGATACGTCGGTGCCGTGCGTTAACGACGAGCAGGCCTCACACAGCCGACGTTCCAGTTCGGCCTGTAAAGCGATAGGCACGAATACGCGCCGGGCCGCCATGCATGTGGCACCTCCGTTGAATCGCAGGGAAAATGCCAGGCAGCGTGCCAGACGATCGAGATCAGCTCCCGGCATGACGAAAACTGCGTCACATCCGGACAATTCCATCGTGGAGGGAGTCAAAGTTGCCGACGCTTCCGCAAGGAGCCGACGCCCAGTTTCCGCCGATCCGGTCAACACGAGCTTGTCCACGCCAGCCTGCAGCGCGGCTTTCACGGTTGGTGCCGGTTCCGGCAGGACGTGCACCAGGTCCGCGTCCAGGCCGGCAGCCGTCCAGGCATCCTGGAGTGCCCGTGCCGCCCGCGTGCCCCCCACTCCAGGTTTGAGCAACACGGCATTACCCGCGGCCAGCGCCTGCGCTGCCTGCACACCCGGCAGAAAAATCGGATAGTTGCCAGCCGCCACAATCAAAACGACCCCCAACGGGTCGCGGTGCAACTGCACCGTCACGCCCGACAGCCACAGCGGTCTGCTGCCGCGACTCAATCGTCGAGCGGCCAGGATGCGCCGGGCCTCCCTTTCCAGGAATCTACAGGCATCGGCCAGCGGGATCAGTTCAGCCGCCACGGTTTCCGTCGGCCCCTGGCGATGCGCGTTTGTGACGGAATGCACAAAGATCTCGGTCCGATCCACCAATTGGTGGCGGAAATTACGAATCAGCAGCAACCGATCTTTGAGGGGCACCCGGCGCCAACGTCGCTGGGCATCCCGCGCGGAAGCAATTCGCCGAGCCAATTCGTTACACGCAGTGATCGTCGCGGTCGGTTGTCGTCGGACGTCCGGCTCACAGTCTTGCGTCTTTGCGGTCATGGCGGATGAAACCATTTTACGAGGCACGCCTCTGAGGCCGATGCGACCGCACCCGCTCTGCCTGTGGAGACGTCGGCCGGGCGGCAAAGTGGGGACGTGGAACCTGAGCCTCGGCGAGGCTGTTGCCGACATCGCACAGTCCAAGATCGCGCTGAATCAACCTAGTGGTAATCCTGGCCGACTCGTAAATCACGGGCAGCCCGCTGCCAGGGTGCGTGCCACCGCCGACGAGGTAGACTCCCGCCAGGTCTTTGAATCGATTCTGTGGCCGCAGGTGCAGCATTTGTCCCAAATTATGAGCCAGATTGAATGTGGCCCCCAGGTGAATTTGATGTCCGGCGTCCCAATCCGCGGGCGTGACGGTTTTCTCAAAACGAATACGCTGCGGCAAATCGTGCAGCCCCACCTTGCTCAGCTGACGCACAACGCGGTCCCTGAACCGATCGCGCTCGACCGTCCAGTCGACGTTAGGATGCATGTGTGTGACGGGTACCAGCACATACAGTGTGCTCATCCCCTGCGGTGCCAATGAAGTATCCGTGACGCAGGCATTTTGCACGTACAATGAGGGGTCCTCCGAGAGTTCGTGCCGATGCTCAATCTCCGCCAGATTGCGATCGTAGTCCTGGGCGATGTGAATGGTGTGATGGGGCAGGTCATCGTAACGACCTTCGATACCAAGGTACATCATGAAAGTCGAGCAGGAAAACTTCTTTTGGCTCAAGCGCCGATCTGACCAGCGTGGACGTAAATGATCCGGAACGAGCCGCTGCATGGCTCGGGCAAAATCCGCATTAATGACCAGCGCGTCCGTCGAATATTCACCAGCCGCTGTGCGCACGCCGACGGCCCGCTTGCCTGAGAACCGGATCTGTTCGACGGCTTCACCCAGTCGAATTTCGACGCCCAGCTCTCGGGCAATCTCGGCCATCCGTTCGCTTACCGCGCTGCAGCCGCCGTACGGGTGAAAAATGCCATGTTCGTACTCCAGATACGCCAGGATGGAAAACAGGCTCGGACAACGAAACGGTGACATTCCCAGGTATTTGGCTTGGAACGAGAAGGCGATCACCAGTCGTCGATCCGAAAAAAATTGTTGCAACTCGGACCCCACCGACCGCCAGGGCCGCAACCAAGGCACAGCCCGTAGCGTAGAGGGGCGCATCAGGTCCAACACGCTGTGGAAGGGCGACTCCAGGATAGGACGAAACTGCTGCAGCTTTGTGCGATTGTCGTCCAGGAAACGACGAAACGACCGAGCGTCACTGGGACAGATCGTCGCGATTTCGGCTTCCATCCGTGACACATCGGGTGTGGCGTCCAATTTTCCGCCCGCGCCGAACGCAATGCGATACTGGGGATCCAATCGCACCATGGGGACCTCGGTGAACAGGTCGCGGCCCACAGACGCGAATATTTCGCTCAGCACGCGCGGGTACAGAAAAAACGTGGGGCCGACATCGAAACGAAAGCCGTCGGCTTCGATCGCCGAACACCGCCCTCCCACACGAGCCAGTCGCTCAAGCACCGTAACTCTTGCTCCCGATTTTGCCAGCAGCATGGCGGCCGCCAGTCCACCGGGGCCAGCGCCGATTATGGTAATTGTGGGCTGACGTCGGCTCATGCCTGTACCTCGCGCCGCGTCAGTTGGCCCGCGTCGGACTCCGTAATCCGGCCGTCGCCGCGCTGCCCGCGGGCTGAGGCAGGCGCAGGCGCAGGGGCGGGGGCGGGGGCGGGGGCGGGATACGAATCTGCCGCAGAAATTCCCTTCGTGTCCAGTCCAACCGCGCCCAAGGTCTGCTCCAGAATCTGCACCACCTCGACGCGCGGCACCTTGCTACCGGGGCCATATACTTCCACACATTCGAGGGTTCGCCAGGCCAGCCGCAATGGCAATTGGGTAAAGGCCGTAATCCCGGCCGGTGCGTTCGCCTGCTGTAAGGCACGCACGTATTCACCCGCCTGTCCTAAACTGTCCCGGGCCAATTCGAACAACTGGGCTCGTGAGGTATCGCTGGGCTGAAATTTCTGGCCCATCCGCTGATCGTCGGTCGAATCCTTGAGGATGTTGACCAGTTGCAGGCCTTCACCAAAAAAGCGAGCATGCTGAGCCAGTTTTGGGCGGAGCGGCTCAAGCCGGTCACATTCCTGGATGAAAAGCTCTGTCAGCATTTCACCCACAATGCCCGCCACAAAATAGCAGTACTGCCTCAAGTCGACTCGGGAGCGAATTTGGATGCGACCGGCGGCACTTCCGGCGCTGATAAATTGTTTCATGCCCCCCAAAGACTTGCGCACGCTGCGGATGACGACGGAGCGTACTGCGGGCTGAAATGCTGCCGCCTGATCGAGCACCCGCGGTAGTGCCTCCAACAATTCCAGATAGTCCGCGTTGCCACACGGCGTACGCGGCAATGTGAGGCGAGCCGCTTGGCCTGAACCGCCGCGCAGCAGTTTGTTCAATTCCTCAAGCGCTGTCAGCTTTTCGGCGCGATTCAAATTTGGACCGTCTTCGATGGTGTCCGCGATGCGAAATAACAGGTAAGCCACCGTCACCTGGTGCCTGACGGGTTCAGGCAGGCAGGGGATGGCTAGGGCGAATGTGCGACTAGTCCGCGCGAGCAGGTCCGTCAGCGCGGACTTGGCGCTGCTGGCGGGTGTTGAGGAGAGGAATGTATTGATGACTCACTCCTTTAGCCGCTGGCGAATCCGTTCCAAGTACACCAGTGTGACGAAAGCCCCAATTTTTCTCAAGACACGTTTTTGGCCCCGGGGAATAACGTACAAATTCGGTGCGGCGGCGCCGTAGCGGCCAGGCAGCAAGTTACCGACACAAGGGGACTGTTGATTTGGTCGCCCGATCGTACGTAGGAGCAGGTTCTTAATCTACCCGCCTTCCCCAAATTCAATATCCCCGTTTCGCGCCCTGGCCGCTCCGACAGGTTACCAACCTGTCGGCTACACACATTTCCGGTTCGTGAGACCGCAAGCCACAAGAAATCGCCGTTAGCATCGTTCATCGGTCACGACTCCCAGGCGATTTCTGGCGGCGTGCGCGTCCGCCGGACGCGCACGCCGCCGAAGAATGCCGCATGACCAGCAGGAACTCTCTTGATTCGCAAGAGACTCCAGCTCCCACCCAATCCGCACAACCCCTGCAGTCGGTCCGCCGGGTCTCGCGTCGGCCGACAAGATCCGTGGCGGAAGCGTGAAATTTTTTCCACCGTCGTCTGTTCTGAAACCCATACTTCCAGAGGCTACACCTCGACGCACTATTTGTTGCCACTCGCATCCACTAGTTTCGACTCCGCCCTGCGGCTCGTTCCATGTCACGATTCAAAGCCTTAACGCAAATCACACTCGTGCAGGTCTCACTGTGCGCAACCGTCGTGACCTTGGGACTCTTCATCGGGTTGATTCCCGACCATCGCAGGGCACAAATGGAGGGGCGGGTCCGGTTGTGTGAATCGCTGGGGCTCAACGGCGCCGTGCTAATTGGTCAGAATGACCTGCATCGCTGGCAGGTGATCCTCGAGGAACTGGTGGCCCGCCACGATGACTTTGTCTCGGCGGGCATTCGCCGCAAGGATGGCAAGCTGGTTGTGAGCATCGGACCTCACGAGCAAACGTGGCACCCTGCCGATAATGCGTACAGCAGCAACGAATTCATGTCCATCCCGATCGAACGCAACCAGAAGACTTGGGGTGACATGGAGCTTCATTTTACGCCCATCATGTCCCACAGCGTGCTGCTGGCGTTCGTGACTCATCCGTGGACGCGTTTCTCGGTCTATTGCAGCGCCGTATGCTTACCCGTATTCTGGCTCAGCTTGCGTCGCGTATTGCGACAATTTGATCCGTCCAAGGCGGTGCCCAAGCACGTTCGATCCGCCTACGACTTTCTGGCGGGAGGTCTTGTCGCGCTGAATACACAGCGTCGGATCGTGCTCTGCAATGCCTCCTTTACGGACACGGTCGGTGTCCCTCGCGAACAACTGATTGGCAAGGAGTTGGATGTTCTGCCCTGGAGCCAGGAGCCCGAGGGAGCGTCGCAGCCGTTTCCATGGGACCGCGTTAATAAAGACGCACCGTCCACCGAAAGCGCTACGCTGCAAATCTCCAGCCCGCTCGGTCAGCGCACCCTGATGGTCAACGCCGCGCCTGTCCTGAACCAGGACGGCGCCAGTGTGGGGACGCTCGTCGGCTTTGAGGACATTACTCCGCTGGAGCAGACCAAGGCGGAGCTGGAAAAATCAAAGCAGGCCGCCGAGGCAGCCAACGAAGCCAAGAGCGCCTTCCTGGCCAATATGAGCCATGAAATCCGTACGCCCATGAACGCCATCCTGGGTTTCGCGGACATCATGCGACGCGGACTGGATCAAACCCACGAAGAACGCTCGGAATACCTCAGTATTATCCACTCCAGCGGCGAGCATCTGTTGTCCCTGATTAACGATATTCTGGACCTGTCCAAGGTGGAATCCGGGCGGATGCAAGTCGAGTCGATTGAGTGCCATCCACACGTCGTGGTCAAAGACGTGCTGGCCACGTTTACGATTCGAGCGCGTGAAAAAGGCCTGTCGCTCACCTGGTCCGCGCGCGATGTGATCCCAGAGACCATCACGTCCGATCCGCTGCGTTTGCGACAAATACTTACCAACCTGGTCGGTAACGCCATCAAATTTACCGAGCAAGGCGGTATTCATATCGAAATGGAACAATGCCACAAGCCCGATGGACCTCGCATCGCGTTTCATGTGGCGGATACCGGCATTGGCATTGCCTCGGAAAATATCGGGCACATATTCCAGCCCTTCAGCCAGGCGGACTCCTCCACGACGCGTCGGTTTGGGGGAACCGGACTGGGTTTATCCATCAGTCGCCGACTTGCCGAGCTGATGGGTGGCGAGCTGAATGCCGTGAGCGAACCTGGGCAGGGGAGTATTTTTACGGTCACGATCGGCACCGGCGATATCAGCCAGTCCCGCATGCTGAATGAAGCGAGCATCCGCGAATTAATGAGTAGCGTCTCCAGAAAACACTCCCATCAGAAACGCCTGCCGCCATGCCGACTCCTGGTGGTCGATGATGGCGATTCAAATCGGCACCTTGTTCGCCTGGTGATGGAACGCGCCGGGGCCACGATCGACGAAGCTCGTGACGGGCTCGAGGCGCTCGAGCAGGTCCAACAACATCGCTACGACCTGATCTTGATGGATGTTCAGATGCCCAGGATGGACGGCACAACGGCAGCCACGCGTATGCGTCAAGCGGGCATCTCGATTCCCCTGATCGCCATGACGGCTCACGCCATGTCCGAGCAAGTCGCGGCCATCAAGGAATCGGGCTTCAGCCACGTTTTGACGAAGCCGGTGGATATCGACAAACTACTAAGTCTGTCGATCGAACTGTTAGGTGCCCCCAGCCAGGACCAGCCGACGAGTAACGCCCACACCGACCAAGCCCTGGACAGCGGCGAGGCCACTTACAATTCGTTGGGGGTTCAGCCCACAACGTCCAAAGTTGCACGACCGCTGCCAGCCAAGACACCCGCGCAAACTTCAGGCAACAGACCGGTCGACGCGCTGGAAAGTACCCTGCCCGTTGACGATGAGGACTTTCGAGCCATCGCCGAGGAGTTTGCGTCGCGGTTCTGCCAGCGGGTCCAGGACATGGCGCTGCTGTGGGTAGAGACCAATTTCGAAGCCCTGGCGCGTGAAGCACACTGGTTGAAAGGGGCGGGAGGAACCGCCGGATTTCAGATCCTCACGGATCTGGGCCGGGAACTGGAATTGGCCGCCAAGTCCGCCGATGCGAATACCTGCGAACAGCTGATCGCTCGACTGAGCGAACAAGCCAACCGGATCTGGGTGCCACCATGTATGCAACCGACCACCTCGGTCTCCCCAGTCACGTAAACGAGGCTGATTGTGCAAACCGAATACACGCCAAAACTATCGAATGACACGCTCGTGTTCATGCCAGTGGGAACGGCGAGCGGCAAACAGCCTACCAGCGATGGGCCCCCGACGGCCAGTCAGCCCGCCAAGATCATGATCATCGACGATGAGCCGATCAACCTCAAGGTTTCGAAGAAGTACCTTGAGACGGCTGGCTACTCGAATTTTGTGATCACCAGCGATGACGAACACGCCGAAGCCATGGTCGTGGCCGAAAAGCCGGACCTCGTACTGCTGGACGTGATGATGCCCAATGTCTGCGGTCTGGACATCCTGGCTGCACTGCGGGGCGCGGCCGTGACGCGGAATATCCCCGTGCTGATCCTCACCGCGTCCACGGATCGTGAGACAAAACTGCTGGCGCTGCAGCGGGGAGCCACCGACTTCCTGGCCAAGCCCGTGGATCCTAGCGAATTGATCCCGCGCGTACGCAACGCCCTACTGGTCAAAGCCCACCAAGATCACTTGGAACTTTATGCCGAACGGCTTGAGGAGCAAGTTCGTGCGCGAACGCTTGAGCTGGAACTCTCGCGCCGCGAGATCATCGAGTGCCTGGCACACGCCGCGGAGTACCGCGATAACACGACCGGACGGCATATTGTGCGGGTCGGCAAATACGCAGCCGCGCTGGGCCGAGCCCTCGGACTGTCAACACAACACGTGTCCATGATCGAACAAGCGGCACAGCTGCACGACGTCGGCAAGATCGGCATTCCGGACGATATCCTCCGCAAACCGGGTCGCCTGGATGTGGAAGAATTCGCCTTGATGAAACGGCATTGTGTCTACGGACAAAAGATCCTGCAACGGATCTCGGACAGCGAATTTGAGAAGATTCACGACGAAGGAATGTCGGCCGCTTTGGTGGAAAACCGCAGCTCGACGCTGGTCGAAATGGCCGCGAGCATTGCGCTGACCCACCATGAATTCTGGGACGGCAACGGATACCCGGCCGGACTGAAGGGGGAAGAAATCCCGCTGGAAGGACGTATCACGGCCCTGGCGGACGTGTTTGACGCCTTGGCCTCGCCCCGTTCCTACAAACCGGCCTTCAACCTGGAAGCCATCGTGGCCATCATCAACGATCGACGCGGAACGCAGTTTGAGCCCCGGCTGGTAGATACCATGAAGCGGAACCTTCATGAATTCGACATGATTCGTCGAACCTGCGCGGACCCGACGTAAGGGTGCCGACATTCGGAGCGGAGCCCCCCTGTCATCCTGACTGGAGCGGAGCGGAGTGTAGGCTCTGCCAGCCACCGCGACATCACCCACCGCATCCGGCCTCGGTTCCAACCTCTCTCGAACAAACTTCCTCACGCGGAACAACGTCGCGCGAACGTCCTTTGGGAGCTGACCCGTGCTGCGCTCGCTCTCAGCTCCCTCAAGATGACATCACCATTTCCCGCAGGACGACAACCCAAGCGTGTAAATCGTCCGCGTTGGCACGCTGCCCAACATGTCACATTATGGCCCGGCTCGTGGCAGGCGGCCTTCGGCGAAGATTTGCACGACTTCGGGCAGCAATTCGCACTCCTGCGCAAAAACCCTGGCGGCCAGCTCGTCCACGGTATCCTCTGGCAGCACCGGCACCACGCGACGCGCGAGAATCGGGCCGTGGTCGTATTGATTGTCCACAACATGTACGGTGCAACCGGTTTCTTTCTCATGCGCGCGCAGCACGGCCTCATGCACTCGATTTCCGTAGAACCCCTTGCCGCAAAACTTGGGAATTAGTGCCGGGTGAATGTTGATCACGCGCCCCGCATAATCATCGGGAATGAGCAGATGCTGCATGTACCCGGCCATCACGACCAGTTCCACGTCGGCCTGGCGGCAAAGTGCGAAAACGGCCTCACCATGAGCCGCCGCGTCGGCATAGTCTCGTCTTGCGACGATCTGAGTGGCAATTCCAGCCTGTCTCGCAAGGTCCACGCCCCGCACATTCGCTCGGCTGGATATTACCAGTTGGATGCGTGCATCCAGCCGCCCCTGTTCGATCTGTCGCAGCAGATTGGCCAACGACCGCCCCGCACCCGAGATGAGAACCGCAATCGACAGCTTGCCTGGATGCTCGGCGGATCGCGGCAAATCGTAAGGGTGCATGCAGGTCGCGTGGTGAAAACGTCGTCCGAGAACACTGGCCAACACGAATTCCTAGCAGAACGCATCAAACCTGGCTAGTACCGGAATAAAAGTCTGGCGGAATTTCATCGCCCTGCCGTCGGTCGGGAGTGGCAAACGCGGCCAAGTGTCATCCTGAGGGCGCTGACCACGTGCGTAGCACGGGTCAGCGACCGAAGGACCTTCCAGAGATGTTGTTCCCCGTGCGACGTTCGACGCAGGAGATTCCGAAGCACCCCTGCGGGCAATGTCACGTTGGCCGGCCGATCCTCCACTGCCCGCTCCGCAACTTTCAGCATGACACGAATCCGACTTGCGGCGATCTTTGCCGGAATCGGAAAGTTGTGAGGCAAGACGCAGGTCGGGTGGGCTGCACGACACCGAACGTCGTCCTTTATTCGGACGAATTCGCGCGATGTGGCGTAACGTACAACTGCGCGGGCTGGTCGCCCAGCACTACTTCGGCGGGCGTGGCCCCCGGCAGCGATGCCAGCTGCAGCGAAACAGCCAACGTCTCTTTCATGATGTGCTGACGATGCTCGTCGATAGCCGTTCGCACCTCGGCCACTTCGGAGACCAATCCAATCCCGATCATATCGGTATAGTTGAGTTTAAGTTGTTTGCGGGCGTCCTGCACGAAGCGCACGAGGTCGTAGGCGTAACCCTCGCGAATCAGTTCGGGCGTTAGCTCGGTTGACAACACGACAACGCACGTCTGCCCCTGAGCGGCCGCCCAACCGGTTTTGGCCTTCAAACTCACCTGGATGTCCTCCGCGGTAAGCTCCAGCGGCTGATCGCCGACTGACAGTGAGACCTTGCCCGTCCGCTTCAGCTCGGCCAACAGCATCCCTCCATCCGACTCGGTAAGCGCCTTCTTCAATTGGGGCATTAGTTTGCCGACCCGTGGACCCAAACGCGGAAAATTCGGCTGCACCTGATACGAAATGTAATCGTCCGCCTGTTCCGTATATTCGATCTGTTTGACATTCAGCTCGTTGCGGATCAGTGCGTCGTGGTCTTTCAGCCAGGCGAGCTGCGTCCGATCGGCCAGAATCACTTCCACGCCAGACAGCGGTTGTCGCACTTTCAATTTGGCGTCCATCCGTGCACTGCGGCCCAGCGATGCGATTTCACGCAGCAACTGCATACGTTCCGACAGTAGTCCGTCGATCATGGCTTCCGCCGGTTGCGGGTAGTCGCAAAGGTGCACACTTTCCGCCACACGGTTTCCGAACACACCCGCCAGATTCTGCCAGATCGATTCGGCGAGAAAAGGCGTAAACGGGGCAATCAATCGTGCCAACGTCGTCAGACATTCGTACAGCGTCCAGTACGCGTCCAGCTTGGCGGGATCCCGCTTATCCGAACTCCAGAATCGATCGCGACTACGTCGCACATACCAATTGCTGAGCGCATCCACAAAGGCATTCAGCGCCGCACACGCAGCGTAATTGTCATACGCGTCCATGCGCTCGATGGTTTGCCGTGTGGCCTGGTTCAGCTCGCTGAGAATCCAACGGTCCAGTTCGCTGCGTGACTGCCGCGGGCGATACGTTTCGGCCACAGACAACGCTGCGGGCTCAAGTGATCCCATGGGCCCCGTTAACCCCTCGGTGGGGTCGAAGCCGTCAATGTTGGCATAGATCGAAAAGAAGCTGTAGACGTTCCACAGTCGCAACAGGAACTCGGGAATGCTGTCCCGGATGGAACGCTCGTTGTAGCGAATCGAAGTCCAAGGTGGCTGGTTGGCAAAGAAGTACCACCGCAATGCGTCGGCGCCGTAATTGTCAAAGATCTCGTTCGGCTCGCGATAGTTTCGCTTGCTTTTCGACATCTTCTGCCCGTCCTCCCCCAGCATCAGACCCAGCACAATACAGTTGCGAAACGGGTGGGGATAGTCCACGGCCCTGGTCGTCTTGGACGCCGGTTTGGACTCCGATTGGGACTCCGATTGGGACTTGCCAAACAACAGCGTGCTGATCGCCAGCAAGCTATAGAACCAACCGCGTGTCTGGTCGATCGCTTCGCTAATGAAGTCGGCCGGAAATTGACTCTCAAATCTTCGGGCTGCTTCGGCGGCGTCTGGCCCGTGATAGCCCCATTGAGCAAACGGCATCGCGCCGGAATCGTACCAGCAGTCGATGACCTCCGGCACACGTCGCATGCGACTGGCCGGGTCCTGGGGCGATCGGTAGCTGATCGCATCAATGTACGGCTTGTGGACGCGCAGATCGTCGGGCAACTGCGGATTTTGCGCATGGGCCTGTTCCCACACGTCCGTGCCCGCCACGCCGGGCTTGGCCAGCAATTCCTGATAACTGCCGATCGCTTCCCGGTAGCCCGTCCGCTCACACTCCCAGATCGGCAGCGGTGTTCCCCAGAAACGTTCGCGGGAAAGGGCCCAATCGACGTTGGACTCCAGGAAGTTGCCGAAGCGGCCGTCGCGAATATGTTCGGGCAGCCAGTTAATGCGGGCGTTGTTCGCCAGCAACTCATCCTTGAACTCCGTGGTACGGATAAACCAGCTTTGGCGCGGGTACTGGATCAGCGGATCTTCTTCGGCACGCCAACAAAACGGGTATTCGTGCAGGAACTGCTCCTGGTGAAACAAGCGATTTGCGGCGCGCATGGCCCGTGTGATTTCTTTGTCGGCCTCTTTGACCCACTTGCCCGCGAAGTCCGGGGCCTCCGCGGTAAATTTGCCATCTGGTCCCACCGCACAAATCAGTGGGGGCCCCTGCCCTGCCGCAAAGCGCTGCTGTTCGGCGATCAACACGGCGAAGTCCACTTCGCCGAAGGCCGGGGCCTGGTGCACAATTCCCGTTCCGCTGTCCACCGTAACAAAATCCGCCGCCACCACGCGCCAGGCGAGGTGCTGCTTGCCGCCCGCCAAAAGCGCCGCGGTGGTGTCCCCCTGCGCTTGATAGTAGAAATCAAACGGGGGAACGTAACGCAGTCCGACCAGGTCGGCGCCGCGGCATTGCGATTCCACCGCCAGCGTGGTCTTGGCCTTTTCCGCGATCGTTTCCACGAGATCCGCGGCCATGATCAGTCGCTCGCCGGTCGCATCATCCACCACCGTTTGGTACACAAGATCGGCATGCACCGCAGCGAATTGATTGCTGGGTAACGTCCAGGGGGTCGTGGTCCAAACCAGCAGCGAGCGATGTAGAGCGTCCCCCACCAGCGGAAACTTGACGTAGACGCTGGGGTCCGCGACTTCGCGATAGCCCTGACCTACTTCGCCGGCGGACAGTGCCGTTCCGCCCTGCGCCCACCACCAGACGATCTTGTGCCCCTGGTACAACAGTCCGCGATCGAATAATTCCTTCAGTGACCACCAGACTGCCTCCACGTAGCTTTCGTGGTAGGTCACATACGCTTCATCGAGATTGACCCAGAAACCCAGTCGCTGCGTCAGCCGTTCCCACTGCTGCATATAACGCCAGACGCTCTGCTGGCACTTGTGAATGAACGGCTCCACTCCGAACGTCTCGATTTCTTCCTTCGAGTGAATGCCAAGTTCCTTGCAGACTTCCACCTCGACGGGTAGCCCATGGGTATCCCAGCCCGCTTTCCGTTCGCAGAAGTAGCCCCGCATCGTCCGGTAGCGCGGAAACAAGTCCTTGATGGCGCGAGTCAGGCAATGGCCCGGGTGCGGCATCCCGTTGGCCGTGGGAGGTCCTTCGAAGAACACGAACTTCGGGCGACCCACACGCGCCGCGAGCGACTTCTTGTAGGTATCGTGACGCTGCCAGTAATCGAGCACTTCCAGCTCGACCTGGGGAAAACTGACGTTCTGAGGGACTTCCTTAAACATTCCGAGCCGCACTATGGTTATTGATCGATGGAAACGGGGCTTACACGCCGCATCAGGACACAGCTAACTCATCCTGGAATACCGCGCAGCCGGAAAATCATCTGGCTGGATGCCCACGAAGGATCGTGGTGTTGCATGAGTAGATCACGGTTTGCGATTTCGATCAATTCCGCCTGCGCCAGGCGAGCCGTGCGGCCTAAGCCCGCGACCAGCCAGCTCCGCCCGACGGAACAACGCCCGACCCCACCCACCGTTCCCTGCCGCCGGCGATCAACGACCGGCGAGTCGTACGGCGTAAGCCTACGACCAGCCACCTTCGCCCGACGGAAACTCACGTGTGATAGTCCGCATTGATGCGTACGTATTCGGCCGTCAGGTCGCTGGCCCAAAACCGCGCTTGCCCATTCCCCTCCCCGACGCGCAAATCCACTTCCACTTTTCGATTTGCAGAAATCGTGCGGGAAACAGCTGCGGCATCAAACGGGATCGGCTGGCCATCGCGGAACAGCAGACAATCGTTCAGTGTCAACGTGATGCGATGCGGCTCCAGGCAAACTCCCGCATAACCGGCGGCCGAGACGATACGCCCCCAGTTGGGATCGTTGCCGGCGATGGCCGTCTTGACGAGCGGCGAGCAGCCAATGGCGCGGGCGATGCGTCGTGCGTCCTCATTACGGTCGCAGCCGCAGACCCGGATCGCCAACACGTGCGTGGCGCCCTCTCCGTCATCGGCAATGGCATACGCCAGCTCGGCACATACCTCGCCCAACACGGTGGCCAGTACCTCGGGGTCCTCCAGCGACCACCCCGCCGCTCCGCTGCTCAGTAGAATGGCCGTATCATTCGTGCTGGTATGTCCGTCGACCACCATGGCGTTGAAGCTATCCTCGATCACGCGTCGAAAGACGGTGTCGGCGGTCGCAAGAGGAATGGCGATATCCGTCATGATGACGGACAGCATGGTAGCCATATGGGGCGCGATCATACCGGCTCCTTTGGCGATTCCCGTCACACTACCCACGCGATCTGATTGCCGTATTTGCCGACAGCTGATTTTGGTCCCCTTATCCGTGGTCAGGATTCCCTCGGCAGCTCGTTGCAGTGCCGCGGGGGACCGCTCCAGCGAGTCAGCCGCGGTTCGAATCCCGCGCTGGATTTTTTCCATGGGTAGGAATTCCCCGATGATCCCAGTGGACATCACCAGTACGGCGGTTTCATCACAGCTACAGACTTGAGCCGTGTAGCGAGCCATGGCCCGCGCGTCGTCCATGCCCTGCTGCCCCGTGCAGGCGTTGGCATTTCCTGCATTAACGACAACTGCGATTACGCGATCCGACGGTGTGCGCTCGCGATCCAGCAACACCGGGGCTGCCACCACTTGATTCTGAGTGTAGACTCCCACCGCGGTGCAGGGTTGATCGCTGCGAATCAGCGCAAGATCCAGCTTGCCCGCGACGCGTTTGATGCCGCAGGCCACGCCGCTCATGGAAAATCCCATCGGCATCCGCGGATCGACCGCATGTAGCTCCATCTTGTTCATCGGTGGTGTTCCTTATGGCTTCGTCAAGCCGTCAGTCAAGTCGGGTGGCCCGTGTGAGCTTGGCGCCGAATCAGCACATCACTGCGCCCGGAAACATAACACGGGGGGGTTTGGGGGATCCCCCCAAACTGAACCGAGCGGTGATTTGCGTAGGCGGACTTACAACAATCCACATGCTTCGTCCCATCCGAACATGATGTTCATGTTCTGTACGGCGGCACCCGACGCGCCTTTCATCAGGTTGTCGATACAACTGATGGTCACTACGTGATCGTTGACCACACGCGCGGTCATGTCGCAGAAATTGGTTCCCACCGTGTGCTTCGTGGCCGGCAGCCGCTCAACAACACGCACGAAGTGCTCGTGCGCGTACCGTTCACGTAACAAGTCTAACACCTCCGGCGTCGTGAGTTTGGCCCGACAGCGGGCGTAACCCGTGGTCAGGATGCCACGGTCCATGGGGACAAGATGGGGAGTAAAAATCAATTGTACGGGCGCTTGAGCACAATAACTCAGGATCTGCCCGATCTCGGGAGCATGTCGGTGCTCGCCAATCTTGTATGCGCTTAACGACTCGTTACATTCCGGAAACAACGTCCCCAGGCTGGGCGTCCGCCCGGCCCCGCTGACGCCGCTCTTGGCGTCAAAGATCAGTGACTGGGGGTCGACCACGCCCGCTTGCAGGAACGGTGCCATCGCCAGGATGGCCGATGTGGGATAGCAGCCGGGATTCGCCACGACTCGGGCTCCGTTGATTTGCTCCCGGAACCACTCCGGCAAGCCGTACGGGACGTGCCCCAGATGCTGAACACACGGATGGGCACCATACCATTTTTTGTACGTTTGAGCGTCCCACAGTCGAAAGTCCGCGCTCAGGTCCACGACGGCAATGTTCCGTTCCATCAGTTCCTGGACGGCAGCGGCAGCGGCCGCATGGGGCAGGCAGGAAAACACGCATTCCACTCCCGCTTGAGCCAATTCGGCCGTATCCACGTTTCGGATGGACAAAGACAGACGACCTTCCAGCGACGGATGGATCTCGGCCACCGGCACGGGCTCGTCCCGTCGACTGCCCAGCGCCACGATTTGTACCCGGGGATGGCGCAGCAGTATCTCGATCAACACTTGAGCGGTATATCCCGTCGCCCCCAGCACGCCAACTTTCAACACGTCAATGCTCCCGCACATGCCCACCGTATCCTGGACCAGCCCTCATCGTACCAAAAAAATGCTTTGCATGCGGCTTCATCCTGAGTGAGTTCTCAATGTGCGCCACCCGTGTCCCGGTGTCATCCTGAGCGAGCTGACGACGTGCGCAGCACGCGTCCCGGTGTCATCCTGAAGCAGCTGACGACGTGCCTAGCACGCGTCCCGGTGTCATCCTGAGCGAGCTGACGACGTGCGTAGCACGCGTCCCGGTGTCATCCTGAAGCAGCTGACGACGTGCGCAGCACGTGTCAGCGACCGAAGGATCTTCCAGCGACGTGGCCGACGTGCCACGGCCGACTTGGGAGATCCTGGATCCACCGTCGAAGGTGATGTCAGGCTGGCTGGCAGGTCCTTCACTTCGCTGGCTACGTTCAGAATGACAGGGTTGCTCCGCTAAATGACCGAGCGCGTTTCTGCGACAAGATACAAGCCGGGGGTTTTGGGGGGATTCCCCCCAAACCCCCCGCGGGCGGATCCCTCAAACACCCCGCGGGCGGATCCCGCAAACACCCCGCGGGCGGATCCCTCAAACACCCCGCGGGCGGATCCCTCAAACACCCCGCGGGCGGATCTCAACCCCCCCGGGGCGGATCCCTCAAACACCCCGCGGGCGGATCCCTCAAACACCCGCGGGCGGATCCCTCAAACACCCCGCGGGCGGATCCCGCAAACACTCCGCGGGCGGATCCCTCAAACACCCCGCGGGCGGATCCCTCAAACACCCCGCGGGCGGATCCCTCAAACACCCCGCGGGCGGATCCTTCAACCCCCCGGGAGCGGATCCCCCCGCGGGATGACAGCGAGGCCCTGCTACAGGTTCGTGCGCCGTACATCGTCCAAAATGGTGATCAATTCACCCAGGATTACCGTCGTCGCTCCCCAGACCAGATGTCGGCCACACTCAATGTGCGGCGCCCGAAATTGGATCGCAGGTCCGCCGTCACCAGAACCGTCGCCTACCTGATGACGCAGGATATGATCCCCGTGGTTCGCCGGATTCGTCAAGTCATTCAGCGACACTTCGATGATTTCGGCAACTTCGACCGGATCGAGCCGCCAGTTGGGCTGGGCTTCCACCG
This sequence comes from uncultured Planctomycetales bacterium, assembly GCA_963695565.1. Taxonomy (GTDB): domain Bacteria; phylum Planctomycetota; class Planctomycetia; order Pirellulales; family Pirellulaceae; genus CAVOGW01. Next base: position 189,976 of record CAVOGW010000005.1, read on the forward strand.
ACATCACCACTGGAGTCACCAGGAAGTCGGATACAAAAACATAGACTTCGGACAATCTGCCCAGGATGCGCGACACCTCCGGCGCGACCCCCAACTCCTCCTGTAACTCTCGCTGGGCAGCAGTTTCCGCGGACTCGCCTTGTTCGCAAGCTCCGCCCGGTAAGCTGACTTGCCCACCGTGCGACGACAGGTGAGGCGGTCGCAGGGTGAGCGGCAACATCCATTGACCGGCATGCGGATAAAGCAGCACGGCCACTGCGGCGGTTCGGGTCTGGACCCCGGTTGGCCCAAGGTGGCGTCCGTAGGCCAGTTCGGGAGCGAATCGCCGATGAGCGGCTTGAGCTGCGGTTCCCTGCTGCTCGTGCAGTTGTGCGGCCAGACGTGCCGGCAATTCGGGGTACTCGACGACATTCATTATTTCAATTTGCCGGTGCAGCAATAAACGCAGTACGACACGTTTTGATAGACGATCGGCAATGGCATCGGCAAGGAACCCAGCTCCTTGACGGTGACGATATAGTCGACACCAAAATCGTCCAAGAGACTCTGCAGGATTTTCGTGTTCCGGATGGACGCGGATTTGTACAGCCCGCTATCACGGATGCGATCAATCGTGCTTATCCACTGGAAGATCGCAGCCGCATCCTGAGGAATATCTTTCCAATTGACAAGCTCGGCGCGTTGAGCATACCAGCGAAACGTTTGGCTGTAGAGCGGCGTGAGGAACAGGCTATCGGGCGATGTTTGCTCGTTGGCCCAGGCACACATCTGCCGCCAGTCCCACAATCGATCCTCGGCCTGCTGCCGGTCCAAGGCACCCAGAACCTGCCCCTGACGGTCGGCCCCTGGACGCCGATCTGCACGAAGCTGAAAGAACCGGGCGGCGACGCCCACAGTCGTCAACACCAGACATACGGACAACATGCTGGCAAACAGGTTCGGATATTTCGTGCGGTGCCGCTCGAGCAATTCCGCCAGCAACATGGCCACACTTAGAGGTATCGCCACGTCCGCCAGCCGAAACCAATAAAACCTCAATATGGCGGCGGACAAATCGGGCGCGAAAAACGAAGCCAGATCAAATAGCGCTCCCACGGCTACGAGCAGCAGGCTTCCCATTGCAAACCGCCGCAGGAATCGATTTTCACGCGAAACAGTAGCGTTACAACCCGATTCCCACCTCATACCCTGCTGCAGCAGGATCCATCCGCCGACCAACACGGCGAATCTCAGGACTCGAATGACTTCCATACGGTGTAACACCAGGTGATGAGCCAGGCGATGATAAACGTAGATCGAATTCGCTACGGTTCGCTCAGCCGCAACCGCTCGATCGGACCACCATGTCAACGAGATCACGGCGGCGATCACGATCGCGCTCAGGATCAGAGACAGGCGAGCCCGCGCGATGCTGGACCGGTTGATTTCCGAGCACGAGGCGAGAATTGCCAGCAGCGTGGACCATAATCCCACGATGGGATGGAACGCCACGGCTCCCGCCAGCCACCACGCCGCGGGTGCAAGGGCTCCACGCAACTGGCATCCCAGCGCGGCGAAGACCAAGGCGTATGACACAACCTTCGCTTCCAGCCCGCCCACTACCCATTCACCGGCCATCGTGGCCCACTGCCACAGGACGCTCGCGACGCCGGCACTGAAGAGTGCATATCCCGGTCGCCTGACGATGGCTCGGCTGAGCCACAGCCAACTGGCGGCCAGCAGGCTCCAGCCCACGAAACGCCCGGTCCACGCCGCGGCCGTGAGGGACATGCACTCTGTCAGCCCACCGAAGGCGGCGAAATACACAAAATGAGCATTCCTGGAGGCCAGGAACGGATCGCGGGCACACCAATGTGGATCCCAAAAGTGCCGAGCCTTCGTCCAATAGTGAGCTTCGTTGACGGCGGGCGGCGCATTACCGGCCATGACAAAAAATAGCGCCACAATCAGCGCCCATTCGATCAACTGTCGTAAACTCTCGCTAGGCGCGATGGTGGGACTCCTGACAGCATGTCGGTCGGTTTCGAATGCAAGGGTTGTCTCCGATATATTCCGGTATCTGACGATTCGCCGCAAGCTGGCGCGCCATCAGGGGATTCGTATCGCCCTGGCTTTGTGCCAGGCGTATTGTTTCGTTGGATCGCAAGCCAAAGAAGAATGCCCGGCTCACGCTCGTTCTGGCGAAACGCGTTACGGCATTCTTCGGCGGCGTGCACGTCGGCCAGGCGCGCACGCCGCCAGAAATCGCCTGGCAGTGGTGGCCTGCAACCGATGATAACGGCAATTTCTTGTGGCTTGCCGTCTAACGACGTGGCCCAACATCCAACTGGAGGTCAAATCACCAATCAACGTGTGTCTGTTGTTCTTGCGTGTGGCTTAGCGCGTGCCGTACGATGCGCCCTATGACTCAATCCATCCTCATTCACGATCGCCAGGCAGCTCAACAATTCCTGCGGCGGCAGCGGGTGGACCCATACGCGTGGAAACGGCTGTGTTACGCGTTGCTGGTGCAAGGGCATTCCGACAGCAAGTCACTACAGGCTGTCCCGATCCGAGATCGGGACACGATCGCTGCCCACGTCAGCTTGCATTGTCTGACGCCCGTCGCCTGTCACGAATCGCAACAGGACGGGGCCGCCAAGTTCGTGTTTCGCACGTCTCAGGGAAGCCCGATTGAGACCGTGGCCATGAAGGCTCGTACGGGCCGGACTACCGTGTGCGTGTCCTCCCAGGTTGGCTGCGCCGCGGCATGCACATTCTGCGCCACGGCGCGGATGGGGCTGCGACGGCAACTGACGGCGCACGAGATTTTGGACCAAGTCGTCTTCGTGCGGCAATACCTGGCGACCCGCCAGTTGCGACTCCGCAACGTGGTCTTCATGGGTATGGGAGAACCTTTGCACAACGAGTCGGCCGTCTTCGAGGCGCTGGACGCATTGCACGCGAGTGATCGGTTTTGTTTTTCGCCCAATCGAGTCATGCTGTCCAGCATCGGTGTGCCGGGACCGGCCGAACGGTTTGCCCAACGCTTCCCGCATACTGGTTTTGCGCTCAGCTTGCATGCTGTCGACCAATCACTGCGAGAGAGGCTGATCCCCTTGGCCCGACAGGTCCCGCTCGCGCCATTGCGGCAGTTGCTGGAGCGGATGTTGGAGGGTGGGCGATCGGTGATGGTCGAATATCTGATGCTGAAAGGCGTCAACGATTCCCAGCAAGACGCGGGCAAGCTGGCGGATTTTTTGCAGGGACTGCCCGTGCATATCAACCTGATTCCCTACAATCATTTCGCGGGCAGCGAGTTCGCTACCAGTTTGCCAGCACAACGTGATGTCTGTGCGCGAATCCTGCGAGAAGCTGGTTTCCTGACCACGATTCGCTATTCGCAGGGGCAGGACATTGCCGCCGCTTGCGGACAACTGGCCGGGGCCGATCAAACGCCATTGGCTCGGATATCCTGCTAATCTAAACGCTCGTTTCAATCACGCGCCTCAGGGTTGCTGCCGATAAAACTTGCGCAACACTTTAAACAGGTCCGGCCAGTCGGCTGCCAATTCACGTGGCGTTTCAAAGAAAGCTTCGGTCGCGACGGCGAAGAATTCGGCGGTATTCGTGGTTCCGTAGCAATCCAGGATTTGCCGCGCTCCGTGGCGACACGCGGCGCACAGCCGTGCATAGTCTCGCTGCGTGACGCGGACCCACTGTTTCGCGTCGGCGATCGACTCGATCACGGGGACGCCATCTGCGGACGGACCGTTGCGCATGTCCAATTTGTGAGCAAACTCATGGACCACCACATTGCGAGGGTGCCGTCCGCGACCGGCCTGCAGGACATCGGACCAGGCCAGCACGATCGGGCCGCGGTACCAGGCCTCGCCCAACCGTGAGGCGGCTCCTTCGACGATCACCCCCGGTCCGACCACATCGCGTGACGGCGCCTCATACGCGTCAGGATAAACGAGGATGGAGAGCACATCATCGAAGTAATCATCGTCGAAACCCAACGTGAGCCGGGCCGCATGGGCCGAAATGGTCACGCGATGCTCGTCGTTGATCCGTAGACCGCCGCAACCCTCCCAATTTTTTTCCGCGACCAGGACTTGAATGCCCACATCCAGCTTGCGCTGCAATTCCGGGGTCATCCGAGCGCGAAACGGTGCGTGCCGCGCCACGGTCTCTGCCCAAGACGCAGGCAGTGGTCGCAACTGCAAACGGCGACGGCGATATTTTTGCAGCAATCGGAACATGGTACGGCTATCGTGGACCGTGCAGACGATCGCACGCAAGGATACGAATGCGGCTGCCGGTTTGAATAAACGCCGCCGCGTATGCCTGCGCGGCACGTCTTTCCGGCTTGGGCACAATGACTTGGATATTCGCCACGTTCAACGAAGTTCTAAACGACACGGACTGGCGCGGCCAGAGCCAATGGCCTACAATAACGGGCGTTCGTGGAAGTAAATTGACTTGACAAAATTGGTCGAAAATCGCAAATCCGGATACGGTGCATGACAAAGCCCAAGCCCACCCCAGCAGACCTTTCCGGCAAAGCCGATCTTGGAGTGACGCCGTCAGCGCCTTCTGCTCATGCGGATCCGCATGAAGGGCATCCGGATGTAACCCGACGGCTAAGGTCGCGATTTGTGGCTGGTCTGGTGCTGGTCGTGCCGGTTTGGGTTAGCGTCGTGGTAATTGGCTTCATTTTTCGCCTCCTGCGCGATACCTCACTGTGGCTGATCGAAGCCGCGCTGCTGACGCCGTGGGGCGCGTCCTTGTTGACGGCCTGGGGCCTCGAACGGAATCGACTGGCCCATGAGGGACTGGCAGCCTTGCCACTCACCGTGCAATGGGTTGTCAGCGCGCTATCGGTCGTGCTGACCATCGTTCTGTTGTACGTTCTGGGTGCGGTCACCACCAATGTGGTTGGCCATCGACTGGTCCGTCTGGCGGAGACTTTTGTCGACCGCTTGCCGCTAGTGAAACCGGTCTACTTTGCATCGAAGAAAGTACTGGAGGCGCTTTCCATGGGGGAAACGCGACCGTTTCAGCAGGTCGTGCTGATCCCCTTCCCTACCAAGGACATGCAATCGGTCGGATTTGTTACACACATTGCTGACGACGAACAGTCAGGCGAAAAACTCTATACGATTTTCGTCCCCATGGCTCCGCACCTGACCAGCGGCTTTGTGTTTTTTACGCCGCAGACTGACTTGGTGGTGCTGAATTGGACGATTGAGCAGGCGCTGAAAGTGATCATTTCGGGCGGGATGCTCAGACCCGACAACATCACGGTTCCACACATTTCTGCCGCGCCGCCGGCCGTTACGTAGGTCAGGCTGTCTCAGCTGTCGGTTACAAACATTTCCGGTTCGTTAGACCGCAGGCCAGAAGAAATCGCCGTTAGCATTGATCATAGGCCACCACTCCCAGGCGATTTTGGCAGCGGGTACGCCCGGCGGACGCGCACGCCGCCGAAGAATGCCGCATCGTGTTTCGCAAGAACGAGCGTGTGCCGGCATTCTTCTCTGGCTTGCGGTCTAACGAGGCGGCCCAGGTGTGGGTGAAGGTCAGGCTGCCTGGGTCTTGGCAGGCCGTCCGCTGGCCGGGAAGCAGGCGATTGTGAGGCGCCGGCTCTCGCATTGTTAACGTCCGGCTCCCGCAGAACACGATCGATATAAGCGTCAAATCGCTTATTGCGAGCTGCCTCCATTCGTCGCTTCATGTCCTCGCGGACCAAAAGCCGTTCGTCGGTGGAGAGTTTCCCGTCGTCGTCCGCATCGAATTTCATCAGGTCCGCTCGGGACATACGAGGAAGCTCGAACGGGCTCACGGCGCCGGCAGCCGGTCCGCGGCGCGTCATGGCGTCCGGCCTCGGCGGCCGCACGCGGCCACGAGACATCCTCACCTGCATTTCCCCGCGCCTGGGGCCGCGGTCCATCCGTTCTGGACGGTGCCCAGGTCCGCGAAATGCCGGCGGTCCGTCGCGGCGCGCCATGCGTCTACCGCCTGCCATCGGAGGAGGTCCTGGCATACGATCGCGCATCTCAGCCTCTCGACCGCCGCGCATCCGGTCGTGAGCGATGCGTTCAGGATGAGGTCCGCGAAATGCTGGCGGTCCGCCACGGCGGGCCGTGCGTGTGCCGCCCGCCCACGCGGGAGGCCCGGGCATGCGATCACGCATTGCTGTCCGCGTCCAGGCGTGCATCCGTTTGTGGGCCATCCGTTCAAAAGCAGGACCCGGACCGCGCCATGCCGGGGGTCCGCCACGTCGCGCCATGCGTCTGCCGCCTGCTACCGAGAAATCGCGATCCCGTGGAAGCATGCGGGCTGCGAATGCGGCTCTTTCCCATCGCGGCGGTCCGCCGCGCCAGCCACGCCGCGCGTGAAATCGGTTAGCCGATCCACGCAAGTTGCGCGTTCCGGCAAAGCGGTGCGGACCAGGCCGCATGGGGCCGCCCGCGCGTGCCGCCCAAGGACGCGGACGGGATCTCATCGTAAATCGCGCCTCGCCGCGCCGATCCGCCGGACCGTTTCCCATGCGGTCGGCCTCGGGCGGGGGCCGTCGACCTGCACGGCCGCGGCGCGCGATCCAGGAGCCGCCTGTTCTGGGGGCGGCGGAGGTTGATCCGCACCGGCTTCATCGGCCGGCGCGATGACGCTGGCTAATCTTGTGGGCTCCGCTTGCCGAGGCTCTGCCCACTGATAGGTACCGCGAACTGGCGACATGGCGGCGACCAAGTGTGTCCATTCCTGGTCGTTCAACGTCCCGCTGCCATCACAGTCAAATTGCCGCAAGGCCAGCTGTCGCAGGTCGGCGATGTCGGCTTGCGATGCTGGCGATGCTGCCAGCCACGACGGCTGACCTGCTTCTACGGTCGTGACGCCTGAGAGGCCCAGCGTCAACAGGATTGCTAGTATGTGGGACATGGTATCACTCCGTTTGTTCTTGGTTGCTTGATGGGACTCGCAGGCAACGTCCTGCCTGTTCTACTGGGAACCCCGATCAAGAGAAAAAGTTTCGGAAAGAACAGGGAAAACCAGCTGAGCTTTTGATTCACCACGATGAGGGCAGAGCGAACGAGCATCATGCGCGAATTCGAGACGTAGCGGAGCGGAGTGAAGGATCTGACTGCCGACGTAATATGGCCTGCAAGGCTGCGTCCCGGAGCTCCTGCGTCAACCGTCGCACACGGAACAACGTCTGTGGAAGATCCTTCGGTCGCTGACGCGTGCTACGCACGTCGTCAGCTGCCTCAGGATGACATTTAGCCGCAACTTGTGTGGTACGATCAGGGCAGAGCCGGGGAACGAACTGGGACCGACCACAATCCGTGTTCTGCCCTGCTGCAAAATTGGCTATTATTCGCGGATTCTGCGGCGGCCAAGGGCCCGAAACTCAGGACGAAGTGATGAGCAGTTGGGAAAAGGAAACCAGACGAATTGCCGCGCAAGTTGGCAATCTGGTCCGGCACGGACGCCTCAATCCGTATCCGCGGACAAGGCGGCGGAACAAGCCGGCGGTCTTGCGGGCGCGGCCAGACTGGGAAATCGCCAGCTCGCTGGAGTTCGTGGCAACACATTTCGCCAGGAACGCCCGCGATTTTCTGGTGGTGCAGGTGGGCGCGTTTGACGGGGACTTCGACGACCCGATTGCTCACCTGATTCGCGAACATGGCTGGCGCGCGTTGTTAGTGGAGCCGCAGCCCGGGGCCTTCGAGGCACTAAGGTTACGCTATGCGGATCAGCCACAAGTGTTGTGCGAAAATGCCGCGATCGCGGACCATGACGGTGAGGTCACCCTCTACGCGCTGCACACCGACGCGACTCCCATGGCTTCTTTCGACCGCCGTCATTTGATTCGCCATGCGCAGCGGCCCAGCGACATTGTCGAGCGCCGCGTTCCATGCTTGACGCTCCGCTCGCTGTTGGACAAACACGGTATCAACAAGGTCGACTTACTGCAAATCGATGCGGAAGGATACGATGCCGAAATCGTGCGATCGATCGACTTTGGTACAATGCGGCCGACAATTATTCGTTATGAGCATGCGAATCTGTGCGAGTCCGATCGCGGCGCTTGTATCGAGCTGCTTGCCGCGCAGGGCTATCGTATCCTGCTGGAAGATTCCGACACGATGGCGGTCGATCAGACGGTCCATCCCACCGGGCGTCATGACGGCCATCGGTGACTTCGCCCCCTGTTGGACCCACTTGGGGCGAGCTACCATGCTGAGTTCGATTCGGACCCACAAGGTTGCTATCCCACGGAGCCCGCTGCCGCATCCTCTACCATGCCTCGTACCGCGGAATCATTATTAGCGAAACTCAACGAGTGGCAGCACGCGGCGGTGGCCAATCAGAAGGGCCCCATGCTGGTTCTGGCGGGGGCCGGTACGGGCAAAACGCGGGTCGTGACGTATCGCATCGCTTATCTGATCCAGCTTGGAATTCAGCCGGATCGAATCCTGGCGGTGACATTCACGAACAAAGCGGCGGAGGAAATGAAACAGCGGGTCCTAGCCTTGCTGGGACGCAGCCCACAAGGCACGCCCGAGATTTCCACATTTCATTCATTTTGTGCGCGAACGCTGCGACGTCACGCCAGTTCACTGGGCCTGCGGCCCAATTTTTCCATCTATTCCGGCAGCCAGCTGGAATCCCTGGCCCGCCGCGTGCTGACCGAAGTCACCATGGCCGGCATCAAGCTGAAACCATCCGATTTGTTGGCATGGATCGGACGACAGAAAACGCGTGGCATCACGCCAGCGGAATGCCTGGAGCAGGTCGACAACGACAAGGACCATTTGGCCGCACTGTGCTACCGCCGTATGGAGCAGGCCATGAGATTACTGGGAGCGGTCGATTTTGATGACTTGTTGCTGTTCACCGCGCGGCTGTTCGCCCAGCGCGCCGATGCCCGTCGCGCCGAAGCCAGCCGACTGGACCACATTCTGGTCGACGAATACCAGGATACCAATGAGCTTCAGTATCGCATCGTCAAAGTGCTGGCGGCGAAGCACCGCAACCTCTGCGTCGTGGGGGATGACGATCAATCCATATACGGCTGGCGCGGCGCGGAAGTGTCGCATATCCTGGGATTCAAACGAGATTGGCCTGAAGCGCTCGTCGTGCGTCTGGAACAAAACTATCGCTCGACGGCGCAGATCCTGAACCTGGCTAATCGACTGATTCGCTGCAACACGACTCGGCACGACAAATCGCTGATCGCGGTCCGCGGCGCTGGGCCGCCGCCGCGTGTGATGGCCTGCCAGGATGAAAACCATGAGGCGGAATTTGTCGTGGGTGACATCAGGCGGAAATTAGAGCATGACCACTACCAGCCCAAGGACGTGGCCGTCCTGTTTCGCACGAATGAACAACCACGAGCGTTGGAAAGTCAGCTGCGCCGCTGGCGCATACCCTACATCGTGTTGGGGAGCCTGTCGTTTTTTGATCGTCGGGAAGTCCGAGACGTTTTGGCCTATATGAAAGTACTGGACGATCCACGTGACGATCCGTCCTTGTTGCGGATCATCAATTTTCCGCCACGCGGGATCAGTGACAGGACGATCGGCGCGATCTCGAAGATCGCATTTGATCAGCACAAAACGTGTTGGGACTTGATTACGGCGACGAGTGCCATACCTGGCGTCGGCACGAATGCATCCATTGCCCTGCGCAGCTTCGCCGAATTGGTGCAGCGGTCTCGCCAGCAGCTGGCGACGCGTCAGGCAGCCGACGTGCTGAACGCATTTCTGAATGACGTGGATTTCGCCGCCGGCCTGCGCGCCATCTATCAGGACCCGCTGGATCAACAAGCGCGGATGGCCAGCGTTACGGAGCTGGTGGGGAGCGTCGCGGCCTTTGAATCGCGGGCCAAGTCGCGCAGCCGCCGCGAGGGTGTGTTGGGCAGGTTCCTGAATGAGTTAGCACTGCGGGGCAACGACGCAGACACGAAAGAGAATAAGCTGCAGAAAAACGCCGTCGGTTTGCTGACGCTGCACGCCGCCAAGGGATTAGAATTTCCCGTGACATACCTGGTGGGAATGGAAGAAGGATTGTTACCACACTACCGCAGTCTGGACATGGGGGACGCCGCCGTCGACGAGGAACGCCGGTTGGCTTATGTAGGAGTGACACGTGCGCAAGAGCTGCTGACCATCAGTTTTGCGCGACAGCGAACGAAGCGTGGCAAACCGAGGCCGTCTATTCCCAGCCGCTTCTTGGCGGAGATGATCGGAAAAGCGGTGGGAGGACCGACGTCGGGTCCGGTTCCCGGGCCGCCCTCGAAGGGCCGCCGGCGCGCGTCGAAGCCAGCTTCGCGGCCGGGACGCGCCCCAGGCTGAAAATACAATCACGACGGCCAAGCGAGTGACCGTGCGCGCGTTGGCGCGTGCGAAGGCAGAGACTCCAAGGCAGTGCATTCCCAGGCAGAGCCTGGGAATGCAGCAGGTTCGTCCGGCTGCCTGCTCCTCGCTGCCTGCTCCCTGCTCCCTGCTGCCTGCTCCCTGCTGCCTGCTCCCCGCTCCCCGTTCCCCGCTTTAAAATACGACGCATCATGAGCGAAGCGATCAGCATATCGGGCAGCAGCTACGGTGGAATTGCCATTGCAGTTGCCTTGGGTGCCTTTATTCAAGGGAGTGTGGGGTTTGCCTTTGGACTGTTTGCCATACCATGCGTCGTGCTCTGCGGCTTGCCCTTGGAGCAGGCAATTTCGCTGGTTCTGACGCTGGTCCTGGTGCAAACCGCAACGGCCGCCTGGCGCTACCGTTCGGACATCCCTTGGCCCGACGTTTGGCTGTTGACCGTATATCGGCTGGTCACCATCCCGCTGGGTGTGTGGCTGCTCGCGATCCTGAAGCAGCGATGCGCACCCGATCGCATCAAACAATTTGTCGGCTGCATGATATTTGTGGCGCTGGCCTTTCAGCTGAGCGCTCGTCGGTCGCCCGGCCTCCGCCGACACGCGGGTTTATGGGGTGCCGTCGCGGGGATGACATCTGGGCTGTTCGCCGGGCTGGTGGGCATGGGCGGTCCACCGCTGGTGCTGTGGCTGAACGCACACGATTGGTCGACACAGCGCGTCCGCTCGCTATTGGCGATCCTGTTTCTGCTGATGGTCCCCTGGCAATTGACCATCGTCTACCTCCGATTTGGCGACCCCATTTTGCGGGTGATGGTTCTGGCACTGGTTTACATGCCGGTGGTCGCGATCAGTGGCTGGTTGGGGAACCTATGTGGGGATCGCGTTCCACGCAGTCGTCTAAAGGTGATTTCGTACGTGCTGCTAGTGTGGATAGCCGTGTTTAGCATTTTCGGGCCGATGTGGTAATATACGCAGGCTGCAGGTCATAGGCCGGCATCCGCCGCACACGGCGATCCCTGGCGACTCGGATGGCAGACGGATTCTCGATGAGTCGTGCCCATAGGACGGATTTTTCTCAGGGCTCAGCTGGAGGAGCATGCATGAGCAAACGGCAACTTCGATTCGTGCATGCGGGCGATCTTCATTTGGATCAGCCGGTTAGCGGCTTAGTGGAAATCCCCCAGCACCTGCGCCGTACGTTAGTGGATGCCAGCCTGAACGCGGCTGAACGGATTTTTGACATCGTGGTGGAGGAGCAAGCCGACCTGCTATTGCTATCGGGGGACGTGGCCCATTTGCGTTCCGGAGGCGCGCGGGTCGCGGAATTTCTGTACCAGCAATTCAGCCGGCTTTCAGAGCGTGGCATTCCGGTTTTCTGGTGCGACAGCGGGCGGGACGATTTGGACCATTGGCCCACCGCGGCCCCTTTGCCGTCCAATGTGCGTACGTTTTGTTCACCCCATGTGGAGCGTGTCACATTGCGCCGCGAATCGGCACGCGACGTGGTTATTTACGGTTGTGGCCATGCGGTCAGTGCACCGCATGCCTGGGACGATTTTCGGCATTCCGGAGATTCCTATGCGATCGCGCTGACTCACCACGAAGGGAGCATTCCCATTGCCAATCTTGACACGTCGATTCATTATTGGGCTCTGGGCGGCGCTCACCGGCGTCGGGAACTGCGTGTGCGTGGCACGACGGCCTATCAGTGCGGCACCCATCAGGGTCGTGTGCCGGCGGAAGATGGACCGCACGGCTGCGCGGTCATCGATGTCGATCACCGTGGCGTCAGCCATCGACATTTCGTGACTACCGATGGTGTGCGGTGGCTCAACGAACAGATCGAAGTTACGGATCACGTTGATCCGAATGGGCTGATACGATTAATGCGCGACCGTATGGGGGCGATTCGCGAAGCGGCGGGGGGACGACAAGCGCTTGTGCGGTGGAACATCATGGATGGGGACCCATTGGCGGATACGCGCAGTGATGTGCTGGCCGCACGGCTGCGACAGGGCACGCTGGCAGGCGAAATGCTGCTCGCGTTGCGACAGGAGTACGGCATGGACATCCCCGGCATTTGGTCGGTTTCGATCGAGGCTGCCCCTCCCGTGGTACTGCCGTCGGGGTGGTACGAGGAGGATACCGTCCTGGGGGATTTACTGCGTATCGTGCAGCAGCTTCAGCAGGATTCCGGACATGAGCTGTTGTTAGAGCCGATTGCCGGCCGGCATGCTCTGGATGAGAACATGATTCGACGAATTCAGCACGTCGACGGGGAACAGCGCGAGGCGCTGTTGCGTCGCGTGGCGATCTTGGGTGTCGACGTCCTGCGCGGCGATCGGGTCCTGTCAGACGAAATCCCGGCAGCCGCAAGGGAGTAGCATCTTGAGGATCACGGGCCTGCAGATCGACCAGTTCGGCATCTGGTCCCAGGTGCAATTCGATGGCCTGGCCGATGGAGTGACCGTCTTCTACGGTCCGAACGAAGCAGGCAAGACGACGCTGCTGCAGTTTATCCGCATGGTTCTTTATGGCTTTGATGCGGGCAGGGTCCACCGCTATCTGGAATCCAATCGACAGGGCATGCTGGCCGCCGGACGGAGGATCGGTGGTAGTCTGGTACTTTCCACGCGTGACGACGACTATCACATTCGCCGATATGCCTCGCAGCGAAATCCGACAGAGGACCTGATCGGTGACCTGCGCGTAACGACACGCGATGGAAACCGTCAAGGCGGGCATCGTTTGATGAACTTGTTGTCCGGCGTCGACGAGACGGTTTACAACAATGTTTTCGCCGTGGGACTGCGGGAGCTGCAATACCTGGGTACGCTGAATGATACCCAGGCGTCCCGATACCTGTACAACCTCTCGACCGGTACCGATCGCGTGTCGTTGGTTGACGTCATGCGCCAACTTCAAACAGCGCGAGGACACTTGATTGGCGACCATGATTCGGAATCGCTGCTGGCCCAGCTGATCCTGGAACGCAACGAGATAGCCCAGCAGTTGACAGGGATGGCTGGCAGTCTTGAGCGATGGGCCCAGCAGCGAGGTGAGCTGGAGCAGCTGGACGAGGAAATGTCGCGAATTGAGGCCGGTGGCGCCACACTCGAACGACGTATACGACACCTGGAACTTGCTGCTCGCGTGGAACCGGTGTGGAGACACAGTTGTGAAATTGAGCAGCAGATTCAGGCCTTGGGGATGATCCCGGCTATCTCCGAGGACACGCAGCGGGAACTGAACGAATTGGCGTCACAGATTTCGCTCCATGAGCAACAGCTGCACGACCTGCAGCAGCAGCGCGCGGCAGCCGCACCCAGTCAGGTAACTTCGACGGAGGATGGCTTTCTGCATCACGTCGTACGTATCGAGGCCATCCTGGAGGATCATCCTACCGTGGCGGCCCTGGACGACCAGTTAAACACGCTACGGCAGCGGCTGGAGGAGACTGAGTTCGACTTGCAAGCGGAACTGGAACGACTGGGGCTGGTCGGCCACGAAGCGAATTCAGCGCCGCAGTTCGACGAGCAGGTATTGGCTGTGCTGCAATCCCCTGCCGAGCGCGTGGAAGCGTATCGGGAACAACTCGAACAAGCCAAGCAAGAGTCGGCGCGGCTAAAAGCCGAGGCCGGGCGCGTGGCCGATGAGATGGCCGATGCGCTGGGACGCGACAAGGAATGGTTGGAGCGGCTGCAGGTCACGGGGCTGGAACGAGGTAGCGATACGCGGAATCTGGTGGGCGATCTCCGTCGCCGACTGCAGATCGAACGAAAAGGCAATGCATGCCGTGAAGCTCATCGTCAGCTGCAAGCGCGGCAACAATCGTTGCTGGCCAGTCAATTGCTTCCCTGGGAAGTGATTCAAGCTCTGGGAGCGTTATTCGCTGTGGGCAGTGTGTGCCTCGCGGTGGCGCTAATCGGTGGTGCTTGGGGGTTCACGGACCGTAGTCGCTTGGGATTGACGATCTTGGGACTGGTGGCCGTGCTCAGCTCGGGGCTGTTAAAGCTGGTGCTGAGCGGATCGACGCAGGGGGAACTGCAAGATTGCGTCACCGAAATTGACGAACTGGGGAAGCAACTGGCGGAATTAGAACAAGAGGCTGCCACGTTGGACAAGCGGATACCCGCCGCGCGACCGGGAGGCGCGAAGGGTTCGAGCAGTTCGACGATCGAATCGCTGCAACAGAGGCTACTCAAGGTCGAAGCCTTGATGCCCCTGGATGGACGCCGGCGGGCGCTGCAGGAAGCCAGTGCCGCCTATGAACAACGGGCCGTGCAGTTGGCCCACCGCCTCAAGGATGCGCGCGACCACTGGGCGGAGTCACTGCGGCATTTCGGTCTGGCAGCCGACTTGACGCCGTCGCAAATTCGTCAGCTGGCCAGGGACGCAGGACGCCTGGCTCAGTTAAATGAGATTGCCACGCAGCTGCGTGCCCAAATCACCGACACACAGCGCGAGTTGGGGAAATACTCGCAGAGGATGACGGCGTTGTGCGCCGACTTGCGACTGGTTCCCCAAGGGGAGCGCGTGCTGGAGCAGCTACAGCAGCTACGGGTCGCGCGTCAGCAGCATGAAGAACGCCTGCGACAAATGGAAAAGAGGCGCGAGGCGGCACGACAGCTGCGAGACCGCGAACAAGCCGTGCAGCGTGCCTTGCGCCAGCTCGTGACGCGACGAGCTGCCTGCGTGGCCGCCCAGGGCGCCATCGACGATGACAATCTTCAGCAACTGATTCAGCGCCGCCGACACTGGGAACAGCTGGTACAGCAGCGGGAAACGCGGCGTGACGAGCTGACGCGGCTGCTGCCCGACAAGGCCACGCAAAAAGCGGTCTTTGCCGAATTGCTGTCCGAGGAGGGTGGCTCAGTCACCGCGCGTCTGGACGCCGTGCGTGCCAATCGTCAGCGGGGCGAGGCGCGGATCAAGGAGGTTTGGCTGCGGCGCGGAGAAGTGGCAGAGCGATGTCGGCAGATGGCCGATGACCGAAGCCTGGCCGACAAAAGGTTAGAATTGGCTCAAGTGGATGCCCGGTTGGCGGCGGCCGTGGAACAAACACAGATCATCCATGCCATTACCCAACTACTGCGTCAGGTCTACAAGCGTTACGAAAAAGATCGCCAACCCGAGACGCTCAAGGAAGCTTCGTTGCTTCTGCGACGTATGACGCAAGGTAAGTATACGCGTATTTGGACGCCTCTGGATCAAGACGCTTTGTTTGTGGACGAACCCGGTCGTCTGTCGATCCCGGTTGATCAGTTGAGCCGGGGTACGCGGGAGCAGCTGTTCCTGGCGTTACGACTGGCGCTCGTTTCGGGATACGCGCGCCGCGGCTGCCATTTGCCCCTGGTGCTTGACGACGTGCTGGTGAACTTCGACGAAGGACGCACGCGGGCCGCAGCCGAAGTGCTCATGGATGTTGGCCACGCCGGTCATCAGGTGTTGATTTTTACCTGTCATGAACATGTGATGCAGATGTTCGGCGATCTGGGGGCAGACGTCCGCAGACTTCCCATCAGATCGCGGGCTGGGGAACCGGATCGCGAGGTTCGGGTCGCACGGACGAACCGTTCAGCGGAGAAGTTTTCCCGAACGAGCCCGTCGACGACGAAGAAACAACGCGGCCGTCATGCCCTTCGCACCCCGCTTCCGGCGGCGCATGCGACGCAATTTGAGATCGGCTATGGCGACGCCGATCCCGAGGATTTTATATTGGGATTCGAGGGACCCCCACGGGTCGAACCAGACGTGCGGCTGCGGACGCAATCGCCAGACACAGACGACGGCACGGAATTCCCCGGGGACTGGGACGCGCCGTGGGACGCGCAAATCGCATCTGAGCACGCTCGTGCCGACTCCGAGTCCGACCTGCCCGCAGCAGGCGACCGATCGTGCCTCCCCTCACAAGAAGGATTGTGGGACGAACCAGGCGGACATCCGGCATGGAACGGTTCATTTTTGCAGCCATTACCCGCGAAGGCGCCCCAAAGCCGGATGGGGTGCCGCGATGGGCAGAGGCGACATATGAATCGCCGCACGAGAAACCCGAGTCAACCAGCTTCGCGGAACCATCGGACTCAGACCGACCCGGTGACCATCAGCGCGACCGGCCCGATCAGCCATCGCATACCGAAAATAGTACGCTGTCAGGTGATCTGCCCGCCCAGCAAGACACTGAATATGAATACGAGTACGAATACGAATATGAGTACGTCGACGAGGACGCCGCCGAGGACGGGACGGACTCGACAGCATGGCCCGGTGTCCCGGACTCGCTGCAGGCCGTGGAGGATGAAGCGGGCGACATGGACGAGCCGCGTGCCGAGAAATCCGGGGAAATTCACGACAATGAAGATCAAGACCAAGAATCTGACGACGACCCAGACGAGGATCAGGACGAGGACGAGGATTTTGACGACGAAGACGATAGAAGGTTCGACGACAAGTACGCTGACGAAGTCGAAGACGACGACGATGCGGAGTATGAAGTGGAGGACAGCGACAGTGGTGAACGCGACGAAGAAGAATATGGCCAACGATACGAGCATGGCGCGAAGATGGAAGATGAACAGCATGGCGGCGGAGCGCGGCAGGCTGATCGTGCGTGAGCCGTCGTTACCATGCTCATAGATGGAGCGGTGATTGGCCGTGGGCCGGGATTGTAACAGGAATTTTCCGTACAGACCTATATGCAACGAGACAAAATCGGGTCGTGGCGAGAATTTGCTCAAGGAAAAAATTGACGATGGGGTTTCCTCTACTACCTTTACATTAACGCGGCAGCTTGCCTGTCGCGGGCTGAAACTTTGGCTTTCTCACCCCCGTGCGGGGCAGAGCCGGTCGCTTGACTGGCTCTGCCCGTTTTTTTTTGCGCCGGCCGCGGCGTGAGACCGCAAGCCAGGCGTGCGCGTCCGCCGGACGCGCACACCGTAGTCGTTAGACCAATGGCACTCGGTTGGGGCATTGTGGAACAGTTGTCCCCAACTGTTTCCCCCAGCAATTTCGCGATTCGCGGAACAATTGAGGCGGCCCAAATGTGGGCAAAGGTCAGGTTACCAACGAGCATAACCCGCGTTCCGCTCCAATTTCCTCGGCTCACGGGAGAGTTTTGGGTTTCGAATTGCCGGAGTTCATCGAAATGTGTTGCTCAGCTATCGCGATTAATTGCCATGGCTCGTACTCGTGCTCAGGCGGCCGGTACTCGTGCTCGTGCTCGAATCCAGCAAATTGACCGATCCGTGGACGCAATCGAGTACGAGTACCACGACGCTGAGTACGAGTACGAGCGAGGAACGCGGGTTATGCCCGTTACTGACCTGTCCTTCGGTTCGCTTGATCAGGGACTAGAACGCTCGTGACCGAACCGCGGCGCTGCACAATTGAGTACAATTCTTGTACAGAGTAAGCGCCATGGTCGATTGGCCTCGCATCCACGCTCCTGTTGATCGTAGACGGGTTGGATCGCTCGTCGTACAATTCTTGACAATCGCAGAAAAGTTGCTTTATTCATGCATTAGCGCAACCGGGCGGACTTCGTAGCAGTGTGGAGGTGCAACCATGCGTGCCGCAGGTTCGTCTTCGGTGTAGCTGGGATTGTGCTCTGCGACGGCGTCGAGTTTCGAAGAAATTGATGATGGAGATCTTATGTCAATTGACACGTTCATTGGTTCGCCAATGTTTTCAGTGCCGATTCCGGCTAAGGATGTCGGAATTCCGGGCAGGACAGCTTGGGAATTTCGTGATGTTGAAGTCGTTAATTCCGACAACGAGCAGGAGGAGGAGGACGACGACGACAATGATGATGACGACGACGATGACGACTTGGACGATTTCGACATCGAGGAAAATGTAGGCATCGACGAAGAGTTTGTCGACTTCGATGAAAACGACTTCGATGATGACTTCGATGACGACTTTGAGCAGGAAATTGAGGATGATGAATTTGATAGTTCTGAACCATTCGAACTGGACGAGTAGGGATGGATCGACCTAGAATTAGCAAATCCTGAGAGAGTCGCTGTTGACATCGTTTTCGGTCGAGCGAGGTGAAGTTGGAGTTGTGGTGCTGTGGGCCGCCTATTCGTTACGGCCACCGCGGTCAATTTGAGCCGTAGTTTTCACTGGGAATCGCCATTATGTCGGGACCATCAAAAAGCAAGAACCTGAAGGCTGGTTTGGAATTTCGGGTGGACGAGGACCAAATCGATTTCGATATACGCTTTTACGAGGCAATTCTTGACCGTAACGTAAAGAATGTAGACGCGCTTCGACAATTGGTGGACTTGCTCGCCACGCGTGGCGAGTATCAACGCGTCATGGAACTTGACCAACGGCTGGTTGAGTTACGGCCACATGATTGTTTTGCAAAATACAATCTTGCTTGCTCACTGTCCGTCTTGGGGCAGGTCGGTGCGGCTTTGAGGATGCTGGAAGAGGCGATTCGATCTGGCTATGACGATTTCGCTCACTTGGAAGCCGATGCCGATCTGGAAGCTGTGCGCCGGCATCCGGGATACCGTGGAATGCTCGAACGCTTGGGGCACCGAAACAACTAAATGACCGAGCGGGGTTCGGGGTTCGGGGGGATTTCCCTCAACGAGCTGTAAGTTGATGTCACTACGTATTGCAAGTTCGAGACCGAATTGAGAGAGACGAACGTAGACGGGGCTATTCTTGGTAACTGACCGCTTGCACCGTTTCCGCCGTTGGTGTGGCGAGTCTTTTGAACAAGGAAAGTGAACGGGCTGGAACCGTCCGGGGGGCACTTTCCTGGATTGCCGTAGGCAGGCGGGGCATCGACGGCTGCTCCGGATTCTGGTTGGGGAGGCCAAAATCCAGATCGGTGTGCGGTGTCTGGGTTAGATGCGGCGAGAAGAGACGATCGTTCCTGTGTGCATCGACGGAGGACGTGTCTGAATTGTTGCTTGGCAACTCGGTGCTGGCAGTTGTTCCGCAGCGGGCATGTCGCTCGACCGATTTTCCCGATCGACGTTCGTCCCGTCCGTCCCGTCCGTTTCGTCATTTTCCGCCAGGCGAAGAATGGGGCCGGGATCAATCCAGAATCCAGCTTGGTCAATTTGCATGGTCCCCAGGCTCAGATCGAGTGATCGGCGGAGGGCCTCGTGATTGATCCAGACACTAAGAAAGTCGTTTTGCACGTTCAACAAGTCGGACAGTGCCGTCACGAGATCGCGCGCGGTCGTGGCACCCAGCGCCACTTCCTGTTCGACCTTGGGAGGTTCTTGCAGTCGTAAACGAGTGAGTTCCACTTGGGCCACGGCTACCTCGACTGCCGCGCGTCTCAATTCAAAGTTGGCCTGATTGACGCGCAGACCGCGAATCGTGGTCCGCACGTCGTTCGCGACCTGATCCTGAAATTGATAGAAACTGCGCCGGGCCTGCTGATATTCAATCAGCGCCTGACGGTACGTGTTGCGCTCGGATAACCTTGTGAGTGGTGCATCAAATGCCACGCCCACGCGCAATCGGCCGCGCGACCCCCGCGAATGCAGCGGATTGTCGCCGACATTACT
The DNA here is from genome assembly GCA_963695565.1 of uncultured Planctomycetales bacterium. GTDB lineage: Bacteria > Planctomycetota > Planctomycetia > Pirellulales > Pirellulaceae > CAVOGW01. The sequence goes on from CAVOGW010000005.1 coordinate 209,878, forward strand.
GATGTCCCCGCTAAAGATGAAATCCAAGTTGCTCTGTAACGCGTCCGAATTGAATTGAATCAGGCGCCACGAGTCCACGAGGCTGGCGCGGGCGTTCATCCAGTCCAGTCGATGCTCGCGGGCGATATCGACGGCTTCCCGCCAATCTATCTCCACCGGAACAATGTCGGCACTTTGGGTCCGCGCGCGAACCTGAACAAGAATCACACTCAGCAGATTTGCGGAAAGTTCGTTCAGCGCGTTTGGGGCGGGTGCCAGTAGCTCGTCACTGATAAGCTGGTATCGTTTGCGAGGGTGAAGCGTCTCGCTCGATTCGCTCAACTTCGTGATGGATTGATCGAAGGATTCGAGTTGTTCGGTGATCAGCTGCACGCGCCGCTTGATGTCGTCGAGGGCGGATTCGAGTTGAGCCGGCAGCTTCTGCAGTCGGTTGGGATCAAACGGAATGATGGCCTCCACGTCCACTGCGGGAGGCGGGTCGTCGCCACACGTTTCCGCTTCCTCTTCAATCTGCGCTTCAATCAACCGGCGGAGGCGCAGCATCCGCGACTTGCGTGACGTCAGCCTTCCCGCGAGTTCCTGGATGTCCTGTTCGGCCACGGGAATCTGCTCAGACACAATGGTTTCGCACATCTGGTTGGCTCGTTTCAAGACGTTTCGGACGGCATCCAGCTGTCGCTGGAATTCTGGACCCGTGTTCACGGTCCGTTGCGATGTGCCCGAGTTGCCCTGTGGCGCGGGTGCCGTTGGGGACGATCGTTGACTCGTGTCACGCGCAGTGGCGTCCGCAACCGGTAAGGCTGGCTCGTCCGTGGGCTGAGCGTACGAGGCGGCAAAGACTTGTTGTTGTTCCGGTGTCCCCGCCCCATGCGGTTGGCCTGACGGGCTGTTACGCCGCCTCGAATCCAGCCCTCGCAAAGCGTCGTCCAGTTCACTTTCGCGTTGTTCCTGGTCACGGAGCGGCTCGATTTTTTCGGAGTCTCGATTCAATTCCGCGGGCGCTGAAGGCTCGGAGGATGTCAGAATGCCAATCACGGCTTCACCCAATTGCCGTTGCAACTGGGTCAGGTCATTTTGCAGGGCGATCGCTTCAGTGTCGATCAGCTGAAACGGTTTGATGATCGTATCGTCAATTTCGATCAGAATGCGGGGCGGAATCCCCAGCGTCTGCTTGTAATTGTCCTTCTGATTTTCATAAGCCAAACGCGTGTTCAGCAGCTGGCTTTGGGCATTGTACAGAGCCTGTCGCGCCAGCTCGACCTGAAAATAGTCGATACGACCGGCGCGAAAGAAGGCCTCCAACTGCGAGACACTGCTCTCTAGCGCCGCGACATTGGCCTGTTGGTTGCGAATTCCTTGTTGTAACTGGACGAGTCCCAAATACCCGCCCGCAAGGCCGGCGCCGGCGCCTCCCGCGATTCCCGTATTACCGTTTTGAAAGCCGCCCCCGGAAATATTCAATTGGCCAAAGCCGCCGCCACCCACACCGGTAAAACCTTCCAGTCCCGAGCCACCGAACACACCACCTCGTCGTGATGGCCCACCAAAGGCAAACTGCCCCGTGAGGACTTGTACGTAGAATTGTTGTCGAAATCTTTCCATCAGACGAACATTCCCCAGCAGGACGCGTTCGGCCAAGGTGAGACGCTCGAGGACAAAATCTCGCCCCCCCAGCCGCAATATGGGCTGAATGAACGTAAAGTCCAGGATCGTATTGGTCGAGTTGTCGGTAGGCCCGGCAAACTGCCAGAGGATCGCGTTGGCGAGTCCCACCACCAGTTCGCCGCCAGTGGAGAACAGCCGGCGCACTCGCCAATCGCGTGTGGTCAAGTCGAGGATGCTACTGCTTTCGCCCGTACCCGTGCGATCTCGTCCGTCGGCCCGGAAGTTCAATTCTTCTCCCGCGAAAAACTGCGTATCAAAGCGAAACCGTTCAAAGCTCACATCGAGTGCCGACAGATACAGGACTTCCAAAGCCCGCTGATACGTCGGCGAATGCAGCAGTGAAAGTCGGATGGCGGTGGCTTCGTCGATCAACACATTGCCACTCGCACATCGCGGCAGACACGATTCCCAGTCGGGGTTCGCCACATACGGGATGTCTCCGTTGGCATGCCAGAAGGGCCAGCCACGTTTTCCGTCCACGCAGTGCATATACTGATGTGCGGCGGGGTCGTCCGGCGGCATGGGGGGGCGATCAATGCTGTTCGGATCAAACATGCGCGAACAGGGGTCGATGTTGATGGTGTATCCCTCCAGCGGCCAGTCGGGATTGCACGTTTTTTGCTGAATCAGCGAGTAGGCATCGGCGTCAGCCTGATGACGATAGAACGCCCGCGTGCATCCCACGGTCAAAGCGAGTGTGAGCAGGCAGGCCAATCGGACTAATGGGCGGCGGTCTGCAGCGCGGAGACTCATGCGGCCCTCGACTCGTTGTGTGACGGACCCAGCCCGTCTTGCTGTAATTCAACAAGACTCTGCTGCAGTGCCTCCGACAGTGCCCGAAGTCTGCCATCGGCGTCGTGGCCGAACGAGGAACTGATGCGTTGTTCCAATTCTCGGGCCAACCCTGACCCAAGTGCCGTCACGCGCCAGCATTGCCGGCGACGGTCGTCGGTCGGCCGCCAGGACTCCAGCAGCCCCCGGTTCCGCAAGAACTCGAGACGTACGCTGACCTTTGCGGCGGACGTCGATCGCGCTACCGTCAACTCACGTTGCGCGACGCCGTCGGAACTACTGGTATGGCACTCCATCAGTAACATTGAGTCGAACACGTCCAACTCGAATCCGTCGAGGCACGCGCACAGCCGACCATGGAAAGCACGTTCCAGGACTCGCAACAATTGATAGCACTGCCAAGGCGCGGCGAGGGCGTCGGACTGGGGCTTCGTCACGGGCTTAATGACGCCTCCTTTTCTTGTTAAACCAGCGCAAGCTTATGCCTACCTGACTGCCAGCAAAATGGCCGTCATCGTGAATTGTTTACTCCACAAAGGTTTTCGGACGGTAATCGTTTAGGCTTGATAGGTTTCTGCTGAAAACGTTTGCCGAACTTGAGTTGCCAGCATGCAGGCACGATTTACCCGGACGCAACCGCGTTGCGGCTGATCCCTATGGTGGCGGTCGGGCTGAAACCGGACGCTAACGAGTTGCGGCCGATACGATCGATGTTGCGTTTTCGCAACAGCCTGTGGCGGCGTCTCTCAGGATCCGGCGCGGTGATGCGTCGACACATCCATGGCAGGCTCGCAATCGGGCATTACAGATGTCTCACGCGGACGTTTTCGTCCACAAATATGGCAATTCCAGCAGAACAATTGGAACTCTTAGCCTTCGACACGAATTGGCGCACGGGTTGCTTATCTGTCCGTGGTTACGCGAAAAACGTTTTGCCACGCGCTTCCGACGCGAGTCCTCGCCTTGCCACCGATCATGAAAACAGAAATCATCACAAGTGTTGCGGAGTTTGTGACGATCCGGGACGAATGGAATCGCCTCAGCGGCGCCGAGCCGTTACTGCGACACGAGTGGTTCTATTCATGGTGGAAACATTTTGGTAGACACCATCGGCTGGCCATCGTGTTGGTTCGCGACGAAAACGCGATCCGGGCCATTGCGCCTTGGTACCTGGCTCATGATCCGCTGCTGGGTCGCGTCGTACGCTTCCTGGGTTCGGGCAAGGCGTGTACTGATTACCAGCGCATTCTGGCTGACCCTGCGTGCGCCAGCGAGGCCGTTCCATTGCTGGCAGAATATGTTTGCTGTTCTCATCCGTCGGCTCCCTTTGTTAATGTGGATCGTATCGAGCTGGAGGGAGTCCGAAGCGCGGAGCCAACCATCGAGCTTCTCGTCGAGCATTTGCAAAGACATGGTTACTTCGTGCAGCGTGATCCCTTGGAATCAAGTTGGGCGACGGACCCCCATACGGACTTCGACGCGTACCAGACGACATTACCGAAACGCATGCGTCGAAAACTGAGTCGTATGACACGACGCATCGCGCAAACACCCCATCTACGCTTCTTGCACACAGCAGGCTCGGAGGAATTTAACCGGAAATGGCCGGTGCTGGTTGAGCTTCACCAAAAACGGTTTTCGGAATCCAAGGGCTTGGACGGGTGTTTCGCGTGTGCTGACTTTACGGCGTTTCTTCAAGATGCTGGCCGACAGTTGGCGGCAACCGACAGGGCCACGATTCACTGGGCGGAACTCGACGGCCGACCGATCGTCGTCCAGCTACACTTACGGGGACCCCAAGTCGCGTACATGTACCAGTCTGGATTTGACCCAGCGTATGCGGCACTGGAGCCAGGTTTCTTGTTGTATGCCCATTTCCTCCGCGAGCACTTCACGTCCGACAGCCCGCAATCGCTGGATTTCCTGCGCGGCAATGAGAAGTACAAGTCCATGTGGAATGCACGAGAAATCCCCTTGTGGCGGATCCACTGCATCGCACCCCGCTGGACGTCTCGCTTGCGACAACAGGCCTACATGGCGGGTAGAATGCTCAAACGACTTGCGCAGGCACGTCCCACGGTACCGCCAGTTCACGCGGGATAAGCAGAGCCAAACGCAGCCCGAGCGGCTCTCAGCTGCGAGGTTGCTGAGTTCATCAAATACGGGCTCGTGGAGCAACGGCCCCGCACGCAGTCTCACGCTGGCGGCTCGCCAGCGGCCGTTCGTCGTTTCATCACGGGTCCGCGTGCTGTCTGTTTTTCCGGCGTGCGGCCTGTGCGCGGATGAGCCTTTTCATAGATACGGTGCAGGCCGGCCGTCGTGACATGCGTGTAGATCTGCGTCGTCTGTAAACTTTTATGTCCCAGTAGCTCTTGAACGCTGCGGATATCGGCCCCATGATCCAGCAAGTGCGTGGCAAAACTGTGCCGCAAAGTATGGGGTGACGTGCGTCCATCCAGCCCGGTCAACAGGATGTACTTTTCCAACATGCGCCCAATACTGCGGGTCGTCAGACGCCGGCCGAAGCGATTCGTAAAGGTGGGGGTTAGCGATCCTGAAGTCTGTCCCTTGGGCAGTTGGCGATGTCGCAACCAGTTCTTGATCGCGCGACGCGCGTATGAGCCCAGCGGTGCCAGTCGCTCCCGCTTCCCCTTGCCCCGAATTCGAACGGTGTGTCCTTCCAAGTCAAGATCGCCGTCGTTGACGCCCACAAGCTCGCTGACGCGCATTCCCGCCGAGTACATGGTTTCCAGGATGGCGCGGTCTCGCAGGCCCAACGGGTCGTCGGCAGGAGCCGCCAGGAGTCTGCCAATCTCCTCGGTGCTCAGAAAATGTGGCAGGGATCTCGCCCGTCGCGGATTTCGCAACGGCTTGGCCGGATTATGTTCGACCAGTTCTTCACGCTGCGCAAATCGAAAGAAACTTCGCAGCGTTGCCAGGTGCCGGGCAATCGACGTCTTGGCATAGTCAGCTTCGGTCAGTGCCGCTACGTAGCCACGCAACGTAAACGTGCTGATCTCTCGGGGATCAGGTACCTGGCCCTCGGCATCGGCAAGGTACTCCAACAGCGCCTGCCAGGTCTTCCCGATAGCTCTTGACAGTCAGTGCGGAAGCATTCCGCTCCACTTCGAGAAAACGCAGGAACCGCTCGATAGCTGTCTGCATGGCTCACATTTCCGGTGGTGCTCAGATTCCCGATCTCTTGCGCGCTCGTCCCCTGTCATGTTCTGTCGTCCTGAATGTAGCGGAGCGGAGTCATCGACGTGTGCGTCGACGCGGTATTGACTACGTAAGTACGGTACGGCGTGCACTTCCTTAGGTCAATATTGACGCAAGAGGGCGAGAGCGAGCCCCTGATCAAAATGCGACGCGAGCTGAATCACGTTGCGATCCCAATCGTGCAACACTGCGATGCCCATCGTTTCAGGATCGCGCCGATCACCGATCGCGTAGATGGCAAGCGCGCGAGGAACGCCAGTTACACCCGTTTTCAACCTGTCCTACCGTCAATCGTCGCTTGTTTAATTGCTGAGCAGCGACGCCATGGTCTGACGTGCGCCGTTAGGTGCTGTGTGGCATCCGAAAGCGCGGCTGGGGTTCGGTCGGCTGAGGTGCATTCTGACGAATCTTTTGGCTCAGAACGGCCGCGTCGTACCAGGAGAAGCTTAGGTCAGGGTTCGAAGCAAATCGGCCCAAGGTCCGCAGCGTTTCGGCTCGACGCGCGTCATTGTAAAGAAAAATGTACCGTTCCGTACCCTTGAGCAGAGCCAATACGTTGATGTCCTTCGTCACAGTGCTTTCTCCAAATGACTGCGTCTGAATGCCCTTCAGTCTGGCTTGGTGAGCGGGGGTCGCGGCCCAAGTTCCATCTTGAACGTTGAAAGGGTATCGGCAGTTGGACCGGTTGACGCCAACTATCAACGAGAATCCGTCACACGTTCACACAAAAAAACTGAGTCGGCGGCCGATCAGCGATTCCAGGGGTCAAAATCGTTGTGACCCGTGCCCGCCGGTCGCCATCAATGAGAGCAGCTGTGGCATTGCTTATCAGGGCGCACGTGTCGGTTGCGCATGCATTGTCCGGGTGGCACGAGAGTCCGTTCACGACAGTCAGTCTGTCTCAAACTGACGCGGGGTAGTCGTCGATCCCGCCGGGCCGAAACGTCGTAAAGGCTGGCAACTCGCCCCCGGGCTCGCTCCGAGTCTGCGGACAGCCTCGGCTACGGACGTTATCCAGCGTCGCGCTGAAGAATATCGCGCACGGCGGACAGCCCAAGAGGCTCGCGGCAGGCAAACGGTTCGCCGAAGTGGGCTCCGATCATCTGTCCCCAGTAGGCGGCCATCGTTTCCCAACGATCGATAAACGAGGGTTGTTCCTGTTCGCGTCCGGCCACAAACTGGCTGTGGTAGCACAACAGGGACTCGCGTTTTTGCTTCCATTGGGCCGAGATATCCACAATGAAACTAGGCTGGATTGCCAGTCGCAAGTGCACGCAAAAGTAGTGAATGATCCTGGATGGATGGAATGGCTGCCCCTGCAAGGATGACTTTGTCAACTTGGACCAGAAGCGAGCGTCCTCAATCAGTTGCACGGCGGCGACGTGGTCGGGATGAGCATCCGTCCAGTACGGAGCGAATAGCCAGCGGGGCCGGACGCGTCGCAATACGTTCGCCAGCTCAGCCCGCGCTTCCAACGTGGCCACCAGGCTGCGATTGGGTAGTCCCAGGTTCTCGCGCCAGCTGACGCCGAGGACTTGCGTGGCCGCAGCCGTCTCACGGGCTCGGATCTCGATGCTGCCGTTAGGGGTGGGTTCACCATTGGTCAAGTCGAGGATGCCAACGTTCATTCCGTCCAGCAGCATTCGAACAATCGTGCCACCCATCCCCAACTCGGCGTCATCCGGATGTGGGGCAATCACCAGGGCATCCAGCGGTTCCATCGGTAAACTCCCAGATAATGACACTACACGTCGCGATCATGTTACCGTACTACCCGGTTGTTCGAAAGTATCGTGGGCTTCTGGCCCCAGGATGCTCCGCTTAACCGAACTGCCTCAGAATCTGGTACAACAGTGTTGAAGCAGAGGACTTGTGGCTCGTTCGCGACGCCAAGGCGTCTGCGGCGAGCGTCATGCATCAATGGCCCTCTCAAGATTCTGGCGTGGGAGGGACACCGACTCCGGCCGTCGCGTAGTTCTGGAATGGTCTACGGCGCCTGATGGAGAGATTGGGTCGCCGCGAAACACCGGCTGCCGGGAATCAATTTCGCGATCATCAAGTAGCCGTTCGCTTGGTTAACGCGAATCCCTCCGCAACAAGGCAACAGGAAAGGAAGACATGCAAGAAGTCTATCGGACGCTCCGCCAACATGTTAGTGAGTACGCTGTGCTGGAATCGATCAGCAGTGTCTTGGCGTGGGACGAGCGGACCATGTTGCCCCCGGCGGCTGCCTCCTTTCGCGGCGAGCAAATGAAGGCCCTGGCCCGGCTGGTGCATGAGCGACGTACGGACGAACGCTTGGGTGAGTTGCTGTCGCAACTGGAGCAAAGCCCACTGGCAGCCGATCCGCTTAGTGAGACCGGAGCGACGATTCGGGCGTTGCGGCGGGACTACGATCGTGCCCGGAAATTGCCGCGCTCGCTGGTCGAGGCACTGGCGGAGGCCACCGTGATGGGGCAGCAAATCTGGCAGCGGCGCGTGACCACAACTCCTTCGTGGAATTTGCTCCCCAGCTGGAACAAATTTTGCGGCTGGTCGGCGAGAAGGCCGATGCCCTGGGGTACAGCGACCATCGGTACGATCCGCTTTTGGACGAATACGAGCCCGGCACGACGACCCAACAAATGTCCGATCTGCTGGGTGACCTGGCGCGCGAGCTGAGCGATCTAGTGGCTGCTTTGCAAGACAGTCAGCAAACGGCTTCGGCCGATATTCTGAAACGAAACTACGACATCGACAAGCAGGAACGATTCGGTAGATACGTCGCTGAGCAGATCGGATTTGATTTCCAACGAGGACGGTTGGACGTCACGTCGCATCCGTTTTGCGAATCGACGGGGCCCAACGATTGTCGGATCACGACGCGCTATCAAAAGAACTGGTTTAGCGGCGCCTTTTTTGGCATCTTGCATGAAGCCGGTCACGGGATGTACGAGCAGGGGCTGCGTCGCGAGCACTACGGCTTGCCCTTGGGCCAGCACGTTTCATTGGGGATGCATGAATCGCAATCCAGAATGTGGGAGAATCTTGTCGGGCGCAGTTTGCCGTTCTGGACCTATTTCTATCCGAATCTCAGGCAAATATTTCCCAAAGCGCTCAGCGATGTTTCCGTCGAACAGTTTCACCGGGCCGTGAATTCCGTGCAGCCGTCTTTGATCCGCATTGAGGCGGACGAAGCAACCTACAATTTACACATCGTGGTTCGCTTCGAGCTGGAGCGCGATCTGATTGCCGGACAACTGGCGGTAGCCGATCTTCCAGATGCCTGGCGTGAAAAGTACCGGCGTTACTTGGGCATCGAGCCCACATCCGACGCAACGGGAGTATTGCAGGATGTACATTGGAGCTGTGCGCTGGTGGGGTATTTTCCCACCTATACGTTGGGAAATCTTTACGCAGCCCAATTATTCGCCAAAGCGTCCCGCGACATTGGCGATATCGAGGAAACGATGAGACGAGGCGAGTTCGAGGCGCTGACCGATTGGTTGCGGCTGAATATCCACCATCACGGCCGGCGCTATACTGCCGGGGAACTCATGGAACGCGTGACGGGGCAGCCCGTTTCCTCGGACGCCTTCCTGTCATACCTCCGGGGAAAATTCCAGCAACTCGGCCAGGCGATGTAACCGCCTCGGTTCGCTCCTGTTCCCATCCCCGCTCTCGCGACAAACCTGCATGCTGCCAACGGCTAAGTGAGAGTTCTGCATTTTTTTTGAGCGTGGCCGGCTGCTCAGGTCCCAGGATCGATGGCCTGGACCGCGACGTCCGTTTGTAGAACCTGGCCCGACACCGTTTCGGGCAGCGAAATATTAATCAGTTGGTTGGTTGTGACCGGAAAGCGAGTGCGGGCCAGCGTGGCCAGGCACTCGGCAATCAGCCGAAGTTCGCGCGGATCCGTGGTGGCCATCGGCCGACCGGCGTCCACTCGTAACAGTGCCGGAAACGCCTCCGGCGCCGCGACGGGCCAACCGTGCACTTCCAGTGCATCCGCGTCTTGCGGCGAAATGTCGTCAACTTCCCCAAATATCACTGACCAGGAACTTTGGCGAAACTGCGTGGGATCGCTCCTCGGACCCGCCGCGAGTAACCGCTGAATGTCGTCGAGTTCGCTGAAGAGCGCCAAACCAATCACCGACCCCAATTGTCCCATAATCACGACAAATACGGGACGATCAAAATCCGGACTCGACAATTTCAGGACATGATCCGGACGAGTGCGAATCCAGGGCGCGACTTTGTAGAATTCGGCGGCCGCTTCGTAGTAGAAGCACAAGTCCTGGGCCGTGATTCCGGGAATGTCGCAAATCGAGGGCAAGCGTTGGTTCGCAAAGCGGGACTGCATGTCGTTGACCACACTGTCGAAGTCTTCAAACGATGGACCCAGCCGACAGCGGATTTGCCATGGGGCCAGCAGAGGCTCCATGGCCAGTAGGTCGTCATTCGACCGTACCTGTACTTCCTCTGGCCTGGTCGGTTCCCCATACGGCGAACAGAATATTGCCTTGCGAATCACGTTGCATAACCCCTCCGCCGTGTGCAGTGTGGTGCTGACATCGATCTGCAGGATCAATCCCGTTTCGGGCTCAAATACAACGGCCACCCAGGGACGAAGGCGTTCGCCTTGCTCCTCGATCGTATCCAGCATCTGCACGGCTGCAACTTGCCACATGCTTCCCGGTCGGGCCTCGATGGAAATCGGATCTTCCGCTTGAGGATCCACTTCCGCTTCGGCCATCTGAGCCACGAAATCGAAGATCTGATCCAATTCGTCCACGTCTTCGACGCGGCAAGAAATCGAAAGCGGTTCGAGGTGTTTCCACAACTTCTTGCACAGCGACTTTTTTGCGAAGTGAATCTCGCCCGGGCGGCCAGGCGTCGCCAGATCCGGCTGCACGATCGCCTCCAGGATGGCGTCGAACACATCGTCTGGCGTGGGTTTGGAATTGAGCACGACCTCATGCCGCGCCAGACCATCCTGCGGGTCAGCGATCATCACGCCCCAATAAACCTCGTCGTGCGACGTGCCCTTGCGGTAGTCTACCTGCCAGACCTGATCAAGATCTTGGGGAGCCGCGGCCGCCTCGATCAACAGCGATTCCCGCGTGCCTGCTTCCGCGTCACTGGCACTCTCGACTTCAAGGCCCAACCTGGCAACGGCACGTCGCAGCCAGGCCGTCGCGCCGGGCGTCGTCCGCCACACCGGCAGCAACTCGGGAGCGACCACCAGGGCCTCCGATTCGTCACCCATGCTGAAGAACTCAGGCAGGTCCGCCTCGATACGTCGGTCGCCGACCAGGTAGGGAATCAGGTGTTGGTTGGCCGTATGAGCGTCGGCTAACAATGCGTCCAATTCTGATTCCTGTCGATCAGCTCGGATGGCCAGCAGCAAACGCGCATACGCCCAGAGTGCGAATTCCTCGTCTGGATAATCGTCCAGCAGCTCGGTGGCTTCCTCAACGCGGTTCAGCAGCAGCAAGAGACCCAGCAAGCGCCGGCGAACACCCTGTGGGTCACCAGGACTCAGCTCCAGCATTTCCGCGTAGACGTCAATCGCTTCCTCGTTTCGCCGCATCAACTGCAAGATGTCGGCCTTTCCTTCCAGAGATCGCATCACCGATTGAGTCTCCGCGGCATCTTCGAATTGCCCGCGCAGGTCATCAAAGCGTCCTCCCAGCATAAGCCGGCTGGCTTGCTCGGCCCGTTGGAACAATTCCAGCGCATGTTCCGGCGAGTCCGCGCACTCGGCCAGGTAATTCCAGGCGTCGGCACAATACGGTGCGGCCCTCAGGGCGTCCTGCGCCAGTTCCAGTTGATGAGCCGGATCGAATTCATCGTCAAGCTGGTCCATCAACTCCGTGGCGAGGTTCCAGTTTGCCTGGGCGGAATCGGAGTGGGGCGGGATTTCCTTCAACAGCTTCGCCATCATCGGGCGGTCGAACACGGGATAAGGCAATTCCCCTTCCTCGTCTTCGCCGAAATCGATCTGACTGTCGTCTGAGACGTGTGCGAGAAACTCCGTGGCATCTTCGGCATCCAAGGCTCCGCCTAGCAGGGACCGCATGATCATCCGTGCGTCCTCAGATTCCCGATTTTGGCCTCTCGTCCGCTCCGATCGCTTCTTTGCCATCTGACATCCTCCAGGTTCGTGACATGGCCAAATCTGCCATCATCCTATCACGCCCTGGGGCCAACGTCGAAGGGACACTCGTGAGTCACCGTTCCATCTGCAATCGCCCTGGCCTCGTTCTACGGTCTTTCCCGTTCCACATCCTGCACTTCGCTCCCCTCCGTTCAGGATGACATGCATCCGCCTCGCGGCGAGCTTTGCTGGTCTTGGAAATTCATCATGTGGTACGATGAGCCCTCAGCCTGTCCAAGACGTCGCACGTTTCGATGGAGATGGTCGCAACATTTTCAGGGGGAAAGTGGACGCGCTCCAAGTCAATGCGAGGAATGACGAATGTCAAACGAAGATCAGCTCAAGATGTTACACGCTGGCCGACACGTCTCGTTGGTGGCGCGCGGTCGGTGGGAATTTGCTACGCGCAACCTGAAGCGGCCAGCCGTAGGCGTTGTGGCCCTTACGGAAAGCGGCCACGTCGTCTTAGTGGAACAATACCGGCCCCCAGTGGGACGTGCCGTCGTGGAGATTCCCGCAGGACTTTCCGGAGATGTACCCGGGGCCGAGGAGGAGCCGCTCTTGCAGGCGGCTCAGCGTGAACTGCTGGAAGAAACCGGGTACGCCGCTCGACGCTGGACGGAACTAGGCAGCGGCTACTCCTCGCCGGGGATCACCGATGAATCGATCACGCTCTACTTGGCCGAGGGCCTGATCAAGCAAGGGCCTGGTGGGGGGGACGAACATGAACAAATCACCATTCACGAAGTCGCCTTGGAAGAAGTGTCTCAGTGGCTAAGCGCGCGGCAGGCGATGGCCGACCTGAAACTGTTTGCCGGACTGCTGCTGGCTCAGTCACACCTCAGGCGGAGGTGACCGCTCGATTGGCTCGGTCACATCCCCGTTCACCGTGAGCGCGCCGAGCGCGTGGCGCGCAGGGTCGTGACTCAAAGTTTCCCGGCATGTCCGTTCGGAATACTCGGCAACACCGGGGGATCGGCAGCGGCATCGGCGGGGCGAATCGAAAGCCACCGCAGGGACGGTACGACGACGGGAAATCGCAAATCGGGAATACGAAACAGGAAGGGCAAGGTCAAAACTCTCAGTACGGTTGAAAGACCGAACAGGATCAAGTAGGGAGACTGTCCCGGAAACATGGGCGCTACATCACTGCCGACGCCCAACCCGTTCAGCACCGCGGCTCCCATGAGCGACCCCAAAACCATCGCAATGGAGTTGCCGGCATTATAAACGGTCAGCAAACTGGTCCGCTCATGGCGGGGAATCGATTCGAAAAATAGCAGCAACATGGCGAGCTCGTAAGCGCTCCAGGCCACACCGCTCAGTACCTGCAGGCACAGCAAGAACCAGAAATTGCTGGAAATCATCCAAAGGCCAGCCAGTGGAATAATCGAAATGCCGCCGATCCGCAGCAGTCGTTGCGCACCGGTTGACTTGGCCAGATTTCCCCACATCGGCATGGCCCACATTTTTCCGGCAAACGCGGCGCTGGTCAGCAGCATGAACTCAAGGTAGGAAAACTTCAACTCGCCCAACAGGTACGGAGTAAAGAACGGTCCGGCAATTTGCACTGTGACCTGCATCAACAGCAGGTACCGCAGCAACTTGCCACCAGCATGCCCCCCAGGTTCCGCAGCACCACGAACAGGCTCGACTGCCTCAGCGTGCCACCGCGATCCAGTTCAGTCTGCCGAGAAAGAAACCAGGACGACGCATATCGGCAGATCGCTGCCGTGACGAACAGGCCCGTGAACGCAGCCAGTTGCCAGTGCTGTGCGGATGCCAGTTGAAGCAGTACGCCTCCCGCGACGAATCCCGACAGCACGCCGGCCTGGCAGATGCGCGAACGCCTGGCAAAAAACCGTGTGCGGATCTGTTTGGGCACTACGGCTTCCATCCAAGTATTCCAGGCTGGCCCGCTTGCCAAACCCGCTCCCCAATACAAGGTGGATATCAGAAACAGGATCCAGGTCGTATGTGCGGGCCAGAGGATGACTGCCGGCAGTGCCAGCAGACTGGTGGCCTGCAGCAGCGCGCAGCCGACCACCCAGCCACGGTTCGACTGAAGCCGTTCCACAGCCCATGGCGTCAGTAGCTGCAAAAGCGCTCCCGTAAGCTTCGGAACTGTGGCGATCAACCCCGAGGCGACCTCGCCGCTGCCAATTGCCAGCGTAAATGCCGGCAGGTAGGTCTCCCCCGTGCCCACCATCAAGCTGAACAAAGCGCCGTCCGTGGTACTGGCAGACAAGTCGCCGCGCAGGCGAGAACTCGCAACGGACGATCGGCCGGGCGCTTGGTTGAGTACGGTCCCCGGACGTTCGGTCGTAGCCGCGCCTAACCGGCGTTCCTTACGACTTGGAAGTATCGTCGGTTGAGTGCGCGTCGTAATCGCGGGGGATACCATAGACCCTGGAAGCTAACTGCTTATACTGTCCGGTGTTCGACTCCAACGGCCGCGGTGGTTTGGTGAGGGTGATGCAGAGCTGAAAGACGCAATGGTTTAACGCGGCATCGTGTTCACCACCCGGGTGGGTTGGATGATGTCGTTGACGAGAATCTGGGACCATGAGACTGGCAACGGTCACAGCTCCACCGAATTGCAGACCGTTGATCCCATCGCATTGAGCACGGCTTCCGATTCACGACTCGGCTGCCACGCCACGATGGATCGCGGATATTATCGAGCGACACAAACGGACGCGATATCAGTTTTCAGGCTGCCGTCTTGTGAAATAAGGCCCCAGCCAGGCATGCTACAATGCGGGCTGGCGGAAGCAATGTTTGATCCGTGAGACGTTCCTTTGCCGATTCTGGAATTCGGCCCGATTCTCATGAGCGCGAGGGAAGACCATGTACGATTGTCGTTGGCTGGGCTGCGTTTTAGTTTGGTTGCAGATGCTCGTTGTGGCCTCGCCCGTCCAGGCGCAAACGCGGGATATCCCCGATCCCCTCAGGCCGTGGCAGGACTGGGTCACCTGGGATGTGCCGCATCGGAATTGCCCTGCGGTCTACAGCGACGCTCAAACGCGTATTTGCTTCTGGCCATCTGAGCTATCATTGTCGGCCCGACAAGACGGTGGTAAGTGGACGCTCAACGTCGACGTCTTTGAGCAAACACTGGTTCCGCTCCCGGGGAACGCCGAGGTCTGGCCGGTCGGCGTGCGTGCTGGCGGAGAAACCGTTCCCGTCGTGGAGTCCGCCGATCGCCGGCCCGCCGTCAGCCTGCCCCCGGGTAAGTACGAAGTGTCGGGCGAGTTCCGCTGGGACGAGATGCCGCAACGCATTTCCCTCTCACCCCAGATTGGCATCCTTTCGCTGACGGTTGACGACCGATTGATTGCGACGCCGAATTGGGACGAACGGGGCGACGTCTGGCTGAAACGCAAGGTGGCGGCGGACACCGACCAGAACCTGTTGTCCGCGCGGGTCTATCGCGTCCTTGACGACGGGATCCCCATGTGGCTACGCACCGAAGTGGAATTGACGGTCTCGGGCAAGAGCCGTGAGGAGATCATCGGCCAAGCTTTGCCCGCCGGCTGGAAGCTCTCCTCGGTCGACAGCAAAATCCCCGTGGCGATTGACGACGATGGCCAAATGAAGGCCCAGGTTCGAGCCGGCCGGTTTATCGTTCAGCTGCAGGCGTTTCGAACGACTCCCACTAACGAAGTCCGCTACGCTGCTGATGTCCGTCCCGTGACCAGTACTGAATTGATCGGTTTTCGCTCCAACCCCACGTTGCGCGTGGCCGAAATCGAGGGACTGGCCGCTGTCGATGTGTCGCAAACGACCTACCCCGAGCGATGGCGAGACCTTCCCGTCTATCAGTGGCCCACGGACACGGCGTTTCGCATTAAGGAAAAAATGCGGGGCATGGGGTTGCAGCGTCCGGCCGGCCTGACCATTGATCGCCAGTTGTGGCTGGACGAAGACGGCCGCGGCATCACGTATCGTGATCAGATTCGCGGGCAGATGCAACAGGTTTGGAGATTGGACGCCGCGGAGGGATATGAACTGGGGGTCGTCCGCGTCGATGGGGAAGCACAATTGATTACGGCCAATCCAACAACGGAAGCGTGGGGAGTCGAAGTCCGCCAGCGGAACCTGAATCTGGAGGCGGTCGGCCGCCTGCAGCGCGGCGCCACAATGCAGGCCACGGGATGGCAGGCCAACGCGGACTCGGCCAGCATGACATTCGCCCTGCCGCCGGGATGGCGGATGCTGGCGCTGTGGGGAGCCGACCGTGTCGTGGGAGATTGGCTGACAGCCTGGACACAGCTGGATCTGTTCTTGTTACTGGTCTTTGCGTTGGCCGTATTTCGCATGTGGGGCCTCTGGGCCGGGATCACGGCATTCCTGGGATTCGGCCTCGCGTACCATGAACTGGGAGCCCCCCGCTTCACCTGGCTGCTGCTGCTCATGCCGTTGGCGCTGTTGCGCGTCGTGCACGCCGGAACCGCGCGGCGGTGGATTCAGACCTGGAAGCTGCTGGCCCTCGTGCTGCTGGCGATCTGGCTGATCCCCTTCGTGGCCCGACAGGTGCAGAGCACTATTTATCCCCAGTTGGAAGAACAGGGGACGCCGTACGCGCCCCGTCGTTATTTCGGTTTGCAGCGCCTGGGAATAGCCCCCAGGGAAGCCGCACGTCGAGGTGTTGTGGATCGATCTGGTGTTCCGCGGATGCAGGGCCAGGGCCAGCAGAGCGGACGTGCTAATTATTATTCAAGGGAAGCGGGCACGGGTAAAGCAATCCAGCAGCAGACGTCCAACCTGCTGTACGATCCGAAAGCCAAAATCCAAACCGGACCCGCCGAACCAACCTGGAGTTGGAATCAGGTGGTTTGCGCCTGGAAGGGCCCCGTCACGGCGGACCAGCGAGTGCGCCCCATCCTGATCCCGCCCAGCGTGCACCGCGCGCTGAACGCCATCCGTGTCGTTTTGTTGCTGGCGCTGTTGGCGGTGTTGCTCAGCGATCGGCGAGCTCGAACAGCCATCGCGAAGCCGGCCTGGGGGGCCGGCGTCCTGCTGTTGACCATGTTGTGGCCGCAGACTTCCTACGCCCAGTTTCCCGATCCCGTGATGCTGGATACACTCCGCACGCGATTACTGGAACCGGCCACGGACGCGTTTCCCCATGCGGCCGACATTCCGTTCGTCGAATTAACCGTCATGGAGGATAAACTGGTCATGAAGGCCGAAGTTCATGCGGTGGTTCCCGTGGCAGTCCCCCTGCCAGGCAAGCTGCCTGACTGGTCCCCGCTCCGCGTCTTGCTGGACGACCAACCCAGCGCGGTCCTGTGCCGCAAGGATGGCTACTTGTGGTTGAACACGCCGGCAGGCGTGCATCAAGTCGTCATCGAGGGGAGACTCTCCAACGCACCGCAGTGGGAATGGACCTTCTTATTGAAGCCGCGGCGCGTACGGGTCGACGCCCAGGGCTGGAACGTTACCGGCATTGGGGCGAACGGCGTCCCCGAGCAACAGATTTTCCTCGCACGGCAACTGGAAAAATCCTCCGAGGAAGCCGCCTACGATCGCAAGGATTTCAATTCGATTCTGGCTTTGGACCGACGTCTGGAGATTGGCCTGCGCTGGAAACTGGAAAACACGGTAACGCGGCTGGCTGCGTCCGCGAAAGCGGTTTCCATCCGAGTTCCGTTACTCGAGGGCGAGAGCGTGCTGACACCCAATGTGGTCGTGGAAAATGGATTTGTAGAAGTGCGGCTGGGGATCGGCGAACAGGGCGTTTCCTGGAGCAGTGAATTGCCCGTGGGTGAGCATGTTCACCTCGCGGCAGCCTCCACGGACGCGTGGGTCGAGCGTTGGCATCTCGTCACCTCCCCGGTGTGGAATGCGACGCTGTCGGGTCTGGCCCCGATCTTCGAGGCGCAGCAATCCGATCTGGTTCCCGTCTGGTATCCGTGGCCCGGCGAGGAAGTTGATCTTGCGTTTGCCAGGCCGGAGGCCATTAGTGGCCAGACCATGACGATTCAAAACGTCCAGCATGATGTCTCGGTCGGAGATCGTGAACACACCACACAGCTGACGCTGGATGTCAACTGCAGTCTTGGTGATGATTTTCGCATCGATCTCGATCCCGCTGCCGAGATCTCTTCCCTGACTCGGGATGGGCAGTCGATTCCGGTGCGACGCGATGACGGCGGGCTGATCGTACCCCTGCACCCGGGAAATCAGAAGATTCACGTTGCGTGGCGAGCCTTACAACCGCTGCGCATGACCGTTAAGGCAGGGCAGATCAAGCTGCCGGCGGAGGCGGCCAACGCGCAGACGTCGGTGTCCATGCCGGACAACCGTTGGGTCCTGTGGGCACAGGGACCGCTACGTGGTCCCGCCGTGCGTTTCTGGACGATTCTCGTGTGTGCGGTACTGGCGGCCGCCGTGTTAGGCAGTTTCTCCGGATCGCCATTACGCCGCCTGGAGTGGGTCCTGTTGGCCATCGGTCTCACGCAGGTCCACGTGGTCGCGGCGCTGATCGTGGTGGCCTGGTTCTTTGTGCTGGCCTGGCGCGGTCGACAGAATCCGGAAGATCTGTGGGCTTGGCGATTCGATTTGCAGCAAATCTTCCTGGTGATCTTCACCTTCATCGTGCTGGGAATCTTCGTGCGGATCGTGGCCGAGGGGCTCTTGGGGGATCCGCGGATGTTCATTCTGGGGAATGGATCCACGGCGACGAATCTGCGCTGGTTTCAGCCACGGTCCGGCACGTTGCTCCCTGAACCCAAGGTGATTTCCATTTCGGTCTCGTTCTACCGACTGTTGATGCTGCTTTGGGCACTGTGGCTGGCCAACGCCGTGTTGCGCTGGCTCAAGTGGGCTTGGGCCCAGTTCACCCACATCAGCGGCTGGCGACGCGTGTGGAAAAAGCGCACCGTATAACGCGCGTCCGCCTGTGAAACGCATCAGCACGCGGTCCTGTCATTCTGAGCGAGTGGTAGCCGTGTGCGTCAGCGCGGGAATGTCATCCTTTGGGAGCGGTAGCCGTGCGTCAGCACGACCCGCGACCGAAGGATCTTCCGGCGACGTCGCTCGAGAGTCAGCGTTAACCTCGCTTGGGACGCAGCTTTGCGTCCGCCGTCCCACGGGAACCCAGGCGGGCGGGCAGATCCTTCACTCCGCTCCGTTCAGGATAACAGCGAGCCGCAAATTCGAGCAATACCGACGGCGTTTCCATGTGGGGGCAGTACAGTATTGACGATAAGAGTGCAGATAGCATCATAGGGATAGGCAGTTAATCCTGCGGCGGGGTGTGGCCGGATTCGCCGCGGCAGGCTCATGGTCCCCAGTTACCTGTAGAAATTACGCGTGCGTCGCGCCGTTAGCTGCTGCGGTCCGCGACACAGGTGAGGGAGGATGCGCCACAGGCGTCGTATGTCGACAGCATGCTGCTCGGAAAAGTTTTCGGTGCGCCAGGCACGCCGTATCGTGGCCGATTTGTTCGTCCATCGCCCTATCGTTTATTGGACGGACTTCCTGGTGTCACTGGCCATGGGGTACACGTTTGCGGGCCTCTACTTTCGATCGCCACTCTTCTCGCTGCGGCAACTTGTGTGTTTCCTGGTTGCCGGTTTTGCCCTGTTTCGTGTCGGGTCGTTCATTCACGAAATCGTACACCTCAGCGGCAAGACGTTGCGTACGTTTCGCATTACTTGGAATATTCTGGCCGGGATTCCCATGCTGATGCCGTCGTACTTCTATGAAAATCACATCGACCATCATTCGGCCAACCATTACGGAACAGGACGCGACGGAGAATACCTGCCGCTAGGCCACGGAACTTTGCACGAGCTACTGCGATTTTACCTACAGGCAGTATTGCTGCCCCCAGCGGTATTTTTCCGTTTTCTCATCATGACCCCCATCTCATTTTTGCACCCGAGCCTTCGCCGCTGGGTGCTACAACACGCTTCTTCCTACGTCATCAACCTGCGGTATCGGCGTAAGATCCCAGCCGATGCGCCTTGGGCAGCCATCGCCGCACTCGAATGCTGCTGTTGCTTGCGGTCGTGGGCGGTCGTGGGCGCGACATACGCCGGCCTCGTTCCCTGGTACCAAATATTGCTGTTGTACGCGCTGGGGATGATGACGCTGGGCTTGAACTACGTACGCAATCTGGTCGCGCATCACTATCAAAGCGAAGGCAAGCCGATCAGTTACATCGATCAATTGGACGATTCGGTCAACATCGAAGGCGTGCCCGTGCTGACGGAACTGTTTTTCCCCTTGAATCTGCGCTATCACGCCCTCCACCATCTTTTCCCCACACTGCCCTACCATAACCTGCCGGTGGCACATCGCCGGCTGCTGGCGGCACTGCCTGCCGGGTCGCTGTACCACCAGACCGTCTATCCGGGCTTCTTGTCCGTGGCCACGCAGCGCTTTCACGACGCACTGGTTTCCAGCCGCCGCGGTAGTCGTGCCCTGCGCACGTCGAAGCTATGGTACGCGCGACGTCGCCGTGAACTGCGGCGCGGAATGGATGGGTCCAGCCACGACCGACGTCGATCGGGTCAGTAGCAGTGGTACTGCGCGAAGTGTGCCGTCGATGAAGGCGGTTGGTTGCCGAGCCGTCCCGACCGACCGTGCGTCCGACACAAGGTCGAGTGAGGTATCCACATCGCGGCGCAGGTCTTCGCCGTCAGGCCGCAAGCCACCGACACAAGGTCCACAAGGTCGGGTGGGGACTCCGCTGGAGATAGTTCGTCTTTAGTAGCGCTCAGCCGTCTGACGCTCGTTGGCAGACCTCGGCGACAACCGCATTGACGAGTTTCAGATAGTCCGCCATCGCCAGGACATGGGAGGTGGTCAGCGACCCCGCGTTGAATGCAATGCGGTCATTTGCCAGCAACTGCCGGTCCACGACGATGGGAAACGGCAGTATCGGTACTCCGAATGGCGGTACGCTGCCCGGTACAAGCCCCGTCTTTTCCAAGAGTTCATCGGCAGTCGCAAAACGAAATTTCCTCAGCTTCAAGTTGTCACGCACCAGCGGCGAACGGAGCTGTGCATCGGCCGGCAGCACAACGAGCACGAACCCACCGACGCCGCTGATTGCCGCCGACAAAGCGTCGTCCCCAGCGGCAGCTTCGCCTCGCAGCTGACACTTGAGCAACAGCGCCTTGCCGCCGATGTGAAGTGGCTCACCTCGCGCTCGGGCCGATTCCTCAGAGGTGTGCGTGGGCTCGTGATGAAGCTCACGAAAGGAAACACCGTGTGACTCGTAGAATTGTCGCAGTTGATCGAGAACCGTCTTGGGCGGGCTCATGACAGACACGCTATCGACCGCCATCACCGGGTGGCGGGAGTTGACTTTCCATTTGAATAACGCTGGCCACCGCCACTCCGGAGCATGGCTTCGTTCTGGCCCAGAATCGCGAGTTGACTTGCCATCACTCGTGCTCAGCGCAGCCGTGCTCGCGCACGTGCCCGTCATCGATGGCAGCATCGTACCACGCGGACGTGGCCGACACACGGCGCGATCAAATGACCAGACGAGTCAGCATGGCCACTACGCGTTTGAGTTGGCCCTTCAAAGGATCATACAATCGGCCACGTATTGCGGTGCCAGGCGGTACACGTCGAGTTTCTCGCGATCAAAAATCGTTTCCGTCGTCGCCACGCGCTTCGATTACAAGCACGAACAGCGCTGCGCTGAGCACGAGTGACATGTCGGCGTCCCTGGTTCGAGCACGAGAATATCAGAACATGCCGCTCTGATCTGGAAGACGGAAAACCGGGTCCCAGAGCGCAATGCCCTGCCGTGCCCTCATCGGCCCGCAGCGCCCGTTTATGCGACATTCCGAATCGATTCAAGCGGAAATATATCGTTTTTTAAGCAAAAATACTTCTCCAGTTTGACAATCCTATTTATAGTGGCTGGGAGACGTCGGAAGTTCTCGGTCAGCTCGCCGCACGGGTACTTGGCCGTTGCGCGCCCCGTCTGAGCACCGGAATTTGTCAGTGGAGACGGCTCGGTATGAGGGCACCCGGAACGGCCCGGTCCGATGCCCCGATGTCAGCTCACGTGGGTCACCGACGGCCACAGATCCTTAAGAGGTTTTCACAATGACGATGACGAGCGGAAAAATGCGTGTTGGTAAGAAACGGCGTGCTCAGCAACATGTCCATCGCCGACGTCGGCTGGAGATGGAATCGCTGGAACAAAGAGCGATGCTCGCCGTGTTTACGGTTACCAACACGATGGACGCCGGAGCCGGCAGCCTGCGCCAAGCCATGATTGACGCCAATGCATTGGCGGGCGCCGACGACATCATGTTTAACATCGCGGGAGCAGGCCCGCATACGATTGCGCTCACGTCGGCTCTTCCGTTCATCACCGATCCGGTGACGATTGACGGCTACACGCAGCCTGGTTCGAGTCCGAACACGGCTGCATTTGGTTCGGTCCTGGATACGGTACTCCAAATCGAACTGGACGGGTTTAATGCTGGCGCGGGCGTTCAGGGTTTGCGCGTGCAAGCTAACAATACGACGATTCGCGGCCTGGCGATCAATCGCTTCTCGCTCAGCGGCATCCGGCTGGAGGGAGCCGACAACGTGGTGGCCGGCAACTTTATCGGTACGGACGTGAGTGGCCAGAACACGCGCGGTAATGGACTGGACGGAGTGTTCGTGAACAACGTCGCCAACAACCGCGTGGGGGGACCGAATCCTGCGGATGCGAATCTCATTTCTGGCAACGGACGCGATGGCATATTCGTATTCAATATAAACGCGGACGGCAACACGATCGAGGGGAATTACGTTGGGACCGATCGGGACGGTGACACGGATCTCGGCAATCTTGGCTGCGGCATCGAGATCGTGGGCGGAATCGACAACGTGGTCCGATCCAACCTGGTCTCCGGAAATGGCGACGGTGCCGACCCTGTTACGGGCAACGGGATTCGTCTCGATGCGCCCGAAACCCAGGGCACAATCATTGAAGACAATCTGGTCGGTACGGACCGCACGGGAATGCTGCCCGTGGGCAATTCCTCCGACGGCATTGAAATCGAGGACGCATCCAATACGCTCGTGCGCAACAACACGATTGGATACAACGGAAACGCCGGCGTGATTGTTGTGGATCAAAGCGGCATGGCGCTCCGCAACGCCATTCGACAAAACTCCATCTTTAATAATACCGATCTAGGCATCGACCTGGCCAACAACGGCGTGACGCCGAACGACGTCGACGATCCGGACATCGGCCCGAATTTGCTGCAGAATTTTCCCGTGATAACGTCGGCCGTAATCAACGGCCTGATGCTCGATATCACGTATTCCGTGCCTTCGATCGCCCCGAATTCGGCGTTCGCGTTCCTATTGGATTTCTTCATCGCCGATTCGGACAACCAGGAAGGCCAGTCCTTTCTGGGCACCGACATCTATTTTGCCCCGGGAGTGCAAGTTGCCAGCGTGCCGTTGGGGTCGATTGTGGGGGGAACGCGCGTCTTGGCCACGGCCACCGATGCGGATGGAAACACATCGGAGTTTTCGGCGACGGCCACCGTCATCGATCCGAACGCACCGGGAGACAACGACACCATCGAGACGGCAACCGTTTTGGGCTCCCCCACCACCGTCACATTGAACGACGACACGGTGGGAGACGGAGACGAAGACTACTTCAAACTGACGGCTCATGACACGGGCAAACTTCTCGTGACGGCTTACTTCTTGCAGGCGTTGGGCAACGTCGATTTGGAAATCGTGGATATGGACGGAAACATAGTCGCCAGTTCCACTTCGATGACGGACAACGAACAACTCGTGATTCCGGTGGTGTCCCAGGAGATGTACTTCATTCATGTTTTTGCCGTGGGTGACGACTTCAACACCTACGACCTGGAAATTGAGAATTTTCCGGCACCGATTCCCACGTCTGTAACGCTCTCACCCGCCAGCGACACGGGCATGATGAACAACGATGGCATTACATCGGATGTGGATCCCACGTTCTTCATCCAGAGCGACCTGACCGACTTTGCCAACATGGGAATCCTGCTGCTTAACGCCGGTGACATCGCCTCGGGTGTGGTCGACGGAGCGGGTGTGGAATTGGTGATTGTGGACTCGACGAGTGGAGCGACCTTTACGGCTTTTGCTTCGCCGGTGGGGGGCTCCTCGACGCTGTGGCAGGCGACGGCCCCTGTCTTGCCGGCCGGCAACTATGTGGTCTCAGCCCGAACTGTGATCGTCGACGGCAAGACGCCCAACGTGACGGGTCGCACGGGACTTTCGGTGCCCACATTCCTGACGATCATCACCGATGGCCCGACGGGCAGTGCCGCCATGCTGCTGGAATCCAGCGATACGGGCATGTTGAACGACGACGGCGTTACGCGGCTGAACCAGCCCGCATTTAACGGCACGGCGGAGCCGGGTACCAAGGTGGATCTGCTGGCGACCAATATGGTCACGGGGACCACGCAGCTGGTCGGATCGACCGTAACACTTACGTCGGGTGAGTGGGAAATAACCTCCGAGCCGTTAGCCGACGGAGTCTACGACTTCGTGCCGCGCTACACGAATGCAGCGGGTGTCGTGACCACAGACGGAGATGACGGCTTCGTGGCAACTCGAGTCTACATCGACACGGTACAACCCAACACGCCCTACCTTGATCTGATCAACGATACCGGACGTAACAACGCCGACAACATTACGAACCAGGACATGCTGACACTGACGGTAACCGCAAGCGATACAGTGAATGGCGGGATGAACCCGTTCCCGAACGACATCAAGTATCGCGTCTACGTTCGTCCCGACGGCGCGTTGGCCAGCGACGAAATCCTGGTCGTCGACTCGTTTGCCAGCCTGGGCGATTTTACCTCAGACGGATTCTTTTCCCACACATTGGCCGCGCTACCCGATGGTGTCCACAATTTCAAACTGGAAGTGGAAGATCGCGCTGGAAACATCAGCGAGGACTTCCTGCTGGCAGTGACGATTGACACGGTGGCGCCTGACAAGTCGTTTGGCGATCCCGCCAGCACCACGGACGGTTTGCGGGGCGAGAGTGACAGCGGCATCGTGGGTCAACCGGCACTGTTCGCGGACCGTATCACGCATGATGCGACTCCGTCCTTCTGGGGCTACGCCGAGGCCGACGCCATCATTCGCGCCTTGGTCACCACCCCCACCGGTCAGGTTCAGATCGGCCAGACGGTGGCACTACCCTATGACGGCAACGCGGGGTTGCCCAGCGGTCGCTGGGAACTGACGTCCGACCTTGATCTTTCTGCCTTGGGTATTCCCGACGGCGTGGTGACGGTGGCCATCACGGCACAGGACGTCGCCGGCAATCTCAGCACTCAGATGACATTGGACATCTTTCTTGACCGGCAAGGACCGGTCGTCGTCGATGTCCAATATCCCGACGGACGGGACGTATTCGGTCCCAAGCCAACCGACGGACCATCGCCGCTAACCAACATGCTGCTGGTCACGTTCGCCGATACGCCCAACCGCACGGTGGCATTTAATTACCCGGCTGTGAATCCAACCCTCGCGCTCGATCCCAGCACCTACGGGGCCGTGGGTGACGCCAATGGCCATTTGTTAATCGATTCGGTCGAATTCGTTTCTTCCGGCGAGGTCGACGGGCAGCTCTTGTACACGGTCAAGATCAACTTTGCCGAACCATTGCCGGACGATCGAATTACGCTGACGATTTTTGACTCCCTGGCCGACAATGCCGGAAACCGGTTGGACGGAGATGTGCGTCCCAACGAGCCTGGTACGGGCGCAGTCCTATTGCCTTCGGGCGATGGGGTTCCCGGCGGACAATTCCAAGCTCGGTTCACGATGGATGCGCGTCCGGAAATCGGTACCTGGTCCGGCGGCAGCGTCTACGTGGACACGAACGGCAACTTCATCTTTGACCCGGAAAACGGCGACGACACAAATGAAGATATTGTCTACGTGTTTGGCTTCCCCAGCGACGATATCTTCGCCGGGAACTTTTCACGGCCCGACGATGACGACGGGACGCCCGTGGCGGACGGCTTCGATAAACTGGGGGCCTACGGCGACGTGGGCACGCCGGCCACGGGGTCGAACTTCCGCTGGTTGATCGACATCAACAACGACGGAGTCCCGGATCTCAGCATTCTGGATCCCGCCAACATCAACGGTCTGCCCGTGGCAGGACATTTTGATCATAGTACGAATAACGGCGATGAAGTGGGTCTGTTTACGGGACAAACCTGGTGGTTCGACACGAATCACGACTACCGTGTGGACTTGTCGTTGAACACGCAACTAAGAGGGCTGCCCATCGTGGGGGACTTTGACGGCGACGGGTTCGACGACCTGGCGACGTACAACGAGCAAGAGGACCGGTTTGAGTTCGACCTGGCCAACGGGACTATCCGCGGATGGGACGGTGTGGTGGATCAACTTGTTTACTTCGGATTTGCCGGCGTGCGTGAGCGACCGGCGGCTGCGGACATGAACCAGGATGGCGTCGATGATCTGGGACTCTGGACGCCGGACCGCAGTGGTCAGTCGCCGACGGAAACGGCCGATTGGTACTTCCTCGTCTCGAACAATGGGGAATCCCTGTTCTCGCGAGTCGTGTCGGATGACGACCGGGGATTGCCGACCATCGAATTCACACCTCAGCCCTTCGCATCGGATATCTATGCCCAGTTTGGTGACGAGTTCGCGTTGCCCGTGGTCGGCAACTTCGACCCTCCAGTGGGACAGGTGAGCAACCATGAAGTCGTCCTGACCAATCCAGTAAATGCATTGGACGTGGACAATGATCAGGCCGTCACGCTGCGCGATGTGTTGCAGATCATCAACCTGCTTGCCGACGCGAACGCCATGCAAACTGTGATGCGTGACGGGGGCATGTATCCGGATGTGTCGGCGGACGACGCCGTCACGCTGCAGGATGCCGTGATGGTAATCAATTACGTGGCCTTGCATCTTTACGCTCCACCGCAAGCGCCCCTGTCCCAAACCGTAATGGCACCCGACCTGGCAGCGACAGCGGATGACCTGGCAGCCCATCCGGACGCCGCGATGACCGCGGCTTCATCCGTCGTCCGCAGCGACGGATTTCCAAGCATGCCGCTATTTCGTCCGCGTGACGACGCGGAGGAGTCCCTCAAGGCCGTACGCCGCGACGGGGTGGCGTTGGATCACATTCTGGACGCATTCGCCGAAGAAGTATTACGACAATGGACTTGATCGTAGTCGATCGAGTAGGCAGTTAACAGAACGATGGCCAGCTGGGCGCCAGGTCGCTCGGCTGGCCATTATCGGATTCTGCCCGCGTCGCCTTCCAGCGCCGGTTACTGGTATCAGTCGCCAATCCTGTTACACTAACATTTGCCGAATGCCATCTATTAACACCCATAATCCCGAATCAGCCAGGACGCGTGAGCGTCCGGTCACCGTTTGGGTGGAAACCGCCTGCTAATGCTCGTCGGCTGATTACGATCGCACAGGATTCGCAGAAGCGTAGATGGCATTGACCGTTGACTCCTGGCCGTGTCGGTATTCGGGCAACTTCAGGTCCGAGCGCAACAACGCGCCGATTTGCGTGCAAGTGAACGATCGCGCCGGGATGGTACAGCGGCTGCACCGATCGGATTCTGGACGGGTATACGAACGACACTCAATTCTAATAACCAATGCCCTCCCGCATTTCTTCCCCGGTTGCTTAAGGTGAAACTATGGTTGATCGCGACGATACCAAATCCAAGTCCGACTCAGGCGATGATTTTCTCGATGAACTCAGCGAACTGTTCGACAATGATTTGGGGGAGAGTGCAGAAGCACCCGCCGATGCACGGCGAGCCGAGCAGGACGACTTCGGCACAGGTGCGGCAGAAGCGATGGGAAAAATCGATGAGCATGACCTGGGTAAGGAATTGCGCGACGACTTTCCGGATGGGACGCATGAGACTCCGTCGGATTACTGCGATACGCGAAAGGTTGGTAGCGACGACGTCAGGCTGGCGGACGATGAACTCGATCCAGGCGGCCCTCCACGGTCGATGCACGACGATGATACTGTTCCACTGGAACTTATGTGGGACGCAGATGCGACCAACCTGGACACCGACAAACAGACCGATGGCGGAGGTCAGTCCGGGGCGTCATTAGACGAGCCGTGGAGTGACCTGGAACTGGAAGACGAGGAAAATCCGGCAACGATCTCCGCTGAGTTGGATCGCGATCCATGGACACCCGGCAGTTCACGCATCGTCAAACAACCGGACGACACAGATTCATTCGAGCCACTCGATGAAGTTCGCGACACAGACGAGTCAGATGCCCTCTTGGAGACGCAGGAATCTGCTGGGACCGACGTCCTGCCGGGCGCGGCACCTCGACGCTCTGGATTCGGAGACTCGGAAAGATCCCGTCGAAGAACCGCTTTCCTACGCGGCCAAGGTAGCTGCGGAGTCGTATCTTGATTTTGATCCGGTCTCCGACCAGGAGGTTGTCCATTCGGATGAAAACAACTTGGATGCGGAGCTTGATCCTGGGGAAAACTTCATCGCGCGTGCGGATGATGCGTTGGATCTGCCCACGGCCGAGGCATTGGACCGTGACCTCGTTGAGGAAGATATTGAAACGGATGCTGACTTGGACCTGCTGGGTGCCGGCATCGTGCCCGAGTCGACGCCCCAAGATGAACTTGACGGCCTCAGTGAATGGACCGAACTGGAATTCGAGCCGCAGGCGGCGATGACGACGGCGGTCGAAACGCCGGTGCCCGCCCCTGGCGAAGTAAGAGCCAGCATGCCGTTTGATATGCACGAGCCGTCTGAGTCCGAGCGAATCGTCGTGGCGCCGCCGGTACCGGCTAAGCGACGTGCGATCGTGGAATTGGCTAAGCTCGGGCTGGCTCTCGTGATGGGGGCTTTCTCGGTGCAGATGGGACTGTGGTGGGGGGCGGGCATCGACCCGCTAGGACTTGCCCCGGTCATGCCGGCCTGGTTTATTCCGAGCCAATTGAAACCGGTGGAATTCACGCAAAAAATACAACCGAGGGCGACACCGCCTGCTGCTCCTGCCCAAGACCCGGTCACTGCAGCACCGTCATCGCCGGCTGCGGCCGCGACAAAGGACGACGACGTGGAATCCGCCGAAACTCCCGAAGGCCCACCGCAGACGCCCACATCGTCGGATCTGAATGATGAGCCGGGCCCTGAGAATCCACCCGCCAACGATCCGGATGTTGAAACGAGCTTGGACGCCGACCTGGACGCTTCGTCCGCATTGGAGACGCCGAATGCACCCGGTCAGGGGATCGATTCGGGGTCGACGGATTTTGAATTGGAGCAGCCCGAGGAAGCGGGGCAAATGACGGATTTCGATGCTGTACCAACGACTTCGCACAGCTTGCCGGCGAATGAACCTGACTCGCGTGAACCTGACACGCTGTTGAACGACCTTGGCATTGACGATACGGCGCCCGCCAGCGATCAGGCTGATTTTGACGGGCTGATGGGTTCGCCAGACACCGACTCGGAACTTGCTCCGGAACTTGCCGCCGACGCCATCGACGACTCGAATGAGGCGATCACGATGGACGCTGAAGCATTGGACGCCGTTGCGGAGCCGCCCTCCACGGCACGCACCCGTCCGCTGGGTGCTCCCGCGTTTACAGCGAATGACCTGGCCGGCGCGATTGCCGCTGCGCGGGACGCCGATACGGCGCTCACCAACGCTCGTATCAATCGCGCGACCGATTTGGTGAAAACGGCCGAGCAGTTCTATCGTAGTTTCGCTTCACTAGCCGTGACGGGCACCTACCTGGACCGAAACGACGCGGACGAAGTTCTGCGATCGGCTCGTGAGCTGCTGAGTTCGTTCGAGTTTGACGAGAAAAAGCAGCGCATGATTGCCAACGCCACGAGGAATTGGATTAAGGCCAGACTGGGGGAAGGCGTATTTGCGGCTGTCACGGTGGAAGATGTCAGCCGCAAGGGGGAACTGTTTGAGGTCAAGGCGACCTTGATGGGGAAGGAGGCCTTGCCGATTACTCTACTGACTCCTGTGGATCCGGGGCTGGGCGGACCATCTGGCTTCACGGTCGGCGATCGCATCCTGGTGCTCGGCGCAATTGTCGAGCAGCCCGACCGCAAGATTGAAGGATATTCCGGCGCCGCGTCCAGTGTGGTCTGGTTTACCGATCTGGCAGTGGCCATCCCGTAATTGGCCAACACGCAGGCGACCGAAACGGAATTCGATGCACGTTATTCCTGACACGATTTTGCGGACCTGGGGTGCCATGGAAATGGCGCGGCAAGTGGCGGACGGTGCGATCACTTCGCGGGCGCTGGTCGAGGCTCTCATCGCGCGGATTGAAGCGACGCACGAGCCACTGAACACGGTCGTAGTGCGTGATTTCGAGCGGGCTCTTTCAGCCGCCAGTGTCGCCGATGCCGTTTCCGCTAATGATCGTCGGCACCGGCCGCTGCATGGAGTCCCGCTGACGGTGAAGGAGTGTTTTGCCGTTCAGGGGTTGACCACGACGCTCGGCAATCGCTCGCGGACTGCCACTGCGGCGACGCGAGATGCGGAAGTCGTCTCGCGACTGAAACAGGCCGGTGCCATCGTGCTGGGCAAGACGAACGTACCGCAGCTGATGGTGCTTCACGAATGCGACAATCCCCGCTACGGGCGCACCACCAATCCCTGGGACACCACGCGTACATGCGGGGGAAGCAGCGGCGGCGCGGCGGCAGTGGCTGCAGGCTGCTCGCCCTGCGACCTGGGCAGCGATGCGGGTGGTAGCACGCGGATACCGGCACATTTTTGCGGCGTGCACACCCTGGTGCCGACTCCGGGCTCGATCTCGCGCGCCGGCATGCGAGACGGCGTGCCAGGTCTGACGCACGTCACCCCCATGCCGGCTCCCCTGGCTCGGCGCGTCGAGGACCTCGTGGCGGTGATCAACATACTTGCCGCTTGCCCGCAGGGTCGCAAAGCCTGGATTCGCCTGCCGGATGCGAATCGATTGGACGGACTGCGCGTGGCCGCCTGGTCGAATGATGCGGCCTTTCCCGTTTCGCCCGCGATTCAACGAGCCGTCCACGACGCGGCCGATCAACTCCAGTTGCTGGGCGTCGAAGTTCTCGAATTTCCACCACCCCCACTACGGCAGCTGCTGCGGCTGTTTTCTTCGATGTGGATGGCGGATGGTGGCCGCACGATGAGCAGGCAGCTTGAGGGCTCGCCGATCGACCCCCGCGTGCGTCGTATGATCCTGTCGGCCCAAGTGCCCCAGATGCTGCGTGCCCCGTACTCGTGGTATTTGCGACTCCGGGGAGACGACCAGTTGGCGGAATTGATGCAGGCCACGCGTCGTCTGTCTGTTGCGGGTTATTGGAGCCAAGTGTGGCAACTTTACCAGTTACGTGATGACTACCTGCAGCGCTGGGCCGATGTCGGAATCGACGCCATGCTCTGTCCGCCCTACGGACTGCCGGCTTTCCAGCATGGTGGTTGTATCGAACTGATACCCGCAGCCTGCTACGCGGTATGGCCCAGCCTGTTCGGTCTGCCAGCCGGCGTGATTTCCACGACGGAGGTGGAAAGCCACGAGCAACAATCGATCGACGGTAGGTTGGGGGGAGTCGTAGGGCGCCTGGCCGCATTCGCCGAAACGAACAGCGCTGGCTTGCCCGTGGGCGTGCAAATTGTGGCCCGTCCTTGCGCGGAAAGCGTGATTGCGGCCCTGATGCTGGCGCTGGAATCCGAGTTGCCGGCGCGGGTCCTGCCGGAGTAGTTCGACGGGGGCATTCGCGGGGTGGTAGCCCGCGCGTGTCCGGGGCTCGGCTTGACGAAGCAGCATTCAGCAGCGATGCTGACGGGTGATTTCTCTGTGTCCTCGGTACACTCTGTTTCCTGCCAAGAAACCAGGCATGCACCGTCGCACAATTGCTCAGTTAGACGAAACTACCTGACGTTCCGTGCCTCGGTTGGCTCCTGTTCAAATCCCGGCTCTCTCGACGACCCGAATGCTGCAATTGGCCAAGGTGTTACCTTTTTCGTCTTTTTCCCATGGCTGAGCGTCCGCCTGCAACAAGTGTCCAAGACCTATCCAGGCGGCGTGACGGCCGTGGATCACGTGGACCTGGACGTCCAGGATCGCGAGTTCGTCGTGCTGGTCGGTCCGTCCGGCTGCGGCAAGACCACAACCTTGCGGATGATCGCTGGCTTGGAAGACATCTCGCAGGGTAATATCCTGATCGGCGATCGTGTTGTGAATCATGTCGCGCCCAAGGACCGGGACATCGCCATGGTCTTCCAGGACTATGCGCTCTATCCTCACATGACGGTCTACAAGAACTTGGCCTTTGCCCTGAAATTGCGCAAAGTGCCGCGTCCGCGAATCGACGAGCGTGTGCAGTGGGCGGCCCGACTGTTGGGGCTGGTGCCCCTCCTGCAACGGCGTCCCCGTGAGCTATCCGGAGGCCAGCGGCAGCGTGTGGCCGTGGGGCGTGCGATCGTACGTGAACCTCAAGTGTTTCTATTCGACGAGCCGCTGTCCAACCTCGATGCCAAGCTACGCGTCACCACACGCGCGGAACTCAAGAAGCTGCAGCGTAATCTGCAAACCACCACGATCTACGTCACCCACGACCAGGAAGAGGCCATGACGCTGGGGGACCGCGTCGTCGTCATGCATCACGGTAAAATTCAGCAATACGGTTCACCGTTGGAGATCTACAAGCATCCGGCCAATCGCTTCGTCGCGGGCTTTGTGGGCATGCCACCGATGAACTTTGTCGATGGTCACTTGCAGCCGAACGGCTCCGAATTACAGTCCTTTCACGGCGCTGGTTTGCAGATGGTGCTGCCAGGAAATTGGAGCGAACGGCTAAACCCGTGGCAGGGGCAACCAGTGTCGTTGGGCATCCGCCCCGAGGCCATACGATTAAACGCATCGCCAGCGCCGACCTCAGCTGGTCTTCAGTCCATCCCCGCACAAGTGGAAGTCGTCGAGATCCTGGGAGCCACGATGGACGTGACCGTGGCAGTCGCCGACGGATTGACGTGGGTCAGCCGCGTCGCCACGGATGATACGAGAGCCGGGGATGCTGTCTGGGTCCAATTTCCGCTGGATCAGTTGCATTTGTTCGCGAACAGCGAAGATGGCTGTGGAAGAAGCCTCCTGGACGGCTAGTGGAGGTGAGGAACCTCCCAGAGCGTTTCGGAGAACACGGGGGGTTGGGGGGATCCCTCCCTCTGAGCCGCGGTTGACGTCCGAAAGCGTCTGCTATAGCAACACGTCACGAACGGCAACCGACTTTCGATCTGTTACACTTTCCAAGTAGTGCGTCTGTGATTCGGCACCATGGTCATCAGCCCCCCCGTCGAATCCGCTAACGAAAATCACGTGAACGGCTGGCCGGGGGGCTCGGTGCCTGAACAAACTCAGCAAAATCTTGCAGCTTGCTGACAACCACGTGGATCACATGGTGCTTGGTCTCCAGCCGACCCACGGCGACCCATGCAGGGGATCGTTTGGCCACGGTATAGTACCGTTCCCAAACCGCTTGATGCAGGATCAGATTGGCCGTTCCTGTCTCATCTTCCAAAGTGACGAACGTGATTCCTTTGGCCGTGCTGGGTCGCTGGCGCAGCAGCACCAGCCCGGCCACGCGGACGAGCCGGTTGTGGGGCAGTTGCTTTAACTGGTCGGCAGTCAACACGCGTTTGGCCTGCAAAGTTTCCCGGTGAAAGGCCAGCGGGTGTTGCCGCAGTGTCAATCCGGTCGTGCGATAATCGGCGAATACGGCTGCTTGGGGTTCCAGCTCTGGTAAGGCCACAGGACTTTCGTCGGTCGGCGACAATTGATCGAACAGGGGCATCGACTGGGGCCTCCGCGGCTGCGCCAGCGATTCCCACAAAGCCTGACGCCGATCGCGGCCGAAGGATGCAAACGCATCGGCATCAGCCAGACATGCAATCACTGCTCGATTCAGTCTGGTCCGCCGAGTGAAATCTTCCAGACAAGTAAAGCGGCCCTGCTTGCGGGCATCCGTAATACGGTCAGCGAATGGCTGAGCCAACCCGACGATCAATCGCATTCCCAGTCGCAGATGTGGGCGCAGGCCGGGTTATCGGCATGCACGCTCGAACGTTCCAATGTGCAATCCCATTCGCTGTGGTTGACGTCGATGGGCAGCACGTCCACCTGGTGATCGTGGGCATCCCGAATCAGCTGAGCGGGCGCGTAGAAGCCCATCGGCTGACTGTTGATGATGGCGGCGGCAAAGGCCGTCGGATAGTAGCGTTTCAACCACGCCGAGACATAAACCAACAGCGCGAAACTGGCTGCGTGCGACTCCGGAAAGCCATATTCGCCAAAACCTCGAATTTGTTGAAACACCTGCGTAGCAAATTCTGGGGAAAACCCGCGTTGTCGCATGCCGCAAATCAATTTCTCCCGAAACTGATCGATGATTCCCGGCCGCCGCCATGCTCCCATGGCACGCCGCAGTTGATCTGCTTCGCCGGGCGTAAAACCGGCGGCCACCACCGCCAAACGCATGGCTTGTTCCTGAAAAATGGGGACTCCCAGCGTCTTTTCCAGCACTCGACGGATTTCCTCGTTGGCGTACGTGACTTGCTCCAGTCCGCTGCGCCTCCGCAGATACGGATGGACCATTTGTCCTTGAATCGGGCCGGGGCGAACGATGGCCACTTCGATCACGAGATCATAAAAACACCGCGGTTGCAGCCGCGGCAGCATACTCATCTGAGCCCGGCTTTCGATCTGAAACACGCCCATCGTGTCCGCGCGGCTGACCATCTGGTAAACCTGCGGGTCTTCCGCCGGCACGGAGGCCAACGTCCATGGCTGGCCGGTGTCCTCTTCGATGAGATGAAAGGCGCGGCGAATGGCGCTCAACATCCCCAACCCCAAGCAGTCGACTTTCAGGATCCCCAGATCGTCCAAGTCATTTTTGTCCCAGCTGATCACGGTGCGACCCTCCATGGCGGCATTTTCGATCGGCACCAGTTCGCTCAGCCGACTTCGCGTGATCACCATCCCCCCCACGTGCTGTGAGAGGTGCCGAGGAAAGCCCACAAGCGTGCGCAGCACATCCAGAAACTGCCGCGTCTTCTGGGCTTGGGGGTCGAGCCCCACCTGCTGGCAGCGGAGTTCCATGCGATCATCACTGGCATAACCATCGATTTGTTTCGCCAGGGCGTCGACGCGATCGAGTGACAGTCCCAGCGCCTTGCCGGCATCCCGAATGGCAGATCGCATGCGGTACGTGATCACCACGGCCGTCATGCCGGCCCGATCACGCCCGTATTTGTCGTAGATATACTGCAGGACTTCCTCGCGCCGCTCATGTTCAAAGTCGACGTCGATGTCAGGCGCTTCGTCTCGTTCCCGGCTGACAAAGCGTTCGAACAGCAAATCCATCCGTTCCGGGTCGACGGCCGTAATGCCCAGGCAATAGCAGACGGACGAGTTGGCTGCGGAACCGCGGCCCTGACAAAGAATCTGGCGACTGCGCGCGAACCGCACGAGGTCCCACACGGTGAGAAAATAGGCTTCGAACTTCAGTTCCTGGATCAGGGCGAGTTCATGTTCGAGCAGTTTGCGAACTTTGGCGGGAATCCCCGTGGGATATCGGGTCCGGGCACCTTCCCAGGTCAGCTGCTGCAAGTACTGCAGCGGCGTGACACCGGACGGAGCCAGTTCGCTGGGATAGTCGTACCGCAATTCGTCTAGCGAAAACGAGCATCGCCGGGCAATTTCCGCCGTACGCTGCAGTGCCGGCAGACAGGCGTGATAAACGGCTCTCAAGTCGGACAGGGACCGCAAATGCCGCTGGGCATTTGCATGGCGCAACTCCCCGATCTGCTCCACCGTGGTCCCGGTACGAATCGCGGTCAGCACGTCGTATAAAAACATGCGATCGGCAACGTGGTACATGACGTCGCTGAGCGGCGAGCAGCGGTAGGCCCGTGGCGCGGGCGAGCTGCTGCAGGCGATCGAACCAGCGGTCATCATCGGCAGCCAGATGAAATTCGGCCAGCAAATACGCATCGTTGAACAGCTCGCGGTAGGGTTGCAGTTGGTTGGCCGTCGTTTGCCGCTGAGGAATCACGCCGGCGATCAAGCCGCCGGCATGCCGCGCGATATCGGCGAAATAGAGATGACACTCCCCCTTGGGTGCGCGGCGACGACCCTCGGTCAGCAGCAGGCAGAGTTGGGCGTAGGCGGATCGATCGGGAACCCAGACCACCAGCGGCGGGGCGTCCTGCGGCGTCAGCTCGGCGCCTACGATTAACGGCAAGCCATGCTCCTTCGCGGCAACATGCGCCCGTACCACACCGGACAGCGAATTGCGGTCGGTGATGGCCAGCGCGCGGTATCCCAGCTGGACCGCGCGACAGACCAGCTCGTCAGCGTGCGAGGCACCTTCCAGAAACGAGAAGTTTGTCTTGCAGTGAAGTTCTGCGTAGGGGAACGGATCGTCGAGTCTGGGGCTGACAGGGTCGCTCATGTAAATATTCCCTGCAAAAACCAGGCGTTGTGATGCAGATCGCGGAAGATCCAGAATCGACCGCCGACTTCATCTTCCACGCGAAAGTAGTCGCGACGCACGGTGCAGCCGCGCCACCAGCCGGTTTCCATGCGCTCGGGCCCCCACCACCGCGCCACGCGATGCGTGCTGCCCCCATAGCGAAAGGAATGAGGCGGATGGCAATCCGTGGCCGTGCCCACATCGATATGTCTGGCGGGATCAAATAACCGCAATGGACGCAGTCCCGCCGAACCATACGGTGCTGCGGTCTCCGCCACCTGCGGCGATCGACGCGTGATCCGCAGCTTGCTGTGAGCGGCCGATGTGGTGAGCGGCAGGTAACGAAAGGCGCGCTCCGGCAGCGGCTCGGAATACAACCGGGGAAAGACCACCGCGCCCAGCCCCAATCGACTGCTCATCCGTTCAATCAGGTGTCGCAGCTGAGCAGGAATGGCTTGATAGGAGTCCGGCAACAAACCGGGTTGCTGCTGCAGCATGCCGGCGGAAGAAATCACGCGAATCATAATTTTACAGATCGCCGCGGCAAAACGACATTGCTGCAACTGCATGTGCACTAGTTCGAACAGATGCCGCGTTTCGGACGTCGGTTGGTACAGACCAACATGCATGATTTCGGGAGAGCAGACTTCTGCCATGTAAAATTGACATTCCAGCTGCAACGCGCCTTGCCGACGCTCACCAAGTCGCCGGGAAAGCTGATCCAATAATTTCCAAACTGCCTGTTCCAACCCGGCCAGATGACTCGTGGGATGCTCGAAATCATGAGCTACCTCCAGCGGCAATGGGGCTTGAAAAACCTCGATCGGCTCAGCAGTGATTCCTGTTGCCTGATCCATGCGCAGCAGCAGTTGTGGATCGAAACGCGCCGCGAGTCCCGCTCGCGGCAGTTTCCACAACTGGCTAATTCGCAGGATCCCTAGTGCGTGTAAGACGTCCAGCGTGCGCGGATCCAGCCGCAGGGCTTCGACGGGCAGTTGGGCCAGCACCTGGGACACGCAGCCGGCCGGGATGCGGTACGCTTGCCCCACGCAGACTGCGCCTGCGTGCAGCCGTTCCAGTTCCGCGTAGTGCGCGACGGCCCAGGCCGCGCCAACCGTCTCGGCGACGGCGATCCGCACCACGTATCCCAGCTGATGAAAATCAGTGGCGATCGTCTGGACCAGCGTGATTTCGCCCCCCAGGCGAGGAGCGGATCCGGTCACGTCCATCAACAGGCAGGAGGGTTGAGCCGCTGCTTCCAGACCCACCAGGGGGCTGTATCGCTGACTAATGCCAGCCAATTGCTCCATGCGCTGTAGATCCGCCGCCACATCCTGCTCTTCCAAGTGCAACGACATCGCTGTGGACACGGATGGGGAGATATCGTGCCCTCGTGAATTTTGCTGTGGCCGTTGTGGCTCTTGTGGCTGTTGCGTCTGCTGTGGCTGTTGCGTCTGCTGTGGCTGCTGTGGCTGCTGTGTCTGCTGTGGCAGCGCACCGGCTTCCGCCAAGGACATGCCCGCTCGGATGCCGAAGTTGTATGCGGCTGCCGAGCAGCAGACAACCCGTTGCCCGCGACGAGTCTGATTCGCGTACAGCACGACGGGTTTTCCACGTAGCACCGAGCGTTCCACGACTACGCGTTGCAAAGGCCAGCTGGGGAGCCAAAGGCAGAGAATACGTTTGTTCATGACGTGGTCCATGCCGTTGGCTGTTCACTCGTCACTCGTTCCCAGGCTCCGCCTGGAAACGCAATGCCTTGGAGGCTCTGCCTCCTTCGTTGTTCACTTGCGCACTCGTTCACTCATTCTCAGGCTCTGCCTGAAATCACACTGCCTGCCAGCCTCTACCTCCGTGGTCGTCGACTCCCAAAACAACAGCTCAAATCCTGATGCAAGCACGGGAAACACGTCCCATGGTGCTCCATCATCCGGTAGTTGGCGGAAACAGTTGAGACAACTGTTCTACAATTGCCTGATGATCGCCATCGGTCATGCCGAACAAGTTTGAGCCGAATCATGGGAGATCACCCGCATGCGACGCGAGCTTTCATCGATCTGCAGCTCAACCGAGTTCCCCGCTGTACCATGGCGACTGCGGATCATCTGTACGACACACCGCCGAGTGACGATGGGGGAGTCATCCTGCTTGTGGGAACCTGTGGGCGGTTGGATCGGTCGAGCCGTCACCAACAGCTGCAGATCTGACCAGGATGGCTGCCCGCGCACAGAGGGTTCTCGTAACAACAAGCCCAGTGTGTCTCCTGCTTCTGCCGCTAATTGCAGGCGACGAAAATCACGCGGGTCGATCGCAGGGAGCCCTGCCCAAACCGCGGCCACCGCAGGACAACGCAGACCCTGGTCCAGGGCCCATAAAAGATCAGGATGTGCGCACGCGCGCGTGTTCTTGGCCCAGCCTTGCATATCAAGCGATGGGCTTGGATGCCCTGGTCTGACCACAATCAGTCGCTGCAAATCAAGGCCCCAGGCAGCCGCCGCGGGCGGGTAGAAATCTCCATCGGCGTCGATCACCATGATGGTTTGCGCGGTATCCCGCTGAGCCGCTTGTCGGGCCACCAACAGGGCCAGGGTTTCCGCGCCGCTGGAGCTGGTTCCCAGCCATTCCACCAGTTGACCAGCGTAAAATCCTTGTTGGGGCAGAAAGCGATCGAATTCCGCACAACCGCTGGAGATCCGCGTGGCAGCCGTGCGATGAAACGCATGCTCCCAGCCCTGAAGCTGCTGGCACAACACGGAAAATGCCTGCTCTCGCACGGGGTCCATGGTCGATTCTCTGGATGTTCCACGATTTGTCTTCAGGAAGCCAAAGGTACTGTACGCATGTATCGTACTCCTGTCAAGCCGCAGTTGAAAGAAATCGGACCCGTCGCACAGATTCGGACAGATCCGCACAGATTCGCACAGATTCGCACAGATTCGCACAGATTCGCACAGATTCGCACAGATTCGCACAGATTCGCACAGATTCGCACAGATTCGCACAGATTCGCACAGATTCGCACAGATTCGCACAGATTCGCACAGATCAGCCACGTCGGGCTAGTCAGACCCGTCCGACTGGTCACACGATCCCGAATAATCGCTGAGCGTTGTCGGTCGTCAGCCGACAAAAATCCTCGAATTCGATGCCCAGGGATTCCGCCAGGCAGGCCGCCGTGTGGACGACCATCGCGGGTTCGTTGGGACGCTGACCGCGCACCGGTTCGGGCGAAAGATAGGGGGAATCGGTCTCCACCAGCAGCCGGTCGCCGGGAATCGTCCGAGCCGCGTCGCGCAACCCCTGGGACTTCTTGTACGTCACCATCCCAGCGAAACTGATGTGAAGTCCCAGCTGCAAACACTCCGCAGCAATGTCGGCAGTTCCTGTAAACGAGTGCATGATGCCCTGCAGCGCCCCGCCACTGGCAATTTGACTCAGCTGATCGATAATCTCGCGTCCGCACGGTGAGCCGCCCGGAGCTGCCTGAGATTCGCGCATGTGAATCACCAGTGGCAACTGCGTTTCCAACGACAGGGCAATATGATCGGCAAAAACCGATCGCTGCTGTGCCAGCGGGACCTCGTTCCAATAGTGGTCCAATCCCGTTTCCCCGATCGCTCGCACTTTCGGATGCGTTGCCAGGCGGCGGATCGTCTGCCAATCCCCATCGGCAATCTCGCCCACGTGGTTAGGCTGAATCCCCACAGCTGCGTAGACGATCTCGAACCGCTCAGCCAACGCCACGCACGTTTCGGCCGATGCAGCGGTGGTGGCCACCGCCAGAATTCCCGCCAAGCCGGCGGACTCTGCCGCCAGGATCACGGACTCGATCTTCTCCAGCAATCGTGGATCGTCCAGGTGCGCGTGAGTGTCAAACAGCATACAGGGAGCAGGGAGCAGGGAGCAGGGAGCAGGGAGCAGGGAGCAGGGAGCAGGGAGCAGGGAGCAGGGAGCAGGGAGCGGGGAACGGGGAACGGGGAACGGCACTTCAGGCGGACGGAGACGCTTTGTTCCGCGCGGTTTGGTCCGCTGCGCTGCAGACTTTGTAAGGTGTCGTCCCGCCAGGTGTCAACCACCCCAACGGGTTAAACCCCACCACCGATTTTCACCAACTTACCTCGCCCGCGGCATATTCTCGCGGCGACCATTATGACCGCGGTCGACTCGTTGTATCGGTGGGGATAGTAACGCGATCACCGCTGCTCACCCGGCACCTCACGGTACTGGTTGGCCGGCAACACATTCAGTCGAATCGGCCCCGTGAGCCGCCGGAGCAACCAAAACAAAATGGCCGCTGGCCCTCCCCAAACTTGGTATGCTACCTACAGAGCCTTCGGGATCAGGTTTTACGCGATTCAACGACCTTCATGCCAACAGAACACGACACCCAACCGCGGCAGACACCGCGACCGTTCTTAGTTGCTCAGGATGTCCACAAGACGTACGGTGAGGGGATTGTGCGACATGAAGCGCTGTGTGGCATCAGTTTTGTAGCCGCGGCCGGCGACTTCGTCGCGCTGCGCGGCCCTTCGGGTTGCGGCAAGTCGACGCTGCTGCACATTCTGGGCGCGATGGACAAACCGACCTCGGGTGAAGTCTGGCTCGACGGACGTCGGCTCGACACGCTAAACCTGGATCAGCTTGCGGCTGTGCGTCGTCGACACGTAGGCTTTATTTTTCAATCGTTCAACCTGCTGCCAACCTTGAATGCGGCGGAGAATGTCAGCCTGCCTTTGCGGCTGGACGGAATTGCGGCGGGTGAGGCCCACGAGCGAGCTGCCGAGGCCCTGCGGGGGGTAGGTTTGCTGCATCGCTCAGCACATCAGCCGTCTCAACTATCAGGCGGCGAGATGCAGCGTGTGGCGATCGCTCGGACGCTGGCCATGCAGCCTCAGTTGATTCTCGCCGACGAACCCACCGGCAGCCTCGACAGCGTAAATGGATCGCGTGTGCTGGAGCTGTTGGCAGAGCTGAATCGAGTCCGGGAACTCACGATTGTGATGGCCACGCACTCGCGGGAAGCGGCCGCGTACGCGCGGCGCACGCTATACGTTAAGGACGGGCGGCTCGATGCCGGAATGCACCATCCAGCGGCCGAGCCGGAGCCGGAGGAAGATGTCGTTTCTTAGCCTGTTCCAAAGTTTCATTCTGCGTGCCTTGTGGCGGGAGAAAATTCGCAGCCTGGTCGCCGCCCTGGGTATCGCACTGGGTGTGGCCGTAATGCTGGCGATTCGTCTGGCAAACTTCAGCGTCACCGAGACGTTCGAGGCAGCCGTAGATTCCGTCAGCGGCAATACGTCGCTTCGCATTCGCGGTACAGCCGGGCGATTCGATGAACGGAAGTTGATCGAACTCGATTGGTTGTCGACCTACGGCCAATTCAGCCCGGTCGTCGAAGCTTACGCCATGGTCGATCTACCCAGCCAGGCTCGACGGGGCGACGGAGCGTTTCCTCGGGGCGAATTATTACACGTGATGGGAGTCGACGTGCTGCTCGACTTTCCGCTCCGCGAATATCAGGTGTTGCAATTCGGATCCGATGATCAGGACAGCCATTACTCTGCCCTGCAAGCCCTGCATTTGCTGGACGACCCTCGCTCGGTGATCCTTACCGAAAAATTCCTGCGGCGACACCGGCTGCGCGTGGGCGACACGGTGCCACTGACGTTTGGCTCGACCAGCCAGGATTTTCGGATTCGGGGCGTGCTGCTGAATCGCGGACCAGCTCGCACGCTGGACGGGAACTTCGCCCTGATGGACATCGCCGCGGCGCAATTGGCGACGGATCGCTTGGGACTGATCGATTACGTCGACGTGATGCTGCGCCCGCAGATGTCGGCTGAGACGATGTTGACCCAGATCCAGCATCAACTTCCCCGGGGCTTGACGGCAGAATTACCAGACGCCGCCTCGGGCCGCGCGGAGACCATGGTGGCTGCGTTTCAGTTCAACCTCTCGGCACTCAGCGCCGTGGCACTCATCGTCGGTCTGTTTCTGATCTACAACACGGTTGCCATCTCCGTCGCCGCACGTCGTTCGGAAATCGGTTTGCTACAAACGGTGGGGGCGACTCGCCGCACGATTTTGTGCCTGTTTCTCGCGGAAGCATTGTTATTGGCAACGGTCGGTGTCGCCGTGGGAATTCCTGCCGGTCGCTTGTTGGCGACCAGCGCCGTCTCAGCGACCTCGCAAACGGTCGAAATCTTCTACATCGCGAACGTGGCTCAGTCGTCCGCAGCTGCGCTTGCAGTTGTCGCCGTGGGACACGCTGATGGTGATCGGCATCGCGGTACCCTTGGCTCTAGTCGCGGCGCTGGTGCCTGCTTGGGAAGCCGCGAGCGTCCAGCCTGTGGAGGCCGCGCGACGGCCGGCTGGCGGATTGAGCGGCCGGACGATCACGCGGCTGTTGGCGGCCACTGCCTGTGCATGCTTTGTGGGCTGGCTGCTGACAAAGGCACCTCTGTGGCGCGGAAGGCCGATTTGGGGCTTCACGGCGGAGATGGTTTTGATGGCAGCCGCTGCCTGTTTCACCCCCGTTTGGCTGTGGCTGGCTGGAGGTCTTTTGCAGCGCGTGGCCAGCCTGATCCGTACCGGCTCGCTGGGATTTGAAATCCGACTAGCCGTGGCCAATCTCGACAGCGGCCTGGCGCGTGTTTCGATTTCCGTGGCGGCGCTGGCCATGAGCTTATCCATGATGGTCGCCATCGCGATCATGGTAGGCAGTTTTCGGGAAACCGTGACATACTGGCTGGATTCGGCCCTCACTTCCGATCTGGCCATCAAACCCGTGATGCAGTCCTCCTCGGTTTCCGAGGAACGATTGTCCCGGCATGTCGTGGAAACGGTGCAAGCCGATCGGGACGTGGTCGACACCGTGTGGTTCAGTTCGCGACAGATTCCCTATGGCGATCGACAGATTCGCCTGGCGATCACCGAAGTCCAGAAGACCCTCAATCACGGTCACTTGCTGTTTCAATCGCCGAGCCCTCCGCCTCGAGAGATCGAGCCCGGAAGCGTGTTTGTCTCGGAAAGCTTCGCAAACCGCTTTGGGCTGCCGTTGGGCTCGACGGTCGAGCTGCCTACGCCTCAGGGACCCGTGTTGCTGCGGGTGGCGGGTGTTTACTACGACTATGCCAGCAATCAGGGCACCGTGCTGCTGGACAAGTCGACGTACCAAACGCATTTTATGGGCAATGATCCGGACGTTACTCCCCAGCACCTCTCGGTGCAC
This sequence comes from uncultured Planctomycetales bacterium, assembly GCA_963695565.1. Lineage (GTDB taxonomy): Bacteria > Planctomycetota > Planctomycetia > Pirellulales > Pirellulaceae > CAVOGW01. The sequence goes on from CAVOGW010000005.1 coordinate 253,472, forward strand.
CTGGCCAGTTCCGCAGATGCGGACACCGTCAGGCAGCGACTGGTGGCGGCCGTCGGCGCCGATGAGAAAATCTACTGCGTGACAAATCGCGAAGTGCATCGCGAGGCGCTGCGCATTTTTGAAAGCACTTTCATGATCACCTATGCCTTGCAGCTGATCGCCATCCTCGTGGCCGGGCTGGGTGTCGCGTCGACCTTGATCACGATGATCTACCATCGCCGACGGGACATCGGACTGTTGAGTCTGTCGGGCGCGAGCCAACGTCAGCTGAAGCGGGTATTCCTCTTTGAGGCAGTTTTGCTGGGCGGTTCCAGCCAGCTGATTGGCATTGCCGTCGGAGTGATTCTGGCCTTGGTACTGATTTTCGTGATCAACGTGCAATCATTCGGCTGGACGATCCAACTGCATTTTCCCATTCCGTTCTTGATTCAATCGACACTACTGGTCATTCTGGCAGCCGCGTTGTTCGGACTGTATCCGGCCATTCAAGCCGCCAGCATCGATCCGTTAGCCACCGTGCGAGACGAACATGCTTCCTAGATCAACCGTGATCCGCGGTGTGGCGGTGCTGTGGTGGGTCGCCCTGCCCTGTGGTTGCCGCCACGCGGAAGCGCCACCGCCGGCCTCGGGGGAGCTGTTCACGGCGATGGCCACTGAACCGCGGGCCGCCACATCCGACGCGGAGCTTTGGACACGGGCAGTCGCTGCACGCAATTTTGAGTTTCCCCAAGATCACGGTTCGCACGAAGACTACCGCATTGAATGGTGGTACTACACGGGTAACCTCAAGACGACGAAGGGACGGCGTTTCGGCTATCAATTGACTTTTTTCCGTACCGGGCTGCATCGTGAACCGCAGACCGCATCACGCTGGTCGGTTCGCAACCTGTACACGGCCCACTTTGCGATCTCGGATCTCAATCGTCAACAGCACATTCAGGCACAGCGTAACAATCGTGGGGCCTTGGGGCAGGCCGGAGCGGATGTGGGTGAGCTGCATGTCTGGAACGGCAACTGGCACGTCGTGATGGAAGGTGAAGTGCACAAACTAACGGCCGAGCGAGACGGAGACAGAATTGAATTGCGGTTGACGCCCGGGAAGCCGCTCACCGCCCACGGTCAGCGTGGGCTGAGCCGCAAGGGAGCCGCCCAGGGAAATGCGTCTTATTATTATTCGTTTACGAACATGGCCACCCAGGGCACTGTGACGTGTGGCGGCAGGACTTGGCAAGTGACCGGCAAAAGCTGGATGGATCACGAGTTCAGCACCAGCTTTCTGGAACCGGGCCAGCTCGGCTGGGATTGGTTCTCGATCCAGCTGGACAACGACAACGAGTTAATGTTGTACCGCATGCGACGCAACGACGGCAGCTCAGACCCCTACTCTTCGGGCACATTTATCGACGCCCGTGGAAAAGCCACACACCTCACGCTGGCTGACTTCGAGTTGCTGCCAAAATCGCGGTGGAAGTCGCCGCATTCGGCGGGCGAATACCCGCTGTCGTGGCGCATCCACGTTCCCCAGCTGGACTGTGAGCTTGATGTTGATTGCGCGTGCGAGGATCAGGAAATGAGAACCGCAGACACGACCGGGATCACCTACTGGGAAGGATCGATCGTGGTAAGTGGCACACTGCGTGGATCGCCGGTGAGCGGGACAGGTTATCTGGAACTCACCGGATACGCCGGGCGCGGCCTCGGCTCGCTCCCGTAGCCGTCACGCTCCCGTAGCCGTCACGCTCCGCCGTGACGGCCGTTCGATCGGACCATCCATTCAACTCCGTTGGTCTCCGATCCGCGTGACGTGCCACATTCGCAACTCCAGACGCGAGTCGGTAATTTGACCGGAATCGCCGTCACGCTCCCGTAGCCGTCACGGTCCGCCGTGACGGCCGTTCGACAGGACCATCCATTCAGCTCCGTTGGTCTCCGATCCGCGTGACGTGCCACATTCGCAACTCCAGACGCGAGTCGGTAATTTGACCGGAATCGCCGTCACGCTCCCGTAGCCGTCACGCTCCGCCGTGACGGCCGTTCGACAGGACCATCCATTCAGCTCCGTTAGTCTCCGATCCGCGTGACGTGCCACATTCGCAACTCCAGACGCGAGTCGGTAATTTGACCGGAATCGCCGTCACGCTCCCGTAGCCGTCACGCTCCGCCGTGACGGCCGTTCGACAGGACCATCCATTCAGCTCCGTTGGTCTCCGATCCGCGTGACGTGCCACATTCGCAACTCCAGACGCGAGTCGGTAATTTGACCGGAATCGCCGTCACGGCGGAGCGTGACGGCTACTCCGCAATCCGTCTCAATACCTAAAGGTTTTTTTTGCCTATTGCGAAACACCTACCACAAAATATATACTTATGTATAGTTAGTGTACATGCATTTGCCATTCAGGGCTCCATAAATACCGTCACGATGAACGTGACGGCTGCCGGGAGATATTGCCATGAACAACGAGCAGGTGCGACTTTTCGATCCAACAGCTGACTGGTCAGTCGTTGAGCGGCAGTTGCCGCATTGGACTCAAGCAGGTACGTTGTGCTTCGTTACGATTCGGATGTGGGATTCGATTCCCAAGGAAGTGCTGCAGCGTATGCTCCGCGAGCGGGCCGAGTGGCTGGCGCGTCACGGGATTTCATCCAGCAATCCGCAGTGGCGATCCCAGCTCGACCAGCTTGACGAACAACACCAACGTGAGTTCCGCCACTTGGTTTGGCGGCGTTGGGATTCAGATCTCGATGAGTGCCACGGTAGTTGCGTGCTGAAAAACCCGCGCCTGGCCAGCATCGTCGCGGACAGCCTGCGGTATTTCCATGGCGATCGTTACGAGCTTACGGATTACGTGATTATGCCCAACCATTTTCATTTGATCGCGGCTTTTCGCGACGAATCGGGCATGTTGAGCCAATGCGAGTCGTGGAAGCACTTTACGGCCACCAAGATCAATCGACTGTTGGGTCGCGATGGTCGATTCTGGCAACAAGATGGATTCGATCACCTGATCCGTATCCCGGAATCCTTTGGTTACTTCCGACGATACATCGCCGATAACCCATCGGCAGCCCACTTGAGCCCCAACCAGTACTTGCATGAATCGTTTTTGGAGTGTTGTAGCCGTCACGCTCCGCCGTGACGGCCGTTCGACGTAACGGCTTTCACCAGTCCAGCATCGGCTCACACGTACGCGCGGCTTATCAACATTTACAAAGTCTGGCTTTCGGACCGGATCAAGTTTGACGAACTGGACGGCCGTCACGACGGAGCGTGACGGCTACCGCCGTGACGGCTACAGGCGACGGCTAACCTAACCGTTGCGACTATGTCCACTGATACAACCCGCCTGGCTAAGAGTCCGCGTGTCGCGCCCTGAAGCGGTAGATCCCACGTCGGCCATGACGTGAGGTATGGTTACTTATTGATCCAAATCAGGGCTCTCGCCGTGCGCGCTGCGAGTTGTGCAAATGATCCACGTTCGCGAAATGACAAAGACGTACTCAGATTTCAGCCGGGGCCAGTTCGTAGCCCTGTCTGGCCTGAGTTTCGACGCGTTGCCCGGACAAATCTATGGACTGCTGGGACCCAACGGAGCCGGCAAGACCACGCTGTTGCGGATTCTTAGTACGATTTTGCGACCCAGCGGCGGTTCAGCCACCATCAACGGATTTGACGTGGTCACGCAACCGTCCCCGGTGCGCCGGCAAATCGGGTTTGTGTCCACGAACACTGCCGTCTACGACCGCATGACGTCCGTCGAGATGGTGGAGTACTTCGGACGACTGAATGGTTTGCGCGATGATGTCCTGCAATATCGGCTGGACAGCATTTTTACACGGCTGAATATGCATGAAATACGCGACGTGCTGGGGGCCAAGATGTCGACCGGCATGAAACAAAAAGTCTCGATCGCCCGTGCCTTGATTCACGATCCCCCCGTGCTGATCTTTGACGAAGCCACGGTGGGCTTGGACGTGCTGGTGGCTCGAGCGCTGCTGGAGTTTATTGCCGACTTGCGGGACCGTGGCAAATGCATTCTGTTTTCAACCCACATCATGCGCGAGGCGGAGCGCTTATGTGATCGCCTGGCCATTATTCATCGAGGGCATGTATTAGCCGAAGGTTCCGTCGAGGAGTTGCTGGAGCACCATCGACAGCCTGATCTGGAAGAGTTGTTCTTCGACTTGATTGCGAAGAGTAGATCACACGGCCTGCCAAGTCCACTCATGGCAGGTTGATACGTGGCCCGAGTACTCTTCGCTGGAAATTGCGTGAACCAACGAACATGAATCGAATTCGATGGAACTGCGTGTACCTGGTCTTCATGCGCGAAGTGCGCGACCAGCTGCGCGATCGCCGAACCTTGTTCATGATCGGGGTTCTGCCGCTGCTGTTGTATCCGATCATTGGCATGTCCTTCATGCAAATGGCGCAGTTCTTGCGCCATAACACGTCCCGCATCGAGATTGTGTCGCACGAAGCACTGTTGAGTCATCCGCCACTGGTCCGCGACGGCAAGCTGGTCGGGCTGTCCGAAGCGGATGCAAGTCGGATTCGCGTGGCACTCAGACAAGTGAACGAATGGCAGGTGGGCACGGATGATGTGGCCGCTACGGCGTTGATCGAACAGGGACAGCTGGATGTGCTGGTCTACTTTCCACCGGCGTTCAACCAACGTATCGAGGCCATTCGACGGGCGTGTACTGCCTCCCCGAATCCTGCCGCCGCAGATGCGGCGGTCGACCTGTCCCTCGTCATGCAAGACATCTCGCCCAGGATTTTCTACAGCGCCGCCAAGGACCGCTCGCGCGTGGCATTCGAGCGGCTGGAAGTGGCGCTGAACCTCTGGCGACGCGCCATCGTGCAGGATGCGCTCAGCCGCAGCGAAATTGCCGTGGACGCCACCGCCCCCTTTGAATTGGCACATTGCGATGTCTCGAAGCCGGTCCTGCGGCAGACTGCCATCTGGTCCAAAGTCCTGCCATTCATCATCGTGATCTGGGCGATGACGGGAGCGTTCTATCCGGCGGTTGACCTGTGCGCAGGTGAAAAGGAACGGGGAACGCTGGAGACACTTCTGTGCAGTCCGGCCGAACGAACCGAAATTGTCTGGGGTAAGCTCGGCACCGTGATTGTGTTCAGCATGGCCACGGCGATCCTGAACTTATTTTGCATGAGCATGACGTCGATGTTCATTACTTCCCAGGTGGGAAGTTTTGTCTCGGCCGACGCCTTGAAGGTTCTGGGAGTCCCGCCGCTGACGTCATACGTGTGGCTGTTGCTGGCGTTGATTCCCATTTCAGCCCTGTTCAGTGCCCTGTCGCTGGCCTTGGCCACGATGGCTCGCAGCACCAAAGAAGGACAATATTACCTGATGCCGCTGCTGCTGCTGACCATGCCGCTGCTGCTGGTACCCCTACTGCCCTCGGTCGAGTTGGACTTGGGCACATCCATGTTGCCCGTCTCGGGCGTCGTTTTGCTGCTGCGGCAGTTAATGGAACACGATTTTCAACGCGCGCTCCTGTACTTGACACCCGTTTCGCTGGTGACGGCCGGTTGTTGCTGGGCCGCCATTCGTTGGGCCGTGGATCAATTCAATAACGAGTCGGTCTTATTCCGCGAATCGGAGTTGTTCAGCCTGCAGAAGTGGGTGGCTCAACTGGTGCGGGATCGTTTACCCACCCCCACCGCAGCGCAAGCGTGGCTGTGCGCAATCGTCATCATTTTGATTCGCTTTTTTGCCGGCATGTCGACTCCAGCGCCGTTGGATTGGACATCATTTGCCAACAGCGCCGCGTTGACGCTGATTTCACTGGTGCTGGTACCCGCCGTGCTGATGGCCGTGGCTTTAACCACACGCCCCACGCTCACGCTGCTGATGCGGCCCACGTCGCTGTTCTCGATCCTCGCGGCGGTGGCGCTGGCGGTGGCCTTGCATCCAGTGGCCATATTGTTATTGACGCTGGTCCGTACGATCTATCCGCTGGATGAATCGGTGCTGGCTCCGTTTCAGAAGGTGATTAGCCAAGCGCCCAGCACTTCAAGCCTGATTATGGTATTGGCCATCCTGCCGGCCGTTTGTGAGGAGTTTGCCTTTCGTGGCTTCATCCTCTCGGGCTTGCGACATCTGGGGAACAAGTGGCGAGCCATCGTTCTGTCAGCCGTGTTGTTCGGTGTCGCGCATGGCGTGTTGCAGCAATCGATCGTGGCGGGGACCTTCGGAATTGTGCTGGGCTTCATCGCAGTGCAGACCGGCAGTATCTGGCCCGCGATCACATTTCACGCGATCCATAATACGATGAGCGTGCTGAGCGGGCGGTGGATGGAGCTGGCCATGGCTTCCGATGGGCCTGGCAGATACCTGGTCCGGCAGATTACGATCGAAGGGCAGCCCGCCGTGATCTATTCGCCTCTGGTCGTTCTGGCAGGCTGCATGGTTGCCGCGATTGTCATTCGCTGGCTGCACCGGCAACCTACCGAATGCTCGACGGAAGAGCGATTGCTGGATGCGTTGGATCATCGTCGCAATCAGCCCGCGGTAGTGGCGTAGCAACCAAAGTACGCGTACGACGCGCAAGCGAGTGAGCCTGACACGCACCGCGCATAACGTGGATGCGGGGTAGGGCTCAATCGACTATGCTGGAGCCATGCTTTCGGGAACAAGGATCAGCGGAAACATGGCGAAGCGCATGTCGATCGGTTGAGCGTCAAAGCGAGGCTGATCTTTGCCGACGATTTCCGGCCGCTGGAAGACTATACGCTGACAATGCAGGGGGATACGATTGTGGGGCTGGAACCGCCCGGTACGAGCACATCCGATGTCGACTGGGGTGCCGTGGCGATCGTCCCGCCCCTGGTCAACGCGCACACGCACCTCGAGTTCAGCTCGTTGGCAGCTCCCCTGCCTTTGCCGGCGGGAACTTTTGCCAGTTGGATTGAGTCGGTCGTGCAGCATCGCCAGGCTGCGTGCATTATCGATCCTGAGTTTGACCGCGCAATCGCCCAGGGCTTGCAGTTATCCGCGGCTGCGGGATGCTCGCTGCTGGGCGAGATCGCCACCTGCGACCAGCCACCATCGGCCGTGGGGCCGGGTCCGGTGGGTGGCGTGCGGTTTCGTGAGCTGATTGGTGTCACGGTCGACCGCGTCGCGGAGCAACTGAAGCTCGCGGGTCAGGTCGTGGCTGAGGCGGACCATGCCGGGTTGAGTGGCCGAAATCCCGTGGGTCACGAGTCCCAGCCCCTGCGGCGGTTTCACCCGGGCCTAAGCCCGCATGCTCCGTATTCAGTATCCTGGAAGCTGTTGCAACGAGTGGTCGAACTCTCCCGCGCCGCACAGATTCCGCTGGCCATGCATCTGGCCGAGTCCCAAGACGAAATGCAACTGCTGGAACGTCAAGATGGGCCCCTGGCCGATGTCTTGACCGGCCTGGGGGTTTGGCCACCCGCCCACCTGCAACCTGGCACCAGGCCGCTGGATTATCTCCGCACCCTGGCTGCCGCGCATCGGACGTTGGTGATTCATGGAAACTACCTGGCCGAGGATGAGCTGGCGTTTCTGGCGGCACATCGCGATCGCATGACGCTCGTCTTTTGCCCGAGGACGCACGCGTATTTTGGTCATACTGCCTGCCCCCTGCTGCGTGCCAGGCAGATGGGAGTCCGCGTGGCCCTGGGAACTGACTCGCTGGCCTCCAACCCCGACCTGTCCGTGTGGCGCGAGGCCCAGTTCGTTTTCAGTCGATACCCGGAGTTTCCGTTAAGCGATCTGCTGCGCTCCATTACGCTGTTTGGATCTGCCGCACTTTTCGGTTCACACAGTAGGCTGACGGTCGGCGCCAAGGCGAATTTCTGCGTCGTGGCGCTGCACGAGGGGTTGACGACCGGGCTCCCCGTTACGGAAGCTCGGGATCCGTTTCGCCGCTTGTTCGCCCCCGCCTCGCGTCCGCTGGAGATTTGGTGGCGCGGACGGCGAGTCCATCAGGAGGCCATGGCAGACTCGATGACAAGCCGATTCGAAGACTGTTGGTTTTTGACTGGACCTACGGCCAGCGGCAAGACGGGCGTCGGCGTGGAGCTGGCTTGTCGCCTCCAGGCCGAGATCATTTCCATGGACTCCATGGCTGTGTATCGGGGCATGGATATTGGAACCGCCAAGCCGTCGCTGGATCAGCAACGTCAGGTGCCGCATCACTTGATCGACGTGTTGGCCCCCCACGAGGATTTCAGTCTGGCCAACTACCTGGAGCTGGCCGAGGAATGCGTCACCAAAATACGGGCACGGGGACGCATTCCATTGTTCGTGGGCGGAACCCCGTTGTACTTGAAGGCCATGCTGCGTGGCGTGTTCGACGGACCTCCCGCCGACTGGGAGTTCCGGCAACAGGTCAAGCAGGAAGTAGCAATCGTCGGCGTCCAGGCGCTGCATGACCGATTGGCGCTGATCGACCCGCTGTCCGCCAGTCGACTTCCACCCAGCGACATACGCCGCATTGTGCGGGCCCTGGAAGTTTATCGCCTGACCGGAGAACCCATCAGTCACTTGCAGATGCAGTTTGACGAAGGAAGGTCGGCTGAGCAGTGCCGCGTGTTCGTGTTGGAGTGGCCCAGAGCGACGTTGCATCAACGCATTGAAGAACGCGTCCAGACGATGTTCGCACGTGGGCTGGTGCAGGAGGTGCGGGACCTGGTGGCTCAATACGGAACCCTCGGACGCACAGCGGCTCAGGCGGTCGGCTATCGAGAGGTGCTCAGCTACCTGGCTCAGAATCCGGAACGCGAAGTCGCAGATTCCCCTGCCCGTGCCTCGTACGCAGAAACCATTGAGCGCGTGGTCGTGCGCACGCGACGATTTGCCAAGCGACAGTGCACCTGGTTCCGCTCGCTGAGCGAATGCCGCGTCGTCCCGCGCTTCCAAGAGAACGATGTGGCGGAAATCGTGGATCAGATTGCCAGGTGCTGAAACCGTGGCCTGTCTGTTGGCGACACATCAGTCGGCGAACGCTGCCCAGATGTCATCCTCAGCGAGCTGACAACGTGCGCAGCACGGTCAGCGACCGAAGGATCTTCCAGAAACGTTGTGCGACCCACGACGGTAGCGGCAGGAAATTCCGGACTCACCCCTGCTGGCGATGTCATGTTGGCTGTCAGATCCGTCACTCCGCTCCGCTCCGCTCCGTTCAGGATCACATTCGCGCGCACCATGCAGGTTGGATGACACTCACGCGCTGCGCAGGGGGACTAACATCGTCCGGTCGGCCGAAACTAACGTCGGTTTGCGGGCGGGTTGAGCTCCAGGATAGGGACCGGAGTTGCCAGTCGCAACTCGTCCGCATCGTTTTCCGACGTGGGCTCTTCCATCACCTTCCACATCACGCCGCCAGGCGGTACGTCAGAGTCCCCTCCCTGCGGTGCCAACACGGTGGATGCTTGCTGTTTCGGTCTCGGTACAATCAGGGCTGCATCGCGTTGGGGAATGGACACAGGGGGAGCGGTGCCGAGCCCACCCATTTGGGAATGAACCACCCAGATCACAACGACTGCAAGAACAGGCAGTACCAGGAAGATCAGTTTCGTATAGGCTTTCGAGTTGATCATGAGAGGAGGCGTTTCCGAAAAGAGTCGCGATGCAGTAACGAACAAAACAATTCCGCAAAAAATACGCAACCGGACCCGACCGCGGTTTGATGCGTCCAGGGCGTCGTTGCTTCGGCAAGCCGTGAGTTTCGGACCTAAAGCGTCAAACGTACGACCCTCTACGGGATCGACTCACCGCGCACGGATGCCACCCTCAGGATAGCGCTGCGACTGCGAGGGTTTTCCAGTACCTCCGGGTCGCTGGGGCGAATCGGCTTGCGGGTAATCATGTCAAAAGTCGCCGATTCGCGAAAGGCAGTTTTTACGCGACGGTCTTCCAGTGAGTGATAGCTGATGACGGCAATACGTCCGCCTGGCCGCAGGCACTGCGATGCGCGGCGCAAAATGATCTCCAGCCCTTTGAGTTCTTCGTTGACAGCAATCCTCAAGGCTTGAAACGTGCGGGTCGCAGGATGAAGCCGCTGACCCTTCGCCCGCGGCACCGCGCGCTTCGATCAGGTCGCCCAATTCGCACGCGCGACGAAGCGGCCGGGTATGGCGGCGGGCCACGATGGCCCGAGCGATGCGGCGACTAAACCGCTCTTCTCCGTACGCAAAAATCAAATCGGCCAGGTGTTTTTCGGACAGTCGTGCCAGCAGTCGCCAGGCTGGCTCGCCCCGCGAGCGATCGAACCGCATGTCCAGGTCCCCATCGCTCCGGAAACTGAATCCCCGTTCCGCATCGGCCAGCTGGTCGCTGGAAATCCCCAGGTCCAACAATAACCCGGCCACCGCAGGCACCTGCAGTTGGGCCAGGATCTCCGGCAAGTCCGCATAGCTGGCATGGATAGCACGAACCGGCTGATCGGCATATCGGCGGCGGAATGCCTGTACCGCTTGTTCGTCCCGGTCGAGCGCAATGACGTAGCCACCGGGCAACAGTCGCTTCGCCATGGCCAGCGCATGCCCACCCCCCCCCAGGGTGCCATCTACCATGATTTGGCCAGGTTGAGGGTCGAGCTGCTCGAGGACGTCGTTCAACAGAACCGGTGTGTGACACGAAGTCGTTAAGAGGGGATCGTCAGCGGGCATCCCCTTATTCTGCCAGAGAAGGAACGGGCAGCAAATCCCCGAGCGCCATCCTGGCGCTCATGAGGAGATTCGCCGCCTGTGAAAACATCCGCAGTGAGGCGCGGGACGTTTCACGATTCGCGACAAGAGGTATCCGTCCCTCTCACCCGCGGATATTCTGCCCGCAGTGCGAACACTGTCAGACAGGGCGTACCAGTCGGTGGCCGCGAACTGGATCGCCAATGCCTCCGCGTCAGAGCGAATAGGCGAACGGAGGTGTTTTGCGATGGACAACACAGGCTCTCCGTCGACCGTCAAGATTTGTTCCCTAAGTTTGAATTACCGTCGTACGATGCTGCTCTCTCGATGGCTTACCGGCTTGGAATGCACGATGTCGGTCTCGGCCTACTCACCGAACGCCTTTTCCGCAATTTCGTCGTATTGAGGCTCCTTCTCGCTCAAGTACTTTTCCCACTGCTCCACGTTCCAAAGCTCGACGTGGTCGCGGACTCCAACCAGGATCACTTCCTGTCCCAAGTGAGCCAGCTGAAACAGGTCTTGCGGGACGGAAAAGCGTCCCTGGTTGTCCAGTTCAATTCGTTGAGCCTTCGCATAAAACAGCCGTCCAAACGCACGAACCTCCGGGCCGGCCGGCGAGGCTTGCTCCAATCGTTCTGCCAACGCCCCAAAGGCCTGTTCCGTGTACAGCCCCAACGAGCCATCCGTCCCAGGCGCGAGGTACAGCGGCACGTTCTGCCCGAGGGGATCCAGTGCCGCGCGAAGCCGTTTCGGAATCGCGATTCTTTGCTTGTCGTCGATCGAGCGGCGGAAGGTCCCGGTCAGCAGCATTTTTTACCATTCTTCACCACTCTTCACCACACAGGCCCTAAGATACCCAAAAATGTCGGCAGGTCAACACGTTAAAAACAGCTTGATTTTACGGGCGGAAACCACGTCGGTTGGTTTTTCATCGGGAAAATCGCACCGTTAAAAAATCCCCACTGCGAAATTTTTTTTTGCTGCGACAGTCAGGCGGTTTTCACCGGCCGGACCGGGTGGAACACCCTGTCGTGGGCTAAGTCCTCGGTCTGCCACCGTGCCACTCCCGTCACGCCTGGCCCATGGCTTGAACCGCGGGACGCTAGACTGACATGCAGAACATCCCATCCACGACGCGCAGCACGCCAACCTGCTACGCGGCATCTCGGCACGGCGGAAGTTGACATATGTTTGAAGTTGACGATTACGACTACGAATTGCCGGAGGACTTGATCGCACAGCATCCATTGGCCAGGCGATCGGACGCGCGGCTGATGGTCGTGCGTCGTGCCTCGCAAACCATCGCGCACGCGCACGTGCGCGATCTCGGTGAATTTCTGCAGGCAGGGGACGTGTTGGTCCTCAACGACTCGCGCGTGCTGCCGGCGAAACTGGTTGGCTACCGCACGGACACCGGAGGCAAGTGGGAAGGACTGTATTTGGGCAGCGCGGAGAACAACCTGTGGCGTGTGCTCGGCCGCACCCGCGGTCACCTGCGTGTCGGCGAGACATTAACGCTGCTCGATCGATCCGCCCAGGACTCGGTTACGCTGCAGCTAGTGGCTCAGTGGGAAGGGGGACAATGGGTCGCACGCGTGGATGCGGCGCAATCGACCTTGGACGTTTTGGAACGTGTGGGTCGGATCCCTTTACCCCACTATATCCGCGGCGGTTTGATGGTTCCGTCAGATCGAGAGGACTATCAAACGGTTTACGCCACGCATCCGGGTTCCGTGGCAGCTCCCACAGCCGGCCTGCACTTTACGCAGGAATTGCTGGAAGCATTGCAGCAGATGGGTGTGCTGACCGTGCGCATCACATTACACGTGGGATTGGGCACGTTCCGACCGATCAGCAGTGCAGACCTGGGCCAGCATGTGATGCACGGCGAATGGTGCTGCGTTTCGGAAGACGCCGCGGTCCGCATGAATGACGCCCGGCGCCGTGGAGGTCGTGTCATTGCTGTGGGCACAACGGCCGTGCGTTCGCTGGAAACGGCGGCCACCGGCGGTCAGGTGACGGCCTGGTCCGGCGAAACCAATCTCTTTATCCGTCCTCCATTTTCGTTCGGCGTCACGGACGGCATGCTCACTAATTTCCATCTTCCCAGATCCACGTTGCTGGTTCTGGTGCGCACATTTGGAGGGGACGCGCTACTGCGACGTGCCTACGAATCGGCCATTCGCGAACAATACCGCTTCTTCAGCTACGGTGACGCGATGTTGATTCTGTAGGGGTCGTACGGTGCGCCGATGGCATGCGGGATGGCACTGCCTGCTTTTCCCTTGCGGACCTGACCGCTATATTCGGTCCGTGTCCGACATTCGTTTCCGCGACATGCCCGCCCTGCACCCCGCGTCGCATAATGTCTGCCGGCTTGAATATTCCGCGGCGGCGTCACGCTTGCCGCCCCTCGCGGCATGACGGCGAACCAGTTTTTTGCGAACGTGCCTCACGAAAGGACCCCCCGTGGCTTCAGTTTCCACAGAACGCGTGCTCGTCTTGCCGACCCGCGAATTCCATAACGTGGGTTATTTTCACGGGTTTGCCACCCGTCCGCCCTCGTATCTGCAAGAGTTGCTCAACCCGCAACATCTGCAATATCGTCCACGGGCCGAGATGGAATCAGACCCCAGCTTCAAGCAGCTGATCCCCTATGTCATCTTTCAGTACCGCAATGAAGCAGGGGTAACGCAGCTGTTCCAATACACGCGCGGAAAAGGGCAGGGAGAGGCTCGACTCCGCAGCAAGCTGAGCATCGGTGTGGGGGGCCATATTTCGGCCTGCGATCACCGGGACGATGTCCAGGAAACGTATCTGGAGGGCATGCGGCGCGAGCTGCAGGAAGAGGTTTACATCGAAACGGAGTTTCAGGAGCGTGTGGCGGGTCTGATCAATGACGATGAAACGGATGTGGGGAAAGTACACCTGGGGGTAGTACACGTGTGCGACGTGACCGCGCCGCGCGTCGCGCCCCGGGAAGACGACATTCTCGATGCGGGCTTTGTGGATGTGGCCGACTTATTGAAGAAGCGAGAGTCCATGGAAAGTTGGTCACGAATCTGCCTGGAAGCACTTTTTTCGTCACCTTAACGGCAGCGACAACCCGTTCTTGATCCTGGCCCTGATCCGAACCCTGATCTTCATCTCGGGGAGATGCACAGCCAATTCGAGCGGGGGCAGCTTCGATTCCGCGGAACATCAGGGAATCGACTCATCTACAAATCACTGTTGTTTTCTCAATACGGCGCGTGACCATGCCTGTGCCACCCATCTACCTGGACAATCACTCGACGACGGCCGTCGATCCGCTCGTAGCGGAAGTCGTGCTGTGCGCCATGCTGCAGGATTACGGCAACGCCGGCAGCACCACGCACGCGTTTGGCGAAGTTGCGCGACGCTGTGGAACAGGCCCGCGGCACGATCGCCGCCTTCGTGGGTGCCCAGACCCATGAAATTATCTTCACCAGCGGTGCGACCGAGAGTAACAACCTGGCCATCCGTGGCCTGGCATGGCACCCGCGAAACCAGAAACGACACCTCATTTCGGTGACCACTGAACATGCCGCAGTGCTGGGTCCCTTAGCCCGGCTGGCACGCGAGGGGTTTGAAGTCAGCCAGCTGACGCCCCGCCCCAACGGGCAGGACGACGCCGGCCGGATCGACTCGGCCCAGGTGGCCGACGCGATACGCGATGACACCCTGTTGGTCACGGTGATGCTGGCCAACAATGAGATCGGCGTACTGCAATCTCTTGGTGAAATCGGCGAGCTATGCCGGCGCCGCGGTGTGTTTCTGCACACGGATGCGACGCAGGCGGTGGGACGCATACACGTCGACGTCGGTGAGCTGCACGCGAACCTGATGAGCTTTTCCGCGCACAAGCTCTACGGACCCAAGGGCGTGGGTGCCCTCTACATTCGCTCCCAGGCTCCGCGCCCACGGCTGCTGCCGCTTGCGGACGGCGGTGGTCAAGAAGGAGGGCTGCGTAGCGGCACGTTGAATGTCCCGGCCATCGCCGGCTTCGGTGCCGCCGTGCGGTTGTGCCAGTTGCGACAGCCGGCCGAAGCCGACCGGATCGCGGGACTCCGCGACCTGCTGTATGCACGAATGCAAACGGAACTCCCGGACGTGAAGCTGAATGGTCCCGCCGTGGCTCGCCGCGACCTGCGATTGCCCGGAAATTTGAATCTGTGTTTCCCGGGTATCCAGGGGGACGCCTTGATGTCCACGTTACGCGATCAGCTGGCGATTTCCAGCGGCAGTACCTGCAGCGCCGCCAACCCCCAGCCCAGCCACGTCCTGCAAGCGATCGGCTTGTCGCCGGACGAAGTCCGCAGCAGCCTTCGATTCGGCTTGGGCCGGTTTAACACGGCGGAGGAAGTGGAGGCGGTGGTCGCCATGATCCGCGACGCGGTCCACCAACTGCGTAAAATGCAAGCCTGATTCGGCCATGGCCTCCAGCCCGCCCGGCACGAAACCAGCGGACCCCAGCCCTTTGCCGATTGTCTTTCCACACTGCCGAGACTTGCGCTGGTGCTGCGCAGCCGAGGACGGTTACGCTACGGAGAAGTGGCGCTGCCGCCTTCTCCTGCCCTTCCGACACCCTCTTGACGATTACCTCCCGGACGACACAATCTCATCGGTCATGACAGCGCTCTGTGGCGACGGGCCCCGGTACTACTCGAACCTGAATGGATGACACCATGATCGTGGTTAACACCGAATCCGTGCCCGGGCATGAGGTGGCGGAAATCAAGGGGCTGGTTCAAGGCAACAGCGTTCGAGCCAAGCACGCTGGCCGCGATATCGCGGCCAGCTTGAAGAATCTGGTGGGGGGCGAGCTGAAAGGCTACACCGAGTTGCTGACGGAATCGCGCCGTCAGGCGCTGGAGCGAATGATGGCGCAGGCTCAACAATTG
The DNA here is from genome assembly GCA_963695565.1 of uncultured Planctomycetales bacterium. GTDB lineage: Bacteria > Planctomycetota > Planctomycetia > Pirellulales > Pirellulaceae > CAVOGW01. The sequence continues at coordinate 269,078 of CAVOGW010000005.1, forward strand.
GGCGCCAACGCGGTGCTGAACGTGCGGTTCACGACAAGTGCCATTACGGTGGGGGCCGCCGAGATGTTCGCGTACGGCACGGCCGTGATCTTGCGACCCAGCGCAGACTACTAACCGGGAAAGGTGTCGCGCATGGCAGAACTCATTCAGTTGGTTTTGGCCATCGGTTCATTCTTCGTGCTCATTCTGTTGGGCCTGTTATTTGGTCGCCGCGCGGAAATCCGTCACTTTCGCGATCTTGATCAACGCGAATCGCGACTTCAATTCATGTTAACCACGCAGCTCAAGACTTGCATTGCCGCAGCGCCGCAGGGCAAAACACCGACCATGCTTCTAGCGCAGACTGTCGTGGCCAGCGATTATCTCAAGTCGTTTCTGGCTAAGTTGCGCAACATTTTTGGCGGCGAAATTCGCGGCTTTGAAACGCTCCTCGACCGGGCTCGTCGGGAAGTTACCGTGCAGCTCCAAGAACAAGCCCTGGAGCATGGATATAATGCCATCTGCAATGTGCGGTTGAACAGCGTAAACATCAACGGGCTCGATCGCCGTGCGTCGGCAATGGCCACCATCATCGGTACTGCGACGGCTTACGATTGCACATCACCAAATGTCGGCCCCTCCGATGATTGAACCGGATCCAAATCCCTTCCGTCCGCCCCCCGCAGTGCCCGCACCGTCCCAGTCGCCAACTGGCAACCCGGCCGACATGTCGATCGAGTCCGAGCCGCATTTCGCCTGCCAGCAGTTCCAGGAAGACGAAACGGAGCAAACTGCGGGCACGGGCCTCGATCCGCTGGGCACACCGCTGACGACGGACGACGAGATGGAACACGGTATCGGGGAGGAACCAGCGCTCCGGTTCGGTGGCGCCACCGCCCAGGAACTACAAAATTCGCCCGCGCAAGGATTGATCAAGTTATTTTTTCGCGGACGCTTGGCATTCCCATCGATTCAGCGAATCGGCTATGATTACCGTCCATCGATTCAGTCGGTCGCAATGATGGTGGTTGCCGTATGAGTATGCGGGCAAGGCGAGGTCGTACTTTTTTGGCACGGCCACGCTGACATGCCCATCTCCGATTAACTCGACAGGCCCTTACCATGCCGATTCGCCTGGATCAGCAACTCCGGGGCAATAAGCGTCCGGGAACGCCATGATCCATCGGAAGAGGCCCCCAAAATGGCCAGAGAATGAACAACCGTTGACCAGAATTTGCACAAAAACAGACAAAATTACAAATTTTGTGGGCTTGCGCGGACGAACGCTTGACGTGCCTGCCATCGTGTCTATTATGAGTAAAGTCGTGAAATAAACCGTCCTTTCGGGGGCGGATCGATCCACTTTACAGATTAGGGTGAACCAATGCTAAAGAGTCGAACGGTCGGGATACTTTCTTCAATGTGTTGCACTCTTTGCCTATCGGCCGTAGTCTCTGCCAGCGACATTTCTGGAACAATTTTTCTGATTGAAGCAGAGGTAGCCGGCGAGTCCAACACGTTCGCTGTCCCTTTTGCCAGTGGCACAACGGACGCCGAGTCACACTCGTGGCAATTGGCTGATCCGATGCCCCTGATCAGCGACGGATTCGAGCTGGGGACCTTGGACGGTGCTCAGCGTCGAGTACATCAGCGGTAGTCAACAAGTCGTTCTCAATTTTCTGGTGAGTTCGGGTGGTGCAGCCGCCAACTTCACCGTCACGTCTGCCAATTTGAGCTTTGCGGGTATTTCCAACGCCACCGCTCGCGCTCAGGCTCAGGTCACGGTAACCGACTTTGGCGGGGATGGCGCGTCGCTTGTCGGAAACTTCCCAAACAACGATACGTATCGCGCCTTCTACAACGACGTCAACAACGTTCCGGCGACGGGAACCACTTTCGCCACGATCACGCCTGGGGCAGTTGCCGCTCCCTTCTCGGGTGCTACCTCGACGGAAGGATTCCCGGACAGCCTGGGCGGATTTTCTTCCACGGATGAAAATACCATGGTGCTGGGGACGGTCAGTAGCATGAGTTCCCAATGGAAATTCTCGGTCAGCCAGTTTGATTCTGCCAGCGGGACCAGCATATTCGTCGTGGTTCCCGAACCGGGCACGATGCTGATCAGCCTGTTCGGCATGCCGCTGCTGGGACTTCTTCGTCGCAAGTAGCACGCGTTGGTGTCTTATAGAACTTTGAAGAGCGGCGAATTTTCGCCGCTCTCGTTCTATAGAGTGCGGCGATTCTCGCGCGACGCTTGAGCATGGTTGGCAATAGTTTGCTCGTGGCGCTGGCCGCTCCCTCGATCCCTCCCCGCAACGGGAGAGCTGCGATTTGGTCGTAGCATGTCCGATGGAGCACGACCACGAGGTCGGGTAACTAGAGTTCCTCAAATCTCGCGGTTTGTCGCGGCCTATCCGATGGTGCCCGATCACGAGGGATGAGTCTAAAGAGTCCCTCATATCTCGCGGTTTGTCGCGGCCCCTTTTCCAGCGAGACGGAGGCCGTAAGCCAGCCGATACGAAACCGTGGGGGGTTGAGGGGTTCCCCAATGAACCACCGGCCGCGCCTCCAACTTCTAAAACCCTGCCTTTTCGTTGCTTTAGTCGACGCGCCGTAACGGTCACAACCGACGACTTGGGACGTTAACTCTCCGTTCAGTCCGGGGAATGCCGCCACCCCCCCGTGTTCTCGTTCCCCGTCTACAACGTCTATCCGCAACCCATCATTTTTGAGACCGCACCGATGGACGCGTGTTGAGGGTCACACTACGATGGTCGCGTGATCGGCGGATTTCGACCCGACTCAGATTTTTCAAAGGAGTTTGACGCGGTGAGATTGTGGTTGCCTGGTATCCCGGTCGGCATGCTGGTTGTTCTCGTATCGATCGTCAGCGCCCAAAAAACAGCGACACCCCATTCCAGAGGCAATTCACCGTTAGCGCGGGTACTCCCGGGACTTCGGCCGGACGGCAGAGTCCTACTACCATCGCAGTGGTCGCTCCGGCCGGCGGGAAGGCAGGTGGAGGTCGGCGATTTTCCGGTCAACATCGCCCTCCACCCCAGCGGCAAGTGGGCCGCGGTGCTTTGCGCCGGTTATGGAGACCATCAGGTTGTCATCATCGATCTGCCGTCGCAGCGCAAAGTGTCGACTGTCGTGGTGCCTGCGGCATTCTATGGACTGACCTTCGACTCAACGGGCGATCGTTTGTACGCCAGTGGCGGAACATCGGAGGTAGTGCACGCCTGGCGATTTAGCGAGGGCTCGCTGTGTGAACATGAATCGATTGACCTGGGACCTGTGGACGAAGCGCAGATTCCCGCCGGATTGGCTCTCAACCTGAATGGCGATGCGTTGCTGGTTGCCTGCTGTTGGGGCCATTCGCTTTGCGTGGTGCCCCTCGACCATTCGCCGGCACGACACATTAGCCTTGGGGAAGGTCGTTATCCGTACGCTGTCGCGCTGGCCGGGGGTGGCAAATCCGCCTTCGTAACCCTGTGGGGCGCATCCTGCGTGGTGGAAGTAAGTCTGGCCGACCACGCCATCTTGCGAACCATTGCCACGGACAGCCATCCGACGGAATTGCTGCTGTCGCCGGATGAAACAACGCTGTATGTCGCCTGCGCCAACTCAAATCGGGTGTCGGTCATCGATCTGGACTTGGGCCAGTCGATCGAGACTATTTCGAGTGCTCTTTATCCGGAAGCGCCCCATGGCAGTACGCCTAACAGCATTAGCCTCTCGCGGGACGGAACAACACTGCTGGTCGCCAATGCCGACAATAACAATCTGGCGGTCCTTGATGTCTCGCAGCGCGGCCGCAGCCGCTCTTTGGGCTTCATCCCGGTGGGGTGGTATCCAACCTCCGTTCGTTTTGCGATGGACGACAACGTGATCCTGGTTGCTAATGGCAAGGGGCTGACTCCTAAGTCGAATCGCCATGGGCCGAATCCCCTGCAGCGCCGCGTTCCCGAGTTGCGGGAATATATCGCGGGCCTGTTCGAGGGGACTGTCAGTTTCATCGAGCGGCCTGATACGGTGCAGATGGGGAAGCTGACGCGACAGGCGATCGCGGGCAGTCCGCTGCGGCGCGAGTCACGAGCGCGCAGCGATCGTCGCAGCCCGAACAACCCCGTACCGGCCAAGGTGGGCGACCCAAGTCCGATTTACTACTGCATCTACATCATCAAGGAGAATCGAACCTACGATCAAGTGTTAGGTGACATACCGCAAGGCAATGGCGATCCGTCGCTGTGCTTGTTTCCCGCGGCGATTACTCCCAATCACCATGCCCTCGCCGAGGAGTTTGTGTTGCTCGATAACTTCTACGTTGAAGGAGAGGTCAGCGCGGATGGCCACGAATGGAGCATGGGGGCCTATGCGACCGATTTCGTCGAAAAACTCTGGCCGCTCGACTATCGCAATCAAGGACAAGACCCGATTGGGTATGTCGCCGAAGGGCGTTACGGCGTCGCCGCTCCTCAAGCGGGCTACCTTTGGGACCGCGCTCGCGAGGCCGGCGTTTCCTATTACAGTTTTGGCGAGTTCATCAAGAACGCCGAAGCCGTGGGGGAGGCCGGCCGTGCGACCGTGCCCACCCTGGAAGGTCATTTTGATCCGCTATTCCGCAGCTATGACCTCGACTACCGCGACGTGGACCGCGGCGCACGATTTATCGCGCGGCTCAAGGAATTTGAAGCAGCATGCGACATGCCTCGGCTGATCATCCTGCGGCTCCCCAACGACCATACTTACGGCACGCGTCGCGGCAAACCGACACCTGCGGCGATGGTCGCCGACAACGATCTTGCACTGGGGCAGGTTGTCGAAGCGGTCAGCCACAGCAAGTTCTGGCCACAGACGGCAATTTTTGTTGTCGAAGATGATGCACAAAACGGCTCAGACCACGTGGATGCCCACCGCACGGTGGCGTTCGTCGTCAGCCCCTACACCAAGCGGCATTACGTCGATTCGAGTTTCTACTCGACCTCCAGCATGTTGCGGACCATGGAGTTGATTCTGGGCCTGGAGCCGATGAGCCAATTTGATGCCGCCGCCTTGCCCATGTACGCGTCTTTCCAGGCGAAGCCCAATTGCTCGGCCTTTCGGCACCGAGCACCCGATCTGGACCTACAGGCCACGAACCCCGACAACGCGTGGGGCGCATCGTTGTCCGAGCGGATGAATTTATCAAAAGAAGACTGCGCGGATGACCTGTTACTCAACGAAGTAGTCTGGAAGAGTGTGAAGGGTGCCGATTCCCCGATGCCGCCACCCGTGCGCGCGGCCTTCTTGAAGGTGGATTCTGCCGATCACGACGAATGAACACCGGTGGTCTCACGCCGTTCCCGCAGCTTGTTCCAAACGGCCCAGCAGCCGTAACAGGCCATCCAGGATGGTGAGCGGATGAGGGGGACAGCCCGGGATGTACATGTCCACCGGCACGATCGAGTCACATCCGTTGGCTTGTTCCGTGTGATCGATGAACGGCCCGCCACTGATCGCACACGCGCCCACCGCGATCACAAACTTGGGCGCCGGCGTGGCGGCATAGGTTTTTTGCAGCGCCACCTGCATGTTCTTGGTGACAGGGCCTGTGACCATCAATCCATCTGCATGCCGCGGTGACGCGACAACCTTGATGCCAAAACGTCCTAAATCAAAGACCAGTGTCGCCAGCACGTTGATGTCGGCCTCGCAGGCGTTACAGCCTCCGGCGCTGACCTGGCGCAGTTGTAAAGAACGGCCGAATAACTTGCGGCTCTTTTTGTCCAGCGATGCCGCCAACTGAAACGCCCGCCCGTCGGTGACCAGGTGCTCGCGCTTCCGCGTCGCCAGGCGAAAGTCCGGAGTGTACTGGATGGCCCCTTCCGGACAGGCGTCCATGCAATCGGTGCAGAACAGACATCGACCCAAATCGATCTGCAGGTCGCCGTCCATCGAGATCGCTTGCGTGGGACAGGCATCCACGCAGCGGGCACAGTCCTCGGGGCACCTGGTCGAATCGATCTTGGGCAATCCGCGATACCGCGTTGGCAGCACCGGCAATTCGCCGGCCGGAAACGAAATGGTGCGGTAACCCTGCTTCAGGCGTTCCTGGATGACGTTCAGCATCGATTCTGGTTCCGATGGTTGAGCGGACAAGCTTACAAATCGTGTCCGCAGTAGCTGAGGTTGAAGCTCTTGTTGCACAGTGGAAAATCCGAAATCTGCTGATCCCGCAGAGACATGGCTAATCCAATCCAATTGTGAAAACTGGGATCGACGATCTTATAGTGAGCCAGCACTCGATCGCTGTCCGTGATGGCCACGTGGCAGATTTCCCCCCGCCAACCTTCCACCATGGTAACCGCGATGGCGTCAGGGCGCAGCGGCTTTATTTCGCGGCGCGTCTGGCCTTTCGGCAGTTGGGGGAGTTGTTCCAGAATGAATTCGCACGCGCGTTGCACCTCGAGGTGCCGCACGTAGGAGCGGCCGAAGACGTCCCCCGTATGCCAGGTCGAAACGGGCAATTGGGCGTAGCGGTAGTAGCCCGAGGGGAAATCGCGACGTGCGTCCCGATCGCTTCCCGAAGCACGACCCGCCACGCCGATAATGCCCAGAGCTTGGACCGTTTCGAGAGGGACGGTGCCGGTGTGTTCAAAGCGGGCCAGGACCGATGAGGAATTCCACAGCAGGTTGGCGGCGCCCGTCACGTCTCGATGCGCGGCAGCGATGCGCTCGATCAGCTGGGCAATCATCTGCGCGTCCAGGTCGAACCCCACACCCCCGGGACGAATCAGTCCTCGTCCGAATCGATTCCCGCAGATCAGGCAGGTGGCGTTCAAGAAGTCGCCACGAATTCGTCCGCAAAAGGAGAGTGTGGGGAGATAGCCGACGTCCCCCGCCAGGGCTCCTAAGTCACCGGTATGGTTGGCGAGTCGCTCCAATTCCAGCGCCACAGCGCGAATGGCCTGTGCCCGCAAAGGCGCCTCGACCGAGCCAAGTCCCTCCAGCAGCTGAGCATAAGCGGTGGCGTGCCCAATCGACGTGTCGCCGGCGATCGTTTCCATGTAATGCAGCGTGCGCCGATCGGGCCCGCCCCGCAGGCGACGCTCGATGCCGCGATGCTGGTAACCCAGCTCAATCTCCAGAGTAAACACGTGCTCGCCATGACACTGAAAACGAAAATGTCCCGGTTCGATCACACCGGCATGTACCGGACCGACGGCGACTTCGTGGATTTCGTGGCCGCGAACCTTGTAGTAATCGATCCCCCACGGCTGCACGCAGGGGAGGATCGCGTCTCCCGCCGCGCGGCTCCAGGCATCATGGCCGTCGCGATAGGACGCATGGAATCGAATTGGCTTTAACCAGGGATGTCCCTCCGGTACTACGCCCCACTGTTCCGCCAGTTCTCGCTCAAACCAATGAGCCTGCGTGATACGCGGCGTCAAGGAGGGATAACGGTCCCCCACATCGGTCGCCAATAGTTCAATCTCGCCCGAGGCTCCGTTGCTGGCGACGGCATACAGGCGCACCGACTGGGGCCCCCGCGGCACCCCGAACAGCGCGGATAGCTCGGCGCTGGCCGGCGCGACAGCAACTGCCAACGAATCGGCGAAGTTCTCCAGCGGCACGACGGGGATGTCCGCCAACGGCAGCGGTTTCCCGTTGAGCGTTCGTGCTGCTGGCGACAAGGTGGTCATCTGTCTTGCAGCTCCCGTTCAGTCGTAAACGCCTGCTCGGCCGCCCGCACGGCCGACGCCAGGCGTATCTTATCGGGTCGGGACCGCAGCAAGGCACGGAAATCAGGCGACTGCAGGATGCTGGCCAATCGGGCTGAGCAACTGCAAGTGCTCGTGAACTGTGGGGCAGATCATGAAAAACAAAATGTCCACGGGAACGCCATCCCCAGACTTGAAATCCAAAGGTTGTTCCAGATAACAAGTGCGGACCATGGACAGGTTGCCGGGAACGACCACAGGGTAGCGGGGATGGGGAATGGCGATCCCCTGGCCGATGCCCGTTCCTCCCGATTTTTCGCGAGCCATCAGCAAGTCGAGGAGTTGTTCCCGATCCAGCGTGTCACCTATTTCCAGGTCGCGAATCGCACGACGAAAGACTTCGTACCGGTCATTCCCTGCCGCGCAGGCGCAGAGTCCGCCGCGTTCTATGGCGTCCGCCAAACTTAACTCGGCCACGTGGTCGCCGTTGATTTCCTGAAAGATTTCCGGTGCGAATGACTGTTGTCTGAGCGCGGCCCACTCCAGTAATTCAGCGCGGTCAAATCGGTATTGCGAGTTGACTTCATGTGCGGGCAAATTGTTCTGACGAACCCACTTCGTCACAACGTTTTCGGACACGCCAAACAAGCGAGCGACCTGCGGCAGCGACAGCTGCATAGAACGAATCTCCTGAAAACTGAATGAACGTCGAGGCAAGCGGTTTCACGGCCAGTCGGTCCGACCGTACAATTATCGTGTGTGGGTCGCCATGGGAAGCCACGTTTCGATTACAAATCCGTAAGGAAGGACCTCAGCCCTCTGCTGGCACCAGCCAAATGTGAGTTAAGTTAGTGGGGCCGTCGCACCCGGTCGCGTCACAAGGAAGGGAACACAAGACGCCAGGGTAGCAGTTGTGCGATGAGCACCGGAGGGCGGACACCACCCTAGCCGGGCGCGGACACGTCCCGGACCTCTCGGCACCCGGTTGGGATGTGCCCCCGTTCCGCGGCTGGAAATCGCACGCAACGCAACATGAATCTGCTCTTGATTGAAGACGATATCCTGCTGGGCAAATCCCTGCAGCGCGGACTCTCTGAGTCGGGCCACGATTGCCAATGGGCTACTTCCGGGGAAGAGGCCCTGCGGCAGGTCACCTCGGAGCCCTTCGATGTTATCGTGCTCGACCTGATGCTACCCGACATGGACGGCCTGGAAGTCTTAAGCAGCATGCGCGCTGACCATATTGATGTCCCGGTGCTGGTGCTGACCGCCTTGGGCTCCGTGGATGACCGTGTGCGCGGTCTGCAAGCCGGGGCGGACGATTACTTGGTAAAGCCGTTTGCGTTTGTGGAGCTGGCCGCACGGCTGCAAGCACTGGCCCGACGCGCCGGCGGCAACACGGTGCCCGAACTGCGAGAAGGTGCGGTAACGCTGGACTTGCGGACGCGCCGCGCCACGCGCGAAGGACGTGAGATCGATTTGACGCCCACGGAATTCAGTCTGTTGGAATTCTTGATGAGGCATTCCAATCAAACCGTGACGCGACGCATGTTGTGCGAACATCTGTGGGAAGCCGACTGGGAAGGGGTCACAAACGTGATTGAAGTCCACATCAACCGTCTGCGAGCCAAAATCGATCGTGGCTTCAGCCACGCCGTGATCCACACTGTCCGAGGAATTGGTTATGCCTACCGCACACGCTAAGCGATGGGGGACCGACACCCTGCGTTTTCGGCTGATGCTGTGGAATGCTCTGGTCGTGATGATCACCGCGCTGGTCATGCTGGTTGGGCTGCGCGAGGGCGTTCGCATCACGCTGATTCGCGAACTGGATCAACTGCTTGGCGAAGATTTGCGCGAACTGGAACTGAGCCTGGCGTCGAATCATGGCGAAGACGCCGAGCCGCTCCGGGAGCAACTTGATCGAAAGGCGGTCGGCCACGCGCAACATAAATGGTTCGTCCAAATTCGCGGCCAGGACGATCGGCTTGTCTATCAATCGGACAATACGCCCGAGGATGTCGCCCCGTTTGACGCTCGCAGCCGTTCCGCACGCACGAAGGGGGCCTGGCGATTCGTGGATCGTCGCCTGCCCCAAGCGCCGGGCTTCAAAGTCCGCATCGGTGCGTCATTGGAGATGATCCGCGGCGATGTCCGGCGACTCGATCGGCTGGTCCTGGCCGCAGTCGGGCTGATCTTGTGCACCGCGCCGCTGGGCGGGTACTGGCTGGCCGGACGAGCCACTCGCCCTCTGAACCAGATGATCAGCACCATGGCCAAGCTGCGACCGTCGAAACTGCAGGAACGATTGCCGCTTCGCGGCACCGGAGACGAATTGGACCGTTTATCGCAGACGTTCAACCGCTTGCTTGACCGCATCGGCACGTATTTGAAAGAACGTCAAGACTTTCTGGCCAATGCCGCACACGAACTGCGGACACCTTTGGCCGCGATTCGCAGCAGTATTGAAGTGGCCCTGGCCAGCCAGCGGTCGAGCGCCGAATACGAAGAGCTGTTGAGCGACATTATTGAAGAATCGACCTCGTTGGAAATGCTCGTCAATCAGCTATTGCTGTTGTCGGAAACCGAAGGGGAGCGGTTGCGCGTGCACAAGGAACAGGTGCGCTTTGACGAACTTGTAGAAAAGGCTCTCGATATGTTCGGGGGCGTGGCCGAGTATCGCGATATTCTGTTGACGTGCCCGGCATTGCCGATCGCCGAAGTCAATGGAAATCGCCAGCACTTGCGACAGGTTATCTACAACCTGCTGGACAATGCGCTCAAGTACACGCCGGCTGGCGGCCGAGTCGCCGTCAACCTCGTCGTGGCGGACGGCCAGCTGATCTTTAGTGTCAGGGACAACGGTCCAGGCATTCGGGCCGACGACCTGCCCCATGTCTTCGATCGTTTCTTTCAAGGCGATCGCAAACGACAAGGGCACGCCGAGATTCGCGGCGCGGGATTAGGGTTGAGCATTTGCCGAGCGATCGTCGGCGCGCATGACGGAAGGATCGAGGTGGACAGCGAACCCGGCAGGGGTGCGCGCTTCCTGGTAAGGTTGCCCTTAATGCCGCTCCGCGACGAAGTTCCCGCACCGCTGCAACATCCCACCGAGGAGTTCGCGCAGTGACCAGCCACACGTTGATCCTGACCAGTGGACTCGCCGCGTTGGGCAGCGGACTGCCGGCCGCCGTCTTCGGTAAAAAGTCGGACGCCGCCCAGCTGCTGTCCGCTCTGATCCTGTCCACGGCCAATCTATTGGGTCTATTTGCCGTCTACCGCTGGTGGATGGACGGGCCGATTGCGCCCCTGCAATTTCCGTCACCCATCCCGGGTGCTTCCGTGTCGATTGCCATCGACGGCATCTCGGCCTTCTTCCTGTTGCCGGTGCTGCTGGTCACCATGCTGGCGGCAATCTACGGACTGCAGTACTGGCGTCAGTCCGAGCACCCCGAGAACGGCCGGCGTGTTTCACTGTTCCTGGGACTGATGTCGGGGGCCATGACGCTGCTGGTCGTGGCCCATGACGGTTTGATGTTTCTCGCCGCGTGGGAAACGATGGCGGTCGCTGCCTTATTTCTGGTAGCGGCCGAAGATCACATTGCGGAGACGCGGCGGGCGGCGTGGCTGTATATTGCCGCCAGCCATTTTGCCACCTTGTGTGCGTTCGGGGTCTTCGCGCTGCTATACGCCATCAATGGCTCCTGGGCTTTCGCACCGCTCAAAGCGACAGCCACACCCCTGGCCGCCTGGTTGGCAGCGCTGGCCTTCTTCGGCTTCGGCACCAAGGCCGGCATCATGCCCATGCACATCTGGCTACCTTCGGCACATGCCCAAGCGCCCAGTCACGTCTCGGCGGTGATGTCGGGCGTTTTGATCAAGATGGGCATTTACGGCATCGTCCGCGTTTGTACTTTTTTCCCCGAGTTGCCGTTATCCTGGGGCCTGTTTGTCCTGGTGATGGGCACGCTATCCGCCGTGCTGGGTGTCGCGTTCGCGGTCGGGCAGCATGACATCAAACGCTTGTTGGCTTACCACAGCATTGAAAATATTGGCATCATCGTGATGGGCTTGGGGCTGGCCTTAGTCGGCCGCGCGGCGCATCGGCCACTGTGGGTGTTGTTGGGCATTGGTGGCAGCATGCTGCACGTCTGGAACCACGCGCTGTTCAAATCGTTGCTGTTTTTCGGGGCCGGTTCCGTGATTCACGGCATTCATACTCGCGAGATTGACGCGATGGGTGGATTGTCCAAGCGGATGCCTTGGACGGCCAACTGTTTTCTGGTCGGTGCCGTGGCCATTTGCGGGTTGCCCCCACTCAATGGGTTTGTCTCGGAGTTGTTAATCTATCTGGGTCTGTTCCGCACGTTGGAGGTCAGTGAGGTTAACGTCACGAGTTCCGCGGCATTTGCCGCGCCGGCACTGGCTCTGGTGGGGGCGCTGGCCGTGGCCTGCTTCGTCAAAGTCTATGGCATCGTGTTCCTGGGGGCGGCGCGGCGACGCCACAGCGCACGCACGCGAATCGGGGGCCCTCATGATCGGCCCGATGCTGGTCCTGGCCGCGGCCTGCGTCATGATTGGCGTCGTGCCGCTGGTGGCTGCACCGATGCTGGATCGTTTCGCGGAAACGTGGAGCGGTGATGCCCTGGGCGCGCTGACGATTGCCACCGCCGCTCCGCTGACCGCGATCAGCATCATGGCGGGCCTGCTGATCTTGCTGTTGCTGGCCGGCACCGGTTTCTTGCTGTCCCGCGGCATCCGACACGCGCCCATCACGGTGACCTGGGACTGCGGCTACGCAGCGCCCTCGCCGAGGATGCAATATACCTCGTCCTCGTTTGCCGAGACGCTGGTAAAGCTGTTTGGCTGGGCGCTGCAACCGAAGGTCCATTGGCCCAAGATCGAGGGCCTGTTCCCGCCGCATACGGATTTCGAAAGTCACGTGGAAGATACCGTCCTGGAAAAGGGCGTGTGGCCGGCTACGCGGGCAGTCACCTGGCTGTTTTCCTGGGCAAGGTATCTGCAGAGCGGCAGTCTGCAGGCCTACTTGATGTATATCCTGGTCGTGATTGTGTTCTTGTTGTTGTGGAGGTAACTGGTCCGTGGCGCGTGTTGCCGGAAAGTACCAGCCCAACGCGCAAGTGTTGAAATTGCACCGTTAGTCGCACTTCACCGAAACCCGTGATCTAGTTGGTTGGCAAGCTCACTCGCTTGCGCGTCGTGCTTGTATTTTCCGAAAGCCGTGCTGTAGTTGGTTGGCAAGCTCACTCGCTTGCGCGTTGTGCTTGTATTTTCCGGTTGGTGCTCGGTTGTCGAGCGGCATGGAAAGTTGATCATGTTTCAATCATTGTCGATCCACACGCTGATCCATATCGTGGTCGCGCTCGCGTTCCCGCCGTTCTTATTGGGTGTGATCAATCGCGTCAAAGCCATCTTCGGGGGGCGGCACGGTCAGCCGCTTCTGCAGGCATACTTTGATATCCGCAAACTACTGGGCAAGGAGAGCGTGTTCAGCGAAACCACAACTTGGGTTTTCCGCTTCGGCCCGGTGGTGGCGGTGGCCACGACCGTGCTGGCAGCGTTGATCGTGCCATTGGGGCATGCTAGCGCTCCGCTTTCATTCGCGGGCGACCTGATCCTGCTGGCCTACCTATTGGGATTGGGCAGGTTCTTTACGATGGCTGCCGCCCTGGATACGGGCTCAGCCTTTGAAGGGATGGGATCGGCGCGAGGCCTCGTATGCCTGCCTGGCCGAACCGGTGATGTTTCTGGGGTTGCTGGTCTTGGCCCGCGTGACGGGTTCGCTCTCGATGAGTGGACTATTGAGTGAATCGCTGGTGTCGAGTTGGGACGGTCGCGTTTCCGCGCTGCTGTTGATTCTGATCAGCTGGTTTGTGGTGCTATTGGTGGAAAACTGCCGCATTCCGTTCGACGATCCGAACACGCACTTGGAATTGACTATGATTCACGAAGTCATGGTGTTGGACCACAGCGGACCGGCGCTGGGACTGATTTTGTATGCGGCCGCTGTCAAGTTGTTCGTGTTTGCGACGCTGATCACGCGACTGGCCCTGCCGCTCAACACAGGCGTGGCGGCGCTGGATTGGATTCTGTTCCTGGTGGGTACGGTTTGCGTGGCGGCCCTGATCGGAGTTGTGGAATCCGTGATCGCTCGTTTGCGTTTGACGTTGATTCCCAATCTCCTGTTCTTCGCGGGTGTGTTGTCTCTCTTTGGGCTCTTGCTGGCGTGTCGATAATTATGGCCATTGGACTATTAGATCCCTGCATGGTTCTGGCGATTATGCTGAACTTTTGCATTCTGGGTGCTTCGCGGTTGAGAACCTTGATTCTGCTGGTGGCCCTGCAGGGAGTGTTACTGGGCTTGATGTATCCCGTTGCGCATCAAGGATTCCTGCCCGCGACGGGCGGGCTGACGACGATGAGCGTCGCTGCTCTGGTCCGCTTGGCCATGCTGACGGCCGCCATTGTGGGGATCAAGGGAGTGCTGATCCCGAAGTTTCTGTTTCGCGCGATCTTATTGGCTGATATCCGCACGGCCGTCACATCGATCATCGGATTCGTCCCGTCGCTGTTGTTGGGAGGCGTGGGGACGTGTGCGGTTCTGATCTTTGCCGAACGGTTGCCGCTGCCCGCGGAACACAAGAGCCATCTGTTGATTCCCGCCGCGCTGGCCACCGTGCTGACAGGTTTTCTGATGCTGGTGACTCGACGTGAAGCACTGGCTCAAGTGCTGGGATATATCGTGATGGAAAATGGAATTTTTATTTTTGGACTGTTGCTGGTGGAAGCAGTCCCGTTGCTTGTGGAGCTGGGAGTGGTGTTGGATTTATTTGTGGGAGTTCTTGTTATGGGAATCATTGTCAATCATGTGAGCCGCGCCTTTCCGGCGGCCAGCACCGAACACCTGACGATCCTCAAGGAGTAGTCCGATGATGCTATGGCTGGTGCTGATTCCCATGGCGGCCGCGGCAGTGGCCTTTGTCGCGCCTTCCAACCGTTGGCGGCCGTACATCCTGCCCCTGGCTGCGATCCTGCATTTGACGGTCGCCATCATGGTCCTGCGACAGGGGAATCATTGGATGTTCGGACGATGGCTGGCCATTGATCCGCTCAGCCGGTTGTTTGTCGGCTACCTGAGTCTGATTTTTTTCCTGTGCGCGATTTATGCGCCATCGTATCTGCAATTGCGTTCCGAACGACCCAACCGTGTCATTTGTTCCTGTTTGCTGCTGTTGCTGGCGATGATGAGCCTGGTCTCAATGTCGCATCACTTGGGCCTGATGTGGGTGGCCATGGAAACGACGACCCTGATTGCGGCGCCCTGTCTGTACTTCAATCACAATTCGCGGTCGTTGGAAGCGACCTGGAAATTCCTGCTGATCGGCTCGGTGGGGATTGCCATGGCCTTGCTGGGTTCCTTCTTCCTGGCCTACTCCATGATTCAGGCGGGTTCTGATTCAACGTTGTTGTTTGACGAGTTGGTGGAACATTCCCACAAGCTGTCTCTGCCCTGGCTGCATGCTTCGTTTGTGTTGTTGGTCGTAGGGTATGGTACGAAAATGGGCCTGGCTCCGATGCACACCTGGAAGCCCGACGCGTACGGCGAGGCGCCGGGCGTGATCGGTGCTTTGCTGGCCGCTGGATTGACCGGGTGCGCGTTCCTCTGTGTATTGCGGTTCTTCCATATCGCCCACATTGCTCATGACGACGCGTTCGCACACCGCATTTTGCTGTTTTTTGGCTTGTTTTCCATGGCCACCGCCGCCGTGTTCATGGCCAGGCAAAAGGACATCAAACGATGTCTGGCGTATTCCAGCGTGGAACATATGGGCATGCTGGCCTTCGGCACCGGGATTGGCGGCATGGCGCTGACTGGAGTATTACTGCACGTCTTGCACAATGGGATTTGCAAAGTGGGTTTGTTTCTGTCGGCCGGAAACATTCATCGCGCCTACGGCAGCAAGTCGACTGACGAAGTGCAGGGCGTACTGCGCCGCTTGCCGATTACGGGTGCCATGCTGCTCGTTGGCTTCTTTGCCATCACGGGGTCGCCGCTGTTCGGGCCATTCGTCAGCGAGTACCAGATTATCAACGGCGCGTTCTCGCAGGGCCGGATCCTGCCGGGAATAGCCTTCTTGCTACTGTTGTTGCTGGTTTTTCTGGGCATGGGCAATACACTGCTCAACTGTGCCTGGGGACCGGTTCCCCCAGCGGCCGCCACCACGCGTTTCCGCGATAGTTTCGCCATGGTCATGCCTGTAGTATTATGTATGTCGCTGACCTTGATGCTGGGGGTCTACAACCCGCCCGTGTTGTCGCAGTGGATCAGCGAAGCGGCGATTTTTCTGCAGAGTGCACCCGATTAGGTTCGAGCCACCGCGATGCCCATCTACGTGTATGAGGTGATCCTCCCCAGCGGCGACGGGGGAGAGCAATTCGAATGGCTGCAGCCGATGAGCGATCCGCCGCTGACACAGCATCCCGCGACCGGAGATCCGGTACGGCGTGTTGTCACCGCGGCGGTGATTGCCGGAAAATGGACCGATTTGAAAGCGCGGTCCACGTTGAGCGACAAGAATCTTGCGGCCAAGGGGCTCACCAAGTACGTCAAGACGGACAAGGGAAAGTACGAAAAGACAACCGGCAAAGGCCCTCCGCGGATCTCGTCCGACTGAGCCAGGAGGATCCCACCGAGTTTGCTCGGTTCGATCGAACGGCTAGACCTACCCACATCTGGGCCGCGTCGTTAGACCGCAAGCCAGAAGAAATCGCCGTTAACATCGGTCGCAGGCCACCACTCCCAGGCGATTTCTGGCGGCGTGCGCGTCCGGCGGACGCGCACGCCGACGAAGAATGCCGCTTCGTGTTTCGCAAGCATGAGCGTGCACCGGGCATTCTTCTTTGGCTTGCGGTCTAACGAACCGAAAATGGGCGAACAGCGAATTGCCGCATGGGCGCACGCCGACCTCTGCTCGATTCGATGCTGAGGCCACGTTTTATCGATGGAGAGATGTTCGCCCGTGATTATACTGAAACCGAACAAATTTGCACCAGTCGAGCACTTGTGAGACTCGACACCCCATGAGAGTCACACCCATGCCGACACGACATGCCCACTCCGTTCTCACGACCATTGCGGTCATGCTGGTCACTGCCCACACGTCGTGCGGTCAAGACGCAGCCGCACTGGATGCCGATCGTCTCAGCTACACACGGCCGTTCTTTCCTGAAGCGCGATACGATGCTGCGATCGCCACACCGAAACAGATTCTGGGATTCGACGCGGGAGATCGCGCGGCACTTTCCACCGAGATCGAGCAGTGTCTGAAGCGTTGGGCCGAAAGCAGTCCTCGCATGAAGCTGGTCGAATACGCCCGCAGCCATGAGAATCGCGCGCTGCACTACGTTGTCGTCACGTCCCCCGATAACCTGGCGCGATTGGAGGCGATCCGACAGGGGATGGACCGGCTGGCGAATCCCGAGGGACTATCGGATGACGAAGCAGATAAATTGATCGCCGATCTCCCTGCCGTTGCCTGGTTGGCATATACGATTCACGGAGACGAAACCGAGGGGTCGGATGCGGCTCTCGCGGTGCTCTATCACCTGTTGGCGGATACCACACCGCAGACGCTGCAGTTGTTGGACGAACTGGTGATCATCATCGACCCCGTGATGAACCCCGACGGGCGAGATCGCTTTGTGAAAATGGTGGCCGAACACAAAGGCGTCTTGCCGGACGTGGACGACCAGTCGCTGCTGCATTCCGGCTACTGGCCCCGAGGTCGGGGAAACCACTATCTGTTCGATCTGAACCGCGACTGGATCCTGGCTGTGCATCCCGAGACGCGCGGCCGCATTCGCGAGGTCGGCCGCTGGAATCCACTTCTATTCGTCGATGCGCACGGGATGGGATCGCTGGACACGCACCTGTTCTCACCGCCGCGCGATCCGGTCAACCCCAACCGGCCTGCCAGCCGGTTCCGCTGGGCTGAGCTGTTTGCCCAGGACCAGGCCGCGGCTTTCGACCGCCTGGGATGGCTGTATTATCATGGGGAATGGAACGAGGAATGGTACCCCGGCTATTCCGACTCCTGGGCGTCCTACCGCGGCGCGGTGGGGATTCTATACGAGCAGGCCAGCATCTCCGCAGATGGCGTGCTCCGCCGCGGCGGACGCGTGTTGACCTATCGCGAATCAACACACCACCACGTCGTGGGCAGCATGACGAACCTGGAAACGCTGCGCGAACACGCCACAGCTCGGCTGCGTGATTTCCTGGCCGAGCGTCGAGCGGCCATCAGTCCCGACGGCCCCTTCGCGCGGCGGACGTTTGCAATCCTGCCCACCCAAAATCGCACGCGGTGGAAGAAATTCCTGGAACTGATGCTGCTGCAGGGATTTACCGTCCATCAATCCACCGAACAGATCACGATTCCCAAGGCCAGAAATACGCTGGGAGACGAACTACTTGGTGTGTCGCTTCCAGTCGGCACACTACTAATTCCCAATCGCCAGCCGCTGGCACATCTGCTGGCCGTGATGTTGGAATTCGATACGCGACTGGATGATCAATCGTTGCATCACGAGCGGGAAGAGATCCTCAAGCATGGTGGTTCGAAAATCTACGACACCACGGCCTGGTGCTTGTGCATGCTGTACGGACTGCATGCGTGGGAAATCCCCAGCGATTTGCCCGTGCCGGCGCCCCGCATCACGGAAGTTCCACCGGATGTGATCGAGAACTTAAATCTTGACAATGCCGTTGCCGTAGTGTTAGACGGCGCAAGTGATGCCTCCGTGGCGGTGGCGGCAAGGTGTTTGGAACAGCAAGTCCGCATCCGCGTGGCTCGCAAGGAATTCAGTTTCGAGGGACAGACGTGGCCGCGTGGGTCGCTGGTCGTGACGCAGCTCGATAATCGTACGTCCTGGCCGGCTGCCGGTGAGACGACGGGGCGGATCGCGACTGAACTTGGTTTGCATGCGGTGGCAGTGCGCTCGAGCCTGGGAATTGGTGATCTGCCGGACTTGGGCGGCGAACACTTCACATTGCTGGAGCGACCTCGCATCGCCATGTTCGGTCGAGGGCGCATCAGTCCCTACGACTACGGATCGATATGGCACTTGTTGGACCATCAACTGGGTGTCCCCCACACGCGGATCGATGAAGCGGCGTCGGCGGACTTACGACCCTACAATGTGCTGATCCTGCCGGATCGATATGGGGGCTCGGTGCTGAAACGGATGCGGCGTCCGCTGGAAGCATGGGTGCGTCAGGGCGGGACGCTGATCGCGATTGGGGCCTCCGCCTCCGATCTGGCGCGCCAGGATGAAGGGCTCAGCCAGGTGCGGGTGCTCGAAGATGTATTGAGCGAACTGGATCCGTACCATCTGGCGTTGCAGAGGGAGTGGTTGGCGCAACACGTGCATGTGCCCGGCGGCGATCGGCTTTGGTCGCACGAGGTTGCCGAAGACGACGCGTATCCGTGGCAGGCAGACGATAAGGAATCGAATATCTCCGCGGAAGAACTCACGCGGCGTGATGCCTGGAATCGACAGTTTATGCCACAAGGAGCCATCCTGGCGGCTCGTTTGGACCCCGAATCCTGGTTGACCGCCGGAGAGCAAAATCCCTTGCCGGTGCTGATCGCGCGGCAATCGCTGCTGATGTCGGGTCGGGGCGTGGACACCATGGCGCGATTCGGCGTCTGGTCACCTGCCGTGCAGCCACGGGATCCCACGGTCTCGGCTGATACAAATGGCAGTGCGCACCGATTTCGTCGTATCGGCTGGTCTCAAGTTCCTGTCGAGATTGACGTGAAGCTGCGGATGGCGGGACTCTTGTGGCCAGAAGCGGCAGGTCGGTTGGCGAACGCGGCCTACCTCACGCGCGAGTCGCTGGGGCGAGGCCAGGTCATTTTGTTCGCAGCTCCGCCTTCGTTCCGCGGCTCCACGCTGGCCACCACGCGGCTGCTGATGAACGCCATGGTCTTCGGCCCCGCCTGCGGCACATCGCCAGAGATCATTCGCCATCCCTAGCTGCCGGCGAACCGGCACCGTGACGTCAATGGCAATCGGTTTGGGCATTGTGGAACAGTTGTCTCCAACTGTTTCCCCCGACGATTTCGCGATTCGCGGAACCATTGAGGACAATTGTTCTACATCCTGAGTGCCATTGACCGTGACGTGCCGCGTGAGCACCACCAATCATCTCAATTTGTCTCACAGGTCGCGGCGAGAGTTTCGACCGTGCTCCACGCAGCCGAGGACGGCGACGCTGCACGACGCGCTGCTGCATGCCGGCCGCACGCGCTTTCACCTATCTTGATGACCAGACTGACCACCATCTTCGCACTGCTGCCACTGGCCCTGGGCTTCGGCCCCGGCGCCCAAATGCAGCAGCCACTGGCCATTGCCGTGATCGGCGGCCTAACCGCCAACATGCTGTTCACGCGGCTGTTGATTCCCGTCGGCTACCGCGTGTTGGCCGCGAGTTGACAAACGCTTCGATCGCTGAAACGAAATCAACCACGATGCGCGCAGCCGAGGACGGCGACGCTACACACCGCAGCCGAGGACGGCGACGCTACACACCGCAGCCCGGGACGGCGACGCTACACACCGCAGCCCGGGACGGTTATGCTACGTATCGCAGCCGGGGACGGTGACGCTACACGTCACAGCCGAGGACGGCTATGCTACACCATGGGAGGCGATACGATAGAGCGAACGACCGGGGCACGCCGCCGGCGATAGTAGCTGCTCCACAAATTCGAAAAGGACAAACGGTAGTGGATTTGCTCGATAGACTCCGCGAATCAATCCGCGGCAGGTCGAACCGTGTTGTGCTGCCGGAGGGACACGATCCACGCGTGTTGTGGGCTGCGGCTGAGCTGCGCAGCGAGCAGTTGGCCGCGCCGACCTTGCTGGGAAACCGGGAGGCGATCCGAGCGGCAGCCCGTGCGGCTGGCGTGGGCCTATCGGGTTTGACGCTGATTGACCCGATCGACCACCCCCAGGCCGAGCGATACAGCGAAGTATACGCGGCACGCCGTGAGATCGCGCCGAAGATCGCCGCGCGGATGGTTCGGCGGCCGCTGTTTTGTGCCGGGATGATGGTCGCACTGGGAGATGCCGATACGTTTGTCGCCGGCGTTGCCAACCCCACGGCACTGGTGATTCAAGCCGGAGTCTTGACGGTAGGTTTGGCGGAGGGGGTCGAAACGGCCTCCAGTTTCTTTCTGATGATTCTGCCCACCGCCGGCTCCCAAGAGCGGACCCTGGTATTCGCCGACTGCGCCGTGAATATCGCTCCTACCGCCGCCCAGCTGGCCGATATCGCGATCGCATCCGGCCGCAGCGCATCGCGATTGTTGAGCGACCCGCCGCGGGTCGCACTGCTGTCCTTTTCCACACACGGCAGTGCCGCGGATGAGTCGCTGGATCGCATCATCAAGGCCGTCGAAATCGCGCGCCATAAAACGCCCGCTTTGTTGCTGGACGGCGAATTGCAGGCTGATGCGGCGCTGATCCCCGAGGTGGCAGCGCGAAAACTTCAACAGCCCGGTGAGGTGGCCGGTCGAGCCAACGTGCTGATTTTTCCGGACTTGAACGCCGCCAACATCGCCTACAAACTGACACAGCATCTCGCCGCGGCACAGGCGATCGGCCCCTTCCTGCAAGGCTTCGCGAAACCGATCAGCGATCTGTCGCGGGGCGCTTCCACCGACGATATTGTGGCCACCAGCATCGTGTGCCTGGCACAGTGTCAATCTGAGACTACGCAACCTGAGCAAGCCTGATCCAACCTGAGATGATACGACTTCATCGTGAGGGCGATTGAGATGAACCAAGCCGAACCGTCGATGCACCGACCGCTCACCGAATCAGAAATCGAGGCATTGCAGGCTCAGGGCTGTACTGCCGACCATTGGGGTCGCGTGCAGGTTACCGATCCCTTTCTCGTGAAACGCGTGGTGGCAGCGCATTTTCAAGGCAATATCTGGCTTGGTTCGCTCGACGGAACGTTGACGGCAAACACGGGGCCGACGAAGCCGGCCGGCATTTACCACGCGCACGTGGTCGACTGCCGCGTCGGAAACCAGGTCCGCATCGCCCACGTGAGTGGCCACCTGGCGAACTACCACATCGGCAATCGTGTGTTAGTGGAAGGCGTTGGTCGCATCGAGGCCGAGCGAGGTGCCCGCTTTGGCAACGGCGTCGAAGTCGAACCGATCAACGAAGCAGGAGGCCGATCCGTTCTGCTGTTCGACGGCCTGACGGCCCAAATTGCGTACCTGATGTGTTTATACCGGCATGATGACGCGTTGATCCGGCAACTGCGGCGGATGGCAGAGGCGGCTGCTGACGAGGCCATCGGCAACTATGGCTCCATTGGGGATGACGCCCGCATCACGGCAGCGACAAAAATCGTCAACGTTCGCATCGGGCCGGCTGCCATCGTCGATGCCTCACTGTCCTTGGTGAATGGTACGATCCTCAGCCGCGTCGACGCGCCGACGTTCGTCGGCGCGGGGGTCACGGCGGATGACTTCATCATCGCGGTGGGGGCGGCGGTGACCGACGGCGCGATGCTTTCCCGCACCTTCGTTGGTGAAGGCAGCCGCATCGGAAAACAGTTCTCCGCCGAGGGGAGTCTGTTCTTCGCCAACTGCGAGGCATTTCACGGCGAGGCGTGCAGCGTTTTTGCGGGACCCTATACGGTCACGCACCACAAATCGTCACTGCTGATTGGAGGACTGTTCAGCTTTTTTAACGCCGGCAGTGCCACCAACCAATCGAATCACCGCTATAAGCTCGGACCCAGCCACGAAGGCAAACTGGAACGGGGTTGCAAAACCGGATCGTCGTCGTATTTGATGTGGCCCTGTCGAGTCGGTCCCTTCTCGGTCGTGCTAGGCAAGCATACCCGGTCGTTTGATACACGGGATCTGCCCTTCAGTCACGTTGAGGCCGATGCGCACGGCCGCTGCAGCTTGATTCCCGGTCACTACATCGCCACGGTCGGCACCTTGCGCGATGGACGCAAGTGGCCCGCTCGGGATCGCCGCCCTATGGGAGCCGGCCGCGACTTGATTTCCTTCTCCGTATTTAGTCCCTTGACGGTAGGCCGCATGATACACGGCGCAAGGCGACTGGCCGAATTGGAAAGCTCCACGGATCGGGGCACCCCGGCGATTACGCTGGACGGCGTGGAGATCAAACGGGTCTTGCTGCGAACCGGGCGGAAACGCTATCAGGAGCATGTCGAACGCTACCTGCGGGAGCGAATTGTGGCTCGGCTTGAGGCCGCCACCTCTCAGGATCAAGACCTTACCTTGCGCGAGGCGCTCGCCGCGCCCAGCCCGGGTGTCTACAGCGAGCAGTGGGTTGACCTGGCCGGCCTGCTGCTGCCTCAGCAACGCGTCGATGCGCTGGTCGCCGAAGTTGGCAACGGCACGATTGCCGACATGACGGGGTTGAGCGAGGCATTGGTGCGCTGCGAGCGGCATTACATCGACGACGAATGGACCTGGGTACGGCAGCAGTCGCGAGCGGTGCTGGGTTTGGATCTTGACGCGGCGGAACCAGGCCGTCTGGCGGATCTCGTGGATGCCTATTCCGCAGCCCAAGAAAAATTCTTGCAGTTGATTCTGCTGGATGCCGAACGCGAATTCGACCAGTCGAGTCGCGTGGGGTACGGGCTGGATGGCGACACGGAGATTGCCGCTCGAGATTTTACCGCCGTACGCGGGGAATTCGCACAAAATCGGTTCGTGAGGGAGGTTCAGCAAGACATCCTGACGCTGCAGACGACATGTCAGGCGCTCCGCCAGCGACTCCGCCAGGCACCCCCGGCAGGGGCGGGAGGGGCGGAGCATGTAAACTGAGGCATGCGGTCGACGGTTGGAAGCCGCGTTGGCCTCACCGTCAACAATCCGTCACGCTCGAACGATTATCAATTCTGCTGACAGGAAAGCAACGATGAATGACACACTAACACGCGTGAAACGAGTGGTGGGCGAGATACTCAACGTCGCCCCCGAACAGATCGGCGACGACGCCCGCTTCGTGGAGGAACTGGGGGCTGAATCGGTACAGAGCATTGAGCTGGTGGCGGCGTTTGAGGAAGAATTCGACATCGATCTGGATGAGGTCGCCGCGCTGCAGGTGAAAACCGTTCGCGATGCAGTGGCGTTCATCGAGCGGCACCTCGCAGCATGAGGGAGGCTCGCCCGCATCGGGCCCCCCGCACGCGCACGCGTGAGCCGATTACGGCGTGCAGCGTGGGCTGAGATTCTCATGTTTCTGTCTTGTTCCCGCCGCACGAACGCGTTGGACTGGATCAACACCGCTGGATTTGAGAGACAAAAATATAGAGGACAAAAATACTCTCGGACGCCATATTTTGTAGTTTTTCTGTCCACCATGTTTCTGTCTTGTTCCTGCCGCCAGCACGCGTTTGAACGGATCGACACCGTGACTGTTGGACCCAGGTGCGTTTCCTGGTTCGGCCGACGTCGCTGGTCGTGGGCTTACGCCGCTCGGCTCGCCTGAGCAGCCCACGGGCTCTTGGCGCCCGACCGAAGATCGACGAAATTCAGAAGGTTTCGATCGCACAATCCGGCGCAGTGCACGTCGGCTCAGCCCAAATCGTAGAACAGGACTTCGATACCATTAAAATCTACACACTTAAGAACGCGTCCGGCGTCACGATTAAAGTCACGAATTTTGGCGCCATTATCACGTCCATCGTGGTCCCCGACCGTCAGGGAAAAATGGCCGACATCGCGCTCGGTTACGACCACGTCGAAGATTATATCAACGCCGTGGACAAGCCGTATTTCGGTGCCATCGTGGGTCGCTGCGGCAATCGTATCGCTCGTGGCCGGTTCACCTTGGACGGGCAAACGTACCAGCTGGCTGTCAACAATGGCGAAAATCATCTACATGGCGGGTTGATTGGTTTCGACAAGGTTGTCTGGGACGCTCAGCCGATTGAGGGGAGTGGCTGGGTCGGCCTGCAGCTGGCGTACCGGTCCAAGGACGGGGAAGAGGGCTACCCCGGGAATCTTGATGTCCACGTGACCTACAAACTCACCGACGAGAATCAGCTGATCGTCGAGTACTTGGCGACGACCGACAAGGCGACTCCCGTCAATCTAACGCAGCACACATACTTTAATCTCAAGGGGGAAGGACAGGGCACGATATTGGACCATGAACTGATGCTAAATGCTGCCCAGTTCACACCGATTGATGCGGGGTTTATTCCCAGCGGAAGCCTGGCACCGGTGGCCGGTACGCCCTTCGACTTCACGTCGCCCAAACCCATTGGTCGCGACATTGAAAACGACGATCTGCAGTTGAAGCATGGCCTGGGCTACGACCACAACTTCGTGATCAAGCGCCCGGCCGACGACCACGGATTGGTGCTGGCGGCAGAGGTCTACGAGCCCACATCCGGGCGCGTGCTGCAGGTGCACACGACGGAACCGGGCGTTCAGTTCTATTGCGGCAACTTTTTGGACGGCCGACTCGTGGGCAAATCCGGCCAGAAATACGTGTACCGCGGCGGGTTCTGCCTGGAGACGCAGCACTATCCGGACAGCCCCAACCAGCCACAATTCCCCTCGACGATCCTGCGGCCGGGCGCGAAGTACCAGTCCACGACGAAGTTCACGTTTTCTTCACGAGACGCGCGGAATGCCAGAGGCGCATGCCAAGCTAAACATTGATAGCCGTTTTCCCGCCCCCACAGCATCAAGTTGATAAACAGGTACTCCATGACTCCATGCGGCGAACCAGGCGTATAACGCATCAGGTCCAGCGACAGCTCTTCTTTGTCGGCACCGAACCACAAGTTAGCAAAGGCCACGATTTTTTCCTCGTGCCAGATGATCGCGACGGGTGTCTGTTCGATGTAATCGGGTTTAAAGAAGCCCAATGAGAATCCTTTTTCGGCAGTGCTCTTATCGGCCAGCCACGCATCGGAGATCTGTTTCAAGGTGGGCATCATGTCAGCGACAGCGGGCGGCTGAATAATTTCAAACCTGCAGCCCGCTTCGTTGAGTTGCCTGTGTGTGCGGCGCAGGTTCTTACGATTGCCGCCTTCCAATCCAAAATCGGTAAGCCGCACACGTGCCTCTTCACCAATTTTGATCAAGCTTAACCCCATTTCGACGTACATCGATACCATTTCTTCATCGACCTGGTAAAAGACAGGGGCCCGCCCTCCCACGTCACACAGTTCGCGAAAATCCCAGGCGAGATCAGCGGCCGCCACTTTCGAGCCGACCGGATCGCCCATCGCTACGTAGCTCCGACCCGCGTCTCCATACATGATGAAGGCATCCCGTGCAGAGTTAAATAGCAGCCGTTTGTCACCCAGCAGAGCCAGATGACTGGCCGTCTTAGGCGACTGCATCACGATCCGTCGAGCATCGGCGATATCCTGATCGGTTGGCAACGCACCCAATCGCGCTCTCGATCGTAGCACCCGGGATGACAAGGCAATCAGCGTTACGATCACGACGCCCGCCAGGGCTCGCAAGGCCCGCGGCGCAGCACGGGAAAACTCGAATCGCCACCAGAGTTCATCCTGATAATCGACATGTTTGAAGGCAAACAACATCAACCACACCGTACAGGCAATCACGCCCAGAATGGCCATAAGCCATTGCAGCGTAAAACGCTCGGTCAGTAAGGCACCCTTGCGATAAAAGTCCCGACGACAGGGAATAAACACGACCAGCATCGCGGCCAGGATCCCGGCTTCCTCGACGTCAAAGCCCTTAAGCAGCGAGGCCACAATTCCCCCACACAGCAGGATGATGGTCAGGTAGTAGGCCGACTCGATGCGTCGCTGCAGTCCGCGGGCCAGTAGCAACAGCAACACGCCAATCAGGCTTCCCACAAAATGAGACATCTCGACCAGGGGCAGCGGTAACACCCGACGCAGCAGCGCCATGCGTCCTGCCGCAGCCGGCGTGGCACCTGAGAACAACAAGATGCTGCCTGCCACAAAGACGTTAAACGCCATCACGCGCGGCACGATGGCGGGCGTCCACTTGCCCAGCAGGCCCACGGCCCGCTGCGCCGTCTGGCCGTGAAGCAAAACTTCGTGACCGGCCAGCAACAGTAAGCCGATCGCCAACGGCACCAAATAGTAGATTGCGCGATAGGCCAGTAACGCTCCGATCACCGTATGCGGTTGGGATGGATTCAACAGCGTGAGAATCACTAATTCCAACACGCCCAAACCTCCCGGCACCTGAGTCACAAACGACGCCACAAGCGCGAACAGGTAGACTGCCAGAAAGTGCCAGTAGCTGATGGCCACCGAATCGGGAAGCAGAACGTACAGCACGCTGGCAGCTACCAGCAAATCCAACGTGGCGACGGCGTACTGCATCAACGAGAGGCCCAGCGGTGGCGGTGCAAACTCCCATGAGCCAATGCGGATTGGATTGCGCCGCATGGCGCACAGCAGTAGATATGCGACCGCGAGCGACGCGAGCACGATGCCCAATGGTTGCGTCGTCACCACGGGCAGATGCAACTGGCTGGGTATCTCCAGCGGCTCCCAGATGAATACGAAACCGGCCAGCGCAAACAACCCAATCCAAAACGTGACTCCCAGGATCAACACCAGCCGCAGGACCTCGATGGCCGACAGTCCCCAAGAGGAATACAGTCGGTAGCGAATCGTCGATCCGCCAAACAGCGTGCCAAAATTATTCCCCACGGCGTAACCCAAGAACGATCCAAATGCAACCTTTGCCAGATGCAGTGACTGCCCAATGTACTTGATGCCCAGAATATCGTAGCCGATCAAGATCAGGTAATTCAGCACCGTCAATGCAGCCGCCAACCACAGACGCCGTGCGGGTATCTGTGCTAATCCATCCAGGAAATCCTTCAGGTGATATTGCTTGAATTCGCGGTGCAAGAGCCACAGCGCACCGATCAGCATGGCCAACACAAAGAGTGGACCAGCGACGCTGGTGAATCGCTTACTCATGATACTAGCGAATCCGTGAGACCTTAGCTGATTGCAGCATTCAGGTCGTTGAGAAAGCGGGGATTGGATCAGGAGCGAACCGAGGCAACTGAATGACGTAGTCTCTGTGGTCTCCGTCTACTCCGTGGACTCATTGGTTTGCTCCAGGAAGGATTAAGCTTGCGACTCCGTCCGGCGTGACCTGCTAACGGTTCGCGGCCACGATTGCGGCGACCGGCATTGTCCAAATCTCCATGTCCTTTTTGGACAGCACATCCAAGCCCGCTTCCCGCAAAAGCGATTCCACTTCAATCGGTTGACAATCCACGATGTGCGGAAAGTGGCGATGCATCCAGACATATGTCTTCTCCATCAAGCTCTCGGCGCGCCCGCCGGCGCTTTGGCCATCGCCACCACGCCGACCCGCCCGCCCGGTCGTAAGACACGTCGGATATCGGCCAGCACCCGCGGAATATCGGCGGCGGCGAACAGCTCGAGCGTAAAGCTCATAAAAACCGCATCGAAAGCGCTGTCTGCGAACGGTAGGCTCCGCCCATCGCCCACGACTAGTTCGACGCGGGGACGGATCGCCGCGGCGTCCAATTTCTCGGTCGCCACCTGGAGCATACCCTCAGAAATATCGATGCCGCACACATGGCCCTGAGGCCCGACGGCCTGGGCCAGTGTGATCAGCGAGTTGCCGGTCCCGAAGCCAATTTCCAAGATGCGCTCACCCTCTCGGACCGCAAGCAACGCTTCACCCGCCTCGCGAGCGCGATGTTCTCCTGCGTCGGTCAGCATGTCGTATATCCGGCTGATCCGGTTGTAGAACCCCTGATTGCCCTCGTGTTGGCTGTCGAGTTCGATAGCAGATCTCCCGACTTAGGTGGATGCGGATATGCTCTCAACATTCTAGAGCGGCAGGCCCGCTTGTTTAATGAGGTCCGTCTCGTTTTTGGCAAAAGAGGAAGATTTTTGTTCGTGTCCACGCTGCCAGTAAGCAGCGGGAAAAGCCGACCCGGGAGGTTGTCCGCGTCGAACTAGCCCAGGAACCTGAACTACCCATCGGCAAACGATGGGGATCGAGGCAACACTAGTGATACGATTGCTGTCGAGGGTTCTAGAGCGTGCCGGATTCATCCGTCTTGGCCAACGCCAGCCAGCCGCGCGGCAACAGATACAGAGCCGCTGAAGCTCCCAGAGTAAACGCAATGACGTGCGCCAAATCGGCAGACAGCAAATGCCCTTGTTCGGGGAGTTGGACAAGCGACCGGACAAGCCGCAAGCCGAGCAGCGCCAGGATGGCGAGAACCGCGAAGTTTCGCTTCTTGCCTTTCAACGCCACGCAGGCGGCCGCCAGACATCCATAATATCCCGCCGAAGGTCCCACGTCGCTGGCCGTCACCAATACGGTTCCCGGATAATAATTCATCTGATGCAGCGGAATTGCCAACAACAGGGATGCCGCCAGCAAGGTCGTCAAGTGACAACCCCAAAAGAGTGCCAGCGCGGTGGATGATCCGTAGACGCTCTCGGCCGCGCCGACCGACAAAGCCAACATGATCATGGATGCGTAGAACGTTGCGCCGCCGATTGTCAGGAAAACGCTCGTGAACAATCCCAACCACTTGCCATGCAGCAGGTGCCACGGTGCAAATCCCAGTCCGCGTCGTAGAGACGGTGCCAGTGGGGCGAAGTGCGTGCGCGTGCCGATGGCAACCACCAGCAGAATCACCAGCAAGACAATCGTCAATTGAAACCTACGCACCACACCAAGCATGGACAACGCCGGGGTCTTGCGACCGCTGGGGACTATGGAGCGGAGTCCTGCGTCGATCGGCGTACGTTACGACGTACTCTGGAGCGAAACGTCCTGCGGCGTGCGCCGTCAGCTGCAGCGGCTTCACTTGGCGCACTCCGCAATTGTTGGATGCAGCACAGTCCCCGTCAAGCTTGCGTTTGCCACCAGCTTCCCGACATTTGTGCTGATCCCTCTCGGTGGGCTGACAGTTTCTTGTGGCACAAGAGTGCCTCGGAGATCCTTATTCCAGCGATATCGTTTATAGATGCGGCTGAGAACGTAGGCCGTGACGCCCAAGCTCGCAAAGACGATCCACCACGGTTCCACGCTGGCGAGATCCGTTCTGGCATGTTCGGCAATTTCTATCACGGTAAACGAGACCGTGATGACGGCGACCGCGGCCGCTTCACTCTGCACGATTTTGGCGATATTTAGTTTGTTCGCGGCCGGGCAATAACCGGACATGCGAGGTATGAAGGTCGGCGTTGAATCAGCCCAGAGTCGAAAGTCTTCACCGAACTTACGGAGCAGGAAGGCTTCTTCCGTGTACATGATTCGTTCGTAATAAACGGCAAACGTCAGGCAAAAGATGCCGATTAGCCACCAGTTATTCGGCTGTGCGACAATCCCCAGGGCGATCAAAAAATTGGCCAGGTACAACGGATGGCGCACGATGGAATAAGCGCCCGTCGTATTCAGCGAATCCGCAACCTGTTCGTTCGTATTGCGCCCTGAGGTCCGCGGCGCGGCGTGTCCAACACAAAGCAGCCGGAGCGCGAGTCCGGCCATCGAGGTCGCCACGCAAATGAGCGGCCAGATCGTGTCGGCCCACAAATGGGTGCCGTCGTGGCCGGACCGATGGACGGCCACACCCAGAGGAACCAGGAAAATGAACGGCAGATAGCTACGCCAGCGAAACAACCACTGTCCGGAAAGTTCGAAGTGTTGGTCTAGCCGCATACCGTGATCCTCAGACAAGCGTCCGATCGCGTCGTCCTCAACCAAATTCGTGCCCATCGGCTGCACCCATCTCCCGACCCGGCGTTCTGCCCGATCTTGCAGAGTGGCCCCTTTGACTTTGTCGAGCCGTGCGGATCGGCGCAGGGAGTGTGTGAGGGACGTGCAGGGATAGTATTAGAAGCTTTACCATTGAAGCAATGGCAGATTCGACGTGCCGCCCAGGCGGCAACGCGATAAACGACTGGCTAGGAGCGTGCCGCCGGAATCCACCATCCGTACAGAACCGGCCATCACGCTCGAACCGCCGGCGCATCGGCGTAGTCCAGATAGGTACGAATGATCTCCGATTTTCGCCGAAAGAAGGCGTTGACGATGGCCGGATCGAAATGGCTACCGGAATTCTCCGCGATCAACTTAAAACACTGCTCCAAGGGCATGGCGTCCTTGTAGTGCCTCCGCGTGCTCAGTGCGTCGAACACGTCGGCTACTGCCGTAATGCGACCTTCAATCGGAATGGCTTCACCCGATAGACCCCGGGGATAACCCGTCCCGTCCCAACGTTCATGATGGGTCTCAGCTACGACGGCGGCCATGCGCATTACGGGAGAATTCAAGTCATCGAAAATCACACTTCCCAAAGCCGCGTACTGGTCTTCTCCTTGCGGCGACACTCCTTCGTCACGGATAATTTTACTGCCCCCGGTACAGTGCAGCTTCATGACTTCATATTCGTGTTCTTCCAGCAGACCGGGTTTCCGTAAGATACTATCCGGGATGCCGATTTTCCCCACGTCGTGCAGCTGCGCTGCATGTTCCATCCACGTAACCCGATCCGGGCTGAATCCCAGCTCCTCCGCGATCAGCGCGGCATAGCGGCCCACGCGCAGCACGTGTTGTCCAGTCTGGTCGTCGCGCATTTCTGCCGCGCGTGCCAGGCACTGGATCGCCTCACGCCGTGAAGCGGCCAATTCGGCCGTGCGCAACTGAACTTCGTGCTCCAAGCGACCAGAATAGTCGGCCATATAGTCCAAGTGCGACTTGGCCATGAGTGTATTCCGCACCCGCGCCAACAACTCACTGGGATGCACGGGCTTTTCCAGATAGTCGTTGGCTCCCAAGCGCAAAGCCTCGACTTTAGTTTCCTTGTCGGTGGCGGACGTGAAGATCACGACCGGGACGGGGTTAAAGCGATTGTCGGACCGCAGGTCCTGCAGAATATCCAAGCCACTGACGTGCGGCATGCGTACATCCAGCAACACCAGATCGGGCTCCTCCTGCCGGATCGTTTCCAGCGCCTGGGTGGCGTCATGGACGACGGTGAAGTGCTGATAGCCGGCGTCCTTCAAGTATTTGCGAATCAGCGCGATGATGTGGGGCTCGTCGTCCACGATCGCAATCCGCGCTCGTTCCACGATGGCCTCAATGTCCTGGTTGCGAATTGGACCTATCGAAGTCGACTTGACGTGATTGTCGGTTGGCAACGAGATGGGCGAACAGCAGGATCCATCGTGGTATTCAGATCGATTGCGGCCGCCACGTTTCGCCGCGTACAGGGCTGCGTCGGCGCGTCGCAACAACAGCTCCGCATCATCACCGTGCATCGCGTTGGCCACACCGACACTGACCGTCAGTTCCAGCCGCACATCGTCAATCACGAACGGATGTCCGCCGACATCGCGGCGGGCCCGTTCTGCGGACAATTTCGTTTCACGGGGATTAGTGG
The DNA here is from genome assembly GCA_963695565.1 of uncultured Planctomycetales bacterium. Classification (GTDB taxonomy): domain Bacteria; phylum Planctomycetota; class Planctomycetia; order Pirellulales; family Pirellulaceae; genus CAVOGW01. Next base: position 301,267 of record CAVOGW010000005.1, read on the forward strand.
TCGGCAAAATCACAGCAAACTCTTCGCCTCCGTACCGTGCCACCAGATCCATTTCACGCGTACCGCGGGCCAGAATCTGGGCTACCATCTGCAGCAGCACGTCCCCCACCCGATGCCCGTGGCGATCATTGACGGTCTTGAAGCGGTCGATGTCGATCATCAACAGGCCCAGCGGGATGCGCTGCCGATTCCATTCGATGATTCGCCGTTTCAGTTCGTAATCGAACGCTCGGCGATTGGCAATTCCCGTCAGCGCGTCGCGCAATACGTCGGATTCCAGCTGCGACGAATAACGCGTCATCAGGTCGCGGTAGACCTTAGCCGACAGCGTATTACGGACCCGCGCCACCAGTTCACTGGCAGCCACGGGTTTCGTGAGAAAATCATTGGCACCCAGGTTCAGGGCCGTGATTTTTGTCTTTTCGTCAGCGGCGCTCGTCAGGATCACAATCGGAATATGCTGCGTTTTTTCTTCAGTGCGTAACGTTTCCAAGATTCCCCATCCGTCCGTGGGCCGCATGCGAATGTCCAGCAGGACCAGATCGGGCATGGTTTCCACAATACGGTCAAAGGCGTGACGCGATTCACAAATCAATTCAAATTGGTGGAAGCCCACGTTCTGCAGGTGGCTCCGTACGACCTGCACCACCGAGGGTTCGTCGTCCACAATGGCAATTCTCGCGTCACGCACCGCGTCGTCGTTCGGTCGAGGGAAGGCAAATGGGGATAAACGACTTGTCCCCACAATGGCCGTCGTTGGATTGTGGCTGTCACCAATGCCAGCGAGCGGTGACATGTCAAGAGGGGCAGACATAGCGGGCTCCGTAACAGGCAAGTCCGAATCAATCGTCAGTAAAGTATTACTGAAACTTAGGTTGTCCTCCGGACGAATCACCCGAAAAGTCTGGAAAAAACGGGTTCGCGCACGCAGTCTCCGTCAGGCGAATCCCCCGAGTCGAGCGGGGCAGGCAGCTGGCCATCGGCAGGCGTGGGCGCGTTACAAACGTTACCGGCCGCACAATTCCATCCAGGCGCCTGTCTTGTCCCTCTGCGGCCAAGATCAAGGCGGGTTCCACGCCGCCGGGGACGGCGACCCTACATCGTCGCCGTCTCCGGCGGTGAAGACTCACTAGCTTGCGGTGCGTGCTTGTAATTTTCACGCAATCGCTTGGGAGGCCTGAACATGCGCAACGTCAACATGCGCCTGCGGGCAGTTGAATGCGGTGCACGAGGCCCACGATCGACCGCAGCTGACGCTGCATCCCGGCCGCATCCCGCAACTTAGCGCATGATTCCAACGCCCGGGCCGGAACGGTGAATTGGTCGAAGCCTAAAGACCCCCCCGCGCCTTTCAACCAATGCGCTAATTCTTCCAACTCTCCGAATTGTTCGCTACGCAACGCCGATTCCATCGCCTCCACCTGGGACCTCAGTCGGTCGACGAAATTCGTGACAATTTCCCGCAGTTCCGGGTCCTCGGTGGGCAGTGAAGAGTGGATGGGGGAGATGTCCGGCTCGTCGTGCCGTAGGTCGTCGAACGGCTCGTGACACGCTTCGGCATGCAGTTCATCCTGTAGCCCCACAACCGTATCATGCAGTTGTTCAAACATGAATGTTTCCGATTCGCCCGTCGACAAAGCCACGATACCAGGTGCTGGACTTCCAGCCGGTCCAGCCATCTTTCCGTTCGCTGCGGAACCTGGCGCCACGGCGTTGGCGGCCTGATCGGAAAGTGCCGTCGCGACGGCATCTAACAGGCTATTCATACGGATAGGCTTGGCAAGGAATCCGCTACAGCCTGCCGCTTCGCAAGTCGCTCGATCATCGTTCATGACGTTACCCGTCAGGGCGATGATCGGCATCACGTATCCCTCTGCTCTTAGCTGGCGCGTGGCGGTCAGGCCATCCATGACGGGCATGTGTACGTCCATCAAGATCAAATCAAACACGCCTGACTTGACCTTTTCCAGGGCCACCTGACCATTCTCGGCATGCACGACGGAGGCACCGGCCCGAGTGAGAAACAAGGATGCCAGTTCGCGATTGGCTTCGCCGTCGTCGACCAACAGGATGCTCGCCGGGGGTAATTTCTGTGACTGGACATGAGGGCTGGCTTCGTCGACGGCCTGCGGCGACGCACCCACGCAGACGGTCTTGACTCGCTCCAGCGGCCCGGGGTCGATGGTAATCGTAAAGGTACTCCCCTCGCCGTGCCGACTGCTCGCACTGACTGCCCCCCCCATTCGCTCAGCCAAAAACCGGCAGATGGCCAGTCCCAGTCCGGTGCCACCAAATCGCCGTGTGATCGAGGTATCTTCTTGAGTAAAGGGCTCGAAGATGTTTTCCAACGCCGCTGGGGAGATTCCGATTCCCGTATCGATCACATCAATCATCAACAGCGGTTTTGGTTCGTGGATCATCCTGGCCACGATTTGCACGCTGCCCCGCTCCGTGAATTTTATGGCATTCCCGACGAGGTTAATAATGATCTGTCGCAGGCGTACGGCGTCGGTAAGAATGGTCTCCGGCAAGGGGGTGGCCACTTCCAACACGAGATCGATTTTCTTCTCACAAGCCTTGAGTTGGAATATGGAAACCGCCTGTGAAATCAGTTCGTAGGGCGAGTAACGGGCCATTTCCAGGTCCATGCGCCCCGATTCGATCTTGGACAAATCCAAGATATCGTTGATCAGCGTCAACAGATGCTCACCGCTGCCCTGAATGATGCGTAGAAATTCCTGCCGCTGCTGTTCGTTTTGTGTCATGCCCCGCTGCAGTATCTCCGTGTAACCCAGGATGGCGTTCATGGGAGTCCGAATCTCGTGGCTCATTCTGGCCAGAAAAGCGCTCTTGGCCTGGTTGGCCGCATCGGCCGCGTCTTTGGCGTTGGACAATTCGACTTTGTGTTGCTCTAACTCGGTGATATCTTCAAAGGAAGTGAGCACGCCACGATACTGGCCATCCTGCCCGAGCACCGGGGATGCATTCGCGACCAGCGTGAGCATGCGCTGATCGTTGTTCTTCAGCTGCAACAGCACATTGGCCTGAGCCTTGGACTGTTCCAGGGCCTGAATCCAGGGGTACGGGCGGCCGGCCGATAATTCGCCCACAGGATTCCAGGGAAAGTGTCCCGCATCGTGCCCGATCAGCTCGTCCGAGCCCTTGCCGGTCCAGCGGGCAAAGGCTTCATTGGCCAGTACGACGCGTCCTCGCTTATCGGTCACCAGCAGGCCTTCGGCCAGCGTATCCAGCGCCGTGCGAACGCGTTTGGGGATCGCTTTCGAGGGATCCAGCTGCCTCAAGACTTTGCCGAGGTAGATTGAAAACAACACAAAACACACACCGGAAACCAGCGTAATATGTTGAGTCCAGGGGCTGCGCCAGGCGGCCGCAAGTCCAGCCGCCCGCAAGGGGCGGAACCGCAACTCCACCGTTCCCCACAGTCCTGCGTTGCTGCGCAACGGTACGTGCACATGCGTTTCCGTCGAGTACTTCGTATCTGGATTCCAGAGCGTGACATGATCCCCAATCTCTAACTGCATCGTGCCGTCCGCGCGGCGGATTGCAGCGGACAAGATATCGTCATTTCGTTTCACGATGGCGGTGAGGATAGCCTCCATCCGTTGAATGTCCTGGCGACTTAGCAGCACGGAGGCATTGATGGCTATCGATTCGCATAACGCCGCCCTGCCTTGCATCGTCGCCTGACGCGCGTCCGGGCCAAACCCCGAGAAAATGGCCACGAGTATCGTGCTCGCCATGAGGCTGATCAGCCCCAGCGTGATCCGATGATTGACACTGAATAATTTCATGTTGATGCGCCGATGGTAAGTGGACGGTGCAGGCGCGGACGGGGTAGGATGTCGTCGATACGCGCCGGCTGCGAGTCATCGTCATTCGCGGATTCGACCAATGACGCCAAAGATTCTTCGTCTTCGTCTTCGTCTTCCTCGTCGTCGTCAAACTGGGCCAGGATGGGCAGCGGATCGATGAATCGCCAGGCAGGCAATTGAGCCATCACACCGGCCAGGATCGAGCCGCCTCGAATCAGCCAGACGACATAGCCCACCGAGAGCGAGGCGGCCACACTGGCTGTTCCCCCCAATGCCAGATAGGGCACATCGGCGGCCGAGTCAAATTGTTCCTGCATTTCGTCCAGGTCGTTCCACAACAGTCCAGGTTGCGTCACATCAATGACGCCTTCCATGACCCTGGCAGCTTGTTCGGGCTGGTTCGTCTTGGCAACCGCGGGAGCGTCCTGCCGCCTGCCGGTGGCCAAGGGGAGCGGCTTCGCGTCGCTGATTTCCTGCGACGAGGCCACGGTGATCCTGGCTACATTGTCCAGGGTCTCGCTGGTCCCCGTCGTCGATCGAACCGCTACTTTGGGATTGGTAGCCGATGTCACGGCGGCGACGTCGATGGCGACGATCACGGTTTCAGTTTCGACGTCCTCGTTGTCGTTGTCGACGGTCGTCGTGCGGGTCACACCCACGCTTGGATCGAAGCCGGGTGGTAAGGGAATAACATTTCCCACGTTCAGCGTCACCGTGCCCACCGCGGTACCTCCTACACCATCCAAGACCTGGTAGGTGAAACTGTCGCCGCCGCTGAAGTTCGGATCGGGCACATAGGTAAAAGAGCCGTCCGGATTCAAGGTCACGGAACCATGGAGGGGACCCGTCAACAGGATCGCAACCAACGCATCCCCGTCGACATCACCCGCTCCCGCCAGCAGGCCTGGGGCGCCCACGGTTATGGGTTCATCCCCGTTAACGGACAGCACTTGAGGGACGGTCGTGGGCGCTTCGTTGGCATTGATTACCGTCACTCGCACGAGACGGGTCGTCGTCATTCCCTGACCGTCGTTGGCCTCAATCAACAGTTCATACACATTGTCCCCATTGGAGTCCTGCGGCAGCTCAAAATCAGGAGGTGCCACGAACATGATTTGATCGGGCGCGTTCAGCATAAACCGGGCGCGTCCACACCTCCCACAATCGAATACGCAATCGTGGACGCAGGCTGGTCCGCATCCGTGGCTGCCAGGGTCACCACCAGCGACTGGTTCTCGCTTATTATCGGCGTATCCGTCGAAGTGAATACGGGCGGATTGTCATTGACGGGCAGCACCGAGACGACCAGGTCTTGCACCGTCGCCCCTCCATTTCCATCGGAGGCTGTGACCTCAACCTGGTAAACATTATCCGCGTCCGCATCCGAGGGGCTTTCAAAATCAGGAGCCGCCAGGAAGTGCAGTTCGTTTCCAGAGACCACAGCGAAACGCGCAGCATCGCTCCCTCCGGTGATGGCCATTGACACTGACTGCGAGGGAAAGTCATCGTCCGTGGCGACCAGCACGAGCACCATCGTCGCGTTCTCCGCGATGCTCGCCGTACTGGCAGACGAAAAGACCGGCACGTGGTCATTGACGGGATTCAAGTTCACCGTCAGGACGGCCGTGTCCGTCAGCCCCCCCAAGTCTTGAACTTGGATCACCAGTCCAAACGAGGTGAGCATCTCGAAGTCGAGGGCCGCCGCGTTATTAACCGTGATGATGCCGGTTACGGCGTCGATCACAAATCCAGTACCGACATTTCCTCCCGCAATCGAGAAACTCAGCGCGTCACCCGCATCGGGATCATGCGTGGCAAGACTACCCACGACCGAGCCATTGACGGCGTGTTCGTCAATGGCCACCGCCCCACCGACAATGCTGGGACGCTCGTTGACGTCCGTGAGGTTCACGGTCACGGTCGTCATGTCCGACAGTGCGGGGAAGCCGCTGTCCTGTACTTGAACCATCAGCGAAAATGTGCTGGTCACTTCAAAGTCCAGCTGGGTCGAATCGGAAACCACGATCGAGCCGGTCGCCGCATCAATGCCGAATGCCGTAGCGCCACTTCCACCTACGATGGCAAAGGTCAAAGTCTGGTTCACATCCGGATCACTGGCCGCCATCGCGCCCAACAAGGTTCCGTTGGCGGAATTCTCAGCGAGACTGAAAACGGCGGGATGGATCAACGGGGATTCGTTGCTGTCCACCACGGAGACCAGCACGTTTTGCACGGCCGTGCCACCATTGCCGTCGCTGGCAAGCACGGTCACTTCGTAGACGTTGTCTCCATTTGCATCCCCCGGCGCGTCAAAATCCGGGGGCGCGTTGAAAATCAGCTGGTTGCCGCCGTTGATGGAAAACGCCGCCGCGTCCACGCCTCCCATGATCGAAAACGTAATCGACTGCGCTGGCAAGTCGGCATCCGTGGCTGTGAGCGTCTGGACAAAAACAAGATTTTCGGCGATTGCCGGCGTACTCGCCGACGTGATTACCGGATTGTGATCGTTGACGGCACCTAGCGCGATGGTAAAGGCACGCGTCGCGAACGAACCATCGCCGCTCGTCGCACGTACCGTAATCGCGTGGCTGGCAGCGATCTCTCGGTCCAACAGCATCCCATCCGCCACCGTCACCACACCAGTCGTACTATCGATGGTGAACCGACCACCGGCGCTATCGTCCAGGCTATAGAAAATGCCGTTGTTTGTGGCATCAGCATCTGACGCGCTGGCGGTGATCCCGACCGGCGTGCCGTTGGCGGCATTCTCGTTGACCTGGTCGGTCGAGCCATCGCTGTCGGTCACGGGGCCGGCGTCGAATTCATCGACATCATTCAATACAACCATGAACGCTTGTGTGACGGTGGAGCCGTCGGTACTTGTCGCCCGGACCGTGATCGCGTGCGCGGCAGTTGATTCCCGATCGAGCAGTGTCCCATCCGCCACCGTGACCACGCCGGATGTGCTGTCGATGGTAAACCTCCCACCGGCGTCGTCGTCGAGGCTGAAGGTAATGCCGTTGTTCGTCGCGTCCCCATCGACAGCGCTGGCAGTGATCCCGACCAGCGTTCCATTGGCGGCGTTCTCATTGACCCGATCGCTGGACGGATCGCTGTCCGTCACCAACCCCACGTCGAATTCGTCCACGTCGCTCAGCAAGATGGTGAACGATCGCGTCGAGGTGGAGCCGTCCGAACTTGTGGCGCGTACCGTGATCGCGTGCGAAGCAGCCGCTTCGCGATCGAGCAGCGTTCCGTTCGCCACGGTGACCACGCCGGTCGTGTTGTCAATCGTAAACCGACCGCCGGCGTCATCGTCCAGGCTGAAACTGACAATGTCGCCAGCATCAGGGTCCACGGCGAAGGCGGTGATCCCCACCAGCGTACCGCTGGCGGTGTTCTCGACAACCGCTTCCGCGGCGGGATTAAGGTCGCTGATCGGACCTATAGGCCGCAGTTCAAACGCGCCGATGTCCGGAGCGGCGTCGCGGGCAATGCCTCGCTGGTCGACGGCCGGCGCCCCCGTGAGTCCTGTGGGATCAATTGCGGCACTCCCGGGCAGCAGCGCATGCGTGTCCGTCGGGCCGCCATTATTGGCGAGCGCAGCCAACAACGGATCCGCGACAAGATCGTGAGTCCCGCTCAACAGCGCCGTGCCGTCGCTGTCGATGTTGAAGTCTCCGGAAGTCAGCGCCGAGCTGGCGTTGCTGCCGTTATTGTCCAGAATCGAATTTGTGAGCACTACATCGCCGCCGCCGGTGAGCAGAATACCTCCCACGGTCGTACCCGTGTTATTGGCGATGGTCGAGTTGTTCACGGTGATGACGATGCTGGTCGAGATGGCACCGCCGTCCCCGCCGGCCGTATTTCCGCTTAGGGTCACATTGGTCAGCGATCCTCCGTCGGCGCCGTGAAAGTGCACAGCGCCCCCGTCGCCGGTGGCGGTATTGCCGTACAGCGTGACGCGATCGAGATTCAGCGTACCGTGCACATGAATCGCTCCGCCGTTATTGCTGACGTTATTCGTGAGGGTGGCGTCGACAAGATTCAGGGTGCTGGAGTTGTCGACAAAGACTCCGCCGCCATTGTTCTGGTTTCCGCCTCGGATGGTGAGACCCGACAGAGTGGACAGGCTGCTGCCCCGGGTGTGAAAAACCCGGTCCATCCCATTGCCATCCACGAAGGTGGTTCGAGCGCCTGCTCCGTCGATAACACAGATCATCGATAACACTCAGTTCGCCCGCAGTCAGCAGGTAGGTTCCGGACGGCAACGTAATGCTGTCGGCTCCCAGCGTGTTGTTGGCAGCCAGAATGGCTTCACGGAGCGAAATGAAGCCGTCGGCTCCTCGTTGTTCCACCAAATCTTCCACGGTGGTCGTGTCGCCGTCGACGACGTCCAGGGTCGTGTCCACGATCAACGGTCCGGTTACGTTGGTCACGGTGACACTGATTTGCTGTGTGTCGCTTCCGCCGGCCCCGTCGCTCACCTGCACCGTGACTTGATAGACGCCATCTGCGTTCGCATCCGAGGGAGCCTCGAAATCGGGTGGCGTGCTGAAACGCAGCAAGCCGGTAGTGCTGTTAATTGCGAATCGTCCGGAGTCGACGCCACCTACGATGGCAATAGGTCAGGAGCTGCGGCGGGGCTTCCGGGTCTGTGGCGGTGACCGTGGTCACTGTTGTCGTATTTTCGGCGATGGAAATCGCCGCCGTCGCATTGCCGCCGTTGCTGGTAATCGAAGGTGGGGTGTTGGTCGTACTGGCAATGTTCGAGCTGAATTCCGACGTGTTCCCACTGGGACTCGTGGCCGTCGCCGTGATCAGCTGACCGGCCGGCACACTCGCACCAATCAGCACGACGTTGATGGTTGCATTCCCGCCGGCATCCGTGATGACGGTCGTCGAACCGAGATAACGCTCCGCCTCGCCGTGACCACTGCCATCCGCGCTGGCACTGGCGTAGAAGTCAATCTCGAACGTTGTATTGGCAAGGCTGTTCAGAGTGCGCGTTGATCTTCAGGTCCAGGGCCGTCGAGGACGCCGCGACAAGCACGGGGAAAGTTCTGCAACAGATTGGGTCCGCCGTCCCCGTCGCCGACGTCGTTGGCCGTGACCAGGCCACCGGTGCCCAGTTCGATTCCCCGACGGGCGTTGGAAAAGATGGCGTTACCGCGAATGGCATTGCCCGTTCCGTTTTGCACCTGCACGCCATCGTACGTGCCGCTGTAGGCGATGATATTCCCTTCGCCCGGCCGCGATGCCACCGACGATACTGTCCATTCCATTAGCAATGTAGACACCCCCATCACCGTTACCGCGATCGAGCGCGCCCGTGGTATCCACGCCAATCAAGTTCCCCACGAATCGTGGTGCGAAGCGCTCCGTTCGCAATTTGAATCCCGTTACCCACGTTACCGCTGATGATGTTTCGCTGACCCGCGCCAGGCCCACCGATCGTGGTGTCCGACGCGACACCTTCGACCAGGATACCGTCGACACCGTTGCCGATGATCGTTGCGCCGTCCGCACCCAGCCCGATGATGTTGCCTTGAATGACCGTATTCCGTTGCGTACTGCTGTTTCGCAGCCAGATGCCGTGCGTGTTGTTGCCGGCAATCACGTTATCTCGGATCTGCATGCCATCCTGGTTCCACACCTGAATTCCCGCCGCGTCGTTGGCCAGCGCTCGGTAACCGGTGGCGTCCACTCCAATGTAGTTATTCTCCACCACGTTTCCCGTAACGATGGGGCCGAACGTGAACGTGACCACGCCGCGACTGTTGTTCCCGGAGATGACATTACGATCTTCGTGATTCACACCTCCGATGCGGTTGTTGCCCGATCGCAGGTGCACGCCGGCGTCACCATTTCCCAAATCCTTGGTGCCCGTGATGTCGGTTCCCAGAAAGTTCCCCTGAATCGTCATGCCGTCCGCGCCAGGTTCTGTCAGAATGCCGGCGAAATCAAAGCCGTTGATGGCGAGGCCGCGAATGGTGCTCCCCGCCCCACCCGGGATCGATGTGCAAGCCGCGATTGACCGTCCGGGCCACCACTCGTCAGCTCGATGCGCAGCTGGGCGTTGTCTCCCACGGCCAGGCTATTCGGCGTGGCCCCGGGCTGACTGTAACCGTCCAGGATTACGGCGTCCGTGATGTTCAGTTCCGCGGAAGCCGGATTCAAGTTGATGGAGAACCAGCTATGCGGCCCGAAGGCATAATCCGGGTCGAAATCCGTGATGGACAAGTCATCCAGCGTCGTACTTGTAACGACGGATAGCGAGCCGGCAATGCCATCGTCCCGATAATAAACATGTCTCAGGTCGCTGTCAGGCAGATTGAACCTGTATCTCGTCCGGCGTCCCTCCGTTAGGTGTGTTGTTGGCGGCTTGCAGAGCCTCACGCAGCGAGATGCGTCCGTCGGCTCCTTTGTTACCCAACAAGGCCGCGATGGAGCTTGTATCGCCGTTGACCAAGTCCGCCGTCGTGTCGACCGTCACCACGGCCAGCAAGCCAGCCCAGTCTTGCTGCACCGTTTCGGAAAAGGCCACCGTGGTCTCGACGTGACCGAGTACAAATTCCAGCTGCCAGTCTCCACCGTACATGGCCTGCCCCGTCATGTCCGTGCTGGCCGCCACGTCACAATCACAAAGGGAGCCGAGAGCTTGGACCAGCGCACGCCCCTGCTGACCCGCCGCCAGATCGCATCCGTAGATCAGCAAGTCCGCTCCGCTGCCCATCGCATGGCTCCAGCTCGCGATCTCGGCCGAGTATCCAGGAAGTTCATGCATGGACAATTGAGAATCGCCAATACGGATCTGACCACGTCGCGCCGTGCGAGACCACATGCACGGCACTCAGATTCTCATAGGCCTGCAGAGCTTGACTGATTTGCTGCACCCCGTCGCGATTCGACTCCAGTACGTGCACGGCAATTTCGCCAGACCGATGGTTTAGCAAGTCGGCGACGAGCTGAGCCTGATCCGCCACCCGCGCATCAACAAACACAACTTCTTTGGGTTGAGTGACCGTTGCCGCCAACGTATCCTCAACGGTTCGCACTGCGTCGGGCTGCTGGGCAGACCGCACCGACCAATCGACTTCGGGGCCCGTCACGAGGAATTCGGGCGCGGCACTCAGCAGAATGCGATTTTCCAGTGCCGTGGCGAGTACGATTCTGTCACGTGCGCGACGATGCCGAGTGGGAGTCGCTCCGTCAATTAATTCCACAGCCACACCGGTGTGGTGGCGGTTGTCCTTGCCCGGGGTCAACCACCGGGCAAGACGGCGCGATATTTGACGGACGTAGGGCAGCACCGACCAGGATCTCGAAGTCACGACATGGGGATTGCCAGAACGGCGATCTACAAGTCTAGGTCACGCGTGATATCGGCCGTACGTAAGCGCACCCCACGGGTGCGCCAGCGCGTTAGCGGGAAACATTCGTGACGAATTGTATCGGCGATAGGGGTTATCCTGTCCGAATGCCGCGCAGGATCCCGCAGCCTGGATCGAACAGTGGGATCGGTCCGATTGTGGAATAATGTAAGTAATCGGCACAATCCGTGTCATGTCAGGCAGTATGTCATCCTGAAGGAGCTGACCATGTGCGCAGCACGGTCAGCGACCGAAGAATCTACCGGAGACGTTGGGCGGCGTCCCGTCGTGAATTCGAGTCCGGCCGGAACTGGCGCGGGCCGCGACCGGCGATGCAGTGTTGGCTGGCAGATCCTTCACTGCGCTCCGCTCCATTCAGGATGACATGGGAAGCGCCGCTCCGTTCAGGATGACATCGGCGCATGCCGATGTTAGTCGAACAGGAACATGCTGTAGACCGGATTGTGGGACTCGTCACGGAAAGGATATCCCAGATCGGCCAGGTGCTGCTCGAAGTCGGCATGGTCGGCCGCCGGCACTTCAAATCCGGCCAGCACGTCTCCAAAGGCCGCACCATGGTTGCGGTAATGGAATAGCGAAATGTTCCAGTTGCCACCCAGCGTGTCCAGGAACCGCATCAATGCGCCCGGATACTCAGGGAACTCGAAACTCAGCAGCCGCTCGCGGGCCACTCCCGGCGCGCGTCCGCCCACCATGTATCGCACGTGCAGCTTGGCCAGTTCGTTATCGCTCAGGTCGATCACTTCATAGCCGCTTTGCCGGAGGTTGGCCATGACGGAATCCAGGTCGGCTCGTCCGTTGCGCAGTCCGATGCCGACAAAAATGTGCGCGTGTTGCGGATCGGCAAGGCGATAATTGAATTCGGTCACCTGGCGTTCGCCAATCAAGCGGCAGAAATCGCGAAAGCTCCCTTTGCGTTCGGGAATCGTGACGGCCAGAATGCCCTCTTTTTGCTCCCCTAATTCACAACGCTCAGCGATGTACCGTAGCGAGTCAAAATTCAAGTTCGCGCCGCTGAGAATCGTAACCAGATCGTCCCCCATGTTCGGATGCGACTTCAAGTACGCTTTCAGCCCCGCCAGGCCCAACGCGCCGGACGGTTCGGCGATGGCACGGCATTCGTCAAATAGCTCCTTGACGGCGGCACAGATTTCGTCGCTGTTGACCGTCACGACGTCATCGCAGTACTGCTCCGCCAGACGAAATGTCTCGGCGCCGATGCGTCGCACGGCAACTCCGTCCGCAAACAATCCCACGTGTTCCAGGTCGACGGGTTGCCCCGCGGCCCGGGCTGCCAGCAGGCAGGCCGAGTCTTCGGCCTCCACGCCAATCACGCGCATCCGTGGTTGAATGTGCTTGATGAATACGGAAACGCCGGCTCAGCAGGCCACCACCACCAACCGGCACAAAGATCGCATCGGCTTTCGGGTGTTGTTGCAGCAGCTCACGAGCCACGGTCCCTTGCCCCACGATGATGTCCTCGTCATCGAAGGCCGAGACGAACGTCAGCCGTTTCTCAAGCGCGATTCGCCGTGCGTAGTCAGCCGCCTCGTTGAAGCTCTTGCCCACCAGGATAATTTCGGCGCCGTATCGCCGCACATTCTGCACTTTGATCTCCGGAGTCGTCTCCGGCATCACCACCAGGGCCTTGACGTCCAACCGCTGCGCTGACAGGGCCAATCCTTGAGCGTGATTGCCGGCAGAGGCCGCGATAACCCCCGCGGACAACTGGTCGGCCGAGAGACACATCAGTTTGTGATACGCTCCTCGCAGCTTGAACGAATGGACGGGCTGAAGGTCTTCACGTTTGATCCAGATGTTCCGCCGCAGGCGTTCCGAAATGCGGTCCAATCTGGTGAGCGGTGATTCGATGGCGACATCTCCCACCGGCGATAGCAGGATTTGCCGAACATATTCATTTCCAAGTCGCATGAGCCGATTCGCTGATTCGAGAAAAAGAAAAAAGGGGACGTACGCGGAAAACACGGGGGGCTTGGGGCTCATCGTACCACACAACTTCCCGATACCGGGAAAGATGGCTGCCCGGCGGAATCATGTCATCCTGAACGTAGCGGAGCGGAGTGAAGGATCTGCCAGCCAACCCGACACTGCCGTGCAAGGGTGCGTCCGGGATCTCCTGCGTCTAACGTCGCACGGGGAACAAGCGTCTCTGGAAGATCCTGCGGTCGCTGACCCGTGCGACGCACGTTGTCAGCTCTCTCAGGATGACACTTGGCCTTACCCAACCACAGTCGTGACTTGCAGCATTTGGATGGCGTCTGGTGAGTCATTGGGGGGTAACCCCCCCAAACCCCCCGTGTTTTGCGCCAATACCCCCCCGTGTTTTGCGCCAATACCCCCCCCCGTGTTTTGCGCCGAATACCCCCCCGTGTTTTGCGCCAATACCCCCCCGTGTTTTGCGCCAATACCCCCCCGTGTTTTGCGCCAACACCCCCCGTGTTTATTTTTCGGGCCTGTCCCAACAGGGTAGCCGCAAGTCTCCGTCATGATAGCAGTCGAGCGAAGTGTTTCCGAGTCAATATCGGCAAGATACGTCAACCCGCTGAACTTTAGCGAATACTCTGTTAGAACCGTCAGCACTCATGGGCATGTTCCAAGGATGACGAAGGTAGTACCTGAACGGATCACACCGTTCGTGCAGACCTTCGTGCATCCCCGGCGGTCAGTTCCGTTGATTACTTGCCGACCCAGGTCCTGCGACGGCGACCAAAAACCAAGAAATCTGTCAGGCTCCAGCCAACATGACCGGCCAAGACTCATGAAAAACGGATTGGAAACGCGTGCCACCAGGTTGAGCCCACCGCTTCGTTGGGTCGTCGCGCTGATATTTATCATTCCGGCCCAACCGGTCGAAGCCGATGGTATTCCAGCCCCCGAGGGTCAGTATGCGCAGCCCGGCTCATCCGGGTTCGCAAGCTCGCTGACACCCCCCGCAGGAGAAATGCCGCCCGCGTATGCCGCTCCCGGTGGGAGTACACAAGTGCCGCGAGGTTCCGCCGCATGGGAGCCGACGTCCCCGGCAGCGGAGTTAACGCAGCTTTCGCAGCGTGAGCTGAACTGCGCTGCAAACGGTTTTTCCCGCGACCGCCTATCAACACGTCACAGATGCTCCCTCCCGCAACGCGGCCCCAACAGCCATTCCCGATCGGGCCTTCAACGGATACGGGGCTGCCCTGCCCCAACTCGCGGAGATCAATCCTCCGAACGGTTCGCACGAGGAGTTCCTTCCGTCAATTGACGCCGATGCCACTCAGGAGGGCTCAGCCGCCGCGGTTCCTTCGGCATGGAGCCCGTCGCCGTCGGCGCAGTACGGCGATGCCGGAGCCGACTACGGTCCATCTCCATCGCTGCCCGGACCAGGCATCGAAGAGACGCCTGGCGCAGCGCTTGCCGATGCCAACAAATCAGTATGGAAATCCGGGCATTGAATTCGGGCCGCCAATGCCCAAACCCGAACCGGCTTTGACGATACCCCCGGGGACATCCCCCTGGTGGCAAAATCAGATTGCCATGCCCTTACGCAATACGTCACTCCCCCGTCCCGTTTCGATCAACGGACTGATTGCGGCCGCCCTGCAATATTCGGCCCAGGTGCAGGTAATTGGCGACACGCCCCTGATCCGCGACACGGCGATCATCGAAGCCGACAGTGCCTTCGACTGGCGGACCTTCATGGAGACTGCCTGGAATGAGCGCAATGAACCGGTGGGCAGTTCGTTAACCGTGGGCGGCGGCCTGACTCGATTCCGCGATACACGGGTTGACTACGATCTAGGATTTCGACGCAAGTTGGGGACAGGCGGCCAGTTTGAGGTGGGGCAGCGTTACGGATACGAGCAAAGTAATTCCGTCTTCTTCGTACCCAACAATCAGGGGACTTCCCGACTGACGTTGAACTACACCCAACCGTTGTTGCGGGGCGCGGGACGGGCATACTCGACAAGTTTGATCGTGCTGGCTCAGATTGACTCGGCCATCGCCCGCGACGACTTTTCGCGACAGCTGCAAGAACATCTGCTCGAAATCACCCGGGCCTACTGGACATTGTACCTCGAACGGGCCAACCTGCTGCAACGACAGCGGCTGTACGAGCGTGGCCAGGAAATTCTCGAAGAGCTGGCTCATCGCGAGTCCATTGATGCCGTCAGTAATCAAATCGTACGCGCGCGGGCGGCAGTGGCGGCCCGCAGGTCGGATCTGATTCGTTCGGCCGCGGCCGTCAAAAACTCGGAGGGCAGGATTCGGGCGCTGGTCAACGCGCCCGATTTGGGAGTGCTGGACGAGTTCGAGCTGATGCCCACCGATATGCCCTCGACCGAGCTGATCCCCGTCGACTTGCGACAATCCCTGGAGATTGCGGTCCGCAAGCGTCCGGAATTGAACGTGGCCTTGAAACAGATCAAGGGCTCAGCCGTTCGACTGGACATGTCGAAAAATGAATTGCTGCCCGTACTGGACGTCGTGCTGGAAACCTACTTCGCGGGGCTGAGCGGCAACTCCAGCGTAGGGACCGCCTGGGCAAATCAATTCAGCGTGGGAGGGCCCAGTTATACTGCCGGCCTGCAATTCGAGGTTCCGCTTCGCAACCGCGAATCGCGCGCACGGTATCAGCGTCGGTTACTGGAGCTGCGACAGTTTCAGAACCAGTTTCGCAATACGATTCATGCCCTTCAGCTGGAAGTCGAAATCGCCGTACGCGAAGTGGAGACATCCTATCGGGAACTTGCGGCGAAACATGAAGCACTATTGGCGGCCGACGCCGAACTCGACTTCATCAAGAACCGCTGGGAATTGTTGCCGGGCGAAGACCGCACAGCCAGCCTCGTACTGGAAGACATGCTGGCTGCCCAAGAAAGACTGGCCATCGTGGAGTTTGAATTTGCGAATACGGCCGTGACCTACAACCTGTCGTTGACCAATCTCAAGCGGGCCATGGGAACATTGCTGGAATTCGAGCAGGTCAGTTGCGAAAAAGTGGACGACTGCGGCATTCCGGCCATCTCGCTACAAAAGGTAGGGCAAGCCGCGCCGAATGAGCAACCCCTTCCGCTGCGGTTTGGGCCGGAATAGAGGAACCAGCTTTGCATCGATTGCCAGACGCGGTTCCCGATCGGGAAAGTCCGGCGAGGACGTTTCGCCCCAGACATTCGTTTCCATGAAGACGCTGCCGAACTATCGCCGCCTGAGGGACTCCCTGTGGCCGGCCGCGCATCCGCCACGCTCCCTGGATTGGGCCCTCGTCGCGCGGATTCGTAACGAGGCCGACGGCTGGCGAAATCGAGGGGACGACGACCTGGCCGTAGCCATGATGCAACTGCGATCCCAAGTCCGGCAAGGCGGGTCGCCACTTGCGGTGAACACGGTCACCGCGTGTCTGGCGCTGGTCTGTGAAGCTGTGCGTCGGGTGCTCGCGCTGGAATACTATGACGTGCAGCTATTGGCGGGACTGGCCTTGGCCACGGGCACAGTCGCGGAAATGAAGACAGGCGAAGGGAAAACCATCGTGGCCGCTCTGCCCGCCGCGCTGCATGCCCTCACCGGTCGGGGAGTGCATGTGGCCACGGTCAACAGCTACCTCGCCGCACGCGATTGCGGCAGTCTGAAAGCCGCTTACGAAATGCTGGGCTTCTCCGTCGGCCTGCTGTTAGACCAGGACCCGCCGCCCCGCAAGATGGGGGCTTACGCCTGCGACATCACCTATGGCACGGGCTACGAATTCGGTTTCGACTATCTGCGTGACCAGGACCGGCTGCGAACTGGACGCAAACCCCTGTTGGGGGACACCTTTCGTGCCCAATTGCGGGGCATCCCGCAGCGCGCCGAATCCACGCTGCAGCGCGGCCACGCCTTCGCCGTCATCGACGAAATTGATAGTGTCCTGATCGACGAAGCGAATACCCCGCTGGTGTTGAGCAACCACAGCGCCCAGGAGTCGCTCGTGACGATTCCTTTTGAACGTGCCGCCGAGATCGCCTGCGTCCTGCGCGAGGGAGATCATTATTTCATCGACCGGCGACGCCGCACCATTACCATCACGGAAGCTGGCCAGGGACTGATCTTCGAGAGTCAAATCGTCTGGTCCGTCGAGGGACTGACAAGGCCCTGGCAAACCTATGTCGAGAATGCGCTCCGCGCGAAACTCATGCTGCAACGCGATGTGGACTACGTGGTACAGGAGGGAGAGGTTCGGATTGTCGATACCTATACAGGTCGCATCTTTGCCGATCGTTCCTGGCGAGACGGACTGCACCAAGCGGTGGAGCACAAGGAAGGCCTCACGATCACGCCTGAAAAACGATCCGTCGGGCGGATTTCGCGGCAGCGTTATTTCGGCCGCTACCAGGGGTTGTGCGGAATGACGGGGACGGCGACGGGCCACGAGCGTGAATTTTGGAACTTCTACCACCTGCCGCTGGTCGTTATTCCCGAGCGTCGACCCAGCCAGCGCAAGACGCTGCCCACTCGTTTCTTTACCGACCAGTTGGCCAAATGGCGGTGCATTGTCGATGACATCCAGCAGCGGAACCAACGGGGGCAACCCGTCCTGTTGGGCACGCGGACGATCGACGAGAGCCTGGCACTGGCTCAATTGATGCGCGACGCTCATCTCAACTATTGTGTGCTCAACGGCGTTCAAGACGAAGACGAGTCGTTACTGATCGCACGCGCCGGACAGTGTCATGCGATTACCATCGCCACGAATATGGCGGGGCGCGGTACCGACATCGGCGTGCAGCCGGAAGCCTTGGCGTTGGGTGGACTGCACGTGGTTGCATCTCAGAAGCAAGAGTCCCAGCGTGTGGATCGTCAGCTGTTCGGCCGTACAGCGCGACAAGGGGAAGTCGGTTCCTGTCAGATGTTCGTGTCGGCGGACGATGAACTATTGCAACAATTCGGGCCAGAATTGGCCCAACGGATGAAATCCATGGAAACCGTCAACGGAGAAATCCGCCTGAACCTCGAGGCGGATGTGCGCCGCGTGCAACAGCTTGCGGAACGGCATCGATTTGAACAACGTCTGCAATTATTCCAACACGATGAATGGCTCACCGGTGTGCTGGCCGCAGTCGCCGAATCCGACCAACCTGTGACGGGTGTCGACTCGTCGGATCCGGCTACATGCGTCAGCTGACAAGCGATTGAGCGCCAGGGAGATGCCCGTTATGGCTACCGCCGATTCACCGCAATTCGCCGCCGCGCCAGCGGCTGTTGCCTTGCGTCCGCGCGGTCCGTCGACGCAGGGCGCACTGCAGGCCGAATTGCACGCGCTATTCGGTCGACATGAACAGATCAAGCCACTGTTCGTGGAACTGGCCAACCTGCTGGCCAAACACGCCGCCACGTCGTTTGTGGCACTGACGCAGCTCACGGCGGATAACCAGGTTTCCGCAATTGCGTCCCATGGAAATTTTCAGGAGCCCGCCGATTCACCCGTGCGACGCGCCTATCATGCCGCCTGCCAGGCGGCGCTGACCCGACTGGATGTTTTCCTGGGCGCACTGCCGCGTGACGGACAAACGCACATCATCGCCGCCCCGGTACTGGCCCCGGGCAGCAGCCCGTTTGCCCTGGCCGCCGTCACCAGCGGACCGGAGTCGGATCTCGCCCGACGCGTGAGTGTGTTGGAATATGTGGCAGCCGCAACTTCCCAGTGGCGTTCCGCACAAGTCATGATGCGTCTGGATTGGGAAGCCCGCGCCGCCAGCGCCGCGGTGGAACTGGTATCTCGCGTCGAACGCTGCGACTGCGTCCAAGCCGCCTGTTATCTGGCGGTGGACGAACTCACCAAATTATTTCAATGCGAACGCGTGGCCATGTCTTTAACCGACGCCCGAGGCCTGACCACCTCCATCACGGCGATCTCGGGCATGTCCGGATTTGACCACAACAGTGAGCCGATACAGGCCATTAAGAATGCCCTGGATGAAGTCCTGGTGCGCAATGAAACGACGGCCTGGCCTCCATTGGAAGCCAAGGACCGCCACGCCACCCTGGCACACCGCAAGTTGGCTGAAGACAACGGAGCGGAGGCGCTGCTCAGCGCGCCACTGTTAGGCGCGGACAAGACACCCGTGGGTGCCGTGTTGTTGATGGGGCGCCGGTCCATTCTGCATCGGCCCCCACAAATCCACGCACTGAATGCCATGGCGCCGCACCTGGCCGGAGCCATCCGCACGTGTCGCAAACTGGAACCTAACCGTCTGCAAAAACTGTGGCGCGAGACGCTGGGTGAAACTTCCGATGGGCGTCGTCGTTGGCTGGTGGGCGCCGTGGTGCTGCTGTGCGTTGCCGTTCCACTCTGCCCGTGGCCGCATCGTGTCCGCGAAAAATGCACCGTGGAACCGACCGTGCGGCGGTTCCTGGTGGCGCCGTACGATGGAATCTTGCAGTCCAGCTTCGCGCGACCCGGAGACCTGGTGCGGGCGGGCCAAGCGTTGGCCCGCATGGACGATCGTGAACTGCGCTG
This sequence comes from uncultured Planctomycetales bacterium, assembly GCA_963695565.1. GTDB lineage: Bacteria > Planctomycetota > Planctomycetia > Pirellulales > Pirellulaceae > CAVOGW01. The sequence goes on from CAVOGW010000005.1 coordinate 320,982, forward strand.
GGAACTGTCCAGCACCATCGCGGAGCGGGGCCGAGCCGCCAAGCAACGCGATGTGGCCATGGCCGACAACGACACCTCCGAGACCCAGCTGGCGGCACTGGAAATGGAACGACTCGACCTCAAAATCGAATTGCTCAAGCATCGAGAACGGACGCTGGAAATTACCAGCCCGATTGAGGGCGTTGTGCTGCGTGGCGACCTGGATGACGCCGAAGGTGCACCCGTAAAAACCGGACAGTCGCTGTTTGAAGTGGCGCCGCTGGAACAAGGTCAAGCTGGAATTGAGTATCACGGAAGAAGAACTGCCGTACGTGCGCGTGGGGATGCACGTGTCAGCGCGTTTGGAAGGATATCTGCAGGATACGGTCCAAGGCACGGTGGACACGGTGTTCCCACGCAGCGAAATTCGTGACAGCAAGAACGTGTTTGTGGCTGAGGTTGCACTCGATAATCCAAATCAGACGTTGCGGCCGGGAATGAACGGGCATGCCCGCATACGCTCGGGGATGCGGCCCCTGGGCTGGATTTGGTTACATAAGGCCTGGTATCGCTTGCGAAACTGGATCGGGTAGCCCGTATGGCGAAGTCGAAGATCGAAAGCACGGTCGAGCTGAGCAACATTGCACCGGCGCTGCGATCGGACCTCAAGTTTTCCTTGCAGCATCATGGCGGCAGCACCTGCTACCTGATCGAGGACGAAAAAAACACTAAATTCTTTCGTGTGGGGATCCCCGAGTACACCTTCATTTCGCTGCTGGACGGTACAACGACCATTCGCGAAGCCATCGCCTATACGGCGGCCCGTTTAGGCAAGGACGCCTTGTCGGAACACGACGCGGCGGCCATTTGCAAGTGGCTGATCGACACGCAGCTTGCCTACACCGGTGCCTCGCTGGAACACGAACGGCTGCTGGAGACGGCGCAGCAGGCCGGCCGGGCGCGGATGATGCAGGCGCTCAACCCGTTGTTGATCAAGCTGCCCCTGGCACGTCCCGATCGCTTGCTCAGCCAGTTGTCACGGCTGCTGGGCTGGTGGTTCGGCCGGGCTGGTCTGGCCGCCTGGTGGGGACTCATGGCCGTCACCCTCTATCAGCTGATCACGCACTGGCCGCGGGTCGTGGCCGACGACAGCATTATTTTCGTCCATGGCAATTGGCTGCGGCTGCTGCTGACGTGGTGCGTACTCAAAATCATTCATGAGGTATCGCACGGCATTGCCTGTAAGCGATTCGGCGGGCACGTGCGCGAATCCGGACTGCTGTGGATCGTGTTTGCTCCGGTCCCTTACGTGGACGTCACGTCCGCCTGGCGGTTTCCCTGCAAATGGCAGCGGATTTTTGTCTCCGCCGCGGGCATGTACACCGAATTGGCCGCGGCTGCCGTGGCCACCCTGGTCTGGCTGCATACGGAACCGGGCGTCTGTCACCAACAGGCCTACAACATCTTGCTCACGGCCAGCCTGGTGACCCTGGTGTTTAATGCGAATCCGTTGATGCGATTTGACGGTTACTATATCCTCTCCGACCTGCTGGAGATCCCCAACCTGTATGCGCTGGGTCAGCAGTACACACGTCACCTGGGTCGACATTGGTTTCTGGGCCTGTCCAGCCGACTGCCGCAGTGGTCTGCCCGGCGGGGCTTGACCATCAAAGTGTACGGCGTCCTGGCTTTTTTTTGGCGTATTCTGGTTTGTGCCGGCCTGCTGGTCGCGGCCTCCACGGTCCTGGCCGGCGCCGGAATCGTGCTGGCGATCGTGGCCGCGATCACTGGCTCGCCATTCCTCGTGGCGGTTCGTTCCCTTCCTGCTGCACGGCGACGGTGGGGAACGTCCGAAGCTGTTCCGCTTGGCCGTCGCCTCCTCGATCGCTGCCGGAGCCGTGCTGGGCATCGCCGTGTTGCCGGAACCGGGTGGCGTGCGCACGCCGGCCGTTGTCAACTACCATCCGCTGCACACAATTCGGGCTCCCTTCAGCGGCTTCGTCCGCGAAATCATGATTCAGTCGGGGTCCGTCGTTACGCCGGGGGATACGCTGCTGGTCCTGGAAAACGTGGAACTCGTCAGCGAGCTGGCGGATATGCAGCTGGAATTGCTGCAAACCAAGCATCGAGGCCGCAGCTATCGTAAGGACCAGGACCTGGCGGCGATGCAGGTAGAATTGGAATTGGCCCAGGTCTTGAAGAAACAAATTCTCGATCGCACGGAGCAGCTGCGACGAGCCATCCTGGTGGCGCCAGCGGCGGGCATCGTCGTAACGCGCGACATCGCGTCCCTGGCGGGCCAGTACGTGCGCGAAGGGGAGGAACTGCTGGCAATTGGGGACGAAAATGCCAAGCACCTGGAAGTCGCCATCGCGCAGGCCGACATCGAAAACTTCAATGCGCAACAAGGGGAGCCCATGCGGGTTCGACTGCACTCACCGACTTGCGCTCCGTTTTCCTGCCCGTTGACTGGGGTGCAACCACGCGCCAGCCGCAAGCTGTTGCATGCGTCCCTAGCCGCCACGAACGGCGGCCCCCTCCCGGTGCATGCCACGTCCGATGACGCGTCGGACGAACAAGTAGAACTGACCGAGCCCTATTTTGCCGCGAAAGTGCCCTTAGCCGAGGATCAGGCTCGTTCGTTGCGGTCGGGCCAGCTGGCGACCGTCCGCTTGCACATGGCTCGAGGCACGTTGGCTGGTTTTTTCTACCGGGGCGTTTCCGATTGGCTGGACCGCCGCCTGCGGCGGCGGTAAGGTTGGCACGCGTGGCACGCTCTCATCCGAAGGACCCGACCCAACCTGCGACGTATCCGAAGTCGATCCGAACGGCGTAGCGTGCCGCCCGCTTCACATTCGCCGTGCCAGCCAGCGCTCCACACAACGGACCACACGTCGCCCGATATTCTCGGAAGCATCGGTGAAATGCAATTCGCCGATTTGCCCCACATGCAGTGTACGGGCCACGTTCTCGGGAACCGTAACCACGCCCTGGAAACGGGGGGCCACGAGCCGAGCGTACGGGCCGCCGCGCTCGGCGCCCCCCTGATCGCCACGTACCGCTAGAGGTCCGCCGTTCTGTGCTCCCAACAGGGGCTGCCGCAGGATGTCCGTCGCGCTGGGGTCAACACGAGCCAACGTGGCGGGGCGGACCACGCCGGCCGCACCGCCCAGGACTACTTTGACGGAGGAACCTACTTTACTCAGAAACAGCTCGACGTAGTGCTCTGGAATCGAGACCTGGATTTCCTTGTCGGACTGCGAGGCCAGCGCTACGAGTGGCTGACCCGCCTGCACGTATTTTCCAAGCAGCTCTTCGGGCCGATGCGTCAACACCACGCCGTCGGCCGGCGCGGTAACGACGAGGCCCTTGGCCAACGCCTGTAGGGACGCTTGCCGCTGCACCAGCGCTTCCCGGCGACTCAATTCAGCCTGATATTCCGCAAAGCGATCTTGATCTCGCAAAATTCGCAGACGAACGGCTGTTTGCTGGACCTCTGTGGAAACTAAAAGCAGCTCTGAGGAAAGTTCATCATTGCGCAGTTCGACGATCGTCTGCCCTTGGTGGATCTGCTGTCCCGCCGTCACGTGCACGGATTCCACAAACCCGGGGGATTCGGCCCGCAACTCGTTCAACGGTTCGAATTCCACAATGACGGGTGCATGGACACCACCTGGAATGGGACAGGATGTCAGGGCGGCTAAACATGCCGCGATCAGCGTCATCGTCAGGGCAAAGCGGATTCGATGCGGTTGCTCGCGCTGGTTCCCCTCTACCACGAATCGCGCGAACTGCACGGCCGGGATACCGAACCACAGCACAACCGCCGCAATGGCCAACACCATTCCCGCTCCGTGCAGCAGCCGGGCCGCGGCCAGGATCAGCGAGACGCTGACCATCGTGCGCCAGAACCCGGCTGCCAATCCGTAGATCAATACAAACCGTGCTCGCGCCGGATCTCGATCGCTGTGGGGTGTCGGCAGCCCCAGCAGTATCTTTCGCAGGCAGGCGCGGGCTGCCTGTCGTCCGTCGGCATAGAGATTCTGCACGCCGACCAGGTCCGACAGGATAAAGTAGGCGTCATAGCGCATCAGCGGATTGGCGTTAAACAGAATCGAATTGACCCCTGCGGCCATCACGGTGGCATGACAGAAAAAGGCGACGCCAGGTGAATCGGTGGTGGACCATACAATGGCAGCCACGGACGCCACGGCCAACTCGATGTACAGCCCGGCCGCCGAAGTGATCATCCGCTGCCATTTTGATCGAAACCGCCACGCGCTGGAGATATCCACATAGGCCACGGGTGAAAACAGGATCAACGCCACACCACACGCACCTACGTGTCCGCCAAAATGCTTGCAGGCCAGACCATGGAAGGTCTCGTGGACCACTTTCAACAATATCCAGATCACAAATAACTGCAACCAGCTGCTTGGAGACAAGTAGACGGAGGCCGCATCCCAGAATCGACCAACATCGGACACCACCGCGTGCAAACTCCACAGACACAGCAAGACCCACGCCAGTAAGGTCCAACGCGAAAAGCACCAGGCAAAGGCCGGATGAACACGCTGCAGCAACTGATCTGGATGCAACAGTGGCAGCCGCATAAAGAAAGCGTGCGAGAAGAGGTGCCAGATGGAAAAGGAGCGCGCCACGCGGGGTCGGTGGGCCGCGTCCTCATGGGTCAGCCCGCTGGCGATCAGCCATTCGACCAAATGCCGGGCGGAATCTGGCGAAAACTGGCACTCCGCGAACCTGGCAATCGTTCGTTCGTACGCCTGCTGCCATGCTGTTGCGCCATCCAAGTGTTGCGCGAATGTCCATTCCGCGCATCCCAAACGGAAAAAGGCGTTATTCAGTGGGTCCTCGACGACGAACATCAGTTGATCGCCGGATCCCTGCAAGGAGGCCCGCAAGTCGCTGCGCAACCGGACCATTTTCGACGTGTTGGCGGCAGTCTCAATCATGATTTCGCTAGGTGGGGAGGTTGGGAGACGAAACACGGGTGGTTTGGGACCCACGCGGGGGTCGGGACGCATGCGGGGGGTTTGGAGCCCCATGCGGGGGGTTTGGAGCCCCACGCGGGGGGTTTGGAGCCCCACGCGGGGGGTTTGGGGGGCACCCCCCCAAATGAACCACCAGACACGCCTCCAACCCTAACATCCTCTCGCCTTTCGGTTGTTCTGCTTCACTGGCTGTCATGGTGACGGCAGACGCTTTTGAACGTCAACTCTCGGGTCAGTGGGGGGCCCCACGCGGGGGGTTTGGAGCCCCACGCGGGGGGTTTGGAGCCCCACGCGGGGGGTTTGGGGGGCACCCCCCCAAATGAACCACCAGACACGCCTCCAACCCTAACATCCTCTCGCCTTTCGGTTGTTCTGCTTCACTGGCTGTCATGGTGACGGCAGACGCTTTTGAACGTCAACTCTCGGGTCAGTGGGGGGTATCCCCCCAAACCCCCCGTGTTGTATCCCCCCAAACCCCCCGTGTTGTATCCCCCCAAACCCCCCGTGTTGTATCCCCCCAAACCCCCCGTGTTCTCGTTCCCAGTCCACAGACTTTCCTACTGTGGCGTGTCTAAGGTCTAGGGCAACCAGCGGCTGAAATAGGCCAGCGGTTTGTGAAACAAGATCCAACCCAAGGTTCGTTGGTCTGACAAAATCCGACCGCGGCCTTTCATGCCGGGGCGTAACACCCGATCCGAATTATCCAGCGCAGCTCGGCGAGAAATACGTTCTTTCCATCTCGAGCTTCTGAGCGCGGGCTGATCCGATCGATCGTTCCCGTGAAGCGTCGATGGGGCAGCGCTTCCAGTCGAGCGGACGCGTTGTTCCCTTCCTGGACGAATGTGATGTCGGCGTCCGGAACCAACAATTCCACACACATCGCTTGCAGCGGCCCAGTCTCGAATAATGTTTGCCCCACGGAAAGCCGCGCTCCTTCCAACTGGCTGGGATCTCCGGAGAGGACGATGCCGTCTACCGGACTGGTAATTTCCAAGTGCTTCAAACGCTGTTGCAACAGTTTACGTTCGATAGCCAGCCGTTCCATTTCCAGCTTTGCCATTTGTGCGGCCGCCGTTTCGCGTGCGGCCATGCTGGCATCGTGCTGTTTACTCACACGTTTGTACTCCGCATCCTGTGCGGACAATTTCCATTCGATTTCGCGTGCATCCATCCGCGCCAGGACCTGGCCTGTCTGCACGACGTCGCCAGGTTTGACCAGAACCTCTTGAAGTTGTCCGTCGTAAGGAGCCGGCACAAAGCGGCGCGTGACCGGTTGAATTTCGCACTGACACCGAATTCGGTGCGGACAGGGAACGCACAGCACGCCGACCAATATGACGATGATGGCCAGCACATGCCGACGTGTGGCCGCGCGCATCACGCTCCGCATGCGCTCGACAAGTCTTGATCGTAACGAGCACTGCGCAGCCTGCAACAAACGGATCATCCCGGCCACGCGCGAAGCGTGGCCACGCACGCTGTCGACCAGCGGCATGCCCCGTTGGGCATCGTCCACCCAACCCTTGTCGACGACAATCCAGGCACCGACGCCCATTTGCTGCCCATCCAACAATGGACCGGTGAGGATGCGCGGTGCACTCAGCGATTGACACAGCTGCCGTTCGCTGTGGGTCAGATCGCTACTCCGTGCCAGATCACAGACTTTCAGCTCACCGCGGGCCACGCTTTCTGCCATCACTTCTTCAGCCAGGGTGACCAACGGCGCGGGACGTGTAATCGAGGGGACGCCCGAGACGGCTTGCAACCGCGGTGGTGAATTGCCCGCACATGTGCCGACAAACACCTGCGCGACCTGAAACGTCTTTTCCAGCGTAGTCGCCAACTCCTGGAATCGTGCGCTGTCGTCTGGGATCGATGCCACGCGCGCCAGAAAGCCACCCAAGTGGTCATCCAGCTGTGCCGTCGTGGCCGCGGTAGCTAGTTCCGCCGCCGCCAGCTGGACGACCAGGGCCACCATTCCTTCATGAGCGTTCCGAACGTCGAAGAACACGCACAGCACCGCTCCCGGTCTGTGTTGGATTTGGATCGGAACGCACGTGAGCCGATACTGCTGATCTGGCAACAGGCTGGAGTACAACTCCTGCGCTTGCGCCGCCTGACCCACTCCATCGATCAGGTACGGCTCCCAACTGCGGGCTACTTCGGCCAACGCCTGACGACAGATGAGGGGCGTGGTGGCCGAGAAGCGATCGTCGTCGCTGCGGTGAAAGTGGGAAGCCGCGACAATTCCGGGAAGCCCCATCAGCACGCGAATGACGTGCCCAATCAAATCCGTGTCGGGCAACGTGCGGTCGCGGGTCGTGCGCAGCGTGGCGGCCGCCGCCAGGTACGACGGGATTGTCCGATCCGACGCGGGGGTTGCGACGCCGGCCGGAATAGTGTCTGAGTGGGACGTTTGAAAATTCCCTGAGGCCAACGACACAACTTGCTCCGATCGGACGAACTAAGACTCACGCTTGCTGGGCTGACCTGATGAAAATGCGTTTGGGGCAAATGGCTCGGGGGGCTGGGGCTGGGGCGTTGGGGGTTGGGGCGTTGCGGCCCGGGGCGTTGCGGCCCGGGGGGCTTGGGGGGTATCCCCCCAAACCCCCCGGCTTGCGCGTCCCGGCTTGCGCATCCCGGCTTGCGCGTCCCGGCTTGCGCGTCACGGCTTGCGCATCACGGCTTGCGCATCACGGCTTGCGCATCACGGCTTGCGCGTCACGGCTTGCGCGTCACGGCACTACACTCGCCCTCATCCGCCTTGTATCAGCATCAGAATTCGTCCTCAAATTCGCTCACGGGTTCGTGTTGGCTGCCGGACTCCGGCTCGCCACTCACCGACAGCAGGCAGCGCATGCCGCTGCGAAACTTCCCCTCCTGGTTGTCGATCAGGCAAGTGATTTGCACAGTACCGCTCTTGGCGTCCAGCACCGGGGCGACCAGTTGCACGCGTCCCTCCACAGTGGCCTTGAATTCGGGCAATTCGATGGCGACCTTTTGGTTTTCCGCAAACTCCTGGGACTGCTTCACGGACACGGGGAACTTGACCCGCAAGGGGTGCAGCTGTACCAACGTCATCATTCGCGGGTCACTGAATACGATGGACTCACCCACTTCGTGGAACACCTCCACCACAACGCCATCGATAGGGCTCCGCAGGCGTCGTTGTTCGATCTGAGCTTGAATCCGCTCGCACTCCAGCTTCGACAGTTCGCGGTCTTCGTGGGCCAGTGTGACTTGGGCTTCGGCGACAGCCAGGTCCGCTTCCGCGCGATCGATTTCCGCCGGCGAGGCGTGACCGCGGCGCTGCAGCTCGTACAATTTTTCCAATCGGCGGCTGCGCATTTTTTGCTCCGCGACTGCCGCTTGCAGCCGGCCGTCGAATTCCGCCCGCCGTCGCGAAATCTCGAAAGAGGCGTCCAGGACGCTGGTATCAAGCGTCGCCACGATCTGTCCGTGGCGCACCGCATCCCCTTCGCGGACGAGAATCTTGGTAATCAGCCCCGATTCGGCGCCGGTCGCGACCTCGATATCCTGGAAGGGCTCGGCAAAACCTTCGACGACGGCCGATATGGCCGGCTGAGGAATGGCGGCCAGGCCCAGCCCCCAGCATAGACAGACGAAGCCGCGGAAACCGGCCGCTAGAAGTTTACGACCTGACCAACTCGCGTGCGAAAAACAAAGCCCGTACATGCGCGTGACCCTCTGCAGAATGTTCGCGCTTCGCTCCTTCGTTGCGCACCCTGACATCTCACCGGTATTAGCAGCCAATCGGAATTCCAGACGGCATGGCTGATTTTAATGTCCGACAATTTCCTTAAATCGTCGCGGCACCGTCGCATGATGCTCCAAGTTCACAAAAACATGGTCGTGCCGAGCTAAGCGGGTGTGGCGATTATGATGCCAGGTTGAAAATTTTCGTCATGAATAGACTCACCGTCGCCAACTGCAAGATGCGCAGGACAGGCGAATTAAAAACTAAGCTTAATTGCCCAGCCGTTTCCCGACACCCACACACGGCGGCCGCCGTGCGTTTCGCGGCAAGCTTGTCAACGTGTCGCATTGAGACTCCCCATCCATGACGAAGAAGCACGCCAGCGAGCGCATGACCAAAGCCGTGGATATCACGGAACTCGAGCCGCGTATCTGCTTCAGCCAGTCCCCCGCCGGAGTTGTCGTGCCAGAGCCCGTCTGGGACGGGACTCCGGATCAGGCGTGCTCACCCCAGCCTGGCGATGCCGTGGGGATCGTGCACCTGGACCAACCGGACGAATGGCAGCTGGGCGTGCAAGGCCGATTGCAGCAGGAACTGGTGTTTATTGACTCCGCCGTCGATGACCGTGAGCAGATCATCACGCAATTCTCGTCGCGTAATGGCCAATCGCCAGTTTCGATTTTCGTTCTGGACGGCATGCGTGATGGCGTGGATCAGCTGACCGGCGTGCTGGCGCACTTTGATCGGGTGTCCGCCGTCCATCTGTTTTCGCACGGTGCCGCCGGTCAGATCCAACTAGGCAATACGCTGCTGTCGACGGAAACCCTGAGCGGATACGCGGCGCAATTAACCCGTTGGCAGGACTCCCTGACGTGGGACGCCGATTTGCTGATCTATGGCTGTGATGTGGCGGCCAGCGAAGATGGCGAGGAACTGCTGGAGTCAATGCACGTTCTGACCAGCGCGGATGTGGCCGCCAGCGTCGACCTGACCGGTCATGCAAGTTTCGGCGGAGATTGGGAGCTGGAATTCGTGGTCGGGGACAACATCGAAGCACAGGCCTCGCTGGGACCCGTGTTTGCTCAGATGTGGAACCACGATCTGTCGATCCCCGTCACCAGCGAACAACTCGTTAACGAAAATTATCCGAATCACGACACCAACCGCCAACAGAATACAATGCGGTCCGATCGTGCCAGCGACTCGGCCGTCGCCGTGGCCAACAACGGAAAACACGTCGTCGTGTGGACGAGTCGCGGAACTGGGGGCGACGGTGACGATGTCTTTTTTCAGCTCTATGATACCGACGGCAGCAAAATCGGCTCCCAGGTGATGGTCAATGACGAGTTTACGCACCAAGAGCAGAATTCGGCCAGCGTGGCCATGGACGCGAACGGAAATTTCGTTGTCGTGTGGTCCAGCAAGGATCAGGACGGCTCGAGTTCCAGCGTCTACTACCGGCGTTACAACAGTGATGGCGACGCACAGGATTCGGCGGTTCGTGCCACCATCAACAGCTTTTCCAGTGGCCAGCAACGCGATCCCGACATTGCCATGAACGATGCCGGGCAATTCGCCATCGTGTGGGAAGGAGAGGGAGTCGGCGATACCGAGGGTATTTTCGCCAGAATATTTGATCCGTCCGGGAACCCCTACGACGATCCGTTCTTGGTCAACAGCAACACAACAATCGGCACGCAGAGTAATCCAGCCGTGGGGATCGACGGCGTCGGGAATATCGTCGTCGCCTGGAATCAAACGAACCAACACATCGCGGCGGGTTACTATGCCCTCGATGGAACACCGGGTCCCTCGTTCGATACGACCAGCCCTTTATACGCGTTGATGGGCGAGTCGCAGAATGCGTCCGTCAGCGTTCGCGAAGACGGATTGATCGCCATTGCCTATGAAATCAAGCCAATTCTCTCATCGAATTGGGACATCCATGTTCAACTCTTCAAGGCCGGCTTGACCAATCCCAGCCTGTCCCCCATTCCGCTTACCAATCAAAGCACCAGCGGCGATCAGCTGAATCCCTCCGTCTGGTTTAGTGACACCGACGACACTGTCGTGGTGACGTGGGACGGGGAGGGAAATATCCCGGGGCACGTGGACGACACCGGCGTCTTTGCACGGCGGTTCCAGGTCACCACCCATGCCATTATCAACCCCACGGCGACGCCGCTGGCGAATGAGTTTCGCGTAAACGTCACGACATCAGGCGATCAAGGTGCCGCCTCGGTGGCGGGTCTGAATGGAAACAATTTCGTGGTCGTCTGGTCCGGTAGGGGGCCCGGTGACAACGACGGCATTTTCATGCGCAGTTTCGATGCGGCGCCGTTTTCGGCCGGAGACGACACCGCTGACGTCCTGGAGGACTCCACGGGCGACGTGATCGATGTGCGCAGCAACGATTCCACCAGCGGTGTCGTCGTCACGACCTTCGATGTGACCGGGACGCGGGGAACGGTGACCAACCACGGTGATGGCACGTTTACTTACAATCCGAATGGCCAGTTCGAGTCGTTGCCGGAGGGTGCGACGGCCGTCGATACGTTCAGCTACACAATCACTAACGGCGTTGACACCAGCAGTGCCACCGTCACCGTGACCGTAACGGGACAAAATGATTCCCCCACGACAACCAACTATATCTCAACCACCGACGAGGAAGCCGTCGCTTATTCAGACAACTTATTGAGCTTGGCAACGGATACCGACGATGGTGCCGTGCTGTTGGTCAACAGTCCGACCCTGATCAGTGGGAATGCCATCGGCGTCACGATCGATGCGGCGGCGGGAACCATCTCCATCGACCCCAGTCAATACCAGTACCTGCATGCAGGCGATCAGGAGATTGTCGCCTACTCGTATAACGTGATCGACGAATACGGCGCCGCCACTTCGGCCACAGCCACCGTGACCATCAACGGCCGGGATGACGACCCTCAGGCAGTCGATGATTCCTGGGGCATGGTCCCCACCAATTCGCCAGTCACGATCGACAAGTCGACGGTACTCGGCAACGACCGCGACGCCGACGGCGATACGCTGATTCTGTTGGACTATCGGCAACCTGCTCACGGGACACTGGTCGACGTGGGCGCATCGCTGGAATACACACCCGATAATGGATACTTCGGAGCCGACAGCTTTGATTACCTGCTGGCCGACTCCCACAACAGCCCACAGCACTACTGGCGGTTGGATGGGAGCGCCGCCGACGTGCTGGGAACAAATGACGGTACGCTGTTCGGCACGACCACGGCGGCAGGGAGCTTTGGCAACGGATTGGCGTTCGACAGCTCCGATGCGACGGACGACTACGTCCTCGTGCCCGATGTGACCTACGGTGCGAATTTGACGATCTCGTTTGATTTCTACATTGACGACAACGACGGCACAGGTTTTCGCTACCTGTACAGCCACGGGCCGGCCGGAGCACCGAATCGATCAACGTGTTCCTGCGGGAAGCCCAGAACACCGGCAGCACAGCGCCCAATACGTTGGCCACGGTGGTCGACGACGGAAACGACATTACGGACCTCAACGCATTGAACATTGACGCCAGCGGGCTGATCGGTGGCTGGCACACCTACACGTTGACCGTGGAAAGCGGGGTGGGGACCAAGGTCTACATCGACGGCGTCCTGCAGGCCGGCAACACGGACGGAGCTGATGGCGTGAACCCCAACACGGATGTTTATCTGGGAGCCCGAGAAGACTTGAGTTCCACGCGGTTCTTCGACGGTCGTCTTGACAGCGTGAGAATTTACGATCGGAAGCTGGAGTTGGCTGAGATCGCCCAGCTGCACACGATCCCGACGTCGCTGGTGGCGACGGTGGGACTGACCGTGGCGGACCTGCCTGACGCCCAGGACGACGCCTACGCGCTGGACCAGGGCCAAACGCTGAACGTCCCGGCTGGCCCGTCAGGGTTGCTGGCCAACGACACGGGATCGGGGACATTGACGGTCCATGTGGCTCCCGTGACGGGCCCCGCGCACGGCACACTAAATCTCAATACCGACGGCAGTTTTTCGTATCAACCCGATTCGGTCTATTCCGGTCCCGACTCGTTCGTGTACGAGATCAGCAGCACCTACGGCGGACCGTCCCAAGCCACCGTCAGTCTGACCGTGCAGCCGAACGCGCCCCCCACCGCTGTGGACGACACGGCCGCAGCGCTGGCTGGCCAGACGATCACGATTGCCGCATGGCAAAACGACAGCGACCCGGAATCCGCCATCGATTTGTCCTCGTACACGCTGTCAGCTCTGCCCTTGGGGGCATCGGTAATCAACCATAGCGACGGCACGTTTGATTTTCGCGCCGATACGGCCGGTGTCTACGCATTCACGTACGAGTTCCGCGATTCGCTCGGCCAGGCATCCAACACGGCCACAGTGACCGTGACCGTATCGAACACATACCAAGTGACTGGTACGGTTTACGAAGACATCGACGGCGACGGCGACGTTGCTGACGATGGCGTGGGGGCGGTCGGTGTCTCGGTGACGCTGTACCGAGACAACGGCGACGGGATCGTGGATGCCGCCGATCTGTTCGTGGCCAGCATGACGACCGACGGCAGTGGACGATACGCGTTTGCCAACCTCAACGCAGGCGTCTATTTTGTGGTCGTCGATTCTCGAACTATCACGCCCAAGGCGGGACTTAACACGGGCTATGCGGCCAGCGATCTATGGGCCGATCAAACGTATGGCGCAGCCGGTAGCCTCTACTTCGACTTAAGCTCATCGCAGCAGTTCACTACCGCGTCGGGGACGCACTTCGGCGGCAGCCATTTTGACGAATTCGACGACGCGTCGACTCTGGCCACATCGGAACACGTGATCAAGGTGGGGTTGTTGACGGCCGATGCGAATCAACGAGATTTTGGCTTCAGCTTCAACGTCGTAACCAACGTCTTGGCCGGTGATTTCCAAGATGCAGACGCCGCTGGCAACGGGCGTACCGTGCAGGGATCGCTCCGTCAGTTTATTGCCAACGCGAACGCGATTGCTGGCGGCAACGCGATGCGGTTCGTCCCCGCCGAAATGACGGAATCGACGCCCGGCACGTACGCGCTGCAGCGCGGCGTGGCTCCCACGCAAACGGGCGCCGCCAACGCCGCCTGGTGGCAACTCAATCTCTCACGAGCACTTCCCACGCTCACCGACCATTTCACCGTTCTGGATGGAACGGCATACAACGCCACCGATGGTGTCTCGCTCTTAAATACCAATGCCAATCTGCTGGGATACAGGGGAACGGTCGGCGTGTACGATGCGGATGGCATCCCAAATTCCGGCGATGAGTGGAGTCTAGGCGGGCTGAGCGGCCCGGAACTGGAAATTGTGGATCGAGCCGGAATTGCCCAGGGGCTGCACCTGGATGCCAACGATATTACGGTTCGTCATCTGGCGATTCACGGGTTTGGCGATGCGACCAATGTCTTGAATCCGCTGGGAAATATCGTGGTCGGCCACGGCAGCGCGACGCATATCCAGCGCGTGCGGATTCTCGACAATGTCTTGGGATCGGCCCCCGACGCATTCGCGGCACCCACCGCGTCCGCCAACGGTGCCGATCTGGTCATTCGCGATACCGATGATGGGCTCATTCGCGGCAACCTGATCGGTTTCGCGGATTCGTGGGGCGTCGTGTTCATGCCGTCGTCGAGCGGAGGGAGTGCGGCCTGGTCGATCATATCCAACGAAATTCGCGGCAACGCCCGCGTGATGTCGCAAAAGGACGGCATCGATCTAGTAAGCGGCAGCACTGGCACCGTGGTTCGCGGTAACCTGATTACCGATAATGGTGGTAGTGGCATTGACGCGTACCAGAACGTGGGCAGCCACGTAATCGAATACAATACCGTGTCAAACAATGGTTTCGGAGGACTAGAAACGTCCGGCATTCGTTTGTTCGGCAGCGGCAGCCAGATCCGTTTTAATGACATCGTAAACAATCAAGGTGCCGGTGTGCTGGTAATGGGTGCTGCCAATCCGGACGGCAACGGGCTGTTGAGCGGCACGCCCGCCATGGGGAACACTATTTCTCAAAATCAGTTTGGCGGGAACGGCGGTGTGGCCATCGATCTGCTGCCGCAGGTTAACTCGTGGCTGGGGCTCGGCTCCGGAAATGGAGTTTCCCCGAACGACGGCTTGGTTTCCCCGACCACGGGAAACATCGGCCTGGATTCGCCCGACATTTTATCTGCGACCATAAACGGCACGACATTGACCGTGTCTGGCCAGGCCACGGCGGGTGGGCGCGTCGAAGTCTATTTGGCGGCGCCCGGGCAGGGGGACCACCGTAACGGGGATAGTTACGGCGAGGGAGTCTTGTTCCTGGGGTCCACCACGGCGGACGCCAGCGGTAATTTCGTGTTTATTAAGTCCAATCTGCCACCCTCGCTGGATGCCAATAGTCTGGTCTCGGCGATTGTCATCGACGGTTCCGGAAACACGTCTGAATTCGGTAAGAATAAGGGCGTGAATGCCACGCCCGTGGCGAATGCGGACGCGTTCAGCCTGCTGGAGGACTCGACCTTAGTCGCGACGTTGGCTGCCAACGATGCCGACGACGATGGAGACACGCTGAACTACTCGCTGTTGAGCGGACCGGCGCACGGGTCGCTGAACCTTAATCCGGACGGGACCTTCGACTTCACCCCCGACGTTGACTACTTTGGATACGATTCGTTCATTTACCGCGTTTCGGACGGCCAGGGAGGCACCGCCGACGCCAACGTGACCATCCACGTCGCGTCGGTTAATGATACTCCACTAGCAGTTGACGACGCCTATTCCATCTCTGAGAATGGTACGTTGAATGTGGCCCCCGGAAGCAGGCTGTTGCTGAACGACTCGGATGTCGACGGCGATACGCTACGGGTGCTCACCACGCCCGTGGTCGACGTCGCACACGGGGTTTTAACGCTGCAAGACGACGGCACGTTTTCCTACACACCGCACGCCGATTATCACGGAACCGACTCGTTTGTTTACCGCGTGTTAGACGGCCAAGGGGGGACGGCGGACGCCTCGGTCATCATCACCGTGATGCCCGTCAACAGCTTCCCCACCGCGACCGCGGATCTTTACGTGACGTGGGAAGACGTTACGCTGACCGTATCGGCCGCCAATGGCATCCTACTGAATGACGGCGACCCGGATGGGGACGCGATGACGGTCGACACGATGCCCGTCTCCGCGCCCGTTCACGGCATGTTGACACTGCAATCCGATGGCGCGTTTTCCTACGTCCCCCGACCTGATTTTCACGGCACGGACAGTTTTGTCTACAGCGTGCGGGACGGACAGGGCGGCCAGACAACGGCACTCGTACAAATCACGGTTCAGCCGGTCAACGATGCTCCGGTCGCCCGCGACGACCAGTTTACGCTCGTCAAGGGCGCACGACTGGCGTTGACCGATACGAGCGTCCTGGATAACGATCTGGATGTCGACGGCGACACGCTGACCGGAAACCTGTTGTCCGATCCGACACATGGACAACTCACCTGGCGTCAAGACGGGACGTTTGAATATGTGCATGACGGCAGCAACACGACTTCCGACACCTTCACCTATCAGGTTCAAGACGTCGCCGGCGATGTCGGAGTGGCCACTGTCAAGCTGAAGATTCAAGACCTCGACACCGCACCCCGGGCGGTGGCCGATACGTTTACGACATTCGGACAACTGTCTGTCACCACGCGGCAGGCAGGACTCTTGTCCAATGACGTCGACGATCATCCCGACAGTCTAGCCGCAACCGTACTCAACCCACCCGCGCACGGCAGCGTGACGGTGAATGCGGACGGGACATTTCTCTACACGCCCGACGCCATCTTCTTGGGCCCGGACCAGTTCCAGTACATGGCCACCGATGCGGCGGGGCAAACCTCCACGACGACGGTGCGGATCGAAGTCCTCGCACCGCCACCCCCGATCGCACCCAACGACAACTCGGACCAGCCTACGGTCGACACGAATCAGGCGTCGCTGGACAACTCCAACACAAGCTCGATCACGAGTGGTGCGCCGACGGTCCAAGTAGCACCAGCGCCGGTGAACGAGGAGCGAAACGAGTTGTTTGGCAGTAGCGAATCGACCGCAGCCCCAGCCGACGTGGACGCGGCGACCGCGCCGCCGGTCGAAAACGCAACCGGTCTGGACGGCTCTGGCGATTCCGCATCCACAAACGCTGGGGCCTTCACTGTGACGCGGGCGATCGATTACCTCCGGCGTCAACAGGACACGGTTCACGAAAACGCGACGCAGGCTCGTTCGGTCACGCCCGTCTCTCCCACGACGCTGGAATCTCTCCGCACGCTCTTATCAAGCCACAGCATTCAGTCCAGCCTGAATCAGCTGACACAGAATTTTCAACATTCATTCGGCGTGCCTCAAGTAGCGGCGACTGGGCTGATGGCCGCCACTTCGACGTTTACCGTGGGCTATGTTGCCTGGGCATTCCGAGCCGGCTACCTGATGGCGAGCGTGCTGACCACCGTCCCGACCTGGCAAACGATCGATCCCATGCCGATCCTGTCCTACATTGACGACGAAGACGACGACGGAGAGCGTCGCGAAAGCCTGGAATCGTTGATTTCGCGGTCTGAGCAAAGCCGGTAGCGGCCTGATGTACGTCCCCGCCGAGCTTCGGACTTGTTGATTTCATCGCCCAATCCAGCGTAGGTCAGGTTGGTAACTTTGTCACCTGCCCGTGAAGACGCTGCGTCGCCGGGGTGTCACGCGCTTGACTGACCTTTGAACACGACCACCGCCAGCGGTGGCAAGTCGACCGGAATGGAATGCTGCCGACCCTGGGCCGCCTTGGGGCTGCTCTGCCGACCTGGGAAGTTACCCATGTTCGAGCCACCGTAAATCGAGGCGTCGGAATTGAACACCTCCTGGTACCAACCACTCCGCGGCACTCCGATCGGGTACTGCTTGCGCGGCACGGGCGTCATGTTGACGGCGACCACCAGTTCGTCCGCCGGTCTGTTCCCCTTACGCAAATAGGCCAGGACGCTGTCGTGATGGTTGTGGCAATCGATCCACTCGAATCCCTCAGGATCGAAATCAAGCTCGTAGAGCGCTGGTTGGCTGACATACAGCCGGTTGAGGTCCTCGACCAGCTTTTGAATACCGCGGTGTGAGTCCCACTGCAGCAGATGCCACTGCAGGCTTTCGTTGTGATTCCATTCGTGCCATTGCGCGATGTCATTGCCCATGAACAGCAGTTTCTTACCCGGGTGAGTCCACATGTAGGCAAACAGCAGACGCAGGTTGGCAAAACGCTGCCACAGGTCGCCCGGCATCTGGTCCAGCAGCGATCCTTTGCCATGCACGACTTCATCATGCGAGAATGGCAGCACGAAGTTTTCCGTGAAGGCATAGATCATGCTGAACGTAATCTCGTTGTGATGATACTTACGAAACACGGAGTCGCGATGAAAATAGCGCAACGTGTCGTTCATCCAACCCATGTTCCACTTCAACGAAAAGCCCAGTCCACCCACAAACGTGGGACGGGAGACGCCACCCCACGCCGTGGATTCCTCAGCCACGGTCAGGACACCCGGGAAACGTTCGTGGGCCACTTCATTAAACCGCTTCAACAGCGAAATGGCAGCCAGATTCTCGCGGCCACCGAACTCGTTCGGAATCCATTCTCCTTCTTTGCGGCTATAGTCCAGGTACAACATGGACGCAACTGCATCAACTCGCAATCCATCAATGTGGTATTTGTCCAGCCAGAACATCGCGTTGGACAGCAGGAAATTACGCACTTCATTCCGCGCGTAATTGAAAATCATCGTCCCCCAATCGGGGTGTTCTCCCTGCCGAGGATCGTCGTGCTCATACAGCGCCGTGCCATCGAAGCGGCGCAAGCCGTGGTCGTCACGCGGGAAATGGGCGGGGACCCAATCCACAATCACGCCAATGCCATGTTCGTGACAGTAGTTCACAAAGTACATGAAGTCTTCGGGCGTGCCGTAGCGGCTGGTCACCGAGAAGTATCCGACCGTCTGGTAGCCCCAACTGCCCAGATACGGGTGCTCGCTGATGGGCATGAGTTCCAGGTGGGTGTACCCCATCCGCTGGCAATATTCCACCAGCTGATGTGCCAGGTCGCGATAGCCGAACCAATCGGTCGGCCCTGACGCAAATCGCTTCCAGCTGCCCAGGTGGACCTCGTAGATCGACATGGGGCGCTTGAGCGGGTCGACCGCGGCCCGCTGCTGCATCCACCGCTCGTCCGTCCACTGAAATCGGTTCAGGTCCGAGACCACCGATGCCGTACGCGGCGGCAGCTCCGCCGAAAATCCGTACGGGTCGCTCTTGTCGACGAAACGCCCACCCTGGAAAACGCGATACTTGTACTTTTCTCCCGGCATCAGTCGGGGAACAAACAGCTCCCAGACGCCCGACGGGATCAGCTTGCGCATGGCGTGCGTCCGGCCGTCCCAGTCGTTGAAATCGCCCACGACGCTGATCCCGGTCGCATTAGGCGCCCACACCGCAAAGTTAACCCCTGCGACACCGTCGATTTCGCGGAGCTGAGCGCCGAGGCCGTTATAGGCCTCCAGATACTGGCCCTCCCCCAACAAGTGCAGGTCAAAATCACTAAGCAGCGGTGAAAATGCGTACGGGTCGTGCATGTCGGTCAATTTTCCTTGCTGGTTGGCCGCCCGCAACTGGTAATGCGGCATTTTGGCCGAACTGGCCACAGACATTTGGCCCTCGAACAGCCCCGACTCGTGAATTCGCTCCATCGGCAATGTCGATTCCTGTGCGACAATCCAGGCTCGCTCCGCACTGGGCAGAAATGCTCGTACTTGAATTCGGCCGGGGTTGATCCGGTGCGGACCCAATAAACAGAACGGATTGTCATGTGCTCCCAGCAATAACGCTTGAACTTGTTGGTCGATTGAACCGGTGGTCACTGCGGACTCCAGAAGTGTTGGGATATTACTGATTCTTGGGCGGGTCGTCAGCCCCCCGAGGCAAAACCGGCGTCGTAGCGGTCGCAAACGCGGTACGGCCGCTTCATGCGGCTAATCGTCTTTTTCAGCCTCCGGCGTCCATAAATTTCGGACAATCGCCCCGTGGGCTTCACGCATTTCTTCAGGAAAACACTTGTTTTGAAGGCCGCAGCCGGGATGGACAGGCAACCCGTGCCCTGCCTCCACGACGGCGGGTCGGGCCTCGAAGGGCTGTGTGAGCCGAATCGAAGCGAATCGACTCAAATTTCAGGGAATGGAATCGCAAGGCACGATCGAAGCGGCGCCAGAGATCGGCGTCCTTGATGGGAACCATCAACCCAAAACGTTCCCATTGCCAATGAGTGGAGCGCCATTCAGGAATTCCAAAACGCATGCCACGCTGGATGTACCGATTCGCGGATACTAGCGTTACCAGCGACGGTTGATCGAGCGCCTCGAGCGCTCTCACGACTGTCAACAACTCTAGTCGCTCCCCCGACGCATCCGGCTCCTCGTCACTGGCCTGCAACCATATTTCGCCGTCGGGCTTTCGCAGCGTAAACTGCCAGCGCGGGATTTGCAGGTCGGAGTTCACTTCGACGGCAAGAAAAAAGCGAGGAACGTGGAGGCTCACCATGGCAGTCACGTGTGGGGCGTTAGTGGCGGGTGTCTCAATCGTGGAGTAATTACACACTCAGTCTTTTCGGCAGAGTTTCGCTGAGCGTTTAGATTTGCCCAACATGACCCAGGTGCGCGGAATGTGTGGAATTTGCGGCTGCGCGTCCCATTCCGTGCTGCGACCGATTTCAGCGGCACGCGCCCATGAGCGAGCACAAGCACGACGCGCAGCGAGTGAGGACACCAACCGGCTAAATTCCGGTAAATACAAGCCAGACGCGCAAGTTTTGAACTTGCACACTTTCGGTGGCACTTGGCCGAAACCCGTGATGTAGCCGCTGGCAGACCCACTCGCTGGCGCGTCGAGCTTGTATTTTCACGCTGTTTTCGCCTTTGGGCAACTTTAATACGCGCGAGCGCGTGAGCCCACCAAGCGGCGAATACGCCGTTCGGCCCAATACCACCCCGCATCTGCCGCTTCAAAACTCGCCACGTTTCCCCCAGAACCCGGCCTTGGAAGCGAATCGTCACGGTCTGGCTCACTAGCTTGCGCTGCGTGCTTGTGTGCCTGGCGCTGAGCAGCTGTCAGGCGTGAACGTGTGCCGCAGCAAAACCAGGGCGGCGTGCTTATCCGTCTTGGTGACGGCGATAGCGCCAGCGGCCCCCGCGGCTACCCGCGCCACAGGGAGGCGACTGGCGCGATTTGATGGTCGGGCAAGTTGCCAGGATCAGGCGACCGCCATGCGGCCGAATGACTCGGCAGCCTCCACGAACTCCTCAAAGATGCGACCGTCCAATGCGGACGCCGAATCGCTTTCGGGATGGAATTGCGTTCCCATGGCAAACCAGTCTTCGCGGTCGGTTTCAATAGCCTCGATGATTCCGTCCGGGCTGCGGGCTGAGACCTTGAACCCCGGAGCGACTTCGTCGATGGCCATGTGGTGAAAGCTGTTGACGCGAATTTCCCCGTCGCCATATACCCGACTCATCAGCGTGCCGGCCACAATTTCCAGCCCGTGTCGGTGCGCCCGATCGTGCTGATCCCGATGCGGCAGGGCGTGCGGGACATCCTCCGGAATGTGCAAGTACAGATTGCCACCCTGCGAAACATTGAGCAATTGCATGCCGGCGCCAATTCCATAAGTGGGAATGCGCTGCTGCGCCAATTCGTCGACCAGCATGCGATCAAAATCCTCGCGTCGCGGTTCCATGGGTTTTACGGTGGAATGCAGCATGAATCCGTCTCGCCGCGGGTCCAAATCGCCTCCACCTACCAGCACAAAAGCGTCCATGCGCTTCACGGCTTGGGTGATGTCGGATCGGTTCAGTAGTGGCGGCAACACGACCGGAATGCCGCCGGCCGCAATGATTCCGTCAAAATACCCCGAAAAAAGATAGAGATAAGGTGCACGATTCTCGACTCGACCTCGAAAGTCCGCGTTCATACCGACAATCAACTTGTTCGCCATCTGAAATTCTCCTTTTCAGGTCCTTGGCGCATGCCGACTTGGAGTCCTCGAGTCTGGACCGGGCGACGTGGTGTGGAGCGATTCACGGGGGGCTAGACCAAGCTTCTGCCGCGCTACGGGGAAGCTCCGTCAGGGTGAAGGTCTGAGCGGAATCGATACAAACGCGCACGGAACTGTGTTGGCATTCCAAGCGAACCATTGCGGCAACTGACTGCGACCGCCGACGGCGTCGGCCGATCCCAGCAATGGCTTCACGCCTTGGCCCGTCCTGGGTTTGCTGCGACAGCGAAAGAGGATCCGATGGTGCGGCGGCGTCCTTTCAATGGAGCCTTCAGCTCCTGGAGAAGGTACAAGTCGAGCAAGAGTGTACTGAACCATTCCGGAAATTCAAGTGGGGATACGGCCCTTGGTCCCAAAAAAACTGGCGCGAAATGTCGCCTTTCGCGGAAGCGAAAGGCGACAATCCGGATACGCCACACACGGCCCAGCGTGCACTTCGTGCTCACGGAATACGGGGTGGTCAACCTGTACGGCAAATCGCTGAAAGAACGCGCCGCTGCGCTGATCAGCGTCGCGACGATTGAGAAATGCTGGAACGCAGGGCCGTCGAGCGCTGGCAAGGCCAGCTTGGTGAATAGGATTTCTCACGCGGCAAACGGTCGGGTTGCGTCATCATCCAAGCCACCGGTTTTCAACCGGTCGAAGGTCACTTTCAGCCTGACACGGCGCTGGCGACCATTTCTGCTACCCTTCGCGGCGTTCTCATAGAATCGGCGTGTATGAGAATTCGACTCTTGCTGTTGTCCAGCAACGCGCTGGAAGCTTCTTCGTAAAATCCCATTACGAGGCACCGCTTCGGATCGCCACGGCGCTATCGGAAATGGCGGCAAACTACTGGAAGCGACGCGGAAACAAGCATCGCGCCGCGTGGCATGCCCTCGTTCGAGCCACCACGTCGCGTGCAACGCCAAAAACAAGGCGGCCGGATACGTGTCCAGCCGCCCATCGTGCTCACATATAACGACACGCGCCGGCGAGCATCATCACACGCGCCGGCGAGCGAGCATCATCAGCCCGCCCAGGCTTAGCAGCGCGAGGCTGGCCGGTTCGGGGATCACATCATCAAACGTCATGCCAACGACCACGTTGTCGATGTTGATGAAGCCTGTGTAGTCGTTGGACTGGCGCAGACTATACGCCTCGATCAGTGTGCCGGTTAAGGTGCCGGTGTGCGATACGCTGGTCGAGGCCATGTTCACCGGGTTGACCCATAGCTTGCTTTCGCCGCTGCTGGCGTTCCAAGAGATCACAGCTGTATACCAGGTATCGAAAGACAGGTCGCTGCCCCAAGACGATCCCGCTCCCAGGTCGGCATTGTCTGCGTGGATGGCCAAGCCATAGTCGCCGCCACCCGTGGGTACCACGACGCCCGTGCGGGCACGGAATGCAGTGGTGGCGTCCTTGAAGTGGGTGAAATACAGTCCCTGGCCGTCCAGCACTGAGAGGTCGGCCATATTGACATTAAAGTCGAATTTGGCGTACGTCGTGTCGGCTGCGCCTTGAGCGGCGAAGACCAAGCTCACGTCCTCACCCGAACCGGCGCTCTGATCCAGCGTGGCAAACGATCCATTGGAGTTGATCACCTTGGCGCCGCGCCACTGTGCGCCACCCAGCCGTTGGCTGTTAACGGTCCTACGTAACTGAAATCGTCTAAGGCGAGCACGGTCGCACTCGCCGAGGATGATCCGGCGGCCAACACAGCCACTGCAGCTAAAAAACCTGCTGCGAAGAAGAGCGACCATGTTCTATCACGCTTTGGCCTGTTCCTACCCAATTGTTGAATCTCTTGCTGCTCAGTCCAACTTAATGTAACACGCATTAGGCTATCTCCCAAAAAAAAGGAACAATTGAGATGCCCGACAAGACATCTCGTGTCTTCGCCAAGCAACATGAGTCGCTACCAGCGTTTGGTAACGACATGGCCAGCAGAACGTAAACTATCTCACCGACTCGAGATTTGCAAGCAAAACTCGGCGCTCTTCATTGATTCTTGATAACTGGCTGTTCATCGCCCAGAAATTGGGGCAAAATGCCCCACTTGAGCCATGAAACAATCGGTACCCAAGTCCCAAGTTGGGACAAAATGCCCCACTCAGCAGGTCTTCCCGCAAAGACGTTGCTATGGGCAAGCGCCGATCGCGAGATTATTTCGCGCAAGTACCTGGCCTCCTATCGGCTGCCATTAATTTCTGGAGAGTATCGCATGTTACGAATCGTATTTTCTGTGAGTATTGTGCTGTGGTTTTCCGTCACCAGTCTTGCAGACAGTGCAACGCGTATGGATGCGGAATTACTCTGGAAACTGGGCCGGTTGGGCGCCGCGGCCTTGTCCCGCGACGGCGGTGAACTGGCATACACCGTCACCCGCTACGATCTGGCCGAAAACTCTGGAACCAGCACGCTGTATTTGAAAGACCTGAAAACCGGCGCACAGCGCGTGCTGCTGAAAGACTGGAAATCGATTGGCGACCTGCAGTTCGCTCCCTCGCCGTTCGGGGAACGTATTTTTGTCACCGGCAAACAAAGCAAAGAAGGTGACGCAAAGCCCCAGGCGTTCGCCGTCAATCCGCAGGATGGGGGAATGGTTCAGGTTACCGAGGCCAAGGACGGCATCGCGAACCTGAAAGTCGCGCCGGACGGCAAGCGGATAGCCTATACCGTCGACGTCAAACTGGACAAGGAAGTCAAAGAAATTTACGAAGACTTGCCCAAGGCCGATGCCCGAATTATTGACTCGCTGCTGTACCGGCATTGGAATCAATGGCACGACTATAAGTACAGCCATCTGCACGTGGACCAACTGGACGAGTCCGGCCGCGCGGTAGACCAGGCTGTCGACCTGATGCACGAACTCAAGGTCGACTGCCCGGTGCCTCCCTTCGCCGGTAGCGAAAATTTTGCCTGGTCCCCCGACGGCCAACACATCGCCTACACCATGAAGATCGTGAATGATTGGGCGCAATCGACCGACAGCGACGTCTATCTGTTGAACGTCGCGAATCTGGTACCGGACCAGCCCACGGAACCCAAGAACATCACGGACGGACGGAACGGCTACGACAATGATCCGGTCTTCTCGCCCGACGGCAAGTATCTGGCCTTCCATTCCATGGAGCGCCCCGGGTTCGAGGCGGACCGTAATCGCGTGATGATCTACGACCTGGCCAGCGGCACAATTCGTGAAGCCACTCAGGGGCTGGACCAGACCGCGCACGCCGCAAAATTCTCCCCAGACAGCAACCGGCTGTATTTCAGCTCCGAAACACAGGGGACCGTGCAGATTTTTTCGATCGATCAGGACGGCAAGAATCTGCGGCAAGTCAGCCGAGGCAACTTCGACTGGGACTTGCTCGATATCGCCGCCGATGGCCAGCACGCGCTGGTTTCGTTCATGAGCATGCAGCGCCCCGCGGAGCTTGCCTGGCTGACGCTGGCCGACGGGCAGACCGAAACCGTGACTTCGATCAATGACGAACCGTTCAGCAAGCTGGAACTGCCCCAGGTCGAGCGGCGTTGGGTCCAGGCCACCGACGGCAAGAAAATCCACTGTTGGGTCATCTATCCGCCGGATTTCGACCCCAGCCGCAAATGGCCGCTGATCCTCTATTGCCAGGGCGGGCCCCAAGGCCAAGTTGGTCAGTGGTTTTCCTACCGTTGGAATTTCCACTTAATGGCCGCCAACGGGTATGTTGTCCTGGCACCTAACCGACGTGGGCTGCCCGGGTTTGGCCAGAAGTGGAACGATCAGATTAGTGGCGACTGGGGTGGTCAGGCCATGCAGGACCTGCTTTCCGCGACAGACGTCATGCTGCAGGAACCCTACATTGATCGTGAAAAGACCGCGGCCGTAGGCGCCAGTTTTGGTGGTTACACGGCATATTGGCTGATGGGGCACGATCAGGATCGATTCAAGTGCATGGTGGCGCACTGTGGCGTCTTTAATCTGGAGTCGATGTACGGGGCCACCGAAGAGCTGTTCTTTGTGGACTGGGACATGGGCGGGCCGTATTGGCAGAGCGACGCGCTGCAAGCCAAATACAACGCGTTCTCACCGCATCGCTTCGTCAGGAACTGGAAGACTCCGTTACTGGTAATCCACGGCGAAAAGGACTTCCGCGTTCCGGTGACTCAGGGCATGGAGGCCTTTACAGCCGCTCAGGTCAAGAAGGTACCATCTCGGTTTCTGTACTTTCCCGACGAGGGCCATTGGGTGACGAGCCCGCAGAACAGTGTGCTCTGGCATCGCGTGTTTTTCGATTGGCTCGACAAATACTGCAAGTAGCACCTTGCAGTGCGGCGTGCATCCCAATTTGGATCGGCACGACTGTTGCAATGGGGAGCCGGGGGGTTTGGGAGACGACAGCCGGGGGGGTTGGGCGACGTCCGGGGGGGTTTGGGCGAAAGCCGGCGGGTTTGGGCGACATCGGAGGGTTTGGGCGACATCGGGGGGGTTTGGGAGACATCCGGGGGGTTTGGGAGACATCCGGGGGGTTTGGGGGCAATCCGGGGGGTTTGGGGGACAATCCGGGGGGTTTGGGGGCAATCCGGGGGGTTTGGGAGACATTCGGGGGGTTTGGGGGGAATCCGGGGGGTTTGGGGGGAATCCCCCCAAACCCCCCGGCCTTCACGCACGCCCCCGGCCTTCACGCACGCCCCCGGCCTTCACGCACGCCCCCGGCCTTCACACCCACGCCCGCGGCTTTCACCCACGCTCCAGGTACGGCCCCGGCCTTCACCCACGGCCCCCGCACTTCGCCCACGCCCCCGGGCTCCGCGCGCCGCCCGGCCACGCTCGTTATACGTTACTCGCCTGCCCGCTCGCTTCGCGCATCGAGGCTCAGCAGTCGCAGCAAATCGCGGCGCCTCACCACGCCCACATAACGGTGCGGCGGTGTCGTCGTGACCACGGGGACGCAGTCGTCTCGGCCGTCCTTAAGTAACCGCCAGGCCTCCCCCAGCGTTTCGTTTTGTTTGAGCACTTTCTTGATCGGGGCGGCCAGGTCCTCGGCAGTCACCAGCATTTTCAAGGACGGTTCGAAAATGATATCGCGGATATCAGGATAGCGGATAATGCCAATCAACTCGTTGGTATCGCTGACGACAGGATAGGTGTTATCGTGGCAATGTTCCATGTGATCCAGCACCTCGTCGAACAGAGCGCTGGCCAATAGTGGCTTGACGTTGCGGCTCGTCACGCGTTTGACCTCCAGTTGATCGGCAGTGCTGCCTCGCAACGGATTGATGCCCAGCGACCGCAACATGCGGAATGTCATGCTCCGCAATTGTTCCGCTGGGGAACTGGTGGTATGCAAGATCGCGGCGGCCACGGGGACTTCGCCCGCGCGCAAAACGGCAACGCGCACCATGATGGGCCCGATAATCTCAAAGAACACGACGGTCCCTAAAATGATCCCTTGCAGGAATTCTCCCAACGCCGGGTCGCGATCGGCGGCGATCGACGAAAGGGCCAGAGCCGCGCCGGCCTGCGAGAGCAAGGACGCTCCCAACCAGCGCTTCACCTGCGGGCCATCGCGATGGGCGTTGGCCGTAAAGAATATGCCAAAGTACTTTCCGCCACAGCGCAGCACAATGTACGCCAGGCCGACCGCGCCGGCGGCCCACAGCTTGCCAAGATCCATGGCCGCGCCGTGGATCACGAAAAACACGACGCACAACAGGCCCGTAAGCCGGTCCAGCGTCTCGCTGATCTCCTGGGCCAACTCAGACGTGGAGGCGACGGTAATACCCATGGTCAAGAAGGTAAGCAGGTAAGGCACGTGCAGCAGTTCGCACACTGCCATCAGGGGAGCCACGACGGCGGTAAGCAAGACCAGCCATCGGGTCGACGGCACGATCCCACAAAAGAAACTGACGGCCAACCCTGCGCCCATGCCCAGCACAGCGGCGGCCACTAGATTGCGACTGAGTTCCAGGTACTCGGCACCAATCGATGTCTCGGCGCCACGCGTCGCGTGCACCAGCACGAACAACAGTTCGAAGATCACAATCGAGGCCAGGTTATTCAGCGCTACCAGCCCGGTGGCAAACTCGGTCAGCGGACCTTCGCTGCGGTTTTCTTTCAAAACGAGCACGGTCGTCGCC
The DNA here is from genome assembly GCA_963695565.1 of uncultured Planctomycetales bacterium. Classification (GTDB taxonomy): domain Bacteria; phylum Planctomycetota; class Planctomycetia; order Pirellulales; family Pirellulaceae; genus CAVOGW01. The sequence goes on from CAVOGW010000005.1 coordinate 348,945, forward strand.
GGGGCAGTGGCCAGGGCCAGGGCACCAAACAGCAACGCCGCCTGCCAGGTCAACATGGCATCATTCCGCCACATGCCCAGCAGACTCAGGCCCCCCGTCACCAGCACCATGGTCGTTGACAACTCCCCCACGGACATCGGAAGCAAGCGTTTGACCATTCGACGAAAGCTGGATAACGGAAAATGACATCCCATGTTGAACAGCACCAGGGCAATGGCGAATTTGCCCGCCGGTTCCAGGTGCACGAGGTGCTCGGGAGAGATGTGCCTCCCAGCCAGCGAGATGGAAAAGCCAAGACGCTCGGCGACACCCTCGAACAGTTTCAGCAGCGGAGTATGCGGCCCCAGGGCCAGGCCCACCAGAAGGTAGGCCGTCACGCTAGGCAGGTATAGCATCCGGGCCACGAGTCCGGCGAGTAACGCGGCTCCCAGCAGCAATCCAACGGTCAGCGCAAGATACCAGTCGGGTTGATTCACAATTCCAGCCGTCCGCAAGCGAGTTACCAGCAAGCAGGGGAGTGCACGCGAATTTTGAATTGCGGCGCGCCCCGAAACAACGCCGCAGTGTAACTTAGACGGAACGCCGGCACCTATGGGGATCCGGTCCGAGGTCCATTTGGCACCCGGCAACGTGAGGTGCCGGGTGAGCACCACTCAAAGCCTTGGCTCGGTCTGGCCGACCGCAGGCGTGCGCGGCTAAATCCATGCCGCCGAGATGCTGCGAAGATTAGCGCAATATCGCGCTTGATTCGCGGACTTGAAGGGGGTATCAGGCGATCACCGCTGCCCACCCGGCACCGGATGGTCAACGGCACTCGGTTTGGGCATTGTGGAACAGTTGTCCCCAACTGTTCCCGCTCGGTTTGGGCATTGTGGAACAGTTGTCCCCAACTGTTTCCCCCGACATTTTCGCGATTCGCGATTCGCGGAACAATTGAGGACAATTGTTCTACAAACATTGACCGTTACGTGCCGGGTGAGCAGCAGTGATCGCGTTGCCATCCCCATCCCGCCATCGAATGCGATTCGCATCCATCATTATCGCGTGTCCCGCGATCGTGAAGGTTGACGTGTGGGCTTGCGGCCGGCAAATCGACGAGTGGTGACGGGGCGTGCTCACCCGCCACCTCTTGGTGTTGGCAACCTGGATTGGCGGATGGCGAGGTGAAGTTGACGTTATGGGGGGCGCCACCCGGCACCTTACGGTGCCGGTTCACCCGGTAGTGATGTTGGCCAAGTCGGCAGCCGGATGGCGAGGTGAAGTTGACGTTATGGGGGGCGCCCACCCGGCACCTTACGGTGCCGGTTCGCCAATGCGCACCAGCACCTTTCCCAGATGACCGAGTTCCAGGCGGGCGAAAGCCTGTTTGAGATCCTCAAAGCGGAACACGCTGTCCACGACAGGTCGCTGTCCCATCGAATTCAGGCGACCAACAATTTGATGCCAGGCTTGCTGGGCTGCGTCGGGGGTGAAGTCCGAGACGGCCACTCCACCGATGCGATTCCTGCGGAAAAACAGTCGCGCGGTATTGAACTCAGGGACCACGCCTCCGCTGCGGCCGACAACACTCACTCGGCCCCCCTGCCCCAGCAGCCCCAGGATTACATTGAACAGCGGTCCACCCACGGTGTCCACTACCAGGTCGACTCGCTGCGGCGCAATTGCCGCCAATACGTCTTGCGCCATGCTGGCAGTTGACGCCTGCAACACGTGATCAGCACCCAGTTCCATCAGCTTGGCGGCTTTCTCCATTTTTCGAGTCAAGGCGACGACTGTCAAATGCATCGATCGGCCCAACTGGATCGAGGCTGTCCCCACTCCGCCGGATGCTCCGGTGATCAGCAACACCGATCTGTCGGTAGGTGGCGCCGGGGGGTCGGACCATTGCGTCAGGGCCTGCCACGCCGTCAAGAAAGTCAATGGCGCCCCCGACATCTCCTCCAGGGTCCAATCCGCGGGTACCCGTACCAGATTGGTGGCGGGAACAACTACCCTTTCGGCCAAGGTGCCCCACGCGTCGACACCGGTGTCGCCGCGGAGTACGCCAACCGTATCTCCCACGCGCACGGTCTGCACCTCCGATCCGATTGCCAGCACTTCGCCCACGCCATCGCGCCCCAGGATGTGGGGCAGTTCCGGTTTGGCCGGATACATAGCCTGCGCCAAGAAGGCGTCTGCGGGATTCAACCCGGCCAAGTGGACTTGCAGCAGTGCGTCTTGCGGGCCCGGCACAGGATCGGCAATTTCGCCCAACCGTAGCTTGTCCACCCCTTCGTAGTTTTCCATTAGCCAAGCACGCATTTTCTTTCCTTCCGTTCAAGGTACCACGGGATGCGACTCGAAAATCGCCGCAACAGCACAGCCATTACCGAGCGATGCCTGCCGCACGTTTTTGCGGACACCCCGGTTACAGCGACCTAGATGTCTCCGAGAAATCCCATGACTAATTGTACGAGAAAGACTGCCGCGAGTTGAGCTGCGTGACACGCACTCGCGATGGGTCCTCCACGGCGCGCGGACGCGTTCCTACTTCCTCGCCCTGGCAAGGGTGATTTGGTCGCGCGCGTCACGCCAACGCTCAATCTCGTTGACAACGTTGCATCACCCCTGATGTGGGCACGCTAGTCAACGGCGACCAACTCGCAACGTTGGCGTCGTGGGGCCGTTGGGGAGGTCGGGGAGGGGGCCAGGCGGCAAACCAAGGCTTGCCGCCGTCCACTCGGCACCTTCCGGTGCCGGTTCGCCAAAAAAATCGAGAACTTATCTCGGGGCCGCGACGTCCAAGATCGCAGGTCGCCGTGCTCACGCCATTCAGGCGCGCCGTGATAGCATTTCATGGGAACCCCTGCTATGCCCAGGCTCATTCTCTGTTTTCTGACCGTGGCCGCCTTCGGCTGGCCGCTGCTGGCCCAAGATTCTCCGGTTTCGGATCAACCGCCGAACGACGAAGTGATCCGCGAACAAACGATTTACATACCGTACACCAAACTGCGCCAGACGTTCGAACGGGAAGGCCGCGGAGTGTTTCTGCCCTATGAGAAATTCCAAGAGCTATGGCAGGCGGCACGGGGGAAAGAGACGGTCATGCCGGTCGCCCAACCACCCACGGGAGCCATCATCACGGAGATCGACAGCGCGGCAATCGTGGAACGCGACATCGTTAGAGTGACGGCTCAGCTGACCGTGGAGCTTCTTTCCAAAGGATGGCACTCGGTCCCTATTCGGCTGGGCGACGCGGCGATCATCTCCGCAAAGATTGCCGACGCGGACGCTCGTGTGGTATTTGAAAACGACGCCGGCTACCAGCTGTTGTTGCACCAGCCGGATCAAAAACCCAGCCGCGTCGTGGTCACTCTGGAATACGCCAAGGCCTTTGCCAAGAAGCCAGGCCCAAACAGTGTTTCGTTCCAAGCGCCGCAGGCACCCGTCAATCGCTGGCAGGTTCGCGTTCCACAAGCCGGGGCCAAAATCAATGTGCAGCCGATGATCGCCGCGTCCGAAGTGCCCGCAGCGATTTCGGCAAGCGCGGATCCTGCTCAGGACACGGCCCCGGAAACCGTGATGCTCGCATTTGTCGGCGCCGCGCCCAAGTTCGTATCGATTGGAATGCAAGAGCCGAAGGGGCCGCGGGATTGGCGGCTTTGGTCAACGTCCAGGCAGAGCAGGAAGTATACGTCGAGGAAGGGGTCGTCCGCACACGTGCCACATTGGCCTACGACATTAGCCGTGCAGAACTGTCGCAACTGGTCATTGATGTGCCCCGCGATCAAAAAGTTGTCAATGTCTTCGATCCGAACGTTCGTCAATGGGACGTGCAACGACAGGGCGACACCCAGCAGATCCACGTATCACTGTTCCAGCCGACGCGCGGAGTTCAATCGCTGGTCGTGGAATTGGAGCGATTTCTCACGGAGATGAATGTCCAGGAACTGTCGATCCCTGTGGTGAAGGCCGTGGGCGTCGGACGCCAGCAGGGAATCGTGGTCATCTGCGTGGCCGAGGCCTTGCGGGCGGAGGTGCCGCGCCGCACGGGTTTGGCTCAACTCGATGCGGGGGAATTGCCGCCGAATCTGGCAAAACAAAAATGGGACGTCTCTTTCCGCTACGCGGCTTTGCCGTTCGATTTGGCGTTGTCCACGGAAAAGGTGCAGCCCAGGATTCGTGTGGAAGAACTGATCGAAGCGTATCTGGAACCTGAACAAATAACGCTCGATCTGTTCGCTCGATACCATATCGAACGAGCCGGCGTATTCCAGTTGGAATTGGACATACCGGCTGGTTTCGACGTTCGTCAGGTTCGCGGCCAGGCTGTAGCTGAAGTCCAGGCTGCCACTGTCGATTCCTATCAGCTGCAGGGCGAGAACAAGACGCGGCTGGTTGTCAATCTGACCGGCAAAGCCTTGGGAAAAGTGGGCCTGTTTGTCGAACTGCAACGGCGGCTGGACGACCCGAATCTGCTCGGCCCTACCGGGAACTGTTCCGAGATTCCCATGCCGCTGCCGCATGTCGCCGCAGTCGGTGTGGAGCATTCGACGGGCCGGCTGGTCGTATTCGCACCAGAGAGCCTGCGGCTCCATCCCGGCCGGCAAGTGGGACTGCGCGACATGGCGATCCCCGAAGCCTATCACGGCACGGAATCGATGCGTGGCGGACGCTTCCGCACCTCGCGGGAAGCGTTCGCTTTCGCCTACTCGCAACAGCCAATCGAGCTGTTGCTGACGGCCGAACGCCGCAAGCCGTATGTCACCGTGCGGCAATTGCTGGTCACCCGCGTCGAAGCGGGAGTGGTCAAGTACGAAGCCACCTTTTTCTACGACATCCGCTACAGCGGCGTCAAATCACTCCGCCTCGACGTGCCACAAAACCTGGTAGCCGATATTCGCAACGAAACCACGACCCTTCGCGAAAAGTCCATCGATCCGCCTCCCGCGGATGTGGCAGCAGGCTACGTGGCCTGGAGTCTGGACGGAGAAACGGAACTATTGGGACAACTGCAGCTGCGTCTGACTTGGGAAGCCAGCATGGGCGAACTGCAAGTGGGTCAGCCGCTGGAACTGGCCATTCCCCGTCTGGCACCCGAAAATGTCGATCGCGCGTCCGGCCAGTTGGTAATTACCAAAGCGGAATCACTGGACATCCACACCACCCGCGAACCCGCAGGGCTACGTCCGATCGATCCTCAGCATGATCTGATGCCCGGCGTCAGCGTGCCGGACGCGGCACGGGCCTTCGAGTTTCAGGACCAGTGGGCTCTATCGATCACGGCCACTCGGTACCAGCTGGAAGAAGTGCAGCGGACCAGCATCGAACGCGCAGTGGTGCGGATGGTGGTCGTACGCAGCGGCCAGATTTCCGTGCAGGCCTTGTACCGCATCCGCAGCGTTCGGCAACGTCTGGCAATACGACTGCCCAGTGGTTTTCGACTGGATACTCAGCCGCTGTCGATCGACGGCAAGAGCGTGGCCTTGGAACGCGGGGATCAGCACGAGTTGTTCGCGCCGTTGGTCGGCCAGAATCCAGACCAGCCTTTCCTGCTGGAACTGCGTTACACGGTCCCCGGTGATCAGCGCCGCTTGGACCCGCCAGAATTCCTGGACGATCCCGCCGTGCAGCAAGTGTTTCTGTGCGTGTACCTGCCCCAGGAACGTGCGCTGCTGGGCCGCAGTGGGCCATGGACGGACGAATTTACGTGGAAATGGGATTGGCCGGCGACGCGACGCGCCGTCCCGCGTCGTCGCGATTCCGAGCTGATCGACGAACTTTTGCAGGGCCTTTCCCTGAATGACAACCCGACCCGAACTTTCCCAGTGGATGGAACGCGGTATGTCTATTCGGCCCTGCGTCCAGCCGCACCGCCGCAAGGATCGTTACGCATGCGGGCCTGCAGCGAATTCTGGCTGCATCTAGGTGTGATCGCGTTGATCGCCGCTTTCGGGGTCGGGCTGACCGGTCGTGCGCTGTCATCGCGCCTCACTGGCCTCATGCTGTTGGTCATCGCGCTGGTTTTGGCTGGCGTGTTCATGCCAACTCTGGCGCAGCAGATTGCCGACAACACGTTTGTCGTCGCCGTACTGCTCGTCTGCCTGGTTTGGATCGTGCAAGGGACCCGCAAACTAGCGACACACGCGCTCGCAGTCCAGGTCACAGCGGACAACGCAACGGCTGACGTGCCACCCGCCGAGACGGCATCTGCCAATGTGGCCTCCACCGATGCCTTAACCGGTGGTGCAGCGCCGCCGACCGGTACGGATACTTCTGCGCAGCACCCATTTGACGAGGGAGATACGAACCATGGTTAGGCGACCGACTCCGCGGGGCCTCTCGCTGCACGTGGCGCTGATCGCCACGCTGTGGATCGCCGGCAACCCCGCCGGCAACCCACTACGCGGGGAAGACGCGGCACGCCCGTTCGTACGAGAGATCTTCGTGCCCTTCGAAGACCTGAACGTACTGTTGGAAAGCCACATCGAACGCATCTTCCTGTCGCGTGAGGAGTACGTGGACCTGCTGGCCCGGGCCCGGACGTCGCCACCGCCGGAGTCCGCGCCTGCGCGGCCGACCATGCTGTCGGCGGAGTACCAAGCGACCGTTGAAGCCGAACGCATTCAAATGCAGGGGACGTTGTCGATCGACGTCCTGGAGGAGGGCATCCACGTCCTGCCGCTGGAATTGTCGGGACTGGGCCTGCGGCGCGCCACGTGGGACGGGCAGGCGGCGGCGATCGGGCTGGACCAGCGGCGGCGGCCGGCACTATTTGTGGAAGGAGTTGGCCAGCACCAGCTGGTGCTCGATCTGGTGGCGCCGCTGGAGACCTCCGCCGCCCTGCAATCGCTGAGTTTTCAGATCCCTGTCCCGGCGGCGACCGTCTTGCGCTTGACTGTACCCGGCAACGTGGAGGTCAAGTCCGGAGCGGACGTGATGCGCCGCGAGGTCGACGCGGCGGCGGGTGTCACGCGTTTCGAGTTGCTGCCGCGCCGCGGCACGAATCTGTTGGCGATGACGTTGAATAACCGCCAACTCCTGCAAGCACGCGCGGTAGTGGCACGCAGTGTGATCGTCGACGAAGTGACGCAAGGGTACGAGCAACTGCATGCGACGGTGTCACTGGGCGTGTTGCACGGCGCGGCGGATCATTTTCGCTTCGTCGTGCCCACCGGGTTCGAAGTCACCGAGGTCAGTGCACCACAGTTGTCGCGCTGGCTTGTGGAAGAAGGGCAGCCTGCCATAACCGGTCCACGACGGATTCTGAACATGGTCCTGCGCGAGCCCACGATGGAAACTTTGGTGCTCAATATTTCCGCGGTGCGCGACGCCGTGGAATTAGAGGCATGGAAATTCCCGCGACTCGAGCCGCTGGATGTCGCAGGACAGGTCGCGGTGCTGGGACTGCTGGTGGAAGACCGGTTGAAAGCGAAATCGCTCGCAGCCAGCGGTCTGATTCCCATCAACACGTCGGTGCTGACCGACGCGCTACCTGAAAGCCTGTTCCACGCAAAAGCGGGCGCGCCGCAAGTCCGCCCGATCGCCGCCTACTACGCGCCCCAGGCCGCGTTTGATTTCAGCGCGCGCTTCGTACCGCCTGCCAGCCGACTGCGCGTTACCAGCAACCTGGTGCTGTTGTTGGACGAGATAGAACAGCGGCTCCACGGTGCCCTTGTCCTGCAGCCGGAAGTGGACAAAGTGTTCGCCATGGACTTGGCCGTGCCGGCCGGTTGGCAGATCACCGACGTGACGGGCGCGGGTGGAGAGCCACTGAGTTTCGAGACCTATCCGACCGCCAGCGGTGCTCGGATTCGCGTACGCTTCCCCGAGGGCGTGCCCCCCAACAGCACGGCCAGCGTGCGCTTCAAAGCCAGCAGTACGCCCGAAGGTTGGCTCAGCGACTGGAACCAACGACCGGCGACCTTTCCCGCATTCAACGTGCTCGACGCCGCGCGACACGAAGGGGCGATCGCAGTGCGGGCCCTCGACGATCTGGTGGTCCGTCCCGAACAACTGGAACAGCTCGTGCCACTGGACGAAGCGGACAAGACTAAGTACGGGTTGGAAGGAATTGCGACCGATCTGGTCTACCTGGTCGAGGCTCAACCGTATGCCGCGACGTTTGTCGTGGAACGGACGTCCCCGGTCGTATCGGCCCGCACGATGTCCTTCCTGAGTTTGGAGCCGGAGAATCTGGTCGGTCATTACGAAGCGGTCTATGAGATTCAACAGGCGCGCACCAATCGCCTCTGGCTGCAGCTTCCGGCCCACACCCCCGCTGCGCTGTCGATTCGTGGGCTGGATGGCATCGCGGTCCAGGAGTTCCATGGTCAGGTCATCGATGGCCAGCGGCGGTGGGACGTGAGGTTGGCCGAAAAACAAGCTGGCCGCGTACGACTGGCTGTCGATTTTCAGCAGCGGCTGGATGTGGCGGAACCAAGGGGACTGGAGTTGCCGTTGCTGCGTGCGGTTGACGTGGCCTACCAATCCGGTTTCGTGTCGGTGGAAGGGAGCGCGGAACTGGACATTCAGGTGAGAACCGACAGCAACGGCGCCGGCCATCCCCAGAAGATTGACGTCGGCGAGTTGGCGGAAGCGGACTATGCGGTGGGTCGCCGAGTACTGGCCGCCTACGGTTTCGTGGGAGATAACCCGACGGTCAAGGTCGACGTGTTCCGACGGTCAGGCTTCGCGTTGCCGTCGGCCATCGTACAACGCGCGGAACTCATCACGCTCGCCGGGGTAAGCGGTGCCAGCGCCACAGCGGCGCGGTACCAACTCCGTACGAAATCCCCCTACCTGGAAGTCATTCTTCCCGCGGGAGCCGACTTATGGTCGGCAGCTCTGGACGGCAGCTCACTGGCGCCGCAACGCGACCAGGACCGTCTGCTGTTGGCGCTGACAGCGAAAGGGGACGCAGCGCTTCGCGATTTGCAAATCGTTTACGGACAGCGCTTGCCAACCTTTGGCTTTGTGGGCCAGGTCCAGTCAGCTGCCCCGCGACTGCTGCTGCGTGATGACGAAGCGACGACGAGCCGCGAAGTGCCCGTGGCCGACATGCGCTGGTACCTGCGGTTGCCTACCGGTTACCGCGCGATCCGCTGCACGGGGACGGTCGAACCCGACTTAAGCGACCGGGGAACGCTGGCCCAATTGGGTGTGCGGCGTTCGGGATGGGCTCGACTAGCAGGCCTCCTGCCGCGAAACGCGGTTCAATCTGCCGGGTCGGTAACGGAAATGCGCCCCGTCTTTCCGGCTCCGTCACCATCACAGACCGTTACGGCGACGCCAGATCCGAAGAGAGTCTCGCCGGAGAACCCGACAGTACCACGGAGGACGTCGATCGCCCGGCCGACGGCAGCCCGCGCGACACGACGTATTGGGCTTTGGAGGGAGTGCGTAGTCTGCCGTTCAGTTTTTCACGGTACCTTCAGGACCCGACCGCAGGGCTCATTGCCTTCGAGAGCCTGGGTTTCGAGCCCATGTTGAACACCACGCTGATTAATCGCCAGCCACTCGCGGCGCTGGCCTGGAGCTTGGCACTCGTGATTGCATTGCTGGGTCTGCGGCTGCTGCGCCACCGATGGCTGGCAAAAGCGAAGTTTCTGTTCGTGGTATTGGTCGCAGCCACCGTGCTGCCCTTGTTGCTACCTTGGGACCATGCGGTCGGGGCGATTTGCGACATGGCGTTGTGGACGGCGTGTGCGCTGGTGCCGCTGTACCTTTTGTTTGCGATCGCACGTTGGTGGGAACTTGATTTCAGACGTCATGGAGCGACGCCTGCTTCCAAGATGGCAGCCGCCAGCGTCGCGATTATGCTGATCCTGTGGTCCGCCCGCCCCATGGCATGCCACGCGCAGTCATCGGAGCTAGACGACGTACAGCTTGTGATACCGCTGGGCGAACACCTGAAGCCCGTACAAGTCCCTGCCGACGCCATCGTGATCCCGTACTACGGGGACGACGCGGATGGGGTCCAAGAGGCCGATCGCATCCTGCTGCCGTACCAGACATATGCGGAGCTATGGAAGATGGCCTACCCGGACAAACAGCCGCTGCCGCGACCGGCTCCTGCGCCCTTCGCATTGGCAGGAGCCAGCTTCGATGGTCGATTGGCAGGGGACGACTTTCTGGCGCTTTCCGGCCGTTTGCAATTCGATGTATATACCGACGATGCGATCGACATTCCGCTGGCACTGGCCGGAGGCGTGTTAGTCAACGCGAGACTGGACGGCCAGCCCGCTCGGCTGCGCGTCGCCCAGGTGGAACCACCCAAGCCGACAACTAACGATGTCCAGCCTGCCGCTGACACGTCGGGGGGCGGATTGCTGATGGTCAATGTAGCGGGAAAAGGCCGCAAGACCTTGGATTTGGCCGTGCGGCTAAGGCTGGAACGGCGCGGGGGTTGGCGGATGGCGACCGGACGTTTGCCCGCCGCGCCGGCGACCGTATTGACGCTTCACGTGCCGGATCCGCAGACCGAAGTGCATCTGACTGGGGTGTCGGACCGCAGCCGGTTCGAATCGACGGCTGCGGACGAACGGATCGAAACGGCGCTGCAGCCAGATCACGCATTCAGCATCCAGTGGCGGCCGAAAGTCGCCGAGGGCGAAGTCGACAAGAGCCTGACGGCCGACTCGAACGGGGAACTGGAAATCCGCGACGACGCTGTGCGGCTGGCATGGCAGGTGTCCTTGGATTTTCCGCGCAGCCGCCGCGAATCGTTGACGCTCACCGCACCCTCAGAATACCTGGTCGAGCGTGTAACGGGTGGCAACGTGCGTGGCTGGCAGGCGACCCGTGACGGTGCACGACAGACGATCGATGTGACACTGCTGAAGGCTGCGGCGGATAAAGAATGCCTGACCATACATTTATCCCGCCGCGGACGTGTCGGCCAAGGCAACTTGACGACATTCCCGCTCCCCGCGGTAACCGTGGTCGATGCCTCGTTGCACCAGGGGACACTGGTGATCCGCCGCAGCCCACTCCTGGAAGTCCGCATGAGTGGCCTGAACGGCTTGGCCCGCACCGATTGGCCGCAACCATCAACCACGTCAGAGACCGATCCTTCGGAACAGGGAATACTGGTATCGCGGCCGTTCCAGGCATATCGGTTTCAAACCATCGGCTACGCGGGAACGCTGTCCGTCGCCCAATTGCCCGTGACGGCGACGGCCCGCGTGCAATCGATACTGCGGATCGCCGATCGCGAAAGCAGGCTGGAAACGCTGGTTGTGTTTCGTCCGACGGACCGTCCCTTGCACGGCGTACGTGTCGTGTTGCCGGCCAACTTGCAAGTGGAACAGGTCACCGCGCCGGACAGTTACGACTGGTCGGTGACCGAAGTCGATGGCCAGCGTACGCTGTCGGTCTATCTGGGCGTCGGCCAAACCGGCGAATTCAGCGTGCTGATGGAAGGGACGCTGGGTCGCCGACAATCTCTGGACCCGGTGTCTCTGCCGGTGTGGCGTGTGCTGGACGTCACGCGGCAAGAAGGGGAAATCGCGGTGCAGGTGGACCCGGCCATCGATGTCCGCGCGGAAGCACTACACCAGTGCAACAGCGTGTCGCTGAGTCAGGCCTTCGGCTGGCTGCGACCGGAGCAGCAGGCAACCACGCGCCTCGCGTTGCACTACCGCGTGCCCGACTATTCCGCTACGCTGACGCTGGCCGCGCGGCAGCCGCACGTGACGTGCGACACAATCAGCAATATCCGCGTCACGGGCCGCGCGATCGAAGAAACGGTCTGGCTGGATTTCAACATCCGGGACGCAGGAATCCGGCAGATCGTGTTCCAACTGCCAGCCTGGATGAAGGATGCGCGGATCAAGGCACCCCTCTTGCGACAAAAGACCATCGAAGACCTGGAGGAGTCCGCTTCGGCCAACAGCAGCGCCGACAAAATCCGCGTTCGGCTGGAACTTCAGGACGAAGTCATGGGCCCATTCCGCGTGTTGGTCGAGAACGATCGATTATTAACGAACGAGACTCACTTTGCGCCGATCCCTGTCGTGGAAACGGGCCGCACCGGTCAGCAGTTTGTGTCGCTGGAACGTTCCGGAAGAGGAGAAGTCGTGTTCGACGAACAAGTCGCAGTCGAATCGCTCACGCACCAGCAGCAACCATGGCGAAAGCTCACCGAGCTGTTCGGCGACAACATGCTGGCGGCCTACCTGGTACAAGAACCACGGGCGGGCCAGTCGCCACGGTTGTCCTATCACACGCAGGATCATGCCGCGGTGGAAACGGCGGGTGCGCGGATCGGCTACGCGGAAACCGTACTCACGCTCGATGCGTCGGGCACTTACCGCGCTCAGCAAGTCTACCGAATCGACAATAGCATCGAACAATTCCTGGTCATCGAACTGCCTCGCGACGCCCAATTGTGGACCGCGCGCGTGGCGGGCGAACCGGTCAAACCCACGGCCGTGCCCGGCCAGGCCGCGTTCAACCAGGTGCGCATTCCCCTGGTCAAGACAGCGCCCGGCGACGCGGATTATGAAGTAAGCCTGATTTACGCGGGCAAGTTGCCGACGCTCGCTGCCATGTCGGCACTCAACTTCCCGCTGGTCAAAACGCTGAACATCCATGTCGAATTATCCCTGGTACGTCTGCATGTGCCCGCAAACTTCCGCTGGTTTAATTTCGGCGGCACGATGAGGCTGGTCAATCACGAGGCCGTATACCATTCCGGCTACGCTGAATACCTCACAAGACAGATGCAGCAATTGTCTCGGCTGCTGCAAAGTGACCCGGATGAGTTAACCCGGTTGCGCTGCGCGAACAACCTGAAACAACTGGACGTCGCCTTCCAGGAATTCCAGTCTGCGAATTCCCGGTTCCGGTCCCACGCCTATTTTTCGACGAGCAGCGCGGCCCAGAGTGCCGCGCTGGAACAGGCCGAAAGGCTGTTGGCATCGCAAACGAAAAACGATCAAGGGCAGAGCGTAGCGCTGGGCGATAATCGCATTCGATTGGGTCAACTCGTCGAACAACAACACAACCAGCGGGCCAGGAATGTGGTCAACCGAATGGACGGCAATTTCCGGGCGGTTTTGTCGGAAAACGCACCCCAGCCGCTTTCGGACGAAGAGACGGTTAACTCTCAATGGTTCGCGGCCAACCAACTGATGCGGCCACCGACTGGGCATCGGAAACAGCAGGCACGGGACGGCAGGATTGTGCTGGGTACACGCCAGTCCGGGATACAGCGCGGTAACGAAGCCGACATGCCGAGGGATCAAGTACAAAGCGACTTCGATATCGCCAATGTGCAACTCAAAAAGCAATTCGAGGGGTCCGATGAGAAGCAACAGGCAGCAGCAGCCACCAATCTCGGTCGGTCCAAGGACGAGGTGGCGTCCGTCGGGCGGCGATATGCGATGCAGTTGGAAAAACAGTCAGCGCAAGCCGGAATAGGATTGGGCTCCACGAGGCAGGGCGGCGACGCCTTTTCATCACTCCAAGATGCTACGATGGGCGGAATGGGCGGCGGTTTGGCGGCCACTGCGTCGACCCCGCCAGTCTACCTGGCAAGCCTGGATATGGAAATTCCGAGGCGCGGAACGGTATATCTGTTTAAGACTCCGCGGGGCGAAGTGGAGATCACGGCTCAAGCCATCGACAACGCGCTCGTTGGTCGACTCTGGCGTCTGGCACTGACAGCCGCCGTGGTGGCCGGTCTGCTGATAGCCACGCGCTGGCCGGGGACGCGATCGCTTCCCTGGTAGTTCGATACCCCCAACGCCCGTCTGACCTGGAGAGCCATCGCGTCGCGCCGAACAACCCAAATGCTCACGACGGCCATCATTCGCAAGCCCGTTTCGCGGCTGCAATCCTCCGCTGGATGGATTCGATCGACAGCGGTTCGCCGCTCACGTGGGCGGGGGGCAGCCGCGAGCTGGCCAGATAGGTGTGCAACTCGCTGCGCAAGTGGCTACGCATGTCGTGCCCTTGGCGTCGGGCACGCTCGGCACGCAGGGCCGCAATATCGATGGGGGCCACCACGATCTTTTCGCCCGGCCCTGATTCGGCCTGGGCCAGAATTCGTCCGTCGTAGTCCACGACCATACTGCTTCCCGGCCAGCTGAACGGCGGGTACTGCTTGTAGTGCGCCCCTTGATTGGCGGCCACGACGAAACAGGTGTTTTCCGCCGCGCGTGCCCGATTAAACAGCGTCCACCAGTCCATGGGCGGCGTCGCCCCCCAGGGATCCATGTAGGCGGATACGCGCAGCAGAATCTCCGCTCCGTTGAATACGATCTGGCGAATCGTTTCGGGAAACAGCCAATCGTAGCAGATCGCCACACCCAAGCGGCCCAGTTCGGTCTCCACTACCGGAAACGGGTTGTCTTCGTAATCACGCAGATCGTGCGGGCTGGCGTGTACCTCCCAGGGGATCCAAGGATTGACTTTGCGGTACCGCGACAGCACACCGTCCGGCCCGATAAGCAGCGTGGTATTGAAGACGAAGCCCGGCCAGCGCTTATCGGCTTCCAGAAACGAGCCCGTTTGAATGTAGCATCCGTACTTCCTGGCGATCGACACATAGCGGTCGGTATGCTCGCCGGGTAGTTCGATGGCCAGCCGTTTGAGCAGTTTTTCGCTCGTATCGTAAATCGGGGCCGCATGGGCGAATTCAGGAAATACGAGCAACCGCACATCAAAGAACGGTTCGTATCCCACGATCGTTTGTTCGATCATGTTGCACATCTGGGATACGCGATTGCCAATCTCGTCGCGCGTTTGGGGGCAGGGGAAGGCTGTCTGGCAGGCGGCGGCGTAAACCATGTTTCGCGTGGTCATGGGATGGCTGGTCGGTGGGAGTCGATCGCTCAGCCGGCAGGCCGACTCTTGGTACGTCGTGGCGGCGCGGTGTGGGAAGATCTACCTGGGACGCGGGCGCAGATCAGTAGCTCGTGTCGGCGATCACGAGGCTGTCGGCCGAACTCATTAATCGTTCCCACGTGGCAAAGTCCGTGGGATCAAACTGCACGGCATTAAAATCGTTCCAGTCTTCCCGAGTCTGAATGTAGTCGCTCAGAAAACGCGCGCTCCCGTCCACGAAGGCGACGAAAACGCCTCCCTCGTGCGTGCTGCGCGATGTGGCTTGCGTACTCTTGTCCCAACTAACGGGAACGTCCATGCATTCTTTTCTCAGTTCCGAGATGCGAATTTGATTGTAGATCGTGCGGGCCCCCCAGAGGTTGTCTCCATTGCCGCCTGGCGCACAAGAATTTGGACCCTTGGAATCGTCAGACGAATGAGCCCAGATGCTACTGGCCCCCGGAGCGCTCATGGCCCACACCCCGCGACGATCAGCTTCCACGAGACCACTGCGCAATTCCGCGATCAGAATGGTTTTGGAGGCGCCGTCGCGCACCTGTCGCATTTTGACTGCTCGATTCGCTCCCATCACGCCGCGTACCCAGGCGTTCTGCCAGTATTCGTGATCGTCTTCTTTCATTTGATGGAAGGGGAAATGCCATTGGCTGGCGTTGGCGCCGTAGTTCCCCCGCGCCCAATTGTCTCCTTCAAGTGTACCGCGGGCAAAGGGGGACTGGTTGCGATAGTCGGTCGGGCACAACATCGTCGAAAAGCGAACTCCGCGGGCTTGCCGATTGGCCGCAGCTG
Source organism: uncultured Planctomycetales bacterium (assembly GCA_963695565.1). Lineage (GTDB taxonomy): Bacteria > Planctomycetota > Planctomycetia > Pirellulales > Pirellulaceae > CAVOGW01. The sequence continues at coordinate 364,563 of CAVOGW010000005.1, forward strand.
AAATCGGCTTGGACAAATCGAATTGATCAAAGACGCCCTGTTCCTCGAGGTACGGCAGGCACAGGATCACCCAATTGGGTCCGTACAAGGCACTGGCTTCCGGGGCGGATACACTATCCGGAAATTGGATGGCCGGGGGAAACGACGCAGTGGCCGCCTCGTAATTGATGGCCGCCAGCGCAACTTGCCGGATATGATTGAGGCACTGGGTTCGTCGCGCCGCCGCCCGAGCCGCATTCACGGCCGGCAACAGCAATGCGACCAGCATGCCGATGATCGCGATCACGACCAACAGCTCCACGAGCGTAAATGCACGAGTGGAAATGGAGCTGTGGGTTTGGCACTTAACGGGGTTGCCGAATTGATGCCGTGGACTCATGTTTGCTGCTCCCACAGTGTTTCTCCCTCGCCTCGCTGGGCAGGTCGATCGCTAACATGCATAATGCCGGTATTTGAATTCAAATTGGTGATTCTTGCAACTGACGAGCAGACAATGAAACGTAACATTCCAGGCCGTCCATACCGTCGGATGATCGTGTCACTGTGCTGGATGGCCACGACGATCGGATGCGCGAAGGAGCCGTTTCGGTATGTTCCCGTCAGTGGCGACGTCAAGTATGAGGATGGTACGAACATACCCGGTGCAGGAATTCAGCTGGTTTTTTACCCCCAGGTGGCTCCGGTGGATGACAAGACGCACGCCAAACAGGGCCGCGCCGTGGTGGAGTCGGACGGAAGGTACGAGGGCGTGACCAGCCACAAATACCAAGACGGGCTGATACGCGGAAAACACAAGGTGGTGATCAGGCCGGCTGACGGCGCGGAGTCGCTTGTCCCCCCAGAGTATCGAGACGTGGCCACGACCCCCTTGGTGCTGGACACTGACGATCCCGCCAGCTACTTGTTGCGGATAACAAAACCATAGCGGCCTGCTGCCCCTTTTTCTTGTGTGGTTGAAAATGCCTGACCCATCGTGGCAAGACCGACTTGACGAGATTTACCAATTGATTTCGGAGATGAGTCGCCAGACGGATCCGCAGGCCATGGTGCGGGCGTATGCGGATCGTTTGCGTAGCCTCGTGCCGATCGCTCGCCGCATTTCGCTCAGTCGCCGGAATCTCCAATACCCCCAGTTTCGGGTGACGCGTTACAGCGAATGGAAAGAAGACATCAACCCCTGGACTCAGAAAGACCGCTTGCCGTTGTTGTCCGCTGGTTTGTTTGCCGACCTGATTTACGCTAACCGCCCCGTGGTGATTGATGATCTGAACATTTCGGCTGACGATCCGGCGGCGGCCTACCTGGACGGCCAGCGATCGCTCATGGCGATACCCATGCTGGACGGCGGTGAGTCGCTGAATATGGTGATCAGCACTCAGGAACATCCGCACGCCTTCGCTCGCGAAAGGCTGCCCGAATCCTTTTGGCTGGCGAACCTTTTTGGACGGGCAACGCACAATCTGGTGTTGAAGGAGGAGCTGCGGACGGCTTACGATGTCGTGGATCGTGAGCTGCAAATCGTTTCCAGCATCCAACGTTCTTTATTACCGGACAGCATGCCGGACATTCCGGGCTTGACTTTGGCTGCCCACTACGATACCTCGCAACGGGCCGGCGGTGACTACTACGATTTTTTTCCACTCGCCGATGGCCAATGGGGCTTGCTGATCGCCGATGTCAGCGGCCACGGCACGCCTGCAGCCGTGGTCATGGCGATCACGCACTGCATCGCGCATCTTTTCCCAGCCGACAGGTCTTCCCCAGGCGGGCTGCTGGAGTTCGTCAACCGGCATCTTACCAGCCGCTACACCGACCACATTGAAGCCTTCGTGACGGCATTTTACGGCGTGTATTCCCCCGCCACGCGCCGGTTGTGTTACGCCAGCGCCGGTCATAATCCGCCGCGGTGGTGGCAATGTCATCAGCTGCGAGCGGTCGCGCTTGACGAAGTGGGTGGACTGCCTTTGGGCGTCGAGGCTCAGACGCGTTTTCCACAGGCCGAAGTGCAGTTGGCACTGGGCGATTGCCTGGCCCTCTACACCGACGGCATCACGGAGGCCATGGATGCGGAAGGCAGGCAGTTTGGAGTCGACCTGCTGGACGCACAATTGGCGGCGTCTTGCCAGCAAACCGTGGAGCAACGGCTGACTGCCATCCTGGCTGCCGTCGATCGACACACACACGGTGCCGCGCCTGTGGACGATCAAACGCTGGTCCTGGCGGTGGTGAACGACGGCCGCAGAAGCTGAGGCCGCGGGACGGCCAACGATCGAATTGTCAAGGACATTAGGATCCGCTTTAGAGGAGGCCACGAGCCATGCACACCATCCACCATGAATTCACCGTAGCCGGCGATGCGCTTCGGGTGTTCGATGCCATCTCACTTCCGGAACAGTTGATCGACTGGTGGCCGCAGCAGTGCTCCGGGGAACCAAGATTGGGCGCCACTTATCGTTTTTATTTTGGCGAGCCCTACGACTGGTATGGCGACGTCGTCCAGTTCGTGCCCCGCGAGTCGTTTCACATCAAAATGACCAAGGCCGATCCTGATTGGCAGCCGACAACCTTTGGCTTTGACCTGCGTGAAGAAGACGGACGCGTTCATGTCGTATTCTTTCACAAGGATTGGCCCGAGGCCAACCAACATTTTCGGGTTGCCTCATTCTGCTGGGCCTCGTTGCTGAGAGGTTTGCGAGACTATGTGGAAAACGGAACCATCGTGCCCTTCGAGCAACGGTCCTGAGCGTCGCCCGCCGCCAAAAAAGTCTGGCCGACTCCACTGGCCTGGATGCCGGGCGTCGGGTAGGCTGTTGAGCAGCGTCGAGGAGATGTACGGGCAGCACCAGGTACGGGGGCCCGAGTGAGTCGGGAGTGCTCGGGGCACGAGAAGCACGCGAATACGGCGATTCGGTGGTAACATGGACGGTTGCTGTTGGCAGAATTCACGGCCGGCATCCTTTGGCGTGAAGTCTGGCCATCACGGTTGTAGTGCAGGTCGCGACCCAATGGCTTGGACCACGGGTTATGCGGGCAAGCTGTGCATTTCCTGCCATCCGTCTAACGGCAATTCAGCCGAGGATCATCTCAGTTCAGTGGGTTGCCTTCGGCAATCGCCGCACTCTAGTTTGACCCCGATGGAACAGGGCGTGAATCGCCACGACGCCAGAACCGAATCGTCGCTGGTCGCTCGCCATTCATAGGGATACGCACTTGGCCAGAAAAAATCAAAAATCCGATCGCAAGGTCCGCCGCAAGCAGAAACGGGAGCGCGATCGGCGGCGGCGGCGACAGGGCCTGATTAATCTGCAGATGGCTTCACGCCGTTTCGTCGAGCAATATCGACCGGTTGCCTGGCCTGACGAAATGGCCGACGACGTTGCGGTATTTGATCCAAAGGTTCGAGCAACTTTGCCGGCTGAGCTGGCCGATCAGGCAAAAGCCGTATATGAAGCGATCGAACTCGCCAGCGATTTCCGCGCCGAGGAGGCGAATGCCCGTGTGAGCCATATCCCACGCAGTAGCCCCTACAGCCAGTGGCGACTGCTGATTCGGGGGCTGGTGGCTTGGCACGGCGGACAAAATCTGGCGGAGGCCAAGCCGAGCTGGGATCGGCTGGACCGCCGCAGACGCCCCGGTCGTATTGCGGCGGCATTGATGGCTTCGCATCGCACGGATCTGGAGGCAGCCGTGCCTAGGGAGCGTGCCGTGCCGGTCGCGGCCGGTGATCAGGAAGTCCCGGAACAGCTAGACGATGCCCTGTTGCGAGCAGCTCTTCTGGTTCGTAAGGTCCGCGTTGAGCGTCCGTCGATTCGTAGGGCGGAGATGGGAACCAGTCGACGCGAACCGCGAAATGATATGTTGTTGGGACCAGAAAAGATCGACTGGCTGTTGAAGTTCTGTGCCGAGTTCGAGCAAACCGATGGCGGACTCGTCGCGGCACTGCGGAAAGCTGCCCTGAAACAAGCGTTCGCACAGCCCTATGTCGACCTGTTTCAGAAGGCAACGCGACTCATTCTCGGACCGCCACACGATCCCCACAATCTCTTGCTGTCGTATTTCTACCGGCTGCGATTCGAGAACGGCGAAGACGACGCGAATCGACACCTGAGAACCTACCTTGACACGGATCTACCGCAGAATCAACACATTTCGCCCAAACTGCGCGACGCTTTGATCAGCCGTTGCTATCTCAATCGTGCCGTCGCCAACATAAGCTTATCCCTGCGCGACTCGTTCGAGTCGTTTCTTGAGGTGTGGTCCGAGCGGAGTTCGAATCGCGGAGGCGAAGCGAAAATTGCATCCGACTTGAAACATTCCATCGAAGCCTACCCCTCGAATTCGGAGGCGCATCAGGTCCAGATTTCCTGGTTGAAATCTTTGATGGATCATGATCGCACTACCGCGACGAAGCGGCAATCTTTGAAGAAAAAGCTGGTTGAGGCGATGACCGCCTGGAGCGCATCGGTTCCCGACGCCGTCGAACCGCGACTGTGGCTGCTCGATCACTTGCTCGAGAACGAGCAGTTGAGCGAGGCGAAGCCACATATCGAATGGCTGCGGATGGCCAGGCACGAAGATCCGCGCGTGCGGTCGGCCCCATGGAAATGGCAGCTGCTGGAAGCCAGTCGGCTGTGCCGTCGCAAAGCCTGGCTGGTCGACGCGTCGGCGGCGCTGGATGCCGCGGAGGCCACGTGGCCGGCTTGGCTGCCCCAGGACTGGTTGCCGTATCTTCGAGCCGCCCTGCTGCTGCGCACCGGGGCCACGTCCGAATTCGAGCGAATGCGCGATGCGATCTGCCAGTCGCGCGGCATCCCGAAGGACAATCTGACGGATGCCTGCATGATGCTGGGGGCCGCACAGCGGATGCGCGTCTCGCCTGCCGAACTGGCACCGCTGCGCCAGCCGGTGGAGGACGCCAAGAAAAACCCCAAGCGCATCGACATCGATGATCTGGTGGCCGCTGGCAGCTTCTTCTGGGACTTGCATCGCACTTCGTTGCTCTATCCGGCCTATCGCAACCATGGAAGTAAATTCGCCCGCGAGCTGACCGATCGGCTGAGGCAACGGTTGGAGATTACCAGCGAACGCCTTGACAACGCACGATTCCAGAGTGCGGTGCTGTGGTTGTCCGAACATCGTTTTTCATCGGCCAACTACGAAGTCCGCTATCCCAAACCGCTGTCCACGGCCCGGGCACTAGGCGTGCCCAAGATTGTGGCGGCACGGCTGAACGCCAACCTCAGGACAACCTATGGCTGGGGCATGCGCGAACTTGCGAATGAAACCGAATTCCTGCGCGAGGCGGCGCAAATCGAAGGCGATCCCTACTATCGTTTCTGGTTTGCCTCGCTCGCCGAACAAGCCCTCGCCGAAGTTGCCAAGACTAATTCATTTTCCGGAATGGGTGCGTCCTTCGCCAGAGCATTCGAGGCTATGGCCAACCATCTGGATGACGAATTGGACGGCGATTCGGACAATGATCCCGCATGTCATTGTCCGGCATGTACTGCCGCTCGGAGGGCGGCCCGACGATAGTTAGCAGCCACAGATCGCAAACGATGCGGTCTGGTCCGAGTTCATTTCCCACAGACGGTCAGCATCCATGAACGGTCAAGAAACGTTGTCGCAAACGCAGGATCCATTTCGTGTGCTGGGCTTGTCGAATCAGGCCAGCGAAGACACGATTCGCAGCCGCTATCTGGAGTTGGTCAAGCAATTTCCACCAGACCGTGATCCCGCGCGGTTTCGCGAGATTCACGCGGCCTACGAAGCCGCTCGGGATCCGCTGGTCAACGCCGCACATTTGACTCAACCACCTGATGACCAGCCCGTGTCCTGGTCGGAAGTCATTGATGAACAGAAAGCACGGCCCCCGCGGCTGAGTGCCGAGTTCTTGCTAAGTCTGGGAAATCGAAATGAACTTAGGATGGAATAAGTTGGGGTTGCAACGCAACCTGTCGGACGGTTCGTGTCGGACTGATCCGACTGCGGACGAGCCCGCCGAGAATCCCGCATACACGACGAACGCAGGCCAGGCGGACGCCGCCGACACGCAGTTTGGCCTGGTCGACGTGATCGAGGCTTTCACCGCCATGCGACACGAATGGCGCATGCAGACGCGGGAGACGCGTGACCTGGCCCAATTGATTGGCGACGCATCGGCTCGCATCGACCGGTGCCAGGCGGAACTCCAATCGCGCCAGGACGCGCGCGGCGAACTGGTTCAGAATGAATTGGTACGTCAACTCGTGGACGCGGTCATCGACATCGACGTACATCTGTCCCGCGCGATCCAAGCGGCAATCACGTACGAGGCAATTTCCCAGAATTCGGCGGTGGGAGAATTACGGTCCACGATTGACGCTTGGTTTGGCGGTCTGAATCAATTTACCCGATGGCTCTGTGGACGACTGCACGAGCGTTTGCTGTCCGTGTTGGACGATGTCGACGCCAAGTCCCAATCGCACGCCAATCATCATCGTACGCACGAAGGACTTGAGCTGGTGCTGTCCCGATTGCGTCGGCTGATGCACGACCAGCAGATCGAACGCGTCGAGACGATGGGGAAACCGTTCTGCGCACAGACGATGCAAGCCATCGACGTGGTGGATGGGAATCTTCAAGACTGTGCGCAAGTGGTAGATCAACTGTCCCCTGCTTATTATTGGCAGGGACGGTTGATCCGCTACGCGGAAGTCCGTGTGGCAAGGTAATCGAGTCATTCACGTTTTTGCAGATTTACACGAAGGAGTTCATCGTGTCGCATTCAACTGGAGGAACCGAGGCGGGGGGACCCGTTGTCGGCATCGATCTTGGCACCACCAACAGTGTCGTTGCCGCCCTGATGGACGGCCGTGTGCAAGTTCTGGTCGAAGATGGCGAATCGCTCATGCCTTCGGTGGTCGGTGTCGACGCGGAGGACAAACTAATCACCGGTTACGTGGCTCGAAACCAGTTGATTGTCTTTCCTGACCGGACCGTCGCCTCCGTAAAGCGGAAAATGGGCACCATGGAACCACTGCCGATGGGGGCGCAGACCTACACGCCGCCCGAAATCAGCGCCATGATTCTGCGACGATTGCGCGACCGTGCTGCACGCGCCTTGGGACAGCCGGTCACTCGAGCCGTGATCACGGTTCCTGCCTTCTTTGACGCGGGCCAGCGCCAGGCAACCCGCGAAGCCGGCGAACTCGCGGGGCTGAAGGTCGAGCGCATCATTAACGAGCCTACGGCAGCCACGCTCGTTTATCATGCCGGCAGTGATCAACGAAAGCACGTCGTGGTCTACGATCTGGGTGGCGGGACATTTGACGTCTCGGTGGTGCGCAAGGAGGCCGGCGTCGTGGAGGTGCTGAGCAGCAAGGGAGATACCCAACTCGGCGGGGACGATTTCGATGCGCTGCTGATGCAGCACGTGGCCAACATCTTCTTCGCAGAACACCAGGTCGACTTGCAGGCCAGCGCCATCTCGCGATTTCGGCTGAAGCGGGCATGCGAACAGGCCAAGCAGCAGCTGTCCTGGAATGCAACGGTCCGCGTAACCGAGGAGTTCATCGCTGAAAAGGACAGCAGGCCGCTGAACCTGGACGTCTGCATCACGCGGGATGAATATGAAGGCATGATTGCCCCGCTGATTGATCGCACGGTCGATAGCGTCGATCAAGCGCTGCGTGACGCAGGCCTGACCATGAATCAAATCGACGACCTGGTGCTGGTCGGTGGCTCGACGCGCACTCCCCTGGTGGAACGCCGCTTGCGCGACGAGTTCTTGCGTGAACCGAGCCGTGCCATCGACCCGGATTTGGCGGTGGCCTTGGGCGCCGCCACGCAGGCCGCCATGTTGGAGGGCCTCGCGGCTGGCCCGGTGTTGGTGGATGTGACCAGCCACACCCTGGGCATCGAAGTCCTGGAGGGATTCGGCCTGACCGGTGGCCAACTCGCCTTTTCTCCCATGATCCATCGCAATTCCCCGCTCCCCGCCCATTTTGAGGACATGTACTACAAGATGCACGAGGACCAACGGCAGGCCCTGATCCATGTGCTGCAGGGGGAGCACAAAGAAGTCGAACGCAATCGATCCATCGGTGAGTTCATGCTCGACCTTGAATCGGGAGGCGGGGACCGCAACAAAATCGTGGTTCGTTTCGACCTTACACTGGACGGCACCCTGAAAGTCACTGCCACGCAATCGGCCACGGGCATCACGAAGCAATTGAATATCGACAATGCCCTCAGCAAGTTCCAATCCACGGAGCGAGAACAAGCTCAAACTCGCCTGCGCGAGATGTTCGACGCATCGGATGAGATTCTCGATGACGGGGACCTGCCCGTATCCCATTTGTTGGCATGGACAGTCGACTCGGCGGAGGAGCGCTTCGTTTCACCGCACGCGGAGACCGCCTCGCGTGGCTGCCATGACGTGGGAAAATATCCGGCGGCCGCCGCCTTGTTGACCGAATTAGACCGGCTGAACACGGGCCTCGCCCAACAGGATGCAGAAGAACTCCAAGAGTTAAGACAACGTCTTGAGCAGGCCGTTACCCGTCAGGATGACGTGTCCGTCAAAGCGCTGTGTGAGGAACTCGATGACGTGCTGTTCTATGTTCGGTAGATTGGTTCAGCTTCGCGGATCGCTTCCCGTGCGGCCGCAACGTCGGTCGATTGACGATGTCCCATGATCTGACCGCAATGGATGGCATGACATTTCGCTGCCCCGTTTGTCGAGCTGGGCAGCCTCTCCAGGACGAATGCCGACGCTGTGCGGCGGACCTCCGCCTCGTGGTGCGTGCCTATCGCCGCGTGGAGACCTTGTTGGTGCAGCATGCGCAGGCAGTTCGTCAAGGCGATACACGGCGGTTGCCGAAAATTCTCGCGGAGCTGCGCCTGTTAAAACCAAAATCGCTGCGGCTTGATCAGCTGACCTGAAGGCAAGTAGGTGCCATGGTGCCACTGCCCCCGGGCGTGTGCGGAGTCTGGGGACAAAATTTGTGGCGCCTTTTCGCCCGATCTTCCGCGTTCTTATTGGGGAACCAGGGCCGGATCATCAAGCTCAGAAAGGCAGCGAACGATGGTATTTTCATTCTGCAAAAAAACAACCTCGACACAGCGTCCGACGTGGGCTGCGTCCCACAATACCAGGTACCGTTCTTTTCGGCCAAACTGCGAGTCACTCGAATCGCGTCAATTGCTGGCTGGGGACGTCGTCACGCCAGAAATCGTACCGGCCCAACACATCGCGGCCATTGCCTGGGGCGACACCCTGTATATCGGCGGCGACAGCACGAATAACGGGATTTCCGTGGAACGTTCGCCAGCTGGCTCGCAACTTAAAGTCAAGGAATACATCGACGGTCGCTATCAAACCGTCTACATCTGTAACGACAGCTTGATCGACCGCATCGAGGTTCGGGGGTTTGCCGGAGACGACACGATCGTGATCTCCAACAGCGTCCTGCAAGACACATTCCTGTACGGCAATGCGGGAAATGATTACTTGAAGGCCGGCGGCGGCACGACCTACGCCTACGGCTATCAAGCCGGTAACAACAACTTGAATGAGAGCGATACGTTGGTTGGCGGCAGCGGATTCTCGAACCTGTTCGGTCAAGGCGGCAACGACGTACTCGTGGCCGGTTCGGGCGTATCCTATATGGATGGTGGTAGCGGCAACGATCAGCTTACTGCGCATCAGACCGGCATTTCGCATCTGTTCGGCAGTAGCGGCAATGATACGCTGTTCGCCAAAGGGGGTCAGACATCGTTCCACGGCGGAACTGGCAGTGACACGCTCAGCTATGAGTCCTGGGTATCCAGTGTGACAATTAACGTCAATGGCCAATACGCAAGTGGCAAGACGAGTGGCGGGCTGAACCACCTGATCGAAACCGACATCGAGATCTTTCGGACAGGTGCCGGCGACGATTTCTTCTACGGCTCTGACAACGCGGAGAGCTATTTTGGCAACAACGGAAATGACTTCGCGATTGGCGGAGGTGGAAACGACGCGCTCAGCGGCGGGAATGGAAACGACACGCTGGGAGGTGACGCCGGAAACGACGCCATCCTTGGCAATGACGGCAATGATCGCCTGTACGGCGGCACGGGCAACGACATCATTCTAGGACTTGACGGCAATGACTGGATCACGGGTCAAGACGGAAATGATACGGTTTTTGGCGACAATGGAGCGGATACGATTTACGGAGGATCCGGTAACGACATGTTGTACGGTGGCGCTGGCAACGATTGGATCTACGCCGGCACTGGCAACGACGAAATCTATGGCGACGATGGCATGGATTACCTTGACGGACAAGCCGGTCACGATTCCATCTGGGGCGGCGATCACAACGATGCCATCTACGGAGGCGACGGAAACGACATCATGTACGGCGAAGGAGGGAACGATGGGATCGTCGGCGGAAACGGCGACGATTACCTGAACGGAGGCCTGGGGAGCGACTACCTCCAGGGCCAGAATAACAACGATACGCTCGTCGGAGACGTCGGCAACGATTTGATGCGTGGTGGTAGCGGCGATGACGAAATGTGGGGCGGATCGGGCAACGACCAGATGTTTGGCGACAACGGCAACGACATGCTATTCGGCCAGTGGGGCAACGACTATCTGGACGGCGGCGCCGGAGCCGACATGCTCGTGGGAGGCTACGGTTCCGACATGATCAACGCCGTCGATCAACACTATTTCGACATGATCTGGGGAGGTGACCTCGATGGCTCCGACCCGGAGGAGGATCACGACGTGGCCCTCATCGACCGCGTGTTTAGCGGCGTTTGGGGATCTTACCCGGATGTCGTCAACACGGGCATCGAGCAGGTGCAGGAAGTCGGGACCCCGGCCTGAGCATCTGGATGACCGAAAGCAGTGCGCTGAAGATTTGGCTCAGCTCGTACCTCCCCGTCGAAGAATTCGTGCTTCTCCCGAAGCTGCCGTTCGCATTCGCAAATCAGGTAATCGTCAACCGTCATGCGCTTGGACGCTACTTCGGACATGCAACGCTCCTCAACTGGAAAGCAACACAATAACACCTATGGAGTCTATGGTACGTGGCGGTCCGCTGGCCGATCCACGCGAGCCCACGAACCGCTGAAGATTACAGGCGGCCCCCAGCAGCCCGGCACGAAGTCGGGTTTACGCTGCGGAGGCGACGAACTCGCACCACGCGGCACATCACGCCGCCTGCACTCAACAGCCAGAGCAGCCACGCCTGAGGTTCGGGTACCGCTGGGCTTGCGGAAGTGAACTTGTACGCATTCCAGATGATGAAATCGGCGCCGTCCACCGTTCCGTCGAGATTAAAGTCACCGCCGCACCAGCGTTCTGCCTGGAATTTGTTCTGGTTCCAAAGAATAAAATCCGTTCCATCCACGATTCGATCCAGGTTCGCGTCGCCCGGCAGCGTTTCGTAAACATCGCTGATCCAATATTGCACATCCGCGACGTTCACCGCAGCGTCTCCATTCATGTCGAATCGCAACGAATTCGTGCCGCTCAACACGGCCGTCTCCAGCAAATCGACGTCCGCGCACGTCAACGATCCGTCCTGATCCAAGTCCCCAAAATCCTGGATCGTCCGCATCTGGAAATCCAGCACGATGGGCAGGTGATCAAATCTGCCCGACTGGGGCCCCAACACCACATCGCCCGCTTGCAGACCCGTCGCCGCCAGTTCCGACGAGGTCATCGTCGTCGTATTCAGCACGAATTGATGAACTTGTTCCAGCACGCTATCGGTGTAAATCATGAAGTCCAGCCGAGAAGGATTGAACATTGACCCGTCGTCGCGCCAGGTATAATCGTCCGGGCCCAGCACGTTATGCAGCGGATGCGCATCGCGATTGGCCGTGCCGTCCCAGTCGGGGGGTGAGTCCGGTCCGTACCGCGACTGGTCCAGAATGTCGCCCGTGACCAGCGTGTTGAGGGGTTGCAGCGTATCCACGATGTTCAAGTCCCCGATCACGGCCATGGCGGTATTCCCTGGCAAGTCGATCGAGCCGCCGCTGGTGCGGGCATCCCGCATCCAGTTGACGATGGCGTCGGATTGTTCTTGACGTAGGTTGTCAAATCCCCCGCAGCACTTGTAGTGATTGTTGAACAAGTACAAGTCGCGCGCGAAATGGGCGTCGGGCAAATCCACCAACGAAATCGCCTGCTGGCGCTCCCCCGCCGGAAGCGTGTCCGTGCGGTTCCTGGACAGCGGGTACTTGCTGACAATCACATTGTCGTAGGCCTGGTGAGCGTACCAGGTGGCGCCAGCTCCCAGCGGCGCGAGGGAATTCATCAGATTCACGACTTGATTCGCGCTGTGGTTGTAGATCTCTTGCAGCGCCAACACGTCTGGATTGATGGCTGAAATCAGCCTGTCGAATTTGTTGGCTGCCGTCGATGAGTCAAAAATACTGTCCGAATAAATGTTATAGGACATCACGCGCAGATCGTGGGGCATATTCCTGTCAAGAAAGGTCCCCGTTTGCGCCAGGAGCTGCCCGGGCGTGGCTGTCCACAAACCGTAAAGTCCCAGGGTGATACGCAGCAGCCAAGGAGAGAGCAAGAATGGCGCACGACGATTGAAGGGTCTCATGGTCGCGGATGTTCCCTTTCAATTTCCTGGACGGGTTCTTGATTCGCTGTCATTGTAACCAGGATCAACCAGACGAGAAAGCAATCGGCAGCCAAACCAGCACGGGAACCTCAAGTACCCAGCGGCAAGCGACGGGGATAACGCGGTGCGGCCTGTTGCCGCTGTTTGGTTTTCCGCGCCGGATGGCTTCGACAGCCCATTGACCTCGGATTAAAACAATGGGACCCGTCGACCGGCCGAGTCGGTGGTAAACGGGGCCCAGGCCAGAGCCAGGTAGCGAATGTTGATGTCCGCCTTGCGCGGCTTCAGTAGCAGCTCGTCAATGTCCAATCGCTCCACGTCGAACTGTCGTTCGATTTCCTCGCACTCGTGCTGCAGTTCTTCCTGCAGCGCGTCGAGTTTGTCGGCATAGGCATCCACATCGGACTCCGCGCGGCGCACGTCGTCCGCCTGGGTGCGGGCGCGGCCGTGCCCGCGTGCCGCGGTCGCCGCACGACCGACGTTGGTGGAACTGAGCTTGCGGCCGCCCAGCACCATGGACAGCACCGCCGCGCCAGTGGAAATGATACTCTGAAATTTCGCGCCGGACGCCTGCTCGGCCTCGCGTTCCACGCGCAGCTGCGCTTTCCGGACTCGTTCCCGGGCTGCCGCCAGTCGAACGGCATATTTTCTGCGAAGGCCCTCCACCAGATCATCTCGTTGTTCGCGGGCACGTTCCGACAGTCGAATGCGAAATTCGCGTTCCGTCTCCCCCGGTTCGCTGATGGCATCCAGTGGCTTGCAGCGAAACAGTTGGTAGCGTTGGGCTCGGTAAATGTTCTCTTCCAGTTGTTTTTGCCACGCGGAATAGCTCTTGCCTTGAGTCGCCTCGGACGGCACAGGCTGAAAGCTTCCCGGGAGCGGCGGCTGATGTTCCAGCTCGTCGATGGACAAGTCCAGAGCAACCGCCTGGTCCCAACTCAATCCGAAAGCGTTTCGGTCCAGCGATGCCAGCAGGGCCAGGTCCTGATCGGCCGACAAATTCTTGCGTGTGTCCACAAAGTGCACTTTACCCATCGCGAGCAGACGGGGCTCATAGGTGATCTCCGCCGCCCCCGCCGCACGGCGCAACGGCAAGAATACTTGAGGAATTTCGGGGGGCAAAATGGGGGGGGCCGCCACCGACGGGACCGGCGCGGCGGCCTCCCGTGCGGCCTCGAAGCGCATTCCCGCCGCCGGGGTGCTCAGCGCGTCGCCGTGTGCTTTTTTCTTGTCTTCCATCAGCTGCCGGATTTGGGTGCGGGTCATCGGACCGGCGAGGTACGACAGGGCCCAACGCGTTTGGAACGTCACCGGATGCGATTCGTGTACGTTGTGCATCAGGAACACGCGTTGGCCGACGCGGCTGAGAATCTCGCTGATTTCGTGGCGGTCGAAACGTCCGCCCGACTGCGCGACCGCTCCCTCCAGGCCGTCCAGTACCCGCTGCTTGTCCCGCTCCGTCTGCAAGCGACCCAGAAACCAGGTGCCGGCGTTGGACAGGCCCTTGTAGTCCAAATCGACCGGATTTTGCGTGGCCAGCACGAGTCCCAGGCCGTAGGCGCGTGCCTGCTTGAGCAGCGTCAGCAGCGGCTTCTTGGTCGGCGGCTCCGCGATCGGCGGCATATAACCAAAAATCTCGTCGATGTACAACAGCGCGCGCAAACTGGTCGTACCGGGGCGGCTGCGCATCCAGCTCAATACCTGGTTCAACAACAACGCCATGAAAAACATCCGTTCCGGTTCGGATAAATGCGCAATGTAAAAAATCGATACACGAGGCCGTCCGTCGGCCGCGAACAACAATCCATCGACGTTCATCGACTCTCCCGTCAGCCAGGCCGCAAACCCGGGCGCGGCCAGCAAGTTGTTCAGCACCATGGCCAGCTCGAAGCGGTCTTTGGCCGCGAAGAACGATTCGATGTCCATGACACCGATCTTTGTCACCGGTGGCTTCTGCACCATCTGGATCAAAGACCCCAGATCCAGACTCACGCCTTTCCGCCAGCACTCGTCCAGAATCGTGGTCAGCAGGATATGCTCACGCGATCGGATGGGATCTGCGTCAAGTCCCAGCAGCGTCAGCAAGCTGGTGGCAGTTGTCGAAATCCGGTCACGCAGCAAATCGGCATCGGCCGTGACGGATGGAGGCGGAGCCTCGAACGAGGCCAGGATGGATACGGGAATTCCGGCATCACTGCCGGGCGTAAAGATGTTGAACTCGCAGGACTGTGCCAACCTGGCAATACGCTCAGGGCCTTGATGCCAATCAGCCAGCCCATTCTTCCAGAGACTGGCTTGTCGCGCCGCGTATTCCTCGACCGTCAGGCCTTCGCGCCGCGCGTCGTCGGGGTTGACCCAGCGGGCAAATTCGGCGGGTGCCAGGGTGGGGAAGTTGAGCAGCAAATTGGTCAGATCCCCTTTGGGATCAATGACCAGGGACGGGATGCCATCAATGGCCGCCTCCTCCAGCAGGGTAACTCCCAAGCCCGTCTTGCCGCTGCCCGTCATGCCGACACAGACGGCATGCGTCACCAGGTCCTTGGAGTCGTAGAGAATCAGGTCAGGCTGTAACTGACCGGCCGCCACGTCGTATTGCTTCCCCAGATAAAACGCACCCAGCTTCTCGTAGACGTTCGACAAATCTGCCACGGCAAAAGTACCTCCGCCTTTTTTCGACTTTCAATCTAATGAGGTTGCCAACCACAGGTGCGCCGCTGGCGCAAGCCCACGACCGGCCCCTGACACTCGATCTGCAATCCCTTGCCAGCGTCACAGTCCACATGGCCGGCGCGTGATCAACACAGGCCGGCAGTGCGCTGGCCGCGCTGACGGTACCCGACTAAATGACCAAGCGCAATTCGGCGACATTGTAGGACGGATTGGCCCAGCCGCGAAACAGCACGGCACACCCATCATCGAGTTTGGCTGGGTAATCCGTCCCCAATCGCGACGCCCCCCCCACGAGCAAGAATCGCCAACCATGGCTTCGTGTCGCCGAATCGCGCCCGGTCATTTCGCGGCAATCTATCCTATACGATCCGGGAATTTGTTTCACGACGAATCGTCAGGCTGCTTGATTCCGGACGCCTTTCCATTTCCGCCTGACCTGGCCACGAAACGGTCAAACATGTTCGGGGCACGGTCATTGACCCATCTGTGTTCGCAATCTGGCTCAACCCACAATCCATGCTGCATCCCTGGCAAACCGATTATAATGGGTGCTTGATGTCACGTGGATCGGCGCTGCGGCTCACGGTGGGCTGGCGGTTGCCTCGATCGACGACGTACCCACGGATCCGCAACAGGAAAGACCACCATGACAAACCTCCCATCCGTACGAACTACACGTCGTGCGATGGCCACGATCGTTTTCGCGGTCATCGGCTGCACGTTGGCGCTGCGCGTTCAGGCCGAGTCCGGTCAGCTGTTCACACCGGCCCACGTGGCCAAGCTGAAATCGGTCGTGGAAGCGTCCCTTTCCCCTGATGGTCAGTACGTCGCCTACGGGCTGGCCGTGCAGCGGCAACCGCTGGTCGACGACGACGGAGCCGCGTGGACCGAATTGCATGTGGTGGACGGCAACAAACAGTCTCGTGCGTTTGTCACGGGGAAGGTCAATGTCAGCCAGATCCAATGGACGCCCGACGGACGTCAGATTGCGTACGTTGCCAAACGACATGGCGACGAGAAGGCGGTGCTGTATACAATTCCCATCGACGGCGGCGAGTCGCAGGTGTTGCTGGCCCATGCCGAGTCGATATCGGGCGTCAGTTTCTGTCCCGTCGATTCGCGAGTCGCTTTCCTGGCTACACAGTCGGTCGATGAAGGGCTCAAGCAAGTTCGCGACAAGGGCTTCAACCAGGAAGTGTACGAGGAAGATTGGCGACCCACGCAAGTCTGGATCGCCGATCCCAAATCGAGCGAAAAGCCTCAACCGCTCGACGTGGAAGGCTCCGTGTCGTTTGTCCAGTGGAGCCCGGATGGACGTAGGCTGGTCCTCGTGGTCACTGCCACGTCGCTGGTCGACGACAGCTATATGTTCAAGCGCGTCAAGATCTTCGATGTGGAAACCGGACGCATCACGCAACATATCAACAATCCTGGCAAACTGGGCCAGGTCGCCTTCGGCCCCGATGGCAAGCACGTGGCGATGGTTTCAGCCGTCGACATTCATGATCCGATGGAAGGGCACCTGATGGTAGCGTCGGTGCCGGGGGACGGGTCGCTGCAGGACCTGACGCCCGAGTTGGACGGGCACGTCACATCGATAGCCTGGATCAAGGATGACGCCATCTGCTGTGTCGTTGACGAACATCTGCAGACGGCGGTGCGCACGCTACGCGCTCGACGGTTCGGAACATACACGCATGGCGCCCAGCGGTCCGATTCTGGCCAACATCACCCTCAGCCGGGGAGGTAACACAGCCGCTTTTGTCGGTCATTCGCCCGAACATCCGACCGAAGTATTTCAGATGGTGGACGACGCCGAGCCCACCCGAATGACCATTAGCAACGATTGGCTGCCCAAGCTGCGTTTCGCCCGGCAGGAGGCCATAAGATGGACAGCACGCGACGGACTGGAATTGGAAGGAGTGTTGGTTTACCCGCTTAAACGCTGAGGCCGGGGGTCAGCGGTACCCGCTGATTATGACGGTGCACGGTGGCCCGGAGTCCCATGTCCCCAATGGCTGGGTCACGTCCTATTCGAATGCCGGGCAGGTGGCAGCGGCACGCGGGTTCGCCGTGTTCTACCCCAACTACCGCGGCAGTACCGGCCGCGGCGTGGAATTTTCCAAGATGGGTCAGGCTGACGCAGCCGGAAAGGAATTTGACGACATCGTCGACGCCATCGATCATCTCGTCGAAATGGGCCTGGTCGACAAGGACAAAGTCGGCATCACCGGCGGATCGTACGGCGGATACGCCTCGGCCTGGGGTGCGACCTACTACTCGGACCGCTATGCAGCCAGCGTGATGTTCGTGGGCATCAGCGACAATTTTTCCAAAGTGGGTACGACGGATATCCCCGAAGAGATGTACCTGGTGCATCATCTGAAACGACTTTGGGACGACTGGGATTACTTTGTGGAACGCAGCCCGATTCGACACGTCGAGAAGAACAAAACGCCCACCTTGATCATGCACGGCAAGAACGATCCGCGCGTGCATCCTTCACAGTCGCTGGAATTGTTCCGCCACCTGAAGACGCTGGGCCAGGCACCCGTGCGACTGGTGCTGTTTGAGGGTGAGGGACACGGCAATCGCAAAGCGGCCGCACGGCTCGATTACCACATCCGCATGTTGCAGTGGATGGAGCATTACCTGCAAAAGGCCGGGGGCAACCCACCGGACCGACAGATCGACTACGAAGCCTGGCTCGGTCCGTCGTAGCCGTCATCGCTCCGCGTGACGGCTTTCCAGCCGGAATTGCCCGGGAAGGCATCGATTCCCGAACAGGCGCTCCTCGCTGCGCTGAGGGTGAACCACGACGGCCGTCACGCGGAGCGATGACGGCTTTCCAGCCGGAATTGCCCGGGAAGGCATCGATTCCTGAACAGGCGCTCCTCGTTGCGCTGAGGGTGAACCACGACGGCCGTCACGCGGAGCGATGACGGCTACACTGCCGAAGATAAGCGTCAAATCGCCGGCGGTGCTGGCTTTGCGCCGCAGCACGGACGTCCGGCGGGCGGGCCTAACCGGCAAGCCGGCTGATACGATTCGTGGGCGCATAAACGGCGACAGGGGCGGCCGCATGCACATACTGCATCAGGTACGCGTCCTCGGTCGTGTCTTCGTAGAAGTCGCGTAGTACCGAAACGGCTCGAAAACCATTTTGGCGAAAAAACAATTGGGCCTTCAGGTTTGTTTCGCGGACTTCCAGCAGGATCTTATTTCGGCGCTGTTGCGATAGCTTCGCCACGAGCTTCTGCAGCATCTGCGTGCCGACACCGCGCCGCTGGAACTCGCCGTGGACGGCGAAGTTGATGACGTGCAGCCGGGACTTGTGCAATTCATAGATCATGAAGGCCACGACTTGCTCGTCGTGTTCCGCCACCATGCCGATGCAATTGCGTTGGCGGAGGCAATTGACGAAATCGTCTTCCGACCAGGCGAATTCAAAACTGCCCTGTTCGATGTTCAGCACCTCCGGCATGTCGCGTCGGATCATCCAGCGAATATGGACACCAACTCGCTGCTTCTCATGCGTGCTCATCGAGGCCTCCTTCCATGTCTGGCCGAAAATGCAATCGCGTGTTGAACGGAGCGGGAGACTATCAAATCAGGGCCCATATGCCAAGACTTTCATGCGGCCGATTTTCGCTGATTTTGAAGCAGCTTGGACGTCCGGTCGAAAAAAACCGATGCCGAGCGATGGCATTTTTGCAAAAACCAACGCGAATCCGCTAAGCAAGCCGACCGCGCCGGCAAATCAGGTCGAAGGCGCCACGCGTCATCAAAAAACCAATCGCCGCACGTCCAGTCACTCGGTGCCCGATGCCAATTTGGCAGCACGCGACAACCGGCTCTTCAACCAAAATACTTTCCATGCCGTAAGTCGTTATGCGACAACAGATTATGGCTGCACCGCATTCCTTGGCACAAAGCTTGCATACGAAGGGCGTCCAAGGGAATGTCTGCCAACAACGATCAAAAACGGCATGCATTGCGAACTCAGCGTGCTGGCCGCAGGGGCCCGCTGGTCAGATTTCCGAGCGTTCGGAATCGGTCGGCGTCTGCACGATTCTCGAATCCACTGGTCAACATCTATCAACTTGAACAGGCTTTGTAGGAGGGATTTCCAACGTGGCAAAGAAAATGGTTTTTGACGATGACGCACGGCAACCGCTGCTCAGCGGTGTCTCCAAGCTGGCTCGTGCGGTGAAGAGCACGCTGGGGCCTCGGGGACGCAACGCAGTGCTGGATAAGGGTTGGGGTTCCCCCAAGATCACCAAGGACGGCGTCACCGTAGCCGAGGATATTGAGCTGGACGATCCCAATGAGAATTTGGGCGCTCAGCTGGTGAAGGAGGCCGCCAGCAAGACGAACGACGTCGCCGGCGACGGGACCACGACGGCCACCGTGTTGGCGGAAGCGATCTTTCGCGAGGGTCTGAAGATGATCGCCGCTGGCGGCGATCCCATGGCGTTGTCCCGTGGCATTGGCCGAGCCACGGAAGTTGTGAGCGAAGCGATTCGCAAGTTGGCGGACAAAGTCGACGGCAGCAGTAAGAAGGCGATTCAACAGATCGCGACGATTGCGGGTAATAATGATCCGACGATCGGCAGCATTCTCTCCGACGCCTTCATGAAAGTCGGCACGAACGGTGTGATTACCGTGGAGGAAGGTCGGACCAACGAGACCTACGTCGAGGTGGTGGAAGGCATGCAGTTCGATCGCGGCTTCTTGTCTCCCCATTTTGTCACGGACCCCGATAATCTGGCAGTCGAACTGGATAACTGCTATATCCTGGTATTCGAAGAAAAGATCTCGAGCGCCAAGAAGCTGGTTCCATTGCTGGAAGCGATCGCAAAGGCTAACAAGCCTCTGTTAATTCTGGCCGAAGATGTGGACGGTGAGGCACTGGCCACTCTGGTGGTCAACAAGATGCGCGGCATTGTGTCCTGTTGTGCCGTCAAGGCACCTGGATACGGCGACCGCCGTAAGGCCATGCTGGGCGATATTGCCGTGTTGACCCGCGCCACGGCCATCTTCAAGGACCTGGGGATCGAATTGGAAAGCGTGAAGCTGTCCGACCTCGGTCAGGCCAAGAAGGTACGTATCACATCGGATACCACCACCATTGTAGGGGGTGCCGGGGACAAGAAGGAGATCGCGGGGCGCGTGGAGCAGATTCGCAACGAAATCGAAGCCACGGACAGCGACTACGATCGCGAGAAACTGCAAGAGCGGCTGGCGAAACTGGCCGGAGGCGTGGCTCAGATTCTGTGCGGGGCCTCCACCGAAACGGAAATGAAAGAGCGTAAGGCGTTGTTCGAAGACGCCAAAGCGGCGACGCAAGCGGCCCTGGAGGAAGGAATCGTTCCGGGTGGCGGCGTGGCCCTCATCCGCTCGGAAAAAGCACTCAAGAGTCTCGAGTCCGAACTGCACGGCGATGAACTGCTGGGAGTCAACATCATTCGCAATGTCTTGGACCGTCCCCTGCGAACGATCGCCGATAACGCCGGACGCGACGGGGCAGTCGTCGTCGCCAAAGTGCGAGCGCAAAAAACCAAAACGGAAGGCTACGACGCCAACCGGGATGAGTATTGCGATCTCGTCGAGGCGGGCGTGATTGACCCCGCCAAGGTCGTGCGTACCGCGCTGCAAAATGCGGCCAGTGTCGCCTCACTCTTGCTGACCACGTCCTCACTAGTGACTAGCATTCCCGAAGCCAAGCCCCAGGGCGGCGGTGACCCGCACGACCATGGTGGCATGGGTGATATGGGCATGGGCGGCATGGGCGGCATGGGTGGCATGGGTGGCATGGGCGGCATGGGTGGCATGATGTAAAGCTGCCTCGGCTCGACGGGGCGGTGCGCTCATCTGCGGGTGTGCACGCACGCCTTAGTCGCGAGTTTCGGTTAGACATGTAAACAACGCAATCATTGAAGATCTTTGAAAGGAATAATCACGATGGCCAAAATCAAAATTCGTCCGCTGGATGATCGAGTTGTCGTCGAGCCCACCGATGCCGAAGAAGTCACGGCGGGAGGGATCGTGCTGCCCGACAGTGCGCGGGAAAAACCACAACGCGGCAAGGTGCTGGCGGTCGGACCCGGCAAGTTGATGGACAACGGTTCGCGCGGGGAGTTATCCGTCAAGGTGGGTGACGAAGTCATTTACGGTAAGTACGGCGGGACGGAGATTGAAATCGACGGCGATGAAATCAAGATCCTGCGCGAGAGTGACATCCTGGCCAAAGTTCAGTAGTTAACAAAGTTGATCAGCGTCCCGCGGGTGAGCGGGGCGTGGCCACCCCGGTGGACGCATCAATCCTAAACCAACAAAAGGAATAGCAACGTGGCAAAGCAATTGCTTTTTGAAGATCAGGCCAGGCATCGCATGCTGAAAGGCATCGAAAAACTGGCCGACGCGGTGGCGGTGACAATGGGACCGACCGGCCGCAACGTGATCATTGATAAGTCCTTCGGTGGGCCGACCGTCACCAAAGACGGGGTGACGGTTTCCAAGGAAATCGAGCTGGAGGATCGCTTCGAGAATATGGGCGCCAAGCTCGTGAATGAGGTTGCTTCCAAGACGTCCGACGTCGCCGGCGACGGCACGACTACTGCGACCGTGCTGGCACGTGCGATTTTCAAGGAAGGGCTCAGAAACATCGTCGCGGGCAGCAATCCCACGGCTGTCCGCCGCGGTATCGAAAAGGCTGCAGATGCAGTTGTCGATTACCTGCGGGACATGGCCAAGCCGGTATCCAAGAAAGACGATATCCTGAACGTGGGAGCCATCAGTGCCAACAACGATCGAGCGATTGGCCAACTGTTGGCCGATTCGCTGGAAAAGGTCGGCAAAGACGGCGTGATCACGGTCGAGGAAGGTAAGACCGCGGAAACCACGTTAGAGATCGTGGAGGGCATGCAGTTCGACAAGGGCTACATCTCCCCCTACTTCATCAACAACCCGGCCACGATGGAATGCGATCTGGAGAATGCTTACATCCTCCTGCACGAAAAGAAAATCGCCACGTTACGAGACATTCTGCCGATTCTGGAGAAGGTCAGTACGTCGGGGAAACCCCTGTTGATCATTGCCGAAGACGTCGAAGCGGACGCCCTCACGACTCTGGTTGTCAACAAACTGCGTGGCGTGTTGAATATTTGCGCCGTGAAAGCACCAGGTTTTGGCGATCGACGCAAAGCGATGCTGGGGGATATGGCCGTCCTGACGGGCGGGACGCTGTTCAGCGAAGACCTCGGCGTGAATATCGAGTCGATCACCTTGAATCAGTTAGGTCGCGCCAAGAAGATTACGATTGGCAAAAATGAAACGACGATCGTGCAAGGGGCCGGCAAGAGTGCCGATATTCAACAGCGGATCAGCCAATTGCGGAAGCAAATCGAGGACACCACCAGTGACTACGATCGGGAGAAACTGCAAGAGCGCTTGGCGAAGTTGACCGGCGGCGTGGCCATCATCTCGGTGGGGGCTGAAACCGAAGCCGACATGAAGCAGAAGAAGGCCCGCGTGGAAGACGCGCTGCACGCCACACGTGCGGCCGTCGAGGAAGGCATCCTGCCGGGCGGTGGCGTGGCCCTGTTGCGCGGTCGAGAGGCCCTGCAAAAGGCCCGATCCAGCGCCAAGGGAGACGAACGGATCGGCGTGGACATCGTCGACCGTGCTCTGGCGGCGCCCCTCAAACAGATCGCGGACAACTGTGGAATCGATGGCTCGGTGGTGGTCGAGGAAGTTGCCTCCAAATCGACCAACATGGGCTACGATGCCAATCGTGGGGAATACGTCGATATGCTCAAGGCCGGCATTATTGACCCGGTCAAAGTCGTCCGAACCGCGCTGGCCAATGCCGCCAGCATTGCCGGACTATTGCTGACGACCGAAGCCCTCGTCACAAACTTTGACGACGAGGACAAGGATAAGCAACGCGTTGAGGGCAGCATCCGTTAAGCGCTACGCCCAGTGCTCAGCGGAGATGTGCAATCCGACCGGTGGGTCCACCGCACCCCGCGGTGACCCGTTGCGTCGGATGCCTCGTATCATCGGGCGACCCCTGGTCGCCCAGCTTGGCAAGCCACTTCGCAAGAAAGTGGCTTGTTTGTTAGACGCGGCAAGTAAAATCTGGCGCTCCGACGAAGCGCGCGGATTGATACACTTATGGCACACATGGCATCCACCAAACGCGACTATTACGAAATCCTGGGGGTCGAGCGTAACGCGTCGGTCAGGGAGATCGCTGCCGCCTACCGAAAACTGGCTATCAAATATCATCCCGATAGCCATCCTGGCGATGAGGAGGCAACGCTGCTGTTCAAGGAGGCGGCCGAAGCCTACGAGGTGCTGGGGGACGCGGAGAAGCGGGCGACCTACGACCGCTATGGGCATGCGGGATTCGCGGCCGGTGCTGGTGCCGGTGGCTTCCGGGACGTCGAGGATATCTTTGACGCCTTCGGTGATATTTTTGGCTTCGGCGACGTCTTCGGGGGTGGTCGACGCCGACAGCGTCCCCGCCGTGGCGCGGACGTGCGCACGGAAGTCGAACTGAGTCTCGAAGAAGCGGTGAGCGGCACGGCCAAGGAGATTCGCTTCCGCCGCAGCAAATTGTGCGGCGTGTGTCAGGGATCGGGTGCCAAATCGGGTTCGCAGCCGATCGTCTGTGGCCAATGTGGCGGCAAAGGCGTGGTGGTGCAATCGGCGGGGATTCTGCGGGTGCAGACCAACTGCCCCGCGTGCCGTGGCAGCGGACGCTTGATTGCCGAGCCATGTACCACGTGTCGCGGCAGTGGCTACGAGGCGGAAGAGCTGTCCATCAAGGTCGATATTCCCGCCGGTGTGGACGATGGGATGCAGGTGCGGTTGAGCGGGCAGGGCGAGCCCAGCCCGCAATCGGCGGCCCGCCGGGTGACTGCTACTGCGTGATTCGGGTCCGCGAGCACGAATTGTTTGAACGGGACGGCCAGAATCTGTTCCTGCAGATCCCGATCAGTTATACTCAAGCCGCGCTGGGCGCCACGCTGGAGGTGCCCACGTTGAATGGTCCTCACACGTTGACGATCCCGCCTGGCAGCGAGTCGGGACGCCAGTTCATCCTGCGGGGATTCGGTGCGCCCAGCCCCCACAACCGTTCACGCGGTGACTTGTATGTACGAACATTCGTCGAAGTCCCCAAACATCTCAGCAAACGCGAAGAGGAGCTGCTGCGCGAATTGGCGCAGATAGAACATGCCGATGTAGCTCCCCAGCGTCGATCGTTTCTGGATAAGATCAAGGCGTACTTCTCCAGCGAAAACTCAAGTGACGCATAGTCCGAGGAGCACAAATAGTGGCTAACAAACACACATCTTCCCGGAAATCCACTCCCCACATGGCGGCGGACGACGTCATGCATGAACAGGCGCATCACGCCATTGACGAAGCCTTGGCGGAAGGGACAGGATCGGACGATTCCGAGCGTTTGCCATCCAGCCCTGGTGAAGGTCCTCAGCGGCTGACGATCGAGACCGTGCAGTTAGCACTGGCCGAGGCTCAGAAGCGGACGCTACAGGTGCAGGCGGAACTGGAAAATTTTCGCAAACGAATTCGACGTGAGCACACCGAGCAACTCCGTTATGCCACCCTACCCCTTGTCAAAGACCTGCTGCCGGCGCTGGACAATTTTGAACGGGCCATGGAGTCCTGCGCGATCCGATCCCTCCGGTTCCACCGTGATGGAGGGGATTTCCATGGTGCAAAAGATGTTGTTTGACGTCCTGCGTCAGCATGGCTGTGAACAAGTCGGGGCGACGGGCGACGAGTTCGACCCCATGCTGCACGAAGCGGTAGGCCAGCAGCCGGACCTGGAGGTGCCGGCCGGCCACGTGCTGAAGGTGCTGCAAAACGGCTATCGGCTTCATGAACGGATCGTTCGACCCACACAGGTTATCGTATCCAGTGGGCCGGGTGATCCGGCGAGGCATTAAGCAGCAGACGGCACGCTTGACGGGGCCCACGCTTGACGGGGCCCACGCTTGACGGGGCCCACGCTTGACGGGGCCAGCAGCGTCAGTCACGAAAGAATGTCGCCGTCCGCCCGGACGATCGAAGAGACCTCGTTTTCCTGTTTGACCAAATTTTCCTCCGACCTACAGGTGAAATCGTATGCCAACTTATGACTACGAATGTGATCAATGTGGGCATTCTTTTGAACTGTTTCAGGCCATCAGCGAGCCGGTCAAAAGAAAATGTCCGGCCTGCGGTAAGTCTAAGTTGCGGCGACTGTTCGGCACTGGGGCGGCCATCGTCTTCAAGGGTTCGGGCTTCTATCAAACCGATTATCGCAGCGAATCTTACAAGCAGGGAGCTGAAGCCGAAAAGAAATCTCAAGCCGACAAGTCCACGGCCAAGTCAGACTCCAAGTCGGAGTCGACGGCGGAATCCAAGACGGCGTCGAACAACGGATCCCGCCGCAAGTCGGCGGCCAAGCCCAAAAAGGACAAGTAGACCAACATGGAACGTCCCATGCGGCGCACGCTCCGCGTGCTCGGGCTCTCGCTGATTCTGTGGTTGATATCCGCATCGACCTGTTGTGCCGACGAGGGCGCCCGGACGGCAGCTAACAACGCCTGGATGATGACGTCCGCCGCCCTGGTCCTGTTCATGACAGCTCCGGGGCTGGCCATGTTTTATGGAGGACTGGTCCGCAAGAAAAATGTGCTGGGCGTGATGATGCAATGCATCTTCCTGACCGGCATGATGACAACGGCCTGGGGCATGTTCGGATTTTCATGGGCCTTTGGGGGCAGCCATCCGTATTGGGGAAACGGAGAATACCTGTTCCTGGAAGGGATCAAGCTGGTCGACGGCCGGGCTCCGCAGGCCATGATCGGCGACTTGCCTGACCTGACCTACATGGTCTTTCAGGGGATGTTCTTTATTATCACTCCCGCGTTGATCTGCGGGGCGTTTGCCGAACGCATGAAGTTCTCGGCCATGGCGCTGTTTTCGCTGCTGTGGGGAGCACTGGTCTATTGTCCGCTCTGCCATTGGGTTTGGGACGGTGGTCTGCTGGCATTTGGTCAGGAGCATGCCCTGGCGGGCGGCGCTCTCGACTTCGCCGGAGGCACGGTCGTGCATGTCAGCTCGGGTGTGTCGGCGCTGGTCTGCGCGTTGGTCATGGGCCAGCGCCTGGGGTACGGTCAAATTGATATGCGGCCCCACAACCTGACGTACACCGTTATCGGCGCGGCCATGTTGTGGGTGGGATGGTTTGGCTTCAATGCCGGCAGTGCGGGTGCCGCCAGCGGACTGGCCGCTAACGCGTTCGTGGTCACGCATTTTTCGGCTGCTGCGGGGGCCGTCGCCTGGGCTTTGATGGAATGGCTGACGCGCGGGAAACCGGGCGTGCTGGGTACCGCTTCGGGAGCGGTCGCGGGACTTGTTTGTATCACGCCCGCTTCTGGATTCGTGCAGCCCATGCCGGCGCTGCTGATGGGCGCCCTGGCGGGAACCTTCTGTTATCTCGCCTGCGGCTTCTTGAAAGCCCGGCTGGGATACGATGATTCGCTGGACGCCTTTGGCGTGCACGGCGTGGGGGGAACCCTGGGCGCGATTTTGACAGGCGTCTTCGCCACGAAAGCCGTCAATCCCAGCGGAGCCAACGGCATTTTCTACGACACCGCCTCGGGCGCCAGGCTGCTCGTTGGCCAAATTGTCGCCGTGGCCGTCACCATGGTGTTTGCGGCGACCGTTACCTTTATCCTATTGCAGCTGATCAACTTCACGATCGGACTGCGCGTCAACAAGGACGGGGAAGTGATCGGACTGGATTTGGCCGAACATGGCGAAGAAGGATACATCTTCACTTAGTCTTGCGGAGTGGTCCGCGAGCAACGCGTCAATTGGCGAACAATCTCTTCCGGCCGGCCTGTCTCCGCCAGAATGGCACGTTGTCGATCGGGCCAACTGATTTCATGGGCGATCCGGCGGCAATCCAGCAGATAGTGCAAGCAGCCCAGTTCGTCCGCGGTGTCGGAGAGTCTTGCGATCAGCCAGTCGACAATTTCGCTAATCGTTTGC
The DNA here is from genome assembly GCA_963695565.1 of uncultured Planctomycetales bacterium. Taxonomy (GTDB): domain Bacteria; phylum Planctomycetota; class Planctomycetia; order Pirellulales; family Pirellulaceae; genus CAVOGW01. Next base: position 391,931 of record CAVOGW010000005.1, read on the forward strand.
GACTTGAAGGTGTACGAGTCGACGAGTTCCGCGCGATTGCCATATCGACACGCACGCCACTTATTTTGACTGACCAGCATGGGATGGCAATCATGCTGATAGGCGCCTTCATCGATATCGTCGGACAGCGCCTTGACCAGACTTTGGATCAAGGCCGTAATCGCGAGTACATCGTCCAAACTGCCGGGCATATCACAGACACGTACTTCGACGGTACCGAAATTGTGGTGCGGCCGCACGTCCCACCAGATTTCGCGGATGGTATTGATGAAGCCCGTTTCCACCATGTGGTTGACCAGCCACACATACTCGGACCAGTTCCGCATGAGAGGTGGCAGCCCGGCCGTGGGCAGGCCCTCCATGATCTTGGATCGGTGAGAATGCAGGCCCGTATCCCGTGCCTCCCAGTACGGGCTACTGCTGCTCAGGGCCAGCAGAGTGGGCAGGTGTTGCAGAATCCGATCGCAGATCATCACGGCCTTGTCTCCCGAATCCACGCCGACATGGACATGCAGCCCGCAAGTAATCAGCCGTCGTGCCATTTCCTGCAGCGACTCGCAGAGATTCAAGTAGCGTTCGTCCTGAGTTATTTTTTGGTCGAGCCAGGAGGAAAAAGGGTGGGTCGAGCCCCACCACAGCCGGGCGTTGATGCGATCCGCCGCTTGTTCGACCAGCCGCAAGTTTGTGACCAGATCAGCTTTGGCCTCGTCCACGGTATGGCAAACGCCGGTGTTGATTTCGATGCAGGCCTGCATCAGTTCCGGTTTGAATTGTTCGGCGGCTAGCGCGGGAAGTTGCTCAAGCATCTCATTAACGCAGCTTCTCAAGGCCAGACTTTCCGCGTCGACCAGCGCCAATTCCAGCTCAACCCCGATGGTGGGAGCATCGTTGGAAGTGAAGATCAGTTTTGGCATGCGAATTCTCTACGGGGTTGATGGCGTCGCTGATTGTACCGAACATTTCCGGGCTGGGTCTAGCTGCTTCCGCTACCGAGCGCGTGGGTGTACTGTTCACACCAAAGCAATGCGGTTTCCGCCATCACCCGCGCTCCGATTTTCAGGGATTGCTCATCCAAGTCAAATAATGGGGAATGCAGTCCTGGCCCACCCCCTTTTTCCGAAACACATCCCAGTCGGAACATGGCAGCCGGCACCTTCTCGCAAAAGAAGGCAAAGTCTTCACTCCCCATGCTGGGCTTCTCGATTTTGTCGATGGCCTGGGGACCCAACGCACCGAGGCACGCCTGCTCGATGAGGTCAACCATGCGGCCGTCATTCACAACGGCCCCAGCCTCAATCCCCGTGTCGACTTGGATGTTGGTCTGCGAGCCTACCGCGACGGTCTGCGCCAATCGTTGGATCAGTTCGATCGTTTTGGCACGCACACGCTGGTCCAAGGTCCGCAACGTACCACGCAGTTCGACCCGCTCGGGAATCACATTCGAGTTGTGTCCGCCGACGATGCGCCCGATCGTAAACACCACGGATTCCATGCTGTCCGTGGATCGTGGGATTTGAAGATAGAGCCAGTTGAGTAGCTGGGCAGCCGCACAAATGGGGTCGCGACTCTCGTGGGGGCGGGCGGCGTGCCCTCCTTCCCCTAAGACCGTAATGATGATCTCGTCGCATGTTGCGGTCAGCACGCCCTTGCGCAGCCCGATCTTGCCCACCTCCCGCGAAGGGTCGACGTGCGTGGCCACAGCCGCTCGCACATTTTCCAGCGCACCGTAGGCGATCAATTGCTTCGCACCGGCGCAGGTTTCCTCGGCAGGTTGAAAGATACCGCGAATTCGCGGTCGGAACTCGATCGCCCCCTCGTGATGCAGCCGGGCGATCGCCGCCAGCGCCCCCAGCACAATGGCTGAATGCGCGTCATGGCCACATGCATGCATGGTGCCCGAGACCATGCTGCAGTAGTCCACCGTCTTTTGGTCCTGTATTCGCAACGCGTCAATGTCAGCCCGCAAAGCGATCAGTCCCTCCTGCTGCTCAGTGCCGGATATCAGGTCGGCCATGACGCCACAACCGTCGGGACCCAGCCTTACGGAGTATCCAAGTTCGGCCAGCATCTGATACAGCCTGAGGCTGGTCCGGTGTTCCTCCCCAGAAGGCTCGGGGTTGCGATGCAAGTGGCGACGCAACGCGACCATTTCGCCAAAGTACTCATCGATCGCCAACGCAAGTTCATCCCGCCACGCGCACATCCACGACTCCCGTCTAGCCAACAGCTGGCTCAGTGGAGGCCTATCTCCCAAGAGTCGCAGGCCACGTAGGACTGGCCGGGAACCGGGACGATGCCTCCGCGAAACGTGCAGACACCATGCCACTCACCGTTTCGTCAATCCCTAGTTTACCATAGGGTGCTTGCGGTCAAACCCGTAGATGGGCCGTCTGTCTTGAAGTTGCGAGATAGCCGAGGCTGATGCCACCTACTGCCTGCCGCCATGGGCTTCCACGTCGCTCTACGTGTCCACGTCGGTGTCGCTCGATTCCGCCTCATGGATGACGCGTCCCAGCCACCAGCCCCAAACCACGTAATGAAACGAAATCAACAGAGCGGCCAATGCAACCACGATGGCGAAGCCGGCGTAAAACAGGGACACAAAGGCCAAGAAAAGCAATAGGCTGAAGCCGGAGAATAAAACGATAAAATAGCGACCACGTGAGGACGCCTTGGCAGGACGCTCCGCAGTCAACTCGGGCCGGCGCGGTATTTCAGGGGGCATCAAACGAACTCAGGTTGGATGAGTTTCGGCAGCAGTCCACAGCCATGACCGCGCCGTAAGAGTTCTGTCACCGCAGCGCGGCCGGCTTCGCCGAAGTCTAAGGTCCAATCATTAACGTACATCCCCACGAATTTGTCAGCTTGCCCGCGATCCAGATCGCGGCCGTATTGCAACGCATAGTCGAGTGCCTCCTGCCGGTGAGCCAAGCCATACTCAATGCTCTGTCGCAGCAGACGAGCGATTTCGTGGATAGTTTTCGATCCCAAATCACGACGAACGGCATTCGCACCCAACGGTAGAGGCAGGCCCGTTTCCTGTTTCCACCATTGGCCCAAGTCGGTAATCAGCTGCAGGCCATTTTGAGAAAACGTGAGCTGTCCCTCGTGGATGATCAGTCCGGCGTCGATTGCGCGTCCTTGCCACTCCCCACACACTACCGCGTCGATAATTTCGTCAAACGGCACGAGCGTATAGGAGAACTCGGAGTCAAGAAACAGCCGCAGAGCCAAGAAAGCACTCGTCAGCTTGCCGGGCACAGCGATTTGCACGGAGGTCAAGTCCGACCGGGATAAGGGCCGCCGGGCCACAACCATCGGACCGTAATCGTCGCCCATACTGGCCCCGCATGAACAGAGCAGGTACTTGTCGGCGAGATGCCCGTAGGCGTGGATACTGACGGCGGTCAGTTCCAATTCGCCGGAGAAGGCGCGCTGGTTCAACGTCTCGATATCAACCAATTCGTGCGTGAACTGGTAGTCTCCAGTTTCGATTTTGTGGTTGGCCAGGGCATGGAACATAAACGCATCGTCAGGGTCTGGACTGTGGCCAACGCGGATAAGTTGTGTTGTGGCATTCAAAGTAATTTTCCTTTTATTTCGCCACGCGGAGTCGGATCGTGAGATGAGGATTCAGAGAATGTGTGGCGTGCGTTTTCGTAGTCTACACCAATGGGGCCGCGCACGGTAAACCGTGCAGTTCGTCAGACAACGCTGGGCTGACCGATCCAAACCACCATGGGTTAACTGCAATTTCGCCCGCCAGGAGAAAATACTCAACCCTGGGCAGTTACGGAAGTGGCGATGCAGGGCGAGACATGGCCGGCTGCGTTGAATTCGTGCGGACAATGTACGATGGATTGGCCCATCCGCGAGAAATGTCGCCTTCGCCAGCTCGCTTTCCACGGAGGGATAACCCGTCCTCCAAGGCGGGACGGATTACCAAATGGCTGGAAAATCCACTCTGCGGGTCGCGTTAAATGGCGACTTGGCCAGGCCGTCCTACGAAAAATGTCGCCTTCGCCAGCTCACTTTCCGCGGAGGGGTAATCCGTCCTCCAGTGCGGGACGGATCACCAAGTCGTTGGAAAATCCACGCTGCTGGTCGCGTTAAATGGCGACTTGGCCAGGCCGTCCTACGAGGATTGAGCCTCGGCAACGATGGGCCAGTGCGGGGAAGGGACGCGATGCTCGATGGTCTGCCCGCGACGTCGTGAGACTCCGCGGCCGTTGGGGAGTGTCAGCGCCGTGGCGAACGTGGTGAGCAGTCCCGTCGCATCCGCGAACTAGGTGCTCTGGCCTCTGGCCTTGCCGACATTCTTGGCAGCCTCCGGATTCAATCTGGCGGCCTGTTCATTTTCGCGCTTAATCGCTTCATACACCTCCTGGCGGTGCACGGGAATGCTTGTCGGCGCCTCAATTCCCAACCGTACTTTGTCGCCCCGAATATCGACAATCGTCACGACGACGTCGTCGCCGATCATGATGCTTTCATCACGGTGTCGCGAGAGAACCAGCATCTTCTGCTCCTTTTTACCTTCCGATGACGGACCGAAACTCGATCTGCAAAATCCTGCGCGAACGGCGAGCATTGTTCGATGCGTTGAACTTCCGTTGCGTCCGTGCAAGATTCGGAGGGCTGCCGCTGATTTCGTCCACAAACACTACCGTAACCGCTTTGATGCGAGGCGTCCCGCCGCGAAACATCAAGAACGTGCAGTTGCTACGCAAGCGTTCATGGTTGTCTGCAGGATGGTATCGGCTGCCAGAATTACCCAAAGCCACAATTTGACCTGGGCAAAATATTTTTACTGACAGGAAAATGTCGGCTTACGCGCTCTTTCGGATCTGCACAAGATCGTCCGATAGTGCGTATTGAAGCGGTTGTTCGTCGGCGGTAACCACCTGGCGGCCGAAACCCCGGTCGAGATTAACGATGATGGGGGCTCGAAGATTCGCCGTGAGTTTTCCCTCGTGTTCACTGACTACGACAAACACCAACGCGCTGTCCTGCTGGGACCAGGGCAGGCAGGCAATTTCGCTGCGGTCCACGCGCAACACATAATTCCGCACATAGCGATGGGGCGAAACCAACGAGAGCGCCAATCCGGGGTCCGTCAGACTCTGCAGCCACCCCACCGCGTTATCACCTTCCTCAGCCAACAGGGCCCAGTGGCGATGCTGCTCGTAACCGATAATCCCGTCCGGAAAATGCAGGATTCCATCGGCATCGATTTCTAGCAGGCCAAAATGGTCAGTTTGATATTTCATGGCGACAACCGCGATGTTCCTTATGGTCGACGCGAATTGCGCCGAGCGAATTATCCTCCTGATCAGTTTCGACACGATATCGATCCAGGCCCCACTAATTAAACGTGGGGCTCGAGGTGGAATTTGGGCGTTTTGGCAGAGCTTGACGACTGGGCAATCCGGGCGCCATGCAAAGTCGACTTGGACGGATGCAGGTGTCACGAAGTCCGGTCCCCTCTGCCCGAATAATGTGCGAAACCCGGGGGGTTTGGGGGATTCCCCCCCCGGGGGTAACCCCCGACCTCCCCGAGCTTCGCCTCGCGCGCCACACCATCGCGCCCGGTCATTTTGCATCACGACGACGATTGGCCGCAAGACTCTTGGGGGCGGTGATTAGAGCGCAACTTCAAAACACCTGCTTGGCTGCCATGCGGATTGCACGCTGCAATCGGTCGCTCGATGGTCGATCCGTCCCCGCCAAACCAGCCTCATAGTTCTGCCGTGCCGCTCGATGGGCGCCGGAACGCTGCTGAGCGATCGCGGCAATCAGCGCCGCGCGAGGCGGAACGGCTCCGGCTTGCAGCGCTGCTGCCACGGACTGCAGCGCATCGTCGGCGTGGTCGGTCATCGCCTCAGCTAGCGCCAGCGTCAGCCTCGCCGTTGCATCAGCGGGCATCAGGTCACAATACTGGCGTGCCACATCGAGCGCCCGCGGCCAGTTCTGCAACGATGGATCATCAACACCGGTGTAAAGTAAAGCCAGATCGTTCAGGATCGGGCCGTCGCGCGGTACGGCACGGTGACCATCTTGCAGCACCTGCAGCGCCTCTGCCCATGCCTGCTGCCGGCGTAAGATGGCGCTCAGATTCTTGTATGCTCGGGCAAAATTTGGCCTGAGACTCAATACCTGCCGAAAGGCATCCGCCGCTTGATCCAATTGACCGGCTTTCGCGTAGGCGTTGCCCAAATTGAAGTAGGCCTTGGCATAGGTGGGACGAAGTTCAATCGCGCGGCGGTAATGGACCATCGACTCCTCAGCGCGAAGCGTCTTGGAGAGCGCCAGGCCCAAGTTGTAATGGGCTTCAGGGCGGTCGGGATCCAGGTCAAGTGCCACCTGCAACTCCTGAACAGCCTCGTGATAACGGCCAAGCACCGTGAAGGCCGTGCCCAAATTCGTGTGGATCAACGCAATGCGGGGTCCAGCCTGCAGCAGTCCACGCAGCGTGCCGACAGCGGCTGTGGCGCGCCCCGTGATCAACTGCTTGCGCGAGTTCGATTCCCAGTTCCAGTTGCGCCTCGGGAGTGAGACGAGCCGCAACAGGAAGCGGCCAGGTCAGCTGAGCGAGCAACGTTGGATCGCGATCGCGCAGCCTGGCAATGGTCAATGACAGCTGCTGGTCGTCAGCGCTCTGGGCCTGGTCGGCCCAAGTATATGGGCGTATCGGCAAGTCACTGGAAACTTCCGCTTCAGCCAGTTCGGCTGTCGGATCCGCCAGCTTACTGCGCCGCGCGATCTTATGATCCGTCATCACCACATGGACCACGTCCTGGGTGCGCCGGACCGACATATGGCAGGAAACGCAGTCCGCGTCCGGGGCATGCCCGTTTTGCACGTCCAGACAGTCGCTGCGCCCGTGACATGACAGACAGCGCGACCGAAAATGAGCGGTCCTTTGCGATGCGGCAACTTTCGCGTGCGGATCGTGACAAGTCAGGCAATTCAGTTCGCCGTCGCTGTCTTGGAAACACCTGCTTTGATGCAATCGATAGGCGTGGTGGTTGATTTCGAATCGGTCATGCTCTTCGCCGCTCTCATCCAATTCCACGTACAAGGCGTGCTCGTCCAGCGACTCTCCCGGCTGAAACTGGTAATCCCCCTTACCCGTTTTTCTCACAATGCTGGTTCGTCGGCTCATCGGCTGCAGATGGCATTGCAGGCAAACGGCATCCCTCTGCACGCGTGGCAACTTCGCCGGATTGACAATGGACGCGCGGACTTCGTCCATGCTGCAGCCGCTTCCTCCACGGCGAGTTCCGCGTGACGTCCACCGGGGCCGTGACATCGCTGGCAGCCAATTCCGTGCGGCAGATTCTCGGGAAACAACGGAGGGGTGCCAAACTTGTCGTCATCCACCGCAAGCGGGGGGTAGGCATTGTGGCAGCCCATGCACTGACGGGTAATGGGGCGGTCAAAGTCCTGGTGATCGACCAGATCGTAACCCGGCGCCATGCCCCAGGACCGCTCCTGCGTGTACCACACCACGGGTATTTCAAACAGCTCCCCGGTGGCGTTGCGATAGATATAGCCACGCACATGGTTGCCCGAGCCGATCACCAGGTCGACTTCTTGCTGGCGCTCGTTGATGCGTGTGCCATCCGTGCGCTGGCGATAGCGGCTGACCACCATGCATCCATCACGTACGCACATGTGAAAATGCATGTCTGAGGGAGCATGATAAAAATGAGCATCCCCTTCGGCAAACGATTCGATGGCCGCCGCGGCGTCAAACTCGGACAAAGACCGAGCCATCCCCAGCTCCTGGTAGGAATCCCACAGCGCACTGTGGCAATCTGCACAAATCGTGTCGTCGACGTAGAACGCGCCCATACGATGCGTTGCAGGCTCATGAACGTATTCCTTGGCAACGGCTGTGGGACGGTCATTTTTCAGATCCGCCGAGGGTAGCTGAGGGATCGTCGCTGCATTGTGCTGGGGAGCGCATCCACAGGCGCAGATCAGGCACCAAGCCAGCGCGCGGCCCGGCCGCACGTGAACTCGAATCGGAGTGCTGCTTCGTCCCATGGCCATGGATGTCGTCGCGGGCGGAGAATCGGTCAGCCGCCCAGGAAGGCCCTTCGGACCACCCTGGACGTGTTTCTATTGTGGTTAGTCGCTTCATGATTGTACAACCTCTACGGGGTGCGGGGTGCATGCCAATACTGTTCGGCAAGAAACCTGCGTATCCCCATGGCTTGTCGATAGGTCCTTGAGGTTTCTGTGGTAACGAGCGGCCTTCGGCGAGTTCAAGGCTGTATCGCGCGTTGTTACTAGCCCAGGATCTAAAGCACCCATCGGCATGCAATGGGGATCCTAGGCAAGAGTCGTGCCGAGCAGAATTGCGTGCACTACCGCTTTCCCCCGTGGCCAGGCTGCTTTCGGCGGGACATTCGACAGCGACTTGGGTGATACGATAGAATTTAAGCCTTGGAACAATTCTGATCGCCGCCTGAACGTTCTTGCGGAACCACCACCGCGTGCCTCCCGTCCACGTGTTCTGATGCAGGTTGCCACCATCCCACCAATCATGTCGCGGCGTGCGATTTCGGTCCTCGCCTTGAGCGCTTGCGTCCTCAGCCGTTCCGCTGAGACACAGGGCCAGGACACCATTCAGTCAAGAAAACTCGATGATTGCCTTGTCGCGGCTTTCAAGCAGGCCTCCCACGGATGGAGCTCGGATGAGGTACTGTTGCAGGATGATTTGAATCGCGCGTTTCTGGAGGCCTGTCGCCAGCAATTGCCCGACGCATCGCCGGCCGAACTCAACTGGCGGCTGCTCGCGCTCCGAAAACAAGGAAAGCTCAACGTCCGTGCGTCAAAGCGTCGTCGTGAAGACCATCAGTCCTACGCAGCGGCTGCCGAGATTGTTGCTCGACGGATGGAAGACCGGCATGGAGTTGGCACCGACCGCATCCTGTGCGACCCCTTGCTACGCGCCGAATTTGACGCCGAGGCGCACGCTTTGTCGCCGCACGTGGAGCCCTATCTGCTGCGCAAGGCGGCGCTGGGGCTGCGAAAGGCCCGGCAACTGAAACCCGAATTGATTTCACGCGTGGCGGATTGGGATCGGCGGATTACCGTGCTGCCGCTCACGGATCTTAGGGCAGCGCCGAACGACATACCGACAACCCCGGGTGTTTATATCTTTTCCCACCGCGACGGGTATCTGTACATTGGGGAATCGCAAAATCTGAGAGCCCGCATCAGCCAACACCTCGATGAGTCAAACGAGGCCGCGCTGGTCAGTTTGTTTTCCAACAGCGATATCCCGCTCGAATCCATACAAGTCGAACTGCACGCTTTCAGTCCGCAATCGCCGGCGACACAAGTTCGCCTGCGGCGTGCCTATGAGTCTCAGCTGATCGAGAGCCGGCAGCCGCAGTTCAACATCCGTCCTTAACTTCCCGCGTCAGCCACGCGACCATTAGAGCACCCGATAAACAAAACATTTAAGGTATTCGGTTTCCGGGCAGGAGATCAACGTAGGATGGTCCGCGGATGCGCCAAACCGGGCCAGCAGTTGCAGGTCACGCTTGCAGCGCGTCGCGACGCCGAACAGCATGGAAGCGAAGTCTTCGCGGGAAACGCTGCCCGAGCAACTGCAGGTTACCAGGATTCCATCGCGTTCCAATAGCGACAATGCCAGGCGATTCAAGTGATGGTATGCCTTGAGGGCCTGCTGTAGCTTCGTGCGGCCATGGGCGAACTTGGGGGGATCGAGGATGACGGCCCCAAAGCTCCGGCCCTGCTTGCCGAGTCGCTCCAACGACGTAAACATGTCGCCGCACTCAAAATGGGCTTGCGTGATGCCGTTCAGCTCCGCATTAGCGCGAGCCAACGCCACGGCATGCTCGCTCGTATCGATACCCAGGCAGTCCTTCGCTCCGCCTAAGGCCAGGGCGGCCAGAGAAAAACCGCCCGAATAGCAACACATGTCTAGCGTCGTTCGACCACGCATGTAGCGAGCGACGTCGCGACGATTGCGGGCCTGGTCCAGATAAAATCCCGTCTTCTGCCCGGACCGCAATTCGACGCCAAATTGCAGTCCGTGCTCCTCGATGAAATAGACGCGGTCGGGCGGGCTGCCGCGCAACACGCGTGACGCCGACTCGATGCGTTCCTTGCGACGCGTGGCCTCGTCAATTCGAACCGAGATGCTCGCGGGCTGAAACCTTTGTTGTAGTAGATCGCCAATCAACTCCAGGCGATGCTCGATGCCCAACGCGTTGACTTGGATCACCAGGTGTTCGCCAAAGCGGTCCACGATCAATCCGCTAAGTCGGTCAGCTTCACTGAATACGATCCGCTCGGCACTCCGCGGTTGCAGCAGTCCCAGCTGTCGTCTCAACGAAACGGCGTCCTCCAAACGCTGACCCCAAAACTCGTCGTCCAGCGCCTCGTCAGGCTGCCAGGTGTACAGCCGGACGCGAATTCGGCTGTGCGAATTGAAGATGCCGCGGGCGATCCAATCCCCCTTGTCGTTCACCAGGTCAACGACTTCGCCGTCGACGGCCGACGAGTCGACTTGGGCAATTGCCGTGTCCAATACCCAAGGATGATGCGAATAGAAGGGCTGCGCCTTGCGGGCTTTTAGTCGAACGGTGGGCATGTTTTGCGGTTTCAAGCGGAAACAGTTGATTATCGTGGAAACTCGGCGGCTGGGGAACGGCCTCACCGATCTCCTGCTGCCAAGAGCACGCCGCTTGACGCAAATTGCCGGACTGGTACAATTATTTCGATGGATATCGAAATACAAAGCCGGCTTGGAGCGGCTCGACGCGGGTGACAGTTCCGAGAAGTCTTACGCGGAGGCGAGGAGGGAGAAGGCGAGGGTGCTAGGTTCGCACAAACTCCGCAAGCTCGGCGCCTCGGCGTGAACCACAGCGTGGAATCAAGCCGCGCATTTTCGAGCGGAATTCGGCGAATTTCGGAATGAACGATGCCACACCACCAGACATTCAAGGCACTCGCTGATCCCACGCGGCGCGAGATCCTGAAGCTGCTCACGAAAGGCGAGTTATCGGCGGGTGAGATCGCGGAACATTTTGAAACGGGACGTCCCACACTGTCGCACCACTTGGCGCTGTTGAAAGAGACTGATTTGGTCAGCAGTCGTCGAGAGGGCCAGCAGATGATTTACTCATTGAATACGACCGTCGTGCAAGACTTGTTGACGTGGATGTGGCACACATTTGCGGCGACGGATGAGCGAGCGTCATAGGGGACGAGGGACGAGATTGCGCGAGCTAAAAAAATCTTCGGCTAACCTGGTTTGGGGGGAGTGGAACGATGATCCGCCTTTACAAAATTGTCTGTATCGTAGCGCTGTTGTTGATCGTCGTTTCGGCGGCGGTGGCATACCCATTTTTGCCTGAGCGCATCCCGACACACTGGAATTTCCGTGGGGAAGTCGACGGATATGGGGGCCGCTTGGTAGTCTTCATGCTGCCTGTGATGGAATTGCCCCTGGTCCTACTGTTCTGGGCCATTCCGTGGCTGTCCCCCAGACATTTCAAGGTGGACGAGTTTCAGAGTACCTACTGGTACATCGTAGCGTTGATCAACGTCCTGATGACCTATATTCATGGCTTGTTGCTCTGCGCCTATCTGGGAGTCACAGTCCGCATCAGCACTGCGCTGATGGTGGGCATGTTTCTGTTCTTTGCCGCCATGGGCAACGTGCTCGGTAAAGTAAAAAAGAACTTCTTCGTGGGGGTGCGTACGCCGTGGACGCTCGCGAGTGATCGAGTCTGGAATGAAACGCACCGCCTGGCAGCGTGGCTGTTCACCGCGGGGGGACTGGGCGGAGCGTTAGCGTGCCTGTTGGGTGCCCCGCTCTGGCTACCGTTGGCCATCATTATTCCCGCGGCCCTGGTTCCGGTGGTTTACTCGCTGATTCGGTACAAGCAACTGGAGGGTGAGGGGAAGGTCTGAGAAGTCCCACGCCGACGCGCGGTCGGCGCGGAGCTGATTTACCGTCCTCCTAAGAACTCCGCGAGTTCTGCGTCTCTGCGTGTGTATCGTCTACGATGTGAAGGACTGCTATGGATTCATCCCTTGGCGGTGAGGGTGATACCGCAAATCACGATCAGCGCGGCAACAATTCGTGCGGGCAATGGTCGCATCTCTACGATCTCACAAGGGAATGAGCTGACATTAACGCAGCTCTAAAACATAGCTCACGAGAACCGCCGTTCGGCTTGTAACTTGCCGCGGTGACCACGAGGCCATCCTGGAATACAGCGGCCACTTGCGCCAAATCGCGGCGCCAAGTCGCGGGACACAGCAGCATCTCGCGTATCCGGGCGTATCCGGGGACACGGGCGTATCCGGGCGTATCCGGGGACACAGCATCTTGCCGTATCCGGGGACACAGCATCTTGCGGGCGTATCCGGGGACACAGCATCTTGCGGGACGTATCCGGGGGGGCGTATCCGGGGACACAGCATCTTGAGCACGGGCGTATCCGGGGACACAGCATCTTGCGGGCGTATCCGGGGACACAGCATCTTGCGGGACGTATCCGGGGGGGCGTATCCGGGGACACAGCATCTTGAGCACCGTATCCGGGGACACAGGGCACCTTATCCGGGGACACAGCATCTTGAGCACCGTATCCGGGGACACAGCATCTTGCGGACAGCGCCGGCGCGTCCGGGCACAGCCGGGGGACACCGCACATCCGGGGGGGTACCGCATCCAGGAGTATCGTTCGCGGTTTCGTTCCAGGCCATTTTCGCGGAATGGCTGGTAGGGCGGTTGCGGAACGAGTGGCTGGTCAGGAGCGGTTTTTCGGTTGCGTGCGTTGGGTTGTGGTGGGATGTATTTGTAGTCGGCTGCAGAGATCCAGCGTCGCTTTGCGGATTGGCAGCTTGGTGATCGCTATCCAGAGATCGAGCACGTTGCCTGACCGATGGCAACGGAAGCATTGGAAGACATGCGCGCGATGTTTGCGGAGAAGGGATGCCGGTTGGTTCGCGAAGACTCGCGACAGATGGGACACGGTCCGCGCCATTGATCGCCGACGATGCGGCTGGGCTCGTAGGGAATGAGCTCAAAGACTTGCCGCATGGTGATCGCGCGGCGAATCGCGGCGTAATCGAGATCCTTCATGATGGGCGGGACGCAGCCGCCTTGTTCGGCCGTGCGGCTGTCTTGCCTGGCCGGGTGGTCGTCCTCTCAGCAGTCTTCAGGCTGCCTTGCTCCGCCCTTTCTTGGGCCTTCTTTTTCGCTCGATGCGCTCGATACGATTCGCCGTCGAAGTATTGAATGATCGCTCCATCCACCACGCGATCGATGAGCGCCATCGCCAAGGGAGGATCTCCCAGATAACTCGTCCACTGGTCGAAGGCCACATTCGTGATCAGCGCCGTGGACGCTCGCCCGTTGCGATGATCGATGACTTTGTACAACAGGCTGGGGGACTCGGGATACTCCAGGCGTTCGAGCTTGTCGAAGCCGAATTCATCGATGATTAGCAGATCGAATCGCCCATAGTAGCGTACACGACCGGCGAGCGTACGGTCACCTGAGGCCGCCGTCAGTTCCTCGAGCAGTTTGGCGCTCGTCACGTAACGCACGCGATAGCCCGCCGCGCAGCAGGCGCGGCCCACCGCTTGAATTAAATGACTTTTTCCCAATCCCGATTTGCCCACGAAGGCCAGGTTATCATGTCGCCTGATGAACTCACCGGTCGCCAGTTCGTGGAAGGGAGCGGGATCGATGGTTTTCGCGTTGAACTCCCAGTCAAACGATTGCAAGGTGCCTGGATCGCAGAAGGTCGCCTCGCGCAGCCGCCGCTCGATGCTCCGCTCGCGACGTTCCCGCGCGGGACAGGCCAAGAAGCGCTCCAGCAACTCCAGATACGATGGCTGGTCTTGCGTCGCGGCCCGCAACGTCTCATCCACTTTGGCGATCGTCAACGGAAGCTTGAGTGTCTCCAGATGATTCTGGATCCGTTGGCGCAGATGCTCGTCACTCGGTGGCGTCGCTGTCATGCATGTCCTCGTCGTGGAACAGGAGATATTGATACTCACCGCTGGCACGCGGCTGGATGGTCTTCAACTTGGCCAGTTGATCGAGCGTAGCTTGCTCACCGTCGCTGAGCAGCTGCCAAGCCGCCTTCGGCTGCGCCGTCAGCGAGAGAATGCGTTCCAGCGAGGAGGCGGAGTAGGCATGGTAGCGCACCGCGCGCTCCATCGCGGACAAGAGATCCGCACGGTGATAGCTGGCTGCGAGGGTGAGCACTCGCGCCGCCTGTTTCCTCCCCTGACGCTGTTTTTTCAGTAGACCTTCCAGAAACTGGTTGGCGATCGCTCCCAGTTCCGCGAAGCGATTTCGCAAGGTCGCCAGTTGCTCGGCATGGTTGGCCGGTGGTCGATGTGTCGGATCGGAACGAGTCTGGCCAGTCTGGCCCACCACGAGCGGATGACAGGCCACGCGCTGGATGAGTCGGTTGTACACCATCAATTCCGTCTCGCTGATCCGTACCGGCAGCAGCTCGCCCACCAGTCGCCACGGCACCGAATATTGATTGTGGGCGTAGACGATCGTGCCATCATCCTGAACGAGTCGATAGACCACGCGCGCCGTATCGTAAGGATGACGGGGGAGTGGCAGAAGATGAGGCAGCTCCTCGGCATGCGCGTCGAGCGGACGTTTGTGGGTCGTACGGTGCACGCGCGTGTCGGCCTGGTTGGTCAGCCACCAGCGAGTCACTTCATTCAGGTGTTCGAGCGAACGGAACGTGCGACCGTTGAGCAGACTGGTTTCGACGTAGTGAAATGGTCGTTCAACTTTTCCCTTCGTTTCCGGACGCCGAGGGCGACACGCCCACGGGCGATAACCGTAGTGCGTGGCGAACGCCAGGAATCGCGTGTTGTAAATCGGTTGATCGTCCTCCCAGCGCGTGACCACAACCTTCATATTGTCATAGAGGCACGTGGCGGCTACGCCCTGCAGATATGCGAACGCCTTGATATGCTCACGCAACGTCGTGTCGAAATCTTGGCGTTCGGTAAAGCAGAGATACTGTCGCCGAGAGTATCCCAAGACGTAACTGAAAAGATTCACTCTCCGACGACCCTCGTGGGTAAAGTCGATGTCATGGACCGACCAGTCCATCTGCGCCTGGACGCCGGGCGCCGTTTCAAAACGCTGGACGAGCGGCTTGGTGGGTGCGCGGCGCAGCTCCTTCCACCGCTCGCGCAGAATCGTGTAACCACCCTCGTAACCGAGCTTCCGCAGCTCTTCATGGAGTCGCGTGGCGGTCAGATTCGGATAACGCGCCAGCAGCCGCTCGATCTGTGACTGGAACGCGTCGAGCTTGCTTGATCGTCGCGAGGGAGGTCGCGGTAGATCGACGTTGACCGGCGCCGCTGACTCGTCGTCCCGAGCCACGCGATGCGCGCGGACGGTTTGACTGACGCGCCAGCGACTCAGGCCCAGCTCCCGCGCGATCCGCCGTAGCGGCTGTCCTCCCAACACGCGATGGATGATCTCGTTCTCGAGCCGGGCCTTCTCCGACAAGTCCGTCATGGCAACTTGAGCTCCTGCAAAAAATCCTCCGACGCCTCGGACACCAGACGCCCTTCCTGGACGAGCCGTGTGAAACCATCGGCGAGCGGCTCCCGATCACAGGCCTGCAACTGGCCACGACCTTGATACCGCAGCCACGATTGCATCTTGGCCAGGCAGTCCAACAGCAGCGCCAGCTGCTTGGCCACACGGTTCCCCGCTGTACTCATGCGCGGGTCCCAATAATGCACGTAACGATCCTCCGCCTGACGCAACGCTCGCCGCGGATCACCCAGCACGAACGTTGTCTGCTCCCTCGTGCTGCTGGCCAAGAGCAGATCGACCACGCCGGAGAGTTCCGTGGAGGTGAGCGCCGCTTCCCGCGCGGCTCGCAAGGCGTCCGCCTGGTTGCCCACGGGCAATCGCGTCAACTGGCGGGCCAGGCTCGGCGTGAGCAGACCGAGCCGCAACTCCTCGCGCGCCGCGGGACATAATCGTTCGAGCATCGCCAGACGGCGGTTGACCCAGCTCTTGTGTCGACCCAGCAGTTGAGCCGCCTCCACTTGCGACAGGCCATCCTCGCGCACCAGGGCATGCACAATCCACGCCTCCTCCAGCTCCGCCGGACGAACACCGATCCGGTTCAGGTTGTAAAGTGCTGCCTTCGCCCCGTGCTCGTCCACGTCCAGGCGACGAGCCACCAGGCACGTGATCCCCTGGAGCCTTCGAGCTGCTCGTAATCGCTTGAAACCATCGACCACCACCCAGGTCTCGTCGTGCAGACAGACCACGATCGGCGAGATCTGACCGTAACGTTCCATCGATTGCGCCATCTGATGTTCTTGCTTCGGCTGCGTGAGTCGATACCGGGCCAGACGTTCGTCCAGCAGTTCCAACGCCAGCGACTGCGTCTCCTCCGTGCTGCAACTGGCGACATGGTCCGTCATGGCGAATAAAGCCTCTTCTCGTGCTCCTTCCTGGAACCCGTTCGGCAGCGAACGTGAACCCACTGGGAGCCGAGGATACGAAGGGACGGTCAGGCGTCCAATATGGCGAACATGATCCCGCTTCGTTGCTAGGGAAAATCGTCGTGGCTACGATCTCGCGTGACCTCTCCGCCCCACCTCCTCCGCCAACGCCGTTCTCGCACCAGCACGCGATACAAAGCTTGTCGACAACGGCAGTTGCAGAATTTTTGTAGCGGCGAGCGAGCCGTCGGCGTGAATGTTTCATAACAACCGGGCCGCTGACAGCGAATTTTTTCGCCGATCCCGGCATACCCATAGCCCTCGCCACCCGCGGCGGCGACCGGCGTCAACGAACGTTCCCGAATTCGCTCGCGGTACCGGCTCGCTTGAGCCCTGCGTTGCGACTTACCCTGGTCGCTGGCTCGGTAACGCCGGTTCGCCAAGCATTGACGCCAACGTTTCGCGGCCTTGACACAAGATGGACTGCAGTAGCGACACAAGGGATGGTTGGGCCGATAAACGCGGTCGCAACCCTTCAGCAGACAAATGCGATCCGCCAGACGCCAAGAAGCGGCTTGATCAGAAAGCTCGGACGCGCGACGATAAGCTGTTGGGCCCAGTGGGAGCGACTACTCCCCGACGGTCAAGTCTCGTTGCGAAGCTCGTTACTTCGCAACGAGGCGTTTTTTCAACCCGCGTCATTACCTCCCGCACGCGGCCACTGGACTCCATTCTAATCCGTCCGGCACGAATTCCCACCGCCATCGTCCCCTCGCGGTATTCACCAGCCACCTCGCGATTTTGGCCCAGCCACTGGCCGCGACTAACATCCAGGAGGACGCATCCGGGACCGCGAAGTCGCGGGCGCTTATCCGGGGACACAGCATCTTGCGAGCAAAGCCGGCGCATCCGGGCGGACATTCGGGGCGGTCACCATCTCGGCAATGCGCGAAGGGCCGCAAGTCGCCACCTCTATGTGTGGGCTTGACAGCGACGGCTAAATATGTACATTTGTCACCTACTGCGAAATGGGCCCCCTTCTTCAGAGAGGTTAGGAGACACTCCCATGGCTCGAATGGCACGAAAAGATGTTTTTTCTCCCGACGAAATCGCCATTGTCCACGTCATGAATCGCGTGGTGCGGCAATGTTTCCTGATGGGAACCGATGAGCTCACCGGGAAAAATTTTGATCACCGAAAAGTCTGGATCGAAGACCTACTGGAGCACTATGCCGGCTGCTTTGGACTGGACCTGCTCTGTTATACGATCCTCTCGAATCACTTCCATTTGGTGCTTAGGTCTCGTCCCGACGTGGTCGCCACCTGGGATGATACGGAAGTGGCACGACGCTGGCTTCTGCTTTGTCCAGTCAGGAAACACGGCGATGGTAGTCCGAAGGCACCCAACGAAGCCGAACTGAATACAATACGCAATGATGCCGAGCGACTGGTGGAGATTCGCTCGCGATTAAGCGATATTTCTTGGTGGATGCGGTTTCTCTGCCAGAGGATTGCCATCCGCGCAAACCTTGAAGATGAGCAGTCTGGCAAGTTCTGGGAGTCTCGATTTCGGGCCGTTAGGCTGCTCGATGAGGAATCGCTGTTGGCATGTGCGGCTTATGTCGATCTGAATGCCGTCCGGGCAGCAATCGCCGAGACCTTGGAAGAGAGCAATTATAGTTCCGTTCAGCGTCGCATTCAGGCGATGCAGGGAATCGCCGGAGCAGACGAATTCCTGGCGCCACTTTCGATGGATGAACGAATCGATTCGCCAGGTCCCTGTCCCAGTGAAGGAGGACACCGCTGCAGCGAGCTGGGATTCTTGCCGATGAAGTTGGAATACTATCTTCAGCTGCTCGACTGGACCGCCCGTGAGGTGGTTACCGGCAAACGTGGCGCGACACCCGTCGACGTGCCGCCGGTGCTGGAGCGACTTTCGCTGCAACCGTCAGCCTGGTGCGAATTGGTCAACAACTTCGGTCAGCTGTTTTACAATGTGGCGGGTCGCCCTCAAACAGTGGAAAGCTGCCGCAGTCGCGTCAATAAGCGTCGATTCCACCTGCGTCGCGAAGCGAGACAAATCCTGTCTGCCGTAGCTTAAGCGGTTTCTTCAAAGATCTATTCGAACGGCAAGCAGCCCGAACTGAGCATGGCTACATTGGGCTGTGTCCCACTGCCTCCCTCCTACTGTCGGAACGTACTGTGTCGCCACAGTCCCACACAATGTCCCTAAGTGTCAGCTACAGTCTTCGAAAGGTGCTGTGTCCTCGCCGGTGCGATACTGCGTCCCTTCTGCGCGCTTACTGCTAAGCGCTTGTGTCCCTGATGGCAGTTCCGATACCGTGCCCCTTCTGCGCACTTCCTGCTAAGCGATTGTGTCCCTGCTGGCAGTTTCGCTAAGCGCCTTGTGTCCCTGCTGGCAGTTCTTGTGTCCCTGCTGGCAGTTTGTGTCCCTGCTGGCAGTTCTTCTCGCTGTATCCCCACCGTTCTCCGTGTCCCAACCGTTCTCCTGTCCTTAGCGTTCTTCACGATCGTGCCGCCACCTGTCTCCACTCGCCGTGCTGGAGCATTCCGCGTAAGCAGATTACGATAGGGAGTGAAACGTACAGCATGATCCGCTTGAATCGTGATCGTATCGCATTCCAATAGCCGCCGCGAAAGCAAAATGGACAATCTTAGCTTTACTGTGTGTTTGACGATGGGAGGCGTCATCCTCGCTGTCGGATTCGTTATTTTACTCGTCCTGTTGACGTCCAAGCGGAGCATCAATCAGCGTTTCGGAATCGTTGATACCGGACTCAAAGCGGTCGATCTACTCGTGCCCATTCCGGTTGGACGCAACGTGCTCGTCTCGGGCGATAAGGGTGCAGGCGTTCGCTTACTGGCAACCGAAATTGCGTATCGGTTGGCGAACCTGCCGCGCGATGCCTTTCGCGTCATGATCTACCTCGACCCGGACTTGGACGAACTTCAAGCCATCCGCACGGAGCTGCATGAGTCCCTTCCAGGCATCCAAACGATCTTTGTGACGCCCGCCGTCACGTCGCAAGACATTCGCCAGCAGCGTAGCCTGCCGTCGGTGCTTGGACGTGATGCGGTCTTCGTGATAAGCAACCATGACCGCTTCGTACATCTATTCGGTCAGGCGATACGAATGGAGCGCGACGTTCCCGGTGCTTCCATGTCACTGACTACGTTTACAGTCACGGAAGTCAGCGTTGCCGAAGAATTCGACGCCAAGCT
Source organism: uncultured Planctomycetales bacterium (assembly GCA_963695565.1). Lineage (GTDB taxonomy): Bacteria > Planctomycetota > Planctomycetia > Pirellulales > Pirellulaceae > CAVOGW01. The sequence goes on from CAVOGW010000005.1 coordinate 411,686, forward strand.
GATCTCATCCAGATTGCTGGCCAAGGAGGCCATCTATCCCGCGCTGGATTTTCGATACTCGTTTTCGGTGGGCTCCTCGCATGCATCCGTCAAGTCTCGACGAAGGCGAGTGGCCGCTGCGGTCAAGCTTGCGGTGAACGAGGTCGTGGAAAACCTGGTTCCCGGATGCATGAACGACCCAACTTGGAGTTTCCAGAGTGACTCCAGAAAGCGAGCCGCGGTTCAATCGCTTTGGTTTCTCAGCCAGCCCTATTTCGTTGCTGTGCCCTACACCGGCGGCAAATCGATGTATGTTCCCATCAACGTCGCGGTCAAGGACTTAGAGACAATTCTGGCCGGACGATTCGCCGACGCTCCATTCAAGCGGTTTGCGTATCAAAATGCATTGCAAGCGAATGTTTAGCGAACCTGGAATGGGACCGTCCAAGGCGGTACGCTCAGAAGTTCGTCCTGCAAGCATTGGACACGGTTTGCCGCCTGTCATGTTGGGCCAATGTCAGCGACTGGCACTGTCCATGTCATCTTCATGCGTTGGTAGGCGTCTCATGGAAGCATGCGTTATTGACGCAGCCAGGAAGTCGCATCAAACTACTTACATTGAAGCGATACGACACTTTTCAACAGCTTCAGCGCTACCATGGTATGAACGTCGTGTTGCCAAGGTCCGCGGCCGGCGGTGGCGCGGAGCCTGTTTCGATTTTGCCGTGACACAGGCACGAACTCGCGCCGAAAGCGGCTGGGCACTTCGTCACACCGACGTGACGCCAAGACTAGGATCAGCGACCGATCATTCCCATCCGTGACACTTTGACAACGCCACACCAAACTCGAAAATGGCGGAAAGGAATCTCCACCCATGCGCCAGCTCACCAGACTATACGACCTACTGCTGTATATCCCGTTAACGCTGATCGGATCGCCAGGTCTGGTTGCGCAACAAGCCTGGCAGCCACCGCCGCTCGACGCTTGCAGTTCGGTCCGCGACGGCCATTCGGGCCAGACGGTACCATTTGAACAGATGATGAAGGACCTGGCCACCGCGGATGTGATTTTTCTGGGCGAAACCCACACGGATGACACGACACATCGGATCGAGTCGTCTGTATATGGACGGCTCTTAAAACTCCGCGAACACAAAGTCGTGCTGGCTTTGGAAATGTTCGAGCGTGATGTGCAACATCATCTGGACGATTACTTGGCGGGCCGCGTGAACGAGGCCGCATTTCTGGCCGCGACGCGTCCCTGGGGCAATTACCAGGAAGCGTATCGCCCGCTGGTGGAGGCAGCCCGCAAGGCCGGTACGCCTGTCGTGGCCTCGAATTTTCCGCAGCCGCTGAGGATGCGCATGATGCGCGAAGGCAAGCAAGTCCTTTCCCACCTAGGCGAACAGAACGCCTGGGCACCCCGAGAACTGCTGCCGAATTCCGAACTCTACTGGAAACGCACCGACAATGCCGTTCGCGGGCACACGGGCATGATGCGAGCCATGGAGGGCGAAGATCGACTGTATACCACTCAGTCTTTGTGGGACAACAGCATGGGGGAATCATGTGCGTCGGCACTCGACCGCTACCCCGGTTACAGCGTCCTGCACGTGAACGGCGGGTTTCATTCCGCTTATTGGGATGGAACCGTCCGCCAACTGAAGCAGCGCAAGCCCGACGCCAAAGTCAAGACCGTTTCCATTATGCCAGCGGCAAACCCAACCAGCGAACGCTTGCGCGGGCGCCCGTAGCGGACTATGTCGTTCTGGCCGAAGCGCTGGCCACCAACCTGAATGAGGGCCACCGCGCCGTCTTTGTTCAGCGGGAACAGGAGTATAAGCTTTACGTGCCCAAACACGCGTGCGCGGAAAGTCCCGTACCCCTGTTGATCTGGCTGGGTACCCACGGCGTGACCGCCGAAGAGGGAATGCAGTTGTGCCGCGCGGCGCTGGGCGATCGAGCCGCCATCGCCGTGCTGGATCCGCCCTACCGCGCTCGGCAGCGCGACATGAGCCTGGCGGGCAACTGGTTCTGGGAGGACAGTTTTTCAGAGGACATGGGTGCCTTGGTGACGGCAATCGAGCGAACATGGAGTTACGTTCTGGATCATTCTCCCGTGGATCCTCAACGTGTCTGCCTTGCTGGGGAAGGAACCGGAGCCACGGTGGTGGCTGCCACGACCTTGTTGACACAGAGGATGAGCTTGAAGTCCGTGGCGATCGCGCCACGTCAGTACGCCAAGATCCGGGACTTTCCGCTGCCACTCCTGGAAGACTGGGGAACAGGAGTGGAAAAACCGCCAGCCCGCACGCTGCACGTGATCGGCGCGTCGGACGACCAGGATTGGTGGGACGGTGAACTGCAGCAGTACAGCGCGGTGGGCCTGTCGACCGAATGGCAGTTAGTGGCCGAAGATCCATGGCTGGCGGTCAGTCAATCCGACCAAACGTTGGAGCGTGCCTTAGGCATCGCGATTGACGTCGAGCAGCGTGGGCGAGCAAAACAGTACTTACTCGTCGATTCCGACTCACCGCGCCACTTGCTCTGGGCGCGGCTGGCGGCGCGGCGTGCGTCGAACGAGCAGTCCGCCTGCGTTGCCGTTACGAGTCCTCCTGCGGACGCTACGGCAGAGCGCCTGGAGGCGGCCATCACGCCGGACCGCTTGGCCGCTTCCCGCGCGTGGCCTAAATGCCCTGGACCGTTCGGAGGCACCACGGTGCTCGTCGTGAACGAGGATCAACTTCCGTCTTGGCTGGTGTTGGAAGCCAATGATCCGCTACAACAGGCGAGCGGGTTTCATCGCCTGCGAATTGCCACCGCTGGAGACAGCGAAGCGGAAGCGGGGGACGCGGCCCGGGACGAACATCGACTTCGCACGGTATTGCTGGAGCTTCGAGACCAGCGGCGCTACAACGTATTGGTGGTACCGGCCAAGTTCTATGCGGGGGAAGCCCTGATGCGGGATTTGGAGCAGCAGGTGCAGGGGCTATCTGATCTGATGACGATCCACTGGCTGCCGGGCCTGGGCGGTCAACACATCAGGATTGGTACGGATTGATCGATTTGCGCATGTCGGCGGACCAGGGCTGCTGAACGCTAATGCCATCGACGAATTCCATGCCGATAACACCCAGGAAAGCACCTTCCACCTGGGCTCAGAAAGGCATGGCCGCCAAGTTGGTGTTACCTGAATTGAAACCAAGTGTCAGTTGCGGTTAAGATACCTAACCCTATTTGAGCTGGTAGTTCGCTGAAACGGCCAAAAATACTACCGGGGATGTGGCGGAACTGGCAGACGCGCTAGATTTAGGATCTAGTTCCGAGAGGAGTGCAGGTTCGATTCCTGTCATCCCCATTGCTTTGGACGCTCCGGTTGAAGTCGGGCCATCGTACAATTCCATTACAAGACGCACGACGGTGGCCATCGATGCGGCTTGACCATCCGTCACGGTCCACTGTGACGGCCGTTCGAGGCGTTTCCACCCAGCAGGCCTGACACCGCCGATCGGGCAGGGCTTTCGAGAGGATCGGGGAATTCTCACGTGATCTAGATCGTTGACCTAATCCGCCGTCACGACGGAGCGTGACGGCTACGCAGTTCTACGCGGTGGGACGCAACGTGTTACGACGTGATGCAAATATCGATTGTTGCCGCTTAATCACATCGAAGAACTTGTTCAGATCGTCGCGGTTGTTTTCCAGCAAGACGTTCTTCATCAGTGTCGACGTTCGATCCTTGAAGACGAGCGTGACGGACGCATGCTGTGAGGTTTCGGCCACGCGCCAGCTCGTCAACGAGCCCAACCCTCGGGCGATCTGCGACATCGCGGAGTCGTCCCGCCCGATGGCAATGGCCTTCAGATTTGCGAATAAGACGTTGCGGGCCCGATATCGGAATCCGAACTTGTGGAGCACCAGGCATGGATTGTCCGGCACGGAAAAAAAGAAAAAATACAAACCCACGGTGATCGTGACGAACATTCCCACGAGCCCCGACGCAACGGATATATTCTGACCTTGGAGATGGACAACCTTTGTCAAAAACATGATGACAGAGCCGGTGCAAAACAAGGCGGCGAGAGGCGGTAACAAGATCAGCTGAACGATACCCGCGATTCCCATCAGACCAATACGAACGGATGAACGCCGATTGCGGCGACACGTTAGCACCTCCGCGCCCAAGGGACTCGAAGTTCGTGGATCGCAAATTGCAGTCGCCATTTTGAGGTCCTCCGTTGCGTGCGGATCGGGGCCCACCGTACACAAACTTAGTTTCCACCGGAATATTGGTCAAATCCGGTTTCGGGTCAATGCAGACTTGCCAGCAGCGATCGGCTGGACATATGCGCAAAAATCGCACTCATCCGGCCCATCGGTGGGGCCGACCCGCATCCACTGCCCGCGTTTCAAGGGCGCTCGATATGGTGCGGCGCTCGATATGTTGTGTTCCCCAGCGGGCGTTCGCAGGACCCGTCGGGGTGCGACGGGTGCTGTGTTACCCGGGCGGGCCCGCCGGGGCTCGACATGCTGTGTCCCCGGCCGGCGCTCCCGACATGCTGTGTCCCCGGCCGGCGCTGCTGCTGTGTCCCCGGCCGGCGCTCCCGCGAGTGTTCCGACATGCTGTGTCCCGGGTCGGTGGTGCGAGATGCTGCGGCGCTCGAGATGCTTTGTCCCCAGCGGGCGGTGTCCCCAGCGGGCGTTCGGTGCGGGGGCTCGACATGCTGTGTCCCCAGCCAGTACCAGCCAGTACCGGTGTCCCCAGCCAGTACCGTACCCCAGCCAGTACCCAGCCAGTGTCCCCGGCCAGTGCCCGCGCCATGTCACCAGCCCGCGCCTCGAAGGGCCTCGAAATGTCCCCGGTCGGTGGGCCGGCGGGGGCGACATGCTGGGTGACCGGCCAGTGACGCCGTTGGGTGCTGTGTCCCCATTTAGTTATTAGGCGCCATTAGGCGTTCGGCGATTGCGACAGCAGAAGATGGGATCTAGATCTTTGACGCAATTAGCCGTCACGACGGAGCGTGACGGCTACACATGCTGTGTCCCAGTCAATGACGCATGCTGTGTCCCAGTCAGTGACGCCCAGTCAGTGACGTATCCCCAGTCAGTGACTTTGGTTTCGGAAGCATTGGGCAATCCTGACGTCATCCAGGTCTTTGACGCAAACAGCCGTCACGACGGAGCGTGACACCCGAAGATTGGATCCATCTTTGGTGCCTTTTTCCAGGATGTACACCACGCTCGGAAAGAACCTGCGGACCACTCGTCGCTTGAGCACCAGACCAGAGGCGGCCACGATGTCGAGCACTTTGCCGTCCGGCACGAACCATCCCTGGACGCCGAATACGACTCGTCCCCGAGATGAAAGAAAACGCTCAGCCTGGTACAAAAACTCACGCAACACGGCCGTTCCATCTTCCCCTCCGTCCCACACTCGATCGCTGTCCACGCTCAATCGCTGGGTGAACCGTAACGCTCGACCCAGTCGGGTCGGCACGTAGGGGGGATTGAAGAACACCAAATCATACTTGTTTTCCGCGGGCACCTGCGCAAACAAATCGCTCAACCAAAACTTCCCCGAAATTCCGTTGTATGCCGCAACGCGACGCGAACTGTCGACGCGCTGCGGCGAGCAGTCGATCCCCTCCAGTTCCACGCCGTGGCGGAAGGCGAGCGACAGACTGACCAGCGCCCCTGGCCAATTCCCAACTCCAACACTCGACCGTCTTCTCGTTCAGCGATCTCTCGCAAGGCGTAGGCCAAAAGCACGGTGGTCGGGTCGAACTGGACGGCCATACCGCCTGGAATCTTCACGCCGAAGATCCGGCGGATCAGCCACCGGTTTCTCCGCAATCCCCGTAAGACGGGCTGAAACATCCAATAGACGAAACGCTCGATGTGCATCGCACTTGGCCGATCAGGAACGGTAGTCTTGCTCAGGTTGCTTGCCTTGCACTGATTCCAATACGCGGCCAGAGGTTGGCTGCCGCGGCGACAGCGGCAAGACTCTCAAATGGCTGATCACTTCCGCCTGCAGTCGGAAGTAACCTGGCGACGTATTGACGAGCGCAGGCTTGAGCCGCTGGTGTAAACGAGGCAGCGCGTGAAACGGCACCGCCGGATACGCGTGGTGCTCGGTGTGATACGGCATATTCCACATGAAGAATTTCACCACAGTCGATGTGTAGGTGGTCCTGGTCCGCTCGAAGATGGTGCCCATCGTTTTCAGCCCGGTGTGTTCGCTACTGAGGTATAGAACCAGGGCGGAGAATCCCACGCCCACTGCAAACAACAGATAGAACAGACCGGGCAGTAGCCGGCAGCCGATGACGACCAGTCCACTCAGCAACGCAACGTACACTCGCGCTTCTCGTGTGGCGTTAACGCGATTGTGTCCCCTCACAAACGGAAACAGCTTATCCCACCACGGTCCCCGTGAACTCAATGCGATCAACAGCAACGACACAAGACGTGCCACTAACAGCAGCACGCCAGAGGCCATGAACAGGTATTCGTGCACGTAAACGGGCCAGTAGGCGAATCGCTCGCCGCCCGCAGAAATTTCGGGGTCCCGCTGGGGGTCGTGCGTGTAGCGGTGGTGTGCGAAGTGAAAATCTCGATAGAACGAAGGCGCAAGCAGCGCGGGAAAACCTGCGAGCCAACCGACTAGTCGGTTCGCCCAGACACTACGGAATGCCGTCAGGTGCACGCATTCGTGCAGTGGAGCGTGCATGGAGGCAATCAACAACCCGCACGCGACGATCGCCGGCACAAGCAACCAATTCGGTCCGCTGGCTGTCGACACCACTGCCGTCGCCGCCAACAGCAGGGCCGCAAAATGCACGATCGCGCGGAAGGCCGCCGGAAGATTTGACTTCCCCTGCAGGGACCGCAAGTCATCCTGCGTGAGGAGTTCGGCGAATTGTGGCAAGTGATCCATGGACGAGGGGGACAAGATGGGGAGCAGGTAGGTAGTTGACGGCTCGGCGACCTTGCGCCAAAAGCCGACTTTTGAGATGGAGGAGAATTAGTCCACCCCAGCTTTGAGTGTAATTAGAGCCGATGGGAATTAGTAGAACTTTTCGTGTCCACCGCGGCCCTCAAGTCAACGCCGCCTACCAAACTAGTCTTCATCGCTCCGCGTGAGGACATATACGGTAGGGACACTGGTTGGGTTGGACCGACCAGCCCGCGTTTCTTGCCTGTTTCGGTCCTGATCGCTCCGCGCAAGGACACATACAGTAAGGACGCTGGTTCGGTTGGACCGACCAGCCCATGTTTCCTGCCTGTTTCGGTCCTGATCGCTTCGCGTAGGCAAAAATACCGTAAGCACACTGGTTGGGTTGGACCGACCAGCCCGCGTTTCTTGCCTGTTTCGGTCCTCACGCGGAGCGATGAGGACTACTTCCGCGATGAGGACTATTTTCCGAGGGGGGGTGATGCCCGGTTGACGCCTGACAGGATTCGCGTTCCCCAGGCAACTATCCTGTGGGCCGTTCTGGGGTAGCCTACGAAATCCCGCAGCGCCCCCCGCGTCTGTTACACTAGATTCGACAAACAACCCAGCACGCAGCATTACAAAAAAAGCCGCCATGAACCGAACTTTCACGCACGACCAGATACAGCGACTTTCGGACCGGATTCAGGAGGAAAGCGAGCCATTTCGCCGTTTGATTGCCGAGGTTGGCCACACCATCGTGGGGCAGGAGCAATTGATCCAACGCATGCTGATCTGCCTGCTGGCCAACGGTCATTTGTTGATAGAAGGCGTTCCGGGTCTGGCCAAGACCACGGCGGTGGCGTGTCTGGCGAAGGCCATTAGCACCGGCTTCCAGCGGCTGCAGTTTACGCCCGACTTGCTCCCCGCGGATCTGATCGGCACGCTCGTTTATCGGCCTCAGGACCAGCAATTCGTTGTGCAGAAAGGACCGATCTTTTCCAATTTGATTCTGGCGGACGAGATCAATCGAGCTCCGGCCAAGGTTCAGAGCGCTCTGTTGGAGGCGATGCAGGAGCGCCAAGTCACGATTGGCTCAGACACGTTTCCGCTGGGCGAACCATTCCTGGTGATGGCCACGCAGAATCCGGTGGAACAGGAGGGGACGTATCCCTTGCCGGAGGCACAGATGGACCGATTCATGCTGAAGGTCGTCGTGGATTACCCGACCCGCGACGAGGAATTGGAGATACTGCGGCGCATGTCCAAGACCCGTCCGGCCATCGACGTCAATCCGGTGATCACGCCGGAGCACATTTTGCAGGCCCGCAGTTCGATTGACGCTATCTACGTGGATACAAGAATCGAAGAGTACATCGTTGACATCGTGATGGCGACCCGAAAACCCCAGGCCTACGGACTACCGTTGGACGAACTGATTCAGTTCGGCGCATCACCCCGCGCGACGATCAACCTGACGTTAACCGCCAAAGCCAACGCCTACTTGCAGGGCCGGGGACACGTCGTGCCGCAGGATGTGAAAGCGATGGCCCTGGACGTCCTGCGGCACCGTGTGATCATCAGTTACGAAGCGGAAGCTGAGGAGAAGACATCGGATGACATCGTGCGCGCGATCATGAGCGGCGTGGCAGCTCCATAGTCCCAAACCACCGGAATCAAACATTCGCCGATGATACCTCGTGATCTAGTCCGACGCATTCGTCGCATCCAGATTTTCACTTCGCACATGGTGGACGAACTGCTGGCCGGCCAATGGAATTCGGCCTTCAAAGGTCGCGGCATCGAATTCGAGGAAGTCCGCCCCTATCAAGTCGGAGACGACGTCCGCACCATCGATTGGAATGTCACTGCTCGCACCGGTCATCCGTTCGTAAAATTATTTCGTGAAGAGCGTGAGATGTCCGTGATGCTGCTGGTCGACCAAAGCGCCTCGCATGGCTTGGGAACGAACCAGCAGACAAAACAGGAACTCGTGACGGAACTCAGCGCCGCGCTGGCATTTTCCGCGATCAAGAATAGTGACAAAGTCGGATTGACGTTGTTTACCGACGGCATCGAAAAATTTGTGCCGCCGCGCAAGGGTACGCGCCACGTGCTGCGGCTGATTCGCGAATTGCTCTATTGTCAGCCCATGGGGCGGGGGACGAGCCTGCGAATAGCGCTCGAACATCTTAACCGCACTGCCTCACGGCGGACGGTCGCCTTCCTGATCAGCGACTTTCAGGATACAGGGTACGAACAAGCGTTGACCATCGCGCGACGCAAGCACGATATTATTCCGCTGGTTGTCGCCGACCAGCGAGAATTTGCAATGCCCAACGTAGGATTGATTCGCTTGCGGGACGCGGAAACCGGAGCAACCGTGATCTTTGACTCGGCCAGCCGCGCCCATCGTCGCGAATTCACGCAACTGGCTCGAAGGCGTGCGCAGCAATTAGAGCAGATGTTCTGCAAACTCCAGCTGGACCCAATTCGTATCCACACGGGAGAGGATTTCATTGAACCGCTTACCAGGTTCTTTCGTCGACGGGAGCTGAAACGATGATCGGGCGTATACGCAGGCTGGTCGCAGCGGCTCTGCTGCTCGCGTCTCCAGCGGCCGTCCTGGCCGGGCAGTCGGTGGTGACGAGCGGCCCCATCACGTTTCGCGTCACCGTGTCCGCTGAGCAGGCGTTCGTGGCACAACCGTTGGAGTTTGTTCTGCAGGTCGACGCTCCGCGGGGAGCCATCGTGAAGCTGCCCCAGATATCCGGGATGCTTGGCACGTTTGAGATTCGCGACTTTCAGACCACTGCCGACATTCCGATTGCGGGCACCAGCGAGAGAAGACGGTGGATCGGTCGCGGCAGCGTGGAATCGCTACGAGCGGGCGACTTCTCAATTCCATCGCTCGAGGCCCAAATTCGGATGTGTCCCGACACCTCCGCGCCGAAAACTCTGCGCAGCGAACCGGTCAGCGTCCGCATTTTAAGTTCGGTGGAAGATCGAGCCGAAGCGACCGCTTTTCGCGACATCAAGGATGTGGTCGACGTTTCCGTCCCGCGCGAACCTCATCGTGGATGGAGGTGGTACATCGGCGGTGGGATTGCGGCCCTGGTCCTATTTGGCATAGCAGGCGTTTATGTTGTGCGACGCCGGCAGGAGGTCTCGCCGGTGCAGTGGGCGTTGCGGGAAATCGATCAGGTCGAACAAGCATTCCGCCTGGAACGATCGAATGCCATCGAGTGCTACGAACAACTGGCCGACGTACTGGCCGAGTACCTGCGGCTGCGTTTCGCGCCGGACGTGGCGTTACGCTGGATTGACGAAAAAGCAGATGCGCATGACCCACGCCTCCCCAACTTGAAAGCTGAAACGCAGAGCGAGATCCATGAATTGCTGTCGGCGGCGGAACAGGTCAAGTTCGCCTGCCTGACCATTAGCCGGCCAGACCTGCTCCGCACCATGCAGCAAGTACGACACCTGGTGGAAGAGTGCGAGCGTGTCACCGGCATCGCACGGACGGAGCCGACATGAACTTCGAGCACCCCTGGCTGCTTCTACTCTTACTGCTGATCCCGGTCGTGGCGTGGCGAATCCACGCGGCACGCCAGGTTGTGGCAGTCTCGTTCAGTTCGACCCAGATCGCCGCCGCCTTGAGCCCGACCTGGCGTCAGAGGCTGGCTTGGCTGCCTACCGCCTTGCTGCTGACCGCCTTAGGGTTGATCATCATCTCGCTGGCTCGACCCCAAGAAGGTCGCGAGCAAACGTTGATCAACATGGAGGGAATTGCCCTGCAGATGGTGGTTGATCGTTCCTCCAGCATGCTGGCCCTCGATTTCCAGCTGAACGAACAGCGGGTGGATCGTTTGACGGCTATTAAGCACGTTGCCGCCGAATTCGTTCAAGGAGAGCAGCCGCAGAAGTTCCTGTTTGCGGATCATGTCCAGCTTCAGGGTCGGGCCAGCGACCTGATCGGACTGGTGACCTTTGCCGGGTTCGCCGACGCCGTCACGCCGCCCACCTTGGACCATGGGTTTCTACTGTCGCAGTTGAATCACGTGCAGATTGCCACGACGCGGGATGAAGACGGTACGGCGATCGGGGATGCCATCGCGCTGGCGGTCGAAAAGCTGAACGCTTTGAATTACAAGAAGCAGGACGCGCAAAAAATCAAGAGCAAAGTCATCATCCTGCTTACGGACGGAGAAAACAACGCGGGCGAGCTGGAGCCGCTGAAGGCCGCCGAGCTGGCTCAAACTATGGGCATCCGTATCTACACGATTGGCGTGGGCACAAGGGGACGCGCTCCCTTTCCGGTGCGTGTCGGCTTTTCGGGCCGTCAAATGCTGCAGTGGATGGACGTGAACATTGATGAAGACACGCTACGCAAGGTGGCCGCGGCCACCGGCGGCAAGTACTTTCGCGCCACGGACACCGAATCGTTGACCCACATCTATGCGGAGATTGACCAGTTGGAAAAGACGGAAATTGAGTCGAAACAGTTTGTGGATTATCGCGAACTGGCGATTCAGCCCCTGCGGATTGGACCTTGGACGATTCCCCCGCTTGTGCTGTTGGCTCTGCTGTGCCTGGCCGCCCGGACGTTCTTGAGTCACCTGGTGCTGCGCGAATTCGTTTGACGCTGCAAATAACTTCTTCTTAAAGTGCAGTATGGATCTTCAATTCGGACATCTCGATCGGCTCAGCTGGTTGTGGCTTGTGGCTGCTTGCGGGATCACTATGGTCCTGGCCGCCATCATCCAAGCGCGCGCGGCACGGCGATTTGCTACACCCAACCTGCTGCGCCGAGTGTTGCCGCCGACCCGCACGCCGCGGAAATTTCTCGCTGGGATTCTGGCGTGCGCATCGCTGCTGATGCTGGTCGTGACGCTCGTCGATATTCGCTGGGGCAAAGTCTGGCGCGACGTGCCGCAACGGGGGATCGAGGTGATCTTTGTGCTGGATGTTTCGCGATCGATGCTCAGCCGAGGACGTGACACCCAACCGGCTGCAACGTGCCAAGCAACAGATTAAGGATATCGTCGAGCAGATGGAAGGCGACCGCGTGGGGCTGGTCGTTTTTGCCGGGGATGCCAAACAGGAAATTCCACTGACCAACCATTATGAGGACTTCAATCAAGTACTGGATGCTGTCGACACCCATGATATCCTGCGTGGCGGTTCCCAATTGGGTCAGGCGATTGACGTGGCTGCCAACTCATTTCTTTCCAAAACCAACGATCACCAGGCCATGGTTATCTTGACCGATGGGGAGGACCACGAAAGTCAACCCGTGGAGGCGGCACGGCGGGCCTTTAAGGAACGCGGCATCCGCATTTTCACCGTCGGGCTGGGAGACATGAATCATGGCGCCCGGATACCCGTCGGACCCGACGAGCAGCGAAGATCAAACCGATTCGTACAATTTCAGGGTCAGGCAGTCTGGTCGAAATTGAACGGTGAAGTCTTGCGCCAGATCGCGACGGAAACCCACGCAGCCTACATCCCAGCCGGGACAAAACAAGTAGATATGGCCGATGTGTACCATCGCTATATCACCCATGTCGAACAACAGCAATTCGAAACCGCACGCATCAACAGCTATGCGGTCAGATTCCCCTGGTTTCTAGGTGCGGGACTAGTGTTGCTGCTGTTCGAAATCGCAGTCGAGACCTGGCCCCTGCGGGTGCGCCAAACCGCAAAAACCAGCTAGACAACAAACCATTTTGGTCATGCCACCGTAATATATAAGCACGACGCGCAAGCGAGTGAGCCTGCCAACCAGCTCGATGACGAGTTTGGGCTGACAGCTAAGGATCGTTCGATCAATATTTGTCCGGTTTGATCGAACGGCCCTGAGAATATTGGGCACGAAGTTCCCTGTCGTGCGGCTGGCCCCGGGCGTCAGCCGGGGTCCGGCTCACTCGCTTGCGCTTCGTGCTTGTATTGCGGACGAGCAGGTTCGCGTGCTCGTCGAGTCGTCGGCGCGTATCCGTAAGAAACAATTGGAGAGTGACGAGTTTGGTCGTACCAACAAGACATACGCAAGACGCGCAAGCGAGTGAGCCTGCCAGCCTGCTCGATTACGGGTTCCGGCTAACAGCTAAGAATATTGCGCTGCGGGTGCCCCGTCGTGCGGCAGGTGCCGGCCCTCAGCCCGCGTCCGGCTCACGAGCTCGCGCTTCGCGCTTGATTTACCGGCGAGCAGGTTCGCGTGGCGTGATTGGGGCGATGCTGCGCATCGTGGCCCTCCTGCCGATTTGCCTCGGAGCGTGCGCTGCCCGAGGCCAAGCGCCGGCCTCCGACTGGGCCGAGCGGATGAACCAGGCGAACGCAGCGCTGCGTGCTGGTGATGTCAGTTTGGCGCTGGACGGATACCAGCAGGCCAGCAAACTGAAAGCTCAAAGCGACGAGCTGGACTACAATCGAGCCGTGGCCCTTTATCGAAAGGGTGAGCTGGAGGCTGCCCAGCAATTGTTCGAGCGTGTGTCCAAGTCTCCGGGCGACGGAATTGCCGCGCGAGCACGCTACAACGCCGGAAATTCGCGATTTGCATCCGCCCTGCAGCTCAAGGACAAAGATCCGGCGACCGCGATTCGCCAGCTTGAGTCGGCTATCCAGGATTATCGCAGCAGCCTGAAGATCATGCCCGATACGGACGCCCGTGCCAACATCGAACTCGCGGCGAAGCTCATCGATCAACTGCAGCGGACTCAACAGCAACAACAGCAACAACCGCAACAACCGCAACAACCGCAAGAGCCACAGCAAAACTCTCAGCCAGATCTTGATCGCCAACAGTCACAGCCGCAGCAGCGTGATTCCTCTAATCCGTCCGAACCACAGCAATCTGACTCGCAAGACCCGTCCGAGTCGGAGCAGTCGTCATCGGAGCAGGAAAACCAGCCATCAGGTCAGCAGGACAAGCAGCAGGGGCAGGGGCAGGCCCAGCCGGATGAGCCAGCCAAGCAGCCGCCGGGCCAGAAACATGAGAGCAAATCCGACCGCCAATCTGAATCGAATCAACCACAGTCCAACAATCAGGAGCTCAACCAACAGCAGCCGAGCCAACAATCGCCTGGCCAACAATCGCCTGGCCAACAATCGCCTGGCCAACAATCGCCGGAATCGGCTGCACAGAATAACACGCCCCAGGATCAAGCCGACGGCCAGCAGTCATCTATGGAAGAAAATCAAGCGAACGACCAAAGATCGACCCCACCGTCGCGGAACGGCCAGGCGGGCGAGGATTCCAATTTACAGCAGCAGTCATCAGCACGCGACTCGGCTCGGTCCGATCCCTCTCACGATGCGCCTCCCGACGTGTCAGACGACGAGTCAGACCGACAGCCCACGAAGCCGGAGGGAGAGCTGAAGGCCGCCAACTCGATGGACGCACAATCGGGCGATCAGGCGAGCACGGCCGCGGGGTTCGATGCGGTGCAGAATGGTTCCATGACCAAAGATGAAGCCATCAAGATGCTGCAAGCGATTCGCGATCGTGACCTGCTCCGTCGGCTGAGGCGTCAAGCGGCTGAACGATCGCGACACGTCCCTGTAGACAAGGACTGGTAACCCGTGCTGATTGACTGAACCGGAACATGCGACCTTAAACAGGCCAAGCTTGCTTGAGCGAACGCGGAAAACCAGGCATGAGACTCCAACAATTTTTGCTTCCACCGGCATTCCAAACGCATCCGTCGAGCCTGGCACGACCTCGTTGCGTCGATGCCGGCGCCAATCGGCTGTTGATTCGCCGAATCGTGGTACTGCTCGTTGCGACCTGGACGGCGAGTCTGGCCGCACGCGCGCACGCAGCCCAGGTTGACGCGGTGTTATCCACGCGGGAGACCTATGTCGGCTTGCCCGTGACGCTGCAGATCCGAATCATCAATGCGGCCGATTACGAGCCGCCCGAGATTCCAGAAGTCGACGGCCTGAAGATCACCTCGGCGGGCACTCCGGGACAAAGTCACCACATTTCGATCATCAACGGTCGACGATCCGAAACTTCCAGCATCACATACGGCTATCAGGTGACGGCCCAGCACGAGGGAAAATTCACGATCCCGCCCATCGCCGTCAACGTCGACGGCAGTGTGCTGCATACGCGCCAGCTGGCATTCGTAGCCGCCGTGAGCGAGACCGGAGACCTGCTATTCGTCGAGATTAGCGGAAACCGGGACGAAATTTATGTCGGTGAGCCTTTGGAACTGGCGCTGAAGATTTGGATCAGGCCATTTCGGGATAGCAAACTTGGTATCACGCTATCGGAAGGTCAGATGTGGCAGTGTCTTTCCGATCAGTCATCGTGGGGGGTGTTCTCAGACCGGCTGCAAGAACTGGCTGCCCAAAACAAGCGACCCGCCGGAACCGAGGTGTTGCGTCGGGATCGCGCCGGAGATCCGCGCAGTTATTACTTGTTCGAGATTAACGCGACCATCTATCCCCAGCGTCCGGGAAGAATCGACGGTGACCACGTACAAGTCGTGGTTAATTATCCCACGGCGCTCCGCAAGTCTCGCAGTTTGATCGATGAGTTCTTCAATGACAGCGACTTTCCCCTGCGGCGCCCCGCGGCAGCCGACGACGATTTTTTCGAGCCGCTCGGATCCCGACTGCGGGTTGCTTCCTACCGACCGCTGGTCGCCGACGCCGAGGTGGAGTCCGTCCGAGTCAAAGCGGTCCCCACGGCGGGGCGGCCCAGCGATTACCGAGGGGCGGTAGGACAGTACAAGATTATTACGGAGGCCTCGCCGATAAGAGTCAAGGCCGGCGATCCCATTACCTTGCGTGTCGGAGTCGTCGGCACTGGCCCCATGGATTTGGTTCAGGCGCCGCCGCTGGCCGAGCTGAAAGAGCTGACCCAGGATTTTAAGGTACCTGACGAACCACTCGCGGGACTTGTCGACGAACAACAGCATACCAAGCTGTTTTCAACGTCCATCCGACCACGGCAAGCGGGCGCCACTCGTATCCCCGGTATCCCGTTTAGCTACTTCGACCCCGCCGCGGAGAAGTTCATAACCGTGAGCAGCCAGCCGATTTCGATCGAAGTGGAGCCTGCGGACACTTTAGCCCTGGACGACATTGTCAGTCGCCAGTCTCCGCGAAGTCCTTCCCTGCCCGCCGCGAAGTCTGACGAGCTGGCGTCGACTGCTGCACCCGTCTCATTTGAAAATTATGACGGAGCGGAACTGCTGGTCGACGATCATCCGGCGGGTTCCCTGAGCTTTCCCATGTTGCTTATCCTGGCGGCTCCACCCATCATCTTGTTGGTGGTACAGATCTTCCAAGCGCGGGGGCAATTGTCGCAGGTGGCAAATCGATGTCGATCGGCGCGGCGAGTCTGTACGGAACAGATTCGGGTTGCCGAGCAACCGGCACATGTCGGCCGGGCGCTGCAGGGTTTTCTGGCGCGTAAGTTCCGGCTCAAGAAGGACACGGCCGACGCCGCCACGCTGGGACGTTTGCGGACGGAAGGACACGGGGACCTGGCGATCCGGATAGAGCGAATCTTGACGGCTTGCGAACGAAGCGAGGCTGTTGACGGCGGGCAAAACCGCAGTTCGCTCGATCAGCTACGATCCGAAGCGTTGGAGGTCGTGACCGCACTCCAGGCTTTGCGACCCAAACCAAAGGTACGATCATCCGCGGTGCTCTCGCAGTCGAAGTCTACATCGACCGCCCGCCAGCTGATACCGTTCCTCATCCTTACGTGCACGGTCGGCGTGCGCGGCGCGACGGCAGCGGAACGGTTGTCGGCTGATCAGCAACAAACCGTGTTGCAAGAAGCCAACCTGGCCTATCAACAAGCGCGACGCAGTCAACCTGCCGATACGGCGGACATCAAACTCATGTTCAGCACCGCTGCGGAAAAATATCAGCTGCTGATCGAGGCCGGCGTGCGCAATAGTCGACTCTATTTCAATCTGGCGAACGCAAACCTGCAGAGTGGGCAAGTCGGACGCGCGATTGCCAATTATTACCGCGCGCTGCAGCTCGATCCCACGAACCAGCGATATCGAACGAATCTGAGCTACGCGCAAAGCCTGACAAAGCCCATCCCGGACGATCCCGCGTCGGTGCCCAATTTGCCGGTCTGGTCCTGGATACACCCGGTCAACGATCGGCTGGCTGCCTACGTGCCCCCGGTTTGGATGCGACGGTTATTCCTCTGCAGCTGGGTTGGGTTTTGGGGCGCGATAGGCATTCGGCTCTTGATGCCCACGGGACGCGAACTCTTCTGGCCATGGAAAACTACCGTCGTCGTTTGCCTACTGGTCGCCATCGTAACCGGTTCGTCGTACGCTTTATCGCTCCGACGGTACTCAGCTCCCGATCTGGCCGTCGTTGTCGTTCCCAGCGTATCGCTCAAGGAGGCAGACGGGAACCAGTTTCCCACCGTGACGGAATGGGACCGGGCCGACGGCAGCCTGGTGCAGGTGTTGCAAGCTCGTAGCGATTGGCTGAGAGTTCAAACGCCTGCCGGCCAGACCGGCTGGTTACCGCGACATTCCTTGGAAGTCCTCAGCCCCGACGCATCGGCGGGAGGTTTGGGGCGCCGATGAAAATGCCGCGAAGCTAAACGTGGCAAACGTCATCCTGAGCGAGCTGAATGCGTGGTTCGACGTGAACCGCCGCGCGGCGATGTTGTGGTACGATGGTGCATGGACTCGGGTGACCAGCATATCGTCGTACAAGCAAGGCGCGCCAGCGAGTGAGTCCGCCAACCGGCCAAATCACGGGTTTCGGCTAAACTCAACGCAAGATGCTAACATGATGGCGCGAGAATCGAGACTCCATTCCGCGGATCGTGGCGGGGATCATCACGCGTCGTGATTTTTGTTACAGGACTGACTCAATGGCCGACATGACTCTTATGGAACGCTACGCTCAGCTGACGGCGGCAGGGCGCGCGTTTGTCACCGTGACGCTGGTCGATGCAGTCGGCTCAACACCGCAGGATGCCGGCAGCAAGATGATCGTCACTCCGGACGGATTGGATTACGGTACGGTGGGGGGCGGACGAGTCGAAGCCAAAGCCATTCAACTGGCGACAGCCATGTTGAGCGACAAGCGGGCCACACAGTTTGTCGATTGGAATCTGCAAGCCGACGTGGGTATGACGTGTGGCGGGCGGGTGAGGCTGTTCTTTGAGTCCGTGCATGTGGCGGTCTGGCCCATCGTGATTTTTGGAGCCGGGCATATCACCCAGGCGCTTTCACGACTGCTGATTGCACTCCCGTGTCGCGTTACCTGCATTGATCCTCGGCGAGAATGGATCGAGCGGTTGCCGGAACCGGTGATGCGCGTCTGTGACGCCGACCCGCAGTCCAGGGTGGCTGATCTGCCGGGTGATGCCTTCGTGCTCTGCATGACGCAGGGGCACATGTCGGACCTGCCGGTGTTGCGACAGATTTATCAGTTACCGCATCATTTCCCGTTTGTGGGGGTGATCGGCAGTCAATCCAAAGCGACACGACTGCGGCGTGAGTTGGTGGACGCGGGGATTGATTCGATGCGGCTGGATTTTCATTGCCCGGTGGGTTTGCCCCTGGGCACGAATCATCCCGCGGAGATCGCCGTCAGCATTGCGGCGCAGCTGCTACAAGTCCGCGACGCTCAGGTGCCCCTGGAGCGGGCGACGTTTTGCGCCATCGAAATATCCCCTAAATCTTGTCAAGTCCCCTACCCCAAAATTTTCGGAATTTGCGGCGAGACTTCGTTCGTCCGCCGGGGACCCATTGTCAAAGCGGCTGGTTCGGTTAAGTTACTGAATCTATGTCCTGCTGCATTGATCAGCGTCTAGGTCAAATCTGACCTGTGACTTCAGAAAAACTGGATTTCCGTGCGCTAGGAAGCGATTCCCCATGCTCGTTGCTAGGCCGCCAAAGCTACTGCCAATTCACTTGGCTCCCATTGATGCGTTTTTTCTCGAGGACGATCGTCCTGAGTATCCCATGACGTATGCCAGCAACCTGTTTTTTGTTGGCGAGTTTCAGCGTGCGGCCTTCGAGGCGGCGCTGATCGATGCGTTGGAATTGCATCCGCTGTTGCACGCGCTGATTCGGCCGGCGAAACAAAACAAACCGTGTTGGGTTGCGGCGGACCAATTGAAGCCCGTGTTGGATTGGGGTGACGCCGCTCAGCCTGTGGAACTTGAACAGCGCGAAGTGATCGACTTGTCTCGCGAAACGGGGCTGCGCGCGTGGGTGCGACAGGGAGGCGGCCGGGCTCACTTGATTCTGCAGTTTCATCATGCGTGTTGCGACGGAACGGGAGCGCATCGCTTCATGGGAGATTTGCTGGCGGCCTACGGCATGCGAACGACACCGCCGGGACAGAGACAGCCGGAGATGGCGACCTATGATCGGCAATTGCTGAAGACCCGGCGGATCAAACTCGCGGAAAGTTACGTCGAGGGGGCAGTGGGCGCGAGTATCAAACGCGCGCTGGGGCAGGGCATGAGCGTGTTCGGTCGTCGGATTACGCCGCTGCAGGCCAATCGCCGCTTGTCGGACCCTGCCGCCGCACCGTTAGGTTCAATTGCGGCCCGGACCTATCCCGCGCTGGTCTCTTACAAGTTTAATGCCGAAGAACACAAGCAGCTACGTTACGCTGCCGGGCAATTGGGTGTCACGTTGAATGACCTGTTACTGGCCGAGATGTTCCACACGATGCGCGATTGGAACCTGCAGCATGGTGGAACGAGCCGCGGCCGGCTCAGAATCATGATGCCGTCGGACATGCGATCCCAGCGAGATTTTGCCATGCCCGCCGCCAACATGACGAGTTATAACTTCATCACGCGGCACATGCGAGATTGTGACGATCCCACGGCGCTGGTTCGCGGAATCCGGGACGAGACGGTTCGCATCAAGGGGGACCACCGAGGCAAGATCTTTATCGATTCCATCATGATTGCCAAGCTGGTACCTGGCCTGATTCCATTCTTGTTATCGGGACGTCGTTGTCTATCCACGGTCACCGTCTCGCACATGGGGGATCCGACACGGCGGTTCCTGGCAACGTTCCCCCGTGTGGGCGGCAAACTGGTGAGCGGCGACGTGGTGCTGGAAGACATGGTAGGTGTCTCGCCCCTGCGTCCGCAGACGCGTGCCGCGGTCTCGATCGTGACTTTGTATCGCCAATTGGCCATCAATGTCCGATTAGACCCACATACGATGACACTGGACGACACACGGGCGTTTGTCGACATGTACGTGGAACGGCTGGCCAGCCAGCTGTTTGCGGTTTCGCTGGACAACGAACTGGTGGCAACATAGAATCCACTTGGTCCGCCACAAACGCCGCGGCGATCAGCCCAAGATGGCTGGATGTTCATTAATAATTTTCAGGGCCGGTAGCTCAGCTGGGAGAGCGCTGCGTTCGCAATGCAGAGGTCGGGAGTTCGATCCTCCTCCGGTCCACTGGCGGAAACGCCACAGCACCCCTTGTTTGCAAGGGGTCTTTTCGTTTCGGCGGAGCGTCCCGCGTCTGATTGAGCGGCGAGCCATCGCGTCAACCGGCCCGCGTTTTGGTCGCGCCACTTCGCGACCCGCTCGATGGTAAGCCCCTTGGGATGGGCGAGCCCATCGAGAATTTCCCGCCGTGTCGCTCGGCGCGGCGGTTCTTAGTTGCTGCGTTCCCGGGCATCGTCGCCAGCCGCGATCGGCGTCGACTCGCCGTGCTGGCTCAAAAATCGTGATTGAGGATCGCCGTGGTGCGGCGGCAAAGTTCGCGGCCGTAGTCGCCCCAGAGGCCTTCGCCCCAGTAGCGGTAACAACTCGTTTGGGACGAGAGCAGGTGGAACAGGGCGTTGCGATAGCGCGGATCGGAGGTGGGCACCTGCGGTCGGAGTACCTTCTGCGAGAACAGCGAGCTGACCGACTCCATCGGGCCGAGGATGTTCTCGTAGCCGCGAACCCAGGAGATGTCGCTGGTCCAACTGCCACCCTCGACATGGAAGCGGTGGTCGGCCTCGCGGAGTCGTTCAATGACGTGGGCCAGGGCATCGGGGCCGGAGCCCTGTTCGAACCGGTCCCAGATCAGTTTCTGCATGACCGGTTGGATGGCGGGAAAATCGCCGTCGGTGAGACCCATCGTCTGCAGGTATTCGAGGTACTCGGAGACGTTGACAGGCGGAGTATCGCTGTGAGACGCCTCGGCCATGACTTCGAGGTACTTGGACGGAAACTCGTTCATCATCACGCCGCCATTCTCGCCATCAGCGATTTGGGTGACAAGCGGCGGTATGGAACAGCCGTTCAAATCCTGGCGCGACAGTCCGCGGGCCTCATAGTAGGGCTGCAGCTGCGCGACGAGCTTGGTGTCGCTGCCTTGGGTCTTGATGATGGCGATGATGCTCGCTTCCTGGCCGCGGGAATTACGGGCGACCAGGCGGTGCGGAATGTGGGGGCGCGTGAGCGGCTCGCCGTCTTCCGCCCGCTCGACGGTGTGTTCTTGCACCAGCACCCAGCGATAGCCGCATTCGCGGAGCGTCTTGACGAACTCGTAACAGACGTCGGGGTGATTCGGCAGGGCCATCTCGGAGGGCGAGAATCCCCGGACGCGCTGGAGGGCCTCGATACCGAAGATCGCCGCGAAGTGATGCTGCCAGGCGCGAACGTGCAGCCGAAAGTCTTGCACCGGGGTCGATGGCGCGACCGCGTGTCCCCACGGTGCGCCGAGCCATTCGACGCACGAGCGATATGCGGGATCGCAGGTGATTCTCTGGAGATGCTCGAAGACGTCGTGGAGGCCCATCCGGCGCAGCCCGTGGAGCAGGCAGCCGGAGTATTCAAGCATGATCCGCGGCCGAGCGCCTTCTCCGATGAGCTGCGGAATGAATTCGCCCATCCGCTTATAGCACCAGTGGAAGACGGGGGCGTTGTGGTTGTCTCCCACATCGGGATGCTCCATCATGTGCTGCAGATTGCTGATCAAGCGGGCCGTGTGCAGGTGCTCGCCGCCAGCGGGGATCAGCGGTTGGTGCATGTGGAGCGCATTGGCGAAGCAGCTACGGATCGAGCCGAAGTCGATGCCGCTTTCGTGCAGGTACGCGAAGTCTGTCGACTCAAGCGCATTGGTCAAGAGCGACTCGTTGCCACAAAGATTCGGCAAGTCGCCCACGTTTTCGGGCAGCGTGGCAGCACAAAGCGTCATTCGGTCTGTCCTCGGGGCAGTTGTCGTCGTTACTACAGCAGCTCGTCGTAAATGGCTTCAGTGCGCTCGGCAATGGCGTCCCAACTGTAGACGTACGCCGCTTTGACCCGACCGCGGCTACCCATCCACTGAGCGTGGGCGAAGTTGCTGAACACTTGGTTCACGCCCCAGCAGATCGAATTGGGATTGTCGTACACGAGGAAGCCGTCTTCGTTGTGGGTGATGATGTCGCGCGGGCCGCCGTTGTGGGTTGCGATGACGGGCTTGCCGGCCGACCACGCTTCCAGGACAACAATCCCAAACGGCTCGTTGCGGCTGGGGACCACGACGCAATCTGTGCTGCGGTACAAGTCGGTGAGCCGGCCGTTGGGCTCCATCGCGCCGAGAAATCGCACGGCATGCTGCACACCCAGTTCCCAGGCCCGGTGCTCCAATTGGCCGCGCATGTCGCCGTCACCGACGAACACGATCTTGGCGTCGTGGCGGTAGTTGAGGATGCCGGGCACCGCTTCGAGCAAGATGTCTGGGCCCTTCTGCGCGCTGAGGCGGCCGACGAACAGCACCATCGGATCCGTGGGGCCAATGCCGTACTGGGCACGGCATACGCCGGGATCAATCTGGCCGTCGTAGCGGCCGCAATCGACGCCGTTGGGCACGGTCCGCAGCTTCCAGTCAGGGACTTCATATTGCCATTTGACTTCGTCGGCCAGCGGTCCGGAGACGGTGATCGCGCGGTCGGCGCAGTAGGCCCCTTCTTGTTCGATCGCACGAATTCGGTCCGAATTCCCGTTGTGGAAATGATTGCCGCATCGCCCGTACTCGGTTGAGTGAAACGTCAGCACGGTGCGGTTGCCGCGATCGTTCTTGGTCTGGACGAGACCCTTCGCGCTGAGCCAATCGTGCCCGTGGACGACGTCGAACCGTGCTCCCCGCTGGGCTTCCGTTTCTCCCAGAAAATAGACAAAACTATTGCCCATGTTGTTCATTTCGGTGACGAAATCTGAGTTCAAATCGATGGGACAGCGATGGTAATGGACGTCGTCAATAACGTCGTACGTCCGCTGGCCTTCGCCAAGTCGCACGAAGTTGTGAACTTCGTGTCCTCGGCGCCGCAGGGCCACAGAAAGTTCGGTGACGTGGGCTGCGACACCGCCGACCGGCACCGAATGCAGACTCTCCCACGCGAAAAAAGCTATACGCATCGTTTTCGTCTCCTTTACGAAGGCTGAATCAACTCAGAAAGTTGTCGCAACCTTGAGGTGGCCGTCCGCGAAGCCGACAGGTCGGCTGGGTCGGCGAGGGCCGAAAAATGGCAGGTCGCAATGGGTCGTCATGGCTTGCGACGGCGGCCGTACGAGCGAGAGGCGCTGTTGAGGAAGCACGGCAGTGGGATCCAGACAGCCGAATTGCAACATTTTGGTCTAGAGACCAGCTGTCAGGGTACGGCAGAGACCAATAGACGGTCGCATCCTGAACGGTTCGAAGACCCGGAGTCTTCAACCAGAGCCGCACCACGTATGGTACAGGGATGGCCCAGCCACTACCAGCCCCCTTCCAGCAGATAAAATCCTGGCCGTCGACGACGCCATCGAGGTTCCTGTCACCTGGCAGGAATCGATTCCCCGAAGTCGGGCCTTGCGCGGCCGCAATCCGCAGCCACTCGTCACGATCGGCGCTGTCGACGAAGCCATCCATGTGCAGGGATTCGCGCCAGGCCCCCTTTAGTCCGGCAATGCGCCGTCCATCACGATTGACTGATTCTCGAATCGGTTCATATAAAAGTCCCGCGATTTCTTTGGGAGTGGAAATGCAGTAAAATGGAACGTAGAAATTGGAATCCTTTCACTTGACGAGTTTTCAATGAATCCGGCTATTGCTAACACTTGGCAAGATCGCCTGGCCGACTTGGGCAACATACCGGCGGACCGGATCTTGCTTCAGCCACCACCCGGGACCGCCACCTGTGACGACGTGACACGGGTACGCGATTCGCAAGGCCGATTGTGCGAGTTGGTGGATGGCACGTTGGTGGAGAAAGCGATGGGTTGGCAAGAATCATTGTTGGCAGGAGTGTTGCTGCAATGGCTTAACAACTTCCTGGACCGCCAACCGCTGGGTGTAGCCACGGGGCCAGACGGGATGACTCGATTGTTCCGTGACACCGTACGTGGACCTGACGTGGCTTTTGTCGCTTGGGATCGGTTACCAGATGGCAAGCTACCTACTCAGCCGATCCCTGACTTGGTACCGAACTTCGTGATCGAAGTCTTGAGCGTTGGGAACACTTATGGCGAGATGTCGCGCAAACGCCGCGAGTATTTTCACGCCGGAGTCGAGTTGCTTTGGATGGTTCATCCACGGGAACGGTCGGTCACCATCTACCGTTCGGCGCTCGACGCAGAGGTGGTTCCCGAGGGGGAGCGGATCAACGGCGGAACAATCCTTCCGGGATGGGAAGTCGATACGGGCGTATTGTTTGGGAAGCTTGACCAAGGTGCCGCGGCTGGTCAGTAAATCGTCTCCAAACCGTATCCATGCGAAGAAGCACGTTGCCGCCCCCGCCGAAATGCCATTCCCAACCTGCTCACCCAACGGCACGGCCATCGGCCGAGTGAGAGGTTCGTACGGCGACGCGATCTGGCGGCTTTGAAGCTCGCTTAATTTCGACGGGTGATTTGCCCACCGCGCACGAAAAAAACCCGCCGGGGCTGGCTAGCTCCCGACGGGTCTCGTCTTTTTCAATTGGTAGTGTCACCTCGCGTTTTACGGCGGGGTGACGACCTCTTTGGTCTGTTGAGTACTGTGTCCACAATCTGCCGGCATGTGTCACCACATGACCGGCCAATCATCCTTAGAAAGGAGGTGATCCAGCCGCAGGTTCCCCTACGGCTACCTTGTTACGACTTAGTCCCAATCACGGAGTTCACCTTCGGCGCTTTGTTCCTTGCGGTTACGACAGCGACTTCGGGCGCACCCCACTTTCGTGGCTTGACGGGCGGTGTGTACAAGGCTCAGGAACACATTCACCGCGGTATGCTGACCCGCGATTACTAGCGATTCCAGCTTCATGCAGGCGAGTTGCAGCCTGCAATCCGAACTGAGCGACGTTTTTTGGGATTTGCTTACTCTTGCGAGCTCGCTTCTCATTGTGCGCCGCATTGTAGGACGTGTGCAGCCCTGATCATAAAGGCCATGAGGACTTGACGTCATCCCCACCTTCCTCCGGTTTGACACCGGCAGTCTCCTTAGAGTCCCCGACATTACTCGCTGGCAACTAAGGACAAGGGTT
Organism: uncultured Planctomycetales bacterium; assembly: GCA_963695565.1. Taxonomy (GTDB): domain Bacteria; phylum Planctomycetota; class Planctomycetia; order Pirellulales; family Pirellulaceae; genus CAVOGW01. Next base: position 437,064 of record CAVOGW010000005.1, read on the forward strand.
TCGCTCGTTAAGCGACTTAACGCGACATCTCACGACACGAGCTGACGACAGCCATGCAGCACCTGTGCAAAGGTTCCCGAAGGCACTCTTCCCTTTCAGGAAGATTCCTAAGCATGTCAAGACCAGGATAAGGTTCTTCGCGTAGCCTCGAATTAAGCCACATCCTCCACCGCTTGTGTGAGCCCCCGTCAATTCCTTTGAGTTTCAGCCTTGCGACCATACTCCCCAGGCGGAGCACTTAACACTTTCGCTACGTTCGAGAGGACGTGGAGATCCCCTCAAACAAGTGCTCATCGTTTACGGCTAGGACTACCGGGGTATCTAATCCCGTTTGCTCCCCTAGCTTTCGTGCCTCAGCGTCAGACAAGGCCCAGTAAGCCGCCTTCGCCACCGGTGTTCCTGATGATATCAACGCATTTCACCGCTCCACCATCAGTTCCGCTTACCTCTGCCTCACTCAAGCCCTGTGGTTTGAAGCGCAGTTCCACGGTTGAGCCGTGGGATTTCACACCTCACCTACAGGGCCGCCTACGCACACTTTAAGCCCAATGATTCCGAATAACGTTCGTCCGGTTCGTCTTACCGCGGCTGCTGGCACGAACTTAGCCCGGACTTCCTCTGAAGATCGGTCAAACTATGGAGAGTGCCCCATAGCATTTCCTCCCAACTGACAGCGGTTTACAACCCGAGGGCCTTCATCCCGCACGCGGCGTCGCTCCGTCAGGCTTTCGCCCATTGCGGAAGATTCTCGACTGCAGCCACCCGTAGGTGTCTGGGCAGTGTCTCAGTCCCAGTGAGACGGGCCACGCTCTCACGCCCGCTACCCATCATTGCCTTGGTAGGCCATTACCCCACCAACTAGCTAGTAGGACGCAGACTCATCCTCGGACGGAATCACACCTTTGGTCCGGAGACATTATTCGGTATTACCTGCAGTTTCCCGCAGCTATCCCGAATCCGAGGGTAGATATCTACGCGTTACTCTCCCTTTCGCCGCTTTCATCTATCATCATCGACCGAAGTTTCAAACGATAGAATCTCGCACGACTTGCATGCCTAATCCACGCCGCCAACGTTCATTCTGAGCCAGGATCAAACCCTTCAATTGATATGCTTACCACAACGCCTGCCGAAGCAGTTGTCATGGTTGACTAGCCAAAATCAGGTTTGAAAAAATATTTGGCCAACTTCCAGCGGGCTTCATCCCGGCCGGCTGTTGCCGGCGACGCGAATCTACCGCCTTCCATTGCCCTGGTTAGCACAGTCTCAACGAGACATATGCTCAAAAAGAACATCAAAGAGGTACACTACCAAATTGTCAAAGAACTTCCCCTCAGTCACCGCCGTAGAGGCATGTTCCTGAAGGGACCCAATATCATACCCGTTTGATTTAAGGTGTCAACGCCCTTAAGGCACGTTTCGCAGAATTTTTTTTTGCCGGGATCAGGTACCCAGGATTGCCTGTTTTACCGAATGCTCTTATTGCGTTGTGGGTAGGACGGATTGGCCCAGCCGCCGAAACCGCTCGGCCAATGCCAAGCGGCGTGATCGGCTGGGTAATCCGTCCGTGAACCCCAAGGAAATCAGCGTGGGTCGGTCACGCTCAGACGGATTACCCAGCCGGCTGGCACGTGAAACGGATGCCAATCCGTCCTACCTTTCACCAGCTACCAGGCGGCACTGTAGCGCAGACCCAAGTTGAGGATGCGTTGCATGAGCATTTGGTAGGACAGTCCGGCCGCTTCAGCAGATTCGGCGAAGTCTTCCCCATATTCCAGGTTTGGATTCGCGTTAGCCTCCAACACGAATACTTGTCCGTCCTCCCGCAGCCGCAGGTCGATCCGACCGTATCCGCTCATGTGTAGGATGCGATATACGCGCTTGCACAGCCGCTGGATGCTCCTGAGCTGTTCGGGGGGCAGTTCCTTGGCTTGTCCGGTGTCGACTCCATATTTTTTCTGGTAATTGGCATTCCACTTGACGCGTGCGGTGGCAATGCGGGCCACGTCCTCCGGAAACCCCGAAAAATTCATTTCCCACACGGGAAATGTTTGCAGTCGGTCATTTCCCACGATGCCTACGTACAATTCGCGACCATCGATATATTCCTCGGCGAGCGCCGCGGAACCGATTTTCTCGTGCACGAAATTGACCCGATTGACAAGTGCGTCATCGGAATTGACCACCGAATTCTGCGAAATACCGCTCGACGCGTCCTCCGTGGCTGACTTGACGAAAATCGGGTACCGCATGCGTTTGGGCGGCACCACCTTGCGCCCCATGGGAAAGACCACAAAACGTGGCGTCGCGATGCGGTGATAAGCCAGAATCTTCTTGCTGAGCGCTTTGTCATGCGTCAGCATCAAACCGCGCGGATTACATCCCGTGTAGGGCTGCCGCATCAGTTCAAGGTATCCAACGACGGCATGATCGTAGGAAGTGACGCCGTGAAATTCTTCCAGCATCATGAAGGAGATGTCAGGGTGCCATTCGGTAATGGCCTGTCGAATCGGCCCCAGGTCGTCGAACACGCCCACGATCTCGACTTCGTGACCAAGCTCCTTCAGGGTTGAGACCACGTCGAATTCCATCTTCCATTCTGGAAATTCGTTGGTTCCCGGGTCCTCCATCGTTTCCGGGGGCTCCAGTCCATGGCGTACCAGCGCTAATACACGCAGTTTCTTCATAGGGCAATTTTGTGGGCTTCATCCCGAATGTAGTTCATCGTGTGCATCGTCACGACAATCAGCACATCCTTTTCGACGTCATCCGGTGGCCGATCCAATCGCAACTTGAGCTTGCGACAGCGGGCGATCATCTCCCCCAGCACCTGATCAATCGTGTATTGATAATGGCCCGTCCACTCGGACACGTCTTTTCGCAGGCGGGGTCGAATGCGTCGCAAGAATGTGGACGCCAGCGGTAGCTGCGTTTGCGTCGGATCGTCCAGAAACAAGCGTCTTAGTTCATCGTCATACGAGTACGTATCTTCCAGCCCGTAGTAACTACATTTTTTTTCATAGTGTTGACGCAGGGTCATGCGCAGGGATTTCAAGGGGGCTTCGCGATGCCGCGAGCGGACCTGCTGCGTTTCATTTCTGACCTGGCGCATCAGTTGATCCATGAACTCCAGCTTGCGCAGGGCTGGCCAACTTCGATACGCTTGCCGCCAGCCTGAGCGGGGACGCAACCAGACGGCGAATGTTTCCGCAAAATCCTCAACCGGATGACTTTGCGCGTACCACAAATCGATGTTGACCACGTAACTGCGACTGTAGGGTCGTGGTGAGTAGGCTTCGGGGTAGGGCGCCGAGACGTTGCCGAAGACCTCACGGTACTTCCGTCGACGCCGCAGTCGATACGCGTTATCGATCGCGTGTCCCGTCTCATGACGCAAGATGCGCATGCACCAGTCGGCCGTTCCGCCCTCAACCTCCAGCATCATCTTCTCTTCCAGCTTCATCAGGCGGCTGTCAGCCAGGAAAAAGGGTATCGCCAGCCCAGGTACTCCATCCGGAGTGAACCACTCATCCGACAGCCAGAAATGAGGCCGAAACTTGACCTTCTTGGCCTCCAACTCCCGATGCAGTTGTTCGATGCGTAGTTCTAACGGCGTCCCTTCGATCTGCAGATCGAGGTCGCAGAAGCGCAGGTCCAGCAGCTCCTCGTCGCTAAGTCCCGCTAGTTCCGGATTGCCGAAACGGCTTCGCGTCCGTGGTCGTCTTCGTCGATCACGATTCGTGGGCTTCAAACCACTACTCCCTTCTGTGGCCATCAGGCCGTTGACTTGAATGCCCGATTGGCTGGAGGCTCCTACCCCATTCGCATCCGCGGCGGGAAGGATGGTCCACCGTTGGCATTCGGGCCATGCCGTCTACTTTCACCCGGAATCAGCCGGGACGTGTTCGCGTCCGCATCCCGATTTCGCAGCAAACCGTGTGCGAACGCAAGTCGGCTGATTTATTCGCACATGACTCGCATCTCGTGGATGGTATTGGGCGTTGGGTTGCGGGTGCCCCGACACCGAGCACACCCACTTAGAGATTCCGCACGCCCCACGCGGGCCTTCCCTACAGCTTAATGCACTCGCCGTGCTTGTCCAGCGATCAAGTCCAACTAGCCGGCCGCTCACGGCTGCGGCTGCCTGCCATCTCACGACTCATCGGTCATCTGGGCGAAAAACAGGCTTCTGACCCGCCGATCTTCCAATCCGTCCGCGAGTTTCTTCAGAGCCTCGGTTTCGATCTGCCGGACGCGTTCACGGGTCAGATTCAGTCGCTCGCCGATCTCCTTCAACGTATGCGGTTCGGTGTCGTCCAGTCCGAACCGCATCCGGATCACGGTTTTTTCGCGCGAGTCCATGGACTGCATCATGCGGCGGACATGCACCAATACGTCATGTTCCAACAGCTCGTCCTCGGCCGACTTGAGTCGCTCGTCCATGACCATATCGCTGAGCGTCCAGCCCGATTCGGTTTGGTCTGTTTGGGGCGTCGCGTTATAGATATAGATGGCTTTCTTCACGATCGGCAGTTTCTTGCGGGGCAGTCCCAGCACCCGCGCCACTTCCTCCGGCGTCGGCGTGCGGCCCAGCTCCTCGGAAAGCCGCGAGGTGGCCCGCCGCCATTTGGACAACAATTCCACCATGTAGGCCGGAATGCGAATGGTCTTGGCCGAATTGATCAACGCGCGCTTGATCGACTGTTTGATCCAATAGCTGGCATACGTGCTGAATCGCGTACCCATGTGGGGATCAAAACCTTCGACAGCCCGCAGCAAGCCCAGGTTTCCTTCCTCGATCAAATCCTGCAGCGCCAGGCCTTTGCCGGTATAACCTCGAGCGATATTGACCACGAGTCGTAGATTGGCACGCACCATGCGATCGCGGGCTTCGACGTCGCCATCCGCGATCGCCGCGGCCAACTGCTTTTCGTCATGGGCGGAAAGCAACGCCGTCTCGTTGATTTCGCGCAGATACGTTTCCAGCGGCGTTTGCACCGTACCTTCGCGACGAACTCGTGAGTTTTCTTGGGGAGTTGCTTTCACTGACATTGTTTCGCTCTTCGTGTGAATTTGCCCAGATCGAATAAAAGGTACTATCGACGAGCGCATTGGTAATCTGTAGCGGGCGACCTGAGCAGAGGAGTGTAACGGTCGTGCCAAAAGCAATCATGAATCCACCATTGGCAATTGTGCACGATGACGGACCCGGCGGGCTTCATGCGGTCACTTTCGGGCCCTCACCGTATCGCTTACGCGACTTTGAACCGCGAACTACCCTCCCTGCTGTGTCGCCCGCCAATCGGCGGGCAGTTGCAGCGGCACCAGCCGAAAATTGAGTCCCTGCATGGGCGCGCCCCCGTTATGAAACCGTACGCCAGCGTGCAAAAACCGCTCGACCGCAACGTGCGTGTGGCCAAAGTACACGTCCTGGATTCCCGACTCCGGCCCGTGCCCCAGATCGTTGAGATAGTAGATAATCCGCTCCGCCACGTGCCGATTCTGGTGCATGACGATATTGACTACACGATGCAAACGCAAACGTATGATCGCATCGTACATGTGGTGACGGACGGCAGGTGGGTGCCTGGTGTGTGCGGCCCATCGCCGGCGCCGTTGTTCCAGCGCTGGCTGAGTCGTTGGCTGATCCGAGACGTCGCCATGCAGACAAATCGTATTGGCAACGCGCAAGTAATGAGGGAACCAGTTCAGGTTTTCGCACTCGGCCGAAAAATCAGCCAGCCGATCGACAAATGCCGGAACCGAGTCGTGGTTTCCCAGCAGGAAGCAAAACTGGCAGTGATCATGGGCAGCCGTCAATTCCCGCAGCCAATCGATGGCAGCAACGGCCGTCGCCCTGTGGCATCCGGTGGTGCTCCACTTGAAGTCAAAGATATCGCCGCCCAGCACCATGAGTCGTGAAGCCGCGGCCGCCCGGTGCAAGGCCGTCATGTGCCGCGCCGCCAGCGAACGACGCGAGAACAAATGCAGGTCGGAAACAAAATAAGCGGAAATCATGGGCGGGCTGCGACCTTCCCTTCTCAACTCACGCCGGCGAGCGTTGCAAGTCTACCGTGCCACCGCGTCGAGGGCTACGCCGATCCACTGCCACTGGCTGGGACGCTTGTGATTCAATGCCCATGCGAGCTGTCATCCTGAGGCGTCACGATAGCAAGCTGCAGGATCTGCCAAAGACGATGCCAAAGTTCGAGCTGTACTGGTGTGGCAACGTGGATGGGCAGATCCTTGAGTTGCGTTGCTCCTTGACGATGACATTTTGGAACTGGTCCGATAAAGACTCCAGGTCCCAAGCCCGCCAGATTCGCGAAGCGTCGCGGTTTAGACGAGGGAATCATGAAACAACCGCAGACCGGCTAAAGCCGCCAGCAGTCCCAGCAGGACGTTCGCGGCGATATTTGCCAGCGCGAGTTTCGTGCCCCGCGTGTGCCACAGTTGCACAGACTCGATCCCGAATGCGGAGAACGTGGTGAAAGCCCCTAGAAATCCGACCGAGATGCCGTGTCGCTGCGCCGGCGTCAACCACTTCAGGGAATGAATCTCGCCCGCCAGGCATCCGATCAGGAAACAACCGATCACGTTGACCGACAAGGTCCACCAGGGGAACGTGTGGGAGGTGAATGACTTGAAGGTCACGCCAACCAGATAACGGCAAATTGCTCCCCCGGCGCCTAGAATCGCGACCCAAAACAGCATCGAGAAATCAAGCTTCATGGACGGTCGACTGATGCATAGGTGTTTTCACGGCAGTTACGGCTTGACGGCGAACCGGCACTGTAAGGTGCCGGGTGGGCACCACCAACCAGCTTCACCCCGTCTCACCCGCCATGCACTACGCGGCAACCATGATGAACGGGCGGCTGAGGCATCGATGGATAGGAATCGCCGTCGACTCGATGGGGATACTCGCGCGATCAACGCTGCTCACCCGGCACCTTACGGTGCCGGTTCGCCGGCCGCCGATTCGTCGCCAAAGTCCAAATCGCTGGAGTGGGCGGTTTCCGCGTCGTCGGACTTCGTGTTCGCGGCTGCCGAGGGCGGTGCATTCACGCCTTCCGAGGTGTCCGGCGCAGTCGACGGAAGTGCGGACTCGAAGTCCGATTCTCGGGCGGTTTCTGGCGGCTGCATGCCTTCGTCAATTGGCTTCACCAGGTCCCCTTCCGCCGGCAACGACAAATCCGGGTCCCGCGGCAGGTCATCCGTCGTAGTCGGCGGTGTCAAGTTCAGACCCGAGTCAGGGGCCGCGGGAGGAGTGCGCGGTTTCTGCTGTAAAAACCAATCATAAAATTCCTTGGTCGAGGGCATGTTGACCAGCGCTAAACGGTCGGCGGCCTCCTCGGCCAGCGACGTACTTCCCCACTTGTTGATGACCGTTTCGTATTCTTTCTTCGCGTTGTCGAAATCGTTAAGCGATTCGTAGACTTGAGCCAGACCCATGTGAGCGCGAGGGAGCAGCATGGGATCCCGGGAGGCTTGAATGGCCTGCAGGTAGGCGTCTCGTGCCGATTCCAGCCGGTTCTTGGCTTCGGCCGGTTGTGCGAGTAACACCCGCGCGGCCGTCGCCGACTCGATGTCTCCCACTGACTGCAGGGCCCAAGCGGCCGCTTCCGTGCCCTGATATCGATCGGCAATCGAACGCAGGCCTTCCAAGTCAGTGAATTGAACCGCATTGAAATACTCATTCCACGAGCCAATCCGCTGTCCTTCGCGTTGCCCACGCATCACATTCAAGGCGAACAGGCCCGCGACGATCAGCACGGCAATCCCAATTCCCGTTTTGGCGTACGGCATATACTGTTTCGCATGCTCGCCGAGCCAATCGGCAAGTTCGTTCGTCTGTAATTCGTGCCGGCGTTCGGTCTTCATGAGAGTTCAGGTCGCTCTGAGAAGCTGGGGTGGGGATCTGCGGGTCGCGAATTCTTGGCCCGACGGCTGATGACAATTCAGCGAGTATAGGTTTTTACTGCAAAAACAGTCAAGCACGGTCCCTCGTTGGAGGGATTGGCCCGGTCGCCATGTACGCAAACATCCGAGAGAATTTGCCAGCGACTTGGTGATGTCCTCGTCACCCAGCACTCGGCGTAACCGAATGGCTCCATCAACGTGCCCTGCCCGGCCGCGCGTAAATCGGGAACCGAACTCGAAATGACACTATTGCCGGCATCGAGAAAATGGAAGTCGGCAGCCGTCAACGTTTTTCTGGGTTTTCCCGGAATTCCGCGCTTGCGGAAGACCCGGGAAAATACAGGCACGAAGCACCCGTTTTGAAGTTGCACACTTTTGGTGGCACTTGGCCGAAACCCGTGATTCAGCCCGCCGGCAGACCCACTCGCTGGCGCGTCGAGCGTGTATTTTCATGCGTAACCCGCGTTCCTCGCTCGTACTCGTACTCAGTGTCTTGGTACTCGTACTCGTGCTCGATTGCGTCCACGGATCGGTCAATTCGCTGGATTCGAGCACGAGCACGAGTACCGGCCTACGCCTGGGTACGAGTACCGGCCATGGCAATTAATCGCGATAGCTCAGCAACACATTTCCATGACCTTCGGCAATTCGAAGCCCAAAACTCTCCAGTTAGTCGAGTAAATTGGAGCGGAACGCGGGTTACACCCGTTACCTACCTGCCCTGCGTCCGCGTGTGCAGCCCCCGACCTGCTCAGGCCGCTCGGCTGGCAACACGTGGCTCTTGTGTATTGGTCGAGTTCTGTCGCTAATAGTGTAATAGGCAGCTGGAGACCGGCCGCCGACACGGCTTGTCGATTTAGTCGCCCGACCGTTTGTAGAGCAGGTTGGTAACCTGCCCGTCTTCCCCAAATTCAATTCCCAGTTTCGCGCTCTTGCCGCTCTGACAGGTGAAAAACCTGACCTGCGACTGCATCAACAAGCCCCACGTACGACGGGTGTTGCCGGTTGGTTTTGGACTCGTTCGGTGGCTGAATACCGAGAATGTATGATTCACGTCGATGAATTAGTGGCGCAAGCCGTGAGTGGCCAGGGGGAGGCCCAGTTACTGCTGTTTCATGAGTTCGAGCCACGCCTGCGGCGGATGTTGGCGTTGCGATTGGACCGTCGTCTGCAGGGTCGATTGGACGCATCCGACGTACTGCAAGAGACCTATCTGGAATACACGCGCAGCATTCCAACCTATCGGCAACGAGATAATCTGCCCTTTTATCTCTGGCTGCGGATGGTGACCCTGCGCAAGCTGATCTCGTTGCAGCGCCGCTTCCTGGGAACCGCCGCACGGGATGTCAACCGCGAAATCTCCCTGAATCGCGGGCCGTTACCCGTTGCCAGCTCCTGTTCGCTGGCCGCCGGTTTTGTGGGACACCTGACTTCCCCCAGCCAGGCCGCGATGCGGACCGAGCTGCAGATGCGGATCCAGGATACACTGAATGATATGGATGCGACGGATCGCGAGGTGCTCTCCTTGCGGCACTTCGAGCAGCTGTCCAACCTGGAGGTAGCGGACGTATTGCAATTGACACCAGCCGCGGCCAGCAATCGTTACATCCGAGCCCTGAAGCGGCTACGCCCCATGCTGCAAGAAATTATTCTTGCGGAGCGCGACAGTGAATGATGAGCCCGGCAATTCGCTGGATGAACTGGCCGAGGAATTTGTGGCTCGGCTACGGCGTGGCGAGCGGCCGAAGATCGCCGAGTATGCGGCTCGGGCACCCGCACACGCGGACGAGATTCGCGATCTGTTTCCCGCGCTGCGAATCATGGAGCATGCGGGGCCGGGTCTCGATTCCTTCGAAGCCCCCGCGTTCGTGGCTGGGGCATCCCCCACACCCCCTACACATCTCGGAGACTATCGCATCATCCGCGAGGTCGGCCGTGGTGGGATGGGCGTCGTCTACGAAGCCGAACAGGTTACGTTGGGGCGACACGTGGCCCTGAAGGTCCTTCCCGACCGGGCGTCCCAGAATCCCAAGAATCTCTTGCGATTTCGCCGCGAGGCCCGCTCGGCCGGCCGATTGCATCACACGAACATCGTACCGGTGTTTGACATCGGTTGCGAAAGCGGTGTGCATTACTACGCCATGCAGTTTATTCAAGGGAATAGCCTGGACGCGGTAATCGCCGAACTTGCGCGATTGCAAATGCTCGATGCGAATCGACCAACGGCAACAGCCGACGCAGCCATGCACTCTGCCGGCAACATGGATCTTTCGGGCCGCATCGCGCAAGATCTGTTGACGCGGCGCTGGCCGGCGGAAATTCCACGGCCCATGCGTCCCCTGTCAACAGAGCGCTGGAAGAACGGCCGATCCGCGATGGTGACAGTACCCCACAACTTACCGCAGCGCTTGACGAAGAGCCTGACCAAAACGGAAAGGGACCCACGCGGGCTGAATGGCCTGCAAGCATGGCGGGTGTCAGCGGTGCCACCAACGATTCCACTTCGTTGATTTCGTCCAGGGAGTTTGGAAAGCCAGAAAGCTCCACAGCCAAATTCTACCGCAACGTCGCGCGTATCGGCATGCAGATCGCCGACGCGCTGGCCTACGCGCACGGCCAGAGAATCTTGCATCGCGACGTCAAGCCATCTAATTTGCTGTTGGACATCCACGGCAACGCATGGGTCACCGATTTTGGGCTGGCAAAGGATGAGGACGAGCACCTGACACATACGGGTGACGTGGTCGGCACGCTGCGTTATATGGCCCCGGAAAGATTCCAGCGCCCCGCGGACGCGCGCGGGGATATCTATTCACTGGGGCTGACGCTGTACGAACTGGTAACGCTCAAATCATGTCACCCGGCTAACCATCGACGTGCCTTGGTACCGCCAGACGGCCCGCGTCACCTGCCCAGCCCGCGAGACATTGATCCGCAAGTCCCCCGGGACTTGGAAACCATCGTGCTCAAGGCCATTGCTTATGATCCCAGCCAACGCTATGGCCGGGCCGACGCGATGGCCGATGACCTGCGCCGGTTCCTGTCGGACCGGCCGATTTTGGCGCGGCGGACTACCTGGGCGGAACACGTCTGGATGTGGTGCCGCCGCAATCGCCTGCTGGCCGGCACCGCCGCAGCCGCCGCGGTCCTGTTAGTCCTCAGCTGCCTGGGCTGGGTAACCTCGCACATCTTGCGCAACCAGCGCGATGCAGCCATGCGGGCCGAGCAATCCGCGTTGGCCCACGAACATCTGGCCAAGGCTTCGTCGCACTGTGTGAGCGGCCGGTCCGGCAGTCGCGGCCGTGCGCTGCAGGAAATCGTGGAGGCCGTGCGGCAGCAACCCACGGGCACGCTCCGCACGATGCTGCGAGATCAAGCCATCGCTGCTCTGGCCATGACGGACATCCGCGTCGAGACGATCCGGTTGTCCGAACTGTTATCAGACTATCCGTTGGAAGGCTCCATGGACTTCGGCCTGTCACCCATTCGCGCGATATCGCCCGACTGTACGCGTTGGGCCATCGTTCCCAGCCAACAAAACAAGGTCTTGATCGTTGATCGCTCCAGTCGCCAACGCGTGTCGGAGTTTTCGCTATCGGAGCAACAATTCAAGGTCGCGTTCAGTAAATCGGGTTCGTTGGTCGTCGCGAGCGGGGGCTTTGGGGGGTCGTTCCTCTCCGTCTGGGACGCTGCCACGGGAAGGCGGCTGTACTATGCCAAGGAACAATTCGGATACGATATCAGCTTCGATGATGGCTGGCTGGCGATCGGACAACAAACCTCAGGCATCCAGCTTATCGATCTGCACAATCCGCGAAACGAGAAAACGATTCAGACCGATCAGGTTCCTCAGAGCCTGGCGTTTTGTCCCGACGGTACGTGGCTGGCCGTGATTTTTCGTAATCGCAGGCCTGCGGTATCCATTTTTGATGGCAAGACGCTGCAGCGGATACATGAACTCGATTGCGGCGCGTCGAATGTAATTGCCTGGCATCCGAATGGGACGCAGCTCGTCGTATGTCGCATGACTCGGGCGGAAATTTGGGATATCGTGCAGGAAAAGCGGCTGGCCGTTACCGAGGATCACTCCCAAGTCGTCGATCAAGCGGCCCTTAGCGCTGACGGCCGATTCTTGATCACCGGTTGTTGGGATGGGACATCTCGTTTGTGGGACGTCAATTCCATGCGGCAAATCCTCACGCTGGAACGAAGTGTTCAAGCGGAATGGAGCCCCAACGATCAGATCGTCGGCTGGCGAACCACCGACGACGGCGCGGAACTGATCCATCTGGAACGCAGTCCGCTCGTGCTATCGCTGCCGACTTCCCAGCCCGGTGATTTCGCCATGTCGGGAGAATTTAGCAGCGATGCGTGTTCGGCGCTGTTGTCCTACGGCGATTTGAGTTCGCAGTTCGGTCACGCGCTGGACCTTTGCCATGTCGATACCGGTCGAATCGTCGGTACGGTTGTTGCCGCGCGAGTCAGTGCGTCGCACTTTACGGACCATGGACAATGGCTCCACGTGGTACACGGACAAGAGTGGTCGCGATTACCGCTGCAACAAAGTCAAGCAGGGGGATGTTACGGGCCGCCGGAATCCGTTTCGCTGCCCGGGCCACCAGTACGCGCGGCCTTGTTCAGTGACGGGTCCCGGTGCGGGATACTGTACGACGGTAAGCTGCATGTGTTGCGGTTTAACGATCAGGTCTCGGCGACGGAAGCTGTGGAATCGCCGCCAGCCGCGACGGTTGCCACATTCGATCTGCCCTATGTGCATGACAGTTTAGCCATTAGTCCGGACGGTCAATGGGCAGCGACGTGGCACTGGCACTCTCCTGTTGTCTGTCTGTGGAATCTGGAGAAAGGCGAATTCGCCGGAGAGTTGCGAGTCGGCGTACAGGTCCGAGTGTTTTTTTCCCCGACCAGCCAGCAGCTGGTGACCTCGCGTTGGGACGCGTATCGTTTCTGGGACGTGCATACGCTGAAAAACGCGCTGACATTGCACCGAAGCGATTGCCCACAGCCTGATCCCATCGCCATCGCACCAAACGGTCGCCTGGCCGTGGCCTGCCTGCAGCCCGGCGAATTGGACCTGATGGAACTGCCGTCGGGATCGACGATTGCACGTCTGAGGCGGCCCAACCAGGGACGCGACTGGTACCTCGCGTTTGACCAGCGCGGGACGCGCATCCTGGAAGGGAGTGTCGCCGACAATCTTGTGGCCGTGTGGGACCTGCGAGCCCTACAGCGTGAACTGACTGCGCTTGGGCTCGGTATCGACGACTGGGAAATGGCAGCGGATGAGATCAACTCGACTCCAGTCCAGCATGTGGTCTTCGAAGGGATTGAGCCTTGGTCTCGGCCCGCGTTTATTGGCAGCATGACGGAAACCGAGGCGCGAAAGCGACTTGACTTGCTGCAACGCGCGGTGCAGTTGAATCCGAATTCCGCGTTGGCCGCCAACAACCTGGCCTGGGCTTTGACGATGGCCCCGCCGGCACTGCGCGATGCCGATCGAGCGGTGGAGTTGGCGGAAGAGGCCATGAGACTGGAGTCGGAAAATACGACCTATCGCAATACGCTGGCCGCAGCCTACTTGCGCGCTGGCCGATACACCCAAGCGATTGAGGAGCTGCAAAAAAACGTCGGCGTCACGGCCGACGATCAATTGCCCTGGGACTTGTTCCTGTTGTCACTGTGCCATTCCGAGCAACACCAGTCGTCAGTTGCCCGAGAGTATTTCCGGATGGGCTTGCGCTGGATGCACGTCCAAGACGGCGACAAACCGCTGATTCGTGCCGACTTGCGTCCGGAACTCGAGTATCTGCGCGACGAAGCCGAAGCGGCTTGCTCAAGCAGGGTTCGGGAATAGGCCTTGCCGCAGCCGCGCATTCTCCGTCTCTGCGTTCCCGGCGCCTCTAGTTGATGTTCTCTTCCGACCGACTTAGCGGTGTCACGCGGTCGCAACCGGCAGGCCTTCCTCGATCCAGTGGCGGGCCTCGGGGGCCTGACTCTGGTCGAAGTAGCGAATCCTTGCGGTCGTAAACGGGCGGCAGAACATGGCCATCCACTTTTCCCAAGTTTTTTCACCGATCATCGCCACGCGCTCAATATCCCGGAAATGCTTCACGTCGAACTTAAGGTCTTCCCACAAGGCTCCAGCATGCCAGCCGTGAAAATCCTGCATGTCGAACAGCACGCGGATTTTGCCGTGCTTCTCGATCATTTGCTCGAACTCCGGCACGAATTTGCGATAGTCCTCGCGGCTCAGGATTCCACCTGCCTGCACGGTAAGTACCTTACCCTCGAATCCTTGCATCAATTTGACACTCATTTCGCACCTTGCTTTCCTAAAACCAAATCACGATTCTCGTCGTCTGGTTCACCCCCGAACCATCACACGACCATCCAGACTAATGCCGCAACTCCCGTACCATAACTTCGCATTCCTTCAATCAATTTCCGACACGCTTCAATTTGAAGTCGACGATAGACAATAGTAGATATACGTTCGCGTTAACGGTGGGGTTCGGCCGGGAAGACTCGATTCTCCGCCGAACCCGGGTCGAGCGACGGTACAAAGCGATCGGAATTCCAATCGAATTGGAGCCTACGAAGGGGGCCGCCCTTCCCCCATGCTGCCTGGAGTCCGCCATTTTGAGGTTTGGGCGGATGCTATATGATGCTGATTCGTCAAAACGCGTATTTGACCATCCAATTCAGGGTTACAGCTTCACCGGGTGCTGAAGGCCGCAACTGCTGCGCCGGAATCTGTCCGCCGCGCGTTTCCAGATAACGGGTATCGAAGTAGGTGACCTCGAACCCTGTGGTGAGCCGCGCGTCGACGTCCCAGACGATGTTGACGAAAATAAACTGATTTGAATTGATACCAAACAGGATGTCGTTCTGGTTCGGATCGTCGATACCGTAGCCCAAATGGGATCGCACTTCCGATGTCCAGTCGTACCACAGTTCGCACCAACCACCTGTCGAGCCGATAGGCATTCGCAAGCAGGGACACACACCTTGTCCGACGCCTCCCAAAAAGGCACTTAAATTTTCGCCGGTGAAGAATTCTCCGCGAATACCACAACGGCTTGTCACGGGCAGATGGGCGTCGACGTTGAACGACCAGGTCCGAAACCTGGCATTGTTCTCAGGCGGCAAATTCAAGGGGGGAGGACCCGCCGTGAGGAAGTCGAAGCCGGTTTCGCCAATGTGGCCGGAGAAGCCAAGCGTCGCAAGATCATGGCCATCCCCACGTCCTCGCAATGAAAGTGCCGTCCGAGCCTCAATCACGGGCCAGGAGCTGGCCTCGCGGCGGATACCAGGTTCCGTGACAAAATCGCTAATGATGTCCTGATTGAGCGAACCGTGAATCGTCCACTGCAGTAGTTCGGTAAGGTCCGCGTTGCACTCAGCTCGAAACTGTGCGCGGCGAAAACCGATGTTCCCGGCGAAATACCCGTACGCGTAGCTAAGCGTGTCGGGATATAACGGAGAGATCACGTCCCAAGTTTGGCCCACGAGCACGCGATATTGCTCATTCTTCACTTCCCAATAGGCCTCGCGAAGTAGAACGCTGGCCCGATTCTCAGTGACAAAATCGCCGTGAAAGTCGATCTCGATTTTGCCGCCTGTCTTGGCGGAACCGAGATTGGCGATCGTGGGTCCATCCACCAACAGGCCGACACGGGTTCTTCTCGCGTCAATCGTATAGGTGGCTTCATTTTCAATGTCTTCCGAGAACGCGAATAGGGTATAGGCGCTGGTGAACGTCCTTTGCGTGTTGTAGATCATGTCCGCCCAGAAGGCCCCGTACGGTGTCACCCGAATGCCCGTCGGGGAAATCTCCTTGACTCCCAGCGACGGCAGTTCGACACTTGGCGACTTCCCGGATGAGGGCTTCCCGGATGGGGGCTTCCCGGATGAGGGCTTCCCGGATGAGGGCTTCCCGGATGAGGCACTCTCCGATGGGGCCGCGGCGGGCTCGACGTCGGTAACCGGGGAAAGCACTGGCGGTAGACGGTACGCCGTTGCCTCATGGATTCCCTGCTGGCCCGCCACCTGGTGCGTCAGGGTCAGAATTGGACCCATTGCCAGCAGTGCCAGGAGCCATCGGAAGATAGACCGCGATTTGGAAATTGCCATCACCCAGCGTAACCCCGGTAACCCTGGCGCGTACGTACACCACCGTGTCCTTACGGATCGTCTTTCACCTCGGCAAAATCCACTTAATTGCTACATTTAACCCAGTTTCCCCCGCCGCAGTCGATTTCGCACCCATAACGGCTCAGATAACATCAGCCGGTCGGCATTAGACGGCGTTAGCCCGATGGCACTCGGTTTGGGCATTGTAAAACAGTTGTCCCCAACTGTTTCCCCTCGATTTGGGCATTGTAAAACAGTTGTCCCCAACTGTTTCCCCTCGGTTTGGCCATTGTGGAACAGTTGTCCCCAACTGTTTCCCTTCGGTTTGGGCATTGTAAAACAGTTGTCCCCAACTGTTTCCCCTCGATTTGGGCATTGTAAAACAGTTGTCCCCAACTGTTTCCCTTCGATTTGGGCATTGTAAAACAGTTGTCCCCAACTGTTTCCCTTCGATTTGGGCATTGTAAAACAGTTGTCCCCAACTGTTTCCCCCGACAATCTCGCGATTCGCGGAACAATTGAGGACAATTGTTCTACAAACCAGGTGCCATTGGGCGTTAGCCTCCGGTTTTGACGCATTTATTTATTCCTGCCCGAACCGTGGGCGAACGCGAAATGCCAACTACTTCGCAAGACCTGGTCCACACCCTATCAGCCGGCATGCGGTAGTTGTTGGCGAATGATGCTCTTCGCCAAAAAAGACGGCGATGCTATTCCCTCAAACATCAGGGCATCCCGGTATCGTTCAATAGCTGCGCCAGGATGCTGTCCGCGATCGGTCCTGCATGGTTCCCGGCCCGATTGCTGAACACGACGACCGTCAAGTGCTTGTCCGGTACGCGTCGCACGGCGTTATTGAAGCCGCACGTGCTTCCATCGTGGTACACCAGTGGCGCGCCGTACCGCGTCCCGATGCGCCAACCAAATCCGTAGCCGGTGACGGTGTCGGTATTCTGCAGGTGACCTGATAGAAATGCGTCTTGCAGCGTGTCTGGAGACACAAGCCGATCACCGTAGAGCGCCTGGTCCCACAATAAGTAGTCTGTCAGCGACGTGTAGATACCTCCGTCGCCCAAAACGGCGCTGGTTAGACTCTGGTCCGCGTCCTCGTACACGGCATTGACTTGCTTGTACCCCAGGGCACGATGGGAGACGGTCGACACGCCTTGCTCGAAGGCGACCGTGCCGTTCATTCCCAGCCGACTGAATATCTCGGAGTCCAAGTAACTGCGCAAACCGTTTTCCAGAGACCCGCTCGACAATTAGCGCCAACAGCGCATAGCCCGAATTGCTGTATCGATATTCGCTGCCCGGCGTGAAATAAGTCCCCTGCTGTCGCTGGACGAGGTTCAACACGTCGGCGTCCCGCAGCTGAGCCGTCTGGTCGGCCGGCATCAGATCTTCGTAATCGATGATCCCGGATGTATGCCACAACAGTTGTGCGCACCGTAATCTGTTTACCGATTTCAGGAAAATCCGGAAAGAACTTGCTGAGTGGATCATCGTAGGCAAGAAGTCCACGCTGCTGCAGTTGCATAATGGCCATGGCGGTGAACTGTTTGGTAACGGAAGCCAGGCGGAAGTTAGTGTGACTGTCGACGCGAATGCCGTGACCGATGTCTGCCATTCCGACCGTTTTCTGCAACAGCGGTTTGCCAGCCTGGATCACCATCACGGCCGCGCCGGGCACGTCGATCCCGTCAAAGGGCTCTAAGAGCATGTTCACCTTCCTTTCCAGTGATGCGACGTCTGGCGGCAGCGGCTCGCGTTTCAGCAGTCGACCGTTACGATGGCCGGTTGCCCGGCCGTTGTGGCTGGCAATCTGGCCATTGACGATGACCCATCGGAATCCGGTCGCGAATTGAAACGGATCTTCAAACGTCGCGTGATCGCATACTTCCTGCGGATCAAATACCAACAGGTCGGCCGCGAATCCTGGCTTAAGCTGCCCACGTCCATTCCGATCAAGTCCGATTGTGGCGGCGGGGAGCCCGGTCATCTTGTACACGGCTTCTTCCAGCGTCAGGACCTTACGCTGCACCACATATTCACGTATTACTCTGGCGAATGCCCCGTATCCCCGCGGGTGCCTCATGTCGGGGCTGCCGTCGGAGCAAATCATCACGTAGGGGTCGACCAGCAGCCGTTGCTGCAAATCGGCATCCATCACAAAGTAAGCTGCCTTGGTATCGCTGTGGGGCGGCATTTCATCAATCAGCACGTCTTCGAAAGGCCGATTGAACTGCGCCGCGACCTCCGCCAGTGTCTTGCCGGTCCAGGGAGCCGTGGCGAGTAACGTAGCTTCCGGGCCATTTCGCAACGCGATTCGCTGGCGCAGGAAACTGGCCAATTCACCGCGACGGGTGTCGACCACCTGCTGATAAACGTGCGGCGGCTTCGCCCAGTCGGGATAGACAATGCCAATACCCGTGTAGCTGGCGAGATAAGGATAAATATCAGCCGTCACGCGCATCCCGGCACGTCGCGCTTCGGCCATCTGCGCCAGTACTCGCTCAGCGCGCTCTGCGCCGTGGCCATACGTAACTTTCAGGTGCGAAACGTGTACGGCACACTGGCTGATTCGCCCCTGTTGCAGCAATTCAGCCAGCGCGGCTTGGATTGCATCATCGTCTTCGCTGCGCAGGTGGCTCATCACGACACCGCCGGCCGTGGCCACGGGTTGGGCCACGGCGACAAGTTCTGCGAGTTCGGCAAACGAACCTGGCTGATATTCCAGGCCGGTCGTTAGCCCCAGGCAACCATCGCGCATGGCCTGGCGCACCCACTCCGCCATGGCCTGAATCTGCGGCGGTGTGGGATGGGCATCGTTGCCTATACCGACGGCGTTGCGTGCCGTTCCATGACCGGCAAACAACGCGATGTTCGGGCCCAATGCAACCCGCTGTACTGCTTGGAACCAGCCTGCCGTATCCTCGGGGCTTTCACCGTCTTGCCCGAGACAAATGGTGGTGACCCCCATGGAGAGGAAGTTGCCGAATTCGGGAGTGCGAATCGGATCCCCGTGTGCATGCGTGTCGATGAATCCTGGGGTCACCATCAAGCCGCTTGCGTCGATTTCGCGAGCCGCATGGCGAACTTCGTCCGCTGGCGTAATGGCCACGATGTCCCCGTCGCTGACATAGAGATTGGCGGTTCGCCGGGCGGCCCGTGTGCCGTCAATCAGGGTGCCCCCCCGCACGCAAAGATCATAACGGTTCCCACTTGCCGCTTCGCGGGGCGTGGAACTGCGATCGCGGGCCGACTCGAGCTTGGCATCTTGAGCGCATGACGGAAAACCGGGTAACAGGCTCAGCAGGGCCACGGTCAACGCCGTATAGGAGCGCCGGTTGTTCATCTAGCCACCTTCCGCATGGGATACTCGTCGAATTTCACAGCTTACCGAAACCTGCTGGGAAGTGCAGTGGCGGCCGAGCTTAGATGCTCAGAGATTTCACACGCGATCCACAGCACAGGCACGTTCACTGCCACCTGCCCATCCAGCGTTGGCGGAGCGGCGGGGATCGAGGAAAGACGGAGCTTTCGGGCGCTACTCAGGTGCTACTTGCGTTGCGGGGTCACCGTTACATTCATTGCCCGACCCGCACGCTCAATGGCGAATTCTATGGGACGGCCATCTTGGAGAAGGGACTGCAGCAGCAGGTGAGTGTTCTCGTGCAACGGTTTTCCGTTGGCGGAAATCAAACGATCCTCCAGCTGCAACCCATCTCGCTCCGCGGCACTTCCCGGAACGACTTGCATGATTACCATGCGACCATCTCCCTTGTCTGCCATGGCGACGCCCAACGAATACTCGGATTTCACCTCTTGCGGTCCCTGACGGTTGATTAACTGGTAAAGGCGCCGACCCAAGGTGTCAAAGCTACGCCGCTTCTGACGCGTTTCCACGGAGTTTGAGATCAGCAGAAATAGCGAATCGGGATCGTACGAGTGCATGAATTCGAATCCATACATGCTGCCGTCGGTGGCCAGCCCGTGATGTTGCTCAAGGAATAATTGTGTGGATTCCGGCGACAGAATTTTCCCTTCCTTAACGGCAGTTTCCCAGCGCAGGATATCTGGGAGCGTTGAAACCTGGCCGCCACTGCCCATGACCAGCCAGGAAGTCTTGCCCCAATGCGGAGGTGAATTGGGTTCGCTGGACTTAAGTTCGCCATATCCCACCGCAATTCGTTCGAGTGAAACCTCGTCACCGTAGAAGCCGGTGTCTTTCATTCCGGCGGGCTCAAAGAGATGTTCCCTGGTAAACTCCTGATAAGTTTGCCCACTGACGATTTCCACGATGGCGGCCAACATCCCCCAAGCCGAATGAGAATGCTGTTCACCTTGGCCAGGTTCAAACTGCAATTCATGCGCCAGCATCCGCTTGACCGCTTCGTCTCGGTCGATCCATGTATGATCTTTGTTCTCGTCGGACGGGCGATCGTGAAAATCTGGGAATCCCGAACGCCCAGTCATCAAATGTCGAATGGTGATCGATTGTTTGTCCTTTGGTACGTCAGCGAAGTATTTCGTGATTGGATCATCCAATTTCAGTTGTCCACGGTCCTTCAACAGGAGTATGGCGACGTGCGTAAAATCAACGGGCTGCGATCCTATGCCAAACACCGTGTCGACGGTATTCATGATCTTCTGTTCGCGATTAGCGAATCCAAAGCCCTTCTGGAATACGATTTGACCGTTTTGCGTAACCAGCACAGCGCCTTCAAATCCGTTCTGGGCGGCCTGGTCCAGCGACCGTTCGAGATTGTCCCAGGTAATCGGTAATGCAACCGGAGACTGGGCTGCACCGCTGTTAGCACTGGTGAGAACGACAACAAAGGCAAGCGTTGTTCGAAACATGAAAAACCTCGATCAAGAAACGGAGGAGGGCCATCAAGGGGGTTGTGGCACTAGTTGCCGCAGGCCCGATGGTTCCCACCGAATTTTTTTCAAGAATCCCCAGATATCCGGAGTAGGCGGGATCTATGTTGGATTTCGACCGGGGATGGCTTGCCGCGCTGCATCGCTCGCCGATGGTACTTGAGGCACCTGTGCTAGATCATGACCCGCAACGGTTTGCATCCCCATCGCTTGCCGATGGGTACTTGAGATTCCTTTGGCGACCGGCCTGCTTCACGACGCGAACTCAGGCGACTGGACCGGAGGACGTGTGTTGGTAACCGCTTTGCGTCGTGTTTGCGATCTGGCGTCCCACTGTAGTCGAAGACTCTCAATCGTACACTTTGTTTTCCGATCCCAACATCTCTTGCTTCGTCAAATTACCTCGACGTCTATGCCAATGGCCGTCGCTGCATAACAATGGTCGCCAGGATCGTAGACACATTCCGGTGCTTCAGCTCGCATGGTTAGCGACCAACCCGTGCATCTCCCCAACCAGCTTGGACGCCGATGGACGAATTAACAGATTTTCCAGCACCCAGGGACTGCTTTCTGGCGAGCGTAAATCGTTGTGCAGGTTGCGAAGGGTTCCTGCCGGCTTTCTACGCCCGATTTCTCTCCTCGTCTGACGAAGTCCGCGAGAAATTCCAAGATACAGATTTTGAACAGCAGAACAAAATGCTGTTGCGATCACTCAGATTGTCTGCCGGTGCCACGGCTGGAAAGCCTGAATCGCTGCGAGAACTTCGGGATCGCGCCGAGACTCACGACCGCCATCATCTAAACATTGAGCCAAGACTATACAACCTGTGGCTGACTGCCATCATCGACACGGCCCGTGAGTTTGACGCGGATTGGAACGACGAAGTGGAATCCGCTTGGCGCAGCACGCTTGGACACGTCATCAAGCATATGACGCGGTACTATTAGACGGCAGGCAACTGCGGACGATGCAGAACGGATTCGCCGATCCGCAATGAACGTCGCTTTGGCCAAGCGTTCCACGGATGGGTCATCTGTCCTCCAGTTCAGGATGGATTATCAAGTTGCTGGAAAAGTCACTCTGCTGGTCGCACAAAATGGCGACTTGGCCAATCCGTCCGACGCTTGGGGTACCTGGCGGCACTAGAAGACGCGAAATTTCCCTCGCTCAACGCAATTATGCGTTGCCTCTGTTGATTCTTTCCCCCGGTGCGCTAATCCAGTCGTAGGGGTTACTGCGTTCATCGCGATCCCCGTCAAGACACTTCCACGGATACACACCGCCATGGCCAATCGACGCCACTCCTTCTCTCGCCGAGTGCGGTTTCCCTTTCGGCGCCCACTGAACCTGGAATCGCTGGAATCCCGGGTTCTGCTCAGCTGCAACCTAGACGGTTTTGCCGATGCTCTGGTCCAGAATCTTTCGCGGATCCAAGCTCCCCTGAATCAACTGGCCAACACCGCCAACGACGTGCCACTGATCGAAAACCAGTTGAAAAACTTGCCGGAACTGCAGCTATTCACCAGCAACCGGCTGCAACCGATTATCACCCAGATGGCGGGCGTCGACCCGCTCAATCAATCGGCGGTGCAATTGGCGCTGTACAACGCGCTGGGGCCGAGCGGCCTGAAGATGTTTTCGAACCAAAGCCAGCTGACCGTGGCCACAAACGCCTCGACCTGCACGATCGACGTGGGGATGAATTTCAACTATGCAGCGGCAAACGTCCATTTGCCGGCCAATGCTTCGTTCGGCATCGGACTGGACGCATTGCCCATCTCGATTGCCACCAAGGGCGGTGTGGACATTGGTCTGAATTACACGCAGACCGCCACCTTTCAATTCACGGAATCCGCCGTTCAGTTTACGGCGGGGTCGATCATGCTGCATGCGAATGCTTCCTTGACGCCCAATACGTCGTTTGAAGCGGTGGTGGGTTTCATCCCTGTGACCATCACGAATGGGGGCACACCCAGCCAACCCACGGGACTCACGGCCGACTACACCGCCACCGACATTCTTACAACGCCGACGACTCATTTCGTGGGCTCCGCCAGCGTCTATCTGCATGCCGCGGCTCGCGTGGCGGGTGGAACGGGCATGACGTTTCCGGGGATCAGTACGGATTTGGAGCTACACTGGAGCCTGGACACCAACAACCCGGCGCTCAATCCACCGACCTTTGCCTTCAAGAACGTCACGCTGGAATTGGGAACGGCACTCAGCGATTTGATTCGCCCCGTCGTCGATACGGTGCAGATCGCCACGATTCCCATTCAGCCAGCGATCGAAATCCTCCGCTTTCCGCTGCCCGGTTTGACGGAATTGAGTCATGCTGCCGACGGACCGGATATCACTTTGCAAGAATTGGTTGACGTCGCTCAACAAACGGGGGCCTTTGGAGCCTACGGTCCGCTGGTTCAGCTCATTTCGACAATGATTGACATCACGAACATCATCAACCAGATCCAGTCTGGTCCGGATTTGAAGATCAACTTCGGCACTTTCGACCTGGGAGGCAACGGGGACTTGCGGACGCTCACGCCCGCATTGGGACTGAGCCTGGATGGCGGAGATTTAACGAGCCTCAACCCCAACGGAGTGGGCGGGAGCTTCGACATTGGGGCTGTGGTTCAGGGGGTCAGCAATCAGCTGGCGGACATCGCCAACGATCCGAGCAATGATCCACTGTTACGCAGTTCGGCCCTGGCCGCCCAACAAATGGTGCAATCCTATGGAAACGGTGTGGAATTGACATTCCCACTGATTGATAACCCCATGGGTTGCGTCTTTCGGCTGCTGCTGGGTCAGGATGTCAATCTGGTTCAATTCAAGGCACAGTTTATTGGTGACGCCAGTAAGGAGGATGGCATCCACTTCGGACCGGTCGAAGTCGGATACGCGGGCCAGATGCACATTGACGGCTTGTTTCAGTTGGCATACGACACTTACGGGCTGCGGAAGTTCTTGTTTGAGCCCGCTCATGACGCGACTGCCCTGTTGGACGGGTTTCATTTCGACGACCTCACCCACTTGACCTTGTCCGGCAGTCTGCAGGCCGGCGTCACCTTTCAGCCGATCCCGCTCCTGGAAGTGGGTGGTGGCGGTGCGATCAGCATCGACGGAGACGATTACTTTGGATTCAGTTTGGTCGATCCGACGCCGGCCGATGGCAAGCTTCGCTTTAGCGAAATCGATCCGCAGTGTCTGTTTACGACCCGGGGCAAACTCATCGGATCGCTCAATGTGTTTTACCGCTTGGGTTACGAACTTGACCTCGGCCTGTCCAGCATATTCATTGGTATTGAAGATTCCAAGGAGCTTGCCTCGGCGACGCTGCTGGATCTGTCGGCTGGTTGCATCGGTGTAGCGCCGGACGTCCCGGAGCTCAGGCTCAGCGGGTGATCCGGCTACGGGCCAACCACAAGTCGACGCAGAAGGCAACTTGACGCTGTTCATGGGGCCGCACGCGGAACTGAGGACGGGGGCACCGTTTTTCACCGTCGATGGCGATGAAGTTTTTCAGGTGGAACACGTGTCGGGTTTCCCTGTGCCAGACGGCGAAACGGTCCGCGTCCGATACTCGGGTATTGAAGAAGAATACTCCGGAGTGAAACGCATCATCGCCTACGGTGGCGAGGGTAACGATTTGATTGAGATCGCACCCGAAGTGCTGACTCCCGTCGAACTGCATGGTGGCCATGGCAACGATCGCTTGACCAACGAGGGCAGCGGTGCGGCCATGTTGTTTGGCGATGCGGGGGACGACATTCTCACTTCCGGAACGGCCGACGACATGCTCGACGGCGGCCCCGATAACGACTACCTGGTCGCCGGGGCCGGCAACGATCGGCTAGACGGCGAAGACGGCGACGATACCCTGGTTGCCGGCGCGGGTGACGATCAGATGTTCGGTCAGGACGGTGTTGATCAGCTGGACGGCGGAGATGGCAACGATCAACTGTTCGGTGGGGCAGGCAACGATCGATTGCTGGCGGGAGAAGGCAACAACCTGATCATGGGGGACGCCGGAGACGACGCGATCCTGTCCTTGGGAGGAATCGACATCATCCACGGTGGACTGGATAACGACGAAATTGTGGCGGGCGCGGGCGACGATCAGATCTTCGGCGATGAAGGCGATGATGTGATCACCGGACAAGCTGGAATTGACATTATCGAAGGCAACGACGGCCATGATGTCATCTTTGGCGAAGCGGGCAATGATGTGATTCGCGGAGGCGCCGGCGATGACCAAATGTCCGGCGGAAATGATAACGGACAGACTGGAAGGGAACAGCGGGTAACGACATCGCTTACGGCGATGACGGCGATGACAACCTGCTGGGCAACGACGGCAATGACCAGCTCGATGGCGGTGATGGAAATGATGTTCTGATCGGCCACGATGGCGATGATACCATCGACGCCGGCGCTGGAGACGACATCGTCCTGGGCGATGTCGGCACCGTCGGCGCGGCGGTTGTGGTGATCAGTGGCATCGGTCGCGATACGGTCTACGGCCGTGACGGCAACGACTTGATCTACGGCCAAGGGGGCGACGACTTCCTGGATGGCGGCGATGGCCAGGACACGATTCTGGGGCAGGATGGCAACGACACGATTCTCGCCGGCGCGGGGGCAGATTACGTGGCGGCCGGCATGGGTAACGATACCGTGGATGGTGGTGCCGACGACGACTCTGATCGACGGCGGCAGCGGACAGGACGTGTTGAGTGGTGGTGCCGGGGCCGACCGCATCTATGGTCGCGACGGCGATGATCAGCTGTTCGGGCACGGCGCTGCGTCCGGTCCGGACGACAATGCCGCCGATCGTTTGTACGGTGAGGCGGGCAACGATACGGCCGACGGCGGCGGCGGGGATGACTTCGTCGACGGTGGCGACGGAGTTGACGTGCTGTACGGCGGATCGGGCAACGATTCGATTTTCGCAGGCGCGGGAATCGGTGATCAGCTGTACGGCCAGGACGGCGACGATCGTCTGGAAGGTTCCGACGACGGGGCCGACGTCGACCCGAACTTCGACGATACGGTTCGCTTCGGCGATCTGCTCGACGCCGGAAACGGCAACGACACAATCCTGGGCTATGGCGGTGCCGATTTGATTCTGGCAGGAGCCGGTGACGATTGGGTCAACTCTGGTTTCGGCAGCGATCGCATCTGGGGTGGCGCCGGTAATGACTATCTGTATGCCGGACGTGGTACCGGAGAACTGATCGACGGCGAAGACGGAAACGACGTCATCTACGGTTCACATGAAGGCAATGACACACTTCGCGGAGGCCCCGGACGTGACGAAATTTACGGACAGGGCGGCAGCGATACGCTCTATGGCGACGCCGACGATGACCATCTCGACGCTGGGTCGGGCAGCGATCTGGTATTTGGAGGGACCGGCAACGACACGCTTTACGGCGGCGGCGGTGTGGGCGATACGCTCTATGGCGAAGCCGGCGATGATGTGATCCATGGGTCCGACGACGGGGCCGATCAACTGCTGGGCGGCGACGGTCGCGACACGCTGTACGGCCACGGCGGCAATGACACGCTACTGGGCGGAATCGGTGACGACATCCTGGAAGGTGGAGCGGGCGACGACACCATTTCGGGCGAGGCCGGCAGCGACCTGCTGATCGGGGGCGCCGATCACGATACGCTGTACGGTCACAATGTGTCCGCGTCGGGTGACGACAACTCCGTGGATTACCTCTACGGCGACTTCGGCACCGATCGCAATGAAGTCGGCTCGGGACGCGATCGCCTGTTTGGTCAGGGAGGCAATGACCTGATCTGGGGCGAAGGGGATGACGACTTTATCGACGTCGGCGCAGGCACAAGTAACCTGTTTTATTACGGTGCGGGTGACGGAGCCGTGCCGTCCAATTTTGTGCCGCCTGACGCCTACGCCGGCACCGACGGTTCAGCCGGGCGTGGGCATCACGCTGGCGGGTGCGACACTGCCGGCCGGCAGCGCATCGCCCGGCCGCTGGTCGGAATTGGCCGACAGTGGCAGCGGCGACGGACTTAGCATTTCGCCGGCCGCCGGCGTGGAAGTCAGCATCGCGGTGGACGCCGTCGGCACGCGCTATGCCGCGTGGTCCGACGCGAGAAACGGAAACTACGAAATCTATGTCGCCTCGCTATGTGGCAGGTACGGGCTGGCAGTCCGTTTCGGCCACGGCGCAAAGTGCCAGCGAAGGCGGGGTCAGCAATACGGCAGGGTTCATCGCGACGCCCGTCACTGGCCATCGACCTCGACGGAAATCCCCTCGTCGCCTGGACAGAGTTCAGCAACACGACCAGCGACATTCGCGTCGCCAAATTCGATCCGGCGGCAGCTGGGGGGCAGGGAGCTTGGGTAGCCATCGGTTCGTCCCTGGCGGCAGGCGGCATTAGCAGTACAGGTAAAGCCGATTCGGCCGTCCTGTTGCCACACAGCGCGGGCGCGACGGTCGCGTGGCTCGACACCAGCAGCGGCAACGCCAACGTGTTCGTCAAGCGATTCAACGGTACTGCCTGGGTGGGCCTGGGTGGCGCGCCATCCTCCAGCGGAACAGGTGTTTCACTGTCGACGTCCAGCGTATCACAACTGTCGGCGACCACCGACGGCGCAAAGGTCAGCGTGGCGTGGACGCAACCCGTCGCTGGCGGCTCGCAGATCTATCTCAAAGAATTTGTCAGCACGACCTGGAACGCGCTGGGGGGATCGGCCAGTGGGGGCGGGTTGAGCAACCTGGCCGGCACGAATCAGGCTCCTTCGATCGCGTATCATGCGGGCACGCTGTTCGCCGCCTGGCAAGGTGACATTCAGGCGCGTCCCGAGATTTATGTCAGGCGGTTGGTGGGGAGCGTGTGGCAGCAGGCCGGCGGCAACGCGGACATCGGCGTTTCGCAGACCAAGGGACTTGCCAGCCAACCGCGATTGGCATCCCGCGGCGGACAATTACACCTGGTGTGGATCGACGATGCCCAGGCCAACAATACAGGCTCAACCCAGACAATTCTTGCCTCCCGTTGGAATGGATCATCGTTCCTGCCGCAAGTTTCGGCCGACACAAGAGCACCAGGAATCTCCGCGACCAACGCGGTGGACTCGTTGACGCTGGCCGTGGATGCAACCGGCAAGCCACTTGTCGGTTGGACCGGTCCCGGGCAGTCCTCACCAAGTTCGCAAGTTTTTCTGCGACACAACACCTTCAGCGCCACGAATACCTTTACGGCCAATGCAACGACCAGTGTCCAAGCGATTCTGGACGCCAACAATCTTGAATCCCGGCGACTTGATCGAAGTTACCGCCAATATGTCGGGCTTCAACGTCGCGGCGGATGACGCCGGTGTCACCATCGTGGGCGTACCGGGAGTCCTGATCAACGGACCCATTACGTTGACCGCGACAGACGATGTGACGCTGCAAGGACTGACGGTGCAGGGGATGGTCACCATCAATGGTGGATCCCGCGACTCGATCATCGACAGCCAGGTGGATGGAGTGACGTTGAATGGCGGGAGTGACCTGCAAGTGATTGGCAATACGATCACGTGTGACGGCGTCAGCCTGTCAGGAACCGTGCGTCCCTTGTTGGACCACAATGCCATCTCCGTTTCTCCCGTGGGGATTGCCTTCGCGACGTCCACGTCGACCGACGTCAACGTACGCCGCAATACGGTGGCGGGAGGCACGTCTGGCATCATCATCAGCGTCGCGACCGCCGGAACGATTGCCGACAACGACATCACCGCGATTGGCACGGGTATCGAGCTTCAGGCGGCCTTCATGGGAGCGATCCAGCAGAATGAGATCCGCGATGCGGCGGTGGGCGTCCGCTATGCGGCGGCCGCCGCGCTCGATGCCAACCTGATCCACCACAATGCGACGGGCGTCTTGGCTTCCGTCAGTTCCACCTCCACGGGATTCGGTTTCGTGCAGTTGCCGGATGCACTGGATGCCCGCCCCAACCAGATATTCCGCAATACGGTGGGGGTCCAGCTGAGCGGCGGCGTGATGCAGCATCAGATCGTGCGGGACAATCAAACGGGCGTGACCGGAGCCGGGTCGCTATCGGCCAGCGACTTTGCGCATGCCAGCACGATTGAGGCCAACACGATCGGCGTCGACCTGAATGGACCCGTGCAATTCAACCGGATCGGCGACAATGTCGCTGGGATTCGCGCTCAAAGTAATCAGCTTATCGCCCACAACGAACTGTATCGCAATTCATCCAACGCGGTCCTGGTGAAGCGCCCGCACGGGCGTACGCGTTGTCAGCAACACCATGTACGCGCCCGGCGGCGACAACGTGCGGATCGAAGGTGGTTCCCGAGAGGTGGAGGTCACCAACAACGTCCTTTGGGCCGAGAACGGCTACGATCTGTTTGTTGGCAACGACAGTCAAGTCGGCTTTCAGAGCGATTACAACATCCTGCACGTGGGATCGGGCGGCACCATCGTGCACTGGAGCAATTATAACTTTACCGACATCCTCGACTGGCAAGCGGATGTCGGTCTGTTTGACCTGCACTCGCGCGGTAGCACGGTCGTCAATCCAGGCTGGTCGCAGCCGCGATTCGCCGATCAGGCGCTGAATGACCTGCAAATGGTCGCATTGTCCGCGCAGCAACGGTTTTCCAGTCCGCAGACCGATGCCGGTGATCCACTTAGCGATCTGGCCGCCTCGACAAGCGTCGTGGCGAATCAACTGGCCAATGGCAGCTTCGAGTCGGGACTGACGGGCTGGACCACCAATCCGGAGGCCACCATCGGCACCGGCTCGCCCACGGCGCTGGACGGTACTCAATATTTTCGGCCGGGCGTTGCCGGTGCCGGGTTCGCCGAGCAGAGTATCAATCTGCTGACGGCCGGCTTCACGGCCGGACAGCTTGACTCGCAAGACTACGTCGCCGTTTTTGGCGGTCGCCTGCGCGTGGCGGCCGAAACACCTCACGACACCGGCCTGGTCAAGTTGCGGTTCTTCAATGGCAGCGGCGGCTTGATCAGCGAAGTGGTGGCCACGGCCAAAAATGTTTCTGATCGGTGGGAACTGGTGGGGGACCGGATCCAACTTCCGGTCGGGACGCGCAGCGTCACCTATCGGTTCGAGGGAACACGATCCACCGGCAGCGGCAGTAACGATGCCTTGCTGGACAACGCGTTCTTGCGGGTCCACTCCGACCAGATCGCGTCGGACGTCGGAGCGCAGGGCAATACGGCGCTGGACGGACCTGCGGGGGCTTCGACCGCCAGCCTTCCCGCGCCGCACGTTGCACTGCGGTTCCCGGACTTGTACACCGATTGGGAGCGCGATCGTACCGCACTCGATCCGTTGGGAGAGTTACGGTAATACGGCTGAATTACCGGTCAAGATCGACCTCTACCAGAACGCCGCGGACGGCCCGGTCTTTGTGACGACGATTGCGGCCGCCACGACCGACGACGGCGAATTCACCTGGACGCCGTCCAGCAGTGGCGTCAACTTCGCCACGTACAATCTGCGGATCCAGCTGCAACTGGTCGGCGAGGATATTGTTGTCGATCGCAGCACCGAATCGTTCAGCGTTCCGGAAAACACGACGACCTTTTTTGTGAATGATCGCGTGGCGGCCAATGATCAGTACACTTCGGCCGTCGGCGGGAATCGTAATACTGGCAAACTGGCGAGTGCGCCGAAACCTTATCCCAACAACATCCTGCGGACGTACGCGCTCGGTCCGAGCCATACCCTGTCGGTCGATACGGGCGACTATCGGTTGTTTCAATCGTTACGGATCGCGAATGCTGCGGGCCTGGGAGACGACGAAGGATTTTCCCTGACGGGTCCGACGTCGACTGGGTCTTCGGCCACGTTACGGCACGCGAATCCACTATTCACGACGGCACCGATCGTTGAGCTTTACGACGCCGATTTTGTCACGATGTCGCGGTTAGTCACCGAGGGAGGCACGTATGGCGTGTGGCTGCACGGCGGCACGGACAATTTTCATGGCAGCCATTTGACGATTGGCGGAGCGAGCCTGGACGGATTGAACTTTGACTCGACAGTGGCCGGTTCGACCCTGGACTTTATTACCGCCACGGCCAATAACGGCCATGGAATCTACGTGAATGGTCCCGATCGATCGCATCGCCGACAGCGATTTGGGCTACAACCAAGGGAAGCGGCATGGAGTTGTGGAATTCGACGACTGTACAGATCGAAGGCAACCAGGTCCACGACAACCGCTCGCGTGGCATTCGCGTGGTGCATGGCACTCCCACGATTGGATCGAGTAATCTCGCGGCGGCACGCGGAAACATCGTGCGCAACAATACGCTGGCGGGGATCGAGGCTGGGCGGGCGCATTGATTGTCGGTAACACGGTTTCCGGGCACACGGCCAGAAACACGGCGGGCATCTACAGCAGCGGCGGAACGGTGCGCAACAATGTCGTGTTTGGCAACTATGACGGGATCGCCGGTGGGGCATTGGCCATCGGCAACAACATCTACGAAAACCTGAATGTCGGTCTGTTCTCGTACACGCAAGGCGCGCGGGAGAATGTGGTCCACGGTAATTGCACCGCCGTGCCGGTGAACGGCCAACAGATCACCTGCTACGGCATGCAAGTCGCCGGCGGTACCCTGCAAAACAACCTGGTTTACGACAATCAACATGACCCCAACAATCGGCCCGGCGGCATTCGAGTCGTCTACTCCCAGAATGCTCCGCAGCTGATAAACAACACGGTCTACGAGCCGCTAGGCAACGCCGTCACCGTGGACAACGCTGGAACAACCTGGAGTCTACAACTCCGCAATAACATTCTTTCCACGGGCGGTGGTTATGCACTGTACGTGCCGTCCGGCAGTCAAATCGGATTTCAGAGCGACTACAACCTGCTGCAAGCCACCGGTAGCGGCCGAATCGGCTACTGGCAGGGGGCTGATCAACCGACGCTCAGCGCCTGGCAAACGGCCTCGCTGCAGGACCAGAATAGCCTGTCGCAAGACCCGCGGTTTGTATCTCCGGCCACCGGTGACTTTCACGAACAGAGCCTAAACGGAAGCTACCACGGCGGCTTGTTGGCGCCCATCTTGAACGTCGCCACGGGGCTGCCGATTTTCCCGTCCGCCACCGTCACCATCGACACGGCGCAGTCACCCGTGATAGATCGCGGCAGCGCCGCGGACGCCTTTGCCAACGAACCGTCCCCAAACGGCAATTTTATTAATCTGGGTGCGTACGGCAACACGGCACAAGCTTCTCTGAGTCCCGCGCAGTACGTGACGGTCACGCGACCCGACGGCGGCGAAACGTGGCCTGCTGCACAGTCGTTTGCCATTCGCTGGCGGAGCCATGACATGGCGGGCAACGTCAAAATCGAATTGCTCAACAACGTCGGCGCCGTGGTGGACACGATCGCCGCATCGACACCGAACTCCGGCGTCTTCAACTGGAGCATCCCAGCGGTTTTTCCGCCGGGCAACTATGCCGTACGCGTCACGCGGCTGGATGCGGGAATGCAGGCGGACGTCAGTAACAGTCTGTTCAATATCCTGGCCCCGGTCACTGTGTACTATGTCAATGATGGTACGGTGGCAGTCGGGGATTGGACCAGCGTGCCCGGCAACGACACCAACAACGGGCTCTCTCCGTCCGCGCCCAAGGCCTCCCTGCAGGCGGTACTCAACGCCTACGATCTGGGACCCGGCGACACCATTCGCATCGACGCCGGTACCTACAACACGACGACCAACATCCTACTGGCAGCCGACGACTCCGGCGTGACGATTGAAGGCTACCACGACGTCGCATTTCCCTCGCGACAGGCCGTGATCAACCGCGGCAATGCTTCGGGGGGAAGTTATGCAATCCAATTCACGGGAGCCGATGACGTGACGTTGGACCACCTGCTCGTGACCGGCGCTGAATGGGGCATCGTCGCGCTGGCTGGCGTCGACAGCGATCGGATCCACATTACCGCCAGCGAAATTTTCGGCCACACCACGGGAGGGATCTATTTTGAAACGAGTAACGAATCGCAGCAGATAACTGGCAACCAGGTGTATAACGCGGGCTTGTACGGCATTCGCCTGCCAGCGACCGCTGGAGCCACGATCAATAACAACACGGTCCACGATATCCCGTTCGGCACGGGCATCGATCTTCGCGGTGCCGCGTCCCAGACAGCCATGAATGTAGTATCCGGCAATCACGTCTATGCCGTGGGTACGGGTATCTTCTCCAGCAGTTCCGCCGTCAATGCCCCGGTCACCATCAGCGGCAACGACGTCCATAACAGTCGGAACTACGGTATTCAAAACACCAACGTTAATGTCTTGATCACGGGCAACACGGTTCATCACAATCTCGCAGTGGGCATCGGCGGTACGAACGTTGTGGGCAATGAAGTCTTCGAGAACGGGACGGGCGTCGACGTGGGGGGATCGGGCTTTGCCAGCGGTAACCGCGCCTACCATAACACCATCGGATTCGTCGGATCGGGTACGTCTACTGTCGCGGGCAATTCGATCTTCAGCAATCAATCGGGCGTGGAGTCGACGTCCGGCGCGCTGGTAGTGAAGAATAACCTTGTGTATGACAACTCCGCGTACGGCGTGAAGCTGAGGTTCGCCAGCGGCACTCGGATCGAGAACAACACGATCAATCAAGGGAACACAGGCAGCGGCGTTCACTTGGAGAGCCAGTCGGCGAACGTCAGCGTTCGGAACAACATATTTTCGGTCGCGGGCGGATATGCGATCGACGTCGTGCAAGACAGCCAGGTGGGTTTTGCCAGCGACTACAACACGCTCTTTACAATCGGATCGGGAAAACTGGGACTCTGGGGCTCGCACCAGTTCACGGATCGCGCGGACTGGACGTTCGAACTGGGGTTCGATCAGCACAGTCAGACGACCGATCCGCTGCTCGTCGATCCGGCCGGCCCGGACGGAACACCAGGGTTCGGTACGGCCGCCTTGGGTCCAGTGCAGTATCTGGACGAAAACAACGCGGTTCTGACTGGTACCTGGACGACGCGCACGACTGCGGGTTACGCAGGGGACTATGCAGACAGCAACGCGGCGGGGGCCACAGCCACCTGGAGTCTTTCGGGGCTGGTACCCGGGCATTACTACCAAATCGCGGCCACATGGCCGGCCGTGGGATCGAACACAACCCAGGCGACAATTCGCGACGGCGCATCGGTCCTATGGTCGGACACATTGGACCAACGATTCGCGCCCACCGACTTCGCGGATCAAGGCGTGATGTGGAAGCGATTCGGCACGTTTTCCGTGAACTCGACGCAACTTCAGGTAACGTTCACCAAAGGATCGTCGCTGGCCGTAGCGGACGCGTTGCGACTTGTGGAAGTGGCTGGGGCGAGCACGGCACTCGACGATGATTTCAGCGTCTCGACGCTGTCTTCGACAATCGACGCGGGAGATCCCAATTTTGAGTTCACCAGCGAGCCGTCACCCGGTGGCGATCGCATCAACCTGGGACATACCGGGAATACCGGCGCGGCGGCCACAAGTGCCGCGCAATTCGTGCAGGTGCTGTCACCTAACGGCTTGGAGAAAACCGAATGGAATCAGCAACTGCCGATTACCTGGCGCACGTACGGAATCAACGATCCGGCGGGTATCTATTCCGATGCCGTGCTGGGCAACGCGCCAGCCGCCTATTATCGGCTGGGCGAAAAGTCCGGAACCACGGCAGTCGATAGCTCCGGCCAAGGGCGGACGGGAACCTATGCCGGCACCCTTACGCTCAATCAAATCGGCGCCATGCCGGCGGAAACCAATTCGTCCGTGCTGTTCAGCGCCGGCAACGTCACGATTGCCGACCATCCTTCGTTGCGTCCAGCCCAGCTGACCGTCGAGGCCTGGGTCAATCCGGATAACGCGGCGAGCAGCTTGAACACCGTGCTGATGAAATCCAGCAGCGGTTCGTGGAACGACGGATACGGACTGTCGCGCACGGGGATTGGCGATCAGATGCGATTCTTCGTCAATAATTTCAACGGTGCGGGCAAAGTGGACGCCAACGTGCCCAAGAATCAATGGTCACATGTTGTCGGAACCTACGACGGCAGCGGGCTGAAGATCTATGTCAACGGGATCCTGGCCGGTACGACGGTCTACTCGACGCCGATCACGCACAGCGTCCAGCCACTGGTGGTCGGAGCCGGCGCGGGCGGATTCAGCTGGCGGGGGAAACTGGACGAGGTTGCCGTCTATCCAGCGGCACTCACGGCCACCCAGATCGCCCAGCACTACAGTCGCGGCACGCGACCTGTTTACGGAACCGTGGATATTCAACTGGTCCAGTCAAGTACACTTCAACCAGTTGCAGTCATCGCCCAGGCCGTCAGCAATACGGGCACGTTCAACTGGACGATACCGGGCAGCCTGCCGGAGGGCAGCTATCGCATTCAGCTTAACGCCAATCAGGGTATTTTGCCTGGCGATGTTTCCGACGCCCCGTTCCTGGTCGCCAACGATGGCCAGCAGTTCTATGTGAACGACTTGTCAACCGCCAGTGACGTGTTCACGACGAGCACGGGCAACAATGCCAACAGCGGTAAATCGCCTGCTGCACCGCTGGCCAGCCTGAACGCCTTGCTGGCGGCGTACGATCTGGAGCCTGGTGACGTGGTGCACGTCGATGCCGGCGCGTACGCGTTGTATAAGAACGTGGTGCTTGAGCTCGCAGGACAGTGGCGTGCGTATCGAGGGACCGGGCGCCGTGGGATCGACCGCAACGGCCACGCTTGATCGGGGCAATGCGGCCATTGGCAGTTACGCCATCCAGTTCGCCGGCGGCGACGACGTCACGATCGACCACCTTTCCCTCATCGGGGCCGAATATGGTGTTTACGCTCCGTTCCAGGCCGACAGCGACCGGATTTCGGTCACGCACAGCAGTATCTACGGCCATACGCAACGGGGCATCGAGCTGAACTCGACCAACGACCAGCCCTATCTGGCCGACAATCAGGTCTACGACAACAGTCAGGGCGGGATCCATGTGTTCAATGGCGTGGGCGCCACCATTATTGGTAATCGCGTTTACAGTACCAGCGCCGTCAGCACCGCCGCCTTTGCGACCGGGATTCGACTGACGGGACAAGCCGCACCTGAAAGCTTGATTGAAGACAACGAGGTCTTTACTCAGGGAACGGGCATTAACGTCAGCTCGAGTATCCATACCATCGTCCGCGGTAACAACATCCACGACATTCGCGATGTTGGCATTACCGTGGTCGGAAACATTGAGGTAGTCGGCAATACCACGTATCGCGTTCGGAATGGCAATGGCGTCGGCTCGCAATCTCCGCTCGGTATCCTCGTATCGAATGGGGCGATTGCCCGTGACAACGTCTCCTACGCCAACAAACGGGGTCTCGAGGCCGCCGGCGCCTTTGCGTATGACAATCGCATCTACAACAACGAATTGGTTGGGCTGGTCGCCAATAGCAATTCGATCTTGGGCGGAAATCGTGTCTATTCGAATGCCAATGTGGGGGTACTGGGTTACATATTTTCTGGACAGCTCACCAACAATCTGATCTACGACAACGCGAACGACGGGATCTGGCTGTGGAACAGTACGGGAGCACGCATTGAAAATAACACGATCTATCAACCGGTGAGTGGAGACGCGATCCAGTTGGCCGGACTTCATCCGGAATTCTTCTTGTCGAGCGGATTTACGGTCAGCAACCTGAACTTGCGGAACAATATTTTCAGCGTGGCCCAGGGGTTTGCGGTTAACGTGGCGGCCGACAGTGAAATTGGATTCGCGAGCGACTACAACGACTACCATCTGACGGGCAGCGCGAAGCCGGTTCGCTGGGAGGACAGGGAATTCACCACGGCTGCCGAATGGTATCTGGAGTCCGGTTACGACGCACACAGTATTTCGGCCGATCCGCAATTTGTCGACATTGACGGTGCCGACAATGTGTTGGGCTATCAAGTGGCCACGAGCACCGATTTCGGACAAGACGACGATTTTCGCGTGCTGGCCGGCTCCAAAACGATCGACGCTGGCGATCCCAGCCGGGCAATCACGTTGGAACCCCTTCCCAACGGTGGACGGATCAATCTGGGGCATACGGGAAATACGCTCAGCGCGACCAGCAGTCTGTTCCAGCGCGTGCAAATTCTTTCGCCCAACGGGCTGGAAAAGATCGAAGCGGGGCAACCGGTGGCCATCGACTGGCTATCGTCGGGCCTTACGTTCTCAAGCCCCGTTGCGCTGATCGATGCGGGGGGCATCGGAGCCGGTGTGTGGAGCGAAAACAGGTACCAGACGGGCAGCGCAACTCCCATTACCACCACCAACACGATCGATCTGACCGGAGTCACAAACGCCGCGCCGCCCAGCGTCTACCAGACGCAGGCCAACAGTGGTTTCAGCGCAGCCAGTCCGCTGGCTTACCAGATACCAGCACCCGATGGTCAGTATACGCTGCGGTTGCATTTCGTCGAATACACGTTCCCCATCGGTCAGCGACTGATGGACATTCGTTTGCAGGGATCGACCGTGGCCACCGGATACGACATTCGCGCCGCGGCGGGTGGCCTCAACAAGGCTACAACCCTCTCCTTCAATACTACGGCGACGGGCGACCAGGGAATCCTGCTGGAATTGTTCACGCCTAATGGCGGACAGGGCGCTACGTTGGCGGCTTTGGAACTGGCCGCGGCCAATGCGTTCGGCGTGGCGGCGCCCACCGTGAACCTGCAGCTGTCAACCAACAACGGTACGTCGTGGACCACCATCGCCAGCAACCTCGCCATGGACGTGTACGGACGAGGCAGCTACAACTGGACCCCCACCACGGAAACCAGCGGCAACACGGCGCGTGTCCGGGTCGTGGCCAACAACGGTTCGTTGCCGACCGACAGCTCCGATGCATCCTTCCTGATTACGAACGGTGGCACTGACTATTACGTCAACGATGGGTCGTCCAGTAGTGACGTGGTCACGACGGCGCTCGGTGATAACCTGGCCAGCGGCAAGCGGCCCGATCAGCCGGTCGCCAGCCTGCAGACGCTGTTGACCGCCTACGACCTGGACCTTGGGGACGTCGTTCACGTGGACGCAGGGACGTACCGCGTGTATCGCAACCTGCAGTTGCTCACGCAGGACAGTGGTGTGCGTATTGAGGGTCCGAATGTCGCGGGCGCCGTGGCCCTACTGAATCGCGGCAACACGAACGCCGGCAGCTATGTCGTGGACCTGGCTGGTGCCGATGACGTGGTGATCGATCGCCTGGCGCTGACCGGAGCGAACTACGGTGTCAACGCCGGAAATGCGGCCGATAGTCACCGTGTGACGCTGTCCCATAATGACATCTTCGGACACGCAGGCGGTCCCGCGGGCAACCTCACTGCGTACGGCATCTACGTCGACTCCGGCAATGAAGACCTGCTGATTTCCGGGAACCGAGTGCACAACATCAGCGGCAACACAACGAGCACTTCCGGCATCTATTCCAAAGCCATGCGGACCGTGATCCGCGAAAACGACGTCTATGGTAATCCCTACGGTATCAACGTCGATCCGACAGGATCTTTGCTGCCATCCGACCAGATTGTCGTGGCCCACAACATCGTCCACGACAACGTCACTTTGGGGATCGATGCCTGGAACAATGTGCTGGTCAGCGGCAATCTTGTCTACGGACAACTCGGTGCCAGCGCCGTCGGGATCAATGCCCGCAGTGCAACGGTCATGGATAACATCGTGCATGACAATGCGACCGGGATCTTCGCCGACCTTTCCGTGATCGCCCACAATCGCGCCTACCGCAACACGCGGGGCATTACCGCCAGCAACACCAGCACGATCGACGGGAACCACGTCTACTCGAACAGCATCGGGATCAGTGGCGACGCGCTCTCTGGATTCCAGGGATTGATCGCGAACAACGTCGTCTACGCCAACACCAATCATGGGATTTTCATCGAGCGTTCTGTGGCGGCGGGGGGCAGGATCGCCAATAACACGGTCTACCAGAGCGTGGGCGATACCATACGGCTGGAAAACGTTACGCAAGGCATGGTCATCCGCAACAATGTGCTCTGGACGGATGCCGGGCACGACATCTTCGTGGCCAACAACAGCAGTCCGACCAACATCGTGAGCGACTACAATCTCTTGCAGACGGGGCCTGATCCCAACGCGCATGTGGGTTACTGGGGAGGTGTCGATCGCCACACATTAGCTGACTGGCGGAATGCGTCGGGACAAGATGTGTTGAGCGTGGCCGGCGATCCGCTGTTCGTCGATCGAAACGGATCGGACAACGTGCTGGGGTTCAGCGTGTCCGACGGCTATGACGGCGGTCTCGACGACAATTTCCACCTCAAAGGCGGCTCGCCCGCGATTGATCACGGCGATGGCATTCGCTCCACGGACCGCGAAGGAAATCCTCCCACGGATGATCCGGGCTCCATGAATAACGGGTCGATGGACTATTTCGAGCAGGCCAGTCCCACGTTATTCCAATTGTCGGGAACCGCACAAAACTGGCGCGGTGACGACAACGGTTACAGCTGGAATCTGCCCTTCGCGTTTCCCTGGTACGGAACGAACTACACGACGGCCTTTGTCTCCACCAACGGCTTCCTGCAATTTGGAACCAGCACGGGCTCCGGCAGTCCCGCCAATTCTACGGTAAACCTTTTGCAACAGCCGCGGATCGCGGCCCTGTGGGATGATTTGACCACTGCGGGTGCCGGAGACGATATATACTTGAACACCAGCGTCCCTGGGCAGGCCACCGTCCGCTGGAACGCGACCAACAAGGCCGACGGTAGCGATGCGAACTTTGCCATCACGCTGTTCAGCGACGGCCGCACGCTGTTGACGTACGGCGCGGGAAACACGAACCTGACACCCACGGTGGGGGTTTCGCAGGGAAACAACCTGAACCTGACCTTGTTGACGTACAACGGTCAGGCCATGTTGACGAACGCCGCGTCCCGCGAGCTGTTTGTCGCTCCTGGCATCGTCGACCTGGGAGCCCACGAGTTCTTGGGATCGTCGCTGGATGTAAGTCCGCCCACGATCCTTTCCAGCATCATCGAGACTGAGCCGGGCCATCCCGTCACGACGCGTGCGCGCGTCGTCTTCAGCGAGCCGATTGATCCGATCGACGCCTTATCACCGATGAACTACGAGTTGCGGTCGGCTGGGGCGAACGGCCTGTTTGGCGACTCGGATGACACCGTGTATGGACTCATTCCAGACTATACGGCCGGTGACACGGTCGTCACGATATCGGTCAATGTGGCTGGCGGAGTGTTGCCGCCAGGCAACTATCGATTCCGGGTCAGCGGCGACACCAGCATCCACGACCTGGCCGGCAACCGGCTGGACGGGAATCTCGACGGCCAGCCTGGTGGCGATTTTCTGGGGACGAACGCCAAGCCCGTGTTGCCAGCAATTTCCAATCGCACGGTCGACGAGGGGCAATTGCTGACGATTGCCGCCGCAGCCGCGGACGCCAACGTGGGCGACGTGCTAACCTATTCGCTGGCGGCAGGAGCCCCCTCCGGTGCCACGATCGATCCTGCAACGGGCGTCTTCACCTGGACTCCCAGCGAGAGCGATGGTCCCGGTGTGTTTGATGTATCGGTCCTGGTCACGGACAACGGCAGTCCCTCGCTAACGGACCTGCGCACTTTTACCGTCACCGTGAACGAGGTGAACACGGCGCCGAGTATCAACCCGATTTCGAATCAGTCTATCGACACCGGCAATTTGTTGAGTTTCGTGGTGACGGCGACAGATCCTGATCTTCCTGCGAACAACCTGACATTCGGGCTGATAAACGCTCCGGCGGGAGCCAGCATTCATCCCACCACGGGCCTGTTCACCTGGACGCCCGGGCAGTCTCAAGGTCCGGCCACGTACGAGATCACGTTGTTTGTCGCGGACAATGGGACCCCGATTCGTGTCACGAGCTTATCGTTCATGGTCACCGTCCATGCGCTCGTGGACGGCGACTTCAATGACGATGGGCTCTACAACCTGATCGACGTCGACGCGCTGGTGGCGGCGATCGCCAGTCATGGGAACAATCCCGCGTTTGACTTGACGGGGGACGGCCTGGTGAACGTGGCGGACCGGGACGCCTGGCTGGCGGAGGCCGGCAGCGTCAACCTGCCGTCGGGAAACGCCTATTTATTGGGCGACGCGAACCTGGATGGCGTGGTCGACGGCCAAGACTTCATCCGCTGGAACTCGCACAAGTTCACTTCGACCGCCAAGTGGAGCGACGGTGACTTCAATGCCGACGGCGTGGTCGACGGCCAGGATTTTATCCTTTGGAATACAAATAAATTCGAAGCGTCCTAGGGAAACGTGGCGGTGTGTATTAGTTGCACTTGTTCCTATCAAGCCTGGGTGTTGTGGCAGAAACGGTGGCCCGAAGTCCCCCGACAAGCCTAGTGACGATTTGAACCAGCCGCCGTACATCTTCTCGGGGATTCCGCAATCAGCCGTTGGTGACTGGGGACCGTTCGTCCTGAGCCGGAGCGTACCCACCAACTGGATTCCGCCGCGACCGCTGTGGTAAAATGGAGCAGATGTGTTTACACCGACAATCCAGACAATCGCAATGCGCGCGGTCATGTGCTCGAATTCGGATGATCGGTTAGCCTGGAGCCCCAAGACGGGCGTCGATCGCTTTGAGGGCAGTACGGTACGGGCGTGCCAGCGATCGAATCGATATGCTATTCTGCGTGACACGATTCTGTGACCAACCAGGGGTGGGCCCGCATGAGCAAGCTTAGTTACAAGGATGCCGGTGTTGATTTAGCCACTTATCGCGAATCGATGAGCCGCTTGCCGACGCTAATGCATCGCACGTTCAGTCCACGCGTGATTCGCCAGGACGGCGGCTTCGCGGGGATGTTTCAATTGGATTTCGCCAGCCAGCTGTTTGCCCGACAGTATCAAGATCCCGTACTGGTGGCCTGCACGGATGGCGTGGGCACCAAGCTCAAGGTGGCTCAACGCATGAACCAGCATGGCACGATCGGGATCGACCTGGTGGCGATGTGCGTCAATGATGCGCTGTGTTGCGGCGCGGAACCACTCTTGTTCCTGGACTACGTCGCCATGTCCCACGACGATCCACAACTCTTGGAGCAAATCGTCAGGGGGATCAGCGACGGCTGCATGGTCTCGCATGTGCGCTGCTGGGAGGTGAAACGGCAATACTCCCCGAGGTGTACCAGCCCGGCGAATACGACCTGGCCGGTTTTTGCGTGGGGGTTGTGGAACGAGCCAGCGTGATCGATGGGAAGGCGATCGCCGCGGGAGATGACGTCATTGGCATCCGTTCGTCGGGATTGCATTCCAATGGCTACAGCCTGGCCCGCAAGATCGCATTCGAAGTCGCGGGATTGAACCACGACGATTACTGCCAGCCGTTAGGCGGCACGGTGGGCAAGGAACTTCTGCGGCCGACGATCATTTACGCCCAACTGGTTCGACGCATCCTGGAAGATCCGCAGACGTGCGCAGCGATACACGGTATCGCCCATATTACCGGTGGCGGAATCTGCGAAAACATTCAGCGGATCCTGCCGTCGAATGTCGATATACGCTTGACGTCCGGCAGTTGGCCCATCCCTCCGATTTTCACCTGGCTGCAATCCGTAGGGGATATCGACGAAGAGGAAATGCAGCGTGTCTTCAACCTGGGTATCGGTTTAATATTGATCGTGCAGTCGCATCAGACGGACGATGTCCTGCGGATCTGCCAAGAGTGCGGCCAGCCAGGGCACCGCATTGGCCGCGCCGTTACAGGGTCGGCTCAGGTGGACTGGGCAGGCGGCGTGATTGAATAAGCTGGTCGGCACGCTGGTAACGACTTTCGCGGCTCAACTCGACTTCCGCCTCATCCGCAACCGACGGTCCCGCCCGCTGTAATGCTTCCAGCACGGCCGATTCGGAAATCAGGTCTCGCAAGATAATGGGCTGGTCGGGCGTCTCCGCGGGAAAGATCGCCAACAGGGGTATGGACTTGCTCCCCAAGGATTCGAGCGTTTGTTTGATTTCCTCAGATTGATCGGTCCAATCCGCCAGCATGGGCACCACGCCGTTTTCCTCCAGCAGCGCACTGACACGAGGCGTGTCGATGGCTCGTTTGAGGTTCGTCTTGCAAGTCAGGCACCAATTGGCGGTAAAGTCGACCATCACCGTTTTGCCCTGTTCCGAGGCGGAAGTTAGTGCCACGGGGCTGTAGTCCTGCCAGTTCACGTAATTCTGGTGTGGGCCCAGAACTTGAAATGACAAAAATCCCAGGGCGGCAGTGGATGCGATGCCACCGACCCAGCCCATCATCTTTCGACCCGCTGAGGCTGAGATCG
The DNA here is from genome assembly GCA_963695565.1 of uncultured Planctomycetales bacterium. Classification (GTDB taxonomy): domain Bacteria; phylum Planctomycetota; class Planctomycetia; order Pirellulales; family Pirellulaceae; genus CAVOGW01. The sequence continues at coordinate 480,420 of CAVOGW010000005.1, forward strand.
AAATCCTTCCGACCCACCAGCAACCGAACCAGACGGCGAACAACAACGCCAGCGTGGGCAGCAGCAGCGACTGATTCAAACTGGTCATCAAGAAGACAACCGTTCCCAGCAGCACAAATCCCATCAACTGCTTGAAGGTCTCCATCCAAGCACCCGGACGTGGCAGCAAACGGATCAGACCCGGAAAAGCACCAATCGTGATATAGGGCAAGGACATGCCTACCCCGACGCTCAGCATGATCACGTACGTGACCACGGGCGGTTGCTGGATCGTATACCCAAACACGGGCCCCAGAAAAGGACCACTGCAAGGAGTTGCTAGAATCGTGGTGAATACGCCCTTGAAGAAAGCCCCCGCCGCGTCTTCACGGCTGGCCAACTGCTGAGAGGATCCTCGGCCCACGAATCCGGGAATGGGAATCTCCCACACGCCCAGGAAACTCAAGGCCATCGCCATGACAATCACGATTAGTGTGAGCTTGAACGCCACGTTCGTAAACTGCTCACCCCAACCCAGATTCACCGTCGCCGCCAGCGTGGCCAAGATCAGGAACACGGAAAGTATTCCCAGCGAGTAAATCACGTTCAGTCGAAAAGCCTCCCAGCGACTGCCCTGAGATTGCTCGATAAACGACAGCACCTTCAGCCCGATCACTGGCAGCACGCAGGGCATGAGATTCAAGATCAACCCGCCGAGCATACCTAAGCCAACATGCCGCAGTAATTCCGGCCAGATGATCGCGGCGCTTCCGCGCGGGACAGATTTCGAAGCCGCCGATCCCTGGATTTCGATGGCCCCCGCGTACGTCGCCGTGAATTTCGTGTCCATGCTGTTCAGCGGAAGGCAGGCGCTCTCGCTGCAAATCTGTCCTTCTAATTTGCCTTGGATCTTCAGGTTCTGAATATCCCCGTCGACTGTGATGGGCGCACGCCACGTCACTTGATCCTCGTGGTACTCTTCGATCACCCCCTCGAAAGCTTCCGATTCCACTCGCTGCGGAGGTTTATCCGGCTGAAATTCGCCCGCCAACTCGAACCTGCTCTTGTCCAACTTGATCCTGGCCTTCATGGGACCGCCAGGGGGCTGAGTCAACGAGTACAGATGCCATCCTTTCGGCACTTCGGCCGTGATCTCCAAATAGGCTTGCCGCGTGGCGGCGTCCGATACAAGCCGCCCGGACACAGCCATGCTGGTCGGTGCCGCCGAGTTGGAGATGCCGGGCAATCCGGACAGCCTGGGAATTTGCGGGCTATTGACCTGCGCACAGCTGGGTGCCGTGAGCCAAACGGAAATTCCCAGACATAGCGTCACGGATCGTAAAAATACGGTTAGCTGTTGGCTGTGCATCATATGGTCGTGAAGATGACGATGGACGTTTGGCAGAGAATCTTATCAATCGTAGGGGCGAAGCGGTCTGCCAACCAGTCGATTCGCACGATTTAAGGAACCAAATTCTAGACCGTCAGCGAATTGGACGTCAACGTTCTTCTCTCAAAGCGGCATCCGGCGGCGCAATATGACACATCGACGGGTCGCTTTTGTTTCAAGCATGTTTCTTGCGTTTTTTGAATTAATCGCGGACGCTCATGCTGAGCAGATCATACGCGACAATTCGCTCGTGCGGGCCGCTTGGGGGACACTTGAGTTGTCTGGTCGTCGAGCCGCTGGCATGTGATTTGCGTCGCGGGACAATGTCGCGATTCGCACCGCGAAAGTGCGCAGTGGCCGCACATAGTAGCCGTGACAGCCGTTAAAGGCTGTTTCCCCAGTCGATCCGAGCCTCGCCACTGCGGCATGGTTCGCAGTTGATCTCGAGAGTATCGGGAAAAGGCGACGTGGGTTAGAGCGTTGACTCGAATGACCGTCATGACGGAGCGTGACGGCTACACACCGTGACAGCCGTTAAAGGCTGTTTCCCCAGTCGATCCGAGCCTCGCCATTGCGGCATGGTTCGAAGTTGATTAAAGCGTATCCGGCAAACGCGACGTCAGTCAGGGCGTTGACTCGAATGACCGTCACGACGAGCGTGACGGCTACATTCGGTGATGGCCTCGCCGGAGTCGCAGTCGCCCTCGGCCCGCTCGGGACGCCGACTTAGAATCCATATTCCGGATTTTTATGATCGAAATCCGCCGCGGTCAGGCCGACGTTCAACTTCAGATCCTGGTAGGTGTATTCCTCCACGACTTCCGGCGGTGAGCCGGGGGAGGAGGGCCACGAGTAGGCGGCGTAGCGCATGGGCACGTTCAATTCCATGTCCACGAAGACCTGTGCAATGAACACGTTCATGCCGTATTGAGCGTCTTCACCGACCTTGGGGGTTGGTCGTCGCACCTCCATCATTTTGCAGGGACGGTCGCAGACCTTGGCCCCTTCCCGATAGACGACCGTACAATCGCGAATGTTTCGGTCAGCCTGCCCTCGCTCCAGCAGCCGCAAGGTCAGATTCTCGATGCCGAATTCCGTGATCGGGTATCGATTATCGCGCATCGCCAGTCTCCCATCGATCGGCAGCTGCACGGCCGGCAACAATCGACCAGCGGTGCCTCCCTCTTTGGCCCAGAACTTCCCGTGGTTCGCGCCTTCCACGTAAAGGGCCTCGCGCCCCTTGACGCTGTAGGGCTTGAGAAATTTCAAATAGACCGAAAAGGGCACTACGACTTCTCCATTTTCCACGCGGCGATTGCGGACCTTAGCCAGAATGTACTGTGGACCGATCACATGCCCCTTGACCATCTCTCGTTTGACGAATGTGCAGGTATAATCGTCTACATTCGTTTGAATGTAGTTCAGCATGGAGGCCGCATCGCCCATGACTTCCGAAAAGATCCGCTCCGGCTCGCTAAGTTCGCTGTGCTTTTCGACCTGTTCCCGCACGGCCGATTCCAGGGCCTCGGTGGCGGTGATGGACACGTTTTCCACGGACCCACTGGCCGAGATCCCGCCGTCCAGCAGCGGCAGGTTGGGCGACAAATCCGTGGACTTCGATACCCGGTACGTGGGCTCGACCAGCGCTTCCCGTTCGGCATCCTGCCCGCACGAAACACCGACCAGGGCCGCCCACATCGCCAGAAAATGGAACGAATTGCAAGTCGTTGGAACACGGTCGTACATCGCCATAGTCACCTGATCTTCCCTGATTTGCGACGTACGGCATCCTGCCACGTTGTCGCGCCCCTTCGAGTAAAACGGGTTATAATTCGATTGCGCTGAGGCCGACAAGTTCAACGGACTACATCTTGGGAATTCTTTGTATGCAAATTTCCCCAAAGACTTTGCTGCGCACGCTCATTTGTTTGAAAGATCGCCAACATGCTTTCACAATATTACAATCTCTCGTCTCGCTGGCCGTATCTTGGCTAACCCGATTTACAGGCCGAATCATCACTCCTTAACGAAGTCTATTCTGCAGGTAACGAACGAATGAGCAAGCCTGACCATCCAACTGAAATAAGCTGGGAAACCATTGTCTCCCAGCCCTTTGCCGAAAACAGCTACGTCGTATACCGAAACGGTGCCCGGGAATGTGTGATTGTGGACCCGGGATTCGAGCCGGAGCTGATCGAGCAGTTTGTCGATTCAGCAAATCTCGTACCAGTCGCCATCTTGAATACGCACGGTCATAGCGATCACATTGCTGGCAATGCTGCCATGAAAGCACGTTGGCCGGCATGTCCGTTGATCATTGGGGCTGGCGAAGCGGAGAAGCTGATCAACCCGCAGCTCAATCTGTCGGCCGCCTATGGATTGTCGCTCGTCAGTCCACCGGCCGACCGGACGGTCGTCGAAGGAGAATTGTTGCAGTTGGCAGGAATCACTTGGAAAGTCCTGGAAACGCCGGGACATTCCAGTGGACATGTCGTATTTCTGCACATGCAGCAAGAGCCCTGGGTGCTGTTGGCGGGGGACATGCTGTTCCAGGGGAGCGTAGGTCGCACGGACTTTCCCGACGGTGATTCACGACAGCTGGTGACTGCGATTCACGAAAAGCTATTCCCACTCCCGGCGGACACGGTAGTTCTGCCGGGGCACGGCCCGGCCACAACGATCGGGCAGGAGATCCGTGTCAACCCGTTTGTGGGCCGACCCGCCGGTTACCGAGGTTGACCCTCGACAGGCTGCTCGGCCGCCAACTGGCTGTCCTCGGTTTCGGTCATTTCGATGCCGGCGGAATCTTCACTCTGGGAGCGGGCCGGAATTTCGATGGTAAAGGTGCTGCCCTGCCCCTCCTGGCTGGTGACCAAGATATCGCCGCCATGTTCGCGCACGATCTTGCGGCTGACGGTCAGGCCTAGTCCTGTGCCGCGCGCCCCTTTGTTGGAAAAGAACATGCCGAAGATCCGGGGGAGGTCCGCCGTGGCAATTCCTTGTCCCGTGTCGGTAATTGTGATCAAAGCTCGCCGCTGATCATTGCAGGAGGTAGTGACCGTGACGCGTCCATGTGGCACGTCGGCGCAGGCGTCGATGGCATTGGTGACGATGTTCAACACCGCATGATGCATCGCCTCGGCATCGAAATAGAACCGCGGCAGCCCAATTTCTGGTTGCCAGACAATCTCGGTCCCGGTCTCCTCCCCGCGAACTTGCATCAGTTCCACGACTTCTTCCACGACACGGTTGAGGTCATCTTCCACAAGGTCCGGCTCACGCTCCTTGCTGAATGTGAGCATGTCCAGGACCAGCCGCGAGATCTTTTCCTGGTTCTTTTCCACGATGCGCCAGCCTTTGCGCACGATATCGGGTTCTTCGTTATTCAACCCCTCTTCGATCAGGTAGCTGCCACCGCGGATACCTTGCAGGATGTTCTTCACGTGGTGTGAGAGGCCCGCGATGGTTTGGCCCACGGCGGCCAGTCGTTCCGCCTGCACCATGGCCGAGTAAAACGACGTATCTTCCACGGCCAGCGCAGCCTGATGGCCAATGGCGATCATCAGTTTGAGATGTTCCTCGTTGAACTTGTTGACGGCTTTTTGCTGCAGCAGTTTTCCCGGAGACGTGTAAGTGTCGACATAGATAATGCCCACGATCCCGTACCGCCCCTGCATGGGCACGCAAATTGCCTCGCGGGTTCCCAGTTTGAGGATACTGGCCGCGGCATCAAATCGCTGATCCTCGCGGGCGTCGCTGGTCAGCACTCCTTCGCGGTGTTGAATCACGTAATCGAGAATCGTTCGGCTCAGCGACATCCGATCGCCGGTTCGCACGCCAGGCCGATCACGTCGCACTTTGGGTACCAGTTGCGTGGTTTCGGGATCAAGCAGCAGGATGCAGCCACGATCCGCCTCCACCCATTCAAAAATGAGCTCCATGATCCGCCCCAACAGCTCATCGATATCCATGGTATGACTCACGGCCAGCGCCGTGCGGTACATGACCTGCAGATTGCTGCGGGCGCGAGCCAACCACTGTTTATCGGGACTGGTCGCCACGAGTGAGCTATCGGAAGAGGAGCGAATCACTTGCGAATCGGCGCGGGCGCTGACAATGTCGACGTCGTCCAGGACGTCGGGTGAATCCAGCTCATCCGGTCGCGTGAAGATCAGCAGGGTAGCGCCCAGCAGGATTCGATCTCCATTTCGCAGTTTGTGTTGCTCGATGCGTTTGCCATTGACAAAGGTCCCATTGGAACTTTGCAAGTCGGCTACTACGAAATCGTCCTCGGTCTGGTGCAGCCTGATTTCGGCGTGCTCGCGGGAGACTTCCGTATCGTGCAAACGGATGTCGTTGCCTGGGTCCCGGCCGATGCGCAAGGGTTGAGCCCCAACGTCAAAGCGTTTTCCTTGGTCACGACCTTGGATCACGAACAACGAAGGCAACGTCGCCCCCTGATGCTTTTTATGTTCAGACGGTTCTCGCACGTCGGCTTGGCGTACTCACCGATTTCAATTATGCGGCCTTCCGCATGTCCCGAGAAGTAGCGTGCGACGCACGACGGACCAGTGGTGCACAGGCTGACAATAGACCCTCAATTTTACGCAACAGGACCGGGTAATGGTAGGGTTTACGCAACCGATGTTGGGGGATCGCATCTAATTTCGGCCCGTCGTCCCCCAGCCAGACAATAGGGGCTTGCCGTGCCTTGGCCAACAGGACCAGATCGTGACAGCCGTTTTCGGCGTCCGGCAGGGACTCGGCGTCCACCACGATGACCGCCGGAACCGCGTCGCGCGCGGCTGCCAGCCCCTGTTTATTGGATCCGGCGGTCGTGGCGTCGACGCCGCGTCGGTCCAAAGCGGTCTGGATCACGTCGCGGGAATCCGAGCAGCCGTCAATAATCAAAACGTGGGGTCGTGGATGCAGCATGTGATGTGCCTCGTTGACTGGCGTGAAGAAAAACGACGTTCATGGCGGCCGGAGCTCGAGGACAGGGTTGGGTTGAGTGGCAGGGCAAACATACCCGCGCCCTACTTGGGGGAGAGGGGAACTGCTATCACCCTGCGCTCGGGTTTCGCTGGCCGCGGTGGCGAAAGCTACAGGTTTCTGCTTAGCGTGTCAAAACACATTTCCGGCCCGTGCAGCGCAAATCCAGGAAATCGGCCTGTTGGGCCCGTGGCGGATAACGCCCGGCTGCCGAGATTTCCAGCCGCGGGATGCGACAAAAAAAATTTCGCGACTGGCCTTTACCGGAATTTGCTTTGTCGGCAGAATACGGGCCCTCGTCGAGGTGGGGCAAAAAGCGTGTCACAACTGCGCGACCCATCAAATCACGATCAAAGGTCAGGACGACCTCACAAGAGCAAGGAGTGCTAACCGTGAAAACGATCCTCTATGGCGGTGCCGTCTGTTTACTTCTCCTGTCATTGAGTACGGCCGCCTGCCACGCTCAATCTTCGGTGCCGGGTACACGCGTTGTGGTGATTGACATCAGTAAGGTCTTCGACAGCCATGCCAGTTTCAAGCAGCAAATGGAAGGCATGAAACGGGAAGTCGAGGCGTTTGAAGCCACCTTGCGGAAGCGGGGCGAAGAAATCCAAGCCATCCAGGGCGAAATGAAGCAGTTTCAACCGGGCAGCGCAGACTGATAAACAGCGCGAAGAGCAGATCATGAAAATTCAGGCGGACGGCCAGATTGCCGCCACGCAGAAGAAGAAAGAGTTTCTTGACCGGGAAGCCAAAATTTACTATGGCGTCTACCAGGAAATCGTAAATGAAGTGGAGGCCTTCGCGAACGAAAACGGGATCGCGATCGTCATTCGATTCAATAGCGAGGAAATTACTCAGGACCGGAATGCCGTCTTGGAGGGCATCAATCGGGCCGTGGTGTACCAGAGCAAGTCAAACATCACCAATGCCATCATCGAACGCCTGGTGCGCAAGTCGCCTGCGATGGGCACCGCGCAGTGCGCCGCGCCGGGTGTCATTCGTCAGTAGTCCACGTGGGGACACACTGATCTTCGCGTCCGATTTCCGCCTTTGACTTTTGCTGGTCGACCATCTTGAACATACGACGCCAACAGAGAACGATCGCTCGCCCCGTGGGCATTCAAGGGCGCGGTTATTGGTCCGGTCGCCCCGTGAAGGTTGAGTTCCACCCGGCTCCTCCGCATGCAGGCATACACTTCGTGCGCGTGGATCTTTCTCCATTCGCGCGGATTCCGGCCCACGTGCAATATCGAGTGGATTCGCGGCGCCGCACCGTCCTGGAGAAAGGCACCTGGCGTGTGGAGATGGTTGAGCACGTTCTGGCGGCGCTGGCCGGGTTGCACATCGACAACTGTGATGTGCACGTCAATTCGAGCGAAATGCCAGCGGGTGATGGTTCCAGCATTGAGGTGGCTCGTGCCGTCATGGAGGCCGGCTTCATCGTGCAGGGGGCGACCCAACCGTGTATTTCTGTCGATCAGCACTGCCGCGTCGGGGACGGGAATTCCTGGATCGAGGCTCGCCCGGCAACTTCCCACGGATTACGGATCGCATTTCGCTTGGACTACAGCCACGTGATCGGCATCGGCCAGCAGGATTACTCGCTGTTGATCACGCCGACGCATTTTGTGCGTGATATCGCGCCCGCGCGGACGTTTGTGCTGGAACAGGAAGCGCTGCATTTTCAGGCCCAGGGATTCGGCAAGCACATTTCCTACCACGACCTGCTGGTCTTTGGTAAGACAGGCCCGATCAACAACGCACTCCGATTTCCGGATGAGTGCGTTCGTCACAAAATTCTCGATCTCGTCGGCGACTTGGCGCTGGCCGGATGCGACCTGTGCGCGGACATCCGCGCCCATCGGAGCGGACACCAACTGAACGCCATGCTGGTCGAAGCAATTCAAAAAGCTCACCCCCGTCCATCGCTTAAGGCAACGGCATAACGCGGAGTCGTTTTCATGGCCCAATGCATTGCTCATAACGCTTATGTCGACCCGTGCGCCATTGTGGGGGACGATGTGCACATCGGTCCCTTTACCTATATCGGCCCCGAGGTCGTGATCGGCAACGGCAACCGCATCGAAAACCACGTCACCATTAAAGGCAAGACGACGATCGGCGACTGCAATCACATTCACCCCAATGCGGTCATCGGCGGCGAACCTCAGGATATCTCCTACCAGGGCACGCCCACGGAAGTTCAAATTGGCAATCACAATATTATTCGCGAATGCGTAACCATTAATCGCGGCACGGAAAAAGATCGCGGCGTCACGTCGATTGGGGACCACTGCTTCCTCATGGCCTGCTCGCATATCGCTCACGACTGTTACCTCGGCAACCACGTGATTATCGCCAATGGCTCGATGCTGGGAGGCCATGTCCACATTCACGATTACGCCTCGCTGTCAGGGGCCGTCGCCGTGCATCATTTTTCCACGATTGGCAGCTTTAGTTTTATCAGCGGCGTAAGTCGCGTGCTGCACGACGTTCCCCCCTACCTGTTGGTGGAAGGCGTCCCCACTCGGCCACGCTGCGTCAATGTCGTCGCCCTGAAACGAAATAATTTTTCCGCCGAGACAGTCAGCGCGTTATCGGATGCCCACCGACTGCTGTATCGCGCCCGAGTGGGACTGGATCACGCACGCGAGATCCTGCGGGGCAAAGGCAAATTGTTACCCGCCGTAAACCATTTGCTGAATTTTGTGCAAAACCAACAAGACGGACGACACGGACGGGCACGTGATATCAGGAGGGCTGCGGCATGACACTTCTTCGCGTCGGCGTGATCGGCGCCGGACACTTGGGCCAACTCCACGCTCGTAAATTGGCCGCCATGCCGGATGTCCAACTCGTGGCGGTCGTCGACCAGGATCTCTCGCGAGCCGAACAACTTGGCCAGGAACTGGTCACCAAGGCGGCGCGCAACCACCTGGAACTAACCGGTCAACTTGACGCGGCCATTGTCGCTACGCCGGCCTGTACGCACTATCGCATCGCCAAGGATTTGCTCGACCGTCGCATCCATACCTTGGTAGAAAAACCGCTCACTACTCGACTACCCGAAGCCGACCATCTGGTCAGCCTGGCTGAGGATCGACATGTGATTCTACAGGTGGGTCACATTGAAAGATTTAACAGTGTCTGGGAACGGTACGACCGCGAACTCGCTTCGCCCAAATACATCGAAGCCAAACGCTTGGGTCGCTTTACGTTTCGCGCAGCCGATGTCGGCGTCGTCATGGACTTGATGATCCACGACATCGACCTGATCCTCAAACTGACGGACAGTGATGTGACGGACGTCGACGCCATGGGACTGGCCGTCATCGGTCGGCACGAGGATATGGCGATGGCCCGGCTGAAATTTGCTAACGGCTGTCTGGCACAATTGCAGGCGTCCCGGCTGTCGCCGGAGTGCGCGCGGGTGATCAACGTGTTCAGCTCTGATGGGTTTGCCCGGCTGGACTTCCACCGTCGGCAGCTGGAACTCATTCGGCCGCAGCAAACGGTCACCAATCGACGGATGAACATTGCCGATCTTACGGCCTGTCAACGCGAAGCCATGGAACACCGCTTATTCGAAACGCTCTTCCCGCGAACCATCATGTCGATCGAACAGGACGATGCGTTGGCGGCGGAACTGCGTGATTTTGTCGTCTCCGCCCAGAATCTGGAGCAGCCGCGTGTCTCCGGCGCCGACGCGCGAAACGCAATCGCCGTCGCGGAGACAATCCTGGAGCAAATCGCCTTGCACCGCTGGACGGGCAGCGTGGCAGGACCATCCGGACCATTCGCGTCTCCCGATCCCACCGTGTTCCGGCCACGCATCTGGCACGACGAAGACGCGTGGCAGCGCAAAGCCGGCTAATACGACCTCGTTCCCGGGCTCTGCCTGGGAACGCACTACCTTGGCGGCTCCGCCGCGCATCTCAGGACACGCGCAGCTCGCCCAGCCCTGGTGCATCACATTACGAGGCAGAGCCTCGTGCCCACGGCGTTCCCAGGCAGAGCCTGGGAACGAGGGATGGCCGCCTGACCCTCCCCTGTCATCCTTCAATGGTCGCCAGGAAGCGTTCCACCCAGTTTGGGACTTCGACAGATGCCACGCCTCGAATCGTTTCGTCGAACGCCGTGGCCACAGGCGTGTCCTCCAGGTTGATTTCAATCCGGCGACAGCCGGGCGGTGTCCACCGGACCAGTCCAGCCGCCGGATAAACGTTTCCGGACGTGCCAATCGCGACAAACGTGGCACAGCGAGCCACGGCGGCTTCAATCTGCTGCATGCCGAACGGCACTTCGCCGAACCACACGATATGCGGGCGCAGCCGCCCGCGCCGACTGGCGTCCTGTGGGAAACGGGGATGCGGCGTGGTGAGATCCAGGTCGGCGTGCCAATCGAACACCTCTGCCGTGTCCAGGCACCGCGCCTTCAGCAACTCGCCATGCATGCAGACAATGTTTTGCGTCCCGGCCCGGCGGTGTAGATCGTCGATGTTTTGCGTAACCAGCAGCAATGAACCGCGGGGCAACTGTTGCTCGAGTCGGGCCAGCGCCGATGCGCCGCATTGGGCTGAACGTCGGATTGCTGCAGGCTGCGCCGCCGCATGTTATAGAAGTCGTGAACGAGTGCTGGCTGCCTGCAGAAGGCCTCCCAGGTAGCAACGTCCTCGACCCGATGACCATGCCAGAGTCCGTCAGGACCGCGAAACGTAGGGATCCCCGACTCTTGCGAAATTCCGGCTCCAGTCAGAATCACGATAGGTAGACTCATATCGTTTCCTCCGGGCAAGCTTGTGGGATGGCAACCTCGCCGACCGCGTTCCCAAGGCTCTGTTTGGAAACGCACTGCCTTGGCGGCATTGCCGCTCGTCCGGGGACATGCGCGGCTCGCCCAGCCCTGGTGAACGACACGACCAGGCGGAGCCTCGGGCACAATGCATTCCCAGGCAGAGCCTGGCAACGAGGACGAGGCTCCGCCTGGGAACGAGCGATCCTGGGCGCCGCCGTCACAGCACGCGGCGGGCTCGAGGATAGCTGCCCAGCACCTTGAGTTCGCGGCAATGGCTGGCGGCTTCCTCGATCGCCGCTTTCATGTGAGGCGCCTCCCCATGGGCTTCACAATCGATAAAAAACGTGTACTCCCAATTCGTGCGACCACTGGGCCGCTTGTCGATATGACTCAAATTGATTTGACGATCGCGAAATACTGCCAGCACATCCACCAGAGCCCCCGGCTTATGAGCCGTGACAAACATGATCGTGGTCTTGTCGTCATCACTGGGTTGCGCCTGCTGCGTGGAGATCACCAGGAACCGCGTGATGTTGTTCGGCTTGTCATGGATTTTCTCAAACAAGCGATTGACCTGATAAATTTCCCCAGCCAGTTCAGAACCAATCGCCGCCGCATACGGTTCCGTGGCCGCCCGTCGGACCGCGTCGGCGGAACTTGCCGTCGGGATCAGGTCCACGCGCGGGTATCGATGAGCCAGCCAGCGTCGGCACTGGTCAAATACCTGTGGCTTGGAGTAAATCACCTTCACTTCGTTGACGTCGCAGTTGGCCAGCAAGCAATGAGAGACCTCAATGAGCGCCTCCGAATAGATCGTGACCTCGTAAGTGAGGAAGGCATTCAACGTGTCCGTAATGCCCCCACCGATCGAATTCTCGTAGGGCACCAGACCGTAATCCACATGCTTCTTGGCCACCTCCTCGAAGACCCCCTCAATCGTGTGCAGATCGCTGAAAGTCACCGACGACCCAAATTGCCGCGTGGCGGCCATGTGACTGAAGGACCCTTCCGGACCCAGGTAGGCGACCGACATACCACGTTCGATGGCGAAACTGCCCGACATCAACTCGCGGTAAATCGCTTCAATCGTGCGGTCCGAGAGCGGGCCGCGATTTCGCTTCAGCACCTTGCTCAGCACCTCTTGTTCCCGATGTGGCACATAAACAGGCGCGTTCTCAGACCGTTTCAGCCGGCCCACCTGGACGACCAACGTCGCCCGTTCTGATATCGCCTCAATCAACTGCTCGTCAATCTTGTCGATTCTCTCGCGCAGCTGCTCAAGATCCAATTGTGGTTGTGGTTCCGACATGGGAGGCTATTCTTTCAATGGACGGTGACCGAGGATGACGTTCGTTGGCGATCAAAGACGTTCGTTGGCGATCAAAGCAGAGGTTTCCTTGGTTGCCGTTGCCGCACAGCCCGAATCGACTCACGTCGAGCGGACATGAGCGATGGGACTGCTGTCGACGGGGCGGCCTGCAACTCAGTTCCGTCAGGCGAACCAGCCGTCTCATTCTAAAGAAGCCGCAGGCCGAACTCAATTGAACTTTGACCAGGACAAGGGTCTTCGGCACGCAGTTCGCGTCGAGGCCCAAACCTTGTTTCGCCGAGCAATCTCACGAGCATGTTCGCCCATGGTGACCACACGAAAATGCCGTTCCAGGGCCGCGAAGACTTGGGCGGCCACTCCGCATTTGTACTCGTGCGACAAGTCCATGGCGGGAAAGAAGCTCAAGTCCTGATCGTCCTCGCGACCCAGAAAATCGAGCGGATGTAATAAGATCGATGGTTCGATGCGGAACAGTCGGCACATGTTCAGCGCACAGCGAAAATAGGTAACGGCCAGCCCGCGCGAATACCGGGCCAGATACAGCACATAGCTGAGATGTATGGGTAGGCGGAACACCGGCATGGTCGTCACGGGAATTTCGATCAAGTCCAACCCCAGGGATGACCACGGATAGGGTCGCAACGGCCGAAACCCCTCGGAAAATTTGCCGAATAGGGACCGTCGCTGCTCGCGTTGCTGATCGTCCAGCCGCGCCGTGAAGAAATAGTACATCCGCGCCAGGGGTCCCAAGAATGTGGGAAACGTTGAGCCATCGTACTGGTAACCACGCTCCGCCAACATCCGCAACGTATCCGCGGAGAAACTGAATCCCGGTCCCCGAAAGCCCACCGGGGACTGTCCGGTCGCGTGTTGAATCGCCGCTTCCGCCCGGTCCAATTCCCGCTGCAACTGTGCCCCGGAATACAAGTGCAGCCACGGTTCGTGGTGAAACGAGTGGTTGCCAATTTCATGCCCCTCGTCGGCTATCGATCGCAAGCAGGCCTGATTCTCCGCGATCGCAGCGTCCTGCCCCACGATAAAAAAAGTAATCTTGTGGTCACGCTGGCGAAGGAATTGCAGTACGCGCGGAACGACTACGGACAGGTAGGACGGAAACTGGTCCCAGCCCGCGTCACCGTGCGTCTTCAGGTAGGACCATTTGTTGTCCAGATCCAGCGAGACACTAGCAAGCAGCCGGGGCATGATCGATTTCTCTGCGCTGGGCAAGTAGCGCCGCTCGTTGCATAAACTGAAATCCCTGCTCGGCCAGTTTTATGGTCTCGTTGACATTGAGCGTGCCGTTGATAATTTGAGTCGAATTAACGACAAACAGGTTGGGCACCGAGGTTTGCATCGCGGGCACCTGGGTGGAATAGTCGAGCGTGGGAATTGGCATCACCTGCCGCACCCGCGAAATCCTTGTGGCTAGAATGTGCTCGTCGACCAGGTCAGGGTACATGCGTTGCAGTCCGCGAATCGCCTGCCGCTGGATGTCTTCATCCGTACGTTCGAACAGCGGATCGTCCGCCGAAACGTAATGGGGCAGATAAATCAGTGACTTACCCTGAAAAGTTGACGGGTTGACGAGTGCCGTCATTTCAATGACTCCCGTAAACGGGAATCCAGGATCGGTGATATTGGTCACGTAGTAGCCTGAAAGGGGGCGGCTGAGTACCAACGAAATGCAAACGATGCCCAAATAGCGAATCGCCTCGTGTTGCCGCCGCTCCGTTTCGCTGAGCTGCGGGCATAATCTGGGGACCAGCGAGGACGGTACGGTCAGCACGACGCCGTCAAAAACGTCCGTGCCCTGCGCATGGGTCACTCGGACTTGACCAGCGGAGTCGGCGCGCACCTCGCGAACGGGGGACGCCAACTGGATGTGTACGCCCAGCGACTCCAGCCGCTTATGAAACTCGCCGGTCACGCGGGCATATCCGCCAGGGACGTAGCCGAATAGTTCTTTTTTCAGCCCGGAGCGCCGAGCGGCATAGAGCCTGGCGATCGTCGCCCAAATAAAGGCGGCCGACGTGTCCCGGTAATTCTCCCCTAGTTTGCACTTCAACAGCGGCAACCAGATTCTTTCAAACACGCGGTGGCCCCCCTGAGCACGCAACCAGGCTTCCACGGAGACTCGTTCCAACTTCCGCCAGTTCTTCATCTTCGAGGCGCGAAAGATAGTCCAGCCCAGTCGCAACTTGTCCCAGAGATTCAAGGGGGGAAACCGCAGAAATTCCAGCGAGTTGGACATGGAATGCAGCCGTCCGTCGGTGTAGAAACCCGTCCGCGTTTCGACCCAGCGGATTTGATGCTCCAGCCCTAACTCGCTCAGCACATGTCGCGTGTAACTGTCGGAAAGCAGCGTGACATGATAGTGTCGGTCCCAGGTGATATCCGCCAACTGCCAGGCATCGGCCAAGCCGCCCAGATGATCGCCGGCCTCAAACAGGGTCACGCAGTGCGCATCCTCGCGCAAGCGACAGGCCAGCTTCATGCCCAGCATGCCGCCGCCCACCACAGCAAGACGCGCGGGTTGTGGCAGGCTTGGATCACTCTTGGCCATGCATTCGACTCCACATAAACAAACAACGAAAAACCTTAGTTCGAGCTTTGCTGTAGAACCATTGTCCTCAATGGTTCATGCTCCACGTTTGCAATGGCCCGGAAAAATTGGGGACCATTAGGGACAATTGTTCTACATTGTGTCGACGGCGGAGTCGAAAATCAAAAACACGAACTAAACCGTGCGCTCCGTAATTACCTGGTTTTCACAGTGGTAGCCGCGGTGGCAGGTCGAGCACGTGATGTCGATGCTACCGGGCAACTCCGCGAACTTACCCAGCAGCTGCCCACAGCGGCAGACACATCCGACGGGTTTCGCGGGATTTCCCAGCACCAGATGAAAGTCGCGGACGGATCGTGTGACCACGGACCCCATGCCAATCATGGCAAATCGGCCGATTTCCAGGTCGCTGCCAATCGTACATTGCGCACCCACGGTAGCCCCCTCGCGAACGCAAGTCCGACGCGTCTCCTCGTCCGGATCAGAGGGCTTCCGCTGCTGCAGGTCGGGCGTGGCGGCCCGCGGAAACCGATCGTTGGTAAAGACCGTTCCGGCGCTGATCATCACTCCGTCTTCGATCGTGACCCCGTAACAAATATAGACAAACGCGTTAATCTTGACTCGGTGACCAATCCGCACGTCATAGGCAATGTAGGTCTTTTCACCAATGATGCACTGGTCGCCAATCGTGGCACCATGCCGAATGTGAACGCTGTCCCAGACGGAGGAATCGGAACCGATCACCACCCCCTCTTCCAGAATGGCCGTCGGGTGAATTCGCGCAGCGTTCAACTTGCGACATCCGTGGTGGTCGTTTCCGCAGATTCGCGCGAAATGGGCACCCAGCTATCGCGCCACAGAGCTTCGTAGGCGGCCTCCACGACAGTCACCGAGGCGAGCGCATCGATGGGCTTGATGCGCAGCGCTTCTTCACCCAGGATGGCCCCGGCGAAATTATCAATCTGGTTGCGGAACGCCTGGAACTTATGGTAGCCATTGCCAAAGACGATCCAGTCCTGGTCGGACGTACGACGATACTTGGATTCCTGCCAACCGACCAGAACCGTACCTTCTCCGCCGTAGATGCTGATGTAGTAGGGATTTTGCTTATTGAGGCTCCAGGACAGGTCAATGCTCCCCATTTCGTTCTTTTGCGTACGTACAAACAGACGCACGGTGTCTTCCACTGGTATGTCTTGGATGCGTTTCCCCTCGACCGCTTGCACTTCGGACAGCGGCCCCAGGAAGTACCTGACGATATCGACCGAATGCGTGCCGTTATCGATCAATACGCCACCGCCGCTGATTTCGGGATCGGAATTCCATCGGCTCTTCATGTCCACGTGGCCGGCAAACGTATTTTCCAGCAGGATGATGTCTCCCAGGATTCCTGACGTGACGATAGCCTTTGCGCGGAGGACGTCGTCTACATAACGAAACTTGGAGGCCATGGTGAACTTGACTTCGCAGCGTTCGGCGGCCTCCAGCATGCGACGAGCGCTACTGCTGTCGATGGCCAGCGGTTTTTCGCACAACACATGTAACCCGCGTTCCATCAGCTCAATGCAGATTTCCGGATGTGTTTGCGGTGGCGTGCTTACAATCACGGCATGCAACTGCTCCGACTCGATCATTTCGCGATAGTCGGCATAGGCACGCGCTTCGTGGGCCTGGGCCAACGCCTCCGCTGCCTCGCGCCGGACATCGGCGACCGCGACCAGTGTCGAACTCCGAGTCATGCCGAACGCACCGGAGTAGGTCTGCGCGATTCCCCCCGCACCGACCAGTCCAAATTTGATGGTAGAAAGCTTAGGCACTTGCAACGCCCTCCTGCAACAATTGGGCCACGCTGCTCTTTACGGCGTCGGCAATGAATTGCACGTCGTCGGCCGAGTACAATTCGTTCCAGGGCAGCACGAGAACCCGTCGCAGGCAGGCAAAAGTTCCCGGGAACAGGGACTCATCGTAGTTGATCGCGTCGGGTCGCGCCATCGTGAAGGGGAATCGGCTATTTCCGAACGTACGTTGCTGGGCAAAAATCTGGCAGCGGAACGCTGGTTTTTGAATGTATCGCGGTGCACAGAAAATGCCCCTGGCTTTCAGCTCGGCCCCTAGCTTGTCCGTGCCCCCCTCAACCACATCCGCATCCACGTCAAGACAGTACTTCCAATAAGTATGCGTATTGCCGTCGGCGGCTTCCGGCAACCCCAGGCCGGGCGTACCCCGCAATAGTCCCGTCAGCTGATTTGCCGTGGCGACGCGCTGACTGACCGAGTCGGACAATTTTTCCAGCTGCGCCAGAGCGACAGCACCCGTCAATTCGTTCATCCGGTAGTTTAGCGCCAGGAAATAATGGTCCGGGTTGGGATCGCCATAGCCCCATGCCTTGTTAATGAACAGGAACGCCCGGCGGGCCAGGTCCGCGTTATCGCTGACGACCACGCCGCCCTCGCCCGTTGTGATATGCTTCCCCTGTTGCAGGCTAAAGCAAGCCAAATCACCAAAAGTGCCGATCGGCTGCCCCTGGCACTGGGCGTCAAAGGCCTGGGCACAATCCTCAATCACGAAAATACCGTGACGCCGGGCCAACTCCATGATTTCGACCATCTGACAGGGATTGCCGAAGAGATGCGTCACCATGATGGCCTTGGTGCGATGGCTCAAGCGAGCTTTGATACTCTCGGCGGTCACGTTGTAGGTACGCGGGTCGACGTCCGCAAACACCGGGATAGCTCCCTGATACAATATCGGGGTCAGGGCACCCATGTCGGTGATCGAAGTGGTCACGATTTCGTCGCCTGGTTCCGGATCGATGGCGGCAATCGCGGTGTGCAATGCTGCCGTGCCCGACGTGCAGGCGAATCCCTGCGCGACTCCCAGTCGTTGGGCAAACGCTGTTTCAAATCGTCGCACCAACGACCCTTTGGTACTGGTCAACGTCCCACTGGCGATCGCCTCGGCGAGAAACAGCATCTCTTCATCTCCCAGTTGCCGACCTGAGGCGTCCTGGTCCGAGGGAAGACTTCGCACTAATTCTTGTTTCAACATAGTTGCCCTAATTCAAATAAACTGACCGTAGTTTCCAGGGTAAACAAAACGTTTTGGCGAACCCGAAGTCCGCGTCTTTTGTCGGTTTGCTCGCACCGCAAAAAATTGCTGTTAGCCT
This sequence comes from uncultured Planctomycetales bacterium, assembly GCA_963695565.1. Taxonomy (GTDB): domain Bacteria; phylum Planctomycetota; class Planctomycetia; order Pirellulales; family Pirellulaceae; genus CAVOGW01. Next base: position 498,638 of record CAVOGW010000005.1, read on the forward strand.
TCGGAGCGGCGCGGTGCGAGACCATCGGGCTCGCCATGTTTCAGAGTGCATCGGCCGACGGCGCCGGCGTCGATGGAGCTACTGCGTTCGTCACCGCGATTCGTGCCTGGTCCCCTGACGGTTCGGCCGCAGTGAATAGTTGTTCCCACAAAATGCGACACATTAAACGAAAGTGCCCCAGCGAAACGGATACCAACCGCATTTTCGATTGTCCCTCGATGCGCGCTGTCAGCACGGCCGGACATTCCACAATTTGGCCGCCGCGACGCTTCACCCGCCACAAGAGCTCGGGCACGCCGACAAACCCGGAATTTTGCAGCGACACGTTCGCTACCGTGCTGCGGCGATACACTCGAAAACAACTCGTGTAGGTGTGCAGCGGCACGCGCATCAGTAGCCAATACAAGAGGGATGCAAATCGCGAAATTGCCAATCGCCACGCCACCAGGTTCACGGTTTGACCTTGAGGGTGGTACGGTGACGCGGTCACCACGTCGACGCCGTCGCTAAAGTGCTGCAGCATTGATTCGATTTGTAGTGGGTCGTACGTGCAATCGGCATCCATCGAACAGGTGATGTCCGTGACGGCATGACGAATTCCCGTCATAATGCCGGCGGCGATACCCAGGTTGACCGCATGCCGTACGAGCCGATAGCCGGCCCGACTTCCGAACGTGCGCTGCAAGGCTTCCCAAGTTTCGTCGGTGCTCGCGTCGTCCACCAGCACAACGTGGACCTGGTACCGGTCGCTCAGTCGCTGCTCACACAACATCAGCCGCTCGCGCAGCCTTTGCAAGCCTGCCGCTTCATTGAAGCATGGCACGACAATCGTCACACCGGGGCGAGTTCCGGCATCCCCTGCGTGATGCACGGAGGTAGGCGTAATGGCAGTTGTCATGTCAAGGTGCAAGTTCAAGTCTACGCGCCGAACGAAGTCGAAAGGGACGTCAAGCGTAAGGGCCAGCAGAGTCTTCGTTCAGAATACCGTCGAGAGCTACACCCCGAATTTATCGACGCCTGATCGACAGGTACGATGTTAGCATCCCGCCTGCGGTCGGGCTACCAGCTTTTCGCTGATTTTTGGGCATTTTTTTGAGCGGCGGGCAGCAACAGGCGTCAATGTATTTCTCACGGCGTGCATATTTTTTTTCAGGAACGAAGAACGTGGCGGGGCGATGTTGCGGAAGGAAGGCGAGTGCCGGCTGAGTCAAACCCAGCCCTGGCGGCGAGCTTCGGCGTAACCTCTGGCCCGCAGCATGGTGGCCGGATTGTCGAGAACTCCATATCCCCACGCATGTCGCTGACTGCGGTTGCCGTTGTAGTCGGTATGGGTATGCTCAATGACCAGTTCCAATACGCCCAATTCGTTCGCCAATTTCCAGGTCTCTGCCTTGGAGAGATACATCAGCGGAGTGTGAATGCGCAGCGGCCGCTCCATGGCCAATCCTAGCGCCGTTTCCATGGCATCCATGAATTCGCGTCGGCAGTCCGGGTACCCGGAGTAGTCGGTTTGACACATTCCACCCACCAGGTCCTCGACACCGAAGTTGAAGGCGTAACCCGCGGCGAGAGTCAAGAACAGTGCGTTCCGCGCTGGCACGAACGACGCCGGCAGCTGTGAGGATAAAGGATGGACGGCGTTGACATCCTGATCATGTTCAGTCAGCGCCGAACCGCTCAACGTGCCCCGGATGTCCATTTCTTCGAATGGAACGCCCGCCATACGTGCGATGTTTCGCGCTTGTTTCAGTTCCACGACGTGCTTTTGGCCATAGTTGAATCCCAACGTCCGCACACTGGCAAATTTTCGCAGCGCCCAGTACAAGCTCGTCGTCGAGTCCTGGCCTCCGGAAAATAGCACGAGCGCGGGCGCGACGATTCGGCAGTCGACATCAAACGGCGTTCCCCGCCGTACCGCCTGTGAGTGAGAGACAGCCGGCCTCGGGCTCGCCGTCTTCCACGATGCGGATGGGCTTGATGTCAAACTTGGCGTTTTGCCCCAGGAACTGGCAGGGGTTGTTGTGGAACACTTCAATCGCCTCCTGCAGTCCGTGTCCGCGTTGGCGAAACTCCATAATGCACTGCTGCAAAGTAAACGGGTCGCTAGGACCCCAATCCGCAGACGAGTTAACCAGAATGCGTTCGTGGCCGTACATCTCCAACATGTCGACGGCGCGTTTCGAGGAACATTTCGTGATGGGATACAGCGTGAAGCCGACCCAATAACCGGCCTCCAAAGGCTCGCGAATCGTGTGCTCCTCCACATGATCAATCCAGACGCGCCCGGATCCACTCCCAGGTTGCGCAAAACGGCCAGCGTCCTTTGCGTGCCACGTACTTTGTCCGCCAGATGGGGCGTGTGGATTAAGATCAATTGGTTGTGGTGCATGGCGAGCTCCACCTGAGCCTCGAAGATTTCCTCTTCATTCTTGGTCGTCTTATGGAATCCCGTTTCGCCGACGCCCAGCACCGAAGGCTTCGTGAAGAACTCGGGCAGATGGGCCAGCACCTCGCGACTGAGTACGGGATTTTCTGCTTCCTTGGGATTGACGGCGACCCAACAATAATGGCGAATGCCATACTGCGCCGCGCGGGTTGGTTCAAACTCACTGATCTGTCTGAAATAGTCAATGAACGTCTCGGGATAACGCCGTTCAAACCCCGCCCAAAACGCGGGCTCCGCGACGGCCACGACCCCCGACATCGCCATCCGCTCGTAATCCTGCGCTGTTCTGGCGATACCGTGGTAGTGGGGTTGGATGATTTGCACGTTTTCATTCCTTTCGCGCGGACATGCGGAAGATCGTAGGCATGACGCGATCCCGGTTGTTAACGGAACGCGATTCACTATTCCGAAAACAATAGCAGCAGCGCCTCGCTACGGTCCTTACGGTCAGCGTCTGCTAACAGACGTAGGCAATCGTAAATCTGTTCCAGGCGGGCGTCGCTGAATGATTCGTCCCGCAGGCGTGCCGCCCGATCGATGCGGTCCAACGATGCCGCAATTTCAATTAGCTGACAGCGGACCTCCAGGAATTCTTTGCCTAAGACCTCAACGGCAGTCAACATGTCGACTCCTTCTGACGAAACGACCCCAGGCGAAACAGCTCTTAACAGGGCCGCCTATTCAGTTAATTTATCTCAGAGTAGTACTATTCGATCAAGATGTCGCCGAGCGAGACCGTGCGGCGTCAGCCCACGACCAGCGGCGTTGACATTACCCCAACCCGCACCGTCCCCCGCCAATCGCTCCAGGCAAGCCGATGTCCGTCAGCAGGCGGTTTCTTGTGTGATCGGCAACCGGACGCGACGGCGTGTCGGCTGATGATAGCCGCGGAAGCGTCATCTCCGGCCGGGGGCTGGCCGGCTTACACCGGCAGTCCGCCGCTGTAGAATTCAGTAAAGTCGGCTAAAATAATAGAAATGTCGGTCGATCTGCGACAGTTGGCTTGATGCGGTGTCACCAACTCGCGTTTATTTTACCGCACGCGACGGTTTGCGGCACTCCCGAGGAGGAGTATCCACGATGGGCTTGGAAATCATGAAGCGCATTGAATTCTGCGCAGGACATCGCTTGTACCGACACGGCGGAAAGTGCGAGTTTTTCCATGGACACAATTACGTCGCCGACTTTTACGTCACCGCCGACGAGGTAGACGAAATCGGGCGCGTGATCGACTTCGCCGATCTCAAGAAACTTTTCAAGGGTTGGCTTGACGAACATTGGGATCACGGATTCTTGCTGTGTCAGGACGACGCCAATGGGATCGATGCCATTCAGCGCGTCGATCCCAGCAAGTTCTTCGTCTTGCCTTATAACCCTACCGCCGAGAACATGGCACTCTACCTGTTGAACCACGTTTGTCCGAAGTTATTGAGCGATACGAGTGCGAGAGTCAGTCGCGTGGTCGTCTGGGAAACGGCCAATGCGTTTGCGGAAGCGTCGTCTCCGATACGCTCGCAGGTCAGCCTCGATACGCTGGAAACCTCGCGCGGCGTGGCCACCTGGCCTCTGTCCCCAAACAGTAGCCGGGGGCGCTAGTCATTCGTTACGGCGAACCGGCTCCGTAAGGTGCCGGGTGGGCGGCGGAGATTGCGTGAGTATCCGCATCCGAGCCCGACGCAAGCGAACAACCTGCGTTATCTTGACGGCGGAGGCGGCAAGGCGACCCTGCTCCTGGCCGTCGTCAGAAACTGCCGAAGCAACTGATGGGTCGCCTGAAATTCCGTGCGGCTGGAAATCGCCGCATAACGCGGGTCCGCGGCTACGGTATCGAACCGCAGCAGGCTCTGTTCAGTCCCCGTCAGATCGCGGATTGGGCCTGGCGTAACGGCCTCCGCCGGTAGCGCCAGGTAGTTGCGCCAGCTCGGATCGAGAATAGCCTGTAGTTGAGCGGCGGTCGCAACTAGCTGCTGTCTCACAGGCTCTATTTCGGGCGGTCCCGCCAGTAATGAATTTGAGAACGGGACTTGAGGCTGCGCGATGGCCACCGGTTGTGTCAGCGCGGTAACTTCCTGGACGAGCGCCAGGGCCGAGGCCGGCAACGGTGCGGCTGCTCCCAGCGCGGCGTTCCCCGCCACCGCCGCTAATCCCTGGTAATATCGCGCACCGGCGGCGCCGTCGACTTGTATCGAGGAGCCATCCAGAGCGATTCCCGCGAAAAGTCCGCGGCTGCGCGAGTACGAATAGATCTCTGCTTTGAGTTGGGCGTCCGTGGCGGCCGCGGCATTACGTCCAAGTGGGCCTGCTGCCGCAGCCACGTCGGCCCCGATCGTGAGTTTTCCGGTGACCAGCCCTCGGATACTGTTGGGCGTCTTGAATACCAGAATCAAATCTGTCGACTGGATTCCGGCCTGCCAACCAATGCTACCCCCCGTCAACGTCACGAATTGGGGGGCGGTCCAAGCCCCGCTGGGGTCGCGCAACACGACCACGCCACGACCGTGTCGCACACCCAACACAAAGCCCCCTTTGAGAACATTGGGAATGATGGCAATGCCGCTGGCGCTGGACAACATGGCGCGCGGTATGGCCAGCTCAGGAGCGGCCGCGTTTTCGTTCAGTACCAACCGGGCCGCCGCCACAATCTGCTCCTCTTCGCTGACAAGAAACGGCGGTTGGCCCATCACCAAGGCGGGAAAGATCGCGGTGGCCGACAAGACGCCGGCCGTGCAACACAATAACTGCTTGATACTCATCGCCTACTCCTTCGCGCCTCGCGTCATTCAGGGGCACTTTAGGGGATGCCCCTCTGAGACACCGAGGAAAAATAGTTGTATCGAGCCGCCCGCCGCCGCACAACTTGAGTTTGGAGGCCCTGGCAGAACCCGTCTTTTTCCAGCGCTTCCAGCGATCATCGCGCAGGGCAGCGTGCTGGCAGTGCTGGCAGCCGCCATGTACCTGAAGGTGTGGGCTCGACAGTTTTGAGAAATCAGCCTACCGGGATATCTCCGCTCGGGCCCAACTCGGTTGCCTTTACCGACCGATTAGGCGCCTCCAACGGGAGGCGGTCTCGCATCCACCGGGGACATGGGGGGCTCCCGCCCCTTGGCCTGAAAACTCGCGGCTCCCCAATTCCTGGCGAACTGACCGGCTCCAATTCTCAGTTAACGGCGTATCGGAGAGGATGGATCGAGATGAGCTTGCCCCGAAGTGGGCGCGCTTCCGTGTAGTGTTCTTACGCAGCAGCCAATCGCCGAGCCGCGGCGACAATTGCATGGCCGAAAACAGCCATCGCGCACCTTCCGCGAGTAAAGCAGCACAACCGAATGGCTGTCAGGGCTGGACGCGTGTCCGATCTCATTTCAGGCCATCGAACTACATAAACCTAGGAGGCACGAATCCGGTTGAGAAGTCCTTCGCCACCCGTCTTGATTCCTTTGAGTTCCGAAATCAGCTTCTCTCGTGACGGCGCGTATTCAAGCGCCGTGTTGCGGCTGATGGAGTCCGCCTTGACCAGTTCTGCCAGCGACATGGTGAAATTCCGCATGCCGTCATTTCGGCACTGATCGATAATGGCCGGCATGTCGTGGTCCTCCTCGTGCAAAATCTTGTCCTTGACGATGGCGGCGTTCAGCAACACCTCAGTGGCTGGGAATCGGCTCCGCTCTTGCACGCCTGGAATCAAGCGCTGCACCATAATAGCCCGCAAGCTGTTGGCCAGGGACGAGCGAATAAAGGCGTGTTCCTCGCGAGGGAAAAACTCCAGGATTCGGGAGAACGACTGTACGGCGTCGCTACAGTGCAAGGATCCCATCACCAGGTGGCCTGTCTCCGCGGCCTGAATCGCGGCCAGCATCGTTTCTCGGTCGCGCATTTCGCCAATCAAGATGCAGTCGGGATCCTGCCGTACGACGTGCCGCAGGGCCACCGGGAAACTGGCCACGTCCAGCCCTACTTCGCGCTGCGAAATGATGCACTTCTTGGGCTGGAAGGCGAACTCGATCGGATCTTCAATCGTAATCACGTGCATGCTGCGATGAAGATTGACGTAGTCCAGCATGGCGGCCAGCGTGCTGCTCTTACCACTGCCCGTCACGCCGCTGACCAACACCAGCCCGTCCATGGTCTCGAGAATGATCTTACGATAAATGTCGGGGAGGTGCAGTTCCTCGAAGGTCGGTATCTTGCTTTGCACGCGGCGAATCGCGGCATGCGTATGCCCCGTGGCACGAAACAGGTTGATGCGAAATCGGTCTCCCGTGTCTATGGAAACGGAAAAGTCAACGCCCCCCAGGCGATCCAGGTCTTCCAGCCGCGACTGGGGTACCAGCGGGATCAACATGGACTCGATGTAGTCTGCGATGGGGAGCGGCGGGCTTTGCACGTATCGCAATTGTCCGCCGATCCGCACACAGGGTGCAAATCCTGATTTCAGGTGCAGGTCCGAGGCCCCCATGCGCGCTAGAAAATGCAACAGCGCATGCATTTCTTCGTCAGGTGGAGGTAATGAATCGACTGGCGCATCACTCACAATGTCGCTCCCGATACGATCGCCGGCGGCGAAAGCCGCGTGATAAGTCCGTCCACACACTCTTGCCACATCACTCGCCCCACGACACAGTGACCGGCATCCGTCATGTCCACTACTCCATTGGTATCTCGGCCTGGCCCCGCTGTCTAGTAGGAGAACCGGAAGTCGGGACGAAACCTGGGCACGATGGCGTCGCCTGAGCGGTTGCCAGGGATGCGCTGACCTCGGCATTGGCATCGCCGTAGGTGTCCGGCGGACCACCGTCGGAGACCTAAGTCGATGTTGAACGACTGGCCCGACAAGATCGACGTGAGCACAACGAACACAATTACCGAGCTCCATACACATTGTTGAATCGAACAACGGGACATTCGTGTTGTCGTGAGGCCCAACGGGACGGCCCAGTCAGCCCAGGATGGAGCCTGAGGGTAAGCGAAGGCCAGTTCCAGCGGCATCCCTGCATGCTCGCGTGCGGGTTAAACGCAACTGTCGATGTGAACGGGACCGAAGTGATTCAGAGAGTGGAAGGGGGTTTGTTCCCCACGATGCGGATCGCGATGATCACGCGCGACGTTCCTCCCGCGTGGCCGTGCACCGCAGCGATATCATGCAGTGTCGTCAGCGTATGCCCAGCAGCCGATAGAGCCGTCGCGGAAACCTCGCGATCGACGAGACGCGGCATGGCTACGTCTCCGAACGCACGATGCACGCCCGATGCGTGTGCCGACGCGAAACCACGAAAAGCGACCATGTTGCACCGCCAGCAGGGGTGACTCGACGGAACCGATTTCGGCTGATTGCCCGCCGCAGGCGCCGACCGACCGCGAGTCTGCGTTCACGGCGGATTCGCGGCGCGGATGCCGCCAGCTCTTCGCCAAACATGACTTGTCTGACTCAGACCGCGGAGCGTGCACCGGCTTCGCCGGAATTGACCATTCGTAACCATCTCGGCAAACGGTCGCGCGGCGGTGGACGGTTGAATGCATCGCCTACATGTGCCCGGCCGTCCAACCCGCGGCCGCAATTTGTGGTTGCGTAATGCAGGGGGCGTTGAAATATAAGATCCACCCATGTGACCGCCGGCCGCCCATTGTCCGAAACTACGGCCTGGTACGCGTCCATGACTTGTTCGACCGACTCATTACTTATGGTATCACTCGGACAGCGGTAGTGGCTAATTGGCTGTTGAGACACGCTTGTGAAACCTGGTACGGCGCCGAACCACGAGAAGCATGGGCCGCGGCGGATAGTGCTAAAATCCCGCAGATCGGAGCTGGGATATCCAGCGAATCCACAGTGATTCTGGGCGAAACCACATGGTCATCGAAAATCCTGTTGCGGGCGGCACGAATACGTCTTGGATGCCCATCGTCAGATTATCGTCTGTTCCATCCAAGTCAAGGACTCTAGCGCCTCCTTGCTGGCCGGTCCCTGTCGACAGGTTGCTCATTTCGAGCACGGCATGCCCCTCAAACAATCCCGGCAAAGCGTTACCGATCAAATCAATGGCGTGTCCGTCGTCCTGGCTTTCAAAATCAACTATGAAACTCTCACGAGTCAGAGCGGTCGACATTGATTTCACCAAACCGTGCGGCCGGCGGCTCCGAGTGCAATGGTTTGTTCGCAGCTTGTCATTCACTGCTTGCGTTATTTCGCATCGCAGCCTGAAGCTGCTTGATGTCCTCGGCAGAAAGTTGCGGCCGGTCCACCTTGATCGTCAGCTTGTTGAGCCTCGCTGTTAAAGGGAACGGTGGCTGGTAGTCCTCGTCATTGACACCGGTGAGTGTGTCGCTGCCAATATCGAAGCTTTCATCCCATTGCAGGATCATGGGAATGGTCTGCTCCATCGCTTGCGTGTCGACCACTTTGCCGTCCAACTTGAGCATGCCGGTGCCGGGGCGACCTAGGCCGCTCATGTTGTTGAACGCCAACGTGCCCACTCCAAGGCCGTCATACTGGAAGTCGAACTCGATGGTGTGATCTCCGGGCGTAAGCGCGTCCGGACCTTCCCACTTTTGTCGCTTGAGGTCGAGCAGATTCCAGAGGAACACCGGCTTGCCTTTAAGCAGATAGAAGCCGTATCCGGAAAATCGACCACCAGAGGTGAGGACCATGCCCTCGGCGCCTCCTTCGGGAACGGTGATATCGGCCGTGATGGTGTAAGAGCTGTTGAGCAGGAACGGAGAATCCCCCTGCGGCAGGCCGACCATGGGCCGGGTGTAGACGAACGTCGTGCGGCCCGCGGTGATGTTCGGACGCGGGGCCACGATGCGCGCCGCCACCGAGGCATCCAAGGGGAAGACCTGGTACTTCTTCGCTTCCGCGACGAACTTCTCGCGCAGCTCCGCTACTTTCTCCGGATGGTCCGCCGCGATGTCGTTGGACTGCGTGAAGTCCTTGGTCAGGTCGTAGAGCTGAAACACCTGATTGTTCAGCGGATCGGGATTGGCAGGGCCGAAAGCCTCCCACGGCGCACGGTTCACCTTCGTACTCAGAAGCCAGCCTTCGTCGTAGAGCGCCCACTGGCCAAACATCTCGAAGTACTGGGTCTTGTGGCGCGATGGCGCGTTGGCGTTGCCTTCGTCGAAGGTGTAGAGGAAGCTCGTGCCTTCGAGGGGCGCCTGCGGGATTCCATCGACCTCTTGGGGTGCGGGAATGCCGGCGGCCTCAAGGATGGTGGGCACGACGTCGATGACGTGAATGAACTGCTCGCGCAAGGCTCCTTTGTTCTTGATGCGGGCCGGCCACGACACCACCATGTTCTGGTTGATGCCGCCGAGCCTGGACGCGTTCTGCTTGAACCAATCGAACGGCGTGTCGAACGCCCACGACCACCCGGCCGACATATGGTTGTAGGTCTCTTCAGTGCCCCAAACGTCGTACCACTTCATCTGCGTCTCGATGGGCATCTCGTTGACGCCGTTGAAGAACGCAACTTCATTCGGCGTTCCCAGCGGCCCGCCTTCGGCGCTAGTGCCGTTGTCACCGTTGATGTAGATGATCAACGTGTTGTCGAGTCGGCCCGCTTCCTCGAACGCGCCGATCACGCGGCCGATCTCGTGGTCGCTGTAGGCGGCGTAGGCGGCGAAGATTTCGACCTGCTTCACGAAGAGCTTCTGTTCCTCGTCAGTGAGTTGGTCCCAAGGCTTCAACACCTCGTCGGGCCAAGGCGTCAGCTTCGCATCCTTGGAAATCACGCCGAGGTTTTTCTGATTCTCGAAAATAGTTTCGCGCAGCTTGTTGTAGCCGTCGTCGAACAGGTGCATGTCGTGAATCTTCTTCACCCACTCCTCGGTGGGGTGATGCGGCGCGTGCGTGGCGCCGGGGGCGTACTTGATGAAGATCGGCTTGGAGGGATCGGTCTGGTGCATCCGCGAGATGTAGTCGATGGCGTCGTCGGCCATGCCGGTGATCATGTTCCAGCCAGGCTTGCCGTCGAAAGGGTAGATCTGCGTTGTGTTACGGAATAGGTTCGGCTGCCACTGGTTGGCGTCGCCGCCGACGAAGCCGTAGAAATACTCAAAGCCCATGCCGGTCGGCCACTGATCGAACGGCCCTACCTGGCTGGCCGCGAAGGCCGGTGTGTTGTGGTCTTTGCCGAACCAGGAGGTGCAGTAGCCGTTGTCGAGCAGAATGCGCCCGATCGTTGACTTGTCTTTGGCGATGATGCTGTTGTAACCGGGAAAACCGGTGGACTGTTCGGAGATCACTCCGAAGCCCGCCGAGTGATGGTTGCGCCCGGTGATCAGCGCCGCCCGCGTGGGCGAGCAGAGCGCCGTCGAGAAAACCCGGTTGTAGCGCAGACCCTCGTTGGCAATGCGGTCCATCGTGGGCGTCGGGATGACGCCACCAAAAGTGCTGGGCACCCCAAAGCCAGCGTCGTCGGTGATGATTAACAGAATATTGGGTGCTTCAGCGGGTGGCACGATACGCGGGGCCCACCACGGTTTCGAATTCTGAGCATCGTTCTTGATAGCGCCGCCGAATTTTGGGTCTGGCGCGGGGAGTTGGGTGCCGTTAATAGTGGTCGTGGCACTGGGTGAGCCGGACTCGCCGGTCGTCTGTTGGGCTTGTGCGTCAGCCGGTCCCAGGATGCCAATAGCAATGATGTAGCAAAGTATCCAAATTTCAGAAGATCGTTTCATCTATGGATGCGTCCTTCATGCTTGTGAGAATCTGTGATTAGTCTGATTTGCTGCGAACGTTGGCGTTGACCGGGCGGCGGCCAGTCAACCATCCATTGGCTTGCGCGTCATCCGCCGCTCCGCGTCCGTTCAGGAAAGAGAAGAGTGCCCCGAATGGGGCGACGCTAATCGTTGTGATCCGCATCGTGGCGAAAACCAATTCCCCTCAATCGCCACATGGCGTTCGGGCCACCCGGTTGGAGTTTACGATTTAACGCGGCACGCAAACCCAGGGTTGGCGCGAGGGTTCGCTTCGCTTGCCCTCGCTTCGCCCTGGGCTGACTTCGGGCCGCCACGTCATGGCTGAAGACTGCCACGCATTTTCCGATCAGCTCGCATTCGTCGCCTGGCTGCAGCAGACACCTGTTTCATCTTGGCAACCAGCTGAGCCCGTTAACGTACATCATTCACGGGAAATTTCGCCCTGATAACGTGATTATCAATGGTGTTATCACGGTCGAGACGTAGAGTGTACCACTACCTCTACGTGGCTGAAATGGCGCTATCACCAGTTGCCTCTGGCCGTATTGGCGTTATCGCCAACTGGTTGCTGGCTCGGAGGACTTTTCAGCCCGTAGCGACTAGTCTGCAAATCGGCACTACGGTATCGCATTCCAACCTTGCCGCGGGACTTGCCATGACCGTTTGGATTTGTCGATACGCGGGCCATTGCAACAGGAACGGAGAGTAATTGTCGGTGTGCCGCTGTCCCCCAAACGGGATCGCGCCAAGACCGAAACGTACCACCGCGTGCACGTGATCACCCAACGACTCTTCGGCGCTTCGTGATGGCGATCCGCATCTAAAAGCCCCCTCCCCAACCCCCCCGGCCCTCCCCGTTACGACAAGGGTACGATTGGGTCGCAGTCTGCCCGGCCGCAACGCGCACTTGCCGAACGCCTTCGTCCCGCGCATTAACTGACTCGCTGTTCGCGACCAAATCACGATTGCCGGGCGCAGGGAGTTAGACTGGCTCGCCTGCTCACTCGTATTCCGAATGGCGATTATCTCGAACAAAACGGCAAGACTTATGCTCGCGGTGGCCGGAAGGCCTAAGATCTCGATTAGACGTGAAACGGCAAGTGAGCGTTTGGATTTGGCGGAGGAGTCGCCCGACCATGCAACGGAATCGAATCATTCTTTTGATTGATCGCATGAACCTGGCACTGGGCGCATTGGCTTGTATGGGAATTGCCCAATTCGGGATCTCCATCTTCTGGGCGATTGCCTCATATGACCACTATTCGTTGACGGAGAACTTTCTGAGTGACTTGGGGCGTGTCCGTGTGAACGGAGTGGACAACACAGCATCCGCGTCCGTGTTCAATCGCTCACTCGTGATACTTGGCCTTTCCCTGATTCCGTTTTTTGTCGTGATACCGGCCGTCGTGGAACGATTCCAATCCGGGTTACGCATCTCGGGGGTGATCAGCGCCCTGGGAGTGATGGGACTCGGGCTCACCCCTTACGACCGCTACGGTATCGCCCACATTATCTCTTTGGTGGTTTGGATTGGCGCGTTTTTGTTTATGGCCATGGCCTTGGCGGTCAACGTGGGGTTTCGCGGGATTCCTTCCATGGCGTGCGCCGGAGCCACATTCGCATTGTTCATGTGCGCCTGCGGGTATGTTTTGGGCGGCAGCCATGTGGGCCACGTCGTGTACCAAAAACTGCTTGTCTTGGCAGCAAGTATGTGGATCGGCGTCACAGTCATCGTGGTGTCCATTTCGACACACAAAATTGTTTTGTCGCGTCAACGCATGATTGTTGATAATCAAGCTCGACGTTACCTACAGCTCATCGAAAGAGGCGATTGGAGGCGAAAGTGATCGCAGGACGTCGCGAGCCCCTTGTCGCCCAGAGCAGGAAGTGCACACGGATAGAGCACACGGATCGTGCGGCTGCACGCGGGCGGGGCTGGGAAATCTAGAAGTGAGTTTGTGTATCGACCCGAACGGCCATCACGACGGAGCGTGACGGCTACAAGCGAAATCGCTTGAGATCGTTGTGCAGCCGTCGACAGGCGACTGCCGCCACGTATTCGGGCTCGACTGTCAGGCTTTCCAGGGACCATTCGGCAGCGTTTTGCGCACTGTCATTGATATTCTGAATTTGCACGGGATGCCGGCGATGCACGTCGACGACGACGTCGCGCAGCGGAAACGTCAGTCCTTTGCCAATGGCCTTGAGAAATGCTTCTTTCCGCGTCCAACAGCAGAAAAAGGACTCCGTTCGCTGCGGTTCGGGCAAGGACAAGATTTCGCGCGTCTCCGCATCGGCAAAAAACCGTTCGGCCATCCCCTCCATGCTCTGTATCGATCGCAGCCATTCGATATCCACACCGAGTTCCACATTGCGGGCAATTCCCAAGAGTGCGCGTTCATGGGAATTGGAGAAGTTGAAGCACAGACCGCGACCGGCATCGCTGCCGCGAATGCGGGGTTTTCCCAAGCCTGAGTATTCAAAGACCACGCTGGCTGGTTCGATGCCCAAGTAGGACCCCAGCACTTGCCGCAGGTACATGCGTCCCAAAGCGAAGCGTCGACGATGTTGCTCGAAAATAAATCGGTCCGCGCGACGCTGTTCGTCGTCGCTGAGGCAGTCCCGTACCGCCGCCAGGTCCAGCGGCGCATCGAGAGCGAGGTACCACAGGTGGATATCGTGCGGTTCCAGTTCCGGTGCGGTTCGGGCGATGGTCCAGGACTGGTCCCAGCGGTGCGAGCCTTGTGCACTCATCGTCACGAATTTATCCCCGATCGGGCCGGATTGCGGCTAGACAAAGACATCGGCGAACGCAATTTTGAAGGCATGCAAGGCCTGCGGTGCCATCTGCGGTTCCACAATCACGTTGACGCGGACTTCACTGGTATTGATCATTTCCACGTTGATCTGCCGTTCCGCCAGCGCGCGAAACATGCGGATCGCCACGCCCGTGTGGCTGCGCAGGCCAATTCCGGATACGGACAATTTGGCGATCTTATCTTGGGTCAAAATCGTCTCGCAACCCATGGATTCCACGGCAGTTTGCGTGACCCGCTTGCCGTACGTCAGTTTGTCGCGCGGGACGGTGAAGCTCAACGAAGCGGAGCCGTGGTCCGCGTGACTCTGCACGATCATATCCACAAAGATGTCGTGTTGGGCCAATGCTGAGAAAATCCTGGCGGCAACACCTGGAGTGTCGGGAATCCCCAGCACGGACACACGGGCCTGCGTCTCGTCCAAGTCGACACCGTCGATCACCAATTCCTCCATATCGGAGGCCCGCAGGCGTTCCACCACGTCGGCCGGGACACGGGCGTCCACGGTCGGCTGAGCCGTTTCGGCGGGCGTACGCGTTTCGGTACAGTCGGCTGCATGAGGGTGGTCCAGTTCGAAAGCCTGATGCACGGTACGCAACGCGGACAGGCCTTGATCTCGGTCGACCAACACCGAGATCTTGATCTCGCTGGTGGTGATCATCTGAATATTAATGCCGGCATCCGCCAACGCCCGGAACATCCGGGCCGCCACACCGATTTGGTCGCGCATGCCCATGCCCACGGCGGAGACTTTGGAGACACTGCGGTTGTGGGTGACGATGGCCCCCTGCATCCGCTGGGTCGATTCCTGCACGGCTTGCAGTGCCACGTCCAATTCGCTGGCGGGCACGGTGAACGAAATGTTTGCCCGCCCCTCACGACCGACGTTCTGCACGATCATGTCGATCGTGACATTTCGGCGGGCGACCGCCGAGAAAATTTCCAAGCTGGTGCCGGGTTTATCGGGAACATGCGAGACGTTGATCAACGCCTCGTCGCGCGTGAGTGTCGCCCCACAAACGGGCAACGAGGAAGAGGCGGCATGGCGACCTATCAAGGTGCCCGGGATGTCACTGAAGCTATTGCGAACCTGAATGGGGACGTCGTATTTCTTGGCGAATTCGATGGAGCGGCTGTGCATGACGCCCGCACCCAGACTTGCTAGTTCCAGCATTTCGTCGTAGCTAATGCACGTGAGGCACCGTGCCTCGGGTAATTGGCGTGGATCGGTCGTATAGACGCCGTCCACGTCGGTGTAGATCTCGCACATTTCGGCCCCCAGCACGGCCGCCAGCGCTACCGCGGTCGTATCGGATCCACCTCGACCGAGAGTCGTAATGTTGAATGACTCGTCGATTCCCTGGAATCCTGCCGCGATCACGATGTTGCCATCCTCCAACAGTTCGCGCATCCGCTGCGTGGAAATCGAGCGAATCCTGGCCTTGGTGTGTATGGCGTCGGTTTTGATCCCGATCTGGGCACCCGTCAGACTGACACCGCGGCTCCCCAAGGCGTCGATGGCCATCGCCATCAGGGCCACACTCACCTGTTCCCCCGTCGACAATAACATGTCCATCTCGCGGGCCGGTGGTTTTTCGTTAACTTGCCGTGCGAGATCAACGAGCTGATCGGTATTCTTGCCCATAGCGCTGACCACCATCACGACCTGGTGGCCGTTTTTTTGGGTGCGGATGGCTTTCCGCGCGGCGGAGCGTATTTTTTCCGTGTCTGCCACACTCGTTCCGCCAAACTTCTGAACGATCAGTCCCATGTTGTTGCTGCTTACGTTGTTGGCGTGCCGTGACTGAGGAAAAAGGGCATGAGTTCGTGACCGGCAGCAAACTCCCACGGGGCCGAACCGGCCACGACTTCATCATACGTCGTGGACGCATCGGCATCGATGCCGGTTCCGCAGAGGGCCCAGGGCACGTACCCGTGGCTGTGGGTCTTGGTTCGCAGGAATGTGGGATGATCGGGCGAGACCAGCAGGCGATACGGACCCTGCTGCCGCAACGCCGCATGTAATGGCGCCACGATGTGACGATCGATGGCTTCCAGCGACTTGATTTTTTCCTCTGCGTTTCCCTCATGCGAGGCTTCGTCGGTGGCCTCGACGTGCACGCAGATTAAATCGGTCGCACGATAACGCCTCGACGGCGTAGGACCCCTTGGCGGCATAATCCGTATCCAGGTACCCCGTAGCGCCTGGCACGGAGATGTTTTTCCAGCCGACGAGACGGGCCAGCCCTCGCAGCAAGTCGACCGCCGTGATCATCGTGCCTTGAACGCCGAAACGATGCTGAAAGGACTCCAACCGCGGGGCACTACCCACGCCCCACAGCCAGACGTGCGTGGCGGGCAGTTGGCCCGCTTTTAATCGTGCCAGATTGACCGGGTGATTGCGGAAAACTTCCGCGCTCCACGTCATCAGCTCCGTCAACACGTCACTGCCGCGCCCGCGCGGGTAGTCGTTGAGGATCCGCTGATCGGTCAGATCGTGGGGCGGTGTGGCCACCGTTTGCATGGAAAAGGGTGTGTCGCCCGCCGCACCGCGAAAAATCAACAAGTTCCGATAGCTGACTCCGGGCACGAATTGCCAGCGTGTGTCCGACACGTGCGCTTGCAAGTCCGATAATAAGCGTCTGGCCTCGGCCGTGGAAATATGACCGGCGGTGAAGTCACGCATGGTCTGGTCTTCGATGGTAACCAGATTGCATCGCACGGCCCAATCGTTTTCACCCAGCGAAATATCCTGGGCGGCGGCTTCCAAAGGTGCCCGGCCGGTGAAGACCTGGTTCACGTCGTAGCCCAGCAAGCTGAGATTCGCCACGTCCGATCCAGCGGGAAGATGGTCGGGAACGTTGTTGGCCCGTCCCACAATTCCGCACCGCGCGACTTCGTCCATGGCCGGAATGTTGGCCGCCTGCAACGGCGTCTTGCCTGCTAAAGTCGCCTGTGGCTCGTCCGCACATCCGTCGGGGATGATCAGGGCATATTTCATGATTCCGTCTCGTCCTTCGCGTTCTCTGTCGACTGCGTCTGACGTCCCTTGCGGCACACTGCCAAGGGTTGTCGGCACTTGTCAACCCAGTACATGCATGGTGATGGGGGCCGCCAGTACGGCGTCTAACTCAGATAACTGGGTCACGGCAATTTGCATCGCACCCTGGGTCGTCTCATGCGTCATGATGACCAGGTCCACACCCGGCGCAGGATCGTGCTCGACCGGTTCATGCTGGATCACGGATGCGATTGAGATATCCTGGGCCGAAAAGACGCCGGAGACTTCAGCGAGCACGCCGGAGTGATCGTCGACTCGCAAACGCACATAGTAGCGACCGTGGGCCAAGCGAGGATCGCGCATGCTGACCGACTGTTCCGTGTCGGGCGACCATAGGCGCAGGGCGTTGAATGTCACGGGTGCTCGCCCGAGCGCCATATCCACGATGTCGGCCACGACGGCCGAGGCGGTGGGCATTTGACCGGCCCCCAGGCCAAGAAAAAAGACCTGACCCACGACGTCCCCCTCAATCGTAATGGCATTAAATGCACCGCGCACCTCAGCCAGCGGCAGCCCACGGCGGACCAGACAAGGGTTTACGTGCAATGCGACGGAATGCGGCGCGTCAACCTGAGCGTGATATTCGGCACGCGCCAACAATTTTACACGAAAGCCCAACTCGGCGGCGTAGTGCATATCCGCTTGTTGCAAGGTATCAATGCCACGTCGCGGGATGTCGCGCCAGGCGACATTCGACCGAAAGGCAAGCTGCGCCAAGATGGCCAGTTTCTGCGCGGCGTCCGTCCCATCCACATCCATGGACGGATCGGCTTCGGCGAAACCCAATCGCTGTGCCTCACGTAACGCCTGCTCGTACGGTGCCTGGCTTTCTTCCATTTGAGTGACGATAAAGTTGGAGGTGCCGTTCAGAATGGCGCTGATCGATTGCACCTGATTGGCAGTCAAAGATTGCCCAAGTCCGGCAACGACGGGGACACCCCCTGCGACAGCCGCTTCGAAGGAAATGGCCGCTCGGGCCGTGCGAGCGGTTTCGAACAATTCAGGTCCGTGCTCCGCTAATAACGCCTTATTCGCCGTGACGACGTGCTTGCCGCGTCTTAAGGCCTCCCGGATCACCGTGCGCGCCGGCTCGATGCCCCCCATCAATTCCACCACGACCCGAACATCGGGGTCGTCAAGCACTTGCTGGAAGTCGTCCGTCACCAATGTCGCGCTCAACTGCACGGGCCGCGACTTGCGGACATCGCGCACGACCACGTGTTTGATGTGAATCGATCGATTGGCTTGACGCGCCACGCGCTGTGCGTGCTCAGTCAAGATGCCCGCGACTCCGCTACCGACCGTTCCTAGCCCCAGCAGGGCAATCGGGAAGACTTCGTCCATAATCTCGCACCTTACTCCGTCCGAATCACCGAGGTCTGTCGGGGCAGCGGGCGACTCGCGGAACCGCAAACTGGCCGCCACGCCAAAAAAATCGTTCGATCCTAATGTAATGCAAGTCAGGCCGATCGTCTAAGGCGGGTCCGACGTCGTCGTATCACACAATTCGCGGCCGGATGTCATTCTGGGGGAGCTGACCACGTGCACAGCACGGTCAAGGACCGCAGGATCTTCCAGAGACGTTGTTTCACATTCGATGATGGCCGCAAGAAATCCCGGACGCATCCCCACAGGCAATGCCAGGTTGGCTGGCAGATCCTGCACTCCGCACCGCGCCGTTCAGGATGACGTGGGCTCGCTCCGTTCAGGATGATATCGTCACCGGGCCCGAACCACGAGCAGCAAATGCTCGATGGCACGCTGCGCGAACGCCGCTTGTACGGCGGCGCGATTCCCGTCGGCGTACAGCGTGATTGAGACGAACGCTGGCTGGCCGGCGGCGACCTCTGGGCGGCGCCAGACTCCCACAAACGCCATCGGCCGCGCAATGTGCCAGGCTTCGTTCGGTTCCGCGTATCCCGTGATGGCCATTGCAAGAGACGTCCGAAAAAGTTCGGCCGCGCCTCGCGCCATTTCTTCACACACCTGCTCCGAGACGCAATTGACCCTCGCCGCGTGCTGGGCATCGATGTGCAGCAACCGCGTTTTTTGCTCCCGCGAGTAGGCCGTCAAACCACCTGCAAAATATTGTGACGAGCCGGAATACGAGGTAAGCAGCGATTGGATGCGACCTCCCGTAACGCTTTCCGCAACGGAGACCGTCCAATGGTGCCGAATCAGCTCGGCGGCGAGGTTTTCGACGGTCGAGTTAGACATGAGTGGGAGATCGAGATGGGGATCGCGAAAAAAACGGCGTGGGGCCTGGCCGACCGTCCTTGTACGCCGTTTTGGGCGAAGTTGCGACGGGACCCATCGCAGAAAATGCTGAAAAAACAATATTTTCCCGGCTACGCGGGTGGCTGGGCAGTGTCTTACAGGGCGGTGAAAATATTTTTCAGAATGGTTGTGCGGGCCAATTACCCCTGACGAGCGCTCGGAGTCTAGAGCGGGCCAAACCGTCCGACGCTCGTCAGGCCCGCACGCACTTTTTTGAAGTTGCGCGTTCTACGTCGCATTTCGCGGAAACCCGTAGTTTTGGCCGGCTGCTGGGCTCACTCGCTTGCGCGTTTTGAAGTTGCGCACTTTTCGGTGGCACTTGGCCGAAACCCGTGATTTAGCCCGCTGGTAGACCCACTCGCTGGCGCGTCGAGCTTGTATTTTCACGTTGTTTTCGCCTTGAGCGCAACTTCAAAACTTGCGCGTCGTGCTTGTATTTTGCCGTGACCCGTAGTCTAGCCGGTTGGCCGGCTCACTCGCTTGCGCGTTGTGCTTTTATTTTAGGGGGATTTCGGCGGCTAGCGTAAGCCGCGGCCGACAGCTCAGTTTCGGGTGAAATGTCCGAATAACCGTCAGGTCCGGCACGCGCGATGATGTCTTGCCGTGCCAGGCCGCCGATTTTTTTTGGTTCCGTTCGGCCGCGTGAACTAGCCTTTGATGGTTTTAGATTTCCACGGGTCGAACCACGATCCAGCTCACGGTCGGCAGCGCGTTACTCAGCCCGCTTCTGAGTCTTCGCGTTGCCATGACCGAAATGTCGATTCAAGCTGTCACGCCGAAAGAGCGGAATCCAATGAAGAGTGCCTTTGTTCGAACGATCAGGCGTTTCCTGCGGGAAGAAGACGGTCCCACCGCCGTCGAATATGCCGTGATGTTAATGTTGATATTCCTGGTGGTCATCGCCACGGTCCAACTCCTGGGCCAGAATACGCGGGATTCGATTCAAAGCTCGAACAGTCGAATCCAAGAAGCGATCAATACTGCTAACGGAAGCTAGTGAGAGTTACACCGATGACAAGAATGAAACGTGATCAACATTATGTTGAACCAGCCATCCGGGCCACAATTGTCAAACGGCTGGTTTTCTATTGGTGCGCATGCATCATGTTTTCCACACTGCCGTTGATCATCGGCACAACTTTGGCGGCTCCGAATACGACGGTGGCTGCTCACATTGGCCAGCTGGCCGAGCGCTATTGGCAGGTCTATCTCATGATCATTGGTATCCTGCCATTCGCCATCAAAGATGCGATGCGCGTGGCTAATCGCACCTTGGGTCCGCTGGCACGCCTGCGCGTCGAACTGGATCGATTCAAACGGACGGGCGAATTTCACCCGGTCAAAACGCGTAATGAAGATTTTCTGGCTGAATTGATCGGGCAAATCAATGACGCGATCCGCACAACCCACCCCTCCGCGCAGCCAACCGAACCAGTGGACGAGCGGCAGCCTGAACCGGCCTCAGTCTAAAGACGACGCCATTGGAAACTCCGACTGGTTCCACAGGTCCGTCCCGTCCGACATCTCCACGGCACACTTCCGGGAGCCGCGGCGGCCAATTATACTGACCGTCCACGAAACACGCACCCGGAGTGTCAGATGCCCGAGCAGACGTCGCTAGACCTGAAGCAATATGTACGAGACATCCCCGATTTTCCTAAACCGGGGATCTTGTTCCGCGACATTACTCCTTTGCTGAGTGCACGGGAGGCGTTTCAGGAAGCCATTCGTCGGCTTGCAGATCAATTTCGCGGGCACGGCATCGATGCCGTTTGTGCCGCCGAGGCCCGCGGGTTTATTTTCGCGGCACCTCTTGCCCTGGAACTAGGCCATGGATTCGTACCTATTCGCAAGCCGGGAAAGCTCCCCGGGGATACTCTGCACCACGACTATGAGTTGGAGTACGGGACGGACCGCTTGGAACTACACACGGACGGCGTGCTGCCCGGGCAACGAGTGCTGGTGGTCGACGACTTGTTGGCCACCGGGGGCACCGTGGAAGCTTGCTGCAGGCTGGTGGAGAAAGCAGGAGCCGAAGTCGTGTGCTGCGCTTTCTTGATCGAGCTGTCCGAGTTGAAGGGAGCTGAGCGGATTGCGCCGCGAGGGGTTTTCTCGTTGATGCGATACTAAATGATCGAGCGCGATTCGGCGACAAGGTACCATGAAAGCCGGGGACGCCCCCCCAACGAGCTGCAAGTTGATGTCGCCACGTAGTACAAGTTCGAGACCAAATTGCCGAGTCATTTGGGGGGCATCCCCCCAATCCCCCTCGGCCGCGGCGAGGCAGAGCCGGCCGAGAGCCTGGAAACAAGGAATCAGATGCCTTTTCCGAGCAATTTGTCTTCCTCCTCTTCCTGAATAATGATGCGGGGCGTGACCATCATCATCAGGCTTTGCGTTTCGCGACCGATACCCACATTGGTGAACAACCGGTTGATGTAGGGCAGCTTGCTGAGCATGGGGACGCCCAGTTCGTTGCGACCTTCGCTCAGTCGCTTGATGCCGCCCAACAGGATGGTACCGCCGTCAGGTACGCTGACCGTTGTGTTCACGGTGGTAAAGGAGAACGTGGGCAACTGGACCGTCGTGCCCGAGGTGGCCGTACGCTGGTTATTGGTTACCCTGCCAGTTTCGTCTGCCGGGTCGACGGCGGTCGTCCCCGTGTCGCTGGTCGTGGTTCCGTTGAACGTGAACGTGTCGACGTCGCCGATCTGGCTGAAGAAGGGGACCAGCGTGAGACGGATGAAACGGCGGTCCTGTGAAACGACCGCTTGCACACTTAAGGACGTGCCCTCCGAGAGGACGGTCACGACCGGCTGATGTGCGGCGGCGAAATCACCCACCACGGGTATTACGCTGGTCACGAATGGTCGTTGCGAAGTATCCGACACAAAGGCCTGCTGTCCGTTGAAGAGGGTGACCTTGGGGGCCTGCAGCACATTGCTGCGTGTGTCGCCTTGTGAGGCCTCGATCAGGAAGAATGCTTCGATATCGCTGAGGATGGCAAACCCCACGGTCGTGGCGGCGTCCGGCGTGAACCCGCCAAACACCGGGCGCGTGCCGCTATTGCTTCTGTTATTCCAGGGAATCGACAGGTCCACCGTGGGAGCCCCCAGCGGATCGAGACCGACCACCACGTTGGGTCCCTCGTAGGGTACCGCTTCCACTTGCGAACGGGTCAGCCCGGTGTTGGTGTCGATGTTAAAGTCAAAGTCAATGCCAATGCGTTCAAAGAAATCATCATTGAGAATGATGAAGCGAACTTCAATCGTCACCTGCAGGTCTTGCAGACGCCGCAATTGCTCCAACAAGTCCACAATCCGCTCGTGCACGTCCTGCGTCTGCGAGACAACCAGGCTGAGGGTACCGGCGAAGCCCTCAATGCTGCCGGGACCTCCCACTTCTTCCCAGGTATCGGGTTCGATGGTCGATGTGATCAGCTCGATCAGCGTATCAAAATCGGCCAGGGAAGCACCGCCCGCGGCGAGATTGCCGGCCCCATCGCCATTGCTGCCCCCCAGCATTCCCATGGAGCCCATTTGGGCCAGCACCGATGCGCTCGTACTGGGAGGACCCACGCCGGGGTTGTTGGCGGCGACGGTCAGCGGCACATTGTCCATGCTATTGGCAAACTGCCCCCCTTGTCCGATCACGCGATGGGCCTCGCGGATCGCGCCTGGCAGGCCGATGTTGTAGCTGGGCACAAAATTCGGAATCGGAATCACCAGGTCCGCGACGTTGTAAGTTTCTGCGTAGACGTCGCCATCCCGCACCTGCTCACTAGTGATGCGCAACACTTCGTCTTGGATGATGTAACTTAAGTGCAATGGAGCGAGGATCAGATTCAGCGCACTCTTGAGACTGACTGATTTGCGCAGATTGATCGAAACCAAGGTGTCGCTGGTGACGCCCTCGGCAGCCAGGCCCTCCGGATCGAGATAGACGTTGATTCCGGCCATCTTGCCCAGTTGATCGACTACGGACGACAATGGCATATTGCTGTAATGTACCTCGACCGGTTTCGTTAACGAGCGTTGAATTTCCAGTTCCACGTCGCTGAATCGTCGTTGTTGCCGCGCCGCGAGGTTCTTGCGGCGCTTAGTCAATTCATCCCATGATTTAGGAAACTGCAAGCCCGTCTCTCCTTGGGGGCCGATCGCCGCATCATCGACCGAATTAAAGACTTCCAGCGTCGCTTGCTGAAAGTTTTCGTCTCGCATCATTTTGTTGACCACCTGCCGCGCAGTCTGGCTGCGGAAGATCATGTTCTGAACGACGGGGTTCTGCGGGTCGATTTCCCGAGCCGTCTTGGCGGTCACCACGGCTTCGGCATAGCGTTGCTGCTCCATCAGCTGGTTGAATTCTTCCACCAATTCCGCGAGTTTCTGTTGACTCTGTATTTTTTGCTCCCGTCGGCGATCAATTTCAGTGAGGATCGCGCGGTTGCGTTCGTCATTTTCGATACGCGCGCGGTTTTGATTGATGTAGTCTTCCAGATCGGCGATTTCCTGGTCCATGCGCCGCAACAGTTGCCCGCGCGATTCTTCGTCGATTTTCGCGGACGCGACCTGGTCTCGTGCCTGGTTCAATTCGTCCCAGGCCTTTTTGGGATTTGTCTGACGAATGGCCTGCACGGAGATACGTACGGCGGTCAGATCTCGCACCAACTGTTGCAGGGCAATTTTCCGAGCTTTCCCGGCCGCCGACGCTTCGCCCACGACTTGAGACTCAGCAGTCGTCTGGGCGTCCAAGGCGAGTGTACCGGGCTCGGCGGCGGTCGAGGATCGTGAAGCCACCTGACGCCGCAGATATTGCAGATAATCTTGCAGCTTTTGACGCTTCTCCGGATCAAGTTCTGACTCGAACGCCCAGGCTTCCCGAAACAAGCCCAACGCCTCGTCCGTCTGTCCGGCTTCGAGAGATCGCAGGCCTTCGGCGAAAAGCTGCTCGCCCGGTGAACGCAACACGTCCGATGCCTGATTGGCGTCGACGCCCTGGTGTGAGTCGGCCGCGCGGTCAAGCACGGTGTCACTGACGAGGTCTTCCAGTTGTCCAAAATCGGCGACCGAGGGTGTCGGCTCTTCCATATCCCCTTCGCTGAGCTGAACCGCTTTTCCGGGCAGCTGCGGTTGGGCAGCCAGCCGCGAATCAGACGACGGAGTTATGCCCGTGTTGGGGGCAGGCTTCTTCTGATTTGCAGCCAGTGGGTTGTCCGACGACAGGGGCGATGGGGATGATTGGTAGGGGTTGACCACCGTTAGCAGCGGGTTGCGCTCCACGGCTGGGCTTAAGGCACCGACCTGTCCCGGCACGGCTGCTGGTGGAGATGACGTGGCAACCTTGGGCTGCGCGGGGGACTCGTTTGCAGCAGGGGCGCAGCCACAAACGGTTGCCCCACCGCGGCCGGATGCCCTGGACTGGGGGCTGCCGCGGACATCTCAATTTGCGCCGGCGGCGGAGACAAAAACTGCGGAGCCGTCGGCGGTGCCTGACCTGTGGCCGGGGACGTCGGTGAAGCTGAGTACGGTGCAAACGATTGCGGCGGGTTCACGATTGCCTGACTGGGTGCCGAGAGTTGTTGCTGAGGCGCAATCGGCGCACCGGCAAACGGGGCGAGTTGTGTTAAGCCCTGCGCCGGGGACGACTGGACTTGGGAGGTGGTTGGCGATGCCACCAACCCCTGCGCCCACACCGCTTGTGGCTGGGCTGAACTCATCACCGTGGGGATGGCCTGCGCGGTGGGAATTCCAGTCGAGATGGCCGTGGCCGGTATGTTGGCGGAGCTATCTTGCGCGGGTTGATAGTCGCCATACGTGACTTGAGGCCGCACACCCGCCGAGGCCATTTGTGTGGACAAGGCTTGACCAGGTCGCGCCGGGGGCACGGTCGCGCCTGACGCCTGTTGCACCGGCGGCGGACCAAACACGTCGTTGCTGGCAACCTGAGCTGGCATCGAATACTTTCGTTTGTGGGCCCGGTTGATCTCCATCAGTACCATCCAAGGTCGTCGATCCCCTTTTTCGTAGGCTGATTCGGGAAGCTGGATTTCCTGCGCCCGCAGCACGAATTCTTCGGCGATTTCCAATTCACCTCGACTGAGGGCGGCGTCCGCCTGAGCCAGCAGTTGTCGGACCCGGCGGCTGGCCGTGTCGAGCTTGTTCTCCGTCGACGGCATGTTCGAATGAATCTTCGCCGCCCGGGCCAGCAGGCTTGACGAGGTGACCGCATCTTCCTGGGTGACAGAGACTGATTGCGGATCGACCAAATGGGATGGAAGCTGGACATCGGTGTCCGCCAGATCGACGGGTTCCGCACGTCCGCTTTCGTAGCCGGGTGGTGGACCGTGATCGGGAGTGGCCGCGGAGAGTGTGAGCTCACCTGGGGCGATACCGGCTTGCACCAGCTCGTCATGCAGTGTTTGTGGGGAGTATTCGCCGGGTCGGAATTCCACCCCGAGTGCGGCGGCGCTCTTGTACCAACCAATCGCGGCCACCAGGTTGCGGGAGGCCAGAGCTTTCCGCCCGCGCTGCAGGTACCCGATGGCGTCCGATTTGCCCAGCGGGCCCCCGACGGACACGCCGTCGCGGTCCAATCCAGCCAGACTTGCCGGAACTCGCGGTTCCGTGGGTGAACTTCCGGCAGGTTGTTCGTAAGCGGCTTTGGCGGCGAATCGTGCGGAGGGCAGGTTGCCGGAGGACCGCGGTACCGACCCGCCGGAGCGCTGCAGTTCGGCCTTTTTTTGCACCAAAGCCTCACGCACTTTGACGGGTGTGTCATTGAACTTGGCGAACAAGGACTCATACTCGATGTCAAGTCTTTCGGCACCTTCCACGTAAAATTCGGCCAGCTGCACATTGTTGTCACGCAACGCTTCACGTGCCTTCTTCAGTAGTGCGTCGGCCGTGTGTCGCTTCTTAAGGTCTTGTAGTTGACCGACGGCCGCGGATTGTCGCATCAGCACAGCTGAACCGAAGTCCGCGTCGGCCTGCCATGCCGTAGAGCATACGAGTAGGAGACCGTAGATCGCGGGGGAGCGAAGTGTTGGGCGGTTCACCATAGTTCTCCGCTGCATGTTGTGCAGACTATGAGAGTTTGTGAGATATCCAGTTAAAGCATTGACAAACGCGAGACTGCCAGCTGAGTTGAACGCCATCAAGTCACCGCATTAAAGTGTGCGCAAGGAAGATGAGTGCAGTATCCACCAGTCAATCGTGAAAAATCATGGGAAATGACACGGCGACGGACAGACAAGTGGCGGAACCATAGCCGTGCCTTGGGGGACGGTCAAGATCATTCGCGAGATTTCGCAGAAAATGCAACAGTCCGGCAGGCAGTCGCCTCCTGTTGGCACACCAGCTGGCACGCGCTAATCCCTGATCAAGCGAGCCGCAGGACGGGTTGGTAACCTGACTTTGACCCACATGTGGGCCACCTCGTCAGACCGCAAGCCAGAGAAGCATGCCGGCACACGCTCGATCTGGCGAAACACGATGCGGCATTCTTCGGTGGCGTGCGCGTCCCGCGGACGCGCACGCCGCCAGGAATCGCCTGGGAGTCGTGGCCGATGATCGATGCGAACGGCGATTTCTTCTGGCTTGCGGTCTCACGATCCGGAAATGTGTGTAACCGACAGATCATGAACCTGTCCGACGGTCGATCTTCGCTTGTCTAAGGGGCAGCGTCCGGAGTTTCACATTGGCGGTCAGGTGATAGCATCCAGTTTCCAGCCGGTGGGGCTTTCGTGGCCGAACCGGGTGGGCGGCGGGCCAGGCACAAATGTCCCAGATAGGACAGCACGGATTTTCATGGGCGGCAAACTCAATCGTGACCCGAAAACTGGATGGAACCGGCAAGGTCCCTGATCTGCAAACACCGCCTGTTCGGACGTACCGTGCGGTTTCCGCGGCAGGCGGCTGACCATTCTGGCGGTTTATGCAGTCTGGATCGGTTGGGCATTTGCCACAATTATGCCGCAGATTCTTTTTTTCGGTCCCCGGCCAAGCCATAATTGGAAGTGAGCATTCTTCGGACGCCCAAAATGGGTCTTTTCCAAGCGGTTTCGCATGTCGACCACCACAAATTTTCGAACGATCGGCGAGTTATTCTTGGACCGCGCGGCAACGTGCGGTGCGGCGCCGGCGTTGCGATTTGTGCGTGGCGACCAAGCGCTGACGATCACTTGGGACCAACTGTGCGAACAGGTTCTCGCTTTGGTAGCAGCGCTGCACCGGGCTGGAATTCGCAGAGGGCACCGGGTGGTTCATTGGTCGGAGAATCGATTCGAGTGGATCGTCACGGATCTGGCACTGCATTGTATTGCGGCCGTGCACGTCCCCTTGCATGCCTCTCTTTCCGCACGACAGGCGATGGACCAGTTGTTGCATGCTGACCCCGATTTGGTAATTGTCTCCAGCGACGATCTGATGTCCCCGGTGTCACGGCATTTCGATGAGCTACGCGACGACGTATCGATCGTCAGCTATGACGCGTGCAGGACTCGCGGTAAGCAACCGTGCATGACCATCGGCGAGTGGACGCGGAATGCCGATCCTGCGTTGGGGCTGCGCGTCGCACAGGACGCGGCTGGCGTCGGACTCCCACACGACCTGGCAACGATTCTCTACAGCTCGGGGACCACCGGAGAATCCAAAGGGATCATGCTGTCGCATGAAAACTTGCTATCCAATGCGCAGGCGGTAGCGGATACGTTCGAGGCTGAGAAGGTCACCGAATTGCGTTTAAATTTCCTGCCCCTCAGTCACATTTATGCGCGCACGTGCGACGTCTACACGTGGCTCATTCGCGGCTCGGAACTGGCTCTGACCAAGAGCCGCGAGACCATTATTGACGACTGCAAGCGATTCAAGCCCACCATGATCAACGGTGTACCATTTTTTTACGAGCGCGTCCGACAAAAACTCGTGGCGGCGGGGAAAGCGGACCAACCGGGTGTACTCCAGGCCTTATTGGGCGGCAAGATCCGGGTCTGCTTCTGTGGCGGAGGGGCACTCGCCGAACACACGTACGATTATTATGTGAACCAACAGGGTGTGTTACTGCTGCAGGGGTATGGGCTGACGGAATCTTCGCCCGTGATCTCCTTTTCCACACCCGACTACCACCAGGCCGGTTCGGCAGGGGTGGCCGTTCGCGGTATCGAATTACGGATTGCGGAGGACGGTGAAATATTGACGCGCGGTCCGCACGTCATGTTGGGATACTGGAAAGACGAAGCGGCCACGCGGCAGACGATCCGCGACGGCTGGTTGTACACTGGTGACCTGGGCACGCTCGACGCCGAGGGCTTCTTGCGGATCACGGGCCGCAAAAAAGAGATGATTGTCACTTCGACGGGCAAGAATGTGTTTCCGGCCTACATCGAAGAGTTGCTGTGCCGGGATCCCTTGATCCTGCAAGCCTGCGTGGTGGGCGACGGCCGTGATTGCCTGGCAGCCTTAATTGTTCCAGACCCGGACGTGCTGCGCGCGGAGATCAAGAAACTTCGTCTTTGGGTCTTCCGTCGCAAGTCGGCGGTGCGTCATCCTCGCGTGCTGGAGATGTACCGAGCGGCCATTGACCGACAGTTGGCCGAGGTGGCAAAACACGAACAGGTACCGCGCTTCACCGTGTTGGATCGCGGCTTCACGCCCGAAAATGGCTGTTTGACGGCGAAACTTAGCCTGCGGAGACCGAAGATTGAACAGGACTTCGACCAGGAGATTGCCAGAATGTACCGTACCTAGGCTTGTCGGCAGGGATGTGTCATGCCGGCAGGTCGGATCATTGATGGGTGAGATTCACGGCGTGGAGCCGTCGATCGCACGGGGCTGAGGCGGAGCCTACACGTAAACGACTTGTCACCGTTCGTACTTCACGAACAACGAACTGGGTAACCGCATGCATCAGCTTAACGACAACCAACGCCGAACCCTGCGCAGCTTTCTGCGACACGATCCATCCGCCGCGTACGGAACGGTTGGGCGACAACGATCCGTTTGCGCTTAGCGCTACCGAACTGGGCGTCAGCGATCTGGTGGAGCGAGCGCTACTGGAGCGCGACAAGCTGACGCTGAGCCAGTTGAGATTTTTGTTGGATCTGCTGGATCGAAGCGTCGTGAACGGAGTCTTGGCGGGGTATTGGGGTCCATTTCATTCCCTGTCGCTGGAGCAACGCACGCGCATCCTGCGTTCCTTGGCCCACAGTCCCTTCAATTCGCTGTGCGCGTCGTTTCATGGCGTCAAGCAACTAGTATCCTTCCTGGCATATACGGTGCCTCGCACATCCGAAGCCAATCCCTTTTGGCAGGTCTTCGAGTACCAGGGTCGCGCCAGCGTGGCCGGCATTGCGTCGGACGCGCTGCCAGTGGTCGCGATTGACCGTTCCCAGACGCTTTCGTGTGACGTCCTGGTCATCGGTTCCGGCGCCGGCGGGGGAGTGGTGGCTGCAGAATTATCGGCGGCGGGCAAATCGGTGATCGTGGCCGAAAAAGGCAGCTATTTTTCCAATGCACAACTGCCCAGGACGGAAATCGACGGCATGCGGCGGCTGTACGAAGACCGTGGCTCACTGCGCACCGCCGATCGCAGTGTAATTGTCCTGGCCGGCAGCACGTTAGGGGGCGGCACGACCGTTAATTGGATGACGTGCCTGGATCCCCCCACGGAATTGCGGCAACAATGGGCCGACGAATATGGGTTCCATGCCGCCTTGTCGGAGGATTATGAACGCAGCGTGCGTATGGTTTCCGATCGCGTCGGCACCAATACCAACGAGAGCGTGGCTAACTTTCAGAACAGCGTCATTCAACGCGGTTGTGATGCGCTGGGGTACTCGGTCTCGGTCATCCCGCGGAATGCGCGAAATTGCGTCAAGTGCGACTTCTGCAGTTTTGGATGCCGGTTTGGCGCCAAGCAGGACGCGCGGCGCACGTTCTTGCGCGACGCCGTCAATCAAGAAGCCCGGATTCTCGTGCAGGCCCACGTGCATCGCGTGCGCCACGCCGCGGGACAGGTAACGGGCGCTGAGCTAGAAGTCATCGGGGCCGACGGACGTGCCCACGTGGTCAACGTCAATTGCCGCGCGGTCGTCGTGGCCGCGGGAGCCATTCACTCGCCAGCACTGCTGATTCGCTCCGGGCTGCGGAACAAAAACATTGGAGCGAACCTGTACCTGCATCCGACCGGAGCTATCTTTGCCTCCTACGATGAACCCGTCAATTCGTGGGAGGGGGCACCCCAAACGCGGCTCTGTGATGAGTTCTCGAATCTGGACGGGAAAGGCTATGGTGTGCGTATCGAGGCCAGTCCCGCCCATCCGGGACTTTGGGCGCTGGGGCTCCCCTGGCAGTCGGGCGAACAACATCGATTCCTGATGCAGCAATTGCCCCACCTGGCTAACTCCATCGTGCTGACGCGTGACCGATTTCCAGGGCGTGTCGAAGTGACTTCCGCCGGTAAGCCGGTACTCCACTATCATTTGCACAGCTACGATGCCAGGCATTTCATGTTCGGGATCGAGCAGGCTTTGCGGATACACCGTGCTGCCGGCGCACACTTCGTTTACGGTCCACATAACGACTGTTTGGGCTTCGACTGCCATTCCCAGGATGACTTTGAGAAGTACATTCAGAAAACGCACCGACTAGGCACGCGGCCGAATCACATCGGCATCTTTTGCGCTCATCAGATGTCTACCTGTCGTATCGCCAATTCCAGTTCCAAAGGCGTGATCACGCCCGAAGGCGAGACTTACGAAGTCAAGAACCTGTTCGTCGCGGACGGCAGTTCGTTGCCCACGTCAACCGGCGTGAACCCCATGATTGCCATCATGGCGACGTCGCACCATCTGGCTCAGCAGATTAAGTCGAAGCTGCGCTGAATGCATTGTCGCCTTTCGCTCCGCGAAAGTGCGTAGGCCTTCCAACCTTCGCTCCCCGGCTTTCTCACGTTGGCGACGACTTTGGAGACTCTTCCCGCAACTTGGTTTGTGCGACATGGCGAGTGCGGAGCGCGCACTTTCGCGGAGCGAAACGCGACAATCGGAGCGAAAGGCGACTTTCCCTGTATTGACCAACACAGGGTCCCGCCGAGTAACATATCCTGTGTCGACGGCGACTTGAAAGTCGTTGAACTAACATTCTCGTTTGTCTCAACAGGCTCGACGCATGCGGTTTGAAAATGTCACGTTGGCTTCCATCGGCTACGCGCTGCCAGATTGTGCCACCGCCAGTTCGGAGATTGAAGACCGGCTGGCACCCGTCTACGAGCGTCTGAAGCTGCCTAAGGGACGGTTGGAGCTGATGACGGGCATCGTCCAGCGACGCTTCTGGGACGCGGCGACTCTGCCCAGTGAGATGAGCGTCCGCAGCGGTAGGGCCGCACTGCAGGCCGCCGGAGTCGATCCCCACCATCTCGGTTGTCTGATCCATGGCTCCGTTTGCCGCGATCATCTCGAACCGGCAACCGCATGCCGCGTGCACCACGAGCTGGACCTGCCGGCGGAATGTATGGTCTACGACATCTCCAATGCCTGCCTGGGCTTGTTGTCGGGGATGTGGCAACTGGCCGCCCTGATTGAACTGGGGCAGATCAAGGCCGGACTCGTCGTGGGAACCGAGAATGGCCAGTCACTCGTGGACACGACCGTGCGTTCGCTGCTGGGCAACGAACGGTTATCGCGGCAACAAATCAAGGCCGCGATTGCCTCGTTGACAATTGGCTCAGCCAGTGCCGCCATGCTGATGTGTCACCGGGATCTCACACCCGGGAGTCGTTTGACCGACTGTTCCGCTCTGGCCAAGTCGGCGCACCATGGACTATGCCAAAGCGATCGGGACGATGCGGTGGGAGCCGGCATGCAGCCGCTGATGGATACCGACTCCGAACAGCTGATGCTGGCAGGCGTTGCGGCCGCCGAAGTTTGCTATCAACGATTTATGGCGGAAGCTCCGGGCGGTCGGCGCCTGGACAAGACCGTATGCCATCAGGTCGGCGCGGCGCATCGCCGACTGCTACTAGCACGCCTGAATATCGATCCCGCGCTGGACTTTGTGACCTACCCTTGGTTGGGAAATACGGGGTCGGCGGCGCTACCCGTGACTCTGGCCGCCGCGGCGACAGCCGGACATTTTGCGGCGGATGACTCCATCGGTCTGCTGGGCATTGGCTCAGGCATTAACGTCGTGATGATGCGATTGACGTACGAGCGACTGGCCATCGCAGGGCACGGTACGCTGGGAATGTTGGACACGTAGACTTCCGTGCTTCAGCGTTCCGGCGGTTGATTGACGACCGCAGCCACGATCTTACCGTCGAAATAGTTGATGGACATCCCGGCGTCCACAATCACGTTCTGGGCCACAATGCCACTGGAACGCGGGCTGAGCAGGAATGCGGCGACGTTGGCCACCTCCGATGTTTGCACGGCCTCGTGTCGCGGTATCACCCGCTCAGCAAATAAATACGAATCCAGGTACCCCGGTATGCCCGCCGAGGCGGATGTTTTCAGCAAGCTTGGCCCCACGGCGTTAAAACGTACGCGTGAAAAATTGCTGAACGATTTGGTAAGAAACGCCAGCGAAGAATCCAGCGCCGCCTTGACGGGCGCCATGAAGCCATAATTCTCGCTGGCCATTCTCGTGGTGGAAATCGAGATCGTCACGACGGAGGCGTCGTGAGCGAGCTGTGGGCGGAAGGCCTCCGCGATGGCGATCAGCGAGTAGCAGGAGATATCTACCGCACGTAAGAACTGGGATTTGCTCGTTTGATGGAATGGCTGCATGGCACCCTCGTAGTCCGCGAACGCGATGCTGTGCAGGATTCCATCCAGCGATCGCCCGGCCTGCGCCACGGCGGCCGCCAATCCGCCGATTTGAGCCTCCTGTTCCACGTCGCAGACATGAATCTCAGCTTGGGGAAGCAGTTTTTCGGCGAGTTGAATCCGACGTTGCTCGGAACGCACCGCGTAAATCAGCTCGGCCCCGGCGTCTGCCAGAACGCGCACCGTCTGGTACGCGACGCTCTTCTTGTTCGCGACGCCAAAGATGAGAATGCGTTTTCCGTGGAGCTGAAGGAAGTCCATAAGAACCTGGTTTCGTTGCGTCCTACGCCATGGTGCAGGCAAAGTCACAGCTCATGGCCAGTTTTCCCCGACAGACAGCCCGCGCGGACATGAAGAAGGCATTCGCCATGGTTTCCTCGAGTTTCACCCGAAAGTCGACCGTGTCACCCGGCATGATCATCCGTTTGAATTTTACATGGTTCAGTCGTGTGGCCACGGGGACGCCATTCGAGGCGTCGGCCGGCATCTGGCCGGCCAGCAGCACGGCTCCCGCCTGCATCGCGGCTTCACACAGAATGACGCCCGGTGTGACTGGCTGAGTCGGATAGTGTCCCTGAAAAAAGAACTCGTCCGCGCGGAACGTCTTGCGGCACACGATTTCCTGCTCCGACCGTTCCACGATCTCATCCAGCAGCAGCATGGGGCTGCGGTGAGGAATCGCTATTTCAATCGCTTCGCGCGTCATGATCGTCGAGTCGCCGTTAGTTTTCCTACCGTTGAAAGCGCTTGTCGAAATACATCAGCCGCAACGCGTTCGCGTCCGGTTCCTGCGGAATCGCGATGAAACGGGCAGCCCTGCTGTTCTCAGGCCGACGCCATCGATTGGCTCTGGCGACCGGACGAAAACAAATAGTTGTCCGCGTCATTGGCCACGATCACGCCGTAGTTAATGGCCCCTAACCAGCCTGACATGATAATACCCACGCTGCCGGCGTGATACAGACCTTGGACTTCCTCGGACATGCCACGGCTGACAGCCAGTCCTTCAAATTTAGTGCCGAAGCTGGCCCCATAGAGATGCCGGGTGTAGTGTTGAAAGGTTTTGGGTGTGGAGGCCTCGACATGATCCAGTCGTTCGCGAATCTGGGGCACGTACTTTTCTACGGCGTCCAAAGTCGTCTGCACCAATTCTTGCTTGCTGGCCTCGTATTCTGCGGGGGACAGGCCGGCCCAATCCTCGTAATGGGCATTGGTGCTGGAGACGATCAAGCAGCGGGGGCGACCTTGAGGACGCGTGCGCGGGTAATAGAAGGAAAAAGTACGACTCGTGATCTCTCGGCTCAAAAGCAATTCGGTGCGGAATTCGTGTGCCGTCGAGCTGAATAGGAGGTCTCCGGTCGATTCATCCAGCCGCTCGTCCTGTTTCAGGGCCATGTAGACTTGCGTACTGGAGTTATTCAACCGTACATGACGAGCATCTTCGACAAACTGGGAGCTAAAGTGAGCCTCCCCTACTAAATCCAGCACGGTGGACTTCACGTTGGAATTTGAAATGACGCAAGACACGGGGATGCGTTTTCCATTGGCTTGAACCGCCCGCACTCTGCCCTGCTCGACTTCAATCCGCGTCACGTTGCAGTTGATACGTACGTCCACTCCATTTTGCTCCAGCTCGCGTCGCATCAAGTCGACCAGGAAGTCCGTACCCCCCTGAAACGTGTAGACCCCTTTGGCCATGAAGTTGGAAAACACGATGCCGTACGTGAGGGCGGGGTCCTCCAAGGTCGAGCCGTTGGCGTAAACAATAGGCTCCATCAGTAGCCGCACCACATCGTCCCGGCCGGGAAAAAAACGATCGAACAGCTGGCGCGTGGTGGTGGTCTGGTCATCGTAGAAGTTCATGCCGCGCACGGTATCGAAGAATTCGAGCACCGTGGGTTCAGGGATGCCGAAGCGCGTTGTTAACAAACGCGTGAAGTCGGCTCGATCATAGGTCGTGGTTAGCGAGAACATCGGGTTGTCAAACCGCATGTTCTTGAGCGGCACGATGTGATCGGCAATCTGCTGAGACCAATAACGGCGGCAGCTCTTGACCATGCCGAAGGGAAACCCGTGTAACGAGACATCGAAAATGTGTCCCCCCGGACGCTTGAACCAGGTGGCCATCCCGCCCAGTTTGTAATGCTGTTCCAGTAGCAAGACGCTGCGCCCCTGCCGAGCCAGAATGTTGGCCGCCGTCATACCGGCCAGGCCACTGCCAATGACGGCAACGTCATATCGGTCCTTGATTCCAGCGAGAAAATCTTTGGGCATGTGAATTCGCGGCTCCCTCGACCAACACAGTTTAACGCAGCAGGTGTTGATTGGCGACCGAGATGCCGCTCATGATGCTCCCCACGATGCCGACGAAACCCTGATCGGTGCCGCAGATGAACAGGTTACCCACGTCCGTCGTACCGTCCAGTCGCTTGTGCGGAGCCCCATACACGGCTCCGTTGGCATGCCAGGTGAACCGGCGGATCGTCTTGGGCGTAAAAAAATCCGTGTCGATCACGTGGCTGCGGTAGTCGGGTACGAAACGGACGGCCGCGCTGCACACCTGATCGAAGCAGCGTAGTTTCGCCATCTCGTACTCTTCCTCGGGCAGTTGCGTCCAAAGTGGAAAGCTGGCAATGGAGGTGACGCGAACTACGCCGTCCGGCAATTTGGTGGATTGGTCCTGGGCATCGTCGTACAAGTAATTATTGGGGGAACATACCACGCCGGTCCGGCAGTCCACCAGCTGTTCGCTCGCCTGCCAGTGGAAGTGCGGACTGTCGTTAAAAAAGACAATCGTTTCGTCCAGCCCGAGTTTGGCGGGTGAGCAATCGAGTACAGCGACCGACTCGGTGAACGACATCCTCCCTGCATCGGCATCGGAAACCCGCGTCACGTCGTCGCACATCCGCATTGTCTCGACGTA
This sequence comes from uncultured Planctomycetales bacterium, assembly GCA_963695565.1. Classification (GTDB taxonomy): domain Bacteria; phylum Planctomycetota; class Planctomycetia; order Pirellulales; family Pirellulaceae; genus CAVOGW01. The sequence goes on from CAVOGW010000005.1 coordinate 534,674, forward strand.
ACCTGCCGAGGAAAGCAGTTGCTGAGCCTCGAGTTGACTCCCATCGTCCAGCACAACTCCGGTAGCCCGTCCGTTCTCGACATGGATGGCCTGCACCCCGGTTCGCAGTTTGAGTTCGCCACCCAGCTCGCGATAGCGACGGACAAGATTCTTCAGGATCAACCGCACACCGGCCAGAGGCCGAGCCAACCCCTCGATGAAGATGCTGCGGAACATGATGCAAAACTGGCCAAAGTCCATGTCGTGTTCACGTGCGTTGCCGTACCACATTAAAGGGCAAAGCAACATTTCCACGAGTAGCGGATCCCGCACCGTTTCGCTCAGCACGGCACGTGTCGAAACGGCGAAAGACTCTTGATCCAGATCGTCGTAGTCCACGATCTTGCCGGTCAGTGCACGAAAGTCGTCGATCGCGCGTGGGAACCGTGCGGCAATCTGTTCCGTTAACAGCTCCAGGCCGTTGGCAAACCGGAGTTCCACGCCCGGGAAGCGAATCGCCGAATGCCGCTGGGGGGCCAGTGCGAAATCTTCCCAGCGAAAGCGAAGTTGCTTGAGGACTCGCGCTAAGGGCCCTTTCTTGGTCCCTTTGGGCGTAAAATTTGTGACGGCGTGCAGGCCCACGTCGTAGTCCCGACCGCGCAGCCGATAGAATGAATTCAGCCCGCCAATCGTATAATGCCGCTCCAGAATGCAAACTTTCTTGCCGTAGTAGGCCAGACGGATTCCGGCGGCAAGGCCCGACATACCGGCGCCGACAATGATGACGTCATACATTCCAGCGACACTCGCATCGGCCCCGTGCACCAGACCTCAAACAAGCGAAAGTAGGACTGGTTGGAAACGTCGACTTGACCCGCATCTGGGCCTCGTCTTGAAACCGCAAGCCAGAAGAAATCGCCGGGAGAATCATGCGTAGCCTACCGCTCCAAGCCGATTTCTGGCGTGCGCGTCCGGTCGCGCACGCCGCCGACGAATGCCGCATCGTGTTTCGCCAGACCGAGCGTGTACCGGGCATTCTTCTGTGGCTTGCGGTCTAACGAACCGAAAATGTGCTTAAAGACAAGGTTAGTAACCAGTCCGAGTCGGTTGTAAACCTGTCCGACGTGCAGAAGCTCGTTTGTGGGGGACTAGGCGTCCGCGGTCTGCGCCAGCCTCGGCTGCAGGTACTCGACCGTGCTGGCCATGCTGGTTAGTTTCGGATAATCTTCTTCGGGAATCTGGATGAGGAAGCGTTTGCGTAATTCCAGCACGATATCCAGAAAGTCCATGCTGTCCAGCTCCAACTGCTCGCGGAACTGCTGATCATCGTTCAGCTGATCGAGATTTTCGTCCGGGGCAATATCGCTGAGAATATCGATAATGATGGAGCGGATTTCCGCTGGCGACATGTGTTTCTCCTCGTGATCCTTCCAAGCGTGCAGCGAATATCCCCGCCGGCCACTCTGGTCAGATTCTCTTTATCACTACGACCGAATTGATACCCAACATACCAAAAGAATTGTTTAGTATGTAGCGGACATCCTTGACTTCTCGCGGCTGATTGATGACCAGTCCGCGAATCTCACAATCTGGATCAACGGCGTCCACATTAATCGTGGGGTGAATCACGCGATCCTGGAAGGCCAGGATATTACCCGCCAGTTCCAGGGCCCCAGCGGCCCCCATCGCATGCCCGATGTAGCTTTTGGTGTTATTCACATAGGTCTCGCTGCACTCTCCAAACACGCGGTTGATGGCCAGGCACTCCTGCGCATCCCCCGACGTGGTCCCCGTGGCGTGCGTGCTGACGATATCCACATCCTCGGGATTGATGGCGGCGCGGCGCAGCGCCAGATGCATGCATTCCGCCTGACGCTCCGGATTCGGCATCACAAAATCGGTGGCGTCCGTGTTCATGGCGTGGCCCACCAGTTCGCCGTAAATTCTCGCGCCTCGGGCTGCGGCATCCTCCAGCCGTTCCAGCACGTATAGTGCTCCGCCTTCCGCCACGACGATGCCATTGCGGTGCAGGTCGAAGGGGCGCGATGCTTGCGTGGGATCGTCGTGCCGGGCCAAAGCTCCCTGGCTGTGGAAACTGGCAAATATCCCGAACGTGTGGATACTCTCCGAGACCCCGCCCGCAATGGCCAGGTTACACTCACCCAGCGACAACATCTGTGCGGCTTGAATCATGCCGGCATTCCCCGCCGCGCAGGCCGCTCCGATCGTGTAATGCGGCCCCGTGATACCCAGGTTCAAAGCGATCTCGCCGGCTGGGTTGTTGGCCACCGTCCGCGGGTTATGGTGGTGCGACCAAAATGAGGTGTCGTAGTTGTATCCCTTGATTTGAAAGATCTCGTTTTCCGTCTCCACGTTGCCGTGTTCGGTCACGCCAATGTACACGCCAATTCGAGACGGATCCTGCCCCCGTAGATCAATGCCAGAATCTCTCAGTGCCTCGTGCGCACAGTAAACCCCGATCGAGCCCGCGCGGGTACCTCGTCGCACGTCGCGACGGTTCTGATATCGACAGGCATCGAAATCGCAAATACCGGCGTGCGTCTTGCCAAAGTAACGAATCTCGTAAGGTTGCACGCCACTGCGACCCTGCAACAGGGCCTCTCGATACGTGGCCAGATCGTTCCCGTTCGGGGACGTTAGTCCAATCCCCGTAATGACGATGCGCGCGGGCAATCGGCCATGCACGCGCTGCTGATCGGCAATCATTCCATGGACTCCGTGAACTTCCTCGCGTCCCCGATTGGGTTACTCGAACCTAACCGACCTGCGTCCCCGATCCGCAACCGAGCTGAAAATCCGGGCTTTAGAGACCCTTGATGGTAGCCCGTTCTGATAAGACTGACAAGGTAGCGAAAACTCGCAAGATGGCTGTGGAATCGCGCACGGCTGCCGGGAGGTTCGTCGCCGTCTGCCATTTTCACGGGTCCACTTGGACCGGCACACCTGATTCGATCGCACTATGGATCTGGTTGCGGTCAAACGCACCAGGCCGCCGCACCCTGGTCCAGGGCCCACTGGGCCGCCGTTTGTCCCAAGCCGGCGGACGCGGTTGGCTCAGCGACAATCGTTCGGGCGAGTCGCTCGGTCGCGGTCGGATTGACCACCACGATATGCAAGTGAAGTTCTCTTCCCGACGCAAGGTGGCACCAGGCACCGATGGGTGCCGAGCAACCGCCTTCCATGGTGGCCAGGAAGTTGCGTTCGACAGTGACCGCCATTTCGCTTGCCGCGTGATTGAGGCTGCCGGCGGCCCGGCAGGCCGCCGCATCATCCCGGCGGGCTTCGATCGCCAACGCGCCTTGCGCTGGAGCTGGCAAGCAGACTTCAGGCGGAAGCCGCTGGGAGATTCGATGGGCGAGTCCCAAACGATCCAGGCCGGCCTCCGCCAGGATAATCGCGTCAAATTCGCCGTGGTCCAACTTATGCAGTCGTGTATCCACGTTGCCGCGGATCGGCTGCACGAGGACATCCGGACGGGCAAACTTGATTTGGGATTCGCGTCGTGGGCTCCCCGTGCCAATGCGACTCTGTGCCGGCAGGGCATCGAGTGCGTGTCCCGCAAGCGAAACCAGGGCGTCGAACGGGCTGGCACGGACCGGGACGGCCGCCACAATCAGGCCATCCGGAGTCGCGGTTGGCAAGTCCTTCAAACTATGCACGGCCAGGTCAACGTGATGATCGCGTAAGGCAGCTTGCAGTTCGCGCGTGAAGACACCCGTCGCGCCGCTACCCACAATCGCGGACTCGGTGGCGTCGCCCGTGGTGCGGACAAATTCGATTTGCACCGGATGCCCCTGGGCTCGCAATTGGTCGGCTACCCAATTGGCCTGCCAGGTTGCCAAGGGGCTGGCACGCGTGCCGATGCGAAGGATTCGGGCAGAAGCCATCGTGATAAAGTGTGATTAAGAATGAGCAACCGGTGGACTGGACGGCTTGGGCACGGCGTTTTCGATGGCCTGTCGAATGGCCTGCGGGCTTACCTTGGCGCCGGGCGCGACAACTCCGCAGCTGACGATGAACTGAAAGGCCTGATCCACGCTGATCGGCAACTCGACCGTTTCACTTTTGCGGACCGTGATCGTGAAACCGGTCGCGGGCATGGGCGACGTGGGCATCAGCACGCTGAGCACGGGCTCGCCAGCCGCCTCGCGCAGGGCCCACATACTCTCACCGGTAACAAATCCCACGGACCAGATGCCTTTACGGGGGTATTCGACGGCAACCACACTTGTGTACTCGATTTCCTGGTCCCCAAACAGGATGTCCGTCACCTGTTTGACGGTGCCGTATATGGTACGGATAAACGGAAGTCGATTGATCAACTGTTCGACCTGTGACCAGAGCATCGCACCCAAACGGGCTGCCATGAACTTGCCCAGCAAATAGATCAACAAGATCAACAGGCTGAGAAAGATGGGGACGGTGTACCGCGGTCGCAAGTACTCAACTTCCACGAACCGGTCGTACAGGGCCTGCGCGGTGGTGGGAAACAGATTTCCGGGATCTTTCCGCACGCGGTTGTAGACTTTTTGCGGCACCCATTCGCCGCTTTGTACTTGGGTGAATTGCTGGTGCTCGAACACCATCTTGTGCGGATTGGTCTCGTCCATGGTTGCGCCGGGCGGGGGCAAATCGTAGATCGTGGCGATCTGCTGCACGATCACTGCCCGAGCGGCCCATTCCACGGGCTGCACAATATAGCGTTGAACAGAATTTCCCACCCACAGCAGAAACACAATGGTCAACAAGGGGGGCAGGATCACGCCCAAGCCTTTCAGGACCGCATTGCGGAACGGATGAAGTCCCGACTGTTTCTTGCTCTGTTTCAACACATGCATGATGGGTGACAGCCCTTGCCTGGCGTATTCGTGCGACAATTCGGCGACGCGACGTCGAGGCCTAAACGGCCATCGCCGCTTGCCGTAACCAGCCTCGGTATTGTTCCCCAAAATGTGTTCCAAGGGAACGGGAATAATGCGCATTTCGCGACGGGGGGCCTCCACACGAGCCGCCGGGAATGGGAAAGTCCGCCGGGGTTCCTGCGCCGCGGAACCGTGTCTGATCCTGGTCCAACCATCCCCAAGTGTCCTCTGTCCAGGCCGTCCACGCCTGGTGCGGCCCTCTCCCGTCGCTGCCTCCCCGGCTTATCGAGGCCTGCGTGTCGGGCGAAGGCTGTGCACGACCAGGTCGGCACGGACGGCGCGGGCGACGACCAGCGCCGTGACTCGCCGCGCGCCAGCATGTTTCAGAGTGCGTGCGACCTCGTCCAACGTGGCGCCGGTCGTCATCAGGTCATCCAGTACGCCGACGTGCAGCTCGTGCACCCGATCCGGACGTTCCAATCGAAATGCTCCGGCCACGTTGGCTCGTCGCTCGTCGTGACGCAGCAGGCTCTGCTTCTTCGTCTGCCGCGCACACCTGAGCAGCCGCAGTCGCAGCGGCAACTTCATACGATTGGCCGCCGCCCGAGCCAGTGTTTCGGCACTGCTGGTCTGCCGCATCAGCCTGCGAAGCCAGTGCATCGGCACCTGGCACAGCACATCGGGACGATCGTCAGCTGAGCAGCGCCGTCGCTCGATCAGCCAACAGTTGTCCGATGCCATAAGTTAGAGATTGCTCCGTGGACCGCTTCATTCGTACAATCGCCCGCCGCAGCTCCCCTTCGTATAGGCCGAGGGCCACGGCCGCTTGAAAGGCATGGCGGAGGTGCCGGCAGTGACCGCATTTGCCATCCTGTTGAGCGTAGGGATGCGAGAATGCTCCGCACCGCCGACACAACCAGTCCACCGGTTGCACCAGCGCCGCTGTGCAGACCGCACACAAAGGGATTCGCCGCACGTCGAGTTCGTGTAACTGGCAGCCAGGGCAAATGGCCGGCAGCATCAAGTCGGTGCCGGCCTGCCACAGCCCCCGCCATGATCTCGAACGAGCGACCGATTTACGGACTAACCATCGGGACACGTTCAGCATAGGGCCATTCTGGCAACCGGCAACTTTGCGCGAAGGCGGCCATTTGACATGCAAATCATCGACCGCTACATGATCCGGCAGTTTGTCCGTATTTTCCTGATGACGTTTGCGTGCCTGTTCGGCATCTACGTGATTGCCGAATTCGTCACGAACCTCGCGGAGTTTATGCGGTACCGAGGTGCCACGGACAACTATCAACTGGCCGTGTGTGCGTACTATGCCGCGCGGGTACCCCTGTTTTTCGAGCTGGCGGGCAGCATCGTAGGGCTGCTATCCGCCGTATTCGTCGTGTCCACGATGCAGCGGCATCAGGAACTGACGGCGCTGCAAGCTGCAGGCATCAGCCGCTGGCGGGCAGTCAAGTCGCTCGTTTTCTGCATGGCGGTGATCGCCGTGCTGGGCGCGATTAACCGGGAAGCCGGGTTGCCCCAAGTTCGCGATCAATTGCTCAGCAATATTCGGGATTTGACCAGCCAACGTCGGCATACGTTGTCGGCCCGCTACGATCACTCCACGGATATCCTGTTTGACGGCGAGGGAGTTCATGTGGAACAAGCGAAAATCGTGGAGCCCAAACTGCGGCTGCCCTTCAGCTGGCCGGGGGTCGGTTCGGTCGTTTCGGCCCGCGAAGCCATCTACCGACCTGCCACCACGGACTTACCATCAGGATATCTGCTGCATGACGTGCAGGAACCCTTGGCCGCCGCAAGTTCCGTAATGGTCGGCGATCAACCGATTGTCCTAGCGCCGCTGGACACGCCCTGGCTGGAAGCCCAGCAATGCTTCGTGATCAGTGCGCTGCGTCCTATCCAATTACGCGGAGACTACCGCTGGCAACAGTATGGGTCCACGCTTCACGTCCTGGCCGACATTCGCGAGGCATCCTCGTATCGTTCCGAAGGGTTGCGCGTGATTTTGCACAGCCGACTGGTCCGGCCATTCCTCGACATTACCATGTTGTTTCTAGGCTTACCCATCGCACTGGCCACACAGCGTCACCATATTGTGTTCAGTGCGGCCAAGACGGTGTGCATGGCCGCCTTCATTTCTCTCGTCATGCTCGGTTGCCAGGGTCTGGGGATTCAGGGCCTGATCCGACCCGAGTTGGCGGCCTGGATGCCCTTGATGATCTTCGTCCCCTTGGCCGTACTCGGCTCGCGACCCATCACCGGTTAGTACCACATCAGCGGCCTACGGGTCGTACGTCGCGAGCAATTTGATCACCGTTTCCCGCATCGCCTGGCGACAGGATGCGGGAGACAACAGCTCCGCTTCGCTACCCAACGCCAGCACGCGCGGAATCACGTCCAGATCGTGAGCGGCCGGAACCGTGAGGATCACCGAGCCGTCCGCCTGCTGTTTGATCTGTTGCTCGGGGTGCCAAGGGTCCTCGGTCACCCAGCGCGCGGCTCGGGCGCTGAGCCTGATCTTGAACTTCTGCGACCGGCTTGACGAAAAGATTCCGATACTCTCGCGCAAGTGCCGTTCTATGTCCAGCTGAGGGTTGGGCGTGAACCAGGAGTCCAGGGCGACGGCTTTCAAGAATCGATCCAACTTCAGATGACGGATCGTACCTGCCGCATCTTGATCACCCGACTCGGCGATGATGTAAATACTGGATTGATAGAGAGCCAACGCGTACGGCCTGATCAACCGTGTCCTGGGTCGATCTTCGGCCAACGATTGATACTGGATCTCGACCACGCGATGCTCCAGAATCGCTCGATTGAGGGTCTTCAAGGTCCCGTGATGTTTGGTGTAGGACTTGGCCGGCGTCCCCAGCACATGCAGAATGCGACGGTATTTTTCGTAGTGGTTCCATACGGCGCTCGGCAAAGTCTCTTTGACCTTGTGCCAAAACGCCTCAATGCCTTGCCAGAATGGAGTGCCCATCAGCGGCGTCAGCAGTTCGCGCCCCAACGACAATGAGATGAGTTCGGTCGCGGAAACGGTAATCTGATGCATCGTCCGATGTCGCGGTCCCAGCTTCCAGACCCGCCCTCGTTGGGTTTCGGTCGAGACCACGTCGAAACCCGCGGCCTGGAGGGCCTCGAGATCGCGCCGCACGCTGCGCGTGTGCAAAGAACCGAGCCCCAACTCTTCCACCAGATCGCCGCGCAATTCGTCCAGCGTCCGTCCGAACCGCGTTCGTTCCAGGATTTGCAGCAAGCGGTGCTGCCGAATCAACTGCTCATTTCGCGCCACTCCGGGCCTCCTCGATTGCCGCGTCCAGGGAATCGTGCGGGCCCATTGTACACAAGACCGCGACGGGGGAGATTCGGCCAGCCAAACGGCGCGCCGCTGGCATGGGCCGGCGTGAGGGGCTGTGATGCGGCCACCTGGCGTTGATGATAGGGAAACGTCGTGGCGGGGACGGATCGGCAGCCGAGTGGCTGGCGAAGCAGAGTTGGTTGGTCCTGCGAGCGTTGCGGGACGTGGGCTGACACCACACGGCTCGCCTTTTTCGACGCGCAGTCGTCCGCGCGTCAGTGTTCGCCTGTGTTCACCTGGCGAACTCCGTGCCCAGACCCAGGTTAGTTTCGCGACGGACGTAGCGTCCCGTCGGGCCCGTTGAGCAACTGGTTCGACTCACGCTTCGGCAGGCTGCCAAGTTCCCAGCCCCAGACGCGTCGGGCGTCCATCTGCGGATCGAAGCCCTCCAGCAATGGCCAACTCTCGTCAACCGCCTCATCTTCGTAGGCTGGTGAAGAATTCGATGTTCGCTCGTCGAGAATAGCTTCGAGAATTTCATCCCAGGGCAATTGCCGTTCCAGGTCGGCAGAGACCGGTGCCGGCATCTCGAAGTCGACGCGCATTCCTGGCGATTGATGACGAGGGTCGCGCACGTCGGTCAGCAATCGAGCCTTATCCCCGTGTACGGTTACGGTGAAGTCGAATCGACGCGACCCGATCCGGTCAACACAGCGGCGAAAAAAGGCGTACTCGTCGCCAAATTCTGGTTCGTCCACGGCAGCCAGGATGGCCAGCGCCGACCAAAACGTACGCGTGGGAACGAGCAGGCATCCGTGAATCGATGCACCAGTCACGTGCAGGTGACCATTGATGCGAATCGCATGCAGTTTGACGTCGCGAAGCCTGGCGACTGTAAGGTGATTCCGTTTCATTTTGGGGGTTCCTTTCGCTGGTCGAAAAGTAGGCGTGGCAGCTGAGGGTCAACGTCCACTGACCTTTTCGTCTAGCCATGTGACTCGTTTGGTCACCCGCCAGAAAAACCCCGAATCCCTGGGATAATCACACCGGTCCGACGTACGCGTTCTGTCCCACGAACAACGTGCCGTCCCCTGCGGCTGTAACATAGTTATATTACGTAGCCGGGCCGGGGCAAGTTCATAGGAATACCGTTCCGTCGCTGGCGAACCACCTGACCGTCGCCTCCACGCCGCTCAGCCCAGAATCGCTCAGCTGCCTCGGCGCAATGGACCCGTGTGATTCGACACGGTGGCGACGTGATCCTCACTAGCCATCGCGGGCGTTCAACCACGATGGTCACGCTTTGTTCAAAGGACGTAGATCGACCTGGGTTGGTTTAGTCCCCCGCACATGCCGAGAAACCATTGGACAGTCGTGCCAGCAATGCTATCGTCGGTCGCCGCAAGAAAATGCTCATGCTTGCACGGCGACATTTTGCCGACCATGGCAGGAGCACTCGCCAGCTCCTGTCCGCGCGGCTACAAACAACAGACGGGCGGCACTAATTCGCAGGAAACCCCGTATTGACCCCGGCAGACTCGAAATCCACCGCCTGACCAACGAACGGCAACTGAAGATTCTCCATGAAGGTGGTAGTCAGGTGAGCATCAAACGATCGGCAAAACGATGGACCTATTCGATTGCACGGCAATTAGCGCGGGTCACGAGTTCGGCCTTTTTCAACTTGCGATGCCAGGGCCGCCGACATTGGCCGGCGACCGGTGGGGCGCTGGTGTGTGCGAATCATCAGAGCTTCTTCGATCCGGTGATTGTGGGCTTGTGCTGCGATCGGCAGCTCCATTATCTGGCCCGCCAATCGCTGTTCCGCTGGCTCCCCTTCCGCTGGTTGATTCAATGGTTCGACGCCATTCCCATTGAACGAGAAGGCCTGGGCATCGGCGGATTGAAAATCACGCTGCGATGCCTGCGTGCCGATGAACTGGTATTGATGTTCCCCGAAGGAACGCGGACCACGGACGGGGAGTTGAGCGAAATTCGGGCAGGCTTCTGCACATTGGCGCGTCGCGCGGCCGTCCCGATCGTTCCGGTGGGGATTGACGGAGCTTTCCAAGCTTGGCCCAAGGGGCAGCTTTTTCCCCGTCGCGAGCAGGTCCATGTCACGATCGGGACTCCGCTGAATTCCGATCAGGTCCGCTCGATGACGGACGCCGAACTGATGGCCAGTCTAAGACAGAGCATGCGCGATTGTCTGGAACGATCACGGCGGGGACGGCATCAGGCCGCCATGCCGTGCCGTCGAACGCGTCCCATTCCGGTCAGCACCGGGACCGATACGGCTAACGGATATGGTTGGCGACGGGACCCCAACGCGCATGCCGGAAATCTGAGCAGCGCCAGGCGGCTTTCCCCCGGCCAAAGCGAGGAAAACCTGCCTGATTCGACGCCGGACGGCGACGTGGTGCCGTTGAGAACGAGGGGCTCATTTGCTAGACTCAGGGCGTCGCCCCCAATGCGTTTGGCTGGTTCAGGTGGTCTGAACCTCGTGCGTGGGCATGTTCCCTCTCGATGCTCTGTCCCTCCGGACGGCTTTTCGTAAAGATCGCCAATTTACTTCGCGCCTTGTTCCGCGCGCTGCTTCACCTTGCGATCTAACGTGCAAGTTGACTCACTCGTTACGGACCCAACGTCGTTACCGTAGCCTGCGTTTGGCATCGAGTAATCCAGTTTTGAGTTTTTTTAATGGTCAACCGCAATCTCATTCGTAGTTTGGAAAGTGACACTGAGCTTACTTCCATGATCAATGCCGCTGTCACGGGTGTGGAAACAGCCGGCCTGGCGACGATGGATTTGGAACGAGAAATCGATCTGAATAAAGTCATCGACGGCAAAATCGTCCGCGTCACGGACGAAAACGTAGTCGTCGACGTGGGCTTCAAGAGCGAGGGTGTCATTCCGATTTCTGAGTGGGAGGAAGAAGACGAGCCCCCGGCCGTGGGCCAGGTGATCAACGTGCTGGTCGAAGAATTAGAGGACGGCACCAGCCCGCGGGACACCTACGGTATGATCGCGCTCAGCAAACGCAAGGCTGAAAAGATCATTGCCTGGCAGGATATGATGAAGACCGTCGAGGAGGGACAGGTCGTCACCGGGACCGTGTTGCGAAAAATCAAAGGTGGATTGTTGATCGACATTGGCGTCAACGTCTTCTTGCCGGCCAGTCAGGTCGATATTCGCCGTCCGGCCGATATTGGCGATTACATCGGGCGAACCGTGCAGTGTGAAGTGTTGAAGATTGACGAAGCCCGCCGCAACATCGTGGTCAGCCGCCGTTCCCTGATTGAAAAACAACGCCAGGAAGATCGCGAACGTCTGCTCGAAGAACTGCAGGAAGGGACCATCCGCAAAGGCATCGTCAAGAACATCGCGGACTTCGGCGCATTCGTGGACCTGGGCGGGATCGATGGACTGCTGCACATTATCGATATGAGCTGGTCGCGAATCAGCCATCCCTCGGAAATGGTTTCGATCGATGACGAAATCGAAGTCATGATCCTGAATATCGATCATGAAAAGGGCAAGATCGCGCTGGGACTGAAGCAAAAGTCACCCAGCCCCTGGGAAAATGTGGAAGAAAGATATCCGATCGGCTCCAAGGTCAAAGGCTCGGTGGTCAACGTGATGAGCTATGGGGCATTCGTCAAACTGGAGGAAGGAATCGAAGGGCTCGTGCATATCAGCGAGATGTCCTGGACGAAACGTGTCAATCATCCTAACGAACTTGTGCAGATTGGCGACGAAATCGATGTCGTCGTGCTGGGCATCGACAAGAAAAAACAGGAAATCTCGCTCGGTATGAAACAGACCCAGGATAATCCCTGGGAAAATGTGGCCGAACGATATCCCGTCGAAACCGTCGTCAAAGGCAAGATCCGCAACCTTACCAACTATGGAGCGTTTATCGAGCTGGAGGAAGGCATCGACGGATTGCTGCACGTTTCCGATATGTCCTGGACCCGCAAAATCAGTCATCCCAGTGAAATGCTCGAAAAGGGGCAGGAGGTCGAGTGTAAGGTCCTATCGGTCGACCAGGATCGCCGACGAATTGCCCTGGGGTTGAAACAAATGGACTCCGATCCATGGGAAGACAGCATCCCGCAAAAATACCAACCCGGCCAATTGATCACCGGTAAAGTTACCAAGATTACCAATTTTGGCGTGTTCGTCGGGCTGGAAGACGGTTTGGAAGGTCTGCTGCATATTTCGGAATTGGCCGACCATAAGGTCGAAAACGCGGAGGACGTCGTCAAAGTCGGCGATGAAATCGAAGTCAAGATCTTGCGGGTCGATACGGACGATCGCAAGATTGGCTTGTCCCGTAAGCGCGTGGAATGGGCCGAAGAGGAAGGGAGCACCGCCGAGCCGGTTGCGGATGATGACCGGCAGCGAGGTCGGCCGCGGGAACGCGATGATCGGGAACTCAAAGGAGGACTGGGGGAAGCCGGGCCGCTGATCAAGCCCGCTGAGGAAGCCGATGAGGTCGACGCCCAGTAAGCCGGCGGTGAGGCGTTTCTGAGCTAGACCCTAGACAAGCGAAGATCGACCGGAGGACGGGTCGAAAACCTGTCGGTGACACACATTTGCGGTTCGTTGGACGGCAAGCCATAAGAAATCGCCGTTAGCATCGATCATAGGCCACGACTCCCAGGCGACTTCTGGCGGCATGCGCGTCCGCGGGACCGTACAGCCGCGCTCACGAATGGGCCAAAAGGGTACAATACGTCTGACCACTTCAAGCCTCAACCAGTTGGGGCCACGAATCACTCGCACGGAACCAAGTACCGATGACGGATGAGTTGCGGGGAACCGATGCGGCGGCAGAATTGCCGGATGAGCGGCAACGTCTCGATCGCTTGGCGGCTGAATGGGATGCCACACAGCCCCAACCGCAGGGAAAGGCGATTGTCCCAAGTCTGATGTGCGGCATGACGACGCTGCGCGACCTCGTGTACACACGCGTGCATGAGGATGTCGAAGCAAATCTCGGGTCCGACTCGATGCTGATCCCCGTCTCGCTCAGTAAGATCGAGCAGCGGGCAAAATCGGAGATCGACCGTTACCAGGTCGCCGAATCAACGCTGGCTGTCGGCGCCGAGCGATGGGCGAAGGACGCGAAATGGTACCGAGATTGGCTTTGCCGCTTGCGCCTCAATCAACAACTGGCCGATAACCGGACCCTGGCCCGCCTGGACTCCTATCTGTCATTGCCCGATGACGATCGCCGATTGGAGTTTGCCCGCGTGCTGCAGAAGTCGATCGCGGAAGCCGCGCAGGCTCCGCTGGTCTTGTTTCGGATCTTTCCGCTGGCCATTCGCATCGTCACGGCAGTTGCCTTGGGCCACTCCGCCCAGGCACAGTCATGGCGAGACCAGCAGTTGCATTGGCTGCCGGCGATCTTGGACTGCCAGCGTTGCCACGGCCGGCCGCTCGAAAACGGCGAAGTCTGCGATGAATGTGGTAATCCTCTCTGGAAATACCGCTGGTTGACCCAGACCGATTGAGGGATTCAGCTGCAGCCTCTCACCTGTTCAGATGCCGACCACAGGCAGTCACGTGTTGCCGAAACTCAGGTTAGTTGAGACCGTGTTCACCAGCCTCGCGCCCCTGAGTGCGATGACATGTTGATCCGATCCGCGACGATCGAAGACGCTGCCGCGATCAGCCAACTGGTGACCGCCTCTGCACGCGAACACATCGCCCCGACCCTTTCGGCAGCTGGGTTGGCTCATCTGCTGGCTGAAATGGAACAGGAATCCGTGGCGGCGCGAATTCGTCACGGATATAAGTTCTTCGTCGCGCTGGAATCTGACGCATTGATCGGAATTGCTGCCGTTCGACCGCCCGCTCATCTCTATTATCTGTTTGTGGATACGCGGCACCAACGAAAGGGAATTGGTCGCCAACTCTGGAATCGCACGTACGATTGGATTACTTCGTCGACCGGTGACGAGCCCATCACGGTGAATTCTTCGTTAAACGCCGTCTCCGTTTACGAGCGATTGGGATTCGCCCCGGCCGGTCCGCCAGAAGATCTTCACGGCGTGCGATACCAGCCGATGCGGTGGCAAAATGCCACCTGACAATTTTCGACGTGCGATTGTCATCGATACAACCCGATCTGGCTCAGTTACCCACGCCCCCACTACGCGCGTCCGCCGTCAACTCGGCCAGGTTCTGAGCCGTGAGGCTCCGCAGAAACGCCACGATGCACGCGACTTCGCCGTCGTCAAGCCCCAGTGGCACGATCAAGGGGTCCAGCCCGTCGTGCGGGATTCCGCCGGCATCGTAGAAACGTACCACATCCTCCAAAGTCCGCATCGAGCCGTCATGCATGTAGGGCGCGGTCAGCTCGACATTCCGCAACGTTGGCGTCCTGAAACGCCACCTGTCCCGGAGCAGCTGCGTCACGGCAAAGCGCCCCGAATCGACGGGCCGCTCCAGACCAAACTGTTGTAAGACTTTGGATTCGAGCGAGACGACGACCTGGGCGCAAGCTCCACCTGCACTTGCCCGTCCTGCTGACGAGCGATCGGACCGTCGCAGAGCCGATACCCGTGTCATGAAACTTCTGATCCATCAATAGGGCGTGCTCAGCGCCCACTGCATGGCAAAGCTGGCATCTGCCTTTACCCACGAAAAGCTGAAAGCCTCGCTGTTGCTGCAGGGTGAGCGCACTGGTTTCATGTCCGTACCGCCACCGGTCAAACGGTGAATCTGCCGCCAGCAGCGTTCTCTCCCAGCTGGCAATTGCGGCGGCAATGCGGTCCAACGAAGGGCCGCCGCCAAAAGCTGCTTCAAATAGCCCAGTGTAATCCTCAAGTCCGCCGATTCTCGCGACTAACGCGTCCGGACTGGGATTGGCCATCTCGTCACGGTGGAGCAACGGGACGACCGCTTGCTCTTCCAGCGATGATGCTCGACCATCAAGAAACAGCTGTTCCACGTAGGCGACGTTCAGGATCGTCGGTGCATTTCGATTTAGACTGCGGCCATGCACGCCCACAGGGATGGAAAGTTCATTATTCGTAAATCCCTGTTCCGGAATATGACACATGGCACACGACATCGTATCGTTGGCCGAAAGTCGGCGGTCGAAAAACAGCTTACGGCCCAGCGAGATCTTCTCGACGGTAACCGGGTTGTCGGCCGGTACCGGTACGGCGGGAAGACCCAGCGGGGGCGACGCGAGCCGTGC
The DNA here is from genome assembly GCA_963695565.1 of uncultured Planctomycetales bacterium. Classification (GTDB taxonomy): domain Bacteria; phylum Planctomycetota; class Planctomycetia; order Pirellulales; family Pirellulaceae; genus CAVOGW01. The sequence goes on from CAVOGW010000005.1 coordinate 550,068, forward strand.
CCGCCCGTCTTCGTTCCAGTGCCGCGGCTTCGCCGTGCCCGACTCATGGGAATCGTCCTGCGAGCAGACCATCGAACCGCCGACAAGAACCACAGCAAACGCGATCGTGCCGGCAATGGCTCGTACGAGTCGCGGTCTCATTTTGTGGTGCTCCAGCCCGCGTCTTCCTCGAGCAACAACGTTCGGACGTCCGTGACCACCAGGCGTGGATCGAGCAAACCGGAGCTGTAGACATTGCGGATCATCCCCTGCCGGTCGATCAGATAGACGCGCAACAGATGAAAATAGGGGCCCAGGGGGTGTTGCGGGTCGGCTCTGCGATCGACCTGCTGGCCATAGGCTTCTAACACGGGACAGAGATCATCCATGCCAGCCGTGGTCAGGAACAGCCACTCGGAACCTGATGGTTTTCGTAAAGCTCGGCTGTAGTCCGCCATCGTTCGTGGCGTATCGTGTTCCGGATCAAAGCTGAACGTGACCAGCCGCAAGTTGCGGGCGATGTCCGGGTCCTGCTCGCTGACGGCGTGGATCTTGTATAACACGCCCGTGGCATAGGGGCAGGCACTCGGGTCGGCACAACGCGTATAGATAAAACTCAAAACGGTGATGCGATCGTGGAAGCATTCCCGCAACGTGGCACGCGTGCCGTCCAATCGTACGACTGGTCCGTCAGCTGCTGGTTTGATAACAGGTAGTCGGTAGGTTCCCGGCTCCGGGGGTTCGTAGTCGTACTCGGTCGTGCGTCCCAGAGCCAGCTCGGGACGTTGCCGCAGAAGGTCATTCTGTACCTGTGGCGGCTGAGCCCTGGCAGGTCTACCCTCGAGCGACATGAAACCACAGGTCAGCCAGCCGCAGGCCACCCAGACGAGCCAGCGGCCCACGCGCAGAAGCATGTCCCGATGGTGCACGCCGGTCATGGTTGCAGCTGGTCGGATCATAGAACTCTTCTGGCAACGTGTGGCTCAGAGCTGCTCGGCGCCGAACCGCATGATGTGCGGTCGTCCGAGTTTTTCTTTCGAAAAGTCGATGGTGAAGCGATGAGTCAGCTGCCTGCCATCCCAGTCGTAGCCTTTCAAGAACTGTTCGTTGTCCTCACCCTTCTTATCCCAGTTGGCCAACAAAGAACTCGTAAAATAGACTCGTTTGCCGTCCCAGCTTTGCGAGACCATGTTCACCTGTTTGCCAATCACCTGCTCGTAAATCTGCGTGGGATGGTACGGGTCGGACACATCAAACACGCGCACGGTACCGTCCATGAAGCTATCGACGAACAGCGTGGAATCATCGGCACTCAGACTGATATCGACCGGTAGCGGGATCTTGGAGGGGTCCCCGATATCGGCGATTTCCTTGACCTGCCATGTGCCGCTTTGGTCCTCGAAAATCAGCCAGAGTTTGGATGTGAGTGCCGTCGATGTGAATGCGTAGTTGTGCTGTGGTCCTAGTGCCCAGCGGATTTCCAGCGGCGCGCCAGGCACGTGGAACACTTTTCGCGGCTGCCGGGTGTGCAAGTTCCAGAGCGTCACCGTTTGGCCAAATCGTTTCATGGCCTCCGCGTCGCCCAGCATCTGGCCAAAATCCATCATGTAGTTTGACCAACCCGTAAAAGACGACGTCAGCAGGGCGTTTTTGCGGGGCAACACCCGCACGTCGTAGCCATAACCGTCGGCGAGTTGTTCGACTTCCGCGCCGTGGGGATCTTCCGTCGTGGGCATCCAATGCGTGGCAACGTGGTCCCCGTCATTGGTGTACTCAACCAATGCCGTGCGTCCACCGTGGTCCTTATCGTTCGAGAGTCCGGAGATGATGAGTCGGCCGGGTAGCGCATAAATCGTGTGGGGACCGACGACGCCGCCCGAGTCTTTGACAAAACTGTCGATGGTCTTTACCAATTTGGGTCGCGCCGGATCGGTGCGCACGTCAAAAATGAAGATCTGGCTGGTGTCGAGTCCGCTAACCCACAAATGTCGGCGGTCGTCCGTGAAGCCACCGTGATGGGCTTCGTGACGGCCTGGCAGGGAGGCTGAGTGGATCACGCTGCCAAAGGTCACCGATTTCGGTCGGACGTCGACTGTCACCAGCTTGTCCTGGCCGTCGCCCGCTCCCTCAACTCCCAGCGTCCAGACGTAAATAAAGTCCTCTTGGCCGGTGATCTTAGGCATGTAGGGCGACATGCACGTCTCATCCGCCAGGCCAATGGCCAGGAGCAAGTTCGTTACCAGCGCAAGAGCTTTGACCAAATTCCAAATCATGGCACTTCTCATCGTGAACATCTCCACCGTGAGCAGGTCTGTCCTCAGACGCGCAAACAACAACAAATCCCATTTCCTGCGACTTTCCGACCTCGCCCGTGTGGGTCAACGGGCGTACGCCATTGTCGGATTTTAACCATCGAATCCGCAATAGGGTTCAAGAATCGGCCGCCGGGCTCGGTCACCAGCGCGTCTATTCGGTTGGTGAAACATGTTGAACAGTGCGGCGCAGGCCACCTTCTCCGTTTCAAGTTGTGCGTCGTGCAGCGGCGTTTTCGAGCTGTTTTTTCCCGGTTGGCTTCCTCGGCAGCGTATTTTGTACTACAACAAAGTGAGACTGTGCGAGCCCCTGCGCAGTACCCGCAAGCCAACAGCCCGCCGTAATTTGGAGTGCCATTGTGCGAATCATTTCATTCCTGCTCCCAATGATCATCGCATTAGCTTGGAATGCTGGTGTGACGGCCCAGGACCTCAATGCCATACGTGACGATCAAATTAATCGACTGAGGACTTACATTCTGGATGCCATCCAACCGTCGGGTCTGGTTCGCGACTCTTTGGTATTGAACGGCAACAGTTTTCACCCGGCCACGCCGGACGCGGCGGGATTCGCCCTGTTGGCGCTCGAGCGCTTTCGACCACATGGGCAAGCTCTCCAACGCATCGCAGCTCGTCGAAAACATTCTGTCCGCTCATGCCGGCCAGAACGCTGGTGTGGTCCCCGCGCGGTCCACGGACGGCCACTTTATTCACTTCATGAATCTCAACACGGGCGCGCCGGCCGGAGGCGGCTGGGATGCCTCCTATAGTCCGATTAGTTCCGCATTGCTGGTCGCCGGAGCCCAATTTGCTCGGAACCATTTCGCCGGCAATGCCACGATCGCGTCACTGGCCGACCAACTAACGACTTCCGTCGACTTCAATGCCGCCATTCATCCCAGCCTCGACGGACGCATCTATCTGGATATGACGCAGCAGGGGGGCGGAAGTGGAGGCACGGTCAGGCCGTGGAACGAGTTCATGCTGGTCGAAAGCCTGGCGCTGCAACAGGCTAACAATCAGAGGGCGTTGGCTGTGGAAGACCTGTGGTTGAACGTGGACAATCTCCCTAAGATCGCCGCGGGGGGCCTGGCCACACTGACCGATAATCAGGGCCAGTATGCACCGGCCTTCTGGGTCCAGCAAATGCACTTTTTCAACGGTGACTTTCGGCACAATGCCGAATTTGAGACTTTTTTCCGAAATCACCAACAGGTTGATAAGCTCTATTCGAGCACTGCGCTGGGCCAGTCGTTCCGGTATGGCTTAACGGCTGGTGTTATCCCGAATGGCTACCATGCCGATCGAATTGGTGATCACCCGTTTGATGTGTTTTCACCGGAAGCGGTGGCTGCGTGGGGGGATATGGATACGCTGTTAGATTTCTACGCCCAGCAGCCGCCCACTTCAAACCCGAGTTATAAGTATGGTTTCGTCCGCGAGTCCGCGCAGCAACCCGGCTGGATTCCGTTCGACGCCGGATTGGTCGATCACACTTTTTTGCTGTTCGGTCTGGTCGAAAGTCTTTATCCTGATTTTTTTGCTGACCGCGTCTTTCCGCAGGCGCCGACGGTATGTGATTTTGATGCCGATGGAAGTTGTAACATCACGGACTTGAATGCGCTGCTGGCAGTCGGACCGGTAGCGCCGGGCGTGTCGGCGGCCGGCCAAGAAGCGTTCGATCTCACAGGCGATGGCGTGATCGACAATAGCGATGTGGACGCCTGGTTAGCCAGCGCGGCCGTTGAAAATGAACTCGCATCGACCTACATCCGCGGCGATGCCAATCTGGACGGGACCGTGGATGGACAGGACTTCATCCTCTGGAATGGCTCAAAGTTCAGCTCGTCACTGAATTGGGACCACGGTGATTTCAACGGAGACGGTTTGGTGGATGGGCAGGACTTCATTGCCTGGAACGGGAATAAGTTCACCAGCTCGGACGCGACGAGTGTGCCAGAGCCATTGGCGTGTGTGCTGATGCTCGTTGGACCGTTCGTGTTACGCTTCGCGCGTGAGCCCTCGATGACTCCGCTTGGGCGAACCGGCACCGTGAGGTGCCGGGTGAGCACAACCAACCTGCTCCACGACACCCTGCCCGTCGCCTGCGACTGTGATACCGGATGGTGAGAAGTACGGGATCCCTGCTGCTCACCCGGCACCTTATGGTGCCGGTTCGCCAGTAACGCGCCTGCTTGCGTGACCCAGCGCCCCGATGCTGGCAAAGAGCCATTGGCGTGTGTGCTGATGCTCGTTGGACCGTTCGTGTTACGCTTCGCGCGCGTCAGCCCTTGATGACTCCGCTTGGGCGAACCGGCACCGTGAGGTGCCGGGTGAGCACAACCAACCTGCTCCACGACACCCTGCCCGTCGCCTGCGACTGTGATACCGGATGGTGAGAAGTACGGGATCCCTGCTGCCCACCCGGCACCTTATGGTGCCGGTTCGCCAGTAACGCGCCTGCTTGCGTGACCCAGCGCCCAGATGCTGGCAAAGAGCCATTGGCGTGTGTGCTGATGCTCGTTGGACCGTTCGTGTTACGCTTGGCGCGCGTCAGCCCTTGATGACTCCGCTTGGGCGAACCGGCACCGTGAGGTGCCGGGTGAGCACAACCAACCTGCTCCACGACACCCTGCCCGTCGCCTGCGACTGTGATACCGGATGGTGAGAAGTACGGGATCCCTGCTGCCCACCCGGCACCTTATGGTGCCGGTTCGCCAGTAACGCGCCTGCTTGCGTGACCCACGCCCAGATGCTGGCAAAGAGCCATTGGCGTGTGTGCTGATGCTCGTTGGACCGTTCGTGTTACGCTTGCGCGCGTGAGCCCTCGATGACTCCGCTTGGGCGAACCGGCACCGTGAGGTGCCGGGTGAGCACAACCAATCTGCTCCACGACACCCTGCCCGTCGCCTGCGACTGTGATACCGGATGGTGAGAAGTACGGGATCCCTGCTGCCCACCCGGCACCTTATGGTGCCGGTTCGCCAGTAACGCGCCGGCTTGGGTGACCCGGCGCCCAGATGCTGGCAAAGAGCCATTGGCGTGTGTGCTGATGCTCGTTGGACCGTTCGTGTTATGCTTGGCGCGCGTCAGCCCTCGATGACTCCGCTTGGGCGAACCGGCACCGTGAGGTGCCGGGTGAGCACAACCAACCTGCTCCACGACACCCTGCCCGTCGCCTGCGACTGTGATACCGGATGGTGAGAAGTACGGGATCCCTGCTGCCCACCCGGCACCTTATGGTGCCGGTTCGCCAGTAACGCGCCGGCTTGGGTGACCCGGCGCCCCGATGCTGGCAAAGAGCCATTGGCGTGTGTGCTGATGCTCGTTGGACCGTTCGTGTTACGCTTGCGCGTCGGCCCTCGATGACTCCGCTTGGGCGAACCGGCACCGTGAGGTGCCGGGTGAGCACAACCAACCTGCTCCACGACACCCTGCCCGTCGCCTGCGACTGTGATACCGGATGGTGAGAAGCACGGGATCCCTGCTGCCCACCCGGCACCTTATGGTGCCGGTTCGCCAGTAACGCGCCGGCTTGGGTGACCCAGCGCCCAGATGCTGGCAAAGAGCCATTGGCGTGTGTGCTGATGCTCGTTGGACCGTCGTGTTACGCTTGGCGCACGTCAGCCCTCGATGACTCCGCTTGGGCGAACCGGCACCGTGAGGTGCCGGGTGAGCACAACCAACCTGCTCCACGACACCCTGCCCGTCGCCTGCGACTGTGATACCGGATGGCGAGAAGTACGGGATCCCTGCTGCCCACCCGGCACCTTATGGTGCCGGTTCGCCAGTAACGCGCCGGCTTGGGTGACCCAGCGCCCCGATTCTGGCAAAGAGCCATTGGCGTGTGTGCTGATGCTCGTTGGACCGTCGTGTTACGCTTCGCGCGTCAGCCCTCGATGACTCCGCTTGGGCGAACCGGCACCGTGAGGTGCCGGGTGAGCACAACCAACCTGCTCCACGACACCCTGCCCGTCGCCTGCGACTGTGATACCGGATGGTGAGAAGTACGGGATCCCTGCTGCCCACCCGGCACCTTATGGTGCCGGTTCGCCAGTAACGCGCCGGCTTGCGTGACCCAGCGCCCAGATGCTGGCAAAGAGCCATTGGCGTGTGTGCTGATGCTCGTTGGACCGTTCGTGTTACGCTTGCGCGCGTGAGCCCTCGATGACGCCGCTTGGGCGAACCGGCACCGTGAGGTGCCGGGTGAGCACAACCAACCTGCTCCACGACACCCTGCCCGTCGCCTGCGACTGTGATACCGGATGGTGAGAAGTACGGGATCCCTGCTGCCCACCTGGCACCTTATGGTGCCGGTTCGCCAGTAACGCGCCGGCTTGGGTGACCCGGCGCCCCGATGCTGGCAAACACCCACCAAAGTCCGACCATGGCTGTGATCCCTGCGAATACGCCGACCCAGCGAAGCCAGGTCGGCAAAGGTACAGACGCCCAGCCAACCCATGGGGGATGGATGGCATACGCGAGGATCATGAGCACAACTGGAATCGCACCGGTGATGCGGAGTAACAAGACGCGTGGACCCTCTTGCAAACGGGTCACACCTGGTTTCGCACGTCGCGCTCGAGTGCGGTATACCGAGGAGATGCCAAACGTCACCACAAACACGATCACGAACGTCGTGTGCAGCCAGTATTCCATGCTGGGCATCGTTTCACGGACCTTTGTGGTCGTTCAGAGGATGTGGCACGAGTGACTACCGAGTCCGATGGTAGGTGGTCTCGACGGCTTTGGCTTCCGTTCCGTCGGGCTGGATGTTGTACGCCGTGATCGTCAGATGGTCATCATCCAGCAATTTGAATTCCGTTCGCCAGCCCCATGGCGGTTCATTCTCACCGACGTCGTAGTCGCCACGCACGCTGAAGCCACGCTCAACCGCCTCGCCCTGCGAAAACAAAATGGCGTAATTCATGTGAAAGTCGTCCACCCAAGCGGATTGGTAGGCCTTCGTGACAGAATTGAATGCGAGCATCTCTTCACCGCGTCGCGGCTTTCCTTGAATCGAGCCCTCGTAGGTGTGGCGGAGAAAACGGCCGTTCAGGACCTCGGCAATTTTGCCGGTCACGTGGGACTCGTCGGCCAGCTTGCCCGGCTCAAACCAAGTTTTGCAGGTGCCTTCCCACTTTCCCACTAGTTTGGTAAACAACACTTTCTGCGACATGCGCCGGACCTCGTTTTGAGTGAGTTGAGCCTTGTTCGTATTCTGCGCTTGCGCTAACCCGGCAAACGCGACGATCATGAGGATGGCAAGTGACGGACGAATACGCATGGGACTTCCTGGGGGCGGTGATTCGACAGGGACTGCGCGTCGGGAGTATGCTCTGCGGTGCGAACCCGATTGTACCCCCGCTAAACACTGTCGTTAACTCGGCGGCGCAGTGGATCACCACTAGTCTAGCAGTTTATCGAATGCCGAGAAGCCAACGGGGCAACCGAGGACGGGAGCATGAAGCGTAAGTTTCAACGTTGCGCTGGCGGAAAAACCGAGAAATACAAGCACGACGCGCAAGCGAGTGAGCCTGCCCACTGGCTTCACTACGGTTTTCGGCAAAATGTCAGCGAACGTGCGCAAATTCCAAACGACCGAGCGAGTGGGTCTGACCGTGAACGCACACTTGCTTGCACTGCGTGCTTGTATTTGGTCCCGACGTGGCAGTGGTTCGCCAGGCCGCGTCACGGTCGCGGCATCCACCGGCCGACCTGCGTTCGGTACGCTGCGTACTGCTGACCGAATTCCCGCTCAAGATGCGGCTCTTCGTACAAAATCACGACCAAGTGAAAACAGCTGGCGACAATTAGTGCATACACGACAAGTGCGGTGGATCGGAACATGAGCGTCCAGCCCAGGATTACGCTGAGCACGCCGAGATACATGGGATTTCGAGTGTAGCGGTACAGCCCCCGGACGACGAGCCGTTTCGGCGCGTCGATGGGCGCGGGAGTCCCCCGGCCCGTTTTTGCAAAGTCCCAAACGCACCAACCGTATGTCGCGACCCCAAAGCAAAGTACGACAACGGCCAGTGCCAGCCCAGGGCCTGATGCGACCGTCATTTCCTGACTGATCCAAAGCGGCAAATAAACGGCGACCGTGCCTGGCACCAGCAGTGTAAACAGCAAATTTTTGAGTAGCAGCACCATCGCTCGGTTCTCCATTTCGGTTACCGCTTCAACGTCAATCGACGGATTCATGCAGTCGTCGACAGAGACAACCTGGACTACGCCGTAGGCGAGTCTGGGACAGACTCGCAACCTGACCCTTACCCACATCTGGGCCGTCTCGTTAGACCGCCAGCCAGCGAAGCATGCCGGCACACGCTCATTCTGGCGAAACCCGATGCGGCATTCTTCGGCGGCGTGCGCGTCCGGCGGACGCGCACGCTGCCAGAAATCGCCTGGGAGTGGTGGCCCATGATCGATGCGAACGGCGATTTCTTCTGGCTTGCGGTCTAACGAGCAACCAATGAGTTCGCTGAGTAGACGGAGACAACCGAGACGACGTCATTCTGTTGCCAGCTGTTCAAATTCCCGCTCCTCAACGTCGCCTGTCCGCGAGCGCCTTCGGGATCCCGTTGCGGCCCGGTAGCGCTGATGGCGCGGAGCTTGCGAGGCCAATCCTTGCCGCGTGGCATTTCCACACCGTTGTTCGTGTCATCGGGAACCGGGCGCTAAAGCGATCCGGCTGATAACGTTACTCCACTCGGACCAACGGACGCTGGTGAAACAGACTGCCGCGATCACCCACGATGAACAATTCTGGCCACGCACCGTGCACGACGTCAATCCCTACAATGCGCGCATCGTCCGGAACGTCGTAGCTACAGATGGTTTCAAAGAATTCGCCAGCCTGCAGCCGGGATCGGGGAGATCGCTGGTCTGGGTCCTCCTTGGGCGCGAATTTCCGACCGTCATCCGCGACGAGCAGCAGCTGCGCATCGGCTGCAGCCTGCGCCCGTCCGCGACCCTGATTGGAAACCCGAATGACGACTCGATAATTACGCTCATGATGATCCACGCTCAAGACGGCGACGCACCAGTCGTCGAATCTCTGCTCTTCACCGATCGCTACCCAGTGTCGCGGAGTTGCGACGGCAACGCCAATCACAATTCCCAGGTAAAGAACGATGAATACCAACAAGCGTCCGCCGATGCGACGCACATCGCTCCACCGGTGCCTCAGGGCGCAGTATGCCAGTCGCCCGAGCGCCCCCACGATGCCGAGCAGCACAATCAGAAACACGAGATCCGCAAATTTCATCTTACTTCTCCAGTCTGCCTTGGTAATCGAGCGTACCTAGGCGCTCGCCGGTGGCCGCCCAGCTGCGCGATGACGGGCTTGCCATAATCGGGTTCGTTGATGCGGACACGCACTCGCTCATAATGGTGAGCGTCGTGGTACGCCTGCACGCGCAGCCACTGCACGAGGTTCAGCGCGCCGATCACTGGATCTGGCAGCACGATGTGGCCCAGAAGTTGTTCGTCTCGCCCTGTGTAAAAGTCTCGAAAGGCAGTATGTTCGGCCCGCAACGCTTCATGCAGGAAGCCCACGCTTACCGGCCGCCGTGGTGTGTACTTCGGCGGCCAGATCCAGCCCACGTTCATAGGGAAGCCGGGGCGCTGGTAAACGTTGTCAATCTCGGCGACGTACGGTCGGTGGCGAAACGGGCGTACGAATATCGACGCCAGCGGAAAGTATAGGGCCATCAACCGCCGAGTGAAACAATTAATGACACGTGTGTGGTCGAGATGCTCACCGATTGACCAGACCTTCGGTCCCGGTCGAAACCACAGGACTTCGTCGGGCAGTGCACCCAACTCACGGAAAATCGACTCACGTTGGTCGTCCAGCAGGTCCAGATATCTTGCGACCGAGCTCGGCATGGGGAGGCGGCTCTCAAAACGAAATCATCACAAACAGTATACAACATGTGCTCCGTCGGGAGGCGTCATGCGCCCTTCCTGGCGGGCCGCTTGGTCCGTTCCGTCGTTCAGGTCACGCAGGTTGCCGGCATGCCCCAGGGGTGGTTGTCTCCAACTGTTTCCTCCGACAATCTCGCGATTCGCGCGACAATTGAGGACAATTGTTCTACACACCAAGTTCCGTTGGGCGTTCGCCTCCGGTTTTGACGGGTTTTTTTGCCGCCTGAATCGTGGGCTAACGTCGGCTGGCGTCCATGGGCTGATTAAATCAACAGGCCTCTTGCCAGCGGGGGAAGATAGTGACAAAATAACACTACTGCAATCATGTACACCACCTAAAGGGCGGTACGATTCGACACCAAGGCCTGTCTGTCGTGGGAAGTGCTTGTGTTGGCCAAATTGAAGACATTTTCGCTGCTGGGAATCGATGCGCACCCGGTCGAGGTAGAAGTTGATGCCTCGCCCGCGGCGATGCCCAAAACCGTGCTGGTGGGATTGCCCGAGGCGGCGGTGCGTGAGAGCACGCATCGCGTCGAACGTGCGCTGGTCAATTCGGGATTCATGCGGCCGCTAGGCGCATTGTGATCAATCTGGCTCCAGCCGAACTGCCCAAACAAGCGTCGTCGTTCGACCTGCCCATCGCCTTGGGCATGCTGGCTGCCAGTGGCCAGATCGGTTCCGAGCTGTTCGATCAATATGCGGTGGTAGGGGAACTCGCGCTGGAAGGGCATGCCCGCCGAGCGCGGGGCGCGCTGTCGATGGCCATCGGAGCCGCCAAACAAGCCGGGCTGCGCGGGCTGGTAATATCCGCGGACAGTGCGGGGGAGTCCGCGATCGTGGAAGACATCGAGGTGATCGCCGTGCGATCCCTGGCCGAAGCGGTGGGATTCTTCTTGGGCGAACTCGATTTGCCCCCCGTCCCCTCGAGGCTCGATCAACTGTTTACGGAATTTTCGAAATACGACATCGACTTTGGCGACGTGCGCGGGCAGGAAATGGCCAAGCGGGCACTGACGATCGCCGCCGCTGGCGGCCACAACATCTTGATGCTGGGACCGCCGGGTTCTGGTAAGACCATGTTGGCCAAGCGCCTGCCCACCATCATGCCGATGCTAACCGCGCCGGAATCCATCGAAACTACCCGCATCTACAGCGTGATGGGACTGCTGGAACCGCGTCAGCCATTGATGGCACGGCGGCCCTTTCGGTCTCCGCACCATACCATTAGCAACGCGGGTCTGGTGGGTGGCGGCAGTCCGCCGTCTCCCGGCGAAATCAGTTTGTCACACAACGGCGTCCTGTTCCTGGACGAGTTGCCGGAATTCGATCGCAGGACCCTCGAGGTCATGCGCCAGCCGCTCGAAGACGGAGTGGTCACGATTTCGCGGGCGCTGGCGTCCACCACCTTCCCCTCCGACTTCATCCTGGTCGCGGCCCTGAATCCGTGCCCCTGTGGATATCGCAACGATCCGCGACGGAATTGCCAATGCACGACTCCACACATCGAGCGGTACATGGCCAAGATTAGTGGTCCGCTGCTCGATCGCATTGACATTCATATCGAGGTGCCGGCCGTGCCCTTCAAGGAGCTTGCCACCGCCAGCGAAGGGACGACCAGTGCCATCATGCGTCAGCAAGTCGTGGAAGCGAGAGCCCGGCAGACGGCTCGGTTCCAGCAAACGCCCCAAGTCCGCTGCAATGCCCAAATGACCACGCGACAATTGCGCAGTCTCTGCCCGCTGAGTGACGCTGGCATGGACGCGCTCCGGAATAGTGTCACGGAACTCGGATTGTCGGCGCGGGCTCACGATAAAATTCTGCGCATAGCGCGGACGATCGCCGACCTGGAGAAGTGCGAAACGATTGAAATCCAGCACGTGCATGAAGCCATCAACTATCGGATGCTGGATCGCGACATCTGGAGCTGACGCCGTTGGGGTTTGCTGCGACTCGTAGGACACGTTGGTAACCTGACCTTTACCCACATCTGAGCCGCCTCGTTAGACCGCAAGCCAGAGAAGCATGCTGGCACACGCTCGTTCTGGCGAAACACGATGCGGTATTCTTCGGCGGCGTGCGCCATTTCGCCAGTCGAGATGCGTACGCAGCAGAGTCAGTTGCACTAGCCGGTCAAACTCGTTGACCCACCGAGTAAACAGTGAACTCGGTGGGGCCCAGGAGATTTTGGATGAACTCGTCCAAAACCCGGCGCGGTTAGATAATCCTTAGTGTCAGGCGTCGCCGCAATTCGTTTCGATAGATCATGTTGGTCAACGATTCACGTAGTTCACGACGTTGTTCGATTTCCCGGTCTCGTCGACGAATGCAGGCAACCAGCAGTGAGGTTCGGGCGGGAATTGTTTTCATGGCGGGGCTCCTTGGATGGGTTGGTCGATGACATCCCTTTAAGCGCACCCACTGCCCGATTGTTACAGAACGACCCCAAAGGCAACGCCGTGAAGGAAATTTAGGCCCTTTTTTTCGCTTAGGCCCATCCCCAAGTAGGACCGATTGGCCAAGTCGCCATTTTGGGCGGCAAACGGTTAGGAGTTTCCAGCGACCTGGTAATCCGTCCAGCCCTGGAGGGACGGATTACCCATTTGCGGAAAGCGAATTGGCCAAAGCGTCGCTAATTGCCAGGGCGTGCCGCTGGATCGTTCATGACTTGCTCTAACCATTGCATTTCACCGGCAATTCCGGCCGATATGTCGGCCTGTCGCAGTTCCGCGGGCAGCACGTTCCAGGCATACGTCTCGACTTCCAGATGGGTTTCCTCGGACGGCGGCAACAGCTCCAGGCAGCGGAAGATGTCAGACTGTCCGGTGTCCAGCAGGCCCAGCTTCGCGGCGTAGATCGGTACGTGGAAGTGGACGCGCCATTCCGAATCGACGAGCAGTCCCTGCGTGCCGGCGACTCGGATGGCCAACGGTAAGTCTGCAAACGCAGTAATTCTTTGGTCGGGACCGCGGACGCATGTTTGATGCAAGTAGCGATCTTCGGTGAATTGCTGCAGCGATTCCCATCGCCGCTGCCGAAGCTGCGGCGGATCCGTCCGGTGAAAATGGGCCTGCACGCTGGATGACACCTGCACTTTCCCGATGTGGATGCCGGCCTGTCGGTATCGGTGCAGTACGTCCGCTTGTGGCTCGAACATCACGTTCGCATGACAGATGTCGTGGCAGACGCCGACGTACCGACGAACTCGATCGGACCGATCCGCTCGGTCCAGGAAACGTTCAAAGAACCGGACAACATCCATGGCGTACTGCAGCGCGCATCCAGGCTCCGGCTCCAAACACAAACAAATGCGTCTACCCGAGGTCTGTTCCAGCTCGTCCAGTCGACGCACGACGCAGGCCAGGGATTGTGCAGCCAGTTGTGATTGCTGTTCGGTAAGCTGAGGAATGCCCCAGGCGATCGGCAGCGTGGATATGCTGCCGTAGGTCGAGGGCTGCAGAACCTGATCCAAGATTTCCACCAAGGTCAATGTGTATTCCAGACGATCCTGGTGCAGCCAGTTCGGCTCGTACACGGCGTGCTTGACCACTTCCCCGTGAAAATCGCCATAAGGGAAGCCATTCAGCGTATAAGGAAGCAGGCGACGCTGTTGCAGAAAGTCCGCAAATCGACGGCAGGCATCCGGGTCACGGAGTTGGGTCGCGGTGCGAGCGGACAGCCATAGCCCGATTCTGAGCGGCATGTCGGTTCCCAAGTGAGTTCGCACCGAGACGGCGAAGTTGCCCAGCGATGTCCGCAAGTCCTCTATCGTCGCGCCAGGATGGACGTTCGTGCAGTAGCCAAAAGCATCTGGCATGGGGCTTCCATCACGATTTTGCGGCGCGGCGTCACGCAATACAAGCACGACGCGCAAATTTTGGAGTTGCACACTTTCGGTGGCACTTGGCCGAAACCCGTGATTCCGCCCGCTGGCAGACCCACTCGCTGCCGCGTCGAGCCTGTATTCTCAAGTTGTTTTCGCCTTAGCGCAACTTCAAAACGCGCAAGCGAGCGGGCCACCGGCGAAATCAGGCGCTTTCGCTTAAATGCTACCAAGAATGAGCAACTTCAAGAAGCATCAACTAGAGAGGGGCGAACGAAATGGCCCACTCGCTTGCGCGTTTTCGGAAAACGCGGGGGGGATTGGGGCGTGTCCCCCCACACCCCCTTCAAAAAACACGGGCGGATTGGGGCGTGTCCCCCCAAACCCCCTTCAAAAAACACGGGGGGATTGGGGGGGTGTCCCCCCACACCCCCCGGGCGCGTGTCCCCCCAACCCCCCGGGCGCGTGTCCCCCCAACCCCCCGGCGCGTGTCCCCCCAACCCCCCGGCGCGTGTCCCCCAAACCCCCGCGTGATGTTTGCGATTACCGCAATTAGGGGGATGGCTGCTGCCATGGACGCTCCGTTAAAATCAGCGGTTGACGATCCTCAGTTCGGCACGACGACCGTCGGCCCCATCGTCAACCGATGCGTGCTTTGGCACGGTCGGTGAAATGCGACGACGTGTGTCAACGAAACGGGGTCAGGAGGAGCATTGCGAATGTCGGTTAATTTGGTGGAACTATTGCAGGACTTGCTGGGAAAGGACGCCGTCAGCCAACTTGGCGGTATGCTCGGTGAGAGCACCGACAAGACTCAAATGGCGCTCACCACGGCGGTCCCCAGCCTGGTCGGCGGTCTGGTCAGTAAAGCCTCGTCAAAGTCAGGCGCGGACGAACTGATGCAGGCGATCGACCACGCGGATCCAGGATCGCTGCCCAATCTAGCAGAGGTGCTGGGTGAGCATAAATTGGAATCCATCGAAGCTCAGGGGTCTCACCTGCTGAACCTGATATTTGGCAGCAACTTCAATTCCGTGCTTGATGTGCTGTCGCGATCCATCGGGCTGGGCGGCAAATCGGCCGGCAGGCTGCTGGCGGTCCTGGCGCCGATCGTGATCAGCGTGCTGAAGCAACAACAGTCAAAGCTGGGGCTGGATGCGGACGGGCTCGTCAAGCTGCTGCTGGGACAAACAGAATTCTTGCGAGGAAAGTTGCCCAGCGGACTTGGGAACCTGCTCGGCCTGTCGGGAGTCGACGCGATGGGCCTGGCCGCTTCACGTTCCAAACCGCCGGCGGCTCATGCCGCCAACGTCTTGGCGGACAAGACCCCCACGGTGCCTCCAGCCGGTGACTCGTCACCCAGCCGCCTGCTGCCGCTCATAGCGCTGTTGGCCCTGGCGCTGATTGCCTGGCAGTTATTCAGCAGACGGCCAGATACGCGGCCCGTCATCAACTCCATCGCGGAGCCGCTCGACACGGAATCGATGTTGGCACCCGCCACTGGGGATACGGAATTGTCGGGCCCGCGTCGTTAGACCGCAAGCCAGAAGAAATCGCCGTTAACATCGGTTGCCGGCCACCACTCCAAGGCGATTTCTGGCGGCGAGCGCGTCCGTCCACCGCGCACGCCAACGCATCGTGTTTCGCCAGATCGAGCATATCCCGGGCATTTTTCTCTAGCTTGCGGTCTAACGATAACGCGAACTACGAGGCGGCCGTCGCCATCGCTTGCAGCGAATATCCCTCGCGATAATCGGGCTTCACCATTTTCGCCAATTCCGGCGCGTTGGTCGGAACCATGTTCTGGGCATCCCATTCCACACGTTTCCCGGACCAAACGGCCAGGTTGCCCAGCAGAATGGTCTCCGTCAAAGGCCCTGCATAATCGGGAATGTTGGATACGGCATCCGGGCCACCGTCGATGGCGTCGGCGAATTCCGTGAAGTGGCCCGGAGACGGTTCAAATTCGACCTCCGGCTCGTCCGCGCCAAAAATTTTGTAGTTGTCCCCGTAATCTCCGGGTGCGAAAAGCGTGGCGTGTTCGCCGATGACCAAAACACCGGACGTCATCAATTCGACGGGATCTTCAATTTTTTGATCGGGATACTGACCTACCATCCAATCGATCATCTCTCGAGTGATCAGCTCGGCGGCCGGCCGCTCACCACCGTCGTACCACGTCATTTTCAACGCGTTACGTTGGTTACGTTGCGGGAACTCGAAGACCAATCGGGACGAGCCCGGAAACGTCTCTTTGTTGTGTTCCGCTTTTTCGGCGGATACGGCATTCGCCCCCCGCAAATCCAGCCCCATAAAGGTCATATTCAAGGTATGGCACCCCATATCACCCAGCGCTCCGGTGCCGAAGTCCCAGAAACCGCGCCATTTGAACGGATGATAGGCGGGTGAGTAGGGGCGGAATGGAGCGGGCCCAATCCACTGATCCCAGTGCAGATAGTCGGGGACTGCTTCTTCCGCCGGGCGATTGATCCCCTGCGGCCACACAGGTCGGTTCGTCCAGATATGCACATGCTGGACCGGGCCTAGGATTCCCGACTTAAGCACTGCGGCGCCGCGACGCAATTCGTCGCGCGCCGTCCCCTGGTTCCCCATCTCCGTTTTCACGCCTTTCTTCCGCGCCAGATCGCCGAGATAGCGCGCTTCGTAGATCGTACGTGTCAGCGGTTTCTGGCAGAAACAGTGCTTGCCCATGTGCATGGCCATGGCGGCGGCGGCTGCATGCGTATGATCGGGCGTGCTGACCGTTACCGCATCCACTGTCGTGCCAAGTTCGGTCAGCATTTCACGAAAATCAAAAAATCGCTTGGCCTCCAGAAAACCCTCTTGATTTCCCACTTGCTCTAACGTTCGCTCGTCCACATCGCAAATGCCGACCACTTGACCGTGCCGCGCCGCGTCCGCCGAATCTTCCTTGCCTTTGCCGCCGACACCAATGCAAGCGAACTGAATCTGTTCATTGACCCATCGTGACTTTCCCCACGATCGTCGCCCGGGGCTACAGGTCAGAAAACCTGCCCCCATGGCAAAACTCGATTTCAGAAAGCGACGCCGAGTTGGACGATGCAGCGGCATGCAGAAGCTCCTTGTACTATCGGATCACGTCAAAACGAGTCAGGGAACGCAGCCGCTGATGGCCGGTGAACGTCGGCAAAGGTGGTGGTAGGATGTCGATACTTTCAAAACGCTCACACCATCGTGGGACGCGGCAGCGTGGAGGCATTATACTGCATGAAAGAGGGGTCTTGTGAATCCCCCAGACCTGCGGGCAGACAGGCATGCGTGAGAGCATCGGTTGGCGAGTCGGTTATGATCGCGGCATCCCAGCTACCAACCCGGGTCCGTTGGGTCGCGTCCGCCGATCGCGCTCGGAAGCGGCTTGGGTCGTTTCCGTTGGCAGGGAAACGCAAGCACCAAGGCCAATATCCTATTCGCCGGCCGCAGCCTCACTTCCCCACCAGGTCTCTGCATATTTTCGGTTCGTGGTTTCGTGCACGGCGAAATACGTCGGATATGGGGTCCCTCGGCGTTCCGCGTCAAGTCTCAGCGGTAAACTCCGCGAATGCTCGATCGACCAACTGATCGTCGGCGTGTCGCTGCAAATCACGGGCAGACGCTTCGAGCCGGAACCGCACGGCATTCGCGGTGGGTCGTATTCACCGGCGGCGGCCCTCACGAAAAAGCTGGCCAGTACGGACTGCGAGACATCCACGGAATCCAGCGACCGCGACAAGCGGCTGTCCTCGAGATGTAATCGCACCTCGCGGTTTTCCAGCACCCAGGGACGGCGGGGATCCGTACGGATTTGGAATGACACTGGAGACTCGACGCGAATAACCCAACGCTCAAGCCACCGACACAATGTCAGATGGAGTAACGCAATTGGCCATAGCATCCTCTCTCACTCGGTCGACGCGACTAATGCCTTATCCGTAATCGTCAGGGTGCGAGCCCCCGACACCAGGTCGGATGACGTAACGCGATTGGCCAGATTCCGCCATATTTGGCTGTAATCCGCCCCCGGAACGCTCGACTAACCAGTAGCAGATTATTCTGGCAGCGCTCCCCAAATTGTCCGATGTGGGCCAAAAGGTCACAATCGGATAATTCAACGAGCGTAACAAACCTCACGATTCGCTCCAATGGTTGTGCAGACTGAGTCCTGCGGCTAACCGCACTAATGGGTGACCATGAATCGAGTGTCGATCGTGACCGATAACGACCCGGAACAATGGTTGCAGCAGTTTGGCGACGCGCTGTACTCCTACGCCGTCGCTCGCGTCAGCGATGCGGGAGCCGCCGAGGATCTTGTGCAGGAGACGTTCCTGGCCGTCGTGAAGAATCCCACGTCGTTCGACGGGCGTTCGTCCAGATTGACGTGGCTGATCGCGATCCTGAAACGCAAAGTGATTGACTACTATCGTCGGTCGCAAACACAACCGGGGGGTACACCACTGTTGAGTCTTGACGAACTGCCCGAGGACTCGATTTCGTTATTTGACCGGCGTGGCGGATTCAAGAGACGACTGGGAAAATGGCCCGCCGATCCGGCCGCAACGCTGATGGCCGAAGAATTCTGGAGTGTGTTCCACCAATGTCGCCGCGCGCTACCCAACAACTTGCAAGTTGCGTTCAATCTGCGAGAAATGGATGATCTCGAGACCGACGGCATTTGTGCAGAATTGGGGATCACCGCTTCGGCCTTAGGAGTACGTCTTCACCGCGCACGATTGTTGCTGCGCCACTGCCTGGAAAGAAAGTGGTTTCGGAACGAGTCATGAAGATTTTTAATGCAATCAAGCTGATTCTTACGCTGCATTGCCATGAATCGTCACGGCTGGTTTCGGAATCGCTCGATCGAGATCTTTCCCTGGTCGAGCGGTGGGCAGTACGACTTCACCGCCTGGGCTGTCGGTCGTGCGCTCGGCTGGCACGCCAACTTAAGCTAATTCGTGCAGCGGCTCGTGCGGCGGGAAAACCCGAACTATTCGGCAGTTATCAGCTTTCGGATGCGGCTCGGCGGAAAATTCTCCGGGCGATGCGAGACGATCGGGATGCCTAGCGCCGCTTACATGCCGGCCAAAGCACGCATCAGCGCGTGCGCCAGCTGAAGTTATTTGAGCATGTCGTCATTGACGACCGCAATCACCTACGCCGTCGCTCGAGCATCGCCAGAGCGGCCAAACCGATCCGCCCCGACCCGCCCCGACCGGCCCCATCGAAGTCGATTCCGGAACCGCAATGGTAAAGTACAGGTCGCCCTGGATGCTGTTGAAATCCGGCGTGCGTGGTTCGCCAAGGTTGTTGCCCGAGTCAGAAGTACCCAGTTTGTGCGCGTTGGGTGAGCACCCTGCTGGGTCGTCGGCCGGCCGTCCCGCCTCATGCGCCGAACAACCGAGTGATTGGTGAACTGGTCGTGTCTCCACAGCCTCTGCTGGATGAAGTTTCCCTAAAAAGACTCCCAGAATATCCGTAATCGATGTGATTGGCCCGCGACTAATACATCATTCGCATGAAATTCGCACGTAACTGATGACTCCAGCCAATCCTATCCGCCGGTACGCGTTAGCGCCCGGCTTGCACGCTACGACTGACACCAGCACTGCCGGCTTCCCGCATCAATCCAGGAAATTCCGTCGTATTTTCGCTGTCGCGTGCACGGATTAATTTGTGGGATTAACTTGGCAGATTCGATTCATGCGACAGCAGAGATCACCGCCAATGACACCAGCCGAACGAAAAATAAGTGCCCGGGCCTGACGCCTGTGATTGGGGCCCAAAGCTTCACGAGGACGTACTCGTGAATTACCCAGTACAGATTTTATGGGAGTAACCATTTATGCGTGGTCGTTTTGTTTTGGTGACGCTGGCAAGTATGGCGATTTGTTCTGTTAGTTTTGCACAAACGCAGATTCAAGTAACGGTGACGACGTTGGGGCCGGTCGGACTCGCACCGGTATTTGCCGCGTTTCATGGTGGAAGTTACGATATTTTTGACGTGGACGGCGTGAGCACCGCCTCGGCGGGACTGGAGCTGCTGGCGGAGCTCGGGGACGCTTCGCTGCTGATTTCCAGTGCGCCGGCCGGTGTCACCGTGGGTGATTTTGCACCGGGCGGTCCCTTCAGTCCAAACGGCGGTACCGCCAGCGCGGTATTCTCCGTGGCCAACAGCCAGACCTCGTTCGCGATGGCCGCGATGATCCTCCCTTCCAACGACTGGTTCATCGGCACAGATAGCTCGGTGGATATATCCAGCTTGATCGGCGCGGCGGCCGGTGCGTCCATCTCGTTTGACCTCGCGCGTGGCTACGACGCGGGTACCGAAGAGGAAGACTTCGCCTTCGCACCGGGTGGAGGCCTGGTGGGTATCACAACGCCGGCGGATCCTCCCGGCGGCACTGTCACAGCCAACCCGATTTCGCTGATTTCGGGTCCAAATCCCTATGCCGCATTCGCGAATATCGAACCGGCAAATTTCGATACGCAATCGATTGACTTCACGCTCGGATCCATCGCGAATGTCACGCTGACCGTGGTTCCAGAACCGGCCAGCTTGGGGATGATGGGGTTAGGCGTGATCGGTCTGTTAACGCGAAGACGGCGACGGTAAAGTCCGCTGCAGGACGGATTGGCCCCATCCGCAATGGACGGCCCATGGGCTTTCCACGGATGGGCAATCCGTCTTTACAGCGCGGGACGGATTACCAAGTCGCTGGAGGATTCAATCTGCTGTCGCACGCAATGGCGACTTGGCCAATCCGTCCTAACTGTGGGCGATCCGTCCTGCAAACCATTGCTGTACGGCTGAATGACCGAGCGCGATTCGGCGACAAGATATGACCGAGGTTGGGGGGCATCCCCCCAACCCCCCCCGGACGACGTGCCCCCAAACCCCCCGCGGACGACGTGCCCCCAACCCCCCCGCGGACGACGTGCCCCCAACCCCCCCGCGGACGACGTGCCCCAACCCCCCCCGGACGACGTGCCCCCAAACCCCCCGGACGACGTGCCCCCAAACCCCCCCGTGGGAGTCCCACCAACCCCCCGGGAGACGTACCCCCAATCGCCCCGGACTTCGCCCCGCACGCCGCACCATCGCGCTCGGTGGTTTAGTACATCGACTGGAACAACTCAATACCGGGCTGCATTGCTCGTCGCCACAGCTTTTCGAGCTCAGGAACGTACCGCGGATCGTTACGCTGCACCGTTTCACACAGCGCATCCAGCCAGAGGTCGTACATGGCGGGTGGGATGTCGACGCCGCAGCGGCTGTGCCGCTCGGCCAACCGCTGCAGTTCCTCACGCGTTTGTTCCGTGCAGACGTCGCAGGACAGCATCAGCAGCAGGGACTGACGCAACATCAACTTCTGCCGATCCATGTCGGTGTTGCGAAACTTGGCCAGAATGTCGGGGGATTTGCCCACAAAGATCCGGTAGAAATCGTCCATGAAGGTCTGGCTGGCACGGCAGCGGTGATAACTGGCGGTGACTTCGTCCAGGTCGGGTTGCATCGATGATCTTCCTGGCTTTGACGTCGGAAACTCAATTCTACAGACATGCCACGCGTCGGGCTCGTCACGTCCGTCGGCCTGATTGCGGTGACGAGATCCCCAGACCACGCGGCAACCCTCGCCTTTCACGGCGCGATCACACCTTGGGTCAGGCAGGCTTCCTCAAACGGAAACACAACATTCGGATCAGGGCAAACGAGTGCTTCGTCCTTGCCTTTGTAGGTTAATCGAAACAGGAGGTCCTTAATCATGTTCAGCCGAGCCGACTTCTTGTCGCCGGCGCGGACGACCGTCCACGGCGCGACCGTATGATGGGTCCGGGAAAACATGATGTTGCGCACGGCGCTGTAGTCATCCCAATGCTTCTGTGCCGCCTGGTCGATCGGGCTGATTTTCCACTGTTTGAGTGGATCCTGCTGGCGTTCCTGTAACCGACGTTTCTGCTCGTCGCGCTCGATATCCAAGTAATATTTCAGCAGCTGAATTCCCGAGCGCACCAGCAACTGCTCGTAGCTGTTGACCGTCTCCAAGAATTCATGGTATTGGTCGTCCGTGCAGAAGCCCATCACTCGCTCGACTCCCGCGCGGTTGTACCAACTGCGGTTGAACAACACCATTTCCTGGGCGGCCGGCAGGAACGGCGTATACCGTTGAAAATACCATTGCGTGCAATCCCGGTCGGAGGGCTTGCCGAGAGCGACGACACGCGTCTCCCGCGGACTCAGATGCGCCACAATCCGTTTGATCAGCCCGTCTTTTCCCGCAGCGTCGCGACCTTCCAACAGGATCAGAATCTTGGCATCGGACTTGATAATTTGGTTCTGCAGTTTCACCAGTTCAATCTGCAGCAGACGTAACGTCTGTTTGTAGCCATGCTGGTGACCAGAATCCTCGCTGCGGTGTTTTTGTTTTTTCGGCGACAAGTAAACGTCTCCCGTGGTTCTTTCGTTAGGGTCGGGCCTCGTCCTGCGGCGGCTCGAATTTGTCCTTCGTTCGTCCTTCGATCAGTCGCCGAGCCTGGTCGACGTCCCAGGCGCGAACCAGAAGTTTGGATTCTACCAGCGGGCTGAATCCACCCTGTGATTCGCCGTCCAACTCGCACGCGATCCCCGCGTCGTGTAGTTCGTTGCGAATGATCTCAGCCTCGAAGATATCGTTCGTGGTATACACAACAACCACCTCGTTCGGATCGTCTTGCATGATTTTTTCCTCGGGAGTTGTTCGGGATCGGGCTTCTCAGCCAGCCCCATCTTCTTTGCGCCGACAGTCTAACCTAGAATCCCCGCGAGCAAAATGCAATTGCGTTAACCGCTGCGTATCGACTTGCCTTGCCGGGCAAGTTGCGAGTCTGAGACCTCCTCACCTGCGGCGTGTATGACGCAGGTCAGGCTGTCCCAGACTGACGCGGCGGCGTCTTCGCCGCCACAGGCCATCGGCGCTTCGAGCATCGGGATTAACGTCCCGCGACGCATCGCAGTGTTATTTTTGCGGCGCTACTTCCGGTGGCTCGGGCCGGGGAGTTCTTCCAGATCCACAGCTTCCAAGTTGGGAATGGGCGCCAGTCGAATGGTCTCACCCATGGTAAGCAGGTCTTCGACTTGCAGCAGCTGACCGACGTCCACGACGGCGTGCCATTGATCGTCCAGCACGTCGATGTACTGGTTCAACGTCAGCGCCAGCGGCACGATTTCCGGAATATTGCTGGCCAGCACGTAGGTCGTGAACTTTTGCATGTTGGCGAAGACGGCCGGATCACCGCGCCAAACCGGGGCAGACTTTTCATCTGCCTCCTGCGTGGGCCGCTGAGACCCTGCGGGCCAGGTTCCGCGTTTTCATTTGTGAAGGACCTTGCGCTGTCAGCGGCACGCTTCTCCGCTGTTCTTGTGTGCGACTGCCAGTCACCGCATGTGCACGACGGCACAGTTGTTGTGGATTGCGCCTCGACTATTTGCGGTACGACTTCGTCGACCCACGAATGGTTCTGATAACCGAAGTAAGGCGCTGATTCACCCACAGGCGCCATTTACTTTCGCCGCGTGCGTATGTTTTCGCGAAAATTCAGCGCTTGGCAGCGATCCAGGAGGCTGAGTCTGAAAATCGCGTTGGGGTGTGAAATTGGATGCGGCCACGGTACGCCAGTTGCTCTTATTCCGGGTATCTCAACGCAGACGTTGGTCCCAGGGAGATGTCCCATGCGTCGCTCGAACTGCCAGCCGCGAAAATCATTATTGACGAGAATGCACCTGGAAGCCCTTGAGCCGCGGCGATTACTGGCCACGGTACGCGTCACGACTGACTCAGACGTGGTCGATTTCGGCGGAGCCCAAACGATTGCGGATCTGCCAGGGCACGATGAGGTTGTTTCATTGCGCGAGGCGATCATTGCCGCGAATAATACGCTCGGCCTGGATCAGGTTCGCTTCGAGTCAAACTTCTTTTTCCAGCCCCGCACTATCTGGCTGCAGCAAGGCGAGTTACAGGTGACGGATAGCCTGGTGCTGACCGGGCCGGGTGCTGATCGACTTTCGATCAGCGGAGGATTTGCTTCGCGCGTCTTCAATCTTGATGATGGCAATCTGTTCAGTGATCTGAATGTGGCCATCAGTCATGTAACGATCATGCAGGGCAGCCTTTCAGGAAACCACGAGGAGGGTGCCGGAATCCTCAATCGCGAGGACTTGACGCTCACCTACAGTACGATTCGGAATAACATGACGCAGGGGTATTACGGTCATGGTGCCGGGATTTCTACGCGGGACGGGCAACTCAATCTGTTTGGGTGTACCGTGGCCAACAACGTCGCGGCCGGCGGCTATTCCTATGGGGCGGGCATCATGACGAACACTCATTTGGGGACCCCGGACGCCACCACCATTACCAACTCTACGATTTCGGGTAATCAAAATGCTTTGGGGATTGGCGGAGGTATTTTCAATTGGGATGGTCTGTTGACGATTTCGAACAGCACGATGACCGGTAATTACGGGCGCCCCTCAGCCGTTGGGGGCGTCGCAAGTTGGGGTGACGTGTACACTCGCACCGAGGTAACGTCGAGCATCATTTCGGGGAATGCGAACCAGGACGTGGGAGTGATTGGGGGGCCCGTAAACTCATTCCTCAGCCAAGGGCATAATCTGATTGGTGTCGGGAGCGGCGCCTCGGCATTCAGCTATGCGCTGGGTGATCAGGTAAATATCACGGATCCGAGCCTATTGCCGCTGGCCTTGAACGGCGGGACCACTCCGACGCATGCCCTGCTTCTGACAAGTCCCGCGATCGACCGTGGCAGCAACTCGTTGGGTCTGACCCACGACCAGCGTGGCGCTCCATTCATTCGTGTTGATGCGGGGTTTCCGCCCGACATCGGCGCCTACGAGTGGCAGACGATCACATCGTTCTCGCGTCCACTGTTGATTGTGGATACGGCCATCGACGAATCAGACGGGAACTACAGTGTCGGCGATTTGAGTCTGCGCGAGGCCATTAACGCAGCCAACGGATTCGTTGATGCCGACTCTATCTTCTTCGATACGGCTGGGGTGTTTGCGACGCCGCAAACGATCGAGCTTACCCGAGGAGAGCTGTGGATCGGCGATGCGACGACGGTCCTTGGCCCGGGCGCAGCAACCCTCGCTATCGATGGTATGGGTGATGCGCGGGTCTTCCGTATCGAATCTCCTCAATTGCAAGCCGTCGACATTAGTCTTGAGGGGATGACCATCACCGGTGGCCGGGCGACGACGAACGGCGGCCACGGGGGTGGCGTCCTTGCGTGGGACAACCTCACGCTTTCAGAATGCATCGTTTCACACAATTCGGCCAACGGGCTCGGCGGCGGCATCGCCACTCCATTTGGCGGAAATCGGCTAACTTTAATACGAAGTACTGTCTCCGGTAATTCATCGAGTGCAACCGGTGGCGGGATTTATGCGTCGGGGCCGTCTCTTGAAATACTTGATAGCGCCATCTTGGGGAATACGGCAACGGTCGGCGGCGGGGGACTTGGGACAGATTCCCTGGAAGTCACCGTTAGTAACAGCACGATCTCGCAGAACGAGACCCCTGGCCGCGGAGGCGGCATTTTGATCTGGTCATTTGCCAACCAGAGGATTAATAATTCGACGGTCACCCAGAATCAAGCACCATTCGGCCAGGGCGGAGGAGTGTGGGTCAACGGCAGTTCCTCTCAGCCCCCCTTGGACGTCGGTTCCACAATCATCTCGGGTAACCTAAACAGCGATGTCGACACAAACTATTCGAATTCCATCAAGAGTCTGGGTTACAACTTGATCGGTTCCGGTACCCTGGCCCCCGTCTTCAACGGACTCGGCGACATGACGGGAGTCGTTGATCCGGGGCTCCAGCCACTTGCTAGAAGGGGCGGGCCCACCCCCACACACGCGCTCTGCGCCGGCAGCCTGGCTCGCGACCACGGCAGCAACCCCTTCGGACTGATGCACGACCAGCGAGGAGCCCCCCACTTGCGGCAGGTCGGGCCTCAACCGGACGTGGGCGCGTTCGAAGCCGCGCTGCTGGGGGACTTCAATGAAGATGGCGTCTTCGATTGTGCGGACGTCAACAGTCTCGTCGCAGTGATTGCCGCCCATACGCATGACCCGGCCTTTGATCTGACCAACGACCCCTTTGTCGACACGCTGGATCTGGACATGTGGCTCATACTGGCTGGCGCCGCCCCCGGCAGCCCCACGGGAGGCCGCCCATTCCTGCACGGTGACGCCAACCTGGACGGCGTCGTGGACGGTCAGGATTTCATTGAGTGGAACAGCAACAAATTCACCGCCGCACCGCAATGGTGCAAAGGTGATTTTAATGCGGACGGTCTGGTTGACGGTCAGGATTTCATCATCTGGAATTTCAACAAGTTCCAATCGGCGGATATATGGACGCCGCCCATCCGCGATTCAGACCGGTTCGCCCCCAGTGACGGGCGTGGAGACGCCGCGCATACCAAGCGCATTGCGCATACCTGGGTTGTGGATCTGGTCTTTGCGGGTTCCTCAAACTGGCACGCGGGGGACTGGACGATCGAAAGACTCCGCACGCTGGCATCGTCCCGCTAGGCGGATTCAGCCACACGACCAGCTAACCAAACAAGCCAAGTGACGCGAAACTCGACAGCGTGGTCGATCGCCGGGATTTTATCGCCTGGAATGGCAGCCAACGACGCGAGAGGATCCCCAGGACCGTCACATCGGGACCCGGGGCGAGCCGGCGGTGGCGCAATTTTCAATCAATCGGGTGGAACCGTCGCCGCCGGACCCACCTGCGGGCATTCCAAGGATCACGGTTCTCAACAGCACACTCACCGGTACCACATCCGAAACAAGACCCCAATGCATAACAACAAATGGCGCAACTGGACAACTTGATCGAGGCGTAGTCGTTGGTCGTTTCCGGGGCTGACACACATGCCAACGTCAATTCCCACGTTCCAGCCAGCGTCAATCGGGCCGGCGCTGGCTACAGATTCACGCTCTGTCTAAGCTACGTGCTGCTTGGCAATTGTCGATGCCATCAAGCGGACAAACTTCAGTCGACGTGTTTCACCTAGCTTGCGCCGTCGAGTGCGTTCCGCGTCGCTCCAGCCGTCTCGAATCCGGTTGCATTCCGCCAGAATACGGCTCAGTGAGTTTTGGGCAACGGTCATCGCAGAGTTCCTCCATGGATAAAAAAGCACGCCTTGAAACAATTTCCTTAGCGCCTTTCCGAAACAAGAAATTCGGACGGATGAGCAAATGGGGCAAAAGCCGTACCAATCGGCTGGCGAGATTGAAAAAGCCGCTTTGCTTGCGTCGACGCCCAACCCCGACGGGCTCCCGCTGGCCAACCATTGTGCGGGCGACCAGATTCTGACCACCTGACAGCCGGTCAGAGGCAAAAAGCCGTAGCACCGAAAACCCGGCCGGTGGATGGCTGGAGCCGCTGGTCGCAGCCCGCTCAAGTGGCAAAGACCCCACCGAGTTTGGAGCTGGTTGATTTTTAGTCGCAGGAAAGGTTTGCAACTGTCCTTTACCCACATCTGGGCCGCCCGGTTAGACCGCGAGCGAGAGAATAATGCCCGACACAGGCTCGTTATTGCGACACACGGTGCGGCATTCTTCGACGGCGTGCGCATCCGCCGGACGCGCACGCCGCCAGAAATCGCCTTGGAGTGGTGGCCTACCATCCGTTCTAACTGCGATTTCTTCTGGCTTGCGGTCTAACGAACCGGATGTGTGTGTAACCGACAGTCTTGTAACCTGTCGGAGCGGCAAGTGCGCGATGCTGGTTGGGAGAGTAAACCAACAAGCCGTTCGCTCGGTCGGTGAATCAATTTGAACCGCTTAGGAATCGCTCCCCACGGAATAAACCGTCGCTAACCAACGTACTTCGGTACACTAATTGCTCATTCTTGAGGCAATGGATTCTTATCCCAAGGAGGACTTTCATGTCCAACGAAGAGACCAATCTTTATGTGGCCTACGTCACTCAATTGCGGAGTGAACACCGACGCGTGAAACAGTGCCTGGCGAAGGTCGAACGACAATGGGGCGTGATCCGGCAGAGGAGCCCGTCGGTGTTGGGCTTCGACGACCTGATCGGCAGCCTGACGGAGCTGCGCGAAGAGTTGTTCCATCACTTTGCCGAGGAACAAGCAGGTGGATGTGTGGAAGAGGCCGTCAGCCACGCACCCCATCTTAGCCGCGACCGGGCGCAATTGGAACGCGACGACCACAAGTTGATCAAGCTGATTGACGGCCTGATCAAGAGTCTCTGCAAATCACCCGAATCGATCAAAGGGGTTGAGAAGAAGTACTTCCAGCTCGTCCAACAGATAGGCAGCTACGAGGCTGCGGAAAGCCGGCTGGTCGCCGAGAGTTTTGGGATCGACGTGGATTGACGCCGCTCGTGATCGTGCGTCCGAAGCGCTGGAACATGCGGATGGTGTTAGGCGTTGCCAGCATGCTGGGAGTGGCCGGCGTGGTGGCCTCGTTCGGACTGTTCTATCTGGCCGAGCAGGTTTGCAAACTGGACAGGGACACGATTCAGGCGCCGATTTATCTCAAGTTGTCCGTGAGCGGGCCCCATGCCCAGGTTATTTGACGCCGTGCATCAATTTGGCGACCAGCGGAGCGGCGATGAACAGGATCACGCCCGCGGCCAGCAGAGCCCAGAAGCCAAAGGTGTAACCCTGTAGGGCGGAAGCGGTCGTCATGCCCGATTCGCCGCTGACCTTGCTGGCGAAGATACCCGAAAGGTTGTTGCCAATTCCCGTGGAGAGGAACCAGCCGCCCATACCCAGGCCGACGACGCGGACTGGCGCCAACTTGGTCACCATCGACAGGCCGATTGGCGACAGGCACAATTCGCCAACGGACTGGATCACGTAGACCGCCACCAGACTCCAAAACGGAATCTTGTTGTCCGCGCCGACCATGCGGGACAGCACGAACATGAGTAGCAGGAACGCCAGGCTGTTGAACAGCAGGCCGAGGCCAAATTTTCGCGGGATGGAGGGGTTGGCATTGACTTTTGCCAACCGGATCCAGATCCAGGCAATCACCGGCGCCAGCACGATGATGGCCACCGAGTTGACGCTCTGGAACCACGCGGTCGGGAAAATAAAGCCCCCGAGGTCGCGGTTGACGATCTGATCGGCAAGGAACGTGAATGAACTACCGGCCTGCTCGAAAAACATCCAGAACAGGATGTTGAACACAAAGATAATCAGCATCGCAATGGACCGGTCCCGGGCGACCTTGCCTTCTCGAATCCCTTCGATCACCAGTAGTGTGATCAATAAGAAAAACATTGCCGTCAGCACATACTGCAGGGCTTCTCCACCGACCGAGAGCAGAAAATAGACGACCGGAATCATGGTGACGGCCCCCAACACGACGAGTGCCACGCGCTGCATGCTTTCGGCCCCTGGTGCGTGGGCGCCGACTCCCAGCAGTTGGCCGCGGCCGAGGTAGAACCACACCATGCTGACCAGCATGCCAATGCCCGACGCAATGAAGACATATTTGTAGGCCGGTGCCTCGGCCGTGCCGAACACCTGTTGCGCCAGCCACCCGGTGAGAATCGGCGCAATAAATGCCCCTGCGTTGATTCCCATATAGAAAATCGTGAAGCCGCTGTCCCGACGCTCGTCACCCACAGCGTACAGCTTGCCAACAATCGTGGAAATAATGGGCTTGAACAAGCCGTTGCCGACGACGATGGTAGCCAAACCGAACTTGAACAGTGTCTCATTCGGCAAGGATATCATGAACAGCCCAGCCGACATGATGACCGCGCCGGTCAAGATCGACCGCTGGTAACCGAGGAACTTATCGGCCACATAGCCACCGAAAATCGCCGCGGCGTAGACCAATGCGAGGTACGACCCGTACGTCAGGTTGGCGTCCGCCTGCCCCGTCGCCGATCCGCCGTAAAATTGCGCGACAATATACAGCACCAGCGCCCAACGTATGCCGTAAAAGGCGAACCGTTCCCAGAATTCGGACATGAACAGCATCCATAGTGGCGCGGGATGCCCCATGAGCTGCCAGTACTCGGGGATCGCGGCTTCAGTTCGGTGGGGGTCAGCAGGGCTGCTCATGCGTTTTCTCCAGCACTACAGAATGAACCTCGTCGAGGGCACGCGCATCGCGGCCGTCATCAACGTACCCACCGCCGGAATGGCAAACACGCCAGCGAGGAGAGCGCACGTGTCTAGTTTAGCGGATTAGATCGTCACGAACAGCGCCATGGGCGGCCGTTGTGCGACCGTCCGCAGACCGTCGTATCGGGCGAAGGCTGCTCCCGCCGTGCTCCTCACCGTCGTCCAACGCACTGGGACCGGGTTGCTGCGAACCGCTGAAAGGCCGCCAGGATTCGTCCATCGTCAGCAGGTACACAACCGTACTCAACAGGAATAGACCGACGACCGCCAACAATCGCCAGTCTTTGTGGTCTCCCAGGCTCACTTTTGGAGGCCGAACCGATTGCTGCAAGCCACGCTCGGAACTACCATCCTCTGATAGCGCGGAATTTGCAATCGATGAGAGCAATCGAACTTTATAGAATTCCAGGGCTCGACGGTCTGGCTGGACACAGGAAACAGTCACCGAGCAATGCCCGTCGCGGTTCAAGGTAAACAGCGACAGCCCCGAGCCGCCGGTCAGGCGGATGCGTCGCAGCATGGCACAATTTCCCAACGGCTGAAGAACACAGGAACAATTCCAACACGGCCGTGACCTACGCCCAGGGCAGGCTGGGGAGGCCGTGGATGCGTGCGGCATCTCGCCGTCGCTGCGTCCTCCGCGCCTCTGCGCGATTCGGCTCCGGCAAGGTCGTGCCAAACAGCGGGTGGCCGTGATCAGTGACAGCAAGTTTCTGTCGATCATGCCTCATCTTGTGACGCACTTTGTCGCCGCCCAAATAAGACACTTTCCTGAAAGTGAACGACAGGCCGCGAATCCGTTGGGCTCGCGGCTGTTAAACTGACAGGAATTGGCCGCAGGAAATCCTGACGCCCCACTTGAGCCTCCGTCCTCGACGACGGCAAAGCATTCATTTGTCACGGTCCACCTGGGAACTGCCACCATCGAGCCATTTGCATCGACGGCGAGGTAGGCGCGGTAACCGACGAGTCATGAGAGTGCGCCATACCTTCCCATCCAGTTCCAATCGTATCATACGTGACACATACATGCGGGCAAGCCATCGGTTTTCAGCCGGCGCCAGATGACTTTCAGCCTGCCATCCGACTTCGATCCAGCTTACAATCGCTGGAGCGTTGGTGCGACGATTCCAAAGCTATCTAGCGGTTCACGACGGCCCGGAAGGGCCATCGTACAAGTTGTGACTCACGTGGAGCCCGATATGACCATAGCCTGGGGAGCCCCCGGAATAACGCCTCGTTGGACATCCAGTGCCAAAGATGGTGTGGGCACCTCGCTAGGGCCGGCCAGCCGTTTGTGGTTCACGACCAGTCACGGGATCGTGAATGAAGTTTACTACCCGCGCGTGGATCAGGCTTGTCTGCGCGACTTCGGCTTGATCGTGACCGACGGCCACGAATTCTTCTCGGAAGAGAAACGCGATACGGAAACAACAACCAACTACCTGGCCGATGGCGTGCCCGGCTACCGGATCGTGAACGCAAGCCGCGACGGGCGTTATCGCATCGAAAAAGAAGTCTTCGCAGATCCGATGCGCGATGTCCTGCTGCAACGGGTCCGGCTCGAGGCCGCAGCGTCGCATCCTGCCACGCTGAGGCTATTTGCCCTGCTGGCGCCTCACCTCGGCAACCGAGGCGCTGACAATACGGCTTGGTTTGGCGAGTACAAGGGGATTCCGATGCTCCTGGCCGAACGAGCGGGCGTTAGTGCCTTGGCGCTGGCTTGCTCGCGGCCGTGGCGAGGTCGATCCGTTGGATATGTCGGATTCTCCGACGGCTGGCAGGACTTATCGCGGCACAAGCAACTCACGTGGATCATCGAGCGCGCCGAACGGGGCAACGTTGCGTTGACGGGCGAGATCGACTTTGCAGCCGGTGCGGACTTTATCCTGGCACTTGGTTTCGGGCTCAATCCGTCGGAAGCCGCGCATCGAGCGATCGCCAGCCTGAAAGATGATTACGAGAGGCTCAAGGCGCAATACATCGCCGACTGGCAAGCCTGGCACAACACGCTGCAGCCGCTGGATCAATCCTGCCCTTTGAGCGAACATCGAACAGGCGTCAATCACTTTCGAGTCAGCACGACCATGATTCGCTGCCACGAAGAGAAGCGCTTTCCCGGCGGCATCATCGCCAGCCTTTCGATCCCCTGGGGCTTCTCGAAAGGGGACGACGACCTGGGTGGTTATCATCTGACCTGGCCGCGTGATCTTGTCGAGACGGCGGGTGCCTTGCTGGCGGCGGGAGCTTACGAAGACGCTCAACGCGTCTTGCATTATCTGCAAGCAACACAAGAAGGTGACGGCCATTGGCCGCAGAACATGTGGCTCGACGGCCGCCCGTACTGGAACGGCATTCAGATGGACGAGGCGTCACTGCCGATCTTGCTCGTCGATCTGGCGCATCGCGAAAAGGCCATCGACGATCACGAACTACAGCGACTGTGGCCCATGGTGCGGAAAGCGGCGGCGTTTGTGGTCTGTAACGGGCCGGTCACGCAGCAGGATCGTTGGGAGGAGGATCCGGGTTACTCGCCCTTCACGCTGGCTGCCGAGATCACGGGCCTGCTGGTAGCAGCCGATATCGCGGATCGGCAAAGCGAAGCTGGAATTGCTTCCTTCCTACGTGAAACCGCGGATCTGTGGTACACGAATCTCGATCACTGGATTTATGCCAGCGGAACGGACCTGGCAAGCGAACTCGGCATCGATGGCTATTACGTCCGCATTGCTCCGCCAGAAACAAGCGAGGCCTTTTCGCCCATGAACGGTTTCGTGCCGATCAAGAATCGGCCGCCTGGCGAGAGCCGCGAACCGTCCGCGAACATCATCAGCCCCGACGCGTTGGCCCTCGTCCGTTTTGGCCTGCGTCGCGCGGACGACCCTCGCATTGTCAACACGATTGTCGCGATTGATCACTTGTTGAAAGTCGAATTGCCGCAAGGACCGTGCTGGTATCGCTATAACCACGACGGTTATGGCGAACATGAAGACGGCAGCCCCTTCGACGGCACCGGCATTGGCCGGCCCTGGCCGCTGCTGACTGGCGAGCGAGCGCACTATGAACTTGCGGGCGGCAATCGGGCCAACGCTGAATCACTGCTTGAGACATTCGGAGCATTTGCCAATGAGACCGGCATGTTACCGGAGCAGACTTGGGACGCGGCCGACATCCCGGAGCGCGAGTTGTTTTGCGGTCATCCCGCCGGTTCCGCGATGCCCTTGGTTTGGGCACACGCGGAATACGTGAAGCTGCTGCGTTCTTTGCGTGACGGCCGCGTCTTTGACATGCCCATGCAAGCCGAGCGGCGCTATGTTGTTGAGGGACGCGAGTCGAATCGTCACGAATGGCGGTTCAACCACAAGTGCCAGCACGTTCCGCGTGGTAAAACGCTGCGCATCGCCACGCTGGCAGCAGCACGGATCCGCTGGAGCAGCGATCATTGGCAGACCGTCCACGACCTGAGTACAGCCGACACAACACTCGGACTGCATGTTGCGGATCTGTCGACGAACCATCTGACGCCCGGCACTTGCATCCAGTTCACATTCTTCTGGCAGCAGCAGCAAAGTTGGGAAGGGACCGACTACGATGTGACCGTACGTTAACGATCACGGAACACCAAGGTTCGCGTCATCGGAGGATGACCCGGCAGAGCAACTGACGACGCGGCCATCTGTCAACCTGCAGTAACAGGATGTGAACACGGCCGACATCGACATCATCACGATGAACACGACCCATCCGATAACACCCCCAATCCGACAACATCGTCAATTCCGATCCGCTCGGCTACCCCAATGCCGCCGTGGTTATCAGACCCAGGATTAACAACGAGCAGGCATGATGGGACCGACGCGGAGCAGGGGATGATCTTTGCCGGCTTTCTCGTCCTGGAAGGGCTGGGAACATGGTCTACAAGGAATTCTCGTTCATGGCGGACGCTCAAACCGCCGGACTCGTGGTGGGCGCGCGGGTACCGATGATCCTGACCAGCCGCGCCGACGGCGAGGAGGCCCGTCGTTTCTCGGCCGCGGCGGCCGTCCTCTATGCCCGAGCGCTGGCCCATGACTTTGCCACGCTTTTTCCGGAGCTGGAGGATTAGGCTTTGTCTCACCCGGTACCTCACGGTCAATGCCGTCTACTTTCGTCACTTACCAACCGCCACGCGCTAGCCCGGTTCGTGAATGCCGGAAATCCGGGTGCTAACGCACGCCGGCGTCGCCGCCGCAATAACTGGAAGTGTGGTATGGCATTTGCCACGGCAACTGACTCATACTCTATCCACGAGATCGCGAATTCTCGATTTCCATTGTATTGAAATCAAACGACGGAAGACCGATGAAACTGAGATTTCTAGGTGCCAATCGCCAGGTTACTGGCTCGAAGTACGTTCTGCAGGCCAACGGCACGCGGCTCATGGTCGATTGTGGGTTGTTCCAGGAGCGCGAGTTTGCCGGACGGAATTGGGAACCGTTTCCCTTGAGGCCGAAGGCAATCCAAAAACTGCTGCTGACTCACATCCATATTGACCACAGCGGACTAATTCCGAAATTCGTCCAAGACGGATTCGGTGCACCGATTTTGGCCACCCAACCGACCGTCGATCTGGCAGAGGTCGTCCTGCGCGATTCCGCACACATTCAGGAGGAAGATGCCGCCTACAAACAGAGGCGGCACCGGAAGGAGGGACGAGGCGGTGCTCATCCCGACCTGCCGCTATATGACAACGCCTGCGCTTTTTCTGATCATCTGGGCCAAGCCCCAGATGATGAGCACAAGGCCCAGCAGCCCGAGGCTACCGCCCCCCCAAACACCGAGCGCTGAAGCGGACATCAGCGCTACGAGCAGAAAAACCAACCCAAAAGCGATGGCCATCGTACGCTTCGAGATTACCCCTCCGCTGGCGACCAGTTCTGCCTCGCGTCGAAGCTCGTCATTACTCGAGACGTTTTTGACCTGCTCGGTTTCGACTTGCTTGCCGTGTGTGTTGCTTGTTGTTGTGACCATAGGATCAAACTCCTCGTTTTGAAAATGTTCCACTGTAGCGTCAGCAACGCCAAGATGCCGCCTTCACCTTCGTTGTCGGCCCGCATCACGAACGTGACGTACTTCAGCGAAACTACCAGTAGCAGTGACCAAAACACAAGTGATAGCACGTCCAGTACATTTTCTGGCGTCACCGGCAGTTGAACCGTGCCGTGGAAACATTCACGCACGGCGTACAGCGGGCTGGTTCCGATATCGCCATAGACAATCCCCAAAGCCGCCAGCGTCAATGGGCCGAGATGTTCTCCGCGATGGGGACTATCAGACGCAGGCGACGGTGCGCTCGACATGGTGAAGTTGGGCCAAAGGAAATAGGCCGATGATCCATGCCCGTGATTGTAGCACGGGGGCGTGTGGTGCGTCATGACAAGTTCCCCGGCGTACCCGTTTCCAGTTATTCGTTTCTCGTCGTGCTTCGTTGTCCAGCCAACGACTTGGTAGCCCGGCCAAATAGAGTTCCTCTGCCGTGACGTCATGTAGGCAGTGTGGCCCGTCCGCCCATGGCCAGCCAGATGGCTAAGCCACAGCCCAGCAAACTCAAGGCCGCCAACGACCACACAACACT
Source organism: uncultured Planctomycetales bacterium (assembly GCA_963695565.1). GTDB lineage: Bacteria > Planctomycetota > Planctomycetia > Pirellulales > Pirellulaceae > CAVOGW01. The sequence continues at coordinate 585,925 of CAVOGW010000005.1, forward strand.
CGTGCTACGACGCCAACCGGCGAAGACCACTGCATAGCATGCCTTCAACACATTGTTGGAGGATGCGGCAATCAGGATGGCAATCACGGTTGCCCCTCGGTCCAAGCCGGCCACGCCACCCTGTGCGACGCTGAGCACGAACGGGTCAATGTCCGTCACACCGACCACGGCAGCCAGCCCATAGATCCCCGCCTGCCCGAAACGCCCCTTGACCCAGGATGAGCCGATCGAAATGACTACAAACAGGGTTGCGAAAATCAAGGCGGCCGTCAGTTCCAGCGGATTCTTGGCTTGAGCCTGCGGCGGCTCGCTGCTTTCTCGCGACTGCGTACGCGCGCCCAACCACAGACAAAGTGCGGCCAACGCCAAACCTGACAGCGCCAATAGGACCAGCGGCCCCGTCAATTCCAGAGCCAACGGCAAATTGAAGATCGCGACGACAACGCCCAGCCGCAGATACATCAGCGAGGTGGCCAGCACGATTCCCGACTGAAATTCGCGACGATTGCGTGGATCTTGTTTCAATCGCCGCGCCAGCACCACGGTGGTGGCCGTGGATGAATACATCCCCCCGAGGACCGAAGTTAAAAAAACACTCCCCTGTGCCGACAACAGCTTTTGCAGCAGGTAACTGCCGTACGAAAGGGAAGACACAACGACCACGGCTGAGCCAAACCTGAAACGGAGTAATCGGCGTGAGCGATGTCACTCGCTGGTTGGGCAACAGCGGCAACACGACACCCGTCAATACCAGGAATTGTGCCAGCGTTATGATCTCTTCCCCGGGGATTTTCTCCGCGAATGCGTGCAAGCGGTCGCGAGCGCGCAACAGCAATACCGCGGATACCGTCAGGCCGAACGCCAGCCACGGTGGCTGCGTCAGCGCGACCGGTCCCAACAAGTAAGCCACGACGTTGCAGAGCGGGACCATGATGCCGTCGGCATCCTCGGCGGCTCCTTCAGAGGATACCTCGGCGCGGTAGTACGGGTACAGCCAGACCCCCAGCACCATCAGCCCCACGCTGAAAGCCGCGGCGAACTGTGGCTCAAGCGCGTACAGAATCGCTCCGCTCAGCGAAATCAGTGGAAACGTACGAATGCCACCGGGTCGGCTGCGCGCTGACTTCCAATAGAAGCCCTCAAACGACAGCCCAAAAAAGAAGGACAACCCGAGCAGCATCCCCAGCTTTTCGGCGGTCAACAAGTACATGCGCGTGGCTACCTCTCACGGTGCAGTCACCTTGGGACAGACAGACATCTTCGAACAAGAACAGCACACGCGTATCGGAGCAATCGAGTGTTTCGTCCTCTCTGTCGCATTGGATCCAAGCCAACGATTTCTGCCTGTGCCGCTCCTGGGTATTCCTGCCCGCATCTACTGCTTTTCTTTTGGCTCGACGGACTTAGACGGCGTCTTTGCTTCGCCGCTCGCCGCAGGCGTCCCAGCGACTGGCTTCGCCAGGTCTGAGGTTTTGTCTGTAGGTTGTGTCGCGTTTTGCTCGTCGGTAACCGAAGGTGTGACAGGCTTCATCGTGGTGTGTTGCGCCGTTGCCGTTGGCTGCGCCTGACTGATTGCGGCCGACTTATCCGCATCAGCAGATTTGCTCACATCTTCGGGTTTCTTGCAACCGCCGATCATCGTTGCTAGCATCCGGTTTTCGGCCCTCACGTAGACGTGATCGCGTTGATAAGAGGCTCCCTCAAAAATTGCGGGTGAGCGAGCGCGAAGACTTGCTTGGTGCCGCGACCGGATTCGGCCGGACTTCGCCAGGCGGTAGCGTCAGATTTGTCGCTGGTGAGATAAACTGCTTGATGGTACTCGGGCCTACCAATTACGGGTCGGAAATTCGCCAGTGTCGCGCCCACGTTCTGATCAACTCGACGGCGGTGTGGCGGCGCCTGGTCTCTCGGCGTGCCGCTCCACTGTTCCGGCCGGTGGAAGACGCATTTGCCGGCTGAGAAGAGGCTTACGTCTAGACAATCCGGTTGCGGGTAAGGTGTCCAGAGTTGCAGACAGCTTCCTGTGTGGACCAGCAGCGGGGGATCGCGGGATTTCGTTACGGGGCAGAATCGGAATCGGGGGGCTTCGCAAATCCGAGTTGTGATGGTTCGGACCACCAGATTCATGGCGGAGATCGGGCAGTCGTCAGTTGCGGATGATAAGGCAGCTCGTCGATCGAGAAGCAGCCGCGTTATCGCGAACCGTCGTTTCCAAGATATTTATCGTTACCGGTAATTTGATCGCGCTGGCCTTGCTGGTGTTGAGTGGCTTCGCGGCCCACGTTGATCGCAAGAAACGGGATGAGGCGGAGGCCAAGTTACGATTCAGCCAGGCAGAATTGCGTGCTATCGTTGACTCGGCGGCAGACGGAATCGTTGCGTTCAACCCAGACCTCACGATTCGTTTGATCAATCCCGCCGCAGCCAAGTTGCGTCGTGGCGACGTGTTGGGGGCGATTGGCCGATCCCTCCTTGAGTTCGTCCCCACACGGTTTCGTGCGATTGCCGCTGACGACGTCCGCGACTTTCTGGCATCCGCCGAATCCATTCGTCCATTTGCCGTCCGCATGGCACTGCGAAGTGACGGTTCCGAGTTTCCTTGCGACGGTTCGCTGACAAAGTCGATTGCGGGAGATGACCAGCGTTTCGTGACACTCATGCTGCGCGATTTGAGCGAATCCCAAGCGCGGGAGGCTAGATCCGCCAACAAGCGGAAATACTCGACCAGGTCCGTGAGGCAATTCTCGTTTGCGATATGGGTGATCGCATCATCTCCTGGAATCGAGGTGCTCAATCGCTTTACGGGTATTCGGCCGCCCAGGCGATGGGTCAGAACGCGGTGCAACTGTTGTTCAGTAATTACCGCGAACTATGGGATACGGGACGAGAAACGATGTTGAAGTCCGGGGCCTACTTGGCCGAACTCTCGCATTTCGAGCAGGACGGACGCGAAGTCATTGTCGAGCATCGCCGTTCCCTAATCCGCGATCAAGAAGGCCAACCTGCCGCACAACTGATCATCCACGTGGACATCACCAGTCGGAAGAAAGAAGAGGCCCGTCAGCGCCGATCGCAACGGATGGAAAGTATCGGCACTCTGGCTGGCGGCATTGCCCATGACTTGAACAATGTGTTGACGCCGGTGTTGATGAGTGCCAAGCTGTTGCAGCGTGGCAGTCATCACCAGGAACGGTTGCTGGATGCGGCGAACGAATTCTTGTGGTTGACGATGAGCCGCTGATCGTGGAAATGGCCTGCGCGACCCTGGAAGCAGCGGGTTACCGCGTCACCATGGGCTGCAACATGGCGACGGCGAACCGGCACCGTGAGGTGCCGGGTGGGCACGACCAACAAATTCAACCTCACCTTGGCCGCTGGTCTGGGTCGCCCGGCGTGGTCAGATTCTGACCGGCCGGCAATTTTTTGCTCAGTCGTGGTTGGCCCGTTTTTTGGTACACGTACGATGGAGGGATGCACGTGGCCTTGGGCCCGCCGACTCGATGGGGAGTCTTACGCGATCTGCGCTGCTCACCCGGCACCTGACAGTGCCGGTTCGCCGGTTAAGCGGCAACGACGGGTGGACCGGACTAGCGGAATTACAGCCTGTTCCGGGTGAATCCCGTCACCGGCCGTCCGCTTTTGCAAGCCCCGTGAAGAACGCCGATTTTCGGCCCGACTTCCTCGAATCCCGTCGTGCTGGCCATACCGATCGACGTCATGGATGCGGTCAACGCCATGTCAGGCGGACGTCTCACGGACAGCGCCATCGGCCGCCACCGCGGCCCAGCCATGCGTCAGCTGCCGGCCAAGGCTCCTATCGGACACGAAGGACCGTCTTGCGTCCATAGTCCAGCAGGAACAGCAGTGGAATACCCAGCCATGCCAGGGAATAGATGTGCCAGGCGACAGGGCCGGTGCGCAGGAATTCCTGCACTGGCGGAAAGTAGAGAATGGCCCAAGAGAAGAGCATCTCGAACAGCACCCCCAGCAGCAGCATGCGGTTGCTCAGCAGCCCTCGATCCAACCCGCTACCCCGCAGCGATCGGCGGCCGACGACGTTGCCGACCTGCATCAGAATGATGGTTGCCAAGGTGATACCAGTCGCGGCACGGTAGAGCGAATCGTTTTCCGCCAGTTGCTGCCCCCACCGCCATCCCCCCTGGTGCAGCACCAGGAAGAACAAGGACAGTGAGTAGGCAGCCTGGATCATGCCCAGGAACAAGTACGCGGTCGCCATCAATGGAAATGAGAGTAGGCGTTGGTTGAGTCGATGCGGCGGGCGATCCATGGTGTCTCGCTCAGGCGTTTCCTGGCCAAGCCCCATGGCGGGCAGCAGGTCAGTTCCGAGGTCGATCGAAAGAATCTGGATTACCGTCAATGCCAGCGGGACGGGAAACACAATGTATAGCAGGAATGGCACGATTTCCGGAATGTTGCTGGCCAGCACGTAAGTGGTGAACTTCTGCATGTTGGCGAAGACGGCCCGACCTTCTTCGATGCCCGCTGCGATGGAAGCAAAATTGTCGTCTAGCAGCACAATGTCCGCTGCCTCTCTGGCGACATCGGTCCCGCTCGCTCCCATGGCGATGCCGACGTCCGCCGCCATCAGCGCCGGGGTGTCATTCACGCCGTCTCCCGTCATACCCACGATGAGCCCCAGCCGCTTGAGTGCCGTCACAATCTTCATCTTCTGTTCGGGCGTGGTGCGGGCAAAGACCGTTGCTCCCTCGCGCAGCCGATGGACCAGTTGCTGCTCGCGCAGGGATTCCAGATCCGTGCCCACGAGGATCCTCTGCTCGGCAGGCTCGTCGGCCGCCAGGATCTGGCATTTGCGTGCCACGGCTTGGGCAGTTTCCGGATGATCGCCCGTGATCAGCAGCACGCGAATCCCGGCCGCGTGGCAACGCGCGACGGCGGCTGGGACTTCCTCGCGAATCGGATCGTCCAGCGCAAGGAAGCCGCACAACACCAGCCCGCGTTCCAGCGATTCGGCCGGCGCTTTGGGATCAGGCAAGCGGTCAAGCTGGCGTGATGCCACGGCAATCACGCGGTGCCCCCGCGCCGACAAGTGGTGGACCATCTCGTCGCAGGCGGCCAGCAACGGGTCCGTGGCCGTCGCCAGGCCGTGGCCTTCCGCCGTTCGGAGTTGGCCGACAAGCGGTCGGAGTGACTCCCACGCTCCTTTGACGGCGAACAAGACTTCGGTGGCGTTGGCAAATACGCCGGCCTCCCGCCGCTTGGCCAGATCGAAGGGAAAGTGGCGACGCGTCTCGACCACAATTTCGTGGGGCGAGCCGAACAGGCGGCCGTAACGATCTGCGATGGCCACATCCAAGGGATCGCCACGCCAATGCGAGTACGGCTCTTCATGTGCGGCCTGCGTGGGCGGTTGAGACCCTGCCTCCAACCGGACCTCCGACGCGATAAGCGCTGCTTTCAGGAGCGACTGTATGGCAGCCGGATCAGCCATCGCCTCGCCTCGTATTGGATCGACGACGTCCACGATGGCCAGTTCGTTGCGGGTCAGGGTCCCGGTTTTGTCCGTGCAGATGGCGTGCACCGCTCCCAACGATTCGACCGCTTCCAGATTCTTGACTAACACATGTTTTTCAGCCATGCGCAAACTAGCCATCGACAGTGCCAGCGTGAATGTGGGCAAGAGACCCTCCGGGACATTGGCCACAATAATGCCCAACATGAATACGACGCTCACCCACGGTGACCTGCCGATGGCCAGACCGTAGGCGAAGAACGATGCGCCCATCACCACGGCGATTACGGTCAGCACGCGAACCATGCGATTCGTTTCACGCTGCAGCGGGGAAAGCGGCCGGCGCATGTCTCGCGACAGCGCCGCGATCTTGCCGAACTCCGTGCGATGTCCGGTGGCAAAGACAACTGCCGTGCCCGTGCCACGCAGCACACTGCAGCCGGCAAAGGCGATGTTCGAACTCTCGATCAGCTGGCCTGTGGCGGGACCGGTTTTCAGCGGCAACGAGCGGGCTTCGCCCGTCAGCGGCGCGTTGTTGACCAGCAGCTCTTCCATTTCGACCAGGCGTGCGTCTGCGGCCAGGCGGTCTCCTTCGCTGATCAGCAAGACATCGCCGGGGACCAGCGCTTCGGCCAATACCTGGTATTCCGCGCCGCCACGCCGCACGCGCACTTTCTGTGGCAGGAACTTTCGCAACTCATCCATCGCCCGTTCCGCCCGCATTTCCTGGAAGAACGCGAACAGCACGTTGAGCACCGACACGCCCAGCAGAGCCCAGCCCAGCAAGTACATCCCTTCACCCGATTGCACTGCGTCGGCGATGAAACAGACGATCGCAGCCACGTCCAGCAGGATGCTGAAGAAATTGACGAAGTGCTTGATCAGGCTGTTCAACCAACGCCACCGCGAAGGAGATTGCAGGCGATTGGGGCCAATCTCGCGACGTCGTGTGGCCACTTCAGAATCCGTCAGTCCCTGAGGACGACTTCGTAACACGCCGTAAACGTCGTCTTCGCGGAGCTCGTGAATTTGACCTGTCGCCGCGTTCATGCGACACCTCGATAGATGGCCACGTCGCAACTGGCGTTCCGCAGGACTTGCTCGATCGCGTTGCCATAGAAGAACCGTTCGGTCAGATTCCGTTCCGAGGCCCCCATGTAGATAAGCCGTGACTTTGTCTTGTTGGCCGCGATCACAATCTCTTTGGGAACGTCGTCCGAAACGACGACCTGCGCGTCCACGACCTTGGAGCCCAAACCGAGCTGCGCGCTGATTTCCTGCTCCACACGCTCACAATACGCCTGGCCCGGCAATCGCCGGCGTTCGGTCGCTCCGTGCGACAGCCAACGAAAACGCCGCCGGCCAACCCGTGCGACAAACAAGATCTGCAGGTGCGAGACCTGCGGACCGAACAGCCGCAGGAAGGGCAACCCCGAGCGAAAGCCACGCGGATGTCCCGCCACTGGCAGTAGCAGGCGGCGGGGCAGTCCCAGCAGCCCGGGCTGTACGACACGCAGCGCCAGCACATTGCAGTGCCCCAAACGCAGCAGTCTTTCCGAGATCGTCCCGCTCAGCAAACCACGTTGCCGCTCGCGGGCACGCATCCCGCACACCACGTAGCTTTCGCCGGCTGCCGGAACAGCCGCCAGGATGGTGTTCAGCCGGGAGCCGGCAAGCGGCAGCACCTGCGGGATCAACTCGACGCCAAGCCGCGCGCACTCCGTCTGCATCCGCCGCAGTTTGTCCTGCAGTTGCGACTCGCTCGTTTGTCCGTCGCGGACATGGATCAGATGCAGCTGGCGTTGTCGATGAGCGGCTGCCAACTGAGCCGCGTAATGTGAGACCCAGTCGCCGTTGATCGACCCGTCATAAGCAAAACAGAACATGCAGCCATTATGGACGGCGTCGCCCCATTTGAAAATTCGACGGTCGGGACAGGCTATCTCCGATCATCGGTCCGCCGGTTGTTGGCGGTTTTCCCTTGCACGAAACGACCGTCTCAACTTGCCGGATCCGAGTAAAAACTCATACGATTCTCGAGCCGGTCAAAATCACGACCGTTTTTCCTAAGCGCCTAATTGAATCGCACGGTGAGCGTGCGCTCCACGATGTGCGAGAACTCTTGCTCCAGACAATAACCGGGCCAATGGCAGATGGCTCGACCCGTTGTCGGTTCGTAGACCGCCGTGTACAGCGTACCCCAGCCGTGCTGGTGTTTTGTCTGGTATAAGGGGGGTTCCATAAAACGGGAGGCGAATCGTTCGCGCGTTTCCCCGTCGTCTTGCAAGCGGAGAGACAGGAAGTGGGCGCGGTCCAGGCTGGCTGTGGCACGGTCGTGTTCGCTCCACTCGACGGACTCCTGATGGTTGGTCGCCAAGGCTCGACGCGAGACGATAGGATCGCGATCGGGAGAAACGAACACGGTGGCGTGCGTCCCCCATCGATCCAACACGGTCACATTATAGGCCATGTGACTCGGCACCCGACAAAGCACCTCGGTGGCTTCCGACGTCGTCTCGCAGAACTCGAGGATGTATCTGAGGATCAAGGGGATGCCGAAGCCATCGCCTACGACTTTGCGTCCTCCGAAGGCGAGCGACACAGCGAGGCCGCAGTCGCTCATGCCATCCAAAGCGCCCCACATACAGTCACTCATGGCAATCACTTGTCGACCGTTCCACATGGAATGCAGCAGCACACCTTCCCACAGCTTCGGACTATAGTCGTAATTGCGAATCAACATCGGCATATTTCGCAGCCAGACGGCCTGTGAGCAGCCGGTCATGTAGGGGGTTGGCCTGTACAGGCTGAGAAAACGCGAGGCCTGGTCGCCGCCGCCTGACAGGGTGAGCAGGCGCTCAAAGGTCGGAAGCAGTTCCGGCATATGGGTGCGCAATGCGCGTTCACACGTCAGGAATTTGGGTCGAGCGTCGTCTCCTTCCCTGAGAAACCAGCGGCGATATGCCGGCCAGAGACCTTCAAACAGACGTCGCCATTTGTCGCCAGGTTGGGGCTCGGAAATAGCCTGAAACAGGACTTCCATAGTCAAATGGATGGGCGAGTTGGCAGTCGTTCTACAACATTTTAAAGTTGCCGACTTCTGCGACGTGGGCAGCAACTTCGGCTTCTGCAGGCTGAATCGGGCGTGAGTTAAATTGGGACACGATTCCCTGAGTCCACGCGTGGGCCCGATCATTCAATTGAAAGTCCGCCGTCATTAAACGGCCGGGCGTAATCAAAATACCCAGATCGGCACCCTCGTATTTGTAGTCCCCTGGTTTAGCGATACGCAGGAAGAACGCTTCTCGTTCCGATTCAACCGTACGACGGTGCGTCTGCATCCGCACGTACTGGACGCTGCCATCGTGGTGCAACCGCCAAATCCCTGTCTTGGGGGCCGCCGTGATCAACTCCACCGAGTCGGCCGTGTGCTTGATGACCAGTTGACCCCAACTGTCGATGTTTGCCGGGTCGGCCCAGCGAGCATTCAGCTCTTCGACGTCGAGTTCGAAATCGACGTCTGCCCATTCCAGCAAGTGAAACAAGAATAGCGGGGCGTCGGCATGAGCAAACGCGGCGAGATTGGTCATGGCACTGGCGCCCGTGACGCGGGGATTGACCTCACCCAGGTACAGCTCATCGCTATCGAGATCCCGAAGAAAATCCAACTCGAAATAGCCATGATAGCCCAAATCTCTGCAGCTCTTCGCCGAAGCGGAACGTCATGTCGCGGGCCTTATGACGAACGTCCTGCGAGAACGCCTCGGCCAACACTTCGTTGCCGCACCAGCCGCCACGGTAGGGCGTCAGTTCCCTAAACCCCACAAGCTCCGTCATCAGCGGCCCGACGATCGTGCCGTGCCGCGTTACGCAAGCCTCTTGCGCAGCACCGCGGCAGCGAATGCGCTTCATGATTTTGACTTCGGGATCGGCCAGGATTTCATTGAGGTGCTTATTCCAATCGTCCTCGTTGGAAATAAAGAAAGTCGTGTGGCCGGAATCACCGAATGCCGTTTGGATGACGAGATCATCGCCGAGATGACCAGCGAGCTGGCGCAGCTGCTGCCAGCTTCCCACACGTCCCAACACGTTGGGGACGCTGGCGATGCCAGCCCGGTCGCCAATTCGCGTGGTCATGATCTTGTTGTCGATCTCCTGCCTCAGACTGGCTTTGGGGAAACAGACTTCCAGCCCAAGTTGCTCGCAGAGACTCTCGGTTTGCTCGTCGAAAAACAGGAACACCGCTTTACCCGCTGAACCGTTCACGGCCCGGCCGCGAACAAAGTCGACAACTTCCTTGTGTTCCAACAAGTAATTGTTGATGTCTTCGATCGAAGTAAAAGGCAGGTGGGGTATTTCGGAAGGTGTAAATACATTGGGATGTTGGCCATCGAAGCAATCGATGTAGCTGATGAAGCGAAAACTACGGACCCATTCGTCAATGCCCAGCAAATTGAAGTTGGTCGCGCTGACAAAATAGATCGGCGTCTCATTTCGATGAAAAAAGAGGCGAATATCCGACAGTCCACGAAGTGTGTGTGTTGCGACCTGAGTCATGCGGTAGCTCCTTCTCGAATTCTATGCAACTTGGTCGCACGGCCATTGATGCGACTTTCCTCCGCGGAAACCGCCGACGGCGTGAACACCCGCAGGCCAAATGCCGGTTCGTAACCATGAATCTCCTTGACATCCAAAGCCGTCAGGTACTGAACGATCTCCAGCGTAATGACCTGCCCGGGGGCCAACACTGGAAAACCGGGCGGATAGGGAGTGATGAAGGCTGCGGAGACTACCTGCCGTCCTGACTGAACGGCCGCAGCCAATGAGCCATCGTCCAGCTTCAAGTACTCACACTGGGTTTCGTCGTAGGCCAGGAAGAAGGCACGGCGCATATCCCCCTCGGGTGTCTGACTATCTGCCGTCGGACGAAACGTGGGATGGAAACAGCTGAAGTTTGGCAGAGGCGGCAAGTCCTCAATCAATGCCTTGACTTGTTGGGCAAACAGTTGCAATTCAACTTTACTCCATCGGTCCCGCTTGTCGTCCAAGTCACGGGCAATCTGCGTCAACACGTTGACCAAATGAGCCACCGTGCCGCGCGTCATCCCAATGTGAATCATGAACAACACGGTGTTTCGCGAAGTCTTATTGATCTGGATGTCATACTTGTCCATCAGCAGCTTTTTGAACGTGTCGCCATCCATGCCAGTGTGGCCTACGTGCAGCGTCACGCGCGTGGGATCGAGCACGAATTCGTCCGCCTGAGCGGCCAGATTCATCCGCCCCCACCCGTGCTCGGAGTCGTAGTAACTTTGAATCCCGGAGGGTCGGTATGCGGTGGGGATCATCTCGGCAGGCGCCAGGACACGGAAATATCGTCCCAGTAATGGATCGGACGTGATCCGTTCACGAATCATCATGGCCAAGGTGATGCTCTTGGCAACGAAATCGTATCCTTCGAGTTCCACTTGCCTGCGACCGACGTCGAGGGTGGCCAGAATTTGATAGTTGGGTGAGGTTGAAGTGTGCGTCATATAGGCTTCGTTGAAGGCGTTGCGAACATGGTGCTCAAAGTCCTGGTCATGCACGTGGATCATGGACCCTTGTCGCAGCGCGGTCAGAGTCTTGTGCGTGGACTGCGTGGCATAGGTGCGCACGCGAACCTGGTCGGGGTCCGGCATCAACGGTCGCTCCAGCCAGGTCGCATCATCTTCAGGGTCGAGCAAATTGAATTCCGTTCGCCATTGCGCGTACGTGCGTCTATATTCCGGGCTGGCGAATCTTCTTCGCAAGTAAGCCGCTGCCCACATGGCGGTTCGGCGACGCAGCACGGGCGCAAACCTGGCGTAAGCACACCAGGCTTCGTCCCACAAGAACATCATGTCCGGCTTGATCGCCAGGACCTCCTCCATAATTCGCACGGGATCGTAGGCAATCCCATCAAAAGTAATATTTGTCAACAGCAACATGCGTACGCGATTCAGCTTGCCCGCCCGCTTCAATTCCAGCAATCGGCGTTTGATTTCCAACAAGGGGACGCCGCCATACATCGAGTATTCCGACAGCGGATAGGCGTCCAAATAGACGGGGTGAGCGCCGGCCAGAATGACCGCGTAGGGATGCGACTTGTGGCAATCGTGGGCCAGTAAGACAATATCGCCCGGCCGGATCAACGATTGCATCACAATCTTGTTGGCCGTCGATGTGCCGTTCGTCACAAAATAAGTCCGTCGCGAACCGAATGCGCGTGCAGAGAACTCCTGTGCTTTTCGAAGTGAGCCATGCGGCTGCAGTAGTGAATCGAGTCCACCGGTCGTTGCGGACGTTTCGGCTTCAAAGATGTTGTGGCCGTAAAATTGTGCCAAGTCGCGAATCCAGTGCGATTTGGTAATCGTGGCGGAATGCGAAATGGGTAGCGCGTGAAACATACCGGTCGGTTTTTGACTGTAGCGTCGCAGGGCGTTAAAAAATGGCGTCTCGTAACGTTCGTGAATCCCTTTGATGACGCTCAGATGCACTTCGCGGTAGTTTTCCTGCAAATAGAACAGGCGGCGAAAATCGCGACTGGGCGCACCGACGACATCTTCGACCGGAGCGTCCGTGACCATGAAAATGTCGAGTTCGGGCCGCAGAGCTTTCAGCAGACTGCCAAGCTGTAAGCTGCGTTCGGTCCCGCTGAGCGAATCGATCTCGTGCGGATTAAGTGCCAGAATGGTGTAAATCTCGTCCAACAGCCGGAGCTTCTTATCGGTCCGATACGGAAAGCTGTACCGAATCAGGCAGCTTTGAATATTCGGATTCAATAACACCGCGATTAACGCATCCTCAAAGGTGGTCGCGACGGTGACTTCGTACATAAACGCATCGTGCTGCCGCCGCAGCCCGCGAGCCTGTGAGCGGATTTCCTGGGCCTCGGTTGGCGACAGGTCGTCGACGACCAGGACTTCAAAGTACAGGCGCTGCTCCTGACGGATCCGTGTATGGATTTCCTCGCTCAACTTGGCGACATTCAGCAAATCGGCATAGTCGTGCAAACGCGATGCGGCCAGGTCCAACCGACGATACGACCCATTGTTCATCATGCGAACCAGCCGCAAGGTCTGCCGCGCGAGATCGTCCAATGCTCCGCTGTCAAAGCTCGCGCGAAGCTGCTCCAACGCGGCAACACCTGGAAATGCAAAATAATCTTCCAAGGGAAACAGGAAGTCAAACACTTCGCCGCAAGCGGTCATTAACCACATTTTGTCGTCGGCGTGAAGTGGGTCCTGTTGGATTCTCCGCAACCGTCGCGCACTATCACGCAGGAAGTGCCAGATATCGGTACGCAGGCGGCCCACATTGTAGAGTGCCACCTGGGCGGGATCGAAATTCTGCAAATTGTAATAGTCGTGTGATACTTCCGTCATGCTCGCTTCCTTGTTCTCCTTAACTTGACAGCCACAGCACCGAGCGGCCGGGCAACACCCCCACGCGTGTCAGGCCGGCAAGTTGGCATCCTCGATATCCAAACCTGCACGCGATCCGCGTGTCTGCTTTGCCAACGGCCCCAACGATGTCAGGTATTCGCTGGCCTTGCCTTCCGGTCCGTAGATGGGGAATTGCACCTGAGAATCACGAAAACTCTTCAACGGCTGTCCGAGGCCACGTAGACCTACCTCCCGGTACCGGCGGACGCGATCGAGATCGATTTCGAGTGGCACCAACTCTTCCGCTGGTCCAAATTGGTGCAAAATGTCGCCGGCGGGGCCACAAATAATCGACCGTCCGTTGCCACCATCTCCCGCCCCGTTAATGTCCACCATGAAGCATTGATTGGTCGCCGCTGTGGCGCGGACCAGCGAGAGTTCCACTTCGCGATCGATCGTCGTAGTCAACGTGGGGTGCAGGAGCACCTCAGCGCCCAAGCTGGCCAACATTCGCGAAGTCTCGGGAAACCACATGTCATAACAGATCGAGACACCGAAGCGACCGACTTCCGGGACATCGAACACGACGAACTCACTGCCAGACTCGATCCCCACCTCGTAAGGCAAAAAGGGAAACATCTTCCGATACCGGCCGACGATTTTGCCAGTGGGGTCAATGACGGATAGTGTGTTGTACTTCTTGCCCTGGGCCAGTTCGACCAATGACCCATTGATCAGCCAGATCTTGTGTCTTGCGGCCAGCTCCTGAAACTTTCGCTCCGCCGGCCCCGGCAGCGGCTCGGCCTTGGCGGGGTTGGGACCGTAGGCGGCCAGCTCGCTGAAGACGACCATTTGCACCCAGGGGAACAAGTACATGAAGTAATCGAGTTTGGCCTGGATATAGGGCAAGTTGTCCCGCAGCCCCGACGTCGCCAATTGCATTCCGCCAATCGCAAAGGGTGTCATAGTGTCTCCATTCGTGTTCACCTCGAAAGCTGGCCGAGCATCCTTTGGGGTGTTAAACCGAGTAAATTTATGTGCGAGGAGACGTCAGGCACGCGATGTCGCTGACTTGGCGATCTCGTCCGCCAGAATATCGAGGCCGCGTTCGAGTTGCTGATCGGTAATTACCAGCGGGGCCAGAAAGCGAATTACGTTTCCGTAAATGCCGGCCCCGATAATCAACAGGCCGCGCGCCACGCACGCCTTCAGCACCTCCAAGGTAAGTTCCGTCGCGGGTCGATGCGGGTCACCGTGTTCAACCAACTCCATGGCCACCATCGCACCCAGCCCGCGCACGTCGCCAATCCATTGTGGAAATCGCCGCTGTAGTTCCGTAAAGCGATCGAGGACACGTTGGCCGATAGCCATCGCACGTGAACCGAGTTGCAATTCCTCCATCAGACGAAGCGTAGCCAAAGACGCGGCGCAAGCCACGGGGTTGCCACCGTAGGTGCCACCGATCGTTCCCGGCCGAGCACCGTCCATAAGGTCCGCCTTACCCATGACAGCGCCGATGGGCAGGCCTCCTCCCATGGCTTTGGCCCAGGTAGAAATATCTGGCACCACGCCAAAGTGGTCGTACGCTGCCCACCGCCCCGTACGGCAGAAGCCTGATTGCACCTCGTCCAGGATCAGCAATATGCCAAGTTCGTCGCACAGCGTGCGCAGTCCGCGCAAGTACGCCGGCGGGACGGGGACAAACCCGCCTTCACCTTGCACCGTCTCCAATAAAACCGCCGCCACCTGCTCCGCCGCTACCGTGTTCACCAGCGAATCACGAAAACGACATAACTCACGCTCCACAAATACCGGCTCGCTCAGACCATCACCATAGCGATAGCGATTCGGAAACGGTAGTCGATAAACCTCCGGAGCGTACGGCCCGCAACCAATCTTGTAGCCATACTTCGATGTCAAGGACATGGCCATCAGCGTGCGACCGTGAAAGCCCTCCGTAAAACAAATAATCGCGGGCCGGTTCGTCGCCTGCCGAGCAATTTTGATCGCGTTTTCTACCGCCTCGGCACCGGAATTCACTAACATTACCTTGGTATGCTCACCGTGCGGCAGCAACTCCGCCAACTTTTCACACAACGCCACATACGGCTCGTAGGTCGCGACGTGAATGCCGGCGTGTAACAGTTTTTTCGCCTGTTCGTAAATGGCCTCGACGACCGAAGACTGGCAATGCCCCGCGTTCATGACGCCGATCCCGCTGGCGAAGTCGATCAGCTCGTGGCCTTCCTCGTCAACAAGCAGCGCGTCCAGGGCGGTGTCCACCGTGGCCGACGTGACCATGGGGATTCCTCGAGGGGTAACCGCCTGTCGCCGCGCAATTAAGTTTTCATTCGTTCCCATCTGGTTGTGTCCCGCGTGACTCGTGGCTTATCCGCAGAGGCTGGCATTTGCGATTGATATATTAAACATTCTTGGTTATAAAGCAACGTCAAATCACGAATTTCCTCACGTGGTCCGCGAGGTCCGTCGTAAATGTTAAGCGATAAACAGGACTCGGCGAAGACGAATTCGACGCTGGAACGTACTCCCGGCGGCGGTGTGGGGGAGCGTCTGCGGCGATTACGCCAGGTTTATGGCATGTCGCAACGAGAGCTTGCTCGATCGGCGGGAATCACCAACGGTGCCATTTCCATGATCGAGCAGGATCGCGTGAGTCCGTCCGTGGCATCGCTGAAAAGAATTCTGGACGCGTTCGGATTAACGCTGGCCGAGTTCTTCGCTCCCGAATTTGCCCCTCAGTCGCAGGTGATCTATCGGGCCGCCGAAATGATTCGAATTGCTGACGGTCCGCTGGTGTTGCGACAGGTTGGTGAGCGGCTGTTGCATCGCAAACTACAGGTCCTGCATGAGACCTACGCAGCGGGCGGTGACACCGGGCCGAGAATGTTGTCCCATGAAGGTGAAGAAGCAGGTGTGGTCGTTCGCGGACAGATCGAGATTACAGTCGGCGGACAGCGCGAGACGCTCGGTCCGGGCGATGGCTATTATTTCATGAGTCGACTGCCACATCGATTCCGAAACAACGGCCGGCAGGAATGCGAAATTGTCAGCTGTTGCACGCCGCCCACATTTTGATCCCTGAGCACGTTTTGATCCCTGGCTAGTTGGGCAGATCGACGCCTGTCTTACATCGCGCTCGCACTTCCTTCGAAGTCAATCGGAAGCTTTGACGTACAGCGGACTGATTAAGGAACGATGCAGCAAGTGCTTGGAGGATTGCACGCGCCGGGAGTGGTTACGAGAAAAAGACCTTGGCGACGAGGGATGTCTTCACACAACAGGTTGTAGCAAACACGGAGAACAAACTCGATGGACTCACCATTATTAACAACCGTAGGCGGCTACATCGATGGTCGATGGTGCAACGCGAATTCCGGACGGACCACGCCGGTCATCAATCCCGCAACGGGCGAGACAATTGCCACGATTCCGTGGATGGCTCGTGACGAAGCGAGTCGGGCTGTCGATGCGGCCGCTCGGTCACTGGCAGTACCGGCGTCGATCGAGCAGCGCAGTGAGTGGCTGAGCCGGCTGGCGGACCTCGTCAGCGACCACCGCGACGAAT
Organism: uncultured Planctomycetales bacterium; assembly: GCA_963695565.1. GTDB lineage: Bacteria > Planctomycetota > Planctomycetia > Pirellulales > Pirellulaceae > CAVOGW01. The sequence continues at coordinate 602,408 of CAVOGW010000005.1, forward strand.
TAGGCCGCATCATCACCCACGAACATGGCAAGCCCTGGTCCGAGGCCAAGGGGGAAGCGGAGTACGCAGCGAGTTTCTTTCGTTACTATGCCGGTTGCGTCGATCATCTCAAACCGAGACAGCTTGCCCAGCGGCCACGCGGCCACAGTTGGACCGTATACTATCGCCCCGCGGGCGTGGCGGCGCTGATCACGCCGTGGAACTTCCCCCTGGCCATGCTGGCGAAAAAATTCTCGGCGGCGTTGGCCGCAGACTGTGGCTGCGTGGTCAAACCCTCGTCCAAGACACCGCTCACTATGATCGCCCTGTTTTCACTGTTGGAACAGTTGGAGTTGCCGTCCGGCAAAGCCAACCTTGTCCTGGGGCCAGCCGGCGAAATCAGCGATGTGTTGTGTGAACATCCTGCGGTGCGTGTGATCAGTTTCACGGGATCGACGTCTGTTGGCAAGAAGTTGGCAACCGCAACGGCCCCGCATCTGAAGCGACTATCGCTGGAACTCGGCGGCAACGCTCCGTTCATTGTGTTCGCGGACGCGGACCTGCAGCAGGCCGTCGATCAGTTAGTCACCAACAAGTTTCGCGGCGCGGGACAGACCTGCGTGTGCGCGAATCGCGTCTACGTGCAACGGGGTATCGCGGATGCTTTCGCCGCACGACTCGTGGAGCGAGTCAATTCCATGAAAGTCGGGAACGGCATGGACCGCGACGTGGATATTGGCCCGTTGATCGACCGCCAGGCGTTCGACAAGGTCGCGCGGCACGTTGACGACGCCCTGTCCCGGGGTGCGCAGCGCGTGACCGAGCGCACGCCGCCCCAGGCAGACGTCGATCGTAGCTGTTTTTTTCCTCCTACGGTCTTGCGCGGTGTCACCGCGGAAATGGTGTGCGCAAGAGGAAATTTTCGGACCCGTCGCGCCAATTATCGAATTCGACGACGAGCAAGAAGTAATTGCGGCAGCCAACCAGTCGGAATACGGACTGGCCGCCTACGTATTCACCACGGATAAGCAACGGGCGGACCGAGTCATCTCCCGCTTATCTTTCGGCCACGTCGGCCACAACACGGGCACGGGCCCGACCGCGGAGGCCCCGTTCGGTGGCATGAAGCAGTCGGGATTCGGCGCGAGGGAGGACTCGAAGGACTACACGACTTTATCGAACCGCAAACGGTACCGCATCCGTAGCTCCGGAACTCCCACCAGATGATGACCGCAATATTCAGAAAACGACACCCCACGCCCGGAGCGAAGCCGGGCACGCTGGTGATGGACGAGGACGCGGTCGCTCCGCGCGTGCAAATGTCCATGACAACCAGGCGTCGGTTGACGAGATCGTTGTCGATGACCATGAATGCTCATCAAGCTTAGACGCGAAGTACAGCCGACTCCACCGCGGCCCACCAATTCGCTCATTCGCATTTCTTTCGCCAGATGGTCTTGTCGTCATCCCGGTCGTAAAAGTCCCCAAGCACGGCAACCAGTTCGTAGCCGCAGCCTGCGTAGAAGGCCCGAGTTGCGGCATACTGCGGACGGCCCGACGTTTCAATGTAGATGTGACGTCCGCCAGTCTGCACGATGCGTTGCTCGACCTCGGTCAGCAATAATCGTCCTAGGCCGCGACCCTGGTGGGCAGGATCGACGGCGATCCAATACAGGTCGTAGCTGCCGATCGTGCAGGCGATCAGGCCATAACAGGCGTAGCCGACGACCAAGCTGTCTTGCTCGGCGACAAGAAATTCGTAGCCTGACGAACTTCCCTTTTCCAGTCGTGCGTCGACCAGTTCGACGGCCACGTCCACTTCGTCCGGTCGAAAAAACCCGGTCGCTTCCACGATGCGTCGCACGGCCGTGCGATCCGCGACTCCCAAGGAGTCCCGCAGCGTGGGGCGGGAATGATCTGATTCAATGGGATATGGCATGGGTGGCATCGACGAGGCCTCGGAAGAACCCCCTGGCGTTCCTGCCCAACGACCGGGTGAGGTAGCCTCCTTCCTGCACAACCAGCGTCGGCAGTTTCATTGCCCCCAGCATCTGGCCGTTAGCCTCGAAGTCCTTGACCGCCAACGACCAGGTACCGGTGGGGTCCCCTTTCGCGGCGTCCAGCCCGAGCGCGATCACCAGAAACGACGGCCCAAACCGCTCGACGACGTCCATCGCTTTCTGCAGCGTCTTGCGGTACTGTGCGCCGTCCTGAACTTCGGGCAGCGGCAGGTTCACGTTGTATCCTTCACCTGCCCCAGAACCGCGCTCATCCGCAAAACCGGTGAAGTACGGGTATGCGAAGTCGGGATCGCCGTGGATCGAGACGGTAAGCACGTCCGCCCGTTCATAAAAGATATCCTGCTGACCGTTGCCGTGGTGATAGTCGATGTCCAGGATCGCCACTTTTCCGTGGGTGCTTAAATAGTGGGCCCCGATGGCCGCATTACTAAAGTAGCAGAAGCCGCCAAAGGAGCGACGTTCGGCATGATGCCCGGGCGGGCGGACCAAGGCGTAGGCGATCCGTCGCCCATCGAGTACGTGGTTGGCCGCCGACAGCACACAGTCGACCGCCCGTTTCGCGGCCGGATAAGCGTTGCCATGAATCGGCGTAAACGTGTCGATGCAATAGTATCCCGCTCGAACGGAAAGCTCCTTTGGCGGTCGGGTCGCGTTGCGGATGGGGAATACATAGGGATAGACCGATTTGCCTTGCGGAGCATTCTCGCAGGCTCGACGGAAGTACTCGACGAAGTCCGCATCGTGCACGGCCAGGATGTGCTTCAGCGGGAACTCCTTGATCGCGACCGTTTCGATCAAGCCGCTTTTTGCCAGTTCATCTCCAATCGCGCTAATCCGGACAGGAGCTTCCACGTAGCCGCGCTCGCGGATGTGATGAATATCGTGCTTATCATTGATCGTGACGGCAATCTTCTCAGGTTGAGGAACGATCGGCGGCCGATGGTCTACGGGAGTCTTCCGGTAGCGTAGCGCACGCAACTTGACTGGGTCGTCGCGAAAGGAGGCAACGACTTTACGCACATATTCCGGGGGGCAGAGATCACTGTACTTGCGCTCCAACACGGCCTGAGCAACTTGCCGGGCCAACTTTGCGCTCAGGGGACGCCCCGAATCCAGGCTGTCCCAAACCAGGTGGGGCAGATTATCGTCACTGCCGCCCGGGACTGGGGTTTCGTAGGCCGTGCCCTCGATGGGAAGCGCACCATATTGTTCGTAGAATCGTAATCGAGCAGCATTCAGTTTTCGGATGGCAGGATCCGCGCATCGACCCGCTTCATCCGGCAGGCATTCAAAGAAGAGTCCCGGCACTCCCAGTCCATACGCTTCGTCTCGAATGTATTCATACAAGGCTGCCCCAATGCCCCGTCCCGGCACTTTTTTGCCGGCGGCAAGGAAGTCCAGGTAACAGAATCCTATCTCCGGTTCGTGCAGTACGATGGCAAAACCAACCACGTGATGGCGAGCGTTTTCGGCAACATAGAGAATCGTGCGAAATCGCTTCCGAAAAGGGTTTCGCAAACGTTCCGAGAGCGGTTCGAGATCCTCGATGGGAGCGTCAGGAAACTGCTCCCGGAAAATCTGCCCCACCTCGTTCAAGGCCGTTCGATTGACGGGCAGCACGTCATCGTAAATTCTCCGAATTCGAAACATGGGTTGGCCTTCGCGCCGTCACGCGACGCTGATGGTTTCGCGGGTTCGTTTTGACGCCCTGCTCAGAATGCGCCGTACAGCCTCGTCGTAACCGATGCCCGCCTCGCTAAGCGCCGCGGCAAAACCGGCATCGGGTGAAAGACAGGGATTGACATTGACTTCCAAAATCCAAGGACTTCCCGCCTCGTCGACCCGAAAATCGACTCGGGCAAAGCCATCGAGTTCAAACAACTCCCAGCACCGCCGCGAAAGTTCGGCCAGGATTTGCAGCAGGCGGTTGTCAGCGGCCGGAAAATCAAAGCGGCGCGGCGTTTGCTCGTACTCGAATGACCCGATGTCCCACTTCGCCCGCTGCCCCACAATGCGCGGCTTACCTGCCGGAAACGCGCGAAAATCGATTTCGGCCGGTGGTAGTACTTCGCCCGCCAACAGCGAAATATTGAACTCGCGGCCCTCGATGAACTGCTCGGCGAACAGAGGGCGACCATGCCGCCGTTGCTGATCGACTATTTGCTGCAACAGATTCTGCTTCGACGGCAGTCTGCACGACAGCGTCGTCATACATGCCGACGGAGGCGTGTTCCCAGATGGGCTTAATGATCCACAGCGCATGCCGGGGCGACGACCGGCCGCCCGCGTGAACCCAGTCCGGTGTCGGCAGTCCGGACCTTCGCAGTCGCTCCTTGGCCACAATTTTATCGGAAGTCGCGAGCATGGCTGCCGCTGACGCGCCCGTGTAGGGGATATGTAACGTGTCCAGCAGAAACGGGACGAGCGGCATCAGCCGATCGGTGTCCGCCAGCGACTCAACCAGATTAAAGACCACGTCTGGTGCTTCTCCCCGCAGGCGATCATGGACTGCGTCGAGGTTCAACGTGCAACCGAACGTCGAACTTGCGTATCCCCAGGACTCCAGCGCGTCGACGACCGCATCTCGCTGACTCAGCACGTCCTGTTGATCAACCCGGTCGTCGTTTTCCGTGGCGTTGTAGAGCACCAGGACGTTCATCGTGCTCTCTCCCCGAAGACACCCGCGGTCAAGCAAGCGAGGCTGGTGTCGGGCTGGGATAGGATGCCGGAGCTTGTGACACCACGTTGCAAAGCGGAACTCACAATCCGTCGAATCAGTTCGAGGTAGCTCATGCCAACTGCAGTTGCTAGCATTGGCAGATCTGAGTGGCTGGGATGCAGCCCGGCCAACGGATTGGCTTCCAGAAACAGGGGCTCACCTGCCGCGGAGCAGCGGAGGTCAATGCGTCCGGCGTCACGACAGTTGAGCAATTTCCAGGCGGCCAGTGCGAGTTGCTCCGCCCTGGCAACCTGCGGATCCTCATCCGCCGTCACCAGCCGATACTCCACCAATTCTTCGCAGTGTTCCTTGTTGGCGTACGAGTAGATGTCGGGTTCCGCGTCGGCACGCAGAACGATCTCCAGAGTCCCCAAGCAGATGGCCTGGCTGCCCGTTCCCAACATCCCAACCGTAAACTCGCGGCCGGGCAGGAACTCTTCGACCAGCACGGGCTGCCGATAACGATCGACAAGTTGTCTGCAGACTTGTGCCAGCGCACGCCGGTTGAAAACCCGCGACGCTGTGGTGATGCCCTTTCCCGTTCCTTCTGCGATCGGCTTGGCAAACAGTGGATACTTAAGCCGCGGCATGGCTGACAATTCAGCCACATGATGTACCACCGCGAATCGAGCAGTGGGGATGCCGGCGTTCTGCATCATGCATTTGGTTATTCCCTTGTCGAGGCACAGCGACATGACGCACGGATCGGAAAATGTGTACGGAAGCTCGTACACATCCAGGAGGGCGGGCACCTGGGCCTCTCGGCCCGGGCCGTACATGCCCTCGCAGATATTAAAGACGAGGTCCCAGCGCTCGCCTGCGGCAAGACGCTGCACGAGCTGGCGCGCATGGCCAATCCGTTGCGTTTCGTGTCCCAGGACGAGCAGGGCGTCCTCGATGGCGTCGATGGTGTCCGGGCGATCGAATTCGGCCGTTTCCTCGTCGCTATATCCGGCGACGAGGTACTCGTCGCGCAGGTCGTAGGTCAGTCCAATGTGCATCTCAGTTGTGTGCCTCCATGCAAATCTCCTCGTAAAGTTGTTGATGCCAGCGACGCGCGTCGTCGATGTTCATGTCGAGCGCTTCGATCAGATGCTGTTCGGACCGCAGCAATTCCAGCGGGCAACCTTCCGTCAGTTCGTCCGTGATACCCGCGGCCGTGTAGTCGTAGGGGTAGAGCCTGCAGACCAGGGGGCGAATTTCAAGCGGTAGCACACAGCCGTTTTCGCCCAGAAAAGTGCAGTCGCCGCCGGGACGACGTTTGAGCACACGGCGGCTCCCGTCGTCACGAAATACGTGGTCCCGCCAAACGGGATCATCCTCCTGGTCGAGATAGTCCCGATTCTCGGGCACGCGGGATTCGGTGAAGTCATCGAGTCCCGTGTGCTCAGCGATACGCCGCACGTCACCCGGAGTAGCATATACCTCAGACCGCTGACAGCACGTCTGGGTGTATCGCGCACAACGCACACATAGAAACTCCTCGGCGGACATGGCCTTCCCCTTATGGACGGGTGCGACGGCAATGCAAGCCATCGAGTGTTTTCAGCAGCAGAAAAGGCAGCCAGCCAACGTCGCCAATCGGGATGGAAGCAGCCTGCCGGGGCGTTTTACGATGACCCGCCGCACCGATCGCGCAGGTCGATTCAGCATGCGGGGTTGCGTGTGCCCGGATCCCTGACGGATAGCCCGGAGCGGAACGCAGGCGGGAAGTTTTGGCGGGATCGCGACGCGTATGACTTGGGCAAATCAACGCGGCGGGGAGGAAACTTTCCCCACGGAATTGCGGCGTGACCGCAGACTGAGCCGCTCTGTTCGAATAAAAAGTGCCCCAGATTCGGCGTTGAAACGACTGGCTCTTGATGGAAGAGACGGATGACGACACGCGACGAGTCGAGTAGCCTGAACCTGGAGGTTCCTCATCCTCTCGACTGGACGCTTCCTGACTGCCGTCCGAATAGTCTCCACTGCTCGTCATCCAATATTCCTCTTGGATTGCCGAATGTCCTTCGCCGGCGTTTCCTCCAGCCGGTTTCACCGGACACTCGAGTATGGCGTGAAATTAAACGCTAGTTTGGAAAATTGTCAAGAGCCAACTGCGCAGGAATTGTCGTTTGTGGACAGTGGTCGGGTTGGAGCAGCTGGACGTTGGCCCACAGCGAATCCCATCCTCCAAACCGGTGCGGGAAACCAACGGCAATGTCGGGGCCGTGACGTGTAAAAGGCGGCTGAGCCGGGTTGGCTCAGCCGCCCTCGAGAGGATGCAGACCACGCCAAGCCGTAGTCTGTCAGAACGAACGCCGGGCTTTCCCGGCATGCAGCAGGATTTCTTTGTTAGTCGATGCACCCCAGAGCCAGCACTGGATTCCGATCGGGGATGGCAGGAAAACGGGCCGATAAACGGAACTCGCCAACGGCAGCCGCCACCGCTCTCATTCGGACTTAGAACCGGAATTCGGAGCGAATGGTCAGACCGTCGAATGAGATGCCGCTGCCAAGTCCATCCGGGTTATTCGCCTGCACCGCGTTGATGAACTCGTCGGTGCGGACCGCGTTGAACCAGGCATTGACCATATATCCGACGCGCAGACGGGCTCGACCACCGGGGGACATCAACCCCACGCCCAGCTCGTACTCCAGCAGGGGAACAATGCGGCCCGAGTTCCACGACGTATCGACCACGACGCCTCCAAAAGCATCGCTTTGCTGATACTGGCCGTCAAATTTCCCGACCAGAAAACTGGCCAGTCCCTGGCTGTAAGCGTACAGACAGCTGCAGCCGAACCGACGTTGGGCCGAAAGGCCTACCTGGGGCCCCAATCCGACAAAGTCGATATCCGTGGTTACGGTCGTCTCGCCGTTGAAGTCAATCGCGGAAAAGAATTCCTGGTTCAAACTGCCATAACGCAGTCCCCACAGCACCTCGGCGCACCAGTTGTTACACTTGCGATACGGGAATCGAAACGCCAGGTCCACCAGGTCAAAATCAAGGTCGTAGTCAGAGGTCGCCAGCAAGCCATCACTGGCCGCATTGGTCCCAAGCGGATGGGTGACCAGGGACCGAATGACATCCGGGGCGGAGGTGTTGATTTGGTCGTCGTTGTGGGACTCAAAATGGGCCCATTGCAGCATCAGGCCGTTACAATTTTGCCCGTAAAAGTTGGCCCCGATGCGAAAACCGGGTTCGTAATTCATTTCCGCCAGCGCCGTGCGCCCAATCTGAATGCCGTTCCCCTGCGTGGGTGTTATGGGCCCATCGACAGGTACCGCATAGGCCACTTCGGCATTTCGAGACTGCAGATACAGGAACTCCTTGAAGACGTCAATCCGCTTGGAGCGTGCGCCGTTGCCAGCACCGCAGGGACAAGCGAGGCCGGGCATCTGATTGCAGCTCCTACTGCAACCCCCATCGCCATTTCCGCTGCAATTTCCGCTGCTGCAACCGCCTCCAAACAAACTCGCCAGCCCCATTCCAGGCGCTTGACCCAACAGGGAATTTCCGCCGCCCCCGCAGCCACTCCGCATCATACCGTCTCCGGACAAGAGACCGCCGTACACGGGAGTCATCTCCGATGGGCGGCAGTCCTGGCACAACGGACCGCCACCGCACGGACCGCCGCAGGACTGGCAAGACCCACGCCACAGCGGTACGCCGTAGTTGCAGTCGCCCGGGCCGCGACCGTGATCATCGCAGCCATTTGCGTTACAGCCGCTACCATGGCAGCCGTCCTCGTTACATCCGTTGGCGTTACCGCCGCCCGTCGCTTCCGCGAGATCAGTGCTCGGTTCGCCGCTTTCGGACGTGGCTTCCGAATTGGCCGTGTACGCATCGACCCAGGCCTCGCTGTCCGCGGCGTCCACCACCGGCGCGAGTCCGCTTTGTGCATTCGCGGCAGGAACCGCGAACAGAAGGGCGAGTACTGCTGTCAGCGCCGGCTGCGACAGCATGCTGAGTTGGAATGGAGACTTCATCGTGGAGTACGCCTAATGGTTGATTCGAGTTCACAATGAGACGGCTGGGCGGCACATACGGTGTGACGCATCGAGCAGTGGTTGATACAAAACGATCAACCGGTCACGTTCATCGGGCCCCGATGATCGGAATAACCACGATTTTCGATCGCTGCCGCAAAGCCATCGAAATTGCCAAGATTTGACTAATCGGTACAGTTCGCCTGCGTTACGCAGGTTATAAGGAGCGGCGCGGCAAAGTCGTAAACGAGGTGTCGGTTGAATCGCTACATGCACGTTGCGTCCGTATTCACGTGCCGCCGAGGACCCGCTGTGTGATGGCCCTCGCTGCTCCCCCAGGACTGTCGATTGAACGGCGGAATTAGCCAGCCGTCATCCTGCGGAATTGGCCGTCATCCTCAGGCATCGCGTAACGAGCCGAAGGATGTTCCAGCCACGATGCCAAACGTCGTGCTTTGTTTGGTTTAGCAACGTTGGTTGGCAGATCCTTCAGTCGCCTGGCTCCTTCAGGATGACATTTTGCACTAAACCGACTAAATGAACCGCCCATCAGGGACCGGGGTCGCCGCGCGGGCTACTCCGAACTGGCGTCTTCGAGCACTTCCTCGGCCACGAAGATGGTTAGTGGAGGATTGCAGGTTACCGCCACCGCGATAGCATCGGAGGGGCGTGCGTCAATGTCGATCGTGCGCCCTTGATGCTTGACGCGTAGTTTTGCGAAGTAGGTATGCTCCCTCAACTCCGTAATCATGACGCAATCGAATTCGCCACCTAATGATTCCACGCAGTTAACAATCAAGTCATGAGTGAGCGGTCTGGGAGTATCGTAGTTCTTCACGCGCCGATCAATGCTGGTGGCCTCAAAGATACCGATTACAATGGGAAATTGGCGGCTTCCGTTGACTTCACGTAAGTAAATGATTTGTTGCTCGTTGATCTCGCTAATGATGATTCGAGCCAGTTGCATTTCGACTTGCATGCACAGAATCCTTTGTGTGGGCGCACATCACTGGCCGGCGACGAACGGCATCAGGAACCTGAAATGCCGTTCGTTCGACGCGCCGTCCCATCCAGACCGACTGCACGGCCCACAGTGCGATCGTGCGTTGATCGTGGCGGGTTGGCCGCGTGGTTCTCCCGGGCGCCCATTATAGAGGGGCAAGCAGGGCTAATTCCATTGGGGGAGTGTTGGCTTTCGCTTCGGGACAGATCACACTTTCGCGGAAGCGAAAGGCGACTCTCGGACGAAAGGCGACGATTCAGGGGGCGGACAGACTATTGGTCCCGGCCACGCCCTCGTGGATTACGGCCACCCTCACGCCCCGTCCCGTCAGACCGGCCACCCCCACGGCCATCGTCCAGGCCCCCTTCACGCCGTTCGGGCTCCTCCTTGGGAAACGTGTACTTGGCAATGAGCTCCTCGTCGTTCAATTCACGGATCACGGTAATTCGTCCGGCGGGGTCGCGAACCAAGGCTTCGCCTGGTTTGGTAATCAGCTTGCTCTTCTCGGCCTCCTCCCCACCTCGAATGTCAAGCACTTCGAAGTCGGTGCGAAATTCGAAGTCCTTTTCTTTCTTCAGCCAAGAGCGGTCCCAAAGCGGGATTTCCGTGTCGGCTGCAAAGCACACGGCCGCTCCGGGGGACACTTGCGCTGTGCCGGGAATATCCGTGGACCGCGAGGCGTCGAAGATCAGCGCCATGACTTCAGCCGTCGGATAGCTCCCCGGCCTGGGGAAGGACTGTTGCCTTTCGCGGATGATGGTCCGGGGAACCGGATTCGTTTTGGCCAGCAGCAGCTGCTGTCCTGGCAAAATCTCCACGGCAGCACTCTCGGCGCTGAATTGAGTCTCCCGATTCGTGGACTGGGAGCCAATCACGCGGGCCGCCACCGCTGGTTCGAGCGTCTCGGGCGAGGGCTTGTTGTATCGGGAGTTATTGGGATCGTCGAGCACCAGCTGCAGCCGATAACGGTACGTGCGGCCCACCTCGACATTACGATCGACGTAGCGAAACATGTAATACTCGGGGGCTTTGTCCAGCGGCATGCCGGCCTTGAGCCCCGTGTCGGGGGCCTGTTCCGTACCCTGTCCTCTACCCTGATAACGAGAGACTTCGCCTGGACCCTGGCTGTCCATGTATGGATCCATCCGGTCCATGCCCGAATCGTCACGATATATCCCGCTCCCCTGCCTGTCCCCGTCCAACTGCCGGCCCCGGCGACTTCCGCGGCCACGTCGTCGCGCATCGCGCCGCTCACGCTCCTTCTGATACGCTTTTTGGGACAGCGCGACGATTCGATCATGTACGAACAAGCGATTGGGGTCGCGGACTTCGACGTGTGGCACACTTTGTGTCAGTAGCGGGTGGCGAAATTGAGGATGGACCGCCTCGGGCGTACCGTCACGCGACATCACCCGATCCATCGAATCGGAACCGTCACGACGGCCGCGCCTGGCCCGCCCTTCGGCAATCTGTTCGTATCCTAAATCGTTTCCGCTGGAATCGACCTCCGATCTTTCCAGGATCCAATTCGTATAGATCGGAACGTCTCGCGACTCATCCTGACCGCGGGAGTTAGCCAGGTTGCTCTGATAGTTCTCTAACTGTTGCCGGACGGGGACCAGCGCCGTGACGCTGGCGAAGTAAATGCCCTCGGTTTCGCCGCCCCGGCCTCGTCGGTCTCCAACCATGCCCGAGCCCGGCATGGGTCGCCCCGACTTCTCATCGACTTCTTCGTCGTCCAGATTGCCGGTGCTAAAAATATCGGGTTCTTGCGCCCCCGGCCTGTCGGGGCCACCTCGACTCGTGGATTTCTCTAAAATGCCAAAGCCGGCGCGAACCTGCAAATCCGTGGCCGCGAACAAATCGGGGTCTTTTCGTTTCGTTAGCGGAGGGCTTACGGGCGGTCGAATCAGCTGGTTGGTGGCGTAAACTTGTGGATCCAGCGGACGGAGGGCCTTGTCGGCTCGTGTGGGAAAATCCTGGTTGTCCACACGTGCCGCCCGAAAGTCCGCTTCCCAATTAAACTGATTCACCAGTTTCTCGGTTTCCGCGACCTCTCGATCCAGCGTGGCAGGCGTCTTATTGAGTTCGATCCCTTGCCGCCCGCGAAAGCCGCTCCAGACAATCAGCAAGGTCAACAACAGGGCGAGCCCCAGCAGCCCTTTTTCAAAGTGATTTGCCAGCAGCTCATTAAAGTTGACGCTTTCTCCTCGTTCCCGCTGCTTGGTCTTTTTTGGCTTGGCTTCCTTGACCTTCTTGACTTTGACTTTTTTTTCTTTTTTCGCCATGTGATGTGTCCTCAGCGCAATGCTAGTTTCCGCTTCCGAGCGACAGCCGGGGGGCTGCATGGATGCTCACCACGTTGGCTGTAAACGAATGGGAGTTCTTGTCAGGCGGCCGCTCGACGCGTCCAAATCACTTCGCGGCCTCGTAAGACGGTATCGTCGGTCGGCGGGACTTCCCCTTCGGCCGGTGGTTCCTGTTTGATGCCGAGAATGGTGTTGTCTACGGGATTGTAAATGTACACGATGCCATACAATTCCACGTCAACATCGTATTGAAAAAGATCTTCGGACGCACTAGTCGTCGACGAAGGCTGCATGCCTGGTGGACGCTGCTCGTTAATGCCTGGAGTTAATCCTCCACTCTGCGCCCCGTCGGACGCTTCCGGATTGATCCGCACTTGCCGAACCTCGATCGTCAACTCGGCGCTCGCGCACTCGGCCAGAACACGATTCAGCTTGCGCTGGTCCACGCGCAGTCGCATTCTAACTGGCATGCGTTTGGCCACCACCAAGGTCGCGTCGGCCGGATCCAGGTCGACGGCCTTCATCACGCTACGCAGCCGATCGCCAGAGAGCGGCTCATAATTCTTGTCCACATATCGCATGTTGGCAGTATCGAATTGCGAGCTGACCGCCATCCCGTCAGGCGGCATCGGGTCCAAGGATATTTCCGGCGGTCGTTGTTCCACCGGTTCTGGTCCCTGGAGCATCGGAGAAGACGGGTCCAGGATGGCATTACTTCCGCCTTTATCTTGAACCAGCTGACCGCGACTTAATGCGGCATTGCGTCCCATTTCGATCGAATGGATTTCCTTGACGGCAGCACTAAACCGCGTGGTGGCCCCTTCGTTCGCCCGCTCGATGACACCCATGATGGATCGCAGGACCCACAGGTCTTCCTGGGCATACAGGATCTCCAGCAGCGTCGGGATTCCGTCCGCTCCGGCAGCCCTCTGGCGAGACTGGCCGTACATGCTCGTGCCGCCCCCCGTGGACGACCAGTCAAAATGGTTGGACTCAATCTCCTCCTGGTTGGATGGGTTCCAGGCGACCAGCAAGTGATCAAATCTCAGCGAATCGAAATCGACGCGCTGGGCTGACCCCGACCGACCGCCGGGGCGCCATGCACTGCCAATCTGGTCAGCCAGCTTGACCAGTTCTTTCTTGATGTACTCCTGGTACTCCATTCTCAGCGTGCGGACCAGTTCTTTTTCCGGCGGTACTGGAAAATCGACATATCGTTCGATGGGCCGCAGCCCTTCCACTTTCTCTCGAAATTTCTGGCTCAGTTCCTGGGGCCACGTCAGAATATTGGTCTGTTGATTCCAGCGCTCGGTCCAAGCCGCAGCCACTTCCTGGCGGCGTCGATCAATTAACGCGTCCATGCCCTTGGCGACTTTGTCGTTGGCGTGCTTTTCCTTGGTGCGGACGGACGTCAAGGTGCTGTAAAATCCGTTGATCTTGCCACTGTTGGCCACGGTTTCTTGCTTCAACGAATGCACCGCCATGTACCATGAAACCAGCCCCAGTACGATCACGACGGGACACAAAATCCAAAAGTGGATTCGTTTCAGTTTTCGCATTAAGGTCTTCGCACTGGACTCCATGACTCAACTCCTATTCCTGATTGACGGCAACCTGGTCGCCGTCCTGTGCCGCCGCGGATTCCCTGAGTCGACGTTGTTCCATTCGTTTCTCACTGGTGATTTGCGTCCAGCAAAACTGGACCGTGAATCGATAGGCCTTGGCGGCGATCGTGTTGCTGGACGCTCGTCGTTGCGGAGTTCTCAATTGGAAACCAGGGCGTCTGGTCTGGCGGTCCTCGTTGGGCGCGGCGCGGCATCCGGTGGTGTGAGCGTAAAATTTGAGTCCAAAACGCCGTCAATTTCCACGGGCACCAGGATGCCAAGTTCTTTCATCTCGAATGACTCCATGGCATCCCCATCTCCCACGGGCAATTCCACGTGGCCAAATTCGAGCTGATCGACAAGGTGCTGACGGATGTATTCAGAGCCTCGGCTGGGCTGATCCTGGTGTTGAAAGTGGATACCCTGAATCTCGATGACCCAACCGCTTTGCCCGGTAAGATCCGGTGCGATGACTTCGGCAGCTGTGGGATCCATAACCTTACGATTGGCATTTTGCTGGCTGTACTTTTCCTGCACCGTGGAATCAAACCACTGGCTCAAATCGGCGAAAAATTTCGATTCGATTTTCTGGATGTAGATTTCCTTACGCTTCTCGGGTGGCTTTGTCTTGAGATCTTCAATGACTTCGACATCGTTGGGCAGCGCCGCCGTAATGGCCTTCATCAGTTCCAGCCACAACATGCGGCCATCCGCGCTCCCGACCGCCGTGTCGCCGACTTCATTGAGCCGCGCGAGCTGGTCGAGTTGTTCCTGGTCGCGGCTGTCAAATTCGGTCGCCTTCCGATTAACGGCATCCACTTTTCTGCCAACATCCGTCCAGGACACATTGTTGACGCGGTAGTCACCATTGACCGAGTACCACGCGCGGAAGTTGAAGAAAAAATTGAAGGCCATGCCCAGCAACAACGAAGCGGCCAGCGCCACGAACCAGGGCTTCTTACTGCGAATGAGTCGTTGACGGAGGATTTCTCGCGGCAGCAGATTTGTCTTGAGCTTGCTGGCCCCCAGTCCCTGCAAGGCCAGACCATAAGCAATGAAGAAAGCGAGTGTATTCTCGCGAAACAACGGTTCGTTGGTCACCTGTGGACCCGTAAGGCGGGCAAAACTATCCACGCGGGCATTGGGGCGGTCCAGGCTTTTTTCGACATAGGCCGTCAACCCCGGCAGCTTGGCAGGATTCCCGATGAACAACGTCCGCTCGATTTTGGCCTCTCGATCCAGGCTCTCAAAGTAGCCCACCGTGCGTTGGATCTCCGTGACCAGGTCATTGAAAATCGGGCGCATGGCGCGGAATATTTCCCGAGCGTCCTCTGCTTCGCGAGCATTCCGCTTGATATGCTCGGCTTTCGCGAACGTCAGCTTCATTTCCTTCGTCAGCTGCTTCGTGAAGTGGTTGCCGCCAATGGGAATACTCCGCTGCCACACACGGTAACCGTTCGTGATGACAATGTCAGAATTCTCCGTACCCATCGAAACCACGACGGTCCACTGTGCAGGATCCGTCAACGCCTCGTCTTTCGTGGGAAACTGGTCAAAGGCGACCGCGTTATAGATGGCCACCGGGCTCAACTGCACGACGTCAATTTCCACCTCGGCATCGACCAGGGGCTGGATCAGCCGCATCACCTGCTCGCGTTTCATCGCGAACAAGCCAACTACATTTTCGATGGGAAAGTCGTCGTCGTCCCCCTCGCTCGCCAGCACGTCGGGCATACGCTGATAATCCCAGACGACGTCGTCCAGCGCGAAGGGAATCTGTTGCTTGGCCTCAAAGCCCACGAGTTCTGGGAGCTTCTTGGGTTCCACCGGAGGCAATTCGATGTAGCGGGCCAGCCCGCTTTGGCCCGCTACCGAGATGCAGACTTTGTCTCCTTTGAGTGGATTTCGAGACAAGAATTGCTTTAAGGCGTCCCGAACCATTTCATCCGGGTCGGCGTCCGGCTGGTTGAGGATCTTGGGATATTCGATGAACTCGAAATTGTCCGCAATGACAGACTTGCCGTCGCTGGCCATGCGGCAGCGTATCGCCTTCAGCGCGCACTGGCCGATATCAATGCCCCAAACACCACCCGCCATCTAGACTCTCCGTTCTCTGTCCCACAATTGCTTACCTGTTCTTAGTGTACTGATGCCCCCGCAGGATTTCAACGAACGGAGCAGAAACCGCCCTAAATCAACCGAAAAATCGCCGCTGACTGAGAATGTCCCGTCCCATCCGCGGCACCGATGATTCCGGACACCTGGCGCCCCATGCACGGCGCGAGGATAGGCGCTGAGCAAGCGCGGAGGACTTCACGGCCGTCGGAGGCGTCCCAACATCAGGCCGCGTTCGTGTCAGGCCGAAAGTCACTTACCACCGGTGGCAAACGTTCCCAACCGGTGGCTTGTGGACCCCGTTTCGAGACTAAGCTCGGCGGTATTCGTCGAGATCACGCATGCACCCATGATGCCTCGTGACGGCACGCAGACGGGAAATTACGGAAACAGAAACCGGAGCGCGTTACGCAGCGGCTCGTCACGGTGAAAGATCGTCGGATCTCCAAACAGGTTTTTCTTGACGTACTTGTCCAGCCTGCCGTCCGCGTGGCGGTAATTGTATCTCGCCAATGAACCGCTTTCCGCGTGACGCCCAAACTGCTCACAGGTCGTCGCCGGCGCAAATCCCGAAACGGGCTGGTATGGTGCCGCGTATGGGGCAGCATACACAGTCGTGAACGGGGATGAGCCTGTGAACGGGGAGGGGTACTGAGACGCGTACGGTGTTGCCACCGCAATAGGTGGATTACGGGGCCAATCTGCCTGGCCAGCCGTCAACCCCCGTGGATACCCAACTTGTCGAATCTGTACGGGTTTCCATCCGCGCACGTCGCGTGAATAGTGAGTTGGGTACAACGTCTGCGCTTGGGACCAGGCGGCCAGCGACAGGGCAAGAAATACAGAAGCAGCGGCAAGCGATCTTGTCATCGGATTACATCCTTTCCCTAAGAAGTGCTGAGTGAATAGTGCTGAGACAAGGCCCGAAACGGGTCGCGGGCTTTTACATTGCAAGCCGCGTGCCGCTCGGCACCAACCCGAAATTCTTAGCGAACTTGGCGGAAACCGTCCGTTGTTCTCCGTGCGGCCTGCCAGCATGTAATCAGATTGATTCGAGCTGAGACAATCGTTCGCGGCTGCCAGCTCGCCACTCCCGCGCGCCCAATGTCACTAAACAATTCTGAAAGTCAGGTCGGCAGGTCATCAGCCGACGTGCGTTATCACGCGGTTTTTTGTGTCATGGGAAACGGAACGCAAGCGCGTTCCAGCAAATCACGAGTTCAAGTAAGTGCCATGGCGCTCACTCCGACGACCGTGCCACGCGCGTTACCCGTGCCACCAATGCCGGCCTCGGGGTGAGTAGGTGCGGCGCAACGGCTGTTAACCTTAGACCGTGCAGAGTTCTCAATGCAAGGATAGCCTTCCCCACAAGTCGCGACACAACGTGCATGGTGATTACGATTGATGGACCGGCGGGGGCCGGCAAGAGCAGCACTGCTCGCGAGCTGGCCGCCCGACTCGGCTTTCATTTTCTGGATACGGGCGCAATGTACCGAGCGGTAGCCTTGGCCGCGATGCAGCGTGGCATCCCGTGGGACGACTCGCGGCGCTGGCCGATCTCGTGCAGTCACTCGATATCGTAGTTTCGGATGACCGCGTGTACAGCAATCAGCTGGACGTGACGGACGAAATTCGCAAGATCGAAGTGACGTCGGTGATTCACCATGTGGCCGACAATCCCGAGATTCGAGGGCAACTTGTCGAACAGCAACGGCGCATCGCCACCGGTGGGGATTATGTCACCGAGGGTCGCGATCAGGGGACCGTAGCCTTCCCAGAGGCGGAGTGCAAAATCTTCCTGACCGCGAGTTCAGAAGAGCGGGCGAGACGTCGCATGAAGGAACTCGATGCCCGCGGCGAAGAACATGAGTTCGATGCCGTATTGGCGCAACAGAATCAACGCGACAGCCGCGATCGCTCCCGCACCGTCGGACGCCTCGTGGCCGCCGCCGATGCTGTCGTCATCTCCACCGACAATCGATCCTTGAAAGAAGTCGTCGACGAACTGGAACAGCTGGCGCGCGAGCGCTGCCGCGTTTCGCCTCCCGCAGTCGACGCCTAGGTGGCCCGAATACGCCGTCCGCCACGGCATTGAGCCAGCGGTCGGAATGTTGTCATCGCGGCAGATTAGCGTCGGACACAAGGAGGGTCATGATGGAATGGGCCGGACTCTCGGTCTTGGCGGCCCCGCCGGCCAGCCACAGGAAGTACGGCTGGGCCTCGTCGGACCCGTTCATCACGACCACCGCGATGGTGCCATCCGGGTTAAGAAACGCGGTCGTCAGCAGACGGTCCGTCATCGACGAGCAGGCGATGCGGCGAGCACCGGGGCGGATGAACTTTGATAAGTGGCCAATATAGTAATACGAATTCATATAGTGCAACTCACCCGTGCCCGTATCGCCGTGCACGGGTGCGTAACAAAAATTGCCCACATGGTTCGGACCACCCGTTTGGTCCAGCAGGATATTCCAGTCTGTCCAGGCTACAGCGCCGCTGTTGAAGTCGTTGATCATGTTCCGGCCATAAGTCTCGCCCCACCGCCACTCCCCAATTTTCTCGAAGCTCCATGGGTAATTGCAGGCTTCCGTGAGCATCAGGTTGATTTTGGGGTAGGCATCCTTGACGAGCCTCAAGTTGTCGAATTGGTCACCCGAATACCAGTGAAAGCCAACGCCCCAGACATACTTGGCCGCTTCAGGGTCATCCAGGATGGTACTGGCCCGATGAAAGATCAGGTCGCGGTTGTGATCCCAAACGATCAGCTTCTTGTCCTGCAATCCGGCGGCGGCCAGAGCGGGACCGAGGTGCCGCTTGACAAAATCGCGCTCCTCCTCAGCAGTGTAAATGCAGGACTCCCAGGTTTGCTTGGCCATGGGCTCGTTTTGAACCGTCAGGCCCCAGATCGGAATACCTTCCTGCTCGTAGGCATGAATGAACTTGACAAAGTATTGGGCCCAGCACGCGGCATAGTCCGGCTTGAGCTTGCCGCCCTGCAACATACTGCCGGTCGTCTTCATCCAGGCAGGCGGACTCCACGGGCTGACGATCAACTTCAATTTGCCGCCCGTCGCCGCGATCACTTGCTGGATGAAGGGAACGCGATGTTTCCGATCGTGCGCAATGTCGAAACTGCTCAACGTCCGATCCCCATCTGTGACATACGTGTAACTCTCGCTCGAAAAGTCACAACTGTGGATGTGGGTGCGACTCAGGGTGTAGCCGAGTCCACTTTGCGGATCAAAATGGGCCTGCAGAAATTCCCGCTGCTTCGCTGACGGCAGCTGGCTAAACGTTTCCGCCGCCGCGTCGGTCAGCGCGGCGCCGATGCCCAGACAGCGTTGAAACTGCTTGGTTGGGTCCACGAAGACACTCTTTTCCCATTCCTCGGGCTGTGGCTTGGGCACGAATTCCAAATCCGCCGTCCGGGACCACCGCTGGCCCGTATCCTTGGCTGTGAGGTAAACCGCCGCGTGCGGTTGTGTTTGAGCGCCCGGGCTTTGGGCCGCAGCACGAATCGCTGCGGCCGGCAGGAAAATGAGCATTACGCAAAACGCGCGAAGTAAACCGGCAGAGACGCGAGATCGATTTTGGCTGGCTGAAAACAGCATGAGGTCACCACATAAGGGCACAATTCGAGGGCACGCTTTGGCTGGCACAAGGGCTGATGTTACCGGCATGAAACCATCGACGATTCTTATACCCTACGTGGTCATCGACGGGAAGCTGATGTTTCAAACGCAGTCTGAAATCGGACTCGCTGAATCTGAATTCATGGGCGCGACACCAGCACACGGCGAATGCGAATCGCGATACTTTGGAAGAGGCTGACCCAACTCGAAAAGCGGCTTGGCCGTGCAAGAAAGCGGCTTGGCCGAGAGAGAAAGCGGCGAATAATCGGCGCACTCCAGAGACGGACTCAGGACAGCCAGCTTGCCACCTGGTACGTAGCCAACGATGCCACGTAGGCTAACGTGCTCATATACCCGAATTGGAACAATGGCCATTTCCAGCCGCCCAGTTCGCGGCGAATCACGGCCAAGGTCGGAAAACACTGCATGGCAAACACAAAGAAGACCAACAAACTCAGACAGGTGGGGAGTGTAAATATCAACTTACCGCTCGCGTCCGTCGCCGCGCTCAGGGAACTCAGGAGCCCAGAATCCTCGTCGGGACTACCGTAGAGAATGGCCAACGTCGACACCACGACTTCACGCGCGGCGAACGAATTCAAAACCCCCACGCTCAGTCGCCAATCGAAGCCCAACGGCGCAAAGACGGGCTGAATTAGTTTCCCCAAACGACCTGCATAGGAATTCTCCAGCTGCGCCCGGGCTTGATCGCTTGCTGACTCGATCGAGTCTTGCGGCGCCGTGAGCGTCATTTCGACCGGCCCGTCACCCGTGTACCGGTCCATCGGCGTCCGCGGAAACGTCGCCAAGAACCACAGCAGGACGGAAAACGATAGAATTACCGAACCGGCGTTCCAGACAAAGGCCGCCGAACGTTCCCAGCCAACCGCCAGCGCACTGCGCAGCGATGGCATGCGGTACTCGGGTAATTCAATCAGTAACGGACGAACATCGCCCGGAAGAATCGTGTGTTTGAATAACCAGCCGACCGCGATGGCTCCCATGATCGCCAAGGCATACGCCCCCGCGAAAACCAGTGCCGCCAGCACCGGAGCGGACGGGAATAACAGGGCCACCAACATCGCAAACACCGGCACACGGGCAGAACAGGTGAGCAGCGGAATCAACAATATCGTCCGCAGCCGGTCGCGCGGCTCGTCGATCACGCGACTGGCCATCACGGCGGGGATGGCGCAGGCATGCGCCGCCACCAGCGGCACGAACGCCTTGCCCGGCAGTCCCACGCGCTGCATCCAGCGATCCATCACACAGGCCGCCCGAGCCAGATAACCGGTGTCCTCCAGCAACGAAATCGTGACAAACAACACGAATATTTGGGGCACGAAGACCAAAACGCCGCCCACGCCCGCCACCATGCCATCGGCCACCAGGCTGCTTAAAATACCCGCCGGCAGCCATCGGCGCACGATGTCCGCCGTGGCCGCGACCAGCGCGTCCAGCCACGACATGGGATAGTCAGCCAGCCAAAACACAAGCATGAACATCACGAACATGATGGCGGCAAATACGACCAGCCCCGTGATGCGTCCGGTGAGCATGCGGTCGACTCGCGAAAGCGTCGAGGCACGACTCGGATGGGTCGTGCCCACAATGTGGCGGGTCACCGATTCGGCGCGTGCGAAGCGGGCTGCGTAGGGGCATCGGCTGCACGAAGTACAGGATAATGGCGAGCCCGCATTACCAAGCACCGTAAGTTGTGCTTCGCCGGACACGGCCTGAAAAATCGCCTCCACTAACGCTTCGATGTTTTCACTTGTACGCGAGCATACCGGGATCACTCGGCAATGCAGCTCCTGTTCCAACGCCGCCACGTCGATGCGCATTCCACGTTTTCTGGCGACGTCGATCATGGTCAACACCACCAAGGTAGGATGTCCCAGGTCCAAAACTTCAAACGCCAACGGCAAGCCCCGCTCTAGATTCGTGGCATCCATCACATGAACGATCATGTCCGACGCAAACCGGTCCCCGTGACGCTCGGCCGACAGCAACTCACGTGTGACCGCTTCCTCTGGACTCGAGGCTTCCAGACCATAGATCCCTGGCGAATCGATAATCGTTACGGAAGATCCCCGCGCTGCGATACGCATCGGACCCCGGCGCACTGCCACCGTCGTTCCGGGGTAATTGGCCGTCTTGCCGACCTGCCCCGTCAAGCGGTTAAAAAGCGTCGTCTTGCCCGCGTTCGGGCTTCCCACCAACACAACCGTTTTGGCAGGGCTGACTGACTGCGTCGCCAACGACGGACTCACCAATGTGCTCATGAGGAAACTGCCCGCGCCGCTCCATTCGTCGGCAGCACCGGATCGACAAAAATCGAATCGCCCAGGCCTCGCGACATGACAATGTTCGCGCCAGAAACGTGAACGATGATCGGGTCGCCCGCACGAACAATGCTCAGCGGCCGGCCGACGCAAATCCCCATCACCTTCACGCGAAGTTCGTCCGCCGCCGGCAACTCAATCCGCGAAACGACGTACGCCCGATGGCTGGGCGCCTGTGAGAGTGAGCAAGGGGCTGGCATGAACAATATTTGAGCCGTTCCTACGGGAAAATGACTGAACGATGTTGGTCGGCACGCGGGTCGTGTGTGGCTTATTGAGACTGAATCTCAATAAGCGCATTATTATTGACCGCTGGGGCCGACGTCAATCTAGGATCTCGCCATTTCGACCGGTACGGCGTCAAGCATCGAAACACGACGGGCGAGTTTCGACGCGCATGTCTGGTGACATTTGGCCGTATCCCGTGACCTAGCCGGTTGGCAGGCTCGCTCGCTTGCGCGTCGTGCTTGTATGTAAGTAACTAGTCTCCCAACCTATCCCACCAGTTACGTTTCAAAAATGCCGTCGAGACCAGCAGCAAGAATCCGCTGATGGCCAGCGATCGCCAGTCACGCAGCACCAGGTACACGGGCAGCACGACCAGGGTGGTTTGCCAGAGGATCCCGACCAGCACGTTCACAACATCTCGGCCGAAGTCTTGGTTCGGAAGGAAGCTCGGGTCATCGGCCAGGACCTTGGCGCGGATCGGCCCCCAACAGCCCCACGGTCGGGTTCGCCTGTAAAAAATTTTCAGCACGAAGTCGTCGTCGGGGCGGGTCAAGAGACAGCCCAACAGGCAGCCCGACAGCGAGATCAACAGCAGCAACGGGAACTGCTCAATCGCCAGCAGTTGCAGGCCAGCCGCCTTCAGGACGGGCGGCATGATGGCAACCCCCAACATGCCGCTCAACATGCCGGCGAAAAACCCGTAAGCATTGAAGCGCCACCAAACCCACTTCAGCACATTGGCGGCCACGTAGCTGCCGTACAGTAGACCGACGATCCAGTCCGTGCGGGCCTGGATGTTGCCTCCTAATAGGCCAAAGGCGACACCGACCACGACCAGGCTGACCGTGACCACATAGCCCAATTGAACCAGTGTTTTGGGGGCCGCTTGAGGATTGACGTATCGCAAGTAAATGTCGTTGACTACATAGGCCGAGCCGGCATTGATGAATGCCGCGAACGTCGACATGAAGGCGGCCAGCAGCCCAGCCAGCAGCAGTCCCTTGAAACCCAGCGGCACGTAATGGCTGACGGCAAACGGTAACACTCTCTCGAAGTCCAGTGATTCCATGTTCGGCGCTTCAAGGTCCACGCATCGCGGCGCCATTCCCTCGAAGGCCGTCGGTACGTATTGGCCGACGTCAAAGGGCAAGGCGAAGCTGAGCTTCTGTGCGGGGCTCATCTCGATCAACTCGACCGGGTCGATGTAGACAAGGGCCAACACGGTGATGCCGGCAATCATGAAATAACGCGGCAGGCACAGGACGACCGGTGTCAAACCAAACATCTTGGCCGCTTCCGACGGCGTTCGCGTGGATAACACGCGTTGCATGTCGTAACTGGGCACCGGACCTGCCAGGCTGGCCCACACTCCCTTAAACAGCATTAGGGTGAAGATAAAGCCAAACGCGGTATAGCCGTCTTGTTGAATGCGATCGTTGGCCAGCGGAAATCGCGTGTCGCTCCAATCCAGGTTCAGATGCCAACCGGGCCACAGGGACCCCCAATTTTCAGGCACGGCGGCTTGTATCTGCGCGGGCGTGGTCGACATGATGCCAATCGTTCCAATCACCACACAGGCAATCGTCATCATGGCGAATTGCATCACCTCGGTGCCCACGACGCTGTAAAATCCACCTTTCATGGTGTAAACCGTGGTCAACGCGATGATCAGCAGAGCATAACCGTCCTCGCTGCTCAGCCCCAACCTCGCAATGCTCAAATCCCATGGCAGGAATTGGGTCGCAAACTTGCCGATGCCCTCGACGAAATAGGCCATGAAGGCGATGACAATCAGGAGGGCGAACACGACGATGATCAGATGGGAAAGTCGAGCCCCGGTCTGGTCGCCAAACCGGAATCGAATCCATTCGGCGCCGGTCAGGCAATCGGAGCGACGCAGCCAGGTGGACAGAAACACCATCATGAAAATCTGGTTCCACACCGGCCACAACCAGGGGATCCAGGTGCTCTTGAGGCCGTAGACAAACAGCCAGGCCACAGCAATCATGGTTCCGGATACGTCGAACATCCCCGAGGCGTTGGACAATCCCAGCAGATACCAGGGAATATCGTTTCCCCCGAGGAAATAGCTTTGAATGCCCTTCCCGGCACGCCGCGCCAGCCAGAAACCGATCCACAGCGTTCCCATCACGTAGGCCAGAATGATCCCTATATCGAGCAGGTGGAGTTTCATGGTCGACGCGGCGATTTGTGAAAAAATTCGCCAATAAGGTGCGATTCGAGGCGAAATATCCGTTATAGAAATAGCCAGTAACTGCGAATAGTCGGCTTCCCGCCCTCGTAGGACGGATTGGCCAGGTCGCTATGTGGCGCGATCCACGGACAGGTTTTCCAGCGACTTGGTAATCCGCCCCCCACCCTTGTTGGACGGATCACCCATCCGTGGAAAGCGATTGGGACAAGCCAACGTGCCTTGCGGATGGGCCCATCCGTCCTACCCCTCATGGCGTCACGGGACCCTTGATGACCGATCATGCAACACCGGCGGTCGAGTACGAACAATTCTGCGAGCGCGGGGTGCGCTACGCCTATTCCATCCTGCGCAACATGGCGGATGCCGAGGAGGCCGTGCAAGAAGCGTTCTGCCGACTTATGAGGTACCAGCACGCCCCCATTTCGCTGTCCGAAAATGGAGCGGTCTACTTCAAGATTGTGCGCAATTTGTGCATGGACGAGCTGCGCCATCGAAAGCGATTCGCGCCCATGGTCGCCGAACCAGTCGATGCGCGATCCGCGATCCAGCCATGCGACGGCGGCCTGGACGCTCTGCAAACGAGAATCTCGACAGCCATGGCGTCATTGCCCGAGTGTTGGTCGGCAGCCCTGCGCCTGCGCGTCGATGCCGGCTTGAGCTACGACGAAATTGCCAGCGTATTGGATTGTTCCCCTGCGCAGGTGCGAACTTGGATATACCGGGGACGTCGAAAACTGGAAAGGGAATTCGCGGACGTGCTCAGCCCAGAGGAGCGGCCATGAATCAAGATAAACACGCTGCCTGCGAGGATTGGGGTGAATTGGTCAGCGCGTTGCTGGACCAGGAGTTGACCTCCGATGAACGAGCGTCCACCGAAGCCCACTTGGCTACATGCGCACCGTGTCGCCAGCTGGCGTCGGCGTTGGAGCGCGTCGACAATCTGGTACGGACTCCCGTCCACGTCGCCCCCAGCTGCACGATGCCACTCTGGACGTGCGATCACGCGGGGCGTGCTGACCGGCGCCACGCAGGGCGGCGTGGTCGTTGGTCTCGCCTGGCTTCCGTCGGCACGGCGGCCGCGTTATTGCTGGGCCTCGTGGGCACGGTGCGCTGGATGCAAACCAGTCCGTCGACGGATGTTGTCCGCCCCGTCGCTCGCACCCTGGATCGACTCAGCGCGATTAGTCAACAACAGCGACGCACTCAAGAGATGACACGAGAGACTTTGCAGTGGGAATTGCGAACGTTGAAACTGGAATTGGATCAGTTGCAATTGACGCCGGATGAATCACGTCGGCTGCGCGGTCGCCTCACGGAGCTGATTCGCCAGTTGGAAATTCCATCCGTGGAGCTTAATGCACGAAACAGGAGCGGGAGAACATGAAAACATTCAAAATAGTTACGGCATGGCTGCTCAGTATTTCACTCACCTTGTGGTTAGGTAACGCGTCCAGCGTGGCTCAATCGCCTGACGACGATGCCCCTGCCGCTGACGCTGCGGGATCCCAGGAAGTAATGGATGTGAATGACTTGACGGAGGAAGAGGCTGCCATCCTCGCCGATGCGCTGCAGCGGATCAAGATGCTGCGCCGACGAGAGAGCCACGATCCGAAACGGGCCGACTCCGCAAAGGGAGAAATCCAGGTGGAGCGCGAATTGGACGATGCGCGCGCCGCGGGCGAAGTGGCGGATCAGATGAGCGAGTCTTTACAGCAGGCTCTTGAGCAACACGGCGAGCAGCTGACCGACGCGGTGGAAGCCTGGGCCGAAAAATTCGGTGAGCATGCGGAGGACTGGGCCGAGTCGTTCGCCGAGGAGATGGAGTCCTGGGCCGAAGGGTATTCGGAAGACTGGGAACAGTGGGCCGAACAACACGGCGAGAAGTGGGAACAATGGGCCGAAGAATTCTCCGGGAAGTGGGAAACCTGGGGCCAGCAGTTCGAGGATGGGCAGCTTTCCAAGGAAGAAATGAGTGACATTGTTCGTGAGAACTTGGAAATGATTCAACAAATGCCGCTCAACGAGCTGTACGGACAGCTCAGCCGAGTCCTCGGATAAATTCAAGGACCTGCCCTGGGAGCGACTACACGAAATTGAAGACATCGTGCGCGAGTCCGTCCAGCACTCGCTGGAAGGCGTGGAGAGACTGAACGCCGATTCTGCCAACAGCAAGGAGCAGCAGGAACGGATTCTGTTGCTGCAGCAGTCGCTCAAGCAGCTGAACGACGGGTTGAGTGCCAAACGGGCGGACCTCGAGTCCGCCGCCGCGCGGATGATGGACGAGCTGGACGACGGCGACGTGCAACAGGCTAAGGCCCGCGCCCAAGAGGCACAGAGACGCCTCGCCGAAGTGTACGAGCGGGCCCGGGCCAAGCAGGCACGCCTGGCGCAGGAGCTCGACAAAGCTCGTGCGGGGTTGGATCGAGAATCCGCGCAGGAACTGACGAAAACGATGCGGAAACAAGGACAGATGAAAGTGGCTCAACAGTATCGAGATCAAGCGCTGAAACTCCGCAAGGAAGTCGCTGAACGCGTGGCCATCGATCATCATGAGCAGGAACTGACGTCGATGCGGGCGGAGATTGATGCCCTGCGAGCCGAAATCGATGCGCTTCGCGCCAAACGGCAAGCGGAACGGGCATCCGATGCCAACGAAATTTCCCCAGACGAATAAACGAACACAACGCATGTAGGGTAGGTTTGTAGCCTTGTGTTTACCCAGATTTGCGGTTCATTAGACCGCAAGCCACAGAAGAATGACCGGCACTCGCTCGTTCTGGCCAAACACCTTGCGGCATTCTTCGGCGGCGTGCGCGTCCGCCCGCGTCGTTAGACCGCAAGCCACAGAAGAATGCCCGGCACTCGCTCGTTCTGGCCAAACACCTTGCGGCATTCTTCGGCGGCGTGCGCGTCCGCCCGCGTCGTTAGACCGCAAGCCACAGAAGAATGACCGGCACTCGCTCGTTCTGGCCAAACACCTTGCGGCATTCTTCGGCGGCGTGCGCGTCCGCCCGCGTCGTTAGACCGCAAGCCACAGAAGAATGACCGGCACTCGCTCGTTCTGGCCAAACACCTTGCGGCATTCTTCGGCGGCGTGCGCGTCCGCCCGCGTCGTTAGACCGCAAGCCACAGAAGAATGACCGGCACTCGCTCGTTCTGGCCAAACACCTTGCGGCATTCTTCGGCGGCGTGCGCGTCCGCCCGACGCGCACGCCGTCAGAAATCGCCCGGGAGTAGCGGCCCATGACCGATGTTAACGGCGATTTCTTCTGGCTTGCGGTCTAACGGTTGGGTTCAGCCGGCGGTGAGTTGATTTTCCATTTTCGGCACGCGGATTACCGCTCGGCGGCAACCCTTTGTTCTGGCCCAGCCCCGGGAGTTGATGTGGATTTCCGTCAAGCTTATTCACGACTCGTGCTCAGCGCAGCGGTGCTCGTGCTCGTGCTCGTGCTCGTGCTCGTAATCGGTGCCAGTATCGTCCCATTCCGGGAACTCTGTCACATGGTCCGACCGTATGGCCAAACGAGTCAACATGGCCACGATTCGTTTGATCTTGGCTTTCATCGGTTGACTCGTTTCTCTTGTGATCGCCTCCGAAACTAGAAGGACATCTTGAATCGCGGAGCATTCCAGTGCCGAGCCTCGGGCGATATCGAAGAATCGAGCACGGTCCTTGAGGCTGCGTTTTCCGTTTCCTTCAACGCTATTGAGCGGAATCGATTGAGCTGCGCAACCATTGATCGCGCGAGTGCCGATGAAGTCCGGATAGATCTTTCGCAATCCGAAACGTTTCGGCGACGTACTCGATCGCCAGCCGAAAAAAACATCAAGCTTCTCATGATCGAAGATTTGATCCGCCATGACCGTACCCCCTTTTCGCTTGCGAGCACGAGCACCGCTGCGCTGAGCACGAGCACGAGTAGCGTTTGACGTCGAATTCGGTTCCGATAACTTAAAGGCCAGAACGACGCGGCCCAGCCTGCCTAAAATTCCATCCGCTGAAACCGCCGCACGCCCATGCCCAGTGACAAGCCGGTGGCCACGACGGACAGCGCCACGCAGATCACCATGGCCAGATCGACGTAGGCCTCATGCCACCAGGCGGGAATCCATCCGCCCGTCGCCTGCCGGACCTGATAGAATGCGGGGACCGCCGCCGTTAACACAACACTCAAAATGAACGCGGCGCTCAGGACCAGGGTCAGCGTCCCGCCAAAACTGGAGGCAACCTTAGCCGGCGAGGACTCCTGCAGGTTGGGAAACAGCGCACCCATGCCAGTGGCGATGCCGCACAAACCCAAACACAAGCAGAGGCAGACCAATTGATGCGTGATGGCCAGCTTCGGGTACGAGGCAAACATGCCCAACATAAAATCGCTCAAGCAAATCAGCAGGCAACAGGGCAAGACCGCAAGACTGGACGCGAAAATGAACTTACTGATCACGATTTCACGTCGCTCAATCGGCAACGTGCCCAGCACCCACACGCGTCGCCCCTCCAAGCTGATCAGCGGGTAGATGAAACGTGTGGTAAACGTTGCCAACAACAGACCCACGACGCCGACATTCAAGAAACTGATCATGGTCAGCCAGGTCGTGTTCGACTGGCCGTGGTGCAATCGTCGAATGTTGGCAAAATAGAAGGCCAGCAGAATGCCAAAAATCGCCAGCTGAGACCACTGCATGGTATCGCGGCGAAAGTTGCGGAAGTCTTTGATCAACATCTGTCGTGTCGTGAGGGGGAAGGGCGCCAGCAGCAGGCTGAAGGCCCGGTCCGTCACCTGCCAATGACGTCGCATGCGACGCGAACCCATCTCCGCCACGGCCGCTCGGCCGCTGACGTACCATTGCCCGGCCATTGCGCCGAGCATGGAGTAGGCCAGCATGGCATTCGAACTCAACACCGAGAGAAAGCCGAGGCTCTCCCAGATCGAACTGCGGTGGTCACTGACCGCCGGGTGCGCGGCTTCCAGCAACCCGGTGCTCAGCCACCAACTGGGTAAGTAGCGCCGCTCGCTGTACTGCATCCGCGACAACAATGACTGAAACCAGTCAATGCTCATCATGTTCTCTGGCCTGACCTCACGCCCCAGGAGATAGCCCGCGCCCACAAGCAGCGCAAGTCCCGTCAGGCCGACGAGCCACCAGAGTGCGCCGTTCCAACGCGGCAGCATGCGGGCCACCACCAGACACAGCATCCCTCCCAGCGTGCAAGGGATGGTGACAAAAGTCAGCATGAACATCGGTAATAAGGCATAATAGTACCAGGGTGCCTCCGCCACCACGCCGTACGCGATCAGCATGGGACCACCCAACAGGAAAAAGCCCCAGCAAGCCACAAACATGGCCTCTTGCAGCTTGTAGAGCACAATGCGGGGAACGCGCACCGGCAACGTCAGCAGCAAATTGACCTCGCGACCACGATACGCCGTGCTGTACAAGATGATGGCGGTCGACAGCATCAGCATCGCAGACAAGGCCAGGAAAAATACGTTAAACACGGCGTGCGATATTTCCACGCGCGTTCCCAAGTGCGCCACCATACTGCGGATCAGACTGAACCCCTCGACAAACAACGAGTACATCACGACCCAAAATACGACCGTCACTCCCAGGATCACCGAAGTCCGCAGGCGTGCCGCGGTCAGGGCCTGGCGCACAATGGTGCGGACCAACATTCCCCGCAATTGCCAGAACAGAGCGGATTCTTGATGGACGTTGGGTAGCGACACGTCACGGATTCCTGACGATGGATCGGCTCACTCGCTTGCGCGTCGTGCTTGTATCGAACGGTTCCGCCACAGATTATACCAAGTACGGACAACGCCGCAGCGGCGCTTTGCCGGCGACCCGGCACCGTCAGGTCAATGGCACTCGGTTGGGGCATGGTGGAACAGTTGTCCCCAACTGTTTCCCCGACATTTTCGCGACTCGCGGAACAATTGAGGACAATCATTGAGGACAATTGTTCTACAAATCAGGTGCCATTGACCGTCAAGCTGCCGGGTGATCCGCGGAGATCGTGTAAACATCCCCATGGCCAATAACACTCGCGTCCACACCGCGTCTCGCGGCCATCATGGTTGCCCCGCGGACCGGCGACGCGCAAGGGGAAGTTGACGGTTTTTGTTTGCGCCCACTCGGCACCTTACGCGACTGTCGATTCAATACGTCCAAGGCCAAATGTCATCCTGAAGGAGCAAAGCGACTGAAGGATCTGCCAAACAACGCTGCGACACCAAATAAAGTACGACGTTTGGCAGCGTCGATGGAAGATCCTTCGGCTCGCTACGCGATGCCTCGGGATGACATGTCCATCTCCGATTAAATCGAAAGGCCCTGACCGTGCCGGTTCGCCTGAAGGGCGACCCATCGAAACAGTTACACGATCAGTGAAATCGCTGTCATTGCCCAATAAGTCGGTTATATTACACGTCCCGCAAGTCGAGTCATCTTGACGAGGCCGATTTACCTTCTGAATTGAGGTGCCATCCCCATGGCTGTGTCCATCTCCGATGTCGCCAGTCGCGCCAAAGTCTCGATCACCACGGTCTCGCGCGTGATTAACGGACGCAAAGTGGTCAATGCGGAAACGCGAAAGCGAGTCGAAGCGGCGATCGAGGAACTCGGCTATCGACCCAACGCGTTCGCTCGTGGGTTGATGTTGAAAAAGAGCGGAATTCTCGAGTTGGTCTTGCCGGACATGCATGGGGAATTTTATTCGGAGGTCATTCGAGGCGCAAACACTCAGGCGCGTGCGTCCGGCCATCACCTGATGGTTTCCTCGGTCACAACGGATAACGAGCGAGAGGTCCTGCTGCCAAGCCTGGATAGTCAGACGATTGCAGACGGATTCGCCATCATGGTCTCCGAACTAAACGCACCGACGCGCACGTTTCTGGCCGAAACGAGGCTGCCCGTCGTGGTGATTGAGGACGATTCCGAGGATATGACGCACGACACCGTCGCCGTGGACCAGCGATGCGGTGCCCTGGCATTGATGCGGCACGTGGTTTCCTTATCGGTCGACCGCGTGATCTTCGTCGGTGCGAGCACCACCAATATTGATTCCAACCAAAGGTACGAAGCCTACCGGGACGTGATGACCGAGGCCAATCTTTCCGTCGGCTCGGCGGACGTCTTTCACCTCGACTTTTCCTACGAGAGCGCCTACAAACTCGCCCGCCAGCATTTGCAAGCGTGGCGCGGGGCATCGACTTGCGTTTTCGCCGCCAATGATGAAATGGCTGCCGGCATCATCCACGCGGCGCAGGCTAATGGCCTGTCGTTGCCTCAGGAACTCAAGGTAGTCGGCTTCGATGACATCCGCATGGCCCAAATCATCCAGCCGGCTTTGACGACCGTGCATGTTCCCATTTTCGAGATGGGGGCCACTGCGATTCGGCTGCTGATCGATCGATTGGCCGACCCGGAAAAACCCCAGGCGCATACGACCCTTCAGTCGCAACTCGTGGTCCGAGACTCTTGTCGTTGATCCACGTCCGCGTCGGCATGGGCGCCTTGTCAGACCCACATGTTCGGTTCGTGAGACCGCAAGCCAAAAAAGAATGCCCACCACACGCTTGCGTCGTGAGACCGCAAGCCAAAGAAGAATGCCCACCACACGCTCAATCTTGCGAAACACGATGCGGCATTCTTCGACGGCGTGCGCGTCCGACCGACGCGACCGACGCGCACGCCGCCAGAAATCGCCTGGCAGTGGTGGCCTACGACCGATCTGACGGCGATTTCTTCTGGCTTACGGTCTAACGACGCGCGGGCGAGTGAGTAGGATGACTTCATGAGGCTGCGGGTTCCAACACTTCGGGGCGGCGATCCAGCCCGTCGGACTCTTGCTTCCTCCAGCCGGACAAGCTCTTCACGACGACGCTTCGTGCGTCCATCGTCAGGCTGAACAGCGTGGGCACGAACACGAGCGTCACAATGGTCGAGACGGCCAGACCTCCCAGCACGACACTTCCCAGCCCGCGATACAGTTCGCTCCCCGCTCCAGGGAACAAAACCAACGGTAACAATCCCAGGACGGTCGTGGTGGTCGTCATGAAAATCGGGCGAATACGGGTTCGCACACTTTCCAGAATCGCTTCGCCGGGGGACATCATGTCTTCGCGCATCAAATTCAGCGATTGGTGCACGATCAGGATAGGATTGTTCACGACCGTACCAATCAGGATCACGAAGCCTAGCATCGTCAACGTGTCGAGCGGTTGCGGGATGAACTGATTCAGCAGACTTAGTGCCAACACGCCCCCCACGGCTCCCAACGGCACGCTGAGAATGATGACCAGTGGGTAGAGCCAGGATTCGAACAGCGCAGCCATCAACAAATACGTGATCAACAGGGCCAGCACTACATTAAATCGCAGCGACTTTCCAAGTCTCACGCAGCTTATCGGCAGTACCGGCCAGGTTGATTTGATAACCGCCTTCCAACTGTCCGCTGGCGCACAGCGGTGCGATGATTTCAGCATCGATGCGCTGCATGGCACTCTCCAACGCGACTTCCGGCGGAGGTGAGATTTCAATCGTAATCGCGCGGACGCGTTCACGATGATTGACCTGCTCGGGGCCGCTTTCCAGCCGCACGTCGGCCACCGCCGCCAGAGGCACCAGCGTCCCGATGGGAGTGGCAATCGGCAAAGCAGCAATATCTTGTGTCGCGTTGGCAAACCGCTGATTTCCCACAACCGTCATGTCGATCTTCTTGCCACGGTAAAAGTAGTCGCCAACATACGCGCCGTCGACCAGCGAATTGACGGCGAAACCCAAGTCCGCGCTGCTCAATCCCAGGTCGGCGGCCTGCACGAGTTTGGGAATCACATGCAGTTCCGGCGTCGAAAGATCCAGACTGGGCACCGGGCGAGCCTGAGCCGTGGGAAGAATCTGCTTGGTCATTCCCAAGATCTGCCCCCCCATCGCTACCAGCCGGGTCAGCTCAGGTCCTGTAATCTCCACGTCAATCGTGCGACCGGCCGTCAATCCCTGTTCGAACAAACTCGATTGCTTGGCGACGGCAAACGTCCCGGGCAGTTGGGCTCCCAGCTGCTGGATCAGTGGCACTAGCTCCGCCGCACGACTGGGATCCAAGGCGCGGAGGCCCATGAACACCTGTCGCCCGCGTGCCACAAAAAAGAAGTCTTCAATCACG
Source organism: uncultured Planctomycetales bacterium (assembly GCA_963695565.1). Classification (GTDB taxonomy): domain Bacteria; phylum Planctomycetota; class Planctomycetia; order Pirellulales; family Pirellulaceae; genus CAVOGW01. The sequence continues at coordinate 635,719 of CAVOGW010000005.1, forward strand.
GGAAACGGCAAGTTCTGCGCTTCCGGGCTATCCGGATCAACGTCCAGATAGGGGAGCAAGCCGGCTTCGATCGTTTCGCCCATGGCCATCAATTGGTCCAGATTGTAGCCCGGCGGTGGTAACAAGATGCCGAAGACCAGATTGCGGTTCCCCGACGGCAAGTATTCGACATTCGGCAAGAACCTTACGCTCAGCACCACCGACGCAGCAATCAATACCACGATCACAGCCAGACGCCGGAACAGGCCCCGTTGGCACCACCGGTTCACGGCGACCGTGGCCCTGACGAACATCTCGCCTTGCCGCTGGATACTGGCTGCGAGCCAACCACCCATTTGCCACGACCTTTGCTCCGCTTGTCGTTCTGACTGGCCACCGAACAATCGCGCTGCGGCGGTCGGAATTACCGTGATGGAAACGAGCAAAGACAAGGCCACGGCACCACTGATCGCCAAGGCGATATCGCGAAACAGCTGGCCAGCCTCCTCCTGAATGAACACCACGGGCAGGAACACCGCCAGGGTCGTCAGTGTGGAGGCGACGACCGCTCCCCAGACTTCTTGCGTGCCCCGCACCGCCGCCACAAACGGCGGTTCGCCCAACGAGTGCCGACGGTAGATGTTCTCCAGTACCACCACGGCATTGTCGACCAACATGCCCACCGCAAAGGCCAAACCGGCCAGACTGATCACGTTCAACGATCTACCCAATAATCCCAGGATCAAGAACGTGCCAATGATACTGGTCGGAATGGCCAGCCCCACGACCAGGGCGCCGCGGGCGAACCAGAAGCCCGACCCGATGAGGATGGCCAGGCAGATCACGAAATAGATGGGGGACACGTAAGCCGCGGCGACGGCCGTCAGCAGGATCAATGGCGTGATCAGCAGCGTCCTCACACCCAGGTGCAGAAAAAGCATCAGCACGATCATCGTCAGACCGCCGCCAACAAATATGTTGTCCCGTACCAGGTCTACTGCCGAATAGATATACTCGGTCTCATCGTACACCTGCGTCAACTGCAAGCCCATCGGCCAGAGCACAGTGCGATTGACGTCTGCCAAGGTGCTCTGCAGGCCTTCCATCACATCCAGGACGTTAGCCCCCGTCTCGCGCAAGCAGTTGATGGCGATGCTGTTTTCACCGAAGCGACGGACCACACCGTCTGGCTTCTTGAATCCCTCCTGCACTTTCGCCACATCGCTGACGTAAACCGGAAGTCCGTCGCGGATGGCCAGCAATTGCCGGCTGACTTGTTCCGGGGAACGAAACTGGCCGAGGGCGCGGACGACCCAGCGACGTTTGCCCTCCCAAAAATCGCCGGCGGAAGTGTCCTGGTTCTGTCCACGCAACACGTCCCGGATCCGCATCAGCGTTAACTGGCGGGCGGCAATTTTGGCTGGATTGACAATGATTTGCAGTTCGTTCTCCAACCCCCCAATTACATTGGATTGGGAAACGCCGGAGACGCGTTCGAATCTGGCTTCGATCAAGTCTTCCGCCAGCCGCCGCATCTTGGCCACGTCCAAATCGGGTGGCGGCAACAATTCGGCAAAGGCGGGATCTTTGGTCGCACTCAGCCTTTGCAGCCGCAGCAGCGCTACGCCCACGTTGTGCGCACGCTCGACAGCCCGCAGATCCTCGGCCAACTCCGGATGCTTCTGCCGGAACGCTTCCAGCTCCGCGGGGCCGGGAGGCTTCGCGCTGAGAATGAACCAGGCGATCGGCCGATCCGCCGCGTTCGAGGTGCTGATCACAGGCTGATCGGCGTCTTCCGGATATTCTCGAACCTGTTGCAGCCGGCTGTTGACCTTTAGCAGCGATTCGTCCATATCGGTGCCGACCTGGAACTCCAGTTTGATCGTCCCCCGCGAATCCGCACTCTCGGAACTTAACTTGGTCAGGCCCTCGACGCTCTTTAATTGCTCTTCCTGCTCGACCACGATCTCGCGTTCCACCTCTTGCGGACTCGCGCCGGGCCAGACGGTTTCCACAGTTAATGTCGGCGTTTGCACTTCGGGCGTCAGCTGCATGGGCATTCTCAACAGCGCAATCGTGCCGAACAGCGCGACCAACAACACGCCCACAGCCACCTTGACGGGATTCTTGACAAAGGCATCAACGAGCATGGCAGCTAGGTCTCCGAGTCTTCCGCGGACTGCTTCGTGGTCGCTGGGACAGTCCGCGCAACCATGACCGGCTGCCCTGGTCGCAGCCGCTCATTCCCCTGGACCACGACCCGGTCACCGACGTTGAGCGATCCCAGCACCTGGATCCAGTCCTCATTCGCCAAACCCAGTTGCACCGGAACCGGCTGGGCCAGATCCGGCGCCCCCTCTCGGCCCGACGGCTGAACCACGTAGACCAGCGGAGCCTCTCCACCCAGCACGATCGCATCTTTGGGGACCATTAAGCTAGGTCGTGGGCTCCCGGTCGGTAAACTGACACTCGCCAGCATGCCAGCCTTCAAACTCGGTTGCCCGTCCGCCGTAATGTTTTGCACGCGGACCTTGACGGGAAATGTTCGAGCGCGGTCGTCCCCTTTGGGAATTACGGCTACCACGGTACCGTCCAAGATTTGATCAGGAATGGATGCCACGCGAACAGGGACATGTTCGCCCAAGTGTATGAAGGGCACGTTTTGCTCGACCACCGACACAATCACGTCAACTTCATCCAGGTACGAAACTTCCACCACCGGGTCTCCCTGGTTCAACCACTGGCCACGTTCCGCATATTTGGCCGTCACAAACCCATCAAACTGCGAAATCATGGTGTGTTTGCTGAGCTGATCTTGCAGCCGTTCGTAGATCGCTTGCTGGATATCGACCCGCGCCTTGGCCTGCGCGATCTGTTCCGCGCGGGGACCGGCCACCGTGAGTTCGAGCCCTGCCTTGGCATCTTCGTAGGCCTCGATAGCCGCCGCCTCGGCCGAGACCGCTTCATCGCGCTCCTCGGCCGATGTCGCTTGTTGTTGATTGTATAGCTTGGAAATCCGTTCCTGACGCTTACGCTCGTAGTCCATCCGGGCCTGCATCGAGCGTAGCCTGGCCTGCGCCTGGCGAAGCTCCTCCGGCCTCGCGCCGTTCTGGAGTTCCAGTAGTTCTTGTTGACGCAAGTCCAACTCCGCCTTGGCAGCCGCAATTTCCAGCTCGATGGTCGCAGTCAGCAGCCTGGCCAGCGGTTGCCGGGCTTTGACCGCGTCCCCCTCTTCGACCAAGACCTCGATCAGCCGGCCAGCGACCGCAGTGCCAATCGTGGCCCGGTTTCGGGCCATCACGGTGCCCACAAACGGTTGGCTCCCTACCACCGTCTGCTCGACCACCACTGCAACCACGACGGGGGATGGTGGCAGTCCCGGCGGCTGGCCCCATGAGACGTGGGCTATCGTCGCGCAGGCCGAGCAGGCCAACCAAAAAAACGAAAAAACCTTCCGCGGAATGCGGCCCGTTGCCGTAGGGCCGGAACGTCGCGAATGCGGCCGATGAACACTCATAGGGATCCTGCAGTAAACGCCGTGGGCTGGAGATGTCCGACCCGGTGATCTCCAGCGAGATTTTCGTGAACCCGCGCCAGTAACGCACGCAACTGGCGCACTTCCTCGTCCGTCATGCCTTGCGTTGCCTGACGACGAGCCTCCTTCAGGCACGAAGTCACCTGACTCCAGATGCGCTTGGCGGCCGGCAAGAGCCGCACCTGCTTGCTCCGTCCATCCGTGGCGTGGTCGCAGCGCGCAATCCAACCGCTGCTTTCCATACGATCCAGAATCCTGGTCAACGTGGGACGTTCGATCATTAGCCGATCGGCTAATTGAGCCGGCGTTAGGTCCCCCTCATAGACCAACCACACCAGTACCTGAAACTGGCGGTACGTGATTCCGTACGGAGCCAGCTGATGGTTGAGCTTCTGCCCGTAAAAGTGGGACGTGATGGCGATCCAGTAGCCCACGCTGTTCTCAAAGTCGTACAGCAGTTGTGGGGCATTTCGCATGATTTCGCCGATTGCAGGGTCGCAGGGTTGGAATTCATATTGCAACGACGAGCACGAAGCGCAAGCAAGTGAGCCTGCCAATCGGCGAAACCACGCGTCTCGGCTAACGCTGCCAAGAATGCGCAACTTCAAAGCGGCGCGTCGTGCTCGTGTGGGGACTCGGAGGCTCACTCGCTTGCGCGTCGTGCTTGTATTGGGGCAAATAAAGGCTCGCTGGATGATGCGTCCAGCTGAGACATTGCTCGCGGCACGGACTGACGTGAACTAGTTAGCCTGGCTAAGTAACTCTAGTCGAAATGCTCCGTTCGTCAAGTCGGCAATTTCGGCAGGAAGGAGCCGTGAAGGCAATCATTAGGCTCCAGTCGGTGCGGTTCGCCGGTTGACAGCACGGTCGGGCGAACCGGCACCGTGAGGTGCCGGGTGAGCACCACCCATAACCTAAACCCAGGCTGCGATTGCCCCGTTGCTCACCCCGACCGTCACAAAATGTCATCCTGAAGGAGCAACGCGGCTGAAGGATCTGCAACAAACGCTACGACGCCAAATCAAGTACGACGTGTGGTATCGTCCGATGGAAGATCCTTCGGCTCGCGAAGCGATGCCTCAGGATGACATCTCCGTCTCCGATTAAATCGGCAGGCTTTCACGGGATCGGGTTCGCCACTTCTTCCTGCGGAACATGTGCGCTACTGCTTCGGCACGAGCGCCAACGCGGCATGGGACATGGCAATGACACCGGTCCGGATGGTTGGTTCGAAGTCGGGCCAGAATTCGGCGGAATGCAGCGATGGGTTGGGAATGCCGAGCTGCTGAAACCGCTGCAAGCGACGCGACTCAACCGCCCCCAGGGCAAACATCAATGTGGGCAGTTTTCCCATTCGTCCATACTGACTGAAGTCCTCACCTCCCATCACGGGCCTGCCGTCGATCACACGCGCCTTTCCCAGTGCTGCTTCCAACGCGGGGCGCACCCGCCGAAAAGCGCCTCGTCGTTGAACAAGGCGGGCGTTCCTTCAGAAACGGAAATCGTGGGCGGCGGAGCGTTTGCACTGTCAGCCGCCGCCTGGGCCTTGCGTCGAATCGCGTCCAACAGCAATTGCCGCACTTCGTCCGTATAACTGCGGACGGTCAGCTGCAACGTACATGAATCGCTGATGATGTTGTGCTTCGTCCCGGCGTGGATCGAGCCCACCGTGATCACGGCGGGCTCGGTGGGATCCACTTCTCGACTGACGATGGTCTGAAGGTCCAGCACAAGTCTTGCGGCCTCGACGATGGGGTCCACAGCCTGGTGGGGAAACGCGCCGTGGCCCCCACGCCCGTGCAGCGTGATGTCGACGCTGTCGACATTGGCCATGGCGAAGCCGGGACGGACAGCCACACAGCCGGCCGGGATTTGGGGAAACACGTGCAGAGCCAACGCGTATGCTGGTTTCGGAAAACGCTCGAACAGCCCGTCTTCGATCATGGCCTTGGCCCCCGCACCACGCTCCTCGGCCGGCTGGCCTACAAACACTAACTGCCCGGACCATTGGTCCAGGTGACTGCCAAAGAACCGCGCCACCCCAACCCAGCAGGTCATGTGGATATCGTGACCACAGGCGTGCATGACGCCCACCGTTCTGCCCGACTTGTCCGTGACCGCGACTTCCGAGGCGTACGGCAGATTCGTCCGCTCCGCCACCGGTAGCGCATCCAGATCAGTTCGGATCATTACGGTCGGTCCGTCGCCATTCTGCATGACGCCCACTACACCGTGGCCGCCAACGTCCGTGGTCACCGTGGCTCCGGCCGCCGATAACTCCTGCGCCATGCGTTTTGATGTTTCTACTTCGTGATATGAAAGCTCGGGATGACGGTGCAAATCAAGGTACAGTTCGTTCAGCGATTTGGCTTGCTGATCAACCCATGTATCGACTTGCGCGAGAAGATGGCCGGGCAAACCAGCGCAGAGCAGGTACAGGGCCGCGGACAACCAGCGAGTCCGAGTGCGGGCCATGCCGCTGTCAACCACGCCCGTAATAAATCGATCAGATTTCATCATCGTCTTCGCTTCTACTGTTGTATGACCCGTCAACCTGCGCGCACCACGGCTGGCGGCCAGGTACGCGCAAGGCGGCCAGGTACGCGCCGACCGGGGAAATAGCTGGAATAACACCGCTCAAACGGATTCTGCAAATCCGCACAGATCACGATCGAGGTCCGCAATGCGCCGCTGCATCTCGGCTTTCGTATCCTCCAAATCGGCAATCTTTTCCGCGGGAACATAGGTGAATACGTAGTATTTGACTTTGGGTTCCGTTCCGGACGGACGCACCGCGATGTAGTTTCCGGGATGGGCCAGGTCCAACATCACCATGTCCCCTTTGGGTCCCACTAGCGGTTCGCTGGTGCCGTGGGGCGCCGCAAGCCGTTTTGGTAGTCGCGGACAGCAGCCACTTCCAACCCGGCTAGTTGCCTCGGGGGTGATTCTCGCAGCGCTCGCATTAGCTGTTGCATACGCGCCATCCCCTCGGAACCCGTCATGGTCTGGTTGATCAAGTGCTCCGCGTGGTAACCGTGTTGCCAGTAGAGACTGTCCAGCCTCTCGTCCAGCGATTTGTTTTGCGACTTCACGCCGGCGGCCAGTTCGGCCAGCAACATGGAAGCCACAGCCGCATCTTTGTCACGAGCGTACTGCCCGACCAGATAGCCATGCGATTCTTCCGCACCGAACAGGAATTGGTCAGGCCCTTCCTGATCGATGACGCCTCCAATCCACTTGAAGCCGACCAGCAGATCACCGATCGTCCTCACTCCATAGGAATCGGCGATCCGGCGCACCAGCTCGGTGGTGACCAGTGTCTTGACGACATAATGCTCGGGTGAGAGCGTCCCGGCTTTTTTACGCTGCTCCAATACAAAGTCGGCCAGCAGTGCCGCGATCTGGTTGCCGTTAAATGTCCGCCACACTCCTTCCCGGGATGCCAAGGGCGCGGCACAGCCCAGTCGATCACAATCCGGGTCGGTGGCAATGATCAGATCGGCCCCATCTTGTTGCGCCTGCGTGATGATGGCGTCAAACACGGCTCGGTTTTCCGGATTCGAGACGTGGTGGGGGACGTTGGGGAAATCTCCATTGGGCTCCGCGTGTGGCGCGAACACGTGCACGTCCCGAAAACCGTCGGCCTGCAACGCCGGCAGGACGGCCGAAGACCCCACTCCATGAAGTGGCGAGTAGATGACGTTCAACTCCCGCGGACCCGGAAAGGCCTGGGCACTGACGGCCGCGATGAAGGCTTCATCGACCTCAGCCGTCGAAACCATGATTTGTCCATCCCGGATCGCCGCTTGAAAATCCGTCCGCGTAATTTCATCCACGCGCATGACTTCGTCGATCACACCCTTGTCGTGGGGAGGTAGCAGCTGACCTCCCGTCGACCAATAACATTTAACGGCATTGTCGCTGGGCGGATTGTGGCTGGCGGTGACCATGATCCCGCACGAGCAGTGCCTGTAACGCACGAGGAACGAAAGCTCGGGCGTGCTGCGATAATCGTCCAGGAAGTAAACCTTAAACCCCGAGGCGACCATGATTTCCGCGCACAGCTCGGCAAAGGCGCGAGAGTTGTGCCGCGTGTCGTAGGCGATGGCGCAGGCGAGTTGAGTGTCACCCGCTGCCTGCTTCGCCACATACGTGGCCAGCCCCTGAGCGCTCTCGCCAATCGTACGCTCGTTGATGGCGTTACTGCCGATGGGGTACATCCGCCCGCGGCGGCCGCCCGTGCCGAAAGGAATGACCGTCCAGAACACGTCGTCCAGCAACTGCCAATCCTGCCGTTGGACGTGTTGACTGACCTCGTCCGCGTAGGCTGCATATCGTGGTTCCGTGAGCCAGGCCTCGATATTGGTGGCGGCGCTGGCAGAAAGTCGTCCCTCCGTGACCGCCTGCCGCACGCGACTACGCACCTGTTCGTGATTCATGTGATCTTCCCTGGGATTTCTCAATTCAATAAGTTGCTGCCGATGTAATTACGCAGCCAGCGCGTGATCCGCCGACGTGCATATGTCCGCGACATGCTGAGATTATCGGCCGATGTCCCGCGGCGACAACCAGGGCAGGACAAGTTTTGCGGCCGGCAGACGATCGCGCAAGAATTTTTCGAAACGGGTTTCGCCTTAACGGCCAGGTCTGGCGGGATCCTCAGGGCGCTCGTTCGAGCTAGGCTCCGCGCACGCAGTCGTTTGGCCAAACACAAAGCGCAAGCCACAGTGAACCAGGCCGAGCAGGATGGCGATAACCGAACCGTAAACGAGAAGAAGCATGAATAGTTCTTCGATCGACGGAAACGTCATCACCAACAGCAGTGTCAGAGCGCCGTGTCCCACCAGGAATCCTGCGAGCAGCGCCGCTGGCAATAGGACCGCCAGGAACACAGTCCGCTTGAAGAACCATGTCGTCTGACGCTGCTGTAGTATCCAGATACCACGAAACCAGACAAACGTGATGCAGCAAGCCATCGCAGAAAACCAAGCCAGATTCCACGCGCAACTGTGCTCACGGCCGTAGGTTCTGGCCATCATTGCCGGCCAAACCAGAAGTAACGACAACGATACTACGTCGGGCAGGCAAAACTGCGGAATACCCCACACCCGCCGGATTTCGCTCAGCCCGAAGGGACGCATCGTGTAGTAGACCATCAGCGGCCCACCTAGAACGAGCGCAGTGACCCGGAACATCGGCGTCGCTACCAAACACCCGGCGCAGGCCAGACTCGAGCAGAAATGCAACATGGTTCACCCGCGGCAAGAGATGAGAGCCTCCGTGTGAAGGGCAGCTTGGATTCTGCAACGGAACGCATGAGAGTGTCAACCGTTTAGGGAATGCCGCGGAACAGCGACAGCGCGTTCGTGATGCAGCAACCATTCTTTCCGCCGGACCCCGCCGCCGTAGCCGCTCAGACTGCCGTCGGACCGGACCACGCGGTGGCACGGGATCACGATGGCCAGGCGATTGTCCCCGTTGGCCCGCCCGACAGCCCGGCAGGCCCCGGGGCTGCCTACAGCATTCGCCAGCGCCTCGTAGTGGCTGGTTTGACCATAGGGGATCGCCAGCAGCCGTTTCCAAACCGCTTGTTGAAATTCTGTGCCCGGCACTTGCAAGGGAATGGTGAACTCCGTACGCCTGCCGTGGAAGTACTCGCCGACCTCGCGATCCGTTTGAGCGATAATCGAATTTTCGCCAGGGCAGAATCCGCAGCTGAGTCGCGCAGCCAGGCGAGCGATCTGAGTCTGCAGCATGCGTCGATCGGCGAACTCCAGCAGGAACAGATGCGCGTTGTCGGCTGCCACAACCATGGGCCCCAGCGGAGTAAAAATACGGTTGATCAGCAGCATGCGTTTCTCGCCAGCCTGCCCCGGTGTCGCTCCAAACCACTTCTGAAACGCGTCGCGAAATCCGCTCAACGAAGAATACCCCGCCTCCAGCGCGACTTGGGTCGCGTCCTGCCCGACGGCCAGCTGTGCGAGCGCGGCGGAGAGCCGCCGGCAGCGCAGATAGGCATGGAATGTGATCCCGTGATTCGTTTTGAACCAGCGACTGACACGCGCCGGCTCCAGCCCGAAGTCGCGGATGTCCTGATCCGTCCAGCGCTGTGCCGGGTCAAGCTCCACGCGCTGCAGTAGTGCGTCCAGCCAATCAGGCAGTTGGCCGGACACCTCCATCGGGTGACAACGCCGGCAGGCCCGATAGCCGGCCGCCAGCGCATCGGCCGCCGTGGAAAAGAAACGCACGTTGCGCTTGTGCGGCTTGCGAGCCGTACACGTCGGCCGACAAAAAACTCCCGTCGTTCGGACGGCTACGAAGAACACCCCATCGTACGCAACGTTCCGGTCCAGGAGCGCTTGATACATTTCGTCCGGACCGGGAAGTTCAAAGCCTACTTTCAATGGTTTAAGCTGATGCGTACTCATGCCACCATGATACGCGCATCAACTCATGCCGCTACCGAAGAATCGACATGGAATTGAGAATCAGCTGCCGCGCCTGTGAATGCGGAGTCGCGTTAGAAAGTATTACTGCTGCCGCTCGGCGCGTACCGACGAAAATACACTCTTGAGACGGCGGCGGCACAGGCCTCCGATGACTGGTTGACGTTTGCTGCGCCGCACCGCGTTCGTAGCAGGGCCGTGACTGACGGACGACATGCGGAAACGCTCAACACGTGCCCCTGCCCTCACCTGCCGTACACGGAGATGGAAGTTCGACTCAAACTCGTAGGACTCATTCTTACAAATCATGCCTCACCTGCGTTCCAGCCCGACCAGATAAATTGCCTGGACTGACCGTATTACGCAGCTGAATTGCTATGAGTTCAGGCCCGCGACAAAAAAATTTCGGGGGGTTTGGGGGACTATGCCACGGGTTTGGGGGACTATGCCACGGGTTTGGGGGACTATGCCACGGGTTTGGGGGACTATGCCACGGGTTTGGGGGACTATGCCACGGGTTTGGGGGACTATGCCACGGGTTTGGGGGACTATGCCACGGGTTTGGGGGACTATGCCACGGGGGGTTTGGGGGACTATGCCACGGGGGGTTTGGGGGGGAACCCCCCAAAATACACCACCTTAGCCGCATCCACCTGATCCGTTGCTCTGGCAACGCAAGTCGAGTGGATGACGGTACGCAGTTCATGGGGGGTACCCCCCCAGACCCCCCTGCTTATCCCAGACCCCCCGGCTTATCCCAGACCCCCCCGGCTTATCCCAGACCCCCGGCTTATCCCAGACCCCCCGGATCATTCCCAGACCCCCCGGATCATTTCCAGACCCCCCGGATCATTCCCAGACCCCCCGGATCATTTCCAGACCCCCCGGATCATTCCCAGACCCCCCGGGTTATTCCCAGACCCCCCGGGTTATTCCCAGACCCCCCGGGTTATTCCCAGACCCCCGGATCATTTCCATACCCCCCGGGTTATTCCGAGCCACCCGGGTTGTCCCCAGCCACCCGCGTTGTTCCCAGCTACCCGGGGCGGATCTTGCGTCGGTGTCCTGCTGACTGATCGCTGCAGCCACCGGGCGCCAAGAATTTCTCCCCGGTGACCATCCGGAAAAAAGCCACCGCGCGGTCACCAATCGTCTGAACGTCACCGCGTTGACGAGTTGGACGGCAACCCGCGCCCACGCACCTACAAACCCCGGCGGAGCACCAGCATCCCGATCAGCACAGCTCCCACAGTACACGTTGGTTCGGGCACAGCGCGGGGGAGCGGAATGGAGGTGAATTTGTTCGCGTTCCACAAAATGAAGTCGCTGCCGTCCGTCGAGCCGTCACCGTTAAAGTCGCCGGAGAGCCAATCCGTGCCGGACGTAAACTTGTTGGCATTCCACGCGAAGAAGTCATTGCCGTCGACGATTCCATTTCCATCCGCGTCGCCAGGCAACGCCTTGTAGTTGTAGACGACGATTTCAGTCGCGCTGTTGGAAACACCCCGGAACAACCCGTTCCCCGCGTGGGCATTACCGCCGGCAGCGGGAAGGACGATACCCTCATACGTCACTGCGTCGAAGCCGCCTTCGATGGTCGATGCCACGACGGCAGCGAAGGTGTCGATCGTGCCGGGAGCGGTCGGGTCTACATAACCGGCGTTGCTAACTTCGAGTGTGCCTTCCAAGTGGGCGGTTCCGCTTACGTTGAGCTGGTCAAAGCCGCCCGCGCCGATCTGAATCTCCAGGGTCGAGCTTGCTTCCTGAGTGTACGTGGTGGCCGAAAGCTGACCGATTTCATTTGCTGGCGCACTCAGCCCAGGTGCGACCCGCGCTCCACTTTGAGCCTTGACAATATTGACGGTGCCGTTGCCACCAAGAGTCCCGTCCATCACGACCACTTGCGTTGCGTCACCGTTGATATCCAGGCGGCCGGCCCCTTTCTTGCGGATGCTGGCCGCTGCGGTTTCGGCCGCCAGGCTCATGTCAATCTGCCCCGACACGCCGGCGTCCACGGTGATGTTTCCGGACAACACCGTCATCAGTGCCGGGGACGACGACGTGATCACGTAGGGTGCGCGAAAATGCATGGCGCCCACCGACTGACTGACGTTCGTGACGATCGTCGATACGCTGGATCCCGGAGCAAACACGACGGTATCTTTGGTCTGGAAGTTCTGGTCGGCCACACCGTCGCGTGTCCAGTTATCGGCCGAAGACCAGGTCACACCGTCGCCCGCGTTACCGGCACTCGCGTCGTTACCGTTCCATATCGCGTCGCGCGATGTAGTGCTGATGCGGAATGCGCTGCCATTGTTCCGACTGACAATGTACAGGTCGCCGTTCCCGTCCTCCGCGAAAGAAGCGATGCCATTGTACGTGCCGGCGCTGGGAGGCAGTTGGCCATTCCGTCGCAACACCGTGGCCGCCGGGTTGGCCGCCGTCGGGTCGATTGTCCAGATATTGTTGGTGCTGAAGTCGGCGAAGAAATACAGTCCCTCGTATTGGTCGACGGAGCCATGGTAAACATAGCCACCGGTGATCGACAATCCCTGAAAGGCCCCGCTGCCGTGCGTGTACTGATAGATGGGTTCCACGAAGGACGGATCGTTGCAGGGTGGATTGCCTCCCGTCTGGGAATTGTCGTAACAACCGAACCCCTCCATTACGCGCCAGCCGTAGTTTTCACCCCCCGGGCTGGAGGCCGGTTGAAAATTGACCTCTTCACGAATGTTTTGGCCTACGTCCGCGATCCACAAATCACCGGTTTCGCTGTCAAACGAGTTTCGCCACGAATTGCGCAGGCCATAGGCCCAGATCTCGTCGTCCCCCGTCGTGCCCACAAAAGGATTGCTGGCGGGAATGGCATAATTGGCCGTTGTTGATGCGGGAAAATCGTCGCCACTGACGTCGATCCGCAACATTTTGCCTAGCAGGTTGTTGGTGATATCTTGAGCATTATTGAACGGATCTCCGCCGCTCCCTCCGTCCCCCAGCGCGATGTAGAGATACGGATTGGTGGTGGTAGGATTGAATGCCATCCAGCCCCCGTTATGGTTATCAAAAGGCTCGGCGACTCTTAACAGCAAATTGGCGCTCGCCGGGTCGGCTACGCTGGACGTCGCCGGATCTCCCAGGACCGACCAACGCCGCACTTCCGACTGGTGGTTACCGCCTATCGCGCTGGGATGAGATGAATAAGTGTAGAAGTACCCGTTGGTGGCGTAGTCAGGGTCGAAGGCCATGCCCAACAAGCCGCGTTCGCCACCGGTGGTCAGCCCGGTTACGGTCAAAAACGTCGATAGGGATTGTGTGTTCAGGTCCAACACTCTCACCCGGGCCGAAGACGCCGATCCCTGCTCCAGGAAAAACAACCGATTGTTGTCACCGCGTGGAGCCGTGCCAAACAAGGGAGCGGCGAGTCCCGTGGCGACTCGGACAGCCGACGTCTGCCCCGACGAGCGCTGGTCGGAAAAGACCATCACGGCACATGCCAATACAACCAGACCGCAGTTTCGAACAATCAAACGCATTAGAGAACTCCGTTGGGCTTTCAGAGAACGTCAGAGGACGTCACATTACTGTAGGATTTCAAGAGGCGGGACCATTTAAGTAGACTATCCAGCCCGATCCAATTACGCAAGCATCTGGTCCCGATCGTCTGTGATAACTGGCGAAACACGCGGTGGAACCGCGTCAAACCGCTTCCCTAGCGGCCTGCGAATTCAAGGGCCGGCACTTTATTTTGGTTGCACACCAGGACATCGGCTCGGGAATCTGCGCTAGAGGAAACAATGCCATGAACAATCGTACGACGTCGCGTCGCGTCGGAATTTTTACTTCACCCCGATTTCGAGATCACGAAACCGGCGTCGGGCATCCGGAGCGCCCTCAGCGGATCGACGCCGCGGCAACTGCGATTGATGGATTTCAACCGGCAGCCGCTTTGCCACGGATGTCGTTTGAGCCATGCGCCATGGAGGACATACTGGCCTGCCACACCGCAGCGTATGTCGAACTGGTTCAACGTGAAATTGCCGCAGGCTTCGACATGTTGTCGACGGGGGATACCGACGTGTGCCGCGCGTCGTGGGACGTCGCCGTGCTGGCCGCCGGCGCCGCCGTAGCCGCGGTGGATGCCGTCTGTCAGGCTGAAACGGACGCCGCTTTCTGCGCCGTGCGTCCACCCGGCCATCATGCAAGTTCAGCCCAGGGAATGGGATTCTGCGTGCTGAACAATATTGCTATTGCTGCTCGGCACGCACAGCGACGTCACAACTGCGCACGGGCCGTGATCGTCGACTGGGACGTGCACCATGGCAACGGCACGCAGGAAATATTCTACGCGGACGGCTCCGTGCTGTACTTCAGCACCCACCAACATCCCTTCTATCCCGGCACGGGTATGGCTCACGAGACGGGTGCGGGCAAGGGGACTGGCTTGACCATCAATGTCCCCCTGCCGGCAGGTTCCGGCCGCACGGCCGTGATGCGTGCGTTCGAGCAAAAACTGCTGCCGGCCGTCGATCGATTTCGGCCTGATATCGTGCTCATTTCGGCCGGATTCGATTCGCGCATCGAAGACCTGCTGGGCGATTTCATGCTCACGGACCAAGATTTTTACGACCTGACGCGGATGGTGATGAAGATTGCGGACCAGTACGCCGGCGGCAAAGTCGTCTCGTTGCTGGAGGGCGGTTACAACCTGGCCGGCTTGACAAAGGCCGTAACCGCTCATCTGTCCGCGCTTGCCGAACCAAGTTAGTCAGGCGACCGTGCGCGGCGCTGGCGTCAGCCCCATGGCACTTAGTTTGTAGAACCATGGTCCTCAATTGTTCCGCAAATCGCCCAATTGTCGGGGGAAACAGTTGGGGACAACTGTTCCACAATGCCCCAACCGAGTGCCATTGGGCCTCAGCCCGCGAGTGGGCCCTCAGCACCGCGATCCCGTGTTGATTGCCTGACAACCTGGCACCGTGACGCCGCGCCTACACCCAAACTCGCCGGCGTATCGGGCGTTTTCGAGTAGAACACCGTCACCGGTCGTGCGCCTACGCCACACGGCTCGCCTAAACCCGCGCCAGTTCGAAACGGCGCAACGCCTGTTCCACGGAATGGCCATTGTGGTCCGCGCAGTAGCAATTGCCCAGGACCAGTACGTCCATGTCGGTGCGCAGATAGCAGGAAATCGCCTCTTCCGGGCGGGCCACGATCGGTTCGTGCCGGTTGAAGCTCGTATTGAGCACAATGGGCACGCCCGTCAACTTCTCGAATTCCCGGATCACCGCGTAGTATCGCGGATTAGCATGGTCGTCAATCGTCTGGATGCGCGCGGTACCGTCGGCGTGCACTCCCGCGGGAATCAAGTCCGCCTTTTCCGATCGCACCTTGGGGGCGATCGTCATGAAGGGGTCGGGCTGATCGATTTCAAACCACTGGCTGGCCCGCTCCGCCAATACCGCGGGGGCAAACGGGCGGAATGATTCACGATGCTTGACGCGGCGATTCAGGATGTCTTTCATTTCGGCCCGCCGCGGGTCCGCCAGGATCGAGCGATTTCCCAGCGCCCGCGGCCCCATCTCAAACCGCCCCTGGAACCAGCCCACGATTTTGCCGCTGGCCAGATCCTCCGCCACGCGTCGCGCCAACAGCTCGTCGTCCAGTGCTTCAAAATTCAGACCGAAATCGCGTAGCGCACGTTCGACGTCCTCATCCGGATACGCCTGGCCGTAGTAAGCGTGCTGAAGTTCAAAACTTCTCGGCTGCCCGCAGCTAACGTGATGGTGCCACAGTGCGCTGCCCAGCGGCGCGCGGTATCCGAGGGATTGGGCGGAATCCAAATCCGCTGATAGTCGGTTTCAGCCAGAATGCGGCCATTGGCCACACAGTTCAACGCCACGCCGCCGGCCAGGCAGAGATTCCGCGAGGGATACGTTTTTGCCAGGTGACGTACAATGTGCAGGATGGATTCCTCGGTCGTTGATTGCAGGGCAAAAGCCAAATCTTTGTGATGCTGAGTGAGTGGCTCGCCTGGTTTTCGGGGTGATCCAAACGTGTCCAGGAATTTTTGTGAGAGCGGGCGGTCCAGGCCGTAACAGTCGTAGCCAAAATACTTCATGTTGACCTGGTAGCGGCCGTCGGAGGTCAGCCGGATCACGTCACGAAACGCCTCCGCCAGGCGGGGCGTTCCATACGCGGCCAGACCCATGACTTTTCCTTCGTCCTGGTTTGGCGTAAATCCCAAGTGTTCTGTGAGCACGGTGTAAACGATGCCCAACGAGTTGAACATGTGGGTTCGCCATTGACGCTGCAAGCGGTTTCCGCGCCCACATAAACGCTGGTCGCAGCATCGTCGCCATAGCCGTCCATGACCAGTACGGTGGCTTCTTCAAATGGGGACATGAAGAAGCTGGCGGCGTGCGCATCGTGGTGGCCCACCCCGTACAGTGGCGGTAGATCGTCGACGCCGAAATGTTCTCGCAACCGCATCGCCAAGTATCGAGTGCCACGGAATAACTGGTTTTGCTGAACCGGATGAGATCGCACGTGCACGAGATTGGAGCTACGTGGAAATTTTCTCAGAAAGGCCCAAGCCAACGTGCGCCAGAAGCGAGGAATATTCCAGGGCATCGTGATCGCATCGACATCGCGGAGTGTAATGCCGGATTCGCTGAAGGCGGCGTCCAGCGACTGCGCCGGAAATCGCTGAGTCTTTTTCTCCCGATTCAGGCGCTCTTCTTCCAGCACGAATTCGAGCCGCCCATTGTTGATCGTGGCCACGCCCGTATCGTGTGTGTGGGTTACCATCCCTAGAATTCGCATCGAAGCCCCCCGTCTCCTGAATCTTCAAGCCTCAGCGGCTCGTCGAGAGCCACTGGGCGAACCATGGCGTGGCCGTGGCGGACCGCAAGGATACTGGACCGGCAAACCGGCCATCAACGGCAATTTGCCGTATGCCAGGCGCGGCCGGAAGATTACGTTGATAACACGGCTCCGCCAAGCCGGCGGTTCTGGAATACCACTCCGCCAAGACACCGGTTTTCAACCGGTGGTAGCTGACTTTCAGCCTGACATGGCAATCCACACGCGTGAGGATGCCGCCGAAATTGTTTCGGCGGTGCTTCACCTGGTTCCTGACTGGCGGAGATAACGCCCCCTCCGAGAAATGCTCGCCCCGGGTCGGGATGCGTTTGGCTTCAAACCAAAACCCACTCTACAGCTCGAATGGATCGGTCGGCATCGGATTCCCCTAAATCCCGTTGGCTTGCCCAACGGACTTTTTGGGTTCAAACGAGAAAGGCCAGGCCAAGAAAAACTCGGTCGAAGAGCACCGTCTGCGAATCAACGCACGCCAGCCGAGACCGAAACGGAACGAGGCCGCCAAGCTGTGCGTCCGGCTGAACGGTCGAGTTGCTCGGCACGGGGTCTGTTCCCGGCAGCCCGTCGATCAAAGCATTTGTGCGAGAATGGCCCGTTTTGTCACGGTGAGCGTGTGACGTGTTGGAGACGCCGTACCCGCCAAAAAAACAAGCCCGGTCACGCGTGCGTGAAACACGCGGACCGAGCTTGATTGATTACGCTCGCTATCGCTAATAGGAAAGGGATCTCGAGCGGGTGGCGTGTCCCGGAGGACAACCCGCCGGTAGCCTACGAGTCGCCACCTCGGCTAGTACAGCAATATTCCACTGAAACACCTCCTTTCCAACTGGGTTACCTCGCGTTCGGTCGGGCCGAAAGATGACCTACTGGCGAGCAAAACAGTCACTCGTGCTGCGTTCTGCACGAACTAAGTGTATGGTGACAAAAAGCGCGTATCTTGCAATACGAATTTTGCCCCACGCGGAAAAATAGACCGGGAATCGCCCCCGCAGGTTCACGCCACAATCCCATGTCTTTCTCAAGTTTTTCGCACTTGGGCGGATTTTTGGCCGTCGGGCTGCTTAGCCTCCTCATTGGGGGGGTGCGTCCCATCGGGGCGGTCTCGCCAGCGCCGCCCTACCGCTACGTGCAGTGCCACATGGGGACCCGTGTGGAGTTCGTGCTTTACGCGCCCAGCCAGTCGATTGCCGACACGGCAGCCGAGGCCGCGTACCAGCAGATCGTCGAGTTGGAGCAAGTGATGAGCGACTATCGAGCTGACAGCGAGATTCGCTTACTGGCCCATCGGGCTGCTCCCGGACAGCCGCAAGCCGTCAGCCTGCATTTGGGTCGGGTACTGAGTCTCGCTCAAACGGTCAGCGAGCGCACGGACGGCGCCTTTGACGTGACCGTGGGACCTCTAGTTCGATTGTGGCGGCGGGCGGCACGGACGCGACGGGTTCCCGAGTCGTCTCGCATCGATGCCGCTCGGAATTCGGTCGGGTACCGTTTGGTTACGATTGACTCATCGCTGCGTCAGGTGGTTCTTACCCGACCCGGCATGCGCATTGATTTGGGAGGAATTGCCAAGGGTTACATCGCGGATCGAGCGCTGGAGCAACTGCAATTGCATGGTGTCAGTGCTGCACTGGTCGATGCCGGTGGCGATCTGGCGATTGGGGCGGCTCCGCCTGGAAAATCAGGCTGGCGAATCGCCGCGGCTCCCTTCGACAAGGCCGCGAAGTATTGGACGCTGAGCCAATGCGGTGTGGCAACCTCCGGAGACAACGCGCGTGGATTCGAGGCGGGCGGTCAGCGTTGGTCTCACATCATTGATCCACGCACCGGCTGGGCCCTGCAGAACGCCTGGTCGGCAACCGTGGTGGCCAACACCTGTGCGGAAGCCGACGCCTTAGCGTCGGCGGCTTGCGTTGCGGGCCCGCAGGCCGCCCGCGGCTGGCTGCAAAACAACGCTGCCTTTTTTGCAGCAAGACGAGCACGCAGGGAAGGCAATTAAGTCTTTGACCAATCAAGTCGACGATCGCGAACAACCATTCGGGCGACGATGCCTTGTTCTAGACGCGGTTTGCTTTCAGCTCTGCCAAGGAATAATGCGTCCCCCGCCAATCAATCCCGTCGTTGCGAATCGTTTTCAAGGTGGCGCGCCAGATGATCCACAGCAGCAGCAACACCATCACGGGCAGCCCGACGCAATGCCATGACTTTCCGCCGTGATGACGTTCCGTGTCCATACTCAGCGCCGCCAGCAACATCACGATGGTAGCGTTGAACCACCACGTCGCTCCGCTTGTGATAAACAACGCCGCGAAAGGCCAGATGAAGATCCATAAGTTCGCGACCGTCGACGCGAGCACGGCCCACAGCTGGTAATCCACAGCGGCGAATGCGTTTTTCTCCAGGCCCCGCGCCAGTTCCCCCACGGACGAATACCACTCCACCGACAACATCCCGTCACCAAATAACATCTCCTGTCGGTAACCCGATTGCTTGATCAACTTTCCCAGTTTCATGTCGTCATCAGGCCGCATGGCGATCCGAGCATGGCCACCGATGGCGTGGTAAACGTCGGCTCGCACAAAATTGAACGCGCCAATGCCAATGTGGCGCGAGCTGTGCGGGTCGGGAGCCTTCCAGGGACGCGCGTACATCCCGAAGAAGATCATGAACGCGCCCCCGAACATTTGCAGCGCCGTGCCCGGCATCGTCAATTGAGGGGACACGGCGATGTGGTCACGGGCGCAACCCACAGCACGGCTGATGGCAGTCGGCTGCATGTGCACATCCGCGTCGGTGAACAACAACCACTGGCCCGAGGCCTGTGCCGCGCCGAGATGTTGCGCGTGGTTCTTGCCGAGCCAACCTGGGGGCAGTCCCGTGACGTGGACGACGGTGATCCCAGGTATGCGATCCACGATCTGGCCGGTCTGGTCGACAGACCGGTCGTTTACGACGATGTATTCGATATTGGGATAGTCTTGTTGAAGTAGCGACTGTAGGGCAGGTTGGATCTTCCGCGCTTCATTCCGCGCGGCGACGATCACCGAAACTTTGGGTGGGGACCCGGTTGCGATCGGTGGCTGATCGCGCAGATACCGGATCGAGCGGTTGCCACGAACAAAGTCGTAAATGACGACGATCAAGACCGCGAGCGTAATCGCCGCCAGGTAGAATAGAAGGCTGTGCATCATCAAACGAAGAATTGATTCTTTTTAAATCGCCGTCTCACCGGGTTATCCGGGGGACATGTACACGGCGCAAGCAAGTGGTCCGTTGTTCGGCGTATCCCAATCGACTGCTTGAGCGCCATTTCGCCAGCAGCCCGGTTGGTTGAGGTCGATGGAAATCTCCACGGGGCAATTCTATCAAGACCCAGGGCAGGCGAGGCGAGGGGCACGGGTCTCGACGCAACCCTGGGGGCGATTCCCCACGAGATCGATAGCCACAATGTGGCGGCTCTAGTCGGCTTCGGGACACTAATCGGCTTCGGGACACTGGGGGACCGCAGGATCTTCCAGAGACGTTATTCCGTGTGCGACGGTTGACGCAGGAGCTACCGGACGCAGCCCTGCCGGCCGTTGGCCGGCAGATCCTGCACTCCGCTCCGCTACGTGCAGGATGACGTGAGTCCGCCGTGCGGCGATCTTGGCCAGCATCGGGAAGTTGTGTGGTACGATGAGGGGCAACGCTGGGGTTCTCTTGGTTACCGATGCGCCTCGGGACGGGGAATGGCCCGACTTTGGCCCCAAAATCACGTGTCTTGCGAAACCGACGTGATTCATTCAGAATGTGGGACAGACGAAACCACTAGGAGAGGTGGCTGAGTGGTCGATAGCGCCGGCTTGCTAAGCCGGAGTCCTCTTCGGGGGACCGCAGGTTCGAATCCTGTCCTCTCCGCTTGTTAGAATTTGCAACGTTCCGCAAGGAACAGCAACGCGAAGCCTAAACCCTTGCCCCGGCAAGGGTTTTGTTTTTTGGCGGAGTCGCCATTGCCTCGTCTCGCACCTTCTTGCTGCAGCGCATTTGCTGCGTATTTCGGATTTCTTCGCGGCTTTTCTGCAGCGCGCTTTTTGGCGGATTGGACCTCGCCGCTGCGGTTGTGTCGCAGACCAGCGGCACGTGCGAAATCCTGGTCCGTCACTTGGAGATAGTGCTTCAACGCGATGCTGGGCGTGTTCCCTAGCCAGGCGGTGACAACCTGGATCGGATACTCGGCCGCCAGCGCATACGCGGGCCCTTCACATCGTATGGGTGACCGGGATGTGATGCACTCTTTAGTTGCCCGGAAAGACCCACCTGATCACGGAAAGCCGCCAATGGGATCCGGTTTCCCAGGTCTCCATCAACTGGACGCTGGTCGAAGGTGCGGCCCAGGTCGGACCCTATATGGACAATCTTCTTGACGGATATCAACGATCTGGTCACGTTTCAGCAAGCGCCGGTGGCCGACGGCTTGCCGCGGATTGAGCCGTCGGAACTGGCGCCGGAGCCCAGCACGGTTCACCTAGCATTCTGTTCGCTGTTGCCGCTCGTCAGCCGCTGGTCGCGGCGTGGCGCAAAGTAGAAAAGTAGAACAGTTGCCCCCCAACTGTATCGTCCCCGACGATCGCGATTGCAGTTGCTGCCCAACACGTGACGCCAAGTAGACAGTTGTCTAGGCGCCGACGGCGAACCGCGGGGAATCGGTGATGCGGGCGAGTGGGAACTACCCTGCAATCAGAGCGTCAAACCGAAAACGGTCGATCGTCTGCCCAAGGCGGTCCATCGCCTGCTCTGACCGTTAACGTGCTCAGCCCCGAGGGTGCCTAGGTCCGTCCCCACAGCATCTCCGCAGTGGGAAGGTCGAGTGGCTTTCCCTGCTCGGCACTGTCGTCGACACAAAAGGCGCAGAGTGAAAACGCCAGGTCCACGCGCGTTTCTTTGCGATCTTCGTTCCTTTGCGTGGTACAACCGCCAGGCAAAGGAACGAACAGCTCGAGCCAGTGATGCTCCATCCCGGCAACCGTGTTGAACTTGGAGACGGCGCCTGCGGCAGCGTCGCAGTTTCAGGTCAGCATCCGGTTTGAGCCCGGCGTACCACTCCCCCGGCGCTCAAAATTCTAATCGGCGCCTGCGAAGCGCCGCACTACCCACCCCTAGCAGGATGCTCAACATGCCGCCGCTCGGCTCCGGAACCACTGTGAGTGTTCGCTTACGCCCGTAGGCCACCAGCTCCATCGGATTCGCGGGATCGTCGGTGCGGAAGACCTCGAAATCCTTGTTGAAGGAATTGCCCGCGTCCGGACCTTGAATAACGTCACCCAGTGCGAACGGGATGGCATGGATCGACCCAAAAAAAGGAATGTTGCTGGTGGGGTCCACAAGGCTTCCGCCCGTCTCAAGGCGGATGCCCGTCAACGGACCTTGACCTAACAATTCCCACTGCATCTGCAGGTTGTCGACGTCGGCCGACGTGACCTCGCCGGCTGCGTCCCGCACGATGTTTGTGAGATTTCCGCCAAAGAAGGCCACATTCGGACTTAGGATGTGAGGCAAAAACGCCGGTGGACTCGGCGGAAGACCCGTCAACTGAGCCGTCACACTGAGGAAGGGAACCGTAGTCGGCATGGCGGGATTATTCAGCGAAGCGTCCAGCACGAAGGTCATGTCACCCTGCGCTCGAAATGGCAAGTACCCAGTGTCGGGCCCGGGATTTAGGGACGTGCCGCCGAGTACGTTCAACTCATAATCGGCCCGAATCGGGAGTACAAACGTGGTGTCCTCGGCGGAAGTCGAGGAAACGGAGACCAGCAACAGAGTCAGCACACACAGCAGAAAACGACAACGCATGATAAAACTCCTTCGATCGATGTAGATGTGGGCGCAAGATTCGGTCTCTTCGAAGGATGGCGGGTCGCACTTCCGGCACAACTGGCCGGCGTTCGATTGTCGAGTCAACATCACTGGTCCTTACCTTGTCCGCCATCATTGATGCGGAACGAATTGACGTGTTACAGCGTGATCAACGTGCCAAAGATGTCGTCGCCATCCTCGGACGCGTTGTTAAGGTGAGTCCAGAGGCGGCTGAACGCATCGATCTTAAAGATTCCGGCTGCGGCGTTGAAGATGCCTCCCCCCTGCCCGAGGCCATCCGTTCCGACGGAAGTTCCCTGGCCGCCCCGAGCGCGATTGCCGATTACAAAACTGTGAGTAAGTGTCGTAGTGGCATCGGCGACATTGTACAGCCCGCCACCCTGGCCGTTTCCGCCATCGACGCCCCGGCCGCCCACCGCCTGATTACTGGCGATCACAGAGCCGGCAATCGCGGTGTTGCCGAGCTCCAAGTTGGCGAGGCCACCTCCCTGGCCGTCACCTGCGACGCCGGTCGAGCTGCGGCCGCCGCGGGCAACGTTGTGGGCGATCAGGCTGGTCGTGATTTCGACTTGACCGGGGGCACCGAAAGCCGCTCCCAGCGAACCCACGGCAATGCCGCCCAGTCCGTCGCCACCGGCGCCATCCCCATCGCCGCCGCTGGCCGTGTTGTGCAGGAATGTGCTGTCCGCGATGCTGGCGTTGACTCCGCCCAGAAAGTCAAACAGGAACAGACCACCGCCGGCAGCTACGCTGCCGTTCTGCTCAGCACCGCCGGCGCCCGCGAGGGCCTGATTCAAATTCAGCGTGCTGTGGCTGATCGCCACGCTGCCCTGGTAGGCCAGGATCGCTCCGCCGAATGCATTGTTCGGACCGTCGGCCTGAAAGACGGGTACTGTGATGCGATTGTCGTCGCCACCCCGCGACTCATTGCGTAAGAAGACACTGTGGCTGACGTGCAGGTCACCACCGGCGAAGGTCGGATCCAGCGCCGGTGTTAACGAACCGGTGCTGATCGCCCCCCCAGCGCGTGCCCGTTGTGGAAGGGACTCACACTCGCGTCACCTCCGACCGCCTGGTTCCGCTGAAAGGAACTTCCCCGGATCGTCAGGGACGAATCGTTGCCGATGGCACCGCCCCCCGCGATCGCGGCGAAATCACCGACTCCTCGACTGCCGGCGATTGCGTCGTTGCCCGTGAATTGGCTGTCGACCACGGTGGTTTGCGCCGTCCCGTAGTAGCTGGTGAAATTGCTAATGGCTCCGCCGAAACTGTTGCCCGGGAATGTTCCAAAGGGGAATTGAGTCGGGTGGGCGGGCAGGAAGTCCACGTCGTCCGCCCCGAGCGCTTGATTATCGAAGAAGTCGCTGTGGGTGACGTCCAACTTACCGAAGTTTGCAATGGCGCCACCAATCGCGCCGCCCGCCGTGCGAAAGACCGGGCCAACATCGACAACGCGGTCGGCATCTCCCACGGCCTGGTTGCGGCTCATCCGAACCCGCTGCAGTGAGAGTTCGCCCAGATTCAGGATTCCGCCGCCGGCACCGGGAATGTGGAGCGCGTCGCCGTCCGCTCTGCCGTCGACAATGGAAAGATTGCTGATGGAAGTTTGCACACCCGAAGATACGGCGAAGACGCGATCGGTCAGGTTGCCACTGAGCTTCAGTTTCTGTGGATCGGGTCCCTGAATGCTGAGATCGTCGGTGATCGACAACTCGCCGGAGGTCAACGTGATCGTGCCGCGCACACCCGCTTGCGAAGAGGATGTTGAGGACATTCGCCAGGATGTGATGAGCATCCTCGTGCGCGAGATTCCCAAGTTCCAGCACAACGGCAACAAAGGGGCCTTTCGGGCCTGGCTGCGCCAAGTCGCCGCGAATCGGCTCCGATCCGTACGCCGCAAACAGCAGCACAGCACTCGGCGGATTGTCGGTTCGGAGTATCTTCATCTGGCCAAACAGCTGGCCGATCCCAGCAGCGATCTCACGCGCCTGTGGGATGAGCAGCACAATCGGCAACTGATCCGTCACATGCTGAAGCTGGTGAAGCGACGGTTCCGCGACCCCACGATGACCGCCTTCCGTTTAATCGTACTGGACGAGCAGCCGGCAGATGAGGTAGCCCGGCAATTGGGACTCAGCGTAAACGCCGTCAGGATCGCCCAGGCGCAGCGTGCTGAAGGCTTTGCGGGAACTCGGAGCTGGATTTATTGACTGAGCGCAATAGGTGAAATGCCATGGACAACGAACACCCAAGTGACGCCGACCTGGCTGCCTTTATCGTGGGAACTTTGAAGCCGTCTGCGTGGAAGGCAACCGAAGATCACATCGCAGAAATGCGCCGTTTGTGCTGAGCGGCTGAGCATCATGTCGATCGACGGCGACTCCCTCGTTCAACGATTGCGCGTTGCCGATACGGGGCGTGATGCTGGCAGCACCAACTCCCAAACGGGGGGCAAGATTTCGGAAGGTAGCAGCGTGGCAGATATCCGGCTGGGCCGCTTTCGGGTGATCGCACCGCTGGAGCAGGGCGAGGGCGGCATGGGCGTGTTGAGCCGGGCTTTCGATACGGAACTGCAGCGGGAAGTGGCGCTGAAAGAAATCCGTCCCGACATGTCCGACGATCAGCGGTTCCGCCGCCGGCTGGTGGTCGAGGCCTGAGCGAAAGTTGACGAAGTAACGACGTGAGTGAACAAGGCATGACACGAGTCCAACTCTTTCCGGCCGCACCTGATCATCAAGGGGTCTCTCTCGACCGTTGCCTTGGCTTTCCCGACCCGATACGGTTCCTGGCACGGCCGGCGGGAATCATTGTCGTGACCCTGGTTTTGGCCACTAGTGCCCGGGCCCAATTCACACTAAGTCGCATCTTCGACGATCCGACCATCACTAACCGAGATCGCTTCGGGATTTCGATGGCGTTGAAGAGCAACAGGGTCCTCATCGGGCGAGAGGATGACACCAACGGCCTGAATGTGGGGCAGGCGCACCTGTTCGATATTTCGGGTTCCCCCGTCCAAGTCTTCGACGATCCGACTCCCACAAATCAAGATCGATTTGGTCACGCAGTAGCCCTGGACGCTGGTTTCGCCCTGATCGGAGCGCCAAACGACGATACGAACGGCACCGATACTGGACAGGCGCACCTGTTTGACGTGACGAATGGCAACTTGCTGCAGACCTTACATGATCCCACCCCAACGGACGCAGATCGTTTTGGTTCGTCGGTGGCACAAGATGGCAATCTGACACTCGTTGGAGCCCCGGGCGACGACACACAGGGAATCGGAATTGGACAAGCTCACCTTTTCGATGCCACCACCGGAGCGCCGATTCGGACCTTCGATGACCCAACCGTCACGGACTTCGATAATTTCGGAGAATCCGTCGCAATCAACGCGGGTCGCGTGTTAATCGGCGCAAGTGGTGATTCGACCGCGTCCCAGTCGCGGAGCATCGAGTTGACGCAGT
This sequence comes from uncultured Planctomycetales bacterium, assembly GCA_963695565.1. Taxonomy (GTDB): domain Bacteria; phylum Planctomycetota; class Planctomycetia; order Pirellulales; family Pirellulaceae; genus CAVOGW01. Next base: position 661,875 of record CAVOGW010000005.1, read on the forward strand.
CACGTACGCCGAGTGGGATGTCGCGCGTGCGGTGGAGATAGTACGTCGCCAGCGCCGCTTGCACACGCTGGCCCAGGAATCGGCTCTCGGTCGTAGGGGTCTTGATGCTGTGCTGTTCCTCGAAGGCGAGGAATTGGTAGGCGCCAAACAAAACCGCATTCTCAACACGTCGGTGCTGGTCGCCGCACACAGCAAGGTCAAGATTCCCGTGTCGTGTGTCGAGCAAGGCCGGTGGGGCTATAGGTCTCGGGGGTTTGGATCGAGCGGTTCGCACATCCCGACGAAGATGCGGCGGGCACTGAAGACCTCGGTCAGCAGATCCATCAAGACAAAACACGGGCACAGGTCCGACCAGGGCGAAATCTGGGACGAAGTGGAGCAGCTGCACGCTTCCCACCATGTCGAATCCCCTACAACGGCCATGTCGGATGCCTTTGACAGCTACCGAGATCGGATTGAGACGTTCAAGTCCGAGTTAGAGTACGTGGATGGTGCAGTCGGCGTCGCCATCGCGATCGGCGATCGCGTCGTATCCGTCGATCTGTTCGACAAACCTGATACGTGCCGGAAGGTCTGGAACCGCCTGCTATCGGGTGTCGTGTTCGACGCTCTGGAAGCCGGCGACACCGAACGCCAGGCGTCGACTGCGGATGTCGAGCAGCTTGTCGCCGCAGTGGGCGACTTGCCCTGGGAGCAATCCGAAGCCGTAGCCGAGGGTGAAGAATATCGAGCCGTGTCGAAGTGCGGCGATCACGGCTCGGCGCTCGCCTTCGAGCAGGTCGTCGTGCACGGGAGCGTCGTGGCCGCAGAGTAGTCAGGCAGCGCACGAACCGCATGGCCCGTGGTATGCAGGACATTGGTATGTAGAACGTTATGTAGAACAATTGTCCTCAATTGTTCCGTGACCGACGTCGAACAGTTGAGGTACGTGTTTAGCGTGCTTGCACCGCCAGTGGCAGGCGCTGGAGCCTCGCAACCAGCGCTCCAGGGACTGGATCGCGTCGACGGAAGAATCCCGCATGCCCTTTAGGCGGCCGAACTCGGAAGTCCGGCCGCCTCAACGACAATGAGAACGCACCCAAAATTCGCTTAGCACTCGACTCTTGGCGTATCACTACGCGGCTAAGCGTCGCTACCAAGTGTCAAATTCGCGAGATGTTTCCGCAAAGTCGAACGGGCTTTTCCGATTAGGATCGAGACCTGCGATTCAGGAATGCTCAACATCGTGGCTATTTCCGATTCCTCGAAGCCCGATGTTTCATGGAGCATGATGGCCTGACGTTGGCGTTTCGGCAGCTTGCTGAGGAGTCGGGTTAGGCGTCGTTTTTCTTCGTCCGCATCGAGATCTTGCAGGGTAAGCGCTACTGCGTCGTCGGGCACCAATTCCTCCAGCCGCACGTCGTCATCGTCTTCAAACAAGTTCGACATCCAGTAGTTCACGTCTTCGATATCCAAGCCGAAATCTTCGTCTTTCACCGTCGCAATGGTTTCGTAGTTTGGTGTGAGCGAAACCGGAGGCTCTTGCTCCACAAAGCGATTTAGGCGTTCGTGCAGAAGCGACATAACCCAGGTTTCCATCAATGAATCTGGCGGCCGGAGCTTGAATCGGTCGTACGCGAGCAGGATTACCTCATCCACCAGGTCGTCTACCGAGAGCTCGCCGACCGGGATCGCGTTCTCACGCTCCAGCGACTTCAGCTCGTACTCGGCGTGTTCTCGGATGTTGTCAAGCAGCGGTGACAGCAGCTGAAACAACTCCTGTCGTCTGTCCCGAGCGTCATCTTGTTCAAGAAATGGGGTCGCAGTCACAAATTCCCGTCCTCGTTGTCGCCGCCGGCGGATCACGTGCTCTTTGCGCACTCTGGCCTTGTGCCGACGCAGCTGCTGCGTGAGTTGTTCGACAGCTTCGTCGACCACTATTTCCATCTGATTCTGCTCGCTTGTCGCGACCAACGAGCCCGTCGGTAGTCTCAGTACTGCACGAAGCTCCCACGAGTGTCGGGTTGGCTCACGTGCAATTCGAGATGATCCGTCCTTTCCTGGATGGGAATGGTCGGATCGGCCGACTGGCCAAATAGGTACCAGACACCTTTCGACCGCTGCTCATAACGCCCCTTCCGCCGCGGCAAAGACTTGGTCCACTTCCAATGAGAAGCCCGTGAGCAGGTTGGACGAGGCCTGGTCACCGGCCTTGAATACACCGTGCTGCTCATATCGCTCCGACGCTAGCCGCAACACGGTGATCTGTTTTTCTTGCGGATCCACAATCCAATACTCTTCAATTCCCGCCAGCGCGTACTCGGCTCGCTTATCTTCGATATCTCGGGCGCGGCTTTCCGAATCGTCGCTGACAACCTCCATCACGAGATCGGCTCCAGACCAAAAGTCGTTGGCTCGGCGGGAGTCGTTCTCCGCGAGCATCAGGGCTACGTCAGGTTCGCGATACTTGTCCGGCAGTGTGCGGACGCGCATCGGTGCAAAGACAACTTGCCCGAGCTGCCGGGCAGCAACGAAACCGTGTAACGCCAGGAATAGAAACCTCACGATGAACTGGTGCGCTTCCGTTGGCATCGGCAACACCTCAATGCGACCGCTGTCGAACTCCACCAGCCGATTCGTCGACTTGGTAAGCGACAAGTAATCCGCCGAACTCCATTGGCCTTGCGGCGGGAAAAGCGTCGCCACGTCCCATGCGGGTTCTGGCGAAATTCGATTCGACGCCTGTTGGGAGGATGCCACGGCAGCGTCCTTGAACTAAGGGACAGATACGATTCTCTGCGAGGAGTTGCTTCGCACGATTGCATCAATCACTGCGATGCATGACGCATTTGTTCAAATAATCATTTCGGACAAAGCATCCGGCAGCACGTTTTACCGGGCGGGCTCGGATTTATCCACGGCAAAACGCAGCTTAAGCTGTCCGATTGCGCGGGTCAAGCATCGTTGCCCTTGTCCCTGGTGACGAAAGGCCAGCTCATTCGCCTCGGTGTCGCGCTGGGACATTCCCATGCACGGGCACCAACAGCAGCGGCAAGTGGGATTTGCGTGCCAAGCGCGGCGTGACGCTGTCGGACCAGAAGGCGTCCAGGTTTGCCTTACCGTGCGTCCCTAGCACGATCACATCCGCCTGGAACTCTTGCGCCACAGCCACGATGGCGCTGACCGGTTCGCCCCGCACAACGCGCGTCGTCACGTGATGGCCGGCACTTTGCACGGCGGCCGCTTTCTGCCGCAGATACGCCTCGGCCGGGCCGCTGGTGGCTTCCAGCAGTTCGACGGTCGTGCCCGGCAATAACCGCGAGGAAATCAGCTGCGATTGCGTCAAATCGTGCCAGGTGGGAATCACCATCAGCAGCAACACGTGAACCCCGGAACCTGGGGCGATGTTGGCCACGGCCGCCAGTCCCTGTTCGTGGTCGGCCATGCCGTCCAATGGTACCAGCAGCCGTCGGCAGGAAAATCCACGAACCTCATCGCTGGGCGATGTCGGAACCAGCATGACGGGGGTCGTGCCTAGCGCAATCACGCGTTGCGCGACGGTGCCGAACAAGGCGTGCCGCACGCCGCTCGCCCCGTGCGTACACAGGACGACCAAGTCAATCTGCAGTTCCTGAGCGTGCGCGATAATGCTGCCGGCCACATCCTCGATCTTGCTGGTGTGGACGTGACACTGCACGGTGGCGCCAGATGGCAACGTGCGCCTGGCCAGCTCAGCCAGATATCTCTCGGCGTCATCCGCCGTGGCCAGATGTGCTTGGCCGTGTACAGCGCGAGGAGCGCTGCGCTCGACCATGTGCAGCAGGGTTACTGTGCAACCGAGCGTCTCCGTCAAGCAGCGGACCGCCGGCATCGCCGCCTCGGCGAGCCGCGAGCCGTCCACAGGAACCAGCAGGTGTTGATACATGGTTGGTAACTTACGAGCACAGCCCACAAACCGCTCGCCACGTTTCGTCCCCATCGGACAATGTTGCACGATGTTGGATAATGTTGGACGGTGTTGGACGCAGAAGTTTCAGGCTGCGCTCACGCTCCGCAAAATGTCTGGTACAGCAAGTAAAAGTTTAACGCAATAATCAGTAAGGCGGATGCCGCCAGCAGTGCCGTCGTCGTCGGCCGGTTGACCAGCACGCCCATCACGCTGCGGCGGCTGGTGAAGATCACCAAGGGAATAATGGCAAATGGCAGGCCGAAACTGAGCACAACCTGGCTGAGCACCAGCGTGCGGGTCGGATCCAATCCCATCGCGATCACAACCAACGACGGCAGCATCGTGACCAGCCGCCGCACCCAGACCGGAATGTGCCAGTGTAAAAAGCCCTGCATGATCACCTGGCCGGCCATCGTCCCCACCGACGATGACGACAGCCCGGCCGCCAGTAGCGACACTCCGAACACCCAGCTCGCCGCTCGCCCCAACAGCGGCTCCAACGTGCGGTGTGCTTCTTCGATCGTGGCGATCTCAGTCAGGCCTTTTTGAAAAAACGTGGCCGCAGCCATCACCAGCATCGCCGCATTCACCAGGCCGGCGATGCTCATCGCGATCAGCACGTCCATCACTTCAAAGCGAAACAGCCGCCGCAACTGGGCCGGGTCGCGGACCACGATGCGATTCTGCATCAATGCCGAATGCAGAAAGATGGCGTGCGGCATCACGGTCGCCCCCAGAATGCCCGTGGCCAACAGAATGCTTTCCGCGCCAGCGAACTGCGGCACGACTGCATGATAAGCGACGCTACCCCACTCCGGCCGATCCCACACGGTTTCGACCAGATAACAAACCGCCACGACGCCGACCAGCGAACCGATCACCGCTTCCAGCGGCCGGAAACCGTAACGTTCCAAGCCGAGAATCAGAAACGTGACGACGGCCGTCAACAACCCGGCCGGCAGCAGGGGAATTCCCAACAGCAAATTGAAGCCCAGCGCCGCGCCCAGGAATTCGGCCAGGTCGGTGGCCATCGCCACCAGTTCCATCAGCACCCACATCGCATAGACAGCCCATCGCGGCAGATGCTCGCGACACTGTTCGGCCAGGTTCAGTCCGCTGGCGATTCCCAACTTGGCCGAGGCGGTCTGGATCAGCATGGCCATCAGGTTGCTGAGCACGATGACCCACAGCAGGGTATAACCGAACTTGGCCCCACCTTGAATGTTGGTGGCAAAGTTGCCAGGATCGATGTAGGCCACGCTGGCAATGAACGCAGGTCCCAGGAAGGGCCACAGGCGAGCCAACGCCCCCTTCCGCTCATGACCCGCCAGCACACGTCGACCGGCCGCGGAAGTCTGATTTTCTTCAGCATTTGTCTGGGTAAGATCAACCATGCTGTCGTTTCGTGCGTCAACTCGGGTGATTTGCTGCGCTGTAATTCAAGAGTGGACGGACCAGCTCGAGTCCAAGCTGTTCGGCAAGAAATCTGCGTACTTCCAACGCGCGTCGCCGAATCCTCAAAGTTTGTGTGCTCGATCGTCACCCCAAACTAACTTATCCCCATCGCCGGCCGACGGATACTTGGGGTTCCGGTGCCAGGCACACGGCGAATATCAATCCTCCATCCCCATCGCTTGCCGATGGGTACTTGAGGTTCCTGTGCTTCGCGGCCATGCCGGTTCTCGCCACCGCCCAAACGAATACAATAGTCTATTGGCCGTGAAGCAAAGTACGAGGACGCAAGATGTCACGAGAATTACATTCCTGGTTCAATGCCGTCGTCCAATCGGTCGAAGGCCAGCTGCAGCGATCCTGCTGGACGCCGGCCGCTGATGTTTGCCAAACGCCCGGTGGCTGGCTGGTAAAGCTGGACGTCGCCGGCGTACGGCCAGAAGATGTCAAAGTTGAAATTGGTGGACGGCGGCTGACCGTCTCCGGCTGCCGTCGCGACGAACTGGCGACACAAGGGCTGACTTATCACCGGATGGAGATCAGCTACAACTGTTTTCATCGCACGCTGGAGTTTCCCGAACCATTAGACAATGCTCGGCTGACCATGCAAATGGAACAGGGGATGTTGATGTTGCGGATTGAGAGGAACTGAAAAGAGGTCGAGTTAGATGGTTTACAGTCCAATTGCGATTATTGCACGGGCGCGGTCCCATGTCATCCTGAACGGAGCGGAACGGGCGAATGTCATCCTGAACGGAGCGGAGCGGAGTGAAGGATCTGCCAGCCAAGCTGACCTTCAAGGTTCGGGCCAGAACGGGCCATCAGACGTTTCCGGTTTACGCCTGACGGCGGGTGCGATGTCGCTGGCAGATCCTTCGGTCGCTGGCCGTGCTGCGCACGTCGCCAGCTCCCCCAGGATGACACCAAAACACGGAAAGTGCCATGAGCCAGTCTGACACGACGATGACCGAAACACTCCCGGTGCTGCCCGCCAAGAACGTTGCGCTGCTCCCCTACATGCTCACGCCGTTGGTCGTAGAGCGACCGAGTTCCCTAGCTGCGGTCGAAGCGGCGCTGGCCACCGAAGAGAAAACGCTGGTGGTCGTGGCACAAAAGAATCCGGACGTCGAGAAGCTGGGGGAAGCTGAGTTATATTCGGTCGGCACGAAGGCGGTGATCAAGCGAATGGCACGCGATGACAATCGGCGGCAATTGCTGGTCCAAGGTGTCGACCGTGTCCGCATCGGGCCGGTCGAGTCGACTGAGCCTTTCTTACGGGTCCACGTGCAAACCATCGTGGTGCCCGATGACAACTCGCAGGAAACCGAGGCCCTGCAGCGTGCCGTGATGGACCTGGTGGGACGTATGCTGCAGCTGGCGCATCCCGACCGCGCCACGGAGATGCACGGGGTGCTGGGGATGGCTACTGACCCGTTGCACCTGGTCTTCCTGCTGGGCAATATGATGGATCTGAATGTCGAACAGCAACAGTCGTTGTTGGAAACGACGACACGCCGTGACGCCCTGCAGTTGGTGCATGACTACTTGCAGCGCGAGGTGGAAGTGCTTGAGCTGCAAAGCAAAATCGCAGAAAAAACCCAACAGGCGCTCAGCAGCGAACAGCGCGAGTACATGCTTCGCCAGCAGTTGAAAGCGATCCAAGATGAGCTGGGTGAAGCCTCACCGGCCGATGCCGAAGTCGCGGCCATTCGTGAGCAATTGGACCAGGCGGAATTGCCGGAGCGCGTGCGGCAAGAGGCGGATCGAGAACTCAACAAGCTGGAACGCCTGAATCCCGCGGCCCCGGATTATCAATTGACGCGCACGTACCTGGAGTTGATCTGCGAGCTGCCCTGGCAGAAAGCTACGACGGACGTGCTGGACCTGGACGCGGCGCAGCGCGTGTTGGACGAAGACCATTACGGCCTGGTCGACATCAAGCAGCGAATCGTCGAACACCTGGCCGTGATGAAACTCAATCCGCACGGGCACGCGCCGATCCTCTGTTTCGTGGGACCGCCGGGCGTCGGCAAGACATCGTTGGGGCAGTCGATTGCCCGCGCGCTGGGACGGCACTTCGAGCGGCTGAGTCTGGGCGGCATGCATGACGAGGCGGAACTCCGCGGCCATCGCCGCACCTACATCGGAGCCATGCCGGGGGGGATCATGCAGGCGGTGCGCCGCGCGGGAGTCAACAACCCGCTGCTCGTGCTGGACGAGGTCGACAAGTTAGGTCACGATTTCCGCGGTGATCCGGCCTCCGCGCTGCTGGAGATTCTCGATCCGGCACAAAACGCGACGTTTCGCGACAATTATCTTGATTTGCCCTTTGATCTGTCGAAGGTGTTTTTTATCACGACGGCGAATACCACGGATACAATCCCGCGACCGCTACTGGACCGCATGGAGCTGATTCGCCTCTCCGGTTACACGCAGGAGGAAAAGCTGCAGATTGCCCGCCGGTATTTGATTCCGCGTCAATGCCACGCAGCCGGCCTGGCGGCCCCAGATGACGAGACCGCCGCAGCGCCATGCCCAGTCATCCCCGATACCACACTGAATCTGATCATCGCAAATTACACGCGCGAAGCCGGCGTGCGTCAGCTGGAACGGGCCATCGGCCGGCTCGCGCGAAAATGGCGCTGCGGGTGGCGCACGGCGAGCGTAGCCAAATATCGATCGCTCCCGATGAACTTGCAAAACTACTGGGCCAGCAGGTACACCGTCCGGAAATATCACGCGGCACGTTGCCACCGGGTGTGGCCACCGGTCTGGCATGGACCGAAGTCGGCGGCGAGATCCTGTACGTGGAAGCGGTCCTGCTGCCCGACGGCAGCGGATTGAAGCTGACTGGGCAACTGGGGGACGTGATGCGCGAATCGGCTGAAGCCGCGCAGAGCTACCTCTGGTCCCATGCCGGGCCGCTGAGTCTGGATGCGGACCTGTTCCGCAAGAACGGAGTGCACTTGCACGTTCCCGCTGGGGCCGTCCCCAAAGACGGGCCGTCGGCCGGCGTGGCGATGGTGACCGCCTTGGCCTCGCTGTACACCGGGAAGCCGGCCCGTGGCGATACAGCCATGACGGGCGAGATCACGCTCGCCGGGCAGGTGTTGCCCATTGGTGGCTTGAAAGAAAAAGTGCTCGCGGCCCGCGCGGCCGGCATCCGACGCGTGATGATACCCACAGAGAATGCCGCGGACCTGGATGACCTGCCCGCGCAGGTCCGGGGCGAATTGGAATTCGTAATGGTGGCTACGGTGGAAGAAGCCCTCGCCGCCGCCATCATAGGCCTGACTGAACCGAACATGGTGGTTGGAGGAAAATAGGGCGTAGGTCAGGCTGAATCAGGCTGACCTGATACAACCCATGCCCGCCTTCCCCAGAATCAATATCCCAGTTTCACGCAGTTGCCGCGTCGACCGATTACGAACCTGCCGGACGATTAAAGCAACAAACGCCACCACCCACGGAGCTCGACCGCGAAAATTACGGTTTTCGCCAAAATTTCGGGTGCAGACTATTGACATTCGCTCGGATTCGGCTAACCTGCGAAACAGGTGTATTAGGCGAATGTAGCGAAAAATACGTCTCGTTTTCACGTTCACTTGTTGGGAGGAAGAACTAATGTTGAGGAAACTTCTCGCGTTCTCAGCCGCCATTCTATGCGCGGCAAGCCTGGCGACGGCACAGCCCGTCAAAGATTACAAGTGGGATGTCAATCAGGCAATTCCAGACAATGACCCGAATGGTCTGTCGAACACTCAATTTGTTCCCGATCAGGGAATCATCAGGGACGTCAATGTGGACTTGCTCATCGAGCACACCTGGCAAGGTGACCTGATCGTCGACGTCAGCCACGGCGGAGTCACAGTGCCCCTTTTGTTTCGTGCGGGTGACAGCCAGAGCACCGGACTCGGTTTTTCAGAAAACAATTTTGGGAATCCGCTCGATCCTGACATGAAGTTTATTCTCGATGATGAAGCGGCTGGTTTTTATGATTCAGCCGCTCCCAATGGAATCGGCAATGTCGCCGATCCCGGCATTCTCAACGTCAGCGGCTCATGGAAGCCATACGGGGCCAATGGACCTAGTGCATTGTCCAAGTTCGACGGCATGGACAAGCACGGGGATTGGACGCTGTTTGTTTCCGACAACGCGGGCCTCGACACGGGCACATTGCTCAATTGGTCACTACACATTGAAAATGTGCCAGAGCCAGGTTCGTTCCTGATGCTGGCGTTATTCGGACTCGGGACGCTTGCCGTACGACGTCGCTTCTAGATCAATAAAGTGAATTTTTGCTAAGGGCCGTCCGAAATGGACGGCCCTTTTTTGTTCATCAGCGAACGTGCGTCAGACATTTCGCAGTGGTGATGCAGTCGGCGGTGGGTTTCGGCCTTGTAGAGCATGCCCCCGGCTTTACGCCGGCGCGATGCTGACCATCATCCTGACACCGATCGTGCCCCGTCCGTCGGCCGAGCCAGTCGAAGTGACGGCACAGCAATCGATTACCGAGGCCGAAACAGAGCAAACGTGACGTCGTGCGTCGGACATTTCGTGGTCGTGATGCAATTGGCAATGGATTTCGGCCAGGGCCAAGGGTGAGGCACCGCCGAAACAAGTTCGGCGGCATCTCGGAGTTGTCGGGCCACAAGTCAGGTTGAAAGCCACATACCGCCGGTTAAAAACCGGCGGCTTGAATGAGTCTTGGGACTGCGTGCTACGACGCTAAACACGTGCAAAGCCAGGGAAATACGCGTGCGTTACTTCGGCTTGGAAATCGACTAAATGACCGATCGCGATTTTGCGGCGCGCGAGGCGAAGTCCGGGGGGTTCTGGGGGGATTCCGCCCAAACCCCCCGGGTTCCGTCATCTCTTGTCGCCGAATCGCGCTCCGTCATTTAGGATAGTCGTTTACCCGCAGCAGCTGGGAAGCAGCCGGAACATCCCATTGGCGTGCGCGATCCTTCCCATGAGCGACGACGAAAAAACAGTCGACATACCAGGCGACTCGTCGCGGATGATGGGTCGACTTTTGTGCGTACTGTTCGGCGTCGCTGTGCTGGTGCGCGGCGTGTACTGGTTGGACTACCGCAGCAGCCCGCTATTCGACACCGCCGTAGGCCCCGACGTACGGGAGTACCATGAATGGGCGCAACAAATCATGGCCGGCCAGTGGCTCTGGACGGACATACCGCTGCACGGCCCCGCCTATGCGTACCTGTTGGCCGGGATGTACGCTTTGACGTCACAGTCACTGCCCGCGGTTCGCGCGATCCAATTGTCGATGGGAATGTTGGGCATGCTTGCGGTTTCCATCGCGGTTCGCCGGCGGTTTGGTTCACTGGCGGCGGTCTGCACGGTGGCCGTATGGGCGTTGTACGTCCCGCTAGTGTACTATGAGGCCGAGCTGTTTTCGGAGAGCCTCGCGTGCTTCCTGCACTGCCTGGTGCTGGCTCTGTTGATCGGCGCCTCATCGCCCGTGCCTCGTTGGCGATGCGCGGTCGTCGGACTGTTGCTCGGTTTGTCCATCATCACCCACCCCACCGCCATGATACTCACTCTGCTGATGGCGGGCTGGTTGGCTTGGGACGCCTGGCGCGGACGACACGCGCAGCGGCATTTCTGGCTGAATCCGCTGGTCGCGCTAGCCCTGGCCGGTCTTGTTGTGCTACCGGTCTCAATCCACAACTCGCGGCTCGCGGGACGATTGGTTCTGGTCCAACGCCACGACGGACTGAACTTTTATCTCGGTAACAACCCACACGCCGATGGCACACCCAACGTCCGCTTCGGACCTGGGTGGGACCGACTGATTCACATGCCGCGCGACGAAGCGGGCTTGCAGCACGAGGCGGAGCGGCGCGAATTCTACTTCGACAGGGCATTCGCGTTTATCCGAGGTTCCACGGGGCAGTGGTTATTCCTGCTGGCGCGCAAGTTCGCACTGGCCCTGAACGCACATGAGGTGACGGCAAGTACACCCATTGCGGCGCTGCGTCCCGATATCGCGATGCTGCGGCTGCCGCAGGTCGGCTTTGGCATTCTGTTGGCACTGGCCGCGATAGGCCTCCGCGGCGGAGGGCATAAACTGGGGCCGGCCTGGGTTTTGATTCTGGCTTTTCTGACGACTCAGACGATCTTCGTTGCGGCGGGCCGTTATCGTGCCCCCATGTTGCCCGCCATGTTCGTGCTGGCTGGACTCGGACTGCAGCACTTGTTGCTGGTCTGGAATTCCCGTGATTGGGGTAAATTACTGCGCACGGCCGGGTTGGCCGCAACTGCCCTCATCATCGCCTGGATGCCCGTCGTCCCGGCCGGCAATGAGGACCCTGCGGAGGCGGCGTTGGCCCGGGCGACCGCATATCACTCGAAAGACGATTGGCCGGCCGCCGTGGCAGAATTGCAGGCAGGTGTCGCGTTGCGCCCCCGTCACGTACCCAGCCAGATCAATCTGGGCCAGGCTCTCGATAAGCTCGGTCGTACTGACGAGGCCTTACCACACTTTCAGATGGCGGTCGTGGTCGAACCCGATTATCCATGGGCGCTGGCGGCGCTGGGTTACGCGCTAGGCGAGAGGGGGGAGACGGAATCCGCCATTTCTTGCTACCAGCGTGCGCTAGAAAATGACCAAGAATATGGCGACGCTCGCGTCGAACTTGCCAGGCTGTTTGCGTCACTGGGTCGTTGGGAGGAGTCCGCGATACACTTTCAGCAATTCGTCTCGCGACATCCCAACGATGTCGAAGCTCGACAGGGACTTGTCGACGCCTTGTCCCGCTCGGGTCGTGAGCAGGATGCAGCCCAGTTCCTCGAGGCCGGACTGCGACGCCTGCCGGATAACGCCACGTTTTGTTTGCGGCTGGCGCGGTTGCGCGCGGCCTCGGCCGACGACGCGGTCCGCGAACCAGCTCAAGCGCTGGCCGTCGCACGGCACGCGGCGAAGCTGATTGACATCCAGACCGCGATACGCCAGATAAAGAGCCGGAATCGGAATCTGGATCCGCTTGCCGGCCAAGTGCTGGATGTGTTGGCCATGGCCTACGCTGCCAACGGTTCGTACGATCTGGCGATGAAGACCGCTGTACTGGCAATGGCGGCCGCGGAGGTGTCGGGCCAACCCGCACTAAAGAGCCAGATCGCACTGCGACTGAAAACGTACCAGCAGCAACAGCCGTATCGCGATCAGTGACGCGAATCTCGGTCGAATCGCGGAGTGGATGGTGATATCCACGCGATCACTGGCGCTCACCCGGCACCTCACGGTGCCGGTTCGCCGGCCAGTAACCCCCCGCGTCATCTCGCCCGCGGTATTCCAACGCCACAACCTTCATGACCGCGAGACGTTGCATGGATGGCTGCGAATCGCCATCGTTTCACGATATCCACGCGATCACTGGCGCTCACCCGGCACCTCACGGTGCCGGTTCGCCAGTACGAATGCGTCCCGCTCAGGCCGAACTGCTCGACCGACTTGCTGCTTGATTTGGTCTGGTGTAGTGTGAAGCCGAACCAACCGATAACCAAGTCCCCCTAACTCCCGTTAGTTCGCCCATGCCTATGTTTGGCAAGGTATCCGCTTCTCTGCTCGTCACCGCCATCTGCGTCGCCGGATGCAACCGTACCGGAAACACCGATAACGCCTCAAGGTCGGCGGCGGCGAAGCACAATACAAGCGACAAATCAGGGCGCAGCGACAACCAAATCCAACGGGCCGATGCGCGATTGGCCGAGATCAAACGCCGACTCTCCAGCACGAAACGATTTACGCCGGAGATTGTGGACGCACTCTGCGTGCTACAGCAGGAAGCACCGCAGCACCTTCCGACATTTGAGCTCCTGACATCAGCCTACGTCACACGGCAGGATTGGAACGCGTTGGCTGAGTTGCTACAGACAAAACCGGAGACGCAGCAGTCGGAGTCGGAACAACTGCAGTTGGCCAAAATCTTGATCAAAGCACAACGTTTTGGGGAGGCGTTCAAATTGTCCAATGCGATCGTGGAGGATGCGGAAGACACGGGGCAGGCCGCCGACGCGGAAGCCGCCTGGTTGGCTGCCTTTGCTGCATTCAACCTGGGTGACGTGTCCCGAGCTGCCAAGATCCTGGATGCAAATTTCCAGACCGTGGTTGCGGCAGGGCACGCTGACGCATACGTTGTCCGAGCCCTGATTCACTTCAGGCAGGGCGAGTTGTCGGCAGCCGAAGCGCTGCTCACGAAGCTGTTGCAGCAAGACCCGAATCACGCGCCCGCACATGACGCACTCGGCCGAGTGCTCGTCGCGGCGGGAGATGTAGAGCGGGGTAGTCTACACATTCAGCGCGCATCCGAAATACGTGATCAACTGACGCAAGAGGAAAAAAAGTCGCGTCGCCTGGCGGCCATGTCGCAATCGCTGACCACCGCCTGGAAACGCAAGGACTACGATTCCTGCGACCGGCTGATCACCGAGATGCTGGGAGATGCAAATCCGCAACAACAAGTCAAGCTATACCAGAACCTTGCGGCCCTGCGTGCGGCACAAGGCCGCCAGCAAGAGGCAATTGAGGCGATGGCCAACGCCCAACAACTGTCAACGATCGAGCCACCCCGATGAAGCACACGCCTGGACTGGCTGCTTGCGGATGCGTGGCTGTAGTAATACTGATCTCTTCCTGCGCGAGAAACGGAGGGGAGCCGGATCAAGTCCCCCTTCCTGCTGTTGTCGATCAACGGTCCGAACGTACTGCCACAACGCAAGGCCGCTCAGCCGAAGTAGTCGCCACCGCACCCGTGCCCGTTCTGGCACAAGTCGAAACCAAATTGCGTTTTGAGCGTTCTTTCGACTGTGGTCTGGAGTTTGCTCACGTGGCCGGACGGTCGCCCGAAAGGTTCCTGCCGGAAATTATGGGGGGTGGCGTGGTCATCGCGGACTTTAACCGAGACGGGGCAGCCGACGTCGTGTTCGTCAACTCTGGTCACTTCCTGGAATCGAAACAAACAGACCCGGCAACTCACCGCCTGTTTATCAACCAGGGCGACGGGAAATTTGCCGACCAAACGGCGGCCTGGGGCCTCAGGAATCTCGGATACGGCATGGGAGCCGCCGTGGCAGACTTCGACAATGACGGCTGGACCGATCTGTTCTTGACCACGTTTGACGGGCACGACCAGTTGCTGCGAAATACGGGCGGCTCCTTTGAGGATGTCACCGATCAGTCCGGCCTGCCCCGAAACGGGGGCTGGAGCACGAGCGCTGGTTTCTTTGACATGGACCATGATGGCGACCTGGATCTGTACGTGGTCAATTACGTCTCCTACTCGTTGAAAACGGCAATTCCCTGCTTCTTTCAAGGATTTCAACTCTACTGCACCCCCGTGATGTTCGCGGCCCAGGCGGATCGCCTCTATCGCAATAATGGGGACAGCACGTTTACAGAGGTGAGCGAATCAGCCGGCATTCCCACCAACGGCAAAGGACTGGCCTTGGCCATTGGCGACGTCGACGCTGACGGCGACTCGGACATCTACGTGGCGAACGATACGACGGCCAATTACTTGCTGATGAATGACGGCCGGGGGAAATTCGAGGACCGGGCCGGTCTGCTGGGTGTCGGTTACAGTAGTTTCGGCAAAGAAGAGGCCGGCATGGGGGCGGATTTTTCCGATGTCAATGGGGACGGACTCTACGATATCGTCTGTGCCAATTTCCAAGGTGAAACGACCAGCCTCTACATTCAGCAGCGGCAGGGATATTTTATCGAGCGTTCCGACGAAATCGGCGTCGGCGAAACGGCACGACAACGGCTGAGCTTTGGTCTGGATTTCTTTGACGCCGACAATGACGGCGATGAAGATCTGCTTGTCGCCAATGGCCATATTTATGTCGAAGTCGACAAGTTCAACAAGGGCATCGGTTTCGGCCAGAAGAATACTCTCTATGAACAACGCGAAGGTCGCCTGCTGGACGTCACCGATTCCGCGGGGACAGCTTTCCAAACCGTGGAACCCAGCCGTGGGCTGGCGACAGGTGACCTGGACAACGACGGCGATCTCGATTTTATCGTGGTGAACAACAATGCCGACGCTGAAATCGCCTTGAATGTCACCAGTGACCTGGGCAGTTTCGTGTCCCTGTGGCTGGAAGGGACAGACTGCAACCGCTCAGCCATCGGAACCGTTGTTTCGGCCCAAGTCGGTGATCGCCGCATAACACGTGAGCTGCTGGGAGCCAGCAGTTACCTTTCGGCGTGTGACCATCGAGTCCACCTGGGGCTGGGGACCGCGGACCACATTGACGAGCTAACGGTCCGCTGGCCTGATGGGAACGAGCAAGCGGTGCGCGATCTCCCCGCCGCTGCTTTCTACCTTTGGATCCAGGGGCGCGATCCAGTCGCCATACAGCCTGGCCAGCAGGTGATCGCACCGGAGTAGTAGATCGGCCAATACCCCGGAAAATACCAGCACGACGCGCGAGCGAGTGATCTTTCACGTTGTGAAGATCGCCGTGTGGTGTAATCACCGTCGCGCGGCGGGTTCGGGCCGTCGGTCGTTGTCCGGCTCACTCGCTCGCGCTTCGTGCTTGTATGGCGCTCGTGCGTGCATATGATCAGATGTGAAGCTGCCCGAATCGTCGAAATGCATGGTATATTGCATCCGGTTGAAACGAGACGAGCAGAAGGAACCCATCTCATGGCGATTGCAGTTCCGGATCTTTCCCGTCGGCACGGTCCCCTCACCGAGCTATTTGATCGACCGGCGACGCCGAGCGATTGGCGCCAATACAAGCTCAGCGACGACCAGATCGAGTTCTTCTGGGACAACGGGTACGTGGCCGGAATCCGGGTACTGAATGACGAACAAATCGCGGCGCTTCGCCAGGAACTGGAAGTCCTGGTCGATCCGTCAGCGCCTGGCAACGACCTGTTTCACGAATTCCAGTCCAATGAATCGACGGACCGCAACAAAGTGCTGTTCCACGCGCTGGGTGCATGGCGCGTCTCGTCGGCCTTTCACGATCTGCTCTGGAACCCGGCATGGTTGGTTCCGGCCAGCCAGTTGTTGCAGGGGGCCGTCCGATTCTGGCATGATCAATTATTCTGCAAACCAGCCCGCGACGGAGGCGTTGTCGCCTGGCACCAGGACTACTCCTATTGGACTCGAACCCGGCCAATGGCTCATCTTACGTGCTGGATAGGTTTGGACGATGCCACGGAGGCCAACGGTTGCCTGCAGTACATCCCCGGCAGCCATCGCTGGGAACTGCTGCCGATCACGGGCCTGGCTGGCGATATGGGTGCCATCCAGGCGGTGTTGAATATGGAGCAACGCTCGGCATTCGCGCATCCGATCTCCGTCGAACTCAAGTCCGGCGAGGCTGCGTTCCACCACCCATTGATAGTGCACGGGTCGGGCGAAAACCGCAGCGACCGACCTCGTCGGGCAACGGTGCTCAACGCATTTCGCGATGGCACTCAGAGTGCCTCGGACCAACCGCTGTTGCAGGGAGTCGATCCGATTCCGCCGGGGCAGAACATCGGCGGACAGTTTTTCCCACGACTTTTCGATCCACGCACCGCGGCGCTTGAACGATCGTCACGGGGCGCGCGTGGCCCGGCAACGCGGCGTTTCGCAATATCAGCACAAAGCGCAAGCGAGTGAGCCGCACAGTGGCTGACAGCTAGTCTCGCGCGCGCGTTTCGCGATCGCGCACTGAAGCTGCGGAGCGGCGGTATTTCCCCCGGCGGGTGCCGTAAAGCCCCGGTTTTAGCGGCAAGAATCTCGAACGGCCCGGCGGTCCGATACAAATCGTGCCACACCCGATTGGTGTCGCCCCGCTGGGGCTTCGCAATTTGGGATGGCCAAATCTCCGGGGCCGAAAGGCACTCGGCTTGGGTTGTGTCGGCCCACCGGGCCCAGTAGCGCCACTTCGAAACTTGCGCGTCGTGCTGGTACTGGACGACGGCTCACTCGCTTGCGCGTTTTGAAGTTGCACACTTTCGGTGGCACTTGGCCGAAACCCGTGATTTAGCCCGCTGGCAGACCCACTCGCTGGCGCGTCGAGCTTGTATTTTCACGTTGTCGCCCTTAGCGCAACTTCAGAGCTTGCGCGTCGTGCTCATATTTTCCGGAGTGTTTTCGTTAGCGCAACTTCGAGACTTGCGCACGGTACTTGTATGGGTCGAAAGCTCGCCCGCCCGACAGCCCGATTACGAACAGCCTGTTCAGCGTGTAAACTGCCGGCTCAGCTTGCAAATTTCCGAAAGAAGGTGGCCCCCGCCGCCCCCGCCCTGCCGCTGGGTACGCCGCCGTTCCTGCCACGTGGACTCCCTATGCCCCGGTCCCGCAAACGCGTCTTAATGCTGCTGGAAAACGGAAGTTTTCCCGAGGACTATCGCGTGGCCGCGGAAGCCCGCGCAGCTGCACGATGCCGGCTACACTGTGCGGGTCATCAGTCCTGCCGACCGTGCCTTCCCCAAGCTTTTCGAGAATGTGGAAGGCATCGCGACATACCGTTACCCTGGCCCACCCGAGTGGGGTGGTCTGCTCGGATATCTGTGGGAGTATGGCTACAGCATGACCATGGCCATGCTGATCTCACTCTATGTCCTCGTGCGGCATGGTTTTGATGTGCTGCATGTCCACGCACCTCCCGACATGTTCGTGATGATCGGCTCCTTCTATAAGCTGTTGGGCAAGCGATACGTGATGGACCATCACGATTTATCCCCCGAGCTTTACGATGCACAACAGAAAGGCCGGGGAAATCCGCTGGTCATTCGCGCACTGCGCTTCTTCGAACGCTGGTCGTGCCGCGCCGCCGACCAGTTAATCGCCACGAATCAAACACAGCAGTCGATACAGATCTCACGATGCGGCGTGCCGGCTCCGCGCACCAATGTCGTGCGTAACGGCCCGCGGCTGGATGATCATGGCGAGATTCAGCCGCTGGAACGGCTTCGCCGACCGGGCTGCACCGTCATCGGCTACATGGGACAGATCGGATTCCAGGACGGAGTGGACTGCCTGCTACGTGCCGTCCACCTCTTGCGGACCAAACTCCATCGCGATGATTTCTTGACGGTCATTATCGGCGATGGACCTGCCGTACCCAGTCTGAAGAGACTCGTCGCGGAGCTGGAATTGGCGAATGACGTGCTGTTTGTGGGCTACCAGCGGGGAGCCGCACTGCGATCCCATCTGGCATCCTGCGATATTCTCACTACACCTGATCCGCCCAGCCCCTACAATCTGACGTGCACAATGATCAAGACGATGGAATACATGGCCATGTCACGGCCCATCGTCGGCTTCGATATGCCCGAACATCGGTTCAGTGCCGGCGACGCGTCCTTGTATGCGAAGGTAGGCGACGAGTTGGACTTTGCCCGTTGTCTGGAACGACTCATGGACGACCCGGAATTGCGGGCGCGGATGGGAGGCATCGGCCGCAGGCGAATTGAAGACTGCCTGGCCTGGCAACATCAATCGCCACGTCTAATCCAGGCGTACGAGAAGTTATGGGCATCGCCCGCGGATGGACAGGCGAACCGGCACCGTGAGGTGCCGGGTGGGCAGCGGTGCTGACGTAAACCCCATCGAGTCGGCCAATGAAGGCAACGCGCACTCATCGATGCAGCGTCTCAAGGTTGTCGTGGTCGACGCGTGGACAGGCGACCAATATAGCGAAGTTGAGCGGGTTGATTGTGCTTACCCGGCACCGGATCGCCCGAAGTTGAGCCGGTTGATTGTGCTTACCCGGCACCGGATCGCCCGAAGTTGAGCCGGTTGATTGTGCTTACCCGGCACCTCACGGTGCCGGTTCGCCTACGAACGGCCGGGATGACGACTGGCGCGCCAGGCGGCGATCGAAGACTTCCCCCACGGTGACTTCGATCGTCTTGCACAAATTTTCAAGATCCAAGTCGTCTTCGTCTAAGCCGAACGGTTCCTCCACATGCTCCGCGACCGTCTCCAAGCCCAGCATGAAATAGGCGACGATTCCCGTGAGTGGTATGGTCCACCAGTGAAAGCTTTCCACAATACCCCAGGGGAGTGTGAGCAGGTACAGTCCCACACATTGTCGCGCGAAGGTGCGATAAGACCGGACAACCAGCGTATTGCGAATCCGCTCGCAGCCGCCACAGATATCGAGGAACTGACGGGCTTCCGCATCCAGCACACGCAGCTCGTCACCATCGATAAAGCCATCGGCCTTCCATGCCCCCAGTTCTTCGTAGACGCGCGTGATCAAGTACGAGGGAACGTGAGAAGGCTGATCCTTGCAATCCTCAAAACCAACCAGATTCTGCAGTCGAGATTCACCGCGCAAATGGTCCTTCAATCCGTAGGCATATGCCACAATTTCGACGCGCAACTTCTGTAATTCGTTTTCGCCCGCTTTGCATAAATCAGCCACCTTGATGGCCAGGTTGCGACTGACGTTCACCAGCGCGCCCACAATTGCCGCGCTTCCCACCAACGGGCATACGATGAGTTGGTGCGAAACACCAGCATCCAACCCAGAACCAGCGTAAATGCCGCATGCAGATCGGATGGCAAGTTGACGTATTGACCGTATGCCGATCGAGTCTCCGCCCAAACAGCAATCGACGCATAGGCGGCCACTGCCAGCGCATAAAAGGCCACATTGCGCAGTGTGCGACTGCGACGAATGGCCGTGACGAGTCCGTGACGCTGGTGGCTCAAAGCATGGCCAGTCTGCTGGGGCGGAAAATGTGACGAATCGACGGGAGCACGCTGGGACTATTCTGTCCCGATCGGGCGGAAACATCAAGTTGAGCCATGGGGATGGCACGGGTGGCACGTCCCCGGTCCACACCGACAGACGTGGATGCGGCGTGCGCGTCCTCGCCACGCGCACGCCGCCAGAAATCGCGTTGGAGTGGTGGCCTACGACCGGTGCCAACGGCGATTTCTTCTGGCTGGCGGTCTATCAAAGGTCACAAACCTGTCCTGCGGTCACTTGTTTGGGGTCCAGCGTCAGGTCATCGCTCGGGATGGTGATCGCCCGGCTCCATCGAAGGCAGCTCGGTGCGGAGTCTCTCATCGACCGTCCGTGCGATTACGTTTTCTTCCCGCAGGTGCTCGATCAGCCGATCCAGCTCGGCAGCCTCTTGACTGGCCTCGTACCGGTCGGCACCTGGACTGACCAGCACTCCCAGTTGCTCGGACGTCTCGTACAGCGTCGCGTAGGCCTGCATCACGCGGCGGTGCCCGTCGCCCGTCCGCCGCGTCAAATCGGCCAGGGCTTGAGGGTCGCGTGAAGTGAGCACGGCGGCCAACTGTCGGTGCCAATGCGTAAGTTGTTGAAATTCGCGGCAGACTTCTCGAAACAGCGAATCCACGAGCTGTTCGACTTCTTCCTTACGCTCGGTCACCCGTCCATCTCGGTGCAGTTGTCCCTCCACGTGTTGTTTCAACAGCAGAAACCGACTGAGCCCAATGGCGTACTCGGCGTGACCGGCCCGCCGCAGCCCGTCGATCAGCGTTTGAATCGCCGCGTCCTGCGATCGGTTGCTCTCGTCAATCAGCCCGCGGAGCACTGCCAGAGTCAAATCGTCTTCCAGATCGCGCCAGCGGGCCAGGACCTGCTCGGTCAAGCGATGAAGCCCGCTGGTCTGAGAAACCCACCCCAAACCCTGAATCGTACGACAGATTCCCGCAGCCATCCAAGATGTTAACAGTCGTGGTGAGTTCCAGATGCGTTGACGCTTGAGCTTGCGAATCCGATCGGCATCGAGCGGAAAGGTGGGTATCAGTTCGATCACCGGCAAGTGGGCGGCGACGTTCGCTAAGTCGGTGTCGTCTCTCATGGCAGCCCCATTTTCATCCGAGCGCACGGCGCAGGCGATCGTATTCGGCGCACACAGTCGGCGCACCGTACTTCCGTTCGAGCCGACGGACGGTGAAATGCCCGCGTGCCATATCCTGAAAGTGATTGATGAACACCAGGTTCACCGCGGCGCCGCCCGCGGCGCCGAGGGCCGGAATCGACTGCGCGGCGAACTTGGCCGACACGGGAATATTGAACCGGGCGGCGATCTTGGCCAACAATTGTACGATGGCCGGCGCGCCCTCTTCGGCCAGTCCCCGCTCCACGATGTATTTGGCAGCCTCGGAGACCGACCGGGCCAACACAGCCCGCGTGGCGTAATAGCCAGCCTCTGCCGCGTCATCCGTGGACGAGCGACTGCCGAGGGCAAAAACTTCCAAACACGCCAACTGGGACTCGGGCGATCGGACGTCCTCACCTTGCGCCCGGGCGATATCGGCCACCGAGCGGAGGATGAGCGTCGTGGAGACCGGCAGCTCGACGGCCAGGGCCGGTATGCCGAACGCTCCGCCCACGGCACCGCTCAGCGTGGCCATCGCCTTGTGCATGCGGTTGGAGGGCCGCAGGCCGCGCTCGGCATTCAGGGTGGATACCGCTACCCTCATGGCTGCACGTAACGCCGTTTCGGTGGCCGTGCCAATGTGCCGCGACACCTCGCGCGGCAGCTTGCGGAGCGCGTACTCGAAAGGCGCGCCAACGACGTTTGTGATCTGCACGGCCAGACCGGGATTCTCCAGCGTCGCGATGGCTTCGATCAGCTCATCGAGATCTCCGGGCGAGAGGGACATCGGCGGTTCCTGCATGCGTGGAAGGGTCACTTCCATTATGGGCAGTCAACTCGCCAAGGGGAATTCCACTGGGCCGTTAAAGGGCAAACGGACTGGGCCGAACGGCACTCGTGGCGTCGCGGGAAGCGGTGAGCGACAGGATGCCTTTTGTGCCGTCGCTGCGATTGATCCGCCCGGCACGGAACGCCGCAGCAACGGCGGCAGGGATTCCCGCTTCGGCCCTCAGCACCAGCGCCTGGTTTTCCGTGACTTTGGCCTTCATCTCTTGGAGCAGCGCGATCGCGTTTGCGCGACGGATTTCGGCATTGGCCTGTGCCATCCGCATGTCGGCTTCGGCTTGATCGGTTTGCAAGCGGGCCCCGATGTTCTGGCCAACGTCAATATCGGCGATATCGATCGAAACAATTTCGAATGCCGTGTTGGCGTCCAACCCGCGTTCCAAGACTCCCTTGGAAATCCGGTCTGGCATCTCCAGCACGTCCATGTGCTCGGCGGCTGACCCGATCGCCGAAATGATCCCCTGGCCAACACGGGCGATGATCGTCTCCTCGGTCGCCCCGCCGATCAGCTGATCCAAATTTGTGCGGACCGTGACGCGCGCGCGAATCCGCAACTCCACACCGTTCTTGGCAATGGCGCTCAACGTGGTCTTGCCACTTCGCTCGGGATTCGGACAGTCAATCACCTTGGGCGAGACGCTGGTGCGTACCGCGTCCAGCACGTCGCGACCCGCGAGGTCGATGGCCGCGGCGCGATCGAAATCCAAATCAATGCCGGCTCGTTGAGCCACAATAATGGCTCGGACCACGTGCATGACGTCTCCCCCAGCCAGAAAGTGTGCCTCCAGACGTGCCGTGCTCATACCGTTCAGACGATCGATGTTCAGTCCCGCCTGGCGCCCCATGATTTTGGCCGCCACGATCATGCTGGGCTTCACCCGACGAAAACTCATGCCCACCAGGCTCAGCACAGACACGTCGGCACCCGACATATAGGCGGTAAACCATAAAGCGCCGTAGCTGAACACGGCCAGCACCGAAACCAGGGCCATCAAGCCGCCAACGATCAGAGCAGCGAAGGTGAAGATCTGCAGCAGATTGACGGCAGCCAGCACCGGGACGAAGTGGAACATGATTTGCTTCTTTTCAACCGTGGACCCAGTGGCCCCAGTGGCCCCATGTCATCCTGAACGGAGCGGAGTGAAGGATCTGACAACCCGCGCTACGAATAGTTACACAATTCGCAGCTACAAGTATTGTATGTCTTCTGGCCTGCGAAGCAATGGTGTAACCGCCGCACGGCCCCGTAAGGTTCGAGGTGAGCAACGGGGATCGGGTGCCCGATTCCGATTCCGATCGATTCAGCGAATCGAGTACGATTTCCAACCGTCGATGCAGCGGTGTTGGACACGGTGGTTGAATGGGCATGCGGGCGAGACGAGGGAAGCCGAGGCGAGGCGAGGTCATAGGTGTTTGGTCGTGCTCACCCGGCACCTGACAGTGCCGGTTCGCCCACGGCGAACCCCAAACCTGGACACGGGGCGACGGGTCAAAGCGGTAGAATCGCCGGCAAAAACCCCGGATTATCCGCAAATCTGCCTTTCACCTGCGGCGATCCGCGTATAATGTTACAACTTAGGCCCGTCAGCAGTGCCACTGAGGGGTAATTTGAATTTATAGCCCGCCCGCCAAACTGGCCTCATCGTGGCCAATCGTGGCGAGTTGACCGGTCTATCCTCGGGAATTTAGTGTTTTGTTGTTACGGAGTAAGAGCGACATGAGTGTAATTTTGACCGAACGAGCGGCCAGCGAAGTAAAGCGCATCATCGAAGAACAGAAATTTGAGGACGGAGTCATGCTGCGCGTCGGGGTCACCGGCGGGGGCTGTAGTGGCTTTTCCTACGCGCTGGGATTCGAGAAGGAATACGATGCCGGCAAGGACAACAAATTCCAGTGCCATGGGATTGATGTCGTCGTCGACCATAAGAGTGCCCTCTATCTGGACGGGACAACCTTGGATTTTTACGACGGTCTCGAGAAACGAGGCTTTACGTTCGATAACCCGAACGCGGTAAAATCATGCGGCTGCGGGTCTTCTTTCCAGGCCTGATGTCGCACGATCACCCGGCGTTGGTTCTGTTGCGGGGTGCTGAGTCAGCTTCCCGCCACGCTGGCCACGTTTTGAGGTTTCGCGGAGTTCGCAGCGGGGCTCAGATCAAGCTCCGCTGCCTGCGTTTTCGACCATCTTTCTGATCCGGCCATGAACGCCCGTCCGAACCTCGATCGACTCGACGTCATCGCCGTGGGTGCTCACCCAGACGACATGGAAATCGCCTGCGGCGGTACGCTCGCGCGCTTGGTCGAGTTGGGTTATCGCGTCGCGATTGTCGATTTGACGGACGGCGAGCCAACCCCGGTTTGTCCATCGCCCCAAGTGCGCCGCGACGAAGCGTGCGAGGCAGCTAATGTGCTGGGCGTCCAACGCGTGATCCTGGACCTGCCCAATCGCCGCCTGTTCGACAATTTCGAGTCGCGCGTGGTGCTGGCGACGATTTTCCGCCAGCGGCAGCCTCGCCTTGTCATCGGTCTGGCGGGCAAGACACCCCTGGCATCACCCGACCATTGGCAGGCCGCTCAGATCACGGACGCCGCTGTCTTCTATAGCCGATTATCCAAGTGGGACGAATACTTCGCAGGCTTGCCGCCGCACAAGATTGACGCGCAACTGTATTGTCGACTTTCGTTCGAAATATCGCACGATGCGGCCAGTCACTCGGAGGTGACGATGGACATCAGCGAAACCTTGGACAAAAAGCTTCAAAGTATTCGCTGCTACAAAACGCAGTTTCCTCCTGAAAAGGCCTATGTATTGGAGCGAGTTCGTGCGGTGGCACTTCATGCCGGTGCGTCGGCAGGATTCCGGGCGGGCGAAACCTTTGGGGTCCCGCGGATGCTGGGGACACGCGACCTGGTCAAGACGGTCCTCGAACAACTCTAGTACCCCGAAGCGTCGTCGCGAGTTCGCAGGCGAACCGGCTCCGTAAGGTGCCGGGTGGGCAGCGGCGAACGCGTGGTACATACGTCGAGTTGACAATCGAGTGTCACCGTCACGACCCTGGGACGTTTCCCGTTGCCGCCATGCCTGCCCGCGAATCTCGCCGTTAATAAAACTCCGTGTTTCTTCGTCGGGCGCACGAGTGCTATAATCTGGCATATCCCGGCGCGACGTTCGGATCGACCACACGGTTAATCAGGCGGCTGTTGTCTGTCGATGGAGCGTTGGGACCTCATGGCACGGTCGGCCAAGTCATGCAATGGAAAAATCAAGATCCCCGTTTGTGCCTGTTGCTGGTTGTTTTGCTGCTGGCAACTCAGCTTTGGGCGCAGGATGCAAGTCCCGGACCTGGTCCGTCGACTAACGACATTCCGCAGCTGATCCAACGGTTGGGGCACGCGAAGTTTCGCGAGCGGGAACGAGCCGTGAATCAGCTGCGGAGCTTCGGCACGCAAGCTTTCTATCCCTTGCTCGCCAGCCAGAACTCTGTTGACGCGGAGATCCGCGCCCGCGTTCGCATTCTGTTGGACGAGCTAAGGCCGACCATTCTGCGGCAGGGCGTCCCGGTATGGGAATTGCCTTACGTCAATGATTATGGCGGCCTGACCAACGAGGAAAAGCGATTACGGATTCGCCTGCTGGGTGCCGCCTTGGCTCCGGACTTCGGATGCACGCCGCTGCTGCGAATTGCCACCACGGAGGAGGACGAAAAACTGGCCAAAGCCGCGGCAGCCGGCTTGTTTTGGCATGCCGTTCCCGCGGATGCCACGCTGCAGCAGAAAATCAAGGATCAGCTGGTCGACCTTGCGGGACAGCGGGCACCCCTGCTTTGGATCCAGGAGTTCGTCAAGTCGATCGATCAACCCAGGGCTTCGATTGACGCGTTTGACGGCTTCGTGCGCGACGAGCAAACGGCGCTGCAGAACGCGCCGCATACCACGGACGAATTGGACGTACTGGGTCCTTTGCGGAGGTATACGATCGATTTGCGGATGCGAGCATCGATGAAGTCGGAAGCCGTCGAACGGACTCGAGACGTGTTTGGGGACGCGACCGAGGAATCGCCCCTGCGTCGAGAGTTGGTGCGATGGCTGCACCAGGCTCGCTATTACGATCTGCTGTTGTCGCTGGCTGAACTGCACACGGATTGGTTTGCCGCACACCGTTATGAACAGTACCTGGTGGCGGCGGCGGCCAGGTCCATGGCGGACGATGAGCGCAGCAACGTTCTACTAAGCTCCACATTCGAGGCTGCCGATTCCGACAGGGAACGCTTAGAGGTGGCTGCCGAGTTGCGGCTATCCGGTCACAGCGACTGGGCCGAACGCGAATACCGCGCAGTCTGCGAGCAAAATGGGAAGTTTGTCGAATCGGAAGAGTCCCTGGACGCGGTCTTCAGCCTGGCCGACATGTACCACCAGCAGCAGCGCCACCAGGCATGTTATGAATTGCTCGAAGCCGTCTGTGGTCAATTCGAGGCCAAACATTCGACCGAGGAGTTGAATCGGCTCTTGGGAAGTTTTGATCTCGAATCGACCCGGCTACGGATTGCGTATGAAAAGGGACTGCAAGCCTTGCTGGACGGCGATCCGTCAGCGGCGATTCCCCAATTCCATGCCGCGTTACCCTATGCGCAAAGTGACAACGATGTGATTTGCGATGCCTACCGGCTGGATAATAAGGACTTTCGCGTTGAGGTGGATCAGCGGAAGCAGCTGGTTCTGCGCCAGCATTTGCGATCCATGCTTCAATACGAGCAGGCTCTGGCCCAGCGCCGTGACCGGAGGAGTCAGCAGCTGTTCAGCACGCAGGTGGCCAGGGATTGCAACGAATTGGCTTGGCTGATGATCAATACGGACGAAGACGTGGAAACCGCCTTGAGGTATGCGCAGAGGTCCGTGGAACTTGATCCCGGGCTCGCCTATTCTCTGGACACGCTGGCCGTCTGTCATTTCAAAAACGGCGACACGAACCTGGCCATCCAGTACGAGCGTCAGGCGCTGCGCCTGATGCCCTATCGCGAGGATCTGCAGCGAACGTTGAAGCAGTTGGAGTAGCCCTGGAAGCCGTGCCACCAAGCGACGCTTGCCAGGGCATCCGAGTTGTAGCCGTCACGCTCCGTCGTGACGGCCGTTCGGGCCTTTTCACCACTAGATCCAAGCATCGCCATTTCGGCATTGCCGGTTTCTGCCTTGAGGCCACCAGGAAATCGTGACCTGTGCTAGATCATTCACACAAATGGCTGTCACAGCCTGTAGCCGTCACGCTCCCTCGTGACGGCCGTTCGGGCCTTTTCACCAGTAGAGTTCACGCTTGAAGGAAATCCCGCCGCAGAGTTTGATTGCTTTCTCCAATTCGTACTGACAGAGGCTCAGGTCGTGGTCACACTCACCGCCCGTGTACGCGCGTTCAAGGCCTGGCAGGGCTTTGGCGTCGCGTCGTCGGCCCAACGTCCAAACGGCGATGTTCCGGTCACGAAGTGAGCGCGAATGAGAGTTCATTAGGTCACTGAGAGCGGCGACGTCATCACCGGGGTGCGGAAAAGCTTGTTGAGCAACTTCACAGTATTCCCCAACGGACCGGTGAATGTGAAACAAGACCGCGCCGAGCACCGCGCTACCGAGAACAACGCCGACCACAAAGACGCCGATGACAGTCTTCACAACTCGTTTCGTCTTCATCGCTTCCTCTCTCGAGTCTTAATCACCCGTAGCTGATTCACGCACGCAGCCAAGCGACGTAGTCCATCGACGGCGGTGTGACGCCGCAATGGCGCAGCATGTTCAGCGTTTGAGCGCGATGATGCGTTCCGTGCCCGCAGTGGCATTCGAACGGGATCGGCAGACAGCGGTCGCCACGGCTGGTTGCGCCACCGGTCCAGCCACAATTCCTCGGCGGCGAGAATGTGAAATAGTGTCTTCCGCAGGCTGCCCATTCCCAACTCCCGCGGTTCGTCCAGTTGGTCGTCCACAAGCCCATCACACAAGCGGAAAACGCGCTCATTGGCCCACGCGTGATAGCGATACAGATCGTCGATGACTGTGTGGTCGTGCATTTTCAGTGGTCGTGCATTTTCATTCCCGTCGGAAATCTGGTTATTCCACGCGTTGCAATATCGATCATTCCTCGTGGAATGGCCATGCGGAACTACCCAGGACGCCACGTACGAAGCACGGGTCAACAAAAAAGACGTCACGGTCGGTTTAAGCAGTTCGCCGTGATCCAGACCAGAACCGTGGCGTGTGATATACTCGGCCCATGATGCGAATCGCCCTGATCGTCACGTGGAGTATTTTACTGCTGCTGCACCGACCCTTGTCGGCGCAGTCGCGGCCACCCTTTGAGCAAACCCCGGCAGAGCTGAATCAGACAATCCAGTCGGTCCATCAGCAGCACGCAGATTGGCGTGAGCGGCTGGTGACGCTGGCCCGCGCACATCTCGGCCAGCCCTACGCGCTCTATTTGCTCGGTGAGGCGCCGTTCGAGTCGACCGATGCGGAACCTGTCTGGCGGCACGATCAGTCCGACTGTGTCACATTCGTGGAACACATTCTGGCGTACAGCCTGTGCGACAATTTGCGCGACGCCGTGCGGCTGCTGCAGCGAATTCGTTATACGGGTGGGTGCATCTCCGTGCTGACACGAAACCACTATACCGAGGCCGACTGGAACATCCATAATGATTGGCTGCTCGAGGATATCACCCGTTCACTGGGCGGCGAGGCCGTGCAGCAATATTCATTGAAGATCGACCGGGCCAAGTTCTTCCTCGACCGCTATCAGTTGAATACGGACTTTCCGATCCAGGAATTGCTGGTTGATTACATCCCGTGGAAGGCAATGGGTGACGTGAAATCGCAGCTACGGGATGGCGACGTGGTCAACTTCGTCTACGGACAGGGTGAGGCCAAGTGGATAGGGCACGTGGGGTTCGTGGTGATCGACGACGGTGTGCCCAGCCTGCTGCATAGCCAGAAACCACGGGTACGAATCGAATCGGTCGAGGACGCCATCGTGCGAATGACGGCCGACGGAGGACGACTGCAAGGATTCAAATTCCTGCGGGTGCGCGGGGATGCCATGGAACGGCTGCGGAAGCTGGACGGAGACCGTGCTCCACGGATCACGGTGCCTAAAGACAGTCCGATTTCATTTGACGACTATCTGAACCGTTTGCCCGAATGAATCCGGAAACCGTCGCGCACACTCGAACTTTCGGCTAACGACGTCCCGCTCGCAGACTCAACGGTGGGGAAAGGCTCCCAGCAAAGACCAACGCGACGAATACCAACAGTCCGGTCGTCGGTTCAGGTACCGCAGCTATGCCATCGGACGCCGCGGAAGTGCTGCCTACGGAGACTTCGGGGCGGACAAATCCTCGATCTGCTCGATTTCTGGTCGTTCCAACTGGAAGCTGAAGACATCGAGATCCATACGCATGTGTTCCACGTTGGTGGTACCCGTTAATGGGATCATGCCGACGTCGATGGCGAAGCGGAAGATAACTTGCGGGATGGTCCGACCATGGGTTGCCGCAATCCGCGCTAGATGCGGCGAAGCGAGAGCCGCGCGGTTGGCAGTAAGCAGCGAAAATCCCTGGTAGACGATGCCGTGCAGCCTGCAGAAATACCGAACCTGACGATCCCAACCCGACGCGGCGTAGCATCGATTCTGCACAAAACTGGGACGAATGCGCGCCCGCTCGCACAAGTGTGCCAGTTGTTCAAGATTGAAATTGCTGACACCGAGCATCCGAACCCGACCCCTGCCATGGATGGCTTCCATGGTCCGCCAAGCCGCCCAGTCGTCAGGCGTTAGTCCCACCGGGCTTGCGGGGCCATGCAACAGATAGGAGTCGATGTAATCGACATTCAGATGCCGCAGCGAGCTGGCACAAGACTGCTCAACCTGCGCGGTGATCGGCGCTTCGGGATCGTAAGGTAAACGATGATCCTGTCCGTGACGGAACGTAAACTTGGATTGAATAAACAGATCCTTGCGCGTTACCAGGCCACCCGCGATGGAGACCGAGATCGCTTGCCCCACCGCAGCTTCGTGGTAATGGCACCGCTGGTTGGCGGTGTCGACGCCTCGAAACCCCTGTTGCAGTGCCAGTTCGGTAAGCTCCTGAGTCCGCGCTTCTTTCCACGCCGTGCCATAAAGCAGCCTTGGCAGCACAATATCGTTGAACGTGAAGGTTGGGTCGGCCATTTTTTTTCAATCGCATTATCCCGTAATCGCCTGCCAATCGGAAGCCACAAGGGAAGTACCTGCTAACGAGTTCGTTGACGTAGCTGGGGCCGTCACGGCGTGTAGCCGTCACGCTCCGCCGTGACGGCCGCTCGGGGCGAAACTCGAACGCACGTGTCGGTTGCGGTGACGGCCGCTCGGGGCCACACCAATGCCCATCACGGCGTGTAGCCGTCACGCTCCGCCGTGACGGCCGTTCGGGACGAAACTCGAACTCACGTGTCGGTTGCGGTGACGGCCGCTCGGGGCCACACCAATGGTCGTCACGGCGGAGCGTGACGGCTACAGGGAGCGCCGAAAGTGTGGCGCCAGCGTAGAACTAAATGTAGAATCGGAAAGTTGTGACGAGGTAACGCCACAGCATGCTGCCCAGCGTCGTGTTGCCGGCTCGGATCTTGGCCTTGCCGCGAAACCCCAATTTGATGTTGCCGTGCTCGTTTTCCAGCGGCACGCGCACCTGATAGGTCGCGCTCGCCGGACGCTCGACGCCACGTGCGTCGGTCCGCGTGGCTAACTCGCCGCCTGATCGACTACTCTGACTGGGATCGGAGGCCTGCATTTCTCCTCGGGCAATTTCCTCGATGGTCCCGGTCATCTTGATGTCGGTCAGGGCATCCAGCACCAGAGTAACTTCCTGATTTTCGCTGATGAAATCGATATCCTTCTGGTCCACGGCCAGCACCGCTTCCAGTTCGTCCGGATTGCCAATACGGCACAACAAGTCGCGGGGTTTCAGGTAGACGCCGGCATTCATGGGGTCAAACGGAGAGCCCGACCATTCGGCGAGCGATTCTTCGGCGGGCGGTTTGGGGTGACGCAGGGGCGGAGAAAAGATCACACCGGCAATGGGGGCCCGCAGCGTAAGTCGGTCAAGTTCCTTCAGTTTGATCGTCAGCGTCTCTTGCTTTGCCTGGATCAAGGTATTGATCTGCACGATGTCGTCGGCGACTTTGTTGTCAATTCCGCGACGCAGCGTCAGGGATTGTTTCTGTTGTTCATACTGCGCCAATTCGTTGCGCAATCGCTCAATTTCCATCTCGAGATCATAGTTGGTCAGTTCGGCGATCAGGGCTCCCTGCTCCACGCGCTGCCCCGGCCGGACATGCAATTTTGCCAGTTCCCCGGGCACCTGGACAAAAACGCTGCAATCCTCGCGAGCCTCGATCTGCACGGGACATTTCACATTGCGCGGAAGCGGCGCAAACATGATCAACAAAATGACCGTCAGAACAACCGCCGCCGTGATGCCAACTCGATGCCATTTCACTTGATCCATTCTCCCGGGCACGTACATGAATTTGCCCAATTGCCACACAGGTTGCACCACCAGTCCAAACACACCCATCAACGCAATCCCCTGTCCCAATACCTTTAAACCGTAGGGTTCGAAGACTTTGTTCAAGAAGAACAAGATCGAGCAGAACACAAACCAGCGATACGCCACGGCTGCAATTGTGTACAAAGCGAACATGGCGTGATTCGATTGCGGCAGAAAGGGATCTTCCTGCATCTCCAGCCCCAAGCAATGCTTACCGGCCAGCTGCTGCACGATCTTTGTCGCCTTTTGCCGCATATTGGGAATTTCCAGGATATCGGCCAGGATGTAGTAGCCGTCAAACCGCAGCAGCGGATTCCCGTTGAAGATCACCGTGCTGATCGAACAGATGAACATCACGCGCAGGGCCAGGTAGTTCAGCGTCCCCGGCTCACTGAACCACCACACAAAAGTGGCGATGGAGGCCATGATGATTTCGAAGTAGATCCCCCCGGCTCCGATGGCGGCGCGGTGCCACTTGTTAGGCAACATCCACGAGTCCGAGACGTTGCAATACAAACAGGGCGTCAACACCAAGAACATGACTCCCATTTCGTGGCACTCGCCGCCGAAATGCTTGCACAGCAAGCCGTGGCCGTGCTCGTGGATGATTTTGGTCACGGCCAGCACCAACGCCAGGTAGAACCAGTTACGTGGACCAAAAAAGCTCTCGAAACCCGGCAGCCGACTGCGGAACACGTCGAACTGGACCGCGACCAGCAGCAGTGCGGATGAAGCCAGCAGGATCGTGATGATCAACGCGGTCCGCGTGAACAGCCAGCGTGTGTAGGGATACATCCATGTCAGCATCTTATCCGGGTCAAGGCCCTTAAAGCGGATGGCCAGTACGTTACTCAGCTTGCCCAGCAATTCCTTGCGATTCCGTTCGTCACCGCGCTTTTTTAGTTGCAGGCCTTGGCCGGGTGCATCGGAGACGACCAGTCCGCTGCGATGCAACGTCCCGATGAATTGTTGGAGGTCCTGGTAAGTGATCTTATGGGCGCGAATTCGTCTTCAAAGCGGTTCTTGATGTCCTCCAGGCTCACCTGCCCTCTCATCATGTTGAGGACAGCAAACTCCTCCTCTTGAAAACGAAAATAGCGCAATCCAACCGGCTCCTTCACCACCCAATAACTACGCCCCTGGTATTTATGCCGGCGTGCCGTCAAGTCCGCTCGCATGCGCAGGCCCAGCGGTCGGGATGAACTGGCAACCAGACTATCGGCTAATGAAACCATGGGAATTGTGGCGACGTCAGGTGGTCAAAAGGGCGGAGGAATTTCAAATTGGCCGTGCGATCACAAGCCCCATGCGCATGTTGCGTATTCTTGGAAGCATGTCGCCGTAACCTGGATTAGCCGGTTGGCGGGCTTAGTCGCTTGCGCATCGTGCTTGAATTTTGATGCTTGGTAACATTACGCCAAAACCCGGATTTAGCCGATTGGCCGGCTCACTCACTCACTCGCTTGCGCGTCGTGCTTGTATTTACGGTGGCATCCTCCGACGTGTCCGAGTCTAAGAACGCCGGCGGAGCAAACACTTAGGGGCCGACCGTCATCGTCCCCACCATCCCTGGGCGGATGGCGTAGTCGGAAAGATTCTCGAAGTCGACCCAAACACCATAGGTTCCATCGACCGGATTGACCTGCGGTTCGACGAAGCTGATCTGGCCGGGGATAGTCTTGTCTTCGTCACCCAGTCTGATCTTGATGGTTACCATGCGGCTTTTGGCTTCGTGGGGCAGAATTGTTGCCACGTTCATCACACCTTTGGCCCGCAGCTTATCGAGTCGCGCGATACGAATGACTTCATCGCCGGGCCGCACGAATTCGCCGACCTTTTTCAGGCGTGCCACCACGATGCCGTTGAGCGGGCACCGGATGCGATGCCGCATCACGGCGGCTTCGGCCCGCTTGAATTCGGATTCTTCCTTGCTGAGCCGTAATTCTCTGCACGGTCCGCTCATGTTCTGTATTTTCGACTTGCAGCAATCCTGCCTGCCATTCCCATTTACGGCGGTCAATTTCCGCCTTGGGAATCGCTTTTTCGGCACGCTGATTGGCTTCCTCGACCAATCGGTAAGCCGCCTCCGAGACTTTCGCTTGCGCGTCGCTATAACGGACCTTGATGTCCGAACTCACGTCTTTCATCGTGGACTGCCATTGAAACCAAGCCGCCTCTCGCATGAGCAGCGCGTCTTCATCATCAGTTGCCGCGACAATATCGCCTTCCTTGACCTCACTCCCTTCCGAGAAAATTTCAGTGATCAGGCCACCTTCGCTAGACGAGAGCGTCGGTTCGTCGATCAGTTCGATCGTGCATTGGTACCCAGATTCCGTGGGGGTGGCGAAATCGTAGACGTCTTGGCCGTGGGCTGGACCGATGAGCGGAAGACAACTAGCCAGCAGCAACGGCAGGCGGCTCGCGGCAATACGAATTTCAGTCATCATCAGTCGAGATTCCTCTCCATAATTCCAACTCGGGCCTCGTTGAAACACGACCTTGCGGCAGCGTTAGAAAAGCAAACGGGATTGAATGAACTCGATTAATTCGTGGAACAGGCAGTAGCCCACCGGCCGGCGGCCGCAATGAACTTTAATCGTGACCTCGGTCCCGGGGCGTGCATTGGACAAATCCGCCTCGTCTATATCCACCAACATCCGAACGGAATGTTCATGTTCTTCGTGCAATTGCGCGGCGTCGTGAATGCCGTCCGCGCGCAGCGTGCCTTCCAGGTCCGTCTCGGGATCGGACTTGAGCACGTATTTGACCTTCATGGGTTCTCCAGAGGGCGGGATGGCCCGCGAGACGTGCCCCATGCGGTCTTCGCGCATATAGGCCTCGATATGCCACTCCTTAGCCGGATCATAGACGGATAAGGCGACGTCTCCTCGAACCAGCGGCCGATTAGCCAGCATGTCGCGCGCGTTCCAGGTCACGACGCGGCCGTCGATAGGACTCGTCACCTTAAGTTTGTCGAGTTGATCCTGCAGGATCACGACTTGCTGCTTCAGGCTCTCGATATCCACGCGCAGGACAGTGGCGCGTCCCCCTAATTCGGCACGTTCGGCCGCCGTCAGCGTACGGTCCTGCTGTTGTTGCATGGTGACCTTCAATTCGCTCTGTTTGGCCTGCAGTTGTCCGATCACATCATCAAACCTGGCCAGCAATTCCGGGTTGTCCAGTTCCAGCAGGACCTGGCCGGCTTTCACCTCGTCGCCGTGGTCGACCAGCACCGTCGTCACCGTACCGTCAACCTCGACAAACACATTTTTCTTCACCGTGGGTTCCAGCGTACCTGGGGCCTTCATGTCGAAATCCCACGGCCACAAGGCCAGAAACAAGATCACCGCCACAATGGCGGCCAGGATGGCCAAGGTCTTCGGCAGCGTGCGGGCCTGAATCACCCATTGCGCATTTCCGATGGCCCGCCAGAGCGGCATCAAAAACAACGTATCGTGTTCGACCGCATTGGCCAGGGCCCGCGAACTGTGCTGGCAAACCATGTCCACGCTTTGCGCGAACTCGGCGGGAGATCGACTGTCCTCGATCTGCTCGACGACGAGCGCCCCGACGATTTCATCATGCGTATTCCGTTTCCGGTTCTTCTTGGATTCGTCCCCGTCCGGAACCTCCGCAGAGGGGCGGCGCAGCGGAATCACGGCAACTGTTTTGGTGTGCGTTTCGTCGACATAGTTATGCACAGCCGTCTCAATCTGCGGTGGCAGGTCCTCGGATGATCCTGTATACCACAACGGTTCCCCAGAACGTACAACCGCCGTGGCCAACTTGCCTAACAAGGTGACCGCATTGGATCGCGTGTCCATCGTGTCTTGCCCGCTGACGGCTTGAATCGGACACTTATTTCCCTTTCGCAACCCGACACTGACGCGGTCGCATCCGATCAGCCGACGACTTTCATTGGCGATCAGGTAAGCTGTCGTTCGCGGATCGAGACTCTCATGGACGTTTCGGGAGAATCGGTCAACCTCGCTGAACAGCGATTGCCAATCGGTCAGCTCACGCAGCTTGCGGCCGCGCAGGTAGTCCGCAACGTGGGCACACATCTCGGACAAGAAACGCAAGTAGCCTCGCTGACTCGCCGGACTGCTGGTCGGTCGCTGAAAGATCTCCACGATCCCCATCACGCGGTCCTCGTCCAGAATCGGAGCCAGAACCAGCAGATAGCTGGTGGGGTTCCCGGTCTCATCGTCGCCCACTGTACTGGAATAGGGAGGTACCAGCAGGTGCTCGCCATTCTTGAGCACGCGTTGCAGCAAACGACCGTGTCTTGCCTGGTCGTCACCGTTGTCCTCCGGAAACGCCTGTCGGATATTCACTTGGTGAGTCAACCGCAGTTCGTTGCCATCTTTTAAAACCCAGACAGCCCCGGCGACGGCTGCCAGCGCATTGATCACACGTTGCAGGAATTCCGCGTAGTAAATCTCCGGCGCCACGTCCTGGCGGGTCAGTCGGGCAATCTCACCGACCAACGCTCGAATCTGCTGCTTCGTTTCTTCGACGGCCCGGGGATCGACAGGTTGTTGTTCGGTCGACATATTTGATTCAACTTGGAAAAAATGTGAGTAACGCGACGGCGAAGGGTCAACCCATGCCACGGCCCTTCAACGCCGCTCGCGGTCGCTGTCCGGCGGCTGGGACTCTGGAATGACGTCCCGCCGGCGCACATGGGGAAAAGAATATTCTAACGGTTGACGGCGAAAAAGTGTCCTGATCCATGGCTGCCTGGCCGGAAAACGAGGCCGCGATTCTGCCGGTTAACATGACCTTGTGGCTTACGCCGAATCCGGGCAGCCTCGCCGCGGTACGCTCAATGGTATTTTGTCCAGCCGCATCGCCGCGATCAGCCGGAACGCGCTAGTGTCCGGTTTCCGCCGAATCCCCCGTGATTCGGGAGCCAGCGTTCCGCGGCCGAAGGTTTCTCGCGGCAAACCGAGCGGCAACAGGGCAATACCTGGCATCGTCCTGCCTCGCTTCGAAAGTTGGCACGACGCCGGGGGTGACTATTGATCTGGCATATCGAGGTAAGGGTCCTGCCCCATCTCCACGTGCATCTTTTTACGGTGTTTTTCGTGATACAGCATAACTTTGCGGCCACGGAAGTGTCGCTTTTCGATCTTTTTCTGGGCGCGGCGGAACACCTGCGGCGAAATGCGAAGGGCCGCTCCGGCGGCGTGCCGCCCTACACGAGACGCGATTTTTTTGGCCTTTTTCGAGCCGTACGCGAGTTCCAGGATCTCGTCGTCGACCGCCAGGTACTGCTGGAACGATCCGGGATCCCCCTGTCGACCACAGCGGCCGATCAGCTGCCGGTCAATCCGCGCCGCATCATGGACCTCGGTGCAGATCACATGCAGCCCGCCCAGATCCGCCACCCCCTCTCCCAGCTTGATGTCGGTTCCCCGTCCGGCCATGTTCGTCGCCACCGTCACGCGGCCGCGCTGGCCGGCCTGGGCCACGATCTCCGCTTCGCGAGCGACGTGCCGCGCGTTAAGCACCTCGTGTTCCACTCCCGCAGCAGTCAGCAATTGCGACAGTTGCTCAGACTTGTCGATCGATCGCGTGCCGATCAATACGGGCCGGCCTTCCGCATGCAATTCGGCGACCTTTCTGGCAATGGCGTTCCACTTCTCATCCGCACTACTATAGACGGCGTCGCGCAGCCGATGACGCCGCACGGGCCGGTTGGTGGGAATACAGAACACTTTGAGTTCGTAGATCTTCTTCAGCTCTCGAGCGGACGTCGCCGCAGTGCCGGTCATTCCGGCCAGGTAATCATAACGCCGAAAGAGATCCTGGACCGTGACGCGGGCGGCATGACCTGTTTCCACCGTGACTTCCACACCGGTCTTGGCTTCGACCGCCTGATGGATCCCGGTGCTCCACTTCCGCCCCTCGGCCATTCGGCCCGTAAATTCGTCGACGATTACGATTTCGCCGTCTTTCACCACATATTGTTTGTGCAAGTGAAACTCACGACCGACTTTGATGGCCCTTTCAATGTACTGGTAAATGTCAACCAACCCCACCGGTCCCATCTCGTCGGGCTTTTTCAAAACACGTGCCAGGTGTCGCCCCTCAAACGTCAATTCAACGGTCTTCTTCTCATGGTCATAGTCGTAGTGTTCATCTTCCTCGAACTGGTCCACCACCGTGGAGGCCCAACGGTAGCAGGCCACAGCTCGCAATTGGGCTTCGCCGGGAACAGCACTGATAATCAAGGGCGTGCGGGCTTCGTCGATCAAGATACTGTCCGCTTCATCCACGAGCGCGAAGTGCATCCCGCGCTGCACAGGCTGTTCGTTCTTCTGTTTGCCTTCCGGCTGCACCGCTCCGCCAGTAAACGAGATATTTGCCTCCCCCACCCGTCGAATCAACAGCCGGTCGCGCAGGAAGTCGAAACCGAACTCCTTGGCCGTGCCATACGTGACGTCAGATTTGTAGGCGGCGCGACGCTCGTTCTGGTTCATCCCAGTTTGAATGACACCGACGGAAATTCCCAAGGCCTCGAAGATGGGTCGCATCAGTTCCGCATCCCGCGCGGCCAGGTAGTCATTGACGGTTGCCAGGTGCGCCCCCTTACCGACCAGCGAATGCAGATACAAGGGAAGCGTGGCGGTCAACGTCTTGCCCTCTCCCGTTTCCATTTCCGCGACCGACCCGTGAAACATGGCGATGCCACCCAGCAACTGCACGTCGAAATGCCGCATATTCAGCTTCCTCACGGCTGCCTCGCGGACTAGTGCGAATGCCGCGACCAGCAGCGCTTCCAGCTTTTCACCGCTGCGGGCTCGATACTGCAACGACAGGCTCTCCTTACGCAGCTGATGGTCGCTGAGCGCCTGCATCTTGGGCTCCAAGCGGCCAATCTCGAGCACTTGGCGACGCCAACGAGCCAGCCGGCCGCGGAGCCTGATCCGATACAGGTTCTGGTCCGCCTTCGGCGCCGGTGACGGAGTCGCTGCCGCGACGATTTCAGCGGGTTGGTCAGCAATCGTGGACATGCGTTTCGGCGTTTTCCTGGGCTGGGCGAAAGAGCGCGATGTTGGTCGCGGTCCGTTCCACGACCCACCGGTCCTGCGAGCCTGGCTGCAAATTCGACGATGGCTTGGGTCGCGATTCGCAACTATTAGATTATCGCACCAGACGCTCGAGTCCCCGCTCATTATATATTCATTCGCGATCCTGCGGACACCATTTTACTGCTTCCCGCGTCGGACCAGTAATTGCCCCGAGGCGATCAAAACGATATTCTCGATTGGACCGCTCGGTTCCGTTAGGCCAACTTGATCGACTTTCCGTGGTGCCGGACCGGGACACGTGGGCATGAATGGGAGCACAGGCTTGAAAATTCTATCGGTTTTACTGGCACTGATCCTGGGATTACTCGGCTTGCTGGCCGTTTTTGCGGCGGCCTACGCGAACTTCGTCCCTCGATTCGTGATCGGCGTGATCTGCCTGGGGGCGGCCGGTGCCCTGCTCTATCTGGCGAAAATGCGGCCGGAGCTGCACCAGCATGTTCACCAGATGAAGCTGGACGTTCCCGGGGACGTCAGCCTGCAGCAAATCCAATGCAAACAGTGTGGTGGGGAGCTGAGCAGCAAATCCGTGAAGTTCGCCGAGGGGGCCATCTTCGTAACGTGTGAGTATTGTGGCGCCCAGTACCAGATGGAAGAGCAGGCGAAATGGTGAAGATCTGGAAGGCTATTCGTGATGACTTTCGAGCAATCACCGGGCGATTCCTAAAGCCACCCGTGCTGCCTTCAGGCATGTACACCTATCGCCACCAGGGGCCGGGCGGTCAACGGCGCATGCACTTGCGCGTCGAGCCGGATGGCGGCGGCGTCCTGTTTGTCGACGTGACCGAAGTGGTCTACCTGAATGCCACAGCCGCACAGATGACCAAGTGGGCTCTGGACCGGGTCCCCCTGTCGCTGGCACAGAGTTGGCTGAGCGCGGAGTTTGGATGGCATGCTCGTCGGCAGCAGCTTTCGGATCTGACGTCGATTTACGAGATGGTGGCAAGATTTGCCTCGCCCCAGAAAGGATGCCCAACCTGCCAGCTGACAAGCTTGCAGCGTGCGGATTTGTTCTCGTCCGCTCCGGCCGCTCCCTATAAAGTGGACCTCGCCATCACCTATAAGTGCAACAACGATTGCCCACATTGCTACAACGAAGCGGATCGGCTGACGCTGGAATCGATGGAGTTGACCGACTGGAAGCGAGTGTGCGACCGCCTGGCCGCCGTCGGGGTGCCTCATTTCATTTTCACCGGTGGCGAAGCGACTCTCTACCCGGAACTGCCGGAATTGATTGCCTACGCGGACAGCCTGGGCCCCATCTGCGGGCTGAACAGCAATGGTCGACGCTTCTCCGACCGTACCTATGCGGATCGACTGAAGGCCGCTGGGCTCAATCATTTACAGATAACGCTGGGGTCCCATCTGCCCGAAGTTCACGATCGGATGATGAACGCGACGTGTTATGCGCAAACACTGCGTGGTATTCGCCATGCGATGGAAGCGGGTATCCATACCATCACGAATACCACCTTAATGCGGATGAACGCCGATCAAATCGAACACACGATCGAGTTCCTTCACGACTTGGGGATCGAGACGTTCGCGGTCAACGGCATGATTTACTCGGGCGGAGGATTTAATTCCGGACAGTCGATTCCTGAAGAGGAAATGCCGGCGATCCTGATTCGCATCCGCGATCGAGCGAACGAACTGGGCATGCGATTTCTGTGGTACACGCCCACGCAATACTGCCGATTGTCCCCGGTGGAGCTGGAGATCGGTGCCAAACGGTGCAACGCCGGTGAGTATTCGGTTTGTATTGAGCCCAATGGAGACGTCTTGCCGTGCCAATCGTATTATGTATCCGCCGCCAATATCTTGCGTGACCCTTGGCAGTCGATCTGGAACAGCGAGTTGTTCATCAGCTTCCGCGATCGGGAAGATGATCCGCAAAAGTATGGATTGCCCGAGAAATGCTGGGAGTGCCCCGATCTCAAGCTATGCGGCGGTGGTTGCCGCATTGAACGTGAAGCCGCGGACGGAAATCGCATTGCCGGCACGGGCTGCGCCGGATGTGCCGGCGGCTGTGGCAGTGACGGACATGCCGTCGGCTTTGTCGGAATCGAAAACCTGCAGTTTCCCTACGCCGCGACCGCTGATGCACCGCTGGCCTCCAGCCGCGATTTCCGCCGCGGCACCGGCGTGTTTCAGGAGACGCCGCGGTGACGGACGCCAACCGTCGCGAGGCAACCGGCTTGCCCTGATCGTACCTTCGCCAGCCCAAGCGCAACTAACTAGACTAAGTCTTGCATGAAACTACCTTCAACGATCAAAGACTGGCTGTTACCCCGCGCCACCGCCATCGAAGAAGCCCCTCAATTGGCACCCGGCCTGTATCACTTTCGCCGAGATTCCAAGGGCATTTCGATGCGATTTCACTTGCGCGTCGACGAAGATGGGCCGGCGATCTTGATTGCCGGAGCATCCGAGGCACTCCTCTTGTCTCCGGCGGGAGCCGCCGCGGCCAAGGGGCTGCTCGACGGCCGTGCGCCGCTGCTCGTGGAAAAGTCTCTGGCGGTGGCCAACCCGCACCAGGTCGTCGACGACGTGCGCCATGCGCTCGAAGATCTCGGGCATTGGGACGTGCGATATCCCATTTTCAACCTGGTCGACCCCGCGTTGCACGAACGACCTTGGCGGTTGATGCCCCATTTCAGGCAGATCTGGTGGTGGCGGGGGAAACGATGACCAACGCCATCCTCGACAAATTGTGGGAAGCACGAATTCCTCACGTGCGACTGATTACTACCCCCCGCACGGAAAAAGGCTCGCTCGTCAGAGCGGTCGTGCATGCCGAAGACTTGGGCATGATCTCCGGCGTGCGGACGCGGTACGCCCATTGGTTGGATGAACCCACTTTACGATATCTGGCTGAGGCGGGCGTGGATTATATCGTACTCCCCTGGGGAGTGGATCAAGCAACCCACGATCATTGGTACGGTAGGGGCGACTACCTGCGATTCCGCGAACTGGCTCGTCAAGCGTTGGCGAACGAAGTCACTCCCGTTGCCAACGCCCCACTCATGCAGTCCACGTGGGATTTGTTCCCCACTCACTTGGACGAACTGATCGAATTGGGAATCAGCCACATTGAAGTGTTCGCGATCGCCGAACAGGCTAGTAGCCATCCAAAGGCGAATCGGCAGCATTTCGGCTTTGACGCGGCCGCTCTGCGACAACTGGCGGGATGGATCGAGGACCTGGCCGATAAGCGTCATGTTCAAATCGTTTGGTTGCCGCCAGTGCTACACGCCCGGCATCGGTCGTTGCAGGAAATTGTGCGACAGTCGCCCCGCGCCGGGGGCGACGTAACGATTCGCGTGGAGGCGAATGGAGACGTCGTGCCGCCACGCGGTCCGTGGCAGGTTGCCGGAAACCTGTTGGAAGATGACTGGTCGACCATCTGGTCACACCAGGCGTTTTATGAACTCCGTGAGAAAGTCGAGCAACCGTCCCACTGTGCCGAATGCCGCGACATGACCGTCTGTGCGGCGTTTTGCCCAGCGGACACGGAAGGGTGGGTAATTTGATGCGTCGTTTGAGG
The DNA here is from genome assembly GCA_963695565.1 of uncultured Planctomycetales bacterium. Lineage (GTDB taxonomy): Bacteria > Planctomycetota > Planctomycetia > Pirellulales > Pirellulaceae > CAVOGW01. Next base: position 704,146 of record CAVOGW010000005.1, read on the forward strand.
GCCGCCGCCGCAGGCTGGGATCTTCGACGGAAGCAGTGTCGCTGTCGGGGGCTGATCCGCGTCGCGATGCGCCTGCTCGGCGTGGTGTGCCTCGTCGCGCTTAGCGTTCGTGGTGTTCAAGCTCAGGAGTATCGATTTCGCGTTCGCAGCATGACGATGGATGTCTACGCGCAACCCGATGCCTCGGTGCGTTTGGCGTACAAAATCGTGTTCGAGAATGCACCCGGTGCCCATCCCATCGACATCGTCGACGTTGGTTTACCGCATCCTCGTTATCGGCTTTCGTCGATGCAGGCGAGCATCGACGGTCAGCCAGTCACGCGGATTCAGCCCTCTGAGTACATCGACGTGGGAGTCGAGTGTCACTTGAGATCCGGTACGATCGCCCCAGGCGGAACCGGCACTTTCGAGTTTTCCTGCGTGATGCCCGACATGGTGTACGCCGATACCACCGACAAGCAATACGCCTCGTTTCAAATCCGGCCTACGTGGTTCGATCCTACCTTGCAGACGGGCACCACAGAGCTGAAAGTGGCCCTGCACCTGCCGCCCGGAGTGTTGCCCGAACAAGTGCGCTATCAACAGGAAAAACAGCGATACGCCGGACTGGCGACCTGGGGCGAAGGAGATCAGCAGCACACGGTCGCGTATTGGGAATCCGACGAGTTTCAACTCAGCCCGCAGAATCCAAAATTCAGCGTTTCCTTTCCGCGCAGTGCGATGCAACGTGTTGTAGAAAAAACAACCATGCAGCTGTTCCTGGAGTGGTTCGACGGCAATCCTCAGGTGAAAGTAGCCTCAGGCGTAGGCCTGTTCGCCACGTTCGTTTTTTTGTACTACCGCTTTGCTGGAGCCACCGGCTGTGTTCCCTTTGCCATTCTCAGCGTGTTGTTGGTGCTGGCGATGGTCAGCGGACCGGGGATCCATCTGCTCTGTTGGCCGGCCCTGCTGGCGCTGGTCGCATTGAACGAAACCTATCTGAGCCGACGGAAGCCCAAGACCTACTTGCCCGCCATGGCCACGGTCGAAGGGGGCGGCATCAAGCGCGGCTTGACCGCCCCGCAAGCCGCCATATTGTTGGAAATGCCGTTAAGTCAGGTGCTGACGATGGTGGTCTTTGGTCTGCTGAAGAAACGCGTGTTGCACGTCGTCAAGGAGGCTCCGCTGGAAGTAGAAGTGCTGCCCGAATTCCGCGGTGCGGAAAAATCGCGCATGAAACAGGCGGCGGCCAACGGCATCGTGCTGCACGATTACGAGAACCCGTTCCTTGATCAGCTGGAAAAACACACCGGTCCCATCGATCGCTGTGATCTCAACACGGCCCTTGGACAGCTGATCAAGTCGACCGCAGATCGTATGGGTGGTTTTGATCTCGGTCGGACCAAAGAGTATTACCAGCGGATTGTCAAACGAGCTTGGCAGGATGCCGAATCCGTGGGCGAGATCGAGATGCGAGACAAGGTCGTCGACAGAAACTTTGAATGGATGATGATGGAACCGCGCTGGACCGATTTGTTCGAAGGCTGGCGTCGCCGCGGTTATTCCTATCGTCCGCGCTGGTCACGTCCTATCATTATTGTCGACACTCCCAGCTCAGGCGGCACTCTGCCCAGAAATATTCCCCCGCAAGTGCCCGCGGGGGGGTCGGTCAAACTGCCCGGCGGGGGAGCCCCCAGCGGCGGGGGCGGAGCGGGCAGCGGAGGTGCCGGGCCCTCCCCCACCTTTTCCGAAGTGGCTGGCAGCTTCATTGGTTGGGCCGAGAATACCGCTAACCAAATGGCCAAGTCGGTGGAGCCCACGTCGATGGGTTTGAACCTGCCGACCAAAGGTGTCATCGACCTGACGAGCGTAGATCGCGTGACGGGAGATTTTTTCGAGGCACTTGCCAAAGCCAGTGCCAAGGGGAGCAGCGGGAGAGGCAGCGGCGGAGGGGGCGGGGGCTGCGCCTGTGCTTGCGCCGGCTGTGCGTGCGCGTGCGCTGCGCCGGCGGCGGTCGGTAGTTCGACGCGCACATCGAAATGCTTCAGCAAATCCGCCGGCCACAACCGGCATGAAGTGACGCAAGTGGAATATCGAAGTTCAACCGGATGAAACGCGATTACTCGGTCCTGACGCTAGACGACGCCCGCCGGCAACACGAGTGGCTGCTGGGTGCTCGCGCACGACTGTTACGCGTGGCACGCGTGCTGCGACGGCAGCGGTGTATCGAGCTGGGTGCGGGCTGGGGATTCGCGGCCGTGGAATTAGCCGAACGGTCAGGGCAACGCGTCACTGCGATCGATCGCGACGAATCGTGCGTCAACTATATGCAGCAACAACATGCCCACTGCGTGCACGCGATTCGGGCGGAAGTCGGCAAGCTGCCACTGCCTGACGGCGCGTTTGATCTGGTCTTCGCGCAGTTCGCCTTTCTCTGGTTCCACGATCTGGCGTTGGCACTCGACGAAGTCCGACGGCTGCTGGCGGCCGGCGGCACTTTGGTAGCCATTGAACCGGACTTTGGCGGAATGATCACTTGGCCTGACAATGTCGGGTTGCCGGAGATCTGGCTGCGGGGATTACGCGCCGCCGGCGCGGAACCGCTGATCGGACGCAAGCTGGCCGTTGCACTTCGCATGGCTGGATTTGAGACACAGATAATGCTGAGCGATCGGTTGGAACCCGCGGACGCGAAAGTGCTGGACTTGCTGCTGGACTTGCCGCTCGACCCGGTTGCACATGCTGCGGTGAAGTCGCTGCGTCAGGACACCGAAACCTCTGCCGACATGCTGTGCCATTTGCCGCTGTTCATGATCGTGGCCAGCGTTGCATAGTTTATGCTAAGGTATGCCGAGGGCACACGACATGAGTTCCCGATTTTCCGCCCGGCCCCAACGATGTCACGACCATCCCGGGAACCGTCGAACTGGAATTCCAGATCACGTTAGTGGGGCGACAATCGCCACTGAATCGCATTTTGGGATTTCGCCAAATACTGGCAAATTCGGCGACACGTTATACGCCAAAGAAAATCCACGCCAGCAACAGTCTGCGATCGATATCAAATTTCAATGCTCTGGCGGATGGATCATGTGAACCAGTCCCAGGATGCCGTGTCCAGGTGCTGCGTCCCCGATCCTCACGACCGTCCCTGCCAGGTGCTGTCTCCCCGACCGTTCCGGTGTCCCCACCGAGTGCTGCGTCCCCGACCGTTCCCGGCTAGGTAACTTCGCCACCGTCGTGCCGTCCGCCGTCAGGTGCTGCGTCGTCCCCAAGCGTCCCGCAAAAGCGCTGTGTCCCCGATCCTCCGTCGTCCCTACCGTCCGCCCCAAGGTATGGGTCCCTAACCCTCCCGCCAGGATGCCGTGTCCGCCCCGACCGTTCCCCGCCAAAGTGCTGTGTCCCTCATCCTCCCTCCCCATCCCTACCGTCCGCCTCAAGGTATGGGTCCCTAACCCTCCCGCCAGGATGCCGTGTCGGCCCCGTCCGCCCCCGCCAAGGTGCCGCCAAGGTGCTGTGTCCCCGACCGGCCGTCGTGTCCCCGACCGGCCGTCAGATACGGCGTCCCCAAGCGTCGCCAAGCGTCCCGCAAAAGTGCTGCTGTCCTCCGTCCGCAAAAGTTGCTGTGCCCCCGATCCTCCGTCGTGTCGGCCACGACCGTCCCCCGCCGAGGTGCTATGTCTCCGACCGTCCGGTGTCCCCGACCGTCCAAGGTGCTATGTCCCCGACCGTCGTGGTCCAAGGTGCTGTGTTCCCGACCGTCGTGGTCCAAGGTACGTGTCCCCGACCGTCCCTGACTAGTCGTGTCTCCGACCGTCGATCCTCCACCGTCGTGCCGTCCGCCGTCAGGTGCTGCGTCCCCAAGCGTCCCGCAAAAGTGCTGTGTCCCCCATCCTCCGTCCCTCAAGGTGCTGTGTCCCCGACGGACTCATTGTGCCGTCCGCCGTCAGGTGCTGTGTCCCCGAGCGTCCCCCGTGTCCCCGACCGGCCCCCTCGAGCGGCCCGTCAGGTGCTGGGTCCCCGAGCGTCCCGCGCAAGGTGCTGGGTCCCCGAGCGTCCCGCGCAAGGTGCTGTGTCCCCGACGGACTCCGTCCCCGACGGACTCCGTGTCCCCGACGGACTCCCCAAGGTGCTGTGTCCCCGACGGACTCCAAGGTGCTGTGTCCCCGACGGACTCGGCCTGTGTCCCAGACGGACTAAAGTGACTTCGCCCCACTGTCGTGCCCCCACCGTCGTGCCGTCCGCCGTCAGGTGTTGTGTCCCCGAGCGTCCGTCGTCAGGTGTTGTGTCCCCGAGCGTCGTCGTCAGGTGTTGTGTCCCCGAGCGTCCCGTCAGGTGCTGTGTCCCCGAGCGTCCCTCCCCGAGCGTCCCCCCGAGCGTCCCGCGGTCCCCAAGCGTCCCGACCGTACCTCCGCGACCGTCGTCGTAGAAAACCGTCGGGGAGTTGCTCGTCCGACACCGAAAACGCCTCGTCCGTAGACCTTGATTTCGGGGCGGCGATTATTCGCTAACTTGATATATGGTAATGGTTTGCGACAATACTCGGACTCAAATGAAAACGTCTGGGACTGACGCTTGGCCCGGCACGATAACCTAATTGGCAAATCTAGTCGGTCAGCGCTTGACGACCCATGCTTCCTAATTTATCATCGGAAAATGCTCGGCGTTTGCCGGGCGGTGAAATCTCAACATTCTCGTTGAATAGTTTTAATGAACTAAAAGCTTGACCACGCCTCACGGTTCTCCGTGACGTTTTCTTTTTGGTCCTGCTGTTTCTTTGCATTCAATCAGACTGTGCTCGTACACAGCTACACACTGCACAATTGGGGTACCCTATGATATTGCGCGATTCAACTGCAAAAATTCTGATCTTGGCGCTGGTGGCCGTCAGCTGCCTGAGTGGATCAACGAGCAATCTTCGTGCCCAGGTCACGTTTGACTGGGCTACCGTGGGCAATACAGGCAATGCGGCCGACACGACGGGATTTGGCGCCGTCAGTGACGTCTACCGCATCAGCAAGTACGAAGTCACCAATGCCCAGTACACCGAGTTCTTGAACGCGGTCGACCCCACCGGTGCAAATTCGCGGGCCCTCTATAGCTCGTCAATGTCCAGCAGCGCAAACGGCGGCATCGACTTCAACAGCGGCGCTGCCAACGGTGCCAAATATCAGATCAAGTCCGGACGCGACGACAATCCGGTAAACTACGTATCCTTCTTCGACGCCATGCGTTTTACGAACTGGCTACAGAACGGCCAAGGCAGCGGCTCGACGGAATCAGGCGTATACACGATTGGCGATGGCGTGAACGAAAGCCGCGATCCCGGCGCCGTGTATTTCATTCCCAATGCGGACGAGTGGTACAAGGCCGCCTACCACAAGAACGACGGGGTGACCGCCAACTATTGGGATTATCCCACATCGACCGATGCCGTGCCGTACAGTGACCAGCCACCCGGGAGTGGCGCGCCAACCCCGTCGAATACGGCGAATTTCTTCAAGAATGACGGTACCGCTAACGGCTTCGACGACGGTTACGCCGTCACGGGATCCGCGACCTTCAGCAGCACTCAGAACTATCTGACCGATGTCGGCGCCTATGAGGCATCATCGAGCCCTTATGGCACGTACGACCAGGGAGGAAACGTATTGGAGTGGAATGAGGCCGTCACGAGTCCGTCATTCCGCGGTTTGCGGGGCGGCAGTTGGCGCACCTTCTCGGGCAGCCTGCTGGCGTTGAGCCGCTTCAATGACAACCCGACGAACGAGACCGACGCCATAGGTTTTCGCGTCGCCAGCGTCCCCGAGCCAACTTCGCTGCTGTTAGGAGCCTTGGGCATGATGGTGCTATTGCCAGGGAGACGACGGTTAAGCTAACCCTCTCCAGCGCGAGGCGCCATGCGATTGCTGCCGCGTGAGTCACTTATCAAGACCGGTCCTTTCGACGAGGCGCGCTGGAACTATCGTTTTTTGGTGGGAATCATTATTCGTCAGCGTTATCGCTTGTTGGAGCGACTGCTGCAGGGGCAACGTGGGCGTCGGTTGCTGGAAATCGGGTACGGGAGCGGCATCTATCTGCCCGAGCTGGCGCGAGTCTGCGACGAGCTGCACGGGATCGATGTGCACGCGATGCACGAGGAAGTCACGCGGATCCTGGCTGAGCAGCAGATCGCTGCGCAGCGGATCCGCGGCATCCCTGCCTTACGATGATCGGTCATTCGACTGGGTCGTGGCGGTGAGTGCACTGGAGTTTGTCGACGATATCGAAGCGGCCTGCCGGGAGATCAAGCGCATCCTGACCGCAGACGGTCGTTTGATCGTCGTTTGGCCCGCCGATTCCCGGCTATCGGATACGCTGCTGTGGTTGTTTACGGGCAAACTGCGCACAGCGATGTTACGGCACTGGCAGGCGCCGCTTACGCGACGCGCTACTTCGCCATTTTCGCGTGGACCGGCGCGTTCACTTTCCGCCCTGGCTGGGACGGTTGGTTCCCGTGTACCACGCCTGGAGCCTTTCGGTGTTGGGAGATGAGTCCGCGCTGCAAAGCGCCGCGACGGCCGTCCGAGCACAAATCGGAGACGGACCTTGCCCGTTCTTCGCGCTGATTCGCTGCCAAGGCCGGCAAGACACCGAGACGTGAAGTGTGGACGTGTTGCAGCACAACCATCGGCGCCTGACTGCAACATTCGCCGCTGCTTACCGGTTAGCCCTTAACGGTTCTCGTTGGTCCGCTTCGCCGTGCCGGTCATGAAGGTGATCCACTTGCCGTCGTCGCCGAGCATTTTGGAATAGATGGCAATCTCGTCGGAGGATTTGAATTCGTAGATGTCTTGAAACTTCGTGAGCTTGCCTTCGGTCATGAAGTTTGGCCCTTCGGCTTCGAGCGTGAGAATCTTGCCTGCGGCGTCGACGGTGCCTGTGTAATGCCACAGATACGTGCCCATCGCATCGATCCAGGTGCCTACGTACACCTTTTTGGCCGGGTCAAAGCCGACGGTCTGAATGCCGACCATGGGCGTACCCGCCATATCCGATTTCATCTCGTTCACCACCCAGAAGCCGCCGATCATGCGGGAACTGATCGAGCCCTCGAAATTCGTTGCCGGCTGCCCCGGCCCCATATTAGCCTCGGATTTCGTGGACCACTCGCCGACAAATCGATGGAGCCATTGATGTTCTTTCTCGGCGCTCGGGTGCGGTGGCAGTTCCTGAGCCTGAACAGCCGCCGTGCTGATGACGACGAGCGATACCATGCGAAGAGTGGCACGTTTCATACGATGCTCCTTCGAACTTTCTCGGTGAAACTTACGGTCTGAACACCTGAAGCTACAAGCACGAGGGCAATATAATAGAAGCACTTCGCGCGAGCGAGTGGGCCGTGACGCCAAGCCGCCCCTCGCCTGCGGAGACCTGAGAGGCATGGGGCTCGCCCGCGCAAGCTCAGCGAACCCCGGATACCGCTCTTGCGTCTGGAATCACGGACCGGCAACACACCACACACTGGATCCGCATACCAGCCGGGCAGATAAGACAATGGCCCCTCAGGGGCCAGGGCGGCAACCCCATTTAATCAAATCCTCTGGCAGCCGACAGACTACATTTCACCCGGCAGGAAATCTAGTTTCACGGGCTTGTTATTGGGCTCAAACTTTCCGCATCGCCAATTGAACTTTTGCCACCAGGTAAGGTCTTGCTCCCACTTGCGGATCGCATCGCGCAGCCGCTGCACCGCAGGATTTTGCTCGTCGTGAATTTCATTAAGAACCTCCATGCCTCCGCAGATGTGACCGGACATCAGCAGCGCCGTCGCGAAATTGATGCGGTGACTGATGGGCGTGTCCGCTCGGGACCACGTGGCTCCGGACTTGAGCACCAGGCCACGGTAGACACGGACGGCATCTTCCACACGCCCCAGCCGCAGCAGGCAGACTCCTAAGGCATTCTGGCAGTCGGGGGTGGCCTTTCCGGACCGGAGTTGGCCCAAAGCCACTTCGTACCGGCCGCTTTCGATCAGCGCACGCGTGCGGCCAACGACGCTGTCATCTCCATGATCGCGCGAGACTGAGTCTCGCGAAACGGAAAGCTGCTTCTTGTTGGTGATCATTTCTGGATGGGCCGTCCAAGTTCGAGTCGAAACACTCCACCTTGCGCGTCGCGTAGTCGATCGCGACCAGCCCCGCAGACGATGTTTTGCAGACGTTTGTGATACGACCACAGTCGCCCCGGTGGCTGATGGGACCACATGTGCAAATTCCATTCCCAAGGGCAGCATGCTTCAGATCGCGATATTTCTGACGGATCGAGAACGATCCAACCGCCTGAGTCGAGTATTTTTTTTGGTCAGCCAGTACAAATCCTGTTCAACCATGTTGCGCATGCGATGTCGATGCAGCGTTGTAAGCGCCTTATCGTCCGTGGTACCGGAAGCCGCCGCAGCCCCGATTTGGATCTTGCCCGAGGGTGAGTTGGTTGATGCGTGATCCCACGGGGATCACCGCGAGGTCACGCCAGATTGCCTGAAGAAACTAACGACATTTTCATTGAATGCCGGTTGGCGATTCGGACAGTTTTGCGGATCGAGTCGGCTGGAGTCAGTTGACGACCGCACGTCACGGACCATAATAGATCGATTGATCTGCAGCTGGAGATTTTGCAACATGATTCGCGTCGGGATAGTGGGGTTGGGTTATTGGGGCCCGAACCTCGTGCGGTGCTTTAACGAAATAGACGCGGCTTCCGTGACGTATGTGTGCGATCGTGACGCGCGTCGTTTGGCGGCCATGCATCGGCGTTTTCCGCAGATTCGCGCCACCGACAACCATCGCGAGTTGTTGGACAGCGGACTGGTGGACGCGGTGGTGGTGGCGACTCCCACCAGAACGCATGTGAAGTTGGCGGAAGCGTCCCTGGAGCGAGGATTTCATACCTTTGTGGAAAAGCCGCTGGCCGACAGCTCTGAATCGTGCTTGCGACTCATTTCCCTCGCGCGACAGCATCAATGTCAGCTGTTCGTGGGCCATGTCTTCCTGCACTCAGCGCCGGTCCACAAAATGCGCGAACTGGTATTGAACGGAGAATTGGGCGAACTGTATTACGTCAAGTGCAATCGATTGAATTTGGGCCCGGTGCGTCACGACGTCAATGCCTTGTGGGATCTGGCGCCGCATGACATTTCGATCATGCTGTATCTCCTGGGTGAGCTACCGTCGGCGGTCTCCTGCAGCGGTCTGGCTTACTTGAATCATGCCATCCAGGATGTCTGCAATCTGACCTTGCATTTTCCGGGTAATCGCGTGGGCATCATTCACGTCAGCTGGCTGGATCCGCGCAAGGAACGACTGATCACCGTGGTGGGCGACAAGAAAATGGCCGTCTATGACGACCTGGCCATGGAAAAGATCAAAGTGTTCGACAAAGGGATCGATGCACCCAGGTATTCGGACACATTCGGTGAATTCCAATTCGCCTATCGGTACGGAGATACTTACAGTCCCCGGCTGGACGACCGGGAACCGTTGAAGGCGGAATGCGAGGAGTTCATCCGCTGTATCGTCGAAAACGACATTCCGCTCACGGACGGTCAAAACGGGCTGGACGTCGTTCGCGTCTTGGAAGCCGCCGAGGAATCCCTTTGCCAACACGGGCGTTCGGTACCGGTGTCTGTGGCCGCGGCAGCAATCGACGACGAATCGCTGGGCAGTCCTTTGGCCGTGATTTCCTCGAAAGTGGCCGCTTTGGACGGTGGGAGCAGACCGTAAGTGAGCCACGAACAGCCCCCGCAAATTCACCCCACGGCGCTGGTGGAGACGTCAGAAATCGGGGGGGGCACGCGCATTTGGGCATTTGCCCACATCTTACCAGGCGCGATCGTGGGGAAGAATTGCAATATTGGCGACGGGGTTTTTATTGAGTCGGGAGCCCGTGTAGGGGACAATGTAACCATTAAGAACGGCGTATGTATCTGGAAGGGAATCGCCATCGAAGATGACGTTTTTGTGGGGCCGGCGGTCGCCTTCACAAACGACCGACGACCTCGCTCGCCACGCATGGAGCAGGTCCAGACCCGTTATGCCCACGAAGACAGCTGGCTGGAACGCACCCTGGTGCAACATGGCTGTTCCATTGGCGCGAATGCGACGGTCCTGCCGGGACTGACGCTGGGAAGGTACTCGATGATTGCGGCAGGGGCGGTGGTGACCCGAGACGTGGCCGCTCACGCTCTGGTGGTGGGCTCACCGTCCAGGGCCGTAGGATTTGTTTGCCGTTGCGGCCAGGCAGCGAACGAAAATCAGCTCATCTGCCCCACATGTCACGATCAAGATTTCACGAAGTGATGCACGATTCAAAATGACGCTACACAAGATTCCGCTGGTGGACCTCGCCGCTCAAGCCAACTCCATTCACGATGATGTCGTCGATGCGGTCTCCCGCGTCCTGCATTCCGCTCAATTTATTCTCGGACCGGAAGTCGAGGAATTTGAAGATCAGTTTGCCGAGTACTGCCAGACACGACATGCCGTCGGCGTAGCGAACGGCACCGAAGCATTGCACATGGCCTTGCGGGCACTGGATATCGGGCCAGGGGATGAAGTCATCACGGCCGGAAATTCTTTTGCCGCTTCGGCGTTTGCCATCGCCTATGCCGGTGCCACGGCGGTCCTGGTCGATGTCGATCCGCTCGATTTCAATATCGACGTGAACCTGATTGAAGAAGCGATTTCGCCGCGAACGAAAGCCATCATTCCCGTGCATCTGTACGGCCAGCCGGCGCGGATGAAGGAGATTCTAGAGTTGGCCCGGCGGCACAATCTGAAAGTCATCGAAGACGCCGCTCAGGCACACGGAGCCGAAGTCGACGGACAGCGGGTCGGTTCGTTCGGCGACCTGGCATGCTTCAGCTTTTATCCAGGCAAGAACTTGGGCGCTTATGGAGATGGGGGCACCGTGGTGACGAACGACGCGATATTGGATGAGCGACTGCGGCTGCTGCGTAACTATGGCCAGGCCACGAAGAACGTGCATTCCATGTTAGGCTACAATTGTCGCCTGGATACCATGCAGGCCGCGATCTTACTGGTCAAGATGCGCTGGATCGAAAAATGGACCGAACAGCGTCGCCAGGTCGCTGCCTGGTACCGGGAACAATTGGCAGATCTGCCCTTAGCCCTCCCCTTCGATCACTCACACACGCGGCATGTTTACCATCTGTTCGTGGTGCGGCACCCGGACCGAGACCGCTTGATGCAGGAATTATCCGAACAACAGATCTACTGCGGTATCCACTACCCGCATCCCCTGAATGCAGCCGACCCGCTGAAGTCTGCACGCACCGTTCCCGACGGGCTGCCCGTGTGTACGCGGGCGGCCAGTGAGATCTTGTCATTGCCCATCTATCCCGAATTGAGGGATGAGCAGGTAACGAGGATCGCGGGGGCCTTGCGCGCCCACCTAGTGGCTGACGATCCCTTGGAGCATTCGGCCGCAAGCATGCGGTCGTGATCTGACTTCGCTGTATTGGTTTTGGTCCACCCCACCTGCAGCACGAATCTTCCGTGAGTCAGCAATTGCCATGGTCACGACAAGAGCAATCAACACGGCGACATACTTCGTGGCCGCCCCAGGCAACGGCTCGCCGACGGGACGTGTTGGCCATTCAAAGCGGTTCGTGACCTGGCGCCCGTGCCAGTTCACGTTGTTGGCTTCTGGAACAATCATGGATGCTTTTTCCAAACTCCCGCGTTGGAGGCGGCGGGTGAGGGTGAGGTGGCTGAATCATGTCATGGCTTGAGCGGGCCCTGTTGGCGATTGCCATTTCCGAAATCCCCCTGCAGATCGACAAGTATGTCTGGTTCCAACCCGAGCATGCGCAATACGGTGCTGTGGCCGGTTTGAACGTATCGATTGCCACTTTTTGCCTGATCGCCTTGTACGCTTTATGGATCATCAAATCGGTGGCCCATCCCGTCGGACGAAACGCGGGGCGACTCGTGTTCGGCGGCGCACTACCGCTGTACGTATTCACGGTGTGTGTTTCGGCTCTGTACGCGATCAATCCCCTGCTCTCGCTATTCGACCTGGGTATCGTACTGCAGGCGTACATGCTGTATTTTTACATTACCAATCGGCTGGAGCATGCGGGCGACTTCAAATTGGTGCTGGGCGTCTTGGCGGCGTCGCTGTTCACACAGGCCGTGATCCTGATCGGGCTGTGGTTGGTCAGCGGCGGAGCAACCGAGGCCAGATTCAGCATCGGGCCCGTGCAAATGATGATTTTCAATGATGGCCGCCCGTGCGGCACTCTGTTTTCGCCCGTGCTGGCGGGCAGTTTTTTGGCCATGTTGATCCTGCCGACCACGGCCCTGGCGATGGTCACCATCAGCAGACGGCGTCGATGGCTGACGAATTTGGCCAATTTTACGGGGATCCTGGGACTGGGGCTGACGCAAACGCGGGGCGCTATCCTGGGCCTGGTAGCCGGTGGACTGTTTTTTGGCGTTCAGCTTTTTCGTCGCGGGATGCTCCCTGCCAAGGCTTTTCGCTATTTGGGGATTCTTGTGTTGATCAGCGTCGTGCCGTTAGTTCAACTCGTCAGGAACCGAGTGATCGCAGGCGACGAAGGATCGGCGGCTTCACGTATCCACCTTGCCCAGATCGCGGGCCAGGTGATTTCCGAGCACCCGATCTTGGGGGTCGGCGCGGGTAACTGCCACCTGGCCATGCGTGACGTCGCGGGCACGGCCAAATTCCGGGGCGAATGGTTTTACACCGTGCATAGCAAATACTTGCTCGTGTGGGTGGAGACGGGGTTGGTGGGACTCGTCTTGTTTCTTGTCTTTGTAGGCGACACGCTGCGCCGGTCTTGGTACGCATTCAAGTATGGAGACCACGTCATCGGTTTGGCCGCGCTGGGTATGGGGGCGGGCCTGATCGGTCACACGTTTCACATGGCCATCGACGTTTTTAATTCCAGGCCGCAGGTGCAGTTCTTTTGGGCCTGCGCGGGGATTGTGGCCGCAGCGCATCGGATCAGCGTTCAAGCTCGTGCCGGCGCCTCATCCGCATCCGCGCGTCCCTCGTTCAGTTGGGCAGGAGGCTGGCATGCCCCGTAACTGGCGCACTTCCGTGCAAGCCAACACGATCCTCTTGTTGCTGGCCGCCGTCCTGCGGCTGGGTCTGTCGTTTTGGTTTATCACGTACTTGCCCCGGGTTGTGCCGCAAGCCGATTCCAGGCGGATTTTTGGCATCTATGCGGTGATCGTGCAGTACTTCGAGCTTTGCGTAAGTCTTTCGTCCACCGCCGCCGGAATACTGCTGACACGCGAAATTGCCCGCCGCCCTGCCCGTCTGCCGATCTGGCTTAGTCATGCCGTGGTGCTGACGCTCGGACTGGTTGGCCTCTCACAACTCGCCATCTTTACGATTTGCCCTTTGATGTATTCGGCGGAGGTCATGCAGTTATTGGCCCTGGCGGCCCTGGCCACTGCGCCGGCAGCGATGGGCTGTTTGTTCGAGGCATGTTTCGTGGGATTGGAGAGAGCACGTTACGTGACGGCCGGCACACTCATTGATTGTGTGCTGCGGTTTGGCGGAGGCGGCCTGGCCCTGTTCCTGGGATACGGACTGACGGGTGTCGTGCTGGCAATTGTCGTTTCGCGGGTGACCATGCTCATGTTTTATTGGATTGCCTTACGTCAATACGTTAAGCTCCGTTGGGCCTTTCGGACGAGGTGGATGCGCCAATTACTTCGTCGCTGGTGGACGTTCGCCGGCGAAAACTGGCTGGCCACCTTTTACTCGACGCTGGACATTTTGATCTTGTCCTACTGCCGATCGGAAGCGGTTGTCGGTCTCTACGCGGCCGGATTGCGTCTGGCACGGTTGGGTTCCACTACGATGCGTTGTTACACCATCGCAGTGTTTCCAGTCCTGTCGCGGCTGTACCGGACTTCTCTGCCGCGCTTTCGTCAACTTCATTTGGCATCATTACGGATGATCCTGGCTGCCACACTACCGGTCGCGTTGGTGGTCACCCTGCATGCCGAACAAGTCATCACGCTCGTATTCAAGAAGGAATTTCTTCCGGCGGCGGAACCACTTCGCGTGGTGATCTGGGCGATCGTGTTCGAGAGTCTGAACCCATTCCTCAGTCATACGTTGTTTGCGCGTGATGCGCAGGCCAGTTCGTTTCGCGTGGCCATCATTAGCTTTACAACGAGGCTTTCGTTGTTCCTGGTGCTGATTCCGCTGTTCGGTATGATGGGGACGGCTTGGGCTGCCGTCATCAGTGGCTACCTGGCCACGCTGTGTTATTGCTATTTCGTCTTGACGCGAGACGAGGCCATCCGCCTGGCGCTCGATGTGACGCGCACCGCGGCAGCGCTGGGCGGACTCACCTGCGTGTTGCTCGTCACGCCCAGCACCGAGTGGCTGCTGGGGGTGGCTGCTGGCAGTGCGCTGTACGCCGTCCTGCTATTTTTCCTGCGGGTCATTCGCGTTACTGATTGGCAGCTGACTCAAACCTAGGAACGCCACGTGATCCAGCAGAATTCGTCAACTCCTCGAATCGCCGTGATCGGTTGCGGCGCGATTGCGGAACTCTACCACCTTCCGGCGCTTGCCCAGGACCCCCACATCCGAAACGGTTTGGTCCTCGTGGACAGCAATCAGGCCCGGGCCGTCGCCATGGCCGCGAAATTCTGCGTGCATTCCACGGCAAACAATTTTGAAGACCTGATCGGTCAGATAGACGGAGCGATCGTGGCCACACCTCCCGCGCTCCACTTTTCCATGTCGAGCAAGTTGCTGCAGCATGGGATTCACGTCTTGTGCGAAAAGCCGCTGGCTGAGACGTATCAGGAAGCGTCACAGCTGGTGCAGTTGGCCGCCGCATCGAAAGTAACGCTCTCCGTGAATCAGACGCGCCGCTTGTTCCCAACTTACGGGAAAATTCGGCAGTTCATCGCGGAGGGAGTTTTGGGCGAGATTCGCTCGATCCAGTACCACGATGGGTTCGAGTTTTCCTGGCCAGCGGCGACTGGTCACTATTTTCGTCAGGGGGCCCGGGGGGCCTGGTCGGACACGGGGATTCATCTGCTCGACACAGTCTGCTGGTGGCTGGATGGCCAACCTGAGATTGTGGATTCACGGAACGACTCGTTCGGCGGACCGGAGGCCATGGCCACCGTTCGCCTACGGCACCGACAGGCCGACATCGAGTTGAAAGTCAGTCGACTGGGCCGGTTGCGTAATCGATTTCGTATCGAGGGAACCCTGGGCCGGATCGATGCGGGCAATGAGGATTGGCAGGCCATCTCGGTTCAGTTTCACGATGGCGGCCAGCGCCGCATCAAGCTGAAATGTGCGGCCGTGAACTACAACGATTTTGCTCAGCCCCTCATGCAAAACTTCGTTCAAGTCTTGCGAGGTCGGGCACAACCGCTGATTGCGGCGGAAAGCGCTTTGCCGGGCGTGGCGCTGCTGGAACAGGCCTACGCCATGGCCACTTTGTTTCCGATGCCGTGGAACACCATTTGGGAGTCCGTCGATGTTGCCTCACGATAATTCGCGCGAAAGCCAGCGGCGCATTCTAGTCACCGGCGCCTCGGGATTCGTCGGCGGGCGACTGGTCGAAGCCTGCTGCCTTAGCGGTTACGCGCAACCAATTGCCGCCGTGCGAAACTGGACACGCGCCGCTCGCCCAGCGCGATTTCCCGTGGACATCCGAACCTGCGACATCCTGAATACGGACGACGCCGCGCAGGCTGCCGCAGGTGCCGAGGCGATTGTGCACTGTGCCTACACGGACGACCGCGACTCCATCGTGGAGGGGACGCGGAACATGCTGGAGGCCGCTGCTCGAAATCACGTCAAGCACTTTGTATTCTTGAGTACGGCCGAAGTCTACGGCAGCCAGATTGAAGGTATCGTCTCCGAATCGACTCCCACGACGTTGTCGGGAAACCTCTACGGAGACGCCAAGATCGAAGCCGAAGCCGTGTGCCGCGACTTCTCACGCTCGTTCGGTCTGACCATTCTTCGCCCTGCGATTATCTACGGGCCGTTTGGCCGTTCCTGGTCCATCCATATTGCCAAACGCCTCCAATCGGGGCATTGGCGGTTGCTCGATCAACAAGGCGAAGGCACCGCTAACCTGGTGTATGTCGACGATCTGGTGCAGGCCATCATGCTGGCCTTGGATCGCGGTGCCGCGGGAACGGAAGTGTTCCATGTCAATGGCCCCGACAAGCTTACCTGGAACGAATACTTTCAGCAATTCAACGCGGCCTTGGGTCTTGCCACCATGCAACGTATTTCCGTATACAACTCCCGGCTGCGTACGATGGTTATGGATCAAGTTGCCAAACTCACGGGTGCCGTCAAGCAGCGGTATCACGACCAGCTGATGGAGATCTACCTGCGGGACGGCTGGCTGAGTCGTCAAATGAAGCGGCTCAAGGGTTCCATCGACAACACGCCGTCGGGGACGGAACTGAACCAGCTGTTCTGTCGGACCGCGTACTACAGTGATCAACTCGCACGCGAAACGCTGGGCTACCTGCCCCGCTTCCCTCTGCAACGTGGATTGGAATTGACCGTGGCCTGGTTACGGCACCACGAGTACGTCGAGCAAACGGACCATCCTGCACCATGGGGTGAGGCGTCGTCCTCGGAGCCTCTTGAGACAGCTTCGACCCGGTAGGTGGCTGAGTGAAGATCACGTGGATCACTTATGATTTCGGGGAATACAGCGTGCGGCATGTTTCCGCGATGACGCCGGAACATCAGGTGCAACTGGTGATCCCCCTGACAGAACTTGACCAACATCGAGATTTATTGGACCGGCGCGTCCTGGCGTGCGGATTCGACAAGCCGCGACTACGACAACCCTGGCGGCAGCTGAATTTGAATCGTCGTTTGTATCGCGCGATTCAGGATTTTGGGCCCGACGTAATTCACTTTCAACAGGGGCACCTGTGGTTCAACTTTCGATTGCCCCGCATCCGACGGTTGGCGCCCTTGGTGATGACAATTCATGACCCACAGCATCATGCGGGGGACACAGTATCGGCAAAAACACCGCAGTGCGTGATCGACTACGGATTTCGTCAGGCAGACCATGCGATTGTCCACGGACGGCAACTGGTGGACCAGGTAGTGCAGCGACATGGGTTACCGCGTGATCGCATCCATGTCGTGCCCCATATCGCCATGGGAAACCGCCGGCCCGATGAGGTTGACGAGCCCGACGAGGTCGATCAGCCGCTGAATCACGTGCTGTTTTTCGGTCGCATCTGGGAATACAAGGGGCTCGAATACTTGATCCGCGCGGAACCGATTCTGGCACAGAAAGTTCCCGACTATCGCATCGTCATCGCGGGGGAAGGCGAGGACTTTGCCAGGTATCGCGCCATGATCAACGGACGTGATCGATTCGTCGTCCATAATACCTGGGTGGACGATGAGTTGCGGGCCAGGTTCTTTCGCCAGGCGACCGTTGTCGTCCTGCCCTATGTTGAAGCCACGCAAAGTGGCGTGGTTCCGGTGGCCTACGCCTTCAAGAGACCCGTAGTGGCCACGCGGGTGGGGGCCTTACCTGAGTGTGTGGAAGATGGAGTGACCGGCTTGCTGGTGCCCCCCCGGGACGAACCCGCCTTGGCGAGCGCCATCGCCGAGCTGTTGCTGGATGGATCGCGGGCCAGGCAAATGGGGGAAGCCGGTTACCGCAAACTCATGCGAGAATCTTCGGCCGAAGTGGTCGCGGCGCAGACGGTTGCCGTTTATCGGGCAGCGGTAGCGGGTCGGCTGTCGGAAACAAATAAATGAAAGAGCGCGATTGTGCGGCGCGGGGGGCGAAGTCCGGGGGGGACGCCCCGCGGGGGGCATTCTGATCGTACCACACAAGTTGCGGCTAAATGTCAACCTGAGGAAGCTGACAACGTGCGTAGCACGCGTCAGCGACCGAAGGATCTTTCACAGACGTTGTTTCGTGTGCGACGGTTGACGCAGGAGCTCCCAAACGCTGCCCCTGCAGGCAGTGTTGCGTTGGTTGGCAGATCCTTCAATCCGCGACGCGACGTTCAGGGGATGACATGATGGATTTGGGGGGAATCCCCCCAGACCCCCCCGCCGCAATCCCGCCCCCCCCGCCGCAATCCCGAATCCCCGCCGCAATCCCGAACCCCCGCCGCAATCCCGAACCCCCGCCGCAATCCCGAACCCCCGCACCCCCGGGGTTCCGTGGCCCGACGCGCTACGGCGCGAGCTGCGAAATCTCCCAGCCTCCATCCGCCCGTCGCGAATATTGGAACCGGTCGTGCAGGCGGTTCGGACGGCCCTGCCAAAACTCAAATCGGTAGGGAACGACGCGATAACCTCCCCAAAAAGACGGTAGCGGGACTTCGCCCCCGGCAAACTTTTGCGCCATCTCCTCGAGTTGGCTCATGATCATACCGGGCGCCTTGACGACACTACTTTGCGGCGAGGCCCAGGCACCCAGTTGCGCTCCCCGAGGCCTTGTTACAAAGTACTTCAGCGAATCGGCCGTCGAAATTTTTTCCGCGTGCCCGTTGATTTCCACTTGCCTTTGCAGCGGATACCAGGGAAACAGCAGACAGACTTGATTGTTTTGACCGATCTGCCGTGCCTTGCGGCTGCCGTAGTTGGTATAGAACACAAACCCCTGGTGGTCAAAGTATTTCAACAGCACCGTACGTTGGGTGGCAGCCCCTTGCTCCACCGTCGCCAGCACCATCCCGTTGGGCTCCGGAATCGCCGCCTGGCAGGCTTGTTGAAACCAGCCTTCAAATTGTCGGGTCGGGTCGACATTCAGATCGTCAAGCGTCAGCGCATCACGATTGTATTCGGTTCGCAAACTGCCCGCGTCCACCAGACTACTCTTTCGTTAGATGGACAGCGCCACGACGCTGGCCGCCGGCCAGAAAAATCCAAACACCAATCCCATCAGAATTCCGTACACGATTCCGTCCAGGAAGTCCATCAAGGTGCGACGCGGAAACCAAATTGCATTCAGTTGTCCGCTGCTGGCAAACACCAGGATGCCAATGGTTCCGGTGATACGAAAGGCCATCATGAACCCGACATCGGACCCCAACGCGGTCCAAGCGATATAGGCCGTGACCGCAGCGATCAGCAGAAAATAGACAAACGTCAAGCCCAGATTGCGGCCCATGTTGGGCATGTCCCAAAGTACCATGGTGCCGCGCGGTCCCTGGATATAGCGCTGCTGCTGCGCCGGGTCCTTCGCATCTTGATGAGTCATGTGAGGAAACATGTAAGCGCCCGCCGGAATGTCCATCTTGCGGACGGAGTCCATGAACTCGTGTTCGCCGGCCAGCTTGCGGAAGTCAGATTGATGATGGGGCAAGACGGTCCAGCTGACGGAGCTGAGCAACGAACAACACGACAGCCGACACGACGATCGGCACCCAGAGAACCATCAGGAATTCCATGATTCGCCTCCCTGAAAAATTGGCAAACTCAATTAGTCATCACGCTCCGCCGTGATGACATCCGCGGCGTTCAACACCAAGCCAGCCATCCGCGCCGCAGTGTCACCATCCTACGATATGCACGGGCGGGCAGCAATTAGCGGCAGCCGATGTCGGAACTCATGGCAGCCAGCCACCGACGCAAGAGGCCAGTCGTGGGCGCCAAGACCGGTTCATGACGGCGGAGCGTGATGACTGCTGCGCACGCGCCCTCGACGGGTTACGCACTCTGCAAAGGTCGCGCCTCTTTGGACCATTCGATCCAGTCGCTGACTTCCGCCAGGTCAGGTTTCTTGCCGCCGCGCATGATCCGCTTGCCTTCCGCAGACTTCGCGAACGGCGCAACGCGTTCCCATAGTTCGTTGGCCGTCATGGCGGCCAACTGGGCGGGATCGGAAATTCCACAGGCCACAAGTATCTGAGCGTCATGTCCACGCAATTGGGGTACGCGACAAGCTAACATCGTCTGGGCTTGCCAGCCGGCGATCGTCTCAGCAGTGATCCGGCTGTCCGACAGTTTGGCAGCGATTTCGGCTGGTTTGATCTGCAGAAATTCGTCCACCGTCATGACGCCGATCGACTTTAGTTTGCTGGCCGTGCGTGGACCGATCGAGGGTGCGTCAACGATGGCGTCCGCGCGATTCAAGTAGAATCGCGGTTCGCCATCGCGTGGCGTTGAGGTACGACGGCGACGAGTGGATCGTTCTCGATCGCCCTGGCGCGACGAGGAGGGCCCTGACGAGGATGAAGGTCTTGACTTGGAAGTGGACGTAGACGACGACCGGGATGGACCGCTGAGCCAACGTGGTCGGTTCACGATCGTCCTGGTCCCACGTGGACCGTTCGTCGAAAGTTTCGACCCCATTGCGACGTGTCTCCTGCTCACGTCCGATGGAGGGCGGCATCTCGGCTGAAACAGTACGGGCCCGCATGGGTTGCGCTGTAAATGCCAATTCATTCGGATCCCCAAAACTGGCAGCTGGACCGTGAGCGCTGCGTTCACTGCTGCCGCTGGGATGCTCCGCGTAGCGCTCCCAAACGTACGGTCTTCGGGTGGCGGATTCCGACGGTGAACGATTCGACCGATCGGCATCGGACCAAGTCCGACCATTGCCCCAATCGCGATAGCGACCGACGTCGGCGGAAACATCGTCCGAGCCAAAAGCGGTGTGCTCCGTGGACCATCGCTCGCGTGTGCCCGCCAGAATTTGCCGCGCGTACTGCACCCATCGTTCCAACTGCTCTCGCGAGACTCGATCATCAAGACGAGAGATTCCAGTGGTTCGGTCGAGCAGTGAGTCAACGGGGCGTTCAGCAAGGGCCTGGATCGACGAGGCACCGCAACTGACCAGCCAGCGCGCGTCGCGGTCGCCCAGGCCGGGAAGCATGCAGCGAAGCGACAACTCGTCCCGCAATCGCTGTAAAGGCCGTACGGCGGGTAACCCACGACGTTGTGATTCGCGCTCAATATATCCGGGTGAGCTGCGCAGGAAGTCATCGACCGTAACGATTCCCAGTGTGGCCAACTCGCTTGCCACCTGTTGCTCAACGGTTCCCGTGCGTGCCAGCGGGACGTCTCCCCGCAGACACTCAGCTCGGGCAGAGTCCCAGCTGCTGCCGTGCGGCCATGACGGCTGAGCCAACGCGTTGGTGTAGGACTCGCGATACTCGACGTCGCGCGGACGCGCTGGCAGCGGGCGGTATTCGCTCATGTTCCGCTCAGCAGCCCGGCGAAACGAGACGGCTCCCCTTTCATCAAGTCGGCGGGGAGCCATCGACGTCGTGTCGGCGTAAGAACGAAAACGTACTTCGTCCATGGCAGGTCGCACCGCCGTTCCTGTCGGACCGATGTGCTCCAGCTCGATATAACGAGCCTGGTGGGGCCGAAACCAATCGGCCACGTGCCGATGTCGCGTGAACAGCAGCACTTGTTGCCCGCGTCGCGCAATACCGCTCAGCAAGTTGGCCCAAGCGTCTCCGCGGTCCGAATCCATGTTGATAAATGGGTCGTTCAGGATCAGCGGCATTTCCAGGCCCTGGCGACGGAGCGCCGCGATCATGGCCAGACACAGGCTGAAGTAGACCTGGTCCCGTAGGCCACGGCTGAGTTGAGCGTAGGGGACCATCTGCTGCGTGGCGACTTCGTGCACCAACACGCCACGTCCATCGACGGCCAGCAGATCGTTGATGCGGACATCCACCAAACGGCCACCAGAAACATCGCGCAGCATCTCGGCCGCGTGCGCCACGATTGGGGACGGCACGATGTCGTCTCCCACACGTGACAACTCCATTTCCAGCCGCTCGATTTCGCGATTCAGCCGCTCCCGTTCCTCCGCCGTGCGAATCCTGCCATCCAGTTCGGCAATTTCTCGACGCAACGAGCCCATTTCGTGGTCTTGCACGCGGTGCAGATGCAGTTCGAGTTCGCGTCGGCGATCCAGTAATTGGCGCAACTGGCGCTCCGCCAGATCCAGGTCGCGACTGACGATATCTCGTTCCGTCGTCAATCGACGCAACAGCTCGTCCGCATCCGGTTCAATCGGCTGGAATCCATCGCAGGCATGCAGGACAGCCCGCACGCGTCGCGAACTAGCCGGTACTTCGGGAAGGTAACCGTTGTAGTCGGCCCGCATGTCGCTATTGGGCCGATCCACCACCAACGATACTCCAAACCGTTCCGCTTCATCCAGCTGTTTGGCGACCGTGTTACGCTGCTCGACGAGCTTCGCGGTCCAGCGCTCAATCTCCGCTTCACATTGACGCAGCTGCACCTGTTCGTCGGCGAGGGCGCGAACTCGTTCTTCCTCCCGATCTCCTTGCAGGACATGGCACAACCTGCCAACTTCATGCCTCAGTGATTCCAACGCGGCCGTATGCGTGGTCACCGTGGCGGCCTGTCCAAACTGAGAACGATATACGGGAGCGTCCACCAGCGTCGTGGGATGACTGCGTAGTTCGTCCAGCTGCCTGGCCAATGACTGCATCAAGCACAGATTCTCCTGTTTGTTGTACGCATGAGCCGAGACTTCAAATTCACGTTCTCGCAAATCCCCGTCCAGTCGTGTTGCACGACGTTGAAACTCTGCCAGCATGCTGCGTGCACGATCGAGATTGTTTTCCAAGTCGGATAATTCGTTACGCAGCCGGTTGACGAACTCACGGCGGGCGTCGTCGGAACTACGCCAGGCCTCTTCCAGATCAACGCGACGAGTGTTGACATCTCGGTCCTTGACGTGCCATTGGTCGCGCAGCCGCGAGATGCTCGTTTCCAGGTCCACAATCTGCCGGTTCAGCTCTTCGTACTCACGGTCCACACTTGCGCGTCGACGTCGGTAATCGTCTTCTACCTGCGTGATGCGGCGCTCCAGACTGCTACGATGGTCGACCAGAAGGGCCAACTCCTGACCGATCCAGGGGAGCCGCTCGATTTCACGCCGCACGTTATCGATCCGCAGTCGCAGCTCTTGGATGCGCTGCGTGGGTTCCCGACGCGAAGTCAGCTCCAAGCCACGGCTGCGAGCGATCTGCAGTAGCGAAACGAGATCCGGCTCATTTTCGAAGTCGCGTGCGAATAGCAGATCGAAATCTTGGAGCGTGAAACTCCCCATGAATCCGGTGGTCCCGACGCTTGCGGGTTGCGATTCGCCGTCCACGGCCCACCACCCCTGCCGAGAACCATCGTCGCGTCGTTCGATCTTTCGCCGCCGACCATCTTGGACAAATCCGACCGCACCCGCCGCCCTTCCGCTGGACTCGCGCAGGTAGTTTGCACTCTTCTCGTCGGTGTGACCAAACAGGACCCATCGCAGAAACTGGATGACGGTCGACTTGCCGGCGCCGTTAGGGCCAAAAATGATATTCAGCTGATCGGAAAGTCCGTCGAGTGTAAGCTGGGAACGACGGCCAAAGTGTTCGAGTGAAATATTGTCGATTCGCACGACTTACCTCCTTGCAAGCGACTACCATGCGATGCGTTCGGGTCGATTCCCCACGCCGGGGGCGGAACCGAACGAAGGTTGTTTCCAAAATGGGCGGGGGTCGGCTGATCCAGCCACGCGGATCGCCACGCGGGAGTGATAGCATACGTAATTCGCTCGCGTGATGCTACACGAATTGCCAGCATTGCTTGGGTTTCCGTCAAAGCTGGCGTCGGGGCCCGTCCTCGTCTTCAGATCGGGCCCTGTCCGCCAGGAAAAGCTGCGACGCCGTGCCTCGAAACGTCCGTCGGTCGGAGCAACGCCGTTGAAGTAGTGTGGACCGCATTTCGCTCGATTTTGCTCAGCCCAGCTTGGGACCGATGTGTCAATGCCGTCTACTTTGGTCTCCCATCAGCCGCCACGCGTTTAGCGTCCGGTTCGTGAATGCCGAAAAATCGGGTGCTAACGCACGCCAGCTGATGGGTGTGGACCGGTCCGGTCGCAACGTAGATGGCCTTGACCGATGCGTCGCTGGCGGGCGAGTTGGCAAATCTTTCATTTTGCTCCGCCACTTTCGACGTGGGACCATGAAGTTGCGTGACATCGGCGCTCGCGGGCCCGAGGTGTCAAACTGGGAGGACGGGTCAAGAAAAACCGTTTAATCCAAAAACAACGGTTCACCGAAGGCATCGGTTGTGATGCTTCCGCACTTCCTATGATGCATGCCGGTTGTACGGTCGATGCTGGTTCTACGGACGCAATTTGCCGACCCCTCCGCGCAGGTCGAGACCAAGCCATGAGTGAGCTAGTACCAAAAAATTATGCGGTGATCCCGTACGCGCCACGGTCGAACAGAAAGTGGCGGCGATGGGGTTTGGCTGGGGGCATGATGGTCATGACTGCGGTTGCTGCTTGCCTGCCCCTTACCCCCATTCCCTCGCCGCGCGAATTGCCCCGGGCGGATGCCACGGCGCTGACGCCGGTACCAAACGAGCGAGACGCCCAAATCCGCTTGGCGGGGGAAGAACAACCCACGTTGGCCGAGGATGAACCGTTGCCCACGGCAGCGCCACAACTCGCGCCCACCGAGGACGAGCAGGATTTCGCCCCATTCGAGTTGATTCCGATTCCGACAGGCACGTCCCGGCCGCAACGCCCCAGTTTCGGCGACCTAGGCCAGGGTCCGCAAGAGAAAATCAAGAGCGAGTTGACGACGGCCGTCTCGATGGCAGAACGCAACGCGCTATACGCGGCGCGTTCTCGTTTGATCGCTTGTCTGCGGATGGTGGCTCGATTACGTGACGCTCAAGCCAACGTGGACTTGCATTCGACGGCCTTGGCGGCGGCCTTCTTGGCCCTGGACGAAGCCGACGATTTCGACGATCAAGGAGTCCAATACCAGGCCGACGTCCTTACCAGGAACTACATCGCAGGACACCAGACGACGATTCTCAAGTCTGCGCCGACTCCCAGTGCCGTACGGGCACGGAGCGCTTACTACCGCTTCGCCCGGCAGAAGCTGATTGAGGCGGCCGGAGCCCAATCGATTTCCGCGGAACTACTGTACGTGCTGGGACGCGTCGAGGGGGAATTGACGAAGAAGATGCGCGAGAGTCATCAGCGTCGAGCCCCGCGTGAGCTACCGTTGTTCGAAGCGGCGGTGGCCGTCAATCCGGGTCATTACATTGCCGCCAACGAACTTGGCGTGGCGCTGGCCAGGACCGGCGACTATCGGCGTTCCGCGATCGCGTTTGAGCACAGTGCCAGGATTCGGTCGACGCCAGAGGTGCTGGCGAACCTGGAATATGTTTCGCGGCATTTGGGGGACCACCAAACGGCTGCCCAAGTCCGCCAGCAGCTGGCTGGGCAGCCCACCATGTCAGCCATGATGCCGGTTGTAAGTGTGGTGTCGCTGGAGGCCTTCAATAGGATTCCGGCCTCGGGAGCGGAGAATCCGGCCTCGCTGGCCGCCCACGGCCAGCCGTCGGGGAGGCCCGGTGCAGCCGTAGGCGCCAGCAGTGGCGCATATCCTTGCGCACCGCAACCACAGACTTTGCGACCTGTGCGCGACGTGCGGGCGGGTGGCGAATTGTTTTGGTGAGCCGTGCTGACCGTGTCCCTTTTTCCTGTCGGCAGACGGGTGCGGGCATGCCGTTTACATGCAGAAGAGAGGTCAACGGATGTTCATCCGGACGGAGAATAATCTGGCGGGCATCACGCGTGTACTGTACGTATTCGCATTGTCGATCGGCGTGACTGGATTTGCGCTGACGCATACCGCAGTGGGGCAAGACGTGCGGACCCTGCCAGGTGCCCCCGTGGAGCATGCGCCCACACGAAGCAACCACGTATATCCGCCATCCGCGCCTGTCGGTGGCGCGTACGTTTCGCCCTGTACCGCCTGCATTCCAGCTTCGCAACGGACAGAGGCGTTTGCGATCGACAGTGCCGACTGTCAATGTCCCTGGCCTGCTTGGAGCCATCGCCAGATCATGCAGTGGAATCCCGAGCGGCAGGGCGAATATATCGGACCGGCACGATGGCAGCATGTCGAAGAATATCGCTTGCGTGTGGACGACTCGGTCGACTTCGTTTATCGGCTCACGCGCGAACGACTGCCCTACGCCTACCGCCTGTCCGTGGGTGACTCGATCCGCCTGGAGATTCTCAAGGACGAAACGGTCACCCGCGAGCTGAACATTCAACCGGACGGTACGATCCTGGTCCCCTTCGTCGGTAGCGTGATGGCTGCCGAGCGGACGGCCGAACAATTGCAGCGCGAGCTGACGGAACTACTGAAAGAGCACTACCGAAACCCCATCGTTTTGATTACTCCAGTCAAGGTCAACACCCGGCTCGAGGATCTGCGCGCGGCGGTGGATCGACGAGCCGGCAACGGCGGGCAGTCTCAATTAACGCGCGTCAGCCCTGACGGAACCATCCAGTTGCCAGGCATCGATGTCGTCCGCGTCCAGGGACTGACGCTCGCGGAAGCCAAAGAGGAAATCGACGCGCAGTACGACGCCCGCTTCGGGGGGATGGAGGTCACGCCGATCCTGGTCTCGCGCGCCCCACGATTTATCTACGTGCTGGGTGAAGTCAATAATCCAGGACGCTTCGAACTGCAGGGGCCGACCTCCCTCATGCAAGCCATCGCCCTGGCCGGTGGCTGGAAAAACGGAGCGAATTTCCGGCAAATCGTGGTCTTCCGACGAGACGAAGACTGGCGGCTGAAAGCCGTGATGCTGAACGTGACCAATGCTCTCTTCGGGAATTGCCCGCTGCCCAAAGACGAAATCTGGCTGCGAGACTCCGACATTGTGCTCTTACCCCAACGTCCGGTGAAGGTGATCGACGACGCCATCCAGCTCGTGTTTACTGAAGGGTTCTATCGCGTGTTTCCGTTCCTGGCCTTCGGAAACGGATTTAACAGCCTGTCACGCGTCTTCTGACCTTGTCGTGATCTCGGATGTTGGGTTATTGTTCCCCGGCAGTGATCGTCTTCGTGACCCCAACCCCGAAAGTCGAGTGGCCTCGATGCGCACGCAGGGCGCGATCATCGTGATTCCGGCTCGCGCGGCCTCGACGCGATTGGCCCGCAAGCTGCTGCTGCGCGATACGGGCAAAACGGTGTTGCAGCACACCTACGAGAATGCTTGTCGTTCGAGGCTGGCCGACGCCGTCTTGATCGCAGCCGGCGACGAAGAAATTCGGGACGCAGCGAGAGCTTTTGGCGCACCGTGTATCATGACCGATCCCCAGGCAGGCAGCGGTACCGATCGCGTGGCCGAGGTAGCGCGATCGCATCCGGCCACAGTCTACGTCAATGTGCAAGGTGACGAACCGGAACTTGCTCCCCACGCCATCGATGCCGCCATCGATGCCCTGCATCAGCAACCTGAAATCGCCATGGCGACGCTGGCCACGCCGATACGTTCTGTCCGTCTGTTGCGGGACCCAGCGTGCGTCAAAGTCGTCATGGACGCGCGTGGTCGTGCGCTGTACTTCAGCCGAGCCGGTATCCCTTGTCCACGCGACGCGGAACCGGATTTGCATGCAGAGCCCCCAATCTTCTTCCAGCACATTGGCCTCTACGCCTATCGCCGCGACGTCTTGTTGTCGCTCGCCGAACTACCTCCCTCCCCGCAGGAACGGGTGGAGCGACTCGAACAACTGCGTGCGCTGCACGCCGGCATCTCGCTGGGCGTCGTTACGGTGGATCACGGGGTTCGCGGCATCGATACCTGGGACGACTATCAAGCGTTTGTTTCTCGCTGGTCGGCATAGTCGCCGAACGCGCGCATGAAAAATTCTGCCACTCCTTATCCCCTCACCCTGCGCCGACAATCCGTGTAAAATACAATGATCTGGGGTGGGAGCGAACGTGACATGTGCGTTGCGTCGTGGCGGTTGTCGTATCC
The DNA here is from genome assembly GCA_963695565.1 of uncultured Planctomycetales bacterium. Taxonomy (GTDB): domain Bacteria; phylum Planctomycetota; class Planctomycetia; order Pirellulales; family Pirellulaceae; genus CAVOGW01. The sequence continues at coordinate 731,977 of CAVOGW010000005.1, forward strand.
TGCTCTGCTGACTGCAGCACTCAGGTCGCCGATCGTGGTTTGGCGACTTTCAACCAGGAGGGTGAATACGGCATGGCGAAACACATTTTTGTGACCGGCGGAGTTGTCAGCTCATTAGGCAAGGGGCTGACGAGCGCGTCCATTGGCATGTTGTTGGAACGACGCGGTTTGCGCGTGCGGATGCAGAAACTTGATCCGTATATCAACGTCGATCCGGGGACGATGAGCCCCTATCAGCATGGAGAGGTTTATGTGCTGGATGACGGCAGCGAGACCGATCTGGACTTGGGCCATTACGAACGATTTACCAATGGCCCCCTGACACGAGATGCCAACTACACGACCGGGCAGATTTACTTGTCGGTGATTGAGAAAGAGCGTCAGGGCGCTTTTCTGGGCAAGACCGTGCAAGTCATTCCGCACATCACGGACGAAATCAAGTCCTGTATTCGACGGCTGGCTCATCATCCCGACGACCAGGTCGACGTGATCATAACCGAAATCGGCGGGACCGTCGGCGACATTGAAAGTCAACCGTTCCTGGAAGCCATCCGTCAATTTGGCCAGGATATGGGGCGTGAGAACTGCGTCTTTATCCACTTGACGCTGGTACCGTACCTCAAAGCGGCCGGCGAACTGAAGACCAAGCCCACCCAACATTCCGTGGGACTGTTGCGGCAAATTGGTATCCAGCCCGATATTCTGGTCTGCCGTACGGAACGGCCGATCAGCCGCGACGATCGTGCGAAGATCGCCTTGTTCTGCAACCTCCCGTTGGACGCCGTGATCGAGGAACGTGATAAGGATTTTTCGATCTACGAAGTGCCGCTGAGTCTTGTCGAGCATGGGATGGATGAACTGATTGTCAAGCGACTAGGCTTACCGGCGTCGGACCTGGATCTCGATGACTGGCGCGATTTGTTGCATCGGCTCCGCAATCCCGACCATGAGATCAGCATCGCCGTGGTAGGAAAGTACGCGGAGCATCGTGACGCCTACAAGTCGATTTACGAGGCCATTGATCACGCCGCTATTCGCCACCGCGCCCAGGTTCGCGTGGGACGTATTCACAGCGAATCCGTCGAACAAGAGGGCCCCGAAAGGCTCTTGTCCGGCTACGATGGCATCTTGATTCCGGGAGGATTTGGCGAACGGGGGATTGAAGGCAAATTGGAGGCCATCCGCTTTGCCCGCGAGCGTCACATTCCTTTCTTTGGCATCTGCTTAGGATTGCAGTGCGCGGCCATCGAGTTCGCTCGACATGTCGTGGGCCTGCAGGAGGCGAATTCCACTGAGTTCGACAAGAATTGCGATCATCCCGTAATTTGCCTGTTGGATGACCAGCACAAGATTACCAAAAAGGGAGGGACGATGCGGTTGGGTGCGCAACCCGCGCACTTGACGCCAGGCAGCCTGGCTCATGAACTGTACGGCGGCGACGTGATCTCCGAGCGACACCGACACCGCTACGAATTCAACAACGCCTATCGGGCTCAATTTGCGGCACATGGCATGCACGTTACGGGAGCCAGCCCGGACGGGGGCCTCGTCGAAATCATGGAACTCGCCGAACATCGCTGGTTCGTGGCGGTACAGTACCATCCCGAGTTCAAGTCGAAACCAATTACACCACATCCCCTGTTCGCGGGATTTATCGGAGCCGCCGTAGAACGGCACGCGGATCGCGCTGAGCGGAGTCAAGGTGAGGAAGTCATGTAGTTCCCCGCAGGGGGACGACGCTGGCCATTCCCACAAAGCAGAGGGCTTTATGAGCGACGAGAAACGCAAGATTATTGTGGACGAGGACTGGAAGACTCAAGTGGAACGGGAGCGTGAGCAACTGCGCGAACAGGCGCCGGAACCCGGCAAGCAGGATTTCTCCGCCGCCGCGACTCAGCCTGTGGCCAGTACTTCCGAATCGAGTGCGGCGGCGCCTGGCGACGCCGCCGGGGACTTCGAACTGCCCCCGCCCTCGCTGCCCATGTTGATCTCCACCCTGGCCACGCAAGCCATCGCCGCCATGGGACAATTGCCCGATCCCGAAACCGGTCAGCCGATCGTACGGCCCAAGTTTGCCAAGTACCACATCGACCTACTGGCGGTGCTGCAAGAAAAAACCAAGGGGAACGTTACCAGCGACGAGGCCGATATGCTGGAAGGCGCGCTGCACGAACTGCGCATGATGTACGTCCAGATCCTTAAACAGTATCCGTCCTAGGGTTCTCGGGGGATACCCTTACGCCTGCCGGGTGTGTGGCGCGACCTTCCGCCGGCGAGCCGTGTGAGGTAGGCCCACGACCTGCGACGTGAACGCATCGGAAAGCGTGCGGCCACCGACGAATCCGGTAACCCTGCGGGGTGGGTAGTGCGACCTCACCCGTGGGGCAATCGTGTCCGGCGGCGGCGACCGCAGCCCTTGGCCGGCTTGCGAAGGAGGTCTGCTGTCCGATATAAAAGTAAAGGTGCGGGTCAAGCGCCTGCTGGTCCGACCGCAAACCGCGAAGCGTTGTTTTCCGACACCCCCTTGCAGTGCCAGAGGCGTCGTGCCCAGGATTGCCGAGGGCATCGGTGGTTGAATCAAATTTCTTACACGAACATCGAAGGATCCCCATACATGGCCGAATCCACCAAGTCAGCTCCGGCAAGCGCAGAGACGCCAACTCAACCGACCAAACCGGCTCGTGCGGAAGTAACGTTTGACGATTCCAAGACGATTGCCTGCTACGCGAACTTCTGCCGTGTCACCGGCACGCCCGAGGAATTGATCATCGACTTCGGCTTGAATAATCAGCCGATGGGAACACCGACCGACGCCATCCCCATTACACAGCGCATCATCGTCAACTTCTTTACGGCCAAACGACTGCTGGGAGCGCTCAGCATGTCAGTGCAACGGCATGAAGCGGCATTTGGAGTGCTGGAAACCGACGTGAACAAGCGCGTACAGCCATCGATGCGGCAAGCCGCACCCGCACCGGCCCCGCCGCAGAAGGCGTAGGCGTTGTCCATGCCTCCGACCAACCGGTGAACCGGCACTGTGAGGTGCCGGGTCAGCAGCGGTGATCGCGTATGACTTCCCCATCCAGTCCGCGAGTCGAAGCCTGCCCGCACGGGCAGACGAGCGGCAACGTGAGGTCGCGGTTGGGGGTCCTGCCCACCCGGCACCTTACGGTGCCGGTTCGCTCTCCAGTCCGTGAGTCGAAGCCTGCCCGCACGGGCAGACGAGCGGCAACGTGAGGTCGACGTTATGGGTCCTGCCCACCCGGCACCTTACGGTGCCGGTTCGCTCCGTGCCGACGACCAACCGGCGAACCGGCACTGTGAGGTGCCGGGTCAGCAGCGGTGATCGCGTAAGACTTCCCCATCCAGTCCGTGAGTCGAAGCCTGCCCGCACGGGCAGACGAGCGGCAAGGTGAGGTCGCGGTTGGGGGTCCTGCCCACCCGGCACCTTACGGTGCCGGTTCGCTCTCCAGTCCGTGAGTCGAAGCCTGCCCGCACGGGCAGACGAGCGGCAACGTGAGGTCGACGTTATGGGTCCTGCCCACCCGGCACCTTACGGTGCCGGTTCGCCCGTTATTTGTTGAAACTCGGCCTGTTGATCCTTCCATTCTTCCAGCGTCTCGCACAATGAAAAAGCAAACTCATCGTCCAACTCCAGGTGATGTCCGTCAAACATCGAGAAAGCCGGACCGAATACGTCGGATTGTTCGGCCATCATGCGACAGATGGGACAACTGCAGTCGATATGCGCGTCTTCACGGGCCACCTGCGGCATGTGGCGGCGACTGTTTTCGATAATCTCCGTTGGCGGTGTGGGGTCACCGTCGATCGTCCCCTCGGCAAGCCACGTTCGTTTGGCTTCATCCAACGTCACGCTCAATTGGGATCGTTCCGCGGCTGGATCGCTCAGGAATCGCCCACCGGCACAAATGACTGCTCGGCACAGGTCGAAGTACATCACCACCTCAGCGGTTCCCATGGGACCATGGCGATACGAATACGTATTGCGATCCAGTGCGCGGGGCGGCTGACATGTTCGTGACCATTCCTTCTGTCGGTTCTCCGTTTCACGATCGACCCACTCACGACCGCGATGCAGAAAACTCCTGGGCGGCTGAGCCCCCAGGTCATCGCGGGGCGTCATCAGCCAATCGGCGTGCACGCGAACGGTCAACTCGTGCCAACGAGCCATTGTCTTTCGTTGTTTTTCGTCCAGTGGCTTGTTCCAAGACACATCATCCTCGTGCAATAAGGAACCCGGCACAGATTCCGAGTCGACCACCGCCCACATCCGCTGGGCCAGCCCGTCAATCAGGGGACGGCCATACAAAATACCGCGAAAGTCACGGGGCTCATGAAAATACGGCACGGGGGACAAGGCAGCTTCCCACCGCGCTTCCACGGAAGTTTGCCACCACGGAGGCGTATTGCACCATACGACCGGGTTGGTCGGACTCGATGGGCCCTCGTCCCGTTGGAATGCCGCGGGCTCCGTCGGAATCAATTCCGGGTCGTTCGATACCGTGCGTTGACAAGCGAGATCGACCAACAACCACGGACCGTGGCGTCGCTCCGCTTCGGCCGCCTCCCACGCCAGTTGCTCCAGCGGCTGATCGCTGCGGTACCGCTGCCAGGCCAAGTCCAGTTCGTGGAATGATCTGGGGTCCGACGAGACCGCCGCCAACATGGTGAGGGCGTCCCAAATACCGACATTAGGCAGATGCACCAACCGATCGTGGTCGCGAACGAGTACCAGCACCTGATCCTGCTCCGAATTCGCCATGGTTCAACCCTTCCTTTGTTCAAACAGCGCGGTTTCTGAATCGCCGTCGATGTCTGGTGGGGGATCGGAGCCGCCGGACACCGCATTAGTGGACAATAGTTTACTATACGGCGATTTGCCGTCAAGCCTGCTAAGCTCCATTCAGGCTGCGTCGTTAGACCGCAAGCCAGAAGAAATCGCCGTTAGCACTGGTCATAGGCCACCACTTCAAGGCGATTTCTGGCGGCGTGCGCGTCCGGCCGACGCGGGACCAGGCTGCGTTCAGGATGGCAGGGAGGCAGAGCCTCCGAGGCAGTGCGTTCCCGGCAGAGGCCGGGAACGAGGAGGCTTGGCTGGGAGACCGCGCGACGTTTGGTTGGGCAGCCATGGTTGGTCGTGGGCTTACACCCCATGGCACTTAGTTTGTAGAACCATTGTCCTCAATATTGTCCTCAATTGTTCCGCGAATCGCGAAATTGTCGGGGGAACAGTTGGGGACAACGTTGGGGACCACTGTTCCACAATGCCCAAACCGAGTGCCATGGGGCTGACGCCGGCTGATGCCACACGGCTCGCCACACCGCTCGCCGGCGAGGCATACTCAGGGGAACAGCATCCCGGCGTAGCCTACGACACGACTCGTGTCGCCACTCACTTCAGCGCTCGTCCCATACGCAATCCGTTCCACGCGCTGCAGCCGACCCAATCGCTGCAGCGCCAACATCACCACGGTGGCCGGCACCAGCCCACACATGCTGATTCGCTGCTCCTGAATCCGGCGAAACGCGTAACCCGGATCGCACGTCTCCAGCGCTTCGAGTGCCAGCGCATCCAAGCGGCGATTCTCCGCGTCGGGCGCAAAATGGTTCATGTCGCTGGAAATCAGCAACAACACCCGATCCAGCCGATCGTGCAGCACGTCGGCCAAGGCTTCTGCAAAGCGCTCGCACTGAGCGAACGAGGCCCGCCCCAACGCGATGCCCGCCACACGCACGTCGGGTCGCAGATGCGCCAACAAGGGCAATTCGACTTCGATGGCATGCTCGCGTTGGTGCGCGGCCGCATCCAACTGCCAATCGGGCACGCAAGCGGCCAGCTGCTCACTCAGCGACACCTCCCCCGACAGCTCCCCTCCTGGAATTTGCCAGTCGGTGCAAGGCGCGACGGCGTAGTCGACACCCAACTGCGTATGCTTCGGCCCCAGGATCACGACCGTTTCGGGGATCTCGATGCGTGCCAGCACCTCGGCCGCGATGCGTCCGGAATACTGCCAACCGGCATGCGGCACCATGGCCGCTGCCACTTCCCGCCGCTCGGTGGGTGCCGTTCCGCCAAACAGCTCGCCGAGTTGCCGCCGCATGCGGTCGGGATCGCCCGGATAAAAGCGACCCGCAACGGCGGCGGCCCGGCGACTTCGCTGAATCTGAGCACGCGGGGCGTTCGAGAATACCAGCGGGCTGGAACTGGCCACTACGTCCAGACTGAACAACTGCTCGTGGATCGCTTCCTCGCTTCGCCCATCACCCCACAGCGTCCGCAGCTGATCTACCGTGTCGGTACAATCCTCCGCAGGTCGATAGGCCAGCGCGTACGCGTCCCGATTGGATCATCATCAGCGCGCGTCGATCGGTGTCCACGCCACGAAAGTCGGCGTTCTGCACGGACCCATGCAGCGCGAGATCGTGCCCCAAGACCAGCTCGACGTGCCAGCCGGACTCGGGCAGTTCCCCCTGCTGTTGAATCGATGCCGCGATCTCCTGAGCCAGTTGAAACAGCGTCGCTTGGACCGGCAACGGCGGTCGCCACGAGCAGCGGAAGGCCGCGCCCATGGAAATCCCAACGGGATTGACAACCTGAATCGCCACCAGTTGGGCCATCGCATCCTGAACTCCTGGCAGGTAATACGTGGGCGTGGCGCTGGTCCAAGCCGCATAGACGTTGGTCGCGACCCATTGTTGCAGTTGTCTAATTTCATCCGCGGAAAACATGATGCGTTGCTGGGTGGACGGCTCGTCTCCGTCCCTGTCCAGGTCCCTGTCCAGCGGCCCCATCGGGGCGCGCCAGCAGACCCCTTCGAACGTCGCCAGTTCCGTATCGGAATCCCGCCAGGCGTCTCGGGGCAGCTGCGCCTTGACGCAGACTTGTTCCAGGAATCCCACCGCATCCAAACCGTGTTCCACGGCTACGCCAGGAAGCAGCAGTCCGCGGTTGGCTCCACGCCGGATATGCAGGCCATGTTTGCCGATTTCAATGCACTCCGCGACGCCCGCCCCCTGCACCGGGACCGGTTGCGCCGGACCCAACAACCAGGTCTCCAATTCCAGGAACGGGAGTTCCGCCATCGAGACCGGGGGAAACCGCGGATCTTCCAGCGCCGTGCGACGTCCCGCATCCGCAATGGCCGCAGCCACCCCCTGCGGGTGACCGATCGAGCCGCAGCAACCGCGCAGGCGGCCCTCCCGTTTGAGACTCACGTAAGCGCCGTGAATGGTATCTTCCGCAAGTTCAGCGGGCAACGCACAGGCGGCTGAAATCTCTCGTTGTTGCACGGTTGCCAACACCACTTCGCAAGCATATCTGTGAATCGCGCGATGTTCGTCTTCCGTCTGGCTAAGCCGTACGGGTGCAGTGGCCATGGCGGACTCCTTGGAAAGATGCGATGGTTGTGGCTTTGGTGGTGGCTGTGGTGGGGCTGGCTGGGATTGGGCAGCTGGCCGAGGCGCGGGATCGCCGCGCGGTCGGACGCAAAACGGGACATGTCCACGGGCTGACGCCGCCGTCCCCAATTTCCGGGCGCGTCGCCGAAACGACCCGGGATTTCTTGCTGGCAACCCGAACATTGGTTGCCCCGCATCTGGTAGGTGCCCAGGCTATACCAGTTGCGCTCGATCAGCTGTTGGCCACAATTCGGACAATAGGTCGACTGCCGCTGCACGTCGTCGACGTTGCCCACGTAGACGTAACGCAGCCCGGCCGCCCGGGCCAACTCGTAGGCCATGACCAGTGTCGCGTGCGGAGTCGCGGGGCGATCCAACAAGCGAAAGTCCGGGTGAAAAGCCGTAAAGTGCACCGGATGATCGGGGCCTATCGCCTGCAAAATCCAATCGCACATGCGACGGATTTCGTCCGCGTCGTCATTCGCCCGGGGAATAATCAGATTGGTGATCTCGAACCAGCAATCGGTTTCCTGTTTCAGCCACTGCAGCGTGTCCAGCACCGGCTGCAGGTGGGACAACGTGAGTTGTTGATAGAAATCCTCGGAAAAACCCTTCAAGTCGACGTTGGCCGCATCGAAACACTCGAAAAAAGGCCGCCGCGCAGCGGCCGTGATGTATCCAGCGGTCACCGCGACATTCTTGATGCCCCGTTCCCGACAGGCTCGAGCCGTGTCGATCGCATACTCAGCCCAAATCACGGGGTCGTTATACGTGTAGGCCACGCTGTGGCAGCCGTGTGCCACGGCGGCCTCGGCAATCGCGTCGGGGAGTGCCAGTTGGCTCAGCAGACTGATCTCGCGGGCCTTGGAGATATCGTGATTCTGGCAGAATTTGCAGCCGAGATTGCAGCCGGCCGTTCCAAAGGACAGCACGCTGCTGCCCGGGAAGAAATGGTTCAACGGTTTTTTCTCGATCGGATCGATGCAAAAACCGGTACTGCGACCGTAGGTCGTCAACACCATTTCCCCGCCTCGATTTTCGCGGACAAAGCAGAAGCCGCGGTCGCCGTCCTTCAAGCGACACTCGCGAGGACACAAATCGCAGACGACGCGGTCCTCGACCGGGTCGGGATGCCACCAGCCACCGCGCTTCGCGCCGTCAGGCAGCAGCGGTCCAGCAGGGGGACACAATATGCTGTTTTCCATGAACTTGGGCCGGATACGGCTCCCGGCCGAGCTTCAGCAGGAGAATGGATTTGCGACGATTCAGTGAATGTTCGTCAGCCGAAATCATTATACCCGATTGCTGCGTGACGATCGATTGCGGCGGAGTTCGAGCCGCCGAGGCAAAGGCAAGCCAGACCGGGATTCTGGGGTATGCAGGATCGTGTGACGCGGCAGCCCAGGCCGAAGTTCGCGGGCTCTGGAACTCTTGCCAGCAACGCGTCGTCCCAAACGTCTGAGCCGCCGAAAAAGCCGCACGCGCCATCCGCCGAACGGGACTCTCAACATCACCGCGTTTGCGGTTTTGATCGGAATGCGCTGTCCTTGCTCGCAGTGCCGTTGCCGATTCCAACATAGCTACTACAGTGGTCGTGAGTCGAAGGTTGCTGCCGTGGTGCAACCGTTTGCACGCTTTGAGAAACAGTTACATTCCCTAGTTCTGGCTATGATGGCGTGCCCGACTTTTGCCATCGGCATGTAGCGGATTGCACGAAACTCAACCCGTCATTATGCTTCCCAAGCCTTGAACTCGTTCCCATGTCAACCTCGAAAGACACGTTGAATTAAACCGGTTAGGTAATTGACATTGCGAAAAGGTTGTGATAACTTCAGGAAACTGTTTAGAGAACAAGTTTCAAACCGCTTGAATCGAAAGGAGGTGCGAGTATAGGAAATCGCTGACTCCGTGAACGTTCGTCTGCTGCAGCATGTTAACGCTGAGTGGACCTGTTGTTAAGAAGCCATATCGAAAACTTCGAGGAGCTCTCATGATGAAGAAAATTACGACAATCTCCGCCTTTTTACTACTTGCTGCGTTGGTCATTCCCGCACACGCCAACATCGTGCTCAACCCCGGATTTGAGGATGGAACTGGCGGCGACGCGGATAACTGGGAAGAATTCGCCGGTCCGGCCGGTAGCACGACTCGTAGCAATCTGATGCCCAATAGCGGCAACTTCTCTGCCTACATGCAGGCGGACCACCTCAACAACACACCTTCCGCCGCTCCTTACTTTATCCAGCAGGTCCAGCCCGTCGGTAGCATCAATAACGCTTTGAACTACGACCTGTCGTTCTTTGCGAAGACGGACTCGACGGACTTCACTGGCTTCGACATGTTCGCTCAGATTCAATGGCTCGATCAGGATGGTAGTGACGGCGGGGGAGTTAAAGGCGAGACGCTGACCCAGTTAATCCCCTTGGGCATCAATACCAGCTATCAGCAGTTCAGCCTCAACAATCTCGATGCCGCTGACGGTTCAGATTCCTTCCTGGTTCGCTTTCAGTTGTCCCCGGGTCCAATACAAGGTATTGTTAACGGCCTCTACGTCGATGATGTGGACCTCTCGCCCGTACCCGAGCCGACTGGCTTCAGCCTGCTTGCGTTGGGTGGTTTGCTGTCGTTGGCACGCCGCCGCCGCGCCTGATTCGCCCGTGCAGCAACGCCTCGCGACTCGTTCCCATTATTTTTTTGTGCTTAACCGGTCCAGCCACGCTTTGTTCTGCCGTTGCACGGCAGAGCGGGCGTGGCGAGCCACTGATTCGGCTCCCATGCTTATACAGACTGGGAGATGAGCGAAGGTGGCAAGAAACTGTTTCGCCTTGGCGTTTGCCTTTCTGGGCCCCGGTGTCACAAAAATTGTTGACGTGATGGATAGTTTGGCTGAGCCTGAGGGAAGACGTTAGAAAACGTCACGAGTGTAGCAAACGAATTTTGTCGCTCGGTCCGAATGTTCGAAACGGGCGATCAAACCGGTTAGCGGCCACTGTTGATGTGCTTGCGAGTACCGAATATTAAGCACCGGCTTTCAATGCCATGATCATCGGCTGTCAACCGATCGAATGTTTTTTTGGGTCCCTTTTTTTTTGGAGAGTAACAATGATGTTGAATCGATTACCCAAATCAATCGTCGCGGCGACTTGTGTCCTCGCGTTGTCGTTCATGGCCAGCCACGTCTCGGCCCAATTGTTGAACCCCAGTTTTGAATCACCGGATGCGTCCGGGGGTGACGTGGGGGGCACCGCTGACTGGAGCTCTTTCAATCAGGTCTTCACCACGAGTTTCGTCGCCCGCTCCGGCACCCAATCGCTCAAAACTTTTGGGCCGTTCCAACCGGGTGGTGGCACGGGCGCCACGCAACTATTGCCCGCTTCCCCGGGACAGACGTGGGTCGGCGAAATCTATGCACAGAACAATTCCGCCGATGCCCTCGACTCGGTGGATTTTGGCGTCTACAAGATCGAGTTTCTGGATGCCGCCTTTAACTTAGCAGCGGGCGGCTTGGCAGGTATTGACGTTTTTGAGTCAAACCCCATTAATGCAGGCAGCCCAGTGGACGTTTGGAATCTGTTGGGAGTTGGTACAGCTCCCGCTCCCGCCGGGACTGCGTTTGTAAACGCCGTTCTGGTCAAAGTCGACGTGGACGGCACAAATGGCGGATCGATCTTCTGGGACGATGCCAGCCTCAAATTGGTTCCTGAGCCCAGCTCGCTCGGGTTGCTCGGATTCGCTGGACTTGGACTGCTAATTCGCAGGCGTCAAGGCTAGGACTCGATATGTCGATATAGTACAGGGGCGCTCGGAACATCGAGCACCCCCTTTTTTTGTTTTGACGCGGACGGTAGTTAACGAAAAAAACATTGCGATCCACGATGCCCTCAACGTAGGCCGACGGAATGTTCAGCCTTGCGCTCGAACATACTTAAATCGCAACTTAGTTCCCGAGTTGGTACCGACGCTCACAAGAAAACCACCAGGCGTACCGACGGAGCACCTATCCATGATCACGATCAGGGCTAAAACACATGTCTTGACCACGTGGCTCGTCATGGCGGTGGCTACCGCGAGTGCGCAGGAGTCGGCCGGTCGCGAAGAACCCTTCGTGACGCGCCCGATATCGTTCCAACAGGGAGGCACGTGGCGGGGTAACGGAGTCGGCTACGGACCGTTTCGAGATGGTCAGGCACCCGGCCGGCTGGAACCGACTGCCGCGGAAATCGCCGAAGACCTGCAGCTGATCAAGCAGTACTGGAGCATGCTGCGCGTCTACGGCTCTGACGATTTGCGCGGAAGACATGCGAGATCATTCGAGACCAACAACTACCGCTACACGTCATGGCGGGGGCCTGGGTGGCCACGGAAACCAACGATGCCGCTGTGGCGGCGAACGAGCGCCAGGTGGACGGCGTCATCGCGCTGGCTAATGATTTTCCCACCGTAGTGAGCGCGGTCTGCATTGGAAACGAGTGCCAGGTTTTCTGGTCGACTCATAAGTTAGATCCCGACAGACTGATTTACTATATTCGGAAGGCTCGGACCGAAACCCAAGTCCCCGTCACGGTCGCTGACGATTTTCCTTTTTGGACTGACGACGCGAGTCAAAAGGTGGCGACCGAGATCGATTTTGTCGTGACGCACGTTTACGCCATGTGGCACGCGCAGCCATTGCCCAACGCCGTCCGCTTTACGCGCGAGAAACTGGCCGAAGTTCAGGCGAAGCACCCCGACAAGTTGATTGTGCTGGGCGAGGCCGGCTGGGCCACCGACAAGTCCTCGCAGGGTGAGCAAGCTGAACGGCTGGTGGGCGAAGCTGGCGAGGCACCGCAGGCCGCTTTTTATACGGATTTCTGCGCTTGGACCGCGAAAGAGCGCATCCCCTACTTTTACTTCTCCGCCTTTGACGAGAATTGGAAGGGGAGCAGCGACCCGCACGATGCCGAAAAACACTGGGGTCTGTTTCGAGCCGACCGAACTCCCAAGCGGGCGCTGGCGGGGTCGCCGCCGACTCAGCCGTAGGTCAGACTGTCATTGTGCGTCAGGTTGTCATGGTAGGTCAGTCTGTCTCAGACTGATCTCGGCGTCGCTCCGACGCCGTCGTGCCTCCCACCGACCTTGCCACTACAGGCTTGTCTTTACCCACATTTTCGCGCTCGTTCTGACGAAATACGCTGCGGCATACTTCGGCGGCGTGCGCGTTGAAAACAGCGTGAAAATACAAGCTCGACGCGCCCGCGAGCGAGCCTGCCAGCGGGCTAAATCACGGGTTTCGGCCAAGTGCCACCGAAAGTGTGCAATTTCAAATCGTGCGCGTCGTGCTCCTAGCTTTTGGGGACCTGGCGGCAGCCGCCGCGCCGTCCAGCTAGATTCCAAGTTTGACCAGCGTCGGCTCGATCACCTGTGCCCACAGCCGGTAACCCCGTGGTGACAAGTGCAGATGATCTGGCATGATCACGGTCGAGATCTCGCCCTGCGCGTCTAGAAAGACCTCGCCCACATCCTGGTAAAAAACTCGGCGGTCGTCGGCGAAGCGGCGGATGTACTGGTTGATGGCCACGTTGTTCAATCGGTCGGCGTCCAGCGGATGCTGGCCGCGCGGAAAGACGCCCAGCAACAGTACTTTGGTCGCGGGGGATTTTTCCTCCAGCAGGCTGAGTATTCGTCGGACTCCCGCGGCCACTTCCTGCGGCGCCTGCATCAAGTGCCCGGTGTTGTTCGTGCCGATCATCAGCACGGCCACGTTGGGGGCAAAAGCGGGCCTGCCCAGCTGGTTCAGCCGCCAGATCACGTGTTCGGTGCGATCGCCGCTGAATCCCAAATTCAGAGGCTGGCGGTCGGCATAAAACTCCTGCCACGTTTCGCGACCGGCGTCCTCCCATGCTTGCGTGATCGAATCACCCACGAAGACAAGTTTCGGGTTGTCGCGACGGGCCTGTGCGGTCGTGGACTCCAGCCGGTCCCGCCACCAATCTTCATCTGCCCGCGTGGCGGGAATCACGGCCGTATTGATTTTGTAGAACGTCCGCACGTCATGATATCGTCGTTGCATGCCGTCCAGAATATTCGCGTATTCGGGATCCGCATGCCGACTACGCAATTCTTGAGGGTCCGATTGCAGGTCAAACAGCTGCCACTCGCGTGAGCGCGGAAAATACATCAGTTTGTAGCGGTCCGTGCGAATCCCGTCATGCACTGGCACGGCGTGCACGGCGGCGTTTTCATAGTACGCGTAGTAGACGGCATCGCGCCAATCGGGCGTCGGACGTCCGTGATTCTCGAAGACGGGCACCAGACTCCTCCCTTGCATCGGCTGGGGAACTTCCACGCCGGCCACATCCAGCAACGTAGGCGCATAGTCGATGTTTTGAATCAGCGCATCGGAAGTCGTGCCGGGCTGGATCTTCCCGGGCCAGCGGATCACAAACGGCATGCGCAACGACTCCTCGAACATCCAGCGTTTGTCGTACCAACCGTGTTCCCCCAAGTAAAAACCCTGGTCCGAGCAGTAGATGACGATGGTGTTGTCGCTCAATCCGGCTTCGTCCAGATAGTCCAGCAGGCGGCCCACGCCGTCATCCACGGCTTGCACGCACTTGAGATAGTCGGTCACGTATCGCTGATACTTCCACTTCAGCACTTCGTCCGCGGAAAGCTGGCCTGCCGACATCTGCTCGATGAAGGCCGCGTTTCGCGGCTCGTAATACGCGTCCCACGCCTCTCGCTGCGCAGGGCTCATCCGTTCGTATTCGTTGTTGGCGTACCCATCGACAAACATCTCCGGAAATCGATTCTCGCCATGAAATTTCATGTCGTGCGCCCAATACATGTGGTCACGTACGGTCATCTCATTGGCTTTCAGCAATTCCGATCGGCCGGCATAGTCATCGCGCAACGTCGCGGGCTCGGCGACCGGCTGATGGTCGAACAAGCCGAAATGGCGAGGCGGCGGCGTCCAGTTACGGTGCGGAGCCTTGTGCTGGCACATCAGTAAAAACGGTCGATCACGATCCCGTCGCTGTTTCAGCCACTGCAGCGACAGGTCCGTGATCACGTCGGTGGCATAGCCCTGATGGCGTTGACGGCTGCCGTCCATCTGGATGAAGTCCGGATTGTAGTACGATCCCTGCCCCGGGAGAATTTCCCAATAGTCGAAGCCCACCGGTTGGGTCTCCAAGTGCCATTTACCCACCACGGCCGTTTGATAGCCGGCGTGCTGCAGCAGCGGCGGAAAAGTCGTTTGCTGGCTGTTGAAGCGGTCGCCGTTACGCAGAAATCCATTCAGGTGACTGTGTTTGCCCGTCAGAATACACGCGCGGGACGGGCCGCACAGCGAATTCGCGCAGAACGAATTTCGAAACACGGCCCCTGCGCGGGCAAGGCGATCGATGTGTGGCGTTTGATTGATCTTCGAGCCGTAGGCACCAATGGCCTGCACCGCATGGTCGTCGCTGAAGATGAACAGAATGTTGGGGCGGCGCTGAGGCTGGGACTGGGCCGCCACGTCCGACGCGGTCAGTATCCCGAATAGCAACAGGCATCGGATGATAAAAATCGCTTGTCGCATGTTAGCGGCCTGTGTCATTTTTTCCGTCGACCATGTTTCGCGTAACCGACAGACTGCGGGATGGTAGGCGCCGCCGCATCGAGTCGTGTCAGGCACATCAGGATTTCCTCGTTCGTCGCCGGCAGGCGCAACGTGGCGATTTGCCGCGGATGGGCCTGCCCCAGGGCATGCTTGATCGCGGCCCAAGCCGAAATCCCCAACATCAACGGCGGCTCGCCGACCGCCTTGCTGAATCCCACATTAGTCTGGTGCTTGGGGTTGTGCAGGAAGGCGATGTTCAGCGTCTTGGGCAGATCGGTCACGTGGGGGATTTTGTACGTCGTGGGACCCGTCGTCAACAGCCGGCCGTGGTCGTCGTATCGAAGTTCCTCCGTCGTGCACCACCCCAGACCTTGAACCAGGCCCCCGATCACCTGCCCTTGGTCGACGCCGGGGTTGATCATCTGCCCGATGTCCATCAGCAGATCGATCCGCTGCAACGACAACTCTCCGGTAAAGCGATCAATGATCACTTCGGTCACCGCCACTCCGGTGGTGAAATAGTAGAAGGGGTTTCCCCGTCCCGTCTCGCGGTTGAAGTCCACACCCGGTGTGGCGAAGAATCCCCGCGCTCCGAGATCGACCCGCGCGCGGCGTGCCAGGCGCAAAACCTGCCAAACGGCAGGCGGTGCGCCGGATCCGCGATCCGCTGGTCGAAAACCTCACCCGAAGCGAAGCGGACCTGGTCGGGTGCCTTGGCCCGTCCCGCATGGGCATCGGCAAACAGTTCGGCGGCAAATTCCGCCATCCGGGTTTTAATTTGCTGGCAAGCGGCGATCGCTGCCGCGCCGTTTAAATCGGTCCCGGCACTGGCGGCTGTGGGAGACGTGTTGTGGTTCTTTTCCGTGGAGGTGGTCATCAGCAACACGTACTGAGGATTAATGCCGAACTGATCGGCGACCAGCTGTCGAATTTTGGTATTCAGCCCCTGGCCCATTTCCGTTCCGCCGGTGGACACCTGCACGGACCCGTCGGTGTAGACGTTGACCAACGCGTTGGCTTGGTTCAGAAACCTGGTCGTGAAGGAAATGCCAAACTTGACGGCCGTCATGGCCAATCCGCGGAGATGCGTGGGGGCATGGGCATTGTGTTGCTCAACGAGTTGCATGCGCCGACGATAGTCGGAAGTTTCTGCCAGCGTATCGAACAGTTCCTCCAGCACGTGGTCTCGCACGATCTGCCCGTAGGGTGTCAGCTGGCGACTGGCATCCCCATCGCGATAGACATTGGCACGACGGACGTCCAGCGCGTCGATGCCCAGCGTCTGGGCCATCTCCTGCATCACATTTTCGATCACGACGATACTTTGCGGTCCGCCGAATCCCCGGAAGGCCGTATTGGGGGGCAGGTTGGTGCGTGCGATCCGCCCGCGAATCGATATCGCGGGCAGGTAATAGGCGTTGTCGACGTGCAGCATGGTTCGCTCCATGACGGACGTGGACAAATCCGCGAATGCTCCCCCATTACTGACGAAGTCAAAGCTCGCGGCCAGGATCCGGCCCTGCGCGTCAAAACCCACGCGGTACCAGGTCTTGTACGCATGTCGTTTGCCGGTCAGCTGCATATCGTCAGATTTTGTCAGCACGATACGGGCCGGTCGTCGCGTGGTTTGAGCCACGAGGGCCGCCATCACGGCCGGGATGGCGGACTGCGTCTCCTTGCCCCCAAAACCGCCTCCCATCCGCTTGCACTGGCAAACAACTTCATGCAGTCGCAAACCCAGGGCGGCGGCCACCACGGCCTGCGTCTCGCTAGGGTTTTGCGTGGAACAGATCACCCGCAGTTGTCCCTGCTCTTCCGGCAGCGCCAACGACGCCTGAGACTCGAAGTAGAACTGCTCCTGGCCATTGGATTCAAAAACCCCGCGCCGCTGATACGGCGCGGCGGCCAGGGCACGGTCCACGTCCCCCCGCACGATGCGGCGCTCCGGGCCCAGGAAAGAATCCGCGGCGATCGCTGCGTCGATCGTGAGCAGCGGACTGCGGGGCACTACCCCGAACTTGACCAGCGCGCGGGCCTTTCGCGTGATCTCGCGACTCACGCCGGCGATCACCACAACCGGTTGCCCCAGGTAGTGGACTTCGTCTTCCACCAGGAACGGCTCATCTTCAAGAATAGGCCCAAAGCGATTTTTGCCCGGCAGGTCGCGATGTGTCAGCACCGCGACAATCCCCGGCACTTGCCGCGCCGCCGCCAGATCGACACTCGTAATCGCACCCGAGGCGCAGGGAGCGCCCACGAAGTCCACGCATAGCTCATCTTGTCGCCGCGGGAGATCTTCCACGTAATGGGCTTCGCCCGTCACGTGACCACGTGCAGAATCGTGCGGCAACGAACGACCGAAACTGGGCATGGCGGTCAACTCATCGATCGAAGTATGCTTTGCAAAACAGATTTTCCACCAATTGGGATCGATACTCCGCGCCGGCGCCACGTCCGTGATCGGCCGAACCTCCTGCCGCGCGATCCGTCCCGCCTCGTGGAATGTCGTTTCGCTGCAGGGAAGCCCGCAAACATAGGCCTCAGCCCGCGGCAGACGCAACACCGTCGGTCCCACCCCGCCTGCCGCAAAGCGTGCGGCCACGATCGAATCGTTCTCGACTCGGTACCACATTCCGGCTGTCACGGTGCTAATGTCCAAGTCGCGACGTTTGGAGACCTTATACAGCTTGAGATCCTCGTCAGCCCGGGGCAGCGGGACGTGCACCGCCGCCAACAGTTCGGTCGGTCCCAGATCCAGCTGTTTGTAGCCCAAGTAAAATTTATCCACCGGGATCCGCCGCAGTCCCTGCGGGCCGGTCGTTTCCAACTGGGCATCAAGTACATACAGCAGAGGCAGTGAGTCGGCAATCGGCGATGCGTTGACGAGGTTCCCGCCGATCGTGGCCAAATGGCGAATCTGCGGGCTGCCAAATCGCCGCAAGATACGGCTGAACTCCGGCAGTCGGTCATCGATGGCAGTCAGCACTTCCGTCCACGTAGCGCCGGCGCCGATGTGCAGTACATCGTCCTCGTCGATCGTGATCTGACGGAAATCCATCAGGCTTCCCAGGGCCAGCACGACGTCCGGTTGGAGCCGACCGTGGTTGCGCAGGACGCCCACATCGGTGGCTCCGGCCACCACCTTGGCTGCCGGATGCCGGGCCTTGAAATCAATCGCCTCGTCAAGTCGCCGGGGCACAAATACTTCCAGCGGATCGTCAGCCGTGCGCGAATGTGCACGGGCTCCGTGGGCAAGTGATGAAACGCGGCCAGCATCTCCCGTGGGTCGTATCGCTGGGCCAGCGGCGGCACGGCCGCCGGCTCAATTTGCTTGCCCGCGTCCAGAATTTGCACGTAACCGGTGCAACGACAGAGATTTCCGGACAGGCCTTCCCGCAACTGCTCGTCACTCAACGACATGTTTCCGTTCGACGCAGCGCGTTGCTCTTCGAGCATGCCGTGCAGCGCCGTCACAAATCCTGGCGTGCAGAATCCGCATTGGCTACCGTGGCAGTCGACCATCGCCTGCTGCACGGGAGAAAGAATGTCGTCGTACGTCAAGCCCTCGACGGTGACGACGTGCGTGCGATCGAGCTGGTACAAGAACACGATGCAGGAATCGATGGGCTGGTAGGCAAACGTCTGGCATCCCGGTCGCTCGCGCCCCACGAGCACCGTACACGACCCGCAATCCCCCTCGGCGCACACGACCTTGGTCGCGACAAGGCGGCACTCCTGACGGAGAAACTCGGCCAGTGTCCACCCGGCGCGGCCGTCATCAATTTCGTATTGTTGGTCGTTGATATAGAACAGCAGACTGTGCCGCATGGGCTGGCCGACTCATGGATCGAGAGTGGGGCAAACCGGGCTTGCCGGCGCACGGAATAAGTCCCGCAGACCACTATACTCGATGCGGGTAAGCCTTCCAACATGTTGGTCGGCCCTTCCACGCCGCCTCCGGCGCCCACAGCCGCGCGGTCACCTGGCGGCTTGCGACGAATGCCATCGCCACCTCCTCTGCGGCGCGTTCCTGCAGCACGCCACGGATTTTGCAATCTTCACAATGTAGAACAATTGTGCCCAATTGTTTCAGGCCAGTGCGAACGCGGAGAATAAGCAATGGAGGGCAATTGTTCTATGTTCCGGCGAAAACCACACCTGCTCTCGCAAGAAAGTGCAAAACTCGAACAAAGCAGACGGCATGGGGAGGCTGCTCCCGATGCCGTTGCTCCGTGACACCAACGTCCTCACGCGGTGCGTGATGACGAAATCGAGTCCCTGACCGTACTCAGACCTCTGGCCCATCAAGGCCCTGAAGCCCCAGATCAACCTTGTTGTGGCTGATCCACCTCGATCGCCGATCGTATTCGCTCCCACTGGATTTTCCCGTACGACTTGACCGGTGGTCGCTGCCCAAGGCCGTCGCAGCGCTTCGTTGTGCGAATCTCGACGCCCCGGCGGCACCTGCCGCGGAGGACGAGACCCGTTGCTGTTCGTTGTCAACTGCGAGCGCTGCGAACAGCCGGTCGTGTGTGTCAAAGTCGATGGACTTATCCAAGACAGATGACTTGACGTTGACCAGCTGACCGTTATCGGCGGAGGTGAACTTGTTTTGATTCCAGATAATGAAATCCTGACCATCCACCACGCCATCCGCATTAAAGTCGCCGGCGGACCACAAGGGTGTGTTAGTGAAGTTATTCTGATTCCAGTTAATGAAGTCCTGGCCATCGACAAAGCGATCCAGATTCGCATCGCCCAGTAGATACGCGATTCCCGGACCCAAGTTAACGGCTCCAGCCTCGGCCAACCATGCATCGCGGTCGGCGAGGTCGACGAGACCATCGCCGGTGAGGTCGTAAGCGGAATCGTGACTGCCTGCGGAGATGACGCCCACCAGCGCGTCAATATCGAGATGATCATAGATCCCATCGGCATTGAAATCACCTGTTGGTCCGCCGGGGCCGTCCAGCGTCAGTTCATACGCGCCCACATTCCAGGAAAACCCACGTGCACCGACAAAATACTGTCCCGAAACGGGCGCGACCCAATCAATCCGCGAGGCCAAGGTGGCTCCCGTATCGTCGTTATAAGCCAGCGCCGTAACCCCATCGACATCGTACAACGTCAGGGTTGTATCAGGATGGGTAATGAGATTCGTCGAAATGCTGTACGCCATGCCGGCTTCTGCGACAAAACTGAGGTAGTCGCTGTCATAACCGACTTCTGTGTTGACGACGATGGTGGAATTTACGCCGATCGGCGTGGCGGCCGCGGCATCCTCCCCATAGTCATCCAGGTGTGTCAACTGGATTGTGTAGCTTCCGGGATTCGGATTGCCGAAGTCCTCTACTCGCACGTAATAGTTGCCGGTGGCGGCAATGGTATAGTCAATCCGCGACGCCAGTCCGGGTCCACCGTCGTCGTCAAAAGCAATTTCGGTTACGCCATCGACATCGTAAAGTCGCAAAATGGAATCAGGCAGTGTTCCTAGTTGCGTTTCCAAGGTTACTTGCGCCGGCCATCGCTCGGAATACGAACCAATCGTAGTCTCCTGCCAGCTCCAGGCTTCCAGCCGTAACGCTATGGGCGCCGATCAACGTGGCCGATCCGGCCGAATTACCATGATCATCAGCATGACTGAGCGCTAGTGAGTACGTACCGGAAGCGTCGTTTCCATACTCCTCGACCGAGGCATAGTAAAACCCTGCGGCGGGAACCGTATATTGGAGCAGCGAGGCAAATCCGGGTCCGCCGTCGTCGTCGAAAGCAACTTGTGTCACGCCATCCGTGCCATACAGTCGCAGGACGGAATCGCCAAGTGTGCCCAGCGTGGTGGCCAACGTGACCTGAGCGCCCGCGGCCGCTTCAAAGTAGAACCAGTCTTTGTCGCCAGGCGCTTCAAGATTGCCGAACGTCGCACTGTCGGCGAGAATTCGCGTTGCGGTCGCGGCCGAGTTGCCGTGATCATCCGCGCCGACCGTTACTTGACCAGATCGCACGTAGCCCGTGTTGTTCCCTTCCAAATACTCATTAACAACGCCCGTCGAGTCCATAATCCAACCCACGTAGTAATTGCCGGTGGGCACGCTGGCTGGGAAAGCGACATTGAGCGTGGCGGTTTGCCAACTGAATGGTGCCAGGGAACTCAGGTTGACGCTTCCCAGGAAATAGTCAGAGCCCGAGATGGTGGTATTGGTGGAGGCATAGAACGAAACTGTGTAGTTGCCGGTCGCGGCGGTGCCATTATTTCGCGGAAAACTGGTCACGGAGAAATTACTGCCCGCAGTCACAAAGGATGAGTTCATCGAGGCAAAAGTTCCATTGAACCAAGTGTCGTAGTCCACGAGATCGGCTCGGTCCGTGGCCGGCCGGATCCCGGCGTCTGCTGTGATCCAACTGCTGACATCGTTGAACTTGCCGCTCGTCATCCTGGTAAAGGCGTTATAAAAAGCCGGCTCCCCGGGATCATACGATCCATTCCCGTTGGTATCGGTGTACGTGTGGTGCGAAACAACCGCATGGGCGCTGGGGCCAGAATACCAAATGGGACTTCCGCTTTGCCCCGGCCAGATATCGATATCGGTCGTACGGAGTTGATGTGTCGTGACCGCGTTATTTCCGGCGTTGCCATCATCCCACCACATGTCGAATTCATTGGGTGTGAGGTCGCCCGGATAGCCTGCCGTGCTACCCGTGTTGCTCGAATAGAAGCTATCGTTTGAGTTCCAGCCGTAGCCGAACCAACCGGTGTAATTGCCAAGATTGCGATCCAGGGTCACGACAGCCAAATCCCAATCCCAGTTGTCATTGTTTGTCCAAAGATCATAGGAACGCAGCCAAACGCCATTCGCTTCACCATAAAACTGGTCATCCGATCGGCGGAAGTTGGTGTTGATGGATGCATCGAAGAAACGCGTGCCGTCCTGAGCCGCCGAGAAGACAACTTGATTGGCCCAGCCCCCGCCGTTGACGCCATTGACGCAGTGTCCTGCGGTCAGCACGTGATAGGGGCTGATCATCACGCCGGTGCATGACGTTTCGCTGGCGCCCGTCAACATCCATAATCGGCCGATCGCGCGGTACGGCCATTCCAGCGTATTCGCCACGAGTTGCCGTCCATCGCCGCCGAACACGATTTCACCCGGACCGGGCCCGCCACCGCCGCTCGTTTCGTTAAACGCGTCGAGCATTTCGGGAAGGCCTCTGAATCCCATCTCGTGCGCGACCATCTCCGCGGCGCCCAGCTCGTCTTCCAGCGATTTCTCACTGTAACCGCTGTACCATTCCTCACCTGTCGTCAAGTCATACTCGTGAACCAGCGATGTCTCGGCGTAGGGAAGCTTGTCGATCACATCGGTTGAGACCCAGGGTCCCAAGTCGACGCCGAGGTCGCTCGCCAACAAATGACGGTCTTCCAGAGACTCGAATAACCGACGCTTCGTCGAGGTCGAACCGACTGCCTTGCGGCGTAGTTTGCGAAGATTTGCCAACATAATGGTAACTCCATGGATTCGAGAGGGTGGCTATTTCGTGGGTCGCGTAGCTCAGACGGTCGCTGACATTTGAGATCCCGACGGGATCCGCACGCATCTCGCTTCCGTGACGAATTTCCCCGCCAAGTAAGAATCGCCAAAGATCATGAGACCGAACGACATCCTCCACAGAATGTCACGATTAAGCCTCGGCGCGGCGCGCTAGCACACGTCAAATGCGCCTTGGGAAACTGCACTGGCCGCAACACTCGGGCAGATACAAGCATGACGCGCGAGCGAATGAGCCTGCCAACCGGCCCAATTACGGGTCTCGGCCAGGAGCTACCAGGAATGCAGAACTTCAAAATGGCCAGCAGAGTCTCGACATGCCCTGCAAACTGGGCGATAATCGTGTCGAAATCGATGTTTTCTTTTCCAGTAATCGAATCCCGCATGTCCGTCGACGATTTTTCCGAGTTCATCCGCAGAATTCGGGCCGGCGATCAACAAGCCGCCGATGAGTTGGTTCGCAACTACGAGCCGATCATCCGACGTGAGGTTCGTTTGCATCTGGAGGACCAGCGACTCAATCGGATGCTCGATTCCGTCGATGTGTCGCAGTCCGTCCTCGCGAGCTTCTTTCTGCGTGCCACGGCTGGCGAGTATAATCTGGACGAGCCAGCGCAGCTTGGCAGATTGCTGATGCAAATGGCCCGCAATAAGTTGGCCTCCAAGTCGCGTTGGCAGTTTCGCGCCAGCGCGAGCAGCATCGCGTTGAGGTGTCGGCGGACAAGCTCGCATCGACCCCTGCAGTGGATCAGACCCCCAGCGCGGAGATTTCGGCCCAGGAATTGATTGGCCTGTGCCTGGGGGCACTTACCGAAAAAGAACGACAGATCATTGAATTGCGGCGACAGAGCTTGAGCTGGAAAGAAGTGGCTGATGCCATGGGCTCGACGCCGGATACTTGTCGCATGCAGCTTGCCCGCGCGATCGAACGTGTCACGCGAGAAGTTGGCCTGGAATAGTCTTGTTCGTTTAGCCAGTCTTTGGCGATTAGAGTTAATAGACCACCGCGCCTGATGCAAGTTCATACACAGATTTGATATCCACTCCATGGTCCAAAAACATCGTGCCAACGCGGCTTGTGCCCAAAGCGGCGGCCAGACCAATGCGCCGGCAGTCGCCGACACTCTGTTGCAGTTTCTGCTTTGGCGACAAGCGGAGCCCCATTTGGGTATTGACGAGTACGTCGCCAAGCAGCAACTCTCGACCGATGAAATCGCGCCAATCGTCCGCGAGGACCTGCGGAATCGCTATCATCGCGGAGAACAAGTAAGCGCCGAGTGGTACCTGCGCCTGTTTCCCGGCCTCGCCCAGGATTCCGAAGCCGCAATGGACCTGATCTTCACTGAATACTTGCAACGCGAACGACAAGGAAAATGCCCCGATCCGGAAGAATTACCGCTGCGATTTCCACAATATGCCAGCCAGCTTCGATTGCAGATCCAGTTCCACCAATCGCTGGACAATCAGCCCATCGCCCATCCTGGCCTCGAAGCGGGGGACGATGTACCGGCGCGCGAGCAGGTGACGTTGGCCACGGCCGATGCGAAGACGGATACGGCGACCGTACTCGGATTCCGAGGCATGCTGGATCCACTGCCCGTACCTCACATCCCTGGTTACGAGATCTTGTGCGAGGTAGGACGCGGAGGCATGGGTGTCGTCTACCAAGCGAGACATCTGGCGCTGAATCGGCTGGTCGCTCTGAAGATGTTATTGGCGGGCGAGTATTCGCGGCCGGGCCAAATCCAACGCCTGCGAGCGGAAGCAGAGGCGCTGTGCGCTTGGGTCATCCCAATATTGCGCGAATCTACGAAGTCGGCACGCATCAAGGACGCCCCTTTCTGGCGATGGAATACGTCGACGGGGCGAGCCTGGCAACCTATTGCGGCGGCGAACCTCAGTCGGCGGAATGGTCCGCGGCGGTCATCGAAAATTTGGCACGAGCTGTCGACTTCGCCCACCAGCACGCTGTCGTCCACCGCGATTTGAAACCCGCCAACGTGCTGCTTGTGAACGGTGCGAACGGCGACCCAGCCGATCCGCAGTCTATCCGCGATGCACTGAAGATCATCGATTTCGGCTTGGCGAAGCTACTGGATCTCGAGCCGAAGGGCCGCGACCTCACATCCATTGAGTCCTTAACACGTACGGGCGATGTCCTCGGAACGCCCGGATTTATGGCTCCTGAACAAATCCGAGGCGAATTCATTGGCCCGGCAGCCGACATCCATGCGCTCGGCGTGATGCTGTACACATTGTTGACGGGGACGGCGCCCTTTCGCGGCGCGACACAGCTGGAAATTTTGCAGCATGTGGTGTCGAAGCCCCCAGCGGCACCGTCTCGATTGGTGTGGCGATTGCCCGCCGACTTGGAGACCATTTGCCTGAAATGCCTGGAAAAGTCGCCCACGCAGCGGTATCGGTCCGCGCTGGAACTGGCCGACGATTTGCAACGCTTCCTCGAACATCGACCGATCCTCGCCCGTCGCGCGAGCATCTCGCAACACGTCGTGAGATGGGGCCAACGCAACCCCGTGGTGGCGAGCTTATTGGGATCGCTAATGTTGCTGATGGTCACCGGTATCACTGCGCTCAGCATGTTGTACGCCCACGCACGCGGAGAAGCGACCCGCGCTAACGCAAACTTCGCCTACGCTCGTGACTCGGTGGATACATTTCTTACGAAGGTTGCCGATAGCCCCGAACTGAAGGCACATGGCCTGGAAACGCTTCGACGCAATCTGCTCGCCACGGCACGAGATTTCTATGAAGCGCTGTCGCACCAACCTGCAGGCGCTGCACTGCTTCGAGACGATCTCGCGCAAGCCCATTGGCAACTGGGGAAGATCAGCCAAGAGCTGGGCGACTACGACGCGGCACTTGCGCAGTTTCAAAAAACACATACGATTTACGACGACCTCGTCCGGAAGTATCCCGATAATCTCGATTACCTCGAATGGAACATCTTTGCCATCACGCAAATCGCGCAGGTCCAAGATGAATTCGGCCAGCATGCCGAGGCGGAACTCCAACAACTCTCGGCGATGAGGTTGAATCGGCAGCTCTTTCTCGCGAAGCCAGACGTCGGTCGATATCGTTTTCAGTTGCTATCGATTCTGCTCGACCTGACTCGATTCTATGGAAAACTCGATCGTCCCGAAGACGATGAAACATGCTTCGTCGAAGCTTGCCAGTTTTACAATGATCAAGCAAGCTGGGCCGATTCCGTGGGCGCTCAGCGTCTCGGCAACCTGCACAATAATATGGGAGCGGAGTTTCACCGCAGGGGCATGTTGCGGGAGTCCGAGCAGTGTTACCGTCGCGTCATCGAAGCGGCTCAGCGTGTCACGGAGGACCCGTCGGACGAACCGAATCGAGCCAAACTCGAGGCGATGGGCTGGTCAAACCTGGCTCAAGCGCTGAAGGAACTTGGGCAGGCCGGCGAAGCGCTGCAAGCGTTCCAGAAATCCCAGGAAATCTTGATGGTCTTGACGCGCGATCACCCGTTGGTCCTGGACTACCAAGAGGGTTTGGCCAACGTCTGGTTGAATCTCGGGGGGCTGGAGTTTTCTTTGGGCGAGATTTCGGCGGCGGAATCCGCGTGGACCAAGGCTCGCCAGTCGTTTCTGAAAATCGCCGAGGATCATCCGCAAGTACCCGACTATCGCCATACCGCGGCCGTGGCCCTCTCCAACCTCGGCAACGCAGCCGTCCTGGACGGAAAATACAAACTCGCGGAAAAACGCTATCTGGCGACGATCGAGGAATTGCGCTCGCTGCGGGACACGTACACCGATCAGATTCAAATTCGCGAACACCTTGTCGGCACGCAGGCAAATCTGGCGGCAGTCTATCAGCAAACCAATCGATTTCTGCAGGCTGTCCAAGTTAACGAGGAACTGCTGCAGATGTGCCGCACGATGACCAGTCGGCAAGCCCACGTCCCCATCCACCGGCAGCGAACGGCCAACGTCATGTTTAATCTGGCTAGCGCGTGCCGACACGCGGAGATGCTCGATCGAGCGGAGGAAGTCGCCAACGCGTGCGTTGTGGAGGTGCAATCGCTTATCTCACAGTTTCCAGATCAGGTGGAATACCAGGAATTACTGGCTGACGTATTTAATGAACTCGGAAATGTGCTGATGGATGCGCAACGTCTGGACGAAGCAGATGCCGCATTCGCTCAAGCCCAAAGCGTTCGTGAAGCCACGATCCAAGATCATGGCGAGGTCGGCCTGGCGTACAGGTTGGGTTTCCCCATCTTCAACCGCGGCCGCGTGGCGCGTAACCGGTCCGATCCTCAGCGAGCCCTGGATTGGATTGAGCAAGCCATTGTGTGCTTCCAGCCCGAGTATGATCGGCTGAAGGCGGGTGACGAGCAGGCCTCGCTGAAGATCCGAAAATCGCTTTGTGGTGCGTACTGGGAAGAGGCCAGGGCACTTTACCTGCTCGGACGACATGCCGAGGCGCTTTCCGCAAGCGCCCACGGGCTGGAGCTGGTTACGGGAGCATATGCAGACGGACTGCGCGCTCTGCACGCGCGAATCCTGGCGAGTTCCCGGCAAGTTGCTGCCGCGGTCGACTTCGTCTCGCAAGTCACTGATCTAGATCGCCTGGACGCTCTGGACCTTGTCGACCTGGCCGCCGCGCACGCGCTGATCGCCGCGCAACAACCTGAGTTTGCGGAAAGCTATCTAGCGAAAGCCATCGAGCTGCGCGAGCGGGCCCGGAAAAAGAACCCGACCTGCTTCTCGGCATTCGGCACCCACGAAGACTTTGCGGCGATCACAACCAAACAATAGACCACAACATGATGTCCGCCCTACCAAGTCCAGGCGTCCAGACCGAAATCGACGGGAATTGTGCTTCCCACGATGGCTTCCCAAGCCATCCGCTGGCTGGGAGGGATGGACGTCTTGCGGGTTGGCCAGTCAAGGAGCAGACGTCATTCGTTGCGAACCGGGTAACTCGACGGCCCAGCGTTACTTACGTCAAGCACAGGTACATCAGCAATACGACCACGGGCAGGGCAAACAGCACGACGCAAGATCCGATGGGAATTCGAGCCGGGTTGGAAGCCCCACACTGCCAGCAAACGGGGTCCAGCGCCGAGACTCGTGAGTCGCACTCGCGACACGACTGGCTGCGATTTAGCGTATCGGCCATCCAGCCTACGACGGTAGCGAGCACCAGACGGGTGTAGCTTTGCAAACGATTTCCGATAAGGCACAGTGTATTTCGCACACAAATTTCCTGCGTCAGTCAACGATCGGCGAAACAGCGAAGTTATTTCACCAAATGAAGCATACCCCACAATCGCAACACGGACATGTTGTTTTTTGTCAACACGGGCTAATGTTCGTCACGCCCGCGAGCCGAACGGCATCCCGCGGAGCGTGATGCGTTCATTCAGTTTGGCTGTGCTGCTACCATACTATTGTGACAGACTACACGATTCGACTTGCCCAAAAACATGACGCACCGCAGTTGGCCCATTTTTTCACGGCACTGGGGCATCCGGCCGTCGTTGAGGAAGTGGCCACGCGGTGGACCGCGTGGGCAGCGGCCGGCAACTCAGCGCTGGTCGCAGCCACCGGCGACGGTCAGGTTCTGGGCGTGGCGACGCTGCATCGAATGATCGTGCTGCACCGACCCAGGCCCGTTGGCCGAATCACGGCTCTGATGGTCGATGCGCCGCATCGCGGTCGCGGTATCGGCCGCGCGCTGGTCACGGCCGCGGAAACCGCATTGGCCGACGCAGGTTGTGGATGGCTGGAAGTCACCAGTCACTTGCGCTTTGTCGATGCCCATGCCTTCTACGGGCACCTCGGTTTCGAACAAACCAGTGTCCGTCTCGCCAAGGAGCTGCGGGCTGCGGACGATGGTTGAAAGTTGTTGGGCTTCGCGGGTGCGCGTCGGTTCAACGCGCACGCCGCCAGACATCGCCTGGGAGTGGTGGCCGAGAACCGATGTTATTAACGGCGATTTCTTCTGGCTTGCGGTCTAACGACCCTCGGCCGCCCGCGACACTCGATTGTCGGCCCACAGCGAGACGGAGCGCGTCACGACCAGGATTACACCGGCCAGCGAGAGCATCAGCAGCGATGCTGCTACCGCGCCGCGCAGATTGCCGATCGAGAAGTTCAGGTATACGGTTGTGGAAAGCACCTCCGTTTTCATCCGCGTGGTCCCGGCAAAGACAAGAATGGGACCGAATTCCCCCAGCGATCGGGCCCAGGCCATCGTGAAGGCCGCTACCATCCCCGGCCAGGCCTGCGGCAGGGCGATGTAGGAAAACGCCTGAGACTCCGTGGCGCCCATCGACAATGCCATCCGTTCGGGCTCGGGATCCATTTGCTCAAACGTGGCTCGCATGATGCGCACCGAAAAGGCGGTGGCCACGGTGAACTGAGCCAGCACCACGGCGGGAAGCTCGTAGGAAATCCCGCGAATCCCGGGGAACCCCAGCCACCGCATCAGGCCTGCGAAACGCAGGTCCAGCCATTGACCGGGCCCGGTTTCGAACAGGACCAGCAGGCTGATCCCGACCACCAGCGGCGGCAACACAATGGGAATGTCGAATAGAGTCTCCACGCCGTGGCGGACGATTGACGCCAGTCGCAGCACGCTGGGCCGTTCGCCAAAATGACGTTCCAAGGCCTGGCCACCGGACCTGGCCAACAGGTAGCCGCTGGGAACGGCCACCCAAGTCGCCAGAATCGCCGCGATCGTGCAGCTGATGAGGCTTAAGTTCAAGGCATACCGCACGTTAGGGTCGCGCAGCGCCTGGCACATGTCCCGCAGCCCGGCATACTGCAAGTCCGCGATCACCATGGCCACGATTAGGATCAGATACAAACAACCGAAAGATGCCATCCCGCCCCAGAACAACGAACCGCGCGGGGTACCGCGCAGACGCGAGTGCGCAGGCACGAGCTGTTCGGCTGGTGGGGAATTGGCTCGTGGCGTCATGGTTCCCGATGTTGCTCCGTCGCCTCATCTTCCACGATTTCAAAGCCTGCCTCCGCCAACCGCTTCAGCCCGCCGTCAGGATCGCCGAGGAATCGCGCCAACCGCAGCGCGGCATCGTAGTTACGCGTGCCGCGGACGACGCCAACCGCGATGTGACCGACCAACGGGTCTTCGACTGGGCCCTCCGCCGGCGCCACAATTCTCAACACGGGATAGCCTTGCTGGCGATTTACCTGAGCCACTGTGGTATCCCACACGACGGCCGCATCCAGCGACCTGGTCACAAGTGCCTGTGCCAACTGCATCACATTTTCTGCTTCCAGCTTACGGTGCCGCAGCAACTCCGGCAGCACACCGCCGCGCTTGGCAATCTGTCGCGTCACCTGGCCGATGGCCGCGTTTTCATCGGCAATGCCCCACCGCCGGTCTTGATCCGACCTGATTAATTGGTTCAGGTCCGACACGCTCCAATCCGAGTCCGTCGCGGCGGCGATCACGGGATGCTCGATCGCCAACGCGAATCGGTCTCCGATGATGTTCCGCGCGCGGCCTGCGGCGAGCAGTGCCGCGTCGGCGCTGACGAACAGATCGGCGCGGTCGTTGACCTCAAGTTCCGCTTCGGCCACGATTTGGCCATACAGTCTTCCGGAACCGTCCATCCTGGTCACGAGCGCCGGCTGCCCGCTGCGCTGTTGATAGTCGCTGAGCGCCTGGATGATGGGCGCGCTTACCCCGGCCGCACAGTACACGCGCAGCGCGTTGCCGCCAGAGCCCGATCGTCGCGCGTCGGGCCGCTGCCCTATTGCCAGACAGGCCAGCAGCGCGATGGCGGCACACGACACCAGCGCCAACCACGCCACGGGAGACAGGAAACCGCCTCGGGAATGCCACGCTGAAGGCCGAATCATGATGAGTCGTGATCCATGTCGACGATGGCCGCGAAGTTCGATCGCATCGCATTCAGGTCGTCGAGAGAGCGGGGATTTGAACAGAAGCCGGCAGAGGCAAGCGGATGAACTAGGCTCGGTTGTCTCGGTCTACTCCGTGAACTCATTTGTTTGCTCCAGGCAGGATTAACCTTGCCATTCCCTCCCTTAGCATGGGAGACAGAGCAAACAGAGTTCCGTTTCCTCTATTGCTGCCTCCTGTCACATGGTCTTCGCATCCTGGTACTGCATTCGACTAAGGTGTTACGATGATTGTATAATGAAAGGCAGTCAAAATCGTCGTCGATCGGCTTGTCGGAGCAGACGGATCAGGGCCATGGCCCCAGAGTCACCTTTTCGGCGATCGGTAATTGGGAAGTACGGGTGAGCGTACAAATTCGAATATCAACGATGTTTCGATGTGTTCCACATCATCTCGTGAGGTAAACGTCTCCACGACGACTTCACGCAGGTGAGCCACATCACGGGCCGCCACGTGCACTAACAGGTCTTGCGAGCCGGCCAGCAGATAGACGTTAATTACTTCGCGAAAAGAAGAAACTTCCCGCAGTAGATCGTCAAATACAATATGCGCATGCTGACGCAGGCGAATCGAAATCAGGGCTTGAACACCGATACCAAGAACGGCCGGAGAAACATGTGCGTGAACTCCCGAAATCGCTCCGATCGAACGCAGGCGACGGACTCGTTCCAAGCACGTGGACGGAGAAATGTTGTTCGCGGCCGCCAACTCCTTGTTGGACATCCGCCCGTTTTGCTGCAGGGCGGCCAGGATCTCGAAGTCAATTCGGTCGAGCTTCATTAGAGACTGTCAAAAATAAATAAAATTCGATTTCTGCAATAATATCAGAATGTTATTTCACAACGCTAGTCCCTGAGTGAATGAACACGAAATATTGGTTATAGTGACCGCATTAAAGATCGGGCTGCCCGATACGGGCGATTTCGCACGTGTGCGGGTAACTTGAGACGATCGTGGACCATCGGCCTACGGAAACACGGGATGCTGCCATTCTGGTGGTCGGTCCCCCGGCCTTAATTTCTGGCGGCTGGTTGCGCCGGATGCGGTTGCGGGAGGCCATGGCCGGTGCAAGAAACCTCGCGAACAAGGAGCGTCGACATGAGTGGCCAGCTGCACAGCACGATGAGCAAACTGGACTTATTGAGGCTCATGTATTTGAGCCGCGAAGGGGACCGTCGCGAGGGAGTGCTGCTGCGTCAAGGCAAGGGCTGGTTTCAAGTAGCCGGCATGGGCCACGAGCCGATGGCGGCGATCGCGCTGTTAATGGACGACGGCGACTATTTGTTTCCCTATTACCGCGACCGGGCGATGGTGCTGGCTCGGGGTGTCTCGAATTACGACTTGGCACTGGCCTACTTCGCCAAGCGGCACTCCAGCAGTGGTGGACGGCAGATGCCCAGCCACTATTCGATTCGAGACAAGAACATCTGGAGCGTTCCCACCCCCACGGGGACGAATTTGCTACCCGCGTGCGGTGTGGCCTGGGGCCTGCAGATGGACGGGGGTTCGCAGCTGGTGGTCGCCACTACCGGGGACGCGGCCTCGCGGCAGGGTGAATTCTACGAATCGTTGGCTTTTGCGGTGGAACGGCGACTCCCCATCGTATTTGTCGTGGAAGACAACGGGTACGGCATCAGCACCAACACGGCCAAATTCAACCCCTTCAATCTGAAACTGTTTGATGATGCGGTGGGACTCGTCCACGTCAACGCACGGCATCCGGAAGCAGTGTACGAAGCGGCTCGGCCGGCGTTCGAGCGCGCACGGTCCGGGGAAGGCCCATCCGTGCTCGTCTGTGAACTCGATCGCTTGTGCAGTCATACCAGCAGCGACGACCACCGCGTGTATCGGCCGCCACAGGAGATCTCCGAGATGATGGAGCGGGACCCGATCGCGGTGGTGGCCGAGGAGCTGATCGCGGCGGATGAACTGACGCATGAAGAGTGGGAAAAAATCCGCTCGGACATTGACCGCCAGGTGGACGAGGACTACCGCCGCGCGGAGGACGCGGAAGAGCCGCGGCCATCGGAGTTGCTGGATGAACTCTACGGCGATTTGCCGGCGGTGGGTGCCCCTCCGGTTCGCGGCGGCCGCCGCATGCGTATCGTGGACGCGTTAAACGAACTCTTTCAGGCGGCGCTGAAGAAGAGCGACAAATTCGTGTTTTTCGGCGAGGACATCGAGGACCCCAAGGGGGGCGTGTTTGGCCTGACCAGCGGCTTGTCCACGGCATTCCCGGACCGCGTGTTTAATTCCCCCTTGGCGGAAGCGACGATTTCGGGAGTGGCGTGTGGTCTGGCGTGTTACGGTAAGCGGCCAGTATTCGAGCTGCAATTCATTGATTTTGTCGGTCCCGGCTTCAATCAGATTTCACAAAATTTGGCCACACTCCGTTGGCGAACAATGGGAACCTGGAAGTGTCCGGCTGTGCTGTACGCCCCGTATGGAGCCTACTTGCCGGGCGGTTCGTTATGGCACAGCCAGGCTAATGAAGCCTGGTTTGCGCACACGCCCGGTTTGCGCGTGGTGGTCCCCTCCACGCCGGAGGATGCCGCCGGATTGATGTGGACGGCGATGCACGCCGACGACCCAACCGTGTTCCTGGTACCCAAGCACATGCTGCGACAGCAGTTAACGGTCGGTGACGTACCGGCGGTCCCCTTTGGATCGGCTCGGATTCGTCGCGACGGCACGGACGTCACGCTGGTCACTTGGGGCAACTGTGTGGAAGTGTCGCTACAGGCCGTCGATCAGTTGGAGGACGAGATTTCCGTTGAGGTCATTGACCTCCGCTCGATTCAGCCCTGGGATCGCGAGACCGTCGTGGAGTCGCTGGCGAAAACGGGGCGTCTGGTGGTGGTGCAGGAGGACGGCGAATCGTGCAGTGTGGGGCAGATGATCATCAGCGATATTGCCAGCGATGATGCCAGCTGGTACAGCTTTGTCAGCCCCCCTCAACTCGTGTCCAAGCCAGACGTCCACATTGGCTATAACCCGATTTACGAATACGCGGCCGTGCCTTCGGTAGACGGAATCATTGACGCGGTGCGCGCCACGTTGGAGGAGTAACGATAAGATGCCGATCGTTTCGGTTCGCATACCGCAGATGGGAGAAGGGCTCCAGGAAGCGCGGCTGGTCGAGTTTCTGAAAAACCCCGGTGATCACATCAAACGTGATGAACCGATCTACGTCATGGAGACGGACAAGGCCGTGACCGAGGTGGAGTGTCCCTACGAGGGGACGCTGGTCGAATGGGTTTCGGAACCGAATGCGGTCCTGCCCATCGGGACCGAGGTGGCCCGGATGGAGGTGGCCCAGGGCGTCCGGGAAATCACCATGGAGCACGCGGGACCGGCCGCCAGCCGGTCGTTGCGAGCCAGTGACACGCCTGCCGCGGCGCCGGCCGCCTCGACTGCGGGTGTCGCCGCCAAGACGGGCAACGTGCCCATTCCCCCCCGCACCCGTAAGTACTTGCGCGACAAAGGGCTGCTGGAAGTTGCTGATCAGATCCCCGCCTTGGGCGGCAAGCTGATGCCCGAGGACATTGACCGGTACCTGGCCGCACGAGCAACGCCAGCCGGCACCACCACGGCAGCCTATACGGAACAG
Organism: uncultured Planctomycetales bacterium; assembly: GCA_963695565.1. GTDB lineage: Bacteria > Planctomycetota > Planctomycetia > Pirellulales > Pirellulaceae > CAVOGW01. Next base: position 766,076 of record CAVOGW010000005.1, read on the forward strand.
CCGCTGCCGCAAACGCAGCTGACGCTCAACTATCGGCTGAAACGGGGCGCGGAAGCTTGCGTGCCAGCCACCATCGTGGTCCAAGTGGATTGGGAAAACATCGCCGCCGCGCGGGAGCAGGTTCGCGGTACCGACCAGGACGAAACGGGATTCTCCATGTTGTTGTGGTGCGTGGCTCAAGTCATGAAATCCCATCCCGGCTTTCGCAGCACGTTGTCCTCAGATGGCAAGACGCTAAAGACCTTTGAACATGTAAATCTGGGAGTTGCCGTGGCGATCCCCGGAGACCTGCTGCGCACAGCCGTCGTCCAGCGGGCTGACGCCATGTCTCGTGCGGAATTCCGCGAGAGCCTGAAACAGCAGATTGAAAAAGTGCGCCAGGGCGCGGACCAGATTGATGCGACGACGACCATGACGGTTTCCAACATCGGCGCTGCCAACGTGCTGCTGGGAGTCCCGGTCGTGGTGAAGCCGGCAGTGGCCACCCTGGCGGTTGGCGAAGTGTTCGAGCGTCCCGTACGTGGAACGCAGGGGGTTGAGTTCCGTCGCGCATCCATGCTGGCGCTGACGTTTGATCATTTGGTTGTCAACGGAGTCGGAGCCGCAAACTTTTTGAACGAGTTGCGGCAAACGCTGGAACAATTTTAACCCTCGTCGGCCTGAATAACCGAGCGCGACTGTGCAGCACGCGGGGCGAAGTCCGGGGGGCCCGTTGGACGTCCGGTTCCTGATTAACTTCCAACCGGACTTTGAGAACAGTAAGTGACATTGGCCTTACGCTGGCCGTGCCGCGGCGGCGCCGCCACTGACAAAAACGCTTTGTCGCTCATTCGAGAAGGAGTTGCTATGAGTACCACGAATGCGAATGCCGGTGACCTGATGGTCGGGCTCACGACGACCCAGGCACCCTTTATCGAACAGGCGCGCCAGGATGGCAAGCTGTTCATTCAGCAGCCCTACCAATTGTATAGCGAAGCCAACCAGGAAGTCTGGCGGACGTTGTATCGCAATATCCGCCCCAAATGGGAAAAGTATGCCACGGCGCGGTTCATGGAGGGGGTCGAGAACCTGATGCTCGATCCGGAGTCGATTCCCAAGCTGGACGAAATCAACCAGTTTCTGGCGCCGCTTAGTGGATTTAAAGCGAAGGCTGTTTCCGGGTACGTACCCGCCTATTTGTTCTTCGACTGCCTGCGTACACGAAACTTCCCCACCACGATTACGATCCGGGACGGCCGACAGCTCGATTATCTGCCGGAGCCCGACATCTTCCACGACGTGGCCGGTCATGTCCCCATGCACACCCATCGTGTTTTTTCGGATGTACTGGTTCGCTTTGGCGAAGTGGCCCGATTCGCTGCCAGCCGGGCTCAGTCGCAAAGTCGCGACCACGACGAAGTCGTACGCTGCCTGGAGAGCAACATCAAGGCCATGGCGCGATTCTTTTGGTTTACCGTGGAGTTTGGCTTGATCAAGGACCACGGAAATCTGAAGGTGTATGGCAGTGGCCTGTTGAGTTCCAGCGGCGAGTTGGAACACTGCATTGAATCACCGGCGGTCCAACGATATCCGGCACAGCTGGAATGGGTCGTCAATCAGTATTTCGAGATCCACCACTACCAACCCCTATTGTTTTACGTGGACTCGTTCTCCCATTTGTTTGGCATGGTGGATCAGTTGGAGGAATGGCTGAACGCGGGAAAATTGGACAACGTAGCGCCGGGCGAACCGTTGGTGAATGCCCAGGACCTGGAGTCATTCTTAGAGGCCAAGATCGAAGACAGCGCCCCATGACCAGTCCCGCACCGGTTTGCGTCATCACCGGGGGCAGTTCCGGCATTGGCTTGGCCACGGCTCGGTATTTTGCGGCCCGGGGACATGGCGTAGCATTTTGTGGTCGGCACCCGCAGCGCGTGGAGTTTGCCCAGGCCGAAGTCGCGGCGGCCGCCGGCAGCCCCGCCCGGGTCTTGTCCCTCGTAATGGACATCCGTTCGACGTCAGGCTGCCGTGAACTGGTGACCGAGGCTCACCGCCACTTCGGCCGCGTGGATATCTTGATCAACAATGCGGGGGTGGCAACGTTGGCGCCGATCAGCGACTTGACGGATGAGATGCTGAGTGAGGTAGCCGACACAAATCAGCGAGCCGTATTCGCCACGACGCGGTCGGTTTGGCCCATCATGAGGGCTCAATCGGGTGGCACGATTGTCAATATTTCCTCCTTGGCGGCGGTGGATCCCTTTCCCGGCTTCAGTCTTTATGGGGCTTCCAAGGCCTGGGTGGAGTTGTTCACCAAGGCGACGGCGGACGAGGGTCGCGGCATCGGAATTCGGGCGTTCGCGGTGCGACTGGGAGCGGTCGACACGCCTCTGCTGCGGGGACTTTTTCCCGACTTTCCCTCCGCGGACACACTGTCTGCGGAGGACGTGGCAGAGTTCATCTATTTTCTAACGGCTCAGCCCGCGCTGCGATTCGCGTCGGGCAGTGCGATTACGTTCAAACGGTGAACTGCCGACGGCAGTAGAACCCATGCAATTAACACGCGCAGTTCGCTGCTGGTTAACTCCCCACACGGCTCCGTCCGCGTTACACCCCGCTAACGCGTTACGCTCCGTGAATTCGTGGTCCGGCTCGCCGTGTGTCGACCAGCTGGTTCCTTTTCTTGAAGTCCGTCTCACGGTGTCTGGATCCATGGACCCGCAGACCGGCATCTTGTGCAACATCCACAAATTGGACGCCGCGGTCCATGCGGGCCTGGCCGCGGACGGACGGACGTGCTGGAGTACTGCCCGTGAAGCGTGTCAGGCGCTTTGGCAGCACCTGCAACAACAGGAAGAATGGGCAGCCAGCTTGACGCGATTGGAATTGGCGACATCCCCCTATCTTCGCTACGGTATCAAGTCGAGTTCGCAACCTATGATGACCATCACGCAGCAATTCGAGTTTTCGGCCGCGCACCGTTTACATAGCGCTCGGCTCACAGATGCCGAAAACCGTGCGGTTTTCGGAAAATGCAACAACCCCCATGGGCATGGCCATAACTACGTAGTGGAAGTCACGATCGGGGGGAACGGTGACGGCGCTGAGGAATCGCTGTTGCCACTGGCGAGACTGAACGACATTGTGCGGGCTCGGGTAATCGAAAAATTGGATCATCGTCATCTCAACTTGGAAGTTGACGAGTTCCGCAATTCAAATCCAACGGTTGAGTGCATCGCGAGCGTGATTTGGCGGTGGCTGGACGGACAACTCAAACCTGCCAAACTACAGAAGGTCCGTGTTTATGAAACTCCCAAAACGTGGGCGGATGTCACTGTCCAGGATAACTTGACGTGAGGGTCGCGCCGATGAACATGCTGACACCGCGGGGGGGGCTGGCGGGGTACCCCCCCGGGGGGTTGTTGGGAAGGACCCGGGAGTTTTCGGAAGGACCCGGTGGGGTTTTCGGACGGACCCGGGGGGGGTTCGGACGGACCCGGGGGTTTTCGGACGGACCCGGGGGTTTTCGGACGGACCCGGGGGTTTTCGGACGGACCCGGGGGGGGTTCGGACGGACCCGGGGGTTTTCGGACGGACCCGGGGGTTTTCGGACGGACCCGGGAGTTCTCGGACGGACCCGGGAGTTCTCGGACGGACCCGGGAGTTCTCGGACGGACCCGGGAGTTCTCGGACGGACCCGGGGGGTCTGGGGACGGGACCCGGGAGGTCTGGGACGGACCAGGGGCGCGGACGGACCCGGGGGGTCTGGGACGGACCCGGGGGGTCTGGGGGGGTACCCCCCATGAACTGCGGACCCGTCATCCTCTTGACTTCCATCGCCAGAGCAACGGACCAGATGGATGCGTGGAAGGACGTGCATTTGGGGGGTCCCCCCCCAAGCCCCCCGTGGGCTCCCCCAAGCCCCCCGTGGGGTCCCCCAAGCCCCCCGTGGGGTCCCCCAAGCCCCCCCGTGGGGTCCCCCCCGGGGGGTCTGGGGGGGTACCCCCCATGAACTGCGGACCCGTCATCCTCTTGACTTCCGTCGCCGCGGCTATGAAATGCGGACCTATTATCGCGTGACCAACGAAGCATCACCAATGACCACAAAGCTCTCACACTCGTTGGCCGGTCTCAGGAAGCTGGTTGGTATCTGGCTGATCTGGATGCTGGCATTACCGTCGGCGCTCGGGCAGCAACCACCGCCGCCACAACGGCCCAACCCGCAACGATTTGAGCAGGAGGTCAGCAAGCTGGAGGAAGCCGCTGCAGCCGATCAGTTTGACGTCGTTTTCGTAGGCAGTTCCAGCATTCGGCTCTGGAACCTGAAGGAATATTTTCCGGGAGTTGACTTGGTGAATCACGGATTTGGCGGATCACACATTGCGGACAGCACGCACTATGCTCCGCGGCTGATCCACCGGTTTCATCCACGGGTGGTCGTGTTCTACGCCGGGGACAACGACATTGCTTTTGGGCTCAGCCCCCAAGAGGTCGCGGAAGATTACGCGGAGTTCAGCCACCGGCTGCATGAGGCGTTACCCGAATGTCGCGTCATTTATGTCTCGATCAAACCCAGCCTGGCGCGATGGCAGCTGTTTCCCCGAATGAAGGCAGCGAACGAGAAAATCAGCAAGCGGATGGAATCCGATCGGCGGGCCGATTTTCTGGATGTGGGCCCGCCCATGCTGGCGCGGATGGCGCACCCCGCCGGGAACTATTCAGCGACGATGGTCTTCATCTAAACCCGCGAGGGTATACGCTCTGGACCAGCTTGCTGCAGCCGGTCTTGGCCCAGGCGGTGGACTCGGCGGCAACGTCAAATTACTAAGTGTCTCTGCAGTGCCTTGAGGGCGATTTCGGCGGGGATTGGTCTGCCAGGCACTTCGGTTCGTGATTCAGCCTGACTTTGGCCAGAATGGGTCCGATTTTTCCAGCGAGGCCGCGAATTCGCCATTACCGGATTCCATCGGACTCTTTATAATCGCCGCAGCGGGTGCTGCAGATCAGTATTTGGCGACCATCCGTGGGTGTCTCATCCCCGGCAAGAGCCCCACAAGAGCTTTGCATGCCGTGAGGGAAGTTGGCGAAGTCTGAGCGGTAATGGGTCATTCTCTTGCGTGCTGACCCAGCGCGTTTCCCAGATTCAACTAATCGAGAGGGCAGGATTGATGCGGAACTTTTGTGCTCGTTCTTTGGCGGTATTGTTGACGCTGTGTTTGATTGCGTGCTGCTTGGGGGTGGCGGAGGTCCGCGGCGACCAGTTGCGCCAGGACACTTCCCTGCAGTGGGCACCACTGACCGTGGGTTTTTACGGTTCTTTTTTGCGGGTTGGTGAGCAATGGGACCGTTTCACGCACAGCAAGGCCTACGAAAAACTAACGGCGCTGCCGATCGTGCAAATGGCCGTGGGGCAGCTGCAGGCCAAGATGCAGGATCCGGATGGGCCCATGCAAGATCTCATGAACTTCATGCATGACCCGGACCATGCGGAATTGGTCAAGCTGGGCCAGGACCTGATGCGGCACGAAGTCGTGATCCTGGGTGACGATCGGGTCGGTACTCTGATTTATGAGCTGAACCAGATCAATCGTACGTCCACCCGAACACAACTGGCAACTCTCAAAGGGGGTGGAGATCGCCAAGATGCCGAAAAAGCCATGATCGACGCGATTATCAAGTCGGCTGAATCCATCGAGGTACCGAATTTCTTTTTGGGATTCAAGGTCAGCGATGAGGCCCTGGCCAAGCGCCAGATCCCCTTGATTGAGAAACTGCTGCGCCAGGCGATGGAAGAGGAATCCGCGGAGTTGGCCGGCATGCTGAAATCCAAAGAAGTTAACGGATCGCCCTACCTGCAGATGAGCGTCAACAGCGAGATGATCCCCTGGGACAAGATCACCGAGGACAATGACTGGAGTGACGCGCAGGTTGAGTCATTGCAGAAGGCCTTGTCCAACCGCGAAATTCATCTGAGCGTGGGTGTCCATAAGGGTTATGTGTTTGCCTTGCTGGGAGCGCTCAGCGATCCCATTCGCATCTTCTCATCCAGTAAGCTGTTGATCGACCGCCCGGAGTTGAAGCGGTTGCGTGACATGGATGGTAAGCCGTTTACCTCGATTGGTTTCGTCAGTGACGATTTTATGCAAAAGGCCTCGCGACCCCAGGACGACATTGATCAGTTGGTGGTTCTCGCAGACGCCCTGGTTCCGCAAGCCAATCTGGACGAAGAACTCGAGGCCTCGTTGATTTCAGACGCCAAGGAGCTGGCCTCGGATCTGAAGGGGATGATTCCCAAGAATGGGGCCGTGCTGTCGTTCGAGTTCGAGACCAACGACGGTTATGAGGGATTCACTCAGAACTGGGCCGAGAATCTTCATTTTGATGGATCCAAGGCATTGGACGTGTTGCAGCACCTGGGCGGGGACCCCATTGCGCTGTTCGTGGGACGTGCCAAGCCCAACGCCTACGCCAAGGGCTTTGTCACCAAATGGTGCGGCAAAGCGATGCATTATGCCGAGGTGTTTTCGTCCCAGGCTGAGGTCGACGACGAGGATCTGGCCTTGTATGAATCCTTCAAGCAGGCCTTGCAACCGTTCGGCGAACGCTTTGCCCAGGTGGGTCGCGAGTATTTTGGTCCCGCCATGGCCGACGGTCAGGCCGCTCTGTTGATCGACTCTAAAATCGAACCCAAGAAAAAGTGGCACCCTGCGATGCCGGAGGGGGCAGATGAGCCACTTGGGATGTTGGAGGTCGCTCAAGTCTATGGAGTCTCCGATGTCGAAAAGTTGGAGACCGCCTTTGCCGAATACAAATCGCTGACCGAAGAAGCGATCGAAAAACTCAAGGAGGTCACTCAGGAGAACCAGGAAGCGCTGATGGATAGACTCTCCGGCCAGGGGGCAATGCTACCGATCATGGTGCAAGGCCTGCGGTTACCCACTCCAGACGAGCGAGACGTCGAATCAGGCAAGTTGTATTATCTGGGGGCGCTGGCCGCAACCGGAGTCGATCCGTCGATCGCCCCGGCCTGGGGATGGTCCGACAAGGTCCTCGTTTTCGCGAATACGCCGGATGCCGTGTCTCGAGTCCTGGACACCAAGCCCATTGAAGGGCCGCTGGCGGAAATGGCCAAGGGCAAACTGGCTATGGCCTCCCAGCTGAATTTCGCCAAACTCATGTCCTTAATGAAGCCATGGGTACGTTACGGCTTGACGGTTGCCGCACAACGGCAGGATAACCAGATGATCTCCATGGTGGCCCCACAAGTCGAAGCCATGATGGACATTATGTCCTGTTTGCGCCAGCATACCAGCGTGACGTTTGAGGATGGCAACAGCCTGGTGACGCATTTCCGACAGGAAATTCGCGACCTGCAATAGATCGACAAGCATGGCTTCCGTCGCGGAGCCAACACGTGCGAGCACGACGAGGGCGAGTGGGGCCAAATTGGCACACTCGCGAAGGCGTTTGCAAGTTATGCTTTTTACGGCATCCGAAGCGCCAGCGGCACAAATACAAGCACGAAATGCCAGCAAGTGAGCGGGCGCGTCGTGCTTGGGGTCGTTTGCCCGGTCGCATGCAGCCGAAACCCGTGATTTAGCCGGTTGATAGGCGCGCTCGCTTGCGCGTTTTAAAGTCGCACACTTTCAGTGGCACTTGGCCGAAACCCGTGATTTAGCCCGCTGGCAGACCCACTCGCTGGCGCGTCGAGCTTGTATTTTCCCGAGCTGTGCCGCTGAGCTCCGCTGCAAAACTAGCCCGTCGTGCCGATCTGGGATTGTCGTGCGTGAATGGGGTGCGCGATCACCGGTTTTCCATTCCTCCGCCCTATCCAGCTTCCCAGCTCTTGCCGTAGCGCTCATCTGGAATCACGGCCATCTCCGGTTTTACGCAATCGACGCTTAGCGAAAATGCGTTAAACTCTTCGTAAGTTGTGGGTTCGTTCCCAGCAGCGGATGTCGTCAATTTCCTGGTCGGCAGCCGCGACAAAACCGGTTTGTATTCCTCAATGTGTTCTACAATTTCGCCGAAACTGTTGCTGAACTAGCGTCGCTGCCTCGAGGGTGGGGTAGGGTATCGAGTAATCGGACTGGCACCTAACGCAACGGGGCGAAACATCAGATGTTAATGGCTCATCCACATCCAGAACTACAGTTCATTCACTCACTACCGTATGGTGCGATCCTTCACGATCGCGGCGTGCAGTTCGTGGTTTTCAGCCGCTCGGCAACGGCGGTGCGCATCCTGCTGTACGACCGGGTTGAGGACACGGAGCCGGCGGACATCATCCCGTTTGATCCCGCCACGGATCGCTGGGGAGATATTTGGAGTGTCTTTCTGCCTGGGCTGGACAGCGGCCAGCTGTACCACCTTCAAGCGGACGGCCCATTTGACCCGGAACGGGGCCAGCGTTTTGATGGCACGGCGCGCCTGATCGATCCATTTGCGAAGGCGCTGGCCGGCACGTTCCAGCCGTCTGCGGACGGCATCGTCCGCCCTCCGAAGTGCGTGGTGATCAACGACAACTTCGATTGGGAAGGGGACCGCCACATTCGGCGGACGCTATCCGACTCGGTCATCTATGAAATGCACGTAGGTGGGTTCACCAGGCACCCGTCCGCAAAAGTACGGCACCCCGGCTCTTACCTGGGCGTGATTGAAAAAATCCCGTACCTCAAATCGTTGGGTGTGACGGCCGTCGAGTTGATGCCGGTGCATGAGTTTCCCATTCTGGATATCCACGGTCAGAAGCCCGTTCGTCCCAATTATTGGGGCTATGATCCCATGGCGTTTTTCGCGCCTCATCGAGGATATGCCGTCGACACATCGCCTGGCTGTCAGGTACACGAGTTCAAACAGATGGTCAAGGCGCTGCACGCGGCCGACATTGAAGTCATTTTGGACGTTGTATTCAACCATACTTGCGAGGGCAACGAGCTGGGCCCCACAATTTCCTTTCGCGGTCTGGAAAATCGTGTTTATTACATGTTGGACAATGGAGGAAGCCGTTATCTGAATCTGTCTGGGTGCGGAAACACCATCAACGGGAACCATCCCGTCGTGCGCGAGATGATTTTCCATTGCCTGCGACATTGGGTACACAACTACCATATCGATGGGTTCCGGTTCGATTTGGCTTCGATACTCAGCCGCGACCAGGCTGGCAACATCCTGCCCAATCCCCCGATTGTGGAGGCGATTGCCGAAGACCCCATGTTGGCGGATACGAAGATCATTGCCGAAGCCTGGGACGCCGCGGGGGCGTACCAGGTGGGGTCCTTCGCGGGCGGGCGTTGGGCGGAATGGAATGGCCGTTACCGGGACGACGTCCGTCGCTTCCTGAAGGGAGACCCTGGGATGCGAGGCGCCTTGGCCACACGCCTGGCCGGTTCGTCGGATCTGTACGAGGCCAGCGGGCGACGTCCCTATCACAGCATTAACTTTATCACGTCGCACGATGGCTTTACGCTGAACGACTTGTTCAGCTACGTGGACAAGCACAATGAAGCCAATGGTGAAGGAAATCGAGACGGCGACAACAACAATTTTAGTGACAATCTTGGCGTGGAAGGACCGACTCGCAACGCGCAGGTCAACCGGCTGCGTGAACGGCAGGTCAAGAATAGTCTCGTCACGCTGTTGCTCAGCCAAGGCGTCCCCATGATCCTGTTTGGCGATGAATGCCGGCGGACGCAACGTGGAAACAACAACGCTTATTGCCAGGATAATGCCATTTCTTGGTTCGATTGGAGCCTGGTATCCAAGCATGCACCGCTCGTCCGCTTCGTACGGGAACTGATCCGCTTTCGCCGCGCGGAACCGACGCTCCGCCGCACGACCTTCATGTCGGGTGTGGCCCAGCCGCAGCAACTGCTGCCCGACATTTCCTGGTTCAGTGCCGAGGGAACGGCGGTGGACTGGACGGCCCCCCACTCGACGCTCACCTGCTTGCTATCGCCTCCGCAACCGGACCCGCATGGGCTTCATCCCGGCAAGTACCTGCTGTTAATGTTCAATCCTTCCGCTGACGACCACCGATTTCGCATTCCACCGGTGGCCAAGTCGTTTCCGTGGCGGCTTGTGCTGGATACGGCCGCCGCCAGCCCTCGGGATATTTTCGTCGATTCGGCGGCGGCTCCGCGTCTTGAATCGGTTAGCTGGCTGGGTTTGGTCAGCCGTTCGATTCGAGTTTATTCGGCAACTAGTCCAAAGATTGTGGACAAGATTTGACGATTATGTGGAAAGGGGTGACTCGTCAAATCCTTCGTCAGAGAAACTTCCCTTAATTTGCAGCGAATGCCTTCAATGCATGCTGAGGCTGCCGATGTAATCGTGCGGACGTGGCCATTGAACTGCATACGGGAGGAACGTCGTCATGGAAGATCGACATCGCTGGAAAGCACTCGTGCTGGCATTGTTGTTCGCCTCCTGTCGTGCCGCGCTGGCCGAGGACCATCCGCCCGTAACCTGGCTTGAGGACTACAACGACGCCAGGCGCAAAGGGATTGAAACGGACCGTCCCCTGCTGTTGTATGTCACCTCGCAGGATTGTCATTACTGCAGCAAAATGCAGGCACTGACATTCTCCGACAGTCAGATCATCCTGGATCTGCAGGACCGCTTCGTGGCGGCCAAACTTCATCTTGCCGCCGACAGCGAACTCGGCAAACAATTGATGATCAACATTTACCCCACCACGATCATCATCTCGCCGCAGGGCAAAATTCTGGACTACGTCCGTGGCTATTTGGACCCCGTCGCGCTGCAAAGGCGGATGTCTGACGCGATCGGCTCACAAAACAGCCTCGCCAGTCGGGAATAGGCTGGTTATTCGGCCAGTGCGTGTAACCGTCACGCTCCGCCGTAACGGCCGTTCAACGCGCTCTCCCCAGTCAATTCCAGCATCGCGATTTTGATTGAGGTAGGGAAGCCGCGAGCGTGACGGCGACAGAACTGTCGAACCACCGCCGGTCTACACGTGTTACGACAGATCAATCTGACCTCGGCGCCACACATCGAAAAACACTCGATTGCTTTCCAGTAGCAGTTCGTGGGCTAACAGTTGATCGGCGGTCAGCCAATGGAGTGACTCGACTTCTTCCTCGTTCAGTACAAACGACTCCGCGGGGATATCGGTTAGCCACCAGGCAAGTTGCACGCAACGTCGCGTGACGCTGCGCCAGACGCGCCGAATGGGCCAAACCTCGGGCAGTCCGAGTTCTTCGTGCAGTTCGCGGCGCACGGCCTGTTCCTCGGTCTCTCCCGGTTCGATGCCGCCACCTGGAAAACAAATCATGCCTGGTGCGGAAACAAATTGCGATCTCTTGATGGCCAGGAACTGACTCTCGCGACAGATGATGGCCACCACGCCCAGTCGCCAATGCCCGGATGGTGGGGGATGATCGGCTGCCATCATCGCTCTTTCCTTGCCTAGCTGCGGGTTCCCGTAACAACCCACCATGGATGGTGTTCATCCGCACAGGAATTTCTATAATGAGTCATCGTCAACAGGCAGTTTAAGGGCCATGGGCCCTTCGCGGCAATGCGGGGCGACACGCGGCGAGAGTATCGAAATGGATTCGACCCAGGCCTTGACAGACCGGATCAGCCAGGAACTAGCCTGTTTTGGGCTGCGCGAATTCCGGCCGGCGCAGCGCGAGATTATCGAAGCCGTACTGCGGAGCGAAGACGTGTTGTGCGTGATGCCGACCGGCAGCGGCAAGAGTCTCTGTTATCAGTTGCCAGCCATCCTCGGGCAGGGGATCTCACTGGTGGTTTCCCCCTTGATCGCTCTGATGAAAGACCAGGTCGACTCACTGCGGGATCTAAACATTGCCGCGGATTTCCTGAACAGCAGTCTCACGGTTCAGGAGCAGTCGGCATGCCTGGATCGTGTCGTGCGTGGCGAGTGCCGCTTGCTGTATGTTGCTCCTGAACGTTTTCGCAGCCGCCGGTTTATCGAAATTATCAAACAACAGAATCTGCAGTTGTTTGCGGTGGACGAGGCGCACTGTATCAGCGAATGGGGGCACGATTTTCGCCACGACTATGCGCGATTGGGGGAGTATCGAGCGCGACTGGGGAATCCCCCCACGATTGCCCTCACGGCCACCGCCACGCCCGACGTGCAGCAGGACATCATCCGACAGCTGCACTTGCCGAACCCCCAGGTGTTTGTGGCAGGCTTCAAACGAGACAACCTGCACTATGCCGTGGAAACCTGCACATCCAAGGTTGACAAACACGACGCGCTGCTAAGGTTCCTGCGCGGGCATGACGGAGCAGGCATCATCTACGTGTCCACCCGAGCAGCGTGTAGTGAAGTGGCCCTGCAGGTGGAAGGTTCGATCGGCCGCAAGGTGGGCATCTATCACGGCAAGCTGGAATCCGACGAGCGGCGGCGCGTGCAGGATGAGTTCATGAATGGCAGCACGCCCGTCATTGTGGCCACGAACGCCTTCGGGATGGGAATCGACAAACCGGACGTAAGATTCGTCGTGCATTTTAATCTGCCCGGGACCATCGAATCCTACTATCAGGAGTCCGGACGTGCCGGACGGGACGGATTGCCGTCCCATTGCCTGTTGCTGTTCAGTTGGCAGGACCGGTTCATCCAGGAGTTTTTTATCGAGAGCGCTTATCCCGAGCCGTACGTGGTGGAACAAGTCTACGAGTACCTCCGCCAGCAGGCCGACGACCCCATCCAGATCACGCAAGGCGAGCTGAAGGACCGATTGCGGCTGGACATCAGCAACGAAGGGGTGGGAACATGCGAACGGCTGTTGGAAAAGGCCGGAGCCATCGAGCGACTGGATCCGCTCCGCAATATGGCAATCGTGCGCATCAATAGCGACCTGCCCACGCTGCTGGACACGTTGCCCAAGGCCGCGAAGCAACAGCGCAAGCTGATGAGTGTTCTCGAGCAGGTTGTGGGGGATGATCGTTTTGAACCCTGCTACGTACTGCCGTCGCGGCTGGCTCGCATGGCCGACATGGCGCTGCCGGGCGTAACCCGATTGTTGCGCGAGCTTGTAGATCTGGACGCCGTCGAGTACGTCCCTCCGTTTCGAGGACGCGCGATTCGCGTCAAGCATCGAGACCGGCAGTTTTCTGATTTGAAGCTGGATTTCGAGACGCTGCAAAAACGCAAGCAAAACGATTACGAAAAATTGGAAGCCATCGTGCAATATGGTCAAACCCACATCTGTCGCCAGCAGTTCGTGCTGAACTATTTCGGCGATCGTACGGGGGACTCCTGCGGTCAATGCGATAATTGTGCGGACACGCCCGTCCGCCAGCGCAGTCTTGATCCCGCTCTGTTGGTTCAGCCGCCGGATGCCGCGGTTCGCAAGGCCATTCGAATCGCGCTCAGCGGAGTGGCCCGAGCGAAAGGGAAATTTGGTAAGAGTCTGGTCGCGGCGATGCTGGCCGGCTCGCAAAGCAACAAGATCACGCGCTGGAAGCTCAACAAGCTGAGCACGTTTGGGCTGCTGCACTATTTGACACAGCCCGAGATCTTGCAATTGCTGGACAGCCTGCTGCGTGCCAAACTGATCACGCAAAACGAGATTGATCGATTTCGGCCCATCGTGGAGCTGACGCCGAACGGAATGCGTGTGATGAAGCAGCACGATGCGGCGATTTCGCTACCATTGGACGCCAGCCTGGTGGCGAAGATCCGCGCGGCGGAAGCCCAGACGTCGTCCCCCGCGGCTTCCGGTCCGCAACCCGCTTTCCGCGATGCCAGACTTCAGTCCAGTTCCCATCACGAGTGCGACCCAGATCCGGCGCCGCTTTCCGCGGACGATGCGGACGGCGCGGACGAGCTTTGGACGTGGAGATTATTGTGGATGGGCTTCACGTTTGACGAATGTGCCGCCATACGACATTGTTCTATCAGGACGCTTTGCGAGCACCTCGAGCTGGCGGCCCAGCAGGGCAAGCCCCTGGCCCTACCGTGGGTATTTTCGCGGCAGCAGCAGCTGGAAATCGAGTCCGCGGATCGGTCCGCGGCTGGGGACCCAAGTGGCCAGCCGCTGCAGTCGGTACTCGCGCAGCTCTCGTTTTCCCCTTCCGAGCCGCAAATGCTCGTGTTGCGGCAACATTTGAAATCGCGTAAACACAAGGACCCTGCGAAAAAAAACGTATAATCTAAAGGAACGTACCCGAAGCGCACGACTGCCACGACGCATGGGCGGGCTGGCCCCGTCCCGCTTGGTTTGCCGCCGGAAGGGCCATCCGCCGCGGAGCGGCAGCTTACGGTTTGGTGGCGGATCGGCGAAAACCGGAGGCGAGCGCGTTCCGGAGGATGCGTTTCGAACGCGGTGTGCGGGTGGTGCTTGATGCAGTGGCCGTCCGGTCCACTGCTGGCCCGCGCAGCCGTTTTGCGTTGGTCGGCAGACCCCGTAGGCGTGAGTCCCGCGCGCGGGCGATGATCGATTCCTGGACCCCCTTTTTTTGACAACATCGTAACGGTAAGGCCTGCATGACGGACCCCAAAGCTCCCACGCGACGAAAGACGCCGGATTCCACCGGCCCCAGCGCCGAGCTGCGCCGCGCAATCCCAACTTTTGGCTGTTCCTTTCGCTGCTGGCCATATCGGTCTTGTTTCTGATCTTCAATCTTGGTCCGCCTCGATCGGAAATTCGCGAGGATACGTTCTTGGCAGAACTCGGAAAGGGCAATGTGGTCGAAGTCACTTACGTGGCTCCGTTCGAGGTTCTGGGTACTTTTCGCAAACCACCCGACGCGCCTCCGGTCATCAACAAAGACGGGACAAAGACGCAACAAGTCGACAAGGACAAGAAGCCACGTAAGCTCTACCAGCACTTCAGCGTTTCGTTGGATCCGCAGATGAGCAACGAGCGTAAACAAGCGTTAGAGCAGCTCTATGACAAGTTCGGCGTGGCCAAGCAGAATCAGTTCCGACGCGATAACTCGACGATGCTGGTACTCTTGATCAGCATCGCCATCCCCTTGGCGCTGCTGTTCGTGCTGTGGACCATGTTCCGCAAGACGCGTGATCAGTTGATGGGCGGAGGGTTTCTTTCGGGGTTCACCAAGAGCCCGGCGAAAAGGTTCGAACAGGGGGAGCCCACGACGACGTTTAGCGACGTCGCCGGACTGGAGGGGGTGAAACAGGACTTGATGGAGATCGTCGAGTTTCTGCGGGACCCCAAGAAATTTCAACGACTGGGCGGACGCGTTCCCAAAGGGGTATTGCTGAACGGCCCCCCTGGCACGGGCAAGACGCTGCTCGCCCGTGCCGTGGCTGGGGAAGCGCACGTCCCCTTCTACTCGGTGAATGGCTCGGAGTTCATCCAGATGTTCGTGGGTGTCGGCGCGAGTCGCGTGCGGGACCTGTTCGCCACGGCCAAACAGAATGCGCCGGCGATCATATTCATTGACGAAATCGACGCGGTGGGCAGACAGCGCGGCGCAGGGCTGGGCGGCGGACACGATGAACGGGAACAGACACTGAATCAGATCCTCAGCGAAATGGATGGATTTGGTCAAAACGATTCAGTGATCGTCATCGCCGCGACCAACCGGCCGGACGTGCTGGACCCGGCGCTGTTGCGTCCCGGACGCTTCGATCGGCACATTACCGTCGATCGGCCCACGATCAAGGGACGCATTGAGATTTTCAAAGTGCACGTGCGCAACGTGCTCCTGGACGACGACGTAGATATCGAACGACTGGCTGCCGGTACCGTGGGCTTCACGGGAGCCGACATCCGCAATCTGGTCAATGAATCCGCACTATGGGCCACGCGCCAAGACAAACGCTGTGTGTCGATGGATGATTTCGAACATGCGCGTGACAAGATCCTGATGGGCCCCAAACGGGAAGAAGTGCTAATCGGCGCGGAAAAAGAGAAAACGGCCTACCATGAGGCGGGACATGCCCTGGTGGCCTGGCTCTCTAAGGGCTCCGACCGCCTCCACAAGGTGACCGTGATTCCCCGCGGCCGCGCCCTGGGCGTGACGCAAACACTGCCCGAAGAAGATCGGATGAATATTACCAAAAGCGAACTCTACGATCGGCTGGCGTTCATTATGGGAGGTCGGGCCGCGGAAAAGCTCGTCTACGACGAGACCAGTGCGGGGGCCGAAAATGATCTGGAACGCGCCACGGCCCTGGCGCGGCGGATGGTCACCAAATGGGGAATGAGCGATCTGCTGGGACCCGTCAGCTATAAGCTCAGCGATGACGACCCCTTCCTGGGCCGTGAAATCCATCAGCAGAGACAGTTCAGTGAACACACCATGCAGATCATCGATGAGGAAGTTGCCGCCGTCCTGCACGAATCGTTCGAGAATGCCGTAAAACTTCTGGCCAAGCACCGCGATCAGTTGGACGTGCTCACCAAAGAACTGCTAGAAAAAGAAGAGCTTAACGATGCGGAAATCGCGGAACTGATCGGACCGTCCGTACACGATCGGGAATCGGCCAAAACGGCCAAGGCCGCCCAGACCCTTGTGGCAAAATCAGCCGACGTGCGACAGGCGACTCCGCGACTGACCGGCAGTAGTTGGGCTCGGCGCGACGGGCTTTTTTGCCCGTTACTCCCGAACGGGTAGCTCAAGTCGTCCGAGTTCGTCACGTGATTGAGTACTCCAGCACAGGCGCGAGATCAAGCCACCCCCATGTCCCCCAAAAAGCCCAAGCGCAACAAGTTACGAGCGGACTTTCGCAAGAATCGAGTCGTGCGCTCACGTCACAAGAATGTCACGCGCGATTTTCAGCAGCACGATCTGGACGAGGATCAGCACAAGTCGGCGGAACGTATCAGCGGCAAAGGCGAACTGGCCCGGCGACGAACCGTGATCGGAAGCGCGCAGTCCGACGTCGGCGGCGGGTCGATCCAATTGACGGTCGACCCAAGTTGCGTGGCGGGCCGCGTCCTGCAAGTGCACGGGCTGTTAAGCACTGTGCAAACGGCCGATGGTCGACTTTACCGCTGTGCCACGCGGCGATTGCTGAAAACGCTGCAGACCAGCCTGAGGCATGTCGTGGCCGCGGGCGATGTCGTGATGATTCGAGTGGTCAATGACGACGAAGGGATGATCGAAAGGGTCGAACCGCGGCATGGGGTCATGGCACGCACCAGTCGCGGCCGGCAACACGTGATTGCGGCGAATGTGGATCAGTTGTTGATCATTGCCAGTGCCGGCGAGCCCGAGATCAAGCCGCACCTGATTGACCGCATGATTGTCTCGGCGGAAAGGACCGGAATTCGGCCTGTGGTTTGTATCAACAAGATCGACCTGGTCGATCCCTCGACGCTGCAGCCCCTGGCCGGCGTTTATGGCCAGATGGGTTACGAAGTCTTGCTGCTGTCTGCCACGCTGGAGATTGGCATTCGTCAGCTGAGGCACCTCTGCCGCGGCAAACAAAGTGCCGTGGCTGGTCAAAGCGGTGTGGGCAAGTCCTCGCTATTGAACGCGCTGCAAGCGGGCCTGCACTTGCGTGTGCGCGAGGTCAGTAGCGAGAACGAAAAGGGACGCCATACCACGACGGCAGCCAATCTCGTCGCGTTGGATGGCGGGGGTTGGATCGTGGACACACCCGGAATCCGGCAATTTCAACTGTGGGACATTTCGGCCGAAGAGGTGGCCGGCTACTATCGTGATATTCGGCCGTTTGTCTCCTTCTGCCGCTTCCCCGATTGCACGCACACGCACGAAGACGACTGTGCCGTCAAGGATGCGGTCGCCGACGGGTTGCTCGACTTGCGTCGCTACGACAGCTACTGCCACATGTTCGCCGGCGATCTGGTGTAGTGGACATGCCCTTGTAGGCCGGACGGGTCAATCCAGCCTGCCTATTCCGCACGGACTAGCGTACGCAGCCACGCGAATGCGGTGCTAGTCGTTACCCGCCGCATCCAGGATTGCCTGCTCACTGACGGACAAGCACCGAGTATTCTTGCCAATGGGCCAATCCGTCCTACACATTCCGCACGATCTTGTTAGAATTCGGAATTGAGCAGACGGAATGACTCGACCCGCGACCGCTGCTTGTCAATCCCGACGATCTCCCCACAATGCAGTAACCAGGTGCCATCATGACCGACGATTTCTTCCCGGTGCGCGGCTACGACCATATTGAGTTCTACGTCGGCAACGCCAAACAGGCTGCTCATTTTTACGATCGCACGCTGGGCTTTCGGCCTGTGGCCAAACGCGGGCTGGAAACGGGTTGCCGCGATCGAGCCAGCTACGTGATGCAGCAGGGGAACATCACGTTTGTGTTCACGACGGCGCTGGGGCCGGACCACGAAGCGGCCCGGCACTGCACTTTGCACGGGGACGGTGTCAAAGCAATTGCGCTGGCCGTTCCCGACGTGGACGCGGCATTGCGAGAAGCCAGGAGCCGCGGAGCCACGGTGGTCAAGCAGACTACGCGTGAAGAGGATGCCCAAGGCATTTTCGTCACGGGCGAACTCAAGTACGCCGGCGACACCGTATTCCGGCTCGTCGATCGCTCGCAATACAACGGCCTGTTTGGCCCCGGCTATCAGCCGATCGAAGCGCGTGCCCCCTCTGCGGCCGTGGGCCTGGCGGCGATCGACCACGTGGTTACCAATGTCCATCTGGGCGAAATGGACTTCTGGGCGCGTTGGTTTGAACAGGTCATGGGTTTTCGCAATTTACTGAGCTTCAGTGACGACGACATCAGCACGGAGTACAGCGCGTTGATGAGCAAGGTGATGGAAAACGGCCCCGGCAAGGTCAAGTTTCCCATTAACGAGCCCGCGGAAGGCAAGAAGAAAAGCCAGATCGAAGAATTCCTGGACTACTATCAAGGACCCGGCGTGCAGCACATTGCCCTGAACACGAAGAATATCTATGACACGGTGGCCGAATTGCGGCGCCGAGACATCGACTTCTTGCGCGTGCCCGATACCTACTACGAGTACATGCGCGATCGCGTGGGCGACGTAGGTGAAGACTGGGACAAACTCCATGAATTGGGCATTTTGATCGACAAGGACGACGACGGGTATCTGTTGCAGATTTTTACATCCCCCATGCAGGACCGACCCACGCTATTCTTTGAAGTGATCGAACGGCACGGTTCACGCGGATTCGGTATCGGAAATTTCAAGGCGCTCTTTGTGAGCATCGAGGCTGAGCAGGCGCTGCGAGGCAACCTGTAGTGCCAGCCATCCGCCGGCGAATCCAGCCGAGGCTCCCGTCGCCTCGGAGTTACCTCGGTGAGCGGGGCCGCAATCCGGCGGTTTTGGCGGTACTTCGGCCTTCTCGGACGAACCCTCGGGCGTGTACATTGTCCGAGTATGTGGGGACGCCAACTCCGTCCGCGTGGCGCGGTGCCGATCCACGCTGTGGGCGCGTGCCACGTTAGGGTAGCGATATTTGTCCCTTGATCGTTCCGGTCCCTGACCATCCTCCAACCCCCTTCAAGAAGTTTCAGAGGTGCAACTTGTTGCGAACGCACACGTGTGGACAGCTGACACGCCAGAACGTCGGTCAAGCGGTAACGCTATGTGGTTGGGTGGACACCTGCCGAGATCACGGAGGCACTTTGTTCATCGATTTGCGTGATCGATACGGCAAAACGCAAGTGGTTTTCGCGCCTGAGGGGGGAGCGGATTTGCTGGCCAGTTCGCGCGGCCTGCGCGCGGAAGATGTGATTCGCGTGACGGGCAAAACGGCCGCCCGCCCCGAAGGTACGGTGAACCCCAAGATGCGGACCGGCGAGATCGAGGTGCGTGCCGCCGAGTTGACGATGCTGAACAAGAGCAAGACACCGCCGTTCGCTCCCTCGCACACCGACTTGCCCAACGAAGAAATCCGGCTGGAGCATCGCTATCTCGACTTGCGACGCGAGCCCATGCAGCGTGCACTACTGCTCCGCCACCGGATCATCAAGCTGATGCGCGACTACTTCGATGAGCACCAGTTTGTCGACGTGGAAACGCCCATCTTGGGGCGCAGTACACCGGAAGGGGCCCGCGATTACCTGGTTCCCAGTCGCATTCACCATGGCTCGTTTTACGCTCTGCCCCAATCGCCACAGCTCTATAAGCAGTTGCTGATGATCGCCGGCTACGACCGCTATGTGCAAGTCGCCCGCTGTTTTCGCGACGAGGACTTGCGGGCCGATCGACAACCGGAGTTTACCCAGTTGGACCTGGAGATGTCGTTCGTCGAGGCGGATGATGTGATGGCCATGATCGACGGGTTGATGGCACGATTGGCGCGGGATGTCGCGGGGATCGAATTGCAGCTCCCCTTGCCCCGCATGACGTACGACGAAGCGATGGAGCGATTCGGGCACGATGCGCCCGATCTGCGATTCGGCCTGGAGCTGGTGGACTGCACGGACATCGCGCGGCAGACCGAATTTCGTGTCTTTCGCGGCACGGCGGAAGCCGGAGGGCGCGTGCGCGGCATCAATGCCAAAGGAGCCGCGGATCGTTACTCGCGTCGTTTGATCGACCAGATGACCGAATATGTGCAAAGGGATTTCGGCGCCAAGGGCTTGGCCTGGTTCAAGGTCGAGGCCTCGGGTGAACTTGCCGCCCCCATCGCCAAGAATATCGAGCCGGAGGTTCTTGCCCAGTTGGCGGAACGGATGCAGGCCGAGCCCGGTGACTTGCTGCTGCTGGTGGCCGACACTTGGGCTGTCACGTGCAAGGCTCTGGCGGGACTGCGCAAGCGACTGGGCACTGAACTGCAGCTGTATGACCCCAAAACGATGCACTTTTCCTGGGTGATCGAATTTCCCATGTTTGACTTGGACGAGGAAGCGGGCCGCTGGGTGTCGATGCACCATCCCTTTACGGCCCCTCGACCGCAGGACCTGCAGCGGCTGGAATCGGATCCAGGAAGTTGCCGAGCCGTGGCTTACGACCTGATCATCAATGGCGCGGAAGCTGGCGGTGGGACGATTCGAATCCACGATCAGCCCACGCAGCAGAAAGTGTTTGAATTGCTGGGGCTGTCGATGGAATCAGCCCGAGAACGGTTCGGCTTTCTGCTGGACGCCCTGCAATTCGGAGCCCCCCCGCACGGTGGAATCGCGCTGGGTATCGATCGCGTCGTGATGGCCTTCGGTCGACTGGACAATATCCGAGATTGTATCGCCTTCCCAAAAACGCAGCGGGCCGCGGACCTGATGACGGGAGCACCCGGCAAAGTGGACGCAGAGCAGTTAAAAGAACTGGCCATTTCAATCCAGAAGCCTCAATAGCTCGTCAGCTGGCATCCTGAATGGAGCGAGCGTGCGTGCCCCGCGAATATTCGCGCGAGCGGCTGGTCAAGGTGCAGCGACCGAGCCCGACAAGTCCTGCAGAGAGTACTGGGCGACCCCCGTTGCCGTGTCAGCAGCGCCATAATACACCAACAGGTGATCCTGGTGTCGAACTAGCCCTGTGGGAAATACAATATTCGGCAGGAAACCTGACCGTTCAAACTCCTGCTCGGCTACCATCACGGGCTGCGGGGAGAATCCGATCACCCGCTCGGGCTGAGCCAAATCCAGCAGCAATGCCGCCGCCGCGTACGCGCCCACTTTTTCTCCTGCATTCGGCTTGGCTTGGCCGTGAAACAAGGTCAGCCAGCCTCGGTCCGTGCGGATCGGCGGGGTGCCGCCACCGATCTTCGCTGTGGCCCACACGACTTCCGCGCCCAGCAGCCGCTGGTGACTCCCCCAATGACACAGATCCGGCGAGCGGGCGATCCACATTTCGGGGATGCTGAACGACGCCTGCATAGTTGGACGGTGCAACGCCACGTACTGACCGTCGACCTTCTCCGGAAACAACACGACATCTTTATTATCGGGACAAAAGATGATGCCGTGCCGCTCGAACGACTTGAAGTCAGTCGTCGACGCCAGCGAAGTAGCCACACCGTATTCGGAGACGGCCACGTACGTGAAGTAGTACCGATCGTTAATCCGCGTGAGCCGAGGGTCTTCAACGCCGAAGGCCTCATAGCGGTTGGCCGGCAGGAACGCTTCTCCACCGAAGGAGTCGATCGTGAGTCCATCGCGGCTGAAGGCGACCAGTAACCACGAAAGAAAGGTGAGTCGGATTCTGTCCGCTCGATTTGATCCTGAGCATCCGCGGGTCGATCGGCTCAATCTCGTCGTTGCGGCGCCAGTCAATTGCTATCTCAGCCCGCTGCCAATTCCAATAGGGCAAGGCCACAAAGCCCTCGCGAGTCTCGGTCGGCCGCTCGGCCACGCGAAGCAGGAGCACGACGCCGTCGTTGAATTCGATGGCCGCCGGATTGAACGTACCGATGACCTCAAACCGCTCGAACCGCGGCTGCACGTCGGCCGGCCGCAACAGGCAGCGGGTGAGAATACGCCTGGGTGTCGCCTTCATGTTGCTCGTCGCCTGGTTTCCTTATCCCCGCCCGCTCTCCGCCATCTCGGCGGCGCGGCGGAACGCGGCCAGCGAGCTTTCCACCAGTTTTAACTCGGCCAGCGAGAGCAAGAATGCCAGCGTTGATTCGGCCCCCTGGTTTTCGTTGATCCGATCTTCATGCAGGCCGTCGTAGCAGCCACCAGTGCTCCCGTCGTACAGTTCCAATCCCAGGTCGTTACGGCCCAAGAACCACTCGAAGGCCAGCCGAGCTTCGTTCAGCCAGCGGGGATCTTCGGTAGTGCGATAGGCCTCGACGCAGGCGGAGACCGTGGCCAAGGCTTCGATCGGCTGTTGGTCGAAGTCGGCCCGCTGACCGCCCCGCCGAAAGAACCCGTTGCTGCCGATCGGCCGGAAATGCCCGCCCGTGCCCGCTGCAAGTCGCAGAGCCAACTGAGGGTCCGCAGTCCGATCTCCATGGCCTTGGCGTTGCTGGTCCAATAACCGCTGAGTATCAACGCTTGTGGCAGCCGGGCGTTATCGTAAGTGACGGTGTCCTCAAACCACGGCCAATTGTCGGTGGCGGTGTGCTGATAGAGATCGATCAACTGATGGGTGAGCGTATCGCGCACCTCGTTGACGAGCCGGTCGCCGCTGAGCCGGCGGAGATACTCGTGGATACCGATCAGCGTCCCGGCCCACGCGCGCGGCGAGGTCAATTCACTGCTATTCATCAGGGCGCTGTGGAAAGGCTCCATCGCCCAGGATTGCAGGCTACGATGCTTCGAACGGCCGATGCACGCCCCCAAGGCGCAAAATGCCCGGCCAAAGCAGTCATCAGAACCCAACGCTTCCTCTGCCAGCCAACGGCGGTCGAAGCCGAGGAAGTTGCGAAACCGCCCTCGTTGGGGATCGAAGGCCGCGTTGACCAGCGCGGCGTAACGTGTGCTCGCCCGCCGAGTCTCCGGCGTATCAAGGCCCATCTCTTCCAGGTACATCGCAAACAGCAAGGCCCGGGCATTGTCATCGGTGCAATAGCCGTCGGCATAGTTGGGTAGCGTGAAACGAGCGTGTTGCAGCAGGCCGGTCGAATCGGTCATCTGCAGCAAGTGGTCGAGCCGCCACTTGGGCAACTCCCAGTGCCGCTCTTCCAGCGTCTGGATTGCCAGCGGCTTGACTGGCGCATCGATTCGGCTCAGTCGCGCCCGCTGAAACGAATCCATATAGAGGTGCCCCGTGTGGCTCCAAATCATCTCCCGCCCCAGCTTATAGGCGTGCTTGCACATCGCCTGTCGTCCCGGCTCGTCACTCAGGAGGTTTTGCAGTTCGCGGGCAATGGCCGCCGAATCGCGAAACGGTACCAGCCTGCCACGGCCGTCGGCCAGCAATTCCTCGGCGTGCCAGTAGGGGGTCGAAATCACCGCCTTGCCACAGCCGAAGGCGTAGGCCAGCGTCCCCGAAGTGATTTGTGCCGGCTCCAGGTACGGGGTCAAGTAAATGTCGGCGGCGGCGATGAACTCGGTCAGCTCATCGAGTTCGACAAAGCGGTCATAGAAAATCACGTGCTTGCCGATCCCCAGATCGGCTACCAAACGCTCGAGGCTCAGCCGATACCTCTCCCCCTGCTCGCGGACGAGGTTAGGATGCGTCGCCCCGAGCAACATATAGACCACGTTAGGGAACTCGTGGATCACGTCAGGTAGCGCGCGCAGAGCGAATTCGATGCCCTTATTCGGCGAGAGCAGGCCGAACGTGAGCACGACGTGTTTGCCCGCGACTCCGAACTGGTCCTTGTGGGAGTTCGGGTCGACGAAGGGTACGTCGGGGATGCCATGGGCGATAACATCAATCTTCTGCTCGGGCACGCCGTAGACGTCCGTCAAGAAGGCTCGGCCTCGCTGGGACATTACGACCAGCCGCGACGAGAGATCGGCCATCTCAAGCATCACCCGCCGATGGTCGGCCGGGGGATCGCGGAGCACGGTATGCAACGTGGTAACGATCGGCATCCGCAGGTCTCGCAGTAGTGCCAGGATATGCCGGCCTGCCGGGCCGCCGTAGAGGCCATACTCGTGCTGCAGACATACTACGTCAGCGTTGCTAAAATTGAGGAAATCGGCCGCGCGGCGATAGGAATCGAGTTCCTGTTGGGAAAACTCGAAGCGGACTTCAGGCGGATAGTCGTAGCCCTCGGCGACATCGTTCACAGCGCCACGGTGCATTCGACGGAAGGATACTGGCCGGCCACCGCGCGGCGCAGGTCCGCAGTAAAGGTGGCAATGCCACATTTGCGGGGTACGTAATCGCCAATCAAGGCGATTTTTTGAATTTCGGTTATGCGTACCACCGGGCCTCCCTCTCATTGTGCGATCCGTGGCAGCTGTCACACCATCGACTGGCCGCTCAGGCCAGATTCGGGAACCGCTAACCACCTTCGTGAAGGGAAATGGCCTTCAGGGTTGTATCCCGTTTTCCTCTTCCGCAATGGGCAAAGTGGGACTCTTGATTGCCGCTAAAATCTGCCCCCGACCCGAATGGCTGTTCTATGATAGTTTACCGACCTTTGCGTCGAAATACCCAATACTGTTCGACGCCAAGCCGTGCTACCGCTCGACCAGACTGAGCTGCTCGATGAGTGTTTCAGCGCCTGGCGTGAGCGCTCGCAGCTTTTGGGCAATGTGCTGCTTCTCCGAAACCGTGGCCTTTTCCAAGCGCTGCTTGAGCTTGCCCAACTTCTGACGACGATGACGACGTCGCTTGATCTCCTTCATGCGTTCGGAGCATCCCATAATCGATACTTTCTAGGTAAAAAACGGTACGGTTATCGGCTAAGCCATCCTAAAGCTAACAGAGCCGACGACGACGGTCAACGCGCGGTAGGCCGCGGAAATGTCTTGCGGCGCAGAATTACCGCGTCCGACGCGTTGCGATCCGGCATGGCCAGCACGGCCAACGCGTTATACAGGAGGAGCAGGAGGAGAGGACGTGTTCTCGGCAATCCACTGTTCCAACTCATTCCAGTCGACCGGGGGCAGGCTGGAAATATCCGGACGCAGGCTGACGGCTTCGCGCAGGTAGATGTGTTGCACCTCGTTTTGATCTCTTGTCGTATTCCAGCTGATCAGAATGCGGATGCACTTGGACAACGAGCCGGGAACCGGGATCTCGTTCGTGCACAAGAGGGGCACGTCAAACCAGCCAAACTGGCGAGCCGCCAGAGCTGGAAATTCAGCGTTTAAGTCGGGAGTCGTGCTGAACACGGCAAAGGCGACATCCTCCGGATCAATTTCGTTTTGCCGGATGAGCATTGCCAAGAGCCGCCGCGTTTGCTTCAGGATCTCGTCACGCTGGTTGTTGTCCGCCGTGATGGCCCCGCGAATCCCCCGACAGGTCATTGGTCTTGCAGACATCTCCCCGCTCCAGGCTCTGCTCCCCTCTCGCGCTAATCCGCTGGGACTTCCCGAGCCTTCAGTGGCGTGAGGCGAATGTTGCGGAACCACACCTGATCGCCGTGGTCTTGCAGCACGATGTGTCCGCGCGCCATTTTTCCGAATTTCTTCCAAACCGCAAACTTGCTATGCGCGACACGCTCAGCCCAATCAGCACTCCCCATCTCACAATCCACCACCTTCTTGCCGTTCAGCCAATGTTCGACGTGGTGACCCTGCACCACGATTTTCGCTGAATTCCACTCACCCGCCGGTTTCTCACAATCCGCCGGCGAGGGATAAAGACCATATAGTGCTCCTGCGGATGTCAGTCGCGACGTGCCATCAGCATGCCGGGCACTGTCCAGGATCTGGTATTCCGGACCCGTCAGATAGGGTTCCGTGTCCCCCGTAGCGACGCGATACATGATTCCGCTATTCCCACCACTGGAAATCTTCCAGTCCAGCACCAACTCGAAATCCTCGAACTCGTCGCGCGTCATCAGGTCTCCGGCCCCCGATTGGCGAAATAGGGTTCCGTCGCTAACGACCCAGCCCGCCGGGACGTCAGTTCCGTGGTAGGCTTGCCACGCCGCCAGACTGCTGCCGTCGAACAACGAGATCGTCTCGTCTGCCCGGACCGCCGCGTCGTACGGGCCCATGGCGATCGCGAATGTGGTAAGAGCTACAAGGCAGACGATTCTATTCCGGCTGGTCATTTTTGAGCTAAATCGCCTAAAATCATTGGGGCGCACGGGCTGGGACAAATGCGGGCCGCAGATAGATTTCACCGCGCGCCATACAGCACATAGGTTGCTACAACGGCCATTTTCAGGCGCAATCGACAACTCGTCAACCACGTCCCGGTCGGACTGACGTTGCCAGACTCAACGTTGCCGCACAGGTTGACTCCTCCCACCGTATAAATAGCGCGCAAGATCGCTCACTGCGCGCCGCTGATCACTCGTGTAACGCCCGATAAGCTCGGCAGCCTGGCATCGTCCCGACAATCTCATCCACTTCGCGACGGGACCGGTCGACACTCTATCAGCCGGCATTGACCGTCCGGATGGCGGCCGGCTGTGATTCGCAGTTGATCATTCGCAGTTGATCGACGGTGGCGAGACTTAAAGGTGATTCCAACTTGACCTGATGGTTAGTCGCTGTATACACTGAAATTCGTTGGCAAGTCGGCATCGAGTTAACTTATCTTTGGCCAACACCGTTTGGACGCGCTCATCAACTCGAGAATCATTACAAGGAGGCACTCATGGCTGCGATTGTTGGAGTCGTCGATCTGACTCATTCTGCCGAGCGGCTATTGTCCCAGCGCCTCGCCGGCCAACCCATCCTCAATTGGACGATCCGTCGTTTGACGGAGTCGCAACGAATCGACCGAGTCGTGGTCCTCGTAAGCCACACGAACTCGCGAAAGTTTGCCTCCTTGCTTCCCACCGACATCACCATTTTTCCGACTGACGCGCCGGACGCGCTGGCGGGCTTGGCGGATGTTGCACGATCCCTCAAAGCGGGCTCGATCGTGCGTGTACCGCAAAACTGTCCGTTCGTCGACCCCGTGTTGGTGGATCAGCTGGTGGCGGATGCCGACAAGCATCGGGGCTGTGATTATGTTAGTTATCGCGCGAACGATGGGCGTCCTGCCATACTCTCGCAGGTCGGCTTATTTGCCGAGTGGTGCCGGGCAGAATCCATCTGTTCCGCCGATGTCGTTTGCTCTGACCCGCAGCACCGCGAGCATGGCACCAGTTACCTGTTCGCCAATCCCCAGCGCTACAACATTCGCCTGATTTCCACCCCAGCAGAAGTGGATTGCAGTTGGTTGAGGCTGTCCGTCGCTAACGGGGAGGATTGCGAATTGCTGGAAGAGATCGTCGATGCGTTAGGCCCCGATCATTTGGATTGGCAGGAAATCGTACACCTGATTGAAGCTCATCCGTCGATGAAGTCTCAGATGGTGTCCGTGGGCTACCCGCAACGGCATTGGTTTGTATAACAATGGCGTCTCAATTGTTCCGCGAATCACGAAAATGTTGGGGAAAACAGTTGGGGACAACTGTTCCACAATGCCCAAACCGAGTGCCATTGGGCTGCCGAGCGAGTGGTTGGCGAGGACACGGCGGGTTTGAGGGCCCCCACGCGAGGACACGGCGAATTTAGGGGCGTTTGAGGGGCTCCCCACGCGAGGACACGGGGGGTTTGGGGGCTCCCCACGCGAGGACACGGGGGGTTGTTTGGGGGACCCCCACGCGAGGACACGGGGGGTTGTTTGGGGGACCCCCACGCGAGGACACGGGGGGTTTAGGGGGGACCCCCCAAAATGAAGCACCAACCGCCCCCCCAACTCTAAGAACTCCTGCCATTCGTGTATCATAATTTGCGGTCTGTTACAGTCGCAATCGACGCTTTCGGACGTCAACTCTCAGTACAGTGGGCGGGACCCCCAACACGCTCGAGCGCGCCGGTTATCATATCCGGCGGCTCTGTTCGTTCGCTACCTACAGAATGCTCAATCCACGCGGCAACGATTCGCCGAAGATCTGGTTTTGTTCTTCGTGGTCAAGTCGTCCGCCCTCGAGTATTAGCCTGACCAAATGCTGGCTGTCATGACGCGCGCGAAGCCAGGCGGCTGCCTGTTCGCGCTCTGACTCGGGCAGATCGCGGTGTCGATCGTCCGTGCGGCGGGCCAGCTGCATCGCAGCCAGCGCTTCGATGGAGCCGCTCGCAGGCTGGTCCATCAACGCCTGCAACCAGTTGCCGACCTTCTCATACGGGACGACCGTGTTCAGTGGTCCGTAGACAGGTACGCGTTGTCCAATACGACCCAATGTCCAGACCATCGCATCGCGGACCTTGTTCAATTTCCGTTTCGGCAGCAGGGCGATAAGCGCATCTCCAAGTTCGATCTTTAGAGGAACGGGCAGTAGTTCCAGGGACCCGAGCAGCCTCCAGATTTCGGCCGAGTTCACGGGATCGAGTGACAGCTCGGTGCCCCCTTTCTTGCCTGTGACCAGCCGGCGGTGTAGGGCACGAACCGACGCCAGCGAAGGTTCGGCGATGGCCAACTGTTGACCGCGTGAAAGACCACCGGCCACTCTTCTCCACAGGATCAGCATTTGTTCTCCGGAACCATGAGTCAGCTTGCCGCGAATGGTCCGCCACGTCTCATCGACTCGCCAGTCATCCATGGCTAATCCATAACCTGGCCGCAGGGCGTATCCCAGCAGATTCAGCCAACGTGACTGGTGCGCCGGGCTCCGTCGATGTCCCGACTCGAATTCCATCAGGGCTTCCCACAGCCTCCGCAACAAGGAGGTGGGCCACTGACTACGATCCGACTCCAAGACCTTGCTCAAGCGGCGGACCAACGTGGCGGGATCGTCTTTTCCGTCCGCGGCGAAAACTCCCGCCACGACTTCCTGGCACGCCTGCCACTGAGATTCGTCCACAACACCTTCGCGTTCGGCTGCAGACACGTGCCCCGCAACGTCGGTGAGCAGGGTGGAACGAATATCGAACTGTAGTCGCCAGATACGGTCCCCATCCACTTCGCTGCACCACAAATCGATCGTGCCGATCTCAGTCAACCGTGCGTTCAGGTGCACGGCAACGTGCCCGCGTTCGCCTCGACGAGGAGCCCGCAGGACGGTACGGATCGGCGGTAGGGGCCTCATCTGTTCGGGGTCCAGCGTGATCACCTGGCCCGGGCGATCCGTGAGTCGCGTACTCGATACAAACAAGGGAAACTCAACTGGCTCGGCGATCGTCAGTTGAAATTTCAGGTCGGGCAGTTCTATTTCGCGGCCGGATTCTGCGTTCCCGGGAACGAGACACACCGCACGGGGCTCAGCTTCTGCCGAGTGCGCCACGCCGATGTAATAGCTGCGCGCGAGGTTAGCAGCGATCCGCACGCCCTGGCCACGTTGCACCATGCCGTAGTATGCCGCGCCGCGAGCTACAGCCAGGTCGAGTCGGTCATTGTCCAGCACATCCGGCTGCCAACTGCCATTGTCAGGCTGGAACCAGGAAGTGAGCACCTCTAACAGTCGCTCGCGCAGAATGGGTGAGGCAAAAAAACCGCCGTTGAACAGCACGATGTCAGGTCTAGCCGGATGCTGCCGGCCATTTGGTTCCCCATTCGGATCTTCTTGATGGGCCATCAGGAACGAGGCCAGGTAGCGGGTTATCGCGTGGTCGGCCGCATACGGCAAGCCGAATTCTTGGAAGGCCGACTGGCGCTGTCGGGGCGGCTCGTCCAGCGCTACGCGGGGCAAAAAGCCGTCGACCAACAGGGCTTCCACGTCTCGCCGCTCGACTTCCACTTGCAGTCCCCCACCAACCACTTTGGCTCCGGCGCTCGGCAGATTGACGGTTGCCCGCGGAGGTGGGTCGTGACCCAGCAGCGTCTCCTTGACGCGGCGAGCACTGCGGACCAGCACGTCCCATTGTTGAGGTGGCAATTTACCGCCACCTGTCAGCTTGTGTTCCACGTGGTAGGCCAGGGCCAGATCCAGATTGTCGCCCCCCAGAATCAAGTGGTTGCCCACTGCCACTCGATGAAATCGCAGCTTTTGGCCCACGCCCTGCGCGCTCTGTTCGACGCGAATCAACGTAAAGTCGGTCGTCCCGCCGCCAATATCACAGACCAGAATCTTCTGGCCCGGTTCGACCCGCGCGTGCCAGTCGCCGGCGTGGCGATAGACCCAGGCATAGAAGGCGGCTTGAGGTTCCTCGATCAATACCACCCGCGGCAAGTCGGCCGCGGCCGCCGCCCGCACCGTCAATTCGCGGGCCACTTCGTCAAATGAGGCTGGCAGCGTAATCACAATATGTTGCTGGACGAGCGGCTCGTCGCGGAACGCATGATTCCAGCTTTCGCGGATATGGCGGAGGTAGCGGGCCGTAACTTCGATGGGGGACAGCCGATCGACATCCGCCACACCCTGCCAGGGGAGTAGCTCGGCAGTGCGGTCGACGCCGGCATGACAGAGCCACGATTTGGCCGAGGCGATCAGCCGTCCGGGCGCTTGCGTGCCTTGATCTCGCGCGAAAAAACCCACGGCCCAGCACGGGTGGTCGTCACTCCACGGCAGCCGCAATGCCCCCCCGGCCGCCTCCGCTTCCGTCGACTGATAGTGAAAGGAGGGGAGGGTCTCGCGTGCTTCCACCTGGCCCGGCGCAACCAGCTGCTGTATCGGAAAATCGCGAACCTGCCACGGGGATTGTTGCGTGTCCACGTAGGCCACCGCGGAATTCGTCGTGCCCAAATCGATTCCCACGACATATCGGCGGGGGAGTTCGTCAACCAGTGGATCAAATTCGCGTTTTCCAGTGACGTTCATGTGCGGGTCTGCATTCCCTCCGCCTGCGCGTGACGATGCATTCTATTCGGGACGTGAAGCTTATACCGGAAGTGAAGCTCACACGGCAGAGGCGCAATGCTCGCGGATTGACTACGCAACGGTCTCCGGCTCGCGAACGCTGAACTCCAGTTTCCAGCGTCGTCCCGATTCCTGATGCACGCACCACAGCTCGAACATCCCCAGCTCCGTAATCCGCGACTGAAATCGCACTGGGACATACGGTTCGTTCGTTTGTTCGTCGACCGCCAGCGCTGTTTCCAGCGAGTCGGTTTCCACCAGCTCCGTGTCGTCCCAGGCGTCCAGCACGTCGCCCGGGCTGTCCGTTTTGCGCACAGACGAGCTGAAGAAACGAAAATGGGCCGCTTCGCCGAGCACCAGACCGATTTCGGCCGACGGGACATCAATTTCCGAGCCTTCCTCCATTCCGAAGGGCACGACACACAGCGCACGTAACGGCCGAGGCGCACCCGGAATCGCCAATCCCGCAGTCTCGATGCCGACGAAGTATTCGCGTGCCACACCGCCACGAATCCTGACGCCCCCATGTTGTTTGGACCAACCATAATAGGCGGCACCCCGGCCGACGGCGAAGTCCAAATCATGCTCACCCGCCAATTCCTGTGTCGGATTAGCCGCTCCGAACCAGTGACACAGGGCCTGCAGCACGCGCTGCCGCAGCGACGTCGCCTTGAAGACCCCTCCGTTAAACAACACGTGGGACGGCGCCGCAGCCTCCCGCGACTGTGTTTGCGCGTAGAGGAAAGCAGCTACATGCCGCGTGATGGCGGTATCGGATTCGTACGGCAAGCCGATTTCCTGAAATCCCGAGACGCGGCGGCGTTGCGGCTGGTCGGTCAACGCGCAGAGCGGAAAGAAGCCTTCCGTGAGTAGCTCGGTCACGCGCTGCCGCTCGATGTCCACCGAAACAGTTCCGCCAATGACTCGGCTGCCGCGCCCCAGGACGGAGACCGGATGCCGCTGCGGGCCGTCTGCCGACAGCAGCGTCTCCTTGGCCGTGCGGCAGGCATGCCACAGGGCGACGGACTGCCACGCGTCCAGCTTGACGTCTTTTTGCGCGAACAAGCCGGCGGCATCATGGGCCAGCGCCAAGTCCATGTTATCGCCACCGACCAGCACATGGTTGCCGACTGCGAGACGTTGCAGTGTTAGCTCGCCCTGTTCCTCGGCGACGTCAATCAGTGTCAGGTCGGTCGTGCCGCCACCGACATCACAGACCATGAGCTTGTCGCCAGAGCGCAAGTGTTTACGCCAGCGATCTCCGCAGGCCTCGATCCAGGCGTAGACGGCCGCCTGAGGTTCCTCCAGCAAGACCAGGTCACTGGGCAGACCGGCGCGCCAATGCAGCTTCTCGCGTCAATTCACGCGCGGCGGCATCGAACGAGGCGGGCACCGTCAGCACAACCGTTTGATCTGCCAGCGGGTAATCCGGGAAGGCCGCATTCCAGGCCGCGACCAGGTGCTCGAGGTAATACTGGGACGCCGTCACGGGGGATATTTTTTGGATCTCGGCGGGCGCGTTCCACGGCAGGATCTTCTCCCGTCGATCCACGCGACTGTGACACAGCCACGATTTTGCCGCGGCCACGGTCCGTTGGGGCATTTCCGCTCCCTGCCGCCGCGCATATTCTCCCACGGCGAAATCCCGGTCGGCAGCCCAAGGTAAATCGATGGATTTGTCACGCGTTTCATGCTCGCTGGCCAGATACACAAACGACGGCAATGCGTCCCGCTGCTCGACCGTGTGGGCGGACGTCAATTGCGGAATGCGTAACAGCCGCACGTCCGATTGATCCGCGTCCAGCCGCGTGTAGGCCAGCACACAGTTTGTCGTGCCCAGGTCGATGCCAATAACGTAAGTCGAAGCCATGCGCTCCCTCCGAGCCTGTGAAGAACAATAGAGATTTTCGGGTCGTCCCGGCCAGCCGGCAACACAGCGGCGGAAAACTTTTTTGAAGCAGTGGAGTGGCCCGAAGTACCGTTAAGGTACTCCGCTACCCAGTTCCAATTCCACGGGCGCTATGACCAGTGCCGCCTGCTCACTTCCTGACCATTGCGGCAATTCGCATCGCGTGGCCTGCCAGCCGTGGTGCACCAGGCGGCCTCGGTAGGGAGGGTCACCGACGACCTGGCCCGTAAGTCGAAAACGAGTCGCATCAAAACCGGCAGGGGCCTCCAGTTCCACCCCCTCCGCTTCCTCCACCAACGGTCGAATGGCAAACAGCCGGTCCAGAACCAGGCCACAATCGCGCAGCACGTCTCGCGCCGCTGCCCCAATCTGCCCGTCCGAGTAGTCGCCCAGCGGTTCCTTGACAATGTCCACGAAACGTGCCTCCCGTTGCAGCGCAGACAGAAGCGTGAGCGCGTCGTTGCGCAGGCAGAGCCGGCGGGAGGCTGACGGCCAGTTCCAGTTTCTGTCCGGCCGCTGCTGGTCCCGCCTCCTCGGGAGGCTTTTTCTCGGCGACCGATTCCTGCAACAGCCGTTGTACTTCGGGAACCAGGCGAGAGTGAAACAAAACGGCAAAAAATATGCGAATTGCCAGCCAAAGTCGCATCGATGCTCCTTAATTGTTCCTCGGGTTGTATGGGCGGATGCACGTTGGTCGCCGCCGCTGGAACCATAAGCCTAACGGCTGGCACGTCGATTGCTCAACCCTCGTTTGCCCATTGGGAGGTTGAGCACCTGGCCAGGCATGCGCGCTCTACCGCACACTGGAACAATGGGCGAGTCCGGCGAACGAGTCTTCTGACTTCAAATCAGCTACGGCTGACTTCAAATCAGCTACGGCACGCGCATTGCTCAAAGTCCCGCCTGGCGGGTAGTTGCCGTCGAACCGCCGGCGTAAGCCCAATGGCACTCGGTTTGGGCATTGTGGAACAGTGGTCCCCAACTGTTTCCCCCGACAATTTCGCGATTCGCGGAACAATTGAGGACCATTGTTCTACAAACTAAGTGCCATTGGGCGTGAGCGGGCGGGTACAACCGGCCGGCTTCGGTCGTGCGGTCACGTTTGTGCAGGCGATTTACGCGCGCTTGGGCTTGATTCGGTGGGGCGACGACTGCTGGTCGTGGGCTTACGCCATACGGCTCGCCAGTGTGGGAGGGGTCTATGCCTGGCAAAGAACAGATCGTGGAAGAACTTGGCGAATTCTTGCTGCCCAACCTGGTCAACAAAGGGCTTGTCGCCAATGACCGCGCGAAATACCTGATGACGCTGCTGCAGTCGGCAAAGGAACATGCAAACCGGCCCGACGGCGGATTCACGAATTTGCAAGCCGAACGAACCGCCTGTGGGATTGAAGAGCCGGCATTCGATTCCATTGTCGAGCGAAGCCATCGACAGGCGAATGGTCTGTATTGCGTGCCCGATGTCGATCGCGTCCACCAGCAGTTAGTGGAGAATCTGCGTTCCATGCTGGCACCGATTCAGGCGTATGGAAAGGTGCAAGACGCAAGCAACGGATGCGCGGCAGAATATCGGCGTCGTTTGGAAGCGCTGACGGCCGATACTCCAGCCTTCCCAGAAGGCCACATATCCGGAGCCTACATTGATCAGATTACTTCCGCTCAACCCCCCCAAGGGGACAGCTTCCACCTGCTGGTGATGAACTTGCACAAGGAGCTTAATCGCGTCCAGCAACACATCGCCGCCGAGTCCATCGATGGAGCCCACGTGTACGGGATCACGGATGCCGACCGGGTGTTGATCGCTGCTTTCATGCGGGGCGTCAACCGGACGCGGCAATTGAAGTTCGAGCACGCGGGGCTGGATACGACGGCCACACGCGCGCAAGGCAAGCTGGTCATCCAGAATGACATTGGTACCACGGACGCTCATGTGCTTGTCATCCACGTCGTGCCACCTCAAGTCTCGGTAACTTACACCGACGTGCACATTCAGCGGTTGGTTTTCTTCCAGAACTTGCTGAAGCGATTTCATGTAAACTGGGAGGACACGCGTTCGCGGCGATCGACGCGATTAGTGGAGAGTCTCTACCATGCCTGCGTGGGGCGGCTCACCGCCGACGATCAGGCCCAGTTAGTGAGCTATCTGGAGTTCCTCGGTTCGCGGTTGGTCTTCCTGATTGATTGGAATCGCGCCCGCAAGCGTCTGCGCAAGCTGCGCCGAAACGTGTCTGCCTGGACGTCTTGCAGTGGGCGGCCGACAACGACCTGGGGCACATGGCCTTCTTGAAGGTCGGCAGCGAACAGCTGGTCTTCGATGCGCTGCAAATGTCGTCTCGAACCGCGCTGTCGCTAAGCGGGCAGTTGAGCGACATTATCGGTCCGGAACGGGCTGCGGAGTTTCTCAAGTTCACCTTGAAAACGGCCGCGGAAGGACTGTTGGCCGGTCACTCGGAATTGCTGATCCGCGACGAAGTACGCGCCGAATTGCGGCATTATCTGGATACAGCGCATCAGGGACTGGTTGAACTTGCCGCCGAACACGCCACGTTGATTGTCGAATTAGCCACCGCCGCCCGTGATTGTCTGCTTCTGCCCGGCAGCTACGCCGATGCCAATTTTGTGCAGCGGATGGCGCTGCGCGAAAAAATGGGAGCATCGGGCCGACGAACTGGTCACCAAAGCCCGCGCCCCTGGGCCGAGCAAGTGGAATCGAAGGCCATCGCGGAACTGCTGCGGATCGCGGATGACGCCGCCGACGAGTTGGAAGAGGGGCTCTTCCTGTTGACCCTGCTGGAACAACAATCGAAGCCTGCCCGTAGCACCGGCTTTCTATGCGGTGAATCGCATGACGTCCTGCAGGACCTAGCCAATCTGGTTGTCCGCTCCGCGCAAGAATACCTGAAGGCCGTGGAGAACGCCCGCTACATCAGCCGCGGTTCGCTGCGCGAGGAAATGGGCGATTTTCTCCGGGCCGTGGACAACACCATTTCACTGGAGCACCAGTCGGATGACGCTCACCGCCGCGCTAAGGCTAGTATTTTGAAATGTTCGCAGGACGGAAAGCAACTTTATCTGAGTACCGAGGTTGCCGACAATCTGGAAGCCGCCTCGGACGCGATGATGCGCACGGCGCTGACACTGAAGGACTACGTGCTGTGCGAGGTCATTACACGTTAACGTCGCCATAAGCAAACAAACAGGCCGAGGGAAACAGGCCGCGGAAACAGGCAAACCGTCGGACAGACCGAGCCGTCCGTCATCACGCGGTGGGCGGGGAAGCCCACTGCGTTTAGCCGGGGAGCAGTACCATGGACAATGAACCGCTGAGTCAGACGTTTGCCTGTGGTACGATGCCCAACTCGGTGTCTGCCGACGTGGTGGGCAATAAAGCAGCCAATCTGATGCGGATGGCGCAGGCGGGTCTGCCGGTACCAGCGGGTTTTGTCCTGACCACAGCTGTATGCCGCGACTATTTTGGTGGCCGTGGCGGGTTGTCCGACACCCTCGCCGACCTGTTATCGCGCAACATCCGGCAGCTCGAACGGGCCACGGGACTGAAATTCGGAGGGCCTCGCCGGCCGCTGTTGGTCTCCGTGCGCTCGGGCGCACCGGTTTCCATGCCTGGTATGATGGACACGGTATTGAACGTTGGCCTGTGCGATCAAACGGTTTCGCCCTTGATCCGTCTGACCGGCAATCCG
Source organism: uncultured Planctomycetales bacterium (assembly GCA_963695565.1). GTDB lineage: Bacteria > Planctomycetota > Planctomycetia > Pirellulales > Pirellulaceae > CAVOGW01. Next base: position 802,835 of record CAVOGW010000005.1, read on the forward strand.
CGTTTCGTATGGGATTCCTACCGTCGCCTCGTACAGGCTTATGCCGACGTCGTGTTTGGAGTGCCAGTGGACCCCTTCGATCGGCTGCTGGAAATTCACTTGCGACGTGAATCCGCAGCGACAAGTGGCGAGTTGGATGCCTTCAGCCTGCGCGAACTGACGCAGCAGTTCTTGCACCTGTTTGCTAACCGCGTGGGGCAACTGTTTCCCCAGGAGCCGTTAGTTCAACTCAACTCCGCCACCGAAGCGGTTCTCCGATCCTGGCGCAGCCCACGCGCGGTCGCCTACCGTCGGCTGCATCACATCGACAACGATGTTGGCACGGCCGTGACGGTTCAGGCGATGGTGTTTGGAAACATGGGCAGCCAGTCCGGGTCGGGGGTCGCGTTCACGCGAGATCCCACTACTGGTGAGCCACAGTTGTACATGGATTTTCTGTGGAATGCGCAAGGAGAAGATATCGTGTCGGGGCGGCACGTACTGCACGACCGGTCGGCCGTGCAACAGCTGATGCCGGCGCTCGACAATCGATTGCAATTGATCAGCAAAGAACTGGAACGACTGTTTGGCGACGTGCAAGACTTCGAGTTTACGCTGCAGGAGGGCCAGCTGTACCTGTTGCAGTCTCGCGCGGCCAAGCGTACACCGTGGGCAGCGCTACGCATCGCGTGTGACCTGGTGGCCGAGGGTGTGATTGACGAGAGGCAAGGGCTGCAGCGTCTCGCCGATTGCGACCTGAAGTCGTTACAAATCTTCCGTCTGGCACCCGAACACGGTCGACCTCCCTTGGCCCACGGCGTTGCCGCCTGTCCAGGCGTAGCAGTTGGCAAGATTGCCCTGGATGCGCCGCATGCCGTGGCCATGGCGGCTGCCGGAGAACACCCCATTCTCGTACGCCACGATATTTCGACCGACGACGTGGCGGGCCTGGCCGCGGCAGATGGGATTCTCACGGCACTGGGCGGTCGCACTTCACACGCAGCCGTCGTTGCCCGGCAGATGAACAAAGTCTGCATCGTGGGCTGCCGTGATCTGATCATCGATGCCAATCGACGGTGCCGACTTGGCGGTCAGTGGTTTGGCGAGCGGGATGTGCTGTCGCTCGACGGCCATTCGGGTGCTGTCTATTCAGGTAAACTGCAGGTCGTGGCCGAAAGGCCGCTCCAGCTGCTCAGCGTGGTGCAGCAGTGGCAACAACGGCTTAAAACCGAGCTCGTCGACTGCGCCCGACTGTAACGCGTAACGAACCATCACCTTGTGTCGCTGGTTCGCTGTCTGACAGCTACATTTACGCGGCTTTTAGCGTGACGTACATCCCCACCAGACCTTGCGGCTTGTCGATTTAGTACCGAAAGGTGCCCAAGTTATATCAGCCGGCAGGCGTTAGCCCAATGGCACTCGGTTTGGGCATTGTGGAACAGTTGTCCCCAACTGTTTCCCCCGACAATTTCGCGGCTCGCCGAACAATTGAGGACAATCAACCCAATTGTTCTGCAAACTGAGTGGCATTGGGCGTTAGCCTCCGGTTGTGACGCGTTCTTGCCTGCCTGACCCATGGGCTAACGCCCATCGGCTGATTAAATCGACAGGCGCCTTGTGTCGGTAGCTCGCTGCCCGACAGCTACAGTAACGACGAGCAGCCTGTCGACCGAGCGAGCGACGGCGCTATCGTGATCACTCCGAGGTCGAAAACCTTGCGTGGGTCGGATTCCCAGCCGGCCGCCCTGACTAGGTACCGTCCACGATGCGTCCGAATTCCTCGGCATCGAAAACTCTCATCGTGCGCGTGCGCACGTTTCCTTTCTTGCCGAGCGACAAGAGCAAGGAAGCTCCGGTGACCTCGTCCGGAGCTTCAAACACAATGCAGCCGTCGGCTTCACCGGTGGACCAGTACATGGATAAGATTTTGCCGCCGGCAGCTTCCACCTGCGCACGAAATTCTCCAGCTCGATGGATCGATTGCTGGACATTACGGATGCCTTGGTCGGTAAATTGAATGAGGGTCAAATAACGCGTCATGAGGTTTCTCCTGTACTATTCTCGTTGTGAGAGTTTTGGGTTTCGAATTGCCGAAGGTCATCAAAATGTGTTGCCAGCTATCGCGATTAATTGCCATGGCTCGTACTCGTGCTCAGGCGCAGGCCGGTACTCGTACTCGTGCTCGTGCTCGAATCCAGCGAATTGACCGATCCGTGGACGCAATCGAGTACGAGTACGAGCGAGGAACGCGGGTTACACCCGTTTGGAACCCTTTGCTGAATTGTCTTACTGGTAGGTGCGTTAGACCGCAAGCCCGACAAAAATGCCCGGCACACGTTCGTTCTGGCCAAACACGATGCGGCATTCTTCGGCGGCGTGCGCGTTAACCGGACGCGCACGCCGCCAGAAATCGCCTGGGAGCGGTGGCCGACGACCAATGTTAACGGCGATTTCTTCTGGCTTGCGGTCTAACGACGCGGCCCCCCGAAGGGATTATCCTGGCCAAAAGCACAGCAGGCCACACCCGGTCAACAACGGTGCGGCGAACAGCAGCGCCAGGCGCAGCGCAACCTCGCATGCCCCACAATGGCCGCCAGGCACCATTTGAATACCAGATTGGCCATCGATGCAACCACGATCAGTCGCCAGCCCAACCCGACGGAGATTCCCCCGTCGTGGGTACTTAGTCTGACCAATCGCGCCGTGGAGAGGGTAATGGCATCCATGTCGGTTAATCCCGAGAGGATGGCTACGCCGTAGAGTCCCTGGTCCCCCAAAAACTCGTTGGTGGCGGCGAGTGCCATCAATACCGCGGCGTACAGCCCGGCAAACACCAGTGCCGTGCGCAATTCAGTGGGGTTTTTCTGCTCGGGCATTTCAGCCGACTCCTGTTTAATACGCAGCCACATGGGGACACCGGCTAACAGCCCGCCTGCCAACATCACGGCCATCGGCGCAGCCAGGTGCTGAAAAAACTGTGGGGCCACGACGAAGATCTCCAGGATCACGCGCACGAACACGATCGACGAGGCCACAATGATCACTAGTCCAGCCAAACTGGCGCCTTGCGGCGCGTGTCTAGTGCGTTTTGCAAAGCTCAGCGTGGTGAATGTGCTGGAAATGGCGCCACCCAGAACTCCGGCCAACAATATGCCTGCATCTGGTCCGAAAAACTTATAGCTCAAATAACCCCCCAAGCTGATCCCCACAATCAGCACCACCATCGTCCAAATCTCAAAGGGATTCAGCACGTTTAAAGGCGGAGCAAGGTCATACGTGGTATTGGGCAGAATGGGCAGGATTACACAGGTGATCAGGACAAACGTCATGATGGCCCGCACGTCCTGATTTCCCAGCCTAGTGGCAATCCCATGCAATTCAGGTTTGAACTGCAACAGCACAGCGGCCCCGGCCCCCACGGCAATGGCTACCGTGCGCTCGCCGGCCACCAGGTACGCACCCACGAAGTACATCAGCAGAATCGCCACCTCGGTGGTCATGCCGTAGTCGATCGGATCACGCCGCAGTCGTTGCAAGTTGGTTACTACCACTACCGACACGACGGCCACACAGCCTGCCGCCACAATCCAACCACCGGCTTGAAACGCCATATCGATGGAGGCCACCAGCGTACCTAACACCGTGATCAGCGGAAACGTGCGCAGACCGGCAATTGCCGAATCCGATCGTTCTCGTTGCAGCCCAACAAGAATCCCCAACAGCATCGAGATGCCTAGCTGCTGGAACAGCAGTGGTACGGAATTGGTGATTGGCATACGGCAGTCTAATGATCGAATGAAGACGTTAGTTTACCAGATAGTCGCGGCCAGGATGCGATTGACGGCCCAGAGGGCAATGACGTATCGAATCGGAGTGGCGAACCGGGCCCCGTAAGGGCCCGGGTGAGCAGCGGGGCCATCTCAGCCACGCGCAAAAACAACGCACACCTTACCGAGAAATCACGCCCTGCCGCGACGGACAGCCGTCGGAATCAACGCTTCGTGATTCCGAAAGTCCGATAAAAAAAACCGCGCGGCTCGACGACACGAATGGCTTCACCCTAGTTCGACTCTGCTTGACATCGATGATTGTCGTTCTTTATCGTCACCCGAATTGCGATGGCTGCCCCAGCGACCGCGGCGTCCTGCCTTTCGCTTGGCGGTACGCCCTGGGCGGCCGCGGCTGCATTCGTTCAACCCTCTGCACGTCAAACTCAAGTCAAATTCGCGGATGACTCCGACTACGCTTTCTCCCGAAAATGCTATTGATCTCATCCGGCCTGGACATGCGGTGTTCATCCACAGTGCGGCGGCCACCCCCAAGATACTGGTGGAAGCACTGGTGGCCCGCGCCAGAACGTTACGTCGGGTAAGAATTATCCACATCCACACGGAAGGGAAGGCGCCGTACGCCAGCCCGGAGTTGTCGGATGTGTTTGACATTGACGCCTTCTTCGTCGGTCAGAACGTACGAAAAGCGGTGGCCGAAGGCCGCGCGGACTACATTCCGGCTTTTTTGAGCGAGATTCCCACGCTGATTCGCTCGAAGCTGGTCTCGGTCGACGTGGCGCTGATCTCGGTGTCGCCTCCGGACAAGCACGGTTATGTCTCGCTGGGGCCGTCCGTCGACACGACGCTGGCTGCCGTCGAGACTGCTCGGCTGGTGATTGCCCAAATGAACCGCCACATGCCCCGCGTGATGGGGGAGGGGCAGATTCCGTTGAACATCATCGACCACATTGTGGAGGCTGACGAGCCGCTGCCGGAGATTACTCCCGCGGCCCCCACGCCGGAGGTACAGCAGGTCGGACGCAATATCGCCGAAATCGTCCCGGACGGCGCGACGTTGCAGACCGGCATCGGTAGCATTCCGCATGCCGTGCTGGCCCATCTGGGTCATCACAAGGACTTGGGGATTCACACCGAGCTGTTCTCGGACGGACTGCTGCCCCTGATTGAAAGCGGCGTCGTAACGAATGCTCAGAAAAAGGTTCATCCTGGGTACATTGTCAGCACCTTTGCGCTGGGCAGTCGCCAGCTGTACGAATTTCTGGACGATCATCCCCGCGTGATGCTGCGCGACGCAGCGTTTACGAACAATATAAATATTATTAGCAAGAACCCCAAGGTGACCGCGATCAACAGCGCCATCGAAATCGACCTGACGGGGCAAATCTGTGCCGACTCGATTGGCACGCGGATTTATTCGGGCGTCGGCGGTCAGATCGACTTCATGCGTGGCGCGGCGGCGTCGGAGGGGGGGATGCCGATCATTGCCATGACTTCGCGGACTCCTCGCGGCAAGCCCAAGATTGTTCCCCAGCTGCAGCCCGGGGCCGGCGTGGTGACCACCCGTCCCAGCGTGCATTTCGTGGTCACGGAGTACGGCGTGGTTAACCTGTACGGCAAGTCGCTGAAAGAGCGGGCCGCGGCCCTGATCAGCGTGGCGCACCCCGACGACCGCGAGATGCTGGAACGCGCGGCCGTCGAGCGCTGGCAAGGTCGATTTGATGAGTAGCCGGAAGCGTGCGCATAGGCTCGGTGGAGCGCATTTCCCCGAGGTCACCTTATGCCCTTCACTGTTAGCTTGGACTTGCTTACCTGATTTCTCACGCCACGATGGTCTCCCAGTACAGGTGCCACCCCATCCGCCCGACAAGCCGCGTTGCCAGATATGTCAGCTGGTGCAGCGCCACACACAGCACTTGTACCCGACCAAGACCTGGCTGGGATCCTCGACCGCTGGCCGATGCTGCCACACGCCATCAAATCCGCATTCGCCGGGCAAAGAAGGGTAAGCCTGCGCGGCGAGAGATGCAGCTACGCCCGTGGCCAGCCGCATCGCCTGCTAGGCTCCTGACTTGTGCCTGAAAGTCTAAATCAGCCAGTTCGGAGGCTCATGCGAGGCTCCCCCAACGGGCGGAATGTGGATTGTTACCGATCCCTGCACGCCAGAACTTCAATCAGCCCGACCGATATCAGGACAAAGGCCGACGGTTCGGGAATGAACGTGGTCGCATCTCGACCAGCGATGTCCGTCAGATCAGTCAATTGGCCTGCGAAGTAGTTCTCTAGGGTCTCGAGATCAACAACGCCATTGGCTCGCATTTCGTCAACACTCAGCTCCAGGGTTAGATCTACCAGGCCGTCTCCGTTCACATCCGTGAGCATACTACTTATGGGACGGACGGGAATGGCACTGTGATCCGCATCGTGGCGAAAACGAAATCCCCGCGGGTGGAGCGCCGCTGGTTCGCTTCGCTCATCAACATCCTCTTGTCGCCGCGTGATCCTGATCGTCGTGCCGCTCGATCCCACGACCAGACTTGATTAGGGCCGGTGGCCAACAGTTCTGGCTTCTGGTAGTGCGGATGCCGCACCTGGTTGCGGCGTTCGCGAACTTCATCGGCGTCCGAAAGAATGCGGTACATGGTGCGGACCGAACACAAATAGACGCCCTCGTCCAGCAGGGCCGCATACGTTTCTGCAGGGGCTTTGTCGACGAAACGTTCCGAGTGCAGCTCCTCCAGGACGCGCTGTCGTTGTGGTACCGAAAGGGCTCGCGTCGGCGGCCGCCGCTCAGACTGCTGGCCCGACGGCGCGGGCGCCTGGCTGCGGTAGTACGAACAGCGTGGCACTGCCAATGACTGGCAAGCTTGCGAAGTCCCGACCGCCGGCGCGAGCTGTTCCACCGCTTTCATTCTTCGTTCCCGCTCACGTCGGCGCTCGCATGCGGAAGCCCCAACATCGTGCAGAGTTTTTTTTGAACCTCGATGATGGTCTCAGCCTGCCGGAGCTGATGCTCAAGCCGTGCATTCTTCCGGCGGAGCCGCTCATTCTCTTCCGCGAGGGCATCTTTGCGCCTGGCTTTCCGGCCGCGCTTTTTGGGAGCCAGCCCCTCGAGGGACCCCTGATCGCGTTGCTGTCTCCACGTCGTCAAATGGGACGAGTAAAGACCTTCCCGACGAAGGATCGCCCCGAGTTCTCCACGGCCCGTACACTGGTCGGCTTCCGCGAGAACCTTCAACTTGTAGGCGGCCGAGAAGCTGCGTCGGACCGGCTGCTCCGGCACCTCGGGATCCGGTCGCCCGGCCTGCTTCCGAGCCCCCTCCGACGGACCACCGACGCCTATGGCCGGCTTTTCGCTACGCTCAAAGCCGGCCATAGGCGGCTGTTCTGCTTGACGTCTTCCATAATCTTCCATCCTGGATTACCTCCTTGCCCTCTACAGTAATAAATGAGGAGGTAGTTGTCTCGTCTATATTGGCACAGAGGGCTTCGACCGCCGCCTGAGTCCCGACTTGTTATATAAAAATACCATACAATCAGCACCATGAACATTCGTAACAGCATCCGCCTACTCCTGGCGACAAGCCTTCTCACCGTTTCGTCGGCCTTTGCCCAGGACTACGACATCGCCATCCTCAACGGCAGGGTCATGGACCCCGAGACCAACTTTGATGGCGTGCGCAATGTGGGGATCAAGGATGGCAAAATTGTTGTGATCACCGAGGACGCGATCAAGGGCAAGGAGACCATCGACGCCAAGGGTCACGTCGTAGCCCCGGGCTTTATTGAGGGGCACCAGCACGCGACAGACCAGTTCAGTCGCAAGGTGAATTTGCGTGATGGCTTGACCACCCAGATGGATTTCGAAGCAGGCGCCGGCGATATCGCCAAATGGTATGCAAATGCCGAGGGTAAAACCCAGAGCAACTACGGTATGGTCGTGCTCGCAACTCTTGCCCGAGTATCGGTGTTGGACGGCCCTGAAATCGCGGCTAGTGGTAATGACATGGGCGAACTGTTCTCTAGTGTGGTGGGTGACGCCGCCGCAAAGGCCCAGAAAGAAGGACGCAAGCCAGGCTGGTCGGCAACCTTGCCCAACAAAGAGCAGATGACCAAGGATTATGAGCTATGGTCGATGAAGGCCTTCGCCAAGGCGCCTTGGGCGTGGGCGTTCCTGTCGGTTATATGACCACGGGCGTTACCCAGTATGAACTGTATAAATACCAGGAGTTGGCTGGAAAATACGGCCGGATTACAAATGGACACGTACGCTTTGCCGGTGTTCGTCCTCCGACTGAAGGGCAATTGGGTGTTCAGGAAATGCTGGCCAATGCCATGGTTTTGGATGCGCCTTTCATGGCTTCACACCTGAATAGCAACATGGACTGGGAATACACCATTCCCTTGGTGAACGATGCCAGGGAGAAAAGAGGAGCCAAGGTATGGGGTGAGGTTTACCCGTATGCGGCCGGTTCCACGATTGCTTCCACCGATATCCTGACGGTAGGAAGTATGGCTCAAATGGGGATCACCTATTCGGACGTCTCAAACCTTGATGGCACACGTTGGGACAAGGCGATGTATGAGGACATTCGCAAGAATGATCCCGGCAGGGCGATTGTGATCTACAACAACCCGGAAAAAGACATCAGCAAGTGGTTGGCTATGCCAGGAGTCGTCATTGTCTCCGACGGTATGGCGATCCAGGATGAAAAGCTCAACTACTACCCTTGGGATTCACCTTATGAAGGCAAGTCAGTTCATCCGCGCAGCGCAGGGACACGCGCCAAGGTGCTGCGCATGGTGCGCGAAGAAAAGATCATGCCCTTGATGGAAGCTATTTCCAAGATGAGCTACCTGCACGCCAAGTATTTTGACGAATTCGGCGGCATTAGCCAGATGAAGACCAAGGGAAGAGTGCAAGTGGGTGCCGATGCCGACATCGTCGTCTTCAACCCGGACACGGTCACTGACAACAGCACTTACAAGCCGGGCGAAGGAGCGCTGCCTTCTACCGGTATTCCCTATGTGTTGGTGAACGGCGTCGTGGTGGTGAAAGATTCCGAAGTGCAAAAGGTCTTTCCAGGCAAACCGATCCGTTTTCCGGTATTGGAAAAGGGGCGATTGGACCAGATATCCATCGAGCCCAGGACGTTTGAACCGAACCAGTGAGTTCTGCAATCAGGGCTTGGTCTGTTGAAGAGCGAGCAACTAAACAACCAATTTAAAAAAGAAAAACAAAATGAATCAAATAAGAAGAGTTCTTAAACAAGGGCGCAAGCAGTTTACTGTGTTCACTCTTGTTGCAGCGTTAACAACAAGCCTTCTCACCGTTTCGTCGGTCTTTGCCCAGGACTACGACCTCGTTATCAACAACGGCCGGGTCATGGACCCTGAAACGTTGTTCGACGACATCGCCAATGTCGGCATCAAGGACGGCCGCATCGTCACGATCAGCAAAGAGCCACTGAAAGGTGCCGAGACCGTGGATGCCACCGGCCATATCGTGGCACCGGGTTTCATCGACACCCATTTCCACTTTCAAATGCCGGTCGGCTATTCCCTCGGGTTGCGCGACGGCCTGACCAGCAGCATGGATCTCGAGATGGGCTGTGCGGGATCCTATGTCGCGGGCTGGTATGAGGCACGCGCCGGTAAGACCCAGGCCAACTATGGCATTGGGGTCAGCCACGAATTTGCCCGCGCGATGTTCATCGACGGGGCAAAGGGCGATTACTTGAAAGACGGACCCATAGCCGCTTTTGAAACCCGGAAGAAAACTGGCTGGAGCGTGACGCGCCCGACCCTGGAACAGGGCAACGCGATTCTCGAGGAGATTGACAAGGGCCTGCAGGCTGGTGCACCCGGCATTGGCAGCACCGTGGGCTACATGAGAGAGGGCGTCTCTTCACGCGAGATGTACGAGGTGCAGAAAGTCGGGGCACGTTATGGCCGCCCAACCGGCGCACATACCCGCTACACGCTCGGCACCGACACCACGGAGAACAACGGCGCGCAGGAACTCGTCGCCAACGCCGTGGCGCTTGGCGCACCGGCGATCGTCCTGCACTTCAACAACCCAGGCTGGCGGCTTGCACACGAAATGATTATCGGGCTTCAGGAACAGGGCCACAACATCTGGGGTGAAGTCTATCCCTACGCTGCGGGTTCCACCACGATCAATGCTTCGTTTCTGGAGCCTAAGAGCTGGGTCGACGACCTGGGTAAACGCTATGAAGATACCATGCTGGATCCGGTCACGGGTGAGTACTATACCTTGGAGACCTACAAGGCCACCGTCGCATCCGAACCGAGCAGGCCGATCGTCGTATTCAAGATGCCCGCCGAAGATGCGGCAAAATGGTTGACGCTCAAGGGCGTGACCATGGCCAGCGATGCGGTTGGTGCCACGCCGTACGACGCCCCGTGGGATTACCCGATGGAAAAGCTGGGCGGCACCCATCCCCGCACGGCTGGCGCCCGAGGCGCTACGATTCGGCTCGGTCGGGAAAACAACATCCCGATGATGCAGCTGATGTCGATCCTCAGCTACAACGCTGCCAAGCATCTGGGCGATACCGGTCTGAAGTTCATGCAAGAGCGCGGCCGCATCCAGACTGGCATGGTTGCCGATATCGTGGTGTTTGACCCCGAACTCTTCACGGACAATTCAACCTACGAAAATGGCGCTATCCCTTCGACGGGCATGAAAGCCGTGATCGTCAACGGTCAGGTGGTTGTGCGCGACGATGTGCAGCTTCCGGTTTTTCCTGGTCAGCCGATCCGGTTTGAACCCGAAGACAAACCGCGCTTCGAGCCGATCTCGGTCGAGTCGTGGAATGCTACCTTCTCGACTGGTATGCCGGATACCTTCACGGGTGCCTTCCCCCAGAAGGTCGAAAAGTGATCACGTCACACCCATGATTTCCTCACCCTCAATCCCTCGCCTGAGGGCAACCCTTTGAATAAAAATCCATTCAGGACACACGATGAATATTTCTACCAGCATCCGCATACTCCTGACGACAAGTCTTCTGACCGTTTCGTCGGCCTTTGCCCAGGACTACGACCTCGTCATCAACAACGGCCGGGTCATGGACCCTGAAACACTGTTCGACGACATCGCCAATGTCGGCATCAAAGACGGTCGCATCGTCGAGATCAGCAAAAAGCCACTCAAAGGTGCCGAGACGGTGGATGCCACCGGCCATATCGTGGGGCCGGGCTTCATCGACACCCACTTCCACTGGCAGGCGCCGCTCGGCTATTCCATCGGGTTGCGCGACGGCCTGACCAGCAGCATGGATCTCGAAATCGGCTGTGCAGGGAACTTCGTCGCAGGTTGGTATGAAGCGCGCGCGGGCAAGACCCAGGCCAACTACGGCGTCGGTTCCAGCCACGAGCAGGCACGCTCGATGGTGATCGACGGTGTAATGAGCGACGAGATCTACGAGAGAGGCCCTATCGCCCTTTTGGAGACTAGAAAGAAAAGCGGCTGGAGCCTCAAACGCCCGAACCTGGAGCAGGGCAACAAGATCCTCAAGATTATCGACAAGGGTCTGCAGGACGGCGCGATCGGCGCTTCCAGTACCCTTGGATACATGCGTGATGGCGTGACAACGCGTGAGATGTTCGAGGTGCAGAAGGTCGCGGCGCGGTATGACCGTTTGACCACCGCACACACCCGCTTCACACCTGACAACGACATCAAGGAGAACCTCGGCGCGCAGGAACTCCTCATCAACGCGGTGGCACTGGATGCGCCAGCCATCGTTCTGCACTTCAACAACCCCGGCTGGCGGTTTACCCACGAAATGATTACCCGCCTTCAAGGTCGGGGCCACAATGTTTGGGGTGAAGTCTATCCCTACGCTGCCGGCACAACCTTCTTGAATGCGGTTTTCCTGACTCCGGACGAGTGGGTAAAGAGAATGGGCCACCGCTATGAGGATACCTTGCTGGATCCGATCACCGGTGATTTCTATAATTTGGAAAAATATGAGGCCGGTATGAAATCCGATCCGACCAAGCTGGTCGTCCTCTTCAAGATGCCGGCCGAAGACGCGCCAAAATGGCTGACGCTCAAGGGCGTGACCGTGGCGAGCGACTCGGTGATCGCCGAGCCGGTTTTCGGCCCTTGGGATTTCCCCTTGGAAAAACTGGGCAACACCCATCCGCGCACCTCCGGCACCCGCAGTCTCTCGTTGCGCATGGGTCGGGAAAACAACATCCCCATGATGCAGCTTTTGTCGATTCTCAGCTACAACGCGGCCAAGCATCTGGGCGATACCGGTCTGAAGTTCATGCAGGAGCGTGGCCGCATCCAGACCGGCATGGCCGCCGATATCGTGGTGTTTGACCCCGCGCTCGTCACCGACAATTCGAGCTACGACAATGGCGCTATCCCGTCGACGGGCTTCAAAGCCGTGATCGTCAACGGCAAGGTGACGGTGCGTGACGACAAACTGCTTCCGGTTTTCGCCGGTCAGCCGATCCGGTTTGAGCCCGAAGCCAAACCTCGCTTCGAGCCGATCTCGGAAGAAGCGTGGAATGCCGAATTCTCGACCGGTATGCCGGATATCTCGCCTGCCTTCCCTGCAAAGGGCGGGAAGTAATCATCAGGCACTTAACGAGAATGTGTAATATGCGGTTCTTAGGATTCGTTTTTGCGGTGGCGGCCATGTTGGCCGCTACCAAGGCTTCTGCTGCCCCTGAAGAGATCGAGTTTTCAGACCTTGCGGATCCTTTGGCCGTTGTCTTTGACGATCCCTACAGAGACATGGGGTTCCAACTGCTGAATGAGTTGAAGCTCATTCTTCAGGTGGATGAGAGACTCTCGCAAGACGATCTTGCGGAAGATGAGCGTGCCCGGCTCGAAGCCCGACGCACCGCGGCGAAGGACATGCTTGAGATCAACGGTTACGACGTCGATGAGCTGATCGCCCAACGCTGGGAGGTCGCCAAGAAGCGGAAGGCCGCACTCATGGCCACGAACCCCGCGCTGGACAAGGTCGAGGTGACGCTGTCGGGCTATCTGATCCCCGCGCCGCAGGCCCCAGATGGCACCTACTACGGCTATCTGGTCTCGCAGGTGGGGATGTGCAGCCATCTTCCGCCGCCTCCGCCGAACGAACTCGTGCGGGTAAAGTTGAAAGAAGATCCGCAGGGCCAGTCTCTCTATGTGCCGGTTCAAGTCTCGGGCCTGCTGCGTGTCGAAGCAAGCGATGCCACCATATTCATCCTCGATGGAGAGTCGCGTATGTTCAGCGGCTGGACCCTGGATGCCAACACCGTCGATCAAAGGGAAGATTTGCGCGATGATAGCGCTGTTAATGCGTTCCATCAAACGTTCACCAACGGCATCGACTTGGCGGCCTCCACTGAAAAGGTGCAGCCAATCACGTGGAGAAATCTCGTCCCGCAAGTTGAGATCGATAGCGATCCCTTTCTCGAGCTGACCTCTGATCAGAAACTCGACCTCGTGGTAGCCTCCAGAATACGGGAGCTACAGTCGGCAGGCGTGGACATTACGCCAGAGCAAATGGAGAAGCTCACTGGCGCTGTAAAGCGGCTTGAAGAGGACGATATCGATATCGATGGATTGATCGCTTTGCGCGGAGAGATTGTCGCCCAGCGAACGCACGCGATGGCAGCGGTCAACGGCACCCTGAACGGCAAGCAGGTGCGACTCGCCGGTTATGTTCTGCCACTCGGGACGGGTGGGCAGAAGATCACGGAATTCCTGCTCGTTCCCTGGGTGGGTGCCTGCATTCACACGCCTCCGCCGCCTCCGAATCAAATGATCCACGTTTCGGTTCCTGGCGGGATGGAACCGCGAGGGCAATTCTCCCCGGTGTGGATCGAAGGAACGATCGAAGTGAAACCGGCGAGCTACGACCTGTTCCTCGTCGATGGCAGCATGCAGGTGAAAGTCGCCTACACCATGGTGACCGATGTTATCAGCGACTACTCAGCGGCCGATTCGGACGACCTCGCCAAGGTGGAGATTCCCGAGAGTGCCTTCGCAGGGCACAGCTGGTTCCAAATCGCGCAGGCGAAGGTTTCCCTGATTTTCACTCAGGCCATGAGCGGCCTTCGCGACGATGGCAGCTCGAAGGCGTTCTGGTTCGCGATCCTGGTGGCCTTCGGCTACGGCCTCGTGCACACGCTTGGTCCCGGCCATGGCAAGGCGGTGGTGATCTCCTACTTTGTTGGCGATGGAGGGAGCTTGGGCAAAGGCTTAAGGATGGGAGTGTTGATCGCGGTCTTTCATGTCCTGTCCTCGATCATCGTCGTGCTGGTGGCGGATTTTGCCGTGAGGCAGGCCACCGGCCAGGCTCCGTCGGACTACCGCGCCATCCGCCTCGGCAGCTACGTCCTGATCATGGCCATCGGAGCCGTGATGTTGCGCAGTGCCATCCAAGCCTCGAGACAATCGCGGAAAAGCGTGGAATCTGAAACGGGTGATCACGCCCACGCCGGTCATGATCACCATCACGAAAATCATGGTAACCACCACGACGACCATGCTCATCACGACTGCCTCGCCTGCTCCGCGCTTGAGAAAAAAAAGAAGGGTGCGGGCACGTGGCTCGCCCTCGCGGTGGGAGTCGTCCCCTGCACCGGCGCGCTTTTGGTGCTGCTCTTCGGCGTGGCCAACGACCTCCTCTTTCCTGCCATCCTGATGGTCGCTGCCATCTCCGCGGGAATGGCACTCGCCATGTCCGGCATCGGCGTGCTCGCCATCCTCGGCAGGCGCGTCGCCTTCCGCCGGATGAAGGCTGACGATCCTCGGCGGGCTCGCTTTACTTCCGGATTGCGGATCACCGGTGCGGCGTGCGTTCTCCTGATCGGAACCTTACTCTTCGGCCTGACCTACTCCAACGCCAGTCAACTGACAGTCCCAACACAGTCTTCGAGTCTCAGCGACTCTCAGCGTTAGGGCAGAACGGGTAAAGCAAGCCATTGCGGCGTGCAGGCGTATTTGAGTGTTCGTTCGTGTTTTTTGACGCGTTATGTAGTGTTGGGCAAAGACGTTTACGCGTTGGCGAAGGTCTGTGCGTTGGCTTCATCCCAGAACTTCTGGAGCACGGGGCCGGCTTTGTTTTCCAGAAGTTGTCCCGGCTCGAAGAAGCTGTAGAGCTGATCGAAGTTACGCACTTCGTGGGGAGAGATGCGCTCGCAGAGGTGCCGGGGCGTGAACTCGTTCGGGTGATCGAGGCCGCAAGCCGCCGTCATATCTGCCAGCCCCTGCACCGTATTGTTGTGGAAGTCGCAGGCGCGGCGCGCCTTGTCCTCGACCACCAGCGCCAGCTGCAGCCGCTGGTTCTGGGTCGCTACACCGACCGGACATGTGTTCGTGTGGCAGCTCTGTGACTGGATGCAGCCCACAGAGAACATGAAACCGCGGGCGATGTTGCACCAGTTGGCGCCGAGCCCCATCGCCGAAGCGATCTCGTAGCTCGAGGCGCGTTTGCCGCTGGCGGCTAAGCGCAGATCATCGCGGACACCGATGCCGACGAGTGCATTGTGAACGAAAATCAGTCCTTCGCGCGAGGCATGCCCAGGCGATCGCTTAACTCCTGTGGCGCGGCCCCGGTTCCACCCTCGCCACCGTCGACGGTGATGAAATCGGGAACGATCCCGGTAAGTCTGAATCCTTGGTTTCCGCCTAGGCCCATTAGCACTGTCGAATAACTTAAAAGAACGAGAGTTATTTTGCCGATCAATTATTGCTGTTGGCTTTGGTGAATGGCCGTGATTTGAACACCGCACAGGTTGGTTCTTACGTATTGCCCAACCCACTTCGGTCTTACACGCCGAAGTCGCAACTACCAGTTGATTTGCGAGCTTAATTCTGACACAAATCTGACACAGCGTTGCACAATCCGGCTCCAATCCCGAACCAATGGCAAACCAACGTTCGAGTCGGGTTTTCACGGCTCAAGTTCGCAAATGTCCAGCGAACCCAACGCAGTCTCAACACGAAATTTTAGATTGACATCGTGGAGGTCGTTGGTTCAAGTCCAATACCGCCCACTGAATAAAGTCCTGACCTGTAGAGGGTTAGGGCTTTTTCTTTTGGTGCCGCTACGTTTTCTGACACGGCGATCTGACACAACGTTGCATTTGTGTTGCATTTATGAACCCACGCCAAACCAACGCATTTACCGCGTCTTTCCGATGAGAATCTTGTGCATTGCGAGCGTACTGCCTGTGTCTTTCGACCCAAACGCAACACTAAACCTCGGCAATGAAATCCAATTCACGGCACCCCTTCGGTTGAATCGTAAATGGTTCGCTTAATGACTCGTCTTAGCTTTAACCCTGCAGTTTCATTACGGTCCGAATTGGATGGTGAACTGGATTCGATTGTTATCTCCGGTCGTCAGGTCCCGAACCTCCCGCCAATTGTAGTTGAATTCGATTCCCACTCCGAAACCGGGGCGCGGTGACCAGATCAGGTTGATCGCGGCGTTTTGAAGATCGCGGGCTGCCGTTGAAGCTGTTCTGCCCCAAATGGATGTTGAGCTTTAAGGATGTGCTAGAGTTTAGCACATACCCGGAAGGAGAGCTCAAATGTCGAATCGGAAGTTTCTTACGGCCGAACAGAAAGTAGCGATTGTAAGGCGTCACCTGCTTGAGAACGTCCCCGTGTCCGACCTGTGCGAGGAGTACGGGATTCATGCCACGCAGTATTACAACTGGCAGAAGCAACTCTTCGAGAATGCGGCCATTGCCTTTGAGCGGAAGACGAACAGTGCCAACCAGCGTCGTCAGGACGATGCGGCCGTCAGGCGAATCCAGCAACTCGAAGAAAAACTGCAAACCAAGAACGAAGTCATCGCCGAGTTGATGGAGGAGAACGTCAAAGCAAAAAAAGCCAATGGGGAACTCTGAATGGAATCTGGGTTCCCCACCACACACGCGATGGTGTGGTCGATTATGTGCGGTATTGGAACGACCGGTCCGAGATTCCCGTGAACCGGCTGCTGCGGTGGATCGGTGTCCCCCAAGGCACGTTTTACAAATGGCAGTCTCGCTACGGAAAAGTCAACGAACATAACGGCTGGATACCTCGTGATCATTGGCTGGAGGATTGGGAGAAACGGGCCATCGTGCAATTCCATCAAGCGCATCCCTTGGAGGGATATCGCCGTTTGACCTACATGATGCTGGATGCGGATGTGGTGGCGGTAAGTCCCTCCAGTGTGTATCGCATCTTGAAGCAGGCCGGCTTGATGGACCGCTGGAATCGCGGTCCGTCGGGTAAGGGAAAAGGATTTCAGCAACCAAAGTTTCCGCACAGCCATTGGCACATCGATATTGCATACTTGAACATTTGTGGCACCTTCTACCACTTGATCAGCGTGCTGGATGGTTACAGTCGTTCGATCGTGCATTGGGAGATCCGTGAAT
The DNA here is from genome assembly GCA_963695565.1 of uncultured Planctomycetales bacterium. GTDB lineage: Bacteria > Planctomycetota > Planctomycetia > Pirellulales > Pirellulaceae > CAVOGW01. The sequence continues at coordinate 820,021 of CAVOGW010000005.1, forward strand.
CGATGACGGAACTTGACGTGGAGATCGTGCTCCAGCGAGCGCGGGAAGCGTACCCGGAAGCCCAGCCGCGGATCATCTCCGATAACGGACCCCAGTTCGTGGCCAAGGAGTTCAAGCAGTTCGTGCGGATCAGCGGCATGACCCATGTTCGGACCAGCCCCTCCTATCCCCAAAGCAATGGAAAACTGGAGCGGTATCATCGCACGGTAAAATCCGAGTGCATACGACCTGGCACGCCGCTGTGCGTGGATGACGCACGTCGCATCGTGTCCGAATTCGTCTGCCGTTACAACGAACAGCGTTTGCACTCAGCGATCGGATACGTCACGCCCATGGACAAATTGCTGGGACGGGATCGGGAGATCTTCCAGGAGCGCGATCGCAAATTGGAAGCCGCACGAAAGAAGCGACAACGTAATCGCCAGGCCGCATGCTATAATCCAGATGCCTGTGCGGAGGATAGGGCTCTGCTGGCGAGCAACCCGAGCGCCGTCACAGGTCCAGAAGCAAAGGCCGAGGGCGTCCACGTGGCGCCCTCGGTGCTTCCCACTTTGCTTTTGGCACAATGCGAAAAAACGCCATAAACAAAACTGCCTTTAGTCCACTTCAAACCGTTTCAACTCGCTAACTCAAGCCCACCGAGACTTAACGTCAGGCTGAACCAGAACACTCCGACTCCGACGTGGAGCGCGCCATGTTCTCCACGCACCCGTCGATGTCGGCCTTGATCTTCTCCAGTCGCTTCTCCAGCCCCGCGACAGCTACGCGCTGAGCATCGGTGTTGCCTTGATCTGTCGTGCTTCTTGGACGACGCCCAACCCCTTGCCCCAACCGCTCTAGATCGACGTCGTTTCGTTGGATGAGAAGTTCTGCATACGAAAACCTTTTGACACGTCCTTGCGGCGAAAGATGATTTACCTTAGGAAAGCGGCTAAAGATGATTTACTTTCAAAAAAAGGAGAAAAATATGCCGCTGAAAATCGTTCCTAAAGATGAGATGGTCAATACAGTAGGGACCAAGCTTGAACCAACCCCATGGATTGAAGTTTCGCAGGAACGCATCAACGCCTTTGCCGATTGCACAGGGGATCACTACTTTATTCATGTTGATGTAGAAAAAGCGAAACAAACTGATTTGGGTGGAACCATTGCTCACGGCTTATTGACGCTGGCGTTGCTACCTAATTTGATGGAAAACTTTATAGTACCTGAGAATATGGTACATGGTCTGAACTATGGGTTTGATAAGGTTCGTTTCCTGTCCCCGGTACACTCAGGTAAACGGGTACGCGTGCACGGCGATGTTCTGGATGTCAGGTGGAAGGAAGACAACCACTGCGTGTTCAAGGTTGGTATGACCGTTGAAATTGAAGGTGAGGAAAAGCCAGCACTGTACGCCGAATGGATTAATTACTTTATTATCGCCGATTGAGATTACCGCCGAATCTGTTCGCTCACCCGATATTACAGGGTGAGCGAACCATCATCTAAGGAGACGTACATGACAGATACTTCAAACCTTCCGTTAGACGGAATTCGCATTCTGGATTTCACACAGGCCGAGCAGGGCCCCATTGGCACTCTAATGCTCGCTGATTTTGGTGCCGATGTGATCAAGGTCGAGCGCCCGGGCGTGGGTGATCTGAGTCGGCATACCGTTGGCGGGACCTCTCTTGAGGCGACGAACAATCCGACGTATGTAGCCATGAATCGCAACAAGCGTTCGATGGAAATTGATACGAAAAGCGAAGCCGGAAAGCAGATTATTTACGCTCTCGTCAAAGAGATGGATGTGGTCGTAAACAATTTTCGCCCCGGCGTGATGGATAAGCTCGGCTTTAGCTATGAAAAGCTCAAAGAGATTAATCCACGCATTATTTATGCGGCCGCAACAGGCTTCGGACCTGTCGGACCATATGCCGGAAGACCCGGGCAGGACATGTTGGCCCAAGCTTTGACGGGCGTAATGGCTGTAACTGCGGACCCATCAATTCCATCATCGTTCTATCCAACAGCCCTCTGCGATTATACCGGCGGAATGCATCTCTGCCAGGGCATTATGGCCGCGTTGATTGGGCGGGACAAAACCGGCTCTGGTCGAAAAGTGGAAGTGTCGCTTTATGACTCGATGATTGCGATGCAAACGCAGGAAGCGGCCTACTGGAACAAATATCAGAAGGTCCTGAACTGGGCGGCAATGCCACTCGCTGGTCACTTCGAGACCAAGGATGGACCAATTGCGGTGATTGGAGCGTTTATGCCCAACCCGCTAAAGGCTATGTGCGCTGCATTGGAAATAGACGATCTCAGCATACCCTATCCGGATATGGCTTCTCAGATCGAAAACAAAGCGGTCATACAGGATGCACTCCGCAAGGAAGTTGCCAAATACACAAGGGCCGACGCTTTGGCACGTTTTGAAGGGCAGGATGTACTTTGTGGTCCGGTCCGGAAATTGAGTGAAGCACTGGATGACCCACAAACAAAGATCAACAATATGCTACTCGATATGGACCACCCGCTTCTTGGCAAAATGACGGTCGTTAGTTGCCCCGTTCATATCAGTGACGCCCCTGTTACCGTGAGAATAATGCCGCCACTGCTCGGTGAGCACACCGAAGAGATACTTCGCGAATTTGGTTTGGCCGGAGATGACGGTAAGAGCGCCGGATGAGTGTCCTGTTTGACATAAGTCACGGCGTCGTACTCGGATCTGGCAGAAACACAAGCAATTAAACAAGCAATAAGAGAAAAAAACAAACATGAGCTCTAGCTATAAAACAATCAATACATATGAAAAAGATGGTATTTTCTATTTGGAAGTAAACAGGCCCGACAAGCTGAATGCATTGAATAAAACGGTGTTAGATGAGATGTTGGATGCGATAAAAAGCATCGATGTTTCAAAATACAAAGGCGTTATTCTAACAAGTGTTGGAGAAAAAGCTTTTATGGCAGGCGCGGATATCACTGCGATGTCTGAAATGACTCCGGAAGAAACACAAGTCTTTGCTGAAGTAGGACAGGCCGTCACCTTGGCCATGGAAGACCTGGCCCTGCCTATGATTGCCTGTGTTCATGGCTTTGCACTTGGCGGTGGGTGTGAAATGGCAATGTCCTGCGATTTCATTTATGCTTCGAAGCAAGCAGTTTTTGGACAGCCTGAGGTTAAATGGGGTGTGTTGCCTGCTTTTGGTGGAACCCAAAGGCTTCCAAAGTACATTGGTCGGAACCGGGCAAAAGAGCTTATCTATTCGGGCACTTTCATAGATGTTGATAAAGCCTATGAGTGGGGATTGGTGAATAAAGTAACAGATGATAAAGCAAGCTGCCTGGAAGCAGCAGTTGAGTGTTTGAAAGTTATTGGAAGAAATGGTCCACTTGCCGTTGCAAGTGCAAAACAGGTCATGAATGCTGGAAATGACATGTCAAATAAAGATGGCATACACCAGGAAGCATCAGTCTTTGGCGTAGTTGCTAACTCCAATGACAAGGCGGAAGGAACCAAAGCATTTGTAGAGAAAAGACACCCGGTGTTCACAAGAACCTGAAATGATCAGCGTGTAACGCACATACGATTCATAGCTAATAGAGGAAGAAAAAAATGAGTGACCAAAAAGTACGCGTGGAGATCTCTGGCGGCGTGGCAACCTTGTTCCTGGTTAACCCGCCGATGAACATCGTGACACTGGATCTGACCCACCAGTTGAACGCGGCCCTGACCCGCCTGGAGGCTGACCCAGCGATAGGGGCGCTTGTAGTCACAGGCGACGGTGACCGCGCTTTCTGCACCGGCTCCGACATCAAGGAATTTCCCGGACTGTTGGCGGAAGGTGGCGTCGTGTCTCACAAGCTCGCTTTTGAGAACGAAACATTCAGCAAATTCGCCAATTTCCCGAAACCCACAGTCGTGGCCATTGAAGGCTATGCGCTAGGCGGCGGCATGGAACTCGCAAGCGGCGGCGACATCATCGTGGTCGCCGAAAACGCAAAATTCGGCGTGCCCGAAATAAAGCTTGGCGCCTTACCCGGCAGTGGAGGCACAGTGCGTATAACACGGCGTATCGGTATTGGCCGCGTCAGTGAGTTGATGTTGCTGGGCGATATGATCGATGCGCAGCAAGCGCTCGCGTGGGGCTTTGCCAACCGCATTACGCCCAAGGGCGGGGCGCTCGCGCTCGCGCAAGAAATTGCCGCGAAGCTTGCAAGCGGTGCGAAGCAGGCCATGTGTGCCTGCAAGCAGGCGTTGCGGTATGGCATGTACTTGCCCGAGGAGCAGGCGATCGCGAAGCTGCTTGACGTGATCGATGTGCTATCCCGCACGGAGGACCTCCACGAGGGCGCCAACGCCTTCATTGAAAAGCGCACAGCGGTATTTCGCGACCCGCTGGACACCTCAAAATTCGTTGGCTGCATTTATCCAAAATGAACGTGTCCTTTCGGTAAGCGTGCAGGGTGCTGGTGGAAGGTCGTGAGCACTGGTCCCTTCGGCGAGATTTCGGGCCCCGTATCGCCGCCTGGCGAGCGCCGAAGAAATGGCATGGCTGTTGGTGCCTGCCCAATTTGGCCAGAGCTAGAGGGCTGAGTGGACCTCCAAGAAAAGGAAAACAGCAAGCTAGCAAACCACCAAAAACGTTTCAGGCACGCTTACCGAAAGGACACCGATGTCCGGATCGATTATCTTCGTGGGTAGGCGATTCAAGCCCCGTCCCGGGCTCCAAGTCCGAAAAGCACTCGCTATGGCAAGTCAGCGGGCGAGGGAAGAGGGCCCCGTTCCTGGGCCAGGCTCGCGAGCCTGGCTTGCAAGAGCCTGGCTTGCAAGAGCCTGCCGGTCGGTTTTCCCGGTCGCCAAGAGCGGCATCTCGTCGATGAAGTAGATACGGCGCGGATGGGAATACGCGGGTCCGCGCGCCAGGTAGTAGTCAATGAGTTCCTTCTCGCCGAGGTTCGACTCGACGTTGCGCACGACGAAGGCCACCGGAACCTGGCCCTTCACCTCGTGGGGGACAGGAACGACACTGACGTCCCGCACTTCCGGATGAGTGGCGAGGATGTTCTCGACTTCGGCCGGGAAGACGTTCTCGCCTCCCACGTTCATCTGGTCGTCGACGCGCCCCCTGAAGGTGAACCAGCCGTCGGGGTCGCACGCCACGATATCCCCGGTATACACCCAGCCGTCCCGGAAGCGCTCCGCCTGGGCGTCCGGCCGGTTGTAATAGCCGAGGGCGTTGCACTCGCTCCGCACGACAAGTTCCCCCGCCTCTCCCTGTGGCAAAATGTTCCCGTCGGAGTCGATGACCTTGCACTCGAAGCCCGGAAGAGCGGGACCGATCGTGCCCAGCTTGTTTCGGCCGCGTGGGTTGAGGGTGATGATGGGCCCACACTCCGTCAGCCCGTACCCTTCGATCACATCGACACCAGGCAAGGTCAGGACCAGTTCGTCGAGAAGCGCGCGTGTCATGGGAGCAGACCCCACTGCGATGAACTCGAGGCTGGAGGCATCCACGTGCGTTCTTTGCCGCGCGGCAGCCAGAATCAGCTTGTACGTGGCCGGTACACCGGTGGTGTACGTGCAGCCGAGCGTCTCGATCGCATCGATCACGCGCTCCGGGTCGAACTCCTTGAGAATGACCACCGAGCCGCCCTGGCTCAGGCACGGGAGGAGTCCCGCGGCAGTGGCGTTCATGTGGAAGAGCGGCGTCGACAACAAGACCCGTGAGTTCTCGTCGATCCGGTTGGACTCCACCTGGAGCTGAGCGTTACGCAGTAGCCCACGGTGCGCGAGAAGAACCCCCTTGGGCCGTCCGGTCGAGCCCGAGGTGTACGCCTGGATGCAGACGTCGCTGCCGGCCGACCCATGATCGCAGCGTTCGGGCGAAGATGAGGCCAGCCAGTCCTCATAGCTTCGAAGCGGACCCCGGTCGGCATCGACGACGATACCGACCTCGGCAACCCCGTCGGCCAGGCAGGCGAGGACGGATTCGGCCGTCCCGGCGCTGCCGAAGACGATGCGACTCCCACAGTCTCGAGCCAGCTCGATGTGCTGCGGCGGCTGGAACTTGAAGTTGACCGGGACCGCTACGGCGCCGGCCCTGACGATACCGAGCAGGACTTCGGGGAAGCGGATGTCGTTCTCGAAGATGACGAGGACGCGCTCGAACCGCTCGACTCCGAGCGAGATCAGCCCATTGGCGACCCGATTGATGCGCTGCTCGAGCTCTGCATACGTCATCGACCGCTTGCCCTGGATGAGGGCGACTCGCTGCGAGTCTAGGGATAGGCCGGTGTCGCACAGCCGCGCGAGGCTGGACGCGTCGTCATCGAACATATTCGTCATCTCCATTTCACTCGCCCAAAACCACGCCGAGGCCTTCTGCGACAAGTCGAGGGTGGTGTAACTTCCATTCTGTAAATTCAATTTAACGCGTGGCTGATTTTTTTGATGAGCGTGCGAATCAAAAAAATCAGCCACGCGGGCGCCTGCTTGAAAAGGTGGGCCAGTTCGGTTTCTTTTGTAAGCGTCTTAAAACCTTCAAAAGGAGCCCAGAACCCCCAGTGGCAGTGTTGTCATTGTGACTGCGAACTGGCTCCGGATCCAGTCCCGAACGCGGCCGACATTCGTGACACTGGACGAACCGTCATTTGACATAAACGTGTCTTGCTGAGGCGGGACACCGCTGCAAGTTGTGTGATGACCGAAGTCGCCGAGGGTGGACCAGCCTCAGCATGTTGGCCCATCGGCTAAGTCGCTGAGGTGTCCGGCTGCCAAGGACACCGATGCAGGTTTGCGAAACCGCAAACGCTGCCTTCTATAATGAAAAGAAAGTAGGCCCGGAGGGACTCGAACCCCCGACCAAGGGATTATGCTTACCAGCTACGGCTTTCGCCGCCCCTTTCGGGTTTGTGGTCTGGACTGTCTCTTCTCATTACGAGTTCGCCGTACAGTCTCTACACCTTTCCGCCTCCGTGCATACTGACGATGGCGGACTTGGCTCGGGATTAGCGTATCGCCCCGTCATCAACGACACGACGACTTAGCCTTCCCCGAATTTGACGAATTCTACCGAGGCCCTCACGAGTGAAGGCCAAGGCAACCCATTTGCAGCAAGCCATGCGAACGTGAGTTCGTTTAGGCTCGCCGCACCTAAGTCCCCTGCTCTAACCAACTGAGCTACGGGCCCGTAAGCAGCAAATGCTGCACACTCAGTGCTCTTGGCAGACCGCTCATTGTAGCGAAGACGTAGGATTTGGTCAGGAGTCCCGTCGCAGTGTCGACTTATGGCAGGCAAGGACCGCTCCGAAGCGAAAAAGGTGCCGGGTCAGCGGCGTATGCACTCCCGAAGGGTGACGCTTGACCCGGCTAGTGCCTAGCCGAGCCCGGCCAGGGCCGGGTGCAAACGTGTCTTGGACGACTGACGCTTGGCCAGCCGGGATTGCTCCCACGCCTCAACGTCCTGCACACGAGCGTATCGGATGCGACCGCGCTGCTCAAAGGGCAATTGGCCTGCGAGCATGGCTTCAACGACGGTCTCCCGCCGCATCCGCTGCTGTTTCCGAATTTGCTCGACGCTCAACCAGCGGACTTTCCCAAGGTCCAACTCAATGGGATTGCGGCGGGCCTGCGGCCCGCGAACCGACTTGTCGCCTCTGTCGGCCACTCTCGTCTCCTGCACCAGGGGAGAGGACACGTCACGGTGACGCGTCACGAGAGTTACCAACAGCCACGACGTCGGTGGTCGCCACTATTCAAGCTATGAATTGCAGCCCGATGAGTCAAACGACAGGTCTTCAGAGTACGGGAACGCGTGATTTGTTCGCGGATTTCGAGAGAGGCAAGGCCCGGTGGTGCGTTGGGGAGCCTTGCGGAAACCTTCGTGGGCCGACTCAAAGAACCGGTTCACTCGTAGAGGTGCGTGTGCACCTGGTCCGCCACTTTGATGAGAAGCGGCAGGTCCTCGCGGGTGAACGATTGGCAACCTTTCCATTCGTCCCCCTCCTTGTAGAGCCGCGTGAAGGTCACGCGGCGAGGAGCGTCGTCGCCGTTGTCGAAGACTGCGGCGGAGATGCGTCCCAATCGAACTTTGTGAGATGGCTTGTTGTTTTCCACGGCCATCCTCCTTTCGTCGCTAGAGAAACAGAAACAACCAAAACAACACTCAGGCGGCGACCGCGAGCAGCGAGGCTGCTTGTTGGTCGGCTGCCAGACGGTCGCCCGCGTTGACGAGTCGGCCCGAGAGCCGCGTCAACGCATCGACCAGGGCGAATACGGTATAGCCTTCGCCGTCGACCAGGTTGGTCGCGGCGGCGGCTAGCTTACCGGTCAGCTGCATTTCACGCGGCGGCTGCCAAAGTTCCGTGGACGAATCCCGCTGCGTCCTGCAGTGGGCAACGAGTGCTTCGAGCGTCTCGAATCGTTCGTCGGGCGAACGACGAAACAGCTCTCGACTCGCTTGCGTGAGATGCACCATTTTTCAGGCCTCCTACTTGGAGTGGAGAAGTCAAAAACAAAATCCTTCGCCACAAGGCCCTTGCACCACCGGACCCGCGAGGCCGCTCGTTCGAGCGGTCTCGTAGGCCCAGCAGCATTCCTGCTACCCGATGTGGATTTGAAAAGAGCGGGGTTTTGCTACGCCGCCTGCTCGATGGCAGGCGTGGGCTGTTGTTCCTTTTGCAGTTCCTCAGCAGTTCGCGTCTTCCACGCCTGGATATAGGCGTGGGCCATCTGGAAACAGAACGAGGCGTGCAAACAGTGACGGTCGCGGAGGAACTCGGAGTAGCGAAGTTCGCCTTCAGCTGTCTTGTAGCGATAGACCGGTCGTGACGGTTCTAGGTAGGGCCCGTAGTCTCCGTGTCGAACGAAGATGTTCAGGATGACCTCTCCCGAGCGGCAGGTCTTGACGAGTTTGTCGGCTGCGGGCGATTGATTAGTTACTCAAACTGAGCGGTTTTTCGATTGAAACTGGTATTTGCGCATGAAACGAGGCCACTTATGAAAGGAGGTTCGCTAAAACACTTCCTGGATTCACAAGGGCCTCGCCATGGATGGTGGTCATTTTCCCCGATTCTTGCAAGCCGTCTTGGAACCGATTTGCCAATCCTTGACGCAGCCCCAACGTGGACATCTGCGATGGTTTCTGTTCGCGCTGTTGGTAAGCACTCGAAAAGTGAAGCTGGCGAATATTGCCGTGACAGCACCTCGCGGAGGACACCGAACATCGTGCGGTACTTTCCTGCGCAGCGACTGGGATGGCCGGTGAGACAATCTCGCGATGGATTTGCACTGTCCCCTGAGGTGGCGCTGTCCCCTGAGGTGGCGCTCTGTCCCCGGAGGTGGCGCTGTTCCCGTAGGTGGCGCCCGGTCCAATTTATTCCCGGTTGCGCCCCGTGCCATTTCGCACTCTCGCGGCCGCTCAGGTCGCGACGGAGACCGGCTCGCGTAGAGCCTCGGAGCAGCACAGCGAAACTGGAAACAGGGCGATCCGATGCGACGCCTGCCGATTCCAATGACTCCGCGCCTCGGCGTCTGCAAATCCTGGTGATGGCACGAGAAATGCATAATTGCCATTACCTGAGGGGGGCTTTCGCAGGCACACCCGAAGAGCCCTGCTAGCTATGGTCCGACAGCAAACGGTACCGGAACTGGACGAACTCGTCGACCGCATGACGGAACGCCTGGAGTCAGGCGTCGAAGTTGATCTGGCGGCGCTCCTTCGTGAGTATCCGCAGTACGAACAACGGCTTCGGGAACTATTTCCTGGCCTACAGAAGATGGCTCGACTCGGCCGCTACGTGAACCGAGACCTGGAACCGGACGCGCTCGGCGGTCTGCAGGCAGCCGGTGGACGGAATGGACCGGTTACGTTGGGTGATTACGAGATCCTGGAAGAAGTTGGCCGGGGTGGCATGGGCATCGTCTTCCGGGCTCGGCAGCGGACCCTGCAGCGAGTCGTCGCCCTGAAGGTGCTGCCCCTGGCCTCGCTGGCCGACGACCAGCAGCTAACGCGCTTTCACAACGAGGCTCGAGCGGCGGCCACACTCCAACATCCCCACATCGTGCCGGTGTACTCGGTTGGGGAGCAGCGCGGCATCCACTTTTACTCAATGCCGTACGTCAACGGCCCGACACTAGGGCAGTTGCTGCAACTCCTCCGCACCGGCAAGTCGGCGAACCTTGAGGAATCTGCTCAAGACTGTGCCAGCGATCCTGCCAGTCGCACGTGGGCCGTCGTCCCGCGGATCATCAACAGTTATCGTTGCTCGCGGCCCACCTATTATCGCTTAGTGGCTCGTTGGGGATGGCAGGTGGCTGACGCTCTGGCGAACGCGCACCAGCATGGCATCGTGCACCGCGACATCAAGCCCGGCAACGTGTTGTTGGATGAAAAGGGCAGCATCTGGATTACGGACTTCGGCCTGGCACGACTGGACCTGGGCACAACGGTTACCGCCAGCGGCGCCGTGATGGGTACCTGGCGCTATATGAGCCCCGAGCAGGCCTCCGGCCAACGTTCGCTGGTCGATCATCGGACGGATATTTATTCCCTGGGAGTCACGCTTTACGAAGCGCTGACACTGAAACGGGCGTTCGATGGTGACAGCCGAGCGCGATTGGTCCAACAGATCACCGCCGGTAATCCTGCCACTCCACGGCGCATCGACGTCACCATACCCTGCGATTTGCAAACGGTTGTGCTGAAGGCAATGCAAAGGGATCCGAAGGATCGCTACCCGACAGCGGCCGAGCTGGCAGACGACTTGCAGCGGTTCCTGGACGGAAAGCCCATTCGCGCGCGACGCACTTCGCTGTGGCATCGGCTGCGCCAGTGGCTCCAGAGACACGCGGAGCTGGCCATCGGATTGGCATTGGCATTGCTGCTGGCGTTGTTGACCGTAAGTGTGGCCGCGGTGTGGATCAGCCGCGCTCACCGGCAGACGCAAGCCGCCATCGCTGGCCAGGACGTCGCGCTCCAAAGTGCGAACGAAAAGAGCCGGATTGCGCGGGAGGCGGCGGATGCCATGTACCGTGACCTGCCGCGACAAGCCATGACTACTGACTCGGGATCGGCAGCAGTGCAGCGCCGCCTTCTGGAAAGCGCCGTGTCCATCCCCCAAGTCCTTGGCATGGACAGGGCATCACGCGAATGATTGAGATTTCGATGCTTTCACGGCAGGGCGCACAACCGTGGATTTTCAAACGACCAGGCTGTTGGCCCTTTCGATGTTGATGGGCCTTGGTACCCAGCCCGTTGGGCCAGGCTATAGGCTAGACATCGATGCATCGCGGACTACTGCTCCGAATAAGGCGTTTCTCCGCGTGAGGATGACGCGTGGGGACCTGCCAACTGCCGGCTAAGTTTCTGGAGGGCCCGCGTGAATCGCTTGCGGCAGGTGGCGACGGAAATGCCTTGCACTTTCGCGGCTTCTTCGGCGCCTCAGTCGCTCCAGAAACCGCAACATCAGCAAATCCCGGTCGGTTGCGGCCAGCGCGTCGAGCGCGGCCATGACCTGCTCGATCAATTCAGTCTGCATGGTCACTTGGCTGGGGGTGGATAGGCTCACGAACTGCTCGGCGAGTGCAAACCGCGAATGATCCCAGTGGAACGTCCGCTCCTTACGGACACTGCGTTTTTCCGCCTGCACGTGGCGTTCAGAGGTCTTCAGCACTTGCCGCCAGGCAACCTGCCGCAGCCAGGCGTAGAACGGGACATCGGGGTGCCGCCGGTACTTGGGCAAATCACGAATTGCCAGCGAAAGAGCGTCTTGAGCGACATCCGACTCGTCGAGGCGTGCGTGGAGGCGAGGGTCAAGTCGATAGCGGATCATTCGCAGCAGCCGCGGACGGTAATACTCGACCAATTGGTCAGCCGCCTCACGGTCGCCGTGTTGTGCCTTTTCCACGAGCGACTCAATCGCAGCGGTGCGGCAGGACACGGAAGCGCCCCTTTCTGCAGCGAGAAGGCGACCTCCCAGGCAAACGATACGTGGGTCAGTTTCGCTTGCTGCCGAACAACGTGGATCCAGGCCCAGCCCGCCACGGACGGCAATCGACCTTGCTGGCTCAGAACCCAGCTGGTGAGGTCGTCCTAACATGGTCGTCGCCCAGAATTATACCATCCCTCTCGGGTTATCGGAATCACCGTTGGGTCGCATGAGGGCGCACCGCACCCCACCATCCCGCGTCCGACCATTCAGCCCTCGAGCCAATATGTGAGCTTTCGCACTGAGCAGGCATCTCACGATTCGTTTTATTGCAGGCGAGGATTGCAGCAACCCAAGTGCAGGTCATAAGTCAAGAAATCACCGTCCCGAAGACTCATCTCGGAGATCAAATTGCCGAAGAAATGGTTTCTGGATCCTGGCGAATTCCCCGCCTGCGCCCGAATCGAGGAATGATTCTCTCGCCCCACTTGCCGCGAACGGCCCGACAGCCCAAATTTTTCCGCTTTCGTTTCCGACGCAGGTGGCGCAGACCTCCGCTAGTTACGGGGCACGTTCCCGGCCGCGATTTGGACCGAGAATGGGCACTCAACCGTTTCCCCTGCCCAGACGTGAGACATGCGGAAAACACGTAAAGCGGGCTCGAATTGGTCCGCTCTTACCCGCCTGTGTCACGCCCAATTCAACTTGGAAGTTTCCCAAGTTGATTTCCGAAGCTACCCCGTTACTCCTGCCTCTGCGCGCGTCGGAAGCGGATTGTGACCGCTCGCCGCGCACTGGCAGCCGCCAGCGGAGTTTCGCGACGTGGGCATGCCCAAGAGCAACCCTTAAAATACCGTCGGCGATATGTTTCGTCAGCCGGGCATGATTCAGCAATCTGCGGAACACTCGGCCTCGCTGCCACGCAAGGAAAACCACAATTGTCCATCAAGGCCGTGATTCTCGATACGAATGTCTTTGTGGCAGCTGGATTCAATCCGCGCAGTGCGTCTGCGTGTATCCTGCAGCAGATTCGTTTGGGACGAATCCGAATGGTCTGGAACGCTCAGACGCGGCGGGAAACAAAACACATCCTCGACAAGATACCGCCGCTATCGTGGAGCGACGTGGCACAACTGTTCCGTAACGAAGATTGCCATCCAGGTCCGACGGACCCTGTCGAGTTTGACTCCATCCCGGATGCGGACGACTGGAAGTTCGCCGCACTGGCGGCAGCCACCGGAGCAATCTTGTTAACCAACGATGCTCATCTACTGGCCCATCGCGATCACGAGAGGCTCAACATCCTTACTCCCGCGGAGTTTTGGCAGCGACGTTGAGGCGACGGTCTCAGTTTCGGGGAGCGAAAGGCGACCATTCCGCGTCGCCTAACGTACTCGCCGACAAGCGGCGAGCATGCCATTCAACGAGCCTGTCGAACAGCATCGAGGTAGACTCCAGTTATCCGACCAGGGCGGGACTTGTTTGCAGCAACACCATATCCCGGTAGGTACTATCTTCGGCAAACAGCTCGGCGTGTGTCCCCACCTCCACGATTTTCCCCTGCGACAGCACCACGATCCGGTCGGCATGAGCGATGGTGCTCAACCGGTGAGCAATCACAAAGCTGGTCCGATGGCGCATCAGTTCTGCCAGGCTGACTTGAATCAATCGCTCATTCTCCGTATCCAGATTGCTGGTCGCCTCATCCAGTATCAATATCTTCGGATCGGCCAGGATGGCCCTGGCGATAGCAAGTCGTTGACGTTGTCCTCCACTCAATTTGACACCCCGCTCCCCAATCAGCGTTTCGTAGCCGTCCGGCAGTTGCTGAATGAACTCGTGGGCGTGGGCTGCTTCGGCGGCCGCGCGGATCTGCGCGGTGGTCGCGTGGCGGTCGGCGTAGCCGATATTTTCAGCGACACTTCCGTCGAACAAGAATACGTCCTGTTCGACAACGCCGATCAGACCACGGCAGCTTTCCACATCCAGGTCGCGCAAATCGCGGCCGTCCAGCAGCACACGGCCAGCGGTGGGATCGTAAAACCGCGCCACCAGGTTACAGAGCGTCGTCTTACCCGCCCCGCTCGGTCCCACCAACGCAATGGTCTCGCCGGGTTCCATCCGCAACGACACGTCGTCGAGTGCGAATTGGGAAGCGTGGGGATAGCGAAACGAGACGTGCTGCAATTCGACCTCGCCGGCGACCTCGTGTTTGCGTAGTTTGAGCCGTGCCCGAGCATCCATTTCCCGCGGCTCGTCCAATAGATCAAGCACGCGATCCAGTGCGGAGAGACTGTTCTGAAATGAAGCGGCGCTCTGCGCTAGAATCGCCAGCGGTCCCAGCAGCATCAGCAGGTAGACCAGAAACATCATCAGGTCGCCCAGCGTCAACTGCCCTTGAAGCACCTGCCAACCTCCATACAGCATCAACGCAGCCGAGGCAGTCGGCATCAGGGTTTCCCAGACGAGCTCCACGACGCGGGTGGACCACCAGGCCAGCAGTTCCTGACGTCCCATCAGGTGGTTGCCCCGCATGATGCGGCCCGTTTCCGCTCGCTGTCGCCCAAACGCACGCACGACACGAATTCCGCCAAACGATTCGGTCGTCAGCCCGTCGATTTTTTCTCGCTGCGCACGAACGCGGCGATGCTGCGGCCGAATGCGACTGATCCACGTGTGGTGCGTGAAATAGACCAGCGGGACGACCGCCAACGAGCCCAAGAGCAACCGCCAGTCGACCCAAGCCAGGATGCAGAGACTGCCCGTAAACTGGATAATGGCGCGCCAAGGATCATACAACATGCCGAAGACCAGATCCCCCACGCCGCCCGCGTCCTGTCGCAACAGACTGGCTGCTCCGCCAGACTTTAACTCCTGCACTCGATGCATGGGCAGCCGAATCGCGTGCGCCAACACCTTTCTGCGGACCGACATCTGCAGCAGCTTGGTGACTCTCGTCGCGTGCCATCGACCCCACAACTGGATCACGATGCGAACGTAGGAAATGGCCAACACGGAACCCGTCACCAGCAACAGCAACGGCCATGGTTCGCGGGGTACCCAACGCGGGGCGATGGCCGGCAAGGGGCGGTGAGTCAAGACATAATCGATCACGAACTTGGTTGCGGCCGGCGGCAACAGGGCCAGGAGTGTGCCCACGGTCAAGGTCAACAGCGATAGACTGAGCGAAAGACGATGTCCGCGGAGCAGCTGGAAGAACCTGGAAATCAGAGCCAACGAAGCCCGGTCGCGAACCGCCTTTCGCAACGGATGGCCGCTGTGCCCGTTCCCGCCGCGGAGTTCCGTCCTGTACTGCTCGAACTGCTGCCGGCTGGAAGTAGGAATCTTGTTCATAGGGCCTGATATCCGCAGCGTCAGATCGGTTCACGGGACACTCTTGCATCCTACGCAAGTTCGAGTGTCAGGTCTACTCGTTACCGAACGGGAATAGGGGATCACGGAAACACGGAAGCCACAAAGGAAGAGGCGCGAGGAGTGGATTCCGTGCCTCGTCGACCCAACCAGGTGATGAAACGCCCCCCTGTGGTCAGCAGGCGCTCATCCCCCAGAAAGTCACGGCCGGGTGATGAACGTGTCGTGTGGAATCCGCCGAACGGTTGCAGACATTACACCATCAGCCCGTACGTGCTCTCCGGGCCTGGAATCACGCAATCGCGTGTGGACTTGCGTGACCGGCGTTGACTCGACGCGGTGCTGTGCTACCGTCGTGTTGGCCCAGCGAACTGAACTGGTCCAAATCGGAAGTTGTCCGCGCCTGAGTGCGTGACATTTCTCGTAGCGTCCACCCGGCACCTTACCGTGCCGGTTCGCCGGCTGCACCTTCGTCGGGCGATTTGTAGTGCGTGACACTCCGATTTCGCCACATCTGGCCATCGAACGTGGTCGTGGACGCGACCGACTGGAAGAAGTCGGCCTGTTGCACCACCGGCACCAGCTTGCCAATCAGGCTCGTTATTTTGTTCACTACCGGACGCAGCTCGGGCTTGGGCATACTGGCCGCCACCATTCCGCCCATCATGGATCCGGCGCCCATCGCCGTCGCGATTTCTTTGGCCGACGACCGATGGTCGGCCAGCGACACGCTGACAAAAGGTCCCTCGGGCACCAGCACTTCGCTTATGACCCTGGGATTTTCGCGGATGTTGGGGTGTTCGTTACGGCTGGTGGCCAGGCAAAGCGCCACGGCGTCCGCCGAACTGCCAAAAATCAGGAATCCGTCCGCCGTGCCCCAGACGCCCACGGGCTTGGCGGACATGGCGACGTAAACATTCTGGAAACCCTCCAGCGATTCGTGGGTCAATGGCGAGCACCGCAGAGTCAGCGCCGCAAGTGCGCCCAGGGCTGGCTGCTGAGAAATAGCTTTGGTAAGCATCTGAGGTAGCGCCGTCATGGCCTGTTCGATTTTCTGATGCGCTCGTTCTTCGTCGGAGACCTTAATCATGCTGACCGACCCACCTCCATCGCCCAGCGTTACATCGATCGAGTCTCCCTCAAGCAGTTCAAATACATCCTGCTTGATGTTCAAGCCAAATTCTTGCTGGACCTCATCCCACTTAGTCAGCATTTCTTCGCCCAGCGGCCCACCACCACGCAGAGTATCCTCAATGAATTGATACAGTGCGCGAGGATCAGCGCCCCCCGAGATCGAAAACGCTGCGGTCTCTTGTGGCAAGTACTGAGCAAACTCGGTCACCGGCTGCCGTTGACTAAAGACCGGATAAATCGCGTGGCTGGGCGCATCAGGCACCAGCACAGTAATCGACTCCGTGCGGACGGCGTGACCGTCGGTCGATTCGATCGTGGCGGAATAGTCCAGGGTCCCGACAGCTTCTGTCATTCTGTCGATGAGCTGCTTGATCAAAGTGGTCTTCGCCATTTGATTGCGTGCGGCGAGTTCTGCTGCCAATTCTTCGGCTCGGGACACGGCTTGCCGATACTGCGGGTTATCGCGAACGGCTTGCCAATCGGGATCTTTCGCAATCTGCTTGGGGCAATAGAATCCGGCTTCGACCGCCTGAGTCAAAAACTCGAGCCCCTTTTCCAGGTGCCCGTTTAGTGTGTGCAGGCAGCCCAAGGCGTACAACACTTGGGAATCGTGGGGCGCCAAGGCATAGGCCTGCTCGATAATTTCCAGGGCCTGATCGTAGTCCTGTTTTTCATAGGCTTGTTGCACTTGATTGCGCAAGCGGCGCACGTCCCCTCGATTAGTGAAGTGAATGGCCACGTCCTCCGCACTGCAATCGCCAGCCAGCTCCCGAGCCCTGGCCAGCGCCTGTTTGTATCGTGGCTCGTCGCGCAGGCTGTTCAGGTCCGCATCCGTGGCGATTTTGTGTGGTGAATAAAACCCGGCTTCAACCGACTTTTCCAGCCAATCGAGCGCCTTGTCTTTCTGACCCACTAACGCATGGAAACAGGCCAGATTGTAGATGATAATCGCATCCTTTGGTTCCACTTCGTGGGCTTTCTTGACCAGGTCCAGCGCCGCGGCAAAATGATCCCCGTGGTAGGCCTCCAAGGCTTGCCGATTGATCTCGCTGGCCTTGGCGTTGATGCCCGCGTTTCGAACGATGTCATTGGGATGGACCACCGCGTCGAAAATGATGTCAATGGAGGTTCGCAGCGGCTTCAGCAGCGCCTGCATATCAAAAAATGTCATGCAGTCTTCGGCCGGTGGCAATTTTGCAAACGCGGCCCGGAAACGGGCATCGTCGGCCAGGGATGTGGTGGCGCTGCTTCCTTCCATGAGCGCCAGCACGTCATCGCGAAGATCTTCGCGAAAGGCGATCATCAACAGGTCATCACGCATGGCCACGGACAAAGGTAACGAGGGCACTCGAGGTAAGGCGCCCAACAGATTCAGGCTGGCCAGCTGCGTCCCCTTCCACTCGCGATGCTCGACGGCCAGCGTGGGTTCACCCAGCACGTGATTTGTTTCTTCGACTACGGCCTCCAAAATGGCAACCAGCGACGTGTAGTTTTGCCTGGTTGTCTCAGCCGTTCCGCGCGCCACCCAGACCAGACTGGCCGCCACAATGGCCGGGCGACCATGATAGATTTGCTCGATGGGAGTAAATCGTTCGGCAAAAACGCTTTCCGCACCTTCCAGTTGGCACCAGTCCACCTGGGCGATCAATGCGGAGAACTTGTTCTTGACCCGCTCGATCTCGTCGGCATGCTGTTCGTCATGACCCAGCGACATGCCGATGACCTCGATCAGGTCTTGGTCGATACCGCTTTGCGTCAACGAGTCCATCACCCCCTTCCAATAGTCATCCAAGAACTGTCGTTCGGGATTCTTGTGTCGCGTCTCAAACAGAAATACGTCGTGGGGAATGATCCGCGCGAGCGTCAATTCATCTTCGGCGACTGCCCGAGGGAGCCGCGGCGCCAAAGTCGCGCAGGCTATGAAAATCGTGCCAACGAAAAATAGTCGCCGAAATGTCAACATGGTTGTTCCTCGCAACGTTCGAGCGGCTCGACAAGCGCCGGGCCGAGTTGGTGATAGATGGACGTATCGCTATGCGGCTCGCGAATCACATCGCTAAGAAGCCTTTGGTACTTGCGGAAGAGGGAAAATGGCACTTGCGCTTCGCTCGTTTCCGCCGGTGCATCCTGTTCGTCGAGCAGCTGTCGCCACTTCGACATTTGTTCAGTTTTGTCCCAGCGCTGATAGAGTCGGATGATACGCTCGATGGCAAGTCGCTTGGACTCTGCGGGCGCATCCCGATTATCCTTGAGATCCTCATAGGCCTCGAGCAGGATGGGTTCGGCCTCGCTGAGTTTGCCGCCGTCCGCGACGGCGGCACCCAGCTGACTTTGCGTATCCGCGATCAACCAGTGCCCTTCGGGAAGTTCCTTTTGTCGGACCCCGGCGCAACTGCGTAGTACGGCTGCGGCTTCGACAAAATGCCCCTCGGCCAACAGTTCATTGGCCTGGGCGATCTGCAGCGTGCCGGGAGGCTCGGCGGCGAACAGTGCCCGTCCCAGGCGCGAAGCCAGGTTTTGCCAGGATACGGCAGTGGCTCCCACCAGATCCCCGCTCTCAACCAGATAGCTCGTGAGTTTGGCTTCCAAGTCAGCTCGATTGTAGGGACCGCCCCGGCGCGCCTGGGCCAGCGCTTTCCGCTGGGCATCGACTGCAGCCTGCAGATTCCCATTCAGGTGATGAGCCGTGGCCAGTGTTTCCAGTAGATTGGCATCCCGACCACCATCCATTTCCACAGCCCGCAGGGCCAGCGGCAGCGCCAGGACTGGGTCACGCAATTCGACCAATTCGGAATTCAATAACTCCCATGCGCAGGCATGCAGGTCGTAAGCGTTGGCGTCGGGACGCGCAGCGGCCCGCTGCAGTTGAGCGAGCCTGTCGCGAATCAGCGGTCGTCTCAATTCCGCTTTACCTTGCTTGTCCAGGACGCGCAGCAGGTTATTCATGGAGACCAGTGTTCGCGGATGGTCGGGCCCCATAATGCGGGCGTCGACATTGTAGGTTCGGCGAAATAACTCCTCAGCCTGCTGATAGTCGCCCTCGTCTTCCAGCAGCATTCCCAGGCTGTGAGTGGCCTTGGCCGTCTGCGGATGATCGTCGCCCAGGACACGGCGGCACAGCGTGAGTGCCTCGCGAAGCTGGGTTTCCGCAAGGTCCAAATTGCCTAAAGCGTGATTTACACTGCCCAGATAGATCATGGAAGCCAGGCTATCCGGATGCTTCTCGCCTAACACGCGTTTTTGGATTTCCAGCGTGCGACGATGAATCGACTCGGCCTCGGTGTATCTGCCGGGTCCCGATAGCGTCAGGGCGAGTTCATTCAGGGACGCCAGCGTATCGGGGTGTGACTCACCCAGCGCCTCCGACTGCAATTCGGCCGTCCGGCGCAGCAAGGCTTCGGCTGCTGCAAAATTATTTTGAAGTCGCAGCACGCTGGCCAGTGCGCGCTGCACGCGCAGCGTTTGAGGATGGCGTTCGCCCAGGACTCGGTTACAGATATCACTCGCCGCGCTTAACTGCGCTTCCGCGGTGGCGTACGCGCCCAATCCCGCGTAGGTCTCCCCCAACGTCGTGCGCACAGTGGCCTCCACTTCAGGTTGATTCACCAGAGCGCCTTCGTGGATCTTCTTGGCGGCTTCATCCAGCACGTACCGGACGGTCACTTCGCGCCCCAAGGCCTTGTTGGGATCGACAGCTGCCAGCATCTGCTGCAGGAATTCGTTCGTGGCCGTAGCCGTGGCGTGAGCTTGTTTAGCTGCTTCGCTCTCAAGTTTCATCGCGACACGAGCGCGATTGGCTTGGATCAGGCCGGCGGTCGCCATGGCGAAACCCACCACCAAGGCCAATCCGACGATCGATCCCGTGAGCACTCCCACGCGGTGTCGCCGAATGAACTTTTGACACTTGTAGATCATGCTCGGAGCGCTGGCCCGAATGGGCAGATGTTGGAGATGTCGCTCGACATCATCGGCCAGGTCCTTGGCGGTGTCGTAACGGCGCTCACGATGTTTCTGAAGCGACTTCATCACGATCCAGTCCAGGTCGCCACGGATACTGCGCGTTAACTCTCGGGGTTCCGACCGACGCAGCTCGGCCAGCTGCACGATGTTGTGATGCGATCCCGCATTCAGCCAGCAGGCCGACGGCTTGGCGGGCTCAATTTCGCGAATGATGCGCAGGATCTCAGCCAACGACGTGCAATCGCGCATTTCGTTTTCCAGCGGGCGACGGCTGGTAAGCAATTCGTACAGCAAAACTCCCAGCGAGTAGATATCCGTACGGGTGTCGACGTCCGCACCTGCCAGGGCCGTTTGATCGGGGCTCATATATTCGGGAGTACCAACCAATTCACGGAATCCGGTTTGCAGTGTCTTCTCGGTGAGTCGCTGGCTGGTCGCCTTGGCGATGCCAAAATCGATCACCTTGGGAATGTGTCGCCCCTCGCAAGTCGTCACCAGGACGTTGTTGGGCTTGAGATCGCGGTGGATAATTCCCTTTTGATGAGCGTGCTGCACGGCATGACAGATCGGCAAAAACAGCTCCAGTCGTTCACGCGTGGTCATCCGGTGCTCGTCGCAGTACTTGTGGATCGCCACTCCCTCGACCAACTCCATCACAAAGTAGGGGCGTCCGGTTTCGGTGGCACCCGCGTCGTAGACACGGGCAATATTCGGGTGATCCATCAGCGCCAGGGCCTGACGCTCGGCCTCGAATCGAGCGATCACCTCTTTCGTGTCCATTCCCAGTTTGACAATTTTCAGCGCGACCGTGCGACGGACCGGTTCTTCCTGCTGGGCCATGAAAACGGAGCCAAATCCACCTTCCCCGATACGGTCGATGATGCGGTAGCGTCCGATGCGCGTCCCAGCAGCTTCGTGCGGTTTCGAGTAGTCACGCGTAGCATCGGGGTCGGTGCGCGGCGTCTCCAGGAAGGCACCAGCCCGCTCGTGCGCTTTTAGCAGGTCGGTGATGCGAGACCGCAGCTCTACGTCATCGCCACATTCACGGTCCAGGTAACTTGCGCGTTCAGTCGACGAGCCGAGTTGGAGCGCCGCGCTGAACAACCGTTCGAGTTGATCGTGCTGTGCGTTGGTCACAGTGGGTACGGAATTCCAATGGATTGCGGTTCGCTGGCACCTCGCGCAGCCGAGGAGCCGCCCGCGCGATGCCAGACTTGGGGACCGAATGAGTGTTTCACGCAGAGCCGGAGGCGCCGGCGTAGCTCAGGAATTCCTCCTCCGACGGGGCGCGAAACGCTAGCTGGACGGCAGGGCAGTGCAACCGGGCACATGTTAAAAGCCGCGGACCCACTCAGATCGTGCCTGGATTCGGCGGTGGCTCGACCGCACGGGACGCTGTCCAACTAGACCTTTTATCTTCGTCTATTCAAGATGCGACGAACAGCTCCCTGGCGCCTCACAAAATCCTGAAAATAAATTCAGGGCGGTGCCAAGGGTATCCAGGCTGGCGGTCACCGGGCGTCTGAATGACCGTGCGCGATTGTGCGGCGCGGGGCGAAGTCCGGGGGGGTATGCGGGGATGCCCCCCATACCCCCCGGATTCCGTTGTATCTTGTCGCAGATTCACGCACGTTCATTTGGCACAGGAGCCTGTCGCACGCATCAGCCACGGTAGGCCCGGCCAACTTACGGAGACGGAAACTAGTCCGCTTCATCCCCCTTACTTAGCTCGTGGAACAGCCAGGCTCGAGCAAACGTCCAATAGCGATCCGCCGAAGCCCGAGAAATCCCCAATAGCTCGCCGGCCTGCTCGACCGTCAGCCCCGCAAAGAAGCGGAGTTTGACCAATTCGGCTTTCAGGCTGTCCTCGCGTTGCAATTTGTCAAGCGCTTCGTGGAGCGCCAACACGTCGACCGGGTCGTCCAAGACGATGGCGTCGGCTTCATGAATCTCGCGGCGGTGCAGCTGTCCGCCGTGTTTGATTCGCGCTTTGCGTCGGGCCGACTCGATCAGGATGCGGCGCATGGCTTCGGCAGCAGCCGAGAAGAAGTGCACGCGATTCTCCCAGCTCCCGGAGACCCCATCCATGAGGCGCAAATAAGCTTCGTGCACCAGCGCTGTGGCTTGCAACGTCTGTCCAGGTTGCTCGTGGTTTAGTTTCCTGGCCGCCAACCGCCGCAGCTCGTCGTAGACGGCCGTCAGCAGACGATCCGCAGCAATCTCATCTCCCTGGCAAAGTTCTTGAATCAAACGGGTCACTTCACCCATGCGTGGACGTCCAATTCGGTACGGAGCGACATGCGAACAAACACGGAACAAACTACCGTTATTCTATCGTAATCGAAACGACAGGGTGGCGCCTTGTCGCCTGGCTCGTCGCAGGTAGGATGGATTGGCCCCCATCCGCATTCATCGTCGCTTGGACCAGACCGCCTGCCTCCGATGGTTAATCCGTCCTACAGCCTGCCATGTTGGTCATAGCGGGCGGGCTGCTATGATAGGCAAACGGCACCACAAACCTCGGTAATGATCGCGCCGAGGACACACTAACCTTCACACCTTCACACCTTCACACCTTCACACCTTCACACCTTCCACCTTAACACCTTAACACCTTAGTCGATGAACTCGAAAATTCTGGCCGTCGCTTTCGACCTTGATGGACTGATGATCAACACAGAAGAAATGTATCGTGAGTCGGGCTCACGCATTTTGCGGCGCCGCGGGCTCGCGCCCGGGAATCCGTGTTCCACGCCATGATGGGGCGTCCCAACCAAGATGCCCTACAGGTGATGATTGACGCGTATCAGTTGAGCGATTCCACCGAGCAGCTCCAGCAGGAGACAGAAGTCGAAATGCAACAGTTAATGGCCCAGCATCTATCGCCCATGCCGGGGCTGTGGCCGCTGTTGGAGGCCTTGGAACGGGCCCAAATTCCCAAAGCCGTGACGACCAGTTCCACCAATGATTACCTGGATTTTGTCTGCGAAAAGCTGACGCTGGCGCGTCATTTTCACTTTACGCTCACAGCCGAAGATGTGACATGCGGTAAGCCTCACCCGGAGATTTACCTCAAGGCCGCAGCGCGGTTTGGCATTCGACCTGACCAGTTGGCCGTGCTGGAGGACAGCGTCCATGGCTGTCGGGCTGCTTTGGCGGCTGGGGCGCGGCACGATCGCCGTACCCTCGATCCATACCGGGCCATTTGAGGAACCGGTGGAGTTAATCGCGAGTAATCTTTCCGACATCCGACTCTATCAAATGCTGGGGATCGCTTGACTGACATGCCGGAACGCTCCGATCGAAGCCCGCAGACCCCTGCCGCGAAGACCGCCATTGTCACGGGAGGAGCCGGCGCGCTGGGGACCGCGATCGCCCGTATCCTGGTGCGCCACGCCTATCGCGTGGCGATCGTTGACAGCCAGGCGGACAAGGCGAAGCAGGTGGTCGAGCAGCTGAACGGCTGGGGCGGCGACGCAGTGTTTTTTGAGATGGACGTGCGTGATGCGTCGGCTTGGGAATCGCTGCGCACGAGTTACAGTCCAGCTGGCCGCGGCTGGATGTCCTGATCAATGCGGCAGGCATTACGGTCATCGGAGACTTCTGCCAGACGGATATGGAACAGCAACGGCGGATCATTGACGTGAATCTACTGGGGACGATGATGGGATGTCACGCGATGTGCCCCTGGCTGGTAGCTCATCCGCAGCGATCGCACCTGGTGAACATTGCCTCGTGCGCGGCGTTTTTGAATTTTCCCTGGGCTGCGGCCTACAACGCTTCCAAGGCGGGCGTGTTGGCCTTATCCGAAACGCTGGCTGCGGAATTCGCCACCAGCCCCATGCATGTCTGCGCCGTATGCCCGGGCTTCTTCGATTCGCAGTTGTTCTCGTATGCCAATCAATGCGACGAAAGCCTGGTCGAAGTCGTGCGGAAACTCGTTAATCGAAGTTGCTTGACGGCCGATCGCGTGGCGCTGAGTGTGTGGCAGGCCATGCAGAGGAACAAACCGTACGTGGTGGTGCCGTGGCGCGTTGCCTGGTCGTGTCAAATGAAGCGTCTGTTCCCGGCGCGAACGATGAGACAAGTGGCTGTGGCCGGACAAAAACTACGCAGCCGGTGTGCGGCCAAAGTGAAAGCACGAAATTCGGGCGCGGGACGTGCGGAATGATGCATGACAGCGTCCGACGCAGCGGAAAGGAATCGGCAGGTACACGCCACGTGTCACTTCGACTCGGCACCGACACCGGCGGCACTTTCACGGATTTCGTCCGGATCTTTGGCGACGAACTCGTCGTGCATAAAATGCGGAGCACACCGGACGACCCGTCGCGAGCCATCCTTGCCGGCATCGACGAACTCTTGCAGGTCGGAGGGTCGGCCGAGATCGTCCACGGCTCCACGGTAGCCACCAATGCCGTGCTGGAACGCAAGGGCGCGCGCGTCGCGCTGGTGGCGACCGAAGGCTTTCAGGACGTGCTGCGGATTGGCAGGCAAACCCGCCCCGAACTCTACAATATCTTCGTGCCGCCGCCGCGACGAATTGTCGATGCGGAACTTACTTTCGGGCTGGTCGAGCGACTTGACGCGGACGGCCGCGTACTGGAGCCCGTCGACGAAAACGGGCTCGTCAGCGTGATCACGACGCTGGGCGACCGTCAAGCGGAAATGGTCGCCGTCTGTCTGCTGCATGCCTATGCCAACCCGGAACACGAGCGGCTGGTGGCCGCGCGGCTGCGCGACGCAGGTCTGCGGGTGTCGGCCTCGCACGAGGTGCTGGCCGAGTATCGCGAGTACGAGCGGTGGAGCACGACGGTCGTCAACGCCTACGTGACGCCGCTCATCGATCGGTATCTCGGCGAACTGGAAGCCCGGCTGGGATCGACACGGCTCTCGATTATGCAATCGAATGGCGGTTCGATTGCAGCCGGCGCCGCCCGCGCTCAGGCGGTCCGTACGGTGCTCTCCGGTCCGGCGGCGGGCGTGGTCGGAGCTCGCGCCGTGGCCCGTGCCGCCGGCTTCGAGCGGATCATTACCTTCGACATGGGCGGCACATCGACCGACGTGAGCCTGGTCGACGACGTGATCGCCATGACGACCGAGGCCAAGATCGGCGACTTTCCCGTACGGTTGCCGGTGATTGACATTCACACGGTAGGCGCCGGAGGCGGCTCGATTGCACGGGTCGATTCCGGCGGCGCGCTGCGAGTCGGTCCCGACAGCGCAGGGGCCGACCCGGGGCCCGTCTGTTACGGGGCCGGCGAGCAGCTGACCGTTACGGACGCGAACCTGTTGCTCGGCCGTCTTGATCCGCAGTTCTTCTTCGGTGGACGAATGACGCTCGACAAGCAGCGCGTCGAGCGGATTGGCCGAGGCGTTGCAGCGCGGTTGCAGCTTTCCCTGCCCGAGCTGGCCGAGGGCATTGTACGCGTGGCCAATGCCAACATGGAGCGCGCGATTCGCGTGGTGTCGATCGAGCGTGGCCACGACCCGCGCCGGTTCGCGCTCGTCGCCTTTGGCGGGGCGGGCGGGATGCACGCCTGCGAAATCGCCCGACGCTTGGAACTTCCGTCGGTAGTGGTGCCCCGCCACGCCGGCGTGCTCTCGGCGCTCGGAATGCTCGTCGCCGACGTAGTGCGCGACTACTCAGCCAGCGTGCTTCGCCCCACCGCGCAGTTGGCCGCCGGCGATCTGGACCGGGCGCTTGCGCCGCTCGTCCGGCAGGCGCACGAGGAACTGGCACGCGAGGGGTTTGGTCGTCTCTGGCGGAAGGTTGAGACGTTGGTCGATGTGCGGTACGTGGGGCAGTCGTACGAGATCACCCTGCCGATGGCGCGAGACTACCGTGTGCGGTTCGACGTTGAGCACGGCCGACTGTACGGTTACTCCAACCCGGAGCGGGCCACGGAAGTGGTGGCGGTACGTGTGCGGGGCACCGGCATCACGCAGAAGCCAACGTTGCCATGGAGCCGGCCAAAACGGGCCGTCCGCGTCCAGCCGGCCGACACCGCACGAGGCAGATTCGGCGGCCGTACGCATCCGGTCGACTTCTACCGCTGGGACGACCTGCCGCCTGGCGCGCGCGGCCGGAGCTGCCGTCATCACCGGTAAAGAAGCGTCGGTGGTGATTCCGCCTGGTTTCAGTTTCCGCATCGACGGCCACCGCAACGTCATCGCCACGTGGCGCAAGCAGCAGAAGGTGGGCGCCGCGTCATGAAGATTCATCCCGTCGATTTCGAGGTCTTCAAGAACCTGTTTCTCTCGATCGCCGAGGAAATGGGCGTGACACTCTGCCGTACCGGGTTCTCGCCGAACATCAAGGAGCGGCTTGACTACTCATGCGCTGTGTACGACAGCGATGGCGAAACGATTGCACAGGGCGACCACATGCCCGTGCACCTCGGAGCCATGCCGCTCTCAGTGCGAGCCGCGATCGATGCCGGGCCGATGGCCCCGGGGGACATCGTCATGCTGAACGATCCGTATCACGGCGGCACCCACCTGCCCGACATCACGGTCGTCTCGCCCGTATTCCTCGGCCGGGAGAAGCAGCCGTCATTCTACGTCGCCAATCGTGCGCACCACTCGGATGTGGGTGGCATGACGCCCGGCTCGATGCCGGTGGCACGCGAAATCTACCAGGAAGGCCTGATCCTGCCCCCCGTGTGGCTCGCCCGCCGCGGCCGGATCGTCAAGGATGTGATGGCGCTGGTACTCGCCAACGTGCGTACGCCGGACGAGCGGGAAGGGGACCTGTCAGCGCAGATTGCCGCGAATCGCGTGGCCGTGACACGGCTGCGCGACACGGTCAAGCGGTACGGTAGGACGATAACGCTGGCATATGCCCAGGCGCTCCAGGACTACACCGAGCGCGTACTGCAGGCGGCCATCCGCAAGATTCCGAACGGCAGTTATCGCTTCGAGGATGCGCTGGATGACGACGGGTTCAGCAACCGGCCGGTAGCCATCCGCGTCCGCATCGACATCCAGGGCCATCGCGCTGTGATCGACTTCACCGGTTCCGATCCCCAGGTGGAAGGCAGCGTCAACGCCAACTACGCCATCACCTTGTCGGCCTGCCTGTACGTGTTCCGCTGCCTGGTGGGGGGAGATGTGCTGTACAACGCGGGCGTGGCGCGGCCGATTTCCGTGATCGCCTCCCAAGGAAGCGTGGTCAACGCGCTGCGGCCCAGCGCCGTCGCCGGGGGCAACGTCGAAACGTCGCAGCGAATTACCGACGTGGTGCTGGCGGCGCTCGGCCAGGCGCTGCCCGAGGTTCTGCCCGCCGCCAGCCAGGGAACGATGAACAACATCACTTTGGGGGGGACCGATCCGAGAACCGGCCGGCGGTTCGCATATTACGAAACGCTGGGTGGAGGCATGGGTGGACGTCGGGGTATGGCCGGGTTGAGCGGCGTGCATACGCATATGAGCAACACGCGGAATACACCTGTGGAAGCGATGGAACATTACCTGCCGGTGCGCATCCGTCGGTACGCGCTGCGCCAAGGCAGCAGCGGGCTGGGCGCGGCGCCGGGCGGTGAAGGCATCTTGCGGGAGTATGAGTTTCTCGCGCCGACCACGGTCACCATCCTCTCGGACCGACGGCGGGGGGCTCCGTACGGCGTGCTGGGCGGACAATCAGGCGGATCGGGACGCAACACGCTGATTCGCGACGGTCAGGAAACAATTCTACCGGGCAAGGTCGAGTTGCAGTTGCTGCCCGGCGATCGTCTGCGCATCGAGACACCTGGCGGCGGCGGTTACGGGGCTGCCAGGTAGGACGGATTGGCCAAGTCGCCATGTTGCGCGACTCACAGACAGGTTTTCCAGCGACTTGGTAATCCGTCCGGCCCTGGGGGACGGATTACCCATCCGTGCAAAGCGTTGTGGTGAAAGCGATGTTCATTTCGGATGGGACCATCCATCCGACATTCATAGGCAAATGTCATGTTCCAATGGTGGCGTGAAGGCGACCCGCAGGCGAGACGGGCGCTCTTGGCGGCTTCGATCGGCTGGATGCTCGATTCGTTCGACGTCATGCTCTACGCCCTGGTCGTGCAAGGCGTCATGGCGAGTCTGGCGATCGACGCCGGCACCGGTGGACGGTTGCAATCGTACACGTTACTTGCATCGGCGGCCGGTGGTCTGATCTTTGGCGTCGTCGCGGACCGCTTCGGCCGCACGCGCGCGCTGATCTGGAGCGTGCTGATCTACTCAATCTGCACGGCGCTCTGCGGGTTTGCGCAGTCCGTGGCGCAGCTGGCCGTGTTCAGAATCTTTCTCGGCATGGGGATGGGAGGCGAGTGGGCGAGCGGTGCGGCGCTGGTCTCCGAGACCTGGCCCGATCGCCATCGAGGCAAGGCGCTGGCGTTTGTGCAGAGCTCCTGGGCCATTGGTTATGGCCTGGCGGTGATCGTGGACTTTTTCGTGCGCGGCGTGCTCGGATTTGACTGGCGTGTCGTGTTCTTTGTGGGCGTGGTGCCGGCCCTGTTCGCGCTATGGGTGCGGCGCAATGTGGAGGAGCCGGAACTCTGGCAGCAAGCCCGTCGCGAGCGCCACAGCCGGTCGCTGGCTCCGATGTTCGCCGGGCGCATGCTGGGCGTGACCATCGCGCTTACACTCATGAACGCAGCCACGATGTTCGCCTGGTGGGGCTTCAACACGTGGGTGCCGTCGTACCTGACAGCCGCGATTCAGGTTGGCGGCGCGGGATTGAGCGAGAGCATCAAGGCGGGCCTGATCCTGTCCAGCCAAATTGGCATGTGGTTTGGTTACGTCAGCTTTGGGTACGTGGCTGACGCGATCGGCCGGCGGCGGACCTACATCGGATACCTGCTGCTGGCAGCGACCTGCGTCTGGGCGTACGCTTCGACGACCAATGCGTGGGTGCTGCTGGTGATGGGTCCGTTCACCGCGTTCTTCGCCACGGGGCACTTCAGCGGGTTCGGCGCCGTCTCCGCGGAACTCTATCCGACGTCGATTCGCGCCACCGCTCAGGGGATGACCTACAACATGGGGCGCGTGGCGAGTGCCGCGGCGCCA
This sequence comes from uncultured Planctomycetales bacterium, assembly GCA_963695565.1. Classification (GTDB taxonomy): domain Bacteria; phylum Planctomycetota; class Planctomycetia; order Pirellulales; family Pirellulaceae; genus CAVOGW01. The sequence continues at coordinate 849,451 of CAVOGW010000005.1, forward strand.
TGGATGGTCGGCGGGTTGGCAGATGCCCGCGGCTATGGCTCGGCACTCTCGGTAACGGCTATCGCTTTCCTGCTGGCCGCAAGTCTGTGGTGCTTCATTCCCGAGACCAAGGGTCGCACTATGGCCTAAGCCGCGACCGTCCTTACCGCCTGGGCGCGCTTGCGAGTGCGCCAGGGAAGCCGGCAAGGGACCTCCCCTAACGGGTCTTCCAGGCGGAAAGCACGCCGCCGTAGTCCTGCAACTCCAGCGCGAACAGCAGGCAGGCGGTGCTGATGGCCAGCAGGGCAATGACCAACAACATTGTGTAGATGTTGGTCTTTGGCTTTTCGATGGGAACAGTACGTTTAGAGGAGTCTCGTCGCGACACGGTCACCCTTTCTCATCACGCCCTGTTGAAATTCCGGGATAATCTTGGCCACCGACCGGTCGTGGCTGGTCTCTACCACCGAAGCTCGCCCCAAGTAGCCCCCTTGCGACGTGTACACATCGACCAGATGCCCTCGTCGCAGGCCTTCGTCCGAACCCAGTGAAACTTCGATCAGGCCCGTACCGCGAACCGAAGTAATCACGCCGTCCAACTTGGGAGGAATCTGGTCAATGGGATCATCGACATTCAACCCGTTGCTCTCCACGACCAGGCTAGCACGGGTCAGTTCTGACATCAGCTCATTATTGCGATCTCGCAATCTCCTCAATTGTCCTTCCCCTTGATTCAGCTCATCCGTCAGTCGGCGAACAGCCGCCACCTGCTGATTACGATCCTGACGCGTGGTCTTGATTTCATCTCGCAACTGTCCCACCTCCGACTTCAAGCGTTGCAGCTCAGTTTGCGCCGTGTCCAACGTGCGGAGGGCATCGCTGGATTCCTTTTGCAGCGATTGCAGTTCCTGCTCTGTCTTGGACAGTTGCTCTTCCATCTCCAGCCTCTTAACTTCCAACACCGCGAGGGCTTCGGTCCGAGCCGCCTTTTCGTAGGCTAACTGATCCAGCACTTCCTGCCGCTCGGCCTCAGTTTGTTGTAACTGGCGCTGCTTGGCCGATAACTGCGCCTTGAGTCCTGTCGTAGGGTTTTCAACCAGGTCTTTCCAATTGCGGTGTGTCGCATAAACCATCACGGTAAACGACATGAACACCAGGCTCATGATTAGAATGAGCACGATAAGTATTTTGCCGATGGTCGTCATGTTTTACGGGCCTTGGGGCGTATGAAAAACCAGATTGACTCGAACCGCAGCCGAAACCAAACGCCGCTCCGGTCGATTGATCTTGATTTAGTATATTTAGGATGAATTCGTAGTGTCAAACTTCATGCCCGGATTGGCCAAACCACGGCGGGATGGCACGCTATAATCCACAAAACCGGGCCGAGGCCCCATCGGAGCCTCTATCGGCGTATCCCGACCAACAGCAAGAAGCCACATGAACAGCTGCAAAAAATGGCCGGCCAGTCCCCCATGGCCAGATAGACACTGTGGTGGCTGACGGCCATTTTCGACAATTGGGCGATCACGACACCCTGATCACGGCGCGGACCGCGTCGCACCACATGTCCCGCGGCATCGATCCAGGCCGAAAATCCCGTGTTGGCGGCAATCAACATCGGCCTGCGTAATTCCACCGCTCGAAAAATCCCACAGGCCAGGTGCGTATCAAGCAGGCTCGAGCCCCAAAACCAGCCATCATTCGTCAGCGTGACCAGCACATCCGGTTCCTTCCCAGCCGCGCTGAGCTGCCGGTACTGCTGCCGCAACAGATGCGGGATGGTATTCTCGAAGCAGATGCAGGGGCAGAATCGCAGTCCGGCGCATTCAATCGCCAGGGGAGCCGTTCCGCGATCCAACCCATTGGGCATCGGCGTCAACCGATAAAGCCATGGAAACAGGTTACCCAACGGCAAGTACTCGCCAAACAGCACCGGCCGCATTTTGTCGTAGCTCTGCTCCATGGTACCCTGGGCATTGAAGAACAGCGCCGAGTTAAAACGCCGCACCGGATGCGGGCCGAAGCAGAGTTTTCCGGCTCCGACCAGCATGGGCACTCCCACGCTGGCACAGTAGTCGCGGGTCTGCTGCAGCGTCCATTTCCGCCACCGGTCCACCTCGCTGCGGTAAGTCTTCGCATCTGTGTCGGCATCGGCGGGAATCTCGACCGGCCTACTGACTTCGACCCAGGGATAAGCGAACATCGACTCCGGCCAAATGATCAGGTCCAATCGATCGTGCGGGGATCGCCCGGACGCCTCGCAGGCCGTCCGCGTCAACCGTGCGTATTCGGCGAACGTGGATTGCGTGGTATCTTCGTCGGAAAAGGTAGTGTCCACCGAACCCTGAATCAGGGCCACTCGGACCAGGTTTTCCGGCTGAACCGGCGCCCATCGCGCCACACGCTCCATGCGCCAGACGCCATACGCATAAGCTGACGCCAGGATCAGCAAGGCCAATCCGCACGGCCCAAGGGTCGATGCGTTGATCCAACGTCGTCGCCACCGGACGGTGGAGTCCGACGGGCAGCAGGCGTGAACGACCTGGGCCGGGCAGCTGGCGACCAGTACGACCAGAAAGCTGACGCCGTAAGCGCCGAACACATCCGCCATCTGGATCAGTGGCTCAACGCCTACCTGCGTATGACCCAGCAGGGAGATACTAAGCCCCGTGAGCAAATGCCCTCGCAGCCACTCCAGGCCTGTCCATACCACGGGCGCCGCACAAACGACAGGAATGCGCAGCCTGAGGGCGACGCGCAGCAGCGCGACAAACACGGGTAAATAGGCTGCCAGGTACATCGAGAGCGCGATCCAGCCGAACCAGGTGCTCCAGTGAGGCAGACGGACCCAGTGGATGACGAGCAGCCAATGCAGCAGGCCCACCAGGTACCAGCGTCCATATTCTACGGCCGTCAGCGAAGGCCGAGAGCGGCATAGCCAAATCCAGACGGCCACGGCTGGCCAGGCCGCCATGGCCAGGCCGAGCGGTGGAAATGCGGCCCACAGCAACATGGCGCCCAACAGCCCCCATCCCGTGATGGGGTGTTGGATAAAACGGCGGACACGAGTCACCGCTGTCACCGCGGCGGCGGGCGTCGCTCCGTGCGATGCCCTTTCAACGGGGCCGGGATCCGTGACGCGCTCTGTGGCAGACGCCATGTTTGTGTTCATCCTGAGTAATGGCACAGTTGATGCATCGCTGCCAAAGGACGCGATCACCCAAGCTACAACGTCAATTCCATGAAGTCGACCAGGTCCGACGCGTGCAGGGATCCGGGAGCCGCCAGGTCGACCATGCAATTCGCGGTGGTCCAAGTTAATAAGTCTGCCGATCCTTTCCAGGGGAGCAGTCTCACTTGAGCATGCTCTTCGTCCGGCTCAAACCGGCCTGGCCAAAAAGTCCTTCGCTGTCCAAAAACCTGATGGTCGTGCGCGAGACGTCCCTTCCGCAACGGAAGCGCAATCTGCTGCTGCCCCATCATGCGCGCAATGGCCGCCCGCACGAATAGTTGGCAACATACAAAACTGCTGACCGGATTCCCAGGCAAACCGAATACGACTTTCCCTGACGCAGAACAGCCGAACCACACCGGCTTGCCCGGTTTGAGCCGGACCCCGTGGAAAATCTGCCGGACCCCGGCCTGTTTCAGCAGGCCCGGCACAAGGTCCAAGTCCCCCGCGGAGACACCCCCGGTCAGCACGAGGATGTCATGCCGCAGTCCTTGCTGGACCAGCTGCATGAGTTCTTCCGAATTGTCTCGCCCGATGCCCAGATTCGTCGAGTTGGCGCGGGCCGCGCAGAACAGTCCGGCGATCATCGGTCCGTTCGAGTTGCGCAGCTGGCCAGCCGCCGGATTCTGGTTGACCGGAATCAGCTCGCTGCCCGTGGCAATCACGGCGGCGGTGGGGAGCCGGTAGACGAGAACTTGAACGTGGCCCACTTCGGACAGAATTCCCAGCTCGACCGAGCGGATCAGGGTTCCTCGCCGCAGAATCGTCTGGCCCGCCGTCATGCAGGTCCCTTGCCGCAGCACATGAGAGTTCGGGGCAACGGTGCCGGACCGAATCAGCACACTTGTCGCACCGCTATCCGTGGGTGGGTCATCCGTCAATTCCCGTGGAATGACGGCGTTCGCCCCGGGTGGCAATTTGGCCCCGGTCATGATCCGCACGGCCGCACCACGGGGCAACTCGGTCGTGGACACATCACCGGCCATCAAAGTGCCGGCCAGAGCAAGTGACGTCGCGGATTCCTGAATATCTTCGGCATGGACGGCGTATCCGTCCATCATGGACTTATCGAAGGGCGGCGAGTCCAGGTCGCTGCGGATGTCCTCGGCCAGCACGTGCTGCAAGGATAACGGCAGGGGGACGGTCTGGCTCGGTAACGGTTTGGTATGACCGGCAATCAGATCCAAGGCCGCTTCAACTTCAATCATGAAAAACTCCGATTTCGCCAGCTGCGTGTGCCCACCCCTGCCCCCAATGGTGGTAGGTCCGAGTCGGACCCCGTTTGATCGCATTGAGCCGAAACCCATAATTTAGCCGATGGGCGGGCTCACTCGCTTGCGCGTCGTACTTGTATTTTGCCCGTCGTGCTCGTTTTCGGTAACCGTATCGCGCGATCTAACGACTCCGATCGTTCGCGGGCTCGAACCAGACCGAAGCCTGCATTCGCGCCGGGCTGTGCGTTCAGCGGGATGTCGAACAGTTCGCAGCCGTCTGTTGCAGGAAGTTGTGCAGCAACTGCACGCCGTGCTCACACAGAAAACTTTCGGGGTGAAACTGCACTCCAAATACAGGTTGCGACACGTGCTGAATCGCCATAATCGTCTTTCCGTCCCCGGGCGATTGGCTCCAACCACAAACAGTAAATTCATCGCCGAGCGTTTCGGAATCGATCATTAAGCTGTGGTAGCGTGTGGCCACGAACGGATTTGGCAACCCGCGAAACAACCCTTGCTGGGTGTGGTGGATCTGGTCGGTCTTGCCATGCATGGGTCGGGCAGCGCGGATAATTTTGGCTCCAAAGGCCTGTCCGATAGATTGGTGTCCCAAGCAGACGCCCAGCAGCGGAATTTCACCCGCGAAGCGTCGCACGCAATCCACGGAGATACCGGCTTCGCTGGGCGTGCAGGGTCCGGGCGATATCACCAGGTGCGTGGGCTTTAAAGCGGCGATTTCGTCCAAAGTCACCTGGTCGTTTCGAAAGACGACAATCTCCAGCGACGGATCAATCTCGCCGTAACGTTGCACAAGATTGTAAGTAAATGAATCGTAATTATCGATGACAACGATCTTCAAGACTTCCTCCCGCAGAGGTGCCGGCAAATCCCGATGAGTGAGGCTGAGATGGAGGATGTCGAGCTGCGCTTAGTTTGAGTTTTGCACTTTCTTGCGCGAGCAGGTGTGGTTTTCGCCGGAACGTAGAACAATTGTCCTCAATATTGTCCTCAATGGTCCATCCTCCGGGTTCGCAATCGCCCGGAAACAATTGGGGGCAATTGTTTTACATTGTGTCGACTGCGACGTCGAATATGCAAAACTCGAACTTTCGGGAATCGAACTCTAGTTTCTCAATGCATTTTAGCCGTGTCTGACAATATTCGGCGTCAAAAACAATTGACACTGTTGGCGTCAACAAAAGACAATAGCTTTACGGTGACGCGAGCGGCAAACTGGCATCCCGCATTTGCACCGCCCTCCACGGCGCACCGGGATGGATTTTATTTTAACGCAATTGTACACGTTTCGGAATTTTGATTTTGCGGTTTACCTCAGCCAATTGGACAGGTCCCATGAAAAATCCCCTACAGTTTTTCGGCAAGATACTGATTGTTTCGTTGATTTTGACCTGGCATACGGCGGCTGGCGCTCGCACAGTGACGCTGGACAACCTGGCTTTTATTCCGCCCATGCAACCCACGAACGTCATTGACTTGACCCTTGCCACCGATGTGGCCGGTAACAGTTCCGACATGACGGTCGTTTCCGGGTCGGCCTCCGCGCAGCTCGATTTTGATGTGCACGGCACGCAGATCATTCCCACCGGCTTGACGTTCACCGGAGGGCAAATTGCGTTGAGTGATGTTTCTTTTTCTTTCTTGTTCGGTCTATTACAAGTGCAAGCCACGGGCATCGAGGGCTTTCCCAGCACGATCTCGCCGCCGGGCCTCGTGCAGAACAATCAGTTCAACGCCGCGGAACATCAGCTGACGTTTGATGCGGGTATGATCAACGCTCCTGGCAATTCCGTGGACCTGTCCCAGACACCCTTAACGGGACCTGGATCGGGCCTGGGCCAGGTCCAGGTTGTACCGATCGGCAGTCCCGTAGGCGCGGACTACACGTTTGCGGCTACGATTTCGCTGCCCATCGAAATCAACGAAAGTTACATGATTCCCAACGTGCCCGTGGTGGGAGACGTCACCGCCACCCTGTTGGGCTCCGGGACTGCCGTCAGCCGACAGGAGTTCACGATCACCATCCTGCCGGGAGATTTTAACGGGGATGGAGCTTTGGATTGCACCGACATCACGGATTTGGAACAAGCGGTGGCAGGGGGCAGTATGGATCTGACGTACGACGCCAATCTGGATGGTACGGTGGACGGGGCGGACGTGACCTATTGGCTGGACGATCTGCGTGCCGCCATCCCCGGAGACGCCAACTTGAATGACGTCGTCGACGGCGAAGATTTCATCGTGTGGAATGCCAACAAATTTCTGCCTGTCAGCGGTTGGTGTGCCGCCGATTTCGATGAGAACCAGTTGGTCGACGGCCGTGACTTTATCATCTGGAATGAATACAAGTTCACTTCGGCGAACGCAGTTGCGGTACCCGAATCGCCGCCGACCTTACTTTGGGGACAGCTGTCCGCTCTGGTACTGCTCACATCGCTCCGCAGAATGTCGTGAATTTCAGCGGTCGACCGCTCGGCTATGCCTGGAAAGGAAGACTGGCATTGTTAAATCCACGTGACGCGCTGGGGTGTTGGTGCTTGATTTGCGTGACCACGGCTATCTCCCCCGTCAATCTGCCTGCTCAATATCAACTGCCGGCCACTGGAGAGCAGTCTGCGAATGACTTTTCGGCCGATTCGTTCTCCCTGGGACAAGCCCCCGGACACGCCCAATCGCTGCTGCGGGACATCGCCATCGCGGCGATCCCGCTGGAGTACCAAAACGACAAGCATTGGGGAAAAACAAAAGAGGTCTGGGACGGCGTGCACGTGGAGATGGACGGCTTAAAGCTGAAGACACACAGAAAGCGTAAAGAAGTCCGCCACGGAACTTGGAAGAAATACCGAATCTCGTTGATTGAACCGGAAAAGAACCTGCAAATCCAGATCGGAGACTTGCGGGAATTGGCTCCCGGACGCGCTGCGTTTCCCTTGTCGATGAGTGCGAAGCTGAGTCTATTCGGGCAGCGACAGGAATGGCAGCGCGGCGTCCGCTTGTACAGCATTAGTGCCGAGGCCACCGCCGACGTCGATGTCACGGTGCATTTCGAGATGACCACCGGTCTGGACTTGGATGTGCTACCGCCCGATCTGATACTGCAACCCGAGGCCAAGTCCGCCGAACTCAATCTGCGCCAATTCAAACTCCATCGTATCAGTCAGGCGGACGGTCCGGTCGTCCGCGAATTTGGGGACGGCTTGGAAAATGTCGTGCGACGCTACCTGTCGGACAACCAGCACAAGCTGACTGAAAAACTAAACCGCGCCATTGCCAAGAACCAGCATAAGATGCGGATTTCCGTGGTCGATTTGGTACGACCAAAGTGGCTGCAGGACGCCGCTGAGTCGCATGCCGTGGCCGACTGAGACCTGGCAAGGCAGCTATTCTCTCTATAATGGATCGGATCGCGATGGCCGTCGTTTTTCGCTTCTACGACGACACGGCTTTGTGGCGATATCAGTCAACTTCAATTTACTGAAAAACTCAAGATGACCGTTGCAGCCGAGACACCTCGATTTGAATTGGCGCCCTATAAACCACTGGACAAACAGGAGCTGAAGTCCCGCATCCTGGCCGTCAAGAACCAGCTGGGGGCAGAGTTGCTGGTCTTAGGACACCATTACCAGCAGGACGAAGTCATCGAGTTCGCCGATCTGACCGGAGACAGCTATCAACTGAGCAAGCTGGCGGCCGAAAGTCGCGACTGCAAGTTTATTGTTTTTTGCGGTGTGCATTTTATGGCCGAAACGGCCGATTTGCTGGCAAATCGACCCGAAAAGCTGGCGGAACGAAATGAGCAGCGCGTCACCGTCATTTTGCCCGATCTAGCCGCCGGTTGCTCGATGGCCGATATGGCGGCGATCCAGCAGGTGGAAGCAGCCTGGGAAGACATTGGCGACTGTATTGATTCGCAGGACATCACGCCCGTCACTTATATCAACTCGGCGGCCAGCCTCAAGGCTTTCTGCGGGCGACACGGCGGTATTGTCTGCACATCCAGTAACGCGGCTGCCGTCCTGGAGTGGGCTTTTCGACGAACCAGCCGTGTGTTGTTCTTTCCCGATCAGCACTTGGGCCGAAATACGGCGTTGAAAATGGGGATCCCGCAGGCGCAAATGCCAGTTTGGGATCCGCATGCTGAGATGGGCGGAGTGTCGGAGGACGAACTAAGGAACAGCCGCGTGATCCTCTGGAAGGGCCACTGCAGCGTGCACCAGATGTTCCAAGCGGCACACGTCCATCAATTCCGTCAGCAGTATCCAGGAATCAAAATCATGGTGCATCCCGAGTGCCCTCAGGAGGTCAACGATCTGGCTGATTTTTCCGGTTCGACCAGCTATATCATCCGCACGGTCGAAGCGGCTGCTCCGGGCACTCAATGGGCCATCGGTACGGAGTTACATCTGGTGAACCGTCTCAAGCACCAACATCCCGAACAGCAGATTTACTTCCTGTCACCCGTGGTCTGCATGTGTGCGACCATGTACCGCATTGACCTGCCTCACCTGTGTTGGAGCCTGGAGAACCTGGCTGCCGGCACACCGGTCAACGTAATTGAAGTAGACGACGATACCAGCCGCTGGTCGCTGGTGTCACTGGAAAGGATGCTGGAAGTCCATTAGCGCGGCCGGGAGGACCTCCCGGTTCCCAGATCGCCTGCTTGCGAAGCCGGCTCACGTCGTTAACAATCGGGTTGCGGCGAACTATGCGAGACGACGCGCGAGTTTTCGAGTTGGCTGTCGATCATCGGAGCGGCGGTACATGGAATCAGCCGAAACGCGTTGGCGTTAGGTTTCACAGCCGTAACCCGACGCTAACACGCGCCGGCTGATCCCAATAACCGAGATTGGCAGCAGCACGATGGTCGTGTCATCCCTCCGGGCGTCGTGGCGTTACTTCAAGACTTGTGCGTCGTGCCCCTATGACGGGATATCCAGACCACGTTTGCCGCTGTCGAACCACTTCTCAAGTTTCCCGGGAGTCCCCATGCAATTATCTCACCGACTGAACATGTTGACAGTTTCCAGCACCTTTCTGGCGCTGGTTATGTACGGTGCCCCGACACTTTACGGCCAGACTACGGAACGGTGGACGCAATGGCGCGGCCCGAGTCGGGACGGCCAGGTAGCCGGCAGTGCCTGGCCGGATCGATTGACCGACGAGAACCTGAAACAGCGGTGGCGGGTGGAGTTGGGACCGAGCTACTCTGGCCCAGTGGTGGCCGAAGGTCGCGTGTTCGTGACGGAGACCGACAATGAAAAATTCGAGGTTGTCCGAGCCCTGGATCAACGGACTGGCGCGGAGATCTCGGACGCAGCGCTGGGAAGGTGCAATGAAGGTCCCCTTTTTCGCCAGGTCCAACGGCAGCTGGATTCGGTCGACGCCCGCCTATGACGAAGGCAAGTTGTATGTCGGGGGCATGCGGGACGTGCTGGTTTGCATCGACGCAGCGGATGGCAACGTGGACTGGCGGCTGGATTTTGTGAACGCCCTGTCAACCAGCCTGCCCGCTTTCGGTTTTGTTTGTTCGCCGCTGGTGTCGGGGTCCTTCGTCTACGTCCAGGCCGGCGCTTGTCTGGCGAAAATTGACAAGCAATCCGGCAAGATTGTATGGCAGGCGATGAAGGATGGAGGTGGCATGAATGGCAGTGCGTTTTCCTCCCCATACCTGGCGTCGCTCGATGGACGGCTGCAATTATTGGTACAGGGGCGCACTACGCTCGCGGGAATCGATCCGGAATCGGGTAGTGAGTTGTGGTCGCGTGAGATTCCCGCCTTTCGCGGCATGAACATCCTCACGCCCACCGTGTTCGGCAACGCGGTTTTTACCAGCAGTTTCGGTGGCAAGTCGTTGCTGCTGGAGCCTCAAGGAAGCGACGTGGTGGAACGATGGTCCAACAAGGCACAGGGCTATATGTCGACACCCGTCATTATTGACGGTTTTGCCTACCTGCACCTGAGGAACCAACGATTCACGTGCATCGACCTGGCGACCGGCGACACGAAGTGGACCAGTAAGCCATTTGGCAAATACTGCAGCCTGGTGGCTAACGGTAATCGCATTCTCGCCCTGGACGAACGCGGCATCTTGCTGCTGATCCAGGCCACTCCGGAAGAATTTCGTTTAATCGATTCGCTGGAGATTGCCGACAGCGAAACCTGGGCTCATCTGGCGGTCGCCGACCAGCAATTATTCATCCGCGAATTGAACGCGATTACGGCATACGACTGGCAGTGAGCTTGTATGTTCACGTTGGTTTCGCCTTAGCGCAACTTCAAAACTTGCGCATCGTGCTTGTAACGGTATCCACCTGTCCTACGATCGCTCGGAAACAGGGGGCTTCAGCACTTCCGACAGAATGATGGCTTCGCGGATGGCGGAAGGATCGCGAAGCATGCGCACGATATCGTGGATTTGCAGGGCACGATTCTGGTCGCTTTGCCGTTTTTTTTCTGCCAGGTTCTGCCAGGATGCATCATCCGTTCCGCCGCGGATCGCGATTTTATCAAGTTCCGCGTCCAATTCCCCGAGCTGGTGATCGAACACGTCGTGCAGGTGTTGTTCCACCTGTTCGTCTGCGCTGCGCACGCGACCACCGAGATCTTCAGAGTGTTGCGAGAGTGAGCTGGTATCCAGGTGCTGCGAAACGTGCTGACCAACCTGATCGGGTAGTCGTTGACCGCGGGCGCGACGGGGCGCCGGTTTCGCGGGAGAGGCGGCAGGCCGACCGGGCTGACGGGCTGGCTGTGGTTGGGAGCGTGGCCCCTTTCCCGGCATTTCTGCTCGGCCCGGCCGTTGCGGTTGCTGTGGCCCGACGAGTGGGCGGGCCGGCGGGCGCTGCACGTCGGCAGGGGCATTTTGCTGCCGCTCTGCCGGCCGATTCGCATTCTGCTGCGCTTGCCGCAGAAATTCGGCGATCTCTTGATCCAGGGCCTTGCGTGGGGGCTGCGGGCCGGCCTGGGGCGGGCGTTGTCGAGGCGGAGCGACCTTGGGGCCAGCTTTGCGACCTTTGAACAGCTGCCCGATCAGCGGCCCGAGCACGAAGATGATGAAGATCGCCAGCTTATCCCAGGGGATGTCGGCTAGAAGCGGCTCGAACATGATCGTCTTGTTCCCCGTTTCGCGCGGCTGAGCTCAGAGCCCAATCTCAATTTCGTCCCGTGACTTGTGTGGTACTAGCGCTACCCGTTCCAGCGATTGCCGAACGCATCTCCGTATCGGCTTGGACATTTCTCAGCCGGTAGTAGTCCATGATTCCCAGTTTGCTACTGCGAAACGATTCAGCGATAGCGAAGGGGATTTCTGCCTGAGCCGCGACCAATTGAGCCCGACTTTCTTCGATCTTGGCCACCATTTCTTGTTCGGCGGCGGCGGCCATCGCCCGTCGTCCTTCGGCTTGCGCTCTCGCTACCCGCGTGTCCGCCTCGGCTTGATCCGCCTGCAATCGAGCGCCGATGTTATCGCCCACGTCGATATCGGCGATGTCAATGGAAACGATTTCGAAGGCCGTCTGGGAATCCAGTTTACGGGCCAGGACGGTTCGCGAGATACGATTAGGGTTTTCGAGAACTTCTTTGTGCGTATCCGCGGAACCAATCGCGCTGACGATCCCCTCTCCCACACGGGCCACGATCGTCTCTTCCGTCGCACCGCCAATCAAGCGATCCAAATTGGCGCGCACCGTGACGCGGGCTTTGACTTTCAGCTGGATACCGTTCTTGGCGACGGCATCCAGCGTCGGTCGAGCCGAATCGCGAGGCGGGCAGTCGATCACTTTGGGATACACACTTGTCTGCACCGCCTCCAATACATCTCGGCCGGCCAGATCAATGGCGCGCGCTTGCTCGAAATTCAGACTCACGATCTTGGCTTTGGCGGCTGCGACCATGGCCCGTACCACCTGCGGCACGTTGCCTCGCGCCAAGTAGTGGGCTTCCAGGACTTTGCTGGTAATTCCGGTCTCTTCTCCCAGGCCGGATTGCACTGCCATGATCTTGCTGCGCACGATGACCTGGGGATTGACGCGGCGAAACCACATGCCGATCAAGTCAAACATGCCGATGCTGGCACCCGTCAATTTGCATTGTATCCACAACGAGAAGAATCGACCGAAAACCGCCAGAAACACCAGGCCGACGACGACACCGATAAAGGTGATCACAATGACGCCAAGTTGGACAACGTTTTGGCCGAGCAACATCATGGATTTTGACTCCCCGAGCATGGCCCTCGCGGTGGCCGATTTGCGCTATTAAGTAGTTGCCAAGACACGGACGTACGCCTGGCGGAGCGGGTGCTGAGCCGGCCCGCTTCGCAAAAAGCTCGCCTCGCGACATTTCATCCTAACCCGTCACATTTGAACGACTGTACTGCCTCACGTCAACTTGTCGTCGAACGGATCCGCGATGACGTCCGTAATCGGCCGCGAGAGCAGATCGGAATTCGCCTCGATTCCATCACGTGGATCGTGGGGACGAGTTTCGGTAGTCCGATCGGTGGCTTGCACGACAATTCGCGTCCCGTCGACGCGGACGACCTCGATGGCTTGCCCTTTTTCCAACGGCATCCCCACCGACACGGCGTCGTACGTCGTGCCATCGATCTTGATGGCACCGCTGGGTAACATCTTGGTCAGAGCAACACCGGCCCGGCCCACCAGATCGGCGTGGCGCACGACGACCTGCTGGCCCGGATCGTCGGGGGCGACGTTTAGGATGCGCCGTCCAATGGGAGTGTACGGCCAGTATCTGAGTGCCGCCACAATCAGCATGGGCCCGAAAATAGCCAGCGCCGCCAGGTAAATCACGCCGACCAGCCAGCCTTCCCCACGCACCACGTACACCAACGACCCGATGAGTGCGGCCGCTGACAGAAACCCCAATACGCCTCCAGACGGTATGAACAATTCCAAGACGAATAAGGCCAGTGCCAACACCAACAACAAAACAGCCCACACAATTGGTGTCATGATGCGTTGTACCTGAGGAAGCGGAGTTCGTTCGCGGGACTTAAAAACGTGGCACTGCATTCTACTCTCAAATCAAGGAATGCGCGGAGACGGTGTCCCGCTGCTCGCCCCCTCCCTCGAGACTCTCATCGTACCACACAAGTCGCCCTGGGGACCGCGATCCGTGTGATTCCATCCGTATGCACTTCTTCAGCAAGATGGATATTGCACACGGATAAAGACACACCGATGGGAAGAGACCGGGATCAGACCGCCGTGCCAGAAGCTTCGCTCGCTTCTTCAGCCGCATAGGCGCTTTTCGCGGCGTTGCCAAGCAATCCGTGTGTTTCTATCCGTGTGGAATTCTTCAGCAAGATGGATATTGCGCACGGATAGAGACACACCGATGGGAAGAGACTGCGATCAGACCGCCACGCCAGAAGCTTCGCTCGGTCGTTCAGCCGCGTAGGCCGCTTTATCCGCGTGTCTGGGCGTTGCCGCCTGTTCCGCCGACCCGAAACTCCCGATAACGGTTCTGGCGATGCCGATGCCACCAGGAAACCCCGGGCGCCGCGAAGGAAAATATCAGCAGCGGGCACAGCGTGACCACCGTCCATACACGTAGTAACGCCACCAGCCGCTCCTCGCGGGCAATGGCGCGAGACGCTTCGGTGGCAATGGACGCGGCGACGACTCCCCGGAATGTGGCCTCCGAGTCGCGGACGGCCACGGCCACCGCAAATTTGAACAATCCATCGTTTTCAGAACGAAACGGCAGGCTGATGTAAGGCTCGGCTTGTCGGCGCGCCCCCAAAAAGTAGTCCCGTTCTGCCAGTTGACGACCGATCAGGACATGATCGAGCGGATACACGGCGGTGAGGTGCCCTTGCGCGTCCAGCCAGAACCAGGTCAACACGCCGCGCGCGACACCTGGGCCATATTGCCGGTATTGTTCCTGCACGAAATGACTGGCATTCTCCGGTGGTAGCCCCCAGAGTCTGGCGGCCTGCGCCGCCGCACCAACTTCCGCCACGTGCGTCGCAATCCGTTGAAGTTCGTCCGTCGGCGACTCTCGGTACAAAGACAGCTCTACCACCGCCTCGTCGATATTTCGCTGGCGAGCGGCTGCGATCGCTGATGCGCCCGATGCGGTCAGCAGGGAGATCAGCAGGGTGGTAAGCAGCAGGCCAGCCAGCAAGGGGCTGCTGCGGCACCAACGCCGAAACCGCTCCACCCCACCCGCCGGGCGTGCGGCGACAGGTTCGTCGCGCAGCCAGCGTCGCAGGTCATCAGCAAGGTGGGACATCGACAGGTATCGCCGCTCTCGCGACTTTTCCAGGCACTTCAGGCAGATCGTTTCCAGATCCCGCGGAATCGTTCGTCGCAAGCTGCGCAGTCTGGGAGGTTCATCGCGCACGACGCTCTGCAGCAGTTGTCGTGCATCACCGCGGAAAGGGCGTTCTCCGGTAAGTAATTCGAACAGAATGACCCCCAGCGAATAAATATCGGCGCGATGATCCGTTTCGCTGATCCGACCTTGTGCTTGTTCCGGCGCCATGTAGGCTGGCGTGCCTAAGATGTGACCATCGGCCGTGACGGTCACATCGGCTAGTGAGTGCTTGGCGAGACCGAAGTCCGTGATGAACACTCGGTCCTGCTGATCCACCAGGATATTGGCCGGTTTCAGGTCTCGATGCACGATGTTCTGGGCGTGGGCGTGCGCCAGGGCTTCGGCCATCTGCAAGCAGAGTTCTGCCGCCTCGCGGCAGGGGACTCCGCCCGTCGTCAACTTCTGCGTCAGCGGCGCCCCGTCGATCAAATCGCTGACGATGTACACATGGTCTTCAAAACGTCCGACCTCATGCACATTCACAATCCCGGGATGATTCAGTTGGGCGACAACCCGAGCTTCATCAATAAACTTCTGTACTTCGTGCGCTGGTAGTTTACCGCGGCGAGGCAGCTTGATCGCAACGTAGCGGTCGAGTTCGGCATCGTGCGCCTTGAACACGGCACCGAATGAACCGGTTCCCAAACAGCCTTGCAGCTGGAAGTGCCCGATACACGATGGGACCTGGTCGCGATCCGGGTCGGCGAGTCCAAAATCGGAACCGCAAGTAATGCAGTGGATGCGCACGAGTTGATCTTGCGGCGAAATCGTGACATGATGCCGGCAATTGGGACAACGGATGCGAAGTCCAAACGTCGATGTCTCGCCGTCCGCTGCGACGCAAAAGGTTACGGTTTCCACAGCTTCAGGAGCGACGGGGGCGTCGGCGACCGCCTGCCGAGCCACATCGATGCGGCCGACACGCTTCAGGGCTTCGGCCAATTCAGGTAACAACTCGGGATGTTGGCGGAGCAAATTGTGGCGTGCCTCTGTATCGCGAGGGTCCCGCCGCCGCAGGTATTCGCTGATCACCTGTTCCACGCGTTGTTGGCGTTTGTTCATGAATCCGCCGCAGCCTGAAGAATGGATCAAATCGCCTCATTGTCTTGGTGGCCGATCGAGCGGTTTTCCGCCCGAGTCCAGCTGCTTTCGCCGCGAGCGCCTGACGCGCTGCAATCATCCGCGTACGGCGCCTCCCATTCGCTTCGTGTGTCGTGCGATCTTGGCCTGCAACAAAGCCCGAACGCACCTTAAGTGTATGACCGGACGGTAGTCGTCGGGAAGGTGCGCAGGCAACGAATCTGGTGATTCCGCGGAGGACGATTGCTGGCTGGCGGTGGAGTCGGTCAGCCGATTCCGCTATGGCCGATGTCCGGCAGGGATGGCTGTGGTGCTGTCCGGAACCGCCGCGCTGGTGGCGACTGACCACGCTCGTGGCCGTCGACGAAGCGGTCACGGTTGGCATCACCGGCCAACGACAGGTAGTTGAAGAACGTGACACCGGTGTCGGCATAGGTCACTCCGCGAAACTTCCCAGAACATGGCATGCGACTTCCCTGACTCCTGACAGCTTCGGGGGCGAGGCTGAGTTGTGGCACAAGCGGCACTGCCACTCAAGCCTGATCTCCTGGTCGTTACGCACAGATGAAGAATTTCTTAAGTTCGCTTCACGCCCAGCTTATTGGGCTGCGATACAATGCACCAAGCGCGTGACGAGTTTTGCTGTTCTGGTGATGGCAACGGCCATGTGATCCTGCAACCCCAAGGGAGTAGCGTGATGCGATCCGTTCGGCATTGTCTGGCAATCGTAGCAATTTCGGTAGTTGTTTCCGTCAACCAAGGGAAGGGCGAAGAGCAAGCTGTTCCGCTGGAGCAGTTGCCCAAGGCTGTCTCGGAAGCGGTCATGAAGATGTTCCCCAAGGCCGAGATGCTCAAGGCTTCTCAGGAGGACGAAGAGGGGGGTGAGGTCGAATACGAAGTGACCGTCAAGGAAGATGGAAACAAAATCGACGTAACGGTGGAAAAAGATGGTGTGATCAAGCTATTGGAAAAGGACATCTTGCTCAAGAACCTGCCAATGGCCGTGTCAGAAACGCTGGCGAAGATGTACGCTGAAGATACGCCTGCATCGGCCGAGGCGGTTTTTGAGTTGGAGGACGGCGAGGAAGAACTCGAGTTTTATGAAGTCCAGCTCAAGTCGGCAGACGGCATCGAATTCGAGGCAAAAATCACGGCCAACGGCAAAGTCGTCAAGGACGGCGATGAGCGGAGCGAAACCGAAGAGCAGGAAGAGAAGCATTAAGCCGTCTTTCCGAGCGCCCGCTGGCGACGGTCCGATCCAGATCACAAGGAGTCCCGGTGGGCGTTCGTATTTTGGTGATTGAAGACGAAGATGAAATCGCCGACTTTCTCGTGCGTGGTTTGCGGGAAGAAGGCTTCATCGTGGAAAGAGCCGAAGACGGCAAACAGGGCTGGCGCTGCTTGCACAACGGGGGATGGGATGTTGTGTTACTCGACTGGTGGCTGCCCGCAACCGATGGATTGCAACTCTTGCAGCGATTTCGGCAACACGATCAGCTGACCCCAGTTCTCTTTTTGACCGCCAAGGACGCGGTTTCAGACCGCGTGCGGGGTCTCGACAACGGCGCCAATGACTATCTCTGTAAACCATTTGCCTTCGAGGAGCTTCTGGCCCGTGTGCGTGCATTAGCCCGACGTCAAGGACCGCCGACCACCATGCTGACCTATCGGGACGTGCAGGTTGACCTAGCCACACAGCGTGCGGAACGTGCAGGGCAGCGTCTCGATCTCACGGCAAAAGAGCAAGCGCTGCTGGTCCTCTTCTTGCGTCATCCCGGCGAAGTTCTAAGCCGCACTCGTATCTACGAACAGGTATGGGATGAACGCTACGACGGCCTGTCCAACACGTTGGAGGTGCACGTCAAGGAACTGCGACGAAAGCTGGAGGCGCACGGCCCCCGCATGATCCAGACGCTTCGTAACCGAGGCTACCTGCTAGGTGAGGATCCGAGGTGAACTGGTGACACTTACGACTCGACTGTTGATCTTCTTCTTATCGATGTTGGCGTTCGTGTTGGTCAGCTTTTCATCCGCACTCTACATACTCGCTGACAACTATCTGCATCGGCAGGTCACCGAGCGACTCGCGATGGTTCTCAACACCATCGGCGCGGCCATCGAAGTCGGTCCAGGGGGCGTGGAATGGGAGCTGATGGACCGCCAGCAACGCCTCCGTGTCGCCGCCTTTGATGAACAAGTCGTCTGGTTGGTTGCTGATGACAACGGACACATGGTCGCTCAGTCAATCAGCGGTGACACGGAGCGGTTCTTCCAGGAAGTCTCCCCGTCGTTGCCATTGGCTGGTGCAGGGCTGGCGACCCGCCGCTGGATCGTTGGGTTTTGGGAAGTCGGTCAACAGTGGATCGTTTCAGGGCAACCTCAGCCCGAACGGCGGGAGTCGTCGTCGGCAGAAAAGGCGTCGCATTACAGGGCCCTTTCGGTAACGGCAGGAGTTTCGCTGCTCCCCATGCAAGCAACCTTGAGCCGATTGGCGTTTACGTTGTGCGGATTGTCGGCTGCGATCTGGATATTGGCATTCGTCGCGGGACGCTTCGTCTGTCGCCGAGCGCTGGCACCTGTTCAACGGATGGCGATCGCAGCTGGTGAAATCAATGCCGATGACCTGACCCAACGTCTTCCCGCGCTGACGAGCAATGACGAGCTCGAAGGACTGAGCCGTGCGTTCAACCAATTGTTGGATCGGTTGCAGCAAGCATTCGAGCAGCAGAGAGAGTTTACCGGCGATGCGTCACACCAGCTTCGCACGCCACTGACCGCCATACTGGGACAGGTTGACGTCGCTTTGCGACGAGAACGATCAGGCGACGAATACAGGCAGGTCCTGGAAACCGTTCGTTTGCGAGCGACTCACCTCACCCGCATGGTGGAGGCATTGTTATTCCTGGCTCGAGCAAATGCGGAGGCACAGACTCCAGCCTTGGAACTGCTCAACTTGAAAACATGGCTGCCCCGCCATCTCGAGAATTGGTCTGGCCATCCTCGCTTTGAAGACATTTCGGCCGAGGGGCCAGATGCCGAAACTCTAAATATTCTTGCACAACCCACCTTACTGGCGGAGTTGCTAGACATCCTGCTGGATAATGCTTGCAAATACAGCCAGCCAGAAACACCCATCAAACTGCGCGCCCGTCAGTCTGAAGATACGATCTCGGTAAACATTGAAGATGCCGGCTGTGGCCTCGAAGAGGACGAACGTGTCAGGGTGTTCGAACCATTTTGCCGCTCCCCAGAGGCTCGCCGTCGGGGGATCGAGGGAGTCGGCCTCGGACTTTCCATTGCGAAACGGCTATCGGCATTGTTCGGTGGTGACTTGACAGTGGTGAGTCAGCCAGGGCAGGGAAGTAAATTCACGCTTTCGTTCCCCGTGGCGACAGTCAATCACGCCGGTCATTCTTCATCGCTTTCTCCGCGGAAGCCATTCAGGCCGAAGTGAAATCCGTGAGATTCACCGCACAATTATCGCATTTCGTCCACGCCCGATTCATCTGGTTGGTGATCGGCTCTTACATCGTCGCCGCGCTGTTTCCGGCGCCGGGCCTCGCAGCAAGGTCTGTATCGTGGGGAACAATCAGCCTCCCGATGATGATGCTGGGCTTTCTGCTGTTCAACGCCGGAATAGGCGTCGAGCTTGCATCGCTCAAAAAGCTCAGGCATGACCCCATGCCGCTGCTGTTCGGCTTATTCGCCAATGTGACGATCCCCATTGCCTTCATCGGCTTAGTGATGTTGTCGATGCGTTTCTGGCACAATCCCGATGAAGGACAGAATATCTTGGTCGGCTTAGCGCTGGTTGCTTCCATGCCCATCGCGGGGTCCTCCACGGCATGGTCGCAGAATGCAAATGGGAACTTGACGCTCAGCCTCGGTTTGGTTCTGGGCTCCACGTTCCTAAGCCCGCTTGCCACACCCATGGCGCTGCATGCCGTGGGATTCATGACCACCGGCGACTACTCCTCGGACCTGCACGAACTTGCGGGCGCTGAAACAGGATGGTTTCTTCTGGTCGCCGTGATCGTGCCATCAATCTTGGGAATCGCCGGCCACCAATGGCTCGGCAAAGAGCGCGTGGCTGCCAGCAAGGCAAAACTGAAGCTTACGAACTCGGCCATCTTGCTTTTTCTGAACTACTCGAACGCCTCCGTCTCGCTGCCGCAAGCCATTGCCAGCCCAGACGTTGACTTTTTGACCGTGACGCTGGGAATCACGACGACTTTGTGCATGGTCGCATTTCTTGCAGGCTGGCTGATCTCCCACCTTCGACACTCGAGCAAAACGGACCAAATCGCACTGATGTTCGGGCTGGGAATGAACAACAATGGCACGGGGCTGGTGCTGGCATCCATGGCCTTGGCCGATCACCCCCAAGTCTTGTTGCCCATTATCTTCTACAACCTGGTGCAACACCTCATCGCGGGAACAGTAGACCATCTCATGTTCCATCGTCACTCGGGGGAGTCACGTCATGAAGCCTCAAAGTCTGTCAACTCGATCAGTCATGTTCTTCAGCCGCAGTCAGAAGGTCGAGGTGCCATTGAATAGCCATGTCGATGTTTTCTCCGCGCTACCTGCCGACGGAAAGCGCATAACGGCACTTACGGCCAGTCGATGCGAGCGGAGCGATCATCCATCTGCCCGTCCGATAGCTTACATTCGTCGCGGCGGTGGCCCGAGCTGGTGCGCCTTGGTATGATGCACTCGCCGTACGGGTGAATTGCGAGGTTAGAACCGATGGCTCAAGACAACAAACCAATCAGTGCTCATGATTCTGACACGGCCGACTATCCCTTTCGCGTTGACTCCGCTGATCGGCTGTTTGCTGACGCCAGCCAGCCGCCCGTCGAGGTCGCGATCGGTGGGCTGTCGCACTGCGGGAAGGTGCGGGCCAATAATCAAGATCACTTTGCCGTCGTGCGTCGCACGCGCAGCAGCGATGTGATGCTCAGCAACATTCCGCTCGACGATCTGCAACGCATCGAGGAATATGCCTACGCGTTGATTGTTGCCGATGGCATGGGAGGCCATGCACACGGTGAACTCGCCAGTCGCATTGCCATCCAAGCCATCTGGGAACTTGCCCCCCAGCTGACGAAATGGATCATGAAGCTCAATCCGCACGAACTGAAGGAAACGCGTCAGCGCGTGGACGCCTACGCGACTTATGTGCAATCCAAGCTTCGAGAGTATGCGCAGGCGGATCGGCGACTCGCCGGAATGGGGACCACGTTGACGACCGCCTATGTCATGAATCGCGATGCCATCATTGCCAACGTCGGTGATTCTCGCGCCTACCTGCTGCGCCCGGCATGGCCATCCAGGTTACGCGAGACCACACGGTAGCCCAGCAGCTGATCGATCAAGGCGTGCCGGCTGCAGAAGTTGACTGGTTTCGCGCTCAGTTGACGCGATGCTTCGCCTCAGACGGAGATCAGGTTTCGGCCGACCTGTTCCACTTGCCGCTGCAACCTGGTGACAGCCTGCTGCTGTGTACGGATGGTCTGACCAACATGATCACCGATGCCGAAATAGCGTCGATCGCCGGTCAGCAACCGCACGTGCAGCAGGCTTGTCAATCGTTGGTCGGTGCCGCCTTGGAAAACGGCGGCAAGGACAACGTCACGGTGGTCATGTTGCGCGTGATGTCCCCCGCCACGTGAGTCGGCCGGAACGTTCTCGCCAGAAAGGTCAGTGACATAACCAAGCTGTCGCCGCGCTCAGGCGGCTCGCAGCAGGTCCCCGCTCAGCTTACCCTGACGCACGGCGACGACCGAAATTCCGTGGGCCCGCGCGAACTGGGCGACTTGCGGTTGGTCAATCACGATCGTCTTGTCGGCCTCGATCGCCAGCACGGCCGCTCCTGCCTGCTGCAAAGTCTGCAGCGTACCGATCCCGATCGTGGGCACATCGAATCGCATGTCCTGGTCAGGTTTGGCCACTTTGACGACCGTAAATCCGCCGGCGGGGCACAGCGCGCCGGCACGACGAATACAGGCATCCGTTCCCTCGACGGCCTCCACGGCCAGAACCGCTTTGCCTTTGACGGCGACGGTTTGGCCAATGTCGAGCCCTCCCATTTGACGAGCCAATTGCCAGCCAAATTCAATATCCCGGGCGTACGCCTGCGTCAATTTCGTCCCACTAAACATCGTCTGCCTCACAAGGAGTTCTGGGAGTAACGTCGTGGCACCGATAATCTCAATCCCTCCCCGCGCGTAGGCCGCGACCGCCGTGGACAACAGCGAATTGTCGGCCCGGTCCTTCTTGCCGGAAATAAAGTGCGGAAAATAGGCGCAAGCACTGCCAGTCGGGTAAATTATGGCGCAGGAAGCCCGGTTGAAAGAACAATACTTTGTGGATCTTTCCCGCGAACACGGCTTGCCGCACGCCCTGCCGTCGGAGGAATTGGATATGGGCACCCAAGCGAGTCAAAGGGATCTCGCGAAAGGATCGGCACCGCGTGGCCAGGCTCTGATCCACATGGCCGCCGATACCCACGCAGTGCACATCGTAGTCTCGATGTCGGAGCGCATCGGCCACGACCAGCGGGTAGACTCCCCAGCCTGCGATCAAACCGATTTGTGTACAGTCCTGGTGCACGACGCGATATGGGTTCATGGATGTTGCGGAATCAGACTACTTGATTTGGGAATTCTGGGCTGTGGCCTGTGATTCGGCACATCGTTCGAGTGCCTGAATTTGGCGCCGCATTTCGGGCAGTTTCTTGCGCGTCATCAAGATCTGAATCTCTTGGCGAACCGGGATGGCCGGCGCACCGAGATACCGGCCCGCCGCGGCAATAGACTCACCCACGCCCGACTTGGCTCCTAGCTGCACGTGATCGGCAATTTCCACATGGTCGCGCACGCCCACCTGTCCCCCCATCACCACGTAGTCTCCGGTCTTCACGCTGCCAGCGATGCCCACGTGCGCACAGCAAATTGTGACGCCCAATCTGGCAGTTGTGGCCGATCATGACCAGGTTGTCGATCTTGGTCCCGTCACCCACGCGCGTTGCGGAATAGGTGCCGCGATCGATCGTGCTGTTGGCACCCACGACCACATCGGCCCCGATTTCGACGATTCCCAGTTGTGGCGACAATACATGCTGGCCATCTTGCTGCGTAAAGCCAAAACCGTCCGCACCGATCACGGCATTGGCGTGAATCGTCGTGCGGCTGCCCACGATGGTGTCAGGGTACAGCACGGCTCCCGGGTAAATCGTCACGTCGTCACCGATCTGGCAACCGGCCATCAAGACCACACCGGCGTGGATGACGCTCCGGGCGCCGATGTGTACGTCGTCTTCAATCACGGCGCCGGCCCGCACTTCGATGTCGGGTTCCAGGATGGCCGTGGGGCTGATGAGGGCCTGCGGACTAATGCCAGTCCGTGATCGGCCGCGGCGTGGTGAGAACTCGTAGACGATGCGGGCGAAGGCCATGCGGGCGTCGGCCACGCAGATATACGGCTTTTCCGCCGGTCGATTTCCCTCCGCAATGACGCATTCCGGGACGATCGCGGCACTGGCCCTTGAGCGGTTCAGGACCTCAATCAAATTGGCTCGATCCGCAAGTGTAATTTGTTGCTCGTGTACTTCCTGAAGCGTTGCGGCGCCCGAGATAAGCAGTTGGCCATCGCCCGTTAGTCGGCCACTGACCAACTCGGCAAGTTCGGCAAGTTTCATGGCCATTGCGCGGAGTCCTTTCCGTCACCATTCGCCCAGAGTTCGGTACAAGATGTGCGGTGTTTCGTCATCCGGGCGGGATCATAGCCAGCGTTGCTTGGTACGACAAGACTGAATTGCGCGCTTGGCGTCAGCTCAGCAGCAGGCGATGACGATACACGCTCGATGTGCATCAAATGCCGGGTGATGTCAGCCAAAACGCTTCAGCGTCCGGTTTTCCATGGAAGCGAAAACCATGTTCGAACGCGTTGCAGGCCGCAGCGCGTGGCGGCTGATCAGGGACGAAAGGGGACGGCATTGACCTAACGGCCCAGGATCGTCCCGTTGCTGAAGAAGAAGCCATTGGTGAGGAAGGGAGCAGCGCGATAGACGCCCAGGGTAAAGATCAGGTCGATCGCGTCCGTGGTGGATTTGAGCGGCGTCTTGGGCACGATCACCACGTCGGAGTCCCGCAGCCAGAATCTCATCGCTCGGCGCCGGTCGTCGGCCGAACAGCGCGCCGCGGACATCGACTTTCGTGGCCAGCAGCCGCCAATCTTCGGCGCGGCGAAAGATCACGATTTGGTTCAGATTCGCGCCCACTTTCCAGCCCTTGGCCAGCGAGATGGCCTGGGTGACCGTGGTGGGGCCAACCAGTTCAAATCGGCCGGGCTCGACCACTTCCCCCAGCACATAGATGAAACGTGGGGCGCGCAGCTGCAGTACGGGCGTGATTTCAAGGCCGTCGACAATTTCCGCGTATCGAGCGTCAATTTCCAATTTCAATTCGTCCAGCGTCAATCCGAGTGCCGGGATGGAACCGATCGCCGGCAACTGGATGCTCCCGTCCGGCGTGACACGAGCCCGACGCGACTGCCCACCCAGGCCCTGGCGGGCATCGACGGTGGCGCGAATGTCCTCCAGCTTGGTGTTGACCTTGATCGGTGTCACCGTGATGGAAGGCACGCGGTAGAATCTCTTGTAGCTTTTTTCAACTTCAATCCGCAACTCATCGGTGGTTTGTCCGGCGGCCATCACTTCACCCACCAATCGCAGCGTGATGGTGCCGTCAGGTTGCACCTCCAACTCGCGATCGAGATTCTCGTCGGCCAGCGATTCGACGCGCACGCGGTCACCCACATTCAGTCGATAGGGACAGCTGCTGCGTTCACGTGTCAAGCGGTAGACGCAATCGAGTTCGTCGTCAACCCGCAGTCGATACACGGGTACGTGCGGTGTGCGGTGCGGACCAATGTACTCACCGTGCGCGAACAGGTCCCAGGGGAGCGGGCCGCGCATCGTCCAGTTGGCCTCGCCGCAGTTCAGGCAGGCCGCACTGTCCACGCCAGTGACGACATGCTGCCCGCAAGCGCCCGCGTCGCAGGCTGCGCAGTGCGAGGCCACACAGACCTGTGCGGAAGCCGAGTGTGCGCAGGCTTGCATCAGCATGAGCGACAAGAGGCCCAACCCCAGAGGCGAGCACAGATGGTTAGCGATATTCACGATCGACCGTGTCGGGCTCATCACGTCGTTCCTGGGTTTTTTGCTGAGTGTCCGCTGTCGTCTGTCGTTCGAGGGACGATACCGTTCGATGGACGATACGCCAGGTCGCCTACCACCAATGTCGTTCGTTGGGCTCTTGCGTAGTTAGTCGGGCGGCTTGACGCGTGGCAGCCGCCGTGGCCGAACCTGTGGCATTCGCGCTAATTGGAGCCGCTGTGGGGCTGTCTGTCGCGGCCACGGCGCTGAGCTTGCTGGGTGTGCGACCGATCGAAGGACGCTGCGTCCGCAGGCCATGGCGGCGAGCCCCCATCGGGGTCTGCGTTGCCGAATGCCTGGGGCGTAAGCCATACGATTGGCTGCGGGGTGACCTGCGGAGTTCCGTAAGTTTGCAGTGCGATTTGCTGAGCGCCCTGCCGCCATCGTGCAGCGCGTGGGTCCCCCAATTGTTCGTAAACCGTGGCCAGATTTTCCAGGGCGGCAGGGGTTGGCACCGCGCTCACGGAACGCTCGAACAGCGCCGCAGCTTCGCGCAAGCGACCGCGCCCGGCCAGCATCACGCCCAGTTCATTGGCAGCCGAGGCATTGCGGGGATCGATCGTCAAAGCGGCATGAAACAGGGCCAGCGACTTGGGCGCTCCCTGAGACGTCGCGGATGTCTCCGACTGCTGCAGCATTTCTACGCGCCCTATGGAATAAATGGCTTTGGCTGCCAAGGGACTGCCACCGCCAGCCAGCGTCAACTGTTCGCGGGCGTATTCATAATAGCGTTGCAGGGCCATCAGGGGCGTCAATGACTCGGGGGCGTCTTGCTTCAGTACAGGCGTGCGGTGCCCCTTGATATAATTGGCCAACCGCAGATCGGATTCTACGGAATCTGCTGGTTGCAGTGCGAAATCGTCCGCCTCCTCCAACGCGCGCAGCCCGTTGGCCAGCGCCTGCGCGTGGTAAGAGCGACCCAGGCTCGTATCGAGCGCCCGAGTGGTCATCCGCAGTGCCCGCAGGAATTCGCGCTGCGCCGCGAACAGTGCGCCGCGGTCGGCGAGCTTCGTCGCGTCGGCAATGATCGTGTCGACCCGCGTGGCCAGTGAAGCAGGCAGGGAAATTCGTCCCAGTTGCTGTGGATCGACATCCCGTAACGACGCCTCCGTGTCAATATTGGCCGACATGGACTCGGTAAAATCAAATGTGCCGGATAACGGGTTCACCAGCACGTTGTTGCGGAGGATATCATCCAGGGGATCGGACGGTGACAGCGGCGGCCGCGTGTCTGCCGTTGCAGGCACCCGCGGAGCCTCCGCCAACGCCGGTTCATCAGAACGACTCGACTGCGGAAGGCGTTTGATCGCCGTAGGCTCCGATGGCATCTCGGTCAGATCTTTCGCCCGGCGAAGCTGCTGTTTAGCCGTTCGATTCAGCTGCCGTGGGATGGCACAGTCCTCTGCACCGGGCACCTGGCTTTTGGCGGTGCGCAGAGGAGATGGTACGGGACTGGGCAGCGTTTGGGCAGGCGGCAGCTCACTCCCCTGGGGAAACAGGCGCGCGATCTCGCCGGTCTTCTTGTGACGAATGGCCGACACGGTGGGCAGGCGTTGAATTTTTTCGTCACCCGACGTGACCTCGGTCGATGACAGGGTCGCCGCCTTCCCATCTCGCTGGCCATTGCTGGACGTGAATAATTCCGCGGTAAGGTCTCGGGGCAGCACGGTGCGCACCGTGCTGTCGACGAAATCGGACTCCACGGCTGCCCACGCACGTTGATGGCTGGCGAGTGCCACGGCCAAAATCAAGCCGGCAGCGGTACTTGAATTGCGCATCATTCCGTTTCTACTCAGCGTTGACTCGCGCCCCGCTCAGGGCAGAAAACCCGAACATTCCGTGCTACTGGCATCGACGAAAAAGGCGGCATGCGCTAAACAAAACCTACGATGCGTAGGATGCCTACAGTAGTTCGCATCGTTACAAACGTTACAAGTAGCATGATCCAACCGGCGAATGAAGCGGGGACGCCATAAAGTCTGCCCAAGCCGCACAGAGCTGCCGACGGATAGGTAGCCTGGCAGCGGTGATGGCACTGCTGGCGGGCAGCAGAGTGGAACATCCGCTCGCGAGATTGGGTACTCGGATACAGGGACGCAGATGGGGCAAACAATCTGCTCCGGCATCCGTGTGGCTCCATCCGTGTGCGCTTCTCCTGCATGGCAATTTTTTGCGAACGAATACAGGCACACGGGTGGCGGAACGGAAGGCTTGGGATTAGTTATTCGGCCATGGTATCTCGAAGCGGTTGATTCGAGGCTCTTGCGTAAATGGTCAGTCAGCCGCATCTCCGTCCCGTCGATTGAGTGTGTTTGCCGAGTGCGGTAGGATGAAGCGGAGCGACGATGCGCAGACCGACGCGAACACCCGGAAGATCAAGATGGACTCCGATAACCCATTCTCGCCCCCAGCCGCGGCGATCGAAGTCAGTTCCGTTGTGGAAAACGTAGACTTTACCGGACTGGCGGGAACGCGCACCGGCCTGACCATCGTCTACTACAGCATATGTATTATCTTGTTGACGGCAATCTTGGGCGTGTTGGCGATGGTCGTGTCGGGACCGGCGTTTCCACTGGTCGGCGCTATCGTCGCGGTTTGCGGATTTTTCGGCGGATCTTTGGGGATCTTGATTGGCCAGCTGTATTGTCTCGGCGTGCCCCAGGAGAGCGGTGCGAAGGGCTTGATCCGTACTGCCGTGTTCCTGCAAGCGTCATGCATCGCCATTTCGGTCGGCAGTCAATTGATCGGGCTCGTGGCGCCTGGCAACGGCATGGTGCTGCTGCAAGTCGTGAGTTTGTTGGGCTCGATGGTAAATCTCATACTCGGCCTGGCATCGTTTTTGTGTTTTTTACGGTTTCTCAAAAAACTGGCGATTCACATGCGGCGACGCGACCTGTCGAAATCCGCGTCGACCGTTTTGAAGCTGGTGATAGTAGTCGTTGCCATCTATCTTGTATTTGTGGCAGTCCTGGTCACCAGATTTGGTTTCGCCCTTGGAAAGCCGCCGGTGGTCGGCCCGCTGGCCATGGGGCTGGCCGGGCTGCTGCTGGTGCTGATGTTCCTGGTAGCCTTGATTCGATACGCGAACCTGGTCATCTACCTCGCTCGAGCCATACGAATTACGAAGGGTGTAACACCTTAGCCGATTGCAGGATACGGGTCGTCGAGAGATCGGCAAATTAAACGGCAGCGAACAGCGGTAACCGGACGTGGTCTCTGTTCTGGGCCGCCGCACAGTCTGCTCAGGCACCACAGAGATGCCGACGTGCGGCGGGAAAGATCTGCTCCATCATCCGCGTGATTCTATCCGTGTGCACTTCTTCAGCAAGGAGATTTCGCACACCGCGCGAGGGCTCAGGCTGAGCGGTGAGATGGGTAGCTCTCCGTTACGCCGCAAGCCGCGAAGCGGCAGCGGTTTCCCCGAGTTTTCCGCAGGGACGTGCCGTATTTTGAGCTAGACTTGCTGCGTCACATGTCGCAGGGAGTCTCGCATGAACGCTACTAGAATTGAATTTGGCATCAACCGCACGTCGCTGGTCATTTCCTGCGCGCTGGGAATCACCATAGGCTGCGTGACGCCGATTTTACCGGGTGTGCAAATGGCATGGGTTCCTTGGATCGCACTGGTCGGCGTCGGTGGTGTCCTCGGAACGTGCGTCGGAATCATCGCCGGCATCATGCGAGTCTACGTGGGGCATTATGGCCTGAGCACTTGGATGAAGGCGTCGATATGCGTATTCGTTACTGTCGCCTCGCTGGGACTGGCGTATCCCATCTTCCTGTCGCCAGGAGACTGGCAGGGCTGGCGTCAATGGCTCATCCCAGGTATGGCCTTTTCCCCAGTCATGGCGGCAATGAATGGCTGGTTTCACATGCACTCGGCCGGCCCTTGCGCAAACCACGATTCGGGCCATCCGGATCCATCTCATGGGGCCACGTGAGCTACGACGATGGTCGCCTTCATGGAACCCATTTCGCGGCCCGCGAATCGAAAATCAGTTGGGCTCGATCGTGAATCTCATACTCGACCTGGCTTCGTTCTTGTGTTTCGCACCTGCGTTTCCCCTGCATCTGTCGCTTGACACGTCACCTCGTGAGCGACAACCATCGATGGAATAGCTTCTTGACCAGCGGCGTTAGCCGAGTTCGATTGAATTGATCACCGAGCTTGCGGATCGCTTCGGCTTGCGTGGGGTACGGATGGATAACGCTCCCAATCGTCTTCAGTCCGACCCCAGCCTTCATGGCCAACGTGATTTCTGAGATCAAGTCACCGGCGTTCTTCGCCACGATGGTGGCACCCACGATCTGATCGGTTCCCCTGCGAGTGTGAACTTTGACGTAGCCTTCCGTTTCGCCTTCCAGAATCGCTCGATCGACCTCCTGGAACTCTTGCACGTAGGTATCGATTTTAATTTTCCGGTCTCTGGCGCCATGTTCGTTCAGGCCGACGTGAGCGACTTCTGGCGAAGTGTAGGTACACCAGGGAATCATCAAGCGGCTCGCCTTGCCACGCCCCAGGAACAGTGCGTTTTGAATCACGATCCGCGCCATAAAATCCGCGGCATGCGTGAATTTGAATCGAGAACACACATCGCCGGCGGCATAAATTCTGGGATTGCTCGTTTGCAGGCGCTCGTTCACTTCAATCCCGTCCGTGGTGTTGTAGGCCACGCCGACGCGATCGAGGTTCAAACCTTCGACGTTCGGCGCACGTCCGGCCGCCACCAGCAACTTGTCAACAACGATGTCGTGGGGCGCGCTGCCGCCAGCGATCAAGTGGATTCCGTCGGCATCCTGTTGCACGCGAAGATCCCTGGCTGTGGGCAGGATCCGAACCGTATCGCGGGTCAACGACCGTTGGACGATGTCCGCCGCGTCACGGTCCTCGCGTGGCAGAATTCCGCGTTGCGTGGCAAACAGCTGGACCTCGGTGCCAAATCTGGCAAACGACTGCGCCAGTTCGCAGCCAATGGGACCGGCCCCAATCACGCCCAGCCGACGGGGAAGTTCGGTGAGTGAAAACACATTTTCGTTGGTCAGGTAGTCGACGCTGTCCAAACCTGGAATCGGGGGTGTGGAGGCTCGACCACCGCTGGCAATTACCGCCTTCCTGAACCGTAGCGTTGCATCTCCGACTTGTACTGTATCGGGACCGCTGAAGCTGGCTTGCCCGAGAAATACGTCGACACCCAGCGACTGGAAACGCGCGGCCGAGTCGTTAGGACTGATCTCGGCCCGTAGCCTTCGCATCCGCTGCATGACTTTACCGAAGTCGACGTGTACGCTGCCTGAGACTTCGACTCCAAATGCCGCAGCATCGCGAACCGTGGCGGCAACGCGGGCCGAGCTGATCACTCCCTTGGACGGGACGCAACCGACATTCAGACAATCGCCTCCCATCAGATCGCGTTCGACAAGGGCCACGCGAGCGCCCAAACCCGCCGCTCCCGCGGCCGTCACCAATCCCGCTGTCCCGGCGCCAATCACCACCAGATTGTATCGAGTCTGCGGTTGCGGGTTGTGCCAGTCGGGGGGATGTACATTCGCTTCGAGCCTGGCGTTGTGAGCGTCTTTGGGTTGAAGTTGGTCGAGCCAAGACATCGCGGTGCTTGCTTTCTAACAAGTCGTTTGGGGTTAAACCTGTTTAGGTTGAACGTGTTTGGTACCATCCGCAACGGGCCGCAGCAATCCGAGGAGCTTCTTGACAGCAATCGGAAAGATGCCCAGCAGGACGAAGGCGACGGCAAATTGAGTGAGTTGCGCCGCGGAAAAGACGGCGTTCGCACCATGCTCCGCCAACGTTTGCAGGTCGGGAACTCGCGACCCGGCGTACACGTAGACCATGGTTCCGGCCAACATACCCAACTGACTGACCCACCAGAATGTCCAAACACGGAGTCTGGTCAAACCCATGACAATGTTGATCACGAAGAAAGGCACGGCTGGGATCAGCCGCAGCGAAAACAGGTAGAATGCTCCTTCCCGCTCCAGGGCCTCGTCGAAGCGGCGATGTCGTTCACCAAACCTGCGTCGGATCGCGTCTCGAAACAGATAGCGACTCAACATGAACGCCACGGTGGCACCTGTCGTGGAAGCGAAGCTGACCAACACCACACCCCGCAAGAAACCAAAATACCATCCGATCACCAGCGTCATGACGGCCGCACCGGGCAGCGAGAGTCCCGTCACCAGGACGTAGATCAGGAAGGCCGCGCTGTAGACCACGATCGGATAGTCTGCCTGGATCGCTTTGAGCTGTGCCTCCCTTTCCGCCAGAAATGCGAGGCTCAGTCGATCACCGAACTGCGTGTAGCCGACGGCGACGATCACAACAACGATCGCGAGCAGGGCCAGTTTCGTCCACGAGCTTGTCTTTCCGCGGCTGCCATGGGCCGCCGTGTCCGGATCGTCGCGACTCTCGTGAGGTTGATCTTGGGGCATTGTTCTTGACACGCGACGTCTGCTTGCATTGTGGACGACGCCAGTTTGCGACCGCATCCGAGCACAAAGCGCCACGCGCCGGCGATAGCCAACACCAGCGAGTTGCGGAATCATATTGATAGACGCCGAGATCGCTCGCTTCCTTACGGAAAAACACCTTTCGGGCACTGGAGGAAGCCTGGCCGGACTCGCACCGGCGGCTTCGGCTTGACCCATTGGTCCGGTCAGCCTCGCTCGACAAAAAAACCGCGCTAATGAAGGCGCGGCGAACCGTGAGACCGATGCAAGTCGTCAGCGATTGCCTATCGCTGCGAAACCTTGTTGGCTTTCATGTATTGCATCATGTCCTTTTTGGCGGCGATAGTTTTTGTGGCGTGCGCGTGGATCATGTCCACAACTTCGGGTTTGTCCGATGTGATCAGCATTACCTCGGCAGCGTCCGTGCTGTATTTGTCAATCTTCGCGCCGGCCTGGTGCAGCTTGCCCATCGACTGACAGAATCCGCAGAGTTCCATGTGTTCGCCGGCCATTAATCTCTTGATCGCAGCTTCCATCTTCTCATTCGCCGCGGCCATGGATGTTTTCATGTCGTCGGGTACGACCGTGACCGTAATCATGCCATTGTCAATGATCTGCGTGTCGCACTTTACCCTCTCGAGTAACCCGTCGATATCGGACATGGCCTTACAGACTCCGCATTTCATGTCGAACCACGATGCGTCTTGCTGAGCCGTTGCCAGTGTTCCGCAGACCAGACTGAGGCATACGATAAGTGCACTAATTTTCTTCATCTTCTTGTCCTTCTCGAGAAATTGTTAGGCGGACACAAAAACGGAAGCGGGCTTAGGATCAACTTACGGCCGACTTTGTCATGAGTGACTCAAAAATCATAAGTGGTCGCGATCCGTTCGAATTATCTGCTAAGTGCAAGCTATACGATCCGCGTTCAGCGTTCAATAGTGCGGAGCCATTCGAACTGCGTTTTTTCTGCCGAGACCCTGTCGCAAATGCCACGTGTTTTGTGGATTCATGGCAAGTCCGGACTCCGCCAGCACGCACAGTTTGAGGTTGTGCCGTTCACTGGCCCGTTCCCGTATCCTTGGGCTCGTCGAGGCGGACCATGGTCCACTGGTTGCGTCTGCTGGATGACCGGATCGAGCGCGACGAGCGATACGCCGACTGTCCTCGGCACATCGACCGCCTGGAGGCCCAGCAGCGTCATTGCGGCCTGGTTGGTTTTGACGAATCGCGTCTCTTTAACCTCGAGCACATAGGCGATCGGTCCTTCCTCGAACAGATCGCGAAACCGCTGTTCCAGGAACGCGCGACTTATGCCGCGATCTCGGCGATGGAAGTAGTATTACCACCTCATCTCGAAATAGCTCATTGTGCGCAGGCCAAGAAGCTGGACAAATACGACGCAATGGTCAACGCGCCGAAACAAGCCAAGACCGGCGCGACCGCAATGCGCGAACTGCTGCGTCCCAAGTTCGCCGAGATCAGCCCGCATCTGGAGCGAATGGACGGAGTGGTTGAAACTTGCACTGAACCGGGCTACGATGACGATCCATGAGTTCGATTGCACCGGCGTTCAATAAGTTCAGTTCATCGTTCTGTACGATAACTCCCGTGAATCTACCGAACTTCCCCAATTTGCATGCCAACCATTGAAGGTTTTGGCAGTTCGCCCTGCAAAGCTGTGTGTACATTTGTTTATGTAGGCTGCCGTGTCACTATCAAAGAATCGAATTTATCAAGGCGATTGCGTCAACCTGCTGGGCCAAGCTGACGAAGGTTCAGTTGATCTGGTTTTTGCCGACCCGCCTTTCAACATCGGCTACGAGTACGACATTTACGACGACGCACAACAAGCGCACGACTACTTGAGTTGGTGTCGGCGTTGGATCGGGGGGGTACATCGTGTGCTGAAATCCAACGCCACATTCTGGCTGGCCATCGGCGATGAATACGCGGCGGAGTTGAAGATCGCGGCACAAGAAGCCGGTTTTCATTGTCGTAGCTGGGTGATCTGGTATTACACGTTTGGCGTCAACTGCGTCAACGGATTCAGCCGATCGCACACGCACTTGTTTCACTTCGTGAAAGACCCAAACGACTTCACGTTCCACCGACCTGGTCCACAAATTCGAGTCAAATCCGCCAGAGAATTGGTCTATGCGGACCATCGAGCCAATCCGAATGGAAGGCTTCCTGACAATACTTGGATCATAAGACCGCAGGATGCCCCGCTGAGCTTTAGCCCGATTCACGACACGTGGTACTTTGCCCGAGTCGCCGGCACGTTTAAAGAGCGCGAGGGCTTCCACGGTTGCCAAATGCCGGAACAGTTGCTCGCGCGGATCATCAGAACGTCAAGTCGTCCGCAAGATCTCGTTCTTGACCCATTCGGCGGCAGCGGCACGACGATGTGCGTTGCCAAAAAACTCGCACGACACTGGATGGGGTTCGAGCTATCCGCGGATTACGCCAAGTACATCAACGAACGACTGGACAAGACCAACGTTGGCGACCCTATCGACGGCCCCAAAGATCCGATCCAGAGTGCACCCAGCACGGCAAAAGGAAAGCGACGCAAGAAGCCATTCGATGACGATACCGAGCGAGCCGTTATCGAAGCCTACAAGAAGGCCGGCTATCCGGCGGATTATATATTGTGTGACAAAGAGCTAAATGAGGCATTCATTTCGGACTGTCTCGCCCGAGGTATCGGGGGAAGTGCCTTCATTTGGAATCGCTATCTTCTGCGGTTGAGAAAGGCAAACAAGCTTCCAAAGTCGACAAAACATCCGAAACGTATCAGTGCCGAAGAGTTGAATCGGTATGGGTTCGCCAGCGAGGTTGCTTGGCGGTTATTGGAAATAGACTATCAGAAGACACTTGACGACATTTTGTGTTCGCCTGAGTTTGCCGCAGAATTCGATCGGCTCTCAAGAGAATTCGGACCAATGGACATCGACGTGAAGTCTCGCGAATTTCGCCGGGCCGTGTTGACCATTCGAAAACGCGCGCTTAAGACTCGACAACAAATGAGCGACAAGAAAGGCCCGGCCGCGGAGAAGTTCGCCATCTGGATGAAGAAGAAGTTAAATCCCGTTTCGATTGAAGACTGTTCGAGCCCCAAATTGAACATTCCCGGCGCATTCGTCCTTCGCCACCATAATGCCGGAATCTACGCTTACGAAACTAAGAACATCCGGCAACACATAATAGCAGTCCTGGACAACCCGAATTGGCGCGGACTTGAACCTGATTCGGTTGTTTACGCACCAGATGATGACCAGGACTTTGAGTCGAAGTATGCTGTGAAATCTGCCTTGGTTCATCGCCAGAATCCGTTGCTTAATTGCCGCCTGTGGATTCATAAATCCGAGTTGCCAGCTTGATGTTTGACAGTAAGGCAAAGCGATGCCTGGCAATCTGCCCGCTCTTCGAAGCAGAGTTGCTGGTCGCTCCCTCTTGTCTATTCCCAATTTGTGCTATAATATTGGAGTGTCGGTAGCGGCGACCAGTCGCAGCTCCACAACGATTTCGGATGACGTGATAAAGCGCAGTCCGTGTTGGTACGGGAGGCGTGTTACTCAGTAAGCCGACGTGGTGAAGGTCCCCCAAGTCTTTCGCCGCGTCGGCTTTTTTCGTGCGCGTCACCAGACCAACGACACGCACTTGGAGATTCCCATGATCAACTACATTTCGGGTCTGGTGTTCGTCGTATTGATGCTGCTGGGCGCAGCATTCGCTCTTTTGATCGAGCTAACTAGTTCCCTGGGAGCAATCATGTTTGCCTCGATCTGGTTTGTGTGCGCGATCGTGGCCGCGTCCAGCATCAAGCTGGCCGCCCAGTGGGAACAGGCGGTGGTATTCCGGCTCGGCAAATACCACGGCATCCGCGGCCCTGGACTGTTCCTGATTATTCCGCTCGTCGATCAGGTACGCATGGTGGACATCCGGATTCGCGCCACCGATATCCCCGCCCAGCAGGTCATCACGAAAGATAACGTTCCGGTGACCATCAATGGCGTCTTTTTTTTCAAGGTTGACAATGTGGCCGATGCGATTATCAAAGTGCAAAACTATGGCTACGCAATTTCGCAATACGCTCAGACCTCTTTGCGGGACGTGATCGGTCAGATGTCCCTGGACCAGTTGCTGGTGGAACGCGAGGAGATTGGCAAAGCGATCGCGGAAAACGTGGAGAAAGACATTGAGGGTTGGGGCCTGGAGGTCACCGGCATCCGAATCCAAGACATCGATATGCCCGAGGATCTGAAGAAGATGATGTCGCGTCAGGCGTCGGCCGAACGTGAGAAGCGCGCGACCATCACCAAGGCGGAAGGGGACCGCGAAGCATCAACCAACCTGGCAGCCGCAGCCAGAACGATGGCGACCAGTCCGGGCGCGATGCAGTTGCGGACTCTGCAGACCATCGACGGTTTAGGTCCCACTTCGTCGAATACCGTCGTGCTGGCGATCCCGATCGACGTCATGGATGCCGTTAACGCCATGTCAGGCGGACGTCATCGGGACAACGGTCGACCGGAACCCGCCCCGCAGCCAACCACACAACTCAGTCCACTATCGAGCCACGACACCGTGGACGAGGCGTCACAGGAATCGTTTCCGGCAAGCAATGCTCCAGCCTGGACCATTTCGCCATCGCGTAAGCGCTGAAACCAATAAGGACAAGACTCATGACAATCAACGCAGGCGTCTGGATCGACCGTCATCAAGCGGTCGTCGTCCTCCTCGGAGTGTTCCGCTACGGCGTTTTTTTTGTATCCGCCCTGATGCCACATCGCCAAACGGGCTCAAGCCTTTCGAGTTGGAGGAACTGACCATGTTACAGTTAGCTATTACTTGTCTTGTGATCTCGCTGATCGCGGCGCTCTTGGGCTTTGGCGGAATCGCCGGCTCGTTCGTGGGAGTGGCGAAGATCCTCTTCGTCGTTTTCCTCGTGCTCGCGGTACTGTCCTTCTTGGGAGGCGGCATGCGCAGAGGACGATTGTCGGGTTGACTCGCAACGAATCAATGAGGGCAAACTGCCGTCAGTATGGTTGCCGCACGAAAACCGCCGGGCAGCGTCGGCCATGCTACTACTGTCGGCCCTAACGGGTTGCGCGGAGACGAGAGATTGAAAGATCAAAGGCCGTCAGAAGGCAAGCGAGACTAATTTCGTTTTCGGAAGGGGTTTGACGCCATGAGTATCGGAAGCATTCTTAGCTGGCTCGTCTGCGGACTGGTGGTGGGGATCTGCGCGAGGTTTCTGGTGCCAGGGCGGCAGTACATGAGCCTGCCAATGACGGCGCTGCTGGGAATCGGCGGCGCTTTGTTAGGCGGATTTCTCTACTCTGTCGTCCGAGGAGCTTCGGTGCAGCCGTTCTCATTGGCCAGCCACAATTGGTACGGATGGATCGTCGCGATCTTAGGCGCGATGGTCGTGGTGTGGTTGTACCCTTACGCCTTTCCCAGAAGGTGGTGGAATTGACTCGTCGCAACCGCCTATCGAATTGCATTCTGCAAAGGCGGCCCAGGCGGGCCAGCGGTTTCTCAACGCCGTTCAGCGCGCGGTGGCTTGAAGAGCCGAAATCAGCGGACCGGCAGGCAGGACGATGGCGGCCAGAGTTTTGAGACCTTGGCCTGCCGGCCTCCGCGTGGCCCGACTGGGAGTCCCCAACGGACCGTACAAGCGTTAAGATAAGAAACAACTTCGACGTGGAGCGGCAATTGATCGACAGGATGATGTTGATGTCGGGGAGGCGTCATGGCTCATCAACTACGAGTTATTATCCTGAAGCCCAGCAAATACATGGCGGACGGTTATGTGGAACGATTTCGCTGGGGGTTCATGCCCAACAGCACCGTGCCCTACATGCGGAGCATGACGCCGTCCGTCGTGGGCGACACGTCCGTCGAAGTTCACACAGTCGACGAGTACGTCTATACCGACTTGCAGTACCTGTCCTTGCTCACTCGCCCCCGTGGCGGTCGCACGCTGCTGGCGCTGGTGGGGGTGCAGAGCCATCAGTTCCATCGCGCCCTGGACCTTGCCGCGTATGCCCGCCGCCGCGGATGCATGGTGGTCATCGGCGGGCCGCACGTGATGACCTGCGACACGTCGATGTTGCACGGACGCGGTGTCAGCTTCGCCCAGGCGGAGGCAGAACTGATCTGGCCGGAAATCCTGCGTGACGCGACCGACGGCGAACTGCAGCCGGTCTACGGCCGTGAACAGCGCTGGCAGCAGGAGATCGAAGCACCGGTCATCGCCCCCCCCAGCCGCAAGGACCTTGGCCGGTACGTCATCCCGATGCTGGGACTGTACCCGGCCCGCGGCTGTCCGTTCCTTTGCAATTTCTGTTCGGTCATCAAGATTGCCGGCCGGAAAATCCGCAGCCAAAGCATCGACACCACCCTGGCCAGCCTTCGCGCAGCCAAGGCGGCCGGCGTGCGGACGATCATGTTCACCTCGGATAATTTCAACAAATATCCCGAGGCGGAGGCACTCTTGAGCGCTATGATCGAACAGCAACTCGGGCTCGAGTTCTTCGTTCAGTGTGATACGCAGATCGCCCGACAAGAGCAGCTGGTGGAACTGTTAGCCAAAGCCGGTTGCTTCCAGATGTTTATTGGTGTCGAGTCCTTCAATCGACAGGTCCTACTGGCAGCCCACAAAGGCCAGAACCGTCCGGAGACGTACCAGGACATCGTGCGGCTGTGCCGCGAGCACGGAATCAGTTCGCACTTTTCCAACATCATTGGTTTTCCGCAAAACGGCGAGCAAGAGGTTCACGAACATCTGCAAGTGTTGCGCGAGATGGACCCGACCTGGGCTTCCTTCTATATCCTCTGCCCGATTCCCGGCACCGAGCAGTACGATGGCTTTCTGGCTCAAGGGCTGATTACTGAGCAAAACCTCGACCGGTTCGACACGACGTGTTTGACCTGGCGCCACCCCTGCCTCACGCGCGAGCGGTTGTGGGAATTGCTGTTCGAATGTTATCGCAAATTTTTCTCGTTGCGGCATGCGCTGCGTAACGCAAAGAACGAGTTGCGTGTCGGCAGCCAAGGGATCTTGGGGAGGTCTGCGGCGAACATGGCCATGTCGCTATTCAGTCGATATTGCGCGTGGCGGCGGACACATCCCATGTCCGGAGGGATCAAACGCGTGCGGCTGGATGGCGTCGTGGATTTTCTTTCGCTACGTAAGGAATCATACGGCTTTGAGTTTGCTCCGCTGCCGCAGAGCTTGCAGTTGCCGGCCGCGCAAAGGCCATTTAGTTTGGCTCACGCCGAAAGGTTGAACCATGGAAAATCATAACGCCTGCATTACCTGGGGCGAGCGCGGTGAGCGTGGAAGTCCCCAACGGACCGTGCACGCAGGTCGGTCGTCATAAGCCGCCACGTGCTTTCACTTCGGCTGTCTTACCGTTCATGATGAAGACGGCTTTTTTTCTAGAGTTCGTTCTCGTATTAACGCATCGATCACAAGTTGCGCGACGCGTCCTGAAAGGCTTTCTCCAAATCGTCCCAGGCCGACTGCGCTCCCCGTTGGACGTCCTTCCAGGCTTTTGCGCTCGACTGGCCGACCTCGGCCAACTTGGCGCGGGCTGCGTCCCGTTTCCTTTCCAAGTCGGCCAGCGTCCGGTCCCAGCTGGCCTTTGCCTCGTCCTTCAGGTCGCGTCCCTTCTCGCCGAGCGCCTGCAATTTCGCCGTCGAGCGTCTCAAGTCGCGCCTGCAGACGCTTCTGGAACTCGTCCTTGGTCTGCTCGGAAAACTCGGCGGCCGTCGTGACGGCCTCGCCGGCGTCGCGACGGACGTCTGCGGATGTGACCTTTCCGGACGCCCGATCAGCGGGCTTCTGCTCGCACCCACAGGAGGCGAACAACCCAGCCAGCGCCAATATCCCAATAAATCGGCTCATGAGAATACCTCCGTTCGGTGTGTTGTTTAGATGCGCCCAACAGTGTAAGCGTTCTGTGAACGACGTCCTGGCGGCGGGGTGATCAGACCTTGACACGTCGCCGTCGCAAGCGTCGTCGTTCACGCCGCGTTCGATTCGCGGTTTCGAGTTCTCGTTCCCGCTCCTCGCTGCGATGCTCGGGGTGAGATTGCAGCCAATGGTCAGGCAGCAAACCGTCAAGGTCGTCCACTTGTTGGGCGGTGAGCGAATCGAAGTGCGTTGGCGAATCACCCACGCGCAGGTATTCGGGAACGATCCGTGGAACTTGGTCCAGAATGTCCCGGAGATACGGCAGTACTCGAACGTGATTGCGACGGGCGCTCTGAATTAGGGTGTACCAGATGCAGGCGGCCTCACCACCGCGATCACTCCCGAAGAACTGGTAATTCCTCCTGCCGATCACCGACGGGCGAATCGATCGCTCGGCCGCGTTGTTGTCAATCGCGTAGCGCCCGTCCGTAGTGAACCGGGTCATCGCGTCCCAGCGATTCAGCAAGTAACCAATCGCTTCGTAAAGCTTCGAAGACGGTCGCACTGTCGGTTGCACGAGGCGCAGCTGCTCTTCAAGGTGAGTCAGGATCGGGATCGATTCACGCTCACGAACCTCACATCGCTTCGCGGCAGCGCCCACCGCCAGGCGATCTTCAATATCATACAGCTGATTGATCCAGGCCAACGCATCATGCGCCAGCGGATGCGTGGTCACCACGCACGACTCGTCAAACTTGCGCCGCGCATGCGCCCAACATCCCAGATCGACCAGTTGGCCGTCTGATTCCTTCACGAGGGAGGTGTACGCGCTATGTCCGTCGGTCAATAATCCGCCAGTGAATCCGGCAAGCACTTCCGCAGGGCCGGCGCGCGTGCGATCAAGGCGGTAGTCGAACACTTGATACGGATGATGCTCATCACCAACGTAGATGGGACCGATCACGAAAAGACAGCCACTTACGATCACGAGTGGGCCGCCAGTTTTCCTTCCCTGGCTGTTTGCAATTTTCTTCGTGTCGAAGATTGCTTTGAGCCGTCTCTTTCTTTGTTTCTTTGTTTCTGGGCGTAGCGCGCTTGCAGTTATGTAACGGCTCGGTGACGAGCCGCCAGTTACGGTTGCAAGTAGATCGCCAGGTTTCCTTCCCTGGCTGCGTCCGATTTCCTTCCTGCCCAAAATATGAATTTGAACCGTCTGGTTCTTCGTTTTCTTTGTTTTTGGGTGTGGCGTGCCGTGGTGTGACTGGTGGCTGACGAGTTGGTATTCTGTTGGTGGTCGCCAATTCCAACTTGGAGAGACGGGCCCACCCTGAAAAAAGTGCCCGAGAGGCTAGCACAACCTCTCGGGCGGGCCCCTAGGGAGCACCACCTCCCATGGGACAAGATCAGCAATCCGTTCGCCCCGTCCCAGGGCCAGCCGCCAACGACGATTGCGGCCTCGCGTGTGTCTGCGTAAAGGATGCGGCCGTGTGTTTGGACCACGGCGCTGGAATCAACGGTATTGCCAAGACCCGGAATGTCTGCGTCTGGTACGTCGTTGGCTGGCGGCCAAGCGGCAGCGAGAACATCGCCAGTGCGCCGAACACCGTCGGCGGCATTGTGAACAGGAGCGGGAGCGACGAAGGCGATGTCGCGAGCAACAGCACAGCACCCCAACGCAGGCCTCATCTTCGGAGCGGACCAAGACGGCCGCAGCAGACAGCGCGTGGTCACGCAGCAAAGGCGTCGGAGAAATTTTTTGCGATCGGCCAGGTTGTTACGATCCGGTTCGCTGTAGCTGTCGGACGCGAGCTCGATACTGCAGCCAGGACTGCGGTCTGGCGATGCGGCGAGTGCATGATCGTGAGCGCAAGTGGTTGCGGCGCAACACCTACGCAGGGCGCTTCAAACGGCAGCTGGAATATCAACGAACACGTGGTCAACAAAATCTTCCACCCGATTTCCTGGCGGAGTGGTGAGGGAGCATCTATGGCGATCGGCCTCTCGTCGGTCCTCAGCTATTCGGATTCCCGAATGCTGCGGTTAGCTTGGCGTACTTTACAGGAGGCTTGAGCATGATCGAGAAGCGGATCCTGGTAGCGGATCGCGTACGGCAGCCACCCCGATCGGGTTTTTCCTGGATCGATCGCCGTTTTCTGCAGGAGTTTGCCCCTCGGCTCTCGCACGACGCGATTGTCTTGTATTTCTTTCTGGCTGCGGTCAGTGACAAGCATGGCCTGTCGTTCTACCGCGACGCATCCATCGGCGTGCGGCTTCGCGTGCGTGAACAGGCGGTGGTGGCGGCTCGCGACGAACTGATCACCCATGATCTGGTTGCGTTTCATGATCCTCTGACTCAAGTCTTGTCGTTGCCGCGGCAGGGACGCACGGAGCGACGTGGACAACACGGATTGCAGGCGGTGGGAGAGCTCTTCAAACCACAAGGCAACCAGACACCCTACTTTTCACCCAACCAAGGAAAACTCAAGGAAACCCAAGGAAACCAGACACCCTACTTTTCCGCTCTACGTTTCGGCGACTCTTCGGCGCCGCGAACCACTTGCGGGACGACTTCGTGAGCGAAACCCAAGGAAACCAGACACCCTACTTTTCCGCTCTACGTTTCGGCGACTCTTCGGCGCCGCGAACCACTTGCGGGACGACTTCGTGAGCGATGACAGGACCCCCGAGCTCGGTAAGCAGGGCGCAAGAAAGCGCGGGGTGCACGCAAGAAAGCAGCGGACGAAAGCAGGGTGTCTGGTTCTTGGTTGAAAGCAGGGTGTCTGGTTCTTGGTTCTGAAGAAAGCAGCGTGTCTGGTTCTTGGTTCTCAAGTTCTTGCCCTGCTTACTGCCGCACGATTGCCGTTTCCACCACGTCGCGGGCCGCTGTAGTACGACGATAACCAGGAACGTAACGACGACCAATGAGGGCTTGACAACACAGAATCAAGAATATATACAAATAAACATGCATAAACATTAGTTCACTTTGCGTAATGATTCCCGTGCCCCATTCTTCCCCAGAAAGGTTGCACGATGGCATCCTGTCCACGTAGTGACATCATTCGCCCCGAAGTAGTCGGCGTGTACCATTGCTGGTCCCGCTGTGTACGACGAGCCTTCTTCTGCGGTCTAGATCCGGTCAGCGGCAAAGACTACAAGTACCGGCGTGTCTGGATCTACAAGATGCAGCAACTCCTGGCGGGGCTGTTCGGGATTGAAATCGGGTTCCGTGCGGAACTAAGCAATCACATCCACCTCGTGCTACGCAACCGGCCGGATGTCGTGCAGACCTGGTCGGACCAGGATGTGGTCAGAAGGTGGCTCACGATCACGAAACTGGCCAAGAGCCAAGACGGCCTCCCGGTGGAGCCCCATGCAGCTCGCATCGCCATGGAGAGGTTGATACCAGGCAGGGTCAAAGAACTCCGCACACGTCTATCCGATCCTTCCTGGTTCATGGCCATCTTGTGCGAGTACATCGGCCGACGCAGTAATCGCGAGGACAGCTGTAAGGGCCATTTTTGGGAGGGTCGTTTCGGATGCAAAAATCTTGCGGATGAAGCGGCAATCTTGGTCTGTGGCATTTATGTCGACC
Organism: uncultured Planctomycetales bacterium; assembly: GCA_963695565.1. Lineage (GTDB taxonomy): Bacteria > Planctomycetota > Planctomycetia > Pirellulales > Pirellulaceae > CAVOGW01. The sequence continues at coordinate 892,522 of CAVOGW010000005.1, forward strand.
TGAACCAAATCCGCGCTGGCGAGGCGATGACACCCGAGACGTCGACTCACACGTCGGCGTATGACCGTATTCGCGCTCGGCAACGGAGACAGCGGGCAGCGGGTGCTGACTCAAAGCCTTTACCCGTCAGCAACTTGCCCGATGGATGGTTGTGCGAGCTGACATTGGACGAACGGGCGCGGTTAAATGATCCGCGCTGGTTCACGTCGGCCAGTGCCCGCCGCGCGTCCGATATGGGCCTGCTGCCGATGACACTTGACGATTACTTGGAACTCTTGGATTTCAGTGGCCGCATCGTTCGCGAGGGAAAGTTCGGGGCGATTCCCGACCATTTGGAACCTATCCTCGATCGGTTGGGCATTCGCAGCGAAATGTGGCCGGTTCTCGTTTCTGGTTACGACCAAATGTTCGGCCATGTACTGGGTGCACCCGCCAAGTTGGCTGAGCGTGCTGCAGCGGTCGGCAAGCAATGGTTTCGAGGCAAGTCCCAGTGCGCCGCTGCCTTTACCTGACCGGCTCGGCGCCCATGCACCGGTACCGCCCCTAAGTTGCCGGCCGGACCGTGTACAATGCGTACGATATTACAGTCGCATCCTGCCTCGCTACCACCAGGCCGACTCCAGGATATTGATCATTTCCACGCTTCTCGCTTGAGCCAGACCTCGGCGATACTCGCCAGTCTGTCTGCCTCCAGTCTTTGACCTAGAGTGCGAAAATCCGAGCGCTCAGCCCGCAGCGAAAACCAAATCACGGCCCAAACGTCCTAGCTTCTCTGGAGAAGTAGGGTGTCTGGATTTGTCTTGGATTTGTCTCTGGATTTGTCGGTCTTTGACCTAGAGTGCGAAAATTCGAGCGCTCAGCCCGCAGCGAAAACCAAATCACGGCCCAAACGTCCTAGCTTCTCTGGAGAAGTAGGGTGTCTGGATTTGGTGTCTGGATTTGGTGGGGGAGAAGTAGGGTGTCTGGATTTGTGGGATTTGTGTGGGGGATTTGTGGTCGGATTTGTCTCTGTCCCTCCGAGCCAGCAGCACCAGGGAGCCCAGCATGAGCGTCGCACAGGCCGCCGGTTCCGGGATGAAGGCGATGTCCTGAATTCGCCGACCGTCGTCGAAGTCAAACAACTGGACGGATACACCGGTGACACGGTTTATGGAGAACACACGCTCGCCCAGCGAACCGTCGGTACCCTCGCAGCATTCGCTGGCGTACAGCAAGTCGGTCATCGAGTCGTAGCCCAGTCCCAACGCACCTCCAGGAACACCGCCCGTAATGGCGTTCAGCGATGCTCCGGTGGCTGGATTGATCTCGTGAAACACGCCAGGGCTGTTCGTTTGATGGCTGTACAGCGTACCGTCCGACGCAAACGCGATGGCCGCAAAACCGCCGAAAGGACTGTCTTCTGGGAGCGGTCCAATTTCGGTCAGCTCGGCAGTCGCGGGATTCACGGTAAAGAGTGTCTCCTGCCGAACACCTGCGGTGAATTGCCGCCCAGAGGCATACAGCGTTCCCGAGGGGCTTAAGCTGAGATCGTTGATACGATCGCCGTCAATGATGGGGTCGAAGCCTGCACCGAAGAAGTAGTGCTCCGATATCAAGCTTCCCGACAAATCGGTAGTCGCCAAAGCGTGAAGGCTAGTAGACATGTAGAGCGTCGTGGTCGAGGCTGCGATGCCGGTAAGTCCAAAACCGGTTGGCAGGCCGAGTGAAGTGATGGCACCTGTGGCCAGATCGAGAGTCGCGAGTTCCCCACCCGCCGTGGCTCCCACATTCCCACCGCCATGGACGATATAGGCAGTCTTACCGTTCGCGCTGGCCATAAAGAAAGCCAGTGGAAATACCGTTGCCCAGCAAAGCGTGTGGAATCGACGATGTCGTCGAGCCATTAGTTCTTCCTCCGATTTATCTTGTTTATTTGACTTGCTTTGCCCGGGAAAGCTTCGCCGTGCGCTTATCGCAGCTCGAACAAGGGCCGCTGCGCATGGTATCACGCCGTTTTGCCGTCCGCAACTCGAACGACGGATGGCCGGCGTCTTTCGTATGTTTCGATCCGAAAACCGAACAGCAGAGAAAACTACCGCGGCTTATCGTATTGCGAGTCGCGGCTGCCCTCAAGTATCGCGCTTCGATGCAATTTAGTGCTATGGATTCCCCTGGAGCCAAAACGTCATAGGATAACTGAGACTACCTGGAAAATGCTTATTCTTACAGTTCCGCTAACTATTTTCCTAGGCTGAATGCCGTCGGTTTGAACCCAGTCGCCAGCACTTCATATTTCGCCGGAAAACCCGTGATTCTCTTAGACGTTTCTTTGTTTTCGGCGGTCGCCTCGATCTCGGCAAGACGGTCAGGAATCCGCTCGGGTCGCCCGATTTGCGATGTGCAGCAACCCAGCATGATCCAGACATTCAATGTGTGACACGGTCTATCATCACTACGTCGCGTAACAAGGGGCCAGCAGCAGCTTATCCGCCAAAACCTCAGCATGCCCGGCAACTCTTGGCATTTCGCTGTCACTCGATCGTACCCATGTCCAACTTGTCCCATCTGGCCTGGACACCATCAATAGTTGCAGGTATCCCAGTGGGTGAATGGGTGGAAAGCGCCTATCATTAAGTGAGGGTTTGCTCGGGCGGGTGGCGTACAACCAGCGGGGTGAGGTGCTCCGGACAGCCGGGAGTTACGAAAGCTACGTCAAGGCGGGTCCCTGGCCAAACGAGGAATTCCTCAAAGGTCTGCCCGAATCGTGCCGCGGTTCGGGTCCACGCAAATTCTAATTAAGCCAATTTTTGGACAAGGGAGCTGACCATGTTAAGTGATGCCGTACGAAATTCCATCTACGATCAGATCAATCTTGAGTTCAGCTCGTTCTATTCCTATTTGGGGATGGCCGCTTATTGCGAGTACCACAACTTTTCAGGTTGCGCGCACTGGTTGCGATTACAGGCGCAAGAGGAAAACTCGCATGCCATGCGATTGTATGATTTCCTGCTGGCACGAAATTGTCCGGTAAAGCTAAAACAGATTGCGGCTCCGCGTTGTGACTACGAATCGATACCTCAAGTGTTTGAGGCATCGCTGAAACAGGAGATGCAAGTCAGCGAATCCATCGATCGGCTGTATGCCCTCGCCCTGAAAGAGGGTGCCAATGCAGCCATGGTAGAGCTGCAGTGGTTCGTCACGGAACAGGTGGAAGAAGAAAAAGTGGCGCGAAAGATCGCCGCAAAATTCGACATGATCAAAGACGACCCCTCCGCCATGCTGGACCTGGATTCCAGCCTGGCGAGCAGAACGTTGTTGGAAGAAGGGGACGCTTAGCCGCTCATGAATTATTTCGCCCATGGGTACCAATACGTCGATCGTCCCTTTTTCTTGATCGGCACGGCACTGCCCGATATGCTGGGAGCGATCCATCGTCGCATCCGCATCCGTCGTCAGCAGGCCAGCCTCTTTCTACAGGATGTTGACCCATGGGTGCGGGAAGTGGCTGCCGGAATCGTCCGTCACCACGAGGATGACCAGTCGTTTCATGGGCAACTGGCCTTTTTGGAGTTGTCCACGAAGTTCTCGCTGGAACTCCGAGAACTCATGGCGGATCGAAAGGGGCTTCGTGCGGGATTTCTGGGGCATATCCTGGTCGAGCTGCTGCTGGATGCCTGCCTGATCGAACGTCATCCGCAAGGGGCGGCCCCCTATTATGACGCCGTGGAGGCCGTGGACCCGCAGGTCTTGGAAGCGGTAGTTTCGCGCATCGCCGAGCAAAACGTAGCCAGAATAGCGGAATTTCATCAGGTTTTTCTGCGGATTCGGTTCCTGGAAGACTACCTCCGCGACGCAGCGCTCGTCCTGCGTGTCAATCAGGTCCTGACTCGCGTCAAACTGGAAACAGCCCCAACTCCCATGCTGCTCGATTGGCTGCCCCACGCACGCATGCGCGTTGCCCGGCGCGTCAGCGAGCTGACACGACTGGATACCGAACCGGCAACTCGACGCAAGATTCCCAGTGCGGTCTGAACAAAATGGATCAAACCCTGGAGTAAGGCGCCCTATGGGACGCGATCAGAGTAACAAGTCCATCGTGGCATCACTGGATGACTTCCACGACGTCCCTCCTGACCATGGCCTTTCGCTGGATCAACTTAGCGAGTCGTTCGCGCGACTACTGGGTTCGGGCGAAGTGCCCTACGACGATCCGGGCGAACCACAACCCTCGGCTGCGGAGGTCTCGGATGGCGAGTCGACGGAATACGAGCCGCTTGCCGCGAATTCCGATCCGACTCCCGTCGTCCCCGAAACGATCGTCGAGGCGATTCTATTCGTGGGAGAACCCACCAATGAACCGATCTCCAGTCGACAGGTGGCTTCGCTGATGCGAGGTGTTCGTGCGGCCGAAGTCGAACAACTTATCGAACAGCTCAATGAAAAGTATTCTCTCCAGGGGTGTCCCTATTTCATCGAATCGGTCGGCAAGGGATTTCGATTGACGTTGAGGCCCGAATTTCACGTTGTTCGCGACCAATTTCTCGGTCGCATACGCGAGGCCAGTCTCACGCAACCCGCCATTACGGCGCTTGCGCTCGTCGCCTACAACCAGCCGATCACCAAGCAGGACGTCACGGAGCTGGCCAGCCAGGAAGTCGCACGCACGCTGACCCAGCTGGTTCGCCGCGGTTTGTTGAGGATTGAGCAGCACAGGGTCGACCGTCGCAGCGAAATGTGGTACCACACCACAACTCGTTTCTTGCAGCTGTTTGGGCTGAATTCGCTTGACGATCTACCACGCAGCCATGAGCTGGACGGCTAAGGTCCGTTTGACATTGGACAGGTTTGCAACTGACGTCCACACAAAAGCCGACTGGGTCGTCAAGATCATTTGTCAAAGCTGTTCCCGCTAAACTAGGTGCTCCACCCTCGGCGCTGTCGTACACGGCAACCTGAATGTCACCGGAAACGCAGGTTAGCAGTCGACGATCTTCCAATGGTCCGATCAAACCAAAATGTCGGCTTAACTGATTAGATTGTTGAGTACTGCCAAAGACTGCTCTCGGACCCCGTCACTACCGGCGGCGATTCCGACGGGCGTCGGTCCGATCGATACGGTTGGTAACATCCCGACTCCGTGATGCTGCGAGCCATCGTGCTTGAGCACTTTCATACCCGTCCCGCGCTGACATCACCAATGGGTTTGTTTCCTCAGATGTACCGCGGAGAAATCCCGTTTTCTCACGCTTCGAAAGTAAGTATGCCGTTGGCCGACTAGGCGCGCGCAACAGATTTGCGACAAATCCACCGAAGAAGGACGTCATTTGGTTCGCGTTACCGAAGCCAATGCCATAGGCGTTATCGGTTCTAATGACTGCATCCACATCGACGGCCCACAACCTATGTGTCGTTACGAAAAATGCCTCAATGGCGACAGTCAACGCAGCCAAAACTCGCGTCCTCGATGCATGATTAGATAGCGTAGATCTAAATCGCCAACGGCACTATGCGTTCCGAGGCGATTTGTTGGGCAAGTCATTTGGGCCTCCGAAACGTGGCGGGATTGCATTTGATCGAGTTCGAGGCCGGTGGGGGGAACGCAGCCCGGCGCGACGGCTACACGAGCTGCAGCGTGCTCCACAGACTGGGATCGCTGGCCGCGGGATATTCAGCAGAGAGTGCCAGCATCTGGCCACCCAGTTCGCGATCCGTGACGGCGTAAAAAAACCCCAGTCGCCGGTGTTCGTCAGGATCAAAACCCGTCAAGGAGATGGCAGGAATCGCAGCCCGCAGGACATAGCCGTCTTTCCGCCGCGCGCTGCGAATGTGCATGGCGCCCGCGGGGAGCGTCTTGGCATTCTCGGTCGCGCGCGGAATCATGACTTGATCAATCACCGGCTGATCCAACCGTTGCCCCCGGCCGCACGGCAGGAACACGAACTGATGACAAAATCGATTGGCGCGGTGGATATGGTCCGTTTCACGCGTGCTGATCCATATCGAAAGCCCGTCGCTGGACTCCCAACGAGTCTGACGGCACCACGGATGCTGCTGCTTGCCGCCCACCACCAGCGAAATCGCCAGTCCCCGCGGGGACCAGCCCAGCCGCAAGTCAGCGAACGAGGGGACACCGTCTAACTGGCTGAAGTCGGGGATGCGAAACCGTTCGTCCAGCTCCAGAGATCCCTGCGGTTCCCAGACAGGATCGATGGGATAACAGGGGATTTCAAAGCGAAACAGGGCTGTGGGAGGAATGAGTCGTTCCACGGTGGAATCTGGGTTCTCAGCCATAGGTTGCTAGTCATTTCACGGTTGATTTGGTTGGATAGCGGCGCGTGGCAACCCGCTTCAAGCGCGAAATGCACGTTTTGATTTTGTGTTTACTTGGTAGCGTTTTGCCACAACCCGGGATTTAATTGGTTGGCCAGCTCACTCGCGTGCACGTCGTGCTTGTATTATGCTCCCAGCGAGTTGCGGTGTTCGGCCAGGAATCGTTGCAATTCTTCCTGGTGAAGATCTTCGCCGTCTCGAAATACAATTTTGACCACATCGCGGTCTCGATCGGTCGCGTCCAATTCTCGATCATGACCCAACTCCGCTACTCGGCCCAGCGTGGCCGCTCCTTTCGGCCCGGTCAGAATCAGAGAAAGCCCTTGGGGACGCTTCGTCCACAGGGAGGCCCACGGTTCTTTCTGCTCCTTGACATACAGATGGACAACTTGCTGGTTATTCCACAGAAACTGGCCTTCTCCTGCCGTTTCGTGCAGCAACTCGCAAATATCTTCCAGCACTTTTTGCTCCCAGGCGATGGGCTTGCCCGGTGGAAATCCCTTCCGCGAAAAGTGCCATTTCTGGCCCAGCTTTTTCCAGGGCATGGCGTCGTCCGGGTTTTGGCTGACTTTGGCCAACATCGTTTCGAAGCCCAGCACCGCATCATCCATGATCTTCCAGAATTCGGGCTGGTTGACGTCCTCCCAAGCATGCAACCGAAGTTCCAGTTCCTGCCAGGGCCCGCGCAGCGCCTTGCACTTGACGCGCGGCTCGTTTCCATAGACGGGCAGTTCATCCATGGCATTCAGCGCCGGGAGCGGTAATCTCTTCTGCAGCGACTCACGCTGAAATGTCCCCTTGGCCACGCGGAACTTGAGCTTTAACAGCCAGGCCTCGCCGGTAATGGCATGCATGAACCATCCGTCGCTCTTCGTGTGTCCGGTAATCTCCACAATGGTCCGAGAATTCCAGTTCGTCGGAGCAAACTTACCGGTCGCTTGCAGCCGTTGTTCCACGGCTTCCAAGATGCGGCCATCCCAACGACAGGGTTCACCGCGGCGACCGACCCGATCTTTCGTATGCCAGCCGGGGCCGTCAACCTCCCAGGGCATCCGGGCTGCGCGGCCCACCTCCGTAATCTCGAGGTCTCCGGCGCGTACGGTCCCGAACTCCCGCGGATTGAATACCGTCCTTTGAATCTGCGGGCTGGCGGACAGCACGGGTGCCAGCGCGATACCCGTGGCGGACACCAAGGCAGCCCTATTCCCGCCCGCGGACCGGCGTCGACCGCGTGGCGCAACGTCTGTGCCCGCGATGCGTTCGGGCGTACCCTCCGCCACGACGGCCCCCCCCTGTTGTCCCGCGTCAGGCCCCATATCGATCACCCAATCCGCGGACTTGACCACGTCCAGGTTATGCTCGATCACGACCACCGAGTTGCCCAGATCGACGAGGCGCTGCAATACGTCGAGCAGTTTGGCCAGGTCGTCGAAATGCAAACCCGTGGTCGGCTCATCCAGCAGATACAGGGTCTGCCCTGTGTCGGGGCGCGCTAATTCGGCGGCCAGCTTTACCCGCTGCGCTTCGCCACCCGACAAGGTCGGCGCTGGCTGCCCCAGCGCGAGGTAGCCCAAACCGACGCTGTGCAGCGTTTCAATGATCCGTCGAATCTTGGGAATGTTCTCGAATAAGACGGCTGCCTCATCGCACGTCATCTCCAAGACATCGGCAATCGACTTGCCGTGGTAGCGCACTTCGAGCGTTTCCTCGTTGTAACGCCGTCCGCGGCAGGTTTCGCATTCAACCCACACGTCAGGCAGAAAATGCATTTCGATACAATTTTGACCATTTCCCTCGCATGACTCACAGCGCCCGCCCGGCACATTAAAACTGAAGCGGCGGGGCGTATAGCCGCGCAGCTTCGAGTCGGGCAGTTGCGCGAACAACTCGCGAATCACGTCAAACGCTTTGGTGTAGGTGGCCGGATTGGACGTGGGGGAGTTACCCAAGGGTTGCTGATCGACACGGATGACCTTGTTAATGAACTCGACGCCGTCAATCCGATCATGCGCGCCGGGGACCGTCGCGGCACGATGCAGCCTGGATGCCAGGGCTGCATGCAAAATATCATCCACCAAGCTGCTCTTGCCACTGCCGCTGGGGCCGGTAACAGCAACCAGTCGCTCCAAAGGAATTGTAACGTCGATGTTCTTCAAATTGTGGTGACGGGCGCCGCGCACCACGAGCTTTTTGGTTTGTTCGACCACTGGACGTCGATTTGCCGGGATGGGTATGGATTTCTTGCCCGACAAATAAGGTCCTGTCACCGATTTCGCACGCTTCTGGATTTCCTGCGGAGTCCCCGTGGCCACCACCAGACCGCCGTGCTTGCCGGCCTGCGGGCCAAAGTCAAACAGCGCATCGCTGCCCGCAATCACCTCCCGGTCGTGCTCGACGATCAACAGTGTATTGCCCAGGTCTCGCAACCCGTGCAGCGCCTTCAGCAGTCGCAGGTTGTCGCGCGGATGCAGGCCGACGGTCGGCTCATCCAGCACATACAGCACGCCACACAATCCGCTTCCCAATTGACTGGCCAGCCGAATCCGCTGGGCTTCCCCACCGGACAATGAGGCTCCCGTACGGGAAAGGCTGAGGTACTCGAGTCCCACATCATTGAGGAATTTGACCCGCGACTTGATCTCGCGCAAAATCTCGCCTGCAATCTTCTTGTCTCGAGCGTCCAGCTTCCATTGGCTCAAGGTCCGCTGCAATTCCCCCAGCGGCATGCGACACAAGTCATCCATCGTATGGTTCTTACACCGCACAGCTGCCGCATCATCGCGCAAGCGACTACCGCCACAAGCAGCGCACTCAATTTCGCCTACGAGATGACTGAGACGATGCCGCAGATTCGGAGTCAGTCGTGCCGATTCTTCCAGTGCGGGATACATGCCCTTGAACTGAAAACGGAACCAGGGCATGTCCTTCTTGCGCGGACGTTTGACGCGGTCAACCGTAAACCAACGATCGCCCGTGCCGTGAAAGATCACGCGCCGTTGTCGCGCCGAGAGGCGCTCGAATGGCACATCCAGCGGAATTCCTGTGTCCGCCGAAAATACCTGAAGCATCTGTTGAGAGATGGCCAGGTCCAGGTTCGGCCACAGCAGCAGGGCTCCGTCAGCTAACGAAGCCTGCGCGTTTCCCAACAGGGCAGCGGGATGAGCACCCGTCTGCGTTCCTAGTCCCTCGCACTCCGGGCACCAGCCTAGCTGGCTATTGAACGAGAAATTGTGGGGAGTCAGCGGTTCGAAGCTGCGACCACATTGATCACAGGCGAGATGCTGGTTGTAGGTATGCACTTCCCAGTTTCGCTCGTCCAGGTTCGGCTGCTCCATGGCCACCTGCATAACGCCCTTACCCAGCGCCAGCGCCGCCTCCGCACTTTCGGCAATCCGCGATCGCGCATCGGCGCGGACGTGGGCGCGATCGATCACCACGGCCACCTGGTGTCGCCGCCGCCGATCAATTTCAGGCGGATGGTCCAATGAGTGAGTCAAACCGTCTACACGGATGCGGGCAAACCCCGATCGGCGCAGATCATCCCATAAGGTTTCATATTTTTGACCGACATCGATTTGGACCGGGGCCAGCATGTAGATCCGCGAGCCGCTCAGCGCCATGATCTTGTCGACCACCTGATCGACCGTTTGCGTGCCAATCGGCCGATCACAATCCGGGCAATAAGGAGCACCCAGGCGGGCCATCAGCACCCGCAGGTAGTCGTAAATCTCGGTGGACGTGCCTACCGTGGACCGCGGAGTGCTGCCCAGGTTCTGCTGTTCAATCGCGATCGCGGGGGAGAGCCCCTCGATGTGTTCCAGTTGCGGTTTCTGCATCTGGCTGACAAACTGCCGCGCATAGGAACTCAAGCTTTCGACGTAGCGCCGCTGACCCTCCGCATAAATCGTGTCCATGGCCAAGGACGTCTTGCCGCTGCCGCTGGGACCGCAGAATACGGACATTTGTTCGCGGGGGACTTGGACATCCACACTCTTCAGGTTGTGCTGTCTGCGCCCCCCGGACCACGATGTGCGTGGCCAGTGCCTGACCTGAGCCGTTGGAATCCTGCTTCGCCACAGACCGGTTTCTGGCAGCCCGCCGCTGAGGCTGCAATACGGGCTTGAGGGCCCTGCCCGTATACGACTCTGTGAAGTTGACTAACTGTTCGGGTGTACCTTCGGCAATCAGCTGTCCGCCACCCGCGCCTCCCTCGGGCCCCAAGTCAATGATCCAATCCGCCGTCTTGATCACGTCAAGATTGTGCTCTACGACCAGCACCGTGTTGCCGGCTGCGACGAATCCCTGCAGCACGTTCAGCAACAACTGGATGTCGGCAAAATGCAGCCCGGTTGTGGGTTCATCCAACAAGTACAACGTGCGGCCAGTGCTTTTCTTGACCAGTTCCCGCGCGAGCTTGACGCGCTGGGCCTCTCCACCCGAAAGCGTGGGAGACGGCTGGCCCAGTTTCAGATAGTCCAGCCCCACATCATGCAGCGTTTGCAACTTGTGCTCAATCGGCGGGATGTTGGCAAAATGTGCCAGCGCCTGCTGTACGTCCATTTCCAGCACATCGGCAATGGACGCGCCCTTGTACTTCGCACCTAGCGTCTCGCGGTTAAATCGATGACCTTCACAGACGGGGCATACGACCCAGATATCGGCGAGGAAGTCCATTTCCAATTTATTGGAGCCGTTGCCTTCGCAGGCCTCACACCGCCCACCCGGGACATTGAAGCTGAACCGGCCCGGTTTGTAGCCTCGCTGTTTGGATTCCGGCAATTGCGTAAACAGCCGGCGTACGTCGTCGAAGACCTTGATGTAGGTGGACGGATTGGAGCGTGGCGTCCGTCCGATGGGCGTCTGATCGATGGCAATCATCTTGTCCAGGTGTTCCAGCCCCTCAATCCGTTCGTGAACGCCTGGTTCGCCCTCGCCGCCATTCAGATCACGGCGCAGTGCCTCGATCAGAATGTCATTCACCAGGGAACTTTTGCCAGAACCGGAGACACCGGTGATGCACACCAATTTGCCCAGCGGCACGCGGACGTCGATGCCCTTGAGGTTGTTTTGTGCCGCCCGAATCACGGTTAGCGATTGACCGTTGCCTTCGCGCCGTGACGACGGGACCTCGATCTTACGCTTTCCGGCCAGGAATTGCCCCGTCACGCTTTGTGTGGCGCGCTGGATGTTTCGCAGACTCCCTTCGGCCACCACGTGCCCGCCGCGCACGCCCGGTCCCGGCCCAAAGTCGATGAGGTGATCGGCGTGCCGCATCGTGTCTTCATCATGTTCGACCACGACGACCGTATTGCCCACGTCACGAAGTTGTGTCAGGGTTGACAGCAGCCGGTCGTTGTCGCGCGGATGCAAGCCGATCGAAGGCTCGTCCAGTATGTAGAGCACACCGACCAACCCACAGCCGACCTGACCCGCCAGGCGAATGCGTTGCGACTCACCTCCCGACAGTGTCGGGGCCGTGCGTTCCAGCGTCAGGTACTCCAGCCCCACATTTGCCAGAAAACCAAGTCGGCCGCGGATTTCCTTCACGGCCTCCGCCGCCACGATCTGCTGGACTTTGGACAATTGCAACTCCGAAAAGAACAGTCTCGCGTCGGCAATCGACATCTGGCAGACTTCCGGCAGCGACCTGGCCGGTGGATCAAAACTCTCGAAAGTGGTGGTCATCCGCACGAATCGGGCTTGTCGATTGAGCCGCTGGCCACCGCACTCCGGACAGTCGATCGTGCGCATGTATTTTTCCAGTTCGGCGATCAGAATCGGGCTACGCGCGGATCGGTAGCGGGCCAACAGCTGGGGTATGATCCCCTCAAACTTGGTACCAAACTTGATCGGACTGGATCCTCCCCGCCAGGTGATCGTCACATTCTCGTCGCCAGTCCCCCACAGCCAGGCATCCTGCATCGGTTTGGTAAGTTCTCGCCACGGCGTTTCCAGCATCGTGCCCGCGGGCAGACCGTGCAGTCGATCGACCGTACTGGCCACGCCTTCGTATGTGGCGCGGCGATAGCGACCGATCTGCTTCCAATCGCCCATCGGTGCGACGCAACCCTTTTTCACCGACAGGGAGTCGTCCGGGACAAGCAGATCCCCGTCAAACGTAAAGGCCTTGCCCAATCCATCACACTCCAGGCACATCCCCTGCGGGCTATTGAAGCTGAACAGCTGGGGGCTGGGAGCGTCAAAGCTCAAACGACAGTTGGTACAGGCATTATCCACCGAAAACAATTGATCATCGGGTCGAGCCGCGGCCTGCGAGCGACGCTTGCCTTTCGACTTAATGGGAGCGGCAGCCGCGTCGGGGTCCGCGGACGCATGGGCGGTCTGAACGACCAGGTTTCCCATACCCATTTTCAGGGCCATGTCCACGGCTTCGGCTAACCGTGCTCGGATGCCGCTGCGGATCGTCAGACGGTCGATGACCACTTCAATGTCATGACGCATATGACGATCCAGCTGCAGATCATCCGCGAGGGCTACGACGCTGCCATCGACGCGGGCTCGGGCAAAACCCTGTTTGCGCAAGTCGTCACACAAGTCGCGATATTCCCCCTTCTGTCCGCGAACCAATGGGGCCAGGATCAGCAGCTTGGTCCCCTCCTCCATGCCAAGTATCTGCTCGATGATCTGTTCGCGGCTTTGAGCCGCAATCGGACCGCCACAGGAAGGACAGTGAGGCGTGCCCACGCGGGCAAACAGCACCCGCAGGTAGTCGTAAATTTCGGTGATCGTGCCGACGGTCGAGCGGGGGTTATTGCCGGCCGATTTTTGCGAAATGGAAATGGATGGACTCAGTCCACTGATCAACTCCACGTCCGGTTTCGGCATCTGGCCCAGGAACTGCCGGGCATAGCTGGAGAGGCTCTCTACGTAGCGACGCTGCCCTTCGGCGTACAGTGTGTCAAAAGCCAGACTGCTCTTACCGCTGCCGCTTACGCCCGTCAAGCAAATCAGCTTGTTGCGTGGCAACGTTAAATCCACGTCGCGCAGATTGTGTTCGCGAGCGCCCTTGATGATGATATCCGAAGCCAGCATGAACCAACCCGTCAGTGGGGTTCCCGTGAATGAGTGAAGCGACGTCGCGCAGCTCCCTGCCCCGCACGCGGGAAGGGCAGCGGAAGAGGAACGTGCCCGACGGCAAATGTGACTGTTCGTGCATCCCTGTTAGAACATTTTCCCCCACGATCGGCGGCGTGTCGTTGCGCGGAACATGCAGGGTGGTTTGCGTCTAAGGTCCGAACCGTTCGTCGCGTCCAGCCAACGACGTGGCGCGCGTCCGCAATCAGGTAAGCAACGTATTGTAGGCCTGTTCACGCGTTTTTCAAAGTTGCAAGTCTCGCGATTCGCCGCCCCGCCGCACAGGTTACCAGGAGGCATGGTCAGCCAGTTGCAACTGCTTCCCGTCCCCCCAAACCGCCGCGTGTTGCCCGTGATTTGGCGGCATTTTCGGCGGGGACTGACCCGAATGGCCCGCAGCATCGGCTACCGGAAGACCTGCCAGATGACCACGATCGCACCCACAAACCAGCACCAGTAGGCGAAATAGGTGAGCTTTCCCTTCTTCAGCCAACGATTCAACAGAGCCAACGCAATCAAGCCCACCGCAAATGCCAGAAAAGCGCCCGCCGTTAGCACCGAAGGAGCGGTCGACATGGGTTCGTCCGAGACGACTCCCAGCACTTCCAAGCACACCGCCCCCGCGATGGCTGGGATGGCCAATAAGAATGAAAAAGCCGCGGCGTTCGCGCGATCCAACCCGCATTGCAGCCCCGCAGCGATCGTCGTGCCGCTGCGCGAGATTCCCGGCAACAGGGCAAAGGCCTGAGCACAACCGATTCCCAGCGTTTCGCGCCATCCAATCGATGCGTATTCACGGTCTCCTTTCGCGCGACGGGCGGCGACTAACAACATCGTGCCGTTTAGCAGCAACATCCAACCTGCCAGCAGCGGTGATTCGAGCAGCCACTCGAATTTCTTCTTGACGACAATCCCTACTACGGCCGCGGGAATCGTCCCCAGGACCAGCAAGGGGATGACGCGGCGGTCTTCGTTCAGCAATCGCAGGATTTCGCGCCAATAATAGATCAGGATCGAAGCCAGCGTGCCCAGGTGCAGGAAAATGTTGATGTCGGCAACATCTAATTGGCTCGACTGGTAGCCAAACAGCGCCGAGACCACGACCAGGTGCCCGGAGGAACTGATCGGAAGAAACTCAGCAATGCCCTGGATCACGGCCAGTAACAGGATTTGCCAAAGTTGCACGTGGTTGCCCCCGTTTCGCGGGTCTCCGCCAGTTGCCCTATGCCAAGCGTCTATTTTCTGGCACAATAGACGGCGATTCGTTATGGTCCGGTAAGTGAGCCGGTTTCTTGAAATATCCACTGCTTGCGGTCGCCAACGAGCGGCACCCGGTACTCCGGACTTCGTGCGCAGCAGTATAACGACTATTTCCTATTCGGAACGGGGGTCTCTGTATGTATAAAAATTTGGAACCCAGTATTTTGGGGCTGATCTGCTCGCAGAGCGAGCTGATTGAACTCGCGTTGACACACAAGTTTCTTGGCCTGAGCGTCGACTTTGACGCGTTGCATGAACAGGTCCAGCAACGTGGCCTCGACCACGCCATTCGATTCCTGATGAGTGCTCCGATCAAAACCACTTCGGCCCGACTACCGATCAACTGGACGGGCGACGCCGAGACCTTTCAGGCGGACCTGGCCAACCTCGAGTCGCTGATTGAGCCGCTTCGCGCCATTGAATGTCAGTCGCTGGTCACGAGCGTAGCATCGGGGAGTGAACATCTTCCCTATCATCAGAACTTTGAACAGCACCGCCAGCGGCTGGCAGAAATGGCTGACAAGCTCAAGTCGCTGGGAATGACGCTGGGAATCACGTTCGAGATTCCATTCGGTCGCGACGACGATGCGATTCCCTTTATTCGGGAGCCCCAAGGACTGGTCACGCTGTTGAAGACGACCAATTCTTCAAATCTCGGCATTGTCGTTGATACCTGGTCATGGACCGTTACGCGGAGTTCCTTCGATCTGTTGGAGGGGCTGACGGCGGAGCAGGTGCTGGATGTGCGGCTGGCCGACGTCCCCGAGGGCTTTCAACTTGACCGGCTGACTCCGAAAGACCGCTTGATTTATGGTTCGACGGGCGTTGTGGCCGGCCAACAACTCTTAGAATTGCTGCAACAAATGGATTACCTGGGCCCCGTCACGCCCTTCGTCGACTCGTCGCAGTTTTCCGGCATGGGACGCGACGACACGGTGCGGCAGGCCGCTGCGATGGTGACCTGCTTCCTCAGCGGTCCCAAGCCCGAGGACTCGCCGACCGACGCCGAGGGTGTCACGGCAGTCTGACGGATTGACGGCAACCGTGTTGATTTGCCGCTTCCGCCCGCATCGACCCACATTTTGACCAGGTGGTCGGAGTGACCAGAACCGGCCGGTGACGAATTGCGGATCGTGGACGAACCTTGGTTCCATGGCCTGCCGTCTGCCTTTGATTCGCAAGCCTGTGCCGGCGAGCTGGGACTATCGCCAATGTCGGCTCTTCAATCGGGCGATCCAGCCAAATTAGGGTACACCCCTCCGGGCTTCGACACGAGGGAAGAAGACGTGGCGAAACTGAACCGTTTCGTGTCATCGCTTCCGGCGCCACGCGAATCTCCCCGGGAACACCACACGGTTCATGATGTGAGCGAGGGCGAGTCGGTCTTTAACTCGATCGGTTGTGCGGACTGTCACGTGCCGGATGTCAAACCGGTGCTGAATCTGTTCAGTGACTTGTCATTGCACGATATGGCTGCGGAACTTCAGGCCGCTTCCCCGGCGCCGCCTGGCAGTGCGCAGCTCGCCGCCGTGTCGACCCTAAGGACCTACCCGATACGCGGACCGTTCAGTGGCGCCGCACCGGTCTACTACAGCGGTTCGGCATCTCAAATCATTCCGATTCCCGAGCCCATGGCTGATCCCGAGATTCCGCAGTTTCCACGGCCAGAAACTCAAGCGATACATCGCTGGCAGATCCTTCGTTGCACTTCGCTTCACTCAGGATGACACTTTGCCTGTGGGGATACGCCTGTTGGTCATCAACAAATCTCGCGTGCGGCAACGTGGGGTTTGGCCACGTCACGAGCGGCGGGTTGCTCTCCCGGCGTGCTCGCCGGCCTGGTTCCGGTGCCTCCGGGCGCTGGCGATTTGCTAAGTCGATTTCTTTGGGTGACGATGACCACCACCGAGGTCACGATCAGTCCAGCGGCGATGCCGGTCCGGATGCTCAAAGTCTCGCCTCCCAGCCATGCGCCCAGAACCATGGCGATGACGGGATTTACATACGCGTAGGTAGCGACCGTGGCTGCCGGGCAATTACGCAACAGCCAGGTGAACGCCGAAAGCGCCAGCATGGATCCAAACACGATCAAGTAGCCCAGGGCTGCCAGTGACTTGAATGAAATGGCGTCCAGGTGAATCCGCGCCCAATCGCCCATCAACGTACTGCATGCCATCAACACAACACCGCCACATAGCATTTGCATTCCGGCCGTGATAAAAGGAGAAGCGGGCAAATCGAGCGTGCGACTGCGCAAACTTGCATAGGACCAACACAGACAGGCCGTCAGCAGCATTGCGGCGCCCAGCGGACGGACACCTCCTGCGGATGCAGCCGCCGGATCCACCAACAACACGACACCGATCATGCCCACCAGCAAGCCGGCTGCCACGCGTAAATTCGGACGCGCTGCACGAAACAGGATCGTATCCAGTAGCGCCATCCAAAGAGGCACGGTGGCGATGATCAACGCGGTGACTCCCGACGGCACGGATTGTTCCGACCAACTTACGAGCCCGTTTCCGCCCCCGAACATCAATGCGCCAATCCACAGCGCATGGAACCACTGACGCTTCGTCGGTCGCGTGCCGTGCCGCGACTGTGCGAACAGGAAAAGTACCGCACCGGCAATCACGAAGCGCATTCCGGCCATCCAAATGGGGGGCATCGTTTCAATCGCGAAACGTATCGCCAGGTACGTGGAACCCCAGACAAAATAAAGAATCGCAAAAGCGACGATCAACTTGGCGCGCACCGGTCCCGCAGCACGGTTCGTCATGACGCGTTCCTTGGCTGATCGACGCCCGTGCTTTCGCTCACTGGACTGAATAGATCGATGATGACGCTGGTTTCCTCCGCCGTGGCCCCATGAACCACATGACGGGGCAAATGCAGTACATCCCCTTTTCCCAATACCAGCTGGCGTGGTTCCGCGGAATCCGTGTCGTGTACCGTAAAACGAACTCGGCCCGACATGACCATGGCGATTTGCTCGTTTTCATGAGAGTGCGGCGGCAGGTGAAATCCCTGGTGCAGGGTCACGTGCGAAATCATCATCCGCTCGCCGATGATCCGGCGCCGATCGATCAGGTCCGTGGGATGGTCGACCTTGAGATCAGACCAGCGATAAGCGATGGCTTTGAGGTTCATGGCTCTAGCTCCAATGCAGCAGGATCGGACGGGCCGTGTTGCTGCTCACATTCGCTCGACAATTGACCGCGGAATACCAAGACGGCCTGCCCGCGCAACAAGACACGGTCACCGCACAACACCGTGTGCACCACACCACCTCGCTGCGATGCCTGGTATCCCACCAGGGAGTCCTTACCGAGTCGTTCAGACCAAAATGGAGCTAAGCAACAATGAGCACTGCCCGTGACCGGATCTTCGTTGATACCCGCCGCGGGAGCGAAATAGCGGGAGATAAAATCGAATTTTGGGTTGCAGGAGGGACTGGTCACGATCACACCGCGCACTCCGATCTGGGCCAGCTGGATAAAATCCGGTCTCAGCGACCGAACCAGACGCTCGTCTTCCACAAGCACAAAACTGTCAAATAACGACCTGCCCACATAGCTGGGTCGCACTCCCAGGGCTTCCAGCAACCCCTCGGGTGCCGTGGTGAGCCGGGGTGGTGTGGCGGGGAAATCCAATTCGATTTCGTGGTTGCGGCGCACGGCGGTTAACTGACCGCTGCGAGTCACGAACGTAATGGCACGATCGGCTGAGGCAAACTCCGCGATCCAAATCGCGTGAGCGGCGGCCAAGGTGCCGTGTCCGCAGAGGTCGACTTCCATGGTCGGAGTCAACCAACGGAGTTCAAACCGCTCGCCTTGAGGTACGACAAACGCCGTCTCCGAAAGGTTCATTTCCGCCGCCACGGCCTGCATCCAGGCAGGATCACGCGCACGGTCCAACAGGCAGACCGCCGCTGGATTGCCGGCAAACGGCTGGGACGCAAACGCGTCGATTTGAAAAACCGGAATCATGGCGAATTCCTCAGGGAAATAGGCCGTGCGCAGGCCACGGCCCGCTGCCAACCTGCACGCACTTACCCCATCGTAGCGAGTCGTAACTTGAGAAAACAGATACAGCCTATCAAAAATGCTACCATAACAGTTTCTTTTATGATAAACTGTGCCCTATGGTGCCAAACCCGCCCACCGCTGCTCTGAAACCCAAGCGCTACGAAATCGTCGCGGATCGCGTCGTCAGCTTGATTCGCAAGGGGTCCTTAAAGCCAGGGGAACGGATTCCGTCCATTCGCAAGATGAGCCAGCAGGCGAGCGCGTCCATCTCCACGGTCCTGGAGGCCTACCGCTTGCTGGAAGATCAGGGCTGCATTGAAGCGCGTCCGCAATCGGGGTACTACGTGCGCCCCAAACATCTGCGACGCATGTGTACTGTGGATGCTCCACCGGAACCCGAGATCCAGCGTCGTCCGCTGACGGCGGCGGCCGTGCGCACGGAAGATGCGCTAGTTCGCAATATGAACATCAGTCGGCAGCCGAACCTGATCCCGCTAGGAGCGGCCTTGCCGTCTCCTGATTTTCTGCCAACGAAGCAACTGAATCGCATGCTGGCACGTGTTGTCCGTGACGACCCCTCGTTGGCCAGTCGTTACGAAGTCTCACCCGGCCTGGAAGAACTACGCGCAAATTGCCATACGACTGATCGACGCCGGTTGCACGTTATGCTCCGACGATATTATCGTGACGGCGGGCGCAACGGAGGCCTTATCGCTGAGCTTGCAAGCATTGACCAGCCCTGGGGATACGGTGGCGGTGGAATCGCCGTGCTATTTTGGGTTGCTCTTTTTGCTGCGCTGCTTGCGGTTGCGTGTCGTGGAAGTCAGCACGCATCCACGCACGGGGATCTCGTTGGACGCGCTGGAACAATTACTCCGCAGCAAGACACGATGCAAACTGGTGGTGCTGAATCCCAACGTCCATAATCCGCTGGGCGGGGTCATGCCCACAGAAAACAAGCGCCGCGTGGCGGAATTACTTGGTCGACATCAGATTCCGATTCTGGAAGACGACACCTACAGAGAATTGGCTTTTGAACTGCCGCGTCCTCGCTGCATCAAGGCATTTGATCACGACGGTAACATTCTACTCTGCGGCTCCTTCAGCAAGGTGTTAGCTCCCGGTTACCGGATTGGCTGGGTGGCGGCGGGACGCTGGCACGAAGCCATCAACGAGCGCAAACTAGCGACGTCCTTGGGCTGCGCGACACCACCGCAGGTCGCCGTTGCTCGGTTTCTGAAGAGTGGTGGGTTTGATCATCACTTGCGACGCCTGCGGCGAATCTATCGCGAACAATTGCGGCTCATCGGCGACGCCCTCACGCGCTCGTTTCCCGCAGGCACGCGGGCCACCCGTCCGGCCGGTGGCCACATCCTGTGGGTACAATTGCCATCCGCGGTGGATGCGTATGCGCTGGAGCGTCGAGCGGCGGAACAGGGCATCAACGTGGCACCGGGGCCGATCTTCTCGGCGCGGGGTTCCTATCGCAACTTCATTCGATTGAATGCGGCCGTCAGTTGGTCCGCCAAGATCGAAACCGCGCTGGCGACCATCGGCGACCTGGCGCATGAGCTGATGGATTGACAAGCGGAGGCAACGCAAGTCGGACGGGTCAGAGTTATGCGGAACGGCAAGCCCGATTACGCCCAGGATCACGCGGCCGGGAGCAACCGTGACCGAACAAAGCGAGCCGGCCCAGGATATTCCGGCTTGCGTTCATCCTTGTTTTACCGTCAGCCGGAAATCGAGTTCCAGGCCCGCATACAGTCAACTGGCAACGGGCGTTCGCCACTTTATTGGTTAAGCCCACCGATGACAAATAGTGCCACTAGCATAAGTAGCGGAATCCAAAGCAGCACTCGCGCAACCTTTAGAACGCCGGCACTTCCTCCTGCACTGCCGACCAGTGTAGCAATCCCAATTGAGATCAGCATGGCGAGGGAAGAGACCATTCCTCGCGCCCATATCCCTTCTCGATTGGGATGTTCCGCATGATTGCCGTCAGCAACAGGCAAGTTCGCCAAACACCACGGTGGCGTGTCGGGTGAGACGGAGATATTCGTACCGAGGGAGACTCATGGCTCAGCCCTCCACCCAGGGGCCGAAGGCGGGTGGCCCACGCCTGCCAATGAAGCCCCGACAAATTCTTGGCCAAGCGGAATGATTCGGCGACGTACCCCACTGAAGGTCGATTGCCAGGCATCCGTACACTCGTCGATTACGATTACGAGCACCGCTGCGCTTACGGCGCCGGCTTGCGTCACCGTGAATATCGGCGACTGCGCGCGAAAGACGTCTGCTTCGATGAAGGTCATCTGGTCGTGCGAAGGCTGCCAATGCAGGCCGGATTGCTCGGCCGAGGAAACGTCTATTCCTTGAGTGTCCAGCGAGTAACGTAACGTTCCGCCGGGCAAGCTGGCGGCAGTCGGGAAGTTGGCGAAAGTCACCTACCACTGGTTGAAAACCCGTGGCTTGGATCAGGCCACGCGGGTGCCCATGCAGTCCGTCAGGTAACGCAAGATGTCCCGCACGGAGATGACTCCGCTGGGATGTCCCTGGGCATCCACAATCGGTACGTGACGATAACCGCCCACATCCATCATTCGCACGGCAAAGGCGATCTTGGCGTCCCCATCCAGTTCTCGAGGATTGGGAGTGGCGAACTCGGAAATGGGGTGGTCTGCCAGTTCATAGGCCCGCACACCGATCCGTGTCAGCACGTCCCGTTCGGTGAACACTCCCTGGATGCAATCGTCTTGCACGACAAATACGCAACCAATGTTCTTTTCGACCATTAACTTGATCACATCACCGACGGACATCGTGGGCGGAACCACGATCGGAGTTTTGGGATCGAGTTGGGAAATACGATCCTTGAGCAAAGCCCGTTCCACGAAGTTCGAGGGCTTCTGCAGGTACTGGTCGGCGAGCGGTTGTCCGCATCGCTCGCACACATCCGAACCCTTGATGTTCTCGGCGTCGCAATAGGGACAAAGAATCATGCCACCACCCAGGTTTCGCCAGAGTTGAACAATTTGTCCAAGTCACCTTCACCGTACTTCTCTTTCGCCAAATGGATTTGCGAGTTCAATTCCTGATCATACTTAGGCCGATCGACGGCTCGAAACACGCCGATCGGTTCGGGAAATTCGGGATGTCGCATCCGGCTGAGCAGGTAGGCCAAACTGGGTTCCGGGGCCTGCTCGTCATGGAACAGCAAATCATCTTCGCTGACTCCCTTACCTAATTCGACGACTTCGGGGTCCAATCCATGCAAGCGAATCCCCTTGTCTCGGTTCTTGCCAAAGATCAGGGGCTTATTGTGCTCCAATTCCAGGATGGTATCGGCCTTACTGCTCTTCGATGTGGCATATTCCCATGCGCCGTCGTTGAACACATTGCAATTCTGGTAGACCTCGATAAAGGACGTCCCTCGATGCTCGGCCGCCCGCTTCAGGACCATGGTCAAATGATTGATGTTGACATCAATGGACCGTGCCACAAAGGTCGCTTCACACCCAATGGCAATTGACAAGGGGTGAATGGGATTGTCGATGGCCCCCATCGGCGTGCTCTTGGTGACTTGTCCCAAAGGCGAAGTGGGCGAATATTGCCCCTTAGTCAGCCCGTAAATTCGGTTGTTAAATAAGATAATATTGATATCCAGATTGCGGCGGATGGCGTGCATCAGGTGATTGCCACCAATGCTCAGCCCGTCACCATCCCCTGTGATCACCCACACCGTCAGTTCCGGATGGGTCACCTTGATGCCGGTGGCCACGGCTGGCGCCCGACCGTGGATGCTATGCATTCCGTAGGAATTGACGTAGTAGGGAAAACGGCTGGAGCAACCGATGCCGGACACGAAGACCAGCTTTTCGCGAGGAATCCCCAGCGTCGGCAGCACCTTCTTCATTTGAGCCAGGATGGAATAGTCGCCACACCCCGGGCACCAACGCACGTCCTGATCACTGGTAAAATCGGCAGCCGTTAAGACCGGCAGCTGCGTGTTCATGGCAGAAGTCTCTTTCTTATTTCAATGCGGGATTGTTGCAATGTTGATTGTTTCCGTGTTTGAAATGCTGGGCGAAAACAATCTCAATCGACCAGCAGATGGGCCAGGCTTACGCCATTTCCGTCATCTTCCGTAGTAGTTCCGACACCGCAAACGGGCGTCCTTGGACCTTGTTCAATCCGACGGCGTCCACCAGGTACTTGGCGCGTAGTAACATCAACAGCTGGCCCTTGTTCAATTCCGGAACGAGCACCTTCTTGAAGCTGGAAATAATTTGACCCAGATTGCGGGGCATGGGATTGATGTAACGCAGATGGACGTGGGACACATTTTTGCCTCGGGCCTGAGCCTCACGCACGGCGGTCAGGCAGGCCCCATAAGTACCACCCCAACTGATGACCAGCAAGTCGCCGCTGTTGGCGCCGGTAATTTCCTGAAGGGGAATGTCCTCGGCGATGAGGGCGACTTTCTGCTGGCGGAGGTCCACCATTTTTTGGTGGTTATGGGGATCGTAACTTACGTTCCCGGTAACGTCTTCTTTTTCCAGTCCTCCAACGCGGTGCATCAAACCTGGCGTGCCCGGGATAGCCCATGGGCGTCCCAGGAATTCGTTCCGCTTGTAGGGCATGAACGATTCCCCGTCGCCGATCGGCGCCGGATGCTCGATGTTGATACGGGGGATGTCTTGGGGATCGACAATTCGCCACGGCTCGGAACCATTCGCGATGTACCCATCCGACAATAGCATGACGGGGACCATGTACCGGGCGGCGATCCGCCAGGCCTCGATGGCGATCTCAAAGCAATCCGCAGGGCTGCGCGCAGCGAGCACGGGAAGCGGAGCCTCTCCGTTGCGACCGAACATGGCCTGCATCAGATCCGACTGCTCTGTCTTTGTCGGCAAACCGGTGCTGGGGCCACCCCGCTGGATGTTGATGATGATCATGGGGAGTTCCAGCATGCAACCCAGACCGAGCGCCTCGCCTTTCAGCGCGATCCCGGGACCGCTGGACGTGGTCACCGCCATGGCGCCCGCGAACGCAGCTCCCACACAGGAAGTCACGGCCGCAATTTCGTCTTCGGCTTGAAACGTCCTCACTCCGAAGTTCTTGTACTTGCTCAAATCGTGCAGGATGTCGCTGGCCGGCGTGATGGGATAGGATCCCAAAAACAGCTCGGTGTTGCTGACGCGCGAGGCCGCGATCAGCCCCCAGGCCAACGCGCTGTTGCCCGTCAGGTTTCGATATCTTCCCGGTGCCAGTTTGGCTTTGTCCACGCGAAAACTGCTGACAAACGCGTCCGTGGTCTCGCCATAGTTCCAGCCGGCTCGAAGCGCATTCCCGTTGGCCGTCACGATATCGGGCTTGCTGGAGAACTTCTGTTCGATGTACCGCAGAGTCGCGTCCAGGGTGCGACCGTACAGCCAATAGACCAGGCCCATCGCAAAGAAGTTGCGGCAACGATCGGCGACCTTCTGGCCCAGACCCAGTCCCTCGACCGACCCACGTGTCAAGGAAGTCATGGGAATCTTGAACAGCTGATAACCGTCCAGGGAACCATCTTCCAGAGGATTCGTGGCATATCCCGCCTGTTGCAACGACTTCTTGTCGAAGGCGTCTTCATTGACAATCAGTACGCCGCCGTCTTCTAAATCACCCAAGTTCGTTTTGAGGGCCGCGGGATTCATGGCCACCAGCGCGTCCAGCTCGTCGCCGGGCGTAAAAATATCCGTCGAGGCGAAGTGCACCTGGAAGCCACTCACGCCGGCCAGGGTGCCCCGTGGAGCCCGAATCTCGGCGGGAAAATCGGGGAAGGTGGCGATGTCGTTACCGGCCAACGCGGAAGTGTTTGTCATTTGCATGCCGGCCAACTGCATGCCGTCGCCTGAATCGCCCGCGAATCGAACCGTGGCCGCGTCTAGTTCGATGATCGATTTGTGAGTTGTTTGTGGATCGCTGTTCGTGGAAGTGGACATTCGTAATTGCACTCGCGTTTATTATTTGACGTTCAGACACATCGTGGTGGTCCGAACCTGCCAGGGGATTGCCGCTGCCGATGACAAAGAAATAAAAGGGTCGCTAGGCCCCCTCTCGTTCGGCAAGCATGTGGTGGGGTGCTGGGGGTAGGTTGTAGATATACTGAGGGAAATGCTCCACGAGGTATCGCAGAATGTCGGACACCTTCAGCATCGCCACGATCTTTCCATCCGGGTCTACAATCGGCAAACGGCGGTAGCCGCCGTGCGACATACTGCGAATTGTCGAGCCGACGGAGTCGTGCTGCGAGATGGCGGTCGGATTGGCCGTCATGACCTCTGTAACCGGCAAGTCAAAACTCCGCCGCTCATCCATCATTCTGAGTATATCACGCTCCGTCAAAATGCCGACAACCTGATCCGCGCGACAGACCACCACGCAGCCCGTGTGGTGATGGTTCATCAGGGCGATCGCGTGGGCCACGGTGTCCGTGGGCGCGACACAAACAGGTTCGGCCGTGCGCAGATGTCGCACAAGGTCCGTTTCCAGATTCAATTGAAAGCTCACCGTGACAACTCGATCTGGGCTTTGTCCCAACCGGGAGCCCGTGGGAGGACGTTGCGTATGTTCCGATGTCCCCAAAGGGTCCGACCCCTCTGAGGTCAAGCCTGATCAACCAGCGGATGACGCTACCTCATACACCTGCTGAAAGTTTACCGCAAAACCGACAAAATCAACACGCCAACTTCGTCCACACCGCGAAATATTGTCGATTCTCGGCCTGCGGTGCGAGTCCCGAATCTGACACCTGGGGTTCGGCCCGGGCGCGAGATGGCCACGCCAACCTGGGTGGGCCCGCCCAGGCCGCAGCCCGTGTCGACACCGCGGTCGCGTGTCCGCCGCAATCGGCACGCTACTCCAGTCCGCCGGGTCGTCACGCCTGTTCCACAACACCTGATTTGAGCAGCCCATTACGAGCGAGGTTCTTGCGAACTGTAGAATTTGGTAATGTCGATCCCTCCGTGCTGCTCCTCTTCCAGTAGCTTCAGCCGCGTTTCCAGCCGCTCCAGGCGGCGAGCCATCTGTTCCAACAGAGATTGCTTGTCGTCCGTGGACCTGAGTCGCGGTACGGCCGGATATGCTCAGCTGCCGCTGCAGCGCCGCGAGCAGCAGCAAGGGGTCCTTTTGCCGATTGGCCATCGCGATCCGCCCTTCCTTCTCGCCGAACAGGATCTCGGCACCAGACAGGGGCGGCGGCTCGTGGCGAGCCGATTTTTGCAGGACGTAGTACTCGCTCCGAACGTAAACCATGTCGGCCAATTCGACGATTCCGATCTGGCGGCGGACCGTCAATACCCAGTTTTTCCAGGCTTCGTCAAGAAACGGATCTTGCGAAACGGCCAGTAGTCCCTTGTCGTAGCTTAGACGATTGCGGCAAATCGCCTCAAACTGGTACATGAACAGCCCAGGTCGGGTGGGTGTGGCCGCCAGGTACTCGGCTTGCTTGCGGAGGATTTCCAGCCCGACACGAAAGTCAAAACGACCTCGCTCACGTTCCGCTTCGGCCACCACAAAGGCCTGAAATGGGCTAAAATAATGGTTCAGCTGCTGCATGGCGGGCGCCATCACGCCATGGTGCGTCAGTTCCGTCAGCAGATAGTCAATCGCCATCGGAAGTTTAGTCGTGGCCAGGACTTCCTCCCGCAATAAGGGCAGCAGTTCCTGCATGGCGACGTTGTCTGCCAGACGCTCCAGCAGCGAGCGAAAGAAAAACACCTGCTCGATCTGCTCTTCCCGCGATAATGACATCGATATTGGACTCTGAGTGTTGGACGGGCAAAAATCACCGTTACGACGCCGACCAGACGCGGGCAGACTGCTAGAATAGGAAATGCAAGACTTTCACTTACTATTGTCCTTTACATTCCATGAGCAAGGCAATGACTGACCATTCGTTTTCCAGTGTGGAGGCCGCGATTGCGGCGATTGGACAAGGCAAGATGGTCATCGTGCTGGACGATGAAGACCGGGAGAACGAAGGGGACTTTATCTGCGCGGCCGAAAAAATTACACCACAAGGTGTCAATTTCTTGCTCCGAAACGGCCGCGGACGGATCTGCGTGGCCGTTTTACCGGACATTTCCGAGCGACTGGAACTACCGCTGATGGTGCACAGCCGCCCTGATTCGTTCCGCACCGCCTTTACGGTGACGGTCGATCATGGCTCGGTCAAAACGGGCATTACGGCGGCGGAACGGGCGACCACGATTCAAGCCTTGATCGATCCTCGCAGCCGACCCGGCGATTTCGTGCGACCGGGACACGTGGACCCGCTGATCGCCAAGGAAGGGGGCGTGTTGCGCCGAGCAGGTCACACCGAAGCCTCCGTGGACCTGGCGCGCCTGGCAGGCCTGCACCCGTCCGGCGTGTTGTGCGAAATTCTGGACGAGGACGGCGAACGAGCCACTCGCGCCGATCTCATTCAGATGGCGGATCGCTACGAACTTCCCATCATCACCGTCGAACAGCTTATTCGCTTTCGACGCAGTCGGGAACGGTTGGTGGAGCGTGTGGCGGACGCCAGCCTGCCCACCAAGTACGGAAACTTCCGGGTGATGGCGTACAACGTCAAGTACGAGTCCGGTCAGCCGATCGCCCTCGTGATGGGGGACCTGACCCATCGAAAGACCGCTCCACTCGTGCGACTTCACTCTTCCTGCTTTACCGGAGACCTGATTGCCTCCCTCCGCTGTGACTGCGGTGACCAGTTACACAAGGCCCTGGCGATGATCGGTGACGAAGGATGCGGTGCCCTGATTTACCTGCCTCAGGAAGGACGAGGCATTGGCCTGGTGGAGAAAATCAAAGCCTACGGACTGCAGGACGAGGGACTTGACACCGTGGAGGCCAATTTGGCGCTCGGCTTCAAAGCAGACGTGCGTGATTACGGAGTGGGAATCCAAATCCTGAAAGACCTGGGGCTGTCGCGTGTCCGCCTGTTGACCAACAATCCCAAAAAGACCGACGCGTTCATCTACGGTGGCTTCGAGCTGGAAGTCGTCGACCAGGTCCCGCTGGCAGTGGAAGTCAACGAGCACAATCAGCAGTATCTGCAGACGAAGCGAGACAAGTTGGGACATCGATTGCCCTGAGTCCGAGTTTTGCACTTTTTTGCACGAGCAGGGTGTGGTTTTCGCCGGAATCGGAATGTAGAACAATTGTCCTCCATTGTTCATTCTCGGCGTTCGCAATCGTCTGGAAACAATTGGGGACAATTGTTCTACATTGCTGCGGCCAACGCCGCATCCGACAAACACCGCGATCATTTTCCGCAATAGTCGATGGCGCGTGCAATTTCGCTCTTCAGCTTGTCGCGTGGCACAATCCGATCGATGAATCCGTGTTCCAGCAAGAACTCGCTGGTTTGAAAACCTTCGGGCAGTTCCATGCGGATGGTGGCCTGAATGGTGTCGCGGCCCCGCGAACCCGATCAACGCCCGCGGTTCGGCAAAAATCAGGTCTCCCAGCGAGGCGAAACTGGCGGCCACTCCCCCCATGGTGGGATTCGTGAGTACCGAGATGAACAGCCCCCCCTGTTCGTCGTATCTGGCCAGGGCCGCGGAGACCTTGGCCATTTGCATCAGGGACAAAATCCCTTCGTGCATGCGGGCCCCTCCCCCCGAACCACTAATCACGATCAATGGCAGGTCCAAGTCGCCGGCGACGTTCCGTGAGTCGCGTGAGTCGCTCACCCACGACCGAGCCCATGCTGCCCATGATGAAGGCAGAATCCGTCACGCCAATAGCCACACGACGAGCGCGAATCATGCCGGTGCCCGTGATGATGGCATCCGTCATGCCGGTGCGTTCTTGTTCCGCCACCAGCCGTTCGGCGTAGGGCTTTTTGTCCACGAATTTCAGCGGATCGCAGGGATGCACGTGCGCATCCCATTCCTCAAACGTACCTTCGTCCAGCACCTGGCGGATGCGTTCCCTGGCCGACACCGTAAAGTGGTGGTTGCAATCGGGACAAGTCCCCAACAGGCGCTCGGCCTCTTTGGTGTACACGGAGGCATGGCAGCCAGGACACTTCTGCCAAAGTCCTTCAGGTACGCCCCGCTTTGTCTGTTTCGTGCTCATGGTCGTCGGACAACAACGGACCCGGGATGATAGACGATCGACTCGAAGGTCCCGAAATTATTCTCCGCCTTCCACAGATCGCCAACGGCGGTTTGCCGCAGATGGCAGCCCAGAATCGTGGCGATGGGTTCGGGAGCGACCAGGACGACTCGGCCGCTCGGATGTTTCTTAGCAATCCGCGCGAGTCCCTCCTGCAGACGCTCCCGGCCTTCATACAACATCTCCCCTTCGGGCGGACAGACCGTCTCGGGATTCTCCTGCCAACGGCGATAAATGGTCGGTTGGCGTTGCCGAATATCGTCCAGGCACAGCCCCGACCACAGACCCAGGTCCAGATTTTTCAGCTCCCGGCAAATTCGGAGCTTCACGTCGCAGATTTGACTAAACTGGTGGGCCGTCTGTCGACATGCATGGCATGGTGCGGCGTACAGCGCGTCGATCGGTCCCGATTGGATAATCTGGACGGCGACATCCCGCGTCTGCTCGATTCCCACCGGGCACAACGGAATGTCCAATCGCCCGACCAGGCGGTGACGCACATCGAATTCCGTCATGCCAGGGCGTACGACCAAAAACTGCAGCATCAAAAAACCTCGAGAAAACGTTACTTGGACCCCGCCAGCTGGCGCAACTTGCGGTAAGCCAGCCCGTAGTCCTCGGTGCGGATAATGGCGGAACCCACGACAAGCCAGTCGGCTCCCGCTTCCACACAACCACGAATCGTGGCCGCATTGATGCCGCCGTCCATTTCCAAAACGACTTCATGGCCAAACATGGCTCGCGCCTGTCTGGCCTTGTCCAAGCTGTTGAACTCAAACGACTGCCCGCCAAAACCGGCTTCGACGCTCATCACCAGTACGATGTCCGCCGCTCCAATACACGGCTCCAGGTCCGTAATTGGTGTGTGGGGGTTGAGGGCGATGCCGGCCGCCAAACCCAGCCCCCGGACGCGGTCCAGCAGCTCGCGCGGATGCGCTACCGCCTCGACATGAAAAGTCAGCGAATCGGCGCCAGCCTGGGCAAAATCGTCGAAGTATTTTTCGGGGTGAACCATCATGAGGTGCACATCCAGCGGCAATTCCGTCACTCGGCGCATGGCCGCCACCAGTGGCATGCCGAATGTGAAGTTCGGCACAAACGAGCCGTCCATCACGTCCAAATGCAGCCCTTGCATCCCGGCCGCTTCCAGCCGACCCAACTCGCCGCGCAAATCGCTGAAATCACAAAATAATACCGAAGGTAGGAGGCACGGTGCATCCTTTCGGAGCATCAGGATTTTCTCGCGACGAGACATGCCAGAATTCGCTGGGGATGCGCGGCGAAACGAAGGGTCGAGATAACTCGAAGCGATGGTCGAGATCATGTCGAGCCTGCTGCTGGGGATCCGGCCGGAATCACTTGTCCAGGGTCCCCGACCAATTGTCGACCGGTAGACAGCTCATCAGGACAGCAGTCGTTGCTTCCTCTCGTGACAGGAATCGACGGTCAGACGCTCTAACCGCAAAGTCCGTGATTCTAGCAAGCCGGTGCACAATCGTCCAAGCCGAACGAACCGCAAATCGACGAACAACCCAGGCTGCCATGACGCAAACCGTTCACTGCAAAGGACTAACGCCAAGCGAGTCGCGTTGGTGTTATTCTGCAACGGACGGAGGACCGCTCCGACGGTGATCCCAAACGGAGCGGAGCACGTCATGTCATCCTGAACGGAGCGGAGCGTAGTGAAGGACCTGCCAGCCCGCGTGACCTCCGGTGCAGACGCCGCGCTTGTGTCCGGCAAGTTGGGAAATCACCTGGGAACGCGGGTCAACGCCGCGGGTAGATACTTCGGTCGCGGCCTGTGCTGCGCACGGTCATCGCTCCCTCAGCATGACATCCGCCGCCACGCTCCGCCTCGGAACCGCCTCGACCCCTGGACTACGGTCCGATGCTGGGCGGTTCGGAGGCCAGGAAGTCGCGCGGGCCCCGCACGGTGTAGTAGGGGAAGCTCACCGAACCCTGCTCAGGACCGGGCCGCGCGTGACACTTACCATAGGCGCTGCGCGATGCATGTCGCCCAAGGGATGTGGCATCCGGCTGGATGGACCCATCCCCTGGTTAGCCCTTGCACGGGCGGCAGCGCAGCGTCCCCCACACCGTCCCGCACATCCCTGCCCACCGCAACCGAACCCGGACTGGCCTCTCCCGGCTCCGGCCATCCCCGGCATGCCCGCTACGGAAATCGGCGTGCAAGGCATGGGGCGTGGAGTCAGCACCGGTGGTTGGCGAAGCGTGTTGCCCGGCTGACCTGCCGCAGGGTACTGGCAGCAGCTACTGTCACCACCGCAGCAGTTTAGGCAATTCGCATCCCCACACTCGCCGCAGCAGGCTGCACCAAAGTCATCGAACTTGTTCGCAGGACACGTTTCGCACGGCCCCGCCCCAGCCTGCGCACCACGAAACAACTTCGCCAAGGCGCCACGAAAGTCCACGGTTTGTGGTTGGCAGTGTTGACTCGAGTTTTCGGTGGCGCCCCAATGGGACATGCTGTCACCCACGATCGGCGCCGGCATCGTCGTACATGAACGACAACCATTGACAAAAATGACCGCGAGCGCGGCGAGGCTCAGCAATTGGCGCATCACAGAATCCTTCCTGGGTCTTCAAGGCATGAAGCAACGAGCGGTGGGAGTCGGTAGGTGAGCGGCACACGTTCGCGAAGCGGGATACGAGCCGGGCGCTCAGCAGACTAGATCGGCTGCATAACCGCTGAAATTGAGCAAATCAGTGCGAACGCTATTTTCGGCAGATTTCGCCGGATAGGTAATTCCCCGCCGACTTTCCCGACTAGGAGGATTTTTCGGGCGTGCCACTCGTAGACGCCATTACGCGGGATTGATGGGTGTCCCGCCCGGCGGCGGAACACCTTTTCCCGATCGAACATACAGTGATCGACCGTGGGCGTACTCCGCGGCGGAAGGCAGCTCGCTCCCGTCCGCGGCGCGTTGCGATGCGAGCAGCCGCTTCAAGTAGGGGCGACACCAGCCACACCCGGTTCCGGCCCCATAGCATTCCGCTAGTTGGCTCGCACGCCGGATCTTATGCAAGCGAATATAATTGAGGACCTTCCGCTGACTGACGTGGAAGCACAAACATATTTCGTCATCGGATTGCATGCAGGGTGCTTGCCGGGGCCAGAATTGCTGAGACGGCAGCCAGGATCGGTAAACCAAAGGATGTCAGGGGTCTGTACTCGTGGCCAGCCTCCAGGCGATCTGGCACGCCAATCGATAATCGCGAATGTGTAGGGCTTCGCTCGTCATGTGCGGATTGACTTGCCCACAGCCCAAGGTGGCCGTGGGGATTCCATGCTCGTTCATCCAATTCGCATCCAGCCCACCGTTGGTCACATTCAATACGGGGCTTTCGCCGCAATCGCGAATCGCCGCCTCGGCCGCCCTGACGCAGGGCTCATCAGCCGCCAACCGAAAGGACTCGTAGTCCTGACGTCCTTCGAAGGTCACGGTACCTCGCTTTCCTTCCGCGCTGCGCACTTTGCGAACCGCCTGTTCAAACGCTTTTTCAATTTGACGCACGATCTGTTTGCGGAACTTGGCGTCGTGACTCGCGCTTCCACGCGTAAGACGACTCGATCTGTGACGACATTCGTGGCTTTCCCACCCTCAATCACACCCACATTCGTGGTGCCCCGTTTGCCATCCTTCAATACCAGCCCGTGCCACCCGTTGTCGTGTAGCACTGCGATTGCCAGGCCGGCGATGGCAATGGCGCTGACGCCGTTCTCGGGAGCATTCCCGGCATGACTGGCAATTCCGGTGACCGTGATGTTCATTTTGTACCCACCCGTGGCACCTATCGTCACTTTGGCGGCGGGCCCCCCGTCCCAGTTGAAGGCCAGCGAGGGCTTGCCCAGCATCTCTGTGCGCAGGTACCGCACCGAACAGTCCGATTTCTTCCTGAATCGTCCAGAGAAACGTGAGTGGCGGGTGCGCAGGACGCTCGCGCAAGATGCGCATAGCGGTCTGCAGGACAACGGCTACGCCCGCTCGATCGTCCGCGCCCAAACCGGTACTCGGATCCGCCGATGTGACCATGGGGCCCACTTGTTTCGGTCGACTGCCCACGCAGATGGGAACGGTATCCATGTGCGCCATCAGCAGTCGTCGCGCACCCTTGGCAGTTCCCGGCAGCTTCAGTAGCATGTTGCCCACATCTCCCGGGCGCAGCGTCTTTTTATGGGCGGAATCGAACTTGATCTCCGCCGGTTTGGCGCCCGCTTTTACCAGGTGCTGCTGGATGAATTGGGCCACTCGGCCTTCATCGCCACTCGCACCCGGAATGCTCATCAGCTGCATGGCGAGGTCCAGTTGACTGTCCTGCGGCGAAGCAACGCCACGTTTTTCGGCGGCAATGCGTCGCCGTCGATCCTTCGTCGCCGACTTTGCCGGCGTGGTGTCCGTACGATTCCGAGCAGTTCTTGGTGTCATACTTGTCCTGTGGTGCGTTGCCGTGCAGGATGGAAGTGATTTATGCTAGGCTTTGTCCCCGAAGGGCCCGAAGGGGCCTGACTGATGGCCCACGACCGGAGAGAGCAAGTCGGGCAGGCCCCTCTGGAGATCAAGCCTGGGGTTGGCCCTGCTCTGTTTCTCCGTCAGACCATCATTCTATCGCATCATCGAATGCAAGCGAATCGGGGGCGCAACCGCGCGTTTAATCGACCAATGGTTTTTTTAGTTCATCTCCACCCATTTTCCAACCCTCAGCGCGATGCGATTCCTACTTGAAACGCCATCCCAGCAGATGCGAGAGTGGCTTGCTGAGCGAGGCCAGGCCGACTATCGCGCCGGGCAAATCGACCACTGGGTCATGCAGCGTCGAGCCCGCGATTTCGAGGTAATGACAGAGCTTCCGGCAGCCTTGCGTCAACAATTGTCGCAGGACTTTTCGGTATTTTCCACACAAGTCGTCGACGTTCATCGAGCGGATGACGGGACCGAGAAACTGCTGGTCGAGCTTGCCGATCGCAAGCACGTGGAATGCGTGCTGCTGCGCGATGGACCGCGTCGGACGATTTGCGTAAGTTCGCAGGTGGGTTGCGCCATGGGTTGCGTTTTCTGTGCCAGTGGATTGGACGGTGTGGACCGCAACCTGACGTCCGGTGAGATTCTCGAGCAGGCTCTGCACCTGCAAGCCCGGCTCCCCGACACGGAGCGCCTCACGCATGTGGTGATGATGGGCATGGGGGAGCCGTTGGCGAACCTGGACCATGTGCTGACCGCTCTGGATCGCATGCATCATCCCACGGGACTGGGCATTGGAGTTCGACGCATTACGATTTCCACAGTCGGCCTGCCGGCTGCCATGGATCGACTTTGCCAGCACGAGCTTAAATACCACCTTGCCGTCTCGCTGCACGCCGCGACGGATGTGCTTCGAAGCGAGCTGGTGCCGGTCAACGCCAAAGTCGGCCTGGAAAAAGTCCTGGCCGCCGCGGATCGTTATTTTGAGGCATCCGGCCGTCGGCTGACGTACGAATATGTGTTGCTGCGCGGGATCAACGACAGCGAGCGTCACGCGCGGGAGTTGGCCGGTCGGCTGAAGGGGCGACCGGCGATGCTCAACGTCATTCCGTATAACCCCGTCGTGTCGCTCCCCTACGAAACCCCGTCCCCAGGGGCTGTCGAAAAATTTCGGCTAGTGCTGCAGTCCGCAGGGATTACCGTGCAGTTTCGCCAGCGCAAAGGGGATAAGATCAATGCCGCCTGTGGCCAGCTGCGCCGCATCGTCAGACCGCAAGCCAGAAGTAATCACCGTTAACGTCGGTCGTAGGCCACCACTTCCAGGCGATTTCTGGCGGCGTGCGCGTCCGACAGACGCGCACGCCGCCGAAGAATGCCGCCTCGTATTTCGCACGAACGGACGTGTGCCGTGGATTCTTCTTTGGCTTGCGGTCTGACGAACTGAAAATTTGGCCACGACAAGCATCGATCCCACGTGCTCATCGCCACCCCTGTGGCAGTTTACCACTGCCGTGGATTCTGCCACACTAGACATACACGAGACAGTGATTTGAACCTGGGACAGTTTTGTAACATCGTTCGACCGCAAGCCAGAAGAAATCGCGGTTAACATTGTCGCAGGCCACCACTTCCAGGCGATTCCTGGCGGCGTGCGCGTCCGGCGGACGCGCACGCCGCCGAAGAATGCCGCATCGTGTTTCGCAAGAACGAGCTTGTGCCGTGGATTCTGCTCTGGCTTGCGGTCTAACGAGGCGGCCCAGATGTGGGTCAACGTCACGTCACAAACCTGTCCGACGGTCGCTTGTTGACGATTAGAACGCGGAGGACGCTGCCTGGCCCACGATTCCGCCAGCGGCTGAAACCGGCGAAACAAATGAACTTCGCCGGGGTTGAAGTGACTGTGTTCTATTTGGTCGACGGCTGCGTGTGAGGGTACCGAGGAGTGATTAGCGATTCGACGATTGCCCGGCATGCCGATTTGGATCCCGATGTGCGGCTGATGCTGGCCGTCCGCGACGGCGATGCAGGTGCTTTCGAGCAGCTGGTGACCCGCTACCAAGGACGGCTGACGACGGTCCTGCGTCACTGGCTGGACGACCCGGTTCAGATCGAAGACCTGGTCCAGGAAGTATTCTTGCGGATTTACCGTGCTCGCCAGGAGTACACGCCGACAGCTCGATTCTCCACGTGGGTGTTTACCATCGCGCAAAATGTCGCCCGCAACGC
Organism: uncultured Planctomycetales bacterium; assembly: GCA_963695565.1. Lineage (GTDB taxonomy): Bacteria > Planctomycetota > Planctomycetia > Pirellulales > Pirellulaceae > CAVOGW01. The sequence continues at coordinate 928,091 of CAVOGW010000005.1, forward strand.
GCACCGCACACTGGCTCGACGACGGGAAGTGCAGATTCAACAAAACTCCAACGACTCGCGCGAACTGGAGACGCTGGAGCAACTGGCTAAGGCTTCCAGCGGACTGATGCCGACGCGTCAGGTTGCCAACCGAGAAATGTCAGACGTCGTCGCCGCGGCGATTCGAACGCTCAACGAACGCCAGCGAATGGCTGTGTTGCTGTGCAAGTTTGAAGGGCTCAGCTACAACGATATCGCCACTGCAATGGAGATCTCCCCTTCGGCGGTCAAGTCTCTGCTCACGCGCACTCGCGAGAATCTGCGTTCGGCGCTTCAATGTTACCTGCAGGAAGGACAGGCAGTCGTCGATACATCGCATACGGCTGCGCCAGAGTGTGAGTGAAATGAATAAGTCCCACAAGCCACTGCGCGAAGATCAGGAGGGACGCGGCCCTGACGGCGATCTCGTTGCCTACTTGGACGGTGAACTGTCCGCGCCGGATCGCCAACAAGTCGAGCTGCGTTTGGCTTCAGATCCCGGGTATCGCGCTCTCCTGCGCGAACTGCAGGAGAGCTGGGACCTGCTGGATGTCCTGCCGCAAGCTACGGAAAACAAGTCACTGACGCAAACTACGGTGGCCTTGGCCACCAGCGAAGCAGCGCTGCAGCAGCGCAAGCGTTTTCCGCTCAAACTCCAGCACCTAAAATTGTTTGTCGCGGCCGTGCTCACGGGACTGGTAGGATTCGCCATCGTCTATTTCCCGTTGAAAAAACGTCAGGATCGCCGGCTGCGCGATTTGCCTGTCGCGCAGAACATTGAAGTCTATCGCTATGCCGAGGATATGAAGTTTCTACAAGCCCTTTACGATCAAGGTGTTTTTAGTCACGAAGAAGCAGATGACTTTTGATCCATGGAGATGCACGTTTGTCGTCCTTTCCGCTTCGGAAGCATTCCTGGCCGGCGCGGTGATCGTGGCTGCCTTGCTCGGACGGATCACCGCAGTGCCCGGGACGATATCCACGCCACGCATTGCGGCGCGTCCCCCTCGGGCTGGCAAATGGCCTGCGAAACTTCCCAGGACCTTTCCGCGGCTGCTGCTGATCGTGGCCACGGCAACCGCATTTGCTCTGGGCTGCCGGTCGGAGTCGGCGCCCGAACCGCAGTCGGCGACGCTCATGCAACTCAGCCAGGCCACCGAACCACGGGAGATTGAACGGCTGGTCAGCGCCCTGAATCCCACGGATCGAGAACAGTTGCGTCAGCGCCAACGGCAATTCGATTCCCTGGACGTCCGCCAACAGCAGAAGCTGCGGGAGATCCATCAGCGGCTATGCAGAAGCGACTCGGGTGAGGTGTATGGCACGCTATACCGCTATTGCGAATGGCTGGCCACATTGCCCGATGGCGAACGTGCGGATCTATTGGAGTTACCGGCCGACGAACGCATTGAGAGAATCAAGCAGCGGCAACGAGATTTGACCTATACGCCCTTTGACGTGATGCGCGTCGTGATGGAGTGGCTTAGCCAGTACGCTCAGCAACATGAGCGCGAATTTCAGCGCCAACTGCCGGTCGAAGTTCGCGATCGGCTGGATCGCATGCCCCCGGCACGCGACCGGTTTCGAATTTACATGCTGCTGAGGGAGGTCGCGCGGCAGCGCGACAAGATCGAATTTCCCCCGGCCAGCAGCGGGGAGATCGAACAGCTAGTCGCGCAATTGCCGGAGGATTCGCTGACACATTTTTCCACGCGTGTCGATTTCTCGAATCCGGCTGCGGTTCCCCGGCAATTATTGGAGCTTATCGATAGCAACATGAAGCGCCGCTTTCGCGCCGTTGACGAAGATCGACTTAAGAAGTTCTACGAATCGGATGCCTTGACGACGCAGCAGCGAGATCAATTGGATCGCCTTCCGCCGGAGGACGCCAGGCAACAATTACAGGAATTGATGCTACTTTCGCGATTGGATGAGATGCAGCGAGATCGACGACGTGGGCTGGACCGCCCGCCTCGGGGGGGCGGCCCGTTTGGTCGGCGGGGGCGACCACCCATGGGACCTGGGGCACCCGGGGACCGTCGGCGGCCATTTCCCCCGCCGGATCACCCCCCTGACCCACCTCCCGAACAAGCTGGTCCGCAGCGTGAGACTCACCATTCGTGGTAGGCTACGGGCTCATCAACGGCCCTTGACCCCTGCGAAAGCTCCCCCTGATGTTTGTTGACCGTGTTGCGATTGATGTGGAAGCCGGACACGGCGGAGACGGCTGCTGCAGTTTCCGCCGCGAGCGCTACATTCCACGGGGCGGCCCCGATGGGGGGGATGGCGGCAACGGGGGTAGCATTATCCTGCTGGCGGCCGAGGGCGTGGACAGCCTGAGCGCCGCGGCCCATCGAAAGCACTCGCGCGCCGAACGCGGACAACATGGCCAGGGCGCGGACCGGACGGGAAAATGCGGCGAAGACCTGGTGTTGATAGTGCCCGCCGGCACTATCGTGATCGACCGTGACTCCAAGCTGATCCTGAAGGACCTCTCGCAAGCAGGAGATCGCGTCGTCGCCGCGCGGGGAGGCAAGGGTGGTAAGGGGAACACGCATTTCAAGTCGGCTACGAATCGAGCCCCCCGCGAAACGACCCCTGGCGAACGAGGGGAGGCGCGGGCCCTGATCCTGGAACTCAAACTGATCGCGGATGTCGGACTGATTGGCAAACCGAACGCCGGCAAGAGTACGCTGCTCAGCCGACTGACGCGCGCCCGACCCGAAATCGCGGATTACCCGTTCACTACTAAATATCCTAACTTGGGAATCGTCCAATTCAGTCTCGACAGGTCGTTCATTCTGGCCGATATCCCCGGGTTGATCGAGGGAGCGCACGCCGGCGTGGGGCTGGGGCATGATTTCCTCAGACACGTGCAACGAACCAAGATCCTGGTGCACCTGGTCGAACCTCAGCCCCTGGACGGTTCCGACCCGCTGGAAAACTATCAGACGATACGCGAGGAACTCGTACAGTTCGATGCGACGTTGAAAGATCGCCCTGAAATCGTGGCTGTCACCAAGGCAGAATTGGGTGGGTGGGAGCCGGTGCGGGATGCGCTGGCCGCAGTCTCTCCGACGCCACCGCTCGTCATTTCGTCCGTGACCGGACAAGGTCTGAACGAGTTGGTTCAAACGATCATCAAGACTCTGGCCAATGTTGCATCGTGAATTCCACTGAACCTGAATCCAAGCTCGTTTGCGTCGGAGTTGGTAACTCGTCGATACAAATCGGGCTGTTCGCGTCCAAACCAGCAATGGAGTCCGGGGTATTGCCGGTTCCTGCGGCCTCGGCCAGCGTTCCCGTCGTCGCGTCGTTTACGCCACCGACCTTGGATGACCGATTCCAGGATGCCGACTGGTTTGTCGCCAGTGTCAACCGGCTGGCCACTGCAAGCTTGCAACAGTGGGCGACACAAAGTTTGGCCGCCAGGTCCTTTACCGTGCTGGTAAATGACCAATTTCCCCTGCGACATCAGGTTCGAGCGCTCGCCAGTGTCGGCTCCGATCGACTTGCCGCAGCGGTCGCCGCCAATCACGTACGGGCCCCGAATCGGTCGACGATTTTCATCGACGCCGGTACCGCCCTGACGGTGAATGCGCTGGATGCGAACGGCGTATTTCTGGGTGGCGCCATCCTGCCGGGGCTAGGGACCAGCCTGCGGGCGCTGGCCAAACACACGGACCAATTACCGCTTGTCGACCTGAACCTTTCGGAATCCGATCAGGCACCACTGCCGATCGGCGATCATACCGAGGCAGCGATTCGCTCAGGCGTCTACTGGGGACTGGTCGGCGCCACCCGCGAACTGATGGATCGGATGTCAGTTCAATTGCAGGCGGAACCACAGATGCTGGTGACCGGGGGGTTTGGCATCTGGTTAGCACGCGAACTGGGAGCCGCTGCGCGCTACGAACCGTTTTTGGTATTGAGCGGGATTGACATTACCGCCGTACATTGCCAGTCAGCGAATTCGTGAACGTACTGGGCGCAGGGGTGGCATCTCTCGGCCGAATATCATCCTCAGCGAGCGACGACCGTGCGCAGCACGGGCCGGACGTCATCCTGAGGGAGCGACGACCGTGCGCAGCACGGGCCGCGACCGAAGGATCTACCGGCGAGGTGGAATCGCGTAGGCCGGTCACTTCGTGAAGCATACGGCACAAGAGCGGTCCGTCTCGGCGAGGTCACGTGGGCTGGCAGATCCTTCACTGCGATCCGCTCCGTTCAGGATGCCATGGGGGCGGCGGTCCGCTCCGTTTCGGATGCCCTTGCGACGAATGGCAACGTGGGCTATCCCAGCAGCACGGCTCCGTGCCGCTCGGAACAAGCCTGGACGACTCGCGAGCTGACTGCTTCGGCTTCTTCGCGGGTAAGCGTCCGGTCTCGCGCTCGCAGGTTGAAAGAAAAGAACAACCGCTTCTTGTCGGCACCGTCCTTCGTGGTGTCGCGGAAGATTTCGCGGAAGTCGAGTCCATCCAGCAGATCCCCGCAGGCCATCGAAACGGTCTGCGACAAACTTGCCCACCGCACGTCCTCGTCGACAATCAGGTTCAGATCTCGCCGAATCGCGGGAAACACACTCTCTGCCCGGTATTGCGGCACCAGTTCAGTCAGCTCGACCAGCAACTCCATTCGCAGCTCCGCAATCGTGGCCGTGTGGCGCAACTCAAATTTTTTTCTGCCGGCTTCGTGCAGTTGCCCCAAGATGCCGAACCATTGACCATTCAGCATTAATCGGCAGCACTGGTCGCCGCACAGCTGTCGTAAGGCCTCGTCGCCATTTTCGCTTTCGAGTCTGAGGTCCTTGTTGATTTCGTGTACGAGAGCCCGCAAGGCTCCTTTCGCGCTCAGCAACTCTCGTTCGCTGACGATCGCCAACATGGTAGGCTCGCGCGGCAGACCGTGAGGCTGGGCCAGGTAGACTCTGGCCATCTCAAACAGTTCAATCTCGGTATTCTGCAGCGATTCATTCAGCTGTCTCGCGGCCAGCAGGCTGGGTAAAAGACTGCGCCGCAGGTAATTCGCTCCGCGAAGCATGGGCGTTTCGGTCTGGATGGCGGGTGTCTCGCTCCAAAAGTGGATGGCGTCGGACAACTCTTGCGTGACGACGCTGGGCGTCATAGCTTCATCGAATCCCAAGGAACACAGGGCCTGTCGAGTCAAAGAAAACACGCGGTCCTGCCTGGTGCGAGCCGAGGATACCATGCGCACGCCTACATCTTCTGGAATTTCGTCGTAGCCATGGATACGAGCGACTTCTTCCACCAGGTCAATTTCGCGCGTAAGGTCGCGGCGCCAGCTGGGCGGTATTACGGTAATGCTGTGGGCATCCTCGCTGACCTTTTCGTTTCCCAACGCCGTCAGGATCCGGCCCACCTCTGCAGCGGAAATCTTGATGCCCAAGATCCGTGGCAACTGAGATAGCCGCAGAACCACGCGCTCGCGGGGTGGAGCCGGCGCGGCGATCAGATCCACAACTCCGGCGGCTAATTCTCCTCCGGCAAACTCCAGAACCAATTCCGCACAACGTCGGCTGGCCCAGTCAATGCCGTCGGGATCCACCGTCCGCTCGAATCGATAAGAAGACGGGCTGAACAGGCGCAACGTCCGCGCCGCATTGCGTACGGCCAGCGGATTAAAGTCGGCGGCTTCAATTAACACGTCTCGAGTGGAGGCCGAAACTTCCGAATCGGCTCCTCCCATGACTCCCCCAATCGCCACCGCATGCCGCTGATCGGCGATCACGCACATCTCGTCGGTCAATTCGTACGACCGATGATCGATAGCCAGAAATGGTTCTCGCGGTCTTGCACGACGCACAATGATTTGCTGTTTCGTCAGGCAGGCGTAGTCGAACGCGTGCAGCGGCTGGCCGCACTCCATCATCACGTAGTTGGTCACATCCACAATGTTGTTGATGGCGGCGATACCCAGCGTGGCCAGGCGCGACTGCATCCACTTCGGACTGGGGCCGACCTGCACACCGCGAATAACGCGGGCCGTATAGCGCGGGCAGAGTTCAGGGCACTCGATCGAAACTTGGACCAGGTCGCTGGCCGGCGTGGAACTGCCTTGGGGACGTGGATCTGGCAGTTGGCAACTGCGATTCCACAGCACCGCGATCTCTCGAGCAATCCCGATGTGCCCCAGACAGTCTGGACGGTTGCTGGTGATCTCGATATCGATGGCCAGGTCCGCATTCACGGGTGACGTGCTCTCGTGATTCAGCCCCGCCATCGCGAGGCGATGGCAGACTTCCTCGGGAGTCATGTCCAACGTCACGTATTCCTTGAGCCAATCCCAGGAGACAATCATCGAAAAACTTCCTCTCACACTGGTAAGATCTGGCCATGACGAGCCATGCGTGACATCTATCGACAGGAGTATACTCGGAATGGCTCCGATCTGCTGCGCCGCGGTCAATTGCCACTGGGGTAGCGTGGCGGTTTCATGGGCCCTTCATCGCTGACCAGCGAACACCCGACTTCGTCTTGCAGCAGTTCAGAAATGCTGGCCGGGCACCCGTCGATTTCCATGGTATTTTTGACCAGCCGTATGCCGTGGCTGTAGTCCACATAACGATCCACGTGGACCACGGTCAGGTTCTGGATAGGGCGCCCGTCGAGTTTTCTCCAGCCATAGATTGCCACACGATGCGGACGTTCGAAAACTCGCGGCGACAAAACAACATCCTTCTTGATGCCGGTGATCAGCGCATCGCGCGGACGGCCCGCGCACTGCGATTGAATAATTTGCTGGTGCTGCAAGAACGTGGCCACGGACTCCCGCGCTTCGACCAGTGGCCGCGGCTCCAACTGGATTTCGGCTTCACGATCGATTGCATCCACCAGCATACGGGTGGGGAGCACGCAGCCCAGACAATCTGCAATCCGTTGCGCCGTTTGTGGGGTCAGCGGCACACGCACAAAATCTTTATCGCTGCCGACCGCCAGATAGTCGCTGATGACGTCCAACCAGGCGTTTACGGGCTTTCCCTCACGGTGTGCATTTCGGACGTGCAGCCGCCGGAAGCTGCGGAGGAAGTCGGGGATGTTGCCACGCGTGACTTCGCGATAAATGATGTCTTCGCGTTGTTCCAAGCTTAGGGGCTCGAGCCGTTTCATCAATGCCAAGCCACCCTCGGCATCATCAGCCCTTGCCGGCAGCGGCAGCCGGAAGGTAGAAGTCTGGGCCCGCGAAACATTCTTCACGGATGGTGCAGAGGCATTCGTAGGAGCCGGCTGGATCCAGCGAGCGTAGGCGCGGGGGCCGCCCCAGCTTCCCCATTCAGACTCCAGCCGTGTCCCCACCGTCTGCGTGTGAACCAGTCCATTCATCTCGCCCACGAGCGCCGTGTGTAAGATCTTGTTGTTCGGATTGGTATGTACAACAAACAGCAGCCGACCGTCGAGCCCGCTGTATTGGGTGAATGGCGGCCGAGCGGTCTTCGAGATCGCGAATCGGGACTGCCACGCCGCGAGCATACGGTTGGTCGCACGAAATGTCCCGCCGTCGGGACCGACGACTGGCTTCCCGTTCAGCTCAATGCGGCGATCGTCGTAAGCCACGACAACCAATCTCCGCAACGCACTTTCTACCAGCCAATTCCGCAGCTTGTCCGCGTGAACGCTGGTGTCAAACGCGTAGTTGGCGTCCAGCAAAATGATCCGGTCAATCCAATCCGGAACGGTGCTGGAACCTTCGATGAAACCGAAAATAAAGCTCCCGCCTCCACTGTGTCCGGCCAGGGTGACCACCGCATCGTCGCCTCCAAAACGAATTCGCCAGGCATGGACGAGTTCCGCAATTTTTTCGTTGGCGTCGTCCTGGTCTCGGCGCCACGACGGCCAGCTCAATCCTGCGGCTTCCGCACAAATCAGCACGAGTCGTTCATCGGGCTCGATGGACCGCAACAGCCGCAGCTGTGCCGCCACGTGCTGGATGTCAAAGTGCCAATCCAATTCGGCCGACATCTTGCAGCCCAGCGTCTGCTCAATCGTGTTACCGTTAGGAAGAGCGTAGACAAGTAGTCGCGTGCGACGGGCCAAGGGCAAGTCCAGCGGAGCATTCACATGCACTCGCACATTTGGCTGCATCGAGCAGGTGCATGTCCGCTCATCGAACCATTCCGATTTCGTCAAGGCGATGGAAGATCCTGCGGACGATTCCACGGCCAACACGCAGCCTGAATTCGCCGCCAGCAGCGCGTTGAGCAACATGGCCAAGAGAAGGTGTGTGAATGTACCGAGGCCGTTCGTCATGTCCGTCAAAGCAATAGGGGATTGCAGCCTGTTATACGTGAGCATGATAACACAATCGGCGGTCGCCGAATGCTGCGCAGCATGGACCACAGCATCGGCGTGCGCAAATAGACTGTATCCGCCGCCACGCGTTAGCGTCCGGTTTTGCCAATTCTGCACCGCCCCGCGAACCGTGGGCTAACGCCCAGCGGCGGATGGAACACCGCAAATCGTGCGGGTCGCGTCCGTGCTTACTCGTAACGCAACGCCGTCGCAGGTGGTAGCCGTGCAGCGCGTTGGGCGGGGAACCAGGCAGCCATCATGACCATGGCCATGGCCGCCAGGAAGCCGATGCCCAGCAACCAGGGATGCCACGCGAACGCCACCGGATGCCCGATCACGGGCTGCGTCACCAGGTTCATGATGTAGGCCATGGCCACCCCCGCCAGCAGGCCCGGCGCGACGCCCAGCATGCCCAACATGGCTGCCTGGGCCACGATCGTTTTGCGGACCTGACCGGGCGTCATGGCCACGACGCGCAGTAAACCCAATTCGCGGGTTTGCTCCAACACGTTCATGCCCAGCGTGTTGACTACGCCGAAAGCGGCCACCACCAGGCCCAAAACCAACAATCCCCACAAGCTGCCCACCGTCCCCGACATCATCCCCTCGATGGTGCCCGTCAGGTCGGTATAAGATTGCAGCAGCATGCCATTTCGCTCGCAAATGCCGCGTAATGACTGCTCGACTTCCTTCAGCCTGGCATGGTCGGCCTTCACGATGTAGGCATCCACGCCCTGCACGTCCAGCAATTGCTCAGCCAGCTCTCGCTCCATCCGCACGGTCAAACCGCCCGCAATGTAGTCGTTCTTGACGGCGGTGACTGTCAACTGCCGCGGCCCGTTGCGAGATGGCAGGGTGATGGGATCGCCTGCCTGGAGGCCGAGGCGCTGCGCCAACACACTGCCGATCGTGACGCCGTCGGCCGCGACGGCTGCGGCATCTGCCGGCGTCTGCCATTCCGGCGGCTGAGAACCAGAATCCAGGGGAAATTCCCGGCGCATGGCCATGACCATCACCGGTTGTTCATTGGCTGTGGCATTTGCAAGTCGCATGCTGGCGACGCCCGTAATGCCCGCGACCTGCATGATCTCTTGACCGACGACCTCCGGCACAGATGCCGATAGGCCCGTTTCCATATCGGGCATCGTGGCATGAATGAAGAAGTCACCTACAATCGCGGTGCGGTACCAATGCCGCACGTCCTCGACGTTGTCCAGGACGGAATTGGCAAGACCCAAGCCCGTGGCCACCGACACAAACAACACGCCAATCGTTAATGTCGTACGACCACTGTGCCGCAGCAGCTGACGCCGTGCCAGCCGAGCTTCCACTCGCACCAAGGGTTGCAGCAGCCACTGGCTGAGCCAGGTCAGTGGCGATAGCACGAGTGGCAAGAGCAACACCAGGCTGACCAGCAACATGACGACGATCACCACGGCGTGTTCCAGGGGAATCCAGCCGACGAGGCATGCCCCAAGTAGTCCAGCAGATAACAGCCATAAGCTCACGCCGCAGAGGGCTTGCCGCCGCGAATGCCCTTCCGTATCTTCACGTGCGACGCCGCTCATCCCTTCCAACGGGGTCAGCCGCGCGGCCTTCCGGGCCGGCAGCCAGGCTCCCAGCAGTGAAACACCCAAGCCGAATGCGGCGGCGAAACAGAGCGGCAAGACCTTCAGCTGCGTGGGGGGTAGCGACGTTTGAAACAGGCCGCTCATGGCCTGATTCAGAATCCGCGCACCCACCATCCCCACCGCAAAGCCCGCCAAGGTGCCCAGTACGCCCAGCAGGAGCGCTTCGCCAAACACCAGCATTCCTATCTGTTGTCGCGTGGCACCAATGGCCCGCATGACGGCCAGTTGCCGTCGTCGCTGGCCCACATTCATCGAAAAGGTGTTCATGATGATGAACACAGCGGCCAGCAAAGCAAAAGCCGTCGCCAGACGCAGCCCGTTGTCCAAGGCCAACATCGTTTCTTCGGCCAGTGAACTGTGTGTGTTGGGCGGTTGCAGCTGGACGCTGGCGGGTAAGTGACTTTGCAATTCAGCCTGTACCTGTTCGATGTCGGCGTCGTCGGCCAAGACAATTTGAATTCGATCGAATTTGCCCGGCATCGCGAACCGACGCTGAGCGACGCCTAACGGCATGAACAGCACGCTGCCACTCGCGACCAGCCCCCCGCTGCTGGGCCTGACCAGGCCCACGACGGTTGTTCTGACCAGGCCACGTCGCACCAGTAACTTGACTTCATCACCCACCTGGATCCCCAGATTGCTGGCCAGCGAGGCGTCCAGCAAGACACCGCCGCGTGGGTTCAGCAGCTGGCCGGCCACGAGTTCATAGTCGCGAACCTCGGCGTCGAGTGTCACGTCGATCCCCAGCGCGATCAGCTTCATGCGATCACCACCGTAGTACATGATGGCGTTACGCTGAATCAGCGGCGCGGCGGCCCGGACGCCGGCTGTTTGGCGGACGACGTCCAGCAGCGACGCGTCCATCGTGCTGCCGCCCACACCCGTCAGTTCCAGCGCGGCACGGCCTGTGATGGCCTGGTACATGTCATGATAAGCACGCCGAGCCGACTCGGTGGAAATTCCTACGGCCATCACGGCGGCCACCCCGATCACGACGCTCAGCCACGTGAGCAGAGCGCGTCCCGGCCGCTGTCGCATCTCTCGCCAGGCGATTCTCCAGGTCAGCAAAGATGGGGTTCCTTAATGGACTTGTGCAGGCACACCCGAGAGATACGTCGTCGGCAGCCCGTCCGCGACGATGGTCTGGGTTCGCGAAACCAGCCGAAACGCGTGAGCGTCGGGTTCCCGATCACACGAGTAACCGCGTGCTAACGCACATCGGCTGATGACATTCCGATCTGACTTTCAGCAACGTGAGTGACATTGTCCTCCAGGCACCCGTCACGCAGTCGAACCACGCGATCGGCGCTGGCCCCGACTTCCACGTCGTGGGTCACCATCACAATTGTCTGTTGGTGCTCATCCACGAGCGTGCGCAGCAATTCTGTGATCATTTTCCCGTTGGCACTGTCGAGATTGCCGGTCGGTTCGTCCGCCAGGATGACCCGGGGTTCGATCACTAAGGCCCGCGCGATGGCGACACGTTGCTGTTCCCCACCGGACAACATGGACGGATGGTGATGGTGCCGCCGCGCCATGCCGACGCGTTCCAGAGCCAACTCGGCTCGACGCCGCGCAGCGGATGCGGATACTCCGTCCAATTCCAAAGGTAACGAGACGTTTTCCAGCGCGGTGAGTATGGGCAACAGATTAAATGCCTGAAAAACAAACCCCAGCCACCGGCGTCGGATCAACGTCCGCTCGGTGTCGTCCAGGGTGGAGAGGTCAACCCCTTGCAGCACGACTTTTCCGCTGCTCGGCGTATCGACCGCTCCCAATAGACTCAGCAGCGTGCTCTTCCCGGAACCGGACGGCCCCATGATGGCGACGATTTCCGCTCGAGCAATCTCCAAGTCAATGTGGCGCAGCGCTTCAACGCGTGTCTCCCCGCTGCCATACGTCTTACACAGATCACGAACCTCCACCACGACGTCGCTGGTCGGTGGAGTGGCGTTTTCCGGCATGAGGCCTTTGCCTGCGATTCGGGCATCGTTCATGTCGGCCGCCGCGTGGGGGTATGGAGACGCCGTCGCACATGGATATTCATGGTTTGGGAACCCGTGGACGGGAGATCGAGTCAGGAGGCTTTAGAGGCAAATCGCGTACCGACATGCGTTCGGTTCTTGGCATGGTCATTATTTCTCGCTCAGACCAGCGAAGCAACCCGGACGCTTGAACCGGAATGCCTGCGTAAACGTAAATGGATCGTAGAGCATCCGCTAACTTCGTACAGGGGCAGATTGGCAGTTTTCGCAGCCCAGGGGACTCGACTGGTCCCACACGGGGCCGAACTGACCAGGAACTGTACAGGCGATTTTTGAGGACCTACGTGTGCAAACCCTGCCCGCAATGATGGGGCCAGGCCCTGGGACACGTAGGGCAGTTTGGTAACCTGCCGGCCGTCCCCCTGAATTCCATATTACAGTTTCGCGCATTTGCCTCTCGGACAGGCCGCAAACCTGTCGGTTACACACATTTCCCGTTCGTTAGGCCGCAAGCCAGAAGAAATCGCCGTTGGCATCGATCATCGGCCACGACTCCCAGGCGATTTCTGGCGGCGTGCGCGTCCGCCGGACGCGCACGCCGCCCAAGAATGCCGCATCGTGTTTCGCAAGAACGAGTGTCTGCCGGCATTCTTCTCTGGCTTGCGGTCTAACGAGGCGGCCCAGATGTGGGTCAAGGTCCGGTCACATACCTGTCCGACGATTAAATCAACAAGCCCATAGCCTGCAGGGGTGCGTCCGGGAACTCCTGCGTCAACCAACGTCCGTGGAACAACGTCTTTGAAAGATCGTTCGGTCGCTTACCGTACTGCACGCGCTGTGAACTCCCACAGGATGACATTGGGCCGCGAATTGTGTGGTACGATGAGGGGCTTGGTCAGGCACGTGGTATGGCAGGTGCACTCGCGTGGCGACGGCTCACCCGGCTGCCTTTTTCTCCGGATGGGTGTCGTCGTTGACGGACAACTACGTCGTGCGCCGTGAAGGAATCAACTGTCTTTCTTGACATTGCAACATGCTGCATTCTTTGTGGACGTTTCTGTACGATTTCCCTAACCGCTTTCGGCTAGCGGATGCGGTGGACATCGCTATCATTGCAGTGTTTCTTTATTCTGCGCTCCTCTGGTTTCGTGAGACGGCGTCTCGGGGCATTGTGGTTGGCGTCACGGCGATGATCTTCTTGTACTTTGCGGCGGTCACATTCAACTTGTATCTGACGTCACAATTGCTGCACGCCGTCTTCGCCATCGTGTTGATCATGTTGGTCGTGATGTTCCAGGATGACCTGCGGCGGGGGTTCGAGAGGTTAGCTGCGATGGGCACATGGCGTCGCCAGCGGCAGGCGATGCCCCCTCCATCGGAAATGGATACACTGGTGGAAGTGGCCTTCGGACTGGCGGAGCGTCGGGTTGGTGCGTTGATGATCGTCAAAGGGAACGACGAGCTTGACCGGCACATTCACGGCGGCATACCGCTGTCCGCGAAGATCAGCAAGCCATTATTGGAAAGCATCTTCGATCCACACTCCTCGGGTCATGACGGCGCGGTCATCATTCGCGGTGGAATCATGGATCAGTTTGCCGCCCATCTGCCGATTTCCAAGAATCGCCAGCAGATCGGTCCGGGTGGAACCCGACACGCCGCGGCCCTGGGGATCTCGGAGCGATGCGATGTGCTGGCCATCGCCGTGTCCGAAGAGCGCGGCATCGTCAGCATTGCCGAAAACGGCCGCATCCTTACGGTGTCCTCCCCCGCCGATTTGAAGGATCGCATGGAAAAATTTACGGCTGCCAGGTTTCCCGTCCTGGCCGAGTCGGTGTGGAAGCTTTTTGTGGCGCGGCACTGGCGCTTAAAAGTAATAGCGCTCGGGCTGTCCGTAGTCGCATGGGGGCTATTTGCATACAACCCCAGTACGATTGAGCGGACTTTCACTGTGCCCATCGAGTACCGCAATGTTCCCGCGGGCCTTGTCTTAGCGGAAAAAACTCCCGCGGAAACGCACGTCACGCTCTCTGGAACCGAACCCGCGTTTCGGCTGCTGGATCCGGCCACCCTCACGATCTCGATCGATCTGGCTGGTTCGAGCGCGGGCACGCGGTCCGTGAAAGTCGAGGACGTTCAGCTAAGTAAGCCAGGCAACTTGGAAGTCGGATCGATCGAGCACCGCGTGATCGAAGTCGAATTGCACCAACGGCCCACCCGGAACCGGGTTGGCCAAAAATAAGTGCCTTCGCGAATTGCGCTTTTCGTGGGACTCCAAAAGTGGTCATGTTGTACAGCCGATGGGCAAACGTGGCTTGTCGCAGGGTTCCGGGGGCAGACTTTGGCTGCTGGAATCGCGGTGGGGACCTTGCTACACTAAAGGTCAGATTTCGCATTGTGCTGAAGCGTTGACAAGGAGTTCATCATGAAACTTGTGACCTTTTTACGCTTGGTCGCGCTCGTCCTGGCAGGGTTGGCCTTTGCCGCGACTTGATGAGACGGCGGACTGCCTGCAGGCGCAAACGTTGGATTGGACACCCGTCACGGCGGCGACCGATTGGACACCTGTGGAGCCCACCCGTTATCAGGAGGAGCGCATCGTCGTCCAACGCCCGGTGCTGCAATACGAGCCGACTGAAGAGACCTATACCGTGCAGCGTCCGGTTTATGAAACCAGCGAGCGGGAAGAGCGGGTCACCGTGCGGAAGCCAGTCTACGAAACCTCTCGACGTACCGAGACACGCATTGTCCGCAAGCCGGTGTACGAGACTTCCGAGCGAGAGGAAACACGAACGGTGTATGAGCCCGTCACCACGTATCAGACAACGACCACGAGTGATGGATGGACGAGCTTGAAGCCCGTGACCACGTTGCAATCACGGGAAGAGGTGAGGCGTGTCCCGGTGCAAACCCTGCGGTATGTTGAAGAACAGCAGTATCGCGAAGTTCCCGTGCAAACCGTGCGCTACGTGGAGGAGGAACAGGTACGCAAGGTTCCCGTGCGCACGGTTCGCTACGTCGAGGAGCAGCGCAGTGCGCACCGTTCAGAAGCCGGTGTACAAGATGGTCGAGCAGGAACTCGTCAGCAAGGTCCCCACAACCGTGTACCAACCCCTGGTGACGTACTGCCTGCCGACGCAAACCGTACTTTCGCCAGTTCAGACCGCCGCATCCTGCGGTTGCTCGCTGTGAGGGCGTAGGGCGTTCGTCTGACTGGCGACCGTTTCCATCTCGCATCCGTGTGTCTTGTGATCCGAGTGCGAAATCCACCGCGCT
>CAVOGW010000006.1:0-314221 GCA_963695565.1 uncultured Planctomycetales bacterium
GATGTCCTAAGTTCCCGCGGTAAATTCCAAGCAGATGGGCGAAGGGCAGTTCACCGTGTGTCCTGAATAGGTAAGCCGGCCAGTATTGGAGTCAAGGCGGAATACAGCAATCGTATTCGACCGCGCGCCGGCTGCCAACAGCCACTGCCCTGAAGGATCGATGTTAAAATTTCGCGGCCAACTGCCGCGAATGGCTTCGCGTTCCACAAACGACAACTTACCCGAGTCCGGGTCCACTTTAAAAACGGTGATCGAGTCGTGCCCACGACTGGCCGCGTAGACGAACCGGCCATTCGGATGGACTCGCAGCTCCGACGCCGTGCAGGGTACCTCTTGCAGATTTTCGGGCAGCGAAGGGATGGTTTGAATCTCGGTCAGCGTCCCCGCCCTGGCATCGTATCGAAAAACCGTCACTGTCAACTGCAACTCATTCAGCACGTAGGCGACGTCCCCGTGCGGGTGAAATTTCATGTGCCGTGGACCTGAGCCCGGTGCGCATTGGCCCGCACCGTGTCGTGACAATTGCCCGGACTGCAAGTTCAGCTTGTAGATGACGACCTGGTCGATTCCCAAATCCGGTACCAACAGGTAGCCGTTCGTGGGATCCGGGCCAACCCAGTGGGGATGCGGTCCCTCCTGACGCTGCGCGTCAGGTCCCGACGCGTGGTGCTCGATCAGCGCGCTGCGGGGCAGCGCGCGGCCGTCGTCCGCCAGAGGAAACACGGCCACCGAGCCTCCGCCGTACTGCGCGGTGAACAGCAGCCGACCGGTGGCGTCCAGATTAATGTGCGCGGCTTCTCCATCGCCGGTCGACTGCGTGTTCAGCAGCCGCAGAAACGGCGACGCGGGTAACACCTGCAGCGCCGCCACGCCCCCGGATCCGTCGGTCAACCGGCAGATACTGTACAGCCGCGGCTGGGTGGGATGCGCCACCAGAAACCCGGGTGACGCCAGCTCGGCAGCCAGCGTGGGCCGATCTAATCTGCCAGAGTCCACGTCCAACGTGGTGCGGTAGATACCCCGACTGTCGCTGTCGGCAGAAGTTTCGGTTCCGATCCAGACAACTGTGTCGGCCATCGCCGCTCCGCGGATAGCCAGCCAGCATAACAGCAGCGGCAAGATCCCCTTGGGTCCCAAGACTTGACGAATCACCGTAAGCCCCCCGTATTTTTCTGGTCTGTGATGGCCGACCTTCGGCACAGGCAAGTGCAGACCATGTTACGACGCGGTCACCCGGCTGACTATCGGACTGGTCATCCCAATGTGTGCGGCGGCGGCCCGCAGGCAGCCGAATCCCCACGCGAGCCAAATGGCGTAAGCCCACGACCAGCCAAGTCTGCGATTCCAACAGACACAAGTTCTCAGACAATCGACGGTGATCGACCGCGTGGTCGATTCGCTAATGCCGACACAATCAGACCATCGTCACAACCTATCCATTCTCGTGCATCGAACCACCCCTGGCTGCGCTGGTCGTTGCTTTCTATGCATTCGTTAAACTCGCTTTACGTTGCACGGCGTGGCTGAGGTGTTCCGATGAAAACTAATTGCCTGAGTTGGCAGATGCTCGGCTGATGAAGATGGACGGATTGTGGCAGTCGGTGATTTGGTGTTCGGAACGCGCGGAAACGCCCCCATACGCCTCTTCCCCAAGAGGCGTTACGACCACGTCCATAGAAGAGCGGCGTTTGGGGGAAGGGGACGTGTTGTCCAACATTTTCATCAGCGCAGGCATACTCGGTTTCGCTGTCTGACGCCGACTAAAGGAGTCGCGGAGTTCGCATGTCAGGATGGTTCCGCCTGCTGGCTCTCTATTTGATGCTCTCAACACTGGCGGGTTGCCTCGCGTTGCGTCGCAAGCGCGCCGAGTGGTATCCGCCACTGGTGGCGATGCCGCGTGCGTCCGCAGCCATCTCCGGCACGCCGCTGGAGCTGGCGGAATGGGCGTATGAGGCAGCATTGCAGCACGAACTGGATGAAGACGCTGCTTGTGTGGACTACTACTTCGAAACGGCCAGGCTGGTTTGGCCGGAAGTGGAACGCCAGCTGCTGGCATCTGGGATTCCTGTGGATCGGTCAGCGGAACTCTATCGTTCGTCGCTGATCAAGCTGATCGGCGCCGGCCAACACTATCGGCGCTTCGATCCCAGGAGTGGTCTCACGGTATGGACGCAGGGGAGCTGGCAAACCATCCCGACCGTTTGTCACGGCTTTGCCTGGCACCCGCAGGACGTGGACTATCTGTTGCCCGCCGGTGAATACAGCTCGAAGGAACTCAATGCCGGCTACTGTTGCAGCGGACTGGGGGTGGCCGCGATCGCGATGCACTTCCGGCGACCGCAGGAGCAATTCCGCAGGGAACGACAGGTGTTTCCGGCCACGCTAGTGCTGCGTTCCGAACATCCCGTGGGCCATCCTGCGGCAGGCCGCTTCGCAATCGAGCTGTACAATCCCGTGACGGTTTCGTCGACCATGCACCGCGGACGGCCTGTGGCGTTAGCCCGCGATCTTACGGCACCCATTGCCTATACGCTGAGCCAGACGCGGCGTGAATACTTGGCCGGATTCTTGCAACCGGGATCCACCACGGAAGGCCAGGGGCTGTTCATGCTGGAGCCCTATCAGCCCGGCAAGATTCCCGTAGTGTTTGTGCACGGATTGTTGTCCAATCGATTCACGTGGGTCAACATTGCCAACGAAATCCAGGCCGATCCGGAATTGACGCGGCGAATTCAAATTTGGGGCTTCGAGTATGATACGGGCGCGCGTTTTTACCTAGCGCCGCGGATTTGAGGCGGCAACTGCATCAAATCCGACACTATGTCGACCCCGCCGGCCTGGATCCGGCACTGCAGCGGATAGTGCTGGTGGGCCATAGCATGGGGGGACTGATCGCCAAGTTGCAGGTCACGCAAAGTGGGACACGGCTGTGGGATTCCATATCCTGCCAGCCATTCGAGTCCATTCGCATGACACCCGCGATGCGTCAGCGATTGGCGGACTCGTTTTTCTTTCAGCCTTCACCGCTGGTCTCGCGCGTGGTGTTTGTGGGGACGCCGCATCGTGGATCGCCCTGGGCTGCGCGGCCTATCGGGCGACTGGCCTCGACGCTGATCAACGAGCCCTTTTCAACGGAAGAGTCCCACGAGCAGCTGATTGACGAAAACCCCGACGCCTTTTCTGATGAATTTGCCAGACGGCTCCCTACCAGTGTGGACCTGCTGGAACCCAGTAGCGCGCTGCTTCGCGCTATGGACGGCTTGCCCTATGCCCGACACGTCCAACTGCACACGATAGCGGGGTACGGCTATTGCATTTTGGGGGCAGGCGATTCAGATCGCATTGTGCCGCTGGACAGCGCCCGAAAACCGGACGTGGTGACCGAGCGGATGATTCACGCCAAACACCAGAAGCTGCACCAAAGCCTGGAAGGAGTGCAAGAGTTACTGTGCATCTTGCGCAAACACGCGATCGGCGACCCGCAGCTGATGGGTTATTGAAATCTCGGGCAACGACGTTTACCCACCAACTTACCGCCGCACCCGTAATGCTAATGGCGACGAACGCCGCCGGGGACGGCAACGCTACCGTTGCCGCCGCACCCGCGACGGAAACTGCGACGCCACACACACTAGCGGTGCGTCACTTGCTCAAATCGCCGCAGGAACGCCGTCAGCAAGATCGCTTGATAGCTCACGCAGACCAACGTGAACATCCACCCACCAGACTCGCCCGCTTCACACGACCAGACAACTTTGGCGATCCAATAATGCGGAACGATGCCCATAAGCAGCTGCCAAGGCATGGGCACAAACCAGCCGATGATCACCGGCCAAGAGAAGACTCCACTGGCCTTCATCAAGGCAAAGCCTTGAACCTTGTTCGCCGCTACGGAGGCGACGAACAGCGCCAAGATGGGGGCCAAGGGGGCGGCGACTGCCGCATACAAGACCAGCGCGCCGAGACTTGCCGACGTCAGGCCGGTCAGCGGCATGGTCACGATCGTCATCACAGCACTGACCACCATCGGCGCAGGCGCGATAGAGCAAATAACCTCGTAACGTCAGCGGCGTTACCTGCAGCGCGGTCAGCGTCAGGTCATCCCTTTGATCAAGCAGCAGGAACCCGATGACGGCGCCCACGATGGCCGGCATTGTGACGACCAAGAAGCTGAGCAACAACGGATGGTAAGGCAGGATGTCGAAGCGGTACCGAGCTTGCAGCATCGTTGTCAGCGGCGGCATCCCCCAACGAAAGACGACGGCGATCATCAGAGGAGCCAGAGTCAGCCAGGCCAGCATCGGATCCCGCCGCACGTTCCGTAGATCGATGCCTCCCAGCACTCGTAGCCTCGTCAAGGCGCGCACGTCAATGAGTTCCCTGTTTGGTGATGACAAACCGTACAAAGGCGCGGCGGCTCAGCCCGCACGCGATGGCAATCCAAACCGCGGTGGAAACCAGTCCCCAGGCCAAATGCGCCGGCGGCACTGGCAGCAGTGCGGCTCTCATCGCCAGCAACGGTCCTTGTAGCGGGTGCAGCCACATGATCCAGCTGCTCCAGATGCCGAAGTAATCAAGGTAAGGCAAGCTGAGCAGCAGCACGTAAAGCACCGAAGGTATCAGATATTCGTTGATGGAATCGAATCGCGCCACCGCCACAAAACCGAGCAGCGCATAAACTACTGCCGCCGCGACAATGCCTGTCAGCAACGGCAACGGACTGTAAGACCAGCCGTTGAAGATCATGACGACCGCCAAATTCTCGATCAGGCTGAGGGCGGTGAGCGTGATGACCTTGGCGGAGAGGTACTCGCCCACCCGCAGCGGCGTCACCACCTGGGCCTCCAAGGTCCCCTCGCCCTTCTCCAGCAACACCAGTCCTCCAATGAAGTAAAAGGACACCATGACCATATTGCCCAACACCAGCGGTGGCAGCCACGGATTCCAATCGATGTCGGGAAGTTGCGAAACCAGAATCGCACACATGCTCAACACAAAGGCCACGGCGTAGTAGAAACCGTTGCGATGCTGCAGCCGCATGTCGGTGACCAAAGTGGCCAGCAACCGGTTCATGATAGTCCCCGTCCGGTGACCTGGATGAAGATGTCGGCCAGGGTGGCTTCGAGCGTATGGATCGTCTGAATATCATGTTCGCGCAATAAGTCGACAAACTCCTGGTTCTCACCCAGCCGCTCAAGCGGAAATTCCTTCCTCTGCAGCCGGGACTGATTCGCGTACTCGACACGCACGCGCCGTTGGCCATGCTGTAGTTTTAATGTTCGCGGGGCGTCGATGAGCTGAATCTGTCCGTCGACGATGAAGGCCACCCGATCACACAGCTCGTCGGCCACCAGCATGTCGTGGGTGGTGAGGAAGACGGTTCGGCCGGCGACTTTTTGAGCCCGAATCAGCTCCACAATTCGTCGCGCATTTACCGGATCGAGCCCCGCGGTCGGCTCATCCAAGAACAGTAGTTGGGGATTATTGACCAACGAGTGCGCCACACTCAGCCGGCACTTCATCCCTTTCGAGAACTGCGAGACCAACATTCCACCGTCTTCCTCCAGTCCGACCAAACGTAGCAGCTCCCGCGGTGTGCGTGTCGCGCCGCTATACAGCGCCGCGAAGTAGGAGAGATTTTCGACCGCCGTGAGTTTGAGGTAGTGGTTCGGAAACTCGAACGAGACCCCGATGCGTTCGTAGTAGTCAGCTCTCCAGCCGGCCAGGTCTCGTTCGAAGACGCGCACCGAGCCCTGATAATTCTTCAGCAACCCGATAAGAATCTTTTGCGTGGTCGACTTGCCAGCGCCGCTCGGCCCGAGAAACCCGAAGACTTCGCCCGGTTGGATGCCGAACGACAACCCGCGCACGGCGGGTTGGAGCGCCTTGTGATAGGTTAAGCTGAGCTGTTCGACCTGAATCATCGAATCCTCATCACGAGTTTCCCGTGTCACGTTATCGCGAATTTCTGCGTTACCGGGTAGTGCCCAGTCGGTAATCCGGTCCAGCGGACTTCAACGGGTCGTCGTTGATGTTCAACCTGAAGTCGCGGCGGGCGCAGCTGGTGGTGCTGCGCAGCCGGGGACGGCTGCGTTACGTAGCGTTGCCGTCCTCGGCGGCGTTGGTCGCGGTTGCCATTGTGGGTGCAGTGGCAAGTTGGTGAGGATGTCGGGCGGGTTGCTGACGGCGGGCGCTGCTGGTAGTGCTGCGCAGCCGGGGACGGCTGCGCTACGTAGCGTTGCCGTCCTCGGCGGCGTTGGTCGCGGTTGCCATTGTGGGTGCAGTGGCAAGTTGGTGAGGATGTCGGGCGGGTTGGTGACGGCGGGCGCTGCTGGTAGTGCTGCGCAGCCGGGGACGGCTGCGCTACGTAGCGTTGCCGTCCTCGGCGGCGTTGGTCGCGGTTGCCATTGTGGGAGCAGTGGCAAGTTGGTGAGGATGTCGGGCGGGTTGCTGACGGCGGGCGCTGCTGGTAGTGCTGCGCAGCCGGGGACGGCTGCGTTACGTAGCGTTGCCGTCCTCGGCGGCGTTGGTCGCGGTTGCCATTGTGGGTGCAGTGGCAAGTTGGTGGGGACGTCGGGCGGGTTGGTGACGGCGGGCGCTGCTGGTAGTGCTGCGCAGCCGGGGACGGCTGCGCTACGTAGCGTTGCCGTCCTCGGCGGCGTTGGTCGCGGTTGCCATTGTGGGTGCAGTGGCAAGTTGGTGGGGACGTCGGGCGGGTTGGTGACGGCGGGCGCTGCTGGTGGTGCTGCGCAGCCGGGGACGGCTACGCTACAAGGCGCAGGTTGATGTTACTGTCCCTTTCGTCGTTCGCCTTCAACTCTTCGTCAGGCCGCCGATCAAACGCAGTTGTTGCTCAAGTTCTTCGATGCTGCAACTCACCGGCTGAATCTGCAGGTCCCCCCCGACCCCGTCCCCATGCCAGGAATCCGCGAGCGACACAAAATGTCGCACGCGTTCGGCTTCCTCTTCGAGAGCCTCTAGCCACGTGGGGATATCGGCTCCCGTCAGTGCCGGTTCCCGCAACAACAAGTCGGTTTCTTCCTCCAGGATCTCGAAGGCGTGGGACGCCTCTTTGCTTCCGGCGCGTTCCACGGCAGGTCCGACGAGCGCCAGCATGCGATCAATTGACATGGGCAGCAAGAACCGCTCACCAATGCGTTGCGCGACGGACGCCATTTTCATGGCATATTTGCGTTGCAGCCGGGTCAGTTTTCGTTGATAGCGGGACGCTTCCTCGCCGATTCGTTCGGCCAGCATCCGCCGCCAGGATTGTGCCGCCGCATTGCGACCGCGGCGAACGAGCACCTCGTGGGCCCAAACGACGGGCTTCAGATTCCAGGCCACGCGGTCGTACTCGATGCGCAAGCGAATGAAATCCAGCATGGTGTACAGCAGCTCGCCGCGATCGGATTGCGTCGTGGTGCTATTGTAGTCGCGATACTCGTCAAAATTCTCGACGATGGCCTCCAAAATCAGGGCCAGCTTATCGGCAGCCTCCTCGTGCGGTATCAACTCATCCAGAGCATCGATCAGTGCAAACTGCTCCTCGCCTCGCTCCCTCAGCTCGGCCAGCCAAGTATCACTCCCGCAATGCAGGATGGCTCGAATGTTGGCCAGCGTCAAGAATCGTTGCGTGAACAGGTCGGCTCCGTAGTCCTGGATGAAATCAACCAACTTTTTCCAGTCCTGTGGCCTTCGCACCCGTTCCAGGACGGAAAGTCGCAGCGTGCGACTGTGCAGCAGCCAGCTTTCCAACGCCGGCTCGGTCAGTTTTTCCAGATAGCTGACCAGTAGGGCGTCGGCATCTTTTTCAGCGGCCCGGGCGTTTGCTTCCTGAGGAGCAGTAGCGCGGACCAGCGAGTCGACCATTTCGCGAAATCCAGTCTTGAACAGTTCGTCGAACTGGGTGACCACGCCTCGGCCCTCCGGCAGATTACGTTCCATGCGGCGAGCGGCGTCCACGATCTTCATTGCGTTGGCCAAAAGACCAAGACGCGGAAGAACCATCACCAGGTTCTCGATAATTCGCTGGCGAATACGGGCCAGAGCGATTTGCCGGGCGTCTCCCAACTTTGCCAGGGGCACGTACAGAATCTGCCATTTGGGCAGCTTGCGCAGCAGATCCGAGCAGCTGCGGGCTGCCGCCGATTTGTCAGATCGCATCGCGGCGGCCAGCAATTGGGCGACGTCGACAAGATCTGTTCCGATGGCGTCCGAATCACCGTCTTCGGTAATCTCGCCTTCCGTTTCCAGCGATAGCGTGGCGAGCAGGAACCGTTCGGCTTCTGCAACATCGACACACGTCCCAATGGCACCCTCGATCAACGACTCCTTAATCAGACGTCGGCGGTCATACTCCACCATCGAGTCGTGACCACCATCCGGATGTCCGATTTTTTCCGCTTGAATCGAGGCGATGAGCTGCAGCAAATCGCGCCGCAGCACGCGGGCGTGGCGATACCAATGCTGTAGCGTCTCGCGCCGTTCGGTTATTTCCAGAAGCAACGCATCCTGACCAGCCCTCGCCGCTCCCAGTGCGGTGGCGGACCAGGTCCACAATCGGGCCAACCCGGCCAGGAAATTCAGCTGATCCGCAACGTGCTCCGAACGTTGTTCCATTTCGGTATTTGTGGGTGCCTCGGTATCGAACACGGATCCGTCGGTACCATCGTCGGTGCTATCCCGGTAAACCACGTCCTCATAAGCGGCCTGGAACAGGTCGTCGTCGTCGGCCGCGTCCTCCTCCAGCTCAGCCGGGTACTCGCCCGAGGGCTCACCTTCCGCGTCGGCTCCCAAATTGGCTGCGCCGTGCAGGGGTTCATAAACGGGAACGGACCAGTACTCGTTCGCGTTGGCTTCCATGAAATCAAAGAACTTGCGTAACAGCCGCCATGGATTGACGGCATAGGGCGTGGCCGCTTTCGTGGCGGCGGTCGTAGCCTGCACCCAGCGCATGGCGAGCGCTTGAAAGGACGATTCGCTGCTCTCGAGCGCCACACTGGCGGCCTGTCCCAGCCAGTGGATGAGCAACGACATCGAGGAGACCAGGTCGCCTCGCGCCAACAGGGTCTCCACCACTAGCGCGTACGCACGTGGCGAACTGAACGATTCCACGTGCGGAGCCCAAAACGCAATGTCACCGCTGGTCGCGCCGGCCAAGTGCCACTCACGCAGAGCCCGCGCGACATCCCGCGCCGCGTGGAATTCGTCCAAGGGTGATTCCGCGTCCACGGCGCTCACCTCATGGGCCGCAAATTGGTTCCACCAGGTGGCAATGGCCTCGAACTTGGTTTCAATGCTGGCGGCGATTTGCTGGTCATGAGCCGCTGCCGCGTCGCTCATCAGTCGAGCGTGCAGATCGAAGATCCGGTGCATGATCTCGATCAAATCATCCAGTCGATGATCGCGAACCGAGTTCTCGATTGCCGGAAACAGGCTGAAATTCGCGTCGAAGCCCAGGATGTTCCAAGGGTCCGCGATGGCACCACAATCAATCCCTCGATGAATCAGGTCCACGACGCTACTCAGTTGCAGTTCGGCTGCCTCCCGGTCGTGGCTGATCACAGCCTGGCGTGCCGCCGTCAACGCGCAGTCGATGCGGCACTTCATTCGGGCGGCCGCCACCTGAATCGTATCTGCTTTGCGTTGCGCCGCGGCTAGATAGCCCATCCGCGCGAACACCCGCGCCAGCCTGGCGTGTTGTAACTGCAACGCCCGCTGCAAGGCCAGAAAGTGATTCAGATGCTGGCGAGCGCCGCCAAAGGGCTGACGCAATTGGCGGGCCTCGTTGCGCAAGCGGTCCGCTTGGGTCCCCTCCAGGCGTTCGATCAGTCGCTCGTAAAATACATCCCGAAACGTGGCGATTCGCGGAATCAACGTCATCAAGGTGGTCTGCGAATCATGAGTGTCCGGCCCGGAGCCACTTATACCGGACGCCATCAGAATCGTACCGGCCAGGACTGCGGCCGCCTCAAATAACAGTTCGTCCCGCGGGACTCGCAGCCGACCGGGCTGATCCACACGATTCAACAGCGCCTGCAGAGTGACTTCGCGCACGACAAAACGGCGATAGCGTCCCTGATTATCGATCAGGTGAGGGTCCCATTCGCCAAAATGGTAATTTGGCCGCTTGTTCACCGGATGATCAAAGTCGTAGGCCCGAGGATCGAATGCGAGTTCGTTGAGCGCGCTGAAATCGAAAAACGCGGCCTGCGCCAGGTCCGCATCCGTTGCCGACAGCAGCTCAATCGCGCGCTGTGTCAGCTCGCCGTAACGGCCGGCTGCCACGGAAGCAGATTCGATATAGAGCGGCACGGGCCGGACCCATTCGTGGGGGCGAGGTTCGATCTTCTGCGACTCCAGCATGGCCACCGGACGGTGACCAATGAAGTCGTTCAAACCGGCAATACACTGTCGCGACCACTGCGGCGCGTCCCCCGACAAGTGAATCAAGCTCAGGGCCATTTCCAGAAAACGGCCTAGCATGAACGGACCGAACACTTCACGTTCGGTCTGATGAAACAACAAATCACGATGAAATTCCAAGTAATCCGCAACGAGCCTGTGTTGAATGAATTGCAATACGCCGCGCGCCTGTTCGATGTCGTGAAACGTCGTCGAGGTTTGGTGCAGAACATCCAGCTTTTCCAACAGAACCTGGACGGCCCGTCGCCAGGGCGCGTCGGCCGCGACAGCGGCATCAGCCGTGTTGGCTGCCCCCCTTTCGGCATCAAGCCCCCTGACGGCATCAAGCCACTGATAGAGCAGATTCAGTCCTTGCAGGAACTGAGGATCCGTCGATCCGGAAGAAAAGTTCAAGTAGCCGAGAAGATTCTCGACTACCTGGTCTGTTGCGGGGCCTGGCAATTCAAATTCCATTGCTGTGACTTAGGCGGTACCGGCTAAAAAGTGCTGCTCATTTTTTGCCCGCACTAAGCTGCGGGAGCATGTGGGCGAACACCTTCCGGGCAAACCCGTCATCCTAGGGTGCCAGGGCCTGAAGGTCTAGCCGACGCATTCTCACGCCAACGCGGGCGGCCGATTTTGACGCGCAAATCAGGCAGAACAAACCTGGTTTTTGCTGATTGGGGGGCTCCCCGGCAGGACCCATGGTAGAATGGAAGCGTTCGATCCACGGGCGGTGTTCGCCGAGCATCCTTGATGATGATTCCGTAAAAATGAGTGGTACAAACATGGGACGCGTTGGGACGGCTCTTTTGTTGGTCGGCGTTGTAGGTGGCACATGCCGGGCAGAAGCGCCCCGTCTTCCGCGGTCCTCGGCGGTGGCGCCATTCGAGGCCGTTTGGCAGGCCCAGATTCCCACAATCCGGTCGACGGATTCCCCACCCTGGTTCACGTTGTACGTCAGCCCGGTGAAAACTCGTTCCGTGTACGAAGTGGTGCAAGGCTCGCAGCGAACTTTATTCACGGGCCCGAGCGCCGCGCGGGATGCGGATATTCGCAAGCGAGTGCTGCTGATGAGCGGCAAGCAGGCAACCGTTGAACCTCGAGCCATCCCTGTGGCCACCCTGTTGGCTCAGACCCGCGGCGGACGCGTCGAGGCGATTGATGCCGAAACCGGTGTGCGGCGCTGGAGCGCCGGAGTGGGCGTTCCGGGACAATCCGAGTATCCGGCGGCGATGAACGATGATTACGTAGTGGCGATCAACGGCTTTGAATTGCACGTCATCGACGCTCAATCCGGGAAGCCGATATTCGATCGGGTTCTGGAGAATGCCCCCGGCGGCGCACCCGTGCTGTATGGTTCACGCGCTTACGTACCAGGCGTGCGAGGATTGTTCCAAGTTTACGAGCTGGCCGAAGATAACCGACGATTTGCCCCGAATTCCATGACTTCGTTCGGCTGGATTACCGCACCTCCGCTCAGTACCCCGACGGGCGTGGTTTGGACGACCGATCGGGGAAGCGTTTTCGTGGGCGACCCCGAGCAGGTGGCATCGAGTTACCAAATCGTGGGACGCGCGGCTGTCGTGGGGCAACCGGCCTATGCCAACGCCGCCGAGCCCGTTCCGGCGCGGCTGTTTGTGGCCTACGAAAACGGTTACGTGACTTGCGCTAACGCGAAAGACGGAAAAAACTTGTGGGGCTTCTTGGCAGACGCCGCGATTATTGATGGACCGTATGTCGCGGAGGATACGGTCTTGATCCCCACCCTCGAGAATCGGCTGTTTGCCGTGGATGCCGCATCTGGAAAGGAACTGTGGGTGGCCAAGGGAGTGTCGCGAGTCGCAGGGCATGCCGACGACGTTATTTTCGGCGAGTCGTTCAATGGAAGCATCCTACTGCTGGACCGTAAAACGGGGGCCAAACGCGGTGCATGGCGATTGCGACCCGGAGAACATCTGGTGAAGAATACCGTTTCGGACCGCGTCTACCTGGCGTCGGCAAGCGGCTCGGTCCGTTGCCTGCGGCGACCACAAGCGAAATGGCCCACGTTCTACGTTCCGCTGGGACCTGTCCCGACGGGCGGTACAGAAACAGCGCAAGTCACATCCCCCGAAGCGGCCAAGCAGCCGACGACGGCGGAAGCGCCGAAATCGGAAAAAGCCGAGACCCAGCGGCCGGTCGACGAGTCCGCCCCGGCTGGCGGCGAAGAGGATCCGTTTGGCGGAGAGGATCCGTTTGGCGATACGGGCGATCCGTTCGCGGCCGGGGCGGGTGACCCGCTCTAGGCTGCTGGCTGGCCAAATATGTCGAAATGCAGTTGTCCGTACGCGGTGTCGTACTCGGGCGCTCACCCGGCGCCTTACGGCCTGTCGATTTAATCCGAGATTGAGATGTCATCCTAAGGCATCGCGTAGCGGGCCGAAGGATCTTCCATCGACGATGCCAAACGTCGTACTTTATTTGGTCTCGCAACGTTTGTGGGCAGATCCGCCAGTCGCGTTGCCCCTTCAGGATGACATTTTGCCTTGGACGGACGAAATCGACAGGCCGGTACGGTAGCCGGTTCGCCGCGGCACTATTTGAACCAGCCACGGCGTGACTTCGGATCGACTTCTTTCTGCGATGCACTCAGAGCCACCTGCTTCTTCGCCAGCGCTAGTTGCGCTTCGATATCGCGCGCCTTTTCGTCGAGTTCCGCGCGTTGCCGTGCGTTCTCCGCTCGCTGGACGGCAATTTCGACTTCGGCCGCTCGCAACTTCTCACGCCACTCCTCCTGCAGTTTTTGGAGTTTGTCGTGCTCCACCGAGAGGTTTTCATCGTGGCTGCGGTTTGTTCGCTGGATTTCTTCTTGCGCGGCTTCCGCCAGGCTGTCCTGCAGGCATTGAAGTTTGGAGAGCAGATCAGCAATCTGCTGATCCTTTTGGGCCACTACATTGTCCGTCATCCGGACTGCGTTCTCCAGCTTGGCAATTTCGTCAGGATCGACCTGATCGTTGTCGATCGCGGACAGGCGGGCTAGCAACTGCTGTTTTTGCTGCTCCCACGACCCTTGCTCGGCCGCCGGAGTTTCCGCCGAGGCTTGCTGAACTTTACGTTCGAGTTGTTCGTTTGCGTTGCGCAGCTTTCGCACGTCCTCCACGGCCATCTCAAAACGACGCCGGAGGTCATTGAGTTCACCCAATTGATCCTCTTGCTTCGCAACTTTGGACAGGTCCGCTTCCAGTCCGCGAACCTTGGCCTCCAATTGATCTCGTTCCTGGCGCACCAGATTGAGTTCCTCCGTGTTGGCGGCGGCCTGCTCCTGCCCCCGCTCCCGCTCGGCTGTTTCGCGCAGCGCCTTAAGCTGTTTGGCGCGCTGATCCAGCAGCTTTCGACTTTCAGTAAGTTGCGAGCGGAGTTCGTGTTCCTCGTGTCGCGCTGACACGAGTTCTTCTTTGGCTTCTCGCGCATCGGATTCAAGTCGAGCAAATCGGGCCAGGTGTTCCGCCAATTGCTCATGCAACGCCTCGCGCTCGGACTCGATTTTCAATCGCAACGACGTCTGAGCTTCCAGGTCGGCTTTGAGCGTTTCGAGGGACTGCTGCCATGCGGCCATTTCCTCACGGGAGTCCGTATGCAGACGGGCACGTTCTTGCTCCAATTCCTGCTGCGTCTCCCGACGCTTCGTGTCGATTTCCAGACGCTCCTGGTCTAGTTCACAGGCTTTGGCGTCCATGTCCGCGGCAGCCCGTGCCAATTCCTGGCGTTCCTGTTCCAGGGATTCTTGAAGAGTGGCCAGACGCTTCTGGTAGTCCACCCAATCGTCCAGCTGCGTGCGGACGCGTTCGACTTCGGCTGTCAGTCGCCCTTCGACGGCCCGAATACGGTTTTGACGTGTGGCAAAGAAGGACTTGCAGGCGGCTTTTTGATCGCGGATCTTCCGCCCCAGCCCTTGCAGATCGACCGTGGTATCGACGTCGAATTTATTCATAGTTGCAGACAACACGACCAAGTGAGGGAGCGTGCTCCCTCGTGTCAGAAAATCCATGCAGGGCGCGAACCGCGTTCAGACTGCGATCCCAGTCGGCTCGTTGCACACGGAATTCGGGTCAAGGTGAAATCCCGGAAACTCGCCTTGCCTCGCACGTTTTGCTCAGCCAACCTGGACTCGACGCCGAAAAAGTGGCCCCTGAAATGTAGGTTGCCACCGGCCCAAGTCAAAGCGAAATGAGGCTTTGATCGCTGGGTCGCAGCCTTGCCGTGTTGTCAGTGTGGCCGTTTTGCCGGTAAAACCCGCGAGGAACAAACAGCCCGTACGATTGTCACGCGCGGTCCGATGCCGGAGGAATGTCCAGGCTGAAACCAGGCACTGTTGGATGGTCAGCCGGCGTCCACCAGGATGGATCAGGATAGCCCATCGCTCCGGTTTGCGAACGACGGTGGGTCGGGGCCACAGGGCACGATGGACAACCCGCCCGACGCCCTCAATTGGACACGGTATTTTTGCCCAGGCTGCAGACGTGCGGATACCGCTTCGCCGTGAGCCGCGCGAATACCCAGTTCCAACGCCCTGGGGCGGTTATTGGCGATTGTCCAGAATTCCTGCCAGAGTTGACGCTCGAATTCCGTGGGGCGCCGGCTTCCATAGGCCAATGGTCGCATGCCGACTTGATCCAAAGTAAATCCGTCATGCGGTTCCTGGAATTCGCCAAACAGTCGACGAAACAGGCAAATTGAGGAAGCTCGGTCCAGATCGGCCATTTCCACAAACTTGTCCTCGAATTTGATGACCCAAAAATCTACGTACAGCAGGTCGCCGGCGATCTGGAAGGAGCGTGGCACGTCGAGCGATCGGCCGTCGGTGTCCACTTCTTGAAACGTAAACTCCGTCTGCAAAATCCCCGTCGCGTCTTGCTCCTGGCGAATCACCGTAATTTCCGCGATTCGCTGATCCACCTTCAAGAGGCTCATCGACAGGTTCAACTGCTCAATCAGCCTTTGGCTGGTCTTCAGGTCCGCGTCCAGCTGCTGGATGACGATGACCTGGCTGGCCAACTGCGTTTGGGTTCGATCGAGTTCATTGCGGGTTTGTAGCAGTTGCTGTTCCGTCTGTTTCAATCGCACATTCGGACTGAAGGTCGTGTAGATCCAGCCGCCCGCATAACCCACGCCAGCAATGATCAGACCGGCGAACGCCGTGCGCAAGAAGCCATCGAAAGAGTGCGGATCGGTCGCGCGACTCATGCAGCAAGCTCATTCTATCGTCGACGATGGGGGGCAGGTCACTGCCGAAATGGGGTTTGAGACACTGGCCGCGAAGCCTAGCAAAACGACCCCGTACAGAAAATAGAGAATACGGATACGACACTTTGCCCAAACGGTCAGACCCGAGTTCAGGCCTTGAAATGGAGCTGAGCTGGTTCCGGTCAGCAATTCCCGCGTCGCCCGCTCGATGTCCGGTTGAGCCATGATGTGTTCTCCGACCAGGACGGCGTCCACGCCGGCATTCCATAGCCGCACCAGGTCTGCATGCTGACGAATACCACTTTCGCTGACCACCGTGCAATCGGCTGGCAACCGCTCGCGCAGCGTCAACGTATGGTTGAGGTCCGTCTGAAAGGTCCGCAAATCGCGATTATTGATGCCCACCAGCGTCGCCCCGGCGTCGATCACTCGGGCGATATTTTCGGCGTCGTGAATCTCGACCAGCGGCGTCATGCCCAGTTCGATTGCCAGATTATGGAGTCCGCGCAGCCCGCAATCATCCAAGCACTCCGCAATCAGCAAGACCGCATCGGCTCCGGCCGCCCGTGCTTCCCAAATTTGATAAGCATCAATCAGAAAATCCTTGCGCAACACCGGCAAGGAGACCTGTTGCCGCACTTCCGCCAAATAACGCAAGTGGCCCATGAAATAGGCTTCGTCGGTCAGCACGCTGATACAGGCAGCGCCGCCGGCGGCGTACGCTGCGGCGATCAATGACGGCGCAAAGTCCTTTCGGATAATTCCCGCCGAGGGGCTGGCTTTCTTGACTTCTGCAATAAGCGAAATGCCAGCGTCCGAACTGACGGCCCGAAAGAAGTCTCGCACCGGGTTCGCGGCGGCGGCAATCTCGTGCTCCAACGCGGCGAGTGGCCGCTGTTGTTTTGCCTTCAAGACTTCTCGCTGCTTGGTGGCAATCATCTGGTCTAAGATCGTGGACATGGCTGCAGGCTATCGTCTACCGGGCGTACACAGTTCGTGAGAGAGCAGAAAGACTTCAAGCGTTGATTCCCAAGTCGGGTTTTTGGCTCCGTGTCAGCCGCGGCCTGCAGGGCGGTCGAACGGCAACTTCAGTGCTTGAAGTGTCGTCGGCCGGTAAACAACATGGCCATGCCCAGCTCGTCACACGCCGCGATGACGTCGAGGTCCTTCTTGGAGCCTCCGGGTTGGACGACGGCGGCAATTCCCGCTTGCGCTGCCAATCGGATGGAATCGGGGAACGGGAAGAACGCATCGGAGGCGAGCACGGCACCCTGGGCCCGCTCGCCTGCTTTGCGAATCGCGATGTCCACAGCGTCAATCCGGCTCATTTGCCCGGCTCCCACGCCGACCGCCGAACCCTGTCGGGTGACGACAATCGCATTGGAACGCACATGGCGCACGACTTCCCAGGCAAATTCCAGTTCGGCGAGCTGCTGCTGGGACGGTGTCGTCTGCGTGACCAGCTGCCAGTCTCCTGGATTGGATGCACCGCGATCACGTTCCTGCAGCAGCGCACCGCCCAGGATGGGCCTCGCGATGATTTCAGCCGCGGCCGCGGCCATGTGCGGCAAGGAAAGTAATCGAACGTTATTCTTCCATTTAGGCTTTGTCGTGAGAATCTGCATCGCCGCCGGATGAAAGTCCGTGGCGACGATGGCCTCGATAAACAAACCGGGAGTTGCCAGCAATTCGGCGGCCGCTTGATCAACCTCGCGATTCAATCCCAGGATCGATCCAAACGCACTTGCGGGATCACCTGCCATGGCTTTGCGCAAGGCCTCTTCGATCGTGGCAGCGGTGGCCACGCCGCACGGATTATTGTGTTTGATGACGGCCGCTGTGGGTTGGGCGAAGGACCTGACAATATCTAGTGCTGCATCCAAATCGAGGTAGTTGTTGTACGACAATTCCTTGCCGTGCAGAATCGTTGCGTTCACGATCGAGCAGCCTGCAAAATCGCGCTGTCGGTAAATGGCAGCCCGTTGGTGCGGATTTTCCCCATAGCGTAGTGGCGACAGGCAATCGTACGTGGGCTGAAAGCAACTGGGAAAGGGCGTTTCGACCGTTGGCGTGCCGGCCGAAAGACCTGCCGCAAAGTACTTGGCGATGGCCCTATCGTAATCTGCCGTAAATGCAAAGGCAGCCTGGGCCAGTTGCTGACGCGTGGCCAGGCTGGTACCCCCGTTTCGCCTAATCTCATCCAACACGCGATCGTACTGGCTGGGGCTGGTCACCACCGTCACAAAGGCATAATTTTTGGCGGCGGCCCGTATCAGGCTGGGCCCGCCGATGTCAATCTGCTCGATCGCTTCTGCCGCGGTGGTGTCGGGCTGGGCGATCGTCTGCTGAAAGGGATAGAGGTTTACGACGACCAGATCAATGCATTGCATCCCATGTTCGCGCATGGAGTCTTGGTCGTCCGGCACGTCGCGTCGCGACAAAATCCCGCCGAACACCTTGGGATGCAGGGTCTTCACGCGACCGTCCATGATCTCTGGAAACTTTGTATAGGTGGCGACATCCATGACCGGCACGTCAGCATGTTGCAATTGTTGTCGTGTCCCGCCCGTGCTCAGTATCTGGATGCCAAGTTGGCTCAACGCTCGAGCAAATTCCGTGATCCCCACTTTGTCGCTGACACTGATCAGGGCTCGTGAAATCCTGGTGATTGAGTCGGACGCGTCCGTTTCCATGGAGGGAACGCATTTGGTCATGGTGTGGTATCCTAGCTTCGAATGAGCATGCCCAAAATAAGGACATCTCAGAGATTCAGCCGTCGTTCTTGACGTCCAGCTTCTGGATCACTTCGGACAAGTGATCCGTGCTCCGGGCCACGTGTTGAAGTCGGCTCTGTTGATCGACGACGAAGATCTTAGGAATCGATCGTACCCCCATGGACTTGGCTGACCGCTGGGCGTCTTCGCCAAAGACGATGTAGCCTCGTGGATGATTTTCAAGCAGGAAGTCGTCCAGTTCGTCCTGGTCGGCGTTCAGGCAGATGCTGATCAGTTTGACATCCGGATGTTTCTCCAGCAACAAATCCATGGCCGGTTGGATTTTTCGACACGCCCCACACCAGGTGGCCCAGAATTCAACCAGCACCACGCTCTCCCGAAAGGATTTCAGCTCCACCAGTTGCCCGTCAACGGTGGTGCCGCGGACGTCCAGGGTATCGCCCACGGCTGGCCCGGCGTTACGGGCGACCATCAAGGTCTTGCCGTACTGAGCAACGTCGCGTGTGGGGCTCTTGATCAGTGCCTGAGCCAGGCGCTCGAATTGTGCGTCTCGGGATTCGGCTGGCAGGCGATTGATCAACTCCACGGTATTGGACGCCAGACGCAAGTGTCGTGCATCAAGTTCCGTCGCCGCGGCTTCCAGATAATTGGTGCATTCTTGGATGACGGGGACTAACGATTCGGAACTCTGTTCCTGGCACAGGGATCGTGCCTCAAGTTCAAAAAACTCAAAATCCTCTGTCATGGAAACCGGCATCGTGTCGCGTAACTCGCTGACCGTCTGCATCAGCTGGCGTTGGGCCTCGTCCTCTCCCAGGCAAGCTGCCTGATGCAGGAAGTGCAACTTCTCTCGCGCTGCCATCACTTTCTGCGGCTCGCCCGCACTCGAAGCCAGAATCCGATCCGCGACATCGTAGATCGCTTCACGGAATCCCGGCCGACGCTGAATGCTCTTCGGTTTGTCTTTTAGTTCCAACAGATACAGCACCAAATCGTTGGATTCCAGATCGTCCGCCGCTGCATAGGGGTTGAGGACTGCTTGAAATGCAGCATCCGGAGGCAACGTTTCCATGGGACCGTCCAAGATATCGAGCGTTTTCTCGGTCTGTTCCGCATTCGATTCGCCGTCGTCCGATGGCTTCAGGTCCCGTTCGCCTCGCTCCGGCTCGTCCGCGGAAACTTCGACGTCCTCTTCTGCCGACTCAGTGGCCAGTTCGTCGGCTGGCAATAATTCGGCAAGCCGTTTTTCGAGCAACGGGCCACGCAAGTGCAGAGAGTCCACTTTGCCGTCTCGGCCGACCAGCACCAGGAATGGGATCGCCGAGACGCCGTACTTGGCGCAGTTGGGATCCTGAAACCCCCGTGCTTCGTCATCTTCGCTGATGACAGTGACCCAGGGAAGCTTGCGCTCCTCCAAGAAATTCCGCGCGTCTGCTGGATCGTCGTCCATATTGACGCCGACGACCTCGAATCCGGCCTCGTGGAATCGCTCGTAGTTTTCCAATACGTTAGGGATCTCGGCAATGCAGGGGCTACACCAAGTCGCCCAGAAATCCACGAGGACCACCTTGCCGGCATATTCTTCCCACGCAAACGGGTCGCCGTCCGATTTCACGCCCGACAAGGAGAAGTCGTTCCCAATCATTCCCAGCCGGGTCTGGGCGCTGTACGAGCGATTCTTTGAGATACTCGGTTTGTTCGCCGTCCAGCTGCGAACTCATTTCGGCCGTCAGGTCGTACAGTAATTTTGCCTTGTCGGCTTTCCCCGAATACTCCAGATTTTGAGCCACGTTTAACAGGCTTTCCGCCAGCCGTGCAGAAGCCTTCATTTGTCGAATCGCGGACGTCAGCTCATCCGTCCCCTGTTTTCCGTCTGCTTGGACAAAGGATCGTATTTGGTCGCCAAGCCGCATCATCTTGGCCTGTTCGGCAGCGGTTTCCGCAGCCTCTGCGAGTTGCGGATCGGCATTATCTTGGAAGGTTGTGCTAATCAAGTCGAAAACCTGCTCCGATTCGGCGGTCAAGCCTATCTTGTTGAACAGCAGCCCCGTTTCGTTCGCGGTCTGTAAGACGGCCAGATCGAGTTTCTCCTGTTCCAGCAGTTGCCTCAGCGCTGCCACGACCTCTTCGGGCGACATGGGTGACTTGGGACCCTCTGCGATCAGGGTGTCGAGCCTGGCCTGATACAGCCCAATTCTCCCCAACCGCTGGAGATCGTCTGCCGGTGAACTTGCAAGTTCATCGACAAGATCCTGAAAACGTTGATTGGCCCCCTCGATGCCAACCGCGACGAGCACTCGCAACGATTCCAGCTTCGTCTGCTGTGCCAGCATGCGATGTTCGCCACCATCCTTTTCCAGCAATTTTTGACAGGCGACGATCCGCGCCTCCATCTGCCGCGCAATATCTTGAGTTCGCTCCTCGTCCGTATTGCCGCGAGGCTCCTGCTGCGCTACGTTACTGATGAACTGAATAAGCTCCTCGGCATTTCCGTCCGGCACCGCGATGGCCATGGGATCCGAACTGAACGGCTCCTGAGTTGGTGAATCGATGGTACTCGCGTCGGGGGGAGTCGCAACGGCCTCGGCAAGGGCGTCCTGTTGAGCCGTCTTAGGTTCGGCCTTGTCCGGGCCCGGTTTGCTTGGCCGGCAACTGACGCAGAGGATCACCGCCGAGATAACGGCCAGGAAGCACACCATGGGGTGACGTTCCAGCGAACGCTCCCTGAGTTTGCGGCCGGGCAGCAGAATCGTATTCTCTTCCTGCTCCTGATTTGGAACGTACGCACGCATGACTTTAAGCTTCCTAAATAATGGATCAGAGGCTCAGCCCACTCGCGTTTCACGCCACACTGGCAAGAAACCGAAGTTAGGCACGGACCAGCAATTTAGCAGATTTGGGCGTGGCTCGCGCTGAGCCCTCGCTGAATTGGAGATGGCGAATCCGGCACAATTCGGGCGGAGAATTGTACGCGCCAAACGGAAAAAAAAGTTTCCTGGGCGA
The DNA here is from genome assembly GCA_963695565.1 of uncultured Planctomycetales bacterium. Classification (GTDB taxonomy): domain Bacteria; phylum Planctomycetota; class Planctomycetia; order Pirellulales; family Pirellulaceae; genus CAVOGW01. The sequence continues at coordinate 21,369 of CAVOGW010000006.1, forward strand.
TAAGCGCGCAGGCTGGCCCGGAAGTTGTGAGACTGCGGTGTCGAAGGACAGTCGTGCTGGCCAATTTTCGGTCGGCCCATGCAGCAGGTCCGATCCACGACGGCGTGAATTCAACGCGCATCGATCGCCGTGATCGCCTTATGGCTGAAACCAGGCTGAGTCAGCCTGGTATTTTTCGGAAGGCTGTCCAGTTCGGCTCAGTTTGCCGGCCCCAGCAATTCGACGAGGAGCTTGCCCAATTCTTCGCCTCGAGCGGTAAGCGAAACGACACGTCCCCGGTCATCCACCAGGATCGTCGTGGGCAAGGCAGAAATGCCATAGCGGGTCGCGGTGGGGTTCGCCTTGCCGTCCGGCTCGTGCAGTGTGATCCACGGCAACTTCGCCTGTGCTAGAAACTCGTCGACAGGTGCTCGTTCCTCGTCCAAAGATATTCCTACGACCTCGAAGCCCTTGCCGTGGTACTGTTCGTAGTATTCCTTGATCTGGGGCATTTCCGCGCGACAAGGCCCACACCAACTGGCCCAGAAGTCGATCAAGACGGTCTTCCCGCGGTAGGACCCCCAATCAAATGGCTTTCCATCCAACGTCGTACCGCTAACGGTAATCGGATTTCCCACGAGGTCCAGCCGTTGCGCCGAGCCATGCATCAACTCGCCCAACTCAACGACGAGCGGGTCGTTATTGGCCTTCAAAATTGCGGCGAAGTCCTGGTAGGCCAGTGCGGCCGCCGCGCGATCTCCTGACATCTCTAAACCTTCTGCGAAAGCCACGGCAATATCCAAGTCATCCGCGTCCATTTTGGGACTACGTAGATTGCCGATAACGATCTCCTTCAATTGGTTGCGCTCTTCAGGCGTGGCCTGATCTAGAGCCATGATGTCTACTGCCAGCAAATATTTTTGCGCAAACAGGTAGTTGTCGCATGTCGGGTCTTTTTCCAGCTGCACGATACGCTGCGCCGCTTGCGTCATGGCTTCTGGAGCGTATTGCTGGTACCGTTGCGCCTCTTCCTGAGTGTCAGGCATCAGCGACAGCAATTTGGTCAAGAAGGCCGTCAAATGCTCGACGGAGTCGGTTTCTGGAAGCTGATATTCAGCGGGGATCTGGGCTGGGTGGCTGGCATTCTGCTGCGCGGACAGCGTGGCAGCCGTATGCAGAACAAGGCCAACAGCCACGATCATTGCTATTGCCCGATTGTCGAGAATCGTCATTCCAGAACTCCTCGTGTTGCATTCCGTTCCCGGTACCGCGCCCGGATGTCAGCAATTATGATCGGAATCATGGTCGTCAAACTTCATTCGATTGGAATAGCTTTCCAGGCTTGGCCCGCACCTGCCAGCGTGCGCGCATCGGGCGGAAGAGCGCGTGCGGCGTGTTTCGTAGACGTTTCGACAGCCTCGCGCGTGGTTGCGCACGAAAAAAGTGGTTGGCGCACGAAAAAAGGGACCGCCAAGGGCGGCCCCCAATATGCTTGATCGAGCCTACATCGGAGCTCGTTATCCCAAATCCCCCGAACCTCGATCAATTGGGAGGCCGAAGATTAGCTTAGAGAACCCGTCGGTTCCAAAACTAAATGAAGTGCCAGCAAACCCGGCACTACCACAATCCTAGTCCACCTGACGAAATGAGCAAGCGATGGTGGCAGAATTTTTTGAATTTGTCCCGCCCCACCGGCGAACCGTGTGGCGCAAGCCGACAACCAGCCAAACTGGCTGAACCGGTCACCAGGTCGCGTAATCCAGGCTGACGGCCGGGCCACGAAGTTTCCCGCCAGCCTCAGGCGATTTTCACGAACTGACCGCCGCTCTCATACCATTGGTCTCCCAGGAACCGACACCAGCGTGCCTTCCAAAGTAAACCCGTTTCGCTCGAGATGTCATGCACGACGGAAATGATGTAGTGCGAATGAGTCAGCGGACGGTGGTGGAAGAATCCTAGCCCCGACACCGAGATGTGCTTGCCCACCACCAGCAGCGAATCCCCCAACGCCAGCAGCGTTTTTGGATTCGTCGGCTGGATGGAGATCAGGACGGGAAATGAGTATCGCTGTTCGCGGCGCCGATCGAATCCTGAATCTTGCCGATCCATGTTCACCAGGCAGTGATTGACGAAAGATGCAATTTCGTCCCGCATGGTCGGCACGGCTCGACTGGCAGTGGATACAGCGTCTGCGGAAGTAACTGACGAATCGAGCATGGTGTCCCCGCTGCTGACAAGTAGGCCATCTCACCGGTAATCGGGCTTGAATCCGAGTCAGCCCCGACGAGTCTGCCGGAAAACGGGGTACAGATAAGTTGATGGACCCCTCAGTACAAGATCTAGCTCACAATTGGCGGCTTGGCAAATGCGGCGACATGCGGAACTTCAAATGCCAATAATTTTCGCTGGTTATCAGCCGGAAGGCGTCAGCGTCCGGTACCCGATTACACGAGCAGACCGCGTCCTATAACCTCGGTTGATGAATTTCCAACCTGTCGTTCCGAAAAGCGAGTGACATGGGACCGCCGGCCAGGCGCATGTCGGCCAAAAAAAAGCCCTCACCCTAATCAGGTGAAGGCTGAATAATCACGCAAAAAGTCTCTCGCGTACGGAAACTAGGCTTCTTTATTGCCTGCAGCGGGAGCTTCGATGGGTGTCGACTCTGATGGAACGCTGTCGATGACGGCACCGCCCGACTCATATACGGTCGTTGCGCCGCCGCAACCACCGCCGGCGCATCCCTCAACCGTCGTGCCGGTCGAAGCATCATAAGAGACAGTGGCGACTCCTCCGCAGCCGCAGCCAGCTGTCTGACAGCCGCCGCAATGATTCGAGCTGCGAGCCATGCAGCCGCAGTTGGAAGTGGTACAACGGCAGTTGGAAGCGGCGCAACCGCAGTTGGAAGTTGCACAACCGCAGCCGGTGCTGGCATAGGTTGTCATTGGAGTGGCAGCCGCTGCACAACCACAGTCGCTGCTCACGGGCTCAATGTGGCCGCAAGGCGTGGCACACGTCGAATAGCCAGTTCCGCACGTGTTGCAGCAGGTGCTGCAAGTCTGGCAGGTGCCGCAGCAGGAGCTTCGGCGCGTCAGCATTACTGGACGCGAACGATAGGTGGTGCAGCAGCTGGTCGTACAGCAGTTGGTGTTGCAGCTGTTGCGACGACGAAACAGTTGTGCCTCGGCTGAGTTAACAGAAACAAAATCGACAGCAAACGTTGCCGCAGCCAAAGCAAGTGTCCAAACAATCTTTCGACTCATCATGATCTCCTAATGGATCCGGTTCCGAAATGCTTCTCCAGCTGGCGGAGAAGTTCCTAAAAATACAAAAACGCACTAACGGCGAATTTTTCGAGCCAGCTCAAGTGACGAATCCTGACCCACTGAGCTGATTTTGTCAATGAGTGGCAAAAGCTGTCGTTTGGCAAAATAGCTAAAAATGGAATTTTCCCGCCGCAAAGCTCGCCAAGAGCCCGGCAGGAAATCACGCACAGCTTGCATTTTGCGCATTTTAAACCGGTCGATCGTTATCCTGGCTGGATTTTTTTCCAACCGCCGCCCCTAACCTCGCGTTCCAGCACCGGCTGCCCCCTTGCCGTTACGCACATTTTCTGCTTGCCAGACGGCAGGCCAGAGGAGAATGCCCGGGACACGCTCGTTCCGGCGAAACACGGTGCGGCGTTCTTCGGCGGCGTGCGCGTCGGCCGGGCGCTCATGCCGCCAGAAATAGCTGGGGGTGGTGGCCCATGACCGATGTTAACGACGATTTCTACTGGCTTGCGGTCTAACGAAACGGGCCGTTTGACTTGCAGACCCAGCCGAGATCCTTCACCATATCGGGGCGGCCAATGAACGCCGCTTGCGGTCCCGGTTTCCCCACCTGCAAATCTCCTTCGTGAGGGGCGCGAACCCATGCCTCATTCAAAGACTGCAGTCGTCCTGGCAGGAATTCCTGACAAGAACAACGCGCTATTCCACCGGCTGAGGTTTGCCGTGGGGGATCCCGCCGTCTTCGTGCAGTTGTCCGACGATCCGCCCCGCTCCGTGCTCATTCTGCGCGATATTGAAATGGAGCGAGCGCGGCAGCACGCGCACGTGGATGAAGTGCATTGCCCCGCCGAGTTTGCCCCAGCGGGAGGCCTGTCGGGCGACCGAGAGACGGCGACCGCTCAGTCGCTGGCAGAGTTTCTGGTACGAAATGCGATCGAGCACGTGGTGGCGGATCGTACCCTGCCGTTGATTTTTGCTCATCACTTGCAACAGCGTTCGATCCAAGTCACCTGCGATCTTGACCTGGGAGTTAAGGAACGGCGCGCGAAGGATGAGCAGGAGATCGCTTGGTTACGCGAAGCCCAAGCCATTACGGAACAAGCCATCGAACTGGCCTGCCGACTGGTAGCTCAGGCCCGTTGCGATAAGTCCGGAGCACTGCAACATGATGGACAAGCCTTGACCTCGGAACGCGTGCGAGAGGCGGTGGATTTGTTTTTGACCAGGCAGGGCTACGTCAACCCGGCTTCTATCGTGGCCGGCGGTCCGGCCGGTGCGGATTGTCACAACATCGGCTCCGGGCCGCTGTTTACCGGGCAGCCCGTGATCGTCGACATCTTTCCTCAGAATCGCGGTACCAAATACCATGGCGACTGCACGCGCACCGTCGTGCACGGCGAGGTACCGGATCGGGTCCGAGAGATGCACGCCGCCGTGGTGGCCGCCAAGCAAGCAGCCATCCGGGCCTGTCAGGCGGGGACGACTGGGGCCGACGTGCATGCGGCGGCGACGGCCGTGATTCAACATTCTGGATACGCTATGGGATTACCCTCGCCCGGGGCACCCGCAAACTACTGTGCGATGGTTCACGGAACGGGACACGGTATCGGATTGGATGTCCATGAACCGCCGCTGCTGGACCAGGGTGGCCCTGTCCTGGTCGTGGGGGACGCGATCACGGTCGAACCGGGCCTGTATTGTGCGGAAATTGGCGGCGTCCGCGTGGAAGATATGGTCATTGTTCAGCCACACGGCGTACTGAATCTTAACCAACTGCACGAAGGCTTGGATTGGACGTAAGCCAGCATGAAGCACGTTGCTGGAATTGCCTGGGAAGCCGCGTCGCCATTCCCGAAAAGCAGACTCGATTCGGCATCTGCCCGTGACCGATGATCTACTGCGGCACCGCGGAGAGCCTGGATTGCTGAGCTCTTGAACAAGCGAAGTTCGACCGGGGCAGGTTGAAATTCTGTCCCCAAGCCGACTTGGATCAATCAACGCGTTCACCTGAAATCAGGTCGTTGGCTGGACAGGTTACCAACGTCCTACGGTTCGCTGGATCAGGCGCTGAGCTGCAACGCCACTCCGCGAATCTCGTCGCCGCAGCTCATCCATTACTCGCTGTAAAGCCAAACTCCCATGCTGCTGACTTGTCGCCCGATGATTTGGCTCCTCCCGCTCGTTGTGTCGCTGTCCCCAACGGTGGGCCGCGGGCAACCCGTCGTTCCGGGCACCGGACGACTGATCACCATGGTCGGAGATGACTTTGAGTCAGCGTCTTGGGAATACCACCCCAATCACCCCAAGAGTAGTCGAAACATCGACAAGAAGGAGCGTAGTCCGCTGGGAGAATCCGCCAACGGTCGCTGGCTGGAAGGACCGCATCGCGGCAGTCCCGACTTGATGAAGCGAGTGCCGACACCGCCGGATGGGCTGCCGGGCAGCCATCATTGCCTGCTGATTCGTACGCTGAACCCGGGTGTCCCGCAAAAACCGAGCAACCAGCCGCAGCAAGACGATGTGATGATCAAAGTCCGACGTCGACTTGGCGAGTCGGTTCCGCCCAGCGCCCAACCGAACAGTGTGGTGCGTGTCTACGTGCCCCCCTTGGAACGGTGGGAGCCACGATCGGGCGCGAGCTTTGGCTTTCGCCTCGACTTATGGGGCAAGAAACCCGGTGAGCGGGAATTGACGCAATATTGGCCGGGCATCTTTTTCAACTTGCAACGCAAGTCAGCCCACGGGCCAGCCGACGACGTGGCCTTCCTGACGCTTCGTGGCGACGAGCGCGGCCGTGACATCCGCTCGATCGAAGTCACTCCCGGCTGGTGGACGCTGGGCCTGTCCGTCAGCGCCGATGGCATGTGTCACTTTTATGCTCGTGAAGGCGTGGAAGACCTGCGTCCCGAAGACCGCCTGGCGTCTTACTTTTGTTACGGGTTCGTTTGCCAGCGACTTGATCTGATTTTCTTCAACGTCGTGACCATGGACAACGGCAGTCGCTGGTCCACACCTTGGATGATCGATGATCCGTGCTTGTACTGCGAACAGCCCGTTCCGCTAGCGGGTACGTCTCCGCAGCGTCGTGCTGCCACGAGGGCAACGAACGCACCCATCAAATACGACCAACCCCTGCGCGCTCCATCTTCGCCAGCCGCCGTCACGCGCGACAAAAAAACTCGGCGTCTCTGATCGGCACTTGGCATGATGGCCAAGCAGTCCGCCGGAAAATTCACGGCGATTCAAGGCCCAGCCGCTTATCGGCATCACTTCAATTTTTTTTCAAAACACCGCTTGACGGTGATTTGGCATTCACCTATTCTCCCGCCGCAGTTGAACGACAAACGTTCCTGGATGGAGCCAACACCAATTGGTTGATCGAACCTGCACTGGGGTTAATGCGGTTGAAACGGCCGATGTGACCCTGCGGACCGGAAAGCTACGACCACAGCATGGAGGCTGTTGACTGCTTTAAAATTCATTCCACTGTTGGTGATTGAGTCAGCGCCTGAGCAGGAAGCGAGGGCACGACCATCCAATCGCTCCCGGAAACCCGACGGAGTCCTTCGCCCCCCTGGGACCCGACATTTTCCGGGGGCTTTTTTTATACGTGCCCCAATTCAAATGCGAAGTACGGGCACGACGCGCACGTCTTGAAGTTGCGCTAAGGCGAAAACAACGTGAAAGTATAAGCTCGACGCGCCAGCGAGTGGGTCTGCCAGCAACCTGAAAATATGAGCTCGACGCGCCAGCGAGTGGGTCTGCCAGCAACCTGAAAATAAAAGCTCGACGCGCCAGCGAGTGGGTCTGCCAGCGGGCTAAATCACGGGTTTCCGCCAAGTGCCACCGAAAATGTGCAACTTCAAAACGCGCAAGCGAGTGAGCGTGCCAACCGGCTAGACGACGGGTTTCAGCCACATGCTACCAAGAACGCCCGGGTACTTCTTCGGTGGCGGGGCGGTTGCTCATGGATTCAGCCCGTCCCCATCGCACCCGAACCCAGTTGCATCTGTCATGCCTGAACTCGTCCGCGCTACGCATCTACGACGAGCCCTTCTGATCTGGTTATGTTGCCTGTGTGGCCGCCCCGGGATGCTGCGCACCCAGCCGAGCGGCGAAACACTACCGGCGCGGGTCGCCGCCGCGGAGGCCAAACAACGAATACGGGACAGGTTGGCCAACGATGACTCCGGGTCCATGCGTCGTGTTATCTCCGGACAGAATCTGGGACATGCCAACTTCGAACCCCGCAAGACTTACCAGCAGAATGTTGGTCGTTTAGCAGCGAAGACGGGAAGGCTGCCCGTCATCCTGGCAGTCGACTACGGATATGACGCTTTTCCCAGCGGCTTTACCGCCACGAATCGATTGCTCGAAGCGCACTCTCGTAGACGGGGCCTGGTTTCCGTCAGCATGCACCCCCCCAACCCGTGGCACCGGTCGGACTCTCACGACCTGCGAGTACACGACCTGCGACGATTGCTGGAAGGCGATCAAGCAGCCCATCGGGCCTGGCTGGCCACGCTCGATCATGTGGCCGATGGTCTGGCAGAACTGCGTGATGCAGGAGTCGTCGTGTTGTGGCGCCCGTTACACGAAATGAACGGAGGTTGGTTCTGGTGGGGCGCACGTCAAACGGACGGTCGATGGGTATCCCGGGACGAATACTTTGCCTTATGGAGACACATGCATCAATACTTCACGGATCAAAAAGGGCTGGACAATCTGCTCTGGGTGTACTCCGCGGCCGTACAATACGACGAGCAACAAAAAGCCGTGGACTATTTTTACCCGGGTGACGAGTTTGTGGATGTGCTGGGTCTTGATTGGTACAGCGACGATCTTCGTCAGCTGGACGCCTACGGCAGCTATACGAAGCTGGCCCAGCTCGACAAACCGCTGGGACTGACCGAATTCGGGCCGTTGGAAGCGCGCGACGGTTCGTTTGACAACACCCGACTGCTGAGGACGTTGGATGAACATTATCCCCAGATTGACTTCTTCGTATACTGGCACAGTTGGCCCGGGGCACGCGTGGCCCTCGTCGACAATCGCTACGCAACGGCTCTGGTGCGCAACGCGCGCATCGTCACGTTAGATGCGGCAACCGATTAGGCCCGTCCTGCATCCTACGCGACGCGATGCGGTGGGGCTTTAGTTGGCCAGCGACTGCCGCGTGCGACGGATTCCCGTCTGGACAATGACGGGGAGCTTCGATGCCAACAGGTTGGCGCCGCGAAACCATCCGACCGGTTCCACAAAGGCGATGTACCCTTCCGCGATCAGACAACCGCGGGGCTGTGTCATTTGCGTCACACGCAAATATCCGCCCGCCCCCTGATAGGCCTGCGGCTCGCCCTGGATCAGGTCTCCCGCGTCGTCGCGCGTCAAAGGCCACCAGCGGTTGGCAAACTCTTGGTCCTGCTGGAAGCGGGGGTCGACGATGAAGGCCGCCACCACCGATGCTGAGGTCTTGGACCAACACGAGTGTGTCGTGGCCGCCACGTCCACGCGTTTCAACAGCCGAACCTGACCAAAGGCGTAAACCTCGCGGCGATCGTTTCCTTCGGCCAGCACGATCTGGCGCACCTCTAATTGCGGATCCGTCAGTACATGCCGTGCCGTCGACGTCGCGTCGTCGGTCCCGGATTCCGCCTCGGAGGCCGCTTGCCCCAGACGATCAAAGAAATCGCTCTGCATGACCGCGTCCAGTTCGGCGTACACCGAAAACAAGAAGAAAGCCTGCCGGATTCTGGATGTTCCGGTTTCAGGCTGTTCGCTCAGCTTGATGATGTGGGGTGCTACGGACGATTTGCGGAAGAAACGGGGCAGCAAGTCGTCGCCGACCAATTCAGATAACAATTCCTGCCGCTGCTGCTCACTTTGCTCATCCGAGAATCGCGCTGGCGGTAACTTGTATGTGACCGGCCCCGCTCCCAAACCGTCCGTCAGCAGGCTCTGAAAAACGGGATTCCGTTCAAGATGCGGGTCGTCGCCGTAGAGTCTCGCCGGCAGCAGCAGCGAAACGGACAGGCAACCGATCACGTAATTCAACCATGGGAATCCGCCTGTGCCGCGCCAAGGTTCCAGCCACGAGAACCGCTCGGAGCTTCCGGTTGGCCTGAACGATGGTGTTCCGAACCGCGATCTCACAGCAAGTCCCATAACCGCCGATGTCCAGCTAGTAAATCTGTTCCGCCTGTTTGGCCTGGAATCAACAAATGAGTGCACGGACTCGACGGAGACCACAGAGCTTACGTCATTCTGTTGCCTCTGTTCGCTTCGGTTCAACTCTCCGCTCTCTCGACGCCCTGAATACTGCAATCGGCTAAGGTGTCACCAATTAGAATAATTCCTGTTGCACCAACACGCAGTCGCGGTCGTCGTTTCGCGGGCTATTGACGCGAGTGCTGACCGCGTCGATCCGCATTTCCACGTCGTCCAGCGGTTTCAACAGATGCTCCACCAGGTTGGGGTCGTGCTGTTGCGGGTCCAGCCACGCGTCCCAATCCTGATCCAACAGGATGACCGGCATACGATCGTGAATATCAGCCGTCGCTCGATTTGCCTCGGTGGTCACGATCGTGCAGGAAAGTAGTGGCGACGATGCGCCGGCCGATTCCTCTCCGGCCGGTCCATACCACGCTTCCCATAGTCCTGCCATGGCAAACGGTCGCTCGTCTGCCAGGCGAATCCAGTACGGTTGTTTTCTGGCCCCGAGCTTTTTCCATTCAAAATAGCCGTCCGCTACGATCAGGCAGCGACGTTTACGGACCGCCGCGCAAAACGAAGGTTTTTGCGCAATCGATTCCGCACGGGCATTAATCAGGCGACTCCCCATCGTGGGCTCCTTGACCCAAGACGGCACAAGTCCCCACGCCATCATGGTGAACTCGCGCTGGCGCCGCTTCTCGGCCAATTCGCGCACGGCCAAAACAGATTGAGTCGGCGCGACGTTGTAACGCGGCGAGATGTCGGGCGCAGTGCCAATCCGAAAGGTTTCCATCAAGACCGGTGTCGGGGTTCGCAGCGTGAAGCGTCCGCACATCGCAAGCTACTCGGTAGGGATTAGTTGGACAGCGCCAGGTCTGGAACCCGGCGCTGTCCAATCAGGCTGTGTTGATTTAATCGTAGGACGGCTTGTAACCTTGTCGCTTTCACACATTTCCGGTTCGTTAGCCCGCAAGCCACAAGAAATCGTCGTTAACATCGGTCTTCGGCCACGACTCCCAGGCGATTTCTGGCGGCAGCGCGTCCGGCGAACGTGCGTCAAAGCCTGGCCTGATCACGACCGTGAATCGCGAGTTGATCTTGTCAACAGCACACGTTCGATCTCGTCCGCGCCCATGCCACTCTCGATCATCTCGCGTTTCAGCTCAATTTCCTCGCGATAGGCCAGGTACTTACGGACCTCCTTGGCTACGGCCGTGATCACACCTGCCACACAAGCTATCAACACGATCAATACGACCATGTTGAACGGCGAAGGAATCACGGTCAGGATTCGAAGCAGCACGCTCATGGTCTTGCTCCCCTTATTCGATTCACGCAGGTCAACGGCCACTACCAAGTAGTTTATCGTACATCCGTTCCCACGAAAGGGAACGCACCTATTCCGGCTGAGCGGTAAATTCAGTACCGTGCTGTTAGCCGGCGCGGACTGCAGGGTTCGTGGTTCGGATGGACACCCACAGCACCACCGCTTCCCATGCCCGAGAATAACCAATTTCGTCATCAGGATTATTTTAGTGCGGGGAGGCTTGCCAACTATGCCTTGATCGGTCCTTCGGCCCCGCCGGCGGTGGACAGTCAACCATACGCAATCTGCATGCGCGCGGCCGGCGAGCACTTGCGAACTGCCCAGGTAGCCGCGATTTTCGTCGTGCACGGGACACTTATGGGCGCTGATGCCACGGGACTGCACCGCGCGCTCCAGGGCCTGGTGCCGGGCTGGGACGAACGCGTGCGTGCACTTCAGAAACAACTGGTAGACGCCGTCGCCGGCAATCTGGGAAATTACCATGATTCGTTCGTTCAAGGGCTGCGATCCGGCCTCCAACCGGCAGGCCAACAAATCCTGACTCGTCGCTTCGTTTGGTCCAGCGAAAACCATCATTTGGGTCGAGCGGACGCGGCCGTAAGATTGATCGACGAAATCAACCAATTGGAATTGCCCGACGATTCGCGCGTCTTGCTGTGGGGGCACAGCCACGCCGGCAATGTCTTCGCCCTGCTATCCAACCTGGTCGGTGGAAGCCCGGCCACGCGCCGCCGTTTTCTGGACGCCACCTGCGAATTTGAATCCCATGGAGCGGTGGAAGCCTGGAAACGGGTTCGGCAGCTGCTGTCGTCCGTGCAAACTCGACTGCTGAACGTGCCGTTGGACATCGTGACTTTCGGGACGCCGGTCCGCTATGGCTGGGAGACGCGGGGATACGAAAACCTGCTACACTTTATCAATCACCGCGTGATGGACCCGGACCATCCTGCCAGGGCACCCTTTCCGCCGACCGTGGAACAGCTGATTGCGGTCGCTGCCGGTGACTACTTCCAGCAGTTGTTTATCGCCGGCACCGATTTTCCCCCAAGTATCTGGTCCCGAAGATTACGCCATGTGGATCGCGCTTTGGGCGAGTTACTGCAACACGATGTCGCCGGCTCTCTGCTGGAAAGACTGCGCCAAGGGCGTCGTGTACCTGACGAAGGAACCACGCTGTTGGTGGACTACGCGGCCGCGGATCCCCAAGCAGCTCGCGTGATGAGCGGACACGGAATCTACACCAGACTCGCCTGGCTGCCCTACCATCTCAAGACCGTTGTCGAACAATTCTACGGAACCAGGTTGCCGCCAATCGGGTGATTGCGCCGCGCGTGCCGAAGATGGCTCGCCCGCAGACACGTCACGGTTATTCTGAACGGCGCGGTGGTCATACGCGGGCTGGGACGTCGGCGCGAAGATCTGGCGTTAGGTTGCGGCGCGTTCTGGCAAGCTTATGTCCAACTAACGGAAGCCGAGTTGGCGTTTCGCATTCAGAAAAGCGACTTGCGCATTCGCCCCATCTGGCATCAGAAAGAAGATCGAGTACTGGCCCATCTCCTGGTCTGCTTCTTGGCCTATGTCTTGTGGAAGACGTTGGCCCAGATGAGCTTGGCCGCCGGTCTGGGCGCCGAGCCGCGACGGCTGTTTGCCGAGCTGGGCGAGCTTCGCATGATGGACGTCGTCCTGCCCACCTCAGCAGGAATTGAACTCCGCCGCCGCTGCATAAGTCGTCCCAATGAACACCAGGCCATCCTCCTGGATCGGGTGTCCGAATGATCGAGCACCGTAGCTTCCTTGTTGCTTCGATAGACGGTCACGGTCCTGGATGCCGTATCGATGTCGTGCCCACCATTCTGGAGGCCGCCGGACTGCCGGATCCGCGCATGGTCAATGGCACGCCGCAGCGTCCCATTGAAGGGACGAGCATGGTCTGTACTTGGGACGATCCCAAGTCGCCGGGACGCCAACAGATCCAGTACTTTGAGATGGTCGGCAACCGCGGCATTTATTTCGACGGTTGGTTCGCCGGCACGGTGCACGTGAAGCCATGGTCAAGCCTTCAAAACTGACTTCCCGCCGTGTTCCTGGAAAAACCTGGCAATGGCTCGTTGCGTCTTTGCGTCGTCGGCAATACGGGTACCGAAGGAACGTTGCCGCGTTGGTTTGGCATCATCCCAAGGCGGAGGCAAGGGTCAATCGCGCCTGCACGGTAACAGCGTGTGACGGGTTCGATGGTGAAAAAAGCTCGCTCTTGCGGTGCAGCCTGATGCACTGATCGAGTCAACTCGATCGGGTCCGTCGAGCTTTTTTTGCGGTTCGACCATCGCAACCAGTGTGGCGATACCCCCTCGATGCGGACTTCCGGAAGTCTATTGCGTTGGCAAACTGAATGGTAAACTCATAGTGGCAGTTCCACCGACGACAGCGGTGACGCTGCCCTGTTTCCTTTGGACTCTACATCAAGGTTTCCACTGATGACCGACACGTCCCCAGAACAAGATCGGCCGCAGGATACGGGTACTGACTCCGCGGCGCGTGCAGCCGGTGCGCGGCCAGGTTCCGGTTCCGCTCCCAAGCGCCCCATTCGAATCGGTTCGCAGCGGGAGGAGCAGCCGTCCACATCGCCAGCCCCGCATCGCGTCGAAATTGCTTCCGCCGATTCAGAGCCTGCTGCGCCGACCGCGCATGCCACCTTTCCAGCAAACTCGTCCGATAGCGACGACAAAGCCGTGTCCGCCCCGCTCGATTCTCCCCCGGCGGATGAAATGGACATCCAGCCAGTCGCATTCCCCAAACCGCGGCTGGGTCGCATCACTTCCGACCTCCAGAAGGAGATCGACGAGGCCTTGTCGGGGGTCTCTATCGACGATCTGTTGACTGGCAAGGCGGGACCGACCAAGGGCACGGAACCACAACCCGACGAGCGTTACGACGCCACCGTTGTCAAACTGCACGGTGATGATGTGTTTTTCTCGCTGCCCGGTAACTACGAAGGCATTGCCGCACTCAAGCAGTTTACGGAAGCCCCACAGCTAGGAGCCCAACTGCCGGTTATCGTGAGACGGTTCAATCCAGAGGATGGATTGTACGAATTGAGCGTTCCGGGTCAGTCGGTTTCGGTGTCGGATTGGGGAGATCTTGAGGAAGGGGCGATTGTGGAAGCCCGCGTCACCGGGCACAACTCGGGAGGCCTGGAATGCGAAGTCAACGGCATCCCAGGTTTCATCCCCATCAGTCAGGTCTCACAGTACCGCGTGGAGGACTTGGAGCAGTTTCTAAACGAGAAATTCGCCTGCGTCGTGACCGAAGCCAATCCCGACCGACGCAACCTGGTGCTCAGTCGTCGCGCGGTGCTGGAACGGGAAGAAGCGGAGAATCGAGAAAAGCTGCTGGCTTCTTTGGCGGTGGGGCAGGAGCACGAGGGACTTGTGCGGAACATTCGCGATTTTGGGGCCTTCGTGGATCTGGGGGGTATCGATGGACTGGTCCATATCAGCAAGCTGAGTTGGGACCGAGTCCGTCACCCCAGCGACGTGCTACAAGAGGGACAGCGGATCAAGGTAAAGATCGAGAGTATTGACGAGGTCACGGGCAAGATCGGCCTTTCCTATCGTGACACGATTCCTCATCCCTGGACCGACGCCGTCAAGAGATTTTCGCCGCAAATGGTCGTCCAAGGTACCGTATCCAAAATCATGGACTTCGGCGCCTTCGTGCGCCTGGAAGCCGGCGTGGAAGGTTTAGTCCACATCAGTGAATTGGCACATCATCGCGTCTCGCGCGTCAACACGGTAGTCCGTGAAGGGGACCAGGTGGAAGTCAAGATACTGTCCGTCGATCCAGAAAATCAGCGGATGAGCCTGTCGATTAAAGCCGTGCAGGCTGCGCCGGTCACGAAGTCCGATAAGGCCGCCGAGCAGGAGGAGGAGCCGCTGCGCGAAAAGGTCACCAAAGCCACGGGCGCTCCGCTGAAAGGGGGCACGAACCGTCGGAGCGGGGGCGATCAATTCGGATTGACTTGGTAGCTGCTGTCAACTCCCTTGTCTTCAGCCCACCCCCGGGGGCGCGACAGCAACAGACCCGGGGCCGCGACAAAATACCCGGGGGGTCTGGGGGGGTACCCGGGGGGTCTGGCGGGATACCCGGGGGGTCTGGGGGGGTACCCCCCATGAACTGCGGCCCCGTCATCTACTTGACTTGCGTCGCCCGAGCAGTGGGCCTGGTGGATGCATAGTGCGTTTTTTGGGGGGACCCCCAAACCCCCCGCGACAGCAACAGACCCGGGGCCGCGACAAAATACCCGGGGGGTCTGGCGGGATACCCGGGGGGGTCTGGCGGGATACCCGGGGGGTCTGGGGGGGTACCCCCCATGAACTGCAGACCCGTCATCCACTTGACTTGCGTCGCCCGAGCAACGGGTTCTTTTTTGGCCGGCGGTCAGAAAAGACCAGGCCAACCCCGCGGCTTCAATACATCTCCGCCATCTCCCGCGCGTGATAGCTGCTGCGGACAAACGGTCCGCTGGCGATACTTTGAAACCCCAACGCTTTCGCCAGTCGACCGAGTTCGGCGAATTCGTCTGGCGTGATGTACCTAGCCACAGGCAAATACTTGTCTGTGGCGGGTCGCAAGTACTGTCCCAGCGTCAGGAAATCGCAGCCGCATTCTCGCAGGTCCGCCAGCACGTCCAGCAGTTCATCCCGCGTTTCACCCAATCCCAGCATCAGGCCACTCTTGGTCTTGATCTGCGGGTCGAGCTGCTTGACGCGGCGAAGCATTTCCAGCGTCCAGCCATAATCGGACTTAGGGCCACGCACTTGCCGATACAGCCGCGGAACCGTTTCCGTATTGTGATTGAAGACTTCGGGAGCGGACGCAATGACACGACTCAGCGCATGTTTACAGCTGACAAAGTCAGGAGTCAGCACTTCCACCGAGGCAGAGGATACAGCACGCACGGCCAGCACACAGCGATAAAAGTGATCGGCGCCGCCATCGGGCAGATCATCGCGCGTTACCGACGTAATCACCACGTGCCGCAGCCCGAGCCGCTGCGCCGCCTCGGCCACACGCTGCGGTTCGTCCTGTTCGGGAAGCGCAGGGCGCCCACGGTCGACCGAGCAGAAACCGCAGGGACGCGTGCAGACGTTGCCCAGGATCATGAACGTGGCGGTTTTCTGGGAGTAACATTCCATGCGGTTAGGGCATTTGGCGTTCTCGCAGACTGTCTCCAATCGCAGGTCCTGCAGAATTCTCGCGGTGGCGTGATTCGCGTTGCCTGTCGGAATCTGCCGCCGCAACCAGGGCGGAAGCCGACGAGGCAGAAGCGGATCGTCATGCACCGCGTTATTCAGTACCGTCAATTGTGGTAGAATTGCCATGTTGAACCTAGGATTCGCAAGCACGCGGGCGAAGTCCCGCGCAGCCTCGTACTGCCGACACCTATTATTAGACGGCCAATGCCGCATGACAATGCCGAGCGTCCCATCCGGACCGCTGACCCTTAGCACTCTAGCAATTACAAACGAATGGCCAAGAAAAAAGGGATCGCCGAAAAATCCAAGAAGACCCAGGACCCGAATCACAAACTGATTGCCGAGAACCGTAAGGCTCGTCATCGGTTCAATATCCTGGAAACGCTGGAATGCGGCATCGCACTGGTCGGCAGCGAAGTCAAGAGCCTGCGCGCGGGCAAGCTCTCGTTGGACGAGGCCTACGGACGCGTGCGGGATGGCGAACTCTGGCTGGTGAATAGTAACATCCAGGAATACGTCCAAGCCAACCGCATGAATCATGTCCCCACCCGACCGCGCAAGCTGCTGGTCCATCGCCGCGAGCTTTCCAAGTTTGCCGGTCAGGCCAAAGAAAAAGGGCTGACGCTGGTCCCGCTGAGAATGTATTTCACAGAAGGTCGCGCGAAGGTGCTGATGGGGCTCTGCCGTGGCAAGAAACTGCACGACAAACGAGAATCCTTGAAAAAGGCCGACAGCCAGCGTCAAATGGATCGCGCCATGCGACGAAATCATTAGGCGACTTGCCGCATGCCGACAGGACCTACACGAGGGGTTTGGGGGGATGCCCCCCAACTGAACTGCGAGTCGACGTCCGAAAGCGTCTGCGGAGACTGTTACAGACCACAGAAAGCGTAGAACAACCGAAAGGCAGCGATTATCAGAGTTGGAGGCGCGTCCGGTAGTGGATGGGGGAGGCGCCCCCAAACACCCCGTGTTTTCCAAGGAAGCGGCAACCGACTTTGCACCTGCTACACTCTCCATCCGGTGATTCGGCACCATGGTGATCATCCCACCATAGGGCCGCCCAACCACAAAGTCGAAGATGTTCAAGGAGTCATGAACCGTGGTATTGCTGCAGGACGTTAGAAAATCCTTTCTGGAAGCCAACGGCCAACTGCTCGAGGTCCTGGATATTCCGGAATTTGTGGTCGGTGTGGGGGAGCAGTTGGCATTGATCGGTCGCAGCGGCTGCGGCAAGACGACGCTGCTGCACGTCATCTCGGGGATCAGCCAACCCGATGCTGGCAAAGTGCAAATTGATGGATTGGACATTACGCGGTTGAGTGAAGCAGGGCGTGATCGGTTTCGCGCCGAAAAAATTGGCTACGTCTTTCAGACGTTCAACCTGCTGCCCGGCTTTACGGCCCTGGAAAACGTAATGCTAGGCATGGTGTTTGCCTCCGGACGTGCGGACCGGGCCCGGGCCCGCGGGCTGCTCGACCGGGTGGGGCTCGGTAAGCGAACCACGCACCGTCCTCAAGAGTTGTCGGTGGGCGAGCAGCAACGTGTGGCCGTGGCCCGATCTCTAGCGAATCGGCCGAAACTACTGCTGGCGGACGAGCCTACGGCGAATGTCGATCCGGCGAATCAACAGGATGTGATTGATCTGATACGACAAACGTGTCAGGAAGAGCAGGTGGCATTGTTAGTGGTCACACACGCCATGGAGGTAGCCAACCAGTTTTCGCGAATCGATCGACTGGAAGAGGTCAACCGCGTGGCAGCCGTCGCGCACTAGCGAGCTGGCGTCGGGTGGCACGCCGCTCACCGACCCCCACAACTCGCGGCCAAAGTCATCCGAGGGAGCTGACACCGTGCATAGCACGGGTCAGCGACGGAAGGATCTTCCAGAGGCCTTGTTCCCGCGTGCGGCGGTGGACGCAGCAGATCCCGGACTCACCCTTGCAGGCAATGTCATGTTGGCTGGCAGATCCTGTTTGCCGCTCCGCCCGTCTGGGCCGCTCGTTCTGTGACGCGGTTGTCACGCGGTCGACAGCAATGGGCTTCTGCGGCGTCCCAGGTGGACTCCAACTGGCTGAGCGAATCCTCGATCCGCCGTCGATAGACTTCCACGCTTTCGCCTGCCCGAGGGTGAATCGGATCGGCGAAATAGGCATCAATCTGGCAGAAGGGCATGGGAATCTGTAATCGATCCCAGGCGCGGGACATGATCCATCGGCGTGATGGTCTGGCCACCACGGTCAACACAGCGGCACCGGTTTGCTGGGAGAGCACGGCGATGCCCTTGCGAGCCCGATTCCGCGGCCCGCGCGGTCCATCCACCGCCAGCAGTGCGGGCAATCCTCGACGGACGTGTCGCACGAGTTCGGTCAGAGCCGACCGCCCGCCTTTGGTGGGGCCGCCCGATCGACAAGAGCCACGAACAGGACGGATGCCGAGTGCCCAGAATCCCAGCATCAGGATTTCGCCATCCGCGGACTGCGAGACCATGGCGGCCGTGCCGCGTTCTCGATGGATGGCCGCCGATACCTGGTGGGCATGCAAGACCGCATAGGTGTAGGGTCGTTTGGCCAGGCGGAGTGCGGGGCGGGGATCGTTATGGATTCGTACACGACAAGTAGCCCGCAGCAGCAACATGGCCAGTGCAATTGGCCAGGCGGCAATTCGAGGCGGAATTTTCACGTCGGGGCTCCTAGCGAGTTACCCGAACACCACACGGAGCGCGAATTTGTCCAGGTCCGGGTGCGTGAGCGGGGGCCGCATCGTAACAGAGCCTGCTGCCGAGCGATGCGCCAAAATGCAGCTCAGCAGTCGTCGGATTCCGAACAATTCGCCGGGCAAGCCGGTGGGATTCCACCCAACTAATCGGGAGCCACGCGGGAAATGATTTTTGCCCCGACGGCATCCCCCCACACGTTCACGACGGTGCGGCACATGTCCAGCAAGCGGTCGATGCCCAGGATGATGCCTACTGCTGCCAATGGCAACGATTTTTCGCCACCCAAAGAGGCATTCACGGCCTCTACCACGATCACCATCGTCACCAGCCCGGCAGAGGGAATACCGGCGGCGCCGACCGCTGCCAAGGTGGCCGTGATGGCAATGATGATCAATTCCATCGCGTGCAGTTCGATGCCAAAGCACTGAAACAAGAACACGACCGCCACGGCTTCGTACAACGCCGTGCCATCCATGTTCACGGTCGCTCCCAAGGGCAGTACAAATCGAGCGGCTCGACGACTACATCCCCCTTCCAACTCGGCACATTCGATGGTCACTGGCAAGGTGGCACTGGACGAATCAGTGGCCAGAGCCGTGAGCAGCGCCGCCCGCATTTGGAACAGGAATGTGAACGGATTGGTCCTGCCGAACACCGCCAGGACCGCCGGTAGGACGAGGAACCCGTGGACAGCGAGCCCCGTCAACACCGTGACGACGAACCAGAACAGCGGACCCGTCAGGGACGCCAGACCGATCTTCGCCACCGCCCAGCTCATCAGTGCAAACACACCCAGCGGGGCCAGCCAGAGGATCCACTCGACCATGGTCATGATCGCGGCAAACAGGGAATCAAAGAAGGCGGCGAGGGGTCGCCCCTTGTCCCCAATGACGGTGATCACCACTCCCAGTAACAGGCTGAAGCTGATCACGGGCAGCATCTGGCCTTCGGCGGCCGCTGCCACAGGGTTGGAGGGAATGATCTGCGTAGCCAACGAGCGAAAGGCGCCCAGGACTCCCGTTCCGCTGGCACCTTCAATCCGCTGCCGACTCGTATCGTGGAACTGGTTGTAGTCCGCGACACTCTCATCCCGAAAGGCTGCGGAAATTCCGTCGCCCGGCGAGATCGAGGTGACCAGCAACAGTCCCAGTACCACGGCCACAAACATGGTGGAAAAATAATAGACGAGCGTCAGGCCCCCCACGTACCCCAGGCGGCGGGGATCCCCGATCGACGACACGCCGACAATCACGCTGGAGGCGACCAGCGGAATGAGCACCATCTTCAATAAACCCATGAAGCAGGTGCTGCCCACGAAATCAAACAGGCTCACGTAAGTCTCGAGCGTCTCGGCCGCTCCATCCAACTGCGAGCCAGGTCCGTAACGAGCGTGCAGGCCGTTTCCCGCCAGGATGCCCAGGATCATCGCGATCAGGATCAATAGCGTGAGCCAGAAGGAACTGGTATGGGATCGAGCAACGGCCGGGGAGCCCTGGCTCATGACCGGATCAGCTCCTTGACCGTCATGCCGCTGGGGATCATGGGTAGCACGTGCTCGTGGTAGGGAATATGCACATCCAGCACGTAGGGTCCCTGGTAGTGGATCATTTCCAGCAATGCGTCTTCCAGCTCCGACTTGTGCGCGACCGTGGCGGCACCGCATCCGTAGCCTTTCACGATGCTGACAAAGTCGGGGTAGCGATCCTCGACGAACGGGCCTTTTCCCTGTCCCGTGGCTTCGGCATGGTCAATGGGTCCCAGGTAGGTATGCGCACGACAGCCGGCCATGAAACGATCTTCCCACTGCACGACCATGCCCAAATGCTGGTTGTTCAACAACAGCACTTTGACCGGAATTTTTTCGCAGAAGCACGTCGCCAGCTCCTGGATATTCATCTGAAAGCTGCCGTCCCCGTCGATGTCGATCACCAGGCGATCCGGAAAGGCAACCTGGGCGCCCATGGCGCTAGGCAAACCAAATCCCATGGTTCCCAACCCGCTGCTCGACTGCCAGCGTCGCGGCTTGTCAAATTTAAGAAACTGCGCGGCCCACATCTGGTGCTGTCCGACGCCGACGGTAAAGATCGGATCCCGATCCAGCGACAGCCGGCAGATCTCGGAAATGGCATGCTGGGGCAAAATGCCTTCGTACGATTCGTCGTAGCGGAACGGCTCCTCCCGCTTCCACTTGTCACAGGTTTCCAGCCATGCGCTATGATTTTCTGGCGCCTGGACGATCGGCAGCAGTCGCTGCAGGAAGTCTTTGACGTCACAGCAAATGGGAATATGAGCTACTTTATTCTTGTTCAGCTCCGATGCGTCAATGTCGATATGCACGATTTTAGCGTTCTTGGCGAACTCAGACAGTTTTCCGGTAACGCGATCATCGAAGCGGACCCCCAGGGCCAGGATCATATCGGCTTGATCGATGGCATAATTCGCGTAGACGCTGCCATGCATCCCCAGCATATCCAATGAGCGAGGGTGGCCGGTGGGAACCAGCCCCAAACCCATGACCGTCATGGCGACGGGGATCTGAGTCATCTCGACCAGCTGTCGCAGCTCGGCGGACGCCTCTGCCGAAACCAGCCCACCGCCGGCATAAATCAGCGGGCGTCGTGCCGCAGGATGGCCGCGGCCACCTGCTGGACTTGTTCGGGATGTGGCTGGAATTGCGAGAGATCATATCCAGGCAACTTCATTTCAACGTCCCAATCAGGAATCGTCTTGGCTTCCTGCACATCCTTGGGAACGTCAATCAATACGGGGCCCGGCCGCCCCGAGGTGGCGATATGAAACGCTTCCTTCATGATGCGGGGTAAATCCCGAACGTCCGTGACCAGGTAGTGCTGCTTCGTGATCGCGCGACATACTTCGACAATCGGCGTTTCTTGAAACGCATCGGACCCGATGACGTGCGTCTTGACCTGTCCCGTGATGGCAATCAACGGGATACTGTCCAGCTTGGCATCCGCGATCGGCGTGACGAGGTTGGTAGCGCCGGGACCACTGGTTGCCATGCAGACACCGACACGGCCGGTGGCACGCGCATATCCCTGAGCGGCAAAGCCTCCGCCCTGTTCGTGGCGGGGCAGTAAGGTGCGGATCTTGTCGTGATGGCGAACCAGAGCCTGGTGCAGCGGCATGCTACACCCGCCAGGGTAGGCAAAAATCACGTCCGTGCCGTTGGCAACCAACGCTCGAACCAGGATGTCGGCACCACTCAGGAGTTCAGTATTCATATCACCGTCTTTGGGATTAATTCAGTTACAGGTCTCGATGCCGGGCTTCTGGGCGACATCAGCCGCAGCTGGTTGTCCGTCCTCAGCCTCACGGGGCACGGCCTGGCATCGACCGTCCTGACGTAAAGACAAGCACTGGCGCGTGGGCGGGGATGGTCGAAGCGTACCGACCTGGCAGAAATCGGCCTGCCACGATCGGTGAATGTCGCAGCGTAATTATGGTGCGCCAAAGTGGGGCGTGTCGAGCGATTTTGGGGGTAGCGGCCTTGTCGTCCGCTCTTTTTCGCCGCCTGTCCGGGCAAGAACGGCGTGCATGCCCGGCTTTTCCGCATTCTAACGGACCCCGTGAATTTGCCGTAAGTTCCCGCGACAACGAATGGGAGCACTCCCGTTCTCGCCGCGCGGGGATCATACCAGCACCTGGACACTTATCGTCCGCGTACAATTCCCACGCCGTCGACAACGCCCCAATTCGGTGCCCACACGTCGGCAAATAAGGGACAACTTGATCAACCATGAACCTTCGGCCGGATTGAAACGTAAGTCAGGTTTGTACGGAGACAGGCGGTGACAAATTTTTTTGACCGCTGGATGATCGTGACCTATATTCTCGCAGGTGCTGTTCTGGACGGATGACTGGAGCAGACCTGTGTAGCTGGGAAAGCGTTCGACAACTCGCCCGGTGGCCCGGATGCGCACACCCGTTGTCGGCACGCCCGGTTTGAATGATTTGATTCAGACGTTGGGCTGTCAGAGTCTATTTCACGGGTGTAAGGGACTGGGAATGCATAGCACGAGGCAAACGGGCGTTGACGTTAGCGGACGCAACTCTCTTCAACTCCACGAGACAGGCAGTACTGCTTGTTTACCGCGGACTTTCGCCCGGTCCAGCCGGGCGGTTTGGATCGCGCTGGCTGCGCTGGGGCTGGCGAGTTTCGCGCGCCTGTACGCTCAAGAATCAATCGACCGGGCGCCGGCCGCGTCGGTGCCGATGCTGGATGGTTCCACAGGCGTCGCCACGCTGCTCGATAAGGGCCGCGTGCTGGAACAGCAAAACCGATGGCTGGAAGCGCTGGCGATTTATGAGGAGGCCCTGCACCAGCATCCCGAAGTTGAGGACGTGCGGCAGCGCTATCTGTTGGCGGAAATCCACTGTGATCTGGATCGTCGACTGGCGGATGTCGCATTTCAGGATTTCGTAGCCACGATGTCGGAGGCGCAAGCCTTGGACATGCTGAACGAAATCATGCTCAAAATTCAAACACACTATGTGCAGGAGCCCGATTGGCAGCAGCTCGCCTGGCGAGGTACAGCCAGCCTGGACATTGCCGTGACCAAGACTCCGGAACGCAGCCGCTACTTGAGCCAGGCGACCGACGGTCAAATCAATGAGTTTCGTCATCTGCTGCGCGATGATGTCAACAAACGCCAGGTGGCATCACGCCGAGACGTGCAGAATCTGGCGGCCTACGCCGCGCAGATCGCCTCGCGACAACTGGACATGCGACCATCGGCCGCCATCGTCGAATACTGTTGTGGCGTGGTCGCTGCCCTGGATCGATACTCGTCCTACCTCACGGGCAATCAATTGGATGATGTCTATGGACAGATCGAAGGCAACTTCGTCGGTTTGGGAATTGAGCTGAAAGCAGACGAAGGGCAGATGCGCATCGTCAAGGTGATCCCGGGCGGACCGGCTGCCGCCGCAGGAGTCCTGCCGGGGGACCGTATCGTGGCCATCGATGGGACGATCGTGAACAGCGTCCCCATGGATCAGGCGACCGAAATGCTGAAGGGCCCCATCCATTCCATCGTGAACGTGACGCTGGCCGACAAACAGCAAACACTGCGGACCGTGCGCGTACGTCGAGATCGTGTGGAAGTGCCCAGTGTCGAGGACGTTCGGATCGTAGACGCCGAGAGTGGAGTGGGATACTTCAAGATTACCAGCTTTCAAAAAACAACCACCCATGACGTGGATCAGGCGCTGTGGAGTCTGCACCAGCAGGGGATGCGTAGCCTAATCGTGGACCTGCGTGGCAACCCGGGCGGCTTGCTGACCGCCGCTGTGGAAACGTCCGACAAGTTTATTGCGGACGGCACAATCGTCTCCACCCGTGGTCGCAGCTCACGCGAAGACTTCGATTATTTCTGCGCATCGAACCGGCACCTGGCGGGTGCCCCTGGTCGTCCTGATCGACCACGATTCGGCCAGCGCCAGCGAGATCTTTGCGGGCGCCATCCGCGATAACTCGCGGGGCACGATCGTGGGAGAACGCAGCTACGGCAAGGGCTCGGTGCAAGGCATCTTCCCGCTGGCCGCGTCTCGCGTCGGCGTGCGGCTGACTACGGCCAAGTTCTATGCTCCCAATGGACAAGCCATCAGTGATCGGGGCGTGGAGCCGCATCGCGTGGTGCACACCGTCGCGCGACCCGCCACGGATACCGCCGATGTCCTGCCGGCGACCAGCGATCCCATGATCGAAGCCGCGCTGGACACGGCTCGGCAACTCTCCGTGGCGCAACGATAAGCGAACACTGCCAACCAAACGAAGCCGCAGTCTGTCATCGGGAATGGAACGGCAGACTGTCATTCTGAACGCAGCCGCAGACTGTCAGCTTGAGCAGGGAGCTTGCCGGGTGAGTCGGGTTCCCCTCGGCGTCGCGCAGCACGATTCGACCATCGAATCTACCCCCTGTGCGGAATTTAGGGGCCAGTCGTCCGTCCGGTTTCGCACGTCGTGGCAGGCGGCCGGGCTCCCGTTCCATGCCAGCAGGTCTGGCACGGCGTCCACTGGCTGCCGTAGAATCAGGGCGGAACTCCAGGGAACGGTTCACACGGAATCAGCTCAAGTGGATGCACTCAAGTGTCAGATTCTTGGCGGTGATGCGCGAGACAGACTCGTGGAACTACCCGCATGCAGCGTACACACGATCGTCACCAGCCCGCCGTACTACCAGCAGCGGGACTATGAAGACCAGCGGCAGATTGGCGCGGAGACGACGCCTCAGGAATACCTTCGTAACCTCGTCGAAATCTTCGCAAGTTGTCGCCGCGCACTGCGCGACGACGGCACGCTCTGGCTTAATCTGGGCGACAAGTACCAAGACAAGAAGTTGCTGGGCATGCCGTGGCGCGTTGCCCTGGCATTGAGCGACGATGGCTGGCATCTGAGGTCCGACATCATTTGGCACAAGACCAACGCCATGCCCCATCCGGTAACGACGCGACCGACGCCGGATCACGAGTACCTGTTCTTGTTCAGCAAATCCACCGATTACTACTACGATGCGGACGCCATCCGCGAACCGCACGTGACCTTCTCGCCCAACAGCAAAATGAAGGGCGGACGAAATCATTTCGGCAAGCGAAACAGCACGCCCGAGGCAGGGAAAAACGCGGGCAATTCTAATCTCCACGATGCCCGCTGGGATCAGGCTTTCCATCCCAACGGGCGAAACAAACGGACCGTGTGGAGCGTGCCGCTGGGCAAATTCCGGGAGGCACACTTCGCCGTCTTTCCCCCCAAGCTGATCGAGCCCTGTATTCTCGCCGGCGCACCAGCGGACGGAGTCGTCCTTGATCCGTTCTTTGGAGCAGGGACCGTGGGCCTGGTCGCCACCGAGTTGGGCAGACGGTTCGTGGGAATTGAGTTGAACCCGGAATATGTCAAACTTGCCACGCGCCGCCTCAAATCCGTGCAGGGGCGTTTGATCTTTCCGAGCGCCTGAAAGTCCTGTCACCCGCGTGCGCAGGTTTGGGCATTGTGGAACAGTTGTCCCCAACTGTTTCTCCCGACAATTTTGCGATTCGCGGAACAATTGAGGACAATTGTTCTGCAAACTAAGTGCCATTGACCTCACGGTGCCGGATCGCCCTAGTGGGATCTCGTCGAGTTCGAGTTGCCAAAAAATCCGGCATCTGCGCCCACGACTACCTTCAAGGTTCAGGTGGGATTGAGCGGGTGGGTGGCGCCCACCCGGCACCTCACGGAGCCGGTTCGCCAGCGGTGGTCTGTGCATCGCTCGGCCGATGATTCGCGCTCAATAGATTAGCTCAATAGATTAGTGGTCCAATTCGATTTGCCATGCCATCAGCATGTTGCCCGAAGCGCCGAGCAGGTAATTGCGTCCGTTGTGATAGGCGCCGGACACGGATATCAGCGGAAAGCGTATCGTTAACGCCTTGGCGATGGTTCCATCCTCAGAGACGATCAACAGCGCGTCGGGGGAACTATGGATCAGCCAGAAACCGTGCTTGCCCGTGGCGCGCCAGGGTACCCATTGCACGCGCTGCGGTTCGTCGTGGGCCTCATTGTCAGGAAGTTGCCGTTGCCAAATCGGCTGGAAGCCGGCGTCCAGCCCCATGATTTGTGTCGCGTTGGCTTGACGACCAGCGACAGCACAAAAGGCACCGTCTTCGGTAGTTCGGGGAGACGCTAGGAGTCGCACGATGGGACTGCCGAGCCTCAACGACTCGTGACGATCTCCCGCAGCGCTCAAGGGGGTAATCCGATCTCCCTCATGGACGACCAGCAGGAACTTCTGTCCGGTCAGGTCATGGGACACGGTCAAACAGCAGAGCTGGCTCAAATTGTCCAGGGACCAGGACAGATTTCCGTCAGCCGTCACACAGTGGACCTCCCGATCTCCCAAGGCCACGTACAGTTCGGGTTCGCCATTGGCATCGAGATCATCGACGACGGCGTCACGAACTTCGGTTCGCGGGAAATTCAGATCGGGATAGCTAAACCGGGATATCCATCGATCGTCATAAACGCTTACCGGCCCGCGCGTGCTGTAGGTGGCAAATAGGGACGCTGAGGGATTGGAGGCAAACATTCGCAGTGTGCGCGGACCGCGGATGTCGATTAAGGGAAATGACTCGCGCCGTTGCCCGTTTAGGGATACTTCATGGATCACCGGTTCCTGGGCCGCGACGAGAATCAGGGGCACCCGGTCCGTCTCCATCACGCAGACCTGCTGCAGTTCGCTGTCCCCCAGTTGGGTGGACCATTCGCGGATGAGCGTCGTTTCTGCGGTCGGCGTCCTCGCATTCACGGACGCAGCACGGCTGGTAGCGCCCGCCTCGTCCGGCGGGACCGGACCAGACGGGGTCCCGACTTTGGACGGGCTGTCCACGGCTGTCACGGTGGCAGCGGCCAGGAGTGCACGGTAGTCTTCAGCCTGTTGCTCAAGGTAATCCAAGTACTGTTGTGCGAGCGGTTCGCCCGCCTTGATCTTGTCAAATACGATCGGCAGCTGCTCATGCATGCTGGAATTGCCGCCAACTTCAAATAGCTGCACTGTGCCGTGCCCGTCCAGGGCCACCAATGTGGGCGCCTGATTCACACCGAATACGTCGCGGCCGAAGGCTTGCAAGTCACGCACCACGGGAAAATCAACCTGCCAGTCTGCCTGTAGCTGGCGAACCTCCGCATGGCTCATCGCCGTCGTGGGTTCGGTACAGACGCCCACGATGCGGATGGATTCCGGGTGGGCACGATAAATCGCATTGAGTTGCTCCATGACAGCTCGGCTGGGTGCTCGATTGTTAAACCACAGCAACACGTTGACGGCCGCCGTCATATCTTCCGCCCGCCATTGGCCACCTGACAGGTCGGTGAACCAGTAGTTGGCCACGCGACGTCCCAGCACGCTGGCCGCATCTCGTGCCGGCGGCACGACGAAATGTCGGACGAACGTGGCGTTGGCTGGGGGCTGCTGTCGAAATCCGCCTGGCGGGAATGCGGCGTCAATACGCACGTTGTCGTAATCCACCGACAGCATCACGTGGGTGGGTTCGCCCGGTCCGGACTCGGGGTTGGACGTGGCACCGGACGAAGCCGGAGAGGGATATTCGATTCTTCTCAGCAACCCTTGCTGGTCATCCACCCAGAACACAAACCTTCCCGCCTGCGACTGGAGTTCAATTCGAGCACAGCGATACGCGCCCAATGCGCGGTCCGGCAATCGTTCAATGTCCTCGCTGGACTCGATCAGATGTTTCACATACTGGACGTCGAACAGCAGCGCCATTTGGCTGACCGACAACGGGCAGGGCAAGTTCACCAGGACACTCTGCACCTCTTGAGTACCTTCGGTGGATACAACTTCCGTGGTCGAAAACAGACTCTGCAACGAAAGTTCCGGGGGAGCGGCATGCCGGACGAATTGTTGATCCAGCTGTTTGTTTCCTTCCTCAAGGATTCGGCTGGTGAGCTGCTGGCCGTCTGAAGTCAGCAGCAGCTGAATGGTGGGCAGATTAACGTGCAGTCGAACGCTGTTAGGCCGGACAAAGCGCACCAGTACATCGACGACTTCTTCGTGCCAACGGTCTTCGACCGGGAACTTCAAACGCATCAGCGTGCGATCTTCGTACGAGCGCATCGCTTGATACCGTCGGCACAACTCTTCCAGCAGTTTCTTTCCCGTGGTGGAAGGACTCACCGCGGCTCCCAAACGTCCCGAGAAGCCGGGTATCCGTCCCGGACCACGGCCCAGGATCACGATCACCAGCACTAAGAGCGCACCGATAACCAGCGTTCCTAGCAGCGGCGGACGGCGGCGGACGGGCGGGCGGTCTATCCGACGCTGGACGTTGGTTCGTGATCGGCGCGAGATGCGGTGCTCCATGCGTACAAAATACCTGTCTGGCTCGATGTGCGTAAACATCGACTGCTTGACCACGGGCAACGCGGACCGATATCATGCGCGAGAAAGGTGGACGTAAATCGATGAGACCCGTCAACGAGCGACCAAATCTGAGATTTGGCTTACAGGCACGGATCGCTTTGCCATTTCAGGATGACCAACAGCCGGCGATCTTTTCCGAGCCAGCCGCAGCTAGCTGCGGCGATCCGATGGCCGCCGTCGCCGCCGCCTTGCGTGCGCCGCTGGACCATCCGCCCTTGGGGATGGCGATCGTGCCAGGTGACCAGGTGGTGATTGCGATCGGGCAACCGATTCCCCGATTGCAGGACGTGGTGCGCGGCATGCTGAACGTCCTGGAGGAATGCGGTGTGCTGCCCGGCAATATCCGGGTGCTGCTGGGGCCGGAAAGTGTTCCGGCCAGCCAGTGGCGTCGACGGCAACCCGAGTGGCCGCCCGGAGTCGCTGTCGAACGGCATCAGGCTGGCGATCGGACGAGTTTCGCCTACCTGGCCGCCACCAGGTCGGGTAACCCTGTGTACCTTAATCGGCATCTGTCCGACGCCGATCTGGTCCTTGTCGTCAGCTGCATCCACCAGCAGGGATCGCCCGGGGACCTGGGGCTCTGCGGCAGCATCTACCCCACTTTTGCTGACCTGGATACGCAGCGACGTTTTTTTCGCCGTCAGGGGAAAAATACTGCAGCTCGCCGTGAACGTGATTGCCACGAAGTCGGCTGGTTGCTCGGCGCGCGTTTTGCACTGCAAATTGTTCCGGGCGCCGCCGACGAGATCCTGGAGGTCGTGGCCGGAGACCTGGATGCCGTCGCCAAGACGGGGGCCAAACTGGCGCGCGCGGCGTGGTCCTTTCGTGTGGATCACACCGCCGACCTGGTCGTCACGGCAATCGACGGCGGACCTGCGCAGCAAACGTGGCAGAACCTTTACCGCGCGCTGGAAGCCGCGGGGCAGGTCGTCGAGGAACGTGGCGCGATCCTGGCCTGCACCGAATTGGCGGACGTGCTGGACCATGAGACGTTGGCTGGACTACTGCGCCATGATCCCTACGTCGCAGCGGACGAACAGTTGCCCGCATTGGACGCCGTGCAGCCGGCCACATTGATTCCGTCGCTGGAAAACGTCAGCATTTATCTCCACAGCCGTCTGGCCGACGAACTCGTCGAGGACTTAGGCATGATCCCGGTGGCCAAGCTGAGCGAAATCGAACGCATTTGTCGTCGCAGCCAGCGTCCCATCGTGCTCAGCGGCGGTCAGCACGTCTGGCCGGAGTTGGCCAAGAATTCGACCGCCCTGGTGTCCTGAACGGGGCGCCGCCCGGCAGATCCCAGTCTTCTGGCACCAGGCCACTGCGTCAGATCTTGCCGCGAGCGCTGCTGGATGCGGTTGGCTCGACGCGCCGCATAGCGGCCGGACGGAGAATCTGGATCCAGGTCGTTGGCCTTTTGCAGGCTGCGGATCGCCTCCGCTGTCAACTGCCGACCTTCCTCCAACCTGGCCCGCACCAGCAGCTTGCCCTGCAGGACGGCCGTGCGGGTCGTCGGTTGCGATTCATGCTGACGTAGCTCCGCAAGGATGGCCGCGCGTAAGTCCTCATGCGTGGCGGGTGTCGCGACGTAGAGACGGGCCATCAGATACGCCGATTGGTGTACGTTCTCTCCGTTCGTGAGTCGCCGACTGAGTTCGGCGCTCCACTCAGAAATGGCCTTCATAATCCTTTGCTCGTACTGTGTCGCCGTCACGACCGATGCCGCACTGCTCCGCCGCGCGATAATCGGCGAAACAAGCCGCAGTGCTTGGGTGAGTTTTGAGCTGATGGCCGCCTCACGAACCAGCTGGAGCCGTGCCTCGTTGTCCGCGATCTCAGCTTCCGTCAACGGTGTACCGGTGATGCGCAGCGTGGCGTCCTGCAGGGCCAACAGCCGACTGACGTCCAAGGCACCCGCGCGGGCGTACAACAGCTCCCCCGCGGGAGCCATCACGTAAACCATGGGGACCATGTCGAAAGGAACCGGGTACTTCTGGGCTACCCATCGAAAATCCGAGTCCGCCAGGTCCAATAACACAACGATGAAGTTGCGACGGAACTGTGCGAGTGTTGGATCCTGCATGAGGCTGGCTTTCATCGACTGGCAGGGTGAGCAGCTGGTACGCGTGGCCAGCACCATCACGGGACGACCCGAGCGTTGGGCTTCCTCGAAAGCCTGTTTCACGCGTCCCTCCCATGCCCACCCATGGTTGATCAACGCGGAAAGCGCCAGCATCGCTCAGCACAGGTGTCGCGACGCGCATACCCCTTGTCGCACGGTTCATCATCGTGCCCTCCCTCATCGTTCCCTTCGTCCTGGTTGAGGCAAAACACAGGGCAACGTCGCGGCGTCCTGCCGTAAGTGTCGCCGGATTTTGCCGTTTGGCTTCTGCCTTTTCTATCTCGGTGGCGGAATTTGCGCTCCTTCCAGAACCGCACAAGCGATCCACCGTTGTTTTGTGAATGAGCATTGTGCGCATTCTGCGGGGTTTTGGGGAGCAGGTGAAAACGAAAAAATTGTAAAGCTTGCGCAAAAAATCAATATTCGGCTTTGGCTTGTCAAATCGGACCGGCTTGCGCTAGGATGGTCATTCGTTCGCGACGGGCGGAGTGGTTCACCACTCGCTTTTCGCGGGGATTCTATGAGGCCAACGACCCAGTCCAACCTGTTGGCCGTACACACCAAAAGGAGTTGGTAGAATGCAGATGTATTTCTTGTGCTACACGACCGCTTGCTTGATACTAGTAGCGTCCCCAGCCGAAGGGCCGAAGTGGTCACAAGACTACGACGCAGCGGTCAGCGCCGCGCGCAACGCTCATCGCCCGCTGTTGCTGTTGGTGGAAAACGGAGCAGAACCGACGTCGAAGTTCGAGCTGGCCGACGTGGAATCGTCTTCCGAGGAGGCCGAACTGCTGATGCGTTTCGAGACGTGCCGTCTCGACGTGCAAACCGAGGTCGGCCGGCTGATTGCCGAAGGCTACTCGGTGTCGGAGTATCCCTACCTGCTGATCTCGGACGAGGGGTGTGAGCGTATCGTTTTTCGTGGAGTGGGCCGGTTGAACGCCAGCCTCTGGCGACAGACCTTGAACACGTATGCCGGACGCCCGCGGCAGCCCGGACACGGCACCATCGCGAGTTCGTCGGAGGCGGAAGGAAACTTGGAACAAGGCTTAACCGAGCCTTTCCGGCCCACCAGCCTCCCCGCCGCTCAACGCGCCGCGCGTCGGCAGCGGCGTCCCTTGATTGTCTACGTGGGGACGCAGAATTGCCCGTTCTGCGACAAAATGCGGCGAGACACGTTGGCCAATGTCCGCGTGAGGACGGAGGTAGTTGCTGGCTTTGAGTCGGTTTCGATTGAACAGCGCGACGAGCCCACATGGGCTGAACAGCAGGGCCTGCGTATCTATCCCACGACGCTCGTGTTCGGCAGCGACGGTGAGCTGATCGATCGCATGGAAGGCTACGTCAAACCGTCAGACTTTCTGCAACGTCTGAAGATGTCGCGCGAGCACCTGCTGTCGACGATGTGGTAATGGTTCGATTGACGGTCGGGCCAGGGCCAATGCATCGTTTCGCTGTCGAGTTGTAGCCGTCACGCTCCGCCGTGACGGCCGTCAAACGCTGTTACTTTAGCCAGTCCGAGCGAGGCTAGCGCGGCAATGCCGGTTGTTGGGTTCGAGAGCACCGGGAAATTGTGGCGTGAGGAGATGGCGGACCGTAACGGCCGTCACGACGGAGCGTGACGGCTACAAGCCGTGACGGCCGTCAAACGCTGTTACTCCAGCCAGTCCGAGCGTCGCTAGGACGGCATTGCAGGTTACTGGGTTCAATCGCACCGGGAATTGTGGCGTGAGGAGATGGCGGAGCGTAACGGCCGTCACGGCGGAGCGTGACGGCGACAAGTGGCAAGCGTGCCCGTCCTGCCGTGCGTTTTGCCACTTCCGCTCTATGACCAAGCGACGCTTGCGGGTACATTTGCGGGCAACCCTGCGGTGTTTTTTCTGCTGATGGAAGGAGCCATTATGGATTCCGGTAGCATCTGGCGCGCATTCCTGGCCTCCTGGCCCGACGGCGCCGCTCAAATGGGTGTGGTGGTCATGACTTCGGGTGAACAGATACCGTTTTCCGCGTTTTTGATATCCGACAACGTGGTGATGCTTGAGCGTCCTGCTCCGGACACGGTCGGTGCCAGGAAAATTGTGTTGCCTTACTCGCACATCGACGCCATCAAGATCACCGAACCCATCGATAATGACGTATTCGTCGCGGCCGGTTTTGCCAGCGTCAAGCCCAAGTCATCGCGGAAATAGCGAATTGAATTGATGCGCAAGGTGTATTTGGACTACAACGCGACGACGCCGATCGCACCTAGCGTCTTCGAGGCGATGAAGCCGTTCTTCATCGAGCACTTCGGCAATCCTTCGAGTGAGCATGCCTGGGGGAAGGCAACCTACTTCGCGGTCGACGAATGCGCGAAAGGGTGGCCAACTCGATCGGCGCGGAAACGCACGAGATCGTGTTCACGGCCAGCGGTACCGAAGCCAATAACCTGGCGATTTTGGGAACGGTGCTGCGCCATGCGCCTGAAATGGGCGCGCACGTGCTGATCTCTGCCGTCGAGCACCCGGCCGTCATTCAGCCCGCGCTGGAATTGCGCAGACGAGGCTATCGCGTATCGATCTGCCCTTGCAATTCCCAAGGAGTCGTGGCGGCGGACGCCGTCCGCGAGTTAATCGAAGACCGGACGGTCCTGGTGAGCGTGATGCATGCCAACAACGAAACGGGCGCGATTCAACCCGTTAGTGACATTGCCTCGCTCTGTCGATCGCGTGGGATCCTGTTCCATACGGACGCGGCACAGTCGTTCGGCAAAATTAACACGAACGTGACGGCTATCGGAGCGGATCTGATGACGTTGGTGGGGCACAAATTCTATGCTCCCAAGGGAATCGGGGCGCTCTATGTGCGAAAGACAACGCCGATTCAATCCATCTTGTACGGAGCGGGACACGAGTTCGGACTGCGGCCGGGAACCGAAAACGTGCCCTATCTCGTGGGACTTGGCAAGGCGTCGGAGTTGGCGAGCAAGGCGCTGGATGAGAACCAGCATCGGCTGGCCAGATTGTGCGCCCGCTTGCTGGAACTCTTGCAGGCTCGGATCAACGAACTGATCGTGCACTCGGCCGGTGTTCCGCGGATCCCGAATACGCTGTTGATCTCGTTTCCCGGTGTTAGCGGCCGAGCCCTCTTGTCGCACGCCTCGGAGATTTGCGCCTCCACTGGCTCAGCCTGTCACAGTGGCGACGAGATCGTTTCGCCCACGCTGCAGGCCATGGGTGTCCCCGCGAAGCAGTCCAGCGGGACGGTTCGCCTCTCACTCGGCTGGCCAACCTCGCAGGACGAAGTGGAATTCGCCGCCGAACGCTTGATCAGCGCTTGGGAAACGCTGACGGCGTAATTTGTTATCCTGAACGGAGCGGAGCGCAGTGAAGGATCTGCCAGCCCACCGACTTCCCGCATCAACGCCCGTGTGCTGCCGCGCACGTCACGGAGTCACCCGGGCATGCGGATCGACGTCGCGGGAAGATCCTTCAGTCGCGGCCCGTGCTACGCACGGTTCTTCACTCGCTCAGGATGACCTGCGGCGTGCTCCGGCGCAGGCAACCGACATCCGGCGACCAGCTACCAATGCCAGGTCCGCTCTCGCACATGTTGGGGCACGAATCCGTCTTGGAACGAGCGTCGCGTAAAGATCTCTTCGCACACCGCCACCGTGGTCACGCAGCGCTGTAGCAGTTGATAGATGGGAATGAGCAGTGGCAGGTAAAATAGCCAAATATCGCGGCGAGGGTGGTTGGTATAGAACATGATGCACAGCCACTGGCAGAATTCGATGCCCACGTAGATTCCGTAATACAGCAACAGTAAATACAGCGGGGCCGCGGGGAGCCAGATCAGGCAAGCCAGCAACAGATAGGCCCAGAACACGATGGGCAGGAACAGATTAAAGACCCATCGCTCGAGGAACAGCACGCAGTTCGTCAGCCGGAAGTTTCGACTGAAGGGATTGGCCATATCGATGTGTTTACGGCACTCGAACGTGATGACGGCCCACTCCCAGCGGCGGCGCTGTTTGACCAGCGCTTTCCATGATGTCGGCACGTCGGTGGCGCATTCGGCGTACGGCGCGAATTCGATGCGATAGCCCAGCTTGCGTAGACGCAACACAACGTCTTCGTCCTCGCCGGGTCCCACATCCCAGCCGCCAATCCGGGCGATCGTCTCGCGGCGAAATGCGCCGAACGCGCCTGAGATGATGCCCAGCAGTCCCAAGCGGGCCGCCACGAGCCGGCCCAACAGGATGGACCGCATGTACTCGAACGCCTGCAAGCGGGTGATTAGACTGTGATGGCGATTGCGCACGACGACGTTTCCGCTGACACCTGCTACATCTGGATCCTGCAGGGGCTGTACGATTTCCCAGACAGCGTTTGCCGATAACTCGGAGTCCGCATCCAGGATCACAATCACCTCGGCCCGTGTGAAGGGAAGTGCGGCGTTCAGTGCCGAGGACTTCCCGCCGCGACGCTTGGTAATGACCATCACGCCGGCATGGGTGCGGGCGAACTCGTTGGCCATCTGGCTCATTCCATCTTGCGAGCCGTCGTCGACGACAATAATCTCCAGCCGGGGATAGCAACCCCACAGTTTGGACAGACTCTTCTTGATCGACGGGGCTTCGTTGAGTCCCGCGATAATCACGCAGACCGAAGGACAATAGCTGAAGCGTGGTGCTGCATGCGGGCCACGAACCAGCGACCACAGCCCCACACTGGCGTCCGTGAAGCACAACAACAACGACCCGAACAGGTACCGCGGCGCGTCGCACAGCAGCAACGGACACAGCACGAGCCATAGCTCAGGTCGTGGAACTGAGGTAAGCCAGTACATCCAATCGCGAAACATGATATCCATACACCTCGGTATCGCTGCAGCCAGGTTGATGGGCAGCCGCAGGCAGCAGTGGAGGCAGGTCCCCACCTGCGCCAGTTCGTTGTTCTCGCCGCCGCAGTCGCCACAGCGATAGCGGGCCTTAATCACCTCGAAATCCGCGCCCGCTACCAGCCCCCCCGTGAGGCACTTCGGACATTTCAAACCTTCGGCTTCCGTGCGAAACTTATCGTAGTCGTCGATCAACGCGCAGGCGAAGTGGTGAATCAACTCGCGCGCGGCGATGGCTGGTGACCCGCATTCCAGGCAGCCGGAACCCAGCACCAGCACCGCCGTGCATTCGGGACACGTTTTGAAGCGATGCATTAACGTCGGCTGCAGCACCCCCAATTCACACCAGGCATTCAAAATGTGTGCCGGTAAGGCTCCCGACATGCGGTAGCCGTCACCTAAGCGTGGCATCAGATTGTCGGGACGTAACAGATCGTCCTCGGGATGTCGAAATTGCGTCCCCAGGCGAACACCGCCAGGAACAAAAGTCGCGTTACGTGTCAGCACATTGGCAAAATGGTACTCCTGCGGCCAGTCATCGGATGACGTGGTTTCGATGCCCACGACCCAATTGCGACTGGGCAGTGCCGTTTCCAGCCCCAGTTGAAACCCCACGCCGGTCGCACTGAAGTCGATCGTAAATGCCTCACAGATGCCCTGTGTGTCGGGTGCTCCGTTGGGCAACACGGGAATCGCCAGGATGGGCCTCGTCATCAGGTATCGCGGAGTTTGCCGCCGGTCGCGACTGCGCGTTTGCGACCTTCGATCCGAAACGGAGACATCGGCGGATGGAACATCCTCCCGCTTCCCGCAGAGGCGACTTCGTCGGGCCATCGCCATCCAGATGGCTCGCTCGAGATCCGCGTCGCTGGTACGGGACGTGACTAAACACTCGTCGGCTCCGCGATCCATCACCACCAACGCCATGTTGTCCGACACTTCCGTGGTCAACACAATCAAGGGGGCGTCCGAGGAGTCTTGGAGAAAGCGGTACAACTGCTGGTCACCATGTCGTTCGGCCAGCGCGTGCTCCACGATGAACACATCCGGCAAATGACTGGCATGTTGCACGAATTCGGCGGCTTCGTGTAAGCCCATTTCTGTGACGGCGATCGGCAGGTGATCCAACCCGAACTGAAAGCCTGCGTCGCTGTCCGTGACCACGACGAGTTGCGTGGGGTATTTCGCGTCGCGCTGCCCCGCATCGATGGCACCAGGCCCTGTCTCGGCGTCAGCCACTATTGGCTTAGCCGCAAGTGAGCGAGCGTGACAATAGGTGGAATGATGCAGTTCCAGTCGTTTCTGCTGATAATGGAATCGACTGACGGCCATCCGCAGCCGCCGCATGATGTGATCGCCGTTGGCCACCTGGCCATTCAGGCAGTCGCACGCTCCCCGATGTACCCATTCCACGAACTCACCGTCATCGGAGTCGAACAGCAGCACTACCACGGGCAACCCGGCGGCGGCGCGATCCACGAACTGCGCATAGAAGTCTCGATCCATGCCACTGGATGGCAGCGCCATAAGTGCCGCGTCGAATTGATCGTAAGCCAGCCATTCTTGGGCTTCGGCGAGTGTCGAGGCGTGGACCACGTTCCAACTCGTGCCGCGATACGAGAGGAACTGCGTGTACAGATCGCGGGCATGCTGATGATCGTTGTCGACAAACAGGATCTTCATCGGGCAAGTCCGGCGTAGGAATGGGGCGCGGGGGTCGTGTCGTGCCAGGGCCACGTCCAGCGTGGTTCCAGAACTTCCGCTCCCAACCAGATGCCGGTGGCTTCCAACAGACCGCTCGTCTGTAAGGAACATGGCGACAGGTAGACGGCCACCATCCGTTCCCCACTGCGACAGTATCTTTGCAGCGGACTGGGGGGAGGCACAAGTTGTTGTCCGATGCGGGTTACTTCGAAATCCGCGCAGTCCAACGCTGAGGTGACCGTGCAGCGTTTGACGGAACCAATCCGGTAATCGGCCGCGCGAGCTTGAGGTACATAGAGCACGACCTCGGTGGATCCTGCTTCGAGAATCTGGCAGACAATTGTCCCCGCCGCCACGAATTCTCCTGTCAGCGGGTTGCGCTCGACCACGCGGCCCGCCACGGGGGCCCGAATCTCGCCGATGCGGCTATGTTCCCACAGCCGTTGCTTTTCGTGAATCAAACCCTCCAGACGCACTTTTGCCAGGGTCAGCGGGCTGGCATCGTCACTCTCGGCGTCGAGCGCCGCGAGGCCTGCAAACAGCCGCTCGGCCGCCATATTGAGCTTGTCAACACGTTGCAGCTGTCCGTCGCGGGCATACCGCACGGCATCGAACTCGCTTTCTGGAATCGCACGAGCGTCGAGCAGACCTTGCAGCCGCGTGCAGGAAGTTTCCAGTGCGGCCAGGCGGGCTTGCTCCGCTCCCAGACGCGAGAGGATGTCCAAATACTCCACAAAGTCCTTGAGCGCCTCGTGGTCCTGGTCCCGTTTGGCCGCCCGAACTTCCGCGATGCCGGCCACAAGGCCGGCCTGGGCCAACCGGATTTCGTCATCCAGCTTTTCGAGCCGCAGTTTGAGTTCGCTGTTTTCGAGTACGGCAATCAATTCACCCTGCCGCACGTTCTGACCATTCATGACTTGCAGTGATTGCACGACACCACCCCAAGGCGCGGCCAGCGAAACGACTCTGCCCGAGACGACACCGCGCGACTTGAATCGAAAAAACTCGTTCCAGATCGCGGATGCCACCGTCAGGCAGACGCCAAGGATGACGGTCGAGATGAACCAGCGGCCCTTGGGACGCTTGGGCGTCGGCGGACCTGGTGCGGGACTGGCGTGTGAAGCTGCCGGCGAACTGCCGCCGGAGCGGTTGCCGCTATTCGAGCGCGGGAACCCCAGAGTACGCGGTTGATTCGTAAGCGGCGCCGACGGTGGCACAGAGGAGCGGACCCGCGCGGACGGCGAGTTGGCGGCTGCCGGCGATTCGCTGTACTCTTGGGGGAGCGGCGCAGTGGTCGGTGCGGGGGTCGAGGTATTCACGGAAGGGGTATGAAGTGCTAGGTGCGGACAATTGGGCGAGAGCGCAGCAGGCTCAAGTCGGGGATTTCACGATGCTGCGCCGGGGAAAGCAAAAAAATGTGTTCAGGAAACCGTAGCACAGAATCGGCGGCCCGATGTGCGCGCGGGGAGGACCGAGCATGGATTTCCGGGTCACCGCCCCAAACCGGTAAGAATTACTGTCCACAAATACAGGTCCGCGCTGCTCATCCTCAGGGACGCGCCTGCATATCATCCCGAACTCTGCGCCGCTGCAAGCGCATCCCCATCCCGTCCATTCACTTGCGGATGAGGGCTACCATCACTAACAACAGCAACCCACCCATGGTCAGTGCGGACGGTTCAGGGACGACGCCCGAGACGTCGACGACCCACAAGCCATTCGCGCGATCGGAGATCAGGACACGATCGAGCCCAAGTACCGGGCTTACCCCAAAAGCGCCCGCAAAATTAGAAATGGTCTCCACGTTGGTCGTATCAAACGTATCGACCACGTGCGGGGACGCCGGATGGGAAACATCCAGTACGACCATGCCCCCGACGGTCCAGCTGGTGAACAGGAGATCGTTCACCAAAAACAGATTATGCACATTCGTAATTTGCCCAGTACCCTGCGTCAACTCAAGTTGCAGGTTCGTGACATTGGCAATTTGGAACGCACCGGCCGGATCGATTCCTGACAGAACGTCGGTCACGTCCCACACCTGGAGGTCCGTACCATTCGCCTCGTGAGCCAGGTAGATCACGTTTCGTGTCTCCCCGGCATCGTTAACGTACTCGTCCGGCCAGCTGCTGTGGGTAAAGCCCCCTGGCGTGGGAAATTGGCCGATTTGCGTGAAGTTACCGGTCCCGATCTGAGTCACGTCGAACACGGTGACGGTGTCGGTCCCCGCCACGTACAGCACTCCGTCGTCGGCGTACACTCCGTGTGTGGACACACTGTTGATATCCGCCACGCGCTGCACACCGCGACCGCGAGGGTCCCCTACGTCGTAGATGGAAATGCGTCCATTGACGTTGCTGTCGTTAGTGTACAGGTACGCCTCCCCCGGCGCCACGACATCCAAGCCTATTTCATGGACGGCATTCAGACCATCAAAGTTGGCGGAATTCAGATGGGCCAACTGGGTAGGATGGATCGGATCGGAGCGCAGATCCGCGACAAACACGCCACCATTGTTAAGCGCCCCGCGGTCACTGGAGAAGTAGGCAATTCCGTCCTGGATTTCGATATCTCGAATCAGAAAATTGCACTGGGCCGCCGAACATTCAGGCTGGAAAGTCCCATAATACTCCGGATCCCCATCGTGGGTTACGTCGAAGATGGCAACTCCACCACGATGCAGTTGCGTGAAATTACCGCGTCGTTCATAGCCTCCCGTCGAAACGTATGCAAAGCGACGACCGATGAACTGCGGATCGTCGCCATCATACGCGTATCCGTACAAATCGGTCCAGTTTCGGGCACTCAAGATGTAGGGACCATCGGGGTTGCTACGACCTACCAGACGGAAGTTACTGTGATCCAACAAACCCACCACGTGCTCGTTTTCAACGTCATGGCGCGGCAACGGACCTGCGTCCGTCACGGGAATTGGCTGTCCTGGCGTGGAGCGACACCACGCTCCACAGCCGGATAGGACTAACCCGCCGAATAAGATTCCGATCCAGCTTCTCGGCCGGCAAAACAACGCCATCATGATGCTCCTCGGAGTTAAGTAGAATCATTCCCCCTGGGGCGGGTTACGCGAAAGGATGAATTCGCCATCTCGCCCGCCGGCGCGGAAAAGTTGGATGCCCAAGAGACCGGCCAGACGGTCGCCCGGCCGCGACAGGACACAACTGTCGTTCATGCCGTTTGCGTGATTGGCGTTTCCCCGGAGTCATTAAATCAAGAGGACTTGAGTCCCTGACGGGGTCCCGGATGATGCGGTGACTAAACGTAACCACGTGGTGAGCCTCCATTTCGAGTCAAGCACCCAACATGCACCACCATCGATCTTCAGTCTAGCCGGACAATTCCGGGGGTCAAGCGAAAAGCGACGCTGTGATTTCGACGGCACTTTTCCCGCCGTTGTGACCCAAGTTCGCATCGTGTACGATACGAGGATTCGGTGATTTTTCTGGTAGTTCCGCCGACCCTGACGCTCCCTGCCTGCAGGACCTTTCACGGAGTCTTCCATCGTGCCCCATTTCGAGAAGACCTGCCCATCTTCGCAGGTCGGAGATCCCGCCTGGCAAATTGCGCTGCTGTTTCCAGCTCAGGGCAGCTGACTCGCGACATCGCCGCCGCCGTGCAGATTGAAATGACTTTGGAGACATTGAATTGAGGCACGTGATT
Source organism: uncultured Planctomycetales bacterium (assembly GCA_963695565.1). Lineage (GTDB taxonomy): Bacteria > Planctomycetota > Planctomycetia > Pirellulales > Pirellulaceae > CAVOGW01. The sequence continues at coordinate 62,454 of CAVOGW010000006.1, forward strand.
TCCGCTCTGGTACAGAACGTCCCTGGGGTACTGGCACACGTATCCGGGATGTTCGCGTCCAGGGGTTACAACATCGATTCGCTGGCCGTGGGAGAAACCGAGGACCCACATCTATCTCGCATGACATTCGTCGTCATGGGTGACGATCGTGTGTTGGAACAGGTCCGCAAGCAGCTCGAGAAGATCGTCACGGTGGTACGCGTCGACGATATCAGCGCTCAGGATTATGTGGAGCGCGATTTGATGTTGATCAAGGTTTTTTGCAAAGCCGGGGATACGCGCAGCGAAATTCGGGAATTGGTGCAGATTTTTCGCGCCCGCATTGTGGATGTGGGAGCCGAGGAAGTCATGATCGAGATTTCGGGTCGCGAGTCGAAAATCGAGGCGTTTATCGAGCGGATGCGACCTTATGGAATTAAGGAACTCGTGCGTACCGGGCGCATTGCCATGGTTCGCAGTGAGTCGCGCACCAAAATACCTGAAAAGGCCCGCCGTCCAAGTGTGTTGAAGCCGTATGTCGATCCCAATGCCGGATGATCCATTCCGGCGGCAGCGATCAAGACGCAACCGGCCACGCTAAGCATCATTCAGCCCGATTACCGATCGCCTGCTCGTCGGCAACGAACGCGCGATTGACACGCAACGCATTTTCAATCACGAAAGACAACATGGCAGCAAAAGTCTACTACGATGACGACGCGGACCTGCAACAATTAGCCAATCAAACCGTTGCCATCCTGGGCTATGGTTCCCAGGGACATGCCCATGCGCAAAATCTCCGAGACAGCGGCTGTCAGGTGGTTGTGGGACAACGCCCGGGAAGCGCAAATTACGAACTGGCACGCAGTCACGGGTTTCAGCCGGTGTCGGTAGAGGAGGCCACGGCCGCGGCCGATATTATCAACCTCTTGCTACCCGATGAGGTGCAAGGCGAAATCTACGACACCGCCATTAAACATCATTTGAAGCCCCATGCGATTCTCATGTGTTCGCACGGCTTCAATTTTCATTTTGGTTATATCCAACCCGCGGCGGGCATTGAAACGCTGCTTGTGGCCCCGAAGGGCCCGGGCCATCTGGTCCGATCGGAGTATGTCCGTGGCGCTGGCGTCCCCTGCCTGATTGCGGTCTCGCCTACCGCCTCCCCGCAAACGCTCTCGATCGGCCTGGCCTACTCCAAGGGTATCGGCGGCACTCGGGCCGGTGTGATCCAAACCACGTTTGCCGAAGAAGTCGAAACGGACTTATTTGGCGAACAAGTGGTGCTATGCGGGGGGCTGAGCGAACTGATCAAGGCCGGATTCCAGACGCTGGTCGAGGCCGGCTACCAGCCCGAAATGGCTTACTTCGAGTGCCTGCACGAAACGAAACTGATCGTGGATCTCCTATATCAGGGCGGGTTGAGCTACATGCGACACAGCATCTCGAACACGGCCGAGTATGGCGATTACACACGCGGGCCGAGGATCATCAATGACCAGACACGGACCGAAATGAAAAAAATCCTGGCAGAAATTCGCAGCGGCCAGTTCGCGAAGGAATGGATCGAGGAGCACCGTCAGGGGGGTGAAAACTTCAAGAAACGCCGGGCACTCGAGCGCGAGTTGCCTATCGAGCAGATCGGACGTGCGCTGCGGAAGATGATGCCCTTTATCGAAGACAAGCAGGTGTGAGCACGACCGTCGTGGCGAAACTCCGTCCGAGTGGCACGGTGAACGCAAGCAAAAATCATTGCCGGCAACAGATATCTACGGGAACAACGTTATGGATCGCCAATACGCTCAAACGCTGCGCGTCTTTGAACAATTGCAGCCCGGTGATAGCGTACGACTGCGTCACGAGGTCAAGGTTGGTTTCCGATCCTGGAAAACCACGACCGAAGGGCAGGTCGTCCGGACGCAGCGACGACGTCATGGTTTGCACTATCAACGAAACTTCGACGACAAGGCCTTCAGCGATGTACTGGTCCTGCAGCGGCCCGATGGCGAGTTGACGACCGTGACGCTGGATGAATTCTCAGTGCTGGAAAACATTTCGCGGCCGGCCGCGGAGGAAGGAGCCTCGTGATCGGGCAGCCCGAGCGAGCAACGTTCTTCGCGAACTGGCCGAAGCTCCTGGCGGCCGCCATTGTGATCTGGGGCGGCCTGATCGCGCTGGGTACCTACCTCCGTTATCGGGATTTCGGCAAACCGGCAGTGATCTTGCTCAGCGCACTGCTGTTCGCCGCATTCTGGCTGATCGCCACACGCAAGCTGCCCACGCGTCGCTCGTAATGCAATGACGTGCAGCAGTTGGTGATTCGGCGTCGGAAACGTGGGGATACCGAGCCCCGCTCCCCCCCGGCTGCCAAGCCGAAAGTCACCTACCACCGGTTGAAAACCGGTGGCTTGAATCTGGCTTTTTTCCCTTGGGGATCGACCGATCGATGACGTAGGCCAATCGCCCGATCAGGCGAAAGTATATGAGCAGGGCCATGCTGGTGACGACGATGGTGACGTACGACCAAATGTCGTTGGGAAAGTATATCGCCAGAACCTGGCTGCCCGCGACCATTCCGAATGGCACGAGCGCCGAAAGATAGAATTTAATCCAAGCACGCCGGACCGTTCCCAGCGAGGACCAAATGAAGCTCGAATAGGGACCAAACACGGAATCATTGTCTAGCAGCGAAAGGATGACGAACGGGTACAAGACGACCGTGCCCAGCACCAGCACCCCCAATGCGATCAGCCGATTTGGCAAGGCAAGTCCGATCAACGCGCCGGGAATAGCGCTCACACCGAGGGCGTTGATGATGAATGCCACACCCCGCAAAAATTCAAAAAACTCAAAGGGCGGGCTCTCGCCGACACTGGAGTAGCCGAGCGAGGTCCAGTTAATGGTCTTCAAAAAGTAATTGGCGTTTAAGCCCACCAACGGAATAGAAAACATCACCGTTCCGATGATCAACGGGATGCCGATCACGGTTTCTAGTCCTTGGAGTTCGACGGTGATCCGCAGTAAGGTGAGTATCAGCCCGCCCAAAACGCCAGTCAACACCAGATAGACCAGTGAGGTCGGATAAAACGGATACGTGTAAACGCCCGTGAGAAACGGGCGGCGAATGGGTTTCGGTTTCTTTTTGGCCTCCGTGACAAGTTTCTCATGGGCGGCCGTCATCAGCTTTTCCACGTTGACAAATTGTTGCTGCGGAATCGGAACGGCAACTCCCAGTGTTAATCCTGGGTCCTTGGCAACGACATGTACCTTGGTGACGGCGGGCGGGGGAAACGGCACAACCAGCCGAGTCCCACAATCGGGGCAGGGCAACTGGCGTCCCACCCATGAACGAGGGACGGACAGCATGGTCTGACACACGCGGCACTGAAAATGGAACAACTCTTCGGCCGGCCGCGCATCGACCGGGCTCTCGTCGGCCAGGGCCAGATCATATCCCTCCACAGGCGGCATGAATTTGGCCTGTGCCTTCGGCGGAGGCTGGCTGATCCTATTGATGGCGTGGCAGTCGGGGCATTTCATCTTGCGCCCAATATGTTGCGGCATCGCATAGAGTCGCGAACCACACAGTCGACATGAAAAGCCGAATTGGGCACGCGCCTGCCGCTTGGCCTCGGCCAAGCGCCGCGCTTCCGTCAAGGTCGGGAGCATAAAACCAGCGCCACATTTGGGACAATCCCGCTGCGTACCCAAATCGGAGTCCCCAACCTTGAGGCCCACACCACAGCTTGGGCAGGCGACGGCGAATTGAGACGCGGGGGAGTTCATAAGTCGTCGTGCTCTGGCTAGTCGATCCAAGCCTGGCCAAGTGGGAGACGCGTCGGTACTTTGCCGACGAAACGGTCCGCGTCCGCCCCATGTCGGCGAGCTGGGAACGCAGGCCACAACTCGTACGCTGTTGACGCGGTCATGCTACCATCCCGCGGTGGTCGTCGGCAAAGTTGTCGCCGCAGGCCCGGAATCAGGGCTCCCGAGAATTTTTGGCCATGGGTGTCGAGCATGCGGTGGCGCGGTAGTAAGCGAAACCGGGATCTTGTATCATATCGACTGTGAATGTTCTAAGCTGGTGGGAAGGGGCGGCTGGCGGGCTGGGGAAGTCGGCCGTACCTGTTGACTGAGTGGATTCCTGCATCCTGGAAGTGGCGGAAACTCAATGGCGCACAAGGTCGTAAATCGCAAGGAATTACGTGCAGAGGCGGAGGCGGCCGAAAAGGCCGGCACCAAGAAAAAGAAGGCTCCGGCCGCTCCCAAAGCCAAGAAGGTCACGAAGCGGAAATCACGCGCCAGCGCCGCCGCCAATATCCGTCTGAAGCTCTATTGGGGTGTCTTCAGCCAGTCGTTGAAGCGCGTCGCCTTGTTCGAGTTCAACCAACGAAAACAAGCCGAACAAAAGGCTCTGGACCTGAGCAAATCAGGTAAATCTCCCCACTTTGTGCAACGGGTGAAAGAGGCCATCGACGACTGATGGTGCGAAAGTGCGAAAGTGCCAGGGAGTGGCAGGTGGCAAGGCGGCAAGGCGGCAAGATGGCGTGGCCACGATGCGGCACCCCGCTGAACGAATCCTGGGCGCACGGGTAGTGCGAATGTAACCATGGACGATGCGACCAAACAAAAGACGATGTACGCCTTCATCGCCTTCAACATCACGGTGGTGCTGTATCAGATCCTGTTCAACAGCAACCCGTTTTCCTGGCTCAACCTGATCCTCAAGGGCTTTCTGCCGGCAGTGGTCATTGCGGGAATCGTCTTCGGCGTCATGCACTTCTTGCAGCGCTAATGCACGCCGAAGGCGAGCCGTGTGGCGCAAGCCCACGACCAGCCAGCCTCGCGAAAACGAAAACCACCGCGTCGCCCACAGCGCACCCCGCCACCGGCTCCGCCCCAGCGATTTCCCGTAAGTCGACGCGGGGTCGTTGCGCCGCGGCCTCGCTCGCCGACGGATGCCCCACCCAAGGGCTTGATTGAGGTCCCATCGACGCATCCGTCCGCTAACGCGGATGCAAATGCACTACGGGAACCAGCCGCTCCAGCGAGCTGTCTCCGCCGTGACCATAAGATCGACCGTCTTTGGCGAGGCGAAAGCCGTGATCGGCAAACACGACCAGCTTCCGTGGCTGCGGCAGCCGGGTCACCAGCTGACGACAGGCGACCGTCAATTCGGCCAGCGCCACACGCCATAAGTCCTCGAGGGGTAAAAAACGTTCGTGCAACATCGAGTCCAGGACGTTAATTTTCTCCAAGGGGTGTCGCACGCCTGATTCCACCAGGTCACGGTACCACTGGTCGGTAGTCGTGTGGCAGGAGACGAGGGCATAGTCCACGCGGTCCAGCCGCCAGGCAGGGAACAAGTCGCCCAGCGCCAAGCGAAACCAAGGTACGAGCGGCAAGCCCAACCCGTCGACGACGACCCAGCTCGCGTCCTCGCATGCGGATAACAGCTCCGACAACGGACAGGGAGCGTCCTGGGGTAGATGCCGAGCGAGTCGATCGAGGCGCTGCAGCCAAGCTCGTCGTGCCAGGCAGACGAGCCGTCCGTGATGTTGGTACATGCGTTGTGCTTGCTCGGCCAGCTGATCGACCGATTCGCTGTCAACGGGAGCCAGGATTTCCCGAATGGATTCCACGAGTAGGGATTCCGTCGGCTGGCTGGGCAACTTCAAATGACCATCCAGCAGCCACTGGGCGATCTTGTTCTCGATGGCTTCCCCCAAGCCAAGTTTATCCAGCTGTGTGACGGTCGATTGTCCGACCCAGTTGGGTTGCAGACAAGATACAGCGGCCCCCAGTTCGTCCGCCGCGATACCTTGCGGCAGAGGAACACCGAATCTCAAACTCTGTTCCACACACCAGTTAACAAGACCCGATGAGGAGACTGCTCTGGCCGGGAATCGCAAGCGCACATTTTTGAACCTGGCCAGGTAATCCTGCAGGACGCGCAACAAATCCGCGGGCTCCCAAGTGCGCTCGGCAACCAGTTCCAGCAGTTCTCGGGAGTCAATTTCCTTCACTAACTCGATGCCCGCCAAATACTGATCGAAGATCGCCAGATCGCTGACTTCAGGAAACTCCGCTTGCTGCGCGACGTAGGCCAGCGTCTGGGGATTGACTTCGATCTTGTCCTCCAGCCACTTCTGCATCCGCAATCGAACTTTCTGTTGCCCGAAGAAGTGCCGCATGGTGGTTTCGACTTCCGCGCGCAGCCTGTCGAATCGCTCAAGCTCGGTGCGGATCGCATGGCGTTTGCCGTCGAAGCCACAGTGACAGCTGGGCTGGAAATCCAGGTTGACGAGTCCCGGACAACGCAACTTGGCGGCGCGGGTCCGGCACTCGTGCAGGCCCGCCAGACTCTCCGCCAGTCCCAGATGTCGACTACTGCTCAATGGATGAGGCCGCCAGTTCCAGAGCGGATGTTGTTCGACGCAGGTCCACCATGCTCGATGTCGCTCGGTATAGGACTCCTGATAACTCTGGTAGACGTCTCGCGCTACGTCGAGCCAGCTATCCAGGCTTTCCAAGTGGTCCAACGGGGGTGCCGGACCCAGCGACTCTCGGCGTATGGCCAGACTCGGATCTTCCCAGTTGACCACATGGGGATGGGTGAGCAGGGTTTGATACTGTTTCAGCGATTGCAAATTCCTGTCCAACTTTTCTGCCAACTGCTGGTATCCGTGGTACTCTTCCAGGAATCGCCGGGCAGTCCCAAACTCGAACAGAAATTGCTGAACAGTGTGGACTTCGTCGGAGCTTTGCTGCAGTACCGCCATGCGCTGCAGGAACCTGGTCAACTGCTCGATGACGGCCGTCGCTCCAGGAGTATTGTGCAAGCGACGGCGAAGCGTGTGAAGAGGCTCGACCAGTTGCGTGACGCGACGCCGAAGCTCGTGCGCGGCCCGTCTTTGGGCCATCACCGTCATTTGCGCGGGGACGCGAATCTGCAGCCCCTCGCAAAGGATGGTCAATTCCTGGACTTGATTCCCGCGCAGCGCGCGGCCGGGCACGATACGATCGTACTGCACGGGGTTCGGCAGCGTTTCGAAGGACTCGCGATAGGACGTATTGCCTTTGAGGATGTCAATTTCCCCCAGGATCAGCAGGTAGACCAGCAGCAACGAGACCTGGTCGGGCACCAGCCCGTACACGGGGCCCTGCAATTGTTCGTAAATAAGTTTGGGACTGGTTTCAGTTTCAATCAGTGGCAGGACCAGCCTCACCAGTTCGGCGTTTTCTGGTTGCGCGGGCAGGACGTAATCACGCTGCTTCCGCTTCAGGAGCTGCATGGGTACCAGGTAGGCTTCGCGAATCAGCTTGACATAGTCGTCCGCGTCGAACTGCCCCAGTTCCTGGGCAGCGGCGAACCGCATCAGGGACCGATAGGCTTCTGCGGGCAACGGCCCATGCACGGGTGCAAAACGTTCAAAGCTGGGATAGGTCCGGCGCAGGGTGGTCAGGGCGAGCCGATCCAACCAACTGGCAAACGTATCGTCCGGCTCGATGGAAGGTGCCGCCTCGTGCTGACCGTCGTGGCCGATCACGATAGCTTCCCGATAAGCAATCTTCAGTTGCGCGCGAAAGAACTTAAGCCGTTCTTGAAATCGAGCCTCCAGCCTGCTGGCCGCCTTGCCGCTCCAGAACCTCTCCCGCGCGCGTACCAGGGCCGCCAGCTCGATCACTTCCTCGCCCAGTCCAATCGAAGACGGCCGCACCGTGCGGAGCGCCGCAGCCGCGGACTGGTCTCCCCACGGCAGGCGGACGCAAAGGGTCAGTCCGTCTTTTGGTTCGGGTGGCTCGTTGCCGACAAACACAAAGAACTGTCGATCGTGGAAATTGCCAGCGGACGCGATGCGCCTGCCAGGCGTCGCGCCGGAAGCTGAACGGATGAAAATCCCCGTCCGCCAGAAGTGGCAACAAAGACTCCAATACCATCTCACCGCGGTTCTGCAACTCCGCCTTCTCACGTTCGAGAAACCGATCCAGCGCGGCGCCGCCGTCGTCTTGCAAGTTCAGCGCGTAATGTTCATCCTGCCTGACGATGTAACGCCCCTGGTCGGCCAGCGTGTCCAAGACGCGCTTCACGACGCTGCGGTTCCGGGCCGGGTCAATGCGTGCGGCTCGGTACAACAGCCAGCCGGTTGCCTCGTCCAGCGTCAGGCCCTCGCGCACCGGTGACACGTGCGTGAGCATCAACAGCTTGATGAGGCGCCACGCCAGGTCGACCAGCTTGTCTGTCTGGAATAATTCGGTGAGATGTTGACGGTAAAAAGGCAACAGCTGCTGTGCCAGGGGCACGAAGTCGGATTGCACCTCGAACAGGTCACGAAAGTGATCGACGATAAAATCGGGTGTCAACAGGTGGTCACAAGACCGATCCAGGAAGGGCTCCACATGCCGCTCGGGACTGCCGTTAAGCTGCACGACGACAAAGTCGACGACACCGCGGGCCTGCGAAAATCGGTCGCGCACCTCTGCCAGCAGTTGGATGGTGGCCGGGTGCAGGGGGAACACGGCACTCAATTCGCGCAGCTGGACCGCCAACTCGGGAAACCCAACACGCAGATCCGCGACGACGGCGTCAACCGCCTGCTGATAACCAGGCTTCTTTTCCAGGATGCTTTGCGAGAGCAAATCGACGATGTGACCCGGAGTGAGCAACAGCCGCAGCGGGTAACGGTCCTTGATCTTGCGGTACAGGCCGTGTTCCAGGTCTCCCACGTGCTCGATTTGTTCCTGCAGGGCGGCCAGGATCCACAGCGGATGGTCTTGCGCCCATTCTCCGAGAAACTGCAGAAAGCGAATATCCTCGTGGAACGCGGCGGGTGTGGATTTGGACCGCAGAAATTCCGACAACTCGTCCATCAGTAACAGCAACCCTTGGGGAAACCGCCGCAGCAATTCGCTCCACGTCTGCCGTCGATCAGCCAGTCCCGCCGTCAGCTGCAGCGCCTCGAGCACGACATCCTCCAGACGCCGTTCGGCCGAGTGGTTCAGCAGCGAAATGGCTACCACGTGCCTCTGCAGCTTGGGCCAGGGGCTGCCTCCTCGTAATGCCACTGGCAAAGTCTTGTCGACGGCGGCAGGCTGGCTTAACTGTTGAGCCACATAGGCCAGTAGATGAGATTTTCCGGAACCGTATTGGCCAATCAGGAAGATGCCACAGCCGGTGGGACGCTCCAGCGCCGCGCCTAGGGCCTGCAGGTGTGCCCTCACATCATCGGTCAGATAATAGCTGGCCGAAATCCACGCGGCCGTCTCGCTCTGCAGGTGATCCAACCGCACGACCGTGGGGTGCGACCTGACTCCTACAACTTCGCGGAGTCGCAACTTGGATTGCGGTTCGGCAGCCAGGCGTGATACCATTCAAGTTCGCTGGGGATCGGGCAGAGGACAGCGGGCAGGTGCCGCAGCTTGTCGACATTTTACCTGAATCTTGATCCGTTTGGTAATGGACGCGCGACGTGCGATCGACTGAGCCCGCCAACCGACTAAACTACGGGTTTTGGCGGGCGGCCCCGATGCGGGGAAACAACCAGAGATCAGCGGTTTTAGCCGATGGCCGAAGCACTTCGAAAGGTACTGCAACGGAACTTGACCGCCGCGCTGCGCCGCGGCGAACTCGGCGAAGCGGAACGATTGCTGCAGGTGTTGCAGGAAGAAGATCCCCTCTCAGTCGAGACGCGCGGGCTGGAACTGGAGTACCTGATCTGTTGCAAGAGATTGGGCGAAGCCGAACCGTTGGCGCAGCAGCTGATCCGCCTCTTCCCCGACTCGGCACGCGTGCACTACCTGGCCGGGCGGCTGGCCTATTCGCTGCGAAACTACCAGGAAGCGGCAGGCCGATTTCGCGAGAGTGATCGCCTGTATCCCCACTGGTTCACACAGCTGTTCTTGGGCAAGACACTCACACAGCAGGGGCAGTTTGACGAAGCCGAGTCCATTCTGACCCGACTTTCGCCAGCGCACGCCGCGGCGCGACGAGACCTGAGCTGGTTGTATGAACGGATGGGGGACCGCCACCGCGCCCTGCAAGAAATGGAGTCACTCTTGGCTGTTTTCCCCGACGATCAATTCGCATTGACGCAACTCCGGCGGCTGCGGGCGTTGTGCCTGCAGCCGGAGGTCATCGTCGAGGAATTCGATCAGCTGCGGCAATTGGGGGAAGCGGTGGAGCCCGACATGTTGCCGCAATACGTGGAAAGTCTGTTGCGGACGGGCAAGGGGGATCGGGCGCGGGCGGTGGTGCAGGAGCAGGTCCTGCGGGCCGCCCCGCACATCGCGGTACGCGCGGCGTGGAATTGTTACCGATTGCAAGCGTTTGACATGTCCTACGCGCTGTTCGTTGCCTGTCTGCCCACCCAATTGCGAAACTACAAAATGCTGGCAGCTCTGGAGGCCTCTGCCCGACGGACAGGCCGCCTAGATGAATTGCAGACGCTGTATGCCCAGTACGCCAGCATTGAGCCCAGCCTCTACGGACGATTGCGGAATTTGCGATCCGGCTAAACGCTACAGGCCAGGCGATGTCCTCGCCGACCGCGCATCGCCATGTCGTCGGACGACCAGCCAACGTCCGTCACGGAATTCTGTTTCGCGTGTGGGCTGAATCTCGGCCGCGCCTACCAGAACACCAGGTACAAGCAAGCCGTCAGCAGCACGACCAATACGCCGAAGGCTTTAGCACCAGGGGAGGACTTCATGTCCATCTTCTCATTGATCGGTAGCGTGACGGGCTTGGCCAAGGGTCGGATCAGTGTCATCAGGCCCAGGATAGCCATCACGACGAAAAAGCAGATGGCCATCCGGTCCAGGAAGGCGATTTCAGGTTTCGCATACTTGAGCGTGCCGTAGAGCACGGGATTTACCAGCAGCCCCACGGTCCCGACGCTACGTGGGGCACGATGCACGAGCAGACCGAAAATGAAGATCGCCAGGATTCCCGGCGAGATGAAGCCCTGAAACTCTTGGATGTACGTGAAAATCCCGCCAAACTCGGGTCGACCAAGAAACGGAGCGATGGCCATGGCAATCAGGACGAACAGCACGACGCAAATCCGGCCCACGGTGACCAACTCGTACTGGCTCGCCCCGCGGCGCAGTTTACGGTAGATGTCCATCGTGGCGATCGTGGAAGCCGAATTGAGCATCGAAGCCAGCGAGCTGACAACAGCGCCGAAAATAGCCGCCAACACGAATCCTTTGATCCCCACACCTATCGGCAGCAGTTCGCGGATCAGTGTGGGGAAGGCGTTGTCGTAATCGTGAGCCACCAGCGTATCGACACGGACTTCGCCAGCGAGCTGATTTATCGCCTCGCCTGTTAACGACCGGTTGTATGTGACCCAATCCTCGGTAGTGGCTCCGGTAGAGGGCATGGCGGGCGCCTCCGTCTTGTTGGCCAGTGTATCGACGTTATGAGCTGTCAGCGTTGCCAGGTCGTCCGGATGCAGTCCGGCGAAGAACTCGTCAAAGACGTAGAGTTGCAGGGCATCGCCAGCTGCCGGTGCAGCAAGATGTTTGTTGACGTCCTTGATGATGCCGCTGTTTCGTTGCTTGTCGGGATCCGGCTGCATGCTGATCGAAAGTCTGCGGTACAGCTGCGGTGACTTTTCCGAAAGGATTAAGGCGTTTCGATTGACGGCATCTTCCTTCAATTCCTGGCTAAAAAGGTTGAAGGCCAGGATGCCGGGCACAACCACCACGAACGGAATCACCAGCTTGAGAAAGGCGGCAAACATGACTCCCTTCTGGCCCTCGGCCAGTGACTTCGAGCCCAGCGTTCGTTGGGTGATGTACTGATTCAGGCCCCAGTAGAAGAAATTCGGAATCCAGAGTCCGATCAGCAGGGCCGTCCAGGGAATCTCCTTGTCGTCGCGACCCCGCACCATGTGCACCTTGCCGTCGGGCAGCTCGCCTTTGTTGAGGTCCCAGAAACGCTGCATCGCGCCGGACTGCTCGAGGCTCTCGACGCTGACTTCGTTGTTTCGCGCCGTCTTGATCAACTCCTGCGGGTCGGCCTGGGCGAGCAGCTGCATCGCGGACCAGGCGATGACGATTCCTCCCAGGATCAAAGCCGATCCTTGAATCAGATCCGCCCAGGCGCAGGCCTTTAGCCCGCCGGCGAAGACGTAAACCGCGGCCAGCGTGCCGATGATCCAACAGCCGACCGTGATATTACCCAAGTCGAAGCCAAAAATGCTTACTCCCTGGAAGTTCCCCGTAATCACCTTGGCCCCAGAAAAAATCACGGAAGCCGTGGGCACGCCGACCAAGATCACCATCGTGCAGATGGCCATCACCGTTCGCGCGAAGACGTTGTAACGGTATTCGAGAAACTCCGGAATCGTGTAGACGCCACTGCGAAGAAAAGTTGGAAGAAACACAAAGGCCACAACGACCAGCGTCACGGCTGCCATCCACTCATAGCTGGCGATCGCCATTCCCAGCCAATCTGCCGCTTTGCCGCTCATCCCCACGAACTGCTCCGTGGAGATGTTGGCCGCAATAAGCGAGAAGCCGACAAGCCACCAGGTCAGTCGTCGACCGGCCAGAAAATACTCTTGAGCTCCTTCGTCGCTATGCGTCTGCTCGCCTCGGCTTTGCCAGAGTCCGATCCCGATCACAGAAACCACAAAGGCCACGAAAATCAGAATGTCCAGCGACCCCATCTCACTCCCCTTTCGCGTGCTCTACACCCGCCGGAGCGACCCACTAGCCGATTGTGTGCCCGGAAAGCGAAAAGTATAAAGGTGACAAGTATAACGTTTCCCCCAGTGGACTTCGAGGCACCGGGATCGGAGGGTTGCGAAAAACGGCAATCCTGGCGGTTCGCTGAGCCATCCAAGCCGCTGAATCTTTGTGTCTTGTCGTGAGCTGAATTGGAGCGCACTTGATCTAAACGGTAAAGCTTAACGTCATCTTCAGCCGGCTTGTTCTGGCAAGGTCGACTTGCGAACGGGCGTCGAGGGTAATTGTTGAACGAACGAGCCACACTTGCTGGGGCGGCCAGCCGCCACCAACTGGACGTGTTCGGTGGGCGTATCCGCCGTACTTCGTCGCGGTTTTGCTTCGGCGTGGAACACGGAGACTACAACGGTACCGATCTGTTCGGCGTGGGCACGGACCGGTTTATCTGGCTGGCCTATCAAGCCAACGCATCGGGAACGATCCGGATATTCAGCGAGAACTTTGGGGACGAAGGCGTTTTGCAGCTGGAACTGTCGGCGTCTCCTGCGGCCGAACGCTATCGTCATTCATGGGGGCGGTTTCCGGCCGGAGCCCTGTTCATCCTGCGTCGCGCGGGACTGAAAATCACCACAGGGTTTGACGCCGTGATCTTCGGCAACATTCCCGGCGGGGGCATGTCGCGGTCGGCGTCGCTGGCGCTGAATTTGATCCTGACCATGCTCGATGTCAATCAGATCGCGACGCCTTCAGGAATGCAAGTGGTGCAATGGGCCCAGGCCATTGAAAATGACTTTATCGGTTCACCCTGCGGTATTCTCGACCCGCTAATGATTTTCTTTGCGAAAGCCCAGGCAGGTACCCTGTTCTGTCCGCGCGATCAGTCGATTCGTCATGTGCCACTAGGGCCCTGCACCGACCAGTTTTCACTCGTCAGTCTGGACACGGGCACCGATCGACCTGGCCTGGAAAATTCCACCTACCGGATTCGCCGCCGCGAATGCGAGCAACTCGTCGCGATGGCTCAACCGGATTTTGGCATCCAGTGCCTGGCCGATGTCAGAACTCAAGGTCTTTACCAGCGGATGCACACGACCTTTGCGGCCGCGCATCCCCAGTTGTGCCAGCGGCTTAAATACATCTACGAGGCGCAGACGCGTTTCGAGCAGATGCTGGCAGCCTGGGAGTCCGGTAACATTCGTGAAGTCGGCCGCCTGTTCCGCTTGGACGGTTTCGGCCTCCGCGACGACTATCAGATTTCTGGTGGGGAGCTGGAGACGATGTGCGAACTCGCGCGGGGCGTCGACGGGGTTTTAGGGGAGCGCATGCTGGGAGGCGGCGACAAGGGTGCCTCGGGCGCCATCGTGTTGGAATCGGCCATCGACCAGCTGAGGTCCGTCGTGGATCGCGAGTATCCGCTGCGGTGTCCCCAGTACGCCGACCGGTACGCCGTCCACGTCTGCCACTCAGTCGACGGCATCGCCTTGCTGCCGGGCCTGGTGGGGGCGGCGGACGAGTAGGACGGATTGGCCAAGTCGCCATTTTGCGCGACCCGCAATGCGGATTATCCAGCGACTTGGTCATCCGTCCTGCGCTGGGCAGTCCAGGCGACCACTAATCCCACCACCAGCGGGAGGCATCGACCGAAGTGAAATCGACCGTTTGGCGCGCCGCCGCGATCTGGTCCTCGTCGTCTTCAGAAGTATTACCTTCATGTAACGCGCGCCGTGGCTCCACGTTGACGCCCCCACCGATCGGCGTCATCAATACGTTATGCTTCCAGACTACGTTCACGGCAGATTCCACTTGTTTGGGAGCTGGATAGGTCTCGACGGAGAACCGAGACTCGTCGTTGAACACGGATGCGTTCCAGTTCAGCTGCCCGTACACGTCATGTTCTTGCAGATAGGCTGCCACGACCGACATGTCGATCAGGTTGCGAAGCTGCGCGAATACGGGCACTTTTTGGGCCAGCGCCGCGTACTTTTCGCTGAAGCTATGCACGAAAACCTGACTGGCCCGGTCCTGGCCGCCGCTCTGAGCGCGATTACCATTCCCCTGTACGTATTCCTGCTCACCGATCAACTTCACGCTTTCTCCCACCAGTTCCACGGCCAGTGCATCGGCACTAACGCGAACCGATTCATAGTCGGGCACGAAATACCAGCGCTGCAATGCATTGCGGGCCACGTTGGAAGGATTGGCTCGCTGCACGTAGCTGACGATCCTGACCGGGGGCACTTCCAGACCAATCCCGATCAGTTTCATGCGATAATCGGCCTCCACTAGCACGCGGGCAAAATGACTCGCCTCCGGCACTCCGTAAATCGACACGACCTGCGGTCCCAGGCTCTCACGAAGTCCGTTGGCAATCCGCGCACCGTCTGACGGAGCCACTTGTCCGGCCACCGATGCCAGAAACTGCTGCATCCGCTGTAGCCCTTCCGAAGTAGGGTCGATGGAGCAGCCGATGGAGTCGGTGCTCGGTCCGCCAGGCGGGAAACAACGCAGCGCCACGACCAAATCCTGCAGTTCCAGAACACTGCGGCCGCTGACGATTCCAATAGGTTGTCCGGCAAGGTCCCAGCCATAGCCTTCCGCCGGACCCGCGATGACGACTTCGCCCGTCTCTGGATAGACGAAGATGTATTGAATCTTAGTGAGTCCCGCCAGATAGCGCATATCGTCAGGCAGGCCACTGGAATTCGACAGGGATTCCTGCAGGGCGGCCTCCAAACGATTCAGGCTGATTTTTCTCAGCCGACTGGGTTTGGCTAATTCGGGATCCAGCGCCGATTTGAACTGGGCCAGTCGTTGCCGCATCAATTGGCCCGTAGGGTCGGTCACCATCCGCATTCGCAGCACGCCCGATGCATCCACGTCGACACCGGCCGCCTGGGGAGAAACGATTTGAGCGTGGATGAGGGTGTCGTCCGCCAGGAAAATGCCGGTGACGGCGAGCCACGGGAGTACCAACCGGGAAACGCGATTCATAGGGGTTGCCTCTGTCCGAAAGCAAGTGACGCGATGGGTCCAAACGTCCAGGGAGTTCCGAAAACGCTCCGGCACTGGAGGCCACTGACCTCCAGTGCAGGAAGCGTTGGTGAGCGAATAGGGGTCAGCCGTAAATTCCCCGCAGCACGTGCGGCCGAGCGGATCAAGGCCTCACTATCGAGCCTAATTGCTGAGGGGTTGAAAATCAAGAAAAACGACATCTCGCCCGGAATTTCGTCGGAAATCCGCCTGACATGTAACCCCGTCGGTCGTCCCTCGTTCCCGAAAATTGGCTGCCAGCCGATGGCCCGGTGGGCGCCCAACGACAATCGGCCAACGGGCCGCGTCATGCCCCACAAAGTTTCTCGCCTGAACCAGACCCGCAAGTCGCTTATAATCGTGCCTGTCCGTGCGACCCCACCTATCTGTGCATATACGTGTGAGCTCACCGCCGTGTCCCATTGCGGGTGGCCGGAAGCCAAGACAAAATCACGGAGTCCTCCACGTCGAATCGCAGCATGCACGCATCGCCCGACAACCACCATTCCGAAAATCGCGTTGCCATCGGCGTGGTGACGGTATCTGACCGAGCCAGCCAGGGGGTCTACGAAGATCGCAGCGGCCCGGCGATCCGAGACTACTTGACCACGGCGCTGGTCACGCCTGTCACCGTGCTGATTCGGATCGTGCCGGATGAACAGCCGCAGGTCGAACGAGCCATCGTCGAGTTGGCTGATGACCATGGCTGTTGCTTGATTCTGACGACGGGTGGCACCGGGCCGGCGGCTCGCGACGTCACGCCAGAGGCAACTGCTTCGGTATGTCAAAAACTGATGCCCGGTTTCGGTGAACAAATGCGACGGGTTTCGCTGCAATACGTACCCACGGCAATCCTCTCGCGGCAGACAGCTGGCATCCGCGGCAGCTGTCTCGTCATCAATCTGCCGGGCCAGCCCAAGGCCATTGCCGAGTGTCTGGACGCCGTATTCCCCGCCATCCCCTATTGTCTCGATCTGCTGGGCGCCCCCTATCTACAGACCGATGAACGAACCGTCGTCGCCTTTCGACCGAAATCGTCACCACGGCCGCCCGGGTCCTGACGCGGCATCTCCAAGTCGGCAATGACGATCGGTCGAGCTTAACACAAGTTATTTGCTTTGGTCTGGGGCCGGAAATTTCGGGCAGACGGCAGCACAAACCGGCGAATTTTCGCCAGCCGCCTGACGGCGAAAATTTGGGCCAGGCCTCCTGCCGTCAATCGTCGGAGGACGTGGAATTGATGCTCCCCTGGCAAATCCTTAGGATAGGGTCTTCAAGATCAAGTATGGGGAGCAAAACTGTGCTAGTTCATCCGCTCGCGGCGAGTTCCATCACGGCTCGCGAACGTGTCCCTTGTCAAGTTTTCAAGTCATCCACGCAAGTTTCCGCCGCGGTGGCGAACGCCGTCGCCGACTTGATTCGCCTCCGGGCGGACGAGGGGCGAACATGTGTCCTGGGACTGGCGACGGGCTCCACGCCCGTCAGTGTCTATAAGGAACTGGTCCGGATGCACCAGGATGACGGGCTCTCCTTTCAAAACGTGATCACGTTCAATTTGGACGAGTACTTTCCCATGCAGCCGGAAGAGATACAAAGCTACGTCCGCTTCATGCGTGAGCACCTGTTTGATTTGATCGATATTCCGGCTGGTAACTTCAACGTTCCTGACGGAACGGTTCCACCGGAACGGGTATATGAATATTGTCGCGACTACGAACGACGCATCGACGCCGCGGGAGGCATCGACATCCAGTTACTGGGCATCGGTCGTACCGGTCATATCGGTTTCAACGAACCGGGTTCGGACGATCGATCGGTCACGCGCTTGATTACCCTCGATCGCGTGACACGCACGGATGCAGCGAGCGACTTCTTCGGCGTGGAGCAGGTGCCGCGTCGTGCCATCACCATGGGTGTGGGAACGATTCTCAGGGCCCGGCAAGTTTATATGCTGGCGTTCGGTGAAAACAAGGCGGATATCATTGCGCAGGCTGTGGAAGGAGACGTCACGCCGACGATTCCAGCCAGTTTCTTGCAACGGCATCCGAGCGCCTGCGTGATGCTGGACGAAGCCGCCGCGGCGTCATTGACACGCTGCCGCTGTCCATGGTTATTGGTGCCGGTCGAATGGACGCCGGAGTTGATCCGCAAGGCCGTCATTTGGCTTGCCCGTCGTCTCGGCAAACCTATCCTGAAGCTCACCGAATCGGACTACAACGAGGAAGGACTGCAGGACTTGCTTGTGAACCACGGCTCAGCCTACGACATCAACCTGGCCGTGTTTCGGCACTTACAAAGTACGATCAACGGCTGGCCCGGAGGCAAGCCCGAGGAAAAGAAGCGACCAGGGGACCTCAAACGACCGCACGACCACATCTTTCCCAAGCGGATCGTCCTGTTTTCGCCACATCCCGACGATGACGTGATCTCCATGGGCGGGACGGTCATCCGCCTTGCCGCGCAGGGGCATGAACTGCACGTCGCCTACCAGACGTCGGGCAACATTGCTGTCTTTGACGACGACGCGCTGCGCTACGCGGAGTTTCTCTCGGACTTCTGTGATGAATTCGACGTCACGTCCGCAGCCATCGCGGATATTGACGTAAAGGTCCGGGATTTTTTGCGACATAAGAGCGTGGGGCAGATCGACAGTACGGAAGTGCAACGGATCAAGACGCTGATTCGACAGTCCGAAGCCCGAGCCGCTGCCCGCTGCTGTGGCGTGCCCAGCCAGCGGTTGCATTTTCTCAACCTGCCGTTTTACGAATCCGGTCGTGTCAAGAAAAAGGAATTGTCGGATGTGGATTATGAAATCGTGCGAAACCTGCTGCGCGAGATCAAGCCGCACCAGATCTATGCGGCCGGAGATCTGTCCGACCCCCATGGGACGCACCGCACCTGTCTGCGCGCCGTGCTGACGGCCGTGGAACAATGCGCCGGAGAAGAATGGCAGGAGAGTGTTGAGCTGTGGCTGTATCGAGGTGCATGGCAAGAATGGAGTCCGCATGACATCGAAATGGCGGTTCCCCTCAGCCCACTGGAAGTAGAACTCAAGCGCGTCGCCATCTTCAAACATGAGTCGCAAAAGGACCGGGCCCTGTTTCCCGGTCCCGACATGCGAGAGTTCTGGCAGCGGGCCGAACAGCGAAACGCAGCCACTGCCAAACTGTACGACGCGCTGGGGCTGGCGGAATATGAGGCCATCGAGGGATTTGTGCGTTGGCGCGACGATCTGCCGGTCTAACGCCGCCGAGGGTTGCCGAGGTTAATTGGGAAGGGTAGAACGAACTGGCCAAATCGCCAAACGGCTGCAAACTTCCGCATGAGTTTTCCACCTGCGGCTACACGGACCGCATGGCAGATGCGGAACATCCGTCCGTTTTCGCGATTGACCCCACTCGGCCGCTGTGGCGGATGAGCCCATCCCTCGCGCATGGCCGCGAGGGAGCATCAACATTACGGGCGATGAACTCATGACAACTACGGACGCCGCGCAACCCATCTCGATTTGGGAAGAGTACGACCACTACAAGATACGCTCCGTAATTCCAGGTCGTTTAAGCTACGGGGAAGTTGTTGAGACATTATCGAGACTGCACCGTGAGCATCCCGCGGATATCAGTTTGCTTCCGCTGGCCAACTCGGTGGAGGGGCGTCCGATCCACCGTGTGGACGTGGGGCGAGGCCCGACGCGCATTTTGCTTTGGTCACAGATGCACGGAGATGAACCGACGCACACCGTCGTGCTGCTGGAATTGCTGCACGCGCTGTTCGGGCCGGCCAACCCGGATTGGGCGCAACGGATTTTAAGCCAATGCGCGCTGACCATGGTACCCATGTTGAACCCGGATGGAGCGGTCCGTTGGTCGCGGTTCAACGCGCAGACCATCGACATCAATCGCGATGCACGACGTCTGGCTACGCCAGAGGGTCAGGCGCTGCATCAGTTGGTCGCTGAAAACTCCTTCGATTTTGCCTTCAACCTGCACAATCAGAGTCGACATTCCACTGTGGACGGAGTGCGGCTGGCCTCCGTCTCACTGTTGGTTCCGCCTCTGGACGAGGAGGAAACCGTCACACCCTGGGTGCATCGGGCCAAATCCGTCGCAGGTCAGTTCGTCCGCGCCGTCAGGCCCTACTGCTCGTCGTTAATCTCTCGTTATGACGCGGGTTACATGCCCCGCTGCTTCGGGGAATGGGTGCAATCGCAACGAGTCAGCACGTTGCTGGTCGAGGCGGGAGGTATCCCTGCCAACGCGGACACCCTCTGGCTGACGCGGGTCCATTTCTGTGGACTGGTGGCGGCGCTGTACGCCATCGCCACGCACAACCTGGATGACGACTGCGTACGGGACTATCTCGCCCTTCCCCGCTCCTCCTCCGAACGCTCTTTCGATTTGCTGATTCGGCATGTCCTGATGCCGCACGCAGTAGGCCGTGCTGCCATTGATATCGGCGTGAACTTTGAATCCGATGCGCCCTCCTGCGTGGGAACGATTAGCGACTTGGGCGATTTGCAGGATGCGGGTGCGCTCGTTGTGCACCAGGCCAGCGGCGCCTGCTGTGAACCGGGCAACATCGGGTGGCTGCCCGAACTGCGCCCCTCGACTCTAGGCTCAGTCCTGGTCGATGGCCAACCACCCGACGCGTGGATTCGCGCCGGCACGACGACTGTACTGGGGTGTCTGCCCCTGGAGGACGAGCACGAGCTGCATTCGCTACGGCAACTGCAGGACGCGAACTTGAAGAGCTACCCACTGAACATCGGTTTTCTGGGTCTGCTCCCATTGCCGAAGGATGCTGCCAGACAGCGGCTGTTGGTGGTGGAAGGACTCGCAGCCGGTGTGTTGGGGCTTCTTGCAGCGAACGTCAGCCGTGCGCTGCGAGAGTTTGCCCAGGCCCTCGACTTGCCATGTGTCGACCTGCCCGGCCAGGACCATGCATCCGCTTGGCGAGGCTGCGACATCCTGCGCACCGTATTGCCATCCCGAGCCCGCCTCGAACGGCATGCGGTGGCGGACCTGGCGCTGTTCGATCTGGAAGATTCGTCAGACGCGGGACAGCCGAAGTCCGTACCTCGGGCCCGAGGAGTCTGGGTCGGCGGCGTCCCCGTTCTGCTGGACGGGCGGCGACTGGGCGCGCGGCCGGGCCGCCTGCTGCGTTGGCAACCCGCGAGGAACCGCGAATGTTAAATCGAATCTGGTTTTGGCTGCTCTTGATCGGAATACTCTATGGACTCGCCAAGGGTATCGTGCGTACCATTTGGCCCGATTGTTGGGTCGCGCCGCCCGTCGCGACTGCCACGGAGCCAGGAGGAACGCCACCCGAGGACACACGGACTGGGGAAAACGCGGCGGAAAACGCTCAGCCACCTGCGCCGGCGATTGTGCAGGCGGGCAAGGCACTGAACAATGCCGCATTCGATGCAGCCACATCCTCCGTCAAGATTTGCATTGACCTGATTGGGATTATGGCATTGTGGTTAGGCTTGCTGAAAATCGCGCACGATGCCGGCCTCGTCGATATGCTGGCGCGTGCCTTACGACCCATCGTGCGGTGGCTGTTTCCAGGGGTACCCGACGGACATCCAGCGCAAGGCGCTATCCTGATGAATTTGTCGGCCAACATGCTGGGGCTCGATAATGCGGCGACTCCGTTTGGCTTGAAGGCGATGCGGGAATTGCAGACTTTGAACAAAACACCCGACACGGCCACGAACGACATGGCCATGTTTTTGGCAATTAACACAAGCAGTGTCACCCTGATCCCGTTCACGATTATTGGATACCGTGTGGCCGCGGGCAGCGTCGATCCGACCAGGCCGCTGTTTGGGATGGTGCTGGCGACCGTCGTCAGTACCACCGTGGCCATACTTAGCGTACGATGGCTGTCGCGTTGGCCCATGTTTGCGACATGGGCTCCCGAGCAGCCGGACAACAATCAGAAACCTGACGAGCGGAATACGGACAAGAGGCCCTCGGAGGAGTCCCAGACATGACAGATTTGTTCGTACTAACGCCCCAATCCGCCAGACTTCTGGCTTGATCGCAAGGTCGGTTGGTAACCTGCCGTGGTGGCAAGGGCCAAAAACCGGAATAATGGCCTGTTGTCAGCGGGAATCTTTTTTAAGAAACCTGCCCTACGGAGAGGAGATCGGCGCACGCAGGACAAAACCAGGAAAATGGATTGCCGGAATGCCCGCGAACTGTACGATAAGAGCGGGCCGCCGAGCATTCTGTGAGGCCAGGGAAGTCCCAGATTCGTCGCCCTCTTGCCGGACGATCGATGTTTGTTCCCACGCGATCGCCCAGCACAAACCCCCTGCCCAAATCCGCCTGCAAGGCGGCCGCCTTGAGGAGAAAATTGATGGTGTCTCATTCGACTTCCGATGCCGTACATGATACGCGGCGTCCTCTGTTTCCGCTGTTCATGGCATGCCTGTCAGCGGTTGCCGGTGCTACGATCTGTTCGCTGGTCACGGTACCGGACTCGGCGGCTCAGGTACAAAAACGGGCGAGCGAGGAACTCACCGGTGACTGGCCGCAATGGGGCGGGTCGTCCGTGCGGAACAACGTGCCTGTGGGCCGCAACGTGCCCACGGATTGGGACGTCGGTGACTTCAACGAGCAGACCGGCGAGTGGGTTCCGGGCAGCGGTGCCAAGATCAAATGGAGCGCCCGATTGGGCAGCCAATCGTACGGGAATCCGGTCGTGGCAACCGACAAAGCCTTCGTGGGGACCAACAACGGCGCGGGCTACTTGCCGCGTTATCCCGACGATGTGGACCTGGGGTGTCTGGTTGCATTTGACGCGAAGGACGGAAAATTCTTGTGGCAGCATTCCAGCGAAAAGTTGCCGACAGGTCGCGTGCACGATTGGCCCCTGCAGGGGATTTGCTGTGCCCCGTTGGTGGAAGGGGACCGACTGTGGTTTGTCACCAGTCGCGGTGAAGTTGTCTGTCTGGATACGGAAGGCTACTACGACCAGGAAGATGATGGACCCATGCAGGCCGGTGCACTAAACCTGTTTGCAGAGTCTCCGGACCTCAGCGGCAGCTTGAACAGCGGCAGTTTGAGCGCCGCGATCGAGGCCCTCATGCGCCGTATGGGACTGCTCGAACAAGAACGAGTTCGTGTGACGCCGGAGACGCCATCGAGCCAGTGGCTCGTGCAGCTCACTGAGCGTGGCAAGATCGTTTCCAGTTATCGATTGACAATGGCCAAACAGCGATTGGCACTGCGCGTCGCCGATCAGCCGCCAAGCGCGGAGCCCCTGTTTGACGTGGCCAGCAATCTGGCGGACGGCTTGCCGCAAGGCAAGGCCAACCCCGCGCTGCTCGCGCTGCTGGCACGCCGAGGTTGCGAGGTCACAAATCCTGTGGTGACCAGCGACAGTGACGGCTGGAAAATCGAGGGGCCAATGGATGGCCAGTCCCGCACCGTGCTGCTGCGGAAACGTGGTCCCAACCTGCTGGCCAGCCTGTCAGGGACGGTCCATGACCAGCTGGAATCCGACGAGGTCTGGGTTTTTGACATGATGAAGCAACTGAATGTCTCGCAACACAACATGTGCAGCTGCTCGGTGACCGCCTCAGGCGATATCCTGTTCGTCAATACGTCGAATGGCGTCGACGAGTCGCATATTGTGATTCCCAGTATTGAAGCGCCGAGTTTTATTGCGTTGGACAAGCACACGGGCAAATTGTTGTGGGCTGACGGTTCACCCGCTGCGAATATCCTGCACGGTCAATGGTCGTCCCCCACCGTGGGGACGCTGGGAGGTGTCAGCCAGGTACTGTTTGCTGGCGGCGACGGATGGCTTTACAGCTTCAAGGCCGATGGTGGCCAGAACGGCAAACCGGAATTACTCTGGAAGTTCGACTGCAACCCCAAGACATCCGAATGGATCCTGGGTGGCCGCGGCACCAGGAATAACATTATCGCCACCCCCGTCGTTTACGACGATCGTGTGTATGTGGCCGTGGGGCAGGATCCTGAACATGGTGAAGGGATCGGACATCTTTGGTGCATTAACCCCACGCGACGGGGCGATATCAGCGCGGAACTGGCGGTGAACGTCAAGGACCGGTCCCAGGTACTTCCGCCTCGTCGCATCCAGGCAGTGATCGCCGAAGACGGGGAAGTGGCCATCGATAACCCGAATTCGGGGGTCGTCTGGCATTACTCGACGTTCGACCAGAATGGTGACGGCGAGATCGATTTTGAAGAAACCATGCATCGCAGTTGCGGGACCGTGGCCATCAAGAACGATCTGCTGTACATTGCCGACTTCAGCGGACTGTTTCATTGCCTGGACGCCAAGACGGGCAAGGTTCACTGGACCTACGACCTGTTGGCGGCGGCGTGGGGCTCGCCGTTAATCGTCGAAAACAAGGTCTACATCGGCGACGAGGACGGTGAGGTCGCCATTTTTGATCTGTCCAGCGAACCGCATGAGCCCATCGCGGAAATCGACATGCGAAATTCCGTGTACAGCACGCCGATTGTGGCACACAACACGCTTTACATCGCCAACAAGACACATTTGTTTGCGATCGGCGCACGCGGACGGTGAGACGTTGGGGAAATGAAAGTCGCACGATGAGTCGACGTGTGCTGGACGTGGGCAGCTGTGGACCGGATCACGATGCCCTTTCTCAGCTGTTGCAGCAGCATTTTGATGTCACGGTGGTGCAGGCGCACGGCCTGCAGGACGCTCTGCGTCTGATGCGCGCGGCGGCCTTCGATCTGGTGACCGTGAATCGCGTCATGGACCGAGACGGATCGTACGGGCTGGAGATCATCAAGGCGATGAAGGCCGATCCAGACTTGGCCGGACTGCCGGTGATGATGATCACGAATTTCGACCAGCATCAACAGCAGGCTCAACAGGCGGGCGCGGTCCCTGGTTTCGGCAAGTCCTCCCTGTTCGCGCCGAAACGCTGGATGCGCTGCGCGACTATCTGGAGTAACGAAAGTCCATCGAAGCGGACCCCGCATCGGGTTTGCCTGGTAAGGTAGGCTTCGCCCTCATGGGCGGACACCCAGTGCCAACATCAGCGAGGTCTGGTAAGTAGGACAGGTTTGTCACCTGTCGCTTACACACATTTCCGGTTCGCTAGACCGCAAGCCAGAAGAAATCGCCGTTCGCATCGATCCTAGGCCACCACTCCCAGGCTTTCTGGCGGCGTGCGCGTCCGCCGGACGCGCACGCCGCCGAAGAATGCCGCATCGTGTTTCGCCAGAACGAGCGTGTGCCGGCAATCCTCTCTGGCTTGCGGTCTAACCAGGCGGCCCAGATGTGGGTAAATGTCAGGTGACAAACCTGTCCGACTGTCGCGTGCTTCAGGGCTGAGCTACTCTCTCGCCCAGCCAACACGGCTTACCTGCTTCCGACGGAGGAATTTCAACGATACAGAACCAACTGGCTTTCGGTGACGTGTGTGGGCGCCCAAGTCTGGCCACGGTTCTCGTTAATGTATTTGTCCAACGCGTATTCGAGCTTCACGGCATTTTTCCCTTGGACCAGTGGCGTGATGTCGACCTCCCAAGGGCGGACGATGTCGCCGGGCGCCCAGCCCGCACGGTCGTACTTCCACGTTCCCCCCTGCGGGCGGCAGGGATTCAGATAGTTGTCGGTTTTCCAAAGCTGATTACGATAGGCCTCGCCGTTGACCGTCAGTGTCCGCCAGATGGGCATGAATTCCGCGGCATTTTCGGAATTCGGTGCCATGCCGTGACCGGTCACGACCAGCCGGACTTTGGCCCCCAGGGGCGGATCCTCAAACGGGATGGTTCGGGCCCGATAAAAGTCGCTGGCCGGGTTATCCGGATTTCCAATTTCTGGTGCTCCCGACCAGAGGTTGATGACGCGATACGCTTTGCGCTGGCAGGGCCCTGCGTAGAATTCGAAGGTCACCGTCACCACCCAGCCTTCGCCCTGCGTGGAGCACATCTGTTCGAACTTGCGTTGACCACGCAGCAGCGGGCGAAGATCGGACACATCCACGCGCCACACGTGACCGCGATCGTAAGGTGTGATGTAGCGCAGCACCTCGAATCGCTCGCCGTCTTCGTCATAGACAAAAATATGGGCGATCCGGTCCCAGGGATCGAAACGCGTCTCCGGCTTGTCCAAGCGCAGCGTGCAGATGATCCGCCCAAATTCGTCGCTGTCCTCCGGGAACGCAACCTCTGCTTCATATTTCGGATGTTGCGACATCGTTCAACTGATGGTCCATGGCCACCACGGTGCGCGGTGGTGCGGCAGCTGTTGTCGGCTGCGAGCAAGAAATCTTCAGGTCATCCAGGTAGACATCTCCGGCCGTCACGCCATTCCGGGCGCCGAACAGGGCATGACCGGGATAGGGGAGCATGCCAGGAATAAAATACGACTCGAAAATCGACGTCTGATCGATCGTCACATCGATCTCGGCGCCTCCCGTAACGAACCGGATGTGCACGCTTACTGGGTGTGGTTGTTCATCTCGAAAATCCATGGGTGTCGTACGCTTAACGATTTCCCTGCCATCCCAATGCAACGAAACCTCGTGTTGGGCTCGATCGTAGACATTTCCGGAACCTCGGAACGGATCCCGGTTCGGTGGGTTGGCGGCGTCGAATCCGACCGCAAACGCTTGGGGCAGATTCGGCGCATCCCAACTTTTGCATTCAGGCGGCATCGGTTCGTCCTCGCGGCCGGAGCAGGGAGCCCACGCGAATCCTGCTCCGGCGGTTCCCGTGTTCATCGCCAGGGACCAGGCGACCGTGATTCGCCGATAGGGCTCCGGCGCGACAGCCGCAAAGCCCACCGCTGCGGAGGACTTCCACCAGGACGGCAGCAGATAGAGTCGACCGTCGTCGATCGCCGGGGGGCTGTGGCGACGTTCCGCTTCACCGGAAACGCGTACAGCAAATTGTTCGGCGTCCGCTGCAGAATCGAAATGGAGTTCTAGCTGGGAATCGGCCCAACACGAGAGGGGCAGCACAAGGCAGACCAGCATGAAGAACGTGTGCAACCTGGTCATCACGGAAAATCCTCGAATGAAGCGGCGCAGCTCGACCATGCGCCCCGGCTGATGATACCCAAAGGGAAGGCGTTTGGCGAGCAAAGCAAGGTGTGGTAGTTTGGGCTGTGTGGCTGGTCTATTCATGGCTGCATTCGTGGGAGGAAGTACAGGGCGACTGGCCCGGGCGGGCGAGGCGCGCTTCTGAGACAGCCTCGTCTGCGGCGCGGGCGACGACGCAATGTTGACGAAATGGATCACGATGACACACAACGAACCGCCTGCGGTCGAATCCGGACTGATAACACAGTCAGCCAATGCGGCATCGGTTGGGCACATGTCGAAGGCCGATTCATCCACGGCGCGACTGATGAGGCAAATACTGCTGTTCGGGCTGCTGATCAATACAACCCTGTTCTTTCGGGGTTGTTCCATGTCGGACACGCATTTCACGACCGGTTTTCCGTTACCGGCCCTGGAGTACCACCAGGACATGAGTCAGAGCAGTTGGACGTCGGGGGACGTTCGCATTCTGTGGCATCCCATGGCGCTGAACCTGGGCTGCTTGGGGGCCCTGGCCGTCGCGGCTTTCTGGGCGAAACCTTTGCGGAAGTGTTTGTCCCATCGCGTGTCCGTGGCAGCATTGCTGGTTGTATTTCTTGCATTCAATTGCGTCTTGGTCTCGCCCACGCTGTGGGTGAACACGACGTTTTCGCTGCAGGCACAATTGGTCGAGATATTGCTGGGTGACGAACGCCGCGTTTGGGTCATGGACACGTTCTCACGGGCGTACTTCGTGGCCTTTGTCGGCTGTGTCGCTGCCCTGATTAGCGGTGGCCATTATTTGTGGCGGACCAAGATCTCCGCACCGCACGGTGAGCGGTGGCAGATCCAACTAGTCGGGCTGTTTGTGCTGACCACGCTCGTCGGACTGCTGACGGCGCTGATCCATCAACTGCTGCCCCGCCATTAGATAGCCCGATACGCAACGCCGTGAACGATTTCTGGCCTTTGTCGCTTGGGCCCAAGACCTCGTAGGACGGATGGGTCAAGTCGCCGTTGTACGCGACCAACAAAGTGGATTGCCCAGCGACTTGGTAAGCCGTTCTGCACTGGTGGACGAATTACCCACCCGAGGAAAGCGATTTGGCCAAAGCGACATTCATTGCGGATGGGGGCTCATCCGTGCTCCACTTCCGATCAACTGAGGTCCAGCATGGAGAGATTAGGAGCCAGTTTTCGGACCTGTTCGCGCATGTATCGTTTCACGTGAGCCGTCGTTTTGAGTTGCAAGCAGCGATTGAGGATCCACTCGGCCTTGGCCACCGTCACGTGTTTGGCCAGTTCCTTGATGGAGGGCACAAACGCGGGGCTCATGCTGAAACTGCGCAGGCCCATGCCCAGCAACAGCACGAAGGCCCGATTTTGGGCGGCCATTTCACCACACAGTGTCACCGGCACTTTCGCCTGATTGCAGGCGCGAATGACCGAGGTCAACGTGCGCAGCACGGCGGGGCTGAGCGGTTGACACAAGTGGCTGACTTTGGGATTGTCCCGATCGGCGGCCATCAGATATTGCACCAGGTCGTTGGAGCCAATAGAAACGAAGTCCACGGAATCCAGCATGGTGTCGAGCGAAACGGCCGCCGCTGGAACCTCCAGCATCATGCCGATCGGGATCGTGGCATACTCTTTCTTTTCGCTCCGCAACTGCTTGTAGGCCTTGTCGACGATCTTGCGTACGCGTTGTACTTCTTCCAGGGTCGTGATCATGGGGAACATCATCTGCACCTCCCCCCCCAGTTGTTTCGCATAGGCGCCGCGCGCAAGGCGGCTCGGATTTGGGCGGTAAACAGCCGAGGATGCTCGAACGACAAGCGTATACTCCGCCAGCCCATGAACGGATTCGCTTCCTGGTGGTCGTGTCCCAGATACGCAACCGTCTTGTCGCCGCCGATGTCGAGCGTGCGGATGGTGACGCGATGATTCGGAGCCTCACGAATAACGCTCCGATAGACGCTCAGTTGCTCATCCTCGTCCGGTACGTCGGGATGCGCAACGAACAGGTATTCCGTGCGATAGAGTCCCACACCTGTGGCTCCCATGGCCACGGCTGCCTTGGCATCGGCCACGTTGTTCACATTGGCCAGAAGTTCCAACGGGACACCGTCGCGCGTAGTGGGGGATTCCGCGCGGTTCGTGGCCAGCTGGTCCTTGAGGTCAAAAAACTCCCGTTCGAGTTTGCGGTAGGCTGCCAGTGTTTCGTGGTCGGGATTGAGGATCACATGCCCTTCCAGACCGTCCACAATAATCGAGTCGCCGGTCTTGACGTTCTTCATCAGACCCGGGACGCCAGAGACGGCGGGGATGCCGCGGCTGCGAGCAATGATGGCTGCATGGCTGGTCTGGCTGCCAGCCTGCGTGACGATGGCTGCGATCTTGGTGTCTCCCAGGGCCACCACCTGAGATGGCAATAGCTCGTCGGCCACGATGATCAGCGGCCCTTTTAATGCGGGAGACAAATTGTCGATGACATCGGACAGGTGCGAGCTTAACCGCACCACGACATCGCGCACGTCCGTCAGTCGCTCTTTGAGGTACTGATCCTTGGTGCGGGCGAACAGCGAAGTGTATTCGTTCAGTAGCCGATGGAGAGCCGCCGGGGCGGTCAATCGCTCCTCAATGATCCAAGTCCGGATCTTGTTGCGGAACGCCGGATCACGGAGGATACTCTCGTGGGCGGCGAAAATCGCCCCTTCCGCGTGCCCCACCTGCCGAGTCACTTTGCGGCGGAGGGCGCGGATGTCCTGATCCGTGGCGTCGACGGCCGTTTCATAACGGGCCAATTCCGCCGAGATTTCCCGATGCTCAAGATGCTCGCGCTCGGGGCTGACGAAAATCTGCTCGAGGCAATAAACGCTTCCAACGGCTACACCCGGCGAGACCGGAATTCCATGTCGCATAGGCCCCAAATTTACCAGCCGTTTTTGCCGAAGACAAAGGCCCCCAGGTGCAGACCCATGCCCCTAAGTCGAATTTGATGCAAAATTCAAGCGGTTTTGTCGTTTGGAAGGAGTTTACAAAATTCGCTTTGATGCGCAGCTCCCAGGCCAATTTGCTGGTTGAGACAACTTGGCGCCAAGGTTATACTTACGGACTTTACACCGGGCCCTAAGTCCATTGCCGGGATTATGCGGCTTGGATGTCGTGTAAGCTGCCTATGCGTTTTCCGCTTATCGACAGAATCGTTTCGCTCGAACCGAATTCCCGTATCACTGCCGTCAAGTCCCCCTCGCTTGCGGAGGAATATCTACACGATCACTTTCCGCTGTTCCCCGTCATGCCGGGCGTGTTGATGTTGGAGTCCATGTTTCAGGCCGGGGCATGGTTGTTGCGTGTGTCAGACGACTTTGAGTACAGTGTGATTTTGTTGAGAGAAGCAAAAAATGTAAAATATTCCGGATTTGTTCGGCCGGGCGAACAGCTGGAAGTTTCGGTCGAGATCATAAAGCGTGAGGATCGGCTAACCACGATCAAGGCAGTGGGGCGCATTGGAGAGCAGGGGGTCGTGGGAGCACGTTTGGTGCTTGAGTGTCGGAACTTATCGGATCAAGCTTCAGCAAACGCGACGATTGACGATATAATCCGCCAAAGACTTAAGAGAGAATTGTTGTCGCTTTACCACAACGTCGGGAACGAAAAAAGTCATCCGTAATCGCACCGTTTGCAACCTTGTGACACAGTCGTTCCGCAAACCGTGGTGTCATACTCAATGGGAGATCAGGCAACCATGCCGCCAACCAAAGAAGAAGTGTTCGAGAAAGTTCAAGCGGCCCTTGTGGATGCGCTGGGTGTGGACGAAGAAGAAGTTACTGAAGAAGCCACTTTGGTAGGCGATCTGGGGGCGGAATCCATCGATTTTCTCGACATCGTCTTCCGCCTGGAGAAGGCCTTTAATATCGAGATACCGCGCTCCGAACTGTTCCCCGAAGATATCTTGACGAATGCTGAGTACATCCAAGATGGCAAAGTCACTCAGTCGGGACTTGTGGAATTGAAAAAGCGGATGCCGTTCGCGGACTTGTCAAAATTTGAGTCCAACCCGGAGGTGCAGGAGTTCGGGAATTTGCTCAGCGTGCGTGACATGTGCCGGTACATTGAAACGAAGATCCAGGCCTAGCGCCGACTTAATCCGACGTAGCGAGTTGCTTGGACCTGCCACGAGCCGCGCCACACGTTGCCCTGCCAGCGTTGACTGACCCATGCGATGGTTCTGGATTGACCGATTTACCGAGTTTGTCAGTGGTGTTAGCGCCACCGCGATCAAGAACGTATCGCTGGGTGACGAATGTCTGCACGACTATTATTTTGATTCCCATCTCGCCGGGACACTGGTTCTGGAAGGGCTGGCTCAAACCGGTGGCATGCTGGTGGGCGTAACCACCGACTACCAGGCGCGGCTCGTGTTAGGCAAGGTTTCCAAATTGAGCTTGCACGAACTGGCCCGGCCGGGAGATACCCTTCGATACCATGCCCGCATCAGCAGGATTGGACCGGAGGGGGCCATGATCAGCGCCACGAGCCATGTTGGAGAAAAGCTCCAGGCCGAGGCCGAATTCTTCCTCGCCATTCTCCCCTCCAAGCATGAGGAGCAACTGTTTGAACCCAGTGAGCTGGCTCGACTGCTGAGAATGCTGCGCGTCTATGAAGTCGGGCGCACTGCCGACGGCCAGCCCCTGACGATGCCGGAGCGATTCTTGATTGCGGAACGAGCCGCAGCGGGGGCCGCATGAGCAGACGTCGTGTTGTCGTCTCCGGGATCGGCAGCGTGAGTCCGTTGGGGCACAACGTCGAGCAGACGTGGGAAGCACTGCTCAATGGCGTCTCGGGCGTGGCCCCCACCTCCATTTTTGATGCGGGAAATTTTCCCACGCGCATCGCCGCCGAGGTCAAGAATTGGGATATTACCCTGGCAGGGGAATTGCCCGAACGCTGGAAGATGCGCAGTCGACACACGTGTTTTGCGGCTGGAGCGGCCAAGCAGGCCGTGGCATCATCCGGGATTCTGGATTCTCAACTTGATCCCGTACGCTTTGGCCTGTACCTGGGCAGCGGCGAGGGGACTCAGGATTTCGACGCCTTCGCGCGCATGATGGTGGCCGGCGTCTCGCAAGGTGAATTCGACCTGCAACGATTCACCGCCAAAGGACGCGAAGTGCTGAATCCCGTCAAGGAACTTGAGCAGGAACCTAATATGCCCGCCGGCTACCTGGCAGCCATGTTTGACGCGCAGGGCCCGAACGCCAACTGTTTGACGGCCTGCGCCGCCAGTAGTCAGGCCATCGGTGAAGCCACCGAGATCATCAGACGGGGGGAGGCGGACGTCATGCTCTCCGGCGGAACTCACAGTATGATCCATCCGCTCGGCGTCACCGGCTTCAGCCTCCTGACCGCGCTGTCGACACTGAACGAGCAGCCCACAAAGGCCTCGCGACCTTTCGACCGCCTGCGTGATGGTTTCGTGTTGGGGGAAGGCGCTGGGATGGTTATTCTGGAAGAGCTGGAACGAGCCCGCAAGCGGGGCGCTCATATCTACGGCGAAATCCTGGGCTATGGCTCCACCGCCGACGCCTATCGTATTACGGACATTCATCCGGAAGGTCGTGGTGCCATCGGTTGCATGCGCATGGCCATCGCTGATGCCGGTATTACGCCCGCCGATGTGAACTACGTGAATGCGCACGGCACGAGCACTCAAGTAAACGACCGCGTGGAGACCATCGCCTGCAAAAAGGTATTTGGCGATCGAGCCCTGCAGACTCCAGTTTCCAGCACCAAAAGCATGATGGGGCACTTGATCGCCGCCGCCGGTGCCACGGAATTGATCATTTGCTTGATGGCCATCCGGGACAACGTCTTGCCGGCCACCATCAACTACGAAAACCCCGATCCGGAATGTGATCTCGATTACGTGCCCAATCAAGCCCGTGAGGCGACCTGTAATATCGCGCTCAGCAACAGTTTCGGTTTCGGTGGTCAAAACGTGTCGCTCGTCGTGGGACGATACACGGGTTAACATCCCATGCTAAGGCGACGTCCGCGCGGGAGTGATCGACCGTAGCTTCCATACACACGTAGCGTTGCCGTCCTCGGCGGCGCAGGCATTAGCCGGCTAACACCCGTCGGCTGATTGAATCAACAGTCCGCGTGCCGTAAGGGTTGGAGTGCCCCACTATTCCCCCTCGCGTAACTTGTCGAAATACTCCTGCGCATGACTGCGGACATCCTTGGGCAAACGCGTGCCGCTTAACGGGTCGTCGTCCGCCTGGCCGGCAGCTTCGATCGCCAGCTTAATGTCTTCCACAGCGTTTCCGGCGATATTTGGGCCACTCGTAAATCCAGTGATCACACCGCGCCCGTTACGAGCGTTCGCTCGGACTTGTGAATCGTAAAAATTCTTATCTGTCTCGGCTTCAGGTCGATCGCCAACACCCTGCCCCTGCCCCATTCCCATACCGCGACCCTGTCCTCCCCGCGTCAGGCTGGACAGGCTGCCCATGGTGCCCTGGCACATGGAACAGCCGTTTCCCTGGCAGTTCTGGCAAGTCATGGAGTTCTTGGCGTCGGCCAGTTGTTCCATGGCATCCTCCAGTAGCTCCAGTTCTTGCAGCGTCGACTGCATGTCGGAAAGGCTGTTGTTCATTTCGGCCAATTGCGCGGCCGCTTTTTGCAAATCCTGTTTGCTGATGGAACGCGAACATTCCGACATTTTGGCGGCGAGCTTGGACAATTGTGCCATCTGAGCGTCCTGGGCGGCCATTTTATCAAGCTTGTTTTGCAACTCCCCCGCTTTCACCAGATCTCCCGCATCTTTCAGGCGATTGATTTCCTGACGCAACGCGTCTTTGGACTGCTGGCGACTGGCCAGCATTTCGTTCAGCTTTTCGCCTAGTTGCTTGAGTTGCTCGGCCAGTTGTTTCTGTTCGGTTTCCGATAGCTGGCCGGCCTGCAATTTCGCCTGCAGTTTGTCCAGCTCGGCAAGGGCCTTCTTCAAGTCTCCTTGTTTCAAGGCCCTCGAGAATCGTTCCCCCGGCCCCAGTCTGAGGTTGCCGAGCTGATTGAGCTTTTCTTTGAGCTTTTGACCATCTCCCAACGACTCCCGTCGCTTCTTGATCTCCGCAGCGAGGTCGTTGAGTTTCACGAGTGCTTTCTTCTGATCGAGCTGCTGGTCATTCGTGCGCAACTTCGCCACGCCTTTTTCCAGTTCCGTCAACATTTTGGCGGCGTCTTCCAGTCCCTCCTGTTGGGCCAGCTGTCTTCTTTCGGCCAGCTTCTTTTGCAGGGCCTGAGCTGAATTCGTGACGCGCGTCTTTGCGGTCATTGCTGCGGCCTTCACTTCGGCCGGATGCACGCGGGCCGTGTCGGGGACAAACACCGTTACCACGAATACAGCGATGGCCGGTGCCAGCGGCAGGCAATTCCACCATCGTGCATGGACCTGGAATTTTTCGCTGACATCAATCCGCTCGGCGCACCGCAACGCATCCGCCAACAACGCTTCGCCCGCGGGTGATTGCATCTCGTGCTCGGATAGCGACAACACGCTGGAGATCCGTTCTTTCAGGCCGAAGCGACGGTCCAATTCCAGTGCCGCGTCCAGCGCTCGTGCTCCGGTAACCCAGGTGACGATCGCCGCACCCACCACAGCCGCGACCACAGCGCCCGTCAGCCAAGCCATCCTCCAGACTTGCCCGTCCACCTGAACGACCCAAAATTTGGGTACAGCGACCGCGACGGCGGCCAGCACCAGTGCACCGAATAACCAGAATGCCAGTTGTTGCAGGAAAGATTCGAGCAGCAGTCGCCGCCGTGCTCGATTGATCTGTCGCCTTAAAGCTTCCATCGTCATCGCTTCGCAATCCGCTTGGGAAACTGGATGTCTTGGTGAAGGGCATTCCGTAAGCCGGCACGATACACTTCGAACTCGTCAGCTGTCACTCTGAACGACGTCTGCCCCAACATGTCTCTCTTCACAGTATACCGCGTCGGTAAGATACCGGGCCGGTGAGCCCTTACGGGATGGGTTGACGTGACCGTATTTTACGAACTTCTCCCGATTTTCCCAAGATTGCGTGGAATTGAGCCTCGATTCCAGGTCCTCCGGTACCCACGAATCGTTCGCTCGCAGTCGCGGTGGCTTGGACAATCGGGGTGGGCCGGTTAACCTAAAAGGGAGTGACCGGTTAGTACCCGATGAGCAATGCCGCGATTCAACTTATGGAAGCTGAAGCTCCCGTGGATAACCTACCCGCACCCCACGACCGTCCGGCAGCGGATGTGGTGGTCTATGACGGGGCCTGCGCATTCTGTCGACACCAAATGCAACGCCTGCATCAATGGGACACGAAAGATCGACTGACGTTCGTTTCGCTGCACGCCGCTGAGGTTAGCTCGCGATGGCCCGACCTGAACCAGGACCGGTTGCTTGAGGAGATCTGCGTCGTAAGCCATGACGGTAGACGCTTGTTCGGGGCTGCGGCGTTCCAATATCTTTCCACGCGATTACCAAGACTTTGGCCACTCTCTGTGTTGATGCACATCCCTTTCAGTATGCCGTTGTGGCGAGCCGCCTATCGCTTGTTCGCGAAACACAGATATCGATTGTCGCAGAAATATCCCTGCCCGAATGATGCATGCGACGTGCGACGGAAATGACGTTGCATTCCGCGTGACATCGCGGCGTCCGGTGGGTCGTGGCCGCCGCCAGGGCGACCCGGCACCGTCAGGTGCCGGGTGGACACGGCGATTGCAGGTCGCCTTGGTGCCTCCGCCCTTGAACGTGATGGCCTCCTGCGGTTCCCTAAATTTCTGGTTGCGTTGGTGACTCTGCTCACGCTGGACCTGACGGGCAATGGCACTCGGTTTGGGCATTGTGGAACAGTTGTCCCCAACTGCTTCTCCCGACATATTCGCGATTCGCGCCACAATTGAGGACAATGGTTCTACAAACTAAGTGCCCTTGCCCTCACGGGACCGGGTTCGCTGATGATGGCCGTAGCATTCATGCGATGCGCGCCTCACGCCGACTGCTCGCTTGGCTTCCGCCCTACGAACACATAGTAGGGTACGCGAACCAGGGGCAGGTAGGGGACTTTGGCGCGGTGCGTAGAGTATCGAACCGTCTCGAACAAGTCCCTCAGCCGCGGCACATGGTCAGGTGACAAGAACACGTTGTCCGTGGCAAACCAGGCCGGCCAGCCATGACGGGTGAGCCAGCCATGGCGAGCATCCCCGGCCGACACATGTTTGCGACTGACGAAAAAATCCACCACGCCGATCTCGCCACCCGGCCGCAAAATATCGCGGGCGTGATCCAGGGCCCGCATCCAGTTGGGGATCATGGTCAACGAATAAGAAAAAGTGACCACATCCGCGTATCCCTCGGCAGGTCGGAATGCGGTCGCGTCGGCATGGACAACCGTCACGTTGCGCCAACCGGCTTTGGCCGCACGTTGGGTTGCGACCCCGAGCAGCGACTCAGCCAGGTCCACCACATAGACCTTGGACAACTGCGAAATCTGGCTGCCCAGGTAATCCAGGTTGGAGCCCGTTCCGCCACCCATGTCGACCCAAATCAATTCCTGCTTCGGCAGTGAGATGCTCGACCACAGTTCTTCACGACCCCGCAACAACCGGCGCCGAAAATCGTCATAGCCAGCCGCCTGGCCGGCGTAGAAGTTCTCCATCCGCTCGGCATGGTCACGGCCCCGATTGGATCGCAGGGCCATGTGGTATAGAATGCGCAGATCGGAAAGGACACTCATCTCAGCCGTCACGCTGCCAGGTCAGCGATTGAGAAACTGCCATAGGTGTGGACCCGATCGCGCACGTGGAGTTGCTCAGCGAGTTCGCGATCGTAACTCAATAAGTCATGCAACGGGCATCTCTCGCCGTTCTTGATGACTCGGACGCGATCCACAAAATCTGTCTGCAAGCCGCCACTCCGCCATAAGATCCTGGCCGGCGTCGTGGCACGGCGCACAATCCACTGCCACTCGTCCTCCAGCAGACTGAACCGATAGGTCGACAGCCAGTCCATGTGATCCAGCAGCACGAACCGCGAGATGGGCACGTCATGCTTTTCCAGAAAGCCCTGCACCGAATCGGTGGCGACCGTGATGCGGTCCACCAATCCAGCTTTCAGCCGCGCAAAGTTGTCTGGCCTCAGATATTCGGGACAACAGGATGGCGAGTATCGACCTGTGATGTAGACTCGCCAGAAATAATTGTCGGCCAGCGGCAACTGCGAGAACACACTGTCCAGGCAGTCCTCGATGAATTTCACGATGCCGCCATCGTAATCGCGTTCCACCTGAAATCGCTGTGGTCGGGGCACGCCTACCATGGAGAGCGTGGCATCGCGACGCATCACGAAACGCAACGGCCGTGTCCAAAACCGATCTCGGACACGTTCCGCATAAATCTGTTGTTGTTGCTCGAGATTTTCAGCGGCCAACAATTGCTCGATTTCGGGACGCAGGTGCACGATGTGGTCGACGTAAAAATTGATCATGCGGGCGAAAACACCCGACGTCCCGCGGAAATAAAACGGCTGATGACGGTTGTCGAAGAATTTGATCCAGCGATCCCAGTAGGCACGAGACCAAGGGCCGACCTGCTGCCGCAGGCGACTCTGATAGACGGAACGAATTCCGGGAAAATAACCAGTGCCGAACAGCTGAAAGAACTGCTCGAAATCCAGCTCGCGAATGGCGGCAAGTTTCAGTTCCAGCAGCGCGTTTTGTCGTGGATTCATGTCCACGGCGTAAACCCGATTGGGCTCTTCCAACGCATAGTCTAGCGCATTGCAACCAGCGGACGTGATCACCAGTACATTGTCATCTCCAGTCAACTTCATAGCCTGGCGATCTAATCGAGGATCTTCCCAGCAGGTGTTGTAGACCAGGTTGTGACCGTGAACGAGTTGAAAAACGCGTCCGCTCATCCAATCACGAATACTCATCGATGCGACCCTGGTGATGACGGGGCTGATGAAAATGGTGCGTCATCCGGTACCGTCTCCCCTAAAAGTGTTGCGCCGAAAGACGTCGCACGTTTCGATGAACGTCGTCGCAACACGCTGATGCGGAGAGGGGTCATGCCGGATTTTTCATCGGTAACATTTTCCATGCGACGTTCCCGAGTTTCGGCACGCATTTCAGCAGCGCGGAGTGAGGGGGAGCAGCGGGACTCGGCCTCCGGAGGTGACAACTTCCGAATCACAGCCGCCAAATTTCGTAGGGCTCAGCGCATCGGAAACGCGTTCTTCGCGTTGAGCAACTCGTCATTTTAGCATCTGCCAACTTGGATCCTAGCCCATGTTGGCCGTCCACCGGCCAGCCAAACCGATATTTA
The DNA here is from genome assembly GCA_963695565.1 of uncultured Planctomycetales bacterium. GTDB lineage: Bacteria > Planctomycetota > Planctomycetia > Pirellulales > Pirellulaceae > CAVOGW01. The sequence continues at coordinate 100,579 of CAVOGW010000006.1, forward strand.
ACCCGTCCCGGGGGTTAGGCCGACCAGCCCTCGTTTGCTCCTATTTATGTCGACGCCGCTCCACGTGAGGATGCTCACGCGGAGCGACGAGGACTTACCTTCGCCTGTTGCGGACCGGCCAGGGAGGAACGCGGACCCTCCAATCGACCGTCGCAGCCCGTAGGGCCATGCGAACGCGTTTCAGAATGAAGTCTCGAACCGCCCCGTCGCGAGGGGAACAATCGGGATTACCGCTCACAGGTTGAATTCGGATGCCAAAAAAACTTTCTGTCCAAATTACCGCGAAACTGAGCCGTACCTGCCGGGGTTCAAGTAGGTGTGTGTCCAACGCAATGTCGAGCGGACGACTTGCGATGCGTGCAGTACCACAGATTACGAGAGGAAGAGGTCATGATGTCAAATCGGGTCATTGAATTCGCGTGCCTGCTTGCGGTTTCTCTGGGAGTTCCAGTCGCCGTGGCTCAGCCCCCGGAAGGGCCGCCAAGACCGGTCCCGCCGCTCCATGCGGCACTGGATGCCGACGCAGACGGCGTCATCTCGGCGGCCGAGATGCAGAATGCCGCGAACGCCCTGAAAGGGCTCGACCAGAATGGAGACGGAGAATTAACTCCGGACGAACTGCGCCCGATTGGGCGACCCAAGGACGCGGTAGACGCCGTGCGCCCGATGCCGCGCCGGAGGACGCGAGCCGGTTCGGCGCTCCAGGGCGTGGAGTTGGTCAAGCCGGCCGGGATCCGGCTCGCCGCATCCAGCGGTTAATGCAATGGGACGCCGATGGAGACGGAAAGCTGTCCACCGACGAAGTCCCAGAGCAAATCAAGAGCCTGATTCAGCGTGCGGATGAGGACGGAGACGGCGTGGCTACCAAAGACGAGCTGCAAAAACTGGCGGCGTCACGCGAGGGGGTCAATCGACCCGATCGTCGCGACGGGCAAGACCAGCCTGACGGCCCTGATCCCGAGGGCCAGGATTTTGGTCGGGGCCGCAGAGCCCGCGGTGGACCCGGTGAGGGACCCGATGGCTTCGAAAGGCCCGGTCCAGGACCCGGAGGGCGGCGCGGTGGCCCTGACGGCCCCGGTGGAGGTCCCGAGGGATTCGGAGCGCCCGGCGGAGGTCCCGGCCGATTCATCGATCGGCTGTTCGAGCTGGATGCCGATGACGATGGCAAGCTGTCGCGCGAAGAGCTGGAGAAGATGCCGGAATTATTCGGACGATTCGGCGGTGGACGGCAAGGCGGCCAAGGTGCCGGTCGTCCTCCCCGACCTCCTCGACCCGAATAGCACCGGCATTCATCGTTCATTCTGTGGCCCAAATTAGCCAGGGGCGTCCGGCAAGCCGACGCCTCTGGCGAGACTCATCCTACGACCAAAGTCCTGGTCTCAGCCCAGTTTGCAGCTCGGCATCCCCGACGATCCTGAACCTGATGGCGGGTGGAAACTGCAGGCCTCGAAATTCATCGCGACAGCGTGTCTGACGGCGCGCTCGTTTCAATCGCGATTGAGACGTCATGGCAGATTTCGATATACTCCCACGATATTTGTTTGACTACTCCTCTGGGGCGATCATGCTGCGCGCTCAATCTACCTATCCGCCGGGCCCCGTCAATTTCAGCGCGGCCATTGGCCTCACCTGGCGACATGCGGTCGCGTACTGGTGGAATCCGTTGCGTTTCTTAACGCGGATGGGGAGCTATGGAGACCTGGCCTTTTTTCGCTTGTTTAATTACCGAGCATACCTGGTCAACTGTCCCGAACTAATCTGCGAGGTCCTGATCGATCGCCGCCACGAGTTTGTCAAATGGGACCAACAAATCAGGCCGCTCCATCGGACGATCGGACACTCGCTGCTCACAAGCGAGGGACCGCGATGGGCGGAGCAGCGGCGCCTGATGCAACGCGCGTTCACGCAGGCTGCGGTGAGCCGCTACGCGGCGGTTGCCGCTGAGGAGTCGCAACGTGAATTCGATCAATGGTCGCCCGCGTCACGGGTTGACGTCGAGCCGCTGTTGTCCGACCTGCTGATGCGAATTAGTCTCAAGTCCTTGTTTGGCATCTCGCAGCTGCCGGAAACGGTCGAGCTGGCCAGGGGCATCCGTCATTTGTCGGACTCGTTTCGGACCGAAATGTTCGAGCCCGACTGGCTGCCCGAATGGCTGCCGTTTTGGTACAAACGCCGCAAGCGTGAGGCGGTGCAGGCCGTCCGGAACGCATTCACGGAAATCTTCGCGGCGGCGCACCAGTCCAGCGACGTGCATGTGGGTTCCGTGTTGTGGGAGGCGAGCCACTCCACAGACTTGCCCCGTGTGCCGGAGGCGTTGCAGGCTGAGGGGCTGACCCTCATGATCGCCGGATACCATACGACGTCTGAGATGCTGCTCTGGTCCACTCGGATGCTGGCCACCTATCCGGACGTACAGGCCCGCGTGGCGGAGGAGATCCAAAGCGATCCTGAGGCCATTGGCCAACAGACCGATTACTTGGATCGGGTCTTGAAGGAAAGTCTCCGGCTGTATCCTGCGGCCTGGGCCTTGTTTGCGCCAAGCCGCTAACGAAACCACGCTGGGTGGGTATCGGATTCGGCAAGGAAGTGTGATCTACATCGCGCCGTGGGTGACGCATCGCGATACACGGTTTTTCCCCGATCCGTTGCGTTTTGACCCCGATCGATTTTTGCCGGAGCGGGAAAGTAGGCTCCCCAAGGGAAGTTATTTCCCTTTTGGCTTGGGACCTCACGTGTGCATTGGTGCCGCCACGGCGACGCAGCAGGTGAGAGGTACCTTGATCGCACTGCTGAGGCGATTCCGGATCGCGCTGAGCGGATCCCAAGAACGTCCACGCGTTTTCGGTCAATCTAGCGCTGCGATGCACGGGTGGTCTGCCCCTGCAGCTGACGCCTCGGCAACCCGTGTAGCCGTCACGCTCCGCCGTGACGGCCATTTCGATTCACCCCAACATCGGCTTTCGCAGCAAAACACGCCATGCTGGAATGGTAAGACACGCAGCTGCTGGGAGTCTGGCCCAGAACGGCCTTCACGGCGGAGCGTGAAGGCTACTAGGCGGCTGCTTGCGTCGAGTGACTTTAAGGCCGACAATGAGAGGCTTCCGCGTGTCGATGAAAAAAATTACTTGATGCTGGAGGTGCATGATGAGCGAATCCACAACTACAAATCCTCGCGATGTAACAGCGCATCATAAATTGCTTCAGCCCTTCGCGGGAACATTCCGAGCTACCGTGAAGATGTGGAGGGGACAGGGTGAACCCATGGTGGCGACCGGTACGATGCACAACTCGCTGGTGCTGGGGGATCACTTCTTGAAGCAGGACTACGAGGGAGATCCCAGTGATGGCCCTTTCTCCGGCTTTGCCGGCTACGGTTTTTGGGGCTACAACACCACCACCGAAAAGTACGAAGGCTTCTGGATCGATACCGCATCAACCATGATGCAGTTCGAGACGGGGGACGTGGACGCATCCGGAAGAGTCTGGACGATGCACAGCCAGATGATCTCACCGAAAGATAAGCAACCCATGTCGCGGCGAACCGTGATTACCTGCATCGACGACGACCATCAGCGGATGGAGTCCTATTTTGCCGGACCGGACGGCCACGAACACAAGGCGATGGAAATCGAGTACGTCCGTACGTGAGCTGTGGCAAATCAACTTTATCCATCGCCCGACCTTGCCGCCCCCAGTGTAAGGCATTTGCCGTGCGAATAACGTCTGCAACTTCGGGCGGACCTCGTGGAGCGTTGCGAGGCGTTTTTGATGGCGAGCCAGCGTAGCCGTATCGGTCCCGAGGGGGATTTGGCGGCCGCCTTCCGCGATGGGGACGCACGGTCCATGTCCGAGTACCGGCGAACATCGCCCGAGCATTTTCAAGCCCCCTTTGACGCAACACAGGTTGACATGCCGAGGCACCTGCAACTAGAGATTCTGCCGCAGCCGGACGACACGACCTGCGGGCCAACCTGTTTGCACGCCGTTTATCAGTATTTTGACGATCTCATGCCGCTGGAGCAGCTGATTCGGGAGACTCCTGCCCTCACGGAGGGTGGCACACTGGCCGTGTTGCTCGGCTGTCACGCGCTGCGGCGTGGTTATCGAGTCACGATTTACACATTCAATCTCAACGTATTCGATCCCAGCTGGTTTCAAGACGGCGTGGAACTGATTCCGCGACTTGACGCGCAGATGAAGACCAAGCCGTCCGCCAAATTGCAGGCAGCTTCAAGGGCTTACATCGAGTTCCTGCGCCTGGGCGGCCGAATCCTGATGCGGGAACTCAGCGCGGCCCTGATTCGCCGCTATCTGAAGCGTTCCATCCCCATCCTCACCGGGCTGAGCGCCACGTACCTGTACCAGTGCAAACGCGAGATCGCTGAAAACAGCCTACCCGACGACGTGCGAGGTGTGCCGACGGGCCATTTCGTCGTGCTGTGCGGCTACGACGCGAAGCGGCGCGCCGTGCGTGTGGCCGATCCGTATTTGCCAAACCCGCTCGCCGAGGACCATTACTATGATGTGGGACTGGATCGCCTGGTGGGAGCCATCCTGCTGGGTGTACTGACCTACGACGCCAATCTAATGGTGGTCGAACCAGGTCAACCTGCGCTTCACGACGACGACGAGGAAGGAGCCACAGAGCTCGCCGGAACGGAATAATCCATGCCCGTATTGATCGTCACGAATATCTGGCAAGACTGGCCGGCAGCCATGGAAAACGCCGAGGTCGTGGATGCCCGCGCTTACCTGACCGACGCGAAATATAGTGACTTGCGGGGTGTCAAGATCATTAATCTGTGTCGCTCGTACCGCTACCAAAGCACGGGTTACTATGTGTCGCTGTTAGCCGAGGCCCGCGGGCACAAGCCGGTACCCAGCGTCACCACGTTGCAGGACATGAAGACGCAGGCCATCGTCCGCATGGCCTCGGATGACCTCGACGAATTGATGCAAAAGAGCCTCGCCCCCATCAAGTCGGACCGCTTTACGCTGAGTATCTACTTCGGCAGGAATCTGGCGAAACGCCATGATCGGTTGGCCCTGAACCTGTTCAACCAGTTCCCTTCCCCCCTGATGCGTGCTCAATTCGCCCGCGCCGAGAACGGCTGGCAACTGCGGCGAATCAGCGCCATTGCCGCCAACGAAGTGCCGACGTCCCACTGGCCGTTCGTGGTGGAAGTGGCGCGCGACCATTTCTCGGGGCGGCGCAGCAACACGAAACGCCGCGTCCGCGCGCGATTCGACATGGCCATCCTGCACAAGCCCGCCGACCCGGAACCTCCGTCCGACGAAAAAGCCCTGAAGAAATTTGTCAAGGCCGCGGAGTCCCTGGGGATTGCCGCGGAACTGATCACCCGCGACGACTACGGCAGGATCGCCGAGTTTGACGCGCTGTTCATCCGCGACACGACCAGCGTCGACGAGTATACGTATCGGTTCTCCCGCCGGGCCGCCAACGAAGGCCTGGTCGTGATCGACGACCCCCAGTCGATCGTCCGTTGCACGAACAAGGTCTATCTCGCTGAGCTACTCGCACGACACAACATTCCCACGCCAGGAACCCTGGTCGTCCATCGCGACAATGCCCACACGATTGCTGAGAAATTGGGCTTTCCCTGCGTGCTGAAGAAGCCCGACAGCGCCTTCTCGCAGGGTGTCGTCAAGGTGGAGAACCAGCAGGAACTGGCCGCGAAACTCGCGGAGTTCTTTGCAGAATCGGACCTCGTCGTGGCGCAGGAGTTCCTCCCCACAACGTTTGACTGGCGGATCGGAATCCTGGACCGGGTGCCCCTGTACGCTTGCAAATACTACATGGCCCAGGGGCATTGGCAGATCGTTCGGCAGGACCGACTGGGCCAAAGGCGATACGGAAAGTCGGAGTCACTTCCGGTTGAATTGGCACCCCGTCAGGCGGTACGCATCGCATTGAAGGCCGCCAACCTGATCGGTGACGGTCTGTACGGCGTCGACGTCAAGCAGTCCAACGGAGGTTTTTACGTGATCGAAGTCAACGACAATCCAAATATCGACGCGGGGCATGAGGACGCCATTCTGAAGGACGAACTGTACCGGCGTATCATGAGCTTGTTCCTGAAACGCATCGAACAAAGAAAGGCGGGAATCAGCTAACGTCCCATGAGCACAACCTCTGCCTACCACCTCTTCCAGGCCTTCGGCGTCGAACTCGAATACATGATTGTCGACACCGAAACACTGAACGTCTGCCCCATCACCGATCGCGTATTGCATGAGGTCGCCGGCGATTATCTGTCGGAAATCGAAATCGACCAGCTCGCCTGGTCCAATGAGCTGGCCTTGCACGTCCTCGAATTGAAGACCAATGGACCCGCCCCGGCGCTCACACCGCTGGCCGATCTGTTTCAGGCTCACGTGCGCAAGATTAACAATCTGTTGCGTCCGATGGGTGCTCAACTGATGCCCACGGCCATGCATCCGTGGATGGACCCGGATCGCGAGCTCAAGCTGTGGCCGCACGAGTATAACCCGGTGTACGAAGCCTATCACCGCATCTTTGATTGCCGTGGACACGGCTGGTCGAATCTGCAGAGCATTCACTTGAATCTACCCTTTGCATCCGACGAAGAATTTGGCAGACTGCATGCCGCCATTCGGCTGCTGCTGCCCATCATGCCCGCACTGGCGGCCAGCTCCCCCGTGATCGGCGGAAAGGTGACCGGCCTGGCTGATAATCGCATGGAGGTCTATCGACACAATTCTGACCGTGTGCCGTCCATCGCCGCACACGTAATTCCCGAGCCGGTCTATACCAAGGGTGATTACGAGCGGTACATTCTCCATCCCATGTACGGCGACATCGCCCCGCTGGACCCGTTAGGCATCCTGCGACACGAATGGCTCAATGCGCGGGCGCGATCGCCCGTTTCGATCGGCAGACAATCGAAATTCGTGTGCTGGACATGCAGGAATGTCCCGCCGCCGACCTGGCCATCTGCTCGGTTATCACCGAAGTGCTGCGGGATTTGACCGCGGAACGATGGACCCCCATCGCCGAGCAGCAGGCGGTGGACACCAAAGCGCTCCACGCCATCTTGTTGGCCTGCATTGGCGACGCCGACCTCGCCAACCTTGAGAACACCCACTACCTCCGGCAGTTTGGTATTCACGCCGCGCGGTTGTCGGCAGGCGAACTCTGGAAGTCACTAGTGGCGCAATTGCCGTCGCCGGTTGCCGACGAGGAGGCGCTGAAACACATACTGCACCACGGATGTCTCGCTCGACGTATTTCACGTGGCTTGGGCGACCGCCTGACGGGCCTGACGACCGTTTATCGAGATCTCTGCAGCTGTCTGGAACACGGGCAGATGTTCCTCGCATCGCACGATCGGTCGGATGACATTTGATCCTCCCACTCGGCGTGCGGCAGCGAGATAACCATGGCGCTACAGTTGATCCTGACTTGCGAACACGCGGGCAATCGAGTTCCGGCCGCCTATCAGGGCTTGTTTCAGGATGCCCATGAAGCGTTGCACAGCCATCGAGGCTGGGATCCCGGCGCTTTGCAACTAGCTGAGTCGTTGCAGCGGCGACTGATGGCGCCACTGTTCCGGAGCTGCGTGACGCGGTTGCTGATTGAATTCAATCGCTCGCCGGGACACCGTCGCCTGTTTTCGGAGTTTACCGCCGGCCTGGATGCCGCGGCGAAATCTTCAATCATGGCACGATACTATCAGCCGTATCGCAGCCGCGTGGAATCACGGATCCGGGCACAGGTGGCACAGGGGAATCACGTCATTCACCTTTCCATTCACACGTTTTCGCCCCAGTGGAAGGGGCAGACGCGTCCAGCCGACGTGGGACTGCTGTACGATCCGCGTCGATCCAGCGAAAGGTCGCTGTGTAACGATTGGCTGTCCAAATTATCGACCATGCGCCCGGATCTCCGCATCCGACGCAACTATCCGTACCTGGGCAAAGCCGACGGCTTTGCGACCTATCTGCGTCGCCGCTATGCCACCGGGTATACGGGCATTGAAGTGGAGGTCAATCAGCGCTGGGCCGCCAACGCCGGGCCTGAATGGACCCGCTTGCGCCGATCGCTCGGCGAGTCCTTCGCCGTGGCTCGGAGTCAATGGAGGTCTTGACGTGCGCAGTTGCGCATGGCGCGTCGGACGTCGGCGAACCGTGTGGTGGAAGCCGGCGTAAGCCCACGACCAAGGACATCGGTCCGTCGACAAACGCCAATTTTCCCGGCCGTGGCTGCCACAAGGTCACCAGTGCTTTAGAAGCGGGTTCAAAGTAAGTGGCATTGAGGGTCGGCCACAGGGTGCAAGCCAACCTCGGTGGTCGTGGGATTACGCCACACGGCTTGCCAGACACGCGCTCAACAATTTGGCACAAGCGTTGCATGGTGGGCTTGGGCTTGTTCGGGCGTGGAGGTAGACATGGTTGCCTGTACAGAATTTGGTCAGCGGCTTGGTGCGCGGCCGCCGCTGGCTGTTGCGAGTGTCGAGCGGCAAACTGCGACGCCGACCGTATTTTCGCGATATGCATCGGCCGGCCTGCCATATACAATCATCGGTTTAACAAAACGTCACGGGCATCCTTCCCACATGTCCTCGCGCACGACCTGGCACGTTCTGACACCTACGATTGCCGTGAGTGGGTTGCTGTTGATTGTCGGCCTGGGCGGCGCCTGGTACGTTCATCAATCGAATCGTGTTGCCTCCCGTGCACTGGATGAGAAGCTGGTGGCGGCGCAGGCTGCCGAGAAGTTTGTCCTGCAGTCCCGGAACACTCGCTTTTACGTGAACTGTTTCCTGGACTCGGGTGACGCCATTCACTTGGTGGAGGCCAAGAGGGCTTTAGCGCAGCTGCAGCAGATGCGTGTCGCCGATTCTGAGTTCGCCCAGGAATTTGCCCGGCAGTTTGACTTGGTCGACACACTTGAGCAAGGAATCGCGCAGATTGAGGACGAAGCAGTCCCGGAATTGCAGCGCACTCGGCGCGCGAGATTGTTAGCGCCATCAACCAACTGCTCCAACCTGCGGAGCGCGTGCTCAGTGACTTCCAAAACGCGGCGCGCGAAACCAGTCAGCAGAATCAGGCCCTGGCGGACCGCATCGGAATCGGGCTGGTATTGGCGGGTGTTTGTGGCGCGGTGGCCGGGCTGTTGCTGGGCTTTGGCACGGCGCAGAGTATTCACCGCTCACTTCTGGAAATCAGCGTGCCGGTACGCGACATGGCGGGTCGTCTGAACGAGGTCGTCGGGCCCATCAAAGTGTCTTCGAATTTCCAGCTTTCGGAACTCGACGGCGCTCTACGCATGCTGGCCGACAAGACGGCTGACGTGGTGCAAAGATTGCAGGAGAGTCAGCGGGAATCGTTGCGAAACGAACATCTGGCCGCGATTGGACAACTTGCGGCCGGCATGGCTCATGAACTGCGAAATCCGCTGATGTCGATGAAGCTGATTGTGCAGATGGCCGGGGAGCAAGCCGGACGACCCATGACGGAACGCGACATATCGGTGATTGAGGATGAGATTACTCGGCTGGAAAAGATGCTGCAGACATTTCTCGATTTCGCCCGTCCGCCCGAGCCCAACATCCGGCCCGTGGATGTGGGTGAGCTGGTCCAAAGCTCGATCGACATCATACGCCCGCGAGCCGAACAGCAAGAGGTCCAGCTATTGTGGCACGCGCCGGCTGAAGCGATTGTCGCCGAGCTGGACGCCTCGCTGTTCCGCCAGGTTCTGTTGAACCTCTTCATCAACGCCCTGGATGCCTTGGCCGACGGCGGACGCGTTTGGGTCGACGTATCCCGCGTGTCCTTTGACCACCGCACCGTGCACGCGACTCGATCAGCGCCGCACCGCGGAGACTCAGGGCCGGAGCAATACGCGTTGATCTGTGTGAGCGACGATGGGCCAGGAGTGGCTCCCGACGTCTTTGATCGCGTGTTCGAGCCATTTGTCAGCACGAAGATCACTGGCATCGGGTTGGGGCTTTCGATCTCTCGCCGCATCGTGGAATCGCATCAGGGTTGGATCATCGTCAGAAATCGGCAGGACCGTGGTGCTGAATTTCGTGTCGTGCTTCCGATGGCAGCACGGCCGTTATCGGGCGGCGACCAGCAAGCACCGACTGCTGACGTCAGCCATCCTTCCAGTTCGGATTCGGCACCGTTGCTGCGGACTTAGGCCGGAGATGGTAGACATTCGGTGGCAGACTCGGTACGGTAAATGCTGCCACTTCCATAGGAATTCAGCAGATGGAAGCAAGACGCGGTTCAGGTTACGCATCGTTAGAGCAGGAATTCCTCAAATGCCCAAATTGCTGGTCATCGATGACGAGCCCAATGTGTTGTATTCGTTGGAAAACGCCTTGAGTTCGGCTGCCCTCGCGGTGCGGACGGCAACCACAGCCAAGCAAGGAATGCGGCTGGCTTCCGAAGAACGACCGGATGCGGTTTTGATCGACGTCAGATTGCCCGACATGTCGGGCTTGGACGCGTTCGTGGCCATCAGGCAGTTGGACGCCCATGTGCCGGTCATCATGATTACGGCCTTCTCCACCACCAGCATGGCGATTGAGGCGATGAAGCGGGGTGCATTTGACTACTTGACCAAACCGGTCGATTTACGGCACTTGCGGGGTGTTGTGGGCAAAGCGCTCGAACTGCGGGCGGCTACGTTGGCATCGGCGCAGTCCGTGGCCATGAGGGATACGGCTTCCGAGATCATTGTGGGAAATGCACCCGCCATGCAAGAAGTCTATAAAGGGATCGGCCGGGTGGCCGCCACCGATGTCAACGTGTTGATCCTGGGTGAAAGCGGCACCGGGAAGGAACTCGTGGCCCATGCCATCCACCATCATAGTCGCCGCAGTGACAAGTCGATGATTGCCATCAACTGTGCCGCCATTCCGGAATCGTTGCTGGAAAGCGAGTTGTTTGGCTTCGAGCGGGGTGCTTTTACGGGTGCTGATCGGCGTCGCGTGGGCAAATTCGAACAGGCCTGCGGCGGAACGTTGTTCTTGGACGAGATTGGCGACATGACGGGCACGACCCAAGCCAAGGTGCTCCGTGTCTTGCAAGATCAGCGATTTGAGCGCGTCGGCGGCAACGAGACGGTTCAAACGGACGCACGCGTGATTGCCGCCACCAATCAGAACCTGGAAGAGCTGGCCGACGCAGGTCGTTTTCGTCGCGATCTCTATTATCGACTCAAAATCTATACCATTCAGCTACCACCGCTGAGGGAACGCTTGGAGGACATCCCTGCGTTGGTCGATCATTTCCTGCAAGCGCACAGCGCCGAAGTAGGGCGACGCGTGCGAACGGCGTCACCGGAGACGCTCGCAGTGCTCCAGCGTTACTCCTGGCCAGGCAACGTTCGAGAGTTGCAGGGTGCGATCCAAAACGCCTTGGTCAACGCCACGCAGGAAGTGCTCACTCCGGACTGCCTGCCCGAGCACATCCGACGTGGCGCGTCCTTGCTACAAGAGCTCGCGGCCGATGGGGAGGAACAGGACTTTCAAGTCTCTGCCCTCGTGAGACGTCTGCTGGTCGCCGGCGAATCGAACATTTACCATCAATTGCAGCTCGCCGTGGATCGCTCGGCACTGGACGAAGTGCTTCGCCATGTCCACGGAAATCAGGTCGAAGCCGCACGACGACTGGGAATATCCCGGACTACCCTTCGCGTGAAACTCCAGTCCTTGGGCATCCTCTCATCCCCGGCAACACGACCGGAGTCTGAATCTGCTGGACAATAATTGACCAGCGTCCCCCGCAAACGCCCAATCACCCACCCCCCACCCCACCGCTCGCTCACTTACATCAGCCCGTCCGACCCGCTGCCCACATCCGCAAAACGCCGAGAATTGTTTAGTTCCGCATGTAGCACAATTGTCCCCAATTGTTTCCAGTACAAAACTCGAACCTAGGGTCAAACCGGTCAAACCCCCTTTTGAGGCAAGACCCGGAATTCGGGTAATATGGCTCAGTATCGGCAACGGGAGAAAGGAGTCGCCACACCGGTGGAGAAGCGGATATGAGAAGCAGATGCATGCTGGGAATCTTGTTATTCGCGGGTTCCGCACATGAACTCTGGGCGCGATGCCCACCTCGGTGGGACGATCGATGGAACCGATTTCATCGAGTGGAACCACCACAAATTCACGTCATCTGCCGCTTGGTGCAGTCGTGACTTCAACGCCGATGGCACGATCGAGGGACTGGATTTATCATCTGGAACGAAAACAAATTCACCTCAGCAGATACCGATGTTTCCGTGCCCGAACCGATTAGCGCTTGGCTGTCCATCGTTGGATTACTGCTCCACTGTGCGAGGTTCAAGCTGCATCGATGACTAGCGAAACCGGTTCGACGGACCAGCAAGTGACTTCCGTGCACTTCATCGGATCGATTAGAAACTACCCCGCGCGCGTCCTGGCCGTCTGGTACTTGGGCGCGATTGGCCTGGGGGCTGCGGCGCTGATGCATCCGCGGTGTCAGGCCGCGTCGGACCAACCCCTCTCGTGGCTGGATGCAGTGTTCACGTCGACCAGCGCGACATGCGTCACCGGACTGGTAGTGCGATCCACAGGCCATGATTTTTCCGGCTTGGGCCAGGTCGTGATTCTGTTGCTGATCCAGGTGGGCGGAATCGGCATCATGACCCTGACAACCTACGTCATGTTCTCGATGGGCAGGACCGCCAACCTGCGTCATCGGGCCGTTCTGTCCAGCACCATAGGTACTGGTGCGACGGTGGACCTCCGCCGTATTCTCCGCGACACATTGGCCATCATGCTGATGGCCGAGTCGATCGGATTTGTGATCCTGGTCCTGCGAAGTATTTTTGCGGGACTGCCCGTGCGTGATGCATTATGGCCCGCGTTGTTCCATACGGTCTCGGCATTCTGTAACGCCGGCTTTGCCCTGCCAGACGACAGTCTGATGATGTATCAGGAGGATCTGACGGTGAACCTGACCATCATGTCTCTGATCATCACCGGCGGAATGGGGTTTCCCGTGATCCTGGACCTGAAGGAAAGCTGGCAGGGTAATGGGGCCAAACTGTGGGAGCGCGTGAATCTGCACTCCAAGTTGATGCTGATTGGCACGTGCGTATTGTTGTGCCTGGGCACGGTCAGTTTCTTGGCCTTTGAATGGCACAACGCACTGGACGAAGTGCCCTTTTGGACTCGCCCGCTGGTGGCCTTATTTCATTCGGTGACCTGCCGCACCGCTGGCTTCAACACGGTCGACGTCGCTCAGCCTCACCAATGCCACATTGCTCGTGAGCATGTTGCTGATGGCGGTGGGAGCGGGTCCGGGATCGACAGCTGGAGGATTCAAGGTCTCGACGCTTGCCATCCTGGTCCTGCGCATGGGCCTCGCTGCGCGGACGAGAACTCGTCAGCATCTTCCGGCATACGATTCCGCGGGAAACGGTGGTCAAAGCCATGGTCACGGCCATCCTGTTCGCGGCGATCAGCATCGTATCCCTCACGGTGCTGTTGGCGTTTGAGCAGTCCCAGCAACCGTATCTGGAGAGCGCCGGCTTGTTTCTCAACGCCAGCTTCGAGGTCACGTCCGCGCTGGGCACCGTGGGGCTAAGCACCGGGCTGACCCATGAGTTGAGCCAGGGGGGGCGTGTAATCATCATCCTGCTGATGTTCATTGGGCGTCTGGGACCCATTACGGTGTTCACCGCGTTGTCGCGCAGTGAACAACGGGAACCCATCGAATTTTCGAGTGCGGAACCACTGATCGGCTAATTCGTTTAACGGCGGGCTGCCGCAACGGCAGTCCGCAATTCGGGGAACACCGGCATGGCGGAAACAAAACACTTCATCGTGATCGGGCTTGGCTCGTTCGGTGCGGCACTGGCCACAAAATTAGCGCAAAACGGCTGTCGCGTTACCGGAGTTGACAACGACCGGCAGCATGTGGAGGCACTTAAGGATGTCCTCTACGAAGCCATCATCGGAGATGCCACTAGCCGCGACACGGTCGCGCAGCTGCCCATCAAGAGTGCCAGCTCCATCTTCATCAGCATGGGGGAGAACATCACGCTTTCCCTGCTGGCCACGCTGCATGCCAAGCAGGAGGGTGCGCGTCGCATCGTCGTAAAAGGCGTGACGAAGGAACATGGCGCCATCCTGGAATCGCTGGGAGTCGAACGCGTGGTGTTTCCCGAAATTGAGATTGCCCAGTCGCTGGCCGATCGCGCCACCTGGCCCAACGTGATTGACTTTCTGCCGATCGATGTCGATTACGCGTTTGTCGAGATCGCCGTTCCCGATTCGTTGACCGGCAAGAGCCTGATGGACCTGCGGCTAAGACAGCGTTACGAGGTGTGGGTCGTGGGCATCAAGAACGCGCTGAATGGAAAACTCGACATGTTCCCGGACGGCCCGTACGTGCTGGGCCCGGACCAGATGCTGCTGATCGTCGGCAAGAAAGACGAACTCGCCCGGCTGCAAAAGCTGGACTAGACATCTTCCCCGCTGGCCACGGGGTGCTTCGCGGTTCCTGTGCCAGAATCGACCCCGTTGCCAAGTGCCCGAGGCGTGCGCACAATAACGGGTTGTTTCGGGACACTCCACCGCGTTTTCTCGGCCTTGGAATGCGTGCGGTGCCGCCGGTTGCTGAAATTGTGTTCCACCAATAAGAGGGATCTGAGCACCATGACACCCAAACAAGTGCTGCAACAAATCAAAGACCAAGACATAAAGGCTGTCGACTTGCGGTTCATGGATTTTCCAGGACTTTGGCAGCACTTTACGATTCCCGCGTCCAAGCTCGAAGAAGACACCTTCGAATCCGGTCTGGGATTCGATGGCTCGAGTATTCGCGGCTGGCAAGCCATCAACGAAAGCGACATGCTGGTTGTGCCCCAAGCCGAAACGGCCTTTCTGGACCCGTTTACGGAACTCCCCACACTGTGCATGATCTGCAATATCCAGGACCCGACCACCGGCGAGGATTATTCGCGCGACCCGCGGAACGTGGCCCGCAAGGCCGTGAATTATCTTAAGAGCACCGGGATCGCCGACACCGCCTATTTTGGTCCCGAGGCGGAATTCTTTATTTTTGATGATGTGCGGTTTGAACAGAACGCGCATCAGGCCTTCTACCACATTGACAGTGTCGAAGGGGAATGGAACCGCGGGCGACAGGAGAGCCCGAATCTGGGCTACAAGCTGCGCTACAAGGAAGGCTATTTCCCCGTCCCCCCCGCCGACCAGATGATGAACATCCGCAACGAAATGATGCAAACCATGATCGATTGCGGACTGGAGGTCGAATGTCAACATCATGAAGTTGCAACCGCCGGCCAGTCGGAAATCGATCTGCGCTTCGATGAACTGGTCAAAATGGCCGATCATCTGCTGATGTTCAAGTACATTATCAAGAACGTGGCCAAAAAGCACGGCAAGACCGCCACGTTTATGCCCAAGCCCATCTTCGGAGACAACGGCAGTGGCATGCATACCCACATGTCCTTGTGGAAAGGCGGACAACCCCTGTTTGCCGGCAGCGGATATGCGGGGCTGAGCGAAATGGGGTTGTATGCCATCGGCGGCGTGCTGCGGCACGCACCCGCCCTGCTGGCCGTCACCAACCCGACCACCAATAGCTACAAGCGACTGGTGCCCGGGTATGAAGCGCCGGTCAATCTGGCCTACTCCCAGCGAAATCGATCGGCATCCGTGCGCATCCCGATGTACAGCCCCAGCCCCAAGACGAAACGGTTCGAGTTTCGCTGTCCGGACGCCAGCTGCAACCCGTACCTGGCATTCTCCGCCGTGCTGATGGCGGCCATCGACGGGATCCAAAACAAAATTGATCCCGGTGCACCCATGGATAAGGACATCTACGACCTGCCCCCTGAGGAACTGGCGGAAATCCCCAAGACTCCGGCGCTCTGGATGAGGCCCTGGACGCCCTGGAACGCGATCATCAATTCCTGATGAAAGGAGACGTATTCACTCCGGACGTGATCAAGACTTGGATCGAGTACAAACGGACCAAGGAAGTGGACGCCATCCGACTGCGTCCCCATCCGTATGAGTTCTGCCTGTACTATGACATCTAGCGTCGTCGGCAACTGCCGATTTTGACTTGAGTCTCTTATCAGCCGCCACGCGTTAGCGTCCGGTTCGTCGTTGCCGAAAACCGCGTGCTAACGCACGGCGGCGGATAGGGTGTGGACCGGTCCCTTAGCAATGTCGACGGCGTTGGGCGTTAGCCCGGCGGTTGAGCCACGAACCGAATTTGACCCACGGCATCCGGCGATGCCGCGGGCCCTGCTGTGGGGACTGATCACACGCGGCGGCGATCGCGCTGCGACCCTGATGGAGCCGCCTGATGAGCAAAGCACGAATCGGCTGGATCGGCACCGGCGTGATGGGACGCAGCATGGCGGCTCACCTGTTAAGCGGCGGGTACTGCGTACACGTCCACAGCCGCACGCGCGAAAAGGCCGACAGCCTGCTGGCCCGCGGCGCGATATGGTGCGATGCGCCCAGGGCGGTGGCCGAAAACAGCGACGTGGTGTTCATCATGGTGGGATATCCCCAAGACGTACGGCAGGTGGTCTTGGACAAAGCCAATGGCGTGCTGGCCGGTTGTCGCCCTGGTTGCACCCTGGTGGACATGACGACGAGCAGCCCCGACCTGGCCCAACAAATCGCCCAGGCCGGCAAGTTGCTGGGGGTGCCATGCCTCGATGCGCCGGTCTCTGGTGGAGACGTCGGGGCTCGGGACGCTAAACTGTCGATCATGGTGGGCGGGGACCCGCAAGCACTCGAACAGGTCATGCCGCTGCTGAGGCTGCTCGGTACCTCAATCGTGCATCAAGGCGGACCGGGTAGCGGTCAACATACGAAGCTTACCAACCAAATCCTGATCGCCACGTGTATGATCGGTGTCTGTGAGGCGCTGCTGTACGGGTATCGGGCCGGGCTGGATCTGCAGCAGGTGTTACGCTCGGTGGCCGCGGGTGCGGCGGGCAGTTGGTCTCTGTCCCACTATGGGCCACGCATCCTGGCGGGAGATTTCGAGCCGGGCTTTTTTGTCGCCCATTTTATCAAGGATATGGGATTAGCCCTGGACGAGGCGGCGCGGATGGAGTTGAGCCTGCCGGGGCTGGCCCTGGCGCAGCAGCTGTACATCGGACTGGCCGCCCAGGGGCACTGCAACTCAGGCACACAGGCATTGCAGTTGGCGTTGGCGAGGCTGTCGGGAATCGAGTGGCCTTTGCTTGGACAGCAGCCCGCCGCGAGCTAACTTTGCGGCGCTTTCGCCGTATGCCCGTGCCCTCACGGGCAATGCTATCTACTTTGCGACGGGACCGTTCCACCCCAATCAGTCGGCGCGTGCGTTAGCACCCGATTTTTCGGCATTCACCAACCGGACGCTAACGCGTGGCGGCTGATAAGAGATCAAAGTAGACGGCATTGCCCTCGCGATCCCGCGTAGCGGAGGTTGTCCCAGACTCGGTTCGAGCACGCAGGGCGAGGCCGAGCCCACCGTGCGGGCGTGCCCAAACAAGATCTCTTGGGCTGGAAGACTTGGCCCTGGCGAAATGGACCTGGCGCAGCAAAATCGGTTCACGCACGGTCGACTATCACGAGCCGAAATGCTCGACGTCCCGTTCGCGACACCAGGCGCGGCGGCCGCGAATATGCACGGACGATCAACCGGCGTCGATCCTACTTCTTGCGATGGCGAATCTTGCGCGCATCCGCCGTTTCTTACGCCCCAGCTTGCGACGTCCTTTACCTGTTTTCTTTGTTCCCAATGCATGGCTCCAACAAATTTAGTCCTGGTAACTCCAACGACACTTGCGCACGGGTGCCGCTTGGACAATAAGCCCATGGTTCACATGACCCGTAAGCGGGCAGAACGCCCCGATCGCAGCGGCAGACTCCGGCAAGCCCCAAATCATAACACAAGTTCGCGGCGGTTCACAAGGCGGGACACTAATAGGTTTCGGGGCTAGGGCCTTACGCCAGCGGCACGGCTTTGGTCCGCACGGTGGTGGTCAAAACGGCTGGCAGGTCCTTCACTGCGCTCCGCTCCGTTCAGGATGACAAGGGGTGGCTCCGCGCCGTTCAGCGGGAGTACGGGGGTACGGGCAATGCCCGTCTACTTTGGTCTCGTATCAGCCGCCACGCGTTTGCGTCCGGTTCGTGAATGCCGAAAAACCAGGTGCTAACGCACGCCGGCTGATACGGTGTGGACGGGTCCCGTCGTCAAGTAGACGGCATTGTCGGGTACGGGGTTCGATGACAAGGGGAGGCCCCGCTCCGTTCAAGATGACGCAGAGCAAACTATGCCTTGCGGATGAAATGCGCCGCAAAGCTGCGGACCTGATGCCCATTCAGCACATGGACGATACGTAACTGTGCTAACGTGGATTGGCTGAACGATGACAATGGCAGATGCACCCATTTTTTGCCGAAGCGGCGGGCTAATCGACGCCAACCTACACCGGGCGCTGCCGCTGCCAGCAGGGCCACGTGCGGCGACTGGCTGTGCAGGCAGGCGGCTGCCAGGATGCGCTCTTCCAGTGTGGTAGTAAAGTCCAAGCGTGGATCGCGCCACACGTCGTCAATCTGTACGGGCGGAAACAAGAACAGGGCGCCCCCGTAGGTTGCCTGGCCGATCCCCGGCCCGACCAACTGTTCTCGAAAGTCGCTGGCAAAAAACGCCAGCGTGGACTCGTTGTCGTGCTCCGCGAACCAGGTCGTTCGCCAGGGGTAATCGCGTGGATCGGCGGGGCACTCGAACAGCATCACCACTGCGTCCAGCCGACCTTTGCTGGGGGGCAGCACTTTGACGTACAGGTCGCCCGTATGCCAATTTCGTAGCGTATCCCGAATGTCGAGTCCATCCTGGAGGCTGGTCGTAAACTTCTCCGTCTTGGCCAGGTCCAGCCCGATCATCGCGCTGGCGCGATCGGCCACGTGCGTGCGAAAATTCTCGATTTTGTTATCTTCGGGAGGCCAACTGCATTGCGCGAATGGATTCCATGCCATCTGCCACTTGCGGCGGTCCGACCGTGGTGGTTTTGGAACGAGCCGACAGGAACGCCAGATCACGGGCGCATGCGGCAAGCGGCTGACGTGCCGCACGATCTGGCCATCGGGCAAGCGGATCCGATCGATGCCAAAATCGACTCGCCGCCGATCGGTCTCCTGGAAGAATCGAAAATCCTTGGCACGCTCCGCCACGTGCATGGCGTAGCCGTCGCTGACCACCTGTTTGGCCGCCATCACGAGGTTGTAAAGGTCGGGTGTAAAGCGTCGTTCCAGCAGCGTGAGGTTGCGGACGTACTTCAAGCAGACCGACAGCGTTTGCGGGGTGATGCGGCGCGCCAGCGAGCGATAATCGGTTTGGTAACTTTGGCGCGCCGCGATCAGCAGTTGCTTGACGCCATCTACGCTCAGATTCTCGTCGTCCGCCAGTTCCACGCGGGCGCGCTCGTACAAGGCTGTAATAAACGGCAATTCTCCCAGCATGAACAGCAGCGATTCGAGGCCGGGCTGCAGAATTTCCGTAGAGCCGGGCTGCGGTTCGTCGTCTTCAGGCGACGCACCTGAGTGATAGGCGTCTCGAATCCAAGGCCAATCCCACATCGAGCACAAACACAGAATTCGCCGGCCAGGCTGCGATAATTCGCGTAGCCGCCAAGCCAGGTGGCGGACACGATGCTGCTCGGCCCGTCCCGCCAACGGAGGCAACGAAGGGAGTACGGCCGCAGCGAAGCGGTCAGCGCGAATCGTCTTCAGCGCATAGGGGTCGGGGGTGATCGACGCCGAGGCAGGAAAGTTAGCCGATTCCCGATCAATAAATGCCCGGGGCATCCGTTCGCTGATGGCAAAACGCAATGCGTGAATTACCGGTTGACACGGATCGATCGGCACAAACGTGAGTGATCGCCGCGGGGCATCCCGCGCCTCGTCATCCTCCTGATCGTCGGCCGGTGTCCACATCCGGTCCTCCATCGACGCATGTTGGAGCACGATCGTGGGCGTAGGTAGCAGCGCGATAGCGTCTTCGACATCTTCCTGAAAAGACGGTGGCAGCGGCACGGCCAACAGGTCAAACGCCTCGGCCAGCAGCACCCGTCGCACCTCCATGGCAAAATCGCCGCTGCCGTGAATTACGGGCATCAGCAGGATCTGACCGTCGAGTCGAAAGACTTCAGTCATCGTAACACCTTCGTTCGTGTTTTACATTTTTCGACTTCACAGTCGACACAATGTAGAACAATTGTCCCCAATTGTTTCCGGGCCATGGCGAACGCGGCGAATGAACCATTGAGGATACTTGATTGAGCGCCCTGCGCATTCAGCGAACGCTGCCTTGGCTCAAGAGTGTGGGGATGCGCATGTCCGCTATTCCAAATCGTCGTCGGATTCGAAATCGGGATTCAACGGATCATCCGGGCCAAAGAAAAAATCTCCCAATCCCAACGGGATGGTGTTTCCGCCCAGGTTGCGTTGTTGACGTTCGGCCAGCGCCTCGATGTCGAGCGCATCTTCCCCCAGACACTTTTCCAATGCTTCGCGCCACGCCTGGTCTTTGGCCAGGGGATGTTGAGGATCTTGAGCCAGTCGCTTGATCGCGTAGCGCAGCTGATTGATTCCGTCACGGGGGGAAAAGTCCAGGCCCAGTTGATGCGATTGCTGCAGAAAATCAACCGTCATGGCCAGCATTTCCGCTTCGGCGAACGGCAGATGATACTTCAGAATGGCCAGTTCATCTTCGCGATTCGGGTAGCTGAGCAACAGGCTCGGCTGCAGTCGCGTGAGAATGTAGTCCGGAATTTCGTAGGTGGACTCATCTTCGTTCATGGTCACGGCGCAGCGGAAGTCGGAATGGGCGTAGACCGTGATGCCCGCAACGATGGACTCGACATAGCGGCGATGGTCCAACAACGGCGCCAGGCTGGCCCAGGATTTCTCGTTCATGCGATTGCCTTCGTCTAACAGGCAAATCGCCCCTTGAATCATGGCCGTTACCAGCGGCGAGGCATGATAGGCAATCTTTCCCGATTCAGCCAACACGGGCGTGATCAACAGGTCTTCCGGCCGCGTGTCGGCCGTGCACTGGTAGATGAAGATGGGCTGCTTGCGCACAGCCGCTCCGGCCGTCGCTAGTGCCGTCTTGCCGATACCAGGGGGACCGACCAGCCGCGGAGTCAACGGTAAATCCCGATCGTCGACCACTACCCAACAAGCCAGCAGTTGTTTCAGGATCTCCGTCTGGCCAATCCATGCCGCATCCAGCTGATGAGGGTTGGCCAAATGCAAGCGAACGCCATCGATCTCGATTGAGCGTTCGTTCGATGGGTGTTGCCGGTTCTTACGTGACACGATGGGGCGAATTCAAGCGTGCGTTACCACATCATGGCCCGCAGGGCGTTCCGCACGGGCTGGCCTGGAACCAGAGGTGGAGGACCCACCTGAATCACACCGGGAGCCACCACGACTCCGAATTCGGAAGGCGGCCCGATGGGACCAGGCGCCACGAATCCGGCTGGTGCCACCGGAGGCCCGCCTAACGTCACGCTGATCGCGGGACTGCGAAACACGGTGATGCGCCGACCCGGTGCTTCAATGGACATCGGAAACTCGGCACCGGCCGGATAGTAGGTTTGTCGATACGTGGCCCTGGAACGCGGCAGGAATATCTGTATCCCCGGGCCTGCGTAGTACGCACGCGCCGTTGTCGTTTCCTGAGTGATGACTTGCGGCGGGCTGGAATAGGTGGTCGGACCCGGAACCGCTCCGCCCGACGGGTCGACGGGCAGCATGCCGGGCGCAGCCGGTTCCACGATGACGTCCTCACCGCTGGGGGCATCCAGCCGATACACCGGCGGCTCTACCACTTGGGCATCCGCAGGCTGAGCCGTGGATTCCGTGGACGTAGACTCTTGGAAATTTGCGGGAGCCACTCGAGGCGCGGATAAGGGCATGTCACGATTTTCGGCACGCAGTTCAACCGCCTGCCGATCCGCCTGTGGCGGAACCTGTTTGGCCTTGGCCACCGGCGCCGGCATCGGAATTGGTTCCAGCGGCGGTTCCGTGGTTTGAGCCGGAAGGGCTTGAGCCGCCAGCAAAGTCCACGTGATGGACCACAGCGCATGAGGCACGCCTCGCACAACCCGACGGTGTATGCTGCCGTTTGACTGGGCCAGACCCGCGCGGGACGTGGCTGTCGTCCGATTTCGCAGGACGGTCTTGTTTGTCGATTCCGCCATTTGATTTACTCCATCTAAGTCGCTAAAGGTCTGGCTCTGACCCACGGTGTACGCCCAGCCCCGCTGCCAACCTCACTGCATCGATGTACGCTCGATTATACTGACAAACGAACACGGAGGCTACACGCAATTTCCTCGGTGGTCAGGGGACCTCACCCGACCGTGGCAACCGCGGCGAACTTGCGGATGGAGTATTGCACAGGATGTCGCCAGCAGGTGGCGGTCACGGACAAATGGTGGTGCTTCGCAGCCGGGGACGGCGACGCTACTGGTCGTCGAAATACGCGTAGCGTTGCCGTCCTCGGCGGCGTTGAACCCGGATCCCATCCTGACCGCCGTTGAAAACCGCCGTGTTGACGTGGCTGGACTGTTGGCCGCGCGGGTGATGGTCGCAGTGTTGGGTGGTGCTTCGCAGCCGGGGACGGCTACGCTACTGGTCGTCGACATCGCGTAGCGTTGCCGTCCTCGGCGGCGTTGAACCCGGATACCCATCCTGACCGCCGTTGAAAACCGCCGTGTTGACGTGGCTGGACTGTTGGCCGCGAGGGTGATGGTCGCAGTGTTGGGTGGTGCTTCGCAGCCGGGGACGGCTACGCTACTGGTCGTCGACATCGCGTAGCGTTGCCGTCCTCGGCGGCGTTGAACCCGGATTCCCATCCTGACCGCCGTTGAAAACCGCCGTGTTGACGTGGCTGGACTGTTGGCTGCGAGGGTGATGGTCGCAGTGTTGGGTGGTGCTTCGCAGCCGGGGACGGCTACGCTACTGGTCGGCGACATCGCGTAGCGTTGCCGTCCTCGGCGGCGTTGAACCCGGATACCCATCCTGACCGCCGTTGAAAACCGCCGTGTTGACGTGGCTGGACTGTTGGCTGCGAGGGTGATGGTCGCAGTGTTGGGTGGTGCTTCGCAGCCGGGGACGGCTACGCTACTGGTCGTCGGCATCGCGTAGTTGAACCCGGATTCCCATCCTGACCGCCGTTGAAAACCGCCGTGTTGACGTGGCTGGACTGTTGGCTGCGAGGGTGATGGTCGCAGTGTTGGGTGGTGCTTCGCAGCCGGGGACGGCTACGCTGCTGGTCGGCGATATACGCGTAGCGTTGCCGTCCTCGGCGGCGTTGAACCCGGATACCCATCCTGACCGTCGTTGAAAACCCCGTGTTGACGTGGCTGGACTGTTGGCCGCAAGGGTGATGGTCGCAGTGTTGGGTGGTGCTTCGCAGCCGGGGACGGCTACGCTACTGGTCGTCGACATCGCGTAGCGTTGCCGTCCTCGGCGGCGTTGAACCCGGATCCCATCCTGACCGCCGTTGAGAACCGCCGTGTTGACGTGGCTGGACTGTTGGCCGCAAGGGTGATGGTCGCAGTGTTGGGTGGTGCTTCGCAGCCGGGGACGGCGACGCTACTGGTCGGCGACATGCGCGTAGCGTTGCCGTCCTCGGCGGCGTTGAACCCGGATACCCATCCTGACCGCCGTTGAAACCCCCGTGTTGACGTGGCTGGACTGTTGGCCGCAAGGGTGATGGTCGCAGTGTTGGGTGGTGCTTCGCAGCCGGGGACGGCTACGCTACTCCTCGGCGGCGTTGAACCCGGATCCCATCCTGACCGCCGTTGAAAACCGCCGTGTTGACGTGGCTGGACTGTTGGCTGCGAGGGTGATGGTCGCAGTGTTGGGTGGTGCTTCGCAGCCGGGGACGGCTACGCTACTCCTCGGCGGCGTTGAACCCGGATACCCATCCTGACCGCCGTTGAGAACCGCCGTGTTGACTCTCTAACCGCGACGACGCAGCAGACGCGTAACGAACATCCCTACCAGGCCCGACAGTCCCACACTGGGCTCGGGAACGGGATTGTAGGTGATCACCACCGTGCCGATGGAGCCCATATCATTGTCACTATCGTCAGCCAAGTTGAAGTTCCAGTTGCCCGCTGGTGATCCATCGCCCCACGACTCTGCGTCGTATGTGCCGGCGGGACGAGGGTCCGGAAATGATGCGTCACCAATCGTGAAACCAGTGGTCCCCGGTGGGACAAATACGTACTCGAAGACGTTCGCGAGGGCAAAACCGCCTCCGTCTCCAAGATCATTGCTGCCGTCCTGGTCGGTCATCAGGTCGTAAACATCGCCATCGGGCCCCGTAAGGACCATATCGATGTCCGACATCCACGAGTGGGCCAGTGTGACGGAGACCGACTTTATCGACATGACGTCGGGAAGCGCAAAATCATCGTCAATCACGTTGCCGCTAACGGCGCCCCAATTTTCAAGATTGTAGGTCCTCGTAATTTCGTCGGCTCGCGCCAACGCGCCAAGTCCAAGTAATAACACAGCCACTGCAAGAAATAGTTGCGTGACCTTCATGGCGTTCTCCCCCCCGCAAAACAAATGACCCACAATTACGGCTCAAAACGCTCGCGTTGATACCAACAAAAAAACGTCATCTGCAGACCGAGCGCGCGGTCTACACATGACGTTTTTCGGAAACTTGAAGGTGTGTTTGTAGAGATTGGCGTTTCTCCTATTAGGGTTATGATTTGAGGATAATGGGGTTTCCGATGAAGTCAATAGTTCCGGTGAAAAAACTAGGAAATCGCTCAAATGGCGACTTATTTCCCGAAAAACGACCAAGTTTTCCGGCCAAAATCCATTGATGTCTGCAGCCCCCATGGTGCTCATCCAGGCTACTGTCTCGCCAAGCCTACTGCAATCAGACGTGCCAGGCCGGGAGTGTCATTGCGAGCGCGCTGACAGTGTGCGTAGCACGGGTCAGCGACCGACGGATCTTCCAGAGCCTTTGTTCCATGTGCGACGGCAGACGCAGTAGATCCCGGACGAGCGCCTGCAGGCAGTGCAGATCCTTCACTCGGCTCCGCTCCGTTCAGAATCACACTGAGCCTGCTGGCGATGGTGCTGTGTCGGGCGTTGGAGTGGACCAAAGACGTGTCACCCATGCCGCCCACTTCCGCGCAGCGTTTTCAGGGCTTGGCCCATACGCCCCAACTGTGCGGTCCCAGTTCGGGTCCGGGTTGCCCAGCCACAGGGACGAGTCCCGCTGGTAACGCGAAGCGCACCGGCTTGTCCAGCGTGTTCAACGCCGTCACAAGTCGTCCGCCGGCGCCGCTGACCTCGTATATCATCGTGCGATTCTCGACGCGGGTCACGCTCAACACGCCTCGCGCCAGCCAGGGACGCGCACGGCGGAGCGCGATCAGGTCGCGGTGGAGTCGCCAGATTTCCAGACTTTCGCCGGCCAACCCGGTGGGGCCGAAAGCTGGCGGCTTGCGAACCTCCGCATCGCCACCCGCTCGTTCGTATTTTCTGCCGACTGCCCCCTGTTCGTCACCGGCGTATATCGCAGGGATGCCGGGCACCGTGAACAAAACTGCCAGCGCGTGACCCAAGTCGTGCGCGTCGTTCAGCTGCGTGGCGATCCGCGTCGTGTCGTGGTTGCCCACAAACGTCCAGGGAGCAAAGTGCTGCACGAACTCCGCGTGGCGTTGCAGTGCGTGAGACAACTCGAAGAAATTACCATCGTTCAGCGAACTCCAGATGCCCTTCCACAGCTCGTATTGCGTGACGGTCGAGAGATGCATGGCGCGAACTGTCCGCCGATAGTCGCCATGGATGACCTCGCCCAGCAGCAGCACGTCCGGCCGTAACTGCCGTACGCGATCGGCAAACGCGGCCACAAACACCGTTGGCAGCGCGTAGGCAGCGTCCAGCCGAAACGCGTCGACGCCCCGTGCAATCCAATACCGCGCTACGTCGACGGCCCAGTCCAGTACGGCAGGATTCAAGTGGTTCAGCTTGACCAGCTGATCGTGCCCCTCGAAGTCCGCATACTTGAACCCGTCGCGTCCCGGTCCGTCAAAGTCAATCAAGAACCAATTTCGCCAGGCCGACTGCTCGCGACATGCCAAGACGTCGCGAAAGTGTGGATGCCCACGGCCGACGTGGTGAAAAACACCGTCCAGCGCCACGCGGATTGAACGTCGGTGGCAGGCCTCAATCAGCCGAACCAGGTCGTCTTCCGTTCCCAGTCGACGGTCCACGCGAAAGGGGTCGACCACATCGTAGCCATGTGTTTCTGACTCGAAGACCGGTCCCAGCAGCAGGCCCGTAATTCCCAACTCGGTCAGGTAATCCAGCCATTCGACAAGTTGCGGCAAGCGGTGCGCAACGTTGGTCCCACGGTCGTCTGGCGCAGGATCGACAAGCTCCGCGCTCAGAAAGCCAAGCGGATAGATGTGGTACCAAACGTCGCTATCGTGCATTTTTGAAGTTGCGCATTATTGGTGGCATTGGGTTGAACTCCGTGACTGGGCTGAAGGGCCGGCTCCCCCGCTCGCGCGTCGTGCTTGTATTTTCTAAGGTGACTTGCTTGTAGTGGTCGCCAGGTGACCATGCCAATCTACTCTAGTATACCGTCGTCAGATCGTCGTCGCGGGATAACAGCAGACGATTCAGGTCCTTCATCCTCGCGCAGAGGCGAAGCGCCTGGTGCACGCCAGCCACTTCGTCATCCGTGTACCTCGATCCTTGTGCGTATCTTCAGCACGGTGGTTCTTGCTTACGGATACAGACATCCGTTTAGGGAACCACCAGAATCTGCGGATGGTCGCACGGTTATCCAACCACGGCGGTGGCCCTGTCGGCTCGTTCGTACAAATGCCACGCCTGTTCCCATGGACCAATTGCGGCGTCAAAACGCTCACCGACCGCATACGCGACGGCAAGCGTATTGGAGCATCACAGAAGAGACTCCCGTTAATTAGCCGACACGGTCGACGATCAGCTTCACCGCCGCCGGCGGATCACGCTGAGTGCCACGAGCCCGCCTGCACACAACGCCAGGCTACCCGGCTCGGGAACGAGTTCGGCGAAGTAATAACCAACGCCGTCACCAATGTTATTCAGCGGAGGCAGGTCGCCGTAAACGAGGATGTTCTTGGTAGTGACGGGGATGTTGTCCCAAAAAGCGGCGTTAGTATGCGTACCCGAGGGATTGATCAAACCGCCAAACGTAATTTCGCCATTGGAGGGATTCATGACCAGCGTATGTCTGCCCGCCACCTGGGTTTGATTATCCTGGTTGCCGATCAAATTAAAGGTCGTCGGGTTCACTTGAACGTTGCTGGAGTTAATCAATTGGATTTGATACACGGGGTTACCACCAGCTGGCGCAGTGACCTCATCCGTGGTGTTCCAAACGCCAAACACCGTATTGGGCGTGATCGTGTAACCGGTCATGTCAAAGTTGACCACGGAAGTGTGGTTATACACCGTTTGCGCGAGGTGACCCTGAACCAGGCCGGTGCCGGGAAACAGAATGGTAAACTGGCTCGGATCGAATCCGGCAATGAAGTTGCCGTTGTCGCTAGAGCCTGCACCGCCGGGCGAAAACGTGTGGGTCACGTTGATCACCCCATTGGTGCCGGTAAACGTGGTAGATGCCGCGTTGCCGGGGATATTGTTGCCAGTCACGGTCAGAAAGCTGTAGGCCGCGAATGAGGCAGTGGTCCATCCAAAGAAAATCAACGCCATCACCAGGGCGAGCCATCGGCTCGATCGGCGTTTCGTTACGGAAGCAATTAGACCGGTTGACGTTATCGAATTGGAGAACATGTGAGCACCTTCATAGGGTTTCAGATTTAACGGACAAAAACGACGTTGCACCCTGAGGTCAATTCACTGAGAATGTTCTCCGATTTGAATGATTCCGCATGACGAAAGTTAGCTCGGCCGATTGCGGCACGCGACCAACGAAAAAAGGCGTCTCAACAGCCCCCCGTTGGGAGGAAGTTGATACGCCTTTTTTGACCAAATCATTGTGTACGCAATACGATTGCGCGAAACCCTCGATGTGCCGCTGGAAGCCAGACTTTTCAAATATTCTATCGCAGGCGAACTTGGCTGCAAGATGAAAACGTGTCGATTTCCCAAATAATAACATCCATTCGGGCGGCCTCTGGCCTGCGCACGCCAACTGCTCCGTCGTCCGTGTGCCTCAATCCGTGTGCGCACCTTTCAGCGGCGTGATCGTTGCACACGGATAAAGACACACGGATAGGGGAGCACCACCAGGAAGCAGTATTCGACTGATCGCTGTCTGATCGGCGTTTGACGCACGCCAGCACTCCGTCTTCCGTGTGCCTCGATCCGTGTGCGCATCCTCAGCACGGTGGTTGTTGCACACGGAAACAGACACACGGATAGGGCACGGCTCCGTGGTCGTTGGCTGGCAGGATCGCTGGGTCGGATTTCGGCCGGCCGCTTGTGCTGCCCCCCTTGGTTTTTGGCAAATTGTGTACCAATATGGGAGGTAGTGAGCAGTTGATTTTCAGTTCATGCGAAATGACGCTTCCACTAACCTGTAAGCCGTGAAGCAGCAGATCCAAACAGGCGATTGGTCGGCGGGAACGGAAACTCTTGTTTACGAGGCACTGAAAACATGCAGAATTCAAGAAACCTGTCCCTGTCTGTAATCTGCTTGATCGCCATGTGGCACGTAGCCGCGGGAACCGGCCGCGCGGATCAGGCAGCCGCCGAAAAGGAAATACGGGCCGCTGCGGCATCGTTCGTGGAGTCGTTCAAGAAACGAGATGCCGCCGCAATCGCTGCACAGTGGACCAACGACGGAATCTATGTCAATGAAGAAGGCGAGCGGTTTGCAGGGCGGGAGTCCATCCAGGCAGAATACCAAACGCTTTTCGACAACAGTCCCGACGATCTGGAACTGCGGCTCGAGATCGATTCGATCCGACTAATTAACCCGCAGACGGCAATTGAAGAAGGCCGAGCGGCACTCACGCCACAACCGCCGGGGGAAGTCCGCGTGATGAGCCGCTATACGGCCATCCACGTTCAACAGGACGGTCGCTGGCTGATGTCCGACGTGCACGATACGCTGGTCGAACTACCACCGGACCTGGGGCAGCTCAAGGACCTGAATTGGCTGGTCGGTGATTGGTCTTCCAGCAATCAAGACGCAAAGCTTGAAGTCACGGTTCGTTGGATCGAGAATGATCAATTCCTGGCAAGGTCGTATTCGGCCACCAAGGCGGGAAAAGTCATCTCCCGGGGCTTGCAGATCATCGGTGTCGATCCGTCCACCGAGCAGATCACATCGTGGAGCTTTGGCGGCGACGGAAGTCATGCCGTCGGACTTTGGATTCCGCATGAAAAGGGCTGGCTCGTCGATTCCAACGGCGTGATGAAAGACGGCACCGAAACCACTGCTACCGATATTCTGTCCCCCAAGGACAAAGACACGCTGCTGTGGAAATCCGTGAACCGCTCGATGGGTGACACGCTGTTGCCGGATACACCGGAAGTTACTCTAAAACGCAAGTAAGAAAGTGCACCGAGTTCCCTGGTACGTCCAGTTCCCGGACAAAAGAAAACCACGTCATGACAATGAAACTTCGGCAATTGTGTTCGGTGGTCATCCTCTTGGCCTTGGTCGCGGCACTCCCGCAGACAAGTTGGGGCCGCGGTTTTGGCGGCATGCACGGTGGCATGGGCGGCATGCGTGGCGGGATGGGCGGCATGCGTGGCGGGATGGGAGGAATGCGTGGTGGCATGGGCGGCATGGGAGGAATGCGTGGTGGCATGGGTGGCATGGGTGGCATGGGCGGCGGCATGCGTGGCGGCATGAGCGGGATGAGTGGCATGGGTGGCGGCATGAGTGGCATGCGTGGCGGCATGGGCGGCATGAGTGGCATGCGCAGCGGCATGGGCGGCATGAGTGGCATGCGCAGCGGCATGGGTGGCATGAGTGGCATGAGTGGCATGCGCAGCGGCATGGGTGGCTTGAATGGCATGCGCTCAGGATCTATCGGCAGATCGAATGCGAATCGGTTTGGTCAGTCGGCGGCCAACCGCTTTCCTGGCAGCGCCGCACGCGGACTTGACGGCGGTCGAGGAGCGACAGGCGCCATGGCCGCAGCCGGCCGCGGAGACAGGCCGAATCGAGATCAGCTGGGAAATTTTCTCGGTCTGCCGTCCGACGCTGGGATGCATTCCGTTGCCGGAAATCACGTGGGCTTGGACCAGCGCGGGCTGATGCGGCATCCGGCTGACGATCTCCGCCGCCACGGCGATTACCTGCGCCGCGGCTTTCGCGGACGCGATTTCTATTCGGCCGATTGGTATCGGCGATATCCCAGAGCGTGGTATGCCCCCGGGTTGGCTTCCGCTGATATGTGGGCCGCCGCAAGTTGGGATTCTATGAATAATTGGCTCGGCTACGGATCCACCCAACCGACCTACTATGACTACGGCAACAACGTCACCTATCAGGACGGCTCCGTCGCCATGAATGGCCAGGACATGGGGACATCGGACCAGTACTACCAGCAAGCTCAGGGTCTGGCCACCGCGGGCGCAGACGCGCCCGCGGACGATGACCAGCAGTGGTTGCCGTTGGGCGTGTTCGCCATGACGCACGATCAACAAACGGACGCCGATCTGATTCTGCAATTAGCCGTGAACAAGCAGGGCATCATTCGCGGCAATTACACGGCCACGCTGACCGATGATACAAAACCCGTGAACGGGTCGGTCGATCGGAAGACCCAACGAGCTGCCTGGACGATCGGTGACAACAAGGACAACGTAATTGAAACCGGAATTTACAATCTGACTAAGGACGAGGCACCCGCATTAGTCCATTTCGGCAAGGACAAAACCGAGCAGTGGACCCTGGTGCGGCTGAAGCAAGACGAGCAGCAGCAGGCGACGCCGTAACGGCATGCCATGCACAAGTGCCTGGAACAAGTCGCGAGGACGTGGCTTGATGGACAGGCAACACGAACACGGGGGGGTGGGGGGCTCCTTCGCACTGAACCGGGAGTGTGTGTTTCTACGACGACGTTGCGTTACGGACACGGACAACAAACCCGGGGGGTTGGGGGGATGCCCCCCAAACCCCCCGGATTTATTGCAACCCCCGGATTTATTGCAACCCCCGGATTTATTGCAACCCCCGGATTTATTGCAACCCCCGGATTTATTGCAACCCCCGGATTTATTGCAACCCCCGGATTTATTGCAACCCCCGCGTTTATTGCAACCCCCGGGTTTTCGCCCAAACCCCCCGTGTTTTCTCGCCGGGATCATATCAACAGGCAATACCATGTCGCGACTGTCATCCGCAATTCCAGAACTTGCTGCCCTGGAAAGCCGGCAGCAGCTGATTCGCATTCCTCCGGAGACAGACATCCCGATCACCGACCGCGTGAAGGCGCTGGTCGACACCCACGCGTTTCGCCGCCTGGCTCGGATTTCGCAGCTGGGATTGGTGTCACTCGTGTATCCGGCAGCACATCATTCGCGCATGGAGCATTCGCTGGGAGTCTACCACACGGCGTTGCTGTTCCTGCAACGTCTGCAACACGACCCGCGCTTCGCGGAACAAGTCGATGCCCATGCGGCGGAAGTGTTCCTGGTGGCGGCGCTGCTACACGACATCGGCCATTGGCCGTTTTGCCACCCGATCGAGGACATGCAGTTACCAAACGTCCCCAACCACGAGTCCTTCGCCACACAGGTCCTGCAGCAGGCAGAGATCGCCGACATCCTCCGGCAAGAGTGGGACATCTCCTGGCAGGAGGTCGCAGCGCTATTGTGCGGCCAGATCCGCGAGAACCCATACAAGCTTCTATACAGCATGCTCTCCGGCCCGATTGACGTCGACAAAATGGACTATCTGGCTCGGGATAGCCTCCACGCCGGCGTGCCCTATGGTCGCAACTTCGATCGCGATCGGCTGATCGGCAGTTTATGCCTGAACGAGTCCGGGGACAGTTTGGCGCTTACGGAAAAAGGCCGAACGGCCGCTGAGATGATGGTGTTCGCGCGATACGTTATGTTCAGCGAAGTGTATTGGCATCACACAGTGCGCTCGGCCACTTCCATGTTGCAGACGGCCTTCGGCATGCTGCAGGACCGAGCGGACCTGGAGTTGTTGTTTCGGCAGGCGGAATTCGAGTTCGTCACGGAACTTCGATCGCTCGCGGGGGAGGATCCGCCTTCGCAGCTGCTGGATGGGCTATTCGGCGCCGGTCGTCGGATTTACAAACGGCTGGCACAATTCAGCTCGTTCCAACAACCCGAAATCCACCAATTGTTCGCGCGACGTCCGTTCGCGGTGCTCCGCGCGAGTTCGGCGCGACTGGCAACGCTACTGAGCAAGGCGAGTGGAACCGAGATCTTGGACCATGAAGTCATCATTGACTCGCCGCCGCCCGGGCGGGAGATTGAGTTCCACGTGGACATCTACTTTCCGAAAGAGCATTGTTACCGCGCCTTGCGCGACGCGTCCCCCGTCGTGCGGGCCCTGGCGTTTGACCAGTTTGACGACTACGTCAAACGCGTGCGCGTGTTTGTGGCTCGCCGCCACCTGTCGGCCATCGAGCAGCTTGATCATTTCAGCGAGCTGTTAATCGCTGCCGCGCCTTAATGCAGCTGCGGCGAATCCCTCCCCGCAAGATTTGGCGTTGCAGCGGCTCGTACTCCCTCCCCCGCGAGATTTGGCGTTTCAGCGAGCTGCGCATGGTAACGCTTCGCCGAAGCGATTGAGGTGGCCGCCACTAGTTTGTTCAATGCTTACAACTGGCTCGCTGAAACAGGCCATATCGCGTGGGGAGGGGTAGGGGTGGGGTCTTCTGGTCCGCATGGCGTTCGCGGGTCGACGACACGGACGGTGGTAATCGCCGCGGCGCGAGGCGGCAGTGCGGCGCGTTGGGAATTGCCGCGTCGCTGGCCGGCCCCTCCCCGGCCCTCCCCACACGGCAATGGTACGATTTGGTCGCAGTCTGCTGGGCCGCGACGTGCCCTTGCCGATCGACGTTGTCCCGGGCATTGCCTCGTCACGCGGTTCGCGACCAAATCACCCTTGCCGGGGGGAGGGAGCAGGAGTCGTGGGGAGGGAATCGGAACTCCCTCCCCCGCGAGATTTGGCGTTTCAGCGAGCAGCGCATGGTAACGGTTCGCCGAAGCGATTGAGGTGGCACGCCACTAGTTTGTCCAATGCTTACAACTGGCTCGCTGAAACAGGCCATATCGCGTGGGGAGGGGTAGGGGTGGGGTCTTCTGGTCCGCATGGCGTTCGCGGGTCGACGACACGGACGGTGGTAATCGCCGCGGCGCGAGGCGGCAGTGCGGCGCGCTGGGAATTGCCGCGTCGCTGGCCGGCCCCTCCCCGGCCCTCCCCACACGGCAATGGTACGATTTGGTCGCAGTCTGCTGGGCCGCGACGTGCCCTTGCCGATCGACGTTATCCTGTGCATTGCCTCGTCACGCTGTTCGCGACCAAATCACCCTTGCCGGGGGGAGGGAGCAGGAGTTAAGGGGCAACCAAACGCCAAACGGCCGACGCAGGTGCGTCGGCCGTTTGGGATATCATCGGTTAGTGCAATGCGGATTTAGCCAAGGTTGGCGAAGATCGCATCGACCGCGGACGCCGTTTGCACTTTGTCCGTGGTACGACGAAGTTCGAAGTTCTTGGCCTTGAAGCCCTCGAGGTTCGTGCTGTTCAGCACAACCGGTCGAGCTTCTTCGCTGGCCACGGTCTTCACCACTTCGGCTTGTGCCGTCACCGAGATCGCTGCCGGAGCGGCAAAGACCACGGGTGCCGGGGCGGTTACGCGACGTTGCATCTGACGCTGGCCTGTTCGCATGGCATGATCCACGGCCAATTCTGCCGTTGCGTCATGCATGGTCTTGCCAGGCGCCGCGTTCCGCGATGCCGCGGATCGGCCCGCACCTGCCAGGTCAGTGGTCGCGTCACCGTTCGTGCCACCGTCGATCAGGAAGCTGTTCTGGAACTTATTGCCGTTCCAGATAATGAAGTCCTGACCGTCGGTGAGTCCGTCGCAGTTGAAATCACCGCGAGACCATAGCCCGCCAGATGCGGTGAACTTGAACGTGTTCCAGGTGATAAAGTCGTTACCATCGACGATACCATTCAGGTCCGCGTCCCCCTTCAGGTACGGGTTGGCAAACGGGCTGGCGTCGGCCAACCACTGATCAACATCCGACAGCGGTCGGTTGCCGGCGAAGACGTCTGCGCACAACAGGTCCAGATCATCGATGTCGCAATCGCCATCGCCATCCAGATCGCAAGGTAGCGACCCGGTGGCACCCACTTCGACCGAACCCATGTCGATCTGACCATTCACCACGCGAGGCGTGAAACCGCGCTGGTCCGCAACACCCGCGGCCGAGGGATCGCCCGCGTCGATAGCTGGGCTTCCCGCGTTGGGCAGCATGGTGTCCGTCGGTCCACCGTTATTCTGCAGCACGCCTAAATTGGCACTCACGCCAAAGATGTTGGCGCCGTTGCTGGTATCGGTGTAGTTCGCCGCGCCATTGACCTTGATCAACGAATCGCCAATGTTGATTTCGGTGGCGGTTGCGTTTTGGCTATACAGGTCATCATCCGCGGTCGTCGAATACCGGTTGTCAGAAATAATCGAATTTCTGATGTCGATCCGAGCGTACTGATCCAGATACGCGCCGCCCCCGACACCCAAGGCGGTGTTGCCGGCGACCGTGCTGCTGTACAGCGTAAACTGGGCTTGATCTGGCGTTCCCACGTATCCGTAGAATGTACGGAGATTGAGGAAGCCGCCGTTACCATACGCGTAGTTGCCATAGCCCGTAACCTGACTCAGGTACAGGTTGGCGTCGTAGGATCGAATCCCACCGCCGTCGACGGCGCTGTTGCCGGATATCGTCGAGTTGCTAAGGGAGGTCGTTCCAATCGTCGCTCCAACCTCACCCAGGAAGTACGAGCCCGTGTTGACCGCACCACCCACGTCCCCTAACGAGTTGTTACCCGACAGAGTGCTGTTGTTGATCGTCAGCGAGACGGGTCCAAAACGCGGAGGTACGATCGTGGGATCGACGAACCGATTCGAAGTGGCCAGGAAACCGCCGGAGTCCGGCGATGTATTGTTCCTGACAACGGTTCCGTTGCCGGTGGCCGGACTGCTGTCAAGGGTGATATCCGTGGACTTCCAGGCCCACATCGCACCCGCGACGTACAGGGCATAGTTGTTTTCCACTGTCACGCCCTTCAGATTCACGGTCGAAGGAGCTTCGTTGTTGGCTCCACCGTTGTACCGCGTACCAAGTCCACCACCACGGCTGCCCGTGTTGCCGGAGATCACGGTATCGGTGACATTAAACGTACCACCCACGGAGGTAAACGATCCGAAGGAGATACCGCCGCCGTAGTTGAACTGACCGGCACCCATGGAATTGTTGGAGATCGTGCCGCCTTCCACATTAAACGTACCGCCATTGACGGCGCTGAGTGAGACACCGCCGCCTCGCCCGACGGGGTCGCCACCGGCGTTGGCACTGGTCAACGTGTTGCCGGACACCGTGAGGTTCTTTAGCGTCACCACGTCGGAGGCGTCTTCGGTGGTGATATCGAGCCCACCGCCGTAATCAAAGATGCCATCGGTGGCGATTTCCGTGCCGCCCGCTTCGTTGTTGGAAACCGTAGTTCCGTCAATGGTCAGGCTCATTCCGTACGTCCCTGCGCCCGCGTCAGCCCAAAGTCCACCGCCCATGGCGTTGAAGCCTTGTGCGATACCTGCACCGG
The DNA here is from genome assembly GCA_963695565.1 of uncultured Planctomycetales bacterium. Taxonomy (GTDB): domain Bacteria; phylum Planctomycetota; class Planctomycetia; order Pirellulales; family Pirellulaceae; genus CAVOGW01. Next base: position 136,465 of record CAVOGW010000006.1, read on the forward strand.
TATTGCCCAGTTTATTGCCGCTGATCGTGCCGCCCGTAATGCTGTGGGGACCGACACCCGCTATGCGGACGCCACCGCCGTACTCCATGGCCGAATTATTGTCGACCGAGGTGCCCGTCATGGTGAGGGCGCCGTACGCATTCATGTTGATGCCACCGCCGAGTCCGGCGAGATAGCCGGCGATGAGTGTGCCACCTGCTCGGTTACCCGTAACCATGGAGTTCGAGATCGTCAGATTTCCGGACGAATCAATACCGCCACCCACGGCGGTGTAGACGCCGCCTGGATCCAGTGCGGTATTTCCGGTGATCATGGCGTTATCGATGGTCAGGTCTTCCGCGTTGAAGATACCGCCACCGTAAGAGGTTCCGCCACCACCGGTAATGGTGAGGTTCTTCAGGGTTGCCGTCATCGTGTTGACGTAGTAGTCGCCGTCGTCGACGGTGAATACGCGATCTGTTCCGTTGGATGAAACGGTAACCTTGCCACCGGCCGGCAGAGCGCCGTCGACGACCACGCCGTCCACATCGATCAGCAGTGCCCCCGTCGTCAAGTTGACGGCAGTCACCGCTGGGGCAAAGGTGATAATTTCGTTAACGGCTGCGTTATCGATGGCTGCTCGCAACGATCCTGCGCCGGAATCGGCGCCCGTCGTTACTACCGCCAAAACGCGGCGATCTTCCAAAGGTTCACAACGAAGCGTCCGGGCCGAGAGACCCTTCCTGTTCTTCTTACCAGCAAGAATCCGCGAAATGCGGTTCCGATTCAAACTCAACATAAATGCACCCCTACAATCAGGATTGTTCGAGAAACGACTAGTCGATAAATTACCCCTGTCCGGACAACCGGCACCACTTGCCTCGGCCCGAACATTGATCCTAGTCGCCCAAATCGCGGAATGCAAGAATCTTGTGGGAAATATTCACAAGGAAATTTTCTCCGCTGCGAGCCATGTTTTTTCGGGATCTGGGCGTGTTGAGAGCGCGAACGGGCCCGAAAAAAATTGAGAAAAGGTGTACCAGAACTCCCTCCCCCGCGAGATTTGGCGTTGCAGCGAGCCGCGGATCGGAACGGTGCGCCGAGCGGCCGAGGTGGCACGCCGTTAATTCGTCCAACGCCAACAGCTGGCTCGCTGAAACAGGCCAAATCGTGTGGGGAGGGGCAGGGGTGGGGTCATTCGGGCCCACGTGCCGTTCGCGCGTCGACGACATCAACGGTGGCTGACGCGAGGCTGGCCGCGCGACGCGTGCCGGGAATGCCAACGCCCCTGGCCGGCCCCTCCCCCAGCCCTCCCCACTCGGCAATGGTACGATTTGGTCGTAGTCTTTTGGGCCGCGCCGCGCACTTGCCGATCGACCGTGTCCCGTGCATTAGCTCGTCACGTTGTTCGCGGCCAAATCACCATCGCCGGGGGGAGGGAGCAGGAGCTACGAGGGCCCGGCCGGAGATAGACCTTCCTGGGCACCCGCTTGCGGGTCACCGGCAGGCAGCGGTGCCGTCTCAGAGGACGCCAGTGGCTTCTTGAATTCGTCCGGGACGTCGCGGAGCGCTTCGTCCGGCAGGACGTAGGAAGTGCCCGTCAATTGCGGATTGTCGTGGACGAGCTCGGGATAGAGTATGCCGCGCAGCAGCGAGACGCCGAAAATCTCCTGGACGGCGTCCTCGAATCGCAGGAAGCCAACCAATTGCCCCGTCCTAATGTCGACAACCCATACGCCGCAGTTGCGGTCCTTTTCCGTCAAACGCTCCGTAATCTGAATGCCGCTGAACACGGCCGTCTCCCGGACCTGGGATAGCCCGATAAAGGCCAGGTGCCCCAGAAAATCAAGACCGCGGGTAAAGCCGGGGATGCTGATGATGGGCTCGTAGCGGCCGGTGGGCAAGTCGATCTTGCCGAAACTACCGGTTCCCGATTCGAGCACCCACAGGTGTCCGGCATACCAGCGAGGCGAATGGGGCATGGACAGGCCGCGCGTGATGATCTCGTTGGTGTCCAGATCGATGATCAGCCCACCCGCCTTCTTGTTCTCGCGCCAGCCGCCCGGCGTGTCCGTCTGTCCCAACGCCGTCACGTACCTGGGTTTTCCATCGCGAAAACCCAGACCGTTCAAATGGCAGCGGTCCCCGGGTGTCAACGCGGACAGAAACGGAGGCCTCCACCTGGGAACAAAACTGTGTTCCGCGTCGTACGTGCATAAACACGAAAACGCCGTGTTGATGAACCACAGCTCGGTCCCGGCGTAGCCCATCTCGTGAATCTGGATGTCCCCCGTCACGTGTAATCGGCGTGGTAAGAAACAGGCGTCATGCTTGCCCTTGGGCTCAACCTTGGGCGCCACCGCCGGAACATTGCGAAACTCCCAGATCTCGTGAGCTGTTCCGAGGGCCAGCCGATTCTCCCCCACCGTCAATCCCATCGGCTTGCGGAACGCGCGAAAGTGCGTATTGACCACCGGTTTCCCGTCCGCACCAGTGTCGGCCCTGACTAGTACCAATTTGCCAGCCTGGTAGGTGGACACCGCCAATGAGCATCGGGCCTGATTGAATAGCTGCGGCAGGTTGCTGGTGTGCACGCTGCGCAGCGGAGCATCGGCGGCGGCGTTCCCGTCCTGCTGCGCGTCTTCGGAAGGTGAATTCTGGTTTTCGGGTTCGGCACTCATCGAGAACTCTGGCTGTGTCCGGGGGGCGAAGGGGCGAAGGGGCGAAAAACTAACTTTGGCAATTTGGGAAGCGTTGCCGTCGTCAGTTTAACAAACTTCGCGCAGCCCGTCGCCAAGTTGGAGCCGCCGTAGGGTATTCAGGAGAATTTCGACTTGCCAAAGCCCACATTATCCGGAAGGGCCGCAGGGTTTGGCAGAGAAGGGGATAAAGCTCACGTCGAGCCGCAGAGGAAGAGAGGCGCGGGCCAGGAGTCTAGATCTTGTGGGGGCTGGTTTTTGGCATTACTTTGAAAAAAACGACCAGCAATGGGCCGGTCGTATTTTTTTGATTCGACTCGCATCGGGACGGATGCCACTAACCTTCATTCGGCGCTTCGGGAACCACTGGCGCTTCAATCGGCGCCGCGGGTTCAACTGGCGGAGCCGTCACGGGTTGTTCCATCATCACGTCGCCGGCCGGTTGGGGCTCAACAACGGTCCCCATTTCGGTCATGGTACCGCCGCAGCCGCAGTCACTCGGCGCGGGCTGCACTTGCATCGTTCCCTGGCAGCATCCCCGGTTGGAATAACAACAGGGGGTGCAACAGACGGTCCGCACCGGCCGACAGCAACGTACCTGACAACATCGCCGGCAGGCTTCCGCCGACTCTGAGGCAAACAGCGACGTGACAATCGTCGCCAACGCAATCACCATCAAACGCTTCATTTTTCAAGTCTCCAGAAATGGTGGACAATGGGGTAAATGCAAAGTTTAGGCAATCTAATTTATCTGGCGAGGATGGGGGTGTCAAGGAGTATGGTGGCCTGGCATTTGGCTCCGTAGCGTAGCCGTCCCCGGCTGCGCAGCAGAGCCAGAGGTCGCGGCCATCAGCCTTGAGGCCAACGGTCCGGCCAGGTTAACACGGCGGTCAGGGCGAAAAAACCGCGGCCAACGCCGCCGAGGACGGCAACGCTACGATGTTCTCAGCCGCTGGCCAGGCCGCGTTCGGCCGCTTCCTGCTCGCGGCGATAGACGGCGAACTCCGACTCGAAGGTCTCGCCGCTGATGCGCCAGCTGGGGTTTTCGTCGCTGTGCTTGTTGCAGTGCGCGACAATCAATCGGTACAAAAATCGAAAGACATGCCGCGGAACCTTGAGGGAGCGTAAGGCATCGAACAGCCGCTGCTGCGTCATGTTCTGGTCAAACAAATCCGAAAGCTTCGGTTTAATCTCGCGGTCCGCGCAGGCTGTGAGGCGAGCGTTGGCCAGATCGAACAGCGCTTCGCCCGTCCAGTCCAGCGAGGGAATCAGATTCTGTTTGTCCAATCGGGCACGCTGATAGAAATCGCTATCCTCACGATCGATGAACATCGCCAGCTCTTTGGGCAACAAAAACTTGATCCCGAAGCCTTCCTGCTTCAGGAATTTGTTGTCCAGCATCGGCCACAGCATGCCGCGCATCGCATCGGCTGAACCGTTCACCAGGTGGGGTTCATCGACGCGATCGACGAGCACCACCATGCCGCAGAAGTCCAACGATTCCAGGATGGATTGCAACTTGCCCAGCAAGCTGTAGCGGTCATCGGTCCGGTCTTTGTTGGGCAGGGGCTGACCGGCCAGATCGCTGGACGTGAGGCTGGCCAGCATTCGGCTCAAGGGGACCGAATCACGCTCGATCACGCGAATTCGCCGGGCGATTCCGTGCGCCAGCAACCAGCGTTGTGCGCAGCGCACCAGCCAAGGCAGCCATCCCAGGAAGAGTATGGTGACCGCGGCATAGCCCCACCAACTGGGGATCCATGGATTTTCTGCGGCGGCGGGATCGACGGCCGCATCCGCCGCGGTCGCGCCACCGCTACCCTGGTATAGCGTCCATCCGATCACTGCAGTCAAGCCCGCCGTCGTCAGGCAGCCGACCAGGAAGGCCCACCAGGGGCGCAGTTTCCACTGCCACAAGCCCAGGCGGAGTCGTCGCCAGCGCTGCGCCAGCGGCGCTCCTTTGGAATTGTCGTAACAGGCGGCCAGCAGCAGCAGATCACGCCGCTGGTATCGCGTCAGTCGCTTGCGATAATCTTGCGGTATGGCAAAGGCGGCGGCGGGGTGCCTGGCGTGTCGCGAGGCAAAAATTCCATCCATCAGCTGCGTGACGGCCAGCGACAGGATGGCATCGATATGGTCCCACAACTGAAACTCAGCGAGCACCTTCTCTGGCTTGCGTTGCCGCTTCACTCGGCCGCGAAATTCGTCCAGAAACGGGTTAAAGTCGTCGTACAACACCACGAAGCAGCGGGCGTGAGGATGGTCCGTGTTATAGGCGGCGATTTGCTGATCAATCTGCAGTCTAAGGGCCGTCTTGCCCGACCCTTTCTCGCCCAATACGATGGACGTGGAAGGATCCCCGGGGTTCCCGAAAATCTTGTCCCAGGCTGGGTGAAACGTATTGTCAATGCAGTAGTCTTTGAAGATGCGGTCCGTGCGGGCGTCTTCTTCGGAGAACGGGTTCTTCGAGATCCCGTGATGTGACAAAAAATCGTGAATATTCATGAAGGCTTTCTAGGAGTATGCTCAACGCCGACGCTGTCTTTTTGGCCTCGGGAACGTCCGGCTGATGAGCGTCGACGCGAGTTTTCGCGAGGACACGACGCGCTCGAAACTCAGCGGCAAGACGACCAACGGGTTTGGTTCCTCAATGAAGTGGGAATACCTGACAGCGGTGCAGCCGTGACTCCGATCGTGGTAACGCAGGGGCCATTCGGCCTGCTCAGCGCTGCGCCCGCATGCTGGTCAGAAACTCGTCAAATGCCGTCTGTTGCTGCTCGGCTGCCTGGGCTGGACCGTAGAGTTTGAAAAAGTAACTCACGCCGCCGTTGAGTTCCACGACGGCACCCAGCATGCGGTAGTTTTCCTTCGATTCCGGCGGACCTAAGGGGCCCTGCGGGCGATCCAAATAGGTCCCCCGAAAATCGACAACATGCACGGTCTTGCCGGCAATGGTCCGTTTTGGATTAGCGGCCATGTTCTTCACGGGCTGGCCATCCTCAGGCGAGAATTGTTGCTGCCAACGAGCCACATTAGCATCCACGCTCCCACCGGCAGCCATGATGGTAATTCGAACCTCTCCTGCCGTCGCATCGCCGGCCGAAAATTCATGCTCCAGCATTTGCGATCGGGGGACTTGTCGTGACCAGCCCAATGGCACCTGCAAATTCATGCCGGTAGTCCCCAGCGTGATCGTCAGGGGCTGGGAGTTCGCGCCGTTCGGCGTCTGGCCCGGGCAGTTGTGCGGCAGTCCCCACAACACCACGAGCCAGGCCGCCCACCTGGGCAATTGGCGAAACAGCTTCCGGTGCGCGGCCAGGCCCCGCAATTTTCCAAAAACAATCGTCGCGTACATGGCAGATCACCTCGAGGGATGCGGCAACCCGGCATTCGTGTTCAGGGGGCCGCCGCGGAGTCGGATGCGTATTTCTAGTCGCCTATTGTCACCGAATGCTGAGAACTTTCCAGGCGGGCAGTTGCCGAAAAATTGCCGTTGGCCTCCACTTGCGGTCTGGTGTCATCTCTAAACGGAGGGGAGCGCTCCCTTGTCATTCTGAACGGAGCGGAGCGCAGTGAAGGACCTGCCAGCCGGACGCCGAATCACGAAAAAGCCCGTCGGGGCGGGGCAACGTCGTGGGCAGGTCCTTCGGTCGCGGGCCGTGTTGCGCTCGGCCTACGCTGCCTCAGGATGCATTTTCCAGCAACGCCGTGCGATGCACGGTGGCGGTTCTGGCCGGACGAAATTTACCGGCTGACTTTGAGGATCAAGACGAGAACGACTAGCAGCCCGACGGTCAGCAATGACAACATGAGTACCAGGGCGGTGCGAACACGCCGCCTGTCGCGCGAGACGGGAAGAAGTGCAGGCCCCACGGACGGCGATTTAGGTTCGATCTGCAGTTCCGAGTCACTGGAATCGGCCGGAACTGTCCCGTCCAGCATGACGGTCGCCGCAAGTTGCCATTCCGACCAGCCCTCCTTCAGCAACAGGGAATCCCTGGGAACTCGGTGTTCGGCGATCCAGCGTCCCAGCTGTTCGGTGTCCACAGGCCCAAACTGTCCACCGCTGGGCGGACGGACGAACCATCGCGCTGGATGGTCGTTTCCGCCCAATTCAGCATCCAGATCGGCCGGCATGGCGAAGTCCTCGGACAGCAGTTCCGCCGGCAGTATCTGTTCAGCGGGAACGACCGGAATCTGCACTCGGGCCTGACAATGGGGGCAGTATCCGCGTTTGCCCGCCAAATGGGCCTTCACGTTGAGCCGATGACCATTTGGGCAATGGAATCGAATTCCCATGAAAGTGGACTTTCTTTCGGCCAGTCACTTAACTTGAACCGGCGGCGAGTCGGCGGCGGGTCGGCGTGATCGTCGGCGAATCGCGCTCCAATAAACACAGTTGTTTTGTAACGCAAAACTCGCTAATCTGGCTACCCTTGCGGCAAAGCAAGTGGCCGCTAAACGTTGCCGCGATCTCAATTCGATGTGTCGAGCGCCCGCCGCACACCGATTATTCGCTCGCCCCCCCCCGAAAAAACCCCTATCCTTCAGGTGCGGGCTGGACGGCGGACGATTTTTCAAAGAAAACTCGTACCAGTCCGCCGTAACCGGCTCGCCAAATCCCCCGTTGCGAAGAACCATCACCGTTCGAGGTAACCGTAAATGGACAAGCGCAAAAAAGACCATCGCGATCACGATGAAACAGACGAACCGGACGGTCCGGTTGAAATCGCCGTGACTGGGGATCTGACCGACAACGAATCGGACCTAACCGACCGGTTGTTGAGCGTGCCGCCGGGTGGCGAATGCACCATGTTTTTCGACTCGCCGGGCGGCAGTCCCTACTGCGCCATTTCCATTACGACCATCATCATTCTGCGTCAACTTCGAGCAACCGGTATTGTTTGCGGCGAGTGTTCTTCGGCCGCATTGTGGCCGTTTGCCGCCTGCAAACGGCGCATCGTGACTCCGTTCAGCGTATTGCTGTTCCACCCGATGAAATGGCAGAGCGAAGAGCACGTGGGGCTGGCAGAAGCGGCGGAGTGGGCTCGCCACTTCGGCCACTTGGAATCTGACATGGATCGGCTGTTGTGCGATTTGTTCGGACATGATCACGAGAAGCTCGAGCCATGGATTCGACCTGGGCGGTATGTCTCGGGACGAGAATTGCATGACGCCGGCCTGGCCGAGATGATCGATCTGCACTCGCTGATCACCCGAACCCGGCAGAGTTAGCCGCGCCGGAAGACATCAGGCGGAATGCGATGACGTGCGGTTTTTCTGGAATCATTTGGGGAAACTGTGCACGCCGGCTCGTCGCTTTCAGGCAGCAGGCCACCAACACAAGCGGCTTGTTGATTTGATCAGCCGATGGGCGTTAGCCCACGGTTCAGGCCAGAGACGACGCGTCCAAACCGGAGGCTAATGCCTGCCGGCTGACTTATCCGAACTGTTGTGGTAACTAAATCAACAAGCCCCAGGGTCAGGTGGGTAGCAGATCCTGGCGCACAGTAAACTCGGGACGCCCAAACGGGCGGGACAACTCGCTAGAATCTGAACTCGGCGTGGCAATTGTTACAGGACTGACGAAGTTGCATCAGGGCCTGACAAGCGTCGTCGTATCGATGCTCGGAGACCGCACGTCGCAGGATTACCGTGTACCTGGCCGAAGACTTGCAGTAGGCTACGTAGGCTGGCTGGTCCGCATCCGTGCACCCATCGCGACATAGTGCGCCAAAAATCGCGGTCGCCAAATTTGCTTCGCGGCACAATTCTGGCTGCTTACTCGACATGCTGCTCGTCGATTGCAGTCCACTTTCCACGTTGGTCTCAATCGCCAATTCCAACCGAGCCATCAACCGCGATCGATCAAGCTGCGCATACCCGTCAGACGGTTGCTGCGAATTATCGGCTGCGATGCGATTTCCATTAACCAGGTCCTGCAAGTAGCCGCTCACCGTACGAGCGGATGCCAATGCGGATTTCGGAGCATGCGATCCATGGCCGGCCGCTTGAGTCAGCAAGCGGCTTACGGTCAGTGCGTCCGACTGGAACCGGATGTTTCCCTGCCATTCACTAATGATGCGAAACAGCAGGGCCGTCGTAACCAGGTCGGTTTGCAATTGGTGGCTGCCGTATTGATCCCACGTCGCTTGGGAACGCGTTGCTTTTTTGAGAACCAGCGCCACACGTTTGATTTCGTCAACCAGCAGGTCTCCGTCGACGGCCTTGAACCACACGAAGCTTCCAACCGGGGGATTGGTCGTCTGGAGGTTGGGTGACGTCGCCGCTTGGGCCTCGTCTACCTTGTCGGTGCGCGGCCACTGCCCGGCCAGGGCTTCATGCAAAACGTCTGCGAAGAAAACATCGGTGGTGTCCCGTTGTGCCCAATCGGGGCGGGGCGTTCGTCGCTCAGCCCGGTCGGCCCGTTGAGCCATCACATCAGAACAGCTGCCGACCAACGCTCCGCTGCACATGGCGACCAGCCAGACCGCGAGGAACATGCGAGGTGCGATAGTTGTTTTGGAGTGATGTGGAATCATCATGGTGCCCCCGGGGAGGCTCGTATCGTACCACACAATTTGCGACGAAATTTCATCCTGAGGGGGCTGACCACGTGCGCAGCAAGGTCAGCGGTTTTTCCGGAGACGATGTCACACGTGCAAGGGCAGAGGCAGGAGATCCCGGACGCACCTCGGCAGGCAAATGTCACGGGGCATGGCGAAACTTCGCTGCACTCCGCTTCAATTCAGGATGACGTGGGTCCGCCGTGCGGCGAGCTTTACCGGGGTCGGAAAGTCGTAAGGTAGGACGCGGGGGGCTTGGGTTCGCAGCGGGTTACCGCCATGGCCAGCGTGCCTGCCTGATCGTAAGCTAAGATTTGCAGCTACGGACTGCCTGAACGTCGATACGATTTGACTCGTCCTTATTCGCTATGTTCCAAATTAGACGTGAATGGTCGTAACGGACCAAAACATTAAACGCCGAATCGCCATCGTGGGCGGAGGGATCTCCGGTTTGACGGCTGCGTTCCATTTGCAGCAGTCGGCTCCGCACATCGACTACGATGTTTTCGAGGCGCAACCTCGCTGGGGCGGTGTGTTGCACACCACGCGGAAGCGCGGGTTCCTGATCGAGAACAGCGCAGACAGTTACCTGGATACCCCCGAACAACCCTGGGCCACGCAACTGGCGACCGATCTGCGGCTGGGCGATCAGCTGATTGCGCCCAACGTGGAATTCCGCCGTGCAAAAATTCTGTTTCGTGGACGGTTGCACGATGTGCCCGCGGGCTTCTATCTGACGACGACGACGGAATGGAAACCCTTGTTTCGTTCGAAGCTGTTGAGCTGGTCGGGCAAGCTGCGGTTGGCCTGCGAGTCGCTGATACCGCAGAAAAATGACGAGCGCGACGAATCCCTGCGGGAGTTTGCAGTGCGTCGTGTGGGGCGAGAAGTTTACGAACGGCTGGTCCAACCACTCGTTTCCGGAATCTACAGTGCCGACCCGGAGCGGCTCTCGGTTGCCGCGGCGTTGCCAAGATTGGTCGAGTGGGAACAGAATTTCGGCAGCTTGACGGCAGGACTTCGTGCCGATCGGTTGGCGGAGCAGGCCCATCGTGACCGTACCCTGCGCGACACGGAGGATGCGGGCTCCGGAGCGCGCTACGCACGATTTCGTACCTTGCGCGGCGGGATGGGGACATGGATTGAGGCGCTGGTCCACGGACTGCGACCTGCGTCGCTGCACCCCTCACATTGCGTCTTAGCGCTGCAACACGGGCAGGGGGCGGCGTGGTCCTTGAGTATTGTCGACCCGCAATCCCGAGCGCATAACCTGGAATACGACGGAATCGTCCTGGCGACCCCCCATTGGTCCACGGCGGCGATCGTGGAATCGGTCGCACCCAAGCTTGCTCGTGCGTTGCGTCAGATATCTTCCGCCAGCATCGCCATCGTCTCGGTCGGCATGCATCGCCATCAATTGTCCATCCAGCCGGACTGTTTCGGGATCGTCGTTCCCCTGATCGAACAGCGGAACATGATCGCGGTGAGTTTCTCCAGCATCAAATTTCCAGGGCGTGCACCGGCCGAGCAGGAACTAGTGCGCGTCTTCGTGGGCGGCGCTTGCCAAAGCGAATTGCTGGACCACGATGATGCCGCGCTGGAGCAACTTGTCATGCACGAATTGCAGAATGTGTTGGGGATGACCGGTCAGCCACTATGTACGCACGTCAGCCGCTGGATGCACTTAACGCCACAATACGAACTCGGGCACGCCCAACGGTTACAGGCGATCCAGAGCCACCTGGACTCAATGCCCGCAGTCGCCATCACGGGGAACGCCTTTCATGGGATCGGCATTCCGCAGTGCATTCGTCAAGCGCAGCAAAATACCGACCTTGTGCGGGCCGCTGTGCAGCCAAGATCATCCTGAACAGAGCAGCACGACGTGATCCCACGGAGTACAGCGGAGTGAAGGATCTGCCAACCCGCGTGATTTTTCCTGCAGATGGGTGTTCGGGAACTTGGAAATCACCGTGGTATACAGAGCAACGTCTCGGGACGATCCTGCGGCCGCTGACCTTGCTGCGCACTTTGACGGCTCCCTCCGCATGACATTCTGGCTGGACCGCGCGCCCGTGTCATTCGTGATCTGACACCGCGCTGATCGTTTGATATAACGATGAATCCGCGGCAGAAATAGCAGACCTTTCAGGAGCGTACGAGATGAATAGTCCACAGGATTCCGTGCCGTCCAGTGTATCTAAACCGGAGGGTATCCCCTCGGTTGAACCTGCCATGCCGAAGCCGTTGCGAATTTGGCCGGCCGTCGTGCTGGTTGCGGCCCTATGGAGCGCGAAGCTTATTCCGGGTTTATTCGACGCCAACATGACACTGTTCATGGTCAGCGCGTTTGCGCCGGCACTATTGGGAATTGTTCTCGTGGCCTGGTGGTGTTTTTTCAGCCGCGCAACGGTTCGAGAGAAGCTCATCGGCGTCGTGGGTGTTGCCGCCATTGCCGCGACTTCCTATTTGACAACGCACGAATCGGTCAGAGGATTTGGGATACTGATCAGTGTCATTCCCTGGGGAGTCACTGCGTTTGCGGCAGCCTTGATTCTGCTAGCGCGATGGCCATCGCTGAGTCGGATTTCGTTAACCCTGATGATCACGTTGATTGTGGTGGGGTTCTGGTCGACCGTCCGCGTGGACGGAATCTGGGGTGACTTCAAGTCCACGCGCAACTGGCGCTGGACGCCCACCGTCGAGCAGCAGTACCTGGAATCGTTGGCGACGGCCGATCGGCGCGAGCGAAGCGGCGGAGGGCAGTGACGTCGCGGAGGCAGGCGCCACGGATGATTTTTCTCCGGAAGCCACGACGGCGCAGTGGCCGGCATTTCGGGGGCCGCAACGGGACGGTCAAGTGCCAGGCATCGTCTTGGACCCGGACCTCACGGCGCATCCTCCCCAAGAAATCTGGCGCATGCGCGTGGGGCCTGGCTGGTCCTCCTTCGCGGTTGCCGGCGACCGCTTATTCACCCAGGAACAGCGGGGCGAGGACGAAGCGGTTGTGTGCCTGGATGCACGCAACGGGAAAGAGCTGTGGGCCCATCTTTACCCGTCCCGTTTCTATGAAGTCGTGGGAGGCGCGGGTCCGCGCGCTACGCCGACCTGGGATAACGGCAGACTGTTTTGTCTGGGCGCGGAAGGCATGCTCATGCGCCTTGATCCCGCCAGCGGGCAAAGTCTGTGGACGGCCGACCTGCGCAAAGACGCCGATCGCGAACCCCCCACCTGGGGCTTTTCGTCATCTCCCTTGATCGTCAATGACGTCGTCATTGTCCACGCGGGAGGCGCCGGCGACACGGGGCTGCTGGCCTACGACGTGGAAACTGGCCAGAAGCGATGGGGAGCGGCCGCGGGGGACCACAGTTACAGTTCCCCGCAGCTCGCCACAATCGAAGGACAGCAACTGGTGCTAATCCTCACCAACGAGGGACTGACGGCCGCCGACCCGGGCTCAGGCAGCGTGCTGTTCGACTACCCCTGGAAATTCGAGGGCTACCGTGTCGTGCAGCCGCTGCTAGTGAGTGCCACGCAGATGTTGCTGGGCACGAGCATGGGAGTTGGAACGCGAAAAATTGAATTGCGCCACCAGGACGCGAGCTGGCAGCCCGAAGAGGTTTGGACTTCGCGGGACATGAAGCCTTACTTCAACGACTACGTTGTGCAAAACGATTATCTGTACGGATTCGACCACAACATCTTTGCTTGCATCGAACTGCAGACGGGCAAACGCGCATGGAAGAAAGGACGCTACGGCAGCGGGCAAGTCCTATCGCTGCCCGACGGACAGCAACTGCTAGTGCTCTCAGAAACCGGCGAGGTTGTGATTCTCCGCGCGAACCCTCAAGCCCACGAGGAACTCGCCACGTTCCCGGCACTGAGCGGTAAGACTTGGAACCATCCGGTGTTGGTGGGAAATCGGCTTTATGTTCGCAACGGCGAGGAGGCGGCCTGTTTTGAGCTGGCGACGCTGGCGCGGGAAGCGTAGTTGCGTGGAGGCCGGGGGCCCCTGCCCACGCCTCCTGCTCCCTCCCCCCGGCCATGGTGATTTGGTCGCGAATGGCTTGACAAGTTAAAGCATGGGACATGGTTGATCGGCAAGTGCGCCTTGCGGCCGAGCAGACTGCGACCAAATCGTACCATTGCCGAGTGGGGAGGGCTGGGGAGGGGCCGGCCGGCGGCGCTAAAATTCCCAGCCCGCGTTGCTGTGATTACGACCGTGGATGTCGTCTACTGGCGAACGCTCCGCGGCCCAGAAGACCCCACCCCTGCCCCTCCCCACGCGATTTGGCCTGTTTCAGCAAGCCGTCTGTCGGTGTCGGATGCACGCATGGTCAGCCACCTCAGCCGCTTCGGTAAACCGTGAAAGTCCGCAGCTCGCTGAAACGCCAAATCTCGCCAGGGAAAGAGTTCTGACTCCCCTCCCTATCTCGACTCCAGCGGCTCCCCCAGCAGGTAACCAAACACCAATGCTACCATTCCCCCCAAGGGGGCATACCAGGGCCAGGCGATTGAGGAACGCAGCGGTTCACCCGCTGACGAGAGCGCCAACTGCCCAGATTCCGGATCGAACTGATCGAATTGAAGATAGCGGGTAATGGCCAACATCAACGCACAGCCCGCCGCCAGCCAGATGGTCTTGGCGCCAAGTACCCATGGCCGTTTTTGGAAAATGGCCGAGATCAGCCAGGCTACGATCAGGACCGCCGATACGACGCGCAACACAAACCAGCACTCCGGGTTGTGGAAACGACTGGCCAGCACGCAAAACACGCTCAACGGCGCCGACCAGATTAGCCCGTAGGCATTGGTTCTTAGCGGCAGCCAAGCCAGCAGGAAAGCGGCGAACAACGAACCGACGATGTAGTTGGCCAAACCCAGCGCCAATTCCAGCAGCAAGACTTCGCGGCCAAGCTTCGCTTGATGATCCACGTACAAATCGATGGCCACGGCCACGATGCATAAGGCGATTCCCCAGAACACAATCAGCCCGCGGGAGATCCACAATAGCTCGCGATTTTGTTCCGCTGACTGATTCTGCTCCAAGTCAATTCCCCGCCACGGCAAGTAGACGGCAGAGATCGTCGTTTGGGCCAATGCCGCCAGGATCGAGGTGAGCGACGAGATGGCGGCGGCGAAGATACCGGCCACGATTAACCCCCGCAGTCCCATGGGCACTTCGGTAAGAATAAAAACCGGAAAAATCTTGTCGGTCTTGGCCGACACCGCAGCCAGTGCTTCTCCGGCCAGCCGATCAGGAAACGCTCGATAAAAGGCCCACAAGCCCACCCCCACGAACAACATCATCGCCACCACCAGCTCGGCGACCCAGCTCACGACCACCGCCAACTGGGCATCCCGCTGATTGCGGCAGGTGAAGATCCGTTGAGCCAGCAATTGGTCGGTGCCGTACGAGCCGATATTGCCGAACGTCACGGCGAACAAGGCGGCCCACAGCGTAAAGGGCTCCGCCAGCACAGCCGCCCAGCCATTCGCGTACGTGGTCGCCCCGGACGACGTGAAGGCAAATAGCTGAAATTTGCCGGCGGCCCACCCCTGCCGCACCACCTCCCCCAGGCCCCCCGGTAATCTGGCTGCCGATGGTGGCGATGGCGGTGATCCCTCCCACGACGAACACGAGAAACAGCATGGCGTCGGTCCAGACGACGGTGGCAATGCCGCCGATCATGGTCCAGGCAATGGCGACGGCTCCCACTAGTGAAATCGAAACCAGCAAAGAACTGAAGCCCGACGTGTCGTGCAGCGGCGCCAGCAGGTCACGCAGTACAAGTTCCAGAATCATTGCGGTCAAGTAGACACGAGCCGCCTGACCCAACAGTCCCAGCACCGAAAACAAGATGGTTGTTACGGAGCGTGCCGCGGGGCCCAGCTGCCTTCCCATATAGTCGTAAGGACTGTAGATGCGATAACGAAAATAGGCAGGCACCAGCACGCCGGCCACGAACAGGCGACTGAGCAACCCGGCCACAATGCCGAATTGCAGATAGGTGAAATTTCCGGTCTCGGCGTATGCCGTGGCAGGGACGGCTACAAACGTCACCGCCGAGATGATCGTGGCGATCATGGAGCCTGTGACGGCATACCAGGGAAGACGGTTTCCGCCCCGAAAAAAATCCTCCATGCTCTTTTGCTTGCCTGCCAGCCGCAGACCCAGATAACTGATCAGCACGAAGTAACCCACCACGACCAACCAGTCCACGACGGTAAAGCACCCAGCGAGCGAGCCGGCCTGCGCGGTGTTTTGCTGCATCAGGGATCCGCCTCCGAGGGATAGGTGGCGGACGTTCCCTCCACGCCCACACGATTGACGGCCGTGACGACAAGCTGATCCGTGCCATTCAGGGATAGCGACCGCTCCTGCCCCGGCAGAATCTCGAGCTGCCAGTCGTTCCCGGTTTGCCGCCGCACGACCCACAGCCAGGGTGCCGTGCCATCGGCGAGTTTCAGTTCTAAACGTGTTTCGCGCGAAGTCTCTCCGTCCCCTGCTGTCGCCGGACGGATCAAGGGTCGAGCCGGCGCGGGCTGATGCAGCCAACTGGCGGCCGGGACCAGTGCCGGTTGTTGATAGGGTCCCCGCAGCAACGCGGCACCCAGCGGCCCGAAGTCGGCGAACAGCGACTTCATGCTGAACAGCACATTGCCGCTGGCACCGGAGGCTTCACGCGTAACCTGAATCTGACTGAGAATTTCCGTGGCGGGCCAGGTTCCTGACTTATCGACCTTCGAGGCGAAGTTTCCGGGGCAAATCCATCGCTGCTGAGTATTCTCTGCAATCCACCAGTCAAGCAGTTGTGGGTAGCTTTGTCCGGTACTGTCAATCTTCCAGTATAGCTGGGGAGTCAGATAATCCACCCAACCACTCTGCAGCCACTTGCGGGCATCGGCATAGAGTTTATCGTACGCGTCAAAGCCCACAATCGACGACGGGTAACCGGGCCGCCAGATCCCGAAGGGGCTGACGCCTACTTTCACGTGTGGCTTGGCGGCCTTGGTTTCGGCGTACAACTGCTGAATGAAGTTGTCGACATTCGCTCGTCGCCAATCGGCGACGCTCAGGGCCGAGCCGGACGCGGCATACGAATCCGTGTCAGGAAAGGGGACTTCGCGCTGTTGCTCGTCTTGGATCGGATACGGATAAAAGTAATCATCCAAATGCACGCCATCGATATCGTAGCGGCGCACGACGTCCAGAATCACATCCAACGAATGCCGCGCGGCCCCGGGGTTACCCGGATCCAGCCACAGGTATCCGTCGTACTCCTTGACGTACTCAGGGTGCACGCGCTGGATGTGATTTTCGGCCAGAACTCCTGAAAAAGTCTTGTGTCGCGCGCGGTAGGGATTGAACCAGGCGTGCAACTCCAGTCCGCGCCGGTGCGCTCTGTCACCGCAAAGCTCAACGGATCGTACAAGGGCTGTGGGGCCTGACCCATCGTCCCGGTTAGATAGGGCGACCAGGGTTCGAGCTTCGATTCGTAGATCGCATCGGCGGCGGGCCGAACCTGCAGAATGATCGCATTCAGGTTCAGCTCTCGAGCTCGATCGAGGATGCGTAACAATTCGGTTTGTTGCTGATCGACGGTCAAGCCTGCCGCCGAGGGCCAGTCAATATTGACGACCGTCGCCACCCACACGGCACGGAACTCGCGTTGCGGCTGCAGCACGCCGACGGTGCCCTCCGATTGAGCCCAACTCGATGCTGCCAGACACAGCACGATTCCCCAGACGATGCGGTCAATTGCTGCTACGCCCAAGTTCGAATTTTGCACTTTTTCGCGCGAGCAGGTGTGGTTTTCGCCGGAATGTAGAACCATTGTCCGCCATGGTTGATTCACCGTGTTCGCAATGGCCCGGAAACAATTGGGGACAATTGTTCTACATTGTGTCGACTGCGACGTCGAACATGCAGAACCATTTCGGCGCGAAGTGTTCTTCAAGGCACAACTCCAACTCCCCAGGTACAAGCACGGCGCAGAACGTACTTAGAAGCCCCCCGCCTTTCCCAGCACGCGCGGATCGTGCACGCCGATCAGCATGCCGTCATCCGTCAATCCCACGGCCTGGGATACGCCCGCACTCTTGCTGGTTTCCGTCGCGTGTCCCAGGGACTCCAAGCGTGCCTTCTCAAGTTCGTCGTACCCTTTCTCCAAGAACAGCGTCGGTGGGCTCCACTGGTGGTGAAAGCGAGGCGCCGCGAGCGCTTCGTCCAAGGGCATGCCGTAATCGAGATGTCGGATGATGGCCAGCAGCGATTGCGTGATGATCTTCGGCCCACCCGCCGCACCGACCGTAAACACGGGTTGGTCGTCTTTCAACACAATGGTGGGCGTCATACTCGAAAGTGGCCGTTTACCGGGTGCCACCGCGTTGGCTTCGGCCCCGATCAATCCAAACGCATTGGGCACGCCGGGCTGCGCAGAAAAGTCATCCATCTCGTTATTCAGGACGATTCCCGTGCCCGGCACGACGACCTTGCTTCCATACGTCGTGTTGACCGTGGCGGTGATCCCAACCCAGTTCCCCTCCGCGTCTGCGGCCGCGATATGCGTGGTGTGTTTGGTGAACAGGTCGTGTTCCCAATCGGTGGGCACACTATGGGCGGGAACTTCGATCGATTTGTCCAAGCTGATTCGCTTGGCCAATTCCGCGGCATAGGCCTTGTCGATCAAGCCGCGTGGCACGCCCACAAAGTCCGAGTCTCCCAGCCAGTATGCGCGATCGGCAAAAGCCAGCTTCATGGCCTCTGCCACGACATGTGTAGCCAGGGCTGGATCTTCCGCATGTAGTTTTTGCAGATCGAAGTTTTCCAGAATATTCAGCATTTCCGCGACGTGGATACCTCCCGAACTGGCGGGGGGGAAACCAATGATGTTGTAGCCTCGGTAACTGGTTTGCAGCGGTTCGCGGATTCGGGCGCGATAATTGGCAAAATCGTCCGCCGTAACCAGGCCGCCGTTCTCAGCCATCCAGTGGCCGACCTTTTCGGCGAACTCACCCTTGTAAAACCAATCGATGCCGTGCTCCGCGATCTGGCGATAGGAGTTGGCCAAATCAGGTTGAGTGAGCAGTTCGTTGGCCCGCAGCGGCCGGTCCTTTTCCTTGACGAACAGGGCCTTGAGCCCGGGAAAATCATCCAAGCCGGCTTTGAAGGCCGCACGTACGTGCCGGGCGTAGAGTCGATCGAGCTTGAATCCCGTTTTCGCACGATCAGCTCCCCACAGCAACATCTGTTGCATGGGCAGTTTACCGTACTTGCTCAAGGCCAGGTCGTAGGCTGCCAAAGCCCCGGGCACGGCCACGGCCAGCGGTCCCTGTCGGCTGAGGCTGGCGACGGCTTTTCCGTCGCGGAGAAACATGTCTCGCGAGGCTCCCGCCGGCGCCGTCTCCCGTCCGTCAATCGCCACCAGCTTGCCATCGGCGCACCGAATCAAGATGAAGCAGCCGCCTCCCAGTCCTGAATTGTGCGTATCGACGACTCCCAACATGAGCGCGGCGGCCACGGCGGCATCCAAGGCATTGCCTCCGGCTTCAAACGCACGAATCCCCGCGTTGGTGGCGTAGGGATTGACGGTGGCCACCATGCCGTGAGCAGCTACCGCCGAATGATCAATGCGTTGTTCAACGCGCTGGTCTACTTGAGGGGGTTGAACAGTGACCTGACTGGGAACGCCCGACGGTGTCTCGACGGCCTGGGCCGTAGCCCAAGTGACCGACCCAATCACGAATCCAATCGTTAACAGCAGCTGGAAGAAATATCGGCGCATTTTTCTTGATCCAAGTGTTTGGCCCATGTCCTCCAAAGGGTCAGACCCCTCATTCAGACCAAGCCTAGTATATGGGAGATTTGGCTTGAGTGAAGCATCGTCAAGCCGAGTTTCCCTGGATCAGATTCCACGCCGGCGCTACAGGCCGCTCAAACGCCAGACTCCATGTCCAAACTCGACTCTTCCTATCGACGGATCCGGTCGCGTCGGCCGCAGAGTTTGCCGAAGCGAAATTGTCGCTAAAATCACCTGCCGGCCGATAGCAGGCCGACAATTTGTAGTGGCGGTCAGCGGAGGGTTGCCGGCAGCCGGTCGGACTCGCACCGTGCCAGCCCAGCACGGACGAATGGATTCGCAGGGTAGACTCTAAGCCTGTCGCTTACACACATTCCCGGTTCGTTAGACCGCAAGCCAGAAGAAATCGCCGTTCGCATCGATCATCGGCCACCATTCGCAATCGATTTCTGGCGGCGTGCGCGTCCGCCGGACGCGCACGCCGCCGAAGAATGCCGCCTCGTGTTTGGCAAGAACTAGCGTGTGCCGGCATTCTTCTCTGGCTTGCGGTCTAACGAGGCGGCCCGGATGTGGGTAGAGGGCTGGCTCTAAGCCTGCCGTACGTTCGATTCGACAGTTAAATCGGGTCTAGCAGGCTTTTTCTCGAGAGGCGTCGGGCCCTTTGAAGGAACATGCGCCAATTGCTTCGTTTTGCCGATAAGCGGATAAAGCCAGACTTCTCTTGAGGCATTGCCTGAATCAACACGTCCCAAACTTGGATAGGTCTTGCAAACCATGCAGATGCCCAGCAGCTTTACAGATCGCGTCGCACAGCTGATTTCGATCAGGCTAGGGTCGAACCTGGCTCCTTTGGCGACGGTGAGCCAGGACGCGGATCGGGTATCACGAGTGCTCGAGCGCTACCCGCTGGGCAGTCTGACGCTGTTCCACGGCGGTCCGGCGGAAGACACGGCGGCCACTCTGGAATCGCTACAACGGCGCAGCGATCTACCGCTGCTGGTGACCATGGACATGGAGAATGGTTCGGGACAACAGGTGATCAACCACGTGTCCTGGCCCCACGGGCTGGCCTTTGAGGCCCTGGGGCGAGACGCCGCGGCGGCGGTGGAAGAATTCGCGTTCGATTCCGCCCGAGAAGCATCCTCCGTCGGTGTCCACGTTTCCTTCGGCCCCGTACTGGACGTCCATCGCAATCCCCGGAATCCGATCATCGCCACGCGGGCGTTGGGCACGAATGCCGAGCGCGTTGTCGAGCTGGCCAAAGCCTATGTGCGCGGCTGCCACGCCGGCGGGTTGCTGTGTTGCGGCAAGCATTTTCCCGGACACGGCAACACGACCCTCGACTCGCACGAAGTGTTACCCGTCGTGCAGGATTCCGCCAGCGAACTTGAGGAGATCGACCTGGTTCCCTTTCGACAGCTGGCGGCCGATCGGATCGACATGCTGATGACGGCCCATGTGGCATACACGTCCCTCGACGCTACGTGCGCACCCGCGACACTCTCGAGACCCATACTCCACGACTTGTTGAGGCAAATCTGGGGATACGGAGGGATAGTGGTATCGGACAGTTTCAAAATGGAAGGTATCCGTCGGGCCGCTGCGGCCATCACGGCTTCTGACATGCCCTTGAATGTGTCAAACCCGGAGGCCAGGCTGGCAATTCAAGCCGTCCGGGCAGGAGTCGACTTGTTACTGGATATCACGGACGTCGAAGGCGTGGTCGAGGGGCTGGCGCGGGCGGCGGAAGCGGACGCGGCGTTGCGCACGCATCGAGGAGTCGTTTCGGCGCTTGTGGGATGTCAAAGTGCGTTGCTGCAGGCAGACGGAAAACACGGGCCGTCCAAGGATATCGACCACGGATGCGGCAAAGTCACGGGCGCACGCCGATGATGTGGCGACGCGCGCCATTCAGTGTTTCCGCGGCGGACCGTGGACCATGCCTTGGGATGGCGGCACACCCTTGCGCGCGGTGCTGGCCCATCCGTTTGGCGATCACGGGTACACCCAGACGGATACACTAATCAGCTTGTTGACATCCCATCCCCATGTGGCATCGCTGACCGTGCTGGGACGGGAACCGACCGCCGATGCCACGCTGCTGTTGCAGTCAGCAACGCAGGCCGCTGGTACTGCGAATCTCGTGGTTTTGTTGACGAAACCGGATGTTTGGCCCGAATTTGGCATTCCGGCATGGCAGTGCCAGCTGATCCAACACTTGACGGAACGAGCCGTGACCGTGGTCGTGTCGCTGGGGGTCCCGGATGCGCTGACGTACTATCACCGGGCCGCACTGCGATTGGCGACCTTCAGCGATTCGCCCGTTTCTCAAAGGGCCTTGGTCAGTCGGCTGTTCGCCCACTGAGCCGTACCTGGAACCCCGTACGCCGTATCCAAGTACCTCCGTACTCCGTACCCGCGAACTCCGGTTTCCGCGCGTCACAAACGCCAAATTACTGTCGGTTCAAAATCCGTTTGTTGCATCAGCCCAGCCGGGCCCGCCCGGCCCCCCAAGAATTGGCCCGTCCAACCCCGAAGAGCAGGCCCAATTAGCAAGATTTTTCTGGATTTTGGCGAACCTGGGGGCCGATCGAGCGTCATAAGGACGTGGACAGCCGGCGTTCAGCGAAAAAGATTGTGTTTTTGCCTGCCGGCTGGTCCCATGCTACAATCAGCCGGGTTAGGGCCGTACCCTTTTTGGCGGGGCGTGCCCCATTTATTTCGGAATCTCTCCCTCGCGTGCGCGCGAAACAGAGGAGTCACCATGCGTAATTCAAGCCAGACCACCGTAGTGCGTATTCATGGCGTCGACATGAATCGTGGCAACGTGGACGTGCGTGAATACGTCGATTCCCTGTTGTCCAGCGTGCATTTCTACCAAAGTCGGTTCATGCGATTGTTTGCGCTCGTTTGTGCGCGGCTGGGCATAACGCCCCGATCGCTGGCTCTGGTCCCCATCCAGAGCAAGCCGGCAACGCGCCCAACCGGCGTCTGGCTGGTGCCGGCGAGTCTCCGTTAGCTCGCAGCTTGAGTTGACATCGCGGGACTCGGTGAAGCGTCGGAACCAAACGCGCCGGTGCTGCGGCTTTGCCCGCGCACGATCTGGTGAACTGGCACCGAGCATGGTAATTCAGATTGAGAGATCTCACACATGGCTACCTTTGAAATCACCGCGGAGACGATCGAGTTAGTACGGCTGGTCAAGGCCGCGCAAGCTGGAGACCGCGAAGCGTTTGGCGAATTGTTTACGCGCTTCCACGCGCGCATATTCGCGATGGCGCTGCGACGTTTGGGTCATCATGGTGATGCCATGGAACTGACGCAGGACGTGTTCGTGAAGGCGATGACCAAGCTCGACCAACTGCGATCCCCTGAATGCTTCGCGGGTTGGTTGCGGTCCATTGCCCGTCGCATGGCGATCAACCGCATTTCGCGGCATGCGCCACCGCGTACGGTGGAACAAGAGTCGCTTAACGCGCAATGCCTTGACCGTCGTACTCCCGAGTCGTATGCGCTGGACCGTGAGCGCGCGGACCAGGTCCGTCACGGACTGAGTCGCTTGGGGGCGTTGGACCGGGAAACGTTGGATGCATTCTACATCCGCGGTCGTTCGCTGCGCGACCTGTCGAGTGAGTTTGATGCTCCCATTGGCACGATCAAGCGGCGACTGCATACGGCGCGAAAGCGACTGAGCGCCCAGCTGGCGTGAATACAGGGCGCTCTGCCAGGCAGCCGCCGCCTGGCAACTGTATTCCCTACGTTCGTTCCCGTGCTCCGCTCGGGAACGAATTCACAAGTGTTATCCTGAGAGCTCATTCACTTCGCTCAGGATGAGGTGCGTCCGCCGTGCTTTGCCGGAGAATCTGCTAACGCGAACGGCTTACTAGGCTTACTATTTGATCCCCGTGGTCGAAATGCCTTCCACGAATGTCCGTTGTGCCAGGAAGTACACCAGCATCATGGGAATCGTGAACAGTGTCGCGGCAGCCATCAACAAGTGCGTCTGATCGGCATAAGCGCTCGTGAATCGCTGCAAACCGTAGGCCAACGGAAACTTGTTCGGGTCGCTGAGGTACAGCAAGGGTCCGTTAAAATTGTTCCAGGTGGCGGCGAATTGAAACACGGCCACGGTGGCCAAGGCTGGCTTGCTAAGCGGCAGGATGATGTGCCAGAACACGCCCAATTCGCTCAGCCCGTCCAGTCGCCCGGCTTCGCTCAACGACTCGGGCAGCGTCATGAAGAACTGCCGCAGCAGGAAAATGTAAAATGCGTCCCCCAGGAACGTGGGGATGACGATGGCCCACAAGGAATTGTACAGCCCGAGTTCGCGGATCAGCAGAAAACGGGGAATCATCGTGACATGCCAGGGAAGCAGCATGGTGGCCAGTGCCAGGCCGAAACACATATCTCGGCCCCTCCAGCGGACTCGGGAAAAACCGTAGGCGGCCAGCGAACAACTGCACAGAGTGCCGGCGACTGTTCCGGCGCACAAGATCACGGTGTTCAGCAAATAGCGTGCAAAGGGCATCGCGCGCAGCGCGGTTGAATAGTTTTCCCAGGCCCAGGTGCGGGGCAGCCAACGATGCGGATTCTCGGCTAACTCGGCCGGTGTCTTCAGCGACGACGCCACCATCCAGACCAGGGGAAAAACGAGCAGCAGCGAGACGGCGACGGCCATCGGTGCCGCCAGCGGCGGGGGAGCCTTGGTCGGTGACGAGTGTTTACTTGGCTTCGGCATTGAGTCGCTCGCTCACAGCTTTCAACATCTCGGCGATGCAGATATCCGATCCTCCATACATCGCACGCTCGGCGACCGTGCGGACTTCTCGATCCAGCTTCAATGCCGCGCGGATGTTGGGCCGCGGCTGTTGCGCCGCGGACCCCGCCAAAGTCAAAAAGGTATTCCACAATGGCTGTCGTGCCAGATGCGCTTGAAATGCCGGTTGGGCGACGACCTGCTGAGTCACGGGGATCCAACCGCCACGGATACAGGATGTGGCTGCCGCCGCTGCGTGCCCTTGCAGGCCGCTCCAGAACTTCATGAATTCCCAAGCGCCGCGCTTGTTCTTGGCTCCCGCCGGAATCACGAAAACGTTGCCGTTGATCCAGCCGGCATTGGTGGGGCCCTCTGCCGTGTGCGGCAGAGGGCACACTCCAAATCGTGGCACCCGCAAACCCAGCCGCGTCCGCTCGGACTGGAACAGTTCAATGTCCCGGATGCGCCATTGTCCGTCGACCATGGCGACGTAACGGCCGGTCAGCAGCGAGAAGCTCTTGCCAGGCAACGATTGATCACGAGCGCGCAGAGCGATGGCGGCGGAACCGTAACGACGACCATATCCGGCCATCCATTCCATAGCCGCCACGATCCCGGGATTGTCCAGCGTGATGCGACGCGAGTGCGGATCATAGAAACGTCCACCGAATACGTATCCCCAGCACCACAGGTTACGGGGGTTAGGCAGGAATCCGAAGCATGATCGTCCCTGCGGGACGGTGGTCGGGGCGGCCATTTCGGCGATACGGTCCAAATCCTCAATGGTCTCGGGGGGCGGAAGTCCAAGTTGTTGCAGCGTGTCTGCGTCGTAGTACAGAGCGCGCACATCCAGGCCATTGCACAATGCGAACAGCTTCCCCTCGAACATGCCCAATTCGCGTGCCGCGGGAAACAGCGACCGCTCCACCTCGCTCAGTTCGTGTTGATTGGCGACCGAATCCAGCGCGACAATCGCGCCGCGACTCGCCCAGTCGGCGACAATGGGATCGTCTTGATTGACCACGTCCGGCGGATCACCGCCGGTCACGGCCAGAAAAAGTTTCACGTCCAAATTGGAGCCCGGCATGGCCATCGCGCGGACAAAATACCGCGACTGTTGCTGATTGAAGCGGCGCACGACGTCGTCCACCGTTTCCCGATCGGCTCCACCCCAAAAATGCCAGAACACGACTTCCGGTCGATGCTGCGGGTCGGCGACCGTTTCCGACCAAGGCGAAACCGTTACCGCGACCCCTAAGATCGCGATACCTGCCAGCAGGGATACCAGGGCGCCAAGGCGATGCACCGTCATGCGCTCCTCGGATAATACACCCAGGACTGGGACCAGCGAATCAGTAACCACGTGATCCACAGCAGGCTGACAAACATGATCCACGCCATGGCCGAAGCGTAACCCATGTCCAGATCCTGGAAGGCGGAAAGAAACACGTGCAGCGAGAGAACCAAAGTTGATTGACGCGGCGCGCCGGTCCCTTCGCTGACCAGGTACATCTGCGTAAACGCCTGAACGGATTGGATCAGGCCGGTGATCAAGTTGAACAGAATCACCGGCGTCAAGTGAGGCAAGGTGACATAAAAAAATCGCCGACTGCGACCGGCTCCGTCTAACATGGCCGCTTCATGCAGGGCCGCGGGGATCTCCGAGAGAGCTGCCTGATAAATCACTACCAGGTTGCCGACTCCCCAAACCGCCATCAGGACTAATGCGTCCTTGGCGCCAAACCCGCCATCGCCCCCCATCCACGCCGGGATCCAGGCCGCTTCACGATAATCCGCGAACCAGCCCTGCCCGGCGCAGCCGACGAGGGCCAGCATGCGGTTGACCAGTCCATCCGCGGGATCCAGCAGCCACATCCACAAGATTGCGGCTGCCACGGTGGGTACCACGGCCGGCACGTAACACAAGGTACGAAATACGCTCCGCCCACGAACATTCCAGGAGAGAACGATTGCCAGGACGATGCCCAGGACAATCGATAACGGGACGGACAGGGCCGCGTAGTAGAATGTGTTCCAGCAGGCGAGGCCAAACCCTTCGCCCGAGACCAACTCCCGCGCCAGCCGGCGGTAATGCTCACTCCCCACCCACCGCGGCGGGGACAACAGGTCGTACTGACAAAAGCTCCAGGCAAACGAAGCCGCGAAGGGGAACCCATACAGTGCCAGAAAACCGACCAGCCACGGGGCCACAAACCAGGCGTGGCGATAAGAGTTGGAGGTGGTCATGGTTCCCGCATGTCCCTCGCGAAGATTTCGATGTCGACAGCCTGACGCGGGGGTCCCATTCGTCCGAAGTTCGGCACGTCCCGATTCAATACGCGACGCTGGGGCCGTTTCCCTTGCGTCTGGACCGGGGATAATATACCCCAAACCTGGTCGAGTGTCCGGCCTGTGAGGATTGAAGCGAGACGGATTCAAGCGGTCA
Source organism: uncultured Planctomycetales bacterium (assembly GCA_963695565.1). Classification (GTDB taxonomy): domain Bacteria; phylum Planctomycetota; class Planctomycetia; order Pirellulales; family Pirellulaceae; genus CAVOGW01. Next base: position 162,714 of record CAVOGW010000006.1, read on the forward strand.
CGGATCCCAACCGATGGAGTGTGGGGCGGCGGAACTTCGTGCAACTGCTGTGAACAACGTGGACTGACCGGACCGTGCAAACTCGACTCGGGTTACACGGCATCAAGGTTCGCACGCCCGCGCTGGGGGGCTCCCCTTCGTTAAATTTGGTTCCGCACGGCGTCTGAGTCGATTTGCGCATGAAGAACGCGAAGCGTGATTTTCGAGTTCAGCGTGACGCATTTGGCGTTCCCCATATTGCCGCGGATTCCTGGCTGAATGCCCTGTATGGCCTCGGCTATCTGCACGCCGTGGACCGGGGAACCCAACTACTGTTCGCGCGGACCGTCGCCAGCGGTCGCGCCAGCGAGCTGATTTCGAATAAGGAGGAACTGCGGGAAACCGATCAGTTTTTCCGCCAGATCGGTTTGCATTTGCAAGTCCAGCGCGATGCGGCAAACTTGGACGATCGAAATCGCCAGCAGTTGCTGGTTTATTGTGCGGGCGTCAACGATGGCATGGATGCCAAGTGGCGGTCGCTACCGATGTGGGCCACGGGGTTTCGCCCGGAACCGTGGGATCCGGCCGCGGTGATCCTGGTGGGAAAGCTGTTGAGCTTTGGGGGACTGGCCGTTAGTCAACTGCAAAATGAACGACTGATTATTGAGCTGGTCCATGCCGGCGCCAATCCCGCGGCACTCGCCGAACTGTTAGCACCTCGCTTGGACCGCATGGATTTTGACCTGATTCGACAGGTCAAAATGTCCAATCGACTTTCCGACGATGCGTTGCAGGTGCTGGTAGATCTGCCCCGACTTGCGGGAAGTAATGCCTGGGCGGTGGGCCCCGCACGATCGGCCAGCGGCAGTGCCTTGCTGGCTTCCGATCCGCATCTGGAAGTAAATCGTTTGCCCGCCATCTGGTACGAAGCCGTCCTCCGCTGGGACGACCATTATGTGATGGGAGCCACGCTGCCAGGGTTTCCGCTGTTCTCGGCCGGTCGTACCCGTCAATTGAGCTGGGGGACGACCTACATGAAAGCCGACACGATTGACTTCTTCGTGGAGCACGTACGGTTTGCGGAAGGCATTGGCTGGCAATACCGGCGTGGCGAAGCGTGGCACGAGTTTGCCCTCCGCCGCGAGACGGTGCACAGCAAGGGTGTGGAACCTTTGCCACTGCAGTTTTACGAGAACGAGATTGGTGTGCTGGACGGCAATCCGAATCAACACGGGCCCGGGTACTACTTATCGATCGCCTGGGTCGGACGGCACGTGTCGACGCAGCCCGCCATTTCCACCTGGTTGGACCTGATCCACGCCAGCTCGACGTCCCAGGCCATGGACATCGTGGCGGAGTGCACCCAGCCGTCGCTCTGTTTTGTCTTTGCCGATCGCGACGGACATATTGGCAAACAGGGCTGTGGCATCATTCCCGTCCGCCACCATCCGCATGCGGGCCTGGCCGCCGCGCCGGCTTGGGAACTGCAGAATCACTGGCGTGGCTGGCTGCCGCGGCGGCTGTTACCCGCCGCCTATGATCCGCCCGCGGGATTCGTGGCCACCGCCAACGAGGAGCAGAACTCGCCAGGTGAACCGATGCTGGTCACGCAGCCGGCGAACGATTATCGCCTCCGCCGCATCGTGAAGTTACTGCAGCAGTTGCCCAGTGCCACCCTGCAGGATATGCGGCAGATGCAATACGACGTCGTCAGCGTACAAGCCGAAGAGCTGCTGCGGATGGTCATGCCCCACCTCCCCGACGGCCCGCTCAAGGATCGGCTTGCTGCTTGGGATTATGGCTATGAGCCCACCAGCACCACGGCACCCCTCTTTCAGCAGCTGTACCGCAACTTAATGATCGAACTTTTGGGGCACGAGAAGGGTATCGGCTGGCAGCGGATGTTGTTTCTTTGCTCCCGCGCTGGGTACTCCTCGATGATGATGACGGCGGCCGATCGGCTGTGGCAGAAAACCGATTCGTGGTGGTGGCATGGGCGGCACAAATCCGAACTGATCCGCAACGCCGCGGCTCGGGTGATCGTAGGTGGGGAACAGACCTGGGCCCAAGTCAACAACTTTCATTTCGCCAACCGCTTTTTTGGCAGCCATCGCGTGGGGCGACTGCTGGGCTACAACAGTCGCGTGTGCGCCATGCCGGGCAACCACGCCACACCGTTTCAAGGACACGTATTTCAAACTGCACGCCGCGAATCCACCTTTGCGCCGTCCTACCACTTCATCACGGACCTGGGGACGGACGAGGCATGGACCAATCTGCCGGGAGGTCCCAGCGAGAGTCGTTTTTCCAAATACTATCGCAGCGACGTCCCGCTGTGGCTGGACGGTGAATATAAGAAACTTTCCGTGCATGCCGACGTGACGGACGTCACGACGACTCCGCCCGTCGTGGACTGGGCTCCGGCTGCCAACGGCGACGGGGTTGCGGCGGAATCGTAGCGAAGGCGCTCGACTTGTCGACTGGCGTGGGCAGGCTACGATACGGCAGGTATCGACCCCTTGGCCGGCAGCCCAGATATGACTTCATCAGAGATACGGCGCTTCCAACGTTCGCGGCATGCGTTCACGCTCGTCGAACTGTTGGTGGTTATTGCCATCATCGGCCTACTGGTGGCTCTGCTGCTGCCAGCCGTCCAGGCGGCACGCGAAGCGGCGCGGCGCACACAGTGTCGGAACAATCTGCGGCAACTGGCTCTGGCGACCGTCGCCTATCACGATGCGCTGGGCCAGTACCCCCCGGCTCGTTGGGGCACGCGGCAGCATCCCAGCGGCATAGACCAGTACGCCGTTTCCTGGTCGTTCTTATTGCTTCCCTACTTGGAGGAACAAGCGCAGCATGACACATTTGTCCCCGATCAACGTGTGGACTCGCCGCAAAACGCCGTAGCCATGCGGTCGCCGGTTTCCCTGTACTTTTGCCCCACGCAGCGAAGTCCGGCAGCGGACCGCGACTTTGACGATGACGGAAATCCGTCTTTGGTCCGCGGCGTCGCAGCCGGCGGAGACTACGCTGCTAACTCCGGTACGAGCACCCGGCACGGCATGCCGGGCCAGGACGCATTCGACAAGAGGGAGGTCGGCCCGATCTACACACTTTCACGCGTCCGGGCGCGGCACGTCGTCGACGGCCTCTCCAAGACGTACGCGTTTGGCGAGAAATTCTTGCCGGCTCCCCCCCGTGAGGGAGATCCGGGCCTGGCACATTTGCGTCAGGGAGACGTGGCCTTCTTCTCAGGGGACGCGCGGCACACGATCGTGCGCCGCAGCACTGCGGGATTTCCCCGAACGCCGGAGGATGCTTACCCAGGTCAATTTGGCAGCGCCCATCTTGCATTTACGCATTTCGCGTTCTTGGACGGCGCGGTGCACACCATCTCGCATGACCTGGAAGTCGAATTGTTAACACGCCTCTCGGCGATTGGCGACCGAGGTCTCATCCCGGAGGGTATCTTTGACGACTGAGTCTCGTCAGACGGGAAGAGTGCTGCGGAGGCAATTTGTTGTTCCCGACCGTCATTTCAGGAACCCAGCACTGGACTCGAAATACCGCTTGCGCCGCGCTGTCCGCTGGCCGTCCGACCTCAACTGTTCGGCGCAGAATCTTCCAGGTTGGCCAGGCAGTAACGGCAGCCCACTTCCGTCACGTGGAAGAAAATGAAGTTGGCAAGTTCCGCGTCCAATGCATCCAGCAAATAAGCCCCCAGCTGTTGACGCGGTGGGCAACTGAGCCGATGGCGACGCCAAATCTCGGCCAACGTGTGCTGGCCTTGGTCGCGGCGACGATTGACCTGCGATAGTCGCTGCAACAGCCGCTGATCAGTGCGTGCAGCCGACTCGACCTCAACCATCTGTTCGGGAGACAGGGCTTCGTCCAGGTACGCTGCGAGTTCCGAATCGGTAAATGCACGCGTCATTCGAGCTTCACTCCGCAAGTTCGGGAAACAGGTCGTGGGGCAAGTCCAGCTTCTTCAAAGTCTTCCGCAGTTGGATAATGAAGTCTGATTTGTAGTTGGCCACCTGCTGTTGCGTCAGGCCCAACCGATCAGCAATCTCCTTGTTGGCTTGTCCGCGCACGAACAGCAATTCCAGGCACTTCAATTTGAGCCAGTCCTTGCGTTGACGGCAGCGCTCGATCTGTTCGCCGACGGCCGCCACGAGGGCTCCTTCCTCAACTTCGCGTCGTTCGTGACTGCGCACAATGGTACTCGGCCCGCGTACATTCGCGGGGATCGAGATTTCGGCCGGTTCGTCTCCCTGTCGCGTTTCCAGCGGCAAAGTGGGGCGCCTGCCCTCGCGCCGCAGATGGTCGGTCAGCTTATGCGCACAAATCGAAAACAGATAACTTTCCAGCGGGAGACGGCAGTCATAATGGGGCAGACTGGTGAGAAAACCGATAAAGGTTTCCTGCACAATGTCTTCGCTGGCGGCCCGCTGCCGCAGGCGGGACTCGCAAAAGGCCAGCAATCGCCCTTCGTACCGTTCAATCAGGGAAGTCCAGGCATGCTGATTGCCACCTCGGACCTGGTCGACCATCAGGCGATCAACGTCGCGAGCATCGCTCATGGAATTGGGCCCGGCCGCCCGACCTCGCGACCCTTGGATGTGGTTGGATGTTTTTTGTGCGGGACCATGCGGGCTTCGACTAACGGCACTTTCGCTGCGGCACTATCCGACTAACTTCGCAAAAAGTATATGCCACAGGCCGAAAACGTCAACAATGCGGCGGTGGCGATCAATCCGGACATCGCGATCACTTTGCCCCGATGTTGGCCTTTCGTGAGCGCGTCAATTCTCACGGCGCCCAAGATAACCCCCAGCAACGCCACGACACCCACGCCGCCCAGCCCGGCTTGCAGAGATCGAGCCACCGACATGGACTGGTGCCAGTAGACGTCGATCACCTGACGCCGAAAATCGGAATCGAACTCCAGCAGCACATAGCGAATCGGCATTGGATCCACATCCGTCATGTCCGACAGGTGGACTTCGTCGTAGGTGTCCGCCACGCATTCGTGCAATCGTTCGAGCGGAATCTGCAGTCGCAGCAGGTCGCCAAAGTTATGGACGCGTTTTCCGTTCGTCTGCAGGTACCACTCGGCATACCGCAGCGCACCTTCCTGCAGCGCCTCGTCCTCGTGCAGTGCGATCTGCTCCTGCGAGGCAAACGGGCCGCAGCGGACGGTCAGCCGATGCGGCTCTTGGGACGTTGATAACGACTCGTAGATCCAGTCCGGTTTGTTGGTCGGCAGGCCCGGATCGATCTCGGGCTGAGGTTCGATAGACTCGGAATGCGCGCTCGATTCTGCATCGCTCTGCTCTCTTGTCTCCACCCCCGGGTTCCATTCCTGGTCAACTTCAGGTGTAAACGGGTCATCGATCAGCCGCTTCTTATCCGTATCGGCGATACCCCCGAATGCGCTGGTGGCCGAGGCAGACGGTGCGTTGCCTTCGGACGCAACCTGACTACTGGCAGCGGTTGGCCTCGCGATGCGGTCGTCGGCTGCTGCCGCAGCGGCCGGGCTGGCTTGGACCTCGTCCTGTTGTTCCGAGCTGCGCTCGTCCGTTTGCGAGGTCTTGATGGTGACGTGGCCGTTGCCATGCGTAATGATGACACGCTCCTGAGGGTGATGCTTGATTACGGCATTGGGTCGAGCGTGGAATCTTTCGTCTAGTCGATCCAAACGGGCCAGAGACCGCGCCAGCCGCTCGTTTGGCGCGTCGCCCACAATGACGGCCTGCCGGCTTGCCGGCCGGATACCGGCCAGGAACATGGCGGGTAGCAAGAAAATTATTAATACCGCTAACGCACCACCCAGCAGTACGGAAAAGGCCTTCCGCGACGAGCGAGACAGTACGACCACTGCGGTGAACAGCAGGACCAGCAAGGCCAAGCCGACGAGAATAGGGGGGGTATGTTGGACCATCGGTTGCTCCCTGGTTGCTACGCCACTTCTGGCGAGGCGTCGTGGATTAACTTGTTCCGCATTTCATCACGTTCGACATTGGACAACCACGGTGCCGACATCTGCACGGCGACCGTCGTGACCCCCGCGATGAGAAAGCCCTGAGGCAGCGGCACCGCCATTTGCAACAGCATCGTCATCAGGATGGTGAATACGGTTCCCAACAGGCTCAGTCGGAATCGGCGTGTCGGGTCCGCTTGTCGCCACCAACGCATGGCCATGAAAAGCAAACCGAAAAACACCATGAATCCTTGCAGCTTGGGCATCCCATTGGGCTCGTGCAGCGTCGAGAACTTGTCAAAATCCATGACTTGCAGATCGGGCAAAACGTAGGTGGGCTGAAACAGAAGCACGTGGGCCAGGGCATACGAAAAGACACCCGTCAGCACTCCCGTCAGGCCCGTCCAAATGCGGCGGATGAAATGATCCCCGCTGGAGGTCTCCCAGCCCTTGGCCAGGATCAAGACACTCCAGGACGCGACAGTGCTGCTGAGCGCCAGCCAGACAAAATTCGTAACCCACGTATAGAGTCCCACGCTATGTTCAATGGACAGCGCGATCGCCAGGCTGAACAAACTGGCCACGGCGGCGGATTGCAATAAGGACGATAGGAGTTCCGTGGAGCGCGTCGACAGCGTCTTTTCCGCCAGATGTTGTCGCATGTGCACGGGCTGCAGCTTGATGGGCCGACGACGACGTTGCTGCCTCCTTACCAGGTTGGCCTCGTGCCGTTGTCGCTGTCGCGTGCCCCAGGCATGACTCGGCTTCGCCGTTCGGTGCAGCAGCACCGAGCGAACGCCCAGGTAAATGCCGTAGCCGAGGGCCAGCGAGCCGACGAAGGGGAAGATCCAGGCAGCGTTGACGATGATCATCACGACCCCGGCCACCACGATCACCAGTTTGGGCACGGCGCCGAGGTTAGAATCCTGGAACCCCCTGGCCAGCTCCCGGCCGGCGGCGACGGCGGCCTGCGCCAGCGGTTCGTTGGGGACTCGCGCATGTTGCGCCACGCTGCCAAAGGCCTGCTGAGCCGCGCGGGCCGCTGCGAGGGTGGCTGCCGCCAATGGAGCGTCGGGGATGGGGCTGGCGGAAGCGGTGGGTGCGGCCGACGCAACTCCCAGCAGGGCACCGCTACCATCCAGCGCCTGGCGAAAAGCCTGTCGCATCTCGTCCAGCGTATGGAAGCGGTCCTGCGGATCTTTTGCCAGAGCCTGGGCCAGGACGGAGCGAAACGGCACTGGAATCGCATCCATGGGTGGTTGAGCCGTCAGGTGCTTCATGATGATTTCCTGGCTGCTCTCGCCGTCAAACGGCACGGTGCCGGTCAGCATTTCATAGAGGATGATGCCCAGGGCATAGATGTCGATTTCGCGTCCATAGCGTCCCTGACCAATTTCAGGCGCCATATAATGAAATGTCCCCACGCTTTGCGTCTGCGCACTGCGACGACTGCAACTGATGAATTTGGACAGTCCATAGTCACCGATCTTGACTGCCCCATCCTCCATAAAGAGATTCGCCGGTTTGAGGTCCCGATGCACGATGCCACACTCGTGCAGATGAGCCGTACCCGCGGCGATGCCGTCAAACCAGCGGGCCACTTCATCCAGCGGCAAACCGTGCGGATTCCGCTCGACGACCGCTTGTAGGCTGTCGCCCGCCACGTATTCCATAATGACCCAGACCTGGTCCTGGTCATCATGCTTGATGTCGTAGAGCGCCAGCAGGTTGGGATGCTTGATATTCAAGCACTGGCGTACGCCACGCAGTTCGATGTCCAGATTGCGCTGCACGCATTTCAGCGCGACATCCTTTCCTCCGTCGCTCTTGGCATAGTAGACTTCTCCGAACCCGCCCGCCCCGACCCCGCGTTTGATGGTGTATCCATCCAGCGGCCGGGAACCGATCGGCTGAGAGAATCTTGGTGAGCGGAATTCGCGTTCGTCCGCGGGGGAGGCTTGCGTCTCCAGGACGTTTTTCTGCGATCCGTTTTTTTCGCCTGACTGTTGCATCTTCATTGCCAAGAAAACTTTGTTCTTCAGTTTTCTCGTCCCCTGCTTTGCCACAGTGCGTAAAAAGGTCATGTTTATGATCGTTGGCCGTCGAGCCATGCTCACACCTTGAGGCGTGGCGCGGCACCCAACCGCTCCATTCTACAATCGTTCCAGGCGCAGAGCGAAGCTGCTCCCCGCCAGGTTCGTATTCCATCCCAGGATTCCACTGTCGGCCGACAACACGCCGTCGACTTCCACCCGCTCACGAGCCCGAAAGCGAAATCCCTGCCGTTCGTGCCGCGATAGCACGATCTGCTGCTCCCATTCGGGACACCTGACGTGGTTTTGGTCGCCTGGGCCCAACAAGCATGTTTCCCCAAATAATAGAACTCCGTCCGCTAAAGGCTCGGTGCGGTGATGGCTGATCAGCTCCAGCCGCGCGGTGTTGCTCAACGGCGTGGGCTGGCGAAATCTCAACAGGACCCGCGGTCCCAATCCAATCTCGTCGCCATCCGATAGTGGCGTGGGGGTCGTCACCCGAAAACCGCTCACCATCGTCGTGGACAGCGGCTCCAGGATGTACATCTCGTTAGCCCGTCGCACGATCGCGTGTCGTCGCGACAAGTCTCCCAAGATCGGAATGTCGACGTCGTTCTCCGGCGTCGCCTGCCCAATCGTGACGCGATCCGACAGGTACACCAGAAACCCGCCAACCCGATCTACCCACAGCAGACCTCGATCCGCACTGTCGATGGTCACGACTGCTTCCTTATCGTTGTCTTTTGGTTTCCACCACATGGCTGGTCGATCGCTCCCCTGCTTCGCTGGAAGGCCATCGAGATGGCCCAGGCACCCGGGAAGCTCAAACAGCTTCGTCCCAGGTGCATCATACGATACTAGATGCCGTCGGCCCAAAGGGGGCCAACTCACGCGGAATTGAAACATGGCGTCATCCTCAGTCCTCCGGGTCCAGTCCACCAACCGCAAGCCAGGACGGACTTACCGTGCCGGCAAATCAGGGCTGCCAGCCAGTGAACCATGCGCGAGTCAAACCGTTGGGCGAGTCGACTAATATCGGAAGCAGAGCCTCCCAGGCAGTGCGTTCCCAGGCAGAGCGTTCCCAGGCAGAGCCTGGGAACGAGCATGCGAGTGTCGGCGATCACCTTTCTAGCGGTCCAGGCTTGAATCCAGGTCCGCCAACTCGGCAACTTCCGGCGACAACTCGTTAATGTAATGGGCTACCTGCTCGACGACGTCAGCGTGCGAATCCTCGTCCAGCGGAATCTGGTCGTGCAGGGTAATCTCCACGTCCAACATTCGCTCGGCGACGTCCAGGCGAGTGCGAATCGAGTCGACCAGGTCTTTGGTACGCGACAGTCGGCTGTCATCGAACTGAAACTCGCTGGCCGCTTGTGCCACATTCACGAGTTCATGCTGAGCCTCCAGATTCTGGATATCAACGACAAGCTGACGCTTGGCAGCCAGCATTTGCTCCAGTTTCTGACGGGCGGCGTCCAGGGTTCGCTTGCGGGCGTCCAAAACCTTGGTGAGGCTGGACAACGTCGCATCGGTTGTCTTCAGGCGGCTGAGGCGTTGCCCCAGATCAGCGCGGACCTGTTCGTCCGTGTAGCGTCGACCCGCATAAACGAAAACCGTATCGCCGTGCTCGATGTCCTGTTTCAGTCGCACCAGCTCGTTGCGGTCGCGGTGCTGACGTGATGTCAGCTTGCCAACCTGATTCTCCAGGCGCTCCACTTCCACCTCGCGGTGGGCAATCACGTGCATGTTGTTGCGGATTTCCGGTTCCAAAGATGTCAGCATGTTGCGCGCACGTTCGATTTCAAATTCGACCGGTACCGTGTCGCGGACCGAGTCCTTGACCCAACCCGCTCCCGTCGTCACATAGCTGATCGCATCGCGACCGAAAAGAAAGCCCATTAACACCAGGGCAGCCGCACCGAGATAAATCGTTTTTCTGATCATCGAGGGTCCTCCGTTGATCTAAAAAAAGCTGAATCTTTGTTGTCATCCGAAGTCACGCCCGGCTTCGGGACCTGTTTCTCATGCAGCTATTCGAGTCGGAATCAGACATCTTGGACCCGATGCCGGGCCGGTTGGGTGTTTTTTCTGAGAAAATGCCGATCCCCGCCTGCCGCCCGCCTGCCGCCCGCGGCAGCCAAGCTGTTCTTGCCGGCAAACAGCCGGCCGGTCTCCGTTGGGCTGTTCCGGCCACATTCCCCCCGAAAAAACCAGCAGTGTCGGCAGCCGCCCCATCGAACTCGCACGCTTCGGGTCGAAGTTTTGGCTCCAACTGCCGCAAGCCATCGGTGCCGACCTACTAGCTGCCAGAATTCTTGGGAAATATACTTATGGATTCCAAAAAAATCTTGACGCGCCGGATGCCATCGCATGGGTTTGAGACAACTAGCAGCTCCAAGAGTTGAGCGTGCCGCAGCGAAAGCTCCACTGTTTGCCGGCGTCGATTTAGGCGGAACAAATATCAAGATGGGGATCGTTGATTCCAACGGGCTGACGGTTGCCGCCCACAAGTTTCGCACTGAAGGGGAACTGGGTCCGGTGGCGGCCATGCAGCGAACGGCCGATCAGCTGACTTGGCTGTGCGAACAAACCCAAATCCCCTCCCAAGAAATCGTCCGCGTAGGGCTGGCGACGCCGGGAACCATGGATATTCCGGCCGGCATGATCTTAGAGCCGCCGAACCTGCCGGCCAACTGGCGAAATTTTGCCATCCGCGATTGCCTGGCGCAGGCCGTGGGAAAAAAAGTCTCCTACGAAAACGACGCAAACGCTGCCGCACTGGGCGAATTTTGGGTAGGAACGGGTGAGGAGTACAACAGTATTGTCCTATTGACTTTGGGCACGGGAGTCGGGGCTGGAATCATTATCGACGGAGTCCCCTTGGATGGAGCACATAGTCACGGCGGCGAATGCGGGCACATTATCGTCGATTCGTCAACCGATGCCCGACCCTGCGGATGTGGCCAACGGGGGCACCTCGAAGCGTACTGCAGCGCGACGGCACTGGTAAAACGAGCGAGCGAAGAACTGGCTGCCGGGCGGACCTCGACTCTGGCATCGCTGCCTTCGGATGGACAGCTTTCCGCGAGAAAACTGGCCGAAGCGGCCGGGGACGGCGATGAACTCGCGTTGGAGTTGATTACCGAATTGGCCACGCATCTTGGGCGGGGACTAGTTACAATTGCGCATACGGTGGACCCTGCCGCGATCATCTTGGGTGGGGCCATGAACTTCGGTGGTCCGCATACGAACCAGGGAATCCGGTTTCTGGCCCAGGCCACCCAGACGTTCCAACAATTGGCGTTCCCGGTTTTGGCACGGCGCATCAATATCGCGTTTGCCCAACTTGGCGGGGACGCCGGTTTTGTCGGGGCCGCCGGGACGGCCCGCCGAGACTACCTGGCGGGTTGATGGCCGTCCCCAAATGTCATCCTGAGTGAGCTGATAACGTGCGCAGCCCGCTCAGTGACGTAGGGATCTTCCAGAGACGTTATTCCGTTTGCCACGGTAGACGCAAAAGATGCCGGACGTACCCCGGCAGGCAGTGTCGGGTTGGCTGCAGATCCTTCACTCCGCAACGCCAGGATCAGGATGACATGAGTCCACCGTGCGGTGGGCTTTGCCGGAATCCGGAAGTTGTGTGGTACGATGGGGTGTGTCCCACGGATCGCGGCACCATACCGGTAGGCTCATGGTGAGCCGAACCGCAAAATCATCGGTGCGAGTCGGGCTCTGCCTGCCTCGCCCGCGCATCGTAATATTCGTCAGACTAGCAGGCTTTATGACGCCATCAAAATCGCTCGCACACCTTCGCAACTTCTGCATTATTGCCCACATTGACCACGGCAAAAGTACGTTGGCCGACCGGATGCTGGAACTGACTGGCACCGTGCAAAAACGGCAAATGAAGAATCAACTGCTGGACGATATGGACTTGGAACGCTCACGCGGCATTACGATCAAGGCCAAAGCCGTCACCATGCGCTATCGGCTGGAAGGCAAGGATTATGAGTTGAACCTGATCGATACGCCCGGGCACGTGGACTTTCATTATGAAGTTTCCCGGTCGCTGATCTGTTGCGAAGGCGCATTACTGTTGGTGGATGCCTTTCAAGGAGTGGAAGCGCAAACCGTGGCCAACGCCTATGCCGCGATGGAGCACGATTTGCACATCGTGCCGGTGATCAACAAGATTGATCTGGCCCATGCCCGGATCGACGACGTCATCCTGGAAATGGAGAATTCTCTAGGCATCGACGCGCACGATGTGGCCAAAGTCAGTGCCAAGACGGGGCAGGGAGTGGAAGACCTGCTGCAGATGATCGTGCGCAAGATCCCGCCACCAACGGGCGATCCGCAGGCTCCCCTGCAGGCCATGATCTTTGATTCCCATTACGATGACTTTCGCGGAGCCATTCTGTACATCCGGGTGATGAATGGCCAGTTGGTGACCGGCCAGAAGGTGCGACTACTGCGGGGGGATACCACGCACGAAGTCATCGAGTTGGGCCACTTCATTCCCAAGCGCGAGTCCTGCCCAAAGCTCTCAGCTGGTCAGGTCGGCTACATGATCTGCAATATCAAGTCGCTCGACATGGTGCACATTGGCGACACGGTCACCGTGCCGGGGGACGCCGGAGCCCAACCGTTGCCCGGATATCATATGCCCAAACGGATGGTGTATTGCGGCCTGTATCCGTCCGATGGACAGGATTTTGAAGAACTGCGCGAGGCACTCACGAAGTTGTCGATCAATGATCCCAGTTTTGAATTTCAGCCCGAATCGAGCGAGGCGTTGGGTTTTGGCTTCCGCTGCGGCTTCCTGGGGTTGTTGCACATGGAGATTATTCAACAGCGACTAGAGCACGAATCGGACGTGGATCTGGTGCAGACGGCACCGAATGTCACCTATGAAATTGTCGATCACCAGGGGAATGTCGTCGAGATCCACAAACCCCAGGATGTGCCGGATGCTGGACAAATCGGGGAGTTCCGGCAGCCTATCGTCCGCGTGAATCTGGTGATTCCCGATGAGTATATTGGCCCGGTGATGAGATTATGCACCGAACGACGCGGCTCTCACGTTCGCACTGAGTATCTTTCGCCGACGCGGGCCATGCTGACCTTCGAACTGCCACTGGCCGAGGTAATCTACGACCTGCACGACAAGATCAAGAGTGCGACGCGGGGTTACGGGACCATGGACTACGAACTGATCGGTTACCAGCCAGCCGACCTCGTCCGCCTGGACATTCTGGTCAATGGAAAACGCGTGGACGCACTGGCCATTATCTGCGATCGTCGCGACGCGGATCGTCGCGGGCGGGCGGTCGTGAAGAAATTGAAACAGGAAATCGATCGCCACATGTTTGAGGTAGCCGTGCAAGCCGCCATTGGCTCGCGCGTGATTGCCCGCGAGACGGTCCCCGCCATGCGCAAGAATGTCACGGCCAAATGCTACGGGGGGGACATCACGCGGAAACGCAAGCTGTGGGCCAAACAGCGCGAGGGGAAGAAGCGCATGAAGTCTATCGGCCAGGTGGACATCCCGCAGAAAGCCTTTATGGCCGTGCTCGATACCGGTCAGGACAGCTAACGGTCCGTGAGGTCAGTCTGGCTTAGACGGATGCGGCGGCGGTACGTGTTTTACCTGGTGGCATGTGCGCCGCACCGTGCCGAAATCTCATCCTGAGGGACGTGACGACGTGCGCAGTACGGCCAGCGACCGAAGGATCTTCCATCGGCAATGCGCCTCCGCGCGAAGGTGACTTCGTCCCGCGCGAGGGTACCACGTCGGCGTCGAATCGTTGACGCGACGTTGGCTGGCAGATCCTTCACGCCGCTCCGCGCCGCTCAGGATGACATGCGTCCGCCATTCGGCGAGCTGTGACGGAAGAGCGACAGGCAAATCGGATCGCGCACGCCAGCTAACGCCGGGCCAAAGCCGTATCGTCGAAATTAAAAGTCAGCTCGTGTTCTCGGCCGCCGCGCAATGTCACCTGCTCCTCTTTGGAAAGTTCTCTGCCGTTCCGTTCCAGCGTGATGTGCACCGTAAGATTCTCCAGCGTACTTCCTTGCGGCAGTTTTTCCGTCGTCAGGATCCGTCGCGAACCGGTTTGGGTAAATTCACGTCCGCCAATTTGCACCTTCGCATCGGGCGGAACATTCAGGATCAGGCTCGTTTGGACGAGTTCGGATCGGTCCTCGTAAAACGACACGTTTCTTGTGTCATGGGGGCCAGCTGAGACAACTTTCGTTTCCTCAACCGTGCGTCCATTATCGTCGACGACCGCACGTATCTGGAATCGAGCAGCCTGCCCTGCTTTCATGGGTGGCGACACAAAAACGCGATGCGCGCCCGAGCTCTTGGTGCGATTGCCGTTGACGTAGACCACCGCCGATGCAGGAACACGTACGTCGATCGTGGCTTGCGCCGACGCCGGAACAGGTTGTAAGTTATCGGAGGCGCCCGTCGTCACGGGTTGCGCGATCACACGCCGTACCACTCGTCGCACGCTGCGACCACCATATCCGATGTAGTAGTGACCGGGATATCCTTGGTAGTATCGAGACCCGTAGTAGCCGCCGCTGTAGTAGCCGCCTGAGGAGTAACCGCCAGAATGATAACCGCCACTGTGATAGCCGCGGCTGTAGTAACCGCCCGAGTGATAGCCGCCACTATGATAGCCGCCACTATGATAGCCCCCGCTGTGGTAGCCGTATCCGCCGGAGGAGCCACAGGAACCACCCCAGCCCCAACCGTGTGCCTTGCCAGCGGACACCAAAAATACCATGGCGCACGCGATTATCAGCAGACTGCTCATTCGTTTCATCGGATAACTCCTCAAAGTTCGTTCAGCATGTTGACGTTACTCGTTGCAAATCATCGGCTTCGCGTGGCGTAGACGACTTAACACAAGCTTGGCGGGCGTGCATCCGGCTTCCTGCGCGTCGCGAAGCACGCGTTAGCGGTGCGACAGCGCAACTCAATGCGATCTAGCGCCTTCGGCGGCGGGGCCCCATTGCCCCCAACAGACCGAGGTCGACTAACGTTCGCGAAGTAGGCTCAGGGACCAGGTCGAATGTGCATTCTGCTTGTCAGGGTCGATGCGACGGCACAGACAACAGACGCAAAACTCCAACGGATCGCCGTCACCGAAGCGATTGCACTTTAACACGTGGGAACCCGCTGTCAACAATAAATCAAGTAAAGCCATCTTGTTTTTGACTCCGCTGTTCGTTCTGCTGCAACGGCGGATGTGGAACCAGCTTTCCGGCGCCATCTTGACGACGTTTCCAGGCAGCTTCCGCGTGGAGCGCGCTGATCGTGTTCCGCAACGCAAGGCAACCAAGGACTGGCGATGGCCGCCGCCCAGCGCAGTGGTTGTTCCAGCTCGATTACTCACCCATGGCACTCATGCGGTTTCCATAATACTCGTCGAACAGAGGCAGTACCGATTCGAACGGCGAATACGGGCCCGGGCGATAACCCGGGCTCGTCGCGCCGCGCTGCACCAACTCGCTGACATGCCAGTCCTGTCGGTTCGTGGCGTCCCACAACTCAACGGCTCGCTGGGGCTGAAACGCAGCCGCAGCCTCGGGACGGATCAGGAAGTCGCATTGGACGCGCGTTCGACCGACGTCCAGCCGCGTCAAGTAATGGATCAGAACATAATCGGGGTGAGCGCTGACGAACATGGTGGGAAACACCGTATAAAAATAAACCTGGCGACGCTGCACTTCGTCGAGAGCCGGGAAAAGTGGTCCCGCCAATTTGCCGTCTGTGGACAAGGTCTCTGCCGTGGACTCCAACTGCATGGGCCCCCCTAGTACCGGACCGATCAACACGTCGTTCGACGCCGACCGAAACGACGTCCAGCGGCTGAGCAGCGGATGCACCGTCGGGCAATGATAACACTCGCTGAAGTTCTGAAATAGCAGCTTCCAGTTGGCGGCGACTTCGTATTCGAGCGTGGCGGCGGTTTGCAGACGAGAGATCTCCCAGGCATCCAGACGCTGCATGAACGCCATCAACCAGGCGGGCACGGCAGCGGGCCTGGATGAGCAGTTCAGCCACAGGAGCCCAGCCAATTCCGCGCAGCCGAGCGGCAGCAAGCTCAGCTGCTGGTAGGTGCCCGGTCCGGGGTCGCCGAGATTCGGGGCATTTTTCAAATTACCGGACGCATCGTACCTCCAGGCGTGATAGGGACACGTGATGCAGCCCCCGACGAGCGTTCCGTGAGGTTCACTGGCCAGGATCGCTCCGCGATGCCGGCAGACATTGTGAAACGCGCGGACGGTTCCCTGGTTGCACATCAGCAGGACCTCGCGGCCTTCCACCGTCGCGGTGGCAAATCCATTTTCTGGCAAGAGCTGTTGGCGGCGGCCCAGACAGAGCCAATCGCGCTCGAAAATGCGGTTGGACTCGCCGTCGAAAACATCGCGACTCGTGAACCACTTGGCTGCCAGACCGTGCTGCATGGCTTGACTCCGCAACGATCGTCCCCCGAGGACGGGATGCAGCATAGATTCTACCATGCGATTGCCGATCGAGGGCGGGATGACACCGGCTGTCATCCTGAACGGAGCGGAGCGGAGTGAAGGATCGGCCAGCCCACGTCGCGTCGTTTGTTCGACGTTGACGTGGTACGCCGCGCGGGACAAAGTCACCTGCGCGCGGAGACGCATCGTCGATGGTAGATCCTTCGGTCGCTGGCCGTGCTGCGCACGTCGTCAGCTCCCTCAGGGTGACACCGGCTGTCATCCTGAACGGAGCGGAGCGGAGTGAAGGATCGGCCAGCCCACGTCGCGTCGTTTGTTCGACGTTGACGTGGTACGCCGCGCGGGACAAAGTCACCTGCGCGCGGAGACGCATCGTCGATGGTAGATCCTTCGGTCGCTGGCCGTGCTGCGCACGTCGTCAGCTCCCCTCAGGGTGAGATTGCCTCACTTGATGGTGATTTGCAGCCACTCCTGAATCATGGGCGAGAACTTCACGACGACCGGAGCGAACACGACACTGACCATTGTCATCAGCTTGATCAAAATGTTCAGCGAAGGACCGCTGGTGTCTTTGCAGGGATCTCCCACCGTATCGCCGATCACACCGGCTTTGTGGGCGTCCGAACCCTTGCCGCCGTAGTTGCCGCGTTCAATGAACTTCTTCGCGTTGTCCCAGGCACCCCCGGCGTTGTTCAACATGGTGGCCAGCAAAAACCCGCAGACGAGTCCGCCCGCCAACAGGCCCATCACGCCGGCCACCCCCAGAACCAGCCCGGTCAGGACGGGCACGATGATGGCCATCAGGCTGGGCAGCAACATTTCACGCTGTGCGCCGGCGGTTGAAATGGCGACGCACTCGGCGTAGTTGGGCGTCCCGCTGCCATCCATGATGCCGGGGATCTCACGAAATTGACGCCGCACCTCTTCTACCATGGAACCTGCCGCGCGACCGACCGCCTTCATGGTCATGGCGCAGAACACGTAGGCCATCATGCCTCCGATGAACAGGCCGCACAGCAGCAGCGGATTCATGATGTCCATGTTAAACCGGGATACGAGCTCGTGAATGCTGGTGTCGTGCGCCTGCTGAGACGTAAACCCCATGATAGGTGCCGTCCGCGGCCTGGTCGGCCAGTTTGCCGATCCACAACTTGATTTCCTCGACATAGGAGGCCAGCAGGGCCATGGCCGTCAGGGCCGCGGACCCAATGGCAAACCCTTTCCCCGTGGCCGCCGTGGTGTTCCCCAAGGAATCCAGGGCGTCGGTGCGCTGGCGAACCTCTTTGGGCAGATGGGCCATTTCCGCGTTTCCGCCGGCATTGTCGGCAATGGGGCCATAGGCATCCGTGGCCAGCGTAATCCCCAGAGTTGCCAACATGCCCACGGCGGCGAATCCGATTCCGTACAGGCCCATGCCCAGATTCGTAAAACCTCCCGCGAATCCGAATGCACACAGAATGCCGATGACGATGGTGATGATCGGCACGCCGGTGGAATACATACCGGTGGCCAATCCATCGATAATGGTCGTGGCGGGCCCCATGCGAGCCTGGTTGGCGATCCCCTGGGTCGGCTTGTATTCGTCCGACGTGTAGTACTCGGTGGCCTGACCGATGATCACGCCGGACAACAGGCCGGCGATCACGCTGAACACAATCCCGCCATCAATCAAACCGAACGGTTTCCACATCAAGACCAGGGCCACGACGATCAGCACGGATGAACCGAGCGTACCGACCAGCAATGCGCGGAGCAGATCCTTCTGATTCGCACCCTCGCGCGTGCGAACCATAAAGATTCCAATGATCGACAGCAGCGTCCCGATGCCCGCCACGATCATGGGCGCTGTGACCAGACGAATCGCCTGCTCCATGCTGTTGGCGGAGGCCCCCACGGCGGCTCCCAGTGCCATCGTGGCCAGAATCGAGCCACAGTAGGACTCATACAGGTCGGCGCCCATCCCGGCGACGTCTCCCACGTTGTCCCCCACATTGTCGGCAATCGTGGCGGGGTTTCGTGGATCATCTTCGGGAATATCGGCTTCCACTTTGCCCACAAGATCGGCCCCGACGTCGGCGGCCTTGGTGTAGATGCCTCCCCCCACGCGTGCAAACAGGGCCTGCGTCGAAGCCCCCATGCCAAACGTAATCATCGTGGTGGTGATCTGGATTATTTTTTCAATTTCCGAGGTTCCCGCGGGGACGAGCGTGAAACCAAATGGAACCAGTCCATGGGTCATGTGCTCGGTGGTGTAAACGACTCTGTCCAGAATCAGATACCACAAGCAGATATCCAACAGGCCAAACCCCACCACGACCAGCCCCATCACGGCACCGGACCGGAATGCCACCTGCAAACCGCGGTTCAAGCCCTCGCTGCAGCCTTGTGCCGTACGCGACGACGCCGCCGTGGCCGTCCGCATGCCGATGTAGCCGCAGAGTCCGGAAAAGAATCCACCCGTTAGGAACGCAATCGGAACAAACGGGTTCTGGATACCGAACCAGGCCAGGGTCGCCAGAATCAGCAACAATACCAGAAATACCAGGGACACGACGCGATATTGGCGTCCCAAGTAGGCCATCGCGCCTTCACGCACGTAACCTGCAATCTCACGCATACGGTCGTTGCCTTCATTGGCGGCGGCCATTTTTCCGTAGAAGTAGACCGCAAACATCAGCGCTAAAATCGACGCAGTCGGTGCGATCCACCACACAGGGGTGATAACGGTCATTCAGTTCTCCTAGGTAACGCGGTTTGATTCATGCAAATTTGAAGTTCAATTCGAGCGGAGGCGGGAATTCCGTGCCTGCCGCTTCGTCAGCTGTATTCCCGGGCTTGGAAACGCACCATAATAATCACTGGCTGCTCGTTCAGGCAACCGTATATGCAGCGGATGTCGCCATTCGGCGGCGAGCAATCCACGCGCAGCCGGCGACCGGTCCCGACACCCGCCAGACTCGCCCCTACGGAAGGCTACTGATTCGCCGGTGGAATGAGTGTCACAACCCTGCCAACCGCCAGATTTGAGCGTTTTTCAAGTGTCGTTGCCCGATCGCGTCTGAATTCGCCCCGCCGCGCTCCTCTCAGCACGGGGAGCGTCCCGTCTGGCCACGGAGTTCCAGAACGTGGTGATTCGGCGGCGAACACCGCGGCTGACATTCCGGTCCTCTTAAGTTAGAATTGAAGATGGCCGTAACAGCGGCTTCGCGGGCTCATTTTGTGACGAACCAGAAAAAGGATGGAGGTATTGTGACCAGAAGTACCACTGAATCGACGTCGGTTTCTCAAAACTCTTCTATCGTTATTCCTCCCGATGCCAAGGCTCGACGCAGCCTGCAACTCGCATTGGCGGCCGCTCAGGTCGCCGAGGAAGACCAAGGTCAAGACGTATTGGTCCTGGATCTTCGGGATCTGACCTGCATGTTCGACTATTTTGTGATCGCGAGTGGCACCAGTCGACGTCAACTGCATGCGATGAGCGAAGACATCGACAAGCGGCTGGAGCAAGAGTTGGGTGACAAACGCATGGGGATCGAAGGCTATCAGGGCAGTAATTGGATTCTGCTCGATTACGGAACCGTGGTGATTCACCTGTTCGATGCGGAAACGCGCGATTATTATGCGATGGAGAAACTCTGGGGAGAAGCCAAACGCTTGGACTGGCGGCAGTTGTTGGCCTCGGACGCTTAGTCGGGTTCCGTCGCGCATCAGGCTCTCCCTGCGTTCATTTCGACAGCCGGCGGCGGCCCGTGGGTACTCGGCTGGCACCAGTGACCGTAGGACGGGTTCGTAACGTTCGTAGCCGGTCCCACAAGCGACAGAAGAATGCCCGGCACACGCTCTTTCTGGCGAAACACGATACGGCATTCTCCGGCGGCGTGCGCGTCCACCGGACGCGCACGCCGCCAGAAATCGCCTGCGCGTGGTGGCCTACGACCGATGTGACCGGCGATTTCTTCTGGCTTGCGGTCTGACAACGCGGCCCTGGTGTGGGTAAAGACGAGGTTACAAGTTAGCACGCATCGCTGTTTTTGCGGGACCAGGCATGGGAACTGTTTTGACGGAATTGAGAGAGCGGTTCAGCAGAGCGCTCCGCACGCTGGTGGATGACGTTGCGCCCTTGCTGGACATGATCCAGCCGGCGCAGAACCCGCAATTCGGCGACTACCAGGCCAATTTCGCCATGCCGTTGGGAAAGCAGTTGCAGGAAAAACCGCGCGACGTGGCCGCGCGTCTTCTGCAACAGGTGGATGTAGGCGATTTGTGCGAGCCGCCCACGATTGCCGGGCCGGGCTTCATTAACCTCCGCCTGCTCACTCCCTGGCTGCAGTCTCAGCTCGAATCGGCCTGTACGGACGACAGGCTGCGTGTGCCAGAAACTCCACAACCGCAAACCTACGTGGTCGACTATTCGTCCCCGAATGTTGCCAAGCCCATGCATGTTGGGCACATTCGTTCGACCGTGATTGGCGATGCCTTGTGCCGTTGCCTGCGGTTCGTGGGGCACCGCGTGATCAGCGACAACCACCTGGGGGATTGGGGCACGCAGTTCGGGATGATCCTCTACGGCTTCCGTCACTTCGTCGACGCCCAGGCCTATGCCGACGCACCGGTGCAGGAACTTGGGCGGCTGTATCGACTTGTGAGACAGATCATGGACATCCAGGATAGTCTGCGGCAACTTCCCCTGCTGGAAGCGAGCATCCGGACGCGTGAGCGGGAACTTCAGGCGAGCCGCGACCAGCTTGGCACGTTGGACGCCGTCCGGCAAAAACAGGCGCGGAAAGCCATCGCCAAAGCGGAGTCAGACCTGGCGGACGCCCAGCGCGAGCTGGCTGAGCGGACAAAGTCCGTTCAGGCCGCGCGGGCGGATCAGGCATTGGCCACCATGGTCACCGCACACCCCGAGATCGAAAAATCAGTACTGGCCGAAACGGCCAGATTGCACGCCGGTGACCCCGCATCGTTGTCCTTGTGGCGCGAGTTTTTGCCGGCTTGCCGACAGGATATCAACGCCATTTACGATCGCCTGCACGTGGCCTTCGACCATGAATTGGGTGAGAGCTTTTACCATGATCGGCTGAGCGGCATTATCGACAGCCTGACCGAAGCGCAGTTGCTGCGTGAAAGTGAGGGCGCGCTGTGCGTGTTTGCCGACGAATTCGACACGCCCATGATCGTCCGCAAACAGGACGGTGCCTTCCTGTACTCGACCACGGATCTGGCCACCATCGAGTACCGCGTGCAGACCTGGAATCCAGACGTCATCCTGTATGTGGTCGATTTTCGGCAGAGCGAGCACTTCGAGAAATTATTTGCCGCAGCCAGGCGCTGGAAATACCCGGATGTCGCGTTGGTGCACGTCAAGTTTGGCACGGTGCTGGGCCCCGACGGAAAACCATACAAGACCCGTTCGGGCGACACCGTGGGACTGGCCGGGCTGCTGGATGAGGCCGAACAGCGGGCTGCGGACGTGGTCCGTGAGAACGATGATCAGCATCCCGAGGGTCCGCAGCTCAGCGACGAGCAGCGACGGCACATTGCCAAAGTCGTGGGGATCGCCGCCCTGAAATACGCGGACTTATCGCAAAATCGCAGCAGCGATTACGTTTTCAGTTACGACAAGATGCTGGCGCTCAACGGCAATACCGCCACCTACATGCAGTATTCGTACGCGCGAGTGCAGAGTATTTTTGCCCGGGGCAACATCGATGTGTCGGCGTTGCGAGCCGAGCCCCAGATCGTTTTGGAGCATGCCGCCGAACGGGCGTTGGGATTGCAGTTGCTGCGATTTGGCGACAGCATTGACGAGGTGCTGCGGGATTATCGACCGAATCAGTTGACGAACTACCTGTTCGACCTGGCGAAGACCTTCTCCACATTTTTCGAACAGTGTCCGGTGTTGAAATGTGAGCAGCCCGAGCGGCGGTCCAGCCGGTTGCTATTGTGCGATCTCACTGCGCGAACCCTCAAACAGGGTCTGCAGCTGCTGGGGATCGAGGTCGTGGATCGTATGTAGGAGCTGCGTGGGTGGGAAACCGGCGGCTCACCCTGATCGGCCTGAGGAAGCGGACAACATTCGTAGCACGGGTCAGCGACCAAAGGATCTTTCAGAGACGTCGTTCCGCGCGCGAGGGTAGACGTGGGAGATTCCGGACGCACCCCTGCAGGCCAGGTCACGTCGGTTGGCAGATCCTTCACTCCGCTTTGCTACGTTCAGGATGACATGAAGTGATTTCTTCTGGCTTGCGGTCTAACGACAAATCAGTACAATTGTACAGTCCACTTGGTGGCATGTTCCCATTGAATGCAGTGAGGAATGGAATCCATGTTCAAGTTTCTCCACGCTGCGGACATTCATCTGGACAGTCCGCAATTGAATCTCGATCAGTATGACGGCGCCCCCGTCGAACGACGCAATCCTACGCGCCAGGCGCTCGACAACATGGTGGACCTGGCGATCCACGCGCGCGTGAAGTTCGTGCTGATTGCCGGGGACCTCTACGATGGCGACTGTCGCAACTTCAATACTCCGCTGCACTTTCGGCGGAAGATGAATCAGCTGAACGAAGCGGGAATCGGCGTATACATCATACAAGGCAACCATGATGCAGAAAGCAAAATGCAAATGGCAAAGACATTTGCGCTGCAGTTGCCAGGCAATGTGCGATTGCTGGACACGCGGCAGCCGGAAACGGTGCGGATCGACAATTTACAGGTCGCTATTCACGGACAGGGGTTTGCCACGCGCGATGTGCTGGAAGACATGTCCGCGCAGTATCCTGCGCCCATTCGAGGATGGCTGAACATCGGCATGCTGCACACCAGTTGCGGCAGCTACGAAGCCCACGCGCGGTATGCTCCATCCACCATCGCTGGTTTGACTCACAAAGGTTACGACTATTGGGCGCTGGGGCACATTCACAAGCGTGAGAAGCTGGCTGGTCCGGAGCCCTGGATTGTCTATCCCGGAAATCCACAGGGGCGGCACATCCGGGAGGACGGACCGCGAGGCTGCGCGGTGGCCACGGTGGAGGCGGATCGGATCACCACGGTTCGCTGGCACGATTTGGACGTCTTGCGCTGGCAGGTGTGCTCGATCGATGCGGCACAATGTGCGGATGCCGACGCCGTGTTGTCGGAGGCCGAATCGGTGGTGGAACAGTTGTTGTCGTCAGCGGCGGGTCGCCCCCTGGCCGTGCGTGTCGAGGTTCACGGCGCCACGCATGCTCATCGCGAACTCTCCTCTCACCCCGATCACTGGGGTCGTTGCCTGCGAGACGGGATGCTCAACCGCTTCGACGATCGCGTGTGGATCGAAAAGATCAAGCTGCGGACGCGAGCCACGGTCGATCTGGCAGAATGGTCGGCCGACGACCCACTTTGGCCACTGCTACAGGGAATCGGTGACGCCGATTCGCTCGCATCGGCCATTGCCGAAATTCGCTCGGATTACGAACAACTCCTGAAGTTCATTCCCACCGATCCTCGGCTCACGGAGACCGCGCTTGCGCCGGACGACGCACGCTGGGAGCGGGCGCGGGATTTATCGGCGGAGGTCAGAGAGTTGCTGATCGGCAGCCTACTGCGAGCGGGGGACGCGTCATGAGGTTCCTCGAATTGAACCTGCTCGCGTTCGGGCCTTTCAGCGGAGTGACGCTGGATCTATCCCCAGGCGACCTGGGGCTGCACGTGGTATACGGGCCGAACGAAGCCGGCAAGAGTTCCGCGCTGCGCGCCATCCACGCGGCCCTGTTTGGTATCCCTCATCACAGCACGGACAATTTCATCCACGACCACAAAGCCTTGCGCGTGGGTGCGTGCCTGCAGAATCGCGCCGGGCAGCAAATCAGCTTTGTGCGCCGCAAAGGCCGCAAAGAAACGCTGCTCAATCCTGACCCGCAACTCGGTCCGCATCCCGACACGGCGCTGCTGCCATTCCTGGGCCCCGTGGATGGTGATACGTTCGCGCGCGTGTTCGGCATTGGGCATCAGGAACTGCGTCGCGGGGGACTCGAAATGCGGGCGCTCAAGGGACTGTGCGGTGAAAGCTTGTTCGCCGCCGGGCTGGGGAGTATTGGGCGTGGCGCCGCCGGGCTGGCCGAGGTGCTTAGGCAACTGGACGAACAGGCCGCGGAGATTTTTGCCCCGAAGAAGCGCAGCTCCCGCCTGAAACTCGCCAAGGCCGAGTACCAGACCGCCGTCCATGACAAACGGGAGGCCGAATTTTCCAGTGGGCAATGGCTGCAGCTGCAGCAGGACTTGCAAGCCGTGCGCAGCGGCTTGGAGGAGCTGCGAGACCAGTTGCTCCAGTCGCGTACCGAGCTAAGCCGCATGGGCCGGCTCCGCGATGCGCTCAAACCGCTCGCCGAACGTCGCCGACTGCTGAACGAGCTGGCTGGGCTGGAAGACGTGACCGTCCTGCCGGAGACGTATTCTGCCGACGAGCGTCTGCAGTGCCAGATCAGTCTCGAGGAAACACGCCGGCAGATCGGTCCGTTGGCTGCCGAGCTGCTGGGGGAAGGTGGCCTGCAAGCGCAGCTGGCCGCCATCCAGGTGCCCCAGGCCGTACTGGAAAACGAACAAGTTATTTCCTCGCTGCAACAGCGACTGGGGGCGCATCTCAAAGCCGCTCACGATCGCATGACAAAATTAAATCCCCGACGCAGCGAAGGTCTCGCCCGTCTGGCCGAACTGCGTCGCGCGCTGGGCATCGACGCGGAAGCCGACGTGGAATCGCTGCGACTTACTTCCGACCGCCGGGTCGCCATCCAGAATCTGGCCAACCAGGAAAGAAGCCTCCGCAGCGCGCCGCACGAATTGGCCGCCAGGCACGCCGAACTGCGGCAGGCGCTGGACGTCATGCGGCAGGAACGAGAATCACTAGCGAAGCCCCGTGATTTGTCGATGCTGCAACGGGCGATCGACCAGGCTCGCAAGTGCGGAGACCTGCAGGAACAGCTCGCCAGTCTTCAACAGGATCTTGCCTTGCGACAACAGGACGCCGAGCAACAGCTGGCCGCGCTGGGCGGGGGGCCGGCACGTTGGAGGAAGTTGTGCGATTGCCGTTGCCGCTACGAGAAACCGTGGATCGTTTCGAAGTACAATTCACAGAGCAGTTGAATCAACTGCGGTTGCGTTCCCAGGGTTGCGAAGCATTGTCCACTGAGCTTTCCAGCATTCGCGACGAGATCGTCGCACTGGAAAAAACCGACCATGTACCGACGGACGAGGAGTTAAGGCAACTGCGGCAGCGTCGTGATCATGGATGGGCGTTAGTTCGCGGCGTTTGGTTGGAACGGGCGCCGCATGACACCGTGGAAGTGACTCAGTTTGCCGGTGAGACCACGCTAGCCGATGCCTACCAGCGCAGCGTGTTGGCAGCAGATGTGGTCGCCGATCGTCTGCGGCGTGAAGCCGAAAGGGTCACGAAACGGATCACGTTGTGCGAGCGGCAAACGCGGCTGCAGCAACGATTGACGGCCGAAGAACACCAGCTGGTGCAGCTCCACGAGCAACATGATCAGCTGCAAGCCGGCTGGCAGCAACTGTGCGCCCCGCTGCCAATCCGGACGCCGCTCACGCCGCGCGAAATGCGCGGTTGGCTCGACCGCCACGCCCAACTCAAGACGACGGCTTTCGAAAGGGATCGTTGCCACGCCCAATTGCAGCAGACCCTGCATCGTCAGGCGGACTGCCGTAGCCGCCTGGCCGCGTGTTTGGCCGGACTGGTGGAATGCAGCCCGGTGGAACACAGCCTGGAACATCGCGAGCTGGACGAACTATTTCACATGGCCGTTTCTTTGGTCGAAGCGGAAAGTAATACTGCCGCGCGTCGTGACCAGCTGCGCGGGAGATGTTGCGGGCAGAAAAAGAGCTGCAGACGCTAAAAGGCCAGCAGGCCCGCGCTGTGGCCGCGTTGGCGGAATGGCAAACTCGATGGCGCGAGGCAATGACACAAATCGGCTGCGCCGAGCAGGCAGCTGCCGAACAAGCCAATGAACGAATCAGTCGACTCGAGGAACTGTTCACACAACTGGACAACCTGGAAAAGGTCGATATTCGCGTCCGCGATATCGAGTCTGACGCGCGAGAATTTGAAGAGGACGTGAGCAGTCTGGTGGCGTGTTTGGCGCCCGAGCTGGCGAGTTTGCCAGTGGAGCAGGCCGCGGCTCAGCTGCAGGCACGCTGGAATCAGGCTCGCCAGGACCAGGTTCGTCTCGAGGAGCTAGTCACGCGGGCCGCACAGCGCCAACAGGAACTCGAGGACCTGCAACGACGAGAGCGGGAGTTGAGCGGTCGGATCGAGCAACTCTGCCGCATCGCCGGAGTCGATTCGTACGGCGCGCTGACTGAAGTCGAGCGCAATTCGCGCGAGGTCACACAGCGGCGGGCACGGCTGCAACAAGTCGAAGATCGGCTGCTCGAATTGAGCGGCGGCACGTTGCTCCAGCAGTTCGCGGCCGACGCGGCAGGACAGAGTGTCGACGAATTGGCGGCTCGGATCACGGAACTGCAGCAGCGGATCGAGCAGTTGGACGCGGAGCGCGAGGAGCGGGCCGGGAGGGTCCGCGAAATCGAGAAAGCTAGTCAGGCTGTCGATGGCAGCCCGGCCGCAGCCGAGGCCGACGAAAGGGCCCTGGGTATTCTGGCCCGGATGCACACCGACGCCGAGCGTTATTTGCACGTGCGGCTGGCGGCTGTACTGCTGCGGCAGCAGATCGAGAAGTTCCGCGCCGAGAATCAAGATCCGCTACTGACCCGCGCCAGCGGCTTATTCGCACGGCTGACCTGTCGGGAATTTGAGGGACTGCGGACGGATTATACGGATAACGATCAACCCGTGATCGTCGGTGTCCGCGGCAACGAGCAGCGCGTCGCCGTGGAGGGAATGAGCGATGGCACGTGTGATCAGCTGTACCTGGCACTGCGACTGGCCTATCTTGAACGCCGCCTGGCGCAACACGAGTCACTGCCACTAGTAGTGGACGATGTGCTGATTAATTTCGACAACGATCGCGCCCGGGCAACGCTGCAAGTGCTTGCGGAACTCTCGCAACGAACGCAAGTTATCTTCTTCACACATCATCGCCACCTGGTTGATATCGCTGTCGCCAGTGTGTCGGACGCGCTGTGCGTACACGAACTGGAGCGTGATCGCACTCGCGACAGCGCGCCTAACCGGTCGACCACGGTATCTGCCGCGCGTCGCCCGCGATGATTGGCTGTTCCATCCGTGTGTCTTGATCCGGGTGCGCTTGGTCAGCGACGTGGACTTCGCCCACGGATCGAGACACACGGATGGGGAAACGTACCCCGGGGGGCCCTCACCGCCCACTGCGCAACACGGCACGCTATCGGGCTCGATGCGGAACCGCAGCTGGTACGATGGATTACTGGGCAGCGTGTACTCGTCATGGGTCCGCGCGCCCCAGCTGTTGTCACGGCCGACGCCCTGAACGGTTTCATCCGCCAGCGTGAGCAGCAGCTGGTACAGGGCCTCCATTTCGGCTGCCCGAAGCCTGCGACCGAGCCACCTGACTCGACGGGCCGCTAGGGTACTGCGGCGGATCCGTCGTACTTGCGTTGGTATTTTCGCCACAGGCGTTTGTGCCTGCTGTCCAAATCGACGGGAGCACCCTGGATGTATGCCAATTCCACGCGGCTGGCAACCTCCAATACGTCGTTGTCCGTAACAATCAGTGTCGCGTCCTTGCCCGCTTCCAGTGATCCGACCCGATCTGCGACCCCCAGAATCTCCGCGGCGGACAGTGTGATCGAACGCACCGCGATATCGGCCGGCAGCCCGTGCGCCGCCGCGGTCCCCGCCTGTTGGGGCAGATTGCGAATGGCCGACGCACCAAATCGATTGTACCCGGCCAGACAGAATCGCACACCCGCCGCGTGTAGTCGAGCGGGCAGCGTATACGGTTCATCGTACGCCGTGTTGCGGGACTGCGGCAACCGCAAAGTCCCCGTCACGATCACGGGAACCTCGTGCTTCTTCAACAACTCAGCACATTCCGCCGCATCGGCACCACCTACGATGACCAGACTCAGCTGCTCACGATTGGCGAACGAAATCGCTTCTTGTATTTGCCGCAACTCGTCGGCGTGCACAAACACAGGCAATTGGCCCAAGGCAGCCGCGGTAATCGCCTCCAATCGCGGGTCGAACGGTGTGTCGGTGTCTGCCGCTCGTGCTGCCGCATAGCGGCGGGCGTCGCCAAACATTTCGCTGAGTTGCTGCAACCTCTGGGCGCGTTCTTTGTGCTGTTTTCGCGCAGGCCGATCACTGAACCAGGCACGAAACGTGCCGGCATTGGGCCAATGGATGTGCAATCCGACGGTTGGCGACATCACCATGTCCAACTCGTTCCAACCTTGCAAAGACACCAGGGCTGATTGTCCAGAAATCAGGCCACCGTTGGGTACCGTGTGCGCCAGCAGAATCCCATCTGCACGCGCGACGGGGATCAACTCGCTGTCCGGATTAAAGGCCACGACGGCCTGGACGTTGGGGTTGGACAAACCGGTTTCGGCGGTGTCGACCGTTGCGCGCACTGCATCGATCTCGACAAGCCCGAGTGCCGTGTCGGCATCAATCAGCCCGGGATAGATATGCTTTCCAACACAATCGATCGGCGATTGGATCTCAGGCCCCGCATTGGCCGGGCCCACAAATTCGAGCTTCCCGTCCCGGATCACGATCAAGCCGTTGGGAATTGCGGGCCCGTTGACGGGATGTACCGTGGCTCCTCGCAAGACCACCGCGTCGGACGGTTGCGGCGAGTCGGCTGGCACAACCGCAGCCCCCGCGGAGTCTGTCGGCTGCGTGGTTTCGTCGGCCCGGCAACGCCCGGATGGGCCCAAGACGAACAACGCGACTCCGATCAGCCATATCATCAGTCTTCGGCCGATTCGATCTGGAATTAAGAGGCGCAGCGGCGTCGCGGAGTTACTCTCAGGCAAGGCAGTGCCACGCCATGAGCCAGGGCGTGCGTGATTCACGTCCAGACGCTTTCGCTCGCGCGTCGCAAGTGGATGTTTGGGCGGCACGATCCAACTACTGCTCATGTATGATCTCCTGGTCGTGATGATGTCCGTGACAGAAGATGTCTTCGCGGGGCCAAAGGGTGTCCGCCGTCTTATCATCTTCATCCGCTCGCAGTTGGGAGGCTTTATTCGCCAGGATGCGCTGCTCCAGTGCAGCGCGACGCTGCGCATCGCGTTGGCGGAGCTGCTGCTCAGCTTCACGCGAAAAGTACGGCCGACCGTCAATCCAAGTCTGCTCGCAGATCGCGTAGATCGACAGCGGTGACGTGGACCAAACGACTAGATCCGCGTCTTTACCGGCTTCCAGCGAACCTACATACTTGTCAATCCGCAGTTGCCGGGCGGGATTCAGGGTGACGAATTGTAGTGCCTCCGGCGCGGGCACGTTGCCGTACTTGACAGCTTTGGCCGCGTCAATGTTCAAGTGACGCCCTAATTCCGCATCATCTGAGTTGAGTGAAACGACCACGCCTGCCTGATGCATGATCGCGGCGGCGTACGGGATCGCGTCGTAGACTTCGAACTTATAGGCCCACCAGTCCGCGAACGCCGACGCCATGATGCCCCGTTTGGCCATTTCATCCGCAAGTTTGTAGCCCTCCAAAATGTGCTGGAATGTGCCGATCGTGACGCCATAGCGGTCGCAGGTCTTCATCAGCGCCAGAATTTCGCTCTGACGATAACTGTGACAGTGGATCCAACGCTTGCCGTCCAGCACTTCGGCCAACGCATCGAGTTCCAAGTCACGGCGCGGCGGTAATCCCCTAGGGTCCGCGGTCCATGCCAGGCGTCGGCGCTGGTAGACTCGCGCACGCTGGAACGCGTCGTTGATGATTTCATCAACTCCCATCCGCGTCTGCGGATAACGTGACCGATGATCGTCACCCCAATTACTTTGCTTGACGTTCTCGCCCAAGGCAAATTTGATACCGGGCGGAGCGTGCTTGAATTTCAGGTCTTCCGCGTTAGCGCCCCAGCGGAGCTTGATCACCTGATTTTGACCGCCAATCGGATTCGCGGAACCGTGCAGGATATTGGCACACGTCGTACCACCGGCGATCTGCCGGTAAATCGAAATGTCATTCGGATCGATGAAGTCGCTGATCCGCACCTCCGCGGTAACGGCCTGGGTGGCTTCGTTGAGTCCGCTGTCCGTGGCAATGTGCGAATGGCAATCGATAATGCCTGGCGTAATGTGCTTACCCGAAGCATCGATAATCAGGGCGTCCTCAGGAACGGACACGTCCGATCCGACTGCGACAATTTTTCCCGCTTGCACTAAGACGGTGGCTTGTGGCAAGACTCCAGCCGGGCCACTGGTCCAAACGGTCGCCCCGCGGAAGGCTACGACCGACGGCCGCTCAGGCTCGTGTTCCAGTCCGTAATCGCCCAACGGATAGTTGGCGGCAAATAATGGGTCGGTTGGTAATTCGGCGTCGGACTCATCAGACTCATGGGACTTGTCGGGCTCGTCGGTCTCAGACTTATCAGACTTATCAGGCTGGTCAGGCTGGTCAGGCTGGTCAGGTCCGTCGGCCTCACCGGATTGGTCCTCCGTCCACGTCGCCGACAGCTTGGATTGCGTGCCATCGGGCCAGAACCAATGACCGACAAACGTCTGGCCCGCCAACTGGTCGCTATCTACGAACACCGTCATGCGGGACACACCAGGGTGATCGCTGTTGGAGGTGGGCACATCAGCTGAGAACCGGCCTGATTGCCAATTCACCTGGCTACCCTTGATGCGATTTTCGTCGATCGTCGCCGTGCCGCGCCAGCGCTTCCCTTTCCGTTTGACGTTCAAGGCGACGGTTAACGGAGGCTCGGACGCGACATGCATCGTCCAAGTCCCCTGCACATCCTGGTCGGGTGGATCCAGCTCAAATCGCTCGCCCTCGACCCAGGTTTCCAAAATTCTTGCATCCTTATCGAACAGGTCGCCCTTGACCAAGATCAAGCTGGCCAACTTACCGGCTTCGATCGTTCCCAGGCGATGTTCCAGCCCAAACATTTTCGTGGGAGCCACGGTAAGCGCGTGCAGCGCTGCTGCACTGCTCAATCCACGCCGCACTGCCGTGCGCACCGCCGGTAGGAATTCTCCGGGGCGATCCAGGCCAGCGGTGGTGAATGCGATCGTCACGCCAGCTTCGGCCAGCATCCGCGGGTTTTCCGGGGCGATGTCCCAGTGCATCAGTCGTTCCAGCGTCGCGGTGCGTGCCGCTTCGGGTGTCGAGACATCGGGCGCCTTCGGAAACAATACGGGCACGATCACCGACCGGCCGGTGTCGGCAATATCTTGCAGTCGTCGATACTCGCGACCCGATCCACGAATAATGGCCCGCCAGGAAAATTCTCGGGCGATGGCATCGGCCCGCATGAAATACAGCTCATTGGAGGCGTCTATCAATAAGGGGATCTGTTGGTCGCGGAGGCGTTTCAGCGTGCTGAGCGACTCGTTCTTTTCTGGTCGCGAGACCAGCGCACTGGCGTCCGCCGCTCGACAGGCGGCGTCGTACCAGTCGACATCGTACAACGTCTGCCGCACGAGCGTCAGCGCACCCATCGGCGAGCCGGGATAGCCGTCGCCGCGTCCGAACCCTGCCACGGTCAGGGAAACGTGCAAGCCAGCGTCTGCAGACAGCATGACTTCGCCGCTGTTGCCACTTCCGGTGGATACAATGGCACTCGTTCCTTTGATCTGCCCGCCGGTGGGCGCGACAAGTCGAGCCACAATCCCGCTCTTGCGATAGGACTCATTCAGCGCAGCATCGGGCTGATAGTAGTCGGCAGCCTGAACTTCCGGATGCACGTTGCGATTCCAGTCTGAATTGACATCGGAGGCCGCGTCAAACTTAAATTCGCTGTAGGCGTCAAACAGTCCGGCATAGAGGCTTTTTTCGGCGCAATCGATCTGCTGCATGCCTGGTTCCAGTTGCAACTGCGGGCCGACCTGGACAATGCGTCCCGCTTTGATCATCACGTCTGTCTGGGGCAGCGTCTGGGTGGGAGAGACCACAACACGCGCTCCGGTGAGCAGATAGTCGCGAGGCACATTCCGCTGTAGCCCCTCGACGGGTCGGTTGCTGGCGTGCTGGGCTGTCAATTGAGCAGGGATTGAATACGGTATCAACAGGACCAGCAGCACTGGGAAACTCGGCAGAGAGTGCCACCAGGCGAGTCTGCGACAAAAATCAAGGTGGGCCATGACGATCTAGTTTGCGGAGTGGGAGACTGGATTGGGGCTGGCGTGCAGCGGCCGGCGTGTGGCGGATTTCCTGTCCCTCTATTGTGACCCACAATCCGCAGCGCACAAGCTGCAAACCGTTGGCCATACTCGGCCGGCCTTGCGGCGAGCCGTGTGGCGTAAGCCGGCGTAAGCCCACAACCGGTGATGCCGACCGAACAAACACCGCACAGGGTCGACTCGTTCCTGCCGCGACACTGTTGTTGCGGCGGAGGAACATCACTGGCCCGTGAAACGCCACACGAACACCTTACGCGACAGCCCCGCACGCAGGCTCACGCCCATGGGCACTCAGTTTGTAGAACCATTGTCCTCCATTGTTCCGCGCATCGCGAAAATGTCGGGGGAAACAGTTGGGGACAACGGTTCCACAATGCCCCAACCGAGTGCCATGGGGCTCACGCCAGCGGCTTCCGCGAGCCTACCCCGAGTTCTGCGAAGCAGCATGTTTTCCACAGCGGCGGGTGCCGCCGTTGGGGAGATGAAAGGCTGCGTATGCGTCTGCGCCCGCGGTAAGTCGTCAATTCGTTCGGCAAGCGGGAAACTACGACTCAGCTCCTCCCGGCTACGCTGGATGGTCGTCGTCCCTGTGCGGACGAGCGGCGCGTTTGAGGAGGTGAACCTGTTCACATTCCACGCCATGAAGTCCAGACCATCGACCAATCCGTCGGCCGTAAAATCTCCGGAGCACCATGCGGGGAGTTTTGTGAACTTGTGTGCATTCCAGACAATGAAATCGTTGCCGTCCACCCAGCCATCCAAGTCAGCATCCCCCAGTTTGTAGGGGGAAGCCAAGCCGTTGAATGCAGCTGCCTCCGCCAACCAGGCATCGCGGTCGGCGAGATTAACCAGCTTGTCGCCTGTCAGGTCGTAGGCTGGATTGTTCGAGCCAGTTGCAATCTCCGCGACCAGCGCGTTGATGTCCAGACAATCGTAGATGCCGTCGTCGTTGAAGTCGCCGTCGATAGATGTGTCCTGGACCTCGAAAGCACCGATATCGATCCTGGCCGTTAAATTGCCATCGCCATCTTCCACCCGTCCGAAAGGCATGCCGCGTTGGTCGAACTCAGGCACGTCACTCACACCCGGCACGGCAGTGGGATTCCCCTTGTCGATGGCTGGGCTGCCAGGAAGCAGCGCGTGGGTGAACGTCCATCCGCCGTTGTCGGTCAGTGGGCCCAGCATCGGGTCCAGCGAGATGTTGCCCGTTCCCGATATGGTGGCGTTTAGAGACGGTTCAATCAGACAGAAGTTTGCCTGGGCGACACCGTGAATGTTGTCAAATCCAAGTGACGGTCCGTTGTTCGCGACGATCGTGTTTTCCAATCGGATGGAATTGTTGTAGGGCACGTATCCTGTTCCCACGAAGATACCATCGCCGTCGCGGGCGGCTTGGTTGCTGGCAACCGTGGAATAGGCTACGCGAATTCTTGACGGTGTCCCGGGAAGAATGTATGCCCCACCGCCATCTCCCACTGCCAGATTCCCGGACAAGGTCGAGTTCTCGATGGAGGCACCACTCTCAATCGTCGGAGCCCTCAGGAACACACCCCCGCCGTGTGACATGGATGCATTCGCGCTAATCGTCGTATTTACCAGCTGCACGCCCCCCTCCCCGGGAACCTCTCCGAATTCGGCGTAGAGAAACGCCCCACCACCCGAGCCGGTTGCCAAGTTTCCCGTAATGTTGGTCGTGTGAATGACCACGGAGGTACTGGAATTGAAATAATCGCTGGCCCAGATTCCCCCACCCGATGACGACGCAGTATTGCCGCTGATCAAAGAGCGAAATACCGAGAGCCCCATACGTCGCGAGTAGATACCCGCTCCTTGTCCGCCAGTCGTGTTGTTGATGATCTCAGAAGCCGAAATGCTCAGTCGCGAGCTAAACCCAAGAGCATTACTCGTTCTGACACCACCGCCGCTGATTGCCGATGTGTTATGGAAAAGCGTGCTGTCGGTAATAGTGCAAGTAACGCTGTCCCCCAGGATCCCGCCGCCGTGCTGAGTGGCGGAATTATTAGCAATGATACTGTTCTCGATGCTCAATGAGCCCACATACTCCGCGGCGACCGCTCCCCCGGAGGTTGCCCTATTCCCCTGGATCGTGGCATTGCGGATCGTCACGTGACTGAACGTGCTCAATATAGCGCCACCGTTTTCGGTCGTGTTACCGCCAGTCAGCGTGAGCATTCCAATGTTCACATTCACGGTATGGTCGAAGGGAATTCCGGATATCCGGAACACTCGTGAATTCCCGGCAGCGTTGATCATAGTCTGGCTGGCGGCGAGCCCCGTGATCGTGACGTCGTCAGTAAGTTGCAGTTCACCATTAGTAAGCACGATGGTGCCGAAGAGACCAGGCTGCCATACAACCGTGTCCGTTCCCGGAGTTTGATTCGCATCGTAGATCGCTTGTCGCAGGCTGCCAGGCAGGTCCCCCGATCCCGCCACCGCACCGTCGCCGAGATGGGTGACGGTAAACGTCGCCAGGACGCGGCGGTCTTCTAATGGTTCCAGCAGTAAGCGGCGATATGGCTTTTTACCCGATCGGCATCGAGTTTGGCGAGTTTGTGTCGACATGATTACGTCCTCCTGCCTGAATCCCGCTGGCTCGTCGCAGCGGTGCGTTCGTGGAACTAGAGACTTGGCTCAGTCGCCCATGGCGGGGCGACCAATTGGTTGATTCTGCGTCACGGGTGCCCGATCGTTGCGATACGCATCACAGCAACTTCTGGACCGCTACACGCCATGTCATGCGTGTCTAGCGACCGATCAAGGGAACTGTTGATTTAATCAGCCGATGGGCGTTAACCCAATGCCGTCTGCTTTAGTCCCGTATCAACCGCCACGGGTAGCGTCCGGTTCGTGAATGCCGAAAAACCGGGGTGTGGACGGGTCCCGTCGCAGAATAGATGGCATGGGCGTAAGCCCACGGTTCAGGCACGACAACACGCATCAAAACCGGAGGCTAACGCCTGCCGGCTGATATTATTTGAGCCGTTACGGGCGCGTGCGGTATCGCTCGGCTGGGCACACACTAATTCGCTAGCCTGAAGCTACGGCACAGACATGTGTCGTTCGTCGTTTGGCGACCTGACTACAAACGCACGAACGCAGAATTGGGACCACAATCTGTCATCGAGCGTTGCGTTGGGGCAGCGAAGAACTAAAATTCCCATCAGTTCCTATCCGTGCATCATAGCGGCAAAGCGGGGTCGGCCGGTGCCTGCTGCGCGTGGCGAGCGCACCGGCCCTTGGCGGCCGTGCGAGCGTCGGCGTGACAGACGGAAGATCGCGGATCGATGCCCGGCGACGCCGGGAGCCGAGCCGCTATGTTCAGTTCGAATTCGGCCCCGGCTTATACCCTCAAACAAAGGAGCACAACATGGGCACCCCCCGACCCCAGGGCACATTCTGCTGGTGCGAACTCGGCACGAGCGACTCCGCTGGCGCGGTGTCGTTCTACGAGCAGCTACTGGGCTGGCGCACGACCGATCGGAGCATGGGCGAGATGGGCACCTACACGATGCTGCACCTCGGCGACGACGACCTCGGTGGGTTGTACGAGCTCAAGGGTCCAATGTTCGAAGGGGTGCCGCCGCACTGGTTGTACTACGTGTCGGTCGACGACGTCGATGCGACGGCCGCCAAGGTGACCCAGCTCGGCGGCAAGATCATGATGCCGCCGATGGACATCCCGGACGTCGGCCGCATGGCGATGTTCGAAGACCCGACCGGCGCGAAATTCTCCGTGTTCAAAGCAGGCGCGCATTGCGGCACGACAACGGACCCGATGACGCCGGGCGCGTTCGGCTGGATCGAGCTGAACACACGGGACACCGACGCGGCCAAGGCGTTCTACACGTCCCTGTTCGGCTGGTCCGCGCGCACGGACGAGGGGCCGATGCCTTACACCGAGTGGACGTTGCCCGAATGCCAGCCATTCGCCGGCATGATGAAGATGCAGGACCAGTGGGGCCACGCGCCGCCGCACTGGCTCGGCTACGTCATGGTCGACGATTGCGATGCCACTTTCGCCAAGGCTACGCAGCTCGGCGCGACCCCCTACTGTCCGCCGATGACGGTGGAGAACGTCGGCCGGATGGCGGTGGTCGCTGATCCCCAGGGCGCCACATTCGCGTTCATCAAGCTGTTTCCCCTCGACCGCAAGTCCTGACTCGCGAACAAGTGCGGACTTCGTGCCAGGTACCAAACCCATCCAGCTCGGGCATTTGCACCATCAGTATCAAATCAAAGTCTCCGGATTCCCAGGCAGCCACTGCGTCTCGGCCGTTTCCGGCAACGGTTACATGGTGCCCGTGCGATTGCAGGATTCCCACCGCAAGCCGCTGACTAATCACATTGTCGCGATCAACAGCCGTTCTCACAGCGAGTCGATCGAGTAGCACGGTCTGCCAGTCGACGGCATCAGTAGTTCCGGAAGTAGAATCAGAACCACAGCCCACACAACCCCCACCAGGAAAGGAAAAACAACGGTTCGGGGACCGCCCCTGGCAGCCGGCGCTCGGGAAGATCAAATCCGAAATAACCTTTTCTCCGTCACTGCTGGTGGGGCCGTACGATACTCGATCGGACGCGTTACAATCGAAGCAACAGCACCCGGCGAAAGCCTTGGTCCTTGGGGGCCAACCACGCCGCTCGGTGCCGGCACGACGCCGCCAGCTTGCCGTGGAAAAATCTTTGCGGTGGCTGAGGGTCAAGGAGTCGTCATGGTGAGTTCAGGAACCACGAAACATGAGCTGATGCTGGAGACGGCTCGTGACCGCATCCGTTCCGGGCAATTTCGTCCGGGGGAACGGATGCCGACCGATGCCAAACTGGTGCGGGAGTTCAACGTTTCGCGACCGACGGTGGCCAAAGCGCTGCAGACATTCGGAGGAAGGCCACCGTATGAGCGTTGATCGTGCGCTTGCTGACAAGTATCCCATCATCGTTGGTTTAGGTGAGTCCGTGTTCGACTGTTTTCCGGATCGGCGCGTCGTCGGCGGCGCACCGCTTAACTTCGCCTTCCATGCGGATCAGTTAGTGCGCAGCATCGGCGGAATCGGGATTGTGGCCAGCCGCCTTGGTCAAGATCAGCCCGGTGAGGAACTGTGCCGAACATTGTCACGCATGGGGCTGTCGTTGAGCGGACTACAGTTCGACCGCGATTTCCCCACGGGTGAGGTGATCGTCAATATTGACCAGGCGAATCATCCCACTTATGAAATCAGGGAGGGCGTGGCCTGGGACCACTTTGCTTACAACGAGGCGTGGGACGATTTGGCGCGCCGTTGTGACGCCGTGTCGTTCGGCACGCTCGCCCAGCGATCTGTGGCGAGCCGTGAAGCCATTTATCGTTTTCTCGACCACGCCGACAAAGCCATTCGGCTGTGCGATGTAAACTTGCGACAGTCGTTTTTTGATGCCGACATTCTCCGCCGCAGCTTTCAGGCGGCAAACGTAGTCAAGTTGAACGAATCGGAATTAGCCACCGTTTGCCAACTGCTGCGGATCGCAGCTTGCACGGATGACCGCGAAGCGGAGTTGGCCTATGCCGTTTGCCGAAGCTATGGCTTGGATTACGTCGTCGTCACGCGCGGCGCAAAAGGTACGGTGATGTACGACACGGATCGCCGTCATGTCTCGCAGCCTGCCGCGATTCAACCCAATCCGGACGCCGACAGCGTGGGAGCGGGTGATTCGTGCGGAGCGGCCATAGCCGTGGGAATGCTCGCGAATTGGACGCCGGAAGCCACCTTGGCTTTTGCCAACGCCGTCGGCGCATTTGTGGCCTCACATCCCGGCGCCACGCCGACCCTGCCCTCTGAGTTGATCGAGATCGTAACCCGTCGCTGAGCCTCTGCGCCGGGATGTGGGCCACGATGCGCGGCCTGCCCTGCACGCCGATTCGTCTTTGCGTACGGACGCGTAGCCTCTCGCACGCGACATGCCATGACTTCGCTTTGCCAAGCAGACGTCGTTGAGCATTCAGTGGCAGTGGATTGGTATCGTGTACTTTGTGTCTGCTGTGTCGTCTGGATGGGCGACGGGGCCGTACTCGTTCATGATCGCCAGGTTTCTGGGCGGGCTGGGAGTTGGCATCTCCACGGTCGCGGCGCTGCTATTCATTTCGGAGATGTCGCCGCCGGAACGCCGCGGACGCCTGGCCGGCTGACCTGCGCTCCGCAAATCGATGTTGCCGCCAAGGCGATTGACGTCTCGAAGCTCTACCAGCAGATTTCCCAGTCAGATGAAGCGAAGCGCAGGGCGCTGGAAGCACAGCTGACGGAAGCGCAAACTTTGTTGGTGACGGCTGCGGCGGAGGGGGGCTATGGGGGACCGGCCGTCCAGATTCCGACCGCTGCCTCGATGGCGACGATCGGTTAGATTGCGGATCGCGTGATAGCCGAAGCCTCGCGGCAGGCGGGAAGGGGGGGCACGATGGTGTGGATCTGTATTCTCGCCTTCATCGCCGCGCATGCTGTGGGGCAGGGCGCCGTGATCTGGGACCTGCCCCACCGGGCACTTTAGTCTATACTCGTAGAACGTGGCGCAACGCAGCTTTCAGGAGCCCACCATGAACAGCCCTTCATCCATCGCGCGCGTGATTCGCGCACCCCGCGGATCGAAGATAGCTTGCCAGACGTGGCAAGCCGAGGCCGCCATGCGGATGCTGATGAATAATCTTGATCCGGATGTGGCAGAACTGCCCGAACAACTTGTCGTTTATGGCGGACGAGGTCAGGCCGCTCGGTCCTGGGAAGCCTACGATGCGATTGTGGCCACGTTGAAACGCCTGGCCGCCGACGAGACTTTGTTGATTCAATCCGGAAAACCAGTGGGTGTGCTCCGCACCCATGAGGAGCGCACTCGCGTGCTGATCGCCAATTCGAATCTTGTACCAGCCTGGGCCACGCAACAACACTTCGATCAACTGGCTGCCAAGGGCCTGATCATGTACGGGCAGATGACGGCCGGTTCATGGATCTATATCGGCACGCAGGGCATCCTGCAGGGAACCTACGAAACGTTTGCGGAATGCGCGCGGCAACACTTTGCGGGATCGCTGGCGGGCCAGCTGTGCGTGACGGCCGGCTGCGGTGGTATGGGCGGGGCTCAACCGTTGGCCGTAACCATGAACGGAGGCACCTGCTTGATTGCGGACGTCGATCGCTCGCGGCTTGAACGTCGCGTCAAAGATCGTTACCTGGATGAGATTGTGGATGACCTGGACGAGTCCATCGATCGGGCCGTCGATGATGCGCGGCGCCAACTGCCACGCAGCGTCGGTGTGCCCGCCAATGCGGTGGAATTGCTGGAGCGGCTGCTGGAGCGCAACGAGACGCCGGCCGTGCTGACCGATCAAACCAGTGCCCATGATGTGTTGAACGGTTACGTGCCCATGGGGTTCACGCTGGCTCAAGCTGCGGCGTACCGCGAACGCAACCCCGACGATTACCGTGAACAGAGCATGACGACGATGGCTCGGCATGTGACGGCCATGGTGGGACTGCAAAAACGTGGAGCGATTACGTTTGACTATGGCAATAATCTGCGGCAGCGAGCCTACGATGCGGGGTACGACGACGCGTTCGCCTTCCCCGGGTTTGTGCCGGCCTTCATTCGCCCCCAATTCTGCCTGGGGCGAGGCCCATTCCGCTGGGTAGCCCTCTCAGGCGACGAGCGAGACATTTTTACGACCGACGATGCACTGATGGAATTGTTTCCGCAAGATGAATCGCTCCGTCGCTGGTTGAAGCTGGCGCGGGAGCGGGTCGCTTTCCAGGGCCTGCCGGCCCGTATCTGCTGGTTAGGTATGGGGGAACGGGCCAAGGCCGGACTTCTGTTTAATGAATTGGTCCGCGACGGTCGGATCGCCGCGCCGATCGTTATCGGGCGAGACCATCTGGACTGCGGATCGGTCGCCTCACCGAATCGTGAGACCGAGGCGATGCAGGACGGATCGGATGCGATCAGCGATTGGCCTTTGTTGAACGCCATGGTTAACGTGGCCAGCGGCGCGAGCTGGGTCAGTTTCCATCACGGTGGCGGCGTGGGAATCGGCTACAGCCAACATGCGGGGCAAGTCATCGTCGCGGATGGCACCCCGGCAGCGGCCGAGCGACTGAGCCGCGTGCTGACCAATGATCCGGCGATGGGCGTGTTGCGACACGCCGACGCAGGCTACGATGCGGCTCGGGCCTGTGCGCGGCGCGAGCATGTTGACATTCCGATGTGAGCCGATGGATCGCTGCAATGGATGGTTATTGTATCAACATAAGGCTTCAAGCGGACAGATTTTGGCCACCGTGCAAAAATGGGGAAAGCGCCTTGCCCGTGTCCGCAGGTCGCGGCTGCCGACGCAGGCTGCGACGGTAGCAAGCGCCCCACTCGATTTTATCCCCACACGGAATAGCTTCGGCCGGCTCCGACCATGCCACACGACCTGTTGATTTCCAATGCTCGCGTGATCACGCCATCGGCTGGCGAGGGACCGCGTCGCGGCCCGGGGCTGGGCAAGCTGACGGTCATCGACCCCGGCCAGGTCTGGATCCGCAATGGCTTGATCCAACATGTTGGCACGGCGGATACACGCGACGATTTACCGAAAAACCTGCCGATGATGGATGCGGCTGGTCGTTGTCTGCTGCCCGCATTTGTCGACTGCCACACGCACGCCTGCTGGGCGGGAAATCGCTTGGACGAATGGCAGCAGCGATTGCGAGGTGCGACCTACCTGCAGCTGCTGGCTGCGGGAGGCGGAATCATGTCCACGGTGCGAGCCGTGCGGGAAGCCACACCACAGCAACTGGCGGACCTGCTGACGCCACGACTGGGGGCCATGTTGCGTCATGGGACGACGACGGTCGAAATCAAGTCAGGCTATGGGTTGTCCACGTCCGCGGAACTTAAGATGCTGCGTGCGATTTACGATGCTGGTCAGTGCTGGCCGGGTCGCGTCTACGCCACGGCCTGCATTGGGCACGCGCTGGATCCTGAACTGCCGGAGGAGGCCTTTGTGGAACGGACAATCGGGGAGACGCTGCCGGCGATTTCCGCCGAGTTCCCTGGGATCACGGTCGACGCCTACTGCGAGCAGGGGGCGTGGTCCACTCGAGATTGTCTGCGATTGTTTGACGCGGCGCGTACGGCGGGCCACCCGATACGCGTGCATGCCGACCAGTTTCACGAATTGGGCATAGTGGCCGCCGCCAGTGCCGGGCAGTTCGTCAGCGTCGACCATTTGGAGGCCAGCGGTCTGTCGACGTTGCAGCAGCTGGCTGAATCGAACGTGTTTGGTGTGATGTTGCCGGCTTCCGGGTTTCATTTGGACGGCCGCTACGCGGACGGCAGATCGTTCGTGGACGCTGGCGGGGCACTGGCTCTGGCCACGAATTTCAATCCGGGGTCAGCCCCCTGTTATGCCATGCCCATGGTCCTGGCGCTGGCGGTCCGTTACTTGGGGTTGACGATCGCAGAAGCGATCGTCGCGGCCACCATCAATCCGGCCCTGCTACTGGGCCGGATGGATGTGGGGACGATCGAGCCGGGCAAGTCGGCCGACATGGTGCTGTTGCAATTCGACGACGAGCGGTTGCTGGCATTCGAGTTTGGCGGCAATCCGCTGCATACGGTGATTTGCCAGGGGCGGATTGTGTTTACGGGCTGAGAATGTTGTCCCTCGGGGGCGGAACTTTCGTTCAAGACCGTCTTCAGCAAGTGGCAGATCCCTCTGCCCAACTCTGGTATGGATTCGCTCGCGTCCGGATTGTTGGCTTGGATCGATTACGCAACCGGTTCGGTCCTCCTGGCAGCGTAGTGTCTGCCTCGGCCGTGGATTGCGGGCTGGTGGCTGGTCTGCTTCTGGTTGTGGGCCCGCGGCATTTTCCTGAAGGTGTGAAATGCTCGCCGCGGCCGGCTCCCGGATCAAGCCCTCGCAGGACGGATTGGCCAAGTCGCTATTCTGCGCGACCAGCAGAGTGGATTATCCAGCGAGTTGGTAATCCGTCCCGCACGGGAGGACGGATTGCCCATCCGTGGAACGCGATTTGACGATCGCGACCTTCCTTGCGGATGGGCCAATCTGCTGCATTTTGGCTACTTTGGTGACTATTTGACGATCCATGGGTACAATAGCTTTGGCTACGGAACAGGTGATGATCCGAAACTAGCAACCGTTGCTGATTTCCCGGGGGAAGCATTGAATCGTCTTGCATTAGCGCCGATCGTCTGGCTGTCGCTGGCCTCGATCGTCATGGCCGTGTCCATCAATGAAATTCGCATCGATCAGATCGGCAACGATGATGACGAGTACTTCGAGTTGGCGGGCTCGCCCGGCGAGTCACTGCACGACCTGACGTATCTGGTGATTGGGGATGGCAGCCCGGCTGCGGGGAGTGGCGTGATCGAAGCCGTCATCAGCCTCTCGGGCTTGATGATTCCTGACAGCGGTTACTTCCTGGCAGCGGAATCCACATTTGGCGCGCCCGGCACGGTCTTTCACGGGATCGTTCCCGATTCGAGCCTTTCCTTGAACTTTGAAAACAACGACAACGTCACCCACGTGCTGGTCAACGGTTTTTTTGGCGGCCAGAACGACGACTTGGATTCGGACGACGACGGCGTTCTGGACGTGATGCCGTGGGCATCGGTCATTGATGCGATCGGTTTGGTTGACGATCCCAATGTAACGCAGGCTGGCATCGAGCACTTCTACGGAGCGGCTTTGGGATATACGGACATCGGCCCCGATGTGAGCTTTGTTCCCGGCCACGTGTATCGGCTCCCGGATCAAACCGGGAACTTTGTGA
Source organism: uncultured Planctomycetales bacterium (assembly GCA_963695565.1). Lineage (GTDB taxonomy): Bacteria > Planctomycetota > Planctomycetia > Pirellulales > Pirellulaceae > CAVOGW01. The sequence continues at coordinate 206,328 of CAVOGW010000006.1, forward strand.
TCGGGGAGTTTAGTCTGGATCCCACTCAGGTAACGGTCGACGACACACCGGGAGCCAGCAACCAGTCAGGTAGTAATCCAGAATTTACCTGTGATTGGGTGGATCAGCTTATCGCCGTCATCGTGGACGGCACCAATTCTACGGACTACGATGTGAACGACGACGGCTTCGTGAATCTCGCTGACTTGTTGGCATGGCGCATTCAGGCAGGAGCGGCGCTTAACCCATCGGGCAATCCCATTCTGGAGGGCGATGCAAATCTGGATGGGACCGTGGATGGCAAGGATTTTATCCTGTGGAACGACCATAAGTTTTCATCCGTTCCGGCCTGGTGTTCAGGGGATTTTAATGCGGATGGGTCGATTGATGGCCAGGACTTCATTCTTTGGAACAACAACAAGTTCATGACGGCCGACGGCGCGAGCGTGCCGGAACTCGCGATGTCCCATTCGATCTTTGCTATACTGGGTCTGGTAATTCTGTTCCTGCGTCCCAGGTGCCAGTGGCGATCTGAGGCGGCGCGGCCTTGACGCCACATCGCGTGACGGGCCGGACTCCGATTGGCGTCGCATGGCACGTGGCGCACCGCTTTCCGAGGGTCACGTTGAGCGCCCCTGATTATTCCGACGTCGGTGAAGTGGTTAGGCAAATGGGCTTTGCCCTTCTATTGCACATGGGTCATGGCCACTGCGCAATACCGGGTGCGGTGCCTGACTGGTGGAGCACATTTGCGGGCGGGGGGCAGCCAGAATTTGCCATCGACGACGACCAGCCGTTCTTGCTGAATTTCCTGATTGACGCGGAGGCCTTCTGGCAGGCGCGCCGCCCCGGTTCGTTGTCCTCCGGGATTTGGGAAAACGACGCCGGCGACCAGGGAACGCTGTTGCTCGAAGCCCACGCGGTCTGCTGTGGTGACGATTCCCTGCTGCTGATCGAAGAAATCCATTCGCATCAGTCCAACCCCACGCACGTCATTCGGGCGAGTCGGCAGCTGCAACTGGAGCTGCTCCGCGATATTGCCCTCAGAAAGCAAATTGAGATTGAACTCCGTAACGCGCGGGACGCGGCATTACAGCTGGAACAGGTCAAGACGCGCTTGCTGGCGAATGCCAGCCACGAATTGCGCACGCCGATCGCCAGCGTGATGGGAATGCTGGAGATGGCATTGGCATCCGAGGCAAATCGAACCGCGCACATCCAGTCCGCTTATCAAGCGGCATGTCGTTTGGCGCGCACGCTGAGCGAGTTGCTGGACTATGCGGCCTGCGAGGCACGACAGCCTCCCTTGCAAACGGAGCATTTCTCGATGAGCCAGGTCATTCGTGAACTGGCCAGTGGATTTGCGTTGGCCGCCGCGGAAAAGGGGCTGAGACTGGAGCTTGATATTCCCCATGATCAGGAAGTGTTCCTGCATAGTGATCGCACGCGCTTGCAGCAGATCGTCAGCAACCTGCTCGACAACGCCATTCGATATACGCATCGAGGATTCGTCAAACTATCGGTAACCAACGGGGCCGCAGACTTTTGTGAAATTACGGTAGGGGATACCGGTCCCGGAATACCGGCCGATGAACAACGCCTGATCTTCCAACCCTTCGAACGCGGTTCAAGTTCGCATCGCGCGGACGGAGGTAAGGGGCTGGGGCTGGCCATCGTCCAGGATCTGGTCCGCGCTTTGGGCGGCGAGGTTTTGCTGAAAAGCGAGCTGGAACAAGGCAGCAATTTTCGTGTGCGTCTACCCTGGGATGCGGGCGAACAGCCTGGAATTCGGCAACGGACAGCCGAAACCAGCCAGTGGGAGCCGCCTGCCGAACCCGCCGCAGCCGTGATCCCTGCCGGATTAAGGATCCTGGTTGCCGAGGACAATCAGATTAACCGGGCCTATCTGGCGCACGTCCTACGTTCGGCAAACTGCCACGTCGATGAAGTCGACAATGGCGTGGACTTGATGCGTCTGGCGGCCACTCAGGACTATGATGCCGTATTTACCGATTGCCGGATGCCCGATGTAAGCGGGTTAAACGCCGTGCGTCAGATCAGGCAGGCCGAAAGGGTGGGCGGATGTCGCCTGCCAATTATCGCGATTACCGCGGATTCCAGCGAGGTTTCACGGCAGCAATTTATTGAGGCCGGAATAGACGATATTCTCAGAAAACCCGTGATGCGCAACGAGATGTTAAACAAACTGGCGGAATGTCTGCGGCCGCGGGATGCGAGCGGCGGATGAGCTAACTTGCCGGGGCGTATTCGGGTTCGCCCCGCCCCCAAGGGCCCCCAAGGGATGTGTCCCGCCAATTGGTGACGATTAGCCAGTATGGGCCTGATAGCCAGGCAGGTTTCGTGAAACATGGCCTCAACTGATTCCGAACCACGCGACGAGCTGTCCGCATCCAGGGACAGCAAATTCTCTTTGCTAAAAAAGCTGCTGCTGGCCGACGAACAGCAGTCGCTGGCCGATCTGCAGCAGCGCGTGAGGGCCATCGAAGAAGATCATGCGCGGCTTGACGCCTTGCGCGAACGGATCTCCGAACTGGAAGAACAGCTCGTCTCCCGCGCGGAGTTGGATCGGCGTCTGCTGGAAAGCAGGATGGACCCGCAGCAGCTGAGCAACCTGTTGCCCGAGGCGATTGAGCGTTCGTCGACCAAAGATAATGCGCTCGCCGAATCACTCAGCCCGACCTTCACGTCCGCCTTTCATGATTCCGTGCAGCGCAACCCCCAGGCCCTGGCCGACGTCATTGCCCCCATTATGGGCCCCGCCATTCGTCGCTCGATTTCTCAAGCCATTACCGGGATGCTGCAATCACTGAACCAGACTCTTGACAACAGCTTCAGTATGCGCGGACTCCGCTGGCGCTGGGAAGCGATGACGAGCGGCAAGTCGTTCGGCGAAGTCGTACTGCTGCATTCGTTGATTTATCAAGTGGAACATGTGTTTTTGATCCACCGCCTGGACGGCATCCTGCTAGGACACGTGTCCAGCGTTCCCGGCGGCGAAGGGGACGCCGATCTCGTCTCCGGGATGCTGACCGCACTCCAGGATTTTGTGCGGGACTCCTTTGGCGGTGAACAGACCGACGAATTGGAAGACTTGAGGGTCGGGGAACGGAATGTGTTTGTGGAGCACGGCAGCGATGTCATTCTGGCAGCCGTGATTCGCGGCCACCCCCCCGAGTCGCTCCGTACCACGCTGCAGGAAACGATTGAATTGTTTCACCAAAAATATGGCCCACGGCTTCACGAGTTTCGGGGAGACGTGGAACCGTTCCAGGCTTTCGCACCCAGACTCCGCGAATGCCTGCAGTCCGCCTACCGGCAAGACCCCAAGGCCAAGACCAGGACCGCGATTTGGTCGGGTCGGATCAGGCTGGCAAGTGCCGCCACGCTGGTCCTGGCTGCCCTGGCCTGGGGCGGTTTGCGGATGCGGTACGCGTCACGCCTGGCGGAGTGCCGACAGTTGCTCTCCGTTCCGGAAACTGTGAACATGCAATGGCAACGTGGTGTGCTAAGGCTTGCGGGCGAGGCCCATGATGATTGGATCGAACAGGTTGTCGTGGCCGCGCCACGCTGCGTCACGTGGATCGCGTGGATACGACGCAGCTCATCAATCTGGACGAATCCTGGCTGCAATGCCTGGCGGCCCTGCGAGAACAACCCGGTATCGTTGTCACCACGGCTCGACGTGAGGGAGCCGTCTATCGCCTGGAGGGCTTGCGGGACCCCCTGGCCACCGACCCCCGCCAGACCCTCCGCGACCATGGACTCGAAGACGGCCAGGTACTCTTGCATTTCACGCCCTATCATGCCGTCGTTCCCGAATTCGTCGTCGCTCGGACCAGAACTATCCTGGGCGACGAACCAACTCTGAAGTGGGAGTTTCGGGAGGGCATTTTGCACGTGTCAGGTACCGCCACGGATGGCTGGTACCAGAACGCCCTGTACGTCGCCAACCAACTGGATGGAATCCGGCTTGATCTTACACAAGTCGTCAATGCAGATCGCACGCGGCTGGCGGAATTGGCGGCTCGTGTCAGAGAGGCTCAGATTGAACACGAGGAGGGATCGGCTGACGTCACCGAATTTCAGAAGCCGAAATTGGACGTTGTGGCCGAAGATTTACAAGAATTATTTGACCTGGCCGAGCGAATCCATCAGCCTGTTCGCGTGATCGTGCTGGGATATGCGGATCAACAAGAAAGCCAAGAAACACCGCCACAGACGCTCAGCGAATCACGAGCACGACTCGTCTGGAAAGAACTCACGACTCGTGCCATTTCACCGGAACGGCTGCTGATTCGCGCGCTGGGGGCCAGTCGGCCGCTAGGTCGCGACGCGAAGGACATGCCGCCGGATATGCGCAGGACGCTGTTCGATGTTAAATTAGGGAACGATCTGTAGCCGGCTGTCTGGCAACGAACCCGAACCGACCCGTTCTGGCGACGCCGGACGATTCGGCTGTTGAATGGCTGGGCCAGATTCCCCTCACGGTCCGCTGGTCGTGGTAGGTCAATCCAGTCGCTTGAGCGTAATGCGAGGTGCCCTGCGGCCTGGACACATGGATCGGTAATCCAATGATGCTGCAAAAGAAAATCTGCTTATTGGGAGCCTTCGGCGTTGGTAAGACCAGCCTGGTATCGCAGTTTGTCTTTAATAAATTTTCCGAAAAATACCTGTCGACCGTCGGCGTCAAGATCGATCGCAAGGACGTTACCCTTGGCGAGCATCAATTGCGGTTGATGGTGTGGGACATTCATGGGCAGGATGACTTTCAGGAAGTGCGGCAATCATACTTACGCGGGATGGCCGGCTTCTTGCTGGTCGTCGATGGCACGCGACCGGAGACGTTATCGACGGCTCGGGAGTTACACAAGTTGGCGGCCGATGCCGTGGGTCAAGTCCCGTTCGTACTGTTGGTCAACAAGCGGGATCTGTCATCGCATTGGCAGGTGGATGCCGATCGATTGGCCCAACTGGTTGATGCGAGTTGGGACGTCAAACTGACCAGCGCCAAGACGGGCGAAAACGTGGAAGAAGCATTCTTGCTGTTGGCAACCAAACTGATGTGAGGCGGGAGTGACGGCATCCTGACGGGAGGCACGCTCGGGTCATCCTGAACGGAGCGCCCCCGCCTGTCATCCTGAACGGAGCGGAGCGGAGTGAAGGACCTGCCAGCCAACTTGAGATCACCCGGGACGGCCGACGTGGTCGTGCCTCCGAGACGTTTCCCGTTGTGCGCAGCGCGACATCGCGGGAAGATCCTTCGGTCGCGGGCCGTGCTGCGCACGACCTCCGCTCGCTCAGGATGACATTGCTCGTGGCTGCGCACGACCTCCGCTGCCTCAGGATGACATTGCCGCTACGGCGCTCCGTCCCCATCGGTCAGCCGTGCGAAGTGCAATACGGCAAAGAAGCCTTTCGGATCGGTCCATGACTTGCGCAACGTCAGATCAGCAGCCGACGCCAGTTGCGCAAATTCCGCGATCGAGTATTTGTGCGAGTATTCCGTCAGGATCTTCTCACCGGCCCTGAAATGAATCGGTTGTCCGACGATCGTCAGCGTCTGCTCGACTTGACTCACTAAGTAAATCTCAACCCGGCCGCGCTGGGGATTATAGGCGGCCAGATGTTCGAAGTTCTCCAGCGGAATGTCGGAGTCGGGCTCTCCGTTGACTCGGTGCAGGACGTTCAAGTTAAAGGCCTCCGTGACACCTCGTGGATCGTTGTACGCCGCTTCGATCACATCCACATCCTTTTTCAAATCGATTCCGATCAACAGACCGCCGCCGGTTCCGCACAGGTCCGAGATTTGGCGCAGCAGCTGCAGAGACTCGGCCGACTCAAAGTTGCCAATTGTGGAACCAGGAAAATAGACGGCGGCATGCGAAGGACGTCGCCTTGATTCGGGCAAGGCAAACGGCTTGGAGAAATCGGCGCAAACCGGTAAGACCTCCAGCTGCGGATAATCCGCAGCCAGTTGACGGGCGGTCTTCGCCAGATGGTCGCTGCTGATGTCCACGGGCACGTACGCTACCGGGTCTTCCAGATGGTCAAGCAGGATGCGCGTCTTGGTGCTGCTCCCGCTGCCATATTCGATCAGCATCACGCCCGTGCCGATCTGAGATCCCATTTCCGCCGCGTATCGTTCCATGATTTCTGATTCGCAGCGAGTCAAATAGTATTCGTCAAGTTCGCAGATTTCGTCGAACAGTTGCGAGCCCCGTTCGTCGTAAAAATACTTGCACGGAAGTCGTTTGGGAGTACCCGAAAGTCCGTGGGCCACGTCACGACGGAACTGCTCGTGATTGACTCGGAGTGATCGCACTTCAGCAACCGTGGCAGATTGTCGATGGTTCATCGTTCCAGCCAGTGGTTCGAGGACATGAAAATGGTCAGCCGTTCGGCGTCTTTTGAAGCACAAATCACCAGTCCGATTTATTCCCTATCGAGCCGTCGGGTGCCACGTTCGCGGATGACCACCAGGTTTCCGGAGAGTCAAACGACCTTCACGGCTCGACTTGAACACCTTTCCAGAACGCCACGTAGTCCTGGATCTTCAGGGCGTCTGGTTTCGGCAGCGGGTAGTACCAGGCGGCGTCCCGGTTGGTCTCGCCGTCCACTACCACGTCGTAATAGGAGGCAGTGCCCTTCCAGCCGCAGACGGTATGCGTTTGGCTGTCTTGGAAAAAATCACGTCGGATCGATTCAGGCGGAAAGTAGTGATTCCCTTCCACGACTTCGGTGCGAGGACTTTCAGCAATGACTTGCCCTTTCCAGATAGCTTTGGGCATGGATTTCTTTCGTTGTCGAAGGGGAACGGGATGCGCGGACCGGCCCGAGCCGCGGGAATTAACGGAGCCCGCGGGAGACCACATATCTTTCTACTATTTCGAAAAACCCTTGGGCGACAAGTGCCAAAATGGCTGCTGGCACGGCTCCCTCCAAAATTAATCCCAAGCGATTCAAGCGAATTCCGGTGAGGATTGGCTGCCCAAGCCCTCCGGCGCCAATCAGGGCCCCGAGCGTTGCGTAACCAATATTTAACACGGTCGCAGTCTTGATGCCGGCCAGGATGGTCCGCGTGGCGAGTGGGAGTTCGACGTCGTTCAATCGCCAGGATCGGCGGAGGCCCAGGGCATCCGCCGAATCTCTCAGCGATCCCGGAACGTTTTGCAGTCCGACCAGTGTATTTCGAGAGATCGGCAGCAGGCTGTACAGGAACAGCGCCGCGATGGCGGTCATCGAGTTTCGCCCCACACTGGCCAGTCCCAGCCAGGTCGCGACGGGCATTAACAGTACCAACAGCGCCAACGCGGGGATCGTTTGGATGACACTCGTGGCAGCCATGAGAAACTGGCCCAACGCAGGCAAGCGCGAAGCTACAATGCCCATCGGCACCGCAAACAGGATGGCCGGAAACAGCGACCGACGCACGAGTTGCAGGTGCTCGCTGACGTGTTGTGCGATCCGTTGAGCCCGCGAGAGTGTGCGGACCCTGGTCTCCATCCCGAACTGCCTGTTCAGAAAGCGGGCAGCGGTTGACGACTCGTCCGCGAATTCGCTCTCGACGCTGCGGTTCAGGTTGCGAACCACAGATGTGGTAAGAGTTCCCGCGAGACGATTCCAGGACTCGACCAGCTTGGGAGTCGTTACTTGCAGCGCTGATCGATACAGAATCACGGCGTCGTAACGCGGAAAATAATGTCGATCGTCAGCCAGCGTTATGAGATCTTGCTCATCGAGTTGAGCGTCCGTCGTATAGGCATCGATCACATCGATGTCGCCGGCGGCAAGCTGGCGATAGGCCAAGTCATGGTCCAGGCCAAAGACTTGGTGACCAGGCAGCTGATAGGCTGCTTGCAAGCCTGCCCAGCCGTCGCCGCGATCCAGGAACTCGTTACTGACGCCGTAGCGCAAATCGGGAAAGTTTCGCAGCTGCGAAATGCTGGAAACGCCAAGCTCGCCAGCTCGTCGGCGACTCATGGCCAGCGCGTAGGTATTCTGAAATCCCAGCGATGGGGAAATCGTGATGCCTTTCTCCGCAAGGAGCTGCGCACGAGTCTGTTCGCTTCCGTCGCTTTCCCCCGCCAGGATTTCTTGATCAATGGTCCCCGTGTATTCGACGTAGGCAACGATTTCATCTTGTTGCAGGGCTCGGAAGACGACCTGCGTGCCGCCAGCTTCACGCAAGTGTCCTAACTCCAATCCGACATCCTGGCCCAGCAGTCGCAGCATTTCGCCCAGAATCACCGATTCCGTGAACTTCTTGGAGGCGACCGACTGGCTTCGCTGGCCGGCCGAATCGGGCCAGATCGTCAGGATGAACAGGATTACGGCAACGGCCAGATAAGCCTTCATGATGCAGCTCCCGGTTTGGTCACGAGACCCCGATGGGCTTGTACGAACTGCGACACGAAAGGGGAGGCGGGTTCGTCGCGCAGTTTGGTGAAGTCACCGGTTTGCACGATGCGGCCTTCATTCATCAGGATGATCTGCGTAGCCAGAAAGGCCGCTTCCGCCAGGTCATGCGTCACGAGGATCACCGTTTTCTGGAGTTCGGCCATCATGGACTTAAGTTCGGCCTGCATGCTCGCGCGAATCAGCGGGTCCAACGCCCCGAACGGTTCGTCGAACAGCAGAATGGGGGGGTCCAACATCAAGGCTCGCATGATGCTGACTCGTTGTCGCTGACCTCCCGACAACTCACGTGGATAACGCTGCAGCTGATCGAGGCTTAGCCCTGTAATTTCGGCTAAGGCGGCAATTCGATCGCGAATCCGCTGCCTGTTCCAGCCGAGGTGTCGAGCCAGCAGGCTGACATTCTGTTCGGCCGTAAGATGCGGAAAGAGTCCCCCCTCCTGGATCACGTAGCCGATTTGATGACGCACTCGGGTGAGCACACGATCATGCACGCGCACGTCGCCCAACCACACCGCGCCATGCGTGGGCATGACCAGCCCCACCATGCATCTCAGCAGTGTCGATTTTCCGCAACCGCTGGAGCCGACCAGCGCGGTACAGTCGTGTGAGCGAAAAACGTGCGATATTTCCCGCAGCGCATCCACGTCGCCGAATCGCACGCTCAGCTGCTCCACGCGCACTGGCGTGAATCCCTCATTGTGTGACGGTAAGGTCATCGTCTCGCGCCAATCGAATTCCCGAAAATTGCCATCTCGCCTCGGGAGGGAAGAAATTTCGATACGTGGGCCGCAGATGGGATGTCGACGTGGCACACGACCCGCCGCGCAACACATATTGGTTGCACATGAACTTCCCGTTGTACTCACCGAGTGCACCGCTGGGCGGGCAATAACCGTGGTAGGGCACGTAGGGGCTCAGCCGTCCACTCCCAGACGTCCCCGTACAATTGTCGGCATCCGTTGCCGCCGGCAATCAGGGGACGAGGATGAAAATGCAGCCCTTCCGCCAGGTTGCCAGCAATCGGTTGCTCAGCCGCCATCACTTCCCATTCTGATTCGAGTGGCAGTCTGGCGCCGCGCCAGCGTGCATACGCGTCGGCTTCAAAATAGCTGACATGACAGACGGGCTCTTCCAACTCCACCGTTCGCAGTCCCTGCAGCGTGAACTGGTGCCAGCCGTGATCCGAAGATCGCCAGTACAGCGGCGCTTGCCAGCCCTCGCGCTGGGCCGTGTCCCAGCCCAATGACAGCCATAACTCGGGTCGCTGATAGCCTCCTTGCTCCATGAACTCAAGGTATTCGCCCGCTGTCACCAACCGGTTTGCCAACACGTACGGATGCAGCAATGTTTGGTGCCGAGGTCGTTCGTTATCAAACACAAAACGGCGAGTCCCATCGCCGATCTCGACGATCCCCGCGATACCCGGCAGCCATCGGTGCCGTTCTGCGAAACCCGCGGCGTCGACTTGCGGCTGGTGTGGTTGGTACTCCGGCGACAGCGGGTTGCATGAGAAAACGTGTTTAATGTCGGTCAGAATCAACTCTTGATGCTGTTGTTCGTGGTGTATCCCCAATTCGACCGTATCCAGAATCGCATCCGTTGTGGCGGCGGCGTTCGGGAGCGAATCGAACAGCAACCGCATCGCCTCATCCACGCTGCGGCGATACGCCATGACCTCCGCCACGGTAGGCCGCGACAGAAAACCACGTTGCGGGCGGGGAAACTGGTCTCCCACGCTGTGGTAGTAGGAATTGAACAGATAGGCGAAGGCGGGATCGATCGAGCGGTAGCCGACCCGATGGGGCTTCAGCACGAACGTCTCGAAGAACCAGGTCGTGTGTGCCAAATGCCACCGTGTCGGACTGACATCCGGCATCGTTTGAATCACGCAGTCCTCGGTTTCCAGCGGATCGACAAGACGCGTTGAAAACGCGCGGACCTCTTCGTAGCTGACCCGCAGCTGCGTGCATCGTTCCACTTCAGGTTCCCCCGGAATTATCCGACCGTTCACTCAGGCGTGTCGACTATCGATCGCAGCGCGTACTTGCCTGGGAACGCGCGGCCCATCCAGTTTACTCGATGGATGGACGATTGTCAGGGAACGCATCACCTACTGTTCTGACGGGCAACGCCGTGAACGATATTTGTGCCGACCATGTAGGGCGGATTGGCCGATCCACCATGAATGTCCCTTTGGCCCAATCGCATTCCCGGGATGGGTAACCCGTCCTCCCATGAGGGACGGATTACCAAGTCGCTGGATCATCCGCTTTGCCGGTCGCTCAAGACAGCGACTTGGTCAATCCGTCCTACAAGGGCCCCCGGTGAAAAGCGGTATTCCACAATCCCGACCGATTCCGTAAAGTAAACATCTGTATATACAAAACACCTGTGGCTCGCTGAGGAGGATGCGTGGACATGGATATCGGACGATTTCTCCAGCAGATCAAAGGGCATGCTCAATACGCTCAGCAACTCGTGCATGTCGCTGAAATCCCCGCGCGTCCTGGTCGATTTGCAGAACTCCGTTCGCCGTTGTGTGAGCCGCTGGAGTGCGCCTTGCGACAATCGGGCATCGAGCGGCTGTATACCCATCAGGTCGCCGCGATGGAAGCCGTACGTGCCGGGCAGGATATCGTGATTGTGACCGGCACAGCCAGTGGCAAGACGCTGTGCTACCATTTGCCCGTGCTGGAAACTTCCGTGTCGGATGAACATTGCCGATCACTGTATCTGTTTCCCACCAAGGCGCTGGCGCAAGATCAGTTCAAGGGTATTTTGCAGTTGACGTCGGCGGAGCCCCGATTGAAACAAGCGATTCGTGCCGGAGTCTATGATGGCGATACGCCGCCGGCTCAGCGAAAACGCATCAAATCGGAGGCCAATTTAGTGCTGTCGAATCCCGACATGCTGCATGCCTCGATTCTTCCCTACCATCCCAAGTGGGCCCGTTTTTTCAGTCAACTACGGTATGTGATTCTGGACGAAGTGCATACTTACCGCGGTATCCTGGGCGCTAATGTAGCGTGCGTCCTGCGTCGGCTGGCAAGGATCTGCCAGCATTATGGAGCCCGCCCGCTGTTCATGGCGGCCAGCGCTACGATCGCAAATCCAGGTGAACTTACGTCCAAGTTGATCGGACGTGAGGTTCAGATCATCAATGACGACGGATCGCCTCGGGGTCGAAAATACTTCGCCTTATGGAACCCCTCGTCACCGGGCGACGATCCGCTCGCACGTCGCAGCGCCACCGACGATGCCGTCTGGCTGTTTGGTGAAGCCTTGCAGGCCGGCGGGCAATGTCTGGTCTTTACCCGAACGCGACAGGCCGCGGAACTGGTGCATCGCTACACGCAAGATGAATTGCGTGAACGTCGACGTGACGACCTGGCCGAGTCGGTGCGGGCCTACCGCGGTGGTTATCTGCCCGAAGAACGACGCCAAATCGAAAGGGACCTGTTCCAAGGCCATCTGCGGGGCGTGGCCTCCACGAATGCGCTGGAACTGGGCATCGATGTGGGGTCGTTGGACGTTACGCTGCTGGTTAATTATCCGGGCACGATTGCCAGCACCTGGCAGCAGGCCGGACGCAGTGGTCGTCGACAGCACGAAAGTCTCTCGGTGCTGCTGGCTGGCAACGATCCGGTGGACCAGTATCTGCTGCGACACCCCCAATATTTTTTCGCGCAATCGCCGGAACGCGCGGTCGTGGATCCGGAAAACCCGTATGTCCTTACCAATCATTTGCAGGCCGCAGCCTTCGAATTGCCGCTCAGCGAAGTCGATGTTGCTACCTTCGGCGAGTTGGCGCCGACGATTACCCATGTGCTGGCCGAAACCCAGTCGCTGTCACCTATCGACGGTCGGTACTACTGGTCGGGAGGCAATAATCCCGCGGCTGGCGTCAGTCTGCGTCACATGAGTCAGGACACATTCAGCATCGTATTGCTGCGGGATGCCGCGGAACCTCGCATTCCCCACCGCTTGCCACGCCGCCCGCAACATCGCCTGGCACGCCGCCACGCCGAAAACCAGATTGTCGAAGCGCCGCGCGACCAACTGGCCCAACATGCGGAAGTGATCGCCAATGTGGACGCGATCAGTGCTCCCGAGCTGATCTATCCGCAGGCCGTGTACCTGCACAATGGCGAGTCCTATTTTGTGCGGTCATTGGATCTGGAGGGAAAAGTGGCCTACGTGGAACGGCATGAAATGGACTATTACACGCAAGCCATCCTGGAAAGCCATGTGACGGTGACCGAGCGTCATGCGCACAGCGACGCACTGGCCACGGCCATGCTGGAGTATGTCGACGTCGACGTGCGTTGGCAGACCGTTGCCTTCAAGAAAATCAAATTCTCCACGCGTGAAAACGTGGGGTTTGGGACGGTCGATATTCCGGCTCAGACGCTGCCGACAACGGCGTTCGTGTTATCGCCCCACGAATCGCTGCGCGACGAGATCAAGGCCGAGGGCATGCGGCCCAGTGAAGCGCTGTGTGGTATTCGCAATCTGGCTGTTGTGGCTCTGCCGGTCGTGGCCATGTGTGACAGCCGCGATATCAGCGGGGTCGTCGACACCAAGAATTTTGGCGTGAGCTGCATGATTCTCTACGATCGATATCCTGGCGGACTGGGCTATGCCGAACGAGGTTATGATGCCATCTCGGAACTGCTGACGATCTGTCTGGATATGGTCCAGCACTGTGCGTGCGCCGAGGGATGCCCAAGTTGTGTGGGGCTGCCCAACTTGAGGCCGGCAATCCACAGTGATCCGGACCTCACGCGCGGTTACCCGATCCCGGACAAGCAGGCCGCGCAGGCGCTTTTGGAACGGTTGTTGTCCGTTCCGCGGAATCGTGGCTCTTCGGGCCAGACCGTCGTGACGACCGCGTAGACCGGCGCGGGGTGGGTATCATATGTTCGAGGATCGTCTTACACGTCGGTTGCAGCGATTGAGCCAATGGCACTCGCGATTGATGGCGCACGGGACAGGCGCGACGCGAGTGACCGTCATGCCGATGTTACCCACTGGTCGCGAGCCATTGTCGGCACGGAACGGCAGCAGTGGACGCGCGGCGCGCAGCCTACCGATCGGGAGCTGGTCCCCGCGTCCGTCGACGCCACGGACCTGGCGCATGGCAGCGAGGCCACGAATTCGTTGGGACGCTATTGGCATATCTCGCGAGCCTTGGCCGACGTGTGGCCGGCATCGCAGGAGTTCGTGTGCCGCGTGCAAATTGCGTCGAAAAGAGACGCCAGGGACACCGATCGAGCCCACGAGGAGTTGGGCAGGTTCATCACCGCATTTCCGAACCGGGCGCTCTTTCTGGATCTCGAGACGTGTGGCCTGGCGGGCTCGGCCATTTTCTTAGTAGGACTGATTCGTGTCAGTGCGGGTCAGCTGCGGCTTGAGCAACTCTGGGCGCGCAGCCATGCCGAAGAGGCCGGCGTGATCGGTGCCCTGCGTGAGATCGCCGACGGCTGCGACATGTTGATTACCTTTAATGGAAAATCCTTTGATTGGCCGCAAGTCCGCGATCGCGCGACATTGCATACTCGAATGGTCGACGGCGTCATCAAATCACTGGACCATCTGGATTTATTACATCATGCGCGGCGGCGCTATCAGAAACGATTCGGCGACTGCAAGCTGCAGACGCTGGAGCGCTATGTGTGCGGCCGGATTCGGACTGGCGACCTGCCAGGTGCGCGAATCCCCGCCGTGTATGCCGAATACGTCCGTACGGCGGACTCGAGTTTGGTCCGCCCCATCTTGCATCACAATGCACTGGACCTCGTGACGCTGCTGCAACTGGCGATCACGCTCGTAAGCGATGAAAGTAAACACGCATCCTCGGCGAACCCGGACGATCACTAGTCGCAACTTTCGCCGGTCCAGGAATCCGTCAATAGGCAAACCGTTGGTGGCCTCGGGGGGTGCACCGCGTCGTCCAGGACGCCGCCGCCTGGGGTCTTGAATGGACTGACGACACAATCGCGGCCAGCGCGTCCAACATCCAAGAATGGGTGACAAGTTCGCAGCTGTTACAACTGTCGGGTGTACTCATCACGACGTTGGTTTACGAATTAACGCACGATCCGCTTCGCGACGAGATCATCATTGGCGCGGAAACGCTCAGAAGCAGCGTACGCTTGGCGGCGCTCCGGGACGCGAACGGGTCCGGGAGTTTACGTCGGTCGCGGCCTGGTGTTCGGGTGATTTCAACGCCGACGGCCTTGTCGACGGCAACGATTTTCTCGTGTGGAACGCCAACAAATTCACCTCGGTCGACCGCCGCCATTCGCTTGTTCCCGAACCTGTGAGCTGCGCCATGGGAATTTGTGCTTTGATCTGGGCCTTCCGTTCCGGTCGGTGATGGGGTCAGCTTCTCGCCGGTCTTGCTCTGGCTGGCGACCTGCCAGCAACCGCTGACCACCTATGCATCCGATCCCGAACTTTTCTTCGATCGTGTCTATTCGTCCGTGGGCCAATAGAAGAGTGCCCGCTTCTGGTTGGGCAGCGAGTAATCAAAACCGCAATCTTTAAGAAATTGTTCCGAGGCCGAAATGATCATCAGTTCCAAGATCTTACGATCCCGAGATAGCTGGATGCACTTTCGCACGAGCTGTCTTCCGATTCCGCGTCGCTGATAATCACCGTGGACGGCCAGGCACTGGATCTCGGCCAGCTTGCGCGAATAAATCTCCACGGCGGCAAAGCCAACGATGCGCGAACCTTCCCAGCCGCAGAAGGCATTCGTTAGTAAGGCGGCAAGCTCTTCGCGTGTCCGTGGCAGCAGGTACTGGGCAACCACGAATGGTTCCAGAAATTCCTGGACGGTGTCCAGGTCCTCAGCGGTGGCTGAGCGTACGAGAATGGGATCAGATTCTGTCAAGCCAGCTTCTTTCCAAGTCTAAAGCGAATTAGTATCTGCGGTGCCGGTCCATTGCGGATAACGCCAAACTCCATGCCGCCACACGGTCGGCAGGTCCGCAGCGACTCACGATCATTAAGGATCCGCTTCCATCGGGTTGCCCATGCTCGCCGCCTGGGGGCCCTCGCCTGCGTGCAGACAAAACTCGCGCAGGAAACGGCAATAAATGTCGGCACCCATTGAAATCTGATCCAGCGAAATCCATTCGTCGTCCGTGTGGGCCTGAGCGATACTGCCCGGCCCTAATACAATCTTCGGGCGGATTTCATCCAAGGCGCCTCCGTCGGTGCCATAGCCTACCGTGTGCGTGGTCGCGTTCCCGGCGATCCTAAGCGCGGCCCGGACAAAGGGCGCGTGTGGATCCGTATACATCGGTCCGCCAAAGGCTTCGACTTCGAGCTGCACTCCACTTCGCTCCGCAATCGCCTGACATTGCTGTACTAAGGGCCCGACGTCCAGGCCGGGCATGGGGCGAAAGTATATCTGACAGACACACCGCGCAGCCGTTACGTTCACGGCAGGTTGGTTGTCGCTGAGGCAAATATTCCAACGCATCGTGGGGGGATCGAAGTCATCATTCCGCCAGACGGAGTCTTGTTCCGTGCTGTCAAATAACCGCTTGATGTCGACCAGAAACGGGATCATGGCCAGATTGGCATTCCGGCCTTCGCGGGTACTGGAATGAGCCGCCCGCCCATATGCTGTCGCGGTAATCAACGTGGAACCCTTGTGAGCATGGACGACTTCCAGCGAAGTGGGCTCGCCAATAATCGCGCAGGTCTCGCCATTCACCATTTCCCGGTACAGCCGGCTGTGCTGAACAACATGCCGAGCCCCACCGTACCCTACCTCCTCGTCGGCCGTGGCCACAAAATAAAAGGGGCGAGCATCATCGTGGTTGCTGCCCTCCAGGGTGGCGCGCACGGCGCTGAGCATACAGGCGATGGAACCCTTCATGTCGCAGGCGCCGCGCCCATACAGCCTTCCGGACCTGACCACCGGTCGAAACGGTCCGGACTCGGCCAGGCTCCATTCGTCGGCCGGGACAGTATCCGTGTGGCAGAAGTAAGCCAGTCCACCCGACCCCGCCCCTTTCTTGGCCACCAGGTTGTACTTGGCGACTCCCTGTCGGTCCCGATAGGAGAGGCCTTCCACGACAAATCCGTACTTTTCCAGCTTGCGGCCGAGGTACCGTGTAATCGCGAGGTTGCTGACGTGACTCGGAGACTGGAAGGCGATCAGCCGTCTGGCAAAACGAAGTGCCCGACGCGTCGTTCGCTCAGCCGCAGCGCACATGATCTTGAAGTTCCTGGGGCATTCCAGTGTCTGGTGGTCGCATGCCGCGTAACGTGGGCTATCGCACGCCGTGATAAATTAATCAACTTCCGCGCATAAAAAAAGGCTGTCACTGATCCCGAAGGATTAGAGCCAGCCAGAATTCAAACCACGGTACGTTGCGACGAGTGGAGTCGCTGCGAGAAAGGCGAGGGTCGGACGTGCTTCAGCACTAGTCACTTGTGACCCTGGCCAACGCTAATTGTTGGTCCCTCTGTCGGAAGTCGTACCGTTTGTTGGTTTGAACACTCCTAATTGTACATCTACAACCAGGGTTAGAAAACAGGTTTGTTATCGACCAACCACAAAATGTGCTTAATAGAATCTTGGTCATTCTTTTGGAATCGCTAGCAATTCTTCCAAAAACCGCGAACGGGCACTTGCCAAAGGGGAATTCGTTGGTCTGACGAGTTCCCTCACCGGCAGAAAGCCCCCGCTTCATACAGCCTTAACCGGGCATCGCTGCCGGTTTTCCCCCCTGAGTGGGCACAGGCCGTGGTAGCAGAGTCGCTTGCATTGCCCCCTTCGGATGCCGATCGCTCAGCTATCCCGGCGGAGGCATGGTCGAACCCTTCCGCTTGGAGTAAAAACGAATTATGACCAGAACCAAGACCCTGATTCGCCATGCGACGGTCATCCTGCCGGAATCGACCGCCGTCACCAGCGTAGTGATCGCTGACGGAAAAATCGTCGAGATCGATCCAGCCATTCATGTTCGCTGCGACGCATCCGTCGATGCCAGGGGGCTGCACCTGATTCCCGGCGTGATCGATGACCAGGTCCACTTTCGCGAGCCCGGCCTGACCCACAAGGAGGACCTGCACACGGCAAGTCGTGCGTGTGCCAAGGGCGGAGTGACCACCTACCTGGAAATGCCCAATACTCAGCCCACGACCACCTCCGTCAGCGAACTGCACGCCAAACTGGCATTGGCCGCACGAAAGTCCCATGTTCACTATGGCTTCTACATCGGGGCTACTGCGGAAAATCTGCACGAATTGCAGGCGGCCACGCGCACGCCAGGGATCAAGATCTTTATGGGAAGCAGTACTGGAGACTTGCTTGTTGACGACCAGGACGTGTTGGAACGAATTTTTGCCGAAACCACGCTGCCCATCGCCGCACATTGTGAAGATGAATCCACGATTCGGCACAACCGCGCACTCGTCGGGGAACCCGTGAGCGTCCACGATCATTCACGTATCCGAGACCGGCTGGCGGCCACAATTGCCACTCGGCGTGCACGGGACCTGGCCAAGCGACATCAGCATCGATTTCATGTGTTGCACGTTTCCACCGCGGACGAGTGCGATCTGTTTGGCGACAATGCTCCTTGGATCACTGCTGAAGTTTGCCCGCACCACCTGTTGTTTTCCGAGCTGGACTACGATCGGTTGGGGACCCTGATTCAGGCAAATCCATCCCTGAAAACGCCAGACGACTGCGAACGCCTTTGGCAAGCGCTGAAGCGCGGCGAAATCCAAGTGATTGCCACGGATCACGCACCCCATACCCGCGAAGAAAAGCAGCTGCCTTACCCACAATCGCCTTCCGGAATTCCCAGCGTGGAGAACTCGCTGGCGCTCATGCTGCACCAGGTTCACCTGGGACGTTGTACGATCGAGCAAGTCGTGCAGTGGATGTGTGCCGCGCCGGCCCTGGTTTGGGATATCGTGGGTAAAGGGCGTATTCAAGTCGGGTACGACGCGGATCTGGTCTTGCTTGACTTGCAGCGGCCATTTCCGATTGATAATCAGCGCCAGGAAAGCAAGTGTGGCTGGAGCCCCTGGCATGGCCAAACTCTGTTCGGTTCGCCGGTTCGCACCTGGGTGGCCGGCCAGCTGGCCTTTGCTGACGACAAGGTCATCGACGACTGTCGCGGCGGCGAGGTGATCTTTGACCACGCCCGAGGCGGCTACTGGTCGGCGCGTGCGTGAGCGACGCTAACCCGGAACCGGCATGCGAAGTTCCAGCGATTCGACGGAAATTCCGATTTCTGCGGCTCGGATGGTCAGCGCCCGGTGAAAATACTGGATTGGGAACGGGCGTTTTTGCCGGGCGTAATGAAACGTACTTCGCACCAGTGCTAATGGCAGCTGATCGTTTCGGACAAGATCCGCCACGTGCCGGATGTAGGCGAACTCCTCCGGCAGGCGCGCTTTGAGGCCACGTTCCAGTTGGTCTTGCAGGTCAATGACCACGCCGGCCGGGAGTGGCTCTTGTGCCAGGCCACAGGTAGCCTGGATGGCGCACAGCAGGCAGCTCAGCCAGCACGCACGCGACGCGGCTGAGCAGTTTGGGACCAGCACAAAATTCAAGCTCATATTCACGGTCTCGGCTCGATAGGACCACAAAGTCCAGAGACTTAGACAGATTCGTGGGGGCTTGTATACAATTTGAGCCCGCGAAGCAACCGCAACCAACCTCGCCCATCGCTTGCGTTGCTAGGACCTAAACGAAGATCGACCGGCGGACAGGTTTACAACCTGACGCCGCGCGCATCAGGCTGCGCCATCCGTGACATGCAGCTTTCCGTCGCGGAATGCGGCGGCGATGGCCTTGGGGACTTCGGCCTCGGCCAGCACGACTTGTGCACGGTTCTCAGCCACCTTGGCCTTCATGGCCTGCTCGCGGGCTACGGCCTCGGCACGACGGACTTCGGCTTTCGCGCGAGCTACGCGGGTATCAGCCTCGGCCTGATCGGCTTGCAAGTCGTGCGCCGATATTCTCCCCCACATCGATATCGGCGATGTCGATCGAAACGATCTCGAAGGCCGTATGCGCATCCAAACCTCGCTCGAGAACCGCCTTGGAAATCCGATCGGGGTTTTCCAGCACCTCGAGGTGTGTCTCCGCGGAACCGATTGAGGTGATGATTCCTTCGCCAACCCGAGCGATAATGGTCTCTTCGGTGGCCCCGCCAATCAACTGTTCCAGGTTGGTGCGCACCGTGACGCGAGCGCGAATGCGCATTTCCACGCCGTTGCGAGCGATGGCACTCAACGTCGTCTTGCCTCCTCGTCGCGGATCCGGGCAATCGATGACTTTGGGATGCACGCTGGTACGCACGGCGTCCAGCACGTCGCGTCCGGCGAGATCAATCGTGGCTGCTCGATCAAAATCCAGGTCGATTCCAGCTCGCTGCGCTGCGACGATGGCCAGAATCACGCCCATCACGTTGCCACCGGCCAGGTAGTGTGCCTCCACGCGTGACGTGGAAATACCGCTTCGACGATCGATGTTCAGGCCCGCTTGCCGAGCCACAATCTTGGCGTCCACGATGACGCGCGGATTGACTTTGCGAAACCCCATCCCGATCAAGCTGGATAGACGAACGTCGGCCCCGGACATGTACGCACGCAGCCAGAGATTGCCATAGATCATCATCACCACCAATAAAATGAAGCCGATGACGACGACGGCAAAGGCCAGGATGGCCATGGCTGCCTGGCCCAAGCCCAGCAGACGAACACTTGAAAGCACGAGCAGGATGCTGTCCACGGTCTAATCCTTGATCAATATCGGGAAAAACTTGCGTGCGCCTAACCTGTGCATCTTACCGCAAGTCATGTGATCCAACTACAGGTCGCTTCACGGTTCAGCCACGCGGGTTTTGCGCGGGGCACCGGGCCGTTCGCTGCCGTCTCGACCGTAATCGACATTTCTTCCCGTCCCGAAATCCCTTAAGCTGGTGCGGTCGCTCGGCGGTACCGTAACAGTTATGGATTCGCGGCACTCAGCCCCCCAATCGACCGCTGCGACCGAGTAATGTTCGGACAACCCAACCCCCACGGAGCACCAAGAGCATGACTTGCCAGACGAGACTGTTATCAGCGTCCATTCTTACCCTTCTGCTGTTGGCTTGTCGGGCCAATGCACAGTCCGCCCCGGGTACCAGGATTGCCACGATGGAGACGAGTAAGGGAACGATCAAACTCGTCTTGTATTTTGACAAGACGCCCAAGACGTGCGCTAATTTCGAGAAACTCGCCAAGTCCGGGTTTTACAATGGGCTCAAGTTTCACCGCGTGATTCCGGATTTCATGATCCAAGGTGGCTGCCCTAAGGGAGACGGAACCGGCGGTCCCGGCTATCAGTTTGAAGATGAGTTTTGCGCCGATCTCAAGCACGACGGCCCCGGCGTGTTGTCGATGGCAAATTCCGGCCCGAATACCAACGGCTCGCAATTCTTTATTACCCACGTGGCCACGCCCTGGCTGGACAACAAACACACCGTGTTTGGCCGGGTCATCGAAGGTCAGGAGGTGGTCGATGCGATTCGGCAAAACGACCGGATCCTGAGCATCACCATGGACGCAAGCACCTAGCGAAACCACGGTAGCGTTTGGGGCGCGTCGGGTGCGTAACGGGGCCGATCCGCTGGATGGGGCAGGCCGCCGCCGACAGGTTACACCCGTCACAAACCTGACCTTGACCGACATTTGGGCCGCCTCGTTAGACCGCAAGCCAGAGAAGAATGCCGGCACACGCTCGGTCTTGCGAAACACGATGCGGCATTCTTCGGCGGCGTGCGCGTCCGGCGGACGCGCACGCCGCCAGAAATCGCCTGGAAGGGGTGGCCGATGATCGATGCGAACGGCGATTTCTTCTGGCTTGCGGTCTAACGAACCGGAAATGTGTGTAACCAACAGGTCACAAACCCGTCCTGATGTTGCACCCGCTCCCTGCTCCTAATTGATCAGCCCTCGTGCCGGGAAGCACAAGAACGGGATGCTGAGGGACAACATGCCTAGCGTGGTACGGAACCAACCCAGCTTCACCCGGTCGTTTGCCGTCGGCGGATGATCGACGCCTAGCATGGTCACGAGCACCACCATCAGAGACCACATGTAGGCCTCGCGGACGACGATCAGGACGATGGCAAACAGCAGAAAGCCCCGAGCGATCCATTGCCCCTTTCTCAGGAATAGTGCATAGACGATATGCCCGCCGTCCAACTGGCTGATGGGCATCATGTTCAGTCCGGTAACTAACAGCCCCACCCAGGCGGCCATGAACATGGGATTCAGCTGACTGACGCTCAGCCACGTTACGTTCCCCATGCCGGGATTGAGGTAGGCGATCAGCAGCTTGACACCCCAGGGGACGTCAAAAAGCAGTTGACCTAGGGGAGCAGCTTTCAAGGGCGTCAATTGCCGCACTCCAAGAATCAGGATGGGGACGGCGACCACCAAACCGGCGAGTGGTCCCGCGATACCAATGTCGAAGATCTGTTTTCGATCCGCTTTGTGCCCAGCCATGGCAATCACGGCGCCCATGGTTCCAATCGGTGAGAGTGGAAACGGAATGAAATAGGGAAGACTGGCCGGGATGCGATACAACAGGGTGGCGACGAAGTGACCCATCTCGTGAGCCATCAGGATGGACAGCACAGCGACCATGTAGGTCAACCCCTGCTGCCAGTTCTTGATAACCATCCAGCGCAAAGTGCCCCAGGGTCCCAGCTGAGCATAGTCTTGCAGCAGAAAGGCACCCCAATCCACGACGCCGGCGTGAAATGTCGACAAGCAGGTGGCCAGAAACAGGAAAACGGGCAGTGCAATTTTTCTAGGCGCGCTTCGCCGCAGGTGATGGGGCTCCAGCATGGGGTATCCGCGCACCGCCGCCCGGCGACCGATCCGTGATCCGAACCGCGTCGTTGACACGATGCAGGGGTTCGGTGGCCCCGTTCGCATCGGAGGCAGCGGGTGGTACGTCCGGATTCGGTACAGTGGAATCGGTCATCCGTTCAGCGGGCTTCTATGCGGGGACTTCGGACGCGCGGTCCACTTTCACACAACATGCATGCGACGTAACGCAGAAGACTGGCACCGGCCGCGACGGACCTCCGTGCCAGGAAACATGCGGGTTGGACTGCACGGCAGGCCGGGGGGCACGGGATCGTTGACAAAAAACGGCGACGCCGCAAGATTTTGAGCCGCCGCGGATGTCCTGGTCCACAGCCGCTTGGCTCGACCGTCCGCCGTGGCGACAACTCGTACGTGCGGCCATGCCGTCGCCGGCGAGTCGACCTCTTGACGTTTTCGAGATCTTAACGTTTCGAGAACTGCGTACCGCGACGAGCACCACGAAGACCGTATTTCTTGCGCTCCTTCATTCGGGAATCTCGGGTCAGGTAGCCACCATCGCGCAGCGGCTGAAACATTTCTTCGTTGTAGCTGACGAGGGCTCGGGCGATGCCCATGCGACAAGCACCAGATTGCCCGGTCGAACCGCCACCGTGGACACGGATGATCACATCCACTTCTCCATGTTTACCCACAGCATGTAGTGGCCCCAATACGGTGGCACGATCTTGTTCATTGGCGAAATACTCGTCCAACGATCGCTTATTGATCAAAACCTGACCACTTCCCTCGCGAACTCGCACGCGCGCCACGGATGATTTACGACGTCCGGTTCCCAGTGAGTCGCCGGTAATTTTGTCTTTCTTGATGGTCTTCATAATTTCAAATTCGAACGGTTGCTGCCATGAAGTTCAAAAACGGGGTAAGGCTGCGAAGAACAGCGCGTGGTTAGTCCTGCGAGCCGAGTTGGACGACTTCGGGCATCTGTGCGGCGTGAGGATGATCAGGCCCGACATAGATCTTCAGTTTGGCCAGCATCTTGTGTGCCAGCTTGTTCTTGGGCAACATTCTGCGCACGGCCTCCCGCAGGATCATATCGGGATGGCGACTGTGCCGTTCCATGGCCGTTTCGCTGCGCAGACCGGTGTAACCGGTGTACCAGGTGTATCTTTTTTGTTCCCACTTGCGTCCGGTAAACCGGACTTTGTCCGCATTCGTGACCACCACAAAATCGCCGGTGTCCACATGGGGCGTATACTCGGGCCGGTGCTTGCCCATCAGACGCACGGCAATGTCGCTCGCTAATCGCCCCACGACTTTATCGGTCGCGTCGACGTGCAGCCACTTTTTTTCTATCTGGCCTGGCTTGGCCATGAAACTTTGGTTTTGAGCCACAGTTACCTCATTCGTCGTAAGCCATCGCGAAGACGGGAGTCATCCCATAGCGGGCCCCGCGGACCGGCGGCTGCCCCACTGGTTACCCTAAAAATTTTCCGCAGGAAAGAATCCAGGAGTTTACCGGTCCTAGTGCCGCGAATCAAGGTGGCTGCGCGGTCCGGCGGCACGGGGGCGGCACGGCAATGTTGCTGGTTCAGGGGCTGTTTTGCGCTGTTTTTGGCGGCTTTTTTCGCTGGCCGGCACCTTTCTGCCGTCCGCAGCCTGCTCAACGGAAGGGAAATACTGCACTCTGACCATGATTTGTTTCGGACATCCGGGACGTTTCGTCCGTCCCGTGGGAACCGCACGCCTCGCATCCGCCCCCCGCCCCCCGCCCGGACATCGACGATCGTTCGTCGTCGAGCCTAACCGATCGACTTGAATTCGGCTAAGACCCGTTCCCGCGCAGTTTTGTGGTCCACGATGAAGTTCGGATATCCCAGACTTCCTGCCTGGATTGCTTGGGATAGTTTTTTCGCATTATGCAGCGCGGTAGGCTCGACGGGTTCGAGTTCAGGACAGAAGCTCTTAATGAACTTGCCGTCTCGATCAAAACGCGCACTCTGACTGAACGGATTGAAAATTCGAAAGTAGGGCACCGAGTCGGTGCCCGTCGAGGCCGACCACTGCCAGCCGCCATTGTTGGCGGCGAGATCACCATCCATTAATTTCCGCATGAAGTAGCGCTCACCCCATCGCCAATCGATGAGCAGATGCTTGGTTAGGAACATGGCGGTCACCATCCGTAATCTGTTGTGCATCCAACCGGTTTGGTTGAGCTGTCGCATGCCGGCATCGACAATGGGGTAACCCGTCTGACCTTGGCACCAGGCGGCAAATCCCGCCTCATTGGCTTGCCACTGGATGGCGTTTGTCTTTGACTTGAATGGCTGGTGCATGGACACGCGGGGAAAGCCCACCAGCACGTGCGTATAAAAATCTCGCCAGGTCAGTTCAGAGATCCAAGTCGTCGCACCCTCGCTGCCCCGGATCTTGCCCCCGTTCATGGACAAGGCCACCGCCAGGCACTGTCTCGGCGAGATCACGCCGGCCGCGAGGTACGGCGACAAGCGGCTGGTTCCGTCGATCGCCGGCAGGTCCCGCGCCACGTGATAATCACGAATACGTTCGCCGAACCTGGCAAGGCGTCTTTGTGCCTCCGATTCACCGGGCTGCCAGCTGTCGCCGTGGTCGTGTGAACATTCGAACCCAGGTACCTGATCCGGCACTGCCGAAGTCTGAATCTCGATCACCGGCTGCTTGCGTGGCTTCGGCAGAGGATCGGCGTATTCCAGAGCCAGCGTTTCCCAAACGCGACGATAGGGCGTAAACACCGAATAGAAGCGCCCATCCTTAGTAGCCACCTCTCGCGGCGGCACAATCATACGATCATGGAATTGACGCACCGCCACGCCAGCCGTCTGGCAAGCGGTGACGACACCCGCATCCCGACGAGATTCGTTCACCTCGTACTCACGGTTCAAATACAGACTGGAGCACTCATGTTTTTCGGCGAATGACACGATAAGCTGGGCGACTTGGTCGAAGGTGCGGCAAGTCTCAATCAATAACGGAATCCGCAGCGTGGCCAATTCGCGCACAGCAGCCGCAGGTTGCTCAGCCAGAAGCTGACTTTACAATCAGCATCGTCGTGCGCTTTCCACTGCTGTGGCGTCAGCACGTACAACCCCAATACTCCCTGGGTGGACTCCCGGGTCGCGTACGAAAGTGCCGAGTTATCGGTGATGCGGAGATCCCGCCGAAACCAAACTATGGATCGCATGACGTCCCATCCCGATCGTACCAATCCCGCAGCCCGGATTAACTCGGGATAAGGGCTGCCGTGGATTTGCCGGTCGGACCAAGAATCGGCCGGCGTGTGTTGTTATGCCGAGCTTCGGGAGTTTTCCGTGCCAGCTGTGGAAAGACCAACCCAAGATTGTAGACAAGGTGGCGAGAAGCCGGAACCAGGGCTTTCGGTGGTCCCCCACCTGCCAGCCTGAGCCCGCTGGGCACAATGCTGATCGTCGGATTGGTGGGCGAGGAATCCCAGACGGACCGCATGGCTTTCCACCCAGCCGGGTGACTTTATGTTTTGACAGCCGGTCGTCTTGCGATATAACGAAACGTACGGTTCGTCACAGCCCGAATGGTACATCGAGATAATAGGTTGCATCATGAGATTTTCGTCGGTAACCGTGGTCACAGTCACAATGGCGGCTGCCGCCACTTGCATGATTTCGCCTTCAGGACAATGCAACACGCTGGGTACAGTGACGATCACCGACGCTCATCATTATGGCTACTATGGTTTTGCTTCCACGTCGGCGAACAATACGAAAGTGACGGTTGGGCCGTTTAGCGGCACTGCCCGAACGATCCAGGTTGAGGGCACGATCACGAAAGTACACCCGGCAGCGTGGGCCAAGAGCATCCGCGTGCAGCCGTTTGGCGCGGCGTTGGCCCGTTATCAACCCTGGTTTCAATTCAGCGATCTCTACGATTTCACCGGTACGATTCCCGTCAGTGCCACGATTTACGCTCCCGGAGGCTTCGACCTTGCGCAGCCGTTGTTGTTCGAGATGTACTCGATTGATTCGGAATCATTTGTCCCCGGCCTGGATGCCACGTCCACCTTGACGTACACATTCGATGACTCGTTTCCGGCAGGTACGGCGGAATATTCCGGCACACTCGATGACAGCGATCCCACCTTCAATCGCCCCATCCAGTATGAGACCAATCCGCCTGGATATACGCCGCCCTTGTTAAGCAATCGTTTCCCGCACTACGATGTGCAGCCATTTTATGTGGGCACGGCCGGGAGCTATTCGGTTGCTTCCGCCAACGAATTCGAGTCGGCGGGTGTGCTGTATGCGGATCACTTTGATCCCGCAGACCCGTTGAACAACGTCCTGCGGGCCCTGGGCCAGACGGCCAACGTGTTACGAAACTCCTCGTTTAACGACTTGCCGTTTGGCGACGACGCCACCGGGGGCACGGTGATCTCGGCAAGCCTCATGCCAGGAGTTCAGTACTATTACGTCACCACCGCGTTTGCCGCACCTGGCTCACAGACCGACGGCGGCCCGTTTGTCGGCGACTTCCGCAATATCATTACGGGTGTGGGCCAGGTGACATTGGGCCTGGTGCCGGAACCGTGCGGTGCGTCGTTCTTCGCGACGCTCGCCTGCCTGGCATGGTGGAATCGTGACCGCTCCCAGTAGCTCCGTGGTTGCCGAATTGGCAGTGTCCTTGGTGACCGGTTGAATGCGTGGCATGCTGATACTCCTTGTTAAGTGTAGTTAGGAAACGACGGATTTCCTGTTGGATGCGCTCGACCTGCAAGTTCTTACCGTCCCTCGTTCAAGCGATTTCCGGCGCGGTATCTTAAGGACTTTGCACCCCACAAGATGGGACCGAACATCGATGCCACCGCCGAGTGTTTGGGGATTCTTGCGCGGGTACCGGTTGCTCACCCGGCACCTGACGGTCAATGGCACTCGGCATTGTGGAACAGTTGTCCCCAACTGTTTCCCCCGACAATTTCCCGATTCGCGGAACAATTGAGGACAAGGATGACGTCCTGTGCACCTTGCCCTGCAGGTTGACATGGGCGTCGACGTGTATGGTACGATGACGGTCGAGTCTGGGGACGAGACTCATGACGCAGGGCTCGGAACTACCTTCGGAGGATCTGATGACGCTGTGGGGAAGGAAAAAGCGGCTGGTGGACTATGCCAGCTGCGCAGGGTGAGCCGGCAAACTGCCGCCAGCCGGCATTGCACAGTTGGTGCAGAACCTACCCAAGTTCGATGACCCACGACTGCTGATCGGCGCCGAGGGATTCAGCGACGCGGGCGTATTTCGCGTGCGCGATGATTTGTTGCTGGTGCAGTCGTTGGACTTCTTTCCACCCCTGGTCGACGACCCCTTCGTTTTTGGTCAGATCGCCGCCGCCAATTCGCTCAGCGACTTGTACGCGATGGGCGCCACGCCGTTGACGGCCTTGAACATCGTGGGCTATCCCGACGACCAGTTGGACTTGCAGCCCTTGGGCGAAATCCTGCGTGGTGGAGCCGAACGCGTGAAGGCCGCCGGGGCTGTCGTCGCCGGGGGACATACGGTCCGCGACGCCGAGATCAAGTTTGGACTCAGCGTCACCGGTGTCGTCCAGCCCGCTCGGCTGATGACGAATCGAAACGCGCAGCCCGGCGACCGGCTGGTACTGACGAAGGCCCTAGGTACCGGTTTCGTGACAACCGCCTTTAAGGCTCAGAAATGCCCAGACGAGGTTTTTGACGGCGCCGTGGATTCCATGGTGCAGTTAAATGACGTGGCCAGCCGGCTGGCCGGGGACTGCGGCGTGCGCGCGGCGACCGATGTGACGGGCTTCGGGCTGGCCGGGCATGCCCACGAAATGGCCGAGGCCAGCGACGTGACATGCGTGATCAACGTGACGGCCGTGCCGCTGCTGGTCGGAGTGCCGGAACTCGCAAAGCGTGGCTTTGTAACACGGGCCAATGCCACGAACCGCTCCTATCTTGAACTGCATTTGCGCGTTATGCCGGGCGTGGATCCCGCCCGCGAAGCGATGTTGTACGATCCCCAAACGTCGGGCGGATTATTGTTGAGCGTTCCTGCGGACGTAGTGGAAACACTCCTGGTTCAATTGCATCAGCAGGGAATTTCCGCAGCCCGCCTGATCGGTGAAGTGCATGCCAGGTCCGACGTGCGTTTGGAAATCCGTTAAGGACCCGGGGAGTCTGAGCCGTCTGGGCACGGGGGGTCTGGGCACGGGGGGTCTGGGCACGGGGGGTCTGGGCACGGGGGGTCTGGGCACGGGGGGTCTGGGCACGGGGGGTCTGGGGGGGCACCCCCCACGAACTGCGGACCCGTCATCCATTCGATGAGGGTTGCCAGAGCAACGGCCCCGGTGGATGCATTACAGGCGGTGCAATTGGGGGGGTATCCCCCCAAACCCCCCGCGTGGGATCCGACCCCTGTTGGTGTAACCCCCAAAGCGTCTGGACCCGGGACGTCTGGGCACGGGCGGTCTGAGCCGTCTGGGCACGGGGGGTCTGAGCCGTCTGGGCACGGGCGGTCTGAGCCGTCTGGGCACGGGGGGTCTGGGCACGCGGGGTCTGGGCACGGGGGGTCTGGGCACGGGGGGTCTGGGGGGGCACCCCCCACGAACTGCGGACCCGTCATCCATTCGATGAGGGTTGCCAGAGCAACGGCCCCGGTGGATGCATTGCAGGCGGTGCATTTGGGGGGGTATCCCCCCAAACCCCCCGCGTGGGATCCGACCCCTGTTGGTGTAACCCCCAAAGCGTCTGGACCCGGGACGTCTGGGCACGGGCGGTCTGAGCCGTCTGGGCACGGGCGGTCTGAGCCGTCTGGGCACGGGGGGTCTGGGGGGGCACCCCCCACGAACTGCGGACCCGTCATCCATTCGATGAGGGTTGCCAGAGCAACGGCCCCGGTGGATGCATTACAGGCGGTGCATTTGGGGGGGTATCCCCCCGAACCCCCCGCGGCGGATCCCCCCCGCGGCGGATTTCCCCGTCGGTGCCCCCCATCGGCACTGGCCTTTTTGGGGCGCTCGATGACATCACAGGATACCAGGCGCCCTGACGTCAATCCCTTTGAGCGCCATCTTCAGCGCTTCCTGATTCGGGGCGACGGAAAATGCCGTGTTGCGATCGATCAGTTCGTCGTCCACCAGCTTCTTCAGGCTCATCGTAAAATCCTGCATTCCCTCGTCCGCGCCGATGCGGATGGCGTCCGGCAGCTTATGATCCTCCCCCTCCAGAATCAACTTCTGCACCATGGGTCCGAAAAACATGATCTCCACTGCCGGTACGCGTCCGACGCCTGGTTTGATGGACTTGAGCAACTTTTGGGCGACGATGCCTTTGGTGTTAAACGCCATGGCGCTGCGGATCGCGCCGTGCATGGCCTCGGGGAACAGATCGAGGATGCGCCCGATGGTCGTCGACGCGCTGGAAGCATGAATGGTTCCGAACACCAAGTGGCCTGTTTCCGCCGCGTGAATGGCTGTCAGAAAAGTCTCTTCATCCCGCATTTCACCCACCAGCATCACGTCAGGGTCTTCACGCACGGCGTGTTTCATGCCAATAGCAAAGTCCTGCACGTCCTCGCCGATCTCCCGTTGATTGATAAGGCATTTGTCCGGAGTGTAGATGAATTCAATGGGATCTTCCAGCGTCAAAATGTGCTTGCGGTACTTGTGGTTGATGTGATTCAACATTGCCGCGATCGTGGTGGACTTGCCCGAACCCGTCACGCCGGCCAGCAGGACCAAACCCTGGTCGAAATGACACAGTTTTTCCACGGCTGGCGGCAGAAAGAGCCCCTCGAAGTTGGGAATCCAGTTATTAATACGTCGCGCCACCAAACCGATGTTGCCTAACTGAGTGAGCACGTTCACGCGAAAACGCCAAGTCGTGCCGTCCACGTTGCAGGAATAAGCAAAGTCGACGCCTCCTTCCTTGCGGAAAATTTCACGCGCGCGCTGGTCCAGCATGGGCACCAGCAACCGCACCATCTCCTCCGAGTCAATCGGATCCAGATTGAAGGCCCTCAGCTCTCCTTTCGTGCGAACCATGGGAGGACTGCCCACGCGCATGTGCAGGTCACTGCCTTCCAGCTTGACGACGGCCCGAAAGATCTTGTCGATCTCGAGTTCTCGCTTATGCAGCGCGAGACGCTGTAGCAGGAAATCGGTTAAGTCATCGTGGCTGTGCTTGCCAGCCGTGACGCTGGCGTTGTCATTCGGGCGTTGCGACATCAAGATTTCCTTTGGTGATTGTTCGTCTTCTCGACGTGGCATGCATCGTGGCACGGGCCAGCAACCGCGGCGGCCATATCGCCGCGACGCGCCGGCGGCGAACGCGCTAGTGTGGTTCCCGCTGACCTGTTTCTTTACCTGCCTCTGGCAAAGGGCTGACGGTGTCTTCAGCAAACACGTGGATGCGAACCTCGACCCAGTTCTTCTCCTCCACGCGCTGATATTTCAACGTGTCCACCATGTCCAGTACCAGAATCAGCCCCAGTCCTCCCACTTGGCGTTCCTCGGCATGCAAGTCGAGTGCCGGGCCGGTGCGGGGATCGAACGGTCGTCCGTCGTCGACGATGCGCAGGATGACCTGGTCCCCCTGGATGGCAAGTTCCAGCTCGATCCAATGCGTGTCGTCATCCACGTAGGCGTAACGCATCACATTCACCACCAGTTCGTCGATCGCCAAATTGACGGCGTAGGACGCCTTGTGGGGGACATGATGCTCGTTCAAAAACTGAGCGATCGTGGCATTAACTTGAGTGAGTTCCGAGAGTTCGTTCTTGATGGTCAGGTTCAACTGGCCTTCCAGAATGGTTGCAGCCTGCGCGGGGGACTCCAATGATGGCAGGCGTGGTTTTTCTCCAGAGACCTCATTCGGCGGACTTGCCGAGACCACGGATACCTGACCTCCCTGCGCAATGCGCAGGGCCTCGTCCAGATCGAAGGCGATCGGCATTACGGTTTCCAATCGCGACGTTCTGAGGACGGATTCCACCAGTTGCTGAGGATTTAACAGCACCAGTTTGTGACCGGCTTTCAGCAGCTTATTGCCATTTGCCAGCAACACGCCAATTCCCCGCGAGGCCATGAAGTCGATCTGCGACAAATCGACGATTGCCGGTCGTCCACGTGCCGCCGTGGCCTGAGAAAAACGCTCGCTGATTTCCTCTGCCCCGGTCGTGTCCAGGCGTCCGACCAGGACCACGTGTGAAATGTCGTCAGTGCGCTCGACAATCGTCATGTGCATGTTGCGGTTCCTGAATGCGAATACCGCATTCTAGCGAAATACGGCTGCGTTTGCCTCGTCCAGCGGCTCTGGAAACACCGTTCTATTCAACCAAGTGTCCAGTGCCGCGGGAGTTAACTCACTTTCCGCCAACGATGCCGTGGCGCGGAATATGTCTACGGGGCTGTCTATAGTGAAACATGGGACATTCGACTTCCGCGACGATGTCGAGCCCCGCGATTCCATCAGGAGGGCACTACGCATGACGACCCAATTCTTGCCAGCCAACCCGGAAATTCAGCAGGTGTTCGCCACCTCGATTCAGGGACTCGGCGGTACGATCCACGACGTTTTCGACGATGGCGAATTGCTGTTTCTGCGCGCCGCGTTTCCCCAGCGGGCGTTGGTCAAGCCTCGAGACCGCGTTCGCGGCGGTGTGGCGCTGAGGGCGGTTGGCGATGAGGTGACCGTTCATCCCTATGTGTTGCGGCAAGTTTGCACCAATGGCGCCATGCTGGCCCACTCGACGGATTCGCGGCGAATTCGGCGGGCCGACTTCGCAGCCTCGCAAGCGGCGCAGGACGAAATATTGCAGGAAGTACACGAAGTCGTTTTTCAGTGCGCTCGAGGTGGAGCGTTCGAGGAGTCGGTCAGCGAGATGCGCGCAGCACTGACCGTAAGCGGGGAAATGGATTTGGTCCTGAGCCAAGTTGCCTCGTTTGCCCGCCACGGCGAAATCCCGCCTCAAGTTTTCGACATTCTGCTGCGGAGATTAAAACGTCGCCGCAATCCAACGCGGTTCGACTTGATGAACGTGGTCACCGCCGTAGCCCGCGACGTACCCGACCCGCAGATCCGTTGGCGGCTGGAGGAACTAGGCGGCGGTGTGCTGGCGGCTCGACCTCCAGCCCCACAGTCCACCGACTGCAGCAGGGAAGTCGAAATCGAGCCGCAACGCGAAGCGTGCCTTCGATAAGCCTCGCCGATCTGTTAGCTGTTTTGCCGCGGGGCGCCGGCCACTGTGCCGTTCCGGGCGAGCAACCGGTACCCGCGCAGAATCCCCAACCACTCGGCGAACCGGCACTGTCAGGTCGCTGGCACATAGTTTGTAGATCCATTGTCCTCAATTGTTCCGCGAATCGCGAAAATGTCGGGGGAAACAGTTGGGGACAACTGTTCCACAATGCCGAGTGCCGTGGAGCGCTCGGCTCCGTGCAGGATCTCATTATCGGGGCGGCGGCTGATCTGCTACAAAGGCAGTTTGTTTCCGCCAGCCCTCGCGTGTTTCCCGCACGCTCTTCGAGCCTTACATCTTCAGTCGCCAACAGTCATGAATTACTACCAGCACAAGTTTGACCACGTCGAAGACTACCTGCACCATCGACCGCCCTACTTGCTGGTCGAGCGGATCGTGGCCCTCATGCCGACGACGGTAGTGACGCACAAGACGCTGAGCGGGAATGAATTCTTCTTCCCCGGACATTTTCCGGGGGCGCCCATTGTGCCCGGCGCCATGCTGCAGGAACTCACGACGCAATCCGCCGGCGTGTTGATCGCCGCCAATTACAATCCCATGAGAGACTACGACACCAGCGATCCATTCCATAACGAATACGCTCTGGGAGTGTTAGTAAGAGTCAAGCACGCGCGCTACAAGAGTTTCGTCCGCCCCGGCGATTCGTTGCTCGTCACCGTGACCTTGAACGAGCATCTTAGCGGCATGTTTGACTTCTCGGCGGTGGTATCCGTGGGCGAGCAAACCATCATGCGAAACGGTTTTCAGCTCACGAATATCAAATCGACTCAGCTACAGAGAAGTCCCTAGCGGTGCCATCCACGCGGTTTGGATAACTCCGCGCATCCGCCGCAACGTGCTGGTGTCCAATTCTCGGGAATTGCCCCACCATCGGGACCTGACGATCCTGGGCGATTGGCCTTCAAGGGCGTGCGGCGCGGAGCCGTTCCAACTCGGAGCGCAGCGGTGCCCAATAGGCGCGATCCTTTTCTTTTTCCGACAATTCTTCATGCTGAAGCGCGGAGCCCAATTGTGTCGGATCCGTCTCGACCAGCGTCAACAGCGGACGCGCCGCAAATGCTGCCTTGGCTTGGGCTGGAAATTCGCTGACGACTTGCCGTAGTAATTCCTCGGTTCGCAGTTCGCTCAGCCAGAAGGCAATCCGCTGTTCGGTGGCGTCGTCGCGGCACGAAAAATAATTGGCCTCGACCAGTCGCTTGATCATCGGCCAGTCCTTGTCGCGCTGTGTCTTTTTGGACAATACCAGGTCGGGTAGGCTCAGCAGCTCGATTGTGTCCCCTTGAACTTCCAGCGTGGTCCGCCGCTGCCACAGCATGCGAAAGTCGGCAACGCTGCGCATTTTGGACATGACATCGATTCGCATTCCCGCGGCTTCCGGATGCCGGCATCGAAAATGCACCGCCAATCCCATCTCCAGATACTGCTGTTCAAAAGGCGGAACGGCAATCGTCTCGGCTTGCAACTCGTTGACGGTGTTGCGCAATCGTCGGAGATTGTCGGCGTCCAACAGAATCGCCAGATCAGTATCGCGGCTAAACTCCGCTCCGCCGTACAATACGCACGCCTGTCCCCCCATGAGCAGACATTGCACGCCATTCGTCCTCATCGAAGAAAGGACTTTGCGGATCGGGTGCGGGGTCAAGGGATCCTCCTAACTCTAGGAATACCTGCCACAAACGTTGCGTCTCCTGCCAACGACATTCGGGAGTCAACAGATACCACTCGGCCCACTCCGGTTCACACAGTTCATCAATCGATACCATCGCTCACACCACGAATTCGTCGTTCACTACGTATCATTCATTTTACAATAATTAACCGCTCCAAGCACGCACCGCGTCCGGCAGCGAACTTGTCGGCGTTACGCCTCAAGCCGCGCGCGCCAGGGATTCCAGTAGTACTTCTCCCAACCTTGACTGACGCCTGCGAAGTCTTCATCGGGTACGTTGACGTGCGCAAGTTCTAAGCGAGCTCCGTCTGGCTGTGGCCAAAAGGAAAGTGTCAGCACGGAGTCGATGGCATCCGCGGGCCAATTCGCCGATCGCCAGGTCTGAACAATCAGTCGCTTGGGTTCCACGTGCAGCATCTTGCCTGAGAGCATTCCGCCAAAGGCGCGAAACGTGGTGCCCGGACTCTGCTCAATGGAGACCGGCGCTCCGGTAAACGCAGCATGTTCGTGCGGATCGAGATACATGTCAAACAGCCGGTCGGGATTCGCGGGAAAGTAGGCGGCGAGAATCACATGGTTCGGCATAAGGACGCCCGGCACTTCGTAAATTGGTTCGCTTGAATGACGGCATGGTGGCCTGAGCAGCGTAACACCGGTCGGCATCCGCGTCCATCCTGCGGCACCGCCGCAGGATCAACAACCGGCCTGCACGCCTCAGTTTCTGGAGGCAACGCGAAAACCGAGTCGGGTGACGGGCTGATCAGAATACCCATCGCGCCCAGAAGCTGGACGCCCGCTTTTCTCGGCCAACGTTCAACACCAAAATGAGTAGTGGGAACGCGAAGAACGAATGTCAACACGCTCCATCCGGGAAGTTTATTGTGAACCGATCAGAGCTAATCATCGTGATCATCATGAGGATCATGGGAGTCGGTGGGATGTTGGCCATCCCGGCGATCTTTCTGCCGTACTCGTGGATGAATGCCTGCCACGATTTCATGGGACTCGGTACGTTGCCGGATGCACCGATCGTCAGCTATCTCGCCCGGTCGCTTTCCGCCTTTTATGCCATCGTGGGGGCCTTCACGTTTTATTTCACCTTCGACATTCGTCGGAATCGCTCCTTCGTAAGGCTGTGGGCCATCATCGTCACAATCATGGGTGTCGTACTGCTGGGTATCGATCTGGGCTCCGGCATGCCGGCACATTGGACTTGGAGCGAAGGGCCGCCACTGCTGGTCATCGGACTCGTGCTGCAATGGCTGCAAAGAGGCATTGCCGCCGAACCGGCGCGTATCGAACCATGATCCGCGCAGCGGGCGCCGTTTACCCCAGCCGCTCAGGTGCCAGCAGCGGCACGTTGACGGCGTGAATCCTACGCGGGTTGGAAATCCCTTCCCACAGCGCACGGCAGGCATAGTATCGTCCCAGGTCCACCACGTGGGGCAGGCGTGACGTGTCCTTCACGCTCATCAACTCACACTCGCCATGTTCGCGTATCCGCAGACAGACGGTGCCATCGCAAAATTCATGGCCCTGGTCGTCCGGAAGTTTCCGCAGGCTCACCGCCTGGCCCTCGATCCGGCCCAGCAACGTCACCAGGCGGGAATCGGCTTCATCCGTCTGCAGCACAAAGCCGTCGTGATCCGCGGCAGTTGCAAAGGCCGCGTAGCTGCCGAAAAAGCTGGGTTTCATCACGTACGGCCCGTCGTACTCGGGACAAAACGTGTCGCAGTTTCCGCAATGATTGCAGTAGTCGGCGAAATTGGCGATTTGCTCGCTGCGCTCCAAAGCGAACTCTTTCACGGCGCCCACCTCACGCAGTGACTGATCGGCCGCCACCACAACGTCACGATAGGTCACGTGCATAGCCTCGCATTCGTAGACAAAGTTGGCATCGTTGGGACACACCGGGATGCACTTGTAACAAGTGATACAATCAAAAAGTACCAGGTGCGAATCGATGCGGCGCGGAACGCTTCGATTCCGCGCGGCGGTATAACGCGGGTCGGCCTGCGTTTGCGCTACTACGTGGGGCGTGTTCAGAAAACCCGCCCGGATGGCATCCCCCGCAGCCGCCTCGCGATGTCCAAAGCAGTCCAGCACGTAATCTGCCACCTTGCCGGCTCCCACACGCCGCATGTCCTTTTCCAGCTCGTCGAGATAGTGAGGCAGACGACCGTATCCACCCGTTTTCAACAGGTCCGTGCACGTGGTCACGGGCGTAAAGCCGCAGGCGACGAGCAGCGGAAAATTCTTGCGGTCGACGCCCGCCGAAAATGAGATCGGGACGTCGGCGCCCACCGCGACGCGATACGCATCCGCCAAAGTCAACGTGATCACGTGCAATGGGGCTCCCGATAGGTACATCACCCTTTCGCTGGGTGGAAAGAAATTGCGATGATTGATGACTTCCAGCGTGTTGCAAAACTTGGCGCCGAAGCAAAGGCCCGCTTGTCGGGCCAGCCGACTCAAACGCTGGGACATCGCCACGGACTCGGCAAACTGCAGGCCGCTTGTATAGGCCGGAGGATGCACGCGAACTTCGTGATACCCCAACACGTCGTATAACAAATGCTCCAGGCGATCCTGTCCCAACATGGGAGGGTTCATTTTGACAATCGTGTGCACTCCCACTTCGGTCAGCAGGAATTCACAAATGCGCTCGATTTCGTCGGCGGGGCAACCATGAAAGGTGGACAGGGTCACGCTGCGGCTGAGTTGAGTGGGGAATTCCAAATCCCGCAGCGGTGCCAGTCGTGCGGGCAGTTGCCCGCGTAGCCGTTCGATCGTGTCAGACGCGTCGAGCATGCCATCCATGAAACGCCTGACCTTTTCGGATCGGATCCCCGCCAGATCGTAACCAATCGACATGTCGTAGACGGTGTCCCCCAGTGTCCCGCTCAACTCGACGTCGCCCCAGAGATCCCCAAACATTGTGGGTGCGTGCCGCAGCATGTGAATCAGCATCGCGCCTTGTACGTATTGGTCCAGCGATTCCTCGACACGCAACTCCTGGGACCATTCGACGTTATAACCGACGTTGGTGGCGTCGATGCAGGGCCGTGGAATCTTCAAGTGGTCGTTGACCTGAACCGTCTTCAGTTCCAAGATGCGGCCACCGGCCAGCCAGGAGAGCACCAGGTTCTGCGCCATTTGCGTCTGCGGACCCGAGGCCGGCCCCACGGGATTTCCCGCGATTCGATCGTGAAAGCGAACGCTTAAGTCGCAGGCCGCGTCGGCTGCCAACGGAAGGTACCATTTGGCCGCCGGCAGATCGAACAGGCTGCCCTGGTGCCGATACTCCAGCCGCATGCGATCAATCAATTCGACAAACGGCGTGCAAGCGAGTTCGACCATGACGAGCCCGAGATCAGAAAAAACACAAATCGTGCCGCGAACAGCATCTACCTAAGTTCGTGTTTTACATTTTCGACTTCGCAGACGACACAATGTAGAACAATTGTCCCCAATTGTTTCCGGGCCATGGCGAACGCGGAGTATGAACAATTGAGGACAATAATTGAGGACAATTGTTCTACGTTCCGGCGAAAACCACACCTGCTCGCGCAAAAAATGCAAAACTCGAACTAAGTCCCATTGTACGTCACATCTGGACCTGCCACACCCTGAATCGCGGTAAGCTGGGGCGGTGGCATGGAACCTTCGTGCGAGCCGTCGCTCGCTATAGTCGCCTCCAGGACGCTCCGTTATGATGGGGCGCGAGTGAGACGTGCGATGACGACCCATGTGACTAATCTGATCTGCATCCATTGCGGGCGGGTGGCGTCCAGCGACCAGCCTCGCCAATGGATGACATGTGACGCGTGCGGGCCCCGAGACGGACTGCTGGACATCCATTACGACCTCTCGGCCGTGCGCCAAGCCTGGCACGAACACCCGCTTGCAGCTCGCCCGCAAAATCATTGGCGGTACCACGAACTGCTGCCCCTGGAAGCCGAGGCGATTCCCTGGCATTGGACGGTGGGTTGGACGCCGCTGATTGACGCGCCGCGGTTGACCGAGGAGTTGGAACTCAAACGGTTGATTCTGAAGGATGAAGGAAGAAATCCCACGGCTTCTTTCAAAGATCGCGCCAGCTCGGTGGGTGTTTCCCATGCTCTGTCGCTGCAGGCGCGGACCGTGGCCTGTGCGTCGACCGGAAATGCCGCCACCAGTTTGGCCGGGCATGCCGCGCTGGCCGGCCTGTCTGCCGTGATCTTTGTGCCCGAAACGGCTCCCGAACCCAAGTTGGCGCAGCTGCTGATTTACGGGGCGACGGTGGTCGTGGTTCAAGGATCTTACGATCAGGCGTATGACCTGTGTGGGCAGGCCTGTGCGCGTTTTGGATGGTACAATCGCAACTGCGCCATCAATCCCGTGTTGGTCGAAGGCAAGAAGACGGGCGGCTTGGAACTGGCCGAACAGTGTCGCGAGCTGAGTCGCCAGCCCTGGTGGGTGGCTGTCAGCGTGGGAGACGGCTGTACGCTGGCCGGCATCTGGAAGGGCCTGGTCGAAATGCACCAGCTGCATGTGATTGACCATTTACCCCGCATGCTGGGGGTCCAGGCCGCAGAGGTCGCGCCGGTTGAATTCGCGCTACGCAACGATATCCTGCCTGCGTCGTCGCCAGGAACAACCCTGGCCGACAGTATCAATGTTCCGGTGCCGCGAAATTGGCGCAAAGCCGTGCGCGCGATCCGCCAATCGCAGGGCGCTATCGTGTGTGTGTCCGACGACGAAATCCTACAGGCCATGCGCCGCACGGGCGCGGAGGGCGTGTTTGCTGAGCCGGCGGCGGCGGCCGCAGTGGCCGGCATTTGCGCAGCGCCAGTCGGGTGTGCTGCGACGCGACGATGTGGTGGTCGCGATGATTACGGGCAGCGGCCTGAAGGACACTCAAGCGGCCCTGCGTGCCGGCGGCGAACCGCTGCGCGTGCCGCCCACCATGGACCGCTTGTGCGCGGTACTTCCCAACTCAATCACCGGTCGCGGAGCTACGCCATGCCCGTGAAGGAAGACGTTCTCGCCCGCACGGCGCAGCTGTTCCGGGAACGAAAGATCCTGGTACCGACGTTCCAGCAGTTGCGCGATCCGACAGGTATTCCGCTCCAGGTCCAGAATCGCTTGTCGAGCCTGGGACTCTGGGAACTCGACCCGCTGAATCTGTTCCGGATTACCTGGAAGAACGAACCCGTCGCTCGGGGAGGGCTGTTTAATCAGGGAAATTGGTTGGAGTTTCCCCCCGAGCTGACGGGCGTTCCGGCCCGCATACTGGGGCTGGTCGGCAAGTTTTTTCCGACCGGAGCGCATAAAGTCGGAGCAGCCTTCGGATGTCTGATCCCACGGTTGGTGAGCGGCGAATTCGATCCGACGCGTCAAAAGGCAGTCTGGCCCAGCACCGGCAACTACTGTCGCGGCGGAGCGTTTGATTCCGCCTTGCTGGGGTGTACCGCCGTCGCCATCCTGCCGGAAGAAATGAGCCGGGAGCGGTTCGAGTGGCTCGAACAGATCGGCGCCGAGGTGATTGCCACGCCTGGTTGTGAATCGAATGTGAAAGAGATCTACGACAAGTGCTGGGAGATCCGCCGCACGCGTCCCGAGTGCGTGATCTTCAATCAATTCGAAGAATTCGGAAATTCCGTGTGGCACTATCACGTTACGGGCGGGATGATCGACGAGATTTTCAGCGGGCTGGACCCCGGCCATCGGCTGGCTGCGTTCGTCTCAGCCACCGGCAGCGCGGGCACGATTGCCGCCGGGGATTTCCTCCGCACGCGATATCCGCACTTGCGCGTGGTTGCCGCGGAGGCGCAGCAGTGCCCGACCTTGTTTCAGTTGGGGTTCGGGGGACATCGCATCGAAGGGATTGGCGACAAGCACGTTCCCTGGATCCACAATGTACGCAACACCGACATGGTGACCGCGATTGACGACGAGCAGTGTTTGACGCTGTTTCGATTATTCAACGAACCAGCGGGGCAGGAGTGTTTGTTGCAAGACTTACCGGCAGACCTGGTCAGACAGCTTCCGCTGCTGGGGATATCCTGTATCTGCAATCTCGTGGCAGCGATCAAGACCGCCAAGTACTATGACCTGGATGAACAGGACGTGGTCTTCATGTGCCTGACCGATTCGGCGGAATTGTACGCCAGCCGCCTGGCGGAGTTAACCGCGGCGCGAGGCGCCTATACGCTCGTCCAGGCCGGGGCGGATCGCTGGCGATACTTGGACGGAATTGCCGTCGACTGGTTGCGGGAACTGACCTATGCCGATCGCAAGGCGCTGCACCATTTCAAATACTTCACCTGGGTCGAACAGCAGGGCCGGACGGCTGACGAGTTGCGTCAGCTGTGGCGGCCCGAGTTTTGGGAGCAGACCTACGCGCAGGTCGATGAGTGGGACAGGCAGATCGATGCTTTCAATGCGCGTACCGGCGTGTTGCAGATGCTGTGACGCCAGCCTTCGGCTTGGATTAGGTGGATTAGTCGGATCGCTAAATGACCGATTTACCCCAACGAGCTGCAAGTTGGTGTAGCCACGTATCACAAGTTCGAGACCGAATTGCCGAATCATTGGGGGGCGTCCCCCCAAACCCCCCGGACCCCACCCCCAACCCCACCCCAGACGTCACCCCCAACCCCACCCCAGACGTCACCCCAAACCCCCCGGGCGTCACCCCAAACGCCCCGCCGCCCGCGCGCGCACAATCGCGCTTGGTCATCTTAGGGAGCCGTTGTCGGCCCCCCT
This sequence comes from uncultured Planctomycetales bacterium, assembly GCA_963695565.1. Classification (GTDB taxonomy): domain Bacteria; phylum Planctomycetota; class Planctomycetia; order Pirellulales; family Pirellulaceae; genus CAVOGW01. Next base: position 247,309 of record CAVOGW010000006.1, read on the forward strand.
TCCGCGCGGCTGGCCAGGGCCCATAGGGTGACGTGTGACATGCCGTCGGGGAGCAGCCCCCCATGTCCATCACAAAAAACCGCGAGGGCGCCGCCGGGATGAAAGCTGAAGATCTCGTCGTTAGGCCCACCGATCGACGATGTCGCCGCCCCTTCTTCCCAGCTGTTTGCTCCCCTGTTAGGCTCTGCATATTCGGTCGTCAAACCGGTGTGACCTTGCCTATTGGTTGCATGATGAGTTCCGCGGACGCAGCTCCGTGTGGCAACCCACGTGAACGGCCAACCCAAGACGAATCAGATCATCATTTCAAACGCACGAGACACTCCATGAACATAAAACTGGCAAGTCGATTGGGCGCGAGTCTGTTGTCGTTGTTGATAGCTCTTGCAGGATGCAGCCGTGCGCCGGCGCCCGTCAAAGCCCCGCGCATTAACGCGAGTCAGGCCGCGGCCGAGGCGATGCGCTTGTACGACACCGACAAAAGCGGACTACTGGAAGGCTCGGAATTGGATCGCGCCAGCGGACTGAAAGCCGCGATGGCAACACTGGACACCGACGGTGACTTGAAGGTCTCTGCGGACGAAATCGAAGCTCGCATACAAAGCTGGCAATCGTCGGCAGTTGGCATTGCCGCGATCATGTGTCAAATTGATCTGGACGGCGAGCCCCTGAACGATGCGGCCGTCAGTCTGGAACCGGAGCCGTTTCTGGGCGCTGATATTCAGGCCGCCCATGGTACGACCAACTTCGATGGACTGGTTGTGCCCTCCATCCCTGCAGATCGTCGCCCGACAGCCGATACGCCAGAGGGAGTGCAACTTGGCTTTTATAAGATCCGGATTTCGAAACTCGTGGACGGACGCGAGTCCATCGCCAGTCGCTACAATGCGGAAACAATACTTGGTCAACAGATTGCCAATGATGATCCTGCGATGGCAAGGCACCGCATTGTGGTCCATTTGACTTCGGAGCCGTGATCACCCGTCTCTAACCCCTATTGAGGCCAAGCCTGGCCGGACAGCTTGGGCCAACGCCCTTGTAGGCTGGATTGGCCAAGTCGCCGTGATGCGCGACCAGCAGAAAGCATTTTCCAAGAGACCGAGCGCGATTCGGCAACAAGCTACCACGAAACCCGGGGGGGTTGGGGGGGCTCCCCCCAACGAGCTGACTACATCCCCATATCGTTCGCACAAGAGTCGTTCAGGGCGCTAATTTAGAATTCTGAGATGGCCTGCCCGTCGCGCCGATTTGCCAGAAAGCGATGGCTGTCCGCGTTGATCGAGTAGCTGATGTCGCGAACCGAGTTGTCTACGAAGACCATTTGAAATGCGCCCGGGTGCGCGCTGCCAAATTTCGGTTCCGACTGCAAATTGGCAATTCCTTGCCGATCCTGCGCCGGTTGAAAGAAAGCCTGAGTACTCGGTGAGCGAGGATTCCAGGCGACCCGATGATTGTCCCATTCGTATCCGGTGTACATGGATTGGTTGTCGCCGTAGGTGAAGCCCGGTGCGCTTGAGCTGTTCGTACCCGCATAGCCGTTCGCGGGCATCCATTTTTCGCCCACGAGATACGTGTTAGAGGTTCCGTCTTTGACCTGGCTTATTCTCAATTTGCTTCGATAGTACATGATTCCGGTTTGGCATGAGCGGACAGGGTGGTTGGCGGGTGCATTGGCTGGCCCCTCGCACACATTGGTGTTCGTCCAACGGCGGTCGTCGATCGTGGCGTAGCTTACCGGTCGATATAACTGATCGCCGGAAAACTTTTCCGAATCGCCAGAACTCGCCGCATAGTCGCTCTTCGCGACTCCCTGCGTCTGCGCAATCGAGGCCAGCCAAGGCTGTTCACGCACGGTTATCCACAGGCGCAGCCCGATGACAGCTGGTCGCCGCGAGGGGCAACTAAAGACTGGGATGGGGGTCTGGTGCAACCTGATGCTGGCCTGGCGGAAATCCGAAGTTGCCAACGCCAGACCTTTCCCGATCTCACGAATGGCACCTTCCTCCAGGTACTCCAGTATATTGTAAATCCAGGAGCCGGGTTGTTCGGGACCCACTCCCCGATTCGGATCGGCGGTCCAGTCCAGCCCCCAGCCGCCGGATGGAAACTGCTGCTGCGCGGATTCGAAGTTCGCGCAGGCCAACCCGATCTGGCGAACCTGATTCTTGCATTGAGTTCGTCGTGCGGCTTCGCGAGCCGACTGAATGGCTGGTAGCAGCAGCGCGACCAGGACTCCAATGATGGCGATGACGACAAGTAGCTCAACCAGTGTAAAGCCGGAGCGATGCAGTTTCGCGCTCGATCAACATAGTCGTCCCTCGTCCACACGTTTGCTTGCGTGACTTTTCGGCATGGCCAGTCAGAAAACGATAGTTAGTAATCATCCATCATCGGCGGCAGCCAGCACGATTGTCAATGGCGACTGACACGAAACGTCCCTCCTCGAAAGTTGTTATTCGAGGAGGGATCGCAAGATATCGACGCTTACCCGGTGGTGACTAACCCCTGCGGCGCATCAACCAGCTGGCAACGGCCAACGTCAACCACGCCAGGCCCGCTGGCTCGGGCACCGCTGCCGCGCTGTCGGACGAAGTGAACTTCCGCAGATTCCATTCGATGAAGTCCTGGCCGTCGATATCCCCATCGCCATTGAAATTCCCGGCGCACCAAGCCGAGTTGGACGTGAACTTATTCGTATTCCATTCGATAAAGTCCTGGCCGTCGACCTCTCCGTCCAGGTTGGCATCGCCGATCAGATAGGGATTGCCGTTAGACGTTCCCGGATTGTTGGCACCACCCACGGCTAACCAGCCCGACGCGGCATCCGTCACGTCCGCAAACGTGATCACGCCGTCGCCATTCATGTCGTACTGCAAATCCGTGCTCCCGGAAGCGATAGCGGCCGTCAAGGCATTGATGTCCGCACAGTCCCAGCTGTTGTCGTTATTGAAATCTCCGTTGGGGCCCGTGAGTTCCATCACCTCAAACGTGCCATTCGATCGCGTGATGGCGCGCGTGTTTCCACCGGGGCTCCAAACCTCCAGCAACTCCGAGATGTTGTTGGTGAGGTACAGGTTTCCGGCCGCGTCGAAGCTGATCTCCTGGCGCGAATGGTAGCTGTCATTACGATCAATCGTGATGGACTGGAGGTTTGCCAGGAAGTCGTCCGACGGGTCGCCTGGCGTACCGTTATCGTCCACTTGGATATCCGGAATCCCGTTCGCGTCCAAAGGAATGGCCAATACGACGCCGGGTAAGTTGCTGTTTTGTCCTAGATAACGGTTCTCGTAGCTGAACGTGACGCCACTGGTACAAGGACTCCCCGTACCCGTCAGAGATAATGCGGGAACTCCCACGCGGTGAAGGAATAAAGTACTGCCGTCGGGCGATATGGTCACCGATCCGGCATAACGGAAGATGTCATTAATGCCCTCCGAGATCCCTGGACACGCGTCCGTATCGTCCCAACCGTCGAGTTGATTGTCGATGGAGAACTGTCGCGACGCCCAATCCAACGTAGGCGAATTCCCATCGACTCCATCAGCCGAAACCACCACCAATCCCGACGAGACTCCGTCGAAGTCCAATTGCGTCAAATACCACTTGTCGTATTGTGGATCGTAATGAGCGTTAGCCAACACACCCGTGTTCAGGTTTTTGAAATTAAGACCGCCATCTGACGCCGCCGGAATGTTGCCGACATTGACGGTCAGGTCTGGAGCACCATCGTAATCGGTCGCGTTCCCCACATCCCAGCGCCAAACGCTGTTCCCGTCATTAGACACGAAGGGTACGGTTTCAATGTCTTCGTCCATGGCCCAAACAGTAAGATTGTTGCCGACGCTGCCCGTGACATAGGGCTTGGAGACGATCGATCCGTGGATGTATTCCCCATTGCCGTTCTGAACGCCGAAGGTGGGACCGGCCTGTTGATTCAGCAAGGGTCCGCCTGCGGTCAAGTCCGGCGTGGCATATTTGATTCCGCCGTTGGCGTCGGACCAATCGGTAACGATCAGGTTCCCCTCTGCGTCGAGTGCCATGCGCCAGGCGGAATTGGAGCTGGAACCGACGTTCCAAGAGGCGGGCCGATGGGCCAGAGAAATGTCACTCGCGTTGGCCAGCGGAACGGCGGCTCCCGTGGGGAGATCCACGCCGATCATATCGGCCGTCAGAGAATAAACGCCGTCACCCAAGGTGCGGCCCGAGACCGTGGCCAATTCCGTCCCGTTGTTCACGTAGATCGTGCCGAAATACGGGCTGGCTGGATTCGTATTGACGGCCATGCCGTTGGGGCGTTCAAAATTGGTGAAAATGTTTCCCGCGTTGCTGATCCGCGTCCAAACCGACGCCGAATTGTTTTGGACGGAGATTTCAAATGTGCTGAAGCCCGTCATATCAAACGTGTATCGGCCGGCAGTGGGACTGGCGAAGGGAACTGGATTGCCACCGTCGCGTAAGACATTGATGGAAGCCGCGGGTTCGTTCAGCACGAACTCCCACATGTTTCCGCCCAGATTCCGCACAGCGGACGCGTAAGGTGTGGCGAATCCGCTGGTCGCGATAGCGGCTAACATGGCAACTGCCGCGATCGCACGCAGCGTGTGATGACGTCGTATCATTTTACTACCCCTCAACAAAGGACGTTACAGTAACAACAAACAGCGAGTTTACTCGCGAATCCAGCGAAATGCGAAAGGCCACATCCCACGACGTTCAGCGACACCGAACCGCACTGGGCGTGCGCGGGAACGCCGTTCGGGAGCTTATGGACTCGCGATGCTCCTTCCGGACGACATTTGGAACGGATTGGAGTACCTCAACAGACCCGTCCTGCGACGCGGCACGAAATCCGTCGGCCTCCGGTCACTCTCCCCGTTCTAACTTTCGCCGCGGTCAAAAGCAAGAATATTTGCCTGTTTTGTGGGGAAAGCAAGCTGCCAATCTTTCGGTCTCTGGGCGGCCTTACGATAGCATTCCGCAGCAAATGGATCTAGAATTAGGGCTTTGGATCGCAGGGTCCATTGATGTCATTTGGGGGGAGGCTGTCGCCATGCCATTTCCTTGCCACCGATTTCCAGGACGACCCAGACGGACCCATGGATTTACCCTGGTGGAGTTACTCGTCGTGATTGCCATCATTGGCGTCCTGGTGGCACTGCTGCTGCCGGCTGTCCAAGCGGCTCGCGAAGCCGCCCGGCGTACGCAGTGTATGAACAACCTGCGAAACCTGGCACTCGCCGTCGCCAACTTCGAATCGGCGAATGGCGTTTTTCCGCAGGGAATGCAGTATGACGACACCACGAACATCCCGATCCAATCCGTGTACCGCTTCGGTCCGAATTGGGTGATTACCATCCTGCCATTCATGGAAGAACAGGGACTCCATGATTCGTTTGACTTCAGCCTGCCCATCTCGAATGTTGCCAATCGCATCCCCAGAGGGCAGGTCATCTCCGTCATGCTCTGTCCCTCTGATCCGTTCAACAAGACATTCTATAACGGCAGTGCCCACCCGCAGCACGGCGACAATTGGGCTCGGGGAAACTACGGAGCGAACGCAGGCAACGGTCCACTGTACAAACGCACCGGCGACGGCATGTATGGCGCGAAAAGTCCCGGTTGGAAGGACACAACACGGCGGGGAGTCATGGGTCCGAATGTGGCTGTGAAGATCAGCCAGATTAAGGACGGTACCACCAAGACCATGCTGATCAGCGAGCTGCGTGCCGGCCCGATCGAAGGGGACCCGCGCGGTGTGTGGGCGCTGGGGCATGCCGGCGCCAGCGTGATTGCCTGGCACGCGTCGCGGGGAGACGCCAATGGTCCGAACGCCTGCAATGATTTTGCGGACGATATCCCCACTCGCTTGATCTGCCGCACCACGAACCGGGTGTACTTGCAGACGATTTGCATGCCCTGCGATGGCAGCAACGCGTTTGATCAAGCCACCACGCGCGGGTCGCACGTGGGGGGCGTGATGATGACCATGGTCGACGCCAGCGTCCACTTCATCAGTAACGATATCGAGACCTCTGGCAAGTACGGTCCCTGCTGCACCGTGTGGGATCACCTGGTGGCTAGTGCCGATCAAGGAGCGAACCTCGGAGCCCGCTGAGTACGTTCCGTTGTCCGCTCATTTACTTCCCATTTCCCAATCACCTTATCACGCACGCCGTCATTCCGTGGCACAACGGGCACGCGTGTCATCGCCGGGTACCTGGCCTCGATGAAGTATTATTTGTCATTTGAACGAAACTCGGTGATTCGCGGCGTCACGGCCGCCGTGCTGGCCACTCTGTGTTTCTCGGCAATGGTCGGCTGTGGAAAATCGACGGCCCAGGTGTCGGGCGTGGTTACCTGGAGTGACGGCAAGCCCTTGGAGGGTGAGATACGTGTCATCCGCTTCGAGCCCACAGCCCATAGTACAGCCGAGGTGCACAAAGCGGCATTCGCCGACATCGCGGAAGACGGCAAATTCGAAATGATGACCCGCGTGTCCGGGGATGGCGTACTTTGCGGCCAGTACAAGGTCACGTTCACGATTCTCAAAACGGCCCTGGGACGCGAATCGGCCATTCCCGCCAAGTACACTTCGGCCGACGAGTCGCCTTTCGAGATCGATGTCCAGTCGGATATTTCCGATCTGACGTATCAAATCGAGCGTCCGTAACGGCAAACAGGGCGTGGCAGGCAGACCAGATGTGCGATCCCATGCGCAGCGATTGATTTCGTTTGCTTGACCAACATTACCCCGTACAATCACAGGATGCGGGCGGATCGGATCGGATGAGCGATTCCCGTCCCGTGTCTTCTGAGCACGGCTTTTATGCGAGCTGATCCATCTGCTGAATCTTCGCGTCCGCGAAGGTTATCAACATGCTCGTCACTTGGCCCTCGACGCGAAGCATGGCGCACGCGCCGTTTGCACCACGAACCGCTCGAGTCGCGCTTGATGTTCAACGTGCATCCGGTTGGCGAGGTACCCCACCATATCCACCCACATCTGTCGATATTCATCGACGGTGAGAACTTCACGATCCCAGCCAGCGTCGGGCACACGTTCCCCGGCCCGCTGATCGGCACCTTATCGATCAGGCGGCACACAAAGCGATCCTGGCACCGCATGCCAACTTGCAGGCGGAGCACATCCATCGGAGCAGAACCATGAAGCAACTTTTCGTTAGAAGCCTGATTGCGGCGTGTACCGTATTCCTGGCAAACAGCGTCCGGGCGGAGGTCACTTCGTCGGCTGCGGCGGGATTTCAGATTCGGATCATTCGCCAGGTGGCGACCGAGCCACAACGCGTCTATGCGGCCATCATGGAGATCGGCCAGTGGTGGAGCCCCGCGCACACGTATTCCGGAGATGCCAAGAATCTGTCCCTGGATCAGGAAAAAGGTTGGTTCCAGGAGTCGCTTCCCGGCGGAGGGCTGGTGCGGCACCTGGATATTGTCTTCCAGGATCCCGGTAAAGTGTTGCGCATGACGGGTGGACTAGGTCCCTTGCAAGGTATGGGATTAAGCGGTGCGTTGACCTTTACAATGACACCCCAGTCCGGCCAGACGCAAATCGAGTTGACGTACAATGTCAGCGGGTACGCGCCCGACGGACTGGCGGCCGTGGCCCCGTTGGTGGACGGTGTGCTGACGGAACAGCTGCAGCGACTATGTCAATTTTGCGATTCGGGTGCCTTCGATCCCGCAGGTGGGGCTGAGGCGACGAGCAGTGCAGGATCGAAACAGCCTTAATGGGCGCCCGAGGCCAAGCCCCCGGTCAATGGTGCTGCTGGCGTGGGTTGGGCTGCGTCACGTGGCAAACTGTTGCATCGGTTCGCTCGTTTGGCCGGCGGACTTGCCACGCATGCCTAGTTATCCCGGCGGCGAAAAAAATACGGCCTCGGCAACCGAAGTCACCGAGGCCGTGTTAGACGCGACGCACTTGTTGTCAAATCAAGGATGCTGGGGGGGCTTTACGTCGCGCCCGTGACGTCACTCAAGTATGCACTACGTATCGGGCCCGCAAGTCGCCAGAAAAAATTTTTGCCAAGTTTTTTCGACGGTGGCGGAAATACCCGAGTGTCTAACCGTCAGAAACCGCATGCCGCAACCGGTGAGCTGGTCCAAACATGGCTCGAGAATCGGCCGGATCGTTAAATCCCGGCTGGCGAGGTCGCTTGGCGAACCGGCACTGTCAGCTGCCGGGTGAGCAGCGGTGATCGCGCGAGAGTCGCCAGCGAGTTCAGCCGAAGGCCAGGCGCATCCATCGATGGCAGGTCCTGCAGGCGAGCGGCAAGGTGGGGTTGAGGTGGCTGGTCGTGCCCACCCGGCACCTCAGGGTGCCGGTTCGCCGGTGCCGTGAAGGGAGCCGGGTGAGCAGCGGTGATCGCGCGAGAGTCGCCAGCGAGTTCAGCCGAAGGCCAGGCGCATTCATCGATGGCAGGTCCTGCAGGCGAGTGGCAAGATGGCGTTGAGGTTGCTGGTCGTGCCCACCCGGCACCTCACGGTGCCGGTTCGCCCGTGCCGTGAAGGGAGCCCACCCTAGGCCGCCTTGTCGTCGGATGGATTCCGCACGACCATTGGCAGTGACTCCAGCCCGCCGAGCCGTTGGCTGAGCAGCTCCGGTTGCCCAGTCTGCCCGTCCCAGGCAAGTACCAGCTTTTCGTGCTTGGCACGCTCACGTTGCAGGCTTTGCAGGAGTTCTTCGCGTTGAGCCCGCAGGCCGTCGACTACCTGTTGATGGTTTCCCATCCGCTGCTGGACTTGTTCCCATTCCGCCTGCCTCGCGGCGAGCTGCCGGGCGATCTCGTCGCGATCCATGCGGATGGCTTTCAGCTCCTGTGCCTGATCACGAATAATACACTGCAACGATACGCATTTATGTTGAATGTCATGTAAATCGATGACATTCGTACGGAGAGTCTCAATCGTGTGTTCGTGGTCCCGTACACGCTGCTCCAGCTCGGCCTGCTGGCCATTGAACTGCGTGAATTGAGCCAACGTCTTATCATGACTGCGACCCATGGCCTCCAGCGCTCGTTGATGATGCTGCAGGTCTTCCTGGATTGCCGTCGATTTCGCCACGGCGACATCGCGCTCTTGGGTAAGCCGATGACCCAACGCCACGGCCGCTGACAGATCGTCGCGGGCCTGATCCAGCGCCCGCTGCGTGTGGTGCAACTGGTCGCGTAGTTCCATCACTTCGGAGGTCGTGGCTGTGGCACCGTCCAGCGCTTCGGCCTGGCAGTCAAGTTCCCCGCGCAGTTGCTGGATTTGACTGCGCAGACCCTTCATCGTCCCGGATAAGTCATCTCGTTCGAGCAACACTTCGTCGTACCTGGCCTGCAGACGTGAATTTTGCCGGGCGAGTTCCTGGTACTGCTGTTGCATCGCCGCGTAGCGATCGGCCCAGGTTCGCTGATCGGATTCTTGCAACAGCTGCTGTGTTTCAAGTGATTGTAGCTTGCGGAGTAAATCGTTCTTCATACTGGCGTAGCTGTCGGCAAGTTGCTGGCTGACCAATGCCGCTTGCGACTTTTCCTGGGCAGTCTGGCGCACCCGCGCGAGTTCCGATTCGAGATCGGCTCGTTCCTGGCAGGACGCATCTAATTCTCGAGCCAGTGATTCAAATCCGGCCCGGAGCTGGTCGTACTCCGCGCGCAGCGTGCGCATGCTCTCAGCCTGCTGGTCCTCTGCGCAAAGTTGACTGGCTGCCTCTTGCTGCTGGGCCCTGACCAGCTCCAATTCCTGTGAAAGATGCGCGCAGGTCGCGCGGAGGCTCGACTCGGTTTCCTGCCAGATACAACGCTCTTCCGACAGCGCATTGACAGAGGACTCGCTGATTTCGATCAGCTGTTGTTCGGCGGCGGCTCGAAGTCGGCGTTCTTCCTCCAGCTGGCTGCGGATGGCGGCCTGCCACTCATCCGGCGTTTGCTGGGACCGCGCAGGACCTGGCGGCGACGTGGCCTGATCACGCTCGACATCCTCCGGCGGCTGACCGGATTGGCTCAGCCTGGTGAGCTGGTCACACTGCGTCTGATACTGATGCTCCAGGCTGGCGCAGGTGTCTCGTTGTTCCTGCAGCGCCGACGTCAATTCCAAATTCTGTGCCGACAGTTCCTGCAATTGGGTCGTCATCGACGCGGATCCGCCACGAAAGGGAAACCAGAGCGCATAGCCCAACAACAGTCCGGCCACCAACAACAGGATGGCTGAAAATAAGGGCAAATTGAAATAAAATTCGGCGAGCATCTTGTGTTTCCCCTGAATCGAGAGCGCAGCGTGCCGTTATCTAGCGCTCGGCGGAATCGAATCCGCGACTTCAATCAATATGGGCCAGGGCGCGTGATGCGGGAATAGCATTGCTCAGCGATGTCCGCCTCACGTCGGGTGCTTCACGACAAATCCGCGTGGCAGGTGCTGACCATGTGGATTTGGCTCAAGATTCCGGCTGAGCAAAGGCCGAGCGATAAGAGTGACTTTTCCGTTTTGCGGGCCGAGCACGCGGCGCACAGCTCTTCGAAGGAGAACCGGTCGTGGCCGAACTTATCAGTGGTCCCGTGATGTCCCTGGTGCTGATCGTTCTAGCGGGAATCGCTCTGCGATATGCGCTGCGCTTGGGCACTGACCATGCATCGGGCGAGGTCAACGCGCAGGATGAGTCGCATCAACGCATTGCGGCGCTGTCATTGGCCTTGGAACGGGCGCAGCAGGAACAGGTTACGGCACAAGGTAACTTCGAGCGCGTGGTTCAGGACTACGAAACCCTGAAGAGATCGGTCGATGCTCGGGATGCGCAATGGAGCCAACAGCGATCCGAAACGGGCCACAAATTGGCAATGTTCGACGAACTGCGCCAAGCCAAGCAGGCTGGCGAGCAGGCGCTGCTGGACCTGAACTCGGAACTTGATGGCGCCCACCTTCGCGAACAACAAGTGCGCCAGGAGGCGGCCGACTTGCGACGTGAGATTCTACAACTCGAGGATCAGTTTGCTCAACTACAAGCACACGCCACGTCCGATCGGGAACGGCTACAGCAACAGCTGGATGAGCAACAGTCTCGAGCGGGTGAGCTGGCCAGTCAGACCGTCGTGTTGCGGGAGCAATGCGACCAATACGAACGGGAATGTGCGTCATTGCAAACGGAATTGGGTGAAGCCGAATTGGAAATCGGTCGATTGCAGCGGCAGAACGAGCAATGGACGGGTCTCGCCAGCAAGTTGGAGGGGGAGACCGCCAAGAACCGTGAGCTGAAGCTGCTGCTGACTTCGCTGGCTGATCAGTCGTCGGCTCTGCAAGACGAGGCCCAAAAGCTGCGCAACGAACTGGAACATTTGATTCAAGAAGATGCGAAGCTGAGGACCGAAAATCGGGAGCTGCGAACATCGCTGTCGACCACGAGCCAGACTTCCGAACACCGGCAGGCGGAAATTCTCGAACTGCGAGAATCGCTCGAACAGGCAGCGCAGCAGGCAGCCCTCCTCCAGGCGGAAAACCGTTTCAATGGCCAGCTGCGGCGGGAAAATGGCACGCTGCACGACACGCTTGTCGAGCGAGATAAGCTGGTTGATGAACTGCAGGCGAGCGAAAATACGCTCCGCGCTCAAGTCTCCTCGCTGCAGACAGAGCTGACTACACGTGCCGCAGACCTGCGACAGAAAGAGGCCGTGTTGCAGGAAGTCACCTCGGAGGCAACCGCCCTGGCAACGGCCCATGCGGCGGAACTGGACGAACAAAAGTCTCAAACCCAAGCGGCACTCTCCAAGCTGGCAGCGCAGCAAGCGGCTTACGACGATCAGTTGCGCATCATGCAAACGGAAAAGGATGAACTTGCACGAGGTCTGCAACGCGAGCAGCAGACGGCGGCCCAACTGAAACAACTTCTGCAGGTTGAGTCGGACCGGCTGCGCAAGATGCAGTTTGAACTCTCGCATTTGGAACTTCTACGGCGGGACCATCAGGCCGTCGTGGCCGAACTGACGGACCTTAAGCAGGAGCACGGCGCGGCGAGCAAGCAGCTTGATCAATCAGAAGTTCAGTTGCGAAAAATCCAGGAAAAAGTATTGGCGTTCCACTCGCGCGTTAAACATATCGAACAGGAACTGGCGGAAGAGCGGAACACGGCCCAAAGCCTGCGGGCGGAAAATGCCCGGCTGAAGAAGGAATTTGGCCAGCTGCATGCCGAAAAAACCGCCATCGAACAACTCCTCAAAGTTCATGCGGAAACGCTGCAAAAGCTGCGAGCCGACTCGATGTCCATCGAAACGCTGCTGGAACGACAAGCGGCCGTCCAGTCGTCGCTGCGCGAACATGCCGACCGCCTGCGTGCGGTAGCCGCTGACCTGCGCGCCAATCAAGATCAAGCGGGAATGGCAAAAACCGCCGAATCAATGGCAAGCGTGTTGTCCTTTACCAGGACCACACATTCCGGCAAGTCGTCGGCGAGTCAGCCCAACAGCCGGGTGGCCTGACGGATCTTCCTACCCCGCAGGACTTGGCGTTTCAGCGAGCAGCCGACGGTAATGGTGCACCGAAGCGTCCGAGGTGGCACGCCATTCGTTCAACCAAAGCGATAACCCGGGCGGTCTGGCGAAAACCCGGGGGGTCTGGCGAAAACCCGGGGGGTCTGGCGAAAACCCGGGGGGTCTGGCGAAAACCCGGGTCTGGCGAAAACCCGGGGCTGGCGAAAACCCGGGGGGTCTGGCGAAAACCCGGGGGGTCTGGCGAAAACCCGGGGGGTCTGACGATAACCCGGGGGGTCTGGCGAAAACCCGGGGGGTCTGGGGGGGTACCCCCCATGAACTGCGGACCCGTTATCCACTCGACTTGCGTGGCCAGAACAGCGGCCCCGGTCTTCTGGGCCCCGGGCAGTTCGCGGCTCGACGACATCGACGGTGTTAATCGCAGCACCGCAAGGGCTTGGCAGCGCGCCGCGTGCTGGGAATTGCCACGCCCCTGGCCGGCCCCTCCCCAGCCCTCCCCACACGGCAATGGTGCGATTTGGTCGCAGTCTGCTGGTCCGCCACGTGCATGTCCCGATCGACCTTGTCCCGTACATCCACTTGTCACGCGGCTCGCGACAAATCACCATTGCCGGGGGGCGGGAGTCGGAGGCGTGGGGAGGAGGTCGGAGCACTGCCATCTCAAGCGGCTACTCCTTGACGCCTAGCCCCACCATCTGCAACAACACCAGCGCGTTCGAGGTCGGCGCCACACCCGGTCGCAACTGATAGTCGAACCTCATTTCCCGCTTGCCATCGACCAGCTCGAAGTGTTCTCGAAAGTGAATTGGTTGACAGCTATCTTGCATCTCGGGTGCGGCCGCCAGTGTCAAATCGTGAGTGGAGACGGCGCCCAATGCCTGGTGCTGCATGAGGTGGCCAATGACTTGCGTCACCGCAATATGACGTTCGGCCGAATTGGTCCCCTGTAAAATTTCGTCCAGCAGAAAGAACAAGTGACGCGCTGGGGTGTTAGCCTTGGCTGCCTGATACAAAGTTACGGCGCGATCGACAATTTCCTTCAACCGTTTCAACTCCGCCAGGAAGAACGACACGCCTCCCGCCAGCGAATCAGTGATCCGCATACTCGTGGCCAGCTCGACCATGGGCAGCGACATCGAGACCGCACACACCGGGGCACCACACGAAGCCAAAGTGACATTGACTCCCAGGGCGCGCAACAGCGTACTCTTGCCCGACATGTTCGAGCCGGTAACCAGCAGAAAGGTAGCGGGCGGGCCGACGTCCACGTCGTTCGTTTGGCAGCGGCCGGTGGGCAGCAACGGGTGCCCCATCTGCCGGGCGCATATCGTGTCGCAGTCGACGGCCACATGCGGAAAGCTCCAAGTCGGATGGTCTGACGCAATCTTGGCCAGCGAACACAGCGCTTCCAGTTCCGCGACGGACTCAAACCAGTGGCGGACGGAGTGGCCATATCGTGCTTGCCAACGCTCCAAGAAGGTCACCACGTGGAAATCCCAGAACCAGAGTATCTGGGCCACCATGTAGGGAACGCCAAACAGGGACGAGCGACGACCGCTGCCCAGCGTCATGATACGATTCAGCTGGCGCAGGCTCGCCTCGAAATCCGTCGCGCCCGATGACAAAGCCACTCGCAGCTCGGCCAATTTGGGTTCGTCCGGCGGCAATCCCTCCACCAAGCGCAACAGGCCCAGGTAATGCCACAACTCGTTTTGGCCGGCGGAAATCTGGTTGAACAGGTCGTGGATACCACCCACAAACAGTGCGTTGATCAGGACATTGAGCGCCACGACGGCCAACACGACCAGGATCCAATCCGCAGGAATCCACTGCCACCAAATCACGACGGGCAACAGCACCATCACGACGGTTAGCGTGCGCACGATCGACATCAGCAGCCTTCGACGGGCAAAGCGTGGTCCGCCCTCGGCCCAGGCGATAAAGGCCGGTGGTCCTGTGTCGCTGGCGATCAGGCATCGACCGTGGAATTCTACGTCGTCTCGCAGCGGTTCCATGTCCGCCAACCGTCGCACCGCCGCCTGCCGGCGTTGAATCTCCGCAGGTTCAGCTGGTTGCAGCAGCCAGTCTCGAACGGTTTCTCGCCCCGCCAACGTATGCGCTCGGCACAGCCACTGGTAGACACTGGCCGTGCCAAACAGGTCCAGGTCCCGGGCGATGCCGGCGAACGCTGGCGGCACGTCGACCTGCGGGGAGGAAAGATCGTCCCAATGTCGCAAGAAACCGTCGAGTTGGTCTTGTTTGAGTCGTCGCCGAATCGTGCATCGCATCAAACCGTCTCGGACCCGCTCGTGCACGCCCACCAATACCACAAAGGCCGCGAACAGAATCGCCACGACGAAAAACAACTGGGGCGATGGTCCCCATGTCACCATGGCCCAGGCCAGAGGCGCGAGAAACACCAGGAATGCACCGCCGCGGGCTCGGCTGTACCACCGGTCCCGGGCTCGTAGTTCAGCCAGCTGGCCATCGAGCGCATCGAGTTGCCCTTGATAGCGCTGCGTCGTGCTGTATGGATTCGCAAGATCTTTCAAGGCAAGTCATCAACCTGCGTCAATTGCAAATTCGCGCATTTCTTCCAGGGAAACGTATTCCAACATCGAGATGTGCGTGGCGGCCAGCACTACCGGTGGCGCCACCCCCGCCTCAAAGGCTTGCTTCCAACGAAGTGCACAGACGCACCAGCGGTCTCCCGGCTTCAGTCCGGGAAAATCATACATCGGATTGGGCGTGCTCAGGTCGTTGCCAACCGACCGAGAGAATTCGAGAAACTCAGCCGTCATCTGCGCGCAAACGAGATGCAGCCCCACGTCGTCCGCCCCTGTGCGGCAACAGCCATCGCGAAAGAACCCGGTCATCGGGTTCGTACAACACGTTGTAAGATCCGTGCCTAAGACGTTTTTTGCTTGTCTGGTCATAGTTCGTGTGATTGCGGGTTGGGCGAAATTTCTCAGTTCTTCAAAACCGTGAATCCTGCCAACACCACGCGTCAGTGATGGCGTTCTGCCGGACTCCACACATGGGCTGACGCCTCGTGACGTTGCGCTTTCTTGGTGGCATTCATCCGAGCCCATGATTCAGCTGGTTGGCGGGCTCACTCGCTTGCGCGTTGTGAAGTTGCACACTTTCGGTCGCACTTGGCGGAAACCCGTGACTTAGCCTGTGGGCAGACCCACTCGCTGGCGCGTCGTGCTTGTATTTTCACGCTGTCTTCGCCTTAGCGCAACTTCAAAACTTGCGCGTCGTGCTTGTTTTCTCCTGGGTTGTTCCGCGAGCGCAACTTCAAAACTCGCGATGCGTGCTTGCACTGGGTTACCACTGC
The DNA here is from genome assembly GCA_963695565.1 of uncultured Planctomycetales bacterium. Taxonomy (GTDB): domain Bacteria; phylum Planctomycetota; class Planctomycetia; order Pirellulales; family Pirellulaceae; genus CAVOGW01. Next base: position 263,128 of record CAVOGW010000006.1, read on the forward strand.
GTCCGTACTCTTATCCAAAGGGCTCAACAATACCCGAGGGCCGTTACGGCGCACGTGCGAGCGCCTCTAATCGGTCCAGGTCAAAATGAACGATCGTCCCCTCCGCACCGCACCCCCACCCGGCAGTCCCGTCGCGTGCAAAAGCCAGCGCGTGCAGCGACACGTCTTGCAGCGGCACCCAATTGTCACCCAAATCGCCGGAATAATCTATGCCCGACGGCCCGGCCGCGACCAAAACCGTGACTTGGCGCCGACGGACACAGGCCACCGCCGAGCGGTAACCTCGCGGCCCCTTCCCCTCCGGGACCCGCCACGACCTGCCGCCGTCCGAGGTGATCGCCGCATGCACTCCGACGGCGTCGGGCTGCAGATAGTCGCCGCCAACTGCAATTCCAAGATCACGATCGATCATGGCCAACGAAAAGATTCCCTGGGATTCGCTGGCCGGCAGCGGTGTTGGCACACCGAGCCAGTGGTGTCCGTAATCCGTGGACAGCAGCACGCGTGCCGTCCGCGGTGCCTCAACCTTCCGCCCTAAGCCGATCCAGGCCCGGCCGGCCGCAGCCACCGCCAGGCATGTCCCACTGGCGGCAAAACCTGCTTCCCCCTGCCGCGCGATGGGCAGTGAGCTTTCCGGCAGTGGGCTCCAGTCCGTTCCCCCGTTTCGCGTTTCTAACAGGAAAAAACGGCCGTGCTGCGGATCGCTGAACGCCAGGCCGCGCTGGTCATCCCAGAACGACAGCGCGTCAAAAAAGATCGCCGGGTCGTCATTCTCGTAACTCAACGCCCACGACTTGCCACCGTCGCGGGTTCGATAGATCCTGCCGGGTGAGCCAGCGCTGATCACGATGGCGGCGCGATCGCTGAAGGCATGCAGATCACGGAAATCAAGTGCGGAGGCACCGGGCACGGACACGTTCTGCCAGGTTTGGCCACCATTGGCGGTGCGTAACACGGTGCCTGCCGTCCCGCTGCACCAGGCCACGTCCGCGCTGACGGCGAACAACCCGCGCAGGCTGGCCTGGACGCCACTGGATTGCAGGGTGAGCATCTGGGGTTCCACGGCCACGCCCACCGCCGTCGGGACGGACTCACCCGAGCCAGACGTGGGTTGTGGCCACGCCGACCCATGCATGGTCAACAGGCAGTACACGGCCAATGAATACGGGTGCCACATGAACTTATCCTCGCGCTTGCGCTGTAGTTGACAAAGTGACCGCGTTCGACGCTCAGACGGACTCGCCAGCCAACCAGCCCGTACTGAATGCGGCCTGGAAATTATAACCGCCGATCGGACCGTCAATATCCAGCACTTCGCCGATGAAGTAACAATGCGGCACCAATTTACTTTGCATGCTTTTCGGACTGACTTCATCCAAGCATACGCCACCGGAGGTCACTTCCGCCTTGGCAAACCCCAGACTGCCACTGACGGTAACTTCAGTTCTCTTGATGCACTTCACGATGTGTTCCACGGCCGATTTTGACAGTTCAGCCATTTTCTGCTTGGGGTCGAGGTTGGCCTGCAGCAGCAGGGACTCGACAAGTCGCGACGGCAGTAAACCTGGTTGCAGCGAACCGATTTGTTTCTTTCCCTCTTGTCGTGCCGCGCTCAGGATCGACTCTCGGCATTGCTCGTCACTCACTGCGGGCCAGAAATCCACGGTAAGTGACAGCAAGTCCGGTCGCGATGAGCGTGTGATCACACGGCTGATGTCCAGCGCGACGGGTCCCGACAGGCCCAGATGCGTGATGAGTAGCGATCCACGCCGTTGATCGAGTAACTTGGGCGAGGGGGAGGCCTTTTGCCTCAGCGCACCGTTGGCGGGAAGGGCTGCCATGACCGAGAGCCTCGTGTCGGGAATGGTGACCCCCTGCAGGCAATGCAGCCAAGGGTCGGCAACCTTGATCGGCACCAGCGCCGGCACAGGGGACACCACCTGGTGTCCGACCGCGCGTGCCCAGACATATCCGTCGCCGGCGGTACCACAACCGGGATACGACTGACCGCCACAGGCCACCAGCACCGCAGTCGCAGTAAACGTGCCCTGCAACGTTTGGACGCAGAAGCCGACACCGGCGCGTTCCAGCTCCAGCACGGGTGTTCCGCTGCGCACGTGCACTCCAGCCGCCAACATCTGACGCACCAGCGCGTCGCGCACATCGATGGCTCGATTGGATACCGGAAAGATTTTTCCATTCGCTTCGATCTTGGTTTCAACACCCGCCTGGCGAAAGAACTGCAGCAGATGCTCGGGGGGCAGTGCGGCCAACGCCGATCCCAGAAAGCGACGTTGCGTGCGGGGGAAAGCGGCCGCGATTTCGCGGGCCGTGGCGTCGTGGGTCAGATTACAGCGTGTTCCGCCCGACATCAGGATCTTTACGCCCAACTTGCGGTTCTTTTCCAGCAGCAGCGTGCGCCGGCCGCGCATGGCCGCACGACAGGCGGCCATCATGCCGGCGGCTCCGGCGCCGATCACAATCGTATCCCAGTGGGAATGGTCCATGGAGAATCAAACGTGTGCCAAAGGAGCGATCGTCAATCGGCCCGAGCGCTACCCTTTCCAGCGAAGATGTCACGTGCGGCCACATGTCCCTGTTGACGCCCAGACGCTTGCCCGCCCGCGTGTAGCAGCGGTGCCAGAGGAACGACGCCGGCTCGACTGTCCTCCTCCACCACCAGGATGCCGATCAACTTCGAGTCCTTGCGGGCAATTGCCGCCGCGCCGTTCCAACCGTCGTCCAGCGGCACGCTGGGCTCAATCATCCAAATATCGCCATCGTCCTGCATGCGATCGGCCGGCACCACGAGTTGCGGCTCTTGGGGCCCCGTGTACAGTACCAACTCTTCCGGCGACTGGCTGACGCGCACGTCGGCGACCGCCCAGGCGTCCGTGTCGGTCTGCGAGCCCGTGGCCAGGGCCTGGATGACCAACTTGCTCGGCGCGTCCCCTGCCGTGACGGGTATGTTAACGCCGGCGAATTCCAGCGTACCCGAGCCGTCGACGGCCCCGGGGTCGGGTCGTGCCAAACGAGCCGGCATCACCCAGGTTCCGTCGTCCAGGGGCAACAGCCACCCCACGCGGCGCAGGCGTCGCGCGGGATCCCCAATCGCTTGACGCGCCACGCCAGCGAGGCACGTTGCAGTCTTGGCAAGGCAACCTGGCTGTTCAGCAACGAGCTGCCCACTGCAATGCGTGGCGACCAATCCTGCCAGCCACTGGGAGGTTCCACCGCCAACTCGAAGCGGTGACCTGTGTGGATCAATTCCCCCGGCGGTTCGGGGGTGGCCAGGGCCACGCCACCCGCCGCGATGGTGACCAGGTTATCCACATTCAAGTTGATCCCGCTCAGTCCCAGGGAAACGTCCATGCCCCCGTAGCTCCAAAAACGGGTATTGGTCCGCAGCAGTTCCACGAAGGGACTTTCCACAAACAAACGGGCCTCCACGTGACGCGCATCGTGCGAGAGACCTACCGACAGAATCCGCCCAATTTGCAGCCCGCGATACATCACCGGGGCACTTCCTTCCAGCGATCGCCGTTCCGGACTGACCAGGACGAATTCGATCCCCTCGTCCCCCTCCAGCATCACGGGGGCGGCGTTCAGACCATCGAATTCGCGACAGGGCTCGGCGGTCGGAATCCCGGCCCGCACCGCGATGTAGGGCCCTCCCACAATGGTGTCCAGCCCGCGCACACTGGTCAGACTGACGTGGGGACGCTCGATCCAGAACTGAGTGCCTTGCCGGGCAAATAAGGCGCCACTGCGGACCAGGCGCGCCCCCGCCACGATACCGTGCAAGTCGTCGTCGATGGTCAGGGAAGTAATTTCGCCGATGTCGATCCCGCGATGTTTGAGCTTACTTCCCACGTCAATTCCGTACCCGTCGGCAAACCGCACCTTCACGTAGACTTCGTCGTCACCGCTCAAGATCAAAGGGGACTCGAGCCCCTCGAATTCCGTCTGCGGCCTGGCTTCCACAGGACCCGGTAACGCTTCGATGTATTTGGCTCCCAGGATGGTTTCCAGCCCGCTCATCGAATTCAGGCTCATTTTGGGGCGCTGGATCCAGAATCGTGAGCCCTCCCGAGCCAGGTTGGCTGCATGCGCCGCCAGGCGGACGGCCACATCGACACCACGGAAGTCAGGACTCAGCCCCACGCCTGTGACCTCCCCCACGTCGATACCTCGATGTCGAACGGCGTCCCCCGTCTTGATCCCGTGCCCGTCACGAAAATGTACATGAATCTCGGGTCCCCGACCCGCCAGCGCTACCGCAAAGGCGCCCACGGCGATGATCAAGGCCAGCCCGACCACGAACCAGGCCGAAAGCAAGGGCACCCGCATCGCGTGCCGAAAACCTGGCTCTTGCCGCACGATCGCAGTCGGCACAGAATCCCGTGCAATCGGGTCGTGGCGAGATTCGCTGCTCAAGTGCCCGACTCCCAAATCGAGTGGTGATCAAATGACAAGGATGCCAGCATGCTGAGCGTGACGCAGGCGACAAATGCCACCACGGCGGGTCCAATTTTGAACGTCGCCAGGTCACCCAGCTTGACCAACATCACCAAAAAAGCCAACAGCATCACGTCCATCATGCCCCATTTCCCCGCTTGTTCCATGAGTCGATAGGTCAGTGCGCGGTGCCGCTGGGCGAATATTCTCAACAAGCTCAACTCGAGCATCAGGATGATCTTCAACAGCGGCAGGACAATCGAAAACAACAGCACCACGGTACCCACAAACCAGCTTCCATGCTGTAACAGATCCAGGGTACCCCGCAGCAGACTGGCTTCGTGTCGATGTCCCAAACGTTCCGATTCGAGGATGGGTAATAGAATCGCCGGCCAGTAGACGATCAACGCACCCGTGGCCAGTGCCGCCGTGCGCAATGCGCTGGCTCCCCGTGGTCCACTACGTACGATGGCCGAATGGCACCGAGTGCACATCGCGACCTGCCCCGATTGCAGCGAGGGTATGCGATGTACAAGGCCGCAACAATAGCACGCGAGGAATGCGGGCATGCGAGGCTCCCGTAGAACCTGGACGATGCTTCATCATAGCATCAAAGCAACATGGGGTTCAGCCGCCGGACAAACCTCGGAAAATACAAGCAAGACGCGCAAGTTTTGAAGTTGCGCCAAGGCGAAAACCACGTGAAAATACCAGCTCGACGCGCCAGCGAGTGGGTCTGCCAGCGGGCAAATCACGGGTTGCGGCCAGGTGCCACCGAGAGTGTGCAACCTCAAAACGCGCAAGCTATCGAACTTGCCAGCCGGCTAATTGCCACGGCGCCACTTCCACTCGCGCGAGTCGCGGTTGCACGCATTTTTGAAACCGCGTCTTCGCTTCAGTTCCACAGCGGGTTTGCTGGAATACGGCGGATTTTCAGGACGTCTCGGTAGAACGAGGACCCAGCCTCGCGAACGGCCGTTAGCCACATGTCGTTTGCGGGCTGCTCGAAAATCAAGGCCGGCACTCCCGGAATCGACATCCACAAACCATTTTCGATCTCCGCCTCCAGTTGCCCCTTGGACCAGCCGGCGTGACCGATAAAGAATCGGTAGGACTCGTCGTGCAGGGCGTCGAGCAGCTTTGCCAACTGATCACATTTCTCCAGTACATAGATCCGCCCTTGCGATTCTTGGCGCTTCACGTCATGCAGCACGGTTATCGAACCGGAAAGTGGTCCACCCAAGTGTGCTCTGTCGTCGCCAACCTCCACGGTGTCTCCCAGCGCTTTCCACAATTCAGGTACATTGACGGGTAACGGGCGATTTAACACCACCCCCATGGCACCGTTTTCGCTATGATTCAAAATCAGCAGCACTGCCCGATGAAATTTTGGGTCGAGCATTTTGGGGGAGGCGATTAACAAATGCCCTGCCATGCAAGGAGATTTTTGCGCCGTTTTTAAAGAGAATCTCATGGTTTTTCCCTATAACCTATCAGGCCATCCGTCAGTATCCTCGTTGGCAGTTCGGACCTTAAGTGATCCCTAACAGCAAAATCAATGCCTTTTCGCGCGGCGAGAACCTCGCGAGGCCGCGATCCGTCTGTCTTTCAATGTGCGTAAGTGCTTGCAACATTAGGAAAAACGATCATCTCCGGGAAGCAAATCTGGCGACAAAATTCTGCGTGACGAGGTCTACAGTCGGACTCAGCATTGGTGGGTAGCTGCCATTCTTGCGGGTGGTGACTTCCGCGAGGACGGGTTTACTCGCGGCCTGGTAAAATCGTTCGTCGCGAATTTGTAAAGCCTGGGTGAAGCTGAGCACCGACCAGCAATGAGGCCCGGCGAAACGTCTAGGCACGGCGACGCCGGGCGGGGGCCTTTGAACATGAAATTCCTGACCAGATACTTGACGTTTGAAGTGCCAAGCCGCATGGATTTCATCAATATTACGCCGGATGTGGTGGCCATCGTGGAGGAAAGCAGCGTTACCGAAGGGATTGTGCTGTGTAACGCGATGCACATTACGGCCAGCGTATTTGTGAATGACGATGAACCGGGATTGCTGCGCGACTACAAACGGTGGTTGGAGGAACTCGCGCCGTTTGACCCGACTCCCGATCGCTACCACCATAATCGTACTGGCGAAGATAACGCCGATGCCCACCATAAGCGGCAGATCATGGGACGAGAGGTGGTTTTGGCGATCACCAACGGCAAGCTGGACCTGGGCCCGTGGGAGCAGGTTTTCTATGGAGAATTCGATGGGCGTCGCCCGAAAAGGGTGCTGGTCAAGGTCATGGGTGAATGACAGAAATTGCGACACTCGTTCGCGCCCGACCGTCCAGGCGAGCTGTGCGGCTTAAGCCCAATGCGACTTAGTTTGTAGAACAATTGTCCTCAGTTGTTCCTCGGGTCGCGAAATTGTCGGGGGAAACAGTTGGGGACAACGGTTCCACAATGCGTCAATCCGTCCTCCAGCAGCGCCCACGCTAACGCCTTCCGGCTGATTCGTTATGGTGGCCAACATCGGTTCTATTTCGGCCTGGCCACCGTCGCCCCAAAACCTCTTGCGGACTCAGTCTGGCTTTGCAACGGAGTCCCGTCCATCGTTGAGTACGAGATAGCCGCATCGTTGCCAGGGAAGCCCGGCCCCGGCTCCGTTGGGCCAGGTCTGCGTATCGGCTCCAGCCATACTTCGTCGCATTCCTGCCAGCCACGTCGACGAGCATCGGTCGGTGAGCGGCAATTCGGCCGTCAACTCGTCCAACGGAATGGCCAGCTCGGCCATCCAACCGGTCGGGCGGCCTTGTGTGGCCAGATGCCACTTGGGGTTCCAGTCTGGATCTCCATCCACGCGATCCCCCGCCCAGCCCCGACAATCGACGCTGATTTGCCAACCTGTGCTGTAATCACGATTGACGTCCAGGCAGAGGTCAACGTGATCGACTTCCCCAATATCGGCATCACGCGGCCCGGGCGACGGATGGGATTCAAGGTGGGGTTCTCCCCCCTCGCAGTCAATGCCGACAAACAAATATTTTTCATCAGTCGCCACACGCACGAGCGTGGAGCGCCGATCGTTGGCTCGTGGCGCAGCCAGCTGCAGCGTGGCTGCGTCTCCCCACAGCGGCTCGTCGAGTTTCCCGTCCAGCACGGGCGGCACGCTGGTCCGAGGCACGAAAATCACACCGGGCGGCATCGGTCGACGCGGATCGGGTTGTAAATCAGCTAACCAGGCTTCGATCGCAATACAGCGGCGCCAATCCACACTCACGACTTTGTTTTTTAGTAGCTTGTAAATTCTTTGCCGATCCGCGGGGTCCGCGGCACGTCGCCGCATGGATGCCGCGGCCAGCTGTACCCAAGGCTGGCTCGTGACATCGGGCGCGAGTTGCTCCAACCAGGCCTGGCCGTCGCTTCGCGCGCCGAGCGTTTCGTTGAGCCGCCGTTCGATCGAGGGAAGATGGTGTGAGTCGACATAGCCGGTCTGCTGGATCGCATCGATGTTCGTACCCGCAGCGAGCGTTGGGACAGCCGTGGACTGTCTCTGCAGGAAATGTCCAAGTTCCGCGCTGGCGGACCAACGGAAACGGGCCATTGCCGCGGCCGTTTCATGCACGTCACGGGATTGCAATTGCAGGATCGCATCCAATGTCTGTTGGGCCAGTGTCGAGCGGCCGTGCTGCTGACAGCGGCCGACGACCCACATCAGGGCGCGAGCGCGGTCCTCTGGCGACAAGTTTCGCGTCAACGGCGCCAGCTGCTCCCCGCCAACACGAGGGCTCGTGGAAACGCCGCGTTCCAATAACGACAGGGTCGTGTGATAGACGGTCGCCTGTCGTCGCAGCCAGACATCGTCCACGGTGGACTCGGGCAGCGGACGGCGTGATGCACTGTCCCAAGGCAGCTGCAAACCGCCGAGAAACGAAGCATCGATTGCAGGTTGCTCCCCGAGCGCATCGGACACGAAGCACGAACTTTGTGTGGGCGTGCCGTGGCGGAGAGAGCAGCGGAGTCCGACACACGGTTCCTGCATGAAGCTGTAGGCGGCAAGCGAGGCCGCGGAAATGGAACCTCTGAGTGGCCCAACCGGGTCCGTCGGATTGACGGTGATCAGTGTGGAAGGCCGGTTCAAGCCGTCTCCGTTTGGGCTCGACGTGCAGTGGAACAGCCGCTTCACGCGCCAAGGTGCGAATGGCTTGCCGCCCACTGACGCGTCGCCCGTGATTTGAACGGCCCGCTTGACATCGCGCAACAGACTTCCTTCGCCATCCTGGCGATGTCCACGGTCGACCACCACAATCACGTCCGGGCGATACGCCAGCAACCGCCGAACCAGCTGCGTGGTGACGGCCGCCTGACTTGAGTCACATAGCTGCTCGACATTGTCCGCACCAACCCATTTTGCAGCGGTCGACGCTTGTCGCGCCGCGGGCGCCGAACCCTCGGCGATCACGACATGACAACGTAGCTGATCGATGCTCGATAGTTGGGTGACCAGGTCAAACGGAATGTCGGCGGGCGTTTGGCAGACAACCAGTGCTCCGGCGCGGTAATCGCGGCCACGGGACACACTCCAAGTCGCTCCTCCGTCCCGGGTGACCAGAATCACGCCAAAATCGCCCACCGCCAGGCCGTGCTGCGGATCGGAAAAGTCCAGGCAGTTGAGCGGTAGCGACTGACGGGTCTCCGCCACTCCCCAAGTCAGCCCGCCGTCAGTCGAACGAAAGACGTGCGTCCCGGGTGATCCGGCAAGCCAAATAAATCCCTGTCTCGCCCAAACCGTACGAAAATCAAACTGTTGCGACAAGGGAATCCGCGTTAGGCTGGCCAAAGGCTCCCAAGTCTTGCCCTGATCATGAGTTTCCAACAACGTTCCTTGACCACCGACGGCGATGGCACGATCCGACGAAATCCAAGCCGCATCGCGCAGGTCCACGCGTTCAGCATCCGCCGGCGGCGAATCAACGAGTTTGGAATTCGCACAACGCCAAATCCTACCTTCGCTCGACGTCAACAATAACTGATTCGGATTCGTCAGATCGCCTCGTTGCCAGCACTGCATGCTGCGGTTGGGGATGCAGTTCCAGCTGCGACCGCTATCGGTAGTGCGAAAAATACCACTCAGGAACAGTGGTGAACTCTCGCCGATGGCGATGGCCGTACGAGCATCCGTGTGTGCGACACGTCGGAGTTCGGGCAGCATCGTGCGTTCCACGGAATCCCAGGTTCGCCCCGCATCGTCGGTGCGCAGAATGGTTCCGGCCGACGGCAAATGGTAGGGCCGTGCATTGCCACCCACGAGGATCCCGTGCTGGCGATCCGCAAACGAAACGCCGTACAGTGTATGGTCGGTCAGTCGGGCATGATTCAAGCTCCAGGTAGCCCCACCATCGGTCGTGAATAGAATCGCGCCACGTTCGCCGACCGCCCATGCGAATTGCTCGTCGATACACTCCACGGCATGCAGGCTGGCCGAGTCAACCATCGTGATCGGCCAGCGGGCCACATCTTCTGCGCACAGCCGTTGGGAAAACAGCATCACGCACGACATTAGGCAGGCGGCGAAAGCTCGAGTTATGGATCCCATCACGCGACTGTCGTGCAGAGGGGATAACTGCGCCCCCTTGCAGCGGGTCGAAGGCCAATCAGTCTTGTCGATCAATTGGTTTGCTGATGTGAGCGTTTTCGATTCAGTCGACTTGAGCACGCGATGGATACTTCCCAACCGTCGAAAGCCCGACACGGCCTCGGGAGATGTCACGTTATCTTCGACGCCTCGACACGGCACGCCATTCACTTGTTGGCTTCCGGAATTAGCCGAAATGACGAGGGAACGTCGTGTGCAAACTCGGGCAAGTCTAAAATAGATTCCTTCCGCTTGTGGAAATTGCGGATTCTGGGTTAGCCGCAACCTGTGTTTCGGAAAGTTGACAAGCTCACTCGCTTGCGCGTCGTGCTCGTATTACACGAGGGTTTTGCGTTGGCGCAAAATCTAAACCGGCGCTTCGACGTTGATGCGTCGGCCCTCGCGATCGAAGAACACCTTTCCGTCCGACAACGCAAACAGGGTAAAGTCCTTCCCTTGCCCCACATTAGCGCCGGGATGCCACTTATTGCCCACCTGGCGGACGAGAATGTTGCCAGCGCGAACGGCTTCCCCGGCAAACTTCTTAATGCCCCGGCGTTGTGCGTTCGAGTCGCGACCATTGCGACTGGAACCTTGACCTTTTTTATGTGCCATGTTTTGCGACCAAACCTGTGGAACGGATTTACGAGAAATGACTGCCGATCGGCAGCGGTTGCTCAGGCAGGGCCAGTTCGGCCCACGCATCAGGATGAGCGGACCATAGAAAATACCCGGTTTGCGGTCGCTTCGCAAGCCGCATCAACGCGGCGGGCCGCTCGTTAGACCGCAAGCCAGAGGAAATCGCCTTAAAGGTGCGTGGTCGGCCACCACTCCGAGGCGATTTCTGGCGGCGTGCGCATCCGGCCAATGCGCACGCCACCAAAGACTGCCACATCGTGTTACGCCAGAACAAGCGCGTCCCGGGCGTTTTTTGGCTTGCGGTCTCGAACTCGTCGTTAGACCGCAAGCCAGAGGAAATCGCCTTAAAGGTGCGTGGTCGGCCACCACTCCGAGGCGATTTCTGGCGGCGTGCGCGTCCGGCCGATGCGCACGCCACCAAAAACTGCCACATCGTGTTACGCCAGAACAAGCGCGTCCCGGGCGTTTTTTGGCTTGCGGTCTCGAACTCGTCGTTAGACCTCTATGAAAGCTGGCCCTGGGTCAAGAGGTTGTGTACGGGTAGTTGCCATCGGGTTCCATCTTGGCATCGGTGATTTCCATTCCTCTATCCGAGCGTCTCCCGGTGTGGGATAGCCCATGTGGGTGTTTCGAAAATTGGGGAAAGGCTGCCCCATCCGCAAACGAGCGTGAAAGCCCAGGTCTAACTCGAGCTCGCCTTTCCTCCGGAATACCGTTGCTTCGATGAATGTTCAAATGGCTGTTTCCCGAGCCCCCTTCCGTCTTCGCCATCGCATCGGCCTTCGCCCTTGTGTGAGGTCGGTGCGATGGCGAAGACGGAAAGGGGGCGGCCCCCCTTTTGTCGAGCCGGAGCGGAGGTCTACTTCAAGGGTTCCTCCAGGGTGCGGCGTAACTCGTGATACAGCCAACGCACCCAACGATTGGCGATGGCGGCCACGATCACATTCTTGGGTTTGCCTCGGGATAACATGTTTTGCGCCAGGCAACTCCACGGGCCCGACAACCGCGCGAGTCGATGGGCCAATTCGATCAGCACCTGGCGGACTTCCGGATTCCCGGCCTTGATCAGTCCCGCGTCGGCTTGCCGCGCACCACTGCTGGCATTCCGCGGTGTCACGCCGCAGAATCGAGCCAGCTGTTTTCCCGAACGAAAACGATCCACACGTCCAATCTCCGCTCGCAGCGTGGCCGCGGTGACTAATCCTACGCCGGGAAGGGTCAGCAAATGGGTCACAATTGGATCGTCCTGGATCCGTAAGCGAATCTTGGCCTCCACGGCCGCAATCCGGCCCTCCAGCGAAACCAGTTCCTCCAAATGGTCTTCCACTAACCAACGGTCGCACTCGCTCAACTCCGCATGTTCGGTGAGCCAGGTAAACCAGACTTTGGTCCAGGCATGGGCATACGTGCACTTTAAGCGGTTCTCGCGAAGTAAACCGCGAATCCGCAGCTTGGTGTCTTTCCGTCGACGCACTAATTGAGCACGATGCCGCATCAAGCGACGGAGTTCGCGCGTGGCACGGGGGGCCAACCAGACCGCCGGCAAATAGTCGACTCGCGCCAAATCCGCCAACAACCGCGCGTCGCCAAAGTCTGTCTTGTCGGGAGACTGCTTCATGCGGTTGACATACCCCGGATGTGCCAGCTGCACTGGCAGACGCCATCGCGTGGCCAGTTCCTCGGCCAGGTCCGCCGAGCCGCAACACGCCTCGATGGCAATGCGTTGAGGCACGCCGTGTTTTAAACTCAAGCTCTTGATCAGGCCGCCGTCGTTCCGCACAGAGCGATTCATCAGCACTTTCCCCTGAGTATTTAAGACACACACTTGTACGGAGTCCTGGTGGTAATCCAATCCTACGAAAACAGGTATACTATCCATGCTCGTTTGCTCCTTTCAGGGTTTTGGGCTAAATGCTCGTAATTAAACCCCAGGAGCAACGAGCTTTCATCCCCATCCGCAAGCCAGAGGAAATCGCCTTAAAGGTCGGTTGTCGGCCACCACTCCGAGGCGATTTCTGGCGGCGTGCGCGTCCGGCCGATGCGCATGCCACCAAAGAATGTCACATCGTGTCACGCCAGAATGAGCGTGTGCCGCCCCGCCTCAGGGGCGATAGACCCAGGTGTAATCGTTGCGCTGCTGGACGCCATACAGCTTCAGAGCGCGGTCCAATTCAGGCCCTGCGGGGAAAGTAGGCAGCCCCACTCGGAATTCGTCAGAGTGTTCGTAGACGGCATCGCCGGCCCGCCAGTAGTTGAGTTGCAGCGTCTTGAAAAAATACTGCCGATCTCCCTGCGGGGGATCGTCCCAGCGGTAGGCGTTCGTCAGTCCCTGGACGTAGACCGAAATAAAGTCGGCTCGGCGGTCAACTCCAGTCCAGGTCGCGACGCCCCACGTGCTGTGATCAACGGCAGTCGTAGACACTGGAATCGACAGGTCCGAGATGGAAACCGTGTCGTACAACGGGACGCGGGGATCGCGTAGTTCGCTGCGTTGGATGCTTGCCACCGCTTCGGGGATGACGCGATCGAGGTAGTTCAGGTCATGTTCGTGATCACGCAGTATAAACCGTGGAAAGAATCTCAGCGGTTGCTCATACTGCTCCAGCTCGAATGAACGTCCGCCATCCTTCGTGATGGGTTTGACACCATTTCCCAGATTGCGAATTCGGAAAACGAGGTACAGCACGCGCTGTGGCTGACCCGCAACGTCCACGTCAATCAGGCGTAGTGGTTTCGCCGCGAACTCGAGTTGCCAAACGGGTCGACGAATCGTGATCGAGTTGGCCATTTCGTACAGCGTATCGGAGAGCGGATAATAGCTGGGCGTCCAGGGCTCCGCGGCGCTCAGCAGCTCAGGTAACTTCTTCGGGCCCGACACGGTATCGGCCGCGGAAACGTCGGCCGGGACAACGGTCAGCACGCCTCGAGCCAGTTTGGGCAGAGTGTCTTGAGAGCACGCCGTGCTGAGTCCCACGATCGTCATGACAAATGCAACGCAAATCGGCTGGATTTGCCGGGGGTCAATGCGGTCGTAAGCTGCTTGCTTGATCATCGTCTGGGAATTATCACGTCGCGAAGGGTGACGGCGAGGCCAAATCCGACCGCCGGGAATGAACGGAACTCGCTTCCGGCACAGCCAAATCGCGGCCGCGTGGCCCTGGTTCTATCTTACTTGGGACACGCGAACTGAGCAAAAACGCTCGGAATCAAGTTGTTTTGATGCCTGTCGGCCGGTCGCAGGGGGATAATTGACTGCCAACCGCGGGGTGCTTACCGGCGTATGGGGGACTCCGTGACATTCCCACGACTGGCCGTTTCTCCGCCGGCTGCCGGAACCTTGGGGCCAGTCGGTTTCTCGTCCGAGACTTTGGGCAGGGCGTCCGCGGCAACCGTCAGTGCCACCGAGGAAGCGGCGATCACGTCATCCGAGCCCAATTTTTGCAGGTTTTCGCGATCCAGCACAAACACGATGTTGGCGCGCCTGCCATCCGGGCTGGTGATGTGATAGTAAATCCAACGCACCGGGATTTGCGAGACGATGCCGGCGGCAGTGACCCGCACTACGTCGTATCCATCCTTGCGCAGTCTTTCGGCCCGCTTGTTCGAATTCGACAAACTGTTCACCCAGAGCCTTGCGCACATCGGTTTGGAATTCTTCCAAACCAATTTGCTTGCCGGCGGGCAGGTCTTTCAGCCGAATCACATTGCATTGGGCCACCACCGCATCCCCGTCAACCACGCGCCAAGTTGAATGGCGAGCGGCCTCGTCCAACATGTGCCAACGACGGGGATGAAGCAGCTTAAAGCCCGCGTTTTCCGACTCGTAACGCAACAAGCGTTGCCGTTCACTGATTTCCGTCGTAACGCTGGCGAGCTGCGGGGCCGAATTGGGCTCGGCCGGCTGAATCAGCATTTTGATTTCCGCATCTACCGCGAAACCAGGTGCTTCCGGACTCTCATCGCGATCCTCACGCACACGCAAATGGAGCCAATTGATCCGCTTCCAGCGCAGGTCGTAACGACATTCGGCCGTCAATCGCATCGAAGTGGCCACGCCCGCGGCGCGCCCCTTCAGCGAACCGGTCGTGTGAATGATGGCCAATCCGTTCTCGACCTTTACGAATTGACTCTTGACCTCATTGACGCCCACATGCTCCAAGTTCAAGAGCGTGGCCAGGTCCGCCGACGAGTGTGACCACTGATCACCCTCCGCCACCTCCGTCTTGGGCAGCAGGCGATAAACGGCCAGGCTGTCGCCAGGGAAAGTAAGCGTCTCGAGTTCCGTCCGCGTCAGGTTTCCTGTCGTGGAAACTAACTCCAAGTTTTGCTCACCAAGCTGGGCCACGACCGTGCGGACGTTGCTGGACAGCTGGTTTTTTTCCAAGTGACCGCCGGCGCGCAACTCGGCCTCCGCGAGCGCGTACGTGCGAACCGATTTGATCTGGTCAGCGCGATGGTCGAGGACCACCTCTTGATACCGAACCTGAGCAGTGGCGGAGGTCGGCACGTCCTCCAGGTCCTGCGCCGGCGACTTTAATTTGCCTACCATCTGCAATGTCGCCCGGACCTGAAAGGCCTCAGTCGTCTGCCGACCATCCGCAAATGAAACGGGTCGGGATTGGGCGACGACAGGAGCCGCAGCTGCGCAGAACGTGAGTGGGATGATCGCCCCCAGATACCGCATCAACGCGGCGAGACCGGAATCTCGATCACGACGCGGCGCCGCCGGACAGTAGGTGCTGAATCGTAGGTCAAACTGCCGGAAATTGGCCATGAGCGCGTTCCAAAAGAGTCAAGGTTGACAAGCTGAATCTGGGGCTGCAGCACCTGGCCAGGACCTCGGGGTTAATGTCCGGACCGGACCTCGGTTACGGCATCGACCAGGGTACGTGCATGAGTTAAACCAAATTTTCCGGTAATTTGATTAAATTAGGGTGGCGCGGTAAGCACTGCGATTTGCACCGTGGCCTCGTGATCCGAACGAATTACCAGAAACGTCCCAAACGTTTTAGGGGCAAGAGGATAGACTCGACGGCAACCGTGCTACAGGGTTTGAATTTCGACGGTTTTAGCGAACTTTTTGCCGATCCAAAGCGACTTAAAGTACGTACAGAGGAACAACTGCAGGCGAGACCGTGATCCTGGCCGAGCCGGAACTGGGAACAGAGGCAGTCAGACGGACGCAGTGGTGATCGCAAATTCTCCCACAGCGATCATATAGGCGCACGGGAACTTATCGATTTCCTGGCCGTTGTGTGGTAGACGCCACCGGTACGCGCGGAAGGGCCCCTAAGGATGGACGGGGGTGCGCATGGGACGCTTGGTCGAGCAGATGCAGCTCGCAGGGATGACGAGTCAAGCGTTAGGGAAAGCAATCCCAGGAGGTTGTTATGCACGCTCGTTATCGCATTTCCGTCCTTCAGCAACTGCGGGACCAGCAGGTGCGGTTTGCGCCACGTGAGAAGAAGCTGGAACAAGCCAACCGAACCGAGCAGCTGATTGCCGAACTCGATTCCGAACAAGAACTACACGTATGAGTATTTGTTCTTTCGCATCACCGGACTGCGACCGGGAACCGGCGGATCGGAGGTCATCGTCGGCGAGGATGCGCTCCACGACCTGCGGTTGTTTGTCGAGGACGTTTCAGATGCCGCCAATTTGCGTGTCGAGGACATGCCCGAACCTGTGCGTACGGTGGAACAGTTGGGCAAAATGTTCAACGTTTCGACCAAGACGATTTCTCGCTGGCGTCAACAAGGGCTCGTCAGCCGACGCTTTCTGTTTTCAGGACGGAAACGAGTGGGCTTCTTGCAAAGCAGCGTGGATCGCTTCGTAGCGCAGAATCGCGAGAAGGTGGCGCGGGGATCGCAGTTCAGCCAACTGACGGACCAAGAGCGTGAGGAAATCATCATGCGTGCGCGGAGACTGGCTCGGGCGGGGGCCTGCCCGTCGGACATTACGTCGCGCATCGCGCACCAGGTGAATCGCAGCGTCGAAACGATTCGTTACACGTTGAAAGAGTTTGACCGCAAGAACAAAGAGTTTGCCATCTTTCCGAATCGCACGGGTCCACTGGCGGAACACGCCAAGGAGGAGATCTATCGGGATTTCCGCGCGGGCAAGTCCACTGAGACGATTGCCCGGCGTTACTGCCGAACGAAGGCCAGCATCTACCGGATCATCAACGAGGTGCGGGCCAAGCAGATCATGGAGTTGCCGTTAGACTTCATTCCCAGTCCGGAGTTCAGCAAGCCGAATGTGGACAGCGTGATCATGGGCGAGATGCCCGCCTCGGAGGCCACGTTCCGCAAAGTCAAGGTGCCGGCCGGATTGCCTCCCTACCTGGCTTCGTTGTACGACGTGCCCCTGCTGACACGTGAGCAGGAGCAGCACTTGTTTCGTCAATTCAATTATTTGAAGTTCAAGGCCTCGAAGCTGCGTGAGAGTTTGGACCCGGCCAAGGCCAGAAGTACCGAGATGGACGAAATCGAGGGACTTTATGATCGTGTGCTGAAGGTCAAGAATACCATTGTACGCGCCAACCTGCGTTTAGTGGTTTCGATCGCCAAACGGCACGTGACCCCAGCGGATAACTTCTTCGAACTCGTCAGTGACGGTAACATGTCACTGATCCGGGCCGCCGAAAAATTCGACTATGCCCGCGGTAACAAGTTCAGTACGTACGCGAGTTGGGCCATCATGAAGAACTTCGCTCGAACCATTCCGGGCGAGTACAAGTATCGAGACCGCTTCCGGACCAGTCAGGACGAGATGTTCTCTGCTCAGGAAGACGACAGCTCGAATCCGTTCGCCCTGGAGAGCCAACAGCAGATACGTGAGTCTCAAATCGGAAAGATCCTCGCGCGTCTGGACGACCGTGAACAGAAGATCATCATCAGCCGATTTGGGCTGGACCATCGCCAGGAGCCCCTGACGTTGAAAGAAGTCGGCGCTAAGATGGGTGTGACGAAGGAACGAATTCGCCAGATTGAAGCCCGCGCCCTGGATAAGCTGCGATTGGCAGCGCATGAAGCCAGGATCGAGTTGCAAGACGAGTAGGGCTTTTCCCCGACGGCGCCGCGAAAGGGCAGCCGTCGCCTCCTGCGTCCCGCTTTGTTGCCGTCCGACGTCGAACACCAAGCCACCGGGTTGAATACCGGTGGCTTGGCGACTTTCAAAGCCGACATGGCGATCGATCATCGTGGAGGCTGCGTTTATTTCTTCAATTCGCGCCCGATCCCATGTCTTCAGCGCATCTAGGTCTTCAGTTTGCAACAGAGCGGCGAACCTTCGTGCAGACCGCACTTATCGCAGATTTCGCAGCCCTCCTGGCAGCAGTCTGGGCCGCCCGCCACATGTCCGCACTTCGTGCACATGTCCTTCCCACGCTGATCAGCAGAAACAACACAGCAAAGCGGTGAGCCCTTGTGCAACCCGCATGTCGGGCAAGCCTCACACTTGTCACTGCAGCATTGCTTCCCACCCTTGACGTGGCCGCATTTGCCACACAGCACGATATCGGCATTGGCCATGCACTTGGGGCACAGCGTACCGTCCATGCAGGCATTACATGCCGCTAGCTTGCAGCAAAGGGGCGAACCATGATGCATCCCACAGTCTTTGCAAATCTCACAGTCATCCGCGCAACACGCTGCTGACCCTGCGGCGTGACCACAGGCGGCGCAAATGTCCTGACCCTGATCGGCTGTGTCCAGCTTGCAGCATAGCGCCGATCCCTCGTGTAACCCGCACTTGGAACAGACCTTACAGTCTTCCTGGCAGCATTCCTGGCTCCCCTTGACATGACCGCACTTGCCGCAATACACGGCTCCCTTCGCGGCCAGACACTGCGGGCACATCTCTTTGGCCTGACAATAGGGGCATTCGGTCGCCTGTTGCGTCCACGCCGGTTCGCCCGGGGAAAGAAATAGGATGGCCAGGACCAGGAACAGTCTCGGTCGCAAAAGTCGTCGCATGATCGTAACTCCGGTGTCTTGGGAAACCAATTGCCGATACTTCGTCGTGAACGTCCTCAAAACGTGCACGCACACTCCGCCCTGCGGCAGCCATCCGAATTCTAACCGAAATTTCGAGCAAGACGAATGGTCCGGCGTCATGAAGCCGGACCGTTTGTGCGAATTCGCGCCGGCCGCACATCATCCAAAGTGGCGGGACTACTTTTCGGTCGTCTCGATACCCGGACCCGTCAACCTGCATAGTACCGACACCACATTCCACTGGCTGCGGCCAGCTCCCACCCGAAAGGGTACGGGCTTTGCATTCGATAAGTTGCCGCGGCGTAAGTCGCGGAGGTAACTGATTGGGGGACATGATCGGACGGGCCGTCAACATGGAAAACAAGCGATACGAAAGAGTCGCCGAACTGCTCGAACGAGAAAAACTAGGTCTGGAGTGGTTAGTTCGTTCCACAGGGCTGGAACGACGAATTGCGGAGTCCATTGCTCGGCAGCGTTACGCGTCCAGCCCTGAGCGGAGGATGCGGGTTGCCCGGGCCCTGGGGATTCAAGCTCACAACTGTGATGAGGATCACGCGGCGCGTCGATGAGCCGTCCTTGAGTTCATCGTGCCCGGCTAGTTTCGTTAAACCACCGAAGTTCGACCCCAGGTCAGTTTAAATCCTGTCGGTTACACACATTTCCGTTTGGTTAGACCGCAAGCCAGAAGAAATCGCCGTTAGAATCGATCATTGGCCACGACTCCCGGGCGATTTCTGGCGGCGTGCGCGTCTCCGGATGCGTGCGCCGCCGAAGAATGCCACATCGTGTTTCGCACGCACGAGCGTGTGTCGGGCATTCTTCTCTGGCTTGCGGTCTAACGAGGCGGCCCAGGTGTGGGTAAAGGTCAGGTTACAAACCTGTCCAACAGTTTGCTTGTTGACGCGAGTTGCTTTTGGCGCGGCGGCCGCGAAATATAACACGTACAAAAAAGATCTTGTTCATTTGGACGAGGGAAGGACGACCAATATGGCAGCGTCGGAGTATCCCATGACTACGCGAGAAACACCGGCTGAAGTTGCCAAGCTCATACTCAACAACAGCCCCTATCACCCGATCCGGAACTTGACGTGCAGCTTCCAGGACGGGGTGCTGACGATCGGCGGCTGTGTCCCCAGATTCCATCTGAAGCAGGTCGCGCAAACCGCGGTGCAAGGCATCGAGGGAGTCACGCAGATCGAAAATCGGATAGTCGTAACGGGCTGAGCCAGGCTTCATCGCCCGCGCATCATGCTTGTTTGTTCCGGTGGAACGGCCAAGGTACTGGCGGTTTCTGGCCTTAAAAAAGGCCGATTTTCTCGGGATTCGGACCACATGCTTGCAGACCAGGCTGGGTGACTTGTGCGACGGGCCGAATTCGCGGTACGCTGACTCTTGTCCGTCGCCTCCATTCTGAATCAGGAGTCAGAAGTCATGATCGAAACAAGCATTTTAGAGTCGCTGCGCGGCTTGGAGTTCTTCAGCGGCATTGCCGAGCAGTACTTGGAGCGGCTCGCGGAGATTGCTCAGCCCGTCGAGTTTCCGGCTCACTGCGAGATCTTTCGCGAGCACGACAAGGCCAAGCACGTCTATGTTATTGTAACAGGTCGCGTGTCGCTGGTAATTTGCCAGCCCAAGGTCGGTTGCCGGCAGCTGATGGAAGTGGGAGCGGGCGAGTTGGTCGGTTGGTCGCCCCTGGTAGGGCGAAACCGTTTGTCCGATACGGCGTGGACCCTGGCGCCGACCAAGTCCCTCGCCCTGGAAGGCTCGGAAGTGCTCGCCTTGTGCCAGCAGGTCCCAGAATTTGGCTTTCAGTTCATGCAGCGTGCCAGCCAGGTGTTGGCGGAACGGCTGAACGCAACCCGTTTGCAATTGTTCGAAATGAGCGGTTCTCAACTACCCAATATTCAGATCGAATCTGACTAATCGGACGGGCACCGATAGTCAGCCATGTCAGACTTGTCCGGCACGTCGGGCGGGCCGGCGACGCCCCTTTCAGACGAATAGCGCGCCGCGGTGTGCCTTACCGCACAGTTATAGTGGACTGGGCACACGAATCGTCACCAAATGCTGCGCAGGCACTTGCGAAATAGTAGAATCATGGCGGTATGAAAGTTGCTTTACCAGATTTTCCAATCGGAATGTCGAACTGAACGGCAAGCAAATCTCGACAATAGGGAATAAAGGAGCGTATAGCGATGGCGCGTGAAATTGTGGTGTTGAGTGGAGTAAGGACAGCGATCGGCGGATATGGCGGGAGCCTGAAAGACACTCCGCCCAGCGTCATGGCAGCCAAGTGTGTGCGTGAGGCGGTCAAACGCGCTGGTGTCGCGGCGAATGAGGTCGGACATTGCGTCTTTGGCAATATCATTCACACGGATGCCCATGATCACTATCTGGCACGTGTGGCGTGCATTAATGGAGGGCTGCCTCACGAAACGCCAGCACTGACCTTAAACCGACTGTGCGGCAGTGGACTGCAAGCCATCATCACGGCCGCGCAGTGCATTATGCTCGGTGAGGCCCAGGTCACGGTTGGAGGCGGGGCTGAGAACATGAGCCGAAGTCCGTACAGTTCAGCTGCCATGCGTTTTGGGGCCCGCATGAACGACACCACGATGGTCGACATGATGGTGGCTGCGTTGAGCGATCCATTTGACGATTGCCACATGGGGGTCACGGCAGAAAACGTCGCCAAGAAATACGGAATCACGCGGGAAGATCAGGATAAGTTGGCGGTGGAAAGCCATGCTCGAGCCGGGGCCGCGATCGATCACGGATACTTCAAGGCTCAAATCGTCCCCATCGAGATCAAGGTCAAGCGGGACCTCGTTCCATTTGAAGTCGACGAGACGGTGCGATACGGGACGACTGTCGAAAAGCTGGCCAGGCTGCCAGCCGTTTTCGATCCCGCGGGTACGGTGACCCCCGGCAATGCTTCCAGCATCAACGATGCCGCGGCGGCGGTGGTCCTGGCGGATCGCGAATACGCGGAGAAGCGGGGATTGAAACCCATGGGTCGACTAGTGGATTACACCTACGCCGGCGTTGACCCCAAGTATATGGGCATTGGACCGATCCCGGCAGTCAAGAAACTGCTGGAAAAAACTGGGTTCGGACTAGACGACATCGACGTGTTCGAGGTGAACGAAGCCTTTGCGGCGCAAGCGCTGGCCGTTTGTCGTGAACTACGACTTCCCATGGATCGTACGAACCCCAATGGCAGCGGTATCTCGTTGGGTCATCCCATTGGAGCCACCGGCGCGATTCTCACGATCAAGGCACTCTATGAGCTGAATCGAACCGGAAAGAAGCGCGCGCTGGTCACGATGTGTATTGGCGGGGGCCAGGGGATCGCGGCCATTTTCGAGCACGGATAAACTAGGGCGTTGGAACAAGGGCCAGCCAAATCTGGTCAGAGGGGGGCTGCGGCAAGAAACGCGTAATTGCACGTATGGAAGTTTTCAGAGCGCTGTGCGATGCCCCAGGGTCGGTAGCAGCAAAATTAACAGAATCGTAAGGAGAGACGGATGGGTCGAGTTGACGGGAAAACGGCGCTGGTCACGGGAGCTTCGCGCGGAATTGGTCGTGCGATTGCCTTAGAACTGGCTCGCGAGGGGGCAAAAGTAGCCATTAACTTTGCGAGCAACGAAGCCAAGGCACAGGAAGTCGCCGAGGAAATTACCAAAATGGGAGGCACGTGCCTGCTGGTACAGGCCAGCATTGCCAACCCCAAGGAGGTGCGTGCGATGGTCGAGCGGGTCGCGCGTGAATTTACGCATCTCGACATTCTGGTGAATAATGCGGGCATCACGCGGGACTCCCTGCTGCCAAGAATGACGGACGAACAATGGGTGGAAGTCATCCAGACGAACTTGAACGGATGCTTCTTTTGTACGTCGGCCGTAATTCCCATCATGACGCAGCAGAGCTTCGGCCGAATCGTCAATATTAGTTCGATGAACGGTCAGGTCCCCGCCCTGGGCCAGGCCAATTATAGCGCCGCCAAGGGAGGTATCATCGCCTTCACTCGAACCGCGGCCGCGGAGCTTGTGCATTCCGGGATCACCGTGAATGCCGTGGCACCCGGCTATACGGAAACCGACATGTTCAGCGCCGTTCCCGCCGCTCTCCAAACGCAGATCAAAGGCAAGATCCCCATGGGACGTTTTGCCCATCCCGAGGAAATTGCCAAAGCGGTGATCTTCTTGATTGCCGATGGTGATTACATAACAGGGCAGACAATCAGCGTAAACGGCGGCGCCTTCATGTATTAGCTCCCGGGGGTACCCCCCCAAGGCGTGGGCGTGTGGCGTCGCCAACAGGATGCAAAGGAGTCTATCGTGAAAACCGATGTGCATCTGCAACGCGATGTTCTGGACGAGCTGGATTGGGAACCGAGCATCGACGCTTCGCAGATAGGCGTGATCGCCAAAGATGGAGTCGTGACCCTGACCGGGCACGTTCCGATCTACGCGGAAAAGCATTTGGCGGAACAGATGGCCAAGCGCGTGCATGGTGTCAAGGCGGTGGCCAATGAAATTCAGGTCCGGCCGTCGGACCTCCACGTACGAGACGACGCCGAACTCGCGGCGGCGGCCGTGCACGCGCTGGAATGGGACGCGCACGTGCCCAGTCAAAACGTCCGTGTTACCGTGGACCAGGGTTGGGTGACCCTGGAGGGGACGGTCGAACGACAGTATCAGCGGGCCGCCGCCGAACGGGCCATCCACCACCTGGTCGGCGCCCGCGGCGTCACGAACGAGATACAAGTCCAACCGCCGGAAGTGACCAGTCAGATCAAGCGAGACATCGAACTTGCGCTACGCCGCAATGCGATGATTAACACTCGGCGTGTCGAGGTCGAAGCTCAGGATCGCATGGTGACCTTGATCGGCGACGTGCATACGTACGCCGAAAGTGATGAAGCCGAGCGGATTGCGTGGGGCGCTCGTGGCGTGGACCGCGTTGTGAATTGCCTCACCATCACGCCCTGGGGTGATGGACCCGCGGAAGAGTGGGGTTACTAGGCGGGACTTGATGGCGGAAGCATACCGTACGCATCCAAGCCCCCCTAGCCCCGCGAAACCAATAGAAGACCTAACGATGACCACTAACAGTAGTAATACGTTTAACCCCTTTGATCCTACCGGCATGTTCAAGGAAATGCGGGACGCTCAAATGGATGCATGGTCCAAAATGATGCTGGAACTCGTCAATTCGGAGGCCTATGCCGATTCGACGGGGACGCTGCTGGACACCTGGCTCACCAGCTCGGGCCCTTTTAACAAGGCGATCGAGACCACCATGGCCAAGGTCTTGGCCCAGCTGAATTTTCCCACCCGCGACGACGTTGCGTTGATCGCTGAACGTCTCACCAACATCGAGATGCGACTGGACGACCTCGAAGCGATGCTTGACGAGCGCCTGCGGTCAGCGCATCCTAACGCAGGGCTAGGTGCTCAGCATGAATGACGCCGTCTCCACTGCCGAAACAACTCCGCAATTGCCGAACTTTCTGGACCTGTGCGCCGCATGGCACAAGGCCGCCGAGAATATCGACCGCTTCAACCGGCTGCTCACCACCGATGCCAAGATCGCGCAGACTCCCAAACAGGTGGTCTGGACGCTGAACAAGGCCAAACTCTATCGCTACGTGCCCGTGGTCCCCGCTGCCCAACGCAAGCGCGTCCCGCTGTTGATGGTGTTTGCCATCATGAATCGACCCCATGTGCTTGATCTTCGCCCAGGGCACAGTTATGTCGAATACATGTTACGCAAGGGCTACGATCTGTTCCTGCTCGACTGGGGCGCACCGGTCCGGATGACACGAAACTGAAATTCGACGATTATGTGCTGGAATACCTGCCACGGGTAGTGCGCAAGCTAAAACGCGTTTCCGGATGCAGTGAGTTCAATATGCTCGGCTGGTGCCTGGGCGCACTCATCAGCACGATGTATGCGGCGCTCCGGCCTGACGATGGACTGAAGAGCCTGATATTGTTGACAGCCCCTCTGGATTTCACGGACAAGACGGCGGGCGGGTTCACGCGTTGGTCCAGTCATCCCAGCTTCAATGCGGATATCATCGCCGAGAAATTGGGTAACGTTCCGGGGGAGATGATCGACACCGGAGCGAAAATGCTGAAGCCCATCGAGAATTATCTGGGCAGCTACACGATGCTGTGGGACAAAATCGAAGACCCGGATTCCGTCGAGGCCTGGCACGCCATGAACACGTGGGTCCGCGACATTATTCCCATGGCCGGGGGTGCCTACCAGCAGTTGATCAATGATTTCTATAAGCATAATCGATTGGTGGAAGGGACCATGACGTTGCGCGGTGAACGCGTGGACTTGAAGAGACTGAAGGCTGACCTGCTGAATGTCATCGCGGAATCCGACCACATTACGCCCCCCTGCCAATCGGAAGGAGTCATGGACCTGATTGGCAGCCAGAACAAAGAGCTCTTTCGTGTTCGCGGCGGACACATCGGCATTATGGCCGGCCGCGGCGCTGAGAAAAATACTTGGCCGCATATCGAATCCTGGTTGGCGGCCCGATCGGATTGACCATGACGCCCGACTGGGGTTTGCTGCTCGATGAAGCCTCGCTGGCATCCGTCCTGCCCGCCGAGTTCGTGCAGTTTGCTCGACCCGTCCGCGATGGATTGGCCGTCTTCCTGGCCGGGCTTTCCCTCGAAGATCAGGCGGCTGTCTTGTACGAGCAGGCCGGCTTGTCCGCCGACGCGACGATCTCCGAACGGCTGGGCGTGCTGGCGCGGCATTGTCCTGTGCTGCAAAAACTGGGGCAAGTCCTGGCCCGAGACCGACGACTGGCCGCTGAGCTGCGACGGCATCTGTGCCAACTTGAATCGCTGGCCCCCACTATTCCCTGGGGCACGATCGAACAGACGTTGACGCAGGAACTCGGCTCACTCGATGCGCTGGGCATCAAATTACAGACCCCCGCGCTGGCGGAGGCCAGTGTGGCCGTGGTCATCCCCTACACGATCACCGGTAGCCGGGGATCCGACTCCCGCACGGGGGGTGGGGTCTTCAAGGTATTGAAACCCGGTATTGAGCAACGGCTGCAACGTGAGTTGTGCTTGCTGGAACAGGTCGGTGAGTACCTCGATCAGCGCTGCGACGAATTGCACATCCCGCATCTTGACTATCAGGCTTCCTTTCAACAGGTCCGCGATTTACTGCAGGATGAAGTCCGCCTGGAAAACGAACAACGGCATCTGCGCGAAGCCAAAAAATTCTTCGCCGACGAAGCGAGCGTGCAGATTCCCGAGTTGTACGAATACTGCACCTCGCGGGTGACTGCCATGGAGCGGATCTATGGCCACAAAGTTACCGGACACACGTTGCGCGGGCCGGGGCAGAAAAGCCGGCTCGCCCGGCTGGTCGCCCGGCAGTTGATCGCCAAACCGATTTTTTCCAAGACCGAGTATGCTCCGTTTCACGCGGACCCGCATGCCGGAAATCTGTTTCTGACGGACGACGGGCGGCTGGCCATCCTTGATTGGAGTCTCGTGGGCCGACTGGGCGAACCAGAGCGAGTTGCTGTGGTGCAAATGATGCTTGGCGCGGCGACACTGGATGTGGGCCGGATCGTCGGTGTGCTGCAGCAGATGGCCGAGGGCCAGAGCCTGGACTCCGAGGCGCTGACGGCCGTCGTGGGGAAGTGGGTCCGTCGGATTCGCGATGGCCAGTTGCCTGGAATGACCTGGCTTGTCGGACTACTCGATGAAGCCACACAAAAAGCGCGTCTGCGGGTCGTCCCCGACTTAATGCTGTTTCGCAAATCGCTGCTCACCTTGGACGGCGTGGTCGCCGAGATCGGCGAGAGTCACGGACAAATCGATAACGTGCTGTGCATCGAGTTCCTGCGACATTTTGCTCGTGAATGGCCCCAACGATGGTTTCAGCTGCCCAATTCGCGTGACTTTGCCACGCGACTCTCAAATCTTGACCTGACGGGTACACTATTGAGTTGTCCGCTGACGGCCGCCAGATTCTGGACGAGCCATGCAGTTGATATGTTGAGTTTTGCATCACGCTCAGCGGACGTCGCTGGTGGCCCTGCCGGCCCCGGCTATTACGGGTGAGCGGTTAGGAAAGCATTGGAGATCTTATGTCTGTCAAATCCGTAAATCACATTGGCATCGCGGTCCGCTCGATCGACGCGCAAAGGCCGTTTTACGAGCGCACGCTGGGCCTGGAGTTCGAAGGCCTGGAAGATGTGCCCAGCCAAAAGGTCAGGGTGGCGTTCTTTCGCGCCGGCGATGTAAGAATCGAGTTACTGGAACCGACACAACCGGACAGCACCGTGGCCACATTCCTGGAAAAACGAGGCGAGGGCCTGCATCACCTGGCGTTTACGGTGGACGATATCCGGGCGCGGATTGCCGAACTGAAGCGATCTGGGATACGCATGATCGACGAGGAACCTCGGTCCGGAGCACACCACATGCAAATTGCGTTCATGCATCCGAAGAGTTCTTTCGGCGTCTTGACCGAACTGTGCGAGCCGGCAAAAACTTGACGGGCAGCCCACCCTGACCTTTTGATGTTGCGTTAGCTTAAAGAACCCAGAAAATACAAGCACAACGCGCAAGTTTTGAAGTTGCGCTAGCTGAGAAACCCGGAAGAATACAAGCTCGACGCGCCAGCGAGTGGGTCTGCCAACCAACTGAGAAACCCGGAAGAATACAAGCTCGACGCGCCAGCGAGTGGGTCTGCCAACCAACTAGATCACGAGTTTCGACCAAGTGCGACCAAAAGTGCGCAACTTCAAAACGCGCAAGCGAGTGAGCGCGCCGACCGGCGAAATCAAGTTTTTCTGCCAATCGCCGCCGAGAATACGCAACGTCAACCACTTGACCTTTACAACCGTAGACGTTCGAGGCCACGAGCCTGGCCGCCGCGCGTTAGCTGCAATTGAATGACCTGGACCACAACAAACAGTTCCATGAAAACTCTGCCAGAAAAATTCACCATTCGCGACGAGTTCCCGCCGGTCAGTTATGACGACTGGCGGGCGCTCGCCGAAGAGTCGCTCCAAGGAGCCTCGTTCGACCGCAAGCTCGTCACGCACACGTATGAAGGGCTTGAGATTCAACCGATCTATGCCCATCGCGACCAGCTAGGGGACGGCGATCCGTTGGGGTTTCCCGGCCTCGCGCCGTTCGTGCGCGGTTCGCTGCCGCTGGGCGCGGTATTAGCGGGCTGGGACTTGCGCCAGGAGCACGCTCATCCGGACTTGAGCGTGACGAATCAAGCGGTGCGGGACGATTTGGCCGGCGGGGCGACTTCGCTGTTGCTGAGGCTGGATGCCGCCACCCGGCAAGGGTTCGATCCGGACCACGCCGCCGCCGCCGATCTGGTGGGGCGCGATGGAATCACCGCCTATCAGCTGGATGATTTCGACACGGTGCTGGCCAACGTGCAGTTGAACCTGGTGGGAGTTGCCTTAGACGTGGGCGCGGCGTTTCTTCCCGGTGCGGCGGTTCTCGTCAGCCTGTGGCAGCGTCGGCGGGTGCCGCTGGACCAGGTACGCGGAGCCTTCAACGCCGATCCGCTGGCCGTGTTGGCTCGCGAGGGACAGCTGCCGGTTTCACCCCAGGCGGCACTCGGCCTGCTCACCGATTTGGCCCGCTGGACGGCCGGACATTGCCCGCATGTGACGTCCGTCGGAATCGACACGTCCCCTTACCACGAGGCGGGGGCCACCGCGGCCCAGGACCTGGGCTTCGCCATGGCGACGGCGGTCGAGTATCTGCGCGCCATGACCACCGCGGGGCTGGACATCGACACGGCAGCCGCGCAGATGCTGTTTCGCATCGGGCTGGGGACGCACCATTTTCTGGCGATTGCTAAACTGCGGGCCGCGCGACGGCTCTGGACCCGTGTGGTCGAGAGGTGCGGTGGCTCCCCGTCGGCTGGCGCCATGCAAATCCACGCCAGGACGAGTCGCCGCGTGTTGACTCAGCGTGACCCCTACGTCAATCTGCTCAGGAATACGGTGGCCGTCTTCGCGGCTGGCGTGGGTGGAGCAACGACGATCACCTCAGTCCCGTTTGATGCCGCAACGGGCGTGCCTGACGAGACCAGTCGCCGTATTGCCCGCAATACGCTGCTGGTATTGCAGGAGGAAGCCCATTTGCATCGCGTAATCGATCCGGCAGGCGGTAGCTGGTTCCTCGATCAGCTGACCGAACAGCTTGCCGACAAAGCTTGGGAAACATTTCAGGCGATTGAAAAGCAGGGAGGGATGCTGAACGCACTGCTGAGCGGTTGGATCACCAGTCAGATCGACGCCGCCTACGCTCCGCGTGCCGCCGACATCGCTCGTCGCAAAGCCGGGATCACGGGCGTCAGCGAGTTTCCTAACGTCCATGAGGAACGGGTAGTCCGCCCGCCGCCAGATCCCGCGGCTCTGCGTCTGGCAGCCTGCGGACGTATCGCCGCCGCGCGAAAGGAGCTGAACTTGCTCAGCGCGATATCGAAGGCCGGCGACCGGATGGCAGCGACCGTGCAGGCCGCGGCGGCCGCCGCCACGATCGGGCAATTGTCCCATGCGCTGGGATTTCACGTTGAGCCGGCTGCATCCATTGCTCCCCTGGAAGCTCGCAGTTTCGCCGAACCGTTTGAAGAATTACGCGACGCGAGCGATGCCTGGCAGTCGCAACACGGTCGGCGGCCAACCGTCTTCCTCGCCAACATGGGGCCCGTCTCCCATCATACGGCGCGTGCCAACTACGCCAAAAATTTCTTCGAGGCCGGTGGGTTCGAAGTGATCAGTGGCGAGGGATGTGCCACCGCGGATGAGGCGGTCAGCGCATTTGCCAGCAGCGGCGCCAAGATCGCCGTGATCTGTTCCTCCGACAAACTGTATCCGGAAATCGTGCCGCAGCTGGCGGCGCAAGCTCAAGTCGGCGGCTGCCCGCAGCGTCGTTCTGGCCGGTAACCCGGGAGAAAACGAACAAGCCTGGCGCGAAGCCGGCGTCGATCGCTTTATTTTTGTCAAATGTGACGTGGTGGCAACGCTCCGCGAGATGCTCCACGAGGAAGGGGTCGTTTAGCCAAGCCGCCAGTTTGTCTCGCTCCACCGGCCCGCGGGGCGGCAAACGTTACCAGCGGCCCAGGGGATGGCGATACACCTAAACGAGTTAATGGACAGGAATATGATGAGCAAGATTCCCAATTTCGCCGACGTGCCCCTGCGAGAGAAAACAGGCGGCCCAAACGCTGCCCAGCTGTCAGAGCTTAGGCGACTGGCAAGGACTAGTTCAGGAACCACCCGATCGGCTTATCTGGCAGACGCCCGAGCATATTCCGGTCAAGCCGCTCTACACGAGCGTTGACTTGGAGGGAGTGGATCACCTGGATACGATGCCTGGACTCCCGCCATTTCTGCGCGGACCGTATGCCACCATGTATGTGCAACGGCCTTGGACGGTCCGCCAGTACGCGGGATTCTCTACGGCCAAGGATTCCAATGCCTTTTACCGGCGAAACCTGTCGGCGGGCCAGATGGGATTGAGTATCGCGTTTGATCTGGCCACGCATCGTGGTTACGACTCGGACCATCCCCGGGTCAGCGGCGATGTGGGCATGGCGGGTGTGGCCATCGACAGCATTTATGACATGCGGACGCTATTCCATGGTATCCCGCTCGATCGGATGAGCGTCTCCATGACCATGAATGGAGCTGTCCTGCCGGTCATGGCGTTGTACATCGTGGCTGCCGAAGAACAGGGCGTGAAACCGGAACAGCTGAATGGGACGATTCAAAACGACATTCTCAAGGAGTTCATGGTCCGCAACACGTATATCTATCCGCCAGAACCCAGCATCCGCATCATTGCCGATATCTTCGAGTACACCAGTCGGCACATGCCGAAGTTCAACAGTATCAGCATTAGTGGCTACCACATGCAGGAGGCAGGGGCGACCGCCGATTTGGAGTTGGCTTATACCCTGGCGGACGGCCTGGAGTACGTGCGCACGGGTCGCCAGGCAGGATTGAATGTGGATGACTTTTGTCCCAGGCTTTCCTTCTTCTGGGCCATTGGCATGAACTATTTCATGGAAATCGCCAAATTGCGTGCGGCGCGGATGATCTGGGCCAGGTTGATCCAGCAATTCGAGCCCCGGAATGCCAAAAGCCTGTCGCTACGCACGCACAGCCAGACGAGCGGTTGGAGCCTGACGGCTTACGACGTTTATAACAACGTGATTCGCACATGTCTGGAAGCGATGGCGGCCGCCCACGGCCACACCCAGTCGCTGCATACAAATGCACTGGACGAGGCCCTGGCGCTTCCCACGGACTTTTCCGCACGCATCGCCCGTAACACACAACTGTTTCTTCAGCAGGAAACGGATACCTGCAACGTGGTCGACCCGTGGGGTGGAAGCTTCTTCGTGGAACGACTGACGCACGATCTGGCGCAACGGGCCTGGACGCACATTCGCGAAATTGAAGAGTACGGCGGCATGACGCAGGCGATCCAGGCCGGTATTCCCAAGATGCGGATCGAAGAAGCATCGGCCCGCACACAGGCCCGCATCGATTCAGGCCAGCAAACCGTGATCGGCTTGAACAAATACCGTGCCAGCGTCCAGGAAAACGTGAACGTGCTCCATGTTGATAACAGCGTAGTGCGTGAGTCGCAAATCGCCAGTCTCAAACAACTGCGACAGCAGCGCAACCGCGAGCAGGTTGATTCCAGCTTAAGGGCCTTGACGGAAGCCGCCCGCAGCGGTTCCGGGAACCTGCTGGAACTGGCTGTGCGTGCGGCCCGCGCCAAGCCACGGTCGGTGAGATCAGCGAGGCTTTGGAACAGGTGTTCGGACGCTACGAGGCGCCCGTCAATTCGGTGCGTGGCGTCTACGGTCGCGAAATCGGTGAGCGGGCACATGCCGACGAAGTTCGTCGTGCCGTCGAACGCTTTGCCCAGTCGGAAGGGCGGCGGCCTCGCATCCTGGTCGCCAAGATGGGGCAGGACGGCCATGATCGCGGACAGAAAGTCATTGCCAGTGCCTTTGCCGATTTGGGCTTCGACGTCGATATCGGCCCGCTGTTCCGCACACCAGCCGAGACCGCCAGGCATGCGGTCGAGAACGACGTGCACATCGTCGGCGTCAGTTCGCTGGCGGCCGGCCACTTGACCCTCGTGCCGCAGCTGCGCGACGAACTCGCCGCCCTCGGACGTGAAGACATCATGATCGTCGTGGGCGGTGTCATTCCCACCGGATGATTACGAAGCGCTCTTCGCAGCGGGGGCCGCAGCCGTCTTCGGGCCGGGCACCGTCATCGGGGATGCTGCCTTGAATTTGCTGCACAATCTTGCCGAGCGACTGCAAATCGTGCTCGACGGTCCGCAAGCCGAGAAAGCAAAAGCCTAAGCGGTGGCTGGCATGCATCGTAACCTCCCCCACCGCCGCGAGCTGTGCCTTGATGACTATTATGCGGGCGTCCTGGCCCGCGATATCGCCGTTTTGCCCCGAGCCTTGACTTTGGTCGAGTCCAGCCGCCCCAGCCACCAGCGGATGGCCGAACAACTGCTCACTCGACTGCTGCCCCATACAGGTCGTGCAATCCGCGTGGGTATCACCGGAACACCCGGCGTGGGGAAAAGTACTTTTATCGAAGCAGCCGGGATGCATCTGGTGCAGCGCGGACGACGCGTTGCCGTACTTGCGGTCGATCCCTCCAGCGGAATCAGCGGCGGTAGTATCCTGGGAGACAAGACGCGGATGCCGCGGCTGTCTGCCGAAGCCCATGCCTATATTCGCCCTTCCCCCTCCGCCGGTACCCTGGGAGGCGTCGCCCGCAAAACACGTGAGAGCATGCTCGTCTGTGAAGCCGCCGGATTCGACGCCATTCTGATCGAAACGGTGGGCGTCGGTCAGTCCGAGACCATGGTTGCCGACATGACCGACTGTTTTCTGGCGCTGATGCTACCGGGAGCAGGTGACGAGCTGCAGGGGATCAAACGAGGACTGCTGGAACTTGTCGACGTGATTGCCGTCAATAAGGCGGACGGTGCCAATCGGCCAGCAGCGGAGCTTGCCGCGCGGCAACTGGCCAATGCGTTGGCCTCACTCGCTGGACGCAGCCACGTCACGCCACCCGTGTTAACCTGCAGCGCGCTGCACGACATCGGAATTGACGAAGTATGGTCAGCCATCGAAGAGAAGTATGCCGAAATGCAGGCCAGTGGTGAATTGGCTGAACGACACCGGCAGCAGAATTCTCGCTGGTTGTGGAACATCATCGACGATCGGCTGCGTCAGGCCGTGCGGGCACACCCGGCTGTCGGGGCGATCCGTGATCATTTAGAGCAGGAGGTATTGGCAGGAAGAATTTCCCCCGAACACGCGGCGCGACGAATCCTGGCGGCCTTCGGGCTTGGCGGCGTCCACGAGTAGGAGACAACGCTGGTGAATCTGTCCCCGACTCGCGTCTTGCCCGCCAGGGCAAGTGCGGCAGCGCGGTTGGAGGCGGCGTATCCGCCACCGGGTCAGGCTGAGACAGCCTGACTTACGATGTAGGCGAGTTTGTGCCAGACTCCGAGCCTGCACGCCAGGGCAAGCCCGACTTGAGCAATAATGGACCCAGTACGCTTCACAGCCCCACGCCAGAATGTGGCCACGCCATGACGATCCCCCCAGAATTGCTGAACGATCTTGAACGACGCCGCACTGAATTACGTCTGGGCGGTGGAGAGGACCGACATGCGGCTCGGCGCGAGAAAGGCATACTATCCGCTCGCGAGCGGCTGGATGTTTTTTTCGATCCCTACACCTTCCAGGAATGGGGCATGCACGTGGACCATGCCTGCCACGATTTCGGCATGCAGAGTAAGAAGATGCCGTGTGATGGCGTGGTCACTGGCGTGGGGCGTGTCAACGGCCAGCCCGTGGCGGCCTTCAGTCAGGACGGCACCGTGGGGGGCGGAGCCCTGGGGCAACGGCACGCCAGGAAAATCTGCGACATCATGGACTATGCGCTCGAAGGAGGCATGCCCATCATCGGCGTCAATGATTCAGGAGGCGCGCGTATTCAGGAAGCGGTCGAGTCGCTGTCAGGCTACGGTCAGGTCTTCTATCGCAATGTCTTGCTGTCCGGTTGTGTCCCCCAGATCGGCGTGATTGCCGGTCCTTGCGCGGGAGGCGCTGCTTACTCGCCGGCGCTCATGGATTTCCTGGTGATGACGCGCGACAACGCCAATATGTTCATTTGTGGTCCGCAAGTTATCAAAGCCGCGACCGGCGTCGAGTGCACGATGGATGAGATTGGCAGTGCCGCCGCCAATGCCGCCATCAGTGGCAATGTGCACTTTGTGGCCGAGGATGAGCCGCACGCCATGCAAATCGTGAAGGACCTGCTGTCCTACCTGCCCCCCAACAATGTGAGCAATCCGCCGCATGCCCCCACCGCCGACATCTGCCTGGATCCTGACGACTCGATGAACGATGTGCTGCCCCAGGATCCCAAGGAGGGCATGAACATGTACGCAGTGATCGAGCGGATTGTGGATCAGGACTGTTTTCTTGAAGTGCATCGTGACTTCGCCGCGAATCTGGTAGTGGGTTTCGGGCGCGTGGACGGCGTGGTGGTCGGCATCATCGCCAACCAGCCCTGCGTCAAAGCCGGGGCTCTCGATATCGATGCCTCGGATAAAGGCGCTCGCTTTATTCGTTTTTGTAACGCCTTTAATATTCCGATTCTGACGCTGGTCGACGTGCCCGGTTTCCTGCCTGGTGTGGCCCAGGAGCAGGGTGGCATCATTCGGCACGGGGCCAAGATGCTGTTCGCCTACTCCTCCGCCACCGTGCCCAAGATTACGGTCATCACCCGCAAAGCCTATGGAGGTTCGTATCTGGCGATGTGCAGTCGCGACCTCAAGGCAGACATGGTCTTCGCCTGGCCCACCGCGGAGATCGCCGTGATGGGGGCTGAAGGTGCCGTCAATGTGTTGTACCGCAAGGAGATCGCGGAGGCTGAGGATCAGGCGGCGATCCGCGAGCAGTTCATCCGTGAGTACCGCGAACGCTTTGCCTCCCCCTACATGGCCGCCTCCCATGGATTGATCACCGATATTATTTCGCCCGCACAAACTCGATGCGTGGTTTCGTTGGCGCTGAGAAACACATTAAACAAGAGTGAAATGCGACCGCCCAAGAAACATGGACTGATTCCGTTGTAGCTGCCAGTATGCACTTTGGGACCAACGAAACGTAGAAATCGGACGCCAGTCTTTACCGCGCGAATCATTTCCAGCAGCATGATAACCACGACGAACCAATGACATACCTCAAGCGACTGCGCATCACCGTCGGCAACAAATCGTACGACGTGACCGTCGAGGATTTGACCGAGGCGGACTCGTATCGGACAGCCGTGCCCGCGGCGCCGCTGCGCCCGTCGTCAGTGTCCCCCACGCCCACGCCCACGCCCGGCGCTGGGGCGCCTCGGCCTCAATTGCCCATTGATACCGGAGCCGTTACCAGCCCCATGGCTGGACTGATCAAGTCGGTGCTGGTGAAAACTGGTGACCACGTAAAATCGGATCAGCCCCTGATCATTCTGGAGGCCATGAAAATGGAAAACCAAATTACTGCTCCGGTCGCAGGCACCGTCAAAAGCTTGAATGTCAAAGAAGGGGATTCTGTGCGGGAAGGACACGTGCTGCTCGTTCTGGAGTGAGACATGTTTGGGGCTCAATTGCAAAGCCGGCCGTCAATCGAGTTTAGCTGGGCGCCGTTGTTTGAGGACTACGGTATCCCCCTGGCGGTGATGGGCATTTTAGTCGTATTCTCGGCACTGGCGCTGGTCGTGGCTTTCATCACGATCCTGCCTCGCGTGGTGCAACGCCTGACTGGTGGCGAGCGTGCAGCCGAGGCCACCGCCTGGTCGGCAGTGGCGGAGGACGAACTTTCGGACGAGACACTCGTTGTGATCACTGCGGCCGTAGCGTCTGTACTGGACCAGCCGCACCGCATCGTCAGCATCCGTGGGCTGACACCGGAACAACTCGGCTGGTCGCTCGAAGGGCGCATCCAGCATCATCAATCACACCGCATTCCGCCACGAGACCGGTTGTGAATGAAGTAAGACTTCGGATCTGAGGACGCTCGATGACTGCCGCTGAATACTTGACAAGTAAAGCCGGCCAGCTGTTTCAGACCACGGCGTTTCCCAATATGCAAGCTGGCAACGTGGTCATGATTGTGATCGCGTTTGCTTTCATTTATTTCGCGATTGTCAAGCACTACGAACCGCTGCTGCTGGTGCCCATCGGGTTTGGGATGATCGTGGGGAACATTCCGTCGGCGGCCGGTATGGCGTTGAGCGTCTACGATGAAGGGAGCGTCTTGCGGTACCTGTATTTCGGCGTGGAAAAGGGCGTGTATCCGCCGCTGATCTTCCTCGGCATCGGTGCCATGACCGATTTTTCGACGATGCTGTCCAACCCTAAGCTGATCTTCCTGGGAGCTGCGGCGCAGCTGGGAGTATTCCTCACGTATCTGGGGGCGATCTGCCTGGCTTTTTCGCCGCAGCAGGCGGGTGCGATTGGCATCATCGGCGGTGCGGACGGGCCCACGGCGATTTTCCTGGCCTCGAAACTGGCTCCTGAGATGCTGGGCGCGATCGCCATCGCGGCCTACTCCTACATGGCCCTGGTTCCCGTGATTCAGCCCCCCATTATGCGACTGTTGACCACACGTGAGGAGCGATTAATCCGCATGCCGCCCTCCCGCCACGTTTCGCGGTTGGAGCGCATTGTATTTCCCATTATGGGCTTCCTGATCTGCACGACCATGGCGCCAGGGGCCGTAGTGCTGATCGGCATGCTGTTCTTTGGCAACCTGATGAAAGAATGCACCGTGACCGATCGGCTGGCCGTCACCGCGCGGACCGCATTGATCGACATCGTGACGATGGTGCTGGGTTTCTGTGTGGGTGCCAGCACCAACGCTCAGCATTTCTTGCAGGCCCGGTCCATTCTCATTTTCATGCTGGGCGCGTTGTCATTTGCGGTGGCCACAGCCGGCGGGGTATTGTTTGCCAAATTCATGAATCTATTTCTGAGGCAAAAAATCAACCCGCTGTTGGGTGCCGCTGGCGTTTCCGCGGTACCGGACTCGGCCCGGGTCGTGCAGATGGTGGGACAGTCCGAGGACACGAGCAACTTCCTGCTGATGCATGCCATGGCGCCCAACGTCGCGGGCGTGATCGGCTCAGCGATCGCGGCCGGCGTCCTCTGGTCTCAGCTGGCGAAATAAGCCAGTGCGTGCGTCAGTAGCCGTCACGCTCCGCCGTGACGGCCGTTCAAGTCCTGTTTCCCCAGTAGATCCGAACGTCGCCATTCCGGCAACGTTACTCGTTGCAGGAGAATCACACCCAAACGGCCGTCACGACGGAGCGTGACGGCTACATGGGACGCGATCACGTGGATGCCGCGAGGCCCTGCTGCCAGGTGTCGGCCAACTCCGTGAGGACTGCGGGGTCCTCGATCGTGGAGGGGGTTGGAAAAGATTCCCCTTCTACGATCGCACGCATCGTGCGGCGGAGTATTTTTCCGGAACGCGTTTTCGGCAAACGGTCGACCACAACGACGCGCTTGAACGAAGCCACGGGGCCGACGCGGTCTCGGACGATCTGCACGAGCTGTTTGACCAGTTCTTCCGATTCAATCGTGGCGTCGGACTTGAGTACCACAAAGCCCACGGGAACCTGCCCTTTGATCGCATCGATCACGCCAATCACGGCACACTCGGCCACCGCCGGATGAGCGGCGACCGCTTCTTCCAGGGTCGCCGTCGACAAGCGGTGCCCCGCCACCTTGATCACGTCGTCCACGCGACCCGTGACGTAGAGGTAACCGTCCGCATCCCGGTAGCCACCATCTCCCGTGAAGTAGAAGCCTGGAAAATCCGCCAAATATGCTTTTTGGAATCGCTCGGGATTGTGCCACAGGTTGGGAAAGCAGCCGGGTGGCAAAGGCAGCTTGACCGCAATCACGCCCTCTTCATTCGGAGGCATTTCGTGGCCTTGCACGTCCAGAATCCGGATATCGAATCCGCAGACGGGCACGCTGACCGAGCCCGGCCGGATGGGCAACAATTCGATACCGGCCATGTTGGCGATCATGGGCCATCCCGATTCCGTCTGCCACCAATGATCGATCACGGGCACGTGCAGCAAATTCGTCAGCCATTGCAGCGTGGCGACGTCACACCGCTCTCCCGCCAGGAACATGGTCCGCAGGTCGCTCAGATCGTACGCCCTGGCAAATGTGCCTTGCGGGTCGGCCTGTTTGATCGAGCGAATGGCGGTGGGTGCCGCAAACATGGAACGGACGTTGTGTTCCGCAATCACGCGCCAAAAGGCGCCGGCATCTGGCGTGCGGACCGGTTTGCCTTCGTAGAGGACGGACGTGCACCCGTGAATTAGCGGGCCATAGACGATGCAGGAATGACCGACGACCCAGCCCACGTCCGAAGCCGCCCAATACACTTCGCCCGGCCGGACACCGTAGACTTTCTCCATGGTAAACTTCATGGCCACGGCGTGGCCGCCATTGTCGCGCAAGACGCCCTTGGGCCGCCCTGTCGTGCCTGAGGTGTACAGGATATACAGAGGATCAAGAGCATCCAGCTCGACACAATCGGTAGGCTCCGCTGCCGCGGCCAGTTGCTCCCAATCATGGTCCCGCCCGGCTTGCAGCGGCACACGGTGGAACGGGCGCTGATAGACAACACAGTGCTGCGGTGCATGCGAGGCCTGTGCCAGGGCAGCATTCACGAGTTGCATGTAATCGACGACGCGATCGACTTCCTGCCCCGCGCTAGCGGTCAGCAGTACCTGGGGACTCGTGTCGTCGATACGAACAGCCAATTCGTGGGCCGCAAACCCTCCAAACACAACCGAATGAATGGCACCAATGCGGGCACACGCCAACATCGCAATTACGGTCTGGGGAATCATGGGCATATAGATCACCACCCGATCCCCCCGGCCCACACGCAGCTTCCGTAGCGCGCCGGCAAACTGTGACACTTCCCGATGCAGCTCTCGATACGTGTACGTACGCGTGGTTTGCGTAACGGGCGAGTCGTAAACCAGTGCCGGCTGGTCGCCTCGACCCCGTTCCAGATGGTGGTCCAGGGCCAGATAACAAGTGTTTAACTTGCCGCCACGGTACCAGCGATGATGTCCTGTCTCGTCGCGCGATAGTATTTGTTGGGGTTCGCGGAACCAGTGGATGCCGCGGGCTTGTTCACGCCAAAACTCCTCGGCGTGCCGCAGACTGCGTCGATACTGCTGTTGGTAAGTCATGCCTGTCACGCTGAATTGGCGTCAATCGCCGGCCGATGCGCGTGCGGCCGGCTGCACGGCCCTATCGCGTGCCGTTGCTTCCCGTAACGTGTCACGCCCTTGGCTGCGTGTCACGACCTGCAGTGGGCGTTTGACCTGTTTGTCTCTGGCGTGCGGCAGAATATGAAACAGCTTACCGGCTTGGAGCTGCCGTTGAATATCCAGCCAGTACTCCACCGACAGCAGTTCGGCATGATGTTTCATGAACGCCTCGCGGAGTGGCGGTGGGAGCCCCAAAAAGTAACCAAACTCTTCGGGGAACACATCGTACTTGCCTACCGCGAACCACGGCTCCGCGGCCATCTGTTCGTCGTAATCGTCCCCCTCGGGCAATTTGCGAAATGTGCAGTCGGTCAGTCGGCAGACCTCGTCGTAGTCATAAAAGACTACTCGCCGCTGCCGTGTGAGCCCGAAATTCTTCAGCAACAGGTCGCCGGGAAATATATTAGTCAGCGCCAGATCCTTGATGGTCTGTCCATAATCGATGACCGCATTGCGCGCCGCCTGTTCATCCGCCTCTTGCAGATACAGGTTCAGCGGAATTACGCGACGCTCCGCGTAACAGTGCTTGATCACCACGCGCTTGCCTTCCACGCTGACGGTCTTGCCGGCGACGTCCAGCAGTTCGTCGATCAGCGCCTCATCGAAGCGGTCGAGGTCCAGCGTCATGTATTGATATTCCTGGGCATCGATCAGCCGGCCCGCGCGGTCGTGCTGGAACACGAGTCGATAGCAGTCGATCACCGACTGCCGTGTCGTCGCCTTGGGAAAATCGAACTCGTCCTTGATGATCTTGAAGACCACGGGATAGGAGGGCATCGTGAACACGACCATCACCATGCCTTTTTGGCCGCGAGCCAGTTGATACTTATCGGTGGAGCCCGCCAGGTGCCGCAGCGCATGCCGATACAACTCGGTCTTGCCGTGTTTGTTGTAGCCGATGGAAATGTAAATCTCGGCCGTTGGTTTCCGCGGGATAATGGTCTTGATGAATCGAACCAGTTCGTACGGTCGCTCCACTTCAACCTGAAAGTAAGATCGGGTGTAGCTGAACAACAAGCTCAAGTCGTCCTCTTCCACCAGTACGGCCGCCAGGCAGACCCCTTCCTCTGTATGGCGAAATGAGAGAACCAGCGGTACAAAGTGGCCGAGAATCGTCATGCGGCCCACAAAGTGGGCGTGTTCGCCGCGGTAGAAGGCGGGCTTGATCATGTCGATGGCTTCGATCTTTCCCCACTTGCCGAGCATCGTCAGTCGATGCTGAATCTCCGTGGCCGCCAGACGAGCTTCCTGTTGCCGTTGGGCATCAGTCAGCGGCAACTCGAAGGAACCGATTACCGGCTCCATCAAATCCGCCAGCGATGGCTGGCCAGCGAATGATTGGTGAATGGCACTCTTGGGCAGCGTAGGCGGACTGCGGAAATCGGTATGCACAAACTCGATCTCTTCGTCCACCCCCACCGTCGTGAAAATGCGGCGCGTGATCGAGTTATAGAACGTCTCAGCGAGCTCCCAATCGTCCCGGTCATCAATCAAGCCGGAATAAACTGCCTTGATGCTGACCCACACCAGGCGGGAGCGGACGCGATCAGCTAATAGCTCCTGGACCCGCGCGACGATTTCCCGCACCGTGACTTCATAGACTTCCAACCGCGCTCGACTATCGGCATACATGCCTTCCCAATCCCGCCCGGCAAACCGTCCCTTAGCGCGGCGCGTGATCTCGCGAAAGTTGTGCTGGAACTGGTCGAACGCGCGGCGAATCGCGCGGGCGATGGCGTTGGCTAGTCGGCTGGTGGTTACGTGTTCAGACATCGGTGGTAGTTCGATCTGAGTGCCCGTGTGTGGGTGTTGACGGTGCGTTTATCCTTGTTCAAACCGGTGAGTCTTCTCGCAAGAACACCGGGAGGCAGAGCCTCCCGGGCAGTGCGTTCCCAGGCCGAGCCTGGGAACGAGTACTCGCGATTACTCCGTCCCTAATGCGCCTCCTCAAACTGTTCCTCTTCCGTCGACCCGTGCAATGCCGTGACCGAGGTATGACCTTGGGTGATGGTTGTTAACAGGTTGTCGAAGAAGCCGGTGCCTACGAATTTCTGGTGCTTCACAGCCCGGTAACCCACGCGGTGCTCCAGGGTGAATTCCTCCTCTTGCAGGTGCGAGTAAGCCGCCATGCCCTGGTCGCGATAGCCGTGCGCAAGTTTGAACATGCTCAAGTTCAGCGCATGGAAGCCAGCCAATGTGACGAACTGGTACTTGTAGCCCATCTTCCCCAATTCACACTGGAATCGTGCGATGGTCGGCTCGTCCAGATTCCGCTTCCAGTTGAACGACGGCGAGCAATTGTAGGCCAGCAGCTTCCCCGGATACTGAGCGTGAATCCCCTCGGCAAACCGCCGTGCTTCGTCCAGGTCGGGATGCGAGGTCTCACACCAGATCAGATCGCAGTACGGAGCGTACGCCCGACCGCGGGCGATGGCGCAGTCCAGACCTCCGGTGATGCGGTAGAAACCTTCCTCCGTCCGTTCACCCGTCATGAAGGGTCGGTCGCGATCGTCGATGTCACTGGTCAGCAGGTGCGCACTGTCTGCATCTGTACGGGCGCAGAGCACGGTCGGCACACCGCAGACGTCGGCGGCCAGCCGGGCAGCGATCAGCTTCACGATGAATTCCCGCATGGGGACGAGCACCTTGCCCCCCATGTGGCCACATTTCTTGGCGGACGATAGTTGATCCTCGAAATGCACACCGGCAGCCCCCGCTTCGATCATCTCGCGCATCAGCTCGTAGGCATTCAGCGGGCCTCCGAAACCGGCTTCGGCATCCGCCATGATCGGGGCATACCAATCCGTCTCACTGGCTTCCTCTTCCAGTCTTGAGATCTGGTCAGCACGGCGCAAGGCATTGTTAATCTGGCGGACCAGGTGGGGCACGCTATTGGCCGGATAGAGGCTCTGATCGGGATACATCTGGCCAGCCAGATTCGCGTCCCCGGCCACTTGCCAACCACTCACATAGATGGAATTCAGCCCGGCCGCGACTTGCTGCACCGC
The DNA here is from genome assembly GCA_963695565.1 of uncultured Planctomycetales bacterium. GTDB lineage: Bacteria > Planctomycetota > Planctomycetia > Pirellulales > Pirellulaceae > CAVOGW01. Next base: position 305,303 of record CAVOGW010000006.1, read on the forward strand.
CTGGTTTCCGGTGAGCGCGCCCAGCGCATGGACATAATCCGCTGAATTCATCAGCTGCCACAGTCGTTCGGCGCCACGAGCTGCCAGCGTGTGCTCGATCGCTAATGATCCGCGATACCGGATCACGTCCTCGGCTGCGTAGGGCCGCTGCACTCCTTGCCAGCGGGCATCTTCTGCCCAGTGCTTCTTCAGCGCCGCAGGATCCAGCGTGGGAAGATCGCCGTGCGTTTTATTGGTTTCATATCGCTGCGTAATCACATCAGTTCTCCTCGTTTAATCGGATGACGCGACGTTCACGCCACTTCAATCCAAGTACTCGTACGCCTTTAATGTCAGGAACTCCTCCAGTTCGTGCGACTCGATGATTTCTTTGAACAGGCGACCCGCCAGGTCGAATCGGCCGTTGCGGAAGCGCTGCGGGCCGACCTCTTGCTGAATGCGATCCAGTTCTTCGCCAAATATCTGCCGGAACAGCTCCACCGTGATCGTGCGGCCGTCTTCCAGTGGTTGCTGGTTGTGCAACCACTGCCAAACCTGCGTGCGCGAGATCTCCGCGGTGGCGGCATCCTCCATCAGGTGGTACAGGGGCACGCAGCCGTTGCCGCTCAGCCATGCCTCCATGTACTGCACGCCCACGCGGATATTGGTGCGCAGTCCCTCTTCGGTGATGGTCCCCTCGGGAACTCGCAGCAGGTCCTCGGCCCTCACATGCACGTCATCGCGTTGGCGATCAATCTGATTGGGTGTGTTCATGGCTTGATCAAACTCGTGCATCGCGACGGATACCAGCCCGGGATGCGCCACCCAAGTCCCGTCATGACCGTCACTGGCTTCACGACGTTTGTCGGCCCGCACTTTATCGAATGCCTGCTCGTTGGCCACCGGATCTTCTTTAATGGGAATTTGCGCCGCCATCCCACCAATCGCGGATGCGCCGCGACGATGACAGGTCTTGATTGCCAGCAGGGAATAGGAACGCATGAAATGCGTGGTCATGGTGATCTGAGCACGATCCGGCAATACCATTTCCGGTCGGCTGCGAAAACGCTTGATGAAGCTGAAGATGTAGTCCCAGCGTCCGCAGTTCAGTCCGGCAATGTGGTCGCGCAGCTCGTAGAGGATCTCCTCCATCTGAAAGGCGGCCAGAATCGTTTCGATCAACACGGTGGCCCGGATGGAACCGTGCGGGAGGCCGAGGTCTCGCTGCGCCTTGACAAACACATCGTTCCACAGTCGGGCCTCCAGGTGCCCTTCCAGTTTGGGCAGATAGAAATACGGCCCGCTGCCGCGCTCGATCAGCTGTCGCGCGTTATGAAACAGCGTGAGCCCGAAATCAAATAGCGAGGCTGACATCGGTTCGGAATCTATCAGCACATGCTTTTCCACCAGATGCCAGCCTCGTGGACGAACGATCAACGTGGCGATCTCGTCATTCAGGCGATACTGTTTCTGGTTGTCGGGGTTGATGTACTCGATCGTGCGATTCACGGCGTCTCGAATGTTGATCTGCCCCTCCAAAGTGCCTTGCCAGGTCGGGGAATGCGCATCCTCGAAATCGGCCATGTAACACCTGGCACCGGAGTTCAGGCCGTTGATCACCATCTTGCGATCCACCGGTCCGGTGATCTCCACACGACGATCCTGCAGGTCCTTGGGCAACGGGGCTACATGCCAATCTCCTTCACGAATGTGCCGCGTTTCCGACAGGAAATCGGGCAGCTCCCCTGCATCCAACTGCTGTTGCCGGCTGACCCTCGCTGCCAGCAGTTGGCAGCGTCGCGCATTAAACTCGCGCTGCAGGCCAGCCAGGAACCGCAGTGCCTCCGGAGTAAGAATCTGTTCGAATTCTGGCTGCAGACCACCTCGGACGTCGATTCCCTCGGCGACCAGGCGGTCGATGGCTTTTGACTTTGTCATGGTCGTCACGATGAACTCTCCTTGCGTTTCCAATCCCCGGATGTTGCATGTATGCGGCCACCACGCAGTTCAAGTCGACTCGAACCGAGGCGCCGACTGGAGCCAGCGACGTGATTTGTGGCGCAGCCACTACCAAAAGAGCAAACCCCATTCCGAATCAGTAAAAACCGGCATGCGCACCGCAAAGTCGACATCCCGGCAGGTAGATTCTCCCGGATCTGCCGCCTGTCGCGTCTCATGCTTGCAGATCGCGGTCGGCTAACCGGGCCAGCAACAGGCGATAGACGCGGACGATCCGGAGCAAACCGTGCTCGTTCGCACACATGAGGGCGCGCATTGGTTCTCGTCGCCCGCACTCTGACGGGCGGCCTCGACGAGTTTCCGGCATCGCCCCTGGGGGATCACCGATCGGCAAATCACGTTCAAAACCGCACGGCAATGCGCTGGCGGGCGAAGAGCTTGGCTCCCAATCCCGTGTGCAGCGAGTCTATTCAAACTCCAGGATCGGCTGATCGACGGCCAGCGTTTCGCCAACCTTGGCCAGGACTCGTGCCACCTTGCCGTCCCGTTCTGCGCGGAGCACGTTCTCCATTTTCATGGCTTCGATCACAGCCAGGTTTTCGCCCAGCTTCACGTCACGGCCCAGCTGGGCGTGCAGCTGCGTCAACAGGCCCGGCATGGGGGACAACAGGAATTTGGACGTGTTCGCCACCTTCTTGACGGGCATGCAGGCCAGCAGTTCCGCCGCGCGGGCAGAGAGCACCGTGAGATCCACTTGGGCCCCCCAGTGCAGGAGGCGGTAAATCATGTTCCGCCGCTCGACCTGCAGGCAGATGGGGCTGCCATTGATGGTCCCCCGAAACAAGGGCTGGCCGAATTGCCAGTCGCTGAGCACCGTGTAGGCTTCCCCGTCGTAGACCACGTGGTGCCCGCCTGCGATCGGTCGCGTTTCCACGGGATAACGCGTACCATTCATGACGACGACCCAATGGTTATTCACGACCCGTTCATAGCCTGGCAGTTGCCCACTAATACTGGCCGCGCGTTCCATATATTTTCGATGGATGGCCGCGGCCACCACGATCAGCAGGGCCGGATCGTCATGCAGTTCATCTCCGGGGTGAAAGCCGTGCGGGTATTCTTCGGCAATCAGGTTGGTACTAAGCTGCCCTTCACGAAAGCGGGGATGTTCGATCAGGGCGGCCAGGAAGCTGATGTTGTGCGACACGCCACGGATGTAAAATTCGTTCAGCGCCTCGCGCATGTGGTCAATCGCCTGGTCGCGCGAGGGGCCGTACGTGATGAGCTTGGCGATTAGCGGATCATAGTAGATGGAGACTTCGCCACCCTCAAAGACGCCCGTGTCCACACGCACGACGTCGGATAGCGCGGGCGGCGCGTAACGCACAAGGCGTCCCACCGAAGGCAAGAAGCCGCGGAAGGGGTCTTCCGCATACACACGGGCCTCGATGGCCCAGCCCTCAAAACGGACGTCGGCTTGCTTCAGTTTCAGGGGCTCACCGGCAGCAATACGAATCATCAGCTCGACCAGGTCCAGCCCGGTCACAAATTCCGTGACCGGATGTTCCACCTGCAAGCGTGTGTTCATTTCCAGGAAATAGAAGTTTCGTTCGGTATCGACGATGAACTCCACGGTTCCCGCCGACTGGTAATTTACGGCACGGGCCAGCGCTACCGCTTGCTCCCCCATGGCCGCACGCGTGGCCGCATCCAGGAATGGCGACGGGGCCTCTTCGATGACCTTTTGATGGCGACGCTGCAGCGAGCACTCCCGCTCGCCAAGGTGGATCACGTGGCCGTGCTTATCGGCCAGAACTTGAATCTCAATGTGGCGGGGCTGTTCGATGAACTTCTCCAGAAACACGCGGTGGTCGCCAAATGCTGAGCGGGCTTCGTTCGTCGCGCGCTCGAAACCGTCGCGACATTCGGCGTCATTATGAGCGATCCGCATCCCCTTGCCGCCGCCGCCCGCGCTGGCTTTCAGCATCACGGGATAACCGATCTCATCCGCGATCGCCACGGCGTGGTCGGCGCTTTCGATGATGTCGGCATGACCGGGTACTGTATTGACCCCCGCCTCCATGGCCAGGCGCTTGGAGGTGATCTTGTCACCCATGGAGCGGATGGCGTGCACGTTGGGGCCGATGAAGGCGATTTCGGCGGCCGCCAACCGCTCGGCAAAGTCGGCATTCTCCGAGAGGAAGCCATAGCCGGGATGCACGGCCTCTGCGCCCGTCTGCAGGCAGGCCTGTCGGATCTTATCGATCACCAGGTAGCTTTCCGCAGAAGGGGCTGGGCCGATGCAAACGGCTTCGTCGGCCAGGGACACGTGCAGGGCATCCTGGTCGGCCTCCGAATGGACGGCGACCGTCTGGATGCCCATCCGCCGTGCGGTCTTGATCACGCGGCAAGCAATTTCACCGCGATTCGCAATCAGGATTTTCTTGAACATGGCGGGCTTAGAATCCTTACTAGCGCGATGTCTATTTTGATTTGACTGGCCGATCGGAAAACTCCAATGGAACAGAACACTAGACCCTAAACAAGCGAAGATCGACCGTAGGATCGGTTTATGACCTGTCCTTTACTCACATCTGGGCCGCCTCGTTAGACCGCAAGCCAGGGAAGCATGCCGGCACACGCTCGTTCTGGCGAAACACGATGCGGCATTCTTCGGCGGCGAGCGCATCCGGCGGACGCGCTCGCCGCCAGAAATCGCCTGGGAGTCGTGGCCTATGATCGATGCTCACGGCGATTTCTTCTGGCTTGCGGTCTAACGAACCGGAAATGTGTGTACTCGACAGGTTACGAACCTGTCCTACGGTTCGCTAGATCAGGGACTAAAGCGGAATGTTTCCATGCTTGCGCCACGGGTTTTCCAACTGCTTGCTTCTTAACATGGCCAATGATCGACAGATCCGCTGCCGAGTCAGCCGTGGCATAATCACATCATCAATAAAACCGCGGCGGCCGGCGATGAAGGGGTTGGCGAACTTGACACGATATTCGTCCGTCAGCTCTTCGATGCGGGCCGCATTTTCCAGCTCTTTGCGGAAGATGATCTCGACAGCCCCCTTGGGTCCCATCACGGCAATTTCCGCACTGGGCCAGGCAATATTCACATCGCCCCGCAAATGCTTGGACGCCATCACGTCGTAGGCTCCGCCGTATGCTTTTCGCGTGATCAGTGTAATCTTGGGAACGGTCGCTTCAGCATACGCATACAACAATTTGGCTCCGTGCTTGATGATACCCCCATATTCTTGTGCTGTTCCCGGCAGGAATCCGGGCACATCCACGAGGGTCAAGATGGGGATGCCGAAGGCGTCGCAAAATCGCACAAAACGGGCCGCCTTGATGGACGACTTGATGTCGAGACAGCCGGCCAGTACCAGTGGCTGGTTGGCCACGATTCCGACAGGATATCCCTCCATCCGCGCAAATCCGATAACCATGTTTTTGGCGTGTTCCGGTTGCAGCTCAAAAAAATCAGTGTCGTCCACAATCTTCAGAATCAGTTCCTTCATGTCGTAGGGCTGGGCGGGGGAGTCCGGCACCAGCGTATCCAGAGAAGGCTCGACTCGCAGCGCCGGGTCGGGACTGGGCCGCCGCGGAGGTGGCACGCGGTTGTTGGCCGGAAGGTAGTTGATCAACCGACGCACCATGGCTGAGCGCTTCGACATCGTTTTCGAAGGCACGATCGCAGACGCCGGATTTTGTGGAGTGCGTGACAGCACCTCCCAACTCCTCCTGGGTGACCTCCTCATGCGTCACCGTCCGCACCACGTCGGGGCCCGTGACGAACATGTACGAGCTGTCTTTGACCATGAAGATGAAGTCGGTCATGGCCGGCGAATACACGGCGCCGCCGGCGCACGGTCCCATAATTACGGAAATCTGCGGGACCACGCCGGAAGCCAGTACGTTACGTTGGAACACGTCGGCATAGCCGCCCAGTGACGCGACTCCTTCCTGGATGCGAGCGCCGCCCGAATCATTCAGGCCGACCACGGGAGCCCCCACTTTGATAGCGTGGTCCATGATCTTGCAGATCTTCTCCGCGTGCGCCTCCGACAACGAACCGCCGAACACGGTGAAGTCCTGGCTGAACACAAACACTACGCGACCGTTGATCGTGCCGTAGCCCGTGACCACACCGTCTCCCGGTATGCGCTGCTGGTCCATGCCGAAGTCGTTGCAACGATGCTCGACAAACATGTCCCATTCCTCGAAGGTATCCGGATCGAGCAGCAGTTCGATCCGTTCGCGGGCGGTGAGCTTGCCTTTCTTGTGCTGCGCATCGATGCGCGTCTTGCCACCGCCAAGTTCCGCGGCGTTGCGCATCTCTGCCAGCTGGCGGACGATATCTTGCATAGTCCCTTCTCGCGATCCCCCCAATTAGAGGGCTAAGTTGTGATTCCGTGGCGTGGCGCCGAATGTTCCGCGATCCAAGTTGCGACTGCGGGCCAAAGTTGCCGGTGTGCATGCGAACTCACCGCCAGCCCGATATGTCCCGCGTCAATCGACATGGACTTGACTTCGGTCGAGCCCACATGTTCGGTGATGGCCAAGGTTGAGTTTGCCGGCACCAGGTGGTCCCGGTCGGCTACCAGCAACAGCAGCGGACAGGTGATGTTTTGCAGCTTGACGGACCGGCCCGCCAGAGTCAGCCCGCCCTTCACCAGCTCATTCTGCTGGTAGAGCAGTTTAACGTACTCACGAAACGTCTCTCCCGCTACAGGAACACTGTCGTTGGCCCAGCGTTCCAGGGCGAAAAAGTTGTCCATGAAGGCTGAGTCCCCCAGATGCTCGTGGAACATCAAATATTTTTCGGCAAAGTGTTGTACGGGTCTCAGTAATTGAAAACAGTACTGTAAAAACTGACCGGGGCAGTTGCCATAGGCGTCAATCAAACCGTCGACGTCAAAATATTCGGCACGCGCCCACAGGTTCACCAGTCCTTCGTGGCAGTCAAAATCGATCGGCGCCGCCATCAGAATCAGGTTGCGGACCCGCGCCGGATATAACGCCGCGAACATTGACGACATGGTTCCCCCCATGCAGTAACCCAGCAGGTTCAGGTGCGGCGTGCCGGTTCGTTGGCAGATCGTGGCCGCGACGTTCTTCAGGAACCGGCAGACGTAATCCTGCAGCCGTAGCGTGTGATCTTCCGCGGAGGGAGTTCCCCAATCAATCAAATAGACGTCGAACCCTTGCCGCAGCAGCACCTGCACGACGCTCCGCTGCTCCTGCAAATCCAGGATGTAGGGTCGATTAACGAGTGCGAAACAGATCAGTACCGGCTCCCGAAATCGGAGTGCCGATCCCCGGTACCGCAACAGCCGCAGGGGACCCTCGGCGTACACCACATCGTGGCTCGTGACACCACTGGTCAAACGCACGGTAGCTCTCGGCAGGGGACTCGCTGGACTGGCCTTCGCCGTCGGAGCCACGTCTCCGACCACCGTGTCCCCGACCGCGTCGAGCCGTTGTTCGAGTTCTTGCAATTCGGCCAATAAGCGGCCCAACCGCTGCGGCAGCTCGCCCGCGATGGGAGCCGCCGCACGGATTTCGTCGCCATCAGGCGTCGTGGGGGGATCGGGGAATTCAGGGCGGGCCTTCACGAAAGCGTCCAGCTGTGCCTTCAGCGTCTGCAAAAAGGCTGGGCTGCGCAAGTAAACGTCTGTCGCGCGGCTCATTGTGTCCAGCCATTGCCGGCGCCAGGCCCGCGGATTGAGTTGGCCATCCGCGGGGACTGGAATCTGCCGACCGGCCGACTCGGCCTGCCGCACGTAGTCCTGCCAGTAATCCATCAGCGGTTGCCAGAGTGCATCCGCGGAAGTCGCGTTGTCATGGGATTCCGGCATAAGATCACCGAATTTGAGAATCTACTGCAGTCGTGGCTCCGATGGCGCCGTGGTATAGTTGGCCAGCGCCTTCATGTAGTTGGCTCGCTCCAGCGCGCTCGGGTCCGGGCAGTTCCCGCGGCTCATGCTGCCCTTCATCTGCTCCACCGAATCATATTCGTTTTCCTCCAGCCAGGTATGCACTTCGTCCACGAGGCTGCGGAGGAAATCGGGACCTTTCATCAACAGGATACTGGCCATCATCGTGACATCGGCTCCGGCCAGCAGCAATTTGACCACCCCCTGCATGCGGTGCACGCCGCTCGAGGCGGCCAGCGAAACCTTGATTTGATCCCGCAAGACGGCGATCCAGCGGAGCGGTACACGGGCCTCATGACGATTGCTGAGCACCAGGTCCGGTTTGATCTGCAGCGTTTCCAGGTCGATATCTGCTTCCACGTACCGATTGAACAGGACCAGCCCATCCGCTCCGGCAGCCACGAGCTGCTGGGCGAAGTGGGGCAGGCTGGTAAAGTTCGGTCCGATCTTTACGGCCAGCGGTATCGCTACCGACTGTCTCACCTCGGCCACCAGATCAACATATCGCTGCTCGACATCCGTCGCCGTCATTTCCGGGTCCGTGGGCACGAAGTAGATGTTCAGCTCCATGGCGTCGGCTCCCGCCTCTTCAATCATCCTGGCGTAGCGCGACCAGCCGCCAGGCGATGCCCCATTCAGGCTGCCGATGACGGGAATGGAGAGCGCTTGCTTGGCAGCTTCGACGTGTCGCAGATATTCCCCCGGTCCGGTGTTGTACTGATCAAATAAAGGGAAGTGCGTGAGTGCCTCCGCAAAGGATTCGGTCTGGTACTCGAACAAGCGATTCAATTCCAATTCCTCGTGTTCGATCTGCTCTTCAAACAGCGACGGCAATACGGCGAAAGCCGCTCCGGCTTCCTCCAATCGTCGCAGTGAGTCCAGGTTTCCGGTCAGCGGCGGACAAGCGGCCACGCCAAGCGGATTCTTCAGTTTCATTCCCAGATACCAGGTGCTCAAGTCGACCGTCATGACGTAGCCTTGAATCAAAATAATGCGAAAGTCAATCCCGGTTAAGCGGGATGCCACAAATCAAAGT
>CAVOGW010000007.1:0-273645 GCA_963695565.1 uncultured Planctomycetales bacterium
AGTTACTCAAACTGAGCGGTTTTTCGATTGAAACTGGTATTTGCGGTCCATGAAACGAGGCCACTTATGAAAGGAGGTTCGCGAAAACATCTCCTTGATTCACAAGGGCCTCGCCATGGATGGTGGTCATTTTCCCCGATTCTTGCAAGCCGTATTGGAACCGATTTGCCAATCTCTGACGAAACCACAACGTGGACATCTGCGATGGTTTCTGTTCGCACTGTTGGTAAGCACTCGAAAAGTGAAGCTGGCGAATATTGCCGTGACCGCACCTCGCGGAGGACACCGAACATCGTGCGGCACGTTCCTGCGCAGCGACTGGGATGGCCCCTCGCTGTTGAACCAGCAGGCAATGCGTACTTTGCAGCGACTGAAGCCCAAAACGAACGAAGTGATTTATCTGATCATCGACGATACACGAATTGAAAAACGCGGCCGAAAGATGGATGCCGTGACGAAAATCTACGATCACAAGACGTTGCGATTTGTTCGGGGGCACATCGTGGTCACGGCGGCTCTCATGTTTCGTGGCATTGTCATCCCTTGGAAAATAAATCTTGGATTCCCAAAGCGGAAGCCCAAGACGGCTATCGGAAGATCAACCAGATCGCGGCCGAGATGATCAACGAGTTGCGTGTTCCCAAAGGCTTGAAGGTCCGCGTCTTGTTCGACGCTTTTTACCTCGCAGCGAATGTCGTCAGAGCCTGTGAATCCCGTGCTTTTACCTGGTTTTCTGTCGCATCCAAAAATCGCAAGCTGGTTCGCAAACATTGTCGCACGCGTGCGATCAAGGAATTCGCCTCGGGGGCTCTGAAACACGGCGGTCGTTGTATCCGGTTGCGCAAGTGCGCAGGCTGGCGTTGGATGCGTATCGCCAAGGTCGATGGAACCCTCGGCCGCATGGGAAAGGTCCGAATGGTTTTGTCGAAGCGTCCACAGGATCCTTGGAAGAAGACATTGGCGGTAGTCACCAATGAGACCGGCTTGGAAGCTCGAAACATCATGGCGATCTTCGAGAAGCGTTGGAACATTGAGGTGCTGTTCAAAGAGCTGCGGAATTCGCTGGGGCTTTGCGATTATCAGGTACTGAGCAGAAACGCCATCGAGCGTCACCTGCACCTGTGCTGCATGGCCCACTTGCTGCTGACCCACCACGCCCTGAAGGACGCAGGTGCACAAGCCAACGAAAAGGACAAAGAGCTTACTCTGCCGCATTTTAACGAACGCCTCGAAAACCTACGCAACTCCATTCGACGTGAGCAAGCAACGAGCTTCCTCAAGCGGATCAAAAACAGGGATGCTCGAGCAAAATTACGAGCCTTTCTCAGCGAATTCCAAATCGCGGCATAAAAACCGCTCAGTTTGAGTTAGTTAATCAAATTAGTGTCACTGTCTGATGTTTGATCCCGACGGCCTCTCGGCTTGTCGATTTATTCCCCATAACTGCTCAGATAACATCAGCCGGCAGGCGTTAGCCTCCGGTCTTGACGCGTTTGTTGCTGCTTGAACCGTGGGCTAACGCCCATCGGCTGATTAACTCAGCAGTCTCCTCGTGCCGTTGGTGAAGCCGATGGAGAGGAAAAAGTCGCATCGTCTACGAAGCTGATCGTGTGCGGGCGTTTCTTTTGGCTGGGCATCGGCGTCACACTTCGGCGTCCTCGAATTCATCGACGATATCTCGTTCCACGCCGGCCATCTGCTCATAATAGTGCCATTGATCGTCAATGTCTTTCTGGGCAAGTTCGAACATGCGTTTGGCATGTTCGGGATCCGTGCGAGCCAGCATGGCAAAGCGCGCTTCTTGCATCGCCAGATCTTTGAAGGATTTGGTCGGCTTGCGACTGTCCAACTGAAACGGTCGTTCGCCAGTACGAGCCTTGCGGGGATCATAACGGTACAGAGGCCAGAATCCGGATTGCACGACGTCCTTCTGGTGAGACATGGAGGTTGTCATGTTGATGCCGTGTGCGATGCAATGACTGTAGGCGAGTATCAGCGACGGACCGGAGTAGGACTCTGCCTCCTGAAACACGCGCGCGACTGGGCGGGGTTGCTTCCCATGGCGATCTGCGCGACATAGACGTTCCCGTAGGCGACCGCCAGCATTCCCAGGTCTTTCTTGCGCGAGGGCTTTCCCGCAGCGGCGAATTTGGCAATGGCGGCTCGCGGCGTGGCCTTGGACGCCTGCCCACCCGTGTTGGAGTAAACTCCCGTGTCCAGCACGAGCACGTTCACGTTGCGCCCGGTGGTGAACACGTGATCCAGCCCACCAAAGCCGATGTCGTAGGCCCAGCCGTCACCTCCCACAATCCACACACTGCGGTGGACGAAAATGTCGGCAATCGCCGCCAACGTGCTGGCTCCCGCCACGTCGCTACCCGCAAGCCGTCGGCGCAATTCGGCTACACGCTGCCGCTGCTGCGCGATTTCCGCTTCGTTCGTCTGCGGCGCATGGAGCAGTCCCGAGACCAGTTCATCGCTGACCATCGAGGTCAGGCTGCGCAGCAAGTGCTCCGCGTAGTCCAGTTTTTGATCGAGCGCCAGACGCAACCCCAACCCAAACTCCGCATTGTCCTCGAACAGCGAATTGTTCCAGGCTGGCCCCCGTCCGTCGGCATTGGTGCTCCACGGCGTCGTGGGCAGGTTGCCGCCGTAAATGGACGAGCAACCGGTCGCATTCCCGATTAACGCACGATCGCCAAACATCTGACTCATCAGCTTCAAATAGGGTGTTTCGCCGCATCCCGCACAAGCTCCGGAAAATTCAAACAGCGGTTCCAGCAGCTGCGAACCCTTCACCGTATCGAGCTTGGCCAGCGTGCGGTCGAACTCCGGCAGTTGCAGAAAGTATTCGAAATTCGCCCGCTCTCGATCGAGGTGGTCGAGCTTGGGCTGCATGTTGATCGCCTTGTGCTTCGCGGCCTCTTTGCTCTTCGCCGGACAGACATCCACACAAACGCCGCAGCCCGTGCAGTCTTCCGGCGCTACCTGAATCGTCATCAGGTGGTCGGGCAGCTCTTTCCCCTTCCAGTCCATCGATTGAAATCCCTCCGGAACGCCGTTCATGGCGCCGTGCGGATACGCCTTGGAGCGGATGGCGGCGTGCGGGCAAACCAGTGCACACAATCCGCACTGAATACAGATGTCCGGATCCCAGATGGGGATTTCCTGAGCGATGCTGCGTCGTTCGACTTTGGCCGTGCCCGTGGGAAATGTGCCGTCCACCGGCAGGGCGCTCACGGGCAGCAGATCGCCTCGTCCGTCCAGCAACATGGCCGTGACCCGCTGGACAAAATCGGAACTATCGGCAGCCACCGGGGGAAGGCGATGCCGTTGGCTGGTAGCTTGAGTGGGAATGCGAACTTCGTGCAGGCTGGCCAGGGCTGCATCGACCGCCGCAAAATTCCGTCGCAAGACGGCTTCGCCGCGCTGACCGTAGGTCTTGCGAATCGACTCCTTGATCTGCTCGATCGCCTGCTCGCGTGGCAAGACATTGGCCAAGGCAAAGAAGCATGTCTGCATGATCGTGTTGATCCGCACCCCCATTTCTGTCTCGCGGGCAACTTTCAGGGCATCGACCGTGTAGACTTTCAGACGCTTGTCAATGATTTGCCGTTGAATCTCCTGCGGCAGGTGTTCCCAGACTTCGTCGGCGCCGTAGGGGCTGTTGAGCAGGAATGTGCTACCCACCTCGGCCACGTTCAGCACGTCGATGCGATCGAGGAAATGGAACTGATGGCAGGCCACGAAATTGGCGCGTTCGATCAGGTACGTGGAGTTGATGGGACGTGGGCTGATCCGCAAATGCGAGACGGTGATGGATCCGGCCTTTTTCGAGTCGTAGACAAAATAGCCCTGCGCGTACAGCGGCGTATTCTCGCCGATGATCTTCACCGTGTTCTTGCTGGCCCCCACGGTCCCATCACTTCCCAGACCGTAAAACACGGCCCGCGTGACGTCGTCGAGTTCGGTGGAAAACTCCGGGTCCCACTTGAGGCTCAAGTGGGTGACGTCGTCAATGATGCCGATGGTAAAGTGTCGCTTGGGGGTCGCGGCGTTCAGTTCCTCGTACACGCGTGCCACCATCGCGGGCGTGAATTCCTTGGACGACAGGCCATAGCGGCCGCCCAGCACGACAGGGCAGGACGCCAGGCGGCCACGCTCCACCAGGGCCGTGAGGACATCCTGGTACAAAGGCTCCCCGATGGCGCCCGGTTCCTTGGTACGGTCGAGCACGGCGATTTCGCGCACGGACGGCGGTAGCGCGGCCACGAAGGCAGCGGTATCGAATGGCCGGTAAAGTCGCACTTTGAGCAGTCCCACCTTTTCGCCCTCGGCATTCAAATGCTGCAGCGCTTCCTCGACTGCTCCCGCGCCTGAACCCATGATCACAATCACGCGCTCTGCATCCGGTACTCCCACGTAATCGAACAGCTGATATGCGCGTCCGGTCAATTCCGCAAATTGTTGCATCGTTTCGCGGACGATTTGTGGCAGGGCATCGTAGAAGGGGTTGGCCGCCTCGCGAGCCTGGAAGAAAACGTCGGGATTTTGGGCCGAGCCGCGCAGGACAGGTCGGTCGGGGTCCATGGCGCGGTCGCGATGGGCCAGCACGAACGATTCGTCGACCATGGCCCGAATATCCTCGGAGGATAGCTGCGCGATCTTGTTGACCTCATGCGACGTACGGAAACCGTCAAAAAAATGGACGAAGGGGATGCGGCCGCGCAGCGTCGCGGCCTGTGCGATCAGGGCCAGATCGTGCGCTTCCTGCACGGAATTCGACGCCAGCAGAGCCCATCCCGTTTGGCGTACGGCCATCACGTCGCTCTGGTCGCCGAAGATGGACAGCGCATGCGTGGCCAGGGTGCGGGCCGAAACATGGAAGACGGTGGGAGTCAATTCCCCAGCGATCTTGTACATGTTGGGAATCATCAGCAGCAATCCTTGCGACGCCGTGAAAGTGGTGGACATCGCGCCGGCTTGCAGTGCTCCATGCACGGCACCCGCTGCACCCCCCTCACTCTGCATCTCAATCACGTCCGGCACGGTGCCAAACATGTTCCGGCGTCCCCGCGCCGACCAGGCGTCCGCCAATTCCCCCATGGGGGACGCGGGCGTGATGGGATAGATGGCAATCACTTCGTTCGTATGATGAGCCACATAGGCGGCGGCTTCATTTCCATCGACGGTGACAAACTTGACGCTCAACGCAGACTCCTTATGTGCTTATCGATCATCCGGTTTGACCCGGTTCAAAACTGTGTCACGACACCTGCAAAGCATCGCTCCGTGCCGGCGTCGGTCTCGACCACTAATGCCCCTTCCTCATCGATCCCGCGACAGTAGCCACGCACGCGACGCCCGCCGATCTCGAGGCAGACGGTGCGACCGGTCAGCAGGCACCGTTCGCGCCACCGCGCCGACAACTCGTGGTCCCGGCAGCCAATCCACCGCAGTCGCTCCGCCAGGACACCCCAGCACACGCTGCAGTACGTCGGTCAATGAAAACGAATCTCCCGTGGCATCGGCCAGGGTGATGGCCGTGGATTGTAGTTCGTGTGGCGCGTTGTGCAATGAGTTGTTGACGTTCAAGCCAATTCCCAAGACCAGGATTCCGGGCCGTTCGGCAGGGGACTCCAGCAACACGCCGCACAGTTTTCGCTGTTTCCAATAAACGTCGTTGGGCCATTTAAGCTGGATGGTACGATCGCGTAGCAGTTCTTCCAAGGCTTCGCATACGGCAAGACCCGTTGTCAAGGAGGCCTGCGGCCATCTGTGAGGCGGGAGCTGTGCGGTCGAACCCTCCAGGACCAGGGAAAAGGTCAAGGCCCCCGGCGCGCCCCACCAGCGATTGGCGCCCCGCCCCCGACCCGCCGTTTGGTGTTCAGCCAGAACCAGCAGCGGATAGCGCCGGTGCGGTTCACGCGCCAGCTGCAGGGCCCGTTCATTGGTGGAGCCGATTTCGTGATGGAATTCAACCTCCCGGATAAATCCGCTGCCTAACAGCCGATCAAGATCCGCCTTGGCGAAAGGGGGGTCTTGCAGTTCACGCTTAAATTCGGCCATCCCACTCGCTCGCGAGTTATTAGGTCGTGCATTCTTGGTAGCATTTAGCAGAAACCCGTAATTGGGGTGGTGGGCGGGCTTACTTACTCACTCACTCACTCACTCGTCGTGCGTAATTTGCGGGGTTTCTCCGCCAGCGCAACTTCAAAACTCGCGCGTCGTGTGGTTGCGAATTCTGGGTAGTGTGTTGGCGGAAACCCGTGCGTGGGGCGGTGGGCGAGTTCACTCGCTTGCGCGCCGTGCTTGTATTTTCGGCGCGTCGTGCGTGCATGTTTCGGTGACACGACATGAGACAACGCCTGAAATTCTAACATGCGCTCCGCCGGAACGTGGCGGAGCAGCACGCATCTTACCCGCTTTCACCGTCGTGAGGTTGAGGGGCGGGGCGTGGTCTTGTTCAGGCGTTTGTCTTCGTGATCAATTCGCCCCACTTGTTCATCCCCTCTTGAAACTCCGCCATCTGGGCCTCGGAGACTTCACGCATGCAATCCAGCGTCTTGCGAAACAGTTGCTCCGTCCGTTGACGAAATTCGTCCGGGTTGCTGGATTCACTGACGCGCAGGACTTCCTCCAGTGATTCCAGGGCTGCCTGATACTGGCGATTGAACGTATCGCGATGCCGACGAGCTAAGTCGGAAATGGTTTGCGTCCATTGCTTCTGGAATTCCTGCAACTTGTCGACCCAGATGGTCTGGGGGGCACCTACGCCAGGCCACATTTTCGTCCAATGTTGGAACATTTCCTGTTGCATCTTGAGGGACGACTCTGCCGCTTTCCGCACGTTTTGGAACATCTCCTCATAGAGGTTGGTGTCCAGTGGACTCTTGGTTTTCGTAGTCATCTAAGTAACTCCTTGGAAAAATGAACTTGTATTGTGTGGGGAAAATTTCGCCAGTTTCGACCCTGCCGACAAACGTCTATTCGACCGCTGCCTGGGCCCTGGCGGCCCCCCAACTTCTGAACCTCCGTCCCTGCTCCCCGCTATCCTGGTTTTGCTGTTGAGCCGTCCAGGCTCTTGTAATCCGCGTTCTCGCCAAAGATTGCTCAAGTTTTCTGCAAATCGAACAGCCCCATTGTATAATTGCCGGCTTGAGGAACTGTTGCCATGTCTGAAGATCCCATCTCCATCAAACGATACCCGAATCGTCGATATTATGCTCGCAATCTTAGCAAGTATGTGTCGCTGCAGGAAATCGAAGAGCTGGTTCAGGCCGGAAAGACAGTGGAGATCCAAGACAGCCAGACGGGAGAGGACATTGACGCGTGCGGTGCTGACGCAGATCATTGTGGAACGTCACCCGGACAAAATTTCGCTCTTTCCCTCCGACATGTTGCATTTCATCTTGCGATCCAACGACGTCATGTCGGGATTCCTGCGAGAGTACTTTCGACATTCGTTAACTTACCTCGATTACCTGCAGCGTCACAGCCAGGCCGCCAACGCGCTGGTGCAACCCATCCACTGGGTCAAAGCCTGGCTGGACAGGATTAGCGCGACGCCAGACGACTCACGCGCCGCGTGTCATCTACCGAGTCGGAGCCCGTTGAACGAGCGTTTGCAACAGCTCGAAGAGCGTGTCAAACATCTCGAATCCGAGACCGGTGACTCGGAAGGCAGGGCAGGTTTCGTAACGTGCCCGATGTATTCAATGTCAACCTTGCAGTTTCGCTTGCATCGCGTAGGGCAGGCTTACAAAACCTGCCCTCCGACTAAATCAAATTCGACGCTAGGCCGGCGGATGCCAGCCAGCGTCGGCCCACAGCTCGCCACTTACCGCACAGTTGGAAATCATGAAGCAGATTGCATCGGCGATCTCCTCGGGTCGAATCAAGCGGCGAAGTTGCGTGTAGGGAAGAACGTATTCTTGCAGGTAGTCCTCACCCAAAGCCCGTACCATCGGCGTGTCCGTGAATCCGGGATGTATGACTCCGCAGCGTACTCCATGAAATATGGCTTCTTTCTGAAGTGTTGCGGCGGCGCCTTCCAGCCCAGCCTTGGCCACGGCATAGGCGATCTGACCTTTGTTGCCCTGCGAGGAAACCGATCCCAGAAAGACGATCACTCCCTGAACTTCCTCCTCCGGCTCCCAACGCTTCAGCCCGCGTTGTTTGCGGTCCTCGGCAAGCCGGGCTACCATCTCGATGCCCCAATAAATGGGAGCGATTAAGTTGACCTCCGTCACCTGGCGAAACGTCTCCAAGGGATAAATCTCTGACTTGCCGGTTTCCTTGTCGATGCGAACGGCCAAACCGTCTCGCGTGATGCCTGCCGCCGGCACGCAGATCGTTACCGGTCCATACTCTTCGGCAATGTCGTTAAAGAGTCGCTTACGAAATGCTGCGTCGGTTGTGTCCCCGACGAGGGGAATCGCGACGGTGCGTCCCGCCGTTTTGTTAATCGTTAGCGCCACTTCTTGAACGCGAGCATCTCGGTCAACCATCACCACGGCCCGTGCGCCGCGATTGGCCAGTTCTTGAGAGACGGCCGTCCCGATGCCACTTGCCCCGCCCGTGACGACGGCCACCTTCTGGTAGATGTTCTTGTACCTTCCCCGTGACTCCGGACAGCGTCTCGTCACGCACCGGTAGTTCCGTTGGCGCCTCGACGGGGCGTTTCGCCTCCAGTTGAGGAGCCACCGCGGGCGCTCGGCGGTGGAGCCGGCAACGGTAACACCGGCGTCTTCAGTGCCGTGTCGAGGACGGCGAGTGCGGCGTCAAACTGCCGGTCAAACAGATTTCGCTGCGCTTCGGCTCCTTGCAAAATCGCGTTGGACCACTGCTGTCGAACTGAATGCAAGCGATCGCTGTGGATTCGAGCGGCTGGCCAGCAAATCCTGGCCAAAACCGCGTCCATCCCGCAAACAATCTCTTGCTGCAGCCTCAGGTTTGACTCGGCGGCTTGTCGCACGTCGTCAAACAGGCCCTCAAAAAAGTTCTTTTCTTGCGCCTTCATGGGTGTTGTCTCCTCGTTTTGCTGGCTTGATTTATCCCGCATCGGGCTAATACCCAGGGTCGCCGGACCGTCGCACCCCCGCCGCGCTTCCGATCCATCGAAATTCACGGGCCAGGCAGATCAAGCGACCTCATGGTACTAATGTCGGCGTTTCTTTGCTGCATTTGCAGCAAAACGACAAATGCAGCAATTTTCGGACCAAATCGACAAATCGGCCGCTTTTGCGGAACTCTGTGTTGCGGATGCACTAAAAGCGTGCGTAAACGCACGCGAAAGTGAGCGAAACGGAACGGTAGCACCATGGACGACGAAATGTCATCTTGTGGGAGCGGAGGTTGTGCGCAGCACGACCGGCGACCGAAGGATCTGCCAGTGACGAAGCGTTAGTTTGTAGGACAATTGCCCTCAATTGTTCCGCGAATCGCGAAAATGCCGGGGGAAACAGTTGGGGACAACTGTTCCACAATGCCCAAACCGAGTGCCATTGGGCTTACGCCGTGCCGCCCCGCGGGTATCGGGTATTAAACCAAGTGGGCTGGCAGATCCTTCATTGCGCTCGCTCCGTTCAGGATGACATGAGGCTGCTGCGTTCAGGATGACACTTACGCGACCTGGATCTCTTTTTCCAGGTAGACATCCTGAATGGCGTGCAGCAGGGCCACCCCTTCGGCCATGGGCCGTTGGAACGCTTTGCGGCCACTGATCAGACCGGCTCCTCCGGCCCGCTTGTTGATGACGGCGGTGGTCACCGCCTGAGCCAGGTCGGAGTCGCCCGCGGACGCACCACCTGAGTTGATCAAGCCACATCTTCCCATGTAGCAGTTGGCGACCTGGTAGCGACATAGATCGATCGGATGATCGGTGGTCAGCTTGTCGTACACCAGCGGCGAGGTCTTGCCGAATTTGATAGCCCGGTAACCGCCATTATTCTCGGGCAGCTTCTGTTTGATGATGTCCGCCTGAATCGTGACACCCAGGTGATTGGCTTGCCCGGTCAGGTCGGCGGCCACGTGATAGTCTTTGTCGGCCTTAAAGGCCGAGTTGCGCAGATAGCACCATAGAATCGTGGCCATACCCAACTCGTGCGCCTGCGAAAACGCTTCGGCGACTTCCACGATCTGTCGGCCGGATTCGTCCGAACCAAAATAGATCGTCGCTCCAACCGCGACGGCCCCCATGTCGTAGGCACGCCGCACCGTGCCGAACATGATTTGATCAAACTTGTTGGGGTAGGTTAGCAGTTCGTTGTGGTTGATTTTGACGATGAACGGGATGCGATGCGCGTAGCGGCGCGCCACCGATCCCAGTACGCCAAACGTGGACGCAACGCCATTGCATCCGCCCCGGATCGCCAGGCGCACGATGTTCTCCGGATCGAAGTACTCTGGGTTGGGAGCGAATGACGCGCCCGCCGAGTGCTCAATCCCCTGATCCACCGGCAAGATCGACACGTATCCCGTGTCCGCCAGCCGCCCGCAACTGAACAACCGCTGCAGGTTCGCCAGCACGCGTGGGTTCCGATCGCTGGGCCCGAATAATTCGTTGACGACGTCGGGGCCCGGTACATGCAGCGATTCTTTGGGGATCGTCTTGCATTTATGTTTCAGTAATGTAGTCCGCCTGATCCCCCAGCAACTCCACAATTCGATTCATCATTTTTGGCATCCCTTATGCTCTAAACTTGTCCCGAAGCCTTGTCGGAAAACACTCGACACGGGCGAATAAATACCAGCCGAAACGCACTTAGGTCCGGTTACGCCGGAATCGCCAAGCAACCGCGCGGCCACGCAGCGACAGGCATTTTGGGCTACGAACTGGCAAACTGAATGGCAAACAGTATGCCAACGTTGCTTACGATCGGCAAACTCAGATAATTGCCAACGCGCCCCTTGCCCGAAAGCCCCTTGATCATCAGAGCATACTGTGCACGCGTGCGAAACCGCACGTTGCAGAACCGTCATTACACTGCGAGGCCGTCCGACGATTCGCGTGCGGACCGCAAGTTTGTATACTACAAAGACGCAAATTCGATCATTTTCCTTGGCACGGTACTCAATTCTGCTTTGGAATCCTCATGAATTCACTTGATTTGTCTGCGGCGCCTCCGGCGCACCCGGCCGACGATTCGCTGGGCGATTTAATGCGCCGACACCTGCACGTTTCTTTGGCCAAGGACCGCTACGGCGCCACGACGCACGATTACTATGTCGCATTGGTCTACGCGGTTCGCGAGCACATGATCGGTCGCTGGCTGCGGTCCCAGCAACGCACGTACCACGAAGATCGCAAACGAATTTACTATCTTTCGATGGAGTACCTGATGGGGCGGTTGCTCTCCAACGCCTTGTTGAATCTGGGCCTGTTGGAGCAAACGCGGCGGGAGTTGACCGAAATGGGGCTCGACTTGGACCAGCTGATCGCGTCCGAGTCGGAAGCCGGACTGGGGAACGGCGGGCTGGGTCGCCTGGCGGCCTGTTTATTGGATTCCCTGGCGACACTAGGCCTGCCGGCGTACGGTTACGGCATCCGGTTTGAGTACGGAATTTTCAACCAGAAGATCGAACAACGGATATCAGGTGGAGTCTCCCGACCATTGGCTACGTTTCGGCAATCCGTGGGAGATTGCCCGTCCCGAGGACGTCCACACGGTACATTATGGTGGAATCGTCCGCGAGCTGCGGGACACTTGCGGCCGACAACAATACGAGTGGGTGGCGGACGAGGACGTCATGGCGATGGCCTACGACATTCCGATTCCCGGCTATCAAAACAATACCGTCAATACGCTACGGGTCTGGGCGGCTGACTCATCGCACGGCTTTAACCTGGAATACTTCAATCGTGGGGACTACGTGGCGGCCATGGAGGAAACCAGCCGCAGTCAAGCAGCATCTCGCGCATTCTTTATCCGAACGACAATATTTTCGTGGGCAAGCTGCTGCGCCTGAAGCAGGAGTATTTTTTTGTCTCGGCGTCGTTGCAAGACATCGTTCGCCGCTACAAGAAGACGCACGAGGGCTTCGAAGAATTCCCTGACAAAGTTGCCATCCAGTTGAATGACACGCACCCGGCGCTGGCCATTCCCGAACTGATGCGCGTCTTGGTGGATTTGGAACAGCTGCCTTGGGAAGAAGCCTGGGACATCGCCGTGGCCACGTTCGGGTACACGAATCACACGTTGTTACCGGAAGCACTCGAGCAGTGGCCGGTGTACGTGTTGCAACACCTGCTGCCGCGGCACCTGCAGATTATTTACGAAATCAATCACCGGTTCCTGCAGTCGGTCAGGCGATGCTACCCCGGTGACATCCAGCGATTGCAGCGGATGTCCCTGATCAGCGAAGAAGCAGAACCTCGCGTGCGGATGTCTCATCTGGCCGTTGTCGGCAGCCACGCCGTCAACGGTGTCTCGCAGCTGCATGCCGATTTACTCCGCCGCCGGCTGTTCGTGGATTTCGACGAGTTCTTTCCCTGGCGGTTTCTGGGGGTGACCAATGGGATCACGCAACGCCGCTGGCTGAAGGGAGCAAATCCCCTGTTGTCTGGGTTAATTTCGGAATTCATTGGTGACGCTTGGGTGCGTGACCTCGCGGCACTGCGACAATTGACCGAACACCAGGACGATCCGGATTTGCAGGAGCAATGGGGGAACGTGAAACGGGAGAACAAGAGACGTTTGGCGGCCCACATTCAAGCAGAGCACCATCTCCACGTCAACGTCGATTCCATGTTTGATTGTCAGGTAAAACGGATCCACGAGTATAAACGTCAGCTGCTGAACGTGCTGCACGTGATCACGTCGTATAATCGCATCCGGCGGAAGGAAGTGACCAACGTTGTGCCCCGCACGGTGATCATCAGCGGGAAAGCGGCGCCCGGTTATGCGGTTGCCAAGTTGATTATCAAGCTGATTCACGACGTGGCGGAGGTGATCAACTATGATCCACGCACCCGCGACCTGCTGAAGCTGGTCTTTTTGCCCAACTATAATGTCTCGCTGGCTGAGTTGATCCTGCCGGCGGTAGATTTGTCCGAGCAGATCTCGACGGCCGGCACGGAAGCTTCAGGAACCGGCAATATGAAGGCCATGCTGAACGGTGCCGTCACCATCGGGACGCTGGACGGAGCGAACATCGAAATGGCGGAGGCGGTCGGTGAAGCCAACATCTTTATCTTCGGCCGCACCGCCGCCGGTGTCGCGGTGGCTCAGCGTGACGGCTATGATCCCCAGCACACTTATCTCGAAACGCCCGCGCTGCGAGAAGCGATCGACATGATTCGCATGGGATTCTTCTCGGCAGGCGACGAGAGCATCTATCAACCCCTGCTGGAATCCCTGTTCGCGCAAGGCGACCGCTTCCTGGTACTGGGAGATTTTGAGGATTACGTGGAGACGCAACAGCGCGCGGCGGCCACCTACCAGAATCCGACGGAATGGTGGCGGATGTCGATCCTCAACGTCGCTCACGCCGGGCCTTTTTCCTGCGACCGCATGGCGCTGACCTATGCCCGTGAGATTTGGAATCTGGATGTGGAGCCTCCGACCGCCCGGGCCAAGCGGCATCCGTAGCCCGATAGCTTGCAGACCCATGTTTTCGGTTCGTTAGACCGCAAGCCAAACAAGAATGCTCGCCGCACGCGCCATCTGGTGAATCGCCATGTGGTATTCTTCGGCGGCGTGCGCGTCGGCCGGACGCACACGCCGCATGCCATCTATTTTTCAACGGGACCGGTCCACACTCTATCAGCCGGCGTGCGTTAGCACCCGGTTTTTCGGCATTAACGAACCGGACGCTAACGCGTGGCGGCTGATAAGAGACCCAAGTCCAGATGTGAGTCGAGACAAATTTACAAACGCTGACAAACCTGCCCTACGGGTAGTTCGGCTACGGGCTCGCGTCCAGAATGGATTGGCAAGCCGAGTACGACACGACTCCGACCAAGACCGCAATGACGGCACAGACGAGCCATCGTTCCCAGGCAAATCGGGCACGCACTGCAGCTCGGTGATCGCTGTCTGCCTTCAACCCAAATCCTACGCCAGATGAATTCGTTCGTGCGGTATTAGTTCGTAGAATCGTCGCCGCCCGATCACGCACGCTTAACAGCATAAACAGCGCGCCAAGTAATGCAAACGGCGCGAGCGGAGGAAATGCCGTCAGCAACGAACTGACCAAGAGCAGTATGAACACAACGAGTACGCCCAGCAACGCATATACCTTGATTGCGAGCCACATCGTGGTCACCATCAATACGGCTGCGGAGAGTACGATGGGGATGTCAAACAGAGGTGGCAAATCCAGCTGGCTGGCAGCGACAGCGCCGAGTACCAACACGGA
The DNA here is from genome assembly GCA_963695565.1 of uncultured Planctomycetales bacterium. GTDB lineage: Bacteria > Planctomycetota > Planctomycetia > Pirellulales > Pirellulaceae > CAVOGW01. The sequence goes on from CAVOGW010000007.1 coordinate 14,362, forward strand.
AATCGAGACGGCAAATACCTTCAAGAGTTGTGCGATTCGAGCCAGATCTGCATCGCTGCGTGGGCGAAACGATTCAGCATCTCCGTGACGAGCTGGGGCCAGGTATGCGGAGTTCGACATTTTTTGCTCCTCTGCAGTAGCGCCGGGGTGTGTGCCAACAAAATGTAGAACGTTATTGCCGACTGCGCTTCAGCTGGCGATTCTGGTCGGCATGGGAAAATGTGCTCCCCGGGAGAGTCGTTTCAGCCTGCAGCGGTTGTTCCGTTTGCAACAGCCTCCGCCCCAATCGCCGGACGATCGCGCGGGTTGCAAGCAGCTCCGTCCTCATGCAAAAGGGCTATCCACTTCACTCCACTAATCGCACGCTCGACCCTGGGCTATCCTCGAACCGCCCTGCTGGGGCTGAGAACGGGCGACGAGAACATGTCGGGCCGGGTTTCGCGTGAACCCAACCGTCAGTCTGAGACAGACGTACGTACGGAATCCGCGATGCGAACTTGGATTCTCGCCGCTTCGTTGCGATCGTTGCCACCAAACCCGGGCAAGAGGCACCTCAGGGATACGCTCTGCTCGTCGACCCAGTACTCGAATGGAGTTCCATCGGTGTCCACACAATTGGTCATATCCAGCCCGACGCGAACCAGGTCGCTGGCGTTCGGAGGCCAAGTACCTTCGCGCAACTGATATTTTCTTACGGCCAATGCCATCTGGGTTAATCGCCGCTGGCACTCGTGACGTAATAGCGCGTTGGCGAACGCACTGACCGCCGGCGCGAAGGCAAAGGTGAGCGGATTCGATGACTCGGCAGTCTGTCGATCGATCGCTGCTGCCGCATCGCTCAATTGGTGTAGGCCATGGTCTGCGAGATGTACGAATCGTTCCGAAATTCGCAGGTACTCCAGCTGCGTGCTGGGCAAACGTAATAGTACGGTTGCCGGGCCCATGGCCTGTTCAACGCGGAGCACATCCAGCAGCCCAGTGCCTTCTTCGTCAAGTGACGCCAGCACCATGCCCCGCTCGCCCGACATCGTATTGCGCATGTGCGCCTGCACATCCAGCGGCAAGCCCACCTGTTCGATCAAGGCGTCCACGTCCGTTTCGTCCCAAAGTCGAACGTTCAACGTGCGGCGCACGCTGTGCATGTGCATCTGCGCAATTGCCAGGTACACGAGTTCGGACACCGCAGAGTTTTGCCAGTCAAATGCATCCGATACCGACTTCATCAGGCGTAAGCCACGGAATGCTCGTTCGGCATCGCCATGATAGGCCGCGTATTCGACTTCCAGCGCTGCCAGGCGTGCCACCGATCGGCTGAAAATCAACGGATCCAAGAGTGTTTGGAACCCGTTAAACTGAATCGGCTGCCAGACCGGTGTGGGGAACTCGCTGGCCGCATCTAGCTTACTCAAAATGGGCCGCACCTGTTGCAGGTAATCGGCCACCCGCTGCTCCTCTGGCCATTCGCCCTCAGGTACCAAAGAGTCGGGCAAATCCGCATTCCCCACGATCGGCAGATCGACCTGATTGGCTTGCGCTTTGACCAATTGGATGATTTCGTGCCAGGCCGCCGTCCCTTTCGCGGACGCGTGTTGGGCAAACCAAACTTCCAAAGTGGCATTATCAACCGGACTTCCCTGGTCGCGCAACTCGGTAACGATCTGGCGAACTTCGGCAGCCGCCCTGCGCTCTTGCCAGGTCAGCACGGCCAGCGCGGCAACCAGGCAAACCAGCGCGAAGAGCACCAGCGCGACCGGCCAGCCGAACCGTGCATGGCGCACACCCTGCGTTCGCACAATGCGATTAGTCCAAGCTTGGGGATCATTGGCAATCGAAGTTTGGGTATTCTGTTGCACGGATCACTCCTTGTCATCGTTGGCCAGTCTCTGCGCTTCGTCTTCCCAGGCAGCGCCCCATTGGGTTGCCGGAGCCCGCCGTTTGAACTCCGGCAGATAGGACGCCAGGTCATCCGCCCGAAGGTAGCGACCGATCGGGCCCAGGCCGTAGCTGCTAAGCGGCACATTCCAAGCGGCGGCCAACCGCGCTCGCCGCTCCGCGGTGGCTGCCACGGGACCATCGTTGGCGATAGTCCAAAGATCGGCAATGGACTGGCTCAGTCGCTTGGCTTGAAGGACTCGCTGAATCATGGCCACCGGCAGGCCCATGCCGGCGGTGTCATACCCACCCAGCAGAGTACTCTCATGCGGTCGAAAACTAGTCCAGCTGATTGCGAGGGCGCGACGGCGAGCTTGCCAGCGGCCCTTCGCATCCGACAGCATGCGCACGATTTCCTGCCGCAGCGGCTCGCCCAACTGCGGCTCGACGTCAGGCTGACGGAGTAACTGCAGCAACCAGATCTCATGCTGATCAGCCATGTCTTGATCGACGATCTGGTCGCTCATTCTCAATCGTTGCGTGTAGTGCAGCAAGACTTGCAATGTTCTGCGGAATTGTTCGCGATCGGCGTGCTGGGGATCGTGCTGAATTCGCCATTGTTCGAGCGTCGCCTGCGATGTGAGGAACTGGGACGTACGCCAATCTGCCGAGAATGGCTCGCTCGATTCTTCCAGTTGCTGCGCCAAGTTGCTGACTTCGGCTAACGGATCGTCAAACACGACGTCGTGCGTCTGCGCCGTGGCCATGTCAACGTGCGTTTTAGGGGTTCCCCAATTCATGACCAGACGAGCTGGGCGGCCCAGCCGCGGCGAGCCGTCGTTTTGCCAACGCGCGCCCTCTGCCAGGGCCCGCGCCGTCTCTGCCGACATGGATGGCCGCTGCAGTGCCACACAAAGTGGCACGAGTGGCAGCAGGCAGCAGGCCAGCAGGCCCGCCGTATGACCGGCCCAGAACGTTCCGTCCCACCGCCCCTCCATCCACCGGCGAGTCAGCGCATACGTGGTGAGCAAGGGGATCGTACCAACCAACGCCAACAGCCAGACAGGCGATCCGATTCCGAACGCCAGGAACCAGAAAAAACCAATCGCCACGGAGGAAAAAACGGGACCACAAATGGCCGAGATAATCGGACTGAGTACGACCTGGGCCAGCCATTGGGAGGCCGCATAGGCGAGTGCTCCGCTCGTCAACGTCAATAGCAGCATCGTCATGGAAAACACTGGGACACTGGAATACACGGGGAAACTGCCGAGCTGCTCCCAGGACGATGACCACGTAAGCACGGCACAAATGGCGAGAACGGCGACCACCGTACCCATGCCAGCCAGTAGCGCCACAGGTATCCCATGCCGGGTCCACCAGGTGAGTGCCGCGGAGACGCCGCGGTCGGCCAGGAACTGAATGCGATGGTGCGTGCGATCGCTGGCAAACACCAGGGTGCCTAACCAACTGGACGACAGCGTCACGGCGAGCGCCGCGAGCAGAGCCGGGGCGTTCCACGGATGCTCTTCTTGAGCATAGATCGTCGACGCGAGCAGCCCCAAGCCGATCGCCCACAGCAAACCCAGTCCCCACAGCGGCCACCAGTTTTGTCGCAGGAACTGCCAGAGTAGTGCGCCAGCAGGACTCGGCGTCGGAGCGGCGAGAACGACGACACTTTGTTCATCCCCTCGGCTCCCTGGGAATATCCGCGACGTCGACTGTGCGCTCAGGCACGAGACACCAGCCCGCCAGGCCAAGACAAATGCCAGCAACATAAATGAACCAAGTGAGATGTCACTGATGACGTCGGAGCCGTCGGGCGCCAACAGCACCAGGCCCGATATCGCCGAGGCCACCAGCCCGGGCAGACAAGCAGCGGGGATCATCAGCAACAAAACGACAAGCGAGAAGCGGAGACGCCCGGCCATCCAAAATCCGGCCAGCATCAAGTAAACGGAGAACTCGGGCAAGTACCCGGTGCCATCCCAAACACGGAACGAGCCACCGAATGAGGGGATGCTTGGGTCGACGAGCTGCTTTCCCAGCCACCACAGGTTGTATGTGCCCAGCCAAACCACAGCCAAACCCGCCAATCCCACCGCCAGCTTGGCCATGACCACTCGTTCTGGACGTACAGGGATGGTCTGCAGCCATTCGAGCGTCCGGAGTTCCTTCTCTTGACCGATCAGCACGGCCGCGGTTCCGGCCGCGCATAATATGGGAAGCACAAAGATTGTATCGATGTAATTTGCAGCGTTCCAGGCGACCACCAACAGCAGCGCGGCGCCGATCAACAACAACATCAGGATCAGCGGAAGAAGTTGGCGACACTCCTTCCAGATCAGCCGTCGCATCGCGAGTTTGCCATTCATGTCTCTGCCGCTTAAATGAGTTTGTGCGCCCGTTGCAACACGACGGTCATGGTCACGCCACGTCGACTATGGGGTTGCGATACGGATCGAAGGATTTTGTGGGCCTGGGCTGCGAGCCCCGAATGCAGGCCACAAACACTTCGTCCAACGTGGCGTTCCGCACGCGCACGGAAGTCACACCGGGGCGGGCTTCCAATTCCTGCCGCATCGCGTCGTTAAAACCTCTCACGATCCAGCGACGTTGGCGACCTTCGATATGTTCGCTGAGCACTTCGGCTGAGCTGTCCAATTGCGGTAGTGCCTGCAAGGGGTCTTCCAAATTAACCAACACTTCGCTAATCGATTCGCGCAGGTCTTGGAGTTCGCCCGCCATGCAAAAGCGACCCTCGTGCAGGATGGCGACCCGGTCGGCCACGCGATCGATCTCGGCAATATGGTGACTCGACAACAAAACGGTCCGCCCCGTGGCCACGCGATCGAGCATACTCTCGAGAAACTCACGACGCACCAGCGGGTCAACGCCCGACGTGGGCTCGTCCAAAATGAGTAGTTCCGGATCATGAGCCAACGCCAGCGCCAAGGCCACTTTGGCGCGTTGACCGCGACTGAGGTGGCCGATTTTTCGCGACTCAGGCACTTCGTACATGCGGATGGCGTCATGGTAGCGGTCCAGGAACTCCCCTTCGTAAAAGGCCGATGCGAACCAACCAATTTCATGGACGCGCATCCAGTCGTATAGCGCGGGCGCGTCCGACACGTAACCGACCCGGCGGCGGACCGCCACACCGTCCCGTACGGGATCCAGACCCACCACCGTACAGCTGCCCGATGAAGGTTTCAGAAAACCGGTCAGCACGCGAATCAGCGTGGTCTTGCCGGCTCCGTTCTCACCCAGCAGCGCGAAAACCGTTCCGGCCGGCACACTCAGCTGCACGTCCTGCAATGCGTCGCATCCCGGATAATGGACGGAAACGTTGTTGACCGTGATGACCTCGGACATGAATGTTGTGCTCCGTCTGAATGTGTACGTGTTAGGGGCCGTTGATGCTTGTTGCTGTGTTTATCGACCGGCAATGCGACGCATCGACCGATGAGGCTGGAATATGATGTGGCGGTTTATCATCGGCTTCCTCAGCTGCCGTCGACGTCATGCTGTGTCGCGGACGCGACGGTGGCCACCTGGCCAGCCAGCTCGCCCAATTGTTCTTGCATCATCTTCCTAATTTCGGTGGCGCTCATGCCGCCATGCAGCGCCTCGGTGAGCACCGACCGCAGCCGTTCGGCGATCAGCGACCGTCGAGCCTGAATGCAGTCGAGCTGGGCGTCGGCCCGCACGGCCAGCCCGCGCCCGCGTAGCGCCTCGAGGGCTCCGTCAGACTGTAGCTGCTGAAAGGCCCGCGCAATCGTGTTGGGATTGATGGTCAACTGTCGGCTCAATAAGCGAACGCTCGGCAGCAGCTGCCCAGGCTTGAGCGTTCCGTCGGCGATGGCAAACTTCACCTGCCGTACGATTTGCTCGTAAATCGCCACGCCGTTATTCGGATCGATCGAGAAGAACATCATTTCCCCGAACAGAATTGCGAATGCAGCCTTTTCTGGCTGAGCGAACCGCCCAGAGCCCAAGGTGTACTATTGTAGTAGTACACCAATGCATTGTCCATGTCAAGCTCGTTAGACCACAAGCCAGAACAGCCCGCCGGAGAGACGCCAAACTCGCCGTTCAGCCTGCCACGGCGGGCTCTGGCGACGTGCGCGTCGGGTTGCTAACACGTGCCACGCGCGTGCCTGCGGAGTTTGCCGATGGGCGCCAATGACGTCTGTCAGGCCTTGTACCGGCAAACTGCTACGGCGTGCGGTCTAACGCTTGGGTTGACCGGGGCCGAGCAAAAGTTCAACCATACCAGAAGGCGCTTTCGAGGGCTCCGCGTCCAACCCGTTGTTCTGCCGCCGATTTCCCTCTGTGCCAATATAGACGAGACAACTACCTCCTCATTTATTACTGTAGAGGGCAAGGAGGTAATCCAGGATGGAAGATTATGGAAGACGTCAAGCAGAACAGCCGCCTATGGCCGGCTTTGAGCGTAGCGAAAAGCCGGCCATAGGCGGCGGCGGTCCGTCGGAGGGGGCTGGGAAGCAGGCCGGGCGACCGGATCCCGAGGTGCCGGAGCAGCCGGTCCGACGCAGCTTCTCGGCCGCCTACAAGTTGAAGGTTCTCGCGGAAGCCGACCAGTGTACGGGCCGTGCAGAACTCGGGGCGCTCCTTCGTCGGGAAGGTCTTTACTCGTCCCATTTGACGACGTGGAGACAGCAACGCGATCAGGGGTCCCTCGAGGGGCTGGCTCCCAAAAAGCGCGGCCGGAAAGCCAGGCGCAAAGATGCCCTCGCGGAAGAGAATGAGCGGCTCCGCCGGAAGAATGCACGGCTTGAGCATCAGCTCCGGCAGGCTGAGAGCTGCTGGGGCCCGCCAAATGGACTTACTTCTACCTGTACGTGATTCTTGATATTTTCAGCCGTTACGTGGTGGGCTGGATGATCGCGTCTCGCGAGAGCGCCACCTGGCCCAGCGGCTGATCCGCGAGACGGTGGAGAAACAGGGCGTCGCCCAGAATCAGCTGATCATCCACAGCGACCGCGGTCCGTCGATGAAATCGCACGGCGTGGCCCAGCTGCTCGGCGCTCTTGGCATCACGAAATCGCACAGCCGTCCGCACGTCTCCAATGACAATCCGTTTTCGGAAAGCCAGTTCAAGACGCTCAAGTATCGACCTGACTTCCCCAGCCGTTTTGGCTCTCAGCAAGACGCGCACACATTCTGCCGAGAGTTCTTCGCTTGGTATAACGACGAACATTACCACTGGGGGATTGGCTTACTGACGCCCGCAGCAGTACATGACGGTCGCGCCGACGAGATCCTGGCCCAGCGTCAGACCGTCCTCGACGCGGCGTATGCGCGCTACCCAGAACGATTCGTCAACAAAATCCCGTCGCCGCCGGCTCGGCCGATGGCAGTTTGGATCAATCCGCCCGCAGCGCTCCGCCAGGCGCCTGACGACGACACACCGCCCCGGATTGAGTTGCAGACGCCTTTGGGGGCCGCCGCACCGAAAAACGAGCTCGCGATTTCGCGTCTAACGAGCGCCGAGGCCTCGGCCCGACCTCCGATACCTGCCCCTACCGCACCGCGTCTCAACCAGCGCGCGCATCAAAAAGGGCCTCCTGAGATGGATGATCTCGGGAAGCCCAATGCGCCTTTGACGCACCCTCGACCTGGCTATCCCTTGCCGAGTTGCTTCCCAGCAGAGCTCGACTCCGTTTCACCAAGCGACGCCAAACCTACACGATGCCGTCTTGTTCCACAACCTTTGAACACCCGAGTCATGCCTCAAAAAATCCCAGGGGGTCTGGGGGACTGGTCCCCCAGGGAGGCCCCGGAAACGACCCCTGACGACTTAACGCTACACTAAATTCGAAAGGCAGTTGTCTCAAAGTCGTTGACACGCTCCGTTCCGTCAAGAGTTTTTTCGCATCGTCAATCTTCATCCCTAGCTCTCCGGGACTTGGGAACACTTTGATTGTCGGCTAACGGTGGCGATCACCCAGTCGCCGCCAAAAAACAATGATTCAAATTCGCGGCCGACCGGCGACTTGGGCGCATCGCTTGGTTCGGCAATTTTACACCACCTATTGATTCGATAACGCTTTGAAGCCAGTTGGCTTGGGATTCTTTGCGCACCAATCGGAAAGCACAACAAACTTCGATGGGTCATCGTCGAGAAATGGGCCGCCGAAATTGCGTAGATCTGAAAGAACCGCATGAAAACCCAGTAAAGACTTATCGAGAACGGTTGGAAATTGAGCCTGTTTTGAAAAGCCTTGTGATCGCATCAGTTCCGCGTGTGAAAGGGAGCAATCGCCGACGTGGTAAATGACAATGCCAAGCCCAAAACGATAATGCAGTTCTAGTCGATGGCTCCCGCGAACGAACTCGCCAATGGCAAATGGTCCACCAGACGAATTTCCGACGGTCGACACTGCGAACGTGAAGCCAGCCGGTTCAAGCAACTCGGCCAATATAGCCGCACCAGTGCACAGTTGTTCTGCGGGTGAGAATGAATGTTGCATAGTTGCCGAACGTTTGGGTTCAGCCGGCGGTGAGTTGATTTTCCATTTTCGGCACGCGGATTACCGCTCGGCGGCAACCCTTGGTTCTGGCCCAGCCCCGGGAGTTGATGTGGATTTCCGTCAAGCTTATTCACGACTCGTGCTCAGCGCAGCGGTGCTCGTGCTCGTAATCGGTGCCAGTATCGTACCATTCCGGGGACTCTGTCACATGGTCCGACCGTATTGCCAAACGAGACAACATGGCCACGATTCGTTTGATCTTGGCTTTCATCGGTTGACTCGTTTCTCTTGTGATCGCCTCCGAAACTAGAAGGACATCTTGAATCGCGGAGCATTCCAGTGCCGAGCCCCGGGCGATATCGAAGAATCGAGCACGGTCCTTGAGGCGGCGTTTTCCGTTTCCTTCAACGCTATTGAGCGGAATCGATTGAGCTGCGCAACCATTGATCGCGCGAGTGCCGATGAAGTCCGGATAGATCTTTCGCAATCCGAAACGTTTCGGCGACGTACTCGATCGCCAGCCGATAAACATCAAGCTTCTCATGATCGAAGATTTGATCCGCCATGACCGTACCCCCTTTTCGATTACGAGCACGAGCACCGCTGCGCTGAGCACGAGCACGAGTAGCGTTTGACGTCGAATTCGGTTCCGATAACTTAACGGCCAGAACGACGGCGGTAACCGGGCCGCCGACAACCAACGTTGATTTCAGAAACCGCGCGGCCCGCGGCTCCGGTTGAACCGATTGTTAGCTGCCTTTTGGGAAGACGTAGCCGTACTCAGTTGCCACGATTGTACGCACCGGTTCTGAATAGAACCAGTTGACGATCATGTCGTGAGCCACACAGGGAAGCTCCCAGAAAGCGTTTATCAGTTTGCGTTGCGGCAGTGTTTCGGCGTTTTCGTTAAAGTAGGACAGAACGGCAGTTTTGTGTTTTTCGATTGCTGCCAATCGCGGTTGAACGGGAAAGCCACTTTTTGCGATTGCACACATCCACGAATCGATGACGTGATGTCGATCTGGATCGAGCGACGCATGGATTACCGCAGTGAAAAATGAATCGACAGCCGATCGTTGATCAGCGTGCCAGTTGTCAGGTTCAGTAGCTTTGATTGCGCGACCAGTGACTTCGGGATCGGGCCACCAAGAGTCGTCGGTAGCAGAAATGTGCAGGATGCGTGGCAAATAGTATAGATAGTCGGCAACCGAACCAGCGGTCAGAAACGCAGATGAAGCATATGACGCGAGAAGCGAAGGCGAGATTGCACGGACGTCAGAAGCTGCCGTTAGTCGGCAGGTTTCGTCTTCGGGGACGCAGCATGGGCAAGCGTCGATCGTTGCAGGCCGAGGCACGCTCGCAAATGCGAGATAGAGCTGGTCGACGGATTCTTCAAGACGGCTCATTGTTGGCAGCTAACGGTGGCGTTCACCCGGTCGCCGGATTTGATTGCCCATTAGAAATACGCGTTGTCGGCGACTCGGGTGCAACGCTTTGTTCGTCGTGTTTCGGTTTCCACACCGGTCGATTCGATGCCGTTTGACGACGGGCTGCGTCTTCGGCGATCGCAAAGACATCTCCACCGAATCGTTCTGAAATCTCGCGGCGGATTCGATGGATGTCGTCAATCGTGGAATCAGTCTTCTTCTGTGTCATCGCCCAACAACTCCTCGGGGGTGCAGATGATTGGGATTGGAATTCCCAGATGCGTCAGTAGATCATGAATGCGTGGATGAATCTTGGCGTTTGCGATATGCTTGCAGTTCCAAGTCAACAGATATTGTATCCGATGGTGTGCTACGGCGGCGATATGAAGCGCATCGACCTGGGCGTTTGCGGGCAAAACCCCCAAAGACATGATTTCACTTGCGATCTGTGGGATTTCGGGAGCATCTGGCAACAGCGGAATGCCGTCGAGCGATTCAAGCCTTTCCGCAGCAAGTTTCGGATCACCCCCCGATGCTTCATCAATCACGTACTGCGAGATGACGAGATCGTAATTCTGTCGGTCATCGTTCCACCATTGATGCGTCAGAAGTTGCCGCGCGGCGGTGACGACCTGCGTGCTTGGCTTCTGCCGCAAGTAGCTGACGATCGACGTTTCGATATAGACAGCGTTCATCCCGACATCCTATTCACGACGAACGTCCCGCGTGCACCGGGCACGCGATCGTTCGTCGGCGTGATGCGGTGAGGACTTCGCCGTCCTTGCATGGCATGCATTGTCTCATTTCCGTCGTCGGCGGATCGTCCGCCAAATCGCGATGGGATGGACCTATTTCGCGTGACTGTGGCAAATTGGTTCACGCTTCGGACGTCGTAAATCTCCTTGTAGTGGCGTGAGCGACCGAACGACCGAGCTGACCGGGCGGCCGCCAATCAGCGATCCACTTGATTCCCGCCGGATCGGCCGCTCCGGTCCAGCGATTGGTTAATTGCTGTTTCCGTTCAAGTTAGACGTTTGCGCCACTTTTGCGGGTCTTGCGCGGTGTGAAAGACTGAGTAAACGACAATCGTATCGACATTGAATTCATAGAAGACCACGTACGGAAAGCGATGCACCATGGCCCTGCGATAGTCCTTGTACACCCGCTCGTACAGCTCGGGGTTCGTTTGAATACGTTCGATACAGTCATCGACGTGACTGAGAAACCGTTCGCCGAGTCCACTGCTGCGGTCTTCGTACCAGCGCGCGCTTCCACGACGTCATCGACAGCCTCGGGAAGAATGACCACATTCCCGATCATTGTTGCCGAATCTGTTTCTTGGCATCGTCCCAGGAAATGCCCGAATCGGGATTTGCCTCAAAGTTGCGCTTGCGTCGATCAAGTTCGTCTTTTTGCCAATCTGAGATCGGCAAAGCTTCTTTGGAAGCGGCAATGTGATCCCAAAGGTCTTCGACAAGCTGAAGTTGTTCAGGCAGCGGCAATTCGAGTATTCGGGGAAGATCGGGATGCATATCTGTCTCCACATGTGGCAATTAACGACCGCGATAACCGAGTCGCGGGAGTTGATTGTCCATTCCAAAGCCGCCCGGTTCAGCGACTTCGGTTCATCGCTTTGTTCAAGTAAGCCGCTGTCGCGGCGGTGTGGTCGCATTGTAATGGAGGGCGGTGGAGCGGGTCAAACGTTTCAGGCATCGTGATCTCCTGGTGCGCCGGACGCAACCTGCGTTCGGGCAATGGTCCCTCACGACAAGGAGTTTCCACGATGCCCAGCTACCACATGCCCGCTCACAGCAAGTACTTCCATGGTCCACTCTACGACAAGATGGCCGAAGACCTCCAGCTGACTGGCAAGGCCCAGCGGACCGTCCACGGATACCTCCGCGCGGTCCGCCAACTGGCCGATCACTGCCGAAAGTCCCCCGATACGACCTCCGAAACCGAACTGCGGCGGTACTTCCTGTACCTCAAGAACCAACGCCAATTCGCCTACGGTAGTCTCCGCGTCGCTCTCTCCGGCATTCAGTTCTTCTACCGCACCACCTGCCCACGCGACTGGAACGTGCTCTCGATGCTCAAACTGAAGAACGTCAGCACATTGCCTGAAGTCATCACGCGTCAGCAAGTCCGCCAGATCATCCTCGCCGCCACCACCCAGCGGATGCGCGTCTTCTTCTGGACCGTCTACTCGATGGGATTGCGGCTCAACGAGGCCCTGCATCTGCAGGTGGGAGATGTCGACTCCGAGCGAAAGTTGGTTCACATCCACCGCGGCAAGGGAGCCAAAGACCGCTACGTTCCCATCAGCCAGTTCACCATCGACGCGCTGCGAAGATACTGGACCACCCATCAGCACCCGCGGTTTCTGTTTCCCGCCGATGGACGCAACCACACACTCAAGCCCGGCACGGTCAGCACCGCCAAGACCCCGATGAGCATGACGGCTCCCCAGGGGGCCATCAAGAAGATCACCCGCGAGCTGAACTTCGGCAAGAAAGTCACGATCTACACGTTTCGCCACAGTTTCGCCACCCATCTGCTGGAGGCCGGCGTCAGCTTGAAAATCATCCAGCAGTACCTGGGACACTCCTCCCTGATGACCACCATCGAGTATCTGCACCTGACCGACACGGCCCAGCAAGATGCCCGCGGCACGGTCGAGGCCTTGTTCCAGTGGCACATCGACTCCCAGGACTGACGCACGTTCCATGGCATCGGTCGCGACGGCACTCCGCCGTCACGCGCCGAAGTTCCTGAAGCGACTGGCTGGACGTGGCACGGGAGTGGCGATCCGCAAGGCCTTCGCCGCCATCCTGCGCTGCCGTACCGGAGAACTGGGTGCAGTCCACTGGGGATGTCCCAGACTGTCGGCGTCGGCACTGGGTCGGGCGAAGCTGCGGGAACCGGCACTGTCCGACCTGCGGCCACAAGCGGACCGGGCAGTGGCTCGAAAAACAGTCGCGGAAGTTACTCACCGGCGTGCACTATTTTCTGGTCACCTTCACCGTTCCGAAGGAACTGCGGTGGGTGCTGCGCTTACCAGCGAGCGGGCTACGAAGCGCTCTTCCAAGCCAGTGCCGACGCGCTGCGGGATGTGGCCTCGGCAACCAGATCACTGCAAGACTCGCAACTGGGCTTCTTCGGAGTCCTGCACACATGGGGACGAGACCTGAGGGTCTACCATCCGCACGTGCACTACGTCGTACCAGGTGGCGGTGTCGTGCTCGATTCCCGAGGCAAACCCATTGCCTGGAAGCCGACTCCGATGAACTTTCTGGTTCATCACCCAACGCTGATTGAAGTCTACAAGGCGAAGCTGGCCGACGCCCTCCGCGCGGCCGAGCTATACGACCTTGTTCCCCCCGACGCCTGGAAGAAGAAGTTCGTGGTCGACATCCAGCCTGTCGACGATGGTCGAAGTACCGTTGCCTACCTGGCCCCCTACGTGCATCGCGTGGCGATCCGCGATCACCGCATCGTCGAGGTCCGTGACGACTCGGTCACCTACCGGTACAAACCGAAGAAGTCGCGTACGATGATGACTCGCACGGTCACGGGTGAACAGTTCGTTCGCGGCTTTGCCCAACACATCTTGCCGACCGGTTTTCGCAAGGTGCGTTACTTTGGCTGGATGGCCAGCAATTCGCGGACGAAGCTGGAAGAACTGCGGATGATCGTTTGGTTCTCGCTGGGCTGGGTCTACTGGCTGGCCACCGCTCACGCGCCTCAGCCACAGCCGACTCCTTTCTCCAAACTCCGTTGCGCCGCTTGCGGCGCGGAAATGAAGGTCGTGAGGATCACGATGGAGCCGATCCTGCCGACCTTCAGCGAACACCCACTAGCCTATCTCGACACAGGATGAATCCCTCGAGCGGGCATCGGCGTCGATCCATGATGACCTTGACCACTCCTACCATCGATCGCGAAACGAAGCTCACCGCTGCGTGGGCTGAAGGTCCGCGCACTACCAGCAGAACCGGCTGTTTGGTACCTCGTTTCAGCCTGACTCAAGGCATCACGTTCGCCGGTCGGGTCCTCGCGATACGTTTTCGCTCCTGGGAAATGGCCGACACTCACCCATCTGCCCTGGCGGCGCTTGAGCACAAGCGTGTCGGGATCGCCAAACTGGCGTGCCAAGAATTCGAAACCCCATACCGGAATTCGAAAGAAACCGCGTCCTGACTCCCCCCGGGCTTCTTGAACAAAGGCCTTGAGCTTCGGCTCCGTGGCTATCGCCACTCCGCGAAGTCAAAGCCTTATTGGTTCGGCGGAAACTATCTTGCGTCAAATGTGTCGTCCATGCCCACGAAAGCGGGGTAACCCATTTTGGAATGACGCATTACTTAGCACCGATAGTCGGCCCCATTTCCACAAACCAACTCTGACTACTGGCGAACCATGAGAATCCCAGCAGGGCCGCGGCGATGACAATGACCAACGAGGGCATGACTGCTCCCGATGGTCCCATAACGCGCAATCCGCCGGCAATGATCATCGTGTAGCCCATCTGGACGAGCACCGCCACGAGGCAGATGGCAAACAATACGATGGCCCAGTCTTTGCGCAGGAACAGGCCAACGCTTCCCGCCACGCCGGTTGACACGGCCAAGGCGTAAACGAAATAGATCCAAGCTGGGATAGATCGAGTCCAGGCCTTCTGATCCTCCGTCATGGATTTCATCAGCGATTCCTGAGCGAAAATCTCCATGCTAAAGAAGGCACACCCAAGCAGATTCCACAAGAGCGCGACAACGGCGATGACCCAGTACCAGATTTGCATTTCTTGATTCCTTTGTAATTGGGCGTTGGCGAACGCGTTGCGGGCCACAAACTCGATCTAGACTTCCGGCCAGAGCAGGCCGCCGCAGCCGAATGTTGCGGATCAGTGGGCCGTGAGCTGACTATGCCAAACCACACGCGCATTACGGCTCCACTGCATCCGTTTGTTCTGTGGCGCGTTGTCCATCGCCAAAAGGGTCTGTAGCGGAGAGTTCACCGGTCGATGTTTCGTAGTACAGTCGGCCGTTGATTGAGTACACGTTTGGCACGCCCAACCGTCTGTTGTTTTCTTGTGCCTTGGCAACGGCGCGGTTTCCGATGCGCACGATCTCGTCGATTGCGGCGTAGGTTTCAGCAGATATTTGAGATCGAATCATTGCAATTCACCGACATGTGCCAAGAAAGTCGAAAACAGTTCGGAATCGCGAATGGCGGTCTGAGTACCTGCCCCGACAGCAATATCCTGTAGTGTCGTCAGTCCATTGTAGAGCAACACCCAGTTATCGGCCAATTCACGGTAGATTGTCCAGAAGTTGCGAAGGGACCGTTCAAATCGACGTCGAATATCGGATTCAGGTACGTTGTGGCCACCTGCTCGGACGCGTTCTGCGACGCGAGCTACGCAAACATCTGCTGAGTCGACGAACAGGAAGGCAATACTGATTGCGTACCGAGCTTCGCGCGCCGATGCGACGAAGTTCTGCATGGTCAATCCGGAAAGCGTGGATTCGCAAACGAACGATTTGTTCTGCGAGATGTGTTCTTCGATCGAGCGAATGAACTTACGTGCTGCGGCGGTTTGGGCGGCAGCGGGATTCGGTGGGTTCAGCACCGCCGCAATGGCATCCGCGCCAATGTACGGGAAGGCGAGTTCATCGGCGTACTCGAGCGCAAGCGTCGTCTTGCCCGATCCATTCGGGCCGCCAACTATTACGAGTTGAGGTGATTCTGCCAATCAGTCTTCCATTCATACGGTCTGAATCAGCGAAGCCACAGAACGTCACCGATCACGGGGCGGCGACAATTGATTCTCCAATTGATTGACGTCAGCTTCGCCGCTCCCGTGCATCGGTTTGTTCGTCGTGCTTAGCACTCGCGGTTGCCGCTTCGGAAGGCGCACATACCTCTGGTCGGAAGTCAATTGCTGTCGACGAATATCATCGCCAATCCGGCTAATGTCATTGTCGAACCGGGCTGCCAGCGCATGTCGGATGGCACGTATTTCATCAGTGATGGGGTCATGCACCATCGTCGTCTCCCAGAAGTTCGTCGGGGGTGCAAATAATGGGAGGCTCAAATCCAGCATCCCGGCACGCCTTTTCGATTGGTTCTCGCATCACCGCGTTCGCAATGTGCTTGAAGTTCCAAGTCACCAAGTATGTTACACCGTTGACCGCGGCAATGGCAATGTGATACGCATCACGTGGTTCAGATGGCGGCACGGCCCCCGCGTCGGTCAGCGCTGTCGCTAACGAGTCGACATCAATTGAAGCTTCGAGCAGCTCGACCGAGCTCAACGTGTCAAGACGTTCGGCCGCCGCTTCCGGATCCCCGCCGCTGCATTCTTCAATCACGAGTTGTGAAGCAAGTAGTCGATACTTGGCACAAGCAACTGGCCACCATTCGCGAGTGATCAGCTGCCGACCTGCAATCACAGGATTGGGATGGTCCCGACCAACAAGATGGCCAATGACAGTGGTCTCGATGTAAGCTGTGTCCATCGCGGAATTGTATCACGACGAACGTTACGCATCAGCGGGCCGGCGCGATACGCGTTGATTTCAGAACCGACCCGGCCGCCGGCTCCGTTGCATGCGATAGTTATTTGGCCTGAATTGCGTAAAAGCACTCCATGTGCGTTTGGCGATAATCCGCCTCCGCGACGGGGAACGATGATTGGTATTCTATCAGGAAACGGTCAAACAACGACCTGAATTCTGGAAACGGCTCCAGCGAGTAGAGGCACGATATTTTGGCAAACTCGCAATCATCCGTTGTCCACAGCTGTTCAATAAGTGGAATAGCATCTGGCAGCTTAAACTTGGCAAAGGCGTGAACGGCAAGTCGTCGTGTGTACGAATCTGTCTTGGAATGGAAGAACTTTTTGAGCAAGGCTTGGTCATCCGCGTTTAGCGTTTCGAGTTTTTGAAAGCATGCCACCAATTGATAGTCACAGAAGTCATCGGGCTCCGAAACGGAATGATTGCATAGGAAAACGAAATCATCGTATGTCAGGTCGCCGACCCCAGAAAATGGCGTCCCAGTTGTCGTGTACAACCACGCAATGATTCGTCCGCATTCGTCGCTACGCGCAATGAAGAATAGCAGCGAACGAATGCCATCGTCGGAGAGTCTCGACGTGAGGCGATTGTCGAAGATTTGTGTGGCGAGATTTTCGACGTCGCCCCAATTGGGATAGGCAGCGTCGTGCTCGCCGTTGAAGGAGGCGTTGGGCCACGCCGCGTATGCATCCGCAAGCCACGAATCGAGCTGTTGCCTCTGGTCTGCAATCGCGTTTTCGATGTGAACGAGCACGGTGCGATTTGGCCAAATAACGTCCGGGATCACCGAGCCGCCGGAGTGATCTAAAATTCAAAACACGCTCTGTCGGCGGCGTCGCGTGCATCCCATTGTTCAAGTAAGCCGCTGTCGCGGCGGTGTGGTCGCATTGTAATGGAGGGCTGTGGAACGGGTCAAACGTTTCAGGCATCGTGATCTCCTGGTGCGCCGGACGCAACCTGCGTTCGGGCAATGGTTCCTCACGACAAGGAGTTTCCACGATGCCCAGCTACCACATGCCCGCTCACAGCAAGTACTTCCATGGTCCACTCTACGACAAGATGGCCGAAGACCTCCAGCTGACTGGCAAGGCCCAGCGGACCGTCCACGGATACCTCCGCGCGGTCCGCCAACTGGCCGATCACTGCCGAAAGTCCCCCGATACGACCTCCGAAACCGAACTGCGGCGGTACTTCCTGTACCTCAAGAACCAACGCCAATTCGCCTACGGTAGTCTCCGCGTCGCTCTCTCCGGCATTCAGTTCTTCTACCGCACCACCTGCCCACGCGACTGGAACGTGCTCTCGATGCTCAAACTGAAGAACGTCAGCACATTGCCTGAAGTCATCACGCGTCAGCAAGTCCGCCAGATCATCCTCGCCGCCACCACCCAGCGGATGCGCGTCTTCTTCTGGACCGTCTACTCGATGGGATTGCGGCTCAACGAGGCCCTGCATCTGCAGGTGGGAGATGTCGACTCCGAGCGAAAGTTGGTTCACATCCACCGCGGCAAGGGAGCCAAAGACCGCTACGTTCCCATCAGCCAGTTCACCATCGACGCGCTGCGAAGATACTGGACCACCCATCAGCACCCGCGGTTTCTATTTCCCGCCGATGGACGCAACCACACACTCAAGCCCGGCACGGTCAGCACCGCCAAGACCCCGATGAGCATGACGGCTCCCCAGGGGGCCATCAAGAAGATCACCCGCGAGCTGAACTTCGGCAAGAAAGTCACGATCCACACGTTTCGCCACAGTTTCGCCACCCATCTGCTGGAGGCCGGCGTCAGCTTGAAAATCATCCAGCAGTACCTGGGACACTCCTCCCTGATGACCACCATCGAGTATCTGCACCTGACCGACACGGCCCAGCAAGATGCCCGCGGCACGGTCGAGGCGTTGTTCCAGTGGCACATCGACTCCCAGGACTGACGCACGTTCCATGGCATCGGTCGCGACGGCACTCCGCCGTCACGCGCCGAAGTTCCTGAAGCGACTGGCTGGACGTGGCACGGGAGTGGCGATCCGCAAGGCCTTCGCCGCCATCCTGCGCTGCCGTACCGGGGAACTGGGTGCAGTCCACTGGGGATGTCCCAACTGCCGGCGTCGGCACTGGGTCGGGCGAAGCTGCGGGAACCGGCACTGTCCGACCTGCGGCCACAAGCGGACCGGGCAGTGGCTCGAAAAACAGTCGCGGAAGTTACTCACCGGCGTGCACTATTTTCTGGTCACCTTCACCGTTCCGAAGGAACTGCGGTGGGTGCTGCGCACTTACCAGCGAGCGGGCTACGAAGCGCTCTTCCAAGCCAGTGCCGACGCGCTGCGGGATGTGGCCTCGGCAACCAGATCACTGCAAGACTCGCAACTGGGCTTCTTCGGAGTCCTGCACACATGGGGACGAGACCTGAGGGTCTACCATCCGCACGTGCACTACGTCGTACCAGGTGGCGGTGTCGTGCTCGATTCCCGAGGCAAACCCATTGCCTGGAAGCCGACTCCGATGAACTTTCTGGTTCATCACCCAACGCTGATTGAAGTCTACAAGGCGAAGCTGGCCGACGCCCTCCGCGCGGCCGAGCTATACGACCTTGTTCCCCCCGACGCCTGGAAGAAGAAGTTCGTGGTCGACATCCAGCCTGTCGACGATGGTCGAAGTACCGTTGCCTACCTGGCCCCCTACGTGCATCGCGTGGCGATCCGCGATCACCGCATCGTCGAGGTCCGTGACGACTCGGTCACCTACCGGTACAAACCGAAGAAGTCGCGTACGATGATGACTCGCACGGTCACGGGTGAACAGTTCGTTCGCGGCTTTGCCCAACACATCTTGCCGACCGGTTTTCGCAAGGTGCGTTACTTTGGCTGGATGGCCAGCAATTCGCGGACGAAGCTGGAAGAACTGCGGATGATCGTTTGGTTCTCGCTGGGCTGGGTCTACTGGCTGGCCACCGCTTACGCGCCTCAGCCACAGCCGACTCCTTTCTCCAAACTCCGTTGCGCCGCTTGCGGCGCGGAAATGAAGGTCGTGAGGATCACGATGGAGCCGATCCTGCCGACCTTCAGCGAACACCCACTAGCCTATCTCGACACAGGATGAATCCCTCGAGCGGGCATCGGCGTCGATCCATGATGACCTTGACCACTCCTACCATCGATCGCGAAACGAAGCTCACCGCTGCGTGGGCTGAAGGTCCGCGCACTACCAGCAGAACCGGCTGTTTGGTACCTCGTTTCAGCCTGACTCAAGGCATCACGTTCGCCGGTCGGGTCCTCGCGATACGTTTTCGCTCCTGGGAAATGGCCGACACTCACCCATCTGCCCTGGCGGCGCTTGAGCACAAACGTGTCGGGATCGCCAAACTGGCGTGCCAAGAATTCGAAAACCCATACCGGAATTCGAAAGAAACCGCGTCCTGACTCCCCCCGGGCTTCTTGAACAAAGGCCTTGAGCTTCGGCTCCGTGGCTATCGCCACTCCGCGAAGTCAAAGCCTTATTGGTTGAACAAAGGCCTTGAGCTTCGGCTCCGTGGCTATCGCCACTCCGCGAAGTCAAAGCCTTATTGGTTCGGCGATCGGATGGACTTACTTCGATTGACCAAGTTGTGAGGACAAATCGTGGAAGGTTTTGAGAATTGAGTCTGCACATTTACCAGCAAATACTTGCAAACGTTCGTCGGGATCACTTGAGTAGCCGAGGGTCTCCCACGTAGGAGACGATGTCACGTCAGTTTCGGGGCCGGTGGCTTTCTGGCTATTGTCGAAGCCAGAATTCATAGTGAAGGGTGTATCATTATCACGCGAGTATATCCAAACGTCGGCCTTGAATGTCTCGGTTATTACTACACGGTCGGTATCAAACTCGCCTTCAAGCTTATAGTCATCCACCTCAAAATAAAGAGTTACGTCCGTTAGGGCATCAGCGTTCACTTGCTCGGTAGTGTCGTGCACTTGTACCTTGGGCTGAGTGTCCGGCGCAAGACCACCGGATGCGATACGTTCCGAGAGTGCATCTGCGACTTTGACAGCAAAGTCGGTGGGCATTTCCGTTGACGTGGGTGAAGAGGCGACGATCGTTACATTCTCGGCGGTCGATATAGTTGGAGCGAGCTTTTTCAGCAACTCCTGAGAGATGGATTCAGGTGAAGGTGGCTTTGGTGCGCAGCCCACGGCCAATACTAGTGGTAGGACTGCTGCAAATCTAATGAAGGCCATTGTTAGAATTCCTGTTGATGATGTATCAAGTCAGATAACGCTTGGGATCACGCGGTCGTGAGTGAACCTTGCCGAGCGAAGCGAGCCAGACCGCGATTTACGACTCGCGTGCATCCCGTTGTTCTGGCGCATCCGTCTCGCGCCTAACTTCGTACGGCAATCAAGATCGAACCGGCGATCGCGATGCGACCTGTCAGGATTGACGCAGGCGTAGACCTATCATACGCCGAACCTCGTAATGACTGAATCAAGACTATGGAGACCATCCGCTCAACCAATCCCACGTCGCCAAAAACACAAGTCCCGGTAACGCACTCAAGATCCCAAACACCAGGACCAGCCGATCTCTCTTTTCCGGGTTTTTCCCAGCGGCGCGGTAGACGAAATAGCCGCCAACGCATCCTGCGGCCGCCTGGACCAATACGCCGCCATAGACCCCATAGAGAATCGTGGTAATCATGCAAATCATCACATGCTGCGGCCCGCTGGCGTATCCGCCCATTACCGGAAATCGAAAGAGTAGTCCCATCAGTCCCGCCAAAGGAAACGAGGCAAACACCGACATCACGGCAGTCCGCAAAATACAATGAAGCATGCCGACTTTCGGGGGTCGTTCTTTCTCGTGCGGCGACAGTTGCGGTTGATACCGGTGGGCGTACCAAAGCGTCCAGCCAGATATAACTATGACAAGTATCAGCGCGGCAGCGAGTATATAGCTGCCAAACGATGGTCGGCCGGTCATCAACGCAAGAAACGAAACGGTAAGGATGACGGCAACAGCCAAAATGAATCCGTGAGTCCACCTGGCCAACCCAATCACCCAACGGTGCTTGCGGGACAAGCCCCATGCGATCATCAGGTAGAGCAGAGCCAGCGGAATGGCGAAAAAGACTAGCTCCGACATCTCAAACAGGACTATCGCAACGGGAAGGGGGAGAAAGAGATTTAACAGCATCGTCACGGCCCGCGGTGTGTCGTTCTGGATTTCTTGACGTATCGTGCGGCTCAAGCGATGAACCGCTGAGACCATCCAGCGACGCGTTTTGGTCGGTCCTCCCGCCACCAGAAATAATCCGAGCAGAGAGCTCAACGAAAGCACGGCAATCAAAGTCGGTAGCTTGACGGCATCATCACACTGAGGAAGAATCCGCCGGACGATGACCGCGCCTACGAGAGCCCCCAGAATGGCTCCGAGCAGCTTGATCTCAAGATTTCGCCAGGTGGAACGACCGCTCATATTACCTCCTGCTATGAGAGGGGAATTCACTTGCGATTCCAAGGAGAGGGCAGGGATTGCACCGGTGTGAAACCGGCTTGGGACAGAGCATGAAAGAGTCCTAAGAATGCAGACGTAGAATAGGGGGCTCATCACGCCAGGGCCAGAACGACACCGTTCACCGGGCCGCGGCGAACGACGTTGATTTCAGAACCCGCTCCGCCCGCGGCTCCGTGTGCAACGGTTTGTTATCCGCGATTTTGGGGAAGAACCGCCCAGCAATCACCCAGTCCGAGTGACTCCGGCGCCAAATTGTAACGTACGAACGGACACGGAATCACTTGGAAAATATTGTTGGATAGTCGGAACGTTCCCGCAAACACTATGGTTCTTTCTTCTGTTGTTGCGCCACGTACGTCACGATTGGTAAAAGCAATCCGCCGACGATGATCTGAAGAGACACGGCCATGACCAAAAGGATTCCCAAGAACAATTCGGATTCGGTCAGTTGGAACCGAGCCAGCTGGTAAATGCCACCGACCATCACTACTGATGCGATGGACCAAAGGACCACTTGTGCCGCCTTGACGTCAAATTTTGTTGAAGTGAACGTCCGCGCAAAATACTGAATGACGTGCGCCATTGCGTAGCTCCAGTGAATCGAGTTTACGGTTGCACCAATCCGAGACCATCCGTCTAAGATGAGCAATCGGGGTCGTTGCCCCTAGAACACATGTGAATGGGAAGCTTCAGTCGGATAACGTTTCGCATCAGCGGGCCGGCGCGAAACGCGTTGAATTCAAAACCGACCCGACCGCCGGCTCCGTTGCATGCGATGGTTACCCGCATAGGCAGTTAGGAATCGCAGGCAATGTCTCACGGAAGCACCGACGCGAAGAAACCGAACCATGTAAGATACGCGCCGACCACGGCACACGCAAGAACAACTACGTTTAGAAAACCGGCTAGGGGCAGCAATCGTGCTTTGCTCGCAAGTAACTTCGGAAACAGTATTAGCAGGCTTGTTTTGATGATCATGCCCCAAGCGATCAAGTGGAAGAGGATGGCCGCGATGCTTGAGGTATCAGTGTGAGTTACGGCAATCGCGATCCCCGTCATTAGCATGGCAATCGGAAACATGGAAAACGCAACCGTTTTGGATTCGTTTTCGATCTGGTCGATCATCGCTAGAAAATGCTTGCGATCGATGAGAATGGAGATGGCCCGGAGTAACAATACGGGGCCGACGATCTTCGATAGCAGCAGCGTCATCTCCATCGCGGTACTTTCGAAACCTCGTCGTCCTTTAGTCGGGTAACGTTAAAGGTCACCGGGCGGCGACGAGAGATTCTCCACTTCTAATTCGCCTGGCTTCGCCGCTCCGGTGCACCGTTTTGTTCGTCGTGTTTTGAGGATGGTACGACCGGACGTTTTTTGTTCGGCTTGCAACCGTGCGACCAGCCCAGCCAAAGTGCCGCCGGATTCTTCAAGAAGCTTGCGACGCGTGGCGTGTAATTCGTCAAGTATCGGATTGTTGGTCGTCATCTGAATATCCAAGAAACTCTGCCGGTGTGCAGATCAGGAGTTGCCCCAATCCTTGACGATCCAGTACTTCGTAGATTCGCGGAAGTTCGTGAGCGTTTGCGATATGCCTGCAATTCAGCGTCAATAGGTATTTTACACCGCCAAGGGCCGCTGCGGCAATGTGAAGGGCGTCGGCCGCGGCCTTTTCTGGCATCGTGTGAGCCAGTATCAGTTGCTCCGCCAATGCCTCGACATCACCATCGATGTCCACGAGCGGCAAGCCTTGAAGCAGGTTTAGTCGATCGGCCGCTGCCGAGGGATCGCCATCGGCAGCTTCATCGAGCGTCAATTGCGATGTGACCAATTCGAATTTCTGACGCTCTTTGGCCCACCAGTCGCGCGCTTGCTGTTGCAGCCCGGCAATCGTGATGTCGCGGCTTGGCCACGCTGTGGCGTGACTGACAATTGAGGTTCCCTCTGTGCCAATATAGACGAGACAACTACCTCCTCATTTATTACTGTAGAGGGCAAGGAGGTAATCCAGGATGGAAGATTATGGAAGACGTCAAGCAGAACAGCCGCCTATGGCCGGCTTTGAGCGTAGCGAAAAGCCGGCCATAGGCGTCGGCGGTCCGTCGGAGGGGGCTGGGAAGCAGGCCGGGCGACCGGATCCCGAGGTGCCGGAGCAGCCGGTCCGACGCAGCTTCTCGGCCGCCTACAAGTTGAAGGTTCTCGCGGAAGCCGACCAGTGTACGGGCCGTGCAGAACTCGGGGCGCTCCTTCGTCGGGAAGGTCTTTACTCGTCCCATTTGACGACGTGGAGACAGCAACGCGATCAGGGGTCCCTCGAGGGGCTGGCTCCCAAAAGCGCGGCCGGAAAGCCAGGCGCAAAGATGCCCTCGCGGAAGAGAATGAGCGGCTCCGCCGGAAGAATGCACGGCTTGAGCATCAGCTCCGGCAGGCTGAGAGCTGCTGGGGCCCGCCAAATGGACTTACTTCTACCTGTACGTGATTCTTGATATTTTCAGCCGTTACGTGGTGGGCTGGATGATCGCGTCTCGCGAGAGCGCCCACCTGGCCCAGCGGCTGATCCGCGAGACGGTGGAGAAACAGGGCGTCGCCCAGAATCAGCTGATCATCCACAGCGACCGCGGTCCGTCGATGAAATCGCACGGCGTGGCCCAGCTGCTCGGCGCTCTTGGCATCACGAAATCGCACAGCCGTCCGCACGTCTCCAATGACAATCCGTTTTCGGAAAGCCAGTTCAAGACGCTCAAGTATCGACCTGACTTCCCCAGGCGTTTTGGCTCTCAGCAAGACGCGCACACATTCTGCCGAGAGTTCTTCGCTTGGTATAACGACGAACATTACCACTGGGGGATTGGCTTACTGACGCCCGCAGCAGTACATGACGGTCGCGCCGACGAGATCCTGGCCCAGCGTCAGACCGTCCTCGACGCGGCGTATGCGCGCTACCCAGAACGATTCGTCAACAAAATCCCGTCGCCGCCGGCTCGGCCGATGGCAGTTTGGATCAATCCGCCCGCAGCGCTCCGCCAGGCGCCTGACGACGACACACCGCCCCGGATTGAGTTGCAGACGCCTTTGGGGGCCGCCGCACCGAAAAACGAGCTCGCGATTTCGCGTCTAACGAGCGCCGAGGCCTCGGCCCGACCTCCGATACCTGCCCCTACCGCACCGCGTCTCAACCAGCGCGCGCATCAAAAAGGGCCTCCTGAGATGGATGATCTCGGGAAGCCCGATGCGCCTTTGACGCACCCTCGACCTGGCTATCCCTTGCCGAGTTGCTTCCCAGCAGAGCTCGACTCCGTTTCACCAAGCGACGCCAAACCTACACGATGCCGTCTTGTTCCACAACCTTTGAACACCCGAGTCATGCCTCAAAAAATCCCAGGGGGTCTGGGGGACTGGTCCCCCAGGGAGGCCCCGGAAACGACCCCTGACGACTTAACGCTACACTAAATTCGAAAGGCAGTTGTCTCAAAGTCGTTGACACGCTCCGGTTTCGATGTACATCTTGTCCATCACGACATCCTATCACGACGAACGTCTGCGTTAACGCGGTGGGCGCGTTTGACTTTGGTTTCAGAACCCGCGTGATCGCCCACTCGCGTTCAACGCCTTGTTCTGTTGCGTTTTTCGGTTGATGATGAATTGGAGTTGTGGTCGTTGACGCATCAGTGCGTCCGTCGCGCAATCTCACCGTGCGGTATGCGCCACCCCAACGATTGCCGGGCAAATTCCGCGTTTGCATTGACGTTGGGCGGATCATGAACCATCAGTATTCGTTCGAGACTCGGACCATGCCGTATCTGAAACGCCGAAAATCTCGCAAGCGGCATCAATCGCATCTTTTTTCGTTGGGTGCCACGAATCCGCGGTAAAGAACCCCTCTGGACTCATGACAAGGTTGTATCCGTCGCGATCGTCACCTTGTATTTCCAATTGGATAGTGCATTCACAGTTCGGCTGGTCTGGACCTCCAGTTCGCTCGGCACTCCACGCGTTGCGTGTACCCCATATTCGAGTGGTGGTTGATGCGTAGATGGATTGCATGGGCGGTCACTTGGCGGCAGCGTGAGTCTCATCGAGTGTGACGTAGCAACAGAACGCCACCGTTCACCGGGCCGCGGCGAACGACGTTGTTTTCAAAGCCCGCGCGGCCCGCGGCTCCGTGTGCAACGGTTTGTTATCCGACATCTTGGCTTTTATCGGGGAATTGAGCAATTGGTCCCGACCAAGATTTCACGACTGGGATATGTATGCGATTGGTGATGCGACGAGCTACAGCATCGCCACGACGGTAACCAAGCAAGATAGCGGTTCCGGCGTTCGCGTCCAAGTATCTGGCGCTTACCCAGTGGTCAAAAGGTAATTCGAGACGATCCGGATTAGATCGTAAATGCCGATCACGTTCGTCTGCGGATGGTACTGAGTCGGGCGCGATGTCTAGGATGTTGTCGGGTGTCCACCAGCATTGCGTGATTCCCCAGCCAACCGTTGGGGAATCAACGATCAGCGTGCCAGCGTCGATGGATTCCGATTTAATCTCTGGGTTTTTGTATCGCCCATCGCGCCGCAACTTGGATCGCCAGCAGTGGTTCAGCCAGATCGTTCGGGGCATGTGCGCAAGAATAATAATGACCATAACGAGAAATACGGGAGCACCGACAACGATGGCGAACGGCAGTAGAACCAAAGTGCGAATTGCTTTGAGTACAGCCATCATCGTTTGGTCAAGCGAAGAGCAAATCGAGGAGTCGCTTCAGTCGGATAACGTCACCGTTCACCGGGCCGCGGCGATCGACGTTGATTTCTGAATCCGCGCGGCCCGCGGCTCCGTGTGCAACGGATTGTTATGTGACGTCTTGTACCATTGGTTTGAACATTGCCTCTTCCGGATTCTTCAACGCGGAGAGAATGTTCTCTGCGACCTTGGTCAACAGTTTTTGACCCCAAAATGGATCGCTGCAGTCGTAGTAAATCACGCGAATATGGCGAAGATCAAAGGGCACGTCGCCCTCGTTCGATGACACCAACACCACAGGCTTTTGCAATGCGTGCGCTAACCCCAGTTCATAGAATGTTCTGCCCCAAATGGATGTTGAGCTTTAAGGATGTGCTAGAGTTTAGCACATACCCGGAAGGAGAGCTCAAATGTCGAATCGGAAGTTTCTTACGGCCGAACAGAAAGTAGCGATTGTAAGGCGTCACCTGCTTGAGAACGTCCCCGTGTCCGACCTGTGCGAGGAGTACGGGATTCATGCCACGCAGTATTACAACTGGCAGAAGCAACTCTTCGAGAATGCGGCCATTGCCTTTGAGCGGAAGACGAACAGTGCCAACCAGCGTCGTCAGGACGATGCGGCCGTCAGGCGAATCCAGCAACTCGAAGAAAAACTGCAAACCAAGAACGAAGTCATCGCCGAGTTGATGGAGGAGAACGTCAAAGCAAAAAAAGCCAATGGGGAACTCTGAATGGAATCTGGGTTCCCCACCACACACGCGATGGTGTGGTCGATTATGTGCGGTATTGGAACGACCGGTCCGAGATTCCCGTGAACCGGCTGCTGCGGTGGATCGGTGTCCCCCAAGGCACGTTTTACAAATGGCAGTCTCGCTACGGAAAAGTCAACGAACATAACGGCTGGATACCTCGTGATCATTGGCTGGAGGATTGGGAGAAACGGGCCATCGTGCAATTCCATCAAGCGCATCCCTTGGAGGGATATCGCCGTTTGACCTACATGATGCTGGATGCGGATGTGGTGGCGGTAAGTCCCTCCAGTGTGTATCGCATCTTGAAGCAGGCCGGCTTGATGGACCGCTGGAATCGCGGTCCGTCGGGTAAGGGAAAAGGATTTCAGCAACCAAAGTTTCCGCACAGCCATTGGCACATCGATATTGCATACTTGGACATTTGTGGCACCTTCTACCACTTGATCAGCGTGCTGGATGGTTACAGTCGTTCGATCGTGCATTGGGAGATCCGTGAATCGATGACGGAACTTGACGTGGAGATCGTGCTCCAGCGAGCGCGGGAAGCGTACCCGGAAGCCCAGCCGCGGATCATCTCCGATAACGGACCCCAGTTCGTGGCCAAGGAGTTCAAGCAGTTCGTGCGGATCAGCGGCATGACCCATGTTCGGACCAGCCCCTACTATCCCCAAAGCAATGGAAAACTGGAGCGGTATCATCGCACGGTAAAATCCGAGTGCATACGACCTGGCACGCCGCTGTGCGTGGATGACGCACGTCGCATCGTGTCCGAATTCGTCTGCCGTTACAACGAACAGCGTTTGCACTCAGCGATCGGATACGTCACGCCCATGGACAAATTGCTGGGACGGGATCGGGAGATCTTCCAGGAGCGCGATCGCAAATTGGAAGCCGCACGAAAGAAGCGACAACGTAATCGCCAGGCCGCATGCTATAATCCAGATGCCTGTGCGGAGGATAGGGCTCTGCTGGCGAGCAACCCAAGCGCCGTCACAGGTCCAGAAGCAAAGGCCGAGGGCGTCCACGTGGCGCCCTCGGTGCTTCCCACTTTGCTTTTGGCACAATGCGAAAAAACGCAATAAACAAAACTGCCTTTAGTCCACTTCAAACCGTTTCAACTCGCTAACTCAAGCCCACCGAGACTCAACGTCAGGCTGAACCAGAACAAGAACACATTTGGGTTTTTGCCAGTTAACTCTGCGACCAAAACCTTAGCGTTGTTTATGCCAAGCCAAATCTGATCCATGATTTTTCCAGCACCAAAGATTTCGTCGTCCGCACGCATTGGCGTCAGCCCGGCCTTTTCAATGGCTGGCTTGTAGACATTGTCATAGTACTTTCCGATTGGCGCACCAAAAGGCATCATGACGAAACATGTGTCCGTTGATTTTACTCCTGCACCCTTGCTGATGTTTTCGATTCTTTCGTCGCCATCCGACGAGATTTCTTCATCTGCGGCAGCAGAATGCAAAACACGAACACGCCCAGCGTGCTCCTCAGCAAGTTTCGCAACGGTCAAACATTGCGTAAATACATCCTTGAACTCTGAAAGCTTATCTCGTGGAATTTTGAATGAGTCTTCGAGGGCATTGTCGAAAAACTGTCGGTCTGGCAAGTTTTCCCCACGGAAGTGCATGTAGACATCCGAAATTGTCGGTGCATTCAACACCGCTTGTTGATATCCGGTAGCGATATCGTTTGGGGACTTCGGCCTTAGTATTTGCTTCGCAAGGTCGGTTACGAGAAGAGTGCCCGTCGATGGGCGAGTTAGGAAACCGTATTTGATTCCGGAACTAATCTCGACGGCGAACGGGCCTTTGGCCGTTTTCAAGCCAAGGAATTCCGCGGCCTGCATATCGCTGCTAGGCTTCCCAGCATTTTGGTCGAGAATCGCCTTTGGAATTCGCAAAGCGGCTTCTGAGCTATGCCGTGGATATGATGGCGCACTTGACTTGGCTACAGACGCCTTCTTTGTGGGAGCGCTCTTTTTCGGTGTCGATTTCTTCGTGGTCTTTTTCGCCATTACATTCTCGCGTAGTCACATAACGTCAATGTTCACCGGGTCGCGGCGAACGATATTGATTTCAAAAGCCGCACAACCCGCGACTCCGCGTGCAACATTTTGTTATGCCGCGCGTCAGATATCAGCTACCACTCAAACTTACATTCTACTGCAAAGTGATCAGAGAGATTGGTCGGATATCCCGAAATGCCTTTCATCTCATTGACCGTGCATGTGCGGCAACGAAGCGCCGATTTCTCAGGATTGAATAACACGTAATCAAGCCGCTGCGGTTTGCCCCCACTTACCCAGTGGTTCTTGTCATGAATCGTGTAGCCGGGTGCCGTCGGGTTGGTATCTGTCCATGCATCATGCGGGTTCCCCAAAATCTTGAGCATGTTTTTATACTCCGGATCACCACCGATAATGTTGAGGTCGCCTGCGAGAAGCCACGGCTCGGGCTTGATGTGAGGTAGAACATCTTGCATGAACGTGTGAATTGTCCCGAGTTGATGTTCTCGCTCTTTTTTGAAACGCTCGTCCGATTGCATGTGCGTAAAAAAGACATGAATTGCCCGCTTGTCGATCTGGGCCTCGACGTGCGCGATTCCTTTGTCGGCGTGGCAATCAAAAGTATCGCATGCGACGTAGCGTTTAAACGCCGGCGGAGATCGAACGGTAACGGTGGCGCGATTGACCATTAACACGAGGCCACTGTCAACGACTTTTAATCCCCCGAATCCCGTGCTGCCGATCCCCGTGAAAGTATCAAAGTAACGCGACGCCTGATGAGCAAGCGTCGTGCGATACGTGCCAATGAACATCTCGTTGAGGACAACGATGTCAAATCGCTGATCCAGCAGATATTCGGTCAAAGCGCGTAGGCGCCCTGAATGGTCGCCAATTCCACCGGGTTTAAATATCTTGGGTATGAATGGAATATTGAACGTGAGTACGCGAATCATGTCACGCGCTTTCATCTACATCGAACGTGATGCTGTATTTGTAGTCTCCTTCTTTTCCGCCGTAAAACACTTTGTATTCACCTTTGACCGTACCCTTTGACACGTCGTACGACACTTCGCCGAAGTAATCATCCGGATCGGCAAACCCATCCTTTTCGTACAATTGAACGCGGATGTTTCCGGAGAATGGAATGGAACTGTTGATGTCGCGCGTCGTTCCGCTCTTCATGTCTTCGTACTCGCCCGAAGTTGGGAGTCGATGAACGTTGTCGGCAATGATGTGAAGCCAGACTTCGTCTGGGCTTTTCTCCTGCTGCTTGATGCATTCGAGACGTTTGATCTTGAAGTGTAGCTGCGTCGCGTCAGACATGGCGGTCTCCTTATGGAAAGGGTAAAGGATGGCGGCATAACGTCGGCGTTGACCGGGCGGCGGCCAGTCAACTCTCCATTGTCAAAACGCGTCGTCCGCCGCTCCGTGTCCAACGCTTTGTTCGGCCATTTCACGTTAGAGGTGAATGGGCGTGGCGCCGCGACTATGAACTGCCGCGAAGCAACGGTTTCCGCACATAGTCTGACGGTATCGAAACGATTGGCTCGTTCAAACAAGCATCGGGTCGACGGCGAGCGACCACGCGATTGTACCCCAGATACCGACCACCATCGGCTTCAACGGTTTCAATTTCCAATTGATTCTCGGGAGCCACAGTCCGATGCCATTCAAGCCAAAGCCGCCATCCATTGGGCATTGAATCGGCAATCTCTACATCGACAATGCCCGTCTGCTCCCAATGCCGACGCCACCACCATGGAGAATGCATCGACCACAGCGAAGGCTCGGCATGGAGCCATTCTGCCAGATGTGCAGGAACTTCGCCTTCAATCTCGTTTATAAATCCGGCCATCGCGATTGCAATGGCTCCGCCCGGTCTGACGAACCGGGCCAGGGAGTTCAGATAGTGATCATCGGTGCCAAAGTAGGGGAAAGCGTCAATCGACACGATCCCGTCAAAAAAATCCGCCGCGAAAGGCAATGTGCGCACATCGGCTTGGATTGGATAGATGTTTCGGCCGAAATCCGCATCACGAATACGCTGCAGATTCTCCGACGGGCTGAACCACAAATCCGTGGCCCATACCGTCACACCATACTCCCGCGCCAGAAATATCGACGACGCGGCACGCCCGCATCCCAAATCCAACACGTTCATTCCGGCCTTCAGATCTAGAACGGACGTCAGCCAATCAACAAGCCAAACAGAGTTCGCGCCCCCGCTCGCGCTCTCCAGAACCCAATCAGGATGGTATGCGTTTGAGCGTGGAAATTGGTCATTGACAAACTGATTGTCTTGTGACATCTAGATTCTCAGGCCGAACGACACGCATCACCGGGCCGCCGCCAAGTGACTTTCCATTCAAAACCGACCGGATCGGCGGCTCCGGTGGATGCGATGGTTATCTGGTAAGGTACGCCGCGTTCAGTCTTCTATGCGACTCACGCGATCGACGCCGCGAATTGGGGATGAGTGTTCAAGGACGATTGTCCATTCACGGTCCTTCCAGTGCAAGACCGACGTAGTGTGGACGTGGCCTCGCCAGCGCGATCCATCGGCCAAGAGCTGCGTTTCGAACAAGTGTTCGAGTGTGATCAGCGCCGTATCGCCGAAAATTCGCGTTTGCATGTTCTTTGTTGCGGACTTCAGGAATCGCACTTCCTTTTGCGCATCGTAGTACGTCTCCTTGATCGCGTCATATCCTCGAAAAAGCAAGCCGGATGACATGATGACTTCTGTACCCTTCGAGCGGTCGTAGAAAGCCATCATCTTCTCGGGGTCGTTGTTAATAAAACTGGCTGCCCAGGCTTTGACGTAGCTATCTGCAGAGTCAGCCGTCGCCTCATCGGCATGCGAGACCGTAGTGAGGTAAGCGGACATTAGCATTCCCACAAGCGCAAGTTGACAACGCATCGCACGTATCTCCAGATAACGACCAAGTTCACGCGGCGGGCGCG
Organism: uncultured Planctomycetales bacterium; assembly: GCA_963695565.1. Taxonomy (GTDB): domain Bacteria; phylum Planctomycetota; class Planctomycetia; order Pirellulales; family Pirellulaceae; genus CAVOGW01. The sequence continues at coordinate 46,683 of CAVOGW010000007.1, forward strand.
TTTGACCTTGGTTTCAGAACCGACGCTGCCGCCCGCTCGCGTGCAACGCCTGGTTATCCAGCTATTCGGCAATCATTGCCAGCGTTTGTTTGGCCAAGTGCTCATTGGCGAAGGTTGCATTTGGATCAAGTGCGAGATTCCCCAAGATTTCTTTGGCGGCCTTTGTGTCTCCCTGTTGATTGAGCGTGAGGGCCTTGTTGATGAGCAACATGCCTTTGGTTTCGCGGTCGGGATTTGCAACCAAGCCCTTTTCAATCGCGTCCAGCTTTTCAGATGGTTCGTCACATTGCAGTGCATATTCTTTCCACGCTGGGGCGAAGTTTGGAAATCGTTCGACCAACGCATTGACCATTTTGGCTTTATGTCCAGGGTCGTCGATCCATTCGAGTGACATGTACGCTGCGTATGTGCCTTCGGGTAAATCACCAGCCGCTTCTCGGTCAAGCGTGTCGAGCGCCGTTAGAGCCGTGAAGAACCCTCGCGGTGACAATTTGACCGTCTTCTGATAGCACTCACGGGCTCTTGCGAAATCCTTCATCAGCAGATAGGTGAATGCCATATCGTACGTCGGATACGGCCAATCAGGTGCAAGTGAGTGAGCCTGCGAGAGAAGTTCGATCGCTTGTTCGTATTCGCCAGCAGCACCCAATCGCCGTGCTTTTTGATGAAGTTCGTTCGCCTTATCGGGGATGTCGTTTGTGGTCACGATTTCGTACTCGAATGTTCCTGAGGCGTCAGCAAGGTCATCAGTTGTCAATTCGCGGCCATCTTCCGCGCGGAAAACAACGCGACTCTTGGTTTCGGTTGCGGGCTTTGACGTTGACACGCTGTCGGTGTTGCAACCGACGGTGGCAAACAGCAGCAATGGGATGTATGTGAAGGAGTGACGCATCTGTTTTGCTGGATAACGACCGCCATCACCGGGTGGCGGGAGTTGACTTTGATTTCAGAAAACACCGGCGACCGCCACTCCGGTGCATGGCATGGTTCGGCGTATTCTAGTTTATCGCGGCGAGCTCTACGTCACGCGGCGACGGTCGCGGCGACGAGTTGCCGCTAAGGCGAGTGAAAATGATAGCACGGCGATTAATGATGACGGTTCTGGCACGATGAGTCCAAGCTCAAAGAACACGTCACCGCCGCCAGTATCGTTCATGTTCACTCTTATCGAATCGGACGTAAACGTGACATCCGATGCGTCTAGCCCAGTTATGTTCGTGGTCAACGTAAACCCGAGAAGCGATTGTGCGGACGGTGACCAATCCAGATCCGTGAATTCCCACCAAGTGAAATTGTTCGGAGGAAAGCTTCCTGACGCCGTTTGCTCGTAGCGAATTGAATTGGCTTCGATGTTCCAGGAAGTCTGAGAGCCAACACCGCGCAGAAATTGCTTGCCCCTGGGCAAGTGATCTCAGCCCCCGGGGTTGATACGAGAATGGTGTCCGAAAATAGGACGTTCGCAGTTGTGGGGTTTAGCCAATTTGCTGTGACCGTGTCGCCGATCAAGGTCTGCCCAGTCGCATTCATGGGGAATAACCATAATGACACGCCGGCTACTAGTACAGGAAAAACTCGACGAGTAAATAGTTTCATAGCAACTACTCCTTGTGGTTACCGAATGGGGCAGTCAGTCTACGCCGAAAACAGTGAATTGCAAGTAAGAGTCAGTTCACGCCGAACGACCAAGATCACCGGGCGGGCGGACCAACGGGAGTGATCGTGGAAAAACCAAGAACCTTAAACGAAGCGAACGACGTTGAAAAACCGAGAACGTAGCCCGCGCCGTGTGCATCGCTTTGTTAGCCGACATTTTCGTGTTTCGCTTCATTCGAAGATCGGCGGCGGCGTATCCACGCCTTAGTGCAGAGCAGCAGCGCAAACGCACCAATGACGGCTACGATCACTAGGGTCCAATTAGTTCGCCTTCCTACTTCTTCCGCGATCGGTCTGACCGCGCCTTCTGTCACATATTTGGTGATGTCTGCGGTGCCATCAATGAATGGTTCCGGATTGGCAAGAAACGCCGTCAACGCGGCCGTAACAGCCAACGCGCCTTTGTTTTTCCAAATGAAATCCATTGCTCGGTCGCCATATGTCGCGACGACTTCGAGCAATTCGGGCGTTTTCCCAATCTTGGTCAATTGACCTTCGTCGGCCATCATCGCAAGGCGTCGCGCATTTTGAGATGATACGGCGTTAAGTGCGGATGCGCCGGGCCTGCCCAGCGATTGAATGAGCGACTCGGCGATTTCACCGTGTTTGATCATCGATTCGGCGGCATTGTCGCCGTACTTAACGAATATGGCCAACCGATTCTGTCTTGAGACAATCCAAATCGAATCGTCACCATACTTAGCCATTAGCTTGACGGAATGGACACCATTTTCTCCAGCTTCGTCCACGAGACGAAAGGCGCGTGGTCCCACATTCCTTACCGCGCCTATTGCCTCGTCGCCGTGGCTAATGGCCAGAGTTTCGATTTTGCGGGTAAGCGTTTCGACGCCTTCATCTGCCGCCTCCCGGCCGAATTTCCGCAGCACATATTCCGCAGTCTCTCTGGCCAATGCAGCCTTTCCCTGCGCATATGTTCGGTTGGCGATGCAAAGGGAAAGGACCAACCCAAGTAGGACACAACGGAGAATCATTTGGCGTTTCAATCTCCGGTAGGTTGAAGAAGGGCAAGGATTGCTTGTTTTCGCACCGACGCCCGTTCTCGCGCGAGTTCTTGCAGACGCGAACGCAAGCCTTGAACATCTGTCGAGCCGTCGACAATTAGGCTAGACATTTCATCGATCTTCTTGCCAAGCTCGTTCGCAAGTTCCCCTTTGGGATCGGCCCACCAATCCCATACCCACGCGACGATCTGGTCGACGATCAATCCCACCACGAGGCCGATTCCAAACGTCGCCGCCCCAGATGCGGCACCGGTGCCGAGGATACCGGCTGAAACACCCATGCGGACAGCAACCTGAGTGAGGATTTCTCCAGTAATGATCGACACCAATTGCGTTGCGATATCGGCACGCAGCTCGCTTCCTGTCGCGTCCAATGCTGTGGCAATTGCTTCACTGTACCTGTTCTGTAACTTTTTGTCGTCGAACTCGGCAATCGGATAAGTTGTAGGGAAATCTGCAACATCGTGCGCAAATCAACCAGCATCTTGTTTTCGACGCTGCGAACATGCGCAAGATAATTGGTCACGACTTGCGTGACGACGTTTTCAAGATCCGACGCCTTGAACACATGTTGCTCGAAACGCTGACGGATGTAGATCTCGTGTCGTCCGCCTTTCGTGAACGGAACATGATCAACCACAAGCCGCCATTTGCTTGCCCAACTCAGAGCTTCTTCGGCGAACGGCCGGGTTCCTGTTTTCGCGTCAGCAAAGAACGTTTCGACGGCTTGAATGTGCTCATCGATGGCACGGATGGAGTCTTGTTCGGCCTTTTCAAGGTGCGGCTTGGCAACTTCTTCAGGAGTTGGTGGTAACTTCAGTTCGGGCGGTCTTGGCTCCGCTTTCGTTCGAAAGAGGTCAAGTATCGGTTCACGGGCAGCAACAGCGATGATTACGCCGAGAGCGCCGAGAACGATGAGAAGCGTTGTTGGCTTGGGTGCGGATGGCATGGGAACGCCTCTTGTCGGCTAACGCTACGCATCACCGGGCCGCTGCCAAGTGATTGTCCATTTTCTTGCGGCGGATCGGCGGCTCCGCGTGCATGCGTTTGTTAGGTCTCGCCCGCACCGTAAAGCGCCCCAGCTTTCATGCAATGGAGCTGCATGACCGTTGCGGTGGTCTTTCGGATGTTCGCCTGGCCGGCCCATGCGGCAATGGCACCGGCGAGACAAATAGCCCCGATGGCCCAACCAATGGGACCGGTAAGCACGGCCATAGTGGAGGATGCGGTCATATAGGCCGCGAACGGTAGGGTTACTCCAAACCATCCGGCGACGGTACAGATTACGACAGACATTGTTGTATAGAATGCAAAGCCACTGAAATAGACTGTCGCAGATAAGGCGGCGAGCGCGGCGGTTCCAGACATTGCGACGATCGCAGCGGCGTCCTCGATCTCTCCGGATGGGTCAATCGTACGTAATAGCTCCGTGCGTTGTTGTTCGTCCAACTTGTCCCATAATTCCACGAACTGTTTCTCAACAATTTGTCGTTCGAGATCAAATGATGACGTAAAACGGGCTTGGCTTTTGGGGATATTAACTTTGTTGGCACACCAAACCACAAGATCGTGGTAGTCGATATCTTCCAGAGACTTAACAGGGTAAGTAAAAATACTGGATGACTGCCATAGTATTTCGCGATGGATTGCTTCAACCTTGCTCGGTTTGCTCTTGTCCTCAAATCGTTCGATTTCCAACGACGCGCCGAGTGGCGCAAGGTGTGCGTCCGACAGAGCGTTTACGAACTTGAACAACTGGCCGGGACCCCACTTTCCCTGCCTATCAACGACCGATGACAAGTATTCAAGTTCCTTTGGTCGCTCGGCAATTTCAATCGAGTCGGGCGGAACAAAAGTACGCTTGCGCCATAGAAACGTGCCGGTTAGGGCGGACGCTGCAACGACGCATCCACCACCGTACAGCAGCTCACGTCGAGTGATTTTCATTGCGCACCTTTCGTTTGAGACCTAACGACCGCGATCACGGGGGGCGAGGAGAAGAGCTTGACTTCAAGCCGGACTGCGCCGAGCCCTCCCGTGCATCGCATGGTTCGGCACGTTCCGCGGGTTAGTTCAACGTTGGCGATTCATTTGATGTTTCGACGCGCCTTGACTTTTGAGTATAGCTGTGAAGCGGTTGCCAAGACACGCTCCCAATCAGCAAGTATGGCATTGTATTCTTTGAATTCAGCCGGCGAGAGGACACGTTCTGGATTTACAGCCTCGTAGTTGTGTTGCAACAAATGTGATTCAATCTTCTCTATCCGCTCTTCTGCTTGATTGGGAAACCTCGCCCGAAGATACTGCCTCCATTCGTCGTTCCCGCGTGAGTCGTTGCATGTCTGACACGCAGGCACAACGTTGCCGATGACGAGCTCGCCAAATTGCGTTGCCGGAACTACGTGGTCTGGAACAATCCCTCGATTCTCCTTTGTTGGCCCTTGGCCACAATACACACAACGGCCTTCAAATTCTTGCAGTATTCCATCCCATACCGCGCCTGGCATCGTTTGTACGGGCGCTACAATCTCGCGTAGCCCACGCGCGGCGTTGTACGCAAGACGCGGAAAATGGCGCGTACCTTTCATTCGTCGCCGTTTCTTCATTGCTCTGGCGTTTTCCGGATTGGCTTGCGAGCCGTTCACTCCCGTGCCGAACGCCACGGTTAACCGGGCCGCGGCCAACCAACGTTGCATTCAGAAACCGCGCGGCCCGCGGCTCCGGTTGAACCGATTGTTAGCTGCCTTTTGGGAACACGTAGCCATATTCCGTTGCCACGATTGTACGCACCGATTCTGAATGGAACCAGTCGACGATCGTGTCGTGAGCCTCACAGGGAAGTTCCCAAAAAGCGTTGACGAGCTTGCGTTGCGGAAGCGTTTCGGCGTTCTCAGTGAAATAGGACAACACGGCTGCTTTGTGTTTTTGGATTGCTGCCAGTCGTGGTTGAACGGGAAAGCCACTTTTTGCGATTGCGCACATCCATGAATCGATGACATGATGACGATCTGGATCGAGCGACGCGTGGATTACGGCGGTGAAAAATGCATCGACAGCCAATCGTTGATCAGCGTGCCAATTCTCGGGTTCAGCAGCCTTGATTGCGCGGCCAGTGACTTCGGGATCGGGCCACCAAGCGTCGTCGGTAGCGGAAATGTGGAGGATGGCGGCAGGTAATACAGATAGTCTGCAACCGAACCAGCGGTCAGAAACGCCGATGAAGCGTATGACGCGAGAAGCGAAGGCGAGATTGTTCGGATATTGGACGCTGCGGTTAGTTGGCACGTTTCGTCTTCGGGGACGCAGCACGGGCAAGCGTCGATGGTTTTAGGCCGGGGCACGCTCGCAAACGCGAGATACAGCTGTTCGATGGATTCTTCGAGACGGCTCATTGTTGGCAGCTAACGACCGCAATCACCCGGCCGCGACGAGAGACTTGCCATGTGAAAACGCCCGACTTCGCGGCTCGGGTGCATTGCCTGGTTATCCGCGATTATGGGGATAAACCGCCCGGCAATCACCCAGTCCGAGTGACTCCGTCGCCAGGTGTGTAACGTACACACAGACACATAATCAGTTGGAACATATTGCTGGACAGTCGGAACGTTCCCGTAACCACTATGGTTCGTTCTTCTGTTGTTGCGCCACGTACGCCACGATTGGTAAAAGCAATCCGCCGACGACGACCTGAAGAGACACGGCCATGACCAAAAGGATTCCCAAGAAAAGCTCGGATTCGGTCAGTTGGAACCGAGCCAGCTGGTAAATGCCGCCGACCATCACTACTGAGGCGATGGACCAAAGGACCACTTGTGCCGCCTTGACGTCACATTTTGTTGAAGTGAATGTCCGCGCCAAATACTGAATGACGTGCGCCATTGCGTGGCTCCAGTGAATCGAGTTTTACGGTTGCACCAATCCGAGAGCATCCGTCAAAGGTGAACAATCGGGGCTGTTGCCCCTAGAACACATGTGAATGGGAAGCTTCAGTCGGATAACGTCCAGGATCAGTGGGCCGGGAGTTGGCTATACAAAAACGAACACGCGCAATCCGGCTCCACTGCATCCGTTTGTTCGCCAACGCTTTTCGCCACTTCTGCGGTGGCTGGCAACGCGTAAATACTATCAGAATGCCATCGGATAACCTGGCACCATGTAATCGTCCCAGTCCTCTGGCTGTGGAAAGGTGCCTTGGTGTGTGTACTGAAAGTACTTTTCGGGGACCCATTGCTGGCGAGTTTCCGTTTCCGCCCAAGCAAAGAGAAATCCGAACACGACAACAGCCGTGCGTGATGTCGAAAACTCCTCCCGCTTCATATCCAATACCGGCACGCGCATGGGAAAAAGAACCTGAACTCGCGTTGAATGATTGGAAATCCCAACTAGATCGTATTCCGGCTGTATTGGAAGACGATTGGAACTTTGTGTGATGTAATCTGCGCGAGCGAGCTGTTGGTAGTATTTCTGGTTGCCAGCATGATTGGCGGGGATGACTATCGCCGAACGTAAGCCGAATGAGGAAAGTGCGAGTCTGTCCACTTGGTCATGGAATTTGGCCGACTGGGCAATTAAGTCGGATACGGGTGTTCTTAGTCCACGTTCGACAGCCAGTTTGCAGTCTCGTTCGATATCCGGGTCCAACATGCCTTGTAAACGTTCAGTCGCCACGGCACCGAGATCCGAAGCTTGCGCCCGTGTCAAGCCTAGTTCTCGTGCCTGATCGTTGATGTGCTCTTCGAAGAGCGCAGCGTAGTCTGAAGATTTTCCTTCGTCGGCTCTGTGTCAATCTCTTCGCCATCGAAAATGCGTGTCGATGTGTACGCCTCAGGAAGTGGGATTGGAGGTTCACGGGTCGGTACCGGGAACAACCAAGTCGGGCGAACCAAGGAAAGCCCGGCGACAAGTAGTCCAGCCGCAGCGGCTGCAGCCGCTGCGGCAAGTTTCGTTCGTTCGTTCCATACCTGACTTGACATGATACGTCACGCACAAGGAGACTTGGTGATGATGACTAGCCTTGCCCTTCTTCCTCTTCCTCTTCCTCTTCCTCTTCCGCTGAGCATCTACCCGCACACGTGGGCACGCCGTTGACACACTTGCAGACGCAGTCTGCAATGTATCCTGCAGGACAGGACTGGCTCAGCATCGCAACTCGCGCCGTTGGAACACGTAACGTTACAGCTGCAAGTACTCAGTGCTTCCGCACCAGCAGCCCACACGATCGTTCCGCTTAGCAGTAGTGCTACCAGAAACACTGTTCCGACAATTCCAAGCCTGTTCATTTCGAGTCTCCTTTTCCTTGGTACAACGCAAACATAGACAAAAGCAACGACGCACTCGACACAGCTAAGGGGATATAGCGAGACTTTCCAAATCCGACGAGTGCCCAGCCGCAACCACAGTCAGCGTTGACGGACGACGTCATCCGCCAAAGATTCCAGGTCACGAAGCAACAACATAAGACACATGCCACGCGCGCTGGATGCCGGCCAGCGGCGCCGAAAATCAAAAGGGAGCCAAGCGAAACTTCTACCGCAATTAGCGCAATAGCCAAGATCAAAGCGGACCGGTCGGTGAGCGGCAACAATACGGCCATTGCACGAGCCGTAAACTGCGGTCGGACGGACTTTAGAAGCCCAGCGACGAAAAATATGCAACCAAGAGTGATTCGTGCAAAAGCAACCATGGTTAAGCCGACGCCCTCGGAAGTAAGGATATCGCGATCGCTCGGAACCTCAGCGGAATTTACACGGCAAGCTTGTAGTTGTCAATTGCTGCCGAGCAAACGGTTCGAGTTGGCGAACGACTGGGATAACGGGGGGCGAGGAGAGGACTTTGACTTCAGGACCGACTGCGCCGAGCCCTCCCGTTGATCCCATTGTTATGCCACGTTGTTTTCCGGGCCGAGTTTGCCATGCGAGACAAGCCAGTTCCGGAGGATGTTGTATTCATTGCGGTCAAGTTTCGTTTTGGGTAAGTATAGTTCAAGGCGAGGCAGTTTTCGAAACGAGCAATGCGATCACTTTCGGCGAATCTTCCGCCGCGATTATCCAATCCCAATCCCGCGTGACCGTCTCGCCTTTGTGCTTAATGATCAATTCGTTGTCTTTGAAAGTGACGGTGCGCGGTGCAATCCGCCGTGACTGGATCGTAGCGGCGACGACGTGCAGCATCAGCACACCAGCACAAAGAGCGATAAAGTATGTGAGTCCCTTCCACGCCACGGAAATTGGTTCAAGCGCCGTGTCGCGTCCCGTGAAGTCCGTAGGTGATGAGGACAACTGCGATCGCGTACCGGAATACACTACGCCGAAGGAACCAGCGCAGCTTCGCCCGCATCATGTCACTGAAGGTGTTCGCGAATGTTTTGGTGATTTCCATGCGTCACGACCTGCGACAACATCGAGAGCCATTGAGTGGCATAACGTCTAAAATCACTGGGTTGCCGCCAGTGAAGTTGACTTCAAATTCCGCGTCGACCGGCAACTCCAGTGCATTTTTTTGTTCTGTCGCGGCCGTTGCTACGTCGTGGATCTCTGGAACCACCCTCCTTGATTGGATGCAGCGTGGTGGATCCCCAGCATCACGACTGCATTTCCCAGGATTTCAAAGACAATCACATACGGGAATCTGTCAACCATCGATACACGGATCTCTTCGTGTATGCGACCCGATAGTTCGGGATTTTCGGTAATCGCTACGAGTCGCCGTCGGACCACTTCTCGAAAGCGGTTCCCAAGATCTACAGAGATTTTGTCGTAGTACGCGGTTGCCGCCGATAGATCATCGGCAAATCCCGGATGGTAACGACGGTGTGTACCCATCAACCCGGCGCCAAAGTTCCTCATCATCGATTGCGATTGAGGGATCCGCCGCGATCTCCATCGATCGTTGCTTGGCCTGTGCAAGAACCTCGGGCGGCAAATGATCTCCTCGCAAGAGGAGGCAATATCGTCCCAGAGCTTCGTGACGAGCTTTAGCTTTTCGCTGACAGGCAATCTTGAAAGGTCTGCAGTATCCATGCTCATATCTCTAACCTGCCGGTTCTTCCAATCAAGATCGCGAGTTGTCCAGATCGAGTCGCGTCACGTCAGTCGTCTCGGTTCATCATCTCGACAATCTCGTCTGTGATGTCGATTCCGCGCTGGTACAAGACGGTTTCTGTCATGTTTCGCTGAAGGTTTTCGCTGGTCAGCTCGCCATACCGACCAGAATTGGTTCTGAGAACGAGGTCAATTCCGTTTGCTTTGCAGTACTTGTCGAGTGTCACTTGGAGTTGCTCATGAACTTCTACGAACAAGTCCGTTTCCATATGTTTGATCTCGCGACTGTTTTCATCCGCGAGAGCTCGGGCATTACGACGTTCGCGTGCAAGTTCTATTTCTGCTTTGCGAACTGTTTCTGGATCAACGTTCTCAAGGTTGTTGAGCTCAGCAGACATGCGCTGGAGTTCCGCGCAGCGTTCGTCATATTGTCTTTGAAGTGCCGTGACTTTTCGTTGATCGCGAGCATTCCGCGTCGAAACACGTCAGCTCTCGGTCGTTAGACGTCCCACGTCAATTACAGCAACTCGCGTGGACGTCAGCGCGGACGAATCGTGGTTTTCGCCGGCCGATAATTGCCCAGCGATGTAGACAATCGTAATCGCAACGGCTACGAGTACAACGTTACGCACATTCGGAAGTCGATTCATCAAGGTCTCCAATCTCGAGCGACAGAACGACAGGCGTCACCCGGCGGCGGCCAAGTGACTTTCCATGGCGATTTCGCCCCGATCCGCCGCTCGGGTGCACGCCATTGTTAGAAGCCCTACTTGGCGTCGACTTGACTTATCGCGTTATCGAACGCAGCTGTCAAATCGAACATGTTCTTTTCGTCCAGTGTGACGTGCACTTCCTTTCCTGTTTCTACTACGACGGGAATGCACCAGCATGCAGGGGCCCCTTTCAAGTACACGATCTTGCTTACGATCCATTTCTTTCCGGCGGGGCCATTTGATGATACGACGTGAGTGATGCCGGGTGCGGATGTCAGCAAATATACCTTGTCCCCAGTTACCTGCCTGAAACCAAGGTCCCAAGTCACCGTCATCTGCAACGAACGTATCGCCTTTTTCCTTGTGTCGTCTGACGCTTCCGACAATCGTGCGTCATAGTGACTTCGCGAAGTCTTTACTCTGGCGCTGAAATCGGCAAGCGGATCATCGTCGAGTACCGTCCATTGCACTGCTGCGGGCACGAGATTTGGCGAGTCGAGTTCAAGGGCTATTTGCCACGTGGACTGTCTCCAATGATCCACGTCGTCTTGTGCCGAGACGCGGCAGTTCCATGCCACGCCAATCACGGCGAACGCACAGATTGGCAGGATGTGTCGTATCATTCTCTCACTCTCCTTTCCGCTGGCTTCTAACGACCGCCGTAACCGGGCGGCGACGAAAGACTCTCCATTTTAAATCCGCCCGACTTCGCCGCTCCGGTTCACGGCTTTGTTCGTCGGACTTTGTGCCGACGGAAACATCTCCATTGGCACTTCCATTTTACCAGATGGGTCGTCACTCAACATTGATTGCCTCTTGTTCGCCGACGATGACTCGACGTTTTGTTCTGCAATTCGTCGAATTCAGGATGTAGCCACGATTGGCACGAACGTCGATCACCACCGACCATCCCCCAGCAACACCGTTCCGACTGGTTTCCGTTCGTAGTAGATCGATCCCCCTTTCGTTCGCATTGCAGGACCACGCCTCAGTGTCGAGATCAGGCGAAAGTTTACGGAGCATGTTTGTTGAACACCGAATCGTTCTGCGCCGGGATCGCGGCATAGATTTGGCCGTCCCAATCTCCTTGCAGGATTGCGTTGCCATCGTCCTGTAGTAGTCCTCATGGAGACTGCGAAGTGGATTAAATGGAGTGCCGTGAGCATCGGGTTATCATCGACAGACGGGGTTTTCGTGCTCAGGAATCTCGGTGGATCACTCGGTGTGTCACCAAGCCGACCGGATTCGGTGCGGTGGCGACGAACGTTACGCATCACTGGGCGGCGGCCAGTGATGCTGATTTCATAACCGACTAGGACCGCCGCTCCGGTGCATGCGATTGTTCACACCATCATGGGAAGACGAGACCCCAACAGCGACTCCAACCGCGACATCACGAAGGCGATCCTTGCGAATCCGAGGGCGGCGTCTCGTGAGATCGCCAAGATTTGCGGGGAGCGTTACACCAAGGCGTTTCCCGTGACCGTGTCGAATATCAAAAAGGCCCTGAAGCAGAGCAACGGCGCGTCTGCGGAGTCGCAATCCGTGTCCGTGGAGCATTTGAGTTGGGCTCGCGAGTACGTGTCGTGGTTCGAGGGCGATTGGGAAACAGCGACGACGGCGCTCACACCGCGGTACGTGACTTTCAGGTGTGAACAATTATTGTACGGAACTTCTTCAGTCTATATCCGGTTCCAGTTCCGCCTATTTCGAAAACCGGTCGGTCTATTTCGGAACGACCGTCCAGGAACTAAATCGGAGAATAACTCCTAAGTGTCTACCAGTCAAGCACTTGCGGTAGGCTGTGCAACTGCGTTCCCGCTCGCGCCTCCGGAATAGACCGATGGAAACCCAGAACGTCCCCAGGACAAATGCGGAATCTTTTCGGTCTATTTCCAAATGCGGGGAAATAATTCTGCCTATCGCTCGACACGCAAAGCCGCATAATGTACATATTATCACTATTGCGGCGCGGTGCGCCAAGCTGCCGGCTCGGATAGGTTCCCAGGAAATACGCACGAAAGGAGCGTTGCAGATGATCACCACCACAAACACCACCTTGAACAACCAACCCAAACCGAAACTACTCGACCAGGTTAGACAGAAATGCCGAATGCTGCACTACGCCAAACGAACCGAAGAAGCCTACGTCGATTGGATCCGACGATTCATCCTGTTTCATGACAAACGCCACCCTTCCGAAATGAGCTCGCCGGAAATCGAAGCCTTCCTGACTCACCTGGCCGTTTCGAAACAGGTCGCCGCCAGCACTCAGAATCAGGCGCTCTGCGCCATCCTGTTTCTCTACAAGAAAGTCCTGCAAACCGAACTGCCCCTGCTGAATGCCGTCCGCGCCAAACGACCACAACAGCTACCCGTCGTGCTTTCCGTCGATGAAGTGCGACAAGTCCTCGATAAACTACCACGCAACCACTTGGGACTGATGATCGAATTGCTCTACGGCACCGGAATGAGGCTGATGGAATGCTGCCGGTTGCGCGTCAAGGATGTCGACTTTCCACGAAGGCAATTGATCATCCGCGAAGGAAAAGGCGAAAAAGATCGCGCTGTCCCCTTCCCCCTCCGTACCAAAGAACGGCTGACCGAACAAATCGAACTTGTGCGGCGCCTCCACGCAGCCGACCTTGCCCAAGGATACGGCTGCGTCTGGCTGCCGTACGCCCTCGCGCCAAATACCCCAACGCCGATCGCGAACTCAAGTGGCAGTACTTGTTCCCGGCTGCCAGCTTGAGCATTGATCCCCGCGATCCCAGTGGTCCAAAACGACGACATCATTGCCACGAAAGCTCGGTACAGAAAGTGTTGCGAAAAGCTGCGTTAGCCTCCGGCGTCAACAAGAAAATTGGCTGCCACACTATGCGACATTCCTTCGCGACCCACCTCCTGGAAGACGGCAAAGACATCCGTACGATCCAAGAACTGTTGGGACATGCTGATCTGAGCACCACCATGATCTACACTCACGTCAGTGCTTTGGGCGTCACGGGAGTCTGCAGTCCACTCGACCGCTTGTAACCGTCCGTGGTGCCACATAACCGGTCCCCTGGATGCGCTCCGTTCCCGCGTTCCCGTGGGTGGCTTGAGACACCCAGGAGGCAAGGGGCTTGTCGATTTCATCGACTTGGGAATAGGCTGACCGAATCCCCAAGAGTGGACCAGTCGTAGACCGAGCCAGGCGCGGCATGGTCCACACGACGCGACCCCATCGCACCTGCCAATCGCAGGCACGATAATTCAACCAACCGCACGACGGCAATGACTCCACAACACGACGAAGAGTCCGATCAGCAGCCAGCTGCCAGGTTCAGGGACGGCAACGGCGCTCGAGGCCGTAAATTTATTGCCGTTCCACAAAATGAAATCCAGACCGTCCGCCATGCCGTCTCCGTTAAAGTCGCCGTCGCTCCACACGGTGGACGACGTGAACTTGCGGCCGTTCCAAATAATAAAGTCTGAGCCGTCGACCTCCCCGTTCAGATCGGCGTCTCCCAGGCGGTAGGGTGAACTCAGACCGTTTTCGATGGCCGCCTCCTGTAGCCACGCAGCCAGATCGCCGGTGTCCACATCTCCGTCGGCATCGAGGTCGTACTTGGCATCCTGCGCGGCGACGCCAGTCAGCAGATTGCCCTGGGCCGTCAGCAAATCGACGTCTTCCCGGCCACAGCGGTTATCGGCATTCAAGTCGCATCGCTGCGGCGCTCCCAACAGGCTTTGCAGGGCGCGGGCAAAATTTTCGCCGTATTGCTGATAACGGGATTCGCCGTGGTCCGGATGAAATCCAAATTCGGGCGTGAAGGCAAATTCCGCGTCAAGCCCATCGGGCGTCATGCCCCAAATGCGCAACATGCCCGGGACACCATAGGAAGATTCGACGTTGAGAGTGGGCTCGACGGTCGCCAGCGACTGGATGAAAGGGCTGCTGGCCAGCTCCGGAACGGTGATCACATAGTCATTGCTGACCCAGGGTCCCCACCAGGAATGAAAGTCCAACAGATAGTCGACGTCGCCACCCGTATCTGACGTCATGGCCTGGGTAACGATCGTCAAATCCGTGAATCCTGCTGGATCATCGTAATACCTGTTGAAATCCTTGTCGGGGTTTTCGGGATTACTGCGGTAGTAGCCGCCGTATCGCCCGTCCGGGTTCACTTGGGGGTACACGTAAACATCCGCTTTGCTACGCAGTTGCGAAGCGACCAGGCTGTCACCCAGCAGAAAATCGACCAGGCCTTCCAGGACAAACTGCCCCGTCGTTTCGGCGCTGTGTGCACCGCTGGCCAAGAGAATTTTGGCTTTCGCGCCGACTGCCGTGGGATCGGTAATATGGAAGCCGTACAGGTCCTGCGGTGGCACCATCCGTCCCACATCATCGACTCCACCGGCACTCTGACCGAGCACCAGGCTGGCGCGGGCACTGGCAGTGGGCGAAACAAACGGGCTAGCCCGCCATCCGTTCACCTTGCTGGTCGTACGCTCCACTGGATAGGGCAGGCCATACGCCACATACACGCTGTCCTGGGAAAACGGCTGATTGTTGCCAAACACGTAGTCCCCACCGTTGAAGGTGGCATTGTCGAAGGTACTCCAGGTCGCCTGGTCGTAACTGTAAAGGTATCGATGGTTGGTCAGCGACCCCAGGAAGTCTCCGCTGTCGATGCGGAATTGCGGTGTCAAGCCCTGCACTTGGCTGGCCTGAAAATAGACCCAGCGGTACGCGTCCGCATAAAACGGGTCGGTCCACGTGTAGCGCGGTACCAGTTGAACCGTGGAGCCCACAACGGTCGTGGCCGCCACGTTTAAGGAACCGCTATCGAAATCCTGAGAGAATGTAATCGCGCTGGCGACCGTGGAATTGAGCAGCCAGAGGGAAATCCATCCGCAACTGAGAAAAAGGTCAGAAGCTTTTAACTTTTGAGGCATGAGACGTCGTGGCATGACGGAGGCGCGCCATTTGGATGCGACCGGTCGGATGCCGGCCTTCAGCATCAGTCTATCATAAATCTGCCGAATCTGTTGAAAAACCCCTTGCCCTGCCCGGCAGACTTGTCAGGCGGTGTCGCTGGTCTTAAATGCCGGTGAAGTCTCGAACCGTGCGAATGGTTTCGAAGTTTGTCCCCATGTCAGTTAACACGACACCCCCCAGGAATACTCAAATGCTTAAGTTTTTCAAACAATTCGCTCCCGTTGTGGTCACCCTGATGATTGGCTTCAGCACGGTGCTGCACGCCGAACCAAAGGACATTGTTGACACCGCGGTAGCGGCTGGGTCCTTCCAGACCTTGGCGGCGGCGCTGCAGGCAGCCGATTTGATTGACGCCCTGAAGGGCACGGGACCGTTCACAGTTTTCGCTCCCACCGACGAGGCGTTCGCTGCTCTGCCACCCGGAACGGTGGAAAGCCTGCTCAAGTCGGAGAACAAGAAGAGGCTCACCGACATTCTCACTTTTCATGTCGTACCCGGGAACGTTACAGCGGCTGAGGTCGTTAACCTATCGGCGCAAAAACGCTGAACGGCCAATTTGTCGACATCAAGGTGGATGGCGGTTCGGTCATCGTGGACGGCGCCAAAGTGGTGACCACGGACATCGCCTGCTCTAACGGCGTGATTCATGTGATCGATCACGTCATCATGCCCGCCACCGACGACATCCCGACTACCGCGATCAATGCGGGCGATTTCAACACACTAGTAGCAGCCGTCAAGGCGGCGGGACTCGCTGATGTGCTGGCCTCCGAGGGTCCGTTTACCGTGTTTGCACCGACGGACGAGGCCTTCAAGAAACTACCTGCCGGAACCGTCGAATCACTACTGAAGCCCGAAAACAAGCAGAAGCTGATCGATATTCTCAAGTATCATGTGGTATCCGGACGAATTTATTCACCCGACGCACTGGCAGCGGGGTCAGCCCTAACCCTTCAGGGCAACCAGATCAAGATCACTACGGACGATCGTGGAGCGCGGGTTAACAACGCTCAACTCCTGGCCGCCGACATCGACGCCAGCAACGGTGTGATTCACGTGATCGACGCCGTGCTCTTGCCGACGGACTCCAAGCAGGCCCGCACGGGCGCCCTCACGAAATGATCGCAGATGCCATCAACCAGGGTGCGCCGCTGTACAATGCGGGACATCCCGAAGCCTGTGCGGAAATTTACCGTACGACATTGGAAACGATCCTGGCTCAGAACGATCACGGCATGTGTCAGGCAACTGTGAATTCAATCAGCCAGGGACTCCACCAGGCAGCCGCGGCAAGTTCTGCCGATGCACGAGCGTGGACCCTGCGTCGCACCATGGATCATGTGTACACCAACATGACGGTTAACCCATAGTTCTTGGGTTGCAGTTTCATCCTGCGGCCGCTGACCACGTGCTGAGCACGGGTCAGCGACCGAAGTCGTCCAGGGACATAGTTCCACATGCGACGGTAGACGCAGGAACTCCCGGACGCAGCCCTGCAAGGCAGTGTCCAGTTGGCTGGCAGATCCTTCATTCCGCTTCGCGAAGTTCAGGATGACATGAGTCGATCGTGAGGCGGGCTCTGCCGCCGCGACGTGCCAGCAGCGAGCCCAGAACAGCATCGCTAACGGCGTGCCAGTCATGAGGTACTCGGCACGCCTAAATGATGGGCAACAACGCTGGCTTGGGCGATCGGCGTTTTTCCGCCTTCTTCGGCGGGAACATGGCGTCGATATACTCGTTTACCTGTTCCGCCCGCTCAAAATAGCGGTCGTACGTGGAATCGTCGTCATACTCGCAATTCTTCGTTGAATATTCGCGGCAGATGGGAGGTCGCGTTTCGTAAATCCCGCACCGATTGTCGTGCTCCAAGTGCCGACAAACGGTGTACACCAGCAGGTACCAATCTTGGTTCTCGACAAAGATCGTGGCACGATCGTGCAGCAAGTACCAGCGAATAAATTCCAGATCGCGACGTTTCGTGGGCGCGTCAATCGACAGGGCGAAATAGCGGCAACACTTGGCCGTACAATATTCACACAGAATCGCGTCCTCGGGCAATTCTTCACGGCGTGGTTTTGAGGTTTGGGGTAGCGGCGCTAGATGTTGCATGCGATCCGATCGAGTCGAGGTTTTGCGGAAGTTCCCTGAAGGGAATGAGAATATCGCCAAGCCACAGCCTAGCAAACATGGCCGCCTTCGGCCAGCGTCGGCGCCACGACAGTCCGGAATTTCGCGCCGGTGAGTAGGCCGTCGGCGAATCCGCGTTTTCATTCGCACGGGACCCGTCTCCCGGTTGCCAGCTACCCACCGCCGCCACGTTGGGACGAGCGTGGGTTGGACGTAAGCGGTTGGCGGCGAGACGACAGCAGGATGGCTGCAACCAGCATGCTCCCCGGGACCAGCCCGACCGGATGCTGCGGCTCAGGCACGGGCGTGCCGACCAGCGATTTGAAGATGTCATCCAACTGTCCTCGCCAGCTGCCCCAGGAATGACCTTCGTTCACGGTCACAAAGGTATAATCGTAGCCAAAGCTCGACAGGATGGGAGCCATCGTGGTGGCACCCCCGTTGTCGCTCATTGTCCCCGTGGTCATATAGATCCGCAGTTGGTCGGCCAGCTGCTCGTCGCGTAATAAGTTGTAAATCGACGGATCTGCAGAGAACGCTGGCGACTGGATGCCCAGATTTCGAAAGACATCGCTGCGTGTGGCGCCGAAGAAAGCCGCGTTCAGCCCCCCCAGCGACGTGCCCAGGATCGTCCGCTCCTCAGCCGCGGCACTCGTCGGATAGGCGCCATCAATCACGGGTACCAGTTCATCTGCAACAAATGCCGCGAAATCCTCGTTCGTGACGTACTGTTCGGCTCGCCGGTTTTGCCCCAGATTGTCGGGGTTGCGGGGATCAATGAAAATCGCGATGGCGGGCTTGAGTTGGCGATCGGCAATCAGATTGTCCAGCACGTTCACGGTTGCGCCCAGATAGTCGACGGCGTACTCGTGCCCATCGGTAATATAGATCGTGGGCAGGCCGGAAAGACTCTCGACATGGGGTGGGGTGTAGACGCGATACTGCAAATCGTAATTCAGTCGCGTGCTGGAAATCCGGATATTGTCGCTGAGCGACCCATGGTCGACATCATTGCGATAGACGGTTTCCTGGGGAAAGACGTATTCCGGCATCCTTAACTCGTTGTTGGGGCCGAACCCGCCCCACATCAGCAGAGGGTTCGCCGGATCGAGTTGCCAGTTCCCGTTCACGACGATCTTGTAGTCGACCCGGGTGTCGCGTGGCAACGTTTTCTCCAACAGGTAGACGTCCGAGTCACCCAGTCGAGCCCCCTTCCACGCGCTGTTGTTGGGATTCCATCCATTGGCGTCGCCGGGCCAGAAGATATTGGCGCTGGCCGCGCTGGTCCGATACATCAAAGCAACTCGATCGTCCTGGGCGTAAGGAACCTGCCCAGCGTCTTGGAGTTGTTGCCAGAACTGATCCATTTCCTGTTGACGCTGGGTGGCATCGTCCAGGCTGGTAATCCGCAGCAACTCGGTCCGAAAGTCGTCGTAAGAGGCGAAGATGGGAATCCGCACGTAATTCGGGTTCGGTGGCTGCTGGGCCGCAGTGGGGGCGACCGCCCCCAGCATTACGCAGAGAAAAAGAAATCGCATGGGCCGTTGAATGCCGCGTGCCGATGACTTCTTAGGGCAGATTGGTATCCTGCCGATTTGGTGATTGCGCGAAACGGGAAAACCGGCTTTGAGCCACGTGGGCAGGTTATTCATCGGCCCTGTGTACCATTGGACTAACCAATCCTCAAGCCAATTGCAATTCAGGATGAACTGCGGGCGGGGACATAGGATCATTGCGATTGTCTCCGACGGATGTGCGTTCTATCTTGGGGCGGCGCGGTTCGGTTCTCCAGTTCCTAATTTAAGACGATTCACAGCACAATGGAAGTCATTATTACCGCGGTGGGCCCAGACAATGTCGGACTGGCAGATCCCATCATCCACTACATGACCCAGCAGGGTGGCAGCATCGCGGAGATCCAGATGTACGACCATGACGAAGAGGCCGTGTTCGCCATGCTGTGCCGCGTCCATCTGCAACAAGGGGATTTAGAGTCATTGCGCGACGCCATCCAGCAAATCGGGGCGCGGCGCAAGTTGTCCGTGCGCGTGTGGTCGCCCGACGAACGTGCCGGCAAACCGCGTTTGGCGATCTGCACTACGTATCGTGCGGAGCCGGCCTGGGCGCTGCTGAGCGCGATCGAATCCGGCCAGATCGTGGCCGAACCTGCGTTGATGATGGCCAATCGAGATCGATGTCGACGTTTGGCGGACAGGTTCGAAGTACCGTGGGAGCTGATTGGGGATGCCCATGGAAATCCAGACGAAGCGCGGTTCGATGCGCTATTGGACGAGTACCAGATCGACTATGTCATTCTGGCTCGCTACATGCGTGTCCTCCCCCCCTCGACGTGCTGGAAATTCGCTGGCGGCAGAATTATTAACCTGCATCATGGTCTGTTGCCGGCATTTCCGGGCATGCAACCGTACAAGGACGCATACGACGCGCGGATGCTGACGTTTGGGGCAACCTGTCACTTTATCGTGCCCGAACTGGACGCTGGCAACCAGATCATCAACCAAACCACATTCACAGTCCTGCCTGGCACGACATTGAATAGGGTCATGCAAATCGGGCAGACGGAAAACGAACCAATGTGTCTGACGGAAGGTGTACGTCGGGTGGTGAGCCGGGAAGTGCAGCTGCATTTTCACCGTGTGATCGCGCGTTCAGGCGCACCGCGCTATCGCGCCTCAGTTCCGCAGGATGCACCAGAAGGCGCGTACCGCGTCCCCAACGCCAATCTTCTTGCCATCCGCATAGCCCCGGCCCTGGTATCGAATTGGGATTTCGGCAATCCGGAAGCCGCGACGCGCCAGGACCGCCGTGATCTGCAGCTCCACGCCGAATCCGTTTTCGGTCAATTCGGGCAAGATGGCGTCCAGCACATCTCGACGAAAAACTTTGTAACACGTTTCGACATCCGACAACTTCAGCCGCGTGGCGCAATTGGACGCCCAAGTAATGCAGGCATTTCCCCAGCGATGCCACGTGGTGGAGAACTGGTTATCGGACGTCAGGAACCGACTGCCATAGACGACATCGGCTCGATCTTCGAGGATCGGATTCAGTAAAGCGAGATAATCACGGGGATCGTATTCCAAGTCGGCGTCCTGGACCAGCACGCACGACCCCTGCATACATGCGCACCCAGCCCGCACCGCCGCTCCCTTTCCCAGATTGCGGGAGTGCGTGATTAGGCGAAGCTGTGGGTACGTTTCCACCAAGGATGCCAAGACTCCGTGCGTAGTGTCTGTGCTTCCGTCATTGACGGCGATGATCTCACACGGAACCCCGGTCGCGACGATCTGCTGGATGATCTCGGCTACCGTTTCGGCTTCGTTGTAAACGGGGACGATGACGGACAGCAGAAAACCCTCGGGGAATTGCCTGGCGGCCGCGTTTGGCAGGCTGTGTCTTGTCATGGACAACTTGTCTGGCATATAAAGTCACGTGGCCGGCCTATGATCTATCCGTCGGGCGTGGCATCGCTCGGCTGTAATACTAGCCCAGGGCCGGCCGTCGAGGAAAGCTCATCGTGATGAAACACGGAGTATACGCGAACGAGCATACGGGGAAACGACCGTCCATTCGTGCGTTGACCGCCGGGCACGCCTGCGAGAGCCCGCAGGTGGCCCCACGACTTGCCGCGACTCGAATTCACGGGCCATCCGACCATGTCATTTAACTTGCATGTTGCCGCGGTTCAGCTGAACTCAACGGGGGATAAGCCCGCTAACCTCGCCCGCGCAGAGCACTGGGTCCGGCAGGCGGCAGCCGGCGGCGCGCAACTAGTCGTTTTGCCGGAATTATTCAATTGCCTCGCCGATTTCCCCACGGTACTGGGGAACGCCGAGCCCCTGCCGGGACCGACGTCGCGGCGGATGAGCCAGCTGGCGGCGGAACTGCAGATTTTTCTGTGCGCCGGCAGTATTTGCGAACAAGCGACAACCAGCCAGGGCTACAACACGGCCATGTTCTTCGCACCCAGCGGAGAGCTGTTGAGCACCTACCGCAAGATCCATTTGTTTGACGTTCGACTGCCAGGTGTCGGCGAGATCTCGGAGTCCTCCGCGATGCTCCCCGGTGAACAACCTGTGTGCTGTACGGCGGCTGGAATCCACTTCGGATTTGCCACCTGCTACGACCTGCGTTTTCCCGAGTTGTTTCGCGCGCTGGCCGACCGCCACGTCGAGGTCATTTGCTTTCCTTCCGCGTTCACGCGCATCACGGGAGAAGCCCATTGGCATATATTGTTGCGGGCGCGCGCCATTGAAAATCAATGTTATGTAATTGCCGCTAACCAGGTCGGACGTCACACGCAACATCTTGAAAGCTATGGGCACTCCATGATTGTGGATGCCTGGGGAAACGTACTTGCAGAAGCCGATGGCGAACAGGAAACAATGGTTAGCGCACAGATCAATTCCGAGGGAATTGTCAAGGTGCGGGAATCCCTACCGGCGCTTTCGCATCGAAAAGTTTTCTGAGACCAACAAGTTGACGAAAGATCGACCGATTAAACTTTTTTTCATCTCCAGCGGTTGACAATTAGGATTGCATTAAGACAATGTCGTAGATTCAGCTGTGTAGCTGAGGGGTTCCAATAAAAAGTTCCCACTGGGAATTCGATATAACAATTCGAGTGATGCACAACGTGCGGTGGATGAAGCACGGAAAAAATACTGCGATCACTGGCCCCTCGGTCAGGCTGAATTTTGGGGGATGGCGACCGAGGGAGCGACTGCTGCTCCATGCTCGCATGGGGATGCTCGGATGCCCCCCATTTTAATGACCTACAAGGCACCGGCCCGTCGGTGCCTTGTCGCTCGAAGAACCGGCATTCATGCCTCAATGTCTTTTAGGGCTTGGCTCCAATCTCGGTAATCCGCGGGATCAGCTGAACCAAGCGGTTGGTCGCCTGCAGTCTGCAAGCGGTATCACCAGCGTCGCGGCGGTCAGCGCCTGGTACGCATCCAGACCCGTGGGAGGCCCTCCAGGACAGCCCGCTTTTCTGAATGGCGCCATGCTGTTCGAAACACATCTGGAACCGGATCAACTGCTGAGCCTCCTGCACGAGACGGAAGCCGCCGCCGGACGACGTCGCACGACCCGCTGGGAACCCCGTTCAATCGATCTGGACCTGCTGCTGTACGCAGATCGTATCGTCATCGAGGCGGAACTACGCATCCCCCACGCGTGGATGGCATTTCGTCCCTTTGTGCTGGCTCCGGCGACGGAAATTGCCTCGACCATGATGCACCCCGAAATTCACTGGACGGTAGGGCAACTCGCCCGCCATGCGGCACGAACGCCTAAAATCGTGGCCCTGGCACCCTGCCCGAAGGTCGCATTCGACGCGGTTATTTCGGGGTTGTCCGATGTTCCAGCTCTACGTTCCCTCCGCTTTCATCCGTTCGACACGGCGGAGTTTGGTAGTTTCAATGCAGAGCGGGCGATAGAATTCATGTCAGATCGGGCTGCCTGGTTGATCGAACAGTTGCGGCCCTGCCCCGCGAATGCCACCATCCTGGTGGGGGGCTGGTGGGACCAGCCCATGATCGGTGCGGACGACGGCCCGATAGGCAGGCAGCAAGAACTGCGACGGGCACTCGTTCAAATCGAGCGACAACTGAATCCGCCCGTGCCCCATGTCTCCGTGGTGCTGACCGAGCACCAGACTGCGCACGATTGTGCGAATGCCGTGACCGTGTACAACTATTTACGACGACCGGGACGGGGACCGTTTCTGGTTGAAAGCGACCGAGACGTGTCGCAAATCGTGCAAGACGTTCGCGCGATCGTGGCAGGCTTTCAGTCGTTGGCAAACGGCGATCCGGCATCGTCTTAAGACAGTGTCCTCCCAAAGAATCAGGCCCCTTTTGAGACTAAGCCTCGGATCGATCAGTTTTCTAAAATACGCGACCTCAGTAGACCGGAAACGCACATGACAGCCGGGCAACGACCGATGGTGGTAGCATCCGTGGCCGAAGTACGTGGGCGCGTGCTGCATTATCGTGCCGGCAAGCAACGAGTAGGCCTCGTGCCTACGATGGGTGCGCTGCACGAAGGACATCTTCGATTGGTGCGCGAGTGCGTTGCGTCGTGCGACGCCTGTGCGGTATCCATCTTCGTCAATCCGACTCAGTTCGGGCCAGGAGAGGATTTCGACCGATATCCGAGGAACCTGGAGCGAGACCTGGACTTGCTGGCCGAACATCAAGTGGACTGGGTATTCGCGCCGCCACCAGCCGAAATGTACCGGGTCGGCCATTCCACGATGGTTCTCCCGCCCAACGTGTCCCGCCGCTTCGAGGGAGAACTTCGTCCAGGGCACTTCGAGGGTGTCTGCACGATTGTGCTGAAGCTGCTCCATGCCATTCCGGCTCAAGTGGCTTACTTTGGCCAGAAGGACTATCAACAATGGCTCGTGGTGCGCGACATGGTTCATGATCTGAACCTCGATGTTGAGATTGCCAGGATTGCCACAGTCCGTGACGTAGATGGGCTCGCTCTGAGTTCGCGAAACCGTTACCTTTCACCCGACGAACGTCAATCGGCCCTGGGAATCAGTCGAGCCTTGCAAGTCATCGCGGAAAACGTGCTGGCTGGTGAAACCAACGTCGGATTGCTGACGGAGCAGCTGCGGCACACGGTTCGCCAGTCGGGAATCATGCACGTGGATTACGCGGCTATTGTCGAAGCCGAATCGCTTGAGGACCTCCAGACCTTGGACCGACCTGCGGTGGCGTTGGTGGCAGTCCGAGTTGGCAACACACGACTGATCGACAACCAATTGTTGCATCCCGGAACCTGATGCGCATTTTCGACTGGTGGCTCCGCCATGTGCCAAACACTGTTTTCGCATTCCGCATGAAGACCCATGGTTGCACATTCCCATCTTCGGCTTTGGCTGGCTGCTGCTCCTGTGGAGTCTTGGCAGCGTAACGATCCTGGTGGTGGCGGCGCAGCAGGCCACAACCCAACGGGCCATGGCCGAATGGGGGCCATTCGTACTGATCGTCGCACTGGTGATCTGGTTTGTGCTGCCGGCCGTCGAGCTACCGGCCGCGGAGGCCGCGCGGGGAGGACCCCGAGGAGGACTGGCAATTCGCGGTTACGGAGTGATGCTGGGCATCGCCATCATCTCCGCATTGGGCCTGGCCATGTCCCGTGCCCAGAAACAGGATTTTGCCACGGACCTGGTGATGAGTATGGGTACCTGGCTGGTCATCGCGGGAATCGCGGGAGGGCGCCTGTTTTATCTGATGGAGTATTGGGAGGAGTATCGCGGAGACAGTCTGCTGGCGACGCTGGGAAGTGCCTTGAATTTTTCTCAGGGGGGCTCGTCGTCTATGGAGCCTTCATCGGAGGCTTCATTGCCTTTTGCTATTTTGTTTGGCGCCGCCAGTTGCCATTTTTGAAGTTAGCCGACATGGTGGTTCCCAGTCTTATGTTGGGCTTGGCGATTGGACGACTCGGTTGTTTTTGCAACGGTTGTTGCTACGGTGGCCCGACGCATCACTGGTGGGGCGTGCGCTTCCCTGTGGCCAGCGTGCCCTACGCCGAGCATCGCAGCAGCGGTCGCCTGCATGGATTCCAAATCGCCGAGTCCGCCGATGGCCAAGTTGTCGTGACCGACGTGATCGAGTCAGGACCGGCCGCGGCGGTGGGGTTACCCGTGGGAGCGCGGATTCGCAAGATTGACGGCATCCGCGTGAGCGAACGCGGCGTCATGCGACCGGAGTCCGACTCGCGAACAAAGCCCCCACGTCCTTTTCAAGTCGCTCGATCACTGCTGGCTGCGGCCGATCCGGAAATCCGGGTTACGACGGATCGCGGAGACTTTCGCTGGCGGGTCGAGCCGTGGCCGACACGCAGTGAGCCCATCCAGCCGACGCAACTCTACAGCGCGGTGACCGCCGCGTTGATCTGCGGGTTCTTACTGGCCGTTGAGCCGTTCCTTTCGTGGCCCGGTTCGTTATTTGGCATTTGCCTGACCGTTTACCCACCCGCGCGATTCCTGCTGGAGACCATTCGTGTGGACGAGGCCCCATTCGTCGGCAGCGGACTTTCTATCGCTCAGAACATTAGTGTCGTGATGACCGTAGTAGCCATCGGCTTCTGGTTCTACCTGTGGTACCAACGTGATAATGTCTCGGGGATGGCGACGTCGCGCCCCGTTTAACCTAAATTAAACCACCCGGCTCGCATTCAAGCCAGTTTGCGGTGCCCCGAGGCGACCGGCTCTGTCCAGGCGGGAACTAACGGCCGGACTCCGGCGTCTTAAAAGAGGGGAAAGGCAATTTTGGCCAGCGACGATGTTCTGATCGACGATGCCCTGGCTGGCAATCCGGCGGCCTTTGGCGAGCTGGTCTGCAAGTACCAGGATCGATTGTACCATTCGGTTTACCACGTCCAGGGTGGCCAGGCCGACGCGGAAGATATCGTGCAAGACGCCTTCGTCCAGGCATTCGTGAAGCTCAAATCCTTTCAACGACAGAGCGGTTTTTATACCTGGTTGTACCGGATTGCAATTAACATTGCATTCAGCAGGAGACGTCGCCAAAAGCCGGTTGTGTCCCTGGACCAACATCGCGAAGCCTCGGGATATGAACCGAGCGACCAGGGCGCGGATCCGCCTCAACAGCTGAATTGCGCTGACGAAATCAACATGTTACACCTGGCGTTGCGGGAACTGGACGATGAACGCCGACAGATTATCGTGCTGCGAGAGATTGACGAACTCAGTTATGAGCAGATTGCGGAGGTCACTGATCTGCCGATTGGCACGGTTCGTAGTCGATTGCACCGCGCCCGTCAGCAATTAGTCGAAATTATGAAGCGACGAAACCCGGAGTTATTTGTACAAAACAAGTAGATCAGCCCTTAATGGTGCAGGGTCCGTGAAGAACCACTTGATCGGCAACCAAGAGGGTCGCGCAGTGCAGGGCCGACGGCACTCGGTTTGGGCACTGTGGAACAGTCGTCCCCAGCTGTTTCTCCCGACAATTTCGCGATTCGCGGAACCATTGAGGACAATGGTTCTCCAAACTAAGTGCCATTGGGCGCAGGGCTGGCAGCACGCAACGATGAGCGACAAGCTAACACCTAACGAACACGAATTGCTGAATGCCTACGTGGATGGCGAGCTGTCCGCGGATGAGCATCTCAGGGTTGAGTCGCAGCTTGACCAGCGGCCCGAACTGCGCGCCGCCGTGGCCGACTTGGAGGCCTTGCGAGAGTTGTTTCAACGATTGCCGCCGCAAACTCTGCCGGGCCAGTTTGTGGATCGCGTCATGTCGTCCGCCGAACGGACCATGTTGTTGGGTGAACAGGCAATGTCGACGGGCCCGACCAAGCGCCAGTCCGGCACGTTCACACGGTCGAGGATGTGGTTGGTTACGGCTCTGGCAGCCAGTGTGGTCGCGTTGCTGCTGATTCCCATTTGTCATGAAATACGGCTGGCCCGCGCCCCCGTCCCGGCAAGACCTGACAGCCCCCGCGAACCACTTGCCAAACTGGAAAACAGTGTACCGCCGCCGATAACGTCCGCAGCGCCGCACAGCGACCTGACCTCCACGGAATCCGCCACCAGGATGGAAGTCAGCGAAATATCAAGAACCGTTCCCCCGCCAACCTTGGACGGACGCTTGGCGGGCGGGGCGGATGCCCTGAAACGATCGGCTGAAGTTGCGGGAGAAGCTCCCGTCAACGAGGCGGTCCCGTCTGGCGGAATCGGCATGGTCGGAGACGACAGGCAGCAGATCGCGGATCAAGACTCCGTCGCGGAACGCAACCGCGAAGACGCCGTAGGACGTAGCATGGGGCGTTCCGCCCCGGCTACGAATGAGGCCTTCGACGCCCGCCGCGCACCGGCGAGCGCCCGATGCAGTCCTGATTGAAGTAAACTTTTCCGCGGAGGATTCCGGTCGGATGAGCCTTGTACCAAACGATGCAGCTGCTGCATTTGCTCCGGCGGACCTCGAACCGGATGCCAATTTGGGCGTCCACAAGGACGACACCAGGCAAGGGCAAGATGAGAAACTCCGTTTGCCCGAGCCGATGCCAGCGTCGCCGCGCCGACAACCGGCCGGCTCCGACGTCCCGCGCGAAGAAGAACAAGAAGAAATCGTGGCGGTGGAAACATCGCTCGAACATGCCGGTGAGATTCTGGCGGATTTGGTCCAGTCAGGAGCCGCGCTGCGCGATTGTCCGTTATCACCGGAGATTTCTCGGCAGTTGGAGCAGCAGTTCCGTGCGAGCCAGTCAGTCGTTTCCGAGCAGAGGGAGAGCGATGGGGCGTTGTCGTTAGCCGAGTCGAATGAAAATGAAAAAGTCGTCCGCAAGTCCAAGCAACTTCAGATCGAAGATATTTTGCGTGCCCGAGCGGGTGTTGCGGGGCAGCGCACGAACCAAGCCGACGCCCAACAATCCGAAGTGGTTTTCGTGAATCCCGAGCTGCGCAAGGAATTATACCGTGCGGGCCAAGGCGTCACGCCCCAGCGCCCCGGTGAAATGCGTTTGTCGAATCTGGCTCTGTCGGACGCCATCCAGGCTGCCCAACAGCGACAATTCAATGGCCTGCGGATACCGCATCCCGCCAGCGACAGCCCGGAAACGTCGGACGCCGAGGCGACAGCCCAGGTCGGCCAACAGGTTCGCTTGTATTTGTGGGTGCGAGCGGCGCCGAACGACGGCACCACGGCAGCCCCTCCGCAATAAGTCGCGCCGGATCCCACCACAGCTGTCCGCTCGGTGGTCTCATCTCATCGCCTACCAATCGAATCCGAAGGCGAAATTGAATCCATAGAATCCTAGACTACCCGTCTCGCTGCTTGCATTTCCCGCCCCGCCCCAGGCTTGCCCTTCCAGCGCAAAATGCACGTAGGGATTCAGGCAACCCATGGTCATGGGAGTGTATTGCAGACCGACTTGGACATCCGCGACGGGTAACAGGTCATCCCGCGATGTCTGACGTTGCGTGTTCAACGGCGTATCCAAGTCTTGATCTTCGATGGCGTTCAAGCGGGACGTGCTGTCTCCAAACAGCAGCGACCCGCGCGCATGCCGAACAGGGCAAGTTGCGGGGTGAGGGGGCGTTGCGTGCGCAGCGACATCGTCGGGCCAATTCCACGAATTTCGTGAATGTAATTAATCGTTCCCTGCGTGGCGTTCGTGGCGCTGGTCAGCGTCGAATTGTAAGTCTGCTCGATCGAGGCGTACCGCAGGCCCGCCGTCGCCATCCAACCCCAGTCTCCACATTGGAATGCATTGGTACCCTCTAGATCGACATTGTAGGCGTGGAGGTTGGCACGGGCCGAGTAAGTCGAATTGGGAACGGATGTGGACAGATCGACTTGACCAAAGTCGGGACTGCTAATCCGACCAAAGCCGTTCGCCGGCGGAGAGGCGCTTGCCATGCCGGCCGAATTGTCGAACTGCCACCAAGACGCTCGCAAACCAAGATTTCCGCATTGCAGCATTTCCAGCCAGATCCGCGGCGCAAGCTCGGTGCCAAAATTGAATTCTTGTTCGGTAAACGTGTCCGAACGTACTCCGTCGCTTTCCAGCAGCGTATAGGCTAGATTGCTCTCGAAATGAGGTTTCACGAACGTAAAGTCGACGCCGGCCGAAAAGCGTCGCCCGCACGGATCACAACAGATCTCGTCGCCACATAAGATTCCGCCTGGATCGACGTCGTCGAAGGCGACATCGCCGTGTTGCAATACGGTCCCGCCGGGATGACAGTTGCCGCCGCACGCGGAATCGCCAAAAAAGTCTCCGCCTCCGTAGCGGTATGCTGGACCGACCGCCGGTCCCTCGTCCGCAAAGGGACCGGGCCCAGCCGGCGACGCCAAACGTCCCGTACCGGGCAACTGTCCGCATGCAATGCCTCCCACCACCATGTTCACTGCCGTGGCCAGGAATGCCCAGCCCAGCCCAGCCTTTAAGGTTCGTTTCATGATTCGTTTCGTCTCTTAAGGACGTTCAGCGATTGAGTTGACATTCGGCCGAGCGAATTTTGCCGTATTCACCCGACGAATAAGTCATTGCCGGCAACTCGACAGCCGTGCGCCACCAAGGCGCCCATCCATGCTGTTTCCCATGTATCGGCGTTTTGGGTAAACAAGTTCAACTTTAGCAATCGTATCGATCGTAACGATGCTAGCTGCGCGTTCGTCGCGATGACCGGCCATTCCCGCCAACGCACGGCGCGCCGATGCTTCCGTGAGTATGTCATCAGCCACGAAGTAGCCGTCACGCTCCGCCGTGACGGCTGTTGTAGGTTGTTTCTTGGAACCGTGCGTCACCCGTCCACCGCTAATTGGGTGCGCGTCTTTGGTTGCGACCGAAATGGATGAATCTGAACGAGTCAACAATAGTAGTCAAACGGCCGTCACGACGGAGCGTGACGGCTACAGGGCGTGACGGCTACAGGGCGTGACGGCTACAGGGCGTGAAGGCTGTTGGAGGTTGGCGCTCCAGCGGTCAAAATCGCCATCCGATTGTGGCTTTGAAAGTTGGCCCCCGCCGACGGGCGTAACGGCCGCAGACCACACGACTGCCGGGCGGAGGGCGACGGCCGTGCCAACCATTGCAAATCAACAACTCATCGGAGCCTCGTGGTTTCTGGAGCCAGGCGAAAAACCACACTGACAACGCGATCTGGTTTGAATACCACCACATGTGTGCTGATGGTCGCGGTGCGCTGCAGTTGGAACGCGATTTTTTCCAGCGCTACGCCCATGATCAGCAGGCAATGATTCATCATCGAAATAGTTCGGCGGTCGCCTTGGATTACTGGGCAAGGTTGCGACACCTGGGTCGCCTGGCGTCCCGCCAGATTTCCGATTGACAACGGCCCCGCCATAGATTACTTTACAATGCAAAGTGAGTGTTCGTCGTGCCTGAGTAGAAAGCCCGAGATGGAACTTCGCGAAGCCTTGTCGCAAATCTCCGAGATCCGTCAACAGATGGCGCGGGGCGAAGTGTTTCGTGGTTATCGGTCGATAACCGTGGGTTTTTCTGGCGTTTTGGGACTGCTGGCCGCAGCGATTCAAACGCGGTGGGTCGCATCGCCTGACAGCGAGTTGGGGCGATATCTCGGTCTTTGGCTGAGCGTTGCGGCGGCCAGTTTGATTGTGGCTGGAACAGAGCTGTACTGGAGGGCATGGCGTGCCGGTTCGGGGTTGGCGCAGCAAATGACGCTGCTGGCGGTCGGGCAGTTTCTGCCCTGTGTGGTGGTGGGGGCGGTCCTCACGTGCTGCATCTTCCGCGGTGCGCCGCAAGTTGCATGGATGCTGCCGGGGTTGTGGTCGCTGGTCTTTGGTCTCGGCGTCTTTGCCTCGCACCGGCTATTGCCTCCGCAAGTGTTTTGGATCGGATGGTACTACGTGTCTTGTGGCTGCGGATGTTTGCTGTGGGGACAGGGCGATCACGCGTTTTCTTCGTGGCAGATGGGGATCGCCTTTGGCGGTGGCCAATTGTTGACTGCGGCAATTCTGTACTGGACTCTGGAGCGATCGGATGCCTGGCAAGAGAAAGATTGACACGGCGAAGAAGGAGCAGCCACACATCGGCGAGGGACGATTTTCCTATGAGGGCCTCGACCGCGTGATGCACGAGAAGGCGCGGTTAGGCATCTTGGCGTCGCTCGCTGCCCATGCCGCTGGGCTGCTGTTTAACGACCTGAAGCAGCTATGTTCGTTGACTGATGGAAATCTCAGCCGGCACTTGGCCGTGCTGAACGATGCCGGATTGGTTGAAATCTGGAAGGGAACGACAGGACCACGACCGCAAACCATGTATCGACTTACCGCCAGCGGCCGACAACGGTTCGCTGAGTACATCAGTGTGTTGGAAAAGGTGGTCTCCGATGCTCAGACCGAAGTGCAGCCGCGAGCCCCGCAGCGAGATCTTTCGGGGGGCTTCGCACCCGTGTAGCTTCCTCTTTTTTTGCCCTGTCACTTTGCAGTGCAAAGCGTTCCCAAGGAATGGGAGTTGATGCTGAAATTCATCCGAGCCGAGGAGGTGGGGATGTGCTTCGGCGTCAGGGGCCGTTTACCAATCACCACGGCGGTGCGCGTCCTCGCACAAGTCACGATCCACGACGACCGGCAGCCAGAAAGGAATGATGGATGCGTACGCACTGGATGCCACGAGCGATGCGGATCGCGCCACCACTTGATCCGTCCCGAACATCCGGCCAAGTACGGCGGCGCTACGCGTTGCTCGTCAATCCGTTCTATCCCAAGGATCCGCACGCGAGCTTCGGCAAGCATGTGTTGACCCCGACGCTCGCGTTGACGGCCGTGGCGGCGGCGACGCCGGAGTCCTGGGACGTCGGCTATTGGGATGAGAACTTGTTGCAGGGAGCTCCACCTTGCGATCCTCTTCCCGAAGTGGTGGGGATCACCGTCCACCTGACGTTCGCGGACCGGGCATTCGAGCTGGCCCGCTGGTATCGGGAGCAGGGGACGAAGGTAGTTCTTGGCGGGCTGCACGTGATCTCGTGTCCGGACGAGTGCGCTCCGCACGCCGATGCGCTGGCGATCGGGGACGGTGTTCAGCTGTGGGGACAGATTTTGGAGGATGCGGACAGCGGTCGGCTGAGGCCCGTCTATCGTGCACGATTCTCGACCCCTTATCGCGACGACCCTCCGCCTCGACGAGACCTGTTGCCGCGGGGCAGTTTTCTAACGACGACGAGTCTGATTGCGACGCGCGGCTGCCACAATCGGTGTGGGTTCTGTTATCTGTCGACGCGCGGGCTGCAGGTGCCGTACATGATGCGGGACGTTGAGCAAGTCGTGGCCGAGTTCGAGGCGGACGATCAACCGTACGCGGTCTTCACCGACAACAACCTGGGGTCGAAGCCGGATTATCTGCGTCGACTCTGCAAGGGACTGCAGCCACTGGATAAGATCTGGAGCGCCGCCGTGTCCATCGATGTGACGGACGATCCGACGCTTGTTCGCGAGATGGCGCTGGCGGGATGCACGGGAGTCTTTGTCGGGTTCGAGTCACTCCACGACGCGAACATCAGCGACGCGCATAAGAAGAGCCCCTCGACCGCGGACTACGCGCGGCGGGTGCGCGTGTTACATGATCATGGCATTCAGGTGAATGGCAGTTTCGTACTCGGCTTCGATCACGACGGACCGGAGGTCTTCCATACCACGATGGATTGGGTCGAGGAAAACCGTCTGGAATGCGCGACGTTCCATATCATGACGCCGTACCCTGGCACGCCGCTGTTTCGCCAGCTGGAAGCGGAGGGGCGGCTGCTCCACCGGA
This sequence comes from uncultured Planctomycetales bacterium, assembly GCA_963695565.1. Lineage (GTDB taxonomy): Bacteria > Planctomycetota > Planctomycetia > Pirellulales > Pirellulaceae > CAVOGW01. The sequence continues at coordinate 79,522 of CAVOGW010000007.1, forward strand.
ACTGGAGTCTCTACGACACGGCCCATGTCGTCTTTCAACCGAAACGGATGTCGGTCGAGCAACTGGCTGAAGGCTATGGGCAGTGCTACCGGCGCATCTTCTCACACGCCTCGATTTGGAAGCGCCGGCCACCCAACTGGCAAAGCGTGCCGCCATACCTGGCGATGTCATATCTCTACAAACGCTCGAATCTGTTTTGGCACTTCTTGATCCGCTGGCGGCTGACTTCGTTCGTCTGGCGCCCTCTCGTGGAAATTACCTGCCGGCGACATTTGGCGTTTCGCCGGCAATTACTGGACCAAGGCGACCAGCTGGCTCGCGGACCGGCGATCGTTTCTGCCGGAGTTTGACGCCGAACACCCGTGGTACGATTGCGGCCGACGCGTAGGATCAGCAATTTGAAAACCATCGAAAACAGAGCCAGGCAGGACGATGAAAACTAAATCTACGCTGACGATACTGAGCGTGTATGCCGTCGCGATGGCGCTTCTGGAGTCCGCCGTTGTGGTTTATATGCGTCGTCTGTACTACGCCCACAGTCCGCTCGATGTTTTTCCGCTGCGTTTTCTCAATTCGTACGACGCCGTCTTGGAGCTAAGTCGTGAAGCGGCGACGGTCATCATGATTCTCACTGTCGCCTTGCTGGCAGACCGCTCGTCCCGCACTCGCACTTTTGCCGCATTCGCCTTTGTTTTCGGTGTTTGGGACGTGTTTTATTACTTCTGGCTGAAGCTCCTGTTGGGTTGGCCCAGGTCGTGGCTCGAATGGGATGTGCTGTTTCTGATTCCAAGTCCGTGGCTGGGCCCGTGGATTTGCCCCGCAACGGTCTCATTGCTGTTCATTGCCTGGGGATCCTGGACGCTGCGTGCAACGCACGACGTTTCTTTCACTCCCCAGAGTTTCGCGGTGTTTGTCACCGGGGCGGGCCTTGGACTGGCCTCGTTCCTTCAGCCGGCTGTTTCCGTATTAATCGATGGAGGAATCGCCGCATTGAGCCAGTACACACCTCGCAGTTTCTGGTGGTGGCTCTTTATCCCGAGCTACTTGCTGATGGCAAGCGGCCTGGCGATGACACTTCTTCCCGCAGACAGGCCCTTGGCGGCCGTCCGGCTGTAGCCATCACGCTCCGTCGTGACGGCCATTCGGGTCAACGATTCCAATCACATCACGATTCGCGGAAGATAAGGCGAGATAACGCGATCTTCGTTGCCGAATTTTTTCCCGAGATGGGCGACACCCGTGTTGACGGCTTTCTCGGCAGGCTTTAGCATCGTAGGTTTCCAGGTTGGTCAAGACGGCTGTGCGGTGGTCTGGTGTGAGCCTGGCGGGCAGGCGATGTCCTCGGCGAGCCGGTCGTCTACCGGGGTGCCTTGTGGCGAGCTTTCCGATTGCCAGTCGCTTAATTGAGCCAGTCGCTTAATTGAGCCAGTCGCTTAATTGATCCGGTGGCTTAATTGATCCGTGTGGTTCGATACCCGTTATTTGATATTCTGAGGAGTTGATTTCCGTGGCCGGTCCCTCGCACGAAGTTATCCGCATTCGCATGGAGGCCTACGATCATGGCATTCTTGATCAAAGCGCCCAGGAAATCGTGGATACCGCCAAGCGGACGAATTCCGAAGTGCACGGACCAATTCCGCTGCCGACACGGATTGAAAGGTACACGGTACTTTCGGGTCCCTGCATCGACAAAAAAGCGCGGCAGCAATTTGAAATACGAACCCACAAGCGTGTGATTGACATTGTACAAGCGACGGCCAAGACGATCGAAGCGCTGAACAAGTTGAGTTTGCCTGCGGGCGTGGACATTAAGATCAAAGCATCGGCACGTTAGTCAAGCCTATGCAGTATGCGTGAACGGATTCTGGAGTGACCTGGAGGAGGCGGTGCTGACCATTGCCGCATTTTTCCTCAGGTCTTTCACCCACGGAAAGAAATATGGACTGGACGTTTTGCCGGTAATGGGCGTGTCGCATTCACGGACGCCAGGTTCCTGCAAACAAGTGATCACAAGGCGAAAGCGATGAGCAAGGGCATACTCGGCCGCAAGGTCGGATCAACGGAGATCTTCACGGAGGACGGACAGGCCATACCGGTCACGGTCTTGCAGGCCGGTCCCTGTCATGTGCTGCAATTGCGCACGACCGAACGGGATGGCTACGAAGCCGTTCAGGTGGGATTCGGGGATCGAGACCGGGATCGTGCAACTCGCTCGCAGCGTGGTCAGGTGGGAAAAATCAGCAGCAAACGCGCACGGCGTCGTGTGGCCGCCGGCGTGGAACTTCTTCCGCGGGCAAATTGCGAGCCCAAGCGATTCATTCGCGAGTTCCGGGGCCCAGTCGAGGGCTTCGAGGTCGGCCAGGAGATCAAGGCCGACATCTTCGCCGAAGTCAAAGCCGTGGACGTGACGGGCATCAGCAAGGGGCGCGGCTTTCAGGGAGTGATGCGACGTCATCATTTCTCCGGTCAGCGGGCCAGTCACGGTGTCAAGAAGGTGCATCGGCAGACGGGTGGTACGGGCTGCAGTGCCTATCCCAGCCGCACCTTCAAGGGGCTGCGGATGGCGGGCCAGTACGGCAACTCGCAGGTCACCACACGCAATCTCAAGGTCGTTAATGTGGACCAGGACAAGAATCTGCTGGTTGTCAAAGGGGCCGTGCCGGGACCCAACGGCGGACTCGTGGTGATCCGGGAAACCAACAAGGTCAAGTAATACCAATTCACGAATGAGCGAAATGAGTCATCGGCACGAGACCAGGTCAGCAGTCGGGCGTGTCGCCTGAGCAGGATAAAGCAGGATTAATTTGAATTCGATGGGCTCAGCCGAGCTAGTAGGACACATGGCAACGTTGAAAATTTACGACCGCCGCGGGGCGGAAGTCGGGACCTGCGACGTCGACCCCCAGGCGATCGCGCCGCGCATTCAGAAGCAGCTGCTGCACGATGTGGTGGTGATGTACCAGGCCAATCAGCGTCAGGGCACGTCGGCCACCAAATCGCGCGGTCAGGTGGCCGGGACCACCAAGAAGATGTACCGCCAAAAGGGAACTGGAAACGCGCGAGCCGGCTCGCGTCGGACTAATATCCGTCGCGGTGGCGGGCACACCTTCGCCAAGTCCACTCGCGACTTTTCCTATCGCCTGAATCGCAAAGCAGTACAGTTGGCGACACGGATGGCGATCGCCTCCAAGCTGCAGGATGAGCAGGTGGTGGTGATTGACAAGCTGTCCTTTGATGTTCCGGCGACGAAAGAGATGGCTGGTATCCTCAAGGCCCTGGGGTTGTCCGGCTCATCCACGCTCGTCACGACGGCTGCGCATGACGTCAATGTCTACAAGAGTGCACGGAATATTGAACGCGTTTCGGTCTCCCCGGTCAGCGACTTGAATGCCTTGGCCGTACTGAAGCCGCGCAAAATGTTGGTCACGAAAGACGCGCTGGACGCGATTTGTGCGAATGCCGCGGCAAGTTCGCGGGCAGGCGACAGCGAAGCGACGGAGGGAGCGTAACGGCAATCCAGTCGAGGTGGGCCAATCGAGGTGGGCGGGCGGGCCGGAAAGCCGGCAGTCCGGCCAGGCAGGAATCCAGGCAAGAATATTAAGGCGATGGGCGCGTTGAACAATCCGAGCGAAGTTCGGGTTTGGTTTGCGGTGAGGAGATCGTGATGGCGACACAGGCGGTAGTGAACAAGTCGAACACGGAGCGGAAGCCCGGGATTGAACTGGCAGCGCACCAGGTGATCCTGCGTCCCTTGGTTACCGAAAAGGGCATGCATCGCTCGACGCGCGACAATCAATACTCGTTTGAAGTCAATCCGTTGGCTAACAAAGCGGATATACGTCGCGCGGTCGAAGAGTGCTTTGATGTCAAGGTGTTGCGGGTGCGCACGCAGAACCGCAAGGGAAAGCCGCGGCGATATAAGTTTCGCAGTGGTTACACGAAGAACTGGAAGAAGGCCATTGTCACGCTGCACGCCGAGCATCGCATTAACTTCTTTTAATTAATGAAACGCAATCGCAAGTTGGTGCGAACCTTGCTTGCGACGAACGAGCATACTTATGGGAATCCGAAAATACCGTCCGACCTCGGCGGGACGCCGACACGCCTCGGTGAGTGATTTTGCCGAACTTACGCCGGGTGCCAAACCGCCCAAGCATCTGCTGCGCCCGAAGCGCAAGACGGGCGGGCGGAACAACCAGGGTAAAATCACCTGCCGTCATCGCGGCGGCGGGCACAAGCAGCAATACCGGATCATCGATTTTCTGCGGAACAAGGACGGAATTCCGGCGAAGGTGGCGTCGATCCAGTATGACCCCAACCGCAGTGCCAATGTGGCGCTGCTCCATTACGTGGACGGCGAAAAGCGGTACATTCTGGCCCCCGACGGTTTGAAAGTGGGCCAGCAGATTGAGAGCGGGCCCGACGCACCTCCCACCGTGGGGAATGCCTTACCCTTAAGAAATATTCCGCTAGGCATGTCGGTGCACGGAATTGAGTTACAACCGGGGCGGGGAGCGACCATGTGTCGCAGCGCCGGGTCCGGCGCCGCCCTGGTGGCGCGCGAAGCAGGCTGGGCGCAGATTACCTTGCCCAGCGGTGAAATCCGCAGGATTCCGGCCGCCTGCCGAGCTACGATCGGCAAGGTGGGCAACGGGGATCACATGGGCGTGCAGCTGGGCAAAGCCGGTCGTAAACGCTGGCTGGGCCGGCGGCCGCACGTTCGGGGCACGGCCATGAACCCCATCGACCATCCGCACGGTGGCGGGGAAGGGCGCACCAAGGGTGGACGTCACCCCGTGAGTCCTACCGGAAAGCTGGCCAAGGGGGGCTCGACGCGCAACCCGCGCAAGCCGTCCAATGCGGCAATCGTGCGGCGACGGTGGTCGAAGCGTTACGGCCAGTTGAAAATCAAGAAGTAGGACTGCGGCCACTACCGCGGAAATTGTCTTTACCATTTGTGGTCCGAGTGAAACATGAGCAGGTCAGTAAAAAAAGGCCCGTTTGTCAACCCCAAGCTGTATGTCAAGGTACAGCGGCAACAGGCAGAAGGAATTAGCGAACCCATTCGGACGTGGGCCCGCTCATGCACGATCGTTCCTGAGTTTGTGGGCGTGACGTTCATGGTGCATAACGGAAAAACGCACGTAAAAGTTTTTGTGACCGAGGACATGGTCGGACACAAGTTGGGCGAATTCGCTCCCACGCGAACGTTCCGGGGGCATGGTGGTAAGTCGAAGAAGTAAGCAAGAAGGTATCTCTCGCCTTGGCAGTCGCGTCCGCGGCCGTCCTGGCGAGGCAAAGCTTGACGGGGACTGAGGCATGACGAACACGAATACCTATTCCGCAAAACATCGGTACGCTCGAATCAGCGCCCGGAAAGTTCGACCGTTGGCGGACATGGTGCGAGGTAAGTTCGCCGACGAGGCGTTGGAAATCCTGCAATTTCAACCGCATCGCGGGGCGCGGATGCTGGAGTGTGTCATTCGCAGTGCCATGGGGAATGCGCTGGACCCCGATAATCCCCAGAGTCGGGGTAAGATGATCAGTCCCAGCCGGCTGCGGGTTGCCGCGGCTACGGTCGACGGCGGTCCCATGTTCAAGCGGATTCGGCCCCGTGCCCGGGGTATGGCGTTTATGATCAAGAAACGAATGTCGCACATCAATGTGACATTGGAACATTTAGCAGCCGATTGAGGCCTCAGGTAGAAAAAACTTATGGGTCAAAAAGTCAATCCCATCGGGTTCCGCACCGGTATCGTCCGCGGCTGGCAAAGCCGTTGGTTCGCCTCCAAGCAGGAGTTTGCAGCGCTGTTGATCGAGGATCAAAAGATCCGGAATTTCATCACCAATCATCCCACGCGTCCGCAGTATCGGCACGCGGGAATCGATCGGATTGAAATTGAACGCACGCGAGACGAAGTCAAGGTTGTGTTGTATGTAGCGCGGCCCGGATTGATCATCGGTAAGAAGGGGCAGGAGATCGAGATTCTGCAAAATGAGTTACAGGACTTGATCGGACGTCGTGTGAATTTGAAAGTGCAGGAAATTTCGCGTCCGGAAATTTACGCCAAGATCGTGGCGCAGGATATCGCCGATCAGCTGGCCAAACGCGCCAGTTTTCGGCGGACGATCAAGCGCGCGGCGGAACAGACGATGGAGGCGGGAGCCAAGGGGATCAAGATTCAATTGGCCGGACGATTGGGGGGTGCGGAAATGGCGCGTTGCGAGAAACAGATCGCGGGCTCCATCCCACTCAGCACCATCCGCGCCAAAATCGATTATGGGTTTACGGAGGCCAAGACGGCTCAAGGCCATATTGGCGTTCAAGTTTGGATCAATCAAGGCATGTACGAGGGTACCGAAGATGGCGATGATGCCCAAACGGGTGAAACATCGAAAAAGCCAAAGAGGACGTATAAAAGGTAATGCGACGCGCGGCAACCAGGTTGTCTTTGGCGACTTCGGATTGCAGGCCGTGCAGGGCGGTTGGATTAAAGCCCAAACCATTGAGGCGGGCCGCATCGCTGCCGCTCAATATGTCCGTGGCGAGGGGCGACTGTTCATTCGCGTGTTTCCGCACAAGTCGGTGACTTCCACTCCCTTGGAAACCCGTATGGGGAAAGGGAAAGGGGAGCCCGAGTTCTGGGCGGCCGTCGTGCGGCCCGGCACTGTTTTGTACGAACTGGGTGGCGTCACCGAAGAGCAGGCTCGAGTCTGCTTCGCGCGGTTGGCCCATAAGATGCCGATCCGCGTTCGCTTTGTGCGGCGACGTGTCGCGTAACCTCGGGGCCGCGCCCGCCAGGACCTGGCGCGTGGGGCGCGGTGAACGTCCTGGGATGGGAAATTTTGGGGAGTGGGCGGATGAAAGCCGAAGAATTGCGTGAGATGAGCGACGAGCAGTTGTCGCTGACCATGAACGAGGCGCGAGAAAACCTGTTTCGGCTGCGGTTGCAGGGCCAGACGGAGAAACTCGACACGCCCACGGAATTGAAACGTCACCGACGGCTGATTGCCCGGGCCAAGACCATTTTGCGCGAGCGGGGACTGGCCGCAGCCGCGAGCAGTACGTCGTAGTCGAAGTCATTCGAGGAGTAGCATTGTGCCAAAAACCGTTGCCGTGGGTGTCGTGACCAGCGCCAAGCAGGATAAGACTCGTCGAGTGGAAATCGCTCGGCTCGTGAAGCATCCCAAATACGGGAAATACATCAAACGCAAGACCATTTGTTACGTACACGATGAACAGAACCAGGCCCAGAAAGGGGACACGGTCGAGATTGTGGAGTCCATTCCGCGCTCACGCACCAAACGCTGGGATCTGGTCCGCATCGTGACGAAGAGTACCGAAATTGACTTGGCGTCCTTGGCCAGTACCCCGACTGCATCGGAAGCGGAATAAACTCGGCACGAAACCAAGTAACGACAGCTGAAGCAAAGACAGCATCACGATCCAACATGGGCCAGCACGGCACAGACCATCGAACGAGTACATCGAGCGACAGACGATTGAGTGCCAAACGAGTTGGCTAAGGGTTGATTTCCATGATACAGCAAGAAACCAGGTTGGCCGTGGCCGACAACACAGGGGCCAAGGAGGTGATGTGCATCAAGGTACTGGGGGGATCGCGGCGTCGATTCGCCGGGCTGGGGGACATCATCATCTGCAGCGTGAAGAGCGTGATCCCGGGAAGTGACATCAAGAAGAAGGCGGTCGTCCGGGCAGTGATCGTTCGCTGCCGGAAACCCACGCGCAGGCAGGATGGCAGTTACATCCGCTTCGATAGCAATGCGGTGGTCATCGTGGACAACGATGGTAACCCGCGGGGCACGCGGATTTTTGGAGCGGTCGCTCGAGAGTTGCGCGAACGTCGATTTATGAAAATAGTGAGTCTGGCGAGCGAGGTGGTGTGATGCTGATCAAAACCCAGGATACCGTGCAGGTCATGATCGGGGATGATGCCGGTCAACGCGGTCGCGTGCTGAGCGTCGACAGGCAGACCGGTAAAATGATCGTGGAGGGCGTGAACCTCGTGTACAAGCACGTTCGCCGCAGCCAGCGAAATCCGCAAGGGGGGCGGTTGTCAAAGGAAATGCCCATTCAGATTTCCAATGCACTGTTCGTCTGTGAAAAATGCGGTCGACCTGCCCGTTTGGGAGCACGCATCGACGCGGACGGAGCCAAATACCGCTACTGCAAGAAGTGCGGCACGAAAATCAGCATGCTGTCGCCCGCCAAAGAAGGACGGAAACCCGTACGTCGCTGAGCCCATGTTCGGCCATCCACCCTGTTGTACCACGCCAAAACTTAGTCGGACGAGACCAGATGATTCCCCGATTGCAAGAAAAATACCAGAAGGAAATTTTGCCTGAGCTGATGAAATCGCTCGGTAATGCGAACGTCCACTCCGTACCCAAATTGGAAAAGATTGTGGTCAACATGGGTGTGGGGAGTGCCGTCACGGAAAAGAAACACATCGAAGACGCCGAAGCGGCCCTGATGCAGATCACTGGCCAGAAACCGGTCGTCACCCTGGCGCCAAGGCGATCGCCGGATTTCGCCTGCGGCAAGGGATGCCCATCGGATGCAAAGTGACGTTGCGGTCCAAGCGGATGTACGAATTCCTGGACCGCTTGATTTCCGTGGCCGTACCTCGAGTTCGTGACTTTCGTGGATTAAATCCCGATGGGTTCGACGGCCGTGGAAACTACAACATGGGACTCACGGAGCAATTGGTTTTTCCAGAGCTGAATCCCGACAAATTCACGCGCGTGCAGGGCATGAACATCACGTTTGTGACGACGGCGGAAACCGATGAGCATGCCCGTGAATTGCTGCAATCGTTTGGCATGCCGTTTAAGCGAGAGGGGAGCGCAACCTCCGCGGCGTAGTTCGAGTTTTGCGAATCGAAGTTTCATTCATTTAATGCAGGTACGAATCAACCGTGGCAAGCAAGTCAAAAATCGCTAAAGCCGCTCGGGAACCAAAGTTTACGTCCCGCAGCGAAAATCGGTGCGGGCTGTGCGGCCGCCCACGCGCCGTCTATCGCAAGTTCGGCATTTGCCGAATTTGCTTTCGCAATTTGGCAAACGAGGGAAAGATCCCGGGTGTACGTAAGGCTAGCTGGTAAGGGGAACCTCCCAACATGATGACGGATCCAATCGCCGATATGTTAACGCGAATACGTAACGCCGTTCGAATCGAACGTGGCAGCGTCGAAATGCCCATCTCGAAGGTGAAACGGGGCGTCGCGGAAGTGCTCAAACGAGAAGGCTATATTTGGGATTGGGCGGTGCTTGAGTCCGATCCCGTGCGCGTCTTGAAGCTGGATCTGAAGTATGGTCCCAATGGCGAACGCGTGATTCGACACATCAAGCGAGTCAGCAAGCCGGGGCGACGGGTCTATTCCAAAGCACGCGATCTGAAACCCGTCCTGCAGGGTCTGGGCATTACCGTCCTGAGTACCAGCCGTGGAGTGGTCAGCGATCGTGAAGCTCGGCAAAAGAACCTGGGAGGCGAGGTCCTCTGCGAAATTTGGTAGCCAGATAAGGATCCACATCATGTCCCGCATTGGAAAGCAACCCATTCCGGTTCCCGCCGACGTCAAGGTCGCCATCGATAATGGCCATGTGACGGTCGAGGGGCAGCTGGGTAAACTGCAGCGTCAGTTTCGCCCTGAGGTCACCGTGGCCATGTCGGACGAAAACTCGATCGTGGTAGGACGGAAAAACGACGATCGCATGTCCCGGGCCCTGCACGGCCTGACCCGCGCGCTGATTGCCAATATGGTGGAAGGAGTTACCAAGGGTTTTCAAAAGAAACTGGAAATTGTGGGAGTAGGATACATTGCCGCGATTCAGAACAATGAATTGCAGCTACGCGTGGGGTATGCCAACGAGGTCCGCAAGAAGATCCCGGCCGGCTTGGATGTGAGCTGTCCGGACCAGACCCATGTCATCATCAAGGGGTGCGACAAACAGCTGGTTGGTCATTTTGCGGCTGACGTACGAGCATCACGCAAGCCTGAGCCTTATAAGGGTAAGGGAGTGCGTTACGACGGAGAATATGTAAAGATCAAACCGGGAAAGACGGCTCAGTAGCCGCCGCTTGAGCCCTCGCATCAGGGTGATTTCAACGCCTGGCATTGGGGTTCACGAAATCAGCCGGACGGCCTTATGTGTCCGGTTTTTGCAGCGGCAACCGGCTGCTAACGCACGCCGACTGATCCCTTTAATCAGATTGAACAAGCACTAGCTCGAATTTTGGGTAAATTGAATCGGGAGTCAGACCGTGGTCGCTCATGCCAAGGAAATTTTGCGACAGCGGACGCGCAGGACGTTTCGCGTTCGTAAATCGTTAAAGGGGAATTCCGAGAAGCCTCGATTAACGGTGTTTCGCAGTAATAAACACGTCTACTGCCAGGTGATTGACGATACGACGCGCAAGACGCTCGTGTCCTCGAGTACGGTGGATAAGGATGTGCGATCCGCTTTGAAGGGAACGGGAAACAAGGATGCGGCCGCGGCCATTGGCAAGTCGATTGCCGAACGAGCCCTGGCGGCCGGCATCCAGGCCGTCTGTTTTGATCGGGGGCCTTATAAGTATCATGGACGCGTCGCCGCCTTGGCGGATGCCGCCCGCGAAGCAGGTTTGAAGTTTTGAGCCAACAGACGCCGGACACACGGTGGACCGGGTAAGTAGCGCGCACGGCGCGCGGAACACAAGTGTAAACACCGCATTTGTGCACACACGTTTCAAAGAGGGAATATTCTAGTGGCCAAGAAAGGTTCAAAACCGTCCGGAAGGGATGATTCGGATTCGACGCGTGGCGGATTAATCGACCGGGTGGTGAAAATCAAACGCTGCGCCGCGGTCGTTAAAGGAGGGCGCCGTTTTAGCTTTGCGGCCATGGTGGTGGTGGGGGACGGGCAAGGCAAAGCGGGCTGGGGATACGGCAAAGCCAACGAGGTGCCGCCCAGTGTGGAGAAGGCCGTCAAGCAGGCTTCACGCAGCATGAACGCGATCCCCGTCGAAAATGGCACCATTCCGCATCTGGTCAAAGGGCACTACGGAGCTGCCAAGGTGCTGTTGGCGCCCGCGGGGCCCGGTACTGGTGTGATCGCTGGCGACGCCGTCCGCGCCGTATGCGATGCCGCCGGCATCTCCAACATTCTTACCAAAAGTCTGGGCTCAACGAATCCCGTCGCTCTGGTGAAGGCGACTTTTGACGCTTTGTCCCGACTACGTACACAACAAGATGTCGAAAGACTGCGTGGAGTTTCCCTCTCATGATGATCAACGACGTCCATCGCGGGATCAACAAAAACAAAAAGTCCAAGCGGCTGGGGCGTGGCCCAGGTTCCGGACACGGAAAGACCTCTGGTAAGGGGCATAAGGGACAAAAGTCCCGTTCCGGTACGTCCTGGTCATCGGTATTCCAGGGAGGAGCCATGCCGCTGGTGCGTCGGGTCCCCAAACGCGGATTTCATAACAAGTTCGCGCTGGAAATCGCCGTGATCAACGTCGGCGACCTGCAAAACCTGTTCAACGCCGACGACGAAGTGTCTCCCGACGTGCTCAAATCGCGGGGCATCGTCAAACATCCGTACGACCAGCTGAAGGTCCTGGGCAACGGCGAACTAACCACTCGACTCAAAGTCGCCGCCCATCGATTCAGTCGTACGGCCAGAGAGCAAATCGAAAAAGCCGGAGGGGAAGTCGTCCTGCTGCCTGGGCCAGCCCCCGTGAAGGCGAATTTGTCCAAGAAGGCCGCCGGCCACTCCCCCGGCAAACCGCAATCCAATAAAAAGACGCGACCAACCAAGTCGGCTCAGCCGACCAAGACAACCGAAGGCTAGTTCGACCGTGTAGCTGCCTTGCAGGGATGCGATTCTCCGGTCGTACCGCTCACCCAAACGGAGTGCCTGCCAGATGTGGGAAAAAATTCGCGTCGTATTCACGATTCCCGAGCTGCGCAATAAGATCCTGCTCACGCTCCTATTGCTTGGCATCTATCGCGTGGGTTGGCAGATTCCCCTGCCCATTATCGATCAGGCCAAGACTGCGGCGAGCGGTTCGGGCAAGGGGCTGGGCCAGATGGTCGAGTACGCCGCCGTGTTCAGCGCCAGCAATTTGAGCCAGGCGACCATTTTCGGTCTGGGCATCATGCCCTATATCTCGGCCTCCATTATCTTCCAGTTGTTGGGCAGCGTCTGGAAGCCGATTGAAGACTTGCAGAAAGAGGGAGAAGCGGGCCGCAAGAAAATCAACGAGTATACGCGATATGCCACGGTGATTTTGTGCCTGATTCAGAGCTTTTTCTATGTCAAAATGTACGTGGTGCGGAATGGTCTGGTGGCAGAGCCCTATTTGAGCGAGGGGGGGGGCCTATCCATGGCTTGGCAGTTGACGGCCGTACTGACCATGACCTGCGGCACGGTGTTCCTCATGTGGTTGGGGGAGCAAATCGACGAATACGGGATCGGCAACGGAATCAGCCTGCTGATTATGGCCGGCATTCTGGCCCGCATGCCCGCGGCCGGTTTTAACCTCGTCAGAAATGCCAATTTCTCGCTGGGCGGCCTGAACAACGATGGAATCTACGTGGAGACTCTGGTGATTCTGGCCGTGCTGTTCGTGGCCGTGGTGTTTGGCGTGGTGTTTATCACGCTCGGTCAACGCCGCATCCCCACGCAAAGCGCGAAACATGTCCGCGGCAAGCGCGTTTACGGGGGAACCCGCCAGTACCTTCCCCTGCGCATCAATCAAGCCGGCGTGATGCCCATCATCTTCGCCAGCAGCCTGCTGATGTTCCCGCAGATCATCTTCAGCTGGTTGGCGCGGCTGAGCGGCGTGTTCGATCCCTTGGCCCAGATTTTCTCGCAGGGCTCCGGCTTCGTTTACAACCTGATGTACGTGGCGTTGATCTATTTCTTCTGCTACTTTTGGACGGCTATTCAGTTTAACCCCAAGGACATTGCCGAAAACCTCAAGAACCACGGTTCCTTCATCCCCGGCTATCGGCCCGGCAAGCGGACCACCGACTATCTGGAGCGCGTGATGGGGCGTATTACGTATGTGGGGGCAGGGTTCTTGGCCCTGGTAGCCGTGATTCCCACGGTCGTCGCGCGCTGGATGGGCATCGACTGGACGATTGCCAGCTTTTACGGCGGCACGGCGCTGCTGATTGCCGTCAGCGTCGCATTCGACCTGGTGCAGAAGATTGACAGCCATCTTGTGATGCGCAATTACCGAGGTCTACTCCAGGAGTAGTGTCCATGGATATCGTCTTCTTGGGGCCACCCGGTGTAGGCAAAGGGACGCAGTGCAAGCGGGTCGCGGAAAAATACGGTTGGCCCCATCTGTCAACTGGCGAAATCATGCGTGCGGCGATCTCGGCCGGCACGGACCTCGGCCAGCGCGTGCAAAGCTATGTCAGCGCCGGGAAACTTGTCCCGGACGAGGTGGTTTTGGAGATTGTCGCCGAGCGCATCCGTCAGTCCGATTGTGCATCCGGATGCATTTTTGATGGCTTTCCAAGGACGGTACAACAAGCCCGCATGTTGGAGCGGCTGCTAGGACAGGACCAGCGAGGCCTGGCCGCCGTGCTGCAGCTTACGGCGGACGATGCCGAGGTTACCCGACGGCTGCTCTCCCGCGCTCAAATTGAAGGACGCTCGGACGATTCACCCGATACGATCGCTCATCGGCTGGATGTGTATCATTCGCAGACTGCTCCCCTCACGGAATTCTATCGCGAGCAAGGTCTACTAATCGAAATTATCGGTACGGGGACTCCCGACCAGGTTTTCGGCGAGATTGTCGCGGAAATCGATCAACTGCGGGGATAGGGGCACACGCAGCGGCGCAGGGGTCGCCGAGATACGATGGGAGAGTTGAGCGGCGGACGGAAAGCGCTGCCGGATAGCTCGCCGCCATTCAACCTCCGCGAGTCCTGCGCCTCTGCGTGAGCGTCTTCGGCAAGCCGTCGGTCTTAATGGTGGACTCCCCACACGCACACCTCAGCTTCCGCCCGCAGGGCGGAAATCGACGCGCTTGAATCGAATTCAGGCGTACTGCCTGATGTCCGGGCGTTGGCGCGGGCCAGACAATCACGTGCCCGCTGCGATGCGCCGAGCTGCTGATTGGCCATGGCCAGCACGTACAAGTCTGCGGGCGCAAGACCCTCATTGGGCGTATCGACATCGTGTTCGAACCAGTCGATGACATCTTGAAATCGATGATTGCGGTATAGCACAAGCCCGATGGTATTGGCAGCGGCGCGGTCGTAGCCGGCGTTCAGCGATCGGATTTTGTCGACAAGCAGCATTGCGATTGCGGGATGACGCAGCGAAATGTCCTTCCCCACCATGGGCCGCGCCGCCATATCCAGAGACCGCGGATCGTCGCGCGTCAATTCTAGGAACTTTCCGTGGTCGACGGCCGCCTGCTGGACAATACCCAGCTTCATCTGACACTGTCCGCGCAGTCCGTAGGCAAAACGTGCGAGGTTTTCGTTCGCACTGATCACGCGGCTGCAATCTTCAATCGTGGGCTCGAATTGTCCCAAGTGAAACAACCATTCGGCTCGCAGCAATCGAAAATCATCCTCCTCGATTCGCTGTAGGACCCAACTCGGCATCCTCCACCGCCGCGGAAAAATCTCGGCGTTCCGCCTGCGCGTAGGCTCGCCATTGTCGCGGCGTAATTGCCTCGGGCAGTGCCTCGCAGCTGCGATCCAGAAGATCGACGGCCCGCACGAGATCATAGTCACCGATCGCGACCATGGCTGCTGAGAAAGCCGCGAAGCCATCGTGGGGATCGCATTCGGCCTTCTGCACGGCCCGCCCATCAATGAATTCCAGCAGTTCGTCGGCAGTAGCGATTTCCTTCAATGCTCGCGGAACAACGAGCTTCCACGGCGAGCGCTGTCGCTCAACGGGCGGCAATTGGGGTGCATTCCAATCCAGCCCCAGCTTGGCGAGTTCCGTACGAATCCGCGGTAGATCGAAGACCTGGTATTTTCCCTGCTGCCTACACAGGACGAGATTG
The DNA here is from genome assembly GCA_963695565.1 of uncultured Planctomycetales bacterium. Taxonomy (GTDB): domain Bacteria; phylum Planctomycetota; class Planctomycetia; order Pirellulales; family Pirellulaceae; genus CAVOGW01. The sequence continues at coordinate 94,568 of CAVOGW010000007.1, forward strand.
CCCCGAGGCGAGAAGCGAGGCGACTCACACGGCTCAGGCCCTTCTAACCGAGCCAGAACACGGCCCGAAGCCGCATCGATGAGGCCCAGGATTCCCGCCGAAGTGTAAGTCAAGATTTGCTTTCCATCTGCCGTGAGATCGTACGATGTGCCGGCACCGTCCTCGATGACTGATTGTTCCCAGGAGTTCACGTCGATTCGTGCGTTACCCGCAACCAGAAACTTTCCGTCTTGGCTATAGCGAGGTACTACGGTTGATGCGGGTAAGGTCTTGATGGCGACCGTCGGCGCCCGATCACTTACCAACCTCGAGCCTGTATCCGAGCAGAGGACCATCTGATGTCCATCCGGTGAAACGGCACACAGCGATCCGCTCTGCTGGCCTACTACTTTTCGCGCCGCTGGCTCACCAGCGGTCTTGAGCCAGCAGCCGGCATATTCCTGCATACCAAATCCATTCCAAGCGCCGGCGGTCAGCACCGATCCATCGTTGTTGGTGGCAAGGTAGACATTCCCGCTGGGGACATGGATCCGCTCGGGAATCTCCAGCTCCAAAGTCATGCGATCGCCCGGGATCACTCGGCAGGGCCACCGCAAGCAGGCTGCCTGCCCGCTGACGTACAGGCATCCCGTGGCGTCGAAGCAGATGTGATAACCTTCGAATTGTTTCCACGCGGTACGCACCAGGGTCTGGCCTGACTCGACGTCGATCATGAAGAGGCCATTTTCGGTGCAGATCGCCACCACGGTGCCGGTTGGATCAAAGTTGGCGTGATGCGCAGCAGTGTCCATCGCGGAGTTCAGAACATGGAATTCATGTCCCTCCGCCAGCGACATGCATCCCACGCGCTGCGGTTGGTCGGGTAACCGAAACAGTCCGGCGAATCGCCCATTCGGATCCAGTTTTTTGTCTCCGAGCTTCGTTAGTGGACTCAAAGCCTGTGCCGTAAAAATCGTGTCACCACGGAGGGCATCACAAATTGTCAGTCGAGTTGACCATCCCATCATCAACAACCGATCTCCCCGTACATTGAAGCGCACCTCGGGACCACCACCACCGGCTTCCTTCGATGGCCGGTCCGTACGGGTAAGCGTAGCCCTCGCGCTCTCCGCATCGAAGTCGTACCAATACGTCGCTTCACCGTGCGCATTGATGACGATCAACCGTTTGCCGTCGGGGGACCAGTCCGCACCCGTATAGCCGGGATAGTCGTGTTTCTTTCCTGGTCGAAGCTGAACCGCCACGTCCGCGGTGTGCCAGTTTCGAATCTGAATTTCGTCGCAAAAGTAGGAATGCAGCAGAACATACGGGTGTGTTGGATGCAGTGAGATTTGCGGTTCACGAGAATAGGGTGCGATGGGTTGCGTTGCCAAGACTGCTCCGTTGGCTACGTCGACGATCGTCAAGTCATTTCGATCCGCGACCGCTGAGCAGTTTTCCGTTTTGTGAGACATTAAATTGCTCGCAGCCTTCGTCATGCGACCACCCTCGCCGCGGTTCGGACCCTGAGAAGTCCCACAGCTCATAGGCCAAACCTGGTTGCCCAGTTACCAACATCGCGTGATTGCCAATGAAGTGGGCGAGAACGCCATTGTCCAATCTTGGCAAGCGGGCCAGCTCGCGGTGGTCCGCACTGTTGCGCAGAACAAGGTCTCCGCTGCCAAACGCCAGAACATAACGGCGACCGTCGTCACTGATGTCCCCGGCGGTCACCGGTTCCGCTTCGGTGCGATACTCCTCGACATAGGCGTCGGGTAGGGCGAGCGCCGCGATGGCTTCGTCGCGCAGGGGATCAAACCACTCGGGCGGTTGCTGCAGCTCGCGGCCGATATCGACGGCGTGCCGCAGGGCCGCCAGGGCCTCGAAGCGCTGTCCTGGCCGACGACTTAGCCGAATGCCGTGCGCACGTCCTACGAGGGCCTCCGCCTGACCCAAACGGGCCGCGCGCTCTGACTGTTCCGACGTGAGTTTCGCGAAGCGTAATCGTTGAGCAAACATCAGTGATCCCACGGCAATCAGAACCAGCAGAAGTATCGACGCGATCGCCAGTGACGAAACCGCCGGGTATCGGCGGAAGGTGCGCACGGCCACTTCATGCCAACGCTCGCGACGGGCCATGATCGGTTGATAGCGCAGGAACCGCGAAAGGTCATCCGCCATCGCCGCGGCGCTGGGGTAGCGTTGCGAGGCGTCCTTGCGCAGGCATTTGTGGGTAATGGTCTCCAGGTCCGTAGGAACTCCGGGCTCCAGTTGCCGCACGCCGATCGGGTCCTGATCGCGAACCTGAACCAGCGTTTCGGAAATACTCGATCCGCGAAAGGGAGGCCGTCCGGTTAGGCATTCGTACAAGATGGCCCCAACGGCATACACGTCCACGGCGGGACCGACGCGCCGGGCGTCTCCCCAGGCTTGTTCTGGCGCCATGTAGGCCGGCGTGCCCAGGACGCTGCCGGTCGCCGTGGCTCCTGCATCGCTCGACAGCAGTTTAGCCAGCCCGAAATCCGAGATCTTGAGGACAGGCAGTGCCGCGGGTGATTCGGTGTCGCCACGACGTGTCGAGGACGATTCCGAAAATGAAGTACTGCGGGGTGCGTCTCGGAAGGTAGACTCCGACGTGACACGATCCACGATAGGCCCCTGCAGCAATACGTTGGCGGGCTTCAAGTCCCGGTGGATAATCTCGCATGCATGTGCGGCTGCGATCCCATCGGAAATCTGCAGTACTAACTGGGCCGCCAACCTGGGCCGCAACGGAGCGCCCTGAATCTGTTCCGCCAGGCTGCCGCCCGCACAGTATTCCATGGTCAGGCAGGGCAGTCCCTCCAACTCGGCGATGTCATAAATCTGTACGATGTTCGGATGACGAACTCTGGCGATAGCCTCGGCTTCCTGCCGAAAGCGGGCGACTTCGCTCTGCGGCGCATCGACGCCGGCCCGCAAACGTTTGATGGCCACAACGCGCTTCAATTGCGAATCCCATGCGCGATAGACGATGCCGATGGCGCCGCGGCCGATCTCCTCCTGCAGTTCGTAGCGATTCGCCAACTTCTCGCCACGGAGCGCCACATACGATGAGTCCGCGAGCGCGGCCCATGAGTCGTCACCGGCGATCAGCTGGTCCATTTCCCACTGCAGTCGCAACGTCTCGGCGAGTTCAGGAAAACGCCGTTGGTAATCCTCGATCGTGGGGCTTTCGCCGGCTTGTTCGCGCAACACGATCTCGTTGTGGATTAACTCCAGCAATAATTCGCCACGTTCGCAGGCGCCCTGAAATCCGCGGGCGAGATCATCGACCGACGTATGCATTCCGTGCGCCCAATCGTGTTCTTGCCGGGCGAGAATCTCCGCCAGTTGTTGATCCCACGGGATCGCCGCGGTGGTTTCTGACGAAGGCCTGGGGGATGGCACAGGATCAGACATCGTCGAGATCCAAGCCCAGCTCCAACGCGGCGCGTCGCAGCGCTCGTGAAAGCCGCTTTCGCAACACCACGGCGTCACTCGCGTCGGTTGCGGAGCCCGCGTTGGCGATCGTCTCCCAATCCAAACCCTCACGTCGTAGGCGAAACAGCCGCTGGTCGTCCGGCCTCAGCCGCTGATGCACCGCATCCAAGAGGTCGGCCGACAGGACGCGCTGCTGGGGGTCCGAGTCGGAGTCAGCGGTGGCCTTAAGTTCCGCGCCCCACGAGATCATCCGCTTGCGATCGCGGCGCTGAGCCGATTCGTGCCGGACCAGCGCAAATAGTTTCCGCTGAGCAATCGTGAAGATCAGATTCTCCATCGCCTGGACATCATTCAGTTCAAATTCGCCGGCAGCGCAGCGAATCAGAAAGCTTCCTAGTGCCGATTGGCAGACATCCACGGAATCGGCTGCTGCTTGAAACGGAGTGCCTGCCAACCGCCGGCGGATGGAGCGGCGAATGAACGGTTCGTACGTGGCCACAAACTCGCGTATTGCCTTTGGCTCGCCCCGCCGTAACCGATGCAATGTCTCCGCAAAAAGCTGCATACACTGAGTTCACGTGATGGAAAAGAGCCCGACGATCGTCGCGATCGCCCGGACCAGTTATCATCACATAAACCACGGCCAGATTCAAGCCATAAACGATATGCATCGACCTTGTCTTACGGCCAGCCGTGGTTTGGCGGGGAGTGGATCACGCAGAGGCGCAGAGCTCGGGGAGGGGCGGCTGCGTTTCGTGAAATGAAGACCATCGATCAATTCGACTTCGCATTTAATCCATCGATTAACAAGCAAACAGATCTATGATCTGGCAACCATAGAGTGCCGTGGTTTAGCTAAGCTAGATAAACACCGATACAAATTCAAACCGCTCGCCATCGAACAGTCCTCGGTCACTCAGCTTCAGCTTGGGGATCACCAGCAGGGCCATGAAGGAAAGTGTCATGAACGGGGCGCGCAGGGAACTGCCCATCGTGTGGGCCATGCGAGTCAGCTGCGCGTACCGCTGAGCCACCTCCGCGCAGGGACCTCGCGACATCAAGCCGGCCACCGGTAGCGGCAACGTCTCTGAGACGCTTCCATCCACCACGGCCAATCCCCCGCCCATCTCAATCACCGCATTCGTCGCGGCACAAATGGCCTCGTCGCTGACCCCCACCGACACGACGTTGTGGCAATCGTGGGCGACCGACGAAGCGATGGCTCCCTGCCGCAACCCAAAACCACGAATGAAGGCCACGGCCGGCGAACGGTCCAGGTAGCGACAGCTGACCGCAATCTTCAAGACATCCTGATCCGGAGCCGAAACTGCCATGCCGTCGGTGACCCGACATGGTACGATTTGCTCTCGCGTTACCAATTCTCCATCGATCGCGACCATGACGCGAATCGTGGACGTCGTCGCCGCTACGTGAAAATCTGATGTCGATTTGGGTCGGGCCGCGAAGCGATTGACGGGCACGGGAGCCGTGACGGGAAACAGGCTCACGCCATCCCGTGCCACGACAGTCCCCGCAATCACGGTTTGGCGAACCTGGAACGTATGCAAATCCTGCACAACAATAAAGTCCGCGGGATCGCCCGGTCTGAGCAGTCCTACCGGCAACCGGTAATGCGCGACGGGATTCACGCAGGCTGCACGCAACACGTGGAACAAGTTTGCACCGCGGGTGACGCAGTCGCGAACAATCCGATCCATGTGGCCCACCACGAAATCGTCGGGATGCAGGTCGTCCGTACACAACATGACTCGGTTGGGATACTCGTCGATCAATGTCCACAGGGCGTCCAGGTTTCGTGCGGCTGAGCCCTGCCGAATCTGAATCAGGGCCCCCGCCGCGAGCTTCTCCAGCGCTTCCGGCTTGGACGAGCACTCGTGGTCCGTGGAAATACCGCTGGCAAAATACCGCCTGGCATCTTCGCCGCGTAAGCCGGGCGCGTGGCCGTCCTGGGGTTTGCCCATGTTCCGCGCCGCAGCCAGCTTGGCCAGCACCTCCGGGTCGCCGCGCAGCACGCCCGGATAATTCATCATTTCGCTCAGATAGCCAATGCGATCGTCATTCAGCAAGCAGGCCACCTGCCGCGCATCGAGACAGGCGCCGGCCGTCTCGAAGCTCGTCGCGGGGACGCAGGAGGGGGCGCCGAAGCAGATTTTCAAGGGCGTCTGCCGCGCGTCCGCCAGCATGAACTCAACGCCCTCCGTCCCCAAGACGTTGGCAATCTCATGGGGATCGGACACGGTGGCCACAGTCCCGTGTACCACGGCTTGCCGGGCAAATTCGCCAGGCGCCAGCATCGAGCTTTCGATGTGTACATGGGCGTCGATGAAGCCCGGCATGATGAACTGTGGCTCCGCCGCCGAAATTTCCTCGACGGCGACAATGCGTCCTGCCTCCCAGGACACACGAGCTGGAACCGTGCGTTGTGCGTGGAGGTCGACCAGTGTGCCTGTCACGGATGGCGGGTTCATTTCGCCATCCTAGTGGCGGCCCGCCTGGTCCACAAGACGGAAGCGGGAATGGCGCTTGATCCATCACGGATTCGCGGTTCCCTGGATGACCGAGCGCCATTCGGCGACACCAAACAATGGTTGGCGAATTACCCTCGCGGGGTTTGCTTAGCAATTTCGCGATTTGGGACGGACTACGCCGCCAAACTCGATGATGGGTGATGCCGCGTGTCTCCGAATCGCGAGCGGTCATTCAGCTTGCGGAACGCAGAGCGGCTTGGACGCGGTCCAGCACCTCCTGCTCCTGTGGACTCACGCGTTCGCCGCCGAATCCGAGCACGCCTCCCTCTTTAGCGGCTTCCGCGACGTTCTGCCCGACGGACATGGTCCACGCCTTGAACTGATCCGCTTCCTGCGGGTCCGAGAATTCGTCCAGCAGCGCCGCGACAAGTTCGCATTTCTGGACTGCGGCTTCGATCACCTGTTCAGCATTCATGCCGCGATATTGATTGCTGAACTTCTCGACTTCCGATCGATCTCCTTCCTTCAGCCGTCCTTGGATCAGATCCTCAATCAATTGATTTCCCTCGTAACCGTGCCGAGCCGCCAACACACCGCTGGCGATGGCGAAAGCTTCCTTCACCGTCCCCAGCCCGCTGTTCCCGGCCATCATGACGGCCGTGCCGACTAAGGGAGGCACGTCCAACAACAGCTTCCATTGGTCGGGGGTAAAATTTTCTTTGCGTGACATGGATGATCGTCCTTTCCTGGGGTAAACGGCTCAAGTTGTCAGGACCTGGCCGGTAACATGAAGAATACCCGCGGCCGAGTGGCTCGGCCAGTAGTTGGGGCCCATCGGCTGATGTCGTGGCGCCGCCGGGCGTTGCTTTGCTGACTGCCGTCTCACGCCGGCCCTACTCCTTCCCGCCGGGAACGCAGAGGCAGGTGGCATGTACCTTCGTGTCTGCACGCGACCAGGCAGCCTGAAACCGCCGCTCGACTTCTGCCGCTTGCGGGTCGTCTCCCAGCCCTCTCAGTGCACGCGCCAATCCGTACAGGGCCCAGCCGTTCTCAGGCCACTGTACGAGGTCGGCACGGTAGACCTCTTCGGCTTCCTTCCAGCGGTGCGCGGCAATCAGGACGGCACCCAGCGAATGCCGCACGGGTTGAATCCATTCGGGTGGTTCCATGTAGAGCAGCGCTTCTTCTGCCAGGACGCCCTGACGCAGTTCCGCCACGGCAGTCTCCAGATCTCCAGTTTGAAACGCAATTTCACCGGCCAGCGTATGCTGCCCCACTCGCAAGATGTCATGTGCTTTGTTGATGGCGCCGACGGCGTCTTCCGGGACCGCCGCGACGGCTTGACGGAACCGTCGCTGTCCGTCCTCAGCCGCCCCGATATCGCCCTTGGCGGCCAACGCCGTCGCGCGGGCAAAATGCCACATGGCTGTCGTGATGGGCAGGTTCTCGGACGGCGTCGGCAGGCGAAGTACTTCGTCCCACTGGCCAAACCGCACCAGCACTTGATATTCGATCGACAGGAAGGGGTCGGCCAGCGCGGCAGAGTTCATCCGGAATTCAGCCGGCATTGAACCGAGCATGCTTCGTGCCGCCCGCAGGGCATCGGCACGACGACCCTCCATCATGCAGGTGAAGGCGAGAAAATGGGGGTTGTGCAGCATGTAAATTTGATAAAAGTCCTGGCGAGGAGACGCCTGGCGGTAAGTGGCATCCACCAGAATCGCCCTGTCGTTTTGATCGGCCGCCTGTGACCATTTGCCGATTCTGACGTAAATATGGGACGGCATGTGAACCATGTGCCCTGATCCAGGCATCAGTGTCCGCAGCCGATCGGCGGCGGCGATTCCCTGTTCGGGATGCGGCGAGGCCTCCACGGCATGAATGTACAAATGATTCGCGCCAGGATGGTTGGGTTGTCTGGCGAGAACGGCTTCCAACAGTGTGAGGACCTGCGGCGTTTCCGGGCGCGGCTGGCCGTCATCCGACCAAAGATCCCACGGCCGCAAATCCATGATCGCTTCGGCGCACAGCACGGCGACATCCGGATCCTGATCGAATCGTTTTTGGACGTCTTGCATAGCCGCCGCATAGGCTCGGTTCAATGCTTCACGCTGTTCAATATTTTGCATGATGTCCTCGGCATAGCGACTGGCCAACGCGCGGATCAGCGCTTGTTCCACTGGCGATGCCGATTCGCAGTGGGCCTGGGCCTTGCTCAGTGCCTCGCAGGCGGCGGCAGATCGTGGTTCATCCATCACCGGGTTGTTAATGTGTGGGCCATGACACAAAGCGATCCCCCACCAGGCCATGGCGCAGGCGGGATCGAATTTCGCCGCCTCGGTGAATGATCGAATCGCCTCGTCGTGATTGAAGGCAAATACCAGATTCAATCCCTGATCGAAGTACCGTTGAGCCTCAGCGCTGTTCGTCGTGATCTTGCGCCGATGGACCGTGATGCCGTTCAACAACGGCGCTTGGGCGTCGGCGGGAGTCTCGTCGCTGATCGAACCCGCCTGCCGAGAGGTGATCTGGCATTGAGCGACATGAGGGCAGACTCCCGCGACAAACATCACGAACAATAACACCGAATGGCAAAACTGGTTCATGAAAAAGTACTCCGCTAACGATGATGCACCACAACTCGTGACGGCTGGGATCGCAACTTTCTTGAGGTATACCAAAAAGCCATCCAAGTCACGAGCAGGGCGCGACGTGCTGCGCGGGACGTCCCTCGACCGAAGGATCTGCCCACGCTCCCGGGTCCAGAACTGCGGCGTCGAAGACGTCGCCGCGGTCAGGCTAAGATAGCCTGCCGTACGATCTTTGCTAGCTGTTTTCGGCCGCGGCAAGGCGGAGACGCGTGCGTATAAGCTGGTTTTAGCCGAAATGGATGCGGACGATTTTGACAGACCGCATGCAAAGCGGGCACGTCAAACGGGCGTCGGGCCGGAATCGGCACAACTCGACCAGCCAGGCCATTCTCGGCTGCTCTGGACAGCCGGTATCCCCTTGCCGTACTACTCGTCCATCCGCGACTGCGGCGAGTGTCCTGAGGTCCTCGCCCGCAGGCGGCGGTCGTGACCCAATCGCAGTCTCCGGTGACGAAAGCTGAACGATGTACAAGTTGCTCCTTTGCCTACGCTATGTGCGCACACGCTACATCGCCCTGGCGTCGATCATCAGTGTGATGCTGGGTGTGGCGACCATGATCGTGGTGAACAGCGTGATGTCCGGCTTCAAGCTGGAAATGTACAATCGATTGCATGGGGTACTTTCGGACGTCATTGTGGAAGCCAAGACGCTGGATGGTATCCGCGACCCGAATCGCATGATGCAGCAGATTGAAGACGTGTTAGGGGACGATGTGCTGGCCATGTCACCCAACGTGCATGTCCCGGCCATGATTTCGTTTAAGGTCCGTGATGAATGGGTCATGCAGCACGTGAACCTGATTGGCGTCGACGCGCGGAGTTGCGGTGACGTAAGTGATTTTGCACAGCATCTGCTGCATCCCGGCAATCGTCGCCTGGCCAGTTTCGAGCTGCGCGAAGGAGACTACCCCGACCGGCTGCCGGAGTCGGGCTGGATCTACCGCCGCAAGCGGGCGCAGATTGAAAAGGCCATGCAGCAGCGGCAGGCGATGGTTTCGTCGCGGCCCACCGAGATTGCGTCCTCCGCGGCCGAGTCGCCGACGGAGAGCGAGGCAGTCGCGGTCTCCGACCCCTTTGCAGCGCTGCAGACGCAGGACGAGGAGGGTCTGTTTGATCCGGCAGAGGAACAGCACACGGGCATCGTGCTGGGCATTTCGATGGCCAGTTTCAAGCACCGCAAGGATGGCGTCGTATTGGATTATTTTCTTTGTCGTCCCGGCGACGACGTCAAGGTCACGATGGTCAACGCCGCCACACCGCCCGAGCCGGTGCATGATAATTTCACGATCGTGGATTTTTACGAGAGCAAGATGAGCGAATATGATTCGAGCTTTGCTTTCGTGCCGCTGGAGTCGCTACAGCGATGTCGTGGCATGATCAATCCGCAAACGGGCGTAGGCGCCGTCACCACGATTCAAATTCGACTGAAGCCTGGCGTCGATCTGTCGGCTGCCCGGGATCGACTGCGGGGAGCCTTTCCTCCCTATTTGTATCCCTATCAAGTGCAGACATGGAAGGATATGCAGGGACCCTTGTTGGCAGCCGTGCAGCTGGAGACGACGATTCTCAACATTCTCCTGTTCCTGATCATCGCCGTAGCCGGTTTTGGGATTCTGGCTACGTTTTTCATGATCGTTGTCGAGAAGACGAAAGACATTGGCATACTCAAATCGTTAGGCGCCCCGAATTCGGGCATCATGTCCATCTTCCTCTCGTACGGCTTGTCGCTGGGAGTGATTGGATCCGGCGTGGGCATGCTGATGGGACTGATCTTCGTCTGGAAAATCAATGACATCGCTGACGTGATTTCGTGGATCACGGGTCATGAAGTGTTTGATCCGACTATCTATTATTTCCAGTCCATCCCCACACTGGTGAGCCCGTTCACCGTGGCTTGGATCGTTCTGGGTGCCATGGCCATTGCGATTGGCGCCAGTGTCCTGCCGGCTCTCAGGGCGGCGAGTTTGAATCCCGTGGAGGCACTCCGCTATGAATAGTCCCGTCACCACGACGGCCGGTCCGCACGTCCGCGTTCCGCGACGCTCGTTATTCTTCACGCCACCCGAGTCGCAGGCGGTTGCCGCCCTGCTGACAGCGCGGGGCTTGTCGAAGAGCTACCGCAAAGGCCATGTGCACATCCCCGTGTTGCGCAATGTGGATTTCAGCGTGGACCAAGGAGAATTTTGCGCGATTGTCGGTCAAAGTGGCTCGGGCAAAAGTACGTTGCTGCACCTGCTGGCCACGCTGGATGTTCCGGACTCGGGGGAAATCCTGTACGAGGGGAATCGCATTGATACACTGCCCTCGCGCGGCCGGGACGTGCTGCGAAACCGCCACTTTGGCATGATCTTCCAGTTCTATCATCTGCTTCCCGAACTCACTACACTGGAAAATGTCTTGCTGCCATTATTGATTTCGTCGTCCACCTGGGGGTATTTCAGGCAGCGCAAGCGCGTGGCGGCGCGCGCCGAAGAACTGCTGGAATTGGTGGGGCTGTCACATCGGCTGCGGCACCTCCCCCGCGAGCTTTCCGGGGGAGAAATGCAGCGGACGGCGATTGCGCGAGCGCTGATGTCCGAGCCCCGCGTGCTGCTGGCGGACGAGCCCACCGGAAATCTCGATCAAAACTCAGGCGATGAGATCCTGGAACTGCTGCACAGGTTGAATGAGCAACGGCGGCTCACTATAGTCATGGTAACGCACGATCTGTCGATTGCCCGAATGGCGCACCGATTTGTCCGACTCGCGAACACTGCCTTGCACATCGAGACGAACGCATGTCCCTGAAAATTTTCATTTCCGGCCAGTTTTACGACAAAGAAGATGCCAAGATCAGTGTTTACGATCATGGTCTGCTGTATGGGGACGGTGTGTTCGAGGGCATTCGCAGCTACGGCGGCAAGGTCTTCCGTCTGGAACAGCACTTGGATCGGTTGTGGGAGTCGGCTCAATCCATCTGGCTGCAAATTCCCCTCAGCAAACAACAAGTGTCCGATGCGATTCACGAAACGCTCAAGTTGAACCAGCTTAGCGATGGCTACGTGCGGCTGGTCGTGACGCGAGGCGCCGGGACGTTAGGGCTGGATCCCAATAAGACCAGCGACCCTCAGGTGATTATCATCGCCGACAAGATCGCGCTGTACCCTGAGGAATACTACCGCAACGGGCTGGAAATCATCACGGCCAGCACGCCCCGCACGAATGCGGCGGCCCTCAGCCCGCGCATCAAGTCGCTCAATTACTTGAACAACATCATGGCCAAGCTGGAAGGACTGAAAGCCGGCTGCATGGAAGCCTTGATGTTGAACCAAAAGGGAGAAGTTGCCGAGTGTACCGCTGACAATGTGTTTGCGGTGAAACAGCGCATCATTTCCACGCCGCCGAAACACGCCGGCATTCTGGCAGGCGTCACGCGCGGTGCCATCATGGAACTGGCCGTCGCCGCGGGCTACGAGGTACGCGAAGAACCCCTCACGCGACACGATGTGTATGTCGCTGACGAATTCTTCTTGACAGGAACGGCAGCCGAGGTCATGCCGGTCGTTAAAGTTGATGATCGCGCGATTGGCTCGGGGAAGCCCGGGCCTGTCACCTGCGACCTGAAGGAACGATTTTACAGCCTGGTGCGATCGTAGCCGCCGGCAGGTCGCCACAGAGGGTAAGACGATGAGGCGTCGTCGGTCACAGTCCGGTGAGCAAGAACCTGAGCCCTCGGGCAATCGTGTATGAACGAGCCGAACGCCGTGGCAGCCGTGTCGTCTAAGCTGGCTCGTCGCCCCGCCATCCACCGCCGACTCTATGACTGGGTCCTGTCACTCGCGCATACACCGCACGCGACCTGGTCGCTGTTTGGCATCAGTTTTGCGGAATCCAGCTTCTTTCCCATCCCACCCGATGCGCTCTTGGCGCCACTGTGCCTGGGGAACCGCTCCCGCAGCTTCTGGTTTGCGGCCGTCACGACGGTGGGCAGCGTGATGGGCGCCTTTCTGGGGTATGCCATTGGCTACGGCGCCATCAACCTGGCGTTGATGATTCCCGGCATTTCCGCGGCGAGCATCGAGACGCTGAAGTCCGAATTTGAAGTGCGCGGGCAGTGGTATGTGTTTGTTGCCGCGCTGACACCGATCCCTTTCAAATTGCTGACGATTACCGCCGGTTCCGCCAAGATGGGTCTGGCCGTCTTCACCATCGCCTGTCTCATCGGCCGCGCGACCCGTTTTTTTGCCGTGGCGGCCCTGTTCCGCTGGTTGGGACCCAAGGCAATTCCCTGGATTGACGAATATTTTAACTGGCTGTGCTTCGCCTTCGTCGTGCTGTTGATTGCTGGATTGCTGATCCTCAAATTCTGGCATTGACGGGCAAAGTGCTCGAGTGAATCATGCGAGTCGTCGTCCGTCCTTCGCAGATCACGCTGTGGGCACCCGCCAAAATCAACCTGTTCTTGGAGGTGCTGGAGCGGCGGCCCGATGGGTTCCACGAGCTGGAGACACTCATCACTCCCGTCAGCCTCTTCGATACGCTGGTGTGTCGCACCAATCCCAGCGGGCTGCTCGAATTGCGCGTCAGCTACGCCGCGGGCTCTGCATTGCGGCCGTCCCACGACCCGCTGTGGGCGAGGGCCACACGTAGCGTGCCGGACCCCGTGCCTGCAGACGATCGGAACCTGGTCGTTCAGGCGGTCCGACTTCTGCAGACGGAACTGGCCGTGCGGGACGGACTGACGATGCACTTGCACAAGCGCATCCCCACCCAAGCTGGTTTGGGGGGCGGCTCGTCCGACGCCGCCGCGGCGCTTGTGGCCGCGAACTTGCTGTGGGGCCTCAAGTTGTCCCCCGTCGACTTGAATCAAGCGGCTGCCCGGATCGGCAGCGACGTGCCGTTTTTTCTGGCGGGCGGTCCCGCCATTTGTCGCGGTCGTGGCGAACGCGTGCAAGCGGTTCCGGCTCGACGTCGCATCCCGGTCGTCATCGTCAAGCCGCCGATGGGTCTGCAGACGGCGACGGTCTTCAGCAAGTGCGTAATTCCGGAGTCTCCGATTTCGCTACCTTGCCCATCTTCGCAAGCATTTTTTCGTGTTTTAATCTTCAATCGGCTACAATCTTCAGCGGAGGGGCTTCATCCGCGGATTGCGCACATCAAGAGCAGGTTTGCGGCCTGTGGCGTTACAGCTCACCAGATGACGGGGAGTGGGTCCGCTTATTTTGGTATGCTGCGTCATACACGCGATGCACTTCGTGTGGCCCGACGCATGCGCCAGGCGGACTTGGGCCAGGTTTTCCTCACTCACTGCATGATTTGAAGAACGCTGACCGTGTCCGCTAAGGAGGTTGAGCGTGGACATCACCGAGGTCCGCATCAAATTGATTGCAGACGCTGAGGATCGACTTCGAGCGTTCTGCTCGATCACCTTCGACAATTGTTTTGTCGTGCGTGACATCAAGATTATTGAGGGGACGAGTGGGCCGTTCGTGGCCATGCCCAGCCGCAAGCTGGCGGCGCATTGCCCCAAGTGCCGCTGTAAGAATCACCTTCGCGCCAACTTCTGCAATCAATGTGGTTTTCGAACCAAGGACTTAAACCCTATTCCGACACAAGGGGGACGCATCAAGTTGTACGCCGATGTCGCTCATCCCGTGAACTCCACGTGCCGGGAGATGATCCAGCAGCGCGTGTTGCAGGAATTCAGGGCGGAGTTTGAGCGCGCCAAACAGCCTGGATACAAACCGAAATACGACGATGAGTCGTACGAAGATTGGGATTTCCTGGACAGCGAAACGCATATCGATTCGCGTCAAGCGGGACCACCTCCACCCCACGACCGCGCGGGCCTTCACCCGGCGAACGAAGAGAGGGACGAGCAGGATCCGGCTTGAAGCGTGTAGCGCCCCATTCCTTGAACAAGCGAACGTCGACCGTAGGGCAGGTTACCAACGGGCGTAACCCCCCGCGTTCCTCGCTCGTTTCGTTAGACCGCAAGCCAGAAGAAATCGCCGTTAGTTAGCATCGATCGTAGGCCTCCACTCCCAGGCGATTTCTGGCGGCGTGCGCAGTCCGGCGGACGCGCACGCCGCCGAAGAATGCCGCATCGTGTTTCACAAGAACGAGCGCATGCCGGCATTCTTCTCTGGCTTGCGGTCTAACGAGGCGGTCCTGAAGCTACTTCGGGCTTCGGCGGCGGCGGTTGCTTTCCACCGGTCCGCTGTCGATTTGGTATTTCTTCAACTTGCGGGCCAGCGACTTTCGATCGATGGCCAACAGCTTTGCTGCCGCGCTTTGATTGAAGAAAGTGGCCTTCATCGTTCGAGCAATGTGTCGGGCTTCGACATCCTCCAGAGTGGGCCAGGCGGTCAAGTCTGGTTCCAGCGGGTCGAGATCACCCGCCGTATCAACATCCTCGCAGTCAGCATCCTCGCAGCCCACGTTGACGTTGGTGCCCCGTCGAGTCGGCCGCGGAGCATCTGCTTCCGCGTCGGGGAAGGCGACGAGGGTTGGGCTCGTTCCGTAATAGATGTCCGAAAACGCCTCCGGACCGATGATCTCTCCTTCGGTCAGCACGGCGGCTCGTTCCAAGTTGTTTTCCAACTCGCGAACGTTGCCCGGCCAATCATGCGTTTCCAGCAATCGGATGGCCGATTCGGAAAGCTGTTTGTAGTCCGTGCCCGATTCCACCGCAATCTTGGCCAGAAAGTGAGTTGCCAAAGGCAGGATGTCTTCGGGCCGCTGGGCGAGTGCCTGCGTTTCTATCTTGATCACGTTCAAACGATAGAACAGGTCCAACCGAAATCTACCGGAACGGACGTCCGAAGCCAGATCGCGGTTGGTGGCTGCAACCGTGCGAATGTCGACGGGGATTTCCCCTGAATCCCCGACAGGCGTAACGACACTCTCTTGCAGTACACGCAGCAGTTTCGCCTGGCTCTCCAAATCCAATTCCCCGATCTCGTCCAGGAAGATCGTACCTCCGGAGGCGGCGCGGAAGCAGCCCAGGGAGGCATACTGGGCTCCCGTGAACGCACCTTTGACATGGCCAAACAGTTGACTGCTGACAAGTCCAGCCGGAATCGCGGCGCAATTCACGGGGACGAAGGCCTTGTCGTGACGCGGACTACACGCATGCACGGCGCGGGCAATCAGTTCCTTTCCCGTTCCGCTGGGCCCGGTAATCAGGACGTTCAGGCGGTGGCTCGCCACTTTTTGGATCTCGGCGCACACCTCCCTCGTCCACGCGGACTCCCCCACGAATTTATCTAACGCTACAGTTTTTGCTGAGATCATGCTGTCCTTCTTAGCTTTTTGGCGTATCTCGATCAGACACCCTCATGGTGAACATTCGGTAATTGGTTTGTTCCCACAAAATACTCTCGTCCGCGTAACACCATTGGCGCCACCGACACCATATGGCTTACGTTCCATCGCTTGACTCTTTGCTCTTAACTCTTGGCATGCACTTGCGACGCATCCGACGCCATCTTCACGAGCCGCCGTGTTTGAGGGCGTCGCCCGGTTTTGTGTGACCCTCGGCACATCGTGTGTGCAAAGTGTCAAAGTTTTCTTGTCGCCACACGATCTCCCCAAGGTGATCGTTGCGGTTGGTCTCAGGCCGCTACGCGATCTCCGCTAGAGCCATCGCCACGGCGTACACCTAATTAATGTCATGTCCGTCATCGCGTACCTGCGCCGGGACGGCATCCTGTCCAAAGCGCGTGACTGGACGTCCATCCAGACAACCTGGCAAGCATGATCGGGCCATGCGCGCAGTGGTTGGGCTTCAGGTGACGCTCACCATCGTGAATGGCGACGCGGCCACTGTTGGGACCGGCACATCGGACGCCTGATGTTCCGCAAGGAAGCTCGACGTCCCCGCACACGGCTGTATTTCGGTCGATGTAAGCGCCCAGGCATGCGGGTGCGCAGGCGGAATCGACGCGTATCATCGCAGTCAAACGCAATCATGGTTGTTCCTTAGCCATAGCTACGATCCCCGTAACAGAATTCGAAAAACGTGTTTCTGGAATGCAAGCGGAATCGAACTCGTGCGTCGTTCGACGCTCATCGTCTGGCACATGCGGTTCCCGGATCTCTCGACGCGGAGTTGCTCACTTCGCGCGAAACACGGTCCACGAACCCATTGCCATGCGAAGCTCGCCGGGCTCTCAGGTCACGGCGCGACGTCGCTTATACGACGTGGTGCGGAACCTGGGATCTACGGGAAGTCGTCAGTCGATTCGTGTCTCCAGTCTCATCAATTAATCTTCTTGATCCGACGACGGTGCATTCCGTTGAATTTCTTCGGGCGCGGTCGCACGGCATCGAACTTGGGCTGACGTGCCATGCGGAACTTTTCCGATTTGACGCGCGGAGCGGAATCGGTTTCTTCAATCTCAAGATCGAAGTCGCGCGTTTCCAATAACGTCGAAAATGCAGCATTCATCTTTCCAATGCCCTTTCCACAAAGTGATGAAACAAAAAAACTACCTGCCTATGCAAAACACCTATCGCCGGACATGCGTCCGTGGGCGACAGCTGGACTGTCTTCCTCAAGCCGGGACTATGCCCGTGCGATCGGTCTGTACTTCCGCCGTCTCGCGGCAGCCTCCGGGCGAGTTCCCCGAGAGGACGCTCCGGTTATCTCCAACGCTTTCGTGCCGGCTGCCATGCCGGTGCCGCGGCAGGGGCTGCGCTCACCGGTGCCTTAGCCTGGGAGCGCCCCACTGCTGCACGGATCTCCGCTGCGCAGCGACGCACTGGGTGTGTCGCCCGCGGCTGCGCGGATCTCCGCTCTCCCATCACGCACTGCTGTGTCGCGGCGATGCCACACGTCCGCGCGGCAGCACGGGCCACGGAGTGCCTGGGAAAGCAGCGAGCAGCCAGGCGGTTTACCAGCGGATCTTCTTGTTGCGACGGCGATGGATGCCGTTAAACTGCTGCGGTGCCTTGCGGCGACGTCGATTGTCTTCACGACGCCGGGTGGGGCGCACGGCGGACGACGAAGTTGCCGAACGTGGCTCAAACAGTGATTCCTGATAACCTTCTTCAAAGTGCATGGAAGAAATATTCATCGCTAAACTCCTCATACCAAATCAGTAAACTCGTGAATGTCAAACGCAACGTGCTTGATTACCAGGCAATCTTCTTGCGGCGCCGTCGGTGAATGCCGTTGAACTGCTTCGGGTTGTTCTTGCGCCGGCGACCGAACACAGGACGGTTCGCTTTCTGCAGAGTAGGCGCCTTTCGCGCTGGTCGAAACTCGATGTGATACGCCAATTCGTTTCCGTCAGTTGCCTGATAAATCGTCGCGTTCATTGTTCCTATCTCCTAAGAGACCAAGACCTCGTCCGGACGCGGTGATTCCCCTGACGGGCTTACCGGCCGGTTCCCATGGAATTCGTTTAATAGCCCAAACCGGCTGTCAGCTCGCGTTGCCGGAATACCTTTTCGGCAACCGGCATCGCCTCCGCACACAGACCGCGAATGTCGCAGTCGATCGTCACGCCGGGCAAATACAGCCAGACGCCAATCTGCCGAGCCCAAATTTCTTCGGCCGTGTTTCCCTCGTGCCCGCACACCAGCGTTAGCGTCTTCTGACTGGAAATGATGTGTTCCGCCAGATCGCGATAATGCGCGCCATAGCCTTCCGCTGTCTCCAAATCGACAAGCGCCATGGCAAACCGCTCGTGCTGTGCCGTGTGCCAGGCGGACTTTGCATCCGCGCAAGCTACGGTGTCCCATCCGGCTTCATTCGCCGACCGCACCAACATCTGTCTGCGCTTCGGATTGACCGAGAGCACCAGACACTGAGCCGTCGTACTAGCCGGTCGATCGTCGGCTGCCCGCTTCAGCAACGATGCTGTCCCGGTCGCCGCAGACCGCCGTAATTCCGCTATCAATGACATGGCCGTATCCCCCACAGAGCACCTGCGAATTCGTGACCGACGTGCCTACGCGACACCATCATCAGACATTCGCAAAACGGCGCGAAAACGATGTACTCCTATGCCCTCACAACGCTTGCGGTCATCCAACGCAAACCCCTATGACGCGCGAACGTGCCAACTACACAAGCTGGCATACTGCTTACACACCAACGTATGGCTTTCCGCAACCACAGCCGTACCGCCTGAACCTGCATGCACACTGCAATGCAGTGGTTTGGCGTGGTGCTCAGCTGTTCGGGTTGATCGAAAGTTGTCGAACATCAAAAGCAACAACCGTGCCAGATGCGATGGGACAATCGTCAAATCGTTGCAAGTTGCTGGGGCACCAGAGGTTGCGAATGAAAGATTGCCAGAAAGCAAGTGCATGAAGTATGCAAGCAGGATTCACCAGATGGGTGAGTGAATCTCAGGAACTGGACGGCAAGTTGCTCGCCCAACTTGACTTACGATCGATTCATGGGAATGGTGAATCGTCACTCGAACGGTGAAAGGCGCGGCGGCGAGTCGCCCCATGCCGTCTACGGTCACCCGTATCAGTCGGCAGGGGTTAGCGTCCGGTTCCCGATCACAGGGAAAGTGCTAACGCACGTCGGCTGATTTGATTTGCGCCTGACGCCCCCCACGGGCGCGGTGGGTGGCCCGAAAAACAGGGCTAGGCTCGGGCTGCGGGCCAACAGCCGCCCGCCATCGAACTGCGGGGCAGCCGACTAAACCGGGGCAGCCGACTTGCAAGTTGACGACGACTCCCCAAAGATGGGGGGGTTGCATGCCGCCGATTGATGCGGGCCGCATTTTGACTTTTGGCCTGACACAAGCGCCCACGAGACCTTGCGATGCCTCCGAGATTTTCTCGGGGGAGCCCTCTCCCTTCCCCTTGCCCTGTACGATGGATCATCGCAAACCACTCGGCATCGTTTCCGCCACCGCACTGGTGATTGCCAATATGGTCGGTGCGGGCCTGTTTACCACCTCCGGCTACGCCTTGGCCGATCTGGGGGAGCCGCGATACGTCATGTGGGGTTGGGCCCTTGGTGGAGCCATCGCGATTTGCGGGGCCATCAGTTACGGCGCATTGTGCCGACGGATCAGCCAATCCGGGGGCGAATATCTCTACCTGTCGCGCCTGGTCCACCCTGCCGCGGGGTTTGTGGCCGGTTGGGTCTCGATGCTGGCCGGTTTTACCGGGGCGATTGCTTTCTCAGCTGCCGCCTTCGAGGTCTACGCGGTTCCGGAAAACGTGCGACCGCCATGGCTGCCGCACCATGCTGCCGCCATCGTCCTGATCGTCGTGTGTTCCGTGCTGCACGCCTTCCGCGTACGCACCGGAGCCATCAGTCAAAATGCGATCGTCGCCCTCAAATTGGTGTTGTTGGCGATCTTCGTGGGATTCGTGGTGTTCGTCCTGCCTGGCCTGCGTGTCGAGCGGGCGCTGGGCGTGTCGCCCACCCCCTTTGAGCTTTCGCGATTTGCCGCGTCGCTGGTTTGGATATCGCTTGCCTACAGCGGCTTCAATGCGGCCGTCTACCTGGCCGACGAGGTCCAGGATGCCGCGACCGTCATCCCCTGGTCACTGTTATGGGGAACCGTCACGGTCACGGTGATTTATCTGGCCTTGAACGCAATTTTTGTCTACGGTGTTCCCGTGGCGAACGTCGTGGGACAAGGGGATATCGCTGCTGTGGTTGCCAGGATTCTGGGAGGACCTCGGCTGGGGTTCCTCATGCGCTTGATTATCGGACTCGCGCTGGCTAGCTCCGTGTCGTCGATGCTGCAAGTGGGTCCGCGCGTGATGACCAAAATGGCGGATGACGGCTTCTTGCCGCCGTGGCTTCGATCGACGCCGGCGGCGCCGGCTGCCGCGGTATTATTTCAGGCGTCCTTGGCAGTTGTCGCCGTTT
Source organism: uncultured Planctomycetales bacterium (assembly GCA_963695565.1). GTDB lineage: Bacteria > Planctomycetota > Planctomycetia > Pirellulales > Pirellulaceae > CAVOGW01. Next base: position 114,982 of record CAVOGW010000007.1, read on the forward strand.
GTCTGGCCACCCTGCAGCAGCTACTCACCTACCTTGGCTTTACGTTGTCGATATCGGCCGCCGCCACGGCCGCCAGCCTGTTTCTACCCGCGCAGCGCGGCGTACTCCTGTCGAGGCCGGTCATCCTGCCAGCGGCTGTCATCTATGTTGTGTCGACGTTGTCGGTGGCCGCGGTCGCGGCCTGGCATCGCCCGCATGAAATGACGGCTTCCGTCCTGACGTTGGGTTCCGGGTTGTTGCTATACGCTGCGAGCCACCGGCGGCAGTTGGACCGCGTCGAGGACGACGCCGCGCCATACTGAGACAGACTGACCTACCGGCCAGACTGGCCTACGGGCGTCGCCAAGTCGGTTTCCGGGCCGGTGAGGATCTCGGGTCCCGCTGGCGTGATCGCCACCGTATGCTCGAAATGAGCGCTGCGGGAATGATCTTTTGTAACGAGCGTCCATCCGTCCTCGAGGCAGACCACGTCGTTCGCGCCCGCATTCACCATGGGCTCGATGGCCAGGACTAATCCCGGTCGGATCTCAAAATCGACCCAATCCGGATTAGCACGCGGGTCGAAATTCGGCACTTGAGGGGATTCGTGCATTTGGCGACCGATGCCGTGTCCCACACAGGCTTCGACCACCGAAAATCCGGCTTGATGCACGAACTGCTGCAGTTGAATCGCGACTGTGCTCCACCATCGCTCGCTGCGCAATAAGTGGATAGCGACATTTAACGCTTCTTGCGTAACATCCAGTAATCGACGTGATGCTTCGTCAATCCTACCGACGCCATGCGTGACTGCGGCGTCACCGCACCAGCCTCTCAGTCGACAGCCGGTGTCAATACTGACAATATCGCCTTCCTTCAAAATGCGTTCACTGGGAATCCCGTGTACGACCTGCTCATTGACGGAAATGCAGCTCACGTTAGGAAAGGGAAGTTTGGTTCCGGGAACCCCCTTGAACAGCGGCTCCGCGTCGTAACGGCAGAAGACTTGCTCAATCGCGGCATCCAGTTCAGCGGTGGTCACGCCCGGCCTGACCAGTTCCGCCGCCCGCTGATGAGCTTCATGCACCACCTGACCGGCCAGCCGCATTTGGGCGATTTCGCGATTTGACCTTAGTTCCAGCAAAGTTCCTTGCCTCCGCGCGGATTCCGCGACACACACCTGGGCGCTGCTGCCCGACATCGAATTGCTACAAATAGACGCGGCGATTGTAAATGTACCACTCGACCACCAGCACCACCAAGGCGAGCAAGGCGAACCAGCGCCAGGCGTCGTAACGTTTGGTCTCCATGGTCGCCTGAGCCTTCACGGTGTTCCAGGCGGTTTCGATCTGCGCGACCGGTGCGATATTACCTTCGTTGGCGTCAAACAGATTGACGGCGAACCGCCGCGTGTCGGAGGGGTCGGCAGCGGCGAGATCGTAGGTGTAAATACCCACATTATCGGTTTCCTGAAAATGGAACACTCCATCGGGCCCGCGGCTGATTCTGCTGGACGTGCCACCGGGCGAGATCACAGACAACGGTTCGGCTTGCGGTACGCGAATCTCCAAGGCCTGCCCCACCCGCACAACGGGCTCATGCTGGATCGCGGCCACGCCCGCCAGGTACTGCAGGGCGTTGCGCACAAAAACGGGGAAGCTGAGTCGGATCGGCCAATCCGTATTGGCCAGCGCCTGTCCCTGTTCGCCCATCAGCGTCAGGCCAAACCCGAAGACCACGTCCTCGTATGCTTCCCGAGGCGCGATCAGGCAGAGGGGACCGACGTCGGCTTCGATCAGCACTCGGCTGCCCGGAGGACCGCTGAGTGGCGTTCCAGCTGCGATGGTCACGTTTTGAAAATCCAGGAACGCCATCAGGGGGTGCGCAAGATCGGTGTCAATGATCTGTGGCTGGTTTTGCCTCGCAGCACGTTGCCATTCGTCACCAGGTGGCTGGTCACCCAGGTAAATCGTGTTGGCCTTGGGCGCTTCACTGGGTTGGCAGTCGTCAAAGATCACCAGCTCCCACTGGCCGTCAGCCGCCTTTTTCCGGTACGCTTCCGAACTCAATTCACCGGGTGCGATCGCATCCAGTTGGACGGAACGAACGACATCCTCAGTGCTAAGCGCCAGTTCCAGCGCATCGCTGCCGGCAGTAACGAGCAGCACCCTGGGGCGTTCAGGCCCGTTAATGGCAGCGTAGGCCACGTCGTCGATTTCCAGCGCATCGTGCGGCGACAACTCGGCGCGGAGGGTAGCATGCTCCGGACGATCGAATGTAAATTCTGCTCCGCCCGTCTTGTGGGGCGGCACTTGCACCTGCGCGGCGTCCAGCAGCGTATCGTTGAGGTAAACGGAAATTTCCACGTCCGCGGACTGTTCGGCAAAGTTTTCGATCTGGGCCACCGCCTGTAGCTTGTCCAGTCGCCCCGGGACGGTCTGGCATTGAAAAGCGACCAGGCTGACGTTGGGCGCGTCTGACTGGCCAATCGGCACGTAACGTGGAACCAGGTTACCCCACGAGAAATCAGGGATGGTTCGATAACGGCCGTCACTAAAGATGTAGACCTCTGCGGGCAGCGGATCCGCGGCCGGCGTATCGGCACTGCTTTCCGCGCTACGACCGGGATTTGCCAGGCCGGCGGCAGCGCGCAGGGCTTCGGCGATATCGCTGGGCCGCTGCGTCTGTTCGATGCCGGCCAGGCGGCGACGCAGCGTGCGCTGGTCGGTGGTAAACGGCTGCTCCACGCGGGCGCGGTCAGAGAAGCTGATGATCATGGCCGCATCTTGTGGCCGCATGCGATCCAGGACCGCTGCGGCCTGCTGCTTGGCTGCGTGCAGCCGCGTGGGCGCGATGTCCGTGGCACTCATACTGGCCGACGTGTCGACTAGCAGCACAACGCGATCTTCGACCAGTTCCTGGCTCATCCAATTGGGCCGCAGGCAAGCCAGCATCAGCAGTGCAAGTAACAGGAGTTGCAGCAAGAGCAGCAGACTTTGACGCAGCTTTTGCCACAAGCTATTCACGTGCAGGTCCTCCAGCGTCTGGTGCCACAAATAAGTGCTGGGGACCTGCAGAGGCTGCCGCTTCAACTTGAGAAAGTAGAGAGCCAACACGGCTGGCGGTAAGCTGACCAGCAGTAGCCACTGCCACCAATTGAGCGGGCTGGCGAACAACTCCGTCATCATCGCTCGTCGCTAACGCACGACGCCCCATTGCCGCAAATAGACCGAAACCAGCTTGTCGACGGGAGTATCGGACTTGGCCAGGACATAGCCGATACCTCGATGCACGCAGTAATCCCGGGCCCCCTCGACAAACGCCGACAGCGTCCGCTGATACCGATCCAACAGCGGTCGGCTGACCGTGATTTCTGTCACGTCGCCGTCCTCGCAATCCACCAGACGGAGGTCACCAGCCAGTTCCGGATTCGTCTCTTCGGGCGAGAGCACGTGGATCAGGTAGACGTCCAGATTCCGGGCCAGCAGGTATCGCAGAGCGGATTCGTAGCCCGCCTTATCCATCAGGTCGGTGATCAGGAGCACAATGCCTTTTCCGGTGTGCCGCAGGCAGAAATTCTTGACGCCCGCCGCCAGGGGCACGTTCTGATTCGGCTGAATGCTTTCCAGGTGCTGGACCATCCTCCAGAGGCTGCGCCTGCCACGCAAGACGGGGGATTGCTTGGCGATCGAAGCGGACAGCACTTCCAAGCAGACGCGATCCGCACGGCACAGACCGATGAACCCCAGCGCTCCGGCGATCTGCTTGGCGTACTGCAGTTTCGATGGTTCTCCAAAATTCATGGATGCCGACGCATCCAGCAGCGCATAGAAGTGCAGGTCCTCCTCTTCGAGAAACAGTTTCAAGAAGAGTCGTTCCAGGCGGGCATAGGAATTCCAATCGATAAAGCGCAGATCGTCACCCGCGACGTAATTGCGAAAGTCCGCGAACTCGACGCTTTGCCCCTTGCGTCGACTGCGGCGCTCACCTTTCAATCGTCCGCGAAAGATCTTGCGGCTCACCAGTTCCATGCGTTCCAGCTGAGCGAGTAACTCAGGAGGCAGGAGTTCGTTGCTGACGGGAGTGGACGTGGAGTTGGACATGCGTTGCCGACTGTGTTCAGGTCAGGGTATCAGGGTATCGATGATCATGATGGGTGTGGCGCTGCGGCGCGGAGTGGACCGGATAACGGCCATCACCACGCTCGCACTGGCACGATGCTATCCCTAAGCGGTCACGACCGCTCGTTCTGCCTTTTCGGGCACCTTTTCCAGGATTTGGTTCAGTACATGATCAGGCTCCACACCTTCGGCTTGTGCCTCGAAATTCAAGACGACACGGTGTCGCATGGCGGGCAGGTAGACGCGCCGCACGTCTTCGAAGCTCACGTTGTAGCGACCGTCGAGTAGTGCGCGGACTTTGGCCGCCAGAGCCAGCGATTGGGCTCCCCGGGGACTGGAGCCCCACCGCAAGTATTGGTTGGCGATCTCCGGCGCGAATTCGCCGCCGGCGTGCGTGGCCATGGTACAGCGGACCAGGTAATCGCGCACGTGGTCCGCGACGATGACATCACGCACCAACTGTTGCCATTGGCTAATCTCGCTGCCGTCCATGACCTGCTGCACTTCAATCCGTTCGCTGCGTGTCGTACGATCGACAATGGTGGAAAGTTGCTCGCGGCTGGAATAACCTACCAGCACCTTGAAAAAGAAACGGTCCAGTTGTGCCTCGGGCAAAGGGTACGTCCCCTCTTGCTCGATGGGGTTCTGCGTGGCCATCACGAAGAACGGCTGTTTCAGCACGTAGCGCATGCCAGCCACGGTGACTGTTCCTTCCTGCATTGTCTCCAGCAGTGCGGATTGCGTCTTGGGAGTTGCCCGATTGATCTCGTCGGCCAGGCAGATCTGGGTAAAGATCGGCCCCTTTTGAAACTCGAAGGACTTGTGCCCGGCAGGCGTTTCGACCACCATATTCGTCCCCAGAATATCTGCGGGCATCAGGTCCGGAGTGAATTGAATCCGGGAAAACTCCAGGTGCAGGGCTTGCGCCAGCGTGCGGACCAGCAGTGTCTTGCCCAGGCCGGGCACGCCCTCCAGCAGGCAGTGCCCCCCCACGAACAAGCACGTTAACACGCTGTTGACGATCTCGTCGTGTCCCACGATCACCCGCCCGATTTCCGTTTTCAACGCCTGGTAACGATCCCGAAAGTGTTCTGCCTGTTGCTGGATGGAATGCGAATTCATGGGAACTCCCAAATGGATTATGGGGTGGCTCTAACGTTTGTCTTTGTGCTGATCCTGGCGAGCTTCCTTCTTGGCTTTCAGCAGGCGTGATGTGAATGTGTCATCAGGCTCATCGGTCGTCGAGCGGCCTGGCGACGGCGGTCCCTGCTCGGGGCCTGACGGCAAGGAGGGCTGTTCCAGGATACTGGTGTCGATTTCGGCGTCCGGATTTACTTCATAATGCACGTCGCTGCGACGTTGTTCGAACTCGCTGACGACCTGCGCCTTGCGGCTTTTGAGTCGTGCGATTTCAACTTCAGGGGATTGCTCCTGACCGTGGATGCGGTGTCGAAGCCACGCGAACAGGGCGGGCACCCATTCAAAGTCCAGGGCCACTCGGCGGACGAATACGTCGCTGAAGAACAGGCACCCGGCCGTCAGAAGCAGCCACGGCCAGACAAAATTCGCGCTGACGGCCTGGGGCAGGTCGCGTCGAAACGAATTCTGTGCCGCCGCATTCCCACCCACCAGTGACTGGTCACGGAATTGTCCGGGTGCCCCTCCCTGGGGGGCAGTGTTCGCCAGCGTCTTCAACAACTCGCGATTTGTCTGACGATCGCGGAATTCGGCGGAGTAGGGCACGCTGATCCCCGAACGAATGGCGGCCTGACCGGGTCCCGGGACCACCGTGAGGAAATAGTTGCCTTGTTTTGGCGTATCGATTTCCGCCACGTAACGACCGGGAGCGGTCTGTTGAAAGGCAATTTGCGTGGCGTCCATATTGGGACCGACGATGGTCGCCGAAACATCCAGAAAGTTAAGAAACTCCTCGTCTTTGTCGATTGCGTCCAGAATGACTTCGGTCTTGCCATCCCGTGCGCGGGTGGCCAACGAAAAATTGCTGGATTCTCCCGACGGCCGCATGGACCAGCGCACCAGTTGTCCAAACAGTTTGTCATACTGACCCCATGTGGTCCAACTGTTGGTCCAGCGGCTGCCGGCATCGGAGGTAAACACGGCGGCCCGTCCCAGTCCATAGGTCCAGGTGGCCAGTAGCGTGCCATTTTCGACGGTGGAGGGGTAGGGCGAGATCACAGGCACCTCGACCAGCGGGTTTTGCTTAACGGTCGTCATCACAAATCCCCTGATGGGAGGCAGCGTATCAATGCCCCGCGTGATTTCATGGTCCAAAACCAGTTGCGGTTGAATGTCTCTTTCCACAATTAAGGGTCGGGCCACGCGACGCGCCTCTTGCTGATAGATGCGGGGCAGCGCGTTGGGGCTCTTGACGACATAATACTTTCCCCCGGTCGCGTTCGCGATCCGCTGCATCGTGACATGGCCCGGAGCCCCATGGGCCCCCACGGCGACGGTGGTGACTTTGACACCGAGTTTCTTCAGTTGGGCCAGCGTGCTGGTGCGTGGTTGATTGGGGTCCCCATCGCTGATACAGATCATGTGACGCACGGCGACATTGGAAAGTGTGGCGAAGGCCGCGGCCGCCATTTTCAACGACGGCTCAAAGTCGGGCATGTCTCCTGGCACCATACGGTCCAAGCGCGCGACCATCATTCGCGCATTTCCGCCCATGGGCAAGAAGCCGCTCTTGCCACCCCACAGCCAGCCTTCGCGCCCCTGCAGGTTGTCCCATTGAATGACCGCGGCGAAGTCCTGTGGTCCCAGCGCTTTCAGCGCCTCGCGACCGATGACTTTTTGCCAATAGTTCCCTTCCGGAATTTCCGAGGCATGCATCACCATAGCCAGCGCTCCGATGGCTTTGACTTTCGCGTTCTGAATGCGGAAGTCGACGGGCATGGCTTTTTCCAGTTCTGTGTTGGACCATCCCCCTGGTCCGAAACTGTCGGGACCTCCCAACATGATCAAGCCGCAGCCCATTTGTTGCGTGTTGCGGACCAGCGCCTCGATTTGTTCGTCACTAAAGCTCTGCAGATCATCCGCGTCAGTGCCACTGCTGCGGGCCACGTTGGCCAAGATGATCGAATCGTATCGTTGTAGTTCACCCAGGGACGAGAACAATTCATCGCTGAATTGCTGCGTCACGCTCAGCCCCATCGATTGCAGTCGTGTGGCCAGAAAGCGACATTCGCCCGGTCCGTCGGGATGATCTCGGTGTTGCCAGTCTTCGATGATCAGCACGCGGCCTTTTCCCCGCACCTGAGTAAAGGACATGGCACGGTCGTTTTGCGGGACCAGATTGTGGGCGGGGTCGTCGGCGATGAAATCGGCCAGAATACTCGTAAAAATCGGGGTCGTCAATTTCGTCAGTGAAGGAAAACACGGACTTGCCGGGTGCCAGCACGACGTTGGCTTCATCCAGGACCTGCTCGGCCCCACCTTGTTTTCGGGAGATGCGGACTTTGCCCTGCACGCTTCCATCGGCATCAGCAGTGGGCGTGGTCAGGTTGTTCAACACCACTCGGGCCTCGAACGGTTGCCCGCGCCGCACGTCCGCAGGGATCGTAAATCGCTCGACCGCAACGTCTTGATCTCGGTCCAGCCAGACGGGAACTACGTCAATCCCGATACCGTCGTCCGCCATTTGCCGCGCCACGGCTCGCGCATTGCCCAGGTTCTCGTTGCCGTCCGATACAACCACCACGCGTCGCGAGGAGTCCTCGGGAAACGTGGCCATGGCCAGCTTCATGGCAGCTTCCAGGTTGGTCGCATCGGTCCGCAGGTTGGCCACAGTTTCCAAGCGATTGACCATGGGCAGATCATCGTCCAGGGGAGGAACTTCAATCGACGCCTCGCGCCCGAAGACAATGACACTGGCGCGGTCGCGGCGCCGGTCATCCCGATGCTGCTCCACATCCTCGATCACGTAGTTGGCCATCTGGTCCCGCTGCGTCGGCGGGATACTGGCCGACTGGTCCAACAGGTAGATGACCGTCACGCGATCGCTGCGCCTGAGAATCTGAATGTCGGCCAAGGCGATCACCAACAAGACGACGATCAGGTTGCGCAGCAGCAGTGCCAACACGCGTCGGAATCGACCTAGTCCCGACAAACTTCGAAAACTCCAAACGCAGATCAGCGGGATCAGCAGCAGCAACACGAGGTACCAGGGCTGAGCGAAGGCGATTTCAATTCCAATCATGTATCCGCCTCGGCCCACAGGGAGGTGCACTGAATTGCCATCCTGGCCGCCATGCACTGAACGCCCTAAAAGTGAACCCGCTGTACGCGGTGGTTGTATGTGTCCAGTACATGGATGCGATCGTACCGATCGGCTGCCAGCCCCCAGGGCCCATGCAACTCGCCTGGCTCACGTCCCGCATGTCCCCAGACACCGACAAGTTTACCGCTGCTCGTAAATTTTTGCATGCGGTGATTTCCGAACTCGCTGACGTAAACGTACTGCTGATCATTTACCAGCAAACCGTAGGGATAACGAAATTGGCCGGGCTCCACCCCCTCGCTGCCGATACTCAACACGAGCTCAGGCGGTTGGCTGAGCAGGCTAAACACTTGAACGCGGTGATTGCAAGCGTCGGCAACCCACATCCGATCGTGGGCGTCGATTGCCATGGACTGGGGCCGGCGAAATTGCCCGGCGTGCGGATCCATGACTTCCCCATTGCAGGAGATATTTACCCTCGGAGCTGAATTTCTGGATGCGGTCGTTTTCTCCGTACTCCGAAACGTAGTAGTTGCCAAGCCGATCCTGCACGACGTCGGTGACAAATCCAAACTGACCGGGCTGCGAGCCAGCCTCGCCGCCGATCGTACGATTTGCCAGCAGTTGACCTTGCGGCGAGTAAAACAGCACGCGATGGTAGTGCGTGTCGGGAATGGCCACGTTGCCCGCCTGGTCCACGGAAATCCCCGTGGGCTTGCCATTTTCCCATTGCGGTGTGCGAAATCCGTGCAAGAAATTCCCGTCCAAATCAAACACCTGAACGCGGGCCGTCATGTCGACCACATAAAGACGATCTTGTCGGTCGATGACGATGCCCCGTGGCTTCAGGAATCTGCCGTCCGAGACACCGCGCCCACCCCAAATCAAATCGGGAGCTTCCTTGGCCGCGGACTGTCGCCACGCATGGGCCAACAGGGCAAAGGGCAGCAGCGAAAGGGTGACCAGGACAAAACCCAGCAGAATCATGAAAGCACGGGGCCGCATATCCTCTTGCCTCAAACTGGGGCGCACGTTTCGAACACGTTCTCATTACGCAAATTCTACGCGATAACCGTCCGTGGAGACGAATGGCGATCGCCTCGCCCAGCAAAATCAGGAAATAAGACCGGGTTCGAGCGCCGAGGGGTGTGGGTCCGGCAAACGAATGGTCAGGCTTCACCCAATCGTCACATTCGTAAGGGACCAGGAGCCGACGACACGCTTTCTGCGTTCGAGTTCAGCAACGCCGCCCCACGGGGCACTTGACCGTTATCCGTATAAGTCCGTAAATTACAGGGAAACCACGGCCTTGTTATCCGCATCGACGCCGACGGGTGCTCGCGTACCACTTCACTTCGAACTCAGTCTCGTTCCCGTGGCGAGCATCGTGCAAACGACTATATGGCGGCACCGGTTGTTATTGATGTTCGAAGAGCGGAGGACGTCCGCGATGTGGTTCACCGCGCCGTGCAGACGCTCGTCGAAGGCAATCTGGTCGTGTTCCCCACGGAGACCGTCTATGGCGTCGCCGCCAGTGCGCTGCACGAATCGGCGGTCGAGAAACTGTTGCAGGTCAAGTCCCGCAAGCCCGGGCACCCCCTGGCACTGGCCGTGAAAGGGGCCGACGAGGCTTGGGACTATCTGCCTGCGGCGAGTCGACTTTGCCGACGACTTGCCCGTCGATGCTGGCCCGGCCCCGTCACGCTGGTCTTCGACAATGTTCATCCTGACACGTTACATCGGCAACTCCCCTTGTCCGTCCAATCGGCCGTGTCGCCCCAGGGAACGCTGGGAATTCGCGTGCCGGCTCATCGGCTGATTATGGACGTATTAGACCTGATTGCGGGACCTCTGGTCCTGTCCAGCGCCAACCGTATTGGGCATACCGAAGCCATCACCGCCCAAGAGGCACTCGAAGCGCTGGGAGACGATGTGCAACTGGTGCTGGACGACGGTCGCTGCCATTACGGTCAGTCCTCTTCCGTGGTCTATGTCAAGAGCGACCACCTGAAGATGTTGCGTGAAGGCGTGGTACCGCGTCTGGCCTTTGAACGATTGGCAGCATTTATCGCAGTCTTCGTCTGTACCGGAAACACGTGCCGCAGTCCCATGGCGGAAACGTTGATGCGCGGCAAACTGGCTCAGCGGCTCGGCTGTCAGCCTCAGGAACTTGACGATCACAATGTGATCATCAAATCGGCGGGAATCGCCGCCTCCGCCGGTCTGCCGGCCTCTCCTGAATCGGTCGAAGTCATGCATCAGCGTGGGCTTGACCTGCGCAATCACTCGTCACAAATGGTGACGGACAGCCTCATCCGTGATGCCGACATTGTCTACACTTTGACGCGTGGTCATCTGGCGGCGCTCCTGGCTCAATATCCTACTGCGGAAGACCGAATTCTCCTGCTCAGCCCCGAGGGTCAGGACATATCCGACCCCATCGGGGGCCCCGTCGAATTGTACGAACGCTGCGCCGCGCAGATTGACGCTTACTTAGAAGAGCGGCTCAATCAGCTTCAGCCAGCGGAGTACCACCCACCCAAGTTTGAGGATTAACGGCGACCCAATCTGGTCGTTGGCTGGACAACGACGAAAAAAACGCCTAAAATTCGCGGAACGTCCGACTTTCTTTCTGATTGGGCTTGTCATGTCTGCCCCGCGCAAGCTGGTTGCATTGATCGTGCTGCTGTCCATTGGGCTGCCAGCCGGTTTGGGGGTTGGTCTGCATTGGGGGCAAGAGGGCTGCTGTGCGTCCGGAGTTGCGTCCGATTTGCCAGCGGTCGGTTGTTGCGCTCGGCATGCCGAGCGCAATGGACTGCGCGCGAGCCATAACTGCAAGATCTGTGAGTTTCTCGCACTCGCCGGGCTCACCCACCAGGTCGATGGCCCGCTCCGGTTTCCGCCGCGGTGCACGGCCGCGGTATTGATTCAACCGGGCGGGCCGCCCGCCGCCCACCATGCTGGCAACTCGACCCCTCGGGGCCCTCCTGTCTGGCCGGTCTGAGTTGCGGTGCTGCGCCTGCGCTTCGCGAGGACACGAATCGGGTTCGGCAATTTCTCTCACGGCTGGAAGATGGAGCTTCTTGGACTTCCCAGCGCGCAACACCCGAATGTTGCGCATGCCAGAAAGGGATTTACCATGAATAAAAAAGCGGCCTTTACGCTCGTCGAGCTACTCGTTGTGATCGCGATTATCGGGGTCCTGGTGGCCTTGTTGTTGCCCGCCGTTTCGTCGGCCCGCGCCGCCGCTCGGCGAATTCAGTGCGTCAACAATATGCGGCAACTCGGACTGGCGCTATTGAATTACACGGATACCAACGGCGGGCATTTCCCCCGGGTCACGGGCCATATGGATGAACACGGGCATATCACGCCCGACGAAGAAGCGTGGATCATGACATTGGCCCCTTCCCTGGAAAAGGTCAACGCGATCCGGTATTGTCCGGATGATCCGCTGAGGCAAAGCTACCTGCGGACGACGAGCTATGTCATGAACGGCTACCTGGCCGTGGTTGAGGATAGTGACGACGGCGGCACGCACTCCCACAACATCCATGGAGCGGTTACCAACATCAACAAAGTCAAAGCCACCAGCCGCACCATGGCCATGTTCGAGGCTTCCGAGTTTGTAGACGCCAGCAACGACCATCCCACGGACCATGTGGATTCCTACGATTGGTTTAGTTCAAATAACATCTTTGAGAGCGTGGCAGCGGACATTGCCGTCAACCGACATCAACACGTGTGCGCAAACTATCTGTACCTGGACGGCCATGTGGAAACCATTCCATCCGAAGTGATCCAGCAGTGGTGTAGCGCCAATTCGACTTCGCCAAACCGCAGAAGTAAACACCCATGCCCGGGGGCTATTGATGTCATGCGTTCCCCGCCACACGTCATCCTGAAGGAGCACCGCGACTGAAGGATCTGCCAACAAACAGTGCTGCCCCAACGCGGGTATATTACAATTCGCAGTTGGACTTGCGAGGTGCCCGAAAGTGAGGCGCCCCCCAATCCGCGCCACTGGCTGACTCGATGCGGCGAAAACGGATCTTTGATAGATCCTTATTGGTCACCGCAATCGACACTTGCTCGCCGCGCACGTTCCGTACCGCCGTCTGCACCGCTGAGTTCAACCCATATTGGGTGGGACGTTGAATCAGCCTGACTTGTGGAAATTGGGCTAACAGGTCTCGTGCCACATCCGATGTGTCGTCGGTGGAACCATCATCGATGATCAGCAATTCAAATTCTTGATACCGATCGCCTAAGTCGTCCAAGATGGATTCCACCGATTGAAGTAGCTCGTGTTGAGCGTTGTGAACAGGTAGAACAAACGTGTGCGTAACCGTCATGATCGTTGGCTTTCTTGTTTTCCGCGATCCGTCGGGCGTAGTAATCGAGTTCCTGCGAATAAGTGGAGGCACTGTCAGTCACATCGTCACGTCCATAGATTCTGCTGGATTGATGCGTAAAATGGATGAAGTATTTGGCTTATGCGGGCAGCAAGCGAAGTCGCGATCGTGCGGCTTGTCGCGGTTGCGTCGAGCTGCATGCGGCCACCGCAGCATTTTTCTCGAGCGCCCATGCTGTCACCCCGATCTTTGGACATCACAGGACAACGAACCATGAATGCGGAACAACGCTTACAAGAGTTGGGTTGGGAGCTTCCCGCGCCACCCGTCCCCATGGGGCTCTACCGTCCCGTCTTGGTGGTGGATCAATGGGCCTACTTGTCAGGTCATGGACCCCTGTTGGCCAGCGGGGAGCTCATCACGGGGCGCCTTGGGGACGACCTGGACCTGGAGGCCGGTGCCGCCGCCGCCCGCCAGACGGGTCTGGTGATGCTGGCCAGCTTGCGTGCCCAACTCGGATCACTGGATCGCATCGCGCAAACCGTCAAGCTGTTGGGTCTGGTGAATTGCACCCCTGAATTTTATCAGCAGCCAGCCGTCCTCAATGGCTGCAGCCAGTTGTTTGCCGACGTGTTCGGTCCCGAGCGGGGCGTCGGCGCGCGTCAGCGCCGTGGGAGTCAACGCGCTACCGAGTAATATGGCCGTGGAAATTGAAGCCGTTTTTCGGTTGACGTGAGATGATGAGTTGCCACCCGCGTTCCAGATTCGCTTGACGCCTGCCGTGCGTCAGCTGCCGAGCCGCGGGCCTGAGCCCAATGGCACTCGGTTTGGGCATTGTGGAACAGTTGTCCCCAACTGTTTCCCCCGACAATTTCGCGATTCGCGGAACAATTGCGGACAATATTGCGGACAATTGTTCTCCAAACTAAGTGCCATTGGGCATGAGCCTGTGTGCGGGACCGTGCCGTAACCACTCCGCACGGCGTGAAGATTGTACCTGTGATGGGATGGCAAGCCGCCGGTTGTGGGGCTACGCCAGACGGCTCGCCGAGCACCGCGCCTACTGCACGTGATAGTGATGGCACTGCGTGCAACGCTCACCCGCTCCCTTCGCGGCGTGACACGTGGCACAAGCCGATTGGTCCATCGGCTGGAAGTTGCATTGGTCGCCGCGGATATCCAGGGAGGCGTAACTCCCCAGGTAGTCGGCCGTGCTGTCGACGAGATGGCAGGCCCGGCAGTCCGCTAGTTGGGGCTGCAACAAATGCGGCGAGTGCGCGAACCGGGTGAAGGGGCGCTGCAGACTCGATGGCGGAGCCTGACTGAACCAGTTCGCGCAGGGCCGCGTATCCTGTTCCCGCATCCAGGCTGTGGCACGAAAAACACTGACCAGCTCCAGTGGCACGCAACAGGGGCGGTCGCGATTTGGGCTCGGCCGGTCCCCGCCGAGCGGCCAGTTCCAGCCATCCGGTGAGCAGCGCATTGGCATGCCCTTCGACGCGCACGCTGATGTTACAGGCTGCCACATCATAGGACCAATGCACGGTGGGAGAGGCAGGCGCACGGCACGTTGTGTCAAGTTGATCCGCAATGTCGGCCATCGCCACACGACTGCTCAGATCGGCCCGCAGGTTATGGAATCGGGCTTGGACGACGCCGGCCACGTGGCGGGGATCCAATCCAGCGGCCAGTTTCAGGATATCCGCGTCAGCGCTCCCAGGATGCAACTTGCGCGCACGGCGCATGATGGCGGCCGGTCCGTCTACCGACAATTCGTACAGGAACAACTTGATCCCCCATACCAATTCCGACGCAGCTTCCAGATCATCGAAGTTGTCTGGATCGACATCAAAGAAGTCAAACTGCGGACCAAAGTGGCGCAAGGCAACTTGTGAAGCCGGGTCCGCCCACAGCATGAGATACAACAGGGGCGGGACGCCGCCGTCAAAGTCCCCCACGAATTGGCGGGGCCACTCGCCTACGTCCAGCCCTTCCCGGTGAAAACGTTCCGTGTCAATCGTGGGCAGTTGCAGCAGGGCCAAGGGAGCGTCCAGGGATCGCCGAATATCGTCGTCGTGACAGGCGGCACAGGCCTCGAAGGCCACGGCGCGCACCGGTTCGTTCAATGCATCGAGCGCATGACAATCCGTGCATTGGTAGACTTGTTGGGCTTCGGGGAAATGTTTGAATTCGTGGGAGCGGTGATCAAAAATAATTCGCGTGCGGCGCTGATTGGGCCAGGAGCCGAATGTTGGATGTTGAGCAAAGCAGTCGAACTGGCGCACGTGACACGTGTTGCATTGTCCACTGGCTAATTGCGTCAGGTCATGCTCGGCACCATGGTGTTCCTGGTGGCAGCGTGCACACGCGACTTGGCCCTTGTTCGCCCCACGGTGAGAGGCGAGGTCGCCGGACAAAGTCACGGCTTGTTTCGTTTTCTGGGCCAGTTGGGCGGGATCCCAGGAGTGGGCCTGAAGAGCCAATTTGGCGGACAGATGCGTCCGATGGCACTCCAGGCATAGTTCCGATTGCGGCGGCCGCGCGTGGCCCCCCCCGATCATCATCAACGTCCAATCCGCCAGACCCAGGCTCCCCGCCTGATGACAGCTGGCGCAGCGTTTCATGGATTGATCGCGAATAAGTTGCGCGTGTGAGTCGGAAAGAGGGCCGGGCGCGATCCACTCGTCCCGCCAGTCGGACGACATGGCCAGTGCCAACACGGCGGTCGCCGCGGTAAGGCACGCCCACACCAGGCGGCCGCGGTGCGCGGCAACTGCGCCGCGGCGAACACTGGCTGATCGGGCACGCGCACTGGCCGGTCGACGTGGGGCCATCCGCGCATTTGCCTCCTTGCAGCCGCGAGCGGTTGCAGACCCACTGGCCGTCTTGCAGCAGAGGCTGACATGCGGCGGTCGTCACGCACCGTCCGCTCAGGTCGGGCCCCAGTGGACAAGGACGGCCTTCCTTCGTCCAACCGCAAACCCAAGGCTGCTGCGGTCGGTCGTAAGTGTCGGCACCTGCGTTTTGCCAGAAGTCGTCCATTATGACCATCCCGAAAACGCGTGAGCCATCACCACATGCACGAACATCACGACCAACAGCATCGCCGTAAGACTCACATGGACGAATAGCCAGCACTTGAGCCAGCGTTGCTGAGCATCCTGGTAATCCAAGTCGTCCCGACGGTCGATCATCCGCTGCATGTCACGCGTGGCCGCTCGTTCGGCCTCGGACAGATACCGGTTCAGGGCCGCCAACTCCCGATGCAGCTCGTTTCGTAGTCCACTGGAAGGAGCCAGGTAATACAGCCAACCGCGCGGCCGCACGAAGTAGTAGACCAGTCGAGTCGAGTACCATTCTCGAAAGGCCTCGGCCGGAGACTCACGCAGTAGTTCGAGCATGGTTTGATGCGCCCTCTGCTGGACGCGCCTGCGTAGTACGGGGATACGCTCGAATACCGCCTGGTCACGGAGCTTGCTGAGTTTGGCAGGAATGGTCCGCGTCCAGTAAAGTCCGATCAGACCAGACAGGGAAGTGGCCAGGAACAGCCAAGCCAGGGCCCTCTCCAAGTTTCCATTCGGGATGCGGTATCCGACATGCACCAGGAACAGAACAATGGCCCCCAGGCCTGAGTAGACGTGCATCTGCAGCCAGGCGGTGGCCGAGCCGGCAGGCAGGAAATTCAGACGTTTTCGCAGATTGAAACTCGACAGAAACAGGACCGCTCCGGTCAGCAGGTACCCGGAAACGAAGGAATGATGCAGCAACGATTCGCTCAAATGCCCATCGATGCGCAGCACACAGGCCACCATAAACAAGGTGACCATGCCGTAAGCCAGTCTCCGCAGCCAAAACCGGTTCACCAGGGACCTCAGTTCTGTTGCAGCCATTTGCCGATAGCCTTGACATTGCTGATGTCGATCCGCACCAAGGCGTCGTGTGGGCAAGCGCGCTGGCAGGCAGGTCCGCCCCACGCGTCCAGGCACAGGTCACATTTAGTGGCTTTGATGATCGGTTGCTGGGTTTCACAGTCACGAATCGGCTCACCCCGCGCATTTCGCGTCTCGACCATTGAGATATTCCCGTAGGGGCATGAGTTGGCACACGTGCTGCAACCAATGCACGTCAGGTCGTTGATCAGCACGTTGCCACTCGCAGCATCTCGAGCAATGGCACCGGTGGGACACCCAATCATGCAGACAGGGTCAACGCAGTGCATACATGCCTGGGCCAGCATGAATTTGCCAAACTGCGGACCTTGCCGCACAAAGCGAGGGTTGTTGTCGTGCGTGTCAGCACACGCACGGATGCAATCGTCACATCGCGTGCAGCGATCCATGTTGATCACCATCGCCTCGCGGCCATTGATCAGCCTTTCGTCCAACAGGAACTCCAAAGTCTCCAGCGTGACTTCCGTGGATCGCTGCCGCAAGCGTGCGTTCTGGAATCGCTCAAGCTGTTCCGCGTGTTGACGGATGCTGGCCACGGTCTTGGCCAGGAACTTCCCGTTCAGCTCGGGAAGTACGTGCGCCTCGACCACTGCCCTGGGAATGCGCAGCACGTCGACATACCCTACGGCCCGCAGCGAACTGAGCATGGGCATGGGCTGGCCCGTTTTCCAGGCGTAGGCTAATTCGTCCAAACAGAATGTTTTTCCCTTACCCAGGTACGCCAAAGTCTGATGCCCTTGTCCATAGCAGCGGCTGACACGGGCAAAACCTGAGCGAATCAGGAATAATCCGTCCGGTACCGTTCCTTCCTCGACAATCAAAGGCTCGGCCATGATCCGCTCGGACACGTCCTGCTGCGCGACTGTCCGGTAGGGTACGTTCCAGTCGAATCGGCCGTAGGATTCGAACTGGGCCGCGGCGGCGATTTCTGCAAGCGCCGATTGTGCGACGTGACGCAGAACCGGAGTTTCGCGCAGATGCGATTCCAGGCTGTTCTGCCGGTACAGCGCGTCGATCCGCGTTTTGAGGGCGGGATCGTATCGCATCAAATCGCGCAGCCCCTGCCAACGTATCTCCAGTAGCTCAGCCGGCTCGTCCGCCACCACGGTCGCCGTCCGTGGTGTCCTGGTGATGGCGGACAGTTCGCCAAAGATATCGCCGACCTGCAACTGGAGATTCTTGTGCCGACGGAGCACCCCCGGAACATCTTGCAAGAAAATGTGTTCCGCGTCCCCTTCCTGTCGCCGCCCGATCGCGCTGTCCAGCTGCAACGAACCGTAGGCCCGCACTTCGGGAATCGGTTGGCCAAACCAATTCTGGATCGCCGTTGCCAGCAGGCTCTTCCGCCGTCGCTCAGCCCGCCCCAGTAATCGTTGCGGAAGCGATTCGAGCAGTACGCGCAGTGAGCCACCTAAAAGGATGAACGCGCTATTACCATAATCGCCTTCGCGGACCACGATGTCGCCCTGCTTCACCGATACGCGACGCGCGTCGTTTTGCAATAGGCCCATCAAGGGGCAAGACTTGGGAAATCTGGCCGGATCCATGGCGTCAAATGGGGGCATCGCCAATAATCGCGCCAACTCCGCATCGGTCAGGCGTTCGCCGAAGGCTGTGTCCCATCGTTGGGGACGACGAATTGCGACTTCCGTTGTCGACATGTACCGCAAGTTCCTGTCGCCATGGACGGGCCCGGTCCGGACCGATGCCAATCGATCGGGGGTCCCTCTCCTGTCAAGAGTGCTGCGACGACGTCCGTTGAATTGGGTGACGTTGTCTGGCGCAGCACTCTGGGGAGAGGGGACTTGGTCTCCGATATTTTCGCCAGCGCAGTCGCGGGTAGGACCATCCAATGCGGCGTTGTTGCTAAAACGGCCACGCGTACCCGTGCTCGGATCGCCCGCCCGCCCGATCCTTTACGGAAAGTCGACTCCTCACTCCGACTGCTGGGTCGCCTATTCTACGCGAATTATGCTCAGCGTTTATAGGCGGATTCCGCTGGGAGTTCCGGCTCCAAAGCGAGCAGGCGGGAGCCGTCTTCGGTTTCGGCGAACAGGAAGATGGCCTGGCTGATCAGGTCTGCCGCGGTGGTCAGCTGGTCCGCATTGCGGGACTTGAGCTTGACTGCGTAGGCTTGCCGCAAGACGGCTTCGAGCTGTTCATGGTTGATTTTTTGTTGGATTTGCGCCAGACGTCTCCGCATTTCGTAGGCCCGGCGCGCGCTGGTCGTGCCAAAACGGGCCACTTGGGTGGCTTGAGCCGTAGCGCGCAGGCTGAATTCGAGATCGGTCATTAGTCCCACCAGATACATCACCCGCAGCCGCCGCTTGTCGGAATCCAGATTGGCGCCGTTTCCCCTGAGAAAATTGTGTCGGACCATGCCCTGCGACCAGCTGACGAGTTCGAAGTCGAGGCTGCCTGCCTGGTGTCCCCCCACATTGACCAGCTGTTCGTTGGGTACGGTGTGGCAGTTGTAACAGCTACGTGCGATCAAATAGAGATTCGCCGGGTTGCGCATGCCCAGCCGCATGCTCTCCTGCACGCGCTGCCGGCGATGTTCTGGAGTTTCCTGCGCCTTCGTGATCGTGGGGCCGCCGTAATCGTTGTGGATGGCCATCCAATCCCGGGCAGCCCCGTGGCACGATTCGCAGGAAACACCGGAAACAGCCTTGGGCTTGGCGTTGATCAGCTGCTCCGTGTAGTGGCACTTAATGCACACGTCACCTCGCTTGATCGATCGCACTCCGATCTGACCGCAAATGGTTTGCGCGTTGGGATTCTTATGGAGTGTCTCGAAGGTCCGGCAGTGCGGCGTATCACGCCACACCTGGTATTCATTCTCGTGGCACTTGATGCAGGCCTCCGAGCCGACAACTTTTTCGGGATCCAGACTGGCAGGGACAAGGTTCTGGGCCAGGTCATTCTGTTGCGCCGCGGTGAGACGCCACGAGCATAACAGCAAGCACAGCACGAGGGCGCCATGCAGCCAGCGAGCATCGGTACAGCCTCCGGTGGCGGATGTTTTTGACTTCAACATGCGAATGGTTCCTGACGAACGGATGGCTGGGCGATGGGCTGCGGAGTTGTCTCGGCCGGCACCCACGTTCGGGCGACGCCGCCGTGCCGCCGGCGGGTGCCCCATGCCGTCGACAATGCAACGGGTGCCGGTCCACACCGTATCAGCCGCCATACGTTAGCACCCGGTATTCGGCATTCACGAACCGGACGCTAACGCGTGCCGGCTGATTACGAGTGAATGTCGTCAGCATCGCGCGGGCGCGGCGGGGCAAGCGCTGCAGAAACATAGCATTTCTGCGTGACGGCCGAAGAAAAAAGCTCGAGTGGCACCAGTGCTTTCGGCTGAGACTAGGCGTCAAGTACGAGACTTTCGGCGGGAGTGCAAATGCAGGGCAGACAATGGCCCGCTTCGCAGATAGGATCCGCATGATCGCCGTAATCGACCGATCCGGATTTTAGGAACGTTGCGCATGTGCCGCAGTTGCCAGCACGACATCCCGACGCGATCTCGATGCCCTGCCGTTCGGCAAAATCGAGCAGAGACTCGGCATGCTCGTCCCACGGGACCGCCTTGTGCGATTGAGCGAATTGAACCGTGATCGGGGCCGTGTGGGAATGGCCGCCGGCCAACACCGTCGCTTTCCGTTTCGCCGTCCGCGAGCCGTCCACGACCGAACTGGGCCCAAAGGTCTCATAGCGAATCGCCCCGGGCGGGACACCCCACGCCACCAGGCCCGACACCATCGACTGCATGAATTTGTTCGGGCCGCAGAGGTAAAACGTGGCTGCGGTGGTTTGCACCGTCTGCTTGATCAGCTCCACGTCCAGATGACCGCAAATATGGTAGTCAGTTCCCAACTTGTCTTGTGGCAGTGGCTGGGAATAGACCGTCGTGAGCGACAGGTGCGCATGTTGGGCGGCCAGTTTGGAAAGATGCTTGCGGAATGGATGTTCGCTGCCGTGACGCACGCCGAAAAACAGGAAAATGCGGTTTTTCATCCCGGTCTGGATCAGCGTGTTTAACATGCTGAGCAGCGGCGTGATGCCGATTCCGGCCGCAATCAGGACCACGGGCAACTGGCTGAACACATCCAAGAAGAAGCTGCCACGCGGCGCCGCCACATCCAGCAGGTCTCCGGGGTTTAACCGGTCGTGAACATAACTGCTGACCAGTCCCGGTTGCGAACCGGGTCGAGCCGGATCCGGGGCAAGTTTCTTGATTGTGCAGCGATAGAATTCCGAACACGGCGCGTCGGACAACGAATAACAGCGAACGGTTGACTTGGACTGTCCGGGAATCTTGAGCGTGAAAGTCAGGAATTGCCCAGGAAGATACAAGGGTAACGGCTGGCCGTCGACCGGCACCAGATAGAGGGACGCGCACGCATCGCACTCCATCGTCTTTTGCACAACCCGAAACGTTCTGGTCCCCTGCCAGGCTGGAGCGGGAACTGTTGGGGTCCGCGGTTCGTTGCCAGGGGCAGCCGGCGAGGTTCCGTTGCGTGTCACGGACGTCGTGCCACGACGATTACGTGGCGTCGTAGCGTCACGAGTCTCACGATTTTCCGCCGCGCCGCTGGCGGCACCCGTGTGACCGGCTGCCGATTCTGCCCGGAAGGGCTGCGTCGCGATGGACTCGATCTCACGGACGAGTTGCTGAATACGCAGCCGATCGGCCCGGCGGTCCCGCAGCACTTGCCCAACCAGCCGCACGACTTCAACGATCAACGCCATGGCGACCCCGGCAAGGACAGCCAGGCTGGCGTACTGAATCAGGGAAGCGAGCATGGGCGTCCAATCGCGGAATGATGTTGGATGTGTTACCAGTCTCCACGATTTTCCAAAAACTCGCGGGCTGAGTCCAGACCGACTGGTCGACCAGAGCCGGCCACAGACATCGCGCTTTCGGTTACTTTCGGTTACAATAGGAAACACGCTCGTTCATCGCCCCATCAGATGCAAAGGAACAGATCATGGCCGAGTTGGAAACCACGTCCACGCCCGAACCACCCACAAAGGAGGAACTTCGATTGGCGATGAAGGCATTTCGCAAACGCCTCAAGCTAACTCGCTTGGATGACGAATCCCGGATGGGCTACGGCCCGATGTCGTCTGGCCAAAAGTCGGGCATCATCGCCATTACACCTCCCAACCAGTTTTCCAAAGTCGTCTGGCAGGAGCTAGCGAGGCAGGGAAAAATCAAACACGACCGGGGTGGACTTTACTCGCTGGTTGAATCGTAATCGGCTGAGAGCAGATCAGTTCCATCTAGCCTTCAGGACAATCCACCACGACTGCAGCCGCCATCATGTAGAACAATTGTCCCAATGGTTTCCGGGCCATGGCGAACGCGGAGAATCAACCATTGACGACGATTGTTCTACGTCCTGGTGAAAACCACACCTGCTCGCGCAAAAGACTGCAAGACTCGAACTAACGTGTTACCTATTTCATGACTGTCCCATCCAGGCCGCAGCCGGTTTTCGCGAGTTTTGCGGGAGCGCAGTCAGAATTTGCTCGTATTTACGGCTTCGAGCATCTACAATCAGCCAGCCGAGTCTGCGACGGCGGCATTATTGGCTGAGGTTCAAACGGAAGGGCATCTCGCCATACCAGCGCGTCTTGCAATACGCGCACGAACAGCGAGGTTTGTCATTCCGTGTCTCGCCAGGACGATCTTAACTCCGTCTTTCCTTTGCCATTGGCGCCCTACGAGTACGTCATGTTCAAGGATGATCGTGGCGGCCATCCCATGACGTGTGCCGCGGAATTCACATTTCTAGGAAGTGTCAATCGCGATGCCCTGGAAACCGCGTTACATCAGGCGACTCGACGACACCCATTGTTTATGTCGGTGGTGCGAACATCTCAGGGCGGCAAGCTCAATTGGGTATTTGTTGACCGCACGCCACCCCTGATCTGGTTGGACCAGGACCAGCACGACGTGTTCACGGAGAACCATCCGATTGACTTGACCGTCGAACTTGGACTGCGCGTATCGGTTGTTTGCGAGTCGGAAGTGACTCGATTACGGTTCGACTTCCACCATGCTTGTTGTGATGCGGCGGGCGGCATGGGGTTTGTCGAGGATTTGCTGGTGTGTTACGTACGAGCGTGTGATCGACACAGCCCGATCTCGTTGCGTCCATTAGACGTCACGTCGCTTAGGCATCGCGCCCGCCTGAGGGCCGGTTCCCAAACGCTGTGGGCGCGGACACAAGGCGTCCTGGCCGCGGTCCGCAGCGTCTTTGGCCATTTGTGCCGGACGCCGTTGGCCCTGGCCGCTTCCGTCAAATCGGACGGAAGGGCTGCAGGGGACTGGCAGTCCTGTCGGTATGTCGTTCGCAGGTACGAGGAAGACGAAATTCGAGGCCTGCGTCATCGGGCATCGGATCGCGACATGACCGTCAATGACCTGCTGCTTCAGAAGTTGTTCGGCACACTGCACGATTGGCAGCTCCGCCAGGGGATCGGCACTTCTCGTCGCGATTTGCGCGTCGTCATCCCGGTCAACCTTCGTGAGAAAGATGACGCACAAATGCCTGCGCTGAACAAGATTGGATACACGTTTGTATCATGCGGATTGAGCGACGCGGATGACGAACTTCGAGTTCTTGACGCCATCCGTCGAGCCAGCCACAAAAGTCACCGATTCTGCTCGGCTCAGCGTTTTTTGCACGTGATCAACGTGATGGCGCGAATGCCGAACAGTATTTTTGCTCAGATCTTCGGGGAACATCGATGCCATGCGACGGCCATATTTACCAACATTGGCGATCCGACGCGGCGATTTATCGCGAAGTTCCCGCGCGACAAGGGACGATTAGTCGTGGGTGATCTTATCCTGGATAGCATCACGAGTATCGGTCCCATTCGACCCAACACGCGTGCCGTCTTCTCGGTCAATACCTACGCCAATCGTTTAACGATGAGCGCCCGGTGTGATCCGCAGTACTTTTCCCCAACGGATGCTGCGGAACTGTTGCAGGAGTTGGCGGAGCGGGCTCTGGGGAGTTCGCTGGACGTCGAGTTGGTCGCGGAGACGTAACAGCGCCGAAATGCGAGTCGCTGTGATGCGAAGCAGCGCGGGCGCGCATATGCCTGCGAGTATCGTAGCGACGCCGCGTTCCCCGCCTCGCCATGTTTCTCTGTCCACCATTTTTTGTCTCTCTCTCCCGCCACGGTTGAGACGCGGGTGGCCGTTGGCGCGGCAGTCCCCGACGGGGCTCCCGCTTCCCGGCGACACAGGCCGTCGCCACGAAGGCCAGCAGCAGTCCCACCCCAACGGCAACATAAGACCCGACGGCATCGTGAACTCCCCAGGCAAGCACCGCGCAGGCCAAAGCTATCGCATACAGGATCAGACAGAGAGGTGATCGCTGCGTGTGAGTGTAGTCGGCGGGTGCGGATTCCCGTGGGCCCATACTTTCTGTATGGTCCGAATCACGGCGCATCGTGTCAAGCCAAGGGGCGCTCGACCGACCCGGGGCAGCGTTTTTTCCTCGTCGCGGACAGGGATCAGGATCGAACATCGCACTTCAGTCCTGGCCCCGCTGGCATACGACGACGCTCGGCTTCGAACGCGATTCGTCAAACTGGGAGTGATTTCGCTCTCTGCTGCCGTCGCGCCTGCTTTAGCCCCTTATTCGGGACGCAGCCGCCGGCGACGTTTGTCGGCCATGATCGTTTTGTACATCCGCCCAGTCTTGCGTTCGCGCTCTCGACGTTCCGCCAGTGATCTTGAGTTATGGGCCTGTTCCGCATTGAGTTTCTTGAAACTGACAAAGCGCCGTTCATCTAGTTCTCCTGATTCCAACGCAGCTATGACGGCGCAACCAGCATCACCCTCGTGCCTGCAGTTATTGAATCGGCAATCGTCGGCAATGCGAAACACATCATCGAACAGGTCTGTGACGCCGTCTTCGCAAGCCGGCAACTGAAGTTCTCGCATTCCCGGGTTGTCCACGAGAACACCACCACTCGGCAGCAGGTGAAGTGAACGTGCGGTTGTGATGTGTCGTCCTTTCCCATCTTTCTCACGGATTTCGCCGGTCGCCAGACCGCCCACACCAAGAGCGTTCGCCAATGTGGACTTCCCGACGCCCGATGACCCCAACAACGCGACCGACTGCCCAGGTCCACACCAGGTCTTCAATCCTTTAGCCTGTTCTGGCTTGCGAGCGTCAATGGTTTCAACCAACAGTCCGGCATGAAGTTGCTCGGCCTGTCGTCGAAGATCAGCGGCCGCCTCGCACAGGTCAGCCTTCGTTAAGACGACGATTGGAACAGTGCCGGCCTGCAGGGCTAATGCAAGATATCTTTCGATGCGGGACAGATTGAAATCTTCGTTGCACGAGCTAACGATAAAGATCGTATCGATATTCGCTGCGATGACCTGAGGCTTGACTTCCTCTCCGGAGGCTTTGCGAAAGAGCAATGTCTGGCGTTCAAGTCGTTGGATGGCGCGGTTGTGTTCAGCGTCGAGCACTAACCAATCACCTACGGCGATTTCACCTGCGGATTCCGCAAGTTGCACGGGAACACTGAACTCGCCGTCTTCGCCGAGGAAGAGAATCTGGCTTCCATGATGGGCCGACACACGGGCAATGATGACGGCCACCGACTGATCCGGCAGGACTTGTTGCTGAAAACATGGCTTCCATCCGATCGCGCGAAGTTTCTGGTTGGTCATACAGATCCGTCCTCATACGTGCCAGGGAGTACGTCCCAAGACACATCGTCACGCTTCAGTAATTCGACCAGTCTGACGGTATGCTGACAGCGCCCGTCGCGCTCGGCGCCGCAACTTAGGATCGGCATCGTTGGCCAACCGTTCGAGCGCCTGGACCACCTCTGTTTCTCGCGAACGCGGCGAACCATCGGTAAGATTGTGCAAAGTGATACTGCGAACGCCGGCGTCCTCATCCACCTGCATTTCGAATATGCGATCCCAAATCTGAGTAACGTCTGATCGAACATGGCAGGGACACAGAGTCAACAGCGCTGTCGCGCCGTAACTTTGGGTTGGCGTCATGGGTTTGGGCCAGCGCGGCCGCAATGTCGTTCGGATGCATAGGAGGGGGACGCTATCGGGATGACCAAGGTTCGCGGCTTATTTTATTTGTAGCCGTTCACGGAATTGCGTGACGTCGGTTCATAATCTTAATCATGATCTTAATCTTAATCTGAAGCGTCGCTAGTTGGTGAGCAAGCTTGGTGCGTGTTGGTTTCTTAGTTGGGCGCTGATCGAGGCGAGGTGGGAGTCAGCCCCAACCGCTGAATGTCGTCCCCCTTGATTTCATAGTCGATCGTTTCATGGACTCGCTCGGGCGGCAGCGGCTCTCGAAGTTGCCGCTGGCGCCCCGGTTGCCCACCACGCCGCGGCTTTTTTCCCCCTCCAGCAGCTTTCTTGGGCTTCGCACGGACGATATCGCTGGACGGCGGTTTGGAGGACGTCGACGAGTCCTTCCTCGCCTTGGCGAGTGCCAGCTCTAACTCCGCGATCCGAGCCTGTCACGACCTACTTGTGGCAAAGTCCATCCTCGACCAAACCGTCACGACGAATGGTAAAGAAATTCTCCTTGACATCGTTGCGATGCTTGTTGGATTGATCCGTTTTAACTCTCCAAATCGCGACGTCTAACTCGCAACAACCCAGAGATTATGATCAAGATCACGATTATGATTAACCCCTCGCTGCGAGTCATAATACTCGCCCTCGCCAGTCAGACGTGTGGTGTCAAAGAAATAGTATGGTTCGCGTTGCATGGCTAAGTCAGCCAAGTCCAAATCTTTGCCCGTCAATGGGTATCGCTGGCTGCGATACAAGCCCCGAAGCCAAAAGTACAGTGCGTTAGCGGGATTCAATGACGCGAAATCCGTGGGCACATCGTTCTGATGGTCGCGTGAGGGAAATGCACGGCGCAGGAATTTCTGAATTTCTGCCGACGGATCGTCCGTGCTGAAGTCCGGCGGATAGGAACCGCAACGACTGGCCAACAACCGGACGGCACGAGCCATCCCCTTCAATTCTTGCTGATCGGCTTGAGCGTACTTCGGCGGTTCCGGCAACCAATGTACATAGGCGATCGTGATGAGCACTAAGCTCCAGGGTACAACGAGCAGCGTCAGCGTCGCCAGGTCTAAACGAAATCGCTTTCCCATGCTCGCTCCTGAATCCATCTTCGAAAGCAGCGAATATGCCTCCGTGTATTGTAGCGAAGTCACGGCCCCCGTCTCGCCATGTTTTGCTGTCCATCATTCAATCTCGACGGGCTCCGGGGGGCCGGGTAGAATGGCGATCCCTGGGGAGGTGGATGGCATGAGCACGAGAACCGCGTTTCCTCGCGTCTTCTGGGTCGCGAATCTGATCGAAGTCTTGGAGCGCTTCGCCTACTACGGCATCTATTTTGGCTTCGGCATCTACATGTCTTCGCTCGGATATTCGCGCGATCAGTTGGGCATCGTGCAGAGCTTGTTCCTGCTAGTTTCCTACGTGACGCCCGTCATCTCCGGGACCTTCGCTGATCGCTTCGGCTTCAAAAAGGTGCTGATCGTCTCGTACGTGGCTTACCTGCCGTCGATCCTGCTCCTGATCTTCACCAAGTCCTTCTCGGGTATTGTACTGACGATGCTCAGCATCGGGCTGGCTGCCGGAATCTTCAAGCCGCTGGTCTCTGGAACGGTGCGCGCGGTTACGGACAAGACCAATAAGACCATGGGTTTTGGGATTTTTTACGCCATGGTGAACGTGGGGGGCTCTTTCGGACCGATCGTGGCCGGCTACCTCCGCGCGATCTCGTGGACCTACGCCTTTATCGCCGCTGCGGTCTCGATCGTGGTGATGCTGATCATCACGATTTTCTTTTACGAGGAGCCGCCTCGGGAAAACGAGGGGGCGACGCTGGGCCAGAAGCTGCGCGAGATTGGCAGCACGCTCGCGGACATCAAATTCTCGGCCTTCCTTGTGCTCCTCGGTATCTTCTTCTGGCTGCCGTTCTGGGCCTTTTTCAACCTTTGCGCCCTCTATGTCGATAGTGACATCGACACCGCGCGGCTGTACGTGACGCTAAGTTCGATTCTGGGGACGACCGTGACAGGTTTCATCTCCCAAATCGGCGACAACGGCGCCCGCGAGGTGCTCGGCGAGACCATTTCTCACACGGGCTACATCATCATGATCCTGCAGGTGTTCGTGTCTGGGTTCCTGGAGAAGCGGAAAGCGCTGCCCGCCTTCATGGCCGGCCTCGCGATCGCCGCAGTCGGGTTCGTTCTGTTGGGCTGGGCCCGCACCTCCGCACCAGCGATTGCTCTACTGGGGATCTTTTTGTTCGCGGTCGGGGAAATGGCCTCCTCGCCACGCATCCAGGAGTACATCACTTGGATCGCACCCAAGGAAAAGGCTGGCCTCTACATGGGTTCCAATTTCCTGGCCGTAGGGATCGGGGGCTTCGCCAGCGGGATCACCTACACCACGCTCTATGGCTACTTCCAAAAACTGGAGCACCCCGAGTATGTCTGGTACATTCTCGCCGTGCATTACGTCGTGGCGATCGTCGTTCTCAACGTGTTCGTGAAGTTCTTCGGGGAGTTCCGCGAGCAGGAAGCCTGAGCCTTCACGATTCAGACGGC
The DNA here is from genome assembly GCA_963695565.1 of uncultured Planctomycetales bacterium. Classification (GTDB taxonomy): domain Bacteria; phylum Planctomycetota; class Planctomycetia; order Pirellulales; family Pirellulaceae; genus CAVOGW01. The sequence continues at coordinate 143,276 of CAVOGW010000007.1, forward strand.
GATGCGCATGGCCGCATCCGAGTGGCCGGTCCCGCAAATCTCCCGAAACTTCTTCCGATTGGCGGTGTTTGTAACCTCGTGGCTTGCCGAAATATCAAGTACGGCGTATTGCACGAATGGTAATCTGGCGATGGGAGGCGAAACCGATGCGACGGAAAGTGGCCACTGGGCTTGTACTCTGCGTGGCGACGGCGTGCGGAATGACGGTTTTCGCACAATGGAGGACTGAGACACCGAGGGCCCAGGACGACAGGCAGCCAGGCTTGCCAGCTGGTATCACTTGGTACGGCCGGCTGCAGGATGGGTTGCAGGCCGCGAAACTTGCCGATCGGCCGATCCTGCTGTTGTCGGCGGCTCCGCAGTGCGCGGGTGTGTCCGGCATGTGGTGACCTGGCAAACAACATATGGACGAGAGTTTCTTGTCCGACGCCAACGTCATTCGTGCATCACGGAATTTTATCTGCATCCGCCTTGCGACCTACGAGGATCGCGATGAAGCCGACTATCTTCGCCGCGTATTCACGGGACGTTCCGGAGAGTTGGAAAATACCGTGTTTGCCATGATGAACCCCGCGGCCGACGAATTCCTGGTTCGTCCCGGTCGTAGCCCTCACTTCGCGTTTCGTTCGGCGGCCGAGATGGCGGACGAAATGGCGAAGATCTCGAAGCGATTTCCGGGCAAGGCGGATGTTTCGGCATCCGAGTTGCCAGTCCCACAGATGAAAACTCTCCGGCTGGCGCTGAACGTTGCGTCATGCGACGGAATTCCATTGGTGGTCGCGCTATTGTCCGCTGATGAACCGACGCCGGATGTCGACGGCAGAACGGGACATACTTCCACGCTGAGGGCCTCATCGATTTCGCAGTTGGCCTACGAGGAGTCGCTGGCCGGGCGTTTTCATTATTATGTGACGAGTGATGCCACAGAATTGGAGGACGTCCAAGGCTTCGAAGGGCAGCCCGCCATCTACTTGATCCAACCGGACGCTTATGGCACGAAAGGCGTTGTGAAATATCATTGGCCGCGGGATGCCGACTTGTCCGCAGTCGCCACGGATCTGGGCGGATTCGCAAACGACATGACGAAGGTGGTCAAGTTCCACAGGCGGCATGTGACTCAAGGCCGGGAGGCTGGTCGGATCTGGAAAACGGAAATTCCCGTGACCGATCCGCAAGCGCTTCGTGCGCAGCGGTCGGGTGGCACTCGCTGAGTCGCACGTGGTTGGCCCGCCAGCATTAGCCGTTTGGTTACTAGTGGCCGCGAGTTCGTCGTGCTCAGGGTGTTTCTTGATTCCAACAATCTAGCGGCTCCAACGAGTTGTTGATCCTCAACGGCAGTCCTTCTCAAGGCGGCGACGGAATTCCCGCCGCTATCGGCCATCCGTAAATTGTCTCAATTGCCGGTGAATTGCTGTTCTAAGCAATAAAGAGATCAACCAAAGAACCGGTCGAGTGAAAGTCGATTGGGGGTGTAGTTCAAAGGATCGAACCACGGTTGTTTGTTCGCCGGCCCGGCGGAACTCCCAGGTTTCGTCGAATGATTTCGCGAGCCGAGACAGCGGCGCAGTGAACTCGCATATATGGATTCGAATGCGTCGTTCTGGCTGCCAATCAACGATTTGTTCGACATGGCGAGAACCGTCGGTATTGCAGACGTGGATTCTGGAACCGACGACCTCTGGAGTTCTTAAGGCGAACTCAGCGGATCGGATTCCCGGTAAAGGGCCGTATCCTTGGAAGTCCGTCCAATGAGAGACATCCAGGATTCGTCTGGCAATCTCGTTTGGAGCTACTTGCAATTCGGCAGTCGTCGAAAACTTGATCGAACGCACGGCAATCTCCACATCGACGAATTGAGGTCCTCGAACCCGAGTCAGCCTTGCAATTTGCCTGTCGAGCCTGGGCCAGCCGCGGTAACTCTCGCCGGATCCCCGAAACTCATTGGGAGTTCCGCTACCTGAAACCTAATTCTCGCGACCTTCGAGCTGCAGCTCGCGCTGCAACATCAATTGCATCTTTTCAAGTTCCAAGGCCTGCAGTTCTGACCTCAGGCTCTCGACTTCATTCTCGGTTTGCAGCTTTGTGTCTAGTTCCAGTTTCTTTAATTCTGATTGTAACGAGGACTCGATCTCCGCTTGCTCAGCCTGCGACTCCACGTCGTGATACTTGCGCGTAATCTCCTGCTCCGCTTCAATCGTCTCCAATTCCGAACCCAGTCGGTTCATTTCCTGTTGCAACTCACGTTGCTCATCGGGACCGCCAGATTGCTTGAGTTGCCTTCTGATTTCGTTCATCCGTTCGCGAATTTCGCCTACGTGATGTTGGTGCCTCACGTCTTCGCGCTGATGCTGCAGTTGCGTCAACTCGCGGCGCAGTGCCAACTGTTGCATACGATGCTTGAAATCGAGCTGGATCGCCTGCTGTCGGAGCGCTAGTTCCTGTTGATGACGTGCGTGGGACTGTTCCATCTGTTCTTCCAGTCGCTGGCGGCGGTGTTCGAGCAGCTCTTGTTCCATGCTTAGCTGCCTTCCCCTTCGTTCGTGCTGGGCCATTCGGTTCGATGCCGCCGAACGCCGCAATTGACTTGCCTCTCGATCGGTTCGCGATCGTTGGACTGGGGAGTTGTCGCTGGCCGAATCGGGCTCCACTTCGGCGAGCGTCACGACGTGCCGCTTCTGTGGGTCGAAACGCTCGTGTACCTGGGCCAGCTCGCGTTCCAGTTTTTCGATCACGCGTTGAGATTCGTGTAACTGTCGTTTGGCTTGATCCAATTCGCGGCGCAATCTTCGTATCGCCTGGTTCGATGTATCCGACTGGTCGTGTTCCTTCCCATCTTCGTCCACGTCTTCGGCTTCTTGGGCTGCGATCAAAACTCGCACCCGCGCCTCGGCCATAGGGCCGTGCCTTTGGGCAGCCTGGGCTTCCTCTGCGGCTTGCTGCCTCACGGCCAAAGCCTGCTCAAGCTCCGTAGCGGCAGGCTGATCCCCTTCGGCCGTCCGATCAGAGTTCCGTTCATCGGCCCCGGCTGCCTGTGCCGCTTGCTGATACTCCTCCGCGGCAAGCTGATACTCCACCATGATCTGGTCGGGGTCCGGCTCATCGGCCACAGCCGTCTGGCTGCCCCGAATCAGGGTGGCCGCGCCGACGCACAACAGCGCGACTGCACAAATAGCCGGCCAGTGCGTCAGTAGCCCACGCGGCGTTTCCACTCCCAATACATGCCTGACTCGGTTTAGCAGTAGCATACGACGACCTCCCAATCCGGCGGATAGCCATGGCGGAGTGGTCCCGGCAAACCGACTCTTGGCCAAGAATTCCAACGTCGCCGCGTATTGCACGCGGTCCTGCAGCGCGGCGACCGCCAGGTCGTCGCAACACGTTTCGCGTTCCCGGCGAATGGATGCAGAGATCCACCAGACCGCCGGATGATAGAACCAAAGTGTCTCGATGATGCGCTGCCACAGATTGATCCACAGGTCGCAGCGACGGATGTGGGCCAATTCGTGCGCAATTACGGCCTCGAGCATGCAGGGTGACATCTCGGTCAGCCAGGCCGTTGGCAACAGAACAAGTGGTCGAAACAAACCGCAGGCGATTGCCGTCGTGACGCGCGACGATGTCGCCACGACAATACGGCTGGAAACCTGCAGCCGTTGCTGCAACTTGTCCACTTGCCGATTCAGCGGTTCGGTCAGCGGTGTTAGTCGTCGACGTAGCCGATAGACGATCCAACCACCCGCGACCAGGCGAATTGACAAGGTGATCACACCCAGGCTCCAGGCACATAACAGCCAGCCTCGGCAATCGGTAACGGTCCGTAGATTTGAGGCGGCCCAGCCCTGCAGCGGAATGGCCAGATCTGTTGCCGGTGGCAAGTCCGCTAAGTCGGTCACTGCTGGGTCCGGTGTGAGTGCCGTCGACACGGATGTATCAAGAACCTGCACCTGAGCCAGCAGCCAGCCGAAAGTCATCAGCGGAAACAGGGATAACGCCAACAGGCAACCAACACCCCACCAATATCTTGCTGGGGAAGCGGATCGAGCGAGCAGCGACGTGCCGATGGCATGCACACTGACTACCAAGGCGCCTTGCCATAGAAAGTGCAGCAATGTAGTGCCCCAATTTTCGACCACGGGGCCATCCCACCAGGAACTATCCCACATCACGAGTGCTCCCGTTCTTGGTAAGCGTCAATCGCTTCACGAATTGCCTGTAGTTCTTCAGGGGAGGGTTCTGTTTGATCCAACATGTGAGCCACCAGCGAGCTGGCGGAATCAGAGAATGCACGCCGACACAAGTCGCTGACCAACTGTCCCAATGCTTTCGAGCGAGGCACTCTAGCCTGGTAAGTGAAGGCCCGGCCGACCGGCTGGCGTTTGACTAGTCGTTTCTCATACATCAAGTTCAAAAGACTCATGACGGACGTGTACGCGCGACCCTTGCGCGTCGATTCCAGTGACTCCATCACGTCGCGCACGGTGCTTGCGCCACGCTCCCAAAGTACATGCAGCACTTCCAATTCCGCTGGTGTGGGATGGTCTAGTTTCTGTCGGGGCATGGCTGGTCCGCAACTGTCTGTGAGCGTTGCACGGTGCAGCCTGGTTTCCGTCTATCGCTCATGATCGACAAGCTCTACCGTGACAAGCCGAATTCTACTGATTAATCAGTAGTTGTCAACGGGTAAATCAGTAGTTCGGCCACGAGCCCGGGAATGAGCAAGAAGGGCTGAGCACGCCTGACCGTCGTGATCCACTCGATGATGTTTGCTTAAGCGGACCGGCTGGCAGGACGATGGCGGCCAGAGATGCGATTGGGTCGCCGGTTCATGGTGTGCCACGAAAAGGGCTGACCCGAAGTTGTCGCGTGTTTTGAGCTTTAGCGTGACGCGCGCGACCAAATCACCATTGCCGGGAGCAGGGAGGCAGGACGGGCTGGCGCCCGTGGCTCACTCACCCGTACGAAGATGCTGTGTCCCCGCTTCGGCCGTGTCCCCGCTTCGGCCTCCCCGCTTCGGCCATCGTCTGCTGGGGGACACTCACGTAGAATACAAGCATGGCGAATCCGACAACCCGCTCCGGTTCACGACGATTCTCTCTGGCTGCCGCGCTGCTGTTTGTCGCCACCGTGGGCGCCCTCGCTGCCTGGTGGGGCGCAAACCAACGTATGGAACGTGCCGTCCGGGAAGCGCGTCAGCTGCGTGTGCAGCTGGAACAGTACCAGGCGGAACTTGGGCAACTGTCGGTCATCGATCCGACCAAGGTCCATGCCATCGGACTTCGCATGCGCCCGGAGGACGGCATGAGATGGAAGTGGCGGGTCTACTTACCCCCCACGCGCGTCTGGAAGCTGGTCCTCGTCGCTGGCCCGCAGTCCGGGAACCGAAACGTGATCGGCAGGCAATTACAGGGTGAAGCGGAATCCAATCGGATGGCGGTTGTCAACGTGGCTGCCGGAGCATTCGTGATGGAGGCGGCCGTCGTGCCAGGCAACGCGGACCAGGCTCATTACATCCTGGCCTGCGCCATCGATGGACGGCCCTGTGGCGAATTGCAGCTGTCGGCCTTCAATGCAGCCGCGGATTACGATCAAGAGTTGACCGTGGGCCCCAACGAGCGCAGTGTATGGGAACCGGGCGAACGTCCATTGCTGCTCTCGCTGCGTCAAGCGAACGGCCAGGCAGAACGCCAGACAGAGGGCACAGCCGCCACCAAGTCGCTGGCCATCTGGCTGTGGGAATCTCCCTCGGCGGAAACCGCCCACTCCGGACACCAGAGGTTAACTGTAGAGTAGAGTCAAGCCATGGATCGACTCCGAGCCCGCATGCTGTTAGATGATTGCACGGGACGCGATATCTGGTCCGTCGAGCTATGTCGGCAGCGCGGCATTCCCGAAACCTGGATCGAAGAACTGGCCGACTGCTACGAATCAGGGTTTCGACACGATCGTCAGACGATTTACGAGCAGGAAAAAGTCGTTAACCAGTACCTCGGTGTGCATGACGTCCAACTCGCTTATCGACTTGCGGATTTCCTGGGTGTCGACGTCCCCCGAGTCATTGCGCTGCAGCTCAACTGCGAAGCCGAGGTTCGGGCACTGCAGGAAGCCGTCGACGAGTAAGCTACCCGGTCGTGATGATGTGCACCTGGACGACCAGTTGCCGAGGGGCAGCAACGGGACGGTGCGCGACACCACGCACTCGGCTGCCAGCCGCTATCATTGGATGATATCAACGCATGCGTGATGTCTGTTGGGGAGCAGCAGCCTGGGGTCGCGCAGGCGGAACGAAATCCGCGCCCATGCACAGTTTGAGCGGGGCAGGCTATCGTGGGATAGACGTGGGCTCAGGATCAGCCGACAAGGTGATTTTCCCCGCCAGAATGGAACGCTCGCACGCTACCAGCGGCCGGCACTACCTCGCCGGAATTTGCTGGCGTGCGCGGACTTTTCGGCGGAGCTCCGGCGGCCGAGCAGACTTACCTGCCCCCATCACCGCACATGAACCTGGCTGATATTGACGGCTACCAGCTGAGGCTCCTAAAAAACGGCACCGGTTCCACGCAGCACTACCGCGGGCGGGTCCGTTTTGGCCATGCCCCTACTCGTCACAGGATGTTCTGCTCAATTCCATGCGCTCGATCACTACGCGCCACCTGCTGATCGTCGTCGTGCTGTCGACGAGCTTATGGGGCTGCTCAAGCCTGAGACCCAACACCCGCAATGCGTACGAGGTGCCGACAGCAACTCCGTTGGGAGCGGATGAGCCTAAGACACTGGTGGAGCGTTTCAGCCCTACGCGGGTCGCGGCTCAGTTGCGTGGTGAGGAACCCGACAAAGACGCGGCTCAAGCCATCTTCCTGCAGGCCGAGGATCAGTTCCGCGCTGCGGCGTCCGCCCAAGGAGACAGTCGTCGAGAGGCTTTTGAAGAAGCAGCCAGTCTGTACGGCAAGGCGGCCGCCCGCGGTGAGGGCTTTCCCGTCGAGGAGGATGCCTTGTGGATGATTGCCGAGAGTCACTTCTTTGCCGACAACTATGCGAAGGCTAGTGACGCTTACGGAAAACTGATCAAGCGCTACCCCAACACGCAGCATCTGGACGGAGTGGACAGTCGACGCTTCAAGATCGCTGAATACTGGGTCGAGTATGAAAAATCGAAAGGGGGCAACTTCTCCCCCAATTTCCTCGATGATCGCCTGCCCGTGATGGACAAGTTCGGGCACGCGGCGAAGCTGTTCGACCGTATTCGGTTTGATGATCCCACCGGTGAACTCTCCGACGACGCAACCATGGCCTTGGCGGTGGCCTATTTCGAGCGTGGCAAGTACGCCAAGGCGGATGAGCTGTTTTCGGACATCCGTGAGAATTTTCCCTCCAGCCAACATCAGTTCGACGCTCACCTGTTGGGCCTGAAAGCCAAAATGCTCAACTACGAAGGGCCCGACTACGATGGCGGCCCCTTGGATGAGGCGGAAGAAATTATTCGCAATCTGGCCGTGCAATTTCCCGAACAGGCCAGCCAGCAACATGAGCTGCTGGACAAAGCCTACAAAGATATTCGACTGCAAAAGGCCCAACGCGAATACGATATCGCGCAGTATTACGACCGCCGCAAGGAATACCGGGCGGCGCGTATGCACTACGAAAATGTCCATCGCGAGTACGGTGATACAAACCTGGCAGTCGAGGCCGAAAGCCGACTGGCGCAGATCAAAGGACTGCCAGATGTCCCCAAACAATCGCTGGAGTGGCTGCAGCATGTGTTCCCCGAATCCACCGGTCGCCAGGAGCCTCTCATCCGCCGCAATCCATTGGGCACGGTGAAGAAGTGATACCCTCTCGCAGCTCCCGGCTCGTCCGCGGTCTGTCACTGACCGTCATGTGCGCAACCGCGGGATGTGCCGCGTATCGCTACGGCTCCGAGACTCTCTACCGACCCGATGTGCGCACCGTCTATGTTCCGGTTTTTGAATCAGAAAGTTTTCGTCGTTTTCTCGGCGAACGCTTAACGGAAGCCGTCATTAAACAGGTTGAGCAGCGAACGCCTTATCGCATCGCATCCGCAGCCGACGCCGACAGCATCCTGCGTGGCCGGATTATCCAAGATACAAAATATGGAATCACCGAGAATCAAGACGATCAGCTGCGTGATATCGAACTGGAACTCCTGGTCGAGATCACCTGGCTGGACCGGAACGGAGCTTCCCTGCTGGGAACTTATCGATTTCCCGTTCCCGGGGGGCTCGAGACGCTGGGACAAGCCATGCATTTCGTGCCCGAAGGGGGGCAGTCACTGACTGTCGCGCAGCAAGAACTCATCGTGCGGCTGGCCACGCAGATCGTTTCCACAATGGAAGTGCCATGGTAAGCTGACGGGGTCGAACCCCTGGTCGGCATCCGGTGCGCGCTGCGGGGTGGCGACCGCTCAGACGGAACGGTATGAACGAGCCTGCGCAGCCATCTCGAACGAGCCCCCAGCATGCTACGTCTGCCGAGACAGGCCGGCAATTCGCCAGCAGCTGGCGGCTGCAAACGCAAGTTGTCCCGTTGCCCCGCCGTCCGTTGCTGATGGGCATCATCAACGTGACCCCCGACAGTTTTTCCGATGGTGGGCGGTACCTGGATCACGAACGCGCGGTGGAGCATGGCGTACGACTCGTCGCCGCAGGGGCGGCCATACTGGATGTCGGCGGCGAGAGCACACGCCCCTACTCGCAACCGGTGTCCGTCGACGAAGAACTGCGACGCGTGATGCCCGTAATTCGTGCTCTGGTGCAACACGTGTCCGTGCCGATTTCTGTCGACACCTCGAAAGCGCGGGTCGCCGAAGCGGCACTCGATGTCGGTGTCCAGATCATCAATGACGTGACCGGGCTGGAAGGGGATGCCCAGATGTTGCCTTTGGCCGTGCGCTCGCGGTGCTGGACTTTGTGTGATGCACAAGCAGGGACGACCCGACAACATGCAGGACAACCCCGCGTACACCGACGTGGTCGACGACGTGTTGGCTTATCTGCGCCGGCGACGCGACATTTTGATCGAGGCCGGAGTCGACTTGCAGCGAATTTGCCTGGATGTGGGCCTGGGTTTTGGCAAGAATCACCAGCACAACCTGCAACTACTGCAGAACATGAGCGTCTTTCATCAGCTGGGCTGTCCCTTGCTGGTCGGCCATTCCCGCAAGGGTTTGTTGGGCAAGATGCTGGACGACATGGACCGACCTCGCGATTACGCAAATGTGGGCGTGGCTCTGGCGATGGCTCGACAACATGTTCAAATCCTGCGAGTCCACGATGTGCAGCAGGTCAACGATGCCTTAAGAGGTTTTGAATTGGCAGGTGGTTTGGCGATGGATTCGAATCGCGAAGGCAGGCGATAACGAATCATCGCTACGCGGCTGCGAACCGTCCGAGGCCCAGGTCGCCTGGTCAGTGCCTGGTGGACAAAATCACGGCCTTGCCAAGTTCAGGCATTCGGCCAAGCCGTCACCGTTCAACTTTTCGACCAACCGCGTAAACCCGGAGGGGTCGCTACCGTATTTGGCAGATGTTATGCTGGCCAAAGCTGGTCGAATCGCCAGCACGAGTTCGTTTGGCGCGGTACGTCCGTTGCTTGCGAGCGCTTAACCCGGCGCAAACGGCTGGTGCTGGTCGATTTTGAGTTGGCGCACAACAAGTTTCAACCTGGTCGATCGGATCGGCCGCAGGCGGTCCCCCGTGCCCCACAATCCCTACGAAAGTCCGAACACGATCGAACCAGTCGGTCACTTGAAGGCGGAGACGTTATCGCTGCGTCGGCTGTTCTCCGACTGCCTTGCCGGTGCACTGGTGGGGGCAACTTACGCATCGCTGGGAGTGGCCGTCCTGACGACAGCTTGGATGGCGCTTTCCATGTCGGCTGGCGGTCTATCTAGCCTGGAGCAGCTGTTGTTCGCATTCGTGGCTGGAGCGTTCTCGGGAGCCACGCTGGGCACATTATTAGGCAGCGTCGTGGGTGGCGTATTAGGCGGGATGTTTCGCCTGTTCCGTCTCGAGGCCACGCTCCGTTTCTTCTGGACGGCCGTTCTGGCGGGTTCCATGTCGGGGGCTCTGTTGGGCATGGGGGGTGGATTCCTGCTTGCCGGCCGCGGATCGGCGACGAGCAGCGATCCAGCCGCATTGATCTGGTGCCCGCTGGGGGCCGTCCTGGGTGGCATGCTTGGCTCATTGGCCGGGCGAAAATGGGTGCAGATGGTCGGCGGCCCCATGATGTCGTTGCCGTGGGGTAATCCGCATAGGTCTTCGCCGTAATCGATCCTTGGACTTTGTCGCTGGGGCCACAGTCCTCGTAGGACGGATTGGCCAAGGCGCCATTTTACGCGAGCAGCAGATTGGATTTTCCAACGACTTGGTAATCCGTGACGCGCTGGACGACGGATTACCCATCCGCGGAACGCGATTTGGCGAAACGGCACTCATTGCGGCTGGGCCAATCCGTCCTACGTGAAAATTGGGCTGGCAAAAAACGCGGCTGGTGCCTAGTTTGTTGACAGTCGGTGAGTTCCGCAGCGCCACTGACGCCGTGCCAAGTCGAGCAGCCGTGCCCATGCCTCGATCAAACGACTGTCCGCCATGCATCACCCCACGACGGCCGTAATCGTCACGACTTACAACAGTCCCGAACCGCTGCGCATGTGTTTGCTGGGACTGGCAGCGCAAACGGAGCGTGACTTTGAAGTCGTGATCGCCGACGACGGGTCTGACGACCGCACGAGGCAGATCCTGGCCGCCCCCTGCTTCGCCGGATTGCGGTTGAAGCACGTTTGGCAGGAGGACAAAGGCTACCGTGTGCGCATGGCCAGAAACCGCGCGATTGCTGAGGCGGACGCCGAGTTCCTGCTGTTCCTGGATGGAGACTGCATTCCACGCAATGATTTCGTGGCCCGGCACCGGCAACTTTGTCCGCGAGGTTATTTCATTTCCGGAAGCCGCGTCGACGTTACTCGAGAGGTTTATCAGCATTTCTCGGACGACGAGATCCTTAGCAACCGCATGTTTGAGTGGAGATTTCTGGCGAAGCGCGATCCACAACTGTCGCGGTACCGCTGGCGATTGCAGCGCAGCCCCTGGTACGAGTCGCTGGCAAATCTGCTTACCTGGCGGTATTGCGTCTTTGTCAGTTCCAATGCATCCGCCTGGCGTAACGATATCCTGCGTGTCAATGGATTCGACGAATCGATGGTCGGATATGGCAATGAGGATCGCGATCTGGGCGTGCGGTTGCGGAATTCCGGAATTGGCCAGCGATACCTCAAGTTCTCACTGATCGTGATGCACCTCGATCATCAACGACCGTACTTTGATCCAAAGCTCGCCCGCATTAGTCGCCGAGCCATGAAGCGACGGATGTTCGACGGGACCACGCACGTTCCGGTCGGTATCGATACGGTTCAGGATCGGCGTTGACGAGATGGCGGGCTCACTCGCTTGCGCGTTTTGAAGTTGCACACTTTCGGTGGCACTTGGCCGAAACCCGTCATTTAGCCCGCTGGCAGACCCACTCGCTGGCGCGTCGAGCTTGTATTTTCACGTTGTTTTCGCCTTTGCGCAACTTCAAAACATACGCGTCGTGCTTGTAATCTTGCAGATGGCCACTCTGCTGGGCGTTCAGCCTCAACTCGCCAAGACCGGGGACGTACCATCCATACCTCGCAAGGACGGAAACCATGTCGGGTCCCCGGCTTGATCGACAACTCCGTTAGAATCGCAACGGCTCCTCCGAATTTGGGCGGGATTTTCCTCGTCGTTTGGCAATCGGCTCGGTCTCTGATTATGCTAAATGAGCCGGCTGCACGTCTCGTCCGTGAGTACCAGGAGACAGGCCGGGTCACAAGATAACTTCCCGAGCCAGACTCGATCCAGGGCTTGCGTCTGGTGCAGATTTGGTCGGTCAAACGCAATTTTGGACTACTAAGAAAGCGGACTCTGATGTTGAAACACACTGCTGCTCTGTTCGCCGTTATCACCTTGAACTTTGCCTTATCCGCCCGGACGAGTTGTGCGGAGACGCCCGAGCTGGTCGAGCTGTTTCCGGCTGCCGAAGCAGGACAGCTGGAGGTCGATCTCATTCCCAAGAACTCCAATCAGGCCACGATCTTGATTCGCAACAAGACAGATCAACCGCTGACTGTTAAATTGCCAGAGGCCTTCGTGGGTGTGATGGCTCAGATTGGCGGCATTGGCGGCGGTGGCGGCATTCAGGGAGGCGGCATCGGCGGCGGCGGTGGCGGAGTGCAAGCGGTTGGAGGTGGCGGTGGCATCGGTGGCGGCATCGGCGGCGGTGGACTTGGAGGAGGTGGCGGTGTGTTCAACGTGGCTCCGGACAGCGTGCGACGCGTAAAGATTGCGACCGTCTGCCTGGAGCATGGCAAGGACGATCCCAAGGCGAAGATGGACTATGTCTTGCAGCCGATTGAGTCGTTCACCAGTGATGCGCGCGTCATCGAAATCTGCAAATTGTTAGGCACCGGCACGATTGACACGGCCGCCGCCCAGGCGGCCGTCTGGCACGTCGCGGCCGGCTTGTCCTGGCAGGAACTGGCCCAAAAAGTCAAAACGCAGCATTTGAACGGCAGCGTGGATTTGTATTTTACCCCGGCCCAGATTCAGCAGGCAGCCAGAATTGTGCAAGCGATCTCTCGGAACAACGGCCCTCAGCCCAGCGGCCCCCAGTCATCATACTAAGTCAGCTATGAATTGTAGGGCAGGTGTTCAAGTTCTTAACCGGCCCGAGCGGCAACCGTCCTCCGGTTCAAGGAGAGTCAGGCAGGTTACCAACCTGCGCTACATCCCATTCGACGCTGACGCTCTCATTCCGGCCGCTCGGTCTCGGTACCACGTCGTCCGTCGTTTGAGTTGCCCGGGCCCGCAATGTAGGCCACAATAAATCTCGGCGACGGGTCATGCAACCCACGATGGGTACTGAGTAGAGTTCATGGCAACCTCGGACAGCGCACCTCACACACCGATTAGTCTGCTGGATCGGCTTCGACTCGACCAACGGGATCGAGACTGGGAGACGTTCTTCGCCGTTTACGACGGACTGATTTTCATGTGGCTGAAGCGGGCGGGTGTGGCCGAAACCGATCTCGAGGACCTGAAGCAAGAGATTCTGATGGCTCTGGTGCGAGCCGTCCCCACGTTTCGGCACAACGGGCATACCGGCGCCTTTCGTAAATGGCTGAAGATCCTGGTGACGCAGCGGGTGCTGAACCACTTTCGCAGTCACCGCCGGCTCGAGAAACACGTGTCGCCCGTATCCGTCGACGCGGAAATGTGTGCCGTGGAAGATCGCATGCTGTCCGACACCTGGGAACGGGAACACGATGAGCACGTGCTGAAGGCGCTGCTCAAAGTCGTGCAGGTATACTTTACCACGACCACCTGGTCTGCCTTTCGCCGGCAGTTCTTTGATCAACAGCCGGTGGGCACTGTCGCGCTCGAATTGGGGATCAGCGAAAACGCGGTCCTGATTGCCAAGTCTCGAGTGCTGCGGCGACTTCGCGAGGAAGCGGCCGGCATACTGGATTGATTGAACTACCATGCGCCCCGACTTGTCATCTGCACATCTCGTCGACGGACATCCGGACCCTGCGGATTTAAGAGCCTTTGCACGGGGCGACACGTTGACGTTAACGCAGACGCAGATCATCGAATCGCATTTGGACGAGTGTACGGCTTGCCAGGATGTTGTTCGCGACGTGGCCCCCGATCCGTTCATGCAGGTGCTGTTGCAGTTTGGCGAGGCACAGCAGGCATCGCCCGCCGAACGCCGCATCGTGGAGGGATATCACCTGATTGAGCGGCTGGGGGAAGGGGGAGCTGGCGTCGTGTATCGGGCGCGGCAACCGTCGCTTGATCGGGATGTAGCACTCAAGCTGTTGAAAGCGGGCATTGCGGCGTCGGATGTGGAGCTGAAGCGCTGGCGACGCGAATGCCGAGCGTTGGCCGCGCTGAATCATCCACATATTGTCAAGATCTACGATGCCGGCGAGCAGGCGGGAACTCCCTTTCTGGCCATGGAATTGGTGGAAGGCAAGACCCTGGCCCAGCATCTGCAGGCGGGCCCGCTGACCGCGGCGGATGCCGCCGGCCTGGTCGGGCAACTGGCAGCCGCCGTCGAGTTTGCTCATCAACATGGCGTCATTCATCGTGATCTTAAACCCGGAAATATCCTCATCCAGTCGCCCCCTGAGGGAATCGAGGCACATTCATCTTGGAACAGAATCGGCGATGGCACAGCTGTCGCCAGACACGCGATATGCGGCCATCCCAAGATCGCGGACTTTGGCCTGTCGCGCTTCATCCATGAGCAGGGGCAGACGCAAACCGGAGACGCGCTGGGCACGCCCAGCTATATGGCGCCTGAGCAGGTGCGTGGCCGGCAGGATGAAGTGGGACCGCCCACGGACGTGTACGGCCTGGGAGCCATTCTGTATGAATGCTTGACCGGCCAGCCGCCCTTTCGAGGTGCTTCCGCCGTCGAAACCATGCAACTTGTCGTGTCGCATGACCCCCTGTCCATCTCGCGATGGCGATCCCAAGTGCCCGCCGATCTGGAGGCCATTTGTTTCCGTTGTCTGGAAAAACAGGCCTCGCGAAGATTTGCCACCGCCGGTGCCTTGTGCGCAGGACCTGACGGCGTTCCTGGAAGGCCGGCCGGTGGTGGCCAAGCGACCAGGTCCCCTGCGCTTGTCGTATCTTTGGGTGCGCCGAAACCGCGGGTTGGCGTCCTTCGCAGCCGCCGTGGTGCTGGTCCTGATTGCGGGCTTCGCCGCGCTGCTTTGGCATCAGAAGACGCTGTTTGACGAGCGGGCACTGGCCCATCGCCATTATGCCGAGGCGCGGGCCACGATTTCGGAGATGTTGCATACAGCCCAGTCGCATTCCTCGTTTGACATCCCCAAGCTGAATGAGATGTCGCTAACGCAGGCGGAACAGGCATTGGCTCTGTTCGAACGACTGGCAGCCGAGGAGAACACCGCGCAGTCAAAGTGGGAACTGGCCAGGGTCCGCGTGACGTTGGGCACCCTGGCAACCTCATTGGGCCAAATGGACCGAGGCGCTCGGGAACTGCAATCGGCCGTGAAGTTGCTGCAAAGTCTGCGTGAGCTTGAACCCGATTCCAAGTCCCTGATGTCCGAGCTGATCACCGCACAGGTCAGGCTCAGCCGTGACGCAAGCCGACAGTGGCAAAACGGACCAGGCTCTGAGTTTGCTCGAGCAAACTCAGAGCCTCTGCGAGCTGTTGGTCGCGGCGGACGAGCGCGATCCAGCTGCCTTGAATCAGATGGCCTGGCTGCATCATTCCTTAGCGAACGCCCACTTCAAACGGAAGCAAATTACAGAAGCCCGCGTGGAATATCAACGGGCGATCGAGTGGCGCGAACGCGCCATGCAGATCGCACCCGAATTACAGCAGATACGCACGTCGCTCGCGGAATCACAACTGAATCTCGCTCAATGTAGTGTGCAGCTGGGGGAGACCGCTGCCAGCCGTGAGCAATTTCGGTCGGCAATTGCGGTACTGGACGAGGCCCTGGCGCAGGGAAATTCCGATCTTACCCTCTCAACGTCCCGCGGCGTTGCCTACTTGAATCTCAGCAACGTCGATGCGGCGATCGATGGTGCCGCCACAGCCGTGGAGTCCTGCAACGAAGGCATTGAGTCGGTTCGCGCGGTGTACAACGTGGAGCCCAGCAATCTGGTGGTGCGCGATACGCTCTTCCGCCTGCTGGGCAACCGCGGCATGTATCGGATGCAATCTGAGCAGGCTGCCCCGGCGGTGGCTGATTGGCGCGAGGCAATTCAGCTGGCCACGGATCCCGCATCCCGCGAGTACTGTCAGACGATGCTGATTCGCTGTTTGACGCTCGACCGTCAATTTGAGGCTGCCGAACAGGAGGCCGAATCATGTCGCGGAGCGATGACTTCGGCGCAGAATCGCTTTCGTCTGGCGGCTGCTTGGGGGAATCTGAGCGAGGCGACACGTGAGCACGATGCCGAATTGTCCACCCGCTGTGGGGAACGTTGCCTGGCGGAAACCCGTACGCTGGTGACTGTCGGCTCGACCGCCGAAATTGCCGTGTATCAACCGTTGATCGAGTCGCTGCCCGATTTTCGGGCCGTCCGGGAGTCGACTCACGCCGACGAACGTTCGTCATGGTTTGCCGACCCGGGAGCTTCGCGCTGACTAATTCTTCGGCGGCGTGCGTGTCGGCCGGACGCGGTTCGTTAGCCCGCAAGCCACAGAAGAATGCCCGGCACACGCTCGTTCTGGCGAAACACGGTGCGGCATTCTTCGGCGGCGTGCGCGTCCGCCCGCGGGTCTAACGGGTAGCCACACTAGGCCAAGGCCTCGGCCAACTGAGCGGCAATGGAATCTTGGATCGTGCCGCGGAACGGCAAGGCGATTAGCGGCAACTTGCCATCGATGCGCACGAAGACTTCTTCCACCGTCAGCGTGCCTTTGACGGTGACGCCAGTCGTCGTCACCGAAAACGCCAGCACGTTGCCGTGCCAGGTTCCATCCACGGACCCGAGTTGGTCTTGAAAACGCTCCAGCATTTGCTGGGCGAATTTCTTCAGTCGGCTGGTTGCTTCGGCCTGACCAAGTCGATGGGCTACTTCCGCGTTGAATGCGGGCATGCTGGTTTCCTGGGTAGAGTCGACGCGCCCCTGGGCAGTCACACAACAATACGCGACGTCCTCCACCGTGACAAGAACGGATCGGGCCGTGCAAAAAACGCTCTGCCGATCAGGCAGGGGGGGTGCCCGCGGCCCTCGGCCGTGGTGTCGAAAGCGTGTGACCCGTTCAGCGGTTGGCGGGAGACACCCGCCTGGCGCGGATTCCCCACCCAGCCATTCCCAGCAGAAAGAACATGTGCCCCGGTTCGGGAACGGCTGAGCGCGGGAGATCCGCGGATTGAAACTTGAACATGTTCCACAAAATGAAGTCACCTCCATCGACGAAGCCGTCGGTGTTAAAGTCACCGCCGCACCACGCCGAATTTTGCGTGAACTTGTTTGCATTCCAGATGATGAAATCCGAGCCATCGACGGTGCCATCCAGGTTGGCGTCTCCCGGCAGGAATGGATTCCCGCTATCGATGAACACGGCGCCGGCCCCCGCCAGCCAGGCGTCTCGATCGGCCACCGTGACTTGACCGTCGCCGGTCAGGTCGTACGTCAAGTCCGTCGAGCCGGCGACAATGGCGGCCGTTAGCAGGTCGATGTCGGCACAGTTCAGCTGATTGTCGCCGTTGTAGTCGGCTTGGAAATTCGCGATGTAGGTGTAGCCATCGCCGTTGTTGACGACGAAGTAGGGGTGCGGAGCGCTGACAGTAATCCGACCGCTACCGATCAATGTATTGATATCGGCGACACGATTGCCAGCCCAGCGAAAGATCCAATCTCCCACGTTGCTTAAACTGTTATCGAACGACAATGCCAGGACGCTGGTGTCCAGAATCTGCAGCGTGGAACCCTCGAGTGACAATCCACGGACTCCATCGGCGTCTTGGTTCACGGCGAGCGTGGAATTCGAGAAGACCTGCAGCCTGGATCCAACCTGGTCCAAACCGCCGTCAAGCTGCAGTGTGCTCTGTTCCACATTCAAATCGCGTGTCGCGTACAGGCGTGCCGTATTAGTGAGTGCCCCGGAGGCGGTGAAGCGGCCCACGTAGATGTCGCGCGCCGTGACGTCGTTGCCATTCGCGTTTACCGTGGCGGCATTGACTCCCGTCCCGCGGATATCCAGGTCCTGCGCCAGGTTCAGGGGCGCGCCTAGATTCAACAGGCTCCCCTGGTCCAACACGAGGGCTGATTGGTTGGCATTGCCCGTGGCGACCGTGTTCATGGTTCCGCCCGTACGGACGTCGAAATTCTGTGCCGCCGTGTTGGCGTGCAGATTCAACGTTCCGCTATTACTGGCGAACAGCGTGGCGGCCACGCTGTCATTGGCATCCAGCGAGAAGGTGCCGCGACTGACTTCCAGATTTCGCGTGGCCGTAATCTGGTTGTCATTCAGGATGTCCCCCGCGTTTCCAAATCGACCGATGTAGATGTCTCGCGCGGTGATGTTCTGTCCGTTGGCATTCACGCTGGCCACGTTGGCTCCTGTACCTCGAATGTCCAGATCCAGTGCCAGGTTCATCGGCGCACCCAGGTTCAACAGGCTGCCCTGGTCAAGCAGCAAAGCCGACTGGTTGAAGTTCGCGGTCGCAACCTGATTCATGACAGCGCCCGTGCGCACATCCGCGTTTTGCGCGGCCGTATTGGCGTGCAGATTCAACGTGCCGCCACTACTGGCAAACAGCGTGGCGGCCACACTGTCATTGGCGTCCAGCGAAAACGAGCCGCGACTGACTTCCAGATTGCGGGTGGCCGTAATCTGGTTATCGTTCAGGATGTCCCCCGCGTTTCCAAACCGACCGATGTAGATGTCGCGGGCCGTGATGTTCTGCCCATTGGCATTCACGCTGGCCACGTTGACGCCCGTGCCGCGGATGTCGAGGTCCAGCGCCAGGTTCATAGCCGCACCCAGGTTCAGCAGGCTACCCTGATCGACCAACAGAGCCGACTGGTTGAAGTTCGCGGTCGCGACCTGATTGATCACGGCGCCCGTGCGCACATCCGCGTTTTGCGCCGCCGTATTGGCGTGCAGGTTCAACGTGCCGCCATTACTGGCAAACAGCGTGGCGGCCACACTGTCATTGGCGTCCAGCGAAAAAGTGCCGCGACTGACTTCCAGATTGCGGGTGGCCGTAATCTGGTTGTCGTTCAGGATGTCCCCCGCGTTTCCAAACCGACCGATGTAGATGTCCCGCGCGGTGATGTTCTGCCCATTGGCATTCACGCTGGCCACGTTGACGCCCGTGCCGCGGATGTCGAGGTCCAGCGCCAGGTTCATAGCCGCACCCAGGTTCAGCAGGCTGCCCTGATCGACCAACAGAGCCGACTGGTTGAAGTTCGCGGTCGCGACCTGATTGATCACGGCGCCCGTGCGCACATCCGCGTTTTGCGCGGCCGTATTGGCGTGCAGATTCAACGTGCCGCCACTACTGGCAAACAGCGTGGCGGCCACGCTGTCATTGGCATCCAATGAAAAGGTACCGCGACTGACTTCCAGATTGCGCGTGGCGACGATCGCGTTATCGTTCAGGATAACCCCCGCATTGCCAAAACGACCAATGTAGATGTCACGGGCCGAGATGTTCTGGCCGTTCGCATTCACGCTGGCCACGTTGACGCCTGTACCGCGGATGTCCAGGTCCAGCGCCAGGTTCAAAGGCGCACCCAGGTTCAGCAGGCTGCCCTGATCGACCAACAGAGCCGACTGGTTGAAGTTGGCGGTGGCGACCTGATTGATCACGGCGCCCGTGCGCACATCCGCGTTTTGCGCCGCCGTATTGGCGTGCAGATTCAACGTGCCGCCACTACTGGCAAACAGCGTCGCGGCCACGCTGTCATTGGCATCCAGTGAAAAGGTGCCGCGACTGACTTCCAGATTGCGCGTGGCGACGATCGCGTTATCGTTCAGGATATCCCCGGCACTGCCAAAACGACCGATGAAGATATCGCGAGCCATGATGTTCTGTCCAGCGGCATTTACGGTGGCGGCGGCTGCCGCAGAACCGCGGATGTCCAGGTCTTGACTGATGTCAAGCCCAGCACCCAGATTCAAATTGCTCCCGACATCAAACACGGTGACCAGCCTCGTGGCGTTACCGGTGCTGGTCGTTGTCACATTGGCCGTGCCCCGCACGCTCAGATCATTGGCGATGTCCGCTGCGGCCAGGCCAAAGACGTTAGCGCCAGAGACGAATAACTCGTCGGCTTCAAAATGTCCACCCGCGCGGTTGATCGCCCCCACCCCGCCGAACCGACCGATGGTCAAGTCGCGGCTCACGGTCAGAACGTTACCTGCCAGATTCAGTGTGCCGTTATTTCCGGGACTTTGTCCGAGATGCACGTCCTGAACCGATTGGTTGGCTGTCAGGGTCACGGTGGCTGTCACGGCAGAGCCGGCCGGGAAACTCGAGCCGATAAAGGCATTCTGGCCCGGCCCCGGAGGCCCACCCACTGGTGTCCAAGTGGCGGCAATACTCCAGTTGCCATTGGCGACGGCGCCGAAATCCTGGGCCACCGCCTTCGCGCTGAGACTGAAACCGACCAGAATCGTAGCTAAAACAACAACGGACAGACGAGTTGATTTGTTTTTCATGGCTGCCAACTCTTGTGCACTATGTAATTTTGCCGTGTCCGCAAGACGCCAAACCACTTCAGCATAATAAACAGAGTGCCGGGTGGCGACCAAGCTTTCAGCGGGTGCGAAAAAAACCAATTTTTGCCCTGGAGGGGCGGCGCCGAACGATTTTGGGGCTTTGTGGTTTGGGCCAAGGACGTGGTAGGACGGATTGGCCAAGTCGCCATTGTACGCGACCAGCAGCGTGAATTTTCCGGCGACTTGGTCATCCGTCCCGCATGGGAGGAGGGATCACCCATTCGTGGAAAGCGACTTGGCCAAGGAAACATTTTTTGCGGATGGGCCAATCCGTCCTACATTGAGTCGCCGGCTCGCCCGCAGTATGGGGATTTATGATTTCGCGAACATGGATCACCAGCGTTTTCGTTCTGCTGTTCCTGATCGGCGATGTTCCGGCCGAGCCACCCCAGTCCGCGGCCCGGCCGTCCGGTCGGCTGGTCGTGATGAGCGATGTGGTCATCGCGGGGGGCACGACGGCGGCCCTGGCGGCAGCCTTCGCGGCGGCCGAAGAGGGGGCCAGCGTGGTGCTGATCGAGCCCACCGACTGGATTGGCGGACAACTGACGGCCAGCGGAGTTCCTGCCGTGGACGAGGCCTGGCATACGATCAACGACCCGGCCGACGATCGCGTGCTGTTGGATGTCCGTCGCATCGCCCGTGATCCGCGAAATATGAACCCCGCGTTCCGCGACATCCTGCTGGCCATCGGCAATCCTGGCCAAGGATGGGTCAGCCGCTACTGTTTCGAGCCGCGCATCATCCTCAATCAGCATTTAGTTCCCTGGGAAAAACGGCTGAGCGACCAGATGACCGTATACCGCAATACGGTCGTCAAACGCGTGGTTTGCGACCGGAAACGTGGCGCCATCAAAGCGATTGACGGGGTTCAACGAACGGCCCGAAATGGCGTTGCCCACGACGGATACGATCGTCTGCCCTCGCAGGATATTCCGGATTGGTACGACGAACACGACTCAGCGCGGTTCACCAAACGACCCATTCGCTTTGAGGGAAAAGTGTTCATCGAGGCGACTGAATGGGGGGAATTGCTGGCTCTCTCAGGTGCCGGTTACTTGCAAGGCGTGGACTCGACCGATGGTGCACTCGACGGGGTCGATACGATCGGCCAAGCCACGGTATTCGGATTTGTACAGCGATTGCACGATCGCAAAACGGTTGACTCAGCCATGCCCGGCAATGCCACGCACGTGGGTTTTGGCATGTACGAAGGTCGCCCGGATGCATGGGACAAAATCTGGACGTACCGGCGTCTGTTGGGGCATGCGGAAGGGCCGGCGGTGGGGGATCTGTCGCTGCAGAATTGGGGCTATTCGCTCAGCCACCGTTCCGGCGGCAACGACTATCCATTCGGATATTTGTTTCCCACCAAACAGGATGCCGCGGCAAGTTGCTTGGATTGGCAGGGCGGCCTGGATTTGCAAGTCATGGCGGCCGCGGAGCAGCGAGCGCTGGCCTGGCATCATTGGTTCAAGCAGCATGCGCCGGAGGGTATGGATCCGGGCCAGATCACCATCGCCCCCGACGTGCTGGGGACCGGGCATGGGCTATCGAAGCTGCCCTACATCCGCGATACACGACGGTCGATTGGGCTCGATCAATTCGTGCTGACCCTCAGCGATTTGATCGGCGAGCCCGGAGCGACCACGGGACGGCAGTTTCCGGATACCGTCGCGTTGGGCGCATATCCAGTGGACGTGCATCGCCTAGCCGATTGCGACTACCCGCCGCACGTAAACGATCATGGGGACACCCGACCTTTTTGTATTCCGTTTCGCGCGCTGACGCATGAGCAGTTTGGCAATCTGCTGGTCGCCGGCAAGACGATGGCTCAGAGCTTCATGGCCAATTCCGCCACGCGCCTGCATCCGATCGAATGGTCCTCCGGGACGGCGGCGGGCGTTTCCGCGGCCTGGATCAGCCGGCGGGGGCTTACGACCCGCGAAGCTTATCGCGAAGCGGACGCGCTGCGGGAACGGATTTCACAAAAGCAGCCGATCCGCTGGACGATTGACTAACTGCGACGGACCCCTCTGGGGGGGCTGGCGGTCGTACCACACATCTTCAATGCTACCGGTTTCTAATCGGTAGTCCTTTTCCATCAACCTGATAGCGTAGGAGCAAGAAAGGAGGCCCCCGGAATTCTTCCGGGGGTGCCTCACCTTCGGCCTTGCCTGGCAGCGGCGTGCAGGTCATTAGGCAAGGCTTAGGGTAATGATCCCCCGGATAGAATCCGGGGGCATGGGTGTGCGAGTGCGCAGCGCTGTCAGGCTGAGAGTAACCTATCCCCCGGATGGAATCCGGGGGTCGTACTTCTTGAGTGTGTACATACCTCGTTACGCACTATGTCAGCACACAGTTCCTGGCTGCCGGCCAACGTCGCCGTGCGCATTTAATGGAAAATAGATCGCAATAAATGCTTGACGAAATGGCCGACCGGATTCACCATATACGATTAGTGGCTGCCGATTTTGGAACGCTCGGTGAATGGCAGCGTCTTTTGGTCATCAGCCGCAAGGGTCGTGCTCGTGTCCTCGGTCAATCCAGCTTGGAGTCGCCAAACGCGGTTAGCGGTGTTCGTTTGAACGAGCAGCGCTAACGGCGTTTTTTTGTTTCACGATTGCCTGTTGCGTTCGCGTCGTCTCGGCGATGAAGCACACTTTTTCCTCGGGAGGTTCTAATGAAATTGACACGCATTGCATTCGCAGTTTGTTTGGCGGTACTCGCATCGGCATCGGCGGGTGCGGCATTGTCTCCACTGGCAACCTTCGGCACCAACGGCTGGTTGGCCCCGACACTCCCCTACCTGACAACCGGGAATACCGAACGTGGGATGGCTTACAACCCGGCCACCGGCAATGTTGTGCTGATATCCCGCGTAGGAGCGACCGGTACCTACAAGCTCCTGGACGGACAGTCGGGTGCAGACAACGGGGACCTCAATCAAGGCGGGGGCATCATATCGGGCGGCACGTTCAGAGAGAATTTGGTAGACGTCACGGATGACGGTGTCATCTATATGGGTAATCTTTCGACTTCCCTAACGTCGAATTTTAAAGTTTATCGTTGGGCCAATGAAGCCGCAGTGCCAACCGTGGCGTATGACGGTTTGTCGGGCGTCACGCGGACGGGTGATTCATTTGCCGTACATGGCAGTGGAACGGGAACTGTGCTGGCCGCGGCGGGCACGAACAATGTCAACGCGAGTAACTTTGCGGCCTTCACCACGGCTGACGGATCAACCTTCACGTCCACGGCGTATCTTTCGATTGCGGGGACTGAGACCGCGACGAATGACTATCGCTTGAGCTTGTCGTTTGTTGATTCGGACACGTTGATTGGCAACCAAGGAACCAACGCCCGGCTGACCGATTTCGGAGTGGGTGCGACGGTTGTCGATACCATCCCGTTGGGCGCGGCACAGAGACCGTTGGATTATGCCGTTGTTGGCGGCGTGCCCGTGTTGGCCGTGATTGATTCGAACAGCTCAAACGTCGAGGTTTTCGATATCAGCACGCCCAGTGCACCGGTTTCGCTAGGTGTGGGCAATAACACGACGGGTACGTTGGCGGGCAACGGAAACGGCGCAGGCTCTGTGTCCTGGGGCGACATCAGCGGCAATACGGCAACGCTGTATGCCATGAGCACCAATCAAGGCATTCAGGCCTTTAGTTTTGTTGTTCCCGAGCCGGCCGCGGCATCGCTGCTGGGCCTGGCCGCATTCTGGTGCCTCGCTTTGCGTCGACAAGCATGCTGAGCAAGGCTTCTAAATCCGAGTTTGTTTTTTAGAGTTATCTTTTCAGTCCGGGCGGCGTTAGACGCCCGGACTGATCACATGCACTGTGCGGAACCACCGCACGAAACGCTGACAAAGTAATGTAATTTGCATCCCCTTTCAACGGAATGTTGTCCCATGTTGCAGAAGTATGCCCCGAGGTTCCTGTTTGCGGTTTTTCTTACATTGTTCGTCAGCGGTTTGAGTCACGCAATCGAGTTTCGCTTGGTGGGCCAGTTGGACACGGCCGCACTGAATGCTGGCGTCCCGGGGTCGATCGCCGCTTATGGAAACGACGTTTATGTCGGTGGACTTTCCGCCAGTGGACAGCTTCATCATATCGTCAATCCGCTCACCACTCCCACGAACGTCAACACGTTCGGTGCCTTGATCAACCCCGGGGCGACAACCAATGGCTACGTCACGTTAAATACTGACGGTACGACATTGGTGGCGGTAACGAACAATGGCGGATCCTCGGCGGATTTTGTTAAAGTCTATACGGTGGGTACGGACGCTCTGAATTGGGAGTCCGATTCGGCAACGTTGCAAATACCCAGTCCCGCACCGAACGATCGTTTTGACGGCGGTGCCGTCGACCCGCTTACTGGGGAAGTCTTGATCACCGCCTTTGGGAGCGGTACGCAGCACTTGTATCTGCCCACAGGCCCCACACCGATGCCGGGCACGGCCGACTTGACGCCCTCCATCCTGTTCGATAACTCGACCGGCTGGCGAGACGTCGACTACAATCCCACCACGGGCGACATTTACCTGCGGGCCACGGTCGGAATCAACAAGGGCGTACGTGACAACCCCACGACCCATGATTACTCGCGACCAGACGGTTTTGGCGCTGGCATTCAGGAAATCGTCGACATTAACGACGGATTTGATTCGGCCATCAATTTGGAATTCCTACCGGCATCGTTTGCGGGCCAGGACCTGTTGATCGTGAATCGGCGGGGGAATCCGGATACGTTTGCCGACCAGATCGAATTCTACGATCCGAACGTGACCGATTCGTCGGCCAACAGCACTCCGATTGCCGCTAATTTCTTCCTGGCCGACGGAGTCACGCCGTTCACCACGGCTGTTGCCACGTCGGGGATCTATGATTTCAGCTACGATCCGATTGGCGATTTGCTCTACGTGAGCGATCTCTCAAGCAGCCAGATTCACATCTTTGACGTCGGCGCGCCGATGTCACCCGACTGTGATTTTAATGGAGACACCATGTGCGACGGCACCGACATCGACATGTTGGTGGCCAATATTGCCCTCGGGCCTCCGGACCCCACGACCTACGACCTGACCAACGATGGGATGGTCAACCTGGCGGATCGGGATGAGTGGCTCAGCCAGGCCGGCGCCTTGAACCTGGTTTCGCAGGGCGCCTACTTGCTGGGTGACGCCAACCTGGACGGTGACGTGGACGGACAGGATTTTATTGAATGGAACACTAATAAGTTCATGGCGATTGCGGCATGGACGAAGGGTGATTTCACCGCCGATGGCCAAATCGATGGACAGGATTTTATTGCTTGGAACACCAACAAATTTCAATCGGCCGACGGCTTCGGCGGTTCCCGAGCCAGTGGCTGGGTTGTGGCTGCTGTTTGGGCTGGCCGGCCTGCGGCGTCGGTCGTAAGATTGAAGCGTATACCGAGTTTGGCATGGGCACAGGATGACAGGCGGATTTTATGAACGGGCGACCTACTTCCAGGCATGGGGGGTTTACCTTAGTCGAACTGCTTGTGGTGATCGCCATCATTGGCGTTCTGGTGGCGTTACTGCTGCCGGCCGTTAATGCCGCCCGTGAGGCGGCGCGCAACGTGCAATGCAAGAACAACCTGCGGCAGATGGCGCTGGGTGTGCTTAACCTGGAAGGTTCGGCGGGGCGATTTCCCACCGGCGGAATTGCCCCCTGGCCCAGCATTGAGCTGTACAGTGCGAACGGCCAGCCCTTCGGGCCCGACAAACAAGGACTCTGTTGGGCCTTCCAGATCCTCCCGTTCCTGGAAGAGTCGGCGATTTACGGGATGAACAACACGCAGGTGATTCAGTCCACGCCAGTGCCGTTATACAACTGTCCGTCCCGACGCGGGCCAACCCGCGCGAGAAATCCATCCAATCCAGCGGTCGACGGTTATCTGATGGACTACGCCGCACTGCATGCGGCGCCCAGTCGAGGCGAAATGGGCAGTGCCGCATTCGACAGCAATATCCTGTCCAGTTCCTGGTGTCAGACAGGCGGTGGCTTCTGGGGGATGCCCTCCTATGGACAAAATCGTTTTCCGCCCAATCCTGCGAAGAGCCTGGGAACGGCTTTTCTAGGCTTCAAGAGTGTGATCGTGCGCAGCAGCTTTCTGGCGCACCCCAGTAATCCTGCGCTTTCGCGCCAACTCAACTACGGCATCGTGACTTTCCGTAAGATCAAGGACGGTGCCAGCAAGACGGCCATGCTGAGTGAGAAGCGGATCGATCCCAGCAAGTACCAGGCCTGGGCCTGGTATGACGACCGGGGCTGGTCGGATGGATGGGACCCGGACACGATGCGTTCCAGCGTCTGTCAGCCCCGGCGGGACGGCCCGGACAATCAATTGCCGAGCAGCAATGGACAGACAGACAACGTGATCGAGGCTGGCATGGGCGTGGGCTCGCCGCACGCGGGCGGCGCGAATACGGCATTCGTCGATGGCGCGGTGCGCCCGATTGGATACGACATCGACCACGAGCTGTTCGTCAACCTGGTTCATCGTGCCGACGGCAATGTCACGGGTGTCTTTTAGCCTCGCGGCTCAGTGTCCCTTGGTGTAGATTCCAGCGCGACGGGCATCGTTCTAAGGTTGCGCATTCATTAGCATTTGGCCGAAACCTGTGAGGTAGCCGGTTGGCGAACTCACTCACTCAATCGCTTGCGCGTCGTGCTTATATTGTTCGATGGCACGACCAACAATGGCACGGTCAAATTAGACGGTATAATAGTAATGGCGAAGCGGGCCAGGTACATACTTCTCAACCGACGCGTATCATCACCGTGGCCTATCCGGCTGCGAGCACCACGCCATGATCAACCGACTGCACTCTACTCATTAGCGACGACGACCGGGATTTCCGCGAGACGCTTGAAATTGCGTTGGTGGCCAGAGGTTTCTTGACGTCGCTGGCGGCCGACGGTCAACAGGCGTTGCGTCTGATCCAAAGCAACGAGATCCACCTGGCGTTGCTCGATTATCACATGCCACGGCTCACCGGCCTGGAAGTCATCCAGCAGATCCGTGCCAGCGGTTCACAAGTGCCGTGTATCTTGATTTCGGGCGGGCTTACCGACGAGATCGTGCAGTCAGCGGAGCGGGAATTGGTGGTGACCGTAATGCAGAAACCGATCAGCGTGCGCGAAGTCGCCTTGACGGTGCATGCCACCGTCAAGCAACATTACCAATGGGCGGGTGACAACTGAAAGCGAAGGCAGTGTTGCTCGTTCCGAGGCTCCCCCTTGAAGGCCCCACGCAGCGACTTTCCCAGAATGCACCTACTCCATTTCACGATCGAGTCATTATCACCCCGTGTCTCTGCCGGACCGCGCGTGGAGGTTTCGGGACTCACGGGTCGCCACGTGCTGCCCACCTTGAGCGTGCCGGTTGAAAGTCGCGGCCAACCCTTGAGCGTGACGTTTGATCACGTAGCGGAAAATCTACAACGAGAGCCTGGTGTCTTCTGGGAGCCGGACGGGTCGTTTGTCTGGACGGTTCACCATCCCAGCGTTCGACTGGAAGGGCAGTTGGCGGATGGAGCCACCTGGCTGCAGCACATCGAGCTGTGCGGGTCGTTGACGCCGGGCATGTTCAAGCGGTTGATTCAGCTATCACGAGCGGATGCAGCGGCGCAGTTGATGTTTCAACTGGTTCGTACAGGTGTTTATGTTGACGAACCGTCCCTGCGCAGTTTGTTGCCCACGACCGAAGTCGGTTAGCGCGGCGAACAGTCGCGCACTCCATCTCAGGCTGACCATTGCAACGGCGATAACATCATAAACCAACTGTATCCTGTCTTGGGGACATTGGTCTCAACCGAAAGTCGGATTAGAATACGTACCGCGATAAGGGCTACGATCCAGAACCACGGACTTCGGAGCAACCAACATGAAGACTAGCGACGCAATTAAGCTGGGAATCGAGATGAGCGAGATGGTGTGTTCGCCCTATGTCGATGATCTATCGGATGAAGATCTGATGCGGCGGCCGCATCCCAAGTGTAATCACATCAAGTGGCAGCTGGGGCATTTGATCTCGGCGGAGCACAGCATGATTGACGCGGTTTGCCCCGGGGCGATGCCACCACTCCCGGACGGATTTGCCGACCGATATGCCAAGGAAACGGCCAGCAGTGACGATCCTGCCAAATTCGATTCCAAAGAAGTACTCATCCGCGTGCATCGCGAGCAGGCGCGGGAACACTGGCCGCTTTGGAAAAGCTAAGCGACGATCAGCTGGCACAACCAGCGCCTGAGTCTTTCCGGAGCTACGCGCCCACCGTCGCGGCCCTGTTTTCCATGCAGGGGTCTCATTGGATGATGCATGCCGGTCAGTGGGTGATCGTGCGCCGCGAACTGGGACGTGATCCGCTGTTTTAGGTCGTACTGCGCGGCCCGGTGCCGACGGCCCCAGCTGTCTGCTGGGAAAAAAGCGGCAAGCGAGAAACTCAGGCCGGGATGCATGATGGGGATGCTCCTCGCTTGCCATTAGGGTTGGCGACAACAGAGTAAGCGTAGAACGGGTGCAGATGTTTCACGAGGTTGGCCGGATTTTTTGGGCGCACACGAAAAGTCGATCCCGGGGTGGGGAGCGGGGTGCAGCACCTGCTACTCGCAGACGATAAACCAGCCTCCGGCGCGCAGGTCCCGCAGTGGCGTTCGCGCGGCGATCAGACGACTGGCCGTCACGTCCAGCGCCTGCCAGTGGACGATAGGGAGCTGCGCTTCGGCCAGTAGTTTTTTGATTTCTGCGGGCCAGAATGTATGCAAATAAAAGTTGGGGACGCCCCGATAGTTGAAGTACTTGTCTCCGAGTTCGTGGCCGCTGCCGGAGGCCAGTAGCTTCGCCGACTGCATCAACCAGTCCACTCGGCCATAATCCCACAGATTTCGCCAGGCATTGTGAATGTGCAACGCCAGACGCCCGCCCGGCTTGAGCGTACGCCGTACGTGCGTCAAGAACGCCCGGCGATTCGCCCGTCCACGGATCATGCCCAGCGTGCTGAACAGACATATCGCCTGATCAAACTGGTGTTCGCGAAAGCAGTCGAGCTGAGCCAGATTGGCTTGGACGCATCCCATGACCAGCTTTTCGGCCGACGCTTTTCTTTGTGTCTCGATCAGCATCGGGAGGGAAAGGTCGACGGCAACGCAACGAACTCCCTCGGCTGCCCAAGGCCGGATGGCCCGCCCGGTTCCGGTCCCCCAGTCCACCATCAGATCGTGCTCACGGGGCGCCAGGTGTTCGCGAATGAGTCGCTGGTCCAGCTCGAACAGGGGGGTTCCTGCAAAGTAAGCTTCGTAATCCGCCGCGATCGCTTGGGATTGCGTGTAATCCCAGACCCCGCGTGTCACTCCGGCCGGAAGTTGCCAATCTGCGCGACGATCGTGCTCCTTCATGGTGTTAGCTTTCCGGTATGTTTTTGGTTGGAAAGCACGAGCCTGTCCGCGCTCGCCTCCAGTTTTCGCCGCAGCGGCCGTGGTTG
The DNA here is from genome assembly GCA_963695565.1 of uncultured Planctomycetales bacterium. Lineage (GTDB taxonomy): Bacteria > Planctomycetota > Planctomycetia > Pirellulales > Pirellulaceae > CAVOGW01. The sequence goes on from CAVOGW010000007.1 coordinate 173,109, forward strand.
AACGCTGGGTTGATGAAAAAGTGGAGAGTCGGGGCCGAGTTGTTCAGGGAGGCGACCCACACTATAATCGCCGTTTTGCAGCGAAAGACAATTGTGGCACGACGTTTAACGAGCCATTTTCTAAAGGAGTTTCAACGTGAGTGTTCGAGTTGCAATCAATGGGTTTGGTCGGATTGGTCGGTTGACGTTTCGCAACATGTTGGCGCGGAGCAGTGAATTCGAGGTGGTGGCCGTAAATGACTTGACAGACAACAAGACGCTGGCCACACTGCTGAAGTACGACAGTATTCACGGAAGATTCAACGGCCAGGTGGAGCACGATGACAAGCACCTGATCGTCAATGGCAAGGCAATTCAAGTCTTCGAGATGCGCGACCCGCGCGAGCTGCCTTGGGGCAAGCTGGGCGTGGATGTCGTGATCGAAAGTACCGGCGTATTCACGGCGCGTGCAGCAGGCGGAAAGCCCGGCTATGATTCTCATGTGGAAGCCGGCGCCAAACGAGTCGTATTGAGTGCTCCCGCCAAGGACGAGCCCGACCTGACGGTGGTGCTGGGAGTCAATGACGATCAGTTAAAGGCCAGTATGAAATGCGTTTCCAATGCGAGCTGCACTACCAATTGCCTCGCACCGGTGGCCATGGTCCTGCATGAGAAATTTGGCATCGAACGTGGGCTGATGACAACCGTGCATGCCTACACAAACGATCAGAATGTCCAGGACCAGCCGCACAAGGACCTTTACCGTGCCCGCGCGGCGGCCCTGAATATCATCCCCACCTCGACCGGTGCCGCCAAGGCGGTGGGCCTGGTGATTCCTGCGCTCAAAGGACGTTTGACGGGAATTGCATTGCGCGTTCCGGTAAGTACGGGAAGCGTGGTGGATTTAACTGCCGATTTGAAGGAAAAGACCTCGGCCGAAGCCGTGAACGCGGCCATCAAAGCGGCCGCCGAAGGACCATTGAAGGGAATTCTGAAATACACCGAGGATCCCGTGGTCTCCTGCGACATTATCGGAGACCCGCATAGCTCGATCTTCGCCGCCCCGTTCACCCAGGTGATGCAGGAGGACATGGTCAAGATTGTCAGCTGGTACGACAACGAATGGGGCTACAGCTGCCGAACGTCGGATCTCGTGGCCAAGTTCGGGGCAATGTAAGCGAGTCGTTATCGACGGTTCGGAGGCGGAGTGTGTGGAACGGGGACTATCCGCACACGCCGCGCAGGATGTCATCCAGACGGCGCTGACAACGTGCGGATCACGGTCAGCGACCGAAGGATCTGCCAGAGACGTTGTTCGGCGCTCGACGGTAGACCCGGGGCAACCCGTACGCCTTGGGGGGAGTATCCCCCCTCAACCCCCCGTGTTTTCCGCGGGAGCACACCCCACCACTCCGGGCGATATCCCTTCATTGGCAGATCCTTCACTCCGCTCCGTTCAGGATGACGCCGGATCATTGAGCGGCAAACATGGCGTCGGTTATTCCTCCGACGAAGGGACAACGCCCTTTCTCTCAATGACCTGAACGTCAATGATTTCGTCCTGCGCCGGCCTGGCTTGGAAGTCAAATTCGACGGTATGCATCCGCACACGCTGCTTGAAATAGCCCACCAACCATCGTCGGTATAGGGCACGCATGGGGGGAACCAGCAGCGAGAAGCCCAGCAGGTCCGTCAGGATTCCGGGCGTCAACAGCAACAGGCCCGCCACCAGGATCATCGCCGCATCCACCACGGAACTTGTGGGCAACCGCTGTGCCGACAATTCGTCCTCAATGCGTCGCAGCACTTGAAATCCCTGCCAGCGGGCAAGGCTCGCACCCAGCACACCGGTGCCGATCACCAGCAGCAACGTGAATAGCGCGCTGGTCTGGTGCGCGACGACAAACAGCAACCACAGCTCGACCAGGGGCACGACGCAGAATAGCAGGATGAGTAGTCCAAGCATATTGTTTCACGGTAAATTGACGGGTGGGCATCGGCCAAATCAATGTAGGACGGATTACCTATTCGCCGGATAATCCACTCCGCTGTTCGCGTCAAATGGCGACTTGGCCAATCCGTCCTACGTCAGGCGCCGGCTCGTATTTGTCATATCGCATTGTACGCGATACGGTATCGTACGCGGGTTGTCGGGACACACGCGGCTCATGAGCGTGCAGCGTGGATGACTCGTTGCAGCGCATCCAGGCCTTGCCGCAAGACTTCCATTTCGGGCCCGAAGCTGATCCGGCAATAGTTCTGGTACCGTCCGTAGCCCCGTCGTTTATCGGGATTCACGTCAAAGAAGATGCCCGGCACAGTAATCACCTTTTCGGACAGGCCGGCCTCGAAGAAAGCCATTCCATCGTTGAGTCCTCGTGGCAGATTGGAAAGGTTGGCCCAGACATAAAAGGTCCCCTCGGGCTCGACATCGACCCCAATGCCCATTTCGGCCAATCGGCTGAGCATATAATCCCGCTTTTGGCGAAATATACGCTGCATGGCGCTGTTCTTTTGAGCGACGTATTCGGGTTTCAGCAGCGGCATGAGATGGCCCTGCAACGGATTGTTGGCTCCTCCATCCAGGAAAGACCCGGCGCTGGCCAGGGCGTTGATGACCGTTTTCGGGCCCAGTGTCCAGCTGATGCGCCAGCCAGGATAACGCCAGTTTTTGGTCAGTCCATCGATGAGGATCACGGGGTCTTTGTTAACGTCCTGGACGTGGGCCGCGCCGGAAACCGTGCGCGGCGAGCCGTCCGGCGGTCCCGTAAAGACAAAGTGCGAATAGAACTCGTCCAGGATCAGCGAACATTGATAGTCCCGGGCCAGACCGACCAGGGCGCCCAGCTGGTTTCCTTCAATTATCTGTCCCGTGGGATTGGTGGGGTTGCTGGCCAGCAGCGCTTTGAGCCCCAAGCCCAAGATGTCCTTTTTCAGTTGGCCCAGCGGGACGCGGTAACCGGATTCGGCGTCGAGCAGAATGGGGATGGGTACAAAAGCTTTGAAGACGCTCAAGAGTTCTTCATACGCCGTGTAGTCGGGCAAGAAATGCCCCATGTTGATATTGCCCAGCGCTGCTGCCACGCGCGTCAGCGCGACGCGACCGCCTCCTGAGATACTGACGTTTTCGCTCGTATATTGCGAGGGCCTGCCTTGACGATACAGCGTATTGTAGAGATTTGCGACGGCCTCTCGCAGCTCGAGCTGCCCGGTGATGGGCGCATACTCGTGGTTTCGCGGGTCGATCGTGAAGGCTGTAATCCGGTCCGGTTCTCCGACGATCGGTCCGACTTCCGGCGCTCCCTGGCCCAGGTTGGACCATTCCGGATGATCATAACGAAATCCGCATTCAGCCGCACGGTGCATGACGTAGATCACGCCGGTTCGCGGAACAGGTCGAAATCCCGGCGCTGATTCGTGCGGTCGATTCTTCATGGCTGCGAATTAACCAAAGTCAGGCGTTATCGTGGCTGGCGGAGGCCCCAGCTTTCAATTTAAGATATGTGGCTGGAAGGGCAACGGGTTGCGACGTCGCCCTGAGCACTATTCGCTTCAGACACCGACTTTTCTTTTGGGGAGGCCCCGCGATGACGGACGAACAAAAAGACATGATTCAATCACTGATTCATCGCTTGAAGCAGGAACGGGACGAACTAGCGCTTAAGATACACCTGGGCCAAAAGGACATGACGGACGAGTGGAACCGGCTGCAGGATCGTTTGGCGCAGCTCAACGAGCGTTTCGCTCCCTTGAAGGGCGCGGCTGCGGAATCGGCGGAAGGGGTATGGGAATCCCTGAAATTGCTGGGCGAAGAAGTGAAGAACGGCTTTGAGCGCATTCGTAAGTCGCTTTAGCTAATACGGAGGCGAGTCTGTCTCAGTCGCGCACCTTGCCCGCCAGGGCAAGCCCGTGCTAAAACGCCAAATCCCGCGAGGGAGGGAGTCTGACACCCGACGCGCTCAGCCCGTAAAGAACCTGGAAATCGCGTCCACGACGTGCGCTTGATCGTCCGCCGACAGTAACGGATGCACAGGTAAGCTCAACACTTGCCGCGCAATCGTCTCCGTGATGGGCAGGCTGCCCGGTTGGTAACCTAGCGACGCGAAACACTCTTGTTGATGGAGCGGCAGGGGGTAATAAACCTCGCTCCCTACTCCGCGGACTGCCAGGTACTCGCGCAACTCATCGCGCCGCTCGTCGAGCACGCGAATTGTATACTGATTCCAGACGTGCCGCGCCGGGTCGCTGGTGGTCGGTAGCCCGAGGTAGGCCTCCAAATGAGCATCCTGCAGCAGCTGTTGGTAACGTCGGGCATTGATCTGTCGCTGCTGAGTCAAGTTGGGCAGGTGTGCTAACTTCACGCGCAATAGCGCCGCTTGCAACTCGTCGAGTCGGCTGTTGATGCCCACTTCCGCGTGATAGTAACGTGGCCGCATCCCATGCCCGCGTAAAATGTTCAGCCGGTCGGCGAGTTCAGCTGACCGCGTGGTCACCATGCCCCCATCGCCAAACCCGCCCAAGTTTTTCGTCGGATAGAAGCTCAAGCATCCCATGTCTCCCCATGAGCCTGCGGGGCGATCGGCATATCGGGCGCCCACGGCCTGTGCCAAATCTTCAATCACCCGCAGGTCGTAATTTTGGGCCAGATCGTTAATGCACTTCATATCAGCAGTCTGGCCGTACAAGTGCACCGGAATGATGGCCCTCGTACGCGGTGTCAGGCATGGTTCGATCGACTCGACTGAAATATTGAACGACTGCGGATCAACATCCGCAAAGACGGGTGTGGCACCCAATCGCCAGACGGCGCTGGCCGTGGCAAAGAAAGTGAAGCTGGGGACAATGACTTCGTCTCCCGCACCAACTCCCAAGGCCATCAATGCCAGCAGCAGCGCATCACTACCAGAAGCACACCCCACGGCGAATTCCGTGCCGCAGATCGCGGCCATTTCCTGCTCCAGCGCCGCCACCTCCGGACCCAGGATCATGTGCCCGGATGCGATCACGCGCTGACAGGCCGAAAGTAGCTCGGGAAGCAGCGATGCGTGTTCCTGAGCGATGTCCAGCAGTTTTACCTCGGCGGGCGCAGATGCGGGGTTTGGGCCGTTGGAGTTACGCGTTTCTCTCGGATGCTGGAGTGGTGCCGAAAGACCTCGGGCAGAGGAACTCGGGTTGCTTAACGCGGTGGCCTCGTTATTCATATCGTCCTGCCTGAATCAAGTGATGCTGCGAGTCGTCGTTTGTGGGATCAGCCGGCATGCGCTCAACATGTCACACGGAAAAGGTTGGCGAGATTACGCAACGTCACCGGCCCGCGTCAATGGCAACGCGCTACGTTTGCCCCATCTGCCGGAGAGTCGTGGACGACTGACAGGCGTCCCTGGGGCCCAGGCGTCCACGGGGACTTGCCCGCGATAGCAGTCCTCGATACAGTGCGGCAGCTCGACGGGCCGGCACCGCCCGGTGTTTTCGACTTGGAGCGACCATGATGATCTGTGCTTCCCTGCGCCGTTTTTTTGCCCTAGCGCTATGCGCCACGCTGTGGGGAGTCGTCGGAGTTGGGACCAGCATTCAGGCTGAAAACTGGCCCAATTGGCGGGGCAGTCGTGGTGACGGAAATGCCCCCGCGGATTCATACCCGCTCACTTGGGACGCTGAAACGCATATCGCCTGGTCGGTGGACCTACCGGGACCCGGCAGCTCGACGCCCGCCGTCTGGGATGACAGTATTTTCTTAACGTGTGAAAACAGCGGGGATAATGCGCTGTTGTGTTTCAGCGATCAAGGTGCCGCGAAGTGGACGCGGCGGCTGGGCCCATATCGCGAAGCCAAGCATCGCAAGGCATCGGGTGCAAACCCTTCCCCGGCCACGGACGGAAAGTATGTGGTGGCTTACTTCAAGAATGGCGACCTGGGCTGTTTCGATTTGGCAGGTGAATTGAAATGGCAAACGAATCTGCAAGAGAGGTTTGCCCAGGATACACTTTGGTGGGATTTGGGCACTTCGCCTGTCGTGGTCGATCAAAAGGTGATCGTGGCCTGCATGCAGTCCGGCGAATCTTACATAGTGGCCTTTGACCTGGCGACCGGCGAAATCCGATGGAAGGTGGCGCGAAATCTACCTTCTCCAGACGAAGCCAACCACAGTTACACGACACCCATGGTGGTCGATGTGCGGGGACAGAAACAGCTGGTTGTGTTGGGGGCGGACCACATGACGGGGCATGCCGTGGACAATGGCCAGGAAATCTGGCGTGTGGGGGGCTTGAACCCCGATCAAGCCCAGAATTTTCGACTGATCGCCTCACCCGTGTGTGACGGACAATTCGCCTTTGCCTGTTTTGCTCGCGGCCGGGGGCTGCTGGCCGCACGGATCGATGGACAGGGGGATGTCACCGCATCGCATGTCGCGTGGAGCAAGCAAGGAGACTTTTCCGACGTACCCACTCCCACACTCGACGATCAGTACGTGTACGTGTGTTCTGATCGGGGCAAAGTCTACGGCATCGACAAGCAGGACGGCGAGATTCGCTGGACCCGACAATTGAAGAAGTCCCGTTCCGGATACAGCGCTTCCCCGATCCGCGCCGCAACGCGACTTTACGTCACCTCCGAAGACGGTACCACGTACGTCCTGGATCTGGCCCACGCCGGAAAAGTACTGGCGGAAAACGAACTGGACGAACCCGTCGTCGCCACTCCCGTCCTGGTCAATGGCACGATCCTGATCCGCAGCCTGAATCGGCTGTGGTGCGTGAGCGATGGAGCCTAGCTAAGCCAGCAAGTCTCACCCTGGCCGTCAGATCTTTCACCCGGTCCGCTCAAATGAGCGTATGCCGCGTGTCATCCTGAGAGAGCTGACAGCGTGCGCAGCACGGTCAGCCAGCGAAGGATCTTCCAGCGACGTGGGTTCCACCATGCCACGGTAGACGCACGAACTCACGGCCTCACCCCTGCAAGGGATGTCACCCTGGCCGGCAGATCCTTCACTCCGCTCCGCTCCGTTCAGGATGATAGTGTGCCGCTCCGCTCCGTTCACAATCACAGGACCGCTCTGCCCCGTTGGGAAGAGCCGCGGACCATGGGGCGCAGTCACTTAATCCGCCGACTTCAGCTCAAGCTGCCGTCGGTGATAGGCCGCGATGGTTTCCTTGCGCCCCAACAACCCGATGATCTTGCCACGGTTACCAGCATCGACCACGGGCAACTCGTCGACGTTGAGCATCGTCAAATGGTTGAGTGCCGTATTGAGATCGTCGTCAGGAGTGACCGTCACCACATTGCTGGTCATCACGTCACGGGCATTGGCGATGGTCCAGATGGTGTCGTCGTAGAGGTACGTCCGGACGTCGTCGGCGGAGAAAATCCCCAACAGGCGCTCTTCGTCATCCACCACAGGAAAGTACCGCTGATTTGTCTCGGCCAACATGTGGACGATGTCATCCAGCGACGTGCGCTGATTGACCAGCCTCGGTCGATGGTCTTTTAGATAGACGTCCCTGACAGGGATCCCTTCCAGAATATCGATGATGAAGTCGCCTCGATGGGCCGGGGATTGGATGCGGGTGGGGACCTGCTTTTCGTACAGGGTCCAGCGTCGCCCCAACAGGAAACACAACGTCGACACCCACAACGTTGGCAACAGCAAACGGTAGTTCCCCGTTATTTCCGTGACCATGATGATGGTCGAAAAGGGTGCACGAGCGCAGCCTGCGAAGAACCCGGCCATGCCGACAATGGCATAGGCTTGGGGTTGCACGACCAGTTTCGGCCACCAGGCGTGAAAAATCTGCCCCACGGCCGCACCCAGACATCCGCCAATGACCATCGACGGTCCGAAGACGCCGCCGGAACCGCCCGAGCTGATCGTGAGCGCCGTCGTCACGATCTTGAACAGCGCCACGACCAGCAGGACCGATACGGTCACATTCTGAGTGGGATCAAGCGCTCGTTGCAGGGTGCCGTATCCCGGTCCCAGAACGGCCAACACGTCCGTGTTGTGCTGAAAGGCAAAAAACAGGCTCAGCCCCACCACACCCGCCAGCAGCGCTCCACACATGGGTTTGAAATGGCGAGGAATGGGTAATTGATGGAACAGGGTGCGTGTTCCGTAGAAGCCCTTGATGTACAGAAAGCCCACCAGGACCAACACGAAAGACAGAATGGTGTAGGGTCCCAGCTCCAACGGCGTCACTACATCGAACTGGATTTTTCGGCCGAACAGGGGCGCGAATCGCAAGTGGTAGGGCAAAGAGGCGCAGAATACCGAATAGGCCACGGTCGACGCCACGGCGGCCGGGACGATTACGTCGGCCTCTAGATCCGCGTCACGGTAGAGGATCTCACCGGCGAACAGCGCACCGGCCAGGGGTGCGCGAAAAATGGCTCCCACTCCCGCTCCCATGCCGGCGGCTAACATAATGCGACGGTCTCGCGCCGAGAGTTTCAGGGCGTGTGCCAAAAAGGAGGCAAAGCCGGCTCCAATTTGAGCAATTGGCCCCTCGCGGCCGGCTGAGCCACCCGTCCCCAGGGTCAGGGCGGACGCCAACGTCTTGATGATCGGCACGCGTCCCCGGATGATGCCGCGCTTGTTATGGAACGCGTCGATGACGGCATCCGTACCGTGACCCTCGGCTTCCGGAGCCAGGGAATAGACCAGGACGCCGGAAAGCAGGCCCCCCACGCCCAACACGGCCAACATCTTCCAGGCGGAGAATTCGGTGGCCGCATGCCCGAAAAACAAGTGTTCGCCTTCCGCTTCCCGGATCGCCACCCCTGCCAGTTCGCCCATTGCGTAGCGCTGGATGAATTGCACCGAAACCTGGAAGCAGATGCCACCCAGTCCAGCCACAATGCCAATCACGACACTCAGAATGATCCACTTGCCCGTCGTCCCCAGTTCAATAGCTCGCAACGCGGATATCAATCGCTTCAATTTTTCGGCCCTCCGGGCCCTGCCCAAGAGTGCGGGGAGCTATGCCGACTGCAAGCGAATGGGAAGTTCATCGATTTTGGCGGCAAGAATGAAATCATTTTCGGAAAGGCCGCCGATCGCGTGGGTCCACAGTTCGATCGAAGCATGTCGGTAGCCTTCCAGGTGCAGGTCAGGGTGATGGCCGTCGGCTTCCGCGATTTCCGCGACCTTGTTGAAAAAGTCCATGGCCGCCATGAAATTTTTGACCGTCCAGTCTTTGCGAATTCGTTGACCATCATGCGTCAATTTCCATCCAGCAAGTCGGTCCAGTTGTTTCTGGGCCACGTCCAGCGGACAGGGGTCAACGCCTCCTTCGCACGGCAGGCACTTCTTGGCCACGAGTTGATCAATCGCTTGGACTTCCATCATCGTCTGCTCCGCTTGTCTTGTGAGGAATTATGGCCGTTCGCAGCGAGCGTCGGGCAGGAATTACAGATCGCGAGCCGCGGACTCCTTCTCGGCATCGATTACCAGGTCGTCGTCCACGGGTGGCTCGGGCTCAGGAGCCGGATTTTCCAGCTGTTCCTGCGCCTCACGCCATGGTTTCTTCTGCTTGTAGCTCTCCAACTCCTGTTTTAGTTGCTCCAGCACCGTTCCGTCGTCCGCCTCCAGGGACTTACTGGACCATTTGACCGCATCGTCCCACTTTCCCAGCTCTGCATAAGCGGCGGCCAAGGTGCTAAGTATATGGGATTCCTTGTATTCCGTCAGCTTGCAGGCTCGTTCGGCGTACTCCAGTGCTTGTTCTCCGTTGCGGACCTGATCGTTGGGGGAGGTGCTGAGCACCCAGGCGAGATTATTGAGCAACCCGTCGTCGTCAGCGTTGACCTCCAGGGCCTGCTCAAAATCCTTAACCGCTTCCGTGTGTTTGCCAATGGACAGGTAGGCGTCTCCCCGGCCGCGCAAAGCGAATCTGCGCACGGCAGGGTCTTCGTCCTCAACCAGTTTGTCGTATAACTCAATCGCCCGCCGCGGCCTCTCGTCCGCCTGCAAGATCGTGGCCAGCTGCAGCACCACTCCCGGGTTGTCAGGCTCAACGGCCTGTAATCGCTTTAAGTCAATAATGGCGTCGGTGAAGTCCTTCTGGGCCGTGGCAATGTCGGCTCGCAGCAGCAGGGCCGCGGGTAATCCCGGGCGAAGTTCCAGCACACGATTCACGTCGGCTAGGGACTTGTCGTAGCTCTTTTCCCGTTCGTGCAAGCGTGCCCGAGCCATCAGCACCTCGAGATTGTCCGGGCCACGCTGCAAGGCGTCATTCAGGTCCCGCAGCGCGGCGTCGGCCTTGCCCTGCATCATGTGGATTCCCGAACGCAGCCGATAACCGATCACGGATTCGGCGTCGGACTCGATCAACTTGTCGACGTAGCCAATCGCCTCTTCGTATTTTTCCTGCGCGGCAAGCGCCTGAACGATCTGTTCCATCGTTTCCAAGTCTTCTGGGTCTTGCTTCAGCAAGATGTCGAGATCTTCAATCGCACCGTTGGCGTCTCCTTGCAGCAAGCGGACTTGGGCTGCGCAATCGACGAGCCTCCTGGTTCTCCGGATCGGCGGTTACCGCTTGTTGCAAGTCGGCCAGCTGATCTGCCGGATTTTCCGCGTAGCGTGCCCGGACGACGAGCGCTTCCGCGAGCCTGGCCGGCACGGACTTCAGGAGTTTTACGGCCTGATCCGCGCTGGCCCGACCCCGCTCGTGATCACCGCCGGGAAGCACGAGGTGCAGCTTGGCGAGTAACAACAGCGCATTGGCATCGTCCGCGTCGATCTCCAGGGCCTGGTTCAACGAATCAATGGCCATATCGCGACGCCGCGACCAGGAAATGTCGATTTGGCCCTTCAACACGGGTTCGATCAATCGCGAAGCCCGTTCGTACAACGTACTGGCGATCATCTGCTTGGCAAACCTGGTGTTCTCTTCATCCAGTCCCGTCGCGATGGCCTGTTCGCATAATTCGATGACTTTGTCCAAGTCTTTCAATCGCGTGGCGCTGAGCTTGGTCTGCATCGCCTCATCGATTAGCTGCAGCGCCTTCTCGTCTGCCGCGGGAGCGACGGTATCCTGAGCCCAAACCCGCGGAGTTGAGCCTGGCGACATCGTGGATAAGGCCAAGAAGATGACAAAATTACCGGGGAAATACAGGGGATGGCGCTCGAGTTTCATACAGCAGACCTTCGTGGAATCGGAAGAAGCCTCTCCCCCTCATTGTAACAGATTCCGCGGTTGTACGTCCCGCCAGCCAAGCGGGACGTACAACCGCCAGTTGACGACAAGCCGCAGAAGGAAATCCTCACGGAGCCCCATCCCGGGAAACCGGCGAGACGTGTGGCGTAAGCCCACGACCGGTGATGCCCGATTGAGGAAAAAAACGCACGTGCTGGTGACCCCGAGGCACCAGCCCACGGTCGCTTACGTCGGACTATTCTAAGAGTCAGGCCGATAGGTCATCCGCCGACGTGCATTCGTTAGCAAGCGTTGGGTTGCGGGTTGCACCCCGTGGCCAGCCTGCCGAGGAATGAGACAAAAAAATGTTGGACAGAAAGATCGGCATGGCTCGTCGCGGCCGACAGGGTAACGGTCGCCCCCTGCGAGCTTGCTAATGCACGTCGTTTGATTACGATCGCACAGAATTGGCCACCCACACTAGGTGAGGGCATGAGCCCGACGCGGCAGGGAAACCCGCGGGGATTCCGGGCAAATGGTCTCCAGCACCTTTTCACGAAAACCTTCACACAGGCTCAACAGCACCTCAATCGCTGAGCATATCGGCCCGATTCATGACGTGCCGCGCACTTCTCGTCCCCAGGTCCTTAACCATGGTCTCCACGGCCTTGAGGTGAATCCTCATGAATCGACGTCCGCCCACGCCCACCGTAACCAAGACGTTGCACAACCGTTTGAGTTCTTCATCCAGGTTGCCAGCCCCCATCATCACGTAGGTCTGCAACATTTCACGGTAGTGGTCGACCAGCTGAGTGGGGGGGGACCAGGCGGACGTTGTCTCGGAATCCAGGATGGCTTGGGAGGTCGCGCTGGCCAGACTGGTCGCATGCAGCCCGTCTGCCAGGCGGCGCTGGATTTCCAGCATGCGCTGCGACTCCGCTTCATCCAGGTCGCGCTGGTGCAAACGTGCCTGACGCAACTGCCGATTCTCTTCCAATAGTTGGTGTCGTTCGGTGGCTCGAGCAATCTGCCAGATCAGCGATCGGGTGGTGGTGGTATTCCAGCATAGGTAGGCATCCGCACCCGATTCCAGACAAACCGCCTCCATCTCGGTTGCGGGCAATCCGCCCAGCACGACAATCGGCTGATTCGGGCTGGCGCTAGTCCGCACGGCGTCCAGGATGTCGACCGCGTTCAGGTCCTGAGAATCGTGAGCGATGAGGACCACATCGTATGCCTCTTCACGCAGGCGAGCCAATCCGTGAGCCACTCCGACGGCCTGCTCCAAAATCACCTGAGTGGCACTGTCAGCGGCGAATGCCTCCGCCAGCCAACTTCCCGTGTGCGCTGAATTGGTCACAAACAAGACGCGCATCCGCACCGGCAGGACGCCCCAGGGCTGACGGCCGGCCGCAGCTTTCACTTCGATTGTATCCATAGTTAGGTCTTGAGGCTTCCGCTTGAGGATCGGGTGCGCTGGACTGCAGTTCTTGCGGAGCGACTTTTATGAAGTTCATCCTCCTTCGTCAATCTCTGCCCGAACCGGGGCTGGGTCCGTGCCTGTGAGACTTGGTAGACTAGACAGCACTGCCGGCACTGCCGGCCCCGCAAATCCAGGCCTTGATCCAACACGGAATGATTCATGAGGATGGCTCACCTTCAATGTGCCAGCGGTATTGCCGGCGACATGATGTTGGCAGCGCTGATCGACGCGGCGCGCGCCCTGGAAGTCGTGCAGGCCGGGATTGATTCCCTGGGATTACCGGCTTGCCGGCTGGAGTTGCAGACCGTCAAACGACAAGGATTCCGCGCCCTGAAGTTGAACGTCGAGTACGCTGCGGAGCAGGCGCATCGGCATTTGTCGCATCTGCAGCGAATGATCGACGCTGAGCAGCATCTCGGCCGGCGCCAAAGACAGGGCATTACGAATTTTTGGCCGGCTGGCCGCAGCGGAGGCCTACGTCCACGGTACCACGATTGAGAAAGTTCATTTTCATGAAGTGGGCGCGGTCGATTCGATCGCCGATATCGTGGGGACCGCGATTGCGCTGGATTTGTTGCAGGTCACCCGTTTGTCGTGCGAACCCGTACCCACCGGTCAGGGCACGATTGAGATGGCCCACGGACTAACTTCCGTGCCCGCTCCAGCCACGGCGGAATTGCTGAAAGGCATTCCGCTACGTCCGTCCGATGTACCGTGTGAGCTGACAACTCCGACCGGCGCTGCCTTGGTGGCCACACTGGTGGAATCCTTCGGTGGTCCGCCCGCCATGTCCATCGAAAGCATCGGATGTGGCGCCGGCGATCGGGACCTCCCGCAACAGGCTAACGTCCTGCGGGTCCTGATTGGCTTGCCGACGTTGGTTGCCGAGGCAGCACACGATCAGGTTTGCATCCTGGAAACCAATCTTGACGATACGACCGGTGAAGCCGTCGGGCACTGCGTGGCCCTGCTGTGGCAAGCCGGGGCCCTGGATGTGTATGCCACCTCCATCCAGATGAAAAAGGGCCGGCCCGGAGTCTTGCTGGCGGTCATCTGCCAACTCGATGATCAGGACAAGATGGAGCGGATCATGTTTACTGAGACGATGACGATCGGCATTCGCGCCACTCGGGCCACGCGGACCACTTTGCCACGTCATTCCCGGCAAGTCGAGACGCCCTGGGGACCGGTTCTGGGCAAAGTGGTCGCGTTGCCCAACGGACAAGCACGCTTTGCGCCGGAATACGAATCGTGCCGGCAATTGGCGGAAGGGAATTCGATCCCACTGGCACAGGTCATGCAGGCCGCTCAGGCGGCGTTCCAGGCCAATCCTTGAAGCAATACAAGCACGACGCGCAAGCGAGTGAGCCGGCCTACCGGCTAAGCCCTGATCGTACCACACAACTTCCGGATTCCGGCAAGGTAGTCTGTAGAACCATTGTCCTCAATTGTTCCGCAAATCACGGAAATTGTCGGGGGAAACAGTTGGGGACAACCGTTCCACAATGCCCAAACCGAGTGCCACTGGGCGTTCGCCCACGGTTCAGGCAGGAGAAAACGCGTCAAAACCGAAGTTTAACGCCTGCCGGCTGCAATTTATCGCACTTGGAACAACGTCTCTGGAAGATCCTTCGATCGCTGACCGTGCTGCACACGTTGTCAGCTCCCTCCAGATGACATTTGGCCGCGCATGGTGCGGTACGATGAGGGCTTGCCCGGCCAACTAGTCCCCCACCCCAACATCATCGTCGAAGGCCTCCAGGATCAATTCCATCTCCTGCCGCTCGTGCTCGTTCAGTCGCGTATCGAAGTGCCTGAATTGGGTTGTCAGTCGATCGACCGCGTGGACTGGTCGCTCGTGATAGACTAACTGCTCAGCCGTTTCCACGATGCGCGTAAATGCCAAATACAACGACTGATGTTCATTGCGCAGGACCTGCGCGTGGGAACTCAATCGTGGAGCGATCGCCAAAGCAACTTCGCAGTAGCCGTAGGCTTCTTCCAGCGAAAAATGCATCGCCAATCGGTCCTGAATGGCTGAGCAGCAGATGGTACAATTCCCGCGGACACGACTTGCGCATCGGTTCATCGACTGCACGACGGGCCTGAGCCAACAGCTGCCGCAATTCCACGTGATCTTCCTTGATTTCACTCAGGAACGCCGCGTTAATGCTGAGCGTTTGCGTGGCTGTTTCGATCATAGGAAACCTCCTTAATCGCATGCGAAGCAGGTGCTGACAGGATACCGCATTATTGCGGCGCGGGCAATTCTCTGATCCAAATGTTTCGCCATCTTACTTGCAATGGCCGGTCGTGTTCGATGGCGTGCACTTGCAGGGCAATGAACCCCCTGGAGTCCACCGCGTCGGTTAATTCGGCGACCAGCACGCCGTTGATCCACGTCCTCAGGGACGCGGCCATTGCCTGAATTTTATAGTGATTCCAATCATTGCGTCGAAACGCTTCGCGCACCGCCTGGTGCCGATCCCCCTCAAGATCGTACAGCCAACCGCGGCGGGCCTCATCGTAGATGCCACCGGAATAGGCGCGATCGCTGGGATCCACTTCAACTTGATAACCGAACACGCATTTCGCAGGAATCGTATAGCTTTTTTCGTTGCCGTCCGCGTGGGGCATCTGGACCATGAGGGGCTGTTCCGTGTAATGGCTACGGATCTGGATGCCGGAATTCAAGCCGTCGTCTACCTTCAGGTCCAACTCCAGCACGAAGTCCGCAAAATCCCTGGTCGTGCACAGGAATGAATTCGGCGAATGGGGCACGGCCGTCCCCACAATCATGCCGTGATCGACGTCGTACCTGGCGTGGCCGCCTCGCTGTATCCAGCCATCAAGAGACTGGCCGTCAAACAAACTCACGGAATCAGGCTGTTGTGCGAAACAAAGCCCGCTGAGTATTAAGATGACGATGAGTAGGCTCGTTATTCTGGACCACATGGTTGACGTCCATCCGACGTGAACAATCCCAGCCGGCTTAGCCGACCGTCCTGCAGTTCTCTACATCCGTTATGACACACCCACTCACCGGGGGCAAGGTGAAGCCGCCGAACGAACCGGAATAGACCGAATTTCACCAGGAAAAAACCTTGAACTAAGTGTCGCGGAGCGGCAAACTGTCATCCCGAACAAAGCGGCAAACCGTCATCCTGAACGAAGCGGAGCGCCGTGAAGGATCTGCCAGCCAACCCGACATCCCCCTGCGAGGTGGTCGTAGCGTCAAGCCCGGCACGAGGTCGCGTCGGCACGACGATCAATGTCGCTGGCAGATCCTTCGGTCGCTGACCGTGCTCCGCCCGGTCGAGGCCCCCCCAGGATGCCAGCGCCCTTGTCCCTTCCCGCGCACGTGGTCAGCCAGCTGCTGCAGCTTGACACGGCAAGCGTCAGCTGACGCGTTGGGAGATCTGGCCGGTTTGCTTGTGGCGTAGGATGACTTTCGTCGAGCCATCGGGCATCCGTTCTTCCTTGACCAGGACATGCTCCGCATCGTAATCACGCCGCGCGGCAACATCGGCGACGCCGTGGCGACCGCGCCAGACTTTGAGCTGCACGGGCTGCCATTGCTTGGATTGAATCGAAGCGTAGCAGGCGTCCATGATGGCGTTGACCACGTAGCCATCGTACAGGCTTTCGCGTGGCGTCCTGCCTTTATCGATTGCCTCGAACATATCGGTGAACATGTCGGCGTAGCCCAGTGCGCTGCATTCGTCACCCACGGGAAATAGCCAGCCGGTTTCGGACTCGGTCTTTTCAGAGACGTAGCCGGCCTGGCCGGCGGCCGTGAACATTTCGAACCCCGTGCGCAGCCAGTGGTTGAGCCAAATGGTGCCCTCCGTACCGCAGATTTCGTCGCGCAGGTCCATCCCGCCCCGGAAGCACCAGCTAACCTCGAACTGGCCGATGGCGCCGTTCTCGTAGCGCACCAGGCCGATGGCGTGGTCCTCCGCGTCGATGGGATGGACTTGCGTATCAGCCCAGCAGCTGACTTCCACGGGACGGATGTCTTGGCCAATGAAGCTGCGTGCGATCTGAATGCAGTGGCAGCCAAGATCCATGATCGCACCACCGCCCGATTGCGCTTTGTTCCAAAACCAATCGCTGTGGGGGCCGGAGTGTGTCTCGCGAGAGCGGACCCATAGGATTTTTCCCAGTGCGCCTTGCCGAACCGCCTCGAGCGCCTTCAGCGTTTTGGGCGTATAGCAAAGGTCTTCCAGGTAGCCGTGAAAAACGCCCGCACGCTCGCAGGCTTCGAGCATGCGGAGTGCCTCTTCCGCATTACGACCCAGCGGCTTGGTGACCAGCACTGCCTTGCCCGCAGCAGCGGCCTTGAGCACGGCTTGTTCGTGCAGGTGATTCGGCACCGCCACCACCACGACGTCGACTTCCGGATCGAGGATCGCCTGCTCGAGGCTTGTGGTGTGTCGCGGGATGTCCCATTCGGCTGCAAATATTTCAGCGCGGTCCGCTGACCGGGAATAGGCGACCTTGACCCGATCACGGCGGCGATGACCGTGCAGGGCCATCGTGTAAAAGCGGCCGATCAGCCCGGTACCCAACATGGCGATTCGGTGCATCGTGTGGCTCCTCGTTCGCAATGATCAAGATCGCGACAGATTTTCGCGGCAGAGTTTGGACCGACCGATCATGCTGCGGGTGCGGGTCAGGTGAAATCAAGCCGGGCCACGACCGACTTCGCATTTCTTCGGCAATTTCGAGCAGCGAGTACCGATCGTCGCCGGGCGAACTGGGTCCGCCTAAAATCGTCTGCTTGATGGCCACGCTGCTGGTCGACGGAACATGCGGTAAAGGCGCCTGGTCAAATCGTGTTCGACGACAACAATATAGCCGATGGAGCCGGGTTTGCAGTGCAGGGTAACGAGACAGCACAACGTCGGTTCGATTCGACACGAAATACAAGCATGACGCGTCAGCGAGTGAGCCCGCCAACCGGCCAGATCAAAGTTTCGGCTACCTGCGAGCTCGAATGCGCCATTGCAAATCCCACACCTTACCAATTCTACGTTACATCACTGGCCGACCGGCGGTTCGCCGCTGAGCCCATGAAAGCGAGAGCCCCCGATGACAGCGACCCTGCGTGCCAACTACCTCAGCGTTTCGCTCTTTATGTTTCTACTTCCCGGAGTTTCCATGTCACAACAGACCAAGTCGCCATCTGACCGTGTTTTTACGGGTACCATGAAATCGCTTAACGCTCAGGACGTAAATTTGGACGACTTCCAGGGTAAGGTCGTGTTGGTCGTCAATGTGGCCAGCAAGTGTGGGCTGACGCCGCAGTACGCACAGCTTGAGGAACTCCATATTAAATACGCGGATCAGGGCCTGGTGGTGGTGGGATTCCCGTGTAACCAGTTCGGCGGTCAGGAGCCTGGAACGCCCGAGCAGATTCAGCAATTCTGCACGGCGAAATACGGCGTTTCCTTCCCGCTGTTCGCCAAAATCGAAGTGAATGGTGACGGCGCGTGCGAGTTGTACAAGCGGTTGACGAGCCTCGATACGGAACCCGTCGGCCCGGGCCCGATCAGTTGGAACTTCGAGAAATTCTTGATCGGCCGTAGCGGTGAGGTGGTGGCCCGCTTCGGCCCACGCACTCGCCCCGACGCAACGGAGGTCGTCGCGGCCATCGACCGAGAATTGGCGAAATAAACTGTTCGCATGATCATCGTCCGCCTTGGAGCCGCGGAGCGGCGGTACATCCCCAGCGGGGCACCCTTCGAAGGCTCCGGTTTTAGCCACGGGAATCCCGAAGTGCTCCGCGGGCCGACAAGAATCGCGCTCGCAACCTGTGCCACCCCGCTGGGCAACGCCCTCCGGAAATATGAGCCCTTGTCGCCTCGCCAGCCTCTTCCCTTGTGGAGCCAATAGGCCAACTCGCGATCTCGCGCAACCAACAGGTACGATGCTGCGGCAAATTCGTAATCCGTCCCGCCTTGGAGGACGGATTACCCATCCTGGCAAACTGATAAGGTCCGAGTGACGTTCGTTGCGGATGGGCCACTATGTCTTACCCATTCCCTGTCCCGTGGGACGCACCCTGTCTCTTTCTGAATTCTGAAGCGCTGCCGCGTTGTACTGCGTAGGCTCGATTTTCAAGCCAATCAATTACGTAACGCATACGACCACATCAAGCGGAGGGCGAATCGTGCGATTCAACAAGACACATCAGCATCACATGAGCGTAGAGACCCTGGAAGACAAACGACTGCTGGCGGGGGACGTGACGGTAAGCGTGGTGGAAGGGACCCTGGTGGTCCGCGGAGACGATGCCAGCAATGGAGTTGCGGTGACATCCGGTGATGCGCCTGATGCCTATATTATCGTTGGCTTGGAAGCAGGGGATGGGCCCACGTCGATCAATGGAATATTTGATCGCGTGGAGGTGAGTGGCGTGCACCGCGGCGTGCGCATGGCACTCGGCGAAGGAAGCGACGTGGCCAGCCTGTTCCGCGCTAATGTGCGCGGCAATGTCGAGATTGCCGCGGGGTTGGGAAATGACCACGTCACCATCGGCGGTCCCATGGCCAGTGCAACCGATGTCAACACGATGATCCAGGGTCGACTGCTGGTCGATCTGGATCAAGGCCAAGATAGCCTGCGAGTCGACGGATCGCGTATCGGCCACGGCATGTCGGCGTGGGGTGGACCTGGCAACGACCTGGTGGCCGTCGCCGAAACTGCCATTCACGGAATTCTGGGCATTCAGACCGGTGCCGGTGACGACCACGTGGCCATCGGACGAACGCAGGCCGGTTACGTGCGGGTCGCGACCGGCGCAGGTGCCGACCACCTGGCCTTGGTCGATTCGACGTTCGCGGCCATCGCCGCAAATATGGGTGCAGGAGACGACGCGGCCGTCGTCGCCGGTGTGCAGGCTCGGTCTGCCTGGTTCCATGGTGGGCCAGGCAGCGACGCACTGCAGTTCAACGGTCCCAGCCACTTCGGCCGTTTACGCATCAATGGTTTCGAAACCGTGGGGGGCAGCAGTCAAGTCAGCGTGGTGATCGACCAAACCCTCGAAGATAATGGCCCGGGAGCATGACGAACCCACCGTTACTGGTGGTACGCGTTTGGCGCAGTAGCACTGCCGTCGCAAGACCCAAACAAGCCGCCGGTTGGTAACCGGCGGTGTGTGAATTTCAACCTGACTTTTGGCCCGACAAGTCCGCGATACTGCCAAAGTTTCGCCCGTATCCCAGCAGGACAGATCCCGTACCGAACCTGACGACTCCGGAACCCTGCCAGCTACCGCCGCTGAAGTTGGCCGTTTCCCCCAGGACTTGCAATTCCGCGTTCGAATTCACAGTAACCGCGCTGGAATTAACAAAGAGAGACGACGCGGTGATCCGTGATACTCCGTTGCCATCGACCTGAACGACTCCGGACATGCGAACGTTATCGCCCGACAAAATCGGAAGTTGGTTGTCTGTATTGTTCCATTCCAGCAATCCTCCCATCTCCCATTCCCCGTCGGCCATTCGCACGTGAACCTGGCCCGAATTCACGACGAGGGAACCATCGAACGTCTTCGTAGTAATCGCGGCATCGCTTCGTGCTACATCGGTGCTCAATCGACCGCCCGAATTGACAATTGTCGCTGCGTCGGCGGATGTTCCGTCCCAGTCGAAAACTCCGGACCCTCCCATGCCGGTGCCGATGTCAAGGCGACGAGCATCATCACACGCCAAGTGAAGTCCGCCGAGGCGCGGCAAATGCTATATAATCCGATTCGGCCGACCAAGAACGACGGCCGCACCGCGAACACAAGTCCAAACGAACCAGGAACAAGGAATGCACTCATGACGTCGATTGAACTCACGCGAAAGTTTCCGCAGCTTCCCCAGCCGTTTGCCCCGTTGGTCCGATGTGTGTTGGCATCCTGCGGCCTGAAGGGCGCGATCCTGCTGCTGACCATGAACCCGGTGCTACTGGCGCAACAGACCGCAACCGTCTCCAACGCCCAGCCGGAAAGTCCCGCGGATTTGCCCTCCGGTAAAGAAATCTACGAACAGTACCTGACCGCTACGGGCGGTCGCGAGAAGTTGGACAGCATTCAAGGTATGTTGATGCGAGGCCATCTCGAAATCCAAAGCTTCAAGGCGCCCATCACCATCAAGCGCGCACGACCGGGTGTTTTCAGTTTGAAGATTGAATTTCCCGGTTTGGGGGCCATGGACCAGGGTACGAACGGCGAGTTGGCCTGGGACGTTTCACCCATGCAGGGACAGCGATTGTTGGACGGCGAGGAGCGCGAAGAGATGCTCAAACGAGCCGACTTCGACGAGGAAACGAATCCGGACAAGTACTATCAATCGATCGAGTGTACGGGGACTGAAACCATACACGATTCGCCCTGCTACGTTGTCGAATTTACAGACCATAAAGGATCGGTGGAACGAAGGTGGTACGATCAGAACACACACCTGCTGTTGAGCAGTAAGTCTGCACGAAAGGGCGTTGTGGGCGACATCACTACCGTGTCGGATGATTATCGTGACGTCAACGGATTGAAGATGGCATTTCGACAGGAGATCAAGGCCATGGGAGTGACGCAAATCCTGAAACTGGACGAAGTCGTTCTCAACCCCGAGTTCGGCCCGGATGAGTTTGCTCCGCCAGAGTCGGTCGCCAAAATGATCCAGAAAAAGAAGCAGCGCGAGGCGAAACAATCCAATGCCAGCGAGTAGTAGCCGGATAAGTCTCGACTCGTACGGCTGAGAGGATCACGCTTTGATTTCATGTCACGGGCTGAGTAAGCATTTTGGCAGTCGCTGCGCGGTCGACGATCTGACGTTGGAAATTGCCACCGCCGAAACCTTCGGTTTGCTAGGACCGAATGGAGCTGGCAAGACCACGACGATCAGCATGCTGGCGGGGATGTTGCGTCCCGATGCCGGCGCGGCAACAATCGATGGACGTGATCCCACGCTGCCTGAGACGCGGCGGCTGCTCGGAATCGCTCCACAGTCGTTAGCCCTTTACGACGAGTTAACGGCGGCGGAGAACTTGCGTTTTTTTGGACGGCTCTATGGACTTAGCGGGCTTGCCTTGACGGCCCGTGTCGATTGGGCCCTGTCGTTGGCCGGGCTCCACGACCGTGCGCGGGACCGAGTAAGTACCTTCTCGGGCGGCATGAAACGGCGACTCAATATTGCCGTAGGCATGATTCACGAGCCGCGCGTCCTGCTGTTGGACGAGCCGACGGTGGGCGTGGACCCGCAGTCGCGCAACCACATTTTGGAAACGATTCGCGGACTGGCCAAAGCGGGCCTGACCATCATCTACACCACACACTACATGGAGGAGGCCCAAAAACTGTGTGATCGCGTGGCCATCATGGACCAGGGAAAGCTGTTGGCCGTCGGCTCGGTCCGCCAGCTGTTGGCTGAATATGGCGGAGACTCGGTGATTCACCTCAAACTGACTGACGATGCACAGCAAGTCGAAATTGAGGGTCAACGGCACCAAGATACGATTCGCATCACGACACCCAGTCCCATCGATGAATTAACAAAACTGCACGCGCGTGGTATTCCGTTCCAGGAAGTCCAGATTGCGCAGCCTGATCTGGAAAGCGTTTTTTTGACGCTTACCGGAAGGAGTCTACGAGATTAATGAGGACCATTCTGGCGATTGCCGTCAAAGATCTGCGACTGCTGGTTCGCGATAAAATGTCGGCCTTTTTTGTGTTGGGGTTTCCCATTGTGATGGGGTTGTTTTTCGGCCTGATCATGGGCTTCAGCGGATCCTCCACGCGAACCAAAATGAAGTTCGCCATCGTCGATGAAGACAGCTCCACGGTTTCCCGGCAGTTTGTGGAATCCCTCCGCAGCAACCAGAATCTCGAAGTCGAAACCGCTCAACTGGCAGAATCGCGTGACAGCGTCCGCCGTGGAGCTCGCGTGGGAATGTTGGTCATTCCCGCCAAATTCGGGGAGTCGGCCGGCATCATGTGGCAAACGCCGCCGCAATTGCAGCTGGGGATGGATCCCTCGCGGGCGGCGGAGTCCGCCATGATTCAGGGATTTGTGATGGAGGCTATGGGGCAATTGATCGCGTATCGGTTTCAAAACCCCGACCAATTCAAGCCATTCGTGGAACAGACGCTGGAGCAGGTCCGCAGCAGCCAACAAATTAACCCCCTGGAGCGCACAGCTGCTCACCGGGTTGTTCGGTTCACTCACGCAAGTCCTGGACTCGACTAAGGCCTTGCAGCAGCAATCGAGCCAGGATGCGCAAACCGCGAACTCATCAGGCCCGCCCACGATGCGGTTTGCGGATATCCAACTGCTGGACGTAACTCGCGAGCTGGACCCCAACAGCATCCAGGCCCAGGTCAAGAAATTGCGATCGCGCTGGGACATCAGCTTTCCCCAGGCCATGGTGTGGGGTGTGCTGGGATGTGTCGCCGGGTTCTCGCTGTCGATCGCGCGGGAACGGACGCAGGGGACACTGCTCAGGCTGCGCGTGGCACCGCTGTCGCAGCTAAATCTGTTGTCGGGTAAGGCCGTGGCCTGCTTCCTGGCATCCCTGGGCGTCATCGCCTTGCTGAATGGATTCGGGTACCTGCTGGGCATGCGTCCCGTCAGTTTCCCCAAGTTGCTGGTCGCCGGCGTGGCGACCTCGTTCTGCTTTGTGGGCATCATGATGACCTTGTCGACAGTGGGTAAGAGCGAAGAATCGGTGAGCGGCATTGGTTGGGCGAGCAACATGGTGATGGCCATGTTAGGAGGCTGCATGGTCCCGGCCATGTTCATGCCTGCGTTCATGCAGAAACTAAGCGTGATCAGCCCGGTCTATTGGTCCATCCGAGCCCTTGAGGGAGCCATCTGGCGTGAATTCAGCTGGAACGAGCTGATTTTGCCCCTGTTCGTCCTCAGCGCGGTGGGCGTCGGAGGTCTGATCATGGGAACCGCCATCTTGACGCGGCGGCAATAACGCCGTATGCCACAATAGACCTGGTGGCCCCAACGGTATTGCCCTCGATGAATTCGGCAAGCGCGACGTACGTCAAACCATGAACACACTCCCTTCGATTGCTTACGTCAATGGACAATTCCTGCCTATTGCCGAGGCCCGAGTTTCGGTACTGGACCGCGGCTTTCTGTTTGCCGACGCCATCTACGAAGTAGTGGCCGTCGTCAATGGCAGATTGGTGGACTGCCAAGGGCACCTCGCACGGCTGCAGCGGTCCATGCACGAAATGCGGATGACGGCGAACGTATCGCTCGATCAGCTGCGGACGTTGATGTGCGAACTCATTTCCCGGGAAGGGCTGGAAGAGGGGCTGATCTATCTGCAGCTTACACGCGGGGCCGCTGCGACGCGGGCATTCCACTTCCCCGATCCGGCGGAGACGACGCTCACGACGGTGATGTTTGCCCAGCGCATGCGACTGCTTGAAAATCCTCTGGCGGAGGCGGGAGTCAAGGCGATTACCATCCCCGACATCCGCTGGCAACGGCGGGACATCAAGTCCACTTCCTTGCTGGCCCAGGTGCTGGGCAAACAGGCAGCGGCGGAGGCGGGTGCTTTCGAGGCCTGGATGGTCGAGGACGGTTACGTGACCGAAGGCACGTCGTCGTCGGCCTGCATCATTACGGCCGACCACGTGCTGGTGACGCGTCCAGTCACACACGACATTCTCGATTCCGTAACGCGTCGCGCGGTTTTCCGGCTGGCCTCAGAAATCGGACTGGAGATCCAACAGCGGTTGTTTACGCTCCACGAAGCCTATGACGCTCAGGAAGCATTCACGGCGTCGGCCACCGCGCTGATCATGCCCATCATCGAAATCGACGGACACGTGATTGCGGACGGCAAGCCCGGCAAGTATTCGCGTCGCCTGCGAGAAATCTACTTGCAAATGGCCTGCAGCGAGCATCCCGAGATTGCGTAGGCTCTGCCCGCGATTCCTGGCAGCGAGCCTCGACCTGCACCGATAATCGTGGGGGAAGCACCTGCGCTATTAATTCAGCTGGTCCCGGGACCTGCGAGGAGTATTGGACACAGTGAGAGAGAACCAACCTGCTGACCTAAGATCTCGACGGGCATCTCTTCATTCGAGCTGTAGTCGCGGCGTTGTCGAAACGCGGGTGCGGAATCGGGGCCGGTCGGATCTGAGTAGGCCTCGACGCGCCGATCTACCAAATTCACGATCCAATATGCGACGATACCCGCAGCGGCGTAGATTCGGCACTTTTCACGATCACGGTTCAAGGACGTGTCGGCAACCTCGATCAGCAGTGCAATGTCGTCCCGCGCGGGATGTTGCTGCAAGTAGCGTCCCGCCGGACCACGAACAATCGCCAGATGATGCGGGTCGTGTCTTGCGCCCATTCTTTCATTGCGGTGAAGGGCATGTCAATGGATCTGATGTTTGCCAACGAGTTTTGACGAGCCTGCGGCGCCGACAGTCTACCGTATCGGGCCTCGCCACGCCCTCGACGAGCGTGTCTCGTCCGGCAGGCGGCAACGACTCAGTCCTTCAAGATCTCTTCGGCCGCGTTCTTGCCGCAGGCGCCCATCACGCCGCCCCCTGGATGACTGGCCGCGCCACACAGGTACAGGCCACGAATCGGCGTGCGATGATCGGCCCAGCCCGGCAAGGGCCGGCAGAAAAATAACTGGTTGAAATTCATGGCACCCTGCATGATATTGCCGCCCGTCAGCCCGTACGTGCGCTCGAGATCCAAGGGGCTGAGCACTTGTCGATGGAGGATAGCTCCGGGCAGATTCGGCGCGTACCTCGCAATCTGCTCGATGCAGCGGTCAGCGAAGGACTCCTTGAGATCGTCCCAATTTGCGTCGCGCAGCCGATACGGAGCGAACTGCACGAAAATCGAAATGAGGTGGTGCCCCGGCGGAGCAATGGACTGGTCGACGCTGGTGGGCATCGTCAGCTCCAGTACCGGTTCGCGGCTGGGCTGACCGTATTTTGCATCATCGTAAGCGTGATCGATGTAATCCAGCGTCGGCGAAATATGCATCGTGCCGTGATGGTGCGGTGCGACTCCGGTCGAAGGGAGCGCCGTGAAATTGGGAGGCTCCGACAGAGCCAGATTGATCTTGGCGGAAGCCGATGCATAATCGATGCGTTTGACGGCGTTGAGGAAATCGACGGGCAACTCCCGCTCGTCCAGAAAACGCTCAAACGTGAGATGCGCATCGACGCTGGAGGCGACAGCGCGTGCTTCGATCTGTGTGCCGTCGCTTAGTGCGACTCCGGACACGCGTCCGCGGTTGACTAGAATGCGACTGACTTCGGCTTCGCGTCGCACGTCGACCTGCAGATCTCGCAACGCGCGTTCCAACGCGGTGGCCAAGCCCCCCATGCCTCCCTGGACATAGCCCCACACGCCGCGGGCGCCACCGGCGGTCCCCATCACGTGATGCAACAACACGTAGGCCGTGCCCGGCGCCGAGATGGATGCGAACGCACCAATCACGGCATCGGTGGCCAGCGTCGCCCGCAAGGGCTCTGATTCGAACCAACGTTCCAATATGGGCGCGCTGCGCCGGTCAGGATCTCGATGGCCTCGGGAATCTCCGAGCCCAAACTCTTGAGCGTCCCGTGCAATTGTAACAGTCGACCGACATCCTGCATTTTTTTGACGACGCTCATCTTGCGCCAACTGCCCGGCATCGGGAACGGATCCGGGGCCACACGAGACAGGACGGGTTCCAGCAACTCGGCAATACGTTCCAACAAAGCGGTGTATCGCGGATATGCCTCAGCGTCCTGGGTGCTGAATTTGCTGATCTCGCGCTGGCACATCTTCAGGTCCGGACCCAGCGTCAGCGACTGACCATCGGGCGTAGGAGTGAACGAGCTGGGATTGCGCGGCAGGATCCGCAGACCGTAATCTTTCAGCCGCAGCTCCTCCATGATCTCGGGTAGCAGCAGGCTGATCACGTAGGCGGCTGTGGAAACGTGGTAACCGGGCCAGAGTTCCTCGGTCACGGCACAGCCGCCCAGCACGTGTCGTCGCTCCAAGACGCAAACGCGTCGGCCGGCGCGAGCCAGATAGGCCGCGGCAATCAATCCGTTGTGTCCCCCTCCGATCACAATGACGTCATATTGGTTCGGCATGCTGATTCCGTGCTGTCGGCCGTTGCGGAAATTAGTTGATGGACTCGTCTCGCGGGAAGTATTCGACGCGCGTAAACGCGCCTTGATACTTTGATGGAACTTACGCTGCTCGTCAATCGCGAGTTAGCGCGACGGTAGTGACTCGCTGCCAGGCTCAGCCCTTCACCGACTCGTTCCCAGGCTCTTTCGTGACTCGTTCCCAGGCTCTGCCTGGGAACGCACTGTCTTGCAGGCTCCGCCTGCCCCACCTGCGGTCTTCAACTCAACGCCGCGGCTGCTTCACAAATCGAATCACCAATCCGGCCAGAATGCAGCCGCCACCGAGCAGCGTCCAGAGCGCCGGAGCCTGATATTGCTGAGTATGGCGCCAGAATGCATAGGCCCACAGGGGGACCAGGATCGGTTCCAGCAAACCAATAAAGGAGGCTTCGTGCCCACTAATCGTCCGAGTCCCCTTAGCGAACAACAGGTAGGGCAGGCCCAGCTGCAGGAAACCGAACGCCGCCACCCAGCCCAACACGGGGCGCGGCGGCCAGTCCCCTTCTACGACAATCCAAGGCAACAGGAACAGGGTCGCGGCCACGTGACAAACGGCCACAATCCACGCGCTGTTCATGTTGCGCAGGGCGCGGATCGACAGGATTACCCCGGCGTACATCATGCCCGCCGCCAGCCCCCAAAAAACCCCCTCGCGCCCCAACTGGCTGGATTCCGTGTGGCGCAGTTCGCCAGTGACGATCACCGCCACGCCCAGCAAGGTAAACAGCACGGTCACGATATCGATCGGTTTGAACGGTTCTTTCAGCAACCACACGCCCACGACCAACACCCAGGCAGGGGCCGTGTATTGCAGCCAGATGGCGTTGGCGGCCGTGGTGGTCGTCATGGCGGTCAGATAGCAGTAATTCATCAGCGCGAAAAAGATCGCTGCGGGAATCAGCCGCCAGGTCCACTGAGGCTTTCTCACCAGCGGCAGCAGCAGGCAGCACGCGAACAAAACTCGCCAAAAGGCCAGTTGCACTCCCCGCTGCTCCGGGGACCAATAATCCAACAGCGGCGCTTTGGCAAAAAAACCGCTGGTCGACCACAGCAACGTAGCCGCGGTGATCAGTAGAAGCCCCTGATTGCGCTGCCCGTCTTTCGTATGCATCTTCAGCCGTTCGTATCGCCGCAATGGACCGGAAACAATGGGGGACAATGGTTCTACATTGTGTCGACTGCGACGTCGAAAATGCAAAACACGAACTATGAAAGCACGATCTCGGCAAACGATTGGATCTGCGGGTGTCCCTGCGGGTCGGCCACGACGGCGTTGCCGGGCCGCTGACACAACGCCGTATGAAATCCGGCCCCTCGTGCTGCGTTCAGCTCGTCAACAACATCGCTGACGAACAGCAGATCGCTCGTGCTCCAACCAAACTCGGCGGCAATCCGCTGGTAACTTGCCACTTCGCGTTTGGGGCCGGTCGTCGTATCGTAATGCGTCGAAAACAAGGGGAGCAAATTCCCCTGCACGGTATGGCCGAAGAACAGTCGCTGAGCCGCCACGCTGCCGGAGGAATAAACGCGCAAGTCCAGCCCTCGGCGGCTCCAGGCCTGCAGCGCGGGGGCCACATCGTCATAGACGTGAGCCACAAGCTCGCCGCTGCGGAACCCATCTTCCCAGACAAGGCCCTGCAAATTCTTGAGACCGGTCGCCTTCACGTCAGCGTCCATCAGCCGGATGACTTCATCGTGCAGCTGCTGCCGACAAGCCACGGCATCGGCCGAGCGGCACCAGGCTTGCCAGGAATCCGCACCGGCGTCTCGTGCGATCTGCTCGCACGCCTGGGCCAGCTGTGAGTCTCCCCATCGGGTTTCCAGAAACGTGGGCAAGTCACGTCGGACGAAAGGGAACATCACGTCGTAAACGAAGGAAATCGAGGACGTGGTTCCCTCAATGTCCAGCAAGATTCCGCGACCGCAGAACTCGATCACGGTTTAACGACCGAATTAAGGTTGTCCGACTTGGGCAGATAATCGGGTCCCCAGCAGACAGGCGCGTACGCGCCGTGAACTCCCGCTTCCACATAGTGAGGCGTCCAGCCTGAAGCATCTTCGAACAGTCGAATACAGCGGATGGTCCGCTCGGTGCAAAGATCAAACCAATGTCGAGTGCCGCGCGGGACGTTGATCAGGTCCCCACTTTCGACTTCGATGGCAAACACGGGACCATGCTCTGGATGGATGTGAAACACGCCCCGTCCAGCCACCGTGAAGCGAACTTCGTCCTCGCTGTGGGTATGCTCCTTGTTGAACTTGTTCAGCATCCCGTCCAGGTTGGGTGTCGTGGGGCTGACGTTGATGACATCCGCCGTGACGAATTCACCACGCTGTTTCAGCCGTTCGATCTCGGATTTGTATGCCTGCAGGATCTGTTCGTTCGTGGCATTTTCCGCAATGCGGCCGGCCACGTCCCAGTGCTCGTACCAGATGCCGAACGGCTCCAGAAACGCGCGTAACTCGTCTACGTCGTGAATGGTCCGCTGCTCGTCTTGAATGGTGATGGTCGCCATGTGTTTACCGTTGAGGGGCGCAGTTCTTGTCCCATGCTGGCAGCATGGGACAAGAACTGCCATAGGTCGTGTTGTCAACTTCCACGAGGTACGAGGCCGGAGACGCTGGCAGCGTCTAATACGTGCGTTGCGTGAGTCAATCGGGGCGTCCCTTAACGGCCATCGACAACTTTCGTCCCAGCACTTCGCACAAGAACTCAAGTATTTCCACGTGCCTGCGGGCCGCCTGCACATTGCTTCCCCAAGTGTACATTCCGTGGCGACGCATGAGAAAGCCATATTGTAACGAGGGATCCGCGGCCTGTCGCAGGCGGGCCACTTCCCGAGATAGCCCTCGAATGTCCTGGGTGTTTTCAAATATTTTCAGCTTGATGCTGGTATCGTGCGTGGAGATCCCCGCCAGCCCTTTCAACATTTCGTATCCGGCGATTTCCAGGAATCCGTCGGCAAAAAAGATGTCGGACAATAGCGTCGCCCAAATCGAATGAGTGTGCAGTACACTGCCAATCTCGGGTTCTGTCCCCAACACCACGTGCAGCATGGTTTCGGCCGACGATCGCGACGGCGTGGCCACGATCGGATCGCCCTGGGAATTGACGCGCACAAAATCGGCGGGCGTGAGCATCCCTTTGTCCATGCCGCTGGCCGTGACCAGCAATTCCAGTGGCTCGCGTCCGGTGACGATACTGTAGTTACTGCTTGTGCCCACCGACCATCCCTGCGCGTAAAAGCGGCGTCCGATGTCGCACAGGTCATCGATGGGTTGCTGCAGGCTGTCGAGTCGTTGCGTCACGCCACTCATGTCCCCGCATTTTAGCAATTTTGGGCCGCCAGCGAAGGCGCCTTGCAAGCCGACCGACAGATGTCACAATCTGCGGTATGTCGACGACACCTCGCGCGCCCAGTTCAGCCATTCAGCGCTACGACCGGTACCGGCCGATCGTCGAGTTCGCGGCCGATCACATGGCTTTCGACATGGAGGCGGTTCAACAGGCGTGCCATCCAGAAAAGCCCGGATTCGTGACGCGGGTCATCAACGAATTGGCCGAACAAGGCTGGCTGATCCGCGAATCCCCGGACGGAGCGTTTTGCTGGAATCCGAGTCGTGGCGAGTTTACCGCTGCCAAGTGGCTTGATGAACGAATCTTCGGCACACAGATCAAGGCGGCTCCTGAACACGATCGCCCGCGCGAGCGGTTGTTGGCCTGCGGAGCAGCGGAGCTACGCACGGCAGAACTGCTGGCGATCCTGGTGCGCGCGGGTAGGCCCGGGGAATCGGCCGTGATGGCCGGCCAGAAAGTTGCGCGGGCGTTCGAGGGACGATTGGAAGCGCTCGCCGCCGCGGGCCGCGGTGAACTGAAGTCGATTAGTGCGGCGATCGACAAAACGGCCTTTTGTCAGATCATGGCGGGGATGGAACTGGGGCGACGCGTGGCTGCGGCTGCGGAGGCCAGGCCCATGTCCAAAATCCGCAGCTCGGAGGAAGCCATCCGCTTTTGCCAGCATCAGTTTGCTCGATTGGCCAGCCAGGCGAAACAGGAAGAATTTCACATCGTCACATTGGACACCAAGAACCAGGTCATCGCCAGTCATCGGATAACCGTGGGAACCCTGGATGCCAGTCTGGTTCATCCCCGCGAGGTGTTCCGCGCTGCCATCAAAGACGCCGCCTCCTCGATTATCCTCGTGCACAATCATCCGTCTGGGGACCCGACTCCCAGTTCGCAGGACCTCGAAGTAACCCAGCGGATCACCGAGTCGGGGCAGACGTTAGGGATTGACGTGCTGGATCATATCGTGCTGGGAAAGGCGAGTGCGATCAGTATCCGTGCCCTGTCCTGAAGGGACCATTGACGACCAGGGACGACGGTCGACAAACGCCCCACGCTACCAAATCGGCCAATGCCGACCCGCGTGCTCGATCAACTCCCGGGGCAAGCGACCGTAAATGGTTTGCAGCGTCGCGGGTTGCAGCACCTGGCGCGTGGTGTCCTGCTGCACGATCTTTCCCTGGTGAACCACGATGGTCTGGCGGAGTCCCGGTAGGATCTCCTCGATGTGGTGCGTGACCAGCAGGATGCTCGGCGCGTCGGAATCGGCCAATACCAGGGCGACGGACTCCAGAAAGTTTTCGCGACTGCCCGGATCCAGCCCGACGCACGGTTCGTCCAGGATCAGGAGCAGGGGATGGGCCATGCGCGATCGGGCCAGCAGGACTTTTTGCTGCTCGCCTTGCGATAAGGAACCAAACCGTCGCTCGAGTAGAGTTTCCGCGCAATTGGACAAGAAACGTGCGGGCTTGATGATAATCGTCCGCCGTGGGACGATCCGAGCGCGTGGGCATCAGTCCCAGTTGGGCGAACCGGCCCGAAACCACCGTGTCCAGAACTCGTTCCTGTTTGGGGATGGCGGCGGTCATGGCGTGAGAGATCCAGCCGATACTGCGACGTAATTCGCGCAGATCCACGAGCGGTCGACCCAGGCGACGCACGCATCCACCGGCATTGGGCCACAGCCAACCGGCCACCACGCGCAATAGCATGGTTTTGCCCGCCCCGTTCGCTCCTAGCATCCCCCACGATTGGCCGCGATGAATCTGCCAGGAAACGTGGTCTAACACCAGCTGGCCGCTTTCGCGGTGACTGACGTCGTGCAGCTCGACGATCGGGTTCGGTTGGTCACAGTTCGCAGGTTGGTTCATGGGGCTCATCCCCCCCACCTCCTGGCATCGCAATGGCCCGGAAACAATGGGGGACAATTGTTCTACATTGTGTCGACCGCGACGTCGATAATGCAAAACACGAACTAGGGTGCTCCGAAAAAAATGGGTATTCGGTGCCGAGAATCGCGTATCGAGTCAAGAGAGCAAAACATCGCGATCCTCAGGGCGCCAGAAGGCCCCGGCTATCCGCTATTGCCAAACACCGAATACCACATATCGACGGTGACCCGATCAAAGAAAGGTCACCGCCCCCCGAACTCACTGAAGAGGTAATGCCTGACCCGTAAACATTTGGGTCGAATTAGCTGATAAGAACTGAGACTGCCGCACCGGATGGCGTTACCACGCGCCTTCTCTCTTCATGAAGAGACGGGGCGCCATCCAGCAATTTCCATTTTCGAACATCAAAGGATCAAACCGAAAAAGACCAATTGGGTACTTCCCGCACAAGATGCTCTAAGCCAGGTGGCATCATTGTCGTTTGATCCAGGATGGCACCGCGGAGCTGCTCTGCCGTGATGCCATCCACGCAGCTCAAGTCTTCACCGCGTAGATCCACTCCTGCCAGATTGCTGGGCAGCTCGAAATTCGTCGGCGATTCGCTCATGCTGATTGCAAGATCTTCCATGGTCTAACCCGTGCGAAGTAAATGACTCGTTGAAAAGGTGCCAGCCGCGGAATAACTCTTTTTCCATGACGTCTGACTGGCACGTATCTGGAGAAGCAATTAGAGTACCAAACCGGATCATCGGGGAGCATTTTTTTGAATCGCCCGCAAATGGCCAAAAAAGACCGGTATTTGCGGGTGTTCTCAAATTGAGAGTTTCACCTTGGCGGCTCGTTCCAATTTTGCACACGCGTCCTATCACGCGTTAGATGTTGCGAATTTGGACATTCCCTGCCCGCGGCAGGTCCGGCGGTCGCTGGATGAATCAAAACGAGACGGTGGAGCATGGCCCTGCATTAGTGCACGAGGCGCAAGCGAGTGAGCCCGCCAACCGGCCAAATTTCGGGTTTCGGCGAAATGCTACCTGGAATGCGCAACTTGAAATCGCCCAGGCAAGCGAGCCCGCCAACCCGCTGAAATCATGGGTTTCCGGCCACGATCCGATCCGGCCAACGGGCCGCCTTGGTATTCAGCGGCGACCCGGCACCGCCAAAGGTTTGTCGACCTATTCGGAGATTGAATTGAGATGTCATCCTGAGGCCTCACGTAGCGAGCCGAAAGATCTTGCATCGACGATGGCGAACTTCGCATGTTCTTTGGTGTAGCAGCGTTGGTTGGCAGATCCTTCAGTCGCGTTGCTCCTTCAGGATGACATTTTGCCTCGAATGGATCAGATCGACCGGCCGACCAGGTGCCGGGTCAACGGAAGCTCCCACATCACGCAAGGCCGGCAAATACCAGGTCCAGGATCTTCTCTTGTGGTGGAGCCGACCAGTGGTCATCGCGATCAGGGGCTGCCTTCTGGAGTTGCGGAGCGAATTGCACGGCAACCTCTCTTGGCGGTGCCGCAGGTTCCCGCGAGGTTTGACTTATCAAACTGCTCGCCTGGACTTCGGTACGCGCCGCTGCCTGACGATTCGCCAACGGACTGGATGCACAGGCCTGGAAATCGGTCGGCTGCACTCGACCATTTCCGCCTGCGACGATGGGGACAGGCACACAGGGGAAGGGTCCTTGGAACTTATTGGCGTTCCAGGCAATGAAATCCACCCCATCGATCATGCCATCGGCGTTGAAATCAGCAGAACTCCAATCGGATTGCGCCGAAAATTTGTAGGAATTCCACACGATGAAGTCCTGTCCATCGACATTGCCGTCCAGATTGGCATCACCAAATCGGTAGCTCAAATTGGGGCCCAAGTTCCAGCTACCCGCTTTGCACAACCATCGCTCGATGTCGACTACGTCCAATATTCCATCTCCGTTCATGTCGAATCCAGAAACGTACGTCATATTGACGATGGCATTCGTCAATAGGTTGATGTCGTTGATGTCAGCCAATCCGTCATGATTCAGGTCTGGTGTGGGCAGTGACGGAGGCACTTCGACCGCCCCCATGTCTACGCGACCGTTGAAGATGCGGGCATAGGGTGCGCCGCGCTGATCGAAGGCAGGAATCCCACCAAACAAGGGGTCACCTGCGTCGATCGCGGGGCTGCCTGGCTGCGGCAGCATGGTAGACGTCGGCCCCCCGTTGTTCGTCAGCGTGTCAAGCACTGGATCGACGGGCGTTAGCGCCGTGCCCACAAAGTTTCCATTAGCATCTGGGTGAGCCGCAGCAAGCAGGGTCCCTTTCCGGCTACCGATCAGGCTGTAATCCACGTCAATGGGTGTGAGTCCGGCCAGTCCGGGTCCATCGTGCAAATCATCGTTGTGGGGCAGTGCCAGGATAGTTCCGGCGAAATTATCGGCAACAACGGAATTGGAGAGCCGGGTTTGAACAGGATTGATTGGTGGATCGTCCACGTAGACACCGCCCCCGACTCCACTACCATTCTGGTCGCGGTCGGCCTGATTCAGGCTGATCGTATTGAACTGGATGGAGACCTGGTTGGAACCATTCGAGTACAGGTGAAGTGCTCCGCCGTTTTCCGAGGCCCCGTTTTGCGACCACGTGTCCTGTTCGAACAGTCCGTCGGAATTCCGGACATAGGCTCCACCACCGTCCATACCGGCCGAATTGGCTGCGACGGTGCTGCTGCGGACGTCAAATGTCGCGTAGTCGATCATCATGCCGCCTCCCAGGCGACCGGCTCGGTTGTCGGAAATCGTCGTCGCCTGCACGCTCACGTCGACCGCGGGTCCGGCCCAGATTCCGCCACCGGACGCGTAGGTCGGATTGGCAGCGATGTATCGCGCCACGTTGTCGCTGATCGTGCTGTCGGTGATTGAGCTGACGTGGGGGTTGCCCGCCAGCCCGAGCGCTGTCAAATACAGCCCGCCGCCTTTGCCGAAGGTATGATTGCTGGTCACGCGTGACCTGTCGATGGCCAGCGTCATATTGGGGCCCGCGGCCACACCTCCTCCCTCCAGATCCGCGACGTTTCCGCTGATCACGCTGTCGAGGAGTTGGGCGTCGAGCGCCGAGGGTGAGCCAAGTCCGGTAAGGAACAGGCCCCCGCCACGTTCCACGGCCGTATTCTGATCGACCGTCGTGGTTTGCAGCTGCAAGTAGCCACCCGCCATGGTGATGCCACCGCCCAGACTACCGGATGAATTGCCACTCAGCTGGCTGCCCTGGATGTGAATTTCGGGAGCCGCCGGAGTGAATCCGTCAGAGGCGTAAATACCGCCGCCGCTGATCGAGGCCTTATTGTCGGAGATTTCCGTGCTGTCCAGGTACAGCCTCGTGCCGTACCGCGCCGTAATGCCGCCACCAAACTCCCCGCCGGGCGAACCGTTGGGGTCCACGTTGTTCCCTCGAATGCGACTGTTTGCAATCGTCACGACGGGTCCGTTCGCTTGTCCAAAGCCGCTGAAGTAGGCCCCGCCTCCCGAACCGTCGGGACTAAAGAAATTGGTAGTATTCGTCAAGACATCCGAGTTTGTCACGTTGAGTACGACATCATTGCCGGCGCTGATTCCACCGCCACGGCGTTCGGTCGCGTTGCCCGTGATGGTCGAATCCACCACATCTCCCGTGCAGCGCAGCAGGTAGATGCCTCCACCGGCCTCTCCCGCAATATTGCCAAACACGGATGATTGTTGTTCGATCATCATGCTGGAATTGTCGACGACAAACAGGCCCCCACCCTGGTGGGTGGCGTAGTTATCACCGACATCGGAGTTGATCAGATGGACGGCGCTTTCGAGCATCGTGGCGATACCCCCACCGAATGCTCGGCCACCGTTGGAACCGTACACCGCATTTCCCAGCACTTGCGAGTTTTCCAAGGTGGCTGTGGCCTGTCCCAGGTTCCGGATGCCGCCGCCGAAGGTCCAAGATCCGTTAGTATTCGACACGCGATTAGCGCGGACGGCGGAGTCAGACATCTCGAGCACGCCGCCGATGTTAAAAATCCCGCCCCCTTCGTAGGAAGCGTAGTTCACGTCGACTTGGGTATTGCGCATATAGACGCGGGCGAATTCGTTGAGGATGCCACCGCCGATGGTGGCCGTGTTGCCAGTAATGGTGGAATTTAAGATCCGCAGGTCTTCGCGATTGAAGATGGCGCCGCCGCCGGGAAACCCAACATCTCCCCCGCTTAATGTCAGCTCGTTCAAGGATACGGCTTGCTGGGCTGGTGCGCTGTCGTCGACCGTAAAGATGCGTGAGTTCGGCGCGGCATGGATGTCGACATGCCCCGTGATGGCCGTGGCGCCATTAATGTCCACTGCGTCGGAGATCAGGATGTCGCCCAAGACAAGCTGTACGTTGTTAACTTGAAGCTGAATCGTGTCGGGTCCCGGATTGGCATTCGCCGCAAGTACGGCGCTACGGAGGTCACCTGGAACGCCGTCGAATCCGTTTGTGACGGCAAACACGGCTAACAGGTTGCGCGATTCCAGCGATTCGCTGTGAAGTCGCGTGCGCGTCGTGGCGGTTCTGTTCGACCGTCGAGGGCTTCCCGGCTGAAAAAATCGAAATCGGCGTGACATGCTGGCACTCCTGGAATGTGTGGTTAGTTGTCCCCATTGGTCAGATACGCGAGAATGGCGCGGAAAGCGGGCGGACAAAAATCACCAAATGGCGCGCCGATTGTTCGTAGGACGGATGGGCCAGGTTACATGTGAGGCGAGCCTCGGAGTGGATTTTCCAGCGACTTGGCCATCCGACCCGCGCTGGAGGGAGGACGGATTACTCATCCGTGGAAAGCGATTTGGTGAAGCGACGTTTATTGCGGATGGGCCAATCCGTCCTACATGGTCCGCATCAAGATCGAGCCAACATTTTTTCTGCCCCGTTGGTCACGCAATTCCGCGTATCTGAAGGAGTGCTGCATGGCTGGCGCTGATCAGAATCAAACGACCGAGCTGCTGGCCCGCGTCGAACAGGGTGACTCAGCCGCCGCCGAACAGCTGATGCCCTTGGTCTACGACGAGCTGCGGCGGCTGGCTCAACATCTGCTGCAGCAACAGCGGCCCGACTACGCGCTGCAGGCAACGGCGCTGGTGCACGAGGCTTACTTGCGCCTCGTCGGCCAGGATCGCACGCAGTGGCGCGGCCGAAACCACTTTTTCGCACTGGCGGCAAAAATGATCCGTCGAGCACTTGTCGATCACGCACGGGCGGCCCACGCGGTAAAACGAGGGGGTGCGGCACAGCGTCTCACGTTACACGATGGCGTTGCTTTGATCGATGCGCGGCACCCTCAGCTGGACCTGTTGTCCTTGCACGAGGCCTTGACCGACTTGGAAACCGACTTCCCGCGGGCGGTGCGCGTGGTCGAATTGCGTTTTTTCGCCGGGCTCACCGTGGAAGAGACCGCCGATGCGATCGAGGTGTCGCCACGTACCGTCAAGGAGGATTGGCGGTTCGCGCGGGCCTGGCTGCGAGATCGATTGGCAGACGGAGATTCGCCATGAGCGATGATCACCAACAGCGGCTCTACCAACTCTTTCAACAGGCCTGCGACCTGCCACAGGACGAGCGTGCAGATTTTCTCGATCAAGTCTGCGGTTCCGACCAGGCCCTTCGCGATCAGCTCGACCGGTTGCTCGCCCAGGAAACTTCGGCATCCGAATTGCTGGACCGGCCCGTTGGCGCGACGCCAGGGGTGTTCCTGCCTGAATCGCTGGAACTGCCGGAGCGCATCGACAAGTATCGCATCATCCGCTTGCTGGGACAGGGCGGGATGGGCATGGTCTATCTGGCTGAACAAGATGCGCCCCATCGCCGCGTCGCGCTGAAACTGCTGGCCCCGGGCGTGACAACACCTCAGCTGCTGGGTCGATTCGCCCAGGAAGCGGACGTGCTGGCCAGGCTACAGCATCCGTGTATCGCGCAGATCTACGAATCCGGCACGGCCAGCATGGGTGGGATCGCTCAACCCTTTTTTGCCATGGAATACGTCGAGGGTCAGTCGTTGATGGAATACGCCCATGCCCATCAGCTTAGTGACGCCGCTCGATTAGACTTGATCATGCAGCTGTGCGAGGCAGTGCATCACGCACACCAGAAGGGCGTGATCCATCGTGATCTGAAACCCGCCAACATCCTGGTCACCGCCGACAACCAACTTAAGGTTCTGGACTTCGGCATCGCGCGGCTTACTGATGCGGACGTGAAAACAACCACCTTGCGGACCCATGTCGGCGAGTTGATTGGGACGATTCCCTATATGAGCCCGGAGCAGGCAGCCGGTGATTCACGCCAATTGGATACCAGATCCGACGTGTACGCCCTGGGCGTGATCGCCTACGAGCTGTTAAGTGGACGATTGCCGTACGATGTTGGCGCGGATGATCCACGAGGCAGTTCGCGTGGTTCGCGAGCAGACGCCGACGCCCCTTTCCAGCATCACGCCCCGCTTGCGCGGAGACGTCGAAAATATTATCGGCAAGGCGCTGGAGAAGGAACCGGGCCGTCGCTACCAGTCGGCGCTGGCAGTGGCCGACGACATCCGGCGTTTTCTGCACAACGAGCCGATCATGGCACGTCCCCCCAGCGTGATCTACCAACTGAAGAAATTCGCGCGGCGTAATTCCCTGCTGGTGGGCAGTACGCTCAGTATTCTTGTTTTGCTGATCGCCGGTTTGCTGGCCATCTCCCTGCTGGCCATGCAACTCAGACATCAGCGTGACGAGGCCAGGCGTTTGCAGCAACAAGCCACCGACGCTCGTCAAGAAGCTGTCAAGGCGCAGCACGCGGCCGAGCAGGCAGCCGAAGTGCAGACCGCGATCAGCGGTTTCTTGCAGGATGTCTTTTCCTCTGCTTCACCGTACGTTGGCAAGAAGGACGTGACGGTCGCTGAAGCGCTGGAGGTGGCAGCCGAGCATGTCGCGGAAAAACTGTCCGCGCAGCCCGAAATTGCGGCCGCTGTGCGCATGCGGCTGTCGGACACCTATTTTTCACTGGGGCAGCTGAACAATTCGATCGCGCAAATGGAGTCCGCACTGCGGGAATCGCTCGCCGCCAGCCCGCAAGATCTGGTTACGATTGCCATGGAACGCGCCGGTCTGGGGCAGTTGTACGCGCAAGCCGGCAATACCGCAGCAGCCAAGGAACAACTCGAAATCGCCATGAAACTGGTGGATCATCCCGACGTGCGGAATCAGCCAGTTCGCGCGTTGACACTCGTAAACTATGGTGCCTTGCTGATCGGCGAAAATCGTTCTGAAGAAGCCGCCCCCTTGTTGCGCGAAGCCCTTCAACTCCGAGAACAGGAACTCGGCGCCGATCATCCCTACACGATGACCGTCCGAAACAACCTGGCATACGCCGTCCGCAATACGGGCAATATGGATGAAGCCCGGCAGCTGTCGCGGGAAAACATGGAATCGCACTTGCGCACGCTGGGCGAAAAACATCCCAATACCATCACGGGAATATACAACTACGCTGACCTGCTGCGCGAATTGGGGTATTCGAAGAGTCCGAACGGTTGTTTCAGCGGTGTATCGAACTGGGCACGGCCCACCTGCCCACGCATCATTTCCT
Source organism: uncultured Planctomycetales bacterium (assembly GCA_963695565.1). Lineage (GTDB taxonomy): Bacteria > Planctomycetota > Planctomycetia > Pirellulales > Pirellulaceae > CAVOGW01. Next base: position 212,709 of record CAVOGW010000007.1, read on the forward strand.
GCTGGGACAGTACCACAGTGGATATGGGGAACTGTTAAGGGTGACGCAGCGTTATGCAATGGCCGAAAAAGAATTGAAATCGGGTTTTCGCATCCTCGACGAACAGCTGGGAGCCAAGCATGCCAGCACCGTGCGTGGCCTGAATCGGCTGATCCAGCTGTACGAGGATTGGGATCGTCCAGAGGAAGTCGCCAAATGGCGCAAGCGACAGGCAACAGACGCTGATTAGCGCGGTGCCAAGCAGCGTTTCCCGATTGCCATCCTAGCGACTCGGTCGCTGTTTCAGCATCATTGCCGGTCTACCGCGTGATTGAAGGCAGATGCCAGGTTGCACACACGCAGTGCAATCGAGTTTTTGGTTTACGTGAAGACCCCTCCTGCCCGCCCGATTCGCAGTACAAGCACGACGCGCAAGTTTGGAAGTTGCGCGAAGGCGAAAACAACGTGAAAATACAAGCTCGACGCGCCAGCGAGTGGGTCTGCCAGCGGGCTAAATCACGGGTTTCGGCCAAATGCTATCAAGCATGCGCAATTTCAAAATTCGCGAGTCGTGCTGGTGTTACGGTGGCACCTCCAAAAGTGGAGCCAACTAAACTAACGTTCTTGCCCTGACCTCAGTGAAACCGACAATCAACTCGTGCTCGTGCTCGTAATCGAAAGGGGCGTATGCATGGCTGACGGAATCTTTGAACGACGATTCCGAGCACGAGCACGAGCACCGCTGCGCTGCGCACGAGTGATGGTCGAGTCAACTCGCGATTCCGGGCCAGAACAAAGAGTTGGACGCGGAGCGGCGGATCGCGGTGAAAACAAGTGGATAGCTGACTGGCCGCCGCCCGGTCAACGCTGCCGATAACGCGGTTGTCGGCCCGTTGGCCGATCCAACTTACCCCCGAACGCTGCAGGCCGGGGACAGGTTACCGCAACTCGCGTGTCCCGATATAATCGACGGGAAGTCGTGTAAATCTGGACCCAGCGCCCTCTCCCCAAATCTGCTCCCCCCCAAAGTGTTGCGACGACGTCGATCGAAAAGGGCGCCATCCTTCGGCGCGACACTTTTGGGGGGAGACGCGACGTGATCAGCCCTGCCTTTCCGTATCGTCTGTTCGACTCGGAATCAACACATACAACCAACACATCCGCCTTGGTTTGATCGTATGGCACAACGGCTCATTGAACTTACGGGCGATCCGTTGAGCACCGAGCAGGTAGAGACCGTCGGACGCGGCATGGCCCGCGTGGCACTGGCGGAAGCGGCCATTCAACGCCTGGCTGAAGCCCATGCGCCGCTGCGCCGCACCATGCGCGACGGACAGCCACACTACGGTATCAACACGGGTTTTGGTGCCCTGGGCCGGATCAAGATCGACGATTCGTCGTTGGCCCAGCTGCAGTTGAACCTCATCCGCTCGCATGCGACAGCGATCGGTCCACCCCTGGACCGAGTTACGGTTCGCGCCACCGTCCTGTTGCTGATCGCTTCCCTGATCCGAGGCTATTCGGGGGTTCGTCCCCAGATTGTGGAACGGCTGGTGGACATGTTGAATCGGGGCATCACGCCTGTCGTACCGGAGACGGGTTCTGTGGGAGCTTCGGGGGACCTGGCCCCGTTGGCCCACATAGCCCTGTCCCTGTTCGGGGAAGGCCAGGTGTTGTTTGAGGGGATCGTGGTGCCGGCGGAATCAGCCCTGCGGGCCGCGGACCTGCAACCGCTCACGCTGGCCGCCAAGGAGGGGATTGCCCTCATCAACGGTACACACTTGATGGCGGCGCGTGCGGCCCTGCTGGTCCGAGAGTTCGAGCGGCTGTTTGACGCGGCCGTCGTGGCGGCGGCCATGTCGGTCGACGCCTGTCGCGCCACCGACGCAACCTTGGATCCGCGCGTCCACGCCGTGCGACGTCAACCTGGCCAGATCCTCGTGGCCCAGTGGATGCGCGCATGCCTGGCTGGCAGCGAAATCGTCAAATCGCACCTCGAAAACGATCCGCGCGTGCAGGACCCCTACTCATTTCGCTGTTGTCCGGCCGTGTTGGGCGCCGTGTGGGATCAATTCGTGTACGTACGACAGGCGATCGAAAATGAACTGGGTGCCGTGACCGACAATCCGCTGCTGTTCGAGACGGCGGGACAACAGTCGATTGTCTCGGGTGGGAATTTTCACGGCATGCCGGTGGCCCTTCCCTTGGACGCCATAGCCATGGCGGTCTGTCATCTCGCGGGGATTTCCGAGCGGCGCACGTTCCACATGTTGTCGGGACAGGATCCGGAAGCGGAACTGCCCACGTTTTTGACGCCCCAGGCGGGTTTGCAGAGCGGCCTGATGATTGCGCAGTACACGGCGGCCGCCTGTTGCAACGAACTGATCGGGCTGGCCACGCCAGCCAGCGTGGCCAACATCACGACCAGCGCCGGAATGGAAGACTACAACTCCTACGGACCGCGTAGCGCCGCCAAAGCTGTTCGTGGCATCCAGTTGGCCCGTTCCGTTGTCGCGATTGAGCTGCTGTGCGCGGCCAGCGGGCTGGATTTTCATCGTCCCTTGAGATCCGGTCAGCGGGTGGAGGCCGCTTACGAGTCCCTCCGCGCAAGTCCCGCCGCTGACCGAAGACCGCTCGCCCACTCCCGACATCCAAGCCATCGAGGCCCTGATCGAGAAAGGGGCGTTCGGACTTGGAATTCCGCGCAGCACGTGAATTGCATCCCCAGCGAGCGTGGGCCATGAATGCCGAAGATGGCCGGCGGTCCGCATCGCCTCGGCGATCATGAGCGTCTTGATACAGGAGAATTCCCTGGCGCCGGAAGTTGTCCCGTGAGGCGTTGGATCTCGTGCCGAGCGCCAGGTCCTCTTCGTCGGCGGTGCGCCGGGAAGCATTGCCCAATTTGCGACCCGCAACCCGCGGTGGCTCCGTTTCCGAGAATCTTCGCTGCTGAGCAATGGCTTCGCCCAGCATGCTCTTTCTCAAGGCAACGCTCGCGTTCGCTTTCCCTACAGCGGACGAACGGACTCCGTGATCGGCTCGGCCATGACGGGGGGGGCTCCGCCGGATGGTCGGCGGGTAGCCGGGGCAAGACGTGCACAAAACGCGTTTTGGCGGACTCCCAGTGGTGCAGGATCCGTTGGGCCAGCGGACTGCCGGTGTAGTCCCGGTGCCTGGTCACGATATCGTGCAGACGCCCTTCGTGGCATCTAGCAAGTGGGTGCAGTTGCACCATTTCCTGATTCACGCGACGGGGAAGATCGCCCTGGACGTCATAGACAAAGGCCTCGCCGCCACTCATGCCAGCGGCAAAGTTTTTGCCGATTTCGCCCAGCACGACCACGACGCCGGCTGTCATGTATTCGCAACCGTGGTCCCCCAGTCCTTCCACGACCCCTACCGCTCCGGAGTTGCGGACGGCAAACCGTTCTCCCGCGCGTCCGTTGGCGAACAGCGCTCCTCCGGTTGCTCCGTACAGCACCGTGTTTCCCATAATCGTGTTCTGGGCGGGGTCAAAAGTGCATTCGTCCGGAGGGCGGACGATAATTTCGCCGCCACACATGCCTTTGCCCACGTAGTCGTTGGCTTCACCCTTCACCTCGATCCGCACGCCGGCCACCAGGAAGCACCCCAGGCTCTGACCCGCACTCCCCTCCAGCTGTAACGTCAGCGTGGGCCGGCCGTCACGGGCAAACCCGTAGTTTCCGAATTGGGAGGCAATGAAACCGCTGAGCCTCGTGCCGATATTCCGATGAATGTTGCGAATGCGGTAATTTTTCACCGTAGGCTGCCGCTGCATGATCGCCTGTTCCGTTTCCAGCAGAATGCGGTTGTCCAGCGGCTCGTCGCGACGCACTGTATTGCCGTCCGTCGTACAGATCCGCGCGGCAGTCCGGGGATCGTCCTGAGCCACATCCGTCAGCAGTTTACGAAAGTCCAGCAAATTGGCGCGGGGATGACCGCTGACGTGTCGGACTGTCAGAAATGCTGGTCGCCCGATCAAATCGTCCAACCGTTTGACCCCCAGGGAGGCCATGATTTCCCGGATTTCTTCGGCAACCGCATGCATGTAGTTGATCACATGGTCGACCTGCCCGTGAAACTTCTTGCGACGTTGCGGATCCTGAGTGGCGATGCCGACGGGGCACGTATTGAGATGACAACGGCGGACATAGACACATCCCATGGCGATCAGCACGATCGTGCCAAAGTTGAATTCTTCGGCACCCAGGATGGCGGCCTTCACGATATCTTCGCCGTTTCGCAGCCCGCCATCGGTGCGCAAGCGAACTCGGTTGCGCAGGCCGTTGAGCATCAGGACTTGTTGCGTTTCGGCGAGCCCGATTTCCCAGGGCAAGCCGGCATGTTTGATGGAGGAGATGGGTGCCGCACCGGTACCGCCGTCGTGGCCGCTGATCAAGATCACGTCGGCTCCGGCCTTGGCCACGCCGGCGGCAATCGTGCCGACTCCGGTTTCCGCCACGAGTTTAACGCAGACTTGGGCGGACGGATTGATCTGTTTCAAATCATAGATCAGCTGAGCCAAATCCTCGATACTGTAGATGTCATGGTGTGGTGGTGGGCTGATCAGCGGGACACCTGGTTGCGTATGACGAAGTCTCGCAATCAAGGCGTCCACCTTGAATCCGGGCAGCTGCCCTCCTTCGCCCGGTTTGGCGCCTTGAGCCATCTTGATTTCAAGTTCCTCAGCGCTCAACAAGTATTCGGCATGTACTCCAAAGCGACCGCTGGCAATTTGTTTGATCTTGCTGTTGCGTTCGGTGTTGAACCGATCGCTGGCCTCGCCCCCTTCCCCCGAGTTCGACTTGCCACCGATGCGATTCATGGCGATAGCCAGCGTCTCATGGGCTTCGGGACTGAGCGCTCCCAAAGACATGGCGGCTGTCGTAAATCGCTTCAAGATGCGGCCGGCAGGTTCCACCTGGCCCAGGGGGATGGAGCTTTCCGGAGGTGCGAATTCGAGCATGTCGTGCAGCGCCACCGGGCGACGCTGGCGAATTTCCCCCAGGTACTGAGCGTACTTATCGGGATCGTTGGACTTGGCGAACGTATGGAAATTCTTGATCTCGCTCTGGGCCACCCAATCATGGAACAGCTTGACGGTGACCGTGGGCACGGCATGATCTTCGACGCCGTCCTTCGCATCTGCATGATCGGGTCGGCGAAAGCGAATGTAGCCGGGATCGGAGAGTTTGGGAAACGGTACTTCCTGTCGAGTGGCCGCATACGCAGCCACGTGCCGTTCCAGAACTTCCGTGGCGATGTCGATGGTGCCAATGCCATCCAATTGGGACGGCGTGCCGGGGAAACAGCGACGGATCAGGGCCGAACCGATACCCACGGCTTCGAACACCTGGGCCCCTTGGTAGCTGTTAAGTACCGAAATACCCATCTTGGACATGATCTTCAGCAGGCCGTTCACAATCGCCTGGCGGTAGTTGTCCATCGCCTGGCGTTCGTCTGGGACCATGGAGTATGCTTGCTTGGCGGGTTCCAGCTGCCGGTCGCGGGCAAAGCGATTGAGGACGGTGTTGAAGGCCAGGTAAGGGCAAATCGCCGTAATGCCGTAACCAAACAGACACGCCAGCTGGTGCGTGTCACGCGGCTCGCCGCTCTCCAAAATCAATGAACAGCGCATACGTCGTTCACCCCGGATGAGGTGCTGGTGTATTGCCGCCGTCGCCAACAGCGCGGGGATGCCGGCATGCCCGGCCGACTGTTTGGTGTCCGACAGGATGAGGATGGCGGCCCCTTCGTCCACTAATTCGTCGGCTTCCTCACACAATTCGTCCAGCCGTCTCTCCAGCCCGTCGGGCCCACATTCCACCGGCCATGTCAAATCCAACCGCCGATAGGGGTGGGACTTTTGAAAGGTCTTAATCGCCGCCAGCTGATGTGGAAACAGAATGGGACAATCCAGGTGAATCAGCCGGGCGTGATCAGGCGATTCGCTGAGCAGATCATGTTCAGGGCCCAGATCGGCCGCGATCGACATCACGAGCCGTTCGCGAATGGGATCAATGGGCGGATTGGTTACCTGAGCAAACAGCTGACTAAAATAGTGGTACAGTAGTCGCGGCCGCAGAGACAAGATGGCCAGCGGAGTATCATCGCCCATGCTGTGTGTCGCTTCACGGCCCGACGCAATCATGGGCTGAAGGATCAGATCAGCCTCTTCACTGGTGTAGGCGTACGCCACCTGGCGTTGCCAGAGCGGGAGACCCTTCAGCACAATTTCCGGAAGTTCCGCCCGGTCCGGCACATGTTGGCTCAACTCGATCCGTTGGTTCAGCCATTCACCGTACGGTCGCCGCTCGGCCAGTTGCTGGCGGATTTGTTCGCTATAGCGAATCTCACCGGACGCCGTGTCGATGCTGACCATTTGGCCCGGACCCAAGCGTCCCTTCTTGATGATCTGCGATTCGTCCAGTTCCAAGCAGCCTGCTTCGCTGCTGGCACAGAATATGTCGTCGGCGGTTTGCGCAAGCCGCAAGGGCCGCAGTCCGTTGCGGTCCAGACAGGCTCCCACGGTCCGACCATCGGTAAACACCACTGCTGCGGGGCCGTCCCAAGGTTCGCTGAAACATCGATGGAACCGCATGAACGCCTGTTGCTCAGGCGTCATCGACAGGTCGCTGCGCCAAGCCGGTGGCATCAAGATCAGCATCGCATGCTCCAGCGAGCGGCCGTGCATGACCAATAACTGCAGGGCATTGTCCAGCGAAGCCGAGTCCGAGTCACGTGGATCAAGAATTTCGTCGAACAGTTCGTGCGGGGAACGATCGTCGAGGCTCTGGCCCCCGTCCATGTCGCGAAATTCGCTGGCACGGGAGTGAAACCAATTGCGGTTTCCGCGGAGCGTGTTGATTTCGCCGTTATGGGCCAACATGCGGAAGGGCTGTCCGAGTGACCACGTGGGAAATGTATTGGTACTGAACCGCTGATGAAAGACACACCATGCCGACTTGAATTCGGGACGACGCAAGTCTGTGTAGAATTCCGACAGCGCGGATGCCAGCATCAGGCCCTTGTAGGAGATGGTACGCAGTGACATGGAAGGGATGTACAGGTCCAGCTTCTGCTCGCGGGCTAGGATTTCGATCTTGCGGCGGGCGACGAACAGCGCCCGTTCGAACTCGTCCGGGGACTGCGACGGGTTCTTGCCCAGCAACAATTGAAAAATGCGTGGTAACGTGCGCCGCGCCTTTTCGCCCAACACGTCCAATTCCAGCGGGACAGGACGCCAGCCACGCACCACGGCACCGTATCGCGAGACGACAGATTCCACCAGTTGCTTGCCCCGGGTTTGGGATGCGCGATCATCCAGCGGCAAGAAGAACACCCCCACCGCCAATTCGGCGGGGTCCAGCCGCCGGCCTGCCATGGACTCGGCCACGGGGTTAAGCAGCTCGCGGGGAATCTGCGTCAAAATACCTGCACCGTCCCCCGTCTTACCATCCGCGTCGACCGCGCCGCGGTGCGTCAAGTTGCGCAACGCACGCAGGCCTAACTCGAGAATTCGATGCGACGGCAGACCCGGGACATGCGTCACAAAACCGACACCGCAGGCGGACCGTTCAAAATCTGGACGGTAAAGCGAAGCTGCCGGCCGCGGAATCTCATCAAATGCAGAACCCATGATCTGTCATTGTACTCCTTCCGCCGTGTGCCGCCAATGAAGTGACGCTCCCAGGCAGAGCCCTAATCGTCTCACACAAATACCCGATGCCGGCAAAGATCGCCGCGCGGCCGACTCACGTCATCCTGAACGTAGCGGAGCGGAGTGAAGGATCTGCCAGCCTACCTGACATGACCTGCGGGGGTGCGTCCGCGATCTCCTGCGTCTACCGTCGTACGTGGAACAACGTCGCTGGAAATTCCTTCGGTCGTTGACCCGTGCTGCGTACGTAGTCAGCTCCCTCAGGATGACTCCTGGCCGCGCATCGTGTGGTGCGATGAGGACAGCGGCTGGGAACGAGTTCCGCACTTCACGCCCGCGACGGGTGTGATTACACATGCATTTTAATGCAGTTGACTAGGCCAGGGGTTGGTTCCGTTTCTCACTCGACAACGTGAACAAGGCCGAAATGGAGACCGGGGCCCCGCTTTGGGGCATGCATGGTGGAGCGAGAAGCCGAAGCATCCGCGGGACAAGCCGGCGGGATTCGTCGGCGTGGCGCCCCACTCGGGTTCACGCCAGTTCACACCTCTCATGCATTTTCGACGTCGCAGTCGACACCATGTAGATCCATGGTCCCCAAGTGTTTTCGGGGCATTGCGAACGCGGAGAATGAACAGGAATCGAACTCAGCTCCCTCCAGCCACGACACGGCTCAGCGTGCTGCGCACGCCCTCCGCGTCCCCAGGAAGACTCTCGACATCAACGCGTGGGGACAAACCAGGGGGCAACACCTCGGGCATGCCCCAGATCGCAAGATCACTTGACCTGGGGATTCTGAATCCCGTTCCGCTCGGCCACCCGTTCATCGCCCTGGCTGCGTGTGCCCGGCTGGTTGGTGGCAGGCTGACGACCGTCCCTCATTCCTTGCGCGGCTTGTCGGTAGGTTAGTTCCTGTTCCTGCCTTTCCCGAGCCTGTTCTTCTTCACGCAGACGCTGCTGTTGGCTCATCCGAAGTTTGCCATTGACCAAAGACACCACGCGCTCGCCCTTGACCAGATACAATTGGGGCTCGTCGATGATAAAGGGCGTGGACCAGGTCTGGCCGTCGTTGCGATTGCAGAAGTTGTAAAACATCGTTTCAAACCGCTCTGCTCGATACGAGTACGGGTACTCCGTGGCCAAGTGATCTTCCTCGGTCAAGTCATCGACGCCCGGCTTGGCGTAGTAGTGCACGCGACCGTCCGGAGTAAACGACAGCCCCAGCGTCCACCAGCCAAACTGTTCCTTGGGAATTTCACGGACCGGGTAGTCAAATCCGCGGTTGTTTCCGCGAACGGTCAGGTAAGCCGAGTCTACTTCCACCTTGTCATCCGTTTCGCTGCGAAAGTGGATCCAGATCCCTGGCCAATACTGTTCTTTGGCCCGATAACGTTGCGGCGAGCGAAATCGAAACCGACTGTTGTTTTCTTCGGTCTTCCAGACCGTCGTGGTCAGTGTGCCGCGAAAGCCAAAATGCGGTCCGCTGCGGTTCTCCCACTGATCCGCGGGTGGCAGGTAGACGCGCGTGACCACGCTGGGTGATTCCGAAACGGGGATCGTGCCGATTCGGTTGATGCAGTCGACGATCAAGTCGTCTTGTTGCACATCGAAGGAACGGTGGCCCGGGATGCCCGAGTTAAGCGTGCGAACGAGCAGCGCGTAGCGACTGCCCGCCAGCCCTCCCGGAGGCGTCGGTACGACTTTCATCTCGTCCGGCTGTCCCCGCTCCGGTCCTTCGTACCAGCGACCGTTGACAGATTTTCCCACCGGGAAGCGCAACTGGTTGTCTTCCTCGCGTGAACTCTTGGGGTGGTTGTGGATGAAGGACCAACCGGTGTCCTCGAAGTCATCGCCGACGTAATCAATGCGGGTCCCAATCCCCGGAACCAGCGGCTGCTGCCCCGAACAAATCGTGGCGCAGCCTGCCATGGCAAGAGGGAGCACTAACCAGCAACTTAGAAATCTTTGCGACATGGTGTTCATTCCGTTGATCCACCTTGGATGGTTCGTTTTGGCATTCTGGACGTATGCGGCGATAATCCTTTCATCGGTCGATGCCGTCCGGCATCATTGCTATCACACGTCACGAATCTGATGGAAATACATTGGCTACTCCTCCCATCCTGCATCAACCGCGTGGTTTCACTATCTGGAAAGTCCTGTGCTCAGCGGCGCGCTAGGCGGCGTCCGCGACGAGGATCAGCTTGGATATTTCCGGAGGGCAATTCCAGCGCAGCGGCCGCGTGCCCGCCAACCCACGACTTACGTGCAACAACGTGGGGTCGACGAAAAACGTACCCGCCGCATGCCGGATGCCGTGGATCGAAGGACTTAGAATCGGTCCCAGCAGGGGCAACCGAGCCTGACCGCCATGCGTGTGGCCCGCGAGCATCAAGTCGAAGCCTTTTCGCCGTGCAAACGGCAATTGGTCTGGCGAATGGCTGAGCAACACTCGCAGCGGTCGTTGCGGGTCGTCCGTATCGGCCGCCATGACGGCAGGAGCCGGCCTGTACCATGGCATCTCCGTACCAGCCAGCAGGATCTCGCATCCGCGCACCGTAATCGTTGTCACCCGACCACCAAGACCGGTCATGCCGGCACCGTTTAGCGCCGCGCGGATGGCTGCTTCGTCACGGATGCGACGTTCGTGATTTCCCAGTACGTAGTAGACTCCATACCGCCCGCGTAACTGCCCCAGTAGCTCGGCGATCCACGGCAAGCACCGCGTTTTCTCCACGATATCCCCCGTCAGCACCACCAGGTCAGATCCCAGGGCATTGGCTTCCGCCACAACCTCGCGGTAAAAGGGCTTGGACAACTGGCCTGTTAAATGCAGGTCGGACAAGTGCGTGATCGTCAGCCCATGCAGGGCCGGCCTGAGGTATGGCAACACCAGCTTCTTGTCGTGAATGTGCAGCTGCAGAATCTCGTTCCCAGGCAGGCGCGACGCCGCGCCCGTCAACCAGCCCTCCACCGGACGATGCCCCAGCCTTTGCAGCAGACTGACACGCCGCGTATGGTTCGACGTGAGCCTCGTCGTCGTACCCGGCGCCACGATATATGCCAGGCGATGGACGATGGCCACTACGGCCCCACAAAGAGCGATCGGCAGGTAGACGGCAGCGAGCCGATCGCTCACGATCAACCAACCGGCAGCCGCCGGCTGCGCGGCCGTTTCCAAGATCGGCCAGGAACCCGTCAGCCCCACGCGGATCAGGGGGAACAGCATGCTGAGGGCAAACGCATACCAGAAGGCGTCGAATACCTTCAGAATCAACCGGCTCACGAAGAATCCATGAACCCTGTTCACCGTCGCAATACAGATTGCCGTGTGTCCCAACAGCGCAGCGATAACCAACACCATAATCATCTCGATCTTTCCCGGACTCCCTGTATTGTATCGCGGTTTCGGCGAGCACGTCGAGCAGCAGTGCTCAGCGTGCGGCTGAGCCTAACCGGCCGCACACGGCAGCACTTCCCTTTCGATATTCCCGGTTACGCCGGGGTTCCGCGACGTGCCGGTGAGAGCCATTTTCCACCTGCAACTGCTCTTGCTGAAGATGCGAACTCTTCGATAAAAGTCGCTCCTTCCGGCCTCAAAGCCCTGTCGCACGTTGACTTGAATACGGCGGACCGCATGGCTCGCACGCCCGGTTTTTGGGCACCAACGGCATACGAGAGTCAACGCCGTGGCTTCCGAACGGAACGAAAGCGACGATCCGCAAAAACCAAATTATTCCGTCCATCGTTCGAGGGCTAAGGACTCCCCCAGCGGTCGGACGAATCTGACGCGACGTGGCTGGTTATTTCCTCGCAGTGAGGGCCTTTTCCGGTCAGTTTGGCAGGTTTCCTTTTCGCAGCACGTTTTTTTCTTGGGGAACGCGGGAAATCTGCGAGCTACCGTTTGGCGTAGAGGGAATTCAGATGGTGCAAATAAGATTTCTGATGATCGTCGTGTCGCTGCTGGCGGCCGTCAAGTTGGCGACCCGCGTTGCCGCGGAGGACGTGAATCGTCCGCAGACGTGCAGCGCCTTGGTCCGCGATGCCAGCCAAGACGGGCGACTGGTCACCGCCTCTGCGGAAGAGCTGGAAGCTGTGCGGCAGTTGTTCACCCGTACGTTTTTCGCGGACGATCCCTCGACACTGACGGATGACTGGGCCGATGTGGAGATGGAACTTCAACGAGTCCCGGATCCACTCCACGAGCAAGGCCATATTTGGGTCATTCGCGAATCTGAGCACGCACGGCGGGGCCGCGGGGTTTATGCCGTGCGGCCGCAGGCCAAGTTCCAATATGCGCTGGAAATGCCCCATTCGTTTCACGATCGGTACACGCGCGAAATCGGCCTGCGCCTGTTCCAAAAGTCATCCTTGACGGCCGCGGCCTGGAACACGATTGAACGCACGGAAGTGGACTTGGCTCACGTCCGTTTTCACTACTTCAATTCATTCACGACCGCGTTTACCGATGCCCATCCTAGTGGTGTCGTCATCCAACTGCACGGATTCGCCAAACACAAACGGGCTCCGGACGCTCTGGATGCGGATTGCATCGTCAGCAATGGCACCCGCAATCCGCCTGATTGGGTGGGCCAAATCGCGCAGAAGCTGGACACCAAGATTGAGGGATACTCCACGCTGCTGTTTCCGTCGCAGATTGACGATTTGGGAGCGACCACCAATCGTCAGGCCAAGCTGATCTACGGCAATACCACGGCCAGTTTCCTGCACGTGGAGATGAGTCAGCCGCTGCGGGACGCGTTGCGGCGCAAGTCCGATCTGCACTACGACTTCTTTTCCTTAATCCTCAAGAACTGTCGGCGATAGCCAGCACCTGAGCGCGGTCGCTGTACCTTCCCGGCAGATGATATGTTGCGTTGAACCGGGACGCTGGGCAACGGACGACGCTGGGCAAATTCCACGTAGGAGTCCGAAATCGGGTACCTCACTCGGCCGCCGTGACCGTCGTCGAATTCGGCCTCGATCACGTGGGCCACGGTGGAACTTTGGATCAACAGCGGTGGCCTGCTGCCTGACAGCCGCCACGGGCCCGCGCCCGCTCCCCGATGTTTCTCGCCGCCAGAGTCTTGCAATTCGCAGTGCCGGGGCATAGTCTGGTGAGACCGGTGCCGCCGGGCCTTTCCACGAGGTTTCCACTGAGGACGACGACGGAGTAAACCACCATGATTACGATTTCCCCTTTTGCCAAGTTGAACTCAATCTGTCGTCGCAAGTCGATCCGGCGAGACGCTTCACATCGACTGCAGTTGGAATCGCTCGAAGCGCGCCAGTTGCTGGCCACGGTGACCGTGAATACGGATTTAGGCCTGCCCGGGGAATTGCGGACCGTGGCTGCCGCGGCGACACCGGGAGAAACCATCGACTTCGCGCTCAGTGCCGGCAACGAGAATATTGTCCTGTCGCAAGGTCCGTTGGTCATTGACGTGGATCTCACCATTGACGGAGACAACACGGCCGGAAGCGGAACGAACGTCACGCTGACCGGTAATGGCACGGCACGAGTGGTGACCGTCGATAACGGTGACAACACAATCAACACCTTGGCCGCTGAAATGCGAAACCTGACGATCACGGGCGGCCGGGCGGTTCAGGGTGGTGGATTGTTCAACGCGGAACAGCTGACGCTCAACAATGTTACGGTATCTGGCAATACGGCTCAGCAGACGAGCGTTTCTTTGGACACTTTCGGTGGTGGCGTTCTCAATAATGGTGCGCTAACGCTCCAAAGTAGTAACGTTTCACAGAACCGGGCGCAATTCGCGGCGGGCAGCTCCCGGGACGCATTCGGGGGCGGGATTGCGAGTCGTGGTGTTGGCTCCGAGCTTACTTTGATCAATTCGATCGTGTCCTCCAATGAGGCCATTCGAGGCTCGGGTGGCGGCATTTTTTCTCAGCAGGGTCCGTTGACGCTCAATGACTCGAGCGTGTCCGATAATCGCGCAGGGCTCGATACCGCGACTTACGGATCCTATCAAGACTACCACTACGGAGGCGGTATCGCTGTGTACTCCCTGGGGACCGGCGGTACTGTGGCGATGAACGTGACGATTACGGATTCGATGGTCTCGGGCAACGTCCTGTCGAACGACGGCATTACCGGTTTGGTATTTCCCTATGGCGGTGGTCTGTTTGCCAAAGGCCAGGGTACGGTCAGGATCGGTAACAGCACGATCAGCGGCAATTCCGCCACGGGCAATAATCTGGGTGGCACCGTGCTTAGCCGTGGCGGCGGAATATTTCTGTACGGTCATGACAACGGGTTGCTGGAAGTGGATATCCAGGGCACGATGATCGACAACAATTTTTCCTACAACCAGGGAGGTGGCATTGCCATCCGCGGCGGCAATACCAGCAACCGCGGGCCCGTCAATGCGACGATTGATGGAAGCTCCATCTCGAATAACACGGCCGGAGTTCCGGGACGTGGGCAGGGGGGCGCCATCTTTAACTGGGCGCTCAACGGTACGACAAGCGGCCTGAGCGACTTGACCATCACCAACAGCACCTTAAGCGGCAACTCGACTGTGGGCGGCTCGGGCGGCGTCATTCGTAATTCGCACGGCGCCCGAACCTATTTCGACAACTGCACGTTCGCCAATAATACTGCGTACAACAACGGCGGTGTCGCGCTCAACGTCGGTTACGGGCTGGCCAGCGGACAGTTGCCACCCACCATGGTATTCTCCAACAGCACCCTTTCCGGCAACCAGGCATTGTCGGGCAACGGTGGAGCAATCTACTCCTACGACGGGAACCTGGAAATATTCCAGAGTACGTTGTCCGGAAACACGGCAGTTCAGGGTATAGGCGGCGCGTTGTATATGGCAACAGCGTATGCGTACGTGGGCACACCCAATGAGACGTCGAGTACTTTGGAGCGCTCTACGCTGACGCTAAACGACGCCTACTACGGCGGCGGTGGTATCGCCGTGAACCCTTACCACTCCTCGACCTGGACCAACTCGATTATTTCCGGCAATACCAGTACCCCCGGCAGTGAGGAATTGTATCTTAGTACCAACACCAGCATCACCTATGCCTACACGATGATCGGTGGTAACGCCCTGTTGGGCCCGTTAGCCGACAATGGCGGGCCGACGTTGACTCACCTGCCCTTGCCGGGCAGTCCGGTCATCGACGCGGCGAATCCGACCGCCACGGGCGTTGCCGATCAACGTGGCTTTGAGCCCCGTGTGGTGGGTGCGGCCATGGATATGGGGTCGGTGGAAGTGGGTGCCACGGGGTCGCTTCCCTGCGATCTGGATGGCGATGGCGATTGCGATATCGATGATCTGGACCTGTTGTGCGCAGATGTCTTCGCCGGTAACCGACCGCTGTCGGATGTTGACCAGTGGTTGATCGACGCCAGCCCGTTCCCCAATCCGTACCTTCCGGGAGACGCGGACCTGAACGGCATCGTCGATGGTAACGACTTTATCACCTGGAACTCGTTCAAGTTCACTGCATCGGGTGGGCTATGGTCTCGCGGCGACTTCAACTGTGACGGACTTACGGACGGCCAGGACTTCATTATCTGGAACCTCAACAAGTTCCAAAACAGCCTTGTGCTGCGGGGGACGCCACCGCTATCGTCGACCAACGATTCCGCTGAGGTCACGCGACCCTCGATGAACCAGGCCGGGCCAACGCAGGCCGAAGGCGAGGCCGCCCGGCTGGGCGCCGTCATCCCACGTTCGGACAACCTGAATAGCGGGTCACTCCGGCGCGTGGACGCGGTCTTTGCTCGATTCGCCCGGCAGTCGGACAACCGAGAACGCCCCGCATCCGACGGGATAATGCGAGGAGTACAACCAGGCTCGTTGGTTGTCGCCATTTCCTCCCTTCGGCCGAGATAGCACCTCTGACAGGTCCCGTTTGCCTTTGGGGAACCGTGCTGTGTATGATCCGGTGGGCGGCGCCCATCGGGCCTCGTGATGGTGTCGGCTCGACATGCCAGCCATGGTTGACGGCCGCTCGCCGCGGACCATGGAGCATCCCCCCGGCGTGCCTTTGCCCGGCTCAGAGAATCATGTCCATTCGATTTTGCAAATATCAGGCGTTGGGGAACGACTACCTTGTGCTCGCGGACGATCGATTTTCCGAACAACTGAACGGTCCCTGGGTGCAGCGGCTCTGCGACCGTCACTATGGTGTCGGTGCCGACGGAGTGTTGGCCGTCCGCAGTGCCACCGAGGGCGTCGGCGTTACCATCTGGAATGCTGACGGCTCGTTGGCCGAGAAGAGTGGAAATGGACTGCGGATATTTGCCAGGTTTCTCTGGGACGAAGGTCGTGTCGCGCGTCAGCCGATTTGCATCGCTGCGGCAGGGGGTGACGTGCACGCCGAGCTGATGGATGACGGTGTTTCCATAAGGCTGGGAATGGGGACGCTTCGGTTACACGGTGCTGCCACGGTCGGTGCCACCGTGCAACCAGAAACATTGCGGCTGGACCAGGAGAAGTCTTTCGATGTCTATGTTGCCGATCTGGGGAATCCGCATTGCGTGATCTTCGTGCCCCAAGCAACTCCGCAAGTCGCATGCGAGTGGGGGAAGAAGATCGAAACGCACGCTCGCTTCCCCCAGCGGACCAACGTGCAGTTCGTGCGGGTTGTCGATCGACACCGGATTCAGTTGGAGATTTGGGAGCGGGGTTCCGGATATACCATGTCCTCCGGTTCCAGCGCCGCGGCGGCCGTCGGCGTGTCGTGCAGTCTGGGACTGGTGGACCGGCGTGTGGAGGCTCAGATGCAAGGTGGAGTGTTGGAGGTGACGGTGGGGGAGGACAACCAGATGACGATTTGTGGTCCGACCCAGAAAATCGCCGACATCATTCTCGGACGCGGGTCGGAACTCTTTACGAGCCTCGCCCCATGAATGCGTGTTCGCCCGAGCCCAGGTTTTTCCCGTTGGCCACCGACGAAGCCCGCTGCATCCGCCAGCAATTCGGTTCGCCCGTTTTTGTGTATGATGCCGCGACTATCCAGCATCAGGCGCAGCAGGCTTTAGCATTCCCACACGCATCTGGCTTGACGGTGCGGTATGCCATCAAGGCCAACCCGAATTCCAGTATCTTGCGGCTTATGCATCAGCTGGGGCTCGCATTTGACGCCAGCTCCGGGTACGAGGCGGACCGTGCGATGCGGGCCGGCATCCCGGCGGATCGCATCAGCCTTTCGGCTCAGCAATTGCCGGATAACCTCACGTCACTGATCGAGGACGGAGTGCAATTCGTCGCCTCGTCGCTGCATCAGCTCGAGACTTTTGGACAGATGTTTCCGCAGCGGGCCGTGGCGGTACGCTTCAATCCCGGGAAGGGGAGCGGACACAATCAGCGGACCAATGTGGGCGGTCCCACTTCCAGTTTCGGTATCTGGTACGAATTCACCGACTCGGTGCGGAACACGTTGGAAAAATACGAACTGAAGCTGGAGCGAATTCACACCCATGTCGGCAGTGGCGGTGATCCGCGGGTCTGGCAACAGGTGGCCCAACTGAGCCTGTCGCTGGTCGAGCAGTTCGAATCGGTTACGACGCTGGACCTGGGAGGCGGATTCCGCGTGGGGCGGATGGAGTCCGAGCCGTCCAGCGACCTGGTGTCCGTCGGTACTCCCATCAAGTTGGCCCTGGTAGCCTTCGCCGCCAAGACCGGCCGCGAGATCCGTCTCGAGATCGAACCGGGCTCGTTCCTGATGGCGAACAGCGGGATACTGCTGGCGACGGTCGTGGACCTAGTATCGACCGGCGTTCAAGGCTACACGTTTCTGCGCACCGACACGGGTATGACGGATATTCTGCGGCCCGCCATGTACGGAGCGCAGCATCCGATGGCAATCATTCCGCAACAGGACCGACCCGGCGCCCAGCACGACGGCGACTATGTCGTGGTCGGACACTGTTGCGAGACCGGAGACATTCTGACTCCGGCGTCCGGAGATCCGG
Source organism: uncultured Planctomycetales bacterium (assembly GCA_963695565.1). Taxonomy (GTDB): domain Bacteria; phylum Planctomycetota; class Planctomycetia; order Pirellulales; family Pirellulaceae; genus CAVOGW01. The sequence goes on from CAVOGW010000007.1 coordinate 230,330, forward strand.
AAACGGTCGCGACGCGAAGGCTATTGCAAACCGAAATCGGCGACATGGTGGCCATCGGCGGCGCGGGAGCATATTGTGCAGCCATGTCGGCGGCGAATTACAACTCCTATCCCGTCGTACCCGAAGTCTTGCGACGGTGCGCGGGGCAGTACCGCTTGATTCGCCGGCGGCAGACCGTGGACGAACTCACGAGCTTGGAAGTTGAATCGGACGAGTAGCCCATCGCGAGCCGTGGCAAAGCGCTGTGAGCATTACTATTGACACGCCACTAGAATGAGTAGAAACGGTCGGCAACCTGCGTTTACCCCCCCAAGCCGATCAGAATATCAGAATACGTTTTTCGGGACTTCGATTTCCGCGATGAGTTTATGGGACTCTGATTTCCTAACTTAAGGCCTGTTCTTGGTTTGCAGCCATCCTCGCCAGCCATGGAACGATTTGCGAAGGCAATCGCCCCGACGCGGTTTGCTCTTTTCTAATGGCTTTTTCTTAAGTTTTCCAAGGATTGCGTTAAGGCTTCGAACCGCGTTTTTCGTACTTCATAAAGTTGGCGCTTCCCCAGATGACCATTGAGTCACAGCTTATTTGGGGCACGCCACGAAGTACAAGCGGCTGAAGTGGCGGTGACGACTATCGTTTTGCTTGACTTGCGCACGTCGTAATTTACACTAAGTCGCACCGTGCCACATCCGGCGATCCAAACCCGGAGGTTTTGGATCCATGGGCAGTTAACGAATGCAACAACAGGAGCCGAAACGATTTGCCCGTCGCCAGGGAAATCCCATCGAAGGTTTGAGCCATTTTCCCTCGGTGGGAAGCTCAAAGATCAACAGACTGTCGCATGCGACGACATCGATGACGAAGGCATTCAGCATTTGCGACGTCTGACCGGCTGCATACGTCGAATTGTGAGACAAAATAGGTCCAACAGTCATTTTCGGTTGTCGGTGGCCGTTTGTTGAAATGACGTCGGAAAACGACAGGACTGCCACTGTGGTTCCGCGGTCTGCAAAAGAAAAACACGTGCGCCATGCTATGCAATTCCATCAGCCAGCGAAAGTCCCGAAAAACACACAAGCGAAAAATTCAACACCAGCCGGAAAGCTTGTTACGGGCAGAGCAGTTGGAGGGTCGGCATTTGTTGGCGGTGATCACGGTCGATTCCCTATTGGACAACTTTGACCCCACGGCGCCGGCAATCGATGGGGTCGTCACTCTGCGTGAGGCTATCTTAGCGGCCAATATGGACACCGTTGTCGGCGACGCGCCCGCGGGCAATGGTGCTGATGAGATACTATTCGCGGTGGGGGTGCAAGGAACCATGAACACGAGCCGAGTCGTGGACTCAGCATCGTCTGACCGATCGGCCTTCTTAATTACCGATGATTTGGCCATCTCGGGGCCCGGGGCCGACTTGTTGACGATCGATGCATCAGATCTCGACCCTACGCCCGACTCTAACTTGGACGACGGGACCGCGAGCAACGATGGTGACGGCGCTCGCATCTTCTTTGTTTCCGACGCAACGGTTTCGATCAACGGTATGACACTGACGGGCGGTGACTCGCCGGGTGATGGTGCCGCAGTGAAGTCGGATTTCGGCGACCTGACGCTGACCGATTTGAGTATTTCCGGCAATATCACACGCGACCGTGGTGGCGGTATTTCGGTGTTCTCCGCGAACGTGGTCATTTACAACAGTGAAATCTCAGATAACGCAGGCCAGAATCAGGGTGGTGCGGTGGCCTTCCGACCCTTCTTGGGCGAGTATTCAGCGACCATCACGGATAGCCTGATTTCGGGCAATACCGCAACAGGCGGAGGAGGGATTTACGCCAGGAGCGGACACCTGACCATTCTTCGCTCAACCATCACGGATAACACCTCCCGTTTGGGTGGACGTGGCGGAGGAATCTGGAAGCTAAGTTTTGTCGTTCCAGATTTTGTCTTGCACGAGTGGGGGATCGATCTGGAGAGGCAGACTTGGTGAGGCAAGCAATCTCGCACGGTGGGAGACCGTGAGGTTGTTGGATCGCGGTAGCAATCGACCGATTTTCTAGACTGTCCCAGCCAAGGGCCCTCGCGAAATCCCAGGGGGCTGCTTCGACCTTAGACCCGCTATGTTGCTCTGCCCTGGGCTTTGTTGGGTTCGCCCCCTTGGGGCTTGGAAATCTGGTCAGGGCCGTTACGATTCCGTTCGCGTGCTTGCAACGTGGGTTGGCAGATCCTTCGGTCGCGCTGCTCTTTCAGGATGACAGTTTGCCTTGAACCGACGTAATTAGCAGGCTGTTACGGTGCCGGTTCGCCGCAGGTCAGGCAATGATGCGCGTGCCCGCGCTGCCGGCCAGGGCATTTGACAACTGATCGAGGTGCGCCACGATGGCGACGGCATCCGCCTGCGTCGAGCCGCTCACGAAGTCCAGGGCGGCTTCGATCTTGGGCCGCATCGAACCAACCTCGAAGTGCCCCTCCGCCAGTCGCTGACCAGCCTCGCGGTACTGGATCAGGCTCAACGGCCGCTGGTCCTCGTGCCCAAAATTCAAGCAAACCTGCTCCACGCTGGTGAGCATCACCAGCGTACGTGCACGCAATTGGCGTGCCAGCAGGGACGTCGTGTGGTCTTTGTCGATCACGGCCGGCACGCCGGCGTATTGGCCGCCGGCGTCCAGCGTCACGGGAATGCCGCCTCCGCCGCAACAAATCACCAGCTCCTGCTGGGCCACCAGGTGCTGGATCGTGGAAAATTCAAGGATTTCCTGAGGACGCGGCGAAGGGACAATCCGGCGGTACTCTCCGTTAACTGACTGGCGGATCGTCCAACCATCCTGGTCGGCGTGAGCCTCAGCCACTTCCCGACGCATAGGCGGGCCGATGGGCTTGGTGGGAGTTCGAAACGCCGGGTCCTCCGCGTCCACCCGAACGGTCGTCACAATCGTGGTCACGTGGCGCGGCATGCCTCGGGCTGCCAACTCGTTCATCAGGCACTGCCCGATCATGTAACCCATGCCCGCTTGCGTGTCGGCCACGCAGACTTCCAGCGGAATCGTATACAACTCGTCGGAGGCAATCTCCACCCGCCGCAGGATGTTCCCTACCTGAGGTCCGTTGCCGTGTGTGATCACGGGCAGGAAGCCGCGCACGATCACGTCGGCCAGCACGCGAGCCGTCTTGCGGGATTGGGCGAATTGTTGCTCGATGTTGCCCTCCTCTCCGGCGACGCTGATCGCATTACCGCCCAGGGCAATCACGACGATTTCGAGGGGCTCAGCCATGGGCCACCGACGTCCACGTTAAACAAGGTAGGTTCGACAGTGCCGCTTCGCCATGGAATAAAATCACCAAGGGCAAGTTGAAGTTGCGCATACTTAGTTTAGTAGCCCTTGGCCAACAACTGTGATTTGGGCGGTTGGCAGGCCCACTCGCTCGCGCGTTTTGCTTGTATTACGTCCGAATGAGAAGCTCTCACCAAAAGTCTAAAAAGGTCGCTCGCGCATGGTACAGGCCAGGATGGCTTTGGCGGTGTGCAGCCGATTCTCAGCTTCTGGGAACACGATCGATTGCGGCCCGTCGACTACAGCATCGGTTACCTCGGCACCTCGATCGGCGGGCAGGCAATGCATGTAGACGGCGGAAGCCTTGGCCAACTTCATTCGCCGTTCGTCACAGATCCAGTCCTTGAACAACTTGTTCTTTTCCAGGCAGGCGCGTTGATTGTCGGCAATGTCTCCCTGACTGGTAAGTCCCTGTCGGGCCAGCATCAGATCGTAGACTCCCCAGCTCTTGGGGTACACAATGTCGGCGTTCTCGAAGGCCGCATCCATTTCGTCCACGATCTCGAATGACCCGCCACTCTGCTGGGCGTTCCGCGCCGCCGCCTGCACCGTGCGCTCGACCAGGTTGTAGCCCGGGGGATGCGCCAGCGCGACGTGCATGCCGAAGCGGGTCAACAGCGTGATCAGTCCCTGCGGTACGCTGAGCGGCTTGGCGTACGATGGTGCAAAGGCCCAACTGACGGCGATCTTCAGGCCGCTCAGATCGTTGCCAAATCGTTCGCGAATGGTCAGCAGATCGGCCAGCGTCTGAGTGGGGTGGTCGACATCGCACTGCATGTTGATGACCGGAACGTTCACCGCCGCCGCCATCTGCCGCATGTAATGGTTCCCCTCATTGAGCACCAGGTCATGGCGGATGCAGATCCCGTGGCCCATCGATGCCAGAATGCGACCGGTGTCGGCAGCCGTTTCCCCGTGGCTGATCTGTGTGGCGTCCGCATCCAGAAAGTGGGCGTGGCCACCCAGTTGCGTCATGCCGGCCTCGAAGGCGTTGCGGGTCCGCGTGGATTTGTCAAAGAACAACAAGAATGCGGTCTGATGAGGCAAGTGCAGCGTGGGTTCGCCGCGGTGAAACTTGTGCTTCAATTCCGCGGCCGTGTTCAACAGCAACTGCAACTCGTCCAGGCTCAAGTCCTGGGTTTCGATGTAGTGCTTGCCTTTCAGGTTACTCATGATCAGGCTTTCTTGCGCTTGAAGGCGAGCGAGGTGGAATTGTCGCGACCTGCGGCCAGATCGCAATAGGCTCGTCCGTACCCGGCATAGAACGCCGCACACTTCAACAGGTGGTCAATTGGGACTGAATCATTGACTGTGTGCGCGACGCTCTCCGGCGCCGGGCCGAATCCCACGCAGGGGATACCGAACATCCCGGCGATGGAAACGGCGTTGGTGCTGAACGTCCAGCGATGCACGGTGGGTGGGGTCCCCAGCGTCTCGCGATAGGTCTTGACGGCGGCCCGAACCTGCAGCGCATCTTCCGGCTCGCACCAGGTAGGAAAATACTTTTCGGTCTCGTAGGTCAGCCCCGTATAGCTGGGCCGCGCGTAACGCAGAACCTCCACTTTTGCCTGGACCCCCGCGCGACGGATGGCATCTTTCACTTCAGCCACGGCCGCAGCTTTTGTTTCGCCGATCGTGAGCCGCCGGTCTAGATGAATGTAGGCCTGCCCCGGTACGGCGCAGAGACTGGGCGTCTTGCAATCGACGTAACTCACCGTGATCGTTCCTTTCCCCAGAAACGGATCTCGTTTCAAACGCGTGTTCAGTTTTTCAATTTCTGCGATAACCCTGGCGATCTTATAAACCGCATTGTCACCCTTTTCGGGCATCGATCCGTGACACGACTTTCCCGTGCAGGTGACGCCAATCTCCATGCGGCCCCGATGGCCACGCAGGATCTGGCAATTGGTTGAGTCGGTGACGACTACCGCGTCGGGACGAATGTTGTCTTCGTTGACGATGTACTGCCAGCAAAGTCCGTCGCAATCTTCCTCCATCACGGTGAAGGTCAGCAGCAGGCAGTATTCGGACAAATCCAGGTTCAGGTCGCGGATAAGACGTGCGGCGTAGACCATGGCCGGCACGGCACCCTCCTGGTCGCCGGCGCCACGCCCCCAGACCTTACCGTCGGCAACTTTTCCCCGGTACGGGTCGTGTTTCCATTCTGCGGGATCGCCGACGCCAACCGTATCGACATGAGCGTCAATCGCCAGCAGTTTCTTCCCGTTAGTCCGCTGGCCAATCTGACCGAACAAGTTTCCCATGGGGTCCGTCCAGATGCGATCGAATGCTCCGGTGGCCTGCATCTCCTGTTGAATCCGCGCGATGACGACACCTTCGTCGCCTGATTCCGAAGGAATCGCGATCATGTCGCGCAAGAAAGCGCACCATTTTTGGTTCGTACTTGCGGGCCCGGTTCAGCAAGGTTGAGGTGCGGGGATGTGTCGGCATGGGTTGGTGGGGATGCTCACGCCGAGACGCAGAGTTGGGGAGTTCGGAGTGATGATGTAAGTGGTTAGGAGCAGGGGAAGTGTCTGCATCGCTCGCTGGCTCGCGTGTCCTCGCGCACACCGCGCCTCTGCGGGAATCATGCCGGGACATGCGAGGGAACCATCTGCCGGCAAACGGGGGAGTGAGTGGTCCCGCCACTCGCTTAGCCCCTTACGCCCCCTTGCCCACTTATTCTTGCGGGTTGTTTCCGCCAACGCAACTTCAAAACGCGCATGCGATCAGGGATGCCCTGCCAGCTGAGCCCGAATTTTGGCCAGGCGTTGCTGCAGTTCTTTCTCACAGCCGCGGTCCGTTGGGCAGTAGTACTCGCGTTGCACGCCCAGATAGTCCTGGGCCACGACTCCGTTCGGTGAGTCATGCGCGTACGCGTAGCCCACGCCATGTCCCAAGCGTTGAGCGCCCGGATAATGACCGTCGCGCAGGTGTCGGGGGACGGGGATGATCGCCCCTTCCCGCACTTCCTGTCGAGCGGTAGAAATGGCCATCGTCGCCGAATTCGATTTGGGGGCGCAGGCCAGGTAGGTCACCGCTTGAGCAAGCGTCAGCTGGCATTCGGGCAGCCCCACAAATTCGCAGGCCTGCATCGTGGCCACGGCCAACGACAGAGCTTGCGGATCGGCATTGCCAATATCCTCGCTCGCCAGAATGACCAATCGTCGCGTGACAAAGCGTATGTCCTCACCCGATTCCAGCATCCGCGCCAGCCAATAGATGGCCGCATCCGGATCACTGCCTCGGATACTCTTGATCAAGGCGCTGGCCAGATCGTAATGCGTGTCTCCGTCGGCATCGAAGGCCATTGACTTGCGCTGCACGGAATCGGCGACGGCTTGTTGAGAAAGGATGACGGGCGACGTGGCGCAAGATCGCACGGCAATCTCCAGGGCATTGAGTGCCCGTCGCGCGTCGCCGTCGGACCATCGAGCCAGCAACGGAAGAACTCCGTCCTCGACGCTGACCTGCGTGTCCCCTAATCCCCGCGTGGCATCGGCCAAGGCGCGCTGCAAGAGGTCCACGATTTCGTCATCCGCGAGGGGCTGAAACTCGAAGATCTGGCTACGGCTGACCAGCGCGCTATTGACGGCGAAGAAAGGGTTCGACGTGGTGGCTCCCACCAGCGTAACAATGCCATCTTCGACGTCATGCAACAGCACATCCTGCTGCGACTTGCTGAAACGGTGAATCTCATCCACAAACAACACGGTGCGCGTGCCCTGCGCACAACTTCGTCCCGAGCTTCTTTCAGAATCGCGCGGAGATCCTTGACGGTTCCCTCGACGGCGCTCACCTGAGCAAAGTTGCATTGCGTTTCGTCGGCCAGAAGTCGCGCCAGCGTGGTCTTGCCCGTACCCGGGGGGCCGTAGAAGATCAAGGACGTCAGTCGATCCGCGGCGACCAGCCGCGTTAACAGTTTTCCCTCCCCCAGGAAATGCCGCTGCCCTACGAACTCGGCCATCGATGTCGGACGCATGCGGGAGGCCAGTGGTTTCACGGCGTCGAAGTGAGATTGCTCCGTATGCTCGAATAGAGACGGACGCGACTTCATCGACTGATGGCGAATCAACATGGAAATTGTCTCTCGTCAAAAGAAACTCTGCTGACCGGAAACGGAGCGCGGTCGGCGGAACTGTGCTGTGTTCAACGTGCCCAGCGAACGACGCAAACCGAACTTTTCCGCAAACGTGTCGAACGTGCGCTGGATGACCTCGGCGTACGGCCCCGAGCCGGTCATGCGTTGTCCGAAGGCGGCGTCATTCATGCGTCCGTCTCGGCAATCTTGAATCCTGCTGATGATCCGCTGCCGCTGGGCATCCGGCAACACGTCCTCCAGCCATGACTCAAAGACGGGTCGAACGGTGAGTGGCAGGCGCAGCAGGATTCTGGCGGCAGCTTGGCGCCCGCCGCACGCGCCTCGCGGAGAATCATGGGGATCTCTTCGTCGTTCAGCCCGGGAATGATGGGAGCCACGATCACGCCCGTCGGAATCCCGGCGGATGCGAGTTCCGAGATGGCGCGGAGCCGCGCGGTCGGAACTGAGGTTCGCGGTTCCAACTGCCGAGTCAACTCGGCCTGCAACGACGTAATACTGATAAACACCTGAACTCCATTCCAGCTGGCGGCCTGGGCCAACAGGTCCAGATCGCGTGTCACCAGGCGGTTCTTGGTCACGATGGAAAATGCCTGCCGGGCCTCGACCAGCACCTCGATCACGGCGCGTGTAATTTGCAGATGTCGCTCGATCGGTTGATAGCAATCGGTGACACCCGACATCGTGATGGGCTCCCCGCCCCAACGGGGGTGACACAATTCGCGGCGCAGGACGTGGGCGGCCGACATTTTAACCAGGATCTTCGTTTCGAAGTCGAGTCCCGCACTCCAGCCAAGATGTTCGTGCCCCGGCCGAGCGTAGCAATAGGCGCAGCCGTGCTCACAACCACGATAGGCGTTGATGCTGTAACGAAACGGAATGTCGGGGCTATCGTTTTCACGAATCAGCGTCCTGGTCTCATCGTGATAAAATTGCGTTGCCACCTTACGCGAGACGACGGCGGCACTGTCCGCTACACGCATCGCTTCGTCCCCCACGTCTATTGGCTGGTCCCAATCAGGCTCGCTATCCGGCTCGATGCGGATCTGCGCATACCGATTCGGTGGATTCAACGCGGCAGCGCGTCCGGCAATCCGTGTCCTAGTTGACATGGCTGGCTGATTTCCTCGATTTCTTGGCGAGCCGTAGGGCGTAAGCCGGCGCAAACCGGCGTAAGCCCACGACCACCGGCGTCGATCCTCTCGCAAGCGTTGCGTTTCCGGCCAAACTCGCACGCTTGGCGAAATGGTTTTCCACCGCTCCACCGGCCGGCGTGCGCTCCCAGGCGCTGCCGTCATGCTATAAATTAGTTCACCATCTGCCAAGCCCCAGGCGTGGAACGCGTCCTCTGTGCCAACCCGCCGGCGTCACAGACGCCAATCCAGCGGGCCTCCTGCGGGCAGCAGTTCGTTGAGTGGACATGCCTCGCACTTGGGTTTTGTGCCGCAAAACTGTTTCCCCACGCGTACGAGCAATGCATGGAACTCATTATATAACTGCACGTCTTCGGGTAATTGCCGCTGAAACAAATCCTGCATGGCATGATAGTCCGCTTCGGGCTCAATCCATCCGTGCCGCTTGAGTACGCGGGCGGTATAGGCATCGATCACAAAGAGGGGTAAATGCGCGGCGTACAGGACAATGGAATCGGCCGTTTCCAGTCCGACCCCGTTGACGCTCAGCAGCTGCTCGCGCAATTCATGCAGCGGCTGTTCCAGGCAAGCCCTCAAATCGCCGTGATGCTGTTCGACCACGTACCGAACCAGATTCTTGAGTCGCTTGGCCTTCTGATTGTAGTAGCCGCAGGGTCGGATCAACTCCGCCAGCTCCTCGGTCGGTATCTTGTGCAGTTCGGACAAATCCAGAGTTCCCGACTCGCGGAGGTTGTCTAACGCTCGCTCCACGTTTTGCCACGACGTATTCTGCGTGAGCACCGCTCCGACCAGTACCTCGAAGGGCGTCTCGCCGGGCCACCAGTGCTGTGGACCATAAGCGGCGGCTAATTTCTCGAATGCCGTTTGCAGCACCATGTGGCTACCCCTGGAATCACTCTGACCCCGCAAAGTCCCCCAATCGCCGTCGATTATCAACTTGTCGCAGGTCGTTACCGCGTCCCATACGCGTGAGTAGCCCGTGGATGATCATAGCGTAGGTGCGCCTGGAAAACATGGACATTGAACGGCCGACTTCGTTACAATTAGAATCATCAGCACGGCGAAGTCTATCGCAGAGCAGAGGATCTTGTTGGGCAACGTCAGCTGGTCACGATGACACTTGGCCACGACTTGTGCGGTAAGATAGAATGCACGATTTTCAGGTCCGGAAATCGTTGTTCTGGATCGATTCGTGGTCCTCTGTCGGTGAGGAGCTGATTCGGTGCGTGCCGTTCTGCTTTCGTTAAGTCCCCGGGGCCTCGCGGCCGTTCTGCTGGCCATGTCGTCCGTCCCCTGCGCGGCGGTGGAGCCCATCCAGGTGGGTTTTCTGTGGCACATGCACCAACCGATCTACATACCGGGGCAAAATGTGCTGCAGACGGAATCCTCGGGTCAATTCAGTTTCAGCGTCGTGGACGTGCACAATCAACGGGTTGGCCCCTACACGGACTGGCCGCGGGATGCCATTCAGGCCGGACAATCGCTGCCACATTTGGGTGCCCAGATTTCATTTTCCGGCTCTCTGATACAAAACCTGAATACGCTGGAAGCAGGCAACGTCAATGGCGGCATGTGGAATGACTGGAACCAGGACTACCAGGCACTCAGCAACCTGAACACGACTCTGGGCAATCCACGCGGGGACATGGTGGGATTCGGCTTCTTCCATGCCTTGATGCCCTTGTTGGACGAGCGCGACATGCGGATGCAGATCAAGCTCCACAAGCAAATCAGCGCTCAGACGTTCGGTCCGGAGTATTCACGAGGCTTCTTCCCGGCCGAGACCGCATTTTCCACGCGGATGATCCCGGCACTCGTCGCCGAAGGGATGGAGTGGACCATTGTGGACAACATTCACTTTGACCGCGCCACGCAAAACTACCCGCATACGAATGCTTCCGGTTTGTATGCGCCCAACCGCGCGGATCAGATCAATCCCGATCCAACGACAACAGGGGGAGCGTGGGTGCAACTGCAGAATGTGTGGGCCCCTAGTCGGGTGAGCACTCCCTTTTCGTACCGCCCGCACTACACGCAACACGTGGACCCCGCCACGGGCGAGATCAGCCAGCTGGTGGCCGTGCCCGGCGCACGCTATGAGGGGAACGAAGACGCACGCGGGGGCTACGGAGCATTTCTGTACGACCAGGTGATGGACGCGTATCTGCCCTACAATACCGACCCCAATCACCCCATGCTGGTCGTGCTGCATCACGATGGGGACAATTACGGCGGTGGTTCGGAGTCGTACTATCACAGCAATTTTCAGAACATGGTGAACTGGGCCAGCCTTGACCCGGACTACGACGTGAGCACGATCCAGGATTACTTGCAACGATACCCCGTGAATCCGAATGACGTGATTCACGTGGAAGCGGGCTCTTGGGCCGGCGCCGACAACGGAGACCCCGAATTCAGGAAATGGCTGGGGGATCCGGGCCCCACCGGATTCAGCCCCGATCGGAACTCGTGGGCCGTGCTGACCGCTGCGAAGAACCGTGTGTTCACAGCCGATGATATCGCTCCGTACACGAATCTCCAAAACATCATTGACAACACAGGGTCGCCCACTGAAAAAGCCTGGCACCATCTGCTGACCGCGGAATCATCCGACTACTGGTACTGGGATGGGACCGAGGTATGGGACAGCAATGTGACCCGCGGCAGCAATCTGGCAGTGGCCGAGGCAGACCAGGTGATCGCCGGATTTACGGGCAGCGAATCTACTCCCCCCACCGTATTTTTGCCACAACGCGATACGTACAACCCGGGAGCGTACGAGTTTAACGCGACCCCCGAGCCGTCCGATTTCGATGTCTGGACATATGCATACGACGTGAGCGGATTGCAGAGTGTCAAGCTAAAGTGGCGAGCGGATCTGGATGGTTTTAACCCTTTGGATTCCACGCACAACGAAACGTACGCTGGCGGTCCGGAGGTAGGTGGTTGGAACGAGCTGAATATGGTCAGTTCCGACGTGAATCCTCCCGCCAACATTCTGTCCCCTGCCTATCGAGCCTTGAAGTACAGCGCTCGCATCGAGGGTCAGGACGATGTGTTGCTCGACTATTACGTGGAAGCCGTGGACGGGAACGGGAATGTCACCCGCAGCGACATTCAACACGTGTACGTCGGTTCGGCCGACGCGGGAAATCTAAGCGTGACGATTAACCCGGACCCGGCCGTCGCGGGGGAACTTGTCACTGTCTCCTATGACGCGTCCGGTGGACCGCTGGCCGGTGCCAACCCCGTTTTTCTGCATTATGGCTTTGACCAATGGTCGACGGTGATCAGCCCCGACCAACAGATGCAATGGAATGCCGCCACACAGCGCTGGGATGCCATGGTTCCCGTCATTTCCAGCGCCACACAGCTGGATCTGGTGTTTCATGATGGGTCCGGGACCTGGGACAATAACAATGGCCAGGACTGGCATTTTGCCGTCGAGGGAGGGACTCCCGCAGGCGGGTTTGACATGAACGGTGCGCTCGACAGCACGGCCGTTGCGCTGGCCTCCCACAGTGGTCAAACATTGTATGCCGCGCTAATTGGCGACGTACTGTACGTGGCCACCCAAGATGCCGGCGAGGGTAATGATCACTTTATTTACGTCGCGGACCAGCCAGGTGACCTCGTCAGCGCCAATTGGGCCAAGTCAGGCATGATCGCCGCATGGGACGCCTTTCTGGCCGATGAGAACGACAACGGATTTGACGCGTGGTTTGGGGCCGCGGGGTCCGCTGATTCCGCCACAGGGGCCAACGGCGGTGTCCTGGAAGGCATGCTCAACCTACGCGACGAGTTCGGAAATCTGCCCACCGAGGTCTGGATTGCCATGGGTGCCTTCCAAACCGCGGATGCAGGCATACTCGTGCGGCAAGTTCCGGCCTCCTTGGACGGCAATCTGGATATCAACGCCGCCGAATATTTTCAACTACAGCTGCACACACTGCGTACGGCCGATTTCAATCGCGACGGCGACTTTGCCGTGTCGGATATTGACCAACTAATAGCCGCGATTGCCAGTGGGGGGAATAACCGGCACTACGACCTCACGGGAGACGGGCTCGTCGACCTGGACGACTTGACCGCCTGGCTGGCAGAAGCCGGAGCCGCCGAACTCGACACCGGCAACCCCTACATGATGGCCGACGCCAATCTGGACGGTGTCGTCGACGGCCAGGATTTTGTCGCATGGAACAATGCCAAATTCACTGGCACGGCTCGCTGGAGCGCCGGAGACTTCAACGCCGATGGATTTGTGGACGGGCAGGATTTTGTGTTGTGGAATGGCAACAAGTTCCAATCGGCCGGGACCCCGCAACGCCCCCCGGCAGTGCCCGAACCGACAGCCGTTATCGGGGCAACGATCGCCGGCGGGTTGGCAATGCGACGCCGACGAGTTGGGTAGCCTTGTTCCGAGGTTCTGCCGGCAGAACCTCGGAACAAGCAACGCCATCCTGAGGGAGCTGACAACGTGCGCGGCACGGTCAGCGAACGAAGCATCTTCCCTGGACGTCGGATCAGCCTGACAGGTGACCTCAAGGGCGCCTCCGTGCGACTTCGGTGGCTGGTTACGCGAGGCAGAGCCGGGAACGAGCCGCCGTGCGGCAGACTTTGCCGGAATTCGGAAGTTGCGTGGTGCGATGAGGGGAGACGGTGGTGGCTTCCGGCGCCGGAACTCATTACAATTTTGCGGCGTGCTTTGTACAAAACGAGGCCGGCTCGTTGCGTTCGTCTGCCAGTCGACTCAAAGTGAACCGCACAGTACCGCTCGTATGTATGCGCTTGGGGCAGGTTACAGACCTGCCCTACGATGAAATCGAAAGCCTGGCTGCCGAGGAGCCCCCGATGCGCCGCTCGTCCCGTTGGATTTTGCTCAGTCTAGTTTCCGCAACTCTGGGGACGACTCACTGCGGCCAATCGTTTGGACAGGACGAAGTACAGCCCGTGGAGATTGGTCAACCAGCGCCAAACTTTACCGTATCGACCGATGAAGAGAAGTTTGTCGAGTTGAACGATTACCTGAAGCAACACAAGCTGGTGGCGTTGGTGTTTGTGCGAGCGCACTGGTGACCGTTCTGCATGCGGCAGCTAGGTCAGCTGCAAAAAAGCTACCAACAGTTCAGGGCGTTGGGTTGCGAGATCGTGGCCGTCTTTCGAGAGGAAAAGGACGGCGCCGAGGGTTTAAAAAAGGCGCGGGGCACAACCCATGCGGAGTTTCCGTTCTTGATGGATCTGGATGCTGAGCACACCGGCGCTTACAGCCAGAATGGCTTTGCCACATACATCGTGGGCAGCGACGGGAAGATACTGGCTGAGCTGGACGGCACCATCATGTTGCGGCCCACCGTGAAGCAGATTCTGGCGGAAATGCCGGCGGCGGCTGGCGACGGTCAAGCCGCTTCGTCCGATGCGGCGCCCTAGCTCACGGTTCCGAGCCGCGCCGTGCGTTCCCAGGCAGGGCCGGCAGAGCCTGGGAACGAGCGATTGTGATTCAACCCGCCTGGATACTCGCCCACACCAGCATCAACAGCACCAGGAGCACCATCACGAGCCCCCACCAGCCCCAGCGAGTTGCCGAAGCCGAACGATGAAGCTCCGCGTCCAGAATGTAGTGATGGCAGCGGGGACATTGTTCCACATCGTCGAAGATGTCCGCCCGGCAGTTGGGGCAAACGATCATGTCGGACTCGCTCTCTCGGTGCTCGTCGGCTTCCGGGTATTCCCAGTCCTGCAACTCGTCTTCGTCGTCGGACCAGGGTGCCATAAGGTTGCCTGCATGCTTGACAGCGTTTCGTGGAATCGTGAAATTCGCGCGTTATTTTGAGGAGACGCGACTCTCCAGCTCTTCCCACCGCGCAAAAGCGTCGTGAATCTGCTGGGACAGCCGAGCCAACTGTTCGGTCACTTGAGTAATCTGTTCGTTGGGCTGTTTGTAGAATTGCTCGCTGGCCAACATCGTATGAATTTCGGATTGCTGATGCTCGAGATGGTGGATCAGGTCTGGTAACGCCGACAACTCCCGCTGCTCCTTAAATGTCAGCTTCTTCGGTTTGGGGGCGGACGTTGGGGGCGTCGATCCGCCAGACACGCGTGGCTTGACAACATCATTCTCGGCGGTCTCCAGCGAGGGGGCACGCTGTCGCAGCCAATCGTCGTAGCCGCCGACATATTCCCGGACGCTTCCATTTTCGAACACCAGTGTACTGCTGACAACATTGTTCAAGAACTCGCGGTCGTGACTGATCAGCAGTACCGTCCCGTCGTACTCGACGAGATTCGCTTCCAGTAGTTCCAGCGTCTCGCTGTCCAAGTCGTTCGTTGGTTCATCGAGCACCAGCAGATTGGCTGACTTGGCGAACATTTTGGCCAGCATCAGTCGATTTCGCTGACCGCCGGAGAAAAATCGAATCGGACTGCGGGCTTGAGTGGGTGTGAACAAGAAGTCTTGCAGGTAACCGATGATGTGGCGTGATCGGCCGCCCACGGTGATGATCGATTTTCCTTCCCCCACGGCCTCCTCAGCGGTTTGCTGTGGATCGAGCTGGGCCCTCGTCTGGTCGAAATAGGCCACATCCAGCCTGGTGCCGTGCCGCACGGAACCCGCCAGAGTGGGCAATTGTCCCAGTAGTCCCTTGAGCAACGTGGACTTGCCCACACCGTTCTTACCCAGAATTCCGACTTTGTCTCCCCGCATGACGGTGAGCGAAACATCTCGGACGACGGCCTGGTCGTCATAGCCAAAACTGGCCTGCTCGGCTTTCAGCACCAGCATCCCGCTGCGCTCGCCGGAGTCGATTTGCATGCGTACGATGCCCATTTGTTCCTGGCGGGCACGGCGCTGCACGCGCAAGGATTCCAGCGCCCGCACGCGACCCTCATTGCGGGTGCGACGCGCCTTGATGCCCTGCCGGATCCAGGCCTCCTCTTCCGCAAGCTTTTTGTCGAACAGCGCATTTTGCTTTTCTTCGGCGGCCAGGGCATCCTCCTTGCGGCGGAGGAAGGTCTCATAATCGCAAGACCAGTCAAACAATCGCCCGCGATCCACTTCCAGGATACGCTGGGCCAGTTTCATCAAGAAGCGTCGATCGTGGGTCACGAAGATCAGCGTGCAGGGCAGTTTGTAGAGAAACGTTTCCAGCCAAACGATGGAGTCGATATCCAGATGGTTTGTCGGCTCGTCCAGCAGCAGCACGTCGGGTGCACTGGCGATGGCTCGAGCCAGCAACACCCGACGCTGCATCCCGGTGCTCAAGCGCCGAAAGTCTGCATCGGGCCGCAGTTGCATGGGCCCAATAATTTTTTCGAGTTGTTGTTCCGCGCGCAGCGCTGATCGTCGGTCCGCCATGCCGCCGGCAAGCCCTCCGAGACCACCTGCAATACGTTGGCATCGATCTCCGCGGGCACGTCCTGAGGAAGCAGCGCCACGCGCGTGCCGTCCGCAAGTTCGACGCGACCATGATCGGGCGTCTCCTCGCCGCATAACAAGCGCAGCAAGGTCGTCTTCCCCGCGCCGTTTCGGCCGAGTAATCCAATCCGCTCACCAGCGAAAATCCGGCAATCGACATCATCCAGCAAGTGCGGTCCGCGATAACCTATCGACAACCCCTGCAGCCAAATAATTGGGACGCCGGAACTCACGAGACTCTCTCTCCGCGAAACAAGGTTGGGCCACGTCCGGGTGGTCCCGCCGGTCCGACTCCCAAACCGCTACGCTTCCACCAGACCTGGCAAGTTAACTACTGGGCAAGACGGCTCCGGTAATAGGCTGGCCTCTGGAGGTAGTGCGGCAACGGGCGCCGACAGCAGGCGAATCGTCGAGGGGACGAGCGTCAGCGAAATCAGCGTCGCTCCGGTGACTCCCGCTCCAATTGAAACAGCGAGCGGTGGCCAGAAGCCTCCTCCGCCCAATACCAGTGGCAGGAACCCCACGACCGTGGTTGCCGTCGTGGCCAGCACGTGTCGTGTGACCTCCACGATCGTCTCGACCATCGCGTCCAAGTCGCCGGCTCGAACTGCCAGATTATCTTTCAAAGCGGCCGTGACCACAATGGAGTCGTTGATCGCGATGCCGATCAAGCCCATCGTGCCGATGATGGCCATGAATCCGAACGGATAGCCGAACAGCCACAGCGAGCCCAGCCCCAGTCCCACGGACAGTGCTGCCACGACGCCAATCAGCGTCGCCATGCGGAAGGAAGCCAGCGCCAGAACCAACGCGCCCACCATGCCCACTGCCAGAATGCTGACATTGGCCATCAGACGATGCACGGCGTCATTTCGTTCCGACGCCTCACCACCAAACTCCAGGCTGTAGCCGGGCGGTAGTTTGATCCCCGAGCGCTGCAATTCCTGTTCAAATTGGGAAAGAGCTTCGGAGGGCAACGTTCCCGCCACGATGAATCCTTGAACGCCATTGACACGTCGACCATTGTGACGTGTGATGACGGCTCGTTGTGGGTTGAGCTGAATCGACGCCAGGCTGGAAACCGGGGCCATGGCGGTGATGGCCGGGGAATCCCCGTTGGCGCTGTCGCTTTCTACCAGCAGCGATGCGAGACCGAGGTCATCCACCGAATTCCGTTCGCGACCGGCAATGCGTACGCGCACGGGAACCTGCTCGACTTCTTCGATGATGGTTCCCGCCACCAGCCCCTCCAATCGCGAGAACAGTTGATCGGCCACTTCCGCTTCGGACAAGCCGGCCCAACCCGCCTGCATGGCGTCCACGTTGACGGAGGCCACGGTCCGCGTGTCGCTGAGCGCCGTGCGCACATGCAATACATTTGGCACGCGCGTCGCCAGGACCCGCAATTGTTCCCCAAACTCCTTGAGTCGGTCGAGATCGGGTCCGAATACCCGCACTTCCAAGGGCGCCTCGAAGGGTGGCCCCTGTTCCAGTTGCCGGACCAGGATGCGGGCGGCAGGGAATTTCTGGTCCAGTTGCAACTGCAAGTCGCGGATCATCTGCAACGAACTCTTGTTGCTATCGAGGGTCACGATGGCTTGCGCGTAGTTGGGGTTGTTCTTGCGACGTGCGATCAGGTTGTAGTAAAAGGGAGGGGCGCTCTCGCTCAGGAACCAGGTCGTGTGGCGAACACGAGGATGCGTGAACAGGATGTCGTCGAGCCCGCGGACAAGTTTCTGCGTTTCCGCCAGCGCCGCTTGTGGTGGCAATTCGACTTCGATGTGAAACTGGTCTCGATCGGTCGGCGGAAAAAACTGTTCGCTCAGCTGAGTCGCCGCCACGAATCCCAGGAGGGGCAACACACACCCGGCGGCAATGCCCCACCAGGGATGAGCCAGCATGCGGGCCAGGAAACCGCGGTACCAATCTGTCAGTTGTGGCAGGTGCAGGCCATGCAGCCAAAGTTGCTGCAGGAATGTCGTGGAGCGGTGTGACGCCTGGCCGTGCGCTGCGGCGCGTTCCTGCAACATGGCCGCCAGCGACGGCAAGACCGTCATGGATAACAGCAGCGAACTAAAAATGGCCAGCATCACGGTGATTGCGATCGAACCCACGAATTCACCGGCAGGGCCCTCCATTAAGGCAATCGGCGCGAAGGCAAAGGCGGTGGTCGCCGTTGAAGCCAACAGGGGGGCGAACAAGCGAGAGACCATATCGCGAACCGCATCCACTCCCAACAGCCCGCGACGTCGACTCAATTCGATCTCATCGGTGGCAATGATGGCATTGTCAATCATCAGCCCCATGGCGATCACCAGGCCCGTGACCGACATCTGGTGGATAGGAATCCCCAGAAAACGCATCCCGGCAATCACCATCAGCGACGCGATGGGGAGTGTCGCCGTGACCAGCAGCGAGCTGCGCCACCCCATGAAGAAAAACGTCATGGTAGCCACCGCGCTTACACCCAGAAGTAAATTCCACGACAAAGTACGCATCCGCTCCGACACGTAGGTTTCCTGCTGCATGATGATTTCCAAGCCGACGCCCGGCGGCAGCCGCTGTTGAAAATCATCAACCACTTGCTGGGCGGCGTCCGCCCACTGGTCGATTCGATAATCGGGGCGGAGCATGACGCTGACCACGACACCCGGACGTCCGTCGATGACGGCTTGCGAAGCCGGTGGTTCGGGCGTGGCGCGACGGACGGTGGCCACGTCGGTCAGCCTCAACGTCTGACCAGGTTGCTTCGTCTGCAGTGTCGCGTTGAGAATATCCTCCATGCTTTCAAACTCATTCGCGAGTTCAACGATGGTATCCGACGTGTTGCCGCGAATGGTTCCGGCGGCTCGCTTCACGTCGCCACGGCGCAACTGCTGCGCGATGGCGCCGGCGGACAGACCGACCGCCGATGCGCGTGCGGGATCGATTTCAACCACCATCTCTTCCAACGGATCGCCGAACAGGTCCACCGACTTGGTCCCGGCAACCGGTAACAACTCATCTTTCAGTTGACGAGCCAGTCGGCGCATCACACCATTCGATTCCGGTTGGTCACGTTCCCAGGTGATGGCGCCGATCCAGGCATAGGCGGCAATGTCCAGTTCGTCGAATTCAGGCCGCATAGCTTCCGCCGGCAAACTGCTGATCGAGTCCTCCACCTTGCCGCGGATTTCGGACCACACGGGATCGGGATCGTAAATGTCATCGCGCAGTTCCACGGCAATAAAGGAAATGCCCGCCCGGCTCTGCGATCGCATGCGCTTGATTTCGGGCACGTCCAACAACTGGTCCTCGATGGGTTCGGTCACGAGCGACTCGACTCGTTCGGCGTCGGCACCTGGAAATACGGTGGTAATGTTTGCTGCGCGCACCGTCAGCAGGGGATCTTCCATCCTCGGCAGCACGAACAGGGAACTCACGCCACTGGCCACGATCAGCAGCAGCGTGAGCGCAATCAGGCGGGGATTTCCGTAGAAGAGTCCGGCAAAGCGACCAGCGGCATTCAGGCGATGGGGATGGGAGCTTGGCATGGGACAAATGTTTTTCGTGACTTGGATTGGGAAACAGCATGCGGTTGGACGCGGCCGCTTGACCACATCCTGACTACGCTGCCGATCCATCAAGGGGCAGCAATGGAGGGCTCTGGCTCGACTCGCAAGTGACGGCCTGTCCGGGCACGACGCAGTGCAAGCCTTCCACCACCAGCGCGTCCTCGGCGTTCAGTGGCCCGCGAATCTCGGACCAGGATCCGTGTGAGCGGAGCAGCTCGACGGGCCGCCGTTCGATCGTGTGCGTGGCCAGGCCATCGCGATCATCGGACGCGGGTGACTCGCTGTCGATCGGAACGGCGACGAACACGGCCCACAACCCCCGAGGTCCCGCCGTGAGGGCCTGGGTTTTGACCCATTGGCCTGTGGCCCGGACCGGGACGCGGATGTCGACCTGGACCGCGGTTCCGACCGGCAGACCACCGGCAGCGAACGGAGATGCGTCGACGGACTGCGCAGGCTGGGCGTCCGATTGCACCGCCAGCACAACTTCGCGCGTGCGTGTGCGCTGATCAATCTGCGGCGCCATTCTCGCGATCCGCACGGGAAGGCGGCTGCCCGACGCCGCAACCTGAATTTGCTCCTCGCGTAAGGACATCGTCAATTCCGGGGGGAGCCCCACGCGGATTTCCAGCGCATCGGTTTCCACGATGTCCAGAATCGGCTGACCGGGCGCGACCACGGCGCCTTCGTCGACGTGCCGAGCTTGAATATGTCCCCCGTAGGGCGCTGCAATGCGCATCTCGGCCAACTGCAAGTCTATGCGATCCAGCTGCGCGACCAGCGCGGTAACGGTGGCAGCTTGCATCTCGATTTGTTCGGGCCGCGTGCCGACTTTCAGCAGCTCAAGTGCCTTTTCGGCCGATGCCAGTTGCGCACGGGAGGCATCCAGCGCAAATCGGTTTTCGTCGTATTCCTGCACGGAGACCGTGGCGGTGGTTCTCGAGATCCGCCACGCGGCGGAAGCTGGCTTCCCGCAGCTCGAGGTTGGCCTGGGCTTCCCGCACCGCCGATTCGGCGCGGGCAATGTCTTGGGCTCGTGGGCCGGCTTGAAGTTCCGCCAATCGAGCTTGGGCCGCATTGCCGTTGGCGGCCACCACACGGCGTTCGGCCGCAAGTTGATCTCGATCCAGTTCCACCAACACTTCGCCCGGCCGGACGTGATCCCCAATATCCACCGCGATCCGCTCGACCCTCCCTAGCGATTTTGCTGACAGGGTGCTCATGCGTCGCGCGTTGACAATGCCGGTAAAGCGTTGCGTCATGGACGCGGGACCGGCAGCACGAACGGGCACCGTCACCACGCGTACGGGTCGAGGACCACGGGCCAGC
This sequence comes from uncultured Planctomycetales bacterium, assembly GCA_963695565.1. Taxonomy (GTDB): domain Bacteria; phylum Planctomycetota; class Planctomycetia; order Pirellulales; family Pirellulaceae; genus CAVOGW01. Next base: position 251,209 of record CAVOGW010000007.1, read on the forward strand.
CGCGGCTGTTCTGAACGGGCTGCGGGTAGTGCCGGGAAGAACGCGGAATGCACCGACCACACGGGGCTGGGGCGGTATGCCAGCAGCACCGCAAGTCCGACCAGGGCGCCGACCCCGAGCAACGTGCGACGTTTTGTCAATTTATGACGGCTTGTCATCTTGATGGCAAAAAAAGAGCGAAACGCGGAATTATGTGGGGACATGGAGGCGAATCCTGTTTTCCACCTGGAGCATGATCTGTTCGGTTGCTTCAAAGCTAACGAGCGGTTTCCAGCCATAACCGTTCATGAGTGTCCAGCCGTGATAGCGAATACTGCGCACCGGGTTGTTCACGCCAATCTCCGGCAACGAGGGACTGGAGCTAATCAAGGTATGGCTGCCGTAGGTGAGCGCCCAGAATCCAAACACAAATTCTTCGGCCGTCATTTGGGCAGGCAGCATTAAGTCGCCGACAGCCATGGCGTCCCGGACGACTCCCGCCACGATGGACATCGTGCGCAGCTCGCACGCCTGGATCAATGCATGTCTCTTTTTCGAAGATTTTTCCCAAATCACGGCGTTGCGCAACATTTGCTCGACCGCAAAATGCGATTGACACTCACGGGCGTAAAGGTCACACGCGCAACCTATGGCTGTCATGCGGTACCGCGAGTGCGGGCTGCAGGTGGCAGCCGCCTCGAATATCTTCCGCCGCAGCTCCAGCGACTCGATGGCCAGTGCGGCCACAATCTCTTCCTTGTTGGGGAAGTGGTTGTAGAGTGTCCCTTTGGCATATTCCATATCGGCCGCCAAACGGTCCATGCTCAGCGACTGGTATCCCTCCCTGACCAGAATCGGGCGGGCCAGTGCCAGGATTTGCTGCTCCCGATCCTGGATTTCACGTTGTTTTCGGCTAAGGACTTGCATGCTAAAATTATTGACGCCTCGTCAAGTTTTGTCAAGGGGCTTTTGGGGGCGGGGAGGGGGTTCTGAGGGAGGGGGCGCGTTCGCATTTCCTGCATCGCGAGCGACTGGGACATCACTGGGACATCCGTTAAGCTGATTTGCAGGGATGACCGCGGATGACGACTTCATGGGGCCCAAGGTAATAAACGCCCAAAAACCACGAAATACAAGACGAGGTGAAACGATGATCAAGCGACGCCGACAGACGTGGGTAGTGGCAATGATGCTGAATTGGTTGCTGTGTGGCCTGCAATTGCCAATGACTCGGGCCGATACGACCTGGACGTACCCGTCGACAAAACGCGTCGATGACGTCGACTCGTATCATGGCCAGCAGGTCGCGGATCCCTATCGCTGGCTGGAAACCGACGTGCGGGAAGCGCCCGAGGTGGCCGACTGGGTCGAGGCGCAGAACGAGGTGACGTCGGGTTACCTGCAGAGCATCCCGTGTCGCAACGCCATCAAGGAGCGCCTGACTGAGTTGTGGAACTACGAGAAATTCGGCACGCCGTTCAAGTCAGGGGATCGTTACTTCTTTTCCAAGAACGACGGCCTGCAGAATCAGTCCGTCGTGTACACCATGAAGTCGCTGACCGATCAACCCACGATGTTGATTGATCCGAATACGTGGACCAAAGACGGCACGATGGCGCTGGCGGGGATGTCGATCAGCGATGACGCCCGTTTCGTGGCCTACGGTTTCGCCGAGGCAGGTTCCGACTGGCAGACGTGGCGGATCATGGAGGTCGATACTCGCGAGTTGCTGGACGACAAATTGGAATGGCTCAAGTTCAGTGGCGCTGCCTGGTCGAAGGACGGTTCGGGATTCTATTACAGCCGTTTTGATGAACCCCAGTCAGGAGACGAATTTCAGTCTTTGAATCTGAATCAAAAGGTTTATTTTCACCGGATTAATACACCGCAAAGCGAAGACACATTGGCCTACGGTCGCCCCGATCATCCCGATTGGGGGTTTGCTGCCGCCGTTTCGGAGGACGATCGCTACCTGATCGTCACGGTGTGGAAAGGGACCGATGACAAGTACCTGGTAATGTATCAGGACCGTCAGCATGCCGATGCACCCATGGTCGAATTGATCACGGAATTCGAGAACGACTACACATTCGTCGGCAACGACGGTCCCGTATTCTTTTTCAAGACAGATCGCGATGCGCCACGCGGCCGCCTGATTGCGATCGACACGCGGCAGCCGGATCGAAGCAGCTGGCGGGAGCTGGTGCCGCAGTCCCCCGAGACGTTAGTGGGTGTCAGCCTGATTCATGATCGTTTCGTACTGAATTATCTTCAGGACGCGCGATCGCTGATCAAAATCGTGGACATGCAAGGTAAACCGGCTGGCGAGGTGGAGCTTCCGGGAATCGGTTCGGTCAGCGGCTTTGAGGGCAAACGCTCCGACCAGGAGACCTTTTACTCTTTCACCAGCTTCACCACACCACCCTGCGTTTACCATTACGATATGCAGTCCGGGGAATCGACGCTGTTTCGAGCCGCGCAAGTCGACTTCCAGCCGGAGGACTACCACGTTGAGCAGGTTTTTTACCACAGCAAGGACGGCACCCGGGTGCCCATGTTTATTGCCTACAAGCAGGGGGTTCCGCGAGATGGCAATCGGCCCACGCTGCTCTACGGGTACGGCGGATTCAATATTTCCTTGACTCCCACGTTTGCCGTCAGCCGACTGGCTTGGATGGAGATGGGGGGTATTTTTGCCATGCCCAATTTGCGCGGCGGCGGGGAATACGGCGAGGCCTGGCACAGCGCTGGCAAGTACGCGCAGAAGCAAAACGTGTTTGACGATTTTATCGCGGCGGCGGAGTGGTTGATCGCCCACAAGTACACGCGGCCCGCGAAACTGGCCATTCAGGGACGCAGCAACGGCGGCTTGCTGGTCGGCGCCTGCATGACCCAGCGTCCGGACCTGTTTGGTGCCTGTCTGCCGGGGGTGGGTGTGATGGATATGTTGCGGTTCCACAAGTTCACCGCAGGCCGGTATTGGGTGGATGAATACGGCAGCGCGGACGATGCCGAGCTGTTTCCGGCCCTGCTTAAGTATTCGCCCTATCATCATATCCGACCCGGTACGTCTTACCCGGCGACGATGGTGACGACGGCGGATACGGACGATCGCGTGGTACCCGGTCACAGCTTCAAGTTTGCCGCCGCGCTGCAGGCCGCGCAACAGGGTGATGCGCCGATTCTGATTCGGATCGAGACACGCGCCGGTCACGGCGCCGGCAAGCCTACCGACAAGCAGATTGAGGAGGTCGCCGACGAATGGGCCTTTTTGGCCAGAAATCTGCACATGGATGCCTGCCTGGAGGAGTCGGCCGCGGCCCGTCCGGCGGCTGCGGCGAGTGGGGGGAAATAACCGGAAACAGGCGAAATGATGTGCGTGGAGCGGGTCACCGAGGGAAAGTGAGTTGACGCGGTTCCCCTGCGCCCTCATCACGTATCGGCCGTCGTCACGTTCGGCTGCATTTGTTAGGATGCAAGCTGCGTAGGGGACTTGATTTCAAGTCCACCTGGGTCCGCGAACCGCTCCGGCCCTGAGCCAGCGGAAGTTTCCACTTACCTTTCCCACGCCAGAAAGTCGCTCGATGAGTCTCGACTTGTATCAACCGTGCCCGGGTGGACTCGACAAAAAAATCAAGTTCTGCTGCAAAGATCTGGCCCACTCACTGGAGAGTGTCAGCCGCAAGCTGGACGGTGGCCAGCTGCAAGCGGCGGACGAAGAACTCGATCGGTTGCTGCAGCAGTATCCCGATCGGCAGTGTCTGTGGGCCATGAAGGTGCAGGCTGAACTGGCGATGACCGACGTCGCCGGGGTGCGCTCATCGAACGACAAGTTCCTCGCTATCGCGCCACAGAACCCCATCGCGTTGGCAGTGGCTGCCATCATTTCCGCCACCGACGAAACCGCCGTGGCGTCGGCAGAGGAGTCGCGGTCGGTGACCGAGGACGTGTCTCCCGAATGCCGCCGAGCGATCGAATTTCTGCAGAGCGCGCTGGAGAACACCGGCGACTCCATTCCCATCCAAATTTACGACGCGCTCGGCGTGGTGGCGGAGCGGCTGATTGCCGAGTCGATGTACATGGCCGCACGTGAACATCTGGCCTTTCAGATCATGCTGGATCGCGAGCACTCTGAGGGCGCGTATGCCCGCTTTCTGGGTATCAGCCGTTCCAGCGGACTGAACATATTGCTGCGGCAAGACATGACGTTGCCGCCGGTTCCCGAGGAGGCGGGACCATGGAAGGAGGCGTACCGCCAGGCGTACGCGGCAGGCTCCCGCGGCTTGTGGCGTGCCGCCGCTGGGCAGCTCGAAGCGCTGGCAGCTTCGCATGACGCGCCCCTGATTCAACGCGCGCTGGGAATCCTGTATTGTCGTCTGGCCGAAAATGCCAAGGCCGTGACGGCTTGGCGCAAATTCGCTCGTGCCTCCGCGACGGATCACGAGGACGCCGTCGAGGCCGAGGCGCTGGCGCAGTTGATGGATCCGCATTCTGAGCCACCGACGGTGGATTTGCTGCAGTTCACGCTCCCCATCCAGGATGTCGATGCGGTGTTGACCGCGCTGCAGTCGGACCAGCGATTTCAGGCGATGAGGTTCGAGAGTTCCGCGGAGGACGAGGGGCCACCACCTCGAGCCGTGTTCCAGATTCAGGACCGGTTGTTGCCCGAAGGTCAGGAGATCGCCGCCCAGGACCTGCCTCTGGCACTGGGGGAACTGCTGCTGTACGGCAAAGAAACCGACAAGCCCGCTCGTCTGGTCTTCATCGCCGTCCGCGATCGCGCCGGGCAGATCCAGGAGCAGTTACGATCGGTGTTGCACAAGCAAGTGGCGGGGGAAGCGGCAGAGGAGGTCTTGACCAAAATTCCTCGTCCGGCCGTGATGGACTTGTTGCGACCGGTGCAGCCCCGCCAGGCCACGATCCGCCAGCGTGTGGCCTGGGCATCCGACTTCTACGAGCAGGTCGTGTTGGATAAGTGGTTAGAATTGCCACTGGAAGTCCTGTCGGGAAAAACGCCCCGGGAAGCCTGCGGCGATGACTCCCAGCAGCTGGCGCTGGAGGCCGCCGTGTTGCTGCTGGAAACCAGTCGCAATACGGATCAAACGCCCGTCTTCCAGCGGTTGCGCGAGCGGCTGGGCTTGCCCGCCATGCGTCGGATTGAGGCGGATCACGAGACCATGCGCACGCTGCCTGTCGTGCGATTCCACCGCGTGGAGCCACACGCGCTGTCGGACGATGATTTGCTGACCAGTTTCGCGATCGCCAATCAGACCCGGTATGCTCCGGCGGCCAATGTGTTGTGTCGTGAACTGCTACGTCGACCCAGTGTGCAGGGCCAGATCAAGCGGGACCAGATCTACGGCCTGCTGGCCTCGATGTCGGATGATCTGGATGAATCATTGCAGTTGCTGCAGGACGCGCAAAAGGCGGCGACCAAAGCGGGAACTTCCCCCGCCCGTTGGAAGGTTTCCGAATTTGGATTGCGGATCCTGCGACAGGAGATGGCGGAGGCACAATTGGTGTTGCGCGACATCCAAACGCACCATATTCGCGAGCCCGGTGTGGCCGACCTGCTGTCCGCGGAACTCTATCGTTACGGACTCGCACGGCCTCCGTCGGCCGCACGGCCGCCCGCCCCGACGGCGGCCGCCGCGGCAGCTCCGGTCAGCCGCGATGACCAGGCACAGGTGATTTTGGGTGCAGACGAGCCAGCCGCGGCCGCCGAAGGCACGTCCCCGCCCTCCAAGCTGTGGCTGCCCGGAATGGACTGAACTGATCCATGTCCAACACAGATGTCGATTCGAAGCACATGCGACGCGCGCTGGCCCTGGCCGAACGCGGGTTAGGTTGCGTCGAACCGAATCCCATGGTCGGCTGCGTGATTGCGGCTGGGGATCGAGTGCTGGGGGAAGGATACCATCGCTGCTACGGCAAATGCCACGCGGAAATACACGCGCTGCACGTGGCTCGGCAATCGGTCGAGCAGTTCGGGGGGGCCACCATGTATGTGACGCTGGAGCCTTGCTGCCACTACGGCAAGACGCCCCCCTGTACCGATGCCATTCTGGAGGCTGGGCTGCGTCGCGTGGTCGTGGCCATGTCGGACCCCTGCCCGCAGGTAAACGGTGGCGGTATTGCCACATTGCGTCAAGCCGGTGCGACGGTGGAAGTCGGCCTGCTGGCACGAGAATCGCAACGACTCAACGCCCCCTATTTGAAGCGATTGTCGACCGGCAAACCATGGGTTATTGCCAAATGGGCCATGACGCTGGACGGCAAAATTGCCTCGACGACGGGTGATAGTCGCTGGATCTCCAACGACCATTCGCGGTGTCTCGCCCATCGACTGCGCGGTCGCGTGGACGCCATCCTGGTGGGTCGCCGCACGGCTTTACGCGACGATCCGTTGCTAACAGCGCGGCCGGCCGGCGCGCGGGTGGCCACGCGGATCGTCGTGGATTCGCTGGCCCAAATCTCGCTGGATAGCCAGTTGGTGCAGTCCGCGCAATCGGCACCCGTGATGATCGCCGCGGGCCCTGAGGCCTGCGCGGAACGATGCGTGCAGTTGACGGCCGCCGGTTGTGAGGTGTGGCAAGGACGTCAGCGCGAATGCTCAGCCCGCTTCCTGGAACTGCTGGATGAACTGGGGCGTCGCCAGTTTACTAACGTGCTGGTGGAAGGGGGAGGCGAATTGCTGGGAAACCTGCTGGATCGGCGTCAAATCGACGAAGTGCACGTGTTCATCGCGCCTAAGTTGCTGGGGGGCCGCGCCGCACCGACCCCGCTGGCGGGCATTGGGCTGGAGTCCATCGCCGAGGCCCTCTCGCTGGAAAACCCGCAAGTGGAGATCGCTGGTTCGGACGTGTACGTCCATGGGCACGTGGCCAGACGCGGGCAAGTGTCAACCTGAGGGAGCTGACCACGTGCGCAGCACGGGTCACCGACCGAAGGATCTTCCAGAGACGTTGTGCCACGTGCGACGGTAGACGCAGAGGTCCCGGACGCACTCCGGCAGGCCATGCCACGTTGGCTGGCAGATCCTCCACGACGTTCAGGATGACGTGAGTCGAATCGTTGTCCACCGGCGACAGGAGACGCAGGAGAGTCCGGACGTATCCCCTGCAGTCCATGTCACGTTGGGTGGTTACGCGAGGCAGAGCCTCACGCGCGGTGCGTTCCCAGGCAGAGCCTGGGAACGCGCAAGACGCGCTAAGTCACGAGCTTAATGACAGCAGCCGCCACATCCGCAGCATCCATCACATCCGCCGCATCCACCACAGGGATTGGCGGGAACTTCGACTTGCTGGGCTACCATGTGGCAAACGCGCACCTGGTATTCCTCCTGCTCGGTATAGGGTACACAGACGGTATAGGTTGCCGTTTTTTGTTCGCATTCGTTGCGATAGGTGGTGACGCAGCATGTACGCGTTCGCTGCTGAGGTACGCAGACCACGCAGCACACTTCGCGCTCACGCTCTTCACACACGTAGCGCGTGCGGCAAGCGGTCCTCGTGCGCTCCTCACACTCATAACGGGTTCGACAGGCCATCCGCGTGCGTTCTTCACAGCGGTAGGTCGTGACACAATAGGTGTAGGGCACTTGCTCGCAGACCGTGCGGCAGACGGTGCAGGGGACTTGTCGAGTTTCACAAGTAGGCACCCACACGCGACGGCAGCATTCTCGCATGACGGGGCAACCACATGCGTCGCGCCCGCATACCTGGTAGGAACGCGTCTCCCAGTGGCCACCGCGGACCATCACCGTACGCATCCGTTGTTCGGCAACCAGTCGTCGTACTGTGCGATAACCCGTTCGCTGTTCCTGCTGCGGAACCCGCACCATGTACTTTATTTCGTACTGTTCGCTGACCGGTTTCCGCACCATGTACTTCACTTCGTACTGTTCGGTGACAGGCGTCATCACCGTGTACTTCACCGTGCGTTTTTGCTGTTCGGGAACCATGACCGTGTACGTCTCTTCGACCTGTTTGGTCTCGGGCACGCACCGCATGACGTTGTAAGTATGTGTGCGTTCTTCCTGACGGTACTTGGTTACGCAGCGTTGACGTGTTTCCATGACGTATTGCGGAACCATGACGGTGCAAGTGACGGTACCGCAACAGGCACTGTCGTCCGCGACTTCTTGCGCCGGGGCCTGCTGCACATACAGTTGACAGGCCGTGATCAGAACGATGGGCGCGGCGACCCAGGATACAACTTTCTGTAACATGTCTAACCTCCTCTACGAGAAAAAATGTGACGCGATGTGTGTCTGCCCAAACCAACGAAGTTGATTCGCGGCGGACCCGACGTGCGCTTGCACCCGGCTCCACTGCGAAGATCGGTCGCCAGCGCTTTCCGGCGAAGTTCGGGTACATGACCAGTACGCAGCACTAGCGAGTGTGTGGTTTACGACCGGATCCACTCGCGCCGAGTCGTACTGGTTTGCTTCGCAAGCACGACAAAAAGTGACGCTGTCCAACCAGCCCTTCAGCGTAATTGGGGCGATGGGCAGATTGAAGGGTGAAATTCGGGAAATTTCCTCGCTGGAAAATTGGCACGGAGGGGCCGGCTTGCCGAGTGGGATACACAGGCCGAATGGGGACTGGGCCGGCTGATCAAAGTGCCGGACAACACGCTCACGCGCGGCACCAGTGCTTGGGGACCCTTGCCCAGCCCGCCGTGCGGGATAGACTGATCAGCGTAAGCAACGGGCAAAAGGCTATTTTTTCCTTCAAATGCGAGGGTCTCACGATGACCAATTCTCCTCAGGTCCATATTACGCCGGGCATGCAGGCCTATATCGATCGAAATCGTGAGTACCTGGCCCGTCGCAGCCAGTATATCCAGCACGTGGTCAAAAAGTGGAAATTCGATACGGTCGCCGTTCACGGGCTGTACACGGCTCAGGACGCGATCGAGGATTATGACGGGGCAATTATCGAGCCCGTGTTTATGAGTACGGCTCAGGCCTACCGGGACAGTGACGAAATGGCCGCTGCCCTGGCCTATCTGATTCCGACCTGGTGTTACTCGCGAATCGCCAACCCCAGCACATACTACCTGGAATGGACGCTGGCTCTGTTGGAAGGCTACGGCTATGAAGGGGAAACGACGTGTTGTTCGACCAGCTCGGGAATGGCGGCGATCGCCGCTGCCACGCAGCCATTCTTGGTGCATACCCAGCGAGACGCCTACGAACCGCGAAACTTTGTGGCCACCGCACAATGCTACGGCGGGACGTTTCAACTGTTTAACATCCGATACCAGCAGGAGCACAACATCGATTGCCGTTGGGTCGAAGACCCGACCAATCTCGACGAATGGGCGAGTAAGATTGACGAGAATACGCGGTTCCTGTTCGGTGAACTGCCCAGCAATCCGCAGCTGAGTTTTTTTGATATTGCGGCCGTCGCGGATTTGGCCCACAGCCACGAACTGCCGCTGATCGTCGACAGCACCGTAGCCACGCCCGCACTGTTGCGACCTATTTGCCACGGCGCCGATATTGTCGTGCAGTCGGTGACCAAAACCCTGTCGACCAGTGGCTTCGGCGTGGCCGGGGCCGTGATCTCCAAGTCCGGCATCACGACCAGAATCCCCAACGAGGAAATGAAAAAGGACTTTTGCCTGTACATCAAGTACCTGCCCAACCGCGATACTGGGCCGAATCTCCATCCCCTGCAGGCGGTGACGACCCTGAATGACATTCGTACGCTGCGGAATAAAGTCGATTTTATGAGTCGTAGTACCATGCGCGTGGCCCATTACCTCAAGGAGCATCCGATGGTGGAGTCCGTCGACTACTTGGGGTTGCCTGAGCACCCTCTGCACGAACTGGCCAGCCGCTACATGTGGCTTGTCGACGCGGAATACGACGACTTGTACCAGAAGCCCGTCAATCGATATGGTCACCTGTTGAGCTTTTGCGTCAAAGGCGGAGGCGAAAATACGCGCACCATGTTCGATGCGCTGCAGCGGATCTGGCGCGCGACAGACCTGGGACGGATCAAGTCGGTGGCCACCATCCCGGCGATCTCCACCCACCAACAACAGGGTGAGGAAGGCCGCCGGCTGGCGAATATCCCCCCCAACATGGTGCGCCTGTGTGTCGGCGGTGAGCATACCGATGACATCCTCGCCGACCTCGATCAGGCTCTCAATCACATCCAGTCACAGACCCAGGTCAGCATGGCAACCGTCAGCGGTGGAAAGAACTAGCCCAGGCTGCGGACGGTTGCGGGTGGCGCGGGCCGTGAGCAGCGACACAACGACTCACGACACTCGTACCCCCTCCAGCAACGCATGGCTGATCAATTTCTGCCCTTCGTGTCGTTTTCGTCCTCGATGTCTTTTGCGTCCTTTTTGTCGCTATCCCCTTTGAGTCCTTCCTGATGCCAGGAGCCGCGCCATGAAAATTACCATCAATGTCGACTGCACGCCTGAGGAGGCCCGACGCTACATGGGCCTGCCCGACGTGGCCCCGCTGCAGGAGGCCATGCTTAAGGAAATGCAAGAGCGAATGATGGCGCAAGTCGCCTCCCTGGAATCGGGCGAGATGATGAAGGCGTGGCTGCCCACGGGTATCGAAACCTGGCTGGAAATGCAAAAGACCTTCTGGACCAAAATGACAACCGGTCGGGGCCCGACATCCCCGTGACCGGGGCAGAGCCGGAGAACCTGGGAACGAGCCATTCGCGGTCAAGTGTCATCTGAGGGAGCTGGCCACGTGCGCAGCACGGTCAGCGACGGAAGGATCTTCCAGAGGCGTTGTTCCACGTATTACGGTAGACGCTGGAGATCCCGGACGCACCCTGCGGGCAATGTCGCGTTGGCTGGCAGATCCTTCACTGCGCTCCGCGACGTCCAGGATGACTGGACTCCCCTCCCCCCTCCCGCTTGACGCATCCGCCTCCCTCTGTTAAAATGTAAGCGATCACTTACCTAACCCAGGGGCTCTGAAAGCAATGCCTCGCCGCAGTCAGCTCGCCGAACAGCGTAAGAAACTGCTGCCGATCGTGGCCCGTGCGTTTGCCGACTTGGGGTATCGGCGGACGACCACGGCGGCGCTGGCCGAGCGCTGTGACGTACAGGAGAACATTCTCTATCGGCTGTGGCCCGACAAGAAAGCCATGTTCATCGCGGCGATCAACCACGTGTACGACCTGTCGGTGGCCATCTGGAACCGGTTGCTGGACGAGAAGGATCGGGCGCAGACCGGCGCGGAGCGCCTACTCGAATATGAAGCCGGTCATCACGGTGAATTCGGGCACTACCGCATTATCTTCGCCGGCTTGAGCGAGACCGACGATCCCGACATTAAGGCAGCGCTGGCCGAAATGTACCAGCGCTACCACCGCTTCGTCCGCCAGCAGTTGACAGCCCATCAGCAGCAGCGCGACCAGCAATCGTCACCCGATGCGGGGTTGGCGGCCTGGGCGCTGGTCGGCCTGGGTACGGTGGTGAGTATTGGACGCGAGTTGGGTCTGCTGGATAATCGTGGCCGTCGGAAACTCGTGGGCCAGATCGGAAAGGTGCTGCTCGAAGCTTCGCCGGCCTGACGTATCGCCTGGGAAAAAATTTTCGCTGTTTTGTAAGTAGACACATACGATTCGTTCAAGAGAAGGAGAATGATCATGTACGCCAAAGAACTACTGTGGCACGCGGCGACCGTCGTGGCCTTGGTCGTGATGGTTGCGTGGTGCGCCCTGTCGTTCCGGTCGCTGCACAGCAGTCCGACCAACCGCACGCGCAGGGCGACACGGGGCAGCGGTTAACTCAATTTAAGTCCACCGGCCGCGATGCGTCTCTGATGGTTTATCCGGCGGGGCTGGCGGGACGCCCTGTGCGGCAAGTGGGAGAAGTCATCGCGATGATGTTGGAGCGTGCGGGAATGAAGAATCTGGAGCTGGACGCCCCCGAGTTCACGCCGCCGGAAAAGGCAGATATGGACGAGATGACTCAGGCATTCGGTGCGTTCGTGAAGGCAAACCCCATCCATACCGACTACGCGCTTTTCGCTGACTTTCGGGGATCGCCCGAAAAGGGCTTTGAAGAAGTGCGCGTGGCAATCACCAACGGACAGGGAGATGCCGTCTGGCAGGATCGCCAAACGACCGACGACCCGGCCTTCCAGCGGATGAAGCCTCGTGAGCCCATGCAGTGTTGCCTGCTGGTTGTCGAACGACTCCGGCCGCTGCTGGGTCTGGACGATCCCACACGGGCCTCCGCGCCGGAAGGCAAGCTGGCCCGGCGCTGGGCCGAACGAACGGGACTGCCGGATCGGGCTGAGCAGACCGCGATGCAGAAACGTCGGCAGGCATTCAAGCAGGCATCGGAGACGGCGACGATGTTGGTCTATCCGGCACGAGCCGCTGACGCGGTGAGCATGGAGAGTGCCACGCACCTGGCGACGCTGGTTAGCGAAGCCAAACTAGCGCAGGCCAGCGCAGCTGACCAGGGGCCGCAGGTCAAGGTGCGAGTCAGCATGAACGAGCAGCAACTGCTGTGGGACATGGCGCACGGCGTTCGCGATTTTGTGCAAGCCCATCGTCCGGATGCTGACTACGTGCTATTTGCTCACTACCTGATGGGCCGTGACGCCGCCGGAAATCCGCTGGTGGGCGGCGTCCACTTTACCGTTTGCGATCGTGATGGTGCCTGGGTCATCGTCGATTTTCAGAATTCCCATCACGACGATTTCCAAGCGATCCAACCTCGATCGCGCGAGGATTGCGATCAGCTTGTATTGCGACGCCTGCGGACATACCGTCGTTAGGCCGAAAATGGGCGTCGAACGTGCGCCGATGCGACCGACTTGTCCTTACCCACATGTGGGCCGCGTCGTTAGACCGCAAGCCAAAAGAAATCAGCCGTCAACATCGGTCGTCGGCCACAACTGCCAGACGATTTCTGGCGGCGTGCGCGTCCGGCGGACGCGCACGCGAAGCATGCCGCATCGAGTCTCGCAAGAACGAGCGTGTGCCGGGCATTCTTCCTTGGCTTGTCGTCAAACGAACCGAAAATATGGGCAAGGACAAGCGCGCACGACGGGGGCGGTAACTGGTGGAGTTGCCGTCCCTGTCGTATAAAGGAGGCGAGTGGGTCCTGTTCAGCCCGCCACCGTGCTTCGGTGAATACGGCTCCGCCGCGAGGGAAAGCGGCCCAACATCAATGCACTCCGCAGCTAACGAAGATGTATGCCATTGCGAAACAAGTCCTGGTTTTGATCACCGTCTTCGTCACGTTCCTGGCGTTGATTGGCTCGGCAAAGACGCTCAGCGCCGAGAAGCTGAAAGCGCTGATCATCGACGGTCAGAACAATCATGCCGATTGGCCCAAGACCACGATGATGATGCAACAGTATTTGCTCGACAGCCAGCTATTTGACGTGGACATCGCTCGAACCAAATACACCTGGCAAGGCCAGGATCGACTGCGCGAGTATCCCCTGGACGACGGTCGCGAGTACATCGCCGTGGACGAGCCTCGGACGGATCCTGAATTCCAGCCGTCATTCGCCGACTATCACGTGGTGGTTTGCAACTTCGGTTACCAGGCGGCGCCCTGGCCCCAGGCGACACAAACCGCCCTGGAGAAGTTTGTGAGTGAGGGCGGAGGGTTTGTCGTGATCCACGCCGCCGACAATTCCTTCGGCGACTGGCCGGAGTACAATCGCATGATCGGCTTAGGCGGCTGGGGCGGCCGAACGGAACTGGCCGGACCGTATGTCTACCTTGACGAGTCGGAACAACTGGTGCGGGATGACTCGCCTGGCGATGGGGGCTCGCACGGAGCGCAACATTGTTTTCAAATCGTGATACGCGATCCTGAGCATCCGATCGTGCGGGGACTGCCCCGCGTCTGGATGCACGCTCAGGACGAACTCTACGATCGGCTCCGTGGTCCCGCCCAAAATATGTCGATTTTGGCGACCGCCTACTCGGACCCGCAGCAGGGGGGCAGCGGCCGGCATGAGCCGATGATCATGACGGTCGACTACGGCCGGGGCCGTGTCTTCCACACGCCGCTGGGTCACGCGGATTACTCTATGGAGTGCGTGGGATTCATCACCGTGTTCGTGCGCGGCACGCAATGGGCGGCCGTTGGCCGCGTCACCCAGAACGAGATTCCCGACGATTTTCCCTCCGCCGATCAGCCCCGCCAACGCGCCTTTGCAGCGCGATAATATTTTACCGAGTTTGCCCTTTCGCTTGAACATCCGCAAACAGGCTGTACCCACGACGAAAATCCGCTCCGCCGCCAGGTAAAGCAGCGCAGGATCCCCGCAATCCACAACGGCGTCCTCAACCTCCTGCGGCCATACTCATGAATTGCGGACGAAATTCGTCATCCAATACGGCCAGCGTGCGATCCGGCAGTTCGACCCAGGCCTCATCCGTGATCGGTTCTGAGGCAAATACCGCAGCTCGATATTCGATCGAGTTATCGTGGCGAATGTGGGGTATGCCGCAGATCTCGCAGTCATGGACACCCACGCGGTCGAGGTAATTAAGCGGATTGCTCCAGCGACAGGCGACCATGCTGCGGCCGTCGGTCAGTACAAATGTGAGCCGAGGGTTCTTTTCGGGCTCGACAGTTCGACAGCGCTCGTCGATCTCAGCAACGGCAGCGGCCACCACGGGCTGCAGCCGCTGCAGATCGGGAGCGTGCAGGTCGATCCCGATTTTCACGCACCGATTCAGCAGCCACAGAAAGAACTGCTCGCTATCGGTCTGACCGCGGCGTTCGACCTGGAGCTGCTCGGTTTCTCGGGCGAGTTGCGGTTCGAGCCGATCGAATCCTGGCAAGGTGCCGTTGTGAGCGAACGTCCAAGCACCGCAGGTGAAAGGGTGAGAATTCAGTACTCCAACCAGGCCCACGGTCGCCAGCCTGACATGGGCCACGACAGTCTGCGCGTAGGTTGCCTCCGCCTGGTGGCTGAACTGAGCATCGCTGAACGCGGCCGTTTCCTGCTTGACGAGTTGCGGAAACCAGCGACCCGCGGCATCGGGATAACACGCAATGCCCCAGCCATCGGCATGCGTTCTACCGCGCGAATCGCCGCGACTCTGGTTCAGCAGTGCATTCTGCGCGCGAACCAGGCTGCATTCCACTTTCGTCAGTTCATTGGCGCGAAATCCGTAGAGTCGACACATGGTGGGTGCTATTTCAACGCAAAGAATTGGGGTTCAAAACACGGGGGGGTTTGGGGGGGCCCCTAATGAATCACCGGACGCGCCTCCAATCACCGAAACCCGCTTCCTTTCGTTTGTTGTACTTTAGGTATGGTTTTCCCTGCAACGTAGAACAACTGTCCTCAATTGTTCATTCTCCGCGTTCGCAATGGCCCGGAAACAATGGGGACAATTGTTCTACATGGTGTCGACTGCGACGTCGAAAATGCAAAACTCAAACTTAGGGGTTGCAACAAAAGTAGCAGACGCGGTCGGACGTCAACTCTTAGGTCCGTGGGGGGATCCCCCCAACCCCCCCGCGCTTGTACGAGGCGTCAATTCCGTCCACTTCAGATCGCTGGTTCGTAGTTCCAGCAATTTATCCAGCGCCTGCTGTTGTTCCGTCTTGTGCAATGCGGCCAGCCGGCTGATCAGCGTGCCGCAGTGCTCCGCGTGTCCCAGCCCTTTTTGAAACGCCGACGTGATATCCTGCAGGCTCTGCGCATCCAGCTCGCCCTCCCGCAACAGCCGCGATAGCGCTTGGACGATCGAGTGATGCTCGTCATACAACGTGCGGACGAAGGCGGGGTCCTGTGTGCCGCGTCCCACGGCCGGATAGAGAACGGCCTCTTCAAAGGCAATGTGTGGGCCGGCGACAATATCCAGCTGTTGAGCCAGCTCCCGAGCACGGGATACATCATGATTGCCGAGTGCTACACCCACGTCATGCAGCAACCTCATGAATTTCTGGTGATCAGCCAGGAACGCCTGAACCACGGCGACTTCGGCGGAAGTTGACATCGGCCCCTCCAATTTTCGCAAATCCACGGGAACACGACCGTAAACCGGAGCAATCGCTGTGCCATTCTCTGGCCACGACTTACACGGTCAACACTATCGGGTCCCGAGGAGGCCCAGGCCGAATCGCCATCGGTCATTTAGGTGTGCGATTCAGACCACCCCGCACAGTTCAACATCCGAATGGTGTGCGTAATCGCCGCGGTTTGCCGACCGGGCCGAGAATGGCATGTCAGCTGCGTTTCATGAGCCGGGCGAGGGGTCGCCGGACAACTCGGGGCGGTCGTGGGCGCGATAAATGCAGCTCCGAGCCGCATCGTGGCGTCAGAACGGATGGCAGATCCTTCACACTATTCCGCTCCGTTCAGAATGGCATCGGATGGCCGCACTAACTCGGGTCTCGTGACGTTGCTTCACTTAGTTTGCCACCACCCGTTTTCGATCGATCCAGCCGACGACGAGCGCGTTGTCGAGTACGCTCAGCGACTGCGCCACACTCGTCGAGACTTGCGGGCGGACGCCAGAGTCATGCCCCCTGCATTCGACGCGGAGCCAGGCCAGGCCCTGGTAATCGACGACTTCACTGATATTGCGCTGTTCGATTCCTCGTCGTTGTACCTGCAAGAGCGCGCACGGCTGCGAGCGACCGAGGGCGACTATGTGGTGACCACGACCGCACCCGACGCAGCGTTCGATCATTACGTGGCATGCGAATTAGGTTTGGGGGCGGTCACGTGGCTTGACGTCGAGCTTCCTGAACATTCGATCCGGATTGCTCAGACATGCTGGCGAAACCGAGAAATCAGAAACAAGCTGGTTCGCGCCATGCGCCAGGAGGGCTTGAAGTACCTCCACCCGCACATGGCAAATCGGGACGTATGGCAGTTGGCCCACCTGCTCAGCCACACGGCGCATTTGCCGATGACCGTCATCGCCCCACCGGCCGGCATCGCTCGCTGGGCCAATGACAAGACGGAATTTGCCCGGGTCGTGACGGACATCCTGGGTCCGAGCTACATGCCTCGCACCGAGCGCGCGTTCAACTTCGCGCTGCTCAGCCAACGGGTCCGGGAACTTGCCCAGCGCGGGTCGCGGCTGGCCCTCAAGTTACCCGACGCCTGTGGTGGTGCGGGCAATCTGTGTTTCGAGGCGGCGCCGCTGCGGAGCATGACCTTGAAGCAGATTGATGCGCTGATTCGACAGCGGGTAACGGAACTTGCCTGGCCCAGGAATGGGCCGCTGCTGATCAACGTCTGGGAGTCCAACGTCCTGGAGAGCGCCTCGATCCAAACGTGGATTCCCGCGGACGGCGCAGGGCATCCGATCCTGGAAGGTATATTCTCACAGCTGATCGACAACGGTCAGGGCAAATTTGTGGGCTGTCAGCCACTGACGCTGCCTCCCCACCTGGAGCGCGTGGTGCTGCGGGCGACTTCGCTGTTAACGCGTTTGTTCCAGGTGCTGCACTACTACGGGCGTTGTTCCTTCGATTTCCTGCTGGTGGGAAACTCTCTGGAAGACAGTCAGGTTGAATTCCTTGAGTGTAACGCGCGATGGGGTGGAACTTCGGTGCCCATGACATTGGTGAATCGGTTGTTTGGGGATTGGGCACGTCAGCCGTTTGCGGCCGTGGAATCAAAGTTGCCGCAAGACATCACACTCTCGCGGCTGTTGCAAGAACTTCGGCCCGAGATTTACACGATTCACCACCCGACAGGTTGGCTGATTCCCTACAATCCCAGCCGCATCACGGCGCTCGGCGGCCTGAATTGGGTTGTGCTGGGGGATTCTGCTGAGCAGCTCCAGCACCGAATTCGCACGGAGCTGCCTGCCCTTTTGAAATCACGGCTGTGAGAGTCACCTGCGGCGAACCGGCACTGTGAGGTGCCGGGTGGGCGCCCGGGGTAAAACGCCGCGATTCGATGAGGCCGTCCAAGCCCTTGCACGTGTGCGTCGTGTGCCTTCACGCGAACAGCGATTTGCATGCTGGACGGTGCGTGCAACCCGGCCCGCATGCGTAGCTTACTCGTGGCTATCCACCCGGCCGCTTACGGGACCGGTTCGCCGCGTGGACTTCGGCGTTGAGGTGCGAGTTCTCGCGACTTTCTTGGAGCGAAAGGTGATTAGACATCGCGGAAGGAAATGGCAAGCGAAGTGCCAAGGACCGTGCTCGTTACTTCGATATTGCCCGGCGTTCCGCATTGGAATGTACTGCAATCCAGGAGGTGCTCGTGGTCTCTCGTGGGATGGAAGCGAACGCGAGTGAACCACTAAAATCGAAGTTGAAACGAATCGTGGCGATGCTGACCCGGCTATCCCACCGAGTGGATACCGCCCGGGAATCACCTGCGTGCTATGGCATCGATTACGAGCACGAGCATCGCTGCGCGGAGCACGAGTGATCGCAGCAGTTGCATCTCATTCATCCTTGACCGAGAATCGAGCGTGAGGAAGGTTCCACCGACGCGACATCAACTCGCGAGGCTGGGCCAGAACAAACCGAGGTCTAAAGTACAACTCCCCATCATTTCCATCATGATCGGTTTTTAAAGTGCCGCGCCACACCCTGAACTGCGAGTGTCGAATCCCATGCCAACCGATCGGCTCAGCCGGATAGGAACACTGTGGTCGGTCGTGCGTCGCGCGCATGGCTCCGATGTACAGAGTGCCCGAGCGGCTCAGCAGCAACTCCTCGAGCGCTACGGTCCCGCCATCTACAGGTATCTGCGCGAGCGCTCCGCGACCAGACCGCTGCGGATGAGATGTACCAGGAATTCGCGCTGCGATTCTTGCAAGGTGCCTACGCCAGTGCCGACCCGAATCGCGGTCGGTTTCGCAATTTCCTCCGCACCATCCTTGTGCGGCTGGTTACCGAATATCACCGCAAAAAGGGGGGGGACAGGTTAGTTCAAATTCCCGAGCAGCGTGAGCCAGTGGATGATCGCGACGCGCAGACCCAGCAGTTTACTCAGGCTTGGCGCGACGAGTTACTCAAGCGATCGTGGACGGCGCTCGCCGAACTTGAGCGCACATCGGGAAGGCCGCTGCACCTCGTGATGGACCAGCGCGTCGCACACCCTGAGCTGAGTTCCGCGGAACTCGCGGATCGAATTGCCGAGGAATTGAACAAGCCGATGACCGCAGCCAATCTGCGCGTGCTGCTGCACCGGGCGCGGCAGGAATTCGCCAACATCCTGTTGGCGGAGGTCAGCGATACACTCGAACAGGCAGACCGCACGGACCTTGAGGATGAGCTGATCGAGCTGAACCTGCACAAATACTGTCGGCCTGCGCTGTCGGGCTAGTTGTTAGACCGCAAGCCAGAAGAAATCGCCGCTAACATGGGTCGTAGGCCACCCCTCCCAGGCGATTTCTGGCGGCGTGCGCGTCCGATCAATGCGCACGCCGCCGAAGAATGCCGCATCGTGTTTCGCAAGAACGAGCGTCTGCCCGGCATTCTTTTTTGGCTTGCGGTCTGACGAACCGAAAATGTCGTGAAAGACAAGGGCACAGCCTGGGAATGAGGCCATCGCCTCGTGTTCTCTTTTCCCGTCCACGAGGTATCTGCAACCTCTAGCCACAATTCGAGGGAGAGTTGGACCGCGCACTGACAGACCAAATCGAGTATTTTGTAGGTGGTGACATACCCTTTCCCGTGTCCCATCGATATTGACCGTTAGTAAGATTACGCTTCGTCGGAAAATGCCCGTGGTGCCTTTGCGGACAGGCTTCTCGCCTGCAAAACGCGTCTATCGATGCTGGCAGAGCAGCGGAGACGGCTGCTCTAGAGTGGTTTCCGGCAAAGCCTCGTAAGATCTCATGGACCCTGACCAGATTCTGGATCGCCTGATTGAGACCAGTGATGCTGAGGGGCGTTCGACGCTCCTGAATGAGCTGTGTGGCGATAACGCGCGCCTGCGGGAACAGGTTATCGCACAACTCGCCGCACGCGACATTTCGGTCAATGCTTCCGAGTATCCTTCGCGGCCTGATCCGACATTAACCGAGTCGGGTGGCACCACGGGAGAGCTTCGGCCGGGTACCACCTTCGACCGCTACCAGGTCGTTGATTGCCTGGGCGAAGGGGGCATGGGCATCGTCTATCTGGCTCAGCAGGAGCAGCCCGTGCGACGGCGCGTGGCCATCAAAATCACGAAGGCGGGAATGAACCGCCCCGAGCTGATAGCGCGATTCCAGGCAGAACGCCAGGCGCTGGCCATGATGGATCACGAGAATATCGCCAAGGTTCTCGATGCCGGAACGACCGAGGATGGGCGGCTGTATCTGGTGATGGAATTGGTGAAGGGCGTGCCGATCACCGAGTATTGTGACATGACACGCTTGTCGACGCGCGGGCGCCTCGAACTCTTCATGTCAGTTTGCCACGCGATCCAACACGCTCACCAAAAGGGTATCCTGCACCGAGACGTCAAGCCCTCCAACGTGTTGGTGGCTGATCAGAATGGTCGGCCCGTGGTGAAGGTCATCGATTTTGGTCTGGCCAAGGCGCTTGAGCAGCAACTGACGCCGCAGACGCTGCACACGCAGTTTGGACAGGTGCTCGGTACGCTGGAATACATGAGTCCGGAACAAGCCAACTTCGGCACGCTGGACGTCGATACCCGCAGCGATGTGTATTCGCTGGGCGTATTGCTGTACGAACTGATGACGGGGACCACACCACTCGGCCGCCAACGCCTGCGGTCCATTCCCTTCGATCAGGTGTTGCAGATCATTCGCGACGAGGAACCGTCGCGGCCGAGCCTTCGCTTGACAGAGTCCAGCGCTCAGTTGGCCGACGTCGCGGCACGGCACGGCACGGAAGTGCAGAGATTGCGAGAGCGTTTTCGTGGCGACCTCGACGCGATTGTGATGAAGGCGCTGGAAAAGGATCGCAACCGTCGCTACGATTCCGCGGCAGGATTGGCGGCGGACATTGTGCGGCATCTGCGCGACGAGCCCGTGGAAGCGCGACCGCCCAGTGCCCTCTACTTGATCCGCAAGTTCACCCGGCGTCATCGAACTCTGGTGGTGGGGTTGACCGCCGTGCTTGTTGCGCTGGCCTTGGGCATTGGCTTTTCGACGTTCTTCGCCATTCGCGCAACAGTCCGCCACGCAAGCGGCGGACCAGGCTCAGCTGGCGCAGGAACAACGGGACCTGGCCATGCAAACGCTGCGCGATGTGGTGTTTCAGATTCAGGTGCCGCTGCTGGAGATTCCCGCAGCGCGCGGCGTGCGGCAGCAAATGCTCGAGGAAGCCATCTCGGGCCTCAAGCGCGTGGCCGAATCATTTGGCAATGATCGTAATTCCAACCGCGTGATGATGGTGGCCCTGGAGGACCTGGGAGACGTGTTTCTCACGATGGGCCCCGACGCTGACGCCAGGCTCGACATGGATCATCGGGAGTTTGCCCAGCGACAATACGAGCGAGCGAAGCAGATTGCCGAGCAACTACTGGCGGAGGCGGCGGACGATCCCGGCGCCCAATATGATATGTACGTAGCACTCGGGCGGTTATCGCGCGTGCGGGCCAGTATGGGCGACCACCAGCAGGCGGCTGAAATCGGAGCCGAAGCAGTTAACATTATCGCCCAACTCGCAAAGCATGACCCAGAACGTTACCTGGGGGCTTACTTCACGAGCGCCTTCACACTGAGCGGGGGTTACTTTTTGGTCGCAGATCTCGAAAAGGCGATTCAGTGGACCGAAACGGGCTTGCAGATTGCCGAGCAGGCGGCCGCGCGGCAGTTGCAGCTGGCAGAACCGATTGCAAAAGAACTCGTCAATGAACTCAAACGGCGCCGCGAGGTGTTTGGCCTTCTGCCGAGCGTCTACGAAGACGAACAAATTGCATTACAGCAGCCCGCGGGTATCAAACACCGACTGCTCATCGATCGGGCAAAGTACCTCCTGGATCGTGGCGACCATGTTCAAGCAGCCAGTACGTTGCAGACGCTGTTGCGGACGAGCGAGATGTCAGCCCGCGATTATTATGGCGCAGCATGTCGATATGCCCGCTGTGCAGACGTGATACGAGGTGATGGCTCGGTCGACGATCTGGATGACGAATCGAGCGCGTTGTACGACTCTCACTGCCAACTGGCCGTCGAGTTAGTTCGAGAGGCCTATCAGGCAGGCTACTTCGATTCCATCTGGATGGGCTTGGCGTTGCTGCATAGTGATCCGGATCTCGACCCCATCCGCGAGCGAGCCGATTTCCGCGCCTTCATCCAGGAGATGCAGCAAGCCGCCAAGGAGTAGTGCCAGGTCATCTCTGCCAGAGCTCGCCGCGTCGTTAGACCGCAAGCCAGAAGAAATCGCCGTTGACATCGGTCGTAGGCCACCACTCCCAGGCGATTTCTGGCGGCGTGCGCGTCTCACGAACCGAAAAGGTGGGTAAAGACAAGGGCTCTGCCCGGGAACGAGGCAAAGCGATGGGAACACGCCCCCTGTCCGGCACCACCACGCTGCGAATTTTTTTTG
>CAVOGW010000008.1:0-1115034 GCA_963695565.1 uncultured Planctomycetales bacterium
GGCATCGCACCCGTGGTCCAGATCAGGACCTCGGCGCCGTCGACGCCGGCAACCAGGGTGGCGCCGTCCCGGGGTCAGCCGGGCCGCGTCGCCCTCGTCGAGCGGGCCCAGCGGTCCAGGTCGGCACTGCCGCGGGCGACGTACACGTGCACGAGCGGGGCGTCGGGAACCCGGATGTGCGCCCCTGCCGGCAGCCGGCCGACCCAGAGCACGGCGTCGCGCTGGTGGATCGTGATCGCCGCGTCGTGACCCTGGCCCGAGGCGATCGGCACCAGGCCGCCGCCGTCGAGCTCCTCGTTGATGTAGCGCTGCTCGTAGCCGGGGTCGATCGCCGGGGTGTCGGGCAGCACCCACATCTGGATGAGATGCACTTCGGGGTGGAGCGCTCGCGTTCTTCTCCGAGTGCCAGATGCCCCGCCCCGCGCTGATCCGCTGGGCCAGGCCGGGGTAGATGAGGCCGCGGTTGCCCTCGGAGTCCTTGTGCTCGAGCTCGCCGTCGAGGACCCAGGTCACGATCTCCATGTCGCGGTGGGGATGGGTCTCGAACCCCGTGCCGCCGGCGACGCGATCGTCGTTGAGCACCAGGAGCTGGCCGTGGTGGGTGTTGTCGGGCGAGTAGTGGCCGGCGAAGCTGAACGAGTGCCTGGAGTCGAGCCAGCCGGCTCGGGTGTGGAACCGGTCGGCGGACCGGCGGATGTCGATGGTCGGTGCGGAAGTGGACATGCCTGGTCCAACGATCGCAGAGGCACCGTTATTTCCGTTCGGAAACACCTGTAGGGTCGGGACATGGCACCACAGAGCACCGTCGAGACGTGGGAACGGCTCGTCCGGTTCCACCGCCAGGCGACGAAGGTGATGGACGAGAATCTCCGGGCCCGGTTCGGCCACTCGCTCGACGACTACGACGTGCTCCACCAGATCTCCACCCACGGCTCGCCGATCCGGATGGGCGAGCTGGCCGAGCGGCTCCTGGTCGCCAACAGCTCGTGCCACCGGATCGTCGGACGGCTGGTCGAGGGCGGCCTGGTCCGTCGAACCCACGGCGAGCGCGACCGGCGCGAGGTCCTCGTCGATCTCACCCCCGACGGGCGACGCCTGCACCGTCGCATGGCCGCCGTTCACACCCGTGACATCGACCGGCTCGTCGGCCCTCAGCTCCCGTCGCTGCCGGTTCGGGCTGTCGATGAGGAGTAGCCGCCAGGAACTCCCGCTCTCCGTGACCGCCTCGGGTGATCCCTGGCAGCCAGTCGGCCAGGAGGTCGCGAGCGTGTGACCGAAGGGTTCCACCGTCACACGGCCGGTCACACGGCCCCGGTCGATCCTCTGGTCATCACCACGACGCAGGAGATCGACATGAACCTCGAAGCACGGATGAACGAGATGGCACACCAGGTCGCCGAGCACGGCACCGAGTCCGCCCGGGACCACCTCGAGACGATCGCGGCCTTCATCGCCGGTCGAGCCCCCGGAGCGGCGGCGGCGCTGATCGACTGGGACGGCGCCGAGATCATGCGGGCTCGGGCCTTCGGGCGGGCGGCCGGCGTGGTCGTCAACGACCTCGAGGCATGGGAACGGCACGCCCTGGTCGACGAGCTGACGGGCACCGCCACGCTCGCCCTGGTCGCCTGATCCGGTCAGACTGCAACCGATGCTCCACATCAACCTGATCGGTCCGCCGGCGGTGATCGATCCGGACGGCGGACTCACCGGGCCCCGGGGGCGCAAGGCGTGGGCCCTCCTCGGGCGCATCGTCCGGTCCGAGGATCGGCTCTCGCGACGTCAACTCGTCGACGAGATGTTCACCGAGGCAGACGATCCGATGGCGGCCCTGCGATGGAATCTCGCCGAGCTGCGACGCACCCTCGGCCTCACCGAGTCGTTCGTCGGCGATCCGATCGACCCCAACCTCCCCGATTCGGTCCGCATCGACGCATCCTCGCCGGCCGAGACCATCCGGGACGGCAGGTTGCCCACGGGCGACTTCCTCGAGGGGATCGATGTCGGGGCGACCGCGGAGTTCGAGACCTGGATCCTGGTCGAGCGTCAACGGGTCGACGCCGAGATCCTGGCCGCGCTCCACCAGGCGGCGCTGCGGGCCCTCTCGATCGGTCGGCACGACGATGCGATCGCGATCGGGCGGTGCGCGGTCGGTCGGGCGCCGTTGGAGGAGGGTTCCCACATCCTCCTGGTCAAGGCGTTGGCCGCCTCGGGTGACCGTGCGAGTGCCGAGGAGCACGTCGCGGCGTGCCGGCGCCTGTTCGAGGCGGAGTTGGGCGTCGAGCCCTCCGCCGGTGTCATGGCCGCCGCCCGGCCGGGCGTGGCCGACCCCGTGCCGGGCGTGTCCGCTCGGGCGTCGGCCACGTCGTTGCTGGACGCCGGTCTCGCGGCGCTCGCCGCCGGCGCCGGTGACGCCGGCGTGGAATGCCTTCGGCGTTCCGTGGCCGACGCCGAACGGAGTTCGGACCGTCGCCTCGTCGCGACCGCCATGTTCGAGCTCGGAAGCGCGCTGGTCCATGCGGTCAGGGGATACGACGACGAGGGGGCGGTGGTCCTGGCCGCGGCCCTCGAAGCCGCGACCGGGGCCGGGGACGACACCATCGCGACCAAGGCCCTGACCGAGCTCGCCTACGTGGATTCCATGGCGGGACGTCGGACCAACGCCGCGGGGTCACTGGCGGAGGCCGAGCGGTTGGCCGACGGTGATCCCCTGCTCCTCGCGGCGATCTCGGGTTTCGCCGGCATGAATCTCAGCGACTGGGGCCGTCTCGACGAGTCGATCGCGCAGTACGAACGGTCGATCGAGTTCAGCCGGCGGGCGGGGAACACCCGTCGGGAGATCTGGGCCACCGGCGTGGGGGCGGTCCCGATGGTGGCGGCCGGTCGGATCGAGGAGGCCCGCTCGTGGATCGATCGGTCGCTCGAGTTGTGCGAGTCCGAACGGTGGACCGCGTTCAAACCGTGGCCGGTGGCGTGGCAAGGGAGGATCGATCTCCTCGACGGTGCGGCGGCCGAGCCGGTCCGCCACGACATGGAGGCGAACCTCGCCCTGGCGACGCAGCTCGGGGATCCGTGTTGGGAGGGTGTGTCGGCCGAGGCGATCGGTCTGACCCATCGGGCGGAGGGACGGCTCGACCACGCCATCGAGTGGATGGCGCGCGGCCGAGCCCTGTGCGGGCGGGTCTCGGACCGGTACGTGTGGTTCCAGAGCCAGATCCTCCGCACCGAGGCCGAGACGGCGGTGGAAGCCGGCGACGAGGACCTGGCCACGGCCCTGACCGACCAACTCATCGTCGAAGCGGCCCGGGGCCAGATGGACGGCCTGCTCGAGGACGCCCTGCGGATCCGGAGCGAGCTGCTCCGGAGCTCGTAGGGGTGCCGTCGTGGGCTCGCCCGCGGAGGACCTCGACGTCGACACGATCGGACCGGACCGACGATCTGCTCGACATCGAGCGCCGATCTGTGCCTAGCGTCTCTCCGGGGGAGGCGTCGATCGACGCCGACCGTTGGAACAAGGGGGATTGTCCGAATGGTCACCAAATGGAAGATTGCGCTGCTCGCGCTGGTACTGACATTGGCGGGTTTGCCGGTAGCGGCCGCGGCGGCGGGTCCACTCTCGTGTGAGAAACGGGTCAACAACACGATCAACAAGCTGCTCGAGTGCTTGACCATCGAAGGGGTTCGGGGCCACCAGGCGGCGTTCCAGGCCGCGGCCGATGACAACGGTGGCACACGCGCGGCGGGGACTCCGGGATACGCAGCGAGCGTCGACTACGTCGTGGACACCTTGGAGGCCGCGGGCTACGACGTCGAGCTCGACCCGTTCGAGTTCACCTTCGTGCCGCCTGCAACACTCCAGCAGTTGACGCCGATCACGGCGTCCTACGAGACCGGCGCGTTCACGGGAAGCGGATCCGGCGAGGTGACCGGGCAGGTGATTCCCGTCGATCTCGCGCTCTCGCCGCCACGGGCGTCGACCAGCGCCTGCGAGCCCGGCGATTTCGCTGGGCTCGACTTCAGCGGCCCGGCCGACATCGCGCTGATCCAGCGCGGCACGTGCTTCTACTCGGAGAAAGCGGTCAACGCCCAGGCCGCCGGTGCCGAGGCCGTCATCATCTTCAACCAGGGCAACACACCGGACCGCACGGGGCTGATCATCGGTAACGCGTCGGCGCTGCCGGACGGCACGCCGAGCAATCTGACCATTCCGGTGGTCGGTGCCAGCTTCGACCAGGGCGAAGCCCTCTCCCAGCCGGGCTCGACGGCGTTTCTCGACGTGGACCCGGCGGAGACCCGCGTCGACTACAACGTCATCGCCGAACTGCCGGGCAGGAACGACGACAACGTCGTCATGGCCGGCGCCCACCTCGACTCGGTCCCGGCCGGTCCGGGCGTGCAGGACAACGGATCGGGAAGCGCTGCCATCCTCGAGACCGCGGTGCAGATGGCCAAGGTCCGGCCGCTGAACACGGTGCGATTCGCCTGGTGGGGCGGCGAGGAGCTCGGCCTGGTCGGCTCCACGGCCTACGTGGCCGATCGCACCGAAGCGGAGCTGGACGACATCGCGTTGTACCTCAACTTCGACATGATCGGCTCGCCGAACTTCGTCTACTTCATCTACGACGGTGACGACTCCGACGGTGTCGGCGCCGGTCCGGGCCCTGCAGGTTCGGCCGAGATCGAGGAGTTCTACGAGGACTTCTACGCCGCCCGTGGCATCCCGTCTCTCGGCACCGACTTCTCGGGGAGGTCCGACTACGGGCCGTTCATCGCGGTGGGAATCCCGGCGGGGGGGCTCTTCACCGGAGCCGAGGGGGTCAAGACCCCCGAGCAGGCGCGGATCTGGGCTGGCACCGCCGGTGAGCAATACGACCCGTGCTACCACCTGGCATGCGACACCTTCGACAACGTCAGCCTCGAAGCACTCGACGTCAACTCCGACGCCGTCGCCGCCTCGGTGCTCAGCTTCGGGATGAACACCGCGTCGGTCAACGGGGAGCGGGGCAAGGGCAACTTCAAGCCCGACAACCAGAGCTTCCTGCCCAACACCTGAGCAATCCCGCCGACGACCGGGGGGTGGTCTCGGCCGCCCCCCGGTCCGGCGCGTCCGTCGACGAAGCACGCCACCCGCTCGGCGACCGAGATCCTGGCTTCGGCGCCCGAGGTGCCGCGAAATGTGCTGTGGGCGATGGATCTCCATGGATGAGTACGATCGAATGATGGAGTTGCCGGCCCCCCGAGCTGGTTCCGATCCGTCACCGGCGAATGTCAGCCTCTCCCTTCGCCTTCTACCGGGGCGGCGCGGCGATCATGGCGTCGGACCTGGCGGGCACGCCGGTCGCCGGCATATCCGCCCAGCTCTGCGGCGACGCCCATCTGCTGAACTTCGGCATGTTGTTCGAGACCCCCGAACGATTCCTCGTGTCCGGGCTCAACGACTTCGACGAGACCCTGCGAGGGCCCTTCGATTGGGACGTGAAGCAGCTGGCCGTCAGCGTTCCGGGACTCGAGCGATCCGCTCCTGCTCCAACTCAGGGAAGCACAGCCGTCGGTACTCGAGCCCTACGTGGGACGGCGCGTCAGCTACGAGTCCGACGGTCAGCGAGTGGTGGAGCGCCAGCGGCTGATGCAGTCGGCGAGCGACCCATGCTCGGCTGGTACCGGCTCCGAGCGCTCGACGATCGGATGCACGACTTCTACGTTCGACAGCTCTGGTACGGCAAGGCCTCGATCGAAGTCGCCGACCTCGATCTGCGGGGCTTCACGGCCTACGGCGAGAGCTGCGGATGGACGCTGGCGCGTGCCCACGCTCGATCCGGCGTGCGGATCGCGATCGCCGCCTACCTCGGAGAGGAGGACGGGTTCGACCGCTCCATCGCCGAGTACGCGAGCACCTACGCGGACGTGAACGACGCCGATTACGAGCGGTTCCGGACCGACATCGCAGACGGACGGCTCGCCGCCATCACGGGCATCTGACAGCTCAGGATGACCGCTCGGCCTCCGCCTCGGTCCACAGCTGCTCCAGCAGTGGACCGACGGCCAACTCCTGCGCCCACCGGTGGAGGTAGGCACGGTCCAACGTCTCGAAGTTCGCCACCAGCATCTGGACGACGTCGCTCCGCTGGCTGTCCGAGGGGAAGACCGACTGCAACTCGAGCTTGGAGAGGATCGCGTCCTCGGGCGTGGTCACGAAGGTCGCCACGCCTGCAATCGTCGCCGGCAGACGACGCTCGAATTCGGTCGTGCTGAACGCCCGGCTCCTGCGGACGATCAGGTCGACCTTCCAGCCCGACCGCGTATCGACGATGTTGAACATGTCGCGACGGTCCACCGCTCCCGCGGCATCGCCGACGTAGAACCGATCCGGGGGAAACGCTTCGACGAGCAGCTCGATCGAGCCGCCATCGGGGTCGATGACCACATCGATGTCGCGTGTGGCCCGCGGTTCTCCGTGATACGCACTGGCGAGCGAGCCGGTGAGCATGTGGGCGATGCCGGCCTCATCGAGCGCGTGGACCACCCGACGAATCAGCTCAGTGTCCACCGACCACCGGTACGCCTCGGGCTCGTGCCACGGCTCGGGCGAGGGCAGCACCGTGGAGTCGCTCGATGAGCTGCAGGGCCAACTCATCGGAACCGATGTGAGGAGATCGGCGGCGGATCCCGTCGATCGTGATCGGCCGCACGAGCTCTGACATCTCGACGGCCATCGACGCTCTCTCGTCGCCCGTCTTGCTCCTCAGCACGGCTCGCTGCAGTCGGACCGCGTCACAGCTCGTGTCCATCGCCGTCACGAGTCCACGGTACTCCACCGCTGTCGCGGTCCATCGGGGGACTGAACTCCCCTCACCCCCATCGGGCCGCGGGTGTGCCGCCCGACAGCGCGGCGATGGACAGGTCTTCAACACCGGGACCAGCGAATGGGCCCACGGCCTCGCGACAGGCGACCCCTTCGTGGCCCGGATCACGAGCACCGCGAGGCGGCGCTGGTGCTCAGGAGCCCACGCCCTGGATCCGAAGATCGGTGTGCCGGCCGAGCACATCGAAGTCCGCGTCTGCATGCAGGATGGGCACACTCTCACGGACGGCGACGGCGGCGATCAGGCAGTCGATCAGTTTGCGGACCGTCTCGCCTCGACGCCGACAGGCCCGGTAGAGCGCGGCCGCCGACTCGTAGTCGGCCGTGCCGGTCGGCAGGGCCGTCGCTCGCGCCAGCAGCCCACGGAGCTGTCGCAGGTGAGCCTCATCCCTCGCGCCGGCGAGGATCTCCATGCGGACCGGATCACAGATCGCGATCTCCGCCGCGAGAAGCCGGTCGACCTCGTCGCAGATCGGAGATCCGGTGTCTCGGAGGAACTCGATCCAGGCCGAGGTGTCGATCAGGATCACGCCGTCCGACCGGCGCGCATCTCCGCGAGATCGCCGTCCCATCCCGATCCGCGCAGTGCCCGAGCATCGTCGAGGTCGAGCGCTTCGGCCGCGACGAGGCGGAGCGCGTAGTTCACGGCCTCGCGCTTGGAACGTGAGGTGGTAGCGCTCCATCACCGTCTCGCACGCCTCGTCATCGATGTCGATGTTGGTGCGACTCATACACCAACCATACACCTCACTCGTTCGGCCTTCGCAGATGACGAGGCCGGCGGACCGTGGGCCGAGCTCGCGCCACGCTCCGGCTCATGTGCCGGGCCCGGAAGGACTGAACCGCTCCATGGCGTCGACGGACGGCAGCCCGTGGTTCTACCCCGACCGGGTCAGCGCCGCGCCCGGTGACACGGTCGCCATCCACGCCAGCGGCCCCGGTGGACCCTGCCGGCTGATCGCGCGACGGATCGGCGCGGAGGAGACCGTCTGCGCCGACCACCCGGGCATCGAGGTGGGGACCCATCCGATCCCCGAGCACGCCGATGCCCTCGGGTGTGATTGGCCCGCGGCCTTCACCTTCACCGTGGGCGAGGACTGGCCGACCGGCTACCTCGACCTCGAGCTCATCGACGAGACCGGCTCGTCGACGCACCACTTCCTCTGCTGCCGGCCCGCGGCGCCGAGACCGGGCCGGGCGCTGCTGGTGCTGTCGACCAACACCTACCACTCGTACAACTACTGGGGCGGCGCCAACAGCTACGCGCACGTCGACCAGCTGGCCGACGGCCTGGAACCGGCCGAGGCACGCGATCGTGCCATCGGCAGGCTGTCGAGGATGCGCCCCTTCGCCCAGGGGCTCCTGGCTCCGCCGCCCGGCGCCCCCCGGCTGGTCAACCTGAAGGTGCGGGGCCCGGGGGAGCTGGTCATCCCCGGCGACCTGGACTGGATCCTCGAGCACGGTCCCAGCGCGTACGACGGCTCGGCGGGCTTCTTCCAGAAGTGGGAGCACCGCTTCGTCGCCTGGGCCGAGGCCAACGGGTACGAGCTCGACTTCGCCTGCGACCACGACTTCGAGACACCTGGCGGCCAGCCGCTCGAGGACTACGGCACCGTGTTGCTCGTCGGCCACAGCGAGTACTGGTCGAAGCACCAGCGCGACCAGCTCGACGAGTTCGTGGACGACGGCGGCAACCTGGCGATCTTCGGGGGCAACACCGCCTACTGGAAGGTCCGGTGGGAGGACGACGGCCGCACCCTGGTGGCCCACAAGTGGAAGGGCGAGGTCGACGACGAGCGGTGGGACCCCGACGACCCCGACTCCGAGGCCACCCACCTGTGGTCGCACCCGGCGTTCGACCGGCCCGAGGCCGAGCTGACCGGGCTCTCGTTCCTGTACGGCGGCTACCACCGGCTGGCCATGTGCGTGTCGCGGGGTTCGGGCGCCTACACGATCTACCGGCCCGACCACTGGGCCCTCGAGGGGTCCGACCTCTACTACGGCGACCTGCTGGGAGCCGGCGTGCCGCTGCTGGGCTACGAGAACGACGGCTGCCCGATCCGCTTCGAGCACGGTCTCCCCCACCCGGGCGACGGCGTCGGGATCCCGCCCGACCTGGAGATCATCGGGATCGCCCCGGCGGCCCTGCTCGAACCGCCCGACAACCCGTACGGTGAGATCATCCCACCCGAGGACCCGGAGACCCTGGCCCGGATCGCCCACGGCCGTTCCGATGCGGTCGGCATCGAACGGCTCAACCGGGGCCACGCGGTGATGGCCGGCTTCGAGCGCGGCGACGGCCAGGTCTTCAACACCGGCACCACCGAATGGGCCCACGGTCTCGCCGCAGGAGACCCGTTCGTGGCCAGGATCACGACCAACGTGCTCGACCGGTTCCTCGGCCGGCTGCCGTAGAGGCCCCGGGAACGCTCAATCCCGATGGAACGGTTGTGGAAGCTCGGTCGCGCCGCCGACGTACGCCGGAGACCCGGACAGACGCGCTCGACGCGAGTGCCTGCACGGTCGCGGTGTTTCAGATGTCCTGCCCGTCGGTTGTCGGGCGCGGTCATGAGACAGAAGCTCTCGAGGCCGCACTCGATCGGGCAGTCGCTGGGGCCGGCAGCTTGGTCTGGGTGACAGGCGAAGCGGGTGTCGGCAAGTCGCGGCTCGTCAACGAGCTCTGCGATGCGGCGGCAGGTCGAGGGCTGCCGGTGCTGGTTGGACGGGCCGTCGACACCAGCACGCCCGTGCCGTTCCGTCCGCTGTTCGAAGCGCTGTCGAGCCACGTCAGACGGGTCGGCGCGACCGGTGGGACGTCGGTCGACCGGCGGGCGTTGTCCCAGATCGTTCCCGAGTGGCGCATCGCGGGCGAGGAGACATACCAGGCCAGCGCGATGGAGATCGGCGAGGGTCTCCTGCGTTTCCTGACCTCTGTCGCCGACGATGCGTGCGTGCTCGTGCTCGAGGATCTCCACTGGTCGGATCGCGACACGGCGGCCGTGGTGGAGTACGTGGCGGACAATGTGGGAGTCGCACCGGTCCTGTGCGTGGTGACCTCCCGGCTCGAGGGCTCTGATCACGCCGGCCGCGTCTTGAGCGATCTCGTGGCGAGGAGATCGGCGACGAGAGTCGAGCTGCGACGTCTCACCAGGGATGAGCTGTCGACGATGGCGTCGATGTGTCTCGGTTCCGAGCCGGTGGATGCGAGCGTCATCTCCCAGTGAGGTCGATGAAGGGAGACGAGGACGCATGCGGCACTCGGCCTCATGGCGGTGGCCGTTCGGGTGGGTTGAGTTGCCACGTACCGTCGGGGTTGCGGGTGAGAGTCCAACCACCTTCATGCACCAGGTGGTGGTGGTCGTCGCAGCCGGGACACATGCGGTCCAAGTCGGTGCGTCCGCCGTTGGTCCAGACGTCGACGTGATGGATCTGGCAGCGGTCGAAGGGGACGTCGCAGTCGGCGTCCATGCCGCAGGTCGGGTACCGGGCCCGCAGCGCCATGCGCTGGGCTCGGGTGGCCAGCCGCCGCTCCCGCCCCACATCCAATGGATGGGAGTCGCCGTCGAGGACGATGGGGATGATCCCCGCCTCACAGGCGATCCGCCGGATGGTCTCCACCGGCAGCGGGTGGCCGCCTCCGGTCTCCGCGGTGCGCCGCTGCCCCTCGGGGCTGGTCGTGACCCCGTCGACCATGGCGTCGAGGTCGATCAGAACCAGCACCGCCGCCGACTCGACCTTGGACAACCGTTGGCCACAGATGAGGGCGTGGAGGGCTTGGGCCGCGACCTGGGCTCGCTGCCGGTCGGTCGTGACCTTGGCACCGGCCGCCACCCGCGCCGCGATCTCCGCGTCGAGAGCCTTGCGGACGGCTTCGCCCCGCACCGGGTCCCACTCGCCCCTGAGATGGGTCATGCCGGTGTTCGGGTCGATCCATGTCCTCGCGCTCGAGTTGCGGCGCTGCTTCTCCAGCTCCCTGATCCCGTCATCACCGAGGAGACGATCGACGGCGTCGCGGCAGCGTTTGTCGAAGTCTCGGACCGACAGGCCGTCCCGTATCGCGTCCGCGACCAGCTGGTCGCTCTGCTCCTCGAACGCCTTCCTCTCTGCGCCCGACAACCGGTTCGCCTGGCGGGTCAACACATCGGCATGGCCCACCCCGAGGTCGCCCTGTTCCAAGGCGCCCAAGGCTTCGGGCATCTTCTGCATGGCCGCGCCCCGCCGGGCCGCCTGCGCCGCGTCCCGATCACTCAGACCGGCTTTGGCCGCGGTCTTCTTCGGGTCGCTCCTCCGGCCCTGTTGTTGGAGCCGTCCTGCTCGGGCGGTGATCTTGGCCAACACGGCCGTCAGCCACGACTGCACCGTCCCCACGTCGACACCCATCGCTTCGACGGCTTCGGGCGGCATGGCCGCGATCTGTTCTTCCAGGTGCCGGACCCGGGCGGCGATGGCGACCGGATCGTCGTCATCGACGGTGATCACACCATCGTCCATGGTGAGTGCCATCAGGCCGCCTTCTCTCACATGGTCCACCGTGCCAAGAGCCCCACGTGAGGGCTGAGCCGTTCCCCTCGCTGAACTTCCGGAGCCTGACGGCTCGGAAGGGAACGTATGTTCGATCCTAGCCGGACACCGACTCGAGCACCACCCCACGAGGAAGAAATTTCGAAGAACCCGGGGTCGGCCTCGGGACCGGCGATCGCCTCCGCGGTGACCTCGCCAACGGCCCGGCACCCAGAGCGCAGCGTCGTCGCTCCCCGCCCCGACCCACGACCACTCCGCGGCGCCGACCGGTCAGGTCGAGTCGCCGTCCGCGGGTCGGGTCGAGCCCCTCGCCAGTCGCTTCGCGATCTCCTTCGCCGCCCGCCTTCGTTCTTCGGGTGTCATGTCGGCGCCACCCTTCACGTTGGTCATCCGGACCGTGCCGCGTGCACTCGGCCCGCCCGTGATCCGCCTCGGGGCGCTGTCCCCGGTCCCGGCCGTGCGGCCATCGTCCGTCGAGCCCGCGAGCACCAGGTCGGTGTCGCAGTCCGGGCACGAGTACCGGCCGAGACCCTGGGAAGCCTCGAGCGAGAGGTCGGAGAAGATCCCGGTCCACCCGCAGTGATGGCACGAGATCGATGCCTGGTCGTCGGGTATCTCGTCGGAGGGGCGGTGCTTCGAGATGCCGCGAGCCTACGCGGACCGGGATCACGGGTGCTGGTCTCGCGGTCGACCAACTCGGCCAAGGGACCCTTGAGCGGGTGCTGAGTGACTGCGTCGACCAGGGCTCGCTCAGCGATTCACGCCTGGACGTCGTCGTGGTGCGCGCCGACGAGGACGACGACCATCCGGGCGGGCTCGTCGAACGGATTGCGCCAGGCGTGCCGGGTCCCGTTCTGCACGACCGTGTCCCCGGCGCCCAGCTCGACGGTCGCCCCGTCGTCCAGTTCCAGGAGGACCCGCCCGGAGACCACGAACTCGTAGTCGACCGACGCCGTCGTGTGCATGCCGGGCTGGTCCGGCTCCATGTGGGCCGCCATCCCCGGCAGCAGGCGCTCCATCTCCGCCAGCGCCGCTTCGACATCGATGTCGTCGGGGGCCACGACCGACTCCGGCGGAACCGTGAAGGTCCCGAAGCGGAACCCGCCGACGGGCGGGAAGTAGGCGTCGTGCTCTGGCGTGGCACCGTCGTCGGGGAACCGGGGTGGACCGTCGGCCCCCCAGACCCGGAGGAACTCGAAGCCGGGCACCAGATCCAGCGTGACCGGTTCGATCTCCTCGTCGGCGACGAACACGGCCTTGCCTGCCGCGTCGTGGCCGGTGACGACTCGTCGAGTTCCCATCGGTCCGTATCCTCCCCGGCGGCCACCTCCGTTGTCAACGGACAACCGATGCCGCCGATCCGGCTCGGCCGCTACCAGCCGATCCCGGCTCCACGCGTTCGAGGAAGCGCGGATCAGGTACGGGCCGGGGAAGGCGGCCAACGCCGGAGGCGAGGGGTGGTGGTCAGTACCGTGCCGGCTGCAGAATGCAGGAGTGACCATCGGGGTCCGGTCGACCGGGGCTCATCGCAGAGGGGGTTCCACATGGACGTCTCGGACTACATCGGTTTCGTGGCATCGGAAGGCGACCGGTTCGCGGCCGCAGCCGAACAAGGCGAGCTGAGCGCCGACATACCGCCGTGTGAGGGCTGGGACATGCGCGAACTCGTCCGTCACCTCGGACTGATCCATCTGTGGGCCGCAGCGAACGTCGCGTTTCCTTCGGACGACTGGCTCGATGTCGACGACCTGACGGTCCTTGCCGACCACTGGCCCGAGCTGGCCTCCTCCTGGCCCGACGACTCCGACCTCGTGTCGTGGTACCGCCGAACCAACGAGAACCTGGTTCGCGTCCTCGAGTCGACGCCGGCCGATCACCAGTGCTTCACCTTCCTCCCCGCGCCGACACCGCTGACGATGTGGTCGCGCCGCCAGGCCAGCGAGATCGCGATCCATCGATTCGATGCAGAGGTCTCACGTGGCATCCCCACGCACTTCGAGCCTCGGTTCGCCGCCGACATGCTCGACGAGCTCGTGTCGGGGTTCGCCCCCGGGCCGCGGGAGATCCCCGTGCGGTCCGAGCGGGTACTGCACATCCACGCGCACGACGTCGATGAGCACTGGTATCTGACGATCGACCCCCATGGCATGGAGACCTCACGCCAGGGCGGCGATGCCGACCTCACCGTCACGGGTACGGCCGCCGAGCTCTATCTGCTCCTCTGGAACCGGACTGCCGACTCGAGCGTGACGCTCACGGGCGACACCGATCTGATGGATCTCTGGCGCGGCCACTGCCGGGTGCGCTGGTCGGGGGCGTGAGCTCGTCCTACCGAACGAGCGTCACCAGCTCGGCCATCGCGTCACGCAGGTGAGGGACGAGGGTGTCCGAACCCGCGACGACATCGGGGTCGACGGTGATTCCGACGCCCAGACCATCGATGTAGGACAGGACGCCGATGATGAGCGCGAGATTCCCGACCACGTTGATGAACGGGTGCAGCCCCAGCATGGGAGAGTCCCAGAGGAAGAGGGGATCCCGGGAACCGGGGATGTTCGAGACGGCCAGATTCACCAGCGGCTGACGCGCGAGCAGGGGCGGCACGAGACCGCTCAGCACTGGTGGGGGCACGAGATCGGTGATCGAGAACAGATGGGGCATGAACGACCGCATCAACGAGGGAGTGACCGCGTGCATCCGGGAATGGATCAGCCTGACCCGCTCCAGCGGCTCGTCGACGCCCACGGGCAGCGCCACGCTCCGGATCGAGAAGCGGTTGCCCAACGTCGAAGGCTCCGACGCCGGGTCACCGATCGGGATGAGGGCCCGCGGCTCTCCGACCGTCGGATCGCCGGACCCGGCCTCGGTGTGACGACGGAGCGCGCCGGTGACGGCCGCGAGCACGACGTCGTTGACCGTCGCGCCGCACGCCTCCTTCACCGCCACGATGTCGGCCATCGGGATCGTGTCCCACGCGAACGCCCGGCGCGACCCGACGCGCCCGGTGAACGGGAGCGGCGGTGCGGTCGCGGGCGGACCGTGTCCGATCGCGCCGACCACACGAGCGGCGAGACGGGTGTTCGCCACGAGACGTCGGGGATCGGCCAGGGTCCGGGTGATCCCGGCCGCGAGATCGACTTGTCGACGCGTGCGTTCGACCAGGGCTCTCGCCGTCAGGTCCAGGGGGCCTGGTGTCGGCTCGGGGGACCAGCCGTGCGGTGCGTCGGTCCGGGCCGGCCGGGGGACCGGATCGAGCAGCAGGGTCGCCGCGGCGTGGAGCGCAATCCCGTCGGCCATGACGTGATGGGCACGGAAGACGACGGCGATCCTCTCGTCGGCCCCGACCCCGCTCGTGGTCCCGCCATCGACTCCCTCGACGAGATGGATGTCCCACAGGGGGTGGGCGAGATCCATCGGCTCGCCGAGGAGTCGGTCCATGAACGAGGCGAGTGCATCCGGCCCGCCCGCCCCCGGGAGCCGGACCAGCTTGCAGTGACGCTCGATGGCGAAGTCGGTGTCGTCGACCCACATGGGCGCGGCTACATCCCCGATCACCGGCGCGATCCGTTGCCGAAATCGGGGAAGTACGCCCAGCCGGGACTCTGCGTGGGAGCGCAGCGCCGCGACGCGGATCCGCCCCCGATCATCCCGGAACGGTGCCGCCCGGAAGAAACACAGTGCGCCGATCTGCAACTGCGTGCCTGGAGCCTCCGCGCACAACAGCGCAGCATCCTCGGCCGTGAGTGCTTCGATCATCTGGCCCCTGGGAACGTCCGCTCGATCGCCGGATCGCCCGGCTGTCATCATGGCGCGAGACGGTGCGACAGGGGAAACGCCATGGGATCGGACACGGGAGGTTGCCGGGACCGCCTTCGCTGGTTCGGTCTAGCCTGGCCGCGTCGCTGGAGAGCAGGGAGTGTCGAGACGTGACCGCTGTCAGCCTTCCGGGATCGAAGGGTGCCCTCGACGGGTATCTCGCCGTGCCCGATGGATCCGGTCCGTGGCCCGGCGTGGTGGTCATCCACGACGCCCTGGGAATGACGGCCGACCTTCGCGGGCAGTGCGACTGGCTCGCCGGAGCCGGGTTCGTCGCGGTGGGGCCCGACCTGTACTCGTGGGGCCGGAAGTTCTCGTGCATGCGGGCGACGTTCTCCGACCTCACGTCTCGGCGGGGACGGGCCTTCGACGACATCGATGCGGTGCGGGGATGGCTCGCCGACCGTGACGACTGCACCGGAAGCATCGGCGTCATCGGCTACTGCATGGGCGGCGCCTTCTCGCTCCTCCTGGCCGTGGGCCACGACTTCTCCGCGTCGAGCGTGAACTACGGCGGCGTGCCCGCCGACGCGGCCGACTACCTCGCCGGCGCCTGTCCGATCGTGGGCAGCTTCGGTGCGAAGGACCGCATGCTGAAGGGGGCGGCCGCCAAGCTCGAATCGGCCCTCGGTGACCTCGACGTGGCCCACGACGTCAAGGAGTACCCCCTCGTCGGGCATTCGTTCCTGAACGACCACCAGGGAGGGGTCGGCGTCCTGTTGAAGGTCGTCGGACCGCTCATGGGCGTCGGCCACGATCCGACCGCCGTCGCCGACGCCCGAGCACGGATCGAAGCCTTCTTCCACGAGCACCTGGACTGACCGCCGCGGCCGCTGCCGCCCGCGAGCGAGACGGACAGACCGTCGCCGAGATCGCCGACCGGCTGGGTGGGTCACCGGACTTCGTCCCGACGAAATCCGAGTCTCGTTCTCGGCGTCGTGCCGGCCGGTGCGCAGCTATGGTCCCGGCACCAACACTCCTAAGGGACGAGAGCGTGACATGGCACACATCATCATCCAGCATCAGGTCGCCGATTTCGACGCATGGCGACCCGTCTACGAGGCCGATCAGCCCGGACGCAAGGCTGCGGGCGTCACCGACGTCGCCGTTCTGCGCGATGCCGACGACCCGAACTCGGTGTGGGCTGTGCACGAAGGCGACCCCGCCCAGATCGAGCCGATGATGGCCGACCCCGAACGCGCCGCCGAAGATGCAGGAAGCAGGCGTGACCAGTCCACCCACCATCTATGTGGCTGACGTGGCCAGCTGATCCGAGGACCCCTGTTTCATGAGTCGACTTTGGGTCTCGCCGGTATCCATCTCATGCCGCTCCACAAGCGTTTGTACACATCTTACCAGGGCATCCATCGATGGTCGAACGGCTGGCTGTCACACCCCCCGTACAAGTGATGGCGTCCAAGTCGCCCGTCGGGCGGCCCAGAACAAGTCCTCAACCTAAAGGGATATCACGATGAACCGCCGGAAACTTACTTCCAAGTCCCGTCAAACCAGGAACCGTGGTAGCCGCCAGCCCCGCCGGTTGCAAAACGAACAGCTCGAATCGCGCCGTCTGATGGCCGGCGACATCACCTTTGATAATGGCGTCGTTCTGATCAACGGTGACACGCACGACGACCGAGTCGAAGTTCGTTTCCAAGGAAACGAAGTCCAGGTTGATCTGTGGGCCAAAAGGGACAACGGCACGGAAGACCATCACGATCTACGTCGTGACATTTTCAACGTTACGGACATCGCCTTCTGGGGCGTGGACGGGGATGACCGCATGAGCATTTTCGTTGACGCGCTTGACACAGGAGTTGATGTGTCGCAGGTCCACTTGGACATGATTGGCGGCGACGGCAACGACACGTTCACGAACGCTCAGAACGCCGCGATTGGCTCTCAAGTATACGGCGGCTCGGGAGCAGATGAAATGATTGGTGGCATGGGTTTCGATGTGTTCTACGGTGAAGCTGGCAACGACGTCCTCACCGGATACGAAGGGAATGATCTGCTCACGGGCGGGTCAGGCAACGACACTTACGTCTTCGGCTCTAGCGCTCATTTCAACCTGGGCCTCGACACGATTGTCGACAGTAGTGGCATCGACACGTTCGATTTCACCAACTTTCATCGTGGCGTGAGCATCGATCTGGCGAACCCGAATCAGCAAACGGTTGCCGTCGCATCACTGTTTGTGAACTTCGGTACCTCGGTGGTCGAAAATGTAAACGGCTCGGCATACATGGATACGATCCGGGGAAACGCAGCGGCGAACGTGCTTAAGGGAGGCTCCGATTGGGACACGCTCGAAGGCCGTGGTGGCAACGACTCGCTGCAAGGGGGATCTGGAAAGGACACCTATGTGTTCTCGGGCACCCAACTCGGCACAGACTCCATTTATGACATCGACACGTTTGCCGACGTGGCGGACTTCCGTGGCTTCGGCCAGGCAGTGACGGTCGATCTGGCCAATGTTGGCTCGACGGTCTACGCAGTGGATAATGCCAATCTGCGATTGAAACTTCTGAATTCGGGAGCCGTCGCGGAAGTGTTCGGGTCCGCCTACGGCGACTCGCTGCTGGGCGACGGTTTCTCGAATTGGTTGCATGGCGGTGGCGGCGGCGACACGATTGACGGCAAGGGCGGTCGCGATTGGCTCTACGGAGATGCCGGAGTCGACCATCTGGCCGTCGATTCACTCGATTATGTCTGGGGAGGCACCGGCAACGATTACTTTAATGGAATTCGAGAACACCTCATCTTTGGAGTGTCGCTTCGGAATCCCGACCCGAGTCGATACCTCGACTGGGGCTTGGTTTAGACAACCACCCGTTCGCCGAGGTCCATCAATTGTTCAAGCGCGAACCCCATCAGTCGGGGGACGTGCCGTTCCGGAACGATT
This sequence comes from uncultured Planctomycetales bacterium, assembly GCA_963695565.1. GTDB lineage: Bacteria > Planctomycetota > Planctomycetia > Pirellulales > Pirellulaceae > CAVOGW01. The sequence goes on from CAVOGW010000008.1 coordinate 18,102, forward strand.
TCACCATCAGTTTCCATCCCGACGACGCCCTGCCCGTCACGGACGGTAAGGGCTTGATCATGGAACTGATGCTGAAATAGCTTGCTTGAGGACAACGGAGCGGATGCTTGTAGATCAGCTCCAACAACGGTGGCGAGAAGTCACCGCTACGAAGACGGCAGGTCTGTGCGATAAGTCCCTCGAATGGCGACGAGACTGACGAGTTGCTCCGTCGACGTACCTGGACAAATGAGCCCGCGTGTCCTTGCGAGCAAAGCAGTCATCAAACTCACTGAGATAACGACGCCACATCGGTTTCACAATGCGCTGCGACGTTCGCGACGACGGTGGGCATACGTGACGACACAAACGACAAACAGACCGCAGAACAGAGCTGATGGCTCGGGGACAGACACCGCGTCAGCCGAGGTGAATTTTTCGTTGTTCCATTCGATGAAGTCCTGTCCATCGACCATGCCATCCGCGTTGAAGTCACCCGCACACCAGGAGGCGACGCTGGTAAACTTGTTATTGTTCCATTCGATGAAGTCCTGGCCATCGACCATTCCGTCGAGCGTGGCGTCTCCCAGCTGTACGGGATTGCCAGAGGCTGTCAGTGCGGGTGCGTTTTCACCGGCGCCCGCTTCTCGCCGCCACTCCGTGAGGTCGACCACGTTCACGAACCCATCTCCAGTCAGGTCGTACACCAGATTGTTGGTTCCGGCCACGATTTCAGCGACCAAAGCGTCGACGTCGGCGCATTGGTAAAAGCCGTTGCCGTCGAAATCGCCCGTCACTCCACCGCCGGCGGCAAGCAGCACGATATCGTTGCCATCGCCACCCATGTACGTGATGGTTCGACCGCCGCTGTTCGGCACGGCAGCTCCTTCAGGCAATCCGGCAAACATCCCATTCACGCTGCCGCCCACGGAAATCAGCGTCACATTACCCATCACCGAGCTACCCGTAAGGTCGACTTCAAGGAGCGAGGAACCGATAACGCTACCATCGTTCAACCAGACATCCTGCGCAACGCTGATCGGGCTCACGTTGCCCGTCGATTCAAAACGCAATGTGCCGTTCGCATCGGTTGGCAAGAAACCTGTCATCTCATTTATTCCTATCTGCAGATTGCCGGTGGTCGAGATAGATGCGTCTGCACCGGTAATCGTGAGTAGGCCAGAAGCTTCGCCCGGTGCGAAGAAACTACCAAAGCGGGCTACCGCCAAATTTGAGGCCTCGATCGTGACGTTGCCGCTGACGTTCATTGTTCCCGAGGCGCCGGCACTCTCGCCCACCGTCAGGTAGTCGTCGGTCGCATCCCCTACCCTGAGCGAACCGCCGGACATGTTATACGTTCCGGTGGCACCTCCCTGTCGGCCGACAGCCAGCCAATCATTGACGACCACCTCGCCGCCCGTTTGGGTAAGTGTACCGAAGTTGCCATCATTGCTGCCGATATAAGCACGTTCCAGATTCATTGAGGCGTTGTCTGAGACCGTAACGAAACCTTGGTTACCCGCGTCCGCTCCTCCGCCAATTCCAAGATGAAACTCCGTGTCATCGAAAGAATTATTGTTGAAGACTGCGGTTCCCGAGAGGTTGTACGATCCGACGTTGGGAATGCCCGCTGGTCCATCCCCACCCATAAACGCCCAACCGGTAGCACTCAACGACCCAGCGGTTTGATTTAACGTGGCGTTGACTTCTCCGGACATAGCAACACCGACACGCAGATCACCAATTACGGGTTCCGTTAAGGGTCCATTGATGTTAACCACGGGGTCTGGGAGCACGAGCAGATCGCCAAGATAGACATTTTCCGTCGGCAGCGTATCAAGGTCCCAGTTCAGCGGATCATTCCAATCGCCAGGGTTCGACGTACTTCCGTCGAAAATCCAGAACTGCTGGCCTGGCAGGGATGAGCAGAGGCAAACCACGATGACGAGTGCGAACAACTGTAGTTTCATGCTGATACCGCTTATGCAGGTGGACAAAAATCGACCGACGCGGGTGCGCTTCACGTCACACCGCATCGTCGCGCCCGGGTTCCGCAGGTCCGCTGACGATCAACGTCATTTGGCGACGCATCGCCTGCGTTCAGAGGCAAAGTGCGTGTAGTGTAGTTGTCGCTGCTCTCAAGTCAAGTAAATCGGGACTCATTTAGCAGATTTTTGCGATGCGTAGGCCCGCTGATCGCGATGCGGCGACGGGCCCGAAGCCGTCCTGACGGTCGATTGCTCCTCGGGCCTGGACCCAACGCTCGATGTAATCGCCAAATTTTCAGGGTGTGTTCTATTTTCTTGTAGAATCAAGCTGCGATGAGGGTTATCATGAGCCGCGATGTTTTTCGGTTGGGACGCCGTGTTCATCGTTGCAGAACCGAAGTAAAGAGGGTGATCTAATTATCTTGGGAGGTGAGCATGCGTTGTTGTCCTTCGAGGTTGGCCTGTCTGGCCGTCGGGCTGTTAATGCTCGGGTTGACCGCTAGTGGTGCGGTTGCGGTTGAAGTGTTTTTCATCGGAACACCGAATTCGGACTATGACACGGGAAGCAATTGGAGTTCTGGCGCCGTACCGGCGGTTCCAGACGATGCGACTATCGGTGACGACGTCAACAATCCGTCTGCCGTGGCCTCGTTGACGACGACCCCTGTCGCGCACCAAGATTTTCGCATTGGCAAGAATGGAGCCAGCGGAACGTTGAATCATAGCGCGGGGACTTTGGCCACGAACAATTGGGCTTTCATCGGTGTCGACAGCACAGCCAGCTCAGCCAGCTCAGGTACTTACAATTTGACCGGTTCCGCCTCATACGCTCAAACCACCGCGGTGGAAGCGCGATTTGAAATCGGTGGACGGGGCGACGGCACCAATCCAGCGCAGGGATTGGTACACGTGGACACGACCGGAACGATGACAACGAACAACGCGTCGGTAGGCACGACGGGCAGCGGCCGATTCGAACTCCTCAACGGCACGCATGAGGCAGCTGGCTTCCTGAACATCGGAACTGGCTTCGATGGCCTCGATGGCGGGACCGGCGTTTATGAACAGACTGGCGGCGTGCTGAATGTGAATGGTGGTCCGGCACCGTTTGGTGCTGCCGGCTGGTTTTCCATCGCCAACGGTTCGGCCAGCACGGGAACCTACAATCTTTCGGGCGGTACGCTGAATCAGTCAATCGACTTCCTGACCGTCGGAGACAACGGTAACGGTACCATGAATGTTGACGGAACTTCAGGATCGCCAGACGTCAATATCACGGGTAGCGGGATCATTGTCGGTCGCAACGTAGGCGCGACGGGAAGCCTGAACATCACTGGCGGCGGGGCGTCGATCGATACCACGGATCTAATCGTGGGACTTACGAACGACCTCAACCCGGGTGGTTCCGGAACGCTCAGTTTCTCTTCCGCCTCCAACGTGAGCGCGATCTTGGCCAGCGGGAACGTTGCCTTGGGCGACGCGAGCCTGCTGGTCGATCTGGAGACACTACCGCCACCAGCGGGGGCTGTCCTGTTGATCGATGTGGGCGGCACGTTGACGGGTGAATTCAACGGTCTCCCAGCGGGCAGTGTGGTGCCGGGTAGCGGCGGTCGGGTAATTAGCTACACCTTTGGCGACGGTAATAACATCGCGTTGGTGCCTGAAGCCACCAGCCTGGCGCTGCTTGTCCTGGCTGCAGCCGGCGGCTGCTTGTGGCGCCGCAAAGTGTAAACAGCACCGGGCAGTGTCCCAAAATGCCCACCTTGACCAGGCCAGGCGGGCGGAGCCGTCCGTCCTGGTTGTTTGTTGGACCGGTCTGCCAGGCCAGTCCGCAGAACTCATTGCGGATCGTCCTCATCGCGGAAAGCCCGGTTTTCGCGGTAGTCGTTGAGCCGTGTTTCCATCCCCGACATGAGCGTGGGATCACCCAACTCGCCTGCGCGGCGGATGGCTTCCGATTGAACCTGGGTGGCCTTCTGAAAGTCGCCTTGCTCGGCCAACGCAGCGGCCCACGATTCTAACCGCCTCGGCACTTCCCGCTGCGTCTTTTCCACGCTGTCCGCAGCCAGTTGCTGCGCCTTATCTCCGTCCCGGATCGCTCCGTCGGGATGCGTGGCCAGCAACCAGGCGAAGTCGTTCTGCACTTCCAGCCAATCAGGGCGCAGCCAGATCGCTTCACGGAAGTGCGGCACCGCCTCGGACGCGCGGTTCACCTTGGCCAGCGCCAGCGCTATTCCGTAATGCGCATCCGCATTGTCGGGTTGCATCCGCAAGACACCTTCGTATTGACCAACGGCAATGGCGTGACGACCCAATTGCCGCATCAGGTTACCGAGTTCAAGCTGCGCCGCGCATGGCCGGGATTATTGCGAATGGCTTCGGTAAACTCGGCTGCCGCTTGCCGTGGCTGACCCTGCCGCACACGCACCTGGCCCAGATAATAGTGCGCTTCGGAATAGCGGTCGTCGAGTCGCAACACTTCCTCGAACAATTGAGCCGCAAGGTCCAGTTGGGCATCGCGAAAGTAGGCTCGGCCCAGATTGTAGTGCGCGTCCACGTACTCCGGCGCGATCTTCAGTGCCGTCTGAAATTCACGAATCGCGTCCGCCAGCTCCCACGACCCCATGTAGACCAGGCCCAGATTGTAATGCGCGTCGGCCTGCTGGTCGTCAAGCTCGATGGCTTTGCGAAAGTTGTCAATGGCATCGGGCAGCTTGCCGACACGCGTCAGGATCACTCCGTAATCATTGTGCGCGTCAGCGCTGTCCGGGAACATCCGAACTGTTTCACCGTACAGCGTCGACGCTTCCATGACCTTGTCGTTCTCAAGCAAGAGCTTGCCTAGCTCCTTGCGCAAAGCCCGCGACTTGGGCGCCAGCTTGAGAGCCTTGCGCAGGACGTCGATGGCCGGAGACATCTGCCCAGCCTGTTTCAGGGCGAAGCCCAGTTGAAGCAGCGCGTTGGGATCCTGCGGCTGGAGTTCAACATTCATTCGATACTGTTCAAGGGCGTCGGTAAAGCGTCCGAGTTGCAGGTAAAGCGAACCCAGGTTGCTGCGCGGGAAACAATTTCGCATCCAGTTCCAGGGCACGCTGTAAGGACTTTTCCGCATCGACGACGTTGCCGTCTGCGGCCAACTGCCTGGCCCGCTGCCAGTCAGCGTAGCCCGTTGACTGCTTGTATCGTTGAGCGGTTGGGGCGGCGCCGGTGGCCTCCTGAGCGTGGCAGCTTGTGGCCGCCAACAGGTACCAGCACAAGAGCACACAACCGGAATATGATTTCGTGGAACTCATCCTCTGCGCAACCTTTATGCACTGAATCTTCGCTTCACCTGGATGCTTCGCAATCCCTGGATGTCCCTACGATAGCGATTTTGGCAGTGCTTGTCAGGGGAAAGCGTCCGCTTCATGCCAGTCTGCTGTGGTTCCACGGGGAAAGACCAAAATTCCTCCGCATCCCGCTGGCGACGTGGCCAGTTGGGTTGATAGGATGAATGGTCGGATGGCCGCCCGCTTTCTTCCGTATCCTGTAAGGGGCATTTGCAATTGATTCACCGCGTGTCAGGCGTTCACCTTGTTGTTCTGATCGCTTTGCCGATCCTGCTTGTGTGCGGCTGCCAGCGGACGCAGTCGCAGCGGCCGGTGGCCGAGCGAACGGCTGCTCAGACGAAGGACTCCACCACGATCCCCGTGGAAGCCGCCGTTCGCGGCGCGGATGCTTTGCTGGTGGAAGTGACCCGGGAAGTGGGACTACCCGACCAGGAGCCCCTCTGGCCGGATGGCTATTATCTGACGCCCGAGATCACTCCCGGAGGTGTCGCCCTGTTCGACTACGACGATGACGGTGATTTGGATATCTACCAGGTGTGCCACTGCCGACCACTCCCGATGCCGGCCGCTTTCCGCGAACCCTCACCAAATCGTCTGTTTCGTCAAACCCAGGAGGGCAGGTTCGAGGAGGTCAAGCATGCCGCCGGCCTGGCTGACGAAGGTTACGGCCACGGCGCGGCCATCGGCGACATCGACAATGACGGCGACCTGGACGTTTATGTAACCAACTATGGTCGCGATGCCCTCTACGTTAACCAAGGCGACGGCTCGTTCGTGAATCGTACGGATGCAGCCGGCTTCCGCGACAGCAAGTGGAGTTCCGCAGCGGCCTTCTTCGATTATGATCGCGACGGTGACTTGGATTTGTTCGTCGTGCATTTTGCGACGTTTGACGCGACGCGGAAATGCGGTTCGAGCCAAGGGAATGACGAGATTGACTACTGCGGTCCCCACCTGTTTGCAGGCCTCAGCGACCAACTGTTTCGCAATGACAACGACGGGACGTTTACCGATGTCAGCAGCGAGGCCGGGATCACGGTTGCAGCGCGGGGCTGGGGTGTGATCGCCACCGATCTGACCGGTGACGGTTGGCCTGACATCTACGTTTGCAATGACGAGGAACCGAACCAGCTATGGGTCAACAATGGGGATGGTACGTTTGTTGACGAGGCCGTCTTTCAGGGCGTGGCCTTCAATGGCGACGGACGACCCGAGGCAAGTATGGGCGTGACCCTCGGCGATGTCGACGGTGATCAGACGTTGGATCTGTTCATGACGCACGTGGCGAGTGAAACCAACACACTTTACACGCAGGACGGCAAAGACATGTACAGCGATAGCTCGCGCAAATGCGGCACTGCCGCAGTCGACCTTCCGTTCACTGGCTGGGGTTGCGGCTTCGTTGACCTGGACCATGACGGCGATCTGGACCTGGCGGTGGCGAACGGTCGAGTCGCGATCGGGCCGGTAAATCCATCCGCGAACCTGGGGCCTTTCTGGAACCGATACGCCGAGCAGAATTTGGTGTTTCTTAATCAAGGCAACGGACAGTTTGAAAACGCGAGTGATCAGGCCGGGACTTTCGCTTCACGACCGGGGATCACGCGCGGCCTGGCGTTTGGCGACCTTGACAACGATGGCGATGTCGACCTCGTTACTAACGATCTGGCGAATCGCTTGCGTGTGTTCCACAATCAGGCCGTTGATCGTGGGACAACGGGCCGGCACTGGCTCCAGGTTCTGGCTCTCACCGGTCACCGTGTGGATGTAGGAGCCGTGATCAAGGTCACGACGAAATCGGGCGTGATCGTGCGACCAGTCCTGCGATCGTACAGTTATTTAGCCAGCAATGATCCGCGGGCCCACTTTGGCCTCGGGGCTGCGGATCAAGTCGACTCAATTGCAGTCCGCTGGAGCGATGGAGTTGAAGAGATATTTCAGGCGGATGGCGTGGATCGCACCATCGTCATCAAAAGGTCCACAAGACAACTGCGCTAAGTACCGATCCGTCCGACTCGTAAGACGGGATCGCTTCCGAGGACAACAGCCTGAGTCGTCACCCAATGGACAGCGTTCGCCTTGACCAAACACGCACCTCTACGAGTTAGCCAGCTGCTAATGTGCAGTCGGTTTGTCCAGCCTCCGACACGAATAACCTCCACGAATGGCTGTCGGTCGGTTTCACAGAGCGCAGTTTTGATTAATTACGATGGCCGTGCGGCGCGCCGTCCGCCGAGTCCATAGTCCAGGGTCGCGTAGCGCACCCTGGGTTACGTTGAGGACGCGAACCGCCATCATGGTGGCGAGAAACAGGATGATTCGATTCCAGACCATTTCTCTATCTTCCCTTCTGTCGTGCATGACATGAGGCAGGTGATTGTTCTGAAATGCCCTAAATCCGTGGATCACGGTGCGTGCTGCTCCGTGACGATGGGAACGTAGCCGGCCTCAAGTCCCGGAGGGGGCATTACCAGCAAGGCGGGATCCAAGATGGCCAATTCGCCGTGGCGGAGAGGGGCCATGTAGTCGCGGTCGATGGGCCAGGCGGCATGCATCTCCTCGACGAAGGCCTGCAATTTCGCCTTCTTCTCCGCACTCCAGGAATACTGCTGAAAGGACGGCTGGTCGATGAAGCGGTACCAGTGGTACGTCACGCAAGAGCCATCGGCCAGTTTGACCTGGAAGGGGCCGCGTTTCGGCCCAGGCCGTTTCCAGGCTGCCGTCTGGGCCGCCGGGTAGCGGGCCCCCGGCCCCGCGAGTTTGAACTGTTGCTCCCGCAACCGCGTTTCGGCCGGGACGTCTACCACCGCCACGACGATGCGTTCGTTGCCAACATGTCGGAAGTACTGCGGAAAGACGCTCTTCGGACTGAGGCCGTTCTCGCACCACTGCAGGCCCCACACGTGGTCCTCGAACACCTTGGTGTCGAAGACGTGCTCGACCCCCGTGATCTTCTTGCCGCCCTGATCGTAGCGTGTCATCGTTGTGGTCAACGGCGACTTCCAGGCGCCCCGCTCGTCGAACCGGCCGGAGCACGCTGGGCCACCTTCCCGCCAGGCCTTGAACGCATCGTAGAGTGCGGCTTTCGAGTAATAGGTCACGTCTTGCACCAGAAAACTCCGGCCCTGTTCATCCACCGGGAACTGCAGCTTGGGGATTCTTGAATAGACGACACCTTGCGCGTCGGTCGCGTCGAATCGTGGCACGGTGTTGATCTCCATGGCGCCGCCACCCATGTGGCCGGGGCGCGCGTCGAGTCCACGCCCGTAAAGGAACGGATACTTGAAGAGCTTGCCGATCTTGCTCCACGTTTCCGGTATGTAATAGGCGATCGGCCCCTTGAAGTTGGCTGCGTTCAGGAAGCAGGTCCAACTCTGGTCGCCCGTGGGTGGGTCGCCGGGGACGGGATCGGTAAATGGAAGGGCCATCCAGGTGTATCCGAGGAACCGACCGTTCGGGTTTCCCTGGAAGGGCAGAGCATCAGGGGGAATCAGCAGTCGGTTGCTCAATTGAGCGATGCCCAATCGATGGTCGGGCAGAGCCTCGTTGCTGTAGAAAAAGGACCATCCGGGCGATCCGATCTCATAGTCATAGCATTGCGGCGTTGCATTCAGGCTGAACTTTGGCGGACCGTAGCGGAAGTGGTTTCCCGCCCAGTAGCCCAGCCCGCCTTCTACGGTCTGGAACACGCTCTGCCACGTGGGCCCGCGTTCCTTCCACGTCCGGGCCAGCGTCCCCTCGGGAGCCAGCGGCCGGTCCTGATTGTCGGAGTTGTCCGGCATGATCCAGGAACCGGCCAGACCGATCTGAAAGTCGGCCAGCGGCTGATCGATCAATGGCCAGACCGCTGAGTAGAATCCCATCCCGGCGCTGTACGCGGACCGGACAGGGGGGCGTTCCGCGCTGAAACCGATGTACCCGTGCAGGCCATCGGAATGCAACGTGACCTGGCCGCCTTTCGCCGGGGGCGTAACTTTCAGTGGGGCGCTCTGGCCTTCAGCGACGCCGGACAGAAAGGCCAGGACCACGACGCGCACGAATCCGCCTCTCATGTTTTTTTGCCTCGTTGAATGGGTACGGTCTCAAACAATCTCTTCCTTCACCGGATCCCACCGTACCACGCACCGCTGCTGCTACGAAACCAGGGACATGAGGATCGCGGCAGGTGGGGCGAGGGAATCAGCCCTCGATTCGGGGATGCGCGACGGAATCACCGGGATTGTCTTCAACGCAAATTGCCCGCGATCCGCCTTTCGCACCGCGGGACAGCTATAATCAGGGCGCTGGCAACTCTTCGAAAGCCACGTCTTTGTCCGACGTCACCTGCATCCTGTCCAACATCGAATCCGGCGACCCTTCGGCGGCGGAGCAGTTGTTGCCGCTCGTGTATGACGAGCTCCGTAAACTGGCGGCTGCCAAGATGGCACACGAACAGCCGGGGCAAACCTTGCAGGCAACCGCGCTCGTCCTCGGATTAAAGAGTGGCGGCGACGAGCGGCCTCGACGAGAATCCGCCGCATAGCCTCGGCGGCCGAGGCAAAGAAATGGCCGCGTGAATCCCAGTGTTGCGCACTTTCAACGTCGACCAGGCGCAGATAGGCCTCGTGATGCAACAGCTGGAACAAGAACATCCGGCGAAGGCCCAACTCGTGAAGCTGGCGGGTGACCATAGGGAGTTTGGCATGCCGCGATGTAAGTCCGGCTTATGACCGCGTTTGACTTCAAGTGGACGCTGCGGACATCGCCGTAGTATACTTGAGCATGAAGGGTTTCTATGGTTCAGCAGCATATCTACACCGATCCGACCACTGGCAAACCGTGTATCGCGGGCACCGGCATCCGCGTGTGGGACGTGTTTGTGCTTCACGAACGGCAAGGCAGGACACCCGATGAGATCGTTGCCGCTTTTCCGCACATATCGCTGACCGATGTCCATGCGGCGCTGGCTTACTATTGGGACCACAAGGAAGTGATCAACCAACAAATGAAGGAATCCGACGAGTTCGTCGAGCGGCTCAAGGCCGAAAACGATCCCGGTCCACTCGCGCGGAAACTGGCAGCCACGGACGTAGGCCGTGATAAGATTTCATCTTGACGAGAACGTTGACCACGCAGTTGCTCACGGACTGCGATTGCGAGGTCTTAGTTGTACCACGGCAACTGATGCGAATTTGCTTGCGGCTTCGGATCCGGAACCTATCGCATTCGCGGTTGCACAAAACCGAGTCATCTTCACTCAAGAGCGACTCACGGCGAGCCTCAACCGAACGGTTGCACAAGAATCCAACTCGTCACAAAGGACTTTTTCAACAGGCCCGACCGTTTTACGGTGCCCGCACTTGCCAATTCGACGGCGAATTTTCGGCGCAGAAACGCGCAAGTTTTAGCTTGACTCCAACAGGGCTGAGATTGTCCCAAGAATCCGTGGGAATCGTGTTCTTGGATAGCGTCGGGAAATCGAAGGTATTGTGAGACACCGCGGGCGCACGTCGTCACATTGCTTTGATTGAATCTTGCCGGATTTTGTTGTGGATTCGACGCGAGGTTTTCGTACTGTATACAGTGAAAGATATGCCGCATGACGACAAGGGCACGATTCCAGTAGCCAAGCCGTCTTGCGGAGGCGATCGCCAAGAAATGGTGCATCATGATTCACATGATCGTGAACCGGCGCGTAATCAAAGAATCGCAGGTGTTGAGGAAAAACGGACGTCGAAATCGGCAGCTTCTGCAGGTGGAGACATTGGAACCACGCCAGTTGCTGGCTTTAATTACCGTCGATTCGTTGCTTGACAATTTTGATCCAAGTGCCCCAACCCTTGACGGAATGATCACCCTCCGCGAGGCAATACTCGCGGCCGACTCGGATACGGTTGTCGGAGACGCGCCCGCGGGTAACGGAGCAGACGAAATACAGTTCGCTCCTTCGCTGTTTACGAGCGGCCCGCAAACAATCGACGTGACTCGGCCTCATTCAGTGGCCTTCGATCCGACGGCGTTTGAGATCCTGGAGGATTTGACCATCACGGGCCCCGGGGCCGGACTGTTGACAATCGATGTGTCGGATCTGGATCCCACTCCTGATTCGACACTCGATGATGGAGTAATTGATAACGATGGCGACGGTGCGCGGATCTTCCTTGTGGCCGCGAATGTCACGATGAGCGGTATGACGCTGACTGGCGGCGACGTGTTCAGGTATGGGTGCGCCATCTTGTCTGGTGGCAGTCTAACCCTGACAGACATGAGCATATCTGGGAACATCGCCGGTACCACAGGTGGAGGCATTGTGATTCCCATTGGAGATCTCGTCATCAATAACAGCAGCATCTCGAACAACGCCAGCTCAGACATGGGTGGCGGCATCGCCTTGGCAACGTTTCCGGGATACGCAAGTTCGATGACAGTTGCCGATAGTGTAATTTCGGGCAATCGAGGTGCCGATGGCGGAGGCATCGCTGCACTCGACGCAAATCTGTCCATCGTTCGTTCGACGATCACCGACAACACTGCTGGCGCCTCCATTGCCGTGGGCTCTCACGGGGAAGGCGGAGGAATCTTTGCCGCTGGTTCCAATCTCACGATCCTGGAAAGTACCATCTCGTCAAACTCGTCCGTGGGTCAAGGCGGCGGCGGGATTGCTTTAGTCGGAAATACAGCACTGATCGAGGACAGCCAGATTGTCGGCAATCAGGCCATTTCAACCGGTCCCAACCTGGGAGGCGGTATATCAACTGGTGGGGGGGACTTAACCGTTCGTCGAAGTAACATTTCCGGCAACACGGTAAGTAACTCGTACCCCGACCCCAGTCCCAAATACCTTGCCGCTGGAGGTGGTATTGCGGCTAAGAGTATCTCTCCGAGCCTCAGCGTAACCCTTGTTGAATCAACCGTCTCAGGCAACGTGGCTTCCCTCGGCGGAGGTATTGCTTCGTTCTATAGCACATACAGCACAGCGAATTTATCCGTTGCCGATTCGACGCTCTCAGGGAATTCGGCTACCTACGGCGGCGGTATCTACAGTAAATCCAGCACAAATGGTGTCTCTACGATCCTCACGAACTCGACAGTCTCCGGCAACTCAGGTATGGGCGCTGTACTCAACCTTAACCGAGCGCTGATTGAGTACTCCACCATCACCGACAATCAAACCGGAGTCTACGCGCTTGGTCTGAGCGGGTTTTACACGGAGGTCGCTTCCTCGATTATTGCCGGAAATTCCGCTGCAGATGTCGCCGGTTCGCTGTTTCAATCCAATGGATACAATCTGATCGGCACGGGTGAAACGGCTGCGTTCACCAACAACGACCAGATTGAAATACTCGACCCAATGCTTGGTCCCTTACAGGACCATGGCGGGCCGACCGAAACTCACGCGCCGCAGTCAGGCAGCCCCGCCATTGATGCGGGTGACCCCAATGCATCGGCCGGCGTCGGCCGAGTTCCTGAGCATGATCAACGTGGAATGCCCTTTGGCCGCGTCGAAGGTGGCACGAGCGGAATGACCAGGATTGACATTGGAGCGTTTGAGGTCCAAACCCCAACAACCGTAGACTGCGACTTCGATGGAATGAATGGTTGCGATTTGGAAGACATTGACGCGCTGATCTTGGAAATCGTCGCGGGGACTAACAACCTGCTGTACGATCTTACCGGGGACACGCGGGTCAACCTCGCTGATCGAGACCAGTGGCTGCAAGATGCCGGCGCCATGAACCTGATGTCCGGCAATGCATATCTGCTCGGCGACTCCAACCTCGACGGAATCGTCGACGGCCAGGACTTCATTATTTGGAACGGAAACAAGTTCACGTCCACTGGCAAGTGGTCGCAGGCGGACTGGAATGCCGACGGAGTTACTGATGGTCAAGATTTCATCCTCTGGAATGCCAACAAGTTCCAGAGCAGCGATAGCGCAGTTATGTTTCCAAGCCAGCTGAAATCGACTGGGCCACTAGCTGTCAGACAGATCGATTCGGTGTTTGCCCATCTCGACCGACGAGAATCAACCCGAGACCGTCCGGAGGCTGACCTGTTCAATGAGACGCTGGTCGTCAACCCATGGTTTGTGTGATCGCGTCGTAATACCACCCTGTTGCAGCGCCCCCGTGAGCCCGTTGGGCCCCTCGGCGTGATTCACCCTTGGGGCCAAGGATAGCCGGTGCCCCCCAATGGCAGCTAACGACCGCACCAGGTGGGCGAACAACATGTGGCTTTACACTCAGCCTCGAGGCAGCTTCGGCTGGCAGTTGACATCCATCGGCTTGCTTGAGTTTCGCAACGTGGTGGCTGATACTGGCCCCATCGTGCGAGCCTGAATATTTCCGCGCTGAGCAAGCCAATCATGACCAAGAAACCAATCGTTGGACGCGTGTCCGACGGTCGGTTTTTTGATTCCAGCGGACTCCCAATTTTCCACGCACACCCGACATATCCCATCATCGGAGACGAACCAATGCCTAAGACCAACACAGCGATTGCATTTCTCGCAGTCTTTCTTTGTGGCGCTACGGCCCACGCGGTGGTCACGTTTGACTGGGCGATGGTGGGAAATCCGAATAACCCGCCGGATCAGCGCTACACGCAGGGTAATCCGAACAACCTTCGATTCGGATCCGTAGCAGAAAATGGGGTGGCAACCAAGTAACTTTTAGCTAAAATCAACGCCCACGGAATCACTGCCTGCGCGTTAGGCGCAAGGTTGCGCCTTCAGGTGATAGGCGACTTCCCATAACCAGTTTAGGCAAAAATGAATCGCCAAAAAATGCGTGCGCCTGATCGCTGTGGGGCTCGCAGATTCACAGAAGCAACTCAAAAACCAAACCTTGAGATAGAACTATGCCGTTAGTAAATGTAAAACTCATCGAGGGAGTCTTCACATCCGAGCAGAAACAGGAGATGATCCGCAAGCTCACAGACACAATGGTGGCAATCGAAGGCGAGAATATGCGAGAGGTGACCTGGGTCGTGATTGAGGAGGTGAAAAGCGGAGATTGGGCAATTGGTGGCAACCCGCTCAGCACCGCCGATGTGAAGGCCCTTGCGGCAGGTAAAGCCAAAGATTGATGTCCAACAAACAGATGCAGCGGATCCATAATCGATCTGTCGCTGGTCTTTGACATTATCCAAGCACGACGTGGCGATTTTCGGTGCAAGTCTTTAGTACCTAATCCGTATTGAAGCGTATAGCCGACGCAGATTCAGCGAATTGCTTCGATGCATCGATTTCATTGTCCGGCGCAGCTTAGGCTTAGAAATGGCCTCGAAACTCCCCGCGGTGTACATCCTCGTGCAGATTACTCTGTGATAAAGTCGCAGCGGTTGGACCATCCGCCATTTGAATCGACGTGAAAACTGACCCTTTTACGGAGCCCGAATCCCCGTTCTGGCGGCGAGATTTCGGAGCAGAAACGCGGAAGTTTTAGCACGTGGCGCGAGCCAGTGTGTCCTCACGTCGGGTGGCGTTGGTTCGTATGGACCGCGTTCACGGGACTCACTCGCTTGCGCGTCGTGCTTGTATTGGACTCGTCGTTCAGCATCCTCTCGACTTCCTTGCGCAAACGTGTCAGCTCTGCGTCCGCGTCGTGCGTCTCCATGATTTCAACAGCACGCTGGTAAGCCTGACGCGCCTGCTGCCGTTCGTGCAACTGCCAATGCGACATCGCCAGATAAAACCACTCAAAGCTGGGTAATCCGTAGCCGGCGTAGTAGGGGTCTGAGTCATCCTGGCTGCAAAGTGCGCTGGCTAGTGCCTTGGGCAGGACGGCGTTGCCCTCTCCCACGCCAGCAACGAACTGCGCGCTGTAATAGGCAAACTGCTCCTGGTCACCCTTGTACATCCTGTAGTCCCGAACATAGTTACCACCGTCGCCGCTGACGGCCGTCCAGCCGCCGGAACCGTTTATTCCGAACTGGTTTCGTGCGAATTGGTTCGCTGTTTTCCCATCGCCGCCGACGCCTGCAGTCAGAAACTCCGTCGTCCCGAACACAAGGTCGGGAAACGGCCCAACAGTATTCATCCACGCATCAAACCGCACCCTGTAATCACCGGAAAACTTTTCAGCGGTGTGCAGCGTCACGAACTCTTGGCTTCCGGGACTTTCCAGATTGGCCTCCAGTTTCAGCCCCAGCGTCGTGCCGTCCGTCGTGTTGGGTGCGGGTGGAATGCCAAGACGGCTATAGTCGTAGGCAAAGGTAATTCGGGTGTCCGGTGACGATACGATGAGCGAATATCTGCCTGAGGAATCCGTATTGAAATCGTCCGAGTAGGGTACGTCGCCAGTGACCGTCAAATTGTCCACCAGACCAAAGATAAAAGTCGGGTCGTCCGCGATCGAGGGATAGGAATCGAGATAGCCGAGGGTCACGCGACCCTCGGGGCTGAATCGTCCATCGCGACTGGCGTCGAGAGTGCCGATTTCTTTACCGTCGATCGACCAGCGCATGGTTGGATTCTCGCCGGCATTGACCAGAAGCTCGACCTGACGCCATTGAAATCCAAAGCTGCCAGGTCGGGTTATCCCGTGTTGATTTCCGCCTTGCTGCAAAGTTCCCACGTCGATCCAACCAAAACGCATTTTCAGGGATCTTCGCAGCACTTCGATGGCCTCTTGGTATTCGCCCATGCGGTACAGCGCCGCTCCTTGAGCGAGCAGTAGCTGGGGATCAGCGACGCGATCGGATCGCTGGGCCTGGTGAACCACGGCCGCGTAGCGTTCTCGGTTTTGGTTTGGAGACATCGCGGTCAGGCTTGCTTTTTGTACTTCGATGACTTTAAGTCCCTTTTCGCCCTGAGGCTTGTCCATCCGTGCATAGATCGCGGCTGCCGCGTCGTAGGCCGCCAGTGCCTCCTCATCACACCCGTGACGTCGCGCCAAATTTCCGTGGTGTTGCAGCAGCGGTGCATCGATGCGGGCGTTGGCATACCGTTGCCAGATCGGTTTGTATTCGCTGCCGCCCCACGACCCACCATACTTGGCGAGCTGCCGCCAATCCTTCGTAGCCTGGGAGAACATCCCTGACTCAACCAGGCAACTCGCCCGCATGGCCGTGGAGCGTACGGTGACCTCGTGTTGAGGACCCAGCACTCGATTGGCTGTGTCAACAATTTCAGGAAGCAGTTTCAGCGCTTTTTCTGGTCGGCCTTGAAATTGGTGGACCGACGCCAGGTCCTGCATGGCCACCAGCGTCGCGGGATGTTCGCTTCCGTGTTTGTCGCGCACCATGGTCAGCAGCTCCTCCAGCCACGGTTCCGCCTCCGCGTAATCTTCCTGTCTCGAGAGCGCAACCAGCAGTCCGCGTATGCTGTCCAGCGTGTCCTCGTGATCAGGTCCCTGGATCTTGCGACGCTTTTCGATCACCGCGCGAAATCGCTGTTTCGCATCCTCGAGATCACCTGTTTCTCGAATGATCTCGGCGAGCCATTCCATGCTTTGGATGGTTGTCGGATCATCTGGACCCAAACGGTCGCGATTCAGCGCCAGCAACTCCTCAAATCGCGCTCGCGACTGATTACTCCATTGCTCCCTGAGTTCGTGGCTCAAATTACTGAGCATAATCGCCGTATTTGGATGTTTCGCTCCCAGCACCCGCAGCCCCGATTGATAGACTTCCTCGTAGCGTCGCAGCGCTTTGTCACGTTTGCCCAATCGTCCGAGCGTCACTGCGGAATTGTTGATCGTCACGAGCGTCTCAGGATGCTGAGGACCCAGTATGCGACGCTGCGCTTCCAACACCTGTTCGAACAGTTCTTCCGATTCCTCCAGCCGCCCTTGTTTTTGCAGCAGGCTCGCCAGATTGCTTTGCGTAACCAGCACATCGGAATGTTCGGCACCGAAGATTTGCAACCGCGAATCGAGAACTTGCCTCGCGAGCTGCTCAGCTGCTTGCAGTTCGCCCTGTTCCGCCATCACGTTGGCCAGTCCGATCTGCGAATCCAGGGTATCGCGATCCTCCAAACCGAGGGCCTCTCGCTGCAGATCCACGACTCGCTCGAACTGTTTTCGAGCCTCTACGAACTTGCCTAAATTGTGCAGCGATCCGGCATGGCTCTGCATGGACTTCAAGAGTTTGCGGTCACCCGGTTGCAGCTCCTGCTGCCGTATCTTCAAAGCCCGTAAAAAATGGTTGTGTGCTGTTTCATATTCGCCGAGCTGTTCGTACACACTCCCCATCGCCTGACGCACCGCGGCCTCCAGCAGTGGGTGCTTAGGAAACACATCATCGATTTTGGCTCCGGCATTGGCGAGCACTTCCGTCACGGTTACCTGACGACCCAGGGCCTTGTCGGGGCTGGCCGCGGAGAGCAGATCGTTGATCAGGAAATCCACGACCGCTTCATTTTCAGCGGCCCTGTCCTCGGCCGCATGCTTCTGTTTTTCCGCCTCACGAAAATTCTGCTGCGAAAGGGCGTAGGCGCGGTTCGTCCGTTGATTGGCACGCCAGATCAGCCCCGCGCTGATCGCCGACGCTACGGCCACCGTCAACAGCAACAGCACTGCCGAGGCCACCAGCGGCAGATGCCGCCGCGACCATTTCGCTGTACGCTCCAGCACTGTTGGCGGCTTGGCCAGGATTGGCCTATCGTCCAGGAATCGCTGCAAATCATCGGCCAGCTGTTGCGCCGTCGCATAACGCTCGTCCGGGTTCTTCCGCATCGCCTTAAGTACGATCGTCTCCAGTTCCACCGGGATCGCAGGATTCAGACGGCGTGGCGGTTTGGGCTCGGCAAACGCGATCTGACGGAACAGCTCCTCGCGGTCAGAACCGGTCACGGCCGGGCACAGCAGCATCAGCTCGTACAGCGTCAATCCCAATGAGTAGATATCTGTGCGGTGATCGATGACTACCCGTTTGGTCAATACCTGCTCAGGGCTCATGTAGCGCAAGGTGCCGAACAGGTCGCCGGTCATGGTCAGCCCCGGATCGCTCTCGATCCGCGCCAGGCCAAAGTCGGTGACCCACAGATGGCCGGAGCCGTCCAGCAACAGATTGCCCGGTTTTACGTCCCGGTGCACGACTCCATTCTGGTGCGCATGGTCCAGGGCTTCGGCCGCCTGAATGCCAATCCGCGCCACGCGCGAAAATGGGTACTGCGGCGGCCGTGCCCGTTGCCGGAAAACAGCGAACTCGTCGAATCCGCCTGTTGCGCAATTTTTGCGGTCTCCACTGAGGAAGCCGAGTGCAAGCTGTTCCGGGAGCCAGCAGAGCTGTCCAAAGGCTCGTCGCTCGTTGACCGAGGCTGACTGGCAAGGCTCAGCGCGGATGCGACCGGGTTGTTGGCAACTGGCTGTATGGAATTCTGATCACGAAGTGCCCGCAGCTCCGCAATCACCTCTTCGATGCTGTGGCCGTCGATCAACTCCATCGCGTAGTAGTGGACGCCGCGGTCGGTGCCCACGGCATGCACGGTCACGATGTTGCGATGGCTGAGCGTCGCGGCTGCGCGGGCTTCGTTCTGAAATCGTTGGAGTTGCTGCTGCTTCAGCATGGCGGCAAAGGGGTGCACCTTCAGCGCCACGTGCCGACCGAGCGATAACTGCTGCGCCTCGTAGACCACGCCCATCCCGCCACGGCCGATTTCGCGCAAGATCCGAAAGTCGCCCAGCGTTGCCAGCGGAGCGATCGTGGAACCCGCCTGCTTGCCGCCCAGAGTTTGTTTGCTTGCGTCGTCTTTCAGCTGAGGTGCGATGTTGTGCACGAAATCCAGGCTGACCAGGCAGCCCGCCAGTTCATCGACCACATCGGCGTACTCCGCCAGCAGTGCTTCGCGATCGATTGGCTGGTCCGCGTCCAGGGCCGCGCTGACCCGTTCCAGCGCCTCGTTCAGACGCTCGTCGCGGTCCCCTTGTCGCGGGAGTGACGTGGTCCAGTCTAAGTTGAGGCTGCCGCCGTCATTCGTCGGTGGACCGCTCATGATTGACCCTCGATGAGTCGTCGCAACTGTGACAGAGCCCGCGTCCAAAGTTTCTGGACACTATCGACACTGCGACCCATGATAACAGCTACTTCCGACAGTTTCCGCCCTTCCAGATCGCGCAGGATCAACACTTCGCGATAATCGCCCGGCAACTGGCTGAGAATCTCAGCCAGCTGCACGGCACGCTCGCGCCGCATTTCTTTTTCACTGGCGGAGGTGCCGGGTGCGATCATGGCGTTGCCTATCATGAAAGAAGACTCTTCCAAGTCTCGTACTAATCGTTTTTCCAGCCGCACATCGCGGCGCTGTCTGAAGTAGTGCTGGCGAATGTTCTGGCTCGTATGAGCAAGAATCTCGCGCAACCAGGCCGCCAACTGCGACTCGGTGTCGCCGCGGAATTGCGGAAAGTCGCGGTAAGCCGCAGTGACGGTTTCTTGTACCAGATCGGAATCATCGATTTTAGCCCGCAACTGGGAGTGCATTTTCAGACGAGCCAGCAGCCTCAGGTAGGGTCGATAGAGTGTCAGTAACTCCTCCAGCGCCGCCTCATCGCCGCTTCTTGCCCGCTTGATCAGCCGATCTCGATCCTCGTCCCTGGCAAAATCCACCACACAGCCCTCTATCAGTAGTGGCAACAAACGCGGCACAGATCCGCCGCGGTCAGGGAATCATTTTACAGATTTTGAACAGATTTTTTGCTTGCGCGTGTTCCCATACAAGCACGACGCGGCAGCGCGTGTGTCGCCTGCAGGCGATCCAACCGGGCACCCGCCCCATTCGTGAGGACGCACTGGCGTGCGCCACGTGCTTGTATTCGGGCGCGTAGGATCGGAGTAGGCGGTCCATACGGGAAAATGCCCCAACCGTGAGGACCCACTGGCTTGCGCCACGTGCTTGTATTCGGGCGAGGTCGACCATAATATCAGCCACTTACAGCAGGCGGTAACAAATCGCCCCACTGGGCGCGTATCTGGGCTCAGCCGGTGCCCTGCTCGCGAGATACCCGAGAGCGCAGCGCTGATCTGGCGTGCCAACCGACAGACTCAAAGGCAAGCCGACATCGCCAGCGAGAACTTAGCACAAGCACGCGAATTGGCTGAGCGGAACCAGAAGATCGTCGATGCCTTTGTGGCCGCGTTTCGCAGCGCAAATCCGGAACACGACGGCGTCACCAGCAGCATGACGGCGGTTGCGGTTCTGGAACAAGCCATGGCAGCCATGCGGGCCGACCAGACACTTGCGGGAGACGACCTGACGCGAGCCACTCTGCTTAATGCCGTCGGCTCATCAC
Source organism: uncultured Planctomycetales bacterium (assembly GCA_963695565.1). Classification (GTDB taxonomy): domain Bacteria; phylum Planctomycetota; class Planctomycetia; order Pirellulales; family Pirellulaceae; genus CAVOGW01. The sequence continues at coordinate 38,607 of CAVOGW010000008.1, forward strand.
TGAACGCACTTGGCGAACACCGCCAGGCCATTGCCGCGCATCAGGAAGCGCTGCGCCTGCAAACAGCGAAGCTGGCAGACGATCATCCTGATGTACTAACGAACAAATCCAACTTGGCCTTAGCCTTTGCGGAAGCTGGACAAATGGCGGAATCGCTGCGGCTGAACGAAGAAGTGTTACGGCTGCGACGACTGAGCCTCGGAAGTGATCATCCCGATACGCTGAAGAATATGCATAACCTGTCGATTGACTACTTTACCACAGGAAGAAGGGATGAGGCTCTGGAGCTCCTCGAAGAAACATGCCGCCTGGCACAAGCCAGCTTAGGTGATGATCATCCGCTGACTCAAAGTTGCCTGCATGATATCGCCATCTTCTACGGTGCGGCGGGCCGGTGGGATGAGGCTGCCAGGATCGACGAAAAAACGCTGCAGCTGACCAGGTCCACGCTGGGTGACACGCATCCATTGACGCTAAAGGCGATGACCAGTCTGGCCGTCGATTACCACAATTTGGGGCGGGCGCAGGAAGCGTTCCAGCTGTCCGAACAGGCGCTGCGGCTTACTCGAGAAAAACTGGGCGACGATCACCCTATGACGCTGACATGCATGAGTAATCTGGCTGTCCAACATAACCACTCGGGGCGCGTGGACGAGTCCTTGTCACTGAAGGAGGAGGTACTCCGCCTGAAGAAAGCCAAGCTGGGTGACGAGCATCCGAGCACGCTCCTGAGTATGCACAACCTGGCTGACGGTTACTACGAGGCCGGGCGATTCGAACAGGCGTTGTCGCTGATCGAACAGACAATTGCCATCTTGAAGGAGGTGCGTGGTGACAACCACCCTGACATCCTGGATAGCCGTTCGATTCTGGCAAGCGTCTACCAGAAGGTCGGCAGGAAGGCAGAAGCCATTTCAATACTCGAATCGGTACTCGAACAGCGCAGGGCCGTTCTGGGCTCTGACCATCCCGACACGATGAACAGCATGGGACAGCTCGCCAGTGCGTACACTAACAGCGGGCGATTAAAGGAGGCCTTGCCGCTGACAGAAGAGTCGCTGCGCCGTTTGGAGGCCAAACTGGGTGAGCAACATCCGGACACCTTGATTGCCATCGAGCGGCTGGCAATCACCTACGGGCAACTGGGGCGCCAGGACGAGGCATTGTCACTGTTCAAACGAGGCCTGCAACTGAAAAAAGCGGTGCTGGGCAAGGATCATCCCCAGACGCTGGTCAACATGCATAACCTGGCCAGCGCTTACTCGCTTGCCGGACGACCGGCGGACTCGTTGCCGTTGATGCAGGAGACTCTGCGCTTGATGAGAGCGAAGCACGGGGATGAGCATCCGCGTACGCTGGGGACGATGCACGGTCTGGCATTCAATTTATTGGAAGTGGGACGACTGCGGGAGGCACAACCCCAACTGGAGGAATCTCTTCGCCTGCACCTGGCGCGATGGGGAGCGGAACATCCCGACACACTATTGAGCCAAATTGCACTGGCCACGTGGTATCAGGTCGCCGGCCAATTGCCGGAAGCCGCTTCCCGCTTTCAGGAAACGCTCGAGACAATCAGGCAGGCACTTGAGCCGGACCATGCTCACGCCATGACAGCCATGATCAGGCTGCAGGAAGTGCTGCTGCAACAGTCCGAATTTCAAGCAGCCCGCGACATGGCACAACAGCAGATCGAGATTCTTGAGCGGGCTGCCGAACCCGACGTGACAAAGCTTGCCAAAGCCAGGATCTCGCTGGCGGCGGCCCTGGCCGGATTGCAGCAATACACCGACGCCGAACTACTGATCGAGGCCGTGCTGTCTACTGAGGAGCTAGACGAGGCTCAGCGTCTGAGGGCGACCAGCATTCAGGGCTCAATTCTCGCCCAGCGAGAGCCATCCGAACAGGCGGAGTCGTTGTTGGTGAATTCAGCTCAGGGACTAGTCAAACAGCTTGCCGATTTGACCATCTATGATCGTTGGTATGCACCCCGGGCGTGTGAACGCGTGATTGACTTTTACGAAAGTCGCAACCAACCGGCAGACGTCGCCCGCTGGCAAGCAAAACTCGCAGATGTGAACGCCCAGATTGACCGATTGCGGAGTTTCTAGCGCGCGGCGAATACGAGCACGACGCGCCAGCAAGTGTGTCATTACGCGACGCGAGCGTACGCCCGTCGCCCCGCCAGCCCATGCCCCGCTCGCGGGGATACAAGCACGACGCGCCAGCGAGTGTGTCATTACGCGTCGCGAGCGTACACGCGTCGCCCGGCCGGCCCATGCCCCACTCTCGGGGATACAAGCACGACGCGCCAGCGAGTGTGTCCCCGCGTCGGGTCCAGCATCGTGCCGAAAACCGCAATTTATCCGACCTCAAGACACACTTGCTCGCGCTGCGTGCTTGTATTCTCGCGGCATTTTCGGCTTATGGCCGGCGTCTGTCGCTGCAAAACGTTGCCTAGGTAAGTAGGCACCCTTCGCAAAGCGTCGTTCGCACTGACTGGCGGATCTGACCAATCTGCCACGCGTCTCTCCTAAAGGCAACTTCAAGTAAACACAAAACCACTTCACGAAATCCAAAAATTCCGAGAATCTATGACCCCAATGCGAACTTTTTGCGATGCACCTGGTAGATGCTCCCGCGCCGGGCCGGAGGCCAGCGGCCCGCCTTCGACGCGAAAATCCCCAACCATGGGGGAGTGCACCACATGTCGCAAAGCACGATTTAACAGCGATGTTCCCGCATAAACGGAGTACGTTTCGTCTCATGCAGAGTCCCGCCCCACGCGATTTCAGTGCTGCCGACGGTGCCGCCGCTGCATCAACTCGATTTAACGGCCAGCGGAACGGCCATGCGCAGCCAGAAAACCCGGGGGAGCGGCTGTTGACGGCCCGGCAGTGGCGCGACGTCTCACGGTTTTTGCAGCTGACACCACGTGAATTGCAGGTAGCGCGGCTGCTATTTCTGGGCCACACGCGAGAAGTGATTGCGGCTCACCTGCAGGTCACCAGCCGCACGGTGCGCCAGTACATCGAGCGGCTGCACGTCAAACTGAAGGTTCAAGACCGAGTGGGACTGGTGCTGCGGATTGTGGAGGTGCGCGATGAACTGTCGGCTTAACCGCGGCGAGCGGTGGCTGCATGTTGATGTGACGCTCGTCGGACATGCGGCGAAATGCCGCGGGTATACAAGCACGCAGCGCGAGCAAGTGTGTCTTGACGACGGCTAAATCACGGGCTTTTGGCAGGCTACTGCCAAAATGCGCAACTTCAAAATGCGCCAGCCAGTGTCCCGTGTATCCGAGCGCTCGACGTTGCCCAGTTTGTCCGCGATCTGGAGTGCCATTTCCAGCATATGGCCCAGGTAGACCGCGTCATTCTTCGGCATAGACGACCTCCGCTGTGGCGAGCACCGCATCTCGAATGCGGTGTTTCAAGAATTTCCGCGTTACCAAGTCCAACCGGCGGCCTTCGAACAGCTCGGACAGCTCCTGTTCCATGTGATGAAGTTCGACAAAGCCGGGCGTGTGGCCAGGTGCGAACGTAACCAGCACGTCCACGTCGCTATCAGGTGAAAAATCGTCGCGGAGCACGGAGCCAAATAGCGCCAACTCCACGATGTGACGACGTCGACAGAAGTCCACAACGGCTTCCTGATCGATGGCGATTGCGACCGGCATGTGAGAACCTCCTTCCGAATTATACCACACACGGAGAGATTTCCCGCCATCCCAAGGAAAGAGGGGCGGGCGACTTCGCCAATGATCGGTCGCCACGCGCCGTAAAGCTTGGCATAGCGCTGGCGCTGCGGAGGTGGATCCGAGTCCGAAGCGGGGAAATGTCGCCAGGCGCGCGAAATGATGCCAAGTTGAAGAATCTTGCGCGGCGCAGGCCGCTTGGAACACGCGGGGGCAAGGTGGAGGTGCGCGACGAACTGTCGGCTTAACCGCGGCGAACGGTGGCTTCATTTTGATGTGATGCTCGTCGCACATGCGGCGAAATGCCGCGGGCATACAAGCACGCAGCGCGAGCAAGTGTGTCTTGACGACGGCTAAATCACCGGTTTCGGCAGGAACCTGCCAAAAGCGCAACTTCAGAATGCGCCAGCGAGTATCCCGTGTCCGGCCCTTCTTCCGTCGAAGGTGTACCCCCTGGCGAGGGTCAAAAGCGCGTGAAACGGTCATCGGTTCTAGATGAGGAACGACGGGGCAGCGGAAATGCACTTTTGGGAAAAAGATTCAAGAAACTGCGGCGCTCTTTTTGCCGGATGGCACCTTGTTTACTTAGAGATCGATATGAACAGCTTCCGCTGATTCGCTCGGCCCACGGCCGACGCCACGAAAATACAAGCACGCAGCGCGAGCTAGTGTGTCTGGAGGACGGCTAAATCACGCGCTTTCGGAACGATACTGCCAACAATGCGCAACTTCAAAACGCTCAAGCAAGTGTGTCCTGTGTTCGTCCACGCTGCACCTCTGAGCCAACCGCTGCCAAATGTTGCTTCACATCAAAACAACCGCCGTGAATTGCCTGAAAACCCACGAACAGCCACGCCAGAATTTTTTTGAAAATAGTGCCCAAACGTCCGATGCCAGCGTCTGCCGTGACCGGCTAGGCTGGGGCGAACCCGAAAGTGGGAACCCAAGAGAGGAAAGAAAAGAATCCGGAAAAAAGCGCGGCGCATGCGGGCCGCGGCAGTACCTTCCCTAAGTAGATCCATTGTCCGCTGCCCACGGTCGCTCACGACGGCGATCGCCAGTCGCCGTCGATGCTGATTTTCATCCAACTAGTCGCCTTTGGTATATGGGGATTTCGAGATTATGACAACGAGCCGCCTCCGCCGTCGAATTGGAACGCACCGCGTTAAGCACTTGTCGATCGAAAGCTTGGAAGATCGAGCGTTGCTTGCCACGGTGACACCCGGAATTGAGTTCAAAACGGATGACGCCATCACCGGCGCTGATATTCAGAATTCATCTAACTCAGGACTGGGAGCTTTTCCCAACAACAGCACGCAATTCAACATCCCAGGGTTGCAGACGGCGTCAATGTTCGTGGAGGCAGGAAACCCAATTCGTTTAAGCGCTACGTTAAACGTTAGGAACCCCAGCACTTCCACGAGTCAGATCGAGGCTCAGTTTGTGCGGGTTATCGGAGGATCGGTGGAGCCGGTGGGAATCGCTCAGCGATTCTGGTTGGAGGCGCGCAGTAACGGACCTGCCTCCGAGGCCCATATTACGCTTGAAGAGCTTGATTTCGTTCCGGCAGGGAATCACGAGTTTGGTGTCCGCGTACGCGAAGTCCAAGGAAACTCCGCTCAATTGGAGTATTCCAATAGCACCGCGCAAAACATCACCGTCACCGAGTTCAACAGCGTCGCCGGGTTCGGTTCGACAATCGAGTTTGCCGAGCGGGATGTAATCACCGGAACTGATATTCAGAACTACAGCCACCCAGATTTGGGGCAGTTTCCCAACAACAGCACACAATTCAACATCCCGGGGTTGCAGACGGTTCCCATGTTCGTGGAGGCAGGAAACCCAATTCGTTTAAGCGCTACTTTGAATGTTAGGAACCCCAGCACTTCGACGAGTCAGATTGAGGCTCAGTTTGTGCGGGTTATGGGAGGATTAGTGGAGCCGGTGGGAATCGCTCAGCGATTCTGGTTGGAGGCGCGCAGTAACGGACCTGCTTCCGAGGCACATATTACGCTTGAAGATTTTGATTTCGTTCCCTCAGGGAATCACGAGTTTGGCGTCCGCGTCCGCGAGGTCCAGGGAAACTCTGCTCAATTGGAGTTTTCCAATAGCACCGCGCAAAACATCACCGTCACCGAATTTAACACCGTCGAAGGGTTCGGTCCGACAATCGAGTTTACCGAGGGAGATGTAATCACCGGCGTTGATATTCAGAATTCATCTAACTCAGGACTGGGAGCTTTTCCCAACAACAGCACGCAATTCAACATCCCGGGGTTGCAGACGGCGTCAATCTTCGTGGACGCAGGAAACCCAATTCGATTAAGTGCTACATTGAATGTCAGGAATCCCAGCACTTCGACGAGTCAGATCGAGGCTCAGTTTGTGCGGGTCGTCGGAGGATTGGTGGAGCCGGTGGGAATCGCTCAGCGATTCTGGTTGGAGGCGCGCAGCAACGGACCTGCTTCCGAGGCACATATTACGCTTGAAGATTTTGATTTCGTTCCCTCAGGGGATCACCAGTTTGGCGTCCGCATCCGCGAAGTCCAAGGAAACTCCGCTCAACTGGAGTTTTCCAATAGCACCGCGCAAAACATCACCGTCACCGAATTCAATCGAATCGTCACGAACCAAGGCCCTGTTGCGATCGTCAATGGTCCGTATTCCATTACCGAAGGGGGGGCATTGGCGCTTTCAAGTGCGGGTTCGATGGATCCGGACGGATCAATTGTCTCCTACTTGTGGGACCTGAACGGCGACGGGACGTTTGGCGACGTCACAGGTGCCAATCCGGTGGTCCCCTGGTCGATACTGGAATCGCTCAGTCCGGCGATTCGTGACGACGGCACTTACACCGTGGCACTGCGTGTCACGGACGATAATGGAGCTACGTCCGGAGCATTCACTAGTCTGTCCGTTGCCAACACCGCTCCGACTCTCACTATTTCAGGAGCCGACTCAGTCAATGAGGGTTCTACTTACACGCTTGATTTGAGTTCCAGCGACCCTGGTGATGACACGATTATTCAATGGGAGATCAACTGGGGAGATGGATCACCCGTGCAGACCGTCGCCGGAAATCCGACGTCGGTGACGCATACCTACGTGGACGGTCCGCGAAACTACACGATCCTGGCGACTGCCACGGATGAAGACGGAACGTACGAGGCGATGAGGACGATTACCGTTAACAACGTGGCTCCCGTGGTCAACGCCGGCACGGACCGGACCGTCAATGAAGGGGACACGGTCGACTTCAGTGGTGCGTTCAGTGATGTCAGCTCGGTCGACACGCACACGATCGAGTGGGACTTCGGCGACGGCAACTCAGCCAGCGGAACGCTCACACCGAGCCACGTCTATTCGGACAACGGAACCTACAGCGTGACTCTGACGGTGACCGATGACGACGGGGCGGCGACCAGCGAGACGATTACCGTAACCGTGAATAATGTGGCCCCGAGTGTCGTCGGGGCCATCAGCGAAACAGCCACCGAAGATGCGACGTCATTCAGCGTCGATCTGCTGCAAGGAGCCACGGATCCCGGCACCAGCGACGTTTTGAGTGTGGACGCGCTGACACTCGCCAGCGGTGACGCCAGCGGTGTGACGTTTGGCACGAACAGCCTGACGATCGATCCTTCGGCCTATAACCACCTGGCGGCCGGCGAAAGTGAAACGATCGTCTACAGCTTCAATGTAGTCGATGGCAATGGCGGTTCCGTACCGCAAACGGCGACGATCACGGTGACCGGGGCCAACGATGGTCCATCCGTTGCCGGTGTGATCGCCGAAACGGCCAGTGAAGATGCTGCCTCGTTCAGTGTCGACCTGCTGCAGGGCGCCAGTGATCCTGACGCCAGTGACGTGTTGAATGTGGCCGGGCTGACTCTCGACAGCGGAGACGCCAGCGGAGTGACCGTCGACACCAACAGCCTGACGATCGATCTTTCGGCCTACAACCACCTGGCGGCCGGCGAAAGTGAAACGATCGTCTACAGATTTAATGTGGTGGATGGCAATGGGGGTTCCGTATCGCAGACCGCAACCATCACCGTAACCGGGGCCAACGATGGTCCCTCAGTGGCCGGGGCGATCAGCGAAACAGCCAGCGAAGATGCTGCCTCGTTCAGTGTCGATCTGCTGCAAGGTGCCAGTGATCCCGACGCAACCGACGTGTTGAGTGTGAATGGGATGAATCTCGATAGTGGCGACGCCAGTGGTGTAACGGTCGGCACGAACAGCCTGACGATCGACCCGTCGGCCTACAATCACCTGGCGGCCGGTGAAAGCGAAACGATCGTCTACAGCTTCAATGTGGTGGATGGTAATGGCGGTACGGTATCGCAAACGGCCACGATCACGGTAACCGGGGCCAACGATGGACCCTCTGTTGCCGGTTTGATCAGCGAAACAGCCAGCGAAGATGCTGCCTCATTCAGTGTCGACTTGTTGCAGGGTGCCAGTGATCCGGACACAAGCGACGTGTTGAATGTGGATGCGCTGACTCTCGCCAGTGGCGACGCCAGTGGTGTGACCGTCGGCTCGAACAGTCTGACGATCGATTCTTCGGCCTACAACCACCTGGCGGCCGGCGAGAGCGAAACGATTGTCTACAGCTTCAACGTGGTGGATGGTAATGGCGGTACAGTATCGCAAACCGCCACGATCACCGTAACCGGGGCCAACGATGGACCCTCTGTTGCCGGCGTGATCAGCGAAACGGCCAGCGAAGATGCCGCCTCGTTCAGTGTCGACCTGCTGCAAGGTGCCAGTGATCCCGACACCAGCGACGTATTGAATGTGGATGCGCTCACTCCAGTTAGCGGCGACGCCAGTGGTGTGACAGTCGGCGCCAACAGCCTGACGATCGATCCCTCGGCCTACAACCACTTGGCTGCTGGCGAGAGCGAAACAATCGTCTACAGCTTTAGTGTAGTAGATGGCAACGGCGGTACGGTATCTCAAACCGCCACGATTACCGTGACCGGGGCCAACGATGGACCCTCTGTTGCCGGTTTGATCAGTGAAACGACCAGTGAAGATGCCGCCTCGTTCAGTGTGGACTTGCTGCAAGGCGCCAGTGATCCTGATGCAACTGACGTATTGAATGTGGCTGGGCTGACACTCGACAGTGGTGACGCCAGCGGCGTGACAGTCGGCACGAACAGCCTGACGATCGATCCATCGGCCTACAATCACCTGGCGGTCGGCGAGAGCGAAACCATCATCTACAGCTTCAACGTGGCGGACGGTAACGGCGGTACGGTATCGCAAACCGCCACGATCACCGTGACCGGGGCCAACGATGGTCCCTCGGTCGCCGGTGTGATCAGCGAAACGGCCAGTGAAGATGTGGCATCGTTCAGCGTCGACCTGCTGCAGGGTGCCAGTGATCCGGACGCAAGCGACGTGTTGAATGTGGCCGGGTTGACTCTCGACAGTGGTGATGCCAGCGGTGTGACAGTCGGCACCAACGGCCTGACCATCGATCCTTCGGCCTACAACCACCTAGCGGCCGGTGAAAGCGAAACGATCGTGTACAGCTTCAACGTGGTGGATGGCAACGGCGGTTCCGTATCGCAAACGGCCACGATCACCGTAACCGGGGCCAACGATGGACCCTCTGTTGCCGGTTTGATCAGTGAAACGACCAGTGAAGATGCCGCCTCGTTCAGTGTCGACCTGCTGCAGGGTGCCAGTGATCCTGACCTCAGCGACGTGTTGAATGTGGCCGGGCTGACTCTCGACAGCGGTGACGCCAGTGGTGTAACGGTCGGCGCCAACAGCCTGACGATCGATCCATCGGCCTACAACCACCTGGCGGCCGGCGAGAGTGAAACGATTACCTACAGCTTCAACGTGGTGGATGGTAACGGGGGTACGGTATCGCAGACCGCCACGATCACCGTGACGGGTGCCAACGATGGTCCCTCGGTTGCCGGGGTCATCAGTGAAACGACCAGGAACTCTCATTTCATCAATAACCAGGCAGAGGATGACGCGGCGGCGATCGACTTTTACAACTCCGTTGATCTGACGATCATCAACACCCAGATCATCGATAATCAGAGCGGTGGCACGCTCGTCAATAACAACACGGGCATTGTGGGTGCTGTCCGGGTGGTCGATACCATTTCGTCGACCACGGGCGCCACCAGCGTGTTGTTTAACGAAGTCGTCCTGATGGGCAACACGATTCGGGGCCTGGCCAATACGACGGCCAATGGAACGGCGCTGGCCGTCAGTGATGGCGCTGCCAACGGCATTACGGTCGAAATCCAGGATTCCACGATCGCCGATAATCTTCAGCAAAACGGCGGCACGGGGTTTGGCGGAGGCGTGGCGCTGGCCGATGTGAGCGCGTTCATGCTGACCAACTCGACGGTCAGCGGGAACCAGGCAACTCTTCGCGGTGGTGGCATTTCCGCGTCGGATACAACCTTGATCATCACTGACAGCGTGATTTCGGGAAATAGCGCGGCAGACGACGGGGGCGGGATCTACGGAACCAACGGCCCGGTGACGCTGCAGGGGACGGTGGTCAGCGGCAATTCGGCCGGCGACTTCGGTGGCGGCGTCTCTGTGTTCGTTGGCGAAATCAGCGTGACCAACAGCACAATCAGTGATAACACGGCCAGCAATCAGGGAGGCGGCATCTCGGCAAATCGCGGCGACCTGACCGTGCTCGAGAGCACCATCTCCAGGAATTCGGCCAATCGAGGCGGGGGGATACGCAGCTTCATCGCCAATATCACACTGACCCGCAGCGAGCTTAGCGATAACTTCGCCTACGCGTACGGTGGTGGCGTTAACACCGTGGGCTCCTCACCTTCCGACCTGGGCAACGTGAACATTATTGACAGCACGGTTTCCGGCAATACCACCGGCGGCTTCGGACGCGGTGGCGGGGTCAATGCCTACGGCGACGTCTACGTGCAGGGCAGTACCATCAGTGGCAACGTGGCCTACAACGGGGGAGGCATATTTGCGAACCGCTCTTTCCACGAAGTTGAGGTCAATAACAGTACCGTCAGTGGCAACAGCGCGGCGGCTTACAGTTTCCTCCCGGGTCGCGGCGCGGGCATATACGCCTATCGTGTTACGCTGAACCAAAGCACGGTTTCCGGAAATAACAGCGAGGGATACGGCGGAGGCATCTGGGCCAGTTACGTGACCCTGAATCAAAGCACGGTCACCGGAAATAGCAGCAGCAGCTACGGAGGCGGGGTATCGGCCTACTATGAGTTGACCATCCGCGGCTCCATCGTGGCCGGCAATCTGTCCGACACCAGCGGTCCTGATCTGTTCACCGCCTACGCCACTTCGACCAGCGAATACAGTCTGATTGGCGACAACTCAGACAGCGGGTTGAACGAGGCCCCGCTTGGTCTGCCCGATGCGAATGGCAATCTGATCGGAGGTCCCGTCAACGGTTTGATTCAACCGATGCTGGCGCCCCTTGACGACAACGGCGGCGCTACTTGGACTCATAAGTTGCTTCCGGGGAGCCCCGCGATTGACGCCGGGAATCCGTCCGCGATAGCAGGTATGTCAGATGTGCCCGAGTTTGACCAGCGAGGACTACCGTTTGGACGCGTCGAAGATGGCACCGCCAACAACTCGGCGCGGATCGACATGGGAGCGCTCGAGTTGCAACCCATCGTCTCCATTGACGGTGATTTCAACAACGATGGCAACTACGACTGCCTCGACATTGACGCGCTGGTCGCTGAGATTGCGTCAGGGATGAACAATCCGCTCTACGATCTGACGGCGGACAACCTGGTCGACCTGGAGGACCGTGATGCGTGGCTCGCCGAAGCGGCATTGTTCAACGGACTGGGGTCTCCCTACAAGTTGGGCGACGCAGATCTGGACGGCTTCGTTGACGGCAACGACTTCCTGGCGTGGAATGCGAATAAGTTCACCCCTTTGGCCGAGTGGTGCGCTGGTGATTTCACCGCCGACGGTTTCGTGGATGGCAACGACTTCCTGGCGTGGAACGCCAACAAGTTCACTTCGTCGGATGGACAATCCGCTGGTTTTCAAATCACGCCGCCGGTCGTCGACCAGCAGCGCATGCCGTTGGGACGCGTCGAAGATGGCGGCGGCAACATGCCAGCTCATCTGGACGTGGGGGCGCAGGAGTTAGCTGAATATGATGACCTGACTCTCCGGTCAGTGATAGCTCGGGTTCCGCCGAGTTACCCTCGCCCAGTCCGCCACATTGACGCGGTTTTTGCGTCCGCAAAGGTCGGTGATGAAGCGCCAGAGCACTCGGAGTCCGGCTTATTCTGGACCTTCAGGGTTCTGTAGAGGCAATTAATTTCTCACGCAGAGGCGCAGAGAGTTGGGGGCAGCAGGAAGCGTCGCCGTTGTATACTACATTTCGGTCCGCACTTAGATTCACTTGGGAGGTTGATAATGACTCGACATGCTAAGGTTTTATTTCGGGGCGCTCTGCTCACGCTCCTCGCTTCGGTCGTTGCTTCGGCTCAGACAGCCGTGCCATTCCACGTCGTGGGCGGTGGTACGGCGGATTGTATTTCGGCCATTCCGGGGGAGTTCACGAATTTCAACGGGGTGGGCCAGGCGACTTTGCTGGTTGACTACGAACTGGTGAATGCCACGGTTGGAGTTACAAACTACTTGACGGCTCCGGGCGTTTTTCCTGCGGTTGCCGAGTTCGGCAACGAACCAATACGCCGATTGTGTTCACCAGCACGGTCAACTCGAACGAGATTGCTTCACTATTCTGGCATCGTCACCTTGACGCCCGTGGATCCCATAGATCCATCGCAGGGGTTTGACGCCCTTTTTATTGCGGACTTCGTTCCTGTCGTTGGCTCGGGACAGGGTGTCTTCGCCGACGTGATCGGCGGCAGTTTTGAAATGACTGCCAATTCGACCCAGCCATTCATACCGAAAGGGTTGCCGCCGTTGCCGCCGACGCTGGACCCTCCGTATGAGTGGTTTAGCGATGGCGGAGCACTGCTGTTCGTTCCCGAGCCGTCTGCCGTGTCGTTGGTGTCGCTAATCTGTCTGGCCGGCACGATAAGAAAATGGTTTAACTGAGTGCCTTAACGAGCGCTACGTTTGGGATTGACGTCGCCAGATGACGAAGGCACATCTGCCAACGGCGGGCCGTTGGCCCTTTCCGGTTCAAACCGGCGTCTAACCCAGGCCTCCGCCGCCCTCGGCGCCTTTGGCCTGGGCTAGGGCTATGCAAACCGATGGGCCTTTGGCCCGCAGCATGGCCACCAACTCCCGCGACTCTTGGGGCCATGGCCCAGGATGCCGGCAAAGACGCTGTGGCGGCATCGCCCCCCCGCTGCTTCGGCTTGCGGCGAAGATAGGAGTGTCTCACGCAGCGACGCAGAACTCGCAGAGAGTTTGCGGCGCCGAGCAAGCACGGTCCTCTGCGGCTCCTGGCTCACGTTACCCAACAGCGGCATTACGGTTCGAATTCCCGCGCTAAGAAACTTTAACGGCGTGGATGAGTTTCAACCCGGGCGCGGTGTAATACCGGATCTGCGTGTGATGCCGAACGCGGGTGACTTCCTGGAAGGCCAGGATCCGGCTTTGGAAGCCGCCCTTCAGCAGTAAGTTAGTCCAATTAGTTTCCCCCAATCTTCCAGAGGACGGTTCGAAGTCATCATGGTACTCTTGAGTTCATACCGCCGCATCATGATCTCGAACAGGAATTCTCCGCTCTTGGCCGGTAGCTGCTTCATGCCCACTTGCTGCCGCTCGACGAAGAGCCACCATCGCTTGGTTTTTCAATGTTGATGTCCAGTTAGTTGAATCCTCGATCACTCATTCACGCCACACAAGCGGCAGAGTTCCGATTGGCTACTCCGATGTGAGAGATCCGTCCGTCCACAATCCGCACACTTCGATGAGCCATTTCAGCAACGGCCGGATCGTGTGTAACGATGACTACTGTTTTTCCCTCTCGGTTGAATTCCTGAAAGAAGCCCAGGATTTGTGTTCGCGTGTCTGGGTCGAGATTGCCCGTCGGTTCATCGGCCAAAATAATCTCTGGATCGTTCGCCAAAGTCCTCGCCAGGGCGACTCGTTGCTGCTGCCCGACGCTCAGCTCATTTGGCTTGTGGCTCATGCGATCAGCGAGACCAACCCGTGCGAGCAATTCGCTGGCACGGTGATTTTGGACTGCCAACGGAGCGCCAGCCAGGGCCAACGGTAGCTGAACGTTTTGGATCGCTGTGAGATATGGCACGAGGTTGAATGTCTGGAATACGAATCCCATCTTTGCGCGGCGTAGTTTCGTGCGGCGAGCCACGCCTAGATCGTAGACGGAAGTCCCGTCTACCAAGACGCGTCCGGTGGTTGGCGACATCATGGAGCCCAGTACCAGCAGCAAGGTGCTTTTCCCGCTGCCGCTGGGACCCACCAAAGCGACGAACTCCCCGCTCTCGATAGCTAGATCGATGTCGTTGAGCCCAACGACTTCGCCACGACGATGGCGGTAATGTTTAGTGACTTGTTCGAGGGCGAGCATGATTAAATCTCCTGAAGGCAAATGCATGGATCAAGATTGGCGGCGCGGCGGGCGGGAAAGTAGCTCGCCACCAGGGCCACGAGCAGAGAGAGTCCCAAGGCCCAGCCCAGTAGAAAAGGCATTGGCAGAACGGGGACGCCCGCGAATTGCGGTCCCACATTCACCGCCAACAGAGTTCCTGCGGCGTAGCCGGTCAGTCCGCCGACGATTCCCAGTAGGGCTGCCTTGATCAGCAACATCCACAACACCTGCGATGGCGTCGCACCCAACGCCATCATCGTGCCAATCTCCCGACGGCGTTCCGAGACGTTCGAGTACATGTAATTCGCGATGCTGGCACCGCCGACCACGACGATAATCCCGGTGAATGCCAGCGAGACCTTGCGGAGCATTTCGTTAATTGTCATCTGGGCCTTCGCAATCTGTGTCACGGTCACGACCTTCGCGTCAGGCAGCAGACGGTTGATGCCGTCCACCAGGCCGGCGGCGATCTGCTTACAGCAACCAACAACTTCAATGGCATTGACGACCTCGCCCTTCCCAGACAAATCCTGCACGGTGTGTAGATGGGCAAAAACTCGCGAGTCATCGACCGTCCCCGTTTCCGGCAAGACCGCCATGACCTTAAAGGACTGACCAAGCAATTCCAGAGAACTTCCCTCGCCGATCCCCGTCGCCGTTGCCACTTCAGCGCCGATCAGTGCTTCGTCAGCTTCGAGGGATTCGATCACACGTTTTCGGACAAGCGACTTCCTATCTTCAGGCTTTTCTTCTAGTCCCTCGACAACACCACACCCGAGGGGGCGACCAAAAATGCCCGCTCCGGCCCAAGCAGATTTTGTGCGAAACTCGTTCTTGGGCAGGATACCGGTCAGCGTGAAATGGCTACCGTTGACTTCGACCGGCACACACAGCTTTGGCGACAGGTTGTCTACACCCTCAACATCGGACATCGTCAGTCGCAACACGTACTCCTCCGGAATTACTTCGTCGTGAAGGTCGGCCGAATAGTAGTCCTGCAACGTTACCGATTTGGGCAGGATCAAGACATTGGCACCGAGTGTGTCGAGTTCGCGTTCAACTGCCTTCTCTGAAAAGTAGCTAATGTTCTTAATCGCAACCACAGCGGTGATGCCCAGAAAGATGGCGAAAAAGCTCATCATCATCTGGCTTTTGCGCTCAAGGATTTCGCGCAATACAATATCGTAAATTCGCATGTCAAAACTCCGATCCAAGGAGGGAAATCCTGGTTACTTTGCAGGGCAACAGCCGCCAGCTCCGCACTTCCCACCTGGGCAGCAGCCAGATTGAGAAGCAGAGAGCGCCTGCACGAATTCGGCTTTGTTCGTGGAGCCCACATACTTACCAAGCATGCCTCCTGAGGGCGCTACCATCACCGTCACGGGTGATGTTGTACCAGGGTCGATCTTCAACTGCTGCAAGAACTCGACTTCCTGCGCATCGGTCGGGGCAATCTGTACGATACGCGTTGCCTCGCGGTAGTTGTCGTCCGCTACGAACTGCCGCACACCTTCCAAGGCTATCCCTCCGGCATCTATCTGTTCGTCTCGCACGCAGACAAACACAATCTTGCGATCTTGAACGCCCTTCAGGCAGTCCGCAGCCCCCGGACTCACGATTGCCTTGGAAAGCTTCTTATCGTCGACGGGGGACATGATGGCTTCAGTTACGGCTCCGTTTGGCGCAATGGCCAGCACCAATGGCATGGGTGCCCTGCTGACTCCATACTGCTTCACCAGATCCTGTCTCGCTGGATCGCCCACGCGGACGTCAGAGACGATCAACGCTCGTTGTCGCTGAGCGGCAAACGTGTTGAGGTTCTGTCTTGCCAGTTCTGTGGCCGTGTCTTGGTGCTTCCAAAACAGCACGAAGTGATAGCGTGTTTCGGGCGGTTTTGAATCGAGTTTGGCGGTGTCTTCAGCGAAACATGCGTTATAAGACACGGCCGTCAGAATGACGCCCATGAGGACGGGCGCAGCCAACAGTGCTTGCTTCTTCATAATCGCGACACTCCATATACCGGGTTACTGCATGAGGTTTGGTCATCACGGCCGACCGATCGCTCTATCTCTTGGATTTGGTCACGTTGTATCATATTCGTCTGGCCATATATATACGGATTAGTCGATTTACTTGAAACAGCATCTTCGGCGGCACAGTCCTGTCGTCATGCCATAGTCTCTGCGTCCGAAAAAGAATACGACAAGCGAATCTTGTTGACGATGACGACATCGTCGATTAGAAACTGAGCTGATACGCACACATACGCGGGGGCATATATGACATTGGCCATTTCAGATTCCACCGAAGTGTTCCAGGCGTTCGCGGATGCCACACGGTTGAGGTTATTGAACTTGCTCGTGGAGCGGGAATTGTGTGTGTGTGATCTTTGTGCTTTACTCCGAGAGGAGCAGCCGAAAGTGTCGCGACACTTAGCCTATTTGCGTCGAGCCCAACTTGTCACGGTGCGCGACAACGGGAAATGGAAGTACTACCGGGCCGTTCGCGGCGTCCGCGGCATCCGGAAGACGTTGTTGCGGTGCGTCAAGACCTGTCTTCGAGAGATGGAGCCATTGCAGACGGACTTGGAACGGCTCGCCCACCACGTGTGCGACGACTGTTGATGAGGTGGTGGGACTCCACGATCGAGAGAGACGAGAGCTGATCTTGCTGGAACCATTGACGATGAAAAAAATACTGTTCCTTTGCACTGGGAATTCCTGTCGCAGCCAAATGGCTGAGGGCTGGGCTCGTCACCTCAATGCGGACAAATTCGAAGCCTACTCGGCGGGGATCGAGACGCACGGCCTCAACCCGAATGCCGTCCGAGCGATGGACGAAGCCGGTGTCGACATAACAAGCCAGAAATCACAGCACGTCGATGAACTGAGTGACATTAAATTCGACTACGTGGTAACCGTGTGCGACAACGCGGCCGAATCTTGTCCAGTGTTTTCGGGGGGCGCCAAAGTGATACACCAACCTTTCGACGACCCACCGCGGCTCGCTAGAGAGGCTGCCACCGCGGAAGAGGGCTTCGCACACTACCGACGGGTTCGTGATGCAATACGCGATTATGTTGTGTCGCTGCCTGCAATCTTGGAGAATACGAGTCATGGTGAATGATGCTGCGGACACGGTAAGCAAGCGCGGCGTGAGCGAGTCGCTGAGCTGTCCTCATGCCAGGCTAGGCTTTCTCGACCGTTTTCTTACAGTCTGGATCTTTCTGGCGATGGCTGTCGGCGTGGCGGCTGGCTATTTCGTGTCGGGCATCGAGGGATTTATTAACCAGTTTCAGGTCGGCACGACGAACATCCCGATCGCCGTCGGCCTCATTCTGATGATGTATCCTCCTCTGGCGAAGGTGAAGTATGAGGAATTGGGCGACGTCTTTCGTAATTGGAAGATACTCGGATTGTCGCTCGTCCAAAACTGGTTGATTGGCCCCGTGCTGATGTTCGCACTGGCCGTCGTCTTTTTGCGGGACTACCCCGAGTACATGACGGGGCTAATTCTCATCGGCTTGGCCCGCTGCATCGCCATGGTCATCGTTTGGAATGATCTGGCCAAAGGCGACTCAGAGTATGCCGCTGGTCTAGTCGCCTTCAATAGCGTCTTTCAAGTGTTGTTCTACAGCGTCTACGCCTGGGTCTTCATCACCTGGCTGCCGCCACTCCTGGGATTGGAAGGAAGCGTCGTCTTGGTCAGCATGGGACAGATTGCCAAGAGCGTTTTCATCTACCTGGGCATCCCCTTTTTGGCGGGGATGATCACACGGTTCGTACTCCTTAAGGCGAAAGGCCGTGAGTGGTACGAACAAGTCTTCATCCCTCGAATGAGTCCCCTGACGCTGGTGGCACTACTGTTCACTATTCTTGTGATGTTCAGTCTCAAGGGGGATCAGATCGTTCGCATCCCCTACGACGTTCTACGGATCGCCGTACCGCTGTTGACTTATTTTGTGGTGATGTTCCTGGTGAGTTTTTTCATGGGCCGACAAATAGGGGCCGACTACTCCAAAACAACCACGCTGGCCTTTACGGCCGCCAGTAATAATTTCGAACTGGCAATCGCGGTGGCAATCGCCGTCTTTGGCATCAATTCCGGCGTGGCATTCGCCGCCGTGATCGGCCCCTTGGTGGAGGTGCCGGTCATGATTGGCTTGGTCAATGTGTCACTGCGATTTCAGCGAACACTGTTTGGCACTTCGCGATCGACAGCACCTGAAGTTCACTGCGGTGGAATCAAATAAACATGTCCACGACCCTCGTTCAAAAGGAGACAGACCATGGGAAATCAAGAACACAAAGAGTGCTACGGGACCATGTTTCCGGATGCTTTGCATTTCCGCGAAAATGAACCACAAAACGGAAAAGTCTTCTCTTTTGAACTCGATAGCGCAGGCGGAATATACTCACATCGCTCAGATCGCAAATTCTCGGCGAACCTTGAACAATGGGATGACTGCGTGAAATGCCACGAGTTTCAGCATTGCTACAAGTTCTGTATGGCGAAAATCGGGCTGGAATCAGTAATCGTTTCCGAGTAATGGCGGATCAATCGACGCGTGATTCCCGCGCCCGACCTGCCGTGATCCGCCCGACAGCCCAAATTTTTCCGAGCACGTTGCGCACTTAGGTGGCGCACACGAATGGCACTTAGATCCCCCTAAATCGTTTCACCATATCGCGTTTGGTTTCATGGCGCGGTTTCATAAGGAAGAAGTACTTCTTGTGCCGTCGCTTTCGTAGTCGAGGTTCGAATCGATCGGGTCGATTGGCTACGCGATGAATTGCTACGGCGTTAAGCAGGTGATCATAAAGTTGCATCCGAGTCGTTGAACTTCCCTGGCCTTGCATGTCAATCACTGGCTGGAATGCTTTTAGCGTTTGAACCGCGCCCTTCAGGCTGATCGTTCGAGGCTCCAGGTGATGTTTGCTTGCGGCTTGAGCCATGATCGTTCGAATAAGGTTGTATGCCAAGATGTGCGTCCAGATTTCCTTCCGCACCAGTTCCGGCGACTTGCAGCGCAAGACGTCCATCTGCAGAGTGATCTTCAGGGACCTCAGATCAAGTTCGGCATTCCATCTTCGGAAGTAGGTTTCAGCCAAATCGTAAGCGTTCTGTGAACGACGTCCTGGCGGCGGGGTGATCAGACCTTGACACGTCGCCGTCGCAAGCGTCGTCGTTCACGCCGCGTTCGATTCGCGGTTTCGAGTTCTCGTTCCCGCTCCTCGCTGCGATGCTCGGGGTGAGATTGCAGCCAATGGTCAGGCAGCAAACCGTCAAGGTCGTCCACTTGTTGGGCGGTGAGCGAATCGAAGTGCGTTGGCGAATCACCCACGCGCAGGTATTCGGGAACGATCCGTGGAACTTGGTCCAGAATGTCCCGGAGATACGGCAGTACTTGAACGTGATTGCGACGGGCGCTCTGAATTAGGGTGTACCAGATGCAGGCGGCCTCACCACCGCGATCACTCCCGAAGAACTGGTAATTCCTCCTGCCGATCACCGACGGGCGAATCGATCGCTCGGCCGCGTTGTTGTCAATCGCGTAGCGCCCGTCCGTAGTGAACCGGGTCATCGCGTCCCAGCGATTCAGCAAGTAACCAATCGCTTCGTAAAGCTTCGAAGACGGTCGCACTGTCGGTTGCACGAGGCGCAGCTGCTCTTCAAGGTGAGTCAGGATCGGGATCGATTCACGCTCACGAACCTCACATCGCTTCGCGGCAGCGCCCACCGCCAGGCGATCTTCAATATCATACAGCTGATTGATCCAGGCCAACGCATCATGCGCCAGCGGATGCGTGGTCACCACGCACGACTCGTCAAACTTGCGCCGCGCATGCGCCCGACATCCCAGATCGACCAGTTGGCCGTCTGATTCCTTCACGAACGCGACGTCGCAGACACAACGCGACGTCGCAGAAACGCGACGTCGCAGACACAGACCTTGGCGACGTCGGATGGGGGGTTTGGGCAAAAATGTTTTCCTGGGGGGTTGGCGCTCCGAGGCCGGCAAAAGTACCATACGCATGTATACTGATCGCCCGTATATGCAGGAGACCCATAACGCGACGTCGCAGACACAACGCGACGTCGCAGACACAGACCTTGGCGACGTCGCAGACACAGACCTTGGCGACGTCGGATGGGGGGTTTGGGCAAAAATGTTTTCCTGGGGGGTTGGCATCCGAGGCCGGCAAAAGTACCAGACGACGTCGCAGACACAGACCTTGGCGACGTCGGATGGGGGGTTTGGGCAAAAATGTTTTCCTGGGGGGTTGCGCATCCGAGGCCGGCAAAAGTACCATACGCATGTATACTGATCGCCCGTATATGCAGGAGACCCATCATGCCTGCCAAACCCAGGTCGGAAACGTTCGATCCGGATGTAGTCGGCGTCTATCACTGCTGGAATCGGCTCGTGCAGCGACGACACCTGTTCGGTCTGGACGTGCTCACCGGAAAAGATCACAGCCATCGCAAGGAGTGGCTTCGGGACCGCCTCAAGGTGCTGGCGGGCATCATGGCGTTGGATGTGTTGGACTACGCCGTTTTGGACAATCATCTGCACCTCGTGCTCAGAAATCGTCCCGACATTGTGGGAATTTGGGACGACAGCCAGGTGGCGGCTCGATGGTGGAGTCTCTGCCCGGAGCGAAAAAACGAGGACGGCTCAGCCGCGGAACCGACGGCAGCCGAACTGCGCTATTTCGAGCAGGAGGCGGACGAATACCGTCGGCGACTATCCGATATTTCCTGGTTCATGCGGTTGTTGTGCCAGCCGATCGCGCGTCGAGCCAACCAGGAGGACGGTGTGGATGGAAGGTTTTTCGCCAAGCGTTTTGATTGCGAGCGGCTGAAATCCGAAGCAGACCTGCTGGCCTGCAGCCTCTATGTTGACCTCAATGTGATCCATGCGGGAATCGCGGAGACCCCGGAGGAATCGAGCTACACGTCAGCATTTGATCGCATTCGCGCACGCTGGCGAACGGCACAGCAGGAATTGTCTGGCAAGTCGTGTGACCTGTCGAGCGAAGAGGGCCAGCCAGACGATTGGCTGGCTCCAATATTTCTAGACGAGCGCGCGGAGGCGTACCGAGACGTTGAGCCAGCGGCTGCTGCCAATCCAATCGGGGCCCCCCGAGTTTCCAACCTGGGCTTCCTGCCGATCACATGCGCCCAGTACCTGACGCTGTTGGATCGCATGGGTCGTTTGTTCCGTCAGGGCAAACGGGGGCAAATTCCCGGCGACCTACCACCGATTCTTCAGCGGCTGAATCTCGGCGCCGAGCATCTCATCGACGCGATTGCTGAGTTCTTCGCAGGTCCGTCTTCCTATCGGGCCCCGCCTGAGCTGGCTGCTGGCTAGCGACGACAAGGACGAACCGCGGCTTTGAGCTCATCCGCAACCGTTCGTCAACAATGGTGGTCAGCGGTCCGGCGGTTTCGATGCCCAGCGCCCCACCGGGAACGGCAAATCCACGCACGCGTAGGGCCATAATCGGGGGTGAATTCCGTGCCACCACCCAATTAGATCAGCGGCCCTTCATCCGCCACGCTCGGACCAACGCGGCAGTTCAAGTCCGGATCGAACGTAGCTTTCGCCAGATTGCCTATCCCGCGTCCGAAACGTCTGTGTCTCGGTTTGGGTGTTGTGTCTCGGTTTGGGTGTTGTGTCTCGGTTTGGGTGTTGTGTCTCGGTTTGGGTGTTGTGTCTCGGTTTGGGTGTTGTTTGCTATCGGGCCCCGCCTGAGCTGGCTGCTGGCCAACGAGGATATGGACCCACCACGGCCTTGAGCTCAACCCTCAACCGTTCATCAAATATGGTGGTCAGCGGTCCGGCGGTTTCGATGCCCAGCGCCCCACCGGGACCGGCAAATCCACGCACGCGTAGGGCCATAATCGGGGGTGAATTCCGTGTCACCACCCAATTAGATCAGCGGCCGTTCATCCGCCACGCTCGGACCAACGCGGCAGCTCAAGTCAGGATCGAACGTAGCTTTCGCCAGATTGCCTATCCCGCGTCCGAAACGTCTGTGTCTTGATTTGGTTTGATTAGATCAGCGGCCGTTCATCCGCCACGCCCGGACCAACGCGGCAGCTCAAGTCAGGATCGAACGTAGCTTTCGCCAGATTGCCTATCCCGCGTCCGAAACGTCTGTGTCTTGATTTGGTTGTGTCTTGATTTGGTTTGTCCGGCAGTTTCGATGCCCAGCGCCCCACCGGGACCGGCAAATCCACGCACGCGTAGGGCCATAATCGGGGGTGAATTCCGTGTCACCACCCAATTAGATCAGCGGCCCTTCATCCGCCACGCCCGGACCAACGCGGCAGCTCAAGTCAGGATCGAACGTAGCTTTCGCCAGATTGCCTATCCCGCGTCCGAAACGTCTGTGTCTTGATTTGGTTTTGTTCGCCAGATTGCCTATCCCGCGTCCGAAACGTCTGTGTCTTGATTTGGTTTTATTTGGTTTTTTGATTTGGTTTTTTGATTTGGTTTTATTTGGTTTTGGTTTGGTGGTGTCTTGATTTGGTTTGGTGATTTGGTTTGTTGATTTGGTTTGTGTCTTGATTTGGTTTTTTGATTTGGTTTTGATTTGGGTGTTGTGGTCCGTCGATGAAGTCGCACGGGGTGGCGCAGTTGCTGGCTGCGCTGGGGATTACGAAATCGCACAGCCGCCCGCACGTTTCGAACGACAATCCGTTCTCCGAGAGCCAGTTCAAGACGCTCAAGTATCGACCTGACTTTCCCAACCGCTTCGGCTCTCAAGAAGATGCGCGTGACTTCTGCCAAGGATTCTTCGCCTGGTACAACCAGGAGCATTATCATTCTGGCATTGGCCTGTTGACGCCTGCGTCAGTGCATTACGGTGATGCGGATACGATCTTGGCGAAAAGTCAAGCCGTGTTGGATGTGGCTTACGCCCGTCGGCCGGAACGATTCGTCCACAAAACGCCATCGCCGCCCGAGCGACCGACAGCGGTTTGGATCAATCCGCCGCCCCGCGCGATGGAGTCGTCCCACGGCATCCAATCGCCACTTTTTGAGGTTCAGACGCCCTGCGAGCCGGTCAAGCCAAAAACCGAGCTCGAGATTTCGCGTCTAACGAGCGCCGAGGTATCGACCCGACCCCAGATACCTTTTTCCCAGGATGTGAAACGCAATCATGGCGCACATGAAAATGGGCTTGCCAAGATGAAGGATCTCGGGAAGCCCGATGCGCCTTTGACGCACCCTCGACGTGGCTATCCCTCGGCGAGTTGCTTCCCAGCAGAGCTCGCTTCCGTTTCACCAGGCGACGAAGAATCTACACGATGCCATGTCATCCCACAACCTTTGAACACCCGAGTCATGCCTGAAAAAATCCCAGGGGGTCTGGGGGACTGGTCCCCCAGGCAACCTCTCAAGATGCGGCCCAACGAGCAAACGCTACACTAAATTCGAAAGGCAGTTGTCTCAAAGTCGTTGACACGCACCGAGCTGGGTTCCCGGCTTCATCCCGTCTTCCGACAGGAGTCCCTTGGAAAGTGAACAAAGCCACCGGAATGCTTCGGATTGCGCGATGGGCGCAATTTCGTTGATCAAATCCGGAAGTGTTGCGATCTCGCCTGAAATCGTGCGATACGAATAGAACTGACTGACTGGCAAGGAAATGGGATGCCGCGAGGACATTGGGCGATTCGGTAGAACAAGTGTCATGGTATGTTTCGTCCGTGCGCATGCTGAGTGGCTGAATTATACGACCTCCGCATTTGACCAGCGACCGCGTTTCACATCGGGATCAGATTCAGTGTCGCCGCCAGGAATCGAACCTGATCTTCGAGCTTCGCGGGCTCGCGTGCGAATCCGGCACACTCCGGCGACTCATGAGTCCTGAGACTTGAGTCCTGAGACTTGAACCCTTGCCCTCAAGTCTCAAGCCTCACGCCTCTCGCAGCACCCCGCCGAGGAATCGAACCTCGTCCGGCAGATTCGAAGTCTGCCATGCCGTCCACCACACTCGCAGGGCGTTTCAACTGTTCAGCATCCCGACGTGGGATCAAACCAGGACCTTCGGAGGGTCCCATGCTATTCGCTACACCACCGGAACATGTTCCTCCTTCAGCGTCCCAACCTGGATTCGAACCGGGACCAAGACCTTAGGTCGATCTTGTGCTGTCCATTACACGATCGGGGCGTCTTTCCCATCCAGAGCCGACGACTGGATTCGCACCAGCATCAACCGAAAAAAAGGGAACACAGTCAAGACCGGCGCCTATCTCAGTCGAGCCACGTCGGCGTCAAGCACGAGCGCGAGGAGTCGAACCCCGTCCGCCAGTTTTGGAGGCTGGCTGCTCTCCCAGGAGCACACTCGTAAATAGGTGTTTAGGCTGTAGCGGTTTAGGCTGTAGGAAGAAGGCAGGAGGCGACTTCTGCCCTAAATTCCTACAGCCTAAATTCCTAAACCGCTAACTCCACGTTCCAGTACGCCTCGCTGACAAACTTCGACCAGCTTTCAATCCGCAGCTCGTGAGCCACGTACAGCGGGTTCCACGTCGGCTGGACCGGTGCCCCTCGCAGTCGCATTCCAGCCTGCTCCGGCGTGCGGTCGGCCTTCCGCTTATTGCACGTCAGGCAGGCCAGCACGCAGTTGTCCCACCGCGACTCGCCGCCCTGGGCTCGAGGCACCACGTGGTCGATCGTCAGTTCCTCGCTCCCCGGCTGCCGGCTGCAGTACTGGCACGTGTAGTGGTCACGCTTGAAAATGTTTCGCCGGCTGAACGACACGGCCGCCGAAGGCAACCGGTCATAGTCGGTCAACGTAATCACTTCCGGCACACGTAGCCGAAACCGTACCGCCTGGATGAACCGCTCGTCGCTGCGGGGCCACAGCTCCGACCAGTCCTCCCAGGTGTAGGTCTGGTAGTCGGACGGATCGACGACCCGCGCCGACTCGTTCCACAACAGCACCAGCGCCCGCGCCACGGTGGCGACGTTCACCGGCTGCCAGTTGCGGTTCAGCACCAGCGCCGGCCGCTCTAGCATGCGGGCTACCATGATCGATTCCTCCTCCACTGCTGCGAAGGGTGACCGAAGGGAGTCGAACCCATACCTTCTGCTTCACAGGCAGGCGTGCCTACCACGTACACCACGGACACCATAAATGTGGGCCGCCGTCACCGAAGTGCGACGGCCCAGGTTGAGCTTGTCAGTCAATAAACGCCACGTGCCGCATGGCCACCGACTGTGTCTCGGTGTTCATCAGCACCTGGTGCCAGCCGTCCAGGACAATCGTCTTGTGATCGGCGTGGCGCACCTTGCCGCGAACAAATACCAGCGGGTTGCGACGCTGCACGACCCACTGCAAGTTTCGCAGCTTCGGGTTGCGGCTGATCAACCGGCGGTGCTGCATCTCCGTCAGTCCCTGCGGATGCTGCGCGCCTGTGTAGACCAGCTCACCACCCAGCCGCACCAGCTCCTCGCACATGTGAGGCTTTCCGCCACCACGTGCGATCGGCTCGTTGCGGAAGATCAGTCGCTCGTCAACGCGAAGCCAGTCCGGTATCGGCACGAAGAACCACTCACCCTGGCGGATGAAGGCCTCGTTGCGCAGGCGGTTGCGCTTTCGCGACTTGATCTTCAGCTGATCCTCGCGCCGGCGCACGGCCACTGGCTTCAGGGCCTCGAACGCCGTCTTGACGTTCGATACCGAAGCTCGCTCCGGTACCGCCGCGACGAACCAGTGCCGCTCGTCGTGTCCGCACAGGAATTTTGACTTTTGCTTTCCGTCTTCCTGCACGGACATCAGCAGCAGGTGCCGAATCCGCGGCTGAGTATCCACGACCCGCACGTCGGCCAACCGAGGCTGAGCCAGTGCGATGTCGAAGAACTCGCCCTCACCGTCGTGGCCGATGTCGATCGTCACGCCGGTGCGGTCACGTCGCGTCTCCGGGTGAACCTTGGCGCGCACACCGATCCTGGCGAAATGTCGTTCAATCAAGTGCGCGTTCATGGTTCAGTCCTCCGAAAACGAATTACGAGGCGGGTCCGGGGGTCGCACCCGGCAGTTCAGGCTTATGAGGCCCGAATGAGCACTGGCCCACCCGCAGTTGCAGGTCTCGGTATCGATCCGAGCACACCGACCGTATGAAAGTCAGTTGGGCACTTGCCGCACCTGCAATGTCAGTAGCCAAGACGAGAGTCGAACTCGCATGTCCAAGCGGACACGACGTTCTGAGCGTCGCGCGTATACCAGTTCCGCCACTTGGCTGTGTCAGTGACCCGTACGGGACTTGAACCCGTATCGCGAGCTTGAGGGGCTCGCATCCTGCCGTTAGAAGAATGGGCCGTGTTGTCAGTGCGCCGGGCAGGAGTTGAACCTGCACATCCCGGAGGCGGCTGCTCTACAGGCCGTTAGGCTCGCCAATGCCCAGCCGACGCGTGTTGTTCAAGTAGCACGGGTGGGAGTCGAACCCACAGACGATCACGAAGGTTTGAGCTTCGCCGCTTTACCGGTTTGCGTACCGCGCTGAGTTGTTAAAGCGTCCCCGATGGGATTTGAACCCACGATCTCCTGCGTGACAGGCAGGCGAGCACTCCGCTGCTCCACGCGGACGTAATCTGTAAGTAGCTCAGGCGGGATTCGAACCCGCAGCATCTCTGGTTCTAAGCCAAAGTGGTCTACCAATTGCCTACCGAGGCATGTGTGTTGTCAGTACCCACAGCAGGACTCGAACCTGCAAACGTCCGGGTTTTAAGCCGGACCGCTCTGCCAATTGGCGTACCTGGGCATCGCGTCGCTGAAGTAGTCCTGGAGGGACTCGAACCCCCGATCCGCTCCTTGTAAGAGAGCTGCCTTCGCCGCTAGGCCACAGGACTAAACTAGGCTGTAGGAGTTTAGGCTGTAGCTGTTTAGGTAAGACGATCGGACGCCTACAGCCTAATCGCCTACAGCCTAAAACCCTGCTGCTGCGGAAGTCGTGAGACTCGAACTCACAAGCGACTCGCGTCGCCACCTGTTTTCAAAACAGGCTCCTCATCCAGCCGGATGACTTCCGTCCTTTGAGCTGCGGGAGTTGGAATCGAACCAACGGCCTCCTGGTTCAGAGCCAGGTATCGCATACCAGCAGCGACGATCCCGCAGTATTGTTTGTCTGTTCCGCTTCACTACCGCCCTCGGCCTTCATCCTCGCTAATCGCTCGGCGGCCTCAGTTGCTCTTCCAACAGCGACTGTCCCGCAATGGTTGTTGCTTGTGTTTCAAACGACACGCATGTTCGTGCATGGTTCGCCTCGAGCTGCGGGGGTAGGAATCGAACCTACGCCTCCTGGTTCAAAGCCAGGCATCACTACCAGCAGCGACTACCCCGCATCGTTTCACAGAGGGACGGGCGGGACTCGAACCCGCGCGCTGGTACTTAACAGGCACCTGCTCTGCCGCTGAGCTACCGACCCATCAATCTGAAGAGTGCTCTGCGGGAATCGAACCCGCACTTCCGCCATGGCAAGGCAGTAGGCTGCCGCTACATCATGGGCGCTTGTTGCGTGTGCCGAATTGTCAAGGATCAAGAGCACCCGGCCGGACTCGAACCGGCGTCGCCGCCGACCACCGCTGCGCGGCGGTGCCCGGGGTGCGGAGTCTTCGCCGCTAGACGACGAGTGCTTGTTGTTTTCAGGAGGACCACTGGGGCTCGAACCCTGACCTCACCGGTTATAAGCCGAATATGGGCAACGAGCCCTCGACTACCGTTCGAGTCGGGCACCTCGGAGTCGAACCGAGACCCTCCTGCTCCCAAACCAGGCGTGCTTCCATCTGCACCTCTGCCCGATTGTCAGTCAGAACGGTCGGACTCAAACCGCGGGCACCGACGCGCAGCGTTGGTCGCTCTTAGCCCCCAGCCAAGCGCGATACCAGGCTTCGCCACGTTCTGTTTGTCAGTACCCCGTGAGGGAATTGAACCCTCTACTGCGGATTGAAAGCCCGCTATCCTGCCGTTAGACCAACGGGGGATGTTGTGTTTTGTGATGCGCAGCGTGAGCGCAAAGTGGGCCGGGAGGCGCTCGAATCCTCGCTACCTGATCTTCAGCCAGGCGCTTTACCGTCTAAGCTACCAGCCCAAGTTTTTCGTCCGGGTCGGCCTCTTCGATCGGCAGGAAAGCCAAAACAAAAGGCCCGGCGTCTTTCTGACACCGGGCCTTGTTGGCTCATCAAAGAGTTAGACCAAGTGTCATATTCGCCAATTTTTTTCGCTTGCGGGCGCATAGCCCTCCCGATCATTCGCCTGTTGGGCAAATGCCTGGGAGCACGGCAGCGCAGTAAGCGATAAGCGTATGAAGCTTCGTCTTGAGTGCATCACGTCAGTCATCCTCGTGCACAACTTGATCCCATTCCGGCGTAAAAGTTCCCTTACATGTAATTACAAGACGGTCAAAACGGCGATTGGTTCGTGCATTATTCCAAAAACTTCTCAGATTCTGGACCTCGTCGATCACTGGCCGAAATGAGCGGCGGTCAACTCTGGAAATTCCAGAGTTGAACTTTGGTGGCCAGAGCCCAGGGCCGAACGTGAAGCAAAGGTCGCCCGCCAGGATTTTGAGCCGACCTCGGAATCCCCGAGGGCGTTCCCAGATTCCACGATTCCACGGGATTTTGTCGAAGTCGCATTCTACGACTCCGAAGGATGCGCCGCCTGAGCCAGGGGTATAAAGACCCAGGCGTCACCGTCGCCGATTGTTCCCCAGGACTCGGCATCGCTGCCGCCGCGATTAGCTCCACTGCGCACGATACCGAGCACGCTCTTCGTCGGAATAAAAAAAACGGCTGTACTTCGATTCGTACATGCGGTCCAACAGCGCGTGGGGCACGCGAAGACACCGTTTGAATTCCGCGTATTGCTCGGCATAGGGCTTGCGACTGGTCACGTTGCTACGCACGATCTCAAATTCGTCCAGCCCCAGGAACTCAGCAATCGCGGCCGATTTGGCCCGATCGTCCAGCTCGCATTTGAGCACCAACAGCGAAACCTGTTTCGCACGGATCAGGCAATAGCCCCGCTGCTGCGGAAACGGGTACTGAAACACGTCCACACCCAATGTCGTTTTCAGTTCGGCATCCAACCACGTCAACGGCCTCGTGTGCAGGTAGCGGTTCAGGAATACCTGAATGATCTGCTGCATGGGCAAATTGCAGTTTGCCGGCGAGCTGCCGAGATACTGATCGAACAACTGGAAAAACATCGAGACGTTATTGGCGATCGGTTCGCGAACCAACGTGATCACCCGCAGGGGGCGACCCGGCTTGACATAGGATCGGTAGATCATCTCACTGTAGCATCTCTCCCGCAGGCGCAGTCCCAGCTTCTGACGCAGGGTCAGCCTGTCGAAGACCTGGCGGTCGTGTTGCATCTCACGCTGCATGTCCTCGGCAAACTCCGGCTCGACGTGGATGCGGCGTGGATCGCGGTTGCGGACCGGATAGAACTCGTGACTCATCAACACCAGCCGGGTGCGCGGATCGCGGCAACGGAACAGTGAATTGCGGATGGATGATGAGCCGACTTTGCCCATTTGGTAAACAAGAATCGGGTCGCGCCAGCCAAGCCATGGCCCGACATTCACCGCGAAATACTCGTAGACACGGCGATCGATCCAGCGGCGTTTCAGGTGCCTGCCCAACTCAGAACAACTCCAGCGGCGGGGTGGCAAATATGAAGTCGGGACTCAGGCTGGCGTTGTACGCACCCGCGGCAAAATGCACGAGGAAGTCGCCGGTCTCCGTGGTGGGGAACATCCCCTGATACAGCAAGTCGTTTTCGCGACAGGTCGAGCCGTGGATCCTCGTTAGTTGCTCCCCTCCCCGGCGGGGTCGCAGCTGCGGCGTAAAGACGCGAATCGCCTGAGGACAGTAGTGCGTCAAGGGCACCATCGAGATGCTCCCATCGCAATGGACGACTTGGACGTCCGGTCGTTGCTTCACATGGATGACCCGAGTCACCAGGACAATGCCGTCACACGTTAGAAACCGTCCTGGCTCGACCGCCAGCTTTGGCAGGTTGGTTGCGTCAAAAAAAGGACGTAATGCGTCGGCGATTGTCCTGATGTAAACCTCAATCGGCTGAGGGTTCCATGTATCGCGACTCTTGGGCCGGGGACTGTGGGCCGGGAAGCCGCCTCCCAGATCAAGCAACCGCAACGTGCGCTGGTAGTCGAGGATGTGTTGGCGGGCAAACGTACCCATGCGACGCGCCGCTTCCGCGTATAGCTGAGCATCGTCGGTGTCGCCGTAGAGGTGTGTGTGCAGCGCCACCAGGTGGAGTTGCGGATTGGCATTGATGGTCGCCAAAGCTGCCGTTGCCTCGCCGTTTTCCAGCGAGAATCCAAACCGGCTGTGCCCCAGTTTCGGCAGTGTACTGCTGATGCGGATGCCCATGTCGAGTGGTTGCTGGTCACGCGGCAGCAGCGCCACCAGCCGGTCGAGTTCACCCTGGTCGTTCACATTGACCAAGGCCTGCTCCTCGACGGCCAGTCGCAGGTCCGAGTCGCTCTTGTAGGGGCCGTTAAAAATGATCGAGGTTCCCGCATACCCCAGTTCGCGGGCCAGGCGATATTCGCGTCCCGAGACAACTTCAGCCCAGGCGCCCAGCTGCTGGAAAATTCCGCATTGGGCGACTTGATAATTGGTCTTGAACGAATATCCGACCACATGTTCTCCCCAATGGGTGTCGAGACTGGTCACCAGTTCCTGGAATCGCGCCGTGAAGTTCTGGCGTTCGCCCAGAAACACAGGGGTACCCGTTTCGACCAGCAGTGGCACCAGACGCGCGCGATGCGCCTCGATCTGAGGATAGTTTTGCCAGAGACGTCGGGGCACGTTTAGATAATCGTCGCTCATCTCGTAAACCGCCTCCGATCCGCGGCCCGTCGCGCGGATCGCTGCCGCAAGCGCATCGCCAATCGGTGGTCCATGCCGGCGTGGAGGGACATTAAACGCAGTCCTCTGCGACGACAAAAAGGCCCTGTCGCTGCTGTTGCCGGATCACGTCGATATCCCGCTCCAGCGCTTGCGAACCTTCGGCCAACAACGTCACCAGCCCGGCCACGCGTCCAACCAACTCACCCGGCGACGTGCGAACGGACATGGCATGCAGTGTGGGTAGTTCGCGAATTATTTCCAGGCCCTGTGTGCGGATCAGCCGCCCCGGCCGCTGTGGCATCAAAAATACATTGGCCGCGTAGCGGCTGAGCTGAGGCTGTTGCTGTCCCGTCTCCCGGAAGCGATTCGCAGCCAGGATGGAATCCACCGTCTCGTCCAACTGGCAGATGCCTCCGCAGTCACGGCTGAGCGTCGCGTTGTTTCCGGCCGAGAGCCGTGCACCGACTTCCATCAGTACAGGGCCTGATGCAACCCACATCATTTCGCAATGCGCGGGGCCGTCGCTAATTTCCAGCGCTGCCAGCGTGTCCAAGGCGTACGATTGCAGGGCGTCTTGCCGACGACCTCGGTAGGGTAGCAGCAGCATAGCATCGTAGCCCACAAACGCTGCGGTCGCGTCGGGAGGGCGGAGGTACTGCCAAATGGCAGTCACCTTGTGATGACCATTGCAACTGACTGTGTCGACTGCGTATTCGGTGCCCGCCAGAAATTCCTGTGCGAGGATGGATTCGTTGCGCTCGCCCAGAATGTTGGGCTGTGAGAGGATCGCCGAGGCAGCCTGACGTGCCTGATCGTGATCCTGACAGCAAAACACCTGGTCCGTGGCAACGCTCCGATGAGGCTTCAGAACCACCGGCCACCCCATGGACTTGTCCACGCGGTCCAAAATATACCCAATATCGGACGACGACAGTTGTCGGGCGGTCCGCAGCCCTGCCTCGTGCGCCGCACGCACCATGAGGAACTTATCGCGCCGCGCGGTCCGACGTTTTGGCCCGTTCGTCGGCAATCCCAGTCGTTCTGCCAGCTGTTCGGCTAACTCCACGCCGGATTCGAAGCCTGCCAGGACGCGTGTGGGTTGACAGGCTGCGACGGCAGCCAGTGTGGACTCCAGGTCGCCGGCATGCTGGATCACTGTCGCAAATCGGCCGGGTTCAAAACCGGACTTTATGGCCGGCGGAAGTCGCGTTGAACTTTCGACGGCCAGGCAGGAGGCCCCGCGTTCCGTGAGAGCGGCTGCCAGGAGTGCACCCGACGAATAGGGGTCAACAATGGCAATCAGCGGCATGGTTCCACTCTCGTGGGCGGTGCAAATCGTGCATGGGTGGTGTACCAAGCGAAGGCCCCCGAACACAACGGGAATCACGCTGGAACGCTCATCCCTGCGTTCCCTGACGCCATTCTCGAGGTTAGCATAACATGGTCGTTCACGGATTGTCCGTGGTGCTTATTAAGATTATGACCAGACTTCAGGCAATTCCGTGAACGGCTACAGCATAACATGGTCGTCGATGCACTCGGGACCCTCTCGTGCCTTATTCTAATTGAAACTGCGTCAGCATCGGAAAACCACTCTCGCCGGATACGGTTGGCCCACCATGGACTGCTTGGATTCGATACCGCGATTGGCTGCTTCGCGCCGAATATTGGTACTCGGATCCAGCGGTTCCGGCAAAACGACCTTTTCTCTGCGGCTGGCCAGCATCCTGGAACTGCCCGTGATTCACCTGGACGGTTGTTTTTGGCAGCCAGGCTGGGTCAGCACCTCGCCAGCGATGTGGCGCGCCAAGGTGGCGGAACTGATCCAGCAACCGACTTGGATTATGGATGGCACTTACGAAAGCACCTTGGAAATGCGGTTAGCGGCCGCCGACAGTGTGATTGTGCTCGAACGACCGCGGCTCGTTTGCTTGTGGCGCGTGTTGAAGCGCAAAATGTCGATTGACGATGATCGGCGGCCGGACGCTCCCGCCGGCCAGAAGCTGGACGCTGCGTTTCTACGCTACGTGTGGCGATATCCCCGCGATTCCCGACCGCTCATCCAAACATGTCGACAGCGGCATGGCGCGGAAAAGACCTGGATCACCTTAAACGGAGACAAGCAGACGACGCAATGGCTCCAACGCCTGCAGACGATGACTGCTCCGCGACGCGTTCCCTCGTAGGTAAAGTGTGGGAGGTCACGGATCCGATACCTGTGCGAAATCAGTGCCGGCGTGATAAGATGTGAGACGCGGAGGGCGTGTTGCCATAGACCTATTCGGCCGGACGGCGAAGTTGGGCTGGCCGCAACGGCCAGATCCTGTTCCGCCACTCTAATCGTAATCTCGTCATAAGGGAGTAACCGTATGCCGTTCCAGATCCGATGTGTGGATTATTTTTATGCCACGGTGCCGGACCAACCTGGCGAGGCTTACCGTTTGCTGTCCGTCTTGGAGAAGATGCAGATCAATTTGGTGGCCTTTACGATTATTCCCATGGGAAATTCCCAAACCCAGCTGGCGATTTTTCCGGAGGAAAGCGGACGGCTGACGCAGGCCGCCGAACAGGCGGGCCTTGCGCTGGAGGGCCCGCATCCCGCCATTCTGGTGCAGGGGGACGACAAAGTCGGCGCCTTGGCAGAAGTCCACCAGAATCTCTACCGGGCCCATGTAAACGTGTACGCAGCCACGGGGGTCACCGCCAGCGACGGTGGTTTTGGTTACATCGTCTACGTGGGTCCGGAACAACAAAAGCAAGCCGCTGCGGCGCTCGGTATTTCGTCCGAAACCCATTGACGCGGCCGGAACGCAAGTGGCTGGCTGGCCCGGCGCAGCGGGGGTGCCCCTATGGCGGATTCGTCGAAAATTCCGGCAAGGTGATTTCCGGCAACATAATTTCCGGCTCGGGAATGTCTAGCGCCTTCGAGAGTTCGATCACTTCCTCCAATAGCACTCGCGTCAACGTGTTGGCGTAGTGAATATTGTGAATTCCGTTGGCGACTTTCAAGAACGCTACATCGTGCTGCACCTTCTTAACCCGTGCTTGTATCTCTCGGAATCGTTCGATTTTGAGATTCGTGACGTCGACGGCGGCACTCACGTCGTTGACGGCCGATTCCAATTGTTGCAGGGACTCCCTCATTTGCTCATGATAATCCAGCAGTTCATCTTTGACGGCAGGACTATGACATGAGGTGCAGACATCGGCCGAAGCTTTCCAAATCACAGTGCCGGTCGGCGATACTTGCCGGACGCGATGGCAAGCACGGCATTCGACGCGAGCCGTCAACATCACGGTGGCGTGGCCCGGCATCATCTCGGCGCCGACACCCTGCAGCATATCGACCTGTTCGTGGTGATGATTCGGATGGCACGAAGCGCAGTCCGAGGCGGCGTGCGCGAGAAGTTCCGGTTGCAGGGTGTGTTCAATCGGATCGTGGCAATCCAGGCAAGCCACACTATGGTCAGTGATGTGCAACTGGTGCATCCATTCCTTATCTGAAATTTTTTCAAGATCAGCTTCACGGTTATGGCAAGCTCGGCACTTTGTCTGCGAGACGAGCCCTTCTCCGCGGATCACATCACCATGACAGTTGCGGCAGTCCGTACCCCGCTCATACGCCAGCTCGTGGCTGAACTGCACGCCGCCTCCCAGGTCAAACGAACCCTGGGGAATTTCGTGGCAACGCGTGCAGGCTCCCAGTCCTTCGTTGAAGTGTCCACCCTTGAAATGGCAGAGGTAGCAATTGGCGGTATTGACCGTCATGTGCTGACTCTGATCCAACTGGCTGTGGCAACTCGTGCAGCGCAGCTTTTCCCCGTCAGGCATCTGCGCCAGATGCGGCGTGTGATCGAAGGGAATCTCCTGGAAGTCAATGTGGCCGCCCAGGGCATTCGTTTCGTGACAGCCTGAGCGCAGGCAGCTGGCGTCCGGGACGTCGGCAACGGGGCGCGGTCCCTGGCTGCGGGTAAGATAGGTGGCCAGCTGAATCAAGCCCAACATCTTGCCCCTGATTTTTTCGGCAGCTCCCGGCGGGAAATGGCATTTGATGCAGGCCACATGCGCATGGCTCGATTCCTGCCACGACGTGTAATAGGGCTCCATGATATGACAACTGTTACAGAATTCCGACCTGGACGTGTACCAACCCGACGATGCGGTCAGTAGGCCGGTAAACAACAGTCCCGAGCCCATCACGGCCAAACCGCCAAGAACCGTCATCCGCAGGCGTCGCCAACCCGGATCAGCTGCAGCCGTCAGGGCAACCGGCGCGTTGCCTGGTTCGGGAGCACTGGAGCCGGCGGGCTGTTCCGGCGGCGTAGGCTGATTAGCATTCATGATTTCATCCACCTTCGCTCACGAACCGAGGCTGGCGTAGATGATGGCAGCTACCAGGGCCAACCCCACAAAGTGAGTCAGATAACTAATTATTGTAACCGCCCAAAGATATCTGTTCGAGTTTGGCATCACCCGCAGTCGGTCCAGCTTGCCTTCCTGCCGCAACCGTTCGATGTATTCAGGGCGGGCATCTTGCAAATGATCCTCACGGACCAGACCAGTCGTAAATGAGACATCCATCGGAAACTTTTCCGGGCGGAAATGTACGTTGAAGTAGTAGATCGCTAATAAGGAACCGGTGGCGGCCAATGACACGTACGAGTGTGTCATGTGGGCCCAGTTTAATGTGGCCCCGGATACGAATCGCGCGAAAAAGTTAGGCTGCCACACCATCAATCCTGAGGTTCCGATCACGGCCATCACCGCGGCGATGCCCCAATACGTAAATTTCTCCCAATACGTCCAGCGTTCAAACACGGGCTTTTTTCCCAGGCCGAAGAACCATGCCAGCATGCCCATCAGATCCCCCAGGTCTCGTTTATTGGGAGCCGGCGAGTCCGGACCGAAGACAATCTTGCTCCAGGGAGTATCCGGCTTGCGAGATTTGGCAATTCGCAGCACGGCGCGTGCAGCCAGGATGGTGTAGGTCAAGCAGCAGCCGACGGCCACCAAGCCGAACAGTAGGTGAATCGCACCGATCGCGCGAAATCCACCCAGCGCGTGCGCCACGGCATTCGTCCACGGTTGCTCATCGTACTTCATGGCCAATCCGGTTGCCGAAAGTCCCAGCAAGGACAGGATGGCCGTGGCATGAAACAGGCGATCCACGCGCGAAAACCGGATGATGGCCTGGCGGCTGGTCTTCAGTCGCCGGTGGCGACCGTGCTGCAAGACGTGCACCAGCGACCGCACCAGCCACAGGCACGTGTGGACAAAAAAGAACACCAACAACGCAAAGATGACCGTCTCCATCCGCTCGTAGTCGCTGTGCAGCGACGCGTATTTTTCCCCATTTTTCGGATTGGCATGAGGATTGTAATCGGCAAAATTCTTGACCGCGCCGGGATGACACGTTCGACAAGTTTGCAGGCGGTTAGCGCCGGCTAGCCGAGAGTCGGCGTCACGGATCAGACGGATATCGTGGGCACCGTGGCATTCCGCGCACGTGGCTGCTGGAACCATGCCCGTGTCGCTCAATACAGCGTGCGTCCTCTGGGTTTTCTTGCCTGAGATATCCGCGTGGCAACTGCTGCACCGCTGGATCGACGCGACATGGGTGGCGATGTCCGTCGACGCCAGCGAAGCCGGCTCGTGCCGCATGTGGCACGAAGTGCAGCCGCCCTGCTTTTGCTTCTTGGTGGACGTCAGCAGGCTGGCGCTGCCTTCCAGTTCGTTCCAATCCGTTCGGTGCACGCTCTGCTGTAACGTCGCCTCGATATCGGGATGACACCGTCCGCACGTTGACGAAACATTGGTCAGGTGCAGCGTCGATCGGAGATCCGCGACCCGGTAGATGCCGTGTGAGCCGTGGCAATCCGCACACATGGCCTGGGGCACGCTGCCTGTATAGGCGGGATTCGGCGCGTGCACGCTCGACTCATGCGAATCCAGATCCTTTGGATGACAAGCTCCACAGGTCGTCGCCTGGTTGTCTCGATACACGGGGGATTGGGGATCGCTGGCCGACACCAGCTGATGCTGCACTGGACCGTGGCAGCTGCTGCATTCGAGGGAGGTCGCAACACCGGACGCATCCCGCTCGCCGGCCTTGGCATGCACGCTCTTGCGTGCGGTTTCCATAAAGGGCGTTCGATGGCAATTTGCGCAAGCCTGGCGAATCTCGGCCGCCGTCGCTCGGAAACCATTCTCAGGGCGGTGCAAGTTTAAGAACTGACGGCTGGAAGGGTCGCCACCATGGCAGTCGTGGCAGACGACACCCTGCTTCCAGTGGACGTCCCCCGCGAGGTGGTCGGCCGGTATGTAAAGCCGTGCCTGATCTCCCTGCCACAAATCAGGTTCCCCATGGCACTGAGCGCACATGTTCTCTTCCAGCGGCAGCTGTGAGCCGGGTAGGGGCTGTGACGCGACGGGACGGCCGGGAAGCACCAGACAGCACAGAATCAGACAAGCCTGAAGCGGTCGTGGCATAACGGCCTTGTGTTCGGTCTATTGTCGCCGGGCCAACCAGCCCGGTCGAAGGTTGTGTGGACAATGTCGGAGAGGCAGTGGTTGTGAGAGCCGTTCAAGTCCATACACCCGCCGCAGTCTGGGACAATAGAATTCTATAGACTTCTATCGCATGCCGGAAACCAGCATAAGCTCGCGCCGTGCGTAATCTTGCGCCTTGGCCAACACAAGGTCGCCCATTCGTAATATAATCAGGATTCAGCGACATGACCATTCGGTCGCCGCGACCAATTCGGGGAGGGCAGAAATCATGATCGAGCCCGAGCATCAGTCTTTCAAGGCGGGGCAATCTCTTCAGGCGGGGCAATCTTTGGAGGCGGAACACCCCGTCAAGGCGGAACGGCAGCTGCGCGAGGAGGCGGAACGACAAATCAGAAGCTGGTCCAGTGAGTTGGAAAAAGCCAAGCACATCCGGCCAGAACTGGCCAGCGCCCAGGTGGCAAGTGTGATCCATCCCTGCCTGACGGTTTCCCGCGAAGCCGGTGCGGGGGGCTCAGCCGTGATCAAACGCGTGGCGGAATTACTCGACTTAGCCACGATCGACCGTGAGTTGCTGGACTACCTTGCCGAGCAGTACCGGCTGCCGCGAGACATGCTGGAAGTTTGCGACGAGAGAACCTGCAATTGGTTGGTGGAAGTTCTCAGCATCTGGCTTTCACATCGTATGGTTTCCGAGACCGACTATCTGATGCTGCTCGGGCAATTTGTGTTGATGTCCGCCCGCAAGTCAAGTGTCATCTTCGCGGGGCGAGGTGTGCAGCTCATCCTGCCCCGCGAAAAAACGCTTGCCGTTCGCATTGTGGCACCGTTGGAACGGCGGATCGAATGCATCATGGCACAGAATCAGCTCTCCCGTTATGAAGCGCAACGGCACGTGGCCAGGCGCGATGCGGGCCGCCGAGAATTTGTCCGGCGCCATTTTCACCAAGAACCCTCCGATCCCCACCTGTACGATCTGGTGATCAACACCGAAATCGTGGACACGGAAGCGGCCGCCGAAATGATTGTGAACCTCTGGCACCGAAGATTCGCTAGTCCATGCCGCGCGGAGGAATTCGTTCATGGGAATTGAATTGGGACGACGGCGTTGGTTGCTGCGATGTTTGCTGACCTGCATCACGGCGACGCTCGGCGTCTTTCTGTACCCCGTGGCCCGATTTCTCAAGCCGCGCGTGGAGACGAAATCGGGCGCCTTGGAATCCATGGCTCCGTTCCGCGTGGATGAACTCAAGAAAGATGCCAGCGGGGAGTGGCCGGCTCCTTTCAACTTTGGCGGCAAGCCCTGTCTTGTGGTGCGGACGGCGGACGGGGAGGTTAAGGCTTTTAACGCGATCTGCACGCATACCGACTGCACGGTCAAGTTTCGACCGGACAAGGGCGACATTTTCTGCAGTTGCCACGGCGGCGTGTATGACACCAACGGTCGAAACGTCTCGGGACCACCCCCTCGGCCGCTGGAAAGCTACAAGGTGGTACTGCGCGGCAAGCCCGGTAAGGAGGACATCATTGTCACGCACCATTCCTGACCGCGGGCTCGAATCCGCGAGTTGGCGGCAGCGCATGCAAGACTACCTCTATGAGCGAATGGGGATGAGCGTCTTTGCCTATCTCGCTGCGAAGAAACGAGTGCCCATTCATCGCACGACCTCCTTCTACTTCCTGGGCGGGATGGCGCTGTTCCTGTTCGGGATCCAGGTCATCAGCGGCATGCTGCTGTCGCTCTATTATAAGCCATCCCCCGATCAGGCCTTCGAGAGCGTGCAGGCCATCATGACGGAAGTGGACTTCGGGTGGCTGCTAAGGTCCGTGCATTCGTGGGGTGCCAACCTGGTCATCGGCGTCCTGTTCTTGCATGTGCTGACCACGTACATCATGCGGGCCTACCGGCGACCCCGCGAGTTCACGTGGGTCAGCGGCATGTTCCTGCTGGGACTGTTCATGGCCTTTGGATTCAGCGGTTACCTGTTGCCCTGGAACCAGCTGGCATTTTTCGCGACGCGTGTCGGCACGGCCCTCGTGGGTGTGGTTCCTGTAGTGGGGCACCAGATGCTGCTGATTGCCCGCGGAGGGGCAAATGTCACCGGAGACACGCTCAGCCGATTTTACGCCCTGCATGTCGCCATCCTGCCGCTGTTGACGCTGGGCCTGCTGGGGCTGCATCTGTACCTGGTACAGCAGCACGGGATGAGCATTCCGGATCATGTCGTTCGCCGCCATGGGGGTGCCGACCGCGTTCCCTCGATGCCGTTCGTGCCCCATTTTTTGTTGCGCGATGCCGTCGGTTGGTATCTGGCGATGGCTATCCTGGCAGCCCTGTCGGCGCTGTTCCCGTGGGAATTGGGCGAGAAGGCAGATCCTTTCGGGTCGGCGCCTGAGGGCATCAAGCCTGAATGGTATTTCCTGTTCATGTTTCAGACGTTGAAAAAACTGCCCGGCCACATCTGGGGCATGGAAGGTGAAATGCTGGGTGTGCTGTTCTTCGGCTTTTGCGGGCTGCTACTGGTCGCCGTACCCTTCTTGGATCGTGGCTGGCGGTCGCGGCGCGTCCTCAACGTTCTGGCTGTCGTGTCCGTGCTGTTCATCGTGGCGATGACGATTTGGGGGGTCCTGGAATGAAGCTGGAACGCATCTGGTTTCCGGCACTCGTGGCGGTTCTGTCGGCGAGTTTTCCGCTGATGGCCCAGGACCCTGCCGTGGCAGTGGTGAACCCCGCATCCTCCGTCTCCGCCAACGCATGCGTCACGTGTCATGCCAACGCAGAATTGATGGTGGGAGACCTGCAGCGGATGTACGTGACCGAACAAGACCTGGTGAACGACATTCACTGGCAAAGAGGTTTGCGTTGTAACGACTGTCACGGTGGGGACGCCAACGAAGTTGATTTTCGTAAAGCGCATTTTAAGGACAGTGGTTTTCGCTCGATCAAGTCGCCGGCGGATATCCCCGGTTTTTGCGGACATTGCCACTCAAACCCGGAAACCATGCGGCAGTACAGCCCGTCGCCCCGCAGCGACCAGGAGGCGATTTACTGGACCAGCGGGCACGGCCACAGATTGAAGGCGGGTGATCGGGATGTTGCTACCTGCGTTTCTTGTCACGGTCATCATGATGTTAAGGCTGTCGATGACCTGAGTTCCCCCGTCTATCCTAGCCGCGTCGCGGACACTTGCGGAAAGTGCCACTCGGACGCCAAATTGATGGACGGTCGCGAGTATCACGGGAAAGCAATTGGCCACGCACAGGTCGGCGAGTGGAAGCGTAGCGTGCACGCTCAAGCCATGAACAAAGGGGACACGAGTGCGCCCACCTGCAACGACTGCCACGGAAATCACGGGGCCCTGCCGCCCGAGGTCGGGTCCGTCGCAAACGCTTGCGGCAGCTGCCATGTCAAGATTGGCGAGCTGTTCGCCAACACGCGGATGAAGCACCGCTTTCAAGAAGTGAGTCTGCCCGGGTGTGCGACATGTCATGGGGGACATAACGTGCAGTCGCCGACGGACGAACAACTGGGCATGACCGATGAAGCCGTCTGCACCAAATGCCACAACAGCGGCCGCCTGGGGGCCACGTTTGTCGGTGCGCGCGTCGCCCAGGATATGCGCAAGAACTTGGAGTCACTGAAACAGCAAATTGCCGTGGCGGATCAAAAGCTGGATCGCGCCGAACGATTGGGGATGGAAGTACGCGAAGCCAGGTTCCACTTGCGCGAGGCCAATGATGCGCTGCAGACGGCCCGCACCGTGGTGCACAGTTTCGCGCTGGAGCCTCTGCAGGAAGCGCTGTCGGTGGGGATGAAGATTTGCGAGGCCTCAGGGCAGGCCGCCGACGATGCCGTGGCCGAATACCGCTACCGCCGCATTTGGCTGGGCCTGTCGCTGATACCCATTCTGATCGTCATCAGCGTCCTGCTGCTGTATATCCGGTCTCTGCCGGTAGATTATGCGGCCAGCCTGTCCGAGCCAAAATTCCCAACGCCGTCACAGTCCTGAGTCAGCCCGGGTGTTCCAGCGTTCGCCAGTTGGCAGCCGGCAGACGAGTGTTTTGCCGCGCGATCATCGCTTTTCTGATTCAAGGCGAGTTAGGAAAAACATTTCTTCAGGCTTCGTAGTTCTTCAAACGGGGAGGTGCGACGATGTGCACGCTTGTTTCCAGGACCCGGCTCGCCGCGGCCACTGCATTTGCTCTGTCACTGATCCTGCTCTGGGCTTTCCCCGGCAAATCGGGCCGCGATCGCGTGATCGCCGCCCAACCAACCGCCGAGGCCACTTACGCGGGAACCAGCAAGTGCGCCCCTGCCATTTTGCCCAATTTCAACAGTGGAAGCAGGACTCCCATGCCAGATCGTTCGAGATCCTGCCGGCGAAGTACAGACAGGATGCGGGCTGCTTGAAATGTCACACGACAGGGTATGGTACGCCCTCAGGTTATCAGGATGAGTCCACCTCCGGTCTGGCCGGCACGACCTGCGAGGCCTGCCACGGTCCTGGTAGCGAGCATGTCGTCATCGCACAACGACTGGTGGATGTCGAAGTCACTGCGGACGCCGAACGGCAACTGCGGGAG
This sequence comes from uncultured Planctomycetales bacterium, assembly GCA_963695565.1. Taxonomy (GTDB): domain Bacteria; phylum Planctomycetota; class Planctomycetia; order Pirellulales; family Pirellulaceae; genus CAVOGW01. Next base: position 80,835 of record CAVOGW010000008.1, read on the forward strand.
TCCATCCAAAAAGTGAAGTCGGAAAATGCCTGCGTTCAATGCCATCTGAACAAGGCGCACAAGGACCCCCATCCGAAATTTGATCAAGATCCGTGATTCGGAGTGACGCCAGAGGACACGTCGGTCTCCCGTGACTGCCCTCCAGCTGGATCATTGCGGATGGGCATTGAAGCCAAAGAAGTCCTGCGAAGCCGGCGTGCCGCGGCTGGTTTGCCCGCGCGGCACCGGTAGCTCGCGATCAAACTTGGGATGCGAACCATGGGCCACGCCCTGGTGACAGTTGATGCATAGCTCCAAAGAGGCACGCTTGATGGCGTCGCGCAACTGTTTCAACGCCGCATCCGTCAGGTCTTGTTCCACGAGCCGCAAAGCGTACTGCACGTGTTGACTTCCTGGACCGTGGCAGGCCTCGCAATTGACTCCCGTCACATACACCGCAGTGGGCTGCTCGAGCGTCGTCGGCCGGCCAAATCCCGTGGTATGACATTTCAGGCAATTGGGGTCACGCTGGTACTTCGTCGGCAGAATCTCGAAAGCGCGGCCGTGAGCGGTCGATTTCCAGGTCTTGTACTGATTGAAGTGACACGCCGCGCACTTGGTCGTGCCTACGAATTCAAGGCCACCCTTGGTTTGGGCACGCGCCGCGCTGCCGGCACAGCAAACTACGCTGCCCGCTAGCAGCGAAAAGATCAACATTCTTGCCAATCGTATTCGCATCTTAAATCGCCTTCCAACGTCGCTTGCTTGAAAGCTGTCGTCGCACCGCGGCCAACTCGGCTCCCCAGCCCGCTTGATCCAAGTCGGTCACGTTTTCCACCGCTGTCCAAGAAGCGGTTCGGTTTGTTGTTCGCACGATCAAGTATTATTCAACCGCTGAGCTTTCGCCCACCCCCCAATTTGGCCGAATACCTCCATGGGCGATGCTCAGCGAGCCACATGCTGGGTATCGAGCCCATTCTGGCTTTGACGCATTGCGCAGTTTGTTATTTCCTCACGGGGCGTGGGCAAAGACGCCGGCGAGTCAGGCTGGGACAGCCTGACCTAAACCGCAAGCGAGACAGTCTCAGACTCGCTGCTGGCCCGAGGGGCAAGAACCAAACCACACGCGTGGGCAAAGACGCCGGCGGGTCAGGCTGGGACAGCCTGACCTACACTGTCGGCGAGGCTGTCTCAACATCGCCGCTGGCCCGCCAGAATAGAGGGGCTGTTCGAAAAATGACCTCAGGGGTTCGATTAGCCGGCGCCGGTGTCTTGATCAGCGTTGTGACCGCCTACATGGGGTACGTGGGAGCCGCCGCCAGCTGGAAATACTACATGACGGTCGACGAATGTCTCGCCGCGAGTTCGTCGCTGGTCGGTGCACGACTGCGAGTTAGCGGCACCGTCGCCGCCGGAACATTGGTGGGTGGGTCGCACCAGTCCGCAGTATCATTTGCGCTGATCGGCGGTGCTACGAACCTGCAAGTCAGCCTGTCAGGTCGTCCACCCGACAATCTGGCCGAAGATCGAGAAGTTGTCGTGGAGGGACAGTTGATGGGCGACGCGCACCTGCGCGCGATCGAGTCTTCACCCGTTGTGCCAGCAAGTACGTACCTTCCACCGGGGATTCCGCCCGCAGGCCTGATGTCGAGTTGACGCCTCGGGGGAACGGATGAGAATTATTTGCCAAACCTGCCTGCTGGGCGCATTCGTCGGCCTGGGCTTCGCCGCGTTCGCATGTCTGATGGGTGGGTGGGCGCGGAAGCGCCGACTGTTGCGGTCGGGCGAAGTTGCCGGCATCACGGGTTTCTGCCTGCTGACCGCCGGGACGCTGCTGCTGGCTGAGGCACTGATTACCAAGGATTTCGGCTTTGCCTACGTGGCGCAGTATTCCAGCCAATCACTTCCTTGGTATTACTCGCTGAGCGCATTGTGGGTTGGGCAGGCCGGATCGCTGTTGCTGTGGTGTTGGCTGACCGTGCTACTGGCGGTTGTCTATCGATTTGTTCCGCTGCGAAACCCGTCTCCCTTGCGTGGATTGACGTTTGCGTGGCTCATGCTCTTAAGCTGGTTTCTGGTGGCGACGACCGTATTCGCGGTCGATCCCGCTGCCGCCAGCCTGACCCCGCCACGCGAAGGATCAGGGCTCAGCCCTCTGTTACAACACCCGGCAATGCTGATTCACCCGCCTGTGATCTTTCTGGGATACGCCGCGTGGTCCGTTCCGCTGGCGCTGGCTCTCGCAGCCTTGTGTACCGGGCGGTTGGATGATAGCTGGACGCGGGCGGCCCGCGGTTGGGCTCTGTTTGCCTGGGCGGTACTCGGCAGCGGCATTCTACTGGGTGCGGTTTGGGCCTATGCGGAATTGGGTTGGGGCGGTTACTGGGGTTGGGACCCGGTGGAAAATGGATCGCTGCTACCCTGGCTGTTGGGCACTGCGCTGATTCACGCGTTGATGGTCTGGCGGCATCGTCGTCTGCTGAAGAAGACGGCGTTGGCCCTGTCCTTCGCTACTTTCGGTATGTGCTGTTTTGCCACATTTCTGACGCGTAGTGGCATCTTCAGCAGCGTGCATGCATTCAGCGAGTCGCCGATCGGCTGGCTGTTCCTGGTAATCATGTTGGCGCTAGGCGGAAGTGGGACGCTGCTGATCGTCGCCCGTCGCGACGCCTTACAGCCCGAAGGGAAGATCGCCTGTGTTCTCTGCCGGGAGTCCATGATCGCCATCTCGATGCTCGCCCTGATCCTGCTGACCGTTGTGGTCGGCGGCGGAACGCTTAGTACGGCGCTGTCCGACGCCCTGATCGGACGAACCATTGTCGTGGGCCCAGACTTCTACAACCACGTTCTCATACCGACCGGAATCACGTTGTTACTGGTCACGAGCACGGCACCGCTGCTGCCATGGGGTGGGTCGCCCACGACGGCCCAAGGGAAGATGCTGCGAAGGTCCATGCTTGCCGCGCTGGTCAGTGCTATTTTGTCCTGTGCGATGGGGCTACGCGATCCGCTCAGAATCGCCGTGGTGTCACTCGCTACGTTCGCGGTGGCTGCCCTGATCACCGCTATCTCGATTGACGCACGTCGCTACGAAGGGGGGCAATTTTGGCTGGGCCCGTACCAGGCGCTTCGTGTGAGCCGTCGCAAGTACGCGGGTTTCCTGGCTCACCTTGGCTTCTTCTGTCTTGCGCTGGGAGTCACCTTTTCTGCTCGAGGATCGCGGCAGCATGAACTGCAGTTGAAAGTCGGCGATGCCGTGCCATGGTGTGGTTACACGATCCGTTTAACGGCGCTCCGCGAGCGTCAGGATCCCGACAAATTGGTGGCGCAAGCACATCTGGATATTTCGGACGGCAGGGGCGAACCATTTACATTGCGGCCGGCGCAGCACTATTACCTGCTGCAGCGAGAATGGACCTCGGAAGTCGACGTGCATGCCACCTGGGCACGTGATTTTTACACAATCCTGCACGGTGGAGGGGAGCAGGATTCGGTGCACCTTACGGTGCGCATCAACCCGATGATGCGCTGGCTGTGGACGGGAGGCATCGTGATGGTGGGTGCGGCGATCGTGGCCCTGGTTCCCCCGCGTTCGGCTCGCCAGTCTGGCCTGGCCGCATCAAGCGAATTCGATTTGCGAAGCTTCGCACGTCGGCCGCGGTTCGGCTCGAAGCCGGCGGAAGTCATGTCCCACGGAACACCACATGCTGTGCGACGCCAGGACGGTATGCATCAATGGAAAACATGCAAGAGAATCTGAAAAACAACCTGCCGGAATGGACAGCCGATGTGAAGCAGCTCACGGCGCTTGTACACGTCAGCCACGTTGCGAAGAGCTTCGAGGGACGGGCGGTGCTCCGAGACGTCCACTGTGAATTGCCTGCGGGGCAGATCGTGGCCTTGGTCGGAGCAAACGGCGCAGGTAAGACCACGTTGCTGCGCTGCCTGGCGGGAGTGATGCGACCAGACCATGGTCGCATTGTGGTCACCCGAAGTGTCCGCGCGCAGACGCCAGCAACACGTGTTGCACCGCTTGCCCGTCGAGTTCTCGACACCCTGCGTAGCCTCAAGACTCGTCAGCCAGGGGTTGCGGAAATTCCCCTGGCTGCCGGATGCCGAAATGGATGCCCGATCAAATCCCACAGCGCGACGGTCGATCGGCGGCTTGTGGGATTTGTGTCGCACGAGAATCAGTTGTATCCACAGTTGACCATGAGGGAAAACCTGGTCTTCGCCGCCCGGATGTACGGTCTCAAGCAACCTGTGGCCCACATCCACAAGTGGCTGCGGTCGTGGGACCTGCTGCATGCCGCGGATCGTTTACCCGGCCGATTGTCGCAAGGGACGCGTCAGCGATTCGCCGTCGCCCGAGCGTTGGTGCATGATCCGCTGATTGTCCTGTGGGATGAACCATTTGCAGGCCTCGATCAGCAGGGACAACGCTGGCTCGTCGAACTGTTGCACGAGCTGCGACGGCGTGACCGCGTGATCCTGTTTGCCAGTCACGATCCAAGTCTGGTGCAGCGGCATGCGGACCGCGTGCTCGAATTGTGTGAGGGAGTAGTCTTGAAGCGGGCGGCCACACAGGGCGAAGTGATTTCGGGGATGACTAGAAAAGTTGCTGCCTGATGAGGGGTGCTGATTTGCTGCTGCACGTTGGGTGGATCGTTCACAAGGACTTGTTGACTGAATGGCGCACGCGCCAAATTGGCCCGGCCATGCTGCTGTTGGGTGGTGTGGTGGGGTTCCTATTCTCCATGCAAATGCAGGCCATTCCGCACGCCGTCTCCGCGCTCATCGGCAGTCAGTATTGGCTGACCGTCTTTCTGGGCAGCGTGCTGATTCTGGACGGCTCGTTCGAGATGGAACGTGAGGTACAACAAGGCAGCGGACTGCGGTTGTATCCCATCGAACCGCACACGATTTTCCTGGCCAAGTTTCTGGGGAATTTTGTGGCGCTGAGCGTGTTGCAGTCTGCGCTGGTCGTGCTGTTCACGCTGCTGGCCGGAATAGAATTTGGCCAGCATCCCTGGCAACTGCTGCTCGTGGGGCTGACGGGCAACCTGGCCATGGCCTCCCTGGGAACGTTGCTGGCCGCGGTTGCCTGTGGATTGCAGAAAGGACGAGGATTGCTGGCCGTGTTAATGCTGCCGTTGGAGATTCCCGTCGTCGTTGCCGCGGCGGAAGCCACACGCTTGCTGCTCAGCGGGCAACGATGGCACGACTTGCTGGTTGTGGGTCAAATTGCTGGGCGCATTCGCTTTGGTGTTCACGACGGCCGGCGCCGTGTTATATGAATACGTAATTGAGGAATAGGCCATGCAACGTAATGACGTGAACCGACAAATCAACGGCGTGCTGGGCAATTTGATCGTCACGACGATCGTCATGGCGTTGGTACTGACCGGCGCGGTGCTGGCGCCCGGCGAGGAGACCATGGGAGAAGGCTACCGTGTCCTCTACCTGCACGTTCCCGTGGCGTGGCTGGGACTGTTGGGATTTGTGCTGATGTCCGCGTCGGGCGCCGGCTATTTGCTCAGCCGTGACCTGGGTTGGGACCACTGGGCGCATTCAGCGGGCGAATTGGGCTGGCTGTGTTGCGGGCTGACACTTTTGACCGGTTCCCTGTGGGCACGGTGCGCCTGGGGCACCTGGTGGACTTGGGACCCGCGACTGACGACCTCTTTTGTCCTGTGGTTGATCTACGCCGGCTGCTTGTTAGTGCGTTCCAACATCCCTGACCCGCATCGGCGGGCGCGGTTGGGTGGAGTCCTGGCGATCGTCGGCGTGATCGATATTCCCCTGGTGGTCATGGCCACGCGCTGGTTTCGCGGGATGCATCCCGTTTCGCCGCAGATGGAATCGTCGATGCGGATCGTGTTGGCACTGAACGTGCTGGCTTTGACCGCACTGTTTGTCTTTCTGCTCTGGCAACGACGCAATCAGCTGCAATCGAGTTTGACAATGCCATGAGCGTATGAAAGGGCAGGTTCCATGCCGTATTTTGTAGCCGCTTCCGCATGTGTGTGGCTGGCAGTCCTGAGCTACGTCGTCAGGCTCAACAGCAAGCAGATCGAGCTGCGGCAGCAGCACCACGACCAATTTGACACCAGCGTAGTCGGAACGATGGAGGAGCGGCCGTCGTCATGAGTGCAGCGCTGTTGCTGGCCCTCTGCGCGCAGCTGACGAGTGCCGCGCCTGGCCCGGTCGGCACGATTCAAGGTCAGGTCGTGAATGGCTCTCGTGGTCGTGCCGTGGTCGCCGATGCAGTTGTCATATTGCGGGTAGAAATCGAAGGGCAGTTTGTGGCCGTCACGGAAACCACGACGGATGCGCAGGGGGTGTTTCGTTTTGAGGACGTGCCGGCCGTTGCCGAAGCCACTTACTTGCCCGGCGCCAATTGCGGTGAAGTGCATTACCCGGGCCCGCGCGTGAAACTGACGCCGGACCAGCCCCAGGTCGACGTGGAATTGACGGTCTTTGACACTACGTCGCTGCGTAACCCGCTGGTGATACGCCGACATGACATCGAGGTCCGGCCGGAACCGGGCGGATTGAGGGTGACCGAGTCGCTGCAGATCGACAATCCCATGCCGGTGTGCTACGCCGGTGCGACATCGCCACGGGGCCCGACGTCCGGGAAAGCGCCTCCCATCACGCTGCGCCTGGGGATCCCTGCCGAATTTCAGCGCGCCACGTTTCAGCGTGAGTTTTTTGGACGCCGCTTTAGCTGGCAGGACAACGAGCTGGTCACGCGCATTCCCTGGCCGCCGGGTGTGCGACAATTAGACTTCACCTACGTCATCGTCCAGGACAGCGGAGAGCGCAGCTGGCAGCGGAGAATCGATCTGCCGTGCGACCAGATCCGATTGACGGTGTTCACGGCGACACCGGACAAAGTGAGTTGCCCTGCATTATCACGGACGACCAGCCACAGCGAACATGGGCGTGTCGTGTTTGCCTCCACGCAGCGTTTGCAGGCGGGCGAGTTGATCAACGTGCAACTGGGTGAAATGTCGATTCCCCTGGCCGTCCAATTGCGATGGTTCGCGGTGGCGATCCTGCTGGTGTCCGTCATGGTGCCCAGCGTGTGGCTGACGCGGGCGTCCTGGGCATCATGGTTACGCCTCGGCTAGGCATTGCGAGCGCGGCCTGATCCGTGTGGCCGTATGCTTCCAGGCAGCCCCGCGATTTTTTTTGCGGCCCAAGCTCTTGTATTCCAAAGCTCATATGATCATCATTGAAGGTCGGTCATCCAGCACCCCCAGGCGAGCGACGTGGAATCGCGTCATTTTTTCGGGAACGATGCCGAGGTTCATTCCGCAGGAGGCGAGCACCCGATTCGGAACACGATTCCATGACAGCCATATTGGGCGTTTCCGCCTTTTATCACGACTCGGCGGCGACACTTGTCATCGATGGGGAACTCGTGGCGGCGGCGCAGGAAGAGCGTTTCACCCGCAAGAAACACGACTATGATTTTCCCCAACACGCCGTCGACTACTGCCTGACAGCGGCCGGTCTGAATCCTGAAGACCTGGATTACGTGGGCTTCTACGACAAACCGTTGCTCAAGTTCGAGCGACTGCTCGAAACCTATCTGGCTTTCGTGCCACGCGGCTATCGGTCATTCCGGCAGGCCATTCCGCTGTGGCTAAAGCAGAAGCTACATCTTCCTCGCGAAATGCGGAAGGGCTTACACCATCGTTATCGGGGGCGGTTTGTCTTCACGGATCATCATGAGTCGCATGCGGCGAGCGCTTTCTTTCCCTCGCCCTTTGATGAGGCGGCGATTTTGACATTGGACGGTGTGGGCGAATGGTCGACGGCCTGCATCGGATGCGGAAGAGGCAACCGTATCCAGCTGACTCACGAACTGCGTTTTCCCCATTCGCTTGGTCTGCTGTATTCGGCGTTTACTTACTACACCGGGTTTCGCGTGAACAGCGGCGAGTACAAATTGATGGGACTCGCTCCGTATGGCCAACCGATCTATAAGGACCTGATCCTGAAGCATCTGCTGGATCTCAAACACGATGGCTCGTTCCGGATGGATATGAGCTACTTTAGCTACTGCCAGGGCTTGACGATGACGTCCGACAAGTTCCACCGACTGTTGGGGGGGCCTTCCCGAAAGCCAGAGGCTCTGGTCACGCAGCGCGAAATGGACATCGCCGCGTCCGTGCAGGCGGTAACCGAGGAAGTCGTGTTACGCACCGTGCGTCATGTTCACCAGCAGACCGGAATGCGAAACCTCGTGCTGGCCGGTGGCGTCGCGCTGAATTGTGTGGCCAACGGGCGGATCATGCGCGAAGGGCCATTCGAGGAACTCTGGATACAGCCGGCCGCCGGTGACGCCGGCGGGTCCCTGGGCACGGCACTCTTCATCTGGCACCAGCTGCTCAACAAGCCCCGTTCCGGGGGCAAGTCCGACCGCCAACGAGGCTCGCTCCTGGGCCCGGCCTTCAATCATGCGCAAATCGCCAGCACGTTGGAAAAACATCAGGCCGTATTCCGAACCTGCGCCAGCGACGAAGAGCTGTGCGCACAAGTGGCCGGGCTAATCGCGAACGAAAATGTCGTGGGATGGTTCCAGGGAAGAATGGAGTTCGGGCCGCGAGCCCTCGGCAGCCGCAGTATTCTGGGAGACGCCCGCAGCGAGAAGATGCAGTCAGTGATGAATCTCAAAATCAAGTTCCGCGAGTCCTTCCGGCCCTTCGCTCCGATCGTACTCCGCGAGCACGTGGACCAGTATTTCGAGATGCGTCCGGATCAAGAGTCTCCTTACATGTTGATTGTGGCACCGGTCCGCGAAGAACTTCGCACCGAGTTGGGGCCTGAGTATGCCGGCGCCTTCGGGATCGATAAGCTGAACTTCCGTCGCTCCAGCCTGCCGGCGATTACGCATGTCGACTACTCCGCACGAGTACAAACAGTTGATCGCGTTCGAAACCCGCTGCTGCATGCGTTGATGACGGCGTTTTACAAACAGACAGGCTGTCCCGTGATGATCAACACCAGCTTCAACGTGCGCAGTGAGCCGATCGTCTGTACGCCCGACGACGCCTATCGCTGCTTCATGATGACCGATCTGGATGTCCTCGTCGTCGGTCGAAATATCCTGCTCAAGTCCGAGCAACAACAGCAGATTTCAGCAGACAGGCGCGGAACATCTGGCACAATTCCAACTGGACTGAGATCATGACACTGATACAAGTAAACTGGAACCCCTCGAACAGGCAACTGCGGCAGTTCGGTGTGATCTGCGCCGTTGCCCTGCCGTTGGTGGGATGGCTGTGGTCAGCCAAACCTGGTGTCATCGGCTGGCTGGCGCTGGTCGGGGTGGCGCTTGCAGGCCTGGGATGGGGCGCGCTGCGCACGTTGGCCCCCATCTTCATCGGCATGATGCTGGTCACCACCCCCATCGGGATCGTGGTTGGGGAATTGGCCATGTTCCTGGTCTACGTGGCTGTGTTCTTGCCGATCGGAGCGATCTTCAGGATACTCCGCCGCGATCGCTTGCAACTCCACTGGGACCACCAGGCGGCCAGCTACTGGCGCCCGAAGGCTCAACCCAAGTCGGTTGCAAGTTACTACCATCAGTCGTGAGGATTCCGAGACGATCGGCACAGTGTACGCCCAGTCCGCGGCTGCGGCAATCGTCGCTCGTGCAGCAGGCGTGGAGTTGGCGTTTGCGAGACGACGGACCGAGAGGCGTTGCGTGGAAAGCGAAAGAGAGGGCAAGAGCCGCCCAGGCTGAGCCCCTGTCGTTCCTGCGCAACACGGTGCGGCATGCTTCGGCGAAGTGCGCGTCAGCTGGAAGCGCACGCCGCCAGAAATCGCGTTGGAGTGCTGGCCTGCGACCGAACTTCACGGCGGTTTCTTCTGGCTTGCGGTCTAACGACGCAGCCCAGGTGTGGGTAAAGACAAGGGCAGAGCCTGGGAACGAGTGGAGAATAGGTCAGTCGCATCATTTAGACGGCGAAAGGGAGAGACGATGTCGGACTCGGAGAAGCAGACGTCCAGCGAGTTTGAACAGCTTGAGCAACAACCGCAACTGTCGCTCGTCGGAGAATTCTTGTTGTTCGTTCGCGAAAATCAGGCCTGGTGGATGGTGCCGATCCTGGTTGTGCTGGGTCTCGTAGGGTTGCTCGTGCTGTTGAGCGCCACGGGAGCAGCGCCGTTCATTTATACCCTCTTCTAACGTCCCATGGCGCAAACGTCGACTCCCAAATTCCGGCGCCGGATGATGCCGTTCGTCGCCCTAGCCCTGTCCGTCACACTGGCTTTGCTGCTGGGAGAAGCGCTGCTGCGTGTGTTTGGATTTGCCTACCCCGTGCTGACACAGGCGGACGAACATGCGGGCTACGCCTATGTTCCCAACCAAAAGTGGGTGCATAGCACGGAAGGAAGCTCCGTCGTCCAAACGAACCGATTCGGCTTTCGCGATCCTGAATGGTCGCTGTCCAAACCGGCGGGCACATTCAGGATTGCGGTCCTGGGCGATTCCTTCGTGGCCGCCTTGGAGGTTGCCCAAGAGGATCGATTTACGGATCGGCTGGGTCAACTTCTGGCGCAGAGTGACGCGTTTTCCGGCAGCTCCGTGGAGGTCATGAACTTTGGCCAGGCTGGTTTCGGGACCGCTCAGGAACTGCAAGTGCTGCGGCATAAGGTCCTCCGCTTCCAGCCCGACCTCGTTCTGCTGGCCGTTTTTACCGGCAACGATATCCGTAATAACTCGCCGCAGTTGGAAGGCGAGCCCATCATGCCCTACTTCGATCTGGTGGACGGAGAATTGCGGCTGGATATGTCGTTTCGCAAATATCGCCGGGGAACGGCCGTGACGACACTTAAGGCGCTGGCTCCCTATTCCCGTATGGTGCAATTGGCTTACCGCATGGTTCATCGGATCAGGGAGCGTAAGTCGCAGCCGGATACGAGCGACGAGCGAATCGCGAATCTCTGCGCGGAGTTTGGTTTTCTGGACCCCGACAAGGATCTCGCCGTCTATGCGCCGCCACCAACCGAGGTTTGGGAACGGGCATGGCAATTGACCGAAGCGCTGATCGCTCGTATGCAGCGTGAGGCGGCAGAAGCGAACGCCGCCTTCGTCGTAGTGACGCTGTCGAACGATGTGCAAGTTCTACCCAGTGCAGAGTCGCGTGAACGTCTTGAGCAGATTGTGGGCGTGGAGGATCTGTTCTATCCGGATCGGCGTATCGAGCAGATTTGCCGGCGGCACCAGATTCCATCACTGCATTTGGCGGAGTCGCTGCAGGCCTACACGGCACAGACGGGAGAGAATCTGCACGGATTCAGCAACACACGCATGGGGTTCGGGCACTGGAATGAAACCGGGCATCGGGAAGCCGCACGCCGCATAGCCACCTGGCTGGTCCAGCTCCATGATCTTCAGCCACTATCGGCCACGCGCCCATGATGTCAACGCAAAGGGTGTGACGCAGGTGGGGGTAGCAGCGAGGCAGGATGGTCGTCTCCCGCCGCCCGAACGGCGGTCGCACCCGAGATGTGGGCGGAAAAAAACTCATTGACATGTCGTAATATTACGATATATTGTAATGTAAGCTCGTAAGTCGGCCATACCAACCAGGGGCTCTGCGCGGCCAACAGGCCCGCCACGTAGCGCGGCCGTCCTCGGTGGCGTTGGACCCGGTTTGCGTCCTGGCCGCGGAGGAAACCTGGATGATGGTTCGACCACGAAAACTACTGCCCGCCGACATGCAGAAGCTGAGTCAGGCGGCCGAGTGCCTCAAGGTGCTGCGCGCATCCGGTGCGTATCCGTGCCGTGCAGTTGCTGCTGCACGGCAGCTACAACGTGGGGGAGATCGCCGAAGACTGCGAGATTCCGGAGAATGTGGCCTCCGAGCACCTGCGGCTCATGCAACGCTGCGGGTTCCTGGTCAGCCAGCGGCAAGGGCGGAAAGTCTACTACCGGGTGGCCGAACCCCATCTGGAACGCATCCTGGATTGCATCGAGTCCCGGTTTTTTGCCGGTCAGAAATCGCGGTGAATGTTGTTCGAACATATATCGTCACGTCACGAGATTCCAGACTGTAGCGCGGGCCGTTGGTCCGTCGCCAAACGTGATCACTCTCCATAACGCTTCACAAGGAATGTGCTAAGATGACTTACGCGTCGATTACGGCCCATCAGTTGTACGAGAAGGTCCAGGCTGGCCAGCACGTCGAGCTGATCGATGTTCGCACGCCGGTCGAGTTTCAAGAAGTCCATGCCCGAGAGGCCAGGAACGTGCCGCTCGACTCGCCTCAACTTCGGCAACTGCTGCAGAGTCGCAATGGATCGGCGGGTGACCCGCTGTATGTGATCTGTCAGGGTGGTAGTCGATCGACGAAGGCTTGCGACAGGTTGCTGGCCGCCGGTTATACGAACGTGGTCAACGTCGAAGGGGGAACTCGTGCCTGGGAGGCTGCCGGGCTGCCCGTCGTGCGCGGCAAGAAGGCCGTCTCGATTGAACGACAGGTCCGCATCGCGGCAGGACTGCTCATTGTGGCAGGTTCGCTGCTGGCCTGGTTCGTTCACCCCGCCTGGGTCGCGCTTCCGGCCGTGGTGGGCGCAGGGCTGACATTCGCCGGAATCACGGACAGTTGCGCCATGGGGCTGTTGTTGGCCAAGATGCCCTGGAATCAGTTAACCTACGGTGAGCCCAAATGCTCGGCCTAGCCATCTTGTCTGGCGTGATGGTGGGTTTCGCGCTGGGGCTCACCGGCAGTGGCGGCGGAATTTTTGCCGTGCCCCTGCTGGTTTTCGGCCTGCATGTGCCGCCGCGGGAAGCCATTGGCATCTCGCTAGCGGCGGTGGGCGGGACGGCGCTGTTGGGTGTCCTGCCGCGACTGAAACAGGGCGAGGTGGAAATATCCGCCGGGGCCGCGATGGCCCTGACTGGGATCGGGGGCGCGCCGCTGGGTACGTATCTTTCCAACCTGATTCGGGATGACGTTTTACTGCTGCTGTTTAGCGGACTGATGGTGTTGATTGCCTTGCAAATGTGGCGCAAGTCATTTCAGGGCTCGGCGAAGGGCCTGGCCGAGCATCACGCTCAACCGGCCGCCGAGTCGCCAGGCGGGCGTGGGCCCTGGTGCCCACACAGTCCGGATGGCCGCCTGACCATCACCGTTCGCTGCGCGTTGATGCTGGGCGCGATGGGATTCGCCACGGGGGTGTTGTCGGGTATGTTCGGTGTGGGTGGAGGCTTCATTATTGTACCGGCATTGGTGCTGTTGAGCGGCATGAGTATCCATCAGGCGGTAGGAACATCCTTGATGGTAATCGTGCTGGTCAGCATCTCAGGTGTCAGTTCGTATCTGCTGCGCGGCGAACAGTTGTCGTTGCAGCTGACGCTGCTGTTTATCCTGGGAGGCTTCCTCGGCATGCAGTTGGGAACACGGCTGGCGAGGTACCTCTCCGGCGCGACCTTGCAGCGTGTGTTCGCGGCCGCGATCCTGCTGGTGGCGGTCTTCGTGGTAGTCAAATCCACCCTGTCACCAACATTATCTGACCGGCCACGCGGAACTGCCGCGGGGTCCTCGCCATCGCTCGTCAAAACAACATGCCTGGCAGGACCAGTCTCAGACTCAAGGGGTGTCGCTCAGGCTCGGCTGGCCTTCCGACGGCAGTCGGCATGGTACCCCCTCGGCCAATTCAAGTTTGTCACGAACAAGGAGCATCCGTATGTTACTTAAATACTTCTATGACGATGCGCTGGCACATGCATCCTACATGGTTGGTTGTCAGCGAACTGGTGAAGCATTGATCGTGGATCCCGGTCGCGATATCGAGCGCTACCTGGAAACCGCCAAACGCGAAGGCATGAAGATTGTAGCTGTCGCCGAGACTCATATTCACGCCGACTATGTGAGTGGTGCCCGCGAGTTAGCCGAGCGAGTAGGCGCAAAGCTGCACGTTTCCGATGAGGGGCCGCCGGAGTGGAAGTACAAATACGCAAAGGACTATGACGCTCAGCTGCTGAAAGACGGTGACGCATTCCGTATCGGCAACGTGAAGTTCGACGTGATGCACACGCCGGGGCATACTCCCGAGAGCATCTCCTTCATGCTAACGGATGAAGGGGGCGGAGCCTCCCAGCCCATGGGCATCTTTACCGGCGACTTCGTTTTCGTGGGATCGATCGGGCGCCCTGACCTGCTGGAAGAGGCCGCGGGATTGGTGGGGACTGCCGAGATCGGCGCACGACAACTGTTCCACTCCGTAGAACGCTTTCGCGCGCTGCCCGACTACCTGCAAATCTGGCCGGCACACGGCGCGGGGAGTGCCTGCGGCAAGGGGCTGGGAGCTGTCCCGTCCAGCACGGTGGGCTACGAGAAGCTGTTTAATCCGGCGCTGCAATTTCACGATGAGCAGACCTTTGTCGACTATATTCTCACGGATCAGCCTGAAGCTCCCAAGTATTTCGCCCTGATGAAGAAAGTCAATAAACTGGGCCCCACCGTCTTGGGAGCGAATTCCCAGCTAACGCGGCTGGAACCGCGGCAACTGGCGACCGTCATGGAACAGGCCCAGGTCGTCGACCTGGCACCGTCCAGCATCTTTGCCGCGCGCACGTTCCCGGCTCGGTCAACATACCGGTCGGCATGCTGGCCGGCTGGGCCGGTTGGCTGCTCGATTACAATCGTCCCATCTACTTCATTGGCAGCGAATCGCAACTGCCCGAAGCCTTGCGCGTGCTGCACAAGATCGGCGTCGACCATGTACAGGGCTACTTTGATCATGACGCGGTGAGTGCGGCGGGGTTGAAATCCCAGTCCTATCGTTCGGCAACGCCCCAGGAGTTACAGGCAAAAATTGCGTCGGGCGAATTCACCGTTGTCGACGTTCGCAGCAAAACCGAGTGGGATGCCGGCCACATTGCGGGGGCCCGGCACATCTTCCTGGGACAATTGCTGGACCGCTGCGACGAACTGGAACGAGCCGAAACGGTTGTGGCGCAATGCAAGGTCGGAGGTCGCTCCGCCATCGCCACCAGCTACCTGCAGGCAGCCGGTTTTCACGTGATCAACATGACGGGAGGCATTGTGGCTTGGGAAAACTCCGGCTACGAAACGACGAGTGCGTGCGCGGCGATGGCCGGGAAACCATCCGGCGTTTCCAGCGGGACGTAACGGACCAACTTCAAGGCAAGCAACATGCATCAACGAGAACGAAATGAGTAACGACACCCAATCCCAGGAGAAAAAAGCCATGAATGAGTGGCTGTTCTTAGCCGGTATTGCCGCCGTATGGTTCGCGCTGCAACTTTGGATCCTGCCCGGAATGGGGGTCAGCACGTGAATGAGTGGCGCGTGTTCGCCGAGTTCGGCGAAATCGAAGTCAGCTGACCAAAGTGACAACGTGTCCGAATCGACGGAGAAGATGAGCGCAGGCAGCGCCTCCCCAACTAAACAGGAACCCTAAACCATGAAAATCGTGATCGTCGGAGGGGTTGCCGGTGGCGCCTCCGCGGCGGCACGGGCCAGGCGATTGAGCGAAGATAGCGAAATCGTATTGATGGAACGTGGCCCCTATCCCTCGTTTGCTAACTGCGGTCTTCCCTATTACGTGGGCGGTAGGATTAAGTCGCGTGAAAAACTGCTTGTCGCGCCAGCCCAACGGTTGCGGCAGCGATACCGCTTGGATGTGCGGACGCAAACCGAGGTGGTCCGTATCGATCGGTCTCAGAAATTTATTGAGGCTCGCGATCTCGTCAGCGGCCAGACCTATCCGGAGACCTACGATAAGCTGATCCTGGCCACGGGCGCCGCTCCCATTCTTCCCCCCATCCCCGGCATTCACGGTGAACAGGTACACGTGTTGCGTGATCTGCCCGACGCGGACCGGCTACATCAGCTGGTCACCCAACATGGCCGCACAAGCGCCGTGATTGTGGGTGCTGGGTTCATCGGCGTCGAAGTTGCCGAAAACCTGGTGCGGCGGGGTCTGCGCGTCACCGTCGTTGAGTTAGCCGATCAGATCCTGGGCCCCTGGGATCCGGAAATGGTCCAGCCCATAGAAGAGCACCTGCGCGGACAGGACGTGCAGCTACGTCTGGGAGACAGCGTGGAGCACTTCGGCCAGGACGCGGACGGGTTGTGCATGCAGCTCCGTTCCGGCGAAACGCTCACGGCCGATTTTGCGGTGGTGAGCATTGGGGTGAAACCGGAAAGCGGCCTGGCACAAGCGGCCGGGCTGGAATGCGGGCCCCGCGGAGGCATCGTCACCAATGCGCACATGCAGACCAGCGACCCCGACGTCTACGCCGTGGGAGATGTGGCCCAGGTCGAGGATGTGGTCACCCAGGAGCCCACGCAAATTCCCCTGGCTGGTCCAGCCAACCGCCAGGGCCGAATTGCGGCCGACCACATCATGGGGCGCATCTCCCAATATCGTGGCACTCAGGGTACCGCAGTGGTGGGCGTGTTCGGCATGACGGCCGCCATGACCGGATGCAGCGAAAAGGTGCTCCGCCGTCTCCGTCTGCCGTACGAGAAAATTTACGTGCATCCAGCCGATCATGCGGGCTACTACCCGGGCGGGGAGCAGATGACGATCAAGCTCCTGTTCGCGCCCCAAGACGGCCGGATTCTGGGGGCCCAAGCCGTCGGTCGCGCCGGTGTCGACAAACGTATCGACGTGATTTCCATGGCGATTCAGGCCGACATGACGGTGTTTGATTTGGAAGAAGCCGAGCTGAGTTACGCGCCTCAGTATGGTTCGGCCAAGGATCCCGTCAACATGGCTGGTTTTGTGGCGGCAGGCGTCCTGCGCGGTGACCAGCCTATCGTGCATGCGGACTCCCTGGGCCCCGCACACAACGAGTCGATGCGGCCCTGGCTGCTGGATGTTCGTACCGCCGCGGAATTCTCGGACGGTCATCTCCCCGACGCCGTAAACATTCCTCTGGACGAGCTTCGATCGCGGCTGTACGAGATTCCTCAAGACCGAATGATTGTCACTTACTGCAAAGTCGGGCAGCGGGGCTACATGGCGACGCGCTTATTGCGGCAAAAAGGATTTGACGCCTCCAACCTCAGCGGTGGATATATGACCTGGCAGCGTTGCCGCCGCCTGCTCGACGAGCCATCTGCTGACCGGGATCCCCAACAAAAGGAACCATCCCATGTCCAAAATTCTGAGTTTTCTGCTGGTTAGTGCGTCTGTCCTCTTGACTTCACCCGGCGTGGCACAGCCGCCCGGGAGAGGTCTTGGTCCCGATCAGGATTTTGCCCGGGACCGCGAAGTCTTTCACTGGCTACTCGCGCATCATGATGCGGTCCGGCGGCAGGTCCATGAGATACCTGGCGGCGTGGAGACGGTGACCGAATCGGACAATCCGGCCGTGACGGCCAAGATCCAGGGACACGTCGCCGCCATGTCACGCCGCGTCGAACAGGGCCGGCCGATCCGCAATCGTGATCCGTTGTTCGCCGCGCTGTTCCGCCATTACGATCAGATCTCCATTCGCGTCGAGCGTACCGAGAAGGGGGTGAGTGTACGGGAGACGTCCGATGATCCAGGCGTAGTAAGATTGATCCGAGCGCACGCCAAGGTTGTCTCTGGCTTCGTGAAGTTTGGCTTCGAGGAGGCTCGTAAGAATCATGATCTGCCCCCGGCCGAGGTCCAGCCAGCGTCGCCACCGGGTAACGAGCCAATCCAGTAGTGGGTCAGCTGGACTCGGACGAGCGGATGTTTGGCCGGCGACGACCATGCTGACTTCGACTGTCCATTCTCGCGTATTAACGGCAGATGCCCCAGCACAAGGCTCGCACGACCAGGCTGCTGCACACGACCCTCGTGGCCGGACAAATCGTCATCGCCGCCTGGATTGTCTTCACGTCACGATGGCCACTAGCCGACATTGGGCCGGCGACCCTTGTGGCCGCCGGATCGATGCTCTCAGCCTGGGCCTTGAAATCGATGGGGCTCCGCCAGTTGACGGCGATGCCCGCGCCGCGGCCCGGAGCGGCGTTGATCAGGGGCGGACCGTATCGTTGGATCCGTCATCCAATGTATGCTGGCTTGTTTTTACTCTGCAGCGGACTCTTGCTTACGCACGTTTCACCACTTCGCGCCTGTTTGCTGATCATCCTGATCACGATCCTGGCCATCAAGGCACATGTGGAAGAAGTCGCGCTGCAAACAGCTGTTCCAGGCTACAAGGACTACTGCCGGCTGACAAAGCGATTCATCCCCTTCATTTGGTAGCGCTCGGCTCGGTGGTCCCAAGTCCAATCACATCATTCTGAACGAAGCGCAGAGAAGTGAAGGACCTGCCGACCCACTTGACTTTACCTGCCGACGTGGCGTCCGGGATGTCCGGAGTCGACCGTCGCGGGTCACGCAACGTCACAGGAAGATCCTTCGGTCGCTGACCGAGCTGCGCACGTTGCCAGCTCCCTGAGGGTGACATCCGGAGCCCGCCTGGGCGTTTGACTGCTGTTCCCCGGCGTTGATCAACCCCGGCGGTCCATTGATTGCGGAGGACCAGTGTGCGAGGATGCACCCATGAAAATCCATCTCATCAAACTCCGAGTCTCCAACGCTTATCTGCTTGTGGGAGTCCGGCCGATCCTGGTGGACACGGGTGCCCCTCACGACACGGCTGCGATCCGCGCTGCGCTGCAGGCCAACCACGTTGACTTGAGTCAACTCGCCTTGATTCTCCACACGCACGTACATTCCGATCACATGGGTAGCACGGCTGATATTGCGGCTGAGGCTCGCTGCCCGGTGACCTACCATCCCGCCGATCAGCCGCTCGTGGACCGGGGAGACAACGGACGTTTGACGGGAATTGGACTGCGCGGCAACATCATGAGTCGGTTGTTCAGTCATGCCAGATTTCAATCGGTACCAGCAGACTTTCCGTTGTCCCATGAAATGCGACTCGACGAATATGGAGTCGAGGCGTGCGTCATGCATACTCCAGGGCACACGGCGGGATCGGTTTCCGTCATTGCCGATAGCGGCGATGGCGTGATTGGAGACGTGTTGATGGGCGGCTATATGGGTGGTAACTTTCTTCCCACCAAGCCGAATTACCACTATTTTGCCGAGAACCTGCAGGATGCCATGCACAGCCTCGACCTGATATTGTCACGCACATCCGGTCGGCTGTTTGTGGGACACGGAGGCCCGCTGCAGCACGCTACGGTTGCCAGGTGGCGAGCCTCTCAACGATAAAAGCAGGAGCAAACAACGACGATGCGCGTTGCCGCGATTTATGACATTCACGGCAATCTCCCCGCCCTGGAGGCGGTGCTCCACGACATTTGTAACGTCGAAGTGGATCTGGTCGTGATTGGGGGCGATGTGGTTACGGGGCCAATGCCCGTGGATACCCTCTCGTATTTGCGGGACCTGGATATCCCCAAACAGTTTATCCGCGGTAATACCGACCGCGAGGTGCTGGCGCTCATGGCCGGCGAGCAGACGGACTGGTATCGAACGGCGCCTGAACCATGGCGAGAGCCCATCCACTGGACGGCCGGCCGACTGAGTTCCGAACACGGGCAATGGCTGGCCCATTGGCCACCAATCTGGGGCACCGGGATTCCCGGGTTGGGGAAGGTCTTGTTTTGTCATGCCACACCGCGAAATGATACTGACAAGGCGCAATACAAGCACGCAGCGCAAGCCAGTGAGTCAGTTGATGGCGACCCGGACCGACTCGTTCGCGGATTTTGAGGTTGCGCGGCCTTGGTAGCTTTTAGCCCAAATCCGTGATTTGGCTCGTGGGCAGGCTCATTCGTTCGTGCGAAGTTGCGCTAAGGCGAAAACAACGTGAAAATACAAGCTCAACGCGCCAGCGAGTGGGTCTGCCAGCGGGCTAAATCACGGGTTGCGGCCAAGTGCCACCGAAAGTGTGCAACTTCAAAACTCGCGCGTCATGCTTGTATATTTCGGGGTTGTTAAAGCAACATCCATCCACGCACTCGCGCAGGTTGACGGTTTCGAGACAACTCCTAGGCCCTAATCTCGCCCTGGCAGCTTGACCCCGCGCCCGCGGTACAACCGAAGCAATGCCGTCCCGTGACGACGGAACGCCCAGTCAACGCGCGTAGGCCGGCGGCATCCAGGTCGCAGATGTTCTCGCACTTCCCGGCTGCGATTTCCAGGTTCAGCATCTGGTTGAAGTCGCAATCGTAGAGCTTTCCCTCCCAATCGACCGAGAGCGTTGTGCGGCACATGAGGCCGTCGGTCGTAGCTGGGTTGAATGCTTGCACGAGCCTGGTCATATAGCCGTCGTAGCTTTCCGTACGCAGCAAATCGTCCAGAAACCGGCTGATCGGCAAATTGGTCATCGTGAATAATCGCGTGAACTCGATGCCGTAACGGCTGCGCAACTCGTGGCGGTACTCGGACTCCAGGCGGCCCTGTGCCGGCGGCAAGGACGGTCCCAGCGGATTGTAGACCAGATTCAGCACTAAGGGCGAGTCGGGCTGACCGTAGCCCACTGCGTTCAATCGCCTCAGTGCCGTGAGAGAGCGCTGAAACACGCGATCGCCACGCTGTTGATCGACGTTCGCTTCCAGGTAACACGGCAGCGAGGCCACGATCTCCACTTCATGCGCGGCCAGGTACTGGGGAAGATGATCGAAACCGGGTGCTACGAGAATCGTCAAGTTGCAGCGGTCGATCACGCGTCGCCTCAGCCGCCTGGCTTCCGCCACCATCCAGTGAAAGTGCGGGGTCATCTCGGGTGCCCCGCCCGTAATGTCAAGCGTGGGAATATCGGTCTGTCGCAGCAGATTCAGGCAGGCTGCGGCCACTTTGCGCGACATGCTTTCGCGTCGATCTGGCCCGGCGTCGACATGACAATGCCGACACGTTTGATTGCAGACCTTTCCCACGTTGACCTGCAGCACCTCGATCGTGTTGGCTCGCAGGGGAGCGATCCGGTGTTCGCGTAGGACTTGTGGAAACGTGGGCCACGCGTCCCCCGCTTCCAACACACGCACCTGTTCCGCGGGATGTGCAAGTTGGCTTTGACGCTGGGCCAGCGTGGTTTCGGCCATGTTTGCGTTCCTGTTCGTCGATGCGGGGAACCGAAATTCGTTTGCCGTGGACGCAGCAGCCGCTAACAACACGCCTGACCATCGCAACGCTGGGGGCCGTCACTTTCCGTGGTCGCGGTGTAATCCGAGCCCTTCGTTTCGCGCGGGTCGCGCAGCCGGCTGCGTCGGCCATCAAAGGGTTTAGCATGCGGGAGGGGGATGGGTTCGCGGGGTTCGATGGGCTCGAACTGCCCGTTATACGGCGCGGCCTGCAACAAGTGAAACGTCTTGTCACACACGGCCGTGCGAGCGCCGCGCACGTAAACGTGGCCGTCGTCATCTTCGACCTTTCGGAAGGGGCCACGGTAGATGACCGCCTGATTCCGTTCCCAGCACGGCCCCTGTTTTCCCTTGTGGGCCACAATCGTGATCGAGCGAAATTCGATTCCAGCCACCGTGCGCCAGGGGTCAGGCTGCCGAGCCGCAATTTCCAAACCGTGAAAACCGGCAGCCTCAAAGGCTGCCAGGAACTGATCCTCACGGAAGGCTCCCGAGATGCAGCCCGACCACAGCTGCGGGTCATCCTTTAATGATGGGGGAACGTCTTCGTCCGCGACGATATCGCTGATCACCACCCGGCCACCACGTCGCAGCACACGAAACATCTCACTGAATAACCGGTGACGTTCCGCTTCCCGCACCAGATTCAGGACGCAGTTGGAGACCACGCAGTCGACTGAGTCGTCCGCAATCATGGGATGCTCACAGCGCAGACGCTCTTCCAAGTTCCGCAGGCCCAACCAGCTTTCGGCGTCTTGCACCGGATGCCGAACCAGTTCACGACTTAACACATCGAGATCTAGCCGCAGGTCTTGAATCAATGCCTGGTGGAAGCTGACATTGTCGTACCCCAATCTGTCGGCGACCTGTTTCTGGAATCTTCGAGCCAGTCCCAGCATCTCTTGATTGCAATCCACGCCGATGACCTGGCCGTCCGGACCCACAATTTGCGCCAGGATGTAGCACAGTTTGCCTCCACCTGATCCCAAGTCGACAACGGTTTCGCCTTCGCGGACGTAGCGCGTGGGATCGCCGCAGCCGTAATCCCTCTCGAGAATCTCCTGGGGAATTACGGCCAGAAAATCCGCCGTGTAATTCACGGGACAACACAAGGCCTCTTCCCGCTGCTGCGCGGCCAACGCATAACGCTTCCGTACCGAATCCTCCGTCGATGTGATCGACGGTACCGTTTCATGTCGCATGGAATTTCCTTGGGAAGTCATGTTCTCGACGCCGCCGATTCGCGCGGACACCGCTTTCGATTGGGAATGGTGTGGGGTGGCCGTATCTAACCTGGTCGCCTCATTCGGCACCGGGCGCACCGCGGACGATGCGCTGCCGCTGCCTTGGCCCCTATTCGTTCGCGTGCCCCGCCCCGGCCGACTTTCGGGACGAAACTCACGTTGCATCATGCCGCGTGGGCGGCATTCTGTGAAGTGGGATACCCAATTCAGCGATTCCGGATGAATGCTCAGAGTCGAAAACGGCCCGCCGTAGCCCGGACGGATCACGCGTCGAGTTTGATGGAACCGACCCGGAACAGGATCTAACCGGACAACACGGTGATTTGTATTCTGGCTCAACTCCGCCCCTCGTGACCACTTCGGGTCGGACTGCCGTCGTTGAAATCTTGCCATCATGATAAATTGTCGTGCGCGGGAGGACGATCCATCCTTTTTCTTGCCGCTTGGGTGACGGTCCAGAAACAAAGCCGGCATGTAGAAGTTCACTCGGCCTTACCACCATCGTTCACCGTGACAACCTACAACAGGATCGAATCCAATGAATAGCGAAGCCATCGCGGAAACCGAAAACTTCATGCAGGGACTGATGCGGCGCAATCCACACGAAACAGAGTTTCATCAGGCGGTGCAGGAGGTTGCGGAAACCTTGATGCCATTTATCCTCGATCACGCCGTCTACAGGGACGCTCAGATCCTGGAGCGAATGACGGAACCGGATCGAGTTGTCATTTTCCGCGTCTGTTGGGAAGACGACCAGGGGAGCATTCGTGCCAATCGTGCGTGGCGGGTGCAATTCAACAATTCGATTGGACCCTACAAAGGGGGCCTTCGCTTTCACCCCACCGTCACGCTGGGCGTGCTAAAGTTCCTGGGCTTTGAACAGACATTCAAAAATAGTCTGACGGGGCTGCCCATGGGAGGTGCGAAAGGTGGGTCGAACTTCAATCCGAAGGGCAAGAGCGATCGAGAAGTGATGCGATTCTGTCACTCCCTCATGATCGAACTCCACCGCCACATCGGCGAAGATGTGGATGTCCCCGCGGGGGACATTGGCGTCGGCAGCCGGGAGATCAGTTTCATGTTTGGCCAGTATAAGCGACTGACGAATCGTTATGCGGGTGTCCTTACCGGTAAAGGACTGGCCTTCGGCGGAAGTCTGGTACGGACTGAGGCTACCGGTTATGGCTGCGTTTATTTTTGTGAGAACATGCTCCAACACGCCGGAGAATCACTCCGCGGCAAAACATGTACGGTTTCAGGTTCGGGTAATGTAGCCGTCTACACGGTGGAGAAGGCCATCGAACTGGGGGCCAAGGTGATCACGATGTCGGATTCATCGGGATTCATCCACGACCCGCATGGTATCGACGCTCAGAAGCTGGCGTTTATCAAGAACTTGAAAGAGGTGCGTCGCGGGCGGATTTCCGAATACGCCGAGCGTTACACAACAGAGTTTGTGCCGGATGCCCGCCCCTGGTCGGTCCCCTGCGATGTGGCGTTTCCCTGTGCCACGCAAAACGAGCTGAGCGTGGAGGATGCGAAAACACTGCTGGCCAACGGCGTGAAGGTCGTCTGTGAAGGAGCCAACATGCCGACCGACCTGGACGCCATGCATGCCTTTCGCCAGGCTAAGATCCTGTTCGGCCCGGCCAAAGCCGCGAATGCGGGGGGCGTTGCCGTTTCCGGTTTGGAGCAAAGCCAAAACGCACTGCGGCTTTCCTGGAGCCGGGATGAGGTTGACTCGCGTCTCAAGGGAATCATGAACGACATCCACGCCAAGTC
Source organism: uncultured Planctomycetales bacterium (assembly GCA_963695565.1). GTDB lineage: Bacteria > Planctomycetota > Planctomycetia > Pirellulales > Pirellulaceae > CAVOGW01. Next base: position 104,929 of record CAVOGW010000008.1, read on the forward strand.
CGTCAAATACGGCGACGACGGCAAGGGTTACGTGGACTACGTCAAGGGAGCCAACCTGGCCGGCTTTATCAAAGTCGCCGACGCCATGTTGGGCTACGGCGTTGTGTGAAGCAGCAGCGCCACCCGCCGCGGAGCGGCCTGGTGTCCGCGGCGAAATCCGGGGGGATCTGCCGCGGGGGGTTTGGGGGGATGCCCCCCAATACTTCAGCAATTCGGTCTCGAACCTGTAATACGTGGCGACATCAACTTGCAACTCGTTCGGAGGAACTCCCCCACCCCCCGGGTTACGTTGCATTTCTTGTCGACGAATCGCGCTCGGTCATTCAGTCAGTTGGTCTTGAGTCGCTTTTCCAGTTCGTCGACTTTTTGGTTCAGCAACGAATTCAGCACATCCGGGTCGTCATTGGAGATATCGTCGTCAAAAGGCGATTCTTCCGGAGAGGGCAGGCTCAAGACCCCCGCAGGATCATCCAGCTTCTTGGGCTCAGCCTGATGACCAACTGGCAGTCGCTCCGCCGCAGTCCCAACATTGGTCGTGCCGGCGTTACGCTCGTCTTCTCCCGGAGCACTGCGCTCTCGCTCGTCCTCGGGAATCGTGAAGTAGGTATCCGCCTGGCTGTCAAACTTGATGCTCTTCTCCGCAACCCGAGCGTCACCCCTGGCCGGACATTGCAATCGCAGAGAGCGGTCTTCGCAATGATGATGGGGATCCCAACCACCGCCCAGCGCTCGATAGAGTGTGATGAGATATTGCACGATTTGGCCTTCGCTGACGGCCAGATCATTCTGTGCGGTGAATAGCGTTCGTAGACTGTTCAACACATTTAGAAAATCCGTCTTGCCGGCGCGATAGGTCTTCAACACGCTGTCTAACTGCCGCTCGCTGGCCGAAACGGACTTCTTCAATGCCTCGAAGCGCTCACGTTCTTTACGATAGAGGACAATGGCGTTTTCGACTTCTTCGACGCCTCGCAGCACGGACTGTTCATAGAGGGCGATCGATTCTTCCAGGGCCGCATCCGCAAGGTCGATGTTACACCAGATGCGCCCGCCCGCGAACAACGGCCAACTAAACTGGGGGCCCAAAACGTAGGTAAGGCTGTTGCCCTCATACAGACTGCTGAAGTTCCGTGACGCCAAACCGAACTCGCCGCCAATATTGAATCGCGGAAAAAGCTGTGCTTCGGCGACACCAACGTCCGCGCAGCGCGCGGCCACAATGCGCTCCGCGCGGCGGATATCCGGGCGCTGGCGGACCAGGTCGCAAGGCACGACGAGGGGCAAGGTGTCGTTGGGATTAGGAATGGGGGCTGGAGTCGCCAGACAGTCGTGCAGCGTCCCCGGGTAGCGTCCCAGCAACACCGCCAGCCGATTCAGTTCTTGATGGAGCAATGCCTCAGCCGGCGGAATGAGGGCCCGGGTCAGTTCCAGATTCGCCTCCGCCTGATACTGATCCAAGATGGCTGAGATGCCTCCCTCGACACGCTTTTTGGCCAGGTCCAGTGCTCGCTCCTGGAGGTCGAGGTTCTGCTTGGCAAACTTGAGCTGGGCTTGCAGGGTGCGCACGCGTACGTAGGACGTGGCCACGTCGGCGTAGAGGACGACCATCACACCCCGGTAATCCTCGATGCTGGCAGCCGTTTGCGCACAGGCTGATTCGACCTGTCGATGGATGCGTCCGAACACGTCCGGCTCCCAACTGATTTCCAGTCGATTGGCAAAATTATCAATGGAACCGAATGCAAAAGCGAACCCGCCGGCGCCAAACGCATTCGTACTTTGTCGGATGTTTCGGAATGCCCCCACACCGTTGACCTGAGGGAGCTTGGCACTGTTGGCGATGCAAATCTGCGGCTTCCGCCTGTGTGATCCGCTGCAAGGCGGCGTACAGGTCCAGATTGCCGTCATCCGAAGCAGCGATCAACTCATTGAGGCAGGGGTCGTTCAATACCGTCCACCAATCGACAATTCCCTCGAGGCCCGTCACGTTGGCATTCTCCATCGGCTGATGCCACGTGTTGGGAACCGGTGTCTCCGGCTTGCAGTAGTCGGGTCCCACCATGCAACCGGTGAACGAAGCGGTGAGCATGACAACCATGGCGATACTGCCGAGGGCCAACGGGCAAATGCGGGGTCGTGGTCGTATCAGCATCTGACTACACACAAGACGAAGTGGACTGCAGGACGACGATCAAGGTCCGTATGTAGACGTTGTATCGGTTGTCGGGCTTGGGTCTGCTTTAGCAGAAGAGCGAAAGCTGACGAAGACGATGCGCCTGCGCGGGCTTCTAGCGTGCGGATCCGGGGAGCTAAGCCATCTAACCCAAAAAACTTACCCAACCGGAAAACTTTGACAACCGTCGCCAAAGCCGCACAATCGGCAAAATCCCCCTGGTTTACCGCGTCACCCGCACGGGGTCTTCGAGCAGTCGTAGCGTACCGCACTCGGCGTCGATTTCCATGTTACCGCCGATCGGCAAAGTGGCATTGCAGCGATGGTGACCTGCGGGGAAGTTCTTGATGACCGGCACCCCCAACGGCTGGAAATATTCGTCCAGGACTTCGTCGATGGTGCCCTTTTCATCCGATGTGTTTTCCTCGTCGCGACGCGTGAACTGGCCGAGCACGGCACCCGAAATGTGATCGAGCTTGCCTGCCAGCTTCAACGTACACAGCATGCGATCCACGCGATAAGGTGCTTCGCCAATGTCCTCCAGGAAGAGAATGCGATCGTCGGTTTGGATTTCGTACGGCGTTCCCATCAGGGCGGCCACGAGGGAGAGATTGCCGCCCGTTAATCGCCCCGTTGCTTTACCGGCCACGAGGGTTGTGGGCGGTGATATTTCGCATGTGGAGCGCAGCGCTGCCTCATTCGCGTTCGCGGACCATCCGAGCGCCGAGATAAGGTAGCCAGATCCGTGCTCGTTGTATCGATCCGCCAGGATCGCCCTCCAGAACCAATGGGCCGACAGTGGTGTAAGATTCTCCGGACTCCCCAACCCCCACATGGGATTCGGCGAATGAAACGTAACCAGCCCCGTTTGCTGCGAAATAGCCAGGTGCAAAGCGGTGATATCCGAAAATCCGATGAAGACCTTGGGATTGGCTCGAATCATGTCGTAGTCCAACATGGGCAGAATCCGCGTCGTCCCGTAACCTCCCGTCCCCGGAAAAATGCCTTGGACCTGCGGATCGCGAAATGCCGCATTCAGCTCGTCGGCTCGCGTCTGGTCCGAACCGGCCAAATAGCCTCGTTCGCGATAAAGATCGTCTCGACATTGGACTTGAAATCCCATTTCGCGCAGTCGTGTCGCAGCCAGGTCCATACGTTCCTTGTCCAACACGCCCGCTGGGGCCACGAAGGCAATCGTGTCGCCAGCCTTCAAAGCCGCGGGAAAAATCGTCGGCTGAGCGTGTCCCGCGGGTGGTAGCACGGCACAGCCCATGCCGATTGCGAAGAGAACCAGTCTGCTTGCCAGCCAGCGCATGACGTTACCTTGATCATCGAGGGCGCCGGGCGGGCTCGGCAAGTTCTTCCGTCGATGCGGGCTCGACACTGACGAGATCATCCGTGTCATCTTCATCGGGAATCCGGTAGGGGATCGGAGTAACTCTGTCCAGCTCAAAGGCCTTACGGGACAACGCAATGTAGTGGTTGCCCACATCCACCTGAGCCCCCTCCCACACACGATTGCCATCAGCATCCAATCGTGCATTCATCGTGGCTTTTTTGCCGCTGGGGCACACCGTCTTGATCTCGCACAATTCCTCGGCCCAAGCCAACAGATACTTGCTCCCTTCAAATGGCTCGCCCCGAAAATCGGTGCGAATCCCATACGCCAATACGGGAATATTCAGCCGATCGCAGACGAGCGTGAGTTGCAGGACTTGCGCGGCGGTCAGAAATTGAGCTTCATCCACGAGCACGCAGTGCACGGATTCTCGGCGGTGTTCCGCACAGACTTTTGCGAACAAATCAAACTCTGCGTCGAATGTAATCGCTGGACGCTGTAGACCAATCCGAGACGTGATAATGCCCGCACCAAACCGGTCATCAATGGCCGGGGCCATCAACAAGGCCCGCATGCCGCGCTCCTCGTAGTTGTGAGCCGACTGCAGCAGCGTGGTGCTCTTCCCCGCATTCATCGCCGAATAGTAGAAATAAAGTTTCGCCATAAGGCACCCCTGATACCCGAATTCCTCAAGACCCGTCTCGGTTCCCAGCCATTCTGCGATGACCCTCGCCCGACACATTCCCCAACCATTCCCGTTGCATTGTCGTCAGTCGCACCAAGTTCCGGTAGGATGGTTGCCGATTCAGCGCTCGTGGCGTTGACGCATAACCAGCACGTATTGTAATCCGGCTCGGGCTCAGGTGACATGGACCAGTCCATTCGAATCACAGTTTGGAACGAATTCCGCCACGAACGACAGCACGAGCAAGTGCGGAGCATCTATCCACACGGAATTCACGCGGCGATCGCGGACGGCTTACGGTCAAAACTGCTCGACTGCGCGGACATCGTTTGCGCGACTCTGGACGAGCCCGAACACGGGCTCGACCCAGATCGCCTGGCAAAAACCGACGTGCTGATTTGGTGGGGACACATGGCCCACGATGAAGTCGAGGATGCCGTTGTCGACCGCGTGCAGCAGCGTGTGCTGCAGGGCATGGGTTTGATCGTCCTGCATTCGGCACACGCCTCCAAGATCTTCCGCCGGCTGATGGGAACTGGTTGTATGCTGCGTTGGCGCGAGGCGGCGGAGCGGGAGCGCTTGTGGATCGTCGACCCGTCCCATCCCATCGTCAGCGGCCTGGCGGGTGATTACTTCGAACTGCCGGAAACGGAAATGTATGGCGAATTCTTCGACATTCCAGCGCCGGACGAACTGATTCTGATCAGCTGGTTTCAGGGTGGCGAAGTGTTTCGCAGTGGGTGTACGTTCAGGCGCGGAGCAGGGCGGATTTTCTATTTTCGCCCGGGACACGAAACGTATCCCATCTACTACAATGACCATGTCCAGCAGGTAATAGCCCAAGCCTCCGTCTGGGCCGCTCAACCCTCCGCCAACTACATCGGCGATGCTCGGCATATCGTCCCCCCATTGGAGCCCCTGGAGTAGGTTTGGAGCAGGTTGCTCTTGCGACAAAAAATGCGCGACCGTCAAGTTCGTCGAGCACTTGAAGGTCGGCCAGTAATAGCCCAAAGACGAACGCCTCGCATCGCGCTGCATCCATTGGCAGCAGAGTCGGACCCGAGGTCCGCCTTTCCGCACGGAGTAGGCGCCGATAACAGAGACCACGTCATTTCGTTGCCTTTGTTCGCTGCTGGTCGAAGCCCCGCTCTCTGGACGACCTGAAGGCTGCCGTCGGCTGAGCTAAGTTCGTGTTTCGCACTTTTCGATGTCGCAGTCGACACAAGGTAGAACAATGGTCCCCAATGGTTTCCGAGCCATTGCGCACGCGGAGAATAAACAATGGAGGACAATTGTTCTACGTTTCGGCGAAAACCACGCCGGCTCGCGCAAAAAAGTGCAAAACTCGAACTAAGGTATTACGCTTTTTCTGGTTTTTTCCAAACCTCCAGCGAAACCAACCGTGGTCGACTGGGTTTAACCTATCAGCAGCGCTGCGCAGAGGCAAAGAGAGACAAGTTAAATCCAGATTCCATTACAAGGAACAGATCATGCAGTCCAGAATAATGGCCCCAGCGCACCGACGCTTCGAAACTCTCGAACCCCGAGCCATGTTGGCCGGCGATGTGACGGCAACTGCCGTGGACGGTTTGTTAATCATCGAGGGAGATATGGAAGGCAATCAACTGCGGTTACGTTCAGGGGAAAATCCGGGCGAAATTGTGGTAGCGGGCTTCCCTGACAGCGGAACGACCATTAACGGTCAGACTGGGCCGCAGCTGTTTCCAGGCGTGCGTGCCGTGGCCACGGACTTAGGCGCTGGCGATGACGTAATCGTGCTGGATGAGGCTCGTGTTGCCGCAAATGTGTTCATTCGCACGGGCGTAGGGGATGATCGCGTGGTTCTGGGCCGCCCCGATGCCTCCGTGCCCCCAACCGACGGTCCGGCCGTGGTCATCGGCGGCGCGTTGTCCATCATGACGGGACCCGGGAATGACGTGGTGAGCGCCGTCGACCTGGCGGTGGCCGACTTCGTGGCGATTCAAACGGGGCAAGGTGACGACGTGGTACGATTGGGTCGTCCCATGATGGATGCCCCCGCCGATGTGCGACCTTCCGTCCTGCTGGGGGGCGCGCTACGAGTCGGTTTGGGACCCGGTGAGGACTTGATGGCCCTCCATCACGTGCATGTGCACGGATCCCTGTTCGCTCATGGCGGACGAGGGAACGACCAGTTTGTCGTGAACCACGTGGCGGTTCAACGTGCGATGGAGTTGTGGACGGGTGCCGGGGAGGACGACGTGGCTGTCCAGCATAGCTCCGCGGCGGCTGCGCATCTGAACACCGGAATCGGCGATGATCATGCCGCCGTCGTGGACTCGACTTTCCGTTCGCTGGCTGTGCACCTAGGGGCCGGTGACGATGCGCTGTCGATCAAAGATACAACCGTGTCCCGTATTGCCCTATTGAACGGAGGGCGAGGAGACGATCGCCTGGTCATGCTGGGAAGTAACCTATTCGCGACCGCGCGAATTGCCGGCTTCGAACGGCCAGATCCCAACGCCGTAGCTTAATCGCGATCGCGTCGCACTGCCCACGCCCGCTGACCGAAGTCCATGCGTGCAAAGCCTCGGAAGATGTGGAAACTCTTTCTGGGCTTTTCAATCCGGCATCCGATCCAAGACTCGATCCAAGACGGAGGCCCCAGAACTGTTGACCCGAAACTGTTCGGCACGAGCCCGCTAATCCCCAACGCTTGCCGATCGGTACTTGTCTCCTGCTCGGTCGATGTATTGCGTTTTCGAACTGGTAGGATGACAGTCAGCGTCAAGCCTCGTCTTTACCCACATCTGGGCCGCGTCGTTAGACCGCAAGCCAGAGAAGAATGCCCGGCATGCGCTCGTTCTACCGAAACACGATGCGGCATTCTTCGGCGGCGTGCGCATCGGCCGGACGCGCACGCCGCCAGAAATCGCCTGGGAGTGGTGGCCTATGATCGATGCGAACGGCGATTTCTTCTGGCTTGCGGTCTAACGACGCGGCCCAGATGTGGGTAAAGACGAAAGCCGCGGGGCCGGTACGCCGCAGACTCGGGTATACTTCTCTTTTCGCTTCGCCAACGAAACACGAGTTGGGCTCACGCCGGCACTGGCGTGAACCAACCCAAGTAGTTAAGGCCCCACAGTAACACGCTCGCGTAAATCGCGGCGACAACGTCATCGAGCATAATGCCCCAGCCTGCGGGCAGGCGCTCCGCGTAATTCACGGGTGGCACCTTCGAGACGTCAAATATTCGATGCAGCACAAAGCCGACTGCCAGCACCAACGGCGACCGCCAGCAGGACAGCGGCACCCACAGGAAAACAATCGGCAGAGTCACAAATTCATCCCAGACGACCGCGCCAGGGTCCTTCTTGCCCAGCAAGTCCGCCGCACGTCCGCAAATGGTCACTCCCGTGAGGCACAACGCGAGGATCAGTGCAACCCGCGACCACCATGACTCGACGCTCGCCAGTGCCAGCGTGATCGGTAAACCCCACATGGTACCCAGCGTGCCTGGAGCAAATCTCGCGGCTCCCACTCCGAGTCCAGTCGCCAAGAGCACGATCGGATTTCGCCAGACGCCGGTGATCGGTGGGGAGGAATGGGAGGCATGTTGATTCATGACGGACTCTGCGTGGTTCCTGCGAGCCGTGTGCGTAAGCCCACGATCAGCGACGTCGGCCCGACCATAAGAGGCGAGGCTTGGACAAAAGTAATCCAATCGCGAAGCCAACGCCCGCGCGACTTACGGTTGATGCCAAAAACCCGGATCGAGTATGCTATCCCAAGTCGCCAGGGATGGTCGCGGTCAAAACGCTCGCGATTCGCAAGTTCTTCAGCGAAAAATAAGCTCGGTTTGTCCTGCCGTTAATGCTCGCTCCACGCTGGCAGTTCTCAGGGACGCAAGCCGGCCAATCGTGAAGATCCCGATCGATACTGCCGCCGATGTCGATTGATCATAAAGCTCTAACCACACCATCACAACACATGTCGGAATCAGCGAAGCCCAGTCCTGCTGAGGGCGTCAAAGAAAACAGTCAGTATTTGCGAGGCACGATCCCCGACCAGCTCGCGGCCGACATCGATCATTTCAGCGATGACGCGGTCCAGCTGTTAAAACACCACGGGATGTACCAACAGGACGATCGAGACCAGCGCGCGGAGCGAAAGTCGGAGGGTCTGGGTCGGGCCTACATGTTAATGGTCCGCACGCGCATCCCCGGGGGCAATTTGACTAGCCGGCAGCTGCTGGCGGAAATTGACCTGTGCGATGAGCTGGGCAATCAAACATTACGCGTCACGTCCCGCCAGGGACTGCAGCTGCACGGAATTTTCAAAAAGGACGTGGAAGCCGTCATCCGCCGTATCCACGAGGTGCAGTTAACCACGCTCGGGGCCTGCGGCGATGTGAATCGCAATGTCATGTGTTGTCCCGGCCCTTATCACGACGGCGTGCATCAGCAAATCCAGGAATTGGCCGACACCGTGACGGCGCACCTCGCGCCGCGGACCCGAGCCTACCACGAAATCTGGTTGAAACAACCCGGGAACGACGAAAAGCAGCTGGTTGCCGGGCACGATCCATTTGCGGTCGAGCCGATTTACGGAAAACACTATTTGCCGCGCAAATTCAAGATCGGCATCGCCCTGCCGCATGACAACTGCATTGATGTTTACACACATGACGTGGGGTTGATTGCGATTTCCGAGCGGGATCGGGTCGTCGGTTACAACGTATTGATCGGAGGCGGTTTGGGAGTAACCCCCAGCGCGAAGAAGACTTTTCCCGCACTCGGACAGAATCTGTGCTTTGCCTCGGCCGAACACGTCGTCCCCATCGTCACGGCCATCGTCAAGGTTCAGCGTGATTTGGGCAATCGCGCGGATCGTAAGATCGCGCGGCTGAAGTATTTGGTCGCCGAGCAAGGGATCGACCGCATGCGCGAGCTGGTATCGCAGTACTGGGATGCGCCGCTGCCACCTTGCCGCGCCGTGGACGTGTATGAACACTGCGACCATATCGGCTGGGAACCTCAGGGGGACGGTCGCTTCTTCTACGGACTGAATGTGGAAAACGGTCGAATCAAGGACGACGGATCGTTTCGGCTCAAATCCGCACTTCGTGAAATCTGTACCGGTATCCAGCCTGGCATTCGCTTGACCGCCCACCAGAGCATCCTGTTCACGGACTTGGAGGCGTCACAGCGCACGGAAATCGAGCGAATACTCACAGCGCACGGCGTGAGGCTCTCGGAGCAAACGTCGAATGTACGTCGTTGGTCGATGGCTTGCGTCGCCTGGCCCACGTGCGGCTTGTCGATTACGGAAGCCGAACGAGCCCTACCGGGAATTATGACGCAGCTGGAGAAAATCACGGAAGAGTTGGGGATTAGCGACGAGCAATTTACCGTGCGGATGACGGGTTGCCCCAACGGTTGCGCACGGCCCTACAACGCCGACATCGGATTGGTGGGCAAGGCCAAGGGCAAGTACACAATTTTCGCCGGTGGTTCCCGCCTGGGAACCCGACTGGGCTACATCTACAAGGACTTGGTGCCCGAAGAGGATTTGGTAACAGAAATTGGCGGTGTCTTGCGGTGCTTCCAGTCCATGCGCATGACGGGAGAATCGGTGGGAGACTTCTGCCATCGCTTGGGCAAAGACGAACTCGTGGCGAAATCGTCGCTCGTCCCAAAGTGTTGAATGACTGCCATCGTTCCCGGTCATGAGAAAGGTTTGGATAAGCTTGCTGAGCGCACGGCAGTGGCCGGCCAACCCTGTTGGCCGAATCTCGAGATTTCTTGCCATTACTTGCAGCACGCGGTTCTGGCCCTTAAGTTATCGGAAACGAATTCGACGTCAAACGCTACTCGTGCTCGTGCTCGTGCTCGTGCTCAGCGCAGCGGTGCTCGTGCTCGTAATCGAAAAGGGGGTACGGTCATGGCGGATCAAATCTTCGATCATGAGAAGCTTGATGTTTTTTTCGGCTGGCGATCGAGTACGTCGCCGAAACGTTTCGGATTGCGAAAGATCTATCCGGACTTCATCGGCACTCGCGCGATCAATGGTTGCACGCAGCTCCATCGATTCCGCTCAATATCGCCGAAGGAAACGGAATACGCAGCCTCAAGGACCGTGCTCGATTCTTCGATATCGCCCGGGGCTCGACACTGGAATGCTCCGCGATTCAAGATGTCTTCTAGTTTCGGAGGCGATCACAAGAGAAACGAGTCAACCGATGAAAGGCAAGATCAAACGAATCGTGGCAATGTTGACTCGTTTGGCAATACGGTCGGACCATGTGACAGAGTCCCCGGAACGGTACGATACTGGCACCGATTACGAGCACGAGCACGAGCACCGCTGCGCTGAGCACGAGTCGTGAATAAGCTTGACGGAAATCCACATCAACTCCCGGGGCTGGGCCTTAAAGGTCAAGTAGTACGTAGACTCTGCGCGGTAAAAACCTTGCATTTTTTTGTGGGGTGTTTTTGACACCGCCACAGCCCGAGTAATGCTTGGCTTTCCCTGTTAACGGTTTGACTTGCGTGGACGGCTCAGGGGCTTGTTGGCTTTATTTCTTTTTGGGCGAAGTCTGCGTTTGATCATTACCAAACGAGTTGCTTCAAACATCTATCGGCGCTCGGCCGAATCGTGCGCCGACTTCGAAGAGTCCGAGCGCGCGGTTCGGTGCCTTCCAGACCACGGGTCTACAGGTGAAGGCGGCAGTAGAAATCATCCATGACGGCGCTGGTCCATTCGAAAGCGGCGGCTCATCTTCACAAGGAAGTGTCCAGTTAAGTGGCGGTTCACAGCGCCGTGCAACTAGCTTGATTCGTCTCGTAAGCTCCGTTGTGTATATGTAGCGTCAAATTTGTGTTGGTGTCGCGTCGACGCTTCCATTCAAAGCGCGTGGACTCCATCGCTCGGTCGCAAACGGCCAGTCGGCTGGCGTGCTGGGCACGCTTCCAAGTACTTATGGCAGTTGAATTGCGTAGCGTGTGGCAGCCGCAGTCGATTCGATCGCTCTTGGTTTTTCCCCCGTGGATGGCTTTGAGGTACAGAGCGTGTCCCAGCAGAAAGGCCAGGTTCCGCTGGTGACAGAGGTCGGCCAGCCAGTACCAGTTGAATGTCGACTCACAGCCGATAATCAGGTCTGACTTGGCAAACGGCTGTAAGGCCTTTAGGAAACCGGCGCATTTCTTGGTGTCAAAGTTCCGGTGCAGAAAGCGATGCACACGGAGCCGCCGATCGCGTGGTTTGCCAATGGAGAGCGTACTCCGGCGGCCCGGTGATCGCGGTCGGTTATCCCCACGCCAACGCGTGTAGGTAATTCGTCGATCCAGAATAATCCATCTCGATTGCGTGCGTCGGCAATGCACCGGTGATCTCGATCGTGCGTCGCACGTCGTCACGCTCGGCGTATCGGCACTCCGCACCGCTCAAAGAATCGCGGAATGCGATCGGATCATCCAGTCGATTCGGAAAATACACGACGACGATCGCCGTGTCGGGGATGCTGTCTTTCGCTTCGCCGCGGTGCATGTATCCGTGGCCTCGCAATCGTCCGCAACTCTCTCGCGTCACGATTGCCGACTCGGGGATAACGATCGCATGCTCGGGAGCCGTCGGCGGTGTCGATTCTGAATTCATGGTTTATCTCTCCGGCCCCGAGATGCGGGGCGTTATCACGCATAGTGTCTCGATTTCTCGGAGTTTTTTCGGTTTCATGAATGCTGCTATAATTGGATTGTCCATGGAGAAGATCATGAGTAACGCTGACATTCCAATTGATGGCCTAACGGTGGTCCAAAAACTCAGCTTGATGGAGCGAATTTGGGTTGATCTTGAAAAACGACCATCAGAGATTCCCTCTCCGGACTGGCACGGAGATGTTTTGGCTCGACGGCTTCGGTCTGTCGAAAATGGCGAAACGGACTTCGTCGATTGGTCAGATGCCAAAAAACGACTCCAACGCCGATACGAATGAGAATTCGGTTACTGCCAAATGCGGAGACGGATCTCGAACTTGCGGCCGATTTCTACGAGTCGCAAAGGGAGGGGTTAGGCGACTATTTCTTGAGTTCGCTGATCTCTGACCTTGAATCCCTCAAGCTTTTCGCTGGAGTTCACGAGCAGTCATTTGGATTTCATCGATCAATCTCGAAACGATTTCCGTTTGCGATTTACTATCGGGTGGAAACACAAACCGTTGATGTTTACGCAGTCCTCGACTGCCGCAGGAATCCGAAATCGATCCAAGACCGTCTCCAGGACGAAAGCGCGTGATAACATCTATATGTCCTTAAAGGTCAAGTAGTACGTAGACTCTGCGCGGTAAAAACCTTGCATTTTTTTGTGGGGTGTTTTTGACACCGCCACAGCCCGAGTAATGCTTGGCTTTCCCTGTTAACGGTTTGACTTGCGTGGACGGCTCAGGGGCTTGTTGGCTTTATTTCTTTTTGGGCGAAGTCTGCGTTTGATCATTACCAAACGAGTTGCTTCAAACATCTATCGGCGCTCGGCCGAATCGTGCGCGACTTCGAAGAGTCCGAACGCGCGCGGTTCGGTGCCTTCCAGACCACGGGTCTACAGGTGAAGGCGGCAGTAGAAATCATCCATGACGGCGCTCGTCCATTCGAAAGCGGCGGCTCATCTTCACAAGGAAGTGTCCAGTTAAGTGGCGGTTCACAGCGCCGTGCAACTAGCTTGATTCGTCTCGTAAGCTCCGTTGTGTATATGTAGCGTCAAATTTGTGTTGGTGTCGCGTCGACGCTTCCATTCAAAGCGCGTGGACTCCATCGCTCGGTCGCAAACGGCCAGTCGGCTGGCGTGCTGGGCACGCTTCCAAGTACTTATGGCAGTTGAATTGCGTAGCGTGTGGCAGCCGCAGTCGATTCGATCGCTCTTGGTTTTTCCCCCGTGGATGGCTTTGAGGTACAGAGCGTGTCCCAGCAGAAAGGCCAGGTTCCGCTGGTGACAGAGGTCGGCCAGCCAGTACCAGTTGAATGTCGACTCACAGCCGATAATCAGGTCTGACTTGGCAAACGGCTGTAAGGCCTTTAGGAAACCGGCGCATTTCTTGGTGTCAAAGTTCCGGTGCAGATGTTTCTTTCCTTGGTGATCGACGATGCAAACGTGCATGGAGTTGGCATGTAGGTCGATCCCGCAGTAGAATTCGTGTGGCTGGTTGTAGAACTTCATCATGGACTTCCTTGAGCGAGTGGGCTTGAGCCGCAAACTTCAGGGGCAAACACGATCTGACCCCGTCTAAAAGGCTAGACCTTTTTGGACGAGTTCACTCGCTCAAGAAAGGACATGATGAGTTTCAAGGCGGTCAACCCGAGCGGCGGATCGGGCGGATTTTGAAGTCGAAGGTACTCGGTCGCCGCCGGGTTACCTTAGGCGTTAGGCCGCAGAAATCACGCCCTTTCCTCCCCACGACCGATCGGAGACACCATGAGGCGAGTCACTGGTATTGGCGGTATCTTCTTCAAGGCCAAAGACGCAGCGGGGCTACAGGCTTGGTACAAGCGGCACCTTGGAATCGACGTTCAGGAATGGGGCGGTACCGCATTTACCTGGACGGACAGTGAAGGTCGATTGGACCAGCGGAGGGAGACCAGTTCGCACCAAGCACGGCAAGTTTTATGTTGAACTACCGAGTGGATGACGTCCATGCACTGGTCAAAATCCTCAAAGAAGAAGGCTGCAGGGTCCTCGACAAAGTCGATGAATCCGAGTACGGCAAGTTTGCTTGGGTTATCGATCCGGAGGGAAACAAAGTCGAACTGTGGGAACCACCAGCAGGCCAGTAACATGCAACCGACGGGCGGTCTGCGGCTTAACCCCTCGCCGTTTGCGGCGATGGAGTATCTGCATCGGTTTCCGTCGAAGAAGTCTTCAAGGCTAACTGCGATGTTGTGAACTTCATCAACGGTCACGGCACGCGATGCGGCGATCTTGCCTACAGCTCGCTCGATCGCGATGCCGTTGCATCACTCGTCGCGCCGATCGAACCCGACGAAGTTCGAGATGCGTCGATGAATGACCACAACTGGGACTTGACGCCACCTGTTGCGCCTACTGAGGGCGTGCGACCGTATTGGGTGTGGTGGGACTGACCCGCCGCAAACAGCCGACGAACCATCGGTTGAACGCGAGCGGCGGATCGCGTTAGAATCATGTGGATCGTTGATGGGCCGCCGCCGCGTTATCCTTAACGTTACCGGGCTGACCGAACACATGCGAGAGGACGCCGTTGTCTGTTGTCGATTCTTACTACGCACCTTAGTTGCCCATCGGATGCCCCCGGATTGATTCCGGGGGAGGTTCACGTTCAGCCAGATAGGAGCACCACGTGGTCTGTCGGCCGAGCCCTTCGTGCTCCATTCGGACGCAGATTGCCGAGTCCGAATTGGACGAGTGTTGTTTCACGGTTTGCGCATGAAGGGCGAAGCTGAAGCAGGTAGGAGGTGAGGTACCACCGAATGGAATTCGGTGGCATCCCCGACTTGGACCGCATTCGACTCAGGGGGAAGGGGTTTGGGACGAACTTCGTCAACTTGGACCCGTTACGGCATCCAGCCCAAACTTTGTGGATGTATGGCCTGTTGTGGTTGAAACCATGACGCGCGTTCGTACAAATCTTGAAACGATCATAAGGCGTCTACGCGACGATGGTTACGAATTCGTCGATACCACAGAGCCACCGAGTCGCTTGGGAATTCCGCTTTCCACACCTGATGACGAATCACTCGTCCCGGCTTTCAGAGTATTGCAGGAGGGCGTGATGGGGGCGGGTTGCTTGTCTGGCGAAGGACCTGCTTCCAATTTGAGCGTCGAATTGATAGTCCAACAGCAACCGGTTGACTCACTCGTCCAACAGCGTTTCTTCACATTCGACGAATCCACCTCAACCATTGCTGAACCTGCACTCGGCTGGTCAACGACGATTCGAGCACTCGACGACCATAATCGTTCGAGTTTACGATTTAGCGCGGCACGCCAACCCAGTATTGCGCGAGGTTTCGCTGCGCTTGCCTTCGCTCCCCCCTGGGCTGACATCGGGCCGTCCCGCTGAGACTCAAGACACCACGAGTGTCCCGTCGTTCGACCACGCCCCGTACATGCGACACTCGGCAGCATTAGCCAAGATAGGGATCGCATCACTGTTCTACGACAAGCGCGACTGCGGTGATTCCGGCGGAGACGGGAGACAAGTCGGGCTGGATCAATTGGCTGCAGATCTGCTTTTGATCTTTGATCGCCTCGCCGCTGAACCCAGGCTGCGCTGCGGCCCAGACTACAGCGTGAGATACCGGAACAATAGGGCCATGCCCTGTCCGCCACCGACGCACAGGCTGGCGATGCCCAGCGCATCGGGTTGACCGAGCTGTTGCAGGCGATCGTGCAGCGTCATGATCAGTCGCAATCCACTAGCCCCCAGGGGATGGCCGATGGCCATGGCTCCGCCCCAGGCGTTAATGCGTTCCGCGGGCAAGGCCAGTTCCTCGGCCGACGCCAGGACTTGAATCGCAAACGCTTCGTTGATTTCGTATGCAGCAATGTCATCGGGTCCGATGCGGTTGCGGGTGAAGATGTCGCGCAGGGCTGGAATAGGACCGAGCCCCATGACTTCGGGCGCCACATGAGCCACCGCGGCATCGAGCACTTCGAGTCCGCTGCGGACACCCAGCTGGCGCAGCCGTGTCGAGTTCCAGCACCCAGCCGCTGGTCGCGCCGTCCGTCAATGGCGAACTGGTGGCGGCGGTGACGACTCCCGATTCGCGGAAGGCCGGCGGCAGGCTGGCCATTTTCTCGCGGTCCACCGGGTACCGCACGAATTCGTCCCGCGGTACCAGATAGGGATAGATCTGCCCGGCATAGTCGCCTCGTTCGTAGGCCTGAAAGGCGTTTTGGTGGCTGAGCGCTGCGAGATCTTCTTGCTTTTGTCGCGTGAGATGCGGATATCGCTGCGCGACTTCCTCGGCCGTATCGCCCATGGCAATATAGGCCAGGGGCAGATGCGCTTGACCCGATCCGATTCCGAAAAGCCTGCCCCGCGTCGCGGCACGCGGCTCATGGCTTCGATGCCAGCCGTCAGAAACAGATGGCCCCAGCCGCTGCGGACTCGGGCCGCGGCCATGGTCACGGCTTCCAGGCTGCTGGCGCACAGCCGATTAACGGTGGCACCCGGCACCTGCAAACCAACCCCCAGGGCGGCGGCCCGCGCGACGTTGTAACCCTGTTCCCCTTCCGGATAGGCACAGCCGACCAGCAGATCATCCACGCCGTGTGTCACCCAGTCCGGGTGCCGGGCGACTTGATGCTGCAGCAGTTCCACCAACAGGTCATCCGCTCGGATGTCCTGATAAGCCCCCTTGAACGCGCGGCCAAAGGGCGTGCGTCGTCCGTCTGTAAACAGTGCTCGTTTCACGGTCAGCTCCGGATAATCATCACCATTCGTTCGCAGCACCATCTCAATTGGAATCCTACGTGACTTGGATTACGACGCCACCGTCGTCTACCGGCCGATGCAATACAACCGCTCTTTCCGCGTACCGGAGGAACTGTCGGCGACGCGCAGCAACAACTGATTATCCACCACCGCCAGCGAGGCGAACATTTCATCTCCCAGCTGGTTCGTGGCCACCAGGTCGAACCTGGAACGGTTCGGACGAATAACCCATGTCTTGCCGTGCTCATTGGTCAGAAAGATCTGACCTCCAGCCAGCACGGGGGACGCGCTCTCGTCACCACCCAATCGCTCAACCCACAACTCGTCGCCAGTCGCCGCGTCCCAGCAGTAGAGGACACCGCCTTCGGCATGGCCGTACACGCAATCGCCGGCAACCAACAGCGACTGCTCGTAACACTTGATACGATTCTCCCAAGCAATTTTCCCGGAGCCGTCGGCGACGATCGCCAGCGTCTGTTTGGTGGGATAGCCACCGCTGGCATACACCAATCCACGGGCCGGATGCCAGACCATCGTGCCGCACGCCACAACCCAGGCCGCGTCGACCGACCACAGCGGCTTTCCGGTTTCTGGGGCGTAGCTGGACACCTCTTGTCCACCCGCGATCAACAGCTGCTCGTGCCCGCCGATGCGAGCGACGACAGGTGTCCCGTAACTGGTGGCCCGCGGCCGCTCGATCTTCCATAACTGCCGGCCGTCGGCAGATGCGAGCGCCATGATGAAGGGGTCCGTCTCCGATTCGGACGTGACGATGATTTTGCCGTTGTGAAAAATGGGCGACTGGCCAAACCCAAACTGATAACGAGTCGGTACCCAAGGGCCAAGCCGTATTTGCCATACGAGTCTCCCGGCCAAATCCAGGCAGGACAGCATGGTGCTATCGTCATTGCAAAAGACGGCGAACACGCGTTCGTCGCCCACCGCCACGGACGGTGAGGCCTGCGTGTTCTTGGGATGCAGGTCTGTCAGGAACTTCCCGGCGTGGCACTGCGTCATCCACAATCGCTGGCCGGTCACCAAGTCCAAGCACAGAACCGACTGAGTTTCCGCAGTCTCATCCGCCGTCGTCAAGAAAACTTTTCCGTCCGACACAATCGGGGACGAATGTCCGCGGCCGGGCACGTCGGCCACCCACCGTACGTTTTCCTGCTCCGACCATGTCGTCACGAGTTCCTGTCCGTCCGCGGCCACTCCGTTCCCGCTGGGGCCACGCCAGGGCCAATCGTCCGCCAGCAGGCCACGCTGATAATTCACGAGCGTCAGGGATACGAACAGGACGAAAACCACTTTGTGGAGGTGAGGCATGGGAGAATGCTGCTTGAGCGTGAGGGCGAGTGCAGAAGTGATCAACGGGTCTTTGAGCGGACGATGCGCGGCGTTGCCGCCCGGGCTGCTCCGCCTGACACATTGTTGTGGGCGACACGCATGCTGGCAATGTGGCTTCTGCGCAGCGTCCTGTTCAACGATTGGGGTGCTCTGCCAACCCATCGAACGAGCCACGATGCCGTGGCGTGATTCGTCGACCCGTTCAGCGAAGTAGGGGTCATTAATCCCTAGCATCGTTGCAGTCCGAACGGCCGTGGCCGTCACGTGAACAACTTTCCGTTTCAGTAGAAGTTTGCCGGTCTTGATGCTATCCGACATGTGCTACGGTTTTGCAGCATGGATCAGCCATCTTGAGACGAAATGTGGACGACTCGGGAGAAAACCGCATGTTAGGCCTGCTTGCCGCGACGAGTTGGATTGACGTAAGCATCCCCTTTCTGGGAGGAGTGCTGCTGTTGTGCTGCCCGAAGTGGGCCATGAAGTCTACCGGATCGCCGGAAAAGGACGAGGCAAGAAAGGCGCTTGCTCGCAAAGGAGGCGCCGTGATGCTGGTTGTGGCCGGAGTCTACTACGTGACGTCAACTTTCAGTAGCTAAGGCCACCAACGTTATTTTTTTGCACCGCACCCCGTAATCTCGTACGACGTACTCATGTTGACACCGCTGCTGGCCAAGATTCCTGGCACCGTTTTTCTTCGCGCCCTACTGGACGGTGAACCCGCGGCGTTTGTCATGTTGCTCGGCGTGATTGTCGTCTTCGGCTTCTGGTTGATGTTCTTTCACATGAAGGTGGATGCAACAAAAAGTAAATCCTAATGGAACCGCTCCCTGCTTTGCGGCTGTTTACCCAAAGTCAGTTTACTCTACGAAGCACGAACCATATGAGTCTTGAACAAGCCATGGTGGATGGTTACCACTCAACGATGAATTCACTCGCCGGCATTGACCTAATGATCTGGGTGGCGATTGGCGTCGCTGCACTTGTCTGCGGGTTCTTGTTTTTTCATGGCATGAAGAAAACTGTGTAGCCCTGAGTTGATGCAATGTGGAGCGTGGACCTGAGATGTAACGCGGATCCCTGACGTCCGGAGAATCTTTCGAGCATGTTCCTTCCCACGGGTGATAATGTCTACAAGCGAACGTTGCCGGTGGTGCCAACTTTGTTGGTGCTGGCCAACGTATTTGTTTTTGCCCTCGAGTGCCGGCTGTTCAGCAGCGGGAACGAATGGCAGATTCGTGAATTCTTCGACACCTGGGGACTGGTTCCGGCAGATCTGGCGAAGGGGCAAGTCACGGGACTGCTCACGCACATGTTCCTCCATGCCAGTGTGCTTCACATTGTGGGCAACATGTTCTTTCTTTGGGCGCTGAGCGGATCGTTGGAGATCGCCTTGGGGCGAGCGACGTTGGTGGGATTCTACTTGCTGTTCGGCGTTGCGGCCGCCTTGTCGCAAGCAATGATGGATTGGGCATCGACCCAGCCTATGATTGGCGCCAGCGGCGCGGTGGCGGGGCTGCTGGGGGCCTACACGATCCTATATGGCCCCACCAGCTGGGTGCATGGCGTGTTGTTTCTGGGCCTCACGCCAGTTCGTGTCTCGATTCCCACCTGTCTGTTCGGAGCCGGCTGGTTCGGCCTGCAGATGTATTTAGCCCACCTGGATCCCGAGAACAAATCGGGCGTGGCCATTCACGCCCACATTGGCGGGTTCGTGGCGGGTGCCATCGTGATCTCGGTCTTCCGTTACAGCGTGCAGCACGAGGTGCAGCGCAGCGGTGCGGGGCAGCTTGTGCTGGACAACTCCCGGGGCTCAGACAGGTCCGGCAGAGCCAATGACGGGCTCACGCAGCAACCACGCGGGATCGTGCCGCCGACGTGTCCGTATTGCGGGCGGTCGCTGGAGGAATCAGCCCGGATCGCCGACAACTACGCGCGGTGCAGCCATCTCGACTGCCACCGCATCATCTGCCTGGACGACAGCGAAGCCGCATCGTCCCTCGTGTGATGGGTACCTTGGCCGTTACGGCAACTTGCCAGGCCCGCAGTTGCCGTCAATAATTGCGAGCGTCCCGAGCCGTCGATAAATCCGCTTATCTGGTGTGCTCGATCCCCTCCCTCCTGGCGGCAACCCAATCTCATGATCATCTCGGTATTAACTCAGGGGACCGCCACGGCCGTAGGGATCGTAATCGGGGTGCTCGCTGTCCCGCTGGCCCTGAGCTACGGGCAGACATGGGACGGAACTATCGTGCAGTATGGAACAATGCATGAAGCGATCGGCCAACGACAATACCAAGGTCGTGTACAGCTCAGCGAACCAATTCAACGATCACATTTTTTTGGGTTAGGTGCTCTCGCGCGACTGGAGGGCGAGATCACGATCGCCGATGGGCACGTCACGGTCACGGAGGTAGATGCGGCGGGACGACTGAGGTCCAGCCATGACGCGGCACTGGATAAGCGTGCCACAATTTTGGCGGGTGCTTATGTTTCCGTCTGGACGGAACAGATTGTGGCTGCGAATCTTGCAGCGAATAAGTACGACGAATTCATCGAGTCAGCGGCCGCAACAGCCGGTATCAACACATCCGCCCCGTTCGTGTTTACCGTCGAGGGAGAATTCAACGGCCTCAAGCTGCACGTCATTAATGGCGCTTGTCCGGTGCATGCGCAGCGGAATAACATCCACATTCCCGTTCAGCATCAACCCTACGAAACAGTACTCAACCACATTCGCGGCAAATTGGTGGGAATATTCGCAAAAAATGCCGCAGGTAACCTGACGCATCCGGACCTATCAACGCATACGCACGTCGTGTTCGACAACGAATTGTCCGGCGAGATCATGACGGGGCATGTGGAGCGAGTGGAGCTGGCAGCGGACGCCGTGCTTCGCTTGCCGAAAGTAAATGCAGATCGCACTGGAAGCACGCCGTGATTCCCGCGACGTTCTCGAAAACAGTTGACGGCCGTGTTGGCGACCGATTGATTGCGCTATCCCATGGAGCGTTACATGCGTAAATTTCTAGGAACGCTCGTCATCCTGGCATTGATTGTGGTCGGAGTGGGTTTTTATCGTGGCTGGTTTGGTGTGTCTACCGAGGACCAGCCCGGCGAAACCAACGTCGAGTTGAGAATTGACAAGGACAAGATCAAACAGGACGCGGAAGCCGTTTCGGACAAGGCTCGGCGACGCGACTGACGCCTAACCCCCAAGGCCACTCAGTTTGTAGAACCATTGTCCTCAATTGTTCCGCGAATCGCGAAATGGTCGGGGGAAACGGTTGGGGACAACGTTGGGGACAACTGTTCCACAATGCCCAAACCGAGTGCCTTGGGCCTAACCCCTACCAGCTTGATGGCTTATCGATTTAGCCGTTGCGCTGATTTTCGCTTGGAGCAGGTTACCAACCTGCCCTACGAAATTGGTGGGTGCATGACGTGGTCAAACTCGGTCTTCGCGAAACAACTCGCTGATCGATTCGTCGTGGTGAATGCGTTTGATGGCTTCGCCCAACAGCGGAGCCACAGAGGCGACTTCGATTTTGTCGATGCGTTTTTCCGGATTCAGCGGGATCGAATCGGTAATCAACACCTTGGCGACCGGTGCCTGGGCGAGTTTCTGGATGGCCTGACCGCACAACACGCCGTGTGTGGCGGCCACGTAGATTTCTTTCGCTCCTTTTTGCCGCACCAGTTCGGCCGCACCGCAAATGGAGCCGGCGGTGGTGATCATATCGTCAAAAATGATTGCCGTCCGGCCTTCGATCGGACCGCCGATGAGGTTCTCCTGCTTGGTTCGGGACGCGCTGCTGCGACGCTTGTCCACGATCGCCAGCGTACCGCCGATGCGTTTGGCGTGTCCCACTGCGCGTTTGATGCTGCCTTCGTCCGGACTGACCACCACAATGTCATCGGGCTTGAGCCCCTTTTGGATGAAGTAACGATTGAGCACTGGGGCGGCATACAGATGGTCCACCGGGACGTCAAAAAAGCCCTGGATCTGCGCGGCGTGCAGGTCCATCGTCACTGCCCGATCGGCTCCGGCACGCGTGATCAGGTTGGCCACCAGCTTGGCCGTGATGGGAACGCGCCCTTCATCCTTGCGATCCTGCCGTGCGTAGCCGAAATAGGGGATCACCGGCGTGACCCGCGCGGCGCTGGCGCGCTTGCAGCTGTCGATCAGAATCAACAACTCCATCAAGTTATTGTTCACGGGAGGGCAGGTGGGCTGGATAATGTAAACGTCGCGACCGCGTACATCTTCGTCGATCTTGCAAGAGATCTCTCCATCGGGAAAATCGGCCAGCGTCACATTTCCCAAGGGCAGATTGAGAAAGCCGCAGATCTTTTTCGCCAGGTCCACATTGGCGCGACCACTGAAAATCTTTAGTTCTCGCATCGGCTGTTCCGCATCTCCTGTTCCACGGCTCGCAGATCGTCCAGCGTGTTGATGCTGAGCGCCTCGCAGGGCTGGAGCACCGGCAGGGCCCGAACATCGGCACCATCCGACTTCAGAATCCCTGGACAGTCCGTGATGTAGTATTCCCGCTGATTGTTGTTGTTGCCAATTCTTTGCAGTGCGCTGCGCAAAGCCGCCGCGTCGAACAAGTAGGTACTCATGTTAACTTCATCGATCGCTATTTGGTCGTGGGTGGCGTCCTTTTCTTCGACGATGCTCAGGAACTCACCCTCCGCCGACCGCACGATGCGGCCCAGTCCCTGCGGATTGTCCGACTTCAGCGTTCCCAGGATGCAGGCGGGGTGCTCCGTTTGATACAACTCAATCAGACGCCGCAGCGATCCCGCTTGCGTCAGTGGCGAGTCCCCCGTGACGATCAACACGCCCCCCTGAAAATCGGCCAATTGATCCTGACACATCATGACGGCGTGACCAGTGCCCAGCTGTTCGGCTTGCAGCGCGAACGTCACACCCGGCTGGCCGTCGAGCGTCTCCCGTACGCGCTCGGCCTGGTAGCCCACGACGACGATCGCTTCCTCGACACCTGCCGCACGCACGGCGTCCAGCACATATTCCACCAGTGGGCGGCCGCAGGCGCGTACCAGCACCTTGGGAAGATCCGTGTTCATTCGGGTGCCTTTTCCGGCTGCCAGGATAATGGCCTTGATCGGTAGGTTCATCGAATCTGCTGGTTTGAGAAGGCATGATCGACCATGCCGGGTGCCGGGCCGCCCCTGAGGCGTCAACGACCGCTACGGACCGCTATCCTACTAACAACCACCTAATCAAGCGAGCCGCGGAATGAAAAATGGTGTTCCCCAGACGATCTGGCGGGCGATCTTCGTTGCAGGAGTTGGCCCAGAACCATAAAATGTGCGGTTTGTCTGACCCGTTTGGGGGATCGATCCGCAGGTGGGCTGGGCCCGTCGTTCGGAGTGGGATCGTCACGGGCTAATCGGTTTGCCGCCCGAGGAAGGGCCCTCGGCCGCGGAGCGTTCGCTCCGGTTTCGTGGCGCTGCTGCGGAAACCGGTCGCTGTCGCTTTTCGGCCGATGTGACGAATGCTGCTTTGAGTCTTGGCACTTGGGATCAGCCGGCGTACGTTAGCACCCGCTCCTGGCGACGGAAACCGGACGCTAACGCGTTCCGGCTGATGGCCTTCCGACCTGACATTCACAGAAATTGAGTGACATGGGGCGATAGCCCGCAGTTCGTTGGCGCCGGGGCACCTGACGGCAATCCGATCGTCCATCCGGCGCTCGCACCACACCAAGGCCACACTCTCATGGTTCAAGAAGCCATCGCGAAAGCGGATGTTCTGATCGAAGCGATGGGCTGGATCCGCAAATTCCGCGACAAGGTGACGGTGATCAAGTTGGGGGGAAGTCTGCTCGACACGCCCGACGCGCTACGGCATATTCTGATCGATATTGTGTTCATGGAAACCGTTGGCATGCGCCCCGTGATCGTCCACGGCGGAGGCGCGGCCATCTCGCGCGAACTGGAGGCTGCGGGAATTGAGCCAAAATTCGTCCAAGGGCGGCGGGTCACCGACGCCGCCACATTGGCATTCGTCGAGAAGGTGTTGGCGGGTCAAATCAACCAGCATCTGGCGGACGAGATTGAGCGGCTGGGTGGCCGCGCAATGACGTTGAGTTTTTTCAGCACCAACGTGTTGTTTGGACACAAGCTCAAGATCGACGAAAACGATCAACCCGTGGACCTGGGCTTTGTGGGAGAAGTGACTCGCGTCGATCGCGACGTCATTGACAACCTGTGTTATGCTGGGCAGGTACCTGTCATTCCGTCCATGTGCATCGAAGAAGCGACGGGGCAGAAGCTGAATGTCAACGCGGACACCGCCGCCATGGCTGTGGCTCGAGCGATCAATGCTGAAAAACTTGTCTTTCTCAGCGATGTCAACGGTGTCCGTCGACGGCGGGACGATCCGGATTCGATCATCAACACGCTAACAGCCGCCGAAGCCCGGTCGCTGATCGCCGGCGGCGCCATCGAGTCGGGAATGCTGCCCAAAGTGGAAGCTTGCCTGGCAACGCTAAACCACGGTGTGCGGAAGATCCATATTGTGGACGGTCGACTGAGGCATTCCTTACTGCTCGAGGTTTACACCAACAAGGGTGTCGGGACGGAGATCGCCAGTCAATAACTTTAACCTGGAAATCTGTCGAAGAAGTGCTGTTCCACGAATGTATCAGGCCAGACGCCTTGGCCGCAAATTCGAAACATGATCGTCGCATCGCTGAAGTTGCGCGACTTTCGCGTTAGAATGAACGTCTGAGGAACCGAAAGTCCGAGTGACTTCCGTGATCCCAACTACCCGAAGGAGTCCCAATTTTGCCAACCGCAGCTTCCATGGGCTCGAAAGAGACCGTCGCGCTTTTTCAAGAGTATGTCATTCCCAACTACGTGCGCTACCCGATCAACCTGGTACGTGGCGAGGGTTCGCGTGTTTGGGACAGCGAGGGGCACGAGTATCTCGATTTCTTTCCCGGTTGGGGTTGCAACCTGTTAGGGCATTGTCCGCCACGCGTCGTCGAAGCCGTTCAGCGGCAAGTGGCGACGTTAATCCATGTTCCCAATTCATGGCACACGGACGTGCAGGGTCAATGGGCCAGGCTGCTGTCGGAGCGGAGTTTCGGCGGCAAGGCGTTTTTTTGCAACTCGGGTGCGGAGGCCAACGAAGCGGCCATTAAATTGGCCCGACTGCACGGGCGCGGCGAGCGGTTCAAAATCATTACGTTTACACGCGGATTTCACGGACGAACGCTCGCTGCTACCACGGCCACCGCGCAACCCAAGTACCACGAAGGGCTGGGGCCACTCGTCGCCGGATTTCGATACGCCCCGGTGGGCGACCTGGCGGAAGTTGAAAAGCTGATCGACGAGCAGACGTGCGCCCTGATGATCGAACCCATTCAAGGTGAAGGGGGAGTCCACATCCCGCCCGAGGGATTTCTGCCGGGTCTGCGCCAATTGGCCGACCAGCACGGGTTGCTACTGATCTTCGACGAAGTGCAAACCGGCTGCGGACGTACGGGGAACTGGTTTGCCTATCAGCATTTTCAGGTCACGCCGGACATCATGACGTTGGCCAAAGCCATCTGCTCGGGCGTGGCTGGAGGCGCCCTGCTGACCACCTCAGAACTGGCCGGCGATTTACGACCCGGGATGCACGCCGCCACGTTTGGCGGAAACCCGCTGGCCGCCGCCGCGGGGATCGCTACCCTTGAAACGATCGAGCACGAGGGGTTGTTGGCCCGAGCTGCCGAGATCGAACAGCGGTTTGTGGCCCATTTCGAACAACTTGCCCAGCAGGTGGACTGCATCGAGGAAATCCGCGCCGTCGGCGCGATGATCGGCGTACAGCTGAATCGAGCAGGAACGCCGATTGTGGACGCCTGCTTGCAGCGGGGGCTGCTCATTAACTGTACACAGCAAACGGTCCTGCGGTTTTTGCCTGCGCTGACGATTCGGGATGCAGAAATCGATCGAGGTTGCGAAATCATTGGCGAGACGCTGAGTCAGATATCGTGAAGCACTTCCTTACGCTGTTTGATATCACGACGCAAGAACTTTACGGCTTGCTGCAGCGTGCCGCGGAACTCAAGCGGGAAATCAAGCAGGCGCGCGGAAGTATCGCGCCGCGCCTCGCCGGCCGCACAATGGGCTTGCTTTTCGAAAAGCCCTCTTTGCGGACGCGCGTCAGTTTTGAAGCGGCGATGGCACAGTTGGGCGGGGCCAGCATTTTTCTGGGGGCGGAAGCCGGATGGGGGAAACGAGAGAGCCTGGCTGACTTCGCGCAAACGTTAACCCGTTATGTGGACGTGCTGGTCTTCCGTGGCAACGAGCACGCCACGGTTGAAGCCTTCCGACGTTATTCGTGCTGTCCGATAATTAACGGGCTAACGCAGCTGGCTCATCCCTGTCAAGCGCTGGCCGATATCTTCACGATGCAAGAGTGTTTTTCGGATCTTTCCCAAGTGCGGCTGGCCTTTATCGGCGACGGCAATAATGTGGCACGCAGTTTGGCCGTGGCCTGCGCCATGACCGGAGCCGCATTTGTGTTGGCCAGTCCCGGGCATTACCGGTTCGACGCCCGGTTCGAGGAGTCACTCCACGCCCGATTCCCTCACGCTCGTCTGGAAACGACCGATGACCCGCGCACTGCCGTGAAAGGCGCGCATGTGGTCTATACGGATGTCTGGGCCAGCATGGGAGACGAGCACGAGCGCGAGCAGCGACAACGTGCTTTCCGGGCCTACCAGGTGACTCAACAGCTCTTACAGCACGCGCAGCCCGAGGCCCGACTGATGCACTGCCTCCCGGCTCGACGTGGTGAAGAGGTCACGGACGAGGTGATGGATGGACCGCAGAGCATCGTATTCGAGCAGGCCGAGAATCGTCTGCACGCCCAGAAGGCCATCTTGCTGCATCTGCTGACCGACAGTTGATACACGCGGCACAACGGCGGCCGGCCGGCCGCGCGAACAAATCACCGCAGCCGCCGCGGCGAGACCACACAGTGTCCACTTGCGTTTTTGGTGAGGCGACATGATGAACGAACAGATGACAACGAGGGCCCGACACGACGGTCGCCAAGCGGACCAGCTGCGACCCATTACGATCGAACGAGGGTTCGTCAGCGCCGCGCCGGGCAGCGTGCTGATCGCAGCCGATCAAACCTGCCTGCTGTGCACGGCCAGTGTGGATTCTGGGGTTCCACCCTGGCTGGAGGGGAAGGGAAAAGGCTGGGTGACCGCCGAATACAACATGCTGCCGGGGAGTACGAGCCCGCGGCGACCACGCGATCGCAAGGGGAGTGTGGACGGACGAACCACGGAAATCCAACGGCTGATCGGCCGCAGCCTGCGGGCCATTATGGATCTGGCGGCTCTGGGGGAACGGACCGTAACTATCGACTGCGAAGTCCTGCGCCGATGGGGGGACGCGCACGCTGAGCATCACCGGGGCGTTAGTGGCACTCGTCGATGCCATCGGCACGATTACCGATCTGCCGTTCCCCGATCGTTATCCGCTGGTCGACAGCGTGGCGGCCGTCAGTGTGGGCCTGCTGGACGGCGCTTGCCTGTTGGATTTGCCCTATCGCGAGGATGTGGCCGCCGATGTGGACATGAACGTCGTGATGACGGGCTCCGGAAGATTTATTGAAGTTCAGGGAACCGGAGAAGAAGCCACGTTCTCGGAAGACGAACTGCATCGCATGCTGACCATCGCGCGACAAGGCATCCAGCAACTGACGACCATTCAGGCCGCCTCGCTGGGCACAGCCTGGCCTTTTGCACGGTCGGCAGCGAAACGGACATGACAGGACCGTGCCCGTTGGCTGCTGACTTGGCTGAAAACGCAACGGATCTCGGTTTCTTCGTGGTAGACGCTGCCAGCGTCATTTTCGTACAATCAACGGCTGAGTTCTGTGAATTCGCAATTCCGGAGTTGGTGATATGAATTCCACGGTGACGCACGAAGATCGGTTTGCCACGGTCGAAATCGATCTGAAGAACCCGGTCATCGCCGGATTCCTCGCCTGGTTATGGCCGGGTGCCGGACACCTTTACCAGGGGCGCACTGGAAAGGGACTGCTGTACATGATTTGTATTCTGGTCACCTACTTTTGGGGATTGGCGATGGGGGATGGCCACGTGGTGTATGCTTCCTTTCGCAAGCCCGACATTCGTTACCCCTTTGTGTTGCAAGCCGGAATCGGCATCCCTGCTTTTCCGGCCATCTTGCAAAAGATGGCAGCGGACGAGGGCCATCGGTTGTTTGGCAGTGACTTCATGGCGCCCCCCCAGGGACCACTGAGCGAACAGCAGCACGACCAACTAGCGCAGTGGCACCAGGAGTTGGGGTTTTACTTTGAGCTGGGAACACTGTACACCATGATCGCGGGACTCTTGAACATGCTCGTGATTTATGACGCGTTTGCCGGTCCGGTATTTGCCGACCCCAAGGCCCCTGCGGGCTCGCGACCACAGTCGGACGTGGACACCGCGAATGACTAAGGCGGTGCGCCCATGGATTTGCGGATTGATGATATCAGCCGGCACGCGCTAGCGTCCGGTTTCTTGTTTCACATGGTTCGATGAAATGTCATGCAACTCTCCATGCTGCTTCTGACGGCGTCCATCACACGATTGTGGTATGCCGTGCCGTTGATCGTTGCCATCAGCCTCGTTTACGGCGCCACGCGGCACGAGTTACTGCGGCCGATTCTGGAGCATGCCTGGCACTTTGCCGCTTGGATGGTCGGCTTCATGGCGGTCCTGTTCGCGGTGCTGTGGCTGGTGTCGAGATCGCTGTGAACGATCGGCTTCGATTCGTCAAGAGCGGGCCAGGTAGGCTGATATGAGAATCGTTATCTTGGGGGCGGGAACGGTGGGCACCTCCATCGCCGACCTGCTTTGCCGTGAAACGAAGCACAGCATCACCGTGGTAGACAACGACGCGGAGAAGACGCGGCACCTGAATGAAGAGCTGGATGTGCGAGCCGTGTGCGGTTCCGCGGCGGAATCGAACGTCCTGTTCCAAGCCGACGTGATTGGAGCGGACGTCTGCCTGGCGGTCACCGGCGTGGACGAAGTCAACCTGGTGGCGGCCAGCCTGGCGAAAGCCATGGGGGCCCGGCGATCCATTGCCCGCGTGTTCGCGCCGGCCTTTCGCGATCGCAGTACGTTGGACTATCAACGGCATTTTGGCATCGATCGGTTAATGAGCCTGGAACATCTGTCGGCCGTGGAATTTGCGCGTAGCATTCGAAATCCCGGTTCTTTGGCTGTAGAGACGCTGGCGCGGGGAGAGCTGGAGGCGGAGTTATGGCAGGTGGAACCCCGCGCCAAAGCCGCGGGAAAGTCACTAACTGAGTTGCAGTTGCCGCACGGTGTCCGGGTCGGCAGTATCGTCCGTGGCGACCGCACCTGGATCGCCAAAGGAGACGACATCGTCGAGGCCGGAGATGCCGTCACCGTGCTCGGTCGACGTGGCGCGATCCAGGACATTCGCCCGCTGTTTCAGAAATCAGCGCAACTCAAGAAACGGGTGATTATCGCAGGAGGGGGCGAAACGGGCTACAACCTTGCTCGTGCGCTGGAAGGTCGACTGTACTCCGTCAAGATCCTCGAACGGGATCCGCACCGCGCGGAGGTGCTGGCCAACAAACTCAAACACGCGACTGTGGTGCTGAGCCGACGCCACCAGCCGCAGTCGGTTGGAGGAAGAACGGGTTTCCGCCGCCGATGTCTTTGCCGCCTGCATGGGGGACGATGAGAATAACATCATGGCCAGCGTCGAAGCCCGTGAGCTGGGAGCGGATGCGGTGATGGCCATCGTGCATCGCCCCGACTATGCCAACGTCGTGGGCAAATTGGGAATCGACCATACGGTCAGCCCGCGTGAAGTCATGGCCAAGCAGATCATGGGGCTGCTGAACGTGGGGCCCGTCGTTTCCGCCACGACGCTGAATGACGGCAGTCTCCGCGTGCTGGAATTGGAAGTACGCGAGGGTGCACCGGCCACGGAACATGTCTTGGCCAACCTGCGGTTGCCCAAACAAAGCCTGTTGGCGGCGATCACCCGCGAGGACTTTGTTACCGTGCCAGGCGGCGATGACCGTTTGAAAACGGGTGACATCGCCATCGCCCTGGTGGACGCGTCGGTGGAGCAGGAATTTCTTTCGCTGTTCCAAGCGCCCGACTAAGGGGACACGTGCCCGCGTGGTTCCGGTGAACGCAGGATTGAATCAATGAATATCCGTCTGGTCGCCCGCGTGTTGGGTGTCGTCTGCCTGTTGATCGGGGCCTTCATGGTCTTCAGTTTGCCCTGGGCCCACCCTAGCTTGGGGCTGCGTCACGAGCTGTCCATTCCCAGGGACGGCCGCTTCGAGACCAGCGGATTCTTGGCACTGTCGGGCAGCATGGCTGTCTGTTTCCTTGTCGGCACTGGGCTGTGGTTGTTTGGTCGTGCGGCGCAGGGCCGGATGTTCCGCAAGGAAGCGATGGCCGTCGTGGGCCTGTCGTGGGTGATGGCGACCGTGCTGGGAGCCCTGCCATTCTATTTTTCCCACTGCGGCCGAGGACCCTGCCTGCGGTTTGACCCGGATACGCATCGCGCCAGCCTGCTGAGTCACTCCTGGAATCCGTTCGTTCCCTGGCTGATCAGCGATCCTTTAGCGGCGGAAGAGGAACACGTCATTCGTGAACTTCTGCGCGCCGGATACCGAGGAATGGCCGTCGATGAATTGTCGGCAGAGCAATGGCCGATGGTCGGCGTCACCCAGGCATTGGCCGCTCGGGGCCCGCACTGGCGAACCTCCCTGGTGCTGCCCGAAGACCTGCTGAACGGCAAGCATCGCTGCATCGGCATTCGCTACAGCCACATGACGTTTGTCGATTCCATGTTCGAATCCCAATCCGGTTTCAGCACGACCGGCGCGACCGTAATCTCGGAGTTGGAGGATCCAGACTTCGTGCCGCACTGCATCCTGTTTTGGCGCAGCAGCACGCATTTTCTGGGTGGCCTGGGCATCATCGTGCTGTTTGTGGTCATTTTGGGGCAGGGCTCGGTGGGCAAGGCGCTGATGCGCGCCGAACTGCCCGGTCCGCAACAAATCAGTACTCAGTCCCGCATGCAGCACGTGGCCTGGTCATTCGCCGCCATCTACTGTGCGCTGAATCTGCTGTTGACGCTGATTCTTATGGGCTTTGGCATGAGCGTGTTTGATGCACTATGCCATGCCTTCGGCACCATGGCCACCGGCGGATTCAGTACGTACAACGCCAGCCTGGCGCACTTCGACAGCATCGGCATCGAGACGACTGTAATTATTTTTATGATCCTGGCCGGGAGTAACTTCGCGCTGATCTTTCTGGCGGTCAAGGCCCAGTTCAGCCAGGTTTTGTCCGACGTCGAATGGCGGACTTATCTGGCCATCATTGCCCTGGCCACGGCCCTGATTGTGCTGTTCGGCGGCGACTTCGAACACTGGCGCACGCGCTGCGCTACGGACTATTTCAGGTGACGTCGATCATGACCACTACCGGATTCGGCACGCATGATTTCGATACGTGGAGCCATTTTGCGAAGAGCATTCTCTTGATCCTGATGTTCGTGGGCGGCTGCGCGGGCAGCACCGGGGGTGGTCTGAAAGTGATTCGCCATGTGCTGCTGGCGAAGATCTTGAGGCTGGAAATCGAACAGGCATTTCATCCGAACGTGGTGCGACCGTTGCGGCTGGCAGGTGAGCCCGTGGAAGATCCTGACCTGCGCAAGAGCATTCTGGTCTATTTTGCCCTGATCGCCATTATCTTCTGCACGGCTTGGATGATCGTGCTGTTCTTCGAACCTGATGCGACGTGGGGACCCCGCTCCGACGACAAGCTGATCGATACCGCCAGTGCCGTCGCGGCGACGTTGAACAATATCGGTCCCGGCGTGGGAACGGTCGGGGCCACCCAGAACTACGGACACTTCAGCCCATTGTCGAAGTTGCTGTTCACGTGGTTGATGATGCTGGGCCGCGTAGAGGTCCTGGTAATCTTGTGCCTGTTCTCGCGCCGCTTCTGGTCCCTCAACTAGTCCTCGATCAAGCGAACCATAGGAAAGGTCTGTAACCTGTCCTTTGCCCGCATCTGGGCCGCCTCCTTAGACCGCAAGCCAGAGAAGAATGCCGGCACAAGCTCGTTCGCGCGAAACACGGTGCCGCATGCTTCGGCGGCGTGCGCGTCCGCCGGACGCGCACGCCGGAAATCGCCTGGGAGTGCTGGCCTACGAGCGATTCTAACGGCGATTTCTTCTGGCTTGCGGTCTAACGAACCGGAAATGTGTGTCACCGACAGGTTTGTAACCTGTCCAGCCAACGGCCGGATTTGAGGTGAACGCGTTGATGGATACAAGTCGCCTTCGGTCGATCTGCGCTTGTTTAAGGACGAGTGGGCTTGATGTATAATAGCATCGTCTGCAGCTGCGGTTGTCGTGATCGCGGGCCGCATGCTCCTGGCACGCTCACAGCAAATACTCCACTATGGCCCAAGCCTCGCCTGCCCCCTCGCGGGATGCCCTAGCCACATTGCGGATCAACCGCAACCGAGACCGCGAGCCTTCTGCTCTGTGGCGGCTTGTCAAATGGCTGTGCTGGTTGCTGCTGCTGATCGCGATCCTGGCCGGCGCGGTGTTCGCGGCCGATCGACTTGGTTGGCTGTCCGTCGAAAGGATCATCTCTCCGCCACTGGAAATCCGTGTCGCGTTAGTCCAGGTCGAGCACGGTCGGGCAGCGGATGCCATGGTAGTGGCCACCGGTTATCTGGAGTCCCGTCGTCAGGCTCGAATTGGTGCCAAGTCACCTGGCAGGATTGAAGTGATTCACGTGGAAGAAGGAAGTCGCGTCGAGAAAGGGCAGGTGTTGGCGGTGCTGGAACATGCGGACTTGGACGCCAGCCTGGCTGCGACCACGGCGACGATGGAGCAGACTCGGGCAGAGCTGGCGGAGCATGAAGTACGCATTCAACAGTTTGAGCGCGAATACCGTCGCGTGCAGAGGCTGCTTGATAGCCGCACCATTAGCGATGATGAATTCGACAGGGTCAAATATGCTCACGACATGGCTGTGGTACGCCGCGACATCCTCAAGGCGGCTGTGGACTTGACGGAAGCCAGGGTCAAGGAAGCTGAAGAGAGCCGCGAAAACATGTTCGTCCGAGCGCCATTTTCAGGAACCGTGATTTCCAAGGATGCGGAAGTTGGCGAATCGATCCTGCCCGGCGGCATGGGAGAGGCTTCCGGACGTGGTTCCGTCGTGACGATCGCCGACCTGGAGCATCTGGAAGTCGACACGGACGTTAAGGAAGATTTCATCAGCCGCATTACGTCCGGACAACCCGCGGAAGTCGTCGTCGATGCCGTGCCCGATCATCGGTTCCGCGGCCGCGTGCGCAAGATTATTCCCATGGGGGACCGGCATGCGCCACCATCAAGGTAAAAGTCGAGGTGCTCGACGCCGACCAGCGTCTGTTTCCCGAAATGAGTGCCACGGTATTTTTTCTGCCTGGCGGCGACACGCTGGCCAACGATCAGCCGAACGCGGTCGATCAAAAAAAGGTGTTTTGTCCTTCAACGGCCATTCAAGCCGAGGCCGACATGAATTTTGTGTGGGTTGTGGAGGCCGAGGACCGCGTCCAAAAGGTTGAGGTGGAATCCGGGCGGTCACGCGATGGTCGCACGGAAATTATCAGCGGACTGAATGGCGGAGAGCGGGTCGTATTGAATCCGACTTCCGCGTTGGCAGACGCCAAATTCATTCGTATCGTCGATGAAAACCCAGGATAGATTGGATTTGCCCAGTCCGTTGCAGGACTCACGAAGTAAGCCGATTTCTGATACATTCCGTACGTAGGTAAGGCTGTCCCAGACTCGCGACTCGCCCGCCAGGGCAGGTCACATCCCCGCACGGGCGTTGCAGATTTGGAACGCAAGTTGGAGGCAGCGAAGCCGCAGTCGTGTCAGCCTGAGACAGCCTGACCTACGAGACAGCCTGAGCCACGATACGGCCAAACCTGCCAGACGGCCAATATTTTCACTGAGGTAGCATGGTGACCGAGCCCTCCACGAATGACAGTCCTTATGTTGTCGTCGCCGAGAACGTCTACAAGGAGTTTCGCCGCAATGAGATTAAGATCCCGGTCTTAATGGGTATCGATGTGCTGGTGCCGCAAGGGGAGTTCCTGGCGCTGATGGGCCCGTCGGGCTCCGGCAAGACCACGTTGCTGAATTTGATCGCCGGACTGGATCGGCCCACTTCAGGTCGCATCGCGGTGGTTGGAGAAGAACTGGGGCGGCTGTCCGAGGGCGCTCTGGCTCGTTGGAGATCGCGACACATCGGCTTTATCTTCCAGTTATACAATCTGATTCCCGTCTTGACGGCGGCAGAGAACGTGGAACTACCCTTGCTGCTCACTCGACTTTCGCGGCGCGAACGTCGCGAGCACGTAACCGCCGCGCTGGAAGTCGTGGGGCTCAGCGATCGAGACGACCATTACCCGCGTCAGCTGTCGGGCGGACAAGAACAACGTGTCTCGATCGCCCGATCGATCGTTACGGATCCCACGCTTTTGGTTGCCGACGAGCCCACCGGCGACTTGGATGCCAGGTCAGCGGCCGAGATCCTGGACCTCTTGCAGCGATTGAACCGAGACTTCCACAAGACCATCGTGATGGTCACGCACGATCCCAATGCAGCCAACCGCGCCGAACGCATCCTCCACCTGGAAAAAGGGGTGTTGGTCACGGATCAGAGTGCGGCAGCGAGCGCATGACGACTGGGCCGTCAACCACAACGTCCATCAAGCTGGCGATTGTTTACCGGAATAACTCATGTCCTACTTCAAATACGTCATTCGCAGTGTAACCCGCAACCCGTTGCGTTGCATTCTGACGGTGCTGTCGGTGGCTTTCAGCCTGGCCATGCTAACGGTGCTGTATGGGTACCAGGCCACGCAACAGGTTTGGCCCAATGAGGCGGCCAAATACAATCGACTGGTCGTCATGAATACTCAGGGTTTTTCCGGAGACATTCCCATTGCGTACGTGGACCGCGTGCGCAACATGGATGGCGTCGTGGCCGCGGTTCCCTACCAATGGTTTGGCGGGACTTACCAGGAGCAGAAAATCACGTTCGCTCAGTTTGGCACCGATCCGCAGTACGTGTTTAGCGTTTGGGATGAGTTCCAGATCGACCCGGACCAGCTGAAAACATGGCAGGAGACCCGTAATGGATGTGTAGCGGATCGACGAACGGCGGAACGTTACGGGTGGAAGATCGGTGAACGGATCCCGTTGGTGGGTACGTATCTGCAGTGCACGCTGGATTTGACGCTGTGTGGCACGTACGACCCTCCCAAGCCCACCGACAGCGTCTGGTTTCATTGGGAATACCTCGACGAACTCCTGAAGAAGAACAACGCCTTTGGTGACGGCAATGCGGGTACGATTTTTCTGAAGGTGGCGTCCCCCGATGCCGTCGCCCCCTTGTCCGCAGCGATCGATGACAAGTTTGCCAGTTCCCAAAACCCGACACGTACGCAAACCGAAGCTGCCTTTGCCCAGATGTTTGCGGAGATGGTGGGGGACGTCCAGTTTCTGATCGTCATCATCTCGATTGCCGTGATTGTCGCGCTGTGCTTCGTGGCGGCCACCACGATGGCCATGGGACTGCGTGAACGGACGACGGAGGTGGCGGTGCTCAAAGCCATTGGCTTTAATCGCATTCGAGTTTTATCGATGGTGCTCGCGGAGTCCTTCACGATGGCCATCGCGTCGGGGATTCTGGGTGTAGGTGTGGGCTGCGGTGCGCTGCAGCTGCTGCACACGATGTCTCCGGTCACGTTCCCCCTGGGTATCCGCGAGATTGCCGGCCCTTGGCTGGGCCTGGGACTGCTGATCGCGTTGGGCATCGGCTTGCTGAGCGGTATTTTTCCGGCAGTACGATCCGCGCAACTGCGAGTTGTCGATGGGCTGCGCCGCATCGCCTAAGTCTGGTTCCCGGTCTCGAAGGTGCGTTGCAGCCTGCCTGGTTGGGCAGAGAATCGAAACGGCAAATAATGGCCTACGCACGCTACATCCTGCGCAACGTCACCAGAAATCGAATTCGAACGGCCTTGACCGTGTTGTCCCTGGCGGTCTGTTTGTGCCTGATGAGCTTTCTGTACGGCTACATCCTGATGCAGGATCAATTTGCTCCTGTCCTGGCCCGTGGCAACCGGCTGCTCATCATGAACAAACAGGGCTTTAGCGGTCGCATGCCCCTGGCCTACGTGCGGCAGATTCGTTCGATGCCAGGCATTGTGGCCGTGGTGCCCTACACCTGGTACCTTGGCCAGTACAAAGACCGCCGGACCCTGTTGGATCAAATTGGCACCGACGCCAAGTCGATCTTCACGGTTTGGGATGAGATCCATATCGAGCCGGATCAGATGCAGGCCTGGCTGGACGATCGGCAAGGCTGTGTTGTGGACCAGATCTCCGCCAGACGGTTTGGCTGGAAGATTGGCGAACGGATACCGCTGCGAGGCGACAACTACAATTACAACCTTGAATTAACGCTACGGGGAATTTTTGATGCACCGGATTGGCTGCAACAGCTGTTCTTCCACAACGAATATCTGGACGAAGGGCTGAGGCAACTGAATGACGCGAATGCGGGTACCACAAGCTTCATTTTCGCCAAGACCGAATCTCCGGCAGCTGTGGCCCGGCTGTGCGAAGCGATCGATCAGCGATTCGCCAGCTCCAACGCTCCGACTTGGACGCAAAGTCATCAAGAGTTCATGAAGACGTTTAGCAAGTTTCTGGGGAACATCCAGGCTTATATTCGCAACATTGGGCTGGCGGTTGTGTTCGCGCTGACATTGGTGGCGGGAACAACCATGGCCATGTCTGTCCGGGAACGCACGTCGGAAATTGCCTTGCTCAAAGCGTTAGGCTTTCGCCCCGGTGCTGTCTTGGGCATGATTCTGGGTGAATCTATCTTCGTGGCCGTGGTGGGTGGTGTGTTGGGCATGAGTCTGGCGCAGTTGACCTGGTTTGGGCTGCATCAGGTTTACCCGCAGTTTGTGCCGATCGACCATATCGCCTGGGTCATGGTGCCCTACGGCATTGCCGTGGCCACCATGATCGGCGTGCTGAGCGGCATTGTGCCGGCCGTGCGGTCGGCTCGGCTTTCGGTCATCGACGGCCTCAGAAAAGTCGGCTAAGTGACCGAGCGCGATTCAGTGACAAGATACCATGGAACCCGGGGGGTTCGGGGGTTCCTCTCCACGAGCTACAAGTTGCTGTCGCCACGAATCACTTGTTCTGGCCCTTGAGTTATCGGAACGGAATTCGACGTCAAACGCTACTCGTGCTCGTGCTCAGCGCAGCGGTGCTCGTGCTCGCAATTGAAAAGGGGGTACGGTCATGACGGATCAAATCTTCGATCATGAGAAGCTTGATGTTTATCGGCTGGCGATCGAGTACGTCGCCGAAACGTTTCGGATTGCGAAAGATCTATCCGGACTTCATCGGCACTCGCGCGATCAATGGTTGCGCGCAGCTCAATCGATTCCGCTGAATATCGCCGAAGGAAATGGAAAACGCAGCCTTAAGGACCGTGCTCGATTCTTCGATATCGCCCGGGGCTCGGCACTGGAATGCTCCGCGATTCAAGATGTCTTCTAGTTTCGGAGGCGATCACAAGAGAAACGAGTCAACCGATGAAAGGCAAGATCAAACGAATCGTGGCAATGTTGACTCGTTTGGCAATACGGTCGGACCATGTGACAGAGTCCCCGGAACGGTACGATACTGGCACCGATTACGAGCACGAGCACGAGCACCGCTGCGCTGAGCACGAGTCGTGAATAAGCTTGACGGAAATCCACATCAACTCCCGGGGCTGGGCCAGAACCAAGGGTTGCCGCCGAGCGGTAATCCGCGTGCCGAAAATGGAAAATCAACTCACCGCCGGCTGAACCCAACCGTTCGAGACCGAATGGCCGAATCATTGGGGGGCATCCCCCCAAACCCCCCGCGGGAGGCTGCGCCATCCTGCAGGAGCGCCGTTACAAACGGTCATCCTGAACGGAGCGAAGCGGAGTGAAGGATCTGCCAACCCACGTGACAATACCTACGGGGTTGCGTTCGAGATCTTCTGCGTCTACCGTCGCACTTGGAACAACGTTTCTGGAAGATCTTTCGGTTGCTGACCGTGCTGCGCACGTCGTCAGTTCCCTCAGGATAGCATTCGGCAGGGTAATTTTCGGCATTGGATTCTATGGTACGATGAGGGGTCGAGCCACACAGGACTTGCAGGAGCAGACGTTCATTCATGATCCCCGCCAAATACAACACCCGCAACCTGCGCGTTCGTTGGGTCACTACCGTCATGACGGTTTTCGCCATTTCCTTGGTCGTGGCCGCCACCGTCTTCTCGTTTGGTCTGGCGGATGGCCTGGAATATGCACTGCGTGTGACGGGCGAGCCGCTCGATTTAATTGTCTTGCGCAAGGGGTCCCAAGACGAGGTCTCCAGCGGGATCGCGGAACAACTGGCCAAGGAGGTTACGACACTTAGCGGTATCGCCACTAACGGAGAGGGCAAACCGCTGGTATCGATGGAGTATGTCACGATCCTGACCAAGCCACGGCGGGGTAACGGCGGGACCACGAACGTAATTGTCCGCGGCATGGATCCGATCGGGCGCGAACTCCGCCCTAATTTTCAGATCGTGCAGGGACGTGACCTTCAGCCGGGCGTCAACGAGGGCATTACGAGTGAACGCATGGCCAAGCGGTTTCAGAATCTGGCGATTGGCGAACAGCTGGAAATCAATCAGGTGCAGTTTACGATTGTTGGTTACTTCGAGGCCAACGGCAGCGCCGCCGAATCGGAGGTCTGGACCGACTATCGGGATTTGACCAGCGCTCGGCGGATCACGGGCGCTGTGTCTTGCGTCAATTTACGAGCCCGCGACGAAAACGCTAAACGGGCCTTGGTGGACCGGATTGAAAACGACGAGCAGTTTAACTTGCAAGCAATCGATGAAATCAAGTACTACGAAGATCAGATGAACTCGTCGATTGCCATCAAGGTCATTGGTTACTTCATTGCCTTATTCTTGACGATCGGTGCCATGTTCGCCGCCGCCAACACGATGTATGCGGCGGTGGCCAGCCGTTCGCGCGAAATTGGCACGCTGCGCGCTTTGGGATTCGGACGCGGCAGCATCCTGACCTCCTTCCTGCTGGAGTCTGTTTTTCTCTGTTTGTTGGGTGGAGCCCTTGGCTGCCTGGCGACGCTACCGTTCAACGGGATTTCCACGGGGACCGCGAACTGGTCGACGTTCAGCGAGATTACGTTCGCCTTTCGCTTTGGACCCAAAGTGTTGATCCGGGGCGTGCTGATGGCGTTGGCGATGGGCGTGTTAGGGGGCCTGTTTCCCGCCATCCGCGCGGTGCGCATGAACATTATTCAGGCACTACGCGAATCTTAGCTTAGTTTGAGTTTTGCACTTTTTTTGCGCGAGCAGGTGTGGTTATTCGCCGGAACGGTGAACCATTGTCCCCGATGGTTCATGCTCCGCGTTCGCAATGGCCTGGAAACAATTAGGGACAATGCTTCTACATGGTATCGACTGCGACGTCGAAAATGCAAAACGCGAACTGAGGCGTTACTGCTTCCGGATGACATCTCGCGTGGAACCAACGACAGCAACAAACTGCCGGGCCGCGGGTACTACCATTCGCCTGCGTACCGCGTGCTAAATCGTCCAGCTTGCTCAGCCGCCTGCTCGAATAGCCGTTTGCTGACTTGTCGCAAATGCAGCCAATCGTGGGCCGACCAGGCTGCCAGCAAGTCCCCGGCGGAAAACTTGCCCAATTGCGGATGAACGTGGAAACAGTCCCAGTCGGGTGCGGACAGACTCTGCAGCCAAGCGATCGATTGTTGCCGCTCAGCCAGAAACGATCGCAGCGCGGCCGGCAGCGAGTCCTCGTTGTAGCGTCGATCGACGGCGGCCCGCGGCGGATCAATGCTGGGCCATACCGCCTGCGGATCCTGCAGCGTAAGGCGAAGTCTGGTGCGAAAATCCTGCGACTCTTCGTCACGCAAGTGGCAGACAATCTCCAGCACCGACCACTGCCCGGTGGCCGGCTTCCAGCGCGCATCCTCGACGCTCAGCGACATGATCAGTGGTTCCAGGCAGAGCGGAAATCGCCGCAGTGACTCAATCAGTTTCTTGGCGTTCATTTCCATCGTCTCCGTGCAGGCTGGGAATTACCAAGCCGACGTCGCCGCGGGACGGAGTGACACCGAGAGTGGCGTGCTGCGCGTGCTCGGTCCAGACCGGCAGTTCTCGCGCATGTCGTGTGCCAGAATCCGATACACTCCCACATCGCGAGCACACCATGCCGCGCAGCCGTTGCCTCGCTGTGCTCGTCAGATATTATGCCCAGATAAAAATGGCTGCGGCAACTCGTTTTCGGTTCGAAAGACCGCAAGCCAAAGAAGAATGCCCGGCAAGCGGTCGTTCTTGCGAAACACGATGCGGCATTCTGCGGCGGCGTGCGCGTTGGCCGGACACGCACGCTCAATGCCATCTACATTGCGCCGGGACGGGTCCACCGCCGATCAGCCGGCGTGCGTTAGCACCCGGTTTGCCGGCATTCACCAACCGGACGCTAACGCGTGGCGGCTGATAAGAGACCAAAGCCCAGAATGTGGGTTGTATGGACTTGAACAAGCACTAGAACCAGTTCCGAACTGCGTCTTGTAGTTGCTCAACGGCAGGCATCCACGTGGCCTGATGTTCGACCAGGAATACTCCCACGGCCATTGCCCCTAATCCGAACAGAAACGTCAACAAGTCGCGGATCGCCCTTCGATTGCGAAGTCGGCGATACTCTCTTTGCTCCTCACGCAAGACTTCCCGATAGTACACTTGCGTCGACAAATCTTGAAACTTACGCATGATCGGCTTTCCATTCGATGGTCCCATGGACTTATTAATGACCTCGTTTGCACTCGTTGCAACCGTCGTGCCAATCTCTCGATTCGACGCCTGGCGGCCGATTGCTGTCTCGCATCCGCGGAACCATATCCCCACGCGTTGTTTTCTTGTACAGGACTTGATGCCAAAAATAAACGGCGGACGCGCCATTCCGTAAGTTTCCCCTGTTTCCCGCGTATTTCCGCGAGCGCGACAGGTCGTTGAATTGACGGATGATCGTCAGATCCGAATAATGAGCCAACGGTTCTCGGGACTTGCGCATTGGGGGGAAATCGAACATGAGCCAATTTCTGAACACGGCCGCTCGTGATCCAATAGCTGCGCCCGCACGCTCCCAGTCGCCCATCGGGCCCAATGGTCATTAGGCCGGCACGCGACTCGGACCGCCCTGCACACAATAGGAGTCAACCTTCATGAAGAGTGGATCAAGAGTTGTTGTTGCGATTTCGCTCGTTGCGGTCATGGCTGTTCCGGCAGCGGCGCAAAAAAAGTTCTCGGAACTCGTCGGTTCCGTGCAGGTGCGCAGTGTGGAACCGCAGCCCAGTCTTAACGTGCCCTTCATCACCTGGGGCGGCGACGTGGCGACCTTCTACGCCAATGGTGGGCTGACCACCAAGTCGGGCTCGATCTATGACAAGCTGGGTTTGAAACTGAAACTGACACCCGGTGACGATTTCGTGGCGCAGGTCAAGAACTACATGACGGGGAAGACGCCTTTCATTCGCGGCACGTTCCGCATGCTGGGTCAGGCGAGCGAAGTCTTAGGTAGCAGTCCAAATACCAAACCCGTCGTGATCTTGCAGCTCTCGTGGAGCGCGGGCGACCACATTGTGGCCCGTGAGAACCTCAAGTCGCTTAATGATTTGCGCGGCCAGGGCAAAAAAATTCGTGTCGCCTGCCAGCAGGGAGGTCCACACGTGGGCTTGCTGTACGATTCGCTGGCCGTGGCCAAAATCGACCGAAACGAAATTGAAATCGTCTGGGTTGCTGACCTGACCGGGGCCAAAGGACCGGCCGAAAAATTCCGGGCCGACCCGTCCGTTGACGCCTGCTGTGTGATTACGCCCGACATGATCGGACTGACAGGGGGCATCGATGCCACGGGAACGGGGGCCGAAGGGACGGTCCGCGGTGCCCATGTGCTGAATTCCACGCAACAAATGTCGCGCTCGATTGCGGATGTCTACGCGGTCCGCTCGGACTGGTACCGCGAAAACCGGGATAAGGTCGAGAAGTTTGTGGCCGGCTACCTGAAAGGCACAGAGGAAACCGTTAAGCTGCGCAAGGAGTTTACCGAGTCGGGTCGACTGAGTCCCGCCTATCGCGAGTTGCTGACAACCGCCCAATCCATTTTCGGTAAGGAAGTGCTTCCCACGTTGGAAGTCGACGCTCACGGCCTGCTGCTGGACTGCTCGTTTGTCGGGTTGCCCGGGCAAATCTCGTTTTTCGAGGACGCCGGCAACCTGAACGGATTCAATCCAAAAATGAAAGCCGCCCTGGACATGGCGGTCAGCTGGGGGTATGCCGGGATTCGAGCCGGCTTCGACCCGCCCAATTTTGATTACAAACAGATCGCTTCACTGGCTGGGCTGGAATACGTGACACCTACTTCCTCGACTGGCCGCATCGCTGGAGAGACGCTCGATTTCTCCCCCAGCGCCGAACTCGACAACAAAACCATCGTGAGCTTCACGATCAACTTCGAACCAAACCAGGCTGCGTTTTCGGCCGACCAATATGGCGCGGAATTCAATCGGGCCATCCAGGCAGCGTCTACGTTTGGCAACGCGGTCGTCGTCATTCGGGGACACGCCGACCCGACCAAGACACTGCAAGAACTGGTCAAGTCGGGCTTGGAAAAGGGACTTCTGAAGAGGACCGGCAGCCACCCCAATTACCGCTACATCTTCAAGGGACGGCCCTTGGACATCAACGCCACCAGTCAGCTTGTCGAGCTGATCAAGGCCGGGCAATTCGAGGGGACCGACCACAAGCCGCGTGAAACGATGCAAGCTGCACTGAATCTGTCGTTCGCCCGAGCTGAGGCAGTGAAGAATTCGCTGGTCGATTTTGCACGACAACAAAAAGTCAACCTGGACACGAGCCAGATGCAACCGGTGGGAGCCGGCATCCTGGAACCCGTGATCCCGCGACCGATGACCCTCGATGAGGCCAAAGAAAATATGCGTGTGGAATTTCGCATCGTGCGCGTGCCGGCCGAAGCGATCCGCGAATCCGATTTCGATTTCTGATTTCCGCAGTCGAACTGGCTGTGTTGTCCGGTCTGCCGGGGGCGAGCGCTCAATGCCACTTACTTCCACCGGTTATCAGCTGGAACGCATTAGCGACCGGTTCTCGATTACACGAAACTCCGCGTGCCAGCGCACGTCGGCTGACAACCTTCCGACCTGACTTTCAGAAAGTATGTGACATTGAGC
This sequence comes from uncultured Planctomycetales bacterium, assembly GCA_963695565.1. GTDB lineage: Bacteria > Planctomycetota > Planctomycetia > Pirellulales > Pirellulaceae > CAVOGW01. Next base: position 148,385 of record CAVOGW010000008.1, read on the forward strand.
GTACGCGAGCCGAACGCCGTTTGTGTGCAGTCTATTCATTGGAATTCGGAACACCTTTCACGAGCGATGCCAAGATACCACGTGCCCAAGCTGTTCCTGGGAATTATCCTGCTGGCCATGCTCGTCGACTCGACGGGATATGTCGCCCATGCCAACCAGAACGTGGTCGTGGTTCTGGACGATTCTGGATCCATGGATAGCCCTATGCGATCGCGACGTGACCAGAAGAAAATCGACGCCGCGAAGTCGGCGCTGCGGGTGGTGCTGGGACAGCTGCCGGCCGATGCGAGGATCGGTATTTTGCTGTTGAACGGGACGACGCAGGGCAGTCCTTGGGTGATTCCCCTCGGCCCGGTAAACGTCGAGCAGGCCCGTGCCGCCTTGCGTCAGGTCCGCGCCGATGGAGGCACCCCGTTGGGGGAGAAGATGAAAGAGGCGGCCGACGCGCTGCTGCAGCAGCGCAGCTTGCAACACTACGGAGACTACCGATTGCTGATCGTGACCGACGGCGAGGCGACGGACGGGCGTCTCGTCGAGCGATACCTGCCCGATATTCTCTCGCGGGGGCTGACCGTGGATGTAATCGGCGTGGATATGAGTTCCGATCACAGCCTGGCCACGCAGGTCCACAGCTATCGCCGTGCGGACGACCCGGAGTCGCTGGAACGGGCCGTGCGTGCGGTGTTCGCGGAAACCTCGGCGGTAGACGACGACAGTCAGAACGATTTCCAATTACTGGAAGGTTTCCCCAGCGAAGTGGCCGCCGCGGCGCTGGTGGCCCTGGCCGAAGCCGGCAACGAACCGATCGGTGCCACAAACGTGGTGAAGCGACGTGCGTGGGAGCGGGCGGGCGGGCGACGGCAGGCCCCGGCCAAGAAGCCGGGCAGCTCGTGGTTGTTTTTCTTAATTGTCCTCATGATCATCTCTGTTGCGCTGTCGGCGTTGAAGAAGAAGCGCCGCGGCTGACTATGTCGTACGCCCCGAGCCGAGTCTGATAAGCATGTCCAAGGGTAAACTTCTCGCGCTGTGCCTTGTCTGGTTGATCGTGGTAGCCGTATTGGCCGTGGCGTATCGGGCGCTGATCTATCCCTCGATGCGTAATCGGCTGCTGTCCGGCACAGGGTCCGATTCGAATTACCGAGCCACCGTCGAGATGGCCATGGACTCGTTTAGCGGTTATGCCATTCTCAGGTCGGACACGTTCCACGACGAGCTGATGCGACAGCGCATTCGCGTGAATATGATCGATGATGGCGCCGACTACGTCACACGCATCAATCAGCTTCGCCGCGGCGAAATCAACATGGCCGTGTTTACCATCGACGCGCTGCTCACGGTCAGCGCCGACCTGGACGCGATTCCGGGAACGATCGTGGCGATTGTGGACGAGACACGAGGAGCGGACGCGATTGTGGCCTATCAGGAGACCGTACCCAACATCGATGCGCTCAACGACCCCCAGATGCGATTCGTGCTGACGCCGAATTCACCCAGTGAGACGCTGGCCCGCGTGGTGATGTCGACCTTCAATCTGCAGAACCTGCCACCTCGCCCTTTTGTCCCGGCCCAGGACGCCGAAGCCGTCTATCGCCTGTACCGTCAGGCCAAGCCGGAAACGCCTCAGGTCTTTGTGCTATGGCAACCGTTTGTTTCCAAAATATTGGAAAACCCCAACACCCATGTGGTGGCAGACAGCTCGCGTTTTCGTGGCTACATTGTCGACGTCATCGTGGCCAACCGCGATTTTCTCTTGAAGAACGAAGACGTCGTGCATGATTTCGTGGCCAGTTATTTTCGGGCCGTGCACCACTATCGGGAGAGCCTGGTGGAACTGGTCATGGAAGACGCCCGAAAAACCGGTGCGGTTCTTTCACCGAAACAGGCGGAGGACCTTGTGGCCGGGATCTGGTGGAAGAACACTCAGGAAAATTTCGCCCATTTTGGCCTCCAGACCGGTCGCTCTCTGCAGTTACTCGAGGACATGGTCACCAATATCGCTCGCGTCTTGATAACTACGGGTGCCATCGACAAGGACCCCACGGGGGGGCGGCCGGCCTCGCTGTATTTCGATCGAATTCTGCGTGAATTGCAGGAAAGCAACTTCCACCCAGGACTGGCGGACGAGCAAATCCGGGAAGACGCGGTCGATTTACCGCCGCTCAGCGAAGAAGCTTGGGAAAAACTGGTACCGCTAGGCACCCTCTCGGTGCCTGAACTGGTCTTCGCCCGCGGTACCGATCGACTAACCGTCAGCAGTCAGGTGGTACTCGATGACCTGTTGAAGTCGTTACAATCGTTTCCACAATCGTATGTCTTGATTCGCGGCAACGCGGACCGCCGAGGCGACTTGGAAGCGAATCGGGAGTTGGCGCGGCTTCGCGCTAAGGCGGCGGAACAGTACCTGATCGACTCGGGCATCAATGCCAACCGCGTGCGCGCGATCGGTGTGCAGCCCAGCGGCAGTACCTCCGTTTCGTTTATGCTGGGTCAACCAGCTTATTGAGCTTTCTTACAACGCACAGTTATCCACCGCCGATGGACGACGTCAAACGCAAAGTCTATCTTGATTTGTTTGCGTCTCCCGTCTCGCTGCTACCGATTGTAGGTGGGTTAACGGCGCTGTTGGCCGCTTGGGGTGTAGGTGGCAGTCCCTTGTTGGCCTTTGTGGGCGTGGCCGGCATCGTGGGAGGAATTGGTCTGTTTGCCAGCCGACTGATCTTTGGACTGGAAAAACTCACCCAACGGGCTTACGAGTACGTCGTGGAGCGCCAACAAAGGCAGCAAATGGAAGCGCTGCACGATCTCGATAAGAAGCTGCAGGGGGACCAGGATCCACGCACCGAACAGCTGCTGCGGCGGCTTTGGCAGCTGTACACGACGCTGGAAAAAGATGTCAAGGACGGCAAGATCACGGTAGTGGCCCATGAGGTGCTGGAAAGTGTGGACCGCATGTTCAAGGTCTGCGTGGGATACCTTGAACGTTCGTATCAATTGTGGGACAACGCACACACACAGCGGGGAGACGCCAGGCAGCGAACGCTGAAGCAACGAGACACACTGGTGACGGAAGTCGAGGATTCCGTACAGTTTCTGGAAAACAAAATCGACCAGTTGCAAAACATGAATATGGGGCGCAGCAAGTCGCAGCTATCTGCCTTGCGCGCCGAGCTGGATGAAACGATTCGCGTGGCCCGCCGCGTGGAGCAACGCACGGAGGAGATGATGGGAGAACGGAAAAAGTACGACGACGCGGATTTCAGGTAGCCAACATGTTGCCGCATGCGGTAAGGCCTGGGGCCATGGCAACGTCCTCCCCAGCCCTTGGCCCGCCGGCTGACCACTACAATCACCAGGGGACTGATCCATGCACAAGTTTTTGTATCACTTGACTATTTCACTTGTCCTGATGGGAATCATCGCGGCAGGCATGGGCGGCTGCAAGAAAACCGGGCAGCCAAAGGCTGGCGCGGAGGGAGCTTATGGTAGTTCGCCATCGGGCGAGTTGCCCAGCTTCAGCCTGGCCTGGAGCGAGTATCCCAGCTGGTCCGTTTTCGGCGTAGCCGACGAAAACGGCATCATCGACAAAGACCGAGGTGAGCTGGGGCCGGTCGAGAAGAAATGGAATGTCGATATTGTACTCAAGGAAACTGACTACGAAACCTGCATTAACCTGTATGGCAATAACCAGGCAGATGCGGTTTGCATTACCAATATGGATGTGCTGGCCCCCGCGCTGGGTCGGGATTCCGTGGCCATCATGCCCACATCGACCAGCGACGGCGCCGATGCCTGCATCGTGGTCGGCATGGCTGGAATCGATGACTTAGCGGGTAAGGACTCCTACGGCCTGGAAAAAACCGTCTCGCAGTACATGTTCGAACGTAATTTGCAACTGCTCGGCAAGGACCCCGCGAAGTTTCCCTTCAAGAACATGGATCCCGCCGCCGCGGCCCAGGCCATGCAAACCAACCAGAAGAACATCACGTCGATCGTCGTCTGGAATCCGTTTGTGCTGCAAACGTTGCGAACTCGCGAGGGCAGCCAGGTGCTGTTCGATTCCACCACGATTCCGGAGGAGATCATCGACATGGTGGTCGTCGGCAAGGATTCGCTCAGCAAGCCCGGCGGCGAAGCTTTTGCCTCCGCTGTGATCGAAACATTTTACGAAGTGAACCGCCTGCTGGCGGACCCCGAAAAAGGGGACGATACGCTGGTGGCGCTGGGAGCGAAGTTTTCCAGCCTGCCCCTGGAAGACATGAAGGTTGTGGTTCAGCAGACGAAATTTTACCAGACGGCCGTGGCAGCCGCTGAGTTATATGACAGTGCGCGGTTCCAAACCGACACGATGCCCAAGGTCGTGGATTTCTGCGTGGAGCACGAGATTGTGGAGTCCAAACCGACAGTCGGGTTTGGCGACGCTTCCGCTCAACTGAATTTTGACTCCCGCTTTTTGAAAAAAGCAGTCAAGTAGGCAGGTCGTTCATGCTGATTCGTCGCCCTATCAATCTCGCCAAGCGCATCACGCTGGGGGTGGTCTCGTTCGGGATCATTTTGGGCACGTACGCCTGGCTCTCCCACCGCGCTCACCAGGTCAACCCCCACAACACCACGATGCCGGACGCCCGGCAGACGCTGGAGGGCGCTAAGCGAATTGTGGGGCTAGAGAACGAGGCGGACTCACTTTCCGACCGCGCCGCCAGATTTCGCGAGTCGTGGCTATGGCTGGACACCCGGGCCACGTTCGGTCGCTTGCTGGCCGGTCTGGGCCTGGGGGTGGTGTTATCGATACTGGTGGGCGTGTCGATGGGTTGCTTCGTGTCGGCTGAGGCGTTTTTTGAACCACCCCTTTCCTTTTTCGCCAAGATCCCTCCTACCGCGATGCTGGCGGTCTATTTTGTCCTGTTCGGGACCGAATATCGTTTGTTTGTCGCCATGATCGCGCTAGGGATCTTTCCCACGCTGGCTCAATCCATTTACCAGGCCGCCAAGAAGGACGTGACCGATCACACGATCTACAAGGCCTACACGCTGGGAGCCTCGGAGATCGAAATCATCTGGAACGTGATCTTTCAGCAAATCCTGCCGCGGATCATCGAGTCCGTCAGGCTGCAGGTGGGACCCGCACTGGTGTTTCTGATCGCCGCTGAATACGTGGTTGCGGATGTGGGATTTGGCTATCGTCTGCGCCTCCAATCGCGGCTGCTTAATATGAACGTAGTCTACGTTTATCTTGCAATTCTGGGCATGAGCGGCTTTGTGATCGATTGGCTGCTGACCGCGCTGCGGCGAAGATGTTGTCCCTGGTTCGGCGAATAGATGTTTTCGTCACATTTGGCCGAATGCAGCACCAGGATGCTCGATGACCGAACGCGATTCTGCGACAAAATACAACGGAATCCGGGGAGTTGGGGGGAATTCCCCCCAAACCCCCCGGATTGGGAACCCCCCGGATTGGGATTCCCCCAACCCCCCCGGACTTCGCTCCGGCGCCGCACGGGGCGGCTTGCCGTGATTCGTTAATATTCTGACAGGACCTTGCATCACATGTTTGCACTGGAAGTCAAAGACGTCTGTCATGCGTTTGGCACGCACAAAGTGCTGCACAATATCAACTTCCAGATCAAAGCTGGCCAGATTGTTGCTTTGGTCGGCCCTAGCGGTTGCGGCAAATCAACATTGCTGCGGGCCATTCTGGGCACCCATCCTCCCAATCGGGGTACGATTCTGACCGGTGGCCGACCGGTGCTCACGCCAACGCGTGACATTGGCATCGTCTACCAACATTACAGTCTCTTCGATTTTCTTACCGCCAGGCAAAATGTGGCGATGGGACTGATGCTGGACCAGACCAAAATCCCCTTCCGGCTATTCCGGCCTGTTGCCTGGCGGCGGCTGCGCAAACAGCACTTGGCACAAGCTCAGGCATTTCTGCAGCGCATGAAACTGGCCCAGGCAGCCGATCGCTTCCCGCACGAGATGTCGGGGGGGATGCGGCAGCGCGTGGCGATTGCCCAGGCCCTGATCATGCGCCCCAGGATATTGCTGTTGGACGAGCCGTTCGGCGCATTGGATGAAGCCACACGCGAAGACCTGCAGGTCATGCTGCTAGGTCTTTACGCCGAAAATATCGAGGCCGCTCAGCGTGGCGAGATTCCGGATTTCACGATCCTGATGGTCACGCACGAGTTGAACGAAGCCATTTACGTGTCGGAGCGGATCCTGGGTCTCTCGCAGTACCATCAGGATGGGCATCAAGGCGCCACCGTCGTTTATGACAAACCAGCCCCGATCTTCAACCCCACGGACGTCCGCGACTTCAGTAAGTTTCTGGCTCAGAAAGACGAACTACGCAACATTGTGTTCGATCCGGACTCGCGCCAGCACTGGAGCGAATACGTCACGTTTTGGAGCGAACTTCAGCCGCCTCAGACAGCTTCCGACCGTTTGTAGAACAATGGTCCTCAATTGTTCCGCGAATCGCGAAATTGTCGGGGGAAACAGTTGGGGACAACTGTTCCACAATGCCCAAACCGAGTGCCATTGGGCGTCAGCCCACGACCCGCGATGGCCTTGTGCCCAACCAACCCCCCGGCATTGCAATCCCACCGCGGACGCTCCCCAACTCGGGTTTCCCTGTTTTCTGAGTTCCGCGTATTATCCCGGCGATCTTTAATAGGAGGTGACGCCCGACGCGGCCGACCGCGTGTCACGGCGGTTCGCGCGGCCCCAAACAAGAACGGGACTGAGCATTATGTCCAACGCCAACGTCATTCGCCCCTGGTCCGAACCATTGGAATGGTGCGACCGCACCGCCAAGACGGAGGGTGAAGAATGGGCCAATGCGCTCACGCATGGGCTGGGTTTTGGTTTGAGTCTGCTAGCGAGCGTAGCGTTGCTGCAGCGAGTTGTTCCGTACGGATCGGTGGGGCGGATCGTGGCCACCCTGATTTACACCAGCTCAATGGTTTCCCTGTATGCGGTTTCGACGCTTTCGCACTGGGTCCAGCACGCGGGATGGAAGTCGCGATTTCGGGCGTGGGATCAGGGGCTGATCTATCTGTTTATTGCGGGCAATTTTACTCCGTTCACCGTAACCTGTTTTCAAGGCTGGTGGCACCTGATTACGGCCGCCGTTTGGACGCTGGCGCTGGCCGGGTGTCTTTCCAAGGTGGCCTTCCGTCACCGAGTCGACGGGATTGCACTGTGGATGTACCTGGGCCTCGGTTGGTTGACGGCCCTGGGCCTGCCGCAACTTTACGCTGTGGCTCCCGTGACGGCCGCGCAGCTCACGTTAGCGGGCGGAATTGCCTACTCCCTGGGCACCGTGTTGCTGATGCACGATCACCGCGCTCCATTTCTGCACGTGGGGTGGCATTTGTTGGTCATCGCTGGCAGTGCGTTCCATTATCTGGCCGTTTGGCAATGTGTTTTGATGCCCACCTGAAGACACGGCCGCTCGTCCCTGATCAAGGGAACCGTCGGACGTTTTCAACCCGGCGGTTACACACATTTCCGGTTCGTTAGACCGCAAGCCAGAATAAATCGCCGTTCGCATCGATCCCAGGCCACCACTCCCCGGCGATTTCTGGCGGCGTGCGCATCCGCCGGACGCGCACGCCGCCGAAGAATGCCGCATCATGTTTCGTAAGAACGAGCGTGTGCGGGCATTCTTCTCTGGCTTGCGGTCTAACGAGGCGGCCCAGATGTGGGTCAAGGTCAGGTTTTAGACCTGACGTTTAACCGCGATTTCACCCGTGGCAGGCTCACTCGCTTGCGCGTTGTGCTTGTATGTCAGGGCGCGACCAGGAGTGGCGATGTCCAATTACGACAAGATGGCTGGTGCCTCGACGCGGGGCAGCTCGACCGGCGGTAACGGCGCGGGGCGACTGGAATTCAGCTGGGGGCCTGATGGGTTGGATCGCAGCTGTTGCATCCACTGCTGAGCCGGTTTCTCCACGCCCGCCGCGTACTTGCTGAAGCGACGCGGTGTCAGTTGCTGCAAGATCAAGACGTCTCGAATCCAGCGCGGAATGGCGTGATCAAATTTTACCTCCATCACAACCTGATCGGCGGGCATAAAACGGTGACCCTGGCAACCTTCCACGAGCGCAAACGCACCGGGCGGCAATGCCTGGCCTTGCGTGTCAAACGTCAACCTCAGCCGCTGATCGATCGCACCCTGCCATGCTTCGCGGACGTAAGTGATCAGCGTCTTAGCCTCAAGCTGCCGGCGCGCGGCCGAATGCTCGATTTCGGCGACGGCCGCCTCGTCCACGCTGCCCGACCAGTCCACGCACTCGCGCAAACGGCCCAGCTGGCGGGCATCGCTCAGAATCGCCAGCGCCCCTTGCGTCGACAATCGTACGCGTTGTTTGTAGACCGTATTGTGAATGCGGTGCTTGATCTCCATGAATGCCGCGCCGACGCCTGCACCGGGCTCGTCTTGGCAAGATCCCGCGGCCCCATAAAACCTGAGTCGATATTTGCGGCGGATGGACTCGCCGTCGATCTTCTCCCAGTAGGCAGCAAAATCACCGGTATCAAAATAGACACTGGAGACGCGGTAGATGGCGTTGGTGCCATGGGGATCCGGCCGCAATGCATCCTGAGTAGCCGAAACAAGAGCATGCCGTTGCTCAGGCGTAATTACGTATTTTAGTTCGTACCGCCCTGCCGGAGCCAGGTGTGGTCCTGTCATGGAAGCACCTCAGCGACTGGCGTAGGCGGAGTCGAGCGCTGCAGGGGATCGGCAGTCCCGGCCTCCTTTGAAGGTGCGATGAACGAGCCGCCGTCCGTGTGGGTCACGCCGTTCGGTTCCCCTTTGATCGAACCGACTTCGGTGTTATCAAGCTCAAACTGGCATCTCTTTTCGGGAAACAGGTCCAGATCGTTCCCGGTGAAAGTGCAGTTCACGAACGTCGCCGAGCCGCCTCGTCCATAGAAGGGCTTCTTCTGATAGGCGTGTGCCGCGATCTGGTTGTCCATGAAGCGACAGTTGGCGAATCGGGCCATCGACGCGTCCTTGAGTTCGGTACCGCGCGCGCAGCTTCTGATCGTCAAGCGATCCGCGTCCAGCTGACTGGCTTCGCCCACACTTATTCCCTTGTCACCCGAACCCTCGAATGTGCAGTCACGGACTTGCACCTGGCAGGTCATCATGTCCAATCCGTCATTGCCGCTGTTGCGCCAGTGACAACGCTCGATGGTGCCTCGTGACATGTCCAGATCCAGCGCATCGGACAGGGCGTCCTGCCAGGTGCAGTCACTCACCACGAATTCAGATTCGGCCAGGTTGACTGTATCGTCACCTTCCACGTTGGCTCCGAAGTGGCAATGCCGCAGAGTGACCAGCGGGCAATTGTAGGCATTAACCATCCCCTTGAAGCGCCGGGCATCGCAATGACCGGTCGAGCCGCCGGCAATGTGACAGTGATCAAGGACGGATCCCTGGGAGGCAGGTCCGAACACGGAAAACGCCGCCCATGGCCGGTCAGGCTGCAGTCTTTGTACGACGATCGGCTGATCGTCGGTTCCTACGGCGGCGACGATGCCCATGCTGTAGATGCCAACATCGGGCGCGAGCCGCAGCACGGTACCGGGCAGGACATGCAGCCGTTGGTCCGGGCCGATATTCAAGTCCTCATGCAAGTCCACGGTTCCTGGACCCAGGGTTATTGCGACCATCTCGGGGCTGGTGTAACCCGGTGGCCGTGTGGGAACATGCACGGTGCGCGTGGGACCTTGGCCGATAGGTTGGTCTCGCAGGCGTTCACGGAGTGGTGAGATGGGCTGCCTGGTGATCGCGTTAACGAACCGAATTTGATCCGGGGCATAATCCAGGCGGATGGTGCGAGGAATCGCGGTCAAAAAGGGCACTTCGAGCGGTTCCTCGTAGGGCCGGCTCACATAGGTTCGCTCGTCCAGCGACATGTCGGGATAGATGCATCCGCGGGTCGCCTGCGGCAGGACCTTCGCCAGCCACCAAAAGCTGTACGGCAACGTGACCGTCCAGGCACATCACGGTTTGATCTGGATGATCGCTGTTGGGCAGGATAGTGACCTGGCTGTCGCGCAGATAATTCAGCAGGAATTGCTCTCGTCGGCGAATCCAGTCGGCCAGTTCCTGGCGGCGATTTTCCAGTTGCCGCGGCGAGGCCGGCATGAATTGCCAACCTACGTGCGTCAGGCGAATGTCGCCCAGATATCGGTCACTGTTGAGTTCCGGCTGAATGCGTCGCAGATGGTCGTCGATCATTCCGACCAGCCGCTCCGCGCGCGCCTCGTGCGTGAGCAGCCGATAGATCCACTCGTTGCGGCGGTGCACCCAGCGTGGATCGCACATCAGCGCCCGGATAACTGGATGCTGTACGGTATCGACGGGCGTTTCGGGGTCGGCGTGGACACCGAATGAGTTGCAATCCCAGGGGATGACCTCGATCTTTCCCTGGTTAGCGCAGAAAAAGTACGAATGATTGTGCGCGTAGTCGGCGTGAATGCTGCCGGTAACCGTCATCAACGCGGCCCAGCGCGCGTAGACTTCAAAATCAAAGATCTGGCGTAGTTGGTCCAGCTTGGTCTCATCCATGGGCAGCGGTAAAAGGGCGAGAAATCGGCGGAACACAGCCTGATCCTCCTCGGTCATCTCTCCGGCGAGTTTCCAGGCGTCCAGCGACGCCCAAAGATCACCGCCGAAATCCCCTTTGAAGAAAGTCCCCGGCATGCGACGGTTGACCAGCGCCAGCGGTTCCCCTTGACGCATGGAGCGCAAGTAGACACCCATGTACTTGTTATTGACGAACAACCGCACGTGGTCTGTTTGATCGGACATCAATGCCAGCTCGCACGCCAATTGCATCGGCAGCCAGTTTTTCACGCCCAACGCGTCTTCGGGTCGAGTCAACTCCACATAACGATCTCCGCCCGCCACGTCTGCCTTATGGATCTTGATGCGCAACGACGGCTTTTCCATGCGATGATGCCACGGCATGGCCCCCCGCAAGCAGATTTTGCAGCGTTGCACTGGCTGATCATCCAGTGTGACGGTGGCTTTGAAGTAGGGTTGATCGCCGCCCTCTTCGTGTCCAAGGGCAGGATCGCCGTGCTGCAGTGCTCGCTGCATCTCGACAAATGTGTTCGGGGGAACCGTGAGTCGAACGTCGGAAAGTTGACTGTGCGGCGAAACGTGCTGAACGGTAATCGCAGTTTCCAGGGTGTTTCCCCAAGCTCGGAGGCAATTTTTCGCCCCGGCTGAAACCAGCGCCCCGTCCTGTTCGTGCATCGCCCGCTGCAGGTACATGCTTAGTTGCGCCGACTTGATCAGCTGGATCCCCAACAGGAAGGCGAGGCCGAGCAGCATCCACCGCAGGGGCCCCCAGGCGAAGCGCCGCATGCTACCGTCTGCGGATCGGACTTCGATCCAGCCGTTTGCGATCCTGCATTTCATGGAAGTGCTGCTCGATGAGGTGCTTACAGCTCATCCGTTGAACGCGAGAAACTGTAGGCGACCTTGAGGTTACCATTGATGTGGGACAACGCGTCCAGCACTCGACGACCGCTGACGGTTGGCAGCGGTCTGACCGAATAGACAAGTTCGGTGAACAGGCCCTGTCGCACCGTTTCCATGGATATCATATTCCACGACTCGAATAACTGCGGGAACGCGGGCTCCAGGGATGTCGTGGCGTCCAGTCCAGGCGGCAACTGCACCCGCACCATCTGCTCCGGACTGCCTGTCATGCGACCAAATCCTGATACGTGCATGATATAGACGGCGGAGCAATTCACCAACGTCGCAACCAGAGCCAGCGTGTAAAAACGCGTGCCACAGGCCATGGCGATCGCCATGATGAAGAAGATGAAAGCGACATCCCGTGTTTCCTTGACCGCGTTGCGAAAGCGAATGATAGACAGGGCGCCCACCAGCGAGAAGGCGCGGGCAATGTTCGAGCCAATCACGATCATAATCAGCGTCGTGACCATGCCCAGCAGGATCAGCGACTGGTTGTAGGACTGACTGTAGCCGGTGCCCCGATGGGTCAGGCGATAAATCTGCGAGATACACCAGGAACAAAGAAACGAAAGGGTGAGGGCCACCAGGGACTCCAGGAGGTGCAATTGATCGCCCTGGCCACCCTGATAACTGAATGTCTTTAAGAGTTCGTCCATAGCCGTGAATCATGTAAAGGCGTTGTTGCCGTGTTGACAAAGGCCTGTTCGAGGGGCGGGTGACACGGAACGGTCACGGCAATCTGCCCTCTCAGGCACGCGTTGTAAAAATGTAGCCCACGGTTTACCAGAAACAACCGCGTTGTAAATAATCGCCACGGATTGCCGGACGCTAAGTGTCTACGGGGCCATCTGTGACACCTGTAGCGTATTGTGGGGTGAGGATGGGCTGACGTAAGTACGGGGTTTCCGGCCACCCAACCGCAAAAATACAAGCCTGACGCGCAAGTTTTGAAGTTGCGCTAAGGCGAAAACAACGTGAAAATACAAGCTCGGCGCGCCAGCGAGTGGGTCTGCCAGCCGGCCAAATCACGGGTTTCGGCCAAGTGCCACCGAAAGTGTTCAACTTCAACATGCGCCAGCGAGTGAGCCGGCCAGCCGGCCAAATCACGGGTCTTGGCTAAATACTGCCGGGCATGCGCAACTTCAGGACGCGCACACGGCTGGCAGGAACCGCAAATCGCAGTCGGCATTTGCCGGCCTGCCTTGTTACCGCAGTTTACGGTTGGCCGCTTGTGGTGTTCCAGCGATGAAGTTGACCGAATTTTAGCGCTGCGGAGTAGCAGTCAGGCGAGCATTTTTACTCGTGAAGGTTCAAATTTACCCGTTAAGCACTTCATGTCGCCGTTGGCGGCCCTATAATGCGCAGTGCAGCCGATGGGCTTCCCCCATCGCTCACCACTCTCCCCTTCGCCCCACCAGGGCCTCATGAAACGAGCACCCGTCGTCGTCGCCGTCGTCACCGCTGCCTCCTCGCGAGCAGCCGCGCTGTACCGGGCCTCGTTCCGAGACGCGGATGCTGATTATTTGCCGTTCTGTCCACCGCGATTCACGACCGGCCCGCCAACGTCTGCTTTTTGTTTCGCCGCACGTCACCCTCAGGTTGCCTGGCGCTTGGCGGGATCGATCCATGTCGCTGACGACGCATGGCAACTGTCTCGTAAGAATCTTTCGCCGGTTCAACTTGTGACTGGCGCGTACGGCCCCGCCCACATCGGTCGCCGAGCGGGACCGTAACTGTTACTGGCGACGTCGGCTAAAGGAGGACCAAATCACTTAACAACCTTGAATTATGGATTACCCTTCATGACATTTGGTGCATGATTCCCGCAGCGATGGAAGCTGGTGGCATCCAGCATTTTGGATGATGGCATGGAAGCACTCGCAAGCGTCGTCGGTGGCAACGTTGCCACTATGTTGAAGAGTTTACAGTCGACGAATAAGGGGTGAATTATGTCGATTTCTGTGATCAAGACCGGCAGCAAACCTCGTTTCCTGGTGCGCGTAACGCGGCGAGGCAAACAGTCCTCAAAGACTTTCGCCTCCAAGAAAGAGGCTCAGCAGTTCGAAAAAGAGCTGCTGTCCAAATTGGGCCCTCCGAAGAGCCAGAAAGGGGTAGCGAAAAAAACGCCTCCGCCCAAGAGCACGGGGATCAAGCGGATTGTGAAACGCAAGTTTCATCGTAAGGGCCGCAACCCGGTGTGGGTCTATACGGTTTACTGGCGAACACCGGACGGACAGCCACGCTACACCAACATTTCGATTGACCATTGGGGCGAGAAGAAGGCCCTGGCCTTGGCCAAGAAGAAGAAGGCCGAGATGGATCGCACGCATCTCAAGGCGTAGTGGCCGACTACCTTGGACCCAGCCATCTGCGCTTGATAACCTCAAAAAACCTCGCCGAGCGGCGAGGTTTTTTGTTGTCGTTATGCCGGCAGCATTGGGCCCGGCTGTCCGCCCTAATTTTGTAAGTCAGGTCGTGGACTCGGCGACTTCCCGGAAGCGGTAGCCCACGCCCCGCACGGTTTCCACCAGATCGGCGTACTCCTCCAGCTTTTTCCGCAAGGACCGAACATGAACGTCAATAGTACGCTCCAACACTACCGTGTTTTCACCTAGGGCCGCATCAATCAACTCTCCACGGGAAAATGCGCGGCCGGGTTGGCGAATCAAGGCATCCAGCAGCCGGAACTCGCTGGGCGTCAAATCCAACAATTTGTCATTAATGGAGACACGGTGCCGGAAGCGGTCGACCAGCACGCCCTGGTGGGCGGAAATGCTCCCCTCCGGTCGTGGCGACTCAATCCGACGCAACAGGGCCTTAATCCGCTCGAGCAACACCTTGACACTGAAGGGCTTCGTCACGTAGTCGTCAGCCCCCATCGAATACCCGACAAGTTGATCGGCTTCTTCGGATTTTGCGGTGAGCATGAGAATGCAGATATCGGCGGTGGCCGGATCAGACCTTAATCGCCGACATACCTGCAAACCGTCCATCACGGGCAACATGAGATCGAGCACGATCAAGTTGGGCGATTTGTTTTGTGCCTGATGAATGCCGTCCTGCCCATCGCGGGCCACAAACACTTCGTAGTCAGCATTTCGCAGATTGTATTCCAAGACATCGCTGAGAGAACGATCGTCCTCCACGACCAGGATTCGTGTCTTATTCATGGTGCGCCTAATCCCGATACGTTCGCAAAAATGGATCCTCGACCTGAAACGAATGCGATCGCTCGACCGCGGTGCGGAGGACACGCGGGTCTACTCGCCTCCGTGCTTATGCCGGGCAATCTCCCCTTCGACCAGGTAGATTACATCTTCACAGATATTGGTGGCATGATCTCCGATACGCTCCAGTTGCCGGGACGCCGAAAACAGGTTGAAGGCGGTTTCCACGGTTTCCGGCTGTTGCTCAACCAGCCTGCAAAGCGTGTTAATGAACTCCCCATGCATCCGGTCCAGTTCATCATCCCGCCGGCAAACGTCTCTGGCAAGATTCGCATCCAATTTCACGAACGAATCGATGGCTTTTCGCACCATGGACCTCGCAACGGTGGCCATTTCACCGAAGACTTGAGGAACTTTGAAGTTTGTGTAAAGAATTAAGCGCTCGGCTCGTTCGGCAATATTAACGGCCAAATCCGCGATACGCTCCAGGTCGTTGTTGATTTTTAGAATCGCGGCCGTACGGCGCAGATCGGTGGCTACGGGATGGTGGAGCGCCAGAATTTTGAGGCAATCGTCTTCAATCCGCACTTCCCGCTCATCGATCTTGGAGTCACACTGGATGACTTCGGTCGCCAGATCCATTTCTTTGCGAATCAGCGCCACGCAGGCCTTGTCGATCATCTCCTCGGCCATCGACGATAACAATAACAATTCGCGCTCCAGCGACTCTAGGTCGCGTTCGAGGTGCCGAGACATGAAACCAGCTTCCGCGTAGTGGTGAAATGGACAGTTCAGCCGAAGCGGCCACACACGTAGTCTTCGGTACGGCGATCCTTGGGATTGGTGAAGACTTCCGTGGTCAGCCCCGCTTCCACCACACGCCCTTGCAAGAGGAACGCCGTGAAGTCCGAGAGGCGGGCTGCTTGTGGCACACTGTTAGTCGCGGCCACAATCGTCAGTTCATTCTTCAAGTCAAAGATCAGATCCTCGACCTGGGCCGTCACATTCGGATCCAGTGCGTACGCCGGCTCGTCCAACAGCAACACCTCGGGCTGCATCGCCAAAGCGCGTGCGATACAGAGGCGGTACTGTTGTCCGCCGGAAAGCTGAGAAGCCCGCTCTCCTAAATCGTTACGCAATTCATCCCACAGTCCCCCCCGTCGCAGCCCGGTTTCGACGGCCTGCCGCAATTCCGACGGCTGTAACGTTCCCGCCACGCGGGGCCCGTACGCAACGTTTTCAAAGATGGTTGTGGGAAATACCGTGGATGCCTGGATCACGTGCGCCACTCGCTTTCGCAGCGTGCCGACGTCCTGGCGTGGATCGCGGATGTTTTGATCGTCCAGCAGCACCTCGCCCAGCGTTTCCGCCCCATCAATCATGTCGTTCGTGCGATTGAAGCACCGCAGCAGCGTCGACTTTCCCGTCCCCGCAGGGCCCATGATGCACGTCACCCGGTTGGCAGCAATCTGCAGGGAAACGTTATCGAGCACCCGCTGGTGATGAAAAGTCACGGTCAGATCGCGCACGACGAGCTTGGGGATCTGCCCGCTCGAACTCACGGTCGCCGAACGCGTCACCGCAGACACTGCAGGCGTCGAAGTAGAACTTGCGTCCGCAGCTTCCTGCACGTTGACGCCAGCCAGGGTTGGTTTGATTTTAGCGGGTTCGGCCATGTCTCCACTGCTCAGCCGATCGACAAACAAAGCTAAAACGCGGGCAACGCTGTCGACCCGCACAGCGGGTCGTGTCCCATCGTGACAGCGACGATTCGCCTACTTCAGGCCGGACGGTTCGGCCATGTGCTGCCGCACCTATCTTAGCATGAATTGAGGCTGCTGTGGCTCATGGCCCGCGGTGGCCCGTACACAATGCCTTCGTTTGAGCTCATGCCCATCCATGGGAACCACGGGATAACCAGGGCTCCTCCAGGACTTGAAACACGCCAGCCGTGGCGTCAACCAGCGATTCGACACCCAGCGGAAAGGTAAGGTTGTGGTCGTCATGCCCGGCAGGGAAACCCGCAAGGACCGGATACGATGCCGCACAAAAATGATCGGCGAACACCTCGGCAGTCGTCCAGGCGCTGTCCTCTGCCGCGCAACGAGTGAATGATCCCAGTAGGATCCCCGACACGTGGTCGAAGCACCCCGCCAGACGCAACTGTTGCAAGTACCGATCGATGCGATAAGGTGGCTCGTCGACGTCCTCCAGGAACAAGATCCTGCCGTGCGTGTCGATTTGATAATCCGAGCCCAGCAGCGAACAGACGAGCGCCAGATTGCCACCCACCACAGGTGCCCGCGCGGCACCCGGCGCAATCATGAACATGGACTCGGCCGACGCGGCCCGCGCCTCGGGCAGGGATTCGGTCCAGGTCGCGTCGGCTTTTTCCCGCGAGTGACCGCCGTCCACCATCAGCGTTCGCCACAGAGCCGCCGTGGTGGGAGATAGCTCTCCGTCCACGGCCCTGCGCAGGTCGCTGGCATGCGGTCCGTGAAATGTAACAAGTCGACACTTTGACCAGAAAGCCGCGTGCAATACCGTGTTGTCACTATAGCCGACAAAGATCTTGGGGTGCGCGGCGATTTGGGAGAAGTCGAGTCGTGGCAAGAGTCGGATACAGCCGTATCCTCCGCGAGCTGCGAAGATGGCCTGCGTGTCGGGGTCCGTGAAGGCCCGCATGAGTTCCTCGGCTCGGGCCCGATCGTCTCCGGCAAAGATGGCGTCGTGGGCGTAGACGTCCCGATACGTCTTGAGGCCAAAGCCCAAGGCCCGCAAACAGGCCATTCCCTGCTCCAGTCTTTCTCGATCGACAATTCCGGCAGGCGCGACAACAGAGATCGTCGCACCGGCTTCCAGCAGCGGCGGTATGACACGCGACATCATGGGCGGAACTTCTGAAAAAATAGCGACTGTGAGTGCTCATGCGTGAAACAAGAGCCATCCGAGGATGATGGCCGCCGTCAGCCCCGCGGCATCAGCGATCAAACAGGCGGGCAACGTGTGGCGGATTTTCTTGATGTTGACTGCCCCGAAATAGACAGTCAGCACGTAAAACGTCGTCTCGGTGCTCCCCATCATCAACGTGGCCGTCTGACCGAGAAAACTGTCCGGGCCGTGCACGTCAAACGTCTCGACCATCAGTCCTCGCGCACCGCTGCCCGTCAAGGGGCGCGTGAGGGCCAGCGGCAACAGCTGAAGCGTATCCACGTATTCTTCCAGCCCCACTCTGGCCATCAGCCAACCCAGGCCAAAGGTTAAGTCTTCAAATACTCCGCTGGCCATAAAAACCTTGATCACAAACAGCATGGCCACCAGATAGGGAATGATCATCACCGCCACATCGAACCCTTCCTTGGCCCCCGTGACGAACGACTCGTACATCGGAACCTTCTTGCGGGCAGCCGCCACCACGATCATCAGGATCATTAATGGGATGGACCATTGGCTAACGCCATCCATGATCAGGCGAACGTTCGGCATGACGATGGCCTCCGCGGACTGGGATACGCGTCACCTGGTTACGCAGCGGGTGAGTCGTTTGGGTAGACCTGGATCTCGTCCAAGAAGATCTCGGCTTCCGTCGCGTTGCCGAACAGCCCCGGGCTGCCCGTGGTGTTGGGAGCGGGGTCATTCAGCTCGATGGTCCAAGATTCCGGCTCAGGATCGTCCTTGGGCCAGATTTTTCCTCTCAAGACCGCGTGGTCTCCCTCGATGGACGCACACAACTTGATCGTGTACCAGGTGTCAGGTTGCCAGGAGTAGTCCATTTCCTTGGCGTTATTGAGTACTGCAGCCCAGGAGCGAATCTGGAGCTTCTGGTTGTTGCCGTGCATGATCAGTGCGTAACCTTGCGCAATTACGCCAATGTCCGGTAGCGCACCATCGCGTTGGCTGCCCCGCACGTTCGCCTGGATCGTGTAGTTACTCAAGTCGGAGTGTCCAAACCAGCCCTGACTGCGCAGTTCCTTTGGGAATGGTCGTGATCTTGACCATCACATTATTGCCGTCGACGTTGCGAATCACATGACGATAGCGGCAACCAATCCATGTCACGGGGGGGTCCCCCAGGCCCGTCTGCGGCGACAAGGCCACGTCCTCAAAATCGAACTTCCAAGGCAGGTCGGGAACGATTCGGATTCGTGCGCGAGCCTCCAGTCCCTCAGCCTTGGCCACGATGTAGGCATCGGAGTGAGTCGAATCTTGCGGCGCGACGTATTCGTGCTGAGCAACCGAACCCGGCCCGTCCAGTTGGTATTGCGGCTGCACGTCGCGCAGAAATTGGCCGTACTTATTAAAGAGACGGGCAGTGAGTTTCTCTCGCTCCCCCGGCCGCAACAACATCTCGGCGGGAACAAGCTGCAGCCATGCTGGTTGAGTATCGGTTAACGCCAATTCAGCTGCCTGCGGTTGGGGCGGGTTGACCACGGCCTGTTTCTGCGAATCCACCAGGCAGTATAGTCGCTCATTGGTCCGCAAATAGACGCGACCGTCAGCACAGATGGGGGAAGCATGACATTCGTCGCCGGCTAACAGTCGGCCTTTACTGACGGTTTTTACTCCGCGATCCGCGTCGGGCCGGAAGATGTACCAGCGTCCGCTGGCGGTAGCCGTGTAGATCTTGCCATCCGCGTACAAGGGGCTACCGCGCATGAATGTTCCCAGCGGTACCTTCTTGGCCATCTCGACTCCCGACTCCGCATCCAGAATGTGCAACTTGGCTCGATCGTCAATCACGTACAATCGTTCGTCGACGAGTAGCGGAGCCGCACGGCCGACCATCAAGCCCTCTTTGAGCCACAGGCGACCTGTGCCGGTGATATCGTCCGAGCCCGTACCATCGAAGGCCACCACGGCGCCCATCTCGGTGCCTTCGATGTTTTCCTCGGAGTGCCCCATGTAGACGCGATCGTGGGCGACCAGTACAGGGACGTTGAGTCCGCGACGTGAGAAGCGAAAGTACCAGATCGGTTTTCCCGTCCGCGGTTGAAACGCCCAGATGTAACCGTCGCCGGCACCAAACACGAGCGCCTTTTGGCCGGCCAACGTGGTCAGCATTGGGGCACTGTAGGTCGTGTCCTCGGGTAGCTCGCGCGTTCCGCTCAACCAGACCATTTCGCCTGTGCGTTTGTCGAAGGCCACGAACCGATGGCAGGGCTTAGCCGTTTCTCCCCAGCCGATCATCACGCCGCTCACAATGACCAGATCTTCAAACACGATCGGGAAATTGGTTCTACCGCCATAGGTGGTCAGCAATCCAAAGCGCTCACTCATGGGGATGGACCAAAGGACGTCTCCCTTTTCACCACCCAGGCACATGAATCGACCGCAGACTCCCAGCGCGTAGACGTTTCCAGTCTCCGGATCGCCTACGACCGAGGACCAGCCGACACGCGTGTCGGGCACGTCGGAGAGGGTGACGTTGAAGCGTTGTTGCCAGAGTTCCCGGCCATTTTCGGCGTCCACGCAGACGACGCGTTCGCCCTCCAGGTGTGTGCCCGGCGCGGCACGCCCCAATACATACACACGTCCGTTCATCACGATGGGCGTGCTGATTCCGCCCAAGTCCTCGCTGACCCAGGCCACGTTGCTGCCCGCTCCTCCGCGGGGATTCCAATCGTCGATGAGTCCGGTATCGCGCGCGATGCCGTTAAACTCAGGACCCCGCCAGTACGTCCAATCGCCGCCTTCGGCAAATTCTGCTGCCGTGTGGAATGTGCAGATCAAGGCGAGCAGGACAGGGCAGGCAATATCTCTTAGGCGATTCATGGCTGGCTCTTTTCGTGCGAGGCTACGTCTTCCAAGGGCTTGACCCTTTCGAGGGTTTTAGGGGTTCCAAAGTCCGAGATGTTACGATCCCGTGGCGGGCTGCCGCAGGGCAGGTCGGGTAGAACGGGTTGTAAGGGCTGCACCGCATTTCTGGAACAGTTTACCAGACGCGAACAAATCGAACTACAAGGTACGAGCGTAGCGGTTTTGCGGGCCCCCTTTTCGGAATTACCGACATGGCCCATAAACCAGAAAATCTCCACGTACATCAAGTCTCGCCGGGATTTGAAATTTTGCGTGGCGATGCTTAATCCCTTTTCTTGTCATCGCCGATACCGAAGGCTGGAACCTGTGAGTGTTGGTGCCAATCAGGAGCCACAACACGCTGACGAGATGCGGCACGGATGTTAGAGCCAAACGCTTGGCTCAACCGCAACGTCAACACACCAGACCATGGGCTGCAAGTCAACAGCGCCATCGAGACCTGGCCCTGCCTTATTGGACGGAACCAAATTACGTTCTGAACAACGCAATCTGCGCGAAAAGGATGTTGCGCTCTTTCTCGGCGTGCCATCCTCTTCACGATCCGATCCACGACGGCGAGCGCCATGAGGTCGAACATCGCGGCCCTATGATCTTGCAGCTCTGACCCACAAGGAGACGTTGGTCGATGAAATGGAACATAATGATTGCCTCCCTGGTTGTTGGTCTCGGTCTATGTGCCGAGGGTAACTGCCAAGGACTATTAGGCAAAATGCTCGGGCGTGGATGCTCCGACTCGTGTAGTAGTTGTTGTGAACCTTCATGCGGATGTAACAACGCATGCGGGTGTGATCAGGATTGTGGTTGTGGCAATGGATGCAACAGCTGCGCCTCCGCGTGCGATGGATGCAGCGGCGGGTGCGGTTCGTCCTGCTGCAGCGGTGGTGGGCGTCGCTTCCGCCTGCGAGGGCTGCTGGCCCGGCTTCGCGGCCGGCTAGGTTGCTGCCGCGGCTGTGGTGGTTGCGAACCCTCGTGCGGCTGCAATGACGGTTGCTGCGGCAACGGATGCAGCGACGGATGCGGCTGTGGCCATGGCGGCTGCGGCAACGGCTGCAGCGGCGGGTGTGGTTGTGGTCATGGTTGTTGCGGCAACGGCTGCAGTGACGGATGCGGCTGTGGCGATGGTTGCTGCGGCGACGGATGTGGCTGCAGTGGTGGTTGCAGTGGCGGATGTTGCGGTGGTTGCGGGTCCTCCTGCGGTGGCGGTGGGCTGCTGGCACGAATTCGTTGCAAGTTCGGTCGCCGGCTATGCCGTCGTTCGTCCTGCTGCGAACCCTCATGCGGATGTGACGACGGTTGCTGCGGAAGTGGTTGCTGCGGCGGCCACGCGGGCTGCGGTCGCGGATGCTGCGGAAACGATCCAGGCTGCTGCGGTTGCGGAAACGGTTGCAGCGGCGGATGTGGCTGCAGCGATTCTTGCAGCGACTGCTGCTGCGACGGCGGCTGCGGTGCGGGTGGCAAGTCGGGGCGCCTGCGAGGCATGTTGGGCCGGATTTTCAGCCGACGGCTACGTAGCTGCGGCGGCGGGTGCTGCTGCGAACCCACCTGCGGTTGCGATGATGGCTGCTGTGGAAATGGTTGCGGTCATGGCTGCTGCGGCCGCGGCGGCGGTTGCTGCGGATGCGCTGGCGGTTGCGGATGCGGGCACGGATGCTCAGGCAGCAGTTGCTGCGGACATGGTTGGCAGCGGATGCTGCAGCGGTTGCGCCGCTCATCATGGCCATGCCGCAACTACCTCGTGCGATCTTCCAGCCAACGTGCCGCCGCCAGTGACGGCGGAAGAAGCGTCGAAGGACATTGCTCCTATCAAGGAAGTTCCGGCGGGTGAAGTTCCACCCAGCCCGGTGGTCGACCCCTCGGCATTCCTGCCAAGTTCGCGCGTGATCAACGTGAGCGCGTACGAGTAAGGAGATGTGTGTCCCGCGGTTCCGGCCGCGACTCCTGTGGAAATGTTCAAACGGCTCGTCCCCAGGGACGAGCCGTTTGTCGTTGGAACGTGAGAATTCAACGCCAACTGCTTCACTCTTGATCAGCCGGCACGCGTTAGCGTCCGGTTTGTCGCATACACCAAGAACCGCGCCGCACCGTGCGTCGGCTAATGATCTTCGGACCTGACCTCTTTTTTCCTGTCGTGGCTTGCTGACCGTCTCATTAAACAGGACAAGTGTCGTCCCTGACGAGTTCTACGTGCTACATTTTGGCGGTTCCATTTCTTGGGAGGCAACTTCATGTGCATAAAATCGCGACAACCGGCACCTACCTACCGCACATCCGCTCGCCTGCTAATGATCGGCCTGGCGTGGTGTCAGACGGCGGCGTTTGGCGGTGACTCAACCTACAAATCGGTTTCCTATCAATTGGCCCCCGGTCAGACGGTCGGCTACGCCCTGAAGATGGAAGTACATTCCCCCAAATCGTCCCAATTCATCGGGGGTGTCGCCTGCTTCTGGGGCGAAGCGGTGGACCGCCGTGTCGTGAGGGCGAAGTCGCGGGACAATCTGCGGTTGACGAATTCCGCCAACGACCTCCCCTTTGCCTTTCCCATGTACAGCAACATGCTGGATCAGAACTTTGCCGTCAATAAGTACGGTGAACCGCTGACGGGCGTGAATGGCAAGCTGCCGATGTTGTTGGGTGATCTTGAAGAGTTGTTCTATCCACCGTTGCCGAAAAAGGGTTCGGTACGCTCCGAATCGCGCGACATCTATCATTTCGGTGACGGACAATTCAAGTTCTATGGAAATCCCCCTGTGGAAGATGGGCTGCGAGGGAAATTCCACTGGTCGACAAGTTATGTAAGTCGCAGCGGCAATGTCGTCAGGTACGTGCACCAACGACAGCTGGCCACCAACGACATGCGGTATCAGCTGGTCGCGCAAGGTCCCATCGAAGTCGACGCAGGCACGGGTAGGCTACGCAGCCAGTCCCTCAGCGGGCAATGCGTCTTCGACGGTCCGCCAGCTTCGTTTTCGATCAGCGTCTACCAGCTGAGCCACCGCCAGTTGAGCGAATTGGCGGCCGCGGGCCGGTAAGCGGCAAACTTGCGTAACGCGGAGGGGGACCTCGATTTCAGGTCTTTTGGCAGCCGCAGACGGGCGCGCGAGTGACGAAGAACGTACCGGGCGGTTGATGCAGAGTTCCATCGAGAGTATGCTCGAATGACCGTCAGGCCTCCCGCCCGTAGTCGTCACGCTCCGTCGTGACGGCTATTCCGTTCAGCGATTCGCCCATCGGCCGATTCACGTCTTTTGGCAACCGGGACCGGTCGGTTGAACGAAAACGGTCGACCAGATCTCAAATTAAGAGGCAGTGATGTACGCCAACGGGACGTTCGAAGTAGATCTATCACCCCAAGAAGATGTCGGATCTCCAGCAGGACGGATGCTCATCAAGAAAACGTACCTGGGAGACATGAACGGCTCCGGCATCGGTCAGATGATTAGCAAGAGAACCGAGAATGGAACAGCCGTCTACTACGCGATCGAGGAATTCTCGGGTTCAGTGAAGGACAAAAGCGGTGGCTTGACGCTGGTTCACAAAGGCCACATGAGCAAAGAGTCTCACTCACTCGAGGTCACTATTCTTCAGGGTTCCGGCAGTGGTGAACTTCATGGCATCTCCGGCTCGATGCTCATTGTTCAGGATCCGAACGGACACCGATATGAGCTTGCGTTTGAGCTGTAGCACATAGCAAATCGTTGTAGTCTGACCGGCAGCGTTAGCAGCTGAATGCAACCGTTATTCCGCGATGATCTCATCAAGTCATACCTTTTCCGAGTTGGCGCGAGAAACGACGGCATGTTCCATTTCGCGTCAGTCAGGTGTGGAATCAACCATGAGCATCAACCTGCGCCTTACGCCGGCCGAGTGCGATCGCATGATCGCCAAGGGAGCGTTTGTCGGCATTTCAATAAGAACGGGGCGATACGTTGATTGATCCTGCCCCTCAACGGAACCGCCGCCCGGCCACGTTCGACCGCTCGTCGCCCGACTGCAGAAATTCTGGCTTTACACTGGTAGAACTGCTGGTGGTGATTGCCGTGATCGGAGTGTTGGTGTCCCTGCTGCTGCCGGCCATCAATGCGGCTCGTGAGGCGGCCCGGCGAACGCAATGCAAGAACAACATGCGTCAGCTGGGTCTGGCGACGCTGTCGTACGAGTCTGCGGCGGGAAATTTGCCGCCGGCGGGACTTGTCGGACCGCCCACACCCCTGTGTCGTATGCTGGACAAACACTTCGATCCGCAAACCGGGACGCGCTTCAGCTGGCTGGTTCTGATCCTGCCATATCTCGAACAGCAAACTTTACACGATCGCTTTCAACTCGACCGAGATATCTTTCATCAGGATCCACACGAGCCCCAGGCTGAGTACGTGGCCAGCTACGCTTGCCCCAGCGATCAGGCGCTGGGGCTGTCGTTTCGAACAGTCGGGAAAACGGTTTGGAAAAACCAACGTGGCGGGTTATTCCAGTCCCTTCCGCATCGAATTCTCGGCATGCTGGGCGGGCGCCCTGGGCGGGTTTGAGCCCGGCAGTCCACGCGGACAGACGGCGCGACGAATCGTCGACGGGTTTTCCCATACCCTGCTGGCAACCGAGGTCCGCGGCACGTGACGAGCCCCTCGATCAGCGCGGCGCCTGGGCCTTACCCTGGGCGGGCGCCTCCCTGCTGGCCATGGATATGGAACACGTCGAGCCGGTCTCCAGCAGTGCGGACTTGCGGACCATCAATTATGTTCCGAGTCCGGACCCGGTGCACCCCGAATTCGTGCAAACGCCAAACAAGACGAGCGGCTCTGTGCACGACCATCTCTACCGCTGTATTTCACCCTGGCAGGCACGATTGATTGGCATGCCGTGCTCCGTGGCTTCCGGCGGGCGTGCGCTGATCGCGGCACCTCGCAGCCGACACCCGGGAGGCGTCCACTGCGTTGCCCTGGACGGACATTGCGGATTCATGGTCAATGAAGTGGACGCCATAATGATGGCCAGAATGGTGGCCGTCGACGACCGCCAGTCCGTGGATGTCGCCGAGGTGATCCAGTAGGCGACGTACCCTGCGGCAAGTACGTCATGCCGCCAGGCTCGGCAAGTCGGCCGTCATGCTCCGTCGCCGTCACGCTCCGCCATGACGGCCGTTCGAGTCAGCCATTCTTGCGTCGCCCGATTTATGTCTTCGGACAACCGGCGACGGGGGCGCGAGCGACCAAGAACGGACCGGACTGTTAACGTCGAGATCCATCGGGCGCATGCTCGAATGGCCGTCACGACGGAGCGTGACGGCTACCATGTGACGGTGCCGCGCGATGGCCGCGTCGCGGGCCGAATCAGCATGCGTAACATCGTTTCGCAGCAAGCCCACACCCGCCCCGCTTTGAAATTTGGCGGCAGGGGCTGCCGATTCGAGTATTTTTCGAAGTCTTGAAAATCACTGAGAGGCTTGTCCGAAGATCCAGTAAGCCCTGTCAACCGACGCAAATGATGGCTGCATTTCATTGCGATTGAAGGACAACCAGAAAAATATTGATTTTGCGGCGGATGATGCATCGGTTTTCGGCTACACGATGTGAATTGCTCCAAAAAAACAGACGTCATGAATCATTAGATTTAGCGACTGGGAGGCGGCCATGTCAGGAAGAAAAGTTCATTCGCGTTCTGGCGATGCACGCGGTCGTTGTCGGCGGCAGACGCTCAGCTGCGAGCGGCTTGAGGACCGACACCTCCTGGCTGTCTCCTTTTTGCCCGGCGATGATCTGGTGGGAAATGCCTTCCAAAACCAGGAAGATGTGGCCATCGCGGCAGGCGGAGGGGGTTATCTCGCCGTGTGGACCGATGAACGAGCAGTCATTAGTGGGTCTACCAACTCACCGGAGAACCCCATCTCCGGGAATATGCAAGACATTTACGGCCAGTTGCTGGATCAGACCGGGCAGCCCGTAGGATCCCAAATCATCGTTTCCAATATGGGCCGCAATCAACGCAGACCCGACGTCGCCTGGAACGATGGGGCTCAAGCCTGGTTAGTCGTTTTCGAGTCACAGGATCCGGATTGGTATTTTGATGAAAACGTGATGGGAGTTCGCGTGGCCGCGGACGGCAGCGTACTCGATACACAACCAACACTTCTGTTTGGAGAAGGCAGCTCTCAGGCGGTCTCGGGTCCAGCCGTGGCGAGTGACGGCACTGAGTGGGTTGCGATTGCCGACCAGTTCATTTCCACAACCGTGGCGACGATCGCGCGGCGCATTGGGGCTGATGGGAGCATGGTGGACGCACAACCTAGGGTGCTCCAACATACCGACTTGCAGTGGATACGGGTGACGATCACGATGCGGGTGGCAGCGCGACGGTCGGTATTCAGTTTGACCAGACCACCGCCAACGTCTTCAGCCATAACACCCCGGTACTGACAAATGGCGATGTCGTGGACTACGTCGCCCAAACCTACGTACCGGATGTGGATGACATGACCGTGGACCTACAGGCCGGTAGCCGCATCGATGTCGTACTACAAGGCGTCGACGACAATTTTGACGCGCAGACTTTGGAATTGCTGGATGCCAATGGGACGGTTCTGGCCACGGGGTCCAGCACCTACGCCGGTTCGCCCATCGCCAACTTCGACCTGGGCGTCCTGGACTATCAGGTGCCCTCCACGGGCACCTACACGGTGCGCGTCACTTCCGACTTAATCGACACCACCTATGCCGTCGTCGTGACGGAAGATCTGGTCTACGACACGGAGCCCAACGAATTGCCAGGAACACTCCGCCCGCTGGATGGTCACTCAGGTGCCCTGGGCTACCTGGCCGCGGACGTGACCTTCAGCCACGCACAATATTCGGATCCCGGCCTGTTTGTTGACATTTCGGCGACGGGGACACCCTTGAATTTGACCGCCAACGGCGAAGCGACGATCATCTCAACGGTGGGTAACGCCGCGTTCCCGGCAGGGTTCATCACCATTGGCAACGACGGTGCGGTCCCCTCGGGTGCGAACCGTTTTGTCACCTTTGGCAACGAACGGCTGCCAGGAGCCTACTTCGATGCCGCCCTGATTCCTTTCTGGGACGACCTCGGCGCTACTTCGGGCAACGTCTATTACGAACAGCGCGTCGTGAACGGCACCAACATGCTGATCGTGCAGTGGGACGATCGGCCGCACTTGGGCAGCGTGGGCACGGCGACGTTCCAGGCACAGGTCTTTGCATCGGGCCCGGTCGCCGTCCGCTATGTGTATCAAGACGTCGATTTTGGCGACCCGGCATTTAACGGCGGCGCCAGTGCCACGGTGGGCATCCAGCTGGATAACGCCAACTACGATCAGGTGAGTTACAACACGCCGTTTTTGTCCGACGGCGACGTCATTGATTTCTTCGTGGCGCAGGGCGATCGGTACGTCATGGATCTCGTGGCAGGCCAGACGCTGACGCTGCGGACGGAGACGCCAGGAGACGCGTTTGGATATGACTCGCCCAACTTGCTGGATCCGGCACTGATGCTGTTCGACGCGTCTGGGACCGGCATTCTGGCCTCCGATACAAGATTCAGCGGCCGATGGAAAGAATGCATTGTTGACGTATACGGTACCAACCTCCGGCAGCTATATCGTGGAGGTCTTCCAGGAAGCTGGACCCGGAGAGTACTTGTTGACGGCATCCATCGACGCCACGATCGACGGTGACTTCGACGACGACGGCGACTTCGATGTGAACGATATCGATGCCCTGACGACCGCCATCGTAAACGGTGGGCCCGTCGCCGCGTTTGATCTGTCCGGAAACGGTCTATTGAACATGGAAGATGTCGACCTGTGGCGGCTGGAGGCGGGGCAGGCCAATTTGGGACCAGGTCAGTCCTACCTTCCGGCGGATGCCAATCTGGACGGTCTGGTCGATGGCTCCGACTTCCTGGCCTGGAACGCTCATAAATTCACCGCGGACGCGTATTGGTCACACGGAGACTTCAATGCCGATGGGTTTGTGGACGGTACGGACTTCATTATTTGGAACGGTTACAAGTTTACGGCGTCTAATGCCGGTGTCGTATTGCCAGACCGCAGTCGTTTGGCAGATGGGCGACGGGAATCGCAGCGCCAGGAACGCGATTTGTCTGACATGCGGCCCGTGGCGGTCGAAACGAGTCGGTCCCTCAGGCCTACGATCCAGGGCTCGACAAACGCGCACGTGAAATTCACGGCTGTCCGACCAACGCGACATTGGTCCACGGTGACCGATGTGCCGAATACGACGGCCGAGTTGGATGCGGCGTTCGAGTGGTGGAGCAACTAGGAAACGAGTCCCGGTCGTCGACTGATATTGCCCAGGCGACGGTCGTCACGCCCATGGGTCGGAAATGCGGAGCGAGACACGAATTGAGCACGTGCCGGGCCACCTGGCACCGCAGCGCAGCAACCGTGGAGACTGCGCAGCGGTCGATCACAATCGAAACCTTGAAAACGTCGATGCACACGGCAACTCACGGTGCCGGTTCGTCGGTGCGTACCACTGCGGCAAACCGGATGAGTGCAACGCAAGATCGTGAATTAGGATGCTCCACACGGAACCCGACCAGCAGCCCGGGCTCTTCGTGACATCCACGCCAGGGTGCCAAGCATGGCGAGTCCCCACGCCGATGGCTCGGGAACGGTGACGTCGGTCAGCCGCAGCGTGACGTCGTTGGGGTTGTAAAGTACCGACCAATGGAACGTCAGGCCCGCCGCCATCGAGACCGGGTCATGGATGAACTCGCCCGTCACGCCGCTGAGCGCCGTGAGGATGGTGAACTCGTCACCGATCATCGGCAGGAACAAACCGCCGCCGCTATCGATCAATTCAACTTCGATCATGCCATCCAGCAGCGCCGCGCCGCCCCCCACGACCAGCAGGTCGAACTCCGCACCCGCCAGGTAGCCGCCGAGTTCCACGTTCCAGACACCATCGGCGAGATTCTCGAAGCGGTCAACCGTAGCGATGCCTGCGGAATCGCCCACCGCCAGCAAGTTTTCGTTGACCAATCCGACCTGGCCGAGCGACACACCGCTGGCCAGCGTCATTTGGCCCGTGGGACCATTGCGCAACGTTCCTGGGCCCGTGAACACGGCGCCCGCTTCGACGCGCGTGGTCCCGTTCATCCGCAAGGCGGTCGTGGCGTGTGCGAAGTTCAGAGTGCTGCCGTTGGCGAACGTGGCGTCTGCAGCGATGCCGGCCAAGCGGTTGAGATTCAGATCACCGTTCAGTCGCATGTGCGAGCCGGCCAGTCGATTCGTAAAGAACGACGCACCGGGAACACCCGACAGGCTCATTTCGCCGGCCATCGTCCACTGGGCATGGGAATCGTCGAGATTGATCGTTAGCCGCGGAAGAAATCCAGATCCCACGTCGATCGTACCGTCGAATGTGTCGCTGATCGAGGAATCGATGTGGGCAGCGTTGATCATCGCCACGGAATTGACGTTCCAAGTACTGCCGCCGTTGCCGTCCATGTCGAACACGCCGGCGTTGATCGTCGTAGGCCCCGTGACTCCGGCGTTGCCGACCTGGCGGGCGACGCCGTTGATCGTGACCATGCCATTCCATTCCGTTTCGCCGTTGAAGTTGACTGAGCCGTCGTTGCTGAGGTTGCTGAAAGTGGTGAACTGGCCGCCGCGGACGATCGTCTCTCCATCGAAATCGAGCTGGGCGTCCGCGCTCAGCCCGAACTGCCCGCCGTTTAAGGTCGTGACTCCGTCGAATTCAAGCCAATCGCCGACACCGACGTGGGCGTCGGCATGGATTCCGACGGCCGCATTTGCCAACACGCGGAGATGGCCCTGCGCGCCACCCACGTTGATTCCGCCGTCGAGTTCCACGTCACTGCCGGCGATCTGCGATGCTGCCGCGGGGTTGCTCAATCCACCGACGTTGATGCTGCTGAAAAAGTCGGCCCGCCAGCTTTCTTCGAGGTTCATGGTCAACAGCGCACCCGGTGCCATGCTGACAATGCCGCTAAACGAGTCGGCAAGCTGGCTCGCGTTTATTTCCAGCTCGCTGAATGGCGTGTCAAGTTTCAGATGCCCGGCGCCAAACAGACTGTCCAGCTTGATCGGAAACCGATCCAACGTCCCCTGAGTGATCGTGATGCCGCCGTTGGCGTCCGGGTCAATCGTGCCGCTGTTCGCAAAAGGGATGGTGCTGGCGACCAATATATTTCCGCGTCCTGAGATTACACCGGAGGACTCGGAGGCTCCAAAAATACGCACCGGCGCGTTGTCCCGCATCTCAAAATGCGCGCCTGCCCCGACATGCAGCACGCCTTGAAAGTCGTGCATGTTCGGTCCGACGGCAGGCCGGACGATCAGCCGCGAGTTCAGCGCCCGCGATGAATGCGTCGTCGAACGAAACGAGTTCGCCGCCGTTCATGTCCAGCGTCATGCCATTGCTGATCTCCAATAAGTCGTAACCCGAGCCAGGCGAGGTCAAGACGACGGTGCTATTTTGCACGCCAGGCAAGTTGCCGATGCGAATAAACTCGTTGCCGACCGGCACGCCAAGGGGTGTCCAGTTGTTGGCCGTGTACCACGAACCGTTGCCGGCGTTCCATGACTTGTCGGCCGCCAGGCCCATGGAAGTGAGAATGAGACCCAGCATCACTGCCGTGGCACCTCGCCATGCGACAAGCCGCAGCCTCGGGCCGATTGGTTGCATTCCGAATCCCATCGCTTGGTCTCCTGCTCAATGAAACCTTCTTGTTGTTATGACGCCCTCGACTTGCATGCGGGCCGCCCTCTATCCATAACGCGTAATCAGCGCAAGAAATGCGCCAGCCGGCGAACCCGGTCCCGTCAGGGCCGGGGTGGGCAGCAGGATCACGGCTATATCGGCGAACCCGGTCCCGTCAGGGCCGGGGTGGGCAGCAGGATCACGGCTATATCGGCGAACCCGGTCCCGTCAGGGCCGGGGTGGGCAGCAGGATCACGGCTATATCGGCGAACCCGGTCCCGTCAGGGCCGGGGTGGGCAGGGCTACCGCACTCCGACCGCAAGACGCAGCACATCAAGCCAACAATTCCCCAACCTCGTCTCACGAGTGACTCTTGACTTGGCCGGTTCGATGCGACATGTCATCCCGAAGGAGCAACGCGACTGAAGGATCTGCCAAGCGCACCCGTTTTTCGGCATTCACAAACCGGATGCTAACGCGTGGCGGCCGATACGAGACCATTGCGTCAAGGTCAATAGCCAGTGTGAACTTTGATGGCTAATTGCCGTTTCTCATCGTCGAGCAGTCCGAGCATAAAGTCATTGAGGTCGTGATCAGCCGCTTGTGAATCATCTTGGGCGTGACCATGATGTTGTCGCCGGCCGAGCGGCATTGAAACAGCCCTTGGCTGGGAATCCGCGGCAAGGATTCGACGAAGCGGCAGAGCAGCTGGTCGTCGGTCGGGTTGTATATTGAGCCTTCCTCTGGCAACGGCCTATTCTGAAGTTCGTAGGATCGCACCCGGCTTGCCCGGGCAGTTGAGATGCCGCCCATGTGTCGCAGAAAGTTCTCTGGAATCGGTAGAGGCAGCCATTGGCCGGAACCGTTAGCCCGGGCGACGGTAGGCAGCGTAGTCCACCTCACCCAGTTGAAACACGACTTCAATATCCAGCCCTTCTCGGGGAAAAATCGACCAGCCATCCGGATACGATTCGCAGCTTACAACCTTGGCCCCCCGCGGCACCTCGAACTCCGCACGGAGGATCGCCAGGTCCGAGTGACCCTGCATCCACCACCAAGCAGCAAATACACAAACGGACGCGATTATCAGAAACTTGAACAGGAAACGCATGGTGCCAGGCTCCTAAGCCAGCCAAAACAAACGGGGAACGTCCAACTTCACTCTTGGCGTCCGTTTCCAACGAGTTCGCGACTTCTGAATGATAGGACACGTACCGAACAACTCGTTACCCGATTGAAAGCGAAAATCGCCCCACTTGAAGGTCGTAGCGTGGGCACGCAGTTGCGCCGATTGTCAGGTTTGCGTCGATTAGGCAGCTGTAAGCATGTGCATTCTGACGTGTGCGACAAACTCGCGTCCCGCGAAACATGCTTCCGATGAGAGCTAAGTGCATTGAGGCCGCGAAGGCCTTCGACTGCTATTTGGCCCGTGTAATCCCTATCAACGGACCAGGTGCATCGCGTAATCACCGGCTGCAACGCCGCATCGGTTGTCCCTGGCCGCCCGTCAAAAGCTATCCTTTGGAAGCAAATCTCCCGCAACAGAATCCGGGAGGCTTGGGGGGATTCCCCCCAAACCCCCCGTTTCCCCACCCCAAACCCCCCGTTTCCCCGCCCCAAACCACCCGTTTCCCCGCCCCAAACCACCCGTCTGCCCACGCCAAACCACCCGTCTCCCCACGCCAAACCACCCGTCTCCCCACGCCAAACCACCCGTCTCCCCACGCCAAACCACCCGGACTTCGCCCTCGCGCGCCGCATAATCGCACTCGGTCATTCAGGAATCTGAAAGCCAAAAGCCACGCCATGAACGAAAACGATTCGAGAAAGAAAAAACGGAATACGATCCTCGTCTGGACACTGCTGACGGCCTCATTTTTTGCCCTGTTCGTGCTCCACTCCTGGAAGGAACCTCAGCAACACGCCAGCTTTGCGACCTTCCTCGAACACGTTGACGAAGGACGAGTCGCTTCCATACGTATCCACGACAACCAGCTCCATGTGAAACTCAACGATGGCTCGCCTGATTATCTCACGTTGGGGGTCGTGGACGACGAACTCACCCGGCGCCTTTCGGAACAGGGCGTGCATGTCGGCTGGGGCAAGCCGTCTCGGCCGCTGGTCACGATACTCACGATCGCGCTGCCACTCGTGTTGGTACTGGCCTTTCTCGTGTACTTCGCCAAGAAAGTCGGTTCCACCAACCAAGGCATGTTTAGCATAGGCAAGAGTCGCGCTCGACTGATCACCGACACCCAGGTCACGTTTGACGATGTGGGGGGATGCGATGACGCCAAACAACAGCTAGGCGACGTGATTGACTTTCTCAGGCACCCGAAACGCTGGTCCTCTGCCGGAGCGCGGCTGCCACGTGGTATCCTGCTGGAAGGACTGCCTGGCTGCGGAAAGACGCTGTTGGCTCGAGCGGTTGCGGGTGAGACGGATGCTCGCTTTTACAGTGTGTCGGCATCCGAGTTTGTCGAACTGTTTGTGGGCACCGGTGCCGCGCGTATCCGCGACATGTTTCAGACGGCCGCCAAGCAACCTGCCGGCGGTGATTTTCATCGACGAAATCGACGCGGTGGGACGACGACGCGGCTCGGGACTTGGCCTGGCCAACGACGAGCGTGAACAAACGCTGAATCAGCTTCTCGTATCCTTGGACGGGTTCGAAAAGGACGAGCAAGTCGTGGTCATCGCGGCCACGAATCGGTCCGATATTCTTGATCCTGCTCTGCTGCGCCCGGAAGATTCGATCGGCGCATCGAGATTCCGCTGCTGTCAGAGGACGCGCGATTGCAGGTACTGCGCATCCACACGCGCGATAAGCCACTCGCCCCAGACTTGGCGCTGGAAGATCTGCTGGATCGCACGCGTGGCTTCACAGGAGCGCAGCTAGAGAGCCTCGTCAACGAAGCCGCGCTGCTGGCCGTGCGCCGAGCGCGAACAGCCGATCACGATCGCGTTGAAATCGAGATGAACGACTTTATCGAAGGGTTGCGCAGGCAAACCAATGAGAAGGAGCTTGGCTGTTTGGAAGCTTTGCTGGTGGAATCGGTAGTGCACCTGGCGCGTCCCCGCGAAAGGGTCGAGAGTCGCATCGAAATGCAGGATGGACTGGAACTGATCGGTGAAGTGCTCTGGGCAGATGCCGCCTTCATCAAACTGCGGAATGCGGCGGACGATGCGGAACTGTTGATTCCCAAACGCCGTGTGCGGCGCATGCAATCGATCAGCAGCGCCCCATCATTCGCGATGCCCGGGCTGGCCATGCCCAGTTGGACGCAGCCGATCCAGGGAACCGTATAATCCGCCAACCAAGGAGTTTGCAGGTTGTTAACCGAGGATTGGCTGCTGACGCGGGTGATGTTCTGGATCCCCATGGTTCTTTCGCTGACGGTGCACGAGTGGGCGCACGCATGGAGCGCATGGAAACTGGGCGATGACACGGCTCAGCGCGAAGGTCGACTGACGCTCAATCCGCTCGCCCACATGGACCCCGTGGGCACCTTGCTGCTGCCCTTGTTGGGAGTCCCGTTCGGCTGGGCGAAACCCGTGCCCATCAACATCGGACGGTTTCACCCCTCGGTCAGTTTGCGCAGTGCAATATTTCTGACGGCAGGTGCAGGTCCCATCTCGAACATTTGCCTGGCGATGCTTTCCGCCTTAACGCTGGTCATCTCCGCCGTGTTATGCGGCAGCATCACCGACGTCCCCGGAGCGTGGCACACGCTATTGGAAACGCTGATTTTCTTGAATTTAACGCTGGCCATATTCAACATGCTGCCCGTACCACCATTGGACGGCAGCCGCATCGTCGACTGCCTGATCCCTGACGCGCTGCGGCCGCTGTGGGACGGATTCTGTCACCTCGGGTACGGTGGGTTGATCATGGTGATGTTGCTGCTGGTGGTATTTGGTGGTGAGTACCTGTTATGGCCGATCCAAGCCACGCAGCAGGCTGTCGACGCGCTCGTCCAGCAATTCGCGGGGTAAAAGCGCGTCGGCGACGCAGACGCCCATCACAATCGCATGCTTTAAGATACCGATTCACCCGGGACCTCACGGTGGCGGGTCGCCGTTGCGAGCATGCCCTGAACGCGGACTTCGATTTGATCGGTTAGCTCCGCGGCGGATAGGTCCTTCTGTTTGCCGCGAGGAAGTTCGATCGGTTGGTCGAAGCAGACTTTGGCAGCGGTACGCCCACGGATGGTCGGATAATTGGCACCGAGCGCGTCCTCTTCGAGTTTATCGAGCGTCTCGGCTAACCGCTCCCAGCTGGGATTCGCGATCAGGTAGTCTCCGGGATAGCTGTACAGCTGCGTGACCCGAAACATGTCGTCCATATCTGCGGCCCATTGACGCTTGATCTCGTCCGTCGTAGGAACCGCTACATTCTGCTGTTGCTGAATGATGCGACGCCGCACTTCTTTGACGCGCTCGGGAATAATTTTCCCGGACGAAGTTATCCCATAACGCCCCTCGGCCTCCGCGAGGATCGCGCTCGCCAGATAGGCGATGCGCCGTGGGAGCGGTCCGGGCCGGGACGCGGCGAATCGCTCGAGTTCGATTAACGACAACAGTCCGTCGGCAATGTGAAAGATGCGGTCCTGGAGCGGTTGGCCAGGCCGAGGACGCCAATAGAGGCGCCGTTCGAGCGCTTCCAGCGTTGCCAGCATGCACGGGTGTCGGATCTTCCAAATACCAGCGCTTGATCGCCACCGGGATGATGACCACGGGTCGTGCGGCCTTTCGGGCAGCCATCAGCGCCATCGCCGCGGCCCCGTCGCGAAACGGAGTGATGCGATCATTCGTGTGATAGACGTCTCCCTCCGGGAAGATGACCAACGGCTGCGGACGATTTTGCACAATGTCCACAGCCGTTTTCATTGCCAGCATATCGGTCCCTTCGCGGTCGACGCTGAAACATCCGCAACGCTGCATCGACATTCGCTCAAACCACGAGCTCATGGCAAACACCTGCCAGGCCGTCATGAAGTAAAACGGAGTCGATACGCGTTCGGCAGCCTCCAGCAAACAGTAGGTATCCCAGTGGAAGGAATGATTGGGCGTCAGCAAAATCCCACTTCGCGACTGGAGCGCCGACTGGAGGTGCTGCAAACCCTCGACATCGATTCGTTCGATTTTCTGCTGACGAAGCGTCCTCCTACGGAAGGGACGAGCGCACTGGAACCACCAATGAGTCAGCTTGGGGGGCCAGTGCTTTGACGGAATCCCGTAGGGTTGAATATTCACGAAAATGCCTGACGGGCAAAAGCGATGGACCTATACTCGAAAATTTAGCAAAAAAACCTGCGAAGCGGCACGCGAGTCCATAGGCGAGTCGTGTGGCGTAAGCCCAATACCAGCGACGGCAGCGGTACCAGCGCGTTTGTCGTCGGCAACCAACGGCGGCCAGGGGGTAGTTGCGTTGTGCCTTCGATCCATGCCAGCGGTGCTGGTAGGGCGGTCGCCCTTCAGAGGGTGTCTCAAATACACGCAGCCGAGTCCTCATCGTACCACACAATTTGTGGACCAATGTCATTCCTGAAAGAGCTGACAACGTGCGCGGCACGGTCAGCGACCGAAGGATCTTCCAGGGACGTTTTTCCACTTGCGACGGTAGACGGAGGAGATCGCGGAGGCGCGCCTGCAGGCAACTTCACGTTGGCTGGCAGATCCTTCACTCCGTTCCGCTCCGTTCAGGATGACATGAGTCCGCCGTGCGGCGAGCCTTACCCGGACGACGCACCTGACGGGGACGGATGGGCGATTTTGCGCTGCTGGGCCCACTTTGCCTGCACGGGTTGGACTCGGCTTGCGAAGGAACTTGTCAATTGTCAGAATTCGGGTGCTGCCGCGAAATCGGATTTTGCTGATTTACAAAAGGATCGCCATGATTAGCGCCCCAGACCTGCCCGTCCACCCGCGAGGTAACCAGGCACGCGTGTTGTTAACCAGCGTATTCGGGCCTTATGCTCAGGATGATGCCTATGGCAGTCGATTGATCAACCCCATGGAGCTGTACCATAACCAGGTGACACGCGTGCAGCAGGCCTTTTCGCTGCGGACGTTTCATCGTTCCTGGGGTCTGATGCTCATCCAGTGCAATCTCACCGCGCCCACGACATTGCTGGACTTTCCCTCGCAGGATCGCTTCATCGAAGAAATCCGTGGCGGCAACTACGACGTCGTGGGGATCAGCTCGATCCAAACCAACTTGTTGAAGGTTCGTCGGATGTGCCGGCTGATCCGCAAGCATTTGCCGCAGGCCTCGATCGTGATTGGAGGGCACATTGCCAATATTCCCAATCTGGAACGCTGGTGCGACTTTGATCATCTTGTCCGCGGTGATGGAGTCCGCTGGATGCGGCACTACTTGGGCGATGATGAGCACCAACCGTTGGCACACCCCCAGGTTCTGGCGAACATCGGCACGCGGATTATGGGCGTCACGCTGCGCAATCATCCCGGTGACGTCGCGGCCACGTTGATCCCTTCGGCCGGTTGTCCGATGGGCTGCAACTTCTGTTCAACCTCCGCCATGTTCGGCGGCAAGGGAAGGTTCGTCGAGTTCTACAAGAGCGGCGTCGGAGCTGTTTGACATCATGTGTCAGCTGGAAGCGAACCTGGGAGTGCGTGCTTTTTTTGTGATGGACGAGAACTTCCTGGTCAACAAACCACGTGCGTTGGAGTTGCTGGAGAAGATGCAGCAGCATCACAAGCCGTGGTCGCTGTACTTGTTCAGCTCAGCCAATGTGCTGCGTCAGTACACGATCGAGCAGCTCGTGGGCTTGGGCGTCTCCTGGGTGTGGATGGGTCTGGAGGGGAAGAACTCGCAGTACAAGAAACTGGCCGGCATCGAT
Source organism: uncultured Planctomycetales bacterium (assembly GCA_963695565.1). Classification (GTDB taxonomy): domain Bacteria; phylum Planctomycetota; class Planctomycetia; order Pirellulales; family Pirellulaceae; genus CAVOGW01. The sequence continues at coordinate 186,441 of CAVOGW010000008.1, forward strand.
TCGATCGAGCTTGTCCAGCAATTGCGCGAGCATGGAATCCGTGTGTTGGGTTCCAGCATCATTGGCCTGGAGGAACACACGCCGGAAAACATCGATGAAGCGATTGAGCATGCGGTCCGGCACGCCACGGAGTTCCACCAATTCATGCTCTACACGCCCATTCCGGGCACTCCGCTGTTTGCGGAGCACGTGGCCAAGGGGACAATGCTGGACCTGGGTGAGCTATCGCCGGCCGACACGCACGGCCAGCTGAAATTCAATTTCCGCCATCCGCACATTACCGACGGGCAGGAGACGGAGTTTCTGATCCGCGCCTTTCAGCGTGATTTTGATGTGAACGGCCCCAGCGTGATTCGCATCATTCGAACGGTGCTTAGGGGTTGGCAGCGCTATCAACACCATCCGGATCTTCGTATCCGCGCCCGATTCGCCCACGAAGCGGCCAACTTGCCCTACAAGTATGCGGGCGTGCTGTGGGCCGCGCGGCGAGCCTACCTTGGGCAGACGCGCCTGACCAATCAGATGTCTCAACTTCTGGAAGAAATCCACCGCGAATTTGGTTGGAAATCACGCTGGGCGACACCCATTGTCGGCCGCCATCTCTATCGCTTGCTGCGTCTCGAAGAGCGTCGTCTGCAGTCCGGCTGGACGTACGAACCGCCTACCTACTACGAAACCAACCACGCCTCTGGACCGGCGGCGGCGGTCCGCATACATGGCGTATCGGCGGCGCACGCGCAGCGGCTGAATACTGCGGCTCCCCCGTGCTGCAAACCTGATCTGCTGAGTGTGATCCCAGTTGTGACATTGCGGCATTTCCCGTTATTGGTTTCGAGTGCATCGGGAAATCGTGATATGAGTCGGAGCATCGACCCAAACGGCCGGTAGTCCGAATTCATCGCTGCCAACGGGCATGCCACTGTGCCGAGCGAACAGCTGTTCCTGATGATTCATCGCTGGCAAGATTGCTCAGCGCGATTCCCGTCGCCACGAGTGCCAAGGCGATCATCTTTTTGTTCGACAGCGATGTTGCGAAACGGAACCGGGCCGCGATCGGGCAGTTACCCGGCATTGGCCCTGGCCTCTTCATCCCGCAGCCGGATCACTTCCTTGCCATACCAGCGATAGACCAGGACGCCGCCCGTTGTCGCGATGACCAGCCAGACGAGGGAAACGTCGAGTCGCAGCAAGATCCCATAAGCAATGGCCAATGACAGTCCATAGCAGAGCATGACCCCGCCAATGACATCGAACCAGGTTGATTTGTCCAGCGCCGAGCCCGATTCCTCGCTCGCCTTGCGAACCGGACCCCAAGCGCCGCCAGGACGAACACGCCGACAGAACTCCTGCAGCACGTCTTTACGGACGGGCTTCGTCAGGAAGGTGACCAGCAAGCTGAGCGGAAAGACCACGGATACGAGCATCCCGATCTTGAATTCCCACGGGACATCTTTCCACGGCTGTCCCCAAACGACTTGCTCGTTACCGATCGACGCAAAGAAGCCCCAACCAACAAATCCACCGGCCAGGGCCGTGAGCTCCGTCCAGGCATTGATCCGCCACCAGAACCACCGGAGCACGCTGACGATACCTCCACTCGCCAACATGTAGGAAAGGGATTCCATCATGCCCTTGACGGAATCGGTCCGTCCGACGATGAAATAGCCCCCGCACATCAGCAATAGCATGAAGACGCGGGACATTAGCACATAGTGTTTCTGGGTGGCCTCCTTTCGGATGAACCGCCGATAGATATCCATCGTCAGATAGGAGGCCCCCCAGTTCAAGTGCGTATCAATCGTGGACATGTAAGCGGCGAGGAACGCGATGATCAGGAGCCCTTTGAGTCCAATTCCGAGATACTCGTTGATCACCATCGGATAGGCTTTACTTGCCTCTTCTTTCGGAAGGTCGGGAAAGATCGCGATCGACACCAGTCCGACAACCACCCACATCCACGGCCGACACGACTGGAAGATCGCGTAAAACAGCGTGGCCCGAATCGCATCTTTCTCGTCTCGACAGGCCGCCATGCGTTGCATGTTGTAACCATTCGCGTCGTTCCACCAAACGAGCAGAACGATGACGAGCAGCTTCACCACGTCACTGTTAAACGTCGTGAAGTCAGGGAAAATGGTGAGCGTTTTATTGCCGAAGCCCGGAGTCGCCCTGATATGTTCCAACACGGATTCCATGCCACCGGCCCGATAAACCGCGATGATGGCAAGAGCTAACATGGCGCCCATCGTGATAAAGAATTGCGCGACATCGGTGGCCACGACGCCGTAGAATCCTGAAAAGACAGCGTAAAAGAGTGCCACACCCATGCAAACCAGGATGGCTTCTGTCCGATCGAAGGGCGTCAGGACCTCGATCACCGTGCTCATCGCAAACGTTACCCAGCCGATCGTAAAAAGGTTGGCAACGATCCCGCTGCTAAAGGCACGGAAACCCCGCAGCACCGCAGCCGGTTTCCCGTCGTAGCGCAATTCGTAGAATTCAGCATCCGTGATGATGCCCGCGCGACGCCACAAGCGGGAGAACAGGAAGATCCCGATGATCAGCGGGAGAACCGCAATAATCACCCACCACATGCGTTGCAAACCGTCAGTCCGAGTGACTTCAGTGACCCAAATGGGAGTATCCGAGGCGAAACTGGTGGCGATCATTGACAGGCAAATAGCCCACCACGGCATTGATCGACCGCCGAGGAAGAACGCTTCGGAATCCTGGGAAGCTTTTCGCGAAAAGAAGACGCCTATGGCGATCGCGAACACCATGTAGCTGCCGATGATCGTGTAATCAATCCAGTGCATGGAGAGACAATTCTCGGGTTATCGTGTGTTCGTAGCAGGCTGATAGTCAATTACGATGCCATCGCACGACACGGCGGAGCCTTCCCGTTGCAACGTTTTTCCTGGCGGGCACATCACGAGCATGACTGCGGCCTTGCCGGGAATGCGAAACGAATGCGTTCCGGACACCGCCCTGGCCACAAACTGGTTGTTCAGCGAGTCGTAGACATCAACCTCGCCAGCCCCGACGTCCAGCTTCACGTCGCGAGCCTCCTTGAATGGATTGAACAGGAGGCGGGTCGGATAAGCTTTCGGCGCCAGCATGTCGGTGGCTACCGGATCGATGGCAATGATGCCCTCGACATTCGTGGGTTCGACCAGGGCCGCAAGGAACCCTGCGTAGGCGCCGCCATAGAGGGCCAGGTCCGTCTTGCCCCAACCATGCACTGTCGCATCACCACCGGCATGAGGTGGATCGCGGAAGCGAGTTTCTATCAGGATGTCTTCGATATTGATGCGCGAAATGGGCCGAAGTCACGGGCATCGATACGGATCCACAAGTCTCCCTCACGGCCCACGGACGTTTGTTGCAGATTGGAATCATCGGTCTCGCGACAGGTCAGCTCCTCTCTGGCCGGACCATCCTCTGTTTCGGCGACGGTAACGGTCACGCTGTTCGTTTTCCACCCCGTTCGCTGGGGGATGACGACCATGAGCCTGTGGGAGCTTCCTGGCGGCACCGACAGTTTGCCGCGATAGCTGACCCGCCCTCGTTCATCCGCTTGCAGCGTTAACTTCTTTCCGGATCCTTCTGAAGCTGCCGGGATCAGGCTGCCGTGGACCATACGCTCAACGGCGGGGTAATTACGCGTTGTTCCCTGTTTTCGCAAACCTTCGTAGGGGATGCTGAACTTCGGATCGTGCTGGCTGGCCCAGGCATAACTGGATTGCTTTCCACCCGGCCAGGCATTTGGATAGAAATGGCGACCATTGACTACCACGTTCAGGATCCACTTGGCCAAATCGCGAGCGTACTGCTGTTCATATCTGGCGATGGGAGCCATGACTCCAACCGCCAGGAACGAATTCATCGCAAACGCGAATTCGTACTCGGGATACACGCTCCCGATCAGGCCGAACGCGTCGGTCTTGTTCCACCTTTCGAGGATCGCTCCCCACTTCCTCGGGTTATCGCCGGCCAGGACCCACTCGATCAACTTGGCTGTGTCGTATTCCGTCCCTCGTTCCGCGTTGGAACGCGCAGAGGCATAGGCACCGTAGGGAAGGAGGCATTCGTAGAATGGATTCTCCTTCCGCTCCTGAAGCCACCGCAAAGACCACTCGGCGGCTTCCAGGTACTTCTCGTCCCCGGTTACCCGGTGAGCGAGGTACTCGAGGCAGGCGATGCCGGCGGCAGCGTCCGGCTCCTTCCAGCCTCGCTGAACCGGTTTCTTTCCGACGAAATCAAAACCCGTGTGGTCGAAAACGGGCAACGTCTTCTCGCTCGCTCCCAGGTGGATCGATACATCCCGCCAGACATCGGCTGTCGAAACCAGTTGCTCCCGAAACCCAGGCGTTTGGGGATAATGGGCATAGATCTGGTAGAACAGTAGGCTGGGAAGCAAGTCATACCAGTAGCTATCGCCTGTGGTGTCCGAGTGATTGAGATAGAGCCCAATCCCATCCTGCTGATGGTAATGCATGGCAAGCATCGCGACGTAGTTTCGCCCATGCTGATCTGATTTGTCGATCCCGGCCAGGGTTGCTCCCAGCACCGCGGCGAGCGAGGTGATGCCTTCATGAACTTGGGACCTGGGGTTCTGCCGTGTGTCTCCCACGTACGTGGGAATCGCAAAGCCATCCACGTCGTTTACCTGGCGCTGTGTGTCCCGCCAGATCAGCGGCAGGTGTGGTCCCTTGCGGCACTCATCGAACACGATCCCGTCGAAGTTCGCGGCCACCTGCTTCCAGTCGCGCAGCAGGAAAGGCTGCGGCAGATCCGGCATCTTTGCGATTGAAGGGATCGCCGTCGGAACGCCGTCGCCGGCCAACACGGAAGTTGGTCCGCAGAACAGCGACAAGCAGCATCCAAGCAGGAGGCGTCGCAGCACCGTATATCTCCTCGATCTCACGAAACGGATGTTTCACTACGACGACTGCTGCCATCGCCGCCCGCGACCACCAGCTGCCCGGCCCGGTTCGGTGCAGGCATTAAGGCTATCCAAGATGGCTTGGACCGAAATCGTCGCGCGGCAGATCGCGATGTCGGATGCTCCATAATACACCCTTAACGCATCGCGATCGCGTAGGTGTCCATTGGTAAACACGACCTTGCCAAGGAAGTTTTCCCGTTCGTCAGCCTCCCAGGGCTCCATGATCGGTCATCCGTGCGGGCCAGAACCCTCGACGGGTCGCGCAAGTCCAACAGCAATGCGCGGGTGCTTCATCGGCGGCGCCACAGCCGACGACGTACCGACCCTGCGCCGGCAAGTGCAACCGATTGGAGGTTTGAACTGAGGGATTGCTCAGCTGAAACACGACTCCCACAACGTGTCAACACACGCTGCCCAACTTTCGACCGCCGGCTCAAGATCCGCCGGCCATTGTCGCAGCAGCCCGCGAACCTGATGTGACTGCGCAGGGCGCGTGAGGATCGGCTGCCATCTCGAATCACGATCATAGGGGACAACATGGTCGACATTCGGCTCGATCCAACCGCCCTTGGCGGATGTGTCGCGCGGTGGCTCCAGGATTTGCGGCGCAACCAAAGTGTTCGCGTGGGGCAAAGTAGTCAGCCAGTTGTCAACATCGAACGCGTGCGGAACCAGTGGCTGCCGCAACACGACCCGGTAATCCTCGACCTCACCGTCCCGGGCCGGTCCTTCGTCCGTCAGTCCGGCTTCGGTACTAAGCCGAAAGCGAGCGTATGTGCTGCCGCGCACGACCGTCACCGGCAATTGGAACACCAATTCGTGAACGCCGGGATTGAGTAACATGTCGCCAAATACATGTTCTCCCGGATCCTTCCAACTGAAGTTGGCATCGAAGTCGAACCACGCCGAGAAGAATCCAGGAACGTCACCTTGCACGGTCACGCGGATGCGGACATTGCTGCCGGCGCGTAGCGGATCGACGAAAACGATGCCATCCTCGTCGTCGGCGCCCATCATGTCGTCTCCGTCCCCAGGCTGGCCGTCCGGTTCGTAGTCAATCTCGTTTCCCAGGTAGATCAAGGGAGTCCCGGTTCCGCCCACCGCCAGTTTGTGGCGTGCTCCGTTCTGTGCCAACAGCACGGGATAGCTTTCCGGCGCATCGCCATATTCATGTGGAAGCGCCGCCGCCACTGTAAGACGGAAGCAATCGAAGTTGTTCAGGTCGGACAGCTCCAGGATCTCTTGAGGACTGTCGACTTCGACGCAAAATTCAACAAGCCCCTTGATCCGCCATGTGTCGAGCGGAATCTGCAGTTGCGTTGAGCTGAGCGGATCCATTTGTGCGATGATCTGACTGCCCAACAGGTAACGTGTGTTGTCTGGATTCGTGCCATACACGTCCACCAGCACCTGCTGCGCGGTAGCGATTCCCAAGTTGTGGACATCGACGATCATCGTGGCAGATTCGCCCTGCGTCGGCGTGGCCGTGTCCAGGTGCGCACCGATTGGCGTCAGGTCGGCTGCGCCTTGAAGGATGAGTAACGTCTGTTGCAGCTGGTTTGTGGGATCTTGATCCGCGTAAGTGGCCAGGATGCGGTAGCGGTTTTCGCCTGTCAAACCGACCCAACCGGGTGCCAGGAACGTCAGCGGTGCCAACTGACCCGGAGCCATGGCCTGGAAAAAGAGCGAATCCACGAACTGGAATGAACTACCGTCCAGGTTGTAGTACAAGCTGACGGTTACATCTTCCGCGTCAGCCTTTCCCAGATTGGCCACGGTCGTCTCGATCTGCACATTATCGACGCCCGAAAAGTTCAATACAGATGCCGTGATGTCCAGCACGGCAACCTCCGGCAAGACCTTTATCACGTACGAGAGTCCATTGTTGCCGCGCGTCACCTCATCCAATGTTTGACCCAAGTCCGCCACCGCAAACAGTGGAAAACGTCCGCCGGCGGCCGGGACGGTCCACAGAAAGGAACCAACCGTGGCCTGTTGAGGCCCGAGCTGGTTGACGATCGTTGATCCGATCAGGCTCGCTGTCTGGAACTGCCACTTCGGGCTTCGGTCGTACAGCTCGACGCGAAACGCACCCACGTCGACCGTCGAGAGATTTTGGACTTCGACGTTGACCGTGACGGTTTCACCAGCAACCGGATCCGGATGGGACAGCGTGATGGCCGTCACGGCGATATCGCGTTTTCCGGTCAGCTCGTCCGTTGTGAGATTGTCACTGAGGCCGATCAACTCTTGGCCCAAGCTGGATGTGAGTTGGATTCCATAAATCCGCGTGCCGCTACCGACTGGATAGTCGAATCCGGCCGCATAGGATTCGCCGGGTGCCAGGTACACGGTGTCCGAATCCAGCACCGTGTAGGTGCCGGCTGTCTGCCGTACGTAATCGATGCGCACCGAATCGCCGATGAGCCCGCGATTCGTGACAACTGCGGTGCCCACTGCCGTCAGTCCGGTTACGGCGTCATCCTGCGGAAAGGCAAACGGCTGCAGAAATCCGAATTCCGGTAATGCCTGGTAGCTGCTGCTACCAACTCCGCTTCCAAACGGTGCATCGAATTGCGGGTCGCCGTCAGGATGGCCCTCCAGGAGCGGAAACGTGAACGATGGGTCGATACTGGGCAGCGTGGAGATGGGGGCGGTTCGCATCTCGTACACCAGCTGGTATTCGCCATTGGTGTCCACAGCCACGGACGGTGACATGGGGAATACATCGCCATCCGTTGACGATAGAGTGAACGGCTGCGACCAGGTGGATGGAGCGCTACCCGACGGACTCAGCTTGGACGCCGTGACTTCGGTTGTCTGCCCGTTGCCAGCCATCCAATATGCCAGTAAGGCGCCGTCGGGTGCATTGATGGTGCGTAGATGCGAGAAATTCATGTTCTCCGCGACAATCGCCAGCGGCTGTGGTGACGCAAAGGTGGCCTGAATGCTGGATCGGCTGTAGAGCCGCGACGTCACTTTCATGTCGGTGTCATTCTGGCTGTGAGCCACCAGCACGTTGACGCGGTCGTCTCCCTGGCTGCCGATCTGCACGCTGTCGATAGTGCCCGCAGCAGGCAGGCCGCTGATCGCCAATGGAGCCGCGGCTAACCAGGTCGATGTCGCTGGGTCATACACGCTAAACATGACCTGATTGCTGGTGACGACGTGGTTCGTCGTGTCAAAGCCGGTATCCTGGATCCACACCACGTAGATTCTGCCGTCCTCCGCCGTGTAGACGGCGGGTTGGCCATCCCCCACCGCATTCGAGGTTAACGATTGAGGTTGGGCGAAGGTGTGTGTGACGGGATTCCAGACCGCGACCTGTATATCGTTCGCCGAGCGGTCGAACCGCCCCTGGGGATCCAGTGGCGCGGCCGCACTGTTCTTGACCCATGCCGCTGCACCCTGTCCGGCGGAATTGAACGCCATGGCGTGATCGAAGTCGTAGACCGAGTCCGCCGATAGTGATTGTTCGGCCGACCAGCCGCTTCCGTTGAAATACCGATAACGCAAATCCTGCCCCGTCATGAACTGATTGCGGGTGAGTAAGGAGGGATCGCCTGGACTGAGAATCGAGTTGTACAAGGCGACCGATCGCACGTCCGATCCGTCGTACGTTTGCGCCAACAGCGGATTCGAGATATGCCGATGGGAATCGTCCAGATTGGTCAAAGCGGACCACACGCCGCCCGCACGTTTCGACCAAGCCAGGTTCTGGCGGACGCCGGTCAACGACGGATCGACGTCCACGATCTGCAGAAACAGTGAGTCTTGCGACAGCGGATCGATCACCAACTGCGGACCAGCGCGCAGGGTGAGCTGACCGACGGGATCGACACCACCGGGAATCGTGATGGTCTCGCCCAGATTGACGGGTCGGTGGCCGACGACGTTGCAGCCATTAGGAAACGGTATTTGCACTGAAGGAAGGTCAAAACTGTACACTTCGATACCGAGGACCTCGGCGCCGATCTCGCCATACATGTAACCGGTGACCTCAGCACAATCATTGTGCGTAAACTGGTCAAACGGGACGAATTGCGACGAGGGCGAGTCCAGGCCGTAAGCCGGGCTGACGACCAGGTGGATTGTTCCCACCAACGAGGCCAGATCCAATCCCAGGAATGTGATGTCGCCAGAAATGGATAATCCCGCGTCCAGGTTCGCAGCAATGTAGGTCGGAGAGGCAAAGCCCACATTAGCGACCTGGTTGGGCGGGGTATTGACGTCCATGGCCAGCGTGACCTTGGACTCCAGCGAGGCGTTGAACGAAAACTGCAGGCTGGCCTGAATCGCCGCCACGTTGGGCACACCGTAGGCAAACAGCGGAATCTTCGGCGAGGCGAAACTGAACAACGGCAACTCGTCCATCGCGAACGTTACGTCCAGGTAGTCCGTATCCAGTGTCAGGCTGTTAACGTCGATCGTTCCGGAAATTGTGACGAGGTTGCTGGGAGGTTGAAGCCCGTTGACATAGACGGTGTTGAGGATTTCGTCACCCAATACCTTGATCTGCGCGGGCGTAGACACTGGCATCGACGGGTTGGTTGGGGTTGAGCGACGCTGTGGCGTCGGCCCCCATTTCCAGCAGGAAGCGGTTTTGCAGATCGCCGACAAACGGGATCGTGACACCTAACAAGTCGGTGAGGGACTTGGGCCCCACATTGATCAGTTGATTGCGGAACTTAATGTCGTAATTGTTTGTCGCCGAGTTGAACGTAATCTGGTTGCTGTTTTCCGGCAGCAGCCAGCCGGGGTACGGTTGCACCTGAACTTGCTTCACCAGCTCGTTGCTGGGCAGTCCATAGATGTCGCGGGCCATGAGCCGGAATTCGTTGGGGTTCGTCGAGCTGGTCGGCCTTAGCGATCCAAAGTCAAAATCGTGCAAAACCATCTGCGCTTGATTGCCCATGGAAAAAAACAATCCCATGGGCGCATCGAATTGCTGGTTCCGCATGGGGATTAAGCCTTCCGTCTTGTGCAGATGAGTCGAAGGATCGACGTTGGGGAGGATATCATCGTCGCTGACACTGATAATGACGTCAGTCGTCAGACCGTAGACGTGGGAAATGTAGCGGCCAAATACACCGTCGGCGCCCATCCAATCGGATCAACGGAGGGCGTGCCCAGGGTCATCGTGACGACCGGCGGATGTTTGTCGACTCGGAAGATAGTGTCATTCGCCGTGTTGTTGGCTTCATCGAGTTCCGGCAACAATTCGTCGAAATCGGCCGTATAGGCCACGGTGTCGAGTTTGGAGTTGGGGACCCATTTGAGGATCCGCGGACGACTTGTGCGCGGACCAAGTGCGTTTTCCAGAATGATGTGTTCGGTGGTATACGGCCCCGCAGCGGAATTATCCGTAAACTCAAACAGCGAGTGCGTCGTTGGGGCCGATGCGAAACCGCGGTTCCGGATCGTGACCCCCACCAGCGTCTGCCCGCTGTCGGGAGACAGTGTCAACGGTTCGACGAGAAGATCAGGCACGCCCGCTTCAGGGACGACGAAAAAGAAGTCCGTGCCGATCGGTGAGGGCAATTCATCCGTGCTCTGGACCAGCTTTCGATCCACAACGGCCCAATACTCCTGGGATGGAACGGCGGATCCGTAGACCACGGTCAACGTTTCCGCCGCGCTTGGATCGACGCTGAGGGAATGTGGAAACAACCCCGCCGGCGTATCGTGGTAGAATCGTGCAGACAGCGTCGAGCCGACGGCCAGGCCGTCCAGGTCGGTGGCGTTAACTGTGACGTCACCTTGGGTTCCCGGGGGAGATAATACGCTGTAGACACTTGATCGAAAACCTTCAGGAATTTGCTCCTGGCTTGTCCCTGGACCGGGATACAGACGCGACGGTTGCCCAAAGCCGTCACGCGCGTAGCTGACACTATTCATGGCGAGACTTTGGTTTTGGCCAGAATTGGGTTCGAGGATTACGATTTCCGTAGTGTATTCAGGGATCTCAATGCTGTACGGTGCGCTGCCGGCCTCTCCAAATCGCACGGCTCGCAGCGCGTAGGAACCCGGCTCAACAAATGTCGTCAACGTGTACATGCCATTGGTAAAGTTTGCGCCGTTGGCGAAATCGATCAGCGTTTCCGTGTACGTACAGAATTCGTCGCAGCTTCGTCCAATTCGGTAGAGCGCCAGATAATGATCGTCTAGAGTTCCCAGTTCGGCCGAAAAGGTTGCCTGGCCAGACGCGCCAGCCCAGAACACGGTGTGGATCGGCTCGTTGCTGGGGGCAAAGAAATTAATGTCGTCCCAATGTCCACGGGGATCGATCGGCGCTCGACCGTAGTTGGCCGGATTTGCCGTCAGCGGCGGCTCGTTGAATCCGTTGCCCGGCAGGTTCTTGAACAGGCCAGCCGATAATTCGACCGTGACCGGTTCGTTGACGTCGTCCCGGTAGCCAGTTCGCAAGTAGTAACCCTGTCCCTGTTCAAGACCGTCCAACACAAAAGTTGCCCCGATGTTTATGGGATCGGACGCTATGGTCTGCGAATACACCAGGGCGCCGTCGTTGCCGTATACCTCGGCAAAATAGATCAACCCACCAGGATCAATCCCGTTTTGCAGATCAACATCCAACGACAGCCCGGAGGCCCCATTGGGTACGAAGAATCTGGTCCAATCATTGGCGTCCCTGATGGACACCGCGCTGCTGATAACCTGCGTCGGTGGTAGCAGCAGGTCGGCATTTCGCATGGCCAGATCGCTCGACGAGTCGACGGCGATCGAGAAATTCCCGCCGTTGATTGGGCTGCTCAGCGTCTGCACAAGCACGACAATGTCGTAGAACGGACCACGGTCATAGTCGTAGTCGGTCGGATCGAGCGGCGGGCGAATATTGGGCAAGAAGATCTGTAGCTCACTCTCGCCATGGGGCAGCTCATTCAGTGTGTGATTCCACGACTTGAGCTGGCCGTTGACGTAGATGCCCCACACTAATTCGACGTCTTCCATACCCATGGCGTCCTCTTCCGGAAGGACTCGGACGGAAAGATGTCCTCCCTGAGACTGAAACCCGTATTGTTTCGTTTGGTTGCCGGTCGTCATCGAATCGGTGAACGGTGCGGACGTGTCTCCCGCGGCTGTTGTGCTCAGCACCCGTGGAGTTGGGGAGACGGGCAGCGACTGCGGCGGAGCTACAATCCCGAACGGCTGAACAAGCCCGGTTGATACGGTAAACGACGCCCAGGCGTTTGGATTCTCGGCCCACTCGTGGACGCGTAGGTAAAAACGCTGAACGCCTGGTGGGATGGTAAAGCTCCCTTCCGTATGGGACGGTGAACCGACAACATGATTCACGGTTCCCGGCAATTCCACAAAGGACTCATCGTAAAGATTTAGATTCCAACCCGAATTCGCCTGGCCCACAATCTGTAGCGTCCCGTCGTGGAATTCAGGAAGCTGCAACGGCACATAGCCGACGAATCGATCGACCCCTTCGACATAAGGCAGACTGAACGAGGCCTGCGTGCTGGCCGTGGTGTTCCAGGGAAGCTGTACCACATTCCCTTGTCTTGCCAGGTCGTAGGTGGCCGCATTGCCCAACAGTGGAAACGGCGCGGTGTCCACTTCAATGCGATAGTCGCCCACCGTCCCCTGTTCGTTCTTGACGACCACGTAATAGGCGCCACCTTCGGTCAAATAAAAATCATTCCCCGCACTGGGTGTCGTTTGACCATAACCGATGGGGTCAAAATAGTTGACATAGGTTTGATCGTCGAGTTGCGATCGATCGGCTGGAAACCAATCCCCCAGCCCCGGTGTTACGGCGCCGTCGAAGTCCCGCAGGTACGGCACGTTGTTAGGAGCGATATACTCGCGATAGAGGTTGAAATTCGTGTTGACGAGTATCTCGCCGTCCACGTTGGGCAGTCCGATCGTACGAACCGTTACAGGGCCCGGCGTCGTGGCCCAAAAGCGATAGACCTGGAATTCAACCGGACTCGGCGAGACCTGCGACTGAAACGATCCGACCGCCGAGCCAAAACCTGTGGGGTCCTGCACGATGTCCACAATCGCAGGCGCATTCAGCCCCGGATACGCAGCAGGCAGTGTCCCGTTACAGCTGGAAATCCCCGAGGGATTAGAGCCCGGAAACTTCAAGGCATCTTCCTCAGCCAGGTAGGGAAACGGATCGGTGGTTGCGACCTTCATTTCCAAAGTGTAAATGCCGTTGCCTAGCTTTCCGGCCACAGGCTCCACAATGAACTGTACCGTTTGATTTCTGAAGGCAAAGGCATCCCCCCCGGGGAAAAAGAGAGGCATCGTGCTGTCCTGATGCTTCATCACCTTCGAGGCGATCGGAGTACCCGTGGGACCTAGGGTCGCCGTCACCAGGACCTCCATCGACGACTCGCCAGGTTGGAAGGTCACAACCGGATAAGACGTTGAATGCAGGATGTTGAACGGCAGGATCGTCTGCCACAAGTCGCGGTCCAACTCAGTCGCCAATTGTACGTTGCGCGCCGCAAACACGAACTGATCGGGTTCGGGCGTGGGTTGCGCAGACAACTGGCGACTGCCCGTAGAGGATCCGGGACCATCTGGATTCCAATATATTGTAGTGGCTCACTCTCGAGGCTATAAGCCACCTGACCACCACCCGTGATCGACGCATTGAAGCCGACAATACTGTGCAGCGTCTGAGTAGTCAGAGTCTGGTCGTACGCGATCGTGGCCATGTTGGACTCGTTGGCAACCGCAATCGATTCCAAGTGCAGCGTGGGGCCGACTTGAACGTAGTGCGCCAAAACAGGAACAGGGCCGGCCGGCAACCTCGCGCCCATCTGTCCGTCAGCGGTAATCGTGGTCGCCTGCGGCGGATCACTCACCTTGCGCGTGAGCTCGACGAATTGTCCGCCGGTTAGATCACCGAAGCCGGACGTGATCCGGGAGAAATCCAGCCCGCCATTTGAGGCCAACCGTGCGTCGGCCACCGTCCCTTTGACCATCGTATTGGGAATGTCCAGCACGCCCAACTTAATCGTGGCGTTGGCTTGAGTGGAGGTGCCCTGGACAAATATGTCGAACGGCCCGACCTTGCCAAGGATGTCAACCGGCAGCACAAGCGGGTCGCCCGCAGCCACCGACGCGACCACTTCGAACGGTTCCTGGTCTTCCATGCCAGATCCCACAATCACGACGTCAAACGCCGCGGGCACGCTCGTTTCGACTTGCACGACCAATACGTCGTCATGGGGTGCCGGCGCCACGCGGAATAAGCGCGCCCGTAACACTCGCTGCAATGGCTGTGGAAATGGTGGCCGGGCCGCCGCCAATATCAACAGGCTGCGGTGTATAGGAGGCCCGAATCGAAAGCGCGAAGGTTGTGGGTGAGGGCGTGCTGGCAGGCTGCACGCGCACATGATACGCCGCGCCTGCCACTACCGACAGTTCTTGCTCCGCCGGCGACGCCGGATTACCTGTGAACACGTCCAATAAAGTGACGCCGATCTCATCGTAGATGCTGACCAGCGTATCGACCGGGGACTCGACGGACAGCGACACAACTCCTGTTTCGACCGCGCGGAACCGATAGAGCTCTGGCAGTCCCAAAGTGACGGTTTGGTCGATGTCGGCACCCAGCGTGCCAGGTGATATCGGCTGAAGTGAATACAAATCGGTGGCCTGGGCAGTATTAATGATCGGAGGTGCCAGAACGGGACCTGCCGCCATCTGGATCTGATAGCCACCAGGGCCGCCGTCGAAGTTCTCCGTCGAAACAGACAGCATGAACTCCGCGTCGGTCAGGCTCTTGCCGATTTGTGGAGCCAGGTTCAGTTGCACTGGCCCGCCCGCTCCATTGCCGGCCGAGTCAACGATTCGCCAGGGTTGGAACGAATCGGCACGGCGATAGAGCGACGCAAATATCTCGCCGTCCAGGCCCAGCGGTGTGACGGTTACCGTGCCACTATCGCCCGCATTGGTGAGATTCAGCGGGTAGTAATCGACATCGCGCGGGCCCGTCAGCGCATCTTCGCCCGAGTTGGCAATAAAGGTCAGCATCCCGTTTGTGGGATTGATCGTTAGGGGTGTATTGGTAACCTGCAGGCCGGGTTCCACCGATAACAGGTAGTCAACGGGTGGTGCTAGGGGCTGGAAGTACGCTCCCAAAACATACACACTGCCGCTGGTCAGCTCGGCCGACAACGATTCCATTCCGGGGTTGGAGGGATCCGGATCGGTGTCCGCGCTGGCGATTAGATTGCCGTGAGCGTCAAACAGCGCCAGGGCCGCGTCCGACAGAGGGGTGCCAGTCGCCGGCTGCAGGCGAACTGTGGCGATGTCGGAATATCCCGGACCATCTAATACAAATCGATACAGGGCCGCCGTGGCCGGCACAGAATTCAGTTGAAGATCCAATTCCGCCAAATCGGGAGCAAACAGTGTCTGAGGCACCGTGAACGGGTTGACGGAGGTCGGCAGCGGCACACCGGCCAGCAGCCAGCGGGCTTCGAGTTCCTCCAGGTGCCGCAGGCTGTAGAGTTTCTGGCGGGGTACGTACCGGTGATTTCTGCCTTGGCGGCGGAGCGATCTGATGGTCATCGTGGGCTCTCCTGAGGGACCGATAGTGTCCCATGCCACGACGAGGCCACTTTGTTACATCTTTTCTTGGGGACCGCCGCAAATCATGCTGCGCATTCCCGCGAAAAACACGGTGGTTTTGGGCTCGTTGTACCCACGAATTCCCGATTCCGGCGAAGCTCGCCGCACGGCGGGCCCGCATTGTCCGGAATGTAGCCGGGCGAGCCCATGTCATCCCGAACGGAGCGGAGCGGAGTGAAGGATCTGCCAGCCAACGTAACATTACCTGCAGGGGTGCGTCCTGGATCTCCTGCGTCTACCTTCGCACGTGGAACAACGTCTCGGGAAGATCCTTCGGTCGCTGACCGTGCTGCGCACGTTGTCAGCTCCCCCAGGATGACACTTGGCCGGGCTTCGGCAGAAGGCTTGTCGGTTGCGTGCCAGCTGTCTCCAAAAACTACAGCCAGTCGCCGAACACCTTGTTCGTCCTCAGACGCTCGCGTAGCCGCGTGATGCGCATGCGCAGGGCGACGTGACTGATCTCCAGCGCATCAGCGATCTCGGCCGTGGTATGGCCGTCCACCCGCATTTGCAAGATGCTGCGCTCCGTGTCGGTGAGGTTCTCGCACAGCCGCGCGACCTGATCCCGCCATTGTGCCTCGGTGGCGGGATCGGTCTCCACCGAGCGCAGATTGTTCAGCAGCGCCGGCAAGGGTTGAATTCCGGAGGCACCGGTGCTAAGTCGCTGTTGTCGCTGCGCGCGCGCCAGTGTCGTGCGACTTTGCGGCGGACGATCGTCAGCGCCAGCGCCAGCAGCTTTTCGGGGCTGGAAACGTCGTATTTGTCGTCCCGCAAGCCGAGCATCAGCGTGCGATGCACCGACTGGACTAGGTCCATGGAATCGAGATGCGGGCGCAAGGCCGGCCCCAGCAGTACCCGGGCTACGATCCGCAACTTGGGCTCGTAATGCTGACAGATGCTCGCCAGGGCCTCCGCGTCGTTTTCACGCGCGCGATGCAGCAACTGCGAAAAATGTTCAGCAGATTCGGGCATGGTCACCAATCGACACGAGATGTTCTTGAAATTCGACGGTTTGACTCGCCCACGACAAGTAAACTCCACTACGCCCCGGAAGCCAGACGCAGATCAGGATGATCCCAAGTCAGGTCGGACATCGGGACGATCGCCGGAAATTCCTTCGAATTATGTTCACTGCCAATTTATAACGTAACAAGATCCGCCGCTGGCGGCATCATGATTTGTCCGTTACGATTCTGGATCAGCATAGCAACCGGCAAGAAATCGGCCCTCTTGGACCTGGATGATGCGTAATGGCTCAGCCGTTTGTATCTGTCGACGAGCAATTGCGGCGGGCCTGTCATGAACTCAGCCGCCGGCTGCGGGCCGGGCAGGATTGTCGCGCTGAGCAGCTGCTCGCGGAAATTCCGAATGTGCATCAAGCGCGTGAGGCAGCCCTAGAGCTGTTATACACCGAGTTTGTCGTGCGACAGGAACTTGGCTACCCCCCCGATCCCCAAGAGTGGTATCGCCGCTTCCCGCAGTGGCGCACCGACCTGGAAGAGCTGTTCCAGATTCATCAGTATGTTTGCGACCAGGCGGAGCAGACGCCTCCTGCGCCTAGGACGACGGCGGTAGTCGACAGCGCCGACACGAGGCACGACGTCCTTGGCGTGGTGTCCCGCTTCCCGGCCGTTGACGGCTACGAATTGCTGGAAGAAATCGGGCGCGGCGGCATGGGGGTCGTCTATCGCGGTCGGCAATTGCGCCTAAATCGTATCGTGGCGCTGAAGTTGATGCTGGCCACGGAGTTGGACGGAATCGACGGTTCGGCCCGGTTTCAAAACGAAGTCGAGGCAGCCGCCAGTTTGCAACATCCCCACATCGTGCAGATTTTTGAGGCCGGCGAACAGGACGGTGGGCGCTATCTGGCCATGGAATTCGTGGAGGGAACTAGTCTGGAAGCGTTGCTGGCCAAGGCCCCCTTGACGGCGCGATCCGCGGCCGAATTGCTGGAACCGATCGCCCACGCCGTACAATATGCCCACGAGCACGGCGTCATTCACCGCGACCTCAAACCCTCCAACATCCTGCTCACACGGGATGGACAGCCTAAGATTGCGGATTTGGGACTGGCCAAGCGGTTCGGTTCTCCTCGGGAGTCAAATGTCACGCGGACCGGCGTCGTCCTGGGGACGCCCAGTTACATGCCTCCCGAACAGGCCTTGGGGAGTGCATGCGAGATCCAGCCGGCCGCCGATATTTATTCGCTGGGTGCGATTCTGTATGAGATGTTGACTGGACGGCCTCCCTTCGTGGGTGATTCGGCACTGGAAACACTGCGGCAAGTCCAGGAGGATGAACCGGTTTCGCCACGACACATCAATCGGGCCATACCGGTGGACTTGGAGACAATTTGCCTGAAATGTCTGGAGAAGCAGGTCGCGTCCAGGTACACCACGGCAGCGGAGCTGGCCGACGAACTGCGTCGGTATCTGCAGGGCGAAGCGATTCACGCGCGGCCTGCACGTTGGCATGAGCGCTGTGCCAAATGGGCTCGCCGGCGTCCCGCCATCACCGCGCTCCTGGCCGTGATTCTAGGCATCACGCTGCTGGGCACCATGGCCGTGGTCCGGCAAACAAGACAGGCGCTGTTGGAGACTCGTATCAACCGGGCCACACAAAGATTTTTCGATGACATCCTGGCGTCCATCAATCCCGCACTATCGCGGGGACGATCGATCTCGGTCCGTGAAATGCTGGACGAGGCGTCCGCGCGGCTGGATGCGACCCCAGACGTGCATCCGCGCGTCCAGGCTGCACTTCACGATACATTGGGCGCTACCTACGCCCGCATCGACGAACCACAGGCTGCGGAAAAACACCTGCGCATGGCCTGGCAGCTGTATCAAAAAGAGAAAGGGGCCACAGACGCCACCACCTTGATGATGATGAGCAATCTGGCGCTGACGCTCGAGCAGTTGGACCGGTTGGATGAGGCCGAGCGGATGGCACGACAGGGGCTGGAATTGGCTCAACAATCGCTCGGCAGCCAGCACCGAGTGACTCACCTGTTCTTGACGAATCTGGCGGTTATCGCCGACGCCAGAGGTTACCAGCAGGAAGCCGAACAGCTCTACCGCGATGAAGTGTCGTACTACACCAAATTACAGGGTGCAGACCATCCTGATGCGCTGTTCGCGCAAAGTAACCTGGGCGCCTGGCTGCTGAATAATGACCGTCCAGAGGACGCGGAAAAATGTCTCTCGGGATGTTGGCACTTACAACGACAAGTATTAGGCTTGGACCACCCTCAAACGCTCTTTACGATGTCAAATTTGGCCGTCGTGCTACAAAAATTGGGACGAGCGGAAGAATCGGTGCGGCTCGGTGAACAACTGCTCGATCTGACGCGGCGTGTACACGGCCCAACGGCCTCGATCACGCTCCGCCGCGAATTCGAACTGGCTAAAGTGTTGATGTCTCAAGCTCGTGCCGACGAGGCTCTTGCGCTGGCCCAACACGCTTTTAAGGAATTGCGAAGTCGGCTTGGAAACACGCATTCGCAAGTGCTGTCGGCCACCGAGACGATCGTGATGATACTGGGACTGAGTGGCCGGTGGGAAGATGCCGAGTCGATCGCCTTGCGGTCGCATGCTGAGGTGGCTTCGGAAGTAGGCTCGGATCACGCATCCACCGCTCGCATGGCGCGGCTGTTGGCGAATCTCTATGAGTCGTGGAATCGCCCCGAGGAGCAACAGCGTTGGGAGGAAGTTGCCGGAGGGAATGCTACGGGGAACGAACAATCCAATGGGCGTGACTGAGAACCGCACTTGTTTGCCGGTCGCGTGAACAAACTCCGTGCGGACAATGTAGGATGGATTGGGCCATCCGCAATGAATGTCGCCGTGGCCAATCGCTTTCCACGGATGGGTAATCCGTCCTACGAGGTCTATGGCCCAAGCGACCAAGTCCAATCATCGTTTACGGCGTTGACAGCCGGGGGCAGCACGATGTGCTCAGCATGCCACGTGTGCAGTTACTGGCAGCGAATTGGTCATGATGGCCAGTAAGTGATCACTCTGAAGTCAGTGATAGCGATGCTATCACTGCGGATTCCATCACTTTTTTTGCCGAAAAAACTCCGACAAACACTACGTTTTGTGAACTGGCGTCTAGAATGAACGTAAACGGGTTAAAAACATTCAAGTTGGCACGACACATGCACCACGAGGAACGTGTAACAGCCCTCGGTGGCTGGCGTACCGCGTCCATGTTTTCAAGGAGGGTAAGACGATGTTAGTGTTGAGTAGACGCGTTGGAGAGCGGATTCAGATCGGGGACAACATCGTAGTCACCGTGACGACGGTCGATGGGAACCGAGTTCGTTTGGGAATCGAGGCTCCGAAGCACGTACACATCATGCGTAAAGAACTGATGCTCAGCGAAGTGATCACGCGGGACTACCCTCTGGAGAATGTTCCAGCGGTCCTGGCCGCGAGCGCATGACTATGTAGCGCACCGAACCCAGGAACGTCTGGGTCCTCTCGGCCTGAGAATTCGGCGAACGCCATGGCGCGGATCAATCCACTCGGCACCATTTCCCACGGAGATTGCGTCGAAGCTAAGACTTGCTTTACGCATTCCCATCCGAATCTGCGGAAGGAACCTTCCCGCCGAAATCGGGCTAATTAGCGGCCACCACCTGATCGACCGAGATTCCGAGCGACGCCATTCGATTGCGGAGCGTCTGCCGGGAGAGCCCCAGGATCTTGGCGGCTTGCAATTTGTTCCCGCACGTGTGATGCAAGACCGAGCGGATCAAGTTGTATTCCATCTGCATGGTCATTTCGGCGTGCAGATTCTCCGTGCCCCGCCGAATGTGGCCTTCAATCATGTCGTGCCAGGCGGTGGTAGTTGACGGACTTTCGGCATTTTGATTCTGAGTCGGGCAGGGCTGCCAATGGCGTACCGTCTCGGGAAAGAATTCCGGTATCAGCACGCGCCCCGTCGCATGCAGCATCGCGTACTTTAAAACGCTTTGAAATTCACGGACGTTGCCAGGCCAGTAATAGTTCATCAAAATGTCGAGGGCTCGGGGAGAGATGGCATCAATGGGCTTGTTCAACTGCCCGCTGAACTGCGTGAGAAAGTGCTGCAGCAGCAGTGGGATGTCGGACAGGCGATCCCGCAGCGCGGGGAGTTCGATGGCAATCGTGTTCACGCGATAAAAAAGATCTCGACGAAAGCGTCCCTCCTCGACCATTTGTTTTAAGTTTCGATTGGTGGCCGTCACCACCCGAACGTTGGTCCGAATCGTTTCTGTGCCCCCCACACGCTCAAATTCTTGCTGTTGCAAGACCCGCAGCAGCTTGCTTTGCGTGGCCGTGGACATGTCGCCGATTTCATCCAAAAATAGCGTCCCGCCATCACATTGTTCAAACTTACCGGTACGACGTCGATCGGCTCCGGTGAAGGCACCCTGCTCATGCCCGAACAACTCGCTCTCCAACAGGTTTTCCGGAATGGCCGCGCAGTTGATGGCCAGGAACGGTTGGTTGGCCCTAAGACTGTGCTGGTAAATAGCGTTTGCCACCAGCTCTTTCCCGGTGCCGCTTTCCCCTTGAATCAACACCGTCACATTCTGCGGCGCTACTCTGCCGATGGCCTTGTACACGGCCTGCATGGCAGGGCAGCGGCCGATGAGCACATCCGGTTGGTCGGTGGAGGCTGTCGCCTGATCGTTTAGCGTAACGCGGCGATCCGTGAGCCTGTGGTTCTCGATCGCACACGCCACCAGGCGGCGTACCTCGACCTGATCCAGTGGCTTGAGCAGGTAGTCCATCGCGCCCAGCTTCATGGCTTCGATCACCGTGTCGCTCTCGTCACTGGCCGTGATGAAGATCACGGGCAGTTGCGGATGGCGATCGCGGATGTGTCCGTACGTGGTCAGCCCTGGCTGATCGGGCAGCATCACGTCCAGCAACACGACATCGATCAAGCTGCCAGATAGGGCATGCAGCCCTTCTTCAGCGGTCTGGGCAGAGAAAACCTGAACTTCCGATTCTTCAAAGTCGCGGCGGATACGATGGTGGATCAAGGGATCGTCATCAATCACAAGAATGGCAGGCATCTATGGAATCCCTCCTCAAGCCGATGCGACGCCAGCCCTACGAAGCCCCGCCGCCGGTACCAACGTAGCCGTTCCAGCGGATGTGCAGCAAGCTCAACTCGGCCAGCCAGCCGGTTTTCCCGCGATCCGAGTTCCGGCGATCCGCCGTTTGGGTTAGATTCGGTCTGGAGCGATGCGGACCGGGAACAGGGACGATGCGGGCCGATGACCGGAGATTTGCCGGCCGGTGACGGCAGATTTGCGGACGGGAGACCGGATATTTGCGGACTGAAAAACAGAACACGGGGGGCTTGGGGGGGAACCCCCCAATGACCCCAGAGTTGAGATCGAAAGCGTCTGCTGCGTCCCCGATCGCCTTCCGATCGCCTGCGTCTACGGTCGCACATGGGAACAACGTCGTCGAAAGATCCTTCGGTCGCGGGCCGTGCTCCGCTCGGCCCACGCTCCCTCAGGACGACATTTTCCACTTGGCTTCCGCGCATGTTGTCAGCTCACTCAGGATGTACCTGGCCGAAAAATGTGCGGTACGGCGAGCCCACTCCGCCCCCCCGTGGTTTCCGCGAAATGTATCTAACGTAAGGATGACCAATATGGCTGGGCATGAATCACCCAAGGGCGAGGACAATCTGGCCAAGGTGCGTGCTCCACTGGAGAGCGTACTGAATGCATCGACGCAGTTGTCCATCATCGCCACCGATCTGGATGGCATCATCACCGTATTCAATTCGGGTGCGGAACGCATGCTGGGCTACACGGCCGAGGAGGTGATCAACAAGCACACGCCGGCCCTGTTTCACCTGCGTTCGGAGACCGAAGAAAGGGGGCGGGAACTCAGCGACCAATGGGGACGACAAATTGAAGGCTTTGATGTTTATGTGGCGTTTGCTCGCGACGGGAGATTTCGAACGCCGCGAATGGACTTATGTCCGCAAAGACGGGAAGCACCTGACGGTCAGCCTGGTCGTGACGGCGGTGACCGATCAATCTGGCCAGTTGGCCGGGTTTCTGGGAATCGCGGAGGATATTACGCTCCGCAAACAGGCCGAAGAGGCCATGGCCCATTTGGCATCCATCGTGGAAACCAGCGACGATGCCATAATCAGTGCGTCGTTGAGCGGGCACATCAAGACCTGGAATGCGGGCGCCGAGCGACTATTTGGCTATCAGGCTGCCGAAGTGATTGGCCAGAACCTGTGGTCATTCTCCACCGGAGATCAGCAAGGCGAGATTCACCAGCTGTTAGACCGGCTGATCAGCGGCAAGCGGGTGATTGGTTACGAGACCATTGGCTATCGTAAGTGCGGCCAACGGGTCTACATCTCGATTACTGCCTCGCCATTGTTCGATCGCGAGGGTCGGATTATCGGCTTCTCCAGCATCACGCGCGATATCAGCGTGCAACGGGCATTACAAAAGCGCTTCGAGACGGCGGTCGAATCATCTCCGGCGGCGCTGCTGATGATCGATCAACACGGCCAGATCACCATGCTGAATTCGCAGTGTGAACAGCTGTTCGGCTATGCACGCGACGAGATGCTGGGCCAGACCGTGGACATGTTGATCCCCGCGGCCGTGCGGCAGCGACGAGTGGAATATCGGAACAGCCACGCGGAAGCCCCGCAGAAACGACCGATTGGCGGCGGCCTGGAGATGACGGCACGCAATAAGTTTGGACGTGAGTTTGCCGTGGAAATTGGACTCAGCCCGGTGGGGGCGGACGACGGGATGCACGTGTTGTACGCCATCGTGGATATCACCGAACGGCAACAGGCCATGCGCGATCTGCAGCAGGCCAAAGAGACTGCCGAAGCTGCCAGTCAGGCGAAGAGCGAATTTCTGGCAAACATGAGCCACGAGATTCGTACGCCCATGAACGGCATCCTGGGCATGACCGACTTGATGCTGCGCACGCAGTTGACCAGCGAACAACGCGAAAACCTGGATATGCTGCGCAGTTCGGCCGACTCGCTGCTGACCATCATCGATGACATCCTGGACTTTTCCAAGATCGAGGCCGGCAAGCTGGACCTGGATGAAACCCATTTCAGCCTCCGGGACACCGTCGCCGACACACTCAAGTCACTGGCGATTCGGGCCCACGAGAAACAACTGGAACTGGCCTGGCGTGTTGCCCGTGACGTGCCGGACAACTTGTGCGGTGCGCAGCAGCGATTTCGACAGATCCTGATCAATCTGGTGGGGAATGCCATCAAGTTTACGCCGCAAGGTGAGGTCGTGGTGAATGTGGAGCGGGAATTCGAAAAGAGCCCTGCATTATGCCTGCGCGTCTCGGTTGCCGATACGGGGATTGGCATCCCGGCGCACCAGATCGATTCGATCTTCGAGGCCTTTGCGCAAGGAGACCCCTCGACGGCACGCGGCTACGGCGGAACGGGTCTGGGACTTGCCATCTGCTCGCGGCTGGCGCGGCTGATGGGCGGTCGCGTTTGGGTGGAAAGCCGAGAAGGTGAGGGGAGCAAATTTTGTTTTACGGCCTGCTTTACCGCCTGCACGCCGGTGGCGCCCGACGAACTCTTGCCTCTGCTTTCCGAATATCGAAATTGGCGCATATTGATCGTGGACGACAACGCCAGTCACGCTCGAATACTGGCCGAGTCCCTGGCGAGTTGGGAGATGCGCCCGGCGATTGCCACGCACGCAATGGAAGCGGAAGTCTGCGTTCGCGGGGCGACTGCCGCCGGCGACCCATTCCGGTTGATCTTCCTGGATGGCAAGCTGTCGAATACCGACGTATTCAGCCTGGCATGCCATTGGACGCAGCGAACCGACATCTCCGCACCACTGGTGCTGATGCTGCCGACGATCTACGACAAGGCTGGACTGCAGCGATGCAAGAAAATGGGCGTCTGCAGTTTCCTGTTCAAGCCGATCAAGCACGTCGAACTTGTGTCCGCGCTTGTGGCCGCCGTGGCAGGTCGCCCCCACGCCTGGGAGAATATTTGCCTGGTGCCGCAGGCTCCTGACGACAAGCCGGCCGCGCGGCTCAAGATCCTGGTGGCCGAGGACCACCATGTCAATCGGCACCTGATCCAACAATTACTGCGGCAACGAGGATTCGAGCCCCACGTGGTCGGTAACGGCGAAGAAGCGGTCCAAGCCTTCACCGGACAAGCCTTCGACTTGGTGCTGATGGACGTGCAGATGCCACGCATGGACGGATTTGACGCCACGCGCAACATACGCCGGATTGAGCAGGACACGGGGGGGCACATCCCCATCATCGCCATGACGGCATACGCCATGAAGGGGGACCGCGAACGCTGCCTCGCGGCAGGCATGGATGCTTACGTGGCCAAGCCCATCGACGCCGTGGAATTGTTTTCCATGATCGATGAATGCTCGCCGTACGAAGAGTTTCCCTCCGTGGAATTTCCACGCCTAACAGACGCTGACGGGGCGTTCGATCTCGCCGAAGCCCTGCAGCGCGTCGACAGCAACATTCAATTATTGCAGGAACTCGCCCAGTTGTTCCTGGCTGCTTATCCCGAAATGATCTCCGGCCTGGATGCGGTCATGATGGCACGCGACCGGCAGCAGCTTAAGTTCGCGGCGCACCGACTGAAGGGAAGCGTGGCGAACTTCTTTGCGCGAGACGTGATGCGGGTACTCGCGGAACTGGAGGCGGGATCGGTGAGCGAACCGTGGGAGGACGTACTGCTCATCTTCGACCGGTTGAAACGTGCTTTGGCCACGTTCATTCCCTGCCTGCACGATTTCGCCAAATCGGGATCGGACCAGCAGGGCCTCCGCCAAGTGGTTCGCTCCTGAGCTCGAGTTTTGCATTTTCGAAGACGCAGTCGACACTATGTAGAACAATTGTCCCCAATTGTTTCCGGGCGATTGCGAACGCGGAAAATGAACCATGGAGGACCATGGTTCTACGTTCCGGCGAAAACTACACCTGTTCATTCGTGGTCATCGTCGTTCCCAGCACTCATGATGCACCGACATGATCGTTTGCTGGAATCTTGCTAGAATGAAGCATATGAGCACCTCTACCCCTACGACGGCCCACCAGCTTATCGAGATGCCCGATGACGGCAAGCGATATGAGTTAATAGCAGGAGAACTACGGATGATGTCGCCATCTGGATGGAGGCACGGCGAAGTCGTGGGAAACCTCCACGGTTTGCTCTGGCGGCATGTGCGCGAGAAACGACTGGGCAAACTATTCGGCGCCGAGACAGGGTTTCTCATCGGTCGCGATCCGGATACGGTTCGCGCTCCTGACATCGCGTTTGTCTCGCGTGACAATCTGCCTGAGCGGGATCCCTCGGACGCATACTGGCCTGGCGCGCCGGACTTGGTCGTGGAGGTTCTGTCGCCGCATGACAAGACAGGCGAAGTGGATGAAAAGATCGAGTGTTGGCTGGACGCTGGCGTGCGACTGCTTTGGGTCGTCGACCCGAAGCTCCGCCACGTTACCTGCTATCGTTCTGTGACGGACGTCATGATTCAAACAACTACCGACCAGCTTGATGGCGGCGATATTGTCCCCGGCTTTCACTGTCCAGTCGCGGACATCTTTAGCGCTAACGAATGAGCTTCGTGATCGCAAAAGGAAGGAACGTACTGGGTGTGGCCGCAAGGATGCAAGGCGAAAGTCTACGAACAAGGTCCCAAGCGTAAAGTAGGCCACGGCGCCCAAGCCATAAATATCGGTTCGCACATCAACGGTCCGTCCCACCGCCTGTTCCGGCGACATGAAGGCCGGCGTTCCGATGACTTCGCCGAATTGAGTTAACTCAGTTTGGCCAGGCTGATTGGCGAATTTTACAAGTCCAAAGTCGAGTAGTTTCGCGATCTCACCTTGATCACCCCGATCGCGATTTCTGGCGGTTTGCGCGTCCGGCCGACGCGCACGCCGCCGAAGATTGCCGCGCTAATCGACTCAGGGCTCGATCATCACCGTCGCCGGATGCCCGCCGACCGAATGAGGCGCGATCCAGACGGTCAGTTCGCACGGTTCGACCACGTGCTGCGCATCGAGATTCCAGAAGGCCAGTTCTTGCTGACCGAGCGAGAATTGCACATGAGTGGTCTCGCCAGGCTGCAGCGTGATCTTGCGAAAGCCCTTGAGTTCCCGCACGGGCCTGGCAATGCTCGTCCCGCGCTCGCGGATGTATAGCTGGACGATCTCTTCTCCCGCGCGTGTCCCCGAATTCTTGACAGTGGCCGCGACCTGAACGGTCTCGCCTTGCTGCAAGTCGCTGACGCGGATGATGTCCCGCGACACCCGCGTGGGGGAATAGTCGAACGAGGTGTACGACAGTCCCCACCCAAAGGGAAACAGGGCGACGTTGTACTGATCGCGGTACCCGGTGATGTATCCGCCATGCGGAGGTCTCCCCAACGCCGGGCGCCCGGTATTCAGTGTATTGTAGTACAGTGGCATCTGGCCGACCGAGTAGGGGAAGCTGGCCGTGAGTTTGCCGGAGGGGCTGACCTCTCCGTAGAGCGTACGCACCAGTGCCGGGCCGGCCTGCACGCCGGGGAACCAGACTTCCAGGATGGCTGGAACGTGTTCGGCGGCCCAGGGCAGGGCCAGCGGCCGGCCGCTGAACAGGACCAGGATTACGGGTTTCCCGGTGGCGACAACAGCTTCCAGCAGCTGCTGTTGTTTTCCGGGCAGGTCCAGCTCCGCGCGGGACTCGGCCTCGCCGCTCATCCGCCCCCGCTCCCCCAACGCCATGATGACGACATCCGCGCGTTGGGCTGCGGCCAGGGCCTCCGCGAACTGGCTTTGATCATCGCTGGATGGGTCCACGCCTGGGACGTACGTTAATCGGTCTTTCAGTCGTGTGGCGAGGGACTGCTTGAGCGTGACGTGATCTTCCGCTTTTCCCCGTACGCTCCACGAACCCAGCATATCGTCCTGGCTATCGGCGAGCTGGCCAATGAGCGCCACGGAGGCATCTTCGGCCAGTGGCAGCAGGGGTTTGCCGTGGACGCGTGAATTTTTCAACAGCACGAACGATTTTTCCGCCGCCTGCCGCGCCACCTCCAGGTGTGCTGGCTTGAGCATCACGAGGTCCCCCTGGGACTCGTCCGTATAAGGGTTCTCGAACAGCCCAGCCGCGACTTTCAGCCTGAGAATGCGAGCCACGGCTTCATCGATGGCGTCGGTATCCAGCGAGCCCTTGTTCGCCAAGTCGGGCAGATGGACTGCATACAGGTTACTCGACATGTCCATATCCACGCCCGCCAGCAGAGCCTTGTGAGCTGCGTCCCTTCCGTCCAGTGCAACGCCATGTGCAATCAACTCCGCCACCGCTGTCCAATCGCTGACGACGAACCCGCGGAAGCCCCATTCGTCACGGAGAATTTCGGTCAGCGTGTGTCGATTGGCGGAAGCCGGTACGTGGGCCACCGTATTAAACGCGCTCATCAGGGTCCCCACGCCAGCATCGACAGCCGCCTGGAAAGGCGGGAGGTATGTATTTCGCAGGGTCAGCTCCGAGACATCGACTCGGTCGTAATCCCGCCCCCCTTCCGCTCCTCCGTAAGCCACGAAGTGTTTGGCGCAGGCAATCATGGAGGTCGGTGCCGACAGGTCGTCCCCCTGGTACCCGCGCACCCAAGCCGCAGCCATCAGGCTGCCCAAATAAGGGTCTTCGCCGTTCCCCTCGGCAATTCGGCCCCAGCGGGCATCGTGCGCGATGTCGATCATCGGGGAAAAATTCCATTTGACACCCTGCGAAGTTGCCTCGACGGCCGCCACCCGCGCACAGGCTTCTGCCAGCTGCGGATCCCACGAGGCCGACAGTCCCAGCGGAATGGGATAGATCGTGCGGTAGCCGTGAATCACATCCAGCGCGAACAGAATCGGGATCTTCAACCGCGATTTTTCCATCGCTTGACGCTGCACCTGATTAATTTCCTTGGCCCCCACGGTCATGTTCAGAAACGATCCCACGCCACCGCTGGCGGCCAGCTTCGCTTCGTCCACCCGGACTCCATCGGGCCCGGTGGAATTGCCCCAAGGAAACTGAGCCAACTGGGCGACTTTTTCTTCCAGCGTCATGTTCTTCAGCAGCGCTGCCACGCGGGCTTCATTGGCCGGCGTGTCCCAGGCCGCCGGCTGTTTTTGGCTCGGCTCTCGCCCGGGCAGATTTGTTCGACGTGCCACGGCATGGAAACTTGCGTCCGTCACGATCAGGTTATCGAAGTAGCCGCGCGCCTCGGCCTGCGCACCACCCTTGCCGAAGATTTGGATGGCGGTAATCGGCTTTGTAAAATCGCCACTCCACGCTCCGCTGCCACCCCCGATGTCCCCTTCCGTGGCCACAGCCCGGTACCGGTTGTCGGCGGTGAGGGTTACCGAAAAGTTAAACAGATCGTTCGGATCGAATCCTTTTCCCGTAGGGGAGGTCCCCGCAGCGTCGGCACGGGCAAAACCCGTCTGATCGCCTCCCACGAGTACAAACTCGAGTTGCGCATTACCGTCTTGATCCATGAGGCGAATCCCCACCCGTTCTCCATCAGCGACGTCATCCGCGTGCGCGAAGTCAACGGAAACCGTTTGGCCCACGGCAAGTGCCCCACCTTCAAACTTGTGCGTGATCGTGATCGAGCCGTGTTGGTCGCCTGACTCCAGCCCCCACACATCCAGGTTGCCGTCGAAATCGGACACCAAAGTGCCGCGTGCGCCCCCCTGCGATTCCACTTGCCACACGTCGGTCACGTGATCGGCATCGGGATTGTGGGCCGGATCGCCGGATGCCGAATAAAACACGAGGGTGGCGGCAGAACACGCGTCGAAGCGGGCCAGGGCCAGTAAGAGTGCAACGAGCCTGAGTCGGTTCGAGGTGATCATATCTACTTTGTGCAGGTTGTTGGGAATCGGTAATCCCAGATTTTAACCGCGTTTTTTCAGGGATGCGAGGTGTCGAGCCTGGAACATGCCGAGAATTCGCGGGACAACCGCGGGGCCCTCCGATTCCGTCCTGAACCGTGCCAGCGAAGGATCTGCCCGCCTGCACGTACGGACACTGCATGGTGGTTTCCTCCAGTCCGAGTTCGAATGCTGCTCCAACGTCCCGGGCAGATCGTCCGGTCGCCGACGTGTTACGATCAGTGACCTCGGGATGATGTTCGCATCCACGTCGCCAAATTCCTGATAGAATATTGCCAAGATCGAACCCTTTGCCGCGAATAGTACGTTTGACGTCGAACCACGCGACCCGAACGCTTTGGATTTAGAGGAGAGCCCTGATGATAAATCGCCGCGAACCTGCAATTTGTTTCTTGCTCGGCGTCGTGGCACCGCTGTTATGCGTGCCATCGGTCAGCGCCGAATCCGATGGCCCCATGGACCTGGCCTCCTGTATGCCGGCCGAGACGCTGGTCTACGCGGAACTGTTGAATCCGGCGGACCACATCCAGCGACTTGCCGAGGCCATGGGACTGATGGGAGAGTCCGTTGAGGCGAACCGCGAAACGGCGACGGACGAGCCGGCTACCGTTCATCTGCCCAATGGCCTCGTACTGTCGTCAGATTTTCGACTCAGCCCGTCCCTGCTGGCCGAGCTTAAACGAGTCCGCGGTGTTGCCGTGGGGATGACCCGTTTATCTGAACGAGGCGAGCCGGTGCCGCTGGTGATTGTCGATCCAGGTGAATCCAGCTTGTTGCGTGGCATCCTGGAAACGGGAATCCAGGTCGTGCCCCGCGCCGATCGCATTGGCGGTTATCCGACGTATCACCACGAGGAAGACTTCTGGTGCGTCCAGACGCCCGCGTGTTTTGTGGCTTCCCCTGACAAAGATGCGCTCGCTGCGGGTATCAAGCGGATGACCGGAACGGGAAGCAGCCTCCACGACAATCCTACGTTTGCGCTGCGCCGCCGCGAGAGTCAAGGAGCGTTGGTCTTTGCCTACGTGGACGGAGCCAACGTGCGTGAGCATCTGCTGCCCATGTTGGGGCCGGATGCAGCCGCCCCGCGGGCTCTGCTGGATTTGGACCACTTCGTCTCAGCCACCATAATGGCAACTGCAACCGCGTCGGGCGCCACCGTTCGGCGCGCGTGTCGCTGGACGAAGATCACAACAGTCTGGCCTATGGCATGATCCGGACGGTTCCGTTCCAGCGCGAGATGTTTGCCCGGATACCCGGCAATGCCGCAGCCGTGGCCGCGATCGGCATCAATCCCACCGTTGAGTACAAGTCCGCTGCTCAAGATCAACATCTCACCGCGCTGGACATCGGCCGGGAGGTATTTGCCAACCTGGCCGACGTCGTTTGGTTTTTGCTGCCCTCGGCGGAGGAAGGTACGTCCCCCATCCCTGATTTCGGATTCGTGCTACGTGCCAACGACGCGGCCAGGAGCGAGGCACTCTGGACGCAGCTGTTGATGTTGCCCAGTCTGGTGTCGAAAGAGCATGGTCCCAGTTCGCAGAAGATCTCGATCGAGGATCATTCGGGGCGACGATACACGTTTCCCGGTAGCGACGTTCCCACGCTGGACCTGGTGCGCCTGGACAACCACTCCATGGTGTTTGGCACACCGCATGCCGTCCGTAAAGTGATCCAGGTCCCCAACCGCGAGCACTCGATCTTGGGGGATGCGGACCTGGCCAAAGCCATCCAAAGTGCGCCCGCGCACGCCAGCAAGGCCGCCTTTGTGCACTTGGGTCGCATGGCGGGCGTGGCTGCCCGCATGCAAAAGGGACACGACGCACAACACCTGGCCATGCTCTCGCAGGTGCTGAGCCATTTGAAGTTGGCCGTGATCTCGGATGAAGCGCCGAGCGAGCTGACCGTCGCGGTGGAGGCGTCGGAACTTCCGGTGCTGGGCGACGTCATTCGAACCGTGGCCGCGCTGCAGCAGCAGGGGAACCACGGGACCGTGGCGGTGCACGACCAGCATCATCGCGAGAGTCCGGCACGGTCGAAATGAGCCAGGGCCGGAACGACGCGTCGTGCAGCGACCCACGTCGCTGCGTACCCCGTACCCTCCCGTACCCGACTCCGCCACAGGTCCCTAATCCCAGCCCGTGTCGGCCGCCAACTGTTCCGGGGGCCCGTATTCGTGTTTGGCGATGTTCAAGAACCGCATGTAGGATT
This sequence comes from uncultured Planctomycetales bacterium, assembly GCA_963695565.1. Lineage (GTDB taxonomy): Bacteria > Planctomycetota > Planctomycetia > Pirellulales > Pirellulaceae > CAVOGW01. The sequence goes on from CAVOGW010000008.1 coordinate 218,163, forward strand.
TTTGCCACAGCACGTCGACGGACCCTGTCGGACCGTTGCGTTGCTTGGCGACGATCAATTCCGCTTTCCCCTCCAGATCGCGCCGTTCCTCCTCGCTGACGTGAAAATATTCTTCTCGGTGAACGAACAGAACCACGTCGGCATCTTGTTCGATGGCTCCCGATTCCCGTAGATACGACAGTCGGGGGCGGTTGTCCCGCGTGGCTTCCGTTTGCCGATTAAGCTGCGCCAGGCACAGCACAGGGGTTTCCAGTTCGCGGGCGAGCCCTTTCAGGCGGCGTGTGATCTTAGCCACCTGCTCTTGACGCGGATCGCGCGCGTTTTCGGGCTCGATCAACTGCAGGTAGTCGATCACGATCAGTCCCAAAGTCCCTTTGTTGGCACGTTTGACGCGTCGCGCGCCGGCCGCAATATCGAGCACGGAACGAGTATGCGAATCATCGACAAAGAACGGGGCCTTGCTGATCTTGCTGACCGTCTGCACCAACCGGTCACGATCTTTCTTGCTGACGGTGCCATTTCGCAAGTGGTGCCCATTGACTTCGGCAATCGCGCACAGCAGGCGATCGATCAATTCGTTGGAGGACATCTCCAGGCTGACAAACAACACCGGTTTTTGCTCGTCGACGGCCACTGCTTTGGCGATGTTCAGCGCCAGGGCTGTCTTGCCCATTCCCGGCCGCGCGGCAAGCACGTCCAGTTCACCCGGATGCAGACCACCTAACATATTATCAAGGTCGTAGAACCCGGTACTGACCCCCGAAAAAGTGTGCTCGCCACTCATGCGGGCATCCATGCGATTCAGCGCCGCCATTAGCAGATCGGTGAATTCCTGCAGCGAGGAACTGTGTCGACTGTCAATGATCGAGAATATGCGAGCCTCCGCCTCATTAATCAGCTCGCGCGTCTCGGTCGGCGAGTCGTATGCAGACTGCAAAATCTCCGTGCTGATATCAATAAGCTCACGTCGCGCGGCGTGGTTGCTGATGGTCCGCGCATAATCGACGGCGTGCGCGGCATGCGGTACCATTTCCGCCAAACGCGCCAGGTAGATCACGCCACCCACCTGCTCCAATACGCCTTCACTCTTCAGTCGTTCCATGAGCAGGTGGACATCCAGCTTCTTGCCATCGTTGTACATCAGCATCACGTATCGGAAGAGGATGCGGTGTGCCTCGTCGTAGAAATCCTTTTCCAGCACGACGGATGCCACATCGTCACAGGCGCTAGGATTCAGCAATAAACTGCCCAACAGACACTGTTCTGCCTCGACACTGCTGGGTGGTTGGCGTTCGAAAATTGCAGCACCGCCCGCTTGGGGTCGGTCGATTCGTCGCGACGTCTTAGCCATGCGATGTTCCTCCGTGATATTGGTATGAGGCGTTGATGCAAGAAAACCAAGGGATCCGGCACCATTTTGCAACAACAGGGTGATCACGCGGGTGATTCGGCCAGCCAGCAAACCACGGCTGATGACAGCTTGAGATCGCGCAAGCCCGCGAGTCATTCGTGATATCACAAGCGTCCGTGGACGGCGAGCCATGGCGGCAACAATTTTTGCTTCCCCCAAAATTCTGCAGAAAAATGCGATAAGCATGAACTCTTCGGTCGAACTCCAACCCAACGATATGTGGAAAACGTGTTCTGATTTGCTACGATAACAACACCTCGTTGATTCGCCCGACGATGGCATGATGGGCCGTAACACCGAAACAAACATCTTACAGGAGGATTGCACTGTGATCTGCGAGCACTTGAAAGAACTATTTGAAGTCTGCGAGCACAATCAAATTCGCTTAGGCAGTTCAGACTTGATCCGGATTGTCTGCACGCAGTGTCAACGCGAGGAAACATGTCCCTCTGCGCTGCTAACAGAGATTGAACAGCGGCAGGCGGCAGAGCCGGCCGCGAGTAGCGGCTGCGAGCCGAAGTAGCCTTCTGGGTGACAGAAGACAACGCCGCTTACCCCGCTCTGCCCCGTCACCGTGAGTCTGCACATGCATGAAGCCTATATGTTGCGCGCCTTAGCGGAAGCAGCGCGTGCCGCGGACGAGGGGGAAGTGCCGGTGGGAGCCGTCATTGTCCGGGACGAGCAACTGATCGCCTCCGCCCACAATCAGCGTGAACAGCTGCAAGATCCCACGGCCCATGCCGAGATGATCGCCATTACGCAGGCGGCGTCCTTTCTGAATAGTTGGCGATTGATCGATTGCGCGCTGTACGTCACACTCGAGCCCTGCTCGATGTGCGCCGGGGCGATTGTGCAGGCTCGCCTGCCGCTCGTGGTCTACGGTGCCTCGGACCCGAAGGCAGGAGCGGTCGATTCGTTATTTCAACTACTGCAGGACACGCGCTTGAACCATCGCGCCAGCGTGCTGGGAGGTGTGCTGGCCGGCGAGTGCGGCCGGCTGCTGAGCGACTTTTTTCAACGACAGCGCGACTTGGGCAAGAAATGAGGGCTGACGGATCGAGCTGGCCGTGCTGATCGTGTTTCCTAACCGAGGAGAATGACCGAATGCTGGAACGAGAAGCCACGTTGTTCGTGAGCGGACATCGAGGGCTGGTTGGGTCAGCCGTCCTACGGCGATTGCAAAAGTCTGGTTTTGGCAACCTGCTCACGGCGACGCGGGACGAGCTTGACTTGCGCGATCCAGCGGCGGTCGACGGCTGGTTCGCCCGGCAGCGGCCCGACTACGTCATTCACGTGGCTGGACTCGTGGGGGGCATCGCCGCCAACGCGGCGCGTCCCGCTGATTTTCTATACGATAACATGATGATGCATGCCACCGTACTGCGATCGTCCTGGAAATACGGCGTCCAGAAGCTGCTCTACCTGGGCAGTTCGTGCATCTATCCTCGCGATTGCCCGCAGCCCATCCGCGAGTCGTACATGCTGAGCGGCCCGTTGGAGGTCACCAATCGAGGTTATGCCATTGCCAAAATCGCCGGCGTCATCTCCTGCCAGGCCTATCGGGACCAGTATGACTGCAACTTCATTTCCGCCATGCCCACGAACCTTTACGGGCCGGGAGACAACTTCGACCTGGAAAACTCGCACGTCCTGCCCGCGCTGCTGCGGAAGTTTCACGAATCGCGACAGGCGGGCGATCGCGAAGTGGTCGTTTGGGGCAGCGGTACGCCGCGCCGCGAGTTTCTGTTCGTGGATGATTTGGCCGACGCGTGCTTGTTCCTGATGGACCACTACGATCAGCGTGAAGTGATCAACGTGGGAACGGGAAAGGACGTCACGATTCGCCAATTGGCCGAGTGCCTTCGCGAGATTGTGCATCCCGCCGCTCAGCTGATTTTTGATGCCTCGCGACCGGACGGCACGCCCCAAAAACTGTTGGATGTCTCCCGCATTCATGACCTGGGCTGGCACCACGCCGTGGAGCTGCGCGAGGGCATCACGGCGACCTACGCCTGGTACGTCAAACACGGCCCCGGCTCACCGCCGTCGTGATCGCGAGAGATTGACCAATGCTTCTGGCTCGCCCCTTTTCGTATCACAATTCGCGGCGAAACGTCATCCTGAGGGAGGTGACAACATGCGCAGCACGGTCAGCGACCGAAGGATCTTGCCGAGACGTTGTTCCACGGGCGACGGTTGACGCAGGGGTTCCCGGACGCACCCTTTTCGGCGTATCGCGAACTGGACGCTAACGCGTGCCGACTGATGACGGGTGAAATTAGACAGCATTGACCGTGCGGCCCGTACGCCCCGGTGACGGCACCCTGAATGCACGCACACGGTACAAGAGCGGATGTATGCGAAACAACGGCCAAACACCTCGCTGAGGCGGCGGATAGCCACTAGAATAGGCAGGCAGCAGCGATGTACGACACCAGAGAACAACGCGGCAAGTCCCCTGGTCGTCGTGGCCCACTGGGACGGATAGCTCCACCTCACAACATTTCAGAGAAACGAACACGCTGTGGCCAAGACGCATCGAATCTTAGTAACGGGTGGTGCCGGATTCCTGGGGTCGCACCTTTGCGAGCGACTTGTCGAAGTCGGACACGATGTGATCTGCCTGGATAATTTTTTTACCAGCCAGAAAACCAATGTCGCACATTTGCTGAAGCACCCAAACTTTGAGCTGATTCGACACGACATCACCGTACCCATCTACCTGGAACTGGATCAGATTTATAATCTGGCCTGCCCTGCCGCGCCTGGCCATTACCAATACAACCCGATCAAGACGGTCAAGACGTCGATCTTGGGTGCCATGAACGTGTTGGGGATGGCGAAGCGCTGTCACGCCAAAGTCCTGCAAGCTTCCACGAGTGAAGTCTATGGGGATCCGGAGGTCCACCCCCAGGTGGAATCTTACCGCGGCAACGTCAATCCCATCGGTCCGCGGGCCTGTTATGACGAGGGCAAGCGCGCCGCGGAAACCCTGTTCATGGACTATTACCGCATGAACCACGTCAACGTGCGGATCGTGCGGATCTTTAATACGTATGGGCCAAGGATGCATCCGTTTGATGGACGTGTGGTCTCGAATTTCATTCGTCAGGCGTTGCGTCAAGAGGATCTCACAATATTTGGTGACGGTTCGCAAACGCGATCTTTTTGCTACCGGGACGATCTGGTGGACGCCATGATTCGCATGATGAACGCCCCGGACGATTTCGTGGGGCCGGTCAATATTGGTAACCCGGGTGAGTACACGATTCGCGAACTGGCCAACATGATCGTGGAACTGACGGGAAGCAAATCCAAGGTTGTCTTCAAACCGCTGCCCGACGATGACCCCACTCGACGATGCCCCGACATTTCATTGGCCCAGACGCGACTGGGCTGGCAGCCCTCAGTACCCCTGCGCGAAGGGCTGGCCAAAACCATTGATTGGTTTCGCACGGTCGAGATCGAGGACTACCGACCCCCGACGCCTAACTTCTGAACGAAATCGAATCTGACGACCTGTTGGAAGATCGCGGCCCCGAGCACTCCGCCGCACGTATTGGCCACCCAATCCAGCACATCCACGACCCGCCCCGGCGCCAGAAACTGGGTCACCTCGTCGATCGCGCCAAAAGACGAAGCGAGCAGGGCGACCGTCAGCGTCGATCGCGCACCGATCGAAAGCCAACCCTTGGCCACCAGTGCCCAGTAAGCCAGCAGCCCGAACCCGGCGTAGCATGCTAAATGCAAAAGCTTGTCCTGGAAACTATATACCTGCGGCAACGAAAGCGAGGGCCAGTGCGTCGCAGTGACCAGCGCCATGCTGTAAATGGCCAGCACACCGACAGGCCAGTTCTGGGTCTGTGAAACTCGTGACAGCATTCCGGACGAACCTCTTTGGGAAAACTTCGTATCAAATAACGGCCCGAGCACGGTATCCCACGCGGAATCGTGACGCGCCGTACTGTCCCTACGGCATGCGGCACCGCAAAGTTCAGAACGCCAGCTCACCCGGCACCTCACGGGCCTGTCGATTTAATCCGTTCAAGGAGAAATGTCATCCTGACGGCGCTACGCGACTGAAGGATCTGCCAACAAACGCTGCTACACCAAATAAGATACGACGTTCGCCATTCGTCGATGGAAGATCCTTCGGCTCGCTACGCGAACCTTCCGGATGACATCTAAATCTCCGACTAATTCAACAGGTCCACACGGTGCCGGTTCGCCGACGGTTACCCGAATCCGCATGTTTTCACTTCAAAATAGGCTGTGGGGGGCGAAAATCAATCGCAAAAACAATTAAACTGATGGGTTTGCAGCCGGATTCGGCCACAAGGCTCGACGAATCCACGCTTTCGACACTCCAAGCACCCCGACGTTTCCACTCGCCATGATCAGCAAAATCCGTCGTTGGCTCGCCGCCTCGGTCGTGCTGGCCGTTAGTCTGATGTCGATGCCCCCGACATCCCTGCGGGCGCAGGATCGGATCGTCATCGACCAGACCAAACCGCCGGCGCATGGTCCATGGCACCTAGTTTGTAGAACAATGGTCCTCAATGGTTCCGCGAATCGCGAAAATGTAGGGGGAAACAGTCGGGGACAACTGTTCCACAATGACCGAACCGAGTGCCATTGGGCGCATGGTCAGGCGACAGACGCCGCCGGCGGATGGCACTCCCTATTCCAGGGGCAAGACCTGACCGGCTGGAGATCGAGTAATTTTGGGGCCGATGGCCCCGTCAAGGTTGTGGATGGCAGTATCCAGCTTGGTGTCGGGGAACCGTTGACCGGAGTCACCTACCAGGGTCCGTGCCCGCTGCCGCGGTTCAACTACGAGCTTCGATTGCGGGCGCGGCGGATCGCGGGCATGGACTTTTTTTGTGGCTTGACCTTTCCCTACGGTGACTCACATTGCACGTTGATTCTCGGTGGCTGGGGCGGTGGGGTCGTCGGTCTGTCGTCGCTGGGCGGACGTGATGCCTCGGAGAATGAGACCACGCGTTATTTCTCGTTTCGAAAAAACCAATGGTATGAGGTGCGATTGCGTGTAAAAGAAGGATCCATCACGGCGTGGATCGATAACGAACAACGAGTGATCTGCCAAGTCGCGGGACGAGCCGTCGCCACGCGTCCCGAGGTCTTGCGTTCGCGACCATTGGGGATTGCCAGTTTTCGCACCAAAGCGGAAATCAAGGATGTGGCCCTGCGCAGATTGGACGATTCGGAAGTCACACCGCACGCCCAGTCACCATCCTCGCGGAATGACCGGCTTGTTGATTGATCGTAGGACAGGTTTTTAACCTGTCGGTTACACACATTTCCGGTTCGTTAGACCGCAAGCCAGAAGAAATCGCCGTTAGAATCGATCGTAGGCCACCGCTCCCCAGGCGATTTCTGGCGGCGGACGCGTCCGGCGGACGCGCACGCCGCCGAAGAATGCTGCCGCACCGTGTTTCGCGAAAACGAGCGTGTGCCGGGCATTCTTCTCTGGTTTGCGGTCTAACGAGGCGGCCGAGATGTTGTAAAAGGACAGGTTTTTAGCCTGTCGGAACGGCAAGTGCGTGTAACTGGGATATTGAATTTGGGGAAGGGGGGCAGGTTACAAACCTGCCGTACGTACGATTGGGTGACTAAATCGCAGGCCGTGACGCGACCGGGTCTAACGCACCCGCGGGGGACGGCAAGCGCGGTCCGTAAGCCGCCGCTGGGAAGGGAGTTATCGATCAAGTGCTATACGAATCGTTAGTTGCCAAGCGATCTCACGCGAACCAGGTAGCCGTCATCGACGAGGCCAGCGGCACGACCTGGGAGTCGCTGGTGCAACAAGCCGACGAATTACGGCATCGCCTGCGCGGCAGTGGTCCCCTACGGATCGGTGTCTTGATGCGTCCGCGAGCCATCGTCATCGCCACACTGGCCGCACTGGACTTTCATCGACATCACGCGTTCTTGCTGGATGGCAGCCTCGACCAAGCGGGCCAGCAGCAACTCGTCCAGCAATTGCAATTGGACCTGTGTTTTGATCCGGCAAGTCTGAACGGCAGCCCCGAGCTGCCTGCGCCGAGGGCACCCGCAACGGACGCGACCCGGCCCCACTTCGCTGCGGAGTCCCGCGTGACCATTTTGACGTCGGGAACGGAAGGTGAACCCAAAGCGGCCACGCATACCTGGAATTCGATTGCCAGGCCGGTTCGCCGCCTGGATCAGCCGCAAACCTGGTTGCTGGCCTACCGTGCGCACTTATATGCGGGCCTGCAGGTGATCCTGCAGTCGCTACTAAACGGAGGAACGCTTGTGATGCCGGCTGCGACTGCGCCGCCTGAGCAGATTGTCCGCATGATGACCGAGGGCCAGGTTCAGTTCGCCTCAGCGACCCCCTCTTACTGGCGCCGACTATTGATGTTTGCCGACCGGAAGGTGCTGGCCCAAGTCCCGCTGCAGCAGATCACCTTGGGAGGGGAAGCCGTCGATCAACCTGTGCTGGACCAGTTACAAGATATTTTTTCGGGCGCGCGAATTGTACACATCTATGCCACCACGGAATTGGGCCGGTGCTTCTCCGTGGTCGATGGCAAGGCGGGCTTTCCGTTGGACTACCTGACACAGCCTCGCCGGGATGCGGCGGAACTTAAGATCGATGCCGGACAACTTTTTGTTCGTTCGCCGAATTGCATGTTGGGTTATGACGGCCAGGAGGTCCGTAACGAAGACGACTGGCGGGCCACGGGAGATTTGGTCGAAGTCGTGGGGGACCGAGTCTACTTCGCTGGCCGAATCGGAGATATGATCAATGTCGGGGGGAACAAGGTACGCCCGGTGGCCGTGGAACGACTGTTGCGTACGATCGAGGGAGTGGAAGATGTTCGTGTTTATGGCCAGTCGTCGTCCGTTGCCGGCCAGCTCGTCGCCTGCGACATTGTTCCGCAACCAGGGTACGACACGGAAAGACTGACCCGGCAGATTCACCAGGTGGCTCGCAACGGTCTCGCCATTCACGAGGTCCCGCGGATCGTGCGGATCGTTGACGTCATCCCCACCAGTTCGGCTGGCAAGGTCATTCGCAATCAGGGTTAGGTTTTCATGAGCGAGAAGAAGCGGCTTTTCCTGTCTCCGCCTCACATGTCGGGCAATGAGCAGCAGCGGATTGCCGAGGTCTTTGCTTCCAACTATGTCGCGCCGGTCGGGCCTCATCTGGCCTTATTCGAGGAGCGATTTGCGGCTGCCGTGGGGGTCGAGTTCTCCGTGGCACTTGCCAGCGGCACGGCTGCCCTGCATCTTGCCCTGCGACAGCTCAACCTGCAGCCGGATGACGAAGTGCTCTGCTCGACGCTCACGTTTTGCGCATCCGCCAATCCCATCGCCTACGAACACGCCCGACCGGTATTCCTCGATGCCGATTGGGTCAGCTGGAATATGGATCCGAACCTGGTGGAAGAGGAACTCACGGACTGTGCACGGCGTGGCAAGCTGCCCAGGGCCATTATCCTGGTGGATTTACTGGGGCAGGCCGCCGATATCGATACGATCCGCCAAATTGCCGACCGTTACGAGGTCCCCATCATTGAGGACGCCGCCGAGGCACTGGGAGCGTCGTATCGCGGCCGGCCGGTTGGCCAAGGTGGCTGGTGCAGCACTTTTTCGTTTAACGGAAACAAGATCATTACGACCAGTGGGGGAGGCATGCTGTGCAGTGATGATCAACGCGTCATCGATCAAGCGCGGTACCTGTCGACACAGGCTCGTGAACCGCTGCCCTACTACCACCATGAAGTTGTGGGATACAACTATCGGCTCAGCAACGTGTTGGCCGGGATCGGGCTGGCTCAATTGGACGTCCTACCAGAACGCGTTCGCGTGAAACGTGAGCTGTTCGATTTCTACCGACGTGAACTTGACGATCTTCCCGGTTTGACGTTCATGCCCGTGGCGAAATACGGCGAGCCCAACTGCTGGCTGAGCACCATGCTGGTCGAACCCGTCGAATTTGGGATGGACTGCGAGGCACTCCGTCAAGCCATGGAGCGTGAAAACCTGGAAGCTCGACGCGTGTGGAAGCCCATGCATTGTCAACCCACATTCGTCGGTTGCCGCTACCGAGGTGGCGCCGTGGCGGAGCAGATTTTCGCCCAGGGCATTTCGCTGCCCAGCGGCACGGCCATGGACAACGCCGACCGCCAACGCGTCGTCCGCGCGATTCGCGCAGCGCATCGTGCCGTCGTTTGAAGCTCGCGGGGACGGTCTGGGTTATCTCGGGCGACGGTGTAATCGATAGCGCGGATGCAGACCCTTGGTGGGGAAATGCCAACCTGCTGTAACGTCGAAGCGAACCAGCTGACTTGGGCCAGCGAGCGTGCGGTTTGCGTCAGGGCTCAATCGCCTGGGCGATTTGAAGTTGCGCTAACGACAAAACTCCACGAAGATACAAGACGATCAACAACAGCATCGAAATCTGCGGTTCCGGAACGGACGTCGCGCCGGCTGCATTGAAGATCAGATGTTGATTATCCAACAACCGCTTCACGCTCGCATCGCCCCCGACGTCAGCCGAAGTAAACTTATTTGCATTCCACGACAGAAAATCATTGCCATCGACAATTCCATCGGCATTGAAATCGCCAGAGCACCAAGCGGGGATAGCCGTGAATTTATGGGCGTTCCAAAGGACGAAATCATTTCCGTCCACCGTGCCGTCCAGATCCGCGTCTCCCAACAAGTACGAGGCACCTGAACCCAACTCCGCCGCTCCCGCTTCTGCCAGCCAATGCGTCAAATCCCCGACGTCAACTGCTCCATCGCCTGTCAAATCGAAGGCTGGATTGTTGGTCCCCGCCACAATCTCGACGACCAACGAATCGACATCGGCGCAAGCGTAATCCCCGTCACCGTCAAAGTCGCCTGACGGGCCGGTCGTCGCGCCTTCAAAACGATACGCAAACAGCTCGTAGCCTCCCGTATCGGTCGCGGAGTACGCATTGACCTGCATGAAGTACGTACCGTCCGCGGGTATCGTCAGGTCGATCAGGATGGAGTCCAGCGTCTCAAACTCATCGTCGTTGAATGCCGTCCCGTTCCAATAATTGATCCGCGAACCGGACGAATCGAGCACGCTGATCTGTGCATCGATGGGATTGGCGATGCGCTGATCGATAACTTGGGACATCACTTCGATGTTAAACAGGTCACCGGCCGTCGCCTGAAACGAATAAATATCCTTTTCGCCACCCGCGCTCAGGTTTCCAATCAAGCTCATCCCATCCACCGAAAAATCACCGACGCCCGCGTTGGCACCACTGACAATCGTATTGGGTACCGTGAATTGCGGCAAAGTAATCGGTTGAGCTGTCGCCAGAGTGTTCTTGGGACCCGGGGCTTCGTTAAAGACGGTTCCGAATTCGGCGAAAGCCAGTTTTGTGGCCGAACGTTCGCTGAGCCAATGTTGGTTACTGACCGTGGACACGGGAACCCCAAAAGCCGGCGTACCCATCACATTGTTGTTGACTTCGACACCACCGCTGGGGCCTGGAAACGCAGGAAGGTAGCTGCCGGCCGAGGGGCCCGGCGAGCTGAGCCCAGCACCGATAGCACCGAACGAGTCACCGTGCCGCAAACCCAACAGGTGTCCCAGCTCATGAGCGCCGATTGTAATCGAGGCGCCCGTGTATTGACTCGTCAACAGTCCCAGTCCGGTAACGTTGACGACGGCCGTATCGTTGGGGACCAAGTTGCGAAAATCAATCAGCTGAGCCAACCCGCCTGGGGAGCCCTCGTTAAAAGTCACCCGGGAAAACGGAGCAGCCGGCAGCGTATCTTGGATCACAATGTCAAAATCGCTGTAGATTGTCTGAATGCCGTTGACAATCTGATTTCGCATCGCGCTGGTATAGTTGACACTTGCATCGTTGCCGGAATCGAAATCCAAAAACACAAACTGTGTGGCCCAACCGGCCGATGTCGTCATGACGGTAATTAAGACGAACTGCACAACGGAAATCGGGCCAATTCGCATTTGCATAGATGCTCCTTAAAGGGCGGGTTCACGGGTTTCACACCGGGCAGTTTTGCCTAGCTTAAACACTGGGCGATCTGAGTCAAGCGAAAACGAGGTTCGCTATTTTCGGAGCACGTTTTTTTCGCTGAAACGCTCGTATGTTGTGCCAAACGGCAGTGCCTCAGGTCGTCATGTACCAGTGTGACGGCGGTCACGGCTTGTAGCCGTCACGCTCCGCCGTGACGGCTGTTCAAGGCGTGTTCCCAGTAGATCCCAGCATCGCGATTCCGGCATGACCCGATCCTGCCATGAGATCATCGGGAAATCGTGATCTGGGTTCGTCAGTTCATTTACGCAAGCGGCCGTCACGACGGAGCGTGACGGCTACTCCAGCCGTTGAGTCTGTCGGCTTCATACGTCGAGCGGAATTTGCTGCAGGCGGTCGAACAAGTCGCGCGAAGTCTCGGTCGCAGCGCGTCGCACGGCCGCTTCGTCGCACAACGCAAGCTGCCCGTCACGCAGACACCAGCGGCCGGCAACCAGCACGTGACGCACGTATTCCGCTCCCAGCCCGAACAACACGTGTCCGGAGAGATTGTCGGCAGTCAAAGGCGTGGCCGGGCGATAATCGGTCACTACCACGTCGGCCGCTGCGCCAGGCTGCAACACACCCAATCGGACGCCCAGCTGCCCTGAGGCAAACCGTGCTGATCGGGCCAGCATCTGCAAGGGGTACTGGTAGCCAATCGCCCGACCCGCGTCATGACTCTTCAAGAGCGCGATACGACTCTCCCGCCACATATCGCCGCCAATTCCGTCCGTTCCCAACAGGGGCGGCTGCCGAAAACTGGCCACCGGCGCATACCCTACCGCGTTGTGCATGTTCGAACTGGGATTGTGGGCCATCCAGACGGCATCGCTGTCGTTCACCTGCGCCATATCCTGCGGCGACAAATGGGTACCATGGGCAAAAATTGTGTCGTGAAGCTCCAACACGCCCGCACGTCGAAAACGTTCCAGCAAGCCACAGCCAAACCGTTCGCGCGTGATCCGCTCGTCCACAGGATCCTCAGCCACATGAATGTGGACGCCAAGGTGAAGTTGGCTTGCCAGGTCGACAACCGCGACCAGCGACGTCTCGCTGAGCGTAAAGCTGGCATGAGCGCCCACCATGCCCGCAAACTGATGGGCAGCCCTGAGACCACAGTGCCGCACGAACCGCTGATTCTCCGCCAGGCCCGCGGCGGCTTCGCCCGGCCCATTGCGGTCCGTGACTTCGTAACAGAGCACGCCGCGGCAGCCCACAGCGCCGATTCCGGCAGCCAGCCTTTCTAGGCTACCTTCAATGCAGCTGGGTGACGCGTGATGGTCGATCAACGTGGTCGTGCCGCAGCGCATGGCCGCCATGGCACCGATTTGGCCGCTGGCTTGGATGCTGCCCGCATCATGCGCTCGGTCCAGCCGCCACCAGACAAACTTGAGGACCTCGTGGAAGTCGCGCGGTGCCCTGGGAGGAGCCGGCATGCCAGTGGCCAGGGAAGAATAGAGGTGCGTGTGTCCGTTGACCAATCCGGGCAAGACGACGGCGCCGGCGCAATCCATGCACTCGTCACCAGGTTGCGCCGCGACCGACGGGCCGATCTCGACGATCGATTCACCTTCCACGCGGAGCCCTCCGGTTTGTACGGCGGGGGGATCCCATTGGACCAGCGTCGCGTTATGCAGCGTGAGGGACATGGCGTGTGGCGAGAGATGCGCGGCGGAGATCTTTTACTTTGGGGGGTTCCCGGTTCTTTGGGGGCTTCCCGGACACAGGTCCAAGCGGCGACGAACAGCGCGCACAGGCCCTGTTACACTCTCACGCACCCCGGTTCAAAGCGTTACACATCCAGATTACGGACTTCCAACGCGTGTTTTTCGATGAATTCGCGGCGGGGTTCCACTTTGTCGCCCATCAGCACGCGGAACATGTCGTCGGCCGCGCCAGCGTCGTCCATCGTCACCTGCAGCAAGGTACGGTTTTCGGGATTTAGTGTGGTATCGCGCAGCTCTTCGGCGTCCATTTCCCCGAGTCCTTTGAAGCGAGTAATCTGCATGCCCTTTTGTCCCGCGGCACGCACGGCGGCCAGCAACCCGCGCAGGTCTTCCAGCGGAATTTCGCTGTCGTCGCGACGCAGTACATACCGCGGATCTTCGACCCCGGTTCGCTCTTGAGCAATCAGCGACTGGATGTCGAATCCCATTTCGGCCAAGGCTTCCAAGGCGATATTGATGGACCGCACTTCGTGCAGTTCCGTCACGTGAACTTTCTTGCTTGCATCGCTCCCGCGCGGATCACCATTCTGGGCGTGCGCGTTTTTCTCGGCGGAGCCCTCGTCGTTCGTGAGTTCCTCGCCACTTTCCTCGAATTGCATGATAAAGGCGTCCAGGTCTTCGCGTTTTGAAAACCAGTGTTCCTGTCGGCCCACGACTAGATAGAACATGGGTAGCTTGCCGGTCAGGGCATCGGTGCGCTGGGCATGAACTTTCAGACTGATGCCACGCCGCTCCAGGGCTCCGATGGCATCCTCGACCTTGGCCAGCAGACGGCAGAGTTTTTCCATCTCTGCGCCTCGCACCACGGTTCCATTGCCCAGGTCGAGCTGGGAGTCCCCCAGTCCGTTTTCCAGCAGTTGCGCCTTCATTTCCTCTTCGGTCTGCACGTAATACACGTGGCGTTTATGCTTGACGCGAAACAGAGGGGGCTGCGCCACATAGACATGTCCGTGGGCGACGAGGTCGAACATTTGCCGGTAGAAAAAGCAGAGCAGCAGCGTACGAATGTGCGAGCCATCGACGTCGGCGTCTGTCATGATGATCACTTTATCGTAGCGTCGTTTGGACAGATCCTGCTCTTCGCCAATGCCTACGCCGATGGCTTGAATCATGCTGCGAATTTCTTCGTTGGCCAGCACCTTGTCATCGCGGGACTTGTAGGCGTTGATGATCTTTCCGCGGAGCGGCAGGATGGCTTGAAATTCGCGCATCCGTCCTCCTTCCGCACTTCCCCCGGCCGAGTCGCCTTCGACCAGGTACAATTCGCACTTGTCAACTTCCTTGCTGGTACAATCCCGCAGCTTGCCGGGCAGCCCCCCGCCCCACAAGGCTCCCTTGCGTTCACGCAACAGCGCTTTGGCTTTCCGCGCCGCCTCGCGGGCCTCGGCGGCAATCAGCGCCTTTTGCACGATTAACTTGGCGACCTTGGGATTCTCCTCCAGGTATGACGACAGGCTCTCCCCCACGACCGACTGCACCATGCCTTCAATTTCAGGGTTATTGAGCTTCACCTTGGTCTGGGACTCGAACTGCGGATTGGGGATGCGGACGGCGATGATGGCCGTGATTCCCTCGCGAAAATCTTCACCGCTGGGCGTGACGTCCTTAAACAGATTCTCCTGCTTGCCGTAGGCATTCAGGGTGCGCGTCAAAGCAGTGCGAAAACCGGTCAGATGGGCACCTCCATCGACCGTATTGATATTATTCACATAAGTATGAATGTTTTCGGTGTACTCGGCGCTGTATTGGAAGGCGACGTCCACCGACGTGTTGTTTTCTTCGTCGTGGTTATGTACGTGGATCACGTCCGGGTGTACCGCGTCGCTAGTGCGATTCAAATATCGCACGAATTCGACGATCCCGTCTTGATACTCGAAGATCTCGCTTTGATCGGTCCGCTTGTCTTCAAAAACGATCTTGACGCCGCGGTTGAGGAAGGCGAGTTCCTGCAAGCGGCGGTGCAACAGGGTGTAATCGAACTTCAGGTCGCCGAAGACTTCCGGATCGGGCTTGAACGTGGTCTTGGTTCCAGTGCGATCCGCCTTGCCCAGTTTGGAAACGCTACCGGTAGGTTTGCCGCGCTCGTAAGACTGTTGCCACACATGTCCGTCGCGGTGGACTTCGACTTCACACCATTCTGAGAGAAAGTTTACGGCCTTGACGCCGATGCCGTGCAATCCCCCTGAAGTCTTGTAAGCCTTGTTGTCGAACTTTCCACCGTACTTCAACATCGTCATCACACCCTCCAGAGCGGACTTGCCGATGCTTTCGTCGATGGCAATGGGAATCCCGCGCCCATCGTCGCTCACGGTAATTGAACCGTCCGGATTCACGGTCACATTCACATGTTTGGCATGTCCGGCCATGACCTCATCGATGGAATTATCGACGACTTCGGTGACCAGATGATGCAATCCCCGCATGTCGCGATTGCCGATGTACATGCCCGTGCGTTCCCGGACGTGTTCCAGGTCGCTCATGTACCGCATTTGTTCGACGCCGTAATCTCCTTCCACGCGCGTGGGATGAGGATTATGCGTAATCTCCTTGGCCGGAACGGGCTGTTCGGAATCTTGCGGCTCAGTTACTTCAGGTTCTGCCATGTTCGCTCTATCCAAAGTGACCAGAGATGTGGTGTCCGCTGTCGTCGCGGCTGGCCTTGCCGATAACGAACGGTATCGTTCTTGCTTTCGCGGCTTGCACACAGGTTTGCAGCCGTGTTCCGATTACTCGTTCGGATTCACGGCGACCAGGGGTGGCCGTGCCTGTGACAACTACAACAAACTCAAAGATGATGAAATCTTGAACCGTAAACGCGAAATGCCATGACGCGGTAAATGTGCTTGAAGGTCCCGGATCAGAGTAGCTTCGCGAAACTTCAGTTCTTGCATGGCGGTGGAATTTGACACGAAGATCTCCAGCACGCCACGCGATACCTTGCCGGCCCTGGCGTACTGTTGCAGCGGCACTTCCACTACCTTGGCCCATACATCCGCGATTTCATCGTGGCTTAGGGACTGGCCGTAGCCGCGCAGTTGCATGTGTTCGCTGAGCAACTCGTCCAATCGGCGGATACTTCGAGGGTAGGTGTTCACCGCGTAGGTCTCCTCACCGCTTCATGTGCCCGATCACTTGTAATGTTATTTCTTCTTCTGCATGTCCCGCGACATGGGCATCAGCACATACACATATCCATCATCCGTGCAAAATTCGGCGGGATGTTCGTCATCTCGCACGGACAACGTGACGGTCTTCTGCAGATCCAGCACCTTCAGAAATTCGGCGACAAACCGGTGATCGAGCGACAGTTCGATCTTTTCATCCTGATAGCTGATCGGCATCTCAACCTTGGAAGTCCCCACATCGGCCGCCAATCCGCATAAGGTGAGGGTCCCATCGGCAAACGTAAAATCAAGCCCACGGCTTTCGTCGCTGGTCACGATCGCGGCTTGCCGCACTGCAGTGAAGAACGGTCCCACCACCAACTCAATTTGTGAAGTCCCTTCCTTTTTCTGCAGGATGTCCTGCCATTTCGGATAGCGCCCCTCGACCAGGCGCGAGTAGATGGTCACCCGGGGACTTTGCAACATCATGTCATTCGTGCCGGCGGCCAGTTTTATTTCTGCATCTCCGTCGGTCAGCGCGCGTTCGATGAGTTGCATGGTCTTGTAAGGAACTATGGTGTTGTTACCTGCCGACTGGTGCCCGCCGATGGCATGCGCGGGACCCGCCATCTTGGCCAACCGACGCCCGTCGGTCCCGACGGCAATGAGTTGCTCAGCCTCAAAGACCAGCAGCACTCCTCCCAAAGCGTATCGACTGCTTTCCAAGTCCGTGGCGAACAGCGTGCGACGGACGAGTTCCTTAACCAGCCGGGCGGATACCTCGTGATAGGAAGTATGTTCGAATCGGGGGACCTCCGGAAATTCATCTGGATTTTCGGTCTGCAGCCGATAACTGCTGCGACCGCTAAGTACAAAAATGCTCTCTCCGTCCGACTCCAAATCGATGTGCGTATCACTGCTTTCGCGCAGGATGGCTCCGAATCGTGACACGGGCAACACCACATTTCCCGGCGCTTGGATTTGGATGCCCCCCATCTCCATGCGAATGCCTAGTTCCGTATCGGTCGCCGATAACGTAACGGTTCCGTCCTTCGCCTCCATTTTAACGTTTCGCAAAATCTCTTTGGGACTACGAATCGGGGCCACCGCGGCGACCGTCTGAAAACTGTGCAAGAGTGGCTCTCGTTCGATCTTGATTTTCATAATGAACATCTTTTCTGGTTCTATTCGGGCAGCAACTTAAGCCTAAGTGTTTATCGGCGTGAGGGAAATCCGTTCGTGCCAAGTTTTGGTATCCCAACCATTTGTTTGGGTCAACGATGTTGAAACCATCCAAACGGGTTGCGGTTCTATTACTCTTATTCTTTTCTAGAGATCTCCGTAGTAGTAAAAAGGCAATCGGAAATCTGTTGATCAAAATCGTCGGATGGATATTTTCAGGCAAAAAAAGGGCTCGAACGCCAAACCGTATACCCTGGAAAACTCGTCGATAACCCGTGGGTATCCTGTTGGAACAAATTGGCTGCCGTCGGTAGCCGTTTGCTCGTGGATCTTGCCCAACCACGGCCCAAGATTCAATTTCAGATAGTCGTCAACATATCAACAGGTTTTCCGCGTTGTGGATCTATTATCGTGAACAGGCATTAGTCTTTCCCGAAACCGGTTCCAGCGACATGTACAGGTCCTCAATCAGCCGTGCCAGTGGGATGTCGTGTGGCAAGGCATTTTCGATTTTTTGAATGGCGTGGAATACCGTGGCGTGATCTCGGTTACTGAATGACGAGCCAATCGTCTTCAAGGGGAGGTGGGTCAGCTTGCGGATCAAGTAGATCGCGATCGATCGGCCGTAGACGACATTTTTCCGCCTTGACGGACCGCGGAGCAGAACAGCTGAAACGTGCAGGTGCTGGGACACTTTCTTGATGATCTGGTCGGCAGTGATGACGGGCTGATGCGTGTTCTCCCCCAACCGTAACTTCATGTCGTGCATCGTGAGCGGCGGTCCTGCGTGCGGTCGCTGGGGCAGCAATTGATGCAGGCGACCGCGTAACAACCGTGGATTCGCCGCGAGATGCAAGGCCGTGACCTCGGCGGCCTCCGGATCCAACGTCCAGCCCAATTGACTTGCTAATTTTTGAATAATGAGCGATCGAGCTGGAGTTTCCGGAAACGAAAGCTGAATGGTAGTGCCACCTTGTAAGCGACTTCGCAAAGCGGGAATCAATGGACACTCCGACGATAAGGACGCTCGGGTCGTGAGCACCGCTATGCCTCCGACATGTGCCAGGGCGTCCAAGTAAGTCACGAGTCGACGCTGCGCTTGCGGATAGCTCGCCAGCTGATGAATGTCATCCAGCAAAAACCGCGAGGACGGCTTGGGGACGTACCCCACAGGTTGTCTGTCATTGTCATCGACCTCTGGTGTTTGGCCCCGTGGACATGCACGAATCCAATCGGCTGCCGAAGAACATCTTGTCACCCATCGCCGTCCTGTCCACACGTCGGTCAGCAATCGGGTGAGCAATGATTTTCCGGAACCAGGGGGGCCGCTAATCACGATCGGCGATAGGCGCAAGGATGACTCGTCATGGCGGTCGCCGGCGATGACGCGAAAAACTTCGTAGACCAGCCAGTTCTCCGCGCCGGACACGAACCAATCGCAACTCGCACCTGAGGCGCCGAGCTGAAGATCTTTGGGTAATTCGAATACGCCGGTAACCAACGCTTACTCCCTTGTCTGTTAGTTCCGGGAGCATCCCAGAAGAACAAACCCATTTTGTCCAGCACCGCTTTTTGTCCAGCGCCGCTCGATATTTGTTGCGCGTTTGTCGACGGCCCCTGTCTTACTCTCAGACGGCTCGTCGCAGCAAGAAAACGGTCAGCGATCGGCCAATCCCGCAGCAGGCCGCGGACACGAGGCCGGCGGCGAAAATCCATTTTTCGCGAGACCCGAAAGTATAACAGCTTCTATGTCGTTTCGCGAGCCACGATGGGGGCCAGGGGAGGGGCGGCCAGCCCCCTTTTCTGAGCCCAAATTATGCCCAAAAACCGCTCGGCGGCGTCCCGGACTTGCGTTTCCGTCGTCAGCCACCCCACGCTGAACCTGAGTGAACTCTCCACCCACTCTGGCCGGCATCCCATCGCCAACAACACATGCGATGGCTCGCTCGATCCACTGGAACATGCCGAGCCGGTTGAACAGCAGACACCAACCCGATCCAGCGCTATCAGTAATGCCTGTCGATTCAGGCCAGGGATGGAAATATTCGTCGTGTGCGGCAAGCGACTCACGCCTGCGCCGTGAATTACGGCGTCGGGGCAGCCCTCGAGTAACAGCGATTCGAATAACTCTCGCAACCTCGTCATGCGCCTGGTGTGCTCCGCCGGAGCCTGATAAAAGACCTGCAAGGCGTCGGCCATGCCGCAGATCAGTTCCACGGGTTCGGTTCCCGGTCGCATCCCCAGTTGCTGCGATCCACCCCACAACAGGGGTTGCATGCCGACGGCCGAGCGCACCATCAGGGCCCCAATGCCGCGGGGTCCGTGGAACTTATGGGCCGTGAGCGAAAGTGCGTCGACTCCCAAGTCGGTGAAGTTGAGCGGCACTTTGCCAACCGCCTGAACCGCGTCCGTGTGGAAAGGGACGTGACGACTGCGGCTGATGGCGGCCAGATCCGCGATCGGTTGCATCACCCCCGTTTCGTTATTGCCATACATCACGCTCACCAGGCGAGTCTCCGACGTCAGTGCCGATGGCAGCGACGCGGGATCGACGCGGCCATGCTGATCGACGGGCAAGCGAGTGACGCGGTACCCGCGTTGTTCGAGCCGTGCCGCCATGCGCAACACCGAAGGGTGCTCGACGCTGGAGATCACGAGATGCCCCGGGGGGTCGCCGATCAGGCCGCATAAAGCCAGATTATTGGATTCCGTACCGCCGCTGGTCACGATGACCTGCGTTCGCTGGTGTGGCGTCCGCGTGACACCTAACAGGGCGGCCAGCGTATCGACCGCTTCCGTGACGGCTCTTCTTGACTTCCGGCCCATGGAATGCTGGCTGGCTGGATTGACGTACCTCTGTCTGAATCGCTCGGCCAACCTGTCCGCCACTTCCGGCAACAGCGGGGCTGTGGCGTTGTGATCCAGATAGATGCTTGGTTCTGGTGAACTGGACATGGGCTTACGAGTCGGCGCGAGGTTGCGTGGCGTGACTGACCTGGCGCGCCTCCGCTGCAATCGTTTTTAGTTCGGACCGCAGTTGGTCAGGGCTGGTAACCAACGAAGCACATTCCATCATCTCGGGAACCGCGAAATAGACCTGATCAGCGGCCAGCGCCGCGATCTCGGGCCACAACACTTTGGCCAGCTCGGGATGGTCTTTGGTCCAGACTAACCACCGCGGATTCCTCTGTTCGTCTTGCATGTCCAAATACGCGCACAGGGTATATGCCGCACCATGCTCTCGTGCTCGCGACATGCTCGTGCGATACACGACATCCCATCGGTCCGCTTCGCGGCTGATCGGAATTAATTCATGCCGTTGCAGATGTTTGGACAACAGGCCATCGCGGGCTTCCCGGAAGACCGGTGAAATCTGTCCACCCAACAGCGGAATTTCGTAATATGTAAAGCTGCGACGTCGAAACCCGCTGGGTGAGAATTCTTCGCCGTGAACCATGCCGAACACCAGAATGAGCAGAGCTGCGCCCAGCAGCGCCACAAGTCCGATCACGACGCCCCCCGCCATGCGGGACGACATCTGGGACCGCTTCGGCTGCGCGATGCTGTGCATGTTACCAGTTTCTGCGGCGAAGGCCGCTTCGGTAGGGATTCGAGCCGACTTTATGGGGCGCACGACGTTTCGGGGCGAGCCAGGGCCACGGGGCTTTGAGCATCAAGGCGGCCAAGTCCCCTTTCCTCAGCAATGTCCGGCGCGGTATGTGAAGTAGCATACCACTTTCATTGCGCGGAACCTATGATCGCCGCCGCGGATCAGATTTTCACCGGATCGCGACGTATCGCAAATTGAGACGAATAGCAAAGATTTGGGCCGATCTTCCCGATAATCGCTGGAATGCCCGCCCCCATTTATGCGGGCGAGTGTAACGAGGCAGCGTCGTATGCGATCGCCATATCATTTACCCGCGTTGCAACTGAAAAGCTCAGCCGGTCGCTATCGCGGGCTGGCGCTTCACGAGTTAGCTCGTCCGCGCCGTTGGCGACTGCCGTGGGACACGCACACGGCGCGGCCCGCGGCGGCGGCCGCGGTCGATGCGGGGAATTTGGGAAGCTTGATCCGTGATGACCGGATGGCCCGCGTGGAAGCCGTGCTGTTCGTGGCGAAACAGCCACTTCACCCGAGAAAAATAGCCCTTTATGCCAACTTGGCGGACGGTACCGAAGCCCGTACACTGATGCTCGGTCTGAACCAAATTTATGATCGGACGGGATGCGCCTTTCGTATTGTCGAAGTGGCGGGCGGATGGCAGTTGCGGTCCCGCCCCCAGTTCGCCAGTTGGTTGCGGAGGCTCCCGCAGATGCCGCCCGAAGTACGGCTGTCGCCGCCCTCCATGGAGACGCTGAGCAGTCATCGCCTATCGACAGCCAGTGACCAGGGCTGACGTGGAGGGGATTCGGGGCGTAAGCTGTGGTGAGATTATCCGACAATTGATCGAACGCGATCTCGTGACGGTGGCAGGTCGCAGCGAGGAATTGGGACGGCCATACTTTTACGCTACAACAAAGAGGTTCTTGGAAGTGTTTGGATTACAAAATATTGAGGGACTCCCGCGCCACGCACAGATGAAGCTGTTCGTTGACTCGGCCAACCCATCAGGATGCGACCAGGCTGATCCGTCAGTCGATCCAAATAGTGTTCACGTTTCTTTACAGGAATCGTCCGAGAGAGGAGATGTCGACGTGAAGGCAACTGTAACAAAAGATGATGTAGACAGAATTCCCCCGGTCCATCGTGCCCTGGAGGCCGAACGGGCCTTCGCCGCCGAAGAGGAGTGGGAGGAAGAAGATTGGGATGAAGAGGAAGACGATGATGAGGATGATTGGGACGACGAAGAGGAAGAAGAATGGGACGACGACGACGAGGATGACGAGGACGACGACGAGGACGAGGACGATGACGAGGAGTGGTCAGAAGTAGAGGATGACGATTGGGAAGATGATGACGATGATGAGGAGGATGACGACGATTTCGACGAGGACGACGACGATGACGATTTCGAGGATGAGGAGGAGTTGGAGGATGAAGTTTGAAGGTTGATGGTCCTTAGCTCTTCCAGCCAGGTTGGGCTGGCCACGTCAGCCGCTCGTTCCCCAGTCCACCTTGAGATTCTGATCAAAGCGGCCCGTTCTCGCCCGAAAATGTTCGACATGGTTCCCTGCAAATCCGACGTCTTCAGCGAATCTGGAACAGGCGGCGCAGGGCCTCAATCAGTCCCGGATGAGAATCGGCGTGGGACTCCTGCCGCAGCGACTCCAGTGGCGGATGCAGCAGCTTGTTGGTCAGTCGGTGGAACGAGTTTTCGATGGCGAGTCGTGTTTCCTGATCGACGTGCGGGATGCGGTTCAAGAGTCGCTGCAGCTCCAGGTTCTTGACTTGGTCCGCATTTTGTTTGAGCTTGCGAATGGTGTCCTTCGCGGAGTCCATGCGGATCTCTTTCATGAATCGCGTTGTTTCCATCTCGATGATATTCCATGCGCGTGGCAACTCATGTTCCCGCTTCTCGCGGTGCAGGTTGCAGAGCCTCTGCAAGTCGTCCAGGGAATACAAATAGACGCCCAGGCAGTGCTCGATCTTCGGATCAAAATCTCTGGGGACTGCCAGGTCCAAAATCATCAGGGGGCGTTGGTACCTCAGTTGCGAGATTTCGTGGAACTGTTGTTGGGAGAACAAGTACTGGTCGGCACCGGTCGTGCTGATCACCAGGTCGCACTCCACCAATAGCGTCTGCAGCTGGTCCCATTCATAAGCGCGTCCACCGAATTCAGTGGCTATGGGTTGCGCTCTTCGACCTGGTCCGATTGACGATGGCGATTTCCGCCGCCCCGTAATTGCGGAGGGCCCGCAAGGTCTCCAGCGCGGTGTCCCCGCGCCGATCACCAGGATCGATTTGTCCGACAGGTCCTCGAAAATACGCAGGGCGAAATCGTGGACGGCCACGCTGGCAACACTGATCCGGTGCTGATGCAGGGTTGTCTCGCGCGTAATGCGTTTTGCCACGCGGATCGCCGACTGAAAGGCGGCGTGCGTGATCTGCCCGGCACTCTGGTCCTGCACCGCGACCTGATACGCATCTTTGACCTGCCGCAGAATCTGGCTTTCCCCCAGCACCATGCTGTCCAGACTGGCGGCCACGGAAAACAAGTGCCGCACCGCCTCGCGGCCCGTCATGAAAAAAAGTTCGTGACGAAACTCCGTGGCGGAAACACCGCCCAACTCGGCGATGAAGACAAGTAACTCGTCCAGCGTGGGTGCCTCGGCTCCTGCCGAATAAATCTCGGTGCGGTTGCAGGTCGACAACAACACCCCTTCACTGTCCGGAAAGCGATCGCGGAATTGGGCCAACGCCGCCGGTAGCCGCGCGGTGGAAATCGCCAGTCGCTCGCGCACGGCGAGTGGTGTCAGATGGTTACATCCCAGGACCTGAATGCTCATCGCGTGACCAACTCCGCATCTCCTGGTGGGCGGGGCAAATTACCGGACGCCGCAGCGCCCACCTCCTGGCGCAGGTGCGCGGTGGGGCTAAACCACACGAAAGCCAGCGTCAATGCCAAAATGCTGAAACTCGAGACCGTGAGGTAAGCCACTTTTCGGCCCACGCGGGCTGGCCGATAAAATATGTTGAACACGCCAGCCGCCAGCAGCCACAGCAGCAATACACCCGTGATCAGCACTGCGGGGTCGTTCCACGGAAGCGATTCGGTTTCGTCGACGAGATTCAAGACCACTCCCGACAGAATGCCGGCCATCAGGAAAAACACCGACCACACGAACAACTGTTCATTCGCGCGTTCCAGGGCCTCCAGGGAAGGGAGTCTCATCGTCAGAGGCGCGAGTTTTCGTTTCAGCCGGTCCGCTTGCAACAGATACATCATGCCCGAACTAAATCCCAGGATCGAGGCCACGGTTCCTAACAGCAGACAGCATCCGTGCAGTAGACCCCATAATCGGTAAGCGTCCGCGGAGGCAAAGACGTCTGCCTGAGGAAAGAGTTGAGCCAGCCCCAGCAGACCGACAACAAAAGGCAAAATCGCAATTCCCTGCCATTCGCGACCGACCGTTTTGCCGACCAGAAGATAGGCGGCTGCGATCAGCCAGGCCCCAACCAGACACCAATCGTGCCAGTTGGACAGCGGTGCGCCATGAGCCCGAACGGCCGCCCGAGCCGTATAAGCCAGGTGGCCGGTGTGGAGCACAAACGCGATCCACACCAGGCCCTGACGCCAGGCGTTCGACGGGAGCCTCGACCTCAGACGCAGGCCGTGCAGCAACAGTGCCGCAAGGTAACCACTAAAATAGACGGCAAACATGGCAAGCGGACTTCATGACCTCTCATTGACTCGTAAAAAACCGCAATGCGGGCGACCGGCTAACGCGTGGATAGTTGCCGGCCATGCCGCGACACGGCTTCGGACAAACAACGTTCCAGCACTTGCTGCTCCGGGGACTCCTCCGCAGCGAGAGACAAAGCGGCCCGTAATGCCTCTTGGGCTGGGGTTGTCCCTAATTTGCCCAAGGCCACGGCCGCATCCACAATCAGCTCGGGTTGGTCCAATGCCAGAGCCAACTGCCGATCGTGTCCGGCCAGCTGGTAGAAGGACCTCTTTGGCCATTCGTCGGCCAGCCGGGCCAGCCAGCGTAGTGCGGTTCGGCCCCGCGCATAGCGCGTCGCTGCCGACTTGCGTTCGTACACCGCGCCCGTTCGCCGCAACAATTCGTCCACACGCTGCTCGTCAAAGGGAAACGGAAACGCTTTCGTCTGGGGCCAACGCAACTCCAACACATCCAGCCCGCGCAGATTGGCATCGGTCATCAATAAGACAGTAGGGACCTGCTGCGTGCGGTAGTCTCCCTGGAGCTGCTGCAGCAATTCGGAGTACCTGGGCCGAAACATTTCCGTGCTCAACAAGATCAACTCAAAATCGACACTCTCCAGCAATGGTCGCAAGGCCTTCTTTCCCGTATTCGCTGTGTCGGTCAACCAGCCCGCATTAATCAACAAACTCGCCAACTGATTCGCTTCCCCGGCGACCGGGTGGACCACCAGCGCTCGGCGACCTCCACGAGTCGTCGCCATCTGGAGCGCGATGTTCAACAAATCCGCGGCTCCCGTGAACGATTCCTGTGGGTCCGCGCGCATCAAGGCCAAGGCAGCCGTTTCGCGGACTTCTGCGTACGGCGAGCGCAGGGCTTGAGATAGTTCGCCGACGCCCGTCCCGGAACCGCCGGCCGATTCGACGTCCGGCATCACCGAGAGAAATTCGCAGGCCGTGATGGCAGCTTCGGGTACATCGTGTTGCAAAGACCAACGCCAGCGAACGCGAGACCAATTCCGCTGTGGGGGGCGAACCATAACGTCGGGCAAATAAGTCCCATTGAGCCCGCAGATCCCCTTCACGACCAAGTTGATGGTGGAGCCCCAGTTCGGTCGTCAGGTACAGCTGAGCGTAGCGGCCATCCGCGCTGGCCAGCTTGTGGCACAGTCGGTTGGCCTCGACAAACTCGGCCGTCCGCCGTGGAAGCTGGCGAGACCGAGCCCCGCGGTCTTGTTCGTCCCAAGTCCAGACCACGCGCGGAGCCGCGTCGCTCGTGCGCGGCGTGGACCTCATACGCGAAACGATGGCTTGCTCCACGATGCTTGCCGGGTCTGCTGAATCATCGCCTGGCCCGGCCGACTGGCGTAGCAATTGCCATGCCCATTGTCGCAACAGATCGTCCTGGCAATTCAGTGCGTAAGCGGCCAGTTGTGGCACGTCGTCCACCGTTTGGATTACCGACAATGCTTGGAGGGCCTCACGTTGCAAGGCTTGGTCTCGCGTGTATAACGCTGCCATAATGGGTTTTTGGGCGGATCTGCCGAGAAACGACCAGGCGGTCCGCAGACGCGATTTGTCGTAGCGACACTGGGGATCGGCCAATTGTTGCAGCAGGACGATAGCCGCTTGTGCGCGGCCCTCGGCAAATGCGTGCAGGGCGGGGATCCGTCGCTCGTCCGACTCGTCATTGATCCACGCCAACTGCCGGCGCAGCTGTTGCGGGTTTTCAGCCCAGGCTTTGGCCGCGGAGACGACTCGCTGAGCAAATTCAGGCCCCTCGGGTGCCAGCGCAACTTCGCGGCCCAGTTGAAAAAACGTCGCGGCCCCTAACTCGTGATACAGCGATGCGAGGTCCTGTTGCTGGAAGTTCTGTTGTGCGAGCCGCAGAAAATATTCGCGCGCGACATCGTCGGCGCCCACATTCAGCAGATTGTTGACTGCGGAAATCAATTCCGGGGCCGTTTGTGGATCGAGTTCCCGGATGGTCTCAATCACCGTCTCTGCCAGCGGATTTTGGGCCCACGACAGGCGAGGGCCGCCGAAGCAAGCGGATGCGGCCAGGCAACCGGTCAGAAGGCGCAGCCGCATCGCCCGCGTCCGCCCTTGGTCACTAATCTGTCGCCTGTCGTTTCGCTTCATCTCAACTCACCAACCTGAACGCCCGCCTGCTGATATTGGTTTCAGTCCGCCAGTGTTTTTTTCCACAGGGCCAATTGATGTTTCACTTGGTCCTTCGCCGTCGATCCGTAGCTGGCAAAGGCTTGCACGGCCTGATCCACACCTAGGACATCGTAAATGGACTCGTCCGCGTCGCCGCCCCATGCATTCAGCTCATCCAGCGTCAGGTCCTTTAATGACTTGCCGTGTTCCATGGCATATCGCACAATTTGACCAACCTGGTGGTGGGCCACGCGTTGCGGGACACCCCGCTTGATGAAAAACTCCATCATGGTCGTCGCGTCCAGATAACCCTGTTCCAGGCGACCGCGGATATTTTCTTCCCGAAAGCGCATGCCGCGCACCATCGGAACCAGCAACGAGCAACTCGCCAGTATCTGATCAAAAGAATCAAACAACGGCCGTTTGTCTTCCTGCAAATCTCGGTTGTAGGCCAGTGGCAGACCCTTGATCAACACCAATAGCGTCTGAAGGTTTCCGATGACTCTGGCCGACTTGCCCCGAATCAGCTCGAGGACATCCGGGTTAATCTTCTGCGGCATGATGGACGAGCCCGTGCAGAAGGACTGCGGGAGTTCGAGAAACCCGAACTCAGCGGTGGACCAGAGGATCCATTCCTCGGCCAGGGTGCTGAGGTGGCAGGCGATCAGCGCCAGGGCGAAGGCGAATTCGACCACAAAATCGCGGTCGCTGGAAGAATCCAGACTGTTGGCAGTAGGCGCGGCGAAGCCAAGTTCGGCAGCGACTTGCTGGCGGTCGATGCTCAGACTCGTGCCTGCCGCGGCCGCCGTGCCCAGAGGACAGACGTTGGTGCGGCGTCGGGCATCCGTCAGTCGCTCCCGATCCCGCTCGAATTTTTCGCAGTAGGCCAGCCAATAATGCGTCGCCAGGACAGGCTGGGCGCGCTGCAGGTGCGTGTAGGCCGGCAAGCACGACTGCCAAATCAGCGTCTCCTCGTTCTACGAAAGCCTGCTGAATCCCGCGCAACGCGTCTTTCATTTGATCGATGGCCTCGCGCACCCACAGCCGCAAATCGGTCGATACCTGGTCGTTGCGGCTGCGGGCCGTGTGCAGCTTGCGGCCCATGTCCCCCACACGTGCCATCAGCATCGATTCCACGTGCATGTGGATATCTTCCAGCTCGATCCTGGGTTCCCAGTTCCCGGTCGAGATGTCGGCTTCGATTTCGCGTAATGCCGTCACGAGCCGGGTCGCTTCGTCGACTGTTAAATGCCCCTGAGCAGCCAACATGTTCGCGTGCGCGATCGAGGCGGCTATGTCCTGTGCAAAAATTCGCTCGTCGCAGCTGATGCTCTCGGTAAACTGCTCGACGCGTCGATCGGCTTGGGAGGAAAAGACTCCACTTCGAGACGGGCTTTTCAAGGGTGTGGCACCTCGTGGGAAACATCGGCAGGTTCTTAACCCTGCCCAAGCGGTAACCGAGCAAAACTGGGAGTTCGACTCTAAATGACGGAGCGCGATTCGGCGTCACCAAGCAATGGTCGGTGGTTCTTCCTCATGAGGGTTCGCGTCGCGATGGGGGACGGATTACCCAGCCAAACTCGATGATTGGTGAAGCCGCGCTGTTTCGCGGTTGGGCCAATCCGTCCTACAATGTCGCCGAATCGCGTTCGTTCATCTAGGCCGGCAGGCAGGTTACAAACTTGCCTGACAAAACATCAACACACCGCCAGTGAGGGATTGTGTTTCGATGCTGAGCGAAGGCGTCGCCCTACCATCAGACTAAGTGTGACCGCAGATGCCGGGCGTGACAAGCATAAGTCGAGCAGGACGGGGTCCGACGGTCGATTCCGACAACGCGGTGGCGGGAATCGGCCCACCAGCCAGACTGACAGGATGCTCTCCAGGCATTACGCTCGGGCCACCGACAACTCGTCGTAGACCAGCCGTTCGCACTTCGGACAGCGTCGCAGTCCCGGCGAAAAGATATGGGTCTCATTCAGTTCCGTGTTGCAGTACGGACAATGATCGGCCAACAGTTGCGATGCTTGGGGCGGCTGCCAGGGCTCGTAAGGCTTTACCGCGGCACGAGTTGCGACTGCAGGTTCCGGGTTCTCGGATTCTGCTTCGGTGGGTTTCTTTTGCAGCGACAGGACGCCGGTCGTATCTCGAACTAATTTCTGCTGCGTCTCGTGCCGGAACAACCACATCGTCAGCGAGCCGGCGAAAAACCCGCCCAGATGCGCGTACCAGGCCACGCCGGCCATGCCGGCCGAATCCTCGGCGGCGCTCCACAGCTGCAGAAACAGCCAACCCAGCCCAAACACAATGGCTGGAATGCGAAATCGGAAGGGGCGAAACGCAAACCAAATCAAACACGTGATCTGGGAATCGTATCCGTACAACACCATGTAGGCTCCCATCACGCCAGAGATCGCACCGCTGGCACCGATCAACGGAATGTCGCTGCCCCAGGACATCGCCGTTTGCGCCAGCCCCGACAAAATGCCCCACAGCAGATAGAAGCCCAAGTAGGTGGAAAAGCCGAGTGCGGCCTCCAGCGAGCAAGAAAAAGCCCACAACACGAACATGTTCCCCAACAAATGCCCCAAGTCTGCGTGCAGGAACATATGCGTGATCAAGCCGATCACTTGTCCATCCGCAAGGCAGGTCGGCGTCAGCCCCCACGTGTCAAAGTGATTCTCGAGCGCCTGATCGATTAGTTGTGGGACTCCCTGGCATCGGACGATCAGTTGCCACTGGTAGCTGAACACCAGCGTATTGAGGGCGATCAGGATGCAAGGGGCGATGGGGAATGAGCGACGCTCGATGTTGTCGCCAATCGGCAAGAACATGGGTGGGTTCCCTGTGGCTGGCACGGTTTGCGATGACGCGGCGGGACGCGACTCTATCCAATCAATCGCAACAGGGTGTCCACGGAACGCGCATGCGCCGAGGCCCGCGATCCCTGCGCAGATTGACCACTTTCTCTGCAAGCATAGCTCACCAAAAACTTGACTCGCGCGTGAGGCTAAAATCCCTTCCACCGTCAGCATGGATCGTGGGCCTTCGTTGACGCATGGCCCGAAAAACCGTTACATTCCGCACAGTGGAGTATCAAGCTGTGGTACGATAGGCAGCCACAGCCGGACGCGCGCAAAACCAACACCAAGGCACCTTACGGAATCCGCTATGTCGAACACGGCGTCTCAGATTGAATCGACGGCCATCAATACCATCCGCACGCTTGCCATGGATGCCGTCCAGGCGGCCAACAGCGGACATCCCGGTACTCCGATGGCGTTGGCGCCGGTGGCCTATACACTCTGGACACGATCCCTGAATTTTGATCCACAGCATCCAAAGTGGCCTAACCGGGACCGCTTTGTCTTGTCTTGCGGACATGCCTCGATGCTGTTGTACGCGTTGCTGCACCTGGCCGGCGTTCGCCGCCCGGAGTCGGAATCCGCGTCCGATGATCATGATCAGTCGTCAATCACGCTGGACGACATCAAGGCCTTTCGGCAATTGGGCAGTCCGTGCGCGGGACATCCCGAGTACGGCCACGCCGCGGGTATCGAGACCACGACGGGCCCTTTAGGACAAGGACTGGGCACTAGCGTGGGCATGGCGATTGCCGGCAGGTGGTTGGGGGCCCGTTACAACCGACCGGGCGCGGAGCTGTTCAACTACCGAGTCTACGCTCTCTGCAGTGACGGCGATGTGATGGAGGGCATCGGTTGTGAAGCGGCTTCTCTGGCGGGGCACTTGGGGCTCAGCAACCTGTGTTGGATTTACGACGACAATCACATTACGATTGAAGGCCGCACTTCGTTGTCCTTTAGCGAAGACGTCGCGCGGCGCTTTGCATCGCTCGGTTGGCAGACGTTGACCGTCAACGACGCCAACGATGTGGACGCGATGGCCGGCGCCCTGGCGTCCTTCCAGAACACGGCCGATCGACCCACGCTGATCCTGGTGCGCAGCGTCATCGCTTGGGGGGCTCCGCATAAGGCCAACACACACGATGCGCACGGTGCCCCTTTGGGTGAGGACGAGGTGCGGCTCACGAAACTGGCTTATGGCTGGCCCGCCGACAAGGCGTTTTATGTCCCGCGTGATGTGCTGGCACACTTCCAAGAGACGCTGGGCCAGCGCGGAGCCGCCGCCGCCGCAAGTTGGGACGAAACCTGGCGGGCTTATCGTGGGCGCTATATGGTGGAAGCTGAGCAGTTAGAGTCCATTTTCCACCGTCGACTCCCGGGCGGCTGGGACCGGGAAATTCCCCAATTTGATGTTTCCGAGAATAGTGCGACGAGGATTAGTTCTGGGCGAGTGATCAACGCCATCGCCGCCCAGGTGCCCTGGTTTTTGGGAGGTTCTGCCGACCTGGCTCCGTCCACCAAGACATGGATCTCCGGCGACGAGAGTTTTTCCCGGGAGAACGCGGGCGGTCGCAATTTCCACTTTGGCATCCGGGAGCATCTCATGGCATCGGCCGCCAATGGGATGGCGCTCACCGGTTTGCGGCCGTTTGTGGCCACCTTCTTTGTATTCAGCGATTACCTGCGCCCCGCCATGCGGTTGAGCGCCATGATGAAGCAACCGGTGATCTACGTCTTTACTCACGATTCCATCGGGCTAGGCGAAGACGGCCCGACGCACCAACCCATCGAACAATTGGCGGCCTGTCGCGCCATGCCAGGGCTCGTCGTGATGCGCCCGGAGATGCCCATGAAGTGGCAACCTGTTATCGGGCCGCGCTGGGATGCAACGACCGACCGGTGGCCATGGTGTTGTCCCGACAAAATGTACCCACGTTGTCTCGGGAGGAATTTGCGTCGGCCAGCGGGGCAGCACACGGTGCCTATGTGCTGGCCGACTCCATACCAGGTCAACCTCGCCTGATTTTGATTGGCACGGGCAGCGAACTCTTGCTGTGCGTGACGGCGTACCGCCAACTGAAGGAACAAGGTGTTGCCGTGCGGTTGGTCAGCATGCCATCGTTTGAATTGTTCGAGATGCAAACACAGGCCTATCGGGACAAGGTCTTGCCCCCGACGGTAACGGCACGTATCGCGGTGGAAGCGGGCGTCGAGCAAGGATGGCGGCGGTACCTGGGAGCCACAGGTCGCTTCATTGGTATGTCGAGCTATGGCGCTTCCGGGCCCTACGAAGAACTCTACCAACACTTCGGGATCACGTCTGAAACGATTGTGGCCGCCGCCCACGATATGCTGACATGAACGACGCACAAACCACGGTCCAACAACTGCGCGACCTGGTCGATGAATTCGTCTCCCAGCGCGACTGGCATCGGTTTCACGCCCCCAAGAATCTCAGCATGGCCTTGGCCATCGAAGCTGCTGAGTTGATGGAGCATTTTCAGTGGTTAGGAGTCGAGGAATCCCGCAGCGCGGAGCAAGAGACGGATCGGGCCGGTATTGCCGAGGAACTCGCGGACGTGGTTTGCTACGCGCTGGCCCTGGCCAACGCACTGCAGATCGATCTGGCGACGGTCATGACAGAGAAGATGGAAAAAAACCGGCAGAAGTACCCGGCTGACGAGTACTACGGGAAGTATCGGAAAGATGCCACGTAAGCGAGTTGCTCGTGCGCCGCTCGTCCCCAGGCTCCACCCTCAGCGTACACACAAGTCGCGGTTAGATGTCATCCTGAGAGAGCTGACCAAGTGCGCAGCACGGGTCAGCGACCGAAGGATCTACCCATGACGTTGTTCCGTGTGCGGAGGTTGACACAGTAGATCCCGGACTCACCACGGCAGGCAATTTCACGTTGGCTGGCAGATCCTTCACTCCGCTCCGCGACGTTCAGGATGACAGGGGTACTCCGCTCCGCGATGTTCAGGATGACACGAATCTGCCGTGCGCCGACTTTGCCGGAATCGGGAAGTTGTGTGGTACGATCAGGGCAGAGCCTGGGAACGAGTCCGCGTGTCTACCGCCGTCTTATCTTGTCGAGTACCGCCTGGGTGGCTGAGCGTGACTGGGGATGCGGCTGATGAGCCTGCGGTGTCGGCTGGACTTGCCCCACCGAAATGGCGACCCAGCCGTCTCGGGCGACGAACTGATCGACATGCAGGTCCTGCGTGCGCGGGTCTTTTGTCAATTGGGGGTGGATCAGCGGAATCGAGCGGCTCTTGGAAAAGACCTTGGTGAAGATCGCCCGCAGC
Organism: uncultured Planctomycetales bacterium; assembly: GCA_963695565.1. Lineage (GTDB taxonomy): Bacteria > Planctomycetota > Planctomycetia > Pirellulales > Pirellulaceae > CAVOGW01. Next base: position 251,330 of record CAVOGW010000008.1, read on the forward strand.
GCCAGGTCATCGCCGCCGCTGAGTTTTCGCCTGCCCTGTAGCTCAACTGGGCCGTCACGTGTGAGGTCACATTGAAACGCGTGCGTGCGGTCGGGCGTGTAGTGGGCCCGCACAAAGAAATTACGCCAGCTACGATGCTCGGTCGAGAGTTCCGCAATGGCTAGGATAATGCTCACGCGATCGTCATCGCATTCGACACGGACGGCGTCGGATTCAGCCAGCGCGATGTACACATCGTCGGGAATTTCTTCCGGAATTGCGACGGCGTTCAGATCGAATTGATGCATCACATTTTGAATGATGTCTCGCAGTTCACCTCTTTGCCCATCCAGTTCCAGCTGACGCAGGAAGTTATTGATGGCGGAATTGTGAACCTGGATGCTGACCACATTGTGGGGCAGCTCACGAGGCCGGGCCGTAAAGGCAGCCAGCTGATGATCGCCAGCCAGCCGACCGCGGTAATTGGCCCGGTGATCGGTGGACGACATGGAGATGGTTGTGGGGCTTAGATGCATTTGGTCCAACGGCGTCAGTACGCGTGCGGCAACTTGTTTCTCGGTCTCGGCAAGTTGGTGTTGGACTTTGGTGTCCACCTGGCTTTGTGCCTTTTGCGCCACCCGATTCAGGAAAATACTGCGCTGCAACCCCCGAGTCTCAAACGCCTTCTGCGTCGCGACGCGTCGCACGATGCTGCCGATAATGGGAAAGGGATCGTACCGCGTCTGGAGACCCAGCAGCGACGAACGGCCCGACGCCGACGCCTTCGCAGGTGCCGTTTGGATTCCTTGTCGTCCCACCACGAATAGCTTTTCGATGATGAACGACGATCGATTCATGTTGTACAGCGTGACGGTGCCCGCCTTCGACTGCGTATTGGCCGCCAGATTGCCGTCCGCCTGCATCCGCAAGCGAATCTCGTCCGGATCGTTCATCAGGTCGACCTTCATTTTCATCTGCGAATGGCTTTGTCCGCTGACGTCCGCCCCCAGGATCTTTTCGCGCACCGGGGATCGGACTGCCTGCACGGCGGGAATCATCCGATTCACAAAGTCTTCCGTGACGGAAATTCGAACATTGGCGTTGCGATAGTGGATGTCGATCAAGGACGCCAGATGGTTGTATTCTGTCAGTATCGACCAGCGAAGGGCCGACCAGATTTCGGTCACATACGTCGCATAGCGCGTATAGGGTTTGCGTTCGAACTCCTCAAGCTTGTGTAGCAGGTCATGCATATCCACGGGATACGTGGCCCAGCGCTTCAGTTCGTTGTCCAGGGCCACGATCAGCGACGAATTCAGGAATTCTATTTGTTTTTCCGACAACGCGGTGTCCCGTTTCGAGAGTACCAGGCACGCCATCTGGCGACGCTTGTCCACGTCGTGGACGGCAGGGGTTGCCGTGAATGTGGCCAGTTGGTCCAGCATCAGATACTCCGTCCAGGCCGGTCCGTGCGAGATCTGTTTCAACGCTTTGCGAATGTCGGCGATGCGAGCCAGCATTTCGCGGCGGTCGATGGACTCGGCGACGGATCGTGCGCGCGCTTGGACCTCGGGTTCGGCGGCCTGGGAAACGGCCTGCCAAATGTCGGCTCGCCGCCGCACGTCATAGGCCGTAATCAGCAATTCGCTCTCTCCCTCCCGCAGAGCGGGCGCGATGCGCTGGGCCTCCTCAGCCAGATTTTGGAGTTCCTGCAAGGCTTGCCGCGTCTGCGCGTCGCAGGGCAGTTCCGCGGCATACAGTGCATCGAGCGTGCTTTGCACACGCTGGGCCCAAGATTGGCTTTGCGGTTGGGTCAGCGAAGAAAGCTCGCGCTTAAGCACCGGGCAGGATGGCCAACAACTGGACTGCGGTTTCCCTGCCGGGCGGCTCTCTCGAGGCGCGGCTTTCGGGGCCGCGGCCGGAATTCCTGCCGAGACCTCCGTGCGCACTTGGGTGAGATGCTCTGGTCGACCTCGGCGACGCGCTTGCAGCTCGTCGAAGATCCGCGTCAGGGCCGGTGCGCGGCTGGTGGGCCATCCGCGCACAAGTTCACCGTCAGCCAGCTGTTGAGCACGATCCTGCTGACGTCGTTCGTTGGCCAGGACATCGATCGGAACGAGTCCGTCGGCGGAACCCGTCGCCACGGAAGAATTGGCCTGCGTGCTCGTTGACCCTGCGGCGTCCGCGGCCGGTTCCAGAATCTCCACGTCACCGTTAATGACGTTGTTAATGACGTTACTGTCCGGACGGTTCGCTTCGATCGTCGCCACAGGGCCAAGCGCCGGTGGCACCATGATGCTTAACGTGCTGCCCAGACCGAACGTCGTACCCGGGTGATGCGCACCAACGATCGTGGGAGTTGCCCGCGTGTGCAAGAAGCTGGATTCGGCGAACAGACGGTTCGCGGCAAGCGACGTGGGCATGTGCCAGCGCTGGACAGCGCCCAGCAGCAGCAGAAACAACAGCCCTAAACAGACCGGCGTTCGTAGGCCAGCAGGTTCATCCATGAATACCGTGCCAAAACAGTTGGTGGATTCGAACACGGCGCCGTGACGGCTAGAAACACCCAGTGAATCTGGCAGTACCCCACAGCGCATCTACCCAATGACTTGCATCGGAAGATGCGCACGGCGTATTTCACTCGAGATTTGAATACCCCCGACGGCCTGTGCCAGTCCGGCAAATTGGTCCGGGGACAAGTGCGGTTGTACTGGCTGTACCAGCCCGCTGAGCACCGCGAAGGCGGTTGGTCGCTCACCGCTTCGCTAGACCGCAAGCCACAAGAAAACGTCGTAAACCTTGGTTGTAGGCCAGCACTGCCGGGCGATTTCTGGCGGCGTGCGCGTCGGGTGGACGCGCACGCCGCCGAAGAATGCCGTCTCGTGTTTCCCGAGAACGAGCCCGCACCGGGCATTCTTCTTTGGCTTGCGGTCTAACGAGTCGAAAATGCGGGTAAAGACAAGGGCTCTGCCTCGCGTACTGCCCCTACGCTGCTGCTTCAAAACCCGGAAGCACCCTGGCAGGCCATGTCAACGTGGGCTGGCAGATCCTTCACTTCGCTCCGCTCCGTTCAGGATGACATGGGGAAGTCCGCTCCGTTCAGGACGACATGCATCCCACCTGCCGGTGATACAGCCCCAGGATGGCCGGCAGGTACGCACGTACCAGCCAGGCATCCGGCTCGGGAAGTGAAGCAAAATCAAAACGCTGATCCGCCTCGACGATCACGCAGCTGTCCGCCGGCGAACGCGCCACTAACAATTCGATCAGCTCCAGGATTTGTGGAAGTTGCGTCTGGTAGAGTTCATAAGGCGGGCAGCAGAATACCAGCCAGGGGGCGGGCGTGGGCGGTTCGTATTTGGGTCCCCAGTAGAACGCATCCCCGGCATGTACCGTCAGCTGATCCAGCACACCCAGAGATTTCGCGTTCTGACGGATGATATTGACGGTGGGAAAATGTCTCTCGATCACCGTCGCGTGTACGGCCCCGCGACTGAGCGCTTCAAACGCCAAAGCTCCGGTTCCAGCAAACAGGTCCAACGTCGTAGTGGCGACCACGGAGGGGCCCAGTAAGTTGAAGACAGCCTCCCGCACTCGTTCTTTCATGGGGCGGGTCACCGCGTCACCGCCGTAGAGGAATTTGCTCCCCCGCAACGAGCCACCAATAATTCGTAAATGCGTTGGCGAATTTTTCGTCGAAGCGCGTTTGCGTTTGGCCATAGTCTTTTCTAACAGTTTATCGCGGCAAACGCCGTGCGCCAGATCCCCTGTGGCCGCACCGACCCGCACGCGGCTCAGCGATCGGCGATTGCCTGGGCTGCCAGAATCCACCGCCCATCTGGCCGAAACGACCCGCCGTGGCGGCTACCGCGTATTTAACATAACAGTCCCTGATGTTACGTTATACGGCTCCGAAGCGGGCCGATCCTCGAAGTCACCAATTCCGACGGAATCGACCAGCCGGCGGATGCTCGGTCCGCTTCCTGTCAGATCGAAATGACAAGATCACCAGATTTCCCACCATTATCCCGTATCCCGTGAGTGAAAGATGAGCATGCGAAGTTTGTGGATCGTCGCCCTGTGCGCTGGGTTGAGCACGTTTCCCTCGGTTTCTTTCAGCCAGGACGCGGCGACGGAACAGGCATCAGGGCGGCAACAGTTTGATGAGCTGTTTTCGCAGTGGAAACAGTTGTTGAAAGAGCTGCGAGAACTGCGGGAAAGCTACAAAATTGCCGAAGAGGATCAGCTGCCGTCGATTCGCGAGTCATGGACTCAGAAGCTGGCTGAGGGGGAGGAAATGGTGCCCAAGCTGGAGGACGCCTCCCTGGCGGCCTACCAGGAAGCTCCCAATACCGATCGCGAACTGAGCCGTTTCATCATCAATCTGGCGGCCGATCAAATTCGCAAGGACAACTACGTCCGAGCCCGAGAGTTGTTGGATCCGTTGGTGACCGGTGGTTGCGACGAGCGAGCGTTGGATAATTTGATGGGCATCGCGGCCTACGGCACGAACGATTTTGAGACAGCCGAAAAGTATCTGAACGAAGCCAAGAAAACCGACTCGCTCAGCGAGCAGGGGGAAGCCTGTATTCAGGGAATTCCCCTGGCCATGGAGACCTGGACCCGTGAACTGGAATTGCGGGACCAGGAGGCCCAAGCCGATGACCTGCCCCGCGTCAAACTGGAAACGACGGCGGGGGATATCACCGTGGAGCTGTTTGAAAATGAGGCTCCTGAGACGGTTGGCAATTTCATCAGCCTGGTGGAGAAAGGATTTTATGACGGATTGAAGTTCCACCGCGTGCTGCAGGGATTCATGGCGCAGGGAGGATGCCCCAAAGGAGACGGCACGGGAGGGCCGGGTTACAAGATCTATTGCGAGTGCGTCAACGACAACCATCGCAATCACTTTGCCGGTTCGTTGAGTATGGCCAAAGAAGTGGCCCGCCACACGGGAGGATCCCAGTTCTTCGTCAATTTTGTGCCCACGCCTCAGTTGAACGGACAGCATACGGTGTTTGGCCGCGTCATCGAGGGCATGGACGTGTTGCCAAAAATCGTCAAGCAGGATCCGGAGGCGCGGTCTCCGCAGCCGAAGGCGACGGAGATCATCAAGGCCACCGTGCTGCGCAAGCGATCGCACGAGTACTTGCCCAACAAGGTCAAGTAGTTTGCCGGGTGGCTCGCACGGAGCCCCGGCTCGAGTCGTTGCCGTCAGCATGAAGGGAGCCGCTATGGTTTGGGGTGTTTTGCTGGCGATCGCGCTCGTGTTGTGGATCACCTACGATCTGCTGCAGCGAAAGCATGCGATCCTGCACAATTTTCCCATCCTCGGTCACTTTCGATATTGGTTGGAAAGCGTCGGTCCGGAGCTGCGTCAGTACATTGTCACCAGCAACAACGAAGAGCGACCCTTCAGCCGCGACCAGCGATCATGGGTTTACGCGTCGTCCAAGAGGCAGAACAATTATTTTGGATTTGGTACCGATAACGATCTTGAGTTGTCGCCGAATTACCTGATCGTCAAGCACGTGGCCTTTCCGCTCAACGATCCCTGTCCGGGCGATGCGAACTATGATCCGGCGCACGCCATCCCCTGTGCCAAGGTCCTGGGAGAATTCCGCCAGCGCAAACACGCGTTTCGGCCACAATCGGTGATCAACATTTCCGCCATGAGTTTCGGTTCGCTGTCCGGGGCGGCCGTGGAGGCCATTAATCGCGGGTGTGCCCTGGCGCACTGCCTGCACAACACAGGCGAAGGGGGAATCGCTCCCTACCACCGCCTCGGTGGTCAGCTGATCTGGCAACTGGGGACCGGCTATTTCGGTTGCCGCGATGCCGCCGGAAACTTCGACGAGCCGCGATTCCTGGAGACGGTTGCCAGTGCCCCGGTGCGGGCCATCGAAATCAAACTCAGCCAGGGCGCCAAGCCGGGACGGGGCGGGGTCTTGCCGGCGGCCAAGATCACCGCGGAAATCGCGGACATTCGCGGCGTGCCCCTGGGTCAAGATTGCATCAGCCCCGCTTCCCACCGCAGTTTTCATGATGTGGACAGCATGCTCGATTTTGTTGAGCGACTTGCCGACATCTCAGGCCTGCCCGTCGGCATCAAGTCCGCCGTGGGGCACATGGACTTCTGGATTCAGTTGGCCGAAGCCATGCAGTCCGGGAATCGAGCAGTCGACTTTATCAACATTGATGGTGGTGAAGGGGGTACGGGAGCCGCACCACTTGTATTTGCCGACCACGTATCCCTACCCTTCAAGCTGGGCTTCGCCCGCGTCTATGCCGAGTTTGCCAAACGAGGCTTGCACCATCAGATCGTCTTTCAGGGAGCCGGCCGGCTCGGTTTTCCCCACGTCGCGGGACTGGCTTTTGCGCTGGGCTGCGATACGGTCAACGTGGCGCGTGAAGCCATGCTGGCCATCGGCTGTATCCAGGCGCAGCGCTGCCACACGGGACACTGTCCCACGGGCGTGGCGACGCAAAACTGGTGGCTGCAACAGGGACTCGATCCCACACTCAAGGCAGCTCGATTGGCAAACTACGTAGTCACGCTCCGCAAGGAACTCCACGAACTGTGTCGCGCATGCGGCAAGAATCATCCCGCGCAATTGGACGTTGACGATTTTGAAATTGTCGATGAGTGTTTCCAGTCTCGAACGGTCGCGGAATGTTTTGGCATCGATCTCGTCGCCACGCGACGGAATACCGTAGCGACCGATGTGCAGCACCATTCGATGTAACCTGGGGCAAACTAAATGGCCCATTTGGAGATCGACTCGTGGCTGAAGTGGATGCTGGCGACGACGATGCTCGTCTATGTGGTGGGCATTTATGGCATTGCCTGGTTCGCGCAGACGAAAGTCCACAATAACGAGGATTATATTGTTGCCGGCCGCCGTCTTCCCTGGTCTTTGTCCTGGATGACGATTCTGGCCACGTGGTTTGGCGCCGGTACCCTGCTGGCCGTGGCGGATGAAGTGCGCCGCGAAGGCGTGCGCACGGCGGCGCTGGACCCTGTCGGCGCTGGCTGCTGCTTGTTATTCGTCGGAGCGTTCGTGGCGGCCCCCATGTGGCGGTTGAAATTGTTGACCGTATCCGATTATTTCGCCATGCGCTGGGGTCGGTCGGCTGAGCTGTTGTCGGCCGGGATCCTGGTCCCCAGCTATTTTGGCTGGATCGCCGCTCAATTTGTGGCGCTGGCCGGGATGCTGCACCTGTTCTTCGACATCGATCCCCGTGGGGGCATCCTGCTGGTCGCCGTGGTGGGCACCGGCTACACACTGATGGGAGGTATGTGGTCCGTCACGCTGACCGACGCCGTGCAGATTGCGCTGGTGCTCGTGGGATTGATCGTGATGTTGGTCGTTTGCCTGACTCAGGTCGGTGATGGGTCGGCCGCTGCCGGAATCCATCGCATCTGGACAACCACCCCACCGCAGCGACTGGTCATGATTCCGCATGAACGATTTGGGGACCTTCTGACTTGGCTCAGCGTGTTTATCGTGGGCGCGCTGGGCAACGTCCCCGTGCAGGATTTGATGCAGCGTGTGTTTGCGGCGAAATCGGCCAGAGTTGCTTCCTGGGCCTGCGTTACGGCGGGAGTGGCGTACCTGACCTTTGGCGCCATCCCGGTGATTCTCGCGCTGTGTGCCGATCATCTGGTTCCTCACGCCGATCAGCAGAGCATCCTGCCGATCCTGGCTCGGACTTTCCTGAGTCCCGCCATGGCCGTGATTTTCATCGTGGCCCTCATGTCGGCCGTGTTGTCCACAATTGACAGTGCCATGTTGTCTCCAGCCAGCATCCTGGCCCACAACGTGTTTCCCCGCTCGCGTCACAACGAGTCGGTGTTCGCGGATCGCGTGGCGGTGGTGTTGGTGGCCCTGTGCAGCACCTGGTTTGCATATCAAGGCGAAAACGCGTATGCCATGCTGGAGTCCGCCTACGGCCTTACCCTCGTGGGGCTGTTCGTGCCGTTGGTCTTCAGTCTCAAGGGCATGTCACGCTCGCCGGGCACGGCTATCAGCAGCATGTTGGCCGGCACGCTGGTGTGGCTGTTGCATCAGGTGCTGGGCTGGGACGACTTTCTCGCCCCGCTGACCCCCGTGGCCAGATTCCATCTGCCGGTGTCGTTGTGTTGCCTTCTGCTCAGCCTGGTTGTATACGTCAATCCACCAGGTTACTTCCGGCGGACGGCTCCTGCTGTCGGGCATGGCTCTGCGTCGTCGGGTGGCACGTCCCCGGTAACCGGCGAACCGGCACCGTGAGGTCAATGGCACTTAGTTTGTAGAACAATTGTCCTCAATTGTTCCGCGAATCCCGAAATTGTCGGGGGGAACAGTTGGGGACAACTGTTCCACAATGCCCAAACCGAGTGCCATTGACCGTGAGGTGCCGGGTGGACGCGACCAATAAGCCTCTCCCGGACCTCCGGCTTGGCATTGCGCGGGTTGGTGGCGCACACCCGGCTGCTTACCGTGCCGGTTCGCCAGGGAAGAGAGTGCGGGCGAGAGGACTTGAACCTCCACGAGATTGCTCTCACTAGGCCCTCAACCTAGCGCGTCTGCCAATTCCGCCACGCCCGCTTACCGGTGGGGGCTACCCGGATAAGGTAATCCACCATTGTAAAAGGTTCCCCAAGCCATTTCAAAGGGGGCAACTAGTGCCAGGCGGCTACACCCATTTCCGTCGTGTCGACCACTCCGTCCCGAGGCAAACCCGAGCCGCTCATTTTTTGCCCGGTCCAATCGTTTGATCGCTGCGATCAGGCTGCTCCAGCAATTACAATGGAGCCTGTCCGCTTGTGGGCGAGGCAATTCGTGGGCGATGCAGCTTGCGTCGTCCACGGACGCTGGCGGCGTCCGTCAGGGACCTCGCAAGCCACACGCCGTATATGCATGCCATCTTGCCCCCAGTGTTCACATGAAACATATCCTCTTACCTGTCACGCTGAACGGTCCCTGCCGATCCGGCATGCTGCTGTTCCGCTGGCTGCTGGGTCTGGCCAGTTTGCTGGCTGCGGCTACTTTGTCCACTCAGCGGCTCCACGCCATCGAGCCTCAGGAATCCGACGCGCTGTCCATTGAAATCAACGCCACTCGGCTGCCGCGCAAGTTGCTGGAGTCTCACCAGACCATCCCCGTCGAGATGCTGCATGCGAGTGACCACGGCAAGCTCGCGCTATGGTATCCCAAGTGGGTGCCCGGCGCGCACGCCCCAGCCGGACCAGTTGCCAATGTGGCGGGAATCATCGTCACCGACCAGAACCAACGACGGCTCAAGTGGCAGCGCTCGGCCGGCGAAGTCTATCGGATTGAGGTGACGCTGCGCGAAGACACCACACTACTCCACGTCTATCTGCGATACATTACGAACCAGCCCACCACCGGTTCGTTCGGTTGCGACTCGTTTGGTAGCGAGCTGCTGGGGGTGATCAGCCCCAACACGGTCCTGATGTGTCCTGAGGGAATGGACATCGACGAAACCCGGATTACAGCGCAGCTCACGCTGCCCGATCATTGGCAAGTGGGCTCGGCGCTGCCCATCGCCGTCCGCTCGGACTCGTCAGAAAAACCGGCGGAGACCGACGCTGCGAACATCGTGCGGTTTCACCCCGTCTCGCTGCGAACCTTCGTGGACAGCCCCGTCCTGTGCGGCCGTTACAGCAAAGTCTACGACCTGGTAGAGCCTGACCGGCAGCATCAGATTCCGCCACACCGACTGCACGTGTTCAGCGAAGCGGAATCGGTGCTGAAGGTGGATGAGCAACTGCTGGCACGCCTGCGCCAAATGGTGACGCAGACCGCGCTCTTGATGGATTCCCATCCCTTCGAGACATTCGAGATCCTGCTGGCCACAACCGACGTCCTGCCCGCAAATGGGTTGGAGCACGCGAGGTCGTCGTTCAACGTGCTGGGGCAGCGGACGCTGCAATCGGTCGACAAACTAAAGGGATGGAACCGTCTGCTGCTACCCCATGAATACCTGCACGCCTGGTGCGGAAAGTATCGCATTCCCCGCGGGATGCTGCAGCAGGATTTTTCCACTCCCCTGGATACCGACCTGTTGTGGGTCTACGAAGGATTGACGCAGTACTTGGGGGAACTGATGGAGGCTCGATCGGGCTTGATGAGCGAGGACGAGTTTCGAAACCGCCTGGCGATCGAGGTACGGCACGCCATGTATCAACAAGGGCGTCATTGGCGGTCGCTGGCCGACACGGCGTCCGCCTCGTATCTGTTGCGCGATGGCAGCGTGGCCTGGCCGCGACTGCGGCGCAGCCAGGATTATTACATGGAGGGCATGTTGTTTTGGCTGGAAGCCGACTCCATCATTCGCGGCCGTACGGATCATGCCAGGTCCTTGGACGACTTTTGCCGGGCGTTTTTTCACTGCGATCAGCCGACTGCCTTACCCCGAGGTTTTTCGCGGGAGGAAATCGTGAGCACCCTGAAAGATATCGTGGACTTTGATTGGGACAAGTTCGTGCAGCGGCGGATTGAAATGACGAGCCTGAAGTTCCAACCCGAGGTTGTAGAACGGTTGGGGTGGACGGTGCAGTACTCCAACCAGCCGGCTGCGATTCCCGATTCCACCTATCGGGCCTTCAGCGACGTCGATGCTTATGACTCGCTCGGTTGTTCGATCGCCGCCGACGGAGTTGTGAGGGATATTCTCTTGGACTCTGCAGCCGACCAGGCAGGACTGGGGCCGGGCATGAAGATCGTGGCCGTCAACGACCATGCCTGGAGCGTCGCGCGAATGCACGATGCGCTGGCGATGAGCGTGACGCGCGGACAGATGGAGTTGCTGGTCGTGAACGGCGATTCGTTTTCACCGTACGTTATCAAATATGACGGTGGGCCGCGCTATCTGGTCTTACAACGCCAAGAAGGCATGCCAGACCTGCTGCCGCAGATTCTCCAGCCGCGAGAATGAACGCGGAGTGCCGGGGACACCGAGGAGGAGGTCCGCGCCCGCGGCAGGCAAACGCGTTGCCACGATCATCTTGGCGTGGCCGTGGCCGTATGAGCCGCGCTCCTGCCGATCACCATCACGCGTCCGGGAATGGCGGCGGGAAAAAGTGGCTGCGCCGCGAGCGCAAGCGGCGCATGATCGCATACATTCCAAAGATCATCCGCCGCCAAAGTGGTGCGGTTCACGCCGCAGAAATCTGCCGAAGCCCGGTTCGCCCACGAATTGGCCATCGCGGGCCTGGATTTTTCCGCGTACGGTGACCACGTGCGGACGACCCTCAATGGGCCAGCCTTCAAAGGCACTGTAGTCCACGTTGATGTGCTGCGAGGCAGCCGAAATGTGGCCCCGGTATTTCGGATCGTAGACCACCAGGTCCGCGTCGGCGCCGATCTGGATCGTGCCTTTCTGGGGAAACAGGCCGAACAGTCGGGCGGCCTGCGTGCTGGCCACGTTGACAAACTGATGCAGGTCCAAACGGCCACTGACGACTCCGTGCGTGTACAACAGGTTGACGCGATCCTCCAACGAGGGGATGCCGTTGGGAATCTTCGTAAAATCTTCGCGGCCCATGGTTTTTTGCTCCGCGAAGTCGAACGGCGCGTGATCGGTGGCGACCGTGCTGATCTGGCCCGTCCGCAGGCCATTCCACAGCACAGGTTGGTTGCGACGATCGCGCAGCGGTGGCGACATCACGTACTTGGCGCCTTCAAAGTTCGGTTTCTCCGCGTAGGTCTTGTCCAGCAGCAGAAACTGGATCAAGGTCTCGACCCACACCCGCACGCCGCGATTTCTCCCGCGCATGGCGGCCGCCAAGGCCTCCTCACAGCTGAGATGGACGATGTACACGTGAGCCCCGGTCAATTCGGCAAACGTCATCAGGTGGTTAACGCCTTCCGCTTCGACCCGGGTAGGACGGGAAGGCTCGTGATACTCCGGACCCGTGCAGCCGGCAGCCAGCAGTTGCCGCTGCAGCAAATCGACCAGCGAGGCGTTCTCGGTATGGGCCGTGACAATGACGCCCAGCTTGCGTGCCAGGCTCAACGTCTTGAACAGCTCCGCGTCATCCAGCTCGAATGCACCTTTGTAGGCCAGAAAGACCTTGAACGAGCCCAGGCCGGCGGCCACGATTTCGCGCAGCTGGCTTTCGGTCTGCGCATCAAAGCGGCTGACCCCCATGTGAAAGCTGTAATCGCAGGCGGAATTACCCTGGGCCTTGTCGCTCCACAAATGAAACGCTTCGATCGGGTCATCTTGTCGCGTTGGGCAGATCATTTCAATAAAGGTCGTCGTGCCGCCCACCAGTGCCGCGCGACTGGCCGTGCCGTGGGTGTCTTTGGCCAACGTACCCATGAAGGGTAAATAAATATGCACGTGCGGATCAATGAATCCCGGGAACACGAATTTGCCCGTGGCGTCCACGATCTGGGCATCCGACGTGCCGGGCAGATCGAAGCCGATGGCGGAAATCGTCTGCTGTTCGCACCAGATGTCGGCCGTATACATCTGGCTGGCCGTTACGATCGTACCGTTTTTGATTAGGAGTGCCATGGGATTTGTGTTCCTCAAGGAGTTCGCTGACAGGAGATAGCGGATTACCTATTTTCTGGCGCGGCGGCCGTTTAAGTCAAACCAGTATCGGCAGCGTGGCGGGGCAACTCTGGCAGATTCCCATGCGTAGCGTAGACGTCCCCGGCTGCGCAGCAACGCGAGCAGGGGTGGCCCTTACCGCACCGCCCGACTTCCCCCTCGAGCTACCAGGGCGGCCAAGAAAGCCAACCGTGTTCAACGCCGCCGAGGACGGCGAGGCTACCACAAATGCCTACTCTATCCGGTTGGCAAAATTCTTCATTGGGTTTTTATCGGATCTTCATCTGAAATATTAAGTTTCGGGCAAACTGCTTTCAATTGGACTTGGGACTGTCGAACGAGAATAGGCGACTCGCCTAAACTTCGCGAACGTCGACTCACAATTCAGAACCTGGCGGGTGTGTCCCTTCGCGGGAATTCCCAGTTCCCGCGGTAACTTACGAGAAGGAATTCCAATCATGTTGCATCTTAATTCAGATCGGGCACAACAACGAGCTTTTACCCTGGTGGAGTTGTTGGTGGTCATTGCCATTATCGGTGTCCTGGTGGCACTTTTGTTGCCTGCCGTGAACGCGGCGCGCGAGGCTGCCAGGAAAACGCAGTGTCTCAACAATGCGCGGCAACTGGCATTGGCCGTACTAAACTATGAATCCGCGAACGGTTACTTGCCGCCGGGCGGTCCGACATGTGTCGACACAACGGACAACGGCAGCCCCCGGCCCTCGTACTACGTTGTGGGCAATCAGCTGGGTGGAAATTGCTACGGCCCCGACTGGGCCATACAGCTGAATGATTTTATGGAGGAGGGGGCCTTGGCGGCACTTGCCCAGAAGGCATTGGATGATCCCACGGAATCTGAACGGGCCAACCCGCCCGACACCTGGGACATGCAGGACAAGGGTTCGCGCACCTGGCGCGTCTTCCACGACAACGTAAGCGCCTCGATGCGCTGTCCCAGCGCCGGCACTCCGGTCCCCTACAATGACGACGACGACGGAACCGCGGGCACCGGTTTCGCTCATCTTAGTCGCGGCTGCTATGCGGCTTGCTTTGGCGGTAACACGATGCTGTACGCGATTCCGCCCGAGTCTGCCGAGCCGACGCCTCCGGACGACTACAAGCAGTGGACCGGCATGTTCGGCATGGTGCGTATCCGCAAATGGCCTGTGGCGGCACGATTGGGACGGGGCAACCGCTTGTCCAGGATTACGGACGGGATGTCGCACACCGTGATGCTGAGTGAGGTCTTGTACTGGACGGACACGAATGACCGTGGAGGGTCTGTGGATGAATCGGTTCCGCAGGGGAACGATGATTGGCGTGGCGTGTGGATGATTCCAGCGATGGGTGCGGGCGCCTTTTCCGGCTTCTATCCTCCCAATTCCGGGCAGCCGGATGTTATCGCGGCTTGTGGCACAGGACTGATGCAGAGGAGCGGTGTCGCGCGAAGGATGCCCTGCACAGAGGACCGGGATACCGCCAACACGTTCGCGGCGGCGCGAAGCGCCCACACGGGTGGCGTGAATGCTGCCACTGGCGACGGCGCGGTCGCCTTCATCAGCGACGAAATTGATCGCATCGTCTGGCAGGGGCGATGCACGCGAGCTGGCAAAGAAGTTGTCAATTGACGATCGCTCGGATGGTTCGTATCCACAGGCGCAGGGCGACGAAGCCCTGCCCCTGATCGGGTGGTGGCGCGAACTCTTCTGGTTGCATCGCGTCGATGGTTGTTCGACGTGTGACAGTTTTGGACAGGGGGCGTGCCCTCAATGCCGTCTAATTTGGTCTCTTATCAGCCGCCACGCGTCAGCTTCCGGTTCGTAAATGCCAAAAAAACCGGGTGCCAACGCTCGGCGGCTGTTAGGGTTTGGACCGCTCCCGTCGCAATGTAAATGGCATCGGGCGTGCCCTTATCGTACCACCCAACTTTCCGATCCCGGCCAAGCCCGCCGCACGGCGAGCTTATGTCATCCGTGACACGGCCTGCAGGCGTGCGTCCGGGATCTTCTGCGTCTAGCTTTGCACGTGGATCAACGTCGCTGGAAGATCCTTCAGTCGCTGCCTGTGCTGCGCATCGATGTTAGCTCCCTCAGGCTGACCCTCGTCCACGAATTGTGTGGTACCACGAAACGTGCCACCCTTCGTGCGCCATATATTTTACGCGCTCTCAGGCCGAATCCGAATTCATGCAGTCTTCATCGTTTGCCACACTTACCTTCACATTCGCTCGTTACACATAGGGATTATTCCGATCGTGTGTTGGTCAGTCACGAGCTGGTTTACACCAAATCAGCGCATGCCTTTTGTCTTAGGAGTTGTGGAACATGTCACGTTGGGGAAAGTACTTATTAGCGAGCCATCGTCGTCAGCCCGGGAATCGCAAGCCCGGGAAATTGTCAAATGTGCGCAGTCGAAAAGCATTGCTGGAACCACTCGAAGCGCGTCAGTTGTTAGCTGTGTCTACGTTCCAGCAGGGAGTGAGCGCCTATAGCGGACAACAGGACACCGTTTTGTATTCGGTTGATGCCGACCAAAACTTCGGTACCGAAGGAAGCATCAGCCCGGATCAGCAGGACGCCAACGGAGTGCGACAGGGACTGGTGCGTTTTGACAATATCATTGGCGACGTAGGCAACCAGATTCCGCTGGGGGCCAAGATTAATTCGGCCACTTTGGTTGTAGACGTGATCAACGATTCCAATTCTGCCATGCAGATGAGCCTCTATCGCATGCTGCAGGACTGGAACGAAGCGTCCTCCACGTGGAACTCGTTTGGTCAGATCGGTGGCGTGCAGGCTTCCGAGGGGGAGGCCTCTAATTTGCCACCCGACTCGATCCTGTTCGACCCCGACACCACGGCCAACAGCCCCACGGCGGGACGTTTTGACGTCACCAGGTCGCTGGAGTATTGGGTGGCGGGCGAGAACAACTTTGGCTGGCTGGTTGAAAGCGCCGCCACGAACGGTTGGGACTTCCGCACGAAAGAAGGCCCGTTGGCCGAGCGGCCTCGATTGACGGTCGACTGGACCGTTCCGGCCAGCAACCAGTATCAGGTATTGAGCACGTCCGTCATTGCCGCCGAAAGCAACGCTGGCGAAACGGCGACTGCGACCGTCGAAGTAGCGCGGTTGGGCGACCTATCCGGCGCCGCTGCCATTTCGTACACCGTTCTGGCAGGCACGGCCTCCGCCAGTGACTTTGTGGAGGTACCGAACGGTACGTTGAACTTCGCCCCCAACCAGGGACTGGCGACGATTGAAGTCACCATCAACGGCGACGACGTCCTGGAAGGTCTGGAGACGGTCGCGGTGACGCTCACCAGCGGAAACCTGGTCTCAGGTCGTGGCGCGGCCACGGTAACGATTAGTGACGACGATGCCCTGATTAACGAAGTCCTGGCCAACGTCACGAATAGCCGAGGACGAGACGGACCGCGAATACATCGAGCTGATTGGTACGCCGGGTGCCTCGCTGAACAATTACTATTTTGTTGTGTTGGAAGGTGAGGAAGAAGAATTACCGAACGGGGGCGGTTCTGGGATTGCCAAATTTGTGGCGAATTTGTCGCCGTACTCGTTCGGCGCCAACGGGCTGCTGGTCTTAGCCCCCACCAATTGGGAATACGCCAGCGTGGCTTCTGCTGATACCAACGTAATTCAATTCGCGGCGCTGGACGGTGCCGGGGGCGTTCTGGAAGATAATTCGCAAACCTACGCCCTGATTCGCAGCCCGAATGCCGCCATCGTGCAAGGCACCGATTACGACACGGTGGGTGTCTACGAAAACTCCACAAACCAGGCGATTGGCACCGGAGTCGGCATCCTGGATCAACTGCCGGCAGGAGCGGACCTCATCGACAGTGTGGGTGTGGTGGAAGGCGGTGGTGGCGATCGCGACCGGACTTTGACCACCGAATTGTTGAATCATCCGGGCGTCCACGTGCATCAGCCGACGCCTTTCACGCCCGGTGGCAACGTGACGTCCGACGCGGTTTCACGACGCTTCGGACAGAAATTACCGAACTCGATCGGCGCCTGGTTCAACGGCGACATTCCGAACGGAGCACTGGTAAACAGTTCGGTTCCCTACGCGAATGACTCCTACTTTATCAGCGTCGTGGCACCTGATGGTTCGGAACTGACGCCTGGTGCGCCGAACATTCTACGCACCGTGTTCTTTAACCTCAACGATCAAGCCAAAGAAGTTGCTGAAGCCGACGGCAGCGTGACGCTTAGAATCGAGCGAACGGGCGATCCCAGTGAAGAGATTTCCGTGACGTACCAAACGGTTGACATCGGCAGCGCCACGCAGGATGTGGACTATGTGGGCGTGAACGAGACCATCATGTTTGGTGTGGGTGAGACCTTTAAGGACATTACCATTACCATTCTTCCCGATTCCGTGGCCGAGGGTTTCGAGCGGTTCCGTGTCGACATCACTGACGTATCGCCGGGATACCTGATCACCAACGGCCGAGCCAATCAATTTGGCGCGGTGAACGGCGAAGCCGTCGTGACGATCGCCGATGCCGACGTGTCGATCGCGACGTTCCAAAACGGGGTGGATGGCTACGCAGGTACCTTCGACGCCTATCTGGATGGCGAGCAGATCAACAGCAAGTTTGGGCAGGACCCGGTGATCCGCGTCGACCAGGTCAAGGGAGAAGGCGAGGAAACGCCGACGTTTGTGCGACCTCAGCAGGGCCTGATCCGGTTCGACAACATGTTCGGCAACGCCATCGGCCAGGTGCCGGCGGGTTCCACCATCTTCGATGCCTTCCTGACCGTGAATGTGACCAGCGTCGCCGGCGGTGCGGATGTGCGATTCTTCAAGATGCTGCAGGACTGGGAAGAAGTCAACGCGACTTGGACCGATCCCCAAGGCAACCGCGGGGCTGCCATCGTGAATGGCGTGACACCCGACGATGTGGAAGCGTCAGTGGACGTGGATGCCCGGGTCCTGGAGCCCGGCCGAGCGGGGCTCGTCGAAATCCCGTTAAATGCGGACACCATCCAGTCCTGGGCCAATGGTTCGGAACAGAACTATGGCTGGTCGATCATCACGGATTCCGGATCGCTGTGGGCCTTCAACAGCTCCGAGGCGTTCCTGCCTGCCACGTTCAGGCCAGAGTTGACGATTCTGTATACCGATCCGGCCCCAGCCGAGCAGGGCACGTTTAGCCTGTCGCTGGACGATTACTTTGTCAGCGAAGACGGGCCGTCGGCCACCATTACGGTCAATCGTTTTGGCGGATTGGCCGCAGCCACCGTCGACTGGCAGTTGACGGCTGGCACGGCCGACCTGGTGAATGACATCAGCGGTGCTACCTCCGGTACGCTGTCATTTGGCGCGAACGAGCTGTTCAAGACGTTCACGGTGAATATCACGGATGATACGTCCGTGGAAGCCAATGAGACATTGAACATTTCGCTAAGTGGAAGTGGACTGACCTTTGGACGGAGCGAGGCCACACTCACCATTCGAGACAATGATTTCAATGCCAATGCGGCGGACGTGCTCCTGAACGAGCTGTTTATCAACTCGCCCGGTAATGATCCGCCGTACGAGTTCGTGGAACTGAAGGGTACGCCCGGCATCGGCCTGGGTTCGCTGTACTACATTGCGATCGAAGGCCTCATCGGCGACCGGACCGGAGCGGCGGAGAAGGTTGTCGACATTGGCTCGTTCAGCAACGGGGCGGCTGCGGCCGACGGCAGTGGTTATACGTTGCTGACCACCGATGCCGCAGACTTCGGATTTAATGTTCCCAGCGGTACAACTCAAATTGCCGGCTTGGGATCGATCGCCACCGAGAATGTGGCCAGCCAAAACGACTCCACGACCTATTTGGTGGTCAAGAGTCCCACGCGGCTGACCTTGACAGAGTTTGACTACGACTGGAACGATGACGGGTCCTTGGATTTGCCGGCCGGCGTGGAGATCGTGGATTCCGTCGGCGTCCGCGTGTTGGGCGCTTTCGACCAGCTGTACGGTCCCGGTTCCAATCGAGTTGCCTTTGCCGTCACCGATCCTGACGTGGATGCGATTTCCCGTAGCCGAACGAATACGACTCCCAACTCGGGAGCCGCATTCTTCGGAGGCGACTTGTTCCCGGCAGGTGACGATTACCTGATTTACGAGCCGGGTGAGTCGTTCGGCGTGCCCGTGTCCGGAGGTGCGTTGACACCCGGCGAACCCAACGTGGGTACCGCGGTTCAAAGTCCGCTGGTCAGCCTGCAAGACGTGATGGTCAATCCCAACGGCAGCGTGACGGTGACCTTCAGCGGCGCAGTGACGCAACTGACGTCGGGCGACGGCGGCACCACCAGCCCGGGCGGTTCGGGGATCACGATTACCGACACCAATGGGATGGTAATTGCGACGGTCGATGCCCGTCCAGTCGTGACTGGATTGGGCACCAGTTCGCTGAACCTGACGTTTACGGGCAGCGCCGTAGTGGGTGGCATGCTGCCCGCTGGGGACTACCGGCTGAACTTTGTCGGCAACGGCCTGATCGGCAATGGTCGAGCTGTCGACGTGGCCAACGACGGGACTCAGGTCAACGGCTTCTACTCCGAGGTCATCACCGTCAGTGGCACGAGCACCGGCGACTTTAATGGCGACGGGATGTGGGATTGCGACGACATCAACGAGCTGACCACGGCGATCGCCACGGGCAGCACGAACCTGCTGTACGATCTCAATGCGGACGGCAATGTCACGATCGCCGATGTGACCGATGCCAACGTCGGCTGGCTGGCAGTGGGTGGTGCCAACAATGTGCCACTGACCGGTGGCAACCCGTTTATTGCGGGTGATGCCAACCTGGACGGACTGGTGGACGGTCAAGACTTCATCGTCTGGAACGGCAACAAGTTTACGGCCAGCACCAATTGGTGCGACGGAGATTTCACGGTTGATGGACAAGTGGACGGCCAGGACTTCATCGTCTGGAACGGCAACAAGTTCACGTCCAGCATGCTGGTCCAACCGGGTGCCGGTGACGAAACCGAAGTGGAAGTGGAAGGTCAGTTGGCAGGGAATATCCTGACCGACAAAGCGTTGCAGTCCGGTGAGCTGCAGGCCTCAGCACCCCAGGTGCAGCTCGCTGCATACCAGGTGAAGGCAACTTCGATTGACGTGCGACGCACGGCAGATCAGATCGACCACGAAAGTGCCGTCGATCTGATCTTTGCGGACCTGGCTTAGTTCCTACGTCACTTCCATGCCTGGGAGCGGCACTGAGCGACGGCTGGGTGCCGCTCCTCCCAGGTCACACACCCGCCGCGGGACACACCATTCCGCGTGCGATTCATAACTCCGGCACAGCAGCGGCACGCTCGCCGCCGTCATCCCCAAAGCTGCTGTGCCGGAGATTTTCTTGTGTCGGGAGAATGGCCTCTGCGTGAGCATCCAAGTGGCGCGAATTGTCTGATACGATGGGCCCTGCTGCCAGGGCAGGCCCCGCGATTGGGCTCACTTCCCCTCCGCCCAGGACGCGCCCACCTGAATATCGACCCGTAAGGGCACATTCAACGATGTGACGTGTTCCATCTCCTGTCGTACAATTTCTCGAAACGCCGCTTCTTCCGCAGGTGGCACCTCGAACAGCAACTCGTCGTGGATTTGCAATAGCATGCGGGACCGCCAGGCTTCCCGGCGGACGCGGTGGTGAATAGAGATCATGGCCATCTTGATTAAGTCCGCGGCCGTGCCCTGAATCACGGAATTAATGGCGGTTCGCTCAGGCAGGTTGCGCTGCCGCGCGGATCGTTTCGCGGCAGGTCGCACGCCGTCGATCCGTCGACGACGCCCGAACATGGTCGTGACGTACCGCTGGCGCTGGCATTCATCCAGCGCATGTTCCATGAAGGCCAGGATACCCTGGTAGCGCTGGAAGTAGGCGTCGATAAATGCG
Source organism: uncultured Planctomycetales bacterium (assembly GCA_963695565.1). Taxonomy (GTDB): domain Bacteria; phylum Planctomycetota; class Planctomycetia; order Pirellulales; family Pirellulaceae; genus CAVOGW01. Next base: position 271,797 of record CAVOGW010000008.1, read on the forward strand.
GCTGCCTCCTCCTGGGCAATATTCAGGGCCTTGGCCAGTCCGAACGCCGACTGACCATAGATCACGCCAAAGTTGACGGCCTTGGCCCGACGACGTTGCTCAGACGTGACCTCGTCCAGCGGCACATGAAACACTTCGGCGGCCACGCGGGCGTGGATGTCTTCGTCATTCTGGAACGCGGCCAGCAGGGACGGGTCTGCGGAGAAGTGGGCGAGCACACGAAGTTCAATTTGCGAATAATCGGCCATCATCAACCGCCAACCCCGTTCCGGGATGAAGGCCGCTCGGATCTCGCGACCCTCACTCGTCCGAATCGGGATGTTTTGCAGGTTCGGGTCCGCGGAACTCAATCGTCCGGTAACGGCGACGACCTGATTAAAGGACGTATGGACACGCCCCGTTTCAGGATTGATCATGGTGGGGAGCGCGTCCAGGTAAGTGGACTTCAATTTCGCCAATTGTCGATGTCGCATGATCGCGCGGGGCAGCTCGTGCTGCGTCGCCAGCTGCTCCAGCACCTCCACGTCGGTACTGAATCCGGTTTTGGTTCTCTTGACGGGTGGCAGCTGCAACTCATCAAACAGCACGGTAGCCAACTGACGAGGTGAGGAAATATTGAATTCGTGTCCCGCCAGTGCGTAAATCGTGGCCTCCTGTTCGGCCAGTCGCAGCGCGTAGTCCGCGGACATCCGCCGCAACAAGTCGACATCCAGTCGAATGCCCACGAACTCCATTTCAGCCAGAACTTCCACCAGCGGCATCTCGATGTCCGCGAACAGTCCCCTGAATCCAGCTTCGGCCAGCAGAGGCTCCATGACGGAGGCCAGCCTGAAAGCCACATCCGCATCCTCGCAGGCGTATGTAGTGATGGAGGCGACCGGGACTTGATCCATTCGCAACTGGCTGCGCCCCTCACCAATCAGCTCCGAGATCTTGATGGTGGTATGGGCCAAGAACTTTGAGGCGAGATAATCGAGCCCATGACTGCGGGCGCCAGAGTCCAACACAAAGGACGCGATCATCGAATCAAACACTACGCCACGCAGCTGCAGACCGGCAGCGCGCAGCACGATGGCATCGTATTTGATATTCTGGCCGATCTTCGAGATCGCGGCATCCTCGATGATCGGTTGCAACTGCTGGACGACCAGGTCCCAGGGGAGCGTCACGTCGTCTCGGGGAGCCCGCAGTGGAAGATAGGCGGCCTCACCGGTAGCCCAACAGATCGAAATGCCTACCAACTGGGCCCGACGCGCATCCAGACTGGTGGTCTCGGTGTCCAGCGCGAAGCGGCCGGATGTGCGCAGCGTACCAGCCAACTCGGCTGAGCTGAGCTGGAGTGGTCACCGTGCGATAATTCGTTTGCCATGCCGTACCGGTATCAGCCGAGGCGGCTGCACCTGCCCACTTTGCGACCTGATCGGCAAGCGACCTGAAACCGAATTCTTCGCACAGCTTGAGAGCCGCCGTGGGGTCATCCAGGCCCACTTGCGCCTGTGTCCAGTCGACACACAGCGGTACGTCGCTCGCCAATCGCACCAATTCCCGGCTCTTCAAGGCCTGTTCGCGGTGCTGCAGGATGCTCTCGCGGCGTTTGACGCCGCCTACATCCTGCGCGTGATCCAGCACCGACTCCAATGTTTCGTATTGGGTAATCAATTGCCGGGCGAGCTTAGGCCCAATCAACGGAATCCCCGGCACGCAATCAATGGGATCGCCGACCAAGGCCTGATAATCAACGACTTGATCGGGGCGAATTCCCCACTCCGCCGCGAGTGCTGCTGTGTCCAGGAATTCATTCTTGCGGATATTGAACAGGCAAACGTGATCGGTGATTAGTTGACGGCAATCCTTGTCATTGGTGACTAGAACGCACTCACCATGCAACCGCTCGACCAGAGCCGCCATCGTTCCCAACACATCATCGGCCTCAAATCCTTCCGCGGTGAGCACCGGAATCTGCAGGGCCTCCAACAAGCGTTGGACGTGGCCGATTTGAGGGCTCAAGTCCTCCGGCATTTCTTCGCGGCTGGCCTTATAGCCCTCGTACAGTTGGTGCCGGAAAGTCTTTCCCGGCAGATCGAAAGCACAAAACAAGTAGTCGGGAGCCTGATTGCGGACCAATTGTAAAATATCGCGCAGGAAACCGAATATGGCATTGACCGGCTGACCGGCGGGACCCGTCATTTCAGGAATCGCGTGAAAGACTTGAAAAATCAGTGAATGCGCGTCGATCACGTAGACTGATTTGCCCGTGAGATCAATGGCCAGTTCCGCGAGCTTCGCACTGCCTGTCTCGATTCGGCCGGGCACGGGTTTCGCACCAGCCGGCGGCGGGAAAGATTCCTGCGGACCGTCCGCGGCAGCCCTGGAGTTGGCCGTCGCCGCCGCATCGCGGGGCACCGGTGCCGCTTGCTCCTCGAAGCCCTCGAACGTCTTCTGGGTTAGCCGTTTTGACATGAATCAGATCGGTCTCAGGCAGGCGTAGCAGTACGGGAGGATTAGCGTCCGTCGTCGGTCGCTGAGAATTGGGTTCATGTTAGGTGGAATGTCTCGGGTTGCACAGCAGTCGCGTGGGCGGCGAGCCGGCCCTACAACCGGCACAAGTTACGCCAAATATGCAGCGGCAGGCGATTCGTTGACAGGGGAATTAGCCCGAATTAGACTCAACTTAGCTTCTTTTCCGACAAGCACTTGCGCCTATCGGTCCATGCTGGTCCCGACCAAAGAGTTGGGCATCGCGATGGGTCGCGTTCGTGCTCGCTTCCTTGCGACCGTCTTCCGCTGAGGCAAATAAATGGCAAAACGTGAAAGCCAGGGCATGCAAATCGCAATGATCCTCACGGTGATGTTTGCGGTTCTCTTTTTGATCACCACCGTCGTGTTTTGGAACATCAGCCGAAACTTGCGTGTGGAAGTCGCCTCGGCGAATGAAAAGGCCTCCAAAGCCGACGCTTCAACGCGCACTACGATCTCGGAAAATCAGTCTCTGAAACGAATGTTGGGCCACGCTGAAAACGAAGAGCTGCCAAAAATCGAAAAACAATACACGGAGGACATGACCAAGTTCGGGCCCAGTTTCCCGCAGGAGGAACAGAACTACCGCAAATTGCCCGAATACTTGTCCATCACCGTGCAGCAACTTCACGGCAAGTTGGCCGCTGCCAACGCTCGCGTCGCCGAACTGGAAAAGTCCAATAAACAACTGCACAAGGACGCTGAGTCGCAAGCCGCCGCAGCCCAAAAGGCCATCGACGATGCCAAGAACGAGTACTTGGCTGAGCGGACCACGCTGCAGACCGAGCTGCAAAACATGAAAGACCTGCAGGCATCAGCACAACAGAAGCACGAGAGCGAACGCCGCGAAATGGTCAGCGCGACGAATAAGACCCAATCAGAAATGCGTGAGATGGAAAAGCAGGTCGCGTCGGTCAACTCGCTGAATGAACGAATTAGCTCCGAGCTATCTCAACTCAAAAACGAATCATTCGAAATCCCCGATGGCAAAATTGTCTGGGCCGATCATGCGGGCGAACTGGTACAGGTCAATTTAGGTTCCGCGGACGGCCTGCAACGTCAAACTTCGTTCAGCGTGTTTGACGTGGATGAAAACAACATTGCGCAGACTGACAAGAAAGGCAGCATTGAGATTACGGAACTGCTGGAACCGCATCTCGCCCAGGGTCGGATTATCCAGGATGATTTGCGCAACCCGATTGTGGCCGGGGACGTGATTTATTCCCCCACCTGGCAGGTCGGCAATCCCGTCCGTTTCGCATTGACGGGCTTCATGGACATCGATAACGACGGAGAGAGTGACCGCGCCCTCGTACGACGGCTGGTCGTGCTCAACGGCGGCGTCATCGATGCGGAAGTAGACGACGATGGAAATCGCTCCGGTGAAGTCACCGTGCAGACGCGGTATCTGGTCGTGGGGAATGAAATTAACGAGAAATCGACCGTTAAACTGCAGCGTGCCGATGCGCAGATCCGTACCGATGCAAAATTCTTGGGGGTGACCGTAATCCCCGTGGATCGCCTGCTCTCCGATTTGGGCTACCAACGCATCTCGAAACCGGTCGCCCTCGGCAAACTCTCGAAGGATCAGGATTACCAGCGCACCGAGTATGATCCCGATCCGGTCAACCCCTAGTGCTTCTTCCTGAGCTGCGTCGTCAGACGGCCATGCCAAGAACAAATTCCTCGTTCCCAGGCTCTGCCGGCAGGAGCGGCGGATCGTTCGGCTTCCAACTACACCAATCCGCGTCACCAGCGCGTCGGTCGAGCAGAGCGGCCTCCATTTCGTCCACAATTTGTGGACTAATGTCATCCTGAGAGAGCTGACAACGTGCGCAGCACGGTCAGCGACCGAAGGATCTTCCAGAGACGCTTGTTCCACGTGCGTCGGTAGACGCAGGAGATCCCGGACGCAGCCCTGCTGGCTATGTCAGGTTGGCTGGCAGATCCTTCACTCCGCTCCTTGGGATGACATGAGTCCGCCGTGGGACGGCAAACACACCGGACACGAGCATGGGCGCGGAAGGCGTGATCGATCGCTGAGTCGTAACTCCGGCGCACAGGTTTACTCTGGCGCTCACCCGGCACCTTCCAGTGCCGGTTCGCCGCGGGTGGTTGAGCCACCATCCAAGATTATAGGGATTATGACAAAGATCCCTGATGGGCCGGTGCCCTGCCACGCGGGCCAGGCTTCTGTAAAGCCACAGGCGGCCGAACGTCGAATAGTTGCTTAGACAGCAGCCTGATCTCGAAGGTGTGGGACAGTTGGCTGATAGGATGTACGCATGGTGGCCGCGCGGAGACGTGTACGGTTGCGTCCGCCTGACGGACATCCCGAACCCGCCGGACATCAACAAGGGAAGCGCAGCATGTCCCGCAAAAATCCGCAAAAGACAAATAGCGATGAGGACTCGCTGCCAAGCTACCTGCGCGAATCTGCTCAGCCCCCTTGCAAGCCTGGTGTTCGTCACTCCCATCTTGCTGGTCTACGAACTTGGTGTCATCGTCCTGGGACCAGCCGCATTGCGAAACGGGGCCGAACAATGGCTGCGTACACTTTTGGAACTCATCGGCATGGGGCAGTATGTGCTGTTACCCATGCTGACCTGTGGCCTGTTGTTGGGCTGGCAACATCTTAGCCGTCGACCCTGGCGATTCGCGTGGTCCACGTTACCGAAAATGGTTACCGAGTCATTCGTGGTGGCGACCGGCGTTATTTGTTTCGCGTATTTTCAGCACCATGTTTTTCGATCATTAGAATTGACGATCCCTGTCCCTCCCGTATGCAGCATCCATGCCTCGAAGGCAGCCCAGGTAGTCGGCTACTGCGGTGCCGGTTTCTATGAAGAAGTTGTTTTTCGGTTGATGTTGATACCGACGCTGGCCGGCCTGCTCCGCTGGCTGGGCGAATCAAGGGAAGGAGCAATGTGGGGTGGGGCCATCGCCGCCAGCCTGATATTCTCGGCAGCCCATTATGACGTCTTTTCACAGTCGGGGGACGCGTTCTGTGGGTGGACATTCACGTTTCGATTCCTGGCAGGGCTGGTATTCTCCGTTGTCTTCTTGAAGCGAGGTTTCGGGATCGCCGCCGGTTCCCACACGCTGTACGACCTGTATGTCGCCTGGTTGAGCGGTTAACGGGTCGCTCGCCGCATGGCTGACTCACGGCGGATGCACGTCATCCTGAATGGAGCGGAGTGAAGGATCTTCAGCCAAAGTTGACGTCAAGGGGTGTCCGGGTTGCAAAGCAGAGCCGTCGGGGGAGTGCGCGAGGCGGAGGCAGAGCGCATCTCGGCGGCGTGCGCGTCGCCCGAGCACGCCGCCAGAAATTGCCTTGGTGTGGTGGCCTACGACCGATTTGCACGGCGATTTCTACTGGCTTGCGGTCTAACGACGCGGTCCCCAGCGCGTGACGTCGACGTATCGGTATTCGCCGCCGTTTTGATTTGCGAGACGGACCAAGAAATTGTTGGCAGGGTCACCCGTCTCCTCGCGGCCAACCTCGTTGGCTTGCTGGCCGTGACCGAACTGAATGGCGTGAATCACGGCCGAGCCGTTCAAGGCGCGAATTCGGGCAAGTTCCCCGTCGCTCAGTTGCGGATCTTCCGCATCGGTGTACAAGAAAATGACGTCAGGTTGCATATCGAGCGCGATCTTTAATGCATCCACGTGATTTGTACCGCCGTTAGCCTTCGCTCCTTGAATGAAGCGACGAGCGGAACGTTTGGTTTCGTCGTCCGCCCAATAGAGACGCGGCGCCTCACCACGGATGCTGAGAAAGCGCACCGTTTGGTTGTAGAATACGATCTGGATCTGATGAGTGCGTTGCAGCCGAGCGATGCTCGACCATAATTCTTGCTTGGCCACGCGCAAGGGGGCTCCCGAGGTACTCGCGGATACGTCGAACACATAGACCAGACGGGACCCGGTTGCCGATATGCCGAACAGTTCGGTCGCCGCAACGGCCGAAGGCGACCCGGCCACTTGACTCTGTCCCGCGGCCGGAACGCATGATCCGCAAACGAGCAGCGAGCATGCCGCCGACAGCAGCAAGCCGCATTTCCGACCACGAGCAATGAACTCGGCCGATGCTGGAGTCGGTCGGACTCTTGGGGAAGATGCCAGTTCGGCGGGCCGTTGATCCGCACGACCGCGTCGGGTGGCGTTTGGCCAGCCCAGCCGGTGGGTCGACGCTTTGCTTGGGGTTTGGGTCCAGTCGCCCGCTTTGCAACTGCGGAATTTCGTCATGGTCGAGCCCGTTGTCGAGTGGGAATGGAATCTACATCTCGGCGCAACGCTCATAGCGGATGGGCCAATCCGTCCTACATATTGCACTCGCTCGCCAAGTGGTGCTGTACGTCGTATTTTAGCGTCCATCCGCCTAACGTCGCCACGGGCGCAAATCACGCTATAATTCAGGCTGTGAAGGCACCTACGAACGGGAATATTCACTTGAATATCATCACTTATCCGCACCCGACCCTGCGTCATGTTTCCAAGCCTGTCCAGCAGGTCGATCGTGCGCTTCAGCGTCTGGTTCGTCAGATGTTTGAACTCATGTACCAGGCGAATGGCGTGGGCCTGGCTGCCAACCAGGTAGACTTGCCGTTACGACTTTTCGTCATGAATCTGGCGGCGGACCCGAAGGAGGGGGAAGAGCTGGTGATCGTGAATCCGATCGTCACGCGACCCCGCGGAAACGAAGAAAAGGAGGAGGGCTGCCTCAGCATACCGGGTGTGTACGCCGACGTGGTTCGCCCGGCCAAAGTCCACCTGCATGCCTTTACGATCGAGGGACACGAGATCGATCAAGAAATTTCCGGGATGATGGCCCGCGTCGTACAACACGAAACGGACCATCTGGACGGCGTGCTGTTTGTAGATCGGTTGAGTGACACGGTGAAACGCGAAATCGAACCGGAGCTGGCGGAATTCCAGCTGCAGTTCGACGCATTGCGACGCCGCCTGCCGTCAGACGACGAGATGCAGGCTCGGCTGAAACAGCTGGAACAGCAGTATTGCTAATTGCGCGTTGGCCGCAATCGGTTCGCCATACACCCCCGCCATATCAGTGGCCACGCACCCCAGGGAAAGGTAGGCTTGATCCATGCGATGTGTCATGATGGGAACGGGCGGCTTTGCGGTCCCCACTTACGAGGCACTGCTCAGTTCCCGACACGAGGTGGTGGCCACGGCGACCCGACCACCGCGTCGCGGCCGAGGTCGTCAACCACCTAAGAATCCCATTCAAATTGCCGCTGAACACCACGGTCTGGCTGCCTTCGATCCCGATGCGATTAACGACGCGCGATCGATCGATTGGCTCCACGGTTGTCAGGCCGACGTGCTGGTCGTGTGCGACTACGGGCAGATCCTGTCGGGAGAAACACTGAGCGCAGCCAGCCGCGGAGGCATCAATCTGCACGGGTCGCTGCTGCCCGCGTACCGAGGTGCCGCTCCCGTGCAATGGGCCATCTATGATGGTCAGCCGGAAACCGGGGTCAGCGTAATCCACATGACTCCGCGGCTGGATGGTGGCCCGATTTTGGTGCAACGCGCAACGCCCATCCAAGCCGACGAAACAGCCGAGCAACTCGAACAGCGGCTCGCGACGATCGGCGCGGACGCGGTACTGGAGGCGCTGGACCTGCTGGAACGCTGGGATGGCATCCAGCCGTTGGGGACTCACCAATCGGATAAGCGCGCCACACGTGCGCCACGATTGAAGAAGGAGGACGGGAAGATCGACTGGCGGCGAACGGCTCGACAGATTACGAATCAGATTCGGGCCTTCAAGCCATGGCCTGGAACGTTTACGTTTTTCCGCCGTGCGGACGGCAGTCGGCAGCGATTGATCGTGGACGAGGCAGTGGTCGCAGGCGCGGCCGACCCGGACTTGACGCACGCGCAGATCACCGCACCCGGTTGTGTGATGGCTGACCGCGATTCACTGCTCGTCGCCACCGGCGACGGTGTTTTGAAACTCCTGGCGGTCCAGCCGGAGGGCAAGAAACGCATCTCCGGCAGCGAATTCGTACGCGGATATCCAGCGTGTCTGGGCATGCAACTTGGATGAACCACGCGGGAATCGCGACTTTTGCGGCCCGCGCCGGCCGACTGGGAACGCGGTGAGCAGGTTGAGCCGATGGTCGACCCAATGCGGAACGTTTCGATCTGCTGTCGCTGACGCGGTGTGGCCGAGACTCATTTCCCCCTCCCACGTGGAATGCGGGGCGTGATAGACTGTTCCGTTCGAGCCGACACAGAGTCGGATGGAACCGGCTGAGCCCGGGGCAAGAGCGGACGGCGTGTTTGCGGTGATAAAACACACGGGGGGCTCGCGGTGATAAGAAACAGGACGGCTCGCGGTGATAAGAAACAGGAGGGCTCGCGGTGATAAAACACACGGGGGGTTTGGGGGGATACCCCCCAAATGAACCGGGAGTCCCCAATCAAACCGGGAGTAAACGCTCGCAGGCGTCTGCTGTGACGGCTACAGCCCGCAAAATTGAACAACCGAAAGCGCGGGGGGCTCAGCATTGGAGGCGTGGCTGGCATTGGAGGGCCCTCCAAATCCCCTGTGTTTTGATCAAACTAGCGGTGGAACAACAAGGTGCGGAACGACGGTGACCACATGACCAAATGGTTGTATATCGAAACAGTTGGCTGCCAAATGAATGTATTGGACAGCGAACTGGTTGTCGCCAGCCTGCGTCAGCATGGTTACGATCTCACGCACGACCCGCAGTCCGCGGATACGATTCTGTTTAACACGTGCAGTGTACGCCAGCATGCGGAAGACAAGATTTACAGCGCTTTGGGCAAGTTGCGGCGCATGAAGACCGCGTACCCCGAGAAGATCATTGGCGTGATCGGCTGCATGGCCCAAAAAGACCAGGACCAGATCTTCCGTCGGGCGCCCTACGTCGACCTGATTGTCGGGCCGGGGCAGTTGCACCAGATTCCGCAGTTGGTGGAACGGGTCGCCGCAGGCGGCGGACGCCAGATGGAAGTCAGCCTGAGCCGAACGGACGGTTCGGTGGACGCCATCCGCCGCAGTCACGAAAGCTTCGACCCCTTGCGCGATCCCACCATGCGGCCGACTCCTTGGCAGGCGTACGTGCGCATCCAGATCGGTTGCGATAAGTTTTGCACCTACTGCATCGTGCCCATGGTCCGTGGCCCCGAACAGGGTCGCCCACCGCAGGATATCGTGGCCGAAGTGCGGGCGCTTGCCGATCAAGGCTGTCGTGAAGTCATTCTGCTGGGCCAGACGGTGAACAGCTACCTCTATCGCGAGGGAAACCGCACGACCAGCTTTGCCGATTTGTTGCATCTGGTGCATGAAGTGGATGGCGTGGGGCGCATCAAGTTTGTCACGAATTACCCGTTGGATATGACCGAGAGTGTATTAACGGCCGTTCGCGACCTTCCGAAATGCTCACCCTACCTGCACGTGCCGGCACAAAGCGGATCGAACCGTATCCTGAAACTGATGAAACGGGGGTACACGGTCGAACAGTACCTGGACATGATCGACCGGATTCACAACACATTGCCGGCGGCGGCGGTGTCCAGCGACTTTATCGTGGGCTTCTGCAGCGAGACCGAGGAGGACTTCGAGGCGACCTACAAGCTGGTCGAACGGTGTCGTTTCAAGAACAGCTTCATTTTCAAGTACAGTGAACGACCCGGAACCAAGGCGGCTGATCGCATCCCCGACGACGTGCCGGACGAAGTCAAGCGCGAGCGAAACCAGCGACTGCTGGCACTGCAGAATCGCATCAGTATGGAAGACAATCAACAATTTGTCGGACGGCGCGTGGAAGTGCTGGTGGAGGGCATGAGCAAGTTGGCAGCGGACCGCGGCGATGACGCACTCCTCACGCAAATGGTGGGGCGCACACACTGCGACCGGATCGTTGTCTTTGATGGCCATCGCCGACAAGCGGGGCGCTCCTGGACCTGGCCATCCTCGACGCTCATTCCCACACGCTGTTCGGCGAAATCGTGACGCAACACGTCGGGGCTGAGTTACACTCGATTCCGCTGCCCTGGCACCCCTAGGAGCGTTGTCCACGGGAATGTCGGACGGATCAGATCGAACAGCGCTGAGCCCAGACGGACTTCCCCACGCGGATGCCGAGACATGGCTTCGCGGCGCTGGCATCCGGGACCTGACGCGTGGACAGGCCAATCTGGCCAGCATCCTGCAAGCTCGCGTTTCCCCCGACGCATTGCGAAAATTGCTGGATCAGCTGCGCAGTTCCTTGCCCACGCTTAGCGATCCGGATATGGCGCTGAATAATTTCGACCGCTTCTTCGCCAATGTTCGCAGCCGACTTTCCTGGGCCGCATTGTGCGAGCGGGATCCCCGGGTGTTGCCGTTGCTGTTGCAGATGTTTTCAACCAGCCAACATCTGAGCGATCAGATGATTCGCAATCCCAGCCTGTTCGACGTGATGCGTAAGTCGAAGGGCCAACCCGTAGCCGCTGCCCCACTGGTCGACGAACTGGCCACGGAAATCGCGTCCATCCGGGACGACCAACGCGCGATGGTGCTGATCAATGCCTTCAAACAGCGGCAAATGGCCAGAATCATCTATGGAGACATTAGCCTCGGGCAGCGGCTGGCCATCGTGACTCGACAAATTTCTTACGTGGCTGAGGCCATTTGCGAAGTGACGTTGCGCCTGGTGATGCGGCAATTCCGGGATCGATACGGAGTCCCCCGGGACCGCGGGGGGGCGAATCGCGATTCGTCGTGCTGGCATTGGGCAAGCTGGGCGGACTGGAACTGAATTATTCCAGCGATATCGATCTCATCTTTCTGTATTCGGAGGAGGGTGAGACCGACGGCACGCGCAGTATCAGCAACGGCGAATTTTTTGAACGGCTGGCTCGGCGTTTGGTGCAATTACTCACCTTGAACACCACACAGGGAACCGCCTATCGCGTGGACCTGCGACTGCGACCAGAGGGAACCCACAGTGCCGTGGCCATCGGACGGGCCTCAGCCTTGCGGTATTACGAAAACGCTGGGCGAACCTGGGAACGTCAAGCGTTCATCAAAGCGCGACCCGTGGCGGGGGATCTGGAGTTCGGCTGGGAATTCTGTGGAACGCTGGAATCGTCCTGGGTTTACCGCCGCTACCTGACGCGCACCGACATCGTTGGCATCAAAGCGCTGAAGCGCAAGATTGAGAAACAGGCTCTTCGTGACGGGAACGACCAACTTGACGTCAAGGTCGGTCGGGGCGGAATTCGCGACATCGAATTCGCGATTCAAATGCTGCAACTGTCCTTGGGTTCTGAATTTCCCGAGGTGCGGACCGGCAATACGCTGGAGGCGATTGACAGGCTGGAACAGGTTAACGGATTGACCATGCAGGAGCGGTCCCTGTTGGAAACGCATTACGTGTTCCTGCGGAAAATTGAGCACCGTTTACAGATTATGTTTGACGCGCAAACCCATCGCATTCCGGATGACGAATCCGAGCAGCACAAGTTGGCGCTGCGGCTGGGCTTTCGCGACGACGAAGGTGGCTCGGCGCTTTACCACTTTCACCGTCGCCTGGCCACTGCGACGAATCTTAACCGGCGAATCCTGGACCACTTACTGCACAATACCGTGGGGGACGATGAGGCCGTGGAGCCGGAGCGAGATTTGGTGCTGGACCCTGACCCGGAGCCAAGTCAAATCGAGCGAGTGCTCACGCCCTACCATTTTTCCGATCGACAACTGGCTTACCGAAACCTGGCCCAACTGGGCATGGAGAGAACCCTGTTCTTGTCACGCCGCCGCTGTCGTCATTTCCTGGCGGCGATTGCCCCGCAGTTACTCGGGGAGATTGGCACGACACCCGATCCAGACGCGACCCTGGTCACGCTGAATCAAGTCAGCGACTCACTGGGGGGCAAAGGAGTGCTGTGGGAGCTGTTCAGTCAGAGCCCACCCAACCTGCAGCTCTACGTGCGACTGTGCGCCGCGTGCGATTATCTGGTGGGGATCCTCACCTCGAATCCGGGCATGCTGGACGAGCTGATGGACTCGCTGATCCTGGAACGTCTCCCCAGCATGGATTCGCTGGAATCCACGTTGGAAGAATTGCTTCGCGGTGCGGAGGACATCGAGCCGATCTTGATTAGCTTCAAGCACGCGCAACATCTGCGTGTGGGCGCACGTGACATTGCCGGTAAGGAAAACATCCGCGCCACCACGGCCACGCTGGCCGAGATAGCCGAAGTTTGCGTGCGGCAGCTGACGTTGTACCAGTACCAGCAACTCGTGCGGAAGTACGGCGTTCCCCGCCGGGGCAGCAACGGCGATGTATGTGAGTTCGTGATTCTGGCCGCCGGCAAAGTGGGTGGCCGTGAACCAAATTACCACAGTGACGTCGACGTGATTTTCTTGTTTGAAGAAGATGGCCAGACAGATACAGCCGGGATAAGCCAGGCCGCATCCACGACCAATCAGCATTTCTTCAGCGAATTGGGACAGCGCATCGTCAAGTTAGCCACGCGAGTGGGGCAATACGGCACGTTGTATCCAGTTGACGCTCGACTGCGGCCCACCGGTCGCAGTGGCCTGATGGCCACATCGTTTGACGAATTGGCCAGGTATTTCGCTTCCGGAAACGGCCGCTTGTGGGAACGACTGGCGCTGTGCAAAGCCCGTCCCATCACGGGTTCAGCCGCCGCGCGCGAGTCCGTTTCGCGGCTGTTGAGGCAGATTATCTGCCAGCCTGACTGGTCGCCGGAAAACGCCCGGGAAATTCACCATATGCGTTTACAACTGCAAGAGACAGCCGCCGTGCACAACTTGAAACGTGGTCCGGGAGGGACCGTCGATATCGAATTCTTGATTCAAATGCTGCAGTTAAAGTGGGCCAGTCGGCATCCCCCAGTCCTGGTCACCAACGTGTGGCAGGCGCTCGATAAACTGGCTGAGCAAGGGGTACTCGGCAAGGAGCAGGCGACCCGATTGAGCCAATCCTACGAGTTGCTGCGGAGCGTCGAGGCTCGACTGAGACTGATGAACACGACGGCCCGACATGAATTTCCCCAGTCGGATCTGGATGCCGAGAAGTTGGGATACTTGCTGGGAGTTGCGCGAGAAGACTTGTGCCGCGACTGTGCAATCGCAATGCAGAGCAACCGCGAGCTGTACTTGGAAGTCGTGGCCGCGTGTGGTGGATAGAATAGACTGTGGCCTGACCAGATCCTCGCGACACTCGCCCAGTCGGCGGCCTCTAGCGCCGTCCCCCCGCGGCGAAGCACAACCAGCAGCGACTGCCGGGTCCCGCATAAATCTTCAAGAAATGTCCTCCCATGCTTGGTGTCGCCGAATCGTGCTCGCTCATTCAGAACGGGATATAGTTGGGATCCGCCGAGTCGACCGGTAGGACCATGATTTTCCCGTCGCCGATGCGACCGGTCCGCGCCACGGAAATAATGCGTTTGACAACTTCCTGCACGTGCGTTTCGTCCAGCCATAACGTAATTTGCACTTTGGGCAAGAACACGCCCGCCGAGGGGCTTTCATACTGATCCAGGTAGCTCTTTTGTCGCCCATAACCACGGACTTCGCGGACCTGGGCGGCGTCCAGGAATTCTACCGGGATGCTGGCAAAAACTTGTCCTGCCAGAAACGGCTTGACCACGGCGATTATTTGCTTTAGTGCCAAGGCTTGATTCCCGGAATCTCGACTGCCTCTCAGCCACGATACTCAGTTTAGCCACCGGAACAAGACAGCCGGAACCTCATGGCGCCCCACATCCGGAATGAACCAAGACGCAGCCGCGACTGAGTGCTCAACGCGATTGTGCGGCGCGAAGTCCGGGGGGTTTGGGGGATTCCCCCTAGGATTCGGCGATTCGGCCTCGAACTTGTAATCCGTGGCGAGAGCAACTTGCAGTTCGTTGGGGGAGCCCCCCAACGCCCCGCGGGTTCCGTCATATCTAGCTGAAGAAATTCTCTCCAAACAGGTCCAACTCCGGACCGGTTTCCACCTCCATGTCCCCCAGGACTTTCAGCTGACAAGAAAGCCGCATGGTGTCCTCGTGACCGATGAAGGCCAGGCACGGTAGCGGGTCAATTCCTCCTGGAGTGATCGGTGTCGGCAGGGGGACTCGGAAGCGGGTCTTCTCGATCAGCCCCATCCTGCTGGCATTCTCTCCCCCCTTCACGATATTGACGCGGCATGTCCCGCATTGGCCCAAACCGTGGCAATTTGCAAATTTGTTGATGCTGGCTCCAATGCCGTTGACACCCTGATGCACATTGATCCCGGCTTCGATCGCCGCCTTGCGGAGATTTGTCCCGGCAACGACTTCGATCTCTTTATTCTCTTTGATGAATTTGACAATCGGCATGCCTGTTGCTCGTCAGATAAAACCAGCGTAATTCAATCGGCCTAGGTGCCACGCAAAAACCGGAAACAAGTCCGAGCGTTTGACGACGGGCTGGCCGCTCGGCGGGCGACTGGCCGCGGGACCCGCACGCGCGATTCCACCATGCCCCCAAGCTGTCCATCGTAACGCCTCCGAGTCCGCAGGGCCAGTGGTTTTACGTTCCCCGGCGCGAGGGCTTTTTTGCGGCGGGAATGTGGTCAGGCACTTCGCTCACGCGTTGGCTAATGATCCGTTTCCCGGTGGTAGCCGGCAATGGGCGTTCCCCCGAAAAACACGTATACTGCATGATGGGCCGTTTCGCACGGTCGTAACGTTGGCCCGAGCGTCGTTGCACGGGTGGGCCGCACGTGGCCGATACGGACCGCATACGACAACGCCTACCAAATTCTGGCGGACCTGGAATCCAAACCATGGCCAAGCACTCCGGTTATCAGCAAAAAATCATTCGCAACTATTACAAGAACCGGTCGTCCATTGCTTTGCAGCGACTGCAGGAATTGGTGACGGACCTGTATCTGTCCGAGGGCAAGAAGCGTGAACAATGCTGGAAAAATATCGCCGTGCATTTGGAAAAACTGGAAGTTAAACCCGAACGCATCGAGTATCTGCTGGGAAAAAACGATCCGGCCTTAATCGCCAAAGTGGTCGCGGACCTCGAGGCGAAATCCGCCTGATCGCCGGCTGCGCAGGACGGATTGGCCCATCCGCAATGAGCGTCGCTGGGTCCAAAATGATTTCCACGGCTGAGTCATCCGTCCTCCACGACGGGGACGCATCACCAGGTCGCGGGAAAACCCTGTCTGGCCGTAACGGCCCACTTGCTAACGCTGCGTGCATGCTCACACGCCGCCCCCCCTGGGGGAATGCAAAGCCGTTATAATGTTCCCGACGTCACCACAGGAAACGCATCAGGATCGTTATCCATGCAACAGTATCTCCAACTCCTGCGTCACATTCTGGACACGGGTGTGGAAAAACCCGATCGCACGGGAACGGGCACCAAGAGCGTCTTTGGATACCAGATGCGCTTTGACCTGACGCAGGGTTTTCCTCTGTTGACGACAAAGAAGCTGCATTTCAAGTCGATTGCCTACGAACTGCTGTGGTTTCTCCGCGGTGAGTCCAATGTCGACTTTCTGCGTCAGCACGGAGTGACGATCTGGGATGAGTGGGCCGATACCGAGGGTGACCTGGGACCGGTTTACGGATACCAGTGGAGGCACTGGCCAGATCGTGATGGGGGCACCATTGATCAGATCGAGGACGTCGTCCGCCACATCCACAAGAATCCGGACTCACGCAGGTTGATCGTGAGCGCCTGGAATGTCGCCGATATCCCGCGGATGGCATTACCTCCCTGCCACCTGCTGTTTCAATTCTACGTGGCCCAGGGGCGGCTCTCCTGTCAGTTGTACCAGCGCAGTGCCGACGTTTTTCTGGGTGTGCCTTTCAACATCGCCTCCTACGCACTGCTGACCCAGATGATGGCACACGTTTGTGGTTTGCAGGTGGGGGACTTCATCCACACGCTGGGGGATGCACATCTGTATTTGAATCACGTCCGACAGGCCGAACAGCAACTGCAGCGGACGCCACGCACTCTGCCCAGGCTGGAGTTTCGGCGTCCGGTCTCCTCGATTTTTGATTTTGAATTCCGCGACTTGCAACTCCTGCATTACAATCCTCATCCACATATCGCGGCGGCGGTGGCCGTGTAAACCCGGTGAGCCCGAACGCCATGCAATTGTCGATCATTGTCGCAGTTGCCAGGAACGCAGTGATCGGCCGTGGCGGCACGCTGCCGTGGCGGCTCTCGTCGGACTTGCGTCGTTTCAAGCAGATTACCATGGGGCATACGCTCATCATGGGGCGAAGGACCTTTGAATCGATTGGCCGACCACTGCCGGGTCGACGGAATGTCGTCATTACGTCTTCCCCAATCCACAGGGACGGTCTGCAAACGGCCGCTGAGCCTGACGGCCGCTTGCCGCCTGGAGTCCGATACCGAGCTAGTGTTTGCCATCGGCGGCGCACAGGTCTATCGGGACGCGCTGCCGCTTGCGCACCGCATCTACCTTACCCTCGTGGAGGCCGTGGTGGAGGGAGACACGTATTTCCCGTTGGCGGAGCTGCAAGCAGGGGGCTGGAACCTGTTGTCCGACGAGCCGCACGCGGCGGGACCCCAAGACGACTATCCGTTCCGCTTTCAGATCTACCAACGCCGCGACGCCGAGAACGATTTTCGGACCTTTTCGCTCGGGCCAAAGTCCTCGTAGGACGGATTGGCCAAGTCGCCAGTTACGCGACCAGCAGAGTGGATGATCCAGCGACTTGGTAATCCGTCGTGCAGTGGCCGACGGATTTCCCATCCGTGGAAGGCGATTTGGCTTAGGCAACATGCACTGCGGATGGGCCAGTCCATCCTACCATGTCCGGCGTTGCTGCCACTGCTGTCAATCACGAATGCCCTTTACGATGGGCGGACTGATCCTGTACTTTTCCTGCCGCCTGGGCGGGCCTGAACGCAGGCGAAGCGACCCATTCACGGTGTTGCATCGTTTGTGCGTCGGGTTTCCAGCTCGTCAGCACGCACACCTTCAAGATGGAATTCGGCAGTCGTATCACGCGCCGGCAAGGGGCCGGCACCTCATCAATGCGGAGAGTTTTACTGATGGCACGCGTTCGTGGAAGACAACCGTCCGCTGACAAGACATTTGAAATTCGTCGACGATCCAGGTTGGGAAGACGACTGTTCTTATTGTTCGTGGTCCTGGGGCTGGCGGTGTTTGCCCTTCCCGTGGTCATCGCACGCACCGAATTACGCAACCGAGTTGTTCCGCTACTCGCTCCGGAATTAGCCGCACGGGTGAATTTCGGCAGCGCTCAGCTCAGCTGGCTCTCGCCCGGCAGACTCGAAAATATCTCGATCGTGACCCCCGACGGAGAGCCTTTGTTTGAGGCCGCGAGTGTCGAGACCCAAAAGACGCTGCTGCAAATGGCCCTGGGGTTTCGCGACATTGGTTTGGTCAAGATCCTCAAGCCAAGACTATCGGTGGTGCTCACGGAACGGGGGACGAACTTGGACGCCTTGATCGCTTCCTTGCCGGACGAGGAAGATGACACATCGTCTGCGGATAACTCGTCCCAAGTCGGCTTTGGCGTCGAAATCGTGGAGGGTGAGATCGCGATCCAGGACCGCGTCACGGGCGAAACGTGCCAACTCGATCAGCTGACGGCGCGCATTCGTGCGCCGCAGAAACTCGCCGATCCCATCGAGGTGCAGCTGGCCACCAGCGCCCGCTACCAACAGAAACAGGGAACGGTGGTGGCTGACTTTACCTGGCAGCAGCCGCAGAAGTTGTCGGCGGTCGACCTGGGGCGGGGCGAACTGAAACTCGAGTCCCGCAACTTTCCGTTGGCCGCGCTCACCACGGCCTTTCGCCGTGCCAACCTGGACGTGACCACGACCGGGGACCTCAGCGGCAATATCGCCTGCAATTGGCAGCAGGGTCCAGCGGGACCCGAACTGATCGCGACCGGTCAATTGTCGGGGGCGCATACCCATATTACCATGCCCTCGGTATTGGGCCCGGACGTGATTGACAGCGAGATGCTGACCGTCGAACTCAACGCATCCGTCGCACAGCAACAGCTCGAACTGGCCGCCTTTACCTTGGCGTCGGAGTACGGACAACTTCAGCTTTCAGGTACGATCCCCGTCACGGAGCTGTTTGATTCACGCCTGGCGGCAAGCCTCGCGACGTATCAATCGCGTCATCGGCTGGCCGCACAAGGCCGCTTTGATCTGCGGCAGATTGCCGCGGCGCTTCCTCACACATTGCGGTTGCGTGAGGATACTTCCTTTGTGGGAGGAGAGATTACCGTCGACGTGAGCAGCCAAAACGCCGGCAGCGAGTCGCGTCAAATCCAAGGGCGGCTGACCACCCAAGATATCGTGGCCTCCACGGCTGGCAAGACGATTGCCTGGACGCAGCCGATGGAATTGGACTTCGTCTGTCAATCACAGCCTGATGGTTACTCGGTCGATCGGTTTGCCTGCCGTTCCGATTTTTTGCAAGCCAATGCCACCGGCACGCTGACCAGCGGCTCACTGCAGGCCGACGGCGACCTGGACAAGCTTGCCCATCAACTTCACCAGGTCTGCGATCTCGGCACGACGCAGATGGCGGGACGATTTCATGCCCAAGGGGAATGGTCCACGGCTGCCAATCAAGCATATCTGGCCGTCGCTCAAGTAAATGTCGAAGATTTCCAGCTGGTCTATGGGGACATGTCACCCTGGCAGGAACGCAAACTCGATATCTCCGTGCAGGCGGAAGGACTGGCGCGTGGAACGACCCTTTCGCGCCTCAATACCATGGAGGCTCGTGTTGTCAGTGGTACCGATCAGTTGACGGCACACGTCACGACTCCCATCGAGAATCCGTCCGCCACGTCGACCTGGCCCATCAGCTGCCGCGTGGTGGGGCAACTGCCTACCTGGCTGTCGCGTCTGCGACCCTGGGTGTCAAGCGGGGACTGGCAACTCGACGGACACCTTAATGCAAGTGCCACTGGCCAGGTGTCGGCGGTGCGAGCCGAACTGGCACCCATTCAAGTTGAAATCACCGACTTGCTGGCAGTCTGCGGCAGCCGGCGTCTGCAGGAACCTGTGGCTCGCATCCAAGGCGAAGCCGTGTGGGACGCCGATCGAAGCATTATTCAGGTTCCGGAGTTGGAGGCCGTTAGCTCAACCTTCGCCCTGCGGGGCAAGGACATTCAGGTCACGCTGGGCAGCACGCTGCAGGCCGGCGGCGCTGCGGCGTTTCGGGGTGACTTAAGCCGCTTGGCGGCGCTCTGGCAAGACCCGCAGCAGGCCCCGACGCAGGACTATCGCGGAAACTTGCAGGGCACCGTGCAACTGGCGACACAAGACGGCGTGATCAACTTTTCGGGGACATCCAGCTGCGCGGAATTCGCCCTCTTGGCGCGTAAGACCATCCCCACGGTCACGCTGGGACCGCAGAGCACCTGGTCCGAAGTGTGGCGTGAACCGCAACTGCAATTGACTGCCAGCGGACAATTCTACCCCAGCGATACCACGCTGCAGATCGAGCAACTCCGCCTGGCGGGAGAGGTAGCGCAAGTCCAGGCGCGAGGCGCGATCCGCAATCTTGCCGCGGAACCCCTGGCCGACCTGGCCGGGGAAATTGAATACGATCTGTACGGCCTCTTGGCCAAGATGCGGAATTGGATTGGCACAGGCATCGAGCTGGTGGGACGAAAGCGCCAACCCTTCTCGCTGCGCGGCCCCCTGGCCCTGCAATCCATCCAAATTGGCCAGCTGCCCGGGCCGCTCGTGCGGACGGCGTCCCTGACCCCCGCTCCCACAACCGTCGCAGTCGTCCATCGAGATCTGACGGCCGAAGCCAGCGTCGGCTGGGATCGCGCGGCAGCCTACGGCGTCGATTTTGGACCGCAACAGGTATCCCTGCTACTGAAACAAGGTGTGATCAGTACCTCGCCCATCGAAAGTAAGCTGGTAGGCGGACTCGTGTCGCTGTCTCCACGGGTAGATTTAGCCAGCTATCCCATGGCACTTGTGCTTGACGAACGCACCAAAATACAGGGAGTCCAGATCACGCCCGAGATGTGCGATGACTGGATCAAGTACGTGGCGCCGCTGTTGTCCGGTACGACCACCGCGGAAGGACAGTTTTCAGCCACCATTTCCAGCGCTCGCGTGCCGCTCGACCAACCCATGTTGGCGGATGCGTCCGGGGTCGTCACCATCGAACAAGCTCGAGTCCAGCCGGGGCCGACCGCACAACAATTGCTGACCGCGCTCCGCGAAGCCGCCAACCTGGCCAAAACCAATGCTCCCAACCTCAGCTTCCTCAGCGCCGGTAACAATTGGCTCGAAGTCCAACAACAGAGTGTCGAGTTCCAGATGACCCAGGGCCGCGTGTATCACCGCAATCTCACGCTGACGCTGGGGAATGTGCCCGTACAAACGAGCGGCTGGGTGGGTGCCGACCAGACGATGTCTGTCGTCGCCCAGATTCCCATCCAACAAGATTGGGTCAAGGATGAGCCGCTGCTGGCAGGGCTGAGTGGCCAGATGATTCAGATCCCGATTCACGGGTCACTTTCTCGCCCGGAACTGGACACGCGGGCGTTCTCACAGTTGACTCAGCAGATCATTGGCAATACGGCGGAACGTTATCTGCACAATGAACTAGAGAAAGGTCTGAAGAAACTGCTGGGGCCGAAATAGCCACTTGCTGCACTGTCGGCCGGTAGCGTCGCTGTCCTCGGCGGCGTAACACAACCAACAGCGACTGCCATCACTCTCAGGTTGGACGTATTACCCGGGATTCCTCTTGTTGCCGAAGTGTGAACCGGGTGCAACGCCGTCGGGGACGGCGACGCTACTGTTGTTGCCAAAGTGTGAACCGGGTGCACCGCCGCCGGGGACGGCGACGCTACTGTTGTTGCCGAAGTGTGAACCGGGTGCAACGCCGCCGGGACGGCGACGCTACTGTTGTTGCCGAAGTGTGAACCGGGTGCACCGCCGCCGGGGACGGCGACGCTACTTCTGAGAACGGCCACGCTGCTGCTGCCGTCGGTCCATCTGCCGCAGGTGACGTTGCAATTCGCGGCGATAGGCAAAGTACTCGACTTCGATTGCGTGCCGCGGCGAGTCCACGTAGTGCAGACTGTATTTTTGCCTCACACGGTCGATTCTGCTCTTTTGGTTGCGGAACCAATCGGCGGCCGCAGAGGACTGCTGGTTGGCCTCGATCACGCGCGCGATCAGCTGTGCCTGATAGTCGGCAAGTTGCCAGATGCCGCCATTCGGTTGAATCAGCCCGACCACAAACAAATTTTCCAATTCGGGATGGAAGACGTTGAGATACAGGCGTGGTTGTTCCGGGTCCGGAATGGCGCCGTCAATGAATGGAAAGCTGAGCTGGTAGCCGGTGGCGCAGATAATCAGGTCAAAGCACTCAGAATGCCCATCGTTGAATCGGACCTCGTTCCGTCGGACTTCGTGCACGTCAGGATGCACCTGCAAGCGCCCATGAGCCACATAGTGCAGAATTTGTGAGTTGATGATAGGGTGAGCCTCGAGTATCCGATGCTGAGGTCGCGGCCAGCCGAAGCGGTGCAGCGGACCGATCGATACATGCAGGGACGCCCGCAGGATCAAGCGCTGCAACGGGAGCGGCACATGCCAGCGATGCATCGTGTCGCCACAGCGATCAATTGGAGCCCCAAACAGAAATTTTGGCAGCACGTGGTAACCGCGCCGCATACTGAGCACGGCACTCGTCGCATGCTGCGCGGCCGCGACGGCAATGTCACAACCCGAGTTGCCTGCTCCCACAACCAATACGCGCTTGCCCTGCAGGATCTCGGGGGACTTGTACTGACTGGAGTGCATACAGGTGCCCTCAAAAGTACGGTACCAGGCAGGCCAACGCGGCTGCGCGTGATGACCGCTGGCCACCACCAGCGCGTCGTACTTTCTGGCCACCTTGCCCTTGCCCTCGGCCGCAATGATCACACGCCATTGTTGGTTTCCGGGCGCGAGGCCTTCGACCCGCGCTCCAAACCGGATGTGATGCAGCAAATCGAACTTTTCGGCATAGGAGCGCATGTACTCCATGGCCTGAGCGTGGCTGGGATATTGGGGAAAGTCACGCGGCATGCGGAAGTCCAAAAACTCCGTCAGCCGCTTCGACGAAATCATGTGCGTGGAACTGTAGACGCGGCCATGCGGTGTCGATGCATTCCACAGCCCGCCCAGGTCCGCGTGCTGCTCGTACCAGTCGAACGTCAGTCCCCGTTGAATAAAATTCTTGGCTGCCGTCAACCCGCTCGGCCCAGCTCCAATCAAACAGATTTTCATGTCACTCGTCAGAATTCCTGCACGCCCCGGTTCGACGAAAGCACACACGATCAGGTCCGAAGCCGTCGGGCAATAGCCCATCTAATCTACCGGACCGGGGGTTTCCGGCAACGAGGAAAGCCCTGCATCCTACCACACAACTTCCGGAATCCGGCAACGCACGGCGGACTCACGTCACTGAACCGAGCGGAGCGGAGTGAAGAATCTGCCAGCCAGCCTGACCTTGCCTGCAGGGGTGCGTCCAGGATTCTCCCTTCCCATTGGGCTAGGCTTCCGTCGCACACGGAACAACGTCTCTGAAAGGAAAACCCGCGGGCTTGGGTCTACCCTCATCATTCAATACAGTCCGCGTACCGCCCTCTGTAAATGTCCTAACGACGTCAACTGCCATCGGGCAAACTACCGGGCCCGTTGTTCGTCGCAACTCATTGGTCTCCAACAAGTTGCGGTTTTCAGTAATTTTTTCTTGAAATTAGTGGGTGTTGCCCGGCCGGCAAATCAAGTAAAATCCGCAGAAAAGAAACGATTGTCGCCACGCGCCCGCAGATTCGGCTTTTGGTCTTTCTGGGAGCGACGACGTGGCCCCCCAAGAGTGGGAACCCATGGAGTGTTGGGGAACTTGGCCATGACGGCGCTTGGAAGCGGAATGATACATAAGGAATGACCCATCATGCGTCAGTCAAGTTCGGCCGAAGACCACAAGCTGGTGAGCAGCTTCGAGGCCATCAAGCGTACGCTATTGCGGAGCGAGTATCGAGATCGGCTGGACAAGCCGCTGGCCTACTGGGCCTTACCGAACGACCGCCGCCTGCCGCTGGCGTTTCTGAATCGAAGTGTGGGTGATCTGTTATCGACTCCGTTCAAGGAACTCACGGCGACTCGGGGGATCGGGCAGAAGAAGATCAGCACGCTGGTGCGGCTCTTGCATCGTGCCTCAAGTGAGCATCCACCGGCCGTACCGTTTGGAATCAAGGAACTGGCTGACGAGCTGAGTCAGGAGCGGCAGGCGAATCAGGCGGAGGAAATGGACGTCAATGCCACGTTCGATCCGGCGTTGGTATCGGAGGCCACGTGGGAAAGCTGGTGCGGCACAGTGCGTCGATTCCACCTGGAACAGGAGTCGCTTGGCCGTCTCGCTCCCTCGTTGCAGGCATTGCCGACCGTCATTTGGCAGACCACGCTAGGCGCTTATTGCCGTCGCCCGCTGAACGAAATTCGCAATTTGCGGACACATGGCGAGAAGCGTGTACGGGTTGTGTTGGAGGTGTTTCACACCATTCACCATCTGCTGCACGCGTCCGAAAGTGATGCACATCTTTCGCTGCAAGTCGTACCGCAGTTTGTTCCTAGGATTGAACAATTTATTTTGCATGCTGCGCGTCAAGGGAACAGCGTTTCACGAGACGACCTGACGAGTCATGTCGTGGAACCGATGCTTCGTCAAGTTCGAGTGGACTGCGGCGCCGACATACACAAGCTGGCCCAACAGCGACTTGGTGTGGGCTCGGAAACCAGGACGGTGCGTGACTTGTCCACGGAGTTAGGCGTCACCCGCGCGCGGGTCTATCAGTTGCTTGAGGACTGTACCAAGGTCATGGCGATTCGCTGGCCCGAGGGGAAGACCCGCTACGAGCAATTGGCGCCGTTGATTGGCGGTGAGGCGTCGCCGCTGTACCAGGGAGCGAAGCAGCTGTTCTTCGCCGTCAAGCTGGAATCTGCGCCAGCCGGGTCGGCAGGCGAGCCGCCGGCGTGAGCCCAATGCCACTTAGTTTGTAGAACCATTGTCCTCAGTTGTTCTGTGAATCGCGAAATTGTCGGGGGAAACAGTTGGGGGACAAACGTTCCACAATGCCCAAACCGAGTGCCGATGGGCGTTAGCACCCGGTTTTTCGGCATTCACGAACCGGACGCTAACGCGTGGCGGCTGACAAGTGACCCAAGCAGACGCCATTGCGCGTGAGCCCGCTGAGCCTCCCAGGACTTGCAGCCGTCGCTGAGCTTGGGGGGCATCGCCGACCACCGCCAGCATCAGCGACTCCAGCGGCCCGGGATCAAGTCGCGCCAGCTGCATCAGCATATGTGCCGGCGTCCGCCCCCTGGGCAACACTGCCAACAGGCGTCGCCACAGTTCGGCGCCCGCTTGCAGCATCCAAGTCTCGTACTCAATCTGGTCTGCCTGATCCATCACGTACTCGTAGGTTGCGTCATCCAGATCGCTGAGTCCGTGCAGGCAGACCAATTCGGCCGTCCCCTTGATGAGTTCGTGGACGATCAGCGGCCAGTACCAGGATTTGGCCACGACCGTAAATCGGCCCTCGCGGCGTTCGACGCCACCGTACCCGATCGCCGCCAGCTGGGTGAACTTCCCGGTCAGCGTCTTGGGAGTTCGCAGATTGCCAAATGCCACTGCGTTTGTGACTTCTGCATCCAGGCGGTCTTCGTCGATGCCCCAGATGACGGACACAACACCCTTGGCCAGTGCCGTTAATTCCTTTCGATAAGGGCGCTCGGCGCGTGTGAGCTGCATCGCCAACCAATACAACTGTACCTGCTGCAGCAGCGGAACGCTGACGACGCCTTTCCGGCGACCGCGCTCCCTCAAGTAACGCAAAGACGCGCGGGTGAGCTGTGAGCCATGATTCGCCAATAAACGATGCTGATAAAAAGGGTGTCCCGAGTGATGCGTCCGGCTCCAGAACCAGGACGGAAATCCGTACAGCGGAATGATGTCGCCAATGAAGTAATTTAACATCCCACAAATCGCGAACCGATCGTACAGCCGAGTGAGTCCCGGTCGAACTTGCTCCAATTGTTCCCTGACCAGATGGTGGGCTGTCAGGAAGCCATGTGCCGCAGCTCCTTGGATCAGCAAATTCAAGGTCAGCCGTTTGTTGACCTGCTGCAGCCTGCGCGCCGATTCCGATGCAAAGTCTTCCTCCGGCGCCGCGGATTTACGGTCGTGCTGCGACAAACTGGCACCCTGTTAATTTTGGATTTGGGCGGTAGAAGTTCCGTTTACGAGTAGCATTTGCGTTTGGCCGGCGAGGTTCAACCGTGCAGGCGAATCCTCGTCGCTGGTCGTGGGCTTACGCCAGACGGCTCGCCGTTGACGTCTCCGCGACGAGCGGGCCTTGGGCTGGGGTTCGGGACGATGCTCGGGCCAATCAGGCTCAAAAGGGTCAGGGGCCCTTTGCGGATCTGGTGGGGTGGCCGGGGTGGGAACCGGGATGGGCTCTACCTCCGGCTCCTGGGTGGGGGCATCCGGGAGCGGGGCGGAGGTGGCTGCGCGACGCACGTCCAGTGGATTCATCGTACTCGGTTCGCAGAGAATTCGTCCCATCTTAGCTCTGGGGGGATTCGGACCAGACTCCCGCGAGTGCCACACATACTTCGACGGCCTGAACCATTTCGTCCAGACACACCCATTCCAAGGGCGAATGCAGGTTGTGCTGCCCGGATGAGAGATTGGGAGTGGGTAGCCCCAATTCCGTCAGCCGAGATCCGTCTGTGCCGCCGCGGACGATGTCCCGTCGGGGCGTTCGGCCCAGTCGACGATGCGCCTCTTCCGCGAATTCGACAGTCTGCGGAGCCTTGGCCAGACCGTCCCCCAGGTTCCGGTACTGCGGGCAGATGGCGACATCGACGGAGATACCAGGAAATTGCTGTCGTGTCTTGTCCGCCATGGTGCGCAACAGCTCTGCCTGTGCCTCGAGTTTCGCGGTATCGAACGAGCGCAGCAGGATCTTCAACTCGGTTTCATCCACGGCGCCGTGCAGCGTGTAGGGATGCAAAAAACCGTCGCGACCGTCCGTACGCTCAGGGGATGCCTCCGCAGGTAAGCACGAAATGAAGTAGCCGAGCCCGCGGACGGCATTGATCATACGATCCTTGGCAATAGCGGGATGGATGTTGACGCCCCGCACAGTGACTGTCGCCAGGTCCGCCGAAAACGTCTCCACATCGATCGAGTCCGCGCCCGGACCGTCCAGCGTATAACACGCATCCGCGGCAAGCTGCGGCAAGTCCACGTGCTGTACGCCACGTCCTATTTCCTCATCGCACGTGAACATCACGCGGATCGTCCCATGCGGGATCTGGGGATGCGTCAGCAGCGACTCGACGGTCTGCATGATAATGGCCACACCCGCCTTATCGTCACCGCCCAACAATGTGGTGCCATCCGACGTGACCAGCGTGCAGCCCGCCATGCCTTCCAGTTCCGGATTCGTGGTCGCGGTAATGACCTTGCTCGTATCTCCGGGCAACACGATGTCACCCCCTTGGTAATGCTCGATCACCTGGGGCTGGACGTCCTTGCCCGACGCATCCGGTGAAGTATCAAGATGCGCATTGAAGGCGATTACGGGAGTCGGATGATCGACCGAGGAGGGAATGGTGGCGAACACCAGCCCATGTGCGGTAAGTTCAACGTCTCGCGCTCCCATCTCGCGAAGTTCCTCGGCCAGCAATCGGCCCAAGACGAGCTGCCCCTCGGAACTGGGGTAAGCATCCGTCTGCGGATTGGCCGTGGTCTCGATACGGACGTAGCGCAGAAATCGCTCTAACAACTTTTGGCGGTTGACTACCACGGAAGTGCCTCCAAGTGGGGAAACCGGTTGTTCGCAGCTCAGCAGCTGAGTCGTCGAGCCAGCAAACGACCGGGAGAGCCCGCGCGACTCTGTCGCACAGGCTCAAAAACTTTGCTACCCTATTCGTCTATTGGGGATTATCCCTGCAATCAAACGCACTCGTAAAGGAGATGACCATGCCAACTGACGGAACCGTGCGATTCCTGGTTTTCGACGTGGAAACCGCGGCAGATGGCAGATTGGTGGCCGAGATACGCTATCCGGAAGAGCATTTAGAAGCTGGCGACGCCGTCCAGCGGTACCGCCAGCAGAGACTTCAGGAAACGGGCAGCGAGTTCATTCCGCACACGTTTCAATTTCCGATTTCGATCGTCGCCGCCAAGGTGGATGCCCAGTTTCGCTTGATCGACCTGGCAGCCTTGGACGAACCCCAGTTTCGTCCTCATGTCATGACGGAGTGCTTCTGGCGCGGCTGGGAATACTATGGCCGGCCGACACTGGTCAGTTTCAATGGACGGGGGTTTGACATTCCTTTGCTGGAACTGGCTGCATTTCGCTATGGGATCAGCATACCCGCCTGGTTTGACATGGACGCCAAGTCATGGAATCAGCCCCGCAATCGCTACAACACCCAATCGCACCTGGACCTGCAGGACCTGCTGGTGAATTTTGGCGCCACGCGATTCAGCGGCGGCTTGAACCTGGCCGCGAGCCTGCTGGGCAAACCTGGCAAAATGGACTTGCAGGGGGATATGGTGCAGCAGTTTTTTGACGAGGGGAAGTTGGATGCAATCAGCCAGTACTGTCGCTGTGACGTGCTAGACACGTATTTTGTGTTCCTGCGCAGCCAGGTAATGATGGGTGCCTTGGGTCGCGATCAGGAAGAGCAGTTGGTGGCGGAAACAAAATCGTGGCTGCTGGAGCGGGCCGACGACGTCCCGGCCTTTGCCACGTACCTCGATCACTGGGCGGATTGGCCCAATCCATGGAAAGAGGTCAGCCACGGGTCCGGCTCGGAGCAGGCGGCACCCGCCGCCGAGGCTGGGCTGGCGTGATCTGGGCGGTGATGGAGGACTTATCGAGGCCCTTGGCGCGGTTCGGTCGATCGCAAGACGCGCAGGCCCAATGCACGAGTAGTTAGGGAGTGAGATGATGCGTGCGAAGATAGCGGAGCGGCGGTGTGACTGGGCCAACACCGGCGATGAGCTGCTGGCTCGTTACCACGATCTGGAATGGGGCGTGGCTGTCCGGGATGATCGTAAACAATTCGAGTTTCTGGTACTCGAATCCGCTCAGGCCGGTCTCAGTTGGCTGACCGTGCTGCGTAAGCGGGAAAACTACCGTCGCGCGTTCCGGGATTTCGACCCGCAAAAAGTGGCGCGGTTCACGACGAGTCGCGTGGAAAAATTACTGGGGGACGCGGGCATCATCCGCAATCGCCGCAAAATCGAGGCCGCCGTCAATAATGCGCAGCGGTTTTTGGAGATCCAACGGGAATTTGGCAGCTTCTGCAGCTACATCTGGTCGTTCGTGGATGAGCGTCCCATCCAGAATCGATGGCAGGCTCAGTCCGACTTGCCGGCCACCAGCCGGGAATCCGATGCGCTGGCACGAGACATGAAACGCCGCGGTTTCAAGTTCTTGGGCAGCACGGTGCTATACGCGCACATGCAGTCTACGGGGATGGTCAATGACCATCTGCAGCATTGTTTTCGGTATAAACTTTGCCGGGAATGAGGGTCAGGACGGGGGTAATTCGCCCTGTTTTCATCACCATTGCCAAATTCCCCTGCCCAGACTTGCAAATCGCATCGGACCGGTCGAAAATCAAGCGACTGTCAAAGGGCACTATTTTCGTTTCCGCTACATGGTCCGCATTGCAATAAAGGGTAGTAGATGGCAAACCAAGAATTCAATTACGCGCAGCATCAGTTCGATTCACTACGGCAGGAAATCAGCGACTGCAAGACTCGAGCCTTCTGGATTTTGATTTTGGGGATGGGCGTGGCCATCCTGGCCGCCGTCATGGCATCCTGGAACGCCGCCGCGCTGGCCAATGCCGCAATCCCCGTGGTCATCCTGGTCTTCGTGATGGCGTATGCCATGGAGCAAAACGCGATCATTCGCGCCGGCCGCTACCTGCGCGAACAGCTGGAAAAAGGCCTGGATGTTCCCGGCTGGGAGAATTGGCTGGAGAGCAACTCCCGCTTTCGCGAGGTGGACCGGTTCTTCTTCGCGGGTTTTATTATCAGCTTCTTGATCTTGTACCTGGTGACATGCTGGCTGTCACTGGAACAAATGAACCTCATGAAGAACCCGCTGTTCGCCCGTTGTGGAGTCGTCGTTTACGGCTTGGGCGGGCTGTGTGTCTTTATCGTGCTGCTGAGACACTGGCATTCGTGCACGTCTACCAAATGAGTCGACTGCTCTGGCAAACGGCTGATTTGGTCCCCGATCAAGCCGATGGAGCTGTCAACCTGAGGAGTTGCCGTAGCGAGCCAAAAGGTACTCCCGCGATGCGGCCGAACTTCAATTAGCATTTGGCGTAGCAGCGTTTGCTGGCAGGTCCGTCAGTCGCGTTGCCCCTTTAGCAGGACACTTGCAGAACTGCTGGGACGGCACACCTTCGGTCCATGCCATCGACTTTCATTCGCCGCAGAACGTCGATGGCAGCGTGCCTTCGGTCCCGGTATCAGTCCTGTGCGCCGATGTCGACTCCATAGGCCTCTTGCAAGATCTCGTTTTCGCGGTGTTCATGCCGCATCAGTTCGCAGCTGAATTCGTGAAAAGAGTGCTCCATGTCTTCCCACCATTCGAGCGATGCCGAGGGGACGTCAGCTTTGGCTTGCAGCTCATTCAGCTGTTCGAGCAGCTGCACGTGTTCCTCCCGTAACGCTGCGATCCGTTCGGATAACCGCGGTGCATGGTCCACGATCCCTTCGAAGAAGCCTCCGTCGTCCTCCTCGTGGAAATGGTGAACCAGTTCGTCTTTAAGCTTCTCAAACTCCACGGCAATCTCGACCGACGCCCGTTGTCGTTCCGTCAAGATGCGCAGCAGCGTCCCCAAATGGCTACTCAGCCGTTTGTGCTCCCGTGCAATTTCTCTAAATCGTTTCATGGTGCACCTTTCACACCTTCCAGAGTTTCGGTTCTCAAATGGGTAGATCGGCTCCCCGGTCCGCACGGCAAAACACCACGACACGCTTGCCGCCCCATTGCTGCCGGGTCAACAATCACCCTCACTCCATTTTTTGATGGGGAGCAACACGCGCGAACCTCTCCCGCCCACGGGCATCGTACGGGCCCCGTATCGACGGGTTAAGACCAAATCTTGTTGGGAGGGAGAGCAGGGTAGCAAAAAGTATGCCGTGCGAAGCCAAACAGCCGCATACCGCGGGCCTTGCGTCCCTAGCGCTGGCAATGCGACACGCGGGTTGGGGGAACGCACACTAATGTGCGCCGAAACGCACATTTTGGCGGTGGCGAGCGCTAAGCACGGTCGTCGTCGGCGTTGGCAAGGGCAGCGGTAACTTCTTGGTGCTGGATACCCGCCACCAATCGGACAGCCCCAATTGCCGTGGGCAATACGAATCGTACCTGATTTCCGTCGACTTTCTTGTCGTGAGTAATGGTTTCCCAGACCTGGTCCAGGTCGACGGTGGGCGGCCGACTGGGCAATCCCAGGGCTTCGATCAACCGTTGCTGGCGGTTGACGACTTCGGCGGCGAGCATGCCTCGGGCTGCGGCGATTCGGGCCGCACCGTGCATGCCGATCGCGATGGCCTCTCCATGCAGGAGTCGCCCTAGTCCACAGGTGATTTCCAGGGCATGGCCGATGGTGTGTCCATAATTCAAAATGGCTCGGATGCCGCTCGATTCGCGTTCGTCGGCGCCGACGATCATGGCTTTGATCTGGACGCACCGTTCTACGATGTGGGCGAGTTCCGTCGTGACGGGGTTGAGCGAAGCGGCCTGTTGTTCCAGTTTTTCGAACAGCGACAAATCGGCGATCATGCCGTACTTGACGACCTCGGCCAGGCCGGAGACAAACTCGCGGCGCGGGAGCGTGGTGAGCGCCTCCAGGTCTGCGACGACTAACTGCGGTTGCCAGAAAGCCCCCACCATGTTCTTGGCTGCAGGCAGATTGATACCGGTCTTGCCTCCCACGCTGCTGTCGACCTGCGCGAGCAGCGAGGTGGGAACCTGGATGTAGGGAATGCCGCGGGCGTAGGTAGCCGCAGCAAATCCGCCCAGGTCGCCGACCACGCCACCCCCCACGGCCACCACGGTCGAACGACGGTCGGCATGGAAGGACCACATGCGGTCCCAAATGTGGCTCAGCGTCTCAATCGACTTACTCTTCTCCCCCGCCGGGAGCAGCATGGTCACGTGCGCAATTTTCGCCTGGTCCAGTTGCTGGGCCAGCACCGTGGCGTACGATTGGGTATTTGTGTCGGCGACCATGACGGCATGGTGCAGGGCCGTTTGCGTGATCAGCCAATCGTGTGCGGCACGTAATAATCCGTGGCCGATCAGAATGTCGTAGCTGCGTGGACCCAAGTCCACGCGAACCCTTGTCGGCGAAGTACCCAAAATCAGCTGCCTTTGAATGCACCGCGTTACTTTGTGACCAGGTACGAGCGGTTCGCGACGCAGCCGCGCTCCGTCCGCATGAGATCAATGCCACTTACTTTCGCTCGTTGTCAGCCACAACGCGCGAGTGTCCGGTTCCTGATACGCACACAGATAAACCGCGTGCAAACGCGCGTCGGCCGATGAACCTCCGACCTGACTTTCAGCAAATCACGTGGCATCGAGCGTAACGTGCCATATCCATCGATACTCGCAAGCTTGCCTTGTTTAACGTCAATCAATACGTGCCAATTCCTCGTCGGTGACGGTAATTTCCCGACAAAAGCCGGTGTGTGTCCGCACATACGTGAGGGAAATCGAGTTTTCCGCATCCGCGTGTAGTTGCTGCTCGATTCGCGTCTTTTTCTGGGGATCCCAGTCTGCGTACTCGTCGGGCCATATCGTCCGCGTCTCCATGACCAACGCTTCTCGGTAGGGATCAAATTTATCGGGCATCTGCGGGGACTCCCACGGTTAACCGGACTTCGATAATAATCATCGGGAGCGAAAAACAGGTGAATCACTTTGCTGGCCCAAGGGGGCGGGATCAGCGACATGAATATAGAGCCAGCGGCGAATTCTGAAAACACCCAGACGCCTCCGGACACCAACTGCCTGCGGCGACCCTAACGATGAGCAGCGGAAAACTCGTGACCATCGGCATTTTGGCGTTAGCCGTGCTGGCCGGCGGTGTTGCCTGGTGGCACACCTGGAGTAAGGGTCAACGTTCGCTGGAATATTGGGGCAGCCGCCGAGCCGGCCAGATTCGCCTGGCGCCGAAGGTGACTTTTTATGAATTGGGCGATTCCGGCTCGCCGGCGAGTCGACCGCAACTTGAGATCGGCTCGGGGCAACTGCGCGGGGTGATCGACGAAAGGGACGTCAGCCTGGCGCGTGGGCTGGTTCACGCCCGGCAGGCGCTGATCCAAGATTCCAGCTTTAATTGGGATGAAGTGGCCGCGTCCACGCCCCAATGGCGGTTTGCCTTGCGGTTCGAGGATCGTGGCGGCTCCGTGCTGGTGTTGTTCGACCTGGACCACGCCCTGATTGCGTCGGCGGATGACGTGCGACCATTAAGCACCAACCTGGGACCGGGGTTCGCGGAATTATTTTCGGATGTCCGCTGATGGGGTAGCGCCGGCGTCAGCAGGCGAGCCGCTGGCGTAAGCCCAAGGGCACTCGGTTTGGGCATTAGGGAACAGTTGTCCCCAACTGTTCCCGCCGACAATTTCGCGATTCGCGGAACAATTGAGGACAATTGTTCTACAAACGAAGTGCCATTGGGCGTAAGCCTTGCCCTTTTCGTGCCGTCAACGCCGCTGGTCGTGGGCTTGCGCCCGGCGAGCGGCAGACCTTTATTTTCGCGGTTGCAGCGGAGGTAGCGCGACGGCCAGGAGTGCGCCGGAAAAGAGGCCGAAGAGGTGCGCCCAGTTGGCGATGGACCCCATCAGCCCTGTAAAACACAAGACTAACCAAACCAGCAAGACGGTCACCGTTTGTTGCGAGATACGGAATCCCTCCTCGGGATGGCGCAGCATTCGAATCCAGATAAAGCCGAACAACCCATAGAGCACTCCTGACATGCCGCCGAACCCGGTGGAGCCTCCGATCAGGTACTGGGCACAGTTGCTGACCACGGCCGTCAGGATCACCAACACCCCCAAGCTGGCAGAATCCTCGTTTGGTCTCGATCGCCGGTCCCAGCGAATACAGCATCAGCATATTGAAGAGAATGTGGATCGGGTTGTAATGGATGAAGATCGGCGTGACGAGCCTCCAGAGTTGCCCGGATTTAATGTCATGCCAACCATCCCGAGCGTCCCCGTCCCCCGCCTCGACGACAGGTATCGGATTCCGGAACGCCAGTTCGCGCAGCCAAGGCTGGGGTTGCTTCCCGAAGTTGCTGAACAACGTCACCGCGATCGAGATACCGATCAAGATCAGCGTCAAGGGGATGCGTCCTGGCTTGGGTGGTCCCCAGACCTGAGAGCGCACATCGATCATCTGTTTCGCGCGAGCACGTTTCTGTACGTCCTGCTCTCTGCGCAGCCGATCAGCCTGCGAAACAGCCGCAGCGTACCTGGCGTCGTCGGGCGCAGCCGTGAACTGCTGCAGCGCTTCACGGGCTGCCTGCAGTTGGTCCTCATCGCGAACCCAAATGACCCAGCTGCCGTCAGTTTCCTCGGCGAAGACATCGATGTCCTGTGTGATGAGAAAGCCGGAGAAGCGATCGGCCTGTTGTCGGTTGGGCAGATTTCCGATTTGTCGCATGATTTACGTTTCATCAGAGCGGGCAGGGTGCTGGCGCGGCTGCGGGCCGTCCCACGGCAGGCCTCGCAGCCGAAAAATTCAATGAAAAATTGTTTGCCGGCCTGCATCCCCTGCCCGGAATCGATCTGGAACGGTTTTTGCTAACGAGTTTATAATCGCGCGGGACGGAACGATAGCCGTCTGGATTCGACAGGTAATGCGGTAGGGTGACATGCGCAGCGTGGCGATTATCAACCAGAAGGGGGGCGTGGGAAAGACGACGACGGCCGTCAATTTGTGTGCGGCCCTCGCCGCTCAAGGTCGTTCCGTCTGCCTGATTGACCTCGACCCGCAAGCGCATGCCAGCTTGCATTTGGGAATTCTTCCTGACGACCATCGACCGACCGTTTACGAGTTGTTGTTGGGGGATGCCGACTTGGAGGAATCGCTTCGTCGGGTCTCCGAGCGGCTGACCGTCCTGCCGTCCCATCTCGATCTGGCTGCCGCCGAGGTGGAGTTGGCGGGGGAGGTGGGACGCGAACTGGTGTTGCGCGATCGGCTCGCCCACGGCGGCTTGGAATTCGATGAGCTGATCATTGACTGTCCCCCGTCGTTGGGAGTATTGACTCTGAACGCGCTATGCGCGGTGCAGGAAGTTCTGTTGCCGTTGCAGCCGCACTTTCTGGCGCTGCATGGATTGAGCAAGCTTCTGCGGACAATCGAGGTTGTCTCGCGACGGCTGAATCCTGGTTTAATGCTTTCCGGCATTGTGCTGTGCATGTATGAAACGGGAACCCGCTTGGCGGCGGAAGTCAGTCGCGATGTGGATCAATTCGTATCCCGCCCGGAAATGCGCGCGTCGGCGTGGTCACAGGTGCACGTCTTCGCGGCCCGCATCCGGCGCAATATCCGGCTGGCGGAGGCTCCCAGTTTCGGCCAGTCGATCTTCGAGTATGCACCAACCTCGCACGGCGCCATCGATTATCAACAGATGGCCGACGAATTCCTGGCGATGGCACCCGCGCGTGTCAACGCGACTCTCACAATGCCCTAAACCGGATGTGACTTGGCCGCCCTTTCCGCGTGCGGCTTCTGGGGCGTGGATCGTCCAATCGGTGGCCGGAAGGTTGGGAAACCAACCGGCGCACCAGCACCCGGTTCCTGAGCTAAAAACCGGACGCTCACGCGTGCCGGCTGATTTCGTAAGGCCAATCGAATTTGGAAAGAGCACTACGCTGAAATCCCAAAAGTCGCGTTTTTTGCTCTGCGGGCAATTTTCATGCACGTTTGGCGGGCATCGACACCACTAATAGTAATAGGCGTAGCCACCGTTTCCAAAACGTCCTACCGGCACCTGCTGCGGGGCGTCGGGGAACCGTATTTCCAAGTCTTTTACGGATCCCGTGCTGGGGAGAATCGACATGCGACTCACATTGCGCACGCTTCTGGCCTACCTCGACGATCTGCTGGAACCCAGCGACGCTCGTGAATTGGGTGCCAAAGTCAGGGAGAGCGAATTTGCCAGTGGGCTGGTGCACCGCCTCCGCAGCGTTGTGGGGCGGTTGCGATTGTCGGCCCCGAACGTCTTGGGGCGGGGGATTGGGGCCGACGCGAATTCGGTGGCCGAATACCTGGACAACACGTTTCCACCAGATCGCGTTCCCGAGTTTGAGAAAATCTGCCTCGAATCCGACATGCACCTGGCGGAAGTGGCCTCGTGCCATCAGGTTCTGGCACTGGTTCTGGGTGAACCGGCTCAAGTTAGTACACGACTGCGAGATCGTGTGCATGGCCTATTGCCGGCCGCGAATGCACCCGTGCCGCGTCCGTCGTCTGCCGCGCCGGATCAGGCTGGTTCCACGACGGCCTCACGGGCGGAATCGGCAGCTCCGCAGCGCCCACGTGACCGTGACAGTAGCTGGCGCGAAACGGAATCGCCGGAGGGGGTGCCCGACTATGTGATGGCGGGCCGCCGTGGTTTTCCGGCGTGGCTGTCGGGGCTGCTGGCAGGCTTCATTCTGACTGCGGTGTTGGTGGCGGGGTACATGTGGATGCAATCCCCAACCCGCGAGTCGGCGACGGGTCCTGCCCCGCCTCCCCTGGACGCGGATCCGCAACTGCTTCCGGGCGATGCTGCCATAGCGGCGGGGACGGTGGCGGCTCGCGACTCGACGGGCAACGAGACTGCCGATCAGCCGGTTTCACCAACGGCGAACATTGCTTCGGATTTCGAGCCCATTCAGGACGGTGCACAAGGCCCACTTGTGCCTCCCCTGTTGATGCCGGCGGACGAGGCTGGATCGACTACCGAAAGTCAACCTGGTGAGGCAGTCGCGGACGTTCAAGACCGTCGAGACGATCTGACCGCGGATGGGGCCGCAATCAGTCCGGGGCCTGACGCAATCGCGGCGGCGACCGAGCCGGCGATGGAGGAAAATCCGGCGGCGCCCCCCAGCAGCAACGACCAGCCAGCCGACCAGGCGAGGGAGGCCGCGCCCGGCGCGTCGCCCGCCGTTGCCCCCGAACCAGTCGCTGAAAATGTGCCGGCAAAAACCAGAGACCTTGGCCGATTTGTTTCGGAGGATCAGCTGCTGGCCGTGTGGGACGAGGGAC
Organism: uncultured Planctomycetales bacterium; assembly: GCA_963695565.1. Lineage (GTDB taxonomy): Bacteria > Planctomycetota > Planctomycetia > Pirellulales > Pirellulaceae > CAVOGW01. The sequence goes on from CAVOGW010000008.1 coordinate 308,727, forward strand.
AGGCGTCTTGGGTGCGCTTGCCGCCCCGGTCGGCCCTGTTGAGCGGCATTCACCTGCGGGTGCCCACGCTATTCCGGCCACAGCTGGTGCTCAGCAACGGGCTCCAAGTTACGCTCAATGACGTCACCGATGTGCAGTTGTCTAACGAAGCGGAAGGATCGGTGACCATCGCTCTCGACTTTGGCCAGGCCATGGTGTCGTCCATCAGCGGGGAGGATCAGCAGGTCGTCCTGCAGCTTGCCGGAGAAGAGATCCGAGTCAAGTTAGTCGACGGGTTGTCCCAATTCGCCGTGGACGTGCGACGTGTGCGATTGCCGGGTGCGGACCCGCTGGCCGGCCCGGCACCAACCATCGCCAGGATTTGGCCCACCGGGGGCTCGTTGGAGATCCAGCGCGGTCAGGAAGCGGCTAAGACGGTTGCCGTAGGCAATGTTTGGGTTTTCGATGGACAAGCGGATGTTCGGCCCGCCGGCAAACTACCTCCATGGATTACCGCGCCTCAAAAAAAGGAAATCGACCGGATGGCGCAATTCCGGCTGGCGACCGAACTGGGATTCGATCGAGCGCTCACGCTGGCCCTGGCGGAAGCTGCGGCAGACGGACCGACCGAGACGCGCTCGCTCGCGGCGAGGGTTCTGGCGTCGCTGGATCGATTCGATACATTAGTGGAGTCCTTTGCGGACCCGAAGCAACACTTTGCCTGGTCGTCCCATTATGCTGCGCTGCAGGACGCGATCGCGCGAAGCCCGCAAACAGCGAAGTTGGTCCACAATTCGGCGCAAGAACGATGGGGTGCTGACTTTGAGCCCATGTGGCAGATGATCGTCGGTTACGATCCGGAGAAGCTTGTCGCGAAAGGTGCCGGCCAGCTGGTCGTTGCTTTGGAGAATGAACAATTGGAGTTTCGCGTCATTGCCATCGAATCGCTGCGTGCGATCACGGGAGTCGATTATTTCTACGAGCCACAGCGACTGTCGCGCCGACGCGATTCGGTCCGGCGCTGGGAGCGTGAACTGGAGGCTGGGCGAATTAAGCACAAGGACTGGCCACCCGTCTTGAACTAGCCCCTAATCAAGCGAACCGGAGGACAGGTTTGCAACTCTGCCACCTGTCTGGCCCTCAGGCCGTGGCCTGGTTGGTCCCGAGAAAAAAACTCTTGGCGGTGGTCGGCAAGCGGGCTGGCTGGTAGGCTACAGAACGATTCCCGGCACCGGAACGGACCCACCCTCGCCGGGTCCCGCCTAGTTTTTCAATGCAGGAAAGGCACGGCCCTCGTTTTTCGCGGCGATCGGGGCCTACTTGCTCCGCTTGCGGCTTTCTGGGGGCTATTGCGTTTGTCGGGAGCAGATTTCAGAGTTAGAATACCGTTCATCGTTATCTTTTCCTTGAATCCGTTGTCCAATCTTCATCGAGGGGTCCGGGGTGCGAATCAGCGTTTCCACGCGTCATGGCCACTTGGCCGCTGAAACTCAAGAAAAAATTAGTCATAAGCTAGAGAAACTATCGCGATACCACGATCGAATTGCTTCCGCGACGATCATTGTGGACTTGCAAGAGGAGAGTAAACCCGACGTCGAATTAAAGATTGCCGTGGAAGGGGCTCCGGATTTTGTTTCGCATGCGCGCGGCACCAATCTGCTGGGAGCGGTTGAGGGAGCCATGCACAAGATGGAGCAGCAGCTTCGCCGGCACAAGGAGAAGGTCATTGACCAGCATCGCGAGCCGGTGAAGCGGCGATTACCGGAGCCGGTACTCGAACCGGAACTTGTGGATGGTGACGGCGATGGCGACGACGAGGTATAAGGCGACGAGGTACGTGACTTGGGCACGAGGGTGGAGAAACAAATTATAGACTTGAAAGGTTCGTCCATGAAATTCGCTGATTTTATTTGTACAGAATCGATCAGCGCAAGCTTGGTAGCTGAAGATAAGGAGTCCGTGATCAAAGAATTGATCACGTCGCTGGTTTCGGCCTCGCGCGTATCGGAGGATGACCGAGACAGTATTATCAGCGCCGTCATGAAGCGTGAGGAATTAGGGAGTACGGGAATTGGCCGGGGAGTGGCCGTTCCGCACACGAAACACCCCAGTGTAGACCGATTGATCGGGACGGTGGCCATCAGCGGTCAAGGAGTGGACTTTGACAGCCTGGATGGCGAGAAGGTCCAGCTGTTCTTTCTGTTGATTTCGCCAACGGATCGGCCTGGCGATCACCTGCGTGCGTTGGAGAACATCTCGCGGCAGCTTCGCGACGACACGTTCTGCCGTTTTCTGAAGAATGCCAAGACCACCGCAGACATTCGGCAGTTATTGGAAGAAGCGGACAACAACCAGTTTGTGTCCTAGGCACTTGACATTTCACGGCGCATTCTGGCGTTTGTGGGATGGCTTGAATCGGCGAGGAGGCTGTTCACGCGCCCAGGGGCCATCGCCGCTGGCGTTTCGAGTTCCCCGAGTCGAAGAGCGGAAATTGATGAGCAAGATCGTACATTCGCAGCGCGTGGTGGTGACGAACCCGCAAGGACTACATGCCCGGCCGGCGGACATGTTTGTGCGCACTGCGTCTCAGTTTCAATCTGACATCGAGGTCATCCATGGCGGAAATCGCGTGGATGGCAAGAGCATTTTGGGGGTATTGACACTGGTTGCCGAGCAGGGAACGGAGTTACAGATTGAAGCCTCCGGCCCCGACGCGCAACAAGCTTTGAAAGTTTTGGTAGAGCTGATAGAGAACAACTTCGGGAACGAAGACTACGCACTTGAAGATGCGCATTAGTTGCGATTTCCATGTTGTCGCTCGAATGAGGTTCTGGGGAAAGAGTTTTAGTGCATATTGTTGAGGGTTGGTCCCCAGCCGCATCCCGGTCGGACGGTCATCCTGGCATGAACCCATGCTGGGACGGACGAATCACACCGGCCTGGCGATCGGAAGGGAGAGCCCTCCGGGAGTAACGTGATGCGCCATCGTGCACGCATCACATTTAGAAAATACGGTGACCTTCGGTTTATCGGACATCGCGACCTCGTGCGTTTATGGGAGCGCATGTTGCGCCGTACGGGCGTGGAACTGGCGTTGAGTCAGGGATTTCATCCCAAGGCCAAGCTCAGTTTTCCGCTAGCGTTGGCTGTGGGAATCGAGGGTGCCAGGGAACTTGTGGAGGTTGAATTCAGTCAAGCCATTGAAGCTGAAAAGTTGGAACGGCTCTTGCAAGAGCATTGTCCCCCCGGTCTCGAATTACTCTCCATTGTCCTGCTTGGTGACGGCGTCCCGAAGGCTCAGCCTTTGGCCATTGAATACCGCATGCAGGTACCGGTTGAGTATCACGCGGCGGCGGAAGAGGCCATCCGTCGATTGATGACCGCCGACGAGCATTTGATTTATCGTCAGGGGCGGACTGCGGCCATCGATGCTCGCGCGGACGTGGAAGTTCTGGAATTGAGGAACGGCGAGTTGCGTTTCGCTTTGCGCGTCACGCGGCAGGCCGGAGCCGCGCCCCGGGAAATTCTCCAGCTGTTGCAACTGGAATCCTTGGAACAACGCGGTGCCCAATTGATCCGATCAGCCATTCGATGGAATCACGATGACTCGATGACGACCTCATTTCCATGAAAGTCATCCATTTATGAAAAAAGAAATGCTCATCAATGTGGCTCAAGCCGAAGAGTGCCGAGTCGCCATTGTTGAAGACGGGGTTTTGGAAGAGTTGTACATCGAGCGGGCCAGCCAGGAGAACTTTGTAGGAAACGTCTACAAGGGGCGTGTGGTCAATTTGGAGCCCAGCATCCAAGCGGCCTTTGTCGACTTCGGCGTAGGCCGCAATGGCTTCCTGCACATCAGTGATGTCGAGCCGCAATATTTTCGCCAGGGGGGCTACGATCCGGTCGAAGTCGCCAAGGAATCGGCCAAGGTGGACCGCCGCAATAATGGCAACGACCGCCGACGTCGCAAACCGCGCCCCGGCGATCGCCCGCGACAGAAACCCCCCATCCAGGAGATCTTTCGACGCGGTGACGAAGTCCTGGTCCAGGTTATCAAGGAAGGTATCGGCAACAAAGGACCGACCCTGTCGACCTACATCAGCATTCCCGGACGCTATCTGGTCTTAATGCCCGCCCTGGGGCGCGTGGGGGTCTCGCGCAAAATTGAAGACGACGAGGATCGACAACGGCTCCGCAGTATCCTGCTGGACCTGAATCCACCCCGCGGTGTTGGCTTTATCGTCCGCACTGCCGGCAGCGAGAGATCGAAACGCGAACTTTCACGCGACCTCTCCTACCTGTTGCGGCTGTGGAAGGTCATTGTGCGCCGCGTCAAGAAAAATGGGGCTCCCACCGACATCTACGAAGAAAGCGACATGATCATTCGTACCATCCGCGACGTCTGTACGTCGGACGTGGACACGATTGTGATTGACGAAGAGTCGGCGTACGAACGGGCCAAAGAGTTCTTGCAGCTCGTGATGCCGGCCCAAGTCGATCAATTGGTGTTGTACCGCGGGGCCAAGCCCTTGTTTCACAAGTATGATATCGACGAAGACATCCGCCGCATCAATCAGCGCGAAGTACCTCTCAAGAATGGCGGCTCGATCGTCGTCGATCAAACCGAAGCACTGGTCGCCATCGACGTCAATACCGGTAGCTTTCGTACCGATGAATCCGCCGAAGAGACCGCGTTTCAGCTGAATATGGCCGCAGCCAACGAAATTGCCAGACAACTGCGGTTGCGCGATCTGGGAGGCGTCATCGTCAATGATTTTATCGACATGCGCAAGGAGCGTCATCGACGCGAGGTGGAAAAATGCCTGCGCGATGCCGTGCGACGGGATCGTGCCCGAACCAAAATTCTGCGCACCAGCCCCTTCGGGCTGATTGAAATGACGCGACAGCGGATCCGGCCCAGCGTCAAACGCAGCATCTATCAAGATTGCCCTTGTTGCAGTGGCCGCGGCTCCGTCAAGACGCCCGAAAGTATGGCAATTGAGGTCATTCGCCAGATCATGCTGGCCCGCGAGGAAACCCGCATCAAACGCGTGGTGGTGCACGTCAATGACCAGGTAGCCGCCTACCTGAATAACCGCAAACGGCGTGAACTTGCCAAAATTGAAGACGAAGGCAGCATGGTCGTCCAAGTGCTGGGCAGCGAATCCGCCTTTCCGGAGTCGGTCACCGTCGAGTGTTTTGATGAACGGGGAAAGCCGGTCGAGGTCCAAGTCTGAGGCCGGTTCGCCTGGCGGCACCGCCTCAGCGAAACGCGGTAAACGGTACCGCTTGCCGGCGGATGGACCACTCGACCGGTCCGCCCGGATTTGGTACCCTGACGGGTTCCAATTTGAAGCAGCTCGGGTGCTGGTTGTCACGCGCTGGACGGCTGTCTGCAACACGAACTTCGGTGAATCTCAATGTACGCAGTTATTTCGGATGGTGGCAAGCAATATCGCGTGGAAGAGGGTCAGGAAATCAACATCGACTTCCGCGATGTGGAGAAAGGCTCGACCCTGACCTTCGAACAGATCCTGGCCGTGGGGCCCGCCGAACAGTTCCGCGTCGGCAAGCCACAAGTCCCCGATGCCGCCGTCTCCGCCGAAGTCCTGGGGTCAACGATGGGGGAGAAGCTGGTGGTGCAGAAGTTCCGCCGCCGCAAGAACTCACGGCGCAAGACGGGCCACCGACAAATCTATACGCGGATCCGCGTGAATAAGATCGTCTGCTAGTCACCGCATCAAACCGCGGGCACCTGGTTGGATCGGCCGGACACGATGCAGCAGCCATCCTGGCAATTCGTGGCTCATCGCGGCTGCCCCGTGCGGTTTCCAGAGAATTCCCTGTGGGGCGTGGATTACGCCCTGCGTTGCGGCGCGCGATGGCTTGAGGTCGACGTCCAGCTCACGGCGGAGGGAACACCCGTGCTCTGCCATGATCCGACCCGTCCCCTTCGCCGCTGAGCCTCGTTGGCAGTGATCGTGCTGTAATGGATCTCGGGTGAGTCCCAAATAGTTGAACAAACCGCCGCCATTGGCCGCGGTGTTTCCGGAGATCGTCGAGCCAACGATACGCGTCGCTGTCGTCGCGAGATCGGCGCTGGCTACCGAATAGATAGCGCCGCCGTTGTAAGTCGACGAGTTTCCAGAGAGTGTGCTGTCGGTAATGGTGAGGTTACCCAGATAGTTAACCACACCGCCGCCACTACTGAAGCTGCCTGTCGCCGTGTTGCCGGAGATCGTCGATCGTGCGATGCTCAGGTTTCCACGGTTCCACATGCCGCCGCCATTGCCGGCAGACGTGTTGTCGGTGATCACGCTGTCGAGGATGGTGAGGGTGCTTCCATTGGTATTCCAGATGCCGCCCCCGGAGTCAAAGCCAGTGCTGGTCGACTCATTCCCTCGCACGACCACGTCGGTGAGCGTGACGGTGCTGGACGAGTCGACTCGCAAGCCTGCACCGCGATCGGCCAGACCGCCGGTCAGCGTCAGGCCGCTGAGGTCTGCTGTGACACTACTGCTTACGCGCAGCACGCGCGACTGCTGCTGCGCGTCGATTGTGACGTTCGCTGTCAGTGCCGAGGCGTCAATGGTGAGCGTCTCGGTGACCTGCAATTCGCTGCCAGTCAGGTTAATGGTAGCGCCGGCGAGTAGCGGGTCGAAAGCAATGCTGTCGGCGCCCGAGTTGGCGTTCGCCAGTTCGATCGCTTCGCGCAAGCTCAGGTCACCGGGTGAGTAATCGCCGTCTGATTCATCGACGTTGGTGTCAACGGTAAGGCTGTCCCCGTCGTACTATTCCCGGTGACTGTGCTGTTTGTCAAAACAATGTCGCCAGTCGACGTTTGGATTCCGCCGCCTTTAGCGTTGCTTCCCATTGTTCTGTTTCCACGGACGGCCGACTTATAAAGCGTCACCGTGCCGGTATAACAGAAGATTCCGCCGCCCCCTGCTGTATTCGCCACCGTACTGTTGCCGCTGACCGTGCTGCCTGTGAGCGAGATATCACCGGTCCATGTCGCGATCCCTCCACCGGCGCTGTTTTCTGTGCCGTTGCCGCTGACGGTGCTATCAATGAGTGTCACATTGCCGGAATAAGAGAAGATTCCGCCGCCAAACCCTGAACCTCCTTTGGTGCTGTTGCCACTGACCGTGCTGCCGGTCATGGTGAGAACGCCGCTGGAGCCGAAGTGAATTCCACCGCCGCCTTGACTCGCTGCATTCGTGTAGCCATTGACGACGTTCAGCCCGTTGAGCGTGAGATTGCCCGAGCTCGCGCTGAAGTTCAGCACCGCCGGAGTTATTGGCCGAATTGTCCGAAATCACACTCGCGATAACCGTCAGCGTGCCGAACTCGTGGTAGATGCCACCGCCGTCGCCGAATGACGAGTTGCCCGAAATCAGGCTCTCAATAACCGTTAGCGTACCTTTGGCTGTAGATGCCACCGCCGGAGCCCCTACTGCTGTTGCCGGTCACCGTGCTGGCAATGAGCGTCACCGCACCGTTGTCCGAATAGATGCCACCGCCTTCGGTTCCGATTCCCCCTGCGTAATTTTCACTGACGATGCTATTGGTGAGTATCGCGGCGCCGTCATTCAAATGGATGCCACCGCCGGTGCCTCAGAGTTTTAGTGTTGTAGGCGACTTAAACGCAACGACGTGCTCGCCGCCGGAGTGCAGGTGCGATGCCCGATTCGAATGCTCAGTCCGAACTGGTGACTATTGAGCACCTCGTCAATGAGCCGCTCGTGGGTGATGTCGCCTTCGGTTCATGGCACGATATGACCCGCCCCGTGTTCGACGTCGGCCACCTGGAGCCGCGACCGGACTACCGAATCGAGTCGGAATGGTTCGTTGTCGATGGCCTGATCCTCACGCAGGTCGATTTCGGTGCTTCGACGTATCGGCGGAAGCTGGTCAGGGCCGTGTTGTGCAATTGCACGCTGAAGAGCCCCCATTGTTCGGCGACCTCATAAATGTAACGCCCTGGCTGGAGTAACAGGGCCAGCTCGGCAAAGCGTGTTAAGGTTGATCTGTGGACGAATGAAACTCGCGCGCCACGTCGTGGAAGGTCTTGTCCAATTCGTCCCAGGCCGACTGAGCTCCCTTTTGAACATCCTTCCAAGCTTCGGCGCTCGAACGAGCGATCTCGTCCACCTGCGCGCCAGCCGCCTCCCGTTTGGTTGCGAGCTCAGCCAGCTTCCGATCCCAGTTGGCTTTGGCGTCGCCCGTCAGATCGCGCCCCTTTTCGCGGAGCCTTTCGATTTGCGAGTCGAACTCCTCAAGTCGGGCTTGAAGACCCTTCTGGAATTCTTCCTTCGTCTGCCGAGAAAACTCGGCAGCCGTATGAATCGCCTGGTCGGCATCGCGGCGTACGTCGTCGGACGTGACTTTTCCCGGCGTCTGCTCGACGGACTTTTGCTGGCACCCGCTGGCGGCGAGCAACCCGGACAAAATAAGCAACCACACGCGTCGGAACATGGCAAACCTCCTTCGTGGTATTGAAAGTCTAAGTAAAACAGGTCGCACGCCGACGACGATCAAAGTCAGTGGGCGAATTCGTCGGCAACTGTCACTCACCGGGATGTGTCGCGCCCTTTGTTCTCGGGCCACGGCGTTTCGGAGTGACCGCTCGTATCTTCGGGGACGTCATTGTCGGAAATCGTCTCAGAGCAGGCATTGGTCATTGTTTGTCCACAACACTGAGGTGGCTTTGCATCCAGCTCGGCATGGACAAGGCGACCGCAGGCGAGGCAGTGGTAAATGCAGGCGTTATGAGTATTCAATGGTAAACCTTTCGGCGCGAGCCAAACACAGGGGTCTTTCCGCCGTCGGCAACTGCAGGCTCTGCATCAATACGACGAACACGAGACCCGAAATGTAGTTGATCATGCAAACTTCCCAGTGGGCGCCGTTGATCCCGGCACGCACACGAAAAAAGCCGACGAGGCAAAATACCCCAAAGAGGGGCTTCCGCCTCGTCGGCTTACTGGATAACGCGCCTCCCGCAAAATCACGAGCTGCGCTGTATCACGTCATCCGAAAAAGTCGCGGGGCTGCGTCGCACCGAACGCCACTCCCGACTAAACGTATGATAGTGGCGGCATTCCGAATGGACAAGGGTGGCGCACGCCTTGCTTTCGACGCGGAAAGCAAACTGGATGCAGTTTGCCGAACCTCGTGAAACTGGCGTTTGGCGAGCGCGACCTGTGCCACAATCGCAGGAAGGTTTTTACCGTCCTGCACCCTACCACCGCGGCCCGCGGGCGGCTCAGGCGCACACCCGCGAGGTCGGCTCAAGGACCACGCTCACATTGGCTCGGAAGATGTTCGAGAGCGGGGCGGTGACCTCGGGAATGGTCAGCGAACGGCAGTGCCCACAGCAGATGCCTGGATGACGATCGTTCGGGCCGCTTTCACCGACACGCCTTGCCCGCGCATTAATGTCGCACAGGTCGCCGGCCCAACCCAAGGAGGACTCCCCATCCCAACAACAACGTCATCGTGCCGGGCTCTGGAACCCAGACAATCGCGTCGAGCGAGTCAACCGACTGTCCCAGGTTCGTTACGTTGCCGGTCGGCGGATCGAATGCCACCAGGAAAGTTGGAGGTGGAGAACCCGGGGCACTATTCAACCCATAAAGCACGCCACCGGCACCAAAGGCCAGCGCGGCGTAAGCGCCTCCACCACCTGGTTTCACGGGGTTGGTGATCGTCGTGAATGCGCCCGTGCCGGAATCATAGGTTCCGTACCGGCTAGCCGTGGGGGTGCCGTAGAAGACGCCAGCGTCGCTGATTGCCAGCCCGCCGCCGGAGGTCGACGTGAGTCCCGAGTTGCCGATCACGGTGGCTTGACCCGTGGTCGTATCGATCGAATAAATCTGCGGGCCGCCAATGGAACCGACTCCATAAAGATTGCCGGCCGCGTCAAAAGCCAAATCCGACATGGTCGCGGGCGTTCCCGACGAATTCACGGGACCTGCGTTGTAGGGGCCGATCACCGTTACTGCGGCGGTGGCCGGATCGATTCTGACAAAGAGACCCGCGGTCGCGGCAGGATTATTCCCGGTCGAGCCAAACAACTCCCCCGTGATGGGGCTATAGGCCATTCCTGTGATGGGGTAATTCGTGCCAGCCACGTCGTTCAATGCGCCCACCAGTCCGAGCGAGGCACCGGTGGCCGGATCAAGCCGGTACAAACTGCCAGGACTGCCGGAAGCGGTGGCCCCGTATAGTGTTCCCGCATCGGCGCTCCCACACATGGACACAAACCAAACGCACAAGGCACACAACAGCAAGTTCATGGTCTTCAACATCACGAGCTCCTCATACTTTCTCGGGCATGTCCGATCTGGAGAGCAATTGTCTCGCACCTGAGCCGGCACTATGTTCATCAACGTAGCCACGTCTTAGTCGCAAGTCAACTTTTTTCTGGCGAATTTACAGCCCAAGACTCGCGGTCAGACGGATGTCTTTGAAATTCCTGGACTTCGCACCATATTGACGCGAAACCGCAAACCTGAAGCGCGGGGATCTCTTGTATAATTCCGGCGACTTGGCAACATCCCCAGTTATGGACCATCATGAGCGACACGAACACCCCGCCGACCGGTCAAACGTCAGGCCATGGCTGCACGGCTGGCGCTGATCATGACCGTGAAATCACCCAGATCGATCTGCTTACTCCCGTGACATTTCGCGGCGTGACGCTCCGCAATCGCATTGTCATGTCGCCGATGTGTCAGTACAGCGCCATCGAGGGGATGGCAAACGACTGGCACCTGGTACATCTTGGCAGTCGCGCTGCTGGCGGAGTGTCGCTGGTCATGGTCGAGGCAACGGCCGTGACACGAGAGGGACGCATTTCGCCGGGTGACATGGGGCTCTGGACTGACGAGCAGATCGAGCCGCTGGCGCGGATCGCACGATTTGTCGAATCGCAGGGCGCTGTGCCGAGCATCCAACTGGCTCACGCGGGGCGAAAGGCGAGCTGCGATCTTCCCTGGCGCGGCGGCGCCCCGCTCGCACCCGACGCAGGAGGCTGGCGTCCCGTCCATGGCCCCAGCGCACTGCCATTCGACGCAGCGAGTCCCGTTCCGGATTCGCTTGACGCGGCCGGCATCGACGCCCTCGTCGCCGCTTTTGAATCGGCCGCGCGGCGGGCGATTGAGGCGGGCTTCCGACTGATTGAAATCCACTCGGCCCATGGCTATTTGCTCCACGAGTTTCTGTCGCCGCTCAGCAATCAGCGCAGCGACCAATACGGCGGCTGCCTCGAAAATCGTATGCGACTGGTGCTGCGCGTCGCTGAGCGGCTGCGGGGATTGATGCCCGACGACATGCCGTTGTTCACGCGGATTTCGGCAACCGACTGGGTGGAAGGGGGATGGGACATCGAGCAGTCGATCGCACTGTCCCGCGAACTCAAGGTCCGCGGCGTCGATTTGATCGACGTCTCGTCGGGTGCGCTGATTCCTTCGGCCCGCATACCCGTGGCCAAAGGCTATCAAGTGCCGTTTGCCCGGCGGATTCGCGCTGAGGCGGGGATCGCCACGGGTGCGGTCGGGCTGATCACGGAAGTCGGCCACGCGAACGAAATCGTCACGGGTGGCGACGCAGACCTGGTATTTCTGGCGCGTGAGTTGTTGCGCGAACCCTACTGGGCGCTCAAGGCGCAGCAACACTTGGGCGAAGAACCCACCTGGCCGATTCAATATGGCTATGCGGTCAAACGGCGGACGAAGTGAGCCCCGGTCGCCAACCGGACTGATTCAGCTCAACGTCCGGGGCATCGCCGCCACCCGCCCCTCCAAGGAACACCGCAACCACGCGTATCATTCCAGGTCGACGACGCCGCTGATTGCGGTTTGCGGGTGCGGCAGGGGGACAACGAGCAGACCGAAATCGGCTACGTGTCGACCGCATAAGTCCCGGCGGGGCTAATTCTAGCACCCGAAGGTAAAATCGAGTTGACCACGCGCCTCAAAAGCAGGGCTCGGCATGATAAGATAGAGGGGAGTGTCGGTTTCCGACGACAGGCTGTATCACCTCCGATTTATCAGTGTTTTACGCGGTTTAGATACAAATACGTCCTCGCCGCCGGAGTGCAGGTGTGATGTCCGATTCGAATTCTCGGTCCGAACCGGTGGCTATTGAGCACCTCGCCAGTGAGCCGCTCTTGGGGGATATCGCGTTCGGATCGTGGCACGATATGAACCGGCCCGTGTTCGACGTCGGCCACCTGGAGCCGCGACAGGACTACCGTATCGAGTCGGAATGGTTCGTCGTCGACGGCCTGGTATTCACACGGGTCGATTTCGGTGCCTCGACGTATCGGCGAACACACCGCCACATTCGCGGGGGCGACCAGGATTACTTTCACATGCACATGCCGATCTTTGGCGTCGAGCGCGGGCAAGTAAATCACCAGCGGTTAGAGGTGGGACCCGATCTCGACCAGGTACAACGCTGGCTGATGCAGTGAGATCGACCTTTGCGTCACGGCGATTTACTGAAACGCCTCCGGTCCGTTTTACCCTTGCGAGTCGCCGCCCCTACTTCACCAATTTCGCCTTGCGATTTTCGACCAGCTGTCCTCAGCTGGTCGGGACCGGATGGGATGCCGTCTGCCGCGTAACGTGGTGCCGCATTGATATGTCTCGCGCGATGCAGACCAATTGGGGACAATTGGTCGACATTCCCGCTGCCAAACCGTCAGCGGATCTGGGCGTTTTCGATTTCGTCCAGCGCAAGATACGCGGCGGCAATGCTTTCACCAGAAAGTTTTCTTCGCCACGTTTCGGAGGACGCGTTGTCAGACGACAATACCCGCAGGAACAGCCAGACCGAGACAGCGAAACCGACGATCCCGACGACCAACGAGGGAATCAACGAACGGGGATCAAGCACGGCGTCGAAGCCAACGGCGACGGTAACGGGAATCCACATCAGCCACCAGACAAACCCAATGAGAACGCCGGCACGCAGGTAGCCGGATCGCAGGCTGTCGAGTTTACGGCGGATTTCGACAACGGATTTCGAGTAGTCGATTCTTCGGATTCTCGTGCAGACGAGCAACGCTTGAGATATCACGATCACGCCGTAGACGTGCAAGATGATTCCGTTCACAACGCGATGCGAAATCTGCATATTTTGAGCCCAGCACTGAACTCCAAGCAGAATCCGTGCCAGACCGAGCAGCACTTGCAGCACCTGTCCACGAAAGAGCGGCTGCAGTGATTTTTCGACTCGCTCCATCAACTGGCGTCGGGTCAGCAACATCCGCCCGGCGAGTTCTTGCTGCGCCAGCGTCGCCGTCGCGGTTTCTCCATCATCCCGAGCTGGCGCATCATAATCCACAGTACGCGCAAGAGCTGGATTGCTGGTCGAAGTAATCGATTGCACATCCGACTTAATCTGGCTGGCGCTGATAGCGCCGATCAGGCTCCTTCTCCAGTGTGTGCAAGACGACTTCATCGAGCCTTACGTCGATTTCGACTTTTTTCGACGGTGCTGCGAAGCGTCCAATCGGGAGTTCGCCGGTCAGCATCTCGTAAAACACCACGCCCAGCGAATAGATGTCCGCGCGGTGATCGACACTGCGAGAGCCTTCCAACTGTTCGGGCGCCATGTACCGAGGGCGAGATCGTCACCATAGACCGCCGGAATTCGCTCCCATTCCCAGACCTCGCCGTCTTCGGGATGCTCCCGCGAGCCAATCATCGTGAAGCCAAAGGCAACGAAATGACGCATCGTAGCGACGCCACCGGGCCGGCGACGATCCGGAGCTGAGTAACAGCGTCGGCGGCGTCGCGGCGGGTGCTGCTTCATCTCTCAACCCTTCTTGAAGAATGGAACAACCGATGTATCTGGACCACTTTCACCTGCACCACCAACCCCGCTGTTCGTTGGAGTGCCCGACCTGCCGTAAACGGTACCGCTTGCCGGCGGATGGACCACTCGACCGGTCCGCCCGGATTTGGTACCCTGACGGGTTCCAATTTGAAGCAGCTCGGGTGCTGGTTGTCACGCGCTGGACGGCTGTCTGCAACACAAACTTCGGTGAATCTCATGTACGCAGTTATTTCGGATGGTGGCAAGCAATATCGCGTGGAAGAGGGTCAGGAAATCAACATCGACTTCCGCGATGTGGAGAAAGGCTCGACCCTGACCTTCGAACAGATCCTGGCCGTGGGGCCCGCCGAACAGTTCCGCGTCGGCAAGCCACAAGTCCCCGATGCCGCCGTCTCCGCCGAAGTCCTGGGGTCAACGATGGGGGAGAAGCTGGTGGTGCAGAAGTTCCGCCGCCGCAAGAACTCACGGCGCAAGACGGGCCACCGACAAATCTATACGCGGATCCGCGTCAATAAGATCGTCTGCTAGTCACCGCATCAAACCGCGGGCACCTGGTTGGATCGGCCGGACACGATGCAGCAGCCATCCTGGCAATTCGTGGCTCATCGCGGCTGCCCCGTGCGGTTTCCAGAGAATTCCCTGTGGGGCGTGGATTACGCCCTGCGTTGTGGTGCGCGATGGCTTGAGGTCGACGTCCAGCTCACGGCGGAGGGAACACCCGTGCTCTGCCATGATCCGACCCTCATGCGTTCGTCGCGATGGGCGAAGCCCATCGCGTCTCTGACGCTGGCAGAAATACAAACGCACGGAGCCGCCTATGCCGAACGGTTTGGCTCGAAGTTCCGCGGCGTACCGTTTGCCACCTTAGAGCAGCTCTGTCGTTTGATCCGCCACCACAACAGCCATTCGCCCCACGAACCGAGCCGCGTTTTCGTGGAACTCAAAGCCGAAAGCGCGCGACAGCTCGGATATGCTTTGATGATCGATCAGGTCGCCCAGGTTCTGTCCAATACGGCACAAGCCGAGGATGTTGCAGCGGTGATTTCTTTTGACCTGCAGCTTTGCGAGAGTTTGCGTCACACGTGCTGGCCTGTGGGCTGGGTCATCCCTGCCTGGAATGATGACATTCGCCAACGTGCCGCGGCGTTGGCTCCACAGTTCCTGTTTTGCGACATCAGGGTCTTTCCGGACAGGTTTGTCGACATCTGGCCAGGGCCTTGGAAATGGGCCATCTACACGGTGAATGAAGCGGAACCGCTCAGACGACTGGCAGCGCTTGCCTGTGGATTTTGTCGAAACGGATTGCTTCGACCGGATGGTGGCCACCTGCCATCGGCGCTGATCGGCTACACCTCTCGCCCTTCCACCCGGTGGATCACGGCCCGCACTTCGTCGGTGATGCGTTGCGGTTTCTGTTGAGCGTAGTCAAACAGCACAATCACAGATTTACCGCATGCCGAAATGGCCTGATTCGATGTCGCTGTACACGGCGTGATCCAGCACCATGCTGCTGCGGCGGATTTCACTGATCCGAGCGGCGACGCTGACGGTGTCTGGAAAGTTGATCTGTTTCAGATAGTCACAGGAAACGGACGCCAGGATCGGGCCCCACTGCTGCGGTCTCAGGGCCGCCTCCATGCCGGACTGGTACCAGTAGGCAATCCGGGAGGATTCATACCATTTGAAGTAGACGGTGTTATTCACGTGGGCGAACAAGTCCTGGTCGCCCCACAATACGGGAATTTCGACCACAATCGGAAAATTGTCCATCGACAGTTTTTCCCGCCGCAGATGATGTTCAGCAGCCATAACCAGGCTCCGCTCCTGCTGCGGGCGAAAACAATCGCGGCTTACCGATCAGTCCAGCCAATCCTTCTTGGCCAGGCGTTCCGGGACGTATTGTTCGGTGACGTAGCTGATGTCTCGGCTGATGAGGGCCTCGACCTCCAGCTTGAAATCGTTGGCCAGCATGCGCTGGATTTCTTTCTGCCATTCCTTTTTCTTTTCAAACCAGGGGTACTTGGCGATCTGCTTGGCTCGCTTGCGATCGGTGTCCGTCAACTTAATCATCACGCTGTTGGAAAGTCCGCAGCGTTCCAGATCCATGCTGCGCAAGCCGATGAACTTTGCATCGGGAATGGCCATCCGCTGGGACTCGAAGGCGAGATTGATCGATCCTTGCTTGATGACACTGTAAATGTAGTATCCCCACGGATCGTTGTCCAACAGGCAATACAGGGGCAGCTTGAGTTCACGGCTCAAGCGATACAGCATCCGGCGCACGCCCCGCGGGGGTTGTCCGCTACCGTGCGTCAGCAGGCATTTGTGCTGCTTCCAGAACTCATCCTCCACGAAGCGGTTGAACACCGTATCTTTTTCCACGTGCAGGATAAATTTGCAATGATGTTTAACGAACTTGACCATGTGGGGTTCCACAATCGACGGAATGCTGTAGCCGTTCCGGCCAACGCGGCTGCAATTCAATTCGGTTCCGTTATCATTCAGCGTCAGATCCCCCATCAGGTTACCGCGGTTGGACGCATAAAGATGCAGCTCCTCGCGCAGGGAGTCCAGCAGCACCTCCAGATCCTCGATGATGGGATCACATTCGTTCTGGTCGTCAAACGTGTATTCCTTGGTGCCTTCAATGGTATGTTTCAACATATAGTACATACCCCGGATGCTGGTCGATTTGCCCTGGTCAATCAGTGCTTTGCAGCCGCTGCCCACCAGCATGGTCTGCATGTAGGCCTTGGCTTGCGAGAGGTTAAACAACTGTCGCCGGTTTTTTCCGCTCCCCATCTCAAGGATCCGCTTGGCGGAACTGTAGCGCACGTTGGACAGCGTGCGTGAGGGGATATCGAGGTGTGGATCCCGTAACCGCTCGGCGGCCTTCACCACGCCATCGGCCAGGTTGCGGAGGCTGCCCAGCGTCTTCTTATCCCGATCGGTCAAGGCTACGGCCGGCCGCGTGGTGGAACGGTTGCCCGTAGTGGTTCGTTTGCGAGTTGCCATTTGCGGAAGTTTCCAGGGTCTTGGGTGGGATGATGGAATCGTCGGACCATACTTCGCCTCTCCCCTCGAAGTGTTGCACGAAGGGTGCTGGCGGCACGACGACGGTTTGCCGCAACGTCGAATAATTGTTCTCAATGATTCATTCTCTGCCTGCGCAATGTCCCGAAAACAATTGGGGACAATGGTTCTACATTGCGGCGACTGCGACGTCGAACATGTGAAACACGAAGTTAAGGCCGGAGACTTGCCGCCACCTCCGATCCTTGGGCAGCCGCACGGCTGTCATGTTTTTGGCTGCGGGGGAAATTTTCCCGGTAACGCGGCGCTGGGATCGACGATCAGCACATTTTCGCCCAGGTCATCCTGCGGAGTGACTCGCTTGCCGCGTTCGTCGAGTTTCAGGTCAGCGTCCGCGGTCTGTCGCTTGGCGACCTTGCACAATTGATCGAACAGTGGATCTCGCTTTGCGCGGTTGATATTGCTGACGGCCGTAGCAACTTCACCCAAGTAGCGGAGGAAAATGCTGCGACGATCCTTTTGCTGTTTCATGCGATTACGTTGCCGCAGGTAGATGCCCAGTTTTCTGCCCACAAATTGCAGCGCCAGCCGGATCTCTTTCTGAATTTCCGGGTAGGCGGCCACGGCCTCTTTGGACTCGCTGGTAAACGGCACCCAGACGCTGGCCATGTGGATCATGAGGGTCACGGGACCCTTGGGGATCGCTCCACGTGTTTGCGTCAGCCCGTAGGCACGCCAGTTGGTCTGCGTAATGGTTTGCGTGATCGCGCATGCTGCGTGTTGAAACTGCAGCGGCACACGATTGGCAAATCGCAGGATCTCCATGGTCTGGCCTTCGCTGATATTGACGTTTTGCATGGCGGCCAGCAGGGCCGCAATTTCCCGGGGCTTCAACTTGTTGGGCGACTTGCGGGTCCCCAAATTGGCTGCGCGGATGATCTGATCCGCCCCATCTGAACCCACCGCGGGAAACGTCTGCACCAGGAATTGCCGCACGGTGCGCGCGTCGGATTCCTCCAGCAATTCATCCAACAGCTCGCGCGTGACACTGCGCGTGGGCGCCTCGCCGCCGTAGACCAGCCCCACCTCGATTTGGAATGGATTACCTCGATACACGCCGGGTGGACGCGTGGCCGCAGCGTAAAATTCGCCCGGTACGACCTGTCGCAAGCCCTTCAGAATGAGCTCCTCGCCAATCGGGCTGATACAATCGGTGGACGGATTCGAGATCTTGGTGGCCTGGATGGCCTGGTACAGCGCATCCGCTTCTCGTTGTCCGATGCGCTTGGTTCGCGCCCGCGTGGACAGCTTGGCCGTGTGGCAAATCGACTTGGCCACTCCCGGGCTGACGCGCGAAAAGCTGTGGACCAGGAATCCGGCCAGCGTCGATTCACGGGTATCTTTGAGCATCGTGGCCAGTCGGCCGAGTTCGACGCCATAGGGATGGGGCTTGATCTCGCGCGGTTCTTTCGGCAGCTGCGTAGTGGATCGCTCGAATGTGCGGGATTGATTATCCGGATCCGTGTAATGCAGCGTGACGTGCGGGTTGGCAATAGCCGTCTGCTCCAGATACTCGTCGACGCTGCCGCGTCCCCGCTGATAACGGGCCTCTAGCTCGATGGTCACGCGGGTTCCGTGATCCTGCTCGACCCATTCAATTCCATGTTTGCCGATGTACTCCTGACCCTTGGCTCCGGCAGGAATATCGACGCCTTCCCCTTTTCCGTTCAAAATTTCTGGCAGGTTCTTCTTGGTATCAATTTGGATTTCGTAGTAGTGTGCCGGACTCTGGGCGGAGATTTTGGAAATAATCTTGACCGGCTTGCCCGTGGTTTGCACGCCGAACATGCCCGCCGCGCTGATGCCAATTCCCTGCTGCCCGCGACTTTGACGGAGCCGATGGAACTTGGAGCCGTACAGCAGCTTACCAAAGATCAGCGGGATTTGCTTCTTGACGATGCCCGGCCCGTTATCCTGAATACCGACCTTGTAGCGGCTCTTCTCCGTGGCCTCGATGTGCACCCAGATTTCGGGCGTGATCCCTGCCTCTTCGCAGGCGTCCAGCGAGTTGTCGACCGCCTCCTTAACCGTTGTGAGTAAGGCTTTGCGCGGATTGTCGAAACCAAGCAGGTGACGGTTCTTGGCGAAAAACTCGCTGACCGAAATATCCCGCTGCGACTCGGCCATCGATTTGGCGGTGGCAAACCGCTTTGTCTTGCCCACGCGGTCAGGTGTGGGCACCGCGGACTCCACCGTGCGGGCCCGTTTTTGTGCGGTTGGTTTCGCGGGCACGCCGTTGAGACGTGTTCCATTCGCCCCGCCGTTTGTGTCAACCGCCGTCTTGCGGCGAACCTTTTTTTTGATCTTGCGCTTGATAAGAGCCAAACTTTTACTCCCGCAATCTCCACACCTGTCCCCAGCCGATTTGAAGTTGTGCCGATTATAACGGCGTGCGTCCGATTTTCGAACCTGATTTTCACGCTACGACCGCTACCACCCCAACCGTAGCTCAAATGCCGGGGATCAAGCTATTTTTCTTCCGAAAACGGTTGTAAGGCCGGCACGTCATGGGTGAGTTATGCTGTGTGCGGTCATGCTGTGGATAAATACACACCTCCAGAAAGGACGTGGGCAAATGGTCGGAAAAACCGGTGCGATCCTAACTCGATGCTGCGTACAGGGCTCGGCCCTGCTGATTCTCACGGCCCTGGCCACGGCCACCTACGCCGACGGAACTGGCAGAACGGCGGCTGGTCCGTGCCGGCATGCCAGCCGAGTTAACGCAGGACCTGTCGTGCACTGCGGGATGCCGGCCCCATCATACCCCGTGCCTTTTGCCACACCACGCCCCAATCTGCAGACGGCATACAAGTACCCTCCCATGATGCCGCACAACTCGTTGCCGCACTACCCGAGTACGTACGCCTTTCGCCACGGGCCGGGCATGAGCCGCACGACGGTCATGTGGCGCCCCACGACCGGGCTTAATGCACTGGCGTTCATGCACCAGATCTTCGAGTTGCCGCGTTAGTTAGCGCGTAGGCTGATTCGCGCATCACCACCTTTTGCGACCAGGCCTGGTGCGCGCTAGCCACAACCTGATCGTATTGGTCCGCTTCTAGCTGATCTTCCCGCGTTTGGTATACTGCCAATGCTTGTGCGGCGATGGACCGACCCTGTTTTCCGTGGCCGACCGGTTGCACGCATTCATCGACACGATGTCCCATGATGGCCTGAGTCGCAAACATGCAACGGTGACGTGATGCCAGACCACCAATGCCAAGGGCAAAACGAACTTGATCAGCGCACGGCCACGCTGGCCCTGGCGATGGTACACGGCATTGGGCCCCAACTGCGTGATCGACTGCTGCAGCATTTCGGCTCCGCGGCCTCCGTGCTGCAGGCGTCTGGGTCGGAACTGCTGTCCGTCCATGGAATTGGCGAGCAGACGGTGCGCGAGGTTCAGGCGGCATCCTGGCAACTGGCCGACGAGGAGCAGCGGCATTGCCAGGCGCATGGCATCCAGGTGCTGCTGCCCGGTGATTCCTCATTTCCCGGCAATTTGCAGTACATCGATGTTCCTCCCCAAGTCCTCTATTGCCTCGGGGAATTGCTCCCCCAGGATGGGCTCGCCATCGCCATCGTCGGCACGCGACACGCCACCTCCTACGGCAAGCGAGTGGCACAAAAACTGGCGTCTGCGCTGGCCCGGGCGGGAATGACGGTCGTCAGCGGACTGGCACGCGGGATTGATGCGGCGGCGCATCGCGGTGCGCTGGAAGCAGGCGGTCGATCCATTGCCGTTTTGCCAGGCGGACTGTTAAACGTCTATCCCACCGAACATCACGGGCTGGCCAGCGAATTGACCCAACAGGGTTGCCTGCTGTCCGAGTTTCCCAGTCGTTGGCCAGTGCAACGAGGCGCCTTTCCGCGGCGCAACCGACTAATCACCGGACTGGCCCTGGGCGTGATTGTCGTCGAGGCAGGCTCGCGGTCGGGCGCATTGATTTCCGCCCGCCATGCCATGGAACAGGGGCGAGAAGTGTTTGCCGTTCCAGGCCCGATCGACAGCCGGATGTCGGTCGGTTGCCACGCGCTGCTGCGGGACGGAGCCACCTTAGTGGAGACGGTGGATGACGTGTTCGAGGCGCTGGGACCGCTCGCCGAGACCACCGCCCGGGCCACGGGTGAAGCAGTTCGGCATCCGGCCGAATTGCAGTTGAACCAGCAAGAGAAACAAGTACTGAGCTGTATTGAAACAGAACCCACGCTCATCGATTACATTGTCGTGCAGTCGCAACTTCCGGTGCAGCGGGTGCTGGCGACCATCAGTGCCCTCGAGGTTCGGCACATGGTCAGGCGTGTCGGCGGAAACCAGGTTGTGCGGAAATAATGCGGGGCATCCGGCTGGCAGCCGCTCGTTATCCGCATTGCAGCGCCGCGATCCGGCTGATCATCGGCGGGTGCGAGTAATTCAAGAAGACGTGCAGCGGATGCGGGGTGAGATTCGACAGGGTGTCCCCGGAAAGCTTTTTGAGTCCCGAGATCAAGTCTTCGGGCCTCCCCGTGACCTGGGCCGCATAGGCGTCCGCCGCGAATTCGTTCCGGCGGCTCAACATCAACAGGCCCAGAGACAGCAGTTTGCTGATCGGTTCGTACAGGATGAAAAACAGCACGAGGCTCGTATAGACGGACGCCTCCCGCACGCCAAAGGCTGCGTGCAATCCAGCATTCTGCATGAAGAAGCCCAGCAGAAAAAACAGGATTCCCATCTGCAGGATGCTCAATACCAGGTGCTGTAAAATGTGCTTTTTCTTATAGTGCCCAATCTCATGCGCTAATATCGCCACCAACTCGCCCACGCTGTGTTTTTGGATCAGCGTATCATAGAGTGCGATTTTCTTGTGTCTTCCCAATCCCGTAAAGAACGCGTTGGCCTTCGTCGACCGGCGGGATCCGTCCACTTCGCAAACTTCGTCCAGCGGAAAATTGCATTTGGCAGCCATGGCTTCAATCGCCGATTTCAATTCGGTCGACGACAAGGGCTTTAACTTGTAAAATAAGGGCAGGACCAACGCTGGCCCCAGATAGGTCAGCAGCAACGTGAACCCCGCCGTAATCAACCAGGCGTACAACCAGGCCGTCGAACCCAACCGCTCGAACACCCACATGATGGCGATCAACAAAGGAACGCCTAAGACCACGGCTAATAGCAGCCCCTTCAGGCGGTCCGCTAAAAAGACTGCCAGCGTCGTCTTGTTGAACCCAAACCGTTCCTCAATCACAAACGTGTGATAGAACTCAAATGGAAGAGACAACAGCGAGGCGGCAAGTTGCAAGGCCCCAATGAACAGCAGGCCTCGGATCGTCGGATTCGGAATGCTACGGCGGACCAACTCATCCAACCAGCCAAAGCCACCGCACCACCAGAAGGCCAGAAACACCGCCAACGAAACCGTGGATTCGAACAGACCCCATCGTGTTTTGATGCGCGTGTAGCGCTGGGATTCTTCATACCGCTGACGATCGTAGACGTCCTCGAATCCGGGGGGCAATTCGGGCCGAAGTGCGCCCAGGTTCAACCACTCACTCACCACGTCTACGACATAGAGCAGGAGGATGGCCGCCGAGACGATGACAAAATAGATATTGTTCGCGTGCATAGGCTTTAGCTTCTAAACGCTCCCTAATCAGATAACCTTGCTGACCGCCAGTTAGCCGTGACCGTTCCAGATTCTCGTATCCGTCCAGCTCGCGGCTGGTTGACCTGGTACCCACAACGGCTCAGCAAAAATCAGCCGCCAGGCGTTAGCCCAATGGCACGTAGTTTGTAGGACAATTGTCCTCAATGGTTCCGCGAAATCGCAAACATGCCGGGGGAACCAGTTGGGGACAACTGTTCCACAATGCCCAAACCGAGTGCCATTGGGTGTTAGCCTCCGGTTTTGAAACCTTTTCTTGCCGGCGCGAACCGTGGGCCTACGCCGGCTACTAACGCCCATCGGCTGACTAAATCAACAGTCCCCTCGGGAACTAACGCCCGCCTTGCTGTTTGCAAACGATACAAAATCCGCGCCGATGGCAGCCGAATCCGAGGCATGGCAGGCAATCCACAGTTATTCCTAACCGATTATATGCCAGCCACTTACAGCTTTCCAGGCATGGAAACCGGGGTCCAGGCCACCTTGTGGTACGTGCTTTGCTCCAGCGGTACCGGGTCATTATTACCGGCAAGACTGGCTCCGCTGGACTCGGCACCGCGGCTGGCAAAAATGCCCATTTTTTACAGAACTCTCGTCTCTAGGAAGCGTAGTAGTAAAATGAGCATCGTGGTTACGAAACCTCGCCAACGAAACGAGCTGCCTGCAAATACGGTGGATTGGTCCGACGAGCAACTCTTGTTGCAGTATCGGAATTCCGGCGATCAAAGCCTGTTTTCTGAGTTGGTCCATCGATACGAGCGCGAATTGTACACCTATTTGAGGCGGTACCTGGGAGATGCGGATCAGGCAGCGGACGCCTTCCAAGCTACGTTTTTGCAATTGCACCTGAAGTGTGATCAGTACGAGGAGGGGCGACCTTTGCGTCCTTGGCTGTACATGATTGCCACCAACAAGGCAATTGATCTGCAGCGGCGCAACAAGCGACACCAAATGGCCAGCCTGGATCGCCAGGGAGGGGCCGGTGACCCCGACGGCAAGTTGCTGGATATCGTCGAAGGCGGTGAGCCCTCCCCGGTGTCCGAGTTGGCCAAGGGAGAACGTGGTGCGTGGGTGGTCGAGCAAATTACCAATCTGCCCGAACACCTGAAGTCGGTCGTGCATTTGGTCTACTATCAAGGCCTGAAGTACCGGGAGGCGGCGGACGTGCTGTCGATCCCGGTGGGAACCGTGAAGAGCCGACTGCATGCTGCCATTCGCAGTCTCACCGAGTCGTGGAATGAGACATTTAACGATCTAGAAGAGTTCTAACCGATTCAAATTTATCCGGAGCACGTATGCGACTGGACTTGTTAGGTTATTTGCTCGGAGCACTGGATGGCCCGACGCAAGAGATCACGAAAATACGAATTGAAGCCGATCCTCAATTGGCGACCAAGCTGGATCGACTTGAAGCGCAATTGGCACCGCTGGAGTCGGCTCGTTGGATCGACGAGAAACCTCCTTTGGGACTGGCGGAACGGACTTGTGAGCTGATTGCGGCTCACGTGGAACAGACCCGCGTGCAAGCTCGCCGTGTGCGGGAATCGGGCGTATGGGACCGCGTGCACCGCACCGGCTGGAATCTGGTCGACGTTGTGGTGGCAGCCGGAATTTTCCTGGCGGCGTCGATGATGTTCTTTCCCGCGGTGGCGAACAGCCGTTATCTGGCTAGACGCGCTGGCTGCCAGGATAACTTGCGGCTGATGGGCATTGCCTTACCCGAGTTTGCCGATCGCGGCGCCGGGGAAATTCCCCAAATCCCAGCCTCGTGCCCCAAGACGGGAGTGGCCGGCGTTTATGCGCCGCAACTGTATTACGCCGGCTTCATGACGGAACAAAATCGTTTTCTTTGCCCCACGTCCGATCTGGCAAAACAGCCTGAGCTTTTCAAAATTCCTACGCTACTGCAAGTGCAGCAGGCGGAGGGAGCGAAGTTGATCCGTCTGCAGCGCACCATGGGGGGCAGCTATTTTTATGTGCTGGGCCATTTCGAGCATGGCAAGTATCGAGGCACTCGCGTGCGAGGCCGCGCCTATTTCCCCATCATGTCGGACTCGATCGTGAATAGCCTGGTTGCCAACACCGCGCCGGCACACGGCGCGAATGGCATCAACGTGTTGTTTGAGGACGGCCATTGCCACTTCATTGTCTTGCGCAAGAGCGGTCGCATGGCTCGGGTCCGCGGCAATTTTGACGTGTACGCCATGACCGTCAGCAATCGTGGCCTGGTCGAACCAGGTGTGGATGAGAACGACGCCGTCCTGGCTCCCAGTTGGGTCCGCCCGATCGCCTTGAGGTCCGAGTAGTTCGCTTGGCACTCGCCCTAATATCCCCCCCAAACGTCTCCTGGGCGAGCTGACATGCGTGCGCAGCACGGTCAGCAATGAGATGTCATCCTGACGGAGCTGAAACCCGTGCGCAGCTCGGTCAGCGACCGAAGGATCTTCCAGAGACGTTGTTCTGGGCACCACGGTAGCCCCAGGAAATCCCGGACGCCCCACTGTGGGCGATACCAGCTTGGCTGGCAGATCCTTCACTCCGCTCCGTTCAGGATGACATTGAGCCAGCGACCGCCGGAAATTGTTCACGCCATACCAGCCGCGTGCGTTTCGCTGACGTCACGTGGAAAAAAAACAACGGAAGTTCCTCCGCGCCAACGGATTAATCGGGCCGGTGGCCACGAAAGCCGTCATAAACCCGCTTTGTACGGAAGCCCAGGAATCCGGCACGGGGCTTGCAACGAGTTTCCCACGCGAGTTTTTCTGTCGGCCGAAACTTCAGGTACAGCGGACCTCTGATCTTGGCACCACCGCAATCATTGTGTGAATCCATTCAAGTGGCAGCGCTGATTGCCTGCCATTGGCCCAGTCTCGTACGGGGAACGTCGTTCACCACGCAGGGGAGCGAACGATACTGGATCGCCTCCAGGTCTCGACTGGAACAATGGGCGGCCTGGGCCGCCCGCTTCGAAACGGCCGACCAGGTCCGCGATCTGGCACCCCGCCGGGAGGCTCAGCTGAGAGGCTTGCTGTACGAAGTGTTCGCCACCGAGTTATTGACGCGGACCTGGGCAGCGGCCGCAACCGTGCTGGATCGCACCCATGGTCATCGGGAGATCGAACCGTACGCCAGTAGTGTATTCCTGTCGCACCAGGACGTCCGACACCGATGCATGCGACTTGTGGTCAAGACGCACCGCCAGAACGCGGAATTTGGCCGATCGCTCGATCAGATTCGTCGTCGCGCCGAACGTTGGTGCGATATGCTGCTTAGCCGCATGAATCGGGCGGTCGATGTCAGCCGCTGGGCGTTTGACATGGACCGCGTCACGGATTTTTCCAGTTCGGCAGCGCCCGACGATCACGGAGATCTTGCGGACGAGTTGATGGTCTCCTCGCTGATGAATTCAAGATTTGCTCAGGACACCGAAAGTTGCCTTCACCCGCAATTGAATGAACGGATCGTGGGCAGCCTGCTGAGCGGCGTTCGGGCCCGATACGATTGACGCCACCGGCCCATTTCGCCGACTGTGGCAGACACGTCTGCACCATCGCAGCTACGACATTGCGGGCATGATCAGCCAGATTCTGGCGCAGGATTCGAGCTGAGCTCCGGGCTTCGCCGGTTATCCACACGCCGCACTCGCTCCAGCGGCCGTCTAATTCCAGCGTTTTTCCAGGAAATAGCCGCCAGCCGGGTGTCGCCCAGCGAACCGCGACCAGGAGTGGCTTCAGGATTATCGTCCTTGCACCACGCGCCGGCGGCCATTGGTTTTGCTGATGGCCTTGCTGATCTTGCCTGCTTGTTCCGCAGGGAGTTCGAAAGATTTGTTGCTCTTTCGATCACGCTGTTGGTACGCTCCCTCGCCGACCGATTCAAGCCGGAACTGTGCATTCCACCCACCTCGTCGCGAGGCGGTCCCCCCGGACTCCATAATCGGCACCGGGAATCGTCGGCCCGCGGCAAGGCCCTTGGCATAAGGTGGCTGTCACCACTCGGACGGACAGGTATGCCCGTCCACGCGTCAAGAACTATTCAAATTTCAGGTGAGGACTCGCGGTGTTTGCCAGATGCACAACACGGTTGCCTGTCTTCAAGCCCATCAAGTTGCGCTTGTTGACGCCTGTAACCTATCATCGACACGTTTTCACGCTGTGCCTTGCGGTCGCCTGCTGCTGCGCGACGGGCAACCTTTCGGCGCAGACCTCCACTGCAAATATCGGCGCCGGGACGAACCCAGAATGGATTTGGACGCCGCAGCACGCGGCCGGTAATGTTCCCCAGGACGCCTGCCATTTTCGCAAGACCATCGAACTTGCCACCGCTCCCGCCCAGGGGTTCGTGGAAATCGCGGCCGACGATGTCTACGAACTGTTCGTCAACGGCAGACGGATTGCCACTGGCTCGACGCAAACCAGTCTGGACCGATATAACGTCAGCAAATACCTGCGGGGCGGCACCAACGTGGTTGCCGTCAAAGTCACCAATCGCAACGGACAACATGCCGGTCTGGCAGCCCGCCTGGAGGTTATCAGCAAAGACAAGTCCAGTCGCAGCTATGTGACTAACGCCACCTGGAAGTCTAACCTGAAGTCATTACCATTGTGGACGTCGGTGGCCTACATCGACGATCGCTGGGAGGCTTCCCGCAGCCTGGGACCGTTCGGCCGGACCGAGCCCTGGTCCCAGCCCCAAAAACGGCGGGGTCTATTGTCTGTCGTTCCCAAGAAGTCCAGCGATGGCGAGACGAGCCGTGCGCCCGACGGTGAGCATCCACGATTCCGCCTGCCGGAAGGGTTTCAAGTGCAGCATGTCGTGGGGGGCGAGAAAACGGGCTCCATGATCGCCATGGCCTTCAATGAGTTCGGCCAGATCCTGGCCTCGCAGGAAGGTGGCCCTCTGCTGCTGGTCTACGATACGAACAAGAACGATACTCCCGACGAAGTACGGGTTTGCTGTGATCGAGTCCGCAATTGCCAGGGCATCCTGCCCATCAATGGCCAGGTCTACGTGATCGCGGACGGGCCGATGGGTGCGGCCCTCTACCGGCTGAGCGACGAGGATCAAGATGGCAACTATGAGAATGTCGAATCCGTCGTGCGGTTTAAGGGATCGATGAGCGAGCACGGACCGCACGGCTTGGCGCTGGGGCCGGATGCCATGATCTATATCGTGACCGGCAACTACACGCAGATCGAAGGAAGCTTCGCCGAGACCAGTCCACACCGCAACTACTATGAGGGAGATCTGGTCACGCCCCGCTACGAAGACCCACGCGGTCACGCCGCCGGCGTCAAGGCGCCGGGAGGTACGGTGCTGCGCACGGACCTGGAAGGGCAGCGTGTCGAATTGTTTGCCGGCGGCCTGCGGAACGCCTATGACCTCGCATTTAACCATGCGGGAGACTTATTCGTTTATGATTCAGACATGGAATCCGACGCCGGGACCCCCTGGCATCGACCGACACGAATTCTGCATGTGACACCCGGATCAGAATTCGGCTGGCGCAGCGGCTGGGCAAAGTGGCCCGAGTACTTTGTCGATTCCCTGCCTCCCATCCTGAATACCGATCGTGGCTCTCCGACCGGTTGCGTGTTCTACAATCATCACGTGTATCCGGCTCGGTACCATAACACGCTATTCTCGTGTGATTGGGCGCAGGGGGAAATCCACGCCATCCGCATGGAACCTCGTGGCAGCAGCTACGTCGCGCGCCGCGAAGTCTTTCTGCAGGGCACGCCACTGAACGTGACCGACATCGACGTCGGCCCGGACGGCTGGATTTACTTCACCACCGGCGGCCGGGGCACGCAAGGTAATATGTATCGCGTGGCCTGGACCGGCAAGGCGACTCCCTACCGCGGTTCCAGCGGCGTGGCGGCAGCGCTGCGCTACGACCAACCGCAAAGTGCCTGGGGCCGGCAGGGTATCTCCACGGCCCGCGAGAAGTACGAATCGGAGTGGGATGCGAAAGTCGCGGAGTTCGTATTCAACAAGTCCCAGACGGCGTCGGATCGCGTTCAAGCCGTGGGGCTGATGCACTTGGTAGGCCCCCCACCCACCGATGCGCAACTGGTCGAATTGACGAAGGAAAAGGATCCGCTACTGCGGGCTCGGGCCGCTTACTTCCTGGGCATGATTCTCAACGAAGTGGCCATCAACAAGCTGATCGGACTGCTGGACGATCCCTCTCCGTACGTCCGTCGGATCACGTGCGAGTCGCTGGCTCGCTCTCAAACTCAAGTACCCGTTGCGGTCTTGTCCCGCATGTTAACTTCGGGCGATCGCTGGGAGGCTTGGAGCGCCCGACGGCTATTGGAACATAATCCGGACCGCGAATGGCGCGGCACCATCATGGCAACCGATCGCCTTCAGCTGTTTGTGCAAGGCTCGTTGGCCATCCTCGTCCGCGACCCGGAACCCGAGGTGTGCCGGCAGATCGTGCAGCGTGCCGTCACGCTGGCCCAAGGATTTGTGCCCGATCATGACATGCTGGATGTGATCCGGATTGTGCAACTGGCGATGCTTCGCGGTAACGTCCCGGCCACGGACGTCCCTGAATTGAAGCCCTGGCTGTCACAGAAGTTTCCGGCGAAGAGCGACCTGGTGAATCGGGAAATGGTGCGCGTCATCGTGTATGCCCAATTGTCCGAGTTTACCGGTAGACTGGTCGAACAGCTGAATGCCGATATTCCTGACGTCGAGCGGGTGCACATCGCCACGTATTTACGCTTCATGAAGGACGGCTGGACCCCTGCGGTGCGCGCGGATGTACTGCAATTCCTGGAGCGTGCCAAGACACTCGAAGGGGGTAAGAATCTGGGAGGCTATATGGAAAAGGTGGCCGTCGATTTTACCCAGAGCCTGGACATCGCCAGCCACGACATGGTGATGGCGCGCGCGGACCAGATGCCCAATATGGCCGTGACTTCCCTGTTTGCGCTGCCCGAGTCAGAGGACGCCAAACTGGTGCCGCGGCTGATCGAGCTGGATCGGCGTTTGGTGGGAAAAACCGATGAGAAATACAACGAATTACGGATCGCCGTCGTGGCCATCCTGGCACGACACGGCAGCGAAGACGCCATGGGATACTTGCGCGAAATCTACGACCGCGATCCCGAACGAAGAGAAGTCGTGGCTATGGGGCTGGCGCAAAAACCCGGCGGACGGAATTGGGATTACCTGGTCAGGAGTATTCCCATTCTGGATGGTGAGCCGGCTCAGGAGACACTTATCAAACTCACCGAAGTCGACTTCGCACCCGAGTCCCCGGAACATATCCGACAGGTCATTCTGTGCGGATTGCGGCTGAAGGAGAACGGGGGCATGCTGGCTGCCAAACTGCTGGAACACTGGATGGGGGACACTCCACCCGGCGCCGGGCAGCAATGGGATACCGCCCTGGCAGCCTGGCAGCGCTGGTACGACACGACCTATCCCAGTCAGCCGGCACCGAACTTGCCCCACGAAACGGGCCAGAATACTTACACGTATGACGACCTGTTGACCTTCCTGGATAGCGCCCAGGGCAAGTCCGGCGCGATCGACCGTGGAGCGACCGTATTTAAGACCGCTCAATGCGCCAACTGCCATCGATTCGGCAGTCTGGGGAGCGACAACGGGCCCGACTTGACGACCATCGCGAAACGATTCCAGAAGCGAGAAGTTTTGGAGTCCATTGTGCATCCCTCCCAGGTCATCTCGGATCAGTATGCCACGCGGACTGTGCTGACCGAAGACGGCGGCACGTACGCCGGTGTCGTCATGCCTGGCGGCGTCGACGAGCTGCATCTGCTGCAGAGCGATGGCACGATTCTCAGGCTGGAAGAATCGAATGTCGAGGAGATCCTGCCGAATCGCATCTCGTCGATGCCGGAGGGGTTGTTGAACTCCTTGACGCTCGATCAGATCGCGGACCTGTTTGCCTACCTGATGGACACACCAGAACTGGAAGTCGCCAATCGCCAGTAGGTCGCCATCCGATCCGATCAGGATGACGATAGCGCTGGCGTGTAGCCGTCACGCTCCGTCGTGACGGCCGTTTGGGTCCATGCCAGTTCAGATCACGATTTCCGGTCGCTTAATACGTCCAAGGCAACATGTCATCCTGCAGGAGCAACGCGACTGAAGGGTCTGCCAACAAACGCTGCTACACCAAATCAAGTACGATTGTGGGCATCGTCGAGGGAAGATCCTTCGGCTCGCTACGCGATGCCTCAGAATGACATGTCCATCTCCGATTGAATCGACAGGCCTTCACGGGACCGGGTTCGCCATTTGCGCACGAATGCGAGCCAGCGTCGCGGTCGCTTGCTGAAACTCGGCGGCCAAATCGACATGGTCGGGCTGCGCGGCCGCCAGGTCACCGAGTTGCGTTACGGCGCATTGCGCCACTTCGGCCGCTTCCTCCAATTCTCCAGCCTGCGCCAGCGATTCGGCATAGTCCGCCTGGCAGATGGCAAGTTGCGTGCCTTTGAGCGGGTCCTCATCGCGCTGGCTGGCAATCGCGATCGCGCGACGGTTGGCGTCAAGCGCCTCCGATAATCGGTCAGCTCGGCGGAGTTCGGCGGCCAGCGACCGCCAAGTCAGCGCCGCCCGAGCGCCTACGAAGGTGGACGTCAACAGCTGATCCGTTAACTGCTCACAATGCGCCGCCATGTGTTGCCGCTCGACCAGGCACTCGGGATCTTCCGGATCCTGAGCGGCAATGGCATCGGCAGTGCCTGTACCAGCGTAGAGCAAGCCCCAGTTTGCCGCCATGGATTCGGGAAAGTCCTGCAACAGTTCGCGATAAATTTCTTGCGCACGGCGAAAATTTTCCACCGCCAGCTGGTGCTTCGCTCGCCGCAGGTATATGTCGCCTGCAGCGCACAAGCAGAGCGCCGCATGCTGTACCAGATTGTCATCACGGGGCGTCACTTCTTGTGAGGCCTCGATGCCCAGCCGACAGGCTTCCTCGATACACTGTTCGGCCTCGTCCAGCTGACCGGTGTGCATTAAGGCAACTGCCAGCCCATGCAAGCCGATCGAGCCATGTACTTTGCGGTTCTTTCCTGACACACTATGGCTCGCCAACGTCTGCAGGCTGTCGCGAAAGCGTTCGATGCTGCCGGTGAGGTTTCCTTGGCGCTGCATAGCCAAAGCTTCCGTACGCTGCTGCATGGCCAGTTTGATAGCGGAAAACCGATCTATTGGCTTGGCTCGGCCGGACCGCGCGTCGCGACTGGCAGCTGCGACCTGTGGATTTGCGACGTTCTCCGGTGAGGTCCGTTGACCATCGTCGGCCAAGATAATTTGTTTCAAGTAATCCAGTTGAAAGGCGATGTCACGGGGGTCGGCTTGGGCGACTTCCGGAGGCAGGCCGCGGATAAGTTCCCAACCCCGGTCGATGCTGTCCAGGGCGCGGCGCGTGTCGCCCAAGTCCCGATAGAGTTGACCCAGGCGACGATAGGCGCGGGCGGTTCCCAGCTGCACTTCCGCGTCGCCGGATTCTTCCGCCAGCAATTCCTGTTGCAAGTCGACCGCATCCTGGATTAAGTGGTTTCGCAAGGATCGCGGGACCGTTCGGTCATCAGCCAGTCGATGGAACATGCGGTCGATCGTATTCTGGGCCCGTTCCACATTGCGTTCCGCGCGTTGACGATTTCGTTCGGCTGTCCGTAAATTGACTGCCGCACGCCGCCACATGAGGCTGGAGACACTCAGGCCCACAGCCATCGATAGCAGGGCCAGCGACAGGGCAGCCGCGAGCGTGGGGTTGCGACGTGCCCAGGCCCAAGTACGCTCCACACGCGAGACTGGCCGTGCCTCGACCGGAATTCCATCCAGCCAGCGCTGCAGATCAGCCGCCAATTGGAAAGCGGTGGCGTAACGATGCTGCTGAAGTTTCTGCAGGCACTTGAGGCAGATCGCTTCCAAGTCCCGTGGCAATTGCCGACCGCCGGCCCGCAGCGGCCGAGGTGGCTCGGTTTCGATGGCCCGCAGCGTGGCCAGGTAGTGCTGCTTCTTGAAGGGCCGGTCGCCTGTCAGCAGCTCGTACAGTATCGTGCCGAGTGCGAAAATGTCGGCCGACGCGTTGATCTCGCGGTCACCGCGGGCTTGTTCCGGTGACATGTAGGCCGGTGTCCCCACCACCATGCCCTCACGCGTCAGCGTCTGGTCACACGTGGTGTGCAACCGGGCCAGGCCGAAATCGGCGATCCGCAGATATTTGTGAATCTCGCTTATGGCCATGGCGGACGCCCCTGGGGACGAGCCGTCAATCAGCACATTCTCAGGTTTTAGGTCCCGATGCACTACGCCGCGCTGATGTGCGTGCTCAACCGCCAGCGCCAACTGCGCGATCACCGCAGCCGCAACGCGCGGGGAAATGTGACGGTGCTGACCTTCGAACCACTGGGCCAGCGTTTGTCCGGG
The DNA here is from genome assembly GCA_963695565.1 of uncultured Planctomycetales bacterium. Classification (GTDB taxonomy): domain Bacteria; phylum Planctomycetota; class Planctomycetia; order Pirellulales; family Pirellulaceae; genus CAVOGW01. Next base: position 341,708 of record CAVOGW010000008.1, read on the forward strand.
ACAATAGGCAAACGCGATGTAAGAAATCGGACCTACCTGACCCGACTCGAATACGGGAACGATGGACGGGTGGCTGAGGACGGCGGCCGCGGCCGCTTCGCGGCGAAAGCGCTGACTGGCAGCCGAATCCGCCAGGGAACCTGGTTTGGGCACCTTCAGCGCGACGAGTCGATTCAGTTGCGGATCACGGGCCAGAAACACGCGGTTAAAACCTCCTTGGCCCAGGAAGTCCAGAATTTCAAAGCGCCCCAGTTGACGGGGCAGGCCCGCTTCGCGGTCCGCTACTTTTTGTTTGAGGGGACCCTGCGTCGACTCGTGAGTCCTGGGCAGGGACTCATCAGCCGCCAGTTCCTGACTGAGACTCTCCAGCACGCTGAGATTACGGCGGACGCGTTGGATCAAGTCCAACGCCTGCTCCGCGCGATGCAGTTCGGCTTGCTGATGGCGGTCGAGAGCCGCACTCGCCTGCGCCAGCAATTCGGCGCTGTCCTGCCCCGAAGCCAGCCGTTCGTCCAGTTCGCAGATCAGCGCAATGAGACGAGGATCGTCATCCGGTGGTTGAGTCATGGTGCTGATCTAATTCCTGCTGCAACTTGAGGATCGCTCGGTACCAGAGCTTCGTCACTGCATCGTGCGAACGTCCCATCTCGGCGGCCACCTCCTTGAATGGCAATCGCTGCAAACTGCGCAGCTGAATAACCTGGGCATAGTCCTCAGGCAGCTTTGCCAGCGCTGTATAAAACAATTCAATCTGTTCCGCCGCCAGGGCCTGGGCGCGTGGCGTGGGATTCTGGTCCGACACCACAATCGCCGCTGCGGCGTCGGACCGAGATTCCGACAGCCGCCGCTCACGGGCGACGTCGCGCTTGTTGCGGCGAAAGTCCCGTCGTAATTTCCGGGCCTCGTTGGCCACGATCTGTCCCAGCCATGCACGCAACTCGGCTGCCGTCGTTCCTCGAAAATCGTCAAAATTCTGGATGGCCTGTGCCAGCGACTGCTGCACCACATCCGAAGTCCCAAACTTATTCTGCAGCTTGGGATCGGCGTATCGTTTCGCCATCAATAACATGTAATCCTGCACGTGGCCGAGCAACTGTTCACGCGCCTCCGCCGAGCCTTCTTTGGCACGCGGGACCAGGATGCTGACCGTATCCAGGTCGATATCTGGCGTGGCTTCGTTAGCCGTCAACGATCTGTCCTTATAAGGGATGCTTTTGACAAACGGGTTTGGCCGGCTCATTTTGGCAGAATGTGGTCAATGGCCGAAATAACGGTCTTGGTTGTCTCAAGAAGAGGGGCTAAACGTCGTCCGGAGACGTCAGATCCCTTTTCAGGCAAACCTCATTATAACGCCTAGCCGCACTGACCACTTTCCCAGTTTTTTCTTCGAAACGGCGTCCAATCTCAGATCCACACGGCATCCCTCCTATTGCGGCGATCGATTTGCTGCTGTTTTTTGGCGACGAAAACCCCGCCCGCCTTAGACCCGCGGCAGGAATCGCGGAACATTGCCCGCCCCCATTTCTCCGAAGGCACGCCACCATGAAATGCAGACGAACCACGAACCTGACTTGGACACAAACCCTATCTTGGTGTTGGATGTTGGCAGCGATGTCCTCTTCCCCGGGTCTCGCTCAGGTCGTGGAATGGGACGATGGCGGTGTGAACAAGAACTGGTCGAATGTATTCAATTGGAATCCCACGGGCCTACCGGGCTCGACCCATGATGTGCAGATCGGCAACCTGGCCGCGGCGCAAGGCGATGCCACGCTGATCGACCAGGATTTTTCTGTTCGCACGCTCTCTTTGTCGGGTGGAGCGAGTGCCGACACGAATGGCAGCTTCCTGGCTGTGGGGGCGGGCGGACTGGACATCGGGCTGGCGTCCAAGTTCATCGTATCGCCGCAGTCGGCGGGGGGCGTTGCCTTTCAGACTACGGGCATCGACATTGCCAATCTCGGCAAGTTTCAATTGAACGGAGGGCGTACGAACATCGGCGGCGCCGTCCTGGTGAATCTGGGAGGGGAGTTTACAGGTTTCGGCACGTTCGTGTTTCAGAACGGCTTGTCGAGTCCCACCACCGTGTTTACCAACAACGGATCGTTGACCACGGGCCGCGGCGAGGGCGCCCTCGCCACGGATCATTTCACATTGACCATCGACGCCGTGGACGTGGACGCCCGGATCGATCTGGATGGTGTGAATAATGACCGCGTGGTGAGCATCGTGGAGAACACCACGTTGAATCTGGAGGCCGAGGCTGAGCAATTCTGGGGAACCATGTCCATGAGCGCTGGCGCCCGACTGGACATGGCGAACAACTGGATCATGCGTGGCAGCAGTGTACTGAACGTCAACGCCGGTTCTCCGTCCTCCGGAGTCCCGGCTACGGCCACCCTAACGGGCGGGCATCTGAACGCGATCGGAGCTGCCCAATTCAACGTGAACAGCGGCACGCTGATCTTGGATGCCGATTTCGATACCGCAGCCGCGCCCGACATCCATGTGGCGCCAGGCGCAGGTCTGCAGTTTAACGGCACCACGGTCATCAACGGCGATCTGAATACTTCGGGAATCTTCAAGCTGACGGTAAACGGCGACTTGACCATCAACGATGCAGATTTTGACTGGGACGGCAGCGGTAGTCCCTCCTCGTTCACCACCATTAACCCGGGAGGCCGCCTGACGATCAATGCCTCGACGATCGATTCGGACAACGAGTTTGACAGCGTGATCAACATCAACAGCGGAACCCTGGACGCGAACGTGGCCTCAACCTTGCTGCCCATTGCTGGTACCGTGAACATGCACACGGCCGATGGCAACGCTACGATGCTGGGGTCCGACATTTTGTTGAGAGGGCAGCTGGTGGCGGACGGCGGCGGTACGGCCGTCCTGTCAAGTAGTTTCCTGTTTGCTGCAGGTAGTTCCACGACGGTAGCTGCGAATACCCGAGTATTCCTGGGCGCAACGGGCGGAGCCATCTTCCAGGGAGGAAGTGCCCACACGGGAAGTGGCCAAATGGCCTTTGCGGGAAACGTGACCGTCGACGGGGCGACGACGGTCGATATGCCCCTTGGCGAATTCGCGCTGGATGCCAGCGGCGGCAACCAATCGCTGAGCTTAAACGACGATTTGACGATCGACGTCCGCAGCCTGGTCTCGGATGTCGGCGGCAACAATGGCGGCACGTACACGCTCAACATCAATAATTCGACGTCGACCTTACAGGTCAACCTCACGAATCCTGCTGATGAATGGACTTTGGGCGTAGTGGCGTCATGAACATTCAGGCCCCTGGCACGCTGGCGACTTCACTGGCGGGGTCCGATCTGAATGTGGATGGTCAGATCAACATCCAGGGTGCGACCCGTTTCCAGGCACGGATTGACGTGCGTGCTGGCGGTGTGATTGATCTGGCTACCGCGACCAGCCAACTGAACCTCGAAGGCGGCTCAGCCACAGACCCCAACCGCCTCGAAGGCGGTTTTATCGACGGCCTCGGTACACTCGGAGCGTTTGGGACGGCACTTGCCGGCCACGGGCAAATCAACACGGACATTTCCTTCCACGGTGGATCCGACCTGATCGCGGAAGGTGGAACCCTGGTCTTGAACGGAGCTGTGTTGAGCGCGGACCTGATTGGCGCTGCGACAGGTGGTACATTGCAAATGAGTGTGCCACTGAATACGTCCACGGTAACCGCGCTGGAGCTGAACGGCGGTACCGTCACCGGCGCCACGGTGAATAACCATGGGCTGACGCGGGGCTTTGGCAACGTCTTCACCTCACAATTCGTGAACAATCAACGGCTGGTCGCCAGCGGCGGCACGTTGGTCTTGAACACACAACTCGCGCCGGATTTGGATGGGACCACCGAGGTGGGCTCCCTGGAGGCGACCGCCGGCAATCTTTCCATCGTCGACGCCCCTAGCGATGCCGTGGATGGCAGAGTGTTCATTGATCAAGATCGCGAAATCAACTTTCAAGCTGGTTGGACACAGGGTGCGGCCGGGCAGCTGTTCCTGGGAAACGGGACGAACGGTACCGCCACACTGCGGGCCAATAACTCCCTGCTCGGCGGCAGCGTGATGGTGGACGGAGCAACTGCCATCTATGGCACCGTCACGTTCAAGAATGGCTCAACCACGACGTTTGCCAACGGCTCCAGCCAGATGAACCTGCAGTCGGCAGCGGTGATTGAGCCGACTGCGACCCTGGCAGGGCCGGGAACGCTGATCAACGGCGGTGTCTCGTTGACCTTGCCTAACGGCTTCAGCACAGACAGCCGTGTGCGCAACGGAGCCGCGCTGCATCTGGGTGCTGGCTCGGCCGTCGGATCCGCCACGCTGGGCGTGTTTCAACAAGATGCGGGAGGCGTATTGAACATCAATGTCGCCGGCAGCAATCCCGGGCAATACGACACATACCTCGTGGATGGTGATATCGCGGTGGACGGTACGTTACAGCTGATTGCGCCCGGTTATGTGCCGCAGTTCGGTGATTTCTTCCCCATCCTGCAATCGCAATCGGGAAGCGTCTCAGGAGAGTTTTCGACCCTGATCCTGCCGACGCTGTCGGACGTTCGCCAACAATGGCTTGTCAACTACGCGGACCTGTCGCTAGGGCAGGAAATCGTTTCATTGCACGTCATTTCTAACGGCGATTTTAACGCAGACCTGGTTTACAATTCGCAGGACGTTGACACGTTGGTATTTGAAATTGCCAGCGCCACGAACGATCCGCAATTCGACATGACGGGTGATGGCTTCGTGACATTGGCCGATCTGGATCGATGGCTGGCAGTCGCTGGCGCCGCGAATTTGCCCTCAGGCAATGCTTACCTGCCTGGGGACGCAACACTGGACGGCATCGTGGACGGGCAGGATTTCATTGCCTGGAATGTTTTCAAGTTTGGTTCCACCGGCCTGTGGAGCGCGGGAGACTTCAATGCGGATGGTCTGACGGACGGTCAAGACTTCATTATCTGGAACACGTTCAAGTTCCAGTCGGCGGACGCAGGCAACGTGGCCGTACCCGAACCCGCGTCGTTGGCGCTGCTTGGCAGCATCACGCTGCTGGGCACGATGGGGTTACGCCGCAGGTAAACCACGAAGATTCGTCCACTCAACGGGCATGCAAAATCCGTAAGGACCCCACGCGACGCGCGTAAGGTCCTTATCTCGTCTGGCTGCGACGGTCCCGCTGCACACCCCGGCCCTTACGGGACCGGGTTCGCTGCTTGCTGTAACTCCAAGTACTCATCGGCAAGCGATGAGCATACGCAGGTCTCGTGCCGAACAGACTTGAGGCCGTTGTCACTTAGAATCCGACCGTTTTCGATAGGCCACTCCCAGGAATGCGGCCACCAGGAACCATATGGTCATGAAGGGGAGCATCCAGAGAGCGAGGATACTGAGCGCCACGCCGGTCCCTGTCATCCATTGGCACAGCTTCCCGGCCGCCACATCGCTGCCGCGAAACACGACCGTATCCACGAAAGCCTTGGTCTTGTACTTGTCTTCACGCGATACGACCGTGAACAAGACATGCTGCGCGGGAACCAGCAGTCCGTAGCCCAGGACCTGTTGCGCCACTTGTCCCACGACCAGCGAGACCAGACTGGCTTCCAGGCTCAGCCACACGAACAGGCCCAGCAGCAACCCGCAGGGGATCAGCAACGTGATTCCGACCCCTGCGAACCGCATCAGCAGCGACGCCGCGACGGCCTGCAGGACCAAACTGCCACTTTGCGACCAGACATTCATTTTGGAGAATAGGGTAACACGTTCCCCGTCATCGGGTATGGCCGTTCTTACCACCAACTGCAGATTGTTATAGACGAACGTTGCCGAGAATTTACCCAGGGCCACAAACAGGCAAATGCCCAGCAAGTAAGGTGACTTGAAGACGTGTGTGATCCCCGTAAAGACACCACCGCCAATCTCCGCTTCCTGTTCGCCAGTCCACTCCGTTTCGTCTTGTGTGAGGGCAATCGACGTGCCGCGAAACGCCCGGTGATGCAGTAACCACCAGGCGTTCAGCACCGTGATCTCCAGACAGATCATTGTTCCGATCAGCAGCGCGTACGGCTCGAGCTGCCGGGATAACTGGTAGGCGACGGCCGAGCCGCACAGCGAACCGACGCTCCCCGCCGCGGCCATCGAACCGAACCAAGTCTGTCCCTCGCGGCTGCCGAACAGGTCCACCATCACGCTCCAAAAAACGGCCACCACAAACACGTTGAACACACTGACCCAGACAAAAAACGTGGCCACCAGCCAGGTGGGGGGCTCGCCCCACCGCGCGAACCCCGCACTGAATCCCGCCAGACACAGCACGCAGAACTGGTTGACTCCGTTGACCAACTGCTTCCGCGTCACGGCGGAGACCAGTTGCGAATAGAGCGGCAGTAGCACGACGGTCGACACAAACGTCGCCAGATAGAGATCGCCCAGATGCTCTGCCAGCATCGAGCCATAGCCGTCCCGTACGGGTTTCAGCAGGTAGTAGGCGAACAGGACGAGAAAGAACCACAGCCAACAGGCGCCCAGAATCAGCCAGCGTTGCGGATCGCCGTCCCACGGCGGGGCATGTACGTCGGATGCCAACGAGTTCGACCAGAACGATGCCCACCAGGAACGGTCGCGTCTCGGATCGTCCGGACTCATCGTTGTTGGCTGGGCAGGCTACCCAGATTCAGCATTTTCATGCCATTGACTTGCACGGTATTGGCACTGGGAGAATAGAGCACCTTGCCGGCCGACGTTTCTTGCCGCGGACCACCGGGCTGCGCCTGGCGCACCAGGTGCACATCTGTGCGTCCTGAGCCATCCAGCACGAACAGGTCTTTACCCTGGTCGTACGACATGCGATGTGCCTCCGCCTTGAACTGTTCGCCTTCGATCGTGGCATTGCCGAGCGCGACCAGTTCCATCGGCGCGCCCTGCGCGTCGCGGCCGCGCAGCTGAAAAATGCTAAGCTGATCGCATGTCATCACTAATTGGCCGTTCGACAAACGAGCGCTGGGTGTGGCCGTAATTCGTTCGTTGAAGTCCGAAACCGGGCCAAACGTGGCAAATACGTGGTTCGTAAAGTCCGCTTGCCGCTTGTTCAGATTGGCAGCAAATTTCTGCTGAAACTCGACGCGCAGGTACATCAGCGGGCCGCCACCTGCTTTGCCGGGAATGCCACCCCCCGCTTGCCGCAGGCGCACGGTCTCGATGTAACCCGGTCCCTCGCCGACGACATCCCCGGTCGCGTATCGGAAAGTGAGTCTCGGCACGCGGGCCACATCCACGGATTCAAGTCCTCGTGGCCCCAGTGCACGATTCTCGATCCTCACCGACCCTTCGGCCATGACCGAGTCCAGCTGGATCGCGGAACTTTCGAGCTTGTGTTGGGACAGATCGACTTCCTGCGACAGCTGCACGCTCAAGCGGTCCGCCGAGATCAGCTGCGCGGGTCCACGAATTTGCACGTCCTTTTGGCAGGTGATGGTCGTCCCATCGAAGTTGAGTCCGTGCAACCAGGTGACATAGGCGAAGGCGGCGTCCTGCGGGTACCGATTTGCCAGTTGGGCCGGCAGCGGCAGGCTGGCGGCACCTGCTCCGTCGATCCAGATGCGATTCTGTGCCCGGTCCAGCTGGATCGCCGGCCCTTCCAGTTTCATGCCCTGCGCGCGGATGCGGGCTGGGGTCCCCGTGACATGGGCAATCCCTTCCGTAACTCCCAGATCGCGTAACAGCAACGTTCGCCCTTCCAGCTCCAGAGCGCTCGATGTTCCGCTACCGTCTTCACGGAAGGCCATGCAGCGGACGTGCCCATCCAGCGTGACGTCTCGAACTTGCCAGCGCTTGCCGTCCTGACGCATGGCGATCCGCATGACTTGACCGTAGACCTGATAGCGATTCTTGCTGCCCTCAGGCAGCTGCGGAGTATTATCCGGTCCCCGCAACGGCATGGCGGGAGCCGGTGACTCGGGTGATTCGCTGGATCGAGTACCGCCAGGCGATGAAAGGACGACGTCCAGTTTCTCGGCAGCGCCTTGCATTGACTCGGATCGAACTTGCACTTTCCCTTCCGCGAGAATACGCCGTGGGCGGCCCGTCGATGCCACGAGTCCCCGGGTACCTTGCGGTGCGACCGGTTGCCTGCGGTTCCAACCACACGCGAACCCGTTCCGCGTCAATCTGTCCCAGCGGGGAGGTACAGCGGGCATCGCCGTCGACGACCAATTGCCGATCGGCATCTCCTGATTGGCTGGCTGGTCGTTCCCACCGTAGTTGCCGTTTCCAGGTCACGACACTGGTCGCGCTGCCCTGAGTTTTCTCGTCCGGTTGATCCGATGCTGGAAGTTCCGCCACAAACTTGCCGGCACCACTGGCTGCAAATTCTCCGCTGGCCGCGTCATATTCCCATTTGGGGCAGCTGAATTCGTATTTTCTTGGTTGCAGCCGACTCTGCCCGGAAGCCTGCCACTGTTGCGACGTCACGACGGCGGGCTGCCCGGTGGCCACCAGTCGCTCCAGCTGCACGGTGTCCACTTGATTGGTATCGGTTGTCCATTGCGAGAATCGGGCCGTCAGTTCATCGCACTGTAGTTGATCGCTCTGTCGCGGATCGCCGGTACGGGCCAGCAGCACCTTGCCCGTAATCCGCGCCAGGCCAGCCAGCAGGTCGACGACCAGTGGACCGGCGCAGCGGACCTCCAGCCAGTCAGGCTGGGGAGCCTTCGCCTCCTCGCGCGGCGCTCGATGTGGAATGCGTATTTTCAATAGATTCAGATCGACCAATTCGATCGAGCGCAACCCGGTCTTGCCCAACGGTAGTCCCAATGGCTGGTCACTGGATTTCGACTGGCTGAGGTGCAAGGTCAAGTTGCTCCCCTGCATCATGTTTTGTCCCCAGCGAACCTGAACCTCGTTGGGCGTCCAAATCTTTTGCTCATTCAGTTGGAGGTGATTGGTGATCAGCTCAAGTGCGTCCCCGGCACCCGGTGCGGATTCGCTGCCCGTCAACCGCACACGCCCCGGTACATAGACCGCCGAAACCTTGCCCAACGAGCCACGGCGAATGTCGGACGCCTGATCCATGTACAGGACCGCCCCCTCGCTGGCTTGCACGATCCAGGTGCGTCGTGTTGCGGGGGCCGGCGACGAAGATTGCTGGTCGTCGCCGGCCGGCTCCGGAGCATACACAATCGTACAGGGAGTGATTTGCAGACGATGGTTGTCCAGTTGTTCCCAATGTTGCACCGCCAACAGCAAGTCGTCGCTGCGGATGACGGTGGCCGAAGTCCGTTCCCAGCTGTCCGCGGAAAAATAGTTCTTCAGCAGGTCGCGATTGGGCGTGAATGTGGCCACGTTCTCCACGAATTGGGGAACGAGAGGGGCGGGATCGACATGCGTACCCTCCAGGACGGGGACCACCAGCAATTGATAGACCTTGTAGCTCAGCACCAGCACGGCCAACGAGACGGCGGCGGTCAAGAAGCGGTGCTTCACAATGGCTCCCAGTCTCGGTCCATCACTCAAAGCGACTGATGATATCCTGCCAGCGATGTTTGGCCTTCAGTAGCAGCTCGATGACTTCGCGCACCGCACCGCGACCCCCGGCGAGTTGTGTCACATGGTCTGCCGCAGCCAAGACTTCCGGGGCGGCATCCGCCACGGCCACGCCCAAACCCACCGCTTTGATGGCCGGAAGGTCGACCAGGTCATCGCCGATGTAGCACACCTGTTCCATGCTCAAGTTGCAGGCGGTCGCCACGTCGCGCGTGACGGGCAGTTTATTCGCGAAGCCTTGCCGCACGATCTCTACGTTCAGCTCGGCGGCCCGCATCTTCACAATCTGCGAAGTGCGCGCCGTAATAATGCCGAAGCGGTACCCGGCCCGCTGCCACAATTCAATCCCCAGGCCGTCTCGAATATGAAACTGTTTGGTCTCGATGCCTTGATTGTTGTAGGTGACATCCCCCGACGTGAGGACTCCGTCCACGTCACTGATGATCAGCTCGATAGGCATGCAGAGGGATTCCGTGGTTTTCGACCGCCCGTTCATGGAATTGCGTCTCGAGTTGGGGATTACGGATTTGGGGGAGCTGGAAACGGCAGGGTGTGTGGTCCCTGTGGTTCCATGACGACGTGTTCCCCTGGGGGTTCGCCGGCCGGTGCGACGTCATCCCCCCAGTCAGCAGGCAGAAGGCTCATCACATCAGTGATGTCGACGATGCCCATCGGTCGGCTCTCGGCATCGACCACCGGTAATTCGCTTAGTTTACGCGAAGTGATCATTTTCAGGGCATCACGCAGCCGCATCCCCTGCTCCAACACGCATGGTCGACGCGTCATCACTTCGTGGATGGGGCGGTCGAGCGCCCCTTCGCGCCGTCGTTCCACAATACGCGCCAGGTCACTGTCCGTGAATACACCCGTCAGGCGGCCGTCGTCCCCGACCAGCATGACCGCGCCGGTGCGTCGACCCGGTCGCCCAGCCTCGATCAGCACGGACCGTGTGGTCTCCTGCTCGTGGCTGATCCGACACTGACTGAGCGGACGCATGTGCCGCTCCACCGGATCAAGCAACTGTCCCAAGCTGCCTCCGGGATGATACTTAGCGAAATCTTCCGCCGTGAAACCACGCAGCTGACTGGCACAAAGTGCCAGCGCATCGCCCAGGGCCAGCATCGCCGTGGAGCTACATGAGGGGGCCAGTCGCAGCGTGTCGGCTTCCGGCATCGGGCCCAGTTCCAGCGTCACTTGAGCGCACTTGCCCAGGGAACAGGTTTCGCGACTTGTGACGGCGATCACCGGGATTTGCCGAGCCATCACGGACCGCGCCATCCGTAAAATTTCATCCGTCTCGCCACTGAAGGACAGGGCCAGGACCAGGTCGCGAGGACCGATCCGTCCCAGGTCTCCGTGCAGGGACTCAGCCGGATGCACAAAATGACTCGGCGTGCCGGTCGACGCCAGCGTGGCTGCAATCTTCTGCCCGACCAGGCCCGCTTTGCCCATCCCGGTGACGATCACACAACCCTGGCAGTCCATGATCTGCCGAACGGCGCGCTCGAAGGACAGATTGAGCCTCTCCGCCAACGCGTTCAAGCAGCAGGCTTCATCCTGGATGATCCGCGCGCCTGCGCAGCACATCAATCGATGGGGCTGAAATCCTGGCCGAATAGGCCGTTGCTGAGTGCATCATTGTGCGTCATCCATGACAGTGGTCAAGTATTTGTTCGAGAAACGTACGATTTTGCGGAACTGCTCCGCGACGGGTGCGACATGCGACTTGGACGGGCGTCCGTCTCGGCGTGCCAGGCTCGCCATTTTGCTGTCGCCGGAGTTTACCTGGAATGTTGCTGGCATCACAACGCGAACCATTTCGGAACCGTGGTGCGAGCGTGCTGTCGGCGCGACCGCCCAGCCGGCGATGATCATGGGTGCGCAGCCGTACCGTATAGACGCTTGTATTTTACGCCCAATTTGGCGTTGGATCGGGCGTTTGGCCGCTGCCGGCAATCCCACGCGATGGAAAACGTGCCTCGCATCGACACCATGCGCGAACCCAAATTGATTCGCTGCGTGGCCGAGTGAAGCTGGCAACTTACGGCTGCGGGCCCATGTGGACATGGCCGCGAAGCTGAGCACATACTTGGAATGATTTTAGATGCGGCCCGGTTCCAGCGCGTGGCTGCAGGCCTTACCGGTTTACTAGACGGCGATGGCGACTCACGTACCCGCCGACCTTATCGAACACCATACGGAAGCGTTACACACGTGCCACGACGCGACGACCTCGGCAAAATACTGCTCATTGGTTCTGGACCCATCGTCATCGGGCAGGCCTGCGAATTTGATTATTCCGGCACGCAGGCTTGTAAAGCGTTGCGTGAAGAGGGTTACGAAGTCATTTTGGTGAACTCGAATCCGGCCACGATCATGACCGATCCGAACATGGCCGATCGAACCTATCTCGAGCCCCTGACGTGGCAGTTGGTGGCGAAGGTAATCGAAAAAGAACGCCCCGATGCCCTGCTTCCCACGCTGGGAGGACAGACCGGGTTGAATGTGGCCATGGACCTGGCTCGCCACGGGGTACTGCAGAAATTCCAAGTGCAGATGATCGGTGCCACGCCCGAGGTGATTGCTAAAGCCGAGGAGCGCGACAAGTTCAAGGCCGCCATGGAAGGCATCGGGCTGGATGTATGCCGTGGCGATACGGTGCGCACCGTCGAGCGTGCCCGCGAAGTCATGCAGCAGGTTGGATTACCGTGCGTCGTGCGACCCAGTTTTACGCTGGGGGGGAGCGGATCGGCCATCGCCTACAACAGCGATGAGTTCCTGATGCTGGTGCGCGACGGATTGGATCAGTCCCCGGTTCACGAAGTGCTGATCGAAGAGTCGATTATCGGTTGGAAAGAATATGAAATGGAGGTAATGCGCGATCTGGATGACAACGTGGTCATCATCTGTGCGATCGAGAACGTCGATCCCATGGGAGTGCATACGGGAGACTCGATCACGGTGGCGCCGGCGCAAACGCTGACCGACAAGGAATACCAGCGGATGCGCGACGCCTCCATCGCCGTGATGCGCGAGATCGGTGTGGAAACCGGTGGGTCCAACATCCAATTCGCCATTCATCCGCAAACGGGGCGAATGATCGTGATTGAAATGAACCCTCGCGTGAGTCGCTCTAGCGCGCTGAGCCTCGAAAGCTACAGGGTTTCCCATCGCCAAGATCGCGGCCAAGCTGGCGGTCGGCTACCGGTTGCACGAACTGCCCAACGACATCACGCAGAAGACCATGTCCTGCTTCGAGCCGACAATCGACTATGTCGTCACCAAGGTCCCGCGGTTCGCCTTCGAGAAATTTCCCGAGGCCGACGCCACACTCACGACGCAGATGAAGAGCGTAGGGGAAACGATGGCCATTGGCCGCACGTTCAAGGAGTCGCTGCAAAAAGCGCTGCGCGGACTCGAGGTGGGCAGTTTCGGGCTGGGCTGCGATGGCACCGATCTGTGGGGCACGGACCGCCAGCCAGAAAAGGATGACATTCGCGCGAAACTCTCGCTGCCCAACCAGCATCGGATCTGGTATGTCCGCTACGCGTTGAAAGCCCATCTGCCGCCGGAGGAAATCCATGAACTGTCGGGGATCGATGCCTGGTTCATTGATCAGATCCAACAGATTGTCGAATTGGAAGATCAACTACGGCAGATCTCACGTTTGCGTGAATTGCCCGTCCCCCTGCTGCGACAGGCGAAGCAATACGGCTTTTCCGACCGTCAATTAGCTACGCTTTACGGCTGCTCGGAACTCGAAGTCCGCGACTACCGGCTGCGTCAGGGAGTCGTTGCCACTTTCAAAGCCGTGGACACGTGTGCCGCGGAATTCGAGGCCTTTACACCCTACTACTATTCCACCTACGAAGAGGAGGACGAGACGCCGCACAAGCAGCCGGGAGAGCGGCGGATCATGGTGCTGGGGGGCGGTCCCAATCGCATCGGGCAGGGCATCGAGTTCGACTACTGTTGTTGCCAGGCCAGTTTCGCGCTCCGCGACATCGGGATTCGAACCGTGATGGTCAATTCTAACCCGGAAACCGTCAGCACCGACTATGACACCAGCGACATCTTATTCTTCGAGCCCTTGACGTGCGAGGATGTGCTCAATATCCAGGACCGGGTACAGGCGGATGGAGTCATTGTGCAGTTTGGCGGGCAGACTCCGTTGAATTTGGCGAGGGCATTGCAAACCGCCGGCGTGCCCATTATCGGCACGTCCGTGGATACCATCGAGGCCGCCGAAGATCGGGAGAAGTTTCGCGACATGTTGAAGTCGCTCGGCTTGCGGCAACCCGAATCCGGGATCGCCCGCAATCTGACGGAAGCCCGTGCCGTGCTGTCTGAGATCGATTTTCCCGTTCTGGTGCGCCCCAGTTTCGTGTTGGGAGGTCGCGCCATGGAGATTTGTTACGACCACGCTCAATTCGAACAGTTCATTCGCGAGGCGTTCATTGTCGCACAAGGGCAGCCCGTACTGATCGACCGCTTTCTGGAGGATGCCATCGAGGTGGATGTCGACGTCGTCGCCGACGGCAGACGGGCCGTGGTGGCGGGCATTATGGAACATATCGAAGAGGCAGGCGTACACTCCGGCGATTCGGCCTGCTCGATCCCCCCCTTTACACTGGCCGAAGACGTGCTGGACGAAATCCGGCACGCCAGTATCGCGCTGGCCAGGCACTGCGAGGTGATCGGGCTGATGAACGTCCAGTTCGCCGTCAAACGTCAGGAGGATGAACATCTGCTGTTCGTGCTGGAAGTGAATCCCCGCGCCAGCCGCACCGTGCCCTTTGTGGCCAAGGCTACCGGAGTTCCCATCGCGCGACTCGCGGCCATGGTCATGGCCGGCATGACGTTGGACGAATTAGGGTTCACTTGCGAGCCCCACCCCGAACAGTTTTCCGTCAAGGAAAGCGTATTTCCGTTCCGCAAGTTTCGGGGTGTGGACACGGTGTTGGGCCCGGAAATGCGCAGCACGGGAGAGGTAATGGGGATTGCCCCCACGTTCCCCATTGCGTTTGCGAAAAGCCAGCTGGCCGCTGGGACGATCCTGCCCGAGTCGGGCCGTATTTTTGTCAGCGTCGGGGATCGGCACAAGGGACAGGCCATTGTACTGGCTCGACAACTGCTTGAGCTAGGCTACCAGATCATGGCGACCTCCGGCACGGCCGCCGAGTTGGAGAAACACCAGATCCCGGTGGAGCGCGTGAAGAAGATCAAGGAAGGCCATCCGAACCTGCTGGACCACCTGATCGACGGGCGGGTGGCCATGATTTTTAATACACCACGCGGCAAGGGAGCGCGTACCGATGAAGGGCGCATCCGGGCCGCCGCCGTGCAGCACGGTGTCCCCTGCATCACGACGATCCAGGCGGCGCAGGCGGCTGTGCGCGCCATCGAGGCACTGCGCGAACAGCCTCTGGAAGTCCAGCCGCTGCAGGATCGGCTGCAAGCCGCCAGCTCGCCGCAAATCGTTTAGCCGCCCAGCAGACGCCGCGTCGTACCACACAACGCGCGGCCAAGCGTCCTCCTGAGGAGGCTGACAACGTGCGCAGCACGGTCGCGATGGTTCCAAGTGCTACGGTACCCCAGACGGACCCCTGCAGGCCATGGCACGTTGGCCGGCAGATCGATCCTTCACTCCGCTCCGCTCAGGATGACGTGATATGCGTCCGCTGTGCGGCGAGTTTGGCCGGAGTTTGGCCATCCGCATCCGGTTGAGCGGAACGCCGATTCGACATACCATAATCACGGGAATGTTTTTCAGGACTGAAATACGTGAGTCACCTCAATGGCCAAACACAAAGTCATGATGTCCACACCACCTCGTGAGGTAAAGCGGGCTGACGCGCAATTTACGGTCGAGCGAGATGGTAAGCGATTTGGCACGCTGGAAATCTCGAATGGATCGTTGGTCTGGTTTCCTCCCTACATGGAGAGCGGCTATAAAGTCAGCTGGAAAAAATTCCATGAACTGATGCAAACCCATGCAACCAGGGTTGAACAGCGTTAGTCGAAGCCACGCGCGGCGCGGGTTTCTGTAGGACGGATGGGCCCATCCGCAATGAGCATCGCTTTGGCTGAATGGCTTTCCAAGGATGGGTAGTCCGTCCTAAGAGGTCCGCTTTAGCCAATCGCTTTCCAAGGATGGCCAATCCGTCCTACGAGGGCGGCATGTAGCAAAATGGAATCGGTGATGCGCACGCTTCGACCCGTACTCGTCGCAGGCTTGTGGCTGGCTGGGGTCTACGGCCAGCCAGCCTGGGCAACCGATTACTTTGTCGCCCAGTCGCCTGCCGCAGCCGACACGAACTCCGGCGACGCAGCTCATCCCTGGCGCACGATCGCGGCAGCGGTGGCCCGGCTGAGCCCTGGAGATAGCATTACGGTGCGGGCCGGCGACTACCGTCGCGAAGACTCGGGCTGGGGACCAGGTGTCATTCCGTTTCTCGTCTCTGGAAAAGAAGGGCAACCGATCCGGTTCGTTGCCGCCGATGGGGAACGAGTCCTCGTCAACCGCTTTCTGTTGCAAAAGTGCCATGATCTGCAAATCGTTGGTTGTCGCTTCCTCCATCCGCGCACCGCGACGGACCACCCCTGGCGGGATATGCCGGAAATCGTGCGCGACCAGCCTTCAGCGGGACGCGCACTCGACAGTCGCCAGACTGGGGAGCAGCGCAATCAGCTAATCGCCGAACAGGCTTTCCAGTCCTATTTTCGCCGAATCAAGCAGCTGGAATATGATTCAGCCTTGGAATTGCAAGATTGTCGTCGGATCGACTTGCAGCACAATTCCATCGATGGGTACTGGGCGGGGATCCAGTGTCGACACTGTGAGGGCATCACGATCGAAGCCAACGAGATTCAGCATTGTGTCAACGGCATCTACACCTGGCAACCGTCGCCAGCCCTTACGAACAGCTTGATTCGCGGAAATAAGATTACGCAGTCGCTGGATAACGGTATCGACCTGCGCGAGCAAACGCATCATGTGCGAATCGAGGCCAACCGGGTCCGTTACAGCGGCCATAGTCACATTTCTCTGCAAAACGGCACACGGCATTGTATCGTCCGCAACAACGACGTCCGTTTCGGCGGTTATTACTCCGAGTCGATGAAATATCCAGGCAGCTCTGCCATCAGCATTCACTCGTCGCGAGACGGGATCGTGGTCGCAGGCAATCTGGTCGCACATCAAATCGATTTGACGGGAATCGACGGCAACGGCATCATTATCGATCGCATGCAAGCTGGGGCCTCGGTGACGGTTTGTGACAATCGAGTGTGGCGGAATGCCGGCGCCGGCCTCAATACCACGCTCAGCCCAAATGCGCTGATTTACAACAACGCCTTCGTCGAGAATGGTTTTCAGGCGCAGGAGCGTCGACGAGGTGCTGGGGTCAAGCTGTCGCGCGACGAGGATATTCGGCAAACGATCGTCAACAATATTTTGGCCAACAATCGAGCCGCCGGTATTCTCGGCTACCACAGCCTCAACCAGCAGCTGCGGATCGACAGCAATCTGTATTTTTCAGCCGATAGTCGGCCCTTGATCTGGGATGGAAATGACGACAACGAGCGCAGTTATCGGACGCTGGATGCCATCCGGGCGTACACGCCCTGGGAACAGAACGGCATCGTGGGTGATCCGCGCTTTCAAGACGTCTCGCGGGGTGACTTTCGCCTGCAGCCCGGCAGTCCCGCCATCGGTGCTGCGGGCCCGGTACCCACCGCCGGACAGAGTTCGGGCGAAGTGCCCCCGCAGATCGGCCCCCGCTTCGGGTCGTAGCGTGCCCGTAGCGTCGCCGTCCCCGGCGGCGGACACCACCAGCAGTCACCGCCATCACCGTGAAGTCTACGTCACCCACCAAGTGTTCTCCGCGACCACATCCGTCCAACTGCGTCCCACGCCGCCGAGGACGGCGGCGCGCACATGTAGCGCCTGTGTAGCGTCGCCGTCCCCGGCGGCGGACACCACCAGCAGTGGGCGCGATCCCCGTCGAGCCTACGTCAGCCACCAAGTGTTCTCTGCTGTGCACACGTCCAACTGCGTCCCACGCCGCCGAGGACGGCGGCGCGTACATGTAGCGTCTACGTAGCGTCGCCGTCCCCGGCGGCGGACACCACCAGCAGTAGGCGCGATCCCCGTCGAGCCTACGTCAGCAACCAAGTGTTCTCTGCTGTCCACACGTCCAACGCGTCCCACGCCGCCGAGGACGGCGGCGCTACTCCAACGCGTCCCACGCCGCCGCCGACGGCGGCGCTACGTGGTGCGGCACTACATGGTGCGCCGCTATACAGGCTTTGATTTGACAAGAGAGGGCCCCGTGTGGGTATGATACTGTGGTGTGCCTTGACACTTACACGCACTCATGAACTACCGCATGTCCCCAGCGCTACCGATCGCCCTGCCCAAGCCAGCTGAGCCAGATTCCGGCACGCGGCATCATGATAGCGCTTGCCGGGGCCCTGATTTCCGGTGCCATCGCATAGCCTGCGGGCGCTCATCCGCGGGTCGGACTGCCACTTGTCTGTTTCTGGCGGTCTGGGTGTGTCTGGTCCGCAGCTCGCTGGCCGACCCGCCGTTTCGTTATCCCGAAGGGGAGTTCGGCCCGGCCCAACTGAAGTACATCCAGGGGCTGCCTGTACTGGAAGTGCGTGGAGCGCCTGCGGAGATCGGTGCGCAGGTCGCACACCTTGCACTCAAGCCCGCGGCGCGGATTCTGGATTACCCGCAGGACTTTCTGAAACAGGCCCACATGCAAATCGCCTGGCCCCTGTTGGACGCGGCGTGCCAAGGCCTGGGCAAGAACATCCCCCCAAATTATCTCGAGGAACTCCACAGTCTTGCCAGAGAATCGGGCCAGCCGAGAGACCTCTTGGTCGTGGCCAATACCATGCTCGATATCCTGGGGGGCCTGGGATGCTCCACGCTGATTGTCAGTGCGGATCGCAGTGTGACCGGTCAGCCGATGTTTGGTCGTAATCTAGACTTTCCCACCTTGGGATATCTGAACGACTACAGTCTGGTGACTATCTACCATCCGCATGGGAAGCGATCCTTTGTCGCGGTGACGTTTCCCGGCTGCCTGGGTGTGGTGTCAGGTATGAACAGTGCCGGGCTCACAGTGGCTGTGCTCGAGGTCTATGAATCCCGGGACCATTCACTGCAATTCGACCCCCAGGGGACGCCCTATGCCTTGTGCTTTCGGCGGTTGCTGGAGGAGTGTGAAACGGTCGAACAGGCCGAGCAGGCGCTGCGGGGCATGAAACGCACCAACTGGCTCAATCTGGCGATCTGCGATGCCCACCGAGGAGCCGTTTTCGAGATCACGCCCAAGACGGTTGCGGTGCGCTCGAAGTCCGACGGCTGCCTGGCATGCACGAATCATTTTCGCACTCCCGAGCTGCGTCAATCGACATCCTGCTGGCGCTATCCGCTGCTGGAAGGCAACGGTGAGCGCGGGCCGCTCGGACTGCGCGAGATCCAGCAGCGGCTGCACGCGACGAATCAAGGGGAACTTACGTTTCAAACGATGATCTTCGAGCCGGCCAGTCTGACGTTGCACCTTGCCATCGGGATCCCGCCGACCTCGGCCCTGCCACTTAAGACGATCGAGTTAGCCGACAAGTTGCGCGAGACGCCAGGCCAAGCCCCAAGCATGGTGCCGACCGCGGGCCGCTAGTCTTGCTGTTTGCTCCCCGAAACAAGTCAAATTTCTCCGCTGGGTTCTTGGCAATCGCGGAGTATTCGGCCGAAACAAATACAAGCACGACGCGCACGCGAGTGAGCCTGCCAACCGGCTAAATCCCCGGTTGCGGCTGGACGTGGCCAGGCATGCACCACTTCAAAATGCGCGAACGAATGGCTCTCGAGGAAACTACTCACTAGCTTGCGCTTCGTGCTTGTATTAGTCACCATGTGGCCCTGTCCATCTGAGGCCAGGCAAAGATCGGCCCGATCTGTTACCGTTTCTGCCTGTTATTGGTTCTGCCTGTTACTGGCGGTGTGCCGTGCGCGGCCGTGGAGCACTTTGAGCACGCCTGTGGTGCGTAGCGCGACGGGAATCAGGCTGGGGAATAGCTGGACCAGGGCCAGCAACGGACGGACGGGGCTGCGAGTCACCAGAACCTCGCCCCGACCGCCGATGACCTGGCGCACCGCACCGGTGACCGCGGCGAGCGGGACCTCGCGCAGGGCACGCGGGGCCCGCAGGCCCGTATCGGACCACATGCCGGACTCCGCCACGAAGCCCGGGCAAACGACGCCAACATGTACGCCGGTGCCCGCCAACTCCATCGCCAGGCTGGACGAAAACCCCACCAGGCCGTGCTTCGCCGCCGTGTAGACCGCGTTCCAGGGGGTCGGCGACTTGCCCGACATCGACGAGACCATCACCACCGTGCCGTGCCTTCGGGCGACCATCCCCGGCAGCAGGGCACGAGTCAGTTGCAGCGGTGCTACCAGATTGATCGCGATCTGCTGGTCGATTTCGTCGGGCTGCTGGTCCAAGACGGCCACCGGGATCTCCATCCCGGCGTTGTTGACCAGAACATCAAGCTGCCCCTCGGCCTCGATGGCGGCGACGACCGCCTGCCGTCCGTCCGGCGTGGCGAGATCGGCGGGGACCAATACGGGCTCGGCGCCTGCGATACGGACCTTTTCCGCGGCCAGTCGCAGTGCTTTTTCGTTACGGGCAACGAGCAGCATCCGCCCGCCTTCGCGAGCCAGGTCGGCGGCGATGGCCAAGCCAATGCCCCGCGAGGCCCCTGTCACCAACACCACCCGCCGACGACGCATACTGAACTCCCTGGCGGATCCCCCGCATTCCCGTGCAGTCTAGCGATTTTTCGTTTCCGCGCAAACAAAACGCCCGGTCTCCTCGACGAGACCGGGCATTACAGCATTTCGTATTACAGACCGCTGCGGTTAGCGGCGTCGCGTGGCCATCAGTGCCAGCATGCCCATGCCTAACAGCGAGACGCTAGTTGGTTCGGGTACCACCACGCGGAAGAACTGCGGTCCGCCGAATTGGTTGAAGTCCACGCCTGCCGGGCTACCAAGGTTGGCCGTGCCGGCGGGCAATCCAGCCAGAACTTGATTCGACAGAAACTGGTGATCACCGGCGTTGATCATGGCGGCGATCTCCAG
Organism: uncultured Planctomycetales bacterium; assembly: GCA_963695565.1. Lineage (GTDB taxonomy): Bacteria > Planctomycetota > Planctomycetia > Pirellulales > Pirellulaceae > CAVOGW01. The sequence goes on from CAVOGW010000008.1 coordinate 362,432, forward strand.
GACGTCGCCAGGGCCGGGATTACCGAGGTCCGCTAAGGCGATGGAGAACTCCATGCCCGTCGTCACTGCCGCGGCAGCAGCCATGTCCGCAGCGCCTGTCCCGCCCACCACTCCGGCTGCGTTGGAGTCATCGATGGCGAAGTCCAGCGACTGAGTCAAAGCAGAGCCCGACGCGTACGGAGCTACGGCGCCAGCCAAAATCGAGCCGCTGGAATTCCGCGCACCGGCGGGTACCGAGCCGATTCCGGCCGACCCCGGAACCATCGCACTACCGCCACCCTGGCGGTCGACGAAATCGACTTCGTAGGGGCCGGGAGTTCCCCCGCCACCCCATCGGGAGAACAAGTGATAATCCGCCTCGAAGCCGGCATCGAATACCATGCCTCCCAGGTTTTGGCTGTTCCAAAAGCCCGGACTGGTTTCGAAATCGTATTGGGGTGTTCCGCTGAGCGTGTTTTCGCCACCAACCACGGTCGGCGAGTTAATAAACACTTCCAGCTTGTTGATATTGGACTCGTGGTTGCCGGTCAGCATCAGATAAAGTCGGCCACCCGCGACGTGGGCGTAAGCGGCATCGAGTTCGCTGCCTCCGACATAGCCACCGCCGAAGACACCATTCGTGTCGCCAAATTGAGTCTCCACCGTCTGTACGACAAGCGGGCCCCCGTAGGCGGCGTCCAACACGCCATCAACGACCTGAGCCGACGCGGCTGTGATCGCAAGGCAACATAGCGCAAGAGAAGCCAAGCAAATTAAGGTCTTCTTCATTATCAATCTCCATTTTTTCCGTGTAAGCCGAGTGCTAAAAGTTACATCAAAGGGCCGCCGTCAAGGTCGACCCATACGCGTTCCATTAAAGGACCGGGTATCGGAGTTGTCAACAATTAATTTACGCCGTGATTGGTAATTTATTTTCCGTGGGTTCCGACAAATTTGTCGGAAGCGTTGGGGGCACCGGTTCGCCTGACCGGGCGCTTCATCTGCGAGCCCCCAGCGTGAGCTCAATGGCACTCGGTTTGGGCATTGTGGAACAGTTGTCCCCAACTGTTTCCCCCGACAATTTCGCGATTCACGGAACAATTGAGGACAATATTGACAATTGTTCTACAAACTAGGTTCCATTGAGCCTGAGCTGCCGGGTGAGCTGCGGTGATCCCGTCGATTCACTCGCTGGGCCGCAGGATCCGCAAAATCGACACCAGCCAGTCGCATGTTGGCTTCCAAAAGTGATCCGGCAGGCACATGGATCAGACTCACATCCTAGATTTTTTCGGCGGAGCCACCTTGTGGCTCGCGACCCCGACCGCTTTCAACATCTGAACGAACCCAAAACCTTATGGCACCTTACACGATGAATCGGTGGTTTGCACCGGACGAAATAACTATGGCGGCACGTTCGCTGATGGCCGAGGTTGCGCAAGCCTGCCACGCGCCGCAATTGCCGACCGAGAAGCCGCGGTATTCCGAACGACGACTAGCGGCGCTCAACGCCCAAACCAAGTGGTTTCTGGTTTGTGTCGCCGTATTTCTGGTTGTGGTCCTGGTATTTCCCAACTGGTTGCCGGGCGATTGGCTGACAAATCAAAATAACTTGCACATGGTTGTTCGGTGGATCGTTATCCTGGTGCCAGTTGGTCTTGCGGTCGCCGCCAAGAAAAGGCTGCGGCGAGCATCGCAGCGAACGGACGTCCATGATTCGTGCGTTCAGCAACTGACCCATCAGTTCCCGGAACTTCGCGACGCCAGGCTGGCTCGGGTGAGGGGGCCGGCCGTCAACGTACTGCCACGTTTGGCATCCGACGGCGAACCGGTGCTGAGATGCAGCCTATTTGGAGAATTTCGCGGCCAACCTCTGGCGATGTTCGAGAGCGATTACGCGGCGGGATCAGGTCTCGGCGCGAATCACCTGCTTGACAGCGTTGAAGCCAGGCTAGGACCGGACCCTGATCAGGAGCAATTCAGTCGCGCGCGCACCGCCGAAGCCATCGTCTTCTTCCGGCCGCAGCCGCAGCTTCCCGATCTCTTTCTTGCCGGAAGAGCAGAACCGCTGAGTGCCCATCAACACCGGTGGGTCAAGCAGGCAGGCGGGGCACCTCCTGACTCGCAGGTGAGCACTTCGCTTGATCCGATGTTTGACACTTTCAGTAGCTGCCCCGCGGCGGCGGCGCGGTTATTCTCAGCGGCGCTGACTGAGCTGCTGACGCTACGGCCAAGCTGTTTAGTACAAGTCATCGGCGGTTTTGTCGTGGTGGTGCCGAGGTCGTGGAACAGCGCGACGCCGATGTCCACGGCAGTCGCAGCGTTCGAGATCCAACTGGACCTGGAGTTTGCCTGCGCGGTCTATGACGCCCTGTTCGAGCGGGCGACGTCGGCAGTTGCCTGATCTACCCACGCCGCTTGCCCTGCCCCACGACGGCATCGCTCAGCCCCGAGGGGTGGATCATGGCCGCCGAGACGCCGGCCGTGAACAAGCTGACATGGTGCGCTGGGGGCCGGGCCAAGAGTCTAGATGCCGCCCGAATAAATCGGGCGGCATGCCCTGCGCGGTTGCCATGGTCCGATCTGGTATACTCATCCGCTGGCCGCTCGTCGTTCCGTTTGACTAAGGAGATTCCCATAATGCGCTCGATTGTCATGGCACTCATGCTGGCTTGCTTATCCTCAACCCTACTCTCAGGTAACCGGATGGCCTGCGGACAGTCCCGCCCGGACGGCGCGGCGATTGAAATGCAGAAGGCCAAGTTGACTGCATTATCCGCCATGGATGGCACGTGGCGGGGAACGGCCTGGATGATCACGGAGTCGGGAGAGCGGATTGACATGACGCAGACCGAGCGGGTGGGCCCGATGCTGGACGGAGCCATCAAGACGGTCGAGGGGCGAGGCTACAATTCAAAGGACGAAGTGGTGTTTCATGCCTTTGCCGTGATCGCGTTCGATGCCGCCAAGAACCAGGTTGCCATGCGGTCTTACGCGCAGGGGAGGCAAGGAGATTTTGTCGTCAACATCACTGGCGACGGGTTTACCTGGGAAATTCCGGCCGGGCCGGCCAAGATCCGCTACACGGCAGTCGTCAAGGACGGCAACTGGCACGAGGTCGGAGAACGACTGATCCCGGGGCGTGACCCGATGCGGTTCTTCGAGATGACCCTGAAGCGCGTGGGGGACACGACCTGGCCCGCCGAGGGAGCGATCGCTCCTCGGTAGCCCGACACACCCCCAACCGACCAGACGCGTCAGGTGGCCTTGCGCTTCAATTCGAAGTAGAAGGCGTTGTTGGCTTCGGTCGATTCCATCTTTTCGGGTCGCGCCCCGCCGAATGGCTCGTAACATATCCACAGCTTGTCTCCCTCCAGTTTGATGATCCCCTTTGCCTGGCCCTCCGGGGCAGGCCCGGATTCGATCTTCAAGTCAATCGTGGCGGGCGACGTCGCGGCATCGATGGAGTAGGACATTACAAAGTCCCCTTCCGGTCCGCCCGGGATCTTGAAGCTCTCCTTGGAAATCGTAACCGTTCCGATCAGACGATCCTGAGGGACAGCTTCGCCGGCTTTGGTTCCAGCGACGTACACCCAGTCGCCGTAGAGTTTTTCCAAGTCGAAGGCCACGGCTTTGGGCTCGGTGGCGTCCTGGGCAGCCACGATTCCAACGGACAGCAGTACTGCGCTCAGCGCGATTAACAAAGTTCTCATGGGGGGCCTCTCGATCTCGATGGTTGAAGGCATTCGTCGGTCGGGCGTAACGTCAGCCCTGGCGAAGTTCGCGTATTTTAATGGATCATTTGCCCGACGTCAGGCGTCAGGAAGCATGTTCATCCTCGGGTCAGCGACCGAAGGATCTTTCAGAGACGTTGTTCCACGTGCGACCGCAGACGTAGGAGATCCCGGAGGCACCCCGGCTGGCCACAACACGTCGGCTGGCAGATCCTTCACTCCGCTCCGCTACGTTCAGGATGACATTTGGCCGCGAATTGTGTGAGCCGATGAAATAATACCCCCAGCCCCCGCAGGGGACTTAGCGCAGCTCAACCTGGTCTTCGCTAATTGCCAGTTCTCGATTCACGGCGACGTCCGTAAAAACCTGCGTGCGATCGGTTTTCGGCCAATAGATTTCCAGGCGGGCTATAGAATCCGCATCGCCCAGGCCGATGTGTTGCCGCAAAGGATTGGCTCCGAACGTGCCCCCGCTGTTGACCCAGCGGTAAATCGAACGTTCGCCCGCATCAGTGTGCAACACGACGTGAATGCGTGCTCCAATGGCTGACCGATTACTCTCCACGCCAGTCAGTTTGACCACGATCCAATCATGTCCGAACCCTGGATTCTGATACAAGGCGTCGTGAAACCGGTCCCCCGGGTAAGCCCCGCCCATTTGCTGAAAAACGTCCTGATCTCCGTCCTGATCAAAGTCGGCAAACACGATCGCGTGGCCCTTCTGCAGATGCCCGAACCCGCCACGGATCGTGACGTTCTCGAAGCTTTTCCCTTGCTGGTTGTGGTACATCAGGTTGGGCATCAATTCATCATACGCCGGCCACCCCGTGCCCAGGTAGAAATCCAGAAAGCCGTCGTTGTCCAAGTCACCAAAATTCGATCCCATTGGTGCCGACGGCTGCAATAGCTTCCACTGGCGGGCTCGGTCGATAAACCGCCCATGCTCCCATTGGTACAAGCGAGGAAGTTCCGCTGGGAAGGGTTTGTCGAGGAAGTCGGCAGCGACATCCGCCACGTGCGCGGAATAGCCGCTGACAAACAGATCCATGTTTCCGTCGTTGTCCGCGTCCCAAAACCAAGATGGAAAACTAGCCTGAGGCTCGGCAACACCCGTCTCGACGGCCACGTCCGTGAACGTCCTGTCGCCGTTATTGTGATACAGGCGATTCGGCATCATGAAATTCGACACGTACAAGTCGGGCCAGCGATCCTGGTCATAGTCGCCCCAAATAACCGATTTTGCATATCGCAAGTTGGTGACGCCCGCCTCTTCCGCGATATCGGTGAACGTGCCGTCGCCGTTATTGCGAAACAGTTGGCAGGGCGCTTGCGTGGCTGGTGAAGTTTCGTTACCGATAAACAAGTCCAGATCACCGTCCAGGTCGAAGTCCGCCCATGATGCAGTCTGAGTGGGGTAGTTGGCCTCGGCCAAACCCGCCGCGAAGGTGACGTCGACAAACGTACCGTCTCCCTTGTTGTGCAACAGCGAGTTTGGCTGCTTTCCCGCATTACCCCACCAGCCTCCCCGCAATACCAGCACGTCAACATGGCCGTCGTTGTCGTAATCGGCTTGGACCATATTCAAGCCGCCGAGGATCCCGTGCAGATTGGCCGCCTCGGTCAACTCCGTGAATGCGGTGCCCCCCTCGTTGTGAAAATACCGTAGCTGGCCGTCGGGTTCGTAGGTGGAAACGAACAAATCGACCCAGCCGTCGTTGTCAAAGTCATCGGCGATGGCACCGCCCGACGTGCTGAACGTGTTAACGCCCAGCTCGCCGGACACGTTGGGAAACCGGGGGAATGGGGCATCCACACCCATATCGAAGCGATGCGTATCGATTCGCCACGCGGGCGGGACCTTTTCCGGATAGCCGCCCGTCGTCATGTAGGCAATGTTCAGCAGCCAGGTGGCACGATCGTAGTAGCTGGAATCGCGGGGAACCTGCCGGAGGACCTGTGTAAAGAAGCCGATCGCCTTCTTCGCAGCATCTTGCTTGGTGTGGATGCCACCTCCCTGGATGGGAAAAATGCAGCTCTCAGGATTGTTTCGGGCACAGCAGTTCTCCGTTTCGGCGAGCCGCATGTAACACACTCCCAGCCAGAATGCAAAATGCACCTTGACCTGGTGCGGCACGCTCTCGCGATGCTCCGCGATCACGCGAACGGCCTCCTCACAGTGTTCGATGGCTTCTTGTTCTCGACCTAATCGAAGTTCTGCCATCCCCAGCTTGAACAATGCGGACGATTTGGTTTCCACCGAGGAGTTGTCCACCTGGTCCAATAAGGACTTCAGCTGTCGGACTTCCAAGTCGCCAAAGTAAATATTGTCATCTTTGGCGCGGGCGGCTATTTCCGCCAGTGTGGCGATCATCCGGCGATGACTCTCGACGTGGGAGAGGCCATCCATCTGTGCCACGACGCGCGTTGCGAACGCGGAGAGGCACAGCCAGCACAATAGCCACGGTAGAAATCGTCTGACTTTCACGGCAAAGTTTGTCGCCAAGCGGTCGTGAGCTGGTGCACGCGTGGGATACCCAGGTGCAGCGTCACCGTCGCACTAACGAATCGGTCACGACTTATCGAGACTTACTCCACCATTGTAACTGATCAGTTCGGCCACCGTCAGCCAGCTCCAGGCCGATCAACGGCCGTCCGGCGTGTACTGACGACCGGATGCCAGAACGTCTGCCCGCAGCGTTTCGGTGGATTGCATCAGGGAAATCGTCAAATCGTCAATCCAGACTCGGCCGGGACCTGTGAGGGCGAACGTCAATGTGGCGGGCGTATCCAGTTCCGCGGCCCGATACAGCGTGAAGGGCTGCCAACCGCCGGACGGCCCGATCCGCAGTCCGCAATTGGGACCTGCCAGAGAATCAAAGATCAGCAGGCCCGGTGTGCTTTCCGCGCTCTCGTACTTCGTCCATCCGTCGATGCGAATGATCTGTCCCGCAGGAATGGTCGTAGCGGGTGTATTGGCCCAGATCCATGGCCTGCCGTCGGCATGGGCGGTGCGACTGCTCGCATCGGCTTGCAGCCGCATGCATCCCGTGCCGCCGTGTTTTTCATCTGAGACGACAACGGCGGAAGTGACGTCACGACGCGATTCCGCCACCACAAGCTGCCAGCCCGCCTGCTTCACCCGCTGGATCGTATCGCAGTCCCCGGCTGCCAGCAGATTCAGCCCGGTATTGCCAGAGGAAGTGCAGGCTTGCAGCTGTGCCAGCCACCGGCGTGTGCCGGGTTGGGTGGCCAAGGGACAAGCGACCGGTGAACCGTACCTGCTGGACAGCGACGCCCAATCGTGAAAACGTCTGCGTGCCAGACGCCGTAACAGGTCGTTGGCGACGCGATCGCATTGGACATGATCTTGCTGTCCCAGCGCTCGACGAAACTCATCACGCAGTGTTTCCAGCGCTGGCATTTGGGCTGCGTCACGAGCCAGCTCGCGACCATGAAATTGCTCTTCAGCCAACTCCATGTCAATGCGTTCAGCCGTGAGCTGCGCCAGGGTCTGCGTGGCACCATTCAGCCTGTCGGCAAGTTCGCGCACGATGGCAGCGTCGCGCGTGACGAGTAGCAGCGCGGTATGCAACGTGAGCGGTACGGAAACCTCGACACCGCCGGCGACCGGGTTCGCAGGCAGGGGGGACATTCCGGCCGTGGATAGGAGTAACACGTGGTCCACGTCGGTGACCCCGGGCAACAGCAGAGACACACTCGGGTCCGGACCGGGGTCGGGGCAATACTGGGTGGTCGCCGTTGTCCAGACCACGGAAACCAGCGTAGCCCGTCCGCGGATCGATTGCCAGGCATCCACCCTCGCCTGTGCCGTCCGGGGCGCGGCAATGCGGGTAGTCCGGCCAGCCGACAACCAGGGCTGGATGATATCCAGATGGCTGTTGGCTTGATGAATCGCCAGCGCTCGTTTGCGTCCCTGCGCGGTTTCCGGATCGAGACGGGATTCCGAGCGAAAGTAGATGCCGCGGATACCACGCATGCAGGCCAGTCGCGTCAGCAGGTGGAGTTGATCCAATTCACAAGCACTCGACTCGGGGCATCCGAATGCGGCCACCTGGCCCCGCAGCCCGGCAGCTGGCTGAGTGTCGACACCCAGCCAGTGCACCGTCCCCGGGTGGGACTCGTCCACTCGGCCGGCCACCCAATCCGCATATTCGCCCATGGAGCATTGCGTTCCCAAGATCGTGCGGTAATGCAAGACGATGTCGGCCGCCCGACTGAGCAAGCGCGGCTCGCCGCGCAGATTCGCAGAGCACCGGCAATTGCAGTCCGTCTCGCCGTCGCAGGAACTGCGAGATGTGCAGAGCCTGCTCCGGGTCCACCGCGGAAATCGCCTTCGAGAGGTCCCAGCCCAGCACGCGTCGCCAGTGAATCGCGGAATCCGTGGAAATCGTCCCCAGCGGAGGGGGGCACACGATCCACATGTCCAAGGATTCGGCAAGCGCCATTTGCTCGACCGACGCGGGAGTTGCCAGGCGCACGGTATTGATGCCCAATCCGCTCAGGTATTTCCAGTCTTCACCGTTGTCGTCGAACATGCGGGCCAGGAAGGGCTGCCCATTGACGAGCAACAGGTCTCCGCTCAGTCGAATGCCGGACAGGCTGGTTCGCGCGGTTCGCGCATGGCTCACGCTCCACACGGCCAGCCCCCTTGGCGACGGTCCCGTTTCTGCCGCCCCCTCCAACTGGGCATCCCCCAGCTGCACTTCGGTTCGTCCGGGACCGCCGTAAAGATTGACCAACACCATATCAATGTAGGCTTCCCGCGCATCAAGCGGCTGCGCTGTTTCCAGCTGCAGCACCCGGATTCTCCGCTCCATATTTTGCGGAATGTGCTCCAGAACCAACGACTGCCAATTCGTCCTTGTTTTGTAACTGCCCCCGGCAATCAGCAGCGTGTAGGGGCCGCGGGTGGCTGGATTGATGGAACGCGGCAAGACAACTCGGGCCAGTACCTGCAGGCCAGGTCGATCGGCGCATACGGGCACCTCGACCTTGAGTTCCGGGATGACGGCTGCCGATGGCACGTTGACACAGGCATAGGTCTCCGTCCCGTGTCCCGCGACAAACCGCAGGTTATCACAGGCTGGCTGGGATGTCCGAACGTGCTGTAAGACACGGATTTGGCAGTCCCCGTCCAGAAGTTGCCAAGTCGGTTCGGCCGACTGGCCGCGCAACGCGGAAGCCAGCAGGACGTGCGCCAGCAGGGCGCACCACAGCCTGTTCCGCCAGTTGATGGAGACGAACATGGAGATCCAGCCAGACGAATACATGGAGTCGACGAGTTCAGGGAGTCGACGAGCCCGTCGCGTTCACACCGTGGACGGGGTCTCCGCCGGTCCGTTGGCGTGCCCGACGGGCCGTGAGCGTTAAACGTTGTTGACGCGACCCAGCTGGCTCGACCAGCCGCTGGTTCATAGCAAGTTTTTTGGCAACGTGGCGAGACGTGATGGGGACATTCTGCAACGCAAGCGGCCAGTCGGCGATTTGGCCTAAATGCGTAAGTAATTGAAACAGATAGCTTTAGGGCGTTCTGGAGACGGCTGGCACGAGACCTGCAAAAAGCGTTTGGCACACTCGTCGGGACATCAACGAAAGGAGCGACCATGGACTTACCGCACGCCAAAGCCAGCAGTCACCACGAAGCTTTCTCCCCCGAAATCAGCGATCTAGTGGTTGGCATCTCGCAATTGCCGCCCGAAACCAGAGGTCGATTGGAACCCGCTTTGAATCGGGTGGTCGAGGGTGTCCAGCGGCGAAAGCGAATTCTGTCCTTGGTTCAGGAGGCGCTCAGCCAGCTGCGACTCGACATGAAATACCTGATGTTTGACCTGGAAGCCACGCGCCGCGAGCGCGACGCCTTACAGGCTGAACTGGAAGATCGGCGGGACTCCTAGCCCCGGTGGGAACCGTTGGGGTCGCCCTGAACCGCCTGACCGGAAATGATTTCCGGATGTCCCGCGTGGGATGGCTGACCCGCCAGCCGAACTTGAAAATCGCCAACTAGTTGTGCAAATGGACAGACCCGCCAAAATCGACTACAGTCTCATCCTCATTCGGGTGCTCATAATGGGCGGTGTGGTCTGGCCAACCTCGGACCTAATCTAGAATGCGTAATGCTCGACCTGACCGCTGAACAGTTTGCCCAACGTGCTTTGCACTTGAATCTGATCGACCAGCAGCACCTGCAGGCTGTGTGGAGCGAATGTGGGACACGCAACATCCCGGCGGCCGAGTTCCAGAATATTCTGATGCGTCGCGAGCTGTTGACGAACTACCAGATCGAGCGCTTGCTGAAGGGGGAAAAGAACGGTTTTTTCTACGGGGATTACAAGGTCCTGTACCTTGTCGGCACGGGTTCTTTCGCGCGGGTCTATCGAGCGGTTCACAAAGACACGGGGCAGATCGTCGCCATCAAGGTGCTCCGCAAGCGGTATGCGGACAGCCCGGTGGAAACCGAAAAGTTTCTTCGAGAGGGCCGGCTGGGGGCCACATTGCATCACCCGAATATCGTCCCCATTCTGGGTGTGTACTCCGAGCGCAAGACCTATTATCTGGTGCTGGCCTTCGTGGAGGGGCAGAGCTTGCGCGAATTCGTGCGGCTGCGCAGGAAGGTCGAGCCACTGGAGGCCACGGAGATCATGGCAGGCATCATCTCCGGGTTGCATTATGCCGCCGAAAAAGGCATCACGCACCGCGACTTGAAACTGTCCAACGTGTTGATATCCAGCGACGGTCGCCCGCAGCTTGTCGATTTTGGTTTGGCCGCGGTGAGCATGGGGCCGGGGGAAGGTGGATATACCAATAGTCGAACCATCGACTACGCCGGGCTGGAAAAACTTACCAACGTGCGCAAAGACGATTCCCGCAGCGACATCTTTTTCGCCGGTTGTATCTACTATCACTTGCTGTCGGGCGAACCCCCCTTGTCCGACACACGTGACAAGTTTCAACGGATGAATATGGCCCGCTTCCGCGATGTCAAACCGATTCGGGAACTGATGCCCGACATCTCCGTGCAGGTGGAACACATCGTCATGCGGGCCATGGAACTGGACGTGTCCAAGCGCTATAACAGACCGTTGGAGATGCTGGTCGACTTGCAGAAGGCGACGAAAGCGCTGGCGGAGGAAAATCAAAAACCAGCCAGCACTCCGGCTCAGCCAACGGTTACCTCCGACGCGCCGACCGTCATGCTGGTCGAATCCAACCAGGCCATTCAGAATGCTCTGCGGTCCGGACTGAAGAAGCAAGGTTACCGAGTCCTGGTGATTGGGGATCCGGTTCGCGCTCAAGACCGGCTGTTAAAGGACCAGAATGCCGCGCAATGCGTGGTCATTTCGGCCGCTTCGCTGGGCAAGGCCGCGATTGGATTGCTGACGAATTTGCGCAAACAGCGGATGACCGCCAAATTGCCCGTGTTGCTGATGTTCGGTAAGTCGCAAAAGCCGGCCCAGGATCAATTTCAACTGGACGCCCACACGGTCTCGGTCGCGATGCCGTTACGCATGTCTGAGGTGCGTGAGCGGCTGGAGGGGATGCTGAGCATGCGCCCGCCCGCACGGACCGAATAGTCGTTTGTCCGGGTTGGGGCCGCGATGGTCGCCGATGGCCCAACCCGGGCGATAAACGACAAGACTACCCGCGCGGGCCTCCGTTGTACTAAAATAGACAGATCGGCTGCCCACTGAGAACAAGGAAAGGGTTGGTTTCGTCGGTTCCATGCCAAATGTCATCCTGAACGGAGCGGAGCTGCCCCTGTCATCCTGAACGCAGCGGAGCGGAGTGAAGGATCTGCCAGCCAACCTGACATGGTCGACAGGGGTACCATGAGGAGTCGCCCCAGCCCACGCCACGAAAAAACCACTGCCCACGCGAACGAGGATTGTCGGACCCCCAGCCAACCATCATGCGATCCATCGCCCTACGAAATTGCCGTTTGCATCCATCCATGGAGATCGCTTCAAACCGATCGCGATGGTACTACACGAAGTGCCGACTGAGGGTGTTGTGTTCCTGCGTGTTTGTCGCCACCGGATTTTTTCAGCCAACGTTCGCAGACCTGTGTGTCCTCAAGGATGGCACGCGCATCGAAGGCGTGCTGCTGAATCCCGACGAATCTCCCCGCGTCAGCTATCGCTTGAAGTTGGCGGACGGGCAGGAAACGACGTTAAGCGCCGGCGAGGTCGCTCGTTTTCAGCCGGACCGTCCCGAAGTACGACGCTACACGCAGCTGTTGCCCAAAATGCCTCCCACCGCCGAAGGCAATTGGAAGATGGCTGAGTGGTGTCGAGCGCATCGGCTGGGAAAACTGCGGACCTTTCACTTGGAAGAGACGCTGCGGCTGGAACCCTCCCACGAAGCAGCTCACAGATCGCTCGATCACGTGTTGGTCGACGGAAATTGGGTGGAGCGAGACGACCACATGCAGCAAAAGGGATTCGTCCGTTTTCGCGGCAGATGGATGCTCCCGCAGGAAGTCGTGATTTTCGAGCAGGAACAGAAACAGGAAGCCGCGCTCAAGGAATGGGCTAAATCCTTGAACCGGTGGCGCAAATGGCTCGACGATCCAGATCGCCAAGCCGAAGCGTGGGCTAACATCGCTCAAATTACGGACCCCACGGTAGCCCCGGTGTTGATCGATCAATTCAATGACGAGCCAAACATACGGCTGCGAAGGCTGTACTTGGACGTGCTCAGTCAATTGCCGCACTCGGCGGTCGGACCACTGATGGTCAAGCTGGCGATGTTCGATCCGGACGAAGAGATCCGTCGCATGTGCCTGGAAAAACTACCCCGTCAGTATCACCAGGCGGCGGTGGACGCGTTTGTCGCTGGCCTGTCCAGTAAAGATCCTAAAATCGTGGCCCGCGCGGCGCAGGGGCTGCAGGTCCTGCCCGAACCTCGCGTCATACCCCAATTGATCGATGCCTTGGTCACCACACAACGCTGGCAGGTCAGCCCCTCGAATCCCGGTCAAATCGGCGTGGGCTTCGGCAGCAGCAGCGACGGGTCCTCTGGCATCGGGTCTTTCGGGGTCGGCGGGAGCACGCAAACGGTGCAGCGAACCGTCCAGAATCGAGAAGTTCTCCAGGCCCTACTGGCCGTTTCCTCAGGTGCCAACTTGGGCTACGACCAGGCGGCGTGGCGAACGTGGCTGGTCGCCAGTCAAACGCCTGCCAACTTGAACCTCAGACGGCGTGATTAGTCTCGTGGGACAGCGCCAGTTTGCGTAGGCCAGGGCCGGGTTTCAATCGATCCAGCCACCCCCGATGACGCGGTCCTGGTCGTAACAGACAACGGCTTGTCCCGGCGCCACGCCACAGCACGGCTGGTCGAATGCCACTTCAAAACGGTGGGGTGTCAGTAACCGGAACCGCGCCGGTAAGGCCGAGCTGTTGTAGCGAATCTGGACCCCGCACGGTTGCCAGCCGTCGGGGATGGGCGCGAGCCAGTTAGCTCGACTGGCGGTCAGCGTATGCCGTGCCAGCTCCGCGTGTCGGCCGACCGTTACCTGATTCGTGGCCGCGTCGATTTTGACGACAAAAAACGGTTCTCCGAACGCCACGCCCAATCCCTTGCGCTGGCCGATGGTAAACCGTTCGATGCCGTCATGTCGTCCGACGACGCGCCCGTCGCTGGTGATGATATCTCCGGCGGTTGTAGTTCCGCCGCGTCGCGCCGCGACAAACTCCGCGTGTTGGCCAGGGCTGACAAAACAGATCTCCTGGCTATCTCGTTTGTCGGCCACAAGCAGTTGCAGATCGGCTGCCATGGCTCTAATTTCCGATTTGGCAAAATCCCCGATGGGAAGCAGCATGCGCGAGAATAACGCTCGCTTGATGCCGAACAACACATACGATTGGTCTTTGTCGTCATCGCGCCCCCGATACAAGTGTATGTTGTCCTGGAAAGGTTCCAGACGAGCGTAATGCCCAGTGGCGACAAACTCGGCACCGATCGAATCCGCGTAGTCGAACAGGCGGCCGAACTTGATCCAGTGATTGCACATCACGCAAGGATTGGGCGTGCGACCCGAGGAATACTCGGCGACAAAGTAGTCCATAATTCGATCGAAATCCTGCTGCAGATTCAGCGCGTAGAAGTCCATCCCCAATCGATCGGCGACGTGTCGCGCATCTTCGGCGTCATTGGCCGTACAGCAGCCTTGCTTGTGAAACGGGTGATCACCGTTCGACAGCACGGGCAGCCCGGGGTCAGAGGCACACTCGGTGGCGACCGGTGTGCCGTGCCGCATGAAAACGCCCACTACTTCGTGGCCACGTTCCAGCAGCAGATGAGCGGCAACACTGCTGTCGACTCCACCTGACATGGCCAGCACGACTAACGACATGAGGTTCCTCTCGCCAACAGGCACACTGCGATGTTTTGGGCTGAACCAGGGCTGGGCGGCCTGGACACGCTTACCAGAAACCCCTGCTTTTAGGGGGGCCGCCACGCGATTCTTCGGGGGTCTGGGGACGGTGATTCCCGGCAAATGACTAATTATCCGGTCGAGCCAATCCCGGGAAAGTAAAAATGGGGCAAATGCTCACGATTTCTGGGTTGGGTGGATTGTACTGGGGGAAATGCAAGGTACCATACGTAATCCAAATGTTACCGAGTCTGGGCCGGCGGCGGTGACACAACCATGGACTGACGAGGCGGTAAGTCAGGCTGCTTTGTTGGCGAATGAAACAAAACCTATGATGTCCGCGGCCAAACGTTGAATCGCGTTCAACGCACCTAAGACGGCGAAATGACCGTTTCTTTGGGAACAATAATTGTCGATTTGTGAGTCTCACATTCTAGATTCAACCCGCTTGAAAGGAGGGCAATATGTCGAGACACCTGAGCACACTTGCGTTGCTTGTGGGTGCTTTGCTGTTCAGTTGCAGCCAAGCATTCGCGCAATGTGGGTGTGGAGTAAGTGATTGTGGAGGAGGTTGCGGTGCTGCTGTGACCGGTTCGTATGTCGGTGGCGAGATCGTCGATGGTGGCGTTGTCATGGAAGGTGCTGCCGAATCGTTCGGCGCGATGGGGCCGACCAGCTGTGGTCCCACCTATACCACGCGCACGATTTACCGTCGCGAGGCGTACCAGGAAACCCTGATGCGTACCGTGACGCGTTACCGCCAGGAGCAACGTCAGCGCACGTATACGGTCATGCGCCGCGTCCCACGAACGGAGACTCGTACGCAGACCTACACCGTGATGGTCCCGCAGCAGCAATCGCGTGAGGAGCAGTATACGGTCAGTGTCCCCGAGACACGTTCGCGTGAAGAGAGCTATACCGTGATGGTATGCGAGCCGCGTTCACGCACCGAGACCTACTCGGTGATGGTACCCGTCGCTCAGACTCGTACCGAATCCTACACGGTCAACGTTCCCGAAACGCGCCAGCGTGAGGAACAGTACACCGTGATGAAAATGGAAACACGCCAGCGCGACGAACAGTACACGGAGATGCACCCGGAGACGCGCTCGCGCGAAGAATCCTATACCGTGATGGTTTCCGAGGCCCGCGAGCGTACGGAAAACTACGCTGTCTGTGTTCCCGAAACCAAGACCCGCACCGTGAACTACACGGTGATGGTGCCTGAGCAGCGTACGCGCACCGAAACCTATCAGGTTCAGGTGCCTGTGCAAAAGACCCAGACGGTGAATTACACCGTCATGGTGCCTGAGCAGCGTACACGTACTGAGACCTATCAAGTGCAGGTGCCAGAGCAGGTGCCGCAGACCTACACGGTCTCCGTGCCTTATACGGAGTCGGTCGAGCAGTCGTACACCGTTTGCGTTCCCTACACGGAACAAGTTTCGCAGACCTATACGGTCAGCGTTCCTCAGACGGTGCAAGTGCCCCAGACCTACACCGTGATGGTTCCCCAGCAGCAACAGCGTACCGGAACCCGCATGGTGACTCGCTCGGTACCCGTCACCCGTTATCGTACGGTTTGCCGAGACGCGGGCAGCTGGCAGGTCAGCACCCAACAGGTTCCCGTTTCGGGATGCGGCGTGGGCGGCTGTGGTGCCGTGGCCAGCAGCGCTTATGGCTGCGGCTCTTGCGGTGGTTGTGGCTCGTGCGGTGGCTGCGGTGATTGTGCTGGCTGTGGTAGTTGCGGTGGCTGTGGCAGCGCTTATGGCGGTGCCGATGGCTGCGGAGTGGTCATGCAGACTGTCAGCCGTCGCGTTTGGGTTCCCAATCGCGTCATGCAGCAGGTTGCTTACACTACCTACACCACCCAATGCGAACCGCAGACTTATACCTATACGGTGACGGTCAACGTTCCTCAGACGCAAACGCGAATGGTTACCCATACGCAGATGCGCCAGGAAACGCGCTCGCGGATGGTCAATGTGACACGCACGCGTCAGGAGCAGCGTACGCGGATGGTCAACGTGACGCGTTGTCGTCAAGAGCAACGCACCAATATGGTGACGCGGATGCGTTGCGAATCTCGTACACGCGAGGTTCCGTATACCGCGATGGTTCCCCAAACGCAAACGCGGGAGGTGGCTTACACGGAATACACTTGCGAGACGAAGACGCGTGAAGTGCCCTACACCGCCATGGTGGCTCAGACGCAGTCACGCGAGGAATCCTATACGGTGATGCGACAAGAGATGCGTCAGCGGACGGTTCCGTACACGGTTTGCGTGCCCCAGACGCAAACTCGGACTGTCAATTACACGGTGATGGTTCCGGAAACCAAGACGCGGACGGTGAACTACTCCGTTTGTGTCCCCGAAACGCAGACCCGCACGGTGAACTACACCGTGATGGTCCCGCAGACTCGGGAACGGACCGTGAACTACACGGTGATGCAGCCTGAGCAGCGCGAGCGGACAGTGAACTTCATGGTTCAAGTTCCGCAAACCAAGACGCGGACGGTGAACTACACCGTGATGAAGCCGGAAACCCGTACGCGGACGGTGAACTACACTGTCAACGTGCCCCAACAGCAAACCCGCGACTATCATGTCACGGTTTACGACGACGTGCCGGAAACCAAGACAGACACATACAATGTGTGTGTGCCCTACACCGAGCAGGTCCCCTACACGGTGACCCGCTACCGCTGCGTTCCGCAGACGGTGACGGTTCCCAGCTATGACGGCGGTGCCGTCATGCAGGGTGGTGCCGTGATGGAAGGCGGTAGCGGTTGCGGCGGTAGCGGTTGCAGTGGCAACGGCTGCGGCGGCTGCAATAACTGCGGTTGCTAACGGGAACCGTTCTTAAATAGCCTTGGCAAGCCGGCAGGAGTCCTCCTGCCGGCTTGTGTTTTTCCTTAGGGAACAAAGGCATGCACCGTTGACCAGCCTTGCCATTTTCGGCAGCGGGCCACAAAATAAGCTGGCTGGTGAGTTTTGCCATGCGAAAAAGTGCCCATCCGGCGCCCGATCGTTGACATGCTCGTGCGAATGATGCCATTCAAAGTGGCTCATCATCCCCCTTCCCGTCGGGAATCACGGTGGGCGGAACCCCGGAACCTCAAATAGTCGCTGGCCCCCGCGGGGGCAAGGGAGTGCTTCGTATGGAAAAGCAGTGGTTAGATCAGCATCAAGACCTGCAGGATCGGCTGGTGGCCCTGCGAGACAGTCTTTGACTACGAAGCACGTCGGCGACAATTGGCTGAGATCGACCAGCAGATGGCGCAACCGGGTTTCTGGGACCGGCAAGACGCCGCCCGGGAAACGGCCCTCCAACGGAAAGCCATTCTGGGCGTGACCGAACCGCTCGAAGCGCTGGCCTCCGGAATCAGTGATCTGGGCGCCATGATCGAAATGGCCGCCGAGGACGACAGTTTCGCCGCGGAAATCCCCGCCGAGTTCGTCCGTCTGGAACAGTTGCTGGAATCTCTGGAACTCAAAGCGCTGCTCGGTGGCCCCCATGACCAATGCGCGGCCCTCGTCACCATCAATGCGCGGGACGGCGGGACAGACGCCAATGACTGGGCCGAGATGATTCTGCGGATGTACACGATTTGGGCCGAGAAACACGATTTCGAAGTAGAACTGCTGGACCGCAGCGATAACGAGGAAGCAGGAATCAACAGCGCCGCCATTGCCATTCGGGGTCCGTTTGCCTATGGCTACCTCAAGGGAGAAACCGGTATGCACCGACTGGTGCGGATCAGTCCGTTCAATGCCGAAGGAAAACGACAAACGAGCTTTGCCGCCGTCGATGTTGCGCCCGAGATTCCCAATAGTGTGGAAATCGACATCCAGGAATCGGATGTCCGCGAAGATACATTTCGGGCTAGTGGTGCGGGCGGGCAGCATGTGAACAAGACCGATAGCGCGATTCGCTTGACGCATCTCCCCTCGGGTGTCGTCGTACAGTGCCAGAACGAGCGCAGCCAGCACAAAAATCGCGCCTCCGCCTGGAAGCTGCTGCGGGCCAGGATGGCACGGATTGAAGATGAAAAACGCGAGGCAGAACAGGCGGCCAAGTATCAAAACCAAGCCAAAGTCGGTTTCGGCTCCCAGATTCGCAGTTACTTTCAGCACCCCGATCAGCGTGTCAAGGACGCCCGTACGGCTCATCTCGAAACAAACTTCCTCGATGTCCTGAGCGGCAATATCGACGGGTTCCTGGACTCCTATTTGCGTTGGCGAGCAAAACCGGCCGGCCACCTCCGAAATGGAAGTAAAGCGTAATTCGTACCCCCGGTAAAGTCGCCGTACGTCGGATTCACGTCCTCCGACGTATGCACCCCCGTACCACGTACGCCCCGGCCACCGCGCCTTCCCCACGCAAAACACCACCCCGTCCCGATTTGTCCATTTTCATCACGCCAGCCACCAGGGATTTCACAAGTCCGTGAACGATCGGCACGCATTCGTCATGGAACTCCCGGCCGATCACGAGGCGAAGCTGCGACTGCGTCTGACGCGGGCCGGCGATCGGATGGCGCAGACATTGGAGTTGGATCGGCGAGGCTGTTGTCAACTATTGGCCGTGAGTGTGGAGGGCGCCACGGCCGACCGCTGGCCACCCAGTCCGCCGCTGATCGACGTATTCCCCGACGTATCGGCCGCTCATGCGCTCGGTCACGCACAAGCCCTTGGTCCCACTCGCCTGCTGGCCACTGGCGCGGCGGGTACTTCCTTCTGGTCGCTGGCCATCACGCGGACGGCCGACGCGATTGTTTTCGAGCACGCCTGCCGGTTGCACGAGTCCGCAGAGGGATTCTTGGGTAGCACCTACGAGCTGCCAGGGCCTGTGGTCCTATGCAACGATCGATCGGCGAGCTTGCCCACGGCAGTGGGCGACGTCCAAGTCCAAATACAACACGTGGATGACCAGGCATCGGCGTTGCAGCTGGTGGGTAGCCGGTTAACCGTTTCCGCTGCGCAGCGGTTCCCGCACCGTGCGTTGGCAGTATCAGTTTTCGCTTCCTGGCCACGTCCGCTCTGATGGCCCGCGGTGATCCTGAACGGAGCGGAGCCTGCTGTCATCCTGAACGGAGCGGAGTGAAGGATCCGCCAGCCAGCCTGAGGTCCGCGGTCCGGCCCGACGCTGCATGCGTCCGCCTTGCGTTCAGACTCCGGGCTTTAATCGGCCTTCTTGGGCCGCTTCATATTGTCGTCCGGGATGCGATCGATCAGCAGCGAGAAGGGATCCACGCCCACCTGGTCCGGCAGCTCATCGACGACAAACTCCACCGTTCGCTGGCCACTTTGCATGCGCAGTCGTTCACGATGCAGGGTTCGGCCGAACTTATTTCCCGGTTCCGGTTTGGCAAATGCGCCGACGTCGATCCAGTCATCGGCGGGAATCTCAGTTTGCATTCCTTCGCTGTCCGCGCGGACCTTTTTGATTTCGAACTCCAGACGGATATCAAACTTCCCATCCCGTCGTTCGTGGTAGCTGGCTGCGACGGTGCGGTTCTCGAATAACGTGATTTGTTCGAACAGGTCAGTCAGCAGGTACTGGTACTCCTCCGGTGTCTGCTTGCGCAGCGCGTCCAACAGGTCCTGCGACGTCGGGTAGGGCGGTCCCACATAGCGGTACTGATCCAGCAAGTCCCGCAGCGCGGCGTTGACCCGTTGTTCCCCGATCATCTCGCGCAGGTAATACATCACGACGCTGCCTTTGCGGTAGTGCACATAGCCCTGATTCGATTCCACCGTCAGCAGGGGCTGCTCCTTCAGCGATTCGCCGCCACGCGAACTCAAGTAATTATCCATTTCGTAGGCCAGGAACTTGCGCATCATATCGCGACCATACTCCTGTTCCATGACCATCAGCGCCGAATATTGGGCCAGCGTTTCCGACAACAGTGTCGCTCCCTGCATGTTGGCGCCGATAACTTGATGAGCCCACCACTGATGCGCCATTTCGTGAGCCACGACATAGAACACCATGTCAATGTCGTCGTTGTCCTTAATCTCGCCAATAAAGCCGACTCCCTCCGAGTAGGGCATCGTGCCGGGAAAGGCCTGCGCAAATTTGGCCACCCGTGGAAATTCGATGATCCGTGCCTGTTTGTGATAGTAGGGACCAAAATTCTCAGTGTAATATTGCAGCGATGCGCGGATCGAACGCAACATGTTCTCCACGTTCCATTGATGCTCGGGGTGATAGTACACCTCGACGTCCACATCCTGCCAGCGACTCGTGGCCACGGCATATCTGGCCGACATGAACGAGTAGAAATTTACCGACGCATGATCCAGCTTATAGTGAAAATAACGGCGCCCGTGCTCGTCCCAGGACTTGATCAAGGACCCAGGAGCAATCGCGATTTGATCGGCCGACGTGCTGATGATGGTTTCCACATCGACCCAGTCACTGCAGTTGCTAAGGTACGTATTACCGCGGGCAGCCAGGTTGGCGGGATCGAGCAGGGGCATGGGACGCGGCGCACCCAGGCCGTGTTTCTTGCGATCGTGTTTATCGGTGAGTTCCGCGCTGCTCTGATAGCCCAACTGCGGGCAAATCGTGTTGTTAAAGAAGGTGCCGTTCTGGACGATGTCCCGCCTCCGAACCGAGTTCTCAAATCCTTGCGCCTGATACGAGACTTCGAAACGCATCTCGACCGAGGCGCCCGGCAGCAGCGGCGGAGAAAAATCGTAGACCGCATAATGATAATCCGGGAATGACTGGTGCAAGGTCGCGCTGTCGATATCGATTTGAGTTTCGTAGCCGTCGGCCGTGGAGATAAACAACTTGTCGATCCGTGCGTGCGTCTGGTTGACGAGCGTCTGCTGACCGCGCAGGCGGATGCCACGAGTTTCCGGAAAGAGGTCAATCTGGAAATGAACCCGTGTAATCCGCGGCTGCGAGATCGCTTCGTCCCGTTTGAATTGTTTCTCGTAGTCCGCTTGCAGCGACACCGACTGGTGCGACGTTTGATAGGTGTTCACGACCTGCGTGTTGTAAAACACCCAGCCCGCACAGGCGATCCAGGCCAGACAGAACAGTAGACTCATCCACCGCAGTGACCCTCGCCAGCGAGCGGGTAGTGCGGCCCAGCGCTGCCGATAGGCCGTCTCGCGTCCCCGCTGCCAGAACAGAATCGCCGTCAGACACAGCAGTCCCGTGAACAGCAGCCAATACACACTAAACCAGGTCAATCCCGGCGCAAACGGAGCGTAGCGGTACAAGTCGGAATAGACGTGTCCAGGCAGGTCGCCGTACTGGACCATCCGCGTTTCCACGTGCAGCATGTTCCAGACAAACGTGTTGACAATGACCAGCGCGATGAAAGCAAAATAACCAAAGTACTTGTTCGGTGAAAAGACGTGCGCCAACATGGCCAGGACCAGCAGGCAGAACAACTCCACCATATCGATCACAAACAGTTCGCGGAAATAGAGCCCGAACTGGAATCGCGAGTACCCTCTCGCGGCTTGCACCAATACGCCGGCCAGCATGCCGACGGCGAGCACCAGGACGACGATCGCAGTCAATGAGACCAGCTTCGCCAGGAAGATGATCCAAGTCGGATGGGGTAGTGCGTCGTAGACATCTTGCAAACCCGCATCACGCTCCTTCCAGACCAACGCGCCGGCATAAAACACGATGACGGCCAGCAGAAAAATGTAAAGAGCCCCGCGGATGATATCCACGATCTGGTAGGTTACCGGCATGGAGCGGAGACCAAATCCCTCCGTGGTGCTTAACAGCAGTGACGCCACCGTGTTCAGCAGGCCGGCCAGCATCACGACGATAAACACGGTGCTCTTCCAAATGCCGCGAAAGTCCAGGCGGATTTGGCTGACGAGTTGCTTACAATGTGCGGACCAGTCGTACCGCCGCGCGGCACTGGGCAGCGGCTCGTGCCAGGTCAATTGAGGCACCGACTCTGCCGCAGTCAGGGCCGCAGGGCGGCTGCTGCGCTGTGCGAACGAAAACGCGCGGCAGGCAGCTGCCAGGATGCTCATGCCCACGGCAAACCACAGTAACCGATTCCACAGCAGCCCGCCGGCCAACGTCACATACCGCGTGTTCTGGTCCGAAACCGTCCAGTACTTGGTCAGCAATCCGAACGTGCGCAGGCCAAACGGGTCGAGCAGCATGGCGACCGTTTCATTGTCCATATCGCGGGACAACGCCTGCGAGATGCCGTAGGCGACCAGCAGCAACAGCACGCCAATGAAGGATGCCATGGCACTGCGCGTCCACACGGCGATGGCGAACACGATGGCGGCAATGAAGATCGCATTGGGAACGGCGAACACCAGCATGCCCCAGAAGTGCGCTCCCCAGGAGGTCGGCCCCAATCGCTCGGCATCCATCCACCACATGTGACTGGCGAGGATGACGCCTAGCGAAACACCCAGCATGGGGACCAGCGCGACCAGCGTGGCGCCCCAAAATCTTCCCATCAGGTACGCGGATTTGTGGAGTGGTTTCGTGAATATCAGCTCGTGCGATTGGTAGGCGAAATCACGAGTCGCCGCGCCGTTGACAAACGCCGTGACCATCAGCGCCGTCAACAGCGACATCGCGGCGTAGTAGTTCTGCACCGCGTACGGAGAGTTCTTGAAGCTGTTGTCGCCCCCCGCACCCACTCGCACATTGTCGCTGGCCGTGGCCCCAAAGATCATCAGTCCAATGATGAACATGAAGATGTAGACCATCATGCCGCGCAGCCAGAAGCGCAATTCAAATTTGAAGAAGTTTAAGAACATGTTGATCGGTTGAGGTCCTTCGTTAGTCGTCGTGGGCAATTGCGGGGCCCGCTGCAAGCGGCCGACCAGCGGCCGGTACTGAGTCGGCCGCGATCAGGCCACTTGATGAATCTTGCTGAAGAACACATCCTCCAGATCGGGATCGACGGATGAGAAACCGTCGTGCGGATCCGGCTCGCTGTAAACATGAATCAACGGCCGGCCGGCCACGAGCTTGGTGGAGATCACCTGGAACGCCTGGCGGTATTCCTCCAGACGGTCCTTTTCGATCGACTTTTGCCAGATTTTTCCGGCCAACTGAGCCTCGGCGTCAGCGGGTGTTCCCGAGAACAACAGCGTCCCTTCGTGGATGATGGCCATTTGCGTGCACAGTTCCTTCACGTCCTGGACGATGTGAGTCGACAGGATGACGATCACGTTTTCGCCAATTTCCGCCAGCAGGTTGTAGAAGCGATTGCGCTCGCCCGGGTCCAAGCCGGCGGTGGGCTCGTCGACAATCAGCAACTGCGGCGATCCCAGCAGCGCTTGACCGATACCAAAACGCTGCTTCATGCCCCCCGAAAAGCTGCTGAGCGCCTTTTTGCGATGTTGAAACAGGTTGACGCGATGCAGCATGGCGTCGACCACTTCATGTCGCTGTCGACGGTCCACCATGCCCTTGAGCATGGCGATGTGATCCATCATTTCGTAAGCGGAGGTCTTGGGATAGACGCCAAACTCCTGGGGCAAATAGCCCAGGATCTTTCGTACTTCCTGCTTTTCGTTCAGCACGTCCAGTTCGCCCAGCCGAATGCTGCCCTGGTCGGCCTCTTGCAGCGTGGCGATCGTCCGCATCAGTGTCGATTTGCCCGCGCCGTTAGGCCCCAGCAGCCCGTACATGCCAGTGGGGATCACCATCGAGACATCGTGCAGGGCCCGGACCCCGTTGGAGTAGGTCTTGGAAAGTTGATCGATGACGAGTTCCATAGAGGGCTCGATGCAGTGCTTAGAAGATTTACGGAATCGAAACAAGCAGCCTGGGAATTGGCAAAGCCATCATAGCTCGAACCGCTTTGACTCGCTACGCCGGCAACACGTCGCGGGATCACGCATCGCTGGCCGATGGATTCTTGGTTCGAGTTTCTTGCGATCCCCAGCGACGCCATGGGATGGGGCGCCGGTAGCAGGGCGAACCGTCACCATAAGGTGACGGGTGGGCAAAACCAACACGCTCCACGTCCCCTCGTCCGCCGCCTGCCACGAAGCAACCAGGATCACCGCGAGACACGGCATCGATGGTTGCCAGTTCCACACGCGACTTGCGGACTGGATGGTGAGATTCAGGCGATCACCGCTGCCCACCCGGCACCTCACGGTGCCGGTTCGCCGGAAGGGGCGGTCAACGGAATCTGTCGTGGACCACCACTTCCTCCAGGGGGAGTTGTCCCGGCTTGGGCCACGCCGGCTTCGTGGCTTCCCCCACAGCAATCAAGAATCCAATCACGTGATCCTTGGGGAGGTTGATGAGTTCGGCCACCTGTTCCGCATCAAAGCCGATCATGGGGCAGGAATCGTAGCCCATGGCTTTCGCGGCCAGCATGATGGTCTGACCGGCCAGGCCGCAGGAGCGCATGGCTTCGTCGCGCTGCAATTGCCCCTTGCCCTCGTAAAACGGCCCCATCCAATTCACGAGCAATTCGGCGACGTCGGCAGGAGCCTCTCGCCAGTAGCGTGCCGGGGATTTGGCCCACGCTTTGACATCGGCCGTCATCACGATCAGCAGCGAGGCATCCGTGACCTGCGCCTGGTCGTTGGCCGCCGCGCGAATCTGTTCACGCAGTGCCTTGTCACGCACCAGGACGAACCGCCAGTTCTGGATGTTAAACGATGTGGGGGATTGGATGGCGGCTTCCAGCAGCCGCGTGACTTCGTCCTCGGTTAGTACGTGCGTCGGATCGTAGTGCTTGACAGCCCGTCGCTGGTAAATCGCATCGAATGTATCCAAGATCATCTCTCCTGGCGTTGTGGGGTGAATTGGGGTTGGCTGGGAGCAGCTCGCAGCTCAAATCGGCGCGGCAGTCCGCACAGACTGTGCCGCTGTTCGTCCTGGCGGTGCTTCAGGCCGTCAGACGAGTCGCATTCGCTCGCTTTCGAGCGAGTTGCTCAGCAGCTTGAGGACTCTTTCCAGCTGCAGCGCCGCGTAGGCGGAGGCATCCCCCTCAGCGCTGGACTCAAGATCACACTCGAACGGAATGCCGCTGGCGGAAAGTTTCATCCGCAGTCGATCCGCGCCCTCGAACCAGGGGCTCTCCGGATCGCAGCAAAAAAAATGTTTGCGTGGCCAGTTCAGCGGATGGACGTGGAGGATGGCCGTATGCTGCCGCGCCAGCTCGTCATCGGTAAACATCTGTGCTAACAATTCGTTTTCCCCGTACCGCACGTACAGATGAAAGTCGATCTTGGGTTCGATCGCCGCCACGACCGGATATTGGGTGGCATAGTCGTAAGCCAGGCGCAGCGCGGCCTGGCCCCCCATGCCAAACCCCAACAATCCCATCCGCGGTGATTCGTATCCCACCAACTGGCTGGCCTGCGGCAGGACTTGATCCAGCAACCAGCGGCGGGGTGTCATTTCCGGCGGCTGGTCTGGCAGCGCCACATCGAACGCCCACAACGGACCCGCATCCGGAGCGATCAATGTCAACTGTAATGTGTCGAGAAGCTGCCGCGTTGAGTCGCGACGCACCGCTTCCGGGAGGGCTCCGTCTTCATCACGCAATACAATGAGCGCGTGCCCGTGGGGATGTGGCTGGCTGGGGCGATAGACCTCATACGTGCAGCCGTCAACAATGGATTCCATCCAGCCGCTCATCCAGCAAAACCTCCTTAAGGCGAAAACTTCCTAGACCCATTGGGTTGGCAGCCGCCATCCAAGCCACCGGTGTTCCATGTCGTCAACGGGTAGTTGATGACTTTCAGCCGCCTATGATACCAGAACCGACAAGCACGCAAGTTGGCAGCGGCAAAGGATAATGCGATCCGTTCGTTTTTGAGCGGACCATTGCCCGGGTTGGACGACAAGTTGGTAGGCGACGGATTTCGATCAAGGCGGCGGGCAGGTTACAAACCAGCCCTACGGCCGCGTGGAAGGCGGAAATTGACAAGCCGCCGGCACGGGCGGCGCAGATCGGGTAAGCCCGGGCTATATGCGGGGGCTTTTCACGCTAAAATAGCGGGCTCCCACAGGACGGACGCGCCTGGTCATCCGGGCTGTCCGTTGATTTCGAGTAACACGAGCAAGCGATTCGACGATGAAGGTACTTCTTTCTGAGGAACAGCTGCGGGCTGGCGTGCAGCGGATGGCCCAGCAGATCAAGGTGAACTACGAAGATCGACCGCTGACCATCATTGGCGTGTTGACCGGCAGTGTCGTATTGGTTGCCGACCTGATCCGCCTGTTGGACATGCCCCTGCGTGTCGGTGTGGTGATGGCCAGCAGTTACCGTGGGGCGACGACCACGCGCGGCTCGTTGATCGTCAATTCAGATTTGATGCCCGACATCTCGGGCCGGAATGTACTACTTGTCGACGATATCTTCGATACGGGGCACACGATTGCCAAGCTGACGGAGCACGTCCAGCAGATGGGCCCGATTTCCGTCAAGACGGCCGTATTGCTGCGCAAGCAGGGCAGGCAAGAGATTGATTTTGAGCCCCATTTTGTGGGGTTTGAAATTCCCAACGAATTTGTGGTGGGATACGGGCTGGACTATCAGGACGCGTATCGCAATCTTCCCTACGTCGCCGCCCTGGAGGCTGCCGAAATCGAAAACTTCGCCCACTAGAGCATGATCCATCGTGTCTTGCATGTCATTCCCTCCCTGCGGTGGAGCCCCGAGCAGCGTCAACTGCGAATTGTGCTGAAACATGGCGACCCTGCGTTTCTACATCAGGTTTGTGTACTGCGCGATGAGCCGCCGCAGGAATGCTGGGAAACTGGGGCCCACGTACAACATCTGGGATTCGCCAATCGCCTGGATCTGGTTGGCTGCCGGAAGTTGCGTACGGCCATCCGCAACTTCAGCCCGCAAGTCGTGCATGCCTGGAGTCCTGCCACATTCGGCGCCGTGCGCATTGCGGCCGCCGGATTGCGATGCCGTCTGATCGGCAGCGAATTTGCGTGCTGCGCCACCAGGGCTGTGCAGGCTCTGGCTTCAGGTCTGATTCCGCAGCCCGACTGGTGGATGGGACATCGCCGTATAATCCCATCCTGGTGCCGCGATGCGCCGTCCCAGCCCTCTCGGGGGCGGAACATCGTGCACATGGACTATGGAGTTGAACTGATCAACGAATCAGATCAGCGGCGTGACGCCTGTCATCGTATTTGCCAGCCATTGGGGATTCCCGCGGAGTCCAAACTGGTGGGGTTCTTGGGCGAGTTCGATGTTCGGCAGCGTTTGAAGGATGCGATTTGGGCCGCGGACTTGATCAAGGTTGTGCGTGACGACGTGCACCTGCTGCTGGCTGGGTCGGGCCCGCACCTTCCACGGTTGACCCGCTTTCGGCAGCAGGTGCGGATTGGCGATCGCGTGCATTTCGTGCATGATCCCAGCTTGTTTGACGCGACCCTGTCGGCACTGGATGTCTGCTGGGTCACCGGAGAGTCCGATCTGGGGACGCCACTGCTGGTCGAGGCCATGGCGCGGGGCGTCCCCGTCATCGCCAGCGACACGCCCAGTCACCGTGAATTCGTCAGGCCGGACGTGACGGGGCTGCTTTTTGAAGTGGGGCATCGAGCCGGTTTGGCACGGTGGACACACAAGTTGTTGGAGGACGCCTCGCGAGCCGACCGCTTAAGGCAGTCTGCTCGCGCACAGCTCGCCGCGACTTGCACGACGGCGAAGGTCGCCGCCGCGTATGCACAGATCTATGGGTAGGCGTCTCGTTCCCAGGCTCTGCCCTCATCGTAACACGCAACTTCTCGATTCCGGCAAAGACTGCCGCAAGGCGGATCACACGTCATCCTGAACGTAGCGGAGCGGAGTGAAGGATCTGCCAGTCAACGCGACATTGCCTGCAGGGCTGCGTCCGAGATCTCCTGTGTCAACCGTCGCACACGGAACAACGTTTCTGGAAGATCCTTCGGTCGCTGACCCGTGCTACGCACGTGGTCAGCGGCCTCAGGATGACATCTTGGGTCCGTCCCGTTGGGACTGCCATTCCCCGTTGGCGTGGCCAAACTCAAACATCGTCGTACTGGACGATCTCGATAGAACCCTCCACGGTCTCGACCGTTTTCACGATGGGAGGCGTTTGCACACGCTTGATTCCCAGCGCGGCGTCGTAGATTCGGATCAGACCGTTTTTGCTCATCGCCGCCAAGCAATCGCCACGATGATTGTAGGCGACCGCTCGGACCTCGGAGTCAAAGGAAAAGGAAACCACGGATTGTCCGGACGCGACGTCCCAAATGCGCAGCGTCCTGTCGTCGCCCCCCGAGGCAAGCCGTGTGCCGGTCGTATTCCATGATACGCTGCGCACGAAACTTGCGTGCCCGTCGAATGCTCTGACTACCTGCCAGTTGGCCGTGTCCAGCATCCTGATTTGATGGTTGCTGAAGGCAATCGCCAAATACTTACCGTCGTGATCCCAAGCTGCCGCCGTGGCATATTCGGCGGATGAATCGAAGCACTTGGCAATCGTCTTTTGACCCACGTCGACCACGTAAAAATTGCCTGGCATCGTGCCCATGGCGACGAATCGACCGTCAGGACTGCAGCAGAGCTCCGAGGGAACTTGAAACGTGGAATCGAAGCGTTGGGGCGGCATGATCCGCTGCAGTTGCTCGGATGCCACGTCCAGCGATTCCAGCCACCAATGCTCGCGATCCATCACGATCAAGAAATAGGTCTGGTCTTCGACGGGACTGAACCGGCCCAGTTTTCGGTTATGGACCCCGGCTCCGAAAGGTAATTCGATCCGTTTAACTTTGTGCTGGCCCGTACCGTCCCAAATATCCAAATACTCGGGAAAGCCGGTGGCCAAAACGGCTCCGTGGCTCGACCAACTTGGGGCTTGACCGACGTGTGAGTAATTCTCGGCAGGCACGGTTTCCCGCTTGCCGAGATGCGCATTCCAAATCTTGGAGGTCCTCCTGTTCGGCAACCTGGTGCTCGTAGCAACATGCCATACCGACACCGGATCGGTATTCGCCGTAGCGAGGTACGCATCATCCGGCGACCAGCAAATCCGTCCCATGGGATCGACGACAACTGAGTTGAATTCATTTCGAAGCGTGCCGCAGGGGCACGGCCGAATCGTCCCGCCAAAAGCGAATCTGACCGTCTTCGCAGGCGGATACGAGCACTTTGTGTTTGGGCGACCAATCAATGGCGTAAACCTCGGCTTCGTGACCCAGCATTCGATCGGTGGTTCGGTTCGCGACGTCCCACAGCGAAATTCCCTGATTCCATCCGGCAAATGCCAGCCGGTTACGCTCGGGTATCCAGCGCACCGAGGTCTGGTACATCGATTCGTCGATGGTCGTCAGCGTATCGTGGTCCAGGTTCCAGACCCGAATGGTCTTATCCGACCCGCCAGAGGCAATCAGGTTCTGCTGTGAGTGCCAGTCAAGACAGGTGATCGGATGAGCATGGGCAATTTTTTCCCGGACCAGTTTCCAAGTCTGTGTATCGAACAGACGTATTCGGCCTTGCCAGCCTTTCTCGGTGTCCGTGTCGGCGACAGCGAGCAGTGTACCTGCTGGATTCAGCGCGATTTGCCGCAGGTAGTCGTAATTGGAATTCTCGATCGAGGCCATCCGAGCCCAATTGGACGATTGGTAAATCAGTAGCCGCCCGTTTTCTCGGGCTTCCTCATCACTTGTTTGAACCGCCAACCATTCCCCACTAGGATTCCAACAAACAGCCTCCGCCCGCAGCGAGTCGTCCAGCTCCAGCTGTTGGACCACCTTCTCTTGTCGCCAATCCCACAACTGGACCATGTTGGCAAGATCGGCGATGGCCAACAGCTGGCCATCGGGCGAGAAGCGCGCGTGGATCACGCGCGGGCCAAGTCCAGGCAGCCGCCGCACTAACGAGAATTCGGGCCAATCGGCAACGTAGGTTACCGATCGCGACGAGGTGCCCGTGGACCAGCAGATGTGAGCTTGATCCGGACTCCAGCCAACAGACCAGGCCCCTTGTTGCGGCGATTGAACCACCATGTTGGCCCTCTCAGCCACCGAATGCAACCAATACCATTCCCAATCTCGATGATCCCGTGCACCCTCTTTCGGCTTCCAATTCCCCAGCAACCCGCGCAGTCGCTCAATACCCGTGGGTGCCTGAGAGGCGTCGAGCGCTTGTTGCATTTGAGCCAGGTACAAGTCTCGTTCGCGTTGTTCCAACAAGTTCGATTGCGCGACGGTCATATTGCGGAACACAATTGCCGACGTCACGGATCCAACGAGGACAACCAGAGCCGCCAACAGCAGCAGACCCAACAGGCTGGCAACCGCCGGGTTTCTCACGGCCCAGATCCACATTCGTTCCACGGCGGAGACTTGTCTAGCCAGAATGGGACGACCGTCGATCAATCGGCGCAAGTCTTCCGCCAAAGCGGCGGCCGTTGGATAACGCCGCTTTGGGTTTTTGTCCATTGCTTTCAAAATAATCGTTTCCAAATCCACGGGAATGGATGGCACGATTAATCGCGGGCGGATGGGATCCTGGTTGGCAATGGCATCGATCAGTTCCAGATGCCCCGATTGGGCGAAACAAGGTCGCAGTACGGCCAGCTCGTAAAGCGTGGCTCCCAGGGAATAAACATCGCAGCTGGCATCGCATGTTCCCCGAAATCTTTCCGGCGACATGTAGCGCAGCGTCCCAATCATATCCCCCGTGCGTGTCAGATCCTCCTCTTCCGTTTTTGCTAGTCCAAAGTCTAAGACCCAGATATTACGGCGGGCGTCGACTAACAGGTTGGCTGGTTTGATATCGCGGTGAATGACGCCGTTTTCGTGAGCGTAGGCCAACGCATCCGCGACCTGGTAACCGACGATGGCCACCGTGTGAAAGAATGATCGGCGTCGGAATCGGCCCGACTTAGCCGTATCGTCGAAGGCATCCGCCAGCGGCCGGGTATCGTGCGGGATGGGCAGCTGCTGATCGGTGGGTGTTGGCGCGGAAGGTGCGCCGCGATGATCACTGCCCCGTTCACTCGGCCACTTGGATTGGTGATGCTTGATTTCGCGAATGACATCCCTCAGCGGTTGCCCGTCGATGAACTGCATCGCATAGTAATGATGGCCGTTGCATTCGCCGACATCGAAGACGGGAACGATGTTCGTATGATGTAGCGCCGCGGCGCTTCTGGCTTCGCGCTGAAAACGTCTCACGGCCGTGGGATTACTGGTAAGGTTTGCGGCGAGCAATTTGAGTGCGACCCGCCGATCGAGCGAGACTTGCCGCGCCTCGTACACGACGCCCATCCCTCCCCGGCCAGTTTCTCGAATGATCTGGTAGTCGGGAATCTCCGGAAAGTCCGCGACAATCTCGATTCCCGCAGCCTGTTGCATTGTTTGGTCGTCACGCGAACGAGGCTTCAGTCCCTCCACCATTTGCAAGGCGGAAAAGACCTCACGGATTTCGTCGGCAAATTCTGGATGCTGTCGGGCATAATCCTCGGCGGACGGAGTTTCGCCGCGGCGGCAGCGCTCCAGAAATTCCTCAGCCAGCGCGGCGACGGGATCCTGCTGAGAATTAGTGACGTTTGGATTCATCAGAATTCGTTGGAGCGCGTGATCAGTGATCAGATCACGAAGATACCGGTGGGTCCTAGTACATCCACCCACTATAACACACGGTGATCGAACCCACCCCAATGCCCCCAATGCCGAAGGCACGACCCGCCGGAATCACCAGCCCGCGCCAGTGCCAACGGCACGGCCCCATGATAGACCGTCCCGCCCGGCCAGGGTCACGCGGCGATGGCGCCCAGTGCCGAAGGCACGGCCCGATGATAGCCCAGGGTGGAGCGAATGAGAGCGCAGCGATCATTCGCGCAACCCTGGGTAGACGCACCAATACCGGTCGCCCAAAACCCCGCAGGGGTGGCCCGATGTTCGACGCGGGGCCGCGTAGGTCGCGATGGATTCGCGAATCCGCCCCAATACCGAGCAGCGTCCCATGTCCGGCCAGGGTCACGCGGCGATAACGCCCAGTGCCAACGGCACGGCCCGATGATCGCCCAGGGTGCAGCGAATGAGAGCGTCAGCGATCATTCGCGCAACCCTGGGTAGACGCACCATTGCAGGTCCTAAAACCCCGAAGGGGTGACCCGATGATCGACGTGGGTCCGCGTTCGTCGCGATGGATGGATTAACCCGCCCCCATTTCGAGCCACGCCTTCGGCGTTTTCGGAATGGTTGGGTCATCCGCAACCCAGGGTTCCGCACCCGCGAGCTTCGCTCCGCGTGTGCTCCACCCTGGGCTATCATGGGGCCGTCCCGTTGGGACTACGATTTTCCGTAGGGTTACGCGTTCCCGATGATCGACGTGGAGCCGCGCATTACGCGATTGAATTCCGAATCCGCCCCGATAACGAAAAATCGTCCCATGTCCGGCCGGGGTAACGTCGCAATTGCGTTCAGTGCCAACGGCACGACCCGATGACAGCCCAGGGTGCAGCGATCATTCGCGGAACCCTGGGTAAGCGCCCGATCAAGGGACCCAAACCCCCGAAGGGGTGGCCCGAGGATCGACGTGGATCGGCGTACGTCGCGATGGATGGATCACCCCGCCCCCATTTCGGGCCACGCCTTCGGCGTTTTCGGAATGGTTGGGTCACCCGCAATCCCAGGGTTGCGCACCCGCGAGCTGCGCTCGGCGTGTGCTCCACCCTGTGCTATCATCGGGCCGTCCCGTTGGGACTAACGATGTGCCGCACGGTTGACCCAATGATTGCGGTGGACCCGCGTATGTCGCGATGGATGGATCAACCCGCCCCCATTTCGGGCCGCGTCGGCGTTTTAAGGTTAATTTCCTCTTTCTGGCTTGACCTGCGATCGATCTGGGCCATGATGGGCTCTCTGCCAACGATCGAATTTTTTCCGATTTTTTGGAATTTCCTGGGGGCAACCGATCGGGTCGCGCAGGTAAGTGGGGTCGAGGCTATGTGCCGCGACGCCAGATGGGTCAATTCCTGGGGAATAAGAATGAGTTGGATGTGCCACGTTCGCTGCCGCCCACGAGCGGTGCTCGTTTCTGGCCATTCTGGCCTTTGCCCCACGTGTGGTCGCCTCGCATCTGGCCGCCCCTCGCGCCGGCCGGAGAAATTTTGCCCCCATCTACCGTGTCCGTCGTTTCGGACATCCGTACCTACGCACCATTCGAATGGGTCAGGCACAAATTTTCGGCCTTTTGTCGAACGGTGGATTGACCCTTTACACGCCGAAAAATTGAGCCAGACCCCGTCCCCCACGAAATCCATGCAAACTCTGCTGTAATTGGAGTCCATTTGATGCGTCGCTTATCCCTGGCTGCCTGGCCGATTCGCAAATCTCGCTGCAAATCCACTCACTCGCGGCCCGACCGCCGGCGGCACCAGCGACGACTGCAGAGCGAACCGCTGGAGGATCGCCGGCTGCTGGCGGTGTTTACGGTCAGCAATCTTGACGACACGGGTGCTGGCAGCCTGCGCAATGCGCTGATCGACGCTAACGGCAATGGCGAAGATGACACGATCAATTTCTCCGTTTCCGGCACGATCGATATCATGTCGCAGTTGCCGGCGATCACCGATGACGTGATCATCGACGGAGGCAATGCCATCACGCTGGATGCGAGCGTCGGCACGGGCTACCGCCTACTCACGATCGACGCCCCAGCAGGCGCGATCACGGCCACGCTCAACGGACTCACGCTCAGCGGTGCCAGCAATGGATTCGAAGGAGGTGCGATTTTCTTTTCCGGAGCCGACGACACACTCAATCTCAACCGGGTCACGGTTAGCGACAACATGGGGGGGCCCGGCGGCGGACTCGCGGTTCGTGGGGGTACGGTCAACATTCGAGAGTCGACCTTCCGTGGCAATAGCGGGGGCGACGGCGGCGCCATGTCGCTGCATAACGGCAACTTTCTGATTGAGAACTCGACACTTAGTGGCAACCTATCTTCGAATAACGGCAGCTCGATCGATCATGTAGCGACGGGCGGTAACTCCTCGCTGCTCGACATCAAGGGGTCCACCATCGTTACCGGCGATTTGATGGGCAACAATGTCAACACGTTTGTCGAGGCCTCCTCCACGGCCGAGACACGATTTCAGAACAGCATCTTTGTGGCCGCAAGTCCTGTTCAAAATGTCACAGGAGGTGGACCAGGTACCCTGGCGCTTCTCTCGCTGGGGCACAACCTCGCCAGCGACTCACCGGCAAGTTTTACCGCGCCCGGTGACCAAACCAACACCGACCCGCTGTTGGGGCCCTTGGCCAACAACGGCGGGCCAACCCAAACTCACGCCCTGTTGCCCGGCAGCCCGGCGCTCAATATGGGCGACCCCAGCCTCACGGGCTTCGATCAGCGCGGCGCTCCCTTCTTGAGAAACGATGGCAGCGGAGTCGACATCGGTGCCTACGAAGCCCAATTGCCAGCCCTCGTGGTCAGTATCACCGCAGACGAAAACGACGGCGACTATTCGCCTCACGACCTTTCGCTCCGCGAGGCGATCGTACTAGCCAACGCCAATCCTGGAGCCGACACAATCACGTTTGACACGCTTTTCAATATTCCACAAACGATTACCATCAGCTCCCAATTGCCCGTAATCACCGACAATGTGACGATCGTTGGCACAGGCGCGAACCTGTTAACGATTGATGCAGGAAGCGGGGGTGATGGCGTGATAGGCAACGGCGACGGTTTCCGTATATTCCAGATTGACGACGGGAATGAGTTCAATCAACTGAATGTCATGATTAGCGATATCACGCTGACGGGAGGGGACGGCGGCGTGAACGGAGGAGCCGTTTTTAACGCTGAGAATCTCACGATCACCCACAGCGCAATTACCGGCAATGCGACACTCAGCAGCGGTGGCGGTTTGTATAACCGCGGTACGGCCACCATCGCCCGAAGCACGGTCTCTGGCAATTCCGCCACCTCAGGTGGCGGAATTTTTAATATCGGCGATTTTTTCGATTACGTCGGACCGGGCGGCGTTTTGGACGTGATCGGCTGCACGATTGCCAACAACGTGGCTTTTCAAAATGGCGGTGGCATATTTAACACGGTAACCGCCCTGGGAATTGGTTTCGTGGCCCTGACCGACAGTACGCTTACAGGCAACTCCGCCGCTGTTGGTGGCGGCGGCGCCTATAACAGGGGTGAGTTGACCGTTAACGAAAGTACGCTGACGGGCAATTCGGCGAATTTCGGGGGTGGAATTGAAAATTTTGTTGGCCAAACCTACGCTTCTACTACGATTAACCGCAGCACTCTCTCTCGAAACTTTGCGTCGACCGACGGCGGTGGGATCCGTAACTTGGGCGACCTCACCGTCGACAGCAGCACGCTTTCCGGAAATTCCGCGGGCATGCAGGGTGGCGGCATCCGAACCTTCCGAACGGCCACCATCTCCAACAGTATTGTGGCCAACAGCACTACCGGAGGTGACGTTGTCGGCACTCTGAGCGGCATCCGCAATCTCATCGAGGACGGTAGCGGGGGATTGAGCGGTACCATCAGTGGCGACCCACTGCTCGGTCCCCTAGCCGACAATGGCGGGCCCACCCAAACTCACGCCCTGCTGTCCGGAAGCCCGGCGCTCAATATGGGGGACCCCAGCCTCACCGGCTTCGATCAGCGCGGCGCTCCCTTCTTGCGGAATGCTGGCGGCGGGGCCGACATCGGTGCCTTCGAGCGTCAGACAGTAGCGGGTCTCAATTTGGTTGTCGACACAACCGCAGACGAAAACGACGGCGACTACACCGCGGGTGATCTCTCGCTTCGCGAAGCGATCGGGCTGGCGAATGGCAATGTTGGGACCGACACGATCACATTCAGCATCTTGTTCAACACACCGCAGACGATCGATATAAAATCCCAATTGCCCACAATCACCGACGACGTGGCGATCGTTGGTACGGGCGCCAACTTGTTGACGATTGACGCCGGAGGCGGGATGGATGGCACCATCGGCAATGGCGACGGTTTCCGAGTCTTCTCCATCTTCGACGGCACATATGGCAATGCGCTGCTGGACGTTGAGATCAGCGGTCTGACGATTACCGGAGGGGACATCGGCGGCTCCGGCACCGATGGATTCGGCGGGGCCATTTTTAACCGCGAGAACTTAACGCTTACCAACAGTACTTTATCTGGCAACGCCGCGGCATATGGCGGCGGCCTGTGGAACTCCAACTATGGGAGGGCAACGATCACGAACAGTATGCTTTCTCACAATCTCGCCGACGAAGGCGGTGCCATTTGGAACGACTCCCAGTTGAATGTCATCCGCAGCAGTCTAACCTTTAATGGAGCCAACGATGGAGGCGGGATTTGGACTGGCAAGGCTAGTTATTTTGGATCGACGACCGTCAGCGACAGCACGCTGTCGGTCAACGGCGCTAACTTGGGCGGCGGAATCTTCAACCGAGGCGGTACACTGTCCGTCAATCGGAGCGTCTTTTCGGAAAACTCAGCGTTTTCGTCGGGCGGTGGAATCTACAACGGTAATTTCACCTCCTACGGGCTGGCGACCATCACCGATAGCACGCTCACCAACAACACCGCCTCCTCCAGTGGAGGCGGGATTAGAAACGCGGGCGTGCTGACCGTGAACAGCAGCACTATCTCCGGCAACTCGGCAGTTGGCGGTGGCGGAATCGCTGGCTCCGCGACCGTCACGAGCAGCATTTTGGCCAATAGCACTGGCGGGGATTTCATTGGTTATCTAAGCGGCTCGCATAATTTGATCGAGGATGGCAGCGGGGGGTTGAGCGATACGATTATCGCCGACCCTCTACTCGGTCCTCTGGCCGACAATGGCGGGCCCACCCAAACTCTCGCCCTGCTGTCCGGCAGCCCGGCACTCGATATGGGGGACCCCAGCCTCACCGGCTTCGATCAGCGCGGCGCTCCCTTCTTGCGGAATGCTGGTGGCGGGGCCGACATCGGTGCCTTCGAGCGTCAGACAGTAGCGGGTCTCAATTTGGTTGTCGACACAACCGCAGACGAAAACGACGGCGACTACACCGCGGGTGATCTCTCGCTTCGCGAAGCGATCGGGCTGGCGAATGGCAATGTTGGGACCGACACGATCACATTCAGCACCTTGTTCAACACACCGCAGACGATCGCCATCACTTCGCAACTCCCCACAATCGGTGACGCCGTGAACATCGCCGGCACCGGTGCCAATCTCATCACGATCAATGCCGGCGGCGGACTGGATGGCATCGTCGGGAACGGAGATGGCTTCCGGATCCTCAACATCGATGATGGCGAATCCTCCATCCAGTTGGATGTCGTACTCAGCGGTCTGACGCTTACTGGAGCTGACACTTTTGACGTAGGCGGGGCTATTTTGAATCGCGAGAATCTCACTGTTACCGCCAGCGACATTTCCGGCAACCACGGCGGCCTCGGAGGCGGCATCTGCCACTGCCAATATGCCGAACCTTCCAATTTGACCCTCTCAGGCAGCACGCTCTCCGGCAACTCGGCCTTGTTCGCCGGCGGCGGCATCTACAACCGGGTCGGCAACTTGACCATTACCAGCAGCACGATCTCCGGCAACTCCACAGATGGTCGAGGCGGCGGTATCGTCAACGGTGCCGACAGCAACTTGACCATTACCAGCAGCACGATCTCGGGCAACTCGGCCTTGTCCGCCGGCGGCGGCATCGAGAGCTCCGGCAACTTGACCATTGCCAGCAGCACGATCTCGGGCAACTCGGCAGTCGCTGGCGGCGGGATCCAGCACATTGTCGGCAACTTGACCATTACCGGCAGCACGATCTCGGGCAATTCGGCATACGGCGGCGGAATTTTAAACGGTTTCAGTATTACGACCATTACCAACAGCACGATCTCGGGCAACTCCGGCGGCGGCATCTTTGTTGGCGGTACAACTACCATTATCAACAGTACGATCTCGGGCAATTTCGACGGCGGAATTGTTATCGGACCAGGCACGGCGACCGTGATTGGCACAATTGTGGCCAACAGCCTTGGGGGCGGAGATGTTATCGGTACGCTGTCCGGCGCGCATAATCTGATCGAGGATGGCAGCGGTGGACTGAGTGATACGATCATCGGCGATCCCTTGCTGGGACTGCTGACCAACAACGGGGGTCCCACCTTCACGCATGCCCTGCTCCCTGGCAGTCCGGCGATCGACGCGGGGGATCCCACCTTCAGCCCGCCCCCCGACTTTGACCAGCGCGGTGCGCCATTTGTACGCGTGTTTGACGACCCCAGTGCGCCCGGCGGAGGTATCGACATCGGTGCCTACGAGCTGCAGACGACGCCGAGCGTTGATCCGGACTTCAACAACGACGGCTTCATCAACGGAGTCGACATCGACCTGCTGCAGGCCAATATCGTCACGGGTCCGGCTGATCCGGAAACGTTTGATTTGACGGGTGACGGCCTGGTCACGGTTGCCGACCGCGACGAATGGCTGGTCCAGGCCGGTGCGGCAAACTTGCCGTCTGGCAACGCTTACCGGCTGGCCGACGCGAATCTGGATGGCGTCGTGGATGGTCAGGACTTTATTGTTTGGAACGGCAACAAGTTCACCACATCATCGGCCTGGACACGAGGCGACTTCAATGTCGATGGCGTGGTGGATGGCCAGGACTTCATCCTCTGGAACGCCAACAAGTTCCAGTCCGCCGATGCTATCCGCGGCAATGCCGCGAATCTACGATCGACGGTCGCGCGGCGACACGATCGGATCATCGATCAGTTGTTTGCGCGGCGGAACGAAGACGACGATGCGCCGAAACGTTCCCGAGGTCGCGACGCGGTGATGTCGGCCATCGACGCCTTGTTTGCAGCCTATGCCTAACCATGGAGACCGGTTAGAGGGCATCACCCCTCGAATGCTGCTCGTGGGTCTTACCCGCCCGCGAGCAGTCTTCGTTTTGACGTGGGCGGCGCGGCGACACCAGTCGGGTGGTAAGCGTAGCCCGCTGATCGACGTGACGTCCATAATCCACGATGGATCCTCGAACTCGTCCAAGTACCGCAGGCACGGCCCCATGATAGCCCAGGGTGCCGCGAATGTGAGTGCCAACGATCATTCGCGGAACCCTGGGTAAGCGCCCGATCAAGGGACCCAAAACCCCGAGGGGGTGGCCCGATGAACCACGTGCGTCCGGGGACATTCGTGATGGCACCACGACCACGCCGATCATTTCGGGCCACGCCTTCGGCGTTTTCGGAACGCGTGTGTTGTTGTCCGTGACCCAGGGTTGCGCACCCGCCAGCTGCGCTCGGCGTGTGCTCCACCCTGGGCTATCATCGGGCCGTCCCGTGGGGACTACGGTTTCCCGCGGGGTTACGCTTTCCCGGTGTTCGACGTGGGGCCGCACATGTCGCGATGAATTCGCGAATCCGCCCCCAACACCGAAGGCACCGTCCCATATCCGGCCAAGGTCACGCGGCGATGGCGCCCAGTGCCAACGGCACGGCCCGATGATAGCCCAGGGTGCAGCGAATGTGAGCGCAAGCGAGCATTCGCGAAACCCTGCGTAGCGCACCGTTGCAGGCTGCCCGAACCCCGAAGGGGTGCCCCGAGGACCGGCGTGGGGCCGCGCATGTCGCCACAGATTCACCAACCCGCCTCAGTGCCGAAGATGTCACGACCGCGGCCTAAAATTTGGCCTGAGAACTGCTAGTCATTTCGAGATAATCGGCACACCCTATCTGCCGCCTTGGAATGGTATGATAGTATGAGGTGAATTGGGGAGACGTCTCGATGGCGACCATGATTCATGACACGGAATTGGAGCGGCGGCTGCGACGGGAACGAGCGGTTTGTGGTGCCGATCGATATGACGAAGTCTGGGAAGGAGTCTACATGATGGCGCCCATGCCCAATGACGAACACCAGATGCTTGTCAATGCGATGGCAGCCATCCTGCAAGACGTCGTCGGGTGGCCAGGGTTGGGACAAGTTCGACCTGGAGTCAACGTCAGTGATCGCTACGAGAATTGGCAACAGAATTACCGTGTTCCCGACGTAGCCGTTTTCTTGAACGAAACGAAGGCCGTCAATCACAGCTCATTTTGGCTGGGTGGCCCCGACTTGGCCATCGAGGTCGTCAGTGCGGAAGATCAAACGCGAGAAAAACTGGCTTTCTACGGGCTCGTATCGACCCGAGAGCTGCTGATCATCGACCGCGACCCCTGGCAGCTTGAACTTCATCGCTTGAAGGGAACCGAGCTGGTGCTGCAAGCCACTGCCACCGTAGCCAACCAAACGGCGATTCAGTGCCAGGTAGTCCCCCTCGACTTGATTTTGTCACCCGGAAAAGAAAGACCATCCATTCAGGTCACCCATCGCGGCGGCCGATCATGGACCGTATAGCGCCGCGCAGGCCGCCAGGTGTGCCATGACCGTCTACCCAGGGTTGCGGCACCCGCGAGCTGCGCTCCGCGGGTGCTCCAGCCTGGGCTATCATCGGGCCGTCCCGTTGGGACTACGATTGCACCCGGGGATGGCACGGCGATTGATGCCGCCTCGTCGCACGTCGCGATTGAGTTTCGCCCGCCCCAATACCGAAGGCATTATCCGATGCCCGCCCAGGATGACGCCACGGTTTCAGTGGCAACGGCACGGCCCCATGATAGCCCAGGGTGCAGCGAGTGTGAGCGCAGCGATCATTCGCGGAACCCTGGGTAGGTGCCCGATCAAGGGACCCAAAACCCCGAAGGGGTGGCCCGATGTTCGACGTGGGGCCGCATATGCCGCGCTGGATGGATCAACCGCGACAGAATCGCCAACCCGCCCCAGTGCCAACGGCACGGCCCCATGATAGCCCAGGGTGGAGCGAATGGGAGCGCAGCGATTATTCGCGCAACCCTGGGTAGCGCGCACCAATGCAGGTCGCCCAAAACCCCGCAGGGGTGGCCCGATGTTCGACGCGGGGCCGCGCATGTCGCCGTTGATCAATCCACCCCACCACATTTAGGGCCACGCCTTCGGCGTTATCGAAACGTGCTTTCACCCGCAAACCCAGGGTTCCGCACCCGCGAGCTGCGCTCTGCGGGTGCTCCACCCTGGGCTATCATCGGGCCGCCCCGTTGGGGCTACGATTGCCACGCCAACGGTGCCGTGCAAAGATAGTCGACTGTGCGTTCAACGCAGGCCGACGAGGCTGGCGTCACGTCATGCCCAAAAACCCCGACCAGCGAGCTGAACCATGTCTCAATCGCTGAGCCAATGTGGTTGTCCATATCATCTACAGCACCAAAGATCGTCGGCCCTGGCTCAAAGACCCTGCACTTCGCGCCGATCTATTCGCCTATAACGCCGCGATCCTCAAAAAAGACGTGGATTCCCCTGCGCTGATCATCAACGGCGTAAAGGACCACATTCACATCCTTTGCCATCTGTCACGAAAAATCGCCATTCAGAAGGTGTTGCAGACATCCAAAACCGAGACCACCAAATGGCTCAAGAAGCAAAAATCTGCCCTGAAGGACTTTCATTGGCAGAATGGTTACGGGATCTTCTCCGTCAGTCAATCGAATGTCGCTCAAGTCAAACGATATATCACCAACCAGGAAGAACATCACAAGACGATGACGTTCCAGGAGGAATTCCGCGAGATGTGTCGTCGACACGGCATCGCAATTGACGAACGTTACGTTTGGGACTGAGTCACAACCGAATGTGATTTTATGATGGCCCAGGATGACGCCATGGTTTCAGTGCCGAAGGCACGGCCCCATGATAGCCCAGGGTGCAGCGAATGAGGAGCGCAGCGATCATTCGCGGAACCCTGGGTAGGCGCCGATCAAGGGTCCCAAAACCCCGCAGGGGTGGCCCGAGGATTGACGTGGATCGGCGTTGGTCGCGATGGATTCATCAACCGATCTCCATTTCGGGCCACGCCTTCGGCGTTGTCGGAATGGTTGGGTCACCCGCAATCCCAGGGTTGCGCACCCGCGAGCTGCGCTCGGCGTGTGCTCCACCCTGGGCTATCATCGGGCCGTCCCGTGGGGACTACGATGTGCCGCACGGATGACCCGATAACCGACATCGGTCGGTAATATCGCATGGAAAACGCGCACGCCGCCAGAAATCGCCGCCACCCGTGTACAAGAACCCGTGTTGTCTCGGCGATTTCTTCTGGCTTGCGGTCTAACGATATGGTGAGATGCGGGTAAACCAACCGCCGTAGTGCCGAAGGCACGGCCCGAGGATAGCCCAGGGTGCAGCGAATGAGGAGCGCAGCGATCATTCGCGGAACCCTGGGTAGACGCACCGATGCAAGGGTCCCAAAACCCCGCAGGGGTGGCCCGAGGATTGACGTGGATCGGCGTTGGTCGCGATGGATTCATCAACCGATCTCCATTTCGGGCCACGCCTTCGGCGTTTTCGGAATGGTTGGGTCACCCGCAATCCCAGGGTTGCGCACCCGCGAGCTGCGCTCGGCGGGTGCTCCACCCTGGGCTATCATCGGGCCGTCCCGTGGGGACTACGATGTGCCGCACGGATGACCCGATAACCGACATCGGTCGGTAATATCGCATGGAAAACGCGCACGCCGCCAGAAATCGCCGCCACCCGTGTACAAGAACCCGTGTTGTCTCGGCGATTTCTTCTGGCTTGCGGTCTAACGATATGGTGAGATGCGGGTAAACCAACCGCCGTAGTGCCGAAGGCACGGCCCCATGATAGCCCAGGGTGCAGCGAATGAGGAGCGCAGCGATCATTCGCGGAACCCTGGGTAGACGCACCAATGCAGGGGCCCAAAACCCCGAAGGGGTGGCCCGAGGATTGACGTGGATCGGCGTATGTCGCGATGGATTCATCGACCGATCTCCATTTCGGGCCACGCCTTCGGCGTTTTCGGAATGGTTGGGTCACCCGCAATCCCAGGGTTGCGCACCCGCGAGCTGCGCTCGGCGTGTGCTCCACCCTGGGCTGTCATCGGGCCGTCCCGTTGGGACTAACGATGTGCCGCACGGTTGACCCAATGATTGCGGTGGACCCGCGTTGGTCGCGATGGATTCATCACCCCGCCCACGTTTCGGGCCGCGTCGGCGTTTTATGGTTAATTTCCTCT
Source organism: uncultured Planctomycetales bacterium (assembly GCA_963695565.1). Taxonomy (GTDB): domain Bacteria; phylum Planctomycetota; class Planctomycetia; order Pirellulales; family Pirellulaceae; genus CAVOGW01. The sequence continues at coordinate 405,593 of CAVOGW010000008.1, forward strand.
TTCTGGCTTGATTTGCGATCGATCTGGGCCATGATGGGCTCTCTGCCAACGATCGAATTTTTTCCGATTTTCTGGAATTTCCTGGGGGCAACCGATCGGGTCGCGCAGGTAAGTGGGGTCGAGGCTATGTGCCGCGACGCCAGATGGGTCAATTCCTGGGGAATAAGAATGAGTTGGATGTGCCACGTTCGCTGCCGCCCACGAGCGGTGCTCGTTTCTGGCCATTCTGGCCTTTGCCCCACGTGTGGTCGCCTCGCATCTGGCCGCCCCTCTCGCCGGCCGGAGAAATTTTGCCCCCGTCTACCGTGTCCGTCGTTTCGGACATCCGTACCTACGCACCATTCGAAGGGGTCAGGCACAAATTTTCGGCCTTTTGTCGAACGGTGGATTGACCCTTTACACGCTGAAAAATTGAGCCAGACCCCGTCCCCCACGAAATCCATGCAAACTCTGCTGTAATTGGAGTCCATTTTATGCGTCGCTTATCCCTGGCTGCCTGGCCCGTTCGCAAAGCTCGCTCCAAATCCACTGACTCGCGGCCCGACCGCCGGCGGCACGTGCGACGACTGCAGAGCGAACCGCTGGAAGATCGCCGGTTGCTGGCCACGGTGACGGTCAGCACGGACAGCGACGTCGTCGATTTCGGGGGTCCGCAGATGATAGCTAATTTGCCGGGTGCGGACGGAGTGATCTCGCTGCGCGAGGCGATCCTGGCAGCCAATAATACGGCGGGTTCGGATACGATTGGATTCGATGCGTCCTTCAACGCTGCTAAGACGATTGCCCTGACTGGCGGGCAACTCGATATTACGACCAGCCTGGCCATCATCGGCCCTGGTGCCGATTTGCTAACCATCAGTGGCAATAACGCGTCGCGCGTCTTCAATGTCGACGACAGTAATGCAATTGTTCAAACCGTTTCGCTGTCGGGCATGACCATTGTCGGCGGCAACACGTCGCTCCCCGGAGGCGGGATCAACAATCGGGAAAATCTGACGATTGATCGAGCGACGATCTCTGGAAACACCAGCACCGCGACTGGCTTCACGGGTGGCGGCGGAATTTACACCCGCGGCGCAATCTTGGACCTGAGAAACAGCACGGTAGCCGGGAATCACACGACGAATTCGGAGGGGGGCGGAATTCGAGCGCGGTTCGGCGGTTCCTTGCTGGTGAGCAATTCGACGATCTCAGCCAATACGGCTCTAACCGTTGGTGGCGGGATTTCGGCATCGGACGGCGGCGTCAACGTAACCGTAGCTAACAGTACGATTGCCGCGAACACCGGATCCTTTGCAGCACTGTTCATCTTCGACAGCAGCCTTGACGTAGATAACTCGATCATCGCCGACAACGTCAAGACCTCCACGACAACATCGGACTTCGCCGACTTTGATTTCGGCGGCCCACCCTCGACTCGGACGTTCGACTTTTGCTTGGTTGAGTCGGGCGAACCGATCACTGGAACGGGCAACATCACGGGGGTCGATCCATTGCTCGGTCCGCTCGCTACCAACGGCGGGCCGACGTTGACGCATGCGCTCTTGCCCGACAGCCCGGCCATCAATGCGGGCGATCCGAACATCCTGCCCAACCCGGCTGAATTTGATCAGCGCGGTGCTCCGTTTCGTCGCGTCAGCAGCAATCGCCTTGACATCGGCGCGTTCGAAAGCCGGTCGCTGAGCAATCCTGGCTTCGAGGCGGACGGCGGGTCGCTGCGAGGCTGGACCTCCTTCCCCGTGGCCGAAGTGTCACTCAGCACCGCTGCGGGGTTTGGGAGTGATCACTCTGCCGAACTGCGCGGCAATACGACGGCCGGCTTCGCCGTTCTCTACCAGGGCGTCTCGGTGCGGCCGGGATCTCTGGTTACCGCGAGTGTGCGGGCCCTCGTCGATTCCCAGTTGCCAGCCGGCGCCAGTGGCGATCTGAAAATCGAATTCTACGAGGTGTTCAATGGCAATTTTGGCGTTCCGGGCGAGTATCTGGGGCAGGTGAGCACCACGACGGTCACGACGGCGTCCACGCCAGGGACGGTGATTCCGATCGAGTTGACAGCGCTGGCTCCGGCTGGGGCCGTCGAGGCTCGCGTCACGTTGACCTACAACGGGAACACCGGCGCGGTCCGGTATGACGATGTGACTTTCCGTCAGACTTTGGTGGTGGACACGACGGAAGACGTGAACGACGGCGATTTAACGCCCGGCGACTTGTCGCTCCGAGAGGCGATCGAGCTGGCCAATGGCACCTCCGGTGCGGACACTATCACCTTCTCATCCCTGTTCGATACTACGCAGACGATCACCATCGATTCCCAGTTGCCGACGATTACGGACGACTTGATCCTGACCGGCCCAGGGGCCACGCGTCTGACCATTGACGCCGGCGGCGGATTGGATGGCATGATTGGCAACGGTGATGGTTTTCGCGTCTTGGAAATCGACGACGGCAGCGCCACCAGCCAGATCCATGTCGAGATCAGCGGCGTCACACTCACTGGAGGTGATCAGATCGGTGACAATGTAGGCGGCGGAGCCATCCTGAATCGTGAAGACTTAACGCTGAGCAGCAGCCGCTTGGTCTCAAACGCCTCCACACAATTCGGCGGCGCGATTGATAATTCGACTAATTCTGGTAATTCGGCGAGTTTGATGGTTGTTGACAGCGAGATTTCCGAAAACGTGGCCGGCTGGGGCGGCGGAATTTCAAACGGCGGTTCTGGCACGACGACGATCCGCGACAGCGTACTTTCTGGGAACACGGGTTCCTTTATCGGCGGCGGTGCCATCTACAGCTTTGGCGGGATGTTACTTGTCACCGACAGCGAGCTCTTGGACAACGTCGGAGGCCTGCGCGGCGGTGGTATTTTTGTTAGAGGTGAGGCGCACATCACCGACAGCATCATCTCTGGCAACTCGGCGGGAGATGGCGGCGGGATCCTCAACCGTGGCACGATCACCACGCTCTCGCAGAGCACGATCAGCGGCAACTCGGCTGGCTCTGATGGCGGCGGGATCTTCAACGATGGCACGATCACCACGCTCTCGCAGAGCACGATCAGCGGCAACTCGGCTTTCATTGCGGGCAACGGGATCTACAACGTTGGCACGATCACCACGCTCTCGCAGAGCACGATCAGCGGCAACTCGGCTGGCTATTTGGGCGGCGGGATCTTCAACGTTGGCACGATCACCACGCTCTCGCAGAGCACAATCAGCGACAACTCGGCAACTAGTAACGGCGGCGGGATCTACAACGCTTACTATGGCACGATCACCACGCTCTCGCTGAGCACGATCAGCGGCAACTCGGCTTTTCGTGGCGGCGGGATCTACAACGCTTACTATGGCACGATCACCACGCTCTCGCAGAGCACGATCAGCGGCAACTCGGCTGGCGCTGATGGCGGCGGGATCTACAACCGTGGCACGATCGTCATCACAGGCACGATTGTCGCCAATAGCACTGGGGAGGACGTCTTCGTTGGCTCAGGTTCCGACCTGACGGGCAGCTTCAATCTGGTGGAAGATGACACCGGGGGGCTGTCGAACACGATCAGTGGCGACCCAATGCTCGGCCCCCTGGACAACAACGGCGGCCCGACGATGACGCATGCGCTGCTGCCGGGCAGCCCGGCCATTGACGCGGGCGATCCAAACGCCGTCGCCGGAATGGCCGGGATACCGACGTATGACCAGCGGGGGATGACGTTCGGCCGGGTGGTGGCGATCGCATCGACGACGGCAGCCATCGACATTGGGGCCTACGAAGTCCAATCGGCACCAAATGCACTGATCGTTGATACCACAATGGACGAACTCGATACCGACTTTAGTCCGGGACACTTGTCACTTCGCGAGGCAATTGGTTGGGCCAACACGTTTCAAGGCAACAACATCATCACCTTCGACGGGACCGTTTTCGCTACTTCGCGGACGATTACACTCACTGGCGGCGAACTGCATATCTCCGATGCGGTCTCGATCGATGCGACCATGGTGAACAACAACGTCACCATCGACGCCGATGGCGCGTCGCGCGTGCTGCGGATCGACGATGGGGACAGTAGCGGCGCCATTGCCGTGTCGCTTGCCGGTTTGACCCTCACCGACGGCGATGTCACCACCGGATCGCCCACCGGCGACGCGGGCTTCGGTGGCGGCATCTTTTCGCTGGAGGACCTGACGATCACCGACAGCGTCATCACCGGCAACCGGGCGTCCAGTCAGGGAGGAGGCATCCAGTCGGGGAGCCAATTTACTTCTTCAACCGGCACCAACCTGACCCTGATCAATTCCACAATCAGTAATAATACGGCCGGTTTTGGCGGCACTGGCAACGGCCGAGGTGGGGGCATTTCCATCCACACTAGCACGGCGAGCATTACGGACAGCACGATCAGCGGCAACTCGGCTGGCAATGACGGCGGCGGGATCCACAACCTCCGTGGCACGATCACCACGCTCTCTCAGAGCACGATCAGCGGCAACTCGGCTTCCGGTAATGGCGGCGGGATCTTCAACTCACTTGCCACGATCACCACGCTCTCGCAGAGCACGATCAGCGGCAACTCGGCTTCCGGTAATGGCGGCGGGATCTACAACCTTAACACGATCACCACGCTCTCTCAGAGCACGATCAGCGGCAACTCGGCTGGCAATAAGGGCGGCGGGATCTTCAATCCTGGCATGATCACGACGCTCACGCAGAGCACGATCAGCGGCAACTCGGCTGGCGATTCGGGCGGCGGGATCTACAACCGTGGCACGATCGACATCACAGGCACGATTGTCGCCAATAGCACTGGGGAGGACGTCTTCGTTGGCTCAGGTTCCGACCTGACGGGCAGCTTCAATCTGGTGGAAGATGACACCGGGGGGCTGTCGAACACGATCAGTGGCGACCCAATGCTCGGCCCCCTGGACAACAACGGCGGCCCGACGATGACGCATGCACTGCTGCCGGGCAGCCCGGCCATTGACGCGGGCGATCCAAACGCCGTCGCCGGAATGGCCGGGATACCGACGTATGACCAGCGGGGGATGACGTTCGGCCGGGTGGTGGCGATCGCATCGACGACGGCAGCCATCGACATTGGGGCCTACGAAGTCCAATCGGCACCAAATGCACTGATCGTTGATACCACAATGGACGAACTCGATACCGACTTTAGTCCGGGACACTTGTCACTTCGCGAGGCAATTGGTTGGGCAAACACGTTTCGAGGCAACAACATAATCACCTTCGACGGGACCGTTTTCGCTACTTCGCGGACGATTACACTCACTGGCGGCGAACTGCATATCTCCGACGCCGTCTCGATCGATGCGACATCCGTGAACAACCACGTCACCATCGACGCCGATGGCTTGTCGCGCGTGCTGCGGATCGACGATGGGGACAGTAGCGGCGCCATTGCCGTGTCGCTTGCCGGTTTGACCCTCACCGGCGGCGATGTTACGGGCTTCGGTGGCGGCATCTTTTCGCTGGAGGACCTGACGATCACCGACAGCGTCATCACCGGCAACCGGGCGTCCAGTCGCGGAGGAGGCATCCAGTCGGGGAGGAGCAATTATACGACTTCAACCGGCACCAACCTGACCCTGATCAATTCCACAATCAGCAATAATACGGCCGACATGAGCGGTCCTCCCGGCGGCCGAGGTGGAGGCATGTACATCGGCAATGGCATGGCCAGCATTACGGGCAGCACGATCAGCGGCAACTCGGCAACTAGTAAAGGCGGCGGGATCTACAACGCTGACTATGGCACGATCACCACGCTCTCGCTGAGCACGATCAGCGGCAACTCGGCTTTTCGTGGCGGCGGGATCTACAACGCTTACTATGGCACGATCACCACGCTCTCGCAGAGTACGATCAGCGGCAACTCGGCGTCTAGTGAAGGCGGCGGGATCTACAACGTTGGCACGATCACCACGCTCTCGCAGAGCACGATCAGCGGCAACTCGGCTGGCTATTTTGGCGGCGGGATCTACAACGATGGCACGATCACCACGCTCTCGCAGAGCACGATCAGCGGCAACTCGGCTGGCTATTCTGGCGGCGGGATCTACAACGATGGCACGATCGTCATCACAGGCACGATTGTCGCCAATAGCACTGGGGAGGACGTCTTCGTTGGCTCAGGTTCCGACCTGACGGGCAGCTTCAATCTGGTGGAAGATGACACCGGGGGGCTGTCGAACACGATCAGTGGCGACCCAATGCTCGGCCCCCTGGACAACAACGGCGGCCCGACGTTGACGCATGCGCTGCTGCCGGGCAGCCCGGCCATTGACGCGGGCGATCCAAACGCCGTCGCCGGAATGGCCGGGATACCGACGTATGACCAGCGGGGGATGACGTTCGGCCGGGTGGTGGCGATCGCATCGACGACGGCAGCCATCGACATTGGGGCCTACGAAGTCCAATCGGCACCAAATGCACTGATCGTTGATACCACAATGGACGAACTCGATACCGACTTTAGTCCGGGACACTTGTCACTTCGCGAGGCAATTGGTTGGGCAAACACGTTTCGAGGCAACAACATAATCACCTTCGACGGGACCGTTTTCGCTACTTCGCGGACGATTACACTCACTGGCGGCGAACTGCATATCTCCGACGCCGTCTCGATCGATGCGACATCCGTGAACAACCACGTCACCATCGACGCCGATGGCTTGTCGCGCGTGCTGCGGATTGACGATGGGGACAGTAGCGGCGCCATTGCCGTGTCGCTTGCCGGTTTGACCCTCACCGGCGGCGATGTTACGGGCTTCGGTGGCGGCATCTTTTCGCTGGAGGACCTGACGATCACCGACAGCGTCATCACCGGCAACCGGGCGTCCAGTCGCGGAGGAGGCATCCAGTCGGGGAGGAGCAATTATACGACTTCAACCGGCACCAACCTGACCCTGATCAATTCCACAATCAGCAATAATACGGCCGACATGAGCGGTCCTCCCGGCGGCCGAGGTGGAGGCATGTACATCGGCAATGGCATGGCCAGCATTACGGGCAGCACGATCAGCGGCAACTCGGCAACTAGTAAGGGCGGCGGGATCTTCAACGCTGACTATGGCACGATCACCACGCTCTCGCTGAGCACGATCAGCGGCAACTCGGCTTTTCGTGGCGGCGGGATCTACAACGCTTTCTATGGCACGATCACCACGCTCTCGCAGAGTACGATCAGCGGCAACTCGGCGTCTAGTGAAGGCGGCGGGATCTACAACGTTGGCACGATCACCACGCTCTCGCAGAGCACGATCAGCGGCAACTCGGCTGGCTATTTTGGCGGCGGGATCTACAACGATGGCACGATCACGACGCTCTCGCAGAGCACGATCAGCGGCAACTCGGCTGGCTATTTTGGCGGCGGGATCTACAACGATGGCACGATCACGACGCTCTCGCAGAGCACGATCAGCGGCAACTCGGCGGCCATGGCTGGTGGCGGCATCGCCAACTTCCTTACGGCGGCGGTCACCGATAGCACAATTTTCGGGAATTCCGCGGGAGGCGATGGCGGCGGCATCTTCAACTGGGGTATGGCCACAGTCACCAACAGCACGATCTCAGGCAATTCCGCGGGAGGCGCTGGTGGCGGTCTCAATCTTGGCGGTTCCAGTGGCATGGCGGCGGTGAGCAACAGCACAATTTTCGGGAATTCCGCAGTCAGTGGCGGTGGCATCTTTAACGATTCGTCCAGCACCATGAACAATACGATTGTTGCCGGAAGCGTCTCGGGAGCTGATATCGTCGGCGGCCTGTTGGGCGCCTTCAACCTGATCCAGGATGGCAGCGGTGTCGGCCTGACCAACACGGTGATCGGTGACCCGCTGTTGGGGCTGTTGGCCAACAACGGTGGGCCTACCCTGACGCACGCCTTACTGGCGGGCAGCCCGGCGATTGACGCGGGGGATCCCACCTTCAGCCCACCCCCCGACTTTGACCAGCGCGGCGCACCATTTGTACGCTTTTTTGACGACCCCAGTGCGCCCGGCGGAGGTATCGACATCGGTGCCTTCGAGCTGCAGACGACGCCGAGCGTTGATCCGGACTTCAACAACGACGGCTTCATCAACGGAGTCGACATCGACCTGCTGCAGGCCAACATCGTCACGGGTCCGGCTGATCCAGGCACGTTTCGATCTGACGGGAGACGGCCTGGTCACGGTGGCCGACCGCAATGAGTGGCTGGTCCAGGCTGGAGCGGCAAACCTGCCGACTGGCAACGCTTACCTGCTGGCCGACGCGAATCTGGATGGCGTCGTGGATGGTCAGGACTTCATCGTTTGGAACGCCAACAAATTCACCACATCATCGGCCTGGACACGAGGCGACTTCAATGTCGATGGCGTGGTGGATGGCCAGGACTTCATCCTCTGGAACGCCAACAAGTTCCAGTCCGCCGATGCTATCCGCGGCAATGCCGCGAATCTACCATCGACGGTCGCGCGGCGACAGGATCGGATCATCGATCAGTTGTTTGCGCGGCGGAACGAAGACGACGATGCGCCTAAACGTTCCCGAGGCGGCGACCCGACGATGTCGGCCATCGACGCCTTGTTCGCGGCCTATGCGTAACTATGGAGACCGGTTAGTGGGCATCACCCCTCGAATGCTGCTCGTGGGTCTTACGCGCCCGCGAGCAGTCTTCGTTTTGACGTGGGCGGCGCGGTGACACCAGTCGGGTGGTAAGCGTAGCCCGCTGATCGACGTGACGTCCATGATCCACGATGGATCCTCGAACTCGTCCAAGTACCGCAGGCACGGCCCGATGATAGCCCAGGGTGCAACGAATGGGAGCGCAGCGAATGTGAGCGCAGCGAGCATTCGCGAAACCCTGGGTAGAGACGTACCAATACCGATCGCCCACAAACCCCGAAGGGGCGGGCCGATGTTCGAGGTGGACCGTGCATGTCGCGATGGATTCGCGAATTCGCCCCGATACCGAGGACCGTCCCATGTCCGGCCAGGGTCACGCCGCGATGCCGCCCAGTGCCAACGGCACGGCCCCATGATAGCCCAGGGTGCAGCGAATGGGAGCGTAGCGAGCATTCGCGAAACCCTGGGTAAGCGCCCCAATGCAGGTCGCCCAAAACCCCGAAGGGGCGGCCCGATGTTCGACGTCGGGCCGCACAGGTCGCGATGGATTCGCGAATCCGCCCCAACACCCAACACCGTCCCATGTCCGGCCAGGGTCACGCGGCGATGGCGCCCAGTGCCAACGGCACGGCCCCATGATAGCCCAGGGTGCAGCGAATGGGAGCGCAGCGAGCATTCGCGCAACCCTGGGTAAGCGCACCAATGCAGGTCGCCCAAAACCCCGAAGGGGTGGCCCGATGTTCGACCTGCATCCGCGATCGCGATGGATTCGCGAATCCGCCCCAACACCGAACACCGTCCCATGTCCGGCCAGGATCACGCGGCGATGGCGCCCAGTGCCAACGGCACGGCCCGATGATCGCCCAGGGTGCAGCGAATGAGAGCGTCAGCGATCATTCGCGCAACCCTGGGTACACGCACCATTGCAGGTCCCAAAAGGATTCGGATCAGACCGTTCTTGCTCATCGCCGCCAAGGCATCACCACGATGATTGAACGCGACCGCTCGGACCTCGGAGTCAAAGGGAAATGAAACCACTGATTGCCCGGAAGCTACGTCCCAAATGCGAAGGGCTTTGTCGTCGCCTCCCGACGCGATCCGTATGGGCGGATACGGGCTCCAGGCGTTTTGATCCACGGGTTCAGTGCGCCATGGCCGGGAGTTCGTGTCAATCACGATACGAGCGAGCACGTCACGTCGGACTTGGGTCAGCGCTGTGTGTCCTTCGTGGCTGATTCCACGATGCCCCCATTCCGCAAACGCTCGATCTCCGCTTTCACCTCGGCAAGTTTGACCTTCCACTTCATGACTTCCGCGGGTTGGTTCCGTGCCTCGAACATCGCGATGACCCGTTCCTGGGCACGGGGCACGTACCAACGGAAGTCACGCTTCATCTCGGCCAGCTGGGCCGCGAGCGATGCGGCCGACTCGACCAGCAGCGGTTCCGCGACTTCCCATTTCTGTTGGGACGCCAGAATCGCTCCGCGAATGCTGATGGCCCGTTGCTTTTGCAGTTCGTCGATTTCCTCGATGGCCAGCGCGATGTCGAGCTGTGCTTCTGCGTCCGCCGACTCTTGCAGGCCCCAGAGTGCCTCTGCCAGTGAAGTGCGCGCTCGGGCCAGTTGGGGTCGAGTCAGGCGTTGCCGATTGTTGCGCAATGCGAATCCAGTCGTCGATGTGCCCTTTCGCTTCCTCGAACTTGCCCGCTTGCAGCAACGCTGCCTGAAGTCCACGCCGAGTTGACATCGTGCCGGGATGATCGTCACCCAACTTGTTTTTCCGCAAACGGAGCGTCTCTTCCTCCAGCGATATCGCCTCGTCCAGCCGACCGGCTGACAAGTAGCCGGCGGCCAGATTGCCCATGCTGGCCAGCGTATCGGGATGATCGTCGCCCAGCTTGGCTTTGCGCAGGCGGAGCGTTTCTTCCTGCAGCGGTATCGCCTCGTCCAGCCGACCAGCTGACCGGTACCCGGCGGCCAGATTGTTCATGCTGGCCAGCGTATCGGGATGATCGTCGCCCAGCTTGGCTTTTTTCAGGCGGAGGGTCTCCTCCCACAGCGTTGTCGCCTCGTCCAGCCGACCGCTTGAATAGTAGCCGGCGGCCAGGTTGTTCATGCTTCGCAGCGTCTCGGGATGTTCGTCGCCCAGCTTGGCTTTTTGCGCGGAGCGCTTGTTCCCACAGCGTTATCGCCTCGTCTAGCCGACCGCTTGAATAGTAGCCGATGGCCAGGTTGTTCAGTTTGAGCAGCGTACTAGGATGATCGTCACCTAGCTTGACTCTTGTCACGCGGAGCGTCGCTTCCTTCAGCGGTATCGCCTCGTCCAGCCGACCTGCCAATCGGTAGCCCTCGGCCAGATTGCCCATGCTGGCCAGCGTATCGGGATGATCGTCGCCCAGCTTGGCTTTGCGCAGGCGGAGCGTTTCTTCCTGCAGCGGTATCGCCTCGTCCAGCCGACCGGCTGACAAGTAGCCCTCGGCCAGGTTGCCCATGCTGCCCAGGGTATCGGGATGATCTTCACCCAGTTTGACTTTGAGCAGGCGGAGCGTCTCCTCCAAGAGCGGTATCGCCTCGTCCAGCCGACCGGCTGATCGGTAGCCCTCGGCCAAGTTGCTCATCTTGTTCAGTGTAGCGGGATGTTCGTTGCCCTGTTTGATTTTGGCCACGCGAAGCGCCTCTTCCCACAGCGGAATTGCCTCATACAACCGACCGGCTGAACCATAGCCGTTGCCCAGGTTGCTCATGCTGGTCAACGCCTCTGGATGTTCGTCGCCCAGTTTGGATTTCCGCAGGCGCAGCGTCTCTTCCAGTAACGGTATCGCCTCGTCCAGCCGACCGGCTAATCGGTAGCATTCGGCCAGGTTGTTCATGCTTCGCAGTGTATCGGGATGTTCGTCGCCCAGCTTGGCTTTTTTCAGGCGGAGCGTCTCTTCCATCAGCGGTATCGCCTCGTCCAGCCGACCGCTTAAGTAGACGGCCGCCAGGCTGTTCATGCTGGACAGCGTATCAGGATGATCGTCGCCCAGCTTGGCTTTGCGCAGGCGGAGCGTCTCCTCCAAGAGCGGTATCGCCTCGTCCAGCCGACCGGCTGATCGGTAGCCCTCGGCCAAATTATTCATGCTGTCCAGGGTATCGGGATGTTCGTCGCCCAACTTGGCTTTCCGGAGGGTCATTGCACTCTTAAACGCTTGAATAACCTCGTCATTTTGACCTAACGAGTAAAGCGATTGACCGATCGCGTTGAGTAACGTGGCTTTGGTCAACTCGTCCTTGGCGAACTCTTCGTTGTTCTCGATCTCCGCCAAGGCTTGCTGCAGCACTTCCAGCGCGGTCATGTTACTGGTAACGCTCTCGTTCTCGGGATCGGCGCTACGAAAGGCGGCCACGAAGGTGTCCACGACGGCCTGATTGCGATTTGCCAGGGCTGTCATTTCCTCAGCCAGCGCCGCCTTCTCGTCGGCGACTGCCTTTGCGCGCTTTGCCACCTGCCGGTACTGGAGTGCGCCGAAAGTGGAGGCGACGGCGACGGCGAGTAGTCCGATCATCAGGCTCGCTGCCAGTCCCGCCACCATGCGGTTGTTGTTGGCCCAAAGGCTGAGTCGCTCGAGCGGACCGACGCGGCGAGCCCGGATCGGACGGCCGTCCATAAATCGCTGCAGGTCGTCGCCCAACAGAGCGGCCGTTTGGTAGCGCCGGGCCGGGTCTTTCGCGATCGCCTTGTTGACGATCGTTTCCAAGTCCAACGGAATGGTGCGATCAAGCTCTCGAATCGGTTTGGGCTCTTGCGTCTTAATGCAGTCGATCAGGGCCAGATGGTCGCTGGCGGCATACAACGGCTGCAGCGTTAATAACTCGTAGAGCGTCGCACCCAGTCCATAGACGTCGCCTCGCGCGTCGCAGGGACCCGAGAAGCGCTCGGGGGCCATGTAGCGCAGCGTCCCCAAGAGGTTACCCGTCTGAGTCAGCTCCACGTTCTCGGACTTCGCCAACCCAAAGTCAGCGACCCAGGCGCGACTCTCGGTATCGAGCAAGATATTGGACGGTTTGATATCGCGGTGGATGACGCCGCGGTGGTGCGCGTGTTCCAACGCCGCGGCAACTTCGATTCCGATGCGAGCTGCGTTTCGCGCAAAGACCTGTGGTGTCGTGAGTGACGAGATATTCGAGGTCGTGGCGCTCGCCATTTTCGCCGTGTCAACCTTGGCTTGGTTTCCCGTGCCGCGGACGGGCGTCTCATCATTCTCGTCAGGAACAGGGCTCATTGACGGGGTGGACTGCGATGGCCCGTGAGCGTCCCAATCCGTCGTCAAGGCGCTCGCAACGATGTGTGGCACTTCGTGCGTAGCCGAATCGAGCGGTTGTCGACCATTTGTACTTGCCTGCTCGGCGGCACGCATTTCCCGTAGCACTTCGATGACTCGATCGAGCCCGTCGCCAACGATAAACTGCATGGCGTAGAAATGGAGTCCATTGACACTTCCAACTTCAAATACGGGTACGATATTGGAATGGTGCATGGCTGCGGCTGCCCGGGCTTCCTGCTGAAACCGTTGCACCGATGTTGCATCCACATGCAATCCTGACGGCAGCACCTTCAACGCCACTCGCCGTCCCAGCCCAATTTGCTCCGCTTCGTAGACAATCCCCATGCCGCCGCGACCGATTTCGCGAATGATGCGAAAGTCATCGATCTCAGGAAAGCCAACGGACCTGTCGGTCCGGCTGTCGCTCGCCAAAGTATCGATGTCGCGGGTGCTGGGCTTGAGTCCCTCCACGAGCCCCAAGGCCGAGAAGACTTCTCGAATTTCGTCGGCGAGTTCCGGATGGCGTGCCACATACTCCTCGGCGGAGGGCGTTTCGCCGCGGCGACGACGGTCAAGATACTCTTCCGCCAGCGCGGCCACGGGATCGTGATCGGAATTCGCCATGTTGGGATTCATGATGATCTGTATGGAGCGCGTGATCAGGGCATGGTATGGCCAGTTGGGGAGCGACACGTGCTCCTACTATACCAGATGTTGCTTGGTGTTGAATCTGCCGTTCGATTCCGACCACGCATTCGGCGTTTTCGGAACGCGTGTGGTGTTGTCCGCAACCCAGGGTTGCGCACCCGCGAGCTGCGCTCCGCGTGTGCTCCACCCTGGGCTATCATCGGGCCGTCCCGTGGGGACTACGATTTCCCGCGGGGTTACGCGTTCCCGGTGTTCGACGTGGGGCCGCGATCGGGACAGATTCGCGAATCCGCCCCCAACACCGAAGGCACCGTCCCATATCCGGCCAAGGTCATGCCGCGGTTGCGCCCCAGTGCCAACGGCACGGCCCGATGATAGCCCAGGGTGCAGCGAATGAGGAGCGCCAGCGATCATTCGCGGAACCCTGGGTAGGCGCCCGATCAAGGGACCCAAAACCCCGAAGGGGTGGCCCGATGAACGACGTGGATCGGCGTTGGTCGCGATGGATTCATCAACCGATCTCCATTTCGGGCCACGCCTTCGGCGTTTTCGGAACGCGTGTGATGTTGTCCGCGACCCAGGGTTGCGCACCCGCGAGCTGCGCTCGGCGGGTGCTCCACCCTGGGCTATCATCGGGCCGCCCCGTTGGGGCTTCGGTTTCCCGCGGGATTACGCGTTCCCGGTGATCGACGTCGATCCGCGTATTACGCGATTGAATTCCGAATCCGCCCCAATTCCGAAAGCACCGTCTGACGTCCGGCCGGGGGTTACGCCGCGATTGCGCCCAGTGCCAACGGCACGGCCCGATGATAGCCCAGGGTGCAGCGAATGAGGAGCGCAGCGATCATTCGCGGAACCCTGGGTAGGCGCCCGATCAAGGGACCCAAAACCCCGAAGGGGTGGCCCGATGTTCGACGCGGATCGGCGTTGGTCGCGATGGATTCATCAACCGATCTCCATTTCGGGCCACGCCTTCGGCGTTTTCGGAACGCGTGTGATGTTGTCCGTGACCCAGGGTTGCGCCACCCGCGAGCTGCGCTCGGCGGGTGCTCCACCCTGGGCTATCATCGGGCCGTCCCGTTGGGACTACGATTTCCCGCGGGGTTACGCGTTCCCGGTGATCGACGTCGATCCGCGTATTACGCGATTGAATTCCGAATCCGCCCCAATTCCGAAAGCACCGTCTGACGTCCGGCCGGGGGTTACGCCGCGATTGCGCCCCAGTGCCAACGGCACGGCCCGATGATAGCCCAGGGTGCAGCGAATGAGGAGCGCCAGCGATCATTCGCGGAACCCTGGGTAGGCGCCCGATCAAGGGACCCAAAACCCCGAAGGGGTGGCCCGATGTTCGACGCGGATCGGCGTTGGTCGCGATGGATTCATCAACCGATCTCCATTTCGGGCCACGCCTTCGGCGTTTTCGGAACGGTTGGGTCACCCGCAATCCCAGGGTTGCGCACCCGCGAGCTGCGCTCGGCGGGTGCTCCACCCTGGGCTATCATCGGGCCGTCCCGTTGGGACTACGATTTCCCGCGGGGTTACGCGTTCCCGGTGATCGACGTCGATCCGCGTATTACGCGATTGAATTCCGAATCCGCCCCAATTCCGAAAGCACCGTCTGACGTCCGGCCGGGGGTTACGCCGCGATTGCGCCCCAGTGCCAACGGCACGGCCCGATGATAGCCCAGGGTGCAGCGAATGAGGAGCGCAGCGATCATTCGCGGAACCCTGGGTAGGCGCCCGATCAAGGGACCCAAAACCCCGAAGGGGTGGCCCGATGAACGACGTGGATCGGCGTTGGTCGCGATGGATTCATCAACCGATCTCCATTTCGGGCCACGCCTTCGGCGTTTTCGGAACGCGTGTGATGTTGTCCGTGACCCAGGGTTGCGCACCCGCGAGCTGCGCTCGGCGGGTGCTCCACCCTGGGCTATCATGGGGCCGCCCCGTTGGGGCTACCGTTTTCTGGGCTTACCTGCGAACTATCGCGGAGTCGTCTCTTCGAGCCTCATTTCCTGTTCTAACAACTCAGCTTCGTAGAGCTCCAGCCAATCCACCGCTGTTAACGAGCCATGCAGGTACGCTCGCCAGCGGTCGGCTCTTCGCCGGTATTCGTCGAAGGCAAGATCGGCGTCACGGGTTTGCCCCTGACGTAATTCGCACATCGCGCGTAACAACAAAACTTGAAACAGTACGGTCCGCGACGCGCCTAGATCCGGACGATCCATTTTCATGGCGCTCTCGGCCACGTCCCGGGCCGCGTCCCATTCTTCCGCTCGGTAATGCGCCAACATGATGGGGAAAAACTTTGCCGGTTCGTCCGGCGTCTGCCACACAATCTTCTCCGTAAGACGTTGTATCCGCAGGTGATTTTGCTGCGTCGACGGCCTCAATAAACACAGGATCGCGGCGCTGCGGTCAGGGTCTTCCGTTGACTCAACCGCCGACAGGGCCAGTCCGCGCAAGGCTTCGTAACCTGCTTCATCCCCGCTGCGCAGCAGCAGCACTGCCAGTCGCAAGCGGTTGTCGAAGTCCCCGCCTGTCAGCTCGACCGCGCGACGATAGTCGGCGATCGCAGCGGGCAATCGATTCGTGCGCAACAACAAATCGGCTCGTCGCAGCAACGCCTGATCGTCGTCCGGCGTCAACTCGATCACGCGGTCTATCAACCGCAGCGCTTCCCCCGACTGGAACAGGCGGGCCCGCAATTCGGACTGAGCCAACAATAACGGAGCATCCTCCGCTGTCGTTTCGGCCAGTTCCGGCAACAGCAGCTGACGCGTGTTGGCCACGAACTGCAACTCGAATCCCATGGGACGGCCCGGCAACTGGGCCACCGATTGGCTCAAAAGCCGCCTGGCCTCTGCCATTCGCCCCAGCTCCGCGTTCAAGCGTGCCATGATCAACACCTCGCCATTGGAGAGCGCTGCCGAGCGATCGCGGCTGATTCGATCCACCAAGGACGCTGCCGCCTCAAGCTTATCATGTAGCACATAGGCCATCGCGAGCTGGATTTCCGGCCGAGCCTGGAAGTGACTGAGTACCTCTCGAATTCGTTCAACTTGGGCTGCATGAACATCGCTTGTCACCCAGACTCGCGACTGAACCAACGCTGCGGGCCATTCGAACGATAACGAAAGTTCCAGCTCGGTAACTGCCGACAGCCGCGATGCGGACGGGAGCTGAAAATAAGCTGTGACCGTCTGAGCTCCTTTGGGGTACGGTTCAGCGGACCACCAGCGAGTCTGCTAATCGCCGTCGAGCATGGCCGTCGGATGAAACTCGGCAAACAACAATCGTCGCGTATCGTTCGACGCAGCAAAAACGTCGTCGATCTCCAATGGCGATTGCCCACCCAGCGGATCGTAACTGTTCAACTGCAATTCACTGATCGTGGCCCTACTATGATCTTGCTGAATTTCCTCCAGGCGGATTCCCATCACTCCATCGACGCTCGCTGGAAATCGGAACCGATATTCCCGTCGAGGATCCTCCGGGCGGATGCCGCCAAAACCATTGTCTTCGACGGTGACACTCCAGCCATCGCCAACCGTCCAACGGAGCGGATCGACGGGTCGCCAAACTACCAGATTCGCCAGCAAGTGTTCGGCCAATTGTCGTTCGGCGATGAACTTTTCTTTGGCCAGACTGTTTTGCTCGGCCCTATCGATCACCTGCTCTAGCAGCTGCGTTGCTTGACGCGATGCGACTTCCGCGGCCGTTCGTTGGTCCTGTTGGCTCAGGTCCATGGCCCGCTCGCCGTACAAACGGGCCAGTTGACTAAGGGACGTAAGATCGTCAGGCGAACGCTGGATGATCCCGGTCAGCAGTTCGATGGCTTGGTCCCGCCGCTGGAATCGAATCGACAAGCTCGCCGCGCGGTGCATCGGCTCCAGATCGGCCGGCAAGGCCGCCAGCTCGCGTTGGCAGCGAGCTAACAACGCGTCTTGCAGCAAGTCATCCGCTTCGAGCTGCATCGTCCTCCCCAAAACGTTTTGGGCATCGGTGTCCAGATTGTCGTAGGCCTGCAGGTACCAATCGGTCGCCTGATCTGTTTGACCCAACTGCGCGTGTGCGATCGCCAACATAAAGCCGGCCACGTCGACGCAGTCGGGCTCAAGCGACAATGCGTTGTGAAGTGATTCGATCGCCGACTGCCACTGTTCGTTTCTGAGTCGCGCAAGTCCTACTGCCATGGCCGCATCGGCGACAGGATTCAATCGCAGCGCCTGTTCGGCTTCGGCGAGACCCCGCTGCGGGTCGAACGTCGGGCTGGTGGGGTCCAGCAACAATTTGTGCGCTAACGAATTTGCCGAACCGGCTTGAAACGATTGGATCGCGCTTTCGTCGCGTAGCATTTCACTAGTTTGTTGCATTGGTCCGCCAAGCTCCCCCCGGCTGGCGATCTCAAACCCGCGGCGGGCATCCCACCGCCATCCGCGACGTTGGTGGTTCTCACGAATCGTGAAGCTGCGGCCGTCGGGCGACCATTCTATGTAACGGAGGTTCAAACCCCGGCTACCTGGATATTCCTGCCACGCATTCAGCTTCAACACTTCGCGCCCCGTTTCCAGGTCCCAGAGGATTAACGTGCCATTCCCACTGGCGCTGACAAGACGCGATCCATCAGGAGAAAAACCGATGCCGAATACGCTCTTCACGTGTGCTTCGAGCGACCATCTTTGCTTGCCCGTCGAGACATCCCAAACCTTGACCTTTTGATCGCAGCCCGAGGTGGCCAGCCATTTTCCGTCGTTGCTCCAAATCGGCTCCACCAGCCATTGACCCGGGGCATGTCCGTACATGGCCCAAATCTGCCGGCCTGTATTCGCCTCCCAGACCTTGACCTCTCCCAACCCCACGCTGGCCAGCAGCCTCCCATCCGGGCTGTAATTCAAACCGAACACACCGTCCGCGTGCGCCTCGAATTCCAGGACCGTTTCGTTCTTGATCGCGTCCCAGATCTTGATGGGCCCCGTCTTGTTGCCTTCGTAGAACGGATGTGGGGCGAAGGCGACGAATCGACCGTCGGGAGACACTGTGGATGTGTTATTCCCAGCGTGATTCAGTTCGCTATGCCGCTGACCGCTGTCGGCTGACCAGGTGCACTGCAACTCAGCGACGTCCGTCAAGACATAGGAACTAGTCGGGTCCCAATTCAGTCGCTGCAGCACTCCCCCGTTATTCATCTGTTGTTTCCACAGGACCTCGCCGCTCGCTTTGTCGATGAGCAAGATTTCATTCCGTGTGTTCGTCGCCGCGATTCGTTTGCCGTCGGGACTTTCCACGGGGGGCAGCCGATCCTTCCGTGGCGGGTCCAGAAGGTCCGGAGGTGTCGCGTCCCAGAACTTGATGTGACCATCGAGCCCGCCAGAAACGACAGACTGGCCGTCGGGATGAAAATCAATCGACTTGACCCAACCGATGTGCCCAGGAAAGCTGTTTCGCAGCGCACCCGAATCGGCATCGTAAATACGGACAAATTGACCGCGCGTCGCGACGGCCAACCGCGTCCCTCGGCGGTCCCAGACGATTCCCTCCACGGCGCTTTGATCCTCGATGGTGCGGAGCACTCGTTGCTGGTCGACGCTGACGATTTGGATTCGATTATCATAAAAGCAGATCGCGATCCGCTGCGAACGGGGATGCCAGGCCAATCCGAGGATTTCGATCCCAGGCTCGCTGTCGTGAGTAAATTCGATTTGGCGAGTTGCCAGGTCCCACACGTGGACGTCCCGAGAACCAGTCGCGAGCCGCTTTCCATCCGGGCTCAAGCGTGCGTGCGCGGGTCGTGCCGTATCCTGCAGCGCTTCCGCCACTTCACCATGGGCTGCATCAATGAAAATGATCTGATTCCGATCGTCTGAGCAGACCACGATCTGCTTGCCATCGCGACTCCAGTCCACGTCGTTCAACGTGGCCACATTCAGCCGCACCGCCCGGACCAGCTGGCCGTCGGGAACCGACCAGATTCTCAGGACGGGATCGCGACCCACGGTCGCCAGCTGCTGGCCATCAGGCCGGAACACCAATTGTCGAACTCCGGGAAGCTCGAGTCTGACCAATCGTTTGCCATCGACGGTTTGGTGCAGCTGCACGGTGTCATCCAGCGCCGCGCTGGCGATCAGCGTGCCATCCGGGCTGTAGCGGACACAATTCACGGTTTCCAGGTGGTCGGAAATGGTCAGGCTATCCTGATTCGCACGCGACAGCAGGTAATACCATTCCCAGTTACGGATATCGGGCTGATCGACTTCGGGCACATAGCGGCCCAGGGTCTGTACCATGCGCGAGATGTTACCCGCGGCCAGATCATCCTGCGCGACTTGCATGTCGGCCAGATAGGCTTGGCGGTAGGCCGAGTCCCGCTCGATCGCCATGCGGGTGGCAAGTTCGCCATTTTCGGCAGCCAGGGCGGCCTGTTGCTTCTGTTCTTGAAAGTAGTAAGCGGCCGCCACAATCGAACCCATCGTTCCGGCAATAATTAACAAGGTGATGCACACCAACGCGGCGGCCAGCGACTTGTGCTTTCGGGACCAGAGCCACAGTCGCTCGGCCCAGCCGACTTGGCGCGCACGAATCGGCTGACCCTCGAGGAATCGGTCCAGATCATCGGCCAACGATTGGGCGTCTGGATACCGCCGAGACGGATCTTTTGCGATCGCTTTAAAGACAATCGTCTCGAGGTCGAATGGGATTCTCGCGTGCATGGTTCGCAAGCGGGGCGGGTCTTGATTGCGGATTCGTTCCAGCAGCGAAAGATGTCCCGTGTCGGCAAATGCTGGGCGCAACGCCAGCATTTCGTACAGCGTCATGCCGAGGGAATAGACGTCGCTGCGGGCGTCCCCCGCACGTTCAAAGCGCTCGGGGGCCATGTAACGGATCGTACCCACCACATCGCCCGTCCTGGTTAAATCGTGATTGTCCAGCTTGGCCAACCCAAAATCGGCTACCCAAGCCGTGCCGGCGGTGTCGAGCATCAAGTTCGCGGGTTTGATGTCGCGATGGATGACACCCCGTTGATGGGCGTAGTGCAAGGCCCGCGCGACCTGGCGGCCGATCGCCGCGACGTTGACACAGTAGACTCGAAATTGAGAGGGTACATCGGGAGTCGTATCCTCCAGGCTGCGATCGGTAACGGTGTCCTGCGCGGTTTGCGGCGTGTCGCGGTTCGGCGACTGGTCGCGGCGCCGCGGAGGAGACTGCTGACCGTTGTTGGTTGAAAAGTGCGTGGGCTCGCTGAGCCGGATGTTGCCCGCGCTCGATATCTGCCGTTCGTGAGCTCTGGTCACCGACGATCCGCGTCTGAATCAATAACCTGGCCATCGAGCTGTCGTCCAGATCCTTTGGCAGCGGATGCTGGATCAGTGCGGAAACGTCGCGAATCACCTGATCGAGACTTTGCCCTTCAATGTATTGCAGGGCGTAGTAGGAAGTGTCCTTTTCCTGGCCGACATCGAAGACGGGGATGATATTGGAGTGGTGCATGCTGGCGGCGGCGCGCGCTTCCTGCTGAAAACGCTGCACGGCAATCGGGTCAAAGCGCTGACCGGGACGCAACACTTTGAGGGCTACCTGACGTCCCAGTGTGATTTGCTCCGCCTTGTAAACGACACCCATGCCGCCGCGGCCGATCTCGCCGAGGATGCGATAGCCGGAAATTTCCGGAAGGGGAAGTGACGGATCGAGTTCAGCCGCCGCGGCCCCTGTGGGATCGCCCCCCGCATGCCGCTTGAGTCCTTCGATCATCCCCAGCGCGGAGAAGACTTCACGAATCTCCTCGGCCAGCTGCGGATAACGCTGAGCATACTCTTCGGCCGTGGGCGTTTCACCATTTCGGCAACGGGCAATGAATTCGTCAGCGAGCGCCGCGACCGGATGATGTTTGGAATGAGAGACGTTCGGATTCATAAAAACATGTCGTGCCGACAAATGAGCGCGTTTGCATAGTGGCCTGACCCTAAGCCGGCGGGAAACAGGCCCCCGGGGAAACACAGGATAATTCGTACCATCTTAGCATGGGCAGGGGAGTCAAAAAACGAACGCTGGAGGAGCTTACACCGGCAACCCTGGTTGACCGACGCCAAAGGCATGGGCCGAAGCCCGAAATGGGAGCCGGGCTAATGAATCAACCGCGACACAGACGGACCCAAGTCTACTCAGGGTTCCGCGCATGATCGCTGGCGCTCTCATTCGCTGCACGCTGGGCTATCTTGGGGCCGTGCCGTTGGCACTGGGCCGGGTTGATTTACCCGCATCTCAACAGATCGTTAGACCGCAAGCCAGAAGAAATCGCCGAGACAACACGGCCTCTTGGACACGCGTGGCGGCGATTTCTGGCGGCGTGCGCGTTCCACACGGGCTACGCCGCCGAAGAATGCCGACATCGCGGAATCGTAGTCCCCACGGGACGGCCCCATGATAGCGCAGGGTGGAGCACACGCCGAGCGCAGCTCGCAGGTGCGTAACCCTGGGTCGACGGTTAAAGAACATCCGGTAACGCCGAAGGCGAGGCCCGAAATGGGGGCCGGGTTAATGAATCAACCGCGACAATTGCGGATCCACGTTGATCGTCGGGCCACCCCTGCGGGGTTTGGGGAACTGCGATCGGGCGTCGACCCAGGGTTTCGCGAATGATCGCTGACGCTCTCATTCGCTGCAGCCTGGGCTATCTTGGGGCCGTGCCGTGGGCGCTGGGCGGGTTGGGGATTCCACCGCGACAATTGCGGATCCACGTTGATCGTCGGGCCACCCCTGCGGGGTTTGGGGAACTGCGATCGGGCGTCGACCCAGGGTTTCGCGAATGATCGCTGACGCTCTCATTCGCTGCAGCCTGGGCTATCTTGGGGCCGTGCCGTGGGCGCTGGGCGGGTTGGGGATTCCACCGCGACAATTGCGGATCCACGTTGATCGTCGGGCCACCCCTGCGGGGTTTGGGGAACTGCGATCGGGCGTCGACCCAGGGTTTCGCGAATGATCGCTGACGCTCTCATTCGCTGCAGCCTGGGCTATCTTGGGGCCGTGCCGTGGGCGCTGGGCGGGTTGGGGATTCCACCGCGACAATTGCGGATCCACGTTGATCGTCGGGCCACCCCTGCGGGGTTTGGGGAACTGCGATCGGGCGTCGACCCAGGGTTTCGCGAATGATCGCTGACGCTCTCATTCGCTGCAGCCTGGGCTATCTTGGGGCCGTGCCGTGGGCACTGGGCGGGTTGGGGATTCCACCGCGACACACGCGGGTTGGTGTCGATTGTCGGGTCGTGTCGTCGGCACTGGGTTAGCTAAAACACCATCCCCGCGTTGCGGAAACCGGGCACTTCGTGCAATGCCGCTCGCAACCGCTTCAAGGCGCGTACGTACCGATTGCTGGCCCCGTTGGGCGAGAGTCCCAGGGCGATGGCGGCTTCGTTGTTGGACATCTCTTCAAAGTTTCTCAGCACAATGATCTCGCGGTCAATCTCCTCCAGATCATTGATGGCATCTTGCAGCTTGAATTGCATCTCGCGGCGAATGGCCTTGGCAGCGGCTGAGGTAAATTTTCCCAAGAGACCTGCGGCGATCGTTTGCGAAGCGGCATGCGGAATCGCCTGGGGATCGAGCGTCACTTCCTGCCGGACGTCCCGTTTGGCCGCATCCAGATGTTGGCGGTGTAAGATCAACAGCCGCTCGCCGGTGACCAGCCGCAGCCACAGGTAAAAGGGCATTTTGTCTCGGTCGGCGTAAGTCGGCAGCCGTTTGGCCAGGTCGATAAACGCCTCCTGCAACACGTCGGAGGGATCGACGCGCCCGCGCAGCCGGCGGTCCAGCCGCAGGTCGACCATGGTTCGCAGCCGCTTG
Organism: uncultured Planctomycetales bacterium; assembly: GCA_963695565.1. Lineage (GTDB taxonomy): Bacteria > Planctomycetota > Planctomycetia > Pirellulales > Pirellulaceae > CAVOGW01. The sequence goes on from CAVOGW010000008.1 coordinate 428,997, forward strand.
CGATACATGCCAAACAGTTCGGCCAGTGCCACCGCGTCGCCCGTTTTGGCGCGTTCAATCAGTTCGTCCATGTGGGATGGTTCTTGGCTTGAGTCATGAGTTGCAATAGTTGGCTCCCTGATCTTACCTGCGCAAGTGCGCAGGCTCACCCCGAACAAAATGGGGAATTTCATTTATTCGGGGGGACGGTAGGCCCGAATCAGCACAAACTCCGTAAAAGAGGCCGAATGAACGACGCGTGCCCATCATTGTCGCGACGGAATCGTGAACCTGCTCCAGTGCCGAAGGCAGGGCCCAGGGAACCCTGGGTAGCCCTTCACGTCATCCTGAACGTAGCGGAGCGGAGTGAAGGATTTGCCAGCCAACGTGACATGGCCTGCAGGGCTGCGTCCGGGATCTTCTGCGTCAACCGTCGCACGCGGAACAACGTTTTGCGCACCCGCGAGCTTCGCTCGGCGTGTGCTCCGCCCTGGGCTGTTAGGGGACCGTCCCGTTGGGACTGCAATGTGCCGCACGGTCGGTCCGATGATCGACGTGGGTCCGCGACATCCGCGATGGAACCACGACCACGCCAAACATTTCGGGCCACGCCTTCGGCGTTTGGGAAATGGTTTGGTTACCGTGAACCCAGGGTTGCGCACCCGCGAGCTGTCGCTCGGCGTGTGCTCCACCCTGGGCGATCTTGGGGCCGTCCCGTTGGGACTACGAATTTTTTTACCGCGAACCCAGGGTTGCGCACCCTGGGCTATTGTCGGGCCGTCCCGTTGGGACTCACGCGCATGTGGCCGAACAATGAGGCGGGCAATCGCGCAGACAGGGACATGGTCCCGTCACCGGTCCCGCTACCCCAGCCACCAGAACGGTGGCTGATCCTTCTTGAGGCACAGCAGATCCTCCATCAATTCGGGTCGTCGGTCGCGGAGGAATAGGCGGCGGGCCGTGGATTGAGTACATTCGGCCAGGTCGACATCCACAAGCAGCAGATCGTCTTGTAGCCTGGCGGCGGTGGCGATGACTTCTCCACGCGGATTCGTGACGAAGGACTCACCTGCGAATGTCAGCCCTTCTTCCGTGCCGACTCGATTGCAGAGGGCGGTGAAGTATCCGTTCTGAAACGAGGCCACCCGCAATTCCGCTTGGTCAAGGCCCTCGGGCCATTCGCCCACGGCTCCGGCCTGTGGCACCGCCACCAGCTCGGCACCCTGCAATGCCAGCGACCGCATGACTTCGGGATAGTGTCGGTCGTAGCAGATGGCCACGCCCAGCCGGCCCACGGCCGTTTCGTAGACCGGCATGCCGCGGTCGCCGGGCGCATAGTAGCCTTGTTCGTGGAATCCGGGCATCTCCGCAATATGCAGCATGCGGGTAACGCCCAGCAACGATCCGTCGGCGTCGATCACGGGCGACGAATCAAACGCCCGCCCGCCATCTCGTTCGTAAAGATTCAGCACGATGACGAGGCCAAGTTCCCTGGCCAACCCGGCGAACAATTCGGTGGTCGGACCTGGAACCGTCTCGGCCAGTTCCACGGGCGCTGCGCCTGCGCGGGACACTGGGGAAAGAATCGATCAAATGCAACTTCGGCAAACACGACCAGCTGTGCGCCCTGCGCGGCGGCGTTGCGAGCCGCGGACAAACCCCGCTGGATATTCCGCGCGCGATCTTCACCAGCCGACTGTTGGATCAAAGCCAGGCGTAACCGTCGTTCGGCGGATGTTAAGTCCGGCTCCCGATTCACTTCTTCTTGATTTTCACGGTGTGAGCCGCGGCCTTGGCCTTTTGCATTTTCTTTGTGAGGTGCGCGAATTTGGTGGCAGGCTTGCGGGCTGTGTTGCGCTGAGATTTCGGCATGGCATGTACCTCTACGCGGAATTCTACCCGACACGGGTTTGTTCGAGTAGCATGGCGTGACCAGGCTGAGGTGGGCTGAAAGTTACCTGCCACGGTTGATTACGTGTTTAGCGTCGTTAGGCATGGCAGTCCCGAGAGGCAGGAGGCTTGTCGGTTGCGTTCCAGCAGCTTGGATGCGAGAGACGCGGCGGCCGGATGGGCCGTAGCGAATGTACGGCCTGTAATGGAGGACATCCTGCGAGGGAATCTCGGATGGAACGGACCCGGTGGCTTGTACGGTCAATCCCCAGGAGCATTAACGGCGGCTCCCCGGGGCATTATTTGACGCTCGTGGATACTCTGCTTATCATCAAACATGACAGGGATTTACGGCTTTGGAACACTCCGCCAGGCGCGGATCACTCTTGAGGCTTACACCACGGCGCTCGATCGACTCACTCCATGTACGCCATCATTGCCATTGCCGTTTTCTCGATCCTGTTTTGCGTCTTGGCCTTTCTCTCTTCCAAGACTTGGCTTTGGCGGCATATCTCGCTGTTGTTTGGCGTGTTTGTGATGACGATGGTGTTTCTGGTGTTGGCCGCCGTTTCGCTGCAGACGCAGAAGGTGTGGCGAGGCCAGTTCGAGAGTCTTTCGAAGCAAATCGATGATGCCGACACGCGCATGTCCGCTTTGCTGGATCCCGCGCCGATTACGGGGCAGGAGCTGAGCTTACCGCAGCTGAACGCCGAGCTGGCGCGAAGGCTGTTTAATCGAGGCCGTGTCTGGCGGGGTGCCGTGTTGGCCAGCGCGGACGCCAACTCGATCAAGCTGGACATGTCCAACTGGAACAATTCCCGCTGCGTGCGAGCTGCCGTGGACGAGTTCCTGACGCCGCAACCCGCGGACGGAGGGGCGGACGCGGCCCCGCCTGCCGCTTCCGCGCAGCCCATCACGGAATCGACGCAGTTGCATGCCTTCATCAATACTCCGGTCAGCGGCCTTCCCGCGGCTCAGCAAAGTCAACTGTTTGGTGAAAATGACCTATTGCAGCAGGAAACGAGAGGGCCTTGCGCTGCCCGGCATCTATGTCGGCCAATTTGTGGTGGTAAAGGCCGAGCCCACCGCCATCACGCTGCAACCGATCCGGCCATTGGACGAGCGACAACAGGCCGCCTTGCAGACACAAGCAGATTGGACGCTCTACGAGATTCTGCCGGCGGATGGACACGATGTGTTCGCCGGCATGACCGAGGAGACCATCTTGTCGCTGTTCCCGGCGGACGAGAGCATACCGGCCGACAAGTTTCGAGATGCGGTTCGCGAATACGTCCGCGACAACACCAACGCGGAGAACCAGGATCCCCCTGAGCGCATCCACTCGAAGGTCAAGTTTGTTGCTGACCACACCATTCAAGTCGATATCGAAGGGGAAGCCGTGGTGGAGGATGACCGTGCGTACGATTCGCGCGGCCGCGCGATCCCGCAGGAACTGCGGCAGGGACATCCCACGGAATTCAAGGCGGGGGACGTCGTGGAGTTTGATTCGGTGACCGCTAAGCGACTGGTCGACCAGGGGGTCGCCGAGTTCGTGGACGAGCCCTCGCGCTACGTGGCGCTGGTTGCGCAACTACGAGCTGATCTTTCGTTACGCGCATGATGCCATTGCCGATACGCAACAAGCGATTAGCGCGACAGAAACCGAACTGGCCACGTTGAAAAAGAACACACAGCAGATTCAAGATCGAATCGCTTACCACCAGCAAGAGAAACAGTTGCTGCAACAGGACCTGGCCGGCTTTGAACAGGACCTGCTGGCCGCTCAAACGGTGCTCGCCGAGCTGAAGAAGCGTCGCGCGACCCAGGTCCAGACCCTCAATCGACTCTTTCGATCCAATCGCCAGCAGGTCGGAAGGTCGACGAAGGGTTTTTAACGGGCCGACTCGTCCCCAAAGGCTCAGTGTCGCTCGCTCATGCTTCCACGCGGCCCTACGCAGCACTTGCCACGGGTCGGCTTGTCCCAAAAAGTGTCTCGGAGCGGAGCGGAAATCCGCGTACAATACCCAGGGACCCCGCCGGCTCGATGTGCGGCAGCGCAAGTCGGTAACGTAGCGCAAGTCGGTAACGGTGTCGGGGATCATGCTGCTACGCAGTGGGCGAGCAAAAAAATAGGGCTCGCCTTTCCTGGTTGGTGCGGAGTACCATTTGATGTGCGGACGTCGTGGCCCCCCGGCCCACTCGGTTTAAGTCAGCAACGCCGTCAATCGCGGGCGCGAGTACCCAGTTTCAGCCATTCGGTGGAAACTGGTTTCGAGCGCGCCGTGGCTGATAAGTTCCGCTGGCTAAGCCGACTACCATGGGGCGACAACCCGTGGAATTTCGCAGGAACGATGTTCGCGCGACGCGAGTCGCTCGGCCACACCAAGTTACTTCAGCAGCAGAATTTTATCACCGCGTATGGGAATCTACGATCGACCGTATTACCAGGAAAAGGCGTTTTCGTTTGGCTTTTCCCCAGACGGCTCGCGGAGCGTCGTGAAGACGCTGATCATCATCAACATCGCGATTTTCATCGCCGATGTCTTTACCTCGACGCACCAGGAAATGGGCGACTTGCATCGTTGGTTGAGCGATTTCCTGTCGTTGAAATCGGATTTGCTGACCAAGCCCTGGAATGCCTGGCAACTACTGACGGCCGGTTTTGTCCATGCACCGCTGGGTAGCAGCCGATCCATCATGCACATCTTCGCCAACATGCTGGGCCTGTTCGTGTTCGGGCCACCGTTGGAAAGTCGTTATGGCGGCAAGGAATTCCTGCGGTTCTACCTGGTGGCCATCGTGCTGGCCAACCTGGTTTGGGTATTCGTGGAAACGGCCAGCGGAGGGCTGGCGTCGGGAGAGCCCCGCAGACTCTTGGGCGCATCCGGCGGAATTGCCGCGGTGGTGATCCTGTTCGTCATGAATTACCCGCACCAAAAACTGTATTTGATCCCGTTCCCCGTGGCGATCCCGGCCTGGGTGCTGGGGATTTTGTTTGTCGGCGGTGACCTGTACGGCACGTTGCGCAACAGCCCGTCAAGCAACGTAGCCTATGTGGTCCATTTGGCGGGAGCCGCGTTTGGCCTTGCCTATTTCCAATTCGGGATTCGCTTGGACCGATTCTTGCCGGGCGGCTGGAAACTACCCCGATTGGGCCGCCCGAAACTCCAGATCCATCGACCTGCGTCGTCGGCCGACCTGGACCGTCGCGCCGATGAAATACTGGAGAAAGTCCACCGACACGGCGCCGACAGCATCACCAACGAAGAACGGAAGATTCTGGACGAGTACAGTCGCAAGATGCGTCAAAAATTGCGCTAGCCGGTCGCCTATCAGCCGCCACGCGTTGCGTCCGGTTCGTGAATGCCGAACAACCGCGTGCTAACGCACGCCGGCTGATAGGGTGTGGACCGGTCCACACGCAAAGTAGATGGCATTGACCTCACGGTACCGGTTCGCCCCGAGTCACGGGGCTTGTGAATGCAGGCTGGAAATGCCTGGCATCGCCGTCCACAAGTAATAGGCCTGAGGCGTGAACAGATCGTCGATCCCAACTTGCGATCCGCTGGGCGGCGACGTTGTCAATCCCAAGGCTTGCATCAATGTCGCGCGTCCCTGATAACGCACGACTCGGGTTGTTTCTTTATCCAGTCCGGCCAACTCGATCACGCGATCGATGGCGTCTTCCACAAAGCCGATTTCGTCGACCAATCCGTTGGCCACGGCCACCGGCGCGGAGAAGATCTCGCCGGTGGCAATCTGATCCAAGGCTTGGGGGTTATCACGAAACTCGGGTCGTCCCAGCTTCACGATGTCCTTGAATCGATTGCAGGCCTCGTCGACATACTTCTGAATGATGGCGCGGTGTTCCTTGTTGGGGGGCTGTGTCATGCTAAGCAGCTGCTTTCGCTCGTTACTGACAATCGAATCGTTATCGATCTGCAGCACGCTCATCAGGCCGCTGATATTGTAGTGGGGAATGATTACACCAATCGAACCCGTGGTCGTCGTGGGTTCCGCATAAATCGACTTCTCTTGGTCCCCCACCGCCATGGCCACGTAATAACCGCCACTGGCGGCCAGACCACCCATGCTCACGACCAGCGGAATCTGCCTCTCCTCGCGCAGCTTGACCAGGTGGTGAAACATGTAGTCCGAGGCATTGATGGTTCCACCTGGCGAATTAATGCGAACGACCATTCCTTTGACCTGCTTGTCGTCCCGGATACGATCGATCTGTTTTCTGACAAAACCGCCCTCCCCCTCCACAATCGAGCCCGTGACGTTCAGGATCGCGATCTTGTTCACGCCGGAGGGACTGAGCGAATGAAATTTCTCTTGCACCCCTTCGTTGATCCCAAAATAGTCGCCAAAGGCAAACATCAGGGATAGCGTGAGGGGAAAGCAGACTAAAAAGCCCAGCCATCCCAGCCAAGGCAGAATGCGTCGTATCCGGCCAGGCGATGGCGGCGCGACGTGCGACTGAGGAGCGACGGCGGGCGGATTTGCGGCGAGCGGAGAGGCAGGCGGGCGGGGATTGTCAGGGCTGGACATGGGGGACGCCAATCAGCTGGTGTTGCGATAAACGGGGGCTTCTCGATAAGCTGTGTTACCAGAATCGTGTGCAAAATTCAAATGAGGTACGGTTGTGATTGTAGCAGCATCAACATCCTGCTTTCCCGAGCTTAGCTTGGTGGACGCCATCGAGCGCATGGGAGATCTGGAATATTCGGCCGTCGTGATCGATATCAGCGACGGCAGCCAACAGATTACTCCGGAAATTGTGGCCGGCAATCTGGAGCAGGCGGTGACGGTATGCCGGGATACGCATCGTCTGGACCTGGCGGGCTACACTGTCGAAATTCACGCCGAAGGAGAGGCCTTCTACGAGCAGTTTAGCGCCATTTGCAAGTTGGCCAAGGCGACGAAAGTCGCATCCGTAACCGTGCCTTCAGCGGAATTGGGGACGCCCTTTAATGAAGAAGTCGAACATCTGCGTCGGTTAGTTCAAATGGCCACCGTCGACGGCGTGCTGGTTAGCATGCGCACGCAGACTGGCCGGCTGTCGCAAGATCCCGACACGATCAAAGTCATGTGCGATAACGTTAAAGGGTTGGGAGTTACGCTGGATCCGTCCACGTTTGTCTATAAGCCCGCCTCAAAAAAAGGATACGAAATACTGCTGCCCTACGTCTATCATACGGAACTTCGCGATTCCAGCGACAAAGAATTTCATGTTCCCGTCGGCCGCGGTAGTGTGGATTACAGCAAGTTGATCAACTACCTGCGACGTTCCGAATACCGTCGCGCGCTGTGTGTGCAAATGAGCCCGCTGCCGGACACGGACCACAACTCCGAGATGCGCAAGATCCGGCTGTTGTTGGAAAGCTTGCTTTAAAGACGCGATTCGTTAGACCGCAAGCCAGAGAAGAATGCCCCGGATACGCTGGTTGTTGCACAGGACGATGCGGCATTCTTCGGCGGCGTGCGCGTCGGACGCGCACGCCTTCAGAAATCGCCTGGGGGTGGTGGCCCCAATGGCCCTCAGTTTGTAGAACAATTGTCCTCAATGGTTCCGCGAATCCCGAAAATGTCGGGGAAACAGTTGGGGACAACTGTTCCACAATGCCCAAACCGAGTGCCGTTCGCCGTCAGAAATCGCCTGAGTCCTCAATGGTTCCGCGAATCCCGAAAATGTCGGGCGGAACAGTTGGGGACAACTGTTCCACAATGCCCAAACCGAGTGCCATTGCAGGTGGTGGTCTGCGACGGATGTTCACGTCGATTGCTGCTGGCTTGCGGTCTAACGATACCCCTAGAATTTCCAGCGCAGTTCAGTGCGGGCACCGCGAAGGTCATCCTGATCGGTGCGCAGCCCGTAGATGCCATCCACACGCCACAGCCAGGCGTTGCTGAGCGGGACCTGGAAGCGCGTCCCCCAGGCATATTGGTCGCCCACGGCCGCTCCGCCCTGCCCAAACGTCTGTACCGTGGCGAACTCGGTAATCAGCTGCCAGGAGTAGTCGGGGCCCAACAAATTGACCCCGCAGGCGCCGCCCCAGGTGTTGTTGGCCGTGGCATCCAGCGTAGGATAGTCCGTGAGGAAATCCGTTTCAAAGTTGATGCCCGTGTTGAACAGCACGCCTCCCGTGCCCGCCGCCCGCGCTGCGGACTGGGGACGGTCGAACCCAACAAACGCGTTTACGTAAGGGACAAAGTAGTTGGGTGCCCGGCTGACAAAGGCGTTCTCCCACAGGAACAACTGGCCGTCGGCCGTCTGAGCTCCCGCAGCGGGGTCCTGCCCGGCGTTGAAGATCGCGCGAAACGAAGTCGACACGCGCTGGAAGTACCGCCGCGTAAAGCTGATGCCCAGGTTGTGGTAACTAAAGTCCTGTCCCGATCGATCGTTCAGATACGCATAACCGACTTCCAGGTAACCGTCGTAGGCCTCGATAAACGACTGGACACCGTAGAGATCGACATTGGAGTTATTCACAAACGCGGGACTGGTCACATTGTTAAGAGCGAAAAAGAATGTGAGCTCGAAGTTGGGCCAGTCCAATAACGGGCTGTTCTTACCCGGGAAATTAAAGGCAAATCCGTCCAGGACGTCGACTAACCATGTCCCATTTTGATAGAGGAGCGGAAAACGGCCGGCGGTGACGGGTAAATCGAAGGGCGCCCAACGGTTCGTCATGCCACCCCAGATGTAGCCCAGGTCGCCTTCAAAGAACAGCGTGTCAAAATTGTTGTCGAGTTCTGGCCGGAACTCCAAATTGTCGTCCCGAACCTCCGAGCGTGTAAATCGCCCGCCTCGATCCAACGGCCCCCAGAATGCATGAATGCGTTCCGTGGAAGTGATCTTCCAATCAAAATCCAAGTTCAGCCGATTGGCCCATACCGTGGCTTCATTTCCGTTGCCGTTGTCGTTGTACGCCAAGGCCGTACGAAAATCTCCGAAGATCAGGAAATGGGGAATCATGGGGTTCGTTTCGCCCGTCAAGCCGGTGAAGGCGGGGGGCAAGGGTCCTGGACGATAGAGTCCACGCCCCAACTCGACCCAGGGTCCTTGCGCGGGAACGCAAAACTTGCCGCGATAGACATCCAGTTCCCAACGAGCGTCATAAGGCTGACAGGCGTAATTCGGATTGGGGATAAACACGTTTGGATCGTAGCCGGTGTTCTCGCAAGTGTTCGGATAACCAAACACAGGACGTTCCAGCGGCGGTTTGTCCTGACCGACAGCGGCTGGGGCTGCCATCGCGGATGATGCGGGCGAATTGCCGCCGGCGGCTGCGGACATCGCCATGCTTTGATTCGCGGCCGAAGAGAGTCGAATCGGTGCGCCTCCCCACTCCGAAAACTCCATATTCCGCTGGCCGCTCAGTGCGGACTGGGATGCTGGGGCCGACCTCCGTGGACCGACGGACGGGATGGTGAGGGGAACGCCTGGCACCGCTGACGACGCATCCGGACGGGTGCCTCCGGGCGGAATCGATCGAGCCTGGCCACCCGCGTCGTGCGGGAAACTCAGTTTGGTGGTCAGTTCGACAGGTGACTCGGAAACCTCGGATGCCGATGGCACGCGGAACTCGGCACCTTCCACGGCTGATTCGGAACCGAGCGCATGCCGATCCGACTCGGTGATGAGCAGATGCTCGGCCGGGCGGACCGTGACTCGGAATCGAGGTATGTTTGCCCCATCTGCCGCGTCCGACTCGACGCCGAATCCCCTGCTGGGACGATTCACGAACGGATTTTCGATCTTCTCGGGCCGATGACCCCACGAGTCGGTATCCGCCTCGGGCTCTTTTGTCTCAACCTGGACCAGTCCCTCGACCCTCGACGGCGGTTCGCCGGCGCAGGTTGCGCGGTGGCAAGTGTCTGACTGATCCGGCAGGCCAAGATTCGTTGCGGCCCAGGCCCATGTCGCAGCTCCCATCACGCCGACGGCGATCATGGCGAAGACCACGGTGGGGCTCCGCGTCGCAGTCCGATTTCGGGATTTTCGCATGGCCGACAGGTTCATGGAGAATTTGGCTGTTGATTGGGTCGGGCAGGCACGAATCAGGGCACCCAGAAGTCCGTTGCATGTTCGTGAATGTCGAGCATCCACTCGTTCATGCTGCGTTCCATTTCGGGTGTGGCACGACAAAACCGCATGAAATAGATGGGTTCCGAGCGACTTCGCATTCGCACCGTCAAGCGGTACTGGCCTGACTGTTGTAGCAAGCGAGCCGGCACTTTGTAGATTGCTTTTCGCGATCCAAGTGCCGGAATCGAGTGGGCCTCCATGCGGATGAAGGGTGGATGGTTCATGACGGTGATGGGAAAGGCACTCGGGCGAATGAAGGGCAGCTGGTCAATATCCGTATTGATGGGCAAGTACATTTCACGATCCGTCCCCTTGACGTGCGTGATCAAGAATTTCGTCTGCAGGTTAAATAACTGCAGGTCGCGTGGCGCGTGGCCGGCGGCAACTTCTAACGAATGCACGTCACAAATGTCCCCGTTCGCGTCGACGTAACCCGATTCCCAAAGGTGCTGGCCATTGGGTCCCGAGAGCGCCACGTTCAACCAAAGTTGCGGCTGGGCACCTAACGAGCCGCTGGGCATGTTGTGGCCGTTGCTGAGATTGGATACGACGTAATGGAATTTCAGCGCTCGACCCGTTTGGGCAGGCGCGTCAAAAATCGGTCCTTCCACGTGGGAAGAGTTTTCATACAGCCGGCGACGCATCGCCCGCTTGGCCAGCAGCGTTTTGAGATTGGCATCGACCACTTCGCGGGCATCGTACCGGTCGTCGGAATTTTCCCATTCCTGGGGAAACGCTGCCGAAAATTTGCCGTCATCCAGGGCATTTTCAAATTCCTCACTTCCCCAGCCGCTGCGCCAGTCGAATTTCAACCAGGTCTCCGTGCTCCATTTTTCCGCGTCCTTGTGGAACGGAAAGATTCCGGGATGAGCAATCGAATAACCGGGTCCATGAAAGGAATGATTCGAGTGTTTTCGATCGGGCGAAATGGGTTTGTTGTTGACCACGGCTACCGGCGCCAGCTCATAGCCTGCCGCCACACCGGGCTCGATGCCCATGTGACAATCCTGGCAGGAGATGCCCTGCTTGCATGCCGGCGACGCTCGGTATTGTTCCCAGACAACTTCCAGCTCAATGCCAGGAGCCACGAATACCTGGTGACACGAGGCGCAAAACGAACTGTCCGACAACTGAGGAAACTGAATGACGGCTCGATGAATGTCCAGGCCAGGTGCGGGATCGCGGGGGTCTGTTTTGACCTTAAACTCGTTTTTTCGTCGGATTACGTCGGCTAACACGCTGTTGTCACCCGACCCATAAACGGGATCGTGAACATCGCCTGGTTCGATGCGACGCTCGGCGTTTGATTTTCCATACTGCTCTCGCACACGATGGCAGGCAATGCACGTAACACCTTCTCGCGCTGAATCGGGAAGGTTGGGGGCGTCGATCAGAGACGCATACCTGGGAAAGCTCAAAGCCGTGGCGATCGGTGCATGGCAGCGCATGCAGAAGTAGCCCAGCGTACCGCGAGTCAACGAGGTGATCGTCTGTTCGAATCTTTGAAACATGGGCGAGATGGCCGCATAGGCGTGGCTCGACATGGCCCATTCGTCGTAAATCTGCTGATGACACTCGCGGCATTTTTTGGCGGACGGGTACAGAGACTCGGCAAACACGGCCGCATGCGGATCGGTTGCGGGTGCCGGCCGACCCCTCGGGGCCGCCGCGGCCGCTGGCGGCGGTGGCGTTGTCGGCGGCATCGACGGGATGGACTGGGGACCAGTCGCCTGCGGCCAGGAACTGGGAGGCAGCGGAGCGGAAGTCGCGGGAGGGTTCACTTCGCGCGGGGCCGGCCCACGCGACTTCAGGGTGATTCGGTAACAGCTCGATCGGCCCGGTCTGCTGGTTCTCGCGCGGAGGTTCAGGTCGCTGTAAATCCGGTCCAGTCTCGGCCGGAGCGATTTCGGCGGGCATTTCGTGCAGCAGGTCTTCGTCGGGAGCCGGCGGGATATTCGGATCAAAGATCGGCGATGCCTGTTGATCTTGGCCGTCTCGCCGTGTTTCCCGGTCTTGCAACGCGTTGTCGGAATTCAGCTTCGATTCAGTCGGAGTCGGCATAATCCGGCTGGGAACTTTCTGTGTCGAAGGGGGCGTGTCCGCACGCGGCTGCTGTCGAGGAGGCGGCGTGGTTGGTGGCCTGACCGGGTGCTCCGCCGTCGGGCCGGCGGGCAGTCCTGGGGTCATGTCGGATTCGGGTTCGGCCGGTGGTGTGTCGGATTCGGCGGGAATGGGCGTCGCCCCGTCCGGACCCAGTAACAGGTCTTCGTCCGGGTGAACCGTGTCCACGTAATCGACGCGTGCCAGCGGGCTGGGAAACGAATCCAGCATTTCCGTCGAGACGACCGGAATTCGATACGTGCCGGCATCGGAGGCCTGCGCATGCGGCCACTGCAGGTATCCGGTATCGGGATACCGGCCAAGATCGCGGGAAGTGACGCGCACGGGATGCGTGACCACAGCCAACGTGCGCGCGAACAGCGCGACGCCAACCACCGCCAGCAGCAGGGCTGCGCTAACCCATTGTTTCGTAGACATTCGCGATTCCCGAGATCGGTGTACTTCGGGTCTTGATCCGTGTTACGCGTTCGGACTTGATACGAGCCCGCGAGGGAAGAGAGACGAGATCCCGCGGCCGTCAAGCTCAGCTCGACAGAATCCCTACAACCCGCAAACTCACTTGAGTTGTATCGGAGGCATGCGCGCTATACTTAAACACAACCGTCTATTGTGGCACGCGAGTGCTTTCAACTCTTAGATTTGGGGTTCACGAAATCAGTCGGGAATTCGCAGTGACAGCAGTTGGTAGGTTGGGCTGATCGAACCACACAAGTTGCGGCTAAATTTCATCCTGAGGGAGCTGACAACGTGCGTAGCACGGGTCAGCGACCGAAGGATCTTCCACAGACGTTGTTCCGTGCGCGACGGTTGACGCAGGAACTCGCCACGTCTTACGAGTTTGAGGCCGAGTTGCCGAATCATTGGGGGGCATCCCTCCAAGCCCCCCGGACTTCGCCCAAACGCCCCGGGCTTCGCCCAAACGCCCCGGGCTTCGCCCAAACCCCCCGGGCTTCGCTCACCCCCCCGGGCTTCGCTCACCCCCCGGGCTTCGCTCACCCCCCCGGACTTCGCGTCGCGCAATCGCGCTCGGTCATTTAGCTGCTGCTGGTGCTAGTGAGGGGAATTTGCTGCGTAAGACAATGGACGGCTCCCAGTCCCAAGACGGCGGCGCAACAGTCGATGGGGACGACGGTGCGATCGGGAAAAAGTTCCTGCAGCAGTCCCATTGCAAGTTTGTCACGCGGCGCGCCGTATTGGGGGGCGAGGATCACCTGATTCGCGATGTAGAAATTCGCGTAACCGGCCGGCAGTCGCTCCCCGTGCCGCATTACGCTGGCCGGACCCGGCAGCTTGACCAGCTCGAACGATTGCCCCACCAGATTGGTGGCTTGTGACAGCAGCGCCAGCAAGCGCTGAGAGGAGGCGTAATGCACGTCCGTCGCGTCATCTTCGCAGGAGACGACGATCCGATTCGGGCCGACAAATCTTGCCAGCTGATCAATGTGCCCGTCGGTATCGTCGCCGGCCAGGTAGCCTTCCAGCCACAAGACAAGGCGGGCGTTCAGCATCTGTCGCAGTCGAGCTTCGACCTCATCCCGTGTTGCATCGGGATTACGCCTGGGATCCAGCAGGCAGGCCTCCGTGGTCAGGAGGATTCCCTGGCCATTGACGTCGATGGCTCCCCCCTCCAACACCATTCCGCCAGCGATGCAGGGGACGTTCAAAGCCAAGGCCATTTGTCGAGCGACGGCATCGTCGGCGTCAAACGGGGGATACTTGTTTCCCCAAGCGTTGTAGCCCCAATCGATCGCCACCAGCGGAGGATAATGCCCGTCCGCGGCGTCTGATTTGACGAAAATCGCACCGTAGTCGCGAATCCAGGCATCGTTCGTGGCGAACCGGTGGAAGAACAAGTTGGCGCGATTCTGGCGTGATAACAGCGCCCGAGCTTGCGCCTCCAGTTCCGCGGTCGGTACGACGATATGAACCTGCTCGTATGGCGCAAGCGCACCAATCACATGCACGTAGAACTTGACGACATCCGTCAATCGATCTGGCCACGTATCGCGATTGTGGGGCCAGCTGACCCAAGTCCCCAAGTGGGGTTCCCATTCCGCCGGCATGCGATAGCCCAAATGCCCGGGGCTCATGGAACGCCCGCGAATTGACGAACTCTTGGCCGGTGGCGTCTCGGGACCAGCAGAAACCGAGTCATCATTCATACCGAGAAACGCTTCAGGAGTTCGTCATAAGCATCAATTCGTCGATCACGAAAGAAGGGCCAGTTGGTTCGCGTGCCGTCGATCCGCGCGAAGTCCACGTCGGCGACGATGACTTCCTCTTGATCGACGGAGGCCTCCGCCAAGATTTTTCCCTGCGGATCGCACAGGAAACTCTGTCCCCAGAACTCGATGCCCGCCTCCCCTGTCGCGGGCTCGCGGCCGATACGGTTGACGGCGGCCACATAGCATCCGTTGGCGACTGCATGTGATTGCTGCATCAGTCGCCAGCTGGCGTGCTGCGTTTGCCCCCACTGGGCCTTTTCGCGCGGGAACCAGCCGATCGCCGTCGGATAAACCAGAATTTCGGCCCCTTTCATGGCGGTCAGGCGGGCTGCCTCGGGATACCATTGGTCCCAGCAGATCAGGGTTCCCACGGCGGCATGCCGGGTATGGAAAACCTGAAACCCCAAGTCCCCGGGAGCGAAATAAAACTTCTCGTAGTACTGGGGGTCATCCGGAATGTGCATTTTCCGATAGCGCCCCAACAGCTGGCCGTCGGTATCCAGTACCACGCAAGTATTGTGATACAGCCCCGGTGCGCGACGCTCAAACAGACTGGCCACGATCGCCAGTTGCAGCTCCTTCGCCAGTCGGCTGATCGCCTCCGTGGTTGGCCCCGGAATGGGCTCCGCCTTGGCAAAGTTATCGTGATCTTCCGACTGGCAAAAATAGTTCGAACAAAACAGCTCGGGCAAGCAGGCGACTTGAGCGCCTCGCTGGGCAGCCTCCCGAAGCAATTCCGTGGCCCGCAAGATGTTGTCGTCGCGCGAGCGGTTGCATCCCATCTGGATCAAGGCAACTTTGGTGGCATCCACGTTTGTCATCAGGACTTGTTTTGAATTCGATGCGTAATCCGAGCCAATTGCAGCTCGAGGCGCTTGATTTCGCGGAGCACCGTATTCCGGTTAAGCTCCATCCAATACCAGACTTTCAACATGGTAGTCGCCAGACAGCAGAACAGAAAGGTGGTAGCCCAAATGATCATTTCCCGTGTCGAATCGGTGGCAATCAGCCGGTACACGGCCAGCACCATCAGCACCGTGAAGGCGATGACGGCAAAATAGACCAGAATGACCAACCAGCGCGATTTGCCGCGAAACGACTCCACGACTTTCTCGGTCAGCGTTTGCTCGTCCCATTCATCAAACCACTGGGCGTCTTCCGCGGACAGTGTTTCGCGAATCAACTCATCGAGTTCCTTCATCGGAAAGTCCTTCAATAACTTGCCTCAGTTCCTGGCGGACACTATGTAGCCTCGACTTCACGGTTCCCAACGGAATGGACAGCACCTCGGCGATTTCCACCAGCGACATGCGCTCGATATAAAACATGGACAGCAGATGACGCTGTTCCACCGGGAGTGTCTTGATGGCCTCTCGCAGCCTGCGGACCGCCGCGTTTTCGGCAGTGATCGGCGCGGCAATCTGTTCCACGGGCGTGGTGCCTGCGCCCGCGGAGCCGATCGCCTCCCGCTCACGTCTTCGCCTGCGAATCCAATCCACGGCTTTGTTGGCCAGGATGCGGTGCGCCCACGAACGAAAGCGAGCCGGATCTTTCAATCGATGGATGGACCGCATGACGGCCATCCATGTGTCCTGGGTCACGTCGGCCGCCCCGTCCGGATGCCCCGTCAGCCTGCGAGCCTGCGCATAGAACTTGGGTTGCCAGCGATTGACAAGTTGCCGCCAGGCCTGCATGTCGCCGTTCTGCGAATTCAGAACCAGCAATTCGTCGATAATCTCGCCGGTCGTTCGGTCCATGCAGTTCCCGGCGATCAACCGGCTACTTAGTAAGTCGCCCGCGAGGGCTACGGGGTTCAAAAAAAACGGTAATTACACCCGCATTGCGGATGGACCACGCGCTGATCTGACAGCCCGACGAGCACTGCCGCGCTAAGGTCGGAGAGGAACCGTGGGGCGGATGGTGCGAATCGAACGTCAGGACTCTGCTTCCGCCCAGACCTGCACGCTGCCATCGTCGCCAAATTCGACATGGACCACACTCGGCCGACAACAGACGGGGCAGTCCTCCACGTACTGTTGACAACTTCCGGCGGACAGATCCAAAGGCACCACAATCTCTTCTCCACAGGAGTCGCAAGTGTAACTGCCTTCGTCTGCCCAGAATGGATTGCTCACAGTCGTTATCTTCGTCCCTGGTTCACGGTCTCCGGTGTCGCGGCGTTTCCTAACCGTTGATGATACTCGCGGACGCGCCCAATTGTAGTTGTGGTTCCCCCAGTAGGACGGATGGCCCAAGTCGCCACTTGGCGTGACGAGCGGAAAGGAAGTTCAAGCGACTTGGTAATCCGTCGCGCCCTGGACGACGGATTACCCATCCGTGGAACGCGAATTAGCACGAGTTCTTCCCAGGCTGCCGCGTCGCCTTGCTGACAACGCGTCACTAGCCACTCGTCATATACTTCGTTGCTGGACCGATTCATGCCGAGCGTTCTCATTGAGCTGGCCAAGTAGTCGCGGTGCAGCAGGGCGAGATTCAAAAATTCCGCAAAACATTGTCAGTCGGCCACGCAGGCGCAACCGCGGGGCCCGCCTGACTGTCTCCTGACTCCCTCCCCCCGGCAATGGTGATTGAGTCGCGATATCGGGCACGCGTTGACCGCCATTATCATCAATGGCAGTTGACGCGCTGTCCGCCAGTCAACCGCGACTCAATCATACCATTGCCGTCGTGGGGAGGGCCGGGGAGGGGTCTTTTGGCGTTCCTTGGCCAGCCGCCTGCTACAATGCATCCATGCATTCACCTTGACTTGCCCATTCGGCTGAAAGACGAAGATGGCGGATCCCCAGGGCGACTACCTCTACGTTAACTTGAGCGCCACATTGACGCGGCGACGGCTGAAAGGATTCGGCCATGGAGTGCGCAAAGTGCATAGCGCCGGCCGAGGCCAGGCCGTTATCATCCACACAGCTCAAGGATCAAATCTGGCGGAACTGCAAGCCAAGTTCGCCGACGTGGGCTATGCATCGCGCGACAATGCGTTGGGGGAGTCGATCGAGAGTCTCCGCAATATCGGACCTCGCAGCGCACAGTGGCTGCGCGATGCGGGAATTCACACCGTTGAGCGGTTGCGACAGTTCGGACCGATGGTCGCGTATCAGATGGTCAAATCCAGGCGGCCTCAGGTGAGCATGAATCTGCTCTGGTCGCTGGCTGCCGGTCTGAGCGGTCGCGATTGGCGTGACCTTTCAGACGTCGAACGTCATGCGCTGCGCGACGAACTGGACTGACCCACGTCCGTAACGGGCTCTTCTCCGTCGAGTTCCATCCTGAGGGGAGCTGGCAACATGCGCAGCACACGGCGTCGAGTGTCATCCTGGGGGAGCCGACAACGTGCGCCGCACGCCAGCGACCGAAGGATCTGCCAGCGACGTGACGTACGGGCCAAGGTCGACTCGAGGCATCCTCAGCATCGCCCGTGCAGACGGCTTCACCTTCGCGGGCAGATCCTTTACTGCGCTCCGCTCCGTTGAGGATGACAACCGGGTCCGCTCCGTTCAGGATCACGCCGGATTCCGCGCTATTCTGGATGTCACGGACGCCGAAACGGTTAACCTGCCATCCGCGAAAACTTCGACCCTGCGGGGCAGATGGTGGCGTGGCCAAGGTCGTTCACGCAAACCTCGTGCCGTGAAGGTTCGGTGCTTGTCCGATTTTGCGGGTCGAGAATCCCTTGATGGGGGCGGTCAGTTCTGTGAGAATTAGCGGTTTACGATCGTGGCAAGTGGCCCATGCGTCAGACGCCCAATGAGACAACGCATACAAGCACGAAATGATACAAGCGCGACGCGCGAGTTTTGAAGTTTCGCAAAGGCGAAAACCGCGTGAAAATACAAGCTCGACGCGCCAGCGAGTGGGTTTACCAGTGGGCTGATTCAACGAGTTTCGGCCAGTGCCACCGAAAGTGTGCAACTTCAAAATGCGCAAGCGAGTGAGCCTGCCAGCCAGTTAAATCACGGGTATCGGCTATGTGCGACCGCGCAAGCGCGACTCCCAAGGCGACCGGTTTGTTGATTTAGTACCCCTAATGGCTCAGATCAAATCAGCCGGTAGGCGTAAGCCTCCGCTTTTGACGCGTTTTTCCGGCTGGAACTGTGGGGCTAACGGCAGTCGGCTGATTAAAGCAACAGCCCCCGCGCTGGATGGGGGCGATGAAGAGAATCTGGGAATATCAAAACTAGTCATGGAAAGTACCGCAACCATGGTGTTCGAACACATCGAGGAGCTGAAACGGGCGTATACGGACAAGTATGTTGTCGTCGATGCTTCCCGCCCCGATTTGAAACGATTCGAGGGTTTCACCGGGACCGTCAAAACGGTCAATATGAGCGGCAAGGCGCTCGTGCAGTTTGACGCCTACGACAACATCGGCTGGTTCGATATTGATGTCGACTATCTGAAGATCATCGATAAGCCGTTGCCCAAGGCGGAGACCAAGGAGAAGGAACCGAAGCAGGCTGCAGCCAAGAAAAAGACCCCCGCTCCGGCCACGGGGAAACAGCCGGCGGGCAAGATGAGCGTTGAAGAGATGCTGGCCGCCGCGCGGGGCCAGAAGTCCGCTGAGTCTAAAAAGCCCGCTGCGGCGGCCGCGGCGCCGGCCGCCCCGAAGCCGACGGCCATGAGCACGGCTGACATCCTGGCCGCGGCTCGAGCCGGAAAGCCCGCGGCCACGGCGGCCGCCGCCGAGTCGCCTGCCACAGCCCCCGCGACGTCGCCGCCTACCTCAGCATCCCTGGCGGAAGAATCCCCAGCCGCCGAACCTGCCGCGCAGGCGGCAGTGGCTGAATCCACTCCGCGTGGCGAATTGCCCACCACCGTGTCTGAAATCGTGGCCTTTTGCCGCGAACGGGATCGACACTGAATCAACCACTCCATCCAGCTTGCAGCCCGTTGATTTTGTCGCAGGACAGGTTTGCAACCTGATCTCTATCCACACCGGGTCGCCTGGTTAGACCGCAAGCCAGAGAAGAATGCCGGCCCACGCTCGTTCTTGTGAAACACGATGCGGCATTCTTCGGCGGCGTGCGCGTCCGGCGAACGCGCACGCCGCCAGAAATCGCCTGGGAGTGGTGGCCTTTGATCGAAGCGAACGGCGATTTCTTCTGGCTTGCGGTCTAACGAACCGGAAATGTGTGTAACCGACAGGTTTGTAACCTGTCAGGTTGGCAGCTCGGCGAGACTGGGATATTGGTAACACCCGCGTCTTGCACTTTGTGGCGCGAGCGGGTGTGGTTTTCGCCCCAACGTAGAACAATTGTCCTCAATTGTTCATGCTCCGCGTTCGCAATGGCTCGGAAACAATTGGGGACAATTGTTCTACATGGTGTCGACTGCGACCTCGAAGATCCTTCGGTCGCTGACCGTGCGGCGCACGTGGTCAGCTCCCTCAGGTTGACATTTGGCCGCGACGTGTGAGGTGCAAAGAGGCTCATTCCAAGCGCCGCCAGACGAGAATCGCGGGAGCGTCTGTCCACACGGTAGCCTCGCGAGTGGCGAGCGCGACGAGATAATCGACCATCTGCTGCGCCGAAAGGTGTGTGTGCCGCAAGAGCGCCTCGGCCAGGTAGGCGCCATCGGCACGCGGAATCGTGGGCTGCAACGAATCGCTGCGTTTGCGCCCCGCCAGGATCATCAGCGCATCTCCAGGCGCGAGCATTGATTTCACCAACCCGAAAGTCGACTCACCGCAGGTGCCCACAGCCTCCTCACGAACCTGGCCACCAAGATTTTCCCAGCTATGCGGGCGGACTGCAAAGACATCGACGAAGCCTGCCATCGAAAGCTGTATCTTGCCCGTGGTCAATTCAACCAGCCCGCTGAGCGCATGCAGCGTCTGGTCGCCTGACGACAGAGCAGCAATCGTTTCGTGGATGCGTTTCAACCTGCGCGCCGGGCTGGCGAGGCCGCGATGCGACCTTTCGGCAGATGCGAACATGGCCGCGGCCAGCGCTCCGCACGTACCCGTTCGGTCGGCGGAAGCCATCGTGAATCCCAATCGCTGTTCATCCGTCCAATGGCTGCTTAGGACATCGCCATGGATCGAGTCGTACGTGGACGGGCTGGCTGCCATTTGCCAGCGGTCCAGCTTGGGGATCGCACAATCCCATTGGTTCTTCTGCCAGACGGCAACCTCTTTGGCGTCTCGGTTTTTGCTGCCCAGCAGTCGTTCCCGCAGGAGTATTTCGCGTTCCAGTTCCACAGCCAGGCGACCCGCGATGACCTCGATCAGGTTGATATCGGTGTCGTGGTAGGTACGTGGTTCCCCGCCGAAAATCCACAAGGTTCCCAAGGGAACTTCGGCCGTGGACACGGGAACGCAGACTGCCGAAGCGGCCGGCTGCGGGATGTCCCAAGCCTCGCAACGTTCGGGTTGCTCTAAGACAACCGCATGTCCCGTCAGCGCTTCGAGATCCCCTTTGCTGCCTCGCAGTCGGCGGGGCGGGTCAGCAAAACATTCCTCCGGCAGGCCCCACTCGGCCCGCAACTTCAAGTACGAAGTGTCATCGTCCAGAATGTAGAGCGCGGCCGAGGTGGCGCCCACCGCTTCAACCGCACAGCGAAGTACGGCCTCCAGACGCCGCGCCAGCTGGCGATCGTCTTCCTCGGGTCGAACCACCAGCGGAATGGCCGACGCCAGGTGAGCTTCCGATTTCCAAAGGGCCGTCTGTGTCGCGTAGTGGCTATCCAGCAATTGCGCGATTTGGCTGGCCAGTTGCGTCGCGGCCCGCTGCTCGATTTGCTTCCCGGGGACCGGTGGTTCGGCCAACGCCAGGGTGCTGGTCTGTTCACGTCGGGGGCCCCGGATGGGCTGTCGCCAAACGGCGGAGGGTATCGATTGGTTCTCCTCCGCGTGCAGTAACGGCCAGCCAGTGGCTTGTTCAAACGATTGGCGGAGCTGTTCGAGAAGTGTGGGTGGGACGACGATCGCGTTTGCCGCCGAATTCTCGTCGTCGACAAACAAACGAAGTTGCGGGAGTGTCTCGTTCACAGGATATTCTTCAGGGCTGGTGGTTGGGGGAAGAAATTGCCGTTCGGCGGAATGATCGCGTCACCGTGCGGTAGACAGGTTGACTTTACAGCTTACGATCGGAGCGAAGGCTGCGCAAAGTTTAGCGGCGCATAAGAGCGCGAGATGACGGTTGCAGTTCGCCCGATCCGACCAATGCAACGCAGCGACAAAACCTGCCTGACCGCCCCAATGCCTACAACCGTGGAACGACGCTCGCCAACTCGTTGGCCCGCATATTCCAAATCCAAGCCACCGGTTTTCAACCGGTGGAAGGCGACGATCAGCCTGAAATCGCCTCCGACAAGCCGACGGATGCCGCCGAAATTCTTTCGGCGGTACGTCCGTTTTTCCGGGAAGGGCGGAGGTGAGGTTCCTCCGGGAAAGCCCCGGGGGCATCGCCAGATTGGGACTGCGTACGTGTCAGGCCGAAAGTCACTCACGACCGCGTGAACCGCGCGCCTACTGATTCATGGCGGCGAGAATGTCCATCACAGCTTTCTTGCCGTCGGCGAAGTAGAGTAGCGTGTTTTCCGCCGCGAACAGCGGATTGGGAATGCCGGCAAACCCCGGACTGAGACTGCGTTTGATCACCACCACGGTGCGCGCCTTATCGACATCGATGATGGGCATGCCCGCGATGGGGCTTTGCGGATCCGTGCGCGCCACCGGATTGATGACGTCATTGGCACCGATTACGATCGCCACGTCCACGGTATCCATGGTGGGATTGATCTTGTCCATCTCCAGCAGCTGATCGTAGGGCACGTCCGCCTCCGCCAGCAGCACGTTCATGTGCCCCGGCATGCGCCCCGCCACTGGATGAATGGCATATTCGACCGTCGTTCCGTTTTTCATAATTCGGTTGGCAAGATCGCGGACCGCATGTTGGGCTTGTGCCACGGCCATGCCGTACCCGGGCACAAACACGACACGCTGTGCAACGTCCAGCAACATGGCCACTTCTTCGGCCGAGGTACTGCGGACATTGGCGTAAATTTCGTCGTCTATGCTGCCGGCCTTGGACACCTGCCCCAATCCACCGAACAGCACATTCAGCAGTGAGCGATTCATGGCGCGGCACATGATCTGCGTCAGGATCACGCCGGAGGCACCCACTAAGGCACCGGAAATGATCAAGACGTTGTTGTTGATCACAAATCCCGTGGCGGCAGCGGCCAGACCCGAGTACGAATTCAACAGGGCGATCACAACCGGCATGTCGGCACCTCCGATGGGCGTGGTCAGCAACACGCCCAGCACGCAAGCCATCAGAGACATCAGCAAGTACAGGCCGACATTCCCACCGGTCCGCACACAAAGGACCGCCAGCAGAATCACAATGACCGCCAGGACCAGATTCACCAACTGGTGCCCTGGCAGCAGAAGTGACTTCTTGAATAACTTCAGCTCTTCCAGTTTTCCATACGCCACCAGGCTGCCCAGCAACGTCACGCCGCCGATAATCCCCGACGCCGTGGCCGCGATCAGCGAGGAAGTAATGCAGTCCTGACTCCGCATCAGCTCAGCCCCGGCCACCAAAACCGACGCACCTCCACCGAATCCGTTGAACATGGCCACCAGTTGCGGCATCTGCGTCATGGCCACTGCCCGTGCGAGGAAAATCCCCACGGCGGATCCCACCAACACCCCCCCAGCGACCAGGTAAAAGCCCGCCACCGTCGGCTGAAATAACGTCACCACAAAGGCCAACGCCATGCCCAGGGCGGCCACTCGATTTCCGCGGACGGCCGTACGCGGATGAGACATGTACTTCAACCCCACAATAAAGCAGATCGAGGCGACGAGGTAACTGAGTTTGATGACGGTCTGAGA
Source organism: uncultured Planctomycetales bacterium (assembly GCA_963695565.1). Classification (GTDB taxonomy): domain Bacteria; phylum Planctomycetota; class Planctomycetia; order Pirellulales; family Pirellulaceae; genus CAVOGW01. The sequence goes on from CAVOGW010000008.1 coordinate 452,167, forward strand.
CATGTTGCTTCTTGGTTTGGCAAAGGACTGCCGAGGTGGCCGATGATCGCATCCGGCGATTGCGGAACCCGGCTTATTTTCTCTTGAACATGGACAGCATTCGATCGGTGACCATAAACCCGCCGACGGCATTGATGGTGGCCAGGACCACGGCCAGGAAGCCGAGGAACATGGCCCAGCGACTACCGCCGCAGCTGGCCATCAGCACCGCGCCGACCAGGGTAATGCCGCTGATGGCATTGGAACCCGACATTAAGGGCGTGTGCAGCGTGGGGGGTACTTTGGAGATCACCTCAAAGCCGACGAAAACCGCCAAGGCGAAGATCGTCAACGCGGCCAGCAGCGCCTCTTCGCGAGAGCTGTCGTTTGATGGTGTTTGACTTGCTTCCAGCGGAAACTTGCTCGTCTCCGCGACCTCCGCGGGCAGCTCGTCGTCCATATCCTGTTCGGCCAATGCGGCTTGGTCGTGAGTCGCGATCTGGGGTGGGTCCAGCGCACCGCAGCCTAGAAGTCCACATACGGCCCATAACAGCCCGAGAGCCAGCCCCATGAATTTGCCAGAGATCAATCGAGTATTTTGCATGGTCGACGCTTCAGATTTTGTGGTCAAGACTTGGAGTTGGAGTTGGCAACGCGCGAGGCCGATGCCGTTCATGGATTCGCTTCGTGCGAGGCATCTGCCGCGGCGGCCTGCGGCGTGGCCATGGGCGGAAGTCCCAGCAGATCGCGGATGCGCTCATGAATCACCTCACCCATCTCGGCCACCATGGTCTCGCGCGTAATGGGGTCCTCGTGATCGAGCTGCAGCTGGCCATCCTTCAATAAATGCTGCACAAAGGTCAAGATGTTTTTCGACAGCATCTGGCTGGCGTGCAACGGAACCTCGCTGGGCAAATTTGTGGGACCCAGGATTGTCACGCCATGCTCGACCACGCGCTCGTCCGGCCGAGACAATTCACAGTTTCCGCCCCGTTCCGCAGCCAGGTCAACAATAACCGACCCCGGTTGCATGCCGCGCACGGCCTCCGCCGTAATCAGTCGCGGACTGGGCTTGCCCGGAATGGCGGCGGTCGTAATCACCACATCACTTTCGGCGACCACTTGCGCCATAAGTTCCCGCTGGCGCCGGTAAAATTCGTCACCCAGCTCCTTGGCGTATCCTCCCTTGTCTTCCGCTTCCCCCGCCTCCAAAGGCAGCTCGACGAATCGTGCACCCAAACTTTCGATCTGATCACGCACGGCCGATCGCACGTCGTAGCCTTGCACCGTTGCTCCCAACCGCTTGGACGTGGCAATGGCCTGCAAACCCGCCACGCCGGCTCCGATCACAAACGCGCGGGCCGGAGCCAGTGTTCCGGCTGCCGTCATCATCAGCGGGAACATCTTGGGTAATTCGATCGCCGCCAGCAACACCGCCCGGTAACCGGCCACGGTAGCCATTGAGGACAGGACGTCCATGGATTGCGCTCGAGTTATCCGCGGAATCATTTCCAACGCGAATAACCGTGCGCCGGTCGAGCGCCACGTCGCGAATCGAACCGGGAGCTCCTAACGGATCGCAGGTTCCGATGATCGTCTGCCGCCCGGAGAACGCCGCCAAGTCTGCCCGACCGTGCTCCTGATTGGCGCCCAGCGCTCGCACCTGGAGCACGATGTCCGCATCCAACGCCGCCGAACGGTCGACTAACTGTGCGCCAGCCGCCTCATACTGGCTGTCGGAAAATCCGGCAGAATCTCCGGCAGATCGCTCGACCAAAACCTCGCATTGGGATTTCAAGTAGTGGGCCACATGCGCGGGCACGAGCGCCACGCGGCGCTCTCCTGGCATGCTCTCTTTCACAACTGCAATCTTCATGGCGCTCGACGTATCTCTGGTGTCATAGGGGAATCACGGTCTGCTCTTTTTTCAGGCCGTCGGTCGTGGGCGTCCGCTTGCCTCGTCGCAATCAGCCGCACGCCTGAAACCGGCTTGCCCGGACCAAGGCAACACGAGCCGCATGGGGTCTGGAGCCGCACCGGGTCTGGTGACTTAATCGGATCAGTTTAAAAATGTCATGCTGAAGGAGCAACGCGACTGAAGCATCTGCCAATCCAGGTTGCTGCACCAGCGTAGGTGGCATTGTGTTGGCCCCGCTGGTAAAACGGCGATTTTAGTGGTTCGTGGCCGGAAGAGATAGGCGTGCCTCAGCCCGCCTGCGGCGTGCGGGTATTCTCCTAGGGCAGGTTTCTGACTTTCTAACCTGCCCAAGCGGCAATCGAGCGAAACTGGGAGACTTGCTTGGCGTCGGCAGGTCAGGTTACCAACCTGTCGGTTACACACATTTCCGGTTCGTTAGACCGCAAGCCAGAAGAAATCGCCGTTCGCATCGATCATCGGCCACCACTTCCAGGCGATTTCTGGCGGGCGAGCGCGTCCGCCGGACGCGCTCGCCCGCCGAAGAATGCCGCATCGTGTTCGCAAGTACGAGCGTGTGCCGGCATTCTTCTCTGGCTTGCGGTCTAACGAGGCGGCCCAGATGTGGGTCAAGCTCACGTTCCAAACGTGTCCTACGGCCAAAGTGCGCGTCCGACAAATCGCGCTACCAGCGATGATATGCCGGGTGGCCTTCCTGGACGGCTACAAATGTCGCTTCACAGTTGGCCGTTTCTTCTCCATCCACCAGGACCGTCCCCAGCGTGATCGCCGATCGCTGGCCGAGCCGCTTTAGCCGTCCCCGCAGTTCCAACGTCGCATTCAGCGGTGTGGGCTTCAGCAGTCGTACCGTCAATTCGGCCGTCACGGTCGACGGTAGCCGTTGGAGCCCATCCCGCCGCAACAGGCTGTAGGCCGCAGTCCAGTTGCAGTGACAATCCAACAGCGTACTGATAATGCCACCGTTCACCACGCCGGGGAAGGCCAGGTGATGGGGCTCGGCCTTCCAGTGCGCCAGTAATTGATCACCGTCCGCAAAAATCTTGAGACGCAATCCATGTTGGTTCGCAGGTCCACAGCCGAAACAGACACTCCGTGGCGCATAAATTTCCTGCAGGCTTCTTTGCCTGTCGACCTCCTGACTATGTGGCGTGGGTTTCGGTTCGTTCACTTTTTGCTGACCTTTTTAGTGCCCAACGGTTTGCGATTTAGCTAACATAGCGGTAGTCCCCGATTGCGGATCGCGGCGACCTGGATGACTTAAACTGTCGTTTATCGTAATCTAAAACTGTTCCGTTCGGACACGACTGGCCTGGGCAGATGAAAACGTCGGACAGCAATTCTCCTCTCCCCCGAAAAGTGAGTGGGACTCGTATGAAAAGATTCTTGAGAGCCGTCCGTCCGCAGCTGGAGCGACTCGAACCCCGTTATTGCCTGACAGCGGACGTGTTTCAAATTAACTTCCAGCTGGCCGGGGCTGCGGTTCCCACTCGTTATCTCGTGGATTCGGGTGAAATTTACGGCGCGCGCCCGGATGGTCTGATGTACGGCTGGTCCAGCGATCACACCGACGTGGCACGCGATCGCGAAATCGAGGCCGACCAACGGCTCGACACGCTGGTTCACTTTCATGAGCAGCAGAAGTGGGAAATCCAGCTGGCCAATGGCAACTATGCCGTGACGGTCAGCATCGGAGACCCACAATTCGACAGTGTGCACACGCTGAATGTCGAGGGCACCAACTTCTGGAATTCGGTGTCGTTGACGGCCGGCGAGTTTCGCAAAATTACGGCGCAGGTTTCCGTCCACGATCAACGCCTGACTTTGGACCAGGGGGCGGCGATCGAAAAGGCCACTCGCATTAATTATGTTCAGATTGTGGGACTTCCCGCCGGACCCAATCAGCCGCCCAGTAACCCGAACATCACCGAGCCGCACGTGGGCAGCTTGGGGCTGAATCCCGCCGACGTCCACATGGAAGCCGTCGGCTATTCCGACCCCGATGGCGACGCGCACGCTTCCTCCGATTGGGAAATCTGGACCGTCGGGGGTGGAGCGCAGCGCGTCTGGCAAACGCTGGGCATTGACGGCGTCGAACGCCTGCACACGCATCTGGCAGACGGGATATTTGAAAACTCTCACGCGGGGCGGACGGCACTGTTGGGAAACACGGCATACGAGCTGCGCGTGCGATTTCGGGACGAGTCGGGGGCAGCCAGCGCATTTGCCACGCGTACTTTTTCTACCGGACCGGCGTCGGCGATCTACCCGCTGGAGAACGACGACATCGCCACATTTCCCCTGCCCACCTGGGTCACTCCCACAGGATCGGACATACTGATTCCAACCAGCTCCCCGGTTCCATCGCAATTGCGTTTGGAAACGAGTCTGGGCCTGTTGCTGTCATATACGTCTCAGAACGGCACGTCCAATCTCCTGGAAAACCCGCCCGAGCTACCCGCACACGAGGCGGTGCGCGTGGTGATCACCGCAGGCAGCAGCCCCTGGTCTTCCATCGAATCTAATCTGACGTTCGACGACCATACGGGTGTCCAACACACGGTATTTCTGCCTGGTTTTTCGTTGGCTGCGGGAGCGCGGCTGGACCTGTGGGTCGACGCGGCCGGCTCCACTTATTTCGGAACCGTATTTCAAACCGCGCCTGATTTTTCGAATCTGGCTCGGGCCGCCGAACTCTCCGTCCCTTTCATTGCGCTCGCGCCAGATTTCGTCGTGGAATCCGTCGCAGGGGGCTTTCAGCTGCCGACCAACATCGCCTTTGTGCCCAATCCGGGTACGGCGCCCGATGCGCCGCTGTTCTATGTGACGGAGCTTTATGGCACGATTAAGGTGGTCAGCGTCGATGGCTCCGTGTCCGACTATGCCACCGGCTTGTTGAACTTCAACCCGACCGGTGCGTTTCCGGGTTCCGGCGAGCAGGGGCTGACAGGGATTGTGGTGGACCCCGCAACGGGTGACGTTTACGCGACACGCGTTACCAGTCAGATCCCTTTTAACGACAGCGCGCCGCATTATCCGCAGGTCGTCAAATTTACCAGCACTGATGGAGGGCGAACGGCGGCGACGCAAACTGTGATCCTGGATATGGTCGGCGAATCGCAGGGGCAGTCGCACCAGATTTCCAATGCCTCGATCGGTCCTGACGGCAAGCTGTACGTGCATAACGGAGACGGATTTGACACGGCGACGGCGCAAAACGTCAATTCGTTTCGCGGCAAGGTCCTGCGCATGAACTTGGACGGGACGCCTCCCACGGATAACCCGTTTTACAACGCCGCCAACGGAATTACGGCCACGGACTATATTTTCGCGTTCGGTTTGCGCAATCCGTTCGGAGGCGCTGGCGCGCGGCGGACGGCGGCCACTACGAAGTGGAAAACGGACCCAGCGTCGATCGGTTCGCGAAGATTGAAGCCGGCGTCAATTACGGCTGGAATGGATCAGACGCTTCCATGTTCGTTAACGCGATTTACAATTGGAATCCCGCGCACGCTCCGGTAAATATCACGTTCGTCCAGCCCGAGACGTTCCAGGGCAGTGGTTTCCCCGCCGAGTGGATGGATCTGGCGTTCGTTAGCGAATCGGGTCCGACCTATGGCACCGGACCCCAGGCGCTCGGCAAGCGTATCGTCACTTTTGACCTGGATGCAAACGGACAGTTGCTCAGCGGGCCGCAGCCGTTTGTCGAATACGTGGGGACCGGACAAGCGACCGTGGTGGGACTGGCGGCCGGTCCCGACGGGCTGTATTTCACCGAATTGTATCGGGACGAGGGTGCCACCAGCCCGATTGACGCGGGTGCTCGGGTGCTTCGCGTCCGCTATGCGCCGCGTGTCACCGGGGACTTCAATGGCGACAGCCTGTTCGATTGCGCCGACGTGGACGCGCTGGTTGCCGAGGTCGTCAGTCAACAGCATTCATCTGCGTTTGACTTGACCGGGGACGGACTGGTGAACGACGCGGATCTCGACGCCTGGCTGGCCGAAGCCGGCTTCCGCAATCTCCCGTCGGAAAATCCCTACCTGCGCGGGGATGCGAACTTGGACGGCGTCGTGGATGGGCAGGACTTCATCAGTTGGAATTCGCATAAGTTCACGACCGCGGCGGGCTGGTGCGGCGGCGACTTCAATGCCGACGGGACCGTCGACGGCCAGGACTTTATCCTGTGGAACACCCACAAATTCACCGCCGCGGATGCAGGGTTGGTCCACACACCATCGGTAACCGGAATATCGGTTGCCGCCATGCACTCAGCCGCAGTACTCCAGCCTGCAGACAGCGGCTCGGGCATCGACCCACTGACTACCGATCGTGCGACGCTCGGGGCACCACGTGCCGCGGCCTATGCCTACCGCCTCCTGTCCCCGATGGGATCGCGGGTAGCCACGCAGACTTCCACCACCATCACCACCACCGTGCCGGCACCGCCGGGCGACGTCAGCTGGTGGGTTTCTCCGTGATCAGTCCGCTGGGGGTTTCCATGCGATCCACGTCGAATTTGCCCTGATCCAGCGCCTCCCAGAGGTCCTTGGCGGACAGCATCTTGCCCGGCGTGGGGGTCACGATCGCCAGGTCCTTTTGCACGGATGTCTCGACCTTGCTGACACCGGCTACCGTAAACAACCGGCTGCGGATCTTCTGCGCGCACGATTCGCAATGAATATTCTTGAAATGGACTTTAATCGCGTTGGCCGGGGGGGGCGGTTGTTGAGCCCATAAAGGGTTCATCAACGAGAAACAGATTCCGCCAGCCATCGCCCATAACAACAACACCCGTCGATTCATGAATTAGTCTCCTTGTAGCTTCGAGTGATGGATGTCGCGCGCCGTTTTCCCGCGCAACCGCCTGGATGGCGACCGATTATGGCGCAGACATCGGAAATTGGCTACCTGAGAATTCCGTGCACCGTAGTCCTCATCGCTCCGCGTGAGGATTTTTAGGCTTTCGGCCCGGATGCCGCCCCGACGAGACAATCCGGACGTTGCTTCCTACCATAGTCCTCATCGCTCCGCGTGAGGACCTCTGCGCTTTCCGCACGAACGTTGGTCACGTATTCCTCCGCATTTCGGTCATCACGCGGAGCGATGACAACGAGTGCCTAGTCTCCCAGAATGTCGTATCGCTTGGTGGAGACCCTCCGCCGCACCGGCTCGCCGTGTTCACGTTCGCGTTCATCGCCACGCGGCGTAGTTCGGTCCAAGCCGGCGCGTTCCAGTAATGACTTCTGCATCAAGTCTTCGGGCATAAAATCGGAAGGGGGCGGACCGATGGCACCCAACTCAATGGGCGAGTACTTGACCCGGTACTTGTGTTTGGCGACCCTCAGTTCGTCGCCAGGATCAAGTCGTTTTTCCGAAACTCGCACTCCATTGACTCGCGTCCCATTCTTACTGTTCAGGTCGCGCACGAACCAATAGCCTCCATGACATTCGAGCTGACAGTGATGTGAAGAAACGTTTGCAAAACGCAAGACGATGTCACAGCTTTCGCGGCGCCCCACCAACAGCGATTGTTTGAGCAGGGGGACAGGATCTCCCCCTCCCACGGGTAGAAGTTCGCCTAACATGATGTAATACTCGCTTCATCGATAAGACCAATGCCCTTTCGCGTTGCTCGTGAGGAATAAAGCTCGTAGCAGGCCCGAAGCAACGCCAAGTTTGCGAATAAAAAAATATGATTTCGCATCAAAATCTAGTTTAGATGCCAGATTCCAGATCGTCAATCAAACGGACCGGGCCGGTGCTCCCAGTTGATGCAGTTCGCGACTGGCGGGCCTCGGGGCTTCGTTATTTTACGTACAACCACTATTTACGGTCCAGATTCGGTCGCCGCGTCCAGAAAGTCAGTATTGACGGGGGGTTTACCTGCCCCAATGTTGACGGGACAGTTGCGACGGGGGGCTGCACGTTTTGTGACAATCGCAGCTTCAGCCCCAGCCGCCGTGTGCGCCGCCAGGACGTGTTAAGCCAGATTGAGGACGGAATTTCCCGGCTGCAACGTCGCTATGATTGCGACGACTTCATGGCCTATTTTCAACCGGCGACAAACACCTATGGCCCGCTGGATCGCCTGCGCGAACTTTACGATGCGGCCATCTCGCACCCCAAGGTCGTGGCTATGGCCATCGGCACTCGGCCCGATTGTATCGCCGACGACGTGATTGGCTTGTTGGAAGAAGTTGCCGCCCGAGTCCCGCTCGTCGTCGAGCTGGGTATTCAGACGATCCACGAGCGATCCTTGCAGTGGATGAATCGCGGACATGGCTATGACGGCGTCCCAGATGCCGTGGCGCGATGTCAGGGACGTGGATTTGAAGTGTGTGCCCATATCATTCTGGGGCTACCGGGTGAGACGCACGAGGACATGATGCGTACGGCGGACGAGATGGCACGGCTGAGGATTGACTCCATCAAGCTGCACAACTTATATGCGGTCAAGCACACGGAACTAGCCGATCAAGTGGAGCGCGGCGAGGTGACCCTCATGGAGCGAGATGCGTATGTGTCCACCCTGGTGGATTTTATCGAGCGGTTGCCGGCTGGGATGGTCGTGGATCGCGTCAGCGGCGAGGCTCCGCCTGAGTATTTCATTGCCCCCACTTGGTGCCTGGACAAACCGGGCGTGCTGCGGGCCATCCAGCATGAGTTTATCCGGCGCGACACGTGGCAGGGCCGACTAGCGGGATCGTGAGCATCGGTTCCGGCTCCGATCACTGCCACGCGGGTCAGGGGGCAGGTTCGTTCGAGGGGGGCTGGGACAGGTTCATTCGGCGGATCTGGGGGGATGCCCCCCAGACCCCCCGGCTCAATGCCCCCCCCAGACCCCCCGGCTCAATGCCCCCCCAGACCCCCCGGCTCAATGCCCCCCCAGACCCCCCGGCTCAATGCCGCCCAGACCCCCCAGCTCAATGCTACGCAGACCTAGCGCGAACATGGCGGCCGGACCGCGTGTCTGTTACGCTGGGAATGGCTGGAGTGAGGCGGGGTGTCGCCGAAGCGATCCGCCCGGATCGCTTGGGAGGAAAGTCCGGGCTCCTTAGGACAGAGTGGTCGGTAACGCCGACCGGCCGTGAGGCCAGGGATAGTGCCACAGAAAACAAACCGCCCGCTGCTTGCAGTGGGTAAGGGTGAAACGGTGAGGTAAGAGCTCACCAGCGGGCAGGGTGACCTGTTCGGCTAGGTAAACCCCACTCGGAGCAAGGCCAAGCAGAGGAGAACGCGGGCAACCGCTGCCGTCCGTCCTAGCGGCGCAACACTCCTCGGGTAGGCTGCTCAAGGCGACGGGCAACCGCCGTCGTAGATAAATGACATCCGCGACGCTCGCACCGAGCGTTGGCACAGAACCCGGCTTACAGCCTCACTCCGCCGTTTTTTGGCCGGTCGGCGGGCCCACGCGCTGGCGCGTCGTGTTGGTCATTTCGAGGTCTTTCCGAAGACAAGAATTAGGGGAAGCAACGGGACGAAATCTCCGCGCGCTCAGCCCAGCCTTGACGCACTAACTGTCGAAGTCGGGCTGAGCGAATCCCGGCCGACACATCGATCGGGCGGCCGTCGTTGACGGACACCAGGAAGGCATAGAGATAAGCGTCAATTCCGTCGCTGAGGAAACCCACGCTGCCGTCCAACACGACCGCGTTGACACCGCCCGCGTGATTACTGCGCGGGACGCCGTAAATTGACCGCATGGCCGAACAGGGCATCTTCTGTTCCACGGCGTACATTGGTTCCAAGCAGGCCGTGATTTGGTCCGCCTGGCGATCCTGGCTGTTGGGGATGCGGACATTGGCGATGCCGGCTGGATTCGGTCGGTACTCAGGCGTGCGGTGTTGTTCGTCAATATCATGAAAATTCACACTGACAATGCTGGCTCCGGGTAGCGGAACGGACCACACGCCGCGGCTGTCCCAAGCCCGATCCAAGGTCCGAACTTCGGCACCCAGCAGCGTGTTGGAGAGGCCGTCCTTAATGCGGCTGATCCGCTGACCGACCGGTTTACCTGGGCGAAAACCTCCCAGCGCACCTGGGCGCACACCATAGTGGTTCATGTGTACGGGGCTCATGTAGGCGGCATAATTGCCCTTGGCCATGCCATACGACTCTAGATTCGGATCTCTGGCAAACGGACGCAGGCCGCGGCCATCGTATTTGACTGCGTTGCCGCTGTTGTCGCTGGGACAGATCAGCGCCGCCATCGGGCTGGCATACGGTGGATCCGCTTGTGCAGCCGTCTGGTGAAATACCGACACGCTGAAGTCAAACCGATCATGCAGCGCCTGCTCTTCCAGGTAGGGCAGCACCAGCACGATCCAGCTGGCCGCGGGAGGCGATTTGCCCTGAATGTCGAAACATCCAGTGGTAATGCAGCTGTTCTCGTAGTCCGATTCGATCCGGCAGGTCGTGGTCGTAGGCGGCTCGCCGATCCAGCCCGCCGGCGGCAGCCCACTCCGGGCCGATTCAAAATTAAGCACCGCCAACCCCAATTGACGTAGATTGTTCTTGCAGGCGATGCGTCGTGCGGCTTCGCGGGCCGAATTCACAGCTGGCAACAGCAATGCCACGAGAATGCCAATGATGGCAATCACGACCAGGAGTTCCACGAGCGTGAATGCACGGCGCGAAACGCGCATCTTGCCGACTAACGAGCTGCGGAACATCGCGTCATCCCTCGGAGTACCTATCGTCACGGGAAAATTTTCTTGCCTCTGAGTTGCTGCTTCCCTCCGTGTGGCAGCTGGTGCACCGGCGCGGGCTGACCGACTCCATGGTAGTCGGTTCTGGCCAAATGATCAGCCTCTCGGGGCCAAAAAACGTGTTGTATTGTAGCATGACACCGGACTACCGTCCGCTGACGGGCCAGAAATACAGCCCGGCCGGGCGGGCCGCGAAGCGCCGGGCGGTCCGAAAGCGATAGGGAAAATCGCTAAGATTGAGTATGATGCACTGCGAATGGAACTGCCAGGTTTCTCCCGGAAGACGCGCCGTTGTAGGATCATTGCATGAACAAGAAGAGCAAGGGAATCAGCCCCGCGCCGGTGTCGGCAGCGGCCAAGCACCGCGAGGGGATCGAGTCCATCATCGTGGCCATTATGCTGGCTTTGCTGTTCCGCTCGTTCGAGGCGGAAGCGTTCGTAATTCCCACCGGATCGATGGCCCCGACGTTACAGGGCCGACATCGGGACATTAAATGTCCGCAATGCGGTTATCGGTACCAGGCGGGTGCGAGCGTGGACGAGGAAGGCAGGAACGGTCCGGTGCAGAATACCACCTGCCCCATGTGCCGATTTAATCTGCGACTGGATCGCGGAGACGCGAACGAGGGTGCCTTTAACGGCGATCGAATCCTGGTCACCAAGTTTGCCTATCAATTCTGGGACCCGCAGCGCTGGGACGTGATCGTGTTCAAGTACCCTGGCAATGCCAAACAAAACTACATCAAGCGTCTCGTCGGTTTACCTGACGAGACGTTACGCATCCATCACGGGGATGTGTTCGTCCGCGCCGCGGGAACTGAGCAGTTCCACATCGCCCGCAAGCCGCCGCGTAAGATGTTGGCCATGTTGCAGCTGGTCAGCGATACCCGCCGCATTCCGCAAAGCATGGTGACCGCCCAGTGGCCGTCGTCGTGGGCGGACATGAGGGATGAAGACGGCGGTTGGCAGATTAGTGAGGATCGCCAGGAATACAGCCTGCCGGCAACAGCCACCATGCGCTGGCTACGCTACCGGCATCTGGTGCCCACTCCCCAGGATTGGCAATTCCTGCGGCGGGGAAATCCCGCTGCGGAAAATTCGCGTCGCCGGGGCGAACTGATCAGCGACTACTATGCCTACAACGATCAGGGCTACGAACGAAACCCCAACCCCCCACGACCGTTGCGAAACTGGGTGGGAGATCTCGCTGTCGAGTGTGAGGCCAAGATTCAGGGGGACCAGGGAACGTTATCCTTCGACCTGGTGGAAGCGGGCGATCACTTTGTCTGCGAAATCGACGTCGCCACCGGCCAGGCCACCTTGCTGATTGACGGGGGCAGCCGCTGGGAGGGTGCGGACGCACTCGTGGGACAGACTTCGGTGCGCGGATCAGGCCGCTACTCGTTCCGCTTCTCGAATGTAGACGACCAACTGCGTTTGTGGGTCGGGCGATCCCTGGTGGCCTTCACGGCGAATGGACAGCCGCACTCCGGCAGTTATCAACCGGGCAGCGTCGATTCGCCACAGTGGTCCGCTCAAGATCCAGGGGACCTGCTGCCGGTGGGCGTCGCAGGCCGCGGAATGCAGGTGACTCTGACCAGACTGCGCGTGTTGCGGGACATCTACTACATCGCTGCGGATTCGACCGACAGTCAGCGACCCATGGGGGTGAATGCGACCGATTATCGACGACCCCATGATGCCCGACAGATCCAGCGGATTTTCGCCGATCCCACGACCTGGAGCACGAGCGGATTGTTCGCCGACCGATGTGCCGTCGAATTTGAGCTGGCGGATGAGCAGTACTTTCCCATGGGAGACAACAACCCGCAAAGTAAGGATGCTCGATTGTGGGCTGGGCCCGAGCAGTCCCTGTTCGATGGACAGGATATCAGGATTGACCATTACGTAGGCCGCGAGATGTTGATCGGGAAAGCCTTTTACATCTATTGGCCGCATGGCTGGAATGTTGCTAATATCCGCTTCCCGATCGTGCCCAATCTGCCGCGGATGGGCCGTATTCGCTGACGCGGCACCACCGTTCCCGATTGATCTCACGAGAAATCCGACGGAGCGTCGCGGAGACGTATTACAGGAAGGTCGCTGTGCCGATTCTCAAAGTGGAAGGACTCGTCAAATCGTACGGGCGGCGACGTGTCGTGGACGGCGTTGATTTTGAAGTGCAGCGCGGGGAGATCGTCGGGTTGCTGGGGTCCAATGGGGCCGGCAAAACCACCTCCTTCCGCATGACGTGCGGGATGATCGAACCCGATCGCGGGCGCGTGACGCTGCAAGGCCTGGACGTCACCCGCTGGCCCATGTATCGACGCGCCAAGGACGGAGGCATGGGGTACCTGGCACAGGAGTCCAGCGTTTTTCGTAAGCTCAGCGTCCAACACAACTTGCTGGGCATGATGGAAATGCTGAACATGCCGCGCCCGACAGCGCCGCGCCCGTTGTCATGAGTTGCTTGAACAATTCAGAATCACCCACATTCGCCGCGCCAAGGCCGCGACCTTGTCGGGCGGTGAACGCCGCCGCTTGGAAATCGCCCGTTGCCTGGTTTCCCACCCCAAGATCATCCTGCTGGACGAGCCGTTCACCGGAATTGATCCCGTCACGATCGAGGGCATCCAGGCCATAATTCGTGAACTGCGAGATCAGGGCATCTCCATCTTGATCACCGACCATCAGGTGCGTGAAACCTTGGAGATCACCAATCGCAGCTATGTGATCCACGCCGGAAAAGTCCTTTGCCACGGCACTCCCGAGGAAGTGATCCGCCATCGAGACGCGCGACAGCACTACTTCGGCGATGCCATTCATCTGCCTGCTGGCGGAGGCAACCTGAAGGGGCCCCACTCGCAACCCGTGACCAACTAGGGATCCGAGTGGGCGGAATCCCGAGATCGGCAGTCGACACAATGTAGCACAATTGTCCCCAATTGTTTCCCCCAATTGTTTCCCGGCCATCGCGAACGCCAAGCATGAACAACTGAGGTCCATTGTTCTACGTTGCCGCGAAAACCACACCTGCTCGCGCAACAAAGTGCAAAACTCGGGCTTAGCGGATGGCAGCATTCAGGTCGTCGAAAGAAGCGGGATTTGAACATCGTCCTGGCATCCTGGCGCTGCATTCGGCTAAGGTGTTACCGTGTTTCATGTCTAGACTTCCCCTGCAGTGCCATGTCAAGTTCCTTGGTGCAACTCCCATTCCTGGCGTCAGCCAACGGCCAGTTGATCGCGCCGCGCGATCTAAGAGTCTCGTACGCGGACTCGGGATTTGTCATGGGGACCACCGTCTCCGAGCAATTACGAACATTTGGCGGCGAGCTGTTCTTGCTGTCGGAACACCTGCGGCGTCTGGCGGATTCCTTGTGTGTCGTCGAGACGAAATTGGACGTCGGTCACGATCAACTGGCCGCGCATGCCAGGGCGCTGGTCGCGCACAACTATCGACTGCTGTGCGGCGCCGGTTACGAAAACTGGGACCTGGGACTGGGGATTTTCGTGACCCCCGGCACTAACCCGGCCTGGCGATTCGCTCCCTGCGAAGGTCCGCTGGTCGGTATGTACACGTACCCGCTGGATTTCGCGCGTTGGGCAGATCAATACGAAACCGGCGTGCGACTCGTCACTTCCCGGGTGCGACAGATTGCCCCCGAGCACTGGCCGCTCACGGTGAAGAGTCGCAGTCGGCTACATTATTTTCTGGCGGCCCAACAGGCTGCGCAGCGGCAGCCCGGCGCGATTGCCCTGTTGCTGAATCAAGATGGCTCCATCTCGGAAACCCCGACGGCAAATATTGTTTTTGTGGGCGACGGCGCTAAGCTTGTTTCACCGGAAAAAAATCGCATCTTACCGGGTATCAGCCTGGGTTACGTCGAACGGCTGGCCAAGCAATTTGGCTGGTCCCTGGAGTTTCGCGCCGTTGTTCCCGAAGAAATTCCCAAGTTTTCAGAAATCTGGCTTACAAGCACTCCTTTTTGTGTGTTGCCGGTGGTTCAGGTGGACGGACTTCGGATTGGGGACGGCGTGTCCGGGGAGCTATTTCGCCGGCTGATTTCGGCCTGGGGGCTGCAAGTTGGCCTCCAAATCCCGGATCAAGCTCGATTTTGCGCGGCCACTGGCCAGCCGTCGGCAATTGATCGGCCGGACACTCGCGACAACGCGGGCGGATGAAATCTTCGCGTTCAGCACATTCCTCGCGGATGACTTCCCGGACCAAGGCGGGGCATTCGGCGGAGAATTCCCTCGATCGAACGGTCGTGTGGCGGGCTGTGGCTTTACGGGGCTTGCGCGGTCTGGGGTAGTGGCGCATTTTGAGTCCCATTGAACATATTGAGCCCGATTAAATATGGTCGCGAACTTCCCGAAGGGGGGCTTGGTCATCTTGCAATAGGGTCTCATTTGGTTATATTTACGTGTTTTCAGTGAACGAGTAGGGACTCACCCCCGCTAGCGTAGCTCAATTGGCAGAGCAGCTGATTTGTAATCAGCAGGTTGTGGGTTCAAGTCCCTCCGCTAGCTTGGTGTTGACGGGAATCGCATTACGTGGGAATGATGCAAGCGAGGCGCTCCTCGTACGTACAAATGGCCGCCCGTGGCGCACGGTATCGATCGCGTTGGTGTGGCGTCACGGTTGATGCAGGCTGCTAGGGTGGTGAGGCGACGTGGGGGGTTTCCCGAGCGGTCAAAGGGGTCAGACTGTAAATCTGATGGCAATGCCTTCGCAGGTTCGAATCCTGCACCCCCCATTCGAGTCCAATCGTGGTGGTAGCTGCGGTTTGAGCCTGGCAAGTCAGGTCAGTGGGCAGTTCGGTAATTGGCAGAGTGAAACTAATTCGCAGAATGGGATCAGCCTCAGGTTGCCTGCCACGGGCATCGCGGCGTCCGTTTGAAGTACGTGAAGCAAATCGGAATGAGGGAACAGCGGGCGGATCAAGCGAGCTGTTGGAAAAGGGCGTGAAACGGACGGCCCACGTGCGGGCGTAGCTCAATGGTAGAGCCACAGCCTTCCAAGCTGAAGACGAGGGTTCGATTCCCTTCGCCCGCTTTGATTGCCCGCGACGATCCGCGTTTGGTTGGGATGGGTGAAGGGGTTGCCGAAGTGCGGGCTGTGGCAAAAGAGTGGCGGCAATCGCCAGGCGGTGCTGCGGTAGTGAGCTTTTGTGTTGGGCGAAATTAGCGCGGGATTGAGCGACCTTGGGCTGCTGTAGCTCAGTTGGTAGAGCGCGTCCTTGGTAAGGACGAGGTCACGGGTCCGAGTCCCGTCAGCAGCTTTGATCGGAAGAGTGGACGGGCCGGCAACGGCCGGGAAATAGCCAGCTCCCATACGCGTGAGAACAGGAGCGCGGAACGGGCTCGGGCGGAAGAGGGGAGTGGTGGCGTGTGTCGCTTGGTGACGGGTCGCCAGCTTCCCGGGAAACAAATCACGTGAGTCGGCCGTGCGGTGTCGACGCTTTGAAATCGATCTGCAGTGATGTGCTGCGGGTAACTAGCCTCCATCAAGTGAATAGGTACAGAAATGGCAAAGGAGACATTCGAACGGAAGAAACCACACTGTAACGTGGGCACGATTGGTCACATCGACCACGGCAAGACCACCCTGACGGGTGCCATGCTTTCGGTTCAAGCGGCCAAGGGGCTGGCGAAGTTCAAGTCCTACGCCGACATTGCCAAGGGTGGAACCGTTCGTGACGAAACGAAGACCGTGACCATCTCCGTCGCCCACGTTGAGTATGAGTCTGAGAAGCGGCACTATGCCCACATCGACTGCCCGGGGCATGCTGACTTTATCAAGAACATGATCACCGGGGCCGCTCAGATGGATGGTGCCATCCTGGTGGTGTCGGCTGCCGACGGTCCGATGCCGCAGACGAAAGAGCACGTGCTGTTGGCTCGTCAAGTTGACGTCCCCGCGCTGGTGGTCTTCTTGAACAAGATTGACCTGGTCGATGATCCCGACCTGCTGGAACTGGTTGAAATGGAGGTTCGTGAGTTGTTGAGCAAGTATGGATTTCCGGGAGACGATATTCCCGTGATCCGCGGCTCGGCGCTGCCGGCCTACCAGGACCCCAAAGATCCGGAAAAAACCAAGTGCATCGGTGAGCTGTTGGATGCGATTGATGCCTACATTCCGCAACCGGCGCGCGAAGAGGACAAGCCCTTCTTGATGGCCGTCGAGGACGTGTTCTCGATCGAAGGCCGCGGTACGGTGGCCACGGGGCGTATCGAGCGTGGTGTGATTCGCACCGGCGAGGAAGTGGAGATTGTCGGTCTGACGGAAAAGCCCGCCAAGACGATGGTCACTGGCGTGGAGATGTTCCGTAAGCTGTTGGACGAGGGCCGTGCGGGCGACAATGTCGGTTGTCTGTTGCGCGGCGTCAAGCGTGAGGACATCGAGCGCGGTCAGGTATTGGCCAAGCCGGGTTCGATTACGCCACACATGAAATTCGAGGCCGAGGTTTATTGCCTGTCGAAGGATGAAGGGGGGCGGCACACGCCATTCTTCAGCGGCTACCGGCCTCAATTCTACTTCCGCACCACCGACGTTACCGGGACCGCGAACCTGGTCGGAGCCGAAATGTGCATGCCGGGTGACAATGTGAAAGTCTCGGTCGAACTGCATAAGCCGATCGCGATGGATGACGGCGTTCGGTTCGCCATCCGCGAAGGCGGGCGTACGGTCGGCTCGGGAGTGGTCACGAAGATTCTGGAGTAAGAGAACGAATTTGCTTCCGGCCAGCCTTGGTTGCGCCGCGGAGATACAGGGGTGTAGCTCAATTGGCAGAGCACCGGTCTCCAAAACCGGGGGTTGCGAGTTCGATTCCCGCCGCCCCTGCCATACATCACAGGAAACAGGCCTGGTCCGGCGGGTGAACGTGTACGTTTCGGCGGGTCGGCGCGAGATCCTGAGTGGCTGAGCGCACTCCGTTGCGCCGGCACACACGATTGCCGACGCACGCATGGCAACATACTAAAAATCGCTGTACAGGGCTGCCGCCGGGAGCGGATGGATCACGATGGGAAAAGAACGAACCGCGGAACGGTCGTTTGTCAGTCAACTGTGGCAATTCGGCGTCTACAAGCGCAGCCAGGGGACCGTCACGCGTCAGGTGACATTCGCCTTTCTGGCGCTGATATTCGCGATTGCCGCCTTGCGCATGTACCAGGCATGGGGCTCGTTCCCCGCCTGGTGGAAGTCGCTGCTGATGGAGCCGGGCCGCTATTGGGTCCCCAGCGCCCTGCTGCTGATCGGTTTGTGGATCAGTTTCCGGGTCGTCAATTTCCCCAAGTTTGCCGATTTTTTGATTTCGGTTGAAGGGGAGATGAATAAGGTATCCTGGCCTTCGCGGGCCGAGCTGATTCGGAGTTCGGTGGTCGTGATCCTGGTCATCGTGATGCTGGCGATGGTGCTGTTTTTCTTTGATGTATTCTGGCGTTTCGTGTTTGGAGACAATGTCCTGGGAGTGCTCAAGTAAATCCGAGGGACAGAAACCGTGCGGCGGTCGCCGTCGACCGGCCGCGCGGCAGCGGCCATGCAACGGCCGTCGCGTGGCTGCCCCAGCCTCCTTGATTTGTAAATGTGGTGACGACCGTGACAGACAATTCACAACATCTTGATGGAACCGACCGTGCCGATCAGCATCGTTTGGGTAGCCAGGATGTCGCAGCCCCGGATGAGGAGCCGTCCTTAGTGCCGGACGCCGCGGCTGAGGGGGCGGATTCCGCCGACCACGGCTCGGACTACGACGCCGACCTGGAGGCGCTCGAAGCAGCGCTGACCGACGACGATTTGGAAGATGTTTACGATTCGTTTGAAGGCAGCTGCCAAGCCGATTGAAGAAAACAAGGAGGCGGCTGGGGCGGGCGAGACGGAGCAGGGAGACGAGTTTTCGTTGGTACATCTTGAAAGTGCAGAGCAATCGGGAAAACTCCATTTGTGAAGCCTTGCAGCGACGGGTTGCCGTGGCTGCGATGGAGAAGTATTTCGGCGAGATCATCGTCCCCACCGAAGACGTGGCCGAATATAAAAACGGCAAACGTCGCGTCGTCAAGCGCAAGCTGTATCCGGGCTACATCGTGGTTCATATGAACCTGAATGAGGAATCCTGGGTGCTGGTGCGGGAAACGCCCGGGATCGGGGACTTTGCCGGAGCCGCAGGAAAGCCGACCCCCATGTTGCCCGAGGAAGTGGACCGCATTGTGCGGGCCGTGCATCCGGAAGAGGACGGTGCGGAGCAGATCAAGACGGCGATCCCGTTCAAACTGGGAGATCGCGTGAGAATCAAGGATGGGACGTTCGAGAATTTCGACGGCGATGTGGAAGGCCTGGATGAGGCCAACGGTCGAGTAACCGTGATGATCAATATTTTCGGACGGTCGACACCGGTTGAATTGGAGCATTGGCAGGTCGAACCCGTATGATGGCCCACGCGGCAATTTCAATTCGACCAGGCGTTGTGCGACCCCCCAATCGTGTCCGCCGGCGAGTGAACAGAATCACCCAAACATTACGACAAGTCTGACGGAAGGCAAGTATGGCCAAGCAATTAGTAGGAACGGCAAAGTTTCAAGTGCCCGGCGGGCAGGCAACCCCCGCGCCCCCGGTCGGAACGTCCTTAGGCAGGTACGGCATCAACCTCGGACAGTTCGTGCAGCAGTTCAATGATCGGACCAAGGAGTACGCCGGGACTCCGATTCCAGTCGTTGTCAACGTTTACAACGATCGAACGTTTGATTTTATTACGAAGAGCCCTCCTGCGGCGGCCTTGTTAAAGAAGGCCGCCGGGATCGCCAAGGGGTCCGGCGTGCCCAACCGGGACAAGGTAGCCCGCGTCTCCATGGATCAAGTGGATGAAATCTGCAAACAGAAGATGGCTGACCTGACCGCACGGGATTTGGAGCACGCGCGACGCATGGTTTGCGGGACCGCGCGAAGCATGGGCATCGACGTCGAAGGCTAGATCGGGAGTCCCTGTGCGTCGGCCGGGGCTCGCCACGTTAACAATGTGTCTCTGCGGAACTTGGCGACGGACCGCGATGCCGCTCGGTGAACAAACATTTAGGGTGGGAATATGGCAAAGAAATCCAAGCGTTATCGGAAATTGGCCGGCAGTGAAGCGAGCAAGCAACCGGTTCCGCTGGCGGAAGCCGTGCAGCAGTTGAAGCACTTTAATACGACGAAGTTCGATCAGACGGTCGAGATCGCCGTGCGACTTGGTGTCGATCCCAAGCAGGCCGATCAGATTGTGCGGGGCTCGGTCGTTCTTGCCCCACGGGATCGGTCGCACCAAGCGCGTGGTCGTGTTCGCTAAAGGCGAGATGGCCCAGGCGGCCGTCGACGCCGGGAGCTGACGAAGTCGGACAGGCCGATTTGGCGGAGAAGATCAAAGGCGGCTGGACCGATTTCGACGCCTGTATCGCGGCCCCCGACATGATGGGGATCGTGGGGCCCCTGGGCAAGGTCTTGGGGCCGAAAGGATCTGATGCCGTCGCCTCGTGCCGGTACGGTCACGCCGGATGTCGGCCAAGGTCGTG
Organism: uncultured Planctomycetales bacterium; assembly: GCA_963695565.1. Lineage (GTDB taxonomy): Bacteria > Planctomycetota > Planctomycetia > Pirellulales > Pirellulaceae > CAVOGW01. Next base: position 472,333 of record CAVOGW010000008.1, read on the forward strand.
TCGGAATACAAGGCGGGTAAGGTGGAGTTTCGCAACGACAGTGCGGGTATCGTGCACGCGGTCGTGGGCAAGCTCAGTTTTGATGCCGATAAGCTCGCCGAGAATATCTCGGCGTTTATTAACCATATCGTGGGTCTCAAGCCAAACGCCGTCAAGGGGAGCTACATCAAGGGTGTGGCCATTTCGGCGACGATGAGCCCCAGCGTGCGGATTGCGGCTTAGTCTTTTCTTTCGCACGGAACATGGAACACGTTTGAGTAACGACGATGAGCAAATTTATCAAGAATCTGGTTGACGCAGGACATCAAGAAACGGCTGGACGGCGTCGAGGAAGCCGTGATTGTCAATGTGATTGGCTTGAATTCCGCGCAGACGGTGACGCTGCGGAAAACTCTGCGAGACAAAAACATACAGTTGCTAGTGGTCAAGAACAGTCTGGCTAGACGCGCCACCGAAGGCACGCCGCTGGCCCCCGCGCTGGCCGATGCCGAAGGTACGCTGGCCATCATGTGGGGCGCCGAAGATATCGTGTCGCTCGCCAAAGAGGCGACTCGTTTGACCGAAAGTGACGATTTCAAAAAATTCGAGTCGCGGGGTGGAGTGATGGAGGGCACGGCAGCTGACCGCCGCGAAAGTCGCGGAGATCAGCAAGTGGCCCAACCGCTCCGAGCAGCTCAGCATCCTGGTGGGGCAGATCCTGGCGCCGGGCCGAAATCTGGCCGCGGCCCTCGGTGGTCCGGGTGCCATGCTGGCCAGCCAGATTAAACAGAAATCGGAGAGTGAAGAATAACGGGTTGCATGGCTTTGGCAGGGGCGCCCCCGGCGATTCCGGGTGTGACCCGGCGAGCCAGCTGAATCACGAGTGGGTCGTTTCGCGTATGAGTACATCGTCCGGAAAACATGGTCCGGAAGTCAGCGCTACAAGGTGAAAGGGTTTGAATATGTCGGAAGCTACGTTGGAAATTACGGACGAACTCAAGTCGCTGGGCGATCAAATCGCCGGGTTGACTCTGCGGGATGCCAAGGGATTGAGCGATTATCTTAAGGACCAGTATGGCATTGAGCCCGCGGCGGGCGGCGCCGTGATCGCCATGCCGCAAGGCGGCGCGGGCGGCGGTGAAGCCGCGGCCGCTGAGAAGACGGAATTCGATCTGATCCTCACCGGTGCGGGAGATAAAAAGATCGGCGTGATCAAGGAGGTCCGCGCCATGACGGGGCTGGGCCTGAAAGAGGCCAAGGACCTGGTGGAAGGAGCCCCCAAGCCTGTCAAAGAGGGTATCTCGAAGGAAGAAGCTGAGCAGCTGAAGAAGAAACTGGAAGAGGCCGGGGCCTCGGTCGAAATCAAGTGACACCCTCGTTGGAGAATGTGTCTCGATTTCGTTTGCTCGTGGCCTGCCATGGGCGACCATCATGGACCGATGCAGCACCTGGAAATTCCTTTTGATCGCTGCCCGATATCCTAAATTCGATGACCAGCGCACGCACGAGAGTGGCGTGCGCTGTCGCGCGCGCTGAAATCCATTCCGGCAGACGGCTGCCTGTTGCCTGCCTTTTTATGAAGGAGTTGATTCGCCCATGGCTACTCCGGTCCAACGACGAATTTATCCCACGAACGTCCGCGTCTTTGGTTCTGGTCGAGAGCATTTCGCGATTCCCGATCTGACGAGCATTCAAACGGCAAGTTACGCCACCTTCCTGCAAGAAGAAGCAGCCTCCGACAAGAGGAAAGACCAGGGGCTGGAGAGCGTGCTGCGCGAGATCTTTCCCATTGAAAGCTACGACAAGCAAATTTCGCTACAGTACTTGCGTTACGAATTGGGCAAACCCCGCTATACTCCCGATGAATGCCGTCAATTGCGGTTGACGTATGGCAAGCCGTTTAAGGTCTGGCTGAGACTGAACAAGGACCAGGCGATCGATGAGGAGGTCTATCTGGGGGACATCCCCGTGATGTTGGGGGGCGGAGAGTTCATTATCAATGGAGCGGAACGTGTCGTGGTCAGCCAGTTGCATCGCAGTCCGGGCGTGGACTTTGTGCTGGATGACGACACCACCTCGGATCGCAAGCTGCCCAGCTGTCGCATTATTCCCGAGCGAGGTAGCTGGATCGAAATCAATGTTACCAAGAAAGACACGCTGGTCGTGCGAATTGACCAGAGCGGAAAGTTCTCGGCCACCACGCTGCTGCGGGCCCTCGATCCCAAATACAGCACGGACGCCGACATCATCCGTTCCTTCTACGACACGACCGTGCAGAAGATCGTGGATGGACGCAGTGCCTCCAAGATTGAGGGACGTGTTTCGGTGGACGACGTGGTTTATCCTTCAGGCAGCGAACGGGCGGGTGAGTTGATTGTCGAGGCGGGGCACAAGATCACCAAGAATGCCGCCGAGACCATCTGCAGTTGTGGTTTGAAGAAATGCGAAGTCGTCGACGTGGCGCGATCCCCCATTATCTTTAATGCGCTGAACGATGATCCCACATCCAGCCACGAGGAAGCACTGCTGCGCATCTATCAGCGCTTGCGACCCGGCAATCCCCCCGCTTTGGAGAAAGCGCGAAACTTGTTTGTGGAGAAGTTTTCCGATACGAATCGCTATCGGCTGGGGCGCGTGGGGCGTTTTCGCATTAATCGCAAGCTGGGGCTGGGCGTTTCGGAAAATGAAATGACTCTGCGCCCCGAGGACTTGATTGCCGCGATTGCCTACCTTCTGGAACTGTCCGAGGGAAAAGGGCGGGCGGGCGTGGATGACATTGATCACCTGGGGAATCGCCGGCTGCGCACGATCGACGAACTGGCCTGCGAAGAGTTGCGGAAGGGTTTCTTGAAGTTGCGTCGCACGGTTCAGGAGCGGATGAGCCTCAAGGATGTCGAGGACATGACGCCCCGCAGTCTGGTGAATCCCAAAAGCGTGGCGGCGGCCATCGAATACTTCTTCGGCCGCGGCGAGCTGTCGCAGGTTGTCGACCAGACCAACCCGCTTTCCATGTTGACGCACGAGCGGCGACTCTCCGCCCTGGGACCAGGGGGCTTGAACCGCAAGCGCGCGGGATTTGAAGTGCGGGACGTCCATATTTCCCACTACGGGCGGATTTGTCCCATCGAAACGCCGGAAGGGACCAATATCGGTCTGATTTCCAGCCTGGCCATCTACGCCGGCATCGATGAATACGGGTTTCTGGTGACCCCCTATCGCATGGTCAAGAAAGGCAAGCTCTCCGAGGAGGTCGTGTGGTTGCGGGCCGACGAAGAATCGGATGCTTATGTCGCTCCGGCCGACGCGCGCGTCGAAGGGGGCCAGCTGGCCGACGCCAACATCGTGGCCCGCTACCGAGCGGACTTCGAGTTGATCGACTCCAATGACGTGACCTACATCGATGTGGCTCCCAGTCAAATGGTGGGCGTCTCCGCGGGGCTGATTCCCTTCCTGGAACATGACGATGCCAACCGCGCGTTGATGGGGTCGAACATGCAGCGACAAGCCGTACCGCTGCTCGTGGCCGAACCCCCGCTGGTGGGCACCGGCTTGGAAGGCGAGGTCGCTCGGAATTCCAGCATGGTGATCCGGGCCAAGCGGGCGGGAAAAGTCGGCTATGTCGACGCCAGCCGCATCGAGATTGGATCGGACGTCTATGAGTTAAAAAAATTCGCCGGCCTGAACGAACGTACGTCCTTGAACCAAAAACCGATTGTGGTTCCGGATCAACGCGTGGAAAAAGGACAGGTAATCGCCGACGGGGCCGCCACGTTTAATGGGGAACTGGCCCTGGGTCGAAACGTGCTGGTGGGTTTCATGTCGTTCGACGGTTTTAACTTCGAGGACGCGATCATCATCAGCGAGGAGCTGGTGAAGAACGATACGTACACCTCGATTCATATCGAGGAATTCGACATCGAGATCCGCGATACGAAACTGGGGCGCGAGGAATTTACGCGGGATATTCCCAATGTCAGCGAAAAAGCCCTGCGTAATCTCGATGAGAACGGCATCGTCCGCGTGGGGACCTACGTCCGTCCCGGAGATATCCTGGTCGGCAAGGTCTCTCCCAAGTCCAAGACCGAATTGACACCCGAAGAAAAACTGCTGCACGCCATCTTCGGGCGGGCCGGCGAGGATGTGAAAAACGATTCCCTGGAAGTCCCCTCAGGCGTGGAAGGGATCGTCATCGACACCATGAAGTTCTCCCGCCGGATGAGCTTGACGGATGATGAACGCAAGGTGTTCGAGAAGAGCCTCAAGGATGCGGAAACCGAGGGAAACCGCCGCATCACGGAGCTGTTTACCGAGATGATCTCGGAAATGGAAACGTCGCTCGGACGGACGCTGACCGACGATGACGGGACTCCCCTCGCCAAAGGCCAGGATCCCAAGTACGTCGCGGAACGAGCCGCGCAGTTCCGCATGGAAAACGTGACGGCCAAAATGCGCAGCGAAGAACTGATTGCGCAAGTGGATGCGACTTACAAGAAGCACTGGCCGGCCATCGAAACCGCGATTGATCAGCGGGATCGAGCCCTGAACAGCATGAAGCGCGGCGATGAGCTGCGCAGCGGCGTGTTGCAGATGGTCAAAGTTTATATCTCCACCAAGCGCGTGATCTCGGTGGGGGACAAAATGGCCGGGCGGCACGGCAACAAGGGAGTGATCGCCAAAATCCTGCCCGTCGAGGATATGCCCTATCTGCCCGACGGCACGCCGCTGCAGATTCTGCTGAACCCCCTGGGGGTCCCCAGTCGTATGAATGTGGGGCAGATCCTGGAAACCCACCTGGGCTGGGCCGGTTCCCGGCTCGATTTCCGCGCCGTCACCCCGGTGTTTGACGGGGCTACCGAAGAGGAAATTAACGTTTGCCTGCATGAAGCTGGCTTGCCGCGGCACGGTAAAGTCCGCTTGTACGACGGCCGGACGGGGGAGGCGTTGGAACAGGAAACCACGGTGGGCTTCATTTACATTCTCAAGTTGCATCATCTGGTCGACGACAAGGTCCATGCCCGCAGCACGGGACCCTATTCATTGATTACGCAACAGCCGCTGGGGGGCAAAGCCCGATTTGGCGGCCAGCGATTCGGCGAAATGGAAGTCTGGGCCCTGGAAGCCTATGGAGCCGCGTACATTCTGCAGGAGCTACTGACCGTCAAGAGTGACGATGTGGAAGGGCGAACCAAAATCTATGAATCGATGGTCAAAGGTGAGAATACCCTGGAAGCCGGCACGCCCGCCAGCTTCGACGTGCTCACGAATGAAATCCGTGGCTTGGCACTCAACATGCAACTGGAGAAACGTCGCATCTAGCCCCACTGTGCATCAACCACAAAATTGACCCAGATAAGTTTCCCGGAAGTCAAGTTTGCCCACCGGAACAAGGAGCAACCTCAGATGGCGATTGGCGAAAGCGCGTACGATCGAATCAACGATTACGCTTCGGTAAAGATCAGCCTGGCGCGACCACACGATATTCGCAGTTGGTCATTCGGCGAGGTGAAGAAGCCCGAGACCATTAATTATCGAACGTACCGTCCTGAAAAGGACGGGCTGTTCTGCGAGCGGATTTTTGGTCCCGAAAAGGACTGGGAATGCGCGTGCGGCAAGTACCGTGGCATGAAGTACAAGGGCATGATCTGTGATCGCTGCGGCGTCAAAGTGACCCACAGCCGCGTGCGACGCAAGCGCATGGGGCACATCGAATTGGCCGCGCCCGTGGTCCATATCTGGTTTTTCAAGGCCATGCCCAGCCGCTTGGGTAACCTGCTGGCCATGAAAACCACGAGCCTGGAAAAAGTGATTTACTTCCAGGATCACGTGGTGATCGATCCCGGCAGCACCGATCTGGAACGACAACAACTGTTGACCGAAGAGGAGTACCGAGCGGCCCGCGAGCAATGGGGGCCGGGCAGTTTCGAGGCCGATATGGGGGCCGAGGCCGTGCGCAAGCTGCTGCAAAGCTACGATCTGGTGAAGTTGTCAGATCAACTCCGCAAGAACCTGGCCGACACAGGCTCCAAACAGCGGCGCAAGGACCTGATCAATCGCTTGAAGATCGTGGAAGCCATTCGGGACAGCGAAAATCGCCCTGAATGGATGGTGCTGGACGTGATCCCCGTGATCCCGCCCGACCTGCGGCCACTCGTCCTGCTCGATTCGGGGAACTTCGCCACCAGCGACTTGAATGACCTTTATCGGCGGATTATCAATCGGAATAACCGTCTGCGCAAGCTGGTGGATTTGAATGCGCCCGAGGTCATCATTCGCAACGAGAAGCGGATGCTGCAACAGTCTGTGGACGCCCTGTTCGACAATAACCGCTGCAAGCGACCCGTGTTGGGAAGCAGCAATCGACCTCTCAAATCGTTGACCGACATGATTAAGGGGAAGCAGGGACGGTTCCGGGAAAACCTGCTGGGCAAGCGGGTCGATTACTCCGCCCGCAGCGTGATCGTCGTCGGCCCCATGCTGCGACTCCATAACTGCGGACTGCCCAAGAAGATTGCGCTCTGGAACTCTATCAACCCTTCATCATCCGACGACTGAAAGAGCGTGGCCACGCCGATACTATCAAGAGCGCGAAGAAGATGCTGGAGCGCAAGGATGAGGAGGTTTGGGATATCCTGGAGGCGGTGATCACGAATCACCCCGTACTGCTCAACCGCGCTCCCACACTGCACCGCATGGGCATTATGGCCTTCGAGCCCGTGCTGGTCGAAGGAAACGCCATTCACCTGCATCCCCTGGTGTGCAAGGGATTTAACGCGGACTTTGACGGCGACCAGATGGCCGTGCATTTGCCCTTGTCGATTGAAGCGCAGGTGGAAGCCCACACGCTGATGATGTCCACCAACAACATATTCGGACCCGCCAACGGGAAGCCCATCATGAGCCCTTCCCAGGATATCGTGATGGGTTGCTTTTACACGACCATGTCGCTCCCCGGTATGAAAGGGGAAGGCATGGTGTTCGCCACGCTGGAGGAAGCCGAATTGGCCTTCTCCCAAGGCGTGATTCATCGGCACGCGCGGATCCACGTGCGCCTGCCTGAAGGTCGCAGGGTCAAGACGGACGATGACAAAGGCAGCGGCGGACAACTGATCGAGACGACCTACGGACGCATCATGTTCAACATGATGCTGCCGGAAGGCATGGATTACTACAACACGTCGCTGCGATCCGGCGAACTCTCGGGCGTGATCTCAGATTGCTATCAGCGACTGGGCCGCAAGGCCACCATCCGTGTGCTGGACGACATGAAGAAGCTGGGTTTCCAGGAAAGCACGCGCAGCGGCCTGTCGTTCGCCACCGACGATCTGGTGACCCCCGACTCAAAGGCCCGCATTATCGGCGAAGCTGAAAAAACCGTGATGCGCTACAAGAAGCACTACGAGCGGGGCGTCATCACCGATGTGGAACGCTACAACGCGGTCCTCGACGCCTGGACCCATGCCCGTGAACAAATTACCGCCGAAATGATGTCGGCTATGGAGTCTGATGATCGCGGCGGCGGCGGTTATGTAAATCCCGTGTTCCTGATGGCGCATTCCGGTGCCCGTGGTGGTGTCGAGCAAATCCGACAGCTGGCCGGCATGCGCGGACTGATGGCCAAACCGTCAGGCCAGATCATCGAAACACCGATCAAGGCCAACTTTCGCGAAGGGCTGACCGTGCTGGAGTACTTCAGTTCCACGCACGGGGCCCGCAAGGGTCTGGCCGACACGGCCCTGAAGACGGCCGACTCCGGGTACCTGACGCGCAAGTTGGCCGACGTGGCCCAAAACGTCGTCGTGACCCTGCACGATTGTGGCACCACGCAAGGGATTACCAAGGGGGTTATTTACCGGGGCGAGAAAGTGGAAGTCCGCCTGGCCGACGCCGTCAAGGGACGCGTCAGCCGACAGAATATCGTCAATCCCGTTACCGACGACCTCGTCGTGGCCGAAAACCAGATGATCACCCCCCGCATCGCCCGCGCCATCGAAGAAATGGGGCTCGAGAAAATCCAGGTCCGCAGCCCCATGACGTGCGAAGCCGCGCTGGGCGTCTGTCGACTTTGCTACGGCATGGACCTGTCCACCGGTAATCTCGTCGAGGAAGGAATGGCCGTGGGGATCATCGCGGCTCAAAGTATCGGAGAACCGGGCACGCAATTGACGATGCGTACCTTCCACATCGGTGGTGTGGCCGGTACCGACGTGGAGGAAAGTGAGACCCGAGCCAAAAAGGAAGGGATCGTTCGTTTTACCCGCATGCGCAGTGTGATGAGCGCCGACGGACGTCGCATCGTGCTCACCCGAAATGGCGAAGTCTCCATTCTGGATCCCAAAGGCCGCGAATTGGAGAAGTATGAGGTTCCCACCGGGGCCGTGCTGCTGGTCGAGGAGAACTCGGAAGTCAAAACTGGCGACGTGCTCTGTCAATGGGACCCGCACAGCATCCCGATCCTCGCCGAAATCGACGGCCGTGTGCGCTACGAAGACGTGGTTGAAGGGGAGACCATGCGCGTGGAAAAAGATCATGGTGGAAATATTCGCCGCGTGATTATCGATCACAAAGGGGACTTGCACCCACAAATCGTAGTCGAAGATATGGATGGCAAGCCGCTGGATGTGTATTACCTGCCGGAACGAGCCTATATCGAGGTCGACGAAGGGCGCCTGACGACGGCCGGTACGGTCATCGCCAAGACGCCCCGTGAAGCCTCCGGAATTAAAGACATCACCGGTGGCTTGCCCCGGGTAACGGAGATTTTTGAGGCCCGCAAGCCCAAAGACCCCGCCGTGATCGCCGAAATCGACGGGACGGTCGAGATCCTGGGCGAGAAAAAACGTGGCAAACGCACGATTGTTGTGAAGAGCGAAAGCGGCATCGAGCGCGAACACCTCGTCCCGCACGGCAAACGGTTCCTGGTCCATTCGGGCGACCCCGTGCGAGCAGGGCAAGCCCTCGTCGACGGGCCACTGGTCCCTCACGATATTCTCCGCATCTCCGGTGAAGAGGCCGTGCAGCAGTATCTCGTGCACGAGGTGCAGGGCGTCTATCGCAGCCAGCGCGTGGACATCAACGACAAACACATCGAGATCATCGTCGCTCGCATGTTGCGCAAGGTGCAAATTGAACATCCGGGGGATACCACGCTGTTGCCAGGGATCGTGATGGACAAGTTCGAGTTCCGTCGCGCTAACGATCGACTGGGAAACTGCGCCAAGATTTCCAAGAAAGGCGACAGCGAATTCGAAGAGGGCATCATCGTGCCCAAAGACGCGCTGGAACAAGCCAATGGCCAGATCGAAGCCTTGGGCGGAGAAATCGCCAAGGGCTCGAAACCCAAATCGGCCACGGCTTCCACGCAGTTGCTGGGGATCACCAAGGCCTCCGTGCAAAGCTCCAGTTTCATCTCCGCCGCCAGCTTCCAGGAGACCACCAAGGTACTCACCGAAGCCGCTCTGGCGGGACGCGTGGACAAGCTGGTCGGCTTGAAGGAAAACGTGATCCTCGGCCACTTGATCCCCGCCGGAACCGGGTTCCGTATTTATCAGGAATCGGAAGTTCGCATTCGGCCCGAAGCATTGGAAGCCCTGGCCGCCGAAAAGGATCGAACGCTCGAAGCCAGTTTCCCGTTATTGGAAGCTGCCGGGGACGGTCGCGCTGCTCCGAGTTCCGAGCAGCGCCATACCTCGCTCGATAGTTTCGTTTCCAGGGCGCAGGCTATGGCCGATGCGCGGCGTGGCGCCGGCTTCGACGACAGCGACGATGACGATGAAGATGATGCCAGCGATGCGATGGCCGACCAGGGGACTGATGAAGCACCCCAGTTTGCCCCGTCCGACGTCGATATGGACGCCGATGGCGATGAGACCGAAGTGGAAGACGACCTCACCAGGGTCGAAGGTATTGGGCCGAAAGTCGCCGAGGCCTTACAACAGGCGGGCATTGCCAGTTTCGACATCTTGGCCCAAAAAACGGCAGAAGAACTCCGGCAGATCCTCGACGAAAGCGGGGGCACTTTTGCGCTGCAGGATCCCACGACCTGGCCGGAACAGGCGAAATTGGCCGCCGAAGGGGAGTGGGATAAGCTCAAGGAATGGCAGGATCAGCTGCAGGGTGGAGTCTAGATCAGCCATGCCCAAGTGACGCAATGGGGGTGGGCCGGCGCCCGGCGCGAAGCCCGCCCTCCCCGCACAAAAGCGCAAGTCGCTCGGTGGCTGCGGCGGATTTCGCGACAGAACCCGTCATTGTCGGGCACCCGACTTGACACGCTCGCAGGATTTTATAACCTAAAAGGCTTGCTTTTATGAAAAATTGCCCTGTGGCGTATGTGTCGGCGGGTCCGATACGCGCTTCCGGCAAAACACGCTACCTGTCCCCAACGATCGACGATTCGAGATTCACTGATGCCCACGATTAATCAACTGGTTCGCAAGCCGCGCAAAGTTCAGCGGAGCCAAAGCAAGGCGCCCGTCTTGGACAAATGTCCGCAAAAACGAGGCGTGTGTTTGCAGGTGCGGACGATGACGCCCAAGAAGCCGAATTCCGCGCTGCGCAAGATTACACGCGTGCGCTTGTCGAACGGCAAAGAGGTCACCGTCTATATTCCGGGCGAAGGTCACAGTCTTCAGGAACACTCGATTGTTCTCGTACGTGGCGGACGCGTTCGCGACCTGCCGGGTGTGCGGTACCAGGTCGTGCGTGGCGCATTGGACACGTTAGGGGTTCAAAATCGTAAACGGTCGCGCAGCCGATATGGGGCCAAGAAGTCCTAGCCCACTTAGGTTTGCTTCGTATCGCATTCGTCATGAGGCCACTTTTCGGATCGACGATCGTGCGACGTGTCACGAGGGACGACGGGCAGTTACAATCACAAGAAAAGAAAGTCCAAGCAGGCCATCCGGCTGAGGGATAAACACTATGGGACGTATTACGGCCAGCCGCACGCAACTGAAGGGGGATCCCCGCTACGACTCGATCCTAGCCGGCAAATTCATCAATTGCCTGATGTGGGATGGCAAGAAATCAGTCGCGCAGCGGCTATTTTATCGCGCGCTGGACGAAGTAGAAAAAAAGGTTCCGGGCGAGAGTCCCATCGAAGTGTTTACCAAGGCCGTGGAGCATGTCAAACCGCACATCGAGGTGCGCAGCAAGCGAGTGGGTGGAGCCGCTTATCAAGTCCCCATGCAGGTGAATCGCAATCGCCAACAGTCGCTGGCCATTCGCTGGATCCTGGCCGCGGTTCGTGATAAGAAGGGACGCGCGAAACACGTGGCGCTGTGCGACGAAATTGTCGCCGCCTATAACAAAGAAGGTGCGGCGATGACCAAGCGGGAAAACGTGCATCGCATGGCGGACGCCAACAAGGCCTTTGCCCACTTCGCCTGGTAATTGCCCCACACACGATGCCGTGATCCCCTCGATGGGCACGGCATTTTTTATGCGCTCCCTTTTGGTCTGCGCGACAAGTCGCCGTAACCCATCAGAACTCTTAATTCGTCACGATGACGGGCGGTAGGTGCGAAATGTCTACGAAGCTGGAAGACCTGCGGAACATCGGGATCATCGCGCATATCGACGCCGGTAAGACCACCGTGACCGAACGCATGCTTTACTATTCCGGGGCCAAACATCGGGTGGGCGAGGTCGACAAGGGGACCACCGAAACCGACTCCGATCCCGAAGAGCAGGAGCGGGGGATTACGATTTATTCGGCATCCGTGACCTTCCCCTGGCACAACGTCCGTATCAACCTGATCGATACGCCGGGCCACGTGGATTTCACGGCTGAGGTCGAAAGGTGCCTGCGGGTCTTGGACGGGGCGGTGGTGGTGTTTAGTGCTCGCGAAGGGGTCGAAGCACAGAGCGAAACGGTTTGGCGGCAGGCGAACAAGTACCACGTGCCCCGCCTGGTCTTTATCAATAAACTCGATCGCGAAGGTGCCGACTTCTACCGCACGCTCGAAGAAATCGGTCGACGACTGCAGGCAGATCCGCTGGCCTTGCAAATACCCGTGGGAATCGGACCGGCGCATACCGCAAGTCCGTTTCGCGGCGTGATCGACCTCGTCGCCATGAAGATGTTGACGTTTGAGCCGGCTAAAGACGGCAAGCATGTGGTGCGACATCCCATTCCGCCCGAGATGGAATCAGAGGCCCTGGAATGGCGCACGCGACTCGTCGATCGCCTTTCCTATTACGACGATCAGCTCATGGAGCTGGCGCTGCAGGAGGAGCCCATCCCCGAGGAACTCATTCGCCGTGTGGTCCGCAACGCCACGATTGTCATGAAAATCCAGCCCGTGTTTTGCGGAACGGCCCTGCATGGGATGGGCGTCCAACCGGTCTTGGACGGCGTGCAATCATACCTGCCCAGTCCTGCCGACATTCCCCCGGTGGCCGGCACCGACCCTCAGCACCCCGATAAGAAGCTCCACCGCAAATCCAGCGAGTCCGAACCGTTTTGCGGCCTGGTCTTTAAGATCATTCCCGCGAAGACGGGGGATCTGGTTTGGGTCCGTGTCTATTCGGGAAAACTGTCGGCCAACTCGCGGTTGCTCAACCCGGGCCGTGACAAGAAAGAAAACATCTCGCAGCTCTGGCAGATTCATGCCACCAAGAAAGATAAGCAGGGTCAGGTCGAATCGGTCGGGGCGGGGGACATCGTGGGCGTGATTGGCCCCCGTGACTCGTTTACGGGCGATACGTTTTGTGACCCCAAGGCCCCGATCCTGCTGGAAAGTATTGTGTTTCCCGAAACCGTGATCGCGATGGCCATCGAGCCGGAATCCACCGCCGAACGAAAGAAGCTGGGCGAAGTCCTGGAAATGATGAAGAAGCAGGACCCCACCTTTCGCGCCGCTGAAAACGAGGATACGGGCCAAACACTGATCAGCGGCATGGGCGAGCTGCACTTGGAAGTCATCAAGCACCGCCTGCTGCGAGATTTCAGTCTGAACGTGAAAGTCCACAAGCCGCGCGTCAACTATCGGGAAACGATTGCACGGGCCATTGAGGTTACTGGCGAATGCCATCGGCAAATGGGGGGCGAGCAGCTTTTTGCCCGGTTGTCCATTCGACTGGAACCTTCCCAGCATCAAGGCCCGCCCGTGCTGATCGTGAATCGCTGCCCGCCAGATGCTTTTCCGGCCGAGTACCTCGAAGTCGTGATGAACGAGCTGCGCGATCGGTCGGAAGGCGGAGGCGTGATTGGCGGCTTTCAGTTGAGCAAATTGAAACTGTCCGTCACGGGAGGGGAAGCTCACCCCGTTAACTCGAATGAAGTTGCCTTTCGCATTGCCGCGGGGGACGCGTTTGACCGAGCGCTGCGCGAAGGAGACCCGGTATTGTTGGAGCCCATCATGAAGATGACCATCACGACGCCGGATGAACACGTGGGGGATTTTGTGGGCGACATTCAACAGCGTCGCGGCATGATTGCACACACCGAGAGCCGCGGCGACGTAACCGTGATTGAGGCCCAAGCACCCTTGTCGGAGCTGTTCGGCTACTCCAGCGCCATGCGCAGCCTCAGTCAGGGTCGCGCGGGATGCTCCATGGAACCGCTCGAATACGCACCCGCCCCCCGAGCGGTGGCCGAAACGTTCGCCATTTGAAGTGGCGATTCGGAGGTGAAGGTCCGCGCGGCGTGAGCCCGCGTCCACCGGCGCTGACGGGCTCGATCGCCCGAAATCTTGCTCTGTGATCCGAACCACCGCAACGTGATCAGGCCCGCCACACCGGCCGGTCGTGCGGCGGGCCACCACACGGGCTTACCTGATTCAACCTCGATCCTTGCCTCACGGGCAAGACGCTTCCTGGCGATTGCGGCAGCCGTTAGCCACTGAGCTAGACACGTACTCGGCGGCTGGGCTGCCAAATTCTGAGTGAAAATACGGGACTCTCGGCGCCGCTCTGGTCGATTCCAGATCGTCGCTTTATACTCTGTACTGCTGTGACACGAATTTGCAGCTCTGTGGAAACCCGGCGATTTCACCGGGCATCGCTGATTCAGACTGCTGGCGTGTTGCGAAATGCCGCGATTTTCGGTTGCTTTAGGGCATCGGCCGCCCGTTAACTTACCGTCATGAGGTCCTGTCGTGGAGACAATGCCGCGTGTTTCGTTTCTGGAGCGTCATGAATTCCTCTTGCGCCGTCTGCATTCCCTCTCCGGGCTGATCCCGGTTGGCGCCTACATGTGCATTCACCTGCTGACCAATGCCACGGTCCTGGACAGCCCGGCGACGTTCCAGAAAAACGTCTACAGCATCCATGCCCTGGGTAAACTGTTGCCACTCATCGAATGGACTTTCATCTTCTTGCCCATTCTGTTCCACGGTGTGTTTGGCTTTGTCATCATTCGAGGCGGATTGCCCAATAGTGGAGCATACACCTACAGCAGCAATGTGCGCTACACGCTGCAGCGGGTTTCGGGCATGGTTGCCTTTGTATTTATCATGTGGCACGTCTTCCACATGCATGGCTGGTTTCACGCGGATGTCTGGGTCAAGAATATTGCCGACAAACTGTATGGTGCTCAGTTCAAGCCCTACAACGCGGCATCCACGGCCAGTGCCGCTTTGCAGGTGTCCCTGTTGGTGCAGATTTTGTACGCGATTGGCATTCTGGCCTGCGTCTTTCATCTGGCCAATGGACTTTGGACCATGGGGATCACGTGGGGCGTCTGGACATCCCCGCATGCTCAACGCCGTGCCAACTACATTTGCGTTGCATTTGGACTGGGTCTGGCGGCCGTCGGGTTATCCGCCCTGGTCGGCATGACCAATGTGGACATCACGGCGGCTCAAGCCGTGGAGGACAAGATGTACGATGCCCGTGTGGCTACGGGAGAGTTGGCTCCGGACGCTCATAAGCGGTCAGTGGGCCACGACGCGGCATCCGCGGAGCAGGCCAGCGCGCCAGCGCTCGGCAAGGCGAATTCGATCATTCGTCCTGCCAGTCAACCTTTCATCAACAAAAAGTAAGGCGAGCAGCCGAGGCCGGCGGCGGACAACGACGCGACACTGTTCAACAAATACCGGATCGACGATCAAGGCTCAAGACCACGGGAAGATGCGAACTATGGCGAAACATCCGCGAGTAATGGTGGTAGGTGGCGGTTTAGCCGGTCTGGCTGCGGCAATGAAGCTGGCTGAGCTGGAGATCGACGTCGATCTGATGAGCTTGACGCCAGTGAAACGTTCCCACAGCGTTTGTGCGCAAGGGGGCATCAACAGCGTCAATGATCAGACACGTCAACTCGGAGACGATGAATCGAAACATTTCGACGACACCGTTTACGGCGGCGATTTTCTGCAGCATCAGCCCCCGGTCAAGGAAATGGCCAATTGGGCGCCGCACGTCATTGACCTGATGGATCGGCTGGGCGTTACGTTCAATCGGACTCAAGAAGGTTATCTCGATCGTCGACGGTTCGGCGGAACGCTCTATAAGAGAACCGCCTTCGCAGGAGCCACCACGGGTCAGCAGTTGTTGTATGCGCTGGACGAGCAGGTGCGGCGTTGGGAGTCGGAGGGGAAAATCCGCAAGTTTGAGTTCTGGGATTTTCTGGGACCCGTCCTCGATTCGGACGGTGTCTGCCGCGGATGTGTCGGACAAAATCTGGTAACCATGGAGATTGTCGCCTTTCCGGCGGATGCGTTGGTGGTTGCCAGCGGCGGGTGCGGCTTGATTTACGGTCGCTCGACCATGTCCATGGCCTGCACCGGAAGTGCCGCCAGTCGCTGCTTCCAGGCCGGCGTGACGTACGCCAACGGCGAGTTCATTCAGGTGCACCCCACCGCCATTCCCGGAGCGGACAAGTTGCGGCTGATGAGCGAATCGGCGCGAGGTGAAGGCGGACGCGTCTGGGTACCGCGCAAGCCACAAGACCCCCGGGCTCCGCGCGATATTCCCGAGACGGAACGCTATTACTTCCTCGAAGACCGCTACCCCACCTTCGGGAATCTCGTACCACGCGACATCGCCACGCGTGAGATCTTCGACGTGTGCGTCAACGAAGGGCTGAGCGTCGATCGTGACCGCCAGTGCGTTTACTTGGATTTGACGCACATTGACCGACACGAACTGGATCGCAAACTGGGGGGCATTCTCGAAATCTACGAAAAGTTCCAGGGTGTCGATCCGCGTGATGTGCCCATGAAAATCTTTCCGGCCGTGCACTATTCGATGGGTGGCCTGTGGTGCGATTACGAACGTACGGCCGACGGTGGCTTGGAGCTCGGGTCGCCGCGGAACCAGCGGACCAACATTCCCCGATTGTATGCCATCGGTGAATGTGATTATCAGTACCATGGAGCGAACCGGCTGGGGGCGAATTCACTGCTCAGCTGCATCTTCTCCGGATTGGTCGTCGCGCCGGGAATTGCAAAGTTGATCAAGACCAAGGGGGACGGGGGTAACGTCGACCCGGCCAGCCGGGTTTTCGCAGCCGCCCAAAAGGAACATCAGGCCCAGCACGATCAACTGTTGAACCGACCTGCCGGCCGTGAGAATCCGTACTTGATTCACCAGGAACTCGGCAAGATCATGACGCGCGCCGCCACGGTCGTGCGTCGCAACCCTCAATTGGATGAGGCCTTGGGGATGGTCGAAGAACTCCAGGCGCGTGCCGCACGCTGCTCGCTCTCCGACACCGGCAATTGGACAAACCAGAATGTTGTCTTCACCAAGGCCCTGATCGATATGTTTCCACTGGCCAAGACCATTCTGAAAGGCGCACGCCTGCGCGACGAGTGTCGCGGCGCCCACTATAAACCTGATTTCGCCATGCCGGGAATCGAAACCACGGACGAGCAGGAACGCCGCCGTTTGGCCGAAGCCTGGTGCGACAAGTTCGAGGAGAATAATCGCAAATACCTGAAGTCGACCGTCGCGTCGCTGGATGCGGACGGAAACGTCGTGATTGATTACGAGGATGTGGACACCTCGCTCATCGAACCCCGACCGCGGCTGTACGGCCTGGTGGGAGCCGAAATGATCGAACAAGTTTGGAAAGAACGCAGGGCGCGGCGGCGCGAGGCTCAATCAGGACCGCTCGAATCGGCGGCCTCCTCCAGCCAGTCTCCGCCGCCGGCCCAGGAAGAATCAGGTAAATCACGCGTGTTTCGCACAGTGAGTACCTCGTAAGCCATGCCCACGGCACAACGGGCTTTGACAAATTCACAAGATTTGAGTTCAAGCAGCGACGAGCAACCTAACGATGATCGCAACTAGCAGTCAGACCGCAACCGCAAAAACATTTGAAGTTCGTGTACTGCGTCAAGATGGCGCACACGAGCCCTCCTATTGGGAACGGCATCGAGTGGACCATGAGCCCGACATGAACGTGATCAGCGTTTTGCAACGGATTGCCGCCAATGCGAAAACCATTGATGGTCGCGATGTGGCGCCTGTCGCCTGGGACTGCAACTGCCTGGAGGAGGTCTGTGGTGCCTGCACCATGGTGATCAACGGCCGGGTGCGTCAAGCCTGCTCGGCGCTGGTTGACAACCTGCTGACCGACAGCAGCGAGATCGAACTGCGGCCGATGTCCAAGTTCCCCGTGCTGCGTGACCTGATGGTGGATCGCTCGCGACTGTTCCACGCCTTGAAGCGGGTGCACGCCTGGGTCTCAGTGGACGGATACGGGGACCTGGGCACCGGCCCTGTGATCGCCCAGCGTCAGCAGGAGTCCATGTACCCGCTCAGTCAATGCATGAGTTGTGGGTGTTGCCTGGAGGCCTGTCCGCAGTACCTGAAGATTGAAGTCAAGCCCCGGGAAGGGGAAGGCCCAGAGCAGTTCGATGCACGGCAAACGGCGGAGTTCAATCACAGCTTTCTGGGTGCTCACGCGATCAGCCAGGCCATCTTGTTTAACAGCCATCCGACCGGGAAGATGGAGGCCGGCACCCGACTCGACGCGTTGATCGAGCCCGGCGGAATCCAGGTCTGCGGAAACGCTCAGAATTGCGTGGCCGTCTGCCCGAAAAGCATTCCACTGACCACCTCCATTGCGAAAGCGGGCCGGCAAACCACGTTGCACGTCATCAAGAAGTGGTTCGACCAGTAAACTCGCACAGAGCTGTCATGGATGATGCGATACCTGATCGGTACCGACGAAGCGGGTTACGGTCCGAACCTCGGGCCCTTAGTGGTGTCCGCCTCGTGCTGGCAAACGACTCCTGAGTCTTCAGTGGACTTGTATCAGGCCCTGAGGGGTGTCATCCGCAAGGCAGCGCCGGTAAAGAGTTTGCGAACCCACTTGCCGGTCGCCGATTCCAAGTTGCTTTACAAGCCCCAAGCTGGGCTGGCCGCTCTGGAATTGACCGTCCTGTCCATGTTGGCGGCGATTCACGACGACCTGCCAGACTGCTGGCGTGAGATCATATCGTGGCTCGATCCGAGCGCGGCCGCAGAGCTGGACCACATCCCCTGGTACGCGGATTACGATGAACGCTTACCGGTGGCCTGTCACGCCGACGATGTGCTGTATTGGCGTGATCGACTGCGGCGACGTTTTGCGGCCTGTGGCAGCTGCCTGACGGGGATTGCGTCGCGCGTGGTGTTTGCCGGACAGTTCAACCAACTGCTGGATGAAGATCGCAACAAGAGCACGAGTCTATCACAGATCACGCTGGCGCTGGCGCGTGACGTGAGTGCACCTTTAGGCGAGGGCTCGATTCAGGTGCACTGTGACAAGCATGGCGGACGCAACCGGTATGGACGGTTGTTGCAACAGACGTTTCCCGAGTATTTCGTCGAGGTCTATGACGAATCGCGCGAGTCGAGTCTTTATCGTTTTGGCCCGTCCGCTCGCCGCCATGAGGTGCGTTTCTCGGCGCGTGCGGACGGAAGTTCGCTGCCCACGGCCCTGGCCTCGATGGTCTCGAAGTATGTTCGCGAATTGGCCATGCGGGCCTTTAACAGTTTCTGGCAGCAGCACCAGACTGACCTGCGGCCCACGGCGGGGTATCCGCAAGATGCGCGGCGTTTTCTGGCGGATATCCTGCCGGTCAAGACCCGGCTGGATATCCCCGATCACCTGCTGTGGCGGGCGCGCTAAGTTCCCGCGTAGTGCCGTCGTCCCGCAGACCCGCGTCGCGCTGAAATCACCAGGACGATTCAGGGGTGCGCGAGTAGATCGCCCGTAATGCCAAGACGATCTCAAACTTCAAATACGGCGTTTTTCGCGACCTTGATGAACAGTGTGCGGCACTAAACAAACGTGCTTCGTCCACTCCGGCAAATACGCACGTGTGGAGCACGCTGGCTGGCCAAAGCCGCAGTCTGGCCGCGCCACGTAAGCAGGGCCAGGCAGATGTAGAGCATGCCCACGCCGGGCTCAGGAACTGGAACCGATGTGTCAACCGATGTGAACTTGTTGTAATTCCATAAGATGAAGTCCTTTCCATCGGTCGTGCCATCACCGTCGAAGTCTCCTGTGCTCCAACCATTGCCGGAGCTGAACTTGTTGGCATTCCAAATGATGAAGTCCTGACCGTCGACGGCGCCGTCCAGATTTGCATCACCAAGCAGCGCAATGATGGCTCGCACTTGGTGCGTGTCATACGTTACGGCAACCCCTCGTGTGTTGGTTTGGAAAGCGCCATGAATCGATTCAAACTTTCCCAGGACATCACCGAGCGCATCAATCAACACAAAGGTCTCACCCACATTCAGCGGTAACGCATGTGAAACGAGCAAGTCCAGCGTGCCATCGAGCTGCACATTGCCCCCTACTTTGACCTGATCGTATCCGACGGTCGGTACGGGCCCGTCGATCTCAATTTCCAGCAGAGCGTCGGCTCCTTGGATGTAATCGCCCGTGACCCGGGCGAGACCGGGTGAGAGTCCAGGCACCAGGTTACCCGACGGATTGTCAAGATCGCCTTGGAAGGTACCGATTTCGAGGCTGCCGCCGGTCCAGTTGAACTTGCCGTAGGGATCGTCAATCGTTCGGGCACGGATCGTGCCGCCGGAGAAGTCGACGCGACCGGTCTGGTCGATCACCAGCGAGCCCGCCACGTCGAGCGATCCGTCATCAATTTCGAGGGTTCCCGACTCGGGACCCACGCCGGTTCGCCCCAGGCTAACGTGTGTCGTGGTCACCTCGCCGCCACCTTCAACGGCCATCGTTCCCGAACCCTGCGTGCCGATGTACAAGCCTCCGGAGTTCATCCACGATGAACCGGTCCCCTGCACGGTAGCTGTCGCGGTAGCGCCGGTCCAGTAACCGATCCAGCCATCCGTAGAGGAAACGCTTCCGCCATTTTGGACGTTCAGCGTGCCGGAACCACTAAAGCCAACCGCGAGTGGTCCGTTGTTGGTCCAGGACGAGCCGGGCCCGTCGATGGTGACGGTCCCCATACTGACGGTGTTGAACCCGATCCACCCATCGGCATTCGAGACAGTCCCGCCGTCCTGCACGCTTAACGTACCGGTCCCAGAGTAGCCCACCACGAGCGATTTGCTGTTCGTCCAGGAAGAGCCGCCGTCAACGGTTGCCCAGCCGTGCTCGTTGACATCGTCGCCCAGAATGGCATAGCTGCCGTGATGCAGTGTGCTGCCGTTATAGAGATAGAGATGCCCCCCCTCTGAGCCGCTGGCGTCCGCGTCGCTCACCACCAAACAGTCGTCTCGTCCCCCGCTGCTGGCGGCGTCGCCGACGTAAACCGTGCCGCTGTCGGAGATGGTCAGAGTCCCGACGCCACCCATGCGACCCAATGCGAGGTCGCCAGTATTCTCCCATGTTGATCCGCTGCCCGTAACGCTGACTGCCCCGGCGGAGTCCGGGCCCCAATGCCCCACAGATCCATCGATGTTGGAGACGCTTCCGCCACCTTGGATACTCAGCGCACCTGAGCCGGAAAAACCGACAAACAATGATCCGTTGTTAGTCCAAGATGTACCAGCTCCGTCGACAGTGGCCCACCCATATTCGCCGGTAAGGTTACCCAAAATGGCGAAGCTACCTTGATTGTCCACCGTGCTTCCGTGGTAGATTTCAAGGTGGCCGCCATTCGTGCCACTCCCGTTCGAGTCGCTCACGATCAGCACGTCCTGCAATCCAAAGCCGCTGGCGGCATCGCCGACGTAGACCGAGCCGCCGCCAGAAATTGTCAGCGATCCGACTCCGCCGCTGCGTCCGAACAAGAGGTCGCCGGTGTTTTCCCACGTTGAGTCCGTGCCGTCGACTGTGGCGGTTCCGGATGCGCCCGTATAGTGGCCCACCCGACCATCCGTGTTGGAGACGCTCGCGCCGTATCCGATGTTTAGTATTCCCGAGCCGTACAGGCCGATAGAGAGCGATTCGCCGTTGATGACGCTTCCGCCGTAACTGAGTGTTAGTGTGCCTGAGCCGCGAAAGCCAATCAGGAGGTCGCCGCCGTTTGTCCAGGAAGATCCGGACTCGTAGACAGCTGCCTGGCCAAATTCGCCGACGTCGTTGCCCACGACCGCGGTTCCGTAATGGCTCAGTGTGCTTCCTTCGAAGACGCCAAGAATGCCGTCGGCAGAGCCGCTCACCGTTAGCCAGCCGGCTGTGCCGCCGCTGCGTGCGGCATCGCCAACGTAGACTGTACCGCCGTCGGCTATCATCATCGTCCCAGACGCGCCGAAAACACTGCCCAGCAACAGGCGGCCGGTGCTCTCCCAGGTTGACATGCCTGTCACTGTAACGGTACCACCTGCGCTCGGGCCATATTCACCGATTTGACCGAGGTAACAAGAAACGCTTCCACCGTTTTGGAGGGTCAACGTGCCAGTACCGTACTTGCCAACATAAAGATCGCCGCTGATCGCCCAAGACGAACCGATCCCGTCGACAGTCACGGTACCGCTACCGAAGCGGCCTAGATAGCCTTCGATGCTTGAAACACTTCCGCCATTCCGTACATCTAACGTGCCCACCCCCTCTTCGCCGACAATGATTCCACTGTAGTCGATCCACGACGAACCGGTCCCATCAACCGTGGCCCAGCCATAATCCCCACTGTTTACGCCCATGATTGCGGCCCCACTGGTCAAGGTGCTGTCGCCATGGATGTAGAGATGCCCGCCGCTCGTGCCGTTGCTATCCTTGTCGCTGACGTTCAAATATGACCAATAAGGGCCGCCGCTGGCCGCATCGCCTACATAGACCTTGCCGTAATCAGTGATAGTCAGAGTCCCGACACCACCTCCCGAAGCCCGGCCCAATGAGAGGTCGCCCCTGTTTTCCCAGGTTGAGCCGTCATCGGTGACCGTGACGGTCCCGGTGGCGCCAGTCCAGTAGCCAAGGAAACCGTTGGAGTTGCTGACGTCGCTCCCCTCGGTAATCTTCATGCTGCCGTTCGAGGTATAGGCGACGTAGAGTGTCCCACCCATGGTCCATGGGTCAGGGTTGGTCACCGGATACGGTGGCTGGACATTCCCGGTCGTGATGATGGCCGCCTGGACCAAGGCACCACCTAGTGAAATCACACCGCATGAAATCGCAAAACAAAGACACTGTCGTCTCGCTCCTAAAGACGTCGCGCCGCTTGATAAGCAAAACGAACTTCGGCGGTTCAATGATGAGCTGAACATTGCTTTCCTCCCTTTCTGCGACTCTCGTGGCGGGGAAAGAGTTGTCACTTCCCGCACGACCGCACTGGAATTCTGCTACAAAGACTTGCCATTGTCGGAGCCTCGCCGAATACAGCCCAGATGGCTGCTTAGTGGCGAAGCGTAAGCCCTGCTCGAAGCGGCACAACAGTTCCAGTGCTCCCAACGAAGTTGGTGCCGACGTTCTCGCCAGCTTAAAGATCGGAGCACGCAACAAGTAGCACATTTAGTTGCAAGTATCGTGCCATGGCAGAAGCTCTCCAAAAGCTCCCGTGATGAGTGGATGGCGAAAGACCGACGCCTAGAACCGGGACACTTCGTCCACAAACAGAGCTCAAAGCCGCACACTTCACGGGCGGATCAGCACAGGGCCGCTCTTTGGCGAATTCGGTCGCGGGCGCGTCTTGGCGTCCTGCATCAAGTTCGTGGGTGTCATCGGAACCGGTTACGTCGATCAGTTTGGAGTGCCGCGACACGAATGGCCGGCCGATGTTCCGCCATTGCTGACGCTTACTACTCGAAAGGACGGTTTAGCAAATTATGGAACGTCTGTCTGCGACTTCCACGACTTTACGCCCGTATTCAACGATGGCGTGCACAATTGGAACGTAAGGATTGCCTTTGATGCCAGTGAAGTGTTGTTGACCCCGAATCGGGCCGAAATCATTCCCGCTGATTTAGATCAGACCTAAACTGAATTCCCTACGTCTCAGATCGGTTAGAATCCGCGTCTGACGCCTCACTCCGGCTAAACCCGTTAACGGGCTCAGCTGTTGGCGAGGATGAAACATATGACTGTTGTAGCCAGGCGACGAACGCAAGCTGATCGGAAAATGGGTTGCGGTGTGTTCAGCCACAACGTGGCGACCCGAATACAGCTCAGGGTGCAGCGACGTGAGGTCACGAACGTTGCGTAACCCTGGAGTAACGGAAAAAAGGCAGACGGATAGCCCCGGGCCATCGCAACCCGGGTAACACGGTGCGTACGTCACGGGCAAGGGTTTGGCGCGCACCGTCAGCGCGCACACCCGATTCAAGCTCACGGTTACCAGCATCTGCAGCGTCGGCTCGCCCTGAAATCGTGGAAGCTAGAGGTTGCCGTGTGGTGGCTCGATCGCAGGTCAAGGCCAAGCTGTGGGCAGCGCGTGCGAATCGGCGCGCATGGCGGGACATCGGTGGGCAGT
The DNA here is from genome assembly GCA_963695565.1 of uncultured Planctomycetales bacterium. GTDB lineage: Bacteria > Planctomycetota > Planctomycetia > Pirellulales > Pirellulaceae > CAVOGW01. The sequence goes on from CAVOGW010000008.1 coordinate 496,077, forward strand.
ATGGGGCGCGTTGTTCCATGCCGCACACTCCCCATTACATGCGCCCGGAGGAAAGGAGCTGGAACGAGGATCCGCACAAATATTCTGCAGCAAATCGAATATCTAGTCTTCAAAAGTGCAGATCGTCCGGTACACTCGAATCATTAACTCAATGGTGTCGATTTCTTTGCTTGCCTTGACATTTTGAGTCGGTCGACACTGCAGCAGCGTGGAGATTTTTGTGATGAAGAAGTACTCTCTAATCGTATTATTGTGTTGCGCTGGCTTGGTGACTCCTGCAACAGGGACTTTGACAGACGATGATGTAACTGGCAATCTGTCGGATCCGTTCACAAATCAGATCTACAACAATTCGACGGCCATTGTCGGTCCCGGGCAAGAGTTTACTGGCTTTCAAAGTGTGTCGACTCAAGGCAATGTTCTGGAACACTATGCGGATCTCGATGCTTCCACGATTACGGTTGGTGTCAGACACAATGGGCTGACGGCTTTGATCTTCAACGCCAATCCCTTCACGTACGAATTCGGCAGCCTCGATTGGTCCGGCCCTGGCGAAATTCAAGGCGTCGAATTGGCGTCGGCTTTCGAAAATGTGTTGTGGCCCAACAGTTCGGACCCGAACGCTAAATGGATCGGTTGGGGACAGGACGCGATGGTTCCGCCGCCTTGGAATCCGGTCTGGGATCCCGTCGAACGATCGGTGACCGTGGTTGCCACCGAGGGGTTTACAATTCCCCCCGGCTTTGATGTATGGGCAACCTTTAACCTGGTCGTCCCCGAACCGACGACAAGCGTGCTAGGCCTCTGGACGCTGGCCAGCCTGGGGCTGAGCCGATGGGAGGCGAAATCGCCGAGCATGACGCCCGGTCCAGTCCGCTTCGACGGCCGCATGCCATGTGCTCCTGGTCCGGCTTTCGCCCCCCCGCCCGCTGTGAACGCATGCAAAAAGTTGAGGATGGTGAGGGGGACCGCGCTATCGTGAATTTGGTCCGCTTGCGCCCCGGTGTCCAGTGTGTCGGATTGCCGTGTGGCGATCGCCCGTTCGTACCGCGTAGCGCCGTCGTCCCCGGCGGCGGGGGTGCACCACGGCACGCACCCCGTGTGATTCGCAGCTCGTGACGAACTGAAGGCGCTTTCCAACAGGAATTCTCACGTGGACGCCGGATCAGGCCACCCACAACGCAGCCCAGGTCGGCTACGCTACCTGGCCGCGGATTATCAATAGGTCCTCGTCGATTTGAGCCGCGTGCCATAGTTCGCGAAATGCCTCACCGACGAAAGGGTCGAGCGTTTCGGCATACTCAAACGGCAGCTGATTCACGCGGATGAGATGCACCACATCCGCCTTATCTTGAAAGCGGTGCGCGGCCGTCATTCCACTGGCCAGCTTCAATTCCAGCAATGTCTTCAGGCAGACATAGGGGACCCCCTGATCATCCACTTCGCCGCGAATGGTTGGCCGTCACTCTATCCGATCCTTTCCGCAAAGATGCGTTCGATCAGACCATCCGCCCATTGGTCCGATGGATCACCGAGCCCATTCGACTCATTTTCCGGGTCGGGTTCGTCCGCGTATCGTTCAAACCAGACCTGCGGGGCGGACGGCCGTTCAAGGGATACTGGGTGTGGTGCGTAGTCGGAGTCGCCGATCGTTTCCTCGGCAACGAATGGCAATCGGTTCGTCACCAACGATTCGCCCACGCGAGCAGCCGTTTCTGGTCTCGGATTCGTCGCGACCAAAACAACGTTGTCAGAATTCGTAAACTTGTTGTTATTCCATAGTATGAAGTCTGAGCCGTCCGTGTTGCCGTCCGCGTTGAAATCGGCGCGGCACCAGGCGCCCGTCGCGGTAAATTTATTGGAATTCCAGATTACGAAATCATTGCCATCGACCGTCCCGTCCAGGTTTGCATCGCCATACTTGTACGGCGAGCCAAAACCATCAAACGTTGCGGCTGTTGCAAGCCAGACATCCAAATCGGCTTGATTGACAAACGTGTCCGAGTTGAGGTCGAACGTCGGGTTCGCGCCACCGGAGGCAATCTCGAACACCAACATGTCAACGTCGTTGCACGAGTAGCCGCCGTCGTTATCAAAATCACCGAGCAGCGCGGCCGTCGAGAAATCGACAAATACATCGAAAGTATCTTGAGTTTCATAGCGCTGAGAAAGCACGGACAGGAAGTACGTTTGCCCGGGAGTGACACCGGCAATGGCCACAACGGCAGGTACCCCGGCGACGCCCAATAGATCACGTGCCAGCTCGACTCCGGCGTTATTGTATAGCGAAATCGCTACCGCCAGCGACACGTCCGGATCGACTGTCACGGTTAGATTGCCAGTGGCGTTGGCCGGTGCGGTAAATCGGTAGAAATCGGTATCGACGGCGGGACTGATCGTGCCAGCCGTCGAACCGTCACCGCTGCCGTCGACCGAAATCGTCTGCGGTGTCGATGAGCTCGGCGCAGAAATCGAGATCGAAACATCGCCGGTCGTATCATTCTGTCTATCGGCGACCGCGAGCACGTAGCGCTTCAAACTGCTCAGCGTCACGACTAACTCCGTATCATCGATCGTGTCCGACAGATTGTCGGCGATCGCAATCATTTGTCCCGTACTTGCATCGTAGACAGCTGCCACGGGATCCACGAGATTGCCAAAGTCACCCACGTTAATTGTGTACGTGCCGCTCCAGCCTGTATCGCCGGCGAAATAGTAACTGTCAATGTCGCCATTGGTGTTGAGAAACGCGTCGAAGCTAAGCAGCTCGTCGCTACTTCCCGTGTGCTGGAAATACGCGTACCCTTCCGCTGTCGTGAGTGTTGCCGGCAACGGCAGCGTAATTATCAGCGTATCGAAGTCGACGAATTCAGCAACGTTGCTGTTGTTCGACTCGTTTGACTCGAGTTGATCATCAAATCGATCGACGATCATTCCGATTGTGTAGACGGAGTCGCTGTTGAAACCGTCCCAAAACGGATCGTCGAGTCCGGGCAACGTGACGGTTTCGGTCAAGGTTCCCGTCGAAGCACCGGCCGCCAGCGAACCAATAAATTGGAAGCCAAGCAAGAAGTCCGAGGTGCTAATGATGGTATTTTTGCTAATGAAGAAATCGACCCAGAACCCGCCGGCTGCTCCATTGCCCTGGTTTATGATGTTGTAGTTAATATCAACGGTGTCTCCAGGCATCAGCGGCTCGGTCACAACGTTGAATGCCTGACCGCTCAATTCTGGCGATCGCACGCGAATCTCGGTGATACGCGTGGACCAATTGTCTTCTCCATCGACGTACTCTTGAAACGTCCAGAAAGTGGAGTCGTCCGATGGATCAACAACTGTGTGTGAATAGTCTCCCCAGCGATTACGTCCGTTCGAGTCGAGTCGCTCGTAGCCGGCATTGCCAAACGCGGACGCATTGAATGGATTCGTCTGAAAGGTCGTGACTCCGGCGGCGGTTGTACCAGTGAAGTATCCAGCGCTTGGTTGGGCGGACGACGACGAGTAGCTAAACCCAATGACCACGTCCTCCGCGTTGTTGACGGCAATGGACGGATAATATAGATCGAGGTCACCGCTCGTGCCAAACGTCATGTTTTGCACCACCGAGCCCGCTGAGCTGACTTCAAGGAAGCGAATCGTTGCGTCACCGCCACTTTCTACTCCTTGAACCGCCCAGTACGAACCATTTCGCCAAACGACTTGCGAACTAAACCGGGAATTTCCAGTGTCAATGTCTTGCTTGCTCGCGTCGGGTTGGTCCGCGTTTGGGGGATCGCTCGCGGCAAGATTGAGGTCCACAAACACGCTAAAGCTCGCAGCTGTCGGCGGCCCGCTAAGCGTCGAAAGTCGCACGGTGTTGCTATTGAATTGGCTAAAAAAGATCGAAGGAAGTCCACCGGTCGTATCCGGATTGTAGACAACGCCCTGAGCCGAGAAGCCGGTCGTATTTTCGTGATCTTCAATCAGAGTTCGATCGCTGATGTCCGGAAAAGCGTCGAGCAAATCGGCTTTCGAAATCACCAACGTGGTGCGCGTCGTGGCAAAACTCGACCCACCAGGAATGTCAAACATGTTCACCCCGATGTGAATCGAGTTGTCGTCGAAACTCAATTGAGGAAAATCGGCCCAGCGCTGCCCGTTGTCGCTGTCAGTATCGAGCGCAAATCCGATCCAACCATCGAGCGGATTGCTCGTCGCGGAAATGGCAAACAAGAACTGGTTGTCGTTACGTGCGTTATTGACCGCGGCGGCGTAGAAACGGCTGACGCTGCGGTCATAGACGACCCGTGGATCAAACGCTCCGTTCGGCGCTACGCCGGAATCCGTCCAAAACTGATTCAAAGAACTCCGATCGAGCTCGACGCCATCCGACTTGTTGAAGACCGCGTAAGAACCATTGATCAGTTCGACTATGTGGCTCGGCCCAACAGCTCCGTGTGTGTCGGGCGGAATGAAAAAACTTTGCGTGCGATCCGAACCCTTGAAGTTCAAACCTTGAGCCGAAACGCGCCCGGTGGGATCGACTTCGGGATCTTTTACTGCCGACTCGAGATGCTTATCACCCCAAGGCGTGTCTTGACGCGCGCTGTCTTCGAACGGTGCAAGTTCGCTCGGATACTCGGGAGGCGTTGGCAAGCCTGTCTCGACGAAACTCAAATTCCCCGTCGGACCGTGAATGACTTCGAGCGACAGGTCCGAAGTCAGCAACAGCCGTGACTCTAAGCCTTCCAAGTCAAGTCGAGCTCTTTTGGTCTTCAGCAACTGACGATGGCAACGATCAATGCAGTTCTTAGGCATGACAACGGCCCTCTACGGTGGTGAGGTGAACAACCGAGGAAAATCGTTGCAGCCAGGAAGCGAGGCCAACTGACTGCGCGGGTCATCGGTACAAATAGCGAGTGGCTGGTGCTATTAGGTGAAAATGTTACACCCTTATGTGCGGTCGTGTCAAATCGATTGGCGGTTTCCAGGATCGTCCCAAGGCCCAAAACAGAGGCACTGCAACGATTTACAACCATTGCCAACTCGTCCTACTGGCCAGCCTCAGTTGGCATCTGGCGATGCGACCGCGAACACATCAATAACAAAGTAGGACACGCAGCGCACAACTCATCGCCCAATTGGAAGTACGCGCTTGCGTCTTGTCTCACTCGTTGCGGGTCCGAGTGGTCAGTCTCCTGGTCTTGAAGTTTGCTTAACCGACCAGCAATGTCCCAGCAGCCAAGCCGCTGGAAAGCTTGGCGACCAAACTGATGGAGAATCTGCTCGATTTTTGCCTGAAACGGTCGTAGGTCGTCATGGCGTATGGCGTATGGCGTATGGCGTATGGCGTCGCTGCGTTGCGCCCGCGTCCCGAGTTCCAACCCACTTCCTTCAGAGGCAAAACAGTCCAGCGCAGCCTGTCGTTTGCATTCAATTACGCGTTATATTTGGGTGCGACGAAGTGCCGCACGATGAGGCATCTTCGACAGAAACTCGCTGTCAATCATCCCGACAACCATCGCGACCAGCATTATTAGTGCCTCATTCCACCAACAAAGTGTTGCCCGTCGCCCAGCATCTTCAGGAGATTGTGGCCACCTCGCGCAGCCAGCCGCTGATTGTCACCGCACCGCCTGGCTCCGGAAAAACAACGCTCGTTCCGGCGGCATTGCTGGACGATATCTTGGCCAAACGCGATCGCACGGCGCAGCGGGTACTGCTGCTCCAGCCACGGCGGCTGGCCGCTCGAGCGGTCGCGCATTACATTGCCCACCTCCGCGGCACCACGTTGGGTGACGAAGTGGGCTATCAGGTACGCTTCGACGATGCGACCACCGCCCGCACGCGTTTGATCGCCATGACCACGGGCATCCTGCTGCGTCGCCTGGTCGCGGACGTGCTGCTGGAAGACGTGGCGGCTGTCGTGCTGGACGAGTTCCACGAGCGCACCGTGGAAATGGATCTCGCGCTGGGCCTGCTCTGGCGGATTCGTTCCACCGTGCGGCCCGATCTGCGGCTCGTCGTGATGAGTGCCACGCTGCAGGCAGAACCCGTCTCGAAACTGCTGGCAGACTGCCCGGCGATCCACGCGGAGGGTACGCTGTTTCCGGTCGACATCCGCTACGCTCGACGAATTGACCGCCGAGCATGGGACGAACAAATCGCACAAGTGCTGCCCGAAGCCATCTCGCACACGTCGGGTGATGTGTTGGTGTTCCTGCCGGGCGTTGGCGAAATCCACCGCTGCTTCCAGCGACTATCGGCGTATTGCGACAGCCAGCGTTGCGAGCTGATGACGCTGTACGGCGACTTGCCGCCCGAGCAGCAGGATCGCGTGTTGGCACCGCACGAGCGGCGGAAGGTCATCCTGTCCACGAACGTGGCGGAGACGTCGTTGACCATCGACGGTGTCACGGCCGTGATCGACAGCGGTGTTGCGCGACAAATGCAAGTCCACCCGGGCACTGGGCTGCCGCGATTGGAATTAGTCCCCATCTCTCGCGCATCGGCTGATCAGCGGGCGGGACGTGCCGGTCGCACCGCTCCCGGCGTATGCTATCGACTGTGGGATCGCGCCGCCCACCAGGGACGCGCGGTGGCCGAGACACCGGAAATTCTTCGCTCGGATTTGGCCGGCACGCTGCTGCAACTCGCGGCGTGCGGCGAACACCGCCTGGACGACTTCCCCTGGCTCGACCGTCCCACTCCCGACGCCGTTGCCAATGCCTTGCGGTTGCTGCAATGGCTGGGAGCCTGCGAGGATGGCGCATCACCATCCGCTCCCGGTGACCCGCCGGTGAATGAACGCACCGGCTCCCTGACTGCTCTGGGCCAACAACTTGCCAACCTGCCGACGCATCCGCGGCTGGGGCGCCTGCTGCTGGCAGGTGCCACGTACGGAGTCCTGCGTGAGGCGACACTCGTGGCCGCGCTGCTGAGTGAACGTGATCCGTTTCGAGCGGGCGAGCGATCGTTGCGCGGTCCGCGCGATCAGAGGTCGCTGCGCAGCCGTTCCGACATGGTCGATCGCGTCGTGCTACTGCAAATGTTTCACGCCCAGGGAACACTTACCGACGGTGATCTCACTATTCACGCGGGTGCCGCCAGGAATGTGTTGCGCGTGGCGGAGCAACTGTATCGCCTCTGCGATGTTCCACACGAGACGCGAGCCGGCGATGTGGAGTTGGCGTTGATGCGCGCGCTACTCGACGCGTTTCCAGATCGCCTGACCAGGCTGCGGCCGGGTTCCCAGGATCGGGCCCTGATGGTGGGTGGCCGTGGCGTGCGTCTCGACCGTGGCTCGCGTGTCCACGGCCAGCCGTTGTTTCTGTCGATCGAACTACAGGATGCGGCGGGCGACGCGCGTGTGTCGTTGGCCTCGGCCATCGACCGAGAGTGGCTGGACTCAACATCGCTGCGAGAAGTCGACGAGCTGTTCTTCAATCCCACCAGACGGCAGGTGGAAGCACGACGTCGCGTCTATTGGTCCGACTTGCTGTTGGAGGAGACTCCCACGACGATCGCGGATCAACAGCAAGCGGCCGAACTGCTGGCGCAACACGCGCGATCGTCACTCGACCGAGTGCTGCCCGAGCAGGATTCGTCCGCCGCGCGTTTCCGTGCCCGCATCAACTGGTTGGCTGAGGCACTGCCTGGGCTGGGGATCAGGCCGCTCGACGTGGAGACCATTGCGGCGGAACTGCCGTCGCTCTGTTGCGGACGCCGTTCGCTCGACGAACTCAAGCAGGCCGGCTGGTTGACGTTCTATCAACAACTCGTGGGCCATGATCGCCTGGGAGAAGTCGATCGCTTGGCCCCCGAAACGCTACCGCTTCCCGGCGGCAAGCGGGTCAAAATACGCTACGAACCGGGAAAGTCGCCGACGCTGAGCGTCAGGATCCAGGATGTGTTTGGCCTGCTGGCGACACCACGAATCGCTGGCGGGAGCGTACCCGTGCTCCTGGAACTACTCGGGCCCAATCTGCGGCCGCAGCAAGTCACGGACGATCTCGCCAGCTTCTGGAAAAACACCTACCCGCGGATTCGCAAGGAGTTGCGACGACGCTATCCCAAGCACGCCTGGCCGGAAAATCCGCACGAGCCGTGATCGGCGGTCTGGGCCGTCCCTGGGCCCGAAGTGGGACGCCGCGGACTCGCTCCAGACAATCGCTTCGCGGAAGCAGCCTTGGCAAAGTTCCAGCTCCTCACGGGGCACGAAGACCGAGCCATCGCAATGCCATCGCTTGGTGCAGAAGCCGGCAAAGCAGCAGGATCGGATGGTCGCCCAAATCAAAGCACACGCCGTGAACTATTGGACGCACGCGAGTGGAAATACGCCTTGGGAAATGGATCGCCGACTCCCCGCCGCGTGCTCCGTGTCGTTCTGGCCCTGACTTGATTGAGGCCGAAATACAACTCGTGCTCAGCACAGCGGTGCTCGTGCTCGTCATCGAACGGCGTCGCGATGACGGATTCCGTCTTCGATCAAGAACAGCGGGAGTTTGCGGTCCGACCATGTGTCCGAGCACTCCGCATGATATGATGGCGAGCACGAGCACTGCTGCGCTGAGCACGAGTGATGGCCGAGTCGACTCGCGATTCGGGCCAGAACAGACCGTTGCAGTGGAAACTCGCATCCGAGCGTTTTCGGCTAGGAAGTCCGGTCGCGCGGATGCTCCGACAAAACAACACGCAAGACATCCCATGAAGATGCGTTTCATGCTCCTGATGATTCTGACGATCGCGCTGCCGCTGTCGCCCGCTTCGGGGGCATGGCCGGCCGACGTGGAAGCAACTCTCGCGAAGGCCGGCACCAACCGCGGTGAATTGGAAAGGGTGCTCCTGCACTATGAACAACGGGGGGACGCTCAGAAACTGGATGCTGCCCAGTGGCTGATCGCGAACATGGACGGCCACGGATTTGTCCTCAATTCCTTCTTCACGGCAGATAAACGGGAGGTTGCTTTCGACGCCTTGGACTATCCCGACTTCGCGTCAGCCCAAGCCGCGATGGATGCCCTGGAGAAGAAGCATGGAGCTTTGGACTACGGCAAAAAGCGATTCGACGAGGACGCGGCCACACTGGACGAGAAACGCTTGCTGGAGAATATCGATCAGGCGTTCGAGGCCTGGCGAGATCGTCCATGGGCGCAAGACATGTCGTACGAGACATTTCGCGATTACGTGCTTCCCTATCGCGGCAGCGAGGAACCGGCGCAGTCATTTCGTCCACGGATGCGTCAACGATACGCTGACCTTCCCGCCCGAATGAAAGACCCTCGCGATCCCCGTGAGGCAGCGTCGCTGATTCGTGCCGATGTCGATCGCCTGATCGGCTTCAGTGAACTTTTCTATCTGCACCCCACGGACCAGTCGCTCGACGAAATGCTGGCCAGAAAACTCGGACGCTGCGAGGACATCACCAACATGGTCATGTACGCCTGGCGGGCAAACACCATCGCCGCCGCTAGTGATTACACACCGGCCTGGGCCGATCGAGATAATAATCACGCCTGGGAAGTCGTCTTGGACGACCAAGGACACGGCCATGCCGGCCTGGGCAGTCGTGCTGCGAAAGTCTATCGCAAGATGTTCGCCAGGCAGCCGACGGCACTGGGAACTTTGCTGCGCGACGGAGAAACCGCGCCGCGCTGGCTACGCGGCAGGAATTACGCCGACGTCACCGAACAATACCAGCCGGTCAGCGACGTCACCGTCAGTCTCTCAGAGCCACCACAGGACGGGGAACGCTTTGCCTATATTTGCGTGTTCAATGGAGGCGAATGGACGCCGATCCACTACGGGCAACTCCTGGATGGAACGCGCGTGACGTTCACCAGGATGGGCGCAATATTGCCTACCTGCCCGCCTGGTACCGCGACGATCAACTCGTACCGGCCGGACCGCCTTTGATCCTCGATTCGCGAGGGCAAGTCGTTACCCTGTCGGGTGATAAAGGCCCTGGTGTGTCGATCGAAATCACGGTCACGACTCCCGACGTCGCAGACGCAGATACGCGCAGCGTCAAGCCTCGGGTGCTGGTGCGGCCCGACGTCGCGTACGAATTCTTCTCCTGGAACCCCGCGCAAAACGGATGGGAGTCTCATGGCTGCCAAACGGCTCATGCGGATCTCGTCGTCGTCCACAACATTCCGCCGAATCGCTTGTACTGGCTGAAGAGCGACGATGGCCGCAACCTGGAGCGAATCTTCACGATCGAGCAGGGTCGTCAGGCGTGGTATTGAGCGGCGGATGGTTCTTACACACTCGCATGCGCTATTTCAAGTTCGCGCGAGTTGGTGGCCATACTGTAGTCCAAAGGCCCAACCGTTTGCATGGACCAGGCTGGAGGCCTGGTCCCTACTCACATGTTCAGAATCCAAGCCACCGGTTTATAACCGGTGGTATGTGACTTTCAGCCTGAAAATGTGTTCTCGACGTCAGCGGATGCTGCCGAACTTGTTTCGGCGGTACGTTACCTTCGCCCTGGCGAACGGCGGCGAGGCTCCTTTCGAGCATGGCCAGCTAGGCAAACAAATATTCCGCACAATGAGGACCCCACCGTGCTCGTACGTGTTGAGCGTGCTCGCCCGTCATAACCGACTTTGCGTCTCATGGCACGAGGTGAAGCGTCACCACCTGGATGGAGCGGCTTTGGACGACCATGCAGGAGCATCCTGCCGAAAGGACCATCCTTTTCTGCTGTTCGCGCCGTCACGCGGTCTTCACTCGAGACTGGTTACGTGCCAGGGGTGTTGCGGCGGCTGCCGTTTTTTCCGGCGGAGGCGATAACCGCGGGGAATCATTGCGACAGCTACGCGACGGTGACTTGCAAGCCCTCTGCGCTGTTGACATGTTCAACGAAGGGCTGGACATTCCTGCCGTAGATCGGGTGATCATGCTTCGGCCCACCGAATCCAAGATCGTTTTCCTGCAGCAGCTCGGCAGGGGTTTGCGAGCCGCTGAGGGAAAGTCGCGACTACTAGTCATTGACTTTGTGGGAAACCACAGGATCTTTGCGCAACGCTTGATTCATCTCCTTTCGTTGCAGGGACAGACTGGTGGATGGATAAGCTTGAAGCAGTGGCTGAAGGGGGAACGGCCGCAGCTACCAGCGGGCTGCCTGCTGGATGTCGAAATGGCCGCCCGGGACATGCTGAAGCAGTTTATTCCGACCGGCGCGAAGGAGGGAATCGAAGCCTACCGCGCCATGCGCGATGAACTGGAGCGACGCCCGACCGCTGCGGAACTCCTCAGTCGAGGTTACCTGCCGAAAGCTGTCAGCAAAGCGGCCGGTGACTGGTTTGCCTTCGTCAATAGCGAGGGGGACTTGACCGACACCGAAGGTCAAGTCGTGGCACAGTTTCGCGACTGGCTGAGGACCGTGGAAACGACGAGCCTTAATAAATCTTACAAGATGGTCGTCCTTCGAGTGCTGCTCGACCAGGGACAGCTGTTCAAACCTGCCCAATTGGCTGTTTTGGCCCAGCAATGCCGCAGCTTCCTGCGCGACCATCCGATACTGCGGCGCGATCTGGAAGGTGATCGGCACGCGGTTGACCACAAGCGCGCCGATGAAAATACCTGGGCGGCCTGGTGGATAAAATGGCCGATCAGCCGCTGGCTGGATGTGCAGAATGGTTCTCGGTGGTTTAAAAGGGCGGGCGACGAGTTCATGTTCGATCACGGCTGCGCGGAAGCATGGCAACCTGTGCTTGAGTCGCTCACGGAAGAACTCGTCGAATGGCGGTTAGCGGCGTATTCCAGAAGTCGCGGTCTCGTTGAAAGCGATTTAAGCGAATGTGTTTTCGAAGGGAAGGTATCGCACGCGGGCGGCCGCCCGATTCTTTTCCTGCCCGAGAAGTCCAACGCTCCCCACCGGCCAATAGGTCCCACCGAAGTCTTGCTACCGGACGGGACACGGTGGGAATTCAAATTTGTAAAGGTCGCTTGTAATGTCGCCCGACCCGTTGGCAATCAGATGAATCAGCTTGCTGACCTGCTTCGCGGCTGGTTCGGCCACAATGCTGGATTGCCGGGGACAGACTTCAGGGTGCGATTCGAACGGCGGAATGGAGAGTGGTACGTAAGTCCGCTAGGCGCTCAACCAAGCGTAGCGGTGCCGTCGTCCGGCCACAAACGCGAATCGAAAGTGCTGATCGAGCCCAACGTCAATGAAGCTGCTCGGTACACCACGCATGTGCCAGTGTACGATCTGGATGTTGCGGCCGGTGGTTGGGGGCCGGAAGGTATCCCTGAGGTAATCGGCTGGATCCGAGTGCCAGATCAGCAGCCTTCGCCTGGGATGTTCGCCGCACAGGTCTCGGGCCGTTCCATGGAACCCAGGATTCGCAATGGTGCGTGGTGTTTGTTCGCACCGTGTCCCGCCGGGTCGCGGCAGCATCGGTTGCTGCTGCTGCAGGTGAATACGGACGTCGACCCGGAAGGCGGCGGCCGGTACACGGTCAAGCGTTACCACTCAACAAAACACATCGACGAAGAGGGCTGGCAGCACCAGACGATCGAACTCCAGCCACTGAACCCGGAATACCAGACAATCTACGTTTCCCCAGAGGACGCGGACGACATCCGGATCATCGGAGAGTTTGTCGGTGTGATAGACACGTAGCCGGAAGCTCCTGTCTGATGGCGACGACGGCGCGAGTTGCCACGCGGCCGCACATACCATGCTGCGTGTTTCAAGTTCATTGAACCGACGAGCGTGACGCCGGGTCTCGTGACCCGGGGCTTCGAATTCACGCTTAGAGCTACCTGGTTGTTGCGGTGTAAAAAGATAAAATCGGACATTATGCAGCGTGCGTACTACTCAAACACCATTGCGGACTTTCTAGCGGACGATCCCGACGCTGTTCTTGGTCAACTCGTTCGTCACAGTGAATTCGCTGTCGAGCAGTCACAGCGAGATGCATGGTTGGCCCAAATTGTGCACCTGAAGCGGATTCTTGGTGATTGGGGCGGCTCGATTTACTTTGAGTACGCGATCCCGCGCATGGGCAAGCGCGTCGATGTCGTCTTAGTCATCGATACGGCTATCTTCGTGGTGGAGTACAAGGTTGGCGAAGCTCAGTTTGCGCCGCACAACATCGATCAGGTGATGGACTACGCGCTCGACCTCAAAAATTTCCACGAATCGAGTCATGATCGATTCATTGCTCCCGTTCTTATCGCGACGGCAGCATCCCACGTAGCGGTCTCCGTTGCTCTCACGCCTCACAACGACAAGCTGCTCGTAACCCAAAAGTCCAACGGAGATTCGCTCGGTGATATCATCCGAGCCGTTCATGAATTTATCCTTGAGGAACCACGGATTGATGCGACAAGTTGGGAGCAGGGTCGGTACTGTCCCACTCCTACAATCATCGAAGCCGCCACGGCTCTGTACAACGGCCACGCCGTCGCGGAAATCTCACGCAGCGATGCCGGAGGTGCCGAGCTTCATCGAACGACGCAGACGATCTCGAATCTGATTGCCGACGCGCGAGCCAATGCGTACAAGGCCGTTTGCTTCGTGACTGGGGTGCCGGGAGCAGGCAAGACGCTGATCGGGCTGAACGTCGCGACGCAGCATTTCGACAAAGACAACGACTTGTATAGCGTGTTCTTGTCGGGCAATGGACCGTTGGTGAAGATCTTGCAGGAAGCCCTTGCGCGAGACAAAGTCGCACGCGAAAGGGCGGCTGGCCGGACCATCAAGAAACACGTCGCGCGCAGCGAAGTCAAGATGTTTATTCAAAACGTCCATCATTATCGGGACGAATGTCTGCGCGATCCGAACCCGCCTGTGGATCATGTCGCCCTGTTCGACGAAGCTCAACGCGCGTGGAATCGAGAGCAGACCACAAAGTTCATGCAACAGAAGAAGGGACAAGCCAACTTTCGTCAATCGGAACCGGAGTTCCTGTTGTCGTGCATCGACCGGCATCCGGATTGGGGCGTGGTCGTTTGCCTGGTGGGTGGCGGGCAGGAAATCAATACGGGCGAGGCCGGAATCAGCGAGTGGGTCGCCGCCTTGAATCGGCGTTTTTCCAATTGGCGCGTCCACATTTCCGATCGTTTGACGGATGCGGAGTTCGGCGCGGGCGAAGTCCTCAAGCAGCTGCAATCTCGCGAGCATGTTCACTATGACCCGCGGCTGCACCTTTCGGTCTCCATGCGGTCATTTCGCGCGGAGCACGTATCGCAGCTTGTCAAGCACGTGCTTGATCTGGACCAGGCGAGCGCGAAAGAGACGCTGCTACCGATTGCCGACCGCTATCCCATCGTGCTCACGCGCGATCTCGCCAAAGCCAAAGCGTGGTTGCGCAGCAAGGCACGCGGCAGCGAACGTTACGGTATCGTAGTCTCGTCCGCCGCATACCGCCTCAAGCCGCTGGCCATTGAGGTTCGCTTGAAGCCCGACCCCGTACACTGGTTTCTGTCGGGCAAGGACGACGTTCGCTCGTCCTACTACTTGGAAGATGTTTCAACCGAGTTCGAGATTCAGGGGCTCGAATTGGACTGGGTGTGCGTGACGTGGGACGCCGATTTTCGCTACTCTACGTCGGGCTGGAGCCATCATGCCTTTCGCGCGGACCGCTGGCAAAGGATGAACAAAGCAGACCGAAAGGTCTACCATAAAAACGCTTACCGCGTCTTACTGACGCGCGCCCGGCAAGGCATGGTGATCGTTGTACCACCCGGCGACACGGCGGATCCGACACGCGATCCGAGTTTTTACGATCCAACCTTCGAGTACTTGAAAAACACGGGCTTTGAGCTGTTGGACTGAACTCCGGCCGGGGCCGTATGTACGCACGTGGCGGCACGCTAAGTTCGGTCAGGTGAATGCAACCCAGATGGTTTGCCGGGTCCGTAGCGGCATACGGCAGCTAGACCACCTTGCATCTTCATGGAAGTTTCGATTCCCGGAGGCTGTAGGTCGTCGGGTGCCCTCACTGGCGGCGGAGGTGGAATTGCGACACCGGAAGCTGTCGCGTAAGAAAAGGCGATAGCGTCCAGGTCAGCCCCTGATACCAACGAAGTTTGTGCGAGAATCCATTGATGATCAAGACATTCGAGGAAGCTCGTCAGTTCGTGCTAAAACAAAAAGTCTGCACCGTGTTCGGCAGCAAGAACTCGCCCTACGCCTCATTGTGGGACAACACGGGACTGTCAGAAGAAAAACCCAAGTCGGGAGGCTGGAGCCCGAAAGTTGTCGCCGTTTGGGATTGGAAGACACGACTTCCCCAAACCTATCCCGATTCCATTTTCTATGGCAAGGTTCAGGGGGGAGAAGCGGTGCTGATGGAGATGCAGCATTTCCGCAACGTTCATTATCCAGAGGCGTTTCAGCCCGTTAGCGAATTGGATCCGCTATCGCAACAAGTGTATGACTTGATCCGTCTGGAACCTGCCTTCACGGGACCACTTCGCAAACGAGCCATTGCTGAACTGGGGTGCAGCAAGAGCCGATTCGAGACAGCGCTAAAGAAATTGCAAATTAGCATGAACATTGTTCGCTCGAACGACCCCAAGCTAAAAAACGATTTCTGGCTGCCGATGCACGAAGTACACTTGGAAATGGTGCGGGAACAAGGTTAGTGACGCTGACCACGAATGCTGCTGTGTGCGTAAGATATCGGCTGCATGGAAAATCTTTCACGGCGTTTTGTGCCGCAGCTCACGCCCTTCATTCCGCTCGTTGCGTTTGACCCCGTGCATGGCCTCTCGGCAGCGAACACCTCTGCGTCGCGGTTAAACGATGCGCGCGGCCACGCTGGGGCTTCGAAGACTCACGGCAGGGACGACCCCAGAAGCGTAACGCGCCACGATTTGTTACGATCGCTGTGGCGGCAGGTCGGTGACGGAGACACAATAGACTTCAGGGCCTGGATTTCCGACGTGTGGGATCAGCCCGGCGGTTCCTTCTTTGCTCAGGATGCGACATGACGCAGCTCTGCTTGAATTTCTCCAACATCCTGTACCTTGTCAGTTATGGAGTGCGCGATGTCTTGATGCTCCGCATTCTCTCCGTGTGCGCCATGCTGGTGGCCATGCCCTACTACTTCTGGCACCAGGGTCAAACGGCGTGGATACCGATTTACTGGAACTCGGCCTTCATGATGCTCAACACAGGCTGGATCGTCCGCCTTATCCTGGATCGCCTGCCCCCCCGATTTACTCCCGACGAACGCAAGCTCTACGAGTACGCCTTCCATCACAGCTGCACGCCTCGAGAAATGCTGCAGCTTCTCAGCCAGGGTGAATGGCGGGAAGCCCAAACCGGCGACGTCCTGGCGCGTCACGGCGAGGTTGCCGACCGATTGATCGTCGTACACACGGGTGAAGCCTCGGCAAGAATCCGCGGTCGAGAAGTGGCCCGGTTGCGGGACGGTGATCTGATTGGTGAAATGAGTTTCTTGACAAATGCGCCGATGGTGGCCGATACCATCGCGCTCGGTCCAGTCCGCTATGTGTGTTGGCAGCGGAAGGAGCTGGATCATCTGTTGGAGAGGCGTCTGGACTTGAAAGTTGCCATCCAGGCGATGATCGGCCAGAACCTCGTGGAACGCCTGTCGGGTTCGATGCCCAACGTGCCAGAATTGAGTATGCATGTGGGGAATGTGCCTCCATCCAAGTCCACTTAATCCCGCATCGCTCGCTATTCGTTAATGTGTACCCACGAACCAGGCCCGCGCAGGTCTTGCTGAGATGTCCGACGAACGTCCACCTCATGTCGATCCGCCCGAACCGGCAGGCACCGGTCCAGCAGCTCCACAACAGGGCAGCCCGGTCGACCAGGCGACATCAGCGGCCCCTTCGCGCCATGACGCAACGGTTGACCATGCGAGCGATACGACCCCTAATGCCTCGGAGCCAACCTCCCACCTGCTCCCCCAGGTGCCTCACTATGAGATTCTGCGAGAGATCGGGCGTGGCGGCATGGGGGTTGTGTATCAGGCTCGCCAAAAGTCGTTAAACCGCATTGTGGCTTTGAAGATGATTCTGGCCGGACAGCACGCCAGCCAGGCGGCGCGGCAGCGATTCCTGCGGGAGGCCGAAGTCGTGGCCCGACTGCGCCACCCCAACATCGTGCAGGTCTTCGACTACGGCGAGGAGGAAGGGCATTCCTTCCTGGCGATGGAGTTTATTGACGGCAGCGATCTGCAGCAGTCCGCGAAGATGACGCCGCGGGCGGCCGCGGAAATCGTGGAACAACTGGCGCGGGCGGTCCACGAGGCTCACCGTCAAGGAATCGTACACCGAGACATCAAGCCCGCGAACATCCTCATGGACCCACAGGGTGTCCCTAAGATCACCGATTTCGGGCTGGCCAAGCTGGCCGACGAAGAGGCAGCGGCCGAGTTGACCGGCGTCGACCACTTGCTGGGTACCGCGGCGTATATGCCTCCCGAGCAGGCCCGCGGCGATGCCCGCAAGGCCACGGCGGCCGCCGATGTGTACGCACTGGGTGCCGTACTGTATTTCCTGCTGACGAGCCAACCGCCATTCTTGGGTCGCACGGCTCTGGACGTGTTGAAGAAAGTCCAGCAAAACGAGCCGTTTCCACCCCGTCGGCTGGCCCACGGTATCTCACGTGACCTCGAAACGATCTGCCTGAAATGTCTGGCGAAGTCGCCAGCTCGGCGGTTCGCCTCGGCGGAGGAACTCGCCCAGGACCTGGGACGATACCTTCGCGATCAGCCGATTGCAAGTCGACGTGCGAGCCCCTGGGAACGGGCTGCCCGCTGGGTGCGACGCAGCACTTTGGCAAAAGTCGTGCTGGTGCTGTTGGCTGCGATGGTCTGCATCGCGGCCTGGAAGTTGCACCATGACTGGCAATACGAGTGGCCCGCGACGTCGTACTTCCGCAGCCTGATTTCGCAAAACGGGGAACTTGTGGGCGTCGGCAAACTGACGCCGGAGGTGGCGGGAGGACGCGCCGAGTCGCTGCGATTCGTGACGCAGGGGCGGCGTGGGCCGCTGCTGCGAATCGATTCGGTGAATGCCAAGGGGCAACCAACACCTTCACTGAAACTCGCCTCGCTGCTCGATCCGGGCGACGCCGACCTCACCAAGTACACAGTCGTGCGCGTCGACCTGGAACGCAACGCGCGGGGCGAACTCTCGCGATTCGTGGCGCGAGACCGGTCGGACCGGGAGATCTGGTCATTTGTCTTTACCAAATACCCCGTCAAAGGGCACTATGTGGACCGGCACGGAAGCGAACGTTCGCGCACGGGGACCGGCGCAGCCTACCTCGAATTTGACTATGATTCCGCGGGTTTCGTTCAAGAGACTCGCTACGTCGACGCACAGTCGTATCCGGTGCCGAACGCTCGAGGCGTATTCGGCGAGAGGATTCTGAAAAGACAAGGCGAGCTGCCCTCCCTGCTGGCCTTCTTGGATGCGGAGGGGCATCCTCGAGTGCTCGACGGCGTGTTCTTTATCCAGCGGACATACAGCGCCGACGGACTCTTACTGGAACAAGCGTGCCTGGCAGAAGACCGTGAATTGGCCTTTTGTACGGAAGGCTATTCCCGTGTGACCTATGAGTACGATGCTGCCGGCAATGAAATCAAGCGAGCCTTCTGGAACACGGAAGGGCAGCCGGCGCTGATTTCGTCGGGCGTTTCCCAGATCCATCGCGAATTGGACGAACACGGGAATATGGTCAAGGAGCTGTTCCTGAACGCGGAAGCGGAACCAACCGGCCGCGCGCCGAAGGCTCGGCCGAGATTCGTTACCAGTATGACGATCTCGGCAACCTGATCGAAACGGAGTATCGAAACGCGGAGGGAAACTTGTGTCTGACGCACCGCGGCTACGCCATCCGTACCAGCCAGCGGGATACCTCCGGCAACATTGTCGGCCAAGAGTTCTTCGACGTGGACCGAGAGCCCACGTTGGACATCGATGGCGTATTTCAAAAAGTCTCTTCCTTTGACGAAGACGGACGAACGCTTGAGATCGCCAACTTTGACACGCGGGGACAACCGACCTTGAATCGCGAGAACTGGGCCCGCGTCGTGTTCGGTTACGATCGAGCGGGAAATCTCAACCACCGGCAGTTTCTGGATGCCGCCGGGCAACCAACAATTTCGAGAGACGGCTACTGCAGCTGGGAATCCACCTACGATGGCCGCGGAAATATCAGCGAAGAGACCTTTCTCGGTATCGACGGCCGACCTGTGATCGGCCGCGCGGGCTACGCCCGCGCGGTGGCCACCTACAATGAACAAGGCAAAATCTCCGAGCGACGCCTGTACGGCGTCGACAACCGGCCCATTCTGTCGCTTGACGGCTACCACCGTGTGGTCCTGGCGTATGATGCGCACGGTTGGGAGACGCGGCGTCAACACTTTGACGTCCAAAACCAGCCGACGTGGCACAAAGACGGATACTCGGAGGTTCGACAGCGAAACAATGAGCGCGGCGACCTCATCGAACTTTCCTACTTCGCGCCCGATGGTGCGGCGATTAACTCCCGGGAGGGATACCACCGAAAGTCGCAGGAATTCGACCAGCGAGGCTTTCTGTTGCGCGTGTCCTTTTTCGACACCATGGGTCAGCCCACGGCCGGCACGCGGGATGGAGCGGCGAGTCTGCAAATGGACTACGACCGTCGAGGGAACATCATTCGGCAGACGAACCTCGACGGGCAAGGCCAGCCGCTTTCCGGTGTACTCAAATCTTATTCACCACGTGGCGAACTTCTGGAAGAAACCTTTACCGATGGTCGTGGCAACATCATTGAAGTGGATGGCGTGGCTCGATGGCAGTACAAGTACGATGCCCGGGGCCGAGAGACGGGCTTTACCTGCTTCAACCGCCGCGGAGAAAAGTCGGCTGGTCCAGGAGGTATTTGCTGCGTCGAGAGCGTGCTGGACCTGCAGGGGAATCCGATCGATAGCCGCTTCTACGGGGCTAATGGGGAACCGATTACGGCAGAGGCTGGCCACGCCCGGGTCACCCGCAAGTACGATCCCCGGGGAAACGTCGTCGAGGAGGCCTACTTCGATACGGAAGACAACCGTTACTTCAGCCAGGATTTGGGATATTCGCTCGTCCGCTTCAAATACGACTCGTTCGGCAATGCCATTGAGAGAGCCTATTTTGGCGTGCGCGAAGAGCCCGTCTTGTACCAGGGTGCCTATCACATCTCGAGAAGTCGATACGAAAACGGCCATGACGTGGAGACAGCCTACTTGGGCCTGGAAGGGCAGCCCGTGGAGTCGGCCGAAGGCCAAGCGCGTGTTGAGCGGGACTTTGATCCCCAGGGCCGTCAGGTCGAACAACGCAGGTTCGACTTGAGTGGCCAGCTGACGGATCGTCTGCTCCACTGGGCGCGGGAGACTGTCGAGTACGACGCGCACGGCAATGCGGTCCGGTTGGCCTGGTTCAACGCCCAGGGACAGCCGGCCGTCGACGAGACGGGTTACAGTATTGAGCGGCGGTATTATGATGCACTTGGCCGTCCCGAGGCCTTCGAGTACTTCGATGGCGAGGAACAGCCGGTCCTCAAACAACCGGATGGATATTGGCGGATGGAACGACGCGAGGATCGGTACGGGAATGAGGTGCAAGTCCGCTTCTTTGGGGTCGACGGCAAGCCTGTGGCCATTTCCGCCGGTTATGCGGAACGCACGTTCGAAGTCGATCCGTTCGGACAAGTCATGAGCACCAGCTACTACGATGCATCGGGAGAACGGCTGAACAGTCGGATCGTCGTCGATCAGGTCCTGCCTGCGCACCCGGGCGACGCCGCCGGACTGCGCCGGCGATCAGATCCTCCGTTTGAATGATACGCCGGTTCAGGACGTTCGCATGTTCACTTACCGTCGCGCCCGCGACGCCCGGGCGGAGGATCTGCTGCGGATGGCTCGCGAGCAGGAAACCCTGACGGTCAGCGTTCCCGCCGGAGCGCTGGGAGTGATGTTGCGAGACGTCATCGATTCAGCCTCCGCGAGTGGGAAATAACCACTTTCGCGCTCATTTGCGAATCGATCCGATCCAATATTCCAGCTCGTCGAAATACAACCAGAACATGCCCTTCTCGAATTTGTACGGCTGATCGTAGTTGCCATGGTTGGTGTTGAACCGAATGAAACCATCGTGGACGGCGTAGGTCCCCTGCTCCTCGGTGACGTCGGTTACTCCGTTCTGCGTGTATTTGGCGACCCCCTGATACGAACCGTCCGCCCGGTATTCGTGCGTCATTTCGAACTGAGCGTCTTGTATGTTTTGACTGACGTACCAGCGGCCGACCACCGTGTTATCAGGTGGGGCCGCCGCGTTCGCGGCGTAGGATTCGGGATCCAGGCTACGGGCTTTGGCAAAGTCCTGTTCGGCTTCATCCGACTTGCCCAAGTCCTGATAAACCAGACCGCGTTCCTGATAGTAGTAAGCCGGTGATTTGTCACCGGCCATCCCGATGGCTCGATCCATGTCCGCCAAAGCCGCAGGCAGGCGGCCGATGCGTCGCAACGACCAGGCACGGGAGTAATAGGCGAACGGGAATTCCTCATCCAATTCAATCGCTCGCGACCAGAGTTGGATTCCCAGGTCGTGGTTTCCCAGCGCCTGGGCGTTGTCGGCCCAATCGGATACGTAGCGGACGTTGTCCTGCTCCAGCTCCACGGCCTTCGCTAAGTACGGCATCGCGTCGGCGAACTCTTCCAACCGGTAATGGGCCAGGCCCGTCATGTGCTGCAGCCAGGCATTGGCGGGGTTCAACTGCAGGGCCTTGGCAAGATCCGTGATGGCGTCGTGGTATCGCCGCAGATTGAGGAACAGATCGGCACGATTGCCAAGGAAGATCGCATTCTGACCATCCAACGACAGTGCTCGCCCGTAGTCGCTTAATGCCAGTTCATACTTTTCGAGGTTTTCCTGGATGATCGCGCGGGCGTTGTACAGCTCGGCATTCGAGGCATCCTTCGCGATGGCCCGGCTGATGTCGGTTAACGCCTTGTCGTATTCTTCCATACGGCGGTGCGCTAACGATCGACCACGCAAAGCCTCATGTTGGGAGCTGTCGAGTTTCAGTGCCTGGTCAAAGTCAGCAACGGCCGTGACAAAATCTCCCATTTCAAGAAACGTCCAACCGCGAAGCGCGTAGCCCTCGGCCGATTGATTGTCCTGCTTGAGTGCCGCGTTGAGGTACATCATGGCCGTGTCAAGGCGGCCACGACTGCGATTGCGCCTGGCAAGCTCCAGCTTGGCCTCGGCCGTATCGGCGTCGACCAGCGGACAAGCCACGGCCAGGTACTCGCGTATTGCGGCCACGTCGACGCTGTAGCTGACCGACTGGGCGTCGCGGATGATGCTTTGGGCCACGCCCACTACCTTGCCCTCATCATTTACGACAGGGCCACCACTGTTGCCGGGGTTGATGTCAATATTGGATTGGAGTGCCATCACTTCGACACCCGTCTGGGAAATATCCGCGCTGGCCACCTGGCTAACGAATCCGGTTGAATATTTCCAAAGGCCTTCGCTTCCATAGGGCCGCCCGCCGACGGCGTGTACTCGTTCGCCCGGTGCCGCGCTGCGTTCCGCTAGTTCCAGCCCCTGAGCCGACTCGGGCAGCGATTTCAGGCGGATGATGGCCAAGTCGTGTTCCTTTTCGCTGTCGATCACTTCGGCTTTTACGGGCTGGACTTTCTCGCGGTAAAATTCGGGCTCAACCTGAAGTACGTTGTCCTCATAAGCAGGAAAGAAAACATCGATCTCAGTCGCTCCCTCCACAACATGGTCGTTAGTCACCAGCAGCCGCCGCTCGGGATCCCAAACCCAGCCGGTCCCGGTGGCCTTGTCGGTAACAATGAACACGGTCGAATTGAGCGTCTTCAGATAAATCTCGCGGGGAGTCATCGGGCGATCCGCGGGCGCGGTGCCGTCGAACTTTTCCGGAGAGGACTCTCCGCGGCTGCCCGCTTTCGTCCCGGCCTTGGTCTGCGACCAACCGACCTGCGCGGCTCCGCCCATCGCGAGCGTCACAATCAAACCAAGAACAACGGCCGGCATCCGGAGGATTGGTCTCATGCTGAACTGAAGAGTCTGAGCGAAATTCATGATGTCGATTCCTGGTGACTGGAAAAGTGAGTGTCGCTGCATTGGTGGCGAATGCGATTTTCGAATAGTGGTAAGAGCTGGCCGCGCAAGCAAGTAAATTCGGTGCACCGTTAAACGTCGTCGTTCGGTCAAGGCCCCTCGGCGTGCGGCATTCGGAAAAGCACAAAGCGTGTTCGTCGCTGACGCTTCAGACACACTTGCTGGCGCTACGTGCTGGTATTATTGCTGTATTAGGTGCTTGCATCAGCCTCGCGAGCCGACCCCGGCCAGGCCTTAAACTAGCGAAGACCGACCGTGATCCCTTGTGCAGCCCACATTTCTCGCAGACCTCGCAATCGTCCCGTCAGCAGGCATCACTGCCGGCAACGTGGCCAGAGACGGTGCACAAGTCTTTTCCTTTCGCATCGCCGACCGCGACACAGCTCAGGGGCGATCCGTGATGAAGACCGCACGAGGCGCAGGCTTCACATTGATCGCCGCTCCGTTCGCAGACCAAGTCCTCCTGTAGTACATGAAACCATTTCCAAACGAGTGTGAGCTGGAATGTTGGAAATTTTTCAAAACGTCATCAACTTCATTTTTTGGCCCAATTTCACAAAGTCCGCCCGCGGATCCGGGATCTTCACAATTTGGTTTTTCCGGACTTCCCCGTCGCACCAAACTACGACAGAATCAGTGTACCGATTCTATTGCGATTCTCGACGGAGTGCCCGTTGTCGGACACACGTTCCGACGCCGGCAACTGCCGCCAATCGCCAACATGGACGTCTACGTGTGATCTGGGCGAGAGAATCCGCGGTGGTTCCATCGGCACCGGAATAAGGCGACATCCCTGAGGAAGTTTCCAAACATGGCAAGGACAAAATACGTGGCACACGGGATGCTGGTCAAGTTGCTGCTGGTCAACTTTTGGCTCGCGTTCAGCGGGTGGAACAGCGGTGTGCTCCGCGCCGAAGACTACGGCCTGTCGAATCCCGGCAAAGCGGGCGACTACGGAACGCCGGCGCAACTGCCGTTGCCCAGTCAGGTCAGCCTGGAAGAGTACGAGACGCGGCTGTTTGAGTTTGTGAACCAGCGCGGCTATGTGCGGTTGGGGTGGCGAAAAGACAAGCGTGTTCGGGATACCGGTCCGTTCATTAATGGCCGCTACTATGGGACGCATCCCGCCGTCCGAGTCTTCTATTCACCGGAAGTCATCCGCTGGCTGATTGACGGTCGCCAGGGAGTGATTCCCGACGGTGCGATGCTGATCAAGGAGCAGTACGACAAACCGGCAGAGAAGCACAAGGGCAAGAATGACGAGGAACTTTGGGCTTCACTGAATGCCTGGACGATCATGGTCAAGGACTCCCACGGATCCCACGACGGCTGGTTCTGGAGCAACCCGCAGAAGGGGCAGGTCACCATCAACCACCACAAATACGGATTCCCACACCCGAATTCGGGTTTTGGGGACTATTGCCTCCGATGCCATGCTTCCACCACTTCTCCGGGGCCGGTCAAGGAATTCACGTTTGCCAGCCTGAGGAATATCGAGGGTTTTCCCGGTGAACCACTCCTGTTTCGCATCGACGATTCATGGCGCCAGCCGGAGGTGTTGTCCGCAGCGAACACGCCCCACGCAGGAAACCATCCCCGTTGCATCGGCAACTCACCGGATCAGGTATGTCGGCCAACGTTTCATCCTGAGTTTGCGCGGCTCTTTCCGACCATCCCGATCTTGGCTCGCCAAGAGATCCTCGAGCTTCCACCCATCACCCACGACCACGTTGTGCGAGCCCCCGCGTCGCGCGCCGGGCAACAGCGATTCGTGACATCGGACCAGTGCATGAGTTGCCACGCCGCCAACTCCGGCGATTTCGGTCCCACGATGCTGCAATACACTTCCGAAGCACACGATTATGGCAAACCGGCCCGCGATTACTCGCCCTACGCAGAATGGCGGTGGACGCCGATGGGTTTGGCCGGCCGTGACCCCATCTTCTACGCGCAGATGGAATACGAACTGGCCCAGCTACGGCAGGAGTTTGCTGCGGAACCGGAGAAGGTCGAGTTGATCTCCAAAAACCTCGTCAGCACCTGCCTGCGCTGCCACGGCGTGATGGGGAAACGACAATACGATCTTGATCGACCCGCTGCGAACGAGCCCTTCTCGCTTGACCATGTATATTCGGTTACGCGGCGCGATGAGTTGCCCGAGAAAACCCTGGGGAAATACGGCGCCCTGGCACGCGATGGGGTCAGTTGTACTGTTTGCCACCGGATGCAACCGAAGCAGCAGCCGCCGGAGGACCATCGACCCTACTTGCAGTTCTTCCTTGAGACTTCGATCACGGGGAACTTCGAGCTGTGTGAGGGGGATGCCTTGTTTGGACCATTCCGCGACGAAGAGATTTCGCCGTACGCGATGCATCACGGTGTGGGCTTTAAGCCCCAGTACCACCCGTACATCAAGTCTTCGCAACTTTGCGGCTCATGCCATACGGTCAATCTGCCGGTCGTCGATCGTCCCATGCTGCCAGGCGAAGCGCCCAACGAGCTGAACCGAGCCGAGTCGATCGCCGCTTTCCGCGGCTTCCATCACCATGTGGAACAAGCGACGTACCTGGAGTGGCTGAACAGCGCGTATGAAAACGAGTACCAAACCGACAACCCGCAAGCCAAGAGTTGTCAGGATTGCCACATGCCGGGGCACCTCTACGACGATGCGCGGGGAATCTCCATCGATCCACTGCAAACGCGGATTGCCATCATCCAGGACCACACCTATCCCGAAGCCGAGAATCTGGCTTCCCATGAGGAACTGCATGTGCGATTGCGAGAGTCGGGGTACGCGCGGCACAACTTTATCGGCCTGAACGCGTTTCTGGTCGAGATGTTTCAGCAATTTGACGACGTGTTGGGAGCACGGAGGCAGGACATGATGACCGGCATTGAGCAGATTCCGGATGCCATCAACAACTTCGTGCAGGCCGCCCGCCACGATGTCGCCGACCTGAAGGTCGAGGCTGGCCGAACCCCGGAAGGCAACCTGCAAGCCATCGTCACGGTGGAAAGCAAGGTCGGCCATCGGTTCCCGTCGGGTGTCGGCTTTCGACGCGCGTTCCTGGAGCTATCCGTCGTGGATCCCTCGGCCTCCGCCGATCCGGCGGTGGTTTGGGCCTCCGGGCGGACAAATTCGCTGGGCGTGATCATCGACGGACAAGGGCAGCCCCTCGCGTCCGAGTTTTTTGACGAGCATCCGCAAGGCACCCGCGTGGATACGACGGCATTGTCGTCTCCTACGGCAGAACCAGGACATTCGCACGCCCAGCTGTTTGTGCAGCAGCATTACCAGCGGCACCACGAGGTGATCACCCGCCAGGACCAGGTGCAAATCTACGAGACGCTGCTGCAGGATTCTGGCGGCCGGTTTACGACCAGCTTCATTCACGGTTGTGCCACCGTCAAAGACAATCGCCTGCTTCCCAAGGGTTGGCGACGTGAGGGCAATAACCCGGCCCTGACCGGCTATTTCCTCAAGGCCACGTTCCCGGGCCCCGGCGCTATCCACGATCCGCAGTACACCGACGGCAGCGGTTCCGACACGACCGTTTACCGCATCCCACTTGCCTCGGATCTGCGGGAGCGGCCGTTGGTCGTGCGCGCCACGCTGTACTACCAATCGATTCCGCCCTACTTCCTCCGTGCCCTGTTCGAAATGGCGCCCGATGCCCCAGCCACGCAGCGGCTCCACTACATCTGCAGCAACCTCAAAGTCGAAGGGACGCCGCTGCAAGACTGGAAACTGAAGCTGGTAGCGGCAGAAGCACAGGTCCCTGGGCCCAAAGAGGGACGCCCGCCTACCGTGCCGCAACGGTGATGCGGCTGATCAAAGAATCGCTTCGAAACCAGACTGGGGGGGCAGAACGAGCCGGCAAGTCTGGCGGCGTCAGACCAGTCGCCACGAATCCCGCTGGCTTGCCGAGCCGTTGCTTCGGTTTCGAGCTTTACGCCGCCACACCGCACGTTCTTCCAGAATCCCGCCGGCTTGTTCGGCGGATACTTGGGCTTTTTGCTCCGCCGTGCATGCCATGAAGCGGGCACGAGAGAGACAGAAGTTTCTGCCGAGTAGCCGCCGCCGAGACCGAAAATGGATCCCGGCTTCGGTTTCGGCCTCGTTCACGCGGCTTGCATTGGTGTCCGTACGCGTCGGCCGAGGATTCTGGAGTGGACGTTGGCCTGGCGAGAAACGGAACCAACCCCAGGTCAAGCCAGGGGCATTACAATGTCGGTGTCATCATGCGCGGCGGGCGTGATCCGTAGAGCCGGCAGAGTCTGTGCGTGGCCGCGAGATCGCAAGTGCAGAATGCCCCCGATTGTCAAAGCGAAGACCAAATCCTATCATGACGCAGCGAAAATATCAGGCCGTTGAGGGCTGGTGCACAGCTCGGTGGGTTTCGTGGACTGCTCGAGAATCGCGAGTCGCGCACGACGTTTGTTGAGAACGGGTTAGCCGTCCAGGGTGGCATCGGCACGGTCATCACGCTCGACCCGGAAGCCTCCATGAAGGTTCGTACCTCCGGCCAGCGCGTTCCCGGCCCATCGAATCAACCGAACGTGTCAAGAAGAATTCTCTTGTGAGGGTGCATGCATGCGATTCTCTGTTAAACCCATGACTTTGGCGATCGTGTCTATGCTGCTGTTGCTTGGAACGGGGCGACCCGCGGATTGCCAGGAGGACGCGGTCAAAGCGGCTATCCTGAAGAATGGCGAACAGCTGGCGACGGCCTTCAATGCCGGCAAGGCTGACGAAGTGGCGGGAATGTTTTTGCCGAAAGGCGAACTGATCGATGAAGAAGGCAGTGTATATCAGGGAACGCAGGAGATTACGGACCTGCTCAATGCTTTCTTCCAGGAGTTTCCCGGAACGAAGCTGGCGATCCATGTAGAATCGATTCGTCAGGTTGGCCCGGTTGCCATCGAAGAGGGAACTCGCACCATGTCCATCGCCAAAGGTGAGGTCGAATCGCGATTCCGCTACATCTCCGTCTGGGCAAAAACGGACAGCGGCTGGAAGCTGGCCTCGTTTCGCGATTTTGCGGACGACCCGGTACCGACCGCCAATGAGTATCTGCAGCCGCTGGCCTGGCTGGTCGGTGATTGGGTCAATGAAGGCGCGGACGGCCGAGTTGCCATTTCCTATCGCTGGTCCGAGGACAAGAACTACCTGATCGGCCAGTTCCACCTGAAATCCGCCGACGGCGCGATACGGAAGTCCGAGCAGCGCATCGGCTGGGATCCATCGCTGGGCCGGATTCGATTCTGGTTGTTCGATTCCGACGGTGGCTTCGCCGAAGGTGATTGGACGATCATCGATACGGGAGTCGTCATCAAGTCGTTCTCGGTCAATCCCGATGGCTCCACGGCCTCTGCTACAATGAACATCACGACGAAGGACCAGGACCATTTCTCGATTGAGGGCACCGACCGAATCGTCGGCGGCAACCTGGAAGAAGACTTTGAGATCACCGTCACGCGGCGACCGCCGATTGCCGGTAGGTAGATTGGCCAACGCCGGGAGTAATGACGCGATGCATAGATGGAATAAGTTTGGTGTGACCGCGGTTCTGGTCATGGGCTGCGTGATGAGCGGGGTGGACATCGCCTCCGCCAGGGGCGGCCGTGGCGGTGCGCGGCCTTCCATGGGACGCGTGGGTGGCGGTGGCGGGCGGCCCTCGATGGGACGCGCGGGCGGTAGCGGCGGGCGACCCTCGATGGGAATGGCAGGCGGCCGAGCTCCGGCACGCATGCCGAGTGCACGCCCCAGCGTTCAGCGACCCTCGATGGGGCATGTTTCGCGGCCGACTCCCTCGCGCCCCCAAATTGCCACTCGTCCCGCCGGCGGCGGGTTCAGCCCGTCCGGGGGTCGACCCGGCATTTCCCGTCCGTCAACGCGACCTGGCGGAGCGAGCCGACCGTCGACGCGTCCGCCGCAAAACGTGCGACCGGTGACTCGTCCCTCGTTGCCCAGTGGTGGCTTCGTGGGTGGCAATCGTCCCACGCCTGGCGTCCGGCCAGCGACCGGCAATCGACCCGCGCCCGGCGTCCGGCCTGGTGTCGATCGACCTGGTCTCGGCCATCGACCGGGTGTGGGCGGCGATCGACCAAGTCTTGGAAACGTGAATCGACCCATCACGCTGCCGGCACGTCCGGAAGGCCCGGGCCTGGGCGGAAATCGACCAGGTGGAGGCGTTAACCGGCCCGGCACCGGTGGCAATCGACCGGGTGGAGGTATCGGCGATCGCCCAGTCATCGGTGGTAATCGCCCCGGCATCGGCGGCAATCGACCTGGGACCGGTGTGGATCGCCCGGGGATTGCCAATCGTCCCGGAATCGGTGATCGCCCGATCATTGGTGGCAATCGACCTGGCCGGCCCAACCGGCCCGGCATCGGTGGCGGCAATATCAACATTGGTAATGACATCAACATCGGCGGCGGGAACATCATCGGCAATCGCCCTGGCTGGGACCGACCAGATTGGAACCGTCCCGATTGGGGTTGGGGTGGCGGCTGGGCCGGCAACTGGCACAACCACTGCATCCACCACCATCACGGCTGGTACAACGGATGCTGGAATCGGTACTGGAGCAGCAACTGGTACGCGCCGTTGGCCTGGGGTGCGGTGGGCTGGGGACTCGGGGCGGTGACCAGTGGCTGGGGCTACGGCACGGCCTACTACAACCCGTATTATGTACAGCCCGTGGCGGCGGCGACGGTGCCCTATGATTATTCGCAGCCGGTTGTGGTCAACAATTACGTGTCGTCCGACGCGGGAACGGACGGTGCCCCAACGGTGACGTGGCAAGATACGCCCGCATCCGAGCAAGCCCTGGCGTTGTTCGACCAGGGACTGGCACAGTTCAAAGCGGGCGACTACCAATCGTCGTTGAGAAATTTTGACGCGGCGCTCCAGCAGCTGCCGAATGATCCGGTGGTACACGAAGTCCGCGCGCTGGCGCTCTTCGCCTTGGGGAACTACCAGGCGGCGGCGGCAGCTCTCAACTCGTTCCTGTCCTCAGCGCCCGGAATGGACTGGACGACAATGAGCAGCCTGTATGGCAGTACGGGCGACTATGAGGCTCAGCTGCGCAAACTGGAACAGTATTGTAAATCGAATCCCAGCGATGCGTCGGCCTTCTTTGTGTTGGCCTACCATTATCTGGCGATCGGTTCCAAGGACGCCGCAGTCAACGCACTGCAGGTGGTGGTAAAAAACCAGCCCCAAGACTACACGGCCAAGCGCATGCTCGATGCGCTCGCGCCCGCCCAAGCGTACCCCCCCAAGGACGTGACGATGCCTGCCGATGTCGATGCGTCGGGGACGGATCTGGTTGGCAACTGGCGTGCCACGGCCGGTAATTCGACGATCGACCTGACGATCGGAGAAGACTCGCAATTTACATGGAAAGCCACGCAGGCCGGAAAGTCCACGGCGGAACTATCGGGGCTGCTGGTTGCCACCACCGACGAATTGTCGCTGGAGAGCACAGATCACGGAGCGATGGCGGGTTCCGTCAAGTCACTTGGTCCCGACAAATGGCAGTTTGCGCTAAGCGGAGCGCCCCGTCCGATCCCGGGCTGAGTTTCGTACGGATCAAGAAATAGAAATAGGCGCCGCCCCTCGCGTCGGCTATCCCTTGTATTCGCGTTCATTCGCGTTCATTCGCGGTTTGCTTCTTCAGCAAACTCAGACAGTCAGACAGGATGAAGCGTTTGTATTGCAGTTTCCCGATGGGGCAGGTTAGGCACGTCAAATTCCACACCCATCAAATCGCAACCTTCCTGGGCGAAGTGATGGTTGGAATCTGGTATGAACGAAACCGCGAATAAACGCTGACGGAGGCTAATGCTCCGCCCGCGTTGGTGTCGGACCCCGCGGCAAGTCGACTGTGCTACTGAACGTAGTTGTGCGGGTCCATCGATTCCGCGACAATAGGGCATGGATGAAATCGATAAATGATTGCCCTGATGAAAGGCCGTGCTCGTGGGTAACGCAGAATCGTCCCCATCGACGCTCAAAGCTTATTTCAGTCCCGATCAACCGTTTGGCCCGATCAACGCCAGCGTCATTCAAGATCGTGAGGCATTTTGCGACTTGTTCGATACGGAGACCCAAGTATTTGCGGAACTCGCCAGCCATCCATCCGTAAGTCTGATCATTGGACGTCGTGGTTCCGGCAAAACAGCATTGCTTCGTAGCGAATTGATGCGGAAGGATTATGGCATTGTCGTCGAATTGCCCGCTGCGGAGGCCTTCCAGCAGGTCGTGAAGTCCGTGCAGGAGTTTCCAGTGCGCGTTTCCGCGGCCGAGAGCGTCTCCCGCGTTTGGAACTACATCCTGTGGTTGGCACTGCTGGCGGAGATTCACCACCGATCGCAAGGTAGCGCTCCTGAAGTCTACGACTACTTGAAGGCTCTGGACTTGCTGGAACTCAACGACCCGTACGTCGTGATGCGCGAAGCGCTGCGAAAGATCAGAAAGTACGCTCAACAGCACACAGACGGCGACCCCATCGACGCCACCTATGACCATACGGAACGCATTACGTTTGGGGGCGTCAGCTTCTCGGCCGCGAAGGCTGCGGCTGCCGCGTTTCTTCGGACTCGTGGAAACGCGATTATCCTGATGGATTCGCTGGATGACTTCCGACTGGAACATCAGGAAAATCAAAACAGCTTGAAGGGGCTGCTGCGCTGCCAAGCGGAGTTTCACATACCCAATCAACCTTGTACCTTGCGGTGCTGCCTCCCCGGTGAGCTGATGAATCCACTGTACTCCAGGCTGTCCGACAATCCCCTGAAGGACTTTGGTAACAAACTAGATGTCACCTGGAAGGCCGATGAGTTGTTGCGAATTGCCGCGCACCGCTTTCGCAAATATATCGAGTTTCACTATCCGAAAGCGTTTGAATCAGAATTCAAGCACTATCGTTTCGACAAGAAAAATCACGTCAAGGAATTCTGGGAACGGATCATGCCCGAACGGGTACGCAATCGATTCAACACCCAGGAATCTCCGATCGGCATGATCTTGCGGCACACCCAATTATTGCCAAGGCAGTTGCTGGTAATCCTCAACACGATTGCGGTGCAGAACCATCGCCTGACGGGCAACGGGCGCATGGACCGGTTTGAGGAGCAGTCGATCCGCGACGGCCTGTACGAAGCCGAGAACACGATCTGTCGGGAAGTCTTCAATGCCTACCGATCGACGTATCCCAGCGCCGAGGAGATTTGCAAGCGCTGTCTGCCATTTCTTCCCTCACGGTTTCGTGATGGCGACCTTCACACCGTTTACAATCGGCACGGCAAAGCACTGTCGTACGTCAGTGACTACGCAGACTTCCGCTCCATTTTATTCGGAATCGGTGCGGTAGGTCGTGTCGTGAAGGAAACCGACGTGTACGTCGAAGGCGAGTTTACTTACAACACGAGCAACAGCCTGAACGTACAAGGCGACGAGCTGCTGTGCGTGCATCCCGTATTTGCCGGCGTGTTTAACCAGGGTAGCAGCGTGGACCACGGCACGTGGAAGGTGGTTTATCCCCATTCGGTGGGCATGGCCACCGAACGCCAACTGTAGCGTAGCCGTCCTCGGCTGCGCGCTCGCCGCCACCGAACGCCAACTGTAGCGTAGCCGTCCTCAACTGCGCGTCGCGCACCCACCGAACGCCAACTGTAGCGTAGCCGTCCTCGGCTGCGCGCTGCGCCGCTCATCTGCTTGGACGGCACTGGCGTGGCCTACCGTCGGCTAATAGGCCGCCATGACGAAGAAAGTCGAAGCCGATCATCGAACGCCATGCGATTCCGATCAGTACCAGACCACGGCTTCGAAAAGGAGATTCCACGGTGACCTTACTACACTAATCGCCGGCACGGTCGCCTACCCGCAATCTGGCTGCCCTGCCCGTCAGCTACCCGCAGGCTAAATCAAGAATTCTTACTCTTTTATTCTTGTAATGCAGACCGGGATTCGGTATATTAGCTGCCCGAAAGGCCAAAGCGATGACGCCCTACGGCAAGACAGCACAAAACGCGGTCGCCGCCATGAGCCGGTTGGCTCAGGCTTACGCAGAAAATCGCCTGCTCTCCTCGATCGACATTGCCCGTGATCGAAATCTCGCTCAGACGCTGGTGGCGAAGCTGTTGACAATGCTCTCGCAAGCGGGACTGGTCGAGGGATCGCGCGGACCCGGGGGTGGCTATCGGCTGGCTCGTGCGCCGGGAAAGATATCGCTGTTCGACGTGGTGTCGGTGTTTGAGCGATTGGAAGATCGAACCGTCTGTCCTTTTGGACCCGGGTGGTGCGGGAAGAACGACCCCTGCCCGCTCCATGACACGTATGTCCAATTTAACGAGCAATTCGACTCGTTCCTCAGGCAGACCAGGCTCGATGTTTTTCCATCTCCGGCGCCTGTTGCCGGGAAGAAGGCCAAGAGGAAATGAAACATGGAGCAGGACAACGGCTGGCGTGCCAATAGGAGTTCCACGTCATCCGTCCTCCATAAATGATCGGACGAAATTCAGTTGGATTCGAGACATAAGGATGTGAGTCATGACCATCGCCTCAGAACGTCAGATCACAGCGGCAGCAAACGCGACGGCCGCGCTCGTGGCTGTGTCGGCCGCTGCCATCCTCTGCTTGTCAGGCTGCCAGCGCACATGGACATCGGACAGCCTGTCAAACGACGCGCCGGGCACTGAATCCTCTTCGCGACCAGACGTCGGGAAGGAGTTGCTTGCCTATGTCAGCAACGAAGTGCCGGATCAATCGGCAAGTGCTCGGCTACCGACCACCGCCCACAATTCCGCGGCATCTCCGCCATCGGGGAAGGATCTCTATGCTCGTCATTGTGCCGCTTGTCACGGCGAGCTAGGCGACGGCCAGGGAATCGCTGCCACATACTTGTTTCCCAAGCCGCGAGATCTTCGCGCCGGGCGATTTCGACTGGTAAGCACCTCAAACAATGTTCCCACGCGCGAGGATTTCCACGCCGTGCTACTGCGGGGCATGCCGGGATCGGCCATGCCGCCTTGGGCACACCTGTCGCAAGCTGAGCGAGACGCTCTGGTGGATGAAGTCATGCGGATTCGAAGCGACGGCGCTTACGAATCCTACGTCAAGCAGCTCAAGGAGGACGAAGACCTCACGGACGACGAAATCGCCGCGGCGGACGTGCAGGAAGAAATCAGCGAATACGTGCACGATTTCACGACGCCAGGCGAAAGTACGAGTGTACCGGCGATGGGGGCCCCAACGGACGCGGCGATTGCCCGCGGCAAGGAAGTCTATGCAAAGTTTGTCTGCATCTCCTGCCACGGCACGACAGGGCGCGGTGACGGCGTCGAGGAGATGTGGGACGACGAGAAGATGCCCACTCGTCCGCGTGATTTCACACAGGGGATATTCAAGGGAAATCCCGAGCCCGCGTCGCTCTATCGTCGCATCGCTTATGGAATGCCCGGGACGCCCATGCCGGGTTCGGGCACCATGACGCCGGAACAGATTGTCGACCTGGTGCATTACATCCGATCGCTGTCGACAGACAACCAAAGGCAGCTGGCGGTTTTGAGTCGCGAGAACGTCGTGGCGAAAACCGTGGCTGTCTTGCCGGGGGATTTCGATACTCAAGCGTGGTCGAGTGTCCGTTCGGTGGGGTTGCGGGTGACTCCGCTCTGGTGGCGGGACCAGGCCGATTATGATCTTCGCGTCCAAGCTGCTCACGACGGAACGACCGTTGCCCTGCGCATCTCTTGGAAGGACGGCTCGTGCGACGCACGCGCGACGGCCAGCGAGTTGTTCGAGGACGCTTTGGCCTGCCAACTGTACCGCGGCGACGCGGAACCGTTTCTTGGCATGGGCAGTGCGGGGCAGTTCGTCGACGTCTGGTTCTGGGACGCGGATCGGCAGACGCGAACCGACGTGGAAGACCAGTATCCCCGTATCGTGGCCGACATGTATCCGTTCAGCGAGAAGGAAGTTGACACGGCTGAATATCGCCGGACAGGAACCTCGCCGCGCGGGCAGCCGGAAGTCAGTATGCCGGCGGTGGCCAGCATGAACCAGATTGTTCCAAGCCGGGCGAAGTCGGGCGGTTCCGACCTGGCGGCTGGTGGACCCGGCAGTATGACCTTTCGTGTACCCAAGAGCCAGCTTGTCGCCGCAACGGGTCGCTGGAGCGACGGACGCTGGACAGTCGTGATGAGGCGGTCGCTGGCAGTCGCTTCGCCGGAAGACGGGGTCTCGTTGGCCCCCGGTGAAAAGGCATCGGTCGCGTTTGCCATCTGGGACGGTTCGCATCACGACCGCGACGGACAGAAAGCCATCACGATCTGGCAGGATTTGGAACTGGAACCCTGAGACATCGTCGGGCGAGACAACGTTCTACGTCGCATGGCTCGAGACTAGTCGATGCGCGTAATCGCGACAGGCAGAAGAAGTCGAATCATATCAGAGGGACCGAATCATGGATATCACTCGTCGTCGTTTCCTTGAAACTTGTGCGGCCAGCGGCGGACTGCTGTTAGCCTCCAGCCCGCAGTCGTGGGCCTTCCAGCCGCTGAACGTCGACAATCCACTGGGGGCCTACCCGGATCGCGGCTGGGAACAGATTTACCTCGATCAATATGGCTACGATGACTCATTCACCTGGATCTGTGCCCCGAACGACACGCACATGTGCCGGCTGCGGGCGTTTGTGCGAAACGGAGTCATGATCCGCAGCGAACAAAACTACGACCATGACCGCTGCGGGGACTTGTACGGTCACACGGCAACCAAGGCCTGGAACCCGCGCGGCTGCCCGAAAGGCTTTACGATGCAGCGCCGGGTGTACGGCCCCTATCGACTCAAGGGACCCGTGCTTCGCCGAGGGTGGAAACAATGGGTCGATGACGGCTGCCCTGCTCTGTCGGATCATCCGACCCTGCGCACGAAGTACAAGTTCGATGACCGAGGCAACGACAGTTATGTACGCATGTCGTGGGACGAAGTCGCCAAGTATGTTGCGGACGCATTGCATGCGATTGCGGAAACATACAGCGGTAGCGAGGGCGCGGCGCGGCTGCGGAAAGACGGTTACGAACAACGGATGATCGACAAAGTTGAAGGGGCCGGCACGCGCGTGATCAAGGCGGGCTCGAACCTGCCCATTCATGGTGTGATCGGCAAGTTTGGTATCTATCGCTTTGCCAACCTGCTGGGCCTACTGGACCACCACGTTCGAGGCGTCGCACCGGCGGACGCGCGCGGCGCACGTGACTGGAATGAATACACCTGGCGCGGTGACCAGGCCCCGGGACATCCGTTTGTCCACGGGCTGCAAACGGCGGACATGGATTTCAACGACATGCGGTTCTGCAAGCTGGTTATCCAGATCGGCAAGAACCTGATCGAAAACAAGATGCCAGAGTCACATTGGCTGAACGAATGCATGGAGCGCGGGGCGAAGCTGGTGGATATCGCGCCGGAATACAACTGTCCCGCGACCAAATCGAATTACTGGATCAGTGTGCGGCCAGGTCTGTCGGACCTGGCAGTGCTGCTGGGCGTGACGAAGATCATGCTTGACAACCAGTGGTACAAGCCGGACTTCTGCCGACGCTTCACGGATTTTCCGCTGCTGGTGCGAACCGACAATCTCCGGCGTTTGCGACCGGAGGACATCCAGGCCGACTACCGGCCCAAAGACCTCCGCGGAGGTCCGTCGTACAAAATCCAGGGTTTGACCGATGAACAGCGGGCGAAGATCGGCGACTTCTGCATGTGGGACAGCGACGCGAATCGAGTGGCCTTCATCAGCCGCGACGAAGTCGGCAACCACTCGACCATCAACGCGGCGCTCGAAGGCACGTTCCATGTCAAGCTGGCGAACGGCCAAGATGTCGAAGTCATGCCAATCCTGGAAATGTACCGGCGGCATCTTGCGGACTACGACGAGAAATCCGTCGAAGAAATCTCCGGCGCACCGGCGCATCTGGTACGCCGTCTGGCCGAAGATATCTGGCAAACGACCGAGGCGGGGCATCCGGTTGCAATCCACATCGGCGAGGGTGTGAATCATTACTTCCATGCCACGCTCCACAATCGCGCGACCTATCTGCCGCTGCTGCTGACCGGAAACATCGGCAAGCACGGCGCCGGATCTTACACCTGGGCCGGCAATTACAAGGGCGCGCTGCTCCAGGCGTCCCCTTGGAGTGGTCCGGGCGTCGGTAGTTACACGCACGAAGACCCGTTCGCTCCGGTCCTTGACCAGCATGCGCGGATTACCCGGGAGAACATTCGGCATACGACCGACACCGAGGACCCGTCATACTGGGCCTGCGGCGAAAAGACGCTCACCGTCGATCTCCCCCGCGGCGGCCAGCGTTGTTTTACGGGCGAAACGCACATGCCCACGCCGACGAAGGTTGTCTGGTACAACAACGCCAATTTTCTCAACCAGGCGAAATGGATCTACAACATTATTGTCAACGTGCTACCCAAGGTGGACATGATCGTGGATCAACAGATCGAATGGACGGGCAGCGCCGAATACTCGGATGTCGTCTTGCCGGTTAATTCGTGGGTCGAGCTTGAGGATTACGAGTGCGGAGGTTCCTGCTCGAATCCGTTCCTGCAGGTCTGGAAGGGGGGCATTCAGCCGGTGCACGACTCCGTCGACGACGGCATGGTCTTCGCCAAAGTCGCCAACGCGCTGGCCGTCAAAACTGGCGACAAGCGCTTCTCGGACTACTTCAAGTTCGTGACGGAGGGCAAAGCGAAGGTTTACATTCAACGCGTCTTTGATAACAGCACCACGACTCGGGGTAGCGATGGGCCGTACGACATCGATAAGTTTATCGCGGGCGAGTACGGCGGCGAGCCAGGCGCGGGGCTGATGTTGTTCCGCACATATCCCCGTGTCCCCTTTTGGGAGCAGATTCATGACTCGATTCCGTTCTACACCGACAGCGGGCGGCTGCACAGTTACGCGGACATACCCGAAGCGATCGAATACGGCGAGAATCTTTGCGTTCATCGCGAAGGCGTCGAGGCCACGCCGTATCTGCCGAACGTGATTGTCTCGACCAGTCCATTCATCCGACCCGTGGATTATGGCATTGCCCACGACACGCTCGATGCCGATTTGCGGCAGGTACGAAACGTAAAAATGTCGTGGGATGAGGTGAAGAAAACCGTCAACCCGCTGTGGGCGGGCGGCTATTCGTTCTTTTGCTCCACACCCAAAAGCCGCCACTCGACGCATTCGTCGTGGTCCACCGTCGACTGGCACTGGATCTGGAGCGACAACTTTGGCGATCCCCATCGCACCGACAAGCGTGCGCCGGGCGTCGCCGATCGGCAAATTCAGATCAATCCGCAAGCCGCTCGAGATTTGGACCTGAATGAAGGCGACTATGTATGGGTCGATGCCAATGAGCTGGATCGGCCGTATGTCGGCTGGAAGGACGACGCCGGTCCTCGGCACAAGGCGTTCCGCTGCATGGTCCGCGTCAAGTTCAATCCGGGGCTGCCGTATAACTTTACGATCATGAAACACACCGGCTGGATCGCCAGCGAACGGTCGGTCAAGGCCCACGAAACGCGTCCCGACGGCCGGGCCCTGGTCGCGGAGACTGGCTACCAGGCCAGCTACCGCTACGGCTCACATCAGAGCATCACGCGCAACTGGATGATGCCCATGCACCAGACGGACACACTATTCCACAAGAAGACGGGCGTCATGGGCTATACGTTTGGCTTCGACGTTGATAACCATGCGATCAATACCGTACCCAAAGAAACCCTGGTCCGCATTACCAAGGCGGAAGCGGGTGGCATCGGCGGAGTCGGCATGTGGAAGCCGGCCGAATCCGGGTACAGCCCCGGTTTCGAATCCGCTCGCAGCAAGCAGTACCTGACGGGCGGGTACGTCAACTTGAAAACGTAATCGTGTGACCGTCCGCCTGCGATCATTCGCCAGAACAAAGGAGTTCAGACATGTCCGAGACCACGCCGAACGCCGTGCCGAAGGTGCACCCGGCAACGCGCGAAATCTTGCCCGACGACCCCCTGGAAATGCACGGATTTGAAGTGGCCGGCGATCCCCTCCTGATGCTGACGTTGCTGGTTGAGGATTACGCCCGGATAGGCTGGGGACCGGACGCGATCATCGCTTTAGCGCATGATCCCAACTACCGGGCGTTTCACGGTCTGTTGCAGTTCTTGGGCGGCGAGCAGCTGGCCGCGCGAGTCCGACAAATCCTGGCCCGCTGCGGCGTGATGCGCGTGCATACGCAAGAAACCGTACCGATATCTGAACAACTTGTGCAACTGGACCTACCCACGTGATGTACGGGCGAGGATAGGAATCTGCCCGCGGAAGGAGAGCCTCACCATGGCTAACGTCTATAACTGGCAAATCGGTCGCGAGATGAGCTACCCGCTTGAGGAGCGCCATCCACGACTGCAATTCGCGTTCGTCTTCAATCCCAACCGCTGTATCGGTTGTCAAACTTGCACAATGGCCTGCAAGAGCACCTGGACGTTTTCCAAGGGCCAAGAGCTGATGTGGTGGAACAATGTGGAATCAAAGCCCTACGGGGGCTACCCGCAGCACTGGGACGCGAAGCTGCTGGCGATGTTGGAGGAAGCCAACCCCAGCGGTCAAGTCTGGGACGCAGGCCATCCGGAAGCGGAACGGACACCCTACGGTGTCTTCGAGGGGCTTACGATCTTCGAGGCGGCTAGTCAAAAACCGCGGCCCGACTTCGGCTCACAGCAGGCGCTTGGTTATCTTCCCACCGACGACGAGTGGCGGTCGCCCAACATCCACGAAGATACGGCGGCCGGCGATCAATTCAAGACACAAGGGAAAGACCGCTTCGGTGGCGAGGCTCAACTGCCGGAGCACAAGGTCTGGTTCTTTCATCTAGCTCGAATCTGCAACCATTGCACGTACCCAGGTTGCCTGGCCTCTTGTCCGCGACAGGCAATCTACAAGCGGCCTGAAGATGGAGTCGTACTTGTCGACCAGAGCCGTTGTCGGGGATACCGCAAGTGTGTCGAGGGCTGCCCCTATAAGAAGGCCATGTATCGCCCCACGACTCGAACGACCGAGAAATGTATCGCCTGTTTCCCGCGATTGGAAGGCAAGGACAAAGTCGTCAGCCCAACCGGCGCTCCGGCGGAAACACGTTGCATGGCTGCCTGCGTCGGCAAGATTCGCCTACAGGGCCTGTTAAGTATCGACAAAGATGGCGCGTGGACTGAAGATCCGCAAAATCCACTCTACTATTTGATTCGCGAGCGCCAGATCGCCTTGCCCCTGTACCCCCAGTTCGGCACCGAGCCCAATGGATTCTACATCCCACCACGGTGGGTGCCGCGCGGCTATCTGATGCAAATGTTCGGCCCGGGCGTCGACCATGCCATCGAACAATACAGTTGCCCGGATCGAGAGTTACTGGCCGTGCTACAACTATTTCGGGCCAATCAACAAATCATTTTCCGTTTTGAGATTGAAAAAGGTCCTAAGGTCGGCGAGATCGAAGTGACGATGCCGGACGGTTCAACCAAGACGCAGGAATTGTTCAACGACACGGTGATTGGCTGCAATAAGTTAGGCGAAGAAGTGGTCCGTGTCACTGTCGAAGAACCAACGTTCGAACGGCCTGCAGATATTCACGTGAATTCGATTTGAGCCCGTCGCAACCATTTGGCGTTTGGAAATGGCAAACCGGCACGTTGCCCTGAAATAGAGAGGTCTGACATGACGGACACTGACGATGACACCGACTTTGATCCAGCCGTACTGATGGCTCGTCAGTCGCTTTATCGGTTCACCGCTATAACGCTGCTGGATCCCAAAGCCGGCTCCTGGGAGCAACTCGACGCATCGCGCCAAAACGCGCTCTTATCCGAGGCGGCGACGCTTATCCGCGACTTGCCCGCAGCCAATTTAGACAAGCTGGGACTGGGCGAACGCCCGCTTTCCACGCTCGATCCCGCGCACGTGCTGGCGAGGCTCCCTGATACCTGCCTCAAGCTCAACGAAGAGTTTGAGAACACGTTTGGGCTGCTGGTCTCGAATGCTTGCCCGCCCTACGAAACAGAGTACATCAACAGCAAGTATGCCTTTCAGCGCAGCAATTCGCTGGCTGATGTCAGTGGCTATTACCGCGCGTTTGGCCTGACGGTATCTGCAACATACGCCGAGCGACCCGACCACATCGCCAAAGAGTTGGAGTTCATGGCGTTTCTCGTGGGCCTGGAGCGACAGGCTGCCTCGGGTGATGCCTCGGTTCGTCAACAGCGACTGGAAGTCTGCCGCGACGCACAGGCGCGATTTCTGCGTGAGCACGTTGCTTGGTGGCGCCGGCCTTCGCCAAATTGCTTTCCCGTGAGGCCCCGGACCGTTTTTATGGGGCGGCGGGCGAATTCCTCGCGGCGCTCATTCCCGCCGAACGCGGATTGCTGGGCATCGAGCCCGCTGAGCATTTCGCCGAACCGAGCCCGCTGGAGCGCCCGGAAACCTGCGAAGGATGCGAGTTGGCCAGCTGATAACTTCACAACTTCGGAGATCTTCAGATGCGCGCTACGGATATGCTGATGCAGGAACACCGGGTGATCGAACAAGTATTGGACTGCTTGGAGGTAATGGCCCGGCGCGTCGAGGCGGGCGAGAAGCTGGACCTTGAGTCCGCAAGCCAGGCAGTTGACTTCTTTCGCAATTTTGCCGACCGTTGCCATCACGGTAAGGAAGAGGAGTGTCTGTTCCCGCTGCTTGAGCGGAAAGGGTTCTCGCGGGAACAAGGTCCAACCGGTGTCATGCTTCACGAACACGAATTGGGACGCCGTCATGTAA
This sequence comes from uncultured Planctomycetales bacterium, assembly GCA_963695565.1. Lineage (GTDB taxonomy): Bacteria > Planctomycetota > Planctomycetia > Pirellulales > Pirellulaceae > CAVOGW01. Next base: position 538,029 of record CAVOGW010000008.1, read on the forward strand.
GCGGCATGGCGGAGGCCTCCAGCAGAGTGGCAGCCGGTGACTCCTCGGCAACGACCGACTTTGCTGCCCATGCCCGGGCATTCGTTCAGCTACTCAGGGAACATATACAAAAGGAAGATCACTGCTTGTTCCAGATGACCGATCAGGCGCTGAGCGAACAGGACCAAACGCAGCTATTGGAGTCCTTCGCTCATGTAGAGCATAATGACATGGGGCCGGGGACCCACCAGAGATATCTCGACGTCGCGACCGAGCTGGCAAGACGCTTTGGCTTGGCATCCCGACTCCCAGACTCCCCGGCAGGTACTGGTTCTTGCGGTCATCATTGAGGTATGTCCTTGGTGCTTACTTCCCGAATTCGTGTCGAGCTTCCGCTGGTTGACCGAGCGTCGAGCGACGACCAGTTTGCGTCAGGACAATCAGCCATTTGAAACGAATCCACATCATTGGCGGTAAGAATCACGGGAAGACGACGCTCGTTAGGGAGTTGGTGCGCGCATTGTCTGATCGGGGTTACCGAGTCGCCACGATCAAACATACGCACCACCAGCACGAACTGGATACGCCTGGAAAAGACTCGTTCCTGCACCGGCAAGCCGGCGCCAAAGTCGTCGGAATCGTCGCCCGGAATCTCTCCGCCGCGTACTGGCCGACCCCGGATCGCAGCTCGGAACCGACGGACCCATATCAGCAATTCATGAAGCTGACAGCAAACTGCGATCTGGTCGTCGTCGAGGGGGACCAACATACGCAGGCGGCGAAAATCGAGGTATGGCGGGCGGAAGTCGGACGGGCGCCGCTGGCCGCCGAAGACGATACCATCCTGGCCGTTGTCAGCGACGACCCCGTCCCGCTCGCATGCCGCGTTTATCCACGCTCTGACCTGTCGCTCCTGGTGACTGCCATTCAGGGTCTTTTTTTGTCCTCATGAGCAGCCTTACCGACCATCCTCTTCGAATGGGGGGCCAGCGGCGCGAAACCCTCGATTAATGATGTATCGTGCGATTGGCGCGCCCATCCCGCAGTTTAGGTCGAGGACCCTGCCTCGCGCATCAGTACCGGCGAGGTTAATGCAGATGGAATTTGCCATAGTCAGCAGAAGTGCTCATCCGTCAGAATTCCATGAGTCGGTATCCGAACGAGGCCCTCACAAGACCGCGGAACAACTCAGCCTGAGCCACCAGACATATGTGAGAGCATGATGAACGATTTTCTACTGCGGGAGGCACGCCAACATGCGTATCGACAATGACACAAAACTCGACTTCGATGATGTGCTGATTCGTCCGAAGCGATCCGAAGCACCCAGCCGATCAGCCATCATCCTTGAGCGAGAACACAGGTTCCTCAACAGTGGTGCGACTTGGAAAGGAATCCCCATCTTCGCTTCCAACATGGATACGGTGGGCACGATGGCGATGGCCAGGGCGCTTGGCCCTGAGATGATGGCCTGCCTTCACAAGTATTACTCTGATGCGGAACTGATTGAGTTCTTCCATAGCCACGACGACCGGACGAGCGCCTTTTTCACGGTGGGGATCAAAGATGAAGACTTCGAGAAGCTGACGAGGGTCAGGGAAAAGGCCGATGTCCGCTTCGTCTGTGTGGATGCAGCGAATGGCTACACTAAGTTCTTCGTGGAGCGAGTCAAACGCATTCGGGAAGCGTTCCCCGACTTGACCATTATGGCGGGCAACGTCGCCACACCTGATATGGTCCAGGAACTCTTGATTTCGGGTGCCGCTGACATCGTGAAAATCGGGATCGGTTCGGGAAGTGTCTGCACTACCCGCATTAAGGCGGCTGTGGGCTACCCGCAGCTTTCCGCCATCATCGAGTGTGCCGATGCCGCCCACGGGTTATGGGGCCATGTTTGCGCTGATGGGGGCTGCCGCACTCCAGGAGATGTTGTCAAAGCCTTCGCAGCCGGTGCCGACTTCGTGATGCTCGGCAGCATGTTGGCAGGGCATGACGAGTGCGAGGGTGAATGGATTGAGGAGGACGGAAAGCGAGTCAGCATGAAATTCTACGGGATGTCGAGCCGCACGGCGATGGACAAGTACGCAGGAGGTCGCAAGGACTATCGGGCCTGCGAGGGAAAAGAAGTCCTCGTTCCATGCAAAGGCCCAGTCAAGGAAACGATCCAGGAGATCACGGGCGGCATCCGCAGCGCCTGTGCCTACGTGGGCGCTTCTCGATTGAAAGACCTGTCGAAGTGTACGACCTTCGTTACCTGCCATCGAACCCACAACACGATCTATGAGTCGTAATTTGCTGCTTGCGTCGAATGACGCTGGCAAATCATCGCCCGCGTTTCCCTGGGAACACGACGTTGGCAACTGTCCCCCAGCGTTCCTGCGGCAACTCCGGTGTCAGCACTGGTTCAGGCGACCGATAGCGGAGCACGCGCGGATGCTCCTTCGAGAGCACATTGGTCGACCCCAGCAGAGGTGGGTCAGTCCTGCGACTCTCAATGATCGCGCAGCCGCCCCAGGGTGCGCTCAATCAATCTGGTCAACTTATCTGCAGCGCCGTCGACGGCTTGGTCCACGGTCGCTGCCTGATGCGTGACCGCGATAGGCTGGCGGCCTTCGAGGCGGGCTTCCATCACGCAACGCATGTCGTCATTGCCGCCTTTCTTGTCGCTGTTCTCATCACTCAGGTGGACCTCCACTCGCGTGATGTGATTGCTGAATCGGTTCAGGGCGCTCTCCACTACGCTAGTTACCTGAGTGGCCAGTGCCTCGTGCCCTTGGAGGTTACCGTCGGTATTCATTTGGATCTGCATGCTGTTCTCCTTTGTGAGTGTGGTTGGTTCAATACTGGTAGGTGGCAGCCAGTCCCGTCCGCCCCGGCATCTGCTCGGCCGGAATAGCCAGGACCTGGCCGCCCATCTTATCGACCAGTTCGCCCAGATCGTCGAGCGGGTCATCGACTTGCGGGTGGCTCAGATCAGCAACTTCGACCCGACCCGTTGCGACGTCGCGTCGGCCGGCAATCTGGCGGTCGGCCTCGATCAGCAGCGTCGCGACCCGCCCGGCGGTAGCCACGAACAGTGGCGGACCGAATCTTCGCAGCTCCAATTCTGCGTCGCCGCTGGCCATGCCCAATTCGTTCACAGCAATCGGGCGCGTCGCGACAACCCCAAACTCGTAGAGCTTCTGCGGCACATCGTTGGAATATTACCGCTGGTTCGCAACGGACGAAGGCACTCGACGGATTTCGGATGCTGCGAATCTACCGCGTTGACCCAACGCCTGAGAATATTTGTGTCGAGAAGAACGTTCACAGCCCACGATCACCGTAAATGTTTTCACGTGAGTCGTCCAGGCGAGGATTGCCGGCATGGCGCGATTCTGTAATGCGGTCGAATTCCTTAATCCACTCGTCGGGCGGGAGAATGTCAATCCGAGAAGAACTGCCGTTCGTCGTTCGCCCACGAAGGATACGGATTGCTGCCGATAAGGCTTCATCCTGCGACCGGAACTCGCTGCTCGCGACCAAGTCGTTAAGGAGATGTTGATTTTCAGGGGAGACTGTCATTGCCATTAGTTACCCTCCAGTACGAGCATACCATAAATCAAATCGGAAGGCACTACGCGGGCAAGCCACTGGGAGCCCTCTCGTTCTCGGAACAATTGCAGAACGTCCTCGCGATTGGTCAAATTTGGAGTCGTCGGAGTCACAGCCTGGCATTCCGCAGACGCAAGGCATTGCTGATGACCGAGACGGAACTCAGGCTCATCGCGGCGCCGGCGATGATCGGGCTGAGCAGCAAGCCGAAGGACGGGTAAAGCACGCCCGCCGCTACCGGAATCCCCAGCGCGTTGTAGAGGAACGCGAAGACCAGATTCTGCCGGATGTTCCACATGGTGGCGCGACTGAGATGGATTGCCTTGGCAATGCCGCGGAGGTCGCCTTGGACGAGCGTGATGCCAGCGCTTTGCATCGCCACGTCGGTGCCGGTGCCCATCGCAATGCCGACTTCCGCCTCGCTGAGGGCGGGTGCGTCGTTGATGCCGTCGCCGGCCATCGCCACATGCTTTCCTTCCGCACGCAGCTTCTTGATCTGAGCCACTTTTCCGGCGGGGTCGATTTCCGCTTCCACCGCATCGAGGCCGAGTTGCTTGACCACGGCAGCGGCAGTACGGCGGTTGTCGCCGGTGAGCACGACAATTTCCAATCCGAGTGCGTGGAGTTCTTTGATCGCTGCTGCGGTGGTGGCTTTGATCGGGTCGGCGACGGCGAGAACTCCCGCCGCCTGGCCATCGATGGCCACGAACATCGCGGTCTTGCCGTCTTCTTGAAGTTTCACCGCCGAGGCTTCCAGCGGTTCGAGGCCGGTGATCTTTTCGCTCCGCAGGAAATCCGGTTTGCCGACGATCACCGCTCGATTGGCGACCGTGCCGGCAACCCCACCCGCCGTCACGGAACGAAAGTCTTTGACGTCGTCGAGGGTGAGGCTCTGCTCTTTCGCGCCTTGGACAATCGCGGCGGCCAGCGGGTGTTCGCTGTTCTGCTCCAGCGAGGCGGCCAAACGCAGGAAATCCTTCGCATCGAAGCCCTCGATCGGCAGGATATCCATGAGCTTGGGTTTGCCTTCGGTGAGCGTCCCCGTCTTGTCCACGACCAGCGTCGTGACTTTTTCCAACTGCTCGAGCGCCTCGGCGTTTTTCACCAGCACGCCTTCCTGTGCGCCGCGTCCGACGCCGACCATGATGGACATGGGAGTCGCCAGGCCGAGCGCGCACGGGCAGGCGATGATCAGGACCGCGACGGCGTTGACAATGGCGTGCGCGAGCTTGGGCTCGGGGCCAATCCACATCCAAACGGCGAAAGTGAGCACGGAAACAGCCAGTACCGCCGGCACGAAGATGCCGGCGACCTTGTCGGCGAGACCTTGAATCGGCGCGCGGCTCCGCTGGGCTTCGGCCACCATGTTCACGATCTGTCCCAGCAACGTGTCGCTGCCAACGCGCTCGGCGCGCATGACGAAACTGCCGGGGCCGTTGACGGTGCCGCCGGTCACCTTGTCGCCGACGGTCTTTTCCACCGGCAGCGGTTCGCCGGTAATCATGGACTCTTCCACGCTGGAGTGACCTTCGACCACCTCGCCGTCCACGGGCACTTTGTCACCGGGCACCACGCGCAACCAGTCGCCGACTTCAACCTGATCGAGCGGGACCTCATGGTCGCCACCGTCGGCGACTTGTCGCGCGGTTGGCGGGGCGAGGTTGAGCAACGCTTTGATCGCGCTGCCCGTGCGGCTGCGGGCACGGAGTTCGAGCACCTGGCCGAGGAGCACCAGAACCGTGACCATGGCGGCGGCCTCAAAGTAGATCGCGACCTTGCCGTCGTGCCGCATCGTGTCCGGGAACAGGCCGGGCGCGAGCATCGCCACGGCGCTGAAGGCGAACGCCGCGCCCACGCCGATGGCGATCAGTGTGAACATGTTCAAATGACGCGTCACGACGGATCGCCAGCCGCGCTTGAAGAACGGCCAGCCGGCCCAGCAGACCACGGGTGCGGTGAGCGCGAATTGTAACCAGCGGGAGACGTGCCCATTGACCCACGACTGCGCACCCAGCACCGGGATCATGTGGGCCATTGCCAGGACAAAGACCGGTAACGTCAACGCCGCGCCGATCCAGAATCGCATGGTCATGTCGCGCAGTTCGGCGTTCTCGTCGTCATCGGAGCCCGCCGTCACCGACTTCGGTTCCAGCGCCATGCCGCACTTGGGGCAATCGCCGGGATGATCCTGCTGCACTTCCGGGTGCATTGGACACGTGTAGATGGTTTTGCTCTGTGCCGGCTTCCACGCGGGATTACGTTCCAGGGCCATGCCGCATTTCCGGCAATCACCCGGCTCGTCGGACACCACTCCAGGACACATCGGGCAGAAATACGTGGCGGCCGCCGATGGCGTCACCGTGGAGTGTTCCCGAACGTCGCGCGAAATGTCGGCCTTGCCACCGCAACACGGACTCGCGGCGACGTTCGCGGGTTGTGGGTCGCCCAGAAACTTTTGGCGGCAGTGCTCGCCGCAGAAATAGAACGTCTTGCCATCGCGCTGGCGCGAAGCGCCTTCGCTTCGTCCACCGTCATGCCGCAAATCGGGTCTTTCGTCATAGTAGTTGCCTTCAATGCGATCAGCGGTGTCGTAATTGCGATCCACGGACGAAACGGTCAATTAGGATGATCAAAGGCCGCCAATTATCCTGCCATGGCTTCTTCGCGGGCGGGGTACAGCCCCAGCATCGGGATGACATACCGGCCAAGGTCCTTGCGGTTGGGCGGGGCGATGACGGGTGCTTCGATCTCCTGCTGCCAGCGCTGGTCGCGGCCGTAGACCGCTTGCAACTGACCGCCGGCCGCGTCGTCCAGGATCTCGTGCCAGATCAATTCCGCTTCCGCCTGGGCAAAGCTGACACCGCGTCCGTACAATATGGACGTATCGCAGGTCATCACGTGCGGCCCGCCGATGACCACCATGCATCCGCGGCGGCGGGCATCGGCGGCAAGGTCCAGGGCGCGATGGAACTGGTGGCTCTGCACTCCCACCAACGCCAGTAGCGCGCGGCCGCCCTGGGGCCGACCGAGCAGGGACATGTAACGCCGGTCTATGTGGACATACTCGTCGATCGTGTGGACTTCGACGCGCGTGCCGGCCGCGACTGATGGCGTCATGCTCCGCATGTACGGCACGGTGCTGTTGGGCATGAACCCGCGACGAAAACGTCCTACGGAACCATCTGCCAGGTACTTGCTGGGCTTGACGATGACAACTCGCAAGGACTGAGCCATATGAAAACTATTCCCTTTTCGTTTGAGGACTGGTGAATTCGATCAACAGCCGCACCGCCGCGCCAATGAGCATCAATACCACGAACACGAGGCCCGAAATATAGTTGATCATGCAAACCTCCAAATGGGCGCCGTTGATCCCGGCACGCGCACGAAAAAAGCCGACGTGGTGGAGGACCCAAGAGAGGAACTTTTCATCACGTCGGCTTACTGGGTAACTCGCCTCCCGCAAAATCACGAGTTGCGCTTTATCAAGTCATCCGAAAACGTCGCGGGCCTGCGTCACATTGAACGCCGCTCCCGACGGCATGTATAATAGTGGGGGAATTCCGAATGGACAAGGGTGACGCACGCCTTGCTTTCGACTCGCGAAAATGGATGCAGTCCGTTTGCGGGACCCCGCGAATTGGGCCGTCGCGCCTGGACGAAAACACTAGCAAGATCATCGAACACGGACGGCGAATTCGTGCCTGCCTCAAACAGCCAGAATTTGCCCCGGTGTCTGTCCCCACGCAAATCACAATGCTGCTGGCATTAACTGCGGAACTCTTCGATCGTGTGCCGCTTCACCAGATGACGGAGGCCGCGCACGCCCTACGCGAGGCGGCGGCAGGTCTCCCTGCGGACTTGCGCGAGCGATTGGATACGGCCGCATCATTGAGCGACGAGGATCGCGCAACGATCATCCTAATCGCCCGCAAAGCGCTTGCTGGCTTTCAGCCTAAGCCGGAAGTCCATACGCAGGCCACGCCCAAACCGAAGCCCGACACTGAAGAGAATTCATGAGTGACACCACAGCGAATACCTCTTCGTTTCGCTCTTCAGGGCCTGCGCTGAATCGCTCGCGAGCGAGAACGCGAGCCGTTTGGCGGCCATGCAACGCGCCGACAAGAACATCGACGAATTGCTGGAGAACCTCAACAGGACATTCCATCGTTTGCGCCAGAGTGGCATCGACGAGGAACTGTTCGACGTCATCTCGGGCTTCGAAGCCCTGTCGAGTGAGCAGCGCAGACCAGCCCCGTAGGGATTCAGTCTTAACAGAGCGGGATTCGTTGAAAGTTGAACCATGAATAAACTCAGACAGTTTTGGAGCAATCTGCAGTCGAGCTTTTGGTTTGTGCCTGCGCTGATTGTTGCGGTCAGCATCGGCATCGCGTTGGCTCTAGTTGAAGTTGATTCCCGCGGCGGCAAAGAGTGGCTGGCCGGCTGGCCGCGCCTATTTGGCGTTGGCCCGGAGGGCGCCCGCGGGATTTTGTCCACGATTGCTGGCTCGATGATGACGGTGGTGGGGGTCACGTTTTCGATGACCTTGATGACGCTGGCGCTAGCCTCCAGCCAATACACCTCGCGCATCCTGCGGAACTTCATGCGCGACCGGGTCACGCAGGTTGTGCTCGGAAGTTTTGCTGGCATTTTCGTCTATTGTCTGGTCGTGTTGCGCACGATCCGTAGTAGCGACGGGGGCGAATTTGTTCCGAAGCTTGCTGTGTCGTTTTCCGTCGTGCTGGCGATGGGCGGTATCAGCGTCCTCATTTTCTTCATTCATCACATCGCCTCTTCGATCCAGGCTTCGAGCATCATTGCGTCGGTGGCGGAGCAAACCATGCTGGCCGTTGACCGGCTGTTTCCAGGGACACTTGGACATGGTACGGTTGACGATGACGAGGATCAGACAATGCCCGCGCTGCCGGAGCGGAACTGGCAGCCCGTCCCGGTCAAGGGGAATGGTTACATCCAAAGCGTGGATGGCGCGGCGCCGATGCGCTTGGCACGAGAGCATGAGACGATCGTGCGGATGGAGCGCGGCATCGGCGAGTTTGCGGTCGAGGACACCACGCTGGTCTCGCTCGCGCTGGAGGACGCTCCGGAAAATGAGCTCCTCAAAGACCTGCAGGCGGCATTCAGCATCAGCCGCCACCGCACGCTGCAACAGGATTCCGCTTTCGGCATCCGACAGATCGTGGATATTGCGTTGCGCGCTCTGTCGCCCAGCATGAACGACACCACGACGGCCGTGATGTGCGTGGACTATCTGACGGCGATTCTGCGCGACTCGCCTCTCGCCGCATCCCTTCATCGCTCCGCTACGAGAATGGCGAACTGAGGCTGATCGCCCTCGGGCCGACCTTTGCGAGCCTGGTGGCCGCTTCGTTCGATCAAATTCGAGACAGCGCCACCGGCAATGTCGGCATCATCTTACGGATGCTTGGTGCGATTCAAACCATCGCCGGTCTGACGGCGAGCCCGAGCCGGCGGCGGGTGCTCAGCGACCACGTGCAATGGATCGCCGAATTGGCCGAACGCAGTATCGAGTCCCCACACGACCGTGCGCGAATTGAGAGTCGCCTGGCGCGTATCCGCGAAGCACTCGCAACGGCGCCGATCTGACAGCCATCGAGTCATTCGCTGAGGGTGCGAACCAATGAATGAATCAGTTCACACGGTGAAAGCTCTCATGGGGGCCATTCCCGACGAAGGTGGCGTGGCGATTCACGTCTGGGCACCGCATGCGGATCGAGTATTCGTCATGGGCTCGTTTAGCAACGGTACGCGGTGTCGACGAAAGCGCCGCCTGGTGAAACGGTGACTTCAATGCCCTCGGCGCGATCTGTTACCGCGGGGGTGTGCGGCCGACAAGGTAAGGCTGGGGATCTTGGTGGTGCTCACCCGGCACCTCACGGTGCCGGGTCGTGGGGCGCTGCTTCCTCCGACTCTTCGCTCGGTTCTTCGATCGATTCTGGTGCGGCCGTCGGAATATGCACGTACGGCTGTGCCGCTCGCGAATGGCAAACGCACTCTTGGTAACGCGTGTAGGGCAAGGGTGGTGGTACGCAGTACTTGCAGTTAACGCAACAGCCGGAGTATCGCCGGTATGCCGGGCGCAGCCGGATGGCAACAAGAGTAGCAACGTTGCCAGCAACATGGCCAGCTTTTTGGCAGGGGCTCTGATCATGTTTTCGTGTTCCGCTCGGCCAAGGCCATCATGCGTTACCGTCCGGTTTCCCGCGGATCTAGCGGAACCGTGGGCTAACGCCCTACGGCTGATGTCTCACAATCGCACTCGCTCATTTAGTCGGGTGGTGGTAACAGTTCCAGCACGGCGTCCGCCGGTTCGACGAATGCGACCGATTTGGCGGCGGAGCCACCCACCACGCGTTCCAGTTCCGCCATTGTCTGCCGCAACGAGGCTTCCAAACGCCGGTAGGTGACGTTGTATCGGAGCAACTGCCGCCAATTGTCAAGCAACTGTAAGAAGTCAACTTCGCCGACGTTGTAGGCTCGGCTCGACACCTCAAGCGTCTGGCGGGCTTTCGGTAAAATGTCTTCTTCAAACAGCGTCAGCATGTCCCGTTGACTCTTGACTTGTGCGAACAAGTCCGTGACTTCCTCGAGCGTCCCATCACGCAGCGAGTCGTACTCACGTGCGGATGAGACCGCCGCGGCCTCGGTGGACCGCACCGCTGAATCCAAACGCTTGCGATAGATGGGTAAATTGACGCCAGCGCTGAGCAGCAGCGCATCGCGGCCGTTGGCGATGGGGCTCAGCCCTCCACGAGACACATCAATCCATGACAAGCCAAAGGTGACATCGGGCTTGTATTCCAGCCGAGCCAGTTCCACGGCCTCTCGGTCCCGTTCAATCGCCGCCAGCTGCGCATGAAGCTCCGGCCTCGCCGCCACGGCTTGACGCTGCAACAATTCCACGCCCTGCGGTACCTGCTCCGGCGAGAGCCGATCCTGGGCCAGCACGCGCGTTTGTGGGGCGACGTGCAGTAAACGAGCTAGTTTCGCCTGGCCGCTCTCAAGCTGTTGTCGCAACTGAATCAGTTCGTTTTCCACATTCGAGATTTCCAGTTCGGCTCGCAGCACGTCCTGCTGACTGGTTTGGCCCGTTTTGTACCGCGTGTTGGCAACGTCGCGTATTTCGCCGAGTAACTTCTGCTCCTCTTCCGTCACCGAGATCGCTTGTTGCACGTAATACAATTCGTAGTAGGCTCGTTTGACCTTGGCGATCGTCGCCAGTTCCGCTGCCGCCAATTGCGCGCGTGCCACGTTTGTCTGGGCCTCGGCCTGGCTGGCCCGCGTGTCGAGTTTGCCGAACCAGAGTACCTTCTGATTGGCTGAAAGAACCAAGTCTTGTTGGCCGGCCGCCGTTTGCAACGGTTGGGGCTGTACGGTCACATTCAGCATCGGATCTGGCAAACTGGCCGCAACCGGAACTTGATGCCCAAAGGCTTCGAGTCTCTTGCGCGCTGCCTGGATTTCTGGATTCTGGCCGAGCGCAAATTGGATGTACTCCTCGACGGAATGAGGACCCTCGAGGGATGCGACCACTGGGTCGATTGCGGCTTCAGTCGGTTCCGCGGCGTGCCATGCTTGATGAACCGCGCTGGAAACTCGGGCAAATTCTGGATCACGCACCTGATGAGCCGTCTTGCACCCGACTACCAGTGCGGCCAGTCCGATCAGCACCGCTGTTGATTGATTGGCCATCCGTGGCCCCCGCTCCCGGAAATTTCAGACGATTCCTTGGTCGTTATCGTCAAATTCGATTCCATCGAAACACGCATTACAATCGGCAAAATGGGAGAAATCAGCTTGCCGTATTAATTTGTGACGATTGTGCCGGTTGAGCGCGGACGAGGCACCGAAAGACGTTGCCATACGCGATCCGAAATCCTTCGCCGCATTCGGCTCGAGCTGCAACGGCCGATTGAGCGGGCCCTCCCCAGCCATTTCGTTAGGCCAGTAGAACAGTTGTCTCAACGTTGTCTCAACTGTTCCTGTGTGCGGTACGCGTTGGGTGGAACAGTTGGGACAACTGTTCTACTTTGAGGCGGTGACCAGATTTGCGGCGCTGAAACCCGGTCGAAAGTCAGGATTTCAATTTCGGCCTTACCGCGCCGGCTGCCGAGTTTGCAGCGATGCCAGGTACAATTCGTCAAGCTGCCGGAGAAACGCCTTGGGGTCCGCCTCGATGTTCTTGGTGCATGGCGGGCAGCACACATAGATGATCTGGCCCTCGACAATCGTCCACTTGGGATTCTTGGGCAACTCGTTTTGCATGACCGGACAGATACGCTTCGCCCTGGCAAAATTGGCGTGGATGGTCGCCCAGTGCTGCGCATTCACTTCCCCCTTCAAGCAAGCCTGGCAGCAAAGGTACACCGTTTCCTCCCCAATCCTCACTTTGATCGGCGGACCATGCTCCCCCAACTTCTGACCAGAAACCGGGCAGATCTCCTGCACGGCGATATGGATTCGATCGTGCTGGGGCAGCTCCTGTGCCGCGGCGATCGAAGCGATGACGGTGGCGACCGTAAACAATACAACTTCAGAACAGAAGCACTTCATCCTTCAACTCCTTTTGAACAGGAAACTACAAAACAACGGACAACACTTTGGACAAACCTCACGCGGCGAAGATCTCGCTGCGTTCCAGCGTCCTTTCATCCAGCGACATTTCCAATAACTCATCTCGCAAACCGGTGCGCAGCTTGAACTCCATGTACGCGCAATACAGTGTCGGTACAATGAATGACGAAAACGGTTCGATCAACATGCCGCCAAAGACGGGCAAAGCCATGGCTCGCGCTACGTCCGCCCCACGGCCCGTTGCCGTCAACACAGGGACGAGCGCGACAAGTGTCGTAATGGTGGTCATCATGCAGGGGCGAATTCGCTTCAGGCCCGCCTCGTAAATGGCAGCCCGCAATTCGTCGACCGTCGTGATCCGACGCCGCTTCAGCACATGCTGGATGTAGCTCGCGATCACGATGCCGTCGTCCGCCGCCAGGCCAAACAGCGCGATGAAGCCGACCCAGATAGCCGTGTTCAACTCGACGCCCATCACGGCCACCGCAATCATGCCGCCCGCAAAGGACACGGGAATGCCGGTGAACACTACCAACGCAATGGGCACGTTGCGAAAATGCAGATAGTGCAGGAGGAAATTGATCAGCAACACGGTGGGAATCAGCCACATCAGCCGCCGGTTGGCTTCGATCTGATTCTGAAAGGAACCGACCGGTTGCAGCTCAAAATTGCCTTGGGGAAATACCAATTCGCCGCTGTCACGGGCAGCGGTAAGCGACTTCATGACCGACTCCACCGTTTCCAGGTCGCCGGCACCGGCGGACGGCGAGAACATCACGTGGGCCACCAGCCGTGAATCCTCACTACTGATCATCCCCGGCCCCCAGGTCGTGGCGACTGTCGCGAGACGTGACAGCGGCACGACTTCGCCGAATTCGGTGACGACGGGAACGTGCTGAAGTTCGCCGATCCGCTCCCGCACGTCACGGCTGAATCGAATCTGGATCGGATAACGTTCGCGTCCTTCGACCGTGGTTGTCACGTCCACGCCACCCAGACCCGCCGAGACGATTTGATTGACCATCATCGTGGTCATGCCATACCGGGCGGCCTCTTCGCGATCAACCTCGAATTCGTAATAAGGTTTCCCCATCACGATGTCCGGGTTCACCGTGCCGGCGTTCACGAGATAATGTCTCTTCAATTGCTCTGCGACCGCAACGGCGGCTTGACCCAATCCATCCAGGCTGTCGCCGTAAATGCGCACCGCCATTGAGGCCTTAATACCGCTTTGCAGCATGACCACGCGGCCCTCGATGGGTTGCAGGGGGGAGGCGGGCGTCACACCGGGCAACGTGCCCACGGCATTGATTTCATCCCAAATCGCACGTTCGGTAATCCCAGGGCGCCATTGATCGCGTGGTTTGAGCATCACGTAGGTTTCAATCATGCCCGTGGGTGCCGGATCGAGCGCGGAATTGGCGCGGCCGATCTTGCCCAGCACGTCAGCCACTTCCGGGATCTGCTTGATCATCGCGTCCTGGGTTTGCAGCACGGACATCGATTGATTGAAGCTGGCGGCAGGGTAAAGGCTCGGCATGTAAAACCAGGAACCTTCGTCCAGCGCGATCCAGTCATCTGATTTAAGCCCCGTGAATAGGTGCTTGGCTTTAATGTATCCGGGCACTTCATTCAGGTCGGCGCCCAGTGCAGCAACGACCCTTTCCACCGGGCGCAACACGGTAGGCAAACCGATCCAAGCGCCCAGACCCAGCACCAGTGCAACCAGTGGAAACGAAAGCATCACGGCCTTATGCCGCAAGGCAAATCGCAACCGAGCCCCATAAATCCAACGCAAGAATCGACTTGCCGGGTTTTCTTCCATCGAGCGAATCTTTTCGCGAGTCAGCCACCAGCCGCCGACAAAACCGATGACCGCCACCACAGCGGCGGCCCAATTTGGGCTGAGCAGTGTCCATTCCTGGACACGATCGGCCCATACAAACCGGCACAACGCCGCGCTCAGTGCCGCAACCGCGAGGCCCACAATGGGGCCTGACCAGCGCGGCATGCGCGAAGTTTGTAGCAACACACGGCTCAGCATGGGCACAACGACCACGGCCACGATCAGGCTGGCCGTCAACGCGAATGTCTTCGTCCACGCCAATGGCGCAAATAACTTGTGATCGCGTCCGGTCAAGAAAAAGACCGGCAGGAAGCTCACGACGGTTGTACTGACTGCCGTCATCACGGCCGGCACGACTTCCGCCGCCGATTCTCGAATCACCTCAAACCTTCGTTGCAAACCACCGGGCGAACCATCCGCTTCCCAATCGGCTAAGGCCGCGTAGATGTTTTCCAGGATGATGATCCCCATGTCGACCATTGTTCCAATCGCGATGGCGATTCCAGCCAATGACATGATGTTCGCATCGACGCCGAAGACTTTCATCGCGATAAACGACATCAAGACGGCCATCGGCAGCGTGATGGCAATCACAATACTGGCCCGTACGTGGAGCAGAAACAGCACCATGACCGCAATCGTGACCAGCGTTTCCTGGCCCAGCGCCTCGGTGAGCGTTCCGACGGTCTCGTCGATTAGCAGCGTCCGATCGTAGACCGGGTGAATCTTGATTCCGCCGAGTTCTGGTTCGAGTGAAGCGATTTTGGCCTCGACACGTTGGATCACCGAGCGCGGATTTTCGCGGTACCGCATGACGACAATGCCACCGACGGCTTCCTGACCGTTGAAGTCCAACGCTCCATCACGCTGTGCAGGTCCGATTTGCACCTTGGCTAAATCTCGCACGCGCACGGGGACACCGTCCCGTGTGACCACCACCGTATTTTCAATTTGGCGGATCGTCTCGGGCTCGGTCCTGCCCGACCCGATGAATCCCTTGCCACGCACCAGAAACTCCATGCCGCCGCTCTCGACAGTTTTTGCCCCCACGTCGATGTTGGAGGCTTTCACCGCTGCGATGACCTTTGCCAGCGGGATGTCGTGAAACCGCAGTTGGTCTGGATCAACTTCAATTTGGTATTGCTTCACGTAGCCGCCAATGGACGCTACCTCCGCCACCCCATCCACCGATTGCAGTGCATACTTGATAAAAAAGTCCTGCTTCGAGCGGAGTTGGGCCAGGTCGATTCCCGGCGGCGGCTGGAGCACATAGTAGAATATCTGTCCCAAGGCTGTGGCATCAGGTGCCAACCGGGGCGTGACTTCATCCGGCAAAGAACCCGATACGGTCGTCAACTGCTCAGCCACTCGTGAGCGTGCCCAATAGAAATCCACACGGTCATCAAACGTCACTTGCACAAAGCTGAAACCGAACATGCTCTTGCCGCGCACATGCTTGGCGTGGGGCACGGCCTGCAGCGCAACGGACAAGGGATACGTGATCTGGTCTTCCATGTCCTTCGGCGACCGGCCAGGCCACTCGGCCAGCACAATCACTTGGTTTTCGCCTACGTTCGGAATGGCGTCGAGCGGGACCTCGTTCGTCGAGTACCAACCGAAAGCGACAATCGCAATCGAAGCCATCATGATGACCAGCCGTTCCCGCATGCAAAAATCGAGCAAACTTCTGATCATCGCACCTCCTCCTCGGAAGTCGCGGCCGCGCGCTTCGTTGATTCGGTCGATGTCGCGTCTATGGACTCCTCACTGACCACTGCGGGGGCCGACCCCTCCATCTCGATCAGTCGAGGCGTACCCATGGGAGGAAGGTCCATCGGCTGTGGAGTTGGCAGCGAGCCAGCGTCGGACGGAGTTGTGCTTTGTCGTACCCTGAGCTTCGCCAGGTACTTCTCCGGCTCCGACAGCAACTCCTCGCGACAGCCGTCACAACAGATGAAAACCACGGTGCCGTTGACGTCCACCTTTTCAGGAACTCCCATGGCACCGAGCGGAGAGTCTGTGACGGGGCAATTTTGTTGCAATTGCACCAATGCCCGGTCTTCGGCGGAAAGGCCCGAAAGGGCCGCAATCATCTCGGCCGACATCGCCTCGTCAAGAGGCCTCTCCAGTCGCTGCGGGTCAATCAGCGACGGATTACCGGCAAGCTGCATCTGGGAGTCAATCAGAAAGTTGCCGCGCGACGCCACCTGTTCACCAAGCTGAACGCCGCTGCGAATCACGATCTGATCGCCGCAACTCGGACCGAGTACCACGCGGCGCAGCTCAAACCGACCCGGCTCGGTTTCGACGTACAAAACGCTATTGTTCCCAGCCATCAACACGGCGTCGCGCGGGACGACCAGCGCTTGACTGATTGCACTTGCATCGTCAGTGAATCCAAATTGCGCGGCCGGCACCAGGTCCACGCCACAAATCGGACAGGTGCCAGCGGCGTTTGAGACGATGTGTGGATGGCGAGGGCTGATCCACTTATTGGCCAGTTCAGGGTCATAAACAAGGGTCTGAGTGACGTCAGAGAGCGGTAGGTCGATCGTCGCTTTCGCATAATCGCCGATTCTCAAGAGGCCTTCGTCGTTCGGGATCACGACGCGAACGCCCACGGTTCGCGTCCTGGAATCGACCTGGGGATCGATGAAGGCAATGCGACCCGCAAATTGTCGGTGGGGTAACGACTGGACTTCCGCTTGAACTTTCTGACCGTACCGAATCGCCGCAGCGTCTTCTGGAAACAGCCTGAGCATCAACCAGACCGTCGACAGGTCGGCAAGCTTGTAGATTGCATCGCCTTCTTTGACGTATTGGCCCTCCACGGCCATTTTCTCGATCACCGTACCACTGATGGGAGCAAACAAGTGCATTTGGCTATTCGCTTTGCCTGACTCTTCGAGGTGGGCGATCTGCATTTCGGTCATGCCGAGCAAACCCAGCCGCTCCCGGGCACTCGCATACAGGTCGCCACCCGATTGCACGACTCGGGCACGCGTCGATGATCGGCTTTCGTCGCGAGACTTCCTGGCCAACAGCAATTCGACTTGACCGGAGTAAAGGAGTGGCGAGTATACCAGCGCCAGCTGATCGCCCTTCTTCACGACAACACCCGTGAAGTCGGCATAGAGCCGGTCCAGCCGGCCAGCCACGTACGCCGAAATTGTTTTCAACGTTCCTTCGTCGTAGTGGAGTTCACCGATCGCGCGGATCGTGCGCGTCATGGGCGTCGATGTTACTGCGACGGTGCGAATATCGGCGACCCGCCGAGCCGCCGGATCGATTTGAATGGAACGCGAGTCCGTTCCCCCGCGGCTCGAAGTGGCCGGCACTAGTTCCATCGCACAAACGGGACATCGGCCCGGCTCCGCCTGGGGCGGCGTACACATCATTGGGCAGATGTAACGCGTGCCGCTGCCCGCGTCCGTCGCATGACTCAGACCACGGGTATCTCCCGCCGTGATGAATCCCCAGCGCTGGGCCAGTCCCAGGCCGACAATTAAGATCGTACCGCAAGCTAACAGCATCAAGGGCTGCAGGATTAACTTGATCCACCAGCGTCTGGACTCAGCGCGCATGGCTTGTCTCGCCTCGGCCGACAGTGTTTGTTCAGCCGGCGATACACTTCGTTCCGGTGTGGCCGCGGCACGCGTGTCGGAGGCAGTGGACGGTTCAGAGTCACTCATGGCAACCTCGCTTGTCCTCAAAATTGACTCACAGCTAGGGCAACCCATCCGCCATCCGGCAGACGGTCGCGGTCGGCGCACACCCCGAGCATGCAAACTTGTGAACACGACTACAGATCACGTTCGTCTGCGGGTCGCCGACGAAAATGCGAAAATGGATATCCGCAACCGCGGATTTTCACGTTGAAGCGGCGTAAGACGGCAGCATCAACATGGTCGTTGCGGGCTCGCTGAGCGAACTACCGTAAGATGCACATCTCAAACAGCTTCAAAATGCGCGCAGCGGTAGTGTAAGAATGAATCAAAGTGTGAACCGACAGAGGCTGACGCAATGTTCTTGAGCAGTGCATGCGTTGAATTCTATGCAAGCCTCGTTGTCGCGAGTCACTACGGCAGGCTCACACGTGGCCAGCAGTGAGATGGCCGACACGGCGTCGCTCACGATTTTTTCCACGATGCGATATTGAACCGGAGGTGGCGTCGTGGGCTTCGGGAGGCTTGCCTTGCCGCACTGGCAAGTCACTCCGCACTTGCATGCGGAGCCATAGCTGCTCTCTTGATTGCTGCAGCCGCAGTGATTCGGCTTGGCCTCGGGGCGCGTGCCACAGCATTGCCCGTCACGTACTTTTTTCTCGGAGCAACAGCAGCGTTGGCATGGCGGCTTCCCTGGGCAACGAGCACTACTACCCGTGCATCCACAGGACGCGGCCGGAAGACCCTGTACGGGAATGGCGATGGCTGCCAGCCAGACCAATGATCGTGCGGCGATATGCTTGATACTCAACATGGCAACCGAGATTTTGCTACCCGCCCAGTTGCTGGGCGGAAAACCACCTTTGTCTGCAAGCGGTGATGAAAAAAACGCGAACGCTAATCCAGTCGGCGTACTTGACGTGCTCATTCCGGACTAAGCCAATTGTCACCGTGATCGGCCTATGAAGTCAAGTCAATTCTCGCCTCGGCGTGTCGCGTATCCGCCTCCATTCCGTGCATTCGAGGACTAGTGAAGCGAGGCAGTACAGCTCTTACAACATCGATTGCCGCGTGCGTGCGTCGCTTTGGACATCCTTGGATTGCGGTAGCCGCTTTGGATTTAGGTTGGTTGCTCGAGGCGGAGGCGGCACAGCGCACCGCCCTGGCGAAAGTGCAGTGCCATCACATTGGTGCGTCCTCAAGCCATAATCCCTGTGGAGCATGGGTCAACGATTGCCGGGCGTGTCACAAGGAAAGCACGGTCAGAATTGTTTGTCGGTGACGTTGCGTGCCATCGAAGCTAACGGCGGGTGCGACTGACGGTACTCGTCCGAAAAATGGCAATCCAGCCAACGGCACGATTCGTACCCGCAACAATCTCCATCACCATCGCGTCGATGTCATCGATGTCGCAGTCGGCATCGCCGTCAAGATCACAGCTGAGCGTTGGTTGCGGCTGTTCTGCGGATTTGCCCTGAATTGGTAACGCGTTACGGCAACTTTGCCCGGACCAATTGGGCAACGGCAGTCATTCTCCAATTCCTGACCCGATGCCTGATTAACTCAGATGGAGCAATCGATTCAGTAACTCGCCGACGCCGACCAAATCGGCAGCATTCCTCAGATAATCAAAGTCTGCCTGCTCACCCAGTAACTTGACTAATCGGGTCACATCATCCCATTGTCGTTCAGACGTCTCACCACCCAGCTGATACCATTCCAGTTTGCTGATGATCGAGTCTTCGGCAGTAGCAACGGGAACCTTGAGCGCATGTCCTTCTTCGAGTCTCTCCAAAGTCGCTCGCCTCATCGAATCGAGATCGAACTGACGACCTCGACTAATGAATACGTCGACCTTGAAGGAAGTGGGCAAGTGGATGAGGTTAAAACATGATTTTCGCTGCACCGCATCACGTACCGCCGGCTCGCTGACATAATATTCAGTTCCTAGTGACGCAATGAACGGGGAAATCTGATTTGTGGACAATTCACAAACGAGATCAACATCCATCGTCGTGCGAACGGCTCCATGGAACGAGCTCGCCACGCTGCCGCCAATGAAATGGCGAATCGACAGTCGACGAAAACCGTCGACGACGGGAGACAACGCGTCCAGCAGATCATTCGACTGATTCAATCAATCGCTCCGTTTTCCACCGCGCGATTTCCGCGGCCAAACCGGTTCCATACGCCAATTCAATGAATCGAAGTTGCACCTGGTCTTCATGAAGGTCGGGATGGCGACGTCGAATGGCAGCGAACGCCATTTGGCGGACCTGGCTGGAGAGTGCCCACATTTTCCGCAGGCGCTCTTGCGGGCTCATCTCCCGAAAGGCCTGCAACTGAAGGGCAAGAGCTTCGGTGGAGGAATCATTGGGTTTGGGGGCAGACGTCATTCTCTTCATTATAAAGCTACCGCTGGCGTGAACCAACGGGCATTCATTCCCGCCTCGTGCTGTCCGCTCGGGGGCGCGGACGGGGAGCGCGGACCGGCGGCAGAGCGCGGACGGGGGAAGAGCGCGGACGGGCGCGGACGGGGGACACAGGGCGCGGACGGGGGACACAGCACTTTGAGCACGGACGGGGGACACAGCACTTTGGGGTGAGCGCGAGGAGCACGTCGGGGGACACAGCACTTTGAGCACGGACGGGGGACACAGCACTTTGAGCACGGACGGGGGACACAGCACTTTGGGGTGAGGGAGCACGTCGGGGGACACAGCACTTTGGGGTGAACAGAGCGCGGACGGTCGGGCGCGGTTATTGTCTCGCTGATGCAGATGTCGCTTGAGGATCGATGGGCACCGATTCGTTTCAATACGGTCAACCCATCGACCCGAAAGCACGGACGGGGGACACAGCACTTTGGGGTGAGCGCGAGGAGCACGTCGGGGGACACAGCACTTTGGGGTGAACAGAGCGCGGACGGTCGGGCGCGGTTATTGTCTCGCTGATGCAGATGTCGCTTGAGGATCGATGGGCACCGATTCGTTTCAATACGGTCAACCCATCGACCCGAAGGCCGGCCAAGCGTCGCTCGTCATGCCTCATTTTGATGCGGAGGCTGTTGTCGATTGGACAGTATCCCAGACCATCAGGGAGCCGTGATAAGCGACGACCAGTTGTTGTTGCTGGGGATCGAACGCCACAGCCAACGTGTCCTCTGACGGCGTTTGCAGCGTCAGCATTTCCGTGCCTGTTTCACTGTCCCACAATCGAACATTCTTGTCCTGGCCAACAGATACCAATCGCTTACCGTCCGAACTATACGTCAATGCCGTCACACGTGCGGTGTGACCCGCCAGTGTGCTGATTAAGCCTGACCTGCCTTCGTCGAGCGAAGACGTATCCCACACAACAACTTCGCTGCCGGTTGCGATGGCGAGTTGCTTGCCGTCAGGGCGCATGCTCATTATGCCGACAGGACCTGCTACGCGGATCGAGGCCGTAAGCAGGCGGCTGGCCGACGCGTCCCAGAAACGGACTTCACCCGTGTTATCGAGTAACACCAGAAGGCTGTTCGGCGAGACATCCAGGCACGTGATCGGCACTCCGCATTCAAAAACGCAAATTGGGCGTGTACGGGATGCCGGTTCCCATGCGAGCAGCAGCCCATCCTCTCCGGCGGAATACAACGTGTCACGCACAAAGGCGACGTCGTTGACGGCGGCAGTGTGACCAGCACCAGTCCACAACGATTCTGCCGTGGACACATCCCAGACGCGGACCGTGTGATCCCGACTGCCTGTGGCGATCTGTTTACCGTCGGGACTGAAGGCCATACTGGTCACCCCCTGGCTGTGCCCAGAGAGCGTCTGGGTCTGGTTGGGATCCTGCCGATCAACCAGCCGCAACTTGAAATCCACCACGCCGCTGTTTACGGGATTCCGGTCACTGGCAATGGCCAACAGCCGACCATCGCAGTTGTATGCCAATGCACTCACCCATCCCCCCTCCGTCACGGATCGTGATTTGGCCCGCGCCGCGCTCAAGTGCTCAGCATGGACGTCCCAGATTTTGACGGTCCCGTCGCCTGACGCGGAAGCCAGCCGGGACCCGTCTGGACTGAACGCGGTCTGATTACCGTACGCGTCGTGACCATACAGCGTTTCCGCCATCTCTCCGGAAGGTACGCGCCACAAATGGATCACGCCCTTCGCGTCGATGCCCGCCAGCAATTCACCGTCAGGGGCAAAGGAAAGTCCTCTGACCATGCCCGCATCCACAGGCAGAGGCGTCGGTTCCGGGACGGTCTGGGCAAGATCCCAAAGCAAGGCGACTCCGCCGTAACCCGCCGTGGCCAGCAACTGGCCATTGGGGCTGAAGGCGACTGAGCGTTGATCGGCGCCACACGGCAACGACTGCAACTGCATTCCACTGGCAGCGTCCCAGATCCGTGCCGAGCCGTCGCGGCTGGCGGAAGCGATAATCGCCCCATCGGGGCTGAAAGCGACGCCATGCACGTTGTCCGTGTGCCCTGCAAGTACGCGCAAGGCGTCGCCGGACGCGGAGCGAAACAGCCGCACTCGGCCATCGCTTCCACCCGTCGCTACGATCTCTCCGTCCGGACTGAGGGCTACCGCAAATGCATTTCCGATCTCGGCGGAAAGGTGCCGCCTTGATTTTCCGGTCGCTGCATCCCAGATCGTGACGGCTTGTTCGGCGGCTCTACCAAAATTTGCGCAGGCCGTGACCATCAGGCTGCCGTCCGGGCTCACGGCCAGGTCCATGATCGGCCCCGCATCCACGTCGGTCCCCCAGATGACATGACCCGTTTCGGCATCGAACAGCTGCAATCTTCCCGGGTGCCCAGTTCCCCAATCTCCGGTCGCTGTCACAAGATGCCGGCCATCGGGCAGGTATTGGGCACGGCGGACCGCTTGCGAGTGGTTGGCCAGTGTCATCCGTTCCGGGTGACACAGCCGCTTCAAGTAGTACCACTCCCAATGTCGAAATTCGGAACGGCACTGGTCAAGCACGAGTTCCGATTGCCTGAAACGGTAATTCAGCAGATCACGATGAGCGGTGGCGATCAGGTGACGGTAAAGGCCCAGCTGAGCTTGTTCGCGGAGCGCCAGTTCGGACTGGTGCGCGATCTCGGCCCGCCGCCAACCTTCTTCGGCTCGTCGCCACTGCAAGACAACGCCAGTCGCTCCCGCCAGGGCCACCACGATGACGCCAGCAATCAGAGCTGCGATGGCCGGCTGGCGATACAGCCACTTCGCGGCGCGTTCCGGAAATCGCACCGGTCGGGCGACAATGGGACGGCCGGCCAGGGCCCGAGCCAGGTCATCGGCGAGTGCCGTGGCGGACGGATACCGCCGCCCGGGATCTTTCTCGAGACACTTCAGGCAGATGGTATCGTAGTCGCGTCGCAATCGGGGTCGCAATCGGTGTGGTGGTGTTGGTTCATGATGTCTGATTTGCTCCAGGGTCTCGATGGTGGACTCACCCTGAAAGGGCGGCCTGCCGGTGAGCATCTCATAGAGAATCGCGCCCAAGGCATAGATATCGGTGGCGGGACCAACCGTCTCAGGCTTACCACCGACCTGTTCGGGAGACATGTAGCAGGGCGTTCCCAGGACGGCACCGGTTTGCGTCAACGTGGACGGCCCACCTTCTGCTTCGGCCAAATCCGTCAACAGTTTGGCCAGCCCGAAGTCGGCGATTTTAGGCTGACGGTCGTCCGTCAGCAAAATGTTGGCCGGTTTCAAGTCCCGGTGCACGACGCCTTGACCGTGGGCGTACGCGACCGCGCGGGCCAGCGTCTGGACGAAGGACGCGGCGTCATTGGCATTGATGGGCCGCTCGGCCACTCGCTCCGCCAGATTGCCACCGCTGACAAATTCGAACGACAAGTAGGGGAAGCCGAGATGTTGACTAATCTCGTGAACGGTGACAATATTCGGATGCTCGAGCTGCGCGGCTGCCACGGCCTCCTGACGAAACCTTGACAACTCCTCACGAGTGGCCAAGGGAGACCGTATGATTTTCAATGCGACAATCCGATTCAAGTCGACCTGCCGCGCTTTGAACACAATCCCCATCCCTCCGCGACCGACCTCCTCCAGGACTTCATATTGCCCGATACGCTTAGGTGATCCGGCGGCCGCATGGTGCGGATTATCATCGGTGGACGCTTCGTCGATCCACGGCCAGCGGCTCAGCGAGGCTTCTTCCTCCCCGAGCTCGTGTTTGAATGCCGCGTGGATCTTGAGAACCAGCGACAACCGCTCACGCAAGTGAGGGAACCGACGATAATAGTCGTTCGGATCCGGATTCTTGCCCAGTCGATCGAGTGCCGCGTATTCTGCGTAGATCAGTTCCAGCACGCTGTCGGGATCGGCGCTCAGGTCCACAGCGCGTGTCAAGACGTCCTCGCAGACAGAGTATTCGCCGCGCTCGATGCGCTGCTCTAGTTCCGCGCGAACCACTGCAAGGCGTTGTTCACGAACAGCGTGCTGGCCGAGGTCCGGTGGCATTTGTGGTGTCTCTGCCGTATAATGATCCGCTGGGGCTGGAATGTGATTTCCGAGGCGGGCCCCTCATCGTACCACACAACTTCCCGATTCCCGCCAAGATCGCCACACGGCGGAAGCACGTCATCCTGAACGTAGCGGAGCGGAGTGAAGGATCTGCCAGCCAACGTGACATGGCCCGCAGGGTGCGTCCGGGATCTCCTGCGTCTACCGTCGTAAGTGGAACAACGCCTCTGGAAGATCCTTCGGTCGCTGACCCGTGCGACGCACGGTGTCAGCTCCCTCAGGGTGACACTTGGCCGCGAATTGTGTGGTACGATGAGGGCGGGCCCGGGGCACGATCAACGCCGTCCAACGGGCACCGGCGTTACGTTGCTTTTAGTCTACACCAATCCCTGCGGCGGATCACGTACATGCAGACGGTAAGCTGCCACGATTTCGATACGCTGTTGCGGGCGGCCCAGGGGGGAAGTGAATCCGCGATGGAGCGGCTTGTGCGACTGTACGAGCCGGAGGTCCGGATCGTCGCCCGTGTTACGCTGGGCCAGGCGCTGCGGCCCTACCTCGATACGATGGATGTCGTGCAGACGGTGCATCGGAGCATGCTAGTCGGCTTGCGCGGTGGCCGGTTTGATATCAGCAGTCCGGAAAAGCTGGTCGCCCTGGCACTCACGATCATGCGTCGTAAAGTCGCTCGGCACTGGCGGCGAGCGCAGCGGCAGCAGCGGCCGAGTCAAATGCTGGGAGATCAGTCCCGGCTGCAAGATCATTTTGTCTCGTTGTGCAGTTCCGAACCCAATCCGGCGGCGGAAGCGGCGCGGCGCGAACAGGTTGAGAGGTTGTTCGCGCGGCTTACCGAACAGCAGCAGAATCTGATTCGACTTCGATTTGAAGGGCATTCGACGGCGGAGGCGGCGCGGCGTCTGGGGCTCAACCCGGACGTTGCGCGCGTACAACTTAACCGGCTGCGTCAGCGGCTGCGTCAGCTTGGCACGGCGGCCGAGTTACTGTAGGTCGGCGATCCGGTTGCGACTTAGACTCTCGAGTAGCGCAGCAGCCGACACCGTGCCTGCAGCCCCAGCCATGCGGCGATCACGACGAGCATGCCTTGCCCCGGTTCGGGTGTTGCCTGACGAGGCGCTCGCCACGATACACCCGTGAACTTGTTGGCATTCCACGCCACAAAATCCTGGCCGTCGGTAACGCCGTCACCAGTGAAGTCACCCGTGAGCCAATCAGTACCCGCGGTGAATTTGTGCGCATTCCAAATGAGGAAGTCTTGTCCATCGACCATGCCGTCACCGTTGGCGTCGCCGGGTAGCGCCTTGTAATTCAGCAGCCTGACGCTGGTCGCCGTGTAGTCCATGATGCGAAACAAGCCGGCTGCAATGTGGTCGGTAAAATCGCCATCCGGTCCAACGCCGAATTCCGGCACAAGTTGTGTCCCATCATAGAAAATCGTGGCAAAATCGTGGTAAACCGTGCCCGCGATAACCAGCACAAATTCGTCCACAGTTCCAGGCGCTATGGGATCGACGTAGCCGCCATAGGTCGACAGACTGAGGTTGCCGTCGAGGTGTGCTTCACCAGCGACGTTCAACTGATCATGCTCCACAATCGCCGTCGTTCCGCCAAGATCCATGTTCAGGTTACCGAGGACGCTTTGAAGGTAATTCCCCTGTACGAGTATATTGCCCACCGGCTCACCGGGCTCAAAAATCCCGGCGTTGCGCACATTCGTGGCAAAGCGGCCGTTTCCCTCGACGCGGCCGCTGCTCTCGGTGGCAAAGTCTGCTCCGCTGACAACCGCCGCAGGAACCGGTACGGCACTGCCGTGAAGCCGCAACTCACCACCTGGCCCCATACCCCATTCCGCAGCCGTTTGCACGGCCAGAGTCCCCGTGTCCGAGATGTCGACGGAGCCGTTGTGCGTCACGCCGGACACGTCATCCAGATAGCTGACATTCAGCTGGAACGTGGCTGCCGGATCAATGATCGTATTCGTCGTGTTCAGCGCGCCATCGAAGTTGAATCGCTCGACGTCGATCGTTGTCGAACCGGTGACGTGGGCCGGTCCGTTCTGCTGCATTTCGCCGTTGCCCGTATAGCTTCCGCCGGAATACTCGGTCAAGTAGTTCAGCTTGAGTATCGTACCCGGCGACAAGCTCACTTGGCTTGTCCCGCGGAATGCGGTGCGGCCACTCAATGTGCCGACACCGGAGTACAACGTCAAGTCACCCTGCAGATCCAGGTCTGCGGTGATCCAACAGTCTCCCGTCATATTGATTGAGCCAATCTGCGACACAACCATTCGCGAGCCTGCCAGGATCGGCCGATCGAGGGCCGTATTGTTCATTTCCAATTCGCCATTCATGGTCCAGGCCCCGTCAGCGACCTGGATGGACATACCCCCTGAATTCAGTTCTATCCGGCCGGCATAGGTATCCGCTCCCGCATCCAGACTTCCCACGTTGACGATCCAGGCACTGTTGGCATTGACGATTGTTGTACCGTCTCCCGCAACGTTGTCCCAGTCCAACGACCCGAATCCGGAGCCGATAAAGACGGTCGAATAAACGTTAAAACGGGTGCCAGCTGCATCGTTGACAATCGAATTCGGGTCCTCGATCGTCGCCGGGTTGTGCCACCGCAACGTCACGCCTTCATCCAGATCGATGATCGCACCCGTTTCGACCGTCGTGGGAGCATTGAAGCGCAACGTGCCCGTGTCGACGTTGATTCGCGAGTTCCCGCTGACCGTCACCTCGCCTCCGGCAATCAACGCGACATCCGGGACTAACGGGATCGTGGATGCGGCATCCACGTCCATCACGCCGCCGCCGCCCACGCCACCCAGTGTCCACGGAGCGCCGATGTCCAGAATCGTATTCGCACCCATGGTAATCGTGCTGTTGTATTCGCCAAGCAGCGGAATATCCAGGTCGATGCCTGTGCCGTCCGGAAGCTCAATGCGACCGTTGCTGGTGAGATACCCGTCCAGGGCGACGCGCGCATTGGCATGAAGCGAATCGAGATACATTATGTACACCTGGTTAAAGACACCCGGCGATGGTCGCCCACCTCGGATGATCCCGTTGTTGTCCAGCACGACCGTGGTGCCCGGAAGATACTCGAAGTCGATCTGACCATACCCGGTAACGAGACTGTTCGTATTGATGGTCATGATTCCGTTGTCCACTTCCACTCGGCCATCCTGTAGGACAAGTTCCGCACCTGAGTTGATGGTGAGACTGTTCACGTCCAAGGAATCAAACAGGGGACTCAGTGAATTGACGGGTGCATACAGTCGCGTACCGGCCCCCAATAGATAGGCGTCTTCGGTAACGAGTTCGCCGCCGCTGGTTGAGAGCGTCGAATCGTTCATCAGGGTGAAATTTGCAATCTGGGTGGTCCCAGGAATATCGAGATTCACGACGGCGAAGGGAAAATAACCGCCAATGTTGACATCGTCCCCGAAACCCGGCAGTTGATCGAAGGTCCAGTTCTGTGGGTTGCTCCAAGCCGAGGTCCCGGCACCATGGTCCCAGCTGATGAAGTCCGCACCAAGGGAAGGTGCCAAGGCAGCGAGGATGACGAGTGACAACATCATGCGATTCATTCGAAGGCTGCGTAACATGGCCGACCACTCCTTTCGCGCCCTCGGCGCTAAGCCAATGGCACTTCGTTTGTAGGACAATTGTTCTCAATTGTTCCGCAAATCGCGAAATGGTCGGGGGAAACAGTTGGGGACAACTGTTCCACAATGCCCAAACCGAGTGCCATTGGGCGTAAGCGGCGCACCAAACGAATCGTTCGGCCGCCTTTCCATTCAACTAATGCCAAGAGACGGCCATTTCGAAACGGAAAAACGAAGAATTCGTTGAGCTGAGGACAGATTCTGCTAGCTGTTGACGTGTCGTGCTCTCGTCGCGACGGCTGCTGCCAGGCGGACTGTGTGCTCGCCATAAATACACCCGTGTTCGACGTTCAAGTGGAACGGCTTTTTTCGAAAAAACGGAAAATCTTATCGCCCGGCAGGAGTTTGTAGTTACGTTTCCGGTCGCCAAATGGCATGCAGCGTGTAGAGGATCGTTTTGGCGTGGATTTCCCAGCAGCCTTTGATCCGAAGTGAGGGTCATCATCATGGACAACACAACCTGCAAGTACGGCAGCTTGATCTTGTTGATCCTGCTTACAAGTTTGATGTGGACGGCGTTTACTCCCTCCGTTGTGGCGACCACGGAAATTGTGGCCATCAGCGGAATGACGGCTCCAGATGGTAATGGTCAGTTTCAGAGTTTTTCCGCTCCGGTACTGAACGGTTTTGGCGAGCTTGCCTTTCGCGCCGTGTTGAGTCCCTTCATTTCGGATGATGACGTGGGCATTTACCGCGGATCCCCGCAGCCCGGCACATTGACGCGGATCGCCCGCAGCAAAGTTGCGACGCAAAACGACCCGGGGCTGTCACGCCCGGGGAGTCCGGCACTTAACGATGCTGGTGAAGTCGCGTTTTCTGCCGGCTACGTGCTCCCGCTTAGCGCTGGCGGACAGTCCATTCAGACTTTGTATCGCGGCAGCGGCGGGCCCCTGACCACGATCGCCTCGCAGCATGATCCCGCACCTGACGGCGATGGCTTTTTCAACGAGTTCGATACTCCGATACTGAACACTGCTGGCGATGTGGCTTTCAGAGCCCATCTGGTCGGAAATAGTGGCGGCTCGAATTACGATGCCGGCGTCTTCCGATCCTCTGGTGGGGGCATCACGCAGATTGCGCGTGAAGTGCCCGCCGGGGTCTTTCAGTTTGGTCTTGCTGATTTGAGCTGGCCTCGGATCAGCGCCGACGGTTCACTCGCGTTCTTGGCGACTCTGGTGCAATCGCCAACTGTCGGCAGTAAGTCGTTTCCAGGTGTCTACCGGGGGTCCGGCGGACCTCTGAACGCGATTGCTTCGGCAGGCGAACCGGCCCCCGACGGTAATGGAGTGTTTCAGGGTTTTGACGAACCAGCGTTCAGCGACTCGTCTCAGATGGCGTTTCGCGCTGTGCTTGCCGAGACACAAGCGAATCAGGGGATCTACATTAGTGGGATGGGAGGCACCGTCACCCAGCTTGCCCGCCGAGGCGACACTGTCTCGAGCGGTGGCGGCCAGTTTCAAGCATTCGCGGCCCCAGCGGTTAACAACAACGGAATGGCCGCGTTTTGGGCCCAGCTCGAGAATACCGACCCAAGCTACGACCAAGGCATATTCCTGGCCTCAAGCGTTGGGGTCACGCCGATCGCACGCGAGGGCACGCTGTTAGCTGACGGTAGCGGCCTGTTCATCGGATTCGAGCCGACGGTTTCCGTCAACGATGATGACCAGGTTGCGTTCATCGGCTACGTTTCCGGCCAATTCGGGCAGAGCATCTTTCTTGGCAATGGCATCGATACGATTCGGGTTGCGGATGTAGGTCAAACGCTGAGCCGGTGGTACCATTGTAGATTTAATTTGGACGGACGAGACAGGGCCAACCGGTGGTGGGCGAGGTGCATTCAACAACGAGGGCCAGGTCGCTTATCGAGCCATTCTTGATAGTGGCCCGGAAGCCATCATTCGGTATTCCATTCCGCTTCCCAAATGGACCAGCCCGCTGGCCAACGGTTTCTGGGCCGTGAGCCAGAACTGGTCGGGGGGGATCGTCCCCAACTCGTTCCATCACGCGACCATTCAGCCAGGTTCGAGCGTGGTCGTGATCGGCCCCGATGAAGACGAATACGTCCGCTCGCTGACCCTCGGCGCGCTCGCCGGCGAGGCCGTATTACGGGTTGACCACGGCGGGAATCTGACCGCGCTGGAGGATATCTCCATCAACGCGCGTGGTCGCATCGTCCTCGGCACCCGGCACGTACTGGCCGCACAAACACTGGCCAACCGGGGCATCCTGACCGGCGACGGGATGGTCGTCGCGCAGTTGATCAATCATTCCACCGGCCAGGTCCGCGTGGACCCCAGCCAGCGGCTGCAGGTAATCGGCGGCGGGCCCCACATGAACTACGGTTTGGTCGAAGCCACCGGTGCGGCCGTGGAGTTCACCGGCCCCGTCATCAACCCTCCGTCCGCCAACATCCGGGCCAACCAGGATGCCACCTTGCGCTTCAATGACGGACTTATCAACCAGGGGACGATGGCCGTTGGTGGGGGCACCAACCGTGTATTTGGCTCCGTTGACAACCTGGGCCAGATGGTAGTGGCACAAAACACCAACGCCGTCTTCCAGGGGGACGTGGTCAACCGCGGGGTCCTGCATGTGGGTCGCGATGCGATGGCGATCTTCCTTAGTGAACTTTCAGGGGGTGGCTCCAATGGACCGGGCATCGTGCATCTGCGAGATGCGGTACGTCCTGGCCTGCCCGTGGGCGAGATGGCATTTGGCGGGGACGTCTATTTTGGTCCATTCAGCCGCCTGGAAGTCGAACTGGGCGGAACGGATGCAGACCAATTTGACACGGTGCGCATCGCCGGCACGGCCATGATTTCGGAACAAGTCTACTTGAACGTAATACCCTGGCGTGACTTTCTGCCTTCGCCGGGCGATCGGTTCACGGTGATGCGGTGGCGGCAGGGACTCCAGGGCATGTTTGACGGACTGATGGTGGATTCGTATTTTATCGACCAGGGAATTGGCTTCGTGCCGGAGTATGTCCATCGCGACGGAGATGGCTGGTTGATCCTGAACGTCGTCCCCGAACCGGCGACGTCTGCCATCCTGGTCGTCGTACTTGGCTGGTCCGCGGCCATGCGGACAGCAACCTGTTGTCACCGTAGAGTAGCCGTCACGCTCCGTCGTGACGGCGGTTCGGGTCAGCTGGCAAAGACGTCTTTCTGGTGAAAATGCCCGAACCGGACGCAGACATAGGAGTCGCCATGATGACTAGGGGGTGGTTGACACTCCGACGCCAAAGTTGGGGGTGCCTCCTGAAGAGGAGTCAGGCAAACGAGATTTAGCAGGTTTCCAACGCATACACACGCTATCACGCCGCGTGCCGGCCTTTCGATGTGTGCTACCGAGGCTGGCAGCAGATGCCGGGATTTCAGCACGGATTGGAGCAGCAGCGATGAACACTTCAAAACACGTGACGCCATGGCTGAGCCGTCGCATTCGAACCAGCGCGCGTAACGGCCTTCGTCGCAGGAAACTACGGTTCGAACCGCTGGAGTCTCGCCGGCTGCTAACCGCGGTTACGGTGGATTCACTGATAGATGAGTTGGACGGCGACATTGACGACGGCGACATCTCGCTGCGTGACGCCATCGAGCACACGAACGCAACTCCTGGGTTCGACACCATCAGTTTTGACCCCGCGCTGGACGGCGGTACGATCCTGCTAGACCGTGGGCTGGGAGAACTGCAGATCCGCGATTCTCTTTCATTGGACGCCAGCGTCCTGCCGGCAGGCTTGACGGTTGACGCGAACGATCCCACACCGGCCACATTGGACGGTGACGGAATCCGCGCATTCTGGATCGAGACACCTGGGGCCGTGACGGACGTGGTCCTGCATGGGCTCACCATCACCGGCGGCGACGTCTATGGCGCGGGCGGCGCCATTCGGTCTGAGGAACGACTGACGATCATCAACTCCAAAATCACGGGAAACAAAGGCACCTACCGTGGGGGCGGCGTGGCGGCGATCGGTCCCACCTTGATTCAGGGCAGTATCATCTCGGGTAACGTGGCGTACGGCGGCGGCGGCGGGGTCGCCGTCGTCGGTGCGGTGACAATCGAGTACAGCACGATATCGTCCAACTGGTCGTTTGACCGCGGCGCTGGCCTGTACGTGTCCGCCACGAACGGCGCTTCGCTGACCTTGAAGTCAAGCACCGTCTCCACGAACGCGGGCTTGGGCGACGGGGGTGGCATCTGGGCTGGAGGACAAAGCAACACGATACTGGATTCGAGTACTATCTCCGGCAATATCACCGCGGCCGATGGAGGCGGGATCTACACCTATCTGAATGACGGGACCATCGACATCCGTTATACGACCATTGCGGACAACGTGGCGAATCTGTACGACAACGGTGGCGGCAGCGGTGGTGGTCTATCGGCGCAGGGGTCGGGTGGCGCTAGAATGCGCCATACTTTGATTGGCAACAATACGCAGGCCGGCAGTATCGCAGACGACGTGGCCGGAAACATGTGGGCCAACTTTTGCCTGATCGAGTCCAACCGGTCCGGGGCCACGATCATGGGATTCAATAATGTGCTGAACCAGGACCCACTGTTGGGTGGGCTCGCGGCCAACGGAGGACCGACACGCACGCACACGTTAATGCTGGGCAGCCCAGCCATCAATGCCGGTGACTTCAATTTCCATCCGCCGCCAGACTTCGATCAGCGGGGAGCTCCTTTCGCGCGTCGATATCACCTGGTCATTGACATTGGAGCCTTTGAATGGCAACCCGTTGTCGCCGACGCGGATTTCAACGATGACGGTTTGTACGACTATCAGGATATCGATGACCTGGTCGCCGAAATCGCTGCCGGCACGCATGGGCTGAGCCTTTGATTTGACGGGTGACGGTCGCGTGGACCTGGCAGATCGCGACCGCTGGCTGGCCGAGGCCGGCGAAATCAATCTAGGCCCGGGAAAAACGTATCTCTTGGGCGACGCCACACTGGATGGTATTGTGGATGGACAGGATTTCATCGCCTGGAATGCCAACAAATTCAACGCAGTGACCAAGTGGTCGTCGGGAGACTTCAACGCCGACGGAATGGTGGACGGACAGGACTTCATCGAATGGAATTATTACAAATACGAACACAGCGATGCCGCTTATCCGCTTGCTCCCTGGCAACCAGGCCGGGATGCGGACTACGCGGATGACGCGCCGCGACGTGTGCGGCATCGTCTGCCTTGGATCGTGCCATGGCAATTCGGCCAGGATGGGTTTTGCCAGTCTGTTCACCGTGAAGCAACGTCAGGTTTGCCAGATGTAAACAGTTGGCATCGCCAACGCTGACTCGGCACAGCCGCCACGCCGTGTTGACGGTCTGTTCCGGGTTCCTCGCCGTGATCTAGCCTCATCGACCTCGTGAAAGTGTGTCTTCAACGTTGCGCGGGCCATGATCGATCTGACATTCCGGATGGCAACATTGGCACTATTGGCTGCGATGAAGATGATTCGCTGGCGAACACGGCAGCGTGCGGATCTTCGAGGGACAGCGGCCGCGCTGAAGAAGAATTTGGCAGATACGCTGCTACTCTTCCCGATCGCGATTCTCTTCCAGCTTTCCATCGTAGTTTACGCTCTGTTTCCCAGTTGGGTATCGTGGGCAGAGGTCTCGTTCGCCATTTGGCTGCGTTGGTTCGGAGTCGTTTTGGGCATCGGCGCACTTTGCCTCCTCGCCTGGGCCGACCACCATTTGGCGAAAAACTTCAGCATGACGCTACGGATTCGGGAGAATCACACGCTGGTGACCGACGGACCCTATCGGTGGATTCGGCACCCCATCTACAGCGCGGGCCTTCTTTTTGGCGCGGCTGTCTTTCTGGTGTCGGCCAATTGGTTTGTCGGTCTCGCTTGGGTTGGCGGTTGCAGCCTCTTATATGCTCGCCGAATTCCACAGGAAGAAGCGATGATGCTGAACGAATTCGCAGACGACTATCGCAATTACATGGGACGCACCGGCCGGCTACTGCCACGTTGGTTCAAGTAACCCGCGGGCAAACTTAGCTGCTGAATGGTGAGGTTGCGCGGAATCGCTTGCTCGGGACTCTCGCCTGAACCTTGAATCGTGCCCAACATTTCACAGGAATAGGCCAACAACTCGGTGGACTCCTTATTCTCTTCGGACTCCTGGGCCGCACTGCTCAAGTGATCGATGGCACGCTCCAGCCACATAACGGCATGCCTCTCGTCTCGATCCATCATGCGAAACGCGAGATTGAAACAGTTGCGACCAGCCAGAAAAGTGTAGGTCGGATCCCGTGATGCGGCCATCAACTCGCAATTCGCACCGTAAGCCCGCTCGATAGCGCGAATTGCCTCAATTCCAGATCCTGCACGTCCGACTCTTTCCCAAGCAATCGCGAGCGAGGCCAAATCTTGCGTTTCAGCTGTCGTATCGGAGACTGCCTGGCTCACGCGCAAGGCCTGCTGCGATTCATCAAGTGCCTCATCGATGAGGCCATTCGCTCTGCTTGCGTCGCACAGTCGCAGGAGCGACTTCGCCAGGTTCCGTTTCGCCTTCAGGTCTCTGGGGTTCGCGGTCACAACCTCCTGGAATTGTGTGACTGCGTCATCGAGCAGCGATCGATGGTTCGCGACGCAGGTCCTTCTCGCAACCCATCACGGTGATCAAATGCCGTACGAAGTCCGAAACATCCCTTCGTGGTTCTGGTACTTCCCCCTAGGTCGCGCTGACTCGGTAGCCTGGGCGATCCGCGCTGGCACTTCGCCAGTTCGTCAAGTCGCATCGTATGCCAAGTAATGCCGTCATGCAAACGGATGTGGTGGGCTAGACGGCCCAATCCTGATCGCAACGACCCATCAAGTTTGACTCCATCAAGGAAACACGTGCCGTGCCTCGCCCGTTGGAGTCTCAGGCTATTTCAAGAAAAGCCTGCTCTCGTCGCGAAACGGGGGAAGAACCGCGTTGGAAAAACGCGATCCCACTGATCGATCAGATGAAACAGCCTGCGCACGACAGAGAGTTCCTGCCATGTGGCCCCGAGGCAACGCAACGTGCAGACAGCGGCCGCCGTCTTTGCGGCCGACCCCGCGCTCGCCGAGGAGCCGGAAGCATTGGCTAATGCCGCTGGCCAGGGTCACGAATCTTTTGTGCGGTTAATCTTGCGCTACCAGCCCGATTTGCCGCGACGGGTTACGTTTCCTGCCTGGTCCGTCGGCGCAAAGACGCACGCACTTAACGAACTATTGTTCCAGCACGGCAGGGACGCCAGTCAGCCCGACTCGGCCTTGGGCCAAGAGCACGCTTCCAGAATTCGCCATCAACAGCACCGTCACACTGTGTTCGGGTCCCAACACCCGTCGCAACCCTTCGGTGGCCTTCCGGCCCCATTGCGCCGCCTCATCCACCTTGCCTTGATCCTCGAGATCCATTGCCAGATCGTGCATGGCGAGCAGCGTATTACGGCTCTCGGCGCCCTCCGACCTCTGGTTTCTCAGCGTAGGCGACCGTCAAATCTGAGTCGCCTATTTCTCTTGGTTGTCGGGTTGCTGTTTTGCCTGCGCCTTCTCTTGCTTATTCTGATCCCCGATGACTGTCTTTAGTGGGCAGAACGAGAATGCAGGGCATTTCTTGCAGCCAACAACTATGGCGATTGGGCAAAGTTTCATCGCACTTCTCCTAAGTTGAAACACCGAGCGGAATAGGCATGATCCTTGCAGCCATTATGGTATCGAGGTGGGTGTGCGACGCTACCCCCGGTGCTGACTTTTGTACCGCTGACAACGGTGGTGGATGCATTCAGCTGAAATGCGTCGGTTCGGGCTAGGCGAATCGGTTCTCAACCAACATCGCATTCGTAGCATTACCGACTAGCGTTCCGTCAGGCCATTGCCGGTTGAGGAGATTCATCGGGTTTGTGCAGTCCCACGACGGTCAGCACGGCGGCGGCGTTGATCCAATAGAAGGCTGCATCGATGCCCGTGAACCCGAGGACAAAGGGAACGGCGGCGAACATTACGCCGACGAGGAAATCGATCGCAAGGTGAACTGAATACGGCACGATGCGAATCAGACCAGTCTTGTGGTCGGTCAAGACCGTCAGGCCCAACGCCGCAACACCGGTTCCGACTGACAGCCATTTTGCCAGCGGGTGTGAAACGCCAAGTTGAAGCATGCATGGGGCTGTCAACAATAAAATGGCTACGGGGTAATCGAGATAGGCGTGCATGGTTTTCGTGACGAATCGCATTGTGAGTTCTCCTTGAGTTTGGTGGTGGCGCGATACAGCCAGTTCTGAATTGCCGTCTACGGGCTTGCCTTCAACGCTTCGCCCGTTGTCCAAATCGACGCTCCCAGCAGCACGACGTCTTTGAGCAGGAATTGTCCTGGCACGACCGACAGCCCTGGAAATCCGACGGAAGGCTCTGTTACGTCCGGCGTGGAAAGCAGAAACGAAAGCGTGGTCAGAAACATTCCTGCTGCCAGCACACTTCCAACAGCTGACAACTTCGGGAAGATTGGTCGTACGGCAATCAAGAGGGCAATCGCCAATTCGACAAGTCCCAATGCGGCGGAGAATTGTCGTTGGCTCAGGACCCCATAGACCCACGACATCAACGGACTGTTCGATACGAAGGCTGAGATTCCCTCGGCTTCGTAGGCGGTGAACTTCATGCCGCCGATCCACAGAAGGACTAGCACCAGACCGTAGCGTATGCCGTGCCGCCCAGCAGCTTCGAGTCGTCCAGGCCAAGCAGACGTTGACGCGGAAAGCGAATTCGTAACTTCTTTATTGCCCGCTTGACTAGGAATTGCCACCGACATGGATTCGTCCTCTTGGGAAGGTAGTCGTGAACTGAACCGTTTCCCGTGAGACGCCGTGCAGCGGCTGCGTCTTACGTCCTAGTTCCTGGTCCGTTGTTCAAATCGCCGAGAGCCCGCTGCAAAGCCTCATACTCTTCACGACATTCCGAGCAGACGGAGAGATGTTGCTCGACCGCTTTCAGGCCCTCTGGAACTGACTTGCCAGCCAGTTCGTGTTCGGCGAACTCCGCCACCAAAGCAAGACACTGTTCGCAGTTGATCTCGCTGTCTTTCGTGAGGCCGACGAGCCGCAGCAACCCTTCTAGTTCTTTTTTCGAAAGTGGCATCGAACAGTCCTCAGTTGGCAAAGGCGGAATAAAAGTCGTCGGCACTGTATCCGGCCGATTCCAGGCCTTGTTTGAGCTTTTTGCGGGCGTCGTGCGTGAGCTTGTAAACGGCGTTTCGATTGCTGCCCAAGTGCCGAGCGATTTCTTCCTGCGGCATGCCCTTCATCTCGGCCAGTAAAGCCTTTCGCTGCTTCTCTGAAAGCTGCGTCTCGATGACGTTATCCATGCTCTCCAAGATTGCAGCCCGCTCTGTCTGCCCGTCTGGTCGTGTAGCCATGTCGGTTGTCCAATGCGAACCTTGGGCTGCATCGGCAATCACCTGGTCGAGCGACACATCCCGCCATCGGTGGCGGCGAAGTTCCGACATAGCAACCCGAATCGCAATGGTCGTGGCCCAGGTGACAAATTGACACCGACCTTCAAATTGATCGAGTCGATCAAGGATCCGCATGAGCGAATCTTGCACGGCGTCGTCCAAAAATGAATCGTCAGCACGAGCGTAGCTGGACAACGCCTTGCGTAGATTGCGTGCGAGGATCACTCGCAACTCGGAAAGATTCGAGTTCCGTTGATCGCCGCCTCGAAGCAGGCCCAGATAAATTGGTTCGCTGTCTCGACTCATGGTGTTGGCCGTTGGACTCCTTCGACGCCAAACGCAAATGCACCCGGTCGGCGATTCGCCGATCGGGTGCATTTCTGACCGATTACGCCGCTGTCAGTTCTGGGGCGACCGGAAAATCGACTTCCGTGCCCGCCACATGGTTGAAGTAGTTGGTAAAGATGTTGAGTGCCACGTTCGCAACTATCTCGGCGATTTGGCCGTCGTCGTACCCGGCTTGTCGCACCGCCTGAACATCCCCGTCAGAAACCCAACCACGCTCAGTGACAATCGTGCGAGCGAACTGAAGAGCGGCTCGCACCTTGTCATCGTTGGATTCGGCACGGCGGGCGTCGCACGTCTCCGATTCTGTCAAACCGACTCCTTTGCCCAGCGTCGTGTGTGCTGCCAGGCAATACCCGCAGTTGTTTGTCTCGCCGACCACCAGGGCGATCTGCTCTCGCAGGCGAGCGGGAAGCTGACCGGTGGAGAGCGACTGGCTGAATCCCAGGTACGCCTGAGCGACGGCGGGCGAATTGGCCATCGTAGCGATGATGTTCGGCACTTGGCCCATCTTCTTTTCGACCGATCCGAGCAGACTGCCGGTTTTCGAGTCGGCATTGTTGCGGTTGACGGGGTGAATACGGGGCATTGTCTTCTCCTTGTTAGAGCAATGAATGAAGGTCGTTGCAGTTAGATGCCGCAAGGCACGGCATTCTTACTTCGCAGAATGGAGAAGTGCCGAACTGCCACTAGCGGGCGTCTGGAGCGTATTCCCTTGCCGGGCCGCGGCCAGTTGTGTTTCGAGGTCGTCTACCCGCTGTTGGAGCTGCTCGACGACCGGAACCACTTCCCGCTGCGGAAACCGCTTGTGGATATGTTGCGGACAGTTGACGTCCCACGCTTCAATCTCGAAGAGGATGACTCGCTCGACGTTGCCGGGGTAATCGAGGTCACGGAGTTTGTTCTCCAGGTCTGCATCTCCCTCGACAACCTTTGCCTTGCCCCACAGCTTGACGCGACGGCTATGCACATAGTCCATGAGAAAGATGAATGCTTTGGAGTTCTCCGACAGATTCCCCAAGCTGACGTACTGTTGATTGCCGCCGAAGTCAGCGAAGCCCAACGTCTTCTTATCGACCACCTTGAGGAAGCCGGGTGCCCCCCCTCGATACTGAATGTACGGCTGGCCAGCGGCACTGGCCGTTCCGAGGTAAAACATATCGAGATCAACCAGAAACGCTTCCAGTTCGGGCGTTACCGTTGTTTGCCAGCTTCCTCGCTTCTCCATCCTCTCATAAGAAGTTCGGGAACCCTTTTCCGTTTGGATCGCTTTGACGGCGGCAGTGAAGGCGACGTCGCTTGCGTATTTGTTCATTGGATGTCTTCCCTTGAGACGTGGCTTGCATTGGAAGGTCATGCGACTTCCGGAATTCCGAGGTCGTCGTCCGGACGTGGGCCGGGCGCCGACCAATAGAATGGCCGACGACCGACCAACTGACCCCTTGTGGGCTCAGAAAGTCGTTCTGCGGATCGGTGACGACGACGGCGACGCGACCTGTTTGAAGATTCAAACCGGGACGAGGTATGGCCGCGTCCGGTTTACGGCCAGAACCGTAAACGATGGTGGGTTGGTCAACATTGGTTGCCGTCGATGGCGACATTTCAGTTCTCCATTAAAAATACAGACAGGTCTGTATATATAGTGGCAAACAAAGAGAGAAAGCTACTTACTCTTCCTCGACGGTTTTGACACAAGAGCCAGTGCAGCAACCCTCGCCACGTCGGCCGGTTTCGATGACTGTTGCATCACGGCGGTTACGATTGCTCCTTCGACCAAGAGCGATAGGGCAGGAGTCGCCAGCTTCGCTTCTTTGTCTCCAGCGGATTCGGCAACGATTCCTTTCAGTATTTCATGAAATCTCTCCTTGTGCTGAGCTGAGAATTGCGATCCCTCATGTCCCGCGTCAGCTAACTCGGAGCAAGCGTTGATAAACATGCACCCCCGAAATCCGGGGCTCTCAAACCAGTTCTTCAAAGCGGCGAAGAAGGCATTGAACCGATCCATGCCGGCCTTGCTGTGTCGCTCCATCCACTTCGCGAACCATCCGTCGAACTTCTCTTCGCGGTATTTGAGCACGGCCAGAATCAGGTCGTCTTTCGAGGAGAAGTGGTTGTAAAGTGTCATCTTGGCGACTTCCGCCTCGGCAATGATACGGTCGATGCCTACGGCCCGAATTCCCTCGGCGTAAAACAGCCGCTCGGCTGTCACCACGATTCGCTGTCGGGCGTTGGTTTTCTTCGTTCGTGCCTTGCTCATGAACAAAGTATACAGACCGGTCTGTATAATGCAAGGGCCATGACAAGAAAATCCTGGACGTTCGACTGGAACGCGGCGATTGAGTTGTCGGATACAGGTCGCGGCACCAGAATCCAAGACGGCTGGACGAACTGGAGCTACCTATTGTCCGAGCGAATTCGCTGAGATAGAAAACTCCGACATGCGAACAGATCGAAGACGAGCCCAACAATGTAGGCTAAATCTGGCAGGATATCGGCAGGAAACCGTGCCGAAATCCACCCTTCAGAGGGTGTCAATTCGCGACATACGCGGACATTAAGTTAAAGGACACGGGATGTAACCCGCGTCCCCGTAAGACGTAACGCGTTTATTCGAAACGACTTACAACAAAGAAAAGTGGAGGCGGCGGGGATCGAACGGAGCGTGTCAACGACTTTGAGACAACGGCCTTTCGAATTTATTGTAGCGTTAAGTCGTCAGGGGTCGTTTCCATCGCCTGCCTGGGGGACCAGTCCCCCAGACCCCCTGGGATGTTTTGAGGCATGACTCGGGTGTTCAAAGGTTGTGGAACAAGACGGCATCGTGTAGGTTTGGCGTCGCTTGGTGAAACGGAGTCGAGCTCTGCTGGGAAGCAACTCGGCAAGGGATTTCCAGGTCGAGGGTGCGTCAAAGGCGCATCGGGCTTCCCGAGATCATCCATCTCAGGAGGCCCTTTTTGATGGCGCGCTGGTTGAGACGCGGTGCGGTATTGGAGACGTGCGGACGGCTGTGCGATTTCGTGATGCCAAGAGCGACTTTCAGGACGGCGAACATTTGTCGCGTTACGCCGCCGTACGGCTCAAAAGGGGACCGGCGAAACTCTCGCTCCAGCCGGTCCGTTGTCGGGTTTTTCGTAGCCAGTTTGAGAAAATGGTCCTTCAGTTCGCGGTACGCCTGGCGACTGATACGCACCGACGCCTTGCCATTGTGACCGATGGAGTAACCACCGAACACAATCGGCGTCAGACGAACGTCTTTGTACTGACGAATGGCAATGAGTCCTTTCGCGTCCGATTGGACGTGCTCCGCATAGAAACGATGATGCCCGGCGGTCGCCAGCAGCACCCAGAAGTCGCGGTAGCGAAGGTACTGCACGTTGGCCAACGGCCTGCCGTCCGGCCCGACCCGTTTGGTGCGTCGATAACGCGACCACTTGCTGATGGTGACGCCGTACTTGGCAAGCAGTCTGCTGTCGTGCTCTTGTGCGGAAAGACGTTGCGGAACGCGACCGTAAACATAAAAGAAGTAGCGGCGAGCAACATAGCCGACCGCCAGCTGCTGAACGAAGCCTTCCAACGTGGCGGCTTCGCACTTGTAATTCACACTCCCGCTTTTCACCCCTAACACCCCCGCAATGCCATCGCGGCATTTGGCATGTTATGGGCGTTTGATTGCAGATGTTGCACAAGCCGTGCGAGCCGCTGAGACCATCGCGTGCAAGCGTGTTTGAACGCCTGCGGTGTGTATGTTCTTTGTTGGAAGTAGCCAGGTAGAAGAAGTAGCGGCTGCCCTAGCCACTGCCAAAATGGCAGAGGCCTGCTATCTACAGAGGTCCTCAAGACCGCCGCGCCGTAGCAGAATCTCTTCGAGCGGGCGGGTGTTGCATCCGACAGCTCGAAAGAATCGCCGTAAGTTGCCGAGGTGGAAGTCACCGAGTGCAGCTGTCCTTGCATGAGATTGACCAATGTCGGTCCGACCTTATGCACGGAACTCGCCGTTTCTCCATTAGGTGATTCTGACCTCTGCGACTTGGCGGAGCCTCGTCGCAGTTCGACTGAGAACCGAGAAGCGTCTCAGGCCAGCCTGCCTTACGCACCGGGGCATCGAGAGACAATGACAAGGTCAGCGACGCGGCGCGCGATGTCGATCGTCTGCTTGTTGCCAGTAACGTGCCGCGTCACATAGGTGCCTTCCATAATCAGGCACAACTCCTGAGCCAGCGCGCGAGGGTCGTTCGCTCCAGCTTCTGCTGCGAGCGCATGCAAGATATCTTCGATCGCCTGTTTGTTCTCTGAGGCGGCAACGTGGGCCGGTTCGTGCGGCAGTGGAAACTCCATGGCCGCGTTGACGAAGATGCAGCCCTGAAAGTCATCCGAGGCAATGATGAGATCGACGACATCCAGCACGGCGCGGAGTTGGCCGATCGCTGTGGAGCCGCCTCGCTCGCGAATCATCGTGCGAAACGTATCTTGCAGCCAGCG
This sequence comes from uncultured Planctomycetales bacterium, assembly GCA_963695565.1. GTDB lineage: Bacteria > Planctomycetota > Planctomycetia > Pirellulales > Pirellulaceae > CAVOGW01. Next base: position 580,176 of record CAVOGW010000008.1, read on the forward strand.
GTTCTGCATCTCCAGCGCCGCCAGCATCAGGTCGTCTTTGCTCTGGAAGTGCTTGTAGAACGCCGTCTTGCTGATCCCGACGTCCGCAAGCACCTGGTCGATCCCCACGCTGCGAAACCCGTCGCGGTAAAAGCGACGAATCGCGGCTTCGACGAGCTTTTGGCGAGTGGGAGTTTTCACGACGAGAGTTGCTGGGCTGCCGAGGTGTACTTGAAGTCAACCCAATAGTGTACCACGAGTCAACTTACGCGAATCTCGATTCAGGCGATTATTTATCAAGACGACGCATAGCGAGTCGAGCCACGCGTCTTGGATCTTTGGGACATGTCGCATTTTCTGGGAGGACGAACGATGAAACGTGTATTCTTCTTTCTGTACGGGGTCGCCTGCCACTTGCTGTTTCTTGCCACCTACATCTATCTTGCCGCCTTCATCGGCAATCTATTCGTGCCGAAGTCGATTGACTCGGCGCCGGCAGGTCCGGTCGGCGTGGCCGTTTTCGTCAACCTGCTGCTGCTCGGATTATTCGCCGCCCAGCACTCGATCATGGCCCGGCCAGCGTTCAAGCGAGTCTGGACGCGGATCGTAGCCAAGCCAATCGAACGCAGCACCTACGTCTTGGCGTCGTGCCTGGTCACGTTTCTGGTGATTTGGCAGTGGCGCACGATCGACATGGTAGTGTGGGACGTGGAGACACCGGTCCTCCGTATCGTGCTTTGGGCACTCTTTGCGGCAGGATGGCTGATCGTTCCCGGCGTCACCTTGCTGATCGACCACTTCGATCTCTTTGGAACGCGTCAAGTCTGGCTCCACCTGAAAGAAAAGGAATATACGTCCCTGCCGTTTCGGACGCCCCTGGTCTACAAACACGTCAGGCATCCGCTTTACGTCGGCTGGACCATCCTGTTCTGGGCCACGCCGACGATGACTGTCGGTCACCTGCTCTTCGCAGCCGTGCTAACCGGTTACATGGTGTTGGCGGTGTTCGCCGAAGAACGTGATTTGGTCGATCACTTCGGACACGAATACGAAGAGTACCGTCGCCGCGTCCCCAAGTTTTTTCCGAAGTTCACGGCCGGCGCGGCAGGTTTTTCAGCGGCGTGCGAGCCACAGCCGATCCTGCAGCAGGAAGAACCGGAGGTCTGTCATGTCTAAATGGATAATCGACAAGCACGTTTGGAAAGACCCGAGTTGGTGGCACTGGGCATTGACGATTCCGCTGATGGTTGTGAATCTAGCGGGATATCGTTGGGGCATCTTTGCCGCGATGGGACTTTGCGCGGTGGTAGGCTGCTACTTTTGGTATCGGCTCCGGCAGGTGAAACCGTATCCCGTCCAAGTCCGAATCGCTTATCCGGTGTGGTCGGCTCTCGGGCTGTTGCCCGGGATGCAGTGGATGCTTTGGATTCAACTGTGCGGCACAACCGCGATGGTCACGGTTGGCTATTGCCCCTTGATTCGCGTGCTCAGCCTGCTGCCAATCAATGGTACGGAGCCGTTGACGGCCTCGCTCGTGTGGCAGGCCTTTGTCAAGCAGCCGTGCGCGAGAGGAGTGGTCAAGCGGACCACTCCGGCAGTGAGTTCTGCTGCGACCTGGTGTTCGATGCCGACTGATACTGGATCTTTCACGTGCATGGTTCCTTACCGGAAAACTTCAGCAAGGGAGTACCAACATGCCCAGACTCATTGAAGAGCCCAAAGTCGTGACGGCGGCCGGTAACAAGCCGAAGCGGATTGAAGAATATGCCGGACGAGTCAGCTCTGGTCACGACAACGTCAGCGTGGCCCGGATGGTATCGCCGGGTGGCTGGGAAGAACCGGCCCAGCAGCCGGAGTTTGAAGAGATTACCGTTGTTCTGCGCGGCACCGTGCATGTTGAGTCGGATGACGGCGTGCTGGAGGTTCGCGCCGGCCAGGCGTTGATCACACGCGCAGGTGAACGTGTTCGCTACAGCACGCCAGATGAAGAGGGCGCCGAATATGTTGCCGTCTGCCTGCCGGCGTTCTCTCCGCAGACCGTTCATCGCATTGAAGACGAGGCGGGGCGACGCGCTGTGGGCCTGTCTGCACCTAGATGACGCGGCGGCGGCCTTTGTGGCTGCCATCGAGCAATCGAAGACGGGCGTGTGGCACGTCGTCGATGAGCAGCCGGTCACCGTACGGGATTTCTTGAGGGAGTTTGCCCACCAGCTCAATGCGAAGCCGCCGCGTAGCGTGCCGGCCTGGCTGGCGCGCCTGCTGGCTGGCACGCAGGCGGTCGAGTTTTTCACACAGTCGACGCAGACGCCCAACGAGAAGTTCTGCCGCGACTTCCAATGGAGTCCAACTTATCCTACCTATCGAGAAGGCTTGGCAGAGGTCGTAAAATACTGGAAATCACGGGGATAGTAGGTGTTCGACAAATGAAGTTGGAAAATCGCAAACAGATCGCAGCGCCAAAGTCGATTGTCTGGAGCGTTACGGTCGACGTCACGCGTTGGCCACAATGGTCGCCATTTGTGCAGACAGTGGAGTGGCTCGACGACGAACCCTTGGAGATTGGCAGCGTGGCGTTGATTAAACAGACGTGCCTTCCAAGAGCTCGGTGGCAAGTGACGGCCATAACACCGGGGGAGCAGTTCACCTGGGAAACTCGCGTCTGCGGCATCGGCATGGTCGCCACTCACGAGTTGAGTTCGTCTGGCACAAGTACCAGCAGCGTCCTCCGCATCGAGATGCGGGGATTCATGGCGCTCCTCATGTGGCCGCTTCTCCGAGTCTTGGTTCCCAAGGCTCGGGAAAGCGAAAACACAGGTCTCAAAGCAGAGTGTGAGTCGCTCGCGGCGAGCGACGCTCGCTGAACTTCCGAACTTGGGTCGTTTGGACAAGTTTTCGGCGAAGTGCGTCACGATGAACTTGCCGACTATTCGGTCGTCTGTCGATGCTCGCTCCGCAGCAAGACGAGATCCCCGAGATTCGATGTGAAGCCCCACCGTTCATAGAACGGAGCCATTTCAGGCAAACAGTAGAGTTCGAGATTTCTCACGTCGCGGAGTTGAGGATTCTCCCGGATGGCGTTCATCAGTTGCGTTCCCAAACCCCGGTTCCGAAAGTCGGGGGCGACGATCACGTCGAAGATCTTGGCCTTGAACACACCGTCAGTCAACACGCGAGCGAAGGCAACGAGCTGGCCGGATACTTGGTCCACCGCACCGAGGACGATGTCGATGTTCGTTAGCATTATCTCGACCTCAACCAGAGTTCGGCCATCAGTCCACCATTCGCTTTGTTAGAGGCGATGCAGTTCGAGCACCTGACCCGGGGAAAGCGAGTCGACGAATCGTATTTCCACGCGAGGCTCCTCCGTACTCCTGGGCGCCCGCGCCGGAGTAGGCCCCGGCGCGGGAGAACGTTCGATACGCCCAGGTCGAAGAACCGGAGCTTCGAGCCTTGTTGGAAGGCTATCGTCGAGGGCTCTTTCGGAGAAATGAAATACGGGCATTTGCCGCCCGCTTGGAATACTCCGCCCGGCATCCCAACAACACACGCCTTCACATCGTTCGGGTGTTGAATTGGAAGTCGCATCGAAAGGGAAATCGTCGCCTCTCAGCCCGTCAAATCGCCGAGGCGGCTCGAAAGCTCGACCGGTATCTCCCCAGCCTCCAGGTCGAGTTTGAAGCCGCTACCGGGAAGCCAGGTAGGTCGATTCACAAGAAGCCCGTTGCACGCAAGGCCTTGCGGCACATTGCTTGCGGAGGAGCGACCTCGGTCGAGTCCTTGCTTCTCTTTGCCTACTTCATGCGTCGCATCCCGCAACGCAAGCCCATGCAGCGACTGTTGACCGATGAGCAGTACGCACGCTTCACTTACGCGGAGTTCCAGGCATGGACCGGCGTGCATCGAGCTTCGCAATGCCGAATAATGCGTCGCTTGATAGAACGTGGTTTCTTGAACGCGATTCCTGTCGTCAAGCAGAACGAAAACGTCTATGGCCAGCTTTTCGTCGACGGCCAAGCAATCTCACTGACTGGCCGCAGCCAGCAGGTGGAACGCCGAACAAAGTCGCAACAGCAACACGACCAGAAAAAGTCAACGCCTGCGATAGAAAACGTCAACGCATCCCAGCAGAAAAGGTCAACGCTAAGAAACGTAAATCCCAAAAAGGAAATCGAAGAACGGGAAAGGTTTGTATGTCGATTGAAATCGGGCTTTCTGGGGGTCATGACGACCCAGGATTGCAAAGAATCGCCGACCGAGCGGCTCAGATGGTCGAGAACTCACTACGGCAAGCAGCGTAGAGCGTTACCAGGGCTTCAATTCATCGAGCAAGTGCGTCAGGGCAATCGCCCGGATGTTCTTCGCCATGTCGAAGGAGTGCTCGCCTGCGTGGACGACGAAGAGACGTTGGAGTTTCAGGTCCGACAACGCCGTCTTCATCGAAGGCGTTATGCGTGGAGAGGATGTTCGCTTGATTTCAAAGCCCCAACGCTTTCGTCCGCGAACAACCAAGAAGTCAAGCTCGGCACCCGCATGCGTAGCCCAGAAGTAGCATTTCTGCGGCTGCACGTCGAGACGATTGACCACTTGAGAAATCACGAACCCTTCCCAGGAGGCTCCGATTTTGGGATGAGCTTCGACATCGGCCTTGGAAGAAAGTCCCAAGATGGTCGCGATCCGATTCGTCTACGCCGATCGTCACGAAGGAAGCATGCCCAGCACGCTCCGCCTCACGGGCGCGCTCGATGGCCGCGGTAAGAAAGTGGGGATGCTCCCCGTACGGCATGCCGTCGGTGATGAGGATGATCTGCAGCCGGTAGTAAAGGATACCCAAGTCATCCAATTCAGCGGTCCGGTCCTGGCCCAAGTCGAGTGCGGCATTAAGAGCAGCTCCGGTCGCTGAGGTACCGTCCGGGTTCAGTGTTGGCGGCTGCCAATCGGCAATCCGCCGAAAGGGAGTCACCTTCACGTCCGAGCCAAAGGTGACTGTAGCCAGCTCGCCGGAGGCGGCGAACCAATGGTCGCCGGCGAGTATCTCCTTCATCAATTTAAGGCCCTCGGTAAATCGGTCACTCTTGGACCGGTCGTCCGGCAGAGCACTGCCATTGGGTTGTTTGAATACAGCGTGGTCGGATGTCGAGCTCGACTCGTCGATCATGAGGATGGAGCAGGCCACTTTGCCAGGGTTAGCGAATTGAGGTGCGGCGTCCTTGAAATTCGAGGTCTTCATGTCAGGTCTCCAGATAGGGAATGAGATTTCGGAAGGGCTTCTGATGCAGGGTGCATTTCACCCGGCTTGGCAGCGAGATAGGGCCGCTCGCCCGGCGGTGGTCGAGGGTTGTGACTAGTGTCCAAGCAAGGAGAGGCGATAGACGTCAGGTCGCCCGCGCGAGCGAAAGATGGAAAGGTGTCGCGGATCATGCGCGCCCCCTTTCGGACTCCAAAAAGAGGGCGGCGTCGACGAGCTGCACAATCGCTTCGCGGGTATGTGGCGGCAGTTGTGGCCAAGCCTCGGCGAGAAAACGGACCGTGGGTCCGTAGTCCGAGGCGTCAGCAGAGGTCAGCTGGTGACAGAAAGGGCACCGGGCGTGGTGCCCATTTGGTGCCACGCCCGGTCCGGATTTTTCTAAGTCGGAATCTGCTAACGAGTTAGAAAGTGGAGGCGGCGGGGATCGAACCCGCGTCCCGCGATCTCTCCAGATCAGCCTCTACGTGTGTAGTCGACTCTTTGAGTTTCGCCATCCAGCCCTCTGTCGACCGAGTGCTTGAATGACTAGCCAGAAACTTTATTTAACTGCCAGCGTGCCCGGCATGACTCGCAGCGATTCGGATTTGGCAACCGACTTTTGGGCGTCTCCGACAAACCCCCTCAGCCGGGGATGCCTAGTTCTTAGGCAGCCAGTGCGAAGTTACCTTCGGCAAATAAAATTAGTAATCAGCTTTTAACGTGGCCTGCTGATCAACCACGACACGCCACTCATCCTTCAACAATCCGGTCGAATCCAATTCGCCCCCGGAGTATCCGATGAAACTCTTACCATTATATATCATCTACTCCACGCAGCAAATGGAGCCCCAGCGTGGATCGAGCCAAACTTCCCGCCGAATGCAGGCGAAACTGCCTGAGAATTCTCCGGATCTGGCTTGCGAGGCGCGTGCAGTATTTTTCCGATTGTCCCGATGGTTCCAGCCGTGGGAGGCGATTGGTGCGTCTGCTGGCCGTTGGCCTGCAGTGAGCACCGGGTCGAGAGGGATTGGAGACGCGCTAAGATCCACGGCGAATCGGCTTGCCTCTGGGAGCCTGTGGGCGGCAAATGTAGAATGGGGACAGCCAAGATTTTTTCGGAGAAGCCTCGCGTCCGCCGTTCTCAGGGAGGAGGTGAAGTACCGCCGAACGAAGCTCGGCGGCATGCGCTCGAATGGTTAGAACGCGATGTCAGGCTAAAGGGTCTGCCGTCAGCACGATGTAGTCGTTCTTTCGACGTATCGATTGGATGATCACGAATCGCAGGGCGCCAAGGAACTTTGAACAAACTGTCACGTAACACGGATTAGGAACCGGTGGCTTGCACTTGGGAGTTGTGGTTAGACTCAAGCCCCAGCCCCCCACTCCCCCGTATTCCCCAAGTCAATCCAACGCTCAGGAGCCCATCACCGTGACGCTGTTCGACGCACTCGCAAGTCTCTTCGCCCACCATGGGCTCTGCAGATTCGGCGGCCCGGCCATCACCGCCCTGCTGTCGATCGCAACGGCCGCGCCCATCGTGTGGGGCCAAGACACACCCCGCCCGGCCATCACGGACACTCGGCCCCTGCACGAAACGTACGACCAATGCGTGCAGCGGGCCATTCGCTACTTGACTAACGAGGGCGTCGCGCTCGATGGCTCCTACCATCGCGAAGCCGATCCGGGCGTGACCGCGCTGGTAACGACCGCGTTACTGCGGCAGGGCGTCAGTGCGGATGATGCCACGATGGCCCGCAGCCTGGAGTACCTTAGCAGCTATGTGCATGACGACGGTGGAATTTACCGCGCCGGGACCTTCTATGCGAACTACGAGACGTCTTTGGGCCTGATGTGTTTCGCCGCCGCCAACAAGGACGGCCGCTACGACCGACTGATCGCCAACGCCAAGCGGTTTCTCACGCGGGCACAATGGGACGAGAGCGAAGGAAAGCATCTCGACGACGTGGAATATGGCGGGGCGGGCTACGGCAAGCACAAGCGACCGGATCTGTCGAACACTCAGTTCATGATCGATGCGCTGATCGCAGCGGGAGATGATGCGAACAGCGAAGCGATCCAGCGGGCCCTGATCTTTGTCTCGCGCTGCCAGAATCTTGCCAGCCAACACAACACCACCCCCATGGCGGCCAAGAATCCAGACGGCGGATTCTACTATACGGCGGCGGCGGGCGGTGTCAGTGAGGCGGGTGTTGACGAACGCACAGGGGGCCTGCGCAGCTATGGGTCCATGACCTACGCAGGGCTGAAAAGCCTGATCTACGCGGGGCTGACTTCCGCCGATCCACGCGTGCAAGCTGCCACCGCCTGGATTGCCCAGCACTACGATCTGGAGGCGAATCCCGGTATGGGAGACGCTGGGCTGTATTATTATTATCACACGTTCGCTAAATGCCTGAACGCCTTGGGCCAGCCAGTCTTCACCGACAAGCTCGGCACGCAACACGATTGGCGCCAGGAGCTGATCAGGGCTCTGGCCGCTCGACAACGTGCCAACGGATCGTGGGTCAACGACAACGAGCGCTGGATGGAGGGGGATGCGAATCTGGCGACCGGGTATGCCCTGCTGGCGCTGTCTTACGCAAGGCCCGACGCCAAGTAACCGCCGTCAGACGAGCCCCGTTGGTAAGCCCGATTCCGTCGGACCGTAACGCGACATCCCAGGCGAGCCGTGTGGCGTAAGCCGGCGTCAGCCCACGGTTGGTGAGGCTGTCGGCCAAAACGTGTTACTTTCACTTTCCGGTCGGACGGATTGCGGCCATAACTCACATGCCACGTCGGAGGCAGCGCGACATTCGCCGCCGGGCTTGCGCCATCGTGGGGTGGCGCTTGGATGTGGCGGGTGCAGATCACATTCAGATTGGCCGTCAGCCTCTTCATGCATTCCTCTTGGGTGCGCAGGGAAAATCCGCCGAGTTGCGGTTGCCCTGCAGCCCACCCCGGCCCTTACGGGGCCGGGTTCGCCGTCCCACGCAGCCGGCCGCCACATTGGCGAACCGGCACCGTGGGGTGGCTTACGCCGGCGGCTCGCCGGTATGCTGATCGCCTAGGTCATGCACGGCTGTGATCCGCTGAGCGAGATACTGGCCGGTGAGGCTGTGAGCGCACTGGGCGATTTCAGACGGCTGCCCCTCGGCCACGATGTGTCCGCCTGCGTCTCCCCCGTCGGGACCCAGGTCGATGACCCAGTCCGCGCATTGGATCACATCCAGATTGTGTTCAATGACCACGACGGTATTGCCGCGATCCACCAGCTGATCAATCACCAACAGCAATCGGCGGATATCGTCCAGGTGCAGCCCGGTCGTCGGTTCATCCAGGAAGTACAAAGTGCCACCGGTATCGACACGAGCCAGTTCGTTGGCCAGCTTAATCCGTTGTGCTTCGCCACCGGACAGCGTTGTCGAGGGCTGACCCAGGCTCAGGTACCCCAAACCGACTTGTTGTAGCCCCTGCAAAACCCGCGCGATATGGGAGAAATTCTGGAAGAAATCCGCAGCATGATCGACGCTCATCGCCAGCACATCCGCCACATTCTTGCCCCGATAGGTGGCGTGCAACGTTTGCCGATTGAATCGGTTTCCATTGCACGTGTCGCAGGTCACGAACAGATCGGGCATGAAGCTCATTTCGATCTTCCGCACCCCGTGGCCTTCGCAGGCCGTGCAGCGTCCCTCTTTATTATTGAAGCTGAATCGACTGGCGGTAAAACCTCGCTGTTTGGCTTCTCGTGTGTTGGCAAATGCCTTACGAATTTCGTCAAACACTCCGGTGTAGGTGGCCGCATTGCTGCGCGGTGATCGGCCGATGGCGGACTGATCGATTTGTATCACATGGTCAATCTGATGCGCACCACGCAGGCCGCGGAAGGGCCCGGGTGTGGGAGCCGGTTTGCCCAGCCTGCGCAACAGGGCGGGAGCCAGCGTTTCGTTGACCAACGAACTCTTGCCGGACCCGCTGACACCCGTCACGCACACCAAGGCGCCCAAGGGGATGCGCACATCGATCTGCTTCAAATTGTGGGTCGAAACCTGTTGAATCATAATCGAGCGGGTTTTGGAGAGGCGACGCTGTTTGGCGGCCGGCGCGATGCGACGCCGGCCGGTCAGATAATCGCCCGTCAGCGAACCGACAGCCTGCTTGATCTGCTCGACCGTCCCCATAGCCACGATCGAGCCCCCCTGCTGTCCAGCTCCGGGTCCCATGTCGATCACCAGGTCGGCGGCCTGCACCATGGCTTCGTCATGTTCCACGACGATGACGGAATTCCCTTGCCGCTTCAAATCTTGCACGGCGTCGATCAGCCGTTGATTGTCGCGCGGGTGGAGCCCAATCGATGGTTCGTCCAGAATGTAGCAGACGCCGACCAGACCTGAGCCGATGCTCGTGGCCAGTCTCACACGTTGAAACTCACCTCCGGAGAGGGAGTCGGCTGGTCGGCTGAGCGTCAAATAGTCGACGCCCACGTGTTGCAGAAATCTAAGCCGATTGAGGATGGCGGACACGAGCGGCGCGGCCACCTTTCTCGCCTCTCCTTTGAAGGAAAGTGTCTCGAAGAAGCCGATGCCCTGCCTGAGCGGCTGATCCGTGATCTGCGCGATGGTGCGACCCGCCAACGTTACGCTCATCGCCTCCACTCGCAGTCGCGACCCATCACACGCCTTGCAGCGCACGTGACCCCGAAACTGCTCGAGCTTTTTCAGGCGACTGCGGCGAGTACACGTGGCATATTCTTTTTCCAGAAGCAGTAACACGCCTGGAAAGCCTGTGTCGTGTGCGGCTGGTGTTCGGGAACCTCCCCTCCCGGAATTGTCCTGCAAACCTGGGTTGGCTAGATCGGGTTCCGGACCACCGAGAAACTGATTCCACAACTCTGGTGCTAATTTATCCAGCGGCGAGTCCTTCGACAGCCCGTGTCGTTGCAAGAATTTCTCGGCACGGGCCACGTACTGCTGGATGGATTTGCCATGGGCGCCCATCCAGGGGACAATCGCGCCCGCGCTGAGCGAGAGGGAGCGGTCAGGCACCACCAGCTGTTCGTCGAATCGCTGCCTGATCCCTAAGCCTTCGCAGGTCGGACAAGCGCCGTAGGGACTGTTAAAACTGAATGTGCGTGGCAGCACTTCCTCATAGCTGATCTGGCAATCCGGACAAGCGTAACGCGTGCTGAAAAAGCTGTCGGTCCACTGCGGCTCTTCACCCTGTGCCACAGCGGCCGTTTCCGCTTCGGGCGTGAGACAACAGATCGACATCAGCCCATCGGCGAAATCGACTGCCGTGCGTACCGAGTCGAACAACCGTGCATGGATTTCGTCCCGCAGGATCACGCGATCCACAACCGCATCGATGTCGTGGTTTTTCTGCGGAGTCAATTCCGGAAAATGATCCAATTCGCATACCAGGCCGTCGACGCGGACGCGGACCAGGCCACATCGGCGGATCTTGGCCAGTGTCTCCCGGTGGTGGCCCTTGCGGCCGCGAATGACCGGAGCCAGAATCATGATCTTGGTGCCTTCAGGCAGCTCCAGGATGCGATCGACGATCTCGTCGATCGATTGTTGGCGAATGGGTGTTCCACATCGATAGCAGGACACGACTCCCAGACGGGCCATCAATAACCGCAGGTAGTCGTAGATCTCCGTGACGGTCGCCACCGTGCTGCGCGGATTCACGCTGCCGGGCCGCTGGTCAATGCAGATCGTGGGCTGCAGTCCGTCGACGATATCCACATCGGGCCGAGCGATCTGTTCGAGAAACTGTCGAGCGTAGACGGAGAGGCTTTCGATGTACTGTCGTTTTCCCTCGGCGTACAGGGTATCGAACGCCAGGGAACTTTTCCCGGAACCGCTGACTCCGGTCAGCACCACCAGCTGATTTCGGGGGATTTCGACATCCAGATTGCGCAGATTATGGGTATGCGCTCCCCGCACGCAGATGGCCTCGGAAGCCGTGCGACGCCGCGGATGTCCATTCGTGGATGCGTTTTCATTGACGCTCATCGGCCCCAAGCAATCACCTGCTCTTTTGAACTGTCTAGAATCCCGTTAGACTAACAGACGCCGAGTCTCCAGGCAAGTTTGCACGAGCAACCCTCTTGTTTTCCAACGACGCACGCGAAAAGTTACTGTTGGCATCCTACGCGTTTCCCAGTCGGCAGACGCAGGGACGAAAGTATCCGGAAGCCTCCCACACGTATCGGGGCCCGTTTCAGCGCGACCGCGACCGAATTGTGCATAGCGCTGCATTTCGCCGGCTGAGCGGCAAAATGCAAGTATTTACCGGTGACATGGGCGATTACCATCGCACGCGGCTGACGCACACCATGGAAGTGACGTCCATTGCCCGCACGATTGGCCGTGCGCTGCGTTTGAATGAAGACCTGATCGAGGCACTGGCCTTGATGCACGACATCGGCCATCCTCCCTACGGCCATGCCGGTGAACATGCGCTCAATCAAGCACTGCAGCATGTTGGCGGTTTTTCGCACAACGCCTTTGCCTTGACCCTGGTGGAGGAACTGGAAAACCGCTACCGCCAATTCCCCGGACTGAATCTGTCCCATGAGGTGCTTGAGGGGCAGCGCTGTCGAGTGCACAAGCGCGATCGCCCCCAATCCCCTATGTTGGAAGTCCAGGTTGTCGATATGGCCGACAGCATTGCCTACGATGCGCACGATATCGACGATGCGGTCAAGCTGGGCCTGGTGACGATCGATCAGCTTTTGCAGATCGAACTCGTCCACGACGCCGCGGTATGGGTTCGCGAGCGGTTTGGCTCGTTGTCCGACCAGGAGATGCGCGCGGCACTGGTGCATCAACTGATCGAGTTGATGGTGACCTCCGTGCTCAGGCACTGCCAGGCCGTGTTGGCCCAACTGGCTTGGCGCAGCCACCAGGAGGCAACCCTCGCTCCGCCGACCATCTTGCTTGAGCCCCATTTGCTTGACAAGAAACGGGACTTGGAACAATTCTTGTATCATCACGTCTATCGACACCCGAGGCTACTGGCGGTGCGCGGGACGGCGCAACGGCAATTGCGCGAAATGGTCGATTTTTATGCCGCTCATCCGGAAGAATTGCCCCATCAGTTCCGCCAACGTGTGGCCGAAGGGGACGCCTGGAGATCCGCCACGGAGTACATTGCGGGGATGACGGATCGATTCTGCACGCAGCAATACGAGGCTATTTTTGGCCAAGGTGCGGAAGGCTGCGTGGGAGGTATTCCTGATGTGGGTCCACCGTCGAAATGAACGACCGCTTGTTCACGAACGGCTGCTCGCGGCGTAAGATAGAAGAAAGCCATCGGGCCAGGCAAGCGAGATCCTGCCCATCGTTCTCCGTTTGTCATGCCGTACGCGGCCGATGGAGGTCCCGAGTTTTGCGATCCAAATTTGGGTGACAACGCCGAGGCTCCTCGACTTGATGCGGTCCCTTCGCTGGCTCCCAGGGTGGATCAAGGGTTCATCAAGAACCGTCGTCGGGTGAGGACTCCGAGCTTCATTACATTAACATTTCATCGATCGGCATCTTCCCTTCGGTAATTTCATGGCCTTTGAGAGTCACTTGACCTAACCATGGCACTTATTGTTGTACGATGTGCGTTTATCTTCGTGGCAGCTGGCGTGGCCGTCAGCATGTTTTCGCGAATTCCAGACCAACCACCCTGGCTCGTTTGGGCGTTCTTCTTCGGTGTAATCGCCTTTGCCGTAGGCGTGATTGCGGCGGATATCGCCATTCGCCGCAAGCGAATCGATACGATTTCGGCGGTCTACTTCGGACTGCTGGTCGGGTTATTGCTGACCTATGTCATGGGCATTGCGCTGACACCTCTGTTGGCCGACAGCGAGCTGAAAGACTGGATTCAACTGGCGATGGGTACGGTCCTTTCGTATCTATGCATCAGCTTTTTGATCCAGACCAAAGACGATTTTCGCTTTGTGATTCCCTACGTGGAATTCGCCAAGGACGTCAAGGGCCTGAAGCCCTATATTCTTGACACTAGCGCCGTGATTGACGGCCGCATCGCCGATGTGGTCGATACGCACCTGTTTGACAACCCGCTCTATATGCCGCGCTTTATCCTGGGGGAACTGCAGTCGATTGCCGATTCCAGCGACAAGCTGCGCAGGAGTCGCGGCCGGCGTGGCCTGGACATTTTGAACCGGCTGCGGTCGGCAAAAAACGTCGAGTTTCACCTGCATGATCGGGAATTGACCGAAATGGCGGGCCAGGAAGTCGACATGAAGCTGGTCCTGCTGGCCAAACACCTGGACGGCAAACTCGTGACCGGAGACTACAACCTCAACAAGGTCGCGCGGTTGCACAACGTACCTGTAATCAATCTCAACGACCTGGCTAATTCCCTGAAGCCTGTGTTTTTGCCCGGCGAGCGCGTCAAAGTTCGTCTGGTGCGTGAGGGAGAAGAAAACGGTCAGGGGGTCGGTTACCTCGAAGATGGAACCATGGTCGTTGTCGAAAATGGACGCGCGTACCTGGGTAAAGACGTACGAATTGACGTGACCAGTGTGCTGCAGACGAGCGCGGGGCGAATGGTATTCGGTAAGTTCGAATCCGTGGCACCCAAGATAGATGATCCTCAAGCGTGACGCGCGGCCCCGCGCGTCCCACGAGGTCCTTGGCCGAAGCGACAAAGTCCCAGCATCGTTCACGGTGTTGCCCGCCAAGGCCAGCAAGCCAGCCCAAGTGAGTCAGGCTGGTCCGCTATACGGCAATTTTCAATAACCTGGAGAAGAAACAGCATGCCACTTGTGTTACCCTGCCGCGGCCACCAGCCGCAATTCGGTGAGGACTGCTTTCTGGCCGAAAATGCCACGATTGTGGGCGACGTGATCATGGGCGACGAGTGCTCCGTCTGGTTCCAGGCAGTCGTCCGCGGAGACGTCAATTCGATACGGCTGGGCCATCGCGTTAATATCCAGGATGGCGCGGTGATTCACGGGACGTTCGAGAAGTGCGGAACGACGGTCGGAAACGAGGTCAGCATCGGTCATCGCGCCATTGTCCATGGAACCACGATTCACGATCGTGTGCTGATCGGCATGGGCGCGATCGTGATGGATCAGTCGGTCGTCGAAGAAAACTGTCTGATTGCGGCTGGCGCCGTCGTGCTGGAAAGACAAGTCTGCGTTGCAGGTGGCATTTACGCAGGCGTTCCCGCGCGACGCGTCAAAGACGTGACGCCCGAATTGGCCCAGGGTGAAATTCAGCGGATCGCCCGCAACTACGGCGTGTATGCCAATTGGTTCCGCGAGCAGGGAGGACAGTTCATGAACGCCGGTCCCGGTCGAGCCGCGCACAATGCTTGACGCTCAGACTCGACGGATCATCCCCTTCAGGCACAGCACAACCAAGCCAAACAGGAATATCGAAATCGGCTCCACAGAAAGCAGCACTTAACAACACGACAGATCGGAGCATGGGGCGATTATCTAGGGCAACGAAAGCCGCAGTTGCCACGCGGATTCCGGATCGTGTCGAGGTACCAAGGCAGCACGTAGACATGGTTGGAACGCAATAGATTGACACGCCCTCCGATCGTATTGCGCCGTCGGACGCAATAGTCCGCGACGTCTGGGCGACACGAGTCCGCTCCCAGTCCCGTGGGGCGTGGCGTCCAATAGTGGTCCACGGTACAGGCCGCCGACGTCACGTCCAGGCAATCGAAGATCATCGGATGATAGATCCAGACCGGGTCCAGCAACGTCACTCGCTGCACCGGGCACCTTTGATTTGCCAGGCACCGCGCCGCGGAGGAAACGACAATGGACCCCATGCTGTGTCCGATCAAATGGGTGCGGGCCGGGTTGATTCCCTCTTGGAGCAATGCCCGAGCCAGACACTCGCCTTGTCCTCGGCAGTTGAGCTGATTGCGGCAGGTTCGCAGTCCCGCCAACGTGGCCCGGTTCCAGTCCCAGCCAAGGATGCGGACGTGTGGTCCGCAGCGGGCATGAATGCAGTTGGCGTAGCTCTGCATGAACGAAAACCGCACGACCCGTGGAAAGGGGTTAAACCCGTGTGTAATCACCACGACCGGGCCACCCCTGACACCAGGATAGTATTCCACGAGGCAGCCTCGCGACCGATCGCGGCCCAGTGCCACAATCGAAGGGTCCCACGCCATTGCCCCCGCGCACTCCGACACGGCCAGCAGCGGGCATAACAACAGGGTGACGCGAATGGCAAAGTTCATGACGTAGTCTCAGCGCCGACAATCTCAAATCGTCATCGGTCGCGAGTCTATTCGCATTCTGACAATTTGCACCGATTCCGGTCGTGACAGGCAAACCCTCCCCAAGCGGATTGCAACAATTGGGTAAGTCGAACCAACTCGTGCGAAATCAACACCGGTAAGATAGGCCGCTAGGGCTTGTGTTGAAGTTGCGCAAGCGGAACAAACTGCAAACACAAGCACGACGCGCAAGCGAGTGAGCCTGCCAACCGGCCAAATCACGGGTTTCGGCTAAATGGCACCAGGCGTGCGCAACTTCAAGCGGCGCATGCGGCTCGAGAACGGCATTGTGGCTTGATTTGTGGATGCACCACTGGGGCGGTGGAGGATCGCCAGCTATCATACACTGCTTGTCCCCCAGCGGTTCTCGAATGACTTCGAACGTATGAGTTCTGCGGTTACGAGGAGATTGCCAGATGGAGCGATTAGTCGTGTTAGTGTGTCTGGTCCCGTGGGCCATGCCCTCGGCAGCCCAGCCACCTCAATCTGCGGATGCGGTAATAAGCTTGCGGAGCCTGAACTGGCTTTCGGGCTACTGGAGCGGCGAGGAACACGGTCGCAGCACCGAAGAGTTTTGGCTGCCGCCCAAGGGTGGCGTCATGCTGGGCGCTAACCGAGTGGTGACCAGTTCGGGTAAGGCGTCCTTCGAGACGGTCCGGATTGTCGAGGCTGATGGTAAACTGGTCTATGTCGCCAGCCCAAGTGGCGGACCGTCCACTTCTTTTGTCTGCAAGAAATGCGATACAGAAAGCGTGACGTTCGAAAACCTCGATCATGATTTCCCACAACGAATCATTTATCGCCGCGTGGGTAATCAATTGCGGGCTCGCATTGAGGGCCTGGTCAACGGACAAACGCGTGCCATCGATTGGGTGTGGACAAAGCAAGACCAGTTAGCTGCCACGCAACTTGCATCACCAGGAGGTCGACCGATGTTACAGGGGCTGAGAACGGTAGTTTACAAGGTAGAGGACTTGCAGAAGGCGAAGCAGTGGTACTCGACTGTGTTTGAGATCGAGCCCTACTTTGACGAACCGTTCTACGTCGGATTCAATATCGGCGGCTACGAATTGGGGCTGGATCCCGATCTGGACGATGTCACCAGAGGCAACAACCAACCCGCCTACTGGGGTGTGGCGGATTGCCGCAAGGCCTTCGCGCAACTATTGGAAAAAGGAGCCCGTCAGGGCTCCGAGCCGCAAGATGTTGGGGGCGGCATCATCGTGGCCACCGTGCTGGACCCGTTTGGCAATACGATCGGCGTGATCGAGAACCCCCACTTCAAATTGGAAGCCGCGAAGTAAGAGTTTCGTGCCGCCGACCCACACGGGGTTTCCACTAACACGGGGGGTTTGGGGGGGAACCCCCCAAATGCACTTCCCGCAACGCGTCCACCAGAGGCGTTGCTCTGGCAATACACGCCGAGAGGATGACGGGTCCGCAGTTCATGGGGGGTACCCCCCCAGACCCCCCGGGTGATCGCCAGACCCCCCGGGTGATCGCCAGACCCCCCGGGTGATCGCCAGACCACGGCGGTCTCGTGTTGATGTGACGATGTCGACCAACACGGGAGTTTCGCCAACACCGGGGTTCCACCAACACGGGGGGTTTGGGGGGGAACCCCCCAAGTGCATTCCCCGCAACGCGTCCACCAGAGGCGTTGCTCTGGCAATACAAGTCGAGAGGATGACGGGTCCGCAGTTCATGGGGGGGAACCCCCCAAGTGCCTTGCCCGCAACGCGTCCACCAGAGGCGTTGCTCTGGCAATACACGCCGAGAGGATGACGGGTCCGCAGTTCATGGGGGGTACCCCCCCAGACCCCCCGGGTGATCGCCAGACCCCCCGGGTGATCGCCAGACCCCCCGGGTGATCGCCAGACCCCCCGGGTGATCGCCAGCCCTCCGGGTGATCGCCAGCCCCCCCGGGTGATCGCCAGACCACGTCGGTCTCGTGTTGATGTGACGATGTCGACCAACACGGGAGTTTCACCAACACGGGGGGTTTGGGGGGGAACCCCCCAAGTGCCTTGCCCGCAACGCGTCCACCAGAGGCGTTGCTCTGGCAATACAGGTCGAGAGGATGACGGGTCCGTAGTTCATGGGGGGTACCCCCCCAGACCCCCCGCGTGATCGCCGGGCCCCCCGGGTTATCGCCGGGCCCCTCTGCGTTGTGCCCGATCGCTGGGTGAAGCCGAGTCATGGATATGAATCGTTGCGTCCAACGAGGCGGAGGATAAAAACCGTCCGTCGGGACTGAAAGCCACGTCCCGAATCGCACGTTCATGGGCCGAGAAGGCGGCGACAAGGTCATGACTGGGCAGATCCCAAAGCAGGATCCGTCCAAACCAGGAACCAGCTGCCAGACGGCTGCCATCGGGGCTGAGTGAGAGGCTGGTGATAAACTGCCCGTGCCCCCCCAAGATGTGAAGGCATTCGCCGGACGCGGTATCCCAAACGCGAACCGTTTGATCCCGCGAGCCCGTATACAGCTGTCGGCCGTCCCGGCTGAATTGGACGGCAAACACATCCGATTGATGACCGATCAGCTCAAACAGCAACTTCCCTGTGGTGCTGCCCCAAATGCGTACCGTGTGATCGCGCGAGGCCGAAGCCAGTTGCTGGCCGTTCGGGCTGAATGCAACTTGCACCACGCGTTCGGCGTGACCCTTCAGCTGGCGAATTTGTTCGTGCGATGCGACGTCCCAGATCCGAATGATCGTATCATCACCTGCCGAGGCGATTCGCTGTCCGTCCACACTGAACGCGACCGTCCACACATCGTCGTGATGTCCGGCCAGCGTTGCTACCTGAGCACCCGTGGCGACGTCCCAGAGACGCACGGAATCATCCTGGGAGCCGGACGCCAGCGTTTTCCCGTCCGGCGAAAACGCTACGGAATAAACGCCGGCGTGATGCCCCCGCAGCACACCCAGTTCGCAACCAAGTTCCGAGTCCCAGAGCCGAACGGTCTTGTCCCAGGAACCGGAAGCCAGCAACTGGCCATTCGGGGAATAAGCGATGGCGATCACCGCGTCCGTATGGCCTTGGGCAGTGCTGATGGGACGGTTCTTGGCGACGTCATCCAATCGCCACGTTCGCCAGGTGCGATCCCAGCTCGAACTATGCAGCGACTTATTGTCATCCGTAAACCACATCCCAGAGACAGCCTCCTCGTGGCCACGGAGTACGGCCACTTGTTCGCCATCCGGAACGGAAAGCAGCGTGATGCCGCGGTCAATTTGTCCGGCAGCGAGCAGGTTCTCCAAGGGTGAAAACTGTACGGAGCGCACCGTATTCGGACTGACGGGAATCTCGTGGGCCGATGACAAATCTTCGTCGTGCGCGTTCCAAATCCAAACGCGTCCTCTCCCGCCTCCCGCCGCAATCCAGCTGCCGCTGGCGCTGATTGCCGCATCCTCCAGAAAAGTCTCAGCGACGTCCCAGCTGCGAATCACCTGCAGGCCGTCGGCACTCCGCAGCCTCACCTGACCGTTGTGATTCCAGGTGAGCAGATGCTTTCCATCGCGGCAAAATTCCAAACCATGAATCAGGCCTTGAGCCGAGTCAAACTTGCGGATCATGGCCCCGGAGTCCAACTGCCACAGATGCGCGTCTCCACTGCGGGACGCCGAGGCCATGAGCCCTTGCAGACCGCAGGAAACTTGATCCACGGCTGATGTATAATCACCCATTCGCCGAATTTGTTGACCGTTGTCCGCGCTCCATACATACACATGTCCATCCTCGGAACCGGATACAATCAACGTCCCGTCGGGATTGAATGTTGCCGACATCATCTGTTCGTCCGGCGTCCCGTCGATGTGTAGCAGCAGCCGACCGGAATTGGGGTCCCAGACACGCAGGCTGCCGTCGCGACAGGCGGTGAGCAGTCGTGATGAGTCCCGACTGCCACACAGGTCGAAGACCATATCGTCATGGGCCACGATCTTGCGATCACTGGGCTCAGCGAGCCCGTACAAGAAGTGCCATTCCCAATTGCGGTGGGAATCCCGCGCACTCGCGAGCCGGGATCGCAGCAGCCGGTACTCGTGTGCCTGGTCCGCGGCGAACGCCCCGGCAATGTTGGCAACGTAGGCTTGCCAGATGGCGGCATCACGCTCCTGGACGGCCTGCGACTCAGCCAACAGGCGTTGTTGTGATTCCCGCCACGCACGGTAGCCGAACATTGCGCTCAGAATCGATCCGGCGAGGACCGCGATCAGCACGGCCAGCAGGGCGACGACCAGCGCGCGATTCCGTCGAGCGAACATGCAGCACTGATGGAGGGCCGTCGTCGGTCGAGCCTCGACCGGCTGTAAATGCAAGAACCGACGGATATCGGTGCGAAAGGCATCCACACTGCGGTACCGCCGCTCCCGATCTTTTTCGATCGCTTTCAGCACGACCGCTTCCAAGTCACCGCAAACCTGCCGATTGATCCGTGAGGGACGCATGGGAGCATCGTGTTCGATGATGCGGAACGATTCGGCGAGCGGCAGTCCGGTCAGGTGATGGGGCAGGCACTCGCACAGCAGCTCGTAGAGCACGACCCCCAGCCCGTAGACGTCCGTTCGCACGTCCGGCACATGGTCGGCCGAGCACTGTTCGGGACTCATATAGTGCAGCGTGCCGACGAGTCTGCCGTTATCTGCCTGCTGGCTGAACCGGGTAAGGCTGGGGTCTGCGCTGCTGGCGATGCCGAAGTCAATGACTTTGGGCCGTCCTTCTTCGTCAATCAAGATATTGGCCGGCTTGAGGTCGCAATGGATGACGCCGCGTTGGTGTCCGTAATGCACGGCGTCACAGACTGTCGTAAACAGGGAAAGCCGATCGTGAATCGGCAGCGGGAGTTCACTCGCATGGGTCACGATGGTTCGCGCGTGGGGGATGAACTCCATGGCGAAGTAGGGCACCGAGCCGCCGTCCGGCCGCTTCCAGCTCCCCGCCTCGTAGATTTGCGCGATGCCCGGATGCTGCAGGCGGGCCAGGACCTCCGTCTCGTAGCGCAGTCGGTGCGACGCGTGGCTGGCGTGATCCCGTCCATGATGTGGGACCTTCAACGCAACTCGGCGCTGCGGTCGGGCCTGCAGGGCCTCGTAGACCGTGGCCATGCCCCCCTCGCCGATCACCCGCAAGATCCGGTAGTTACCAATCGTGGCGCCCGGTTCCAGTCGTGGGTTCGCGTGTTCGGTTAGGGGCTGACCCCAAGCGGATGATTCGAGGAAGTAATTCGACTGGTCGACCGCCTCAAGTAACTGTCGCATGTGCTGGTGCAGGCGCGAGTCGTTTTCGCAGGCCTCCGTGACAAAAGCCCGGCGTGCCTCCGTGTCCAGTTCGTAAGCCTGCATCAGCAAACCATGCACGCGTTGCGTCAGCTGCTCATCCATGCTCCGATTCCTGCTCGTCGGCGGATAGTCGGAAGTAAAGCCAGGCCTTGGCCGCCGCCCAATCGCGGTCTACGCTGCGGCGGCCGACGCCCAGTGACGTGGCGATCTCTTCCAGCGTCAAGCCGCCGAAAAAACGCATCTCCACAACCTTGGCTTGTCGGGCCGAAAGCTCGTTCAATTCCACCAACGCATCATCCAGCGCACACAGGTCGACGTCCGTATGGGGCAAGTTGATTTCGGCGTGCTGCAGCGAAACCCGTTGCAGTTTCGCGCCGCGTTTCACGGCGTGTTTTTGCCGAGCGTGATCCACCAGAATGCGGCGGATAATCTGTGAAGCGATCGCAAAGAAATGAGCGCGATCCTTCCAGTCTGTCGAACGTTGATCGATCAGCTTGAGGTAGGCCTCGTGTACAAGCGCCGTCGGTTGCAGTGTGTGATCGTCTCGTTCGCCTCGCAGGTGGTTCTCGGCGAGTCGCCGCAGATCGGCGTAAATCGCCGCCATCAATGCGTCCAGATCACGGCGATCGCCGGATTCTGACGCGCGCAATAACTCGGTAATACTCCCTGGTTTCTCGTTCATCGCCGGTCGTTCCGCCTCGAAACGCTCAGTATTCCTGGCAGCCGTGCAACGCGTCAGATTCGCAGTCTGATCAACGCCGCAAAGCCGAGGATACCTGGATTGTAGCGATTCCGAGGCTGGAGTCGATGAACGTAACATGCTTGGCGGTCGCAGTCGCAGGAACGGGAATGAATGCAACGGTGGCCCTCATGGTACCTGGTTGAGCCACGTTCACGGTCAAACCAGGTGCCATGGGACCGGGCGACACCGTATGGATCAGCCGCCTACAAATACGCGTAGACCGGGCACAAATTGCGCCATGGTGAAGGGGTTTTGGCCTTTGTCGCTTGCGCCAATTCCCTTACAGGACGGATTGGCCAAGTCGCCAATTCATGCAACCGTCAAAGCGGATTATCCAGCGACTCGGTAATCCGTCCCGCACGGGAGGACGGAATACCCATCCGTGGAAAGCAATTTGGCCAATGTGAAATTCGTTGCGGATGGGCCAATCCGTCCTGTATTTTATGCCCAGTTCCTGCGTTCGCTATTCGGATTCCCGCAGGTGACGGTGACAATTCACGCAGCTGATGGTCAGCTGATTAAAGGCGAGCGTGGCGCCCGCCAGGTTCTCGTCCGCCGCGTTGAGCACCAGGTCGTCATTGGCCAGCGTAAACTGGCGCAAGTAGTCGCGATAGCCCTTGGGTTCCCGGCGGACAAAGGCTTCGATCCGGTTCAAGCCCCGCATCACCTCGGCACTCTTGCCGATCTGATCGAAATCGCCGTTCGCCAAACCCTTGAGTATTTCTTGAGATAATCGCAGCTTTTGCTCCATCCAAAAGCTATCCGATTCGGGCTTGTCGTCGGCACCCTGTTCCGCTGTCTTGGCCGGCAGCGTTGGTTGATGGGGCCGATCATGCTGAGCCTCCGCGATGCCGTGGAGCATCAAGCCGCTTGCTAAAGAAATCAAGACAACCGCAGCGCAGCGACCGAACCTCAAGTTGCTGTTCATAACGAGTCTCCAACTCTTCAATTAATTTATCGTCCGCTGCCAGTGGTCGAGCTGTTCAGCCGAGGTTCAATTGTTCAAGATAATGAGCACGGCGCTGACCCCCAGCAACAAGCCAAAACCCACGATCGAAAACAAAATACCAGCAACTGCCCACCAGGCCTGAGAATCTTCCAATTCCTGCTCATGCCTCTGCTCGTCAGTAAACGCCGTATCAAACACGGATGATGGGTGTTCCATCGCATTCATCGGCATCGCTCTCCATGGACGGTCGTAAGTTCAGCAATTGCCATTCTTTGGGCTCATAAATACTCTTAATGCTCACTGTAACGACTAATGAGGCCCCAAGAAAGGGCGGAATGAGCAGCTTAAGCCTGCCGCGCATCCTTTGGCCAGCAGTTGACGATGAATGACTATCGTTGCGGACAAAACCAATACGCGCCGCGCCACTTTTCTGATCGTCACGCTCCTCAAGAAAGGTAACCCGATCGTCGGGCCCCGCCGCCCGATACTTTAGGCTTTTTCTTGGGAGCAAACAGCCATTAGCAGGGGGGGCAGGCGGGTGGCGCGGGTGGCATGCCCCGGTCCAGAGGTGAATAACATGAACCGCTTTTGGCGGTACCGAAGTCACGGCACGGCTGCATGCCGCGCAAGGAGGGGCGAGGGGCGTGGCGGCTGTTTGGCGTGTGAACGTGGTGCTACGGGAGGGGGCTGGGGGCTCATACCACACGAAACCTCGGCGACCACGCCTGTCTGGCCGCCGAGGCTCGCTGCCCGAAAAACCTGTCCGGTGGAGGGCCAGCGGAAGGCCTCAGGTCTAGGGGTTCCCGCAATACCATGGGCCGCCCAGGCTTACGTCTCGTGACGAACTGGTAATTTCCGCAAACGCCTGGTCCAGCGACGCGATGTCATGGCTCTGCCTCATGGACGTGTCGATGGTGGCGTCTCTCACGTGTTTCCTGACCTGTACCGAGATGTGGGTCGCGGCGTTGCCCGCCAATCCCGTGTCGGCACTTGCCGCACCAACTTCCGCACGGACGGGGCGGATTGTTACCCGCGGCTGGGCCAAATGAGGGGTATGGCTGTCGGCCCGTTCGGTGCTCAGCCCCGATCCCTCGTCGGTCCCGCAGGGGAGCGATGCGTCAAAGTCGTTCGTAGCGACCAGCCTTGGGATACCCGTGTCGACGTCGGCGCGGAACTTGAACCTGGCCGTCATCGCAGCCACATTCGTGGTGGCGGGAACTTCGGTGGAAACCATCACCTGGGGCACCTGGTCGGCGGTCTGGGCCAGGGGGGCATCAAATGGCAGGACGTCTGCTGCCATCATGGCGCGGTTTTCCAGGTTCTCCATGCTAAAACGGGAATTGACAGAGTGGCGGGTGTGGCTTGTGGTGCGGGTCATCGTGTTCTCCTCGTGATTGTGTCCCTTCGGGACTTCCGGGCGTTAGCGAGATACGTTCGTTTGTCGTGTTCGTTTGTGACGACACGTGTAAATCGCAAACCGACGGCGGCACCCCTCACTTCGGGAAATTTTTTTCTTTGGCGGAGCAAAAGACCTGCGATCCTCGAGCAACGTGTCGCGTCGAGGACGACGTTACGTGTTGCGCCTGCTGGCACACAACCGACAAGCTCTGCCGATGCCCATCCAAGCCGCCGGTTTTTAACCGGCGGCTTGGATGGGTCCTGGGACTGCAATGCGGCTACGCAAACACAAACAGACGTCGCTGTGTCGGTCTGAGGCCGCCTGACCTACGTCGGTCGAATCCTGCCAATAAACTCAGCGAAGCCTTTGGATTGCTCCCTGAGTCGTTCGGTCAGCTTATCATCGGCCAGATTCCCATCTACAAATTTCCTGTACGCGTCCCCAATGAACAGCCGTCGGGGATAAATGTGGGCATTGCGATAGCCGGCAATCTGTTGAAAGTGCTCGACGGATCGCAGCCCCTGAAACTGACCGGCGGCCAGGCCAATAAAGGCACACGGCCGGTTGTCGAAACCCTGAGGATACGGCAACATATCGACAAAAAGTTTGAGGACACCCGGAAAACTGCCGTTGTATTCCGGGATGACGAAGACGGCTCCGTCCGATTTCAAAAAACGCTCGACGAGCGCCAACACACCGGGGCCGGGTTCCTTGTAGGCGGTGGGCTGCAGCACTTCTGCCGGAAGCTCTCGCATGTCGAGCAGGTCTACTCCGCAGCCCTGCTGTCGGTAACATTCCGCCACTTCAGTGGCCAGCAGTCGAGACAAAGCGCCCTCGCGATTCGTGCCGCAAACTACAACAATATGCATGTGATCAATATCCTGGGAAGGTGGGGACGGCACAACAGCACACACGGCGCCGCTTCGCGTAGTACGATCGAAACCTACAGGCACCGCGCAAGTCTTGAAGTTGCGCATGTTTAGTAGCAGTTAGCTGCAAGTCGCGATTTTGTCCGTTGACAGGCTCACGCGCTTGCGCGTATTGAAGTTGCACACTCTCGGTGGCACTTGGCCGAAACCCGTGATTAAGCCCGCTGGCCGACCCACTCGCTGGCGCGTCGAGCTTGTATGTTCACATTGTTTTCGCCTTAGCGCAACTTCAAAACTTGCGCGTCGTGCTTGTATTTTTTATCCCAGCTAGCCTCGGGCAAGTGCATCTGATTGCTTGACGAACTCCTCGCCGCTCCACTGTTCATCCGCGGTCACGACGCGGCGGGCTTTTTCGGCCGCTTTGGCTGCCGCCTGCAATTCGACCAGACGGGCATGCGTGGTAAAATACTGTACGCTGTGTCCTCGGAAGTCGCTGATGTGCGTAAATTTGTGGTTGTCCATGAAGGCCGCCAGCTCGTCCAGCATGGGTTTCACGCATCCGTAGCCCATCTTCATCACTCCCGTGCAAACTTGGACCGTATCGGCGCCCAGCAAAATAAATTGCGCTGCATCGCTTCCTGTTTCCACTCCGCCAATACCGCTGAGCGTGCGACCGGGAAACTCATCGGCAATGACTCGGGCGATTTCCATGCACATCCGCAGGGCAATGGGCCGCACGGCCTGGCAGGAATAGCCGCCGGGCGTCGTGTAGCCTTCGATGCTGGGCTCTGGCCGCAAGGTTTCCAGGTTAACGGCCGCAACACAACGGATGGTATTGATGGCGCTGATGCCCTGGCAACCGGCTCGCAGCGCCGCTCGCGTGGGATCCTCGATATGTGTCACGTTGGGCGTCATCTTCGCCCACACGGGGACTTTGGCGGCCTGCATGACCCAGCCGCTGACTTCCGCCAGAATATCCGGATTCTCCCCCATGGCGGAACCCATTTTGCGCTCGGGTAGCCCGTGGGGACAGGAAAAATTCAGCTCAAAGGCGTCCACGCCCACGTCCTGGCACCTTTCGATAATCTCGACCCAGGCGTCGCGATGGTACTCCTCCATCACCGAACATATCAGGACTCGATCGGCGTACTTATCCTTGATCTGTTTGAATTCATCCAGCCAGACGTCAAACGGGCGGTCGCTGATCAGTTCGATGTTCTCCCAACCGTAGATCTCCTGCGTCTCACGAGATCGAACGCGTGCATATCGAGGATAGACGTTGACCACCTTGGTCGCATCCAGGCTGATTGTCTTGCAGATCACGGCGCCCCAGCCTTCGTCAAACGCCTTACCGATGACGTTGGCATTCGTGCCCGGCGGACCGGAACCAATAACGAAGGGATTGGGCAACTTCAGGCCGTTCACCGTGATGCTCAGGTCAGCCATGAGGGGTACTCCGCATGATTCTCAGGTTGCGGTCGTTCAGACAACCGGGGGCAGTTCCGTGAACACCTCATCCAGGCAATCCACGATAAATTGTGCATCGTCCCGTGTGATACACATGGGGGGCTTGATTCGCAGCGTGTTTCCATAAAGTCCGCCTTTCCCGATCAGCAGGCCTCGATCGCGGGCTAGTTCCAGCACCGCGGCGGCCTCCGCGGATGCGGGCTGCTTGGAATCGCGATCCTTGACCAGTTCCACACCCAGCATCAGCCCCATGCCGCGGACTTCGCCGATCAGAGGGTGTTTATCGGCCAGTGCCTCGAGCCCGGCCTTCAGGTACGTGCCCACACTGAGGGCGTTCGCCTGGATCTGTTCTTCGTCAATGACTTCCAGCGTGGCCAGTCCCTGCATCATGCTGATGGGATTCCCACCAAATGTATTAAAGTGAATGCTGTGGGCCATCACCTGAGCAATCTCATCTCGGGTTGTCATCGCGGCCAGCGGTGCGCCGTTGCCCATGCCCTTGGCCATCGTGATCATATCCGGCACGACGCCCCAGTTCTGATGCGCCCAGTAGTGCGTCCCCGTTCTCCCGAATCCGCCTTGGACTTCGTCAGCTACGCACAATCCGCCATGTTGTCGCACGGCATCGTAGACAATCTGGAAAAATTCCTTGGGGGGTGTCACGGCTCCGCCCACACCCTGGATCGGTTCACCGATGAAACAGGCGATCTCGCCACTGGTTTGAAATTCAATCACGTCGATAACATCGTGCGCGCACTTGAGATCACAGGACGGATAGGCAAGTCCGTACGGACAGCGATAGCAGTAGCCCGCGTGAGTATGGTGAGTGTTATTCACCACATTGGCTTTGAACCGCCAGGTGGAATGTGCCGTCAAACCCATCGGCACGCTGGTACCACCGTGATAACCATTGCGCAGGGCAATCACGTCGGCGTTTCCGGTATATTCGCGTGCCGAGAGGATGGCGATCTCATTGGCCTCGCTGCCCGAGTTGGTAAAGTAGGTCTTCTTCAGGCCAGCCGGCATTTTTGCGGCCAGCTTTCTGGCTGAGCTGGCCGATCGTGGGATGCAAATAGATGGTCGTTGTATGCTGTAGCTTGCCAGCCTGCTGCTTGACCCGCTGGGCAACTTTCGGGTGACAATGCCCCACGCTGATCGTCACGATGCCGGCGAATCCATCCAGGTACCGTTTACCCTGCTCGTCGTAGACATACTGCATGTGCCCTTCCACAATCATGAGTGGCTGTTTGTAGTAGCGCAGCACGCCGGGCGACACGTATTCGGTTCGCAACGCGAGCACCTCGCTCTGGCTGGGGCCGTGATAGGGTTCCGGCACATGATCGGTGGGAGGGAGTTCCGCCACTTGGAGTTTGTTGGTGCTCATCGCCGTGCTTTCTATTTCTATTCTGTTGCCAGGCCGCGGGCCTGCGGCGTTCCCGGTACGATGTTGTCTAGTATCAATCCCAGAATCGCGGCCACGGCCATGCCCGTATGTCCCACCGCGGCCACGATATCTCCCAGACCCGACAGTAGTCTGTTCATGGCCTCGACGGCAGCCGTGCCGTCTGGACTCTGAAAGTAGGCCGGCACGCTTAACCCCATGAACAGGGAAAATCCGGCCACAAACAGGTTTCGATCGACATTCAAGTCGGCCTTCGCCAGTTGCCGCACGCCCACGGCGCTGATCAGCCCGAACAGGGCACAATAGAGTCCGCCGACGATCGGTTTGGGAATGGTGGCCGCCACCGCTCCGAATTTACCAACCACGCCCAGGAAAATCAAAATCACGGCAGCGATTTGCACAACGTAGCGGCTCCCCACGCGAGTCAGTCCCACCAGGCCAATGTTTTCGGAGTACGACGTCGAGCTGAATCCTCCCAGAAACCCCGTGAGCGCGCACCCGATCCCCTCGAAACCGATACCTCGTGAGATTTGAGCCGGCGTGGGATCAGCGGCTCCGGCCAGGTGTGCGCAGGCGTGATAATCACCGAACGACTCGATCATCGAGGCCAGATAACCCGCCAGTGTGGCCACAATAAAGGCCGCCGAAAATACTGGCAGTCCCCAAGGAAAGATAATGTTGCTGGTGCGGAGCCAGGGGGATTCGTCAACCGGCTGGAAATTCACATAGGCGGGATGGGCGGCCACCTGATTCCCATCCGAGTCCAGGTGCTCACCGCGATAAACGTGCGCCGACGAAAGGACGATGCAGGTCATCCAGGATATGGCAATCGCGAACAACAGGGGAAACAGCTTGCAGGCGCGGTAATGCCGCGACAGCACAAACGAGAACAGAATAATTAGCACGATGGTCAGGATCGATGTGGGCCAATGCGTCGCGGCCACCGGCGCCCCCACGTTGTAAAGCGCCAGCCCGATCAGCATGATGACCGGCCCCACCACAACGGGAGAAAGTACGCGGCGGATGAGCCCCATCAGTCCCGAAAAGCCGATCACGATCTCAAACAGGGCTCCCGCGATCACTGCGCCGGCAATGTAGCGCATGGCGTCCGGACCCGGCAGTGCCAGCCCGCCCTCCGCGGCCGGGGCCTGAACCTTGGCAATGATGGTAGTGAAGGCAGCCAGAAAGCTGAACGAGACACCCTGAATAATGGGCAACCGCGTACCCCATGTCGCCTGCAAAAAGGTGGCCACGCCACTGCACAACATGACCGACGAAATCAACACGCCAATCTGTATCCGGTCCATGCCCATCGCCGGACCCAACAGCAATGGCACGGCCACGGTCGAGCCAAACATGGTCAGCAGATGTTGCGTGGCCAACAACAGGGCTCGACCGATCGGCGGGCGGTCCTCGATGCCATAGTTGACGTGCGAACTGTAGTCGGCAGACATGGGTAGGCAGTGCCTCAAAATCTACGTTCGCAGACGTCGGGTAACGCCTACAATTCGGTAATGGCCTGATAGGTCTCGGGACGTCGATCCCGGAAGAACTGCCACGTGTTACGGACGTCACGAATCTCGTCCAAATCGAGATCCGCGGTCACGATGGCGTCCGTATTGCGTCCAGCCTCGGCGATGATCTGGCCGCGCGGGCTGCAGAAATAGCTTTGTCCGTAAAACTCACCGATCCGCCAAGGCTCCTCAAAGCCGGGTCGGTTGATGGCTCCCACAAAGTACTGATTGGCCACTGCATGTGCTGGCTGCTCCAGCTTCCACAGATATTCGCTGAGTCCCGCCACGGTAGCAGAAGGATTGAAGACCAGTTCGGCACCGTTCAGCCCCAGGCAGCGGGCTCCTTCCGGAAAATGTCGGTCGTAACAGATATAGACGGCCACTTTCCCCACCCGTGTAGCAAATACCGGGTAGCCCAGATTGCCGGGTCGAAAATAGAACTTCTCCCAAAAACCAGGAGCGCAGTGGGGAATGTGGATCTTGCGAAATTTCCCCAGAAACTCGCCATCGGCGTCGATTACGGCCGCCGTGTTGTAGTAGACTCCCGTCATGTCCTCTTCGTACAGGGGTACGACCATTACCATCTGATGCTTCCTGGCAAGCTCCTGCATCAGTCGGGTCGTAGGCCCGTCGGGGATACGCTCGGTGAGCGAATACCATTTCGTCTCCTGCTCGGCACAAAAGTAGGGACCGTAGAACAGTTCTTGCAGGCAGACGACTTGAACGCCCTGGTCGGCCGCCTGAGCGATCATGGCGACGTGCTTGTCGATCATGGCGCGCTTGATTTTCTCGACCGGGGATGTCGTTGGCTCACACAACAATGCCTGAATCAGGCCTCCACGCACAACGCGACTCATGAGATTTCTCCTGGCTGGACACGAGTCGATAGGATACCATACGAAAACTTCCCCTACCAACGTGATCTTGCGGGCGAACCATGGCAACCCACACATTTCTTGACCTTGACCGCTCAGACCCACTCCCCTATTTCGCCGCAGGACAGTGGCAAAGCAGCCAGGCGGAGCGACACGGAGACGTGTTTAATCCGTCGACAGGCGAGTTGATCGCACGAGTGCCGTTTTGCACGCAGGCCGAGGTCGATACCGTGATCGCCTCGGCGAAGGCTGCGCTTCCATCCTGGGGGAATACACCCGTGGTGGAACGAGCGCGTGTCCTGTTCGCCTTTCGCTCGCTCATGGATCGGCACTTCGACGAATTGGCCGCACTCGTCACACGCGAGCATGGCAAGACGTTGACCGAGTCCCATGCGGAAGTACAGCGCGGCCTGGAGATGGTGGAGTTCGCGTGCGGTGTCCCCAGCCTGATCATGGGTCAGGCGATTTGCAATATCGCCGCCGAGGTCGACGGCGAGACGATTCGCCATCCTGTCGGCGTCTGCGTGGGGATTACCCCCTTTAATTTTCCGTCGATGGTCCCCCTGTGGATGTTTCCGGTGTCGATCGTCTGTGGCAATGCATTCATACTCAAACCTTCGGAAAAGGTTCCCTTGTCGGCATTGCGACTGGCGGAACTGCTGCAGGAAGCTGGGTTGCCGGAGGGCGTGTTCAACGTAGTGCATGGAGACGCGGAGTGCGTCAATCAGCTGCTGACGCATCCCGACGTGTCGGCCATCTCGTTTGTAGGCTCCACCAGGATCGCGCGGCACGTCTACGAAACGGGCACCCGACATGGGAAGCGTGTGCAAGCCGCGGGCGGGGCCAAGAACCACCTGGTCGTGATGCCCGATGCCGACCTGGACATTACCGTACGGGCCCTGGCCGCCTCAGCATTTGGTTGCACTGGGCAACGTTGCATGGCGGGCAGCCTGGCGCTGACGGTGGGAAACATTGGCGATGCACTGGTGGAACAACTCGTGGACTATTCCAGCCACCTGCCCATTGGCCCCACGGATGCCGCCCAAAGTCCCGTGGAAGTCGGACCGGTGATTCGGCCGGAAGCGGTCGCGCGGATTGCGGGATTTTTGGATGTGGCTCGTGAAGAAGGAGCCACCGTGGCACTGGATGGACGACGGCAGTTTGAGCACGCCGGGTTTTTTATCGGTCCCAGCGTGGTCGACCAGGTGAGACCCGACATGCGTGTCGCCCGGGAAGAGGTCTTCGGCCCGCTGCTTTCCGTGATCCGCACGGGTGATCTGGAAGAAGCGATCGCGATTGGTCAGAGGTGCTCGTACGGGAATGGAGCGTCGATCTTCACGCGCAGTGGCCATGCCGCGCGCGAATTCAAGAACCGCTTTAACGCCGGTATGATTGGCATCAATGTGGGAGTCCCCGCCCCCATGGCCTGGTTACCCTTCACCGGCTGGAATGAGTCCTTTTTCGGAGACCTGCACATCCAAGGCACTGAGAGTGTCCACTTCTATACCCGACAAAAAATGACGCTAACGCGCTGGTTCGCCTCGGCCCGCGACGCGCACCAGGATCCGGTATGGGGCAGCAAGCGAGGTTGACGTGGAGAGTGACAACATCTGCCCGCTGACAAGTTGGCTGAGCGTGAGGCGAGCGGCATAGGCCGCTTGCTCAATTATTCTCCAGTACCCACCGAGTCGCCTCACGTTGCAATTGATTTGCATTAGCCAGTTTTAGTTTTATCTTGATCTTTTCTCGGTGGGAGTCGATCGTGTGAGGGCTTAGTTCAAGCCGACGGGCAATCGTGGTGGTGGTGAGTCCATCGCCGATCATCTGAAAGACCTGCAGTTCACGATCGCTGAGCGCTATGCGGGCGCATTCAGGGCGGGGTTGGCACCAATGACCTTGCCCAACATCCGTTGGGTCATTTCTGGGCTCAGAAAATAGTCGCCGGCCAGTATCGCGCGAATGGCCCCCAGGACTTTGCCCCCGGTTTCCTGCTTGTTCAGATAGCCCATGGCGCCGGCCCGCAGCGCTCGCTCGGCATACAGGGACTCCGGGTGGACGGAAAGAACCAGTATCTTGATACCAGGAAATCGCGACTTGATGTCTTTGATCAATTGAATTCCGTTGCTATCCTTGAGCGTCACGTCAATGATAGCCAGATCGGGTGTGGTTGATTCCAAGAACGTCATCGCGGACTTGGCGTCACTTGCCTGGCCACAGACTTCCATGTCCGGCTCGTCCGAAATGTATGCCACCAACCCAGCGCACATCACGGGATGATCATCCACAATCAGTATTCGACGCTTGCCGGTCATGACGGTAATCGAGGAGCACTCGTTATTTTTGAGGACCGCATGCACGCCGAGCGGCATGCTCAAAGTTCTGGCATCAGCGGAATGTCGTCGCCGTTTGTCTGGTGCAAACGACCACTCTCCTTCCGCCCACGGCGTGATCATCCCGCTGATTCTACCGTGCGCCATGCGGCATTGCACCGATGGACACGGGACCACAACATGAGAAATACCGGTTGCTCTTGGTGTACGCGGCCGTGACCGAGTCGACCAACCCGCTTGCCTTTCTCGGCAGTTTAGCCCCCGACCTCAGTTAAATCACGGGGATTCTGGCCAACCGTGCAGAGAACACGTGTCCCTCCGTGCGTGTTGGGTGCGACGCGCAATGTCGCCCCCATCAGATTGGCTCGATACTCCATAATCTTCAGGCCGCATCCAGAGCCGGTCGTGCGGGGGTCACCCATACCGGACCCGTCGTCCAGCACTTGTAACGTGATCGACCTGCGATCGGCCGTCAGTGTAATCTCGATAAACTTGGCACGGCCATGGGTAATGGCATTGCTAACCGCCTCTTGCGCGATTCGATACAGGTGTGTGGCCATGCTTGTATCCGCCAGCATGACGTATGGGGAACAGTGACACTCACAGCGCACCTCGAACTGTTCGCGAACCCGCATCGCAAGTTCTTCTAACGCCGCACGCAGCCCCTCGGCGTCAACACTGACGGGAATCAAGCCGCGTGACAGCAGGTGCACCTGTCGTGCCGCTTCGGCAATTCCTTCTGCCACGCGAGTCGCCAGCTCCGCAGTTGGGCCGATCCGGGCATCGTGTTCCCGCATGCCACTGAGTCGCGCCGCAACCTTGCTGGAAAGCAATCCCAATCCGGTGAGCTGTTGCTGGACGTTGTCGTGCAGTTCGTAGCCGATGCGACGATCTTCCGCCGCTGCGATTTCCAGGACTTGGCTCTGTAGCTCCTTCATGGCGCGAATATCACGCATGATGCCGGTGAACAATTGCAGATGTTCCACTTCGCTGATCGCCAAACCCACGGGAAAGTGGGAGCCGTCCTTGTGACGACCGACCACTTCGCGACCCACGCCGATGATGTGTGTCTGGCGCGTGCGCAGGTAACGAGCCATATAAGCGTCGTGCTCGTCGCAATACGGTGCCGGCATGAGCACACTGATATTACGCCCCAGGAGTTCGACGGCCCGGTATCCAAACATACGTTCGACGCCCGGATTGACACTCGTAATCACGCCACCGTAATCGACCGTGACGATCGCGTCGGCCGCCGTGTTCAGAATTGCCTGCAGCCTCTCGGCCAGCGCGGCGAGTTCCCTTGTCTGATTGTGGTGCGCGGTCCGCAATTGTTCATTTTGCCGTTGCAATTTCTCCTGTTGCAGTTGTAGATCGCGGATCACTTGCGGCAGCTCATCCAAGGATGCTGCCTGAGCTTTGGGCGAATTCTGGGGCACGACGCGCGCTTGCGGTCGCAGCGCCTGGTTGGTTGTTCGCTTCTTTGAGATACGGCACCTCCCATCGCCACTAACTTGCAGGCTTGCGCCGGTGGCTGGCGAGTTTGACGGCGAGTTCGTTTGCTACTTGGCTGGACCCCACCGACTCCGTTTTCCAGTCGGGGGCTTTCCCGTTCCTCGCCGGAAGGCACTCCCCACACGGCACCGCGCGCTTCTGCAGATTATCACGTAACCGTCGATTTACCAAGGATGTAATGCATGCCGGGCAAGTTGAGCAAACACTGCGTCAGGCAACCATCCAACGGGTACGCCACCGAGACCCCTCCTCCCGGTCGGTTGGTCCTCATGGGATCGTTGCTCCCACGCAGTGCTCAGCCGATCGGTACCACGTGAAATCTGTGGCAGCGGATCCGTCCGTGGGAGTTGCGGCACCGAGAGGCCCTGCGTGATCGACTCGGACGCGTAGGTGCTTTCGATGATCGGTTGCCGCGTATCGCGCTGAGCATGCTCCCGCTCGACTCGGTTGGACGCCGCCGTGGTCACATAAGGGCCTATGCCCTGTGTGTTGGTCGCTCTGTCGGCCGACATGAACTTGTACGTATTCCAGATGATAAAGTCTTGTCCGTCAACAACTCCATCGGCGTTAAAATCGCCACTACACCACTCGGCAACGGACGAGAATTTGTGGGCGTTCCAGAGGATGAAATCCTGTCCATCCACATCGCCGTCCAAGTTGGCATCGCCTTTCAAGAAGGGGTTGCCTCCGGTCGGGCTTCCCGGCATGGCACCTGCCAGGACGAGCCATTGATCGAGATCGGCGAGGTTGACAAGATGGTCGCCCGTCAGGTCGAAAAGTGGCGGATTCTGTTCCCGCCACGATCGCAGCAACCAGCGCGTTCACGTCGGCGCAATTGAGCAATTGATCGCCGTTGAAGTCACCCGGAATACTCATGCCATCGTCGTTGGTGATGGTGCCGACGCCTTGACCGCGACGGAACGTCGCGTTGACTGCACTGAACATGTTGACAAAAAATGTCTCCGTCGGCTCCACCGTCGTGTCGCCGAATACGGTGACATGCACCAATTGTGTGAGCGGCAGTCCGGACAGGAAGACGACCGATCCGGAGGCAAACGCATAGTCACCGTTGGCGACAGTTGCCGTGTCGTCAGCCGTTTGATATTGCGCGGTGACCGTCAAGGGACTGGCGTCCAACAAAGTCACCGTAAAGCTCAGAATCTGGCTGCCGCTGTTGCCCTCCAGAATGCCGACATCGTTGATGCTTAACCAGGGCAGACGATTTCCAAAGCTGTTGCCAGTCAGGGTCTGCCCGCTCGTCACCAAGACGTCGTGATAACCCGCGACGGGTGCCGTTTGAATCCAACCCGCCTGTTGCACTTCGCGAATGTGGTAGTCAGCCGGAGCAAGATTACTCACTGCATAATCGCCATTTGCGTCCGTAGTTGTTGTGGGGTCGCCATAGGTGATGTCCAAAGACCAACTATTCAAAATACCGACATCCCCGGTGGCCGTATCAACAATCTTGAGTCCCCATATTCCATTGGGGTCCAAATGATCGAAGTCGGACAACAGGCCTTCCGGCCGAAAACTGCCACTGAAAGGCGCGGCTCCACTCGTGATCGATGTGGCCGCCTCGTCATCCAATGTCGTGCCCAGAAAATTGTCCCCGCTGGCTCCAACCCCCGAAAACAACTCGACTTGCCGTCCCTGAGGTCCGATCAGCACGACATCCAGATCGGCATCGTAAGAGTGGTTGATATTCAGCGTGACGTTGACGTCCAAGACGAGTCCCGACAGGCCATAGACGGGAAGCGTCGATACGAGCGTGGAGGTGTCGTCCAGGAAGTGGTGAACGTCAGCCGATGAGGGCGACACGGCGAGTTGGTCAAGCGACTCATTTCGATTTGCATCAACAAATACAACCCAGCCGGGCAAGAAAGGTTCGTTTCCGTCGATTGTACGATCGCCGTCCAAGTCGTGCCATTTCGCGCCGCTGAGCACGGCGGTTTGAGCGTTACCAAAATTCGTATCATGGGCCACCTGATTTGAGGCCAGTGCAACTGTCTGCGCACCGTTGCGGTGAATGGTGATGGTATCGAGTTGTCGGACGGAGCCGCCGCCGGCTCCCCGCAGCGCAATGCCACCAGACGTGATGCTGTTGTCAATTGCTGTGACACTGCCGAGCAAGGAGCTGCCGTCCGAATCGTAGACGCGCCCGACAATGACACCGCCCATGCCCCAGTCGACCTCGGCTCGGTACCAGCGGTCCGCATCCAAACTCAGGTGCGTGCGGCCGATGGGTGTAAACGCATAACCTTGGTTGTTTTCCAGCAGCAACTCATGCGTCTCCGGGGCCAGTACCAGCGACAGTGTCCCCAGAGCCGAGGCGCCAAAGCCCAGTTGAGCGCGGCCCTCGGGATTGTTGGCGAAACGCATCCAGGCAGAGATCTTGTCCCCCTGCTGCACGGTCGCGGAAACGTCCGTGCGATACATCCAGTCGGCGGCCACCATTCCCCAAGTCCCGTCGTGTGCCGCGGCGTTGTTCACGAATCCGGCGAAGGTTCCAAATTCGGCGCGCGTGTATTCAATCAGGTTACCATCTTCATAATCGTCCAGCAGTCCGACCGTGACGTCCGGCTCGGTCATCAGCCAACCCGTGGGTATCGTCTCCCGTACATCATAAATTCCAGGTGCCAGTCCACTGTATTCATAATGTCCCGCGGGATCACTGAACTGTTGTCGTTCGCGAGTCGACAGCTGAAGGCTCCAGGAATTCAAAACGCCCGAGTCCCCGGCCGCGTGGTCAACCACCTCCAATGACCAGACGCCATTGGGGTCCTTTCCATCCAGACTGGACAACAATCCTTCCGGACGAAATGTGCCGTTAAACGGCGGGCTCGCTGAAGTAATCGACGTGGCGGCCTCGTCATCCAATACGGTATTTAGGAAATCGTCGCCGGAGCCGCCAAGACGATTGAACAGGCGGACGCGCGTTCCTTCCGGGCTGACCAGAGTGGCCTCGAGGTCTCCATCGAACGAATGCGTTATGTCAAGCTGCACGTTGATGTCCGTCGCGAGTCCGGTGATGCCCGATAGCGACAGAGTCGAAACGGTCGTGGCTAAGTCGGCCAGGGTTTTCCCAGCTTCCCGACTTTCGAAATAACGGACATCCTCGTCAAACACGCGATTCAGGTTCTCGTCGAGAAAGGTCGGGACGCTCACGGGCTGCTCGCCGACGTCCAGCGTGCCACTGCCGTTCACATCGTGGTACGTGATGCCCCCAAGTTGAACGGGTTGCGCACCCCCAAAGTTAACGTCCGTCAGCATCGCGGCTGATTCGGCAAAGATCAAATGGCCGGCTGTCAGAGGTGTGCCCCGACCCGTCGCAAATGTCATTCCCGACACTTCCTCCAGCCCGGTGGGACCGATGAGTGTGGCCGCGCCGGTTTGTGGCTCCACGCGATAGAGATAGTCGTTGTCCTTGCCCGTCGCGTAGAACACATCGTGTGTGTTGTCATAGGCCAAGCCGGCCAGCAGACCGATATTGGTTCCCAGCGGCCCCACATCGCTGACCTCCAACGTCCCAAGATCGATGGTCACCAGGTGATCGTTCAAGCCTCCCGCCAGGTCGGTTACCAGGCCGTACAATTGATCGCGGCGAAACGCCAAACCATCCACTTGCGCTGTGCCGGGCAGTGGACCACCTCCGTATTCGAGTTGGCCCAGGAAAACGGTCGTGGGCAAGATCTGGTACAGCTCGGGAGGCTGTTCGAACAGCGTTCGGACGGCATAACCACGGTCATCCGGACCAATGGCAAAACCGCCCTCCGGAAAACTGGCCAACTGCGAGTCAAACAAAGGGACCGCTTCGCCCGTAATGGGGTTCAGGCTATGCACCCAACGGCTCCCCAGGTCCAGTCCCAGAAGATTGCCTCGTGGGTCCGAGGCAACTCCGACCAGGCCTTGAGTTCCCGTCTCGCCCAGCCAGTACGCTCCGCCCGTAATGCGGTCGATGGCCGCCAATCGAGCGACCCCTTCCGAAACACCCGCAGAGGCGTACAGCCACTGGTCGTCCGGATACGTCTGCAGCCAACCGCTGACCGGCACCTCACGAATCGTGTAGTATCCGGGTGCGATGGACGCGATATCGTATTGGCCGTTTGCGTCGGTCTGATCGCTGGGATCCCCGTAGGTGATGTCCATTGTCCAGGCGTCCAGCGAGCCGACGTCTCCGCCGCTGTCGTCCGTAATCTGCAGACGCCACACGCCGTTTGGATCTTCTCCATCGATCTTGGATAGAGATTCCGCGGGCTGCCAACTACCTGTGAAGGGTGCGGAGGCGGTCAGGATCGATGCGGTGGCCTCGTCGTCGAGCGTCGTGTTCGTGAAGTTGTCGCCGGCACCGCCCACATCGGAGAACAACTCGACTTCCGTGCCCGCCGGACTGACCAGCACCACAACCAGATCAGCATCGTAGGTATGTGTGATGTTGAGTGTCACGTTCACATCCAATACAAAGCCATCGAGTCCGGATACCGTCGATGGCGAGCTGATCGTGGCCAGAATCCAAGATCGGCAAGATGGTCGTCGAACTGTACGTGGCTGATGCACTGTCCCAACTGGCGTTGTTATTGATGTCCACATAGATGCGACGTCCTGCGATGCCGGACTCACCCAAATCGAGCAGGCCGTCCCCGTCCAGGTCGTGCCATTTCTTGCCAGTGACTTGGACCGGCTCGGCGTTGCCAAAATCACGATCGGTCACGGCATGACCCGGAAACAATCGAATGGTATAGCCGTCTTGCGGATTGGTTTGTAAAGCTCCTGGTTGACGTTGCTCGCGCACGACGTAGGTGCCCGGTGCCAGGTCCTGGAAACTGTATTCGCCCTGAAAGCCCGTTAACAGATAGGGGTCGCCGTAGTCGATGGTGATGGACCAACTGACGAGCGCGCCTACATCGCCCCCTGCGTCATCGGTGACCTGCAAGGTCCATGAACCGTTAGGGTTTTCTCCGTCAAAGTCGCGCAGCGTCCCTTCAGGGCGGTAGCTGCCCGTAAAAGGCGCGGCGCCGGCCGTGATGGAGACGCTGGCCTCATCGTCCAACGTGGTGTTGACAAAATTATCGCCGCTTCCGCCAACGTCCGAAAACAATTCGACCCTGGTGCCAGACGGGCTGAACAAGTAGACATCAAGATCAGCGTCATAGGTGTGCGTGATCGTCAGAGTCACCGACACATCCAACACGAGGCCTGGCAGATTCCCGACGTTGACGCGCGACGTGGTCGAATTCAAATCCGGAACAGCTGCGGGAACGTTTAACGCAGCTTGAGAGCTGAGATCACTGTCGACAACCCCGTTGTTGTTGCCATCGAGAAAGATCCCAGCCACGTCGATGGGTTCGCTGTCCTGCCATACACCGTCGCCATTGACGTCGTGCCATTTGTGGCCCCAAATCGAAGACGGCTCGAACGTAAACGCACCCCACCATGTGCCCCACGTGTTCGTGCCCACCGCATACTCGTGGAATGCCCAAAAGGTAGCATCATCAGCCGGGTCCACGGCCAAGCCACCGTAATCTCCCCACCGCTCCGCATCCACCTGAGTGGCCCCACCGTACGCGGATGCGCTGGACTTGACCACCACACCGGGCGTTGTGTAGCCCGGCGGATCGCTGGCACGTCGACCCGCAATCATCATTTGTGGAAACTCCTGATAGGAGCTTTCCGTGTAGCTGATCCCCATGTTCCCGGCACCATCCACGGCGATGGCTGGATAGAACGTATTGATTCCCGGTCCGGGATCGATGTCTCCTTGTTGGATGAGCGAGTAAACACTCCCCGCAGTGTCAATTTCATACCATCGCACGGTGTCATCCCCGACTTTGAATTCGAGCGACCAGTTGACGAGACTGCCCACATCCCCTCCCGCATCATCCGTGACTTCCAGGGTCCACATTCCGTTTGGATTTTCCCCCTCCAGCACCGACAGGAAGCCCTCAGGCCGGAAATTTCCGGTAAAGGGCGCGGTTGCCGAGGTGATGGGCGTGGGACCCGACGCATCCCGGGCCGTGTCGTCCAGGATCGTGTCCACGAAGTTGTCTCCAGAGCCCCCGACGTCCGTAAACAGTTCCACCCGCGTTCCCTGGGAACTTATCAAATACACATCGAGATCGTCGTCGTACGTATGATTGATGGTCAGCGTGACATTGACGTCCACCAGCAGGCCATCCAAATTGGAAACCGTTAGATGGGAGGATATGGTACCTAAATCGGGAATTGCCACGGGCAGCCCGCTGGCGGTCACTGTCTTGACGGGCTCTGCCACATTGCTCACCGCGTGCGTCGTCCACAGCGAATTGTCGCGCCACACGGCATTCATCAGCTGTGGGCCGGAGCTGATCAACTGCGCGTAGGTGCCCGCCTGCGTCGCGAAATGGCCCGTGAGAAAGGGGTCACCGAGGCAAGTCGATCCTGCGGAAAAGGCGTTGCCGTCGTTCAACTCGAACACGCGAATTCCGGGTGTGACGCTGCCCGTGGCAAGGCATGGACTGACAAACAACTGCGGCTGCGACGCGAGCCGTCCCACGCTCTGCACCGGCTGGGTCGTTTTGTAAAGCCCGGCTGCGGTACCGTTGAGGTGCGTCACGCTCCCCAGGGTTCCGCTGAGCATCGGTGTCTTGTTGACCCTGGTCACCAATAGCCCACCAGTAAATCCACTAAACGTAATGTTGTTCGACGTGAAGTAAATACTGTCTGCGTCGACAGCCATTCTGGGATAGTCCGCCCACGTCCCCCCATTGCCGAAATTATAGTTGGAATTCACGCTATACACGTACCAGTCGTTGTCCGTGTCACCGACTTGCGTGTCAAAGTCATCGGGATTGTCCGTCGTGGATACGCCAATCAGGAAGTAGGACTCGTCGGCACCGGCACCGACCTCTCTTTCCGCCGCCATCACGAAATAGCGGTTCGAGTACGGATCGTAAACCGTCCACGGATCGAAAATCACAAGGCCATGGTCTACGTCGGCAAAAAAATCGTAGAAATCTGCCAAGTCAATCTGTTGGCCGGATTCCTTGTTAAACAGTGCCACGTCGTTGTTGACGGCACCAGGACGCTGTGTGGCCCCGCGGCAGCGATTGGGTCGGGCGGGACTCCGTCCAGTTGCGGAATGCC
Organism: uncultured Planctomycetales bacterium; assembly: GCA_963695565.1. Taxonomy (GTDB): domain Bacteria; phylum Planctomycetota; class Planctomycetia; order Pirellulales; family Pirellulaceae; genus CAVOGW01. Next base: position 621,108 of record CAVOGW010000008.1, read on the forward strand.
GGCAAAATCGTCAAATAGGAATGGTCCGGCTACGAGCAGCGTTCGCTCCTCAAGTGGCTCCAATCGCAGGTGAGTTACGTGCAGCGACGCCCGTTGTCGTCGCGTTGGCGATCGGTATTTTGGAAACTCCAGAAATGGTGAAGACACAGCTTGCATGACCCACCTCACGATCTGAAATGAGATACGCACAATACGGTCGCGTGCACCGCCAACTGGTGCACGAACTTTGGTGCAACCGATTCTAGCAGTTGTCTTATGGGGACGGTATCGAGCCATTCCCGGCGCATGCATGGTAGAAATCACCACCACACAATTCGCATGTGCAAACCGCGTGCGAATGGCCCTCAGGGGAACGGCATCCGTGAACCGGGCATCCTGTGATCCTGGTGACGCCACGGCGGCAAACTGTGGACCGCGGCGGTCAATGGGCAAGCATTGCTCAATGCGTCCTTGAGGGCAAACCGACTGCGAGTTGGGCAGCGAGTTCGGCGTTGCCAAGCAGTAACATGCGATTGACGGCGACGCTTTGTCCTGCCGTTGCCAACCGCATCTGCTCCAACAGAAACGGGGTTACATCGCGGCCGGTGATGCCGGATCGTTGAGCCTCCTGCAATGCCGTGGCCAGACTGTGCTCGTAGACTTCCCGCGGCAACTCGTGCTCCACGGGAATCGGATTGGCCACCACGATTCCCGTGCCCAGCCCCAGGGCGGCGTGTATCTGGACAACCGCGGCCAATTCCATCAAGCTGTCACATCGGCGATCGACCGACAGTCCGCTGGCCCGGCGATAAAAGGCCGGGAATTCGTCGGTGCCATAGCCCAGGATGGGGACGCCCAGTGTCTCCAGCATTTCCCGCGTGCGCGGCAGATCGAGCACGGCTTTGGCCCCAGCGCAAACCACGGCGACAGGATAGCGCGAAAGAGCAACCAGGTCGGCCGAAACGTCTCCTGTGGACTCCGCCTGCCGGTGAACCCCACCGATGCCGCCAGTAGCGAAGACCCGGATCCCGAATTGGGCAGCCATGCAGATCGTTGCCGCCACCGTCGTCGAACTGCTGGCACGCGCGGCTACGAGTGCCGCGAAATTGCTGAGGTTCAGCTTCGCTACGTGCGGAGTCGCTGCCAATTGCTCCAACTCACCGGCCGACATGCCAATCCGCACCACGCCGTTGATGACGCCAATCGTGGCCGGGGTGGCCCCACAGCAGCGTACCGCTTCCTCTAACTCCAGGGCCACTTCGACTCCCAGCGGCGACGGCAACCCGTGCGTCACGAGGGTTGTCTCCAGGGCCACGACCGGACGCCCCTGCCGCAGCGCATCGGCCACGTCCTGCGAAGGTCTTAACAGCGGGTTCACGGCCGGGGTACCTCTGTTTGCTGTGCGTTTGCGAACCATACGTGCCGCCGCGCTTCGGCTGCCACGGGCGTCGCCGACACCAATCCGCGGGCGCCCCAATCTTCGATGGCGAAGCTGGCGGATACGATTCCCTGCTCCAAACCTCGTACGATGTCACCCTGAAGTAGCCAGCCGGCCAGAAAACCCGCCACGAACGCATCCCCGGCTCCGGTCACATCGACGACTTGCATCGCGCGGGCAGGCCAATACACGGGCAGATGGCCCTCGGAAACCGTCACGATGTCGCTTTGAAAATCGTGCAACCAGCCGCCACGATCGCCGTGTTTCATGGCCAGAAATCGCAGGCGTGCGGCCGTCGCCTCGCTTAGGCTGCCCGTGACATCTCCTGTGACGTGCCATTCATCCTCGCTGGGGAAGAACGCGTCGACGTGCCGCAAGACCCGCAACCACTGCGAGAGGTTGTGATCGCGCACCAGTTCGAAGGGATCGAGCGATACAAAAGCCGTCTGGTCGCCGACCTTTTCCAGCGCCTCAGCAAGTTCGCCTTGGCGATGCAGGGGCATGGGGGCCAGATGGAATGCGCGGCGCCGCCAGGTATGCCTGCGGAAGGTCGGCGAAAGCCGGCGAGACCGCCTCATGGCTCGGGCAGTCCAGATGGTGGATCACCCGTCGCACGCGAGGTTCGTGCAGCAGCCAGGCGCGTCCCCCGCTACGCTCCATCGATCGCACGCCGGCTAAGTCCACTCCCCGGTCTGACAGGGCCTGGAGTGCCCCGGGGGGATAGTCGTTGCCCACGACGGATGCTACGCCGACCCGCAACCCCCACAGGCGGGCCGCCAGAGCGGCGTGAAGCACCGCACCCCCTGGCTCTCCCAGTAGCGTCTTGCCGTCAGCGAGCACGATGTCATCCACCAGCAGATTCCCGAGTAGCACCAGGTCGAGCTCATCCTTAAGCCCGCCATTGCACGGCGCTGCGACGCCCCCATCGACAGGTCTATATTCGTTGCCTTGGTCACTCATAGCATCACGCGTCCAGGATCTGCGCCATCAAGTTTGCCCGTGTTGGGCGAAGGCCGCTGCCATCTCCGCCACTCGACGCGGATCGACTGCCTGGGTCCAGTGGCCATCGTGCTTGACGGCAGAGCCGACAATAAAGCCGTCCGCGAGCGGAAAGTCGCCGATCGTCTGCGGGGTGACGCCCGAGCCCACGAGCGTGGGAATACGCACCGCCTGGGCGACGCAGCGCACTTGTTCGGGGTCGGCGGCCCGACCGGTTGCCGGGCCAGTGACCACCACACCGTCCGCCAGGAAGAACTCGGCGGATTCCGCCGTATCCACCAGGGACACGTCCGCGGTGAGTGCATGGCTGGCGTGCTTTTTTTTGATGTCGGCAAATACCTTTACCCGGTCCGCTCCGATTCGAGCGCGATAACGCAGCAGGTCTCCCGCATTGCCTTGGATCAGCCCTTCATCGGCAACATGCGCAAACACAAAACCTTCGACCCGTACAAACGAAGCACCGCATGCCATCGCCACCGCAACGGCCTCGTGATTGGCGGCGGCCAACACCTGCACGCCCAGTGGCAACGGCACTGCCCGATGCACTTCATGACCAATGACGGTCATCGCCGCGACGGTTTCGGGCCCCACGCTTCCGGGCAGATAGGGCCGGTCATGCATGTTCTCGATCATCAAGGCGTGAAAGCCGCCATCGCGATAAATCCTTGCCTCCTCCACTACCCTTGCGACGGTGGTATTGAGGTCCCATTCGCCACGGCTCGACGGACTACCCGGCAGCGGGGGCACGTGGAGCATGCCGATCAATACGCGCGGCACTCCAAACAGCGTGTGCATCATATGGTGAACATCCATCTTGGTTGCCCAGAGGCTTACGCCTGCCCTTTCCCCGACGGGTTGGCTGATGCGTGGCGCCGGAACGCTTCCAGTCGACTGCACGAGTTCTTCTATCCTGACAGAAGCGGCGACGCACTACAATCGGGAGCGAGGCACACATCGGCCTCACGGGCGGCGTGCCATCACACCGCCTGTCACACCAACGCCGCGTCAGCCAAAGGGGCCGGAAAACAGAGCGGTCAACGCCGAGCAAGGGAGTCAACACTGGCACGAAACAGGACTACGGTAACTTTGAACTGATGGCGGATTGGCGGATCGAGTCCGGCGGAGTTGGTGAAAGTTGCGGCCCTTTACTTCTCCGCCTTGCTGTCCATAGCAGCCGTTGCATTAGCGGCAACCGGCCAACTTTCTTTGATTGCCGCGCCCATCTCCGGTGGGGTTCGTGCCCCTATGGTTGAAGCGGTTCCTGTGGCAAGTTCATCGCGAGCGTCATCTGCGACGCCGGGCCAACGGCGTGCAGCTCCAGTACGGTACAACCCATGGCGTGCGTTGTGCGCTGGGAAGACGCGCCCGACTGGCTGGGGGGAAATTTGTCATGAAGACAAGGCGACGTTACTTTCTCAACCTCGGGCGCCGAAACCGGTGCGGCCATCGGCACGCCCGACCCCTGCAATTCGAGCGGTTAGAATCACGCCAGCTGATGGCCGCCACGTACGAGGAGTTCGACCACTTCTTCGATGGTGTGGACGGGCATTCGAGCTTAATCAATCGGACATTCACGGTTCCCGCCGAACAGGGCGCCAGCCGGACGATTGTGATCGAGGCGAGTGGGCCGGTGCACCACTTCTTGAGCACTGGCGGAACGCTGGCACTGGGTGAAGACCAGTACAAACGGACGATTACGCTGGATGCGGCAGCGGTTTGCAAACGCCAATATGGCGCTCCAGTACACCCACGATGCGACCTTCACCAACGACTTCGTCGCTGGATGGGTCACGATCAACATACCCGTCTGGGGTCCCGCAACACTGGGCTTCAAACTGGATTTGAATGGCAACCCCTCCTGGATTAGCGATGTCGACCAATTGGGACCGCGAGTCACCCGGAGCGGGTCACTCGGCGAATTGTCCAACCGCCACGACCTGGTCACTGAGCAAACGTTTGAGGTCGCTTCCGGCACGCAGTGAGTCATGATCTTCACTGAATGGGAACACGACGCCATCAAAATGGATTCCCATTCGAGGCAAGCGCTATCAGCCTGATTTTCGCACGCGACAACTGCCAAAAGTGCTGTTACCCGGCAAGCCAGAGGATGTGGGTGTCGTCGTGGGTTTGAACTGGGGACAAGAGTTTGTTGCCACGTACTGGATCGCGAATGGCAGTGCGCAGCAAATCTTACCGAAAAAGAATCGAGCAGGCGGAGTGATGGCTCGTAAAGCCAGTTACCTTCTCGAGTTTCGCAACAAGGAGGCAGACGTCATTTTTCCCAGCAGCACGGCCAATAGGCAGATCATACGGCTGCTCGGTTCGGGTACGGCCGCATGGTCGTCGGACGAAGCGAACTTGTGTTCGTTCCAGGCCACGAAGTCCAAACCGTCGACAACGCCATCGGCCGTGAAATCTCCCGAACACCACGCGGCAACGTCAGTGAACTTGTGGGCATTCCAGGCGATGAAATCGGTGCCGTCCACGACGCCATCCAAATTCGCGTCGCCCGAAAGGTAGGGATTACCGGATGCCAGGTTCCGGCTGCCCGCGACGGACAGCCAGGTTGTCAGGTCCGCGTGATTCACCTGACCGTCTCCTGTCAGATCGAACGACGCCTCGTAGGTTCCCGCAGCGATAAGTGCTACGAGCGCGTCGACGTCCGAACAATCGTACGCACCGCTGCTGTCGAAGTCGCCGGGCTGCCGACGATAGTCAAAGCCAGAACTTGAGGAATACCCTTTGTCGGAGACCGGGTTGCCGTTGGCATCACGCAGATTTCGGATCCCTCCCCAGTACGCCGAATTGCCGAGATCAATCATTGCGTCCAGCGTCCCTGGGACATGTGACGTTTGATTATCGAATTGCGTGAGCACTTGCAGAAATGTATCCATCAGGATCGGCTCTCCGTAGATGAACTCAAATGTGCCTTGCTGCTGGTATGTGTTCAATGGATCGCCAATGTAGTCCATCGTGGTGGAACCGTATCCCTTGTACCACTCGCCTGCGTAATAAAGGGACTGGACCGCGTTACCAATGGGATCGGTGATACCATCGACAGAGACATTGATGACTGCGTGCCAAAAGGCATCGAATTCGGTATCCGGAGAATCCAGAAACCCTGGACTCAAGTTTGCATACCCTGTACCAGCTAGAAAAAGCGTCGTATCGAAAAAGCCGTGGGTACCCTTCAGCTCGGGATCATCGAAGCGAAACCAATCCCAGTATCTCGATGTCGCGAAACCATATTCGAACACAAACGGATCGTTGGGATTGGTGCCTTCAAGATCGAGTCGGGCCTTATTCACGCCGAAACCGACGTTGGCCTGGCCGGCGATGCTGCCATAGTCGACAATTGTTTCGCTGTGGATGATGGGACCGGCTGGCAGTTCCCCCTGCAAGTACTCTTCGTGGTAAATGGGACCCAGGGAAAGATTGATTCCATATTCGACATGATGCTGGGCCGCGACCGGAAGGGCCAGCGACATGCTCATTACGGACATGGCTACCAAACGGAAGCGATTCATAAATTGAGCTCCCCATTAAATCGCCAAGTTATTTCCTCGTCCTCAGCGTCAGCGAATACGCTGTCGACGTTCCACCTCCTCGACACTGCCTGTGGGGCAGCGTGGGCGGCCGATTCGTACCTTGACGCCACCGGGTACACGGGGGCGTAGACTGAGTCACTCTTGGTATCCGATTGCCGGACGCGCTCCAATGCGGTTTGGCCGGCAGAGACCAGATCTGTCAAATCAGTTTCCACATCTTGATTCGCGGGCGCACCCCGCAGCGCGGACTGGAACTTGCTGGCATTCCAAACAATAAAGTCACTGCCGTCCACGACTGAGTCGCCGTCAAAATTGCCGTCGGTCCACGCCGTTGTGTTTGTAAATTTGTTGCGGTTCCAGACAATAAAGTCTTCCCCGTCAACATGCCAGTCCAGATTCGCGTCGCCCACCAGCGTCTGTTTGAGATTAACGACCCAGTAGTAGAGGTCATCCAGATTCACTTTCGAGTCTCCGTTCACGTCAAAGGCAGGGTGATCGCTGCCGGTGGCAATCGCGTCGGACAACGCGTTGACGTCACCGGCACCTAGTTGGCCATCTCCGTCCAGATCACCAGCCACATTACTTTGCACGTGGATCAGGATGTGTGTGACGCCGACTGCGCCACGCGAGTCGTAAACTCGCAATTCGACGTCGTGAAAGCCAGGTGTCGTGAACGTCTGGTAGGCGGGCGAACCGTAATACATGCCGCCGTCATCGAATCGCCATTCAATATTGCCCACGAATCCGTCGGGGTCATAGGAACCGCGGGCGTCGAGGATTACGCTCAGCGGCGCGGGTCCACTCAAGATGTCCGCTTCGGCCGCTGCCACCGGGATTTGATTGACGGCGGTGGCCTGGATCAACACTTGCTGGCGTGTTGCGATACCCGCGTCATCCGTGACGGTCAACGTCGCCAGATATGCTCCCGCGGTCACATACACATGCGAAGGATTTGGTTGATTTGACGAGTTGCCGTCGCCAAAGTCCCAAGCGTAACTGGCGATGGCCCCGTCCAGGGCGGTCGAACCACTGCTGTTGAAATCCACCAGCAAGGGCACATCGCCTCCGGAGCTGCTGGGGTTGACGACGGCAACCGGCGCGTGGTTTCCAGTTGCACCCAGTTGTTCATGCATGATGCGGTAGTTGTCCGCCTGTCCGTCATTCAGCATACGTGCATTGGCGAACGTCCAAACGCCGTTACTGCTGATGATCGTGGGGTCTGTTTCACCCAGGGCTTCGGCGGCGAGCATCATTCCCTGGGGATCGATCACCGTGCCGTCGGGCGCAATGCGGAGGGCATACATGTCGCTGCGCACGTCAAGTTGGTCGAGCGTATTGGGAGCCTGGCGGTTTTTCTGCTCTTGGTACACCACAACGAAGTAAGTGCCATCCCACGTCACGCGCGGCTTGTATTGGTTTCCCGTCCAGGGCGTGAGGTTGACCATGGCGGAAACGGTACCATCGGCGTCGACGAATCGAGCGAACAAATCGGTTTCAACTCCAGACGTGAGTTCTTGGGACTGAACCACGATTGCGCGATCCCCATTGGAGGCGACACCCAGTTCAAACACCCCATTGCCGCCCGCGGTGGAGAAGAAGCCATGGATTTGAAAAGACGCTGAGAGGGAACCATCCGGGTTCATGAACACCCCGTCGGTCGTTGCCAGTGAGTTGTCATGAGTGAAATTGCGGTGCCAGGCCACGAACCATTTGCCGCCCAGCGTTGTGACTTGCGGGCCAAACCGTAAATACGACGGCGCCAACGGGACGGGCGTCGTATCCAACACCAATCCGTCGCTTCCGCGCACTCGGGCGCCGACGCCGTTTATGTACTGGATGTTGATCCCGACCTTGCGTCCCACGATCAAGAAGTCGCCGTCCAAAGCGGAAATCCGCGCCGGTCCAAAAGCGGATGCCATGACCGAAATTGGGTTGGCATCGATGACCGTCCCGTCGGCCAAGATGCGCTTCGCCACAATTCCCGAGGAGTCTGGCCAGGTCGCCATGTAGGTGGAGCCATTCCAGGCGATGGCCGCGCTGCCTAAAGTACTTGCCGCACCTGTGGCCAGCACGATGGGTTCCGTCGTCGAGGGAGTTCCAGTTGCGTCCAGCGGCTGGGCCAGCACGCGCACGCCCCCGCCGTGGCACTCTGGTAAACCATCATGTAGCCGTTGCCATCGGTGGCCGTGTCCGGGCGTAGCTGTCGTGGAGCCCCTACGGAAAGCGCGCGATTCGGCGTGGCATTGTTCGTGGCGGACACGAAGGATGTAAACACATCGAAGTTATCGTTCGCAAACTGTGACCAGACAAACTGCAGGCCGCCATTTCCGGTCCCCGTTGCCGGACCCAGTGTGGGCCCGGGGACCGCCACTCCGCCAAAGTCCATCACCTGTCCCGTCGTGGTGATTCTGGCCGTTCTCACCACATTGCTCGCCTTCCATTCCACTCGCCACTGCAGTCCATCCCAGACGACAATCGTACCGCTCTGTGGCGATTGAGCCGTGCCCGAGATGTTAATGTCACCGGAGTCCAAAATGGCGCCGTCGGGCGTAATCCTCGTGCCTGCCACGACCACCGAGAAGTTTGGCAACTGCTTCGTGAACGCTGCAAAAAACTCATTGCCGTTGCTGGCCAATGAGTTGATCGGAGTCGCCATGAAATTGGGGTCGACGGACAACACGTTTAACTGCTGATCAAATCGTACTGCCAGGGCCTTGTCAAAATCATCGAATGTCAACATGAAGACGTCGTTGGCGTATGCCAGTTGGAAATTGCTTCGCAAGTAATACGTCGCATCCACCAACGTTCGATTGGGAGCATCCAGCAGTTCTCCAGCGGCTGAAATTCTGACGGCAACCACGTCGTTGCTGGCTGCCCCGCCTTGATGCGCTACCACCCAGTTGTTACCGTCCGACGCGACATTCCAATAGCTGCCCCCCAGCGGGCTGAGTCCAAAGAGTTTAATCGGCTGATCGTCCAGTACCTGGCCATCGGGAGTGACGCGGACGGCTTCCAGCGAGGATTGATAATAATAGCCAGTACCGGAGACATCCGTACTCTCGTAAACTACCAGCCAGTTGGTTCCGTTCCATGACACTTTGGGATCATTTTGAGAGGCCTTGGTGGTCACAATCGGCAACGGCACGGCGTCGATCGCAGTACCGTCGTTGGAAATCCGCATCCCATAGATATCTTGGGATGTTTCCCCTTCGTAACCGCCAGTGACGTTGGCTCGCGAATCGGACCAGACGGCGAGGCTCGCACCCGCTCCCCACTCCACGTCGGGGGCGATTTGGTTCCCCCACGCCAGATCGATGGTCAGATCGCCAGGCAGCGGGGAGGCCGCCAGTGCAATCCGAGACTCGAGCAATTCGGCCGACGGCCGGAATCCATGTCGGCTTGGCTTTCCACGTCGCGCGGTACGGTTCGGTTGATGTTTCGTAATGCGATTTAAGCGTGGCTTCGGTGATTTCCTGTTTCCCATAGCAGTACCGATCTTGAAAAACGTCCTGAGATGTATCCGCCGTCTGAAACAGCCGGGCAAATGTGCGCTCACTGTCCGATGGGTCAAGCGGAATTGCGACACTTCAACCGCCAGGGAAAATGAGCGAATTTCGCTGGTGGCCTCGCTCGCTGCACCATGGCGAGACAGGTGGCATACCTGTCCTACCGGCAGCGCATGGCTGGCTGGGGCACTAATCGATCGTGATGAACGTCTGATAGATGCCATCGCCGACGTCGTTGAGTTTCGTTTGCAGCGCATCGAGGAATTCGTGCAGTCCCGTGCGAATGATCTCGTCCACCGTTGTGTAGGCCAGCTCGCTGCGCAGCTGTCCCAGCCGTTTTTCCGCCACGTTCCAGAAAGTACCCTCGGGCGAGCCGGAAATGGCGTGCAGGGAATGGTAGGCCACGTCCACGCAGTGCATGATGGCCCTGGGGAACAGTCGATCCAGCACCAGGAATCCCACCACGCGTCTGGGGGTAATGCCGTGATGCTTCCGCCGGAACATCTCGAAACCGCTCACACTCCGCAACACGGATGACCATTGTAAATCGTCGATCGGAGTTCCTACGTCTTGAACTCGAGGGAGCAGGATAAAATATTTCACGTCCAGCATGCGGGACGTCTTATCGGCGCGTTCCAGCACACGCCCCAGCCGGGCAAAATGCCACTCTTCGCCTTGTGAAAACGTGGCGATCGTAATGCCGATGAACAGGTGGCTGGCATTCCGCACGTATTGGAAAAAGTCATTGGGGGAATCCAAGGGGCCGTCGGCCGTTTCTCGTACGGTGAGGTAGAACTGATTGAGGTGTTCCCACATCTCCGACGGCAGCACGTCGCGGATAGCGCGTGCATTCTCGCGGGCAGCCGTGACGCACGCCAGGATGGAATTGGGGTTCTCCCTGTCGAACGTGAGAAACTGGACGACATTCTCGCGCGTCTGCGCGCCATATTTCTTTTCGAACAGCTCGTGGTCCCCGGAAGCATCGACCAGCGCCCCCCACTGCTCGGCGGATCCGGGTGGCATATCGAGCGTCATGTTGTGGGTCACGTCCACGAACCGCGCCACGTTCTCGGCGCGCTCGACGTAGCGGCTCATCCAATAGATGGATTCGGCAACGCGGCTGAGCATGTTTCTGGCGATGGGATTACCCTGGGACACCACTTTGCGCCTTTCCGGGCGGCGAGGCAATGACCCAGGTGTCCTTGCTCCCGCCACCTTGGGACGAGTTGACGACCAACGATCCTTTGCGCAGCGCTACGCGCGTGAGTCCGCCCGGCAACACGAACACGTCTTCGCCATAGAGGATGTAGGGCCGCAAGTCGACGTGCCTCCCCTCGAACCTGCCGTCCACCAGCGTCGGGATGCGGGACAGTGAGAGTGTCGGTTGCGCGATGTAGTTACGCGGATTGGCCGTGATCTTCTCAGAGAATTGGCGACGCTCGTCCGCCGAAGCGTGCGGACCGATCAACATTCCGTAGCCTCCCGCCTCGTTGGCCGCTTTCACCACCAGTTTGTCAAGATTTGCCAGCACGTACTTGCGATCCTCCTGCTCGCAGCAGACATAAGTGGGCACGTTGGGAATAATGGCCTTTTCGTTCAGGTAATACTCGATGATCTTCTCGATGTAGGCGTAGACGACCTTGTCGTCCGCCACGCCGGTTCCCGGCGCGTTGGCCAAGGCCAGCCGGCCATTGCGATAGACTTCCATCAGACCGGGGACGCCTAGTAACGAATCCTGGCGGAACTCCTGCGGATCGAGAAAATCGTCGTCGATGCGACGATAGAGCACATCGATGCGTTGAAATCCCTTGGTTGTGCGCATGCCCACAAAACCATCACGCACGACCAGGTCACGACCTTCGACGAGCGTAACGCCCATCTGCTGTGCCAAAAACGAGTGTTCGTAATAGGCTGAATTAAAAACACCCGGCGTGAGGATGGCAATCGTGGGTGACTTACTGCCGTGCGGAGAAAGATATTCCAGCAGGCGGAACAGCCGCCCCGGATAATCATCCACCGGCCGTACGTTGGAGGCATCGAACAGCCAGGGAAAGCTGCGCTTCATCACGAAGCGGTTCTGCAATACGTACGAGACTCCGGACGGACAACGCAGATTATCCTCCAGGACGTAGATCGTCCCATCTTGATCACGGACCAGATCGGTCCCCGTAATGTGACACCAGATGCCGTGGGGCGGGTTCAAGCCGACGCATTGTTGCCGAAAGCTGCGCGCACTGCGCAGCACAGCCTCGGGAACCACTTGATCCTTGAAAATCTGACGCTCATGGTAACAGTCATGAATGAACAAGTTCAGCGCGCGGATGCGCTGCGTGAGGCCCCGTTCCAATCGTGCCCATTCCTCGGCCGCCACAATCCTGGGCACAATATCAAAGGGAAAGATCTTCTCCACCCCGTGCTCATCGCCGTAAACATTGAATGTAATCCCCATCCGATACAGTGATCGTTCCGCCATCTGCTGCCGCTGTACCAGTTCGCCATCAGGCAGCTCCTCGATCTTCTGTAGCAGCAGCTCGGCCCCCGGCCGCGGTTGGCCGCGGGCATCGATCAGCTCGTCGTAATAACCGGCCGTCTCGTAGTCGCGAAACGTCACCGGCGTCGATTTGACTTGGGATTGGAACTGTTGCATGGATGGTCGGCGGGCTTGCGGGCCAGGGGAGCAGGAGAGTACGGGTTACGGGGGGTACGGGACACGGTTCTCGGTAAGCACGTTTGCGTGCGGTTTTCATGCTGCTTTCGAAGCGGAGTATACCGCACGTCGAGGCCAGCGTCAGCGACGCGCGTCCGGCAGGCTTTGACGGGGCTCGCCGCCTCGGTCTAAACCGCCACCGTCCCCCATCGCCAGCGGCGCCACGTCCACCGAGACTGTGATGCGATGCCCACCGTCTCCGATGAACATCCCGGCGACCGGGCAAACGTCGCTGTAGTCGTGGCCCCAGGCCAACGTAATGTGCTCAGTCTCGGGAAACACATTGTTCGTGGGGTCCACATCGATCCATCCGTGCGAGCCGCAATAAACGGCGATCCAAGCGTGGGACGCATCGGCCCCCGTGAGTCGTGGCTTACCGTCGGGGGGATGGGTCCGCACGTAACCGCTGACGTACCGCGCCGCCAGACCCAACGAACGCAGGCCGCTAAGCATCACGTGGGACAAATCCTGGCAAACTCCGCGCCGCATCTCAAATACGCTGGCAATCGGCGTATTGACATCGGTCGCTTCGGCATCGTATTGGAAGTCCGTGTGGATTCGCCGGCAGAGGTCTTTCACGGCGGCCAGCAGCGGGCAGCCCGCGGAAAAGCTCTGCCGCGCATAATCCGTCAGCGGGTCATGGAAAGGTATGTGATGCGAGGGAAATGCGAACTGGTAATTTGCCAAACCGACCGGCGTCAGGTCGTGGGGCAGCCGATCTCGAATCGACTCCCAGGGCTCGGTTTTTTCCACCGCGGGCAGCTGCCGCGGCTTCAGCTCCACCGAACTGCCCGCCATGATCTGCAACACGCGATGCCCCTTATCAACCGAAAAAGTCGTGGTCGTATTGCCGAAATAGTCGATGCGACGATGGCTGGTGGCGGGATGGGGGTGGACGTGCAGCCGGTGCTGCCAACAGTCTTGATAGGGGGTGTTACGCGGCGTCAGGTGCACGATATTCTGGCAAAACGGAACCGACCCCTCGTATTCGTATTTCGTCGTATGGTTAATCTTGTACTTCATCATAGCGCTCGCCGGGCCTCGGTCATCTGCCGCGGACGCCCTGCGTGAATCAGGTAGCGATGGCTGACCAGCTCCGACAATTTGGGCAATTGCTCCGCGATCCGCAACAGCAGTCGTCCCAGTTTTGTTCGTTCGCCAGTCGCGTTCAAGTCGTCCACGTCCATCATCCGCACGCCGTACAACAGGGACGACGAGATGCGCTCTTCCGGGGCTCCCAACGGCTGAGACTCGTCACCGGGCAGTTTACGGACGTGTTCCGCGATGGCGGCTAGCTGGTAGGCGAGGGAACGGGGGTTCGTTTCGTCCGTGATTAACAGATCGAGCGTACCGGCGCGATGGACCATGGCCAGGTACCGGCTGCGGTACGTCATCAGACTGTCGGCCACCTCCAACATGGCTTCCAACATGCGGCTCTCGTCGGGCAGCGGGGACTTGGGGAGGGATTGCACCAGCGAAACGATGTGCAACGATCTTTCCAGGCGTCGCCCTAGTTCCAGGAACCGCCAACCGGGCGTCCGCGTCATACTCTCGCCAATCAATCCATCGATGGCCGCCATGCTGACAATCAACTCATCCAGCAACTCGTCCAATTCCACAAGCCCAAAGGGAGATTGGACAAGAGACACTCGCTCGGACGCCTCAGCCAACTGCATTTCAAGGCGGTGGACAATGCGCCAGCTGTCCAACGAGAGACGATCTCGTACCAGCGAGGCGTTGTGATACGCACTGATCACGGACGCCCTCAGGTTGCCCGGCTGCTTTTCGTCCAGCACGATCGCCGGCAGCACATTGGCCAGTTCCGGCAATTCATCTCGCAAACCTTCCACGACAAATCCGGGCTCAATTTGCCCTTGTTCGGCCAGACAGCGGATCAGGCAGGGGAGGTCCTGAGCTGGTTCGGCTTCAAATTCCCCCGTCAACCGTTTCATCACGGCTCGCAGCAGCCGGCACATCCCCTGGGCTCGTTCGGCATGGCGCCCCAGCCAGAAAAAGTTATCGGCCACGCGACTGGATAATTCCACACCGCTGCGGCGCAGCACGACATTTTGTTTGCCGGCGCTCATTAAACTCACTTGCGCCACGGGGCCAGCCGCCTGGACCCAGACATCCTTGCAAACTTGTCCATGCAGAATGGAGGACTCCAGTTCACGCGGTTCGTGGGCGAGTCGTACCAGCCCTCCAGGCAGCACCTGGTAAGAGTCCTGGCTGGCCACCAGATAGACGCGCATTCCCAACTGCCACCGCGCCGGAGAATCATCGCACCAGACAGGCGACGTCGAGCGCTGAACAGTTTCTTGGGCCACAAGCTCGCTGGGACGCGTCCGCAACAAATTCAGAAGTTCCAGCGATGTCTGTTGGCGCAACAGTTCGCCCGATAAGGCGTCGAGTCGGGCCACACGAAACGCCGAGCGGAGCGCGATCGGGCCGCGAGGCTGGCGTTGCAGCAAGGCAGCCACATGCGCGCGGGCCTCGGCCTGGCCACACCACCAGGTGGCAACGGAAGGTAACCGCAAATCGTCTCCCCACAGATGACGGGCGACACCCGGCAAAAAGGGCATCAGCGAGGGCGACTCGATCAGCGAACTCCCCAACGCATTGACCACAGCCACGTGTCCCAGCCGCGCTGCCTGTAGCAAGCCGGGTATCCCCAGTCCCGCCTCGGTTCGCAGCTCCATGGGGTCACACAACTCGTCGCTCATCCGCCGCAGAATCACATCGATCGGCAACAGTCCCGCCAGCGTCTTCATGTAGACTCGATCCCCGCGTACCGCCAGATCGCCACTCTCGACAAGCGTGTAGCCGAGATACCGCGCGAGGTAGGCATCCTCAAAAAAGTTGGGGCCTTTCGGTCCGTGGCTGAGCAGGACGACGCGGGGATTGTCCTGGTGTGCCGGGGCGAGTCCCCGCAGGGTGGCATGCACCGTCATGAAGAACGATGCCAAACGCTCGACGTTCAGATCTTGCATGATGTTGGGCAGCATGCGGGACGTGGCCACGCGGTTTTCCAGCGCGTAGCCGATGCCCAGTGGGGCGTCCGTGCGGTCTGCCACGACCCACCACCGCCCGTCCGACGCGCGCGCAAGGTCGGCGGCATAAAAATGGAGAAACGTGCCAGCCGGTGGTTCCTGACCGTGGAAGACCCGTCGAAATCCAGGGTGCGCGAACAGCCACTCGGGCGGAATCAGACCTGCCGAAAGTAATTCCTGAGGACCGTAGAGATCCGCGATGATCCGATTGAGTAGCATGGCACGTTGCTGCAGTCCCGCAACAATCGTTCCCCATTCGTCTGCAGCAAACAGCTGCGGCATCAGGTCGAGTTCCCACGGACGCGAAACTCCGCCGGCATGATCGTAGATACTATACGCGATCCCCGTCTCCTGCATCTCACGTTGGGCCTGCAGCCAGCGACGCGTCAGTTCCGGGCGCCCAATCTGCTCGACGACAGCAAGAAACTCCCGCCATCCCTCCCGGACCTGCCCCGGACGACTGAAGATCTCGTCGTAACTCGATTCCGCGGGCACATAGCCGCTGAAGATGCTCTCGCGTTCGGGCTGCATCACCTGAGTGTCGCTCATAAGTTCGGTTTAGCTCGTCGCAAGTCAAGAGTCAACGGAAAGTGCTGGTTCGCTTCCGCTGCGGGGGACGGCATCGCGCCAGGCGTGTGGCCGGACGCGAAAAAGCGGGCCACACGCCGCGCTTCGGCTTCGTAGGCATTGACGGGAAATGTTTCGTAGTTGCGTCCGGCGGGATGAGCGACATGGTAGGTGCATCCGCCCACGCTGCGCCCATTCCAAGTGTCGAACAGGTCAAATACCAGCGGCGTGTGAACCGGGATCGTGGGGTGCAGGCAATTGGGTGGCTGCCAGGCGCGATAACGAACGCCTGCCACGAACTCCCCCTGCGTGCCCGTCGGGTGCAATGGAACGCGACGACCGTTACAGGCCACGATGTATCGCAAGTCGGTCATGCCGCGGACCTTGACCTGCAATCGTTCGACGGAGGAATCGACATAGCGCGTGGTGCCCCCGGCTCCTGGCTCCTCGCCCAGCACGTACCAAGGCTCGATTCCCTGTCGCAATTCCAGCTCCATCCCAGCGTGGCAGACCGTGCCGATGTGTGGAAAGCGAAACTCAAAATGCGGAGCAAACCAATCTGCTTCGATCAGGATCCCCGCTGCGCGTGTCTCGTCCGTCACATCCACCAAGTCCTGCCAGGTAAAATGTGGCAGCAAGAACCGATCGTGCAACATCGTGCCCCAGTGAATGACTTTCTGCGCGTACGGCTGTCGCCAGAATCTCGCCACCAAACCGCGCAACAACAGCTGCTGCGTCAAACTCATCCGCGCATGCGGCGGCATCTCGAACGCGCGGAATTCGACGAGACCCAATCGTCCCGTAGTGCTATCCGGCGAGTAGAGCTTGTCGATGCAGAACTCGGCGCGGTGCGTGTTTCCCGTGACATCAACCAGCAGGTTGCGGAATATCCGATCGACGAGCCAGGGAGCGATCGACGGTGGATCGTCGCAAAACGGATCGGGAACCTGCGCGAAGGCAATCTCCAGCTCGTACAGCGCATCTCGCCGCCCTTCATCCACCCGTGGGGCCTGACTGGTTGGACCAATGAACGTACTGGAAAAAAGATACGACAGCGCGGGATGGTTGTTCCAATAGGCCACCAGGCTCTGCAGTAGATCGGGCCGGCGTAAGAATGGGCTGTCTTGCGGCGTCGGTCCGCCCAGCACGACATGGTTGCCCCCTCCCGTCCCCGTGTGTCGGCCGTCGAGATCAAATTTTTCGGTTCCCAAACGGGAACAGAAAGCTTCCTCGTACAAAGCCGTGGTCGATTCGACGAGTTGATCCCAGGTGGGGCATGGATGCGTGTTGACTTCAATCACGCCTGGATCGGGCGTGACCTTAATGTGATGCAGGCGATGATCGGTGGGGGGTACGTACCCTTCCAGCACGACAGCCGTTTCCATCCTGGCGGCCGATTGTTCCACTGCCGCCACGAGGTCCAGGTAGTCCTCCAGCCGCTCCGTCGGCGGCATGAAGACGTGCAGGCGGCCATCGCGGGCTTCGACGCACATCGCGGTTCGTATCACGCCATCTGCATGCGGGTCGAGCTGTTGTTCAGAAACCTGTTGCCCGTCGGGATACGCGGGGGACTGGCAGCGGGAATCTCAGGTTGAGCCCGGTGCCCAGGGTGCGGTGGCAAGGGAAGCTTGGGAGCGGACGGGTCCGCCGGAAAAAAATCGACGCCTTGAGCCGTCGGCATCCAAGGCAGTGAATCCAGCGGCAATCGCAAGCCAATCGGAGAATCCCCAGGCAGTAGAAACATCCTTTCCGAGCGTACGGGCCAAGGTCCGCTCACCCAACGTGGTTGCGCCTGCCACCACTGCCGCCGCAGCGGCAAGACGAAGCCGGCAGGTTCCCCAAATCCGCGCTCGGCCACGCGCGCCAGCCGCTCACGTTCTTCAGGGTCCTTCAGCTTGTTGTCGCGGGCATCGACGTTCATGGGCAGCTTGCGTTCTTTACCCAAATAGTGCCAAACGTCTTCGTAGGCCGGGACGGCGAAGCTGGGATCGACTTCGAGCACGGTGGCCAGCGTCCTCACGAATTTTTCAGCATCCCGCGAGGCATAACCGTAATCCTGGCCTTCCTGGGCCACCCACCGCGGTTCAGCCCACACGGGCTGGCCGTCAGCCCGCCAGAAACAGGTGAAGGCCCAGCGCGGCAGTGACTCGCCCGGGTACCATTTGCCCTGTCCAAAGTGCAGCAAGCTGCCGGGCGCGAATCGCTTTTGCAGCCGTTCCAGGAGTTCCGCAGCCCGCTTGCGCTTCGTCGGTCCCACGGCCGACGTCGTCCACTCGGCACCGTCCATGTCGTCGATGGAAACGAACGTCGGCTCGCCCCCCACAGTCAGCCGAACGTCGTCTGCCTGTAGCTGTCTGTCGACCTCGCGACCCAATGCTTCGATGGCCTGCCACTGCTCCTCCGAATAGGGTTTGGTCACGCGTGGGTCCTCATGGATCCGCGTCACCGACATGTCGAACTCGAACTCCGTTTCACAGGGATCGACTTCCCCCGTGATCGGCGCGGCGCTGGACGGATTGGGTGTGCAGGCCAACGGAATGTGTCCTTCGCCAGCCAGGAGCCCAGAAGTCGGATCGAGCCCAATCCAGCCCGCGCCCGGAATGTAGGCCTCCGTCCAGGCGTGCAGGTCGGTGAAGTCTGCCTCCGGCCCCGAGGGGCCATCCAGAGACTTGACGTCCGGTACAAGTTGAATCAGGTATCCTGACACAAAGCGGGCCGCCAGTCCCAAGTTACGCAGGATCTGCACAAATAACCAGGCACTGTCGCGGCAGGAACCGGCAAGCGTGGTCAAGGTCTCCTCCGGAGTCTGCACACCCGGCTCTAAACGGATTACATAGCGAATTTGCTGTTGGAGTCGTTGGTTGAGCTGCACGAGGAAATCGACGGAATGTCGCGTCGCGCGGTCCACGTTGCGCCAACCACTCGCTCAGCTTCGGGCCGACCGGCTCGCATTCCAGAAATGGACGTAAGTCTTTGGCCAGCCAAGGGTCGTACTCAAACGGCCACTGCTCCGCATCGGGCTCAATAAAAAAATCGAATGGATTGACGACCGTCATCTGGGCGATCAAGTCCACTTCCACATGGAATTCACGCACGGGTTGCGGAAACACGCAACGTGCCAGGAAGTTGCCATGCGGATCCTGTTGCCAATTCTCGAAATGATCCCGCGGCTCGACCCTTAACGAGTAGCTTGTGATCGGGGTCCGCGCGTGCGGCGCCGGACGCAGACGGATCAGCTGGGGAGAAAGCGTGACCAGTCGGTCGTATCGATAACGGGTCTGATGGTGCAGTGCCACACGGATGCTCATGGCCCTATCGTAGCCGTGTTCCTGGTCTCTCAACAGGCCGAATCATGCCTGAGTGCGAGCGTGACCAGCCATGGCGCTGGGAAACAGGTACTGGCCTGGGCGGCATGCCCCTGATCTTGGGTCGCAATTCCCTGGTTGTGGGCTCACCGTACCACACAAATTGTGGACAAATGTCATCCTGCGGAGGTGACAACGTGCGCAGCACGGTCAGCGACCGAAGGATCTTCCACAGATGTTGTTCTGTGTGCGACAGATAACATCAGCCGGCAGGCGTTAGCCTCCGGTTGTGACGCGTTTTTTCCTGTCTGAACCGTGGGCTAACGCCCATCGGTAAGAAAACAGGCCCCAAGATCAGGTTGGCTGGCCGATCCTTCACTCCGCTGGGTTCAGGATGACATGGGTCCGCTGGGCGTCGACGGTTCGCGGCGTGCGTCGTGAGTCGAAAGCCGGATGGGGCGATGTGCGCGGCGTCGGGTCATGGAAGTCCAGTCAGACCTGAATTAAGATCCGGGTTGCCGCAGTCGAACGATTCACGCGCCACAAAGGAATTCATATTTTTGCCCATGAGCACTCATGATATCAACGACGTACTTTCCCGGGCGGCGCCCGTAATTCCAGTGCTCACGATTGAACGCGTGGAGGATGCCGTGCCATTGGCACGCGCGCTACTCGCCGGTGGAATCAGGTCGTTAGAGGTGACGCTACGGACCAAGGCAGCTGTCGAGGCGATCAGGGCCCTCAAGGCGGAAGTGCCCACGGCGCTGGTCGGAGCGGGAACCGTCACGCATACTGACCAGCTACGGCAATTGGAACAGCTGCGTGTGGACTTTGCCATCAGCCCGGGGGCGACACATGCCCTGTTGCAAGCCGGCCTGCGCACCAGCATTCCCTACTTACCGGCCGTGGCCACCGCCTCAGAAATGATGGTTGCCATGGAGTTGGGCTACTCGTGTTTCAAGTTCTTTCCCTCGGTGGCGTACGGCGGGGTGGCGGCCCTCAAGGCCCTCGCCGGCCCTTTTCCCCATGTCCGATTCTGCCCCACCGGTGGTATCGGCCTGCAGGATGCTGCGGACTACCTGGCCCTTCCCAGCGTACTGTGTGTGGGTGGTTCCTGGATCGCCCCAGCCGATGCCGTTGCCCAGCAGGACTGGAAGAGGATCGAACAAAGAGCGCGGGAAACCGTTGAGAAGCTGGGATCGCGGAGGTAAGCCCGTGTGCGCAGCGGTCGCGCAGCGTTTCTGGACGGCAGCGCAGCTGGTGAACGTACGTTTTTTCGTCGCGTCTACGTCGCTGGTCGTGGGCTTACGCCGCACGGCTTGCCGGCGCAGGATCTCCCACCGGCCCGGAAACGATCCCGCAATGCCAGACCGACGTCAGTCGGTATGGGCCACTGACGCCGGAGTCGGTTCCGCTTGAAACTGAAAGCCGATTTCGAACCGCTCATGCTCTGCCTTCAGACGCTGTAGCGTCAGGCTGCGCACCTTGTCCCAGGAACCGCCCGCTGGCGGTTGCATGCGGTCGAAATAGGTGTACTCGGGAAACATGCCGTCAAACTTCTGACGCAATAGATCCACCAGTCGGCCGTCGGGCGTCTGGTCGGCATCACGGCTTGAGTCGACGCCTGCCGATGGCCGCGCGGCGCGATGCAGCCGCACTTCGGGGCCCGCCAATCGATGCAGCCGCGGCCCATCCGCGGCGATCTCCGGCCGCAAGGTCAGCTCGACGTGCATCGGTCCCTGCAGCACGTCGGCTCCATACTGAAACTCATCCAGCGCGATGGAGGCATAAAAATTGCCGTCGGCGATACGCATGTCGAGCGGTTGCGGGGAGGCCAGTTTGACCGACCAGCGTGGTCGCCGGCTGTGTACCCACAGAGTCCATGGTGCATTGCCGCGCAACATTTCGACCAGTTTAAGCACCTCGTGATCGTGGACACGGCGACCCGCCATGCGATACGCGGCAAAACCGCTGAAGACTTGCTGGTGAGCCAAAACGTGGATGTCAAATGACGGATCGAGACTGGAAGCGTCGACCGGATCTTGGACTACGGTACCCGCTTGTGGTGCGATCCAAAGCT
Source organism: uncultured Planctomycetales bacterium (assembly GCA_963695565.1). Classification (GTDB taxonomy): domain Bacteria; phylum Planctomycetota; class Planctomycetia; order Pirellulales; family Pirellulaceae; genus CAVOGW01. Next base: position 642,287 of record CAVOGW010000008.1, read on the forward strand.
GCAGATGACGATCGGTTGACTTGAAACTCACCTCGGGTGGAAACATTTCGAAATCGGCTTCCTCGAACCGCAGCGTCTCTGCCAACCGCGCCTCGAAGGACTCGACCGCCGCCCCAATCCGTTCGTCCAACCTGGCCTGAATGCGGCCAGAAGTTCGCTGGGCCACAATGCCTTCCACTTCCGACAATTGGCGATGGGCCCGGCGATTTGCCATGCGTTCGATCAATCTGCGATTGGCCTGCACATCACGGATTTGGACCTCCGTGGGACAGCGGGCGGTAGCGGACAGACCCTCAAGGCCCGCCTGGTCAAAGAACACGGACTTGCGGGCATCGACACGCGATTGCACGTGAGTATGCACACGAACCTGACGTTGTATGGCCGTGGCATGCGGAATATTCAGTTTTCCCCGTAGCAGGAAGTCGATCCGACCACGCGAGTCGTCCGGCATGACATCAATCGTAACACGTCCTTCCAGCTGGCTTTCCCCGGAGGTTACCGCGCGTTTGATGGATTCGCGGACCCGTTCCGAGTCATCGATCGGATGACTGAACAGCATGTTGAACACTTCTTCTGAGAAATGGCCGGCACCCGCCATCGGCGGCGGCGTGGGCAGCGGGGCGGGCTGCTGTCCCCAGCTCACCTGATGAGTCACGATCGACAGGCAAAAGGCCACCACGATGCAGCGAAATATACGAATCATTGCTCACCTGCCTCTCCGGTAACCTCGGGCGCACGGCGCACGATGAATCGCGTATTGAACATCTCGTCCGCGGTCTGTTGGCCCCAATAAACGGTCGCGTCTGGATCCGGGTTGTTGGGATTCCAGCGTGAGTTGTCAAAGTGTCCGACGGCGACGAGTTCCGTGCCTGCCTCGACCCGCAGTGGCGTCGCGAGTTCGTAGGTCCGTTGCCAGTCAAGATCCCAGACGGGAATCGAAAAGACGGTCTCGCGGTCCGTCACCTCTCCTGTGGTTTCGTCGCGGTGCACAATTTCCAGCCGGTACGACTTTCCGCGCAGATGAAAATGGGCCCGGATGGCGTCAATTTCAACGTCGTGGTCAAAATAGTAACTGTCTTCCATCCGATAGTGGTACTCGTGGGGGGGAATTTCAAAGCGTCCCACCGGCTTGCGAAACACTCTGGATTCGATTTCGTCCACGGGCGGCTGGTCACTCCAGCGAATACCCACCATCGACTGATCCGTGGTGGCTTCACGATTGTTGGGGGTGTAGTGCAGCTCAAAAATCAGATCCGACCCGGCTGGCATGCGCAGCGCGCGACCGGGTCCGAATACCTGCGCACGGTAGGGATCGCCGGGCACATAGTCGCCAACCATCACGGCGCCTTGGTTGTCAAAGCCGTACAATTCAAGCATCCCTGCCAGCGTGGAGTAATTCTTGTCGCTGGATTTGACCAGGTGCATCGTGATGTGATGCACTACTTCAGGATTGCCCGGCTTGACTTCCACGGCCTGGACCCATCGTTCCTCTGGAAAATCCATGGGGACCCGCCAGAATTGATAGTCCAGCACGCCCGTCTTGGGGATCGGGAACGGCTTGGGGATCTTGTACTCAAAATCTGGTCGACCGATCGTCCAGGCCTTGGTATCGGGCCAGGTAATCGGCGGTGGTGCATCCTGAGGGTCTCCCTCGGGTGCGCCCGCCCTAACCCACGCCATGATTGTGCTGATTTCCTTTTCGCTCAGTCGCGCGTCGTGGTTCAGCTGGCCGAACTTCGGATTCAAGTAGGCATGCCAGGGAGGCATCCGTCGCTCCTCCACGACCTCCGCAATCGTCTCGGCGTTGTAGTACGCATCCTCGTAGGTCAAGAGTTCGAAGGGCGCCACCTCTCCCGGGCGATGGCAGGACTGACAGTTCTTTTGCATGAGTGGGGCGATATCGCGATGATACGTGATCTCGTGCTGCGGCAGCGGACGCGGGTTGCGTTCCACGCGGCAGCCAGACGGCGCCGCGAATCCTCTTTCCACAGGCATGTCCGTAATGATGGCCTGGAGCGCATCGGCCAGGTAGTGCTCGCTGGCCACACGGTTCCGGCCACGTTTCTTGAACTGATTGTCGATGGCCCCCTGGTATCGTCGGCTCTGGCTGGCGTCCAACACCACGACTTCGGGGATCACCTGGACATCCAACAAGTCGGCAAGTCGGTGCTCGTAATCCAACATCACAGGGAATTGAATGTCGGCATCCTGAGCGTGCCTGGCCATGATCTGCAGGTCGACCCGGCTATTGCTGTACACGCCGATAAATCGAATGCCGTCCGCATACAGACTCCGATACATCTCATTGAGTCGGGGCAGGTATTGCTGAGCAACCGGGCAAGTGTGGCTGATGAAGACGAATGCGACCGCCTTGGTCTGCTGATCAAAAAAATCCTCGACCTGATAACAACCCGCGTAAATGCTTTTCAGTAATGGCCTGTGGGCGGAGCCTGAGGGAACCAGGATCTGGTCCGCGTCCACGGCGTGGGCGGCGAAGATCAGCAGCAGCAGTACAAACAACAATCGGCGGGCAGTTTCATGCGTCAGATTCATATCTCGGTGACGGTCCAGTGCCAACAGTGTGATCAAGCAAGCAGGCCCGACGACCAGATGGTCTGGACCCCATGAAGTGTACCTGCTACTCAGCCGGCATGGAGAGAAATTGCTGGGACCGCGAAACACTCGGCCCGCCCTCTAGCCGGCAGATCCGGGCGCTGTGAAAAAAATCTGATGCCGAGTTGCGTAACTGCCGATGACGGGCTGCGCAGTTGTCGCCCGTGTGCGGTCCGCCATCCCATGTGTAGTCAGCCATCGCGCAAGCCGGCGAATCATGGTGCGTGGCCGTGCAGACGGCACGTCGGCTGGCGTTGACGATAGTCTTTGCCGGAAATCTGGCATAGAATAAGCAAGCATACGGGGCCGCCTCCTCGACATGATCAAATCGGTACAAACGACCTACCATGCTACTCACAGCAACGAATGAAAAGATTCAGGTGGAAGTGCCGATCACGGCTTACAGCCTGCCCGGTTTTCGGGATTGGGCCGCTTCCAGTTCGTTTCCCGAGTTTGGCAGAGTTACCTATTATCGACGAGGGATTTTTCTGGACATGTCTCCCGAACGGGCTCAGTCCCATAACAAAGTGAAGTCAGAGATATGTCGCGTCTTGGGCAACCTGGTAAGGGAATTTGATCTGGGAGAGTTGTACCAGGATGGCATGTGGTTTACACACGACGAGGCCGACTTATCCAACGAGGCCGACGGACTGTTTGTAAGTTGGACGTCGCTGGAGTCGGGACGGATCCGATTGATCACGACCGCCCATGACACAGACGGCCTTGAATTGCGTGGCTCGCCTGACTGGGTGCTGGAAGTCGTCAGCAACAGCTCCGTTCAAAAGGACACACAGTGGTTGCCGGAAGCCTACCATCGGGCCGGTATTCGAGAATATTGGTTGGTCGATGCCCGTGGCGAGACCATTCAATTCACGATTCTGATTGGCGATTCCGAATCATACCGGTCGGCGCCGTGCTCTGATAACGGCTGGATACGTTCGGAAGTTTTCGATCGCAGCTTCAAGCTGGAACGCACGAAGGACCGCCTGGGCGGTTGGAAGTATTCGCTGCACGTCGGCTAGATCTCCAGTGCTCGATGCAACATGCAGCATCGCGTTATTGGACCATGGCCCAAAGCCGCTTCGGACTCGTCAACCTAGCTGGTTATGGGCTGATCGGAAATCTTGCGTCGCCATGGCCCGCCATGCATGCGAAGATCCGCGCACGGGTTCATTCGCCAGACTTGCCCGTGGGTGTGTCCGTGGGATGCGCCGAGTTCTTTTCTTCCGATGGCTCGGTCAGCTGCTTCAGTGATGATTCCAGTTCCGTCAGCCGTGTTTGCAGCAACTCTTTTCGTGTCCGCGCCAGGTCCAGCTGTCGTTGCGCCGCTTCCTCCTCGGCTTTGAGTTCCGTCAACTGCTTGCCCACACTGTCGATTTCCGCCGTCAATCGCTGCTGCATAATGATCGGATGGTCATGCCCCAGGTTGACGTCCAGCGGGCCGATCTGCGCGGCCAGTTCCATGGCCGCCTCGTACGAAACGTGAGTCTGCCAGAGATACAGGCTGCGAAGATGAGCGAGGCTCTTCAGGGACGGCAACCCCGCATCGGAAATCTGCGTGCCATACAGGTTCAGGTACTCCAGCGATTCGAGCCGCGCGACGTGTTGCAATGCGCTGTCGGTGATCGAACTGAGTTCCAGGTGCAGCCGGCGCAGGTGGGCGAACTTCGCCAGCGAAGCATATCCGGTTTCCGATGCCTGCGCTCCTTTCAAATTCAAGCTGAATAGTTGCTCCGCCACGTTTTCCAGCAATTCCAGCTCCCGGTCTCCAGCGGGCTGGCCGCGCAGCGCATACGAAACTTCGAGCAGCGGGCTGCCCAGGTACAGAGGCATGACGTATGCACCGCCGGCTTGGAGTTTCGCAATCGTTTCCGCGGCTGCCGCCGGCACATCGGGCAGCGGCTGCTGAGCGGCCGTGGACGTCTCAGGCCCAGCGGTGACTACGTTGTCCGTTCCAGGTGCTGGACCGCTGGCTGCTTCTCCGTGATTCGCGGCGAGGTCGGCACCCTGTTCGATCCAGGCCCGGATCATGGCGATCGTTTCCGCAGCGAGTGGGTCCGCCTGTTTTGGCATCCGTTTGCGGTTGGTGTCTGGCAACACCAACCGCTGAAACAGCTCGCTTTCATCCGGCTTACCGGCGACCAGCAGTTGCGGTTCGGTGGCCAGCTTGGCTTGAATCCCGGCGATGGATGTCAGCCGCAGCTTTCCCTGTTGTTTCGTCTCACCATGGCATTTTCCACAATGCTCAATAAACACCGGCTGGATCTGTGACGCGAAGTCAACCAGATCGGCGCCGAACACGGCGGCACCGCCAGCCAACTCCATCACGGCCATCAGGCAAATCGCTTTTAGGTTCATAGGTTTTCTCGTGACGAGTCCGTAAACAAGCCTCACGCTGCATCGTAGTTCAATCAGCCTGCTGGCTCAACGGTTGGCGTGTTGCTTTTCATGCCCATGTTGCGGCCACCGTGGAGGTGTTGTTCTGCCGTTGATGTGCGGACGCTGACTAAATAATGACCGAGCGCGATTGTGCGGCGCGCGGGGTGAAGTCCGGGGGATTGGAGGGATGCCCACCAACCCCCCCGGGTTTCGTTGTCTCGTGTCGCCAAATCGCGCTCGGTCATTCAGGCTAGATTCGGATCGTTATTCCCCACAGCACGACTTCATTGGTTCCGTCGCTCCCTGCCCGCGACTAAACTTGATGGCAAGTCGGCTTTCGAGTCGTACAGGTCATGCTGGGCGGAATGGAGTGAAGGATCTGCCAGCCAACGTGATGTTGCCTGCAGGAGCAGGTCTGGGATCTCCTGTGTCGATCGTCGCCTGCGGAAAAACGTTTCTGGAAGGTCGTTTGGCAGCTGACCGTACTGCGCACATTGTCGGCTCCCACAGGATGACGCTTGGCCGCGAGTTGTGTCACCCGCTTTCGGCTAAATGTTACCAAGCATGCGCCACATCAAAATCTTCAAGTCCGGGTACGTACGATGAGCACAAACCCGCAGTCACCCGCTGCCGCGTCGACCAGGCTCTTCGCCTGGGTGCAGCCTGGCGGCCTGGCGGCCGGGCCGGTGGTCGCGGCGGTGCTGATGACGACGTTGAGCGGCCGTTATGTGGACATGGGTGGCGAGCCGGCGATCTTGACGTACGCCGGCCGAGCCACGCTGGCCACCATGGCCTGGATGAGTATCTGGTGGTTCACGGAGGCTACCGACATTACCGTTACCGCACTGCTGCCGATGGCCTTGTTTCCGTTGTGGGGCATTATGGACGTCGGTGCGACGTGCGCACCGTATGCCGACAAAATCATTTTCCTGTTTATGGGCGGATTTGTGCTGGCGCTTTCGATGCAGCGTTGGGGGCTGGGCAAGCGAATTGCACTGGTTACGCTGCTGCTGGTGGGCACACGACCCGCGAACATGATCGGCGGCTTCATGCTGATCACCGCCGTCATTAGCGCATTTGTTTCCAATGCCGCCACTGTGGCCATGATGCTGCCGATCGCGATCAGCGTGGTCGCGATTGTCTGCCCACAGGCCGATGAACCAACTGCGACACATAGACCGATAGCTGGATCCCCCGCGAAGCCAACCGGCGATCGCGAGTTTGCATGCTGTCTGATGTTGGCTGTGGCTTATGCGGGAAGCGTGGGAGGCATTGCCACCATCATCGGCACCCCTCCCAATGTACTGGCCGTCAGCTTTCTGCGCGGTCAGGTCGCAGAGGCTTATCGGCTGGAGATTGGATTTGCACAGTGGATGTGCATTGGCGTTCCCGTCTCCATGTGCATGCTGGTGTCCATCTGGGTGCTATTGACCCGTTTCCTGTTTAGACTGCCGACGCATGTTTCCGCACAGGGAGCAACCGTGATCCGTGCTCAGTTGGCGTCGATGGGCCGCGTTCAGCGCGGCGAATGGGTGACGTTGTCCGTGTTCCTGGTGACCGTGGCAGCCTGGTTAATGCAACCGGCACTGGCCAAGTGGACTTGTTCCTGGCACGGACGGTCGATCAGCCCTTTGGCGGGTCTGTCCGACACCACGATCGTCATGTCTGCCGCGTTGCTTTTGTTTTTGATTCCGGCTGAACCTGGTTCAGGCAAGTATGTGATGGATTGGCAGACGGCCAGGCACTTGCCTTGGAATGTGCTGCTGCTGTTTGGCGGTGGATTGAGTCTGGCCTCCGCAGTACAACAGCATGGCGTTGCCGAGTACATGGGCAGCAAATTGAACTTCCTGGCAGGTCAGCCCCCGTGGCTGATCGTGATGCTGATCGTGACCTTCGTGGTGTTCCTGACCGAATTAACATCCAATACGGCTACCACGGCTTCGCTGCTGCCCGTGCTGGCCGCCCTGGCGCCGGCGCTGCATATGGACCCGGCTCAACTCTCGATCGCGGCGGCGATCGCTGCCAGCTGTGCATTTATGCTGCCGGTGGCCACGCCACCCAACGCGATCGTGTTTGGCAGCGGCGAGGTGACCTTGCCGCAAATGGCGCGAGCTGGCTTGTGGGTCAATCTGATTGCGATTGCGTGCATCACGCTGTTCAATGCATGCTTGATCGCTCCGCTGTTGGCCAGCTGGCGAACCTGATTGATGGACTTGCCCCCAATGCGTGCGAATGAAATCAGCCGACTTGCGTTCGCACACGGTTTTCCGCGCAATCGGTAACCGGACGCTAACTAACGCGTGGCGGTTGATGAGGAATGAAATTTAGATGCCATTGGACGGCCCAAGTCCGACGAAAGCACGCCAACCGCCCAAGTAGACTGGGCACAGGATCGATTTACCCTACAATAGGGCGGTAGGTCATGATTGAGTGACCGGCGAATGAGTCGGGCCGCAGCAACACGACTCAATGGTGTCTATCTTAAGGAACACTCCATGCGTACTAATGGAACCGTCATTTGCTTCATGCTGTTGACGCTGGCAGGCTGTGATCGGCCTGCCCCGGAAAAATCGGCGACAACTCCGGTTTCGATCGTGGGCACCGGGGAACAATCAATTACCCTGAGGCTGCCCGGAATGACGTGAGGCAGTTGTGAAACTTCCGTGAGAAGTGCGCTGTCCAATCTCGTCTCAAATCTCAAGACCGATACCAGTACTCAACTGTGTTCCTTTACGGTCAATCTCGACGAACTCGATATTTCCGCCAAGCTCAACGAGTTCTCTAAAACTAACAAGCACATCGCTGGCTGGTCGCTGGTCGAACAAAAGTCCGTGCCGGCAACCACAGATGCTGACTTGGACCTGCTGGAGTCTGTCGAACCCAGCCCCGGGTAGGTCACGATCGCAGCAAGCGACTGATCTTACCGCACAATTCGCGGCCAAGTGTCATCCCAAGGGAGCTGACATCGTGCGCGGCACGGGTCAGCGTCCTGAGGGCGAGCCTGCCCCACGAAAATCTTGGAGGCATGCCGAGGTCAAACGCACTGTTGAGTCGCTCGCTCACCTTGAATTGCCCGTCGGCACGGGGCATCGAGCCGGTTCTAGAACGGGACCTCGTCATCCTCCACGGCTTCGGAAAACTGATCGTTGACCGAATCCGCGCCGGCTGTTGCCGCGACGCTCGACGAAGCGATGACTTCGAAACTCATCGCTTCGGCATTCAGAAAATACTTCATCTCGCTACGGGAGTCTTTTTGCCATTTGCGTCCATTCAGCCGATAGACGATTTCCACCTCGTCTCCTTCGTGTAGCTGATCGGCCAATTCGCAGCGATCCGCGGTGAATTCAAAGGGGACATAATTGGAAAATCGCGCTGATTTTTGTTCCAGCACCACCAGACGTTTGCGAAAACCGTTTTGACCGTAGGTTTTCGATTCCTCGACGACGTGCACGACGCCACGAAATTTGGGATCACTCATCCGAATCTCTCTGTAATCTAATCTTTTGTCTCTGGACCGATTGACAGATCAGCCCCGCACGTTGAAAGCGGGCGAAAACTGGTCGCCGCACCGTTATTCTACAAGCGGAGCCGCACGGGCAACACCACGCAGGACGGTTTGGCCGACGGTTGTCGTCCGATTTGCCTGATTCGCGAGACAGCGACCCATGGCGCGGGTGGGCCAAGGCCGCGTCGGACCTGCATGAGCGGCTCCGTCCTGCGGTTTCCGCCGGTCAGCCCTTCAGTTGTTTGAGAGCCGCGAAGGCGGCCACGGGAGCCGTCACGCCGGGTTCCGACCGTTCCAAGGCTACGAGGACCGGTGCAATTAACTCAGCATGCCCTGTCGTTTTCTTCAAGTCGTGCAGCACCTGATGCGCGCACTTGCAGAATTCCGGAGACCGCGCACGGCGGGTTAATCCACTGAGCACCGTGACCAGCCCCGTTTCCCCCAGCGCTACGAGACCCTCCGCGCTGACCCAACGGACATCGGGGTCTTCGTCCTCCAACGTGTGGAGTAGCGCCGGCGCGGCAATGGGATCGGCCAGCGTCAGCAGCGCCTTGGCCGCTTCCCAGCGTACCAGCGGACGCGGATCATTGAGTTCCACCACTAATGCACGGGTCACGTCTGGGCCGCCACGCCGTACGAGCTCGTCACGGCTCGACTGGCGGGTAGCAGGATCATCGTCGGCGAAATGGGCGATCAATTCGGCAAGATCATATTCGTTCATAGGGAGGTCCAGTGCGGCAGCGTAGATTTAGTGTACCCGCCCTCTCATCTGGCAGCAGCACACCTCAGCAAATTGTTTTAGCACAACTTCCCTGCGCTTGCACCCAGTCGGAACATGGCAGCCCGATTCGGTCGGCCAAGCCACCCGGCCGCCGCCTGAGCGGCGAACGTCGACCGCCCCACTAGCGGTTCCCCGGAATGCGGCGGGTGCGTCGACGCAATTCCAATTGGATGACCAGATTGGCCAGTCTATCGCGGACTGCCTGGTCTCTTGACGGCTCGGCCGCACTGGTAGGAACTGGGGTGATAATCGATGTACCGCGGTCGGGATTCGTCCTCATGGGAGATCTCCTTGGGGTGACAGATGGGATAACCAGGGAAGCGAGATTGGGGACGAGATGTTACGGGAGTAGGACGGGGACTCCTGTACTTCACCGATTTCCAGCGCATGATTGGTTCGGTCTGCGCGTCGAATTGTCGCCTTTCGCTTCGCGGAAGATCGCGTCACGCACTTTCGCGGGAGCGAAAGGAGACGATATCTGATGATTGAAATTTATGAGAATTCCAAAGGATGAAATCCTGGCCATCCACGAAACCGTCCGCATTGAAGTCGCCGTCCTGCCATCGTGCGGTCGATTGAAACTTGTGCGAGTTCCAGGCGATGAAATCCTGCCCGTCCACGACACCATCCAGGTTTGCGTCTCCCAACAGGTACGCGCCGCCGGACGGCAAATTGACACTGCCGGCCTCCGCCAACCAGGCATCTCGATCCAGCAGGTCGACCAGTCCATCCCCCGTCAGGTCGTACGCCGGGTTGTTCGTCGCGGCGACGATCTCGCCTACGAGAGCATCGATATCCCACACGTCATAGACGCCGTCGTCGTTAAAATCGCCGTCCACCGTTGCCGAGGCCACGTTGAAGTCGAACGGCGCGTAGGGGGCGAGTGGGTTACCGAACAAGTCGCTGACACGATCGTTCAGTGTGGCACGATAGTCACCGGTAGGTAGCTGACCGCCTGGCAGGCCAGGAAAGTTGAATTCCGCGGTGTTCGTCGTATAGTCGTAGCTGAGTGCCATCGGCCCAAGTTCCAGGGGCAGACCTGTGCCCAGATCGGTGAGGATCAGATCCTCGGCGCGGAAGATGGCGGAGATATCTTCGTTGAATTCGAACCGCACGCGATGCACGGGCGAATCCAGAAAGACGGTTGACACAACTTGCGGTGACGTATCGTCAATCATCGTGTTTTCCATGCCGGTATAGGTGATCGACGCCGCGTCATCGAACGTATACGTACCCGCATTCGCGCCATTGGCCGTAAATGCCGGATTCGTCACCTGGGCCAACGCCAACCCCAGGAAATCAGTCGATTCCTGCACCGCCGGATTCGGATCGTCGATCACGATGGGTGTATATGGATGCGGCGCGACATAGACCGTGTCGTCGCCCGTTCCCAGCTTCACGGTCAACGGACCGCTGAAATTGCTGTACAGCAGGAAGCCACCGGGCCCGAACAGGTCATCGCCGGGTGCGGCTCCCACATCGGTGATGTCCACGTGCACCACGCGGCCCATGATGTCTGCGCTGTTGTCGATGGTGACGGAGTTCGTGCCCAGAGTGGGATAGAATTGCAGGCCGCCCAGGATCCCGCTGGTGAGTTGATTATCGCCGACAAAGAACTGATTATCGCCGTCACCTCCGTCAAACCCGGAAACTGAATCAGTGCGAATCGAGCGCACATCGAAGATGTCGGTTTGCGTCGCTCCGTTGGTCCAAAGATATTCGAAGCCGTTGTCGTGCAATGCCAGTGCGTGTCCAAAGAATTCCTGCACGCGCAAATACTCATCCGTGCGCGTGTAGGTCCAGTAGCCGCTGCCATTCTGGTTATTCACGAGCAGCTGGTCGTAACCTTCGCCGCCGTCGAAATAATAATCCTGGTCAGCGCCTGCGATGAATGCCGTAATGGATGAGTAAAGATTGGCCAAGGTCGGCGATATTTCCAGCGTATCGTTTCCGTCGTTTGCCATGATCTGCAGTTCCGTGCCGCTCTGATAACGCTCCACCTGGAACGTATCGTCGCCTTGCGATCCCTTGAGTAGGACATGCTCGATATCGTTCAGCGAGCCGAAATAGGCACCACCGCCCACAATGAAGTTCTGCGTTCCTGCACAAAATAATTGTCGATCACCCAAGTCGCGCCGGTGAGGCTGGCGGAATCATCGATCACGATGGAATCGACTCCCAGTCCTCCCAGGATCCCCATGGGGCCCAGCAGGGAGGGATTGCCGTTGTCGTCTCTCGGTTTCACGGTGAACGTATCGGCCGCGGACCCACCAAACAGGGTCAATTGAAATCCTGGCAGGATCGAGCTGGGCGTTCCGTGGATGGTGTTGTTGCTGCTTGTTTCGGCCAGATAGATGGTGGGTGATTCGATGTTGGAGAAGTAGGTCGTAGGCCCTGTGGAAAAAATGCCGCCCGTCTGTCGCTCAAACCGATTTTCATATAGGTCGGCGACCGTCAGCGTAAAGGGCATCGTGCGGTCGTCGATCGTCAGGTAATCGACGCCACCCCCTCCGTCGATGTTGATTAAGTCATCCGCCACACCGTTTAAAACAAACTGATCGCTGCCATTGCCGGCCAGAAGGTGCAGGTTCAAAACGTTTTCGTAGCGGACTGCTGCCGAGAAGCCCGTCAGGTAGTAGCCGTTGGCGTCCGGAAGCCAATTGAAGTACCGGTTCACCGTGCCGACCGCGTCGTTGATGGTCAGATCGCTAAGCACGAATGGCGCATTGGGACCGACATCGACGGCACCCGTAATTTCGTTGAGGCCTGTCGAGTCATTACCCAGGCTGACGTGGTCGACGCCATTTGTGTTGGAGATCATAAGTCGTTCAGAGCTACGTCGAACCTCCAGGTGATCTGCACCACTGCCCGTGGTAATGCGTACCTCACGGATGTCCGAGTTATCCCAGGTAATGTATGCCGGAGCCAGGCCGGCCAGCGCGCCGAAGTTTCCCGCCCACTGATCCAAAATCGCGTTGCGTGAATTACTGTTGCCGGCGTCCGAGATATTCACGGTAGTGAACCAAGGGTCATTCTGAATCTGTACATCCGCAAGGATCTGCTGCACGCCATTCGTGCTGTCGCCAAGGTTGACTATTTCCTCGCCGCCAGCACTGTTCAGCACGATTGGTTGGTTTTCAAAGGTGCTAGTGACGTTGACCGTATCATTCCCGGTGCCCGTTGTCAGCGTGAGAGCTTCAATATCGGCAGCATAAGACAACCCACCCCAACCAGACCGATCGAACCGGGCGCTGCTGACGTCATACTGTGTCGCCGCAGAATTGCTGTTGTCATAAACGAAGACGCGATCAAACCCCGCACCACCGCTGACCGACGTAGAGGCCGCAAGGTTGCTCAAGTTTCTTGTAGCAAATGAAAAGTCGATAATGTCGTCGCCGTCACCGCCGCTTACCGTCGTGGGTTTCCCCGCATTGAATTCCAATCGCACGATATCTTGGCCACCGCCGGCGTTGATGGCAATGCTGTTGATTTGCGGCCAAGGAATGATTTCGGTGAATGTGCCGACCGAAACATGCATTTCGCCCGGTGTGGCCGTACCCTGTACCACCACCAGCTCATCGACGACGCCTGGCTGACCCTGTATGGTCAAAATGTCAGTAGCGTAGTCCGGATTGACCAGCAACGTATTGATGGTGCTGGGCAACGTAATTGCATAGCCATAGACGTCCGCCAGTAGCCGCGCGTCGGTGTCGGTGATCAACTGGCGTCTGGTAATGCCCAAATTGACGGTACGACCGTCGTTCATCAGGTCATTGGGATGAGCTGGGCCAGTGTATGAAGTGGGGCCACCTTCCCACAAATGGCCACCACCCTGGGTAGTCATGGTGTACTCAATGGGCCCACCCCCGATATTAATCGCCTTGAGGGTGCCGCCATTAGGATCGGCGAATCCCGTGTCCTGCAGCAGTTCGCCGATGCGCAAATAACCATTCGCATCGTCTCTGATGCCCATCGCGTGGCCCAGTTCGTGCACGATCGTGCGATAGAAGTCGTTGCCCATTGTGCCGTTGTCCGCTGTGAAGGGCGTGAGCAGCGTGGTGAATTCGCCGTCATCCGGCGACAGGGCGCTAAGCCAAGGGACGGGATCAAAATACCAGCCACTGCCGCCACCATCGTCATCCATTTGAATGTCGGCGGCGATCGGTTTCTTTTGGGTGGCGTTGTTCCGCAGGATGTTGTTGGTCACGCCTCGACCGCCACCTCCCTGATCGGCGGCGGTGACGGTGACGCTGAACGTATTCCCGCCTCCGTCATAATTGAAGTTGTCAATGACCCGCTGCCAGTCCACGATGGCCCGATCCACGATGTCCCGCGCGGTATTCGCATTCAGCGCCGTAGACGCCGAAATTGTCGGTCGTGCCGCGATTGGTCCAGTTGATTGTTGAGAGCAACCGCCGATCTTCCAGCAATTCTCCGCCAAGTCTGAAGCAGGACACGCGCCGCAGTTTGCCAGCCGCAGCCCCGGCCCGATGGTACCTGGTCTTGTGCCGGCGGCATGTCCCAGCCCCCCAGAGCACCATGGCCAGTATTCCTGCCGCCCCCGGTTCCGGCACGGGGGAGGCGCCCACGTCGGCCGATGTGAACTTGTGAGCGTTCCAGGCGATGAAGTCGACGCCGTCCACCACGCCGTCGGCATTAAAGTCCCCTGAGCACCACGCCGCCACTTGGGTGAATTTGTGGGCGTTCCAGACAATGAAGTCGGATCCATCCACGACGCCGTCCAGGTCTGCATCGCCGTAGAGGTATGCGTTTTGCGACGACAAGTTGGCCTGACCGGCTTCCGTCAGCCACGCGTCCAGGTCCGCCAGGTCGACCAGAGCATCGCCTGTCAGATCGTAAACCGGCGTGTTTGTCGCGGCGGCAATGTCAGCCGTCAACGCGTCCACGTCCGCACACTCATATAACCCGTTCCCGTCGAAATCGCCCGATGGCAACTCGACGTCCACCTGGATCATGTAGGGGAAAAACGGTCCGGGATCTCCAGCGTACGTCCATGTAACGCCGGCGTCCGACGAATCGGCGAACCAGTCCAACATGCCCAAGCCCTCCCAGTCGCCGGTGTTGGCATAGGACCAGAAATAGGTATCGGGCGTGGTTGAACCCAGCACGAACCAGTAGCCACCGTTGGGCAACAGGGTGACTGAAGAATCGGGAATGAACGTGCGTGGGCCGCCCGCACCTGTTACGTCAGGTACCGTAAATGTGGTAACCAGTCCCGTAGGTGACAGATCAATCTGGCCATTCGCGTCGTGCCAGCGTAGCTCCGCCACGATATCCGGATTGCCGATGGCATCCCCCACATACGCATCGATCGAAGTGAGCTGCGCGTAGCGGGCGTCCATGATGAAAGATTGTGCGCCCCAGTACTCGGGATTGCTGATGGGAGTAGCATCTCGCACGGGCTCGCTCAGGTTCCCGACGAGAATCTCCCCGGTGGCGGACGCCGCGAAGCTGGAAAGGAGCAGGATGCCGATACTCACTCGCGCCATGGTGACACCTCTGTGCATAACTTGGGTCAGGGTAGATCGCTGCCTGTCGGCTGCCCTAAAACCTAAATTGCGCGATGCGATCTGAATTAAACGGGCGTCAGCCCATTTATTCGCCGGCGGCAGAAATATTGCGATCACGCAGGAATGCGTGGGACTCCGCGCGAAGCGAAACCAATTCTTCCCGTGACTGAGCGGAGACCAGGAGGCCGTTTTCGTCGCGCAGCGTCGACCAGCGATCACCCATCCGTAAGTACGATTCGGCGGTCGCCTGATGGCCCACCGCGGCGTGGCTCATGGCGAGAAAATACAGATCCCAAACAAGCAGCCTGTCCGGGGTGCTTGTCAGGTTTTGTTCGAGTTGCCTGATCGCATCCTCGTATTTTCCCGCGCGGAAGTACGCTACGCCCAGCGTGTTGCGGAAATTTGCCGAATCGGGCTGCAGGCTCATCGCCGCCTCGGCCAGAGAAACGGCCCGTTCCACGTTGCGCAGCCCGGCCGGTGCCATCAGCAGGTTCCAGGCAAGCTCATTGGCAATATTGGCCGAATCTGGTTCACGATCATGCATCGCACGCAGACGGTCCAGTTTTTCTCGCGCGCCGATTCGTCCATCAAGCCGATGAAACCGGATGACTGCCATTCCTCCAAACCCTCGAAACGTACGGCGCTCGCCCGCTGGCCTCCCTCGAGATGTCCAGCCGGAAACGGTAATTCAGGCACTCCCAAATCAAACTCCGCGAGCTGTCGGTTCACTGCAGCTAAGTCCCAAACCCCGACCAGATACTCAGGAGAGCTACCGCACTCCAGCAGCAGGGACGTGTCGGGACTGAACGCTAACCGTAACGGGCGACCTGGCGTCGGGCGCCGCAGGCGAAACAGAACCGTTCCCGAAGGCAGACTGACGATATCCAGTTCGCCGGGTCGCAGGATCAGCGCGGCATATCGACCATCGGCGGATACCGCCATCGAATCAGGCTGAGGACAGTCAATACGCCGCAACGTGAGTGTATTGCGCATCGTCTCGAGTTCCCAGAACCGATAAGCGTCCCAGCGGGAAGTCACCAGCTGCGATGATTCCGGCGAAAAATAGAATCCCGTCTGGGGTCCCAGGCGCAACTGCTCGGCCAGACGACGATGCACGAGGTCCCAAACGCAGGTCACGGGCGAGTGCCAGCCCCCGGTCGCCGCCCACTTGCCGTCCGCACTGATCAGCACGTCGTCGTGGCGGTTTGGCAAGTCATAGACTTGCTCGCTGGCAGCGTCGGCCGATGCTGGATCCTGGACCGCAGCCTGATCGAGGTCGCGGACCGTCAGTTTTCTATCGCGAAGGAAGGCGAAACGGCGAAAACTGGCAGAGGCCCTGGCTGGCGCGGACACCACGTCATACGTCTTGGCGGGCCGATAGACGAGTGTTCCGTCCGGTTCCGATCTGGCCGGCAGGATTGAGGCACCGCCGGCATGGACGACCTGCAGTGTGTGGTCGTCGGACGCGCAGGACAGATCTCCGATTTGACCTGTGTCGACGGACCCCAGCTGCCGCAGGGATCCCGTCTCCCATACGACGATCCGCCCCGACGTTTGCGCGGGGGCACTCAAGTACGCGATCAGCTGTTGCCCGTCATGCGAAAAGGCTGTCGCGCCGACTAGTTCGCCGTCCACCGACATTCCCTCGGCCAAACGAAACATGGTGCCACGGTCGAGTCGGACGAATTCCAACCCATCTGCCGTATGGCGGCAGCCCAGGATCTGATCGTCTCGCGAGTTTGCCAGCTGAACGCCCCGTTCCAGCGTCAGCAATAGTTTGGATGAGTCCATCTCCCAGATTTTCGTCGTGCCATCCCAAGCGGACGTTGCCAGCAGATCCCCCGTCGCGCTGATCTCACACAATGAGACGTGGCTCGTCCCTTTGCTCGTCCGCATTCGCAACTTGTGTGTGTCGACCGTCCAGACCTCCGCCCGCGCCGCGTCCCCCAAAGCCAGGGCTCAGCAGGCTGTCTTCCCCGCCCCAGGCAATCCACTGTGCCCCTGACGCGTCGATCTTCAATCTTTCGGCCGGGCGCTGCTGGCTCAGATCAAGAACAGAAACAACCGCCGCGCGATCACCGTAGCATACCGCAACCTGGTTGCCCGAATTGCTGAAGGCCAGGTGTTGAGGCTTGGGGCCTGTGTCGATCGTTACCGGTTCGGCTTCTGCTTCCAGGCTAACCAGCTGGATGGTTCCGTCGGCGCGCCCATAATCAGTTGACGATCGTCGGGGCTGAGATCAAAACCGAATACGCCGCGTGAATGGTGGAGTGGTTTCTGGGATTCAATGCCCCAGATGGATATTTGGGTTCCATCCGCACGAACTCGCCCGAACAAGAGCGTCTGGCCGGTACGACCGAATCGAATAAGGGCCTGAGAGGCGTCGACGGTTTCGTCGTCGAGTGAAAACTGGGCCATTACGCGACGGCTGAGAAGATCCACGACCCAAATCTGATTATCGATGGAGTCGAGCGCTGCAAACAGACGGAAGTCGCTGGATAGGCCAAAGCATACAAATTGTCCGATTGCCGCGCGGTTGTGCAGATTAGCGGCTAAATGAAACCCGGATTCACTGTGGTCAGCAATTTGCTGCCAGAGCATTTTCTCCATGCGCACATCTGTTGTGGCGAGGGTCGCGATGGCCTCGTCGCGCAATAGACGCGCTTGTCCGGCGTTTGGAGCTAGTGAAACGGCTGAGCGGATTTCCTGGAGCGCCAGTTCGCGTCGGCCTGGAAGTCCGCTGATCCGATACGACGTGGCCATCGCCAGATGCTCGCGAATGCGAGCCGAATGCTCCGCCTGTTTGGCTTCCACTTCCGCGGTCCTGGCCGCCAATTCTGCGACGACAGCGCGGTCGCGTTGTCCCCTCAGCAAATGCGAAGCCAACCCTCCCAGACTCGCCAGCAGTAACAGCAGCAACGACGCCATTGCCAAGATGGCCAGCATCGGATTGCGACGGCACCAGAGCGAGGATTTTTCCAAAAAGCTGATGCGCCTGGCGCGTATGGGAAGCCTGGCGCGAAATCGACGCAAGTCGTCTCCCAATTGACTCGCACTCGAATAGCGGGCGGCCGGGTCTCCCGCCATGGCTTTGGTCACAATCGTGTCCAAGTCTCGGGGTATCGTCGGATTGAGGGAACGCGGCGCGGGTAGCCGTTGGGTGCCGCTGGCCAGCTCCGCGTCATGCGGCCCGCGGCGCGACGTCGTGCTGTCCACGGTCAGGAGTTCATACAACGTACGTCCCAACGAGAAGATGTCGGACCGGATGTCGGCCCGACCGCGAAAACGCTCAGGAGCCATGTAGCGTAGCGTCCCCACGACGTCCCCGGTGTTGGTCAGGTCGGATGAATCGTCTTTAGCCAGTCCGAAGTCAGACAGCCACACGGTCCCATGCACGTCGACCAGAATATTGGACGGCTTGATATCGCGATGAAGAATTCCTTGGCTGTGCGCGTAGGCGAGCGCATCGGCGATTTGTAGGCCCAGATGCGCTACATTATCAAAATAGGCAGGCCCCACGCCGTGCTCGGCTAGATTCCCCCCCATCATCCGCGACGGCGCATCCGAGGAAATATCTGGATTGGGATCCGAGCCATCGTTCCGTTCGACCGTCATCAACGCGGGCCCGCCGGCGAACTCGGCGATGATTTCATCCAGCCCGCTGCCGTGTATGAACTGCATGGCATAGTAGTGGACACCATCGTGATGACCAATCTCAAACACAGGGACAATATTCGTATGATGCAGGCGGGCTGCCGAGCGTGCTTCGCGACGGAAACGCAGCAGTGCCCGAGCATCCTTGGTGTAGTTCGGTGGTAGAACCTTGACAGCCACACGACGGGACAGTGATAGCTGCTCCGCCTCGTAAACCACTCCCATCCCCCCCCGACCGACCTCGCGGATCAAGCGATAATCGCCCAAGACCGAGGGCGCTGCACGGCCCGGGCCCCACAAGAACAGCGACGTGGAACGGGGCTCGATGGGCTTTCCCTCTTCCAACATCTCCAGCGCCGGAAACAGATCGCGGATCTCATCCGCCCATTCCGGGTGCGCGGCCGCGTACGATTCAATCGAGGGGCGTTCGCCACGCCGCAACCGCTCCAAGAATTGCTCGGCCAATTCGTCCACCGGATTGCGAACACTGTCTGTCATGCGAAGACGGGACTACTTGGTTCTAGTTCTAGGTTTTTTACAAGCCCGACGCACTCAGTTCGAAGTTGCGCATGCTGGGCAGCACTTGGGCGGAAACCCTTGATTCAGCCAGCTTGGCAGACCCACGCGCATCTTCCGGCCCTCAGCGCTCGCGCCACAAATACAAGCACGCCGCACAGGCCAGTGAGTCACCGTTACGGCACTGTTCCCAACCGGATTCTCGCATTTGTACGTGACCGCCAGATAGCGCCGTCCAGCGATGCACTGCCAGACCGTGGCACTTCCCTAATTGGAATCCACCGGCGCTGCGTTGACCAGTAGATTTCTTATCCGCCGTAGGGCACGGACGTACCGATTACTCGCAGCTGCCTGGCTGATTTCCAATACGCTGGCCACGTCGGAATTACTCAGCTCCTCGAAATGGCGCAGAGCCAGGATTTCACGGTCGATGGCGTCCATGTCGTTTAGTGCCACCTGAAGCCGTAGCTGCAGCTCGGCTCGTACTGCAGCTTGAGTCGGCGTGGTGTGGCGGCCCAACAGCTGCACTGCCAGCGAGCAGGAGCTTACACCGGGCAGCGGGTCAACACACAATGACACCTCGCGTTCCGCATCCCGAGCTGCCACGCCTAGATGGTGCCGATGAACGGCCTGTAGTTTGCGGCCGGCGATCATCCTCAGCCATAGCCGGAACGGCATTCCCTGGTACGCCTCGTAGGAGCCAATGCAACGGGCGTATTCAAGGTAGACTTCCTGCAGCACGTCATCGACGTCCACTCGGCCTTGGATGCGGCGATCCAGTCGTAACAAAATCATCACCCGCAACCGGTGCTCGTGCAGGCAGAACAACTCCCCCACTGCATGCCCCTCACCACGTATGGCGTCGGGGAGCAACGCCAACGTGCGCTGTTCAATGTCCGAAGTCACGGCCTGCTCTCCTGGGAACACCATGGCTGTGCGGCGACGGCTGGAGCCACCAGCTGCAGCCGCGCTGCACGTAAATGTCTACCCCATTATCGTAATTGCGCTGCCCGGGAAAGCATAAACTGGGCATTTCGCGGATCGGCGACGGGTCCCCCGACCAGTGGCGAGTTGCGCGAACTACGAAACGGCCCTCCTTGCGTTGCGGCGGGGGTACCGAGGGGCTAAACTTGTGAGCGTCTTGCGGAGCACGACAACGCGTGAAATTATTGCAGATTCGTACCGGGTTTTCGCATCCCAATTACGCACCCAATGGAGTGAGCACATGTATGAGCTGAGTCACTGGCATCCCGTGATGCGTGTGCGAGATTTGACGCGCAAGCCGGTCGGCATAAAACTCTGCGGACGTGAGATTGTCATCTTTCGCTCAAATTCGGGCGAGATCGGAGGCGCTGGAAGATGTCTGCTGCCATCGTGGAATGAGGCTCAGTAAGGGCAGAGTTGACCTGGAGGGATGCCTTGTCTGTCCTTATCATGGGTGGCGCTATTGGGCCGATGGGCGGTTGGAAACGTCCAGTACGCCGCAACTGAAACACAATACCGAGTTCTTTGAGACGCGCGAAGCGTATGGTCTGATTTGGCTGAAGCAGAGTGATTCGGATGCACAGTTTCCGCAACTGGATTTTGGTAATTGCCGTTATGTCGGTACGCTCGTCCAATATGTCGATACCCCCTTGGAGGTAGCGCTGGATAATTTCACGGAGGTCGAACACACCGGCACGGCTCACGCCTACTTCGGATACGCGCAACAGCGAACGGCGGAGATCCAGACGAGTTTGGAGGTTTCTCCCACGACAACCTCCGTCATCAATAAAGGGCCGCAACGTCCGTTTCCTTGGATCTTGAGGCCCGTGGCGGAGGCACAAACCAATGACTGGTTCTTCAATACGTGGGTCACGCACTTCTCACCGGTCTATACGTTCTACGATCAGTATTGGTTGAGCCCGGATGAGCAGACGACACGGGAATTACGGCTCCGCATTGCCATCTTTTTTAATCCCATCGACGAATGTCGTACTCAATTGATGACTCTGATCTACGGCCGATCATGGTGGATTCAATTCGGCGCGTGGAGTATTGTGCGACCCATCCTGGCGGCGATGACCAAATACGAACTGGGGCTGGACGAGAAAATCCTCAATGCCATGGCCGATAAGTCGCCAACTCTGCGGGGAAAGAAGCTGGGAAGATTCGACCAACCCTTGATCCAGAACCGCAAACGCATTGAGAGCATCTACCGCGGGATCCAGCTACCAGCGGTCCCGGATGCCGCCAGCGCCACATCCTGCCCCTAGTGCCTGATCGAGCAAGCCGTAGGACCGGTTGGTAACCGGATCTTTACCCACATCTGGGCCGCCTCGTTAGACCGCGAGGCAGAGGAGAATGCCGGCACACGCTCGTGCTTGTGAAACACGATGTGGCATTCTTCGCCGGCGTGCGCGTCCGGCGGACGCGCACGCCGCCAGAAATCGCCTGGGAGCGGTGGCCCGCGAACGATGTTAACCCTGCGAACGATGTTAACGTCGATTTCTTCTGGCTGGCGGTCTAACGACGCGGCCCAGATGTTTGTAAACACAGGGCAAACGCCATGGTGGCACGATACGGCTCCCGCGCACGGGCTAGACGTGGTGCCCGCACATGAATCCTGTTTTCAAAAACCACCGATCCACGAACGTTCGCTCGGTCTGAATGGCGAACCCAGCGGTGCGCAGCCAGTCAGCCAGACGGTGATAGTCGTGCGACGGATGAAACCGGTGGAACTCAACGCAGATTTTCCGGACGCGGGCCAGCGTCTTGGCAGACGTCGATTCCAGGATCTCATACTCCGCGCCTTCGCAATCGACCTTGAGCAGATCGACCGTGTCGAGCGAATGTTCGTCGAGGATGGACTCCAGCGTCCGGCTGGGGATCAACACGGTTTGTGGTTTTGCCGCTCGGCGCCCCAACAGAAAATTTATTCCGACCTGTCCCCACGCGGCGGGAGTATAGCCTGCTTGATGGTTGGTGATGTTGAAATCCGGATACGTGACAAGTTCCATCTCGCCATTTTTGGATCCCAGTGCGCATTGAATTGGTGTGACACACTTGATGTCGTTGCGTTCCAGGTTATAGGTCAACGTTTCGATGACCTGAGACGGCTCGATACAGAAGATCCGTCCATGCGCGACATAGGGAGCCGCCCACAAGGCATAGATACCCATGTTCGCACCGACATCAACGATCGTGTCCCCCGGGTTGATCTCGAAACCTATCCGCTCATAGAAGCGCCGCTTGAAAATCTCATGAATCAGAAATCGAGCCGCCGCGCGCTGTCGGCAATCCGTTCCATGAAATGCCAACCCATTGGAGAGGGTCAGCGAAAACGCGGTGCGATCCCCTGGAGCATCATGCCCCGACGTACGCAGGCCGGTTCGCGTCTGAGTGCGGGCAGCATCCGCCCTACATGTTACGTCAGCCATGACTATTTCTTACGCACCCTCTTCTCGCGCCGGCTGGGAATGCTGATGATGAACAGCCCCAGGCCGATAAACAGAATTACCAAGGCGTAGCTGATGACCCATGCCTCTTTAGAAACAACCGGGTCAATTCCTTGCGAACCTCGTCGCTGCGCCAGCGCGGGTTGGACCAGGCACAGGCCCAGACAAAGCGCGTACACGATCGGCGAAAAATCACGAATCCACCAAGGTTTTTCAGACATTACGAATTTGGATGACCCCACGCTTGACATCCCCCTAGTAGGCACGCGCAAATTCGACGATCGCCAATTTTAGCCGATTTGCCCGGCTTGCTCCATCGTGATCCCCGAAAACGGTCAACCCAACAGGCAAAAAGATCTGCCCGACTGATTGGCCCATCTGGCCGGCGCTCCCACGAATCGACGAATCCGTCCGAAAACTCAACCTCGCGTGCGCGCCCGGGCCCATGGGATCAAGAGTGCGACGAGCAGCCACACTGCGCCAGTCGGCTCCGGAACTTGGGCCACCGCATCCAGCGACTGGAATTTATAGGCATTCCAGATAATGAAGTCGGTTCCGTCGGTCGTTCCGTCGAAATTGAAATCCCCGGTCGACCAATCGGTTCCTTGTTGAAACTTTGCTTGGTTCCAAGCCAGGAAGTCGCTGCCGTCAACGATCCCATCCAAGTTGGCGTCCCCAGGCAGGGCGACTCGTCCGCTGGCTGCTATGGTCAATGCATGCGTTTGTTCCCCAGGAATATCTTCGTCCGAGGTCTGCAGGTCCCAGCTGATCGAGAACACTCCGCTATCCGCGGTCTGCATGCCGACCGTGAAAAACTGCGACGTTCCGGCAAACAACCCGGAAAACGGTGTGAGCGAATTCGAGAAAACGGCGGTATCCCCCATCGCCGTAATGCTGTCGAGGTCCAACTTGGAAGTGGCAACCGTCAGCAGCAGATTGGCCAACTCAAATCCGGCCTGATGAAGCTGCCCGTCAGGAATCAGCGTGCCAAAATCGATATTCAAATCCAACACTGGCTGCAGGGTACTGAAGGAAGGCTGCGCCGTTTCGAGGACCTGATATTGAGAAACTTGGCTGATCATCGATTGCGGCACTTGCGGACTCGATGTGGTAGCCGTCACCTCCGCAGGACGAAGGCCGAGCGTGCTGGTATTCAATGAAAATTCAAATTCCGGGATGGCGCCCAATGCGGTGTCCGTTCCGTTGGCCGAACCAGCGACGCCGTCCAAGCCCAACACCGAAAACTCCAACTCATCCGCCCCCTGCGGGACGCCGACATTCGCGGCATTCCAGACCCGCACGGGCACGCTTACCGACGCGTCTCGAATCACGCGCGGCGGAATGTCCACGGCTCGCTGCATGACGGCCGGCAACTGATAGTCGGCTACCACCGGCAGATGGTCCGAGACTCGGGCCAGCGCGTTCAGCACGTTAGAGGGCTGTGCCGTATTCGACAGATCGTTGATGTAATCATTCAGCGCATGCGAGCCGTTATTGCCGAAGGCCCGGTAGGTCCCTGGAATGTAGCTGAGCCCTTCATTGTCGATCAGTTCGTTGGTGACGAGTTGAAAATCAAAACGATCGTCCATCCCGCCGGCCACCAGGCTCGGATCGTTAAATGCAGGATTGTAGGGGCTTTGCGTGTGCGTGATTCTCAAAGCAGAACTGTTGTGCCAGGTACCGGGCGTGTTGATCGGATCAAAGGCCTGCCCGTTACCGCTTCCCAGCAGCGTTTGATACATGGTTTCATTGGACGAGTCGATGTTAAAGTCCCCTAGAAATATCGCGCTGGCCCCCTGACCCAGGGCGTCTGCGTTCGCGCGAATGGTCTGCGATTCCACCGTGCGCTGACTGGGGTTGGAACTGTTGTAGTGGCTATTGTAGATATAGAAATCTGCGCTCGATCCATAACCCACGGGTCGCAATTGATAGCGAATCGGCTGTCGCGTTGCGCCAGAGCCCGAGATGCTGCCGACCCCCACGGAACTCACGAGCTGCACGGTTTGCGTATTGTAGATCAGACCCGGTCGACCGGCGCCCAACGTGCTGCCGTCCAGTGTCGCTCGCGAATACGTGCCCGCTCCAGAGATGTTATTCAACAACGAGACAATCGCAGCCGTCGTGGTCGCCGATGATTGCTGTTCCTGCAGCGCCAGGACATCGATGGGACGAGCGATTCCGGCACGGGCGTCGTCACCGATGGCCTGTAGCACAACGTCCATTCCGCCACGCGGCGTCACGGGGGAATTGCCGTCGCCGCTGTTGGCCGTGTTGTAATTGACAATCCTCAGCTGCGCATGCGCCGCGGTGGCAATGCCTATCACGACAAACATGCCGCTTCCCAGGACGATCCAACGAAGCAACAATGCAAAGCGGGCCAGCGTGGCTCTCATTTCTGATAATTCTGTCGGGTGTTGGGGTGGGAAGTCGCGGCGGGGCGAGATCAGGAGCAGCCTCCCATACGAGTTGGACTTCCCGGCAAGGAGTCGCTTCCGTAGCGGCGATAGAGGGGCTTTCCCGATCAGAAGTATTCTAGCCTCTGCCCTCCTCCCTGTCACGAAAAGCGGGTGAATAAATAATTCCGGCGGGAAACACCCGCGCGCTCAATACGAAACCATCATCAACCCCCCCGTGCTGCCCGACAACGTCACTCCAGAAGTCCCCGTGGACGGAATTTGCCTCAAGGCTTGCGTCGTCAAATACCAATCCGGCAGTGCGGTCGAAATTGTTTTGGGATCCAGCGGGGGGCTCGTCGGCATGGCCACGACGCGAGTGCTGGTCGGAGGCACCATGACCAGCGTCGTCGTGGGAACAACGGTCTGGAACGATTGAAACGTCTCGTCAGCGCGGTTGAATAATGACGGGGGCATATTGATGGCGAAACGGTTTGCCGAACCTCGCCAGCCCCAGTCGCGGCGTCGCCGTCATGACGCCCCCATTGTTCCAAAACGCGTTAGGCGACCCGGCCTGCGTCGCCGGTGCACCGAGCAGCATCAGGCCTGCCGCGAAAGCCACGGCAAAAACACGGGAAAGAAATCGATGGCGACTTAATTTAGATTTTTGCATGGTCTTTTTCCTTATTTGGGGTCTTGGGGTCTTGGGGGCGGTAGAGCGTCACGTTGTGAAGCTGTGCGTTCTTGGCAGCATCTGGCCGAAACGCGTGATTGAGCCGGCGGGCGGGCTCACTCGCTTGCGCGTTTTGTTTCGGTGGCACTTGGCCGCAACCCGTGATTTAGCCGGCTGGCAGACCCACTCGCTGGCGCGTCGAGCTTGTATTTTCACGTTGTTTTCGCCTTGCCGCAACTTCAAAACTAGCGCGTCGTGCTCGTATTCTTGGGGTTTTTTCGACTAGCCCAACTTCAAAACTCGCGCGTCGCGCTTGTAGGTTGCCGTGGCACAGCGCCCAGTGGCGAGGTCTAAGATGGGAGCGGCGAAATCAACGATTTGTTACCGACAATGTCCGCGTCGACGACGAGCGTGGCTCGACCACGTTTTCCTTGGCGATCACCACGATCCCGGATTCGGTAACCGTGAAACCGCGTTCTTTGTCGCCTGCCAAATCGAAGCCGACTTCGGTTCCGGCAGGGATCACGACTCCCTTGTCGACAATCGTATTGCGGAGGTGCGCCCCGCGCCCGATTTGGACGTCGTTAAACAGGATGCTCGATTCAACCTTCGCGTAGCTATTTACCCGGACGTTAACCCCCACCACGCTCTTGTTGACCAGACCGCCGGAGATAATACTTCCCTGGCAGACAATGCTGTCCACGGCTCGACCGCAGCGTTCTTCGGTGTCGCTCTTGTTGAAAACGAACTTGGGTGGCGGATAGAGCGGCTGATACGTGCGAATGGGCCACATCTGATCATACATGTTTAACAGCGGATCGACCGAGACGAGGTCCATATTGGCTTCAAAGTAGGCGTCCAGGGTTCCCACGTCACGCCAATAAGCGTCCTGCTTACGATTCTCGTCCTCAAACAAAAAGGCTTGCACCTGGTTTCGGGAAATGAGCTTCGGGATGATGTCCTTGCCAAAATCGTGAGAACTCTCCTGCTGCACGGCATCCTCGCACAGCACTTCAAACAGAAAGCGGGCGTCAAAAATGTAGATGCCCATCGACGCCAGGCAGTGTTGCGGATCGTGGGGCAGAGGCTGGGGTATGGGGGGCTTCTCCTGGAAGCCCACGACACGCAGATTCTCGTCAACCTGCATTACACCAAATTGTCTGGCCGCATCGAGATCCACCCGCAAGGCTCCGATGGTCAGGTCGGCGCACGTCTCCAAATGGTACTCAGCCATGCGGCTGTAGTTCATCTTGTAAATGTGATCCCCGGCCAGAATCATAACCAGCGTCGGCCGCGCCTGTTCAATCACGTAGATATTCTGGTACACGGCGTCCGCCGTCCCCTGATACCAATTCTCGTCGATGCGCTGTTGAGGCGGCACCACGTCGATGAACTCCCCGAGTTCGCGGCAAAAATAATGGCGCCAGCCCAAGTTAATGTGACGGTCCAAGCTCATGGCTTTGTACTGCGTAAACAACAGCATGCGTCTCAAACCACTGTTGAGACAATTGGAAAGCACAAAGTCAATAATTCGATAAGCGCCGCCGAACGGCACGGCCGGCTTGGCGCGATCACGAGTCAGGGGGTCCAGCCGCGACCCCTTTCCCCCGGCCAGAATGACGGCGAGGCAATTCTGCATGGAAATTTCCGTTCTCGAAATGCGGTTCTAAACTCAATGCGGTTCAACGCAACAGGCCTGGCAGGCCGATATGGCGAGCCGTGCGGCGTAAGCCCACGACCAGCGACGCGGACCGACGCAAGGCGTACGGTCGCCCACCAAACGCCGACGCGTAAACGCCTGCCTCGCCCGCGGGCTCACGCCCGCGAAGGCGTGGGATGGGACGCCACTTCGCGACTGAACATCGCGACGTCAAAATAAACGCTCACGGCAGCGGCGACGCCTATCCAGCTCATGTCCATCGTATCGATTTTTTCAAAACCGTTGAACATCACACCAGACGAATGTCAAAGATTGTGGTTTTTGTGCGAAAAATTCAACGCGTCTGGGGGCTGTCCGAGCTCAACGCGGCCAAAGCCGCATACAATTGTTCGATCATTTCGTCCGAATGTTCCGCCGAAAGACTGATTCTCAATAGACATTCGCCTGCCGGGACCGATGGCGGACGGATGGCAGGCACAAAAATCCCTGTTTCCCGCAGGCGATGTCCCAGCTGCATCACGCGTGAGGCCTCGCCAATCCTCACCGGGACGATCGGACCACACACGCTGGGACTCTGGAATCCGCCGGCCTGGAGTCGAGCCCGCAAGTCGTTGCTGGCGCGCAGCACGCGTTCGCGGCGCTGGGGTTCTGCCTGGACGAGCTGCAATGCCACGCACGCGGCTCGGCAAACCGCCGCTGGCAACGCTGTGGAGAAAATATAGGAACGGGCTGAATTCATGATCCAGTCGACCGTCCGTCGATCGGCGACCACGAAACCGCCCAGCCCGCCCAACGCCTTGCTGAGCGTTCCCGTGCGGATCAAACTCGGTCGCTCGCAGATGACCGCCATTTCCGCGGAACCCCGCCCCGTGGGACCAAGCACACCCGTCGCATGGGCCTCATCAACCAGCAACATGGTGTGGTACCGCTCGGCCATCTCTGCCAGTTCGGCTCAGCGGGGCGACGTCCCCGTCCATGCTAAACAACCCGTCGGTGACGATCAGCCGACGTCGATACGAGGCAGCCCCGGTCAGCATTTCCTCCAGTCGGGCAACGTCCCGGTGCGGGAAGATCTGTACGGCGGCACGTGATAAGCGGCAGCCGTCGATAATCGATGCGTGATTCTTCGCATCGCTGAAGATCACGTCCGCCTCTCCCACTAGCGCGCCGATCGTGCCGACGTTGGCGGCATAGCCCGTACTGAACACGAGCGCCGCTTCCTGACCTTCGAACTCGGCCAATGCCGATTCCAGCTCGGCGTGCGCTTGACTGTGCCCCAAGATAAGCGGACTGGCCCCACTGCCAAGACCTTGCGTCGAGACAGCCTGGCTGAATTCCGCGCGAATTCGTGGATGGTTGGCCAGCCCCAAATAGTCGTTGGACCCGAAATTCAGATAGCTTCTGGCCTCCACCTGCACCGTGGCCGACTGGGGTCCGGAACGGTTGACGAGTTGTCGCCGCAACTGACGCTGCTCCAAGTCGCACAGGCTGTCCGCTATCCAATCAAACGGTGAGTTCAATCGCAGTCCCTCGGATACGAGTACCAAAACAACAGGCGAGCGTGATTCCACGCCCGGACAAATTCGGAGTCCTCTTGAATCCCGGTGACTTACCGCGTACGTTCGCTGAGCGAGCGGCGAATTTACTTCCGGCAAACCGTTGAGGAAACCACGATGCCCCAATTCATTGCCAAACCTACCATCATTCCTGCAGCAGGCAACATGCCTAAGGAAATCGCCGAGTATGTCGGTCGCGTGAATAATCAAACGGAACAGATCAGCGTGGCCAAGATGAGGTCACCGGCCGGTTGGCAGGAACCGGGACAACGACCGGAATTCGACGAAATTACGATTGTCCTCCGCGGTTCGCTGCGCGGAATTTGAACACGGACACTTCGACGTCGGTGCCGGCCAGGCAATCGTGGCCACAGCGGGCGAATGGGTGCGCTACAGCAGTCCCCAAGACGGTGGAGCGGAATACCTGGCGATCTGCCTGCCGGCATTTTCACCCGGCACCGTCCACCGGGACGGCGGGGACTGATGAGTTAACAAACGGGAGTAACGCCAACGATATGGCATGCTCGTACAGATCGGTTCGACTGATCTTGCCTCCGCTCAGTATACCGATCGCGCCACCGTGTTGTTTGGAATTCTGCTGTCCGTAGATTTGGTCAATGGCCGACCCCAATTCGATGCCTCGCTGGATCAGTGCCTGCACGGCAGCAGGGAGCAGAAACGTTCCGCTGCGGCTCTCTCCCTGTTGCGTCTGGTTGCGGACTACGGCCCAGGCAAAGGACAACATTCGGCCCTGCACCAGATCGACGCCCCCTTCCAAACCGATCCAAAAACTGGCATGCGGTTGGAGTTCCGCGATCTTCGCCACGCGTTGCATGGCCCCGCGCCGCGTCTCCGCATCCGACATGGGTTGATGTCCGACCCCCGACTCGCAGGCTAAACCCTCGGCGGTCACTTCAGCCTGGGGAAATATCCGCTGATATCCGCGAATTGCCGCCATAATCTTGACGGGATTTTTTGAGGCCACGATCAACTGGACTTTGTCCGAATTTGTTGCTGACATGTCAATCTCGTAATTCGTATCTCGGGTAGCACAGGTGGCACCCCCGGCCCCGCCCTGATCGTACCACACAAGTTGCGGCTAAATGTCATCCTGCGGGAGCTGACAACGTGCGTAGCACGGGTCAGCGACCGAAGGATCCCCCACAGACGTTGTGCCGTGTGCGACGGTTGACGCAGCAGCTCCCAGACGCAGCCCTGCAGGCCATTGGAGGTTGGCTGGCAGATCCTTCACTCCGCTCCGCTACGTTCCGGATGACATGAATCCGCCGTGTGGCGATCTTGGACGGAATCGGGAAGTTGCGCCCCCCCGTTCCGTGCTCGACCATTTAGTGTTCGTCGAGCACGAGCATCCGGAGCGATTCGAGCGTTGCCAGGACGACATCGCGGCTGAGCTGCACCCAACCGATTTGTTTGTGCTTGCACAACACGGCGGAAAAATGATCAAGTGATTTGGAGAAATCTGCCGGAAGTTCCGCCAAAGTTGGCGGTTCGTCCAGCGAGGAAAGAGGCTCGAAATGCAATAACCGATCCACTTCATCCAGACGCCTGGCCTCGCGGGGTCGCGGCGTCGTCCCCTGAGACGTCGCACGATTTGCAGAATCCGCCCCAGTGCTAATCGTTGCCAGATGCTCGACGACAACATCGGACGGCACGTCGCCTTCAAGCAACTCCTCCGAAATCCCGTCGGCGGCCATGATCTGCGGATTATCGTCCGCGCCCGCGGGAAGCGATCCCAGCGTTTCCGCACGTTGGCGGCGCATTTGAGCCACGGACCAGTCATTTTGCAGAGCGCCCTCCAGCCACATTTCGGCATCCGGCCATTCACAGGCCACAAGAAAGTGAGTCCAATACAGCCCTTCGTAGGAACGCCACGCATCGTGGAACCGCTCATGAACACGTCGCAGACGGCCAACATGTTGCGGCGAAACATCTCCGGCCAATTCGCTCCAAGCCTCGTCGGAATACTCTCGTGCCAAGGCCCCCTGTTCGATTAACGCCTTACGCCAACTGCAGATAATCTCGCCCTTCTGCCAATTGGTGGTACTGACGAGCGTTCGCCACTGACCGACAAACGTCGCGGACGATTCTCGCGTCTCACGTGACACGAACGATTCCACTTCCTGCTGCGTATCTTCCAATTTGATCGCTCCTTTGCGTAATCAGCTCCCGACTTCCTCGGGGCCAAAACCAGCTTAGACTCCATCAATCAAATCCCGACCGAATCAAGCGATCTGGGTTCTGAATGATTACCAGTCTAGTCGCTGAGGCGCATCGATGTTGACGCAGAGCGCGGTGGTAGACGGCTCGACCGACCGATTACGCCTCCGTGTGCCGGGAGTCGGACCGTCTGAGTCGGGGAACCGAAGCCGGCGACCAACCCTGATTCGCGGTGAAATCAAGCAGCCCCGCTGGTGTCGACCCATGCCAGCGGCGGGCGCCGTCCCACCGAGCCCATCGAGTGGGCGCACGCTTGGAGCGGATGACTCTGTGTGGAAAACCGGTTCACTAAGTGTCAGCCGGATCGCGTCAGGGATTTATTCGGGCCGTCTATTGAATTTGAGCCTGACGGGATCGCAATTCTTGAATTTGCGCATTCTGGTAGCGTTTCGCCGATACCGGTGATTTCGCAGGTTGGTAGGCTCACTCGCTGGCGCGTTTTGAAGTTGCACACTTTCGGTGGCACTTGGCCGAAACCCGTGATCTTGCCTGTCGGCAGACCCACTCGCTGGCGCGTCGAGCTTGTATTTTCACGTTGTTTTCGCCTTAGCGCAACTTCAAAACTTGCGCGTCGTGCTTGTTTTTTCTGGGTTTTCTCGTGTGACACGACGAACAACGGGCCCCATTCATCTCGAGCTAATCCGACTTGGCGCGTACCGACGACGAAAAGCCGCACGTTTTATGGCTGCCATCGCAGAATGGAGCGTTTGCCGTATGGCCACAGCGGCACAGGGCGTAAGCGGGCTTGTTGGGGTCCAAAGCGAGCGCGTTACCTTCGGCGTCGCATAATTGAAATACCCCTTCGACCAGCAAGGGACCATGGTCCCGAATAGTAACCTTGATTTGACCTTCAGCCATGTTTCTTCGTCTCCGTCTGTGGCGGTTGCATCTCGCGCAGGATGGATTAAATTGCTTACAGTGTAGCGGGATGGACGTAGAAGTCGAGGGTTGAGTGCCCACTGCCAACGAGCTGCGTCCGGGGCAACGGACACTCGCTACCGCCGGCGGTCGACCTTCGACTTTTCATGATCTACTTCAACAACGCGGCAACAAGCTGGCCCAAGCCGGAAGTCGTCTACGAAGCCGTGGACGACTGCTTTCGCGCATTGCATAGTCCCGACCGCACCACTTCGAGCGAGGGGGCGCGGAGTTCGGACGTGTTGCAGGCCTCCCGCCGCGAATTGGCGGATTTTTTGGGCATTCACAACGCGCAGCGGCTGGCGTTTGTCCCGTCTTGCACCTACGGCCTGAATGCCGCCATCTGGGGCCAGCCCTGGGCGGAGGGGGACCTGGCGCTGATGAGCGGGCTGGAGCACCACGCCGTCTCCCGACCCATTCGCCGTGTCGCGCGCGAAAAGGGCGTGGAATTTGAAGTCATTCCCTTTTCCTTCAACGAGCCCGTCGATTTGAGCTTTGTCAAAGCACGCTTGCGCAAGCGGCGGGTACGACTCGTGGCCTGCACCATGGCCAGCAATGTCACCGGGCACGTGCTGCCAATCAAGGAGCTGGGGGCATTGTGCCGGCAGCACGATACGTGTTTGCTGGTCGATGCGGCTCAATCAGCCGGTGTCCTGCCAATTGACGTGGAGGACTTACAAGCAGATATCTTGGTGTTTGCCGGGCACAAAGCACTGTTCGGTCCACCCGGTATTGGTGGATTGTATGTTCGCGAAGGACTGTCGCTGAGCGCCTTTGCGGTCGGTGGTACCTCGCAAGATACGGACACACACGACGTGACCGCGGAGTTTCCCGCCTCGTTTGAAGTCGGCACGCAGAACCTGATGGCCATCGTAGGACTCACGGCCGGTGTCCGGTGGCTGAAACAGACTGGCGTGGATGCCGTCGGAGCCCATGAGCGCGGCTTGACCAGCTACTTTGTCGCCCGAGTGCAGCAGGTCGCCGCAGCCACCGTGTATGGACCAGTCGACACGAAGGAACGGACAGGCGTCGTCTCGGTAACGTTCGGCAGTATCAAACCTTCGGCGGTCTCCGAACATCTGTCGGCCGATCACAACATTGCCACGCGCAGCGGCTACCACTGCGCACCGCTGGCCCACGAAACGATCGGGACGCTCCGCAGCGGCGGGACCACGCGCTTCAGTTTTGGCTTCTTTAACACGTCAGACGAAATCGACCTGGCAGTAGATTCCTTGCGGAAGTTGAAATAATTCCGTGCTGCCGAATGACGCCCCGCGTCCCGCCTTAGGCCAGATTGTGTCATCTGTCCTGGCTGCAAGAATTCCGTCAGGCCTAGTCCTGATTCCAGACGAGCACCGATGGCGTGCTCCGCTGCATGAGGGCGACTTTATTGTGAGCATCTCGAAACCCCTGGGTGTCGTCCGGATAGTTAGCCACGACTTTCCAACTCCATCCCTTGGACTCGGCCGTCTGCGCATACTCCAGCACCCCATCAAATCCATTGCGGACACTATAGTCGTAACGCACGTATTTCTTGCTCTTCGGCCGAAGCTCCTCGGATTCGACGACAAAATAACCTAACCGGACTCCCCTGGTGGCTGACAAGACTTGGTGCCGCAGCCTGGCGGCGAATTGTTCCTGACGTGCGCGGGCCAGCCCGGCGGCCTGAATGCCCTGCAGCTTGTTTCGCGCCGTGCGCAACTCGTCCGAGTCCCCGCAGTGCCGGTCCGCAACGGCCAGCAGCTGCGCCGCGGATTTCAGCTGCCCGTCCTGGCTGAGTCGAATCGCTGCCGTCGACAGCAGGGATGCCGTATGCTCACCCTGGGGAAACGCTTCGGCAAATTCGCTGAGCGTTGCCAGCGTCTCATCCGCAGGCTGCTGTCCGTCCACATACTTGTAACGCAGCCAGTAATAGACTGCGTTCTGGCATTCGGGGCTTGCGGGGTCTTCCGTCAAAAGACGCTCGGCGCACTGACTCAGCGCATCGACGTAGGATTCGTCGCCATGTTTGGCACCCAAGTAGAGCAGCTGTGATTCCGCCCGGCGAGCTTCGGCTCGCTGTGGCGGAGTGGCATCAGACGCCGTGTCCAACTGCCGGATGGCATCCAAGCCTTCACGAACCGTCTTCTGCAAGACGGTCAAGCGAAACGAACGCGGTTGAGACGCAATGGCCTCATTCGTGACCCACGCGCTGCTAACCCGTTCCTGGATCGCCGCCAGTAGGTCGCCTGCCTGGCGTGGCGTCTCCGTCACCGGTTTTTGCGGCATGAGCCCGTCGCACCCCGCGAACGTGGCCAGGCACAGAAATGTGATCAAACTTTTTCGCGGACCGCGAGTCTGACTGGGACTTTTCATCACGTCGCCTCGACCAACTATCGTAATCAGTGATACCTACGCGAAAGCGTCATACGTGTTTAGCGTAGTCGCATTGCAGTCCGGCAGAAGGCTTGTCGGTTGGGCAGGCTAAACACGTACAAAGCGTAGGTTACAGCTGGGGTGGCAGCCGTGCTTGGCTGCGCTACGCCGCAAGTCGACGGCAGTTAACGGTCCGCGCATCTGCTGTATTCCGACCAACCGACCTGACCCGACAAATCGTCAGGACAGCGACGTGGCCGCTCACGCACCGTTTGGCGAACAGGAGGTATCGGACGAACGAATCAAGTGCCGCGGCAAATCAGCGACGCTCTCGCAACAAAGTTGTTCCAGCACTTGCTGCAGCTCCATCTTCAGCATCGCGATCGTATGATTTCCGCCTCGATCTCCCAACGCGGCGACGCCAAACATGAAGCTGCGGCCCAAGAAAGCAAACGCGGCTCCCGCCGCCAAAGCGCGGGCAATATCCGGGCCACTGCGAATTCCGCTATCCATCATGACTGTCATCTTGTCCCCGAATTCCGCCGCCAGTCGGATCAGGGGCTTGATCGTCGATTCGCCAACGTCCAGCTGTCGGCCGCCATGGTTTGAGACGATGATGCCGTCCACGCCCAGCCGCAGCGCCTTTTCAGCATCTTCTTCGTTGACAATTCCCTTCACGACGAGCTTTCCCTGCCAGCGGTCGCGCAACCCAGCCAGCTTTTGCTCATGCAATCGTCCCGCAAAGGTTCGATCCATGAACAGCCCCAGCGCCTTCATGTTCATGCCGCGGGGCATGTAGGGGCGCAGCGTTTCAAAGTTGGGCGCGCCGTATCGCAGCGTGTCCAAAACCCAACGGGGCTTGCCCAACATTTGCCAGATATTTCGCAGGGTCATGCGGGGGGGCATCGATAACCCGTTGCGAATATCGCGCGGGCGGAAGCCGAACGTCGGGACATCCGACAACACGACCAGCACGGGACAGCCTGCGGCCGCGGCCCGCTGCAGAATGTCGTCACGCACGCGATCTTCGACCGGATGGTACAACTGAAACCAGGCACGCCCCGCGGTCAACTCCGCAATCCGCTCGATCGAACTAGTGGTGACCGTGCTGAGAATAAAGGGAATGTCGTGACGCGCCGCTGCACAGGCCAGGATTTCGGCCGAGTTTGGCCAGATCAGTCCCTGCAAACCAATCGGGGCAATTCCAAACGGGGCCGCATATTCTCGATCGAACAGCCGAACTCGCAGACTGGAACCTGCGTGCTGACGGAGATACGCGGGCATCAATTGCACCTGCTGAAGATCGGTGCGGTTTCGCTGCAGGTTCACGTCGTCATTGCATCCGCCAATCAGATACTCAAATGCGAATCCAGGCACGCGCTGGCGAGCGCGATGCTCCAAATGAGCGATCGAGGG
Source organism: uncultured Planctomycetales bacterium (assembly GCA_963695565.1). Lineage (GTDB taxonomy): Bacteria > Planctomycetota > Planctomycetia > Pirellulales > Pirellulaceae > CAVOGW01. The sequence goes on from CAVOGW010000008.1 coordinate 677,912, forward strand.
ATATTCGGCCAGAAAATCTTGTTGAGCGGTCGTGGCGTCCATCGTGATAGCTGCGCCGGCGTGGCATAATCTGACGGCCGAAGTCGGAAGCCGATTTTAGTCCCACGGCGAGCATTGCTAAAGTCCCGCCGCACCAATCGCGGGGCCACGATGGACGGCGTTGGCGGAAATCTATGAGTGGGGCCGAAGATTCGGCCGTCTGTCGGGTTATTCCCGTTTTTTCTTGGGGGGAGATCTCACCGCTGCGCAGGTAAGATAGCACGCAACCACCGGGATCGCCCCCGAGACGGTTTTGCGGGGCCGACGTGTCGGCGGGGAATCAGTCATTATTTAGGAGTCGGTGTGTTGCCAGTAATGACTAGACGAACGCAGCGTCCTCAAAGAACCTGAGAACGAATTTGACCAACCCTCCCCTGACCAAGTCAAAATAGATATTTTCCACAAAAACCCCCGCGGCATGTACGCGGATGGCACATGTTGCGTGTGTCGATTTTTTATTTTCAAGAAAGGCAAAGATGACGATGAAGACTCAACTGACGACCACGTTGCTCACCGCGACCATCATGGCGGTATTCGTCTCCAACTCAGCCATTCGAGCACAGAATGTGGGCGCCTGGCTCGAAACTGACGAGTTCGGGAATCAAAGGGTGCGCACCGTCCACGATAATAATTACCCAGGACAGAATCAGAACAACTTTGTTAGGAAGGAGTGGCGCATTGACGATCAGGGAAGGTACTGGGAGAACATCAACAACACGGGTTGGGTGCAAAAACCAAATCCCGGCAATCAGCAAACACAGGACTCGGGTGTGGGTGTGGGTGTGGCCATTCGTGTGGATGAGTCTGGAAATGAGCAGCAGTTCATCAACGGAAAATGGCAAACTGTGAGCAACAACCAAGGTCGACACCAGACAAACTACATGACGCGGCAGTGGAAGATCGATGGTCAGGGAAGGTATTGGGAGAACATCAACAACACGGGTTGGGTGCAAAAACCAAATCCCGGCAATCAGCAAACACAGGACTCGGGTGTGGGTGTGGCCATTCGCATTGATGAGTCTGGAAATGAGCAGCAGTTCATCAACGGAGAATGGCAAAATGTGAGCAACAATCAAGGTCGACACCAGACAAACTACATGGCGAAGCAGTGGAAGATCGATGGTCAGGGAAGGTATTGGGAGAACATCAACAACACGGGTTGGGTGCAAAAGCCAAATCCGAGAAATGGTCAGCAAAACAGCCATTGGGTTGGTGGCGACGGCAGCATCGATACATTCCGGTTCAAAAAGGACGAATGGGGGAACTGGGTGGACACACGCCCCTGGGAAAACTGAAGTGCCTTGCTTGGCTCAGGCCGGCAAGGGGCCGGGGCGAGCAGCGGGACCATCGCAGCTAGACAAGAAAAGGACCCCACCCGCGTCGCGTGGGTGAGGTCCGGAGGGAATTGCGTTGGTCGTTGAGCGGACGATTTTTCGCCGATTACCTGCGGCGAAGGCCCATCGTGCCCAACAGCGTGATGCCGAGCAGTGCCAGCGACGAGGGTTCGGGGACGACGCCGGGAGATCCAATGCCGTTGCCGGCTCCCATGTCGTCGGCGGGGAGATTCCCCACGTAGGCTCCCCAGACTCCCGGCCGAGCGAGATAGGGGGGTGGCCCCAAACCGCCAGCGGGATCGTTGAACACGCCGTCGGGAGCGGATACCCAGGTAGCCTCACTGGTACCAGCGTACTGGGCCTCGGCGAGCAGCATGGCCCCGGCGGTGTTTCCATCATAGACATTGACTCGATCGCCACCGGCGCCGAGCCCACCTCCGCCCGCCACGTAGCCAATCTGAACGCCGCTCAGATCACCGGCCGGCGGGCCCCACATGGCCTCGAACGCGGCAATGGCATCCGTAGGAAGCGTGTAGTCGTCTTCCCAGCTGACCAGGTAGATCACGGACTCGCCCGGGGCAATCGTGTCGATTCCCAACATCGGGTCATCCGATGTCGGATCGTTGGAGTTGTCGTCGTAATACAAATTTCCGTCCAGGCCCGTCGCGTCCATATCGCCGTAGTTCGTCAATTCGAACCAGTCCGATGTGGCTTCGGTTCCGGGCAGTCCCCCGGCCCACAGTTCGGTAACTCGAAAATCTACCACGGCGTTGGCCTGTCCTGCGCACATTGTGAAGCATATCGCACTCACAGCCAACATACCTCGAAAAGATCGCGTCATCATCATTACGTCTTACCTCCGAAAAAAGTGTCAAACAAACGAAACAACTCACGACCCCGACGGAAAACACTCGCCCCGGGCGAAGCTTATGGGCCGGTGCCAAGCCGCATGTGTCGTTTCAGTCCGAACCCGCCCGCTGGCTGCAGCCTTGCAGCGGCTCACTCGCTGGCGCGTCGTGCTGGTACTAAAAATCTAGCGAATTAACCACGTAACCGTCGTATCGGTCTCCCAGGTTCTGGTACGTCAACAGGTCGATGCTGAACGGGATGAAGTGCGCGGAACCATCCACGTACACAAAATTTGCACCACTGGGGTGCCAGCTGAACGCGCAGTCGTCCCATTCCGACGTCAAGTCACTGCCGCTGGTGGATGTCCAGTTCCCGCCATTGGCGGGAACCCTGGTGGCGATCGGACAACCGATCCGCTCCGTCTTGAACAGAGCGCTTTCGTCATTATCGGGCGCGCCAATCCAGACGGGAAATTTGAGCGCGTTGTCATAGTAAGATGATTCACCGATGGCGATCGTCTTGCTGGTCCCATCCTTCACACTGCGCAGCGTGACTTTGGTCTCGGCTCGCTTGGGGCGGCAGTCGTTTTGTGGGCCGGCATCCCGGAAGTGCCCGTCGCATCCTTTGCGACTGCCCTCGGTGCGCCGCCAGAACATGCCACGATCATTCGGTCCGCGCGAACCTTTGTAGTCGGTCCGTGCGTAACCAGTCGTTGGCCCAGGGAACTGCGCGAAGCCCGTGTTGATCTGCGGGGCGAACTGCGCCAGCTGCGAACTGGGGCACATGTACACCGGAATCAAGGAATTGCCGCCCGGCACCAGCTGGCTCGCGGCAAAATAGACATCAAACACGTCAGGCCGGTCATAAGGGTCAGCCCCGTCCAGCAGCGGCGGATTGGCCAGCAGCGTGTAGGATGCCCCCTCCTCGATGAAGTTTAACGAACGCGTCGCCCAACTGTATCCGTTGGAAACGAAGTCGCGACTGTCATAGATGCCCAGCGGAAACTGCTGTTGAGCGTCGTGATGCATATTGATTGCCAAACCCAGCTGTCGGATGTTGTTGGTGCAACCGACCCTACGTGCCGCCTCGCGCGCCGAATTTACGGCGGGCAGCAGCAACGCAATCAAGATGCCGATGATGGCGATCACCACCAACAATTCCACGAGCGTAAAGCCGCGCCGTTGTCGTCCGCTATGTACTGTTCCTAATGCCAAGCTCCGCATCGTGCGGTCTCCTCTACTGGGAATGCATGCAACGAAATTCGTCGTCGGTATAACTTTCCGACTCTGGTAACGACACACAATGTTTGTCACGTCAGCTTCGATGTCACCGATCTAACCATGCAGCTTGTCGTCGCAGGGCCCTTAGTGTAAAGGCCCCGACGATGGCGTGTGTGAAGAACGTGTGAAGAGGCTATGAAGAAGCAGCGAATCTTGGCTTGTGGCGTTGATTATGAAGTTTTTGTGAAGCCCCTGAGCGGGGCTTGTCGTGAATGTGGCAACTCCTTCTAGTTAGGGGCTTAGTTCATGGGAAACAAGTTTGTTAAGGAATGGAACTACCATGGTTTGGCAAGTCGCGAAGAATTTAGTGAAGAGTCTCGTATTCAGTGTGGCGGCGATCAGCTTCGTCGTTCCAACGCAAGCCCAAGTCATTTTGAACGAAGCCAATGCAGTTTCCGAAACGGAAGCTACGCGATTCCTAAGTTCGGATCCCGGCAAGCCCTACGAGGGCTACGACTACGGAGCGTTCCCCTACTCCGGAAATACCAACCTGCCCAACGACCCAGTGGCACCCGGCAATCCATTCGCCCCCGATATCAGCTCTGCGTCCGGCGTGCAAACGTCCTTTGTGGACGGTTTCGACATCGTCAGTAACCCGCGCGGGTTCGCACGCATTAAGTTCAATGGCGGAAACTGGATCGAACTGGCCGTAACCAACGACCATGCTGATCTGAGAGGGTACACCTTTTATTGGCAGGACGACTTTGATGATGATGGCGTTTACGGGGAACTGAAGAGCCAGGATCCCACGCTGCTGGAAAACGAGCGGGGAGCCGTCACCTTCTCAGACAACAAGGCCTGGGCCGATCTGCGGGCGGGAACGATTCTCACGATTTCCGAGCGGATGTTTGCTGACGAAGTGCGTGATGATTACCCGTACGGATTTGCGGGCACGGGCCAGAATGATACGGGATACGACTACGACCTCAGCACCGATCTGTCGTTCAGCCCCTTCGACGGAAACGACGACTGGCACGTGCATTTTCATCTGGATGAAACCGCCACGCTGGGTGCGACTCCCGCCGACACACCCTACTTCCTTGCCAATTCGGATTTGGAGGTCTCCAACGAACAGTGGGCCGGCAAGATTATGGATCCGACCAGCACAATCATCGATTCGGTCCGAAATCCGGCGCTATCGCTGGGCGATCTGGACGTGAACACCGGCGACATCACGGGGTTCATCGGCGAGAACGATTCGTTGGTCGTCAACGACTTTGGGGCACAAACGGGTGGAGCCGGCGTCGGGGATGACGAATCGATTACCCTGTTGTCCGATCCCGATTCCGGCGAAACAGGTGCGGCCTACTATGAGGACACCGACTGGAGCACGTTCGGGCTGCCCAACTTGTTCAACCGGCGCACCGACGTCGGCGACGCGGACGGTGACGGCATCATCGACGGTGACATCGTGGCGGGTGCCCTGAACGACGAAACCACGCTGTCCCAGGTGCAGAACTTTTCACGCCTGCGCGATACGATTCGCGCGAATTCGTACGATTGGAATGCTGCGGGTACCAACGATTTTGCCAGCGCCGCCAACTGGCAACGAGCCAACGATAATGCCGTTCCGGCTATGGGACCGGACGCGCCTTGGACTGCCAGTCTGGCCAATAACGCCGGCGGAGCCCGCGTGGCCCAGGTGACGTCCAACGCCACCGTCGCGTTCGCCACCGTGATGGCCACTTCTGGCAGTATGCGGCTGGAAGTGCAGAGCGGTGCGACGTTGTCCGTCGTCGGCGACACCACGCCCGGATTCGAGTCCCCGGGACGCGTGTTGGTCATGGGTGGCGGAATCCTTCAGGCCGATGGTGTCGTGGATGCCAGTGCCGTTGAAGGTTTTTCAGGAGCACTTGTCGCCGGCACTGGCTCGCTGACCGGGGAGCTGTTGAATTCCGGTGGAACGGTCCGGCCCGGTGGCGGGAGCGGGGGTACGCTGAGCGTCGGGGGGGACTATGTGCAGGATACCGACGGCACGCTGGCCATCGACATCGCGGGCGCTGGCCTGGGCCAGTACAGCGTGTTGAGCGTGGCAGGAACGGCCACGCTCGACGGGCTGCTGGAGATCTCGTTGGGTGGCTTTACGCCCGCCAACAACAGCAACTTCACCGTGCTCACTTCCGCCGGGCTGACCGATTTGGGGCTCAGCCTGTCGGGCGACAGCAGCGGATTCAGCCTGTCGATCGTGGGCGGCACGGATTTGGTGTTGAGCTTCATGGGATCGGCCGTCGGCCCGGACTTCAGTGGCGACGGAATGCTGGACTGCGCCGATATCAACCTGCTGACGGGCGCTATCGCAGACATGATGAACGATGCCGCGTTCGATCTGACAGGTGACGGTTTCGTCGACCTGGCGGATCGCGACGAATGGTTAACGTTGGCTGGCGCAGCGAATCTGGCCTCCGGGAATGCTTACTTGCTGGGGGACGCTAACCTGGACGGCGATGTGGACGGTCAGGACTTTATCGACTGGAACTCAAACAAGTTCAGGTCGGTTGCCGAATGGTGCGCTGGTGACTTCAACGCTGACGGAATCGTGGACGGCCAGGACTTCATCCAGTGGAATTCAAACAAGTTCATGTCTGCGGATGCCGTCGCCGCGGCTGTTCCCGAGCCCATGTCGGCAATAGGGCTGCTCAGTGCCATGCTGTGTATGGCAGGTATTCGTCGCCGCCGGACGCGTTGAGCGGCGGAGTTCGTTCTGTCATGGGGCGCAGGGCAGGTTGATAACCTGCCCGCCCTGACTTGCGGTCAGTTGATCCAAGCGGATCAGTTCAAAAGCGTCGTCCTGAAGGAGCCACGCGACTGAAGGATCTGTCAATCGACTTTGCCTGGCAGGCGGACAGGTTCACGCGCGCGGCTCGTGCTCGTCTTTTCCAGGGTCTCTGCGAGCGCAACGGCAAGACACGCGAGCGATTGAGTCTTGACGCAAGCCGCGCACGCCTTTTCAAGTTGCGCATTCTTGGTAGCATTTAGTCGAAAGCGAGATGTGGCGGGTTGGCCGGCTCACTCGCTTGCGCGTCGTGCTTGTATGTTCCCATTTCTTGCTGCAGGCGCAACTTCTAAACTTGTGCGTCGGGCTTGTATTTTACGGTGTCGTGCCGCTGTGCCGTTCGTTGCAGGTCGCCATGTGATGCGTCGCTGGGGAGGCGAACGTACGGTCACCGAGGGTGCGGCTCCATGACGAGGTTCCCATGCTGATTTGGCTGGCCAGGAAGCTAAGTGCTTCCTCTTCGCAATTCAAGCGAATGCTGTGGCGGCGGTGGTACGAGTACCTGGCTGGCTACAACATCGCCGAGTGGCGGTTCATGAACTACGGTTATGCCCCGTTGGATGCAAACGAGCAGCCGCTGGTGCTGCAAACCGCTGATGAACCGAATCGTAACGCGATTCAGCTGTACGCCCGTGTCGCCGGGGCGGTCGATTTGCAGGGGCTTGACGCGCTCGAAGCAGGATGTGGACGAGGGGGCGGATCGTCTTTCGTCAAACGGTACTATCATCCCCAGCACCTGACCGCCGTCGATTTCTCGGCCAAAGCCATCCGTTTTTGTCAGGCCACGCACCGCATGCACGGATTGACGTTTGTGCATGGCGACGTCGAGGCCATGCCGTTTGCTGACGAGTCATTTGACGCCGTGATCAACGTCGAGTCCTCGCACTGCTATGGATCGATGGCGGGATTTCTGCGGGAGGTCAAGCGGGTCCTGCGCGCGGGCGGGTACTTTCTATTCGCGGATTTGCGGGACAGCCACGACTGCGATCGTCTACATACACAGTTGGCAGAGACGGGCATGACCGTCTTGGAGCGGCAGGACGTCACGGCGAATGTGCTGGAAGCCATGCGGCAGGATAGTGCGCGGAAGCTGGCTCTCATCGAGCGTTCGGTCAAAAAGCCCCTTTTGGGGACATTTCGACAGTTCGCTGGGATTGAAGGGTCCGAGATTTTTGCGGGGTTCCAGAATGGCACGGCCCGCTATGTGCGCTACGTCTTACGGAAGTAGAATGTAAGCGTGGAGATTCCATCCGTTCCGCATACCCATGGACACCCTCGTGCCCCCCGAGATGATTGCATCGCTCACCATCACGCCGTTTGGCTGGCCGCTCGTATTTCTATTGTGGTGCGTGATCTGGGCGCCGCTCATTGCGCTGCTGGAGTATGGCACGCACCGCTGGATCATGCACATGGCCAACCGCTGGCTGGACCCGCAGCTGCGCCAGCTTAAAGACCACGCCACGCACCACAAAGGGGACAATGCTCCGGATTTTGTGGACGTGCCGTTGAAGAATTGTCTGTTGCTGACGAGTCCGGCCTTTCTGTTGCTGGCCGTGTGGGGGTTCGTGGTCGGCCCGTGGTCATCGGTCGCGATTCCGGCCGCAGCGCTGTTGACGTGGAGCTTCTTCTACCAGTACTTGTGGGCACGCATGCATCGGGCGATACACGGCGTTGAGTCGAATTGGTTTCAGCATTGCGGTCCGGTGTTTCGTTTCTATTACAATCACCATTTGCAGCACCATCTCAATGCGCGCATGAACTACGGAACCGTATTCCCCTGGACGGACTACCTGTTTTCCACCTGGCGTGACCGCCGACCGAGTCGCGTTTCCCCAGCGAAGCCAAGATCCGGTCGTTCCGCGACGAGTTCGGTGCCGAGGAAGGGCGAGTGACGCCGGTCGTGGGTCGATCCCAAGCCAGGCAATCGCGGCTAAGGGTAGTTGCCGTCGGGTAGCTTCTTGGCGACATCGCTAAGCAACTCGGAAAAATCCACCGTAGGGCTTAGAGTTTTCCGCATCTTATCAACCCATGCTGCAGACCCTTAGCAGCACCGTGCCGACAACCGTCGTACGAGCGAGAGCGGACGAAACACGTTTCGACCTAAATGAACTGCGTCAGGTCAACTTCAATGTTTTCGATACAGCCGCAAGAAATCCGCGAGTCAAAGCCAACCACGCTACAATTCGCGTAACCGGCGGCAGTTGGTTCTGAGTAACGTTCGACGACTTTCTTCTGCACCAGGACCAACCAAAACTCACCGACGCCGGCTTCGGCATAGAGGGATGTCTTCTCCCGGTCCAAATCTTCGCTGGAAACGGCGACTTCTACAACGAGTTCCGCGGTTTCCGGATGTTGGGTACGGAAATCTTCAATCGTCCCCGCCACAATTGCCAAATCGGGCTCGGGTTCGGAATCGGTCAGTGAAAGAGGTTGTTCTTGCCTTAGCAACAGCGGCGGCCCAATCTGTGCCGCGAGAGTCGCGGCGAGCTTGTGCACAAACCATGAATGTTGTGGCGATTTGATCATTTTGCGGACAATGACTCCTCGCAATAACTCCGTTCGTTCATCGATAATTCCAGCTTCTCCTAGTTGATGATATTGATCTACAGAGATGGGTAATACTGCATCACGCACGGCTGACTGGTTCAATATGGAATTCATCTAGATCCACTTCCCGTTCTATCGGGCGGTGAAACGCCTGGCCGAGGTTCTCTCATCATTTGTGGCACGATTAGTCCTTCGAGCAATTCCCCATGATCGTTGTCCGTCAGCATGCCACACTCGCCCATACGGTGATATTCGTCGACGGTGAACCGGCGGACAGGGAACGGTTGGTCCCAACTGGGTGGAAGACGTGAAATCGTAGAATTTGACATATCCAGTTCCTCATGCGTCGGAGTCGCTACTATTGTAGCATCGGATTCCACGCGTCTTTCAAGATGTGCGGTGCTTTTCGTGTTTCCGCAACTCAATACCCTGAGGGCATTACCGGATTATGGACGGGCCAATCATTCGTCGGCGAGTGGAATTCCCCCGACCCACCTTTCGATTGGGACGGGGAATCATGGGCCGACGGACGGTTACCTGGCCAGGAACGAACGTGAGGGAGAGAAAGCGGCGTGGGGACGTGTGGTCTGTCCCAATTGAGTTTTCGGATCAGCCGGCACGCCTTAGCGTCCGGTTCACTCAGAAAAACCGGACGACCGGGCAAGAGTAAACTCGGTGGGGTCCGCGTCATCGCCGGACCGCGATCGATGACGGTGGCAATGTCTTGCGTGCCAGCACGACGTCGGGCGAAATGGTATAGTCCAGCTCAAATCCGCGTTTTGCCAGCAAGTCCAGCATGCGGCGGTTGTCGGGAGCCATTTCCGCGAAGACGCGTCCGATGCCCCAGCCCGCACAGATCTCCAGGCAATAGTCCGTGAGCAGCGACCCCAGTCCGCGACCTTGAAACGCATCGGCCACCAGCACCGCGTATTCGGCGTCCGTGTGATCGGCGTCCGCCACAACACGGCCGACGCCGATTAGCTTCCGTTGATCGTCTTCCTCGATCTGGGCCACGATAGCGATCTCCCGATCGTAGTCAATGAAGCAGAACCGCGTCGCCATCTCGTGCGTGGTCTGTTTGAACAAGTAGCGGAAGCGGAAATAAATCGACTCCTGCGAACAACGCGTCAGCAGGTCGTGCCACATCGGCTCGTCCTCCGGTTTGATCGGTCGCAGCTGAATCCGCGTGCCGTCCTGCAACCGGGCCGGTCGGACGTATTCCTCCGGATAGGGACGGATGGCCAAATGGGAGTAGGGGCGCGGAGGCTGCAAGATCATCTGGTGGTCGAGTATGATACGGGCGTCCAGCGCAATTACTTCGTCCGGGGTTACCAGCAGTGGATTCACGTCCAGCTCCTTGATTTCCGGATAGTCGGCCACCAGATACGACAAGCGCATCAGGATTTCGATCAGTCGGTCGATGTTGGCAGCCGGGCGACCCCGGTAGCCTTGCAGCAAAGGCCACGAGCGTAACGATTCCAACATGCGACGCGCCAGCCGCTCGCTGAGCGGCGGCAGTTCTAACGCGCGATCGTGAAACAGCTCCGCCGCCGTGCCGCCCGTCCCCACCAAGAGCACCGAGCCAAACACTTGATCGCGCTTCGCTCCCACAATCAGCTCGTAGCCCACCGGGCTGGTCACCATTTTTTGCACGGTGACGCCGTCTACGCTCGCATCCGGGCGTTTTTCGCGGGCGGTGGCCACGATTTGCTCAAACGCAGCACGCACCTCGTCATCCTTCGCCAGACTCAACGCGACGCCCCGGACATCCGTCTTGTGCGTGATCTGCGGCGACAGCACCTTCATGGCCACCGGATAGCCGATACGATTAGCCAACTGCACGGCATCCTCGGCGGTGCGGGCCACGTAGGGTCGGGCTACTGGAATTTCATAGGCCTCCAGCAGTGCCTTGGAGGTACTTTCGCTCAACGTGTCGTGTCCCTCGCTGAGGATCGTATCGAATACGGCGCGCAGCTTGCCCCGGTCCAGCAGAAACTCAACGGGAATATCTCGCGGTGTTTCGTAAAGTACTTCGCGGGTGCGGGCGTACGAGACGAGGTACATGAAGGCGCGCACCGCCTGCTCGGGAGCCGCATACGTGGGAATCCCGGCGGCGTTGAATAAGGCGACTCCGCTTTGCATCGTGAGGCCCCCCATCCAGGACGTGAGCACGGGCTTTTTAATTTGCCGGGCAACCTCGATCACCGCCTGAGCCGCGTCCGTCGGCTGGCTCATGGCTTGCGGGGCAAAGATGACCAGTGCCGCGTCCACGCCTTCGTCCGCCAACACAATCTCCAGTGCCTTCGCCAGTCGATCCGCGGATGCGTCCCCCAACACGTCGATCGGGTTGTGGTGCGACCAGGCCGGTGGTAGGTGCAGGTTCAATTTTTCCAAGCTGGCGTCAGCCAGCTGGGCCAGCACGCCGGACCGCTCGAGCAGGGCATCCGTGGCCATCACGCCAGGTCCGCCGGCGTTGGTAACAATTGCCAGCCGCGGACCCTTTGGCGCCATCTGCCGCGCAAGCAATTCGGCGCAATCGAACATGTCGGCCATGTCGAAGACGCGGACGATGCCGGCGCGGTTGAAGGCCGCCTCGTAAACTGTGTCCACACCGGCCATGGCGCCCGTGTGCGAGGCAGCCGCTTGCGCCGACTCGGCAAAGCGGCCCGCCTTGTAGGCAATAATGGGTTTCTCGCGCGCGAAGGCGCGCGCCGCCGACATGAATTCCCGCGCCTCGCTGATCGATTCGACGTACAGAATGATCGCCTGAGTCCAGCCGTCCGTCCCGAAATACTCGATCAGATCGCCGATGCTGACGTCCAGCATGTTGCCCACGGAAACGAATTGCGAAAAGCCGATTTGCTCCTGCAACGCCCAATCCAGCACGGCCGTACAGAGGGCGCCGGACTGCGAAATAAATGCCACGCGTCCCGGGGCGGGGTTGCCGCTGGCGAAGCTCGCGTTGAGTGCCACATGCGGAGCCATCACGCCCAAACAATTCGGGCCAACCAACCGCATGCCATCAAACCTCGCCAGCTGCTGGTTCAGCGCATGTTCCAGCTGAACGCCGGCGTCGCCTGACTCCCGAAACCCTGCCGAGAGAATCACCAGTCCCAGAATGTCCGCCTCGCCACATTCGCTGACGACGCTCGGAACGGTGACGGCGGGTGTGCAGATCACGGCCAGGTCGGGGGGCTGCGGCAAGTCGCTGACGTTCGCATAACAACGCCGATCGCCGATCGTCTTGTACATTGGGTTTACGGGATAGACTTCGCCCTGGAAGCCTGCAGCCTGCAGATTGGCCAGAACTTTGTTGCCCAAGCTCGTGCTGTTGGAACTTGCGCCCACGACGGCAATGCTGCGGGGGCGAAAGATCTTGTGGAGATTCCGAACGGCCATACGGGGATGTCTCAGGCTACGGTCTGCTTAACTTTGGTGCTGGCGAGTAGTTTAGGTTAGTTGGGTGCGTCTTGAAAGCGGCCAGCAGGCGGGGCTCCTTAGTCCCGGACTTCGATATTCCCGTACTTCCATACCTACGTACCCCTGACCCTTCGTACCCCCCGTACTCGACGGTCCTGGCCGCCACGCCCCTCGATGACTGGTTGTGCTGGCGACACGGGGTAGCAGCGTCCGTGCTGTGGCTGGGTTTGTTGAGATGGACCGGGGCGTGCCGGCCGTGCCGTCTCGTGCCACATTTCCCACGGCACGCCCCCGCGTCAAGCCGTCCGCACGCGAGTTCCGTCCCGGATGTCGTCGGTCGGGTACAAAATCAAACGATCTCCCTCGGTGAGGCCGCGCGTGATCTCGGTTTCGATGCCGTTGGATTGCCCGATTTCGACACGTTGCATGGCCGCGCGGCCACGCACAATACAAAACACGTGCCAGGACCCGCGTGCCCGAAACAGAGCACCCACGGGGACCTTGATCACATTTTCGGCTTCCGCCACGACAATCCGAACTTCGATGCGATAACCATCCCCTAAGGTCGCGCGTTGCTCGAACGGGCTGGTGAAATCGGCCAGCACGTTAACGCGCTGTTCCTCCACGCCCAGCGCCGAGATTTTCAGAAACGCCGACGGTTCCACGATCCGCACATGGCCTTGCAGCAGCAGTTCGCCCCCCCAATGCTCGACAATCACCTGGGCACCAGGCTTAATCTTCACGGCGTCCGTAGAAAGAACATCGATCTCCATCTCCAGGTCGTGCGCATCGCCGATTTGCAATAGCGGCGTGGCAGGCGTGACCACACCGGCGTTCTCTTGCAGTAGGCGGAGTACTTGGCCATCGATCGGTGCCGTGATGATCAGCGTGCTTCGCGCTGCGTTGCCGTCTGCGTCGACCTGTGTACGGATCAATGCGGCTTGAGCCTGATCCAGCTCGAATTTGGCCACCGAGACACCAAATTCGGCGGAACGCACATCCGCGAGCGCCATGTGCTGGCGATGTTCGGCCTCGTCGAATTCTGACTTCGAGATCACGCGGTCCTGGACCAGCTGGCGGGCTCGATCGTACTCATGCTGGGCCAGCTCGTGTGCTTCCTGGCGCGGACCAGAACGGCTTCCGCTTGTCGGGCCGCGGACTCGGCCGCGCGGACGCGAGCTTCCGCCTCGGCCTCCGCCCGCGCGTCCAGGAGCGTCGGCAGGCTGGGTTCGATACGCGCCAGTACGGTCTCGTCGGCCACGACCGCGTCACCCTCCTCCAGCTCGATGCGGAACAACTTGCCAAACACCGGTGCCGAGACGATGTATTTCTCGCGAATTCGCGTCTTGCCGTCCTCATTGACCGTGACCTGCACGTTGCCGCGCGTCGCCTCGGCGACGTCCACCTCAATCGGCGCCGGCGTGAAACCGTAAAACAACCATGCTGCCAGGGCGAGCAGGACCAGCAGGGCCGGCAGTCGTTGCCACGGTCTCTTCATGCGCGCATTATTCCTTGACCTTCAGTACGGCGATCAGGTCCAGCTTGTTGATCATGCGGGCCACGATCAAGGCGGAGAGCGTCGCAGCCGCCAGGATGACCAGTGTCGAATAGGCAAACGTGCCCCGGGAAACGACCAGCGGAAAACGATGCGTCTCAGTATCCAAAGCCAGTGTCGCGATGTACGACATTGAATAACCGATCGGCAGTCCGATGGGAAGTGCGGCGAGCGTGATGACGGCCAGTTCACCCAGCAATACACGCGCGACCTCGTTGCGTGTAAAACCCAGCACGCGCAGGGTGGCCAGGTCGCGACTGCGTTCGGCAAGTGTGATCAAGGCGCAATTGTAAATGACCCCAAAAGCGATCACAGAGGCAAAACCCGCGTTAACGATCCGCATCGGCCGCAGCGCCTCGCCGATGGTATCCTGAAAACTCTGCAGCGCGGCCTGTTTCAACGTGACGCCGACAGCCACCGGGGTTTGCTTCAGGTCCGCGTGCAAATCGTCCAGCCGCTGTGGATCGACCGCCAGGAAGACTCCCGAGACGCAATCCCCTTCGTGGAGTAGCCGATGCAACTGGGGACGCACCATGTAGGCTCCCGGATTTGTGTAATCTGGAAACACGGCGGCAATCGTCACCGTAGTTCGTAAACGGCGTCCCTCCAGCATCTGCACTTCTAATTGGTCACCCACGTTCGCGTCAAGAAGTTCCGCCAGCTTTTCGGAAACGGTCAAACCTTCCGGCGCCAGAGTCACCTCGCGCTCGTGCTTGTCCAGCACACGAAACAAGCGTGGCTGTGATTCCAGCCCCATCAAGGTGACTCGACGCGATCGGTGGCCGCGAGACAACCTGGCGGGGACGGCTCGGAACATTTCGGCAAAAGCGACTCCCGGCAAGTGGCGTACATCGTGCTTGATGCGGGACGACAGGGCTTCGGTAAACGTGACCATCACGTCCTGCCGTTGAGCCTGTTGAAACTGCACGTCGATCACGTAGTTGATCGTGTCCTCCATGAACGAGCCCAGAACGAGGAGGGCGACGCCGAGCGACAGACCGACAACGGAAAACAGGGTCGAACGCAGATTGCGTTCGAGACGGCGGAACACCATCGTCGCGACGGTTGACAAGAAGCATCCCATCCCCAGTCGCTCCAGCAGGGATTTACGGTAGCGGGCCGGAGCTTCCGGCCGCATAGCGACGGCGGGGGGGAGCCGCATGGCGCGGCGAATCGCGGTCCAGCCACCCAACGCCCCCACGGCAAGGCTCAGGCCCACTGCCAACGGAATCTTGTCCCAGGCCACCTCCTGGTACAGAATCGGAAAGCGAAAGAACTGACCATACAGCCTGACCATCCCCCGTGCGAGATAAATGCCGCCCCCGGTACCCAGTAGTGCGCCCACGGCGACTAGCAGCAGCAGCATTTTGAGGTAATGCAGGCCGATTTCCGCTGGCCAGTACCCGAAGGCGCGAATCGTGGCGATTTCCTCTTGCTGCTGATGAACGATGCGTGTGAAGACCAGATGAAACAGAAACGCGGCCACAGACAGAAAGATCGTCGGCGAGACGTAGGCCATCCCGCGCATCTGATGAATCTCGTCGGTCACACGGCGATGGGAAAGCTGGTCGTCGCGCGTGTAGGCCCCCTGTCCCCCGTACGCTGCCGTGATGCGGTCCAGCCGCGCGATCACGTCGTTGGCGGAGCCACGCGGCAGCAATGTCAGCGATAGATCGTTAAATGCCCCCTCCATGTTGAAGGCCGCGGCCATCTGCCGATAGGGCATCCACAACACACCAAAGTGGCGATTGTCGGGCAGCAATTGGCCCGGCTGCACCGCATAGATGTACTCGGGCGATAATCCGATCCCGACGATGCGCAAACGCTCTTCACGACCCCCCATGATCACCTTGACAGTGTCTCCCAAGCGAAGATCGTGTGCCGCGGCAAACAACTCACTGGCCAGCACCTCACCGCGTCGACCAGGATCGGGCAAGCGACCCTGACGAAGATACACGGCGTTCAGACGGGCCTCTTCATGGTCCGGGCCGGAAATAAGTCGGCACGTCGCCGGCTCGACCATGCCGGGGATATCGAGAATCACGTCGCGAACGACACGGGCCTCAATATATTCGATGCCGGGAATTTCACTAAGCCGCCGCACTAGAGAGTTAGGCGCTCGTTTCAGCGAAACAAACACATCAGCAAAACGAAAATCGCGATAATATTGCCCGCACGTCACTTCCAGCGACTGAATCGTACAGGCCGACATCACATACGTTGCGACCCCGCAAGCCAGCACGGCGCAAATGGCCAGTGCTTGTCCCCACAGGCGTTTCAAATCGGCGATCAACAGGCGGTCCAGTGTTCGCATCATCACCAGATCAGTTCACGTGGCGACAGCTTCTCTGTGTTGTGCGCGATGTTGGCAATCTGTCCGTCGGACAGACGTACCACGCGGTCCGCCATATTGGCAATGGTGGCGTTATGCGTAATGACGACGGTCAGGGTCCCCAGCTCCTGGTTGATCTGGGCCAGCGCTTCCAGCACGATCGCGCCGGTCTTCACATCCAGCGCGCCGGTGGGCTCGTCGCATAACAGCACGTCCGGTCGCTTGACGATGGCCCGCGCAATGGCCACGCGTTGCTGCTCACCGCCGGAGAGTTGTGACGGATAATGGTGGCTGCGCGGAGCGAGACCCACCAACCGCAGTGCCTGATCGGGATCCAGCGGGTTGGTCGCGATATCGGTGACCAACGAGACGTTTTCCCGCGCGGAGAGGCCCGCGATCAGGTTATAGAATTGGAACACAAAACCTACGTGTTCCCGACGGTAACGCGTCAGTTCCGGTTCGTCCGCCTTTGTGAGATCGTGATCTCGAAACTGGACTTCGCCGCCGGATGGCACATCCAGCCCGCCCAGAATGTTCAGGAGCGTCGATTTGCCACTTCCGGACGGTCCCAGAATGACGACAAACTCGGCGGGGAACAAGTCCAGGTCAACACCGCGCAAAGCGTGCACATCGACATCTCCCATCCGATAAACTTTGGTCAGCCCACGCGTGTGAAAAACGGGCTCGGTCACGATGGTGTTGGGCATTTTGCTCGGTGTCATGGGCGGGTCTTGTACTGCGGGTTGCGTCCGCCATTATAACCGCATGCTCGCGATCGTTTCGCGAGAATCGCATCGCGCTCGCAGGTCGTGCGATGAGCAGGCGGAGCCAGCCATTCGGCCGAGGTCCGAAGGGAAAACATGATGCTCCAAGCTCCAAGCGCTCAAGCCAGCCGTGACGTGCACATTGACGGATCGAATCGGGAGGTTGTTTTGGGAGAACCAACGGATGTTCTACGACCGCGAGCCTACTTGCTATTCCGGGCTGACGGCAGCCGGGCCTGTGGGGACTTGCGTTCTTTCCAGTTGAATTCTTGGTAGGGCATTGTGTGCGGAGCGCGCCACAACGCACACTTTGGCGGCTTGTGATCTTCGGGGGCTGCTCTTCCCGGGGTGACTCCAAGTTGCAACGGATGCGAAAAGACCGTGAAAATACAAGCACCGCGCGAGTTTTGATGTTGCGCATTCCGGGTAGCCTTTGTCCGAAACCGGATGTGTTCTATGTCAAGACTCGACGACGCAGTCTTGTTCTTGTCCCCGATTTTTTGGTCTCGATTCTTTCCGGCCTTGTCCGTTTGTAGCTGCTGCTGAGCGGAGATGAGGACAGAAAAATGTGGGACGAGAATAACCCCACACGGCAATTGGCTATTGGGTCGCTGTTGCATTGGACAGCACGACTTTTGGTCGGATCAGTGACATGTGCCTTCAAAACGCGCGCGTTTTGAAGGTTGCGCAATCGCGGCAGAATTTAGCAGAAACCCTTGATTTAGCCGGTTGGTAGGCTCACTCGCTTGCGCGTCGTGCTTGTATTTTTCGGCAGGCTCACTCGCTTGCGCGTCGTGCTTTTAGCAGGTGGCGATTCGGCCCGACCTGTATCCGCTTCGGCACGAATCTTGCATACCTGCCAATGTCCGGACTTCCCGGGCCACGCGCAGGACCAAGAACTGGGTGTTTCGCGAATGTCACCAGTTGATCGAATTTTGGGAATTGGCAGTCCACACGGTGATGACCAGGTGGGTTGGCGTTGCATCGAGCTACTGCAACAGCGCCACCCCACACTGGGGGCTGAAACACGCGCGATCGCGGAGGTTACTGAGATCCTGAATTATGTCGACGGGTGCCAGCGGATGGCGATCGTGGACGCGTCCCGCAGCGGGGCTCCGGCCGGAACGATCGCGCAGTACACCTGGCCCGACTCGAGGATCGCGGGCCAGCATCGGCATTCCACACATGGAATTGGTGTCGCCGATACGCTGAGGCTGGCTGAGCAGTTAGGTCGTTTGCCGGCGCAAGTTGTGCTGTTCGGTGTGGAAATCGCTGACTGCCGACCAGGCGCTGACATCAGCAGCGGAGTGGCGACGGGACTGGCAGCGTTAGTGGAAAAGATTGCAGTTGGCTGGTGTGCGCGGCCAGACACACCGATCTCGGCGGGAAGTTGCGAAATATAAGGCTCGGGTATTGGAAAACGTATGAACGGGCGAGACAGCAAAATGGACAAGCAGGAACTATTGGAACAACTTCGTGGCGTGAGTTTCTTGCACGGAATTGACGACGATCATTTGCGGAAGCTGGCGCAAGTTGCTCGTATGGTAGAACTGGAGGAGGGAAAGGTGATATTTCGTGAAGGGGAGCCGGCGTCCAATATTTTTCTGATCGTCAGCGGTACGGTTTCCCTGGAAATTTGCTCGCCCGGTGTGGGCTGTCGGCGCGTGTTGACGGCGGGGCCCGGTGAGTTGCTGGGCTGGTCCCCTGTATTGGAGCAGGTACGGCTGACCTCGACGGCTCGTGCCATCACTCCGGTGCAACTGATCGAAATCAATGGTGGCCAGGTGATCGCCATGTGCGAACACGACGCGAGGTTCGGCTATACCTTCATGCGCCGATCCGCACTGGCACTGGCGAAGCGGCTGAATGCCACGCGATTGCAGCTGTTGGACATTTTTGGTCAACAGATGCCGTCGGCAAAAGACTAGCAGCGATCGGTGCGCGCGGCGCACTTACGACGAACATCCGTATCATACAGAACAACCTTGTTTCATTGAAAAAGATCCCTGATGAAGTCAACAGCCCTGCCTGTCGGATCGTACGTGCGTATTGACAAACGCGAATTGTCATCATTGATTGCCAGGTTACAGCAGCTCGGATATCGCACGCTCGGTCCCCGCGTCTCGGATCATGCGATTATCTATGACGACCTGGATTCGGCCGAAGACCTGCCGGTGGGCGTGGTGGATGATCAAGACGGGGGCGAGTATCGTCTGCGGCAGGGGGCAGCGCCGGCGTATTTTGATTACGTGGTCGGTCCGCAATCGTTGAAGGGCTTTCTGTTTCCACCGCGAGAAGTGGTGCTGGAGTGCCAACGGGACGAACGAGGCTGGCAGTTGCGGACGCCGGATGCCCAGCCGGCCGCGCTGGCCGTGATTGGTCCGCGGTCTTGCGATTTGCACGCGTTACGCATTCAAGATCGCGTGTTTCTGGAAAGTGGCTACGTGGATACGGCCTACCAGGCCCGGCGTGAGCGACTGTTTATGGTCGCCATCAATTGCCGCCGGGCGGCCGCCACCTGTTTTTGCCATTCCATGAAGACGGGGCCTAGGGTGACTTTCGGATTCGACCTGTTGCTTACCGAGCTCGACGAAGGGTTTGTGATCGAGGTCGGTACCGAGCGCGGCGGGGAAGTCGTGACGGCAACTGAGTGGCAGCCGTGCTCGATCCACGATATCGAACAGGCGCAAGGACTTTCACGCACGCTCGTCCAGCAGATGAAGCAACGGGAAACGGCTCCGGACGGCACCGCAGGTGGCGTTCAACCACGCGGTCGGTCACTGGATACCACCGACGTGCGAGAACTGCTGATGAACAACCTGGAGCACCCGCGGTGGGAACAGGTTGCCCAGCGATGCCTGTCTTGCGCCAACTGCACGATGGTTTGCCCCACTTGTTTTTGCAGTTCGGTCACCGAAGTATCCGATCTGAGTGGAGACCAGGTACGCCGCGAACGGGTCTGGGACTCGTGTTTCACGGCGGAGCACTCGTACATGAACTCGGGAACGGTCCGCAAGTCAACGCGGTCGCGATTCCGGCAGTGGCTGACGCACAAATTAGCCACTTGGCAAGATCAATTTGGCACGTCGGGCTGTACCGGCTGCGGACGCTGCATCACCTGGTGCCCGGTGGGAATCGACCTTACCGAAGAAGTGGCTGCGATTCGTAACGAAGTGTGAGTAGACGCACCGGCAGGCGATGAAGCTAAACGAAAGGCATCGGATGGTAACTCACAGCGACGCTTACGACGGAGAAAGATTCCATTGACAACTGCAATATCCGCACATGTCGAAGTCAGTCCCTGGATGTCACATCTCGTCCGTATCCGCGACATTCAACAAGAGGTGCCTGGCGTGGCCACGTACCGCCTGGCCTTGGAGGACCCTAAGGTAGGCGAACTGTTTCGGTTCAAGCCGGGACAGTTCAACATGCTGTACCTACCTGGTTACGGGGAAGCTGCGATTTCCATCAGTTCCGATCCCGCGCAGCCCGAAAACCTGTTGCACACCGTGCGCGTGGCCGGGAATGTAACGTCCGGGCTGGCCAGGATGCAGGTTGGGGATTCGTTCGGTCTGCGTGGACCGTTTGGATCCGCATGGCCGCTGGAGGCGTGTGGGGGTGCGGACCTGGTGTTTGCTTGTGGTGGGGTAGGACTGGCCCCCTTGCGGCCGGCCCTGTACTACGTGATCCGCCACCGCCAGGACTATGGACGCGTGTTCTTATTGTACGGCGCACGCACTCCCCAAGACTTGCTGTACGCGGACGAGTTTTCCGTATGGCGGGACGCGGGAATTGAGGTCGAGGTGACTGTGGATATGGGCGACGCCAACTGGACCGGGCACATCGGTGTCGTGCCCGTCCTCTTCTACCGCCTGCGCGTGGATCCCCGACGCACGCGGGTGTTGACGTGTGGCCCCGAGATCATGATGAGGTTTGTGATTTTCGAAGCGCTGGCGCGCAAAATATCACCTCAACACATCTACCTGTCGCTGGAACGCAACATGAACTGCGCCCTGGGATTCTGTGGGCACTGCCAGTTGGGACCGGCGTTTGTCTGCAAGGACGGCCCCGTGTTCACCTACGACCGGATGGCACCCTATTTGCACGTGGAGGACCTGTGATCGAAGTCTGACGGTGGGCATCCTGGCGCAACACGCGGGAGTTGTCAGTCATATTTTTCAGGTGCGGTGACGAATCATGAACAAACCCAAGCTGGCCGTATTCAAGTTCGCCTCGTGTGACGGTTGCCAGTTATCATTACTCGACTGCGAGGACGAATTGCTGGCCGTCGCGGATGCGGTGGAAATCGCCTACTTCCTGGAAGCCCGCACACAGACGCTTGACGGCCCCTATGATGTGGGCCTGGTCGAAGGATCGGTGACGACGGAGCACGACCGGCAGCGGATTCAGCAGATTCGCGGCCAATGCAAGTTTCTCGTGACCATTGGAGCCTGCGCGACGTCGGGAGGAATTCAATCACTCCGCAACTGGGGTGACGTCCAGGACTTTATCAGCCAGGTGTACGCACAGCCCGACTACATCCAGACGCTGGAAACGAGCACGCCGATTGCCGACCATGTTTGGGTGGATTTCGAGCTGCGTGGCTGCCCCATCAACAAGCGACAGCTGGTGGAACTGGTGGCGGCGCTGCTGCACGGCCGCAAGCCGCGCGTGCCGACGCACAGCGTTTGCATCGAGTGCAAGCGCAGCCACACGGTCTGTGTCGCCGTGGCCCAGGGCGTGGCCTGTCTCGGCCCGGTGACCCAGGCAGGTTGCGGTGCCATCTGCCCCAGTTTTCGGCGCGAGTGTTTTGGCTGTTACGGGCCCAAGGAACGCGCTAATCTGGTGAGTCTCTCTGAACATTATCTGCAGACGGGTGTCGATCCCGGACAACTCATACGTCTCACGCGAAATTTCAATGGATACGCTCCCGAATTCCGTGAGGCCAGCGAAGCACTGGAGGCATCCCATGCCGGCAAACCGCACGTTTGAAGTGAAGGCCCTGTCGCGGGTCGAAGGCGAAGGAGCACTGTACGTAAAACTCGACGGCGAGCGCGTCGAGCACGTCGAGCTGAACATCTACGAACCCCCCAGGTTCTTCGAGAGCTTCTTGCGCGGTCGCGCGATCCATGAAGTGCCCGACATTACGGCGCGGATCTGCGGCATCTGTCCCGTCGCGTACCAGATGAGTTCCTGCCACGCGCTGGAACAGGCACTGGGGCTGACCGTGACTCCCGAAATTCGTACGCTGCGGCGGTTGCTGTATTGCGCCGAATGGATCGAGAGCCACGCGCTGCATATCCACTTGCTGCACGCACCCGACTTTCTTGGTTACGAAAGTGGCATCAGCATGGCCGCCGACCATCCGGAAGCGGTGGAGCGTGGTCTGCGGTTGAAGAAGATTGGCAACGAGCTGTTGGAGATCCTGGGGGGCCGCGCGATCCACCCCATCAATGTCACGGTGGGCGGATTTTACCGTGCGCCACGCAAGAACCGGCTCAAGGCGCTGCTGCCAGATCTGCAGTGGGGGCTCGACGCGTCGATCCAGGTCCTCAAATTGGTGGCCAGTTTCGACTTCCCGGACCTGAAGCAGGAGTACGATTGTGTGTCAATGCGGCACCCTCGTGAGTACCCAATGAACGAAGGCCGCATCGTCTCGTCCGACGGACTGGATATCCCCATCGGTGAGTACGAACAACATTTTCAGGAACGGCACGTGCGGCAGAGCACGGCGCTGCACAGCGTCAGGCTGCCGGCAGCGACCAATTACCTGGTCGGCCCGCTGGCGCGCATCAACAACTGCTTCGACCAGCTGGCGGACACCGCCAAACGGGAGGCCGAAAAATGCGGCATCGAGTGGCCCGCTTGGAATAATTTTCAGAGCATCGTGGCCCGGGCCGTCGAGTTGGTCGACGCCTTTGAGGAGTCGATCGGGATCGTCGAACAGTACCAGGCTGAGCCCGCAGTCAGCCGGATGCCGTTCCAGCCCGCGGCCGGCGCAGGCAGTCACGCTACCGAGGCACCGCGTGGGCTGCTGTACCACCGCTATCGCATTGGGGAGGATGGGCTGATCGCGGAGGCCAAAATCGTGCCACCCACTTCCCAGAATCAGGGGCAGATCGAGGAAGACCTTCGAGCGTACGTGCCCACGATTGTCGCCCTGAATGATCAAGAAGCGACGCAACGATGTGAACACATGATTCGCAACTATGACCCCTGCATCAGCTGCGCAACGCATTTTTTGAAACTCACCATCGACCGGTGAGGCCGGCATGCTTCGGCGGCGTGCGCGTCGTAGTGGCCTGCAACCGAGGTTCACGACGATTTCTTCTGGCTTGCGGTCTAACGACGCGGCCCAGATGTGCCTATCAGGCGGCATCCCACAGCTGGTTGACGTAGTTCCAGTTGACGACGTTGAACCAGGCCTCCACATAGGCTGCGCGTTGGTTCTGGTATTTCAGGTAGTAGGCGTGCTCCCACACGTCGATTCCCAACAAAGGAACCCCGCCCTCGGAGACAGGGTTGTCCTGGTTGGGCGTGCTGGTCACGGCCAACGGCTTGTCGGTTCCCTTGACCAGCCAGGCCCAACCGCTGCCGAACTGCCCGGTGGCTTTGGCCAGAAATTCCTGTTTGAATTGATCCATGCCGCCAAAGGAGTCCTGGAGGGCTGAGGCCAGTTTCGCCGACGGATTGCCTCCTGCCCCCGGTTTCGCCATCATTTTCCAGAACTGAGAATGGTTCAAATGGCCCCCACCATTGTTGCGGACGGCGGTCTGGATGGACTCGGGCAGCGAACGATAATTGGCCACAACCTGCTCGATGGGTTTGCTGAGCCAATCCGGCGCGGCGCTGGTCAGCGCCGCGTTCAGCTTGTCCACATAGGCCTGATGATGCTTCGTATAATGGATCGTCATCGTGTGCGCGTCGATGAAGGGCTCAAGCGCTGCGTAGTCATAGGGGAGCGGCGGCAGGGTGAACTGGGCGTGCGAGGGCGTTTGTGCTGACAGCAGCCGGGGCATGGTCAGCGCGGCGGCTCCGCCGGCAGCAGACAACAGCCATGATCGTCGCGACATCATCTTTAGACACTCCTTTGGGAGGTTGGTTGGCTCGTACTGGGCAGTGCGGACACACCGCGTGCGTGCGTCAGATCGGACCCGATGATTCTACCACAATTTAACGCGGATGGGATGCGGGCCGCCGCCGCGACAGCTGCGAATTCAGAGGTCTGGCACGCCCCCGTATCCGGTCTCCGCTGGGCCATCGTCTACTACAGCGCCGGCTTGCGCATGTTGAAGTTGGGCAACGACAAAACTCAGTGATAATACCAACACGACGCGCACGCGAGTGAGCCTGCCAACCGGGTTTCGGCGAAATGCCGCCAACACGGCGCAACTTCCGACGTTCCGGCTGACTCGCAAACCGAGCCGCTCACGCCTGTCGCATCGAGTCGGCATATTCGACCACGGAGTCCACGATCCGCAGCAGTTGATCACGCCGGAAGGGCTTATAGAGCACGGCGTTGGACATCAGACCTGCCTGACGCGCTTTGACAATCGAATGGTCAGGGTCGTAGCCAAAGCCGCTCATCAGGATCAACGGCACATGGTACATGAGGTCCTTGAGGCGCATCAGCAGCTCGTAGCCGTTCAGATTCGGGAGCCGGATATCGGCGATGATGGCGTCGTAACCGCCGACCGATTCGGTATTACGCACCATCAGGATTGCATCCTCGCCATCGTGGACCGTTTCCACAATGCAGCCCATTTTTTCCAGCAGGGAATGAGCCGCACTGCGCACGGCTTCGTCTTCATCCACGACTAAAATGCGACGGCCGCGGAGTCGCGGCCAGTTTTGTTTGTCCTTGGCTTCGGTCACGGCTTCCGCCGGCGTCATTTCTTCGCCCACCTGCTGAATCACCTGTTTGATATCGCGCGTGTTGCGAATAATGCGTTGCAGCCGATGGACCACTTCGGATTCGTGGCCGATGTAGCGTTCCATCACATTGACGGCGTCGTTCAGTATCTCGTCGACCGGCAAGGCCACTTTACCGTGGATGGCATCCACGCTGGCTTGTGCCGTATTCGCCTGCTGCGCGACCAGCAATTCCAGCGTGTTCACGGCCATGGCGATATCCCGCGAGAAAATCTCCAGAAATTGCAGGTCGCTTTCCGAAAACGCGCGCGGACGCGGGCTCTCCACATTAAACGTCCCGATCACCTGGTCGTGCAGAATCAGGGGCACGGTCAAGGAACTCTTGGCTCCCTTGCAGCCTTCCAGGTACAGCGGATCTTTGGTCGTATCCTCGCATAAATAGCTGGTACCCGTGGCGGCTACAAACCCCGTCACCCCGTTGCCCGTTGGCCTGGCGTACAACTGGATGCCGGCACCCGCACCATCGATCCCCTCGGAAATCAGTGTCACCAGCTCGGAGGTCACCTGATCCAGCAGACGCACTTCGACCACGTCAAACTTGAGCAAGTCCTTCGTGTAGTGGACGATGTTGGACTTCAGCAGTTCAATCCGCTCGTCCACCGTCATCTCACAGACTTCTTCCGGCGAGAGGTCCGACAATTCGATGCCCGCTCGATGGATGGCGGCCATCTTCTGCTGTTGCTGGACTTCGTTGGTGATATCGCGAACGACAACGATCAAATAGCTGGTGGCACCGTCCTTGATCACTGGAGCAGCATGCACCTGGTAGTACTTGCCGTTGTCAGCCCGCAGCGAAGATACCGTAGGCCGTCCCGTTGCCGCCGCGGTGCTGAACGGGCAGTAATCGGGGCCCGTGATTTCGGGATGATCGAAAGCAGTGTAGAAATTGGCACCTACGGCCTCTTTGTCCGCCAGCCAACCTTTCAGAGTCACGTTGGCCCACAGGATCGTATTGTCGGGCTTCAGCAACACCACGCCGCTGGGCATGCCTTCCAGGATCGATTCATTCTGAAACAAACGCAGGATGTCGAATTCGGCATGCCCGTCGTCCGGAAACATATGAATGCTCTGGAAACTCTGTTCGGCCACTTCGGCGAGCGCAGAGTTTGCGCTTTCGACATGAATGATATCGAAGTCATTCGCTAGACCGGAAAGCACACGTTGCTGTTCAGTATCTGGCTTTCCGACACACAAGATTCTAGGCTTTGGAGACAACCCAGAAACCCTTTAATAAAAACAGTACACAATGGCCATTGCAGGACAAGCAAGTTGGGTACGGAGGGATCGAACCAATCGTATTATACGGTGGTATCCGAACTGAACAACTTGCCTTGCATTTTCATACGTTATCATTTATCGACCTCGCCGACCATGCAATCCATTTGCGTGGTAAATTCTTCGGAACATACGGATCGGGAGGGCGAATCCGGTCGGGAATCGTGGGACTGCAGCGACGAGCGGCGGCTGATCAGAGACCAGAGCAGGCGGCATTGGGTGATCAGCCGCGAGCGATCGTTGCCGGTTTCGCGGAGTTTTCGCCCTAATGCGCCCCCAGGTCAGATCGTGCAACACTTTTGGGGGGAGCGGCGATTGGATTTCGTGCATTTTTCAAGAGGTGACGCTCGGATACTGCCCGCCGGGGAAGTAGTTTGGCGGGCGACCAGTGGCGTCGGCCCCTCGATCTAGCAACCTAACCAGAACTTCTGGGGCGCCTTCGCAGGACTAAGCTGATCTGCGGCCCCAACTTTTTGAATTTTTGGCCGGCTGCGTCCGAAGGGCTCGACCGCGACGCGGTTCGATGCCGATAGCACAACTTGAGGGAGCGGCGGGATCGTCCTTTCGAACGGGAGTTTTGCGGCATGTGGCGAGCGATCTTATTGTCGATTGGCATTTCTCTGTGCGTGTTAGGCGGGGAGTTCATGGTCGTTGATCGCCTGGTTCTGGCTTCGCATAACAGGCCCTCGAGCAATCCCTACGCGAGCAGTGCCTACTCAACCATGCCTGCCTACCGTACCGGTAGCTACTCCACGTCGATTTCACCGACGGATCGAGTATTCATCCCACCCGAATGGGCTCCATGGGGTGCGCTGTCGGCCGGGGTACTAACCGTGCTCTATGCTGCCGCCATTCCCCGCGGATAGCCCCCAGCGACTACAAGCTTTGGCGAAAACAGATCACGGACAGGTCATCTGGCTTGGACGGCAATCCGGACTGCGTGCGGCTCATCCGATCACGAGCCAGGTCGATCATGCGCTGGGTTTGTCGCGGCAGTTGTCCGGCACGGATGACGTCGACGATTTCATCCAGAAACAGGTTGTCACACAAACCGTCGGATGCAATTAGCACGGTGTCTCGCTTAGCCATCTGCAGCGATGGTCCGATTTCGATGCGCATGGTACGCGAGCCGACGAAATTGGAGATCAGGTTCCGTTCCTGATGATGGAGCGCATCGCGTTGATCGATCAATCCGGATTCGACGGCCATGCCGGTCGGCGAATGGGCGATCGTCGAGTGCCGGATTTTTCCTCGATTGCTGCACAGCAAGACCAGGGAATCGCCGGCGTGATAGGGGCGCACCGTGCCGCGGTTGAGTTCCACGACGGCCACGGTCGACGCGGCTCCCACGCCCAGACTAAAAACGCGCTCGTTAGCCTCTTCCATGGCATCCAGAATCGCGGCCCGCGCGTTGTTGGCGACGAAGTCACCCACCGACAGCTTTTCCGCAAAGGACTCCACGACGATTCGTGCCGCGGCCGCGCCGGCGTTCGATCCGCCCACGCCATCCGCGAGAATCATCACCGCGTTTTGATCGGACAAAGGCAAGACACCGACGGCGTCTTCGTTGGAAGTCGGCTTGTCGGGTGCCCTGCAGGAATAAACAACGACCAACCCTCCACAAACCTCCCAGCCCAGTACCGATTCGGCGTCATGTTCGAACAACAATCGTGGTGGACTGGTCACACTTCCATGTCGCCGACTGGCCATTTCCGCAACTCACCGCGTTCGGGATCGCAAATGCCTGAGCACCTTGGGTCGTAAGCGTAGGAATTCCGCTCGCATTCGAACGGCATCTTTGAATCGATCTTTGGGTAGTGGAGCGATGGAGCGCTTAATGAATTCGATTAACTCGGGGTGCACCTTCTTGCGTCGCAGCAAGAAGGCTCCCGGAGGAGGCCAGGCGAACGGATATTCCGGCCAATGTCCGCAAAACAAGCGATAGATGATCAAGCCGAGCGAAAACACGTCCGAACGGAACGAGGGTTTTCCCATCGCTTGCTCCGGAGCCATGTGGCCGATCGTTCCCGTACCCGAGCCTTGAATCGTCTTGCGGGTCACTTTGGCGATGCCGAAATCGGCCAGTCGCAGTCGATCTCCCGAAAAAACAATGATGTTGTCAGGCTTGATGTCGCAGTGAATGATTCCCCGCTCGTGTGCATAGGCCACCGCATCTGTCAGCTGTGCGGTATATTCCAGCGCTTTCGCCACGGAGACGCGTTTGCAAAGTCGTTCTTCCAGCGTCTGCTGTCCCAGCAGCGAGACGATGACCAACTTTTGTTCAATCAGACTGGCGTCCTTGAGGGGTAGCACGTGGGGATGATCCAGCTTCGCGACCAACCGAACTTCGCGGCGGAATGACTGAAAGAGTTCCTCGGAGATGAACTCTTCATGCGGTATCTTGATAGCAACGCGTATGCCCTCGATCGTGTCCATCGCCGCGTAGACGGTTGCGAAGCCACCTTCGGCCATCTTGCGTTCAACGCGGTACTTGCCAATTTTCTGCCGCACGCGCATGGATCGAGACCGGACGCCTATTCTCGAAGCG
This sequence comes from uncultured Planctomycetales bacterium, assembly GCA_963695565.1. GTDB lineage: Bacteria > Planctomycetota > Planctomycetia > Pirellulales > Pirellulaceae > CAVOGW01. The sequence goes on from CAVOGW010000008.1 coordinate 706,560, forward strand.
TGCGCGGCGACACCATTCGCCGAAGTCTTGCCGTGGCCAAGCCTTGTCAGGGTTCGACGCGAACTATTCATTAAGATCTGGCCGGTTGCATATGGATGACTCACGCCCAACAGTTGCTTTCGAAACATCCCATCGTGGACCGCGCTCGACCGGGCATCGGCCGCATCAAATCGTCTTGCCAACTCACTGTCATTTTGCCGTTGGTCTGGCCAGGAACGCGAGCCTTGGTCCATGGCAGACACGCTCGCCAACGGCGCGTGTCCAACGGGAAGGGACCCGTATGGAAGAGGCCACATGTTCGTTTCGAGACGGTTATCCAATACTAACTTGGAAGGAGGAATTCGACGAGCGGCACCGGGTCGAGAAAAATCTTTGAGGGCCCTGATTTTGAAGCAGTGGAGCCCGCGCGTGGATCCAAACAGAGGTCGGGTGGCGGTCGGGTCGCGGCGACATGTCCGGTGGCGGGGTAGTATGAGGTGCCGGGCCTCACTCGTCGGGCGCGGGGCTTGGGCATGACCCGGTTGAGGCCCGAAGGCAAAATATCGCCGCTTTGCTCTGGCATTTAGCCCAGCCAAACTAAACAATAGAAGCTGAACAGAGAAAGGTGCCGTCAAGGCAATCGACCATGCCATATTTTGCAAGCGTTTCCGCCGTTCTTGCCCTGTGGGCGTGCCAGGTTGTTGTATCCGATGCAGCCTGGGGACAGCCCGCGTCGTCGCTGTCGGGGATCGGCGACGAATTGATCGAACAGTACATTGCGGATCTTGATGCTCAAAAGTATGACGCGCGGATGGCGGCCACCCGGGAACTCGTGGCTCACGGCGAGCGGGCGGTGCCCCCGCTGACCTCCGCCTTGCGGGATGCCCCCAGCCGCGAATTGCAGGCGCGTGGCCTGGAAGTGCTCGTCCGCATCGCTCGGCGAACGATCGTCGCTGGCAATGAGTTTAACTTGGACGGGGGCGCGGCGGAATCCGCATTGGCGGAACTCGCGGAAGGGTCCGACGGCGTCTTTTCCGTGCGCGCTCGACAAAAACTGGAAGTGCTGCGGAAGGATCAACAACAGGCGGCGACCGAACAGTTGGCCAGGCTGGGGGGGACGATCTCCCAAAAGCGATTTACGTTTTATGGCAACGGAATTTATCTGTTTCGTTGCCTGTCGCTCGCCAAGGGCTGGAGTGGGACGGCTCGGGATCTCAGCCGCCTCAAGTACCTGCGCAACATCGAGGCCATCGCGATGGACGGTCCCTATGTATCGGACGAGTACCTCCGCGTGCTCCACGCGCATCCTGAAATCAGACTTGTCGAAATCAAACATGGCAAGATCCAGGACGATTCCGTGGTGTTATTGCGCGAGCTTCCGCACTTGGAGTTTCTCAGCCTGTATTACACTCCCATTACGGACAACGCCGTTTCCGCACTGGCCGAGTTGTCTCCGCAGTCCCTGCTGCTGTTCGGAACCTTGATTTCGGAAACTGGTCGCGAGGCGCTGGTCGCCAAGTTACCCAATTCGTTCGTGGACTATCGGCGGGGAGCCTTTCTGGGGATCGGTGGACCCGAGCAGCCGTTGCCGCAGTCGATGGGCTGTGAAGTGAATCAGGTTGCAGCCAACAGTGCGGCTGCGCGGGCGGGCATCACCTTGGGTGACATCATTGTGAGTTACGAGAACAAGCCGGTTCGCTGTTTCGAGGAAATCCGGGAGATGATTGGTCACAACGCCGCCGGTGATCGGGTCCAAGTGGAGTTGCTGAGAAACGACCAGAAGCTGAAACTCATGGTAGTGCTCGGCGAACAGGAATAAGCGCGGAACGGCAAGGAGGAGCAGGCGGAGCAACGGGAGTCGGTCTCCGCACGCGACAATTGCCAGATCACCACCTCCACAATTCGTCCATTTTTTTATCAGGCCCCGTCGCCTGCCTTGCTGTCAAGGAACGCCTTCCCGACCATGAAGCCCAGACATTCGCTGAAATCGACCATATTTTGCACGACCTTGGTCGGTTGTTTACTCACCTTGGGCCTGCTGACCTGGCGGAGTGTTGCGGGGCAAGCCCCCTCCGTAGGGCATCGAAGTCAGCTGAGGCTGGAGCAAATTCCCTTTAACGGAGAACGGTCGTACGAATTCCTCCGCGCGCTATGCGAAATCGGCCCGCGTGTTTCGGGATCCGAGGGCATGCAGCGTCAACGGGAAATGCTGACCGAGCATTTCACGCGACTGGGTGGTGACGTCCGCCTGCAGCAGTTCGCCGCGTCTCATCCCGAAACTCGCCAGCCCGTTCAGTTAGCGAACATGATCGTGCGCTGGCATCCGCAGCGGAAGCGGCGAATCATGTTATGCGCTCATTACGATACCCGCCCCTATCCGGATCAGGATCCCGACGTCTCCCGACGTCGGGACGTATTCCTCGGGGCGAACGACGGAGCCAGCGGGGTTGCACTGCTGGCGGAACTGGCCTATCACATGCCGGACCTGGACGCGAAATACGGGATCGATTTCGTGTTTTTTGATGCCGAGGAGTTTGTGTTTTCCGAGCGCCGAGATCAATACTTTCTTGGTTCGACGTACTTCGCCCGACAGGTGCGGCGGAAAAGCTCCGACGAGCGGTACCGCCTGGCTGTCCTGTTCGACATGGTCGCCGACGGTGACTTGCAGCTTCCGCAAGACGCCAAGAGTGTCTCCTGGCCCGATTCGCGTCCGATCGTATTGAGCATTTGGCGGACGGCGCGTCGCCTGGGCGTGACCGAGTTCAGCTCCATCATCGGGCCGGATATCCGCGACGATCACCTGCCGTTGCACGATATTGGCGGAATTCCAGCCTGCGATATTATTGATTTCAATTACGGACCACCGAATCGTTCCTACTGGCACACGACCGACGACACGCCCGACAAATGCTCACCGCTGTCACTGGCTAAGGTCGGATGGGTCATGCTAACCTGGCTCAAGAGTCTCAAGTGACGAAGGAGCCACCGGAATGACGCTGCTGGTAATTGTGTGGGCCGTCGTGCCGCTGGCCATCTATTTCCTCTGGATTGGCTGTCTGCAGTTGCGGACGGGGGCCACCGTGCTGTCGGGTTTCGCCGATACGCTGTGCCTGGGACTCGGACTGTCAGGCTTGATACTGGTGGGCCCCTGCGAGTTGTTTCTGCCCGAGGCTGCCGCGAATCGATTTGGTTGGTTTGCACGCGTGTTGGTCGTCGTGTTGTATGCGCTGACGCTGGTGCTGGTAGCCCTGGTTCGCAGGCCGCGGATCGTGATCTACAACGTCACTCGTCGGCAATGGCAGCCAGCGCTCGCCGAAGTGCTGAGCAGTGCGGATGCCGAAGCAATCCAGTTTGGCCGCAGCGCCTCACTCCCCACGCTGGGTGTGGATTTTTCCATCGACGTCCATGACGACAATCGCACGGTTCAAGTTTCGGCGATTTCACGCGAGATCGACATCAGGCACTGGCGGCGCATTCGATTGTCGCTGCGGGAGTCGCTGCACGCCATTCCAGGCAGCGCGAATCCACGCGCTGCAGGACTCGTGTTTGCCGGCATCGCCGCATTGGCGGTGGTCACCTACATCGGCGTGACAGACTGGCCGACGCTTGCGCGTGGGCTCCAGCAATGGTTGGATCGCTGATTCACCGTTTTGGCAGAATTTTCTTGGCAGCCGTCACCGGTTCGGTCTGGCCCGTGGGAACCGTGTCCGCGGAGATACTTCGCGGATGAGAAACCATCGTGGTGGCGGCGTCTGTATCGAATGACTCCGCATGCGAAGTGCTTTCCGCCGCATCCGCGTCATCGCACTCGTCGAGAACTTCGGCCGAGTTGAGATTCTGGTAAACGGCTCGAAACGTAACAGTTCCGATTGTCAGCAATTGCCCGGGCCCGATTTCCTTAATGCCATCCACGGTCTTGTTGCCGACAAACGTGCCATTCAGCGACCCCAGGTCGCGTACGTGCAGGCGTCCATCCAATTCGATCAATTCACAATGTCGGCGGCTGACAAGAGGATGCGGGAGTTCGATGTCGTTTTCACGACTTCGCCCGATGGTTGTGGGGAGTCGCAGTGCGTAGTCCAGGGTCGCATCAGCTCCAGCAACAATCACCAGTTTCGCCTCCAGCATGCATTGCTCCCTTTGTATTTGCTCGTGAATAGCGGTTCGACGAGTGATCTTTTAATCTATCTTTCGACGCCCCCGGAGGCAACACTGCTGGGGTCAGAATTTGGGGTGTAGGAGAGTGGGTAAGGTAATGCCGAATAAGCACTTCCGGCAACTCGAAAGGTCTCCCTGTCCTGGCTGGCCAAATTTTTCCCGCGGTGAAATAACGCTAGCGGTGCGGGCGGCTGAGGCGATCGGTCGCCGCATTCGCCGGGTAACTGCCCTTGCAACACGCAGTTGCGACCATATAATCCGGAATCCAGGCCTGTTTGGAACCATGCGGGTGTAGCTCAGTTGGCAGAGCACAACGTTGCCAACGTTGTTGTCGTGGGTTCGAATCCCATCACCCGCTCTTTCGTTAATTGCTAAATTTCAGTGCTTTTCACTTGGCAGATCCGAGCCCTCCTGATACATCTCCGTACAAACGGTGGTGACGACGTTTTCCTCAATAGGTCAGCGACGCATGAGGATGGATTGGGACTTGTTCGCCGCCCATGAAGTCACTGCCGATTTGGCAACGGGTACATCTTGTATTGACAGCATTCTGACGAACATGAATTCCGAATTGGACACTGACAAGTTGGACACTGACAAGTTGGACACTGAGAAGACTGACGAGCCAGCTGTTGAGAGCGAGGCCAAACGCGTTCTTGACGTGGCTGTCGACGTGACGGCACCGAGTGCCTGTCAGCGACACGTGAAGGTCACGGTGTCGCGCGACGACATTGACCACTACTTTGGCGAAGAGTTTGACAAGTTGATGCCGGAGGCACAAGTTCCCGGTTTTCGTGCCGGCCGGGCTCCCCGTAAGTTGGTCGAAAGTCATTTTCGCAAGGACGTCATGCGTCAGATTAAGGGCCGCTTGTTGCTGGACTGTATTACGCAAGTTTCCGACGAACAGAAGTTTACGGCGATCGGCGAACCGGATTTCGACTTTGAGGCAGTCGAGATCCCGGACGAAGGCCCGCTCACTTTTGAGTTTGACCTTGAAGTTCGCCCGGAGTTCGAGATGCCGGAGTGGAAAGGGTTGCGGCTGGAACGCCCCACGATGACCATCGGCAAGGCGGAAATCGACGAGCATCTTGCGCGTTTGCTCGAGCGGTTTGCGGTCGTCGAACCGGTGGAAGATGCGGCGCAGCTCAACGACTTTGTCACGCTGAATATCGTCTTTTCCCACAACGGCAAGCGCATCCGGGTGGGCGAAGAACTGTCGGCTCGAGTCCGCCCCACGCTCAGCTTCCGAGACGGCAATCTGGACGGATTTGACAAGTTGATGGTGGGAGCGCGATGCGGGGGACCACCGCTCGGCGCAGGTCACGTTGACGAAAGATGCCGAAGCGGAGGAATTGCGTGGCGAGACGGTCGATCTGGAGATCGAAGTCCTGGAGGTCAAACGGCTGGTTTCCCCGTAGTCGAGTCCGATTTGCTGCAGCCGGATCGGCGATTTCGATAACGAGGGCGAACTGCGCGATGCCGTGAAAGGTGAATTGGAACGTCAGATGTCGTATCGTCAAAACGAGCGAATGCGGCAACAGATCACCGACTTGTTGACCGAATCTGCCAGCTGGGAGCTGCCTCCCGAACTGCTCCGTCGTCAGTCGCACCGTGAGTTGGAACGGGCGGTGATGGAGTTGCGGTCCAGCGGGTTCAGCGAAGACGATATCACGGCGCATGTCAACTATCTTGCGGCAAAACAGCCAGAAGGCGACGGCCAAGGCGATGAAGGAACACTTCATCCTGGAACGGATCGCCGAAGAACATCAAATTGAAGCGGAAGATGCCGATTACGATATGCAAATCGAGTTGATGGCACTGCAGAGTCGCGAAAGTCCGCGGAGCGTTCGGGCCCGGATCGACAAAAAAGGGCAATGGGATGCGTTGCGTAACCAGATCGTGGAGCGAAAAGTCATCGACTTGATTCGTGAGAACGCCCGATTTACGGACGTGCCCTTCAAGCCCGCAGCGCCCGTGACATCCGCGGTGGATTTTGCCATCGGCAGGACCGTCCATGCGGAAATTCCTGAGGCAAAACACGGAGGTGATGAACAGGAACTGAAACTGCCGACGGATCGTGCTTGATGGCTTGACGCCTCACCGAGTTGCGGCTCCATCGCGGACGCACGCGTGCAGCTGAAGTCGTCAGGGATGATGCCTGACGGGGTGACGCCATTGCTGGGGGAGGGGCCACACGGCTCGTGCCCCGCCGCAAACGTGCGGCGGCGCAGAAAGTCACTATGGATGTCTGCCACGTTGGCCGCTGAGTGACGAGATCTTGGCACGACGAGAACCCGAAGACTAGAAATCGTGAATCGCCCAATCAAATTCGAACGGTCGGAAGTCTCGCCGGGCGTGATCACGCAACAAAATTTGGGAAGGAACATACCTTGGACATGAGCGAATTGGTAAGGCCCCCTTTGGCACACGCTTACGCCGACTATCAACGCCAGCGCCAGATGACGTTGGGTGATTTGCTGTTGGAAAATCGCATCGTGTTCCTGCAGGGACCGATCTACGATGGCAACGCCAATGAACTGGTGATGAAGTTGCTGTATCTGCAAAGCGAGCATCGCAAGAAGGACATCCATTTCTACATTAACTCTCCCGGTGGCAGCGTGACCGCGACGTTAGCCATTTACGACACGATGCAGATCATTTCCTGTCCCATCGCCACGTATTGCGTCGGCCTGGCCGCCAGCGGCGGAGCCGTCCTGCTGGCGGGAGGTTCCGCCGGCAAACGATTTGCACTGCCCCATGCCAAGGTTATGATCCACCAACCTCACGGTGGGGTAGGGGGGCAGGTGAGTGACATTGAGATTCAGGCCCGGGAAATCCTCAAGACCCGCGATGTGCTTAACGTGATCCTCGCCAAACACTGCAAGCAGCCCATCGAAAAAGTGGCCAAAGACGTCGATCGAGATTTTTATATGTCCGCCCAGGAAAGTGTGGACTACGGAATCGTCGATTCGATTCTCGAGAAACAACCGGAAAACAACCCAGAAGAATAGCATTAGGCCCAATCGCCAGCCGCGCATCTGGCCGTGCCCTGGCGATTTTAGAATATTTGGAAAGGTAGTGTTGCGATGCCGCTGATCCCCTACGTCGTCGAAAAGAGTGGCCGTGAAGAACGGGTGTTCGACATTTACAGCCGATTGCTCAAGGATCGCATCATCTTCCTGGGATCCGCGATCAACGATGAAGTCGCCAATTGCGTCGTCGCTCAGCTGCTGTTCCTGCAGTCGGAAGATCCCAAGGCCGACATCCAGATGTACATCAATTCCCCCGGCGGCAGTGTCAGTGCGGGCCTGGGCATCTACGACACGATGCAATTCATCACGTGCGACGTGGCCACGTACTGCATCGGTCAGGCCGCCTCGATGGGAGCCGTGCTGCTGGCCGCCGGCGCAGCGAACAAGCGACATGCCCTGCCGAACGCCCGTATCATGATCCACCAACCCTTGGCCGGCATGGAAGGTACCGCCGAGGAAATCATGATCCACGCCACGGAATTCCTCAAAGTGAAACGACGCTTGAACGAGATCCTGCTGAAACATACCGGCCAGACGATGGAAAAGATCGAGGCCGATACGGACCGGGACCGGTTCATGACGGCCGTGGAAGCCCTCGAGTACAAACTAGTCGACAAGGTCATCGAGCGCATGGATGCCAAGAAGTAGGAGAGAAGCAGGAATTAGGAGACACAACGGACACTCGGCACGTTACGCCGACCGTGGCTGGCGCGGGACGGATCGGCAACCTGGGCTGGGAGCCGTGACTCGTGCCACGACCACCGAAACACGAAACCCAACTTATCTATTTTGAGATTTTCCGGAAGTCACTTGCTCGTGGGCCTCAGGCCTCGAGTGGAATCCTGCCGCCGGGAGCAAGCAGGTGTGTATTTCTCGGACAACTCGTAACTTATCACTGAGGATCTCATCGGTTTGGCCGAGAGATCGAACGTACGACGCTGAGCCACGGATGGCGCCACTCGCTCGTCCCGCGCTGAGCGCTCGGCATGAAGAACGAGGAGTACGATGCTCTTGCGTCGCCTGATATCCTTCTCCGCTGGTCTGATGCTTCTGGGCTGCACCTATCGGGATCCCTCCGTGGATCTGATGGAAAACGAGTTAAGGTGGATGGAAGACCAGGTCTACATGCTGGAAGACGAATTACAATCCGCCCACCATCAGCTCGCCGACTGCCAGAGCTGTTCATCGCAGCCCACACCGGCCTATGCACCGGAGTCGAGATCCGGCAAGCTCAAGTCGGATTATTCCATTATTCAGGAGGAGCCCTCCGCGCCGCGCTCGACGAAACCCAAGTTCGAAAAATTGCCGACCACGAACACCCGGCCAAAATACTCCATTGTTCCCGAAGACAAAGACGCGGAACCCGAGTATCAGATCGTGGAACCGACCGTGGAGCTACCACCGGAGTCCGACAGTCCGAATCCAGCCGAGCAACCGCAATCGCTTCCCATCCCCGGCCGTCGGCCGTTGTTGGATGAGTCGGATGCGGACGCGGGGACGCTGGAACCCCCCGGCGGGGAAGTGGAACTGCAGTCCTTTTACTGGGAGGAACCGATGTCCACGGAGGAGGGAGATCTCCAGCCCACCGACAGTGTTGATGCGAATGTGACACATATCGTAGCCACGGGCACGATCACCGAGGGCTATGATTTTGACAACCAGCCGTGTCCCCCGGGAGTCCTGGTCGTGGTCCAACCGCGCAACGCGGCTGGTGAATTCGTCGCCTTACCCGGTCCCCTGTCCGTCGTGGTGTTGGACGGAACCAAATCCGGAGCGGCCGCGCGAGTCGCCCGCTGGGACATCGAAGCCGCGGAGTCGCGCCGCAAACTGCGAGACACACATTACGGAAACGGCATACACTTGAACCTGGCATGGCCCGATGCGCCGCCCGATTCCCAGCAGCTGTACCTGTTCGTGAGGTACACCACCGTTGAGGGACGCAAGTTGGAATGCGACCGCATGATCGGCGGGCGGGCAGCTCAACAATGGACAGCCGCCGCCAAGCGCCTCTGCGCCCCGCCCGTCCCAGACTCCCACGCAGGCGATCATGAAAACCCAACCCATTCCGGGCAACGCCAAAATCGAGCTGCGTCCCATTCCCCAGGACATCCCCACGGACAAGGCCGTCCGAACGGCGTCGTTGGAAGTGCCGACTGAGCAGCCGCCCGCGCCTGCGCCTGGCCTGCCTGTGATTCGCAAGTCTTCCCGCCCCGAATGGCGACCGTATCGCTGACGAACGCCAGCATGGACCGTGGTAGACCCTTCAACGGGCCGCTCCATTCCTGGCAGCCGGTAAGGCGTACGGTACAATTTATGGCATGCCCGGCCCCCAGCACATTATCGACAACGCCCTGCAGCGCATCGCGCGGGACCCGCTGTTGGGTGCACTGCCGTCAGCCGCCCAGGATCGGCTGAGGCAGATTCTTGGCGAGGCGGTGGCCAGCGAGAATGAGGCGTGTATGGTGACGCTCTGGAACGCCACGCAGGGCAAAGAACGGGAAGCCATGACGAGCCGCTTCGCCGAAGTCGGACACCTGGCCCACGTCGGCCCGGACGGCAGTCCGCTGCAGGCTAACCTGCACACCGAATTCTGGACGCGCTGGTATCCAGGGCTGGAAACCGACCAGTTGACGGTAGGCGAAGTCCTAAACACTCTGCCGGGATTCGCCGCCGATGACGTACCTGCGATTGTTCGAGCATTCGAGAATCCGGTCAGCCCGCTGAAGCTGCCTGGCGCCTGCACGTTGGAACAGCATGATGTGCTGCACGTTTTGCTGGGCAGAGGACTGGTCGATCAGGATGAAGCCTTTGTGTTGGGCTTCACCGCTGTTTCCGACCCGGGCTTTTCCGAACAGGACATGGAAAAGTACAAGCTGGCCTTCAGCTTGTATCCTGAACCGTATTGCATTCGTGGTTGTGATCTGTTGGCCTTTGACCTGGGTGTCGAATCGGCGCGACGCATGCATGTCAAGAACCTCGTCGACCTGGACGTGACCGCGGTTCGTCTCTTGACCATCGGCCACGTACGAGACGAATTGGGCATCGACAAACAGACGCTGTACGAAATGTTCGCTCGGGAACGGCAACTCATCCCTGACACACCCTGGAGTTATCGGTTGCCGACAAAAACGGGGCTCAGCAGCTGCTAACGCGCAAACACCTTCACACCTTCACACATTACTCAAACACAAACTCCGGCGTCATCAGGCTGATCCCCTCACGCTGCAGTACCTCGAGTTGCAGCACGCAGCGACGCAGTGCGACGGCTTGTGCTGGCTGCATCTGAGCCAGGATAGGCAGCGCGGCACGCCACAGAGCGGCCGTCTGCCAGGTCGCAGGCAGGCTGATGCGGTTTTGGTCTTCTTCGCCTCCGGAGAGATCACTCAACACTTGTTCGAGAAAATTTTTGGGCTTGGGAATTACGCGAATTTCGTATTGGTCCTCGGTCAACTTCGCCTGTCTGGCCGCCAGGCGGACGGCATCGTCCAGGGACCCCAGCCGGTCGACCAGCCCCAGCTTCAGAGCTTGTTGCCCGGTGTACACGCGACCGCCGGCCATCTCCTCGAGCGGTTTGGTCAAACGATCTCCGTGCGCATGGGTCACGTGTCCCTTGAAGACAACGTAAACTTCGTTCATCCAATCCTGCAGGATTTGCTTTTGTTTGCTGGAGAACACTTCGTCACCAACCATCATGTCGGCATTTTCGCCTCGTTTGATGGGATGCCAGTTGATGCCCACCGAGTCCCACATGCCTGTGGTGACCAGTTTTCCGGCGACGACGCCAATCGAGGCCGTGATGGTGGATGGGTCGGCAAAAATAGTCTCGGCGCCGCACGCAACGTAATAACCTCCGCTGCCCGCGACATCCCCCATGGAGACAATCAGCGGCTTCTTATCGGCCACGCGCCGAGTCGCCTGCAGAATAATTTCGCTGGCCACGGCCGAACCACCCGGCGAGTTCACGCGCAGCACCACGGCTTTGACGGTATCGTCTTCGGCCGCCTTATCGAGCGCTTTGCGAATCGGATCGCTGTAGGCCACGCCCTGCGAACCGAAAGGGCTGGGTTCTGGCCGACCGGGCACGATCGATCCCTCCACGTACACGATGGCGACCGAGCTGCGTTCGCCCCCTGACGCCGTGGCCCGCTGCAGGATGTCGGCCCAAAACCTCAAGGCCCCGATCGGAGTCGACAGGTCGAAGGAGCCTTTCTTTTTCCTGCCGTAATCCATCTTCATTTCGACGTCATCGCCGTGCTCGTGCTTGATGTACTTGATGAAGTCGTGGCGAAACTCATGGGCGTCGATGATTCCCATTTGCACGGCTGTTTCGGCGGAGTAGAGCCCGCCGTCAATCCACTTGCGCACTTGATCCGGAGACCGGTCGCGTCCTTCGGCGATCAGTTGGATGTAGTTTTCAAAGATACTGTCAAACAGCCAGTTGTACATCTCTTCAGCTTCGGCGCTGGGCTTTCTGCGCATGAACATCTCGGCGGCGCTCTTATACGCGCCGCAGGTAGTAAAGTCCGGAGTCACGTGCATTTTCTCCAGCAATCCACGAACGTGCGGTTGCGCCCCGTACAACCCTGTGATCATGAGGTCACCCACGGGGGTCACGCTGATTCGGGATGCAGCCGATAGCAGCGCGAGGGTGCGAAATGAAAGCGAGTCGGCAAACGCATAGACTGGCTTTCCCGACTGGCGAACTTTGCGCAGCGCCTTGTGGACCTCTTCCACTTGCGCCGCCCCCAGAGGTGACTCGCCCAGGATGACTGCCAGGGCCACGACGTGCTTGTCCTTGCCCGCCTTGTCGATCCTGGTCACCAGGTCATTTAATGACTCGGCCCCTGCGCCGGAACTGAAGGGGTCTTCGCCAATGGGGGCTTCGACGATCTGATGGTAAAGCGTAAATACGGCGACCGTGGCCTTCGTCGTTTCTTTTTTCTCTTCAGACGAAGTCTTGGTCTGTGGGGCCACCTCCGTTTGCTGCGCGACAGCCTCGCCGACGATCAGGGCGGCGACTACACCCACGACCATCGACGGGTAAACCAGCCACGTAAGAACTGAGTGCGAGCGAGTCATCATCGTATCCCCCGTTGCTTGTGTTGGACCATTCGCGGTCGAACCGCGGATCAGAAGCCGACCTCCCGCTATTGTTCGCACACAAATGGGTGAGGCAAGTGAGCGGTTGCCGTGTGCGATATCGCTCAGGGTGGGTGGATAGATCGGCAGCCAAGTCAGCAGATGGACGTGGTCCAGTCGCTCGGCAGTCGCACGATCGGCAAACAGGCGAGCAAGTTCCTGGTCACCGGACCCCGGCTGGGATGGCACGTGGAAAGTTCCTGCCGTCGAAAAGGTGAAATGAACGAGATGGGCTGGCGCTTCCCGTTATCTTCTAAGCACCGGGCTGAGCCGTTTGCCGTCAGCAAGTTTCAAGACATACGAACTAGATCCCTTTCTCGTATACCCGATAGGTCTTGGCTCGCAACGCTCCGCCGTGCTCCAGCGATCGGCGGGCCAACCGATTGCTCTCCACCACGTAGGAGAACTCGACTTCGTCCAAGCCCAACTGCATGGCTTGGGTGGCCAGCTGTCCCATCAGGGCCACGCCTACTCCCCAGCCCTGGTACTTGGGAACCACATTCGCGCTCATGACGCGCGCCCGTTTGATGCGTTTCCTGCCTGCCAGTAGATGCATAAAGCCAAATGGAAATAGTCGGCCTCGGATCTGACGAATAATCGAGTTGTAGTCCAGTAGCCCGAAGGCCGCGCCGATGACTTCTCCCTCCACCATGGCCAGCGTGGTGATTTCTGGCACGATCAGGTACTTGAGTTCTTTGCTGAGTTGCTGAATTTCACTCTCGGTCAGCGGCAAAAAGCCCCAGGTGTTCGCCGAAGACTGGTTGTAGATCTGCAAGAACGTCCGCGCGTCCTCGCGAAATCGTCGCCTTTCCACGGGACGGAACTGGACGCCAAATCGCTCGGCCGCCATCCGGCTGATGTACCGCACCTTTTCGTCGAGGTCCCCCAACATGCCGCGATGTGCGCGATAGGCAAACAGGTCCTGAATCTGTTCAAAGCCAGCGTGTTCCCAGAGTCGCTGGTAATATGGCAGGTTATGGGGCATCATGAAGGCGGGATCGCTTTCAAACCCCTCCACCAGCAGTCCGGCCTCATAGTTCATGGAGGGGTTGACGGGTCCGCGCATCGTGCTGCGGCCCTTGGACCGCAGCCAGGCCGCAGCCTGTTCAAACAACTCGGCAGCAACTTCGGTGTCATCGACCGACTCGAAGAAGCCCACGAACCCTCGAGACTCGTCCTGCTTGTGTTCGCTCGGCTTCCTCAAATCCACGGCCAGGATTCGGCCGCAGGTCCGACCCTTTCGCGTGGCGAGGAACGCCACAGTGCTCGCGTGGTCCTGAAAGGCGTGCTTGCGGAATCCCACCAATTCCTGCTCGCTCGAAAGTAGCCGCGGTACCCAACACGGATCATGAGCATACAGCCTGGCTGGCAGTTCCAAAAACTCACGTCGCTGCGTGGCCGTGGTTACGCGACTGACCGTTATTTCAGCGTGCATTATTCCTCACCATGGTCCGACCACTTGAAAGCCGTGCTTGACACTCCATTCGTCCAGCCGTCGAACGGCCTCAATTTGCAGTTTTTCGCTGCATGCCAACAGATCGGGGGAGTCGCTGGAAAGCGTCGGCTCGAAACTAAGCAGGGCTGTTTCGGCGACGCAAGCGTACACGCAATCCGGCCGCGGCCCGGCAAAGACATCGAGCTGCGGCTGTCCGGGAATCCTGATCAGCCCCCCTTCGATCCAGGTCATCTCGTGTCTCTCGGCGATGGCGTGAGCGGTCACGTTCGCGGGACGGGCCGAGTCGCAGACAATTACACCTGGTTTCAGGTGCCGCGTTTCGAGAAAAGGTTCGATGGCACTGGTGGCCGTGACCACCACATCCGCGTCGGCAACCCGATCCAGATCGGTGACCAATTCCAGCTGACCCTGGGCAAGTAGACGATCGAGCAACTGACTTTCCAGCGACCGACGTCCCGTTTCCTGAGTGCAGCCTTGATCCACGATGCCGCGCAACAGCGGCGTGGAACCACTCCGCGCAGGACATGCATGGAGGTTGCGCAAATGGGCGATGGCCGCCATGGCTACTTCTCGCAACCGCGCGTGCGTCTGTTGTCGATGGGCGTCGCGGCCGACCAGGATCAGCTTCCCGGCCTGCTCAGCGCACAACAGCGAGATCGCCTGGCCAATTTGCCCGGTCGCTCCGACCACGGCCACCGTAAGCTCAGCCAGTTGTCTTCCTCGCCATTGACAAGCGCGCTCGATGGCCTGCCAACTGGCCGCGACCGTGTACGCATTGCCGGTGGTGACAGGGGGCAACTGCGATCGATCCAGGGTCATGCCCCCTTTGGTCACAATCGACGTGAAACCACCAAGGCCGATCACACGTGCACCGGCGTCTCGCGCTACCTCAGCGGCCCGAGCGACCAGTTCCATCGCCGCGGGGGGCGGCATTTCCATCAACTCGGCGGGCGTGTACGGCACCATCACGAAATGGCCGCGGACGGCGATCCCCTGTCGGGATGGTATCGTGGCCCTGCCAATCACAAAGGGATCCGAGGACTTGACGAGCTTGGATTTGAGCCACGCCAGCTGCTCCGCGGTGTAGACGGCCAGCGAGCCATCGAAGGACACCAGGTCGTCGAGTGACGCCAGGTGAATCAGGAAACCGAATTCACCCACCAGATCGGGTTGAGTGACCATTTCGCGTCGCGCGGCGATGTCACTCCGTAGCGGCGCCGGCGGCGGTGCAGAGGCTGTCACGCGGTCCAACGTGGCCGGTTCCAGGTCGATCATGGGAGCCAGCAGCACTGCGGTATTCCCCGCGGCGACGAGTTGCAGCGTCTCCTGCATCGCCTTGACAAACGTGTCGATCTCGCAGCGGCTCATGACAAGTGGTGGTTCAATGCGCAGCGCGCTACTGCGGACGAATGACAACGCGACGCGG
Source organism: uncultured Planctomycetales bacterium (assembly GCA_963695565.1). Lineage (GTDB taxonomy): Bacteria > Planctomycetota > Planctomycetia > Pirellulales > Pirellulaceae > CAVOGW01. Next base: position 721,750 of record CAVOGW010000008.1, read on the forward strand.
ATGCGGTGCACGTTCAGCAGGTGGCTGACCATGAGGTGCACCAGCAGTTGCTGATCCGCCAGGAAAGACATCATGCCTGACGTGTCCCGCAGGCAGTCAAATTGAAACTCGATGGCCTGCATGAATCCCTGGCCGCGCACCTCGGCCACGAATTGCGGAAATTGGGATTGAATTGCCAACAGCCCGTCCTGCAGGTACTGACCTACTTCGCTCACATGATTTACCAGCCGGCAGTTGTCGCGGGTCAACAGGTCGAGCGAGGCCAGACCCACTTCGCAGGCCAACGCGTTGCCGGCGAACGTGGACGAATGGCGAAGTCCGAAGGCCGTGGTGTAGGCCTGGGGCCGGCAGAGCACGGCGGCGATCGGCACAAGTCCTCCGCCGAGTGCTTTGGCGAGCGTCAGCACATCGGGGATAACGCCTTCATGTTCACAGGCGAACAGGGCACCCGTGCGGCCTAGTCCGGTCTGTACCTCGTCGGCCACCATCAGCACGTCAAAACGGGAACAGATCTTCCGAACGGCGGCCAGATAGCCCCGGGGTGGCAGAAGGATGCCCGCTTCTCCCTGAATGGGCTCAACCAGGAATGCGGCATACTGTGCCGGATGGCGGGACAACAAATCATGCAGGGCGTCAGGGTTACCGAAGGGAACGTGAACGAAATCCGCGGATCGAACAAAGAAGCCCTCTTGAAATGCGTCGCAGCCGCTGGCCGCCAACGAGCCTGTGGTCAGACCGTGAAAGGCGTCTCGCGTCGAAACCACGCCTCGTCGCCCCGTAGCGGCCCGGCACAGCTTCAGTGCAACTTCCGTGGCTTCGGCGCCGCTGTTACAAAAGATCACGTGTTCCATGCCGGCGGGGGCGAGTTCCAATAACCGCTGTGACAGGCGACCGGCGGAATTCAACAGCGAGTTATTCACCAAGTTGGGCAACTGCTCGCTCCGCACTCGCTGCACGGCTTCCCAAATCTCCTCAGGATTGTGGCCAAACGGGAGGGCGCCGTACTGTGCAACAAAGTCGAGATAGGCGTACCCCAAATTGTCCCAAAGTTGACAACCCTGACCGCGAACAAATTGCTTGTCCAAGCCGATGCGTGCCAGTAGTTCGGATTTAACCGGTTCGACGAACCGTGCGTACGGATGTCGCGTCACGTCGCCCACAATTTCACGGAGCGGTCCGACGACGCGCGCCAGATGGTCGAGGCCCGTCGGTCGCGACGTGGATTCGGAGCGCAGCTGCTGGAGCAGTAGCATTTTGTCCGATTGCAGACTGGCCAACAGCGCGGGAGACATGGCGCCCTGAGGCGCCCGATAGACAATGTCGTCCCCCTTCAGCGTCAACTCCACGCCGCGCACCGTAGTTCGGCGATCAACGACGATGGGCTCAAATGACGCCCTCCTCGTACTCGGCCATCGCCGGCTTTTCCTGCGGCCGGTCTGGGGAGGAGCGATGCGGCGCTGCATTCCCCACGACGGCGGAATAGATGACCTCCTCGACCGACCGGTCTTGAAACAACAGAACGAGTGGCAGGGACACGCCGAATTCCCGTTCCACGCGTTCCACCAACCGAACCATATCCAACGAACTGACGGACAGCTCCTGCAGCCGCACATTCGTCGCCCAGCCGTCCAGGCGCAGCTGCTCGCGGACCAGTTCCCGCACCTTGTCCCGCAGCGAACCGGTGGGAGATGCGGGTCTGGGTGAGGACAAGCGAAGGCCACCCGCGTCGTCGGGCAATGGGTCGAGCATCAAACGCATTCGATCGATTTTGCCGGACGGGTTGAGCGGCATGGCATCGATAGCGCAAATCCTGGCTGGTACCATATAGGGTGGCAGGTGCTTCCGCGCATGGGCCAGCAGACGCGCTGGACCATCGGCGGCCTGAGCGGCAAACCGTGCAAACGCCACCAGATTCTCGGCTGCGGCCTGGTCGCCGCGCAGCACCACGGCGATGTCTTCGACGTCCGGGTGCTGACGCAATGTCGCTTCGATATCTCCCAGCTCGACTCGATGTCCATGCAATTTCACCTGGGCATCACGTCGTCCCAGGAAGATGCAATTACCGTCTTCGACCATACGGACGGTGTCCCCTGTGCGAAACACGCGGCCCAACTCAGGGTGATCCACAAACCGCAGATTAGACTCGACGTGATTCCGAAAGTAACCCTGTGACACTCCGTCACCCCCGATGATGAGTTCCCCGGCAACGCCGACCGGCACCAATCGCAGCGATTGGTCCATTACGTAGATGCGCGTATTGGGAAGCGGTCGTCCGATGCGAACCTGCTGCGAGCCGTCCAGCTTCCACGCCATGGACCAGATGGTGGTTTCGGTTGGACCGTACATGTTGTAAATATCGCCGCGGCACACTTGGCACAAATCTTGAGCCAGCGATGGAGGGAGCGATTCTCCTCCCACAAAGACCTTTTGTAAATTCCCCATCGCCTTCCGACAGTCGTCATCCCGCAACAGAAGCTGTATTAAGGCCGGCGTACCTTGAAAATGTGTAACTCCATATCGTCGGATTTTGTCGGCTAACGAAATTGCATCGGGCTGACGATGTCCCAGCGGATTGGATTCCAGAATGACCTGATATCCGCGCGTCAGGGTCCAGAGCAGTTCATACACGGAGATATCAAACGTCGTATTCGTCACGGCCAACCACACGCCCGGTACCCCGGGCACCTGCAGGGAATCCATCGCCGCAAAAAAGTAGGCCAGATTACGATGCGTCACCTGTACGCCTTTGGGCTTGCCCGTGGAACCCGAGGTGAACAGGATATAGGCCAAATCGCAGGCCTGACGGTCGTTGGTTCCTTGCCGTTCGGTCGTTGCTTCGCGCGACGTGCGTCCCTCACCGGCCGCCTGCTGGACATCCACCACCGGCAGCTTAGCCGGAACCTGATCCACATGCGCAGCGGACGTGACCACGCATCGTAAATCGGCACCCTCGAAGACTAGCTGTTGTCGTGCGCTGATCCCGGCGGGATCGATCGGGACGTAAGCCGCACCACACTTGAGAATTGCCAACATGCTGGCCACCGTCAGCATCTCTCGATCCAACAACAGTCCCACTCGGTCATCGTGTCGCACGCCGTGGTCCCGCAAGGAGCCGGCAATCCTGGTGGCGATCTGGTCTAATTGGGCGTAAGTGGTCTCCTGTCCATTGCAAACCATCGCGATGGCTGCTGGGGATCGTTGGACCTGTGCTGCAAACAGGGCATCCACCAGTTCCGGACCTTGATAGGCGACCTGCGTGGCATTTACCTCTTCCAACAGAATTCGATCGGCATCTGTCAGCAGGGAGACCTGTGACAGTACCGTATCCGAGTTCGCCGACAGCTGCCTTAGTAAATACCGCGTAAGCGCGATGAACCGATCAGCTGTCTGCTCGGAAAACAAATCACAATCGAACTTCACATGCCCACTGAAGCCCCCACGACTGCGCCGCACACCCAGGCAGAATTCGGACACCGCCGCCCCGTTGTCCAATTCCCCCGGAACGATATGCACGGTGTCCCCCAGTCGCACATCGTTCAGGCGCGTTTGATAGTCCAGCAGAACGCGGCTGCGCGTGTTGGCCAGCATTGCCTGGCGTTCGGCAGCGCCGCCCGCATTCGCCACTGGGGATAGGCGCCGGCGATTTGATTGGATCAGGTCCGCCAGGCGATCGCCGTCGCGAATCACCACGTGCTGGGGTACGGTTTTCATCAGGGGCGCCACCTCGCGTCGCAATGGTTCCGTTCGGCCCGCCATCGGCACATCCACGCTGATTTCAGCCGAACCGGAATATCGGAACAGCATGGTCTGCAACAGCGCCAGCCAGGTCACGAACGGTGACACCTGATGCCGGCGACTGAGCTGAACCAGCATCCGCGATTCCTCTTCGCTCAATTCAAAGAAGATTTGGCGGCCGCGGTACGTGGGCTGCGGTGGTGGCACAAAATCGTAGATCAAGGGTGACTCGACCGCCACGCGGGCTGTCTGTTCGGTATCCCGCGGTGGTGCCGCCAGCAAATGGGAGGAAACTTCGCCTCGCCAAGCGGGGGCCTGGCCGCGACACCGAGCTTCGTATGCCTGAATCAACTCACGACACAGGATACCCATCGACAAACCGTCACAAACGAGATGGCTTACGGTGAGGGCGATCTGCGTCTCGTCGTCCGCCAGCCGGATCAAGGTACCGCGCACCCAGGGAAAGTCGCTTTCCCCAAAAGGCGTCCCGGCGGCCACGGCCAGGTGATGCCGCAATTCTGCCTCCCGATCCACCGGTGAAAGCGCGCGAAGATCCACCAGCAGCACGGGAACGGGGCGTGGATGGCGTGGGACCTGGACGAGCCCCTCGTCCTGAAACTCGACCGTGGTACGCAGATACGGATGACGGACCACCAGGTCGGCAAGTGCGGTTTGCAGGGCGAACGGGTCGAGCGAGCCGCGCCAATGGAGCGACGCGGCAATGTTGGCGACCCCGACGTCACGCGCCAGGTGCTGCATGAACCAAAGTTGTTCCTGCAATGGTAACGCCGGCAAGCCGTCTCTCAGCGGCAAGGAACGTGGGGAATTGGAAATTGCAGGTTTCAACGGCACAACATCATGAACAGGAGAAACGGCGCACGGATGGCTGACCCAGCTGTTGGCCAAACCGCCGATCCAGTATCTCCGAGACAGCGCGCCTTTATATTGACCCCCATTATAGTCCACATTCGGCCTGGGGAAAGGTTTTTCGGGGGAAAGCCGGCATGCTCGAGGCGGCGTCAAAACACCCATTTGACGTGATTGATAGAACAGCAATCCCGCCGGCGGCTTGTGGACCCGGCCGTCCCACCGGCTCTGGTTTAGGTTGGAAACCAGTCCCCTGGCTCCCATGCAATCTCCCGCTTCCGCTTCGTTGCCGCTGCGGCAGGTTGCCAAATTGCAAACCGGCCCTGATGTGAATCAAAAGTCTGAATTTGGAAAGGCCGCCCGGCATCCACTTCGCGCAGGGCGTGTTTCAGATCACCAACTGCAAGCGAGCGCCGAGCATGTCGGGAAACGCCCGCTCGACAATGGCTTGAATCTGGCGACCGTGGTAGCGGGTACTGAAGTGGGATGCGATGATCAGTTCGTTCTGGAACTTATGCTGTCGTGCCACAATGTCGTCCAAGTGGATATGCCCTAACTTGTGAATTCTTTCCTTGCGGTGTCGGGCCGCCACGAACGTCATTTCCAGAATCAGCACACTTGCTTGATAGAAGACGGGATGGTCGTCCAGGCTCTCGGGGCGCGAATCTCCCAGATAGGCCAGTAGTGGTGTGCGCCGCTCTTCGCTGACCTCCTGGCCGGCCAGCCGCAGATCGCGGATCTGCTCGCCACTCAGCCCCTGAAACTCGGGCTTGAGTTTCTTGCGGCGCTGCCAGACGACATAGCCGAGACTGGGAACCGTATGTTTGGTCGCGTGAGCTGAGACCACCAACTCCCGTGACAACTCAATTTCACTGTCCTCTTTGACCGCGATGAGTTCGCATGGCAATCGACCGCGATCCAAGCGACTGACGACATTCAACAGTCGCTGGACGTTGTCCACCATCGGTTCTGGCAGGTAGATCCTGGGCGGTTCCATCTTCATCATCCGCCGGCGTGCCACGTAAACTGGTAACGCGGCAATATGGTCCAGATGGGCATGCGAAACAAACCAATTGGGGGTTCCCATGAACTCCCAGGGTTGCCCCCCCAAGTCGAACCCGATCCGCAATTCAGGGACACGCCAATAGGACTGCACAGCGGCGCGGGAGTAGCCTTCCACGGTAAGGTCGCGAAAGGGAATCGTGGAATAGGGAAGATTTTCGAGCATGATCGGTCCAATGGTCGGTCGGTGCGTATTCGGCGAGTGGTCGGAGCAAGAATGCGGTGGGAGGTGGTGGCAGCGGGACCGGTCAAGACTAGCTGCCGGAGGTTGGACGCGTCGAGTCGTCCGTCGAACCGTCGGCCAGCGTTAACGCATAGGCAAAGTTCTCTCCAGGCTTCACCCAGATTTCCCCCATCGAATCGTCTTGTTCGGCCTCGACGCTGTGGTGACGAACCAGTTCCAGCACTGCCAAAAAGACGCCGATGAGCACCGACTTGCGCATGCCGGCCCGTAGCGTCTCGGTGATTCCCAGCCGTCCATGTTGACAAATCTGATCGTAGATGGTTCGCATATGCGTTTGAATGGGCACGTCGTCGTAGACGATATTGGTTGCATCCGGTAGTTCATTCTCACGCAGCACACGGCCCAGCGCACTCACCAGGTCCCACAATTCAACTTCTCGGATGGGCTGCGTGGCCAGGTCCACCTGGCGAATGGGGAGGTCGTTGGCCAGTCGCGGAACGCACTGCTGCCATTCCAGTGATTGTTCCTCCAGCAAACTGGCCACGTCCTTGTATTTCTTATACTCCAGCAACCTGGCGACCAGTTGCTCGCGTGGATCGTCCACAGGCTCCTCCTCCAACTCGACAACGGGCAGGACGCTCCGAGCCTTGATCTCAATCAGCAAGCTGGCAATTTCGATAAAATCCCCCACGGCATTGACATCGATCTGCTCCAGGATCGACAGGTAATCCAGGTATTGCTGAGTAATGCTGGAAATGGAAATATCGCGGATCCCGACTTCTTGCTGCCGCACCAAATAGAGGAGCAGGTCCAGCGGACCGCGATACAAGGCAGTTTCAACGCGAAAAACCATGGACATCATCACGCGTAGAAGGATGCGGGAGCTTGGAACGACGGCGCGATCCAGGCCCCATTATAGGTACTTACGACCCGTTCCGGTGACGTGCATTGGACCGACCACGACGGTTCAAGCCGGTGCCGGGACATAAGGACTCCCGTCAAAATACACCGATTTGGCAAGGGGCGGGGAGCCGGTTCGCGCAGCCGGATGTACATTTGGAATAATACCCGATTCGGGTTTATAATGGGCTGGACGGCTCGGCGGGATTCCTCGACGCGCCCTTCTATTCCAACTAAAACAGGATATTCCCTGCTAACATTATTCGGGTTGCTCGGGATCTACTTTTCCTTTGCTTCGCTTCGCTTCGTGAACATTGCCATGGCGCGGATGGATGGACATCCGCTCGATGCGTTCTGTGGGGGGGAAACGCGCGATGATTCAAATCAAGCACAAAGACTCCGGCGCGATACTTTTGGAATTGGACGGCGCCAACTTCCAGGACTGTCGGTTGGACGGTGCACAACTGCCCGGCGCGGATTTGTCGAGCTGCGACCTCAGCGGTTGTAACTTGCGGAACGCAGACCTGCGATTTGCCAAATTCACGAACGCCAATCTGGAAGGCTGTAACTTTCACAGCGCAAGTTTGCACGGCGCCAATTTGGACGGAGCCCGATTGAAACGTGCTGACTTTACCGATGCCATTCTTCCGGAAGCGAGCTTTGTGCGAGCCGACCTGGAAAACGCAATACTGCGATACGCCAATCTGCACGGGGCCGTCATGACGGCCGCCAACCTGCACAACGCGGATGCTTCGCTGGCCGATCTTTCCGACGTCGTCCTTAAGAACGCTGACCTGAGTAGCGCTGATTTGCGAGGTTCGGACCTGCGCAATGCCGATCTGTCGAAGTCCAATCTCGTGGGCGCGAACCTGTCCAATGCCAAGCTGGCCTGCACGAAAATGTTTAATGCCAGGACGCAGCCGGAGGCGGCGGAATCTCCCAAGTCGACGGCACCACGAAAGTTCCAGGCCAAGCCTGCCAAGGCCTGGTATCAATTCTGGAAATAGACATGCTGGATGGGTGTCCGCGTTGCCGAAAATCAACACGGGATCGACGATAGTTGCGGAAACGCCGGTCGCACCGCCCAAGGGGACAGGAAATTTAACCGTTCCCTGTCTTTTCGATTGGCAGCCATCGCGACGTGACCTATTTTTTAGATGGCGACTCGTGCTTGGTTCTTATCTGAATGCATGTGGCGCCGAGACGTCATTCGGACTGTAGCTCCCAGTCAACAAGCCTGACCAGGAACCTGCTGCCGAATCTGGCATCCGCTTCTCCTCGATCTCGGGCAGCTCATCATGATTATGCAAACCGTCACCACACTGCTGAAGGAACACGAGTTCGAGTTAATGACCGAGCGCAGGTCGACAAATCGCCGGGCGTTTGTGCGGCCCATGCAGATCACAAGCCTGCGTCAGGAACCCGTCCAGTGCCAGGCGTTTACACGCGATATCTCACCGGAGGGGATCGGTATTGTTTGCGATCTGGCCTGGCGACCGTTCCAGCGAGCAACCTTGTCCGTGCATAGTCTGCGAGGAAAAGATGTTATGTTCAACGCCGAGGTCCGCTGGTGTGAGCCCTTTGGGAAGAACTGGTACCTGGTCGGCTGGAGCTTTTTGCAGTGAACCCGGGCCCACTTCAGACCATGGGCCCGACCGGCGGTACCGTCTCATGACCTTGCGTCACGACGTGCGGCCGCCTGGCAGTGTCGTGATGGGCATCCGGCCGGACCGCGGCAGGCTCGCCCAGGACGGGCGACTTGTGCCGATGAAACTCGGCGATGATCTTGGACTGAATCATTTCGCGACAAGCAGAATTGATGGGGTGAGCAATGTCCGCATACAGCTTCTCGGCGGGTTCCTTGGAGCCGTGGCGTTCCAGGCGGCGGCCGCACTGGCCGCAAAAAAGGGCCTTGGAGAGGTTCTTTCCTCGGCAGTACCGACAGCTGGTGGTGCTCTGTCGCGCCGGCATGGCCACGAACAGTCCCGCGGGCCCTTCGATGATCTTGATGTCCCGTACTACGAAACTATCGTCCAGCGTGATCGAACAAAACGCCTGCAATCGCTCGTCGTCCCCGTCCGCCAACTTGATGCGTACTTCGGTAATCTCCATACTGCCTCCGAGAATTTGCAAACGATAGGGGCGCCCGACGAACTCGCGCCGAAAATGGTTTCGAGCGCACGGGAGGACTCAACGTCGCCGGCGCATTTCGCGAAAACCGGCGGTTCTTATTTGGCTGGTACTAGACTGTGTGTTCCGAATCCGTTATACGTTCAATCGACCTTGGGTGAGTACAAACGCGATAAACCTACAGTGTTTGCGCACCGGGGCCGTCCTAACTGCTATTTTTGCCAATCGGGTGCAAAGCGCGGCAAAGTTTAGATTGATTTTTTCAGGCGTCTTTTTGCGAACAAACCGTGAATCGGGGTGCACGCCGGAATTCCCCCGTAGTATTTTCCCGCCAAGGTCAAGATTATAAGGACTACGCAAGTGGATCCTGACAAACTCGGCGTGGGCGAGTCCCGCCATCGGTTCGACACACCGGAAGGTCTCCCGCTCACTTCGCCTGCACCGCATTCTCGGCAAATTGTTTATATTATTGACGATGATGAGGGTTGCCGTTCGTCGTTGCAGCGGCTGGTGCAGAGTTTTGGTTACGATGTATTTTCCTTTGCCTCGGCGGAGGAGTTCTTGAATTACGACAGGTCTGATAGCGCACCGGTTGCTGAGTGCGCGATCGTCGATTACCGGCTGAGCGGCATGTCGGGTCTGGACCTGCAGGACACGCTTCGGCAGTGCGCCCCGCATATGATGTTGATGCTGATGTCAGGCGTCGCTCCTTTCGCCACGGCGGCCGAAGCTGTGCGAAAAGGGGCCCTGGCACTACTGGAAAAACCGATCCGTGGCGTGCTGCTACAGTCCGCACTTCATGACGCGTTTGCCGGTTCCCTGGTGTCGACGGCTCACCGCGAGGAAGCGTCGATGGAAAAGGTGAGGTTGGTGCGGCGGCTCTCGCCGCGCGAGCGCGAGGTGGCGCAATTGGTGGCTCAGGGCTTGTCCAATAAGGAAATGGCCCAGAAGTTGACACTCAGCGAAAAGACGATTGAAAAATACCGCTCCAACTGCGTCAAGAAACTCCTGGCAAAGAGTTCCACGGAAATGGTCCGCACGGTCGTGATGGCCGAAATGCTCGGCGTGGATTAACGACTGCGAATTGCGACATCATTCGCACAATCGACATCATCGGCGGACCTGGGAGCGGTATGCGCCAAGTTTGGCAGGGCGGGCAATTTAAGACAAAGCTCGGCTCAGAGAATTTCGATTAACGATTTACGTCGTTGGACGATAACTCGCACCCCCCGCCCCCCAGTTTCAGGGAACGGAGTCTCCCCATGCCGCATCGGGCACCCTTATTGCTTGCCGTTTTGTTGGCGACAAGTACATGTTTCGGTCAGAATCCGTACGTCGACGACATTTACGGTGACGGGGTCCACGCCTACTTTCGCGGTGAGGTGTTTGAGGCGCAGGCTCAGTTCGATCGAGCCATCCAGTATGGATCCCGAGATCCGCGCGCGTTCTACTTTCGCGCGCTGCTGCATCTGCAGAACGGAGACTGTTATCAGGCCGAGCAGGATATTCGCACCGCAGTGACATACGAGTTGCAGGGACGCGGAACGTATGACGTAGGGCAGTCATTGGAGCGAATTCAGGGACCGCAGAGGCTGGAATTGGAACGCATGCGGTTGTTGGCCAGGCTCGAAATCAGCGCCAACCGACAATCGCTGCCTTACGAATCGGGCACGACGACTCCGCGGAAACTGCGTCGCGGCGGAACTCCCATGATTCCCGAATCGCCTTTCAGTTTGGACAACGAGCCGCCGGCCGACGCCTCCGACCTGGACCTGGATCAGCCGCGAACGCATGCCGAGCCTGCTGCACCGGAAGCCGAAATGCCGGAGATTACCGAGTCGCCGGAAAACAAACCTGACCCCTTCGCCGATGACCAGGTTCAGCCCCAGGGTCAACCGGCCGACGACGGGCAGCCCACGGCCGAGCCACCGGCCGACGACCCGTTTGGCAGCGATGATCCCTTTGCCACGGGGGAAGAGGATCCCTTCTAAATAATAGCCGAGTCACCCGGAGGGCCCGGAGGGTGGGTACGGGGCGCGGCCCGTCAGGCCACGTGTCATCCTAAGCGGGCGTGCCGCGTGCGCAGCACGGGCAGCGACCGATAGGATCTTCCCGCGGCTGTCCCCCGTTCTACGGCAGACCTCGGGTAGCCCCGGCCGCTGCTGTTGTACGCGAAGTCACGTTGGCTGGCAGATCCTTCACTTCGCTGCGCTACGTTCAGGATGACGGGCTTCCGCTCCCCTACGTTGGAACGCCATGACTACGCCGGGATCTTGAATTGCAGCTCGTGCAGTCGGCGGTACAGTCCACAGGTTGCCAGGAGTTGATCGTGTGTTCCCACGTCGAGAATTGCGCCATGTTGCATGACCACGATTTGATCGCAGATTTCCAATGTTTCCAGTCGGTGAGTGATCACAATCGCCGTGCGGTTCTTGGTAAATGATCGCAGCGATTCACGAATCAGCCTTTCGCTCTCCAGGTCGACCTGGCTCGTCGCCTCGTCCAGGATCAGCAGTTCGGGTTCACACAGGAGTGCCCGAGCCATGGCGAGCCGCTGTTTTTGTCCGCCGGACAGTGACTTGCCTCCTTGCCCGACAAGTGTGTCATATCCGTGCGACAAGGCGGATTCAATGAACTCGTGAGCGTAAGCCCTTCGTGCCGCTCGATACACGTCCGCAAGCGTGGCGTCCGGCGAGCCGTAACGGATATTGTTGAACACGGTGTCGTTGAACAACAACGTATGCTGCGTGACAAGTCCGATGCGCGACCTCAGATCTTTGCGTCGATATTCGCGAAGGTCAACACCATTCCAACGGACGCATCCTGAATTCGGGTCATAGAAGCGCGGAATCAATTTTGTCAGCGTGCTCTTGCCACATCCGTTGGGACCGACGATAGCAATCGTCTGGCCAGCTTGGATTTCAAAATCCACATTCCGTAAGACTTCCGTCGATTCGCGATACCTGAAGCTGACTTGTTCGAAACGCAGTGACTGAAAGGGTCCCAGCGGCCTGGCTGTTTCCGGGTCGACAATCTGAGGAGTTCGATCGATCGCCGTACAGATCCGATCGGCGCCTGCCGCGGCACGCTGCACGTCACCGTAGACGTCCGCCAGCTTGCGGAACGGATCGCTGATCCCGGCCAACAGGGCAAAGAAGGTCATCAAGGAGCCGAAATTCAGCGGTCGATGGCTCATCCGCAATACCCCAAACAAATGTGTCTCTTCGTTCAGGACCAGATAACCTCCGACCAGGAGTGCGGAAGCGACGACGCCGATTCCCACCAGTTCGTTGATTGGTTTGGTCATGGCCTGATATAGGGCAATCCGCATCGACTTGGCCATGTACTCCTTGGAAATCAGGTGGAATTGTCGGCGTTCATGCCTTTCCATGCCGAATGCCTTGATCAGTTCAATGCCACTCAGCGATTCCGAAAGTCGTTCGTGCAGATTGGACATCTCTTGCAGCGCCCGGCGACTGGCACGTTTAATGGACTGCGCCAGTCGGCTGATCAAGTACAGGGCCAGCGGGCTGGCGATCAGCGAGAACAGCAGCAACCGCCAACAGATAAAGGCTGCTCCGCAGATGCAAATGGCGATTTTAAGCGGCTCGCGGATGGCGCGCCCAAACAACGTCCGGATTCCGGCCGCCAGGCACTCCGTGTCATTCGTAAAGTACGTGATCAATTCGGACGTGTGTCCATCCGCCAGCGCGCCCATGTCCAAGTCCAGGGTCTTGCGAAACAGCTGCCTGCGCAGCTGAAAGGCGACCTGGAGTGCCAGCCGTTCCACGAACAGCGTATTGACCACCATGAAACCGGCCTTGACGATGGTGCCCACGACCAAGAGGTTGACGACCAGCACCAGGGTCGCAAACGGGGCATTCGGCGTGTAGCGCCGAATCCAGGGTGCCAATTGCCGCGCCCGCCGCTCGGCGACTTGATCGGCTTCCAGCCGGGCCACATAGAAGCCGCGCTCCCGCTGCAGAGACCGGCGCGAGTCGGGATCGGTTTCCTGGCCAATCGCCAGGTCCTGTTCGGCTACCTTTTTTCGCCATTGGTCACAATTGGCACGCGCGGTGTGGATGTTGTCATCGACCCACTCATGCAGCGAGCGGCCCTTAAGAACCACGTCGACGATGGGGTAGATCGCTCCCAAGTTGGCCCCCCAGCAGAAGGCGACCGCGAGCGAAGACAGAAAGACGGCCGTCAACGTCAAACGCTGTTGCGTCGCAATCTCGATCGATCGGCGAAGACCATGCATGGACAATAGGCTGCAAAACAGGACAAAAAGGTGAACGGGGCCGGTAGCGTCCCCCGCTGCCGATGCAGCCTTGTACCAAATGCGCCATGCGGCTCCAAGATCGACAACCCGTGTTCTGCTCGATCTCCTACCCACGGGATCCGCGTCTCATCCATTGCAGCACCTGATGCAGGGTCCCCATGACGGCCACCACAATCATGGGGGCCGCTAGCGTGAAGATCACGAAGGGCGCGCGGAGGGTCGTTCCCTGGCGGATCGACAGCACAAATTGCCGGGCCGCCGCACCCATGATGGCGAACACCAACGTGAGCAGTAACAAACCGCCAATACCAAATCGTGGTGCTTTTCGAGTTGACCTGGAGTCCAGCATATCCCAACTCCCATCGCCGCCTGCCCGGCAACAGCGCCACGACAGCGGGTGTCCCGATTCTGCTTGGTGGGGAATTGGTCTGTCAACCGGGCGCGGGTCGCGACCTGCGCGGGAGAGTGCCCAGCCCGCAAATTAGTGGCGGACCGCTGACGCGAATTCGGCTGTTCAGGTAGTCACACGTATTCATCGTGAAATTCAAGTCCTCGATTTAAGGAGCGGAGAGATGTTGCGGCGTGGGTTTATCTGTCTGGTGGTTACTACGTTGGTTGCCATTTACACGAATTCGAGTGTCGAAGCGGGAGGTGGAGGGAACGGCACACGAATCACCATACCCCTGGTGGGGACCAATGCAGCGCGTCTGGCATCCGGCAAGGCAAAGTTCGAACAGCAGGGCTCGCGCCGCAAATTCAGCGTCGAAGGAGAAGATCTGCGGGCCTTCAATGGTGGCAAGGCTGCGATTTCCGTCGACGGACGACAAGTCGGCTCGGTACCCATCCGGCTGGGAGGATTTGATCTGAATCTGGACACCCGCAATGGTCAATCGGTCCCCAGTGTAGGCGCTGCCTCGAGGATTGTGGTTACCGTGAGTGGGAAGTCCGTTCTGACATCGCGGTAGCTGCGGGTTACCGTCCCCATTGCCAAGTCGGTCGCGTGCGTTGGAGGCACGCCACCGATGTACCACGGCATTCCACCAAAAAGGAGACTCACAATGCTCATTCGCCACACCGTATTCGCGACATTTTTTCTTGTTGCCACCACGACCTACGCTCAACTCAGCATCGCCCCTGCCGTGCAGTATGGGCAACTTAACAACCCCGCAGGAATGACCCATGCCGATTTCGATGGCGACGGTGACCTCGACCTGGCGACAACCGCCGACAATGTCGATCGCGTCGTCCTGTTTCAAAATGCTGGCGACGGTACGTTCGCCACGTCCGTGAATGCGCTGTTACCGGCGTCCTCCGCCCCGCAGGATGTGATCGCCGGTGATTTTGACGGCGATCTGGATACGGATCTGGCCGTGGCCTTGCGGGACCCGGCGGGCAACATACAGATCATGCTCAACAACGGCGCGGGATTGTTCTCGCTGGGGGGGAGTTTTGCCGTGGGTAGTTTTCCACGGGGTCTCAGTATCGCCGACCTCGACGGAGACATGGACTTGGACCTGGCGGTGGCCAATCGCGACTCCGATAGTCTGAGTATCCTGACGAACAATGGGCTCGCTTCGTTTTCCGTAGCAAACATCACGGTCGGTGCCGATCCGCGCGATACAACGTTTGGCGATTTCCTCAGCACGCCTGGAATCGAAGTCGCCATCACAAATCACGATAGCCGTTCGGTCACGATCCTGGGCCAAACCGCTGGCGTGTTTTCCCCCGCTTTGACGTTGAACGTCGGTGCGGCGCTCCGTCCGGACGGCATCACCTCGGCAGACTTCAATGGTGACGGACTGGCTGATTTGGCTGTCGCTGCCGGCGATCCAGAATTCGCGTCGGTCTTCATCAACAGTGGAGCCGGTTTTAATGGTCCCTTTAACTACGCCACGGGTGGCCTGAACGTCTCGGACATTCGCACAGCCGATTTCAACTGTGATGGGCATCCCGACCTCGTTGTCTCCAATTCAGATTCCAGCAATATTTCGCTGTTGACCAACAACGGCAATGGTACATTTGCCCCGGCCCAGATCTTTGGCACGGGTAATGAACCGTCGGAGCTGACGGTGGGAGATTGGGACGGCGATCACGACTTCGATATCGCCGTGGCCAATAAGTTATCCAATAACATCTCGGTGTTGATCAACAATACATGCACGGTGATCTCGGGTGACTTTGACGGCGACGGCATTTATGGTTGTCTCGACGTTGATGCCCTGGTGGGTGTCATTGCCGCCGGAACGAATTTGCCGCAGTACGATCTCACGGGCGACGGGAGCGTGGACGGCGGCGATCTGACACAATGGCTGGCCGAAGCGGGTGCTGCCAATCTGGCGTCAGGAAACTCGTATCTGCTGGGGGACGCCAATCTGGACGGAACCGTGGATGGTCAGGACTTTGTCGATTGGAACGCCAACAAGTTCACCGCGGTGGCCGCGTGGTGCTCAGGCGATTTTAACGCGGACGGTCTGGTCGACGGTCAAGACTTCGTGCTCTGGAATGCGAACAAATTCACGACGGCCGATAGCGGTGCGGCCGCCGTTCCGGAACCTCTGGGACTGATGGGCGCCGGAATGACCTGCGGATTATTGATCCTGAGTCGCAGACGGATATCCGGCGGGACTCCACAAGGCCAGATGGTGCGGTAGGCTCCAACGCGAAATCGACTGCAACAGGAATCCCCGAAACGGAGAAGGGCGTATCCCTTCTTCCTCCCAGCCAAGGCACGAGTCTTCGGACTCGTGCCTTGTGCGTTGTGGGAGGAGTGGACGGGGTGGTACGGAGTGTTCGGAGCGGAGTACGGAGGGTACGGGAGGGTACGGAGACAGTACGGAGGGAGTGCGAGGCCGGTCCGGGTTTGATCGGGCAGCGTTTCGAAAATCCAGAATCACGCGGAAAAACGGCCAAGTCCACATCCATTCAATTTTGCCTGGCGGGTCTTTGCCGCCAAATCCGCTCTCCCAAACAGCAGATTGAGTAATTCTGAGGATTTGATGAAAATGACCCCTACAAACTTCCATGCACCTGGCGTACCCATCGGCCCCAACCGGCCGAAATCAATAAAAATCACGGGTTTTACGCTCGTCGAATTATTAGTTGTCATCGCCATCATCGGCGTATTGATCGGCATGCTGTTACCGGCCGTGAATGCGGCCCGGGAATCGGCACGGCGATTGCAATGTACCAATCATCTCCGCCAGATAGGACTGGCCTTCCATCTTCACAGCTCGGCGCACAACGGATTTCCCAGCGGCGGCTGGAACTGGTCGGACGCACCGACGTACATCCATGACCGTCCCGCGACGGGTGCTCAACAAAAGGCAGGTTGGGGGTTTCAGATTCTGCCTTATCTGGAAGCCCAAAACGTCGTGGATCAGGGTCCAATTCGCGCGGTGGGCTACGCGGATACGATGTTCTTCTGCCCTACGCGACGCCCTCCGCAGACGTTTGTCACTCGTGACAATTACAATCCGCCCCTCACCGGCACGATGATTCGCCGCGCGATGAGTGACTATGCGATGAGCAATCGGGAAGGGACGGGCGTGATGAAGCGCTACGCCCCGCTGCGTCTGGCGCAAATCAAGGATGGACTTTCCAAGACGCTGTTGGGAGGGGAAAAGCGACTCAACCTGCGATTTCTCGGCCAACCCCAGAACGACGACAACGAAGGCTTTACTGTTGGCTGGAACGTCGACACCCTGCGTCAAACGAATCGAGTTCCGAAACCCGATTTCCGCGGCGGTGTCAATCGAGACGGTGATAAGCGATTTGGCGGGTCTCATCCGGGCGTGTGCATCACGGTTTTCTGCGACGGTGCGTGCCTTCCCATCAGCTTCGATGTCGACCCCGACGTCTTCGAGAGCATGGGCGTGCGTGACGACGGACCATCCGTGTACGCATCCCTTTCGAGGCAGTAGCTGCACACCTGCCGAACTACATACAAGCACGACGCGCAAGCGAGTGAGCTTGCCAACGGACAAATCAGAGATTTCGGCCAAATAAATGCTACCAAAGACGCGCAACTTCAAAACGCGCAAGCGAGTGAGTCCAGTGGACTCGGGCACAGTTTGGCGATTGGAACGGAGGGCGTTGAGATGAATCCATCACACTGGCCAGAACGACGCCACCGTAGGTGGTCATGTGGCCTGGCCGCCTGGCTGCTGTTTTCTGCTCTGATCGGTTGCGGTGAGTCCACGTCGCAGCAAGCGACGCGCGTGGCTGGCCTGATTGAGCAATTGGCAAGCCCGGATGAGAACGCGCGCTACGAGGCCGTCAAAGAACTGGAGAAGTCACCGCAGGCGCTAAGCGAACAACTGTTTGTCATCGCGGACGGCCTGACGGACGCATCGCCGCGCGTGGCATACCGTTGTGCCAAGATCCTGGATGACATGGGACTTGCGGCGGCACCTGCCGTGGAACGTCTCGCGTCGGCGCTCCATAACCAGGACGAGCAGGTTCGTTATTACGCGGCTAAAGCACTCGACAACATCGGTCGTCAAGCGGACTTTGCCACGCCGCAACTGATTGAGGCCACCGACGATACGAATGCCAAAGTCCGTTATTACGCCATCAAGGCACTGGGCAACATCGAACAGGGTGCCGCCCACGTCGTGTCAGCGCTAGAGCGACATCTACAGGACTCCGACGACAAAGTCGCTCAAGCCGCCAAGGCCGCACTGAAAAAGGTGAAGTCATGACCACACCCGTCAACAACAACGGCACCTTGTTGCGTACCGACCACGGGACTCTGGGGCGTCCGATGCGATTGGCGCTCTACTCGCACGACGCCATGGGCGTGGGGCATGTGCGGCGGAACATGCTCATCGCACAGACGTTCTCCGAGGGACCGCTTAACGCCACTTCCTTGATGCTGTGCGGCGTGCATGAGGCAAGTGCATTCGCCTGCGGGCAAGGTATTGATTGCATGACGCTCCCCGCGCTCCGCAAGCACAGCAACGATGACTATCGTCCGCGGGACTTACGGCTCGACTATGCCGACGTGCGGGCGATCCGGCAGGCGACGCTCAAGAGTTCGCTCTTGGCCTATCGGCCGGATATCTTGCTGGTCGACAAACTTCCGCGGGGATTGCAGGGGGAACTGGACATTGTCATTCCACGACTGCGAGCACAGGGTACGCGAATTGTCTTTGGCATGCGCGACGTGCTGGATTCCGCCGATCGAGTCGCCTTGGAATGGGGTCGACAGGGTAATGCAAAATTCATCCAGCAGCACTACGATGCGGTCTGGGTCTACGGCGACCCCCACGTGTTCGATCCGATTCATGAATACGGGTTGACCGAAATTCAGCACAAAGTTCGCTATACGGGTTACATCGATCAGTGTGAACGGCTGCAATACGCTGCCGATCGATCTGAGTTGTCCGACGAACAGCTTACCGCTTTCCAGGACGTAATCCTCTGCATGGTGGGGGGTGGCGAAGATGGCGTGGACCTGGCCATGGCTTTTGCCGGTTGCCGGTTACCCCCCGGACGCGAGGGGCTGATGGTGGCCGGGCCACTCATGTCTCACCAGGACCGACGTGTGTTGGAGGCGGCCGTCAAACAACGCCCTGACATGCACTTCATCGGTTCCGTGCGCGAGGCGGACTTGCTGACGGCGAGGGCCGAGCGCGTGATCTGCATGGGTGGCTACAACTCTACGGTCGCCGTGGTTTCCTTTGACAAGCCAGCCCTGATCGTGCCCCGCGTTTCACCACGAGCGGAACAGTACATTCGCGCTCAACGATTTGCCCAAATGGGACTGGTGGATGTGCTGCACCCCGACCACTTGTCCGCTGAATGCATTTCGGCCTGGCTGGCACAACCAGTACGGCGCACTGTTAACGGCCGAGCGAAACTTAACATTGACGGCTTAAAGCACATGACGAGGTTTGCTACGGACCTCCTGTCCGTTCCCTGGCAGCCTGTGAAATGCCCGCTCCACAAATTAGAGGTGACCCTATGATGCCACCGAACAACAGCCCCTCGCCACGCGTCGGATACGTGGTGAAACGCTATCCCCGGTTTTCCGAAACATTCGTGGTCAATGAGGTCTTGGCGCACGAGGCTGCCGGGCTGGATCTGGAGATCTTTTCCGTACGGCCCTGCACCGACACGCACTTCCAGAATCGCCTTTCACTGGTCAAAGCCCCTTGGACGCTGCTCGATCCAACCGCCTGTAAGTCGACAGTCTTTCTGGACATGCTGCGAACCGGGGCGAAGAGGTTTCCCGACGTATGGCAGGCCGTCCAGGATGATTTTGTGGATTCGACCAGCCTGACACAGGCGATTGACTTGGCGCGTCTGGTCGTCGAGCGTGGGATTACTCATCTGCACGCTCATTTTGCCACGCTGTCGGCGACCGTGGCGATGTGGGCAGCCCGTTTTGCCGGCGTCCCTTTTTCGCTGACCGCTCATGCCAAGGATATTTTTCACGAACAGGTGAACCCGCGGGAGTTGCAACAGAAATTCGCGAGCGCTGCGGCGGTGATTACCGTCAGCGAGTTCAATGTGGCCTATCTTGTCGATCGATACGGCATCAAACCTAAACTGCATTGTGTCTACAACGGCTTGGATTTGGACGACCTGCCCTTTGATCCCGCGGTCCGCGCCTCGCGCAAGCTTTTGGCGGTCGGACGACTCGTCAAGAAAAAGGGTTTCGACGACTTGATCCGGGCCTGTGACTTGCTGCGCGACCGCGGCATCGACTTTCAATGCCAGATCGTGGGTAGCGGCGAACAGCAACCGGCGTTGCGGCACCTGCTGGACACGCTATCGCTGCACGATCGCGTCGAACTGCTGGGAAACAGGCCGCAAGCCGACGTCAAACGGCTGATCCGCGAAGCCGACCTGCTGGTGGCTCCCTGTGTGGTGAGTGACGACGGAGACCGGGACGGATTGCCCACGGTGCTGCTGGAGTCCATGGCTTTAGGGACGGCATGCGTTTCCACGGACGTCACGGGCATCCCAGAGATTATCGAACACGAGCGTACGGGCTTCATTGTCCCGCAAGCGAACCATGCGGCCCTGGCGGAAACACTGGTCTCGGCTTTAGATCGAGTGCCGCTTCGCCAGGCGTGTGCGCTAAATGCGCGACGTTTGATCGAGGAGCGGTTTGACTCGGGAGAGACCTCCAGGCAGCTGCGTGACATTTTTTCTGCCTGTGGGCCAGATGCTCGAATCCGTTCGCCACACGCGCTGGAGGTCGCCTGAGATGCATGTGGCCTATGTCTGCACGGATCCGGGAGTGCCGGTCTTTGGTTGCAAAGGCTGTTCGATTCACGTCCAGGAAGTGCTGCGAGAATTTGTGCGTCGCGGTTGGACCGTCGACTTGTTTGCACGTCGCTTCGACCAACCACATCCGCCGGAATTGGCTTCTGTTCGGGCGTGGGAATTGGGAAAGTTGCCTGCAGGGCTGGAAATGGCTACCCGCGAGCAGATGCTGTTGAGTCTCGACCGCAAGTTGCGCGTGGCCTTGGAGGCCCGGGGTCCATACGATCTCGTCTACGAACGGTATGCGCTTTGGAGTAGCGCGGCGATGCGGTATGCTCGCGAGCATCGCATCCCCTCGGTGTTGGAGGTGAACGCGCCCTTAATCGCAGAGTCTTCCGTGCATCGCCAGATTGTGGCTCTGGATGACGCCACACGCATCTCCGCGGAGGTGTTTGAGGCGGCCGGCGCGGTGATCGGCGTTTCGCAGGCGGTGGCCAACTACGTGCAAAACTTCCCTCGCATCGATGCCGACAAAGTCTGTGTAGTAACGAACGGTGTCGACGTGGATCGATTCGCACAAACTCGCCAGAAGATACAGGCCCGCTGGACGGCACGCACGGCGGGCGAGCTTCCGTCTGACGCTCCCATAACGATTGGCTTCGTAGGATCGCTCAGACCATGGCACGGCATGGAAGTGTTAGCGGCAGCGTTTCGCGCGTTTCACCGCGTTCACTCCACATCGCGACTGCTGATCGTGGGAGACGGCCCGGCTCGAAAAGACTTAGAAAAATCATTGGGATCGTCTGCTCGACCGGCCACCCAGATGGTTGGTTCGGTTCCCCACGAGTCGGTGGCGCAGTGGCTGGCCGAAATAGACATCGCCGTGGCCCCCTATCCGCAAACGGATTCTCGCAGTTTCTATTTCTCACCGCTGAAGTTGCTGGAATACATGGCGGCCGGCATCCCGCTGGTGGCCAGCCACCTGGGGGATATTCCTCGCATTGTGCGACACAACGTTGACGGGCTACTGGTCGAACCTGGATCGATTGAGGCGATGACCGCCGCTTGGGAGTTCTTGAGCGGGGATCCTCGCGCGGCATCTCGCTTGTCACATCAAGCCGTGCAACGCGTGTCGGAACGATTCTCGTGGCGTCATGTGGTGGACAAAACGGTCGCTTGGGGATTGGCACGTGCCGGTTCTTCGCGGCACGGCATGGCCAGGAGTGCTGTATGAGCCCTCGCAAACAGAAAATGCAGGAAGTCGTACCCCAGTTACGACACATCTATGCCTATTTCTGGCCCTTGATTCGAGTCTACCGACGTCTGATGTTGGGCTCATTACTGGCCCTCGCAGGATCTGTGCTGTTTCGTTTGCTGGAACCGTGGCCGCTGAAAGTATTCATCGACTACGTCATGTCCAGGAATCGCCGGCCGATGTGGGGTTGGCAGCCCGAACCTGGCTCGCTCCTGACGATCCTGGCCGTCTCGGTGGTCGTCATCGTGTTGTTGCGATCGATCTGTGATTACGGGAGTGACGTCGGTTTCTTCCTGATTGGCAATCGGGTATTGATCAAGGTTCGAGATCGCTTGTATCGGCACATGCAACATCTGTCCTTGTCATTCCACAACGCCACGCGCACGGGGGAATTGATCATCCTTGTGACGCGGGATGTAAGTTTACTGAGAGATGTCACGGCCACGGCCGTGTTGCCGCTGATTGGTAGTACGGCCGTGCTGACGGGCATGATGGGCGTGATGTTTTTCCTGAGCTGGAGGCTGACACTCCTGGCGCTGCTGACCTTGCCCTTCTTCTGGTTGACGACAGCTCGATTGGGTCGGCGGATTCGCGATGCGTCACGAAAACAACGCCAGCGCGAGGGTGCCATGGCGGCCACCGCCGCAGAAGCCATGACGGCGATCGAGATCATCCAGGCCATGGGGTTGGAGGAGAAATTTGCGAGACAGTTCAGTCAACGAAATCAGTCCAGCCAGAAAGAGGACCTGAAAGCCAGCCGGTTTTCCTTGCGTTTAAGCCGGGGCATCGACATCCTATTGGGGATGTCCACAGCCATCGTGCTGTGGTTTGGCGGCAGACTGGCCCTGGCCGGCGAGCTGTCGGCCGGTGACATGATCGTGTTTCTGACCTACCTGAAGCGGTCCTTCAAGCCGTCTCAGGAATTCGCCAAATATGTGGCCCGTCTGGCCAAAGCGGCCGCCGCTGGCGAGCGTGTGATTCGCGTCCTGGAAAAGCACTCGGACGTTCAGGATCGACCACATGCCACGGACACCCCGGACTTTATTGGGGACTTGGAGTTTCAAAACATACAGTTTGGCTACGATCCGCAGCATCCCGTGCTGCACGATCTGACGCTGCGTGTGCACTCCGGGGAGATGCTGGCCATTGTGGGACCATCCGGGCAAGGCAAGACCACGCTGTTGAAGCTGGCGCTGCGACTTCACGACCCGCAAGGTGGCGCCGTGCTGATAGACGGCGTGGACATCCGAGATTACAAATTCGCCCAAGTCCGCCGGCAAATAAGTGTAGTCTTGCAAGATTCGTTGCTGTTTGGCGACACCATTTATGAGAACATTGCGTGCGGGGCGGAGCAGGCTACGCGTGACCAGGTGCTGGCCGCGGCTCAGCTCGCGCAGGCCGAGGCGTTTATTGAAGGTTTTCCAGACGCCTACGAAACCAAGGTTGGCGAACGCGGGGCGACACTCTCTCGCGGTCAGCGCCAACGCATTGCCGTGGCCCGTGCCGCAGTGCGAAAAAGTCCCATCCTGCTGCTGGATGAGCCTACCACGGGACTGGACGAAGAAAATTCCCGCGCACTGGTCGGTGCCTTGCTGAAATTGGCACGGGGCCGGACCACCCTGCTGGTATCGCATGACCTGGCGCTGGCCTCACAGGCCGACAGAATTGCCTTCATCGCGGAGGGCAGGATTGCGGAGCTGGGCACCCATCAGGAACTTTGGGCCCAGCGTGGCCGATACGCGCGGTGGTTTAACGAGCAACAGCAACGTCAACTGGGCGGGTCCAGCACACGGCTCTCTCTGGTTTCGCCGGCATGAATGAACCTGGTGGTCGCATGATCCAAACGAGCCAACTCAACCCGCATCTATTTGTAGGAGGATGCCCGAGGTCCGGAACAACACTCCTGCAGCGGATGCTAGACAGCCATCCGCAGTTGACAATCGCGAATGACGCCCATTTCATTCCACGCGTACTGGAAATACACGCTCCGCAGTGCCTGGAGTCCGCTCGACGAGGTGAGGGGATCCCCTTGCAGCCGCAGCTGATCGCGGGTACCTGGGATTACCATCGTTTCTACCGCATGGGGCTGGAACAGAACGAAGTGTGGCAGGCTGCCGCCGGCGCAGACACCTATCAGACGTTTGTGGGAAAACTGTTTGCGGCGTTGGCCAGACGTAAAGGCAAACGACTTGCCGGCGAGAAAACCCCCGACTACGTCCGGCACATACCGCTGCTATTGGGGCTGTTTCCGCAGGCCAAATTCATCCACATCGTCCGCGACGGTCGTGATACGGCGCTGTCGCTGCTCAACTGGTCGACCGTGGACAAGGGTCCCGGGCGACTTGCCTATTGGGACCAGGACCCGCTGGCCACCGCAGCACTCTGGTGGCGGCAATTCGTGCTTTGTCACGCGGACGGAAGTCGCTTTGCGAGTCGCTATTTTTACTTGCGCTACGAAGACTTGATCGACGAGCCACTCCTTTGGTTACAGCGGATTTGCGACTTCCTGGAGCTGCCGTTCGATCAGGGTATGGCTCATTTTCATGAAGGCAAGGCCAGTCACACAGGACATGGATCCGCGAAGAGCCAATGGCTGCCCGCCACGAAAGGACTGCGCGACTGGCGTACGCAAATGCCGCCGCAGGACCAGAACTTGTTTTCGTTGCTGGCGGGTGATGCACTGCAACTGTTTGATTATGCACTCCCGGCCGGCCCACCCACCGCTGAGGTTCAACGACGCGCCGCCCAGGCCCTGGACTGGTGGAATTCGCCGGGCACCAAACGTCGTGTCGCCACGCCACCCGTCTCCAGTAGCGTGGGCGCGCCGTGCAAGTTGCCGAGCGTTAGCGAAGCAGATCGAGACCTGATGGCGCGCGAGGGAGCGTTACCCCAGTTGGCGATGCTGCTGGAGCCACATCGGCTGCAGCGCTATCTCCACGAACATGCCCCCCACTTTCGGCTGGAGCCCAATCTGGACCTGCGGGCAAATTATGTTCGCTACAAGTCTGGTACCAATTGTCTGGTGGGCTATATCGACGCGGCCGGGAATCCCTGGGGGCACGCGGTGGCCTACGGTCGTGAGGCTGCTGAGAAGCTGCACAAGCGGGTGCAGGCGGCTGCACGCCACGCTGTCCCCGCCACGCATTCCCTGATCGATCAAGAACAGGGGGTGGTCGTCTTCCGTTTTCCCCACGACCCGGCCCTGCCTGAACTTGCCGAATTTGCCGCGGGTGCGTTCTTCCGCGATACCAAGACGCAGGCCAAGGCACCTGCCTTCGCGGCTGACAGGTATGCGTGGCGCATCTTGAGTTACAAACCGCAGCGACGTTGCATCGTGAAAATTGTTCAGGATGGGCAGCCCTTTGCCGTGTTGCGGCTGTATCGCCAGGAGGATTTCATCAATACCAGGGAGACGGCCAAGCTATTGGCCGGAAGTCCATGGTACGCAGCCGAACGATTGGGCGCCTTTGAACGTTATCACGCCGTGGCCATGAAGTGGGTTGCCGGGCAGACGCTGGACGCGTTCACTGACCGTGCCGAGCAGCTGCGCCTGGCACGATCCACGGGGGAACTCTTGTGCCAGGTGCACATGGCACCCCATTCGAAACTCCGTGTGGTGACGATTGACGACATGATGCGTCAGGGTAGGGAATCGGTGGAACAGGCCAGGCAGCTCGTACCCCATCTGGCCGGTCGGCTGGATCGTGTGTTGTCGCAAGTTTATGCTGAATTGACGCGCGTCGTGCCCCGTATCACCCTCTGTCATGGCGACCTCCACGCGCGCCAAGTTCTGGTCCAATCCACTGGCCTGCAGTTTCTCGACTGGGATGCCGCCTGCAACGGCCCATCCGGGCTGGACCTGGCCACATTCGCGGGCCATCAATGGCTCCATGGGCAGCGTGATCCCCAGGGCACTTGCCAACCGGAGAACTTGATTTCCGAATTATGTGCTGGTTATGAAACGGATATCCGCCGTGCGCCCAGTCCCGCGGTACCCGCCAATTTTGAGGCTTACGTGGCATGGAGTCTTTTGCGACTGCTCCCGTCTCCCTTCCGCCTGCGTTGGGCATGCTGGGAGGACCATCTGGAGAGCATCCTGCGGCTGGCGGAACAGCACGTGACGACTCGTCCAGGAATGGGTCGCCGGCCTCTGCCGTCGCTGCCTGCCGTGGCTGAGCATGTCAGATTCGCATCCCTCGCTGGGCACCCGTTGGCGTCATGCGAGTTGCTGGAGGCCCAGGACGAAGCTCAAGTTCGCGAACGGGTCCTGCCACTTGTGCAACGCTTGTTCCCCGACGCCACCGCGTGGCGGTGTGAGCCACCGGAGCTGATCCATCATAAGCCCGACAGGCGCGCGATCGTGCAGTATGCGTTCAGTGGCAAGCGTGACAACGGGGCTGCGATCCGATGTGTGGTCTTGGGCAAGATCAACTTTAAGAGATTGGAGCTGACCAGCTACAACACACAATTGTGCTTGCAGGAGCTGTCGCAGACGACAATCGACGAACACAGTTTCCGGGTGGCCACGCCGCTCGGGGTGGTCCCGCGCTGGAACATGTGGCTGCAGCGGCAACTTGCCGGGGTGCGTGCCGATCGCCTAATTCAACCAGGATCGTCACCGGAAGTGTCGGCCCGCATCGGCGCAGTGCTCGCCGATCTGCATCAGCTGACCCTGCGACCGCATCGCCGACATTCCTTCGACAACGAGTTGGAGATACTCGCGGAGTGCCTGAAAAGCGTGCGGCACGTTTCCGTGTTGCGCGTCAGACGATTACTGCGGAATTGCACCGAGCGGTTGAATCGCATTCCAGCAACAAACTTGACAGGGATTCATCGTGACTTCTATCCGGCGCAGGTCATCTACGATGGCTCGGTCGGGATCATTGACTTTGATCTGTTCACGCTGGGAGCCGCGGCGATTGATGTTGGCAATTTTATCGCCCACCTCAAAGAGACAGCGCTACGCGAATTCGGTTCTCCAACGGCACTAGCGGATCACGAATCCAGCTTTCGGGAGGCTTACCTCGCGGGCAATCCGCAGGTCGAACCCGATGCGATCGAGGTGCTGACGGCCGTGTCGCTGGCCAGACATGTCGGGATCAGTCAGCGGATCCCGTCACGAAACAGCTGGACAGAACCAATCTTGTCGCTCTGCGAGACCTTGATAGACAAACCTACGGTGCCCGTCCGTTGAGCAGTCCCTTCCTGCGGAAGGGAGAGTCTGCCATCGCCTGATTTATTGATAAATGATGAGGATAACCATGAACGCAACACAACTTCCGTTCCCCCAAGCATGGCTCACGGTAGTGATCACCAGCCTGGCCTGCGGCTCCATGTCGCACGCCACTATTTTGAATTGGGGCGTGCCTGGCCCCAGCAGTTGGTTTACGACCACGAACTGGTCGCCTAACGGAACTCCAACCAGTTTGGACATTGCCAATATCAACAACGGGGGCATGGCCATGGCCACTGCAAACCCAGCACCCGTGGCAGCGCTCGAACTGAACATCGGGGCGAACGGCGGCACGGGCTCGCTGCAAGTTAATAACACCAATGTACAGGTACAGTCCAGTGTGGGTTCCGGAGTTGTCGACAGTATCTTTGCGACCGGTGCCGTCAACGTGGTCAGCAGTGGATCGACGACCATGACGGATATGGCGACCGTCGCCGCCGGCCTGGGGGGATTGGGGGACATCAACGCCGGTCAGGCCAGTGCCGCGCTCGGCGCCACGGCGATGGCGACGGGAAACATCACGATCGAACGAGTTGGCGTGTTGGAAATGACTGGCGATTTTGATCTGGGGCAGACGTCTGGCGGTGCCACTGCCACGGGACATGGCGTGGGTATTGTGCGGGACATCACCACGCAGATGAGCGTGGGCGGCGACCTGGACGTCGGCCAGACGTCGGCCATGGGGATAGGGATCAACTCAGGCAGCGGGGAAGCCACCATTGAACGGGTGGCGATGCTCAGTATCGGCATGGATCTGGACGTCGGTCAGAGCACGGGGGACGGCCGATCCACGGGAACGGGTGTGGGCACGATTTCCGACGTCGATGCTTTTTCGCTGGGAGACAGTCTTGACGTCGCCAAAGTCCGCGCGTTGAATTCCGCCGTCAACGTGGGGAACGGAACCTTCACGCTGCGTAATGTGGCGGGCACCATTGGATTTTCGGCATTGAACCCCGGCAGCATTGAAATCGCACGCGTACTCGTTTCGGAACTGGCCCGCGGCAACGCGGTAGGTAATCTCACCCTGGATCATACGGACCTGGATGTCGCCAATGATGTGATTGTGGGCGAACTGGCCCTGGGTGGAACGGATTCGCAAAGCTCCTCGCAGGCCGAGCTGCATGTATGGGACAGCCTGCTGGTAACGCGCGACCTGCTCGTTGCGGCACGATTTAACAATACGGCGGGTTCGCTGGCGGGTTCGCTTGAAGTCCGCCGCAGCCTGATTTCCGTCGGCAGCATGTTGAGTCTGAATCCCACGTCCACACTGCAAATCGACATCGATGGGACCACGCGCGCCACCGGAGACGGGAACGCCGATGAATACGGTGCGCTGGATACGGACATGTCTGTGCTGGATGGGACATTGGCCATCGAACAAAATGCCAATTACTCCGGACCGGCTGCCCGCGGCAGCTCGGACGCGTTCCAGTTGCTGACGGCCATGACGTCGATGACCGGTGCCTTTGATTCCGTCACTTACGATGGCACGGCAATCAGCCAGACGCGGACGTATGTCGGTTTCACCAACGACGGGGACGACGGTCTGTTCGCCGATGTCATGCAACACCCATTGGATGTGACCGTGACCACGTTCCTGGCGAGGAATGGCGACGCCAATGGCGATAACTTGGTGGATGGCCAGGACTTTATCATCTGGAATTCTCACAAATTCACGTCCAGCAACAATTGGTCCACCGCCGACTTCAACGGAGACGGCATCACCGACGGCGCCGATTTCATCATATGGAACTCGAACAAGTTCACCTCCGGCGATGGAAACTCGGCCGTGCCGGAGCCCGCTTGTTGGCCGGCGGTATTGCTGGTCGGATGGTGGGCTGGGCGGAGGGCGTAGCGGAGGGACGGGGGGTACGGGAAGTACGGGGTACGGGTTACGGAGCGTACGGGTTGCGCTGCTATCGTACTCCCCGTACACTTCCTTGATCTCCATACCCATTCCGTACTCTGCGTACTCCCGGTCCCCTGGCCCCACGTCGCCTCCCCACTTTTCCCCGGACGTTTCGCGCAATTTCGTCGACCATCGCTTCATTCCTGGGGCTCTTCAGAACAAAATGGCGGATGGGCGTCCGAGAATCCGCTTTACGAGACGACGATGAGCACCAACGAACCGACTGATGGCGGCGAAGATCCTTCCCAATCGCGATCGGATCACGTGCTCTTGAAGCGGTTTCGTAGCGGAGAACAAGACGCGGCCACCGCACTCTACGTGCGTTACAGCGAGAGATTGCAGGCGCTGGCCAAGGCCAAGACTTCGTCGGCATTAGCGAGTCGTTTCGATGCAGATGACATCGTCCAGTCAGTATTTCGCACATTTTTTCGTCGTGTATCCGGGGGCCTGTACGATGTTCCAGCGGGGGACGAGCTGTGGCAGCTGCTGCTTGTGATCGCGCTGAACAAGATTCGTGACCTGGCCGTGTTTCATCGGGCGCAGAAGCGTGATGTCACAAAGACCGAAGGGGAATATGGGATGTCGGTGGCCGACGCCGACCAGGGACAACAGGAGTCGATGGAAGTGCTCAAAGTCGTCATGGAGGATTTTCTGCAACAGTTGCCAGCCAGCCATGCGTTGGTTGCCAGGATGCGGATGGAGGGTTACCAGGTCGATGAGATCGCCAGCCAGACTAAGCGCTCCAAGCGAACCGTTGAACGCGTGTTGAATGAACTCCGCAAGCACCTGGTTGACAAAATGGACCTCAAGTAACAAGCAGCATCGTCTCGATGCATCTGGGTGCTGGCGCAAGTTGTTAGATGTCGTTGCAAAAGGGGTTTGACCCTGTGGAATCAAAGCCGAGTATTTCTTCAAACAGAGTTGATTGTTCCATGTTGCGACAGGCCGACTCACCGCCGACACTGAATGAACTCATCGAACGCTTCGAAGATGCCTGGAATGCGTGCGAGCCTCCCGATTGCCCCAACGTGGCCGACTTTTTACCCCCGGCGTCTGCCGACCATTATGAGCAGTTTGTGTTGGAGTTGTTGCGGGTCGACATGGAGCGTCGCTGGTTGGGCAACTGTCGCAAGTCATTAGACGAATACCGATTGGAATACCCGACACTGGCCAAGAGCCCGGAATGTCTGTCGGCACTTGCCTTTGAAGAATTTCGATTGCGCGCGGAACACCACGAGGTTCCGCGAGCGGAGGCTTACGGGCGGAAGTACGGCATCGACACGTCCCAATGGCCGTTGGCTGGCGAGACCGAGACGAAAGCCCTGCGGAAGTGGAACGAGTCGACCATGGATATCCTGTCGAATCAATCCGATCGACTTGTCTCGACACTCGTCGATTATCCAGAAATTGGTGACACCTTTGGCGATTTTACGATTTGCGAATTTCTGGGGGAGGGGAAGTTTTCTAAAGTGTATCTGGCTCATCAAAGCGACCTGGCCGATCGACCGGTCGTTTTGAAGTTAGCTCCCGAGTTATTGCACGAGTCCGATAAGCTCGCTCGACTTCAACACACGCATATTGTCCCCATCTATTCGCTGCATCGGCAGGGCGCGCTGCATGCCATCTGCATGCCCTATTTCGGCCGCGAAACGCTGGAGCATAAATTTCACGACGCTCAAAGGCTCAACAAGTCGCCCAGCAATCAAACGCATCCCTGGATGTTGGGCGATGAACCTGCTTGCTGTCAACTTGTGGCTAAATTAGCCGATGCGCTGCACCACGCACATCAGCGGGGAATCGTGCACCGTGATCTCAAGCCGGCCAATGTCCTGATCGGAGATGATGGCGAACCGTATGTGTTGGATTTCAATCTCTCGGAGAGTCTCGTGGTGGGGGGACCCACGTCGCTTATGGTCGGCGGCACGCTCCCCTATATGGCTCCCGAACATCTGGAAGCCGTACTATCACATGCACCACTTGACCAACGATGTGACGTCTATTCGCTGGGCGTGCTGCTGTATCGCATGGCGACGGGCCGCTTGCCATTTCCACAGTTCGAGGGGAATTTTGTCGAGGCGCTGACGCGCATGATCCGAAGCCGTCGGCGGACATTTGCCTGGCGTGACGCCTTGGCAGAGCAGGGTACTCCCGACCTGGTATCGATCGTCGACAAGTGTCTGCAGCCCGATGCGGATCACCGCTACGCCTCGGCGGAAGACCTGGCGGAAGACCTGCGGCGACACGTCAACCACCTGCCCTTGCGACATGCCCGGAACCGTTCACCGCGGCAGCGAGGTCAGAAATGGTGGCGGCGCAATCGGCACCTGGTCTCGTTAGGTTCGGTCGCCGCGGTGTCGGCCGTGTTACTGAGCGTATTCCTGGGCGTCGCAGTTTGGCGCGGACACCAGAATCAGGTGCTCACCGCGCGGACCGAAGCAGCAGAATTTCATCAACAATTTCCCGATCTACGGCTGCCTCTCACTCCGTCGCTGGGGGAAAAAGCTCCCACACTGCGACAAGAGGCCGTGGAGCGAATCAAGGAAGCACTACAGCCTTTCGGCGTACTACAGTCAGGGGACTGGAAACAAAATGCGAATGTGCGACTGCTACCCGAGCCACAACAGTTGCGAACCACGCGTGAGATGGGTGAGCTGTTGTTTCTGATGGCACGCGTGGGCGGCGACGCCAGCTGGGATCGCGTCACGGACGAACAGTCGCGCTTGACCCAGGCCGCCAACGCCTGTTGGATGTTGCCCACGCTTCCCCATTTCGATCGACAGGCTGCGAAAGACCGTCCGCCTCATCGTTCCGAACCGCAACTTCCTCCGTCGCTGATGTTGCGTGTGCAAGCCGCGCAGATGATGGCACAACGGAACTACGATGCCGCGCGTCAATTCGTGGAGCAGGCGCTGGCCGACGAGCCCGAAAACGCCATGCTGTGGCTGTGGCTGGGAACCCTGCAGAGCTATTTCGATGAGTCGTCGCTCGCGGAACTGAGCTTCACTCGATGCATCGCGCTGGCTCCGAGTTCCCCAATCGGTTATTTTCAACGGGGCGCCTGGCGTTTACAGCAGAATCGCTATCGCGAAGCCATCGAGGACTTTAGCCTGCTTCTCGATCTAAGGCCGGCCACGCCTGAGGCGCTCTTCAACCGGGGTTTGGCCTATAAGGGAACAGGAGCCTACGATCTGGCGCTGCGAGACTTCCAGCAGGCGTTGGATTTGGGCTTTGGCGGTAGCCGCATTTATCTAGCGCGCGCGGAGATTCACCAACAACTGGGCGATCCGCAGGCGGCCGGGCAGGATCGGCAACGAGGTATCGCCGAAGAGCCTCGCGACGAGATGGGCTGGATCGTGCGTGGCATGGCTCAACTCGAAAGCGACCACGACGCCGCGACGCGGGACCTGGAACGAGCCCTGGCGCTGAATCCCAACTCAAGAGAGGCCCTGCAGCAAATGGCCCATATCTACGCAGAGGTGCTCGGACAGAATGATCAGGCCCTGGTGTGGATTTCGCGTCTGCAAGCAGCCTATCCTCAGTATGCGGTGGCGGCGGCCAGCAAGGCGGTCTTGTTGTCGCGACTGGGGCGCGACGAGGAAGCCCAGCAGAGCATCAACCTCGCCTTGAAGCTTGGTCAGAGCGCTGAAATCTACTACCTGGTGGCCAGCGCCTACGCACAATTGGCGTCGCGGTCCCCCGAAATGGCTGATCAAGCGGTGGAGGCCGTGCGAACCTGCCTGAACGAAGATTCTGGCTGGTTTTCCCAGCTGATTAACGACGGAGACTTCGCACCCGTACGAAAAAACGCCAAATTGAACAAGATTCTGGCGGCCTGTAACGTGATGCTGCACGGGACCGACGCGAACAAGGCACCCTAGCGGTCCTGCCGAGCTGAATGTCGATGATTGGGCGTTTTGGTGATAAACTGGAAACTCTCGAAAAGTTGGCGGGTCACCACCGCTATTTCGGCTTTACTGGGGTTCTCTTGGGTTCGGAGTGCACGGATGGGGTTGAGTCAACACATGATGAGATAGGGCCCGGCGCGCTTTTCCGCCATTGCGGTTAAGAGAGTTCGAAAAACAGGCAAACGTGACATCTCGTGATCAAATTTCGACCAAATCGAACGACTCGGACGGTGCGGCTTTCCTCGGCTGAGCATCTTGAACCGCGCCTCCCCCTTTCCGCCGAGGGTATTGCGTTCGGTAATTCTCCCTACCTGACACTAAGTTTCACGCCGGACGGAACGGATGTGAACGGCCGCAGTAGCGCCCTGTTCAGCTATATGAACCAGATCGCGCCGCGCCCGAATGGCAGCAGGCGATCGTCGACGCGTTTCAGTCCTGGGCCGTGCACACCAATGCTGACATTGCCGAGGTAGCTGACGGAGGCCAACCGTTTGGGACCCCCGGCCAGACGCTAGGTGACCCACGATTTGGCGACGTTCGCGTGGGCGGGGTCCCCATGCGCCCCGACGTCTACGCTGTGGCCGTGACGCGTGGTTTCATTTCAGGAACCTGGTCGGGTGATCTGCTATTCAATACGCGAGCCAACCTGGCCCATACGGATGAAATTTTCCGTGTGGCACTTCATGAAGCAGGACACGTATTTGGCTTGGAACATAATCAGGACCCAAGTTCCGTGATGTACGAGACCGGTTTGCCAACTGTCACGCAGCCGTCGGCCAATGACCTGGACGAAATTTGGGCTCAATTTGGCCAACGCTCTCCCGATATCAACGAAATCGACTCGGACAACGACACGCCAGACCGTGCGACGCAGATCCACTATTCCTCCGGATACCTCGGGCAGACGCCCCTGATTAGTCACGCCGACATCGGTGCAGGCGATCTGGACGTTTATCGTTTTGACACCTTCGACAATGGCACGCTTACCGGCACCGTTACCTTCGATGTGCGTACGGACGGTTTGAGTCAGCTTCAGCCGCGCGTCCGCGTGTTTCCCGAGGGAAGTAATCAGCCCTTGCCCGATAGCGATCCCAACGACGGCTACTTTTCCGCGCAACTCCCGGATGGTGCTCGTTACTACGTTTACGTTGACAAGGCCGCGACGGGACTTACGGCGATCGGCGGCTACGCACTCGTGGCCACGTTTGACGATTACCTGGTCACGACTGCGGCAGCGGTGGATCGCTTCGCCGGTCCCGATTATCGATTTCTCGACCAGCGCCAGATCGAAGACATTTTTGCGGGGGACCCGGAGGGTGTGATACCCTTCTTCGATGATGACTTGCATCTGAACGATACACTGCTGACGGCCACTGAATTGGCAGTACCTCCGGGGTTCATTGAGGGGACTAAGTATCAGGCTCTGGCCAGCATTTCCGACGCCGTCGACGTGGATTACTACCAGCTACGATCGGCGAATTTCGGACCCGGTGCACCCAACGTCATGTCCGTACTCGTAGAAAATGTCGAAGGTTCCGATGCCCAGTTTGAAATCACGGTTCTTGGTGAATCAGGTCAAGTCCTGCCGCAAACCAGCTTGATCAATCATGGCGGGAGAGTCTTGATTCAATTGCAGAACGTGCAGCCCGACGCCAACCACTTTGTGCGTATCGCAGCCAAAAATGGCGAGACCGGGAACTATCGGCTTTCCGTAATTTCCGGAACAAAAGCCGAGTCGATCGAGGCCTGGGTCAGCGACACAGTTCCCGCGGAGACGATTGCACGCGAGTACGTATATCACGCGCCGCGCACTGAGCTGACCATGTTTGCCTTCCGTGGCGTGGACACCAACAGCTCCAGTCAGAGTGTGCGAGTTTCGGTGACAACGCTTGCAGGAACACCAGTGCTCGAAATTGTCGGCGCGGCAAATTCGTTTACTTCCGCCGACAGTGTCATGTTGCGGGGTGGCGTTTATCGTGTCACGGTTGAGAAGATGGACGAGTATTCGACAGCATTGGACTTTGATCTCAACAATTTCGTGATCACCGATCCACTGGCCGTCCCGAAGCTCGACTTGACCAACACGCCCGTTTTTACCGTGGCAGGATTCGATGACGTCTTCGTGTTTCCGGGAGGCGGTGGAAACGGGGGCAGTAATGGCCAAAGTGGCGGGAACTTGAGCGGATCGGGCGGGGTGCCGACCGGCGATCTGGCACCACCCGCGATGTCGACGCCCCTGATGGGTCATCCGTCCTCCCGTGCAGGACGGATGACCAAGTCGCTGGATAATCCACTCTGCTGGCCGCTCAAGATGGCGACCTGGCCGATGCGTCCTACGAATGTTGCCATGGCCAAATCGATTTACCCTGATGGGTAATCCGTCCACCCGTGCGCATGACGGATGACCAAGTCGCTGGACAATCCAATCTGCGGGCCGCGTAAGATGCGCCCTGGCCGATGCGTCCTACGCAATGTTGCCATGGCCAAATCGCTTTTCCCTGATGGGTCATCCGAGTTGCCACGGCCGATCGCGCCCATGCGTCAGTGCATGCGGACTGACCAAGTCGCTGGACAATCCACTCTTCTGGCCGCTCAAGATGGCGACCTGGCCAATCCGTCCGACGAGCCGGCACAACCGTGCGACGGGTTGCCAGCCTCACGACCCGACTATTCCAAAATCCTAGGCGACATTCACAGTCAGAATCGTGAACGATTTACAGCCATGTAACTTTTTCCGGTCTAAGTTTGTCTGTTCACGCATTTGCTTCGTGATTTTGCACCCTTTGATTTGACACCTACCGAACAACCATGCCTGTGAACCAAATCACAGCAGTTTCCGACGTCCAGGCGGGGGCGATCGAACCGCACGCCGCATGGCAGCACGTCGTCCAGCAGATTGCGGATCTGATCGGAGTTGACGATGGTCAGCCCGAATTGCTGGATGCCATCCACAAGGCGATTGCCGAGCTGCCTGGCGGCGAATGGGCCAGGGCAGAAGACAACGCTGCGGGCGTCCGCGGAGAGCCTGTCCAAGAGCGTCGCAAAGATCTGAATCGATCTCAGCCGCGGCATCCGTTCGAGTGGTCGTCGCCCACGGCTGAAGATTTGCTGCTGCAGATTCAGCGTGTGGCCGCCGTAGACTCGACGGCGATGCTGATTGGCGAGAGCGGTACGGGGAAATCCATGCTGGCCCGCATGATCCACGAGCGCAGCCAGCGGCGGAATGCGCCGTTCGTGGCCGTTAATTGCGCTTCGCTGCCACGCGAGCTGATAGATGCCGAATTGTTCGGACATACGCGCGGGGCATTCACGGGCGCCTCGGAAAACCGGCACGGCAAGGTGGAGGCCGCCCAGGGCGGCACGCTGTTCTTGGATGAAATCGCCGACTTACCGCTGGAACTGCAGCCCAAGCTGCTGACCTTCCTGCAGGACAAATCGTTTTACCGAATTGGCAGCAATCAACTGCGACACGTGGACGTACGCGTGATCTCGGCGACCCACTCCGATCCAGCCGTTTTGGTGGCCGCGAAGAAATTCCGGCAAGACTTGTTTTTTCGTCTGGCGGTGTTGCGCATCGACGTACCGCCACTGCGGCAGCGTGCGCAGGAAATCCGGCCACTTGCCCAACAACTGCTCAATCGCCTTACACGGCAATACGGACTCCCACCGCGCACGTTGAGCGAGAGTGCCTTGCAGTTACTGGAAACCTACCATTGGCCGGGCAATTTTCGAGAACTGGAAAATACGTTGGAGAGCGCGGTCGCCTTCTGCCGCACGAGCGTCATTGCGCCCGCCGACCTGCAACTCCCCTTTGGATCCCAGCCGTCGCCTGCGGATGGCGACACGTCCTCGCTGGGCAAATCGACGCTGGCCGAGCTGGAGCGGCAAGCCATCGTCCGCACGCTGCGGCCAATCAAGGCAACAAAGCCCAGACGGCTCGAGACTTGGGTATCAGTCTCCGCAGCATCTACAACAAAATGCAGCGCCACGGCATCGTCCTGAATCGACACATTGTGGAATAGACGATCGCGTTTCACCATCTGCCTGACACCACCATCTGCCTGACACAGCCATGAATTCACACAGCCCGGATCTTCAATACTCGAATCAACCCACATGGACATGTGACGAGCTGGACTCGTTGATGCACGCGCTGGACGACGAACTGGACGCGCTCCCGGCCGCCAATCCACCACGCTCGCTGCTGTCGTTCGTGATTCCCACGCGTGACGAGCAGCAGACGGTGCGGACCCTGTGCGAGCGGATTCGCGCCCACGTACCGGATGAATTCGATCATGAAATCATACTGATCGACGACGGCAGCCGCGACGGCTCCTGGCAGGCGATGGCCGAGCTGGCTCGGCAAGAGCCGCACACGATTCGTGGCATCAAGATGCGTCACAATGTGGGCAAGGCCATTGCCCTTTCGGCGGGCTTCCGCGCCGCCAAAGGCGATATTGTCTTCACATTGGACGCGGACCTGCAGGACGATCCGCGCGAGATCCCGCGGTTCCTGAGTAAATTGGACGAAGGATTTGACCTGGTAAGTGGCTGGAAACGGATCCGTCACGATCCGTGGCACAAAGTCCTGCCCAGTCGTGTGTTCAACCGAATCACTTCGTTTCTGGGGGGAGTTCGCCTGCACGATCACAACTGCGGGTTCAAGTGCTACCGGGCAGATGTTACGCGGGGACTGTTTCTGTATGGGGAGATGCACCGCATGATCCCGTCCCTGGCGGGCATGCAGGGGTTTCGCTGTGCCGAAATTGAAGTCCAGCATCACCCCAGGCAAACAGGCCACAGCAAATATGGCTGGGAGCGATTCCTGCGCGGTCTTTCTGACGCGATCACGGTGGGATTCATGCGCCGCTTCAAGCAGCGACCTGCCCACTTTTTTAACTCCCTGGCGGCCGCGTGTGGCACCGTGGCACTGGTCGCGTGCCTGGTGATCAACTGCCGGCCTGTTTCACACGTCGGTCTGTCGCCTTGGATCCTGATCATCGTTTGCCTGCAGCTGGCCGTGACCGCAATGCTCCATGGATTGCTGGCCGAGATGGTGATCCGCGGTCCGCTGCGCGTGGCCGGTGAACTTCCCGTGGAGTTGGACACGGGTTGCGCGGCGCGTGCACCCGGTGCCGCCGCGGCAGTTGCTGGCGAACACTTACGGCCCGACACCGGCCCGGAAACCGCGGCGGCGACCGTACCTCGCGTACGCCCGGAACAGGAAGGTCGCATTACTGACTTCGTAAACCACAGAACCGCGCCGCAATAGTCGCTTGCTGCATGCTTCATCCCCTCACCACGCACGTGCCTTCATACCATGTTTAACGCCAGCCCACGAGCAATAAACGATCGACCAGCGAATCTTGAGCGTCTACGGATTTGCGTAATCGCTTCGACCTATCCGCGCCACGCCCAGGACTATGCCGTACCGTGGCTGCGGGAATCGATTGCCCAACTCGCCGATCGCGGACACGAGATCACCGTGCTGGCGCCGTCCTACCAGGGTTTGGCCAGCCACACGATCGATGGCGTACCCGTGGTGCGATTCCGCTACTGGTTTACCAAATGGGAACAGCTGACGCACGAGCAGGGAGCGCCGAATCGAATCCGAAATCCGCTGTATCAAGTACAGGGGCTCCCCTACGTGTTGCTGGGTTGTCGTACGGCACGACAGCTGGCGCGCCGCACGCCGTTCGACATCATCCACGCACACTGGCCGTTTCCCCACGAACCGATTGGATCGGCGGCAGCCGGCCAATGCGGTGCCCCGTTAATCATCACCGCGCACGGCGCCGAGTTCGCGCTGGCCCGTCGAAAATCCTGGGTTCGCGCCTGCCTGCGGCGATCGCTGCTCAAGGCCGACAGTCTGATTGCCAATAGCGGCGACACGGCAGCTCATATCGCGCAACTTTCCGGTCGTACCGCTGACGTCATCCCGTTTGGGTCCACCGTACAACCAAAAAACCAATCGCCGCCGGTGCCCGGCCACTCAGGACCGCCGCGAGTTCTATTTACCGGTCGTTTGATTCAGCGGAAGGGAGTCGAATACCTGCTGCATGCCGCCCAACAACTACTACGCACTCAGCAGGCCACATTTGTCATCACGGGCGACGGAGACCAACGAGACTACCTCCTGAAGCTGAGTGGCGAGTTGGGACTTGAGCGTTACGTACACTTTCTGGGTTTTATCAGCAACGAGGAACTTAACGAGGAGTACGCGAAGTGCGACGTGTGGGTCAATCCAGCGATTGTCGACGATCGTGGCGACACGGAAGGCCTCGGCGTCGGTGCCATTGAGGCCTACGCTCACGGAAAACCCGTCGTCTCCACCAACGTGGGCGGGATTCCTGACGTGGTGATTGATCGCATTACGGGCCTGTTGGTGCCACAAAGAAATCCCACCGCGCTTGCCCAGGCCATCGTCGAATTACTGCAGGACAAAAACAAGTCGCAGCGCTTCGCGGCGGCCGGACTCCGTCACGTGCAGCAACGATTCAGCTGGTCGACGATCACCAATCAACTGGAAGCCGTCTATTGGCGCAGTCTCCTGCATTCCCGCGCTGATTCGCGGGTGCCGTGCACCGAGAGCCCGGCAGAGGAGGTTCCCACAGGGGTCATGCAAACGGCCACCATCGATCCAGCAACTGATTTGCAACTGCCGAGTGGGATCCGTCCGCTACCAGGCCTTGACCAGCCGCTCAACAGTTTCTTGCCCGGGGAGGCTCATACATGTTAGCCCGAGCACCCCGCAGCGGCAAATTCCGAAACATGGCGACGTGGATCGTGATGGGAGTTGTCGCTGCCAGCATGCTGTCGGCCGCGTGGACCTGCTACGACCAGCAGACGATTTCGCTGCAAGACATCAGCCTGGCGTGGGCCCTCTTGGCAGTCATCATGTATGGCTTATTCAGCGTGG
Organism: uncultured Planctomycetales bacterium; assembly: GCA_963695565.1. Taxonomy (GTDB): domain Bacteria; phylum Planctomycetota; class Planctomycetia; order Pirellulales; family Pirellulaceae; genus CAVOGW01. Next base: position 761,346 of record CAVOGW010000008.1, read on the forward strand.
CCAACGCCTGGGGCTGGTCACTAATTCTGGCCGCCATGGCGCATCCCATGCACGCCCAAGAGGCGATCAGTCTGTGGATTCGCTGCGAATCGTTGCGTTGGCTGCCAGGCAGCGTCTGGAACTTTGGTGCACGCGCGGTGGAAACGACCCGACGGGGTACACCAAAATTGACTTGCGCGGCCAGCATGGTGCTGGACTTGTTGTTCGCCGTCAGCAGTCGTTTGCTGATTGTCGTTGTTGTCTATCTGTCGTCGCGTCAGGCTCTGCACGTATGGGTGGCTCGGATACCCTTCGGCCAGATCGCGACGGTTGCTTGCGCCGTTCTGTTGATGACGGGCATCGGAGTGATGGCGACAAGGCGCGCTTTCCACACGCGGCAGCAGACATCTTTTCAAGACGTGTTGCTGGCGATTAGAGGCGCTGACCGAATCTGGATGAAGCTGGTCGCCGTGCAGTGCTATTACCTGATGACCTCCGTTTGGCAGGGGCTGGGCTTCGTCTGCGTGGTTCGCTGCATCCATCCAGACGGTGGGGCGTCTCCGGCGGCCTTAATCGCGCTCAGTTCCGCGGCCTGGCTGGTCGGCTTTTTCGCAATTTTCGCCCCCGGCGGACTGGTCGTTCGCGAAGCATTTCTGGCCACGGCGCTGGCTGGCTGGCTTCCACCTGCCGAGTCGATTGCGATCGCCGTGGGCTGGCGAGCCCTGCAGATCATGGTCGAGACAGTGCTCTTGGTCGCGGTCTTGACCACGGTGCGGCCACGTCCCTACGGTCTAATTCGGCCGTTGCGCCGAAAAGCAAGTCAGTAACAGGAATCGAAATCTGCCATGACTACGCAAAACGCAAACAACATCGACCTGGTGCGCGAACCGACAATCGCCAAGATTACGTTGGCGCCCTCCACGCGATTTTATTTGATCTGGCTGCCCTGGATCCTGGCCGTGGGGACTCTCGTCATCGCACTGCTGATGGTCCGCCTGGTAATCTGGCCCGGATACATCAACCCACAAAGTCGCATGTACTCGTCTCAACTTGGTTACGCCTCTTACATGCGACAACAGAACCTGCCGATTCCGGTCAGCACCTGTCTGCCGCAGTTGCGGACCTTGACGCAGCATTTCGTGGGAGAAGGATTCGTGCGCAGCACGCCCATCCTGGTACCCATCGTTCCGACCAGCCGCATTGACCAGGTCCTGGTTGGTGAGGGGGATCGCATCCAGGCAGGGCAACTTCTGGCAAAACTGGACCATCGGCAGGCCACGCTGCGGCTACGCGCTGCGCAAGCCATGCTGGACGTGGCCAAGGCCGAATACGAACGAGCCCGAGTTGGCTCGGTCTACACCATGGACCAGGAACGGCCGGATCGAGATCGCATTCGCTTGGATTCCGTGTCCGATCAGGCGCAGATTCAAGAACAGATCAACGACATGCTGCAAGGCCTCTATCACGACGGAGTGATCAGCCGAAACGAGATGCTCGAACAGAGGCTATCCTACGTGCAGGCCATGGCCAAGCTCCGTGAAGCCGAAGTCAACCTGCATCGATCGGAACAGGGGCGCAAACACAGCGTTTTGATCGCTGCCGCCGCCGTACGAGAAGCCCAGTTGGCCGTCGAACAACGGGAAGCCGAACTGGCCGACTATGCCATCGTCGCTCCCGCCGACGGAATTATCGAACGCCGCTTGATTCATGAAGGAGAATACAACCAGGATCCGGGCAAGCCGGCCTTCTTGCTGGCCTCGGGGCAATGGTTCGAAGCCTATTTCGACCAGACGGTCACCGGGCACTTGCAGTCTGGTGACGATTGCATTATTTCCCTGGAGGCCTTCGCGGGAGATGAGATCCGGGGAAAGATTTCACAAATCCATCCATTTGTTTCGTTTGGTAACAGCGGACCGGAGGTCAATCGCCCCATTCGTCCCTCGGGAACGGGTGCACCAGAATGGCCGTCGACTTTTTCGGTGCGCGTCGAGCTGGAATCTAACGAGCTACCCATTTATGCCGGCCTCTCTGGGCTCGCCAAAATCGCGCAGACGCGACAGGCCCTGTCGATCCCGGCATCGGCCGTCTTGTCGGCCTCCGCAGGCAAAGGTCTCGTGCTGGTACGCTGCGATGACTCCTTCGAGACGCGTCGTGTGGTCCTGGGGAATTCGGTGAACGGCTGGACTGAGATCCGGGAAGGTCTGTCGGAAGCCGATGAAGTGCTGATTGAAGGGCATCAAGTGCTCCGCCCAGGTGACCTGATCAAAGTCAATTCGTCCGGCCTGTCGTCCGGCCTGGCCATGTCGGGAATCTAGGTGGGGCCTGCCATGCGCCAAGTGTTGCTGAACCTGGTCTGGATTTCCGGAATCGGCTGCGTCGTGGCCAGCGCCCGGAGTGCCTGGTTTCGAGTCCCGACAGCCGTCGTCCTCACGCCACGCGGCGACTGGGAATCGATCCAAGTCGGCGTTTCGGAAATCGAAACGGTTTTTAAGGTAGCCGTTCTGGGTTTGCTGTTGTGTGCCAGTCTTCTGCATTGGTTGACGCCCCATCACGAGAAGCGCGCCGTGTTTGTGGCAGCACTCAGTTTCTGCGTGTGCCTTTTCTTTCCATATTGCCAAACTGCCCGGGAACCGCACCTTGCCGCCCAGGCCGCCTCGTTGCATCTGCAACATGAGAATCTAACCTGGTTGGGAGGTGATATCTTTCGCAATCAGGAACACGAGCGAACACCCCAGCAAACCCAGCTGTACGTGACAGATTCACCTCGGCAGGTTTCCGTGCTCCCAACGCCCACATGGTCGCTGCGACAACTTAGTCTGGGCAGATTGCCGGCACTGTTCGACTGGCTAGGTTTCACCAATGCCTTTTGTCAATTCGTCGGCTGGGGATGGATTCTGGCGGTCAGCGGAACCTGCATGTTCCTGATATCCCTGGTTTCCGACCAACCACGCCAGGAAATGGAGTTGTGGCGGTTAGCCATCGGGACCACGCTGGTCATCTGTGGGCTGAGTCTGTTGATGGCGTGGTCCGCGCCGTTGCGGGCCGGCATGATACTGAATCGGGCCGCCAGTCTGACATCGTGTGGCGATCACGCAGCAGCCGTGGTGGAACTGGAACGTGCCGCCAGCGCCTGGCCGCCGCTCAGCGAAGATACCGATTTCATTGTGCAACACGGGATCAACGATCTGGCCGGCAATCAGTCGAGCTTCTACGCGGAACTCTACCAAGCGCGACTGCTGGAACGGGATGGCCAAGGTGATCGGGCGATCCACGTTTACCGCCGGCTGATGGACAGCGAGTCTTTGGAGAGCCCTATCCGACGCGAAGCTTGCCGAGGCGCACTCCGGTTCGCCGAACGGGCTGCCAACGCCGGTCAGTGGCATCAAGCCCTGTCAGGCACGATGTTGGTCCTGCAGCGTGATCCCTGCAACATCAAGGCATTGTATATGGCGCTGGTTTGCAGCATGCAGCTGGGCGACGCGGTCGCTGCGAAAACGATGAACGAGCGTCTCCAAACCGTATATCACTTCCTGAATTACCCCAACAAGCACATCGTACTGGGAAAGGCTCGGGAAATGACCGTCAAGACGCTACTGCAACGCAACCAGTCCAACGAAGCCTTCCAACAGTATTCCGCCTTGTGGCGACTAACGGCCCAGTCCCCCGTGGGGCTCGTGCGCCCGTAGTTTGAAATCGTCGTCCTTCACGCTTCCTCGATCGGCATAAACCACGCGAAATGATGTCCATCGGACTTGCCACTCGAACTACCGAGCGTCCCCGCGAACGTCGCCAGACGCGCCGATCGATGCGCACCTTGGCCGTGGTGGCAATCGTCTATTCGCTGCTGGCCGGCTATGTCGTATTTCGCTACCAGGATGCACGACGATTTCCGTTGCGACCTCTGGATCTGGCAGATGCCTGGGTTCAGGCACCGGGTACGGACGGCTACGCGGGTTATTTTCGCTACGTCTTCGATCTGGACAGCGAGGCCACGAATGCCTGGGTGGCGATTGCTGCCTGCGACGGCTTTGAAGTTACCGTGAACCGCGACCCGGTTGGGCGCCACTATGCGTGGCGGCCCACACGGCCGTTTCAAAATGGATTCAGCGAGAAGGGCCAACGCCTCTCGACGACGCCCCCCGTCATCGACTTGAATTTCCCCCGCGAATACCAATGGTCCGGGCACGACAGTTATCGTCTGCCCATGTTCATTGATATTCGTCCGGAGCTGAGACGTGGTCGAAATGTGATTACGGTGCAAATCGAGTCTCGCGGGGCACCGGCCCGTTTTGCGCTAATCGGCGAAATCACGCACGCCCAGGGCAAGACGATACCGCTGAAGTCAGGAGCCGGCTGGCGTGCCGCGGCGGTACCCCCGCGGCAGGGAGCGCTGGATTGGACCGAGCCGAACTACGACGATGTAGGTTGGGACAGGGCACTGGCCACGGCTCCACCCCCTGGTCGCACCTGGCAGACTTTTGACACGCGGGTATTTAAGACTCCTTTCGACGGACAACTGCTGGAGTCACTACAGGCCACCTCCGCGGATTCGATCCGATTTCGATCGCAATGGAAAGTCCTGGGACAACCTCGGTCTGCCTGGATTCGCCTGTTTGCCACACGGCAATTTGATTTGTTTGTCAATGGGCAGCATATTTGCTGTGCGGATTCGTTCGCTCCGGACGCCGATGCGGGACAATGGGTGATCGGTCGAGAACAGGCCCAGGATCCCCAAGAGCGTCCGGCAGTCCTCGATCCGGACGAATTAGACTCGCCGTATGTGGGTCACGATTTTGAACAACCGCCCACTGGCGACCCGACGCGCACAAACTACCGTGCCTTGCCGCTGTCTTCCCGCGAGCTGCGATTGCGGAGCACCAATTCGGGCTCGCTATTCGCGGAAAAATATGGCAGCGTGTGGCCACGTGCAGCTGGATCCGGCAGGACATTCCGACGTGCTCCGCTATCCATACGGAACGCCGCCGGCAGCCCACCACAAGAACCTGTTGACGGAGTACTATGTTGCCTACGACATTTCCCGCGTGCTGCGTGCGGGAGAGAATTCGATAGAAATCAGGCTGGCTGAACCCGACTCCTACTGTTCGCTGAATTGGCCGGGGCGGGTCGCGGTCGACGGCGCCGCTTATACGATCGACGATCGAAAAGTCCAAATCCGCTCCGACGAGAGCTGGCAAGCGCACGTCACGACGGGGGCCGATGGGCAAGCGACCGCTGCGCGACGTATGTCGGCCCACAACCGCGTCTCGATGCCCCGGCTGCAGTTTCGTGGCGCAGCCGACAGCCAGCAGGCAGATGTTGTCCGCTGCATTCGTTACCAACTCGGCATGTTGGTCTTGGTGGCCACACTCCTGTCCGTGTTGTTCGGTGTGGTTTCCCTGGTCGTACGCCCGCAAGACCGGGCGGATGCACGATCACAAGTTAGCGGATTGCTGTTCGGAGTCTTGGTGAACGCCGCAGCCGTGCTGGTCATCGGGCTGCTTGTGCGAACTGGATGGGCGGAGCGGCACGAGCTGCTATGGTTCCGACAATCGGGTGTATGGGCTTTTCTGTGGTTGAGCGGCATTTGGTTTGGAATTTTCGCTGCCTTGGTCGATTTGGGCTGTCGGCGCGAAGACGATGGTCGGCCAAGCAAAAATCCGTTGCGCGTGCGCGACGTGCCGTCCACTCCTTGGTGGCGCCTGGGAATTTGTTGCGTCTTATTACTCGGCTTCTGCCTGCGCGCCTATCGGCTCGATTTTCAGCCACTAGACGACGACGAATACGCATCGACCCAGGCCATCCTGAACGTGGCCGCGACCGGCGTTCCGAGCATGGCCACGGAGAATGTTTGGTACACGCGCAGCCCCTTGTTTCACTATGCTTTGGGTGCGTGTGCGGCCGTGATGGGCCCGAATCTATGGACGATGCGACTGCCCAATGTCCTGTTCGGCGTCATCACTTGCTGGTTGACCTACCTGCTGGGGAGCCGTGTGCTGAAACGACCATGGATTGGCATGGGTGCCATGCTGTTGATGACCATCCATCCGTTTGAAATCTACACTTCCCACGTTATTCGATTTTACCAGATGCAGCAGATGATGGCGCTGCTGACGATTTACTGGTTTTGTCGTGGCTTTATTACGGAACAGTTAGAACGGTACCGCATGTTGACGGTTCTGGCATTCCTGTGCACGGTGTTGTGCCAGGAGGCCAGCAGCGTCATGGGTTTTTCACTATTGGTGAGCTACGTCATCTTTGCGGATCGCGCGTCGTCACGTGGAACTCTGCGGCTGCTGGTCCTTTCCGCCTGTGCCTTGGCGATCATTGGTCTGGACTACTTTACGTTCGAGACGCGGTGCATGACACGTCCCGAGGGCATTTCCCCGAATCTGGAGGCGGCCATCAAGCCGCATCTGTGGTATCCCTTCAATCTGCTGACCCTGGTGGTTGGCTATTCCCGACTGCACATCGTGGCCAGTTGCTTCCTGTTGTGTGGTTGGCCGTTATGCTGTCGACGACGCGACCGCAGTGCCATGGCCTTAAGCGCAATTCTGATCAGCGGTGTGCTGTTCACCAACGTCCTGGTGACACATGTCAGCTTGCGCTACCAGTATTGGCTGATTCCCCTGTGGGCACTGTTGAGTCTGGACGGCATGCGGGCCATCCTCTCACGCGTGGCTGCCTGCGGATTTAGTCTGGCCCACGAGGCGGGTCGGCAGCGACGACTGGTTACCTCGACGGCCAGCGTCTGTTTCGCCGGTTGCCTGGCTGTCATGTCACCGTGGCGAATTCCGGATAGTTACGACTTGAAGCTGGTGGGTGATTCCACGGGTGCCCTGCAATACATTCGTGCCAATCTCCGCCCGGAAGATGCGGTCATGGTGACGGAGCCCCACACACACGCAGCATTGCTGGAGATCGGCAGAGTGGACTATGACCTGTCAGTCCCCCTGCTGTACGACTTCGCCATGGCGAAAGAAGGCCTATTGATCGATCGCAACGCCGGTGCTGCCGTGATTGGCGACCTTCAGCATCTGGCGGATGTCCTGCGATCGCACCAGCGCGTGTGGATTGCCGTGAATCACGAAAAATTACGGAGCCGCGGGAAGAATTTACGCTGGGAGTATCCCGGTGCCCGCGTGGAAATGTTCTTGCGTCGGAACTGCGAACTCGTTCACAAGACTTACCTGTGGTCAGTCTACTTATGGGACGCACAGGACGGGGTTTATGCACCCTTTCGTTCACACCAACTCTAATACATCAGCACCACTCGGAGTACCATGCACCATGCTCTCGCAACTTGAAGCGCTCATCGAAAACAAACTTCCATTGGTCAGCACCACGATTAACACGTGCGTTCGCGCCGTCACGTTTCGCGACTCACCATCGTATTGGGAACAACGGTACGCGCGTGGCGGCAACTCGGGGGCAGGTTCCTATGGCTGCCTGGCCGACTTTAAGGCACGCATCCTGAACGACTTCGTGCGGGAGCAGGGGATAGAAACGGTAGTCGAATTCGGTTGTGGTGACGGCCACCAGCTGAGCCTGGCGGAGTACCCGACCTACATCGGTGTTGATGTGTCGGCGTCGGCCGTGGCACTCTGCCGGCAGCGATTTGCCCAGGATTCACACAAGCGGTTTCTGCTGCGCGACGCGACGGCCCGCATCGATGAGGCAGTGGTCGCGGAATTGGCCTTGTCGCTGGACGTCATCTACCATTTGGTCGAAGAGCATGTATTTCAGTGTTACATGTCTCAACTGTTCGATGCGGCTCGGCGTTACGTGATCATCTACTCGTCCAACGTCGACTCGCTTCCTCCCATGCCTCACGTCCGGCATCGCAACTTCACCACGTGGATTGAGGAGCATCGTCCGGACTGGACTCTCGTGGAACGGATCGCCAATCAGTTCCCGTTTGATCCCCGGCAGCCGAATGCCTCGTCGCTGGCCGATTTTTTTGTTTTTGCTCGCCAGGGTAGTTTGCCAAGATCCTGATCGAGTTTGTGCTCGATCGCGCAGCATTTGCACGGACGCCTCCAGAGAGAATTCCATCAACCATTTAGCCAAAACGAGTTAGCTGCACTTGCCTTTGGTGCAACAGCGCCACCATGATCTCGCAACTTGCCGGCCAAACTAACTCATCGGCCGCACTCCCCGGCCGGGTCACGACCGGCGATCGGCAAATAGCCGAATCGCTTTCACTCGGCTCAGCGAAACACAGTTCGCTCGGCTGGACCACCATTAAAAACTCGGGCGTACTTTGCAAGATTTGGATCGAGATTGTGCATGATCGCGCAGCATTTGCACGGACAGCGGCTGGAGGGGAAGTTCCGTAACCCATTTAGCCACAACGAGTTAGCGGCAGTATCCTGGATTGGCATTGGGTTTGCTCTAGCGTATCCGCACACGCTGTCCGGGTTCCCGGTGCAGGCTTCAGGCGGACGACCCATCCCAAGCACGTCATTGGGCTGCCAAGCTGATCGGTGGGTGAGTTCTTGGAGCGGGCCTTCGATAAAAAAACAATCCGATGGGGGACACCGCCCAGGTGTGTGACTCCTCATTTGGCAAGACTGGAGCATGACCATGTTAAACAGGCTGTTGCGCGGCAAGAAATCAAGACGGAGCGGTCGCTCGGGAATTGCGGGCCGTCAGCTGAGCATGGAATCACTCGAGCTGCGTACTGTGTTTTCCACGTTGGCCGGCTCGCTGTTCCACGATGTCAATTTTGACGGTGCATTTTCCAGCAACGAGCGAGGACTGGCAGGTGTCAAAGTCGTTTTGTCAGGTATGGAAGGCAAGAAGACGCCCATCAGCATGACGACTGTCACTGACGAGCTGGGGGCCTTCGAGTTCACGGGATTGAAGAAAGGAACGTACGAGTTGGCTGCCGATCGGCCTGCCGGTTATCTGGACGGCCATGAACAAGCGGGGACCGCGGGCGGTACCGCGAAGGACGGCGTCATTTCCAACATCGTGATCTCCAAGAACGACGAGACTTATAGCGACTACCTGTTTGGGAAGATCTCCCCCTCGGCGCTCCGTGGCTTTAGCTATGTGGATGTCGACCGAGACGCAAACTACGACGAGGGTGATCGGCCTCTCAGCAGCGTGACCGTCAAACTATCGGGAGTCGACGACCGCGGAGCGATTGTCGAACGGAAGGCATTGACGGAGGTGGACGGCAGCTATCACTTTGCAGACCTGCGCCCCGGCACTTATCAAATAGCGGCGGAGACACCCAGCGGGTATACGGATGGACGGGAGACCTTGGGTCGCTTCGACGAAAATTCACACTCCATCCCTAACAACGGCAACGTCTACAACGATCGCATCGGCGAGATCGTGTTGGGGGTCGGGCAGTCTGGCCGGAACTATAATTTTGGGGAGTTTGAACAGACAGCGGCTTATGGGACGTTGGCCACATCGTTTGCCCGGGACATCGTTGTGGATGGTACGTCGGGTGATGACGTGTTTGAGTTTGTGGCCGGCACGGACTCCCATACGGTGACCCTCAATGGTCAATCCCAGTCGATTGGTGCCGATACTAACACACGCATCATTTTCTACGGCCACGGCGGAAACAATGTCGCCCAACTCGTGGGAGGAGCCGGCGTGGATCAGGCGGAGTTGCGGGAGACCTCCGCGAAACTAACCGGCGTTTCCTATCAGGTACTGGTGTATACGACGCGGACGACAACCGTGCAGTCAGGTGGCGGTGGAGATCGCGCGCTGTTGTACGACACGACCGGTGACGACGCGTTTTACGCGGACCCGCTTTCGGCCCGCATGTCGAGCACCAATTACGTACACACGGCCAATGACTTCCATCGAGCCTATGCGTATGCCTCGCAGGGAAACGACTCCGCTCGACTCGTGGGTTCGGCGGGCAATGACCGCTACACGGCCACGTCCACCGACGCGCGCTTGGATGGCAGCGGGTTCTACAACTACGCGCGCAACTTTGACGTGGTTTACGGCGAGGCCGGCGACGGGTCGGACGACCGCGCTTATCTGTATGATTCCGCGGGGTCGGACTACTACATCGCGGCAGGGAACGAAAATCGACTGTATGGCTCTTCTTTCGACAACTACGCGAGTGGGTTTGATCGAGCGTATGCCTATTCCAGCGGAGGTGCGGACTATGCGTACTTCTATGACACCACCGCCAGCGATTATTTCCGCGTCGACGATGATGGGGCGCGAATGTACACAGACAACTACTATAACCGTGCCATCGGCTTCGATTACCACTACGTCGTATTTGACCCGAACGATGGGCAGACCGACAAAGTAGCCATCTATGACTCGGCCGGCAGCGACCTGCTAGTTGCCAGAGGCAATGAATTGTACGCCTATCGTGATTCGCAGTATTTCTACATTACCGATGCAGACCAGGTCGAGGCCCACGCAGATTTGGGTTACGACCGGTATTACTCCTGGCAAACCTCGTTCGCCCTGAATTTGATGGGGGACTGGAACCCGTATTTCGCTCGTAGCGTAAGCCTCTGATCCCGGTTCGGGCGCAGATCATGCTGAACTGCATGCACGTACGTCATCCTGAACAGAGCAGGGCGGGCCCACGTCATCCTGAACGGAGCGGAGCGGAGTGAAGGATCTGCCAGCCAATGTGATTTCGCCCGCTTGGGTGTGTCCGGGATCTCCTGAGTCGACCGTCGCGAGTCGCACAACGCTTCTGGCAGATCCTTCGGTCGCTGACCGTGCTGCGCACGTGGTCCGCTGACATGCGGTCCCGTCCGGCCGACCTACGGCCCACTGGCTGGGACAGGCGATCGCTGCGCGCGGAAGCGGCAATAGACGGGATTATGGTCCGAGCCCGATTCGGTGAGCGAGCCGTCTCTAATCACGTAGCTGTTTGCCACGTAACGACGGGCCATCCCGCGAGAGACGAGGATGAAGTCGATCATTTCGCGATACGGTTCCCTGTTGTAGGTCACGCGCTGTTCAACGGGCAGCGATGCAAACAGTGGCTCAAGCAGTGGCGGCCCAGGGTCCTCCCCCCGGATCGTTTTCATCGTGGGACTGTCATACGTATCGTTGAAATCGCCGCAAACCAGCAGCTCGGCGTCCGGGTTGGCGCGCAAGCGGCTGGCAATCAGCTGGTAAACCTCCCTGGCTTCGGCTAACCGTATCGGCTCAGCTTCTTCCCGCCCCCCCGAGTTGCTCTTCAGGTGCACGACCCACACCTCAAAGGGGTCACCGTTTTCGGGCAGCAGCTCGATCCGCAGCAGGTCGCGGTTGAAACGCGAATGAGGACCGGCTGGCCCCGGGAAGGCCAGATGCCGATGCGACACGACGCGACCGACGGGGACGCGTGTGGCCACACAGACGTCAATCCCGCGCGTGTCGTTTCCTTCGAAGTGCACGATGTCTCGATATCCCAATTCGGGAGCGAACACGTCGAGAAATTTCCGAAGGTAACCGCGGCTCTCGACTTCCTGAAAAGCTACCACGTCGGCGTTAATTTCCTTCAGCACGGCCGCCACCCGCAGCAGATCCTCGCGCGGTTTCTCGGGTGTTGTCTCGTCATTGAAATACGGATCGTCATAACCGTCGAACAGGTTGAGTATGTTATAGGTTGCCACCGTGATCTCGGGGCCGACTTTCACCTGGGGCAGTGTCGGAATAAACGACTCTGGCAACTGATCGACGATCTTAATCTGATCGGGCGATGCCAAAACCATCTGGGGATCACCGTTAAACAAGGACACAATTCCGCGAACCGTGATCAGCTTGTTCAGGTACGCTTGATCGAGCGATTCGGGAAAGCGACCGCGACGATCCTCGAAGATGACGAGCTTGAAGGCGCTGCGGTCCTGTTTGCTGAAATTGATAAAGTGGATGTGTTTATCCTGGGTCGCCCCTACATCCACGACCTGGCCACCGACAATCGCGGTGCGGCCCACGACGCTGCGGGCTTCCGTCCAATTGACGACCGGCACTCCCTCGCTGGCCCCGATGGCCGATTCTTGACCATTTGTACCACGATGAATCGTCAGCAACACCAGCCAAAAGATCACGGATCGGGAGGCAAACTCCCCAAACCGAACACCCGGACTGATCCACGGATGGGATGTGCGTGTTTTTGCAGTCTTCGTCATCGAGAGCATGCCATAGGTCCTTGAACTTAGCTGGCGATGTTCCCAAGCGCAGGGAACCGCCCGCGTTTTCTGCCTTGATCGAGCCATTCAGCGTAGTTGTCAACGTGGATCTTCGTCAACCGCCGGTAGCCCAAGTAGGCTACAGACGGCCACCCGAAGTCGGTAGACTAAAGCGGTTTTACACAGGGAATTCGCTCGAGTGTTGCTGCACGTTGCACCAATCTACTCGCGATGCTGCTGGAGCTTGTCTGCATGACGATTGCCTATCGTGGAAACACGCGGAACTGCCTGACGATCGTCGTACTCTTGCTGGTCGCTGGCTGCGACGTTTCGGTATCGAACATTCGGCCGATCGGCAGTGTGCCAGCACGCACGACGCAGGCGCACGAGGACTTGGACTCAGCCCTCTGGATGCAGACATCGGCGGAATATGCCGTGATTACGGCGATGATCTATGAGCTGGCATGGCAGCACGTCGAAATGGCGCTGCGCGATGAGCGTTTTGCGGCGTGGCCCCCGCAGACGTTCACGCGGACTCCGACAAGTCCGGACTTGAGTTCAACGAAGAATGGCCAACCGCGACCGCCCGCCGTGATCCTGGACGTGGACGAGACGGTCCTCGACAACTCGGCCTTTCAAGTGCAACAGATCCTGGACCATGGCGAGTATGACAAGAACGCCTGGCACGCGTTTTGCCAACGTGCCGAGTCCTTGGCCGTGCCAGGCGCCCGGCAATTCGTCACGCGGTGTCGGAACGCCGGTGTCGAAGTGTTTTTCGTAACGAATCGAGATGTCGAGGAAAAACAGGCGACCTGCCAAAACCTCAGCAAGCTCGACATACTGGCCGAAACCGACGAGCAACATTTGATGTGTAAAGGAGAATTGTCTGAATGGACCAGCGACAAAGAGTCGCGACGACAAGCGATCGCGGCATCGTATCGCGTGCTGGCCCTGCTGGGAGACGACCTGAACGATTTTGTTTCCGTGGGATTCCAACCTACCGCCGGTGCACGCAAGCAGCTGGCCATCGAATACGGACCAATGTGGGGTCAAGGCTGGTTCATGTTGCCTAATGCGAATTATGGAGGCTGGGAACGGGCGATCTATGATTGGAACGATGCCCTGCCGCGACCGCAGAAACTGCGAAAAAAACTCGAATCGCTACGCCGGCCACTTTCAAGCCGCGCAGCGATCGAATAAGCGGCGACCCCGGTCCGTAGTTTAGGGTCTGTTGACTTGATGACAGATTGAGCTGTCATCCTGAGGCAGCGCGGTCGCGAGCCGAAGGATCTTCCAGCGACGACGCCGAACATGGAACTTTAACTCGTATCGCGACGTTGGTTGGCAGATCCTTCAGTCGCGTGGCTCCTTCAGAATGACATTCTGCGTTACCCCGACTAACATCAATGGTCTGCGTGAGGGCCGGCATGAGCAGCAGGGCAATCGCTGCCGAGGCTCATCCATCCCCGCGTAACAGCACGCGCAGGTCGCAGACGTTCGTTCCCGTCCAACCCGTCTTGATCAACCCGTTGGTCTGCTGGAAAAACGCGTAGGCATCGTTGGTTGCCAGGTAGGGTTGAGGATCAAGCTGCTGGTCGAGTGCGCTGGCGACAACCTCGGCATCCAGGATCGCTCCGGCAGCGTCGGTGGGACCGTCCTCGCCATCGGTGCCCGCGGACAACAATACGCCATGATGCATGGCGCGAGGCAGGCTGTCCCGCTGGAATTCCTGGTGTTGGAGTAGCGTCGCCATCGCGGCGAGCACCAATTGCTGGTTGCGGCCTCCTTTGCCCCGCCGTGGGGCGTCGACAAGTTCCAAAGTTGGCTCACCCCCGCTGATCGTACACGCCTTGCCTTGGCCGGCGGACAGCTGGACGAGTTCCTGACCCATTGCGCGCCCGACTTCGTTGGCGTCTGGTTGTGCCTGGGCGACTTGCTGCAGCGTTACACGATATCCAAGTCGCGCGGCCGTGTCGGCCGCAGCCGACATGGCGGCCCTCAGGTTGGCCAGGATAACATGGGGTACTGGGGGTGTCGTATCCGGCAGCGCGAGTTTGACAGCCGCCAGCGCCGGCAAGATCGACACGACGAATTCGTTCACTTGCGGAACGTATTTGCGGATGATCCGTTCAGCCGCGACGGGATCGCGAGAGCCGACAACCGTGGGCCCGGAGGCGATGGCTGCCAGGTCATCATCCAGCACGTCGGAAATCAACATGGTGACCATCTGCCCCGCGCGACAGGCACGAGCCAACCCGCCTCCCTTGACGTCGCTCAGGCAGCGGCGCACGCAATTGATTTCCTGGATGTTTGCCCCGGCGGCCACCAACTGCCGCACCAACCTTATTTTGTCATCCAGCCTGACGCCTGCTGGCGGCGCCGAAATCAGGGCGGAACCTCCGCCCGTCAGCAGGCACAAACACAAGTCCCGCGCGGATAGGCCTGCCACCAACTGCAACATCTCACGCGTGCCGGCTACGGCGGCTGCTGTCGGTTCGTTCACTCCCCAGGGCCGTCCGGCATGCAGTCGTATGTGGCCAACCTGTCCAGCCAGTTCGTCGGGGACATTGACCCAGCCCAGCAAATCCACGTCGGCGTGCTCCATCGCTCCGCAGACTCCCCGCACCATGCCATCCACGGCCTTGCCCCCGCCGAGGACGGCGATTCGATCGAACGATGATCGCGCCACCGCGATGGAGCCAAACGTCCAATCTAATTCCGTTGCCCCGATCGCGGATCTCGTCACCTGTTCGGCGTTGGCGGCGTCAACTCCCGACTGCCAGATGGCCAGCGCGTCGGCACGTAGTTTGCTTGTCAAACCGTGATCCATGTTGTTTGCCGGGGAGGCCTTGGCCACGCGTCCCAGATGAACCAGGAGGCTACTTCGCACGTTTGGCGAGACAGAAACGGTCCACGTTCAACTTACCGATACCGCCAGCTGTAAGCCAGCTTACCCCATGGGGATGCGTTCGCCAATTCAGTCCGAATTTCAGGTACAATCAGCGGGGCCGGGAGCCGACGGTAAGGCCGGGAAGTGCCCCCGTAGCACAACCATGCTCGGCGAACCACAATAGGCTTCGGATGATGGCTCATTTCGTTTGGCAAACGAGGGATTCCAAGTGTTTCGCTGGCTGACAACGTCTCTACCTATGCGCCCAATTTACGGGATGGCAATCTCCCTGGCTATTTTCGCGCCGATATGCGGCCCGACGCTGGCCGAGGAAGACCCGCCTGGCGAGTCAGATTACCTGCGCGAGCTGCAGCAGGCGGCGTATGACGGGCAGTCGGCGGCGTGGGGACATTGGGGAATACGTAAGGATCGCTATAGCAGTTGGACCGACCACTCAAATCGACTGGTGCCTGTCTACACCTTCGGGATCGGACTGGGAAAGTTTAAAGGGGCAAACAGCTGTTATCGCAGCGAGAAATTGTTGGCCTCCATTTACGCGAACACTCCCCAAGACACGTTACATGACACCGCCAACTACATGGATCAGACCGACATATATCGACTGCAGCGACTGGCGATCGAGACGCTGCACAAGAAATTCGTGTTTCTGGTGATTTTTGACGGCATGGATTGGCAAACGACTCAAGCCGCTTCCATTTATAAACTCGGGCGCGTTGCCTACACTTCGGAACGCGGTACGGGACTGTACTTTCAGGATTATCGAGGCACGTCTTCGGATTTCGGCTGCATGGTTACTTCGGCCAACAACGGAGGCTTGCAAGTGGATGTGGATACACAAACCGTGGGGGGACCGCGCGGAAAAGAACATGGCGGTTATTGTGCGCAGCGCGGCGGGGAAACGCCATGGTCGGCTCCGACCAGTGATCGTTATCTGCTGTGCCAGGACAAGAAGTGCAAGCACACAGTGACGGACTCGGCTGCTTCTGCCACATCCATGACCAGCGGTATCAAGACATTCAACGGCGCCATCAACGTGGCTTCGGACGGCAGCCACGTTACACCCATCGCCGCCTGGCTGCAGTCCGAACTTGGGTTTGCGATCGGTACCGTCACGAGCGTTCCCTTCAGTCATGCGACACCGGCCTGCGCCTACGCAAACAACGTATCCCGCGGCGACTATCAGGACCTGTCACGAGATTTGTTGGGGCTGCCGTCCGTCTCGCATTCCCGGCAACCCCTGGCAGGGATGGACGTAGTCATCGGTTGTGGCTGGGGAGAAACGAGCGAAACGGATGCGGCCCAAGGCACGAATTTTGTACCCGGAAATACGTATCTGACGGCAGCGGACCTGAAGACGATCGATCGCGAGCATGGTGGTCGCTACGTCATCGCCCAGCGCACACCGGGTAGGCCGGGAAAGCTGGTCCTCGAGAATGCCGTCAAGACCGCCTGTCGTACCCAATCGCGCCTCTTCGGATTCTTTGGCTCGGCGGCTGGCCATTTACCTTACCGAACAGCGGATGGGGCATTCAATCCCTTGCGCGAACGATATAGCGAAGGGGACATCGCTGAAAATCCCAGACTCGCCGACATGACGCGAGCAGCGATCGACGTGCTGCATTGTCGGGCCGACAGATTCTGGTTGATGGTCGAAGCCGGTGATGTGGATTGGGCGAATCACGCGAACAACATCGACGACTCGATTGGAGCCGTCTATGACGGAGACGCCGCGTTCCGCACGATCGTCGACTGGATCGAATCCGAAGACGCTTGGGAGCACTCCGTCGTAATTGTGACGGCGGACCACGGGCATTACTTGGTATTGGAACAGCCCGCAGCGCTGATTCCGCCCAAACAGCACGCGGCGACCGCGGACGAGGCGACGTCCATCGGCGCTGCTCCCGCAGCGCGGCAGAAATGAGCTGGAGTCTACCCGTGTCGCGGCGACGGGATATGGCAATCGCGGGTGCTGTTCTTACTGGTGGAGTCGGCTAAACATGTCTGCTGCTGCCCAATCGAATGCCAGGAATCCGCGGCCCGAGATTGAACGACAGCATTTGCGGCTGGAAATCGAGCCGGTCATCGCCCGCGCGGAGACCCTCGCGACGCAGGTAGCCCGCGAGCTGCCGACCCATGAGGGGCTGGCCCGAGTCGCGCTGGGGGTGGCGCAGATCGCACGCGACGCCAAACAGGTCTCCAAGCGGCTACGGCGGGCAATTGGCTGGCATCGGCTGCCCGCGGCATTCTTGATCGTTTCGCTGGTGCTCTTGTGCGGATTACTGTACTGGCAGTTCCTCCACACGTCAAAATTGGTGGTTGCCATCCCGGAACGTGACGCGGTACAGCTGACGGGTATGTTACGCGGAAGTTCGCGACTGCGACTCAAGGAAACGTCCACGGTGGGCTCGCGGGCAAGCTTGCAGTTGATGCAGCAAGGCGGCGCCGACCTGGCCTACGTGCAGGGAGGCGTGGAAATTCCCCACGAGTTGATCAGCACCGAACTGGAACAGACCGAGCTGGTGCTCTTATTCCTGCGCGACTCGATTTCACATCCCACCCAGATGCGCAAAATTCTCACATCGCACATCGATCAAGGCAGCCATTCGCTGGCAAGAATTTTTGCCAGCTACTGGCAAATTGACGACAAAGTGGAATTCATCCACGATTGGCGGAAGTTTACCGACGACGTGACGTGCCAGATCGCAGCCGACGTCGACGCCGTGTTTGTGGTCAAAGATCCGCTCAGCGAGAAACTGGAGGGGACTGCCGCTCGGCTGGCCGCGGCTGGATTTCGTCTCGTTGCGCCCGACATTGGCGCGATGAGCCTGCGACTGAAGTACCTGCGGCCGTTTGAAATCCTGCCGGGTTATCTGGATCCGGCGGAGCAGTTGCCGAAGGAGTCTGTTTCGACTTACTCCGTCGTGACCTATTTGGTCGCTCGCCCCACTTTAACAGCGCATCAGCTGGCCGAGGCCCAACGCCTGCTCCATCCCGATCACGCCTTTCCCAGTCCTTTAGTGGAACCCTCATTGAATCTGGCCAGCGAGGTGGCCCAGGGCCTGGAGGCCGCTTTGGGCATCATGGTTTATGTGGGATTGGCATTTCTGGCGCTGCTGGGATTGGACGCCGTCGCCTATCGTCGGCGGTTTCACGAACTGAACTCGATGGTCAGCTTGATCAGCATGCACCAGAGTTCCAAAGACGTGATTTCCGGTAGTCGCGCGCACAAGGCGCATAACGTAACGTATTTGTCGGTATGCAGCGATCTGCTCGGCCTGATTGCGGCGATCACCGGTTACTACACGCAGGAAAACTCCTCGCTGCTTTACAATCGACTGTCCGACATAATCCATGAGCGTTGCGATGGCCTGAAGATCAATATCCAGCTCAAGATTTTGCAGGCACTGATTGACATGCCGCCATTGGACAAAGCTAACGAGTCTCTGTCCAGCCTGGCGTCTCCGCCGAAAGCACTGAAGGAACGAACGGAATCATCGGCATCGGCGGAATCATTAGCAGCGTCTGGCGAAGATGCCCCCACCGAGTCGAATTCAAGCTGAGTCTCGAATTGATCGGTTCACCGCTCCCCACCCGACCTTGGGGACTGTTGATCTAATCAGCCGTCGGGCGTTAGCCCAATGGCACTCGGTTTGGGCATTGTGGAACAGTTGTCCCCAACTGTTTCCCCCGACAATTTCGCGATTCGCGGAACAATTGAGGACAATTGTTCTACAAACCGAGTGGCATTGGGCGATAGCCCACGGTTCAGGCAGGCAAGAACGCGTCAGAACCGGAGGCTAACGCCTGCCGGCTGATGTTGTTTGGGCGCCTTTGGGTACTAAATCAACAAGCCGCTTGTTGTCGGTGGCGCGTTTCCTGCAAGGGGGCCGACGTGGCCGCCGTGATTCACAATCGGCTTGCTTGGTCTGCGTGCCAGCCGCCGCCAGGTGCAAACTTCAATTGCCTTTTGCCGGGTGAATACCCATAATCGATCTCGGACGGGACAACGACACGTTTGGTCGTGCCGCGGACTGCGCTTGACCTCCCGGACAATACATGCACGACGCGCGAGCGAGTGAGCCCGCCAACCCGCCAAATTACGGGTCTTGGCGAATGGTTACCGTGCATGCTCCCCGTCGCATCCTGCAATTGGCTCACTCGCTTGCGCGTCGCGCTTGTATCGTTTGCCGAAGGCTCGCTCGACGCATGTGCCCCTAAACTCACAGTCATCCCAGGGTAGTGAACATGGAAGCGACAAGCTACACTCTCTGCGGGCACAATCGTATTTTTTGTCCTGGCCTTGGGGATTGCGCTGGCCTTCGAGTTTGTCAATGGGTTTCACGATACGGCGAATGCAGTGGCGACAGTGATTTACACAAATTCGCTGAAGCCCAAGCAGGCGGTGGTCTGGTCGGGGATCTGCAACTTCTTGGGCGTCTATTTTGGCGGCATCGGCGTGGCATTCAGCATTGTCTATCTGCTGCCGGTGGACTTGCTGATTAATATCGACAGTAGGGCTGGCATGGCGATGGTCATGGCGCTGCTGTTGGCGGCCATTATCTGGAATTTCGGCACGTGGTATCTGGCCATTCCGGCCAGCAGTTCGCACACGTTGATCGGGGCGATCCTGGGAGTGGGCCTGGCCAGCTCGATGGTCTCCGGTCACGGATTCGGCAGCGGCGTGAATTGGACCAAAGCCGGGCAAGTCGGCTTGTCGCTGCTGATCTCGCCGCTGATCGGATTTTTCGCGGCGGCGATGCTGCTGCTGGCAAGCAAGAAGTTAATTCCGCATGCGGAATTGTACGCGCCAGCGCCCCCGATCTGCGCCCCCCTGGTGGGTGCGGGCTATCTTGATCTTCACTTGCACCGGAGTAAGCCTGGCGCATGGCTCGAACGACGGACAGAAGGGGATCGGTCTGATCATGCTTATTTTGATCGGTATCCTGCCCGCACATTTCGCCCTGAATCAGGGATATCGTGCCCCAGAGGTCACGCAAACTTTGACCGTGGTCGACGAACTGGAAGCCGTTCTGGACAGCAACCCCGAAGTCGTCAAGGCGATCGATCAAATCGATGGAATGCCCAGCATCACCTCCGCTCCCCAGCAAAGCCCCTTCGGTGGCTTGACGGAACGGTTTCCGGGTTCCGCCGTCGAGGCGGGCGCGGTGCCCAAACCGAATGCGGAATCGCTGCGCGAAGACCTGCGGGGCATACGCACCGACCTGCAGCGGCGTTACGCAGCTGTCGGCCATCTCGCCCGATTCGCGTTGGAATATTCGTACCCGCATCATGCGGCTGGACTACGCTCTGGCCAGGATCGCATCGCTGCCCAATGGTCGCCTGACTGACGAGGACAAATCACTATTGTCCAGCGCCCGCAAAAACTTGCGCGGCATGACGGACTACTCGCCGGCGTGGGTGATCGTGGCCGTGGCCACGTCACTAGGCCTCGGTACCATGGTGGGGTGGAAGCGTATTGTAATCACCATCGGCGAAAAGATCGGCAAGGCGCACATGAGCTACGCTCAAGGGGCTTCCGCGGAACTGATCGCCACAGTGGCCATCGCCATGGCCGACTTCTTACATTTGCCGGTCAGTACCACGCATGTACTATCGTCCGGGATCGCGGGGACCATGGCGGCGAATCGGTCCGGCATCCAAAGCTCGACGATTCGCAACATACTCATGGCCTGGGTACTGACGCTACCGGTGACGATGTTGCTGGCAGCTGGTCTGTTTCTACTGTTTCAGGTCTTTGTCTAGTTTTCGCGGAGCTGGAAGTGCGAACGATCAAGGGCATTTACCAGGACCCCGTGGAATTGATTTGGATCCATGCGGCCCGTCAAATGGGGATGCGCATCGTGCGCAGCCCCGAGGTGTTTGCGTCCTGGGACGGTGCCGGCACGTTGCGGATTGGAAGTCCGCAAACGCTGGACGTCGATGATTCCTTAGCACAGATGGTTTTTCATGAGATCTGCCATGCGCTGTGCGAAGGTCCCGCCGGTCATGTCCAGCCTGATTGGGGACTGGAAGCCGACAATCCCGCGCATCGCGTCCGCGAACACGCATGTCTGAGGCTGCAGGCCGCACTTGCCGACCTTTACGGTCTGAGGCGACTGCTGGCGGCCACCACGGACTTTCGACCGTACTACGACCGGCTTCCGCAGCGGCCACTTCACGACGACGGCGACCCGGCCGTTCCGGTGGCCCGCGCCGCGTGGCAGTGCGCGGGCGACGGTCCTTGGGCCGATACGCTCCATACAGCATTGCGGCTGACCGCAGAATTCGCCCGGCTGGTTCAGGAACATGCCGACGCGTCCTCCATTTGGCGTCTCGACTGAGCCGCCGGATGGGACAGCGTCGCTTCTTTTTTGGAGTGCGGCGATACTTTGCCGCTTTCCCCCTTTCGCGCAACACTGGTGCAATACCGCGAATCACTCGAGTCGCAGAAGCTGCTGCCCGTCTTGCCCCATTGCCGCAACAAGTCGGCCTTGATCAAACAGTTGAAAGTCATTCACAAGACCGACGCCCAGGTCAAACGACGCCAGCAACTTCCTGCGTGGGTGGTCCCAGACTTTGAGTCGATTGTCGGATCGCGACGTCGCCAGTACACGATGGTCGGGTGTCACAGCAAGCCCGCTGAGCGCATCGCCAAAGGCCGGCCATTCGGCGCCTGCCGCACCGTCCTGCATGTTCCAGGTCGTCACTCGCCCATCGCGGTGCCCAACATACAGTGTGTCTCCTGCCGCATCCAGGGCCAGATGCTGGGCCGCGGCTCGTGCTGCGGGCAAAATGGTCGCTTGCAGCGCGCCAGACGCTGCATCCCAGATGCGCATGCTGCGGTCTTCGCAGGCCGAGACCAACCGACGCCCGTCGGGAGTTATTGCCAGTCGTAGCACCCAATTGCTGTGCCTATCCAGCAAGCGTTGACACTCACCGGTCCGGGTGTCCCAGATGCCGATGATCCCTTCCCGGTCTCCCAGTTTGTCGGCCAACGGCGGTGCTGCGGCGATCCAGGATCCGTCAGGCGCGACGCAGACATCGCGGACTCCCCAGTCCACTTCGGCACGCCATCGCAGCTTCCACTCGGGCAGTTCCCAACAGCACAGCCGACGATCTTCTCCGATGGTCGCCAGGATCCGTTCGTCACGGTCCACGGAAATCGCCCAAGCTGATTTGGCTTCGTGGACCTCTTCTTCAAAGACCAGCTTCCCTGAGTCGAGTTGAACCGCTCGCATCCATCCCTGCTCGTCAAGACCGATCAAGAGCGATGTTTCAGGCAACACAGTTCCCGTGACGAGAGGCGAGCCCTTGGATAACGCGGGTGTTGCAGGGGCCTGGGGTATAAGTCGAATCAGGCGACCGTCGGATAGCGACACGAGGAGTTCACTTCCGCTACGAATCCAATACAGTGCACGCACCGCGCAACCGAACTTGGCAAGGCGTTTCAAAGAGTCGTCCGTACTCCTTAACGCACTCAGCATTCCATCACCAGCCCCGATGGCAACTTCACCCTCGGGCCCGATATCCAGCGCCGTGGCAACGCCCATCGTACGACACAGTTCTTGAGGTCCTGCTTGCGGGTCGCCGATCTCGATGCTTGCCGCCGCATCGTCTGTAAGGAGACACACCCGGTTTGCATCCAACCAATCGATCAGCGTAAGACTCGATTCGGACACGAACCAATGTTGGCAATCCGGATCGCCGGCACGCACACGGTACAGCTGGCCGTCCAGACCGGCTCCGTACACTTCGCTGCCGTCAGGACAAAAGACGATGCTCGACATCCGTGCCGGCAGGTGCCATTTCTGCAGCGACTGCCATGTGGACGCATCCCATAGTTCGATCCACGCACCGCCAGCGCAGACTGCAGCCCGTGTTCCATCTTGGCTGACGGCAACATCATAGATGCCGCCGATCGATAAGGACGAATTGGTAACACAAACCCAATCGGCCGTCCGATAAACCAGCAGCTTACCGCCGTTGATCGTGCCGACAAGCAGCCAATCGCCGTCAGGCGTGAATTCCGCAACGCGGGCCACAAAGTCGCCGGAAATGACTTGCCGCAAGTCTCCGTTACGCAGACTGCGGATCTCGATCGAACCGTTCTCTACCACACAGGCAGCCAACTGTGAAGGTTCGTGTACAGCGATGTCCACGATCGCAGCTTGTTCTGGATCGCGCAGCTGATGGCTGGGGTGCGCATCGAGTTGGCTGTTCACGAAACGCCACTCCCATCCTCGCAGTTCGGGCAGTCCGGCGTCTAGCAGTTCGTGACCGCGCTGGAAATCATCTTCCCGCACGCAGCGCCAGGCCGATTCGACCAACTGGGAATAGACGTTCTGGGCCAGGCGCTTGGCGTCGCGCCTGGCGGCCGTTTGGGCCGCCAATGCCTTGTCGCGCAGTATCTCTGCCTCCAATCGCGCCTGGTTGGCCTGTCGTAAGCCGGCCCACAGACCGATCACGCCCAGCACGACACCCAGGGTCACGGCCAAGACCGCCATGGATACCACGCGATGCTTGCGGACAAACTTGCCACTACGGTACCAGGCGGATGGCGGATGGGCCTGAACCGGCTCGCCGGTGAGAAACCGCTGGATATCCCGCGCAAAATCGAGCGCCGAATCGTAGCGAAAGCGTCGATCCTTCGCCAAGGCCTTCAGTGCGATCCAATCCAGATCGCCACGCGGCAAATTCGATAATCCCGCGGGTGGGCCGTTTCGATCGATCTGCGACAGCTGGTCCTGTTTCGCGGTGGCACGCACGCTGGGCGTCTGAGGTTCGGTCTCACGCAGCAGCCTGGGCAATTCGAGCAGGCCCCCACGCAGCAGCTGCTCTTTGCTGAGCGGCGTTTCGCCGGTCAGGAGTTGATACAGCAGCACGCCCAGCGAGTAGACATCGGCGCGTGTATCGACGTCGACGGCCGACATTTCGGCTTGCTCGGGACTCATGTATTCCAGCGTCCCCAGCATCTGACCGTATTCCGTGAACAGAGTCTTATCGCTTAGTCGGGCATCGAGCGCCTTGGCGATGCCAAAGTCAATCACCTTGGCCATCGGTTCTGCTTCCCCCATCGCCACCAGCACGTTGGAGGGCTTGAGATCGCGGTGCAGGATTCCCTTCTGGTGTGCGTGATGTACGGCCCCGCAGACTTGCACAAACAGCCGCAGCCGCTCGTTTAGCGTCAGTTGATTTTGCGTGCAAAACTCGTGAATCGGTATGCCGCGGAACAACTCCATCACGAAGTAGGGCAAACCAGCCTCCGTCGCGCCGGCATCAAACACGCTGGCGATTGACGGATGGTCCATCCGGGCCAGCGCTTGCCGCTCGGCGTGAAACCGAGCCAGAATCTGCTTGGAATCCATGCCGGGCCTGATCAACTTGACGGCCACCTTGCGATGGATTGGCCCGGTTTGTTCGGCCATGTAGACCACGCCAAAACCGCCTTCGCCGATTTTTTGCAAGAGACGGTACGATCCGATGGTCGGCAGTTGCTCCGATTCGCTACCACCGAATTCCACCGTTCGCTCGACAAGGGACCAGGAAGGTTTCAGAAATGCCTCGCATGCTGCGTCAGCTGCCAGCAGCGCGGACACCTCTTGCCGCACGTCCGGGTCCTCCTGGGCTGAGCTGCGAATCTTGCTCGACCTTAGTCAACTCGCGCATGCGCAGGAAGGTATGGTAGACGCGTTCGTATTGCTGCGGGGTTATCGTCATCGGATCTGAATGCATCGCGCTGATGGAGTGTGGCGGCTAGAGCTGGTAGCCTCACAATTCGATCACGTCACTCATCGTTCCTTCTCGCTGCGCCAGCTTCCGACAACAGTTGCTTGATCTTTTTGTTGTCCGGAAAATCGGCAATCATGTGCTCGCGTAACTGCTGAACGAGATCGTCAAGATTCTGCTCAGACGCCATCTGCATCAGCTCCCGACGTTGTTCGATGGTGAGCGATGTTGGTTCGCGATCTCGAATTTTGCCATACAGTTCCCAAGCAGCTTCCAGCCCGTCAGTTTGGAACGCCTCGACAATTCGGTCCAACGGGGTAGCGCCCGGCTGAGCCACCTCCGCCTCGGTCCCTTGGCTGAACTCAAGCGACGCCATTGGGAGTTTTTCCGTGGCCAGCGGAGTCGATCCCGTCATTGGGGACAGGTCGATGCAGACCAGTCGGTCCTCACCGCGACAGTAAAGTTCCGTACCGAGCAAGCTCGGGGCAGTCCAACAACGTTGCTCGAAGAGCCGATACGTGCCCAAATGCTTGAGCTTATCGGCGGCGAATGCCAGGGAGTTCAAGCTGCCCGAGCCATCGAGAATGAACAGTTGATCCTGGGAACTGACCAGATTTGAATCGCCCAAGCCACGCCATCGCCCCCGGGTCCGGCCCGTGGCCAGGTCCAAGCCGAAGAACAAGTCTCCCCCGCATCCCAGCAGCATCCCATCGCGCGCGATCCAATTGCAATAGAAAAATTCAACACGACTGAACCAGGCCTCGGACGCCGTCCACGCGTTGTCCTGCGAGTGAATTTCCAGTCGACGGGTACCCCCATTTCCCTGGCCGGAAACGATCAGTCCTTCCTTACCCACGGGGAGGGGTGTGGGGACGTTGGTCAGGCCCGATTCAGGCAGCGCGAAGCGCCACAACTCCTTACCGTCTTCGGCCGTAACTCCCACGACGTCGTCTCGGGTCACAAACACCACCTGGATTGAGTCGTGTCGTCGCCAAAGCACGGGCGTCGCATAGCTCGCTTCCCTGCACGGACGGTGCCATTTGAGACTACCATCTTGGATGCGCAGGCAGACCAGCCCACCCTGTTGGCCCCCAGCCAGCACGATGACTGAATCGTCGTACGGAATCGGGCTGGCGGAGAATCCAAACTGCACCGGTTCGGCGGCGAAGCGTTGAACCAGATCGATTTCCCAAACCACGTTGCCCGTCCGGCGATTCAAGCAGTGCGACTTTCCTGTGAACCCCACGCTTACCAGGTAATCGCCGACAATTGCGGGCGTGGCCTGGGCGCGCGCAGCCGACCGCCGAATGTCTCCTGTTGGTCCAGCCAGCCAGCGTCGTACTCGTGAGTCCATTGCACCGAACCCGTTTTGCGATCCAGGGCCACGACCACTTCGCGATGCGTCTCTGGCGACTCTGCGGCTTGTTGCTCGGTCGCGTGGGGTTGGAGATAGGCCGTATAGAGCGTATCGCCCGTGGCCACAATCCCCGACATGCCGGCTCCCAATGCGCATTCCCATCTCTTGCTTAAACGATAGTCAGCGTCCGGCAGGTTTAACGCATGGGAAACCTGGAAATTCCCGGCTGGTCCTCCGTATTGAGTCCAGTCGTTTCCGGCGGTCAACGTGCTGTTTAGCCAGAAGAAACAAAGCACCGTTGGTGAGTTCATCAGTCGCATCAGTGGAGACTTTCGTTTGGTGTGACACCTTAGTTCGTGTTTTGCATGTTCCACGTCGCAGTCGACACCATGTAGAACAATTAATGGTCCCCAATTGTTTCCGGGCCATTGCAACCGCGGATCATGGACAATGGAGGACGTGAGGATACGGAACTCTGTTCGCTCCTGTTCAAATCGACGCTCTCTTGCCGAGCTGAGTGCTGCAATTGGCTAAGGGGCTGCCGTTTATCTTGTTGCGGAACTCACGACGTGAGTTCACGGTACAGCCACGCTCGTGCCATCACCCAATCACCGGCCACGGTCCGCCGCGAGACACCAAGTAGCTCAGCGGCCTCATCCTGCGTCAGTCCGCCGAAGAATCGCAATTCGACCAGGCGCGCTTGCCGTTGATTCAGCTGCTTTAATCGTTGGAGTGCCTCGTCCAGTTCCAATAATTCAAACCCCAACTCCTCGCGGCTCAATCCGTTGATGTCCAATTCGGCTTGTTGTGCATCTCCGCCTCGTTTTTGGCTCTTGCGACTCCTGGCACTATCCACCAGCACCCGCCGGATTACGGTGGCTGCCGTCGCGAAGAAATGGGTTCGATCTTTCCATCCAATCGCGGCGTCCCCGATCATTCGCAGGTAGGCTTCATGCACCAGTTCGGTCGCGTCCCAGCATCGAGCGTCATTTTCCGACGCGATTTGCCGCTGCGCGATTTGCCGCAATTGCTGATATACCAGCGGTGTTAGCTCATGAACGGCCGATTGATCTCCGCCCGACAGGCGGCTGAGAATTTCTGTAATTTCCGACACACGTTGACCTTACTCAAATCAGGGACACACCTCTTAAGCGTAATTGGCAACAAGCCTGTGCAAAAGAATTTTTGCGAAACTGGCTTGGCCGCCCAGCCGTTCGTATGCCACCGAACGTTAGCCGCATGACGCGCGCGTTTTGAAGTTGCGCATTCCAGGTAGCATTTTGCCGAAACCCATGATTTAGCCGGTTGGCGGGCTCACTCACTTGCGAGTCGTGCCTGTATTTTCCGCGGTTTCGGCACTGGACAGCTGGAATGTCACCCAGCCACGGCTTCTTGGGAAACTAATCATCCAGCTCGGCCGCCCCCCGATGGACCTTCTTCCGGGGCCTTGCTTCCTGCGGCGGTGGACTGGACTTGCGCTTCTGCAACAGCATGCGAATCGGGACTTCTCCAAAGGACAGCTGATCCCGTAACACACCCAGCAAATACCGACGGTAGGTCCTACTGAACGCCGTGGGATTGTTACAAACCATGATAATGGTTGGGGGTTGGGTATCGACTTGGGTCGCGTAATAGATCTTTGGAGTCTGGCCACGATGCACGGGTGGACGGTTTCGCGCGAGGGCGGCGTTTACCAGGGCATTCAAACGCCCCGTGGAAATCCGTGAGCGCGATTGCTTGAACAACATTTGCGCGTGATTCAGCAGTTTCTTGACATTCTTGCCCGTGGTCGAAGTGACGAATGCGATGGGAACATGCCACATGCTGGCGAAGTTGGCTTGCAGGTGCTGCACCCACTGTTCCGTGTCGACTTTACCGTGGTACAAGTCCCATTTGTTCACCACAAAAATGCAGGGTTTGTAGTTTTCCTCGATATAGGCACACAGCTGTTTGTCCACGCGGCCAATCGGCTCCGTCACGTCGAAAAACAACAGCACCACATCGGCGCGGCGAATGCTGCGTTGTGCTCGATGCAATCCATAGTAGTCAATATCGGTCTTCACGCTGGCCCGCTTACGCAATCCCGGCGTGTCGATGGCGACAAAGGACTTGCCGTCCAATTCGAAGCGAACGTCGACACTGTCGCGCGTCGTACCAGCCACTTCGCTGACAATCATCCGCTCGGACTCGGCCAGGGTGTTCACAAACGTGCTCTTCCCCACATTTCGACGGCCCACAATGGCAATCTTCATTTCGGGATCGGTCAGCGCTTGATCTTCACTCCGCGGGGGAAGGGTGTTGCACGATGGCATCCAACAACAAGTTCTTGTTCCGCTTGGCCGTCGTGCTGCACGGAATCAATCGCCGTATCCCAGCTGTTGGAACTCCTCGGCGTCGGCGTCCTTTCGGTGACTATCACACTTGTTGGCAACCAGTACGACGGTTTTGTTGATGCTGCGCAGCCGGATGGCAATCTCCTGATCCAGCGGCACGAGTCCGGACAGTGCGTCGACGACAAACAGAATCAGATCGGCTTCGTCGAGTGCCAGCACGATCTGTCGCTCGATATGTCTCCGTGAGGTTGTCGACGTCGTTGATCCCCATGCCACCGGTGTCGATGACGTCAAACAATCGATCCTCGTGCTCAATCGTGTGAAACATACGATCGCGCGTCACGCCGGCTTGATCATCGACGATGGCCAGACGTCGTCCGGCCAGCCAATTAAAAATGCTGGACTTCCCCACGTTGGGTCTGCCGACGATTGCAACACGAGGGATAGCCATTATTCGACCGCTGCCGATTTGTCCGCAAATCGCCCCAAAAATGCATACTATTCGGCCCGACCGGTCCTCAAGTCGAAAGCCCATGGACATGACCTATCCATCCTAAGGCCAAAACCGTAGTTGGTGTAGCACGTGCAGGAATCCAAGCCACCGGTTTTCGACGCTTTCCAACCGGTGGAAGGTGACTTTCAGCCTGATAAGGCATTCCATAAGCCTCAGGATGCTGCCGAAATTGTCTCGGCGGCTTCTTCGCCTACTCCCTGCGCGGCGGACGTGAACCTGCCCACGAGAACATCTCCGAGGCATCCGAGATCGAAATCCGCCGTGGCTGGGATAAAATTCAAGATGCCGCCCCAACAAGAAAACGATCGGGAAGAATTCCTGTCCGACACTTTCATCAGGCCCAGACATTATACTGTAGGCGTTTCGAAAGATCACCCACGCTACCGCGGGAAAGGAAATCGCATGACGCAACATGAATCGATCGTTGGTCAGGCCCACGATCAAAAGCGGCGAGCGGTGCGGCAGACCCTGCGAGTGTGCTGAATTGGCCGGCATCGAATTTGTGGCCCGACCCCCGGAAGGCTGCTCCGCCCCATGCGGCCGCCAATGCAGCGGTGGACCCGTCGTCAGGCATTGACAAGGGTCCAGGCACCGCCGATTCGTTCGCCCACCACACCGTCAGATTCCGCCCAAAACTCGACTCACGAGGGGGCGGCGAAAATGCTAAACGTGATCCAGGACGAGGTCTCGCGCTGCACCTGCTGTGCGGAATTGGCAGCGCAGCGCACCCAGACGGTGTTCGGCGTGGGGAACCCAACCGCTCGTCTTTGTTTCTTGGGCGAGGCTCCCGGAGCCGACGAGGATCGACTGGGTGAACCGTTTGTGGGCCGTGCGGGACAGTTGTTGGACAAGATTCTCGCCGCCTGCACGCTGACGAGGGAAGAAGTCTACATCCTCAACGTGCTGAAGTGCCGTCCACCGCAGAATCGGACCCCGGCGTTGGAGGAAGTCGAGAACTGCCGCAAGTTTTTCGAGCGGCAGTTGGAACTGATTCAGCCTGAGTTCATCTGTTGTTTGGGTTTGGTGGCGGCCTCCAACTTGCTCCGCACCAAGTCACGCTAGGAAGACTGCGTGGAGAGTTCCACGATTGGCGCGGAATGCAAGTGATGGTGACTTATCATCCGGCGTACCTGTTGCGGAATCCCAGCATGAAAGCCGAAACCTGGAAAGACATGCAGATGTTGATGAGGGCGATGAATATCCCCCTGGCGTCATAACGTGTGTCTGGGGCCAGCCAAAGTCCGGCGGAAGGGACCTACCTGGCTAGGATCAGTAACAGGCTATAGTCCACGTCGTTGGGCCTGGCCGTGCCCGGCGTGCTGTCGTAGCGATCGATCAAGCCCAATTTAAGGCTCAGGTTCTTGGCCTTGTTCAGCAGAAACTCCCAATCCGCGACCGTGACCACACGATATTCGGAGAAGTTGGTCCAATTGGGATAGTAGTCGAATACGATGGAAAAATTCTGGCAGGGGGTGAACTGTCGGGAGAAGTCAAAGCCAAATACGGCTTCCGGCTTCCACTCGGCATCCGGGCTGCCGATTTCGCGTGAGGTACCCGCACCGAATCGCGGCCGTAGCTCGGTCAATGGCGTATCAATACACATGAATCCGAAACCAGTGTTGTAGTTAATACGGACATTGAACTCCTTGAATTCGTCGTATTCCAAGCCGAACTTATTGAACCATGACCAACGTGGCCTGAGCATCTTGCAGTCAAAGTCCGAATAGAGCAGTGAGTTGTGCTGAGTTTCCACGCCATCGGAAGTCGTCTTGCGATACGTGAGGTCGATGTCCCAATTGGTTTGTTCCGTTTCGCGCGACAACTCAAAACCCGTGCGCAAGCTGAACGCGTTGGCATTTCCCTCCGAACCACTGATGCCAAGTTCAAAGGATTTCTGCCAAAGCACGGGCAGCAGCCAGGCCGTAGGATCCATCCATTCGGGCAGCCAGTCGATGCCTGAGTCGGACAGATCCACGGGCGGGATCTCCAGATCCGCAACCGTGGACGACTTGAACCCTCCGATGATAGGGGTCTCCGGAGACGAGGGTCCCCACCAACAGGGGAGCATCGTTTGGACTCGGGGCGAAGACCTCGGCCACAGGAAACGGTGTGAGCACCGTGAGTGGCTCTTCCCCCCAGACCGTCGCGAGTGTGCCGGCCAGGAAAATACAGACAAACTGCTGGCAGCAGCAGAAACTTGCGTGGTGTCATAAT
Source organism: uncultured Planctomycetales bacterium (assembly GCA_963695565.1). GTDB lineage: Bacteria > Planctomycetota > Planctomycetia > Pirellulales > Pirellulaceae > CAVOGW01. Next base: position 792,499 of record CAVOGW010000008.1, read on the forward strand.
CAAGGATGAATGGTCATGTAGGCCGGACCATCAGGATATCTGGCATTCCTTACACGGGATCAGGCCTCAAGTCCCAACCAGAATGGTCGAAACGCGTTCATCCGCGGCTTTGTAGACCGAACGCAATGTCGTGCGGAGCCGGAGTACACGGGCAACGGGCCCGGAACGGCTTATAACAAACCGGCCAGTTTGGTCACAAGGCCTGTCGCACGGCCGTACGAGGCGTGATAGCATTTTGAGTAGGCGATGTCGCTGCTGACAGGCGACCGCTCAGGGCCAGAACCGGCCAGCAGAATGGGCGTGATGTTACGAGCCAGGAGGATTGTAATGGAATCGGTGGTTTATGATGTGATCGATAAGTGTCTGCAGTTTCACGTGACGGAAATCCTGTTTGGCCTGGCGTACGGTACTGATCCTGATTGACTATTTTTTTCCCACCGATGTACCTGCCCATTTTGGGTACGTGTGCCTCGCGCTGGCCGTTTCTTTCGTGGCCTACCTGAACGCATTTCCCATCCTGACCTGCCTGTTTTCGGCAGTCGGTTTCTGGATCTTGCTGGCCTACCTGCACCGGTCGTTATTCCGGCACTTTTTGACCAACGCTCCGGGTACCGAACGCTATCATCGCGATAAGACCGAGTCCTGAGCTGATCGCGATCTGCTCTGCTCGCGATTCTCGGCGGACTGCAGCACGAGCATTCACCACTGAGCTGCTGGTCCCAATTCGATAGTTATATGTTGAGGTAAGAGAATGTCGTACGGTTACGGGGCTCCACAACGGCGTCGCAGTGCATGGAGCGGGTTGAGCTGTTCGTTTTCTGATCGCTGCGGCGATTGTGATTTTTTCCCTTGATATCTTTTTTCTCGATGGGGCAGGTGAATCCGGTCACGGGCGAAAAGCAACGGGTGGCGATCAACGTGGATCAGGAAGTCAAAATGGGACTCGCCGCCGCCCCGGAAATGGCAGCTCAACACGGCAATCTGCACCCCAACCGCGAGGCCCGCGAGCATGTGGCGACCGTGGGCAGCCGGCTGCTGCGTGGACTGGATCGTTGGGTTGAAGAAAACGGGCGACAGAATCCGTTTCGCGACTTCTTTCAATTTCATTTACTGGCCGACATGAAAACGATCAATGCATTCGCCCTGCCCGGCGGGCAGGTATTTATTACCGCGGCGCTTTATTCCAAGCTGCAAACCGAAGGCCAACTGGCGGGTGTGCTAGGACATGAGATCGGACACGTGCTCTCACGTCACGGAGCCCAACGCATGGCCAAACAACAACTGACGCAGGGACTGGCAGGCGCGGCCGGAGTGGCCGGCGGAAGCTATGACAGCGCTCGCATGGCCCAGGCCGTCGGCCAGATGATCAACATGAAATACGGCCGGGAAGACGAACTGGAGTCGGACATCTGGGGTGTACGATTGACTTATCTTGCGGGCTACGACCCGCGGGCCATGTTTGGCGTGATGGATATTCTCGATGAATCGACGGGGGGCGCCGGTCCGCCTGAGATGTTGAGCACCCATCCGAAGCCTGCCAACCGCAAGGCCTATATTGAAAAAGTCATCAACTCTGAATTTCCCGATGGCGTCCCGGGGGGATTGAGACCGTAGCGCCGCCACGGTCCTGGCAACGCTCCGGCACAGCGCCGCACGCATGACGATGTCTGGTTCCTCACGCCGCGACGAGCAACTCCAGCTCGCCATGATCCGCGATCGTCATCGGCTGAGCCGACTACGGCAGAGGCTGCATCGCCCGCAGGCAACTGTCGAGCAACGGGCACAATACGACGAGTTGCTGGCCAATTCTCTGGCCCTGGCCGAAAATCGGCGACGTGGCCTGCCGCAGTTGGAGTTTGCCCAGGATCTGCCCATCCTCTCGCATCGTGACGCGATCGTGCGGCTGATCCACCAACACCAGGTGGTTGTCATCTGCGGCGAAACGGGTTCGGGCAAATCGACGCAGTTACCCAAGTTGTGCCTGCAGGCCGGGACTGGGCGATGTTCGGCCTGATCGGGCATACTCAACCGCGGCGACTGGCCGCCCGCAGCATCGCCAGTCGTCTGTCGGAGGAACTGCAATCGCCGCTGGGAGACATCGTCGGCTACAAGATTCGTTTCACCGACCAGACCCGTCCAGAAACCTACATCAAACTGATGACGGACGGCATCCTGCTGGCTGAAACACAAAACGATCGGCATCTGAATGACTACGAAGTCCTGATTATCGACGAAGCCCATGAGCGCAGTCTGAACATTGATTTCCTGCTGGGCATTCTGGCCCGATTGCTGCCGCGGCGTCCCGAACTGAAGCTGATTATTACCTCAGCCACGATTGACGCGGAACGATTTGCCCAACACTTTGCCGGTGCCGACGGTCCCGCGCCGATCTTCAGAGTGTCAGGTCGGAGCTATCCGGTTGAGGTCCGCTATCGATCCTGGGCTGCGGACGACACGGACCGGGACGAGTTGACTGCGATTGTGGAGGCCGTTCGCGAGCTGAGCGCCATCGACCGTGGGCACATCCTGGTGTTCTTGCCCACCGAACACGACATTCGAGAAACACACAAGCGGCTGAAGGCGGAACACTTGGATCGTGGTGCAGGGGTGCGCAATGAGATTCTGCCACTTTATGCGCGGTTGTCCAACGCCGAACAGAACCGTGTGTATCAACCGACCACTGCACGGCGAATTGTGTTGGCCACCAACGTGGCCGAGTCGTCGCTGACGATTCCCGGCATCCGGTATGTGATCGACACCGGCACGGCACGCATCAGCCGTTACGCCGCCCGATCCAAGGTGCAGCGCTTACCGATCGAGCCAATTTCACGGGCCTCGGCCGACCAACGTGCCGGGCGTTGCGGCCGATTGGCTGACGGCATTTGCCTTCGCCTGTACGCCGAGGAAGATTACGCCGGTCGACCCGAGTTCACGACTCCCGAAATCCAACGCACGAATTTGGCCAGTGTGATTTTGCGCGCAAGGCCCTGCAACTGGGCCGCATCGAGGATTTCCCCTTTCTCGATCCGCCGCGACCGGAAGCCGTGCAGGACGGCTACCGTACGCTATTCGAGATTGGTGCTCTCGATGAGCGCCGGGAATTGACCGACCTGGGCCGTCGCTTGTCACAACTTCCGGTCGATCCACGCATCGCACGCATCGTCTATGCGGCTCATGAGTTTAATTGCCTGGCTGAGATGCTCATCATCGCCGCCGCTCTGGAACTCCAGGATCCGCGCGAAAGACCACTGGAGCGACGACAACAGGCGGACGCAGGCACATGCGCCATTCGCGGATGAACATTCCGACTTTGTCAGTTACTTGAAACTTTGGGACTTTTACCACAACCTGAAGGAATCTCTGTCCCGAGGTCAGCTGCACCGGGCCTGTGTGGCGAATTTCCTGTCGCCGCATCGCATGTTCGAGTGGACGGAGATTCATCGCCAATTACTTCAGTTGGCAGCTGCGCAGGGCATGAAGTGCCGTCCCCGGCGAAATGACCTGCCGGCCATGCACCAGGCGCTACTGACGGGCTTCCTCTCCCGCATCGCTTACCGCTCAGGTGATTTTGAATACACCGGTGCCGGTGGCGTCAAGTTTCATTTGTGGCCCGGTTCCGCACTGTTTAGCAGCAAGCCTCCCTGGTGCCTGATCGGTGAGCTGGTAGAAACAAGACGTCGCTATGGTCGGACCGTGGCCCGGATCCAGCCAGAATGGGTCGAACCGCTCGCCCTACATCTCGTCAAGCGACGTTACGACGAACCCCATTGGCACCGCAAGAGCGGGTGCGTGATGGCTTGGGAAAGCGTGACGTTGTTCGGTTTGCCGATCGTTAACCGTCGTCGCGCGGCTTATGGTCCGATCGATCCTGAGGCTGCGCACGAAATATTTGTGCGGGACGGGCTGGCTCGGCGTGACGTATCCAGCACGGAGAAGTTTTATCGACACAACGATTCGATCATCGAGCAGTGTCAAGCCCTGGCCGCCAAGACCCGGGATTCGCGTTACTTGATCGATGAGTATCGGCTGATGAATTTCTACTTCGAGCGTCTGCCGGCGGAGGTTGGTGACTTGAAATCGCTGCGTGGCTGGTTGCAACGCAGCCCTGAACATCGTCAACGACTGGAAATGCAGGTGACGGACTTTGTCGAAGCGAGCGCAGAACAAGCTGGTGGCGATGATTTTCCCGACCAGGTCACGCTGGGCTCGCTGACACTGCCCGTGACGTACGAGTTTGCTCCAGGCGCGGATCATGACGGTGCCACCATCCTCGTTCCCGAGGATGGTCTGTCTCAACTGTACCCCGACCAGGTAGCATGGGGTGTCACGGGTCACCTGCCAGAAAAGATCGTGGCGCTGATTCGCAGCCTGCCCAAATCAATCCGCCGCAGTTTGATTCCGGCGCCAGAGACGGCCCAAAAAGTCCTGTCGTGCCTGGAAGTTGGAAAGGGAGACTTCTACGGCCAGCTGGCCGCTCAACTCTCCAAAATTGCCGGTGAACCGGTATCCGCCGACCAGTTTGACCTCGATAAGGTACCAACCCACTTGCGCATGAACGTGCGCGTTCTCGATCAACAAGGACGTACCGTCGCGGAAGGGCGCGATGTTTCCGATTTGCGGGCGCATCAATCGGGGGCCCGTCAGTCGGCCAACGAGTGCGTCCCGATCGCCAGCGCAGAAGAAGCGAGGTGGATGCGGGACAATCTCACGGCCTGGGACTTCGAGGAATTACCGGTAGAGCATTCCACTCGATCGGCGGGGGATTCGAGTGGCCGCCTTTCCGTCGTTGGTCGATCGCGGTGATCATGTGGACATGCATCTCGCCAGCTCGCAGGCGACCGCCGATCAAGAATCGCGCGGCGGTGTGCGGCGGCTGTACGTGATCCAACAACGCAAAGCCCTGCGGTCACAGGTAAACTGGTTGCCCCGGTTGAATGAAGTGTTCGTGTGGGCCGCCGGCCTGTTGACAAAGGATCAGCTGCAGACCCAATTGCGGGATTTGATTGCCGACCGGGCGTTTTTCCAGGCGTCGTGAGCCGCTGCCACGGACCCGCATGGAGTTCGAATCGCGATTGGAGACGTCCGCCGAGCGGATTGGCATGGCCACGCAGGATGTCGCCAAATTGATTCCGTCCATTTTCGAAGCGAATTGGCAGGCACGTCTGGCCCTGGAAAACTGTTCGGCCAGCATGGCTCCTGCCCGGGAGGACGTCTCGAATCAATTGCAGGCTCTGTTGTCCGACCAGTTCCTGCTGACGACGCCTTGGATGTGGCTGACCAGCTTTCCGCGATATCTGCGAGGGACCGTCTATCGGCTGCAGAAGCTCACGGCGGGAACCCTCGACAAGGACCGACGGCACTCCCAGGAAATCGCTCTATTTTGGCAGCAGTTCGTCGACCGCCAGCGGGTCCTGGATGCCCAGGGGGACACGGATCCGGAACTCGAAACGTTTCGCTGGATGGTGGAAGAATACCGTATATCATGCTTTGCCCAGCCCCTGGGGACGTCGATTCCCATTTCCGCCAAGCGATTGGACAAGCAGTGGGCCAAGGTTGGCAGATAGGTCAGGACCGGCTGGGACGCTATAGTAGCTATAGGTGGAGGCAGCCCCCAGCTTACCCAACATCGTGAGAAACATTGTTCGAAACAGCGTCGATTAGGGCGATTCCTGGTAATACGAAAATGACCCGGAGACCATTATGACACTTTGGCCGGAATCGGAGCAAACGCAGGAAATGATCCAGGCCGCTCAACAGGGTGACGCCAGCGCGACAGACCGATTGCTCGATCGACATCGGACCGCCTTGCGACAGATGATTGATCTGCGGCTGGATCGGCGTATTCGCCAGCGTGTCGACGCCAGCGATATCGTCCAGGACGTGCTGATCGAGGCCAACCGGCGATTGAAGGATTATCTGAACGATCCCGCTATGCCATTTCACCTGTGGCTGCGGCACATGGCTTTGGACCGCATCATCGATGCGCACCGACGTCACCGTGGCAGCGCTAAACGCAGTGTGGATCGCGAACAGTCGTTGGTGGCGCTGGGTGGGATGGATCGCAGCACGATGGAGTTGGCTTCGTTGTTAGCCGACGGCAGGGCGACGCCCGCCGCAGCAGCCACGATGCGTGAACTGCAAACTCGATTTGAGGCCGCCATCTGTGATTTGAACGAGCAGGATCAGGAGATTATCCTGATGCGGCACTTCGAGCATCTCAGCAACCAGGAGGCCGCTTTAGCCCTCGAACTGACCGAACCGGCGGCCAGTATGCGTTATTTGCGCGCCATGCGTCGCCTGCGTGAGATTTTGCTCGAATCCGAAGATTCATCGCAAACTTAAATGATATTCACGCGAAAGACAGAAAAGACGGCCGACGTGGACGCAGCACGCGACGAGCAACTGGCGGTGCTGCTGTCGCAGATCGCCGACCAGGTCCAGCCAGGGCCAGGAACCCAGTCTTACCGAGACCATCCAACGGAACACCCTGAGTTCGAGCGGGACCTGCGCGAACTCTGGGGCACCGTGATGTTGGCCAATGCGGTGGGGGGGCAGTCGCTGGCCCCGACGGAGCCCTTCGATTCGACTGAACTGCAGCGAATTGGCTTGGACCTACCCGCTCGATTCGGAGACTACGAGCTGCTGCGAGGAACTGGGGCGAGGCGGCATGGGCATCGTCTATCGCGCGCGGCAGATCAGTTTGAACCGCGAAGTCGCCGTCAAGATGCTGCTCAAGGGACAACTGGCGTCGACGTTGGATGAAGCTCGGTTTCGACATGAAGCCGAATCGGCCGCGCGGCTGAATCATCCGCACGTCGTGCCCGTGTACGAGGTGGGAGAGCACAACGGGCGATCCTTCTTCAGCATGCAGTACATTCCAGGAGCAAACGCTGGCCATGCTGCTGGCCCAAGGTCCTCTGCCGCCCCGTTATGCAGCCCGTTTGCTTTCGGCGGTGGCCCGCGCGATTCACTATGCCCACGAACAGGGCGTGCTGCACCGGGATCTCAAGCCTTCGAATATCCTGATCGATGCGAATGGCGATCCCCATGTGTCGGATTTCGGCCTGGCACGACGCTGCGACCGAGGCCGAGACCCTCACCAAGACCGGCGCCGTCCTGGGCACGCCTGGTTATATGTCGCCTGAGCAAGCCGTCGGCTCGCGCGGTGAGGTGGGGCCCACCAGTGACGTTTACGCGATTGGCTGTATTTTGTATCAGACCCTCACCGGGCGTCCACCCTTTCAGGCAGCCTCTCCCGTCGACGTCGTGTTGATGTTGCTGGAGCAAGAACCGATCTCACCGCGATTGGTCAATCCCAACGCCGAACCGTGATTTGTCGATGATCGCCCTGCGATGTCTGCAAAAGCCGCAGGACCTGCGGTATGCCACGGCCGCCGATCTGGCGGATGACCTGGACGCCTACCTGGCGGACGAACCCGTGGCCGCCCGCAGCGGTCGCTTCACGCAGATCGTCGCGCGTTGGTTCCGCGAAACACATAACGCTTCGATCTGCAGAATTGGGGGTTGTTGTGGATGTGGCACAGCCTGGTCTTGTTCGTGGTTTGCGGCCTGACAAACTATTTGCAGTACCGCGGCGTGTACGAACCGCGTCCACTACTTCCTGCTGTGGACAGCCGGGCTGGGGACCTGGGCCGCCGTTTTCTGGTCGCTGCGACAGCGGATGGGGCCGGTGACGTTTGTGGAGCGGCAGATTGCCCATATTTGGGCGTCCAGTATGATCAGCATCGCGGCACTCTTCCCTTTGGAATACCTGATGGGGCTCCCGCCCCTTGACGTTGTCGCCCATTCTGGGCCTGTCCAGCGGCATGGTCTTTCTGATTAAGGCTGGCATGCTGACCGGGACGTTTTACATTCAAGCGGTGGCGCTGTTCCTCTGTTCCGTGGCCATGGCTGAATATCCCCGTGTGGCCCACCTTATTTTTGGTACGATATCGGCATTGTGTTTCCTGATTCCCGGCTGGCATTACTACCGGCAAAAGAGAAACTTGGAACAGACGCCGGCCAGGCCGCCCACGATTCGACAGTCGTGGCTGCCGGCGCATTAACCTCTCGAACTGGAAATCATAACGATGAGCCCATGTGATCATCTTCGTATGGCCGGCGATGCCGGTTGCCGGGCGACTACGCGAACGTCCCGATGGGTCTGACGTGATGATGAAAGTCCTATGCGAACCGTCCATGGTTTTCCATCCCCATCAAGACCATCAGCCTTAGACCGAAATGCGACCCACCTGGCCTGATAGTTTCGATATGTCCGCGATCGGCTTGTACAGCGTGGTGCTGATCAGCCTGCCGCTGGCGGGATACGCCTTCCTGGTCATGGATGTTCGCGCCTATCTGCGGGCGATGCGTCGCGCGCTGGTCGATCGTCACCTATCATTTTTCCGCAATTCCCGGGTGGGCTCGCCAGGAAACGCCCGCCTGTTTGCGGGCCCTGGGGTTGCACCTCCCCTGTACGCCCGACGATGTGAAACGAGCCTACCGTCGTCGCGCCGAGCAACTGCATCCTGACCGAGGGGGTGACCGCCGAAAGTTTTTGATTTTGCAGCGTGATTTTGAAGCGTCCGTGAGGTTCCTGGCTGATCTTGGCGACGAAAGCGAATCGACGCGTAAATCGGATCCCGCAGCTTGATGGTAGCGGTTGCCTCACAGTCGTATGTGATACCTTGTCCGATACTGTTCCGACAGTCTTTGGTCCCGCAAATAACTCACGTCGAGCCGCGGCGCAGCCCTTAACTTCTATTTGCGCTTACGTGGCCGACTGGCACCCGGACTGGGGCTCGTGATCAACACTTGAAAGTGCCCCGGCGACAATAGCTCCTCCACGCGGCGTCGGTACTCGGGGACCACGTCCACGCGAATCTTCTGCGACGTCATGGCGACGCGTCGACCGTCCGCCAAGGATAACTGCAGCTGGAGTTCGCCGTTCCCTGGATAAGCGCGGCTGATCTCGTGCAGCATTTTCAGCCCATGCATGCCATGTTTGTTCTCGTCCAGGCAAATCATCACGCCACGCGTAAACCGCTGCTCCAAGTCCTCCAAGGGCACCAGTTCGTCGATAATCAAATTAACTTCATCCCCTCCTCCGCGTTTATCCACGGTGGCTTTGGCCAGGATGACAGCGTCTGCCTGCACCAGATGACCGCAGTCGGCGAAATTGTCCGGCCACAGAATGCAGCGGACGTTGCCCCGCAGGTCTTCCAGATCAAACATGGCGTATTTTGTCGGGGCGTTCTCGTCACGCACTTTGCGGACCCGCGACAACTTGATCGACGAAATCATGCCACCCACGTACACCGACGTGCGATCGGCAAGTTGCGGCAGTTCGTCGGTCGCATGCGTGCAGTAGGGCAGCAGCTGGTCGGCAATTTCCTCCAGCGGATGGCTGGTCAGATAAAATCCCAGCACGTCTTTCTCGTAGAACAGTTTGTCGCGCCGCGCCCACTCGGGGACATCGGGCAGCGTTACGACCTCGCGCACGTCTTCCTCGAAATCGTCGAACAACGACCGTTGACCCGTTTTGCGGTCGGCGGCTGCCGAGGCTCCCGCCTGCATGGCTCGATCCATTACAGCCGTCAGTGCCGCGCGCGAGGCTCCGAACGAATCCATGGCGCCGGCCTTGATCAGTGTCTCCAGCGTCGCACGGTGGCTCTGCGAGGCTTCCACGCGTTCGCAAAGATCAAAGATATCCGTGAACGGGCCGCCCTGCCGGCGGGCCTCGACGATGGCATCGGCGGCCCCCCCGCCACAGCCCTTGATGGCCGACAATGCGAAGTAGATCTTGCCGTCGGCCACGCAAAAGTCCGCAAACGAATGATTGACGTCGGGGGGAACGACCGGCAATATCCATCCGCTGGCAGTCCTCAATGTGCTCCACCAGGGAATCCTTTTGCTTGAAGTTTCGACCCGTGATGTCGCTGCACAACAGGGCCGCCATGAATTCGCAGGGATAGTGGGCTTTGAGGTATGCCGTGATGTAAGCGATCAGCGCGTAAGCCGTGGAATGGCTCTTGTTGAAGCCATAGCCGGCAAATTTCTCGATCAAGGCCCAAAGTTCCTTGGCTTGTCGCAGCGGTCATCCCCTGTTCTTTGGAACCGGCCAGGAACTGCTCGTAGTACGAGTCGATCGTTTGCTTATCCTTCTTGCTGATGGCCTTAATACACTTGTAAGCGTTGGCCAATTCGATTCCGCCCAGTCGATGCAGAATCTGCATCACCTGTTCTTGATAGACCATCACGCCATACGTTTCTTCCAGCACTTCGCGCAACACCGGATGCTGGTATTCGGCCTTTTGCCGACCGTGTTTGACGGCCACGTAGTCGTCGACCATGCCCCCTTCCAGCGGCCCGGGTCGATACAGCGCATTGGTGGCAATGATGTCATGGAAGCAGTCGGGCTTCATCTTCTGCAGCAAATCTCGAATGCCGCCGCTTTCTAATTGAAACACGCCCTTGGTTTCACCGCGCGAGAGCAGGGCATACGTTGCCGAGTCGTCCAGCGGCACCTGGTACGGATCGATCACCTGGCCCGTCGTTTGCTGGATCAGCTCCACAGTCTTGGAGAGCAGCGTGAGGTTCCGCAGGCCCAGAAAGTCCATTTTCAGCAGGCCGGCTGCTTCCACGTCTTTCATAGCCCACTGCGTGATGATGTCGTCTTTGCCCGTGATTCGAGTCAGCGGAACGTAATCGGTCAGGGGGCGATCGGCAATCACCACGGCGGCGGCATGGGTGCCGACGTTGCGCGCCAGACCTTCGATCTTGCGGGCCAGGTCCAGCATTTCCCGGATTTCGGCGTCGTCGTTGTAGGTCTTCTTCAGGTCGGTGCTCTGTTCCAGGGCCCGGTCCAGCGTAATTCCCAGCTGGTCGGGCACCATCTGGATCACCTGATTGACGCGGGTCAGCGGGATACTGAGCGTCCGGCCCACGTCCCGGATGGCCGCCCGCGCGGCGAGCGTGCCAAACGTCCCGATCTGGGCGACGTTGGCGTCCCCGTATTTTTCCTTGACGTAGCGGATGATCTCCCCGCGACGATCCTTGCAGAAGTCAATATCGATGTCGGGCGCTTCCTCCCGATTCGGGTCCAGGAACCGCTCGAACAACAGGCCATAATGAATGGGGCACACCGGGCTCAGATACAGTGCATAGCTGACCAGCGCCCCCACGCCGCTGCCTCGCGCCATGGCGGGAATCCCCAGCTCGCGCGCCTTGCGGACAAAGTCCCACACGATCAGGAAATAGTTGGCGAAGCCCAACCGCGTGATCACATCCAGTTCTCGATCCAATCGTTCCAGCACTTCGCGGGAAAGTTGGCCGTCCGGCCGCATCCGCTCGTTGCCGGCGTAGCGTTCGTGCAATCCTCGCAGGCACAGCTCACGTAACAGGCCATCCGCGGTTTCCTCGGGCGGCAACGGGTAGCGCGGGAAATGCCGCTTGTTCAGATCCAGCTCGATATCGACCTCATCCGCAATCTGCTGGCTTCTGGCCACGGCATCTTCGAGGCCCGGAAAAGCTGCGTACATCACGTGCGGAGGACGCAAGTAAAACTGGTCGCCTTCCATCTTCATCCGGTTCGTGTCCGTGCGGAATCTGCCCGTATTGATGCACAGCATCACGTCTTGCGCTTCGGCGTCGGCCTGGTCCACGTAATGCGTGTCACTGGTAGCGACAAGCGGAATACCCAGCCGCTGCGCGACATGCACGGATCGTCGCATCGCCATCTGCTGAATCTCGAGTCCGTTGTTCTGAATCTCGATGAAGTAACGATCGCCGAACAGATCGTGGAACCAGCGTCGCAACCTGCAGTGCCTCCTCGCCGGGCTGATCGTCGTCCGGCTGTCTGAGCAAAAAGCGGCTCAGCTCGCCCGAGACACAACCGCTAAGGCAGACGAGACCCTCGTGGTACTGCTGCAGCAATTCCTTGTCGATCCGCGGCTTGCGATAGAAGCCTTCCAGGAAGGCGGCGGAGGCCAGTTTCAGCAAGTTGTCAAAACCCATGCGGTTCTGTGCGAGCAACGTCAGGTGGTAGCTGGCTTCCTGATTATCGTCGGCCTGCTTCGCGCGACGGCTGCCGGGAGCGATGTAGGCTTCGTAGCCGATGATGGGATTAATGCCGACCTTGCGTGCTTTGCGATAGAACTCGAGGGCACCGTGCAGGTTGCCGTGGTCGGTGATCGCCAGGGCGTTCATGCCGTGGTCGCAGGTGCGCTGCACCAATCGATCGATCGAGGCGGCTCCGTCCAACAAGCTGTAATGACTGTGACAATGCAGATGAACAAAAGGCTGGCTCATCCTGGCTCCCGACTGTCCGTGGTCTTCTTATTGTGGTTCGCTGATCATTCTCAAATACTTCGCCAATCTGGCTTGCAGGTCGACAAGACTTTGCCATTGTCGCTGGTCGAGCGTCACACGGCTGTCGTTTTCGCTGACTTTAACGGACGCCAACAGCACGCGCATGCGAATGTGCAGGTACTCGATCATTTCCGACAACTGAGCCGACTGGATGGGATCCAGGTCTTCGGGGGGTACGGGCGGTTCCAGAATGTGCAGCGTGGAGGGCAGATTGTCGTCCTTGCTCCAGTTCAGCTCAAAGTCCAGCGAGACGGCTTCGTCCAGCGACTGGCGAATCTCGTCCGACGTCAGGTATTCATCGGAATCGGCGCCGGTCTTGCGCAACGCCGCCAGCCGGGCCGCGATCTGTTCACGTGAGCCGTACAGAATCACGGAGCGACCGATGGTCATCATATCGCCGTACCGCAGGATGCGCATCTGCACGGTCTCGCCGTTGACCAGCGTGCCGTTGGTGCTCTCCAAGTCCACCATCACGACCTTGTCGCGATCCTCCTGGATCTTGACGTGGTAGCGGCTGACGCGATCGTCATTCAGCTGAATCGTATTGCCATCTTCCCGCCCGATCGTGATGGGCGTGGGCAATTCTTCAAACGTTCGTCCGCGATCGGAACCGTCCAGAATTCGCAGCGTAACCAGTGCCATCAGTCCTCAAGTTTCCAGAAGCCACGAAAAGGTAACCCGACCCTGCCCAGACGAACATCGGAATCGAAAAGTAGGCCGCACGCGTCGCGCCACACGGCGGGTTTGGGGGGTATCCCCCCAACCCTTCGACGTCGGAAAAACTATCAGCAAGATGTTGGCAAACGAAAGGGGCAGGATTAGCAGCGGGTCTCGGCGTCCGCGCGTTACCAACTCCGAATCACCAACCGCCACCGTTCGTTGATTTCCATCCGCCCAGCAGAAGCGGACTCTATTATGCCATGTGTCGCGCAAATTCCAAGATAACCCAGATTTTACGGAAAACGGTGCTGCGCGGAGCGTCTCGGTTGCGAACTGGCCCGAATCGTCGTATTCTGTGGACACGCGGAATAGATGTCGGCACGGACATTTTGAGCGCCGTGGCGCAATTGGATAGCGCATCGGTCTTCGGAACCGAGGGTTACAGGTTCGAATCCTGTCGGGCGTACTGGACTTACGACGGCGCCACCTGCCAGTGGCACGGTATTCTTCTGGCGTGCGTATAACCCCGGTGAGCTGGCACGTTCTATCGCGACTTGTTGCAGAAATTCGCTCGGCGGCATCTGGACTTCCGCGCGGAAGACGTCTGCCGCCCCTATCACGTCCAGCGATCGGTCGGCCGTACCGCACTGGGCCAGGCAAGGCGAACAGCGGCTAAAGTGGGCGGCTAAAGGTTCAGCAGCATTTGCCGAACGGCGAGTGCATCCGGATGATTGATACGCAACACGTTGATCGTTGCAATACCGATTGCGCTGCGTCCAATTAGCGTGGCGCCCGCCACTCGAAGTGATCGGACCACGTATCTTTGCGCGGATGATACAACCGAACGATCTCATCCGTTTCGGCGATCCAGCCCGCGACGTTGGGGCCTTTGTACGTGTTGCAGTAGAAGCAGCTCCAAGCCAAGTTGGATTCGATCGAAGGGCCGCCATGTTTTCCGGCGATCACGTGATCAACCTGGAACGGATTGAACGAGTGTTCTTCTGGGAACTGGCAGTATTCGCAGACGCCACCTGATCGATCGCGAACAAGTTGCCGAAGCGTATCATCCATGCGTGCTTACTTCGTTCGCAGCACCTTCTGCGCTTTGAGCTTCAGCATCTCCATCAGGCGGCCACAACGGCGGAACTCTTCTAGCTCCGCCTCCTCGCCTGCGGTGAGATGCCCCTCGCGGGCTTTCTCGGCGAGCTCGTTCATTCGGCCTTCGTCGTCCCGTGCTAAGGATAACGAGACGATGAATTGTGCTACTTCAGGCGAGAGACCGTCGCTGTGACAGTCGATCGCACGAGCCAAGATATTTGCCTGATTGTTTTCGGTGGCGATGGTGTTCATACCCTGATTGTACCGCGGACAACCAGTCGAAGGCGAGACGAGCCGCTATAAACTCCCAGCAGCTCAAAAACGCAATTTCAACTTGTTGCGGCACCGCCAGGGGCTATCCGGCAGCTGACCCTGCGAATCTAGCGCGCTTTCGCAAGATTTTGCCGAAGCTTGAACAGTTGTAGATTGCGACAAGGGAAGGCTCTATTTTCCGTAACCTTCGGCACCTTAGATCGAGGGTTGCTCGCGGCTTTCCTTATGGGTTGGTTGGTTCACCAGAGCGATGCAGGTGGTACACCAACGATATCATGCGGCGATCGATTTCACGGCGAATTCACCGCCGCGAGTTGGCATCGTGCCTCGTCTTACCGCGGCCTAATTGGCCGCCGCACGATTACGAGATTCGCCTAGACATCGAGATCTCGACGTCACGGGTCATCCACAGATGCGTTGGGCGACCGAGGTCGCAAAAAACGGTGGGGCCTGTTGAAAAAGTCCTTGGTGACGAGTTGGATTCTTGTGCAACCGTTCGGTTGAGGCTCGCCGTGAGTCGCGACAGGACCAGCCGAATGTAAAACAGACAAACGAGGCGCTTTAGGTTCTGCGCCATTGCGCCTGAAGTAAGCCTGAATTTGCACCTTTACTCGGCCGCGATACTTGGCACGTGATAAGTTGTGATTCTGCTTCGCCTCAGCGAACAGTCCTTCCATCTTCCACATGCGTTCCGAGACGCGCTCGCGGAACACAGGATCCCGCATGCGAGACTGAACTTCTTCGAACAGATCTTGATCGAGGCTTCGGCGGACGTAACGCGTATGAGGCGCCGCTTTCGAAATTCAGTGGGACACGCCGAAAGCAAAGGACATCCGCAACAATCAGCCGCTGAACTCGAGTACGCTCGATAGTTGCCGTTCTGGGCCCGATTTGCGTGCAGATATTTTCCTTGGGGACATCGATAGCGATCGTGTTCTCGCTCGTAACTCAGACCACCCGTCATATACTTGCCATTTCCGACACGACCACTCCACAACGGAATGTAGGTTGTGGTTCCTTGTTCTTGTAGTGTGCGGATGATGGTCGCCGAACCATAACCGCGATCGGCAATGGCCTCGTGGATCGTGATGTTGTACCGATCACATACGCGGTGCAGTTGTTCCAGGTAGGGCTGATTGTCGTGCCGCGCACCGGTCGTGACTTGCGTGTCCAGAATGACGCGACTGTCGCCGTCGATGGTTTGATGCACCTTGTACTTGAGTTGTCGCGGCGAACCGCTTCTGTGCCAATGTCGCGTCCGGATCGGTACGGCTGCGGTGGGTCTGATTGGAGAGCTTGCGCTGGCCGGACGATCCGTCCTTCTCGTTCGACCGCGCAGGGCCTCGGCTTCTTGGTGCGCTTGTCGGGATCGTGGTGAACCAACGAATCCAGCGAAGCGTCGGCCGCGATCAGCGTGGCGTCGGTCATCACACGACATGCGTCAGTGACCAATCCTTTCTTCCGGCACAGCGCGACAATCTCCCGAAACACGTTGCCACAAGCTCTTCGCCCAAGCGATCGCGAATGCGAGTTAGCGACGAGTGGTCCGGCACGTCGTCGTCCAGCGACAGCCGACAGAACCAGCGGTACGCCAGGTTGTAGTGGATCTCTTCGCAGAGGCGGCGTTCCGACGTGATGCCGTAAAGGTATGCCACCAGTTGCATCCGAAAGAAGACCTCTGGATCGATCGATGGTCGCCCTTGCCATCGGCGTAGCGCGGGGCAGTCAGTTCTCGGACGAACGATAAATCGAGTGCGCGATTTACCTTGCGAAGAAAATGCTGTTTCGGAACAAACGACTCCAGCGAGATCAATTTCTCAACGCGGGGGTCAAACGAGTGGTCTCCCTGCACTGCGGTGTCCCTCCTGAACAGAAGCCAGTTCTCCTGACACTGCCCCAAGAGACTCTTAACACCCCCGCAAAATCAAGACGAAAGTGACGACAGCACTGTCGAGCGAACCGCCAACAACAGGCCGACTTTTTCAACAGGCCCGGTGGGTTGTTGCCAACGTTCAGGTGTGCCATACGTTTTATTGCACTCGGAGACGTGGACAACCACTCGGTGACCGGAACGGAAGGCTGGGGACGTCTTACGTCGGCCCTGACCTACATTCCGCTGGGCTGTCGATGTTGAAAGTCGACATTGATAGGTGTAGCTGAACAGCTACCAGTCACCAAGGTACTCCAGTCGGTTTCTCAACTCTTCTCCGTCCAGAGAGCGCGCTACATGAATCAGTCGATGGAGCGTGTCGCCAATTGTGCGCTGACTGGAAACGATGATACCCGCGTGATCGCGGCCTCTGGACATCCACTCGGCATGTAACGCGGCAAAATGAGCAACATTGAAACTAACCAGAACACGGCCGGTGCTGGCCGCAAACGCCAGTGGAGATTCATCTGATTCACCGCGGCGTCCCGCCTCGGAAGTACTGAGTGTGTCCAGCCCCGATTTCCGAAGAGAGCGTGCGATCGCCGCGTAGACATCCTCGTCGGTGAAGAAGCGAGGTGTGCTCATGGACACGGACCACCGCCAGCCTTATTTGGCTTTCGCGGCTGTTTCGTCATCGGCAGCGAGATCGGCGTCGATTTCGTCCATGTGGTCGTAGGCGTAAGCCAACGCGTCGTGAACGTCGGCCGGCCTTAGAGCAGGGTATTGCTGGACGATTTCCTCAACGCTCATTCCCTGTCGATAACAGGTCAGGACGGTCGCCACGCGAATCCGAGTACCGACAATGACCGGTTGTCCACCACAGCGCACTGGGTCGCGCTCGACGTTACGTTGATCGAGTTTGGACATACATTCGTTCCTTTCAATTGCCGACCGTACCCCTATGCAGTCTACCACGCGAGTCGACATCCGTCGATCGCAAGGTCCGCGTGATTTACGTGACCATCTCCGGTCAAGTCGTACAATGCGGAATCGGCACCGGCAGCAATGTCGGCGACCAGCGCATCTATGTCGAGGCAATTCCACATCGCGTCCCTATTGAAATCTCCGTTCGGCGATGTCGGAATTGCGACAATCGCCCTTTGGATGAAACCCGATTCATGTGGATAGTAACGTGCAAGAATGGATCCACTGCGCGAAACTTCAAATCCTGAATCCATAAAGTCAATCCCAAAAATCCTGTCGGTCGACGGCTCGACAAAAACGTGAGTCACGTTGCCTAGTCCTGTAATAGAGTAAAACTGTCGAGGCACCCCGGTGGAGATATCAAAGATGTGAATGGCTCGATTTATCGAATCACTGATATACATCTCTTCAGTACGTTCGTTGATTGCTACTGAGCCGCTACGCGTAAGTGGATACTTCGCTACGAAAGTTCCGTCCGCTTCAAATCGAAATATGCTGTGCCCAATTGTCGTCCCTTGGACTGCGATGTATACCGTTCCATCAGCTGCTGCGTCGATCCCGTAAGGGAAAACTAGCGACGGTTGGGAGAATTCACCTGTGACATTGCCCTCACGATCGAGTCGATAGCCCGTTCGCGTTTACCGATAATGCCCGAGTAAACGGCGTACACGTTTCCTTGAGAATCCGTCTGTAAGTCTGGACTTAGCGGCTCCTCGCACCGTCCTTGGTCGTGAACAAGCAAGGCACATATCGGCCGATCCGCGGAACCACAAACGTTCGATTTCTCGGGGCCCCGCAAAAACCTCGCTCTCACGGGTTTACGGGACAATGCTACGCCTGGTGGAGTCAAGCCAAAAAGCTTGGCGTTCTGCGCCGAAATCTTGGCATCAGATTGCGGGGCCGGGTGCCGTTTAAGGGTCGATTTGCAACCGATTCACGAAACGTACGGGTTTATGGGAGTAGGTTGAGTCGCAGATGTCGTAAGCCGAACTGGTTTGAGTGCGGTTTAGCGGCCTTCTTGGGAATTCGACGGCATTCACCGAGAAGCGGTTTCGAGAATTTCTTTGGGCGTGGTTGCGCAACGCCAATTGTGGCGTTGTATACGTAGGTCCGGAGATGATGCGTGGACGAACAAACGCGCCATATCGTTTCGTTGTTGTCAGAATACGGGGCCGAGCTACATGCCGCTGTTCATGCGTATCACCTTGCGCGAAGACGTCGCGGAAGACTTGTTGCAGGAACTATTCCTACGGCTGCATGGTCGTAAAGGTTTCTCCGCGATCCAGAAACCCAAGGCTTACATGTTTACCGCTGCGATACGGCTTGCGTTCGATTGGCGTCGCGCTGGCGCCGCCGCCGCGACCAGGAAATTCTAAACGTTGGGTTAGTGGGAGATTCATCATCAGACACCTGCAGGATTGAGCGATTAGATGAATTGCAAAGCTTGTTGGATGATATGGAAAGACTTCCAAAGCAGTCTCGCAAGATTGTCGTCATGAGATACTTGAGCGAGTACAGTTACGAGGAGATAGCCAATGAAGTCGGAAAATCTTCCCACCAAGTACGAGCACTTTGCCACAAGGCAATTTCCAAACTAAGGAAGTTGCAAGAGGAGAAACCACAAGTTTCGAAGGCACAAACCAATGAGTGAAATTGATCCTGTACTCGCGAAACTGAATCTGCTGTGCAAGATTAAACCAGCTCCGGCAGCCACAGAGCGGGCGTTGGCGAAGGCGGAAGCGGCAATTGTCGATTCTGGTCGCGCCACAGAATGTCGCAGAAGGGTCTTTACTGTGCCGAGAACGTTGGCAGCTGGAATTCTGTTGGCTGCATCAATTGCGGCGGTGTGGCTGACGAGCAGCATGTCGAGGCAGCTCGCGTTCGGACAAATCATTTCAAACGTCGACAAAGTCAAATCCATTCAGTACCGAGAGTCGCGCACAAACTTTACGTCGGGTAGAAAGCTCCGAGGACCGACGGAAGTGACCAAGGTAACAATACTAGGGCGCTATCGCGAACGGCGTGAGCTTGTCTCAGCGACCGGCGGGGATAAGCTCCCCGACGGTAGCGAATGGACGAACGGAACGCCTGGCGTCGTGGCGATAAGCAATCTAGAAACAGGCGAGTTCGTCACGCTGGATACCAATGAAAAGAAATTCAGCGTCGTAACGACGTTCCTAGGCATCGACCGCAAGACCGGAAAGTTAGTCAAATCGAAACCGACACCTGTCCGTGAAGCAGATTTATATCAAAAGCTTCGCGAATTTCCCGAGGATAAAATGGAACGATTGAAGTCGCAAAAAATCGGGAAAACTAATGCCGCCGGTTTCCGCATTGAGAAAAAAAACAAAATTGGGAATTTCGTCGACACATGGACAAGAACGATCTGGGTCGATGAAGAATCGAAACTGCCAGTTCGCATCGAAATTCTCTTCCATTCGACGGACCCGCAGTCAGGGGAATGCGAGTGGATTCTCAGTGATTTTGTCTTCGATGAACGCATTGATGAGTCGCTCTTGAGCACTGAGCCACCGCAGGGTTACCGTGTGATTGAACACTAGTACTAGTGTGCCGACGGCAGCCCGCCGGCCCTGTCACTCTTGCGCCATGTCCTTTACGTCCTTCCGTCCTCTGAAAGCGGTCCCAACGCGCGGCGGATCACGCACAGCTCACCAGCTTATCGCCTGAGGCAACGTGCGGCGGTGAAATCGACCCCCCGCACCAAGTCAGCGGCCCTTCAAGTGTGGCGGCGCTCACGACCGCCGCCACGGAACGAGTTCTCGGTGGCACGGTATCGGTTCCAAACCGTGCCATTTGGGTGTAAAATCTGCACTTTCGAGCAGCTGATCGGCTGCCCACCAGCACATCCTAAAGAGTTACAGCCAAACAACTTAAGTGCCATGGCATGGGCGAACGTCGAGCGCTCACTGGTACACCTTCGGAACCGAGGGTTGCAGGTTCGAATCCTGCCGGGCGTACTTGACGGAAAGAACTTGACACTTCCGGTTCGCGGCAGTTGTAGCCGTCACGCTCCGCCGTGACGGCCGTTGAAGGTTGTTGTCTTTTAGACTGGTACGTCACCCGTCCACCGCTTATCTGCGTGCGCATCTTTGGTTTCGCCAGGAACGAGTAAATCTGAGCGTGTCCACAATCGTAGTCGAACGGCCGTCACGCGGAGCGTGACGGCTACAGGAATGCCCCTGGCTTGCCCAGGGGGCCACATGGTCGCGGTCGATACCGCTCGCGCGCCAAGATGCCACTTCCCGCTCGCGCACGTCGCATACCCAAGCGACTTCAGCCTGTCGGCGATCGTCTTCTCGTTTAGCCTAAGACCGCTCTGGCGGGCCACGCTGTTGAACTCATGACCGAACCGGGTCTGATATCGGCTCGTGAGGAGCCCGGCGCGCGTTGGACTGCAGTAGGGCCCCGACACATACCCCTGAGAAAATCGGATTCCATTCTTCGCAATGGAGTCAATTGGTGGCGTTGGAATGTCTTTGGCTCCTTGAAACCGGCGTCTGCAACTCAATCCGGGGCGGTTTGTCGGTCGTCAGAATTCTTGACATGCCCTTTCGTTCTACTACTTAGGTGAGAACGACAATTCTCGTCCCTGACACGATGGCAACTCAAGCCACAGACGATTTGCTTGAATCGGGGCCGCGACAACCATTCGAGCCCTTCCGCATCCATATCACGGGTGGCAAGTCCTACGACGTGCAACATCCTGATCAGATCATTGTGCTTCGATCGCGTCCGGTGCTCGCCGTGGGAGGCGACCATGGGGTGCGTGGTCGACTCGACCATGTCGCGCTCGTCCATATTGTGCGCGTGCAAGAAGTGAGGGAATCGCCACGCGGCTATCACCTGGCGTCGGGGCTCAGCGCGGACCATCTGGAGACTGCTCGCCCGAGACGAACTCGGGGCCGGTTTTCCGCCGGTAGACAGCCACATGCTCGTCGACGAAACGGGGCTCCCAATCCGCCTTCCGCTGCGCCAGCTCTTGGGCCAACCGCACATCGGTCGGAATGCACACCCACTGCACGTTGCGACTGTCCAGCGCGGCCTGCCAGTCGGCATCCGCATCCAGGATGCGGAAGTATTCTTGGAGGTGTTCCTTGCCGTGAACTTCAATCCGGTCGTCGATCCATGTCAGGAATCGATGCGCACGGTCCCAGCCCTGCCAGGTTAAATAGCCACCCCAATTGGCGGAATGGAACGTGGGTGCGCCGTCGTGTATGCCCAGGAATCTGTCCAGGGACGCGGAGGGCAACGTGGCCTGATCGTGCGTCGCCCAATTCGGTAAGCAGGGCGAGGCGAGCAGCAGCAGGCCAGCCGCCACCCAACTTGACGCCGAACGTGACGATAATGCTGTCCCGCCACTAAACATGCGTCGCATGTCTTCCGACACAAAGCTCTGGGTACGTCGCAGCAGTTGCCGCAGCCATGTATTGTGCACCGCCAGTTCACACAGGGTGGGCGTGGCAATCACCACCCACATCGTACTGTACCGCCGACCGGTCAGCGCAAAGTGCAGGAAAACGACCGTCATCGCCAGCCCCACCAGGTTTACGCGGCGGCGTGTGGTGGCGGCCAACAGGGGTAATAGCAGGATCAGACGCTCGATGTTGAACCAGCCTCCCTCCGTGAAATCAGGCGGGCGCCACTCGGTGGTGGTTTCGCGTTGAATGAACGGATCGCTGAGAGCCTGCAGGTTCCAGATGTGCAGTCCGATGCCGTTGGGGTTCACGCAAGTCGCCAACCCCGCGACGAATCCGACCAGCGTCAGCCACCACAACCGTTGTCGAGCGGAAGCCCGAGACTCCGCCTGCCAGGAGGTCATGGACAACGCGGCCTCCACCAGCCAGGCAATCGCGATCAAAATCAGACCAGCCAGGAATCCGCCGTGCAGATTGGCCCACAACAACATAACGGGAACCAGCCACCAGAGTTTTCGCGGCGAAATCTGGTTCCGATGATATCGCTGGCACAGATCGGCCACCAGCCACACGCCTAAAAACGAAACAACATTGGGTCGCGCCACAAACGATGGAATCAGGCCCGTGGCGACAAACATCGTCGCCACCACCGCCACCGCCCAACTGTACCCGTCCCCCACCAGCCGGCGGAAGATGCATCGTAACGTCACGGCAAACACCATGCAGGTCAGCAGGGCGACGGCGTTCAGTCCACCCCAGCCGTAGGCGCCACGCAAAATAATGTCGCTGAGCCAGGCTCGGGTCACCCAGCGGTTTCCAGCAGTGGGAAAACTGAAATGTTCGTCATAAACGAATCCACCCTGCTCGACCATCAAATCCGGCAGACGTAAATGCCAGCCTAAACCCGGATCGTCCACCATGCCACGCCCAGCGTGCTGCATAATTGCAAGGCTGAAAAAAATGAACAGCACGTCAGCCAGGCTCAGTAACGAGTGCCGACGGAGTCGGGGATTATCAGGGGGCGCTGGTAAGTTCATATCGGGAAGGCCGTATGGGACCAAACGGGGGAATGAAACAACTCTACCACGTATTGGCAAGCCCGCAGTCAAGTTCGCACGTTCCACTCATCAAAACGCAAACCGACCTGGGCCGGCTTGGAAGGAATACACCATGACGACGGACTGCATCGAATTGACCGAGCATGCCACGCACGACGAGTCGCGGCCGCCAACCTGGCCGGTCGTGGAACTATCGGCGGATGCCGCGTTCCACATGCACGATGCCTATTACCGGTACGCCACGGAAGATCATTTCTGGATTCAGTGGAGGTTTTCCGTGATCCAGCATTTGCTGGAATGCGACGGTTTTGAATTGGGTGATCGCGTGCTGGAAGTAGGCAGCGGCAATGGCGTGGTCCAATCACAATTCGAGCGCGCGTGGGATAGGGTGGTCGAGGGTTGTGATCTGAATCGGCATGCGTTGAGCCAGGGACCACCCACGCGCGGCAAACGATATCTGTACAACGTGCTGGACCGTCGGGCCGAGTGGCAACAGCATTTCTCGTCGGTGCTGCTGCTCGATACACTGGAACACATCGAGGCATCCTGTGAATTCCTGGACGCCATCCGATTCCATCTAACACCTCGCGGGCTGATCGTCATCAATGTGCCGGCCTTGCCAGCCCTCTACAGTCGCTACGATGCGGTGCAAGGCCACGTGCAACGGTACACGGCTGGGCAGCTGCGCCGCGAACTGACGGCTGCCGGATTTGAGGTGTTAGCGCACACCTACTGGGGTGGCAATCTCGTACCGATTGCCTGGCTGCGGAAATTTCTAGTGCGATTCGCGGCACATGATGAAGTGCTGAGCAAGGGCTTCGCGCCCCCCTCGGCGCTCGTGGATCGCGTGTTACGCGGCCTGCGTGCCGCAGAGCAAACCGGCTGGAAACTCCCCTGGGGTACATCCCTGGCCGCTATCGCACGCCGCCTCGATTCACCGGAGATGCCAGCATGAGTTCACCGTCCGGAATCACGCTCAGCCTGGTGGTCCCCCTGTTCAACGAGACCGAGGTATTCGACCGCCTGGTGTCGCGACTGCAATCGACCATGGATCGCGCTTCGTTTCGCTGCGAGGCGGTGCTGGTCGACGACGGCAGCACCGACGGGACACGGGAGGCCGTGCAGAAAATCTGCCAACAAGATCCCCGATTTCGCGGACTGCTGTTGTCCCGCAACTTCGGACATCAGCGGGCAGTCAGCGCGGGACTCGATTACGCACGCGGCCAGGCCGTGGGAGTGCTGGACGGCGACTTGCAGGACCCACCCGAACTACTGCTGGATTTCCACAAGAAACTTGCCGAGGGATATGGCGTCGTCTACGCCATTCGAGAGAAACGGAAAGAGGGGGTCGTCAAGCGGTTTTGTTACTGGGCCTTCTATCGACTGCTGCGGAAATTGGCCGCCATCGAGATCCCCCTGGATTCGGGTGACTTTTGCCTGATGAGCCGAGCGGTCGTGGATCAGATTCGGCTGATGCCCGAACGACATCGATTCATCCGCGGCATGCGCAGCTGGGTCGGATTCCGTCAGACAGGCATGAGCTACGAACGTCACGAGCGTCAGGCGGGCTGCTCCAAGTACACGTTATCCAAGCTGGTGCTGTTGGCAATTGATGGACTGCTCACCTTCAGCGAGATACCGCTACGGTTGGCGACGTTCCTGGGCAGCGCGGTCGCGGCCCTGTCGATTCTGTGGGGCGTCTATCTGATGGCCTGGCGGTGGTTTGCCACGGCAGATATTCCCGGTTTTGCCACCGTGGCCTGTGGGATGTTTTTCCTGGGCGGCGTGCAGCTGATCGGCATGGGCATCCTGGGAGAGTACATCGCTCGTATTCACAACGAAGTCAAGGGACGTCCCATCTACATCGTGGAGCGAGTCTTTGCATTTGACGAATCGCGCCCCGTGCTCAGCACCGTCGGTTGCCCCTGCCATCGAAGAGCTTAAAACGCGGACACCCATTCTGGACCTTTCTGTCAGCGCGGACGACCGTGTGCACCAGCTGATCGATGCCCTGCAGCGTATCGAAAGCGTCTGACGCTGATCCGCTCGCTTATGTTGATTCGGGCTATACGGCAAACGGGGCCTGGCAGCACCTTACGGGGCCGATTCGCGGGCCGTGGCCTGAGGTACGCGGAATGTTGCCCCAGGTCCCACTGGCGAAACGACTGAAGAACTGCACGACCTGCCTAGGAAGCAGGTGAAGTACCGCCCAAGTGATTTCGGCGGCATCCTTCAGGCCTGTTGAACGCGATGCCAGGCTGAAAGTCAGCTACCACCGATTGGAAACCGGTGGCTTGTAGGCAAATTCCTATTGCGCGACGGGCTCAGCAGTTCATCAAACTGGGCTTCCGCCGGCGAGCCGGGTTTGATATTACACCGCCGAGAATTCGCCGACCGTCGTGCGCCAACGTGTTGCATGAGGTGCCTGCCGCGACGGACATTACCAGGGAAGGTAAACATGAAACGCATGGTCAACCGCGTTCTTGCACGTCTCGCGATGTTCCTGATTGCCATCATCCTGGGAGCCATCGCCGTCGCTCAAGCTCAGAAAGGGTTCGAGGAAAGCCGGGTGGCAAGAAACGCCGAAACCGGACCCGTAGCCGCTGTGCAGTCCAACGCCTTCACTCCGATCCCCGTGGCGGAACTGGCTGACGCAAGTCCTCCCGAATACGCTCGGCAAGCGCCGCAGGAAATGCCGGCTGACCGCGCCAACGAGTTCGCACCGCCACCGCCCATGGCCAACAACTTTACGGCCCATGCGCAGGTGGAGGACGCCGGTGCCGAGTCGCAATTCGCCCCAGCCAGCGACTTCGCCGGCCCCGGTCAATACGCGGCGATACCGGTGGCAACAACCCAGGTACGCCCCACCGCCGGGGAATTCGAGGACGGGGAACTGGCGTCCCCTGACAACTTTGCGTCTGCGGCATCGGCGGATCACGCCGAAATCGAGTTGCCCCCGATCTCCAGCGTACCCGCCGAGTTCCAGCCACCCGCTCAGATGCCGGCCGGCAATTTTCAGCCCGCGGCTCGGATGACGGCTCCGCCCATGCAGTTTTCCGATGATCCCGTCGAGCCCGACGGCGGAGTTGCGGATGAAGCGCAGCAGCAGGACGACGTGTATGGGAACCCCTACAACAACGTATACATGCCACCCGCCAATCAGGCACCGCCTGCGAACATCGAGCGAGATTCGCACGAACGAGATTCCGGCAGGATGAGCATGCCCGCACCAGCCAGCCGGCAGGCGACTGCCCCGCGACAGACATTCGCGCCCGCTGCCGACCAGGACCTCCGCCCCCGGGCCGAGAATGTGAACGCCGGATCACTGGCCGCCGCCGTCAGTACCGGGAAGCCGGGTCCGCCGGAACTGGAAGGACCGCAAACGCCCAGTCTGTCGGTCACCAAAAAATCCCCGCGAGAAGTTCAAGTCGGCAAGCCGGCCAAGTTTCATATTGTGGTGCGCAATAACGGTCAGGTCCCGGCTCAGGATGTGGTGATTCGCGACCAGGTTCCGCACGGGACGCAGTTGGTGGATACGAATCCACCCGCGCGATCCGACGCGGAGGGAGCCATCCTGTGGGAAATGGGAACGCTGCGCCCGGGCACTGAAATCACGGTAATGATGGAGCTGTTACCGATGGAAGAAGGCGATATCGGCAGCGTGGCCACCGTGACCTTTGAGGCAGCTGCATCGGCTCGCACCCTGGTGACCAAGCCGCAGCTGACCCTGGAGCACACCACGGCCCGGCAGGTGCTGGTGGGCGAGGAGGTCGTATTCAACATCAAGATGTCCAATCCCGGTACCGGAGTCGCGACCAACGTGGCCATCGAGGAGAATGTTCCGGAGGGCCTGCAGCACTACAACGGACAAGAGCTGGAATACCAGGTCGGGACGTTGCGACCCGGAGAAACACGAATTCTGGAACTCACGCTCAAGGCCGACAAACCAGGTATGGTACACAATACCTTGTTCGCCAGAGCCGATGGTGAGATTGAGGTGCAGGATGTTTGTGAATTGGAGGTCGTGGCACCCGAATTGCGCGTGGAAATTACCGGGCCGAAACGACGCTATCTGGAACGTCGCGCGAGTTTCGAGATTCACGTGGCCAACCCGGGAACGGCCGCCGCTCATAACGTGGAACTGGTCGCCCATTTGCCCCGGGCACTTCGCTTTATCAAAACAAACAATTCGGGAAATTACGACCCACAACGGCATGTGGTCATTTGGAATCTCGCGGAACTTCCCCCGCAGGAAATGGGCACTGTGCAAATCGAGACGAAACCGGTGCAAATGGGGGATCACGCCATTCAGGTGGATGCGCGTGCCAGCATGGGGTTGGCGGATTCGGTGGAACATCATGTGTCCGTGGATGGACTGGCGGCACTGCTCTACACGGTTACCGATGTGAGCGACCCGATCGAGGTCGGAGGCGAAACGACGTACGAGATTCAAATCGTAAACCAGGGCTCGAAAGAGGCCACGAATCTGCAGTTGGGGGCGCTGATTCCCGCCGGGATGGAAGCCATCAACGGCGAAGGGCCCACGCGAGCCAACGTCAACGGTTCGCAACTCGTGTTTGAACCGTTACCGCGACTGGGGCCTCAGGCCGACGCCGCCTACAAGATCCACGTCAAGGGGATCACTCCTGGCGACAAGCGGATCCAAGTTCAGCTGATCAGCGACGATATCAGTGAGCCCGTGACCAAGGAAGAGAGCACGCACGTCTATGCTGACGAGTAGGCTTGCTGCCTGGCAATGAGGCGGGCTTGCCGCCGTGCAAAGCGCGGCCGGAATGTAGCTGACGACCTGCGCAGCATGTCAGCGACCGAAGGACCTGCCAGAGACGTTGGACCCGCGTACCCGGGAAAGACTCGGGTACGCCGCGAGCCGGCTGCGGTCCCGTTGATGGCCGTTTAGCTGGCTGGCAGATCCTTCACTCCGCTCCGTTCAGGATGCTGCTCCGCTCCGTTCAGGATCACACTCGATCAGCGGCCTGCTGAGGCAACTGCTTGCGAGTCGTGAAACGCCACAATCATGTCCCACGCTTCCTGAGCTGTTTCCGCGTAGCTGATCAGGTTCAGGTGTTCGTCGCGGATTACGCCCTCGTCCGCCATGAACTGAAAATTGATCACATGGCTCCAATACTCTCGGCCAAACAGAATGATCGGGATCTCTTGCATGCGGCCGACTTGCGCAGTGTGAGCGCGTCAAACAGCTCGTCCAGCGTGCCAAAACCACCGGGGAAAATCACCAGCGCCCGGGCCCGCATCAAGAAGTGCATTTTGCGGAGGGCAAAATAGTGAAACTGAAAACATAATTCTGGCGTGATGTAGGGATTCGGGTGTTGCTCTTCCGGTAGAGTTATATTGAGTCCAATTGACTTGGCGTTGACCTCGAATGCTCCGCGATTGGCGGCTTCCATGATGCCCGGTCCCCCGCCGGTGACGACCACGTAGTCACACTCACCATTCGTCTGACAGGAGGTGGATACAATCCGAGCGAATTCGCGGGCTTGATCGTAGTACGGAACCTTGGCAACGATCCGCCGCGCACGATCCAGTGCGCGCCGCGCTTGGAGATCGTCCGGACGTTCCGCCACCGCAGCCTGAGCGGCCTCCAGTCGTGCGGCGGCATCCTGCTGCTCAACAACCTGCGTCCCACCAAACACGACAATCGTGCTGTGCACATGGTTATGAACGAAGGCCATCTCTGGCTTCAAGAGTTCTAATTGCAGTCGCACTGGGCGCAGTTCAGGGCAGGTGAGAAAATCCAAGTCGAATTCGGCCAGGCGGTAGCTGGGCGATTCCACGATCCGCTGCAAGTTAGCTCGGGCTTTGCTGTCCATCATCGAACGCGAGTCTCAATTTTGAGTGATCGGTCACGCCTGAAGATCAGGATGCGCGACCTCCCCAGGACGCCTCGGACGCAAGCTGCGCACCCCCAGTTCCCCGTCATCGTACCACACCAGTCGCGGCCAGATGTCATCCTGAGTGAGCTGACAACGTGCGCAGCACGGTCAACGACCGAAGGATCTTCCGGAGACGTTGTTCACGGGCGACGGTTGACGCAGGAGGTCCCCGATGCACCCTCGCCGGCAATGTCCCATCGTCTGGCAGATCCTTCACTCCGCTCCGCTCAGCTTGACACGAGTCCACCGTGCGGCGGCTTTGTCGGAATCGGCAAGTTGTATGATACGATCCGAGGTTCCCGCGGCCAATCTAGCAGTGTAGGGCCACGGACGCATCCCGCAAATACAATTTCCAACAAGAGGGACCAGGAACCACGGGCAACGTCAAAGCCATGGCGAGATGGGTAACCCGCGCGCGGCTAGTGCGTCGACTTTGCGACAGACTTCCGGGTCAGATTCCAGGATGGGGGCGTGATGGGGCTTGCGTCTGGCGTCGATCACCAGGCTGCCGCGGCATCCCCAGTGCTTTTCCTCGATAAAGGACGAAATTCCGTCGATGTCCGCGGCCGGATTACAGCGTGTAAACGTGATCCACAGAAAATTGGCCAGGCTGGCCGCCGTAAACTTGCTGTCGTCTACCAGGACAATCAGGGGAAAGGCATTCAGGGGGTGCTGCTCATTCCAGCGCTGACAAAATGCCGTCACCGACTCCTGGGCGTGAGCCTCGATGACCAGCACGCCTGGCATCATCACGCGCGGCTCGCCGTATCCGGCGGGCAGGCCCAGTTCCGCGGGAATCGATACCGGCAGCTCGCGACGCGGCTTGCCCGCGGCGGCCAGCACGACTTTCGAGCCCGAGTTCAGCGATTTTCCTGAGTAGTCCAGCGTATCCATGGTGGTACAGGTGTGAAAATGTACATCGCGCGTCAGGTCAATCCGGGCGAGGACGTGGGCAAAAAATGCCGGAACGTCCTGCACGTCCAAGTCGGGAGCATCATTCTGGGCGACGATCCACAAGAATTTGGCCAGCGACAATTGGCCTTGTCCCAGAATTGCGTGGGCCTGCGTGAGTATCTCCTGGGGTTCGGTCGTCTGCTGAAAGGGCACGTATCGCTCGCTGCCCACGGCCAACAGCAGCGGATGAACTCCGGCGGCATCCACGGCATGCACCTGTCGCACTCCCGGGATCGTGGCGGGAATGGCCTCGGCAGTCAGTTCGTGGATCAGTTCACCGAAGATCGTGTCTTCCTGCGGCGGTCGCCCCACCACGGTGAATGGCCAGATGGCACCCGCACGGTGATAAACTTTTTCCACGCGCAACACGGGGAACGGGTGCGCCAGGCTGTAATACCCCAGATGATCGCCAAAGGGCCCTTCGGGCAGCAATACATCGGGCTCGATGTAGCCCGAAATGCAAAAGTCGGCGTGGGCGTAGATCGGCAGCCAACCGGTGCGACGGATCATGGGAATTCGATGTCCGGCCATGGCCCCTGCAAAGCCAAGCTCGGACATGCCCTCCGGCAGCGGCATGACGGCGGCTACCGTCATCGCCGGCGTACCCCCCACAAAGATATTGACGCGCAACGCGGTTCCTTTGGCGATCGCCCGGGCGTGGTGCACCCCCATGCCGCGATGAATCTGGTAGTGCAGGCCAATTTGCTCGTTGGTCTTATACTGGTTGCCGGTCAACTGCACGCGATACATGCCCAGGTTGGACCCCGCCAGACCCGGCCGATCGACGTCCTCGCTGTACACGATCGGCAAAGTGATAAAGCCGCCTCCGTCCAGCGGCCAGCTCTTCAGCTGCGGCAAATGTTCGATCGACGTAAGCTGATCCAGGACCGGTCCCGAGCGGACTTGCCGCGGCAGCATGTGCATCGCCCGCAGGCCACTTCGTAACCCTTGCAGCGGTGACTTCAGCAAGGACTCTGGATGCAATTTCAGTCCGATCAGACGTTTGACATGGTCTAGCGAATCGCGAAACATGAATCGCGCACGCTCCATCGTTCCAAACAGATTGGAGACCATGGGAAAGCGACAGCCCTGCACGTTTGCATAGAATACGGCTGGGCCACCAGCGGCAAACACCCGCCGATGTATCTCGGCGACTTCCAGGCTGGCATTGACGGGTTCTTGAATGCGGACCAGATGCCCATGCCGCTCCAGATCGGCGACGCACTGGCTGAGGCTGCGATATCCCATGAGCGAGACTCTAACCGCGCCGGAACACTTGCCGGACTTTGTGCAGACCTTCGATCAGGTGATCCACTTCCTCAAGCGTGTTGTAGAAATAGAAACTCACGCGGTTACTGGCTCCGATGCCTAAGCGTTTATGCAGCGGCATGGCGCAGTGATGTCCGGCCCGGATAGCAATGCCGTGGCGATCCAGGATCTGAGCGATGTCGTGCGCGTGAATGCCATCCATCACGAAGCTGACGATGCCCGCTTGGTCTGCCGAGTCAGCAGGGCCCAGGCAGCGGATGCCGTCGATTTGTGAGAGTTGCTCGTAGGCATAACGCTGCAGCACGGTTTCGTAGGCTCGGATTTGCGGCAGCCCCACCGCAGTCAGGTAGTCAATCGCGGCCCCCAGTCCGATGGCCGGCACAATCGGCGGGGTTCCCGCCTCGAATTTGGCGGGCAGATCCGCTGGCTCGAAGCCATCGATCCGCACACGGCGAATCATGCTGCCGCCCCCGAGGAACGGGGGCATCGCGTCCAGCACGGACTCCCGTCCGTACAGGATGCCGACGCCGGAAGGGCCCATCAGCTTGTGGCCGCTGAAGGCCAAAAAATCTGCCCCCAGAGACCGCACGCTGACCGTCTCGTGTGGAACACTCTGCGCCGCATCGACCAACACCAAAGCCCCGGTTTGATGTGCCTTGGCGATGATGCTGGACAACGGTATGCGAGTACCGAGCACGTTGGACACCGCCGTTATGGCCACCAGCCTGGTTCTGGCATTCAGCAGCGGATCGATCGCATCCTCCTCGATCCGGCCGTCGTCCGTAATGGGGATGGCCCGCACCCGACAACCGGTGCGTTCGGCAAGCTGGAACCAAGGAACCAGATTGGAATGATGCTCCAGCTCGGAAACAAGGATCTCATCACCAGACCGCAAATTGGCGTCTCCCCAACTGCGAGCCACCAGGTTGATCGAGCCCGTGGTTCCCGTGGTAAAAATAACCTCGCAGGTTTTTTCGGCATCGATCAAACAACGGACCTTTTCGCGCGCCACCTCGAACAAATCGGTGGCCTGATCGCTCAACCAGTGCACGCCCCGGTGGACGTTCGCGTAATGGTGTTCGTAGGTCGAAACAATGGCGTCAATGACCGCGCGAGGTCGCTGCGTCGTGGCGGCATTGTCGAGATAGATCAGCGGCTTGTCGTCGTTGACGCGCTGTTTCAAAATGGGAAAATCGTCCCGGTAACTGGCAGGATCCAGGGGCAACGTAAGTTCGTTGATGTGCATTTCATCCATCTTGGTAATCAGGATTCTTCACGAAGACTGGGTCCCGTCAGCTCCGACGGCTGATCGTCTTTGACTGGTGAGAAAATCGCCGTCTGCACCACGCGCCAGGAGAGCAGGCAACACTTTTGTCGATTGGGCGTCAAGCGCGGGCCAAACAACTCCAACATCTGTTCGGCCGTCATGTGGCGAACTTCATCTACCGACTTGCCGGAAATTTCTTCCATCAAGATGGACGCGGCGGCCTGGCTGATACAGCAACCGTCGCCATCGAACCAGGCGTCGGCGACTTTGCCCTGTTCGTCAATCCGCAGTTCTACCTGGATGACGTCGCCACACAAGGGATTATCATCCTCGTGGCGATGCGTCACTCCCTCACAGTGACCCCGATGATACGGATCCTCATAGTGATCCATGATGTGTTCTTGATAGATTTCGGCATCATTCATGTTTTGACCCCACAGCCCGGAGGATCCCACTGTCAACCCGAGCCGTTCTGTCGAAAGCTCCGTTGAGACGATTTTTCGCGAGCGACGAGAAGTCCGTCTGGCGAAGGAGCGAAATGCAGCGCACGTGCATGTCCTCCCGACAACCGTGGCGCAGCCAAGCGAAGTACCCGTCGCTCTCTAAGTTTAGGGTCCGATGGCGTTCAAGGCCAGCGGAGCCATTGCGGACAGGGGAACCCTACCGGCCTGATGAATGTCAGGCCTTGGAGAGTGTTACGGACGGGAAAATTGTCGCCGCTGCTCCCTCTCACCCTGGAGGCAGCCTGCGCCTTGCAGGGCTAACCGGCTTGCGAGGTATCGCACAACAGCCCTTTCCAGGCTGCGGATCCGCCCGACACCGCTCGCCAGGCTGCGATTACGATCTTCGCCGGGACCACAACGCCAGCAGCGCGCCTGTTGCCAGCCAGGTCGTGGCGGGTTCCGGCACGGCGGACCGTGCATCCGCGGACTGAAACTTGTTCGAATTCCAGGTGATAAAATCTTGCCCGTCGATGATTCCGTCCGCGTTGAAATCTCCTTTGCACCATTCTGCAAACGAAGTGAATTTATTGGAATTCCAATCGATGAAGTCCTGGCCGTCTACGCCTCCGTCGAGATTCGCGTCCCCCAACAGGTATGACTTGCCGGGTCCCAAGTTGACTTCGCCTGCCTCGGACAACCAGGCGTCCCGGTCGTCCAGGTCGACGACACCGTCCTGGGTCAGGTCGTATGCCAAGTCATCGGAACCGTCCGCGATGACGCCCACCAGCGCATCGATGTCGGCGCAGTCGTAGACCCCGTTGTTGTCAAAGTCGCCGGAGATCACGGACGTGCCGGGTGTTAACCGGACGAGCGAGGCCGCATCGAACCATGTCGCGCCCCCTTGCTCAGCCAAGTCGATAAAAAACAGGCTCAAGCGAGCGGCCGCCGTTCCGCTGGGCGCCACGGCGTTGACGATTCCCTGAATCCACTGATCCTCGACAAGGTTTGCATCGCGACCGTCGAGCAGTGGAAAATTCTTGCCATTCGTGTCGACGATGTTACTGGGGTCGGCGAAACTCTCTTGAATCACGCTACCGCCAGCATCCAAGAACGAAAGGGACAGAAGATTAAAATTCTCAGTTCCCGCAATCGAATCACCGGATGTTGTCTGCACCCAAACACTGGCTTCAAATTCTTCACCAGGCTGAGCGGCGACGTTTTGCAACATTCCCGACGCGTTGGAAGCGCCGCCATTGAATGGTCCGAACATCTTCAACATGTAATCGCCGTCCACCGCTTCGTCGGGCACCAACGTATTGCCCGGATTCATATCCGACGCTTCCACAAAGACGTTTTCAAATTTCAGCCAGATATCCCTCAAATCCCCGTTGGAAGGGGTGATATTGATGAAATTAAAGTCCTCGAAGCTGGGGTCCGTCAACAAGTTGGCGCTGGCCGTCGTATTAAATCGATTGACCTCAATATAATCAATCTGCGATGTGTAGCGTTGGTTTTGGCCTGGATCCGCCGTTGGCATGAGATTGGAATTGTACGCCGCCGTGAATGTACTGTCCGGCGCCCAAAGATTGAAATGCATCTTCATGGGGTCATCGGGAATATCGTCGGTCTGGACTCGTACCTGTACGTCGTCGACATACCAGCGCAGCGATGTGGGGGTCCAGTCCACGCGGTAGGTATGAAATTGCGTGAGGTCCAGTCCCGAGACATTGTGAAATGCACCGCTGCCGCCACTGGCGAACGTGCCGTCGTTCCAATAGTTGCTGAAGGGCTGGTTGGTCGGGGTCGCCCCCACCGCCTGATTGGAGATCAACTCCCAGTCAATTTCGTCGCGCACAAAGTCGGCCGATCCAGGCGGCACGTCGCGCTGTACATCGAACGAAAAGAAGCCGTTGACCAGGCCGCCCACCGTTGCGGGCTTCAGCCGCATGCGGGCCTCGAATGAAAGCCCGCCGCCCCGGGCAAAATTACGTTTGGTCAGCAGGTCCGTGCCCAAGAACGCATTGCCTGGATCGATCGCGGAGTAGGTGTCCAAGTAGATTTCCGTCACGTTTTGATCGGAGGCCAGCGGCTCGGAGATGCCCTGTTGAGGAATCGTGGTCTGTTGATACTGTGTCCGGCCGACGAAGACACCCTCCCCCTCAAACGGGAGACGCCACATCGTAGTATCGACGTTCCCAGAATTCGCGAAATCATCCCGGAACAACATTTGTCCGCGCGTCGATTGCGAAACAACAACGAAACATAAACCGCAAACCGCCGAGATTACCAATTGCGATGATCGCATGCGCATGATCTTTGCACCTTCTCACTGAGAGTTTCTTGCCGCCCCTTGTTGCACCAACCCGTCGTCGCTGCCATGCTTGCCGATAACAAGCCAATCAGATGACGAACTTAGTTCATCCTAGCCCATTGTGAATATTACGCAATACTTTCTGTAACTGTTTTGCAAAAGCATGTGTAGTTTGTTAGAGTGGATTTCGGGCGATTTGGCTTTACACAGTTCTTTCCCGCTTGTGGCGTAGAATCGCCTGTGGCCATCGATGGAACTGTTACATCGCAGTTCACCGTTTACATGCACTGAAAGCGACGAGTCATGTCAATACCACAGCCGGCCAAGCCGCGATCGAAGCGGAACGACACGTCCACGATTCGCAAAGTGGCCAAGGATGCGAATGTGTCGATCGCCACGGTTTCGCGCGTCATGAATCAGCAACCGGGGGTCAGTGAATCCGTGCGGCAGCGCGTGTTGGAGGCCGTAAATCGCTGCGGATACGTGGCCTCGGTGGGAAAGCGGGCGACGTCCTTCTTGGCGCTGGCTTACACCGGCCCGGATTCTCTCGAGTCCCCGTTCGATGCGGCCATCCTGGCCGGGGCCTATTCGGCCATGGAAGGGACCAACCTCAGTCTCGTGCTGTTGAACCTGCATCGGGAAAAACTGGCCGACGAGTCTTTCACCCAGTACTTCACGCGGCGCGGCGTACGCGGTGTCTTGTTGCGCACCACGTTTGCCACACGGACCACCTGCGAGCAGATCGCGGATGAGCAGTTTCCGGCGATTGTGATCAGCGAGCGCTTCGAGGCCGGCAACGTCAATTACATTCGTTGCGACTCGTACACGTCCACCTACCGAGGCGTGGAGCACTTGATCGGCTTGGGGCACCGCCGCATTGCCTTTGCGGTGGCTGACATTATCCAGGATTCTGACCACGCCGACCGATTGTCGGCCTATGAAAGTGCGATGCGCGACAACCAGCTGGAATTGCAGGAGCGTTGGTGTTTTCACTTAACCGCCAGTCGTCCCCACGGCGCTCAGGTAATCCGGCGGCTGATGAGCATGCCGCAGCGGCCGACCGCCATTGTATTTGCCGACCCGCTCGTGGCGCTGGGCGCGATGCTGGAGTGTCACAAGCTGGGTGTGAACATCCCCGGAGATTTGTCGGTCCTCGGCTTCGACGATTCCGACGTTCGGCATTATACCTATCCGACGATGTCGGCCATTTGCCAGGACGCGCAGCACCTGGGGGCTCAAGCGTTTCTCGCCCTGGCTGGGCTCGCACATCAAGACGGCCAACGTACGACCGATTCGATTCGCAGGGAATTCCCAACCTGGCTGGAGATTAATCACTCGACGGGCAATCCACCGGCCACTGAGGATCGCGTGTTACCAGACGGTACGCGGGTCCGCACCAGCTGAACGGAGACTTGTTCCGATGACCTACATCGTATCCGAGGCTGTCCCAGACGAGGAACTTGCCCGCAGGGAAAGTCTGGTCGTACCACACCATGCACGGCCAAATGTCATCTCGAGGGAGTTGGCAACGTGCGCAGCACGGTCAGCGACCGAAGGCTCTTCCAGAAACGTCGTTCCATGTGCGACGGTAGCCGCAGGAGATCCCGGACGCAGCCCTGCGGGCGCTATCACGTTGACTGGCAGATCCCGGACACCGTACGCCCGTCGAGCGAGTTAAGCGTTTCCTGGTTGGATGCGTCGACATCATCCGCGTCGCCGCGGTACGTGGCGAAGACCACGTCACGGTATCGCGACAAGTGGGGCAATGGGGCCTGGTTGAAGGCAAATTCGGGGCTGGCGACTGGCTGAGCGATGTCGGAGGCGAACTCAGCCGCGACGACTCGACGGCTGGTAATCCTGGAACGAATCGCGGTCAACGTCTGCACGAACAATTGAGTTCCCGCGCGGTCGCTGCTTTGGAATTTGTTGGCATTCCACAGCAGGAAATCACTGCCGTCCGTCATCCCGTCCCCATTAAAGTCGCCGCTGCACCAACCCTCGCTGGCGGCAAATTTGTGGGCATTCCAGACGAGAAAATCTTCGCCGTCGACGGTTCCATTCAAATTGGCGTCCCCCAGCAGATAGGACCGTCCTGGTCCCAGGTTGGCTGCGCCCGCTTCGGCCAGCCAGGCGTCGCGATCCGCCGAATCCACGAGACCGTCTCCGGTCAAGTCAAAGCCGGCGTCATTCGTTCCGGCCGCGATTTCAATCATCAAGGGATCGATGTCGGCGCAATCGTAGTTGCCGTCGCCGTTGAAGTCACCGCTGACTGCGTCCGCAACCACATCAATCAGCAGGCTCCAGGCGTTCAACGTTCCCTGGTCTTGCGCCGCGTCGTCGAAGATTTCCAGCGTCCACGTGCCCGTCACGGACATGCCGTCGTACGTGGCCAGGCTGCCCGTAGGGCGGTAGCTGCCAGCAAACGGCGCCGCCCCCGAGGTAATGGACGTCCCCGCTTCATCGTCAAGAATCGTACCGCTGAAGTTGTTGCCGCTACCGCCCACGTCCTGGAACAATAC
Organism: uncultured Planctomycetales bacterium; assembly: GCA_963695565.1. GTDB lineage: Bacteria > Planctomycetota > Planctomycetia > Pirellulales > Pirellulaceae > CAVOGW01. Next base: position 829,919 of record CAVOGW010000008.1, read on the forward strand.
AATGCGCATGCCGTTCGGACCATTCAGGAAAACTTCCAGATCCGCATCGTAAGTATGTGTTACATCGATCTGGACATCCACGTCGGCCACAGTTCCCGCATCGGTGATCACGATGTCCGAGAAAATCCGTTGGTTGTCATTGATGGCAAGGGGCACATTGGTCGAGTTAAACTGCACGATGTTTCCGATCGTGGCCGTATCCGTGACGGTCAGTGGACTGCCGTTGCCGTTGTCGGGGTCCTGATACGTAACCACAATCTCGTCGGCCAGGGCGACCTGCAGCGTCCCGTCGGCAATCGATACGGATCCTCCCGAAGTCTGGATCGTCCCGGAGTACGTGATTCCGCCACTACTCGAAAGGGTCACCGTCTCGGCATCGCCGGAATCGGAAACGATCGTCACCTCAATCGGCGCCACCGCATTGGGGTCGCGGACCGTAATCGTCACGGTGTCCTGCACCAGATACGTGCCTTTGTCCAGGTCGACCGTTCCGATGCCGCCGCCCAAGAAGACGCCGCCGGCGGCTTCGATCTGGGAACGGAACGGGGCCACGCCTGTCCACCAGGAGATGTCGCCGTACACGCTGGTGGACGTCGTTCCGCCAGACAGCGTGCCGGCAATGACCCATTCCCCATCCGTGGTCTGCACCAGCAACGGTCCGCCGCTGTCGCCCGGGGCGGTCGTGGCCTCGAACGTAACCGGAACCGGGCTGCTGCTGCCAATCGTATTGGCGGCCGCTGTCCCGTTGTCAAAGTCGGTCGAAAAAATATTCGTGCCGGAGGCACCTGCCGGCGAGCCGAAAACATCGATGATGTTTTCACCGCCCCAGCGGAACCCATCGGCCGTGAATCCATGGCCTTGCGAACCGACGCCGTTGTAGCCGTAGCCGATCATGGCGGCGAGTTGACCTTGCAGCGCGCTGCCCTCTTCGATTAGCCGCATGGGCGTGGCAATATTGGCGGGAACGTTTTGCGTCAACGTCATGATGGAGACGTCTCCCCCGTCCAGCAGTGAGCCTCCCCCTGCGGGAAAATTGACGGAGGAGACGATCGCTGTGTACGTCGGAGCGTTGCTGTTGTCGCCGAAACGAATTTGGCTGCCCGACCCGCCGCCGCAATGGCGGGCGGTCAGCACGACGTTGGGGGCAATCAGCGTTCCGGTGCAGCCTAACGTCAATCTGACCACCGCATCAAACGGATCCGCATACGCCCGCGCACCAGCCGGGCCAATCGCGTTATTGATCACGATCCGCGGAAACACGCCCGTGTCCGCCGCGAATTGATCCAGGTAATTGAAGTCGAGTTTCTCGTGACTTAGCACCTCGCCCGAGCGGGCGTCCACGATCGTCATGAAATCGCCAAACTGCCCGTCGTCGAGGGGCTCAGCGGCGGAGTTCACTTGCCAGGCAAGCGTCAATTCCCGACCGGTCGGGAACCACACCAGGTCTGCATTCGACGACAGACCCTCCAGCCCAAAGCTGGCTGCCGCAATTTGTTCTGCCTGATCCGGACGAACGGTCATTCCCACTGAGGGGCTTTCGACCAGGTTCTGCCGACCATGATCAAAGACATCGTAAATCTCGTCGGCCTGCCCCTGCACGACGGTGACGATCGCACCGTGCACGGGAATCCCCGAGTAAGTCTGCTGGAATCGCGTCGTGGCGATGCCTTCATCCTGTGCGATTTCCAGTAGTCGCAGATGGTTGTTGCCCTGTTGCAGGTACGCGGTCGAGGAGTCGCTGGAAAGATAATCAAGAACCGCTTCCACTCGCGCGATGTCGGTGGACGAAACCAGGCTCGACGGAGATGGCGGTAGTGACGCGGGTATGGGTGACACGGAAAGCATGGTTCGCGATTCAAGGTCCTCGAAACGCAGCGCATGCCGGCGCGTGCGAGTATGTTGCGAGCAGCAGACGGGGCGGGAAATTCGTGCGGAGCTTCGATGCATGGGTTAGCCTTTCGTGGGGTTCCTGGTATCTTGACCCAAGTGTTCTATTAGAATGGCTCGTGCGGTTGGATGCCAGAACATAAACCGAAAATATCGGCACGCTTGCCAGCGGGCCGGTGAAGGGCGGCTGTGCATGAATGACGATTCGACGCGTCGCAGGGTAGTCGTCACGGGAGGCTCACGCGGTCTGGGACGGGCCATCTGCCAGGCCTTCGCCGCGCATGGAGATCGCGTCGCCGTGCATTATGCCCGAAATCAAGCGGCGGCTGAGAACTGCCGGGAAAGCCTACAGGGCGATGGTCACGAATTGGTCCGCGGCGAGTTCAGCCAGCCACAGGATGCGCAAGACGTGTTTGCAGCCGCCGTCGAAAAGCTCGGTGGCGTCGACGTGCTGGTCAATAACGCCGGGATGTTCGTCACGCACGCGCCGCTAAGTTGCGAGTGGGAAGCGTGGGTTACCGCGTGGCAGCAGCACATCCGTGTCAACCTGTTGGGTCCCGCCTGGTTGTGCCATCGCGCGATCGACCACATGCGCCAGCATGCGGGAGGGACCATTATCAATATCTCGTCCCGCGGCGCTATCGGGGCGAACCGAATTCGCCCGCCTACGGGGCATCCAAGGCGGGGCTGAACTCCTTGACGCAGTCGCTGGCCGCGGCCTGCGGGGCGGATGGCATTTATGTCTACGGCATCGCCCCGGGCTGGATCGACACCGACATGGCGGCGCCCTTGCTGGCCGGATCGCAAGGTGATGCGGTGCGCCGGCAAAGCCCGCTGAATCGGGTGGCGCAGCCCCAGGAAATTGCGCGGATCGCCCTGTTCCTGGCCGCGGCCGAATCGTCCTGGATGACCGGTTCCATTGTGGATGCCAACGGAGCTTCATATTTTCACTGACGGCCGCGCCTGCGTCGCGGGAACATCCTGCGACCGCACCTGACGATCAGGCGGCGTGGCAGACTCGTGTTCACGAAATACGGCAAGAATTTCCACGGCGCTCTTGATGGTTTCTCTGCCATCGTCGATGCAAGATGCTTCGGCTCGCTACGCGATGCCTCAAGAGGACATCTCCATGAGCAATCCACTGACGCAAGGTCGGTCCGCATGATCTCGACCATGGACGTTCCTCTACTCGGTCCGCTGTCCGTGGACCGAGCGAGAAACGTGTTGGCGTGAAAGGTAGCAGGAGGGCAACACGCCTTACCGCCGCAGCCTGGCCCAGCCTAGCAGGGCCAACAGACCGCCGTATCCGAGTTGGAGCAAGTTGGGCTCGGGGACGTTGGAGATCTGGACGAAGTCCAGCGCCGCGGCCGAGCTGTTCGGGCCCGTCACGTCGTAAACCAGTACCACGGACGCGCCGAGCGGCACCGGATCCTGCAGGGGAAATACCATCGAATCCCCGGGCGCTACCGTGAACGGCGTTCCGAACGGCACCAGCAGGTTTTGCAGGTCTGTGTTTTCTGCGTTGAGTAATTCTAACGGAATCGGCGAACTCAGGACGGCGAACTGGCAGTTCGAGATTGTCACGGGCTCCGGCGGAAGCATATCCGGGACGAAATCATTGGTGAAGACGGCGCTAAAGATGTTCGTCGCCGTCTCATACCTCCAATCGCTCGTGATGTTGTATACGATACTGCCCGGAATTCGCATGCCCGTGGCATCCGTCCAAAACATGTCTTTGACATTGCTGGCATGGTCGGCCGTCGACCAACCCACGTGGACTATCTGGCCGGTGTCGATCAGATTGTTGCCTCCGTCGTTGAAGTTGTCCCAACGCATGGCGGTGTTGGGACCCGATGGCCCGGTCGCGAAACTTCCAAAAAAACCGTTGGCGTAGCCGTCGAAGTGATTGGTGACCAATTCAGGGCCCGACAGTATGACCGTGATGTCGCTCAGCGGCGGGCCCCAGGTTGCGCAAGTCTTTGTTGACGTCGTAACCTAAGGCCGAAGCAGCGCAGAGAGTCGCCGCAGCCATGACCACACATCGAGTGTGAACCCTCGCAAGGCTAATGTGGTTTCTCATCATTAGATCTCCTTCGTGTTGGGCGTCTTGACGAACTTCGAACCAGGGGCTGAAGTCTATGCCTGGCGAAAGAGGTACACAAGTCGCTTAGCCAACTGTCGCTTATCTGAGCGACAACAGGCACTCGTAACAGATTCTCACGACTAGTTGTACGCGGCTGTGCACGTCCAGCTTCCGATACAGTCGTGTAAGGTGGGTGTTGACCGTATGCCTCGAGATGCCCAGGGCGCGGGCAATTTCCGTGTCGCACCTATCGTCGAACACGAGCTTCACAATGGCCAATTCTCGTTTCGACAGGCCGCATACTCGTGTGACTAACGACCAATCAGCTGACGTGAGAGCCGAGTGTCCTGGCAGCAATGAATCGTCAGTCGAGGGAAAGCCTTGCTGGCTGAGTGGCATCTGCGTCACCGACACACGCGAAGTGTGTTGCAATCGAATGCGGGTACGTGAGCAATTCCGACCACGCCGCCCAATCCTCGAACGTCCACAACAACGTGTTGTGATTCGCTGCGTGAATCAAGCCCGTATCGCAATGAGCACTGATGCCGAACATGTTGTTCGATGCGACCAAGAAGAAGCATCAATATTATAGCCACTCCGTTCTGTTTCGGGCACGGGGGAAAACCCGCGCTCGAATTTCGACTTTGTTGCTTGGGCAAAAGCCCTTGTAGGGCGGATTTGCCAAGTCGCCTTTGTGCGTAGCCAGCCGAGAGGGTCTCTAACAACTTGTCATCCATCCTACAGCGGAGCACGGATTACCCATCCGTGGAAAGCGATTCGGCCAAGGCCATCTCGTCCTCCTACAAGCGACAGGAGGACAGGTTGGGACCCTGTCGGCTATGTATCTTTCCGGTTCGTTAGACCGCAAGCCAAAAGAAATCGCCGTTAACATCGGTTGCAGGCCACGACCCCCCGGCGATTTCTGGCGGCGTGCGCGTCCGCCGGACGCGCACGCCGCCGAAGAATGCCGCATCGTGTTTCGCCAGAACGAGCGGTTGCCGGGCATTCTTCTCTGGCTTGCGGTCTGACGAACCGGGAAGATGTGGGTAAAGATTGGGTTTGTAACCTGTCCGCGTCGCCCAGGGCAGCGATGCACACTGAGTACGAGTACGAGCGAGGAACGCGGGTTACGCCCGTTACCAACCTGCCCTACGAATTTTTTGCCGAAGAAACCCAGCTCCTCGCCTTTTTGAACATTTTTCCCATCTCGTGCAAGATTTGCTCCCGCGAGCAGAGTGTAGTATAGACGTGTTTGATTTCGACGGGGAAAAACAGGTGATGAGTCGCATTCCGGATACCCGCGCCAGCTTGATCGTTCGGCTGCCCGATGCCGAAGATGCTCCGGCCTGGAAAGAGTTCGCGGGCATCTACGAGCCCTTTGTCTATCAATACGCTCGACGACGCGGCCTGCAGGATTCGGATGCCCGGGAGTTGGTGCAGGATGTGTTTCTGGGTGTGGCCAAATCGGTCCGCCGCTTCAAGCCCGACCCGGTGCAGGCCAAATTTCGCACCTGGCTGTTTCGCATTGCCAGAAACCAACTGCTGACCAGATTAGCCGCCCGAGGTCGCGAGCAGCTCGTGGATTCGGACGCCTGGAAGAGTCTGGAAGGATCGGCGGAGCCTGATCTGTCGACCTCCGCGGACCAGATGGAGTACCGTCGCGAGGTATTTCATTGGGCCAGCGCCCGGGTGCAGCGGAGCGTAAAACCCGAAACGTGGACGGCCTTCTGGCAGACGAGCTTTGTCGGCCGATCGGTCGACGAAGTGGCCCGGCAGATGGGAGTTAGCCGTGGGTTTGTCTACGTGGCCCGCAGTCGCGTGATCCAAAAACTGCGCCGCGAAATTGAATGTTTTGATTGTGAGTCTGACTGAGATGCATTACACCGACGACCAGCTCTGTGCTTTACTCGAACAAATCGACAGTGATCCTGCCCATGACGCGCTGACGCATTTGGAAGAATGCGCGCTGTGTCGCAGTCGATTGGCAAGCCTCTCGGGGGAGGGCCGCTGGCTAAGCGACTTGCTGGATTCCGTCGGCGACGTGACACGGGAACATCCGCAAGGCATGCGCGAAAACTGCAGCGCATCGTCGATTGTGGTCTCCGTCGACGCATCGGATGCCATGAGCCAAGAGCTGCAATGCGAGTCGGTGCGGCTGGACTTTTTGAGTCCCCCCGCGCATCCAGAGCTACTCGGACGACTAGGCCGCTACGATATCGAACGCCTGATTGGAATGGGTGGCTACGGTATCGTCTTTCGGGCGCGAGATTCTGAGCTGAACCGGGTTGTCGCTATCAAGGTGCTTGCCCCGCACTTGATGAACAGCGGCCCGGCGCGCCAGCGGTTTGCGCGTGAAGCCCAAGCCTCAGCGGCCGTCGTCCATGACCACGTCGTCCCCATTTACGACGTCGTCGCGGATGGCGGGCTCTGTTACTTCGTCATGCAGTACATTGCGGGCGAATCGCTGCAGGAGCGCGTCGATCGGCTGGGCGCCTTGCCCATCGACGATGTGCTGCGGATTGGGGCCCAAATTGCAGGTGGGCTGCATGCGGCGCACCAGCAGGGCCTGATTCACCGGGACGTGAAGCCCGGTAACGTGCTGTTGGAGGATACCGTCAACCGGGTGATGATCTCGGACTTCGGACTGGCCCGCGCCTCGGATGATGCCAGTCTCACGCGCAGCGGCACGATTACCGGCACGCCCCACTATATGTCTCCGGAACAGGCCCGCGGGCAATCGATCGACCATCGTTCCGACCTGTTTAGCCTGGGGAGCGTGCTGTACTTCATGTGCACCGGGCATTCGCCGTTCCGCGCTCCGCAAATGATGGCCGTGCTGAATCGAATCTGCCACGAAGCGTATCGGCCTGTCGAGGAATTCAACCCGCAGGTCCCCGACGAACTGATCCGCATTATCAACCGCTTATTGTCAAAGTCCCCTGAGTCGCGATTCGAGTCGGCTGCCGAGGTCCGCCAGCAACTGCAGCGACTGCTCAGCGACTTTCAGCAAGGCAAGCTGCGCCCTCGTCGCCGGCCGACGTGGATGGTATCACCGCGGGTACTCAAGCTCGCCACCGCAGTGCTGTGTGCAGTGGCACTCGTCGCCGCCGTGTCGTGGACGCTGTCCGGGGCGCTGCAGCGCAAGGCTCAACCGGCGCGCGATACGGAAAACGAATCGATACGGGCCGTCGTGTTAGATGACCTGGGCGTGACCGGCGCCTGGAACGCGGCGGCGTCTGCTGAGTCTGCGGAGTCTGCAACGTCTGCTTCCGATTCCGAGGCGTGGACAATGCAGAGTCCGGATGCCGGCAACTCGATCATGTTGATGAGCCGCCAGCTGAGCAGCGAGCTGGCAGCCGCATCGGCCTCGGTAGCCGCCTTGGAAACCGCGGCCACGCAATTCTCGACGCTCGTTCAGACCGACTCGGCATGGGATCGAGAACGGTTTGTTTTGAACTCGCTGCTCAAACAAATGGAGGATGAGCTTGGCGTCGAGGAAACGCTACCGCCGTAAACTTTTGCGTCCTGTTCGTACTTTCTTGAACTTCTGAAAAATGCGGAGTCCTTTCCATGATCAAATTATACTTTTCGGGTCTTGTGGTCCTGTTATCGCTGGTGGCGATCGCGTTCGGCCAGTCCGCGCCGGCCCCCGCTGCGCCGGGCGACGTGGCTGTCCAGTGGGAATGGGCAGGCAGGAGAAGCGGACGAGACAACAAGTTGCAAAAATGGGGTGAGGCTTGGCGCGAGGCCAAGTCGGACAAGGATCGTGCCAAGATCAAGGTCCAGGCCAACAAGTACCTGGAAGGTCAATTCGAAGACGACATGGAACGTCGCGAAAAAGAGCTGGAACAAATCGAAGCGCGGCTCGATCGCCTGCGTGAACAGTTGGCCAAACGCGTCGAAAAGAAGGAAGAAATCATTGGATTGCAGCTGAAGCAAGTTACCATGAGTTGGGAGGGACTGGGCTGGTCCAGTCCAGAGCCGCAGCGTGGACTCAACACGTTCTTTAGTGTGCCTGCGCCACCCACTCCTCCCCTTGGCGTCGATGTGACTGCCGCGTTTCCCACCACGCAACATCTGTTTTTGCAAGCATTAGGCACACGGTCGCAGAAGCTCATGAAGAGCATGATTCAGGCTGCCAAGGACGAAAATACCGAAGAGCTGCGCGAACTTGCCGAAAAAGTTGCCGACCAGGCGACGGAGATGGAAGGGGTTCCCGCCAATGATCTGATTTGGCGCATCTATCAGGAACTGGGCGATACGGTGGACGATGGTGAGTTCTGGCTGACGCTGGCCAGGGCCGCGGAAGATGCGTCCGAGGGAATCGAAGATGACCAGGCGCGAGGCAATATTTTGGACACTGCAGCCCGCTGCTTTTTCCTCGGTGACGACGTGGATACCGCCTACAAGTTACAGGCGGAGGCCGTCGAGGCATCCGCCGAGGCACGGGGCGGCGAAGCCGACCGCGCGATCGCCGGCTTCCACGAAAAACTCAAGAAACTCGTCGAAAAGGAGGCGAGTGGCTCTCGCTGATGCGGCTACTCCCGCCCCCGCGAGATTTGGCGTTTCCGCGAGCCGCGACTGGTAACGGTATGGCGAAGCGATGGAGGTAGCATGCCCTTTAGGTAGCATGCCCTTTAGATTGTCCACCGCCAAGAGGCCGCTCGCTGAAACGGGCCAATTCGCGTGGGGAGGGGCAGGGGTGGGGGCTTCTGGGCCGCGTGGGGCTTGCGGGTGGATGGTATCGGCGGTGGTAAGCGCCGCGCCGCATGCAGGAGAATTGCAGCGCGGCTGGCGGGCCCCACGCCAGCCCTCCCCACTCGGCAATGGTGCGATTGAGTCGCAGTCGAAGGTGTGCCGCGCAGCGAACATGAGTTATCCGTATCCGGTGTACAGCGCCTGCTCATCAGCGCGACTCAATCACCATTGCCGGAGGGAGGGAGCCGCAAGGGAGCCGCAAGCGCGTCGCAAGACGGGCAGGATGAGTAGCGCCATCCAGGTGTGCATGCCGCCCGGTTCAGGAACTAGCCGCGCCGTCAAGTCTAATCGATACAGTTGCACATCGTCGGCGTTCCCGGAAACACGCACATAATATCGGCCAGGATCAAGCTGCAAATCCAGGATTTGCTCGGCGACGCCCACCCCGTTGGCATTCGCGTTGCGGAGGATGGTAGTCCCGTTCGTGTCGTAAATCCTGAGGTCCAGATTGCTGACGGCCGCGGCGTTGACGGTTGATTGCTGCCCGCCCAGCGGGCCTTCCAGGTACGTGGGGCCCATCGGCGTCAACGTGGCGTCGATTTCTCCCGCCACCGCGAGTTCAAACGCATAGTAGTCCAGGTCCAAATTGTCATCGATGCTGACAAAGTCCGTGTCCGTCGGCAAAACCGACGTCCCATTGCCGGCGGAAGTTCCCAGAGAAACCGTTTGACCGTCGGCGACTGTTCCCAGCGAAAAGGCATTGAAGTATGAATCGTTACCAGCACCCGCATTGTGCTTTTCCAGCGCGTCGCCATACGCACGATGCACTCCGCGGATGTCGTCGAGCTGGGGGCCATCGAACAGGAAAGTGAGAAAGATTTCCATCAAGAACGAGGAGTCGGAAGAATTGACGTGCGAAAACCCCAGTCCATGTCCCAGCTCGTGCATGGCGATCGTCCGCAAGCGGAGATGATTGGATTCAGGATTCGTGATCAGCGTCACGTCGCTGGTATCGATCACCATGTCGCCGTTGTTGGGCGGGAAGTTGTAGCCGACGACTGCCCCATCGCCATCAATGAATCCCCCACCGATGCGAATATCGCCGCGCGTTCCCAGGACGCCCGGAAAAATACCGTGGGCGACGCCATCGTCATGGGGCTCGTAGGCAAACGTAACACCGCTCAGTTCTGACCAGCGGGCGAATGCGCTATCGAAGTAAGGGAACCAGGGACGTTGCGTCAAATCGGGGCCGCCCGATCCCATGCCCAGCGTCGAATCGAGAAAAGAGATCAAGTCGCTTTCGCCGACATCGGCGATGTACGAACCGTTCGGGATGAGACTCCAGGTGAGCGTGATGGGGGATCCCAGGGGTCCGGAGGCGCCGGACGCGGTGTTGGTCCAGCGAGCGGCCAGCTGATAGCCACGGGCCGCGCCACCCCCTGCAAACAGGCGCAAGCAGCGATCGCCACCCAGCGAAATGCTCGTCGGTTTGCGCTCTTCATGGGCTGCTCCCCAGCGGATCACTGCCAATCGGTCGGGCTGACAATCTCGTTCCCGTCACGCGTTAACAGGGAAACCATGATCTGTCGAGGAAGTGATTCAGGTACTAGCTTAACCGCTCCATCGCAAAATGCAAAAACTGCTCCACGGTGAAATCCGTAGGGATCGCGGTAATTGTGCCAGTTGATGCCGTCTCCCAGGAACGAGCCATAGTCACAAGTGGCCCAGGCTCCCTCGGAAAATGCGTGGAGGGCCGCGTCCGGATCGTCCTGACCATAGACTTGCGGTTTGCCCGCTTGTTCGACCAGTAAGGCTGATTTTGACAGCCCGTCGCGGACGTTGCGAAGCGTACCGACCAGGGTTCGTTTGCGGGCGTCGGCAACGTTGGGCTCAAAATTAAAGCCCACGTCGGGAATGCGTGGTTCGCGGCCACCGTGCCACACGCCCCGGTAGACCAGGCCGTTAAACCAAATCACGTTAAACACGGCTGCCATATCCTGGGAGCCCATCGAAATCTCGACGTGCCGGTCCTGCGGGTTGCCGAGTTCATGTAGTGTACGTGGCGCACCCGGCGTCGAAGGACACTGGAATACGGCAACGTGTTGCGCGACGCCCGGTCGATTTTCGTCGTCCATAGGGCTGCGGTCCAAACGAAGTTGATCGTGCAAGGGTTGCTCGTCCAAATACGGTAGCAACGTGGCCCGCCACGAAAAATTGTCCCAGGGGTAGATGTGGTCCGTGCGCCAGGGGACCGGCAAGTCTCCTCCGTGCTGGCCGGCGTAATTCAGGGTGGCCAGCGCTACCTGTCGAAAGTGATTCAGGCAGACAGTGCGGCGACTTGCTTCACGGGCCGATTGCACTGCCGGCAATAAAAGTGCCAACAGTGCGCCGAGGATGGCGATCACCACGAGCAACTCGACTAGTGTCAATCCGCGAGGAGGACATCGTTTGAAAGCACGTAGGATCATGGTTGGATTCTCCCGCCGCCGTTCATCGAACCTGGTATTTTAGTTTCGCGTGTCGAAATTCCGTCGTTCGCGGCAGAGCAGTCGATTCCTCGACCGGCTCTTCCGTTCCTGCCAAAACCCCAATCTGGCCGGGAAATCCAGCTTGACGTCGCGACCGGAACGCCGCGGCTCCCTCACGTGCCTCGTAGGATACCGTTCTCCATCGGTCCAGCGGGAGCGGTTCGCCGCACCACACGACCAAGGGATAGCCATCGGAACCCAATTCAACTTCCAGTCGCGCCTCATCCGCCGGCGGATCGACGTCGATCTCGGTCAGCAACTTTCGCGTTACCGGCGAGCGGCTTCCTTCGTCGATCCGCAACGCGCACCATACCAAACGTGTCCGTGGCAGACCGGTGACGCTGTCTGTGTCTTGTACAAACTCGATGGACTGGCAACGTTGGTTGGTACTGCCTGGTTGTATCTCTTCGACAAACTCAAAGAACAGCCCCGCATTGTAGTGCCCGATGGGCATGGCCAGATCGACAGCCATCCGAAAGGTTCCCACGACCGGCTGTCCGAGGCCCAGCAATGTCAATCGATGCGAACGAATCTGCACCGAATCGGTGTCTACGCGGTAAGAAGCGGGATGGGCCGACTTGTCGAGCGACACGAACAAGGGGGGAGTCGCCGGTTGTAACGCACGCCAGCTGTCCGTTTGCAGGTACTGCGCCAGGCTGGGCGCTGGCACGATCAGCCGGGTGGCGAGGCTGCCCCCCATGACCACTCCGCAGATCGCCAAGGCTGTAGCCAGGACGGCTTCACGGCGGGTCCAACGACGATTCCACCACAGCGGTCGCCATGCGCGAGGTGCCTCGGGAGATGTCGGTAATCCGACTTCGGCGGCTAAGCCGTCCCAGGTTCGATCCACGTGTGAGTGGCAATAACTTTTCTGCTACTTCTCGGGCCGTGGCGCAACGATCCTCAGGCCGCTTGGCCACTAACCGCTCGAAGATCTTTTGCAGGGCGTCGGGGACATCGGCGCGAATTGCCCGCAGTTGCGGGAGCGGCGCGGCACAGTGGGCCGCCGAGCGGGTCGCAAAACCGGCTGGCAACGGTCGATAAGGTGGGGTCCCGGTGAGTAATTTGTGCAGCGTGCAGCCCAAGCTATACAGGTCGCTGCGATAGTCCACGCAATCAAAGTCCAGCCATTGTTCTGGCGACATATAGTCGGCCGTGCCGTGAGGTGGCTGGGGATGCGCACCATCCGCCACTTCGCGGTTACCCACGTAATGGACCAGCCCCAGATCCATGAGTTTGGTCTGACCACTGGCCGTCAACAACAAATTCGATGGCTTGATGTCCCGGTGAACGAAACCGTTGTCGTGCAGGTAAGCGAGTCCCAAAGTTGACTGGCGGATGATCTCGCAGACGTCACAAACTCTCAGCGGGCTGCAAGCTGCCAAAACGGACGACAGATCCACTCCGGGAACGTATTCCATCACCAAGAAGTGCTGGTTGTCCGTTTCGCCCGCATCGGTCGCTCGGACGATGTGCGGATGATCCAGCTGTCCGACCGTGCGCACCTCCTGGATAAATCGATCCACACGGGCTGGATCGAAGTCCTGGTTGGGCTTCAACAGTTTGATCACGACGTCTCGATCCAGCGGCACGTGACGTGCATGAAAGACGTTGCCGTTGGCTCCTTGCCCTAGTGGTGAAAGCAATTCGTAGTTTCCCAGGCGAAATGGTAACGGCATGGGTGAGACTTCGATCGAATTGTCGACCTGGATCGCCAGCTGCGACGATGTCAGTAATTTCGAGTACAACGACTGGAAGACGGGCTCGTCGTCGGCCGTTGACGGACCCCGGCACAACTCGCGAACGCAGGTGTCGCTCAGTTCGGTCAGCGCATCCACAGTGGCCTCGCACGACGGGCAGGCTTGAAAATGAGCCTCGATTTCCAGCCAGCGCTGATGCGACGTATGCCCCCGCAAGGCCTCGCGCCATTCGTCCCTGGTCGGACAGCCAGTTTCGACGATTTCAGGCGGCTGGTTCAGCATCCATCGATTCCCCGGTCAGTGCATTCGTTGAGCATTTCGCGTACGCGCCGCATGATCCGCATTTTAACCAGCCTCACGGCATTGGAACTCATCTGGAATTGTTCCCCCGCTTCGGTGCTGGTTTGCCCATCGACGACCACGCGCCAGAATACACGCCAGTCTCGTTCACTGAATTCAGCTTGGACCCGCTGCAGGATCGCGCCATGCAGTCGATCGTAAACGGGCTGCCGCTCCGCGGTCACCTCGGTTCCGGAGCTGGCCTCGGCCAGTTCCATGAATTGTCGCTGTGCGTCGGTGCCTCCGAGCGCGGTTTCCCTGTGCCCTGGCGTTCGCGCAAAATAGTCTCGCAACTTGTTCTGTGTGATTCGATACAACCAGCCTCGAAACGTATCCCCCTGTTGGTCATGATGGAAATCAACCAATTTTCGGGCGACGGCGCGAAACACCTCCTGGACGACATCGCTGGCATCCTCCGGCTGCAGGCCGGCCTTTCGGCACCAACGATAGATGCGACGGCTATAGCGATCCACAATCCGGCGCCACGCCTCGGGATCGTTCGCGCGAGCCCCAGCGAGCATCGACGACGAAGTGTGACTTGCCGTACCCTCGTAAGAATTAAACGCCATAGCGCTTCACAAATTTTCGACAGGTGATGGGGGGACGGCCGTTCCGGCGAATCCGTCGCGATTTCACGAGAAAGTGGACTTGGTATTCGCGTTTTGGGCACCAAAACATGCCGAAACGCGACGAATTGCGGGATAATTGACCGGTCTTGCCAGCCGTCCCGGCTCGATTCCACGCTTCCCCATTTTCGTCGGCTAGTCCGCGGATTGCAAGAATTCAGGAACCGCCGCTCCAGAGCATTTTGTTTTGAATTGGACCGTGATGCTGCGTTGTACTGGCCCTGGTGGGTCAGCTGCGAGTCTGGGACAGACTCGCCTACGGCGTAGGTCAGGCTGTCTTCGCCTGACGCGGCGGTGTCCTCGCCGCCGCAAACTCATGAAACACCGTGGCGTTGTCTTATGCAGTGGGAGAATTCAGCAAATCCGCCAATTATCATGAACCGGGTGTGGCTGGTCCACGAAAAGCCCCTTGCCAGGAGGAGTGAATCCTGATGTTTGCACGTCACGCAGCAGTTACGAGGCCATCGCGCCTGCCAAGACCGCATCATCCCTGGGGGGTCCGCCCCCGGCAGCGGAAAAATCGTCGACCGCTCTGCCTGGAACAATGCGAGCCGCGCCAACTCCTGGCCGTGTTTACCGTAACCAGTTCGCTGGACACGGGAGCCGTCGGCGAACTCCGTTGGGCAGTCAACTCCGCCAACTCCAATCCCGGTCCCGACGTTATCGATTTTAGCGTACCGCAGGTGCAACTCTCCTTGGGTGAGCTGTCCGTGACAGGTCCGGTCACCATCGACGGATCCTCGGCCCTTCCGGTGCTCGTTCAGATTGCGGCTTCCCCCAATTCGCGCATTTTCAATGTGGACGATGGGAATCCGAATACACAAGTCCCGGTCACGATGAAACAGTTGGAGCTGCTGAGCGGTGACGTCAGCGTGTTTCCCGTAGTCGGAACGGGAGGAGCGATTCTTAATCGCGAGCGGCTGGACGTCGAAAACTCCTTGATTCGCGACAATCGAGCCAGCCTGGGCGGCGGCATCGCGAATCACGGCCGACTCTCGCTGCAGGGAACGGATGTTGTCAACAACGTGGCTACCGGGGGCGGCGGCGGAGGGATTTGGAATGCTCCCGGCGCCCTATCGGAGCTGGACGGCGCGGGCATCCGTTCGAATCGGGCCCCGATCGGTAACGGAGGTGGCATCCTCAACGATGCTAGTATGCTAACGTTGGCAGGTGACGCGTCCGCCTTCTCGGACAACACTGCCGCTAACAGCGGAGGCGGTATCGCCATCGTGCATGGTGGTGGCGCTGTGCTGCAGGGGGGAGCGGTAACGTCTAACAATGGTTCCGTGGGGGGCGGCATTAGCGTTGACGGCGCGGGCAGCAGTCTGGTGGCCGGCCCAGCGGTCGATATCCAATCCAATTCGGCGGCGGAAGGGGGAGGTATTGCGGTCACCAATCAAGCTGCAGCGCCGACTTGCGTGGCACACTTGTCGTCGGGAATCTGGCACGGCAGGACGGCGGCGGAGTCTTCGTGTTGACAGCCAACGCAGCCATGACGGCCGTCGAGATTTCCGGCAATCAGGCCGGAACGGCGCCCACCAACGGCCGCGGTGGCGGGGTGTTCGCGAATGCCAGCGCTATCGTTTCCCTCGTGGATTCCATTGTCAGTTACAACGGTGCCACCGCTGTACTCACCAATCTCGACCGCGGCGGCGGTGTCTTTGCCGGCGGGGGCGTGAATCTCACCATCGAGAGCAGTCGGCTGAGTGGAAACGTGGCCCGACAGGGGGGCGGAGTCTATCTCACGCGAGGCAATGCGGCCGCCATGAGTCGGCCGCAAGTATTGGTATCGAACTCACTTGTGGAAAATAACGTGGCCTACATGGCCGGTGGTGGGCTGTTCAGCGGACCTGGCGTGGACCTCACGCTGACATGCGCGACGGTGTCGGGAAACCAGGTGGTTTCCGGGTCCGGCGGAGGGTTGTACCTGGATGGCCCGTTGTCCCTCAACGACATCAACGCTCAGATCATCGATTCTACCATCGTGAGTAACTCCGCCATGATGAATGGTGGCGGCGTCGAATCGCGTCGGGGCGTGGAGCTCACCGTCGATAACTCCATCATTACCCAAAACGACGCGGGTCAACGTGGCGGGGGCTTCCACCTGGTCGGCGCAGGAGACGTCAGCAGCAGAAATCGGACCGGGATCTCCCTGAGCCTGATTTCCGGTAACCGCGCCGCGACTCCCGCCGGGCCCTACGTGGCAGCACGCGCCGGCGGGGGCATTTGGGCCGGCGGGGGTGCCTCCCTGGAAGTGGGCACCACCACAATTCAGAATAATCAGGCTGGGGGTACCGGAGGCGGCATTGCCGTCGACGGCACCAATCAGTTCGTACTCGTCAACAGCACCGTGTCCGGCAATCGGGCCGTGGACGGAGCGGGCGTCGCTGTGGTGCAAGCCGACGCGACTTTGCTGCAGAATACTTGGTACGCCAATCGCGCCAATCGCGACGGGGGCGGGATGCTGGTCCGATCGACCACCGGCCACGTGGTAAATGTCGCACACAGCACACTAAGCCTGAACGCGGCCGCATTTACGGGTGCCGGTAATGGCGGCGGCATCTTTGTGGACTATGTTCCGTCGATCAGTCCGCCTGTCGTCAGGTTGGATCAAACGGTCGTTTCGGGCAACTTGGGTGCACCCCTGGCTGGCTTTGACGAGGTCTACGATAGCGGTGTCTCGGCTGGCGTAAATCTGGTCACGGCACGGTACAGTTTGCTGCGAGATAACGCCGGAACCGGATTCGTACCCGGCAATCCGGACGCGAATGGGAACCTGATCGGGACGCCGGCCGCACCGATCGATGCGCAGCTCGGCCCACTCGGCAATAACGGCGGACCCACGGCGACGATGGTCCCCAACAACACCAGTCCCGTGATCAATGCGGGAGATCCGCTGTTCACGAGCCCGCCGCAGGGAGATCAACGTACGTCGCCCTACAAACGAGTCGTCCAAATGCGGATCGACATAGGTGCCGTCGAAGTCCAGCCGCCTCCACCGGATGCGGACTTCAACAACGATGGCATGGCCGATTGCACGGATGCGAACGCGTTGAGCGCCGCGATCTTCAGCGGGGCCAACAATCCTGTCTTCGATCTGACTGGAGACGGATTCGTCAACTACGCCGATATGGTCAAGTGGCTGGATGACGCTCCAGACATTAACGGGGTTGCCATCACGACCTATCTGCCCGGTGACGCAAATTTAGACGGAGCGGTCGATGGACAGGACTTTATTATCTGGAATTTGTTCAAGTTTACCGCCACGGTAGGTTGGTGCAGTGCGGACTTCAACATTGATGGCATCGTCGATGGAGCGGATTTCATCATCTGGAACATGAACAAGTTCACGGTCAGTCCGCAGCCGACCGGCTGCGGACTGTTTCGTGATGAGTCAGGTGCTGCGCACGATGACGGTGAAAGTGCCAAAGATGTGAAGCAGGGACAACCGGCAGCTTCCGCCAATCTGTCACGGGACGTCGCCTTTGCTGACTTGGATGCGGAAGGCTCAACGGAGTTTGCTCCCAACCTTGCCGTCCGTTCCCCGTTTGGCGAACAGGTCCGCGACGCGGTCGCCCGCCGGTCGTCCGCTGAGGAATCGAGGTGGCACAACTTGTTGAGCACGATTTTCGAGGAGGGCTGACCCCGTCGAGTCTTGCTCGCTGGTTGACTTAGGATTTCACGAATTCAGCCGGAATGCGTGAGCGTCCCGATATTCGCAGTCGGAACCGGGTGCTCAAGCACGACGCATGCTCGTTATTGCGGCTCCATGACCGCGTCCTGGGGAAGGAAGCCAGACGCCCGACAAAAAGCGCAGCCCACTTCGTCTTCATGTGTCAGCCGCCAATCGAGGTCGCTGCGGAGCAGTCGCGCCAGGCCAACCTCTTGCGGGCCACAAATCACGACATCAATCTCAAACTCATTGAGCAGCGCTTGGGCCTGCGGTCCCCCGTTCCGAATTTCCACGAACGCGTTCCAGACGCGGTCCGGGAAAAAGTCGACCCGAGAATCGAGAAACGACTTGAGCTGACCATCAGAATGCCAACTGAGGTACGAGCCCCAGGGGAGCGGGGCGAAAGTGCGAAGGGTTCGCGGTAAGTCCACAAATTGTTGCACCACGCCGAGTGGTTCATTATAAGGGACGGCGTAACGCTTGAGCGGCGGTAAGAACCGATTAAAGGGGCGCGTCCAGGGCGTGCAGAACAACAGGAATCCCAGCGCGAACGCCGCCAGCCCAGCGCTGATCCAGCGATCGGCAAAGGGATGCGCGGCCATCTGCCTGCGCGGTTGCCTTCCCCGCCACGCGGCCACGCGCCGCCATACGTGATCTGCCGAGCGGGCGATGGCGACAGGCAGCGCCAGCGCCCACCACATTACCATCCGTTGCGATGTGACCGCCAGGCAGAAGAAAGCTGTCAACAGCAATAATTCCCAGAAAGCAGCCCGACGTCGAGCGCTGGCCAGGATGGCCAGTACAATCAAAACGCTGCCAAAAAAGGCCGGGCCCGCAGGCGTCGCCATGCTGGTTGGCAACCATTCCTCCAACCCGCGTTGTAACGAACAGGAACCGACATTACAGACGTACCCAAGCGTGTCTTGGGGGTAGGAGCGCAGGAAGCAACCGACTGCCGAGCCCGCCAGGGCTAACCACAGTCGACGCAGACGCTCGCTTCGTTCGCCACTCGGTCGATCAAACCAGGCGGCCACCAGCATGATGGCGGGCAAGACCACGCCTAGGGGAAAGGCCCCATGGATGTTCGTCCAGAGAGCGACAATCACCAGGCAGCCGACCGGCACGACGAGGCCTCGACCGTAGCGCAGCAAATAGAGCTGACCGACAAACAGCAGCACGGAAAAATACTGTGGGCGAACGCCAAGATTCGTGGACAAGACCGCAAAGGCCAGGCTGCCGGCCAGCGCCGCGAGCGTCCAATTCCCGCACCGCCGGGCCGCCATGCCGACCGTCACGATAACCGCCGTAGCGTAGCACAGACCAGCCACGAATTGGTTCAGCGCATATCCGCCCAGAGTGTGCAGGCCAAACATCATCAGCTGCGCCAGCCATGGCTGGTTCTTGACAGGCTGGCCATCAATCGTGTGCGAAAACGAATCTGTCGTAATCCACTGGTAATGCTCAACCATCCAGCGACCGTTGTTCACGTGCAGCCAGTAGTCGAGTGGAAACTCGGAATTAGTCCATACGGCGATCAAAACCAGCATAACCGGAATGGCCAGCCAGATGGATGGTCTGCGAATTTCCTGGACGTTCGGCATCAGCGGACCCGGCAAACTATGTTTGGAAGTGTCGATTCGACGAGCAACCTGTCTCTGCGGCAAGCATAGCTTTCCCCGGACGTCATGCGGGCGACTACAGGACGGAGTGCCCGATGTCCTCGCATGTGCCACGGCCGGCAGTCGGCAACCCCGCCCCAACCGTCTGTGCGACCCGTCGTGAGTGCGGTTCGCTTACCTTCGAGCCCCTTTGCGCTTTTTGAAAAAAATTCTCCGCATGACGCGAACCATCAGCCAATCATCTCTGTCGATGTTTCAGCTCCGCTCGTCTCCGTGGTCGTGCCGACGTTCAAGGAAGCTGAAAATATTGACGAACTCGTGCACCGCGTCTCTCAGACGCTGAGCCGGGTGCAGGCACTGTTCGAGATCATTGTGGTCGATGATGCCAGTCATGACGGCACGAATAACAGGATCGAGCATTTGCAACGTGAGGGTTATCCCGTCCGTCTGATTGAACGACTCGACGAACGCGGGTTAAGCTCAGCGGTCCTCCGCGGCTTCCAGGAAGCTCGCGGCGATCTGCTCGTCTGCATGGATGCCGACTTGAGCCACCCGCCTGAGGCCCTGCCGCAGCTGCTGCATGAGCTTCAGCGTCAAGATACGGAGATGGTTGTGGGTAGCCGCTACGTGGCCGGCGGAAGCACCGATGAAACGTGGGGTGCGCTGCGTAAGTTGAACAGCCGCGTGGCGACCTGGCTGGCCAGACCCTTTACACGCATCAAGGACCCGATGGCTGGCTACTTTGCCGTTCCTCGCCGCGTTTTTCAACGCACGTCGGCCTGGGATCCAGTGGGCTATAAAATCGGTCTGGAGATACTCGTCAAGACAGGTTGTCGCCGCATCGCGGAAGTCCCAATCCACTTTTCTGATCGGAAGCGCGGGGCGAGCAAGCTGACGTTCAGGGAACAGTGCAACTATCTGCGTCATTTGCTTCGTTTGGGAAACTTCAAATTCCGCCGTGCCTTCCAGTTTGGCCGTTTTGCGGCCGTGGGCGCCTCGGGTGCCGTCGTCGATCTGTCCGTCTTCGCACTGTTCTTGGCGATGGGGATCGGCATTCCGGTGGCGCGAGGCATGGCCCTCCTGCTGGCGATCTGCTGGAACTTTGCCGGCAACGAGTTGTGGACGTTTCGACCCGCGGCGGGTAGCGTGTGGATTCGCTTTCAGAAGTTCGTACTGGCGTGTGGATTGGGGGCTGCGGTCAGCTACCTGACCACGGTGCTAGGCGTTGCCATGTTCCCAGGCTGCCAAGCCCATCCCTTGCCCTTGGCCTCGCTGGGTATCGCTGTCGGCATGGTCTCTAACTATCTGCTGTCGTCGTATTGGGTGTTTCCAGCGAGCCTGGCAAGACCTCTGGTGTAGTTCGTGAGCGGCTGCGTAACACCTTCATGCGAGTTTTGCACTTACGACCTCGCATTCGATACAATGTAGAACAATGGTCCCCAATTGTCCCGGGCCATTGCGAACGCGGAGAATGAACAATGGAGGACCATTGTTCTACGTTCCGGCGAAAACCACTCCTGCTCGCCGCTGCCGGATCCCGTCGCGGGGCAGTACCCCCGGCGAGACGCAGGTTGGGTTGCACACACGTGCGCGCGCAGACAATAGCGGATAGTTGATTTCCGATTTGTGCCTTCGAAAGTGATCTCCATGCGTTTTTCGATTCAGGCATCGTCGTCTCACTTGTTGCTGGCCGCCCTGTGCTGGCTGGCAGGCTCGCCGCCGCAATGGGCTCAAACGGCCACAACACCGATTACGCCGCCGGCGGTCGACACGCCGACCCCTGCCGTCACGACCGACGCGCCGCCTGCAGCTTCGGAGGACATCAACCAGGCATTCAAGGATCCCGACATGGATGTGGCCCAATGGGTCGAGCGATTCGAGGGTGAAAGTCGCGAGATTTTTACTTGCCGGGAGACCATACTCGACGCGCTACAACTGCAGCCGGGCATGCGCGTGGCGGACGTGGGGGCCGGTACGGGTTTCTTTTCTCGACTGCTGGCCGATCGATTGGGGAGGCAGGGTTGGGTGTATGCCGTCGATATCTCGCCGGCATTTATGCGACACGTGGCCGAGGTCAGCCGGCAGCAGGGGATCGAAAACATTACGGCCGTGCTTTGCGCGGAGGATTCCGTTAACTTGCCTGCCGAGTCTGTGGATCTCGTGTTCGTATGCGACACGTATCACCACTTTGCGTTTCCCGAAAAGACACTGGCTTCGATCCGCCAGGCACTCCAACCGGGTGGGCATTTGGTCGTCATCGATTTTGAGCGGGAAGTGGGTAAATCTCGCGAATGGGTGTTGCAACACGTCCGCGCCGGAAAGGACGAGTTCGCCCGCGAAATCATCAAGGCGGGCTTTGAACTTGAGCGAGATATGCGCATCGACGGATTTCACGAAAACTACCTATTGCGGTTCGTCAAAACGCCGGAGGCGAGCGCTGGCAACCGGTCCGGCGAACCGGTGCCGTAAGGGCTTTTCTTTTCGCGTATCGCCTGAACGTGTGTGATGGCTGAATCTTCCAATGCTGAACTGAAGCGATTTCTCCAACAACATGCTCTGGCATTGGTGGGAATTGTCGCAGCGACGTTGTTGCTGGTCGCCGGTCATTCCTGGTTTCTGGGGGCCATAGTATGCCTGGTCGCGTCCGCCGCCTTTTGGCAATCCCTGCGGTCGAACAAGCGGCGTCAAAGATCGATTCAACGGCTAAGTGACGCGGCTTACCTTTTGTCCGAAGGTACCAATCCGGCGTACCGCGAATCATCCGACGTCGAGTTGAAACCACTTTCCGCCGCCATGCAGCGGGTGTTCGCGGAAGTCTCCAGTCGGCAGTCTCAACTTAGTGAACTTGCCAATCGACTCAGCACCGTGCTGAGTGCCATGATGGAAGGCGTGCTGGCGGTCGACGAACGACAGCGAATCCTGTTTGCCAACGACGCGGCGGGTCGCCTGCTGGGTTTCGGTTCGCAGGACGCGCAAGGCAAAATGCTGCTGGAAGTGGTTCGAAACCACATGCTGCACGAAGCCGTGGCGGAAGCGCTGGCAAATCGTGACACGGCGGATCACGAGACGCAGCGTTATGAATTCGATTCGCATCGATCACGAGGGAAGATCATCTCGTTTCGCGCGTCGCGGTTGCACGGGAATCCCTGCCCGGGGGTCGTGCTGGTGCTGCAAGACGTGACGGACCTCCGTCGGCTGGAGCATATGCGGCAGGAATTCATCGCCAACGTCTCGCATGAACTCAAAACGCCGCTGGCGGCGATCAAGGCCTTTGCCGAGACGTTGAAAGCCGGCGCGATCGACGATCCCGGGATCAATCGACGGTTTACTGCCTACATCGAAGAAGAAGCGGAACGACTGAACGACCTGATCGCCAAGATGCTGAAACTGGCCAAGATCGAGTCGGGGCACGAGCAGTTTGTGATTGTACCGATCGCGCTTGAGGACGCGGTGCAGAATTGCGTTGAACGTCACGAGGCGCTGGCCACGCAAAAACAACAATCCCTGCGTGTGGAACCAGTCGATGGGAAGGACGTCCGCGTTTGGGCCGATCGAGATGGCCTGGCCACCATTCTCAATAACCTGGTGGACAATGCCATCAAGTATACCGCAGCGGGTGGCGACATCGTCATCCGCTATGCCGAAGTCGATGACCAGATCGCTCGGATTGAAGTCAGCGATTCGGGTGTCGGCATCCCGGCGGAACTTCAGCCGCGAGTTTTTGAGCGGTTTTATCGAGTCGAAATGTCCCGGTCGCGCGAGTTTGGCAGCTCCGGCCTGGGTCTGGCCATTGTCAAACACCTGGCACACAACTTTAACGGCTCGGTCTCGGTGCGCAGCGAAGTCGATCGGGGAAGTACGTTTGAAGTGTTACTGCCCAACGCGTCCGATCAGCAGAACCCATTGGTCCACGCCCAGGTGCAACCCGCGTTCTCGCGGGTTAAAGAGTCTTGAGACGGCCATCCGTCTTCAAGATCGACCAAAACTCGGCAAGCCCCGGGAGGTGTTGGCTGACCTGATGCCCGCTCACCTTTTTGTCCGTTGACGAACACCTAAGTCGCCGGCGACAATGTGGGATTGCCTGATTGCGAGACATCATCCGTGAATGAGATCCGAAAACCGAAAATTGTCATTCTTACCGAAGGGCGAACGGAGCCCATTTCGGGCAAGACGGCCTTCTGTGTCCTGCGCTATCGCGAGTCGGATGTGGTGGCGCTGTTGGATTCCACGCAGGCGGGTAAAACGGCGGGCGAAGTGTTGGGTGTGGGCGGTTCCCTGCCGATCATTGCCGACGTGGATCAAGCTCCGGAAGCCAACACACTGTTGATTGGTGTGGCATCCGCTGGGGGCAAGATCCCGGCGGAGTGGCACAAAATTATATTGAGCGCCATCGCGCGCGGCATGGACGTGATTTCCGGCCTGCACGAATTTCTCGCGAGCAATGCTCGATTTGTAGCCGCGGCGGCTGAGCACGGCGTTCGACTCGTCGACGTGCGGAAAAACGACGAGCGTGACGTCGCGGACGGCAAGGGTTTTCGGCCCGGGTGTATTCGTGTGCAGACGGTCGGGCAGGATTGCTCAGTGGGCAAGATGATCGCCGCGGTGGAACTGACCCAAGCCCTGCAAGGTGCCGGCCACGACGCCAAGTTCATCGCCACGGGACAGACGGGCATCATGGTCGAGGGAGACGGCTGCCCTGTCGACTGCGTCGTATCCGATTTTGTCAACGGCGCCGTGGAAAAATTGATTCGGCGGCACGAACATCGTGGCTATCTGATCGTGGAAGGGCAGGGGAGTTTGGCGCATCCACGTTACTCCCCCGTTACCTTGGGCTTGCTGCACGGTGCCCGGCCGCAAGGCATGATCCTATGTTACGAAGCGGGGCGCGACCATCTGCACGGGATGCCCCACGTCGGCCTGACGTCGCTTGAGCGATTGCGCGAGGCCTATGAAATGACGGCCGGGTTGGTGGAATCGTCACGTGTCATTGCAGTTGCGGCAAACACGCGTCGTTTGTCGCCCGCGGAGGCCCTGCGAGAATGCCTCCAGACCGAACAACGGCTGGGGGTACCCTGCTGTGACGTTTTTCGGGACGGAGCGGGTAAATTGGTGGATGCCGTGTTGCAGCTGCGGCGCCAGAACGACGGAAGCCCAGTGGGTGCGGCATCGGGGGATAACTCGCGGTGATTCAACTTCGCTATCATCAATTCGACCTGCCGTTACGGCACAAATTCACGATTGCACGGGGCTCGCGGGACGTGCAGCCCACGCTGATAGTCGAATTAGCCGATGGGGAGCATCGGGGCTTTGGCGAAGCCACGGCCAGTTCGTACTACGATACAACCATCGAAAACCTGATGGCCTCCTTGGAGAGCGTGCGGGGACAGATCGAGCAATCCAGCTGGGAGCATCCGGCGGAATTGTGGCAGCAACTGCGGCCTGGCCTGGGACACCAGCCCTTCGCCGCCTGTGCGCTGGACGAAGCCGCCTACGACTTGTGGGGAAAACGCCAGGGCGCTCCCGTCTACAAGCTCTGGGAATTGGACCCGCACCGCGCTCCGCTGTCGAATTTTACCATCGGGATCGATACCCTGGACATGATGGTGCAAAAACTGCGGGAAGCCCCCGGCTGGCCGATCTACAAGATCAAGCTGGGAACGCCCCAGGATATTGAAATCGTGACGGAGTTGCGACGGCACACGGACGCGGTGTTTCGCGTCGATGCGAATTGTGGCTGGACGGCAGCGGAGGCCATCGAAAACTCCGAACGACTGAAAGACTTGGGCGTGGAGTTTATTGAACAGCCGCTGCGCAGCCGAAGACTGGGACGAGATGCGGAGCGTTTGTCAGCAGTCGGCGCTCCCCGTGATCGCAGACGAAAGTTGCCAGGTGGAAGCGGATGTTGAAAAATGCGTCGGCTGTTTCCACGGCGTCAACATTAAACTGGTCAAATGCGGCGGGCTCACGCCCGCCAGGCGCATGATCGAGCATGCTCGATCACGGGGGCTGAAGGTCATGGTAGGCTGCATGACCGAGTCGACGGTGGGTATTTCGGCCATCGCCCAATTGCTGCCACTGCTGGACTACGTGGATATGGACGGCGCGGCCCTGCTGGCCAAAGATATTGCCAGCGGTGTGCGCGTGGAGTGTGGTCGGTGTATTTACCCAATGGAAAATGGCAACGGAGTGCAGTTGCTATAAACGACATCTGGATGTAAGGGAACCAATATGATGCGGTGGCACCAAACGTTAACCGGTTGGTTGATCCTGGCTGCACTCGCCGTCGTCACGCGGGCAGACACGCTGGAGTCGCAGATCAAGCCATTGATTGAGGCTCATCATGGGACCGTCGGGGTCGCCCTCCAGCATCTTCCCACAGGCGAAGTGTACGAGTACCAGTCTGATTTGCCACTCCCCACCGCCAGCCTCATCAAACTGCCCGTGATGATCACCCTGCATGAAGCCGTCCACGCGGGCCGACTGGATTTGGCCAGGCCCCTGACGCTTCGCGAAGCAGATAAAGTGCCAGGCTCTGGCATTCTTGCCAGTAATTTCTCCGCGGGGATGCAGATGCCGTTGCGCGATGCCCTGCGACTGATGATCGTCTTTTCCGATAATTCCGCGACCAACCTGGTGATCGATCAAATTGGCCTGCCCACCACGGCCAGTTTGATGGAAAAACTTGGATGTCCGCAAACAAAACTCAACGCCAAAGTCTATCGCGGCGACACGTCGATTTTTCCCGAACGCAGCAGGCAGTTTGGTTTGGGGAGCACCACGGCCGGCGAAATGGTCTCGCTCCTGGCGCGACTGGACCGCGGAGAGCTGGTGAGCCGCGAGGCCAGCCAGGCCATGATCGACCTGCTGTTTGACTGCGCGGATCGCACGATGCTGGTCCGGGACTTGCCCCCGTCCGTCAAGGTGGCTCACAAGAGCGGCGCGGTGGCCAACGTCCGCACCGACGCGGGCCTGATCGACGCGCCCACCGGCCGCATCGCGATTTGCGTGCTGACCCACGAAAACGAAGACAAAAGCTGGGGGGACGACAACGCCGCTCACCAGTTGATCGGCCGGATCGCTCGAGTCGCCTTCGATTATTTTAATCCCGCCGGCGTCGGGGAAACAGCGGACGACGCACGGCAATTGACGGTCGGAGCCGTCGGGGATCTGGTCGAGGCGCTGCAGCGAACGCTCAACGCCCGCTTGAACCCATCCCTGAACCTGGCCACGGACGGCGACTTCGGTCCCATGACCCAGAAAGCCGTGTTGGCGTTCCAGAAACAGCAGGCACTGCCGGAAACAGGCGTGGTGGATCAGGCAACCTGGAAAGCGCTGGGTACACTGATTACCGCAGCCGCCCCGGTTCCCGATCCTGAGGTGATCAATGCGGAGGTGTTGCCGCAGCAGCCCCAGGATGATCTGGTCGCCCCCCCCGCCGTTACGTGCAAGGCTTGGGCCATCGGCGATGCTCAGACCGGTCGGCTGCTGTGGGGACACCACGAGTCCGAGCGACTGCATCCAGCCAGCACGACCAAAATCATGACGGCCTACCTGATAACGTCGCTGGCTGAGCGTGATCCCAGCGTCCTGGACGAGATCGTGACGTTTTCGTCGCGAGCCGACAATACCGAGGGTTCCACAGCGGGACTAAAAGCTGGCGAGCGAGCTTCCGTGCGCGAGCTGCTGTATGGGCTGCTGTTACCTTCGGGAAATGACGCGAGTGTGGCGTTCGCCGAACATTTTGGCACTGCGCTGCAAACTCGACGGAAACGCCACGCAGCATGACGCGGCGAAAAACTACGACGAATTTGTGGCTGCCATGAATGAACGAGCTGCCCATTTGGGTCTGCGGGAAACTTCCTATGCCAACACGCACGGCCTGACGCACGAACAGCACCTTAGCAGCGCTCGAGACATGCTGACCTTAACGCACCTCGCCATGCAACAACCGGAATTCCGCGCGTGCACCAGCACCCGGCAACATGGGTGTCGAATCCAAAGTACCAGTGGATACGAGCGGAACGTGGTTTGGCATAATACGAATCAGATGCTGGCGTTCGCAGGATTCGATGGCGTGAAGACGGGTACGACCAATGCCGCGGGTTGTTGCCTGGTGACCCGCGGCGAACGAGCTGGTAAACAGCTGATAGTCGTTGTCCTGGGAGCCACTTCGAGCGATGCCCGTTACGTGGATACACGAAACCTGTTTAGCTGGGCATGGCGGCAATTGGCAGCAGAGTCGGTCGTACAGGCTGTTTCCGACGCAGGTCAAGCTGGTTCGGATTGACGCTCGTTCCCAGGCTCTGCCTTTTTACCCGCATTTTCGGTGTGTTAGACCGCAAGCCAAAGAAGAATGCCCAGCACACGCTCGTTCTGGTGAAACGCGATACGGCAGTCTTCGGCGGCGTGCGCGTCGGCCGGACACGCACGCCGTCAGAAATCGCCTGGGAGTGGTGGCCGACGAACGATGTTAATGGCGATTTCTTTGGGCTTGCGGTCTAACGATGTCGACCAATCGCACGTCCTCGGACGTGAACCCCTGGCTGCCGACTTGACCACGCACGCAGCTCAACCAGGAGCAAGACTTTCTTGACCAGAATCCCTGAACTCTTGTCACCTGCGGGCAACTTTCTCTGCGCGAAGGCTGCGGTGGAAAATGGCGCCGATGCCGTTTACTTCGGCCTCGAGTGCGGTTTTAACGCACGGGCCCGAGCTGACAATATTTCGATGCAGACGCTCCCCGAACTGATGGCCCTCTTGCACGGTCGCGGTGTGAAAGGGATTGTGACGCTCAATACACTGGTCTTTTCCGACGAAATTCCCAAATTCGAATTGCTGGTGCGGGACGTGGCCCGCGCGGGGGTCGATGCCGTTCTGGTGCAGGATGTGGGTATGGCCCGTCTGATCCGCGCGGTGTGCCCAGACCTGGACATTCACGCGTCCACCCAATTGACGATGACCAGCGCGGAGACCATCGCCGAGATCCACGATCTGCAAATCCAACGAGTAGTATTGGCGCGTGAACTGTCGCTGGATGAGATCCGTCAGATTGCCGCCCAGACCACGCTGGAACTCGAAGTATTTGCACACGGAGCGCTGTGTGTTGCCTATTCGGGACAATGCATGACCAGCGAGTCGTTGGGCGGTCGTAGTGCCAACCGAGGTCAATGCGCTCAGGCTTGCCGTTTGCCCTACCAACTCATTTGCGACGGGCGACTGGTGGACTTGGGGGAGCAGCAGTATTTGCTCAGCCCGCAGGACCTGGCCGCGTTCGAACTGTTGCCGGAGCTGATCCGGGCGGGCGTGGCTTGTATCAAGATCGAAGGCCGCCTGAAGACACCCGAGTATGTCGCGAATATCACTCGCCGTTATCGAGAAGCCATCGATGCCGCCGTCAAAACGGGCGAAGTCTGTTTCTCAGCCGATGTGGTGGAGGAAATGGAACTCTCGTTTTCGCGTGGATTCTCTCCGGGTTGGCTCCACGGATGCGACCACAAGATGCTCGTACCGGGCACCAGTTCGGCCAAGCACGGTGTGCACCTCGGCCAGGTAATCGGCGTCCAGCAGGATCGTGTGACGGTGGAACTCTCCCGGGCGGTTCGACCGGGCGATGGCATCGTGTTTGACGGTGATCGATTTCTTGGCGAACAACAAGGGGGGCGGGTTTACGAAATCTGGAAGTCGAATCGCAAGGCTGCCTCCGCGGAATCAGGTGAGACCGTGGCCTTGGCGTTTGCGTACGGCAATGTTGACATGAACAAGCTTCAACCCGGGCAGCGCGTGTGGAAAACGGACGATCCGCAGCTGACCAAACGCCTGCGCCGGACTTTCGCCGGCCAGTTGCCACTCAGTAAGTTACCCGTTTCGTTGCACGTCAAGGCGGCGGCAGGCAGCATCCTGACCGTCACCGCGCGCGTGAAGGGCCATGTGATCACGGTCGAATCGGACGAGCGGCTGGCGGTCGCTCGACGGCATCCCATCACGAGCGAGGTATTGACCCAGCAGTTTTCGCGATTGGGCAACACGTGCTACTGCCTTGCGTCGTTGACGGCCAGGATTGAGGGAGAGCCCATGGTGCCGCTCAGTGTGTTGGGCGGGATCAGGCATCAACTCGTCGCGCGACTTGACCAGGCCCTGACGCACGTGCCACAGCGTCGGATCGCGGCGGAAACCGTGCTGCCGCAACTTCGGCCGGAACCGCAGCCCGGCTACCCGGTCTCGCCCCAGCCGCCACACGATGATCGTCCCATGATACACGTCCTGGCCAGAACACTGCCACAACTGGAGTGGCTGCTCGCCGACCGCCCTCGCTCGTGCATCGTCGACTTCGCCGATATACGCCAATACGGGGCTGCGGTGCGATTGGCACATGCGGCCGTGCGCAGCTACTACTGGCCACGCCCCGCATCCAGAAGCCGGGCGAAATTGGTATTTTTCACTCGATGGCCAGGCACGAGCCGGACGGCGTGCTGGCTCGAAATCTGGCCGCGATGTCCTACTTTCGCCCACGGGTTTCCACGCTGGTAGCGGATTTTTCCTTGAATTGCACGAACGAGATTACGGCCGGCTGGCTGCGGCAAAAAGGTGCCGATCGCATTACGGCTTCTTACGATATGAACCGCGAGCAACTTCTGAACATGGTTGCCGCGACGCCCGCCCGGTGGCTGGAGGTGGTGATCCATCAACACATGCCGATGTTTCACATGGAGCATTGTGTATTCTGTGCGGTCATGTCGCCCGGAACGAACAAGACCAATTGTGGTCGCCCGTGCGATACGCACCAGGTCGAACTTCGCGACCGCGTCGGCATGCAACACGTGCTGCACGCCGACGTGGGGTGTCGCAATACACTTTACAACGCACAGCCACAGAGTGCGGCGGAAGTTGTGCCGGTCTTGATCGCAGCAGGCCTGCGCCATTTTCGCGTGGAGCTGCTGGGGACCGAACCGCGGTCCGACGTGCAACGACTTTTGCGGCTTTATGATCAGCTGTTGGCGGGGAGGATCAGCGGTCGACAAGTCTGGACGCAGCTGCAGGCGGCGAACCGAGTCGGTGTCACGCGGGGAACGCTGGAAGAAAAGCGAAATCCGCTGGCCATCCTCTGAAGCCGGTCCCCTGCTGGCCCTGGCGGGCCAGGAGCGAGTCTGAGACAGCCTCGCGTTCAATGTAGCTCAGGCTGTCTCAGGCTGACGCGACGTCGGCCTCGACGCCGCGTGGTTCAATGATTCCGCAGCGCATGCTGCCCTAATTCAAATCGGCAAAAATCGAGTCAATCGCCTCATGGCTTGCCCGTCGATGGGCCGTTTCCGCGAACGATTGCACCTGGTGTGCGGACAGATTGACCGCTGCGGGTTGCGGTCGCTGGGCATCCGGCTGCAGTGGCTGCACGGACGCTGGCCCCTGTAACCCGGTCGACGAAGCCTGCACACCCTGCAACAGTTGCACGTTAGGCGACGACTGCGTGACGCGGTCCAGCCAGGCGGCACCGGTTCGTTCGGCGTGGATGCTCTTGCCACCGGGCAGACCGCGTCGACCAGCCAATTCCGGCGTCGCGTTGCTGTTCTGCTGCACGGTTGACGACATGAACTTGAACGTGTTCCAAATGATGAAATCCTGACCATCGGTCAAACCATCGCAGTTGAAGTCGGCGCGGGACCATAGCCCGCCAGACGGGGTGAACTTGAACGTGTTCCAGGTGATGAAGTCCTGGCCGTCGACGATACCGTCCAAGTTTGCATCACCCTTGAGGTATGGATTTGCGAACGGGCTGGCGTCCGCCAACCACACATCGAGGTCCGAAGACGGTCGCGTGCCGGCGAATATCTCCGCACACAGAATGTCCAGGTCATCGATGTCACAATCGCCATCGCCATCCAGATCGCAGGTACTCCCCGTGGCACCGAATTCTGTCGACCCCATGTCCACTCTACCATTGACGACTCTGGCAAAGCCCCGCTGATCCGTGCCGCCGACGACAGCGGGATCACCTGTGTCGATCGCCGGACTGCCCGCTAGGGGTACATGGGTCAGCGTATTGCCGCCGTAGCTGCCCAGCGGACTGAGCATGGCATTGATGGGGGTGACGGAATCGCCGACCAGGTTGCCGTACGGGTCGGGGTTACCCACGGCTAGTCCGGAACCCGTGTTATCTCCAATCAGGGAGTAACCGGCGGTGACCGTGCCACCGGCTTGCGTATAGATATCGGGAGACGCGGAGGCTGAATTTCCCGAGATGATCGAGTCGCTGAGATTCACCGTCGAGTATTGATTGACGTACAACCCGCCCCCGACGTAGGCCGTGTTGTTGGTGATGGTGGATTGCAGGATATTCGTAAAGCCCTCCATGGGAGTCCCCACGTACGTGTAGGTAGTACGGATATAAAACGTGCCCACGCCAGGTGCGGAGTTCCCCGAAATCGTGCTTTGCAGAATGGTCGTGCTTCCATCGTAAATGCTGACAGCCGCCGCATATCCGGTCGAGATGTTATTGGCGACAGTCGAGTTTTCCAGGACGAATTCGGGAAGGAAGTAACCGTAGGAAAGGTCGAATCCTTGGTTGTACAAAACCGCCTGTCCGCTGCTATTGCCCGAAACGTTGGCGTTTCGCAAGGTCATCTGGCCGCCCGTCAGATTCTCGAAAATGCCCTCGCTGGTTGCGGTATTTCCGGTAATGTTAGAATCGACCAATGTGATGCGGGCGTCATCCGCGCCGGCCGAACGTGGACTCCAGTTAAAGATCGTGCCGCCTACGGGCGCACGGTTCGAGGTAAAGTCGACTCCGGTCAATTCCAGACGAACGCTGGTATCCTCGCGACCACGGACGGCGAGCCCACCGCCGCTGTCTTCCGCATAGTTGTTATCAAATGTCGTTTCAGAGATCGACACGGACATGATGCCGGGCGAGGCAATATAGCCATAGAACAGAGCCCCGCCTCCTCGGCTGGCCGAACCCAAGGCAGAATTGCCGGAAACGGTGGAGTTGCTCATCGTGAACGATCCATATCCGGACGCGTAAATACCACTGCCGTAAGGAAAACTGTTTCCCGACAGGATATTGTTTGAAATCGTGCTCCGTTGAATCACCGTTTCAAACGCATCGTTGCCACTCGGCAAGTAGGTCAGCGAGGCCACGCCGGCTCCGCCCGTATAATAATCATTGCTGCCCGCCAGATTGCCGTCCACGATCGAGTCCGTCAGGCGGAGATATCCTTGAGCGTTGACGATGCCCCCGCCGAACTTCGTGGCACTGTTATTGAGAATCATCGAATCTTCGATGATCATGGCGGCGTCGGCGCGGTAGTTGGTCACTCCACCGCCACTTCCGGACTGGTGACGCTACCGGTGGGGTGAATCGCCGAGTTGCCACTGATCGTGCTACTCCGGATGGTCATCGTGCCGGTATTCAGGACGCCACCGCCGAAGGCGTAGCTGGCGCCATCGGTGACGGAATTGCCGGTGACGGTGGCGTGGTTCAGCGTTGTGGACTCCGCGCTATAAATTCCACCGCCCAGTATCGCCGATCCACCGCTGATCGTAATGTTCGACAACGAAACGGTGCGGTTGGCACTACCGTCACCATCATCAATCTTGACCACGCGCGACAAGCCACCCGCGTTCACGGTGATGGCGTCGCCGCCGTCGATCGAAAGGTCACTGGTGATTGACAATTCGCCAAGCGACAAATTAATCGTTCCCGCCACGGAAAAATCAATGTTGTCCGGAAGAGCAAGTGCGTTCGCCTCCTCGATCGCGGCACGTAGCGTCGTGTTGCCTGCCGCGTCCACGGCATTTCCGTCGCCGGGATTGGCGTCCGGCGTGTCTCCCAGATCATTGACGGTAAACGTGGCCAAAACCCTGCGATCTTCCAGTTGCTCGCATTGCAGGCGAATCGACGTACGACGACGGCGCGAAAGAGAATTTCGAGTCATTGCAGTATCCCCTTACCCCATTTAACGAATGGAATG
This sequence comes from uncultured Planctomycetales bacterium, assembly GCA_963695565.1. GTDB lineage: Bacteria > Planctomycetota > Planctomycetia > Pirellulales > Pirellulaceae > CAVOGW01. The sequence continues at coordinate 863,036 of CAVOGW010000008.1, forward strand.
AGGCAAGCCGTGGTGAGGTGCCACAACTTGCCCGTTGCCCCGATCCGGCAAGAAGCCGTGAGAGATTGCACCGGACCTCAGTGAAGCCCCGCTGGAGGGTCTTGGTGGCGTCAGGCTTCGCTACGGCCTAGCCCGCAGTCTAAACGAAAGTTGTTACTAAACAAGTATTTTTTGCCACAAATCGTGCGGAACGCTGCGTCCTGTCTGACATGAATCATGCGAAGCGGCTCGACAAACATACGGATCAAGCCTGACAGCATGCGGTGAGAAACGCGATCGCCGTGATTAACTCAGCTGCCTCAGCACACGTCGCGCGATGAACAGGGCCGAGAGCCATAGCATCGACCCCGCCAGGAATGGGGCGCCCGGAAGGTGAAATCGGGCATGCTCCGAGGTAAAGTAGCTGAACAATCCGGTCGTGAACAGCAGAGGAGCGGCGATGTTCGTGAGGCTCATCAAGGACGTGAGCGCTCCTTGGATGGCGCCCTGTTCCCTGGGGTCGACTGTCCCCGTGACAATGCTCTGCACGGCCGGCCCGGTCACGCCGCCAAACGAGCCGAACACAATGATGCAGGGGATCATCCAACCATACGGTGCCAATCCGTAACCCAAAAAGGCGACCGTGGAGATGGCTAGGCCCATCAATAACGCGCGACGTTCGCCAAATCGAGCAATAATTCGCCGAACGAGTCCGCCTTGGACGATGGCCGCCATCAGTCCGACCAGGCCCAGCGTCAGTCCATTCGTTCTTTCGTTCCAGCCGAATTTGTAACTAGTGAACAACACCCAGACATTTTCCAGGCCCCGTTGGGCCAGCGACATGCAGCAAAACGCCATCGCCAATCCTGCCACAATCGGGTAGGCCTTCAGTCGCTGCAAGGTTGCGAGCGGATTTGCCTTGGCCATGGTTAACGTGCCGCGTTTTTCCGGAGGCAGCGATTCGGGCAGCACGAAGAAGCCATACATCCAGTTAAGCAGTGCCAATCCGGCCGCCACAAAGAACGGCAACCGCAAGTGAATGCTGCCCAGCAATCCGCCCAGGCTCGGGCCAAAAATAAAACCGAGCCCAAACATCATGCCCACCAGACCGAAGTTGCGCGCACGCGTTTCGGGGGTCGAGACATCGGCCACGTAAGCGTTGGCCGTCGTGATGCTGGCCCCCATGGCTCCTGCCAGTAACCGACCCACGAAGAGCCACCAGATGTTGGGTGCCCAGCCCTGAATCAGAAAGTCCATGCCCAGTCCGAACAGTGACGCCAGCAGCACGGGACGTCGACCGAATCGATCCGAGAGTGTGCCCATGATGGGCGCACAGATAAACTGCATCAGCGCGTACGAGGCGCCAATCAGACCGTAGTACCGGCCGGCCAGCGATGTGTTGTCACCCAAGAATTGCTTGATGAGTTCCGGAAGTACCGGAATCACGATCCCGATGCCCAGGATATCGATGAACAGCGTCAGGAGGATGAAGGCGACTGCGGCTTTGCGCGGACCATCCGCCGCTGGCTCCCACTTGGGTGGCTCCCACGGTGCTGGCACTTCGTCTTCACGCATCGTCGTTGACCAACCGTGAAACGAACGGATGATTAGCGACGGGGAATGGACGCGGACGTGTCCAGCAGTTGGACGTCAAGCGCCGCCGCATTTGCCCAATGGAGCGCGGGCACGTCCCATTCGAGGCGATCAAAACCGTCCACCATCCCGTCATGGTTGACATCCGTTGCGAATTACGTGCCAGAGCTGACGGGACTGAGCATACTCACTTATTTTTCTTTTCTCGCTTCAGTTTTCGTTTTTCCATGGGACTCAGCTGTGCCTTTTTCTTTTGTTCCCGCTTGCCCTTGTCTTTGCTTCCTTTATCACCCATCGTGGTTTCTCCGTGATCGGAATGGAACAGTTCTCTCCGGCAATCCAGCATCGTATCGTGTGGCAGCCAAACAAGCAACTCACGCGCGGAGTCGTGACTGGCGTGACTTGAGTTGGCCCTGGGGGCAGCGTATGATCTTTGCGGATTGGGACGCTCGCCGGTCTCGCTGACCCTATCCACGCTCAGCATCGCCGGCATGGCGGCGGGTCGTGGGTGAGTTTAACGGTTCAGGATCATGCTTGCCGAATCGGCTGGCCATCCGGTCGAGATAATACAAACAGGCGCCATTTATCATCACTCACCGTCAACGTGCCCAGCCCGCAGAATCCCGCTCCCATGTCTCCGACGTCGGCCATGCTCGCTTCCAGCCAATCCCCGCAGTCAGCCGCCGCCGCTAGTCCTCCAGTCCCCACGGAGGACTTCCTGGCGGAACTGCAGCGCGTCAGCCAACGGTTCGAGGCGGCGCTGCCGCAAGATGTCTTGCGTTGGGCGGTACAACAGTATGGCACTTACCTCACGATGGCCACGGCCTTTGGTCCTGAGGGGATGGTCATCATTCATATGCTGGCCGAGATCTCGCCACGTATTGATGTATTCAACCTCGATACGGGCTATCAGTTTGCCGAAACCCTGGCCATGCACCAAAGGATTCTGGACCGCTACGGTCTGGATGTGCAGATGAAGCAGCCGGAGCTGTCCGTCGAGCAATTCGAGGCAGTGCACGGCGGGCCGTTATACACGACGGACCCTAATCAATGCTGCTTCGAGCGCAAGCTGGTCGTACTGCGCCAGGCCATCTTGGGAAAGCACGCTTGGATCAGCGCCATCCGACGTGATCAAAGTCCGGACCGAGCCCAAGCGCCGATTGTCGGTTGGGACAAGAAGTTTCAGCTGGTCAAAGTCAATCCGCTGGCCAACTGGACAAAAAACGACGTTTGGAAAATGATCACGGATCACGATATTCCGTACAATCCGCTGCACGATCAAGGCTACACGAGCATCGGATGTTGGCCCTGCACGCGGGCCGTGTTGTTTGGCGAGGACGAGCGCGCGGGGCGATGGAGCGGCACGGCGAAGACCGAATGCGGCCTGCACTCGCTCGATCCCTGATCCTTCGCACCTTCGCACCTTCGCACTTTCGCACTCGACTGGCGACTTTCGCACTTTCGCACTTCTCGCACTTTCCCGCCTTACTCCAGCAGCCGTTCCCCGATGGGCGCTTTGCCCACCAGCGGTGCCTGGCAGGTCGAGCCCTGGCAGACGTAAGCGGTAAGCTCGCCGCGGGACTCGCGATCACGGAACATGGCGGCGAGATGCTGCGAGCGATACGCTGTGGCCGAATCGCGGAACAGGACAATCGTGTTGGGTTGGTATTGGCGGCGTAACGCGGACAGGATTTCCCGGGAGCTGTCGTGGCGGTCGCCCGCCACAAGCACGACTTCTTGGGCAGGGCCGATCAGTTCATCGAGGGCCAGCAGCCATTGCCCGGCCGCCAGCGGCGCCCTGTCGATCACGCCGGCAGCCCCTTGCACGAGTTGTCTGGCCAGATCGACGTAGTCGGACCGACTGCAAATGCGGCCCAGTCGCACCAGCACGCTGGCCATCACCGCGTTGGCACAAGGGGTCGCGTTGTCGTGCATGTCTTTCAGGCGGGTAATCAGCTCGCCGTGATCGTCCGAGGTAAAGTAAGAACCCAACGGCGTGGGGGTCTGAAAAATGCGCCAGAACGTATTCCACCAGCGACACGGCGTCATCAATCCACGCTTCCTCAAAGGTTGCCTCGTACAGGGCGACCAGTCCCAGCGTCAGGCAGGCGTAGTCTTCCAGATATCCATTCAACCTGGCTTGCCCATGACGCCAGCTGTGTAGCAGTCCCCCGTTGTTGTGACGCATGGCCTTCAAGATGAAGCCTGCGGCTCGTTCGGCGGCCTGCGTGTAGGCAGCGTGATCGAGCGCGGCACCGGCTCGTGCCATGGCGCGGATCATCAATCCGTTCCAGCTGACGAGAACCTTGTCATCTCTGGCCGGTCGTATGCGCTGGTCGCGAATGGCCAGCAGTTGGTGACGCGATGCCGCCAGTTCCATCCGCAGTTCAGCTGCATCCCATCCTTTGATCGTGGCGCACTGAGCGATGGACTTCGGCAGGTTCAGGATGCTCTGACCGTGCTCGAAATTGCCCTCCGCCGTCACGTCATACACGTAGCCAAATCGTTGCAGCCCGATCGGGGCCGAGCACGGTTGCGATCTCGTCGGGCGTCCAGACGTAAAACTTGCCCTCCACTCCATCACTGTCGGCGTCCTCGGTGCTGTAAAATCCGCCCGCGGCATCCGTCATGGTGTTCAGCACATAGTCCAGCGTTTCGCGCGTGATGCGGGCAAATTCCGCGTCGCCACTGGCCAGGTGCGCGTCCAGGTAGGCGTTGGCCAACAGGGCATTGTCGTAGAGCATCTTCTCGAAGTGGGGCACGAGCCACCGCTCGTCGACGGAGTAGCGGGCGAATCCACCCGCCAAATGATCGTAGATTCCGCCGCTGGCCATCTTTTCCAGGCTGAGCCGCACCATATCGGTCGGGCCGTGGCGATTACTGCGCAGAGTCATCCGCAACAGGAACTCCAGGTTCATCGAGTGGGGAAATTTGGGGGCTCCGCCGAAACCCCCGTAAGTGAAATCAAAGCTCTGTTCCATTCCGGCTGCTGCGGCCAGCAGCGTTGCTTCGTCCAGCGTCAACTCGTTGGATTCGACCTGTGTCATCTGCTGAATGTGCGCCGTGATCCGCTCCGATTGTTCCAAGGCCTGTTCACGCCGCGACTGCCAGGCGTCGAGCACGGCTTGCAAGACTTGCTTAAATCCCGGCATGCCCATCTTGGGCTCGGGAGGCCAGTACGTGCCGCCGAAAAACGGATGCAGCGACGGCGTGAGGAATACCGACATCGGCCAACCGCCACGACCTGTCAGAAGCTGTACGGCCGTCATGTAGATCTGGTCCAAGTCGGGTCGCTCTTCACGATCCACTTTGATCGAAACAAAATGCTGGTTCAGGATCGCGGCGACGTCCGGGTCCTCAAAACTTTCGTGTGCCATCACATGGCACCAGTGACAGGCCGAGTAGCCGATCGACAAAAATATCGGTTTCTGCTCCTGACGAGCCCGCTGAATGGCTTCGTCACACCACGGGTACCAATCGACGGGATTGGTGGCATGCTGCAGCAAATAGGGGCTGGTTTCCTGGGCCAGATGATTCCGTGCGCCGGAGGAGTCAGACATCAGTTTGCGTCACTTTCTAGTGTGCGACGCTCTGCGCCGTGAGGTGGTATACCGAGTAACACTTCCCATCCGGCGCGTGCCAGGGTCGGACGTGAAACTCTCCCTTGACGGTGACCGGAAATGTGGAGAAACGCGTGGACTTGCCCTGTTGGAGCTCGACTTGCATGTTGTGATACAGCTTGGCACCGGGACCGAAACAACACTGCTGATTGTCGCGAATCAACACAAATTGCTTGATCCCCGTGTCGCGATACACGGAACCCGGCAGGATAAACCCACGGATCACGATGGATTTTCCGTCCAAGGCCTTGATTTCCGCGGGCAGCATGGAGTCGACATAATCTTGATTCGGTTGGATGTCAAACTTGAGACTGTCAAAGGAGACGTCGGCGGTCCCATCCTTCAAGATCACGATGCGTGCGTTGGGGTCCTCGGCGCGGCTGGTGGCCACCAGGTTGCCGCTGGAGCGGGCCGTCTGCTCGCAACCGATCAGGTTGGCCAACAGGGCAAGGGCGGTGAGCGGGGCGAGGATCATCAGCACAGACTTCATGGCGGTTCCCATCATTCGGAAAACTTTCCATCCAAGTAATCGGCTTCCAGACGAAAGTAGACTCCTTCCAGTCCGGAGATGGGCTTGAGTTGGGTGTCGACTTTCAGCACGCCGCCCAAGCGGTGACGTTGGTAGGAATACTGGGTATTCAACGGTTCCTTGAGAGTGACTTCGATCATGTCGGTAAGTTTGGGTTGGCCGCCGAAGCAACACGTGCCCATGTCCGGTACCATCACAAACTGCGTCAGCCGCGCGCCGCGCTTATCGGGGAAAATGTACCCCTTCACGAAAACTTTCTGGTCATTCAAATCAATGGCCCGCTGCGATACCGGCAGATCGGGTCGGTCCCGATCCGGCTGTAGTTCCAAGTAGCTGATCCGCTGATAACCCTCGGGTACCTCGGTCAGGTAAGAAACGGCGGATGCTGTGGTGCCCCCCAAGAAGATCAGCAGGCTGACGATCAAACCCGTCCAAGCCAGACCCGCACCCGCCAGTTCTTCCCGTCGGCGCCGAATGGAACGCACGGCCACGTACCCCATCAGTATGCCGATAGCGGGCAAGAACAGCAGCGGCGGGAGTACCAGCGCGGCCAGGGAAAGTATCCCCAGGCCAAATGAAGTCACAGCCAATAGACTCAGCGATCGGTACTGCAAATAATCGGCCTGGTCGTCAGCGTGTTGGTCAGCGGCGATAGTCATGCGTGTCATGAAAGCGGGCGGCATGCGAGGAAGGTCTCGAAACTGGGCGTTGTCTCCAAAGGGGCCCGGTCGAAAATTGATTTCAGCCCAGCTCCCATCCGCTGCACATCAAGCGGATGTCAGATGCCGTTGGCTGAGCTTGATCAGCATCGCCACGACAAAGAGTCCGCCGAAGATGGAGGCGGGAATCCACCATCGATAGGTGGGCTCCTCTTGGGGGATGGGCTCGTAAATCGTCCGATCGCGAGGAACCAGCGTTTTGCGGGCAGTCAAAGCCTCGCTCTCCGGCGGCGGCGCGGCGCTGGCGGCCGGCTGAGCATTCGAGTCATTGGCCCCAGGTTTGTTATCTGCAAATTGTGTAAAGGGAAAGAACGAGTTGGCTCGTTCCACCGATTCAGGGTCGATCTGTTTCAATTCTTCGATGGCCGCCGCCGCATGATCCAGAGGACAGGCGCGTAAGTAGTTGACTACCGGCACACGAACCCAGCTGGTTTCCGCGTCCGAGTTCTTGAACAACTCCACCAGTTGCGGCATGACGTCCCAATCCTGCCAACGTGCCAGGTCCGGGATGACGAGGTCCGCCAGTTCAGGACGACTGAGCACCGCGCGGAGTCCGGGTAGCAGTTTGTCGCGCGGAATCACATCCGTATCGTTTCCGTGAAAGCGGACGGCAATAATGGCCGAGTAGGTCTCGGCGTAGTCCGCCTCGGGGTTGGCCAGGAATAACTGCTCGATCAGGGGCAAGCCGTCGGCCCCCTTCAGGGACAGGTAACAAGCGATCAGCGCGTCGAATCCAGACTTCGATTCCTTCTCGTCTGCCCGCAACATTTCTTCCAAGAACCCACAGTCCTGTTCGCTGCCACACACACCCAGCATCGTAAGGTACAGTCGTCGCCGTGACGGCGGGATATCGGGGTCTTTGATCCACGCCACGAGCGTGTCGTGATCCATTTTGTCCTTGAGCGCGACGACGCCCTCATACGGCGTCTTGGCGAACTCGTCATAAGCGTCGCGCGCGAGCAACTCCTCCTCGTCCTCCAAGTACTGGGCAAAGAACTCGAGGCGCTCGTAGCCTTCCGGAAGCTGGCCCAGCGCGCTCAAATAAGCTTGAATCCGCTCGTTCACCACCAGGGGCGTGCCCCACATCGTCTCAGGCGGATTCGTCCCCATGATCAAGAAGGTCTTGCCAGGCTTTTCCGAACCAAAATAGTGCGCTTCAATCGTGTCCCCCACGTTGTACCAGGAATCCCCTTGGATCAGCTCGGTGATCTTGAATTTGCAGCACGGAAGGTCCCCCGACCCGTCCTCTTTGTCGGGGTCCGCGGGAAGTTCTACCAGCGTGGCATACAGCACAATGTCCATAGCCTGGATCTCTTCGGAGAATGTCTGCGCCGGAGCCGCACAAAACGGACATGCCGAAACAGAATTCGCCAGCGGCACCACGATCAACAGGGCAGCCGCGGCAAGTAAGACGCGGACTCGCAGCGCAATCGGCCTGGGTAGCGTGGTCACGGAAGTGTCGCGATGGCGGAAATGGGGTCGGGTTGCCCACATGGTCGTTGCTCCGTATCAATAATCTGGTCGCGGACAGGGTCATCTTCGCATGCCCGCCGGACAGGTCAAAGGCCTTTTTTCGTTTTACGCGTCCGTGCTAATCCGGTGGGTCGGGGAACGGGTCCGCCCGTTTCTCGATTTGGCCGGTCGGGGGAAGACAACAGGCTCCCCAGTCCGCGTAGCCTACCGTGGACTTAGGGTGTGCTGCTGAGTGCCCGCGAGACGTCCGTGCGGTAGGCGGCAACGGCCGGCAAGAATCCCACGATCACCGCCAGCAGGATTAATCCGGGGATCAGCAGCAATTCGCTGGAGAGTCCCCAATCCATTATGAGGGAATTCGCGGAATTCTGAAACGGCTTGATTTGGGGTGCAAAATCCAGGATGCCAATGGACACTCCCGTCCTTTCCTCCACGAACGGGCTGGCCACGCCGCCAATCAGCACGTGTCCCAGCAGCCAGCCAAACAGCCCGCCACAAAGTGCGAGCAGGACGGATTCCAGCAAAACAATGGTCATCACGGTACGGCGCCCGGCTCCCAGGGCACGCATGACGGCAATTTCGTGGCGACGGTCGCTCATCGAATTGTAAATGCTTACCAGGATGCTAACTCCGGAAACGATGCAGATCATGACCGTAATCAACAGAAACACGGATTGAATGGGGGTCACGATGGTGCGAAACAGTGAGTAGATTTCCATGATGGGCATCACGGCCTGTGCATATTGTCCCTCATTAATCGTATTCTGCATGCCGCGCGTGACCAGCGAATTGACGGTACGCAGGAGGATCGCCGTGACTTCGCGCTGTGCCAGGGGCAAGGGCTTCATGCTCCGCCGTTTCTCGTCCAATTTGCTGACGCCTCGCTCGGATCCGTCGGGCAAGGGGATGCCTGGCAGCGATACGTTCAAATCTGTCCCGGGCGGAACCGGTTTGGCATGTTGGTCGAGCAAATAGAAGCCTTCCATATTGACGAAGGCTGCTCGATCGTTGGGCGTGCCCGAGGGAGCCAGAATTCCCACCACGAAAAACGCGTCGTGCAGGTCTCCTTCCGGGCCGTGCGTAGGGGAAAAAGCATCGCCCACCTTCAGCCCGGTTTCCGCGGCCACGCGCGCGCCCAATACCGCTTCAAAATAGCCGTACTCGGGGCTCCAATTCTGCAAGTTCCGGCCGGACGCGAACTGATATTGCTTCCCGGCCTCGTCATCGTAAACAAAATTGTCGAACATCTTCGGCGTCGTGCCCACGACGCGAAAGCCCTGAAAATAGTCTCCCAGGCACATGGGAATCGCGAACTGCGTCAGCTGGCTGAACTGGCCGTTTTGCTGGTCCCTGCGCTGGGCCGGGGGCAGGAACTCCTCGTAGTACGTGTAGGGAATATTCTCGACGGGTGAGCTGAGGTGGTAGACCGTGTTGAGTACGAGTTGCAGTTTTCCCCCCTTGGCTCCCACGATCATGTTGTAGCCCAGGCTGGCATTGTTGTGGAACGACTGCGTGACGATGCCGGAGATCAGCAGCACGGCCACCACCAGGGCAACTCCCAACGCCATCGAGAGCATCGTCAGCACCGAGGCTAACCATCGTCGCTGGATGCTGCGCCAAGCAATTTTTAGAAAACTCATGGGGTGTTGGACCGGGAACTCACCGGCCGATTCGAGGGTGCGGCGTATCGGAGCGGGGCTCCGTGGCAGGCGTTACTTTTTTTCGCGTACCTACAATAAGTGCCGTGCTTTGATATCTAAATAGCGATTTACCAGCGGCGCGGTCAGTTCGTCGGGGAAGGTGTCCAGGACTAATACGCCGTGATGGTGCAATTGGTTTAGCACCTGATGCCGCCAGGTGAGGATATTGGCCGCCGCGGCGGAAGCATAGACGTCTTCGGGAACTTCGAGGGGAGCGTCCGCGGCCGCAAACAGCCGTCGGTCTCTGCAGCAGGACACATAAGGGTAGATGGCGTCCGCCCAGCGTGCCTAGATAGCTCTGAATCTGTTCCGCATTGACTTCATCGATCAGGTTTGTGATCAGTACGACCAACGTCCGCTTACGACATTTTCTGGAAAGATGCAGGAATGCCAGGTCGTAGCGGGATTCGACCAGGGCCGGAAAGCGGTCGAAGGAGGCGTGCAGCAAGTGATTCATCTGCCGCGCTCCGCCACGTGGCGGAACGTAAGCATGGATACGATCGGAAAAAGCCAGCATGCCGACCGCGTCCCCTTGTCGCAACGCCACGTACGCCAGCATCAGCACGGCGTTCAGCGCGTGGTCCAGCAATGTCCACTCGCCCTCGCGATTCACCATCATGCGACCGCAGTCAACCAGAAATACCACACGCTGACTTTGATTGGTTTGGAAATCCCTGACCGTCAGTTTGTTGCGGCGGGCCGTCGATCTCCAGTCGATGTGCTTGAATTGATCGTCGCGTGTAAAATCGCGCAGTCGCTCGAATTCGTTATCCTGACCGATTTGTCCGATGACGGCGGACGCCCATCAAGCTTAGCCGATTCGTCCGAGCCAGAAGTGAATACTTCTGCAGTTGCTGCATGTCGGGATAGATGTGCAGTTCATTGCGAAACGGGTATACCAGCAAGCGGGACCATAAGCCCAGCAGGCTGGACGCGCGGATATAGATCGACTCCATCCAATGGGCGCCGCGATCTGAACATTGCATCGTGTAATCGAGAGTCGCGCGACTGCGAGAACCTAACTCCACACGATCAAACTGTCGGCTGGGCTGAAAATGACTCGGAATATCGTCGCGCACGCCGATCCGCTGGCGACGTCGCGATAAATTCGATACGTGCAGCGTGACAGGGTGTGGTTTTCGCAGCGAACCAATCCGCTGCGTCTCGCGCTGGACGCTGAACGACGACTTTGCGGGGACGGATAACAGATCTCCCAGCAAGACCACGGCCAACACGACGTCCAGCGTGACGATCAGCGGCAGAATGTCCTGCTTCCAAAACAGCGTTAAGGAAAAAAACACCGGTACGACCAGCATCGCTGCCGTCAGGCGGCTGGGAAAAATCTGGCCCAGGTAGGCCAGTGCGGTCAACGCGGCCACGAACAGCAACAACGTCGCGACGGGGTTCGAGAGCAACGTGTTCCAGGCATCGATCAGGTGCTCGATCATCAGTCCCTCGGTACTTCGACGGAAGCCACGACCTGTCGTAGTACGTCGTCCGTCTGGTAGCCTTCCACCTCGGCTTCAGCCGTCAGTACCACACGGTGCCTCAGCGCAGGGAGGACGATCTGAGCCACGTCATCCGGAATTGCGTAATCGCGTCCCGAGAAAGCCGCGAGCGTGCGGGCCGCCTGCACCAGTGCCAGGCCTGCGCGGGGAGAAGCCCCCATGTGAAATTGAGGCCAGCTCCGAGTGGCACGCACAATGTTGTTGATGTAGTCGATCAGCTTGGGGGCGACGTGAATCGAGCCGTTCTGCTGTGTGATGCCCAGGATTTCGGCGGGATTCGTAACCGTCTGCAACTCCTTTTCCAGACGCTGATTGATGTCAACCTGCTGGCTGTGCAAATTCGAGGATGCGCGCCTCCTCGTCGGCGGTGGGATAGTCGGCCACCAGTTTGAACATGAAACGGTCCAGCTGTGCCTCCGGCAGGTTATAGGTTCCCTCCGATTCAATCGGGTTTTGCGTGGCCAACACCAGAAACGGCGGTTCGATGTGGTGACTCACGCCGTCAATCGTCACGCGACGTTCCTGCATGATTTCCAGCAGGGCGGCATGCGTCTTTGCCGGCGAGCGATTGATCTCGTCGGCCAGCAGGAATTGCGTGAACACCGGTCCGGGGCGAAAGCGGAATTCCTGCGTGCCGCATGTCGAAGATGGGGGCCCCTGTGATGTCGGAGGGCATCAAGTCGGCCGTGAATTGAATCCGCCCGCACCGGCATCCCAGCACCCGGCCCAGCGTGCGCACGAACAGTGTCTTGCCCAGTCCGGGAACACTCTCAATCAGCACATGTCCCGCCGAAAAGAGTGCGACAAGTGAGCCCAATACTAACTCGTCTTGGCCGACAAAGACTTTGCTGATCTCTGTGGTAATGCGCTGAAAGAGGCCGCGTGTCTCCGCTGACATGGGATTAGGCTCGCTGCATGTTGAAGGCTTGACGGTTCGATTCGACGCACACGGTCGCGCGGCGGCCACCATTCCGGCGGTGCGGGCTGATGGCCCGATTCTGCGGCAGATTTCCAGCAAAGGCAAGTGGCCGAGCGATCCACTAGGCTTTCGCGGCCTCGTCCGCTTCCGCCGGCACGGCCGACTCGCCAAAGGGGTTTTCTCCGGGTTCCCGGCCAGGCTCCGGGATCTGACCCGCGACGCGATGCAGATATTCGTTGCGTTGCGCCTGGGCGTAGGGGCTGTCCTTGGTCTTGGCCAACAACCGCCCCAGGGCCTCGACGTGTCGGCCAAAGTCGCTCTTATCCAGCGAATCGATAGAGCGTGCACGTCCAAACATGGGGTACACGGCGAAACAATAGATCAATCCCATCACGGACAAATGCATCAGTACGCTACTGAATGGCGCCGTCGTGAAGATGCGGATCAGATGGTGTACTTCGGCTTCTTCGGCCAGGAGCGGGTCACGCGCGTCGCTCGTCAGAAAAACGCAACGATCCGGCGTGCCACACAAGTCAATCAGCTCCTGAGCCAATTGTCGATGTGCGGGAAGGGTCAACCCGAGATTTAACAGGGGGGATGCATTGGTGACGATTAGCAGGCGACTCTGCGGCCAAAAGGGCAGCTGGTATTGCCTGATCATCGGCTGTCCCCCGACGCTCAACAGGACCTCGACCTGGGCGTCGGCGTTGGTGACTTTCAAACGATCATGGATCACCAGTTGATGTGACGACGAAGCGAGAGAGCCTGCCAACGGACCCTCGATCGGCCGGGCTTCGACGGGCCCCTGGTCTCGGTCGATCGCAAACCAGGGACAGGACGCCGTGGCCGGCAACGAAGCCCGTTGAGTAGCCCACGTTGCGCGGCTTTGAGCCAGGCGCTGCCGAATCGCCAGCGCATTGCCCGGCCGCGATTCGCTCAGCAGTCTCTGCCAATAGGCGGATCTGGCATCAAAATCACGGCCGACGTAGATCAGCGCGCGACCGCGGGAATCGGACAGCCAACGGTTGAAAAACTGACAGGTCTGATCGTCAGGAGGCGCAAAACGATCCGGAAACCACACCACCACCTGGGCTCGTTCAATCACGCGACCCAAAGTGCGAGCCGTGGCGACGCGATAGCCGCTGCGCACAAACTGATCGGCGAACAAGGACGTGCCCGCCACGGCGTCTCCCGCCTGGCCGCTGCAGGCCCCGTATTTCAAGACCAGCTCATCCGTTTGCCCACAACCGATCGAAATGACGCCCAGCAGCAATACGGGAACAAGCCGCCCCAGTAATCGGGAACCGATCCAACCTGACAACTCGGGCGACCGCACCTGGATTGGCAGTCCGCTCATGCCGATGTCTCCAGGTGTTGGTGGAACCTGTCCATCCGTTCCCAGCAGGATTCGAACTGCTCGCGGCTGACGGCGTGCTTGCCGAAATAACTCGCTTCAAAGGTGTGAATCGTCTCGGTCAACAGCTTGCTGAGCCAATAGTCGTCGCGGACTTCGTATAAATAGTTTCGATTGGTCTTGCCCTTCCACAGTCGAATGCGCTGGTGCCGATCTAATTCCAACAGCTGATATCCGAACAGGAACACGATCGCTTGATCGTAGTTGGCTTGTTGATACATTTCGCGTGCCGCATCCAGTAGGTTGCCGCCGGCGGACCCCGTGGCAAATGGAAGCTCCGCCAACTTCTGAGTCAGGATGGCGTCGTGATCATGACCTGCCGTCACCTCCACCGCGGCGTACGATTCCTGATGCTGGATGAACCTGAGTACATACACGAGCAACCAAATGATACCCAAGCCCAATGCCACCCAGATGATGGCTTCGATGATCTGGGCGGTTAATTCGCCAATTTGTGGAATCCGCCACGCACGACGCGTGTTGTTGGTCTGCCAGGGTTTCCAGACCCACCGTGGAGGAGCCTGGGGATCCTCCAGCGGCTGCAGCGCGGGGCTCCTTAGTCGTTGGTTTTGCTCGTCGTACCAATCCAGCTTGCGGTCCGCCAGAGCCGGCCGGCAAAGGAGCCAGCCAACCGTGAGGAAGCACAGCAGTCGACGTGTGATGGTGAACCCAAGTGCGCACATGGCATTGATCCGAGTGGCTTCCACGACGGCGTTCTCACCCTGGCCTGCGTCAGGCCACATCAGCATCTCGGTAATACCTTAGCCGATTGCAGCATTCAGGTCGTCAAGAGAGCGGGGATTGGAACCGGAGCGAATGGAGTTCCGTTTCCCCGGTTGCCTCCTGTTACATCGTCCTGGCATCCTCGTGTGGTATTCGGCTAAGCGGCAACGAATCTCGGAACTGTTCGGCAGCGGCACGGACCAGCAGTTCGACTTCCCAGCCCTCATTGCGGATCCGTAGGTCGACATAGCTGAGGAACCGCACGATGGCCATGAAGCCGGCAGTGGCCCACAGGGCTAATGGTATCACGAGGTACAGCATCACGCCGTCCCATTCCCAGCTGAGCAGGACCATCCCGGAAAAAAACCAGTAGGTAGCCACCATCGAGCCAAACATACCGGCGGCGATCGCGGCCGAGCCCAGCCAGCGCCCCGCAAGTTCACCCGAATTGGATTGTTGCAGGGAGCGACTGCGTCGGCCGATCGTCAAAGCCTCCGGCGTTTTCGCACGCAGGGGATTGCCCTCCAGCAGAATGATTTCCAGGATGAATGGTCTGACCGCACGCAGGATAATCACATAGGCCGTCAGGAAGAATAGCACCAGGTACAGGCCGGCCTCCGTGTCCATCAAGCTAAGGTACAAGGGCCAAATCAGCAGCGTGGCCCGCAGGATGCCGACGTGCCAGACGAGCGCGACACCGGATCGCCATGCCGTTTGCAGCAGGTCTCGCATCCGGCTTTCTTCCATAAACACGACCCGACCCAGGTACGTGGTCAACAAGATCGCCACGACAGGCGCCTGGATCGTCACGAATAGGATCATGGTGTTGACGTAGCGTACGACATTGCCAACTTCATCGAAGTCGCTCACGATGGACCGCAGGCAAAAAAAATTGGCCAACAGTAAGGGGACCATCATCGCGACCCAGGCTTGAAAGATCGGTTTGGGGTACCGCGTCAACATCCGCAGTGCCAGGTCGAGTATTTCGAAGAAGCCTCGCTCGCGGATCACCACGGCCGTACGGTCAAGCTGCATGACGCTGCTCGCGTGGAAAACCCAGGATGATAAAATAGGCGGACAGCAAGCCACTGCTGAGCATGGCGACGGCCGCTTTCAGCACGAAGGGAAGACTCGACGGCGAGACGAAGCCCTCGATCAGGGCCGCCAGAAAGAACAGCAGCAGCGCGGCCCCCATCAGCGGCGTGACGTCCGTCGCCGCTTTTCGCAAGGCGTCCGCGCGACGAATGCCTCCGGCGTCGATCCAGGAAATGCCCAATCGCAATCCGGCGGCGGCCGACAACACAATGGCCGTTAATTCGAACGGACCGTGCGCCATCACGAACTCGAAGAAATTCCGGCCCGCGTCCACCTCAGGTCGCGCCATATATCCAAATGCTGCGCCCAACGATGCCGCGTTGAATAGCGTGATCAGCAATCCCGGAATTACCAACAATCCGCCCAGAAAACATTGCAGTCCGATACTCATGTTGTGTTGAATATAAAATCCCACCATCAAGGCATTCATTTGGGACCCTCGGCCGCCGGGTGGATCCGCAAAGCTGTCCTCCATCTGGTCAATCTGCTCCGCCGATATCAGGGACTCGGCAAAGCCGGGCCAGTTGGCTTCGTCCGCGGACAACGCCGCCGCGGCAATGAACACCATCCAGAATACGAAAAAAGCGATCTGCACGCAGCGATCGTTGAAAATCCGCTGCGGAACATCCTCCAGCAACATCTGCTGCCATGCGGCAAGTTGAAATTGACGGCTGCGATAGAGTTGATTGTGGGCGCGGGCCACCAGCTGGTGCAGGTACTGCACCGTGCCCGGCGAGAGGCGTTTGGCATCGGCCAGCGCCAGGTCCGCGCAGGCAGCTCGATACAGATCGCCAAACCGCAGGACGGCGGAAGCACCCAGCCGCCGGGCCGATCGATGCTCCATCGCGGCGCAAAGGTCCTCCAGTTCTGACCATTGACGTTCGCGGTCGCTGGGGGCAAGGTGTTTCATGCGGAGTCTCCCTCGCCAGGAATTGATGTCGGTGCCTGCGGCGCGGCTGGCTCCGACACGGCGAATGCGCGTTCAGCCCTCGGGGCATCCTGTCTTGCCGGCTGGCGGCGATTGCGCTGTTGCTCGCGATCGTATAGCGCGCACAACAATATGTCAAAACTGGTGCTGTCAGGTAATCCGAATCGTAAGATCAAGGGTGCCGCCAGGTGACGGGCGATTTCCCTTCGTCGCGGAAGCGCCATGCGGCCTCGGCGCTCGACGTACGTGGCCAGCGCCCGCTGTAGCTGTTGGTTCACCACAAACGAGCCGGGAATCGATTCGAGGATTTGCATGTGCTGCGGATCAAGTTCGTTGGTGAACGTGCGGCGGCGGCGACGTTCATCCACCACGACCATCGTGCCGCACACGATATCTCCGATGCGCTGAAAGCGAGAATTCAAGGTCTGCGAGATAAACCCCAAAAAGAAAGTGGGGACGACCAAATAGATGACGTCCTGGTCCAGAATGGTAGCCGGGACGAGAGGCATCATGTCGACGCCGCGCAGAATGTTACGCATCACGGCCTGCAGTCCCGTGATGGGGTGCCCCGATGTGCTGACAACGCGGATGCCCATGATCCGCTTGCCGGGCGTTTGCCCGTTGAAATAGGTCTCGAACAACGCTCCATAAAACCACTCCAGCACGAACCAGGCAATCAACAAGATGGCGAACGCACCAGGGCCGACCACGAAACCCAGCAAGGAAATGATGAAGAAAGTGATGAAGATCGCAATAAATCGAATGGAGAGGTCCAAGGCAAACGCCGGCAGCCGACGAAACGGCCCGACGATCTCGTAGCGGAACGAGATGTTCTCCGGCGTGACGATCTCGATGGTGGTGTCCAACTGCGTCGCTGAAATCAATTCCGCCTCCAGTCGACTTCGTTACCTGGGCTGATCCAAAATTCTGGGCGATGTTTCTGCTCTCCCCCGATAAGTGTTCCGCGAAGTGTGCCTGCATCAACACCACCGCTTGACGCAACACTCCTTGGGGAAGCCGGGGCGGAAAAGCCCCACGACAGTACTCGTGCTGTGTTCTGGCACCAGACCGCCGGGTGTTGCTGTCCCAACGGGCGTTCGGCGCTAATGTACCAGCCACAAGGCCACGCAGCGAATCTGGCTCATAAGGCACGCACAATCGCGATACCGATCCCAGCTGTGTTTCTTGCCGACGTAGCGCGTCGCGTCAAACTGGCGGATCCGCGCGTATCCAGGATAACAACAATAGGGATTCGTCAAGCCCACGTAACCCAAGGCAGGACCCGTAGCCGCGAAGATCACGCGACGAAAGCGGCACAACGCGGGGTCGCAGCGATTATAGAACACCAGCCCCGATTCGAGGCAGGGTAGGGCACAACACAGCCGGCCCCCGGGCATCAACCAACTGCTCTGCACCGCCGGAGCCCAAATCGCCATATGGATGCGGGGCGGCGGTTCACACCGCGAGAGGCGGCGACATTCGAGCTGGCCGCCCCCGAGCATGTGCAACGAGCCCAGCAGCGTCGCCGCGCCGTAGCTGTAGCCCAGGACACTCAGCTGCCGGTCGCTCGAATAGTGATTCAGCCACCAGGCCAGGTAATAGGACTGCAGCGGTATGCGGCGGAATTTGACCCGCGCGTCACGCTTGGCCGCCAGGCGGTTGGGGATGGCGTCGCTGGGCCACGACCAAAGCACGAGTCGAATGGGCGGCGCATGGGGGCAGCCAGCGACCAGGCCGTTGTACAGATCCAAACCACGTCGCTTTGTCCACTCCTCCGTCATGCGATTTCCGTGCACGTAAACTACGGTCAGACCGGCAGGGGTCGTCCGTTCCCCAGAAGGCGCACTCCGAGCGACCTTCCCATCGCCCGCACCCACAGACGCCGCACTTACCGTACTGTTGGTAGCACAGCTGTGGGCGGCAAAGGCAACAGCAGCGGTGCTTGCGCGGGTTCAGCTCACGCGTACTGATCAGCCAGATTTCGTCTTGCGGCCGCAGACAGGCGCACGCCACGGGTACGCGCGCATCGCAGGGAGCCGGCCGAACGAGCAGCATCAGTGCCAGGCAGGCCACGGTACCGCAGCGCGCGGCGGACACGAAACCACGTGTGCGGGACCAGCTGCGAGCGGAATATTCTAGTGCCGCATGACTGCGGACCTCCCTGTCGGCGCGGCACTCGAACGCTCCTCAATACTCCATGCTCACCCGCCCTGACATGTGGTGCTATTTCGACGCCGCGAATGGGGGTTCGCGAATGCGGCCGGAACGCGTGAGCGTCCAACTTTCGCGGCGGGAACCGCGTGCTCACCTACGCCCGTGGATCCCCCAATTGACACTTGAAGCAGCACCAGGGATAGATCGGTTATTTCGGACCGGCGGTACGATGGATTTGGGCAAGGGCAGGCTGTGCCGTTTCAACGCGAAGAAAACGAATTTGTCGATTGTTCGGTGTGGTTGTTGGGCAAGTTGTTGACAAAAAACACCATGTTTCGTTTGCACATCATCAGGCAAGTTGTATTCTTGCAAGGCTTGCTGCGCGGTCGTGAGTTGACTGTGCCACACAAGTCACTGCCTGCCTACCCATGCCACTTCATCGTACGCGAGTCGGCACAACCGTTTCCGCCATCAGCCTCGACGTGAACGGAAACGACTCCCGGACGAAACAATACCCGCCCCACAAAAAATAACCCGCCTTGGAGATACGACCGATGAAACGACTCATCGTCTTCTGTGTACTGTTAACCATTGCGACTTCGCCGGGCTGCTGCCGACGCGGCTACGGACTTTGGGGGATGCGTGGAGCCCGTTGTGGGGCTCCCATGGCACCGACTTATACACCCGTGCCCGCGTATCCGCCTCCAGCCTACGCCCCACCCGTTTGTCCACCCACCTATCAGGAAGTGCCTTGTGACCCGTGCTCCATGTACGGAGGCTCGTCCGTGATGGGAAGTCCCGTGATGTCCTCGGATCCCTATTCCGGTGCCGTGTATGACGGCGGCGTAATTTACGGCGGTAATTCGGCTGCCGACCTGCCTCCCACCATGACGCCCCTGCAGACCGTGCCGATGGAAAGTGGTCGCCTGCCGAAGGCCCATCTTTCCAATGCCGCGCTGTTGGGCGTACCGATGTTCAGTCATGTTGTCGGTGACCGAAAACTGCTTCCGAACGAGAGCCTCGAGAGCCTGAACCGTGACATGGTGCTGCCCATTGAGTCAGCGGCAGCCCGCGAGTCCGGCGAAACCAAATAACCGTTACAAACGGCTTTTCGTGGACGCCGGCCGGGCAAGTCCCGGAACCAGAACGCGACCTAAACTTGAAACGACGCAGCTCATCGATAGAGCTGTGTCGTTTTCTTTTGTTTGGGGCTGGGGCCAGGCCCCGGTCCAGCCTCTGGCCGTCAAATCTGGATCGCGTGAACCCGGGTGTTCACGGGTCCACAGGAGCGTGTTGTGATGATTCGTTGGCAGCCATATGGATGCGCAACCGCGCTGGTATTTTCCCTGGCCGCGTTCGCGGCGGCTCAATTTGGCGACGGGTCAGTTCCCGAGTCTGCGCCACCTGAGACCCAAGTCACACAATGGAAGGTGGGCATGATTGTGGAAGCGATTGGAGGACCCTGTAAAGGGATGTACGGGACTTTGCCCGTTCCCACCGATTGGCCCGAACAAAAGGTGCGTGTCCTGGAAGAAGATATTTCTGCTAACGTCAGCAAGGTGCGATACCGCATGATTGCCGGCGGGGTCAAACAAATGCAGATTTCAGTACCCAGCCTGGCCGCGGGCGAGACGGCACAGGCCATCCTGACCTTCGAGGTCGAACGCACGCCACCGGCGGCTCCCCAGGACCCCACCGCGCTGAGGGTGCCGGAGAAACTCAATCGCGACTTGAAGAAGCTGACGGGCCCCAGTCCGTTCATTGAGTCGCGTCATAAGCAAATTCGCGATCTGGCCGCCAAACTCAAGGACGATTCACTGTCGGCGTGGCAGCAAATCGAGAAAATTTATGACTTTGTGCGTGAGAACGTGACCTATCAGAACGGAGAATTAAAGGGCGCCCTGCAAGCCCTACGAGACGGAAACGGCGATTGCGAAGAACTCACCTCGTTGTTTATTGCGCTCTGCCGAGCCAGCGGCGTGCCGGCCCGTACGGTTTGGGTGCCCGGCCACTGTTACCCCGAGTTTTATTTGGAGGACCAGGATGGCCAGGGGCACTGGATCGCCTGTGAAGCCGCCGGAGACCGATCATTTGGCAGCGTGGCAACACTCAGCCCGATTCTGCAAAAGGGGGACAACTTCGTGGTTCCCGAAAAAAAGGAACGCCAGCGATACGTCGCGGAATTTCTCACCGGCAAAGCCAGTGCTGGCCGTCCACGAGCCCGCTTCATTCGCGACGAGATCATGCAGCCCTAGCACGGGCTGATCCGGACGCCAAAAGGCGTTGGGTGCCGAGGCTTGCAGCCGAAAATACGGGCGGTTGGGAGCCGAAAATACGGGCGGTTGGGAGCCGAAAATATGGGCGGTTGGGAGCCGAAAATACGGGCGGTTGGGAGCCGAAAATACGGGGGGTTTGGGGGGGCAACCCCCCAAATCCTCGCGTTCTCGTTGCGACATGCAAAACGCAGTTGGGATTCTCAAACGTTCCGGGGCAACCCCCCCAAGCCCTCGCGTTCTCATTGCGACCCACGCCTCATGAACAGAGCCAAGACGCACGAACAGGTGGCAATTTCCCAAGTGGCGACGGCCAGCGGATGGATCCGAGTCGCTGCCGCGGGAGGTGCGTAGACAATGGGCCGGGCGGACCACGAGGACATGTCCTGCCAGCCTTGGGACGTGCGACGCCAATTGTCGGATGCTGAGCGGAGCTGGCTTCGAGCTGAACAGGCTCAACATTAACGTGCAACTCACAAAGGCCACCGTGGTGGCGACGCGGATTTTCGTAAAGTGCGCGGGCATCTGGTGCTGAACTGCTGCAGGAAGACAAGCAAACTGTGCTGCAGAGCACACCTTTTGCAATCACGGGACCAAAGGCAGCCTGGATCACTGATTTTGCACCCAAGTTGTTGGCAAGCCACTAGTTGCGCACAGCGGTTGGGGCATCGGCTGTCCGTGATGGGTTGCGAATTCGGAACGGTGGTGGGGCTAAAACCACACTGCGACCCGCATCGTCGATAAAACGAAACATTCTTCCTAACCCGTTAAGGCTACTTAATCCGTCCAGATCCGCCGATTATTCATATTGTGATGGTGCGCACTGATCGATCCGCGGCGGACATCGGGAATCGCTTTCGCGGCCGTCGGTTCCGGCAAGTCAATCCAATTGCTTGGACTCCGCCGTTTCGCAGGTAAAATAGAGTAGGCCTCATTTTCGTTTTCGGGTTTGAAGTACCATGTCCGTTCTGACTGACCTTCGACACCATCGGCGGTGCCGCGCGGCCGAGGGCTACCTGGAGTTGCTAACCGTCTATGCAGATCGGTGGCTCCCGGACCCATCCTTGCGCGACAAATTGGCGCGACGGGCCATTCAAGAACTCGAAGGATTGCCGGACCGACGACGCTGGCGCGCGGAGAAGGCCTATCTGCGCGGCCAGGCGCTCCGCACCATGGAGCGTTATGCGGAGGCCATTGAGTTTCTGGACGAAGCGGCGAAACTGCAGCCGATCAACATGCAGATCCAGCTGGCCATGGGCTGGTGCTACAAGCGTGTGAATCGGCTTGATCTGGCCATCCAGGCGCTCGAACAGGTCATTGAAGCCTATCCGGATGAAGGCATCGTACACTACAACCTGGCGTGCTACTGGAGCCTGGTAGGGAATAAGGGTCTGGCGCTGCAGTACCTGACGCAGTCGTTCGATCTGGATCCCAATTACCGGGAGATGGTCGCTGCGGAAAGCGACTTTGACGGGTTGCGCGACGATCCGGACTTTCAGATGCTGATCAGCGTGGTGGTCTAGTTGCACAGCGCCAGCTGGTCATTTGATCATTTGGGGTCAGACCTCATTTGGGGTCAGACCTTGTTGTTTGTTTTGTGGGCGAGGCGAGACTCGATGGACGCGAGGTCTCGCTTGATTAGATATAGCGGTTGACCGTCCAGAAGCAGCTCTCATCTTGGATCAGTTCGCGCTTATATCGCCCTTGACACAAATGGCCCGGGCGTCGGTGACGTCGCGCGAAGCTGTTGGCGTAATGGAGAGTCGCGTCGCCGATCTTCACGGCCGAATTCACCGCGGAGCTTTCCGAGCGACGTCTTCACGCCGGGTGTACATCGTGAAGCCGGATGGTCGGCCACGATCGCTGGGGTATTGCCTCGCAGGAAGAAAAGATCGTCCATCTAGCATGCCGTGCGCACCGTGACACGCCAGCTTCCCGCTTCAGCCGACTAAGCCGAGCGATTATCAAGTCAACCGCTGAAAAAAATTGGAACCACGACAGCAGTTTCGTGGGGACCTCAATCCACTTACCTGCCACGTCCGCGCCAAATGATGCCAGCGATCGCCAACATGAGCATGCACCACGTCGCGGGCTCGGGAACACTTTCCGGCGATGCAGACGACATGAACTTAAATGTGTTCCAAAGGATGAAGTCCTGTCCATCGACGAACCCGTCGGCATTAAAATCGCCCGAACACCAGGCAGCCGCGCCCGCGAACTTGCTCTCATTCCACTCGATGAAATCCTGACCGTCCACGAAGCCGTCTAGATTCGCGTCACCAGGCAGGTAGGGGCCACCGACATTGAACGTACCGGCCTTCTCCAGCCACAGGTTCAGGTCCGCGATGTCGACAGCGGTATCACCGTTCAAGTCAAACTGCAGTCCCATGCCGCCACTCGCGATCTCCGCGACGAGTGCGTCAACGTCAGTGCAGTCCAATACGAGGTCATCGTTGAAGTCGCCGAACATCGAGACGTCGGTGAACCGTAAGGTCACGCGAGTGCCCGGGTAACCCAGCGTCGCCTGGTACTGAAAGATCGGGTTGGACAGCAGGGTAAACGTGTCGAATGTCCCCGAGACGTTGGACGCAGTCAGCAGCGTGTACACGGGGCCAATGGCGGGCATCGCGCCGTCGAGAATCGTGACTTCCAATTCACCAGCCAGGGTTGCCGTGGACGTTACCTGCAGGACGTCTTGATTGACACCCGGCGCGTCGCCGATTTCCATGGCCAGCGTGCCCGTACCCGTCTGGAGGAATTCGTCGCCGGCGGAGACCGTCCCGGTCGACAATCCTGGTTCGAAGCGGCCCCGAGTTGACGAAGTCCACGCCGATTGCCGTACCGTCCTCTGCCATCATGTGGCCGCCTGGCTCGATCCACAGCTCACCGGGTCCTGACACGGTGGCCGTGTTGCGAATTGCGTGGGTCCCACCTACCAGCCTGAGCGTGCTGGTCCCCAGATCAGTGGTGATGTTTCCGCTCAGGTCCATCGGTGCCGCGATGAAACCATTTCCGAGTCCGCTGACGTTGACCGATCCAGTGATCCAGACGGGACTTCCCGCCAGGGTGTTCGTCCCCGCATTCATGTACATTATTCCGTTCATCTGCCAAGAGTCACCGGGATTGTTAAGATGAACCGTCAGATTACTTCCGCCTGACATATTCAACGTTCCGTCAAAGCGGTTCACGTTGTTGGCGGTGTCTATCGCGTCGACATTCAGCGTCAGTTGTGACCCATTCAGCGTGGAAACGGTGGTGCCACTGGTCCCGTCCATGTCGACGTATCTCACATCCATTTCGGTATCGGCGGCCACCGTGACCTCTCCGTTCCACTGCAACGTTCCTTGGCCTTGGTAACTGCCACCCTGAAAGTCGGTGGCACCGTTGAGTGCCAGTTCTCCGTCGGTCGTGATACTGACAGTTGCCGTTGAGAGAAACGTGGACGTACCATTTACTTGGGCAATACCACCGATGACGTCAACCGTTCCACGCACGGTTGTGTTGGGATTGATTACTGCATCATTGCGAGTTTCCATCCGACCGATCGTTGAAGATCTCAAATGGGCCGCCGTTGAGCGTCGACGGGCCTACCGGTCGATCCATGTGGAGCGTTCCGTCCAATCGCCAACCAGCCAAAACGGAAAAGGTTCCGCCATTGTGGATCGTGCCGTCGAAACCGTCATTCGCCGAGGGTTCAATCGTTGTTGAAGCGATGGACAGCGTGAGGCCGTTGTTGATCGTAACCACGTTGTCGGTGACGATTTCCGGTCCCATCCAAATCGGTTTCCGCAACCCCAATCGTCGTATCTGCGAAGGCAATGTTCAGGGAACCGTCCAGGATCAGGCGTCCGCTACCAACAATCGTGGGCGAGACCATGATCGTCTCGTTGTCAACCGTAAGGAATCATCGGCCCCGTCGATCTCAACCGTCGAATTTGCACCAAGCGTTGTGGCACCATGGATCGTGGCATCGGCATCCACGAAGAGCGTGCCGTTGAAAACGGTAACCGGTGAGTTCACGACCGCAGTTCCACCGTTGAAGTTCATAGTTCCTCCGTTTTGAAGCGTGACCCCACCTCCGTCAAGCTGCGGTTGACCGGTTCCAGTGTCATTGAAATTTACCGTTCCGTCCAACGCCCATGGTGCGGTGATCTCGACGGTTCCGTTGTTGATATTCAGCGTGCCATCGTAGCCGTCGCCACCGCCAGTACTTTCAATCGACGAGGATTGAACAGTCAGTATGCGTCCAGGCAGGACATCGATCGTGCTGGTTCCGTTCAGGCCATCCATATCGTAGGTTGCAACGGCGACCGTAGTATCCGCCGTGACATCGGCGTCACCGGTTTGCAGCACGGTGCCCGTCCCCAGGATTTGTCCGCCGGCGAGGAACGTGCCGCCGTTCAGTCGTAGTTCCGTCGCGGCGTCTTCCGTTTCCACAATCCCGCCATTGTTTAAGGTCAGCGCTGCAGCGACGATGGCACGTCCATCGCCGCGCAAGACGCCATTCGAGTTTACTGCGACCACGCCATTCACCCGGGCACCGTTGTTGCTTACGCCATCGACGTGCATCAACCCGCCGGCCCCGACAGCAATTCCTCCGTTAAAGGTCATGTCGCGTCCGGCTCCAACGGTGGCGGTGCCGTTAAACGAGTCGGTAAGGGATGCATTGAATATCAAATCGCCGTCGATCGCCTCCAAAATGCCGTTCTCTGCCGCGTTCCCGTCAAGGTCCAGCAGATTGTCTGAGTCGATGGTTAGACTGCCATCAAATAACGCCGCGATACGGCCGTTGTTGATGAAATCTCCAAGTCCATTGGTGACGTCGACTGTTCCGTCGTCCCCCGTGATTTCCCCGCCTTCGGCAATGATGATTTGATTCGCATCGACGTGGCCAGCCACGAACATTCGACTATCCTGGCCGATCGTGATCGAGTCGGCGACGACTTCTCCACCGGAGGAGACAGAGAGCAGCGTTGTTCCGGAAGCCGTCGTGTTCTGAACCGATAGGGAGTCGATGGCAGTGAGTCGGTTCGTGGTCGTCGCCAGTTGCGTCTGTTCGTCGATAACTAGCTGATCCACAGTCGCATTGCCGGATACCAGAGCCACAAACTGGCCGTGTCGAACGAAGGCAACATCCGCGGCGCCCGGAATTGCATTGCCGCTCCAGTTACCTGGTACGTGCCAATCATTGCCGGCGTAGAGTTCTCTTCGAGGAACATCGAGGTCTGTGTAGCTGTGCCCCGCCGCCATGGAAAACAGGTCCGTGTGGCTGGGGCGTACGCGGCCATTGGGCAGGTTTGGGCCCATGAGGGCAAACCCGCTGCCATCCAAATGTCCGATATTGCCGCCATCCGCAACCTCAGCTGCCAGCGACTGGCCAACGATGAAATCCGGGTTAAAGTCGTAATCATTGTCCCCGGTCTCAGCGATCGTTGAGTTGTTAAGAAACGACATCCCCAGGGCGTGGCCGACTTCGTGCAAGATCACGCTTAATAAGTCAACATTGCCCACCGCCCCGCCCCCCGTGGCAGGTCCACCGAATCCGACTTCGAATGTTTCGGGAATATTGGCGCCAAAATCGTTGAACAGATCCCCCTGGCTGCCGGCGGCTGAGCCGGTGGGCAGATCGCGCCACAACGTTTGTTGCATATTGAACTCGCTGTCATCACCCGGCGTCGAATCAAAGAACCAGGTGCGATCGTTGTCAATGCGTATATTGCCAACTGTCTCTCGACACAACGGACTGGGCGACGAAAGAAAGCCGCAGACGACGGCACCCGATTGACTTTGAAGGTCGTGTTGGCCAAGCCGATTGGTCGCGATGGGATCAAGATCTTCCCACCAGAAATTGATGGTGAGCGTATGGCCCACATCTTCGAAAATATCCTCATAGTAGCTTTCCGCGTAATTGAACAAGGCGGTCAAGTTCGCACCCGTTGCGTCTTGATTGTTGATCGGCGGAACGTTGGACCCTCCATTGAACAGCGGAATTATGTCGATGGCCAAGGCAGGCCCCGCAGTTGCTGCCAGAAGCAACATGAACGAGCAGCCGAAACAAAGCTTGCGTGAGTTGAACATAACGACTTAACTCCCTGGTGTGTGACGATCGGTTTCGAGCTTCACCTCAACGCTCTATTGGTTCAACGTCAAACAGCGACAACTACCGGCAAAGATTCTGTCGCGTGTATGGTTTTCGGCCGCGTACCCAGCTAAACTGGAGGCCGGGCGTTCTAACCCGTTCCATGAGAAGCATTTATGAACTCCAGCGGTTCGGTCACGCACTGGATTCACGAGATCAAATCCGGCAACTCCGACGCGGCCCAACAGCTGTGGGAGCGCTATTTTGCTCGCTTGGTGCGACTGGCACGCGGCGAATTGGCGGGCAGCAACCGCCGCGTCGCGGACGAAGAAGACGTAGCACTTAGCGTTTTTGACACGTTTTGCCGAGCCGCCGAGAACGGTCGCTTCCCCAACCTGGCGGATCGCGACAGCCTTTGGCGTTTATTAGTAAGGATGGCCGCCCATAAGGCGATCGACCAGCAGCGGCACGAGGTGCGCCAGCGTCGCGGCGGAGGCAATGTGCGGGGAGAATCTGCGCTTGGCCGACCCGGCGAGCTCGACGATCCGCCGGCCATTGCCCAGGTTTTAGGTGATTCGCCAACTCCAGAGTTTTCCGCCATGATGACGGAGCAAGTACAACTGCTGATGAAAGTGCTGGGCGATAATCAGCTGAGAGAATTAGCGCTGGGCAAGATGGAGGGCTACACGAATGCCGAAATGGCTCAGCGACTGGGATGTTCGCCACGGACGGTGGAACGACGTCTCAAGCTCATCCGTGTAAAATGCAAAGAAGTGTTCTTGGCATGACCATTGATCCCGACAATCCGACGGGGCTTTCCGCATCGATTCTCGAGAAAGTCGATCGGATTTGCCTGGCGTTTGAAGAGGCGTGGCGGCAACAACTGCGACCCAGCATTCAACAGTATCTTGGGAGAGGAAACGGAGAAACCAGGTCGGCGCTGCTTCACGAACTTTTGCTGCTGGATATCGACTACCGCATTCGTGGGGGAGAACATCCCACGCTTGCCGATTACGTTTCAGATTTTCCACAAGAAGTCGAAACAATCCGATCGGCCCTTAACTCGGTCCGACCGGACACAGTCGATGGTCGTGACGAGCAGGCAGTCGTCTCGACGAACTCTGCACCACCGCGTGATCCGTCGATGCCCCGCCTGGATCGGTATCAAATACTTGAGCGAGTTGGGATTGGTGGGTGTGGTGCCGTCTATAAGGCGTACGACGAAGAACTACAGCGGTACGTTGCAGTGAAGATTCCGCATCAGGACCGATTTGCCAGTGCGGCCGCGAAGGAGATGTTTCTTAGGGAAGCCAGGTCACTTGCAACCCTACGCAATCCCGGAATTGTGCCCGTCCACGACGTTGGTTTTTACCAGGGAGGCGAAGGGGATACCACTTGCTTTATTGTCTCCGAGTACATGGACGGTGGCAATCTGGCCGACCACGTAGCGGAACATCGGCTAAGCCCCGATGAAGCGGCACGAATCGCAATTGCCCTTGCCGAGGCACTTCATTACGCACATGGTAAAGGACTGGTCCACCGCGACGTCAAGCTGTCCAACATCCTCCGGGACGCGGATGGAAATGTTTACATTGCCGACTTTGGCTTGGCTCTTCGCGACGAAGACATTGGAAAAGGATTTGGCTTTGCGGGGACGCCAACCAACATGAGCCCCGAGCAAGCTCGAGGGGAGGCGAACCTCGTGGACGGTCGCACGGATGTCTACGGGCTCGGCGTCGTCCTCTATGAATTGCTGACCGGACAGCGACCGTTCGAAAGTGATGACGTCAACAACCTCTTGGATCAGATTGAACGCCAGGAACCCAAGCCACTGCGGCAGATTAACGACCAAGTTCCCAAGGAGTTAGAACGAACTTGTTTGAAATCGCTCTCCAAGCGACCCTCGGATCGCCATTCCACGGCAATGGACATGGCGGACGACTTGAGACGATTCACTCGTCGCCATACTGAGTCGGTTCGGACGATGACTCCGGCGATGTGGACGATGGCCGCGATCTTCGTGGCCGTGGTGACACTCGTACTAACCGTTGGGCGTGGTTGGGTTTCGCCGAGCGACGTGCCCGACGCCTCCGGATCGGCCACGGCGATTCGCTCGTTGGCCGTGCTGCCATTCCGGCAAATCGGGGAGGGACAGGCCGCGGATCACGTCGCGTTAGGGACGGCTGACAGTTTGATTACGAAACTCAGCAATCTGCGGCAAGTTGTTGTCCGCCCCACCGAGTCTGTTCAAGACTTTCCACGGCACGGTGCGGACGCTTTATCGGCGGGCCGTGAATTACAAGTCGATGCGGTGCTGGAAGGGAGTCTTCAACAGTCAGCGGACAAGACACGCACCAGGGTTCGCCTGCTTCGCGTCAGTGATGGACAATCGCTCTGGGCCGCGACATTTGACGAGGATGCGGTCGACCTCTTTTCCGTCCAGGATGTGATCTCCGCACAAGTTGCGCGAGCATTGGCTGCGCAGTTGACGGCCGAGGAGACCAAGCGGATTGAGCATCGGTTCACGGAGAATCGGAAAGCATACGAAGCCTACATCAAGGGTCGCTATCATTGGAATCAGCGTGCGATCATTGGTCCTCGTGCCATTCGCAAAGGGATTGAGTATTTTCTAGAGGCCATCGATAACGATCCGCTCTATGCGCTGGCATACGCGGGGCTTGCCGAGTCCTATGCTCTGACCAACATTTATGGCGAAAGCCTGGACGAAGAGGCATTTCCGCGTGCTCGAGCGGCCGCACAAAAAGCGCTGGAGCTGGACAGCGGGCTGACGGAGGCCCAAGCGACATTGGCGTTTGTTTCGTTTTACCATGACTGGGATTGGGACCGCGCGGAGCAGGAATTCCAACGTGCCATCGAACTGAATCCCAACTACGCAACGGCCCACCAGTGGTATGGTGAGTTGCTCTACTTTTCACAGCGGTTTGACGAATCCATCGTACAGCTCAAGCGGGCAGCAGAACTTGATCCCCTATCACCCGTCATCAAAGGGCTGCAGGGCGCGCCGTTTATGTGGCGGCGAGATTATAAGCGTGCACGCCAAGAATACGCGAAAGCGATCGAACTTCATCCACATCTTGTGGTGACGCTCTACGGTCTCGCGGTTTGCTACGAGCAAGAGTCACGATTCGACAAAGCACTGGAGGTCTACCAAGCAGAAGGATATGCGCCAGGACAGGCCTACGTGCTGGCTCGAATGGGCCAAGAAACCAAGGCCCGCGAAATTCTCGATAAAACGATGCGGTCAAGCCCACACAAAGCGTTCCCCTATCACGTGGCCATTATTCATATCGGCCTGGGTGAATTTGACCAGGCTTTCAAATGGTTAAGGAAGGCCTACGAATCTCGAGACGAACACATGACTTGGTTGAAGGTCGATTCCAAACTCGACCCCATCCGCGACGATCCCCGTTTCCTCAAGTTACTCAAAGACGTCGGCTGGACGAAATGAAGGCTTGTGTGTTCACGGAGTTTTTGCACGTTTTTGTTTTTGGGATCAGACCAGATCAGACCTTGTTTTTTGTTTTCCGGGCGAGGCGAGACTCGATGCCCGCGAGGTCTCGCTTCATTTGTGGGTCGCGTGCCAGTTGCCGCTCCATCCGACGGGTGAGATTGCTGACGCCCTCCGGGCGGCGCAAGCCGAGCACCGCCGACAATTCTCGGAGCGTGGCGAGCGTCAGTCGACGGCTCAGCCAAGATGCGCATCGAGATAGCGGTGGACGAGTGACGCAACAGTCTAATAAGCAACGATCTTGAATCGCCGTTACGGCGGAGCGTGACGGCTACTCGGTGTAACGTTGTGTTTGACGTTAACGCAAAAAACCCCCGGCCCAAAGTTTGGACCGGGGGAACTTTACGCCCCTAAGGCGCGGCGGAGCGGGTGATTCCGCTCAACCTTGGCTCTTACCAGGCAAAGTCGGCTCCGAAGTAAGCACCATGCAGAATCAGGGACGAACTGTTATCGATGTGGCTCAGGTTGGGGATGCTACCCATCGTGCGACCGTAGGCCAGTTGATTAAGCGGGTCCGCCACGTTGCTGGCAGCAACTGCACGGTACCCCCCCGTCAGACGCCAGTGGCATCCCATCCTGTAGCCCAATCCAGCGCGGATTTCACCCAGGAACGCAATGTCGTCGTTGCTATTGCGTATCCCGATAAATTGCGGTGTCGTCGGGTCGACGTAGGCATTCCCGTATTGATTAAAGATGCGTTGGTAGTTTTCCACGCGATTATTGTAGAAACCGAACTTGGTGCCGAAGTCAAATTGGAAACAGTTGGTGACGAAGTAGTCCAGGTTCAGGCCCAGCTGCACGCCGACCAGATTGTTTTCCGTTTCGACCTGGTGGAAGAACTCATTGTCACCACCGGTGTAGCTGTAGTCGATGTAGCCATCGCCGTTGTCGACGGCCAGCATGGCGGCTTCATCAATCTTGAAGTACCGCACGCCGAACAACCAGCCTGCTTGCCACCGCGGGCCTTGGCCGCAGTTGTTCGTGCAGGGACGCACCAGCCCGCAGCCGGGATTACCCAGCCCCGAGTAGGACAGTCCGCCGAGACCACCGCCCCCCAGGCCACAACCGGCGGCTCCGCACGCGCCACCGCCGCCGAATCCGGCTCCGCAGCCCCAGCCACCACCGCCACAGCCGCCACCACAACCGCCACAGGCAGGTGCGGCGAACAGCGGACCGCTCAACAAGTTGATTTCAATGTTGTTGTATTCAAACGACCGGCGTAGTTCAAACCGCTGGATCGAGCCATCGTTAAAATAGGTGTCAATCGGGTTGCGAGCCCCACCGGCCATGTCCAGGTAGACTCCGCGATAGTCGGGTGTCATGTACACCGTCGATGCCGGTACGTTGACAACCGAGGTGTGGGCGCACTCGTCGCTGGGGAACAGGCCCCAATAGGCAAACTCCAGTCCCCACAGGCAATTACAGAACGTGCGACCGACTCGGGCTTCGACGCCCCCGGCGGTGTTCATGGACGCGTCCAAGGAGTTGCCGTACAGCCGGCTGGGAACCGACGGGTCCATCAGAAAGTATTTGCGGTCATTGTCGACCCGATCCATGATCAAGCCGTAAACGCCGCCGAACCAGCGCGGGCAAGCCGGTCCACAGGGCGCACATGCCGGAGCCGCCCCCCAGTCGCCACACATGGCGTCGTTGTAGTCGCCATTTCCCATGAACGGAGCCGTCATGCCGGGAGACTGTGTGTAAGCCGGCGACGGACTGCCAGGCGCCGAGTACACATTTTCGGTCACGGCCGGTGCCGCGGGAGCAGCAGGCTGGAAGGTGTTTGGCGCTTGGGTGTTGGTCGAGTATCCATAGCTGGCGGAAGGCTGACCATAGACGGGCCCGGCTTGCGTCGTCTGGGGACCGGCCATGTTGTAGCTTTGCCCACTGTAGCCCGCGGGAATCGTGTTGTTGTAGGTGGCGGGCATGGCACCGGCGCGGACTCCACTGCCGTAGGTCATCTGGGGGGCAGGTGTGGAGGGGTAGGTGGGTGCGTAAGTGGATGCATAGGTCGGACCGTATGCGGTCTGGTGGTTGGTCAGCGCGACGCTGCCGGCCGGCTGCGTGGGCTGAGGCGGTGGTCCGAAGGGCGATTGAGCCTCGGCGGGCGCGCGAAAACCAAGTAGCGCGACCATCAGCGCAGCGCTGATGATGTGCAAGCATTTCATAGTATCAGTCTCCTCCGTTGATTATCGCTGGGCTTGAGCGGCAGCCGGGTACACTAGCGTCACCCCCGAATGAGGGCTGTCGCTCAGGCCAAATAACCCGCAGTTGCAGAGCCACCGCGACGTTTGTCGTTATCCGCAGAAACGTATCGACAGGCACGATAAGGTCGGCTTGGAGGTTCTGAATCAGTATTTCCAAAAAAACCGACCGGGAGCAGTGGCAACCGTTACGCTCGTTAGAGTCGCATTAAGCTGGGGGGACTTTATCGATTTTACGGGCGGTGCAATCGTTGCCTTCAATGCCACCCGACCTGTCGACGCGGGCACACGCGACGTGTGCGAGGCACGTTTCTCGTGCGAACCGAGGTTTCAGCGATCACGACCACCCCCCGCACGCTGTAGGCCCACTTGCTTGCGCATCGTGCGTGTCTGGTCACGGTCACACGCGTCGCGATCGACTGCACGAGAGCAGCACAAGCAGCATCGTGCCTAGCCCGACTGCCGGCTCGGGTACCGCCGCGAATTGATCCGACGCCGTGAACTTGTTGGCATTCCATGCAATGAAATCTGCCCCGTCCACGAAGCCGTCCCCGTTAAAGTCCCCTCGATCCCACCGCAACGAATCGGTGAATTTCTGACCATTCCAAAGAATGAAGTCGCTGCCGTCGACGACCCCGTCCAGATTTGCGTCGCCCAGCTTGTAGGATGACGCGAGCCCGTTTTCCGCGCCCGCCTGCGACAACCATGCGAATTGGTCGTCCAGATCGATGACGCCGTCACCCGTCAGATCAAACGCATCGTCTATCCCAGGCGTCACGGACACGCCGCCGGCAATTGGCCCCCCGGCCAACATCGCATTCAGATCGGTGATATTGCACAGATTGTCGCCGTTGAAATCACACGACAGGATCTCTTCGATGCGCAGGTAATAAACATCCTGCCCGCCGTTGAACGTGGCTGTATAGGCTAATGAAGCTCCGTGGTTATCCGAAACCATGTCGTAATAGTCCCCCATTTTCTGTTGGACCGGATAGCCCAGCGAGGGGTCAAATGGCATGCTCAGCGCCGTGTTCCCCGACCAGGTCTCGCCGGCGTCCATGGAGTATGCGTAGAAGAGTTCCGAGGTTTGATCACTGGCATCGTTTCGCGTGTCGTTCCAGATCACGTCAATCCGTCCGTTGGGGGCTACCGACATGGTGCCGAACCATTGATAGGCTCCATTACCCGGATCGTTGTTAACTCGAATCGGACTACTCCAGGTGTCGCCGCCGTCAATGCTGCGTATCAGCATGACGTCGAGCGGATCGGGCCCGGGAGGATCGACGGAGCCGAGGATATAGACGTTTCCGTGGCTAGAGGATTGAGAGTGATCCGTGGCAATCGACACTTGTCCCAGCAGTCCCGACGGATTCAGGTCCCCGAAGGAAGAAGTGGTCCCACCCAGAAAGACCGGCTCCGACATGCTGAATGTGGGCGTTTGCGTGGAATCTTGAGCGGTGATCGACTTGGAAAAAAGGTGTCCGTCATCCGTATTCAAATCGGAACCGGCCAGATACAACGTGCCATCGGGACCGACGTCCATCGTGCCCCATTTCATGTAGGGAGTCGGTCCACTGATGGACGTCTGGAATGAGGCTCCGCCGTTGATCGAGCGCGTAAAATTGGTATCCGGAATGCCTGTAAACTGCACGTTCCAATGTTGATAGATATTGCCGCGTCCGATTCCCGAGGTGCGGTCCACCGCGATCCATTGCTTGTCACCGCCAAAGGCGGGCACCGGGTTGGACCAACTAGCGCCGCCATCTGTTGATTTGAACATCTCGATGGAAGATAGCGAACTCAGGCTGGAGTAGTAGAAATTCCCGTCCGCGTCGAAGTCGAGCACCGGGTCGCTGCGAAACTGACCAGGGTCTAGCACACTGGCGGTCCAGGTTTGTCCACCATCCGTACTGTATCCCACACCCGCCTGCCGAAAGTCAGAGTTGATCGTGTCGAACTGTCGCCAACCAATGGCGATCCTATTAGGGTTAAGCGGATCCACGGCAATCGACGGCTCGTTGGCGGCATCGAACAGGATGTCGTTGCCGAACTGGTCGACGTTGACTTGAACGCCATTGAACTGAGCGAGCAGAGGATGTCCACCGCAACACAGCACCGAAAGGGCCACCCCCCACGCGCATGCCAATAATCGTCTCATGAAATACTCCCGGGCAGTTAATGAATATAAGTTGGCGACATATTCTATTGAAGCATCCAGCCGATCATGAGTGTAACTGAGGATTTGTTCCGTTTCCAACGATTTGGCAAAAACTCCTGGTAGGACGGATTGGCCAGGTCGCCATGTTGCGCGACCAGCGGACAGGATTCTCGATCGGCTTGGTAATCCGTACCGCGTTGGCGGACGGACCACCCATCCGTGGCAGGCGATTTGGTCAGTGACCTTGGTTGCGGATGGGTAATCCGTCCTACATCTTATGTTAGGACGGATGACGCATCCGTGCTGCGCCACCGATGGGCAACATCATCACACGGCACCTGAATGGCAATTCGGAGCGTCGTGTATACTGACCTTATCACTCAGTTTATCTTGCTGGAGAATCATCGATGAGCGACTCTGCCACGAATGGCGGCATCGAGCCGTATGTGTCGGCTGCCGAGACCACGATGCCCGAATTTACGCTGCAGGCTGTGGTGTTAGGCGTGTTGTTGAGCTTCGTGATGTGTGCCGCGAATATTTACGTGGGGCTCTACGCCGGCATGACTGTCAGCGCCGCGATTCCAGCGTCGGTCATCTCCATGGGCGTGTTGCGGGGCATCATGCGTCGCGGGACAATTCTGGAAAACAACGTGGTGCATACCATCGCCAGTTCCGGAGAGAGCCTCTCGGCGGGGATTATCTTCACCATTCCGGCCATCGTGCTACTGGGTCTATGGGACACGTTTAACTACTGGGAAACGACGTTGATCGCCATGGCCGGGGGCGTGATGGGTGTCGCCATGATGATCCCTTTACGTCGGCCGATGATCATCGATCAGCCGGAGTTGAAATTTCCCGAGGGCGTCGCCTGTGCCGAGGTGCTCAAGGCAGGCGATCGGGGTGGCGCGGAAATGAAGGGCATCTTTACCGCGCTTGGCTGCGGCGCGCTGTTCAAGGCCTTGGTGGGAGTAGGCGGACTGTTTAAGGGGACTGTGGAGTGGCGCAGCAAGTCGGCCGCACGGGAGTTTACCTTGGCACCGACATTTCGCCGATGCTGATGGCCGTCGGCTTTATTTGCGGCTGGGA
Source organism: uncultured Planctomycetales bacterium (assembly GCA_963695565.1). Lineage (GTDB taxonomy): Bacteria > Planctomycetota > Planctomycetia > Pirellulales > Pirellulaceae > CAVOGW01. Next base: position 898,719 of record CAVOGW010000008.1, read on the forward strand.
AGTCTCGTCGTTGATTTTTCTTGGAGGTGCCATCTCTTACTTGTTAGCGGTGCCTGTGTTGGCCTGGGACGCAAATTTCGTCGACGCTTCGGCGCTGGACGTGATTGGGGATATCTGGGACAGTCAGATACGCTTTTTCGGGATCGGCGCCATGGTTGTGGCTGGCCTGTATTCCATTTTCAGGATCGCCGGCAGCATGCTGGATGCGATCCAGACCGCGACCAGCGGCTTGATGCGGCGCGACGGACTGGCGTCAGACTCGCTGCCGCGGACGGAGCAGGGCATTGCCGGAGCGGCACTCGTCGCAGTCCTGCTTGGCAGTTTCTTGCTGAGTGGAACTGTCTATTTCATGATGACGCATAATGCAATGGAGACGACGTTGATCACCGTTGTGATGTTTGTGCTGGCCTTTTTCTTCGTGGCCGTTGCCAGCTATATTGTGGGGCTTGTGGGTTCTTCGAACAGCCCCGTGTCGGGCATGGCCATCTGCACCGTCCTGGTGACGGCCTTCCTGCTGCTGAATCTAGGGTACACGGGACCCACCGGCATGTTGGCCACGCTAGGGGTGGCAGGTGTCGTCTGCTGTGCGGCCTGTACGTCGGGTGACATCTGCCAGGACCTGAAGATCGGCCAAATCGTGGGGGCCACGCCGCGACGCTTGCAGTTCGGGGAACTGATCGGCACCGTACTCCCGGCCTTCATCATCGCCCCCACCATGACGTTGTTGCAGAAGTCTTACGGGATCGTGGAACCGGTGCGCGAAGGAGTGCAGGCGCTGAAGGCACCGCAAGGAGTCATGTTCGAGAAACTCGTGGGAGGTATTTTTGGACAGGGGCAGATTCCGTGGAACCTGGTTGGCTGGGGTGCCCTGGTGGGAGTCGCTGCCATCCTGATCGATCTTCTCGTCCTGCAGCCGCTCGACACGAAGTTTCGCTTGCATGCCATGCCGCTGGCGGTAGGCATGTACTTGCCGTGGACGGTCACGTTTCCGATTCTGTTCGGCGGGCTGGCCTTCGTGTTTGTCAGCTGGCGATCACGTCAGCGAGGGGACCATCTGTCTGCCCACCTGGCCGCGATTCACCGAGGACTGCTCTTTTCGTCGGGACTGGTGGCCGGCGAGGCCATCATGGGGATCTTCATTGGCGGCTTGATGCTTGCCCAGTACGACATTCCGCTGCTGCCCGGCTGGACAGCCAGTCGGCTCTGGCCGGATATGCTGTCGCTGGCGGCCCTGGCTTTGACGGTCGTGGCGCTGGTCTACGTATCGTTGCGTCGTGGCAGAGCCATCACAGCTCTTTCGGCCGAATGACCTGGACGATGGACCAGAATCCAGCGCGGCCGATGGCGTCGGGCCAGCTTTCGGCATCGACCGTCATCAGCACGGCATTGCCGGTGGTTACCGTGACCCATTCACCGCTCAGCCATTGCACGGCTTCTTGCCAGCCCGGATTGTGTCCGATCGCCATCACCGGACTGACGTGATCCGGGACATCGGCCAGGGCGTTGGCCAGGGCTTGTGGTCCCGCGTGATAGAGGGATTCCAGGAAGACCACCGAGGGTTCGGGCCGGAAAATATCTCGCATCAAGCCATAGGTTTCCCGCGTGCGCGTCGCGTCGCTGCTGACCACCCATTGCGGCTGCCATCCGACTTTCACGATTTTGGCGGCAACGGACGCAGCATCCTTGCGCCCGCGTTTATTCAAGGGACGCTCATGATCACTCTGGGCGCCGGAGCCCCAATCGCTCTTGGCATGACGCAGTAAAACCAGACGCAATTGCATACGCGCTAATCCCTAGTGAGCGAACCTTGACCTTGCGGCGAGCTGCCGCTGCACCCATTCCAGGCGTGGCGGGCCGGCCCTGGTTAATGCAGCCTAACGAATTTTGGGCCGTTGACCCGTTGGTACTTGTACTTGTTTCGCTTCGAGTTCGGGTTCATCCTGGTCGGTATCCGCGCTATTCAAATTCAGCAACTCGTGTTGGCAGCGAAAGGGGCGGGCGTCCGGCCCGAGTGTGGCACGTGTGTAGCGGCCGTCCGATCCTAGCACGCGTGTCTTGACGTTATCGGCCAGATAGGCTGGGACGATTTCACTCAGGATCCGCTTTTGCAACGTGATTGATTCAATGGGAAACATCACCTCCACACGGCGATAGAAGTTTCGCGGCATCCAATCGGCGCTCGACAAATAGACTTTGGCTGCCTCATCGGGGCCGAACACCAGGATGCGGCTATGCTCCAGGAAACGGTCGACGATGCTGAACACGCGAATGTTGTCCGAAACACCGGGGACACCGGGCGCAAGCAGCAAATCCCCCGGATAATGAGGTCGATGGGCACACCGGCCTGGCTGGCGCGAAACAGAGCCTCAATCACGGGAGGATCCACCAGCGAATTGAGTTTGGCAAAAATGCGGCTGGGACGTCCTCGTGCGGCACGTCGGGTTTGTTCGTCGATCAGGCGAATCGTTTCGCGTTGCAGGTGTTGTGGTGCCACCGTCAACTTGCGCCAGGCGTGTCCTTGGGAGTAGCCGGTCAATAGATTGAAAAGTGCGGAGACATCGACGGCGAAGTCTTCATTGGCGGTAAACAGTCCCAAATCGGTGTACGTGACAGCCGTGCTGGGATTGTAGTTTCCGGTGGACAAGTGGACGTAGCGCCGCAAGGTGCCGCGTTCCTGCCGTACGACCAGAGACACCTTGGAGTGGGTCTTGAGGTCCATGAATCCGTAGACGACGTGCACGCCTGAGCGTTCCATTTGCCGCGACCATGAAACGTTGGCTTCTTCGTCGAACCGTGCTTTCAGCTCGACGATGGCCGTGACCTGTTTGCCATTTTCGGCAGCATCCATCAACGCTTTGACGATCGGCGAGTCACCGCTGGTTCGATACAGCGTCTGCTTGATGGCCAGCACCTGTGGATCGTGTGCCGCGGATTCAACGAAGTCAACGACGGGAGTAAACGAGTCGTACGGATGATGCATCAGCACATCGCGTCGACCGATGGCGTCGAACAGGCTTTCTCCCTGACGCCGCAAGCCGCGCGGCGTCTGCGGCGTAAATCCGGGGTCCCGCAAATCATCGTGATTTGGGACCTTCAACAGGGCAGCGAGCCCGGTGAGATCGATGGCTCCGTCAATATGGTAGACCTCGCTGTAGCCCTCTCCCCCCTCCGCACGTAGCTGCTCCTCGCTGACGATCAGCCCCACCAGGGACGGATCGGCGCCGGCGCTTACCTCCAACCGCACGGCGTCCGACCTGCGGCGCAGCCGCAAGCGTTCCTCGATCGAGCGGAGCATGTCGTCCGACTCCTGTTCGATCAGTTCAATATCACTGTCGCGTGTAATGCGAAAGGTTGCGGTTTTCTCGATCTCAAAACCCGAAAACAGCACCGGCAGTCGTGAGGTGATCAGTTCTTCCAGCAACACGAACTTGAGTTGGCCTGCCGCGTAGGCTTCTCCCAGCGAAACCAGTCGTGGCAGAATCTGCGGTACCTGCACAACGGCGAACATTTTCTTGGGGCCTAACCCACTGCGCCGCCGCAAGCGGACGGCGATGTACAGGGCACGATTATGGTAACGCGGTCGCGGATGGCTGGGGTCAATCGCCATCGGCGTGATCACCGGATAAATCGTCTTCTCGAAATATTCGTCCAGCGACTGGCTGTCATGCAAATCGCTGCAGGTGACTATTTCGATCCCGTGGGGCTTCAGCGCCGGGAGCACTTCTTTATTCAGGCATTCGTATTGAGCCGCAACCAATTCCTCCGTTCGGGCCTGGATCAGTTTCAGCTGCTGCAGATCCCGCAGCCCTTCGGGGTTAAGATCCTGAGGCACCACATCCTCGAACGCCTGCTCGCGCAATCCGGCCACGCGGACCATGAAAAACTCGTCGAGGTTGGAGCTGAAGATCATCAAGAACTTGAGCCGTTCCAACAGCGGGGTCTGCGGGTCCTGTGCCTCCTCCAGGACGCGGGCATTGAACTCCAGCCAGCTCAGCTCGCGATTCAAATAATGCTCTGCCTGGAACGGCAATTCGGTCCGCGGTACGGTCCTGCCACGCGACACACGACCGTTCGAGTTGGTCTTCTGTTTTGCCATAGACTAAGCCGCTTTTCTTCTGGCCGCGTGATCCGGATGCGCCCCATCGTAACCCGTTTGTCTCGCAAATCCAACGATCTGCCCGGTGTTTGCGCTGGAATCGTGGTCGTGAATTCTCGAACTCAACCCTATATTTTAGCTTGCGGGCTAAGTTCCCGCGCAATCACATGTTAGGATTGTAGGGGGTGTACCAACTGGAAGTCGACTTACAGGATGGGAATGTACGTCACACGGAGGTCAAGCACAAACGATGAGTATCGAACCACGCAGCCCCGCAGACGCCACGCGCCGAGTCGCGGCCATTGATATCGGATCCAACAGCATCCGCCTGGTTGTGGCCGATGCGTTGCCGGGAGGACAGTTCCGGATCATTGACGAAGAAAGACGCTCCACGCGACTGGTCCGCCAGTTGGGCACGACCGGCCGACTGGATGAGCCCGCAATCGACGAGACCATTGAGGGGCTGCGGCATTTCAAGAAGTTGTTGGAAGGGTTGGAAGTGAGGGAACACCGTACGATTGCCACCTGTGCGGTGCGCGAGGCGGCTAACGGCGTGGAGTTTGTCCGACGCGCCGAGGATGAAGCGAATATCGAGGTCGAGGTGATTTCCTCCGAGGAAGAAGCACTGTTCGCCTTCCGCAGCGTGCAGCGCGCGTTTGACATTTCCGATCGCAATGTCGCGGTCGTGGATATTGGAGGAGGGAGCACGGAGGTCGTGTTTGCGTCCGCCGGACACGTGGAGAAGATCTACTCGACGCGGCTGGGCGCCGTCCGTATGACCGAGCTGTTTGGCACGCGGGACACGCTATTCGGCGAAGACTGCGATCTGTTGTTGAGTGAGGTGGAGCGGGAGTTGAAGCGCGTCGTCAAGAAAAGGCCCTTCATTCCCCAGATCATGTACGGAACCGGAGGCACGTTTACCGCCCTGGCTTCCATGATCATTGCCGCCCGCAAAGAAGATACGCAGATGCTGTGGGGTTATCGCGTCACCCGCGCGGACGTTCGGCATATGCTGAACCGGCTCAGCAATCTGTCTCCCAAAGCCCGACGCAACATTCCCGGTTTGAATTCCGATCGCGCTGACATCATTGTGGCGGGACTGGCCATCATCGACCGTGTGATGGTCCGCCTGCGGACCAACATTCTTCGCGTGCACACCGGCGGCGTGCGTGAAGGGTTGCTGTTGTCCATGACCGAGTCCATGACACCCGCACGGCAGGATGAAGGGGATAGCACGCAGGCCAGCGAGCAATTCGCGGCCAGCTGCGGCGCGGATCTGGCCCACGCCCGGCACGTGGCCAAATTGGCAATCGAAATCCTGGACCAGCTGCATGGCGTGGTGCCCTTCACGCCAGCCGATCGCCGTATTCTCAACCATGCCGCGATCTTGCAGGATGTGGGATACCTGATCAATTACAAACAGCATCACCAGCACAGCTACCAACTGATTGTGAACAGTAATCTGCCCGGCTTGCGGCGACATGAATTGGAATTGATCGCCAACGTCGCCCGCTACCATCGCGGAGCACTGCCCAAGAACAAACACGTCAATTATCGCAAGCTGCCCAAAGACGTGCGATTACGCGTCCTGCAGCTGTCCACGATCTTGCGATTGGCCGGCGCGCTGGATCGCGGTTACTTGCAGCGAGTGAATTCCGTAGCGGTCGAAGTCTTTCCTGAACGCGTGGCGTTAACCGTCCATGCAGACGAAGAGGTTGACCTGGAACTTTGGTCCGCGCGCGGCAAGGGAGAATTGTTCGAGAAGGTCTTTGGACGGAGTTTGTCCGTGCTCAGCAGTCACGGCGATAGCACGCCGCTTCAACAGGTCACCTCGGGCAACGGTCTGCGAGAAGCCCATCCAGGCTCGCCGGAACCGCGCAGCCCCCTCAGTTCCAAGGGGTCTGCCCGCGATACTTGACCCGGCCCTGGTCCCCGCGAATCATTCCGGATGTCGATGACCGATACAAGCAGCACAAATAAATGCGAAAAAAGACTAAAATCTCCGAGCGCACGATGTCATGCTGAAGGAGTACCTCGATGGAAGGATCTTAGAGCCCAGTTCGCGACGGCGAACAAACGTCGCGCATGGGACGTTGCCGCCGGACGGGTCTGCCGCGTGCTGCCGTACCGTTTGAGTTTGGACGTTTAATCGGTAATGCAAATTGATAGCCCCCATTCCCATGTGGGAACGGGTCGAGCTTTGGTCACGGCGTATGCCGGATGTTCGCTTGCAGGGGAGAACCTCGATGATACAGAGCGGCAATGCGTGGCTCGATCAACTCTCCTCGCGCGCCTCATTACGGACGTAGCCCGGGTGGCGATTCCCAGGCGACTTGCGACAGTTTTTGATTACGTGCCGCTGGTGGTGCACCACGCGAATCGGTCTGACGAGTACATTCACCAGTTGCGCGTGGCCACCCGGCGCGGTCAAACGGCGCTTTCCCTCTGCGAGCTGGTTTTGCCCAGCAAGCAAACCAATCGGTGGATGAAAATCCTGAGCGGATTCCGCAGGGCTGCCGGGGACGTGCGCGACTGCGACGTGATGTTGCAGCGGTGGCAAGACTTGCAGCCAGGGCAACCGATATCCGTGGCCCAACGCGAAACGGTCATCCGTTGGCTGCGGTCCCGTCGGGCCCGGAAGTTGAAATCCGGCGTGAAGCAGGTTCGTCGGCTGGCACGGCGCTGCCAGCGCTGGCGGGAACTTGTGTCTAAAGTGCGCTGGAGGGGATTGGAGCCGGAACCCTTGGCGCGTGAAGTCTTTGCCAAAGAATTGTGTCGCCTGGCAGGCAAGTTCTTTCAACTGGGCGCCGACGTGATGCGGACAGAGTCGTCAGGCGAGAATATCGCCGACCTGCACCGCCTGCGCATCTCCGCGAAACGACTGCGCTACACGGTGGAGTCGGTATCTGGTGTGTTTGACGACCGGCTGATCGAGTCGCACAAGTTTATTAAGACGGTTCAAACGCATTTGGGTCGCGTTCACGATCATGCAAACGCGATGGCTTTCTTGAGTGCCGAGGGTACACCACGGCAACCGGTGGAACTGCGTCCCATCCTCGCGGCTCTGGCCGCCTTCGAATCTGAGTCGATGCAGGCCGGGCTGGCCGAGTGGACCGCCTGGTGGATTCCGTCTCGGCTGGAACACTTCTGGAACGAGTGGCATGAAGTTGTCGGTGGAAAACACTGGTCATCCAAGCAGCCCGCTTGAGGCGACCGAAGAAGTAGATGTGAACCGGGCCTCCCGGCTGCGCCGACTGGCGCGCGTCGCCGCGTTCTTGCTGGCGGCCTTGTGTCTACTGGCCGCTCTGCTGCCGCGAATCTTGAGTATGCCAGTATGCCATCGCCTGGTTACCGGTCGCATGGCGCGCGAGGTGGCCGGCCACCTGGACGTGGGGCGATTGCACCTGCGGTGGCTGACACCGCCCGTGATCGAAGATTTGCGGTTCGCGGCACCCGACGACCAACCCGTGCTGGAATTAAGTCGCTGTCGGGTGACACGCTCGCTGTGGTCGTTTCTTTGCGATTCCAGCACTTTTGGCGAGTTGAGACTGGAACAGCCTACCTTCTATCTGCTCCTGAATGGCTCGACCAGCAATCTGAGCGAGGCCATCAAGCCGACCCGAGTCGACGAAGTTCCCGCCAAGGCACTCCGCTTCGTGGAATCGATCGAGCATCCCGCGGCTGGAAAAATCATCGTGCACAACGGCCGGTTCGTTTTTCAAAGTGCACCGCGGCGCGACCCCGTTGAGCTGCTACCGTTCGGCGTCTCAGCCACCATCCATCCCCGTACGACAAGAGCCGGCCCTGTGGTGACGATCGAGCCCTGTCAACTCGCGGATGGAATTGTGCTCTCGCGACCGCTGTGCAACGACTTGCTCAAGTACGTCGCTCCGGTCCTGGCGGACGCTACTTGGGTGCAGGGTGCGTTTTCGGCACAGGTCGACGCGGGCACATTCCCGCTGGACGACGTGCAACATTCCAAGCTGCGGGGGCGAATCACGATTCATCAAATCGCGGCGGGGCCAGGGCCCATCATTTCCGAGATCGCCAAACGCATCGGCACGCCGGATGCAATCCAATTGGTCGATGAGAGCCAGATCGAATTTCAGATGAGCGACCGCAGCATCCGACACAGTGGACTCCGCTTCCAACTCGGTCGTTTTGCTGTGGAAACCTCGGGCACTGTCGGACTTGACGAATCTATGCAGTTAGCGGTGGACATCCATTTTCCGCCGGAGGATGCCAGCGGTTCGGAACTCGGTGAAAGACTGGCAGGCCGTATCTTGACGCTCCCCATCACCGGCACGCTTAGTCAACCCCGCATCGACTGGCGGCAGCTGGCGGAACATCATCCACTGCTGGACGAGTGGATCGCCAATCGTTTGCAGCATCCCGAGCAGACGCCGGTCTTGGACGCCCTGCGACAATTCCGCCGCGGCAATGCAACCGTCGATCCAGCTCCGTCCCCTCGGCCCATCTTGCGACGGTTATTCCCAGGGGTGATGCGTACGTTGGATGCTGGCGGCGTAAGTATCTCCCCTTCGCCGAGCGAGCCGCTGCCTTTGCCGGCGGCCGAGCCTGCCGACCCATCGGATCCGCCGACGTAAGGCAGATTGGTGACGTGCCGGTATTCCCCAAGTCAACTTGCTAGTTCCGATTGGTCACCGCTAAGGCAGGCTAAAAAAAGTCAACAACTTGCCCTGCGAAATCATCATCACGCCGCCAGCCAGAAGGGACAGGCAATCCATGCCCATGGACAGAGCCGAATGGGTGGCCCAAGTGGCGTCGATTTTTGCCGAAGAACGCGCCGAGTTAGCTGCCGAGCTACATGACGGGCTGGTCCAGAATGTTGTTGGAGCTCGTATGTGGCTCAACTCCCTGCACCCCGCGGCGATATCTGGCTCTGACGAAACACGGGCGGCGCTGGAAGTCATCCAGCACGCTTTGGACCAGGCGTCCCGCGACGCTCGGAACATCATCAGCGAACTCAGCCATAGCTCCGACGCCGCGGCGAACCGTCCGCTGCTCGTCTCACGCATGATCGATTATTGGAGAAGGCGCGGTGTGCACGTCGAGCACCACGCGCCGATCGAGTTGGAATTGAAGGATCCGAGCGAAACGATTGACGCGCTCGACGCAATTCTAGCCCTGTTGCTCGCGTGGTTGTTCAAGTACGCTGCCGTGGATTCGCAAGCGGACACAGTAAGCCTGCGCGTCAACTTCGGCGATCAACTCGACGTGGAGTTTACCCACAACGGTCGGATAGTGGCGAACGCGACCCCGGCCGTGCCGCCGACACGGTTGGGATGCGTCAAGCGTCTAGTCGAACTGCTGGACGGACGTTTTGACGTAAACTCGGGCCCGTCCGGACAAACCGTAACCCTTTTGATCGGGGATGTCCTCGGCGGATCCCGGCGGACTGAGAACTGAGAACTGAGAATGGAGGGCGAAATATCCCCTCACGCGTCGGACACCACCCACTTAGGGTTAGGCCACGGTATTATGCAAGCGCGTGAGCCAACAAATACAAGCACGACGCGCAAGCGAGTGAGCCTGCCAGCCGATCAAATCACGTTGTTCGTCGAGTGCGAACAACCATGCGTCACTTTAAGGCCCGCGCTTCGTGCTGTCCGCGGCCGAAACGGCGCTCTCCAACGGGTAACCCGACCACGCGACTGACGACCACGCGACTGACGACCACGCGACTGACGACCAACGACAACCGATCAATGTCCAATGACCAATGACCAATGACGAATGACGAATGACCAATGACAACCGACATGGAAAATAACGACAATTCTGCCAGTGACGGCTTTGGTGGCCTGCGTGTTGCCGCTTTTGAGAGTCGACGGTGCGAGGAAATGGAGCGGATGATCCGCCAGCAAGGTGGCCAGGCGTTTGTTTCCCCGTCCATGCGCGAGGTCCCGATCGAGGATCAGGCCCAGGCCGTTGACTTTGCCAATCTGGCGATGACGGGGCAGGTGGATATCCTGATCGTATTGACCGGCGTGGGCTTCGAGATGCTGATGCAGGCCGTGAGCCGCCGGGTCGACCAGGAACGATTCGTCAATGCGCTGCGCGACATGATCACGATGGCCCGCGGTCCCAAGCCGGTCGCGGCCATGCGAAAATTCGACATCAAGCCGACGCATCGCGTAGCGGAACCGAATACGTGGCGTGAGATATTATCGCTGGTGGACAGCCGAGTCCCCGTCGCCAACTCCCACGTGGTGATTCAGGAGTACGGTCGCACGAATCGCAGCTTGTTGGCTGGACTGGAGGCTCGCGGTGCGCGCGTCACACGGTTACCCATTTATGGCTGGGAGTTACCGCAGGACCTGGGGCCGCTGCAATCCAATGCCGGCGCCATCGCTGGCGGACAGCGCGACGTGTTGATGTTCACATCGGCGCATCAGATTGTGAACCTGTTGCGCGTGGGGCAGCAATTGGACGTTTCGGTCGACTTGCTTCGCGGCATGCGCGAGTGCGTGATCTGTTCGATTGGCCCGACCACCAGCGAGGAGCTGCAAGTCGCGGGCCTGGCCGCAGATTTTGAGCCGACCATTGCCAAAATGGGGCACTTCGTGGTGGAGTCGGCGCGGGCGGCGGCTCCGCTGCTGGCGCGAAAACGCCGCATCTTCGGCCGGCTATCTGGGCCGGCGGGTCAGGCTCTGGATCCGGAGGCGAGCTGGTATCAGGGCCCGTTCATGCGGGCGTGTCGCGGTGAGCCCGTGGAGCACACGCCGATCTGGTTGATGCGACAGGCGGGCAGGTACTTGCCGCAGTACCGTCAGATCCGGGAGCAGGTCTCGTTTCTGGAATTGTGCAAGCGTCCGGACTTGTGCGCGCAGATTATGGTGGAAACGGTCGAGCGACTGGGGGTCGACGCGGCGATCGTGTTTTCCGATTTGCTGCCGATCCTGGAGCCCATGGGGTTGGATCTGGAGTATTCTGCGGGGGATGGCCCGGTGATCCACAATCCCATCCGCGAGCGCACGGACATTGATCGCCTGCGGCCGCTGGACAGCATTGATTCGTTGCACTTCGTCTGCGAGGCCGTCGCGCAAACGCGTGCGGGCCTGCCGACCCATGTGCCGCTGATCGGATTTGCCGGAGCACCCTTTACGCTGGCCAGCTATGCCATCGAAGGGGGTGGCAGCCGCAATTTCCTGCACACCAAAACGCTGATGCGGCGTGACGCAACGGCTTGGCGCGAGTTGATGCAGCGGCTCACTCAGTCGATCATCCTGTACCTGAATGCGCAGATAAGTTCGGGAGCCCAATGCGTGCAGTTGTTTGATTCCTGGGCGGGTTGCTTGAGTCCCGACGAATATCGCAGTTTCGTGCTCCCCTTCATGCGCGAGATCGTGACGAGTCTGCGGCGTCGGGTTCCCGTCATTTCATTTGCCACGGGCAACCCGGAGCTGTTGCCATGCCTGGCGGAGGCGCAGCCGACGATCGTGGGCGTCGACTGGCGCATTAGTCTGGCCGCGGCCTGGAAGCGCATCGGTTACCAGAGGGGCGTGCAGGGGAATCTCGATCCCACGGCTTTGTTTGCAGACGTGAGCGAAGTTCGTCAGGCGGCCAGGCAGATTCTGAATTCGGTGGCCGGCCGGCCCGGCCACATCTTCAACCTCGGTCACGGCGTGCTGCCCCAAACGCCGGTCGACAATGTCCTGGCGCTAATCGACGAGGTGCACGCCTTCCGCGCCCGGACTAGCCGTTGCACGACGGGCAGCGGTGGAAACCCATTTCATCGCATCGAACGCAACGTGCGCCAGCTCGCCGGAATAACCAGTGTCTCGAAAATGGAACCAGAGTCGCCGTCACGCTCCGTCGTGACGGCCGTTTGGTTTTCCTTTACGCGATCGGTTTGTTCGCGCCAGGCGGGTCCGATTTGTCTGTTTTGCGGTAAGCGGGATCCGGGCCGTGAATGAGATTGCGGACCGGAACGGCCGTCACGGTGGAGCGGGACGCCTACATTTCCACGCGATTGATGTCGTTGATCATCTGCCGCAATTGTCCGTGGCTGCGGCGATCGAACTGGAAGACCAAGCGCGGCTTATCGGCCAGGTCCGGTTCGTCATTCTCTTCCGGCAGCGGCCCCGATTGGCGTATTCGATCGGTCACCAGGATTGCCTGGTACCGCGACGAGAGTTCATCTACGAACGAAGGCGGCAGTGGTTCGTTGAGCCGAAAGACGAGGTGCTTGCGCACGTAGCGCATACTGTGAAACACGCGATAGAAGTTGACCAACTCGGCGACGGTCGCGGTAACACTATCGGTGACCATAAACAAGGATTCGTCGTCGGCGGAGATCATCCCGCCGTGCAACAGTTCCGTGCGGACAAACTCCACGAACTTCAGCCAATAGGTTCCGCCGGGCGAATCCAGCAGCACGAGTGGGAGCATTTCGCGCTTGCCGGTCTGTAACAGGGTCAGCACTTCCAGGGCCTCGTCCAACGTGCCGAATCCACCCGGGAGGCAGACGACGGCATGGCATTCCTTGACAAACATCAGCTTGCGGGTGAAGAAGTACTTCATGTGCACAAGCTTCTCATCGCCCTCGATGATGGGATTGGCTGCCTGTTCGAAGGGCAGCAGGATGTTCAGCCCCATGGACTTTTCGCGTCCGGCTCCCACATGACCGGCTTCCATGATGCCGCTGGCCGCTCCGGTAATCACCATCCAGCCCTCGTTGGCGATCGTCTTGCCCAGGGCCACGGCCTGCTGATAAGCGGGCTGGTGAGGTTGAGTGCGGGCTGAGCCGAAAATGGTGACCTTTCGCAGCCGTCGGTACGGGGTGAATACCTTAAAGGCGTAACGCAATTCGCCCAGGGCTCGGTTCAGAACCTTCAAGTCACCGCGCGTGGACCCGTCCCGTTCTAGCTTATCGAGAGACTCGCGTAACCGTTCGATCAGATCGACCTTGGGCCGCGACAGCTTGTTTTCGCCCTGATTCATGTTTGTCGGACAATGCCGCCAGTTGCAATCCGTATCATGGAGCGGGCAAGGCGTCCATTCCGGCCCGGTAACGAGCCAACAGGGGGGCTGATTCAGCCCCCCATTTTCAGGCTCGGTGCTGCAATTGTGGCGTGTGGACCGGCGGCGTCAAGCCGAAGGGCGACGGAAGTGCTGGTACGCCAGGATCACTTCATACAGGTCACTGGAAATTGTGACCTGATCATCTTCAAAATCACGCAACCACGATCGATTGTTGCGTACAGCGTCCGCCAACCAGGTAAAAACCTCTCCTGCGGAAACCGTGATTTTTTGCTGTGTATGTTGCGAGGTGGAAACCGCGACGGAATCGTTGTCCGGTCCACAATAAAGTCGCAGGCGCTGATTCATCTTGCGAGTCCCTTCTGATACTGTCGAATACGTCCCCCAGCGTGCAAATCCATCTCGGCTGCGGCAAAATGGGACGAGTCGTGGGATAATTACCCATTGATCTGTCATCGAAGATCGGCACCTCGGGACCACTCGTAAGAACTTTTTTGCGGAAAATTCTCGTCTTTTTAGCCAGATTACGGAGACCGGTTCGCGACAGCATTCAAGCAGGTCGTAAAATCGCTATAATTGACAGCTGGCGCTGATGGCAATTCTGCTGGTGCATGATGTGCAGTCAGGGTCAGAACTTGGGCTACCGATGTGTGGCAGACATGGGTGCTGGCACGCACACACCTTCCTCCGCGGACTTCGTTGGCAAATGACTTTGCCATGGGCTCAGTAACCGGCGGGACCGGCGCCGGACTTCATGACTGCAGGGTAAGCTTGAGTAGGTTCCCCTCCCCAGGGGCACCGTGCCTTCTCATGTGTGGTTAGTTTTGGAAGAGTCGCATGGAGCCAACGAAAGAGACCCCGTTTGATGAACTCGCGCGCCAACTGAAGTTGTCGTCCGAGCAAGTGAAGAAAGCGACGGAACTTTTGGATGCCGGTCACTCGGTTCCCTTCCTGGCTCTTTTCCGGCTGGACGAAACCCAGGGCCTGGGAGAGGGTTCGCTGGCCCGGTTGGCGGAACGGATTGACGAATATCGGCAGTTAGAGCGAAGAAAAGCCGGACTGCTGGATTATCTGCGTCATCGGGATGTCCTGGATAGCCAGATTGAGAACGAAGTGGTCTCCGCCGAGAGCCGGGAGCAGGTCGACCAGCTGTACGCCATCTACAAGCGCAGCCGGCCCCCGAAAGGGGCGATTGAACGAATCGAGCCCGTCAGCGACGTGGCGCAAAGGGTGATTGAAAATACAATCGACCTGGCCGAACTGGACACGGAATACGCTCGTCTGGTTGCGGAAGGTAACGCGCTCGCGTCGTTGGAAGAGGTACGTGCCGCGGTGCGTGAGCAGGTCGTCCAGTACATTGCGCACTCCGTTCCGCTGCGCGTGCAGGCTTTGCGCGTCATGCGCGAATCCGGGTCCTTCGAATGTCAGCGTTTTCACGAACCTCACGACGCGGACCACGAACCGGAGTCCGAAGCGGACGAATTGGCGGCTCCATCCGCCGAACCATCGGCGCCGCGGATCCATCGGCGATGGCAACGCTACCTGCCGACCCGGATCAGCCCGTGTCCCCAGACCCACGCGTGGTGGACGACACTGCAGCTTCGCCGGCAACGCATGTCGGCGGCAAATCGCGGAAGCTACCGCAGCCAACCCGGTCGTGCCGGACGTATCGTTTGAGCATGCGGAGGAAGCCCGGTTGCCGAACAACGACGGCTCTGGAGTCCCCACGAGTTCGGCGAACGCCAGCATTCGACCGGCTGGTTTGGACCAATCTGCAGCGGTGACGTCGGCCCCGCGCATGAAGTCTCTGTCGGCCAAGAAGAGCCCTCTGTCTCTGACAGAAGAGCGTCGCCACAAACGCAAACAGGCGAGAATGCGGCGGTGCGCTCATTTGGAAGCGGCGCTCAAGGACTATTTCAATAAGTCCTTTCCCATCCATAAGCTCACGATCCACCAATTTGCCGATATTGACTACGGCGAACGAGTACGCGTCTTGTCGGCCCGCATCAAGTTTGACGAGCATCGTCTTGAGGAAGCTGCCACTGCGCTCCTGGTGTCCGAAGACTCATACCATGGCGTGTTGTTGCAGTCCGCTTGGGCCGAGGCCAAAACACGATTCATTTTGGCTGACTGCGAGCGGATCATCCGGCGTGAGTTTTCCGAGCGGATGGAACAGCATGTCATTCAAGCTGTGAAACGACACGTCCGGTCGATGTGCATGCAACGGCCGCTGCGGGCGCCGCTGTTGGCTGTTTCCGCTCATCGGGATGGATTTTCCCTGGTGGCAGTGGATTCGGGAGGCCGGATCCTGGCCAGCCGAGACCTAAGTCGGAATGAGTACGGACCGGATCGGATCAAGCAAGAGATCAAGGATCTGGTGCAGCAGCTTGGTCTGGCCTATGTGGCCATCGAGGCGGCTGAACGCACGCGCCTGATCCAACAAATGCTGGCCGACTCGCTGGGCGACGAACTGAAAGACCTCAATGTGGCGTGGCTGACGATTGCCGACGAAGGATTGGTTAACTATTGTCGCAGCGCCACAGGATGCGAAGAGATCCCGGGTGTTACTCCGGAGCAGCGGGCGGCGATTGCCGTGGCCCGTCGCGCACAATCTCCGCTGACCGAATTCGTCAAGGTCGAGCCCCGCGATTGGCTGTCCGAGCAGCAACAAGCGACCGTCAACGTGCAACGGCTGCGGGACGAAATCGAAGGTGTCTATCGGTCGTGTCTGGCGCGGGTTGGCATGGACGTGAATCTGGTTGAACCGTCCATCTTGCGGAAGTTGCCCGGGGTAGACGAGGCAATGGCCCGGCGAATCGAGGCCCACCGCATCGCACATGGACACTTTCGACAAATCTCCGAATTGTGCCAGGCGCTGGATTTCGGGAGGCCAAGCAAGCGAGTTGGTCGGTTTCCTCCGCATTTCGCAGGGCAGCGAGCCCCTGGATGCCATTGGCGTCCACCCGGACCACTATCCCCTTGCCGAGAGACTGCTGAGTGAATGCGGCATGACCAAAGTCCAGTTGGCGGCGGAAGTCGCGGCGGGGCGTCCGCCGGTGGCTGCGAAGGCCCACGAACAAAAACCGGAAACTGCGGTTCCGCTGGCGGAGCCCGAAGAACAGCACGAGGGCACTCCACCCGTGTCGCGGGAAGTCTGGGATCGTTCATTCCGCGTACTGGAATTTCAAAAACTGGGTGAACTTCTGGGGATCACGCGCGAACATGCGCGACGACTTGTGAACGAACTCCGTTTCGCGGGACGTGATGTGCGGGACAACAGTCGCTGGCCCGTCGTGCGCTACGGATCGCTAAGATCCGAGAATTTCCAGCCAGGGGAACTATTGGCGGGGCGCGTGGTGAACACGACGTCGTTCGGGGCCTTTGTGGAAGTGGCGCCGGGACGGTCGGACTGATCCACGTCAGCCGTCTGGGAGACGGTTTTGTGCGTGATCCGCGTGAAGTCCTGATGGAAGGGGAACGCATTCCGGTTTGGATCCTTACGGTGGATCGCGAACGAAATCGGATCGCCCTCTCATTGTCGCCTCCCGGGGCGCAGCGTCCGGCCAGCGCCGATCAGGCCGCGTCGCGCAAACGTTCCGCAGCACCGCTCGGCGCGGCAGCCATTTCGCCCACGCGTAAGTCACGCTCGGCCAGCGGGACCGGCAGGGGACCACAGCACGCAGCCAAACCCCGAAAGCCGAAACACGTTGTTCCCATTACCGAAGAGATGAAGTCGGGTCGTGAACCGATGCGAACCTTCGGCGATTTGAAGCAGTTTTTTGATATTAAAGCAACTCCCCGCGGAAAGTCACCCAACAAGAAGTCGGACGGTGGTGAACAGGGGAAGAACAACAAGTCCTAGTTTTCCGTACGTAATATGAGTGAATTTGATCAACGACTCAGCCAGGCCATCAAACGTGGTGAATATCGGCAAGAAGAGCAGTCCCGTGCAAGCATGCAGCAGCAGTTGACTGAAGAGCAGCTCAAATCTCTCCACGGCAAATTTCGCTTGCAGCTCTCGGAACATATCGAGCAGGTCATGCGCAAATTACCGGACCATTTCCCAGGTTTCCAATACGAAACGGTGTTTGGCGAGAAAGGCTGGGGGGCGGCGTGTAGCCGAGACGATTTTGCCAGCCGGGCCCGGGACGGCCGCGATAATTTGTTCACACGGCTGGAACTGACGATTCGCCCCTATTCGGGTCTCAAGGTGCTCGAACTTGCCGGCAAGGGGACGGTGCGTAATAGAGAAATATTCAATCGCACGTTCTTCGAGGAACTTGCCCACGTGGACCCCAGCAACTTTATTCAACGGATCGATTATTGGGTTATCGACTTTGCCGAAATGTATGCAGCTTCCCACTAGCAGTCCGGCCCCGCACCGGAGCTGGCCGCTCTTCTGCGTAACGTCAGCGGATCCCTGAAAGCGAGTCTCCTTGCCATGAATCCATCGGACAGCGGCGATTATCCCTCTCAGCCACCTCGTGGTCCCTGGGCGGCCCTCGTCCCGTGGCTGTTTTTGCTCGTGGCAATCCTGCTCGTTTATAACACCTGGACGGGCGGGCGACAGCGACGAGCGAATCAAGACCAGTTCGTGCCCCCCATGCCGGCACCCGAGATCCGGGACGGTATCGCCGGCGGCCAGAATGGTCCCCGTTTTGTTCAGGCGGGTGCGTCCGAAATCGTAAACGGCCGCGCCAACGTGCCCCAGCGGCCTGTCGCCCCACGTAGTGAGTTGGACAGCGACGAGCGAAAGACGATCAGTCTGTTTCGTCAATGCTCTCCGTCGGCCGTTTATATTAATGCCTCCGTCAAGGCCTTTAATCGGCTTACCATGGACCCCGTCGATATACCATCCGGAACTGGCTCGGGTTTCGTCTGGGATCAGGAAGGGCACATTGTCACCAACTTCCATGTCGTTCAGGAGGGCCAGAAATATCAGGTGATCCTGGCGGATCAGTCCAGCTTACCGGCGAAACTCGTGGGTGTGGAACCTGACAAGGACCTGGCCGTTTTGAAAGTTGACGCCCCCGAAAAACTACTGAACCCTGTCAAAGTCGGCACGTCCCATGATCTGGAGGTCGGCCAAAATGTGTATGCCATCGGCAATCCGTTTGGATTTGATCAAACCCTGACCACGGGGGTGATCAGCGGACTGGAGCGCGAGATCCGGTCGAAAAACGGTCGTCGCATCCTGGGTGTCATCCAGACGGACGCGGCCATCAATCCCGGCAACTCCGGCGGCCCTCTGCTGGATAGTTCCGGTCGATTGATTGGTGTCAATACCGCGATCTTCAGTCCCTCCGGTGCCTACGCGGGAATCGGGTTCGCCATTCCGGTCGACATCGTCAATCGCATCGTGCCGCAGATCATCAAATATGGGCGCGTGATCGACAAGCCCCGACTCGGGATCGAGTTGGGACCCGACCGCAACCGCATCCTGGACGGTGGAGTGCTCGTCCTGAAAGTTCTGGACGGAAGTGCAGCTGCGGACGCTGGCATTCAGCCTACGCGCGTCAATGCTGACGACGAGATTGTCCTGGGCGACGTCATCGTGGGGATTGACCGCGAGCGTATCACGAGTTCCAAGGAGTTGTTTGACTATCTTGATACGAAGGAAGCCGGCGATGCCATTCGCATACACGTGATCCGCGGGTTGGCCACCAAGAAAGAGAAAAAGTTGACGTTGACCTGCACGCTGAAAGCCGGCGGCTTTGAGCCGTAAGAACGTAAGTCAGGCTGGCTTGCCCGTAGGACGGATGGGCCAAGTCGCCATTTTACGCGACCAGCAGAGTGGGTTTTCCAGCGATTTGATAATCCGTCCTGCACAGGAGGACGGGTTGCCCATCCGTGGAAAGCGATTTGACCAAAGCGACATTCATTGCGGACGGGCCAATCCGTCCTGCTTCGTCCCCGCATGACGAAGTGCCCCGCTTCAACCCTCCCCACCTCCCAGCCGGCAGATCAGCTCGAACTCCTCCATGCGCACGGGCTGGATGGACAAACGCGAACCTTTTCGCAGCAATTCCATCTTGCTTAAGGCCTGATGCCGGCGGAGTTCCGGCAAAGGCACGGGTTGGCGAAAGACGGTCTGGAGCCTGATGTCAACCATAAACCAGCGTGGTTCGTTAGCATCACACGCTGCATCGTAATACTTGCTGCTCGGATCGCACGCGAAATGGTCGGGATAACCCGCCCGCACTACTTTGGCAGTGCCGGCCACGGCCGGGGGTTTTGCGTTGGAGTGGTATACGAGCACCCTGTCCCCTTTCTTGATTTGATCACGCAGCATATTACGTGCCTGATAGTTGCGCACCCCTTCCCAGCAAGTGGTCTGGTTGGGCTCCTGGGCGAGGTCGTCGATCGAATACGTATTTGGTTCGGTTTTGAACAGCCAGAATTGCGGTTTTGCCATCAGCGTTTACAAATCCTCCAAAGCAACGGAGCTCAATTCAAAGTTGCGCTTGCGGAAAACCCCCAAAAATACAAGCACGACGCGCAAGCGAGTGAGCCCGCCAAGCGGCTACATCACGGGCTGCGGCGTAATGCTACCTGGAATGCGCAACGTTAAAACGCGCAAACGAGTGAGCCAACCGGCCGGCTAAATCACAGGCTTGGGCTAAATGCTGAGCAAGAATGCGCAACTTCAAAAGCCCCACGCGGCTTGCAGGCGACCCGAACAGAAAAAAGCCCCATGAACACACGACAACTGATAAAACTAGGAGTGCCCCAGGATTGCATCAAGACGGCCATCGCGGCAATTCAGACACTAGCGCAGCACGGAGTTCGCGGCCGGGACGTCAAGCTACAGCTGAAGTCGGCTCTCGATGATCCGCGTGCGTTTCTCGATCACGCTCTACTGGGCGAGTTTGCCAATGCCGTTCTGCAAGACCGGGAATTCGTGCCTCCCGCGCCGATTGAATATAGAACGTGGGGACTAGAGGGGATTGATCAGCAATCGCATGCGCAGATGCAGCAGGCGTGTCGCCTGCCGGTGGCCCGGGCGGCAGCTCTCATGCCCGACGCCCATGTGGGATACGGGCTGCCGATTGGCGGGGTGCTGGCCTGCGAAAACGCGGTGATTCCGTATGCCGTGGGAGTGGATATCGCTTGTCGCATGAAACTTTCGATCCTGGACATGCCTGTGGATACACTTCAGTCCCGGTCGGCAGCCTACGTGGACTCTTTGCAGCAGGGCACACGGTTTGGCGTTGGTGCGAAGTATGATCGGCCTCGGCCACACGACGTGATGGACCTGGATTGGACCGTGAGTCGCATCACGCGCGAGTCGAAGGACCGGGCCTGGCGGCAGTTGGGGACGTCCGGATCGGGCAATCACTTCGTGGAGTTTGGCGTGCTGACCATTCCGGCGGCCGTCGAGGAGTTGGGGGTGGCCGCCGGTTCCTACGCCGCGCTACTGAGTCACAGCGGAAGTCGCGGTACTGGTGCCGCGGTCTGCTCGACCTATAGCGCCATCGCCCGCAATCGATTGCCAGCCAGGTTCGCGGAGGCGGCACATCTGGCCTGGTTGGATCTGGACACGCAGCAGGGGCAGGAGTACTGGGCCGCCATGAACCTGATGGGAGCGTACGCCGCGGCCAACCATGACGTGATCCACCATTGCGTCACGGAGCTATTGGGTGCCGAAATTCTGGCGGGCGTGGAAAACCATCATAACTTTGCCTGGAAGGAGGTCCACGAGGGTCGCGAATGGATCGTGCATCGCAAAGGAGCGACTCCGGCGGGGCGGGGCGTGCTGGGGATCATTCCTGGCTCCATGGCGGACCCGGCTTTCGTCGTGCGCGGCAAGGGAGTTGCCGCCGCGTTGGATTCCGCCGCGCACGGCGCCGGCCGACAAATGTCGCGCAAACAAGCCAATGCAACATTCCGCTGGAACGACATCCGAAATCGACTGGCCCAGCAGGGCGTCCACGTCATCTCGGCCGGCGCGGACGAAGTGCCCGGCGCCTACAAGGACATCCGCGAAGTCATGCGGCAGCAGGCCGATCTTGTGGAAATCATCGCACAATTCGATCCCAAAATTGTCAAAATGTGCGGCGACGGCAGCCGAGCGGAAGACTAAATGACCGAGCGCGATTCGGGGACATTGGAGGACGGATTGGCCCAGGCAAGAAACAGCGCGGCATCACCAATCATCGAGTTTGTCGTCCCGAACGGAGCGGAGCGGAGTGAAGGATCTGCCAGCCAGTCTGACCTTGCCAGCAGGGATACGTCCGGGATCTCCTGCGTCTACCGTCGCAAGCGCAAAAACGCGCTCCGCGTGACGGCCGTTCGACTACTATTGTTGACTCGTTCAGATGGTTCCGTTCCGGTCGCCAATGAAGATGCGCACCTAGCTTAGCTAGATCGCGGTGGACGGGTGACGCACCAGTCTAACAAGCAACAACCTTCAACAGCCGTCACGGCGGAGCGTGACGGCTACTCGGTGCCTTTGCGCGCCACGGAGTACGTTCCAGACCGCGATTTCAGCCGAAAATTGACGTCCAACCGTCCCACCCAGGCATCAGACTACCGAAACCCGATCGTTTTTGCTCGAGTCGGCCGATCCTGGTCACCACACGCCTGCCAGGTCGGCCCTCAGACGGGGAATCGTGCCGGACGACAGCCGCTTCTGCGGCTCGCGGTCAGCCCTTGGCTACGTCGGTGCATGGACAGTATTCTGGTGGAACGAGCGCTTCGTGGTTGGCGTGCGTTGGCAAGACTAATGGAAGGTTGGGCCGCGATGTCCGGGTCCGGGCTGCTGCTCCACGTCGCCTATGCCCGTAGCTCGATCGAGTGCCAGTCCGGCCGCTGCCTCCGGGGTGATCACCAGTAGTGCGAAACTAAACTGATCGGAAAACCAGAACCATGAAAACTGGATTGCCCATGCGGAGTGCGCGGCCAATTGCGGCCAGGGAACGGTTGAGTTCCACACGCTGCTTCATCGTCGCGCTGCTCCTGGTGTCCTCGCCTGCCCCCCGCAGTTTTGTCAACGCCCAACCGCCAGTTGTGCCCCGGGACGCCCCGCTTCCGGAAGTCCGCGGTACCTGGCTGACGACCACCGCCAATACTGCGATCGCAACGCCCGCGAATACCGCGTTCACCATGAAAACATTGCGCGAGCTGGGATTGAATACCGTCTACGTCGAGTGCTGGAAGAACGGATATACCGAGTTTCCGTCGAAGGTGGCTGAGCGGTTCACCGGCGTGCCGATGAAGGTGCATGCCTCGACGCGGCAACAAACCGCGCTCCAGCGGGATCTGTTATCCGAGACGCTGATTGAAGCCCACCGCAACCAGCTGATTTACGTGGCCTGGTTCGAATACGGGTTCATGGCTGCCGCACGCGAAACGCGGAACGAGCTGCGTGCCCGACGGGATTGGATTGTGCTCGACCAGCACGGCTCCGACGTGGCCCAAAACGGTTTCGTGTGGTTGAACCCGCTCCATCCGCAGGCTCAGGAACTGCTGATCGGTATTGTGGTCGAGGCCGTCACGAAGTACGACTTGGACGGCATCCAACTGGACGACCGGATCGTTTGGCCTAGCCTGGAAATGGGCTACGATACATACACGCGGCAGCGATACAAGGAGGAGACCGGAAGAGACTTGCCGGACGATTTTCGCGATCCGAACTTCACCGCCTGGCGGCAAGCCAAGGTGACGGAGATTGCCGGACGCTTCGTGCGTGAAGTGCGGGCCGCCCATCCGCATGTGATCATCTCGTTGTCTCCAGGGCCCTATCCCTGGCGCGGGAAAAGTACCTCTGCGATTGGGTTAGTTGGGCGAAGGGCCCCGCGGATACAACGTGGGACGAATATGTACCCCAGGTGTACCGCATGAACTACGACAGCTTCGAGCGGACTTGGCACGAGCAAGTCGACTACATGACCAACGCCGGTCAGCTGCAAAAATTAGTGGCCGGCATACGCTTGGTGGGAGACGGCCCCGACCTCCCCGCTGGCGATGCAGAAAAGTCGGCCCAGCTCGTGCGTGCCACGGGCGGCCAAGGGCACGTCTGGTGGTTCAGCCGCGGCGTGCTTGACCTTTTTCAAGATGATTTGCGAGCGTTCTACGATGTCCGGAGCCGCGGCCAGGCGGCTCATCCCTGGCGCGGAGAAAACTGGCGTCCTCGGCCAGTCTGCCTCGCGGCCGTGAAAGATCGTCCCGGCATGTGGACGTCGTTGACGAAAGTCCCCGACGGCAACTACCGGCTTATCGCCAGATCCGAGCATGCGTGGCGCGAACTGCGACGCGTGTCGGTTTCCGGCGGCATGGCAGAGTTTTCCGTGGATGGTTCGCCGGATGCGGTGGAACTGCTCGTCGACCGCAGTCGGGACGCCCCGAATTTCGGGGTGGCAGGTCCGGACGCCGCGCAGGGCGTGAAAGCGGCGACTGACGTAGGGAAGGAGTGACGCGACGCTCGCTCGTCCCGCTGCCACGTGCCCCTGAATGCCTTGGTCTCTTATCAGCCGCCAAGCGTTAGTTAGCGTCCGGTTCGTGAATGCCGAAAAACCGGGTGCTAACGCACACCTGCGGATCCGGTGTGGATCGGTCCCGTCGCCAAGTAGACGGCATTGAGCCGTGCCACCCCGCGCGACCCTATGTCGCGGGCTCAGGTTGTGGCAGTGCGATCAGCGAGCGAGTAGACTACCCCATTCGACCTGGATACGGAAACCAAGGCGTATGTTACCGCAACATGAAATACCCGGAATGGGGCCGGTAGGTAAGGATCTGATCGCGCTGCAGGCCAGCACGGATGGCATACATCGCGTGGGCCGGGACGGCGTCGTGTCCATTCATACCACCGGCGATCGTAAAGTCGAATTCATCGCGTGGGAGCGGCACACGCTGGCCTATGTGCGATCCGTGCTCGGGTTTCCCGCGTATTACCCGCTGCGCGAATCACGATTGCGGGCGCCGCTGAAGGCCGTGCTGATGGACCTCGATGGCACAAGTGTGCACAGCGAACAGTTCTGGATCTGGATGATCCAGCGATCGGTGTCGAGCCTGCTGGACCAGCCAAGATTCGAGTTTGACGATGCGGACCTGCCGCACGTCTCGGGACACAGTGTATCGGAACACCTGGCCTATGCGGTGAGTAAGTACTGCCCGGATCGAACGGTGGAGCAGGCGCGGGCATTGTATTTTCAGCACGTGCGCCATGAGTTGAGCGAGATCCTGGCCGGACGTGGCCGCGTGGATGCATTTACGCCGACGCCGGGATTGAAGCCGTTCCTGTCAAGGTTGAAGCAGGCGGGGATTCGGATCGCGCTGGTGACTTCCGGGCTGCATGAAAAGGCGTGGCCGGAAATCGTGTCGGCCTTTCGGCAACTTGAACTGGGAGATCCACTGGAATTCTACGACGCGATCATCACGGCCGGATTTCCGTTGCAGCAGGGTCATGCGGGCACGATGGGCGAACTGGAACCAAAGCCGCACCCCTGGTTGTACGCCGAAGTGTTTCGAGTGGGGCTGTCGTTGTCAGGGGAGGAGCGCGAGCAGGTTGTGGTCCTGGAGGACAGTGGGGCGGGCGTCTGTGCCGGAAGAATCGCGGGTTTTCCCACGATGGGCCTGGCGGGTGGAAATATCGAGCAGAGCGGCACGCGGTCGTTGTGCCTGGAATACTGTGATTCGCTGGACGCCGTTTGGGAACGGCTGGCCTGTGTGATCGAGGAGCAACGGTAATGGCGAAGAGCAAGGCACCGGACAGTGCACAGCAGGACCAGCAGTCGACGCGTCCACAATGCCACTTCATCAGCAACACGCACTGGGATCGGGAGTGGAAATACTCGGCTGAGCGGACGCGGTTCGGTCTGGTGCAGATGCTGGATCAGTTGCTGGACATATTTCGGCGTCATCCAGAGTACGGGCATTTTCACCTGGACTCCCAGACCGTGCCGCTGCTGGATTACCTGGAGATGCGGCCGGAGCGTGAGGAGGAATTGCGGGAGCTGATATCAAGCGGGCGGCTGGCGGTGGGGCCGTGGTACTGCCTGCCCGACGAGTTTTGCATTTCGGGCGAGTCCTTGATTCGGAATCTGTTGCTGGGACATCGGATTGCTCGGCAGTTCGGCAAGGTGGCGAAGACCGGCTATACGCCGTTTTCCTGGGGGCAGATCTCGCAGATGCCGCAGATCTATCGTGGATTCGAGATCGAGATGATGATGTTTTATCGCGGAGTCAACAGTCGACTGGCACCACGATCAGAGTTCGTCTGGGAGGCGCCTGACGGCACGCGGATCGTGGCGTCGCGGTTGGCGGCGCGGCCTCGATACAACGTATGGTATCTGTTACAGCGGCCGGCGTATTGGGGTCTGCGGCTGGATCAGCTGAATGACTTTGAGCAACGTTGGTCGGATGGCAGTGGGATGTTTCGCATGGCGGATGCCGGGCATGCATGGCTGGATTGGCAATTCCTGCATTTGCGGCATGCGTATGACGCGGACGCGATTCCGCCGGCGTCACAACAGGCGTTGCGGGAACAGGACGCCGACTGGCGGACGCCGCACCGACTATGGTCGTGTGGGCATGACGGCTCGTATCCCGACGAGCGAGAGTTGCGATTGCTCAGCGACGCACGGACGGCAGTGCGGGATGAGGCGGATGTGTTTCGCAGCACGTTCGAAGATTTTCAAGCCGGGGTGCTGGCCGGACAACAGGATGACTGGCCAGTCGTGCATGGCGAGATGCGTCACACGTATACCAAAGGAAGTACCAGCGCGCTATTGGGCTGGGTCCTGTCGGCGCGGACGTTTCTCAAGCACGACAATCATGATACGGAGCGGGTGCTGACTACGCTGGCGGAACCATTGGCCGTATATGCGCGGTTGTGGGGGGCGGAGTTTCCGCGGCCGTTCCTGGCACGGGCCTACAAGTTGCTGTTGACCAACCACAGCCACGATGCGATCGGTGGTTGCGGTCGCGATGTGGTGCATGCGGACATGCAGCATCGCGGGCGGCAGGCGCGGGAGATCGGCACGTGTCTGTTGGAATCCTCCTTGGCGGCGATCGCGGGCAGTGTGGATGTGCGGGACATGGATGCGGAGGATATCGCGCTGCTGCTGTACAACGCGTCGCCGGCCGCGCGGCAGGATGTGGCGGCGCTCGTGCTGGAGACACCCTTGAGTTGGGGTGACCAGCATGACTTTGATATCCTGGATGAACGCGGTCGATCGGTGGCGTACCAGCGGATCGGCGTACCGACGCTGAACCAGACGGGTGTGCACAATCCGCATGATGTGCAGTTGTTCTTCGCGGGAAAGCGACACGTACTGCGGCTGGCCGTAAAGCAGTTGCCGGCCTGTGGGTATCGCGTGTATCGGGTCGCGCGGCGAGCGTGGCGGAAGGTGATGCAGCCGACGTCGTTATGCACGGGACCACAGTCGATGTCGAACGAACATCTCACCGTGACGATCAATGCGAACGGAACGCTGGATGTCCTGTGTCATGCTACGCAGAAAGCGTTTCGGGGATTGGGTTACTTCCGGGACAGCGGTGCGACAGGGACGGCGTGGGAACATCAATCGCCGGCGCACGATCGCGTGTACACGACGCTGAATGAGCGGGCCCGGGTCAGCCGACTGCATGACGGTGCGCTGGAATGCTGTTTTCGCGTGGAGTTGGATTGGCAGCTGCCCGAGGGATTGACGCAGGACGGAGTCTCGCGGAGTGAGAAGCTGGTGACGTGCCGCATCGTCAATGAGGTTACCTTGCGACGCGGCGTACCGTGGGTCGAGATCAATACGACGATCGACAACGCAGCACGAGATCATTACTTGCGTGTGTCGTTCCCCAGCGGGCTGAAGACGGATGCGATCGCCGCTCGGACGCCGTTTGATGTGGTCTGTCGCGAAATTCCCACGCCGGACTACAGCCAGTTCGATGATCTGCCGCAGACAGAGCAGCCGTGGCAAGGTTTTGTGGACGTGAGCGACGGCGCCGCTGGCCTGGCGCTATTGGGGGACGGGTTGCGGGCGTACGAAGCGCACGATGACGCGGCTCGAACGGTGAGTCTGACGCTGCTGCGGAGCCTGGCGTTGCGGTTTTACGTTCCAGATCGGGTGGACGATGCGCAGCTGGCGGCCACGGCGCAGTGTCCGGGCGTGCAACGCTTCCGGTATGCCGTGTTTCCGCATGCCGCGGACTGGGTGTCGGCGCAACTGTGGTGCGCGTCGGAAGCGTTCAACACACCGTTGCTGGCCCTGCAGTTCGCCCCAACGGCGCATGGTCATCGGCCGCCGGCGGGCAGCTTTCTGGAGGTGACGCCGCACAGCCTGCATGTGAGCGCGGTGAAAGAAAGTGAGTCGGGCCAGGGGGTCGTCGTGCGGTTGTTCAACGCGTACCCGCAGGACCTGGATGCCCGCGTACGCTTGAACGGTGGACGCGCGGGACCGGAGCCGCCCGCTTCGCCGGTCGAGCAGGCGGCGAACGAGTACGTGCTTCCGCGAGATGCGGGGCCGCCGTGGCGTGAGATTCGAATCGTGACCTTGGAAGAGCGGCCCGTGACGACGCTCGCGCCCGACGCGGAGGGTTGGGTCACCGTCCCTGTGCCGCACAAGCGTATCGTGACGCTGGAATTCGTGCGATAAACGAGCGAGGTTTTGCACGCAGGACAGGTTGTAGCCGTCACGCTCCGTCGTGACGGCGGTTCGGTTTTAGAAATTCTGCTCACATCCCCGATTCGTTTCTCCTGGCGCCCGATAACGGGCCCGCCAATGACCAATAACGGGCCGGACTGTTGACGCAGGGGTCCATCGAGAGAGCGCTCGAATGGCCGTCAAGACGGAGCGTGTCGGCTACTACGTCCACACCTGGGGGAGACCTGATGCATTGGATCGACACCACGATCGTGGTCCTGTTTTTTCTGGCGATGCTGGCCGTGGCCCTCGTGCTGCGCAGGCAGGCGTCGCGGAACATCGACAGTTACTTTCTGGGTGATCGGTCGATGAGTTGGTGGATGCTGGGGGCGTCCGGCATGGCGTCGAATGTCGACATGGCCGGCACCATGTTGATCGCCTCGCTGATTTACACGTTCGGTTTTTCCGGGTTTTACATCGAACTGCGTGGCGGCATCGTGCTGATCATGGCGTTTTACCTGGCGTTTATGGGAAAGTGGACGCGCCGTTCGGGGAAGATGACGGTCGCGGAGTGGATGTCGTTCCGATTCGGGGAGTCGCAGGGAGCGCTACCGCGCGTGCTGAATGCGGTTTATAACCTGCTGTTTTTTGTGTGGGCGATTGCCTACTTCGCGGTGGCGACGAATAAATTCTTCGCGCTGTTTCTCGTGGACATCGCGCCCACGCCCGAACTGGCCCCGCAGTATGCCGGCTATTGTTCGGTAGGGCTGATCCTGATCGTGATGATGTACACCATGCTGGCCGGGTTCGCAGGGGTGGTTTGGACGGACGTGCTGCAGGGGGGCGTGATTCTGTTTCTGGCTTTGTACATCTCGGTGCGGGCATTTGTGATGGTCGATGCAGAAACGCTGAGCGGGCTTGTGGATGAGCGCTGGCTGAGCGTGTGGCCACCGCAACGCATGGACGTGCGGGCAGGCTATGAAACGTTCGAGTGGTTTCAGCTGGCACTGGGGTTCTATCTGCTGAAAACGGTGATCGACGGAATGTCGGGCGCGGGCGGCTATCTGGCTCAACGATATTTTGCGGCGCGGAATGAACGGGAGTGCGGACTGCTGTCGCTGTTCTGGATCTTCCTGATGTCGTTCCGCTGGCCGTTGATGATGGGGATCGCCGTGCTGGGATTGACCATGCAGACGCAGCAGACCGATCCGGAACTGGTGCTGCCGGCCGTGATTCTCGAAACGCTGCCGGTGGGGATTCGCGGAATCATGATGATCAGCCTGCTGGGGGCGGCCATGTCGACCTACAGCTCGTTCATGAACGCGGGCTCGTCGTATTTTGTCAAGGACATTTATCAGCGTTACCTGCGACGTGACGCTGGCGATCGTGAGCTGGTGTGGATCGGGTATGCCAGCACGGTGACGTTTGTGGTGCTGGGGCTGGTGGCTGCCTACCAGTACCAGTCGATCAATCAAGTTTGGGGCTTCCTGAACATGGGGTTGGGGGCCGGGTTGATCTTGCCCAACTTTCTGCGGTGGTACTGGCATCGGTTCAACGGCTATGGCTATGCCGCGGGCGCAATCCTGGGCATGGGGACAGCGTTCCTGCTGGCGTCAGGCGTCCTCGGTATTCACCTGAACGAGTACGAAACATTTGCCGTCATCTGCGTTTGTGCGTTGACGGGAATGATCGTGGCGTCCTACGTTACGCCCCCGGTGGCGAATGAGACGCTGCTGGATTTCTATCGCACTACGCGGCCGTTCGGCTTATGGGGAAAAGTGCGGCGACAGTTGGCACCGGAACAGCGCGAGGCGATTCGGCAGGAAAACACGCGGGATATCGTGGCGACCGGTTTCGCGGTGCCGTGGCAGTTGGTGATGTTCCTGCTGCCGATGGCGGTGGTAATCCATCAGTGGCAGTTGGCGGGCGGCTTGCTGCTGGCGCTGATCGTGTTGAGCCTGGGATTGTATCTGAGCTGGTATCGGCACCTGTCCCCACGACTGCCCATGGACTAACGGCGAACCCGGTCCCGTAAGGGTCGGGGTGGGCCAGCGGCGCAACGATCCGTGGATGGCCGGTCACCGCCCGGGCGGCCCGGGCCTTCCCGTGGACCGCGCAAAAAGCCTGATCCAGAAGTTTCCCATGGTTGCCATTCCTGGTGCCCGAAGAATTGGCAAAACGATGCTGGCAAGAGCGCTGGGGTCGTTTCCGCGTGATGTTGCTCGATGTGTAAAATTCGAACATCGACCGCGGGCCGCTGCAAAATGTCGTCACACACGCGATCTCCGACCGGATGGTACCACGGGAATCGGGATCGACGCGCGGTCAGGCTTTGCCGCTCAATCCAATGGGACGGGCCTGATGTTGGGACAACCTGCGAATTCTGCCAGTCAAGGTATTTCAGCGAGGTGAAGATTGCTTTGAGCAGGTGTCCCACCGTGCTAGGCGCAGCGCTGCGGTGCAGCGACAATAACCAGGGTTCAGCGCACCCTGCGCACCGACACGTTTGGCCTGGCGTAACCTTCGACCTTGCAGTTGTCCGCCATGATCGTTGCACCTGGTTCACCACCGTATGCCGCGTCTGCCGCCGGCGAGCAGCGCCTGCTGAGCCTGGATGCCCTGCGCGGCTTCGATATGTTCTGGATTATCGGCGGTGAGGGGATCGCCCATGCCGCGGCCAGGCTCACCGGCTGGGCATGGCTGGTGTGGCTCGCCGGACAGCTCGAACATCCCGAGTGGCATGGGTTCAAGTTCTACGACCTCATCTTTCCGCTGTTCCTGTTCATGGCGGGCGTCTCGATGCCGTTCTCGTTTGAAAAACGCGTGGCTCGCGGCGATAGTAAGGCGCAGGTTACCCGGCACGTGGTCGTTCGCGGGTTGATCCTGGTGCTGCTGGGAATGATCTATAACGGCCTGTTGAAGTTCGACTGGCCCCACACCCGCCTGCCCAGTGTGCTGGGTCGCATCGGTCTGGCCTCCCTGTTTGCCGGGATCATTGTGTTGAACACGACGTGGCGCGGCCGGCTTGCCTGGATGGCGGGCCTGTTAATCGGATACTGGGCGGCGCTGAAGTTCGTGCCGGTTCCCGGATATGGCGCGGGCGACCTCGACCCGGGCCATACGCTCACCGACTACATTGACCGCCTGCTGATCCCCGGTCGCCTGTACCGGGGCGATCGCGACCCCGAGGGATTGCTGGGCACGATACCCGCGATCGGCACAGCCCTGGCCGGCGCGCTTACCGGGCAGTTTCTCAAAGACGATCGCCGCAGCGGCTATTTCAAAACGATCGCGATGGCACTCGTCGGCCTGGTATGCCTCGGCCTGGCCCGGCTGTGGAACCCCGATTTTCCGATCAATAAGAACCTGTGGTCAAGCTCCTTCGTGGTCCACTGTGCGGGCTGGAGCCTGTTGTTCTTGGCTTTGTTTTACCTGGTGATCGACGTCTGGCGCTGGCGGCGCTGGGCGTTTTTCTTCGTCGTGATCGGCATGAACTCGATCCTGATTTACTTGGCAACCAATTTTGTTAACTTCGCCCACACGACCCACTTTTTCTTCGACGGCGTGCTGCAGTACACGGGCGAATACAAGCTGCTGTTGTGGTCGATAGCGTTAGTGTTGACCGAGTGGCTGCTGCTGTACGTGTTGTATCGCCAGAAGATCTTCCTAAGGGTGTAAAGGCAACGCGGTGAACAACGTTTCGACTCTGTGGCTTGGGCCAAAGAACTCGAAGGATGGATTGGCCAAGTCGTCAGTTTGCGCGACCCGCGGAGTGGGTTTTCCAGCAACTTGGTAATCCGTCGTGCATGGGAGGACGGATTACCCATCCGTGGAAAGCGATTTGGCCAAAGCGATATTGATTGCGGATGGGCCAATCCGTCCTACATTCCAAGTTGTCGCCGTTCGCTCGGCGAAAGCGCGTGCTTTGCGGAGCGAAAGACGACGTTGTTACGAGGCCAGCAGTGTAGCCTCCAGGCCCAGGTCGGACTTCGTCACACCGTCGGCCAGCTTTTCGATGCGAAACGCACTGCCGGTGGGGGCGAAGATGCCGAGGTTCGTGACGATGGTGTCCACCACGCGCATGCCGGTCAGGGGCAGATCACAGCGGCGCATCAGCTTGCAGTCTCCACTCTTGGCAAAATGATCCAGCATCACGATGATGTGCTTCGCTCCGTTCACCAGGTCCATGGCACCCCCCATCCCGGTCACTTTCTTGCCGGGTACCATCCAGTTGGCCAGGTTGCCCTCCACGTCGACTTGCATGCCCCCCAGGACACAGTAATCGATGTGACCGCCGCGAATAATGCCGAAGCTTGTGGCACTGTCAAAATAGCTGACCCCGGTACGCACCGAGATCGTCTCTTTGCCTGCATTGATCAGGGTCGGCGACACCGTCTGAGGCGTGGGGCGACCCTTGACGCCCAAGACGCCGTTCTCTGAATGGATGAAGACCTCCGTCTGCTGGGGCATGCGTTCGGCAATCAGCGTGGGCATGCCAATGCCGAGGTTCAGGCTGCAGCCGTCTTCCAGCCGAGCGATAATCTGATCAGCCATTTGATTCTTAGTCCAGCCGAGAACCCGATCATTGCTCAAGGTTAAACTCCCTCAGTCGCGCAGGGCAAACGGATCCCCAATCGCTCGCTGAGCTTTTGTCGGTGTATGTCCGACAACTGGGGATCCACCTTATGCACAGCATCCCATACCATTTGTTCGCGGGTGTGAGCATCGGCCCAACGCTGTTGCGCCGCGGGGGACAAACGGTGAATCGGATCGAAATACAGAAACAACTCGCCCGGTTTGACGCTGGGTGCACGCCACACGGAGATTCCATTGGCTTCGTCATAGTATTCGTAGGAAGCCACATGCCGTTTGCCACCGCCACCGGGCGCGTCGCAAACAAAAGTGGGCACGTTGAAGCCAGCTGTCGAGCCCCGAATCTGTTTGGCCAGCTCAACGCCGTCCCGGATCGTGGTTCGCAAATGTTCACACCCTGGAACCATGTCGTGGATGTAGACGTAGTAAGACTGGATATTCATGTACGACAAACGGGCCGTCAGCTGACGCATGATCTCTTCGCTGTTGTTAACCCCCTCCTGCAACACCGCCTGATTGCGAACCAGCACGTGTTCGGCAAACAGCCGTTCCATGGCGGCGAGGCTCCACTTGGTAACCTCGCGAGGCGAGGAGAAATGGGTGTGAATAACCACCTGTTTTCCCTGGGCATGCCCCTGCTTGTGGACTGCCAAGAAGGCCTCCATCCATTTCTCGTCGTGCGTGATCTTCATGGGTAAGATGGCAATGCCTTTGGTGGCGTAGCGAAGTCGACGGATATGAGGAATCGACAGCAGCGTTTCACCGATATGCAGGATTTGCTTGGCGGTCAAGTTGAACGCATCGCCACCGGAGATCACGACGTCTTCCACCTGCGTGTTGGCCCGCAGATATTCAAATGCCTCGTTCCAGCGCGCCATATTCGCGCCGTAGGTGTCTTTCTCCACTGTCTCGGTCGAGCCGCCAATGATGCGGCTGCGTGTGCAATACGCGCAGTACACGGGGCACGTCGTCAGCGGCAGGAACAACACTTTATCAGGATAGCGATGCGTCAGCATGGGGACGGGCGCATCCTCGTCTTCGCTCAACGAGTCCTCCAGATAAAACGGATGATCCGGTAGCATCTGTGACGCGAGCGGCAAGAATTGCTTGCGGAGTGGATCATCCACGGGGTGGTCCCAGTCGATCAACGCAAACACATACGGAGTGATGCGAATGTTCATGGGGGCAATTTTCAGGCCCGCGGCAATGTCCTGAATCAGCGTTTCGTCGATGCGCTCCCCCAAAGTGGCTTGCACCTGCTTCAGGCTGTGGATCGACGTACGCGCCTGCCAAAGATGATCGCCAAACTGCTCGCGGGTCACGTCCCGCCATGCCGGAATCTCGCGCCAGAAGTCGTCGTCACGAAATTCGCGGTGGGCCAGCGTCGAACCGGATAAATGAGAGGGTTTTAGCATTGCAGCAGTCCAAAAGTTGACGGTATCTTGGGCATCGAAAATCTTGGAAGAGGTAAGGGAATACGTGGGCCAAGCCTGCGGCAGGGCTCGCAGAGTTCAGGCCGGCTTTCCGTATACTTCAGTGTAGGCAATTGTCGGCGGCAAGTCGAATGTGGGTGCGGTCTGAAGTCCGGTCTCCACTCCCCCCACATCTGGGCCGCGTCGTTAGGCCGCAAGCCAGAAGAAATCGCGGTTCAAATCGGCCGTAGGCCACCACTCCCAGGCGATTTCTGGCGGCGTACGCGTCCAGCGGACGCGCGTGCCGCCGAACAGTGCGATGACAGGCCCAAAGTCACCCACTACCGGTTGAACCCCCGTGGCTTGGGTTCGCAGCGAAAACCGGGATTTCAACGTCGTTTCGATAGTCGGCGCCTTGGTAAATTCGCTGCACAAAAATCCCCGGCAAATGCACGTCTTCCCCCAGGATCTCGCCCAGCTCCACAAGCTCTTCGACCTCCACGACCGTGGTGCGGGCCGCCATGGCCATCAGCGGCGAGAAGTTTCGGGCGGTTTCCTTGAACCACAGATTTCCGTACGTGTCGCCGCGCTGCGCCTTGATGATGGCGAAGTCGGCGTGCAACGGCAACTCCAGCAGGCATGGGCGATCGAATTGTCGGATTTCCTTACCCTCGGCCACGATCGTTCCCGCCCCCGTCGGTGTATAGAAGCCGCGAATCCCCATGCCGGCCGCCCGGATCCGTTCAGCAAAGGTTCCTTGCGGGACCAGGTTGACTTTGACCGTTTCGTCCAGCATTTGCTGCTCAAGATCCGGATTGCCGCCCACGTAAGAACAGGTCGCCTCGACGATCTGGCGGTTCTGCAGCAACACGGCCAGGCCACGCCCCGAGTTGCCGATATTGTTCGAGATCGCGTGAACTCGTTGGATGCCCCGACGCGCGAGTTCGGCAATGCTGTTTTCGGGAATGCCGCACAGGCCAAAACCACCGCTCATCAACGTGATCCCGTCCGTCACATCGAATAAAGCCTGTGCGGCGTTGGCGTAAACTTTCGATCGTGCCATCAGTGTACCGTCGCCGTGGTTTCCAACAGAATTGCCGTCATCACGTCCAGTGCCGCATTCAACCTGGCGGGCGTGGAGATGAACGGCGGAGCAAGAATCACGGTACTCCCCTTGCTGTAAATGTGTAGGCCCTCGGCAAAGCATCGATCCCAGCCAGGAGCCGACTGATGGGCCAAATCGATCGCCGCGATCAGGCCGCGGCAGCGCACCTCCTGCACGCAGTCCAGTTGAGCGATCTTCTCCATCCGCTCGGAAAACGTTTGCTCCAAGTCCCGCTTGTTGCGACAAAAACCTGAGTCCGCCATCACGTCCAGCACTCCGTCCAGCGCCGCCAGACCCAGTGGATGAGCATAGCTAGTCAGTCCACACACCATTTTTTCGTGGTCGTAGTATTCGACCACGGCGGGGCCCGTCCAAACAGCCCCGAACGGAATGTAACCGCCAGTAATTCCCTTCGACATGCAGACAAAATCCGGGTGCAAGTCGTACGCCTGAAACGCGAAATCGACACCGGTCCGGCCAAATCCACACAGGACCTCGTCGATAATCAGCAAGATGCCATGCGTTTGACACAACTCCTGGATGCCCTGGAACCAGTCGAAGCTGGGAATGAACACTCCGTTCGTGCCGCTGATTGTCTCCAAGATGACGGCCGCGATCTGGTCGCCGCCGATCCGATCCACGATCGCGGCGGTGGCCGTTAACGCCGGGTCTTCCTCGGGTTCCGGAATGCGGACCGTTTCACGGTCGAGCCGCAAGTGGGGCAGGCTGCGCCAATCGCCGGTTACCGATAACGCGCCTAACGACGCTCCGTGGTAGCTCTTCTGTCTCGCCAGGATCTTCTTGCGGCCTGTCACCTGTCGCGCCATCTTCAGGGCGTTTTCCACCGACTCAGAGCCGCTGACAGTATAAAAAAGTTTTCCGTCGGGCAGACCCAGCAAGTCAGTCAACCGCTCCGAGACGCGTTGCTTCAGATCAAAGGACGCTTTGGGGAGCGTCACCGGCATGCGGCCCAACTGCTGGCGTATCGCCTCGCAAATCATCGGGTGACTGTGGCCGAAACAGGCCTGGAAACTGGTCGAGATAAAGTCATAAACTCGCCGACCATCGTCCATGATGAATTCATCACGCTCGGCGCGTTCTACCGGGAACGGATTGGCGGACGGTTGCAGGCCCCAGGTAAAATAAAACGGTTGAGCATTCATGGGCGGATCGGTGGGGGTACGGCGAGCGCGAACAGTCGGTTTTGCGGATTTAGGCGTGACGAGCTGTCGATCCAACCGCAGCTTTCAAACCGACGGTTGCGACGTGTGCAATGCGAGACCCGCAACGCTTTTCTGTTATTTTCACTGCACCAGTGCGCCAGGGCAAGGGAAGCCCGGGTGGTCGGCTGCGGAGTTTTCCTGCCTGCATTATTCCGCATAGCTTCCCCTGCCCCAAATACAAGCACGATGCGCTAGCGATTTGAGGTTGCGCTACCGGCAAAACTCGGGAAAATACAAGCACGACGCGCAAGCGAGTGAGCCGGCCGTCGCCGCCGCACCCCTGCAGGCAGTGTCAGGTCGGCTGGCAGATCGTTCAATCCGCTCCGCTACGTTCAGGATGAGGTGAGTCCGCCGTGCGGCGGGCATTCCCGGAATCCAGTAGTTGTGTGGTACGATGAGCAGTCGGTGGGGTATCGAGACGACGTTGGAGAATAACGGAGTGTCGGTCACATGACTAACAACGACCACGGCTCGTCCGGCAAGTTGCGCCACGACGTCACGAATGCCACCGATGCCGAGCGCTGGCTGACACCGCCGAATCTCGTCACCTGTTTGCGGATCATCGGCTCGCCCGGTCTGGTGGTACTGGCCCTGAAGGAACAACCGTTCTGGTTTGGTGCGTTGGCCGTCGCGCTGGTGTTAACGGAATGGTTGGACGGTTTCCTGGCTCGAGGCCTGCATGCCGAGTCGGCACTAGGAGCACGACTGGACACCGTGGCCGATTCCTTGTTTTGTTTATCGCTGCTGATTGCCTTGGTCGTCTTCAAGCCCGCGTTGATCGCGCACGAGGCGTATTGGATTGTTGCAGCCACTCTCAGTTATCTATGTAGTTGGCTGGTAAGCTTGGTCAAGTTTCGTTGCTTACCAAGCTACCATACATGGGCCGCCAAGGGAGTATGGATCATTATGGCTGCGGCCGTCGTATCCCTGCTGACCGAATGGAGTGCGTGGCCCCTGCGCATCGGGATGGTTTGCGTCGTGCTGACCAATCTGGAAGCCACGGCGATTACGCTTTGGCTGAACGAATGCAACGTCAACGTCCCTTCCTTTTGGCACGCGTGGCGTGCTACGGGTTTAACCACCCGGCGACGGTAGCTGAGGGCCAGCGCTTGCTTAACCGGCGAACCGCCACCGTGAGGTGCCGGGTGGGCAGCCGTGAACGCGTCACGACCTCCATCGTATCCGCGATTCGCGACGCGACGTGGACCCATCGACGTATCGTTACTCGGTCATCATGGTTGCCGCGTGCCCGGCGACAGGCTAGGTCAGGGTGAGGGTGTTGGTAGTGCTCACCCGGCACCTGACGGTGCCGGGTCGCCTGCACAAACCGGACGCTAACGCGTGGCGCCGCCGTTGGCCACATCGGCACAGGCCTGCACGAACATATCGGCGGCGATGTCGGCTTGCTCAGCCGTGATCAGCAGCGGCGGTGAGAGGCGGATCGCCTTCTTGCCCGCCTCGAGCACAATCAGCCCGCGACGGAAGAGCAAGTTGGCCACGTCGGCGGCAATCTCCGGCGTGGTGAACTCGACTCCGATCATCAGCCCCAATCCGCGCACCTCCTCGACGACCTTTTGAGACGCGAGATCCCGCTGCAGTCGCTGCTGCAGCCGCGCCCCAACGTGGGCAGCGTTCTCCGTCAGGCTCTCCTCGAGCACGTCCAGCGTGGCCAGCGCCGCGGCGATGCACACCGGGTTGCCGGCAAAGGTCGACCCATGCGAGCCGCGCGGCCAGGTCATGAAGCGGCGGCGCGCCGACATGGCGCCCAGCGGCATGCCGGAGGCCAACCCCTTACCGAGGACCAGCACGTCGGGTGCAACCCCCATGTGCTCGGCGGCGAACATCCGTCCCGTGCGCCCCATGCCCGACTGCACTTCGTCGAACACCAGCAAGATCCCGTGTCGGTCGCAAAGTTCCCGCAGGCGCGGCAGGAATTCCGGTGGCGGGACAATGTACCCTCCCTCGCCCAGCACGGGCTCCACGAAGATGGCAGCCACTTCCTCGGGCGGCGCGGTGTAGGGGAAAAGCTCGTGCTCGATGGCGTCGACGTCGCCGAAGGGCACATGGTGCACGTCCGGCAACAGAGGCCCGAAGCCCTTGCGGTACTTCGCCTTGCTGGTCAGCGAGAGTGAGCCCATCGTGCGACCGTGGAACGCACCGTGGAAGGCGATCAGGTGGCTGCGCCGCGTGTGGTTCCGCACCAACTTGATCGCTGCTTCCACCGCCTCGGTCCCGGAGTTCGTGAGAAACGTCTGAAAGCCGTCGGGTGAGTCGGCGGCGGGCGGCTGAGCGCCGGGCGGGACGCCGATCCGCCGCGCCAGGCGGTCGAGTCGCTCGCTGAGTTCGGCGTAGCCCGGATAGTGGAAATCGGTGCCGCAAATGTGGATCAACACGTCCACCTGCTCTTTGATCGCCGCCGACACCCGGGGGTGGCAGTGCCCGGTGGAAGCGACTGCGATCCCGGCCTGCACATCCAGAAATACGTTGCCGTCCAGGTCTTCGACCATGCAGCCCGCGGCCCGCGCGACCGCCAGGGGGTAGCAGAAGATGAGCGAGGGCGAGACCGTGCGTTCCGCGCGCGCGATCAACTCGCTGGCGCGTGGGCCGGGCGGCTCGACGACGATCGAGATCGGGTGCGAGGCCAGTTCCGACCAGCTGCTGGTTGCGGTCTCAGAGGGGGTGGCGGTCTTCATAGGTCTCCTTGTATCCGGGCGCCAAGTCCCCGGGTTCCGTTGTATTTTGTCGCCGAATCGTGCTCGGTCATTTAGCGAAACCTCAACCCTTGCGAGTCCTGCTTGTATCGGCTCCTGTCGGTCTTTGGGACGCGGCCCCTTCCCATATGGACCGTCACCATTTGTTCCTGTTCACCGGTCAGGCCCCTGCCTCATCCGGTAATCGTCCGGCTCTGCTCACGCAGGTAGCAGGGCACCGTGTACAGCCCCCCGATATTCTTGCCGGTCGAGCCAGACCCTTTCCAGCCGCCGAATGGCTGGACGCCCGGCCACGCGCCGGTTGTGGCGCCGGCGGCGCGGTTCACGTACACCACCCCAGCCTCGATCTGTTCGAGGAAGGTTTCTACCTCCGCGGGCTGCTGGCTGTAGAAGCCGGCGGTGAGCCCGAAGTGCGTATCGTTGGCCTCGCGCAGCGCCTCGTCCAGGCTGCTCACCCGCTGCACGCACAGAATGGGCACGAACAGCTCGTCGCGCATCAGCGCGTGGTTGCGGGGGACGTCGGTGAGTACGGTGGGGCGGACAAAGTAGCCACGTGAATAGTCGCCCTCGGTGAGCAGCTCGCCGCCGGTGCGGACGGTCGCCACCGCGCGAGCCTGGGCCACAAACCGCTTGTAGTCCTCCAGTCCGGGCCGGGTAGCCACGGGTCCCACAAACGTACTGCGCTGCAACGGGTCGCCGATCTGTGTCGCCGCAACCAGCTTGTCCAGCCGCGCCAGAAAGGCGTCGGCGATTGGCTCGTGCAGGTACACCCGCGAGCAGGCCGAACATTTGTGCCCATTCATGCCGAAGGCTGAACGGAAGACGCCTTGCGCCGCGCGGTCCAGATCGGCGGATTCCATCACGATCGCCGGGTTCTTTCCTCCCATCTCCACGATACAGGGTCTGGCGTAGCGCCCGGTTGCGAAGTTCCGATAGAGCTGCGTGCCGACGTCGTAGGAGCCCGTAAAGGTGAGCCCGTCCACGCCCGGATGACGGGCGAGCCCATCCCCTACCACGCCGCCGCTGCCAGTCACCAGGTTGACGGTGCCCGGCGGAAAGCCGGCTCGCATAAAGATGTCGGCTACCTTGAACCCTGAGAGAGGCGTGTCCGATGAGGGCTTGATGACCACTGTGTTACCCGCCACCAGGGCAGCGGCGGCCGGGGCCGCGATCAGTGCATACGGAAAATTCCACGGCGCGATCACCGCCCACACCCCGTGCGGACGCAGGACACTGGTGTTCGTGTCCGCCGGCGATAGGCTGCCCATGCGACGCACGTAGCCATCGTGCTGCCGCATCTGCTCGGCGTAATAACTGTACAGATCCGCGGTCTCTTCGATCTCACCCAATGCCTCGATTCGGCTCTTGCCCATCTCCAGAATCAGCCAGGTCGTGAGTTCGTAGCGTTCCTTGCGGATGATGTCGGCCGCCCGCTCAAGCAGTGCGCAGCGCTCCTGCCACGGCGTGCCACGCCAACCCGGGAAAGCGGTACGAGCGGCGGCAACGGCGTCGTTGACATCATCGGCATTTCCCTGCGAGGCGCGGGCCACCAACACCGAAGTGTCTGTCGGGCTCAAGCTGTCCGTGTGGCTCGCGGTGCTCCGGGGCTGCCCGCCAATCAGCAACGGCAGCGTGCTGCCGAGTTCCCCTTGCACCTTGGCAACGGCGGTGTCGAGCTGCGCATGGAGTTCGTCGTTATCGGCGCTGAGGGTGGCGTACGTCACCTTGGGCGCAGCTGTAGTGTCGCGGGGGATCTCAGTGGCCATGGGGTCGTCTCTCGCTCGCGGGTCACGGACTGAAAGGGATCTACATCTGAAACCCTAATCGACCGATTTTGGACGCCCGAGGAGGTATTGTCAATCAGCTGGGAAGCTCTGTCCGCATGCACAGAACCGACCTCGTCGGCACTATTTGATCACGTAGTCGCGAGAAATGAGATGGGAATCGTCAGCGGACGCGATCAGCGTGCTGCGGCTGTGCGTTGTATAATCGGTCCGCGGGACGATCGCGATGTGGTCATGGCACGTTGGTCCGAGATTGTGCCTGGTCCGCTTAAGCCAACGTCGGTGGTCGTGGGCTTACCGGCCTGTCGATTTAATCCGTGGACGGCGGAATGTCATCCTGAAGGAGCAACGCGACTGAAGGATCTGCCAACGAACGCTGCAATTCCAAATAAAGTACGAAGTTTGGCAGCGTCGATGGAAGATCATTCGGCTCGCTACCAGAGGCCTCACGATGACAGCCCAATCTCGGACTAAATCGACAAGCCGTTACGTCACACGGCTTGCCGATGGCGGTGGCCCTGTTCCGATGCGTTCAAGATCTTAAGACAACAGGAGCGTGCGTATGTTTTCCATCGCTGCCGTATGCGAAATCCGCGGTGCAGGGCCGGCGGCCGCTGCGCTGCCGCAGCTTGCCGCGGATTCACTCGTCGGCCCGATCGCCGTGGCGGCTTTGCCGGATGCCGCTGTGCCATCCGGAATTGGGCCATCTGGAATTCAACATCGGCTCGATTCTACTACGCTTCGTTCCGCAGCTGCGGCGGTCGAAGTTCTGCGCTGGTTCGACACTTCAAGCGCCTCCCACCTGCTGTGGATGCTGTCCCCACGGATCGTACTGACTGCGACCGGATTACAACGCCTCGCACAAGTCGCGTTGGACTCACAGGCCGCACTTCTTTACTCCGATTACTTCGACCAACAGTCTGACGGTCGAGTCACGCTGCATCCGCTGATTGATTACCAGCCGGGCAGCCTGCGCGACGATTTTGACTTTGGTCAGGTCGTGCTGTTGAGTCGAGACGCCGTGCGCGGTCTGGCCGACATGATGGAAGCCGAGCGCATTGCGGGGGATTACGGTGGTTGGTACGATCTGCGCTTGCGCGTCAGTGAGCGCGGACGGGTCGTGCACCTCGACGAGCCCGCTTATCTGGTTCCCGCCGCGGCGGAGCAGACAACGGGCGAGGCCCACTTCCGCTACGTCGACCCGCGCAACCGCGATTACCAAATCGAGATGGAACGCATCGCGACGGCCCATCTAAAACGGATCCAAGCCTGGCTGCCGTCGCCGTCGTCGCCGCTGGTAGCTGCCATCGGCGAATTTCCTGTGGAATGCAGTGTCGTGATACCCGTGCGCAATCGTGTCCGCACGGTTGCGGATGCCGTCAACAGTGCGCTGTCCCAGCAAGCCGATTTTCAGTTCAATGTGATTGTTGTCGACAATCACTCGACCGATGGCACCTCGCATGCGCTGCGTGATCTGGCCACCAGGGATCCGCGACTGATCCACCTCGTGCCCACGCGGCATGACCTGGGCATCGGCGGTTGTTGGAACGAGGCCGTCCACTGCGCGTCCTGCGGTCGGTACGCCATCCAGCTGGACAGCGATGATCTTTACGCCCACGCCGATGTGCTCTCCCGCATCCTGGCCGAGTTTCGACGCGGCCCATATGCAGCCGTCATCGGTTCGTACACCATCGTCGATTTTGAATTGAAGCCGATTCCACCGGGGCTAATCGATCACCGCGAATGGACGCCTGAAAACGGTCACAATAACGCGCTCCGCATCGCCGGACTGGGGGCTCCCCGCGCGTTTCACGTGCCCACATTGCGGACGATTAGTTTTCCGAACGTGAGTTTTGGAGAGGACTATGCCGTAGCGTTACGACTAAGCCGGCAATATGCGCTGGGGCGAATTTACGACTCGCTGTATTGGTGTCGTCGCTGGGAGGGCAATACGGATCATGCACTGCCGCTGGAAACGCAAAACCGCTACGCCGTGTACAAGGACAGGTTGCGATCCATCGAAATTGCAGCCCGGCAGCCATTACCCACGTCATTCTGAACGTAGCCGGAGCGGAGTGAAGGATCTGCCCGCCAACGTGACATTGCCTGTAATCGTGCGGCCGTGATCTCCTGCGTCTACCGTCGCAGGTGGAACAACGTCTCCGGGATGACACCTGGCTGCGAATTGTGTGGTACAATCAGAGCCTGCCCACGGCGCGCACTTCCCCATCGACCAACCGAAGTACGCACATCCCCATTGCTGGCCGATGGGTACTTGAGGTTCCTGTGCCAGGCGAAGAACCAAAATCGGCTCTTGTCTTCACGTCTCTTTTTTCCCCGCGTCATGAACTGGCAACCCATCCTGCAACACGATCCTGGGCCGGACGAACCGTTGCGGCAGCGAATCGACGCGCTGTTCTCCCAGCAGCGCGACAGCTGGCCGGCTTTGCGAGCCGGCGAGGCGGCGCTGGCGCACCTGCAAAGAAAAACGCTCTGGTTAGACGGCCAATCGGTCATTGTGCAAGTGAATCCGGCACGACGTGGGTCGACGCTGGCCAAGACCGACGCGGAGGCCGTGGCCGCGCGCGTGCTTCTTGTGCCCCGAAAAC
This sequence comes from uncultured Planctomycetales bacterium, assembly GCA_963695565.1. Lineage (GTDB taxonomy): Bacteria > Planctomycetota > Planctomycetia > Pirellulales > Pirellulaceae > CAVOGW01. The sequence continues at coordinate 941,837 of CAVOGW010000008.1, forward strand.
ATGCCGGCTGAGGAACGGGGAGTGGCGTTCGAGGACCTGATCGTCCTGCCCAACCCCTATCCGGTCCTGCCGCTGCACTGCACGATCGCCGCCCGCGCACATTGCCCTCAGCGGATCGCCGGAGGCATCGGCACGTTCTTGCAACTGGCGAAAGCCCTCGGCCCGGACATGGCCGTCTTTTACAACGGCCCGCGCTGCGGCGCATCCGCACCGGACCATTTGCATTTTCAAGCCGCCCGCGCCGCGCAGATTCCCATCCTGGCTGAACTGCCGACCACGTCGAGCAGCGGCTGCATCGTCGCCTATTCGAGCTTTGGCCGTCACGCGCTCGTGTTCGGCGGCACCCGTGATGCCGGAATTCATTCGGATATCGAACGGTCGGTAGAGGTGCTGCGGCAGATTGAGCTGGCTACGGACGAACCCAGGTTCAATCTGCTGGCCCATTTCCACGTCGGTCGCTGGACGGCCGTGCTGTTCCCACGCGCCGCGCACCGCCCCGCATGCTACTTCGCGACGGGTCCCGACCAGCTGTTGGTCAGCCCGGCAATTCTGGAAATGTGTGGGATTCTGGTCACCACGGAGCCCGACCACTTTGCCCGCCTGCAGGCTTCCGCGGTGAACGCGATTTTTGCGGAAGTATGTATCTCGCCAACACACTTCCGACAACTGGTTGCGAAGGTCACGTAGTTCAGCGCCGTTGATGATCTTCCGTGCTCGTGGTGAGTACATCGGGAACGATTTCTCCCGCAATCTGCGCGGCCTGCGCATCATCGTCCCTGGGCAGCAGCCCGTCATTGAGTGCTGTCTTGAGAAAATTCGGCCAGATGCTGGATTCCTTGGTGGGGAACGCGCAGCCGCCGGCGGTCCGTTTCGCTCCGCTCCCGCACGCCTTGAAACGAAGATCATCCTGCGGTGAACGGCGCGTCTGCCAACCGATCCCTGCACCATGGCGGCTGCCACGAACGTGGAAAATCGTCACAATGGCAGATCCGCGCGGCTTGACCGTCCCGGAGATACGTCGACGGTCCAGGCCGTCTGCGTGGCGAATCGACGGTCATCCGTTTCCCACGCTCAAGCCACTCCATCGCCTGTTAGCCCCATGTCGCGTCCACGCCATTTTGCCGTCGTTCCCGCCGCCGGGCACAGCCTGCGCATGGGTCAACCGAAATTGCTATTGGCCTGGCAGGGACGAACGATTCTGGACCAGGTGCTGGACGCCTGGACCCGCAGCCGAGTTTCGCACGTGATTGTCGTCGTCCGCCACAGCGATGCAAACCTGCTGGAAGTCTGCCAGCGCTGGCCCGTCGAAATCGTCTGCGCCGAGCCTGCGCCGCGCGATATGAAGGAATCGGTGCGCTGGGGACTGCGGCATGTGGCGGCGATGCACCAACCCGCGTCCTCCGATCGCTGGCTGGTCGCTCCCGCCGATCTCCCCGATCTGAGTCGGGCGACCATCGACCGACTGGTCGCCGTCAGCCTGAACGTGTCCTGCGTGGTGGTCCCCAGATTCGGCGTCCGCCGAGGACATCCCGTCGTGTTTCCCTGGGCCTTGACGCCGGAAGTGGCACGATTGGGAAAGGAGGAGGGCATCGACCGCATCTTGGATCGCCACCCAGTGTGCTATGTTGATTTTCCCATCGGCGAATCGCCAGCGGACGTTGACACGCCAGAAGAGTATCGGCGACGAATGAATGAGCTGACGGACTTATGAGCCGACACAATGTCCGGAGTCTGAGCGAGTGATTGAAGTTGCGCATTTTCAGGCCCGCGCGTGCGGTCTGGAGATGGCCCGCGCTGCGGGTGACTCACGCATGGGAAGCTCACGACGCACCTGGCCATCGTAGCAAAACAAGGCTCCCGCAATCGCTGGCGCCGTGGGGACCAATCCGATTTCACCGACGCCACGGGCTCCAAACGGACACTCGGGATCCGGTTCTTCGATGAAGATCAATTCCATTTCCGGCATCTGATGCGCCCGCAACACGCCACAGTCGTTCATCTTTTCGGCTCGGATATGCCCCCCTTCGACCGGGAAATCTTCGGTCAAGGCGTAGCCGATGCCCATGTGCAGTGAGCCGTACATCTGGCCTTGCAGGTGTACGGGATTGATCACGCGTCCCACGTCGTGTGCTGCGATCATCTTTTGCAGGCGTCCTGCGTCGTCCAGGATCGCGACTTGCGTGGCAAACCCGTAGGTCAGATGAGTCTTCGGGCCACCCGGTTTGTCCACGTCATGTCCCAGCTTGCTGGTGTAGTCGCAGATCCACTCGCCGTAGTATACCTGCCCCACCAGGTCGGCCAGCTTTTTACAGTCCGACAGGGCGGCGCGCAGCGCCTTGCCCGCATCCGCGATCGCATTTCCGGCCAGCACCGTCGCGCGGCTGGCGGTGGTCTGACCACAATCCAGCTGCAGAGACGTATCGGTCGAGACGACGAACGTCTCGGGGGGGAGCCCGGTGGCCTCTACGGCGAATTGGATGCACACCGTGAACAGTCCCTGCCCCATTTCCGTAAAGCCGGTGCGGATGTGAACGCGATTATCGTGTTCGACGCTCAGCGCGGCACGTCCGATGTCGGGCAGCCCGTTGCCGATCCCGACGTTCTTGATGCCGCAAGCGATTCCCGCATAGCGGGCTTGTTTGTACTGCTGCTTGACCGCCTCCAGGGTCCGGCGCAGTCCAAACGGCTTGTCCAGGATCTGCCCTGTGGCAAACGCCTCGCCCGGCTCCAGAATATTTCGTTCCCGGATATCGTATCCATCGATGCCGACCTGGCTGGCCAACCGGTCGAGCAAGCCTTCGATGGCAAAGGCGGCCTGATTGGCACCGAACCCGCGCATGGCTCCACAGGGAGGATTATTGGTGTAAACGGCCAAGGACTCCATGTCGATAGCCGGCACCCGATACGGACCGGTGCAGTGGCCTCCCGCGCGTTCCAGCACTTTGGCGCCCACCGACGCGTACGCACCTTTGTCGCCGATGATCCGCGCTCGCACGGCCAGGATGTGACCGTCGGCATCGCACCCGATCTTGTACTGCAGCTCGATCGGATGCCGTTTGGGGTGAATGCGGAAGCTCTCGTCGCGGGTGAGCGTAAGTTTGATGGGGGTCCCGTGCAGCCAGGCCAGCAGGGCCGTTTGGGCCTGGATCGACAGGTCTTCCTTGCCACCGAAGGCGCCTCCGTTACTGACCAGTTCGACCGCCACGTGCTGCGGGTCCACACCCAACACCGAAGCGATCTGCCGCTGATCATCAAACACGCCCTGCCCCTGGCTGTAGACATGCATGGCGGGCTGCGTGCCGTCCCCGGTCGGGACAGCGATGCACGCTTCGGGTTCCAGAAACAAGTGCTCGATGGGCTGCGTGCGGTACGTGTCCTCGATGATGTGCGCGGACTGGCGAAATCCGGCCTCGACGTCTCCTCGAGTGAGCGTCGAGCGGCTGAGCAGATTCGAGCCTCGCCTCGGATGCACGAGCGGCGCGTCCGGCTCAAGTGCGCGACGAGGGTCCGTCACCGGCTCGTGCACATCGTACTGGACTTCAATCAGCGCGGCGGCACGGCGGGCGAGAAGCTGCGTGTCGGCAATCACGGCCGCAATCACGTCACCCGTACAATGCGTAACCTCGCCAATGCCGATCAGGACCGGCCAGTCACGCTCAATCAGTCCCACGTACGGATCGCCGGGAATGTCGGCCGCCGTCACCACGCGATGCACGCCTTCCAGGGCCAGCGCCGGGCGGGCGTCGATCGCACGAACAGTCGCTCGCGGGTGATCCGCGAGCCGCAGGGCCCCAAACAGCATGCCCTTCACCGTCATGTCGTCGATGAATTTGCGGTCGCCGAGCACCACGTCGTGGCCCGTATAACGGGCGAGACTCGTGCCGACGCGACCTGAGCGGTCTGCTGCCGAAACGGTCGGCAACGGCTCGCTCCGACGTGCCGCGCTGTATGCCTCGATGCTGTCCACAATCTGGCGGTAGCCCGTGCAGCGACACAGATGTGATTTGCAAGCCTGGGCGATTTGCTCGCGGCTGGGCGCGGGGGTCTTGTCACACAACGCCACGGCCCGCATGGCAAAGCCCGGAATGCAAAATCCGCATTGCACACCACCACACTGCACAAACGAATCCGCCAGCAGCTGACGATGCTCGTCGTCCAATCCCTCCAGCGTCGTAATGGCCTTGCCAAGTGCCTTCTCCGGCTTCAGCGCACAGGCCAGGATCGCCTTCCCGTCCATCAGCACGGTACAACAACCGCATTGAGCCTGTGGCTGGCAGCCATTCTTGGGAGACGTGACATGCAGATAGTCGCGGAGCACATCCAGCAGAGTGAGCGGCTCGTCGGGCAGCGTTACTTCGACTCGCCTGCCGTTCAACGAGCAGCAGAATGTGGAAGCAGATTGCGTGGGGGTCGACATCGGTTGGCCTCCGAGATTTGCGTCGCGGCCGGCACGCGGGCGGCCGGGGTGGCCAACTCATGCCTGCCGGAGTCGTGCTTGATCTCGTCCGTCAGACTATCCTTCCACCACCTGTTAGTCTGGCATAAGACAGCCCCCGTCACAAGCGCGTCAGGCCTAAGATCCGATGGATTCACGCTGCGAAACAAGCTTGGAACCCTGACACGGCTTGGACACGTGTCGGGAGAAGGGCGAATCCTTGTCCGGCACGTTCATACAGATTGCGTTGGCCCCGCGGTTGCTGAGCGGCCCGACTTCAGCCCGGCTATCGTCAAAATCGGCATTCGACGCGATCGCCACATTCTGCCAAACCGATCTAGCTACAGACTGGGCATTTCACTACGGTTTGCAAACTTTACAAACAATGGTCTTGTCAGCAACGCTCTTCACGCTCTCTGCAATGGTTCGCACATCACGCGCGGCGCGATGTAAGTCGGCTCACAACCGCGTGATGGGCAGCGGATGGAATCAGCGACTCCAAACGGATGACGTGCGCTAGAGTTGGCTCAAGATTTGCACGTTCGCAAATGGGTTACAGGAATGACCAGGCGAATCTGACAGATTTTGGGTGTGGGTTGGCTGGACTTACTTGTTCGTCGCGGGGTCAGGATTACTCCGCATGGAAAACTAATCGCCATGGAGGGGAAAGAGCATGGATGCTCGCTCGCTTCGAGCCGCTGAGCACAGCGGCTTTTGTGCTGACGTTGTGTCATCTCACGGCGTCCGCGGCCAGCTTTCGCACGCAGAATTTTATCGTATCGGCTCGCGATCCCGTTTTTGCGAGACAAATTTGCGAAGCAGCCGAACAGTACCGCGCGGAACTGGCCTACGAGTGGCTGGGTCAAGCGCTGCCAGCCTGGCCGGAGCCCTGCCCGATCACGGTCCAGGACGGCCCCCAGTTGGGGGCAGGTGGCGCTACGAGTTTCAGCTTTGATCGTGGCCGACCCTGCGGATGGACCATGAATATCCAGGGATCGCGCGAGCGCATCCTGGATTCGGTGCTCCCGCATGAAGTGACGCATACTGTGTTCGCCACGCATTTTGGACAACCGGTACCTCGGTGGGCGGACGAAGGCGCATGCACCACGGTGGAACATGCGAGCGAACGAGAGAAACAGCATCAGTTGTTGCTGCAGTTCCTCACCACAAATCGTGGGATCCCCTTCAATAAGATGTTTCGGCTCACGGAGTATCCGCACGACATCATGCCTCTCTATTCGCAAGGGCATTCCGTGGCCCAGTACCTGGTGGCCCAAGGCGGCCGACGCCGCTTCATTGAGTTTGTGGGGCGTGGTATGTCCAGTCATGACTGGGACGCTGCCGTGGATGAATACTACGGATTTCGCGACCTCTCCGACTTACAGCTAACTTGGGTGGATTGGGTGAGAGAGGGCTGTCCCCAGGTCGAACCGCGCCGAGCAGCTGGCCCAAGGGCGTCAGCCTGGTCCAGCAGCGAGCGCCTCACAGCTGGCGAGCACGGCCGCGACGCCAACTGGCGGTCGCGGCAATCCGAACGCGGCCTGGCAAGATCGTCGCCAAAACGGGCCGGTGGCCCTGTTAGCCTCCGCGCATCAGAACAGCTGGTACGCGCACAGAGCGCGCAGGCGAGTCAGAGTGGCCAAACAGGGTTTGGCCCACCCAGCGTGATCGCCACACGATCCGCGGCCCGGGCGCAGGACATCGAGCAGACTCAAGAACGAGTTTTGGAGTGGGATGCCCGCCCGCGCTCGCCGCTGTCCGGGGACGGCGTGGCTAGAGCGCCTGGCCCACCCACGCAATACTCGAGCGCCGCCACATCACAATGGCGTTGACGGATTCAGCCCGCGCTTGACAAGAATGGCGCCCGCCACACGTGGTCAGCTCCCTGGGAATGATACTTGACTCACGTCATCCTGAACGTAGCGGAGCGGAGTGAAGAATCTACCAACTAACGTGCCATTGCCTCCCGGGATGCGTCCGGGATCTCCTGCGTCTACCGTCGCACGTGGAACCAAGTCTCTGGAAGGTCCTGCGGTCGCTGACCGTGCTGCGCACGTGGTCAGCTCCCTCAGGATGACATCTGGCTGCGCGTCGCGGGCTTAAGTGAAAAAGAAGCGAGTGATGTGATAAAAGACCGGTGCGGCGAAACAGATCGAGTCAAATCGATCGAGCACGCCGATATGTCCTTCGACCAACGTGCCATAATCATGCACGCCCCGATCCCGCTTGATCGCCGACATGGTCATGCTTCCCAGGAATCCCATGACCGATAGCATCGTCGACAGCAGACCGGCTTGCAGCGGCGTGAAGGGTGTGACCCACCACAGTCCCATACCGGCCAGTGTGGCCGCGATGGTGCCCCCGGCGAACCCCTCCCAAGTTTTGACCGCGTTGATTCCCGGAGCAATCACGCGGCGGCCCATCAGCTTGTCCCAGGCGAACTGGAATACATCGCTCAACTGCACGACCAGCAAGAAGAACAGCAACACACCCCCATTGCCGCCCTTCCACAGCGCGTTGCTGACCTTGAACTTTAAATCCAGCAGCGCCGGGGCATGGCTAAGCGCATAAATGCACAGATACAGTCCCATTTGAATCTTGGCCGAACGTTCCAGGAATCTCTTGGGGTCCCCGGCCAAAGCAATCCGCGCCGGGACAAACAGCAGCGCGTAGATGGGAATCATATTCGTAAAGAGTTGACCGGCCGGCAACTCAACGCCCAGCACCGTGAAACTTCCCTGTCCCAGCCAAACGAGTAGATACTGCAGGGGCGTAAAAATGAAGAACACCCAGAACAGTGCGCGGTGGTCGCCCAATCGTGTCGGCGTAAGCGTAATGAACTCACGCAGCGCCCAGACCGAAATGCCGAAGAAGAACAGACAGGAGGGCCAGCGCAAACTCCCGAATAACAACGTGATGCCAATCACGCAGAACATCCACCACCAGGATTGCACCCGGTTGCTGAGCGTCTGAATAAAACCCTTATTGAGATGGGAATCCGATTGAGCCTGCAGGTACTTGCCGACGGCAAACGTAATTCCCAGCACCACCAGGATCACGACCAGCAGGATCGTGGTGGGCGTATCCAGCAGGGGCAATCTGGCTGGCATTTGCGGCAAGACGGGAATCAGATGGTCAACGTTCATGAAGTATCAGCCATGGAGATTCCAAAGTGCTGCAGGCAATGTCCTCTGGCGTGGCTACATGTCTTTCAGGTGTTTTACAGCATCGCGGGCTCGAGTCAGAAATTCCACCTTGGGTTCTTTGAAACCACGTTGGATGGGTGGTCCGAACAGCACGCGACTCAGCAAGGGTACGGGCAAGAACTCACCTCGGGGTAAAACGCGATTGATATTCTCGATGTAGACCGGCACAAGCTCAAGGTCGGGTTTCTTTTTGCTCAGATAGTATAGCCCGCTCTTGAACTCGCGCATTTCCGGCTCGTCGTTGCGGCTCCCTTCGGGAAAGACAATCAGCGAATGGGTATTCCCGATTTCGCGCAGCATCAGGTCGACGGGACTCTGATGGACCTTAATTTCCGTGCGATCGATCAACAGGGCGTTAAACTGCCGGGCCACGAAGGGACGGATAATTCCGTGACTCCAGTAGTCCTTGGCGGCCACGGGGCGCGTGACGGCGCGCACCGGAGCCGGCAACGAGGACCAGATGATCAGTGCGTCCAGATGGCTGGTGTGATTAGCAAAGTAGATCCGCTGACGCGTGTCGGGCTGGCAATCGACCCAGCGCACGCTGACGCCGCTGAGGGCCTTGCCGATGAGAGCCAATAACGCGGTCGTCAATCCCATACGTGGTCTCTTGGCTTCCGTGCGGCCAATGAACGAAGGTAGGGAACAACGGGTTAGCCCCCTTTGATTACACTATTTCCTTAGTGGACTCCATTGTCTACTGCCTGTCGACGATTGGGGAGGAGGCTTTCCGCTCACCCGCGTGGTCCTGTTCCGGTTAGGCGAGGCCGGTGGACGCGCCGGCCGGCCAGGCCGTGGCAGGCCTCCCGTGTTTGGCCGGCTCGTCCGGAGTGGCGTCAGCGCATCGTGCGGACGGCACGCGTGGCGGGCCAGAGCTTTCTCAGTATGCTGGCCAGCCGGTGGCGGCGCCGCATGTTTTGTGCATAGCTGGTGGCAATGAGTTGCTGATAGCCGCACACCATCTGCTCCAACGACGCGCTGCGCAGTACATGATCGCGGGCCGACTCGCCAAGTCGGCTTGCGAGCCGAGGGTCCTGTAATAGCTGACCGGCACGCTCGGCAAATTTGTGTTCGTCCTCCGGTCGAGCCAGGAACCCTGTTGCGCCGTCGACAACCAACTCGCCTACGCTACCGACGTCCGAGGCTACCACCGGTAAGGCACACGCCATCGCTTCGATGATCGACACCGGGCTGGCTTCGTTGTCGCTGGTCAGCATGAACACGTCGCAAGCGGGGAGTATCTGGTCGACGTCCGATCGCGTTCCCAGAAAGTGGACAGCGTGGTGCAATCCCAAACGGTCGCGGTAAGATTCAAGCTCCCCACGCAAGGGCCCATCTCCGATGACCAGAAACTCCGCGCCCGGTACATGATGCTGCCGAATGTCGGCCGCGATCCGCAGGAACCGAAAATGGTTCTTCTCCGGACGCAGAGCCGCGACGATGGCGCACAGCGGCACTCCTGTGGGGAGTCCCGCTTGCGACCTGCGCAGCAACTTGTCATCCAACAATGGTACGAATCGGTCCAGCGGTACGCCATTCGGAATCAGCTTGACTTTGTGCGCCGGCAGGTGCTCCTGATGAATCAGGAATTCCTGGTGAGTCGGGGCGACGGCGATAAAAGCATCGGTGAGGAACGTCAAACAGCGGTTGAGTCTCCCCAGTCCGTCGGGCCAACCGGTGGAATGAATGGCACTTGCGATTACAGGCACGCCGGCCAGGCTGGCGGCAATCCGCCCCCAAAACATCTTGTCACCGGCCCCCACGGTAACCACCGCATCCACATGACGACGACGGAAAAGTTGAGCCAGGCGAAGGACAACCCGCAGGTCGTACCTGTGGCGAATGAAGCCGGAATGAACCCGTAGTTGGCTGGCCAGCTGCTCTCCCAACGGGCCAGGTTCTTTCAAACAGCAGATCTCCGGCGCTATCTTGTCACGATCCAAACCGCGCACGAGGTGCATCAATAGCGTTTCCGCGCCTCCCACCGGCATGCTTGTCAGCAGGAACATGGTGCGTAGTGGTGGGTGAGCTGTGAAAATTTCAGGCATCCAAAGTAACTCCTGCCACGCCGGCCAGAATCTGTTCAGGTTTCAAACGTGATGGGGATGCAGCGGCTGGGTGCGAGGAGTCAAAGCTGCCAGGATGTTCCGCAACTTTCCCCACCCGGCAGTCAGCGTGCGGCGGATCACGCCGATTTCCTCCGCGGTGAATATCAGCGGCGTCGCCCGAGACAGCATCAGCAGTACGCCTAGCGCCGCGACTGCCGCACCGGGGCCCACAACCAACATCACAGGCAGCAAGCCTGTCGCGCATACGCCCGCATTCCACCGCATGCCGTGCCGACTGGCCAGGTAAACCACAATGCCGAGCACCAGCCCGTTGCTTAAGGCGGTTGCCATCACGGCTCCGTAAAGACCCCAAATGGGCAACAGCAACCAATTCAGTCCGATGTTGGTGACCAACCCGACGGACAAGGCCACGCTGCATGAGCTGCCACGTTCGCAGCACAACAGATAGACCTGCGTGATCACGTACAAGCCGTACCATACAAAAGCGACCAGCGACCAGGGCGTGACACTGAATCCCTCCGCGTACTTGCCCGCCAGTACAGAATTGAACAGCCAGGGAGCCACCCACAGAAACAAGGCGCCTGCCGACGTCATGGCCAGCACGTACAACTTGAACAACAGATTGACCTTGTCCCGTACCGCCTGAAATTGCCGCCGCTCCCAGTCGTGGCTCAAGTAGGGCAGTAGCATGCCGCAGAATAACGTGGCAAATCCAAACATCTGTTCGGGGATCACGCGACTGCTGTGATACTGGCCGACCATACCCGCCGCCACATCCGCGGGTACGCTGGCGAAATGCACGATCATATAACGGTCACTGGCCGCGAACAGATTGGAAAGCAGGTCGGCCAACCACAGCCAGCCGGCAAATGGCAACAGTTTGCGCCAGATGGCGCCGGCCGCAGGCTGCGCCGAGTCCGGGCCCACCCGCCGCAGTCCGCGCCACAGCAGGGCCCCTCCCACCATGGCCGTCAAGAGGCTGGCGGCGCCGTAGCTCAGAATCACTCCGTCCACCGACTCGTCGATGGTGAGGATGCCCACGGAGACAACAAAAAACGTCGCCCCAAAGCAGAAACGAAGCCATGTCACCGCCTTGATTTGCCTCAGAGATGTGAGCAACTCGACCGTGACGTTAAAGCCAATCACGGCCAGCAAGGCAAGACCCAACAGGACAACCGTCGATTGCTGCTCCACATCGCGAAAAAGCAACCAGGCCACCGGCCTGGCCAGCACCAGCAATAACACGACTCCCAGCCCGCTCAGGCATACGGTGGCGCACAGCGTGCGACGGAGAAAGCCTTTCAGCTGACCGCGCTGTCGGAAATGTTCGGTGAATCTGCCAAATGTCCCCGGTATGCCCAGCACAAACAACGGTGCAGCGAGGACAATCATCGAGTAGGCCAGGTTCCAGCGACCGACTTCCTCGGGCTCCATGATGCGGCACAACAGCAGTTGTCGGACAAAACCCAGAACGCGCTGCCCCGCGGTGAGCACCACGAGGACGACCAGGCCCGCATATAGCGAATCCGCGCGCAGCCGCCCGCCATCACTTGTCGATGGATCGTCGGCTGAAACTGGCAGGGTCATGCCGGGACTCCGTGAGGCAAGTCTGACGTGGCTGCGGTGACGATGGCCTGGTCGTGGGTGGGAGCGTGGAGTTTTCGGGGGTCGAGTGTGATCCAATTCTTGAGTCGCGCGAATTCCGCGTCGCCGTGAATGCGTCTCAGGTAGAACGCGTTGTGCCCCGGACGAGGAATGTTGTAGGCGCCGAAAGCCGAGAGTACGCCTAGGAATCCCGCGGTCCTCGCCATCGCGACCACGCGCGGATTGAGATGTTCCGGCTGCCCGTAAGGAAACGCAAAATAGCTGACGGGTGACCCTACCAGCACCGACAACTCCCGCGCGCTCTGTACCACCTCGTCGTACAGCACGGTCTCGTTCCGAATCGTGCCCAGATTCACGTGGTGGCGCGTATGCGCCCCGATGGCGATCCCGGCCGCTGCCAACTGTCGCAGTTGCGTCGGCGTGTTCGGCGCCAGTTTAGTTCCCGCTTGCTCGTCATGCGGAAACGCACGACCCGTCATGGCAAAGTCAAGCGATACAAAATAGGTGCAAGGAATGCGGTGTTGCAACAGAAAGGGCAGGGCGACGTCGCAGTTGTCTGCGTAACCGTCGTCGAAGGTGATGCTGACGGCAAGTCGCCGGTTGCCATGCTGCAGGCGATGTTGGGCCTCCTCGAGCGAAACCAAGTCTGCATGGCGCCGCAGCCAATTGACGTGGTGCATGAATTTGCGATTAGAGATCGTCCAGGCGTTGGGATGTCGATCTGCCACGCGATGGAAGAACAGAATGCACACGGGCGCAAGGCCATGGGCACTCATGCCGCGCAGCCGTCGTCGACGCGATTGGGCGGTAGCCAGCACATAGGCGTGCAGCGAAGCTTGGGAGATCAGATGCATCGGACTCGTATTTTTTCCGGGTGTTAACCAGTTGGGATTCCGCGCTGCTGTGGAGGTGGGAAAGGGGGTCGTAACACGGCGCACGGTCAGTCCACAAACGGCCTGCAAATATTGATTTTTAGCAGCAAAACGCAAGCCATTTTTTGTTGTCCGCCACCTGGTTGCGGGCTATGTTCTTTAGCAGGCTTTTCCGGCCCAGCGAACTTGCTGCAGGATGAGCAAAACGCGGGCGTTTGCCGCATGCAAAAGTGGCGGAGACTGATGATTGGGATTGGCGCTCTTGGCATGGCTGTGCGGCCTGCCCGGATCGACCGTGGTCAAGCGAGGCCGTAGGTTGACATTTGGCAACATGCCGGCTGGAGAGTGCCTTCATTCGAAATGTTGACTTCAGGGCCCGGGAAGGCTGCCCATCGACGGTGGGTAGCCGCCCTGCAGGAGCGAATCTGCGATGAAAGACCGTGTGCCCCTCTTTGGGATCAAGATTGATCCCCTGACCTTGGAACAGGCTGCACGAACGGTACTCCAATGGTCGGCCAGGCCGTTTACCCACTGCCGTTTTGTGGTCACGCCCAATGTGGACCACCTCGTCATGCTGCGAGAATCCGGATTGCTGCGTGAGGTCTACGCCGATGCACATTTGGTGTTGGCTGATGGCTGGCCGGTGGTGACGGCCGCCCGGCTGTTGGGAAAACCTCTCCCCGAACGGGTCGCCGGCTCGGACCTCGTGCCCCGCCTGTTTCAGTTGGCCGCTACCCCCCTGCGCGTATTTTTGTTAGGTGCGATGCCGGGAGTGGCGGACAAAGCCAAACAGCGAATCGAAACGCGGTGGCCCAACATGCACGTGGTGGGTACCTTCAGCCCCCCTCTCGGATTTGAAAAAGACGCCGCACAATGCGAGGCGATTCTGGATCGGATCGCAGCGGACAAGCCGAGATCTGCTGGTCATTGGCCTGGGTGCTCCCAAGCAGGAGCTATGGGTGCATCGGTATCATGCGCGGCTGCAGGCAAAAGTCGCACTGTGCGTGGGAGCCACCATCGATTTCCTGGCTGGCGAAAAGGCTAGGGCTCCGGTTTGGATGCGCCGATGCGGCTTGGAGTGGTTTCATCGCATGGCGACCGAGCCCAAGCGACTTGTGCGTCGCTATGCGAAGGACGCACGAATCTTCCCGGCGATGTTCTGGGAGGAGTGGCGTCAAGCGCCGAAAGGCGCATAATAGGCGGCCTGTCGTTCGGCCGCGTCGTGAGACCGCACGCCAGCAGAAATCGCCGTTAACATCGGTTGTAGGCGAACACTCCAAGGCGATTTCTGGCGGCGTGCGCGTCCGGCCGATGCGCACGCCGCCGAGGAATGCCGCATCGTGTTTCGCAAGAACGAGCGTGTGCCGGGCATTCTTCTCTGGCTTGCGGTCTAACGAATCGAAAATGTGGGCCAAGACAGGGTTGGTAACGGTTATAACCCGTCCTAGGTGCAAAACTCCGCTCGAATAAGGCTCGGGCCGCGTCAAGTTCGCCGCGATGTTCGCAGTCAGCAAAGAAGGCTTTCAGATCTTGTCGGATCGTAGTGTGATCGTCGTCACGGTGGATGGATTGGGTGCCGCGATGTGCGGCCCCTACGGGAACTCGTGGGTCAGCACGCCCGGGTTCGATCGCCTCGCCGCCGAATCACTGCTCGTCGAACACGCGCTGATCGATTCTCCCCAACTGGACGTGGCTTTCCGTTCGTACTGGCAGGGGCGGCATGCGGCATGCACGGACAAGCAACAACCGACTCTGGCTCAGCTCTGCCTCGAACGGGGCCTGTCTCCGGTCTTGCTCAGCGATGATCGCCGCGCCCTGTCCCATCCCGCGGCAAAAGGTTTTCGAAAAGCGGAAATGGTGATCCCAGAGCCGGGGTTGGCAGCCAGCACTCCGGAAGAGACGGTAACCGCAAGGTTTTTCGACCACGCACTTCGGGAATTGTCCGAGCTGCAACCACCGTTCCTGTTGTGGGTTCACGCCAGGGGGTTCGCGCGCGCCTGGGATTGTCCTCTGGACCTGCGAATCAGGCTGCTCGATGAGGCCGACCCGGAACTCCCGGAGCTGCTGAGCACCTCCCCAGCATCATGGCAGCCCGCTGGATCCCGACGTGGCCTGGGGACTGCGTGTCGCCTATGGGGCTCAGCTAAATCTATTGGATGCCTGCCTGCACGTGTTCTTGGATCAACTTCATGACGTCTACCGCAGTCACGAGACATTGACCATCGTCACGTCACCCCGCGCGTATCCGCTGGGTGAACATCAGGTCGTGGGCAATACCGAGGCCGTGATGTACAGCGAGCAATTGCATGTGCCATGCATGATTCGTGGACTGGCAGACGACCTGCAGCCGCAACGGACGCAGGCCATTGCTCAATCGGCTTGCGTGTTCGGGACGCTCGACAGATGGTTGTCGCTGGGGGCCGAGCGGACTGCCTCGGGCGCATTTGCCGTCTCGGACGCAGTGGAGTCGACCGAATTATGCTGGCAACGTGGCGTGGCCCTCAGTCAAGATCGCAGGTTACGAGGCTTGCGCACGCCCGCCTGGTATTACCGAGATGCGCTGCATCCGGCGCAGCTGGCCAGGTTGTACGCCAAGCCTGACGATCGCTGGGAATTTAATGAAGTGGCGGATCGCGCCACGGATGTCATAGCCGCTGCCCGGTCGGACTTGAGTCAGTTTCTGGAAGCGGCGGCCTCCGACCAACTGGACCGGCTTCCAGCGTTGCCCGACGTGTTAAAAAGCATCGCCTGAGTGAGCCGTATTCACGTGGACTGACCGTGCAGCCCAGTTGTGAATGATGGGAAACACGGGAATCATGCAATTCCTGAGGCCCATGTTTCACACGCCTGGCGACCAATTTCCCGCACGACCAAGGCTTCCTTGGGATCCTGGTACCAGCCCCCGCTTTGCGCATCAATTCCCTGTAACATTGTGTCGCTCCCGACGCTGTTGAAGGTAGGAAACCTGGCAATTCAGGTACATTCCGCCGCACAGCCGATTCAGGAGAATCATGATGTCACGGAAAAACGTAACGATTCTGGTCTTGATGCTGGTCTTGGGTTCCATTCTGGCCGGAATCCCTCCGACGCAGGAATACAGCAGCGCGGCGGCTTATGAACTGGCGACTTCGACGGTCGAGTCGGGGCAGCCAACCGCCGCGCCCATGAGCGTCATGCTGGCATCGTGGACCCGTCCCCTATCCTCCGGAAGCGCTTTTTCCGGGCGGTAGTTTTACCCCCGAGCTGGACTTGCGGGGCTGGAAGACCTTGCCCAAGGGGCCGGCCAGCAGCGCCGGCAGGAAAATCAACTCCGCGGCTACTCCGGCAAACAAAATTGCCAACATCAAAAACCCGAATCGCTTGATGGGTATGAACGTACTGAATGAAAAGATCGACAGTCCCAAACCACTAATCAGCGCGGCTTGCAGTGTGGGTGTGGCACAATGCTTGTAGGCCGCCAAGATCGCCAGTTGGCGGTCCCCGAGTTCGTTCAGGGCCACGCGAAACCAGGACAAAAAATGAATCGTGTCGTCTACGGCAACTCCCAGCGCGATGCTGGCGGACATCATCGATCCGATGTCAATCGGCATCTGGATCCAACCCATCGCACCGAACACCACGAAAATCGGCAGCACGTTGGGTAGCATCACCACCAGTCCCCCCGCCACGCTCCGGCAGACGAATATCATGAGCGGCGTGATGGTGACGAATGACCAGAAGGAGCTTGTGATCAGGCTCGTGAGCAGCGTGCGTTGTGCCTTGGTGACAACGGGAATAATGCCAGTGTAAATCGCCCGCAACGAATCCGATCCCGCGGACCAGACTTCGTGGCTCGCGGATGCGTCTTGGCTGGCACTCACCCGTGCGTCGATCAGCACGCAGTCAGGAGGTGGGGACACGACTGGCATGGCGGTTGATGACTCTCCCAGTAGCACTACGGCATCCACGCCGGCGAAGAGCGTCTCGTGGTCCGCCGCCGCCTGCGGGCCGGCCCGCCTTAGCTCCACCTGGATGCGTGACGACTTAAGAAGACTGGACAAGGTGGACGCCAGGATTTCCGACTGCCGCTCCGTGGAGATCAGTGTGTCGGCAGCAAAATCGGGTGGGCGCTCCACAGGTGGCGCGTGTGCACGCTGCGTTAACGACGCGGGGGTTAGCAGGAACAAGACACGACGTGCCCGTGGCAATTCGTCGGGCGGGGGCAGCGTGCGCAGGAGCTGGTCCCTGACACGATACGCCGTCATCACGGGTTCGATAGCTCGCTGCATTTGACTGACGATTTGCCCGTAATCCGTGCCGGCCCCGGCACCGATTCGAAAGCTGATTCTCCACAGCTCGGCTTGATCTTCGTCGAGCGTCAGGTAGTCCGACTTCAGCAGCGCCGGACGATTCTTGATGAGCCTGACGTTAGTCGCCAGTCGACCAGTAAACGAACCAAATTCAGACGTAACGGGCAAAGCCATCGTGGCGGCGGACATCGACGCGCCGACCATCCGGCGGGCCTCCGTTCCCAGCTCACGCTGCACGACCGATTGGAGACGATCCACCAAGATCATGCGATCGAGAAATGACAGAAGATTTCCAGCGCTGCGGTGGCCTGCTCCAGGCGGTTGGCTGGCTAGCGGCTGTTGCAGCTCGGATGGAATCTGAACCACCACCTCCAACGGGACTAATTTGCCAAAGCTCTGTTCCAGCCAGGTATAGTCCCGGATTATCTTGGAGTTCGCGTCGAACATGTTCAAGAGATTGACCGACGTCAACAGATAACGGCTCCCCCAACCCACGATCAGAATCGTCAACATGCAAGTCACGGACACCAGCACGTGACGACGAATCATGAAGTTTCCGACGACCGTCCAGAGTTTGCTCTCGACAAGGCCAGCCGCATGAGAGTCTTGGCCAGATGCCAAAGCGTGTCGAGGTTTCAGCGGAAACAGCTGCAATGCGGCGGGCAGCAAAGAGAACAACAGGATCACGGTGGCCATGACGGCCAGGCCGGAAAAAAATCCGAATTTACGAATGGGTGTCAGGTCGCTGGTCATCAGTGCGAACAAGCCAACTGTCGTGGTCACGTTGCATAACAACGCGGGCGCCCATCCGTGAGCAATCGCCGTTTCCACCGCGCCCCGCGGTCCCGTTGTGTCCAATGCCTCCCGGTAGTAATTCATCAGATGAACCGCTCCGGAGATGGCCAGCACATAGATGAGTGCCGGCATCGCCATCAAGATGGCGTCCAGCAGCGAACCGAACCAGCCGACCATAGCCAGGCTGCCAACCGCACTCACGCCTCCCACGATGAACACGATCACGGTCGCCTTGATACTGCGAAAACAGGCGTACGAGAGTGCGATGCCCAAGAGACCGGATAAGGTTACCAGGCGCAGAAGCGTCACCGTACCTTCTTCATCGATCGCCACATTGTCCACGGGTGGTCCGCCAAGATGTAGTTGCTCGAACGGCAGCCCACAGGCTTCTGCCAGCGCATAGAGTTTGCCTGGCTGGCGACCGAAAACGGGACGACCGATTACGGCGTGCAGATCACGACGTCCGACGTCGCTGAGTGTCAGCACCACGCAGGATTGCTGTCCGTCGGATCCCAACAAGATTCCCGCCATGCGTCTGCGGGCAGCGGCTTCGTTACCGGGTAGTGCCGCGTCGTCGTCCGCAGTCAAGGCGCCGACCATCTGCGGCCCAGTGGTCACCTGCTGAAACAGTTGAGCCGCTAGTCGATTTGGGTCAGCGTAGTACCACGGTCCGTCCACTGGGCCAAATTCGGCCACCAGGACGCCATGCACCTCCGCGCCGGTGAGTTTCCTCCAACCATAAGCGAACAGGCGGCCCCACGGCGAGCGCGGCGACGTCCAGCGAAAGAGACTTCCGTCGGGTGTGATGAAATACCACTTCTTGTCGATGGCGCGAACCCACTTTTCCTGGCGACCACCCGCGTCTGCATGCCAGTGGTCGTCCGGCATCAGCCCCAGTTGATCTCCGGCAAATTCGTAATCGCGGGCGACTCGAATGCCAAACGAGGTGGTCGAGGCCTGTTCGGCTGGCCGGGCCGGGTCGGCTGCTTCTGGCTGGGCAGGACCCCCAGCTGGTTGGACGTGTTGGCGGGAGGGTGGAATCGGCGGACGCAGGCGCGACAACAGGCATTGGTAGATCGAGTCGTCGGCCGTCGCCGTGCAGCCTTCCCAGCTGGCCATAATGTAGCGGTCGCCGACAAAGTGCTGCCAAAACCATTGCATGCGGGCCGTTTCTTCAAATCGCGGTGGCAGCCAATCCGCCACGGCGTTCCGCATGTTTTGCACGGAGATTCTGGCACCGCGCAGGGCCATGGGAAACAAGAGGCACACAAGGCACGCGATCGGCATGGCGAAACGGCCGAAAAATGTCTTTTTCGAGATGTCCCCATCCATTCGACCGTCTCCACAAACGACGCCGGCTGATGCACGTCGGCAGTGTATCGCGGGTGCCGTTACCGAGAGTGCTCACGCCGAGGCGCGGAGCGCAGAGATCCAGGGTGTCGGAACCTCTCGAGCGCCTCCGCCTTCCCTCATCGTACCGCACAAGTTGCCGACTTCGGGAAAGCTCACCGCACGGCGGACGTGCGTCATCCTGAGCGGAGTGAAGGATCTGCCAGCCAACGTGACATGGCCTGCAAGGTTGCGTCCGGGATCTGCTGTGTCTTCCGTCTGACCGAACAACGTCTCTGGCACAGCTCTCTCAGGATGACATTTGGCCGCAAGTCGTGTGGTACGATCAGCCGCCTCCCCGAACTCCGCGCCTCCGCGCGAAACTACTCCGACGCGGCACAAACGCGGTGCTTCCGATGGCCAGGCGCGGCTCACTTATCTTTCAGCACAAACGTCACCTTCATGTTGACGCGATAGTTCTTGACCTTGCCGTCCGAGACGTCGACCTTCATTTCGTTAATCCAGGCACCCGTGATATTTTCAAGTGTCTTATTGGCACGCTTGATGCCTTGTTTGATGGCGTCTTCGAAACTGTCTTCGGAAGCCGCGGAAATTTCAGATATCTTGGCAACGCTCATTGTCATCCTCCTTCATGAAACGCAAACGCATCAGTACGGGCAGAGGCACACTCGCCATGTGCCGTTTATTCATCCACGACCGTCACCGACTCCATTACGTCGTTTTGCGCGATGGCGTCGACGACTTCCTGTCCGGCCAAGACCTTGCCAAACACGGAATGGCGGTTGTCGAGATGCGGACAGGCCACATGGGTGATGAAGAACTGCGAGCCATTGGTATGGGGTCCGGCATTCGCCATGGACAGGATTCCCGGTCCATCATGACGTAGCTCGGGATGGAATTCGTCCTCGAACTTGTAACCCGGACCGCCGGACCCGGTCCCTTGGGGGCATCCTGCTTGAACCATAAAGTCCGCAATCACGCGGTGAAACTTCAATCCATTGTAAAAGCCCGAGTTGGCCAGTTTTTCAAAGTTCGCAACCGTCTTGGGCACTAACTCGGAAAACAGCTCCAGGCGAATGTCCCCTTTTTTGGTCTTGATTACGGCGACTTTCAAGATAATCTCCTTATGATCAATTTCCTACCAGCCCCTGGGACTGCTCAGCTCGACACGCCGGGAGGCTCACGCCGAAGCACGGTCCGCGGGTTCACGCATGTGGTCCCTATGCCCACCGACGCTGGTGCGGCATGTGCGATCCGCCGAGCCGACTGTTATAACACGGTTGGAGCCTGTTGCAGACCCCCGTGAATTACCCCGAGAGTTGCGGAAACACGGTGGAACGGGCAAGCGCAGTAACTAAGATCGTCGGTTTCCGGACGGGCGAGCCGTGTGGCGTAAGCTGGCCTAAGCCCGCGACCCGCGGCGTTGACGGCACGAAAAGTGTACGGTTTCCGACCAAACGGTGACGCTGCGACCGATGTGGCACGCCGCATCGTGCTGGCGGCCTACGCTGCGACGATTCCGCACCGGCTACGTGGGGTCGTGGCGCCACGAGCCGACAGGCAGGCTCAGCGGCTCGCCGGGCGTCGCCGGCGCGTGGTGGCTGTGGGATGCCGCTCGCTACGCCATGGCCCATTTCTTGCGCAGGTACCATTCGGTGCTCAGCAGGCTGATCATCACGGCAAACAGCAGCCAGGCGTCGGTGGGAGTATCTGTCAGCTGCCAGCGCGACTCTTCCTGGGAGACGAATTCCGCAGGGCGTTTCGTCAATTCCTCGATCAGATCGGCAACGCGCTCGGGCGGTAGAGACTTACCGCCGAAGTCCGCCGTCATTTGAGCCAGCAAATCCATACGGGAGGGATTGGCGGTGGGATCCGCCATTTCAATGTCTTGTGACAAGACGATGAACTGCACTTCGGCGGTCCCTAAGACATCCGTCCCGCGTAGTGCGCGAACGCTCAGCTTATAGTTTCCAGCGCGCGTCAGCGGTTCGGTCGTGCCCGTCCACTGGTCCTGAAAGCGATTGACAGGGACGGACAGCGAGTCCTGCTTCTCGGTCGTGATCCGTACGTCGAATTTGACATCTTCGATCGGTTTTCCCTCTCCGTCGGCGGCTCCCACATGGAACGGGACCCTGGCACCGGACGCGAATCGTCGTTGGTCCAGTCTGACCCAGACTTCGTTTTCCTGGGGGCCTTCTTTCTTGGCCAGCCACAAGATCACCTGCCGCCAAAACCGTTTGTGCTCGTCCTCAAACCCGTAGCGATACCAGCGATAGGTGGAATCCACGGCAAACGCCAATACGCGACCGGCTCCGTATTCGCCCTGCACCAGTAGTGGATCCTTGAGCGTGGTCTCCAGCAATACGGTGGCCGTCGGTTTTAGTTTGGCGAACTTGTTGGCTCCTCGGAATGGTGGGAGCGAATTCCAGATGTCGACGGGATCACCTGCCCCGAGTCGCGTGATGAAATGAATCGCGTTGGGCTCGACCTTCAAGTCACCGCTCAAATGCACGTCTTCGCGGATGGGGCGATCGTAATACTGTCGTTCAAACCGACTCATCTCGATGGGCAGCACATCTTGCAGGCTGGTTTCGGCGTAGCCCCCCGGCCCGAAACTATGCGGGCCACCCGTCATCAGCAGGCCCTTTCCAGCCTCCACCTGCTGCGCGATCAAATCCAGCTGCGCGCCGAGCGCGGCCGCATCCACGTCGGCCAGCACAAACACGTCGTACTCGTTTTCCTCCAGCAGCGACCGCAAGTCCACGGGCCAGTTCTTGCGGCCCCGGCTGGCGATCCAGCGAAAATCCAGTTGAATATCCGGGGACTGGTCGATCGAACGACGGATAAAGTTGTGCTCCTGCCAGGCCACGTTGCCGCACAGGTACAGCACATGTAAGCCCCCATCTCGGACGTCCAGGAATGCGTTGAGCGCATTGTTCTCGATCACACGCTCACCCGGCTGTGGTGCGGCCGCCAGCTTCAGCAGATACTGTCCCGGTGTTTGCGGCGTATAACTGAATCGCACGTCAGCCGTCGGGCTCTCCTCCGTGGCCGTCACGGTTTCGGGACCGACGCGCTGCTCTGTCCCATCCGGTGCAATCACTTCGAGTTCCACCGGGATCGCTTTGCCGGGATAACCCTGGATCCGAACCGTGGCACGGACCAGGAGTTGGTTTTTCGTGAATACGGAATATTGGTCTTCAAAGTTTTCGATCGCCACATCGCGCGTTTCCGATTGATGACGGGACTTGCCCAGCGTTACCGTAAACAGTGGACATCCCATACTCGCTAACTGTCGGGCTGCCTGTCCCACATCGACGCGAGGTGCGAGCACGCGTTGGGCGCCATCGGAAATCAGCAGCACGCCGCCCAAACGCTTGCCCGCTTCCTGCCGCAGCAGCGCATCGATCGCTCCTCCGATATCCGTCTCGGCCCCGTCGGCCATCTCAGGCAGTTCCGGCTGCTTGGGACCAGGCGGAACTTCCACCAGGCGATCGGAAAATCGATATAACTTGACTTCGTAGTCCTGTTTGAGCCTCAGTAGTTCCGGTTGCAGGTTTTCCACAATCTGCCTGGCCATTTCATACCGAGGTTGATCGTTGACGTCGGCCGTTCGCATACTGCGACTGTCGTCGACCAAAATCGCGAGCGTGGCGTCCTGCGGTCTGGTTTCGGTGCGAACAACCGTCGGCCGCATCATCGCCAGGAAGGCGCAGGCGATGACAATCACTCGTAAGGTAATGAGTACGATCCGTCGCCGTTTGGTCGCCGAATTAAACGCGGGGCGAATCCACAACAGGGCCAGCAGGCAGACGGCCAGGACGAGTGGTACCCAGAGGCTGTTGAAAATTGGCTGGCAGTACAGGCGCAGGTTCACGGCGTGATTTCCTGATGAGGCGTTGGCTCCGTCTGGGAGTTCGCATAGAAACGGTTCGACATGACCGATTCCGCACCCAGCAGCACCACGAACAGGGCCAGCAGCCAGGGGAAGAAGTCTCGACCGCGTCGCGCTTCACCGACTTCGCGATTCACGCCGTCTCGATCCCGGGCAATCCGGTAATTTCCGGCTCCCAGTATTTCGTCCAGCCGATCGCTCGTGATCCGGTCCAGGTTTGTGGCGGCCGCGGGCAAATTCACGGAAAACCCCCGTTGGCGTGTCATCTGGTTGGCGTTGCGCAGGCGGTAGACACCCGGCGTATTGGTGAAGCGGTAGGTCAACGTGTCCCCGCTGCTGGCCAAGTCCTGCCACGCATCCTGCGGATGGAATACCTGCAGGCGGGGGCGACTGCCAAAGGCCGAGGTGCGCATGATGGCCGGTTCTCCGACCACATAATTCAGCTTGCTCTCGCCGCTCTGTACGAGATACCGGAACATGTCGTTGACCAATACAAAGTACGGCCACGGGTCGGGAGCGGTGGGCAGGCGGTTCCATTCCGGTCGGTCGGCAATGTTGAGCGGGTCGGAAATGGGCGTCGCCAGAGTGAGGATGCGTCCGGATCCTAAACGCGTCTCGATCAAGGCTGGATGATTGTCGCTGAACGATACGATGGTTGCGGCATCTCTCTTCAGATCCTCAAACACCCAGTGGCGGAAGATGGGATAGTTGAGCCAGGGGACGGCGTCCCCACGCGCGCGTAGCGTATCCACGACAGGATGCTGCACGAAGCCCAAACGCAGTGTAATGGGCTGACTCCCGGCGCGATACTGCCGCTGTAATTTGCCGGGCAGAACTGCGCTGAGCTTCCCCTTGGTTCAGACTGGCCACGGGCTGCGCGTTACGGCCCAGAAACAGCCCGAGGCCTCCTCCGTCGGAAACGAATTCGCTAATTGCCCGCCAGACGTCGGGTGGTAGCGGCGTGGGGTCCAAGACAGCCACCGCCGCGAATTCATGCAGGTCCGTCTCCCCCAATTTGTCCAGAGGTACAAACTGTGTCGCGAAGGACGTCGGCGTCAGGGCCTGCATCAAATCGGGCATGGCGTCCGGCGGACCACTGACCAGCACGTTCCACGGGCTCAGTACCTCCACGGTAAAATAGCGGACATTGTCCACGGTGAGCGCGTCGTTGGTCGCGAGCCGCAGCTCTCCGTGATGCGTTCCGTATTCCAGTCCTGCGCAGCAAGAACGACGCGGGGGTGGCTTGCGACGCATCGGTTCCGACGGTCTGTCGGCTGCGCAACGTCCGCTCGGGTAAGAGCGGCTTGCCGTCCACGATCACGGGACGCGTGACGTCAGGCTTTTCCACGTACAACTCAATTTGCTGCGCCCCGCTGTCGTCCGTGGCATCCACGCTGACGTCTAAACTGAGTGACTCGCCAAGAGCCAGGTAGTTGGAGGAAAGTCGGAGATCCCCCAACATCATGTTGGATGTATGCTCCAGTCCTACATCCAGCAGCTGGACCATGACGGGAGGGTCACGGCTGAGCAATTCCTGAAGTTGCGGCTCGGACGAGTTCCAGGCTCGTTCCGTCAAGTCGGTCAACACGTAGATCTCCTTGCGGGTCAGCGGACTGGTATCCAGCAGTTCCCGAGCCGGCGCGATGAGTTGCGGAAGGGGCACGACGTCGCAGGCCACTTCCAGGCTCTCCAGGGCTGCTGCGGCGGCCGAGTTATCGACGGAAAACACCGCCCGAGGATCGCTGGTGCGCATGATGGCGACCTGGCTGTCCGCCGGGAACTGTCGCAGCAGCCAATCGCCGAATTCCTTGGCGGCATCCAAGCGGGTTTGATTGTGGTGGCGATAATCCATACGGGGCGAAACGTCAAAAATCACCGCTGCCGCGACCGGCAATTCCGCATCGCCAAACAGCCTTTCCGCGTTTCCCACCCGAGTCTTCCAGGCCAGGGCACCGGTCAGGAAGGCCAGTAGCAAGCCCAGGAGGCCCAGGCCACTGGCCAGGGCCCGCTGGCGGTCGTTGGTATAGGTCACCAGCGCCAACGCGAATGACGCCAGTGCGCTGACTCCCAAGAGTCCCAACAGGGCCGCGTTGGCCATCTGCGTGGAGGGAATGAAGGGTCGTGACAGGCTGAGGGCCAGCGCCGCGATGGCCAGACAGCGCAGCAGCAGAAGAATAACGTGCCGCAGTTTCAGACTCCGTTGATTGGCCAGCTTGCGGGCTTGCACAAATCGCAATGCCGGGAAGACGTAATGCCGAGGCCGCTGTCGCATGAGCAGATGCAACACCACTGGGATGACCACCAGAGAGCTGCCAAACGCGGCGAGCGAGAGATGCAAGAACAACATGAGCGTCAGAACCGTGCGCGACGGCTCACCAGATACTCCGTAAGAGCACGATCGAATGGCATGCTCGTGTCCAGCGGGACATAGTCAATCCCACTCTTAAAGCACACGTGCTTCAGCCGGTCGCGATACGCGCTGATCTGCTCTCGATACTCAGCGCGAAATCCCGTGCCGTCGACCTCGATCATCAGCGACGATTCCGGATCCTCCAGCTGGACAGGCCCGTCAAAGGGAAATGAAACTTCGGCTTCATCCAGGACGTGAAACAAGATGAGATCGTGACCGTCATGCCTGATCCGCAGCAGCGCCTGGACCAAAGGCTGCTCATCAGCCAGCAGGTCGCTGAAGATCATGATCAGGCTCTGCTGCTTCAACATGGCGCTCAACTGCACCAAACTGTTAGCGATATTGGTCTCACCGGCGGGCTGCAAACGTGCCAGGTGCGAGAGGACGGTGGCCAACTGCGTGCGCTTCGATTTGGGCTTGAGGAAATCGCGCAGGCGCGTGTCAAACGTCACGAGCCCCACTGGGTCCTGTTGATTGATCATCAGGTAGCAGAGCGCTGCAGCCAGGCAAATGGAGTACTCGAACTTATTGAGTTCCTGCCGCAGCGTGTATCCCATGGATTGGCTGAGGTCCATCACCAGGTAACCGTGGATATTCGTTTCCGCCTCGAACTTCTTGACGTAGTACTTGTCGGTTTTGGCGTAGACCAACCAATCGATATCTTTGGGATCGTCACCTGCCGTATACTTGCGATGTTCACTGAATTCCACGGAGAAGCCGTGAAAGGGGCTGGCGTGCAGACCTTGCAGGAAGCCCTTGACGACGAATTGGGCGCGCAGATTTAACCGCGAGATTTGTCGGATGACTTCAGGCCTGAGATATTTCTCGACGGCTACCACGGCAGTTGTTTGTGCCTTATTGCGAGTACTTGGGTATTTCGGGTTCCGGAATTTCGGCCAGGATTTTTTGAATCACTTGTTCGTTCGAGTAGCCTTCGGCCTGAGCTTGGAAGTTCGTGCTGATGCGATGGCGCAGGACAGGAATCGTGATCTTCTTGATATCTTCGGCCGCCACATAGAAACGCCCGTCCATGGCCGCTGAGCGCTTTGCCTCCGTTAATCAGGAATTGACCGGCCCGGGGCCCGGCTCCCCAATCGACCAGCTGACTGACAAAGTCGGGCGCCGACGCGTCCTTGGGCGCGTTGCCCGCACAATCTTGGCGACGTATTTGATGATGTATTCGCTGACCGCGACGCTGCTGACGAGCTTTTGCAAGTTCACGATGGCGCGTGACGAGAGGACTTTATGCACCTCAACCGTTTCATTGCGTGTTGTCACGGTAAGGATCTCTTCCTCCTCCTCCGCTGTGGGATAGTCGATCTTGATATTGAACATAAACCGGTCGAGTTGGGCTTCCGGAAGAGGATAGGTGCCTTCCTGTTCAATCGGATTCTGCGTGGCGATCGTGAAGAATGGATCGGGCAGATCAAACGTCTGCCTGCCGACGGTCACTTCCCTCTCCTGCATTGCCTGGAGCAAAGCCGCTTGGGTTTTGGGGGGGGTACGGTTGATTTCGTCGGCCAGAAGGATATTGGTAAAGATGGGTCCTTCCACGAAGCGAAAATTGCGGCGACCCGTCTGCTCCTCTTCCAATACGTTCGTGCCGGTGATGTCGGACGGCATCAGGTCCGGAGTGAACTGGATGCGATTGAAGTTGACATCCAGGATCTGGGCCAGCGTGCTGACCATTAAGGTCTTGGCGAGACCGGGAACTCCTTCCAGCAGACAATGACCGCGCGTGAAAATGGCGGCAAACAACTGCTCGATCACATCGTGCTGGCCGATAATGATCTTGTGCAGTTCCTGTTCCATCAGCGTTCGATGATGGCGAAACTCCTGGAGAATCTCTCCCAGACTGCGTGACTTGGTGCTCACGTGGGCTCCTCAATCGAAATCTACGTCATTCCCTGTTGGCCTTGGTGGGAAAGCTTCGTCGGTGGCTCGGCAGGGACGCAGCTACGAGAGGAGGATTCTTGCCCGTCTGGACACGGGCATCCATGGTGCGCAACGCCACAATGCGGAATCTTCATCGAAGCGTCGTCGCGGGGCACACGTCGAGCTTTCCTAGTCCCATCTTATAGGCCGGGAAGATTACCAGCAATGTAACCCGGCCGGCTAAGTCGTTTTGCGGGACGATACACTCTGCGAGTCCCCTGCATTTTGGAGAACTCCCGGCCACCACAGCGATGACGAAAACCGGCGGATTGCGCAGTTAGCGCGGCTCGACGCGTAACCTGGGAAACATGCGGGGGACCACGGGGCACCTGCGGCCGGAGAGACGCAACCGTTATACTACACCATATCGTTCGTGCCTACACGCCCTCCACTGGACACGCGAGTTCCTCACTTGCGTGCAGGACCCATCCCGTGCAACGAGAGAATTGGAAGCGCATCGCGATATTCCTGTGGGTGATGAGTTGGTGGACCGCCGCGCACAGCTCGGTAGGTGTGGCCCAGATTACGGCCGAGGATGTGCGGAATGCCATCCGTCGCGGCGTGACATTCTTGAAGAGCCAGCAGCAAGTGGACGGACATTGGGATGACCACGCCGGTCAGCGTGGTGGCGTCACCGCGCTGTGCGCACTGGCCTTGTTGAGCGGCGGCGTGGAAATCGATGATCCGGCCATGCAAAATGCGCCGACTTACCTCCGCCGGATGGGGAATCCGGAAGCAACCTACAGCACGGCCCTGCAAACCATGGTGTTCTGCGCGGTCCAGCCCGAGCTGGATCGTATGAGTATCCGCCAGAACGTGGCCTGGTTGGAGGAAGCCCAAGCAGCCAACGGTGGCTGGGGATATCAGCTGCAAGCTGGCGGACCGGATGAGTCAAACTCGCAGTTCGCCATCCTGGCCCTGCACGAGGCGGAACGGGCGGGGATCTCGGTGCGCCGTGAAACCTGGCGGAGAGCCACCACGTATTGGCTCAAAGATCAGAAGCAGGATGGTTCTTGGGGCTATCGAGGGCAAGCCAGCTCGGGGAGCATGACCTGTGCGGGAATTGCCTCGCTGATGATTGCCTCCCAACACACCGATCGCGGCGATGCCTGGGCCGTGGATGGCAACGTGATCTGTTGCGCGAAGAAGGCCTCCCACCCGGAAATCGACCGAGGTCTGGCCTGGCTGGGACGGAATTTTTCCGTGACACGCAACCCTAGCGCTGACAATAACATCAATAGTAGCTGGGTCTTGTACTACTTGTATGCGCTGGAACGCGTGGGACGGATTGGCGGGGAACGATTCATCGGCGAACACGACTGGTATCGGGAAGGGGCAGAAGCCATCGTCGGTCGGCAAGATCGACTGCGCGGTTCATGGACCGAATTGAGCAGCCTGCAGCGGGCGGATATCTCCACCGCGCTGGCGGTGCTGTTCCTGTCGAAAGGACGCTGGCCCGTGCTGGTGTCCAAGCTGCGATATTCCAACGACGATCAGTGGAACCGGCATCGAAACGACCTGGCCAACCTGACCCGTTACGTTGAATCGCGTTGGCAGCAAGGTCTGACCTGGCAGACGATCGACGCCAATGCGGCCTCGGTGGCGGATTTACTGCAAACTCCGGTGTTGTTCATCTCGGGAAAAGACAACCTCCGATTGAGTGCGGACGTGAAGCAACGCCTGCGGGAATATGTAAACCAAGGGGGATTCATCTTCGCCGAAGCGTGCTGCAACAGCAAAGCCTTCGACACCCAATTCCGGGCCCTGATGAAAGAGCTGTTTCCCGACAATCCCTTACGCTTGTTGCCACCCGATCATCCCGTGTGGTTTGCGGAACAGCCCGTCAAACCGAATCAGATTCGACCACTCTATGGGCTTGATTCGTGCTGCCGCACGAGCGTGGTGTATTGCCCCGAGAACCTGGGTTGCTATTGGGAGTTAGCGCGTAGTCGCGGCATGGAGTACCCGGCAAACGTGCAAGGCGAAGTGGACGCCGTGCTGGCCATTGGCGCGAACGTCCTGGCGTATGCCACGGGGCGCGAGGTCCGCGACAAGTTGGACATGCCCATGGTCACACCCACCGAGGACGAACAGACCTCGTTTGAACGTGCCACGCTTCAGATTGGAAAGCTGCAGCACGGGGGCGGGAGTGACGAGGCCCCTGCGGCTTTGGTCAACCTGCTGCGAATCGTGCACGAGCAACTCGATTTCCCTGTCCGCGTGGAACGCCAGCTGGTCAATGCCACCGACAAGTCCCTGCCTGATTTTCCGCTGCTGTTCGTGCATGGTCGACGCGAATTTCGATTTTCCGAAGAGGAACGAACTGGATTGCGAGAATATTTGCGGCACGGCGGAGTCATTTTTGGCGACGCCATCTGCGCCAGTTCGGCGTTCGCGGAGGCCTTCCAACGTGAAATGCTGTTGGTCTTGCCCGGTTCCAAGTTTCAACGCATTCCGGCCGAGCATGCGATGTTTACCCGGGAGTACCGCGGCTACGAGTTGCCCACGGTCAGGTTGCGCGTTCCCGGCTCACGGCGATCGGACGAGCCCCTGTCCGCCGATATCAAGACGGTTCCCCCCATGTTGGAAGGTCTGGAATATGAAGGCCGCTATGCGGTCATCTTCTCGCCGGTCGACCTGAGCTGTGCGCTGGAAAATCACTCCTCGATGGACTGCAAGGGATACGTCCGCGAGGACGCCGCACGCTTGGGACTGAACATCATCCTCTTTGGGCTACAACAGTGACGGCCGGTGCGTCAACAGTGGCATGGCCACGCCCTTGAGTCAGCCGCAACAGCAGTGGTAACCAGATCAGGTTTCCAAACAGTCCGCCCAGCATCGAGAAGCTGACCAGCGATCCAAAATAAATCGTGGGGACAAAATGACTCGTGGCCAGCGCCGCGAATCCCAGGATCAGGGCCACGGTGGAAAACACCATGGCGCGGCCCACGGATTGCTGCACACAGGCCAGCGAGCGCATCGCGGATCGTCCCTCCGCCAATGACCTCTTGTAGGCAATCAAATAGTGAATTGAGCTGTCGATGGAGAGCCCCATGGAAACTGCGGCGATCATCGCACCTCCCATGTTGACCTTCAAATGCAACCAACCCATGAATCCGCTGATGACCATGATGGGGATGGCGTTGGGAATGATGGCAATTAAGGCCAGTCGCAAGTCACGCAGCGCGACTAACATCGTCAAGAAGATGCCAATCAAGGCCACGCCAAACGTTTTCCACTGGTCACGCAGGATGCTGTCAATCAGGCCTGTCAACAGGGCGAAATAGCCCGTCGTTTCCGCGCTGGGAAAGTGCTTGTTCGCGATAGTTTGTACCTGAGCAATAATTTCCTGCTTTTGTTGTGAAGGCTGACGTTCTTTGGCACGCAGCATCACTCGAAACACGGCTCGATCCGGATGGGCAGGATCCGGCGCGTAAAGCGCATCGTATAGTTGTGGAATCTTGTTGCGCATGGTGCGCAGGGCCGAGGTAATGTAGGAGTTACGCGCTCGAGCCCAACGCACACGGTCGGGGTGGCTTGGCGACAAACCCACGACGACGTCGCCGATGCTGACGACTTTCGTCAGCCCCGGTTGCGGTCCATCCGCGGTATCGATCAACACGTTCTTACGCAAGTCATTTTCCATCACGAGCACTTTGCGCATGAAATCCCAAGTCAGATGTTCGGGAGCGGGAACCAATACGTCCAGCAGCCCCGCGCCCCCCAGGCGCGTTTCAATCACCTCGTAAGAGCGTACAATCGGCGTGTGCCGGCGAAAGTTGCGCGTAAAATCAGTTTCCACCTCCAGCCAGCGAATGCCCCAGATCGACGCCACGGAAAACAACAGGGCGCTGATTCCCAGCAGCCAAGGCTGGCGATACACCAGGTTGATAATCCCCAGCAGATTCGCGTCCAGTGTCTTTTCCCCCCAGGCATGCTTGGGATCCGATCCGATGCCGCCAAACAGGGCCAATCCCGGCAGGATCAGAAACACGCTCAGCAATACCATCAGCGAACCGAGTGCCATCATCAATCCGAAATCTCGCACCGGACCTACTTTGGCGAACATCAGCGCGCCGAAGCCCACGGCATCCGTGACGCAGGCCCACGTCACCGGTACCGCCATGGCCTCGCAGGCAAGTCGCAATGCCTCTTCAGGAGGTTCGTTGACAAATCGGGCTTCACGATAGCGCACAATGATATGGATCACCGTTGCCACGCCGACCACGGTCACCACGGCCGTCAACATGGAACTCACCATACTCAACTGCAGCCGCATCACACCGAGAGCGGCATTGGTTAGCAACAAGGATAACTGAACCACGGCAATCGGAATGATCACCCAGCGAATACTGCGAAAATTCCCCAGGATGACCAGCGCCAACAGAATCGTCGTGATCGTGAACAGGTGATGCCCATCCTCGTCCACGTAACGAAAGGCGTCCTCAATCATGACCGGTTCACCGGCCACCATCCCGGCCGACAGACCGTCCGGCAGCTGGTTCATGGTGTGTCGCAGGCCCGCAATCGTCAGCGCCGGGGCACACGTTTCGTGGGCCGATCGAGGATGCACAGGACTGCCGCCGTTTCGCCGTCTGCGCCGTGCGTGAATCCCTCGAATAGCTTCCGGATTTGGATTGGAATTTGCGTTTCCACGTCCAGGAGTCGATCTCCCATGATCATGTCAATGCTGATCGCACCCTTCACACCCGGAACGCGGCACAAAGACTCCCGAATCTGGACCAACCGACCAAAGCCAATCCCCGATTCGTCAAACAACTGGGGGTCGTGGTAGACGGCGATTGCCGCCTCGCTGCCAGCAAACACTTGCTCAAAATGCTGGAAGGGGGGCATCAGCGGATTGCTGGCCGAAAACATGTGCGACAGGGACCGATCCATCAACACGTGGTCGGCGGGAAACACGGCTGAGCGTCGCGAGCACGACGGTAAACGCCAGCAGCTCCATGCGACGGCGCACCATGAAATCAGCTAATCGTGATGACCAGGTTTTCCTTGCAGTATTCAAGGGAATCGCCCAAATCTGTCGGATGCCCTTCCCACGGGCCTCAAGTAAAAACTAGAACTCTTAACGAAATCCGGTCGGCGCGTAAACATCCAAGCCGGCGGCACCGCGCAGCGTGGGGAAACGCCCTTGCAAGTACTGAAGGCACCAGCCTTCATCATACTTGGCGATTGCCGGAATTCTTTATATTCGTTCCAGCCGGCCGGTCGGCCATACGCTGGCACTGCCTGCATGGCGGGCCGACGCAGGGCGCAAAGCCCTTGTATATTATGAGTTACGAAATGGCGCGTCGGCGGCGATTTGCCTTGTTCTGGAGCCCGCAGAGCCCCTATAATCGGTCGCTCGTTCACTCGTCTTAAGTGCTTGTCATTGCTCGTCTTGTAGAAATTACCGGGTCTCCGCGCTGACTCTTGCAGAAGAGTTGAGTCATTCTGGTCTCTTTAAGTCAACACTTTTTCCGAAGCAACCTCCAACGCCGACTTGCGCCGACGCGCCAGTGGGGGGCTGTTGGCTGCGCCCCACTTATCCGGTTTGCGGGCTGCCTCGGCAGCCTGCTACTACTTGCAGCGTGCGGCCAGATAACCGTCGGCCAGGAGCCGCAACCTACATTCAAGCAACTGTCGCGACTGGATTTTCCAGGTCGGGCCCCGGCGGGTGCTGACACGCGAGTGCAGTTGGCTCAATCCATTCAGCCGTTCCATCTGGCTCAGGCGCCAGGGTTGGTCGATCCGGCGACCGCCCCGCTGGCGGCAGGTCCAACGGGCCAGACGATTCGCGTCTTTCCGCGCAGCAGTGCCCTGCTGAACATCTCCAGCTTCCCCTCGCCCGACGGAACGGAGCAGATCGGCGTGGTGGACTCCGGCGCGCGGATCGTAATTGAAGGCGTACCCTCGCTGGGTACGATCGACATCGCCACGGACCGACTGGTCATTTGGACGTCTGGGGGCGCATTGAGTGGCCTGAACGGCGGCACGGGCGCAGAAACGGCGCCTCGTGATGTGCCGCTGGAATTTTATATGGAAGGCAACATCGTGTTTCGCGCCGGGCAGCGGGTGATCTATGCCAACAGCATGTATTACGACGTGCGCGGCGAACAGGGTGTGGTGCTGGACGCCGAATTGTTATCGGACGTACCCGGTTACGCCGGCATTGTTCGCCTGAAGGCGGATGTGCTCCGTCAACTCGACCGTCACCATTTTCAGGCCCACGATGCCGGTTTCACCTCCAGTCGATTAGGACTGCCCAGCTATTGGTTTCAGGCCGACGACTTATTGTTCGAGGACGTGCCCACACCAGCGGTTGACCCTACCAGCGGAGCACCGCTATTCGACCCAACTACCGGCCAGCCTCTGATCGCCAACCGCCGGTATACGGAATCCAAGAACAACTTTGTCTACGTCAACGGCGTGCCCGTGTTCTATTGGCCCTTGTTAAGCTTCGATTTCACCAACCCGCGAACCTACGTGCGCCGCGTGCGGATCGGCCAGGACAAGGTATTTGGCACCCAGTTGGGAATGACCTTGGACATCCGTCAGGTCCTGGGGATCTCAGAACGCGTGCCGAACGTCGATTGGACAGGTTCGATCGACTATCTAAGTAAACGTGGCGTGGGGTTCGGCACGAGTGTGGACTATCAAATGCCGCGATTCCTGGGCCTCAACGGGCCCACCGCGGGATTCTTCGATTTCTGGGGAATCCATGACCAGGGAACGGACAACCTGGGACGCACACGACGAACGCTGGTCCCCGAAACCGAAAATCGCGGACGCGTGTTCTGGCAGCATCGACAGCGATTACTCAGCGGCCTGCAGATTACGGGCGAACTGGGAGTGATCAGCGACCGCAACTTCCTGGAAGCTTACTACGAAAACGAATGGGATCAGTGGAAAGACCAGGCCACGGGCGTGGAACTGAAGTACCTGGGCGGCCATTCATCCTGGAACCTGGCCACGGACGTGCGCATCAATAAGTGGTTCACCCAAACCGAGTGGTTGCCGAAACTGGATCAATTTCAATTGGGTCAGCCCCTGCTCGAAGATCGCCTGACCTGGTTTGGCCATTCGCAATTCGGCTACGGCCGGCTGGGAATTGCTGAACCCCCAACGGATGCACAGGACTTGTCGACATGGAATCTGCTGGCCTGGGAGGTGCAAAGCCAGGGTGTTCGCATCGGCGGTCGTCACGAGATCGATGCACCATTTCGTGTGGCGGGGGTCAACTTCGTTCCCTACGCGCTGGGGGAGGTCATGCACTGGGGCGGAGATCTCAACGGGAACGACAACACACGACTCTACGGGCAAGCGGGCATACGCGCCGACTTGCCGATGTGGACGGTTGACCCGAGTGTGCATAGCACGTTGTGGAACCTGAATGGGCTGGCTCACAAGATCGTGTGGGAAGCCGAATTCCTCTTTGCTGAAGCCGACAAAAACCTGGACGAGTATCCGCTCTACGACTTTTTGGATGACGACGCGATCGAAGCGTTTCGAAACCGCTTCCAAGATGACGTGTTCGGTGGAATGACCATCCCCTTAAAGTTTGACGAGCGGTACTACGCCCTGCGATACGGCATGCAAAGCTGGGTCACCGGCCCCACGGAAATTGCCGATGACCTGACGCTGTTGAAGCTGGGAGCCAAGCAGCGGTGGCAAACCAAACGTGGTCTGCCGGGGCAACAACGCATCATCGATTGGATGACGCTCGACACCGGAATCAGCCTGTTCCCGCAGGCGGACCGGGACAACTTCGGCGCCGTGGGGGGCTTGATCAATTACGATTGGCGTTGGCATTTGGGGGATCGCTTGACGCTGATGTCGGACGGATACGCGGATACGTTTGACGATGGCTTGAAGATCCTCACCATCGGCAGTTACATCAGTCGGCCCGAGCGGGGAAGTTTATTCGTCGGCCTGCGTTCGATCGAGGGACCCATCTCCAGCAATATCCTGCAAACTTCGGTGGATTATCGCATGAGCCCCAAATGGCTGGCCTCGGCCACGTCGCTGGTTGACTTTGGACCAGCGGGAAATATTGGTCAGATTGTGGACCTGACGCGAATTGGGGAATCATTCCTCGTCACGCTCGGAGCGGGTCTGGATGCGAGCCGCGGCAACTTGGGCTTCCACTTTTCGGTCGAACCCCGCTTCCTGTCACTGACCAATCGAACGCTGGTAGGGGGCGTCCCCATCCTGCCGGCCGGCGCACGCGGCTTGGAATAGGACCCCGCGCGCGTGC
This sequence comes from uncultured Planctomycetales bacterium, assembly GCA_963695565.1. Lineage (GTDB taxonomy): Bacteria > Planctomycetota > Planctomycetia > Pirellulales > Pirellulaceae > CAVOGW01. Next base: position 976,955 of record CAVOGW010000008.1, read on the forward strand.
CGGTCATTCTCCTTTGGCTTGCTTCGTTAGGCCGCAAGCCGAAGAAATCGCCGTTAGCATCGGTTGCAGGCCACCAATGGCACTTAGTTTGTAGAACCCTGGTCCTCAATTGTTCCGCGAATCGCGAAATGGTTGGGGGAAACAGTTGGGGACAACTGTTCTACAATGCCCAAACCGAGTGCCATTGGTTGCAGGCCACCACTGCCAGCCGATTTCTGGCGGCGTGCGCGTCCAGCGGCAACGCGCGGATGCCGGGATTCTCGTTTGGCTTGCGGTCGAACGAACCGAGTCGCTGGTCGTCTCGCGTCGCCCACCATCCTGCTTTCGGCGTCGTCGGAAACTCGCTAAGCTCATGCGGATGACCAACGGTTCAAATTATCTGTTTTGGGGTCTATTGATCTGGGCCGCCTCCTTTGTACTTAGCATTCTGGTCGTCGTCACCGTTCTGATCAAACTACCGCCCGCCTATTTTCTCGATCGGCCGCAGCGGCGACTGTGGATTGATCAGCATCCTGCGTTGCGCCTGATTCTGCTGCTGCTGAAAAACCTGGCGGGCCTGGGCTTGGTGGCGGCCGGCGGCTTGCTGTCGCTGCCCGGAATTCCCGGTCAGGGAGTTCTTACCATGATCATTGGGCTCATGCTGCTCAACTTCCCCGGCAAGCGTCATCTGGAACGCAAGATCGTGAGCCGCCCGCGTATCCGCACGGCCATCAATCGCATCCGCCAGTCGTTTGGCCAGCCACCGCTGCAGTTCTCTGAAGGGGCCGCGGATCCCCGTCAACGTGACATTTGATTGGTCTCGGCGGCCGTCAAATGGCTTTGCGTCCAACGCCCGGCGCAACCATGGCGACTTGTTCCAGATCTCAACGTATCGGCACTCCCATGTTGTTTTCTGCGCTTTTGGGCCGGGAGATGGCCGCCCGCATTTCGGCAAAATCGGCTTGTTTTTTGCCACAGGCCGGAAAGACACCGATTGGCACAGCCGTTGCATTGGTGGGGCCGATCGCTACGAAAGTTTCATGCGAGGAGCTGCCCCGTGACGAGCGTCCCCTTGGATACGTCCATGCTGCCGCAGATGGCGTCTTTTCCAGTGGCGGGGCGGGCCCAACCACCGTACGACGCCGGACAGGACGATCTGCCCGGCGGCTCGTTCTCCGTCCGCGTGATCCGTGGCGACGATTTCCTAGCCAACGCGACGGCGGAGGTCGAGCCGTGGCGGCGGTTGGCCGTCAATGCATTAGAACCAAATGTATTTTATGAACCCGACGTTTGTCTCTCGGCATTGGAAGCCTGGGGCACCAGCCATCGAGTCGACATCATGGTGATTGAGGCTGCACGTCGCAAGTGGCCTGAGGGTCCGCGTGTGTGGTGCGGTTTTTTCCCCATCGTGCGCTGGCGCCACGCCGGCCAGCGTTGCCTTTCCATGTGGCGCCACGAACATTGCTATCTGACAACACCCTTATTGCGAACGGAAGTAGCCGGCCAGACGCTGGCCTGCTTTCTCGGTCACCTGGCCGGGTTGCGACCTCGGGCACCTCTATTGCGACTGGAAATGACACCGGGCGAAGGCCCGTTCCATAAACTGTTGGTTGAGTTGCTGCACGAACAACAGTTGGGCTTTACCATCCTGGATCGGTACACACGCGCCTTCTTTGTGCGTCATGCGAACAATGAACAGTTCTTGCAGCACGGCCTGTCACGCAAGCGACGCCACGAACTCAAGCGGCAGCTGCGAAGGCTTGATGAACAAATTCCAGTCACCTTCCGTAGGCTGGCTCAGGACGAGCCGCTGGAACCCTGGATGGACGGGTTTCTGCAGTTGGAATCCGCGGGCTGGAAGCGGAGTCGAGAGACGGCCTTAGCATGTCGTGCCCGTGACGCGCATTTCTTCCGCCAGACCCTGCGTCGGAGTCACGCGGCTGGTCAGCTGATGATGTTGGCCATGTATGCGGGTGAACGGCTGGTGGCCATGAAATGCAATTTGCTGACCGTAGCGGGCGGATTCGCCTTCAAGATCGCTTACGATGAGTCGTTTGCCGAGTACTCGCCAGGCGCGCTGCTGGAAATGGAAAATATTCGCTGCCTGCATGATCAGCCCACACCTGCCTGGATGGATTCCTGCGCCATGCCCGACCATTCGCTGATCAACCCGCTGTGGCCCGACCGCCGCATTATGCAAACGATGTTAGTCTCAGCCGGCGACCGCCGCGGCGAACTGACAGTCGCCGCCACGCCCCTGTTGAAATGGCTTCGCGGCTGCATCTGGCCGCCGCAACGTAGCTCAGCGCCCCGCAAACAACACTTGACAACCGCCGATTAGCCCAGGAAAACCGCCATGACCGTGCAACTTTCGACTGTTGAGCCTCCACTTCGTTCGATGCGCGAAGATGTGTTCACCGCACGTTTCAATCGACGACCGTTTTTGATCGAGCATCGACTGGATGACCATCCCCTGTTCGCGCTGCCCCGACTGGTGGAATTGGCCCAGCAACTGCCCACGGCGAACGTGGAATACAATGCGGGAAACCTCCCCATCTCGCAAGACCCGCATGCCACGCCCCACAATGGCTTGTGCATCACGGAGACGATTCGTCGCATTGAAGAATGCCAATCTTGGATGGTGCTGAAAAACGTGGAGTCGGTCCCCGAGTACCGCCAAATGCTCGACGAGTGTCTGAATCAGATCGAGCACTACACGAACGCCTTGGCTCCGGGCATGTGCCGCCGCGAAGGATTCATCTTCATATCGTCGCCCGGTTCGGTGACGCCCTATCACATCGACCCCGAAAACAATTTTCTGCTGCAGATTCGCGGATCGAAAGAGGTCTACATGTACGATGCCGACGACCGCGAAGTCATCAGTGAACAAGCCATCGAGGATTTCTTCAGTGGAGCCCACCGCAATCTGACGTTTGATGAGCGTCTGCGCGAGCGGGAACACCATTTTGTGCTGACACCAGGGGACGGATTGCACTTCCCCGTGGTGGCCCCCCATTACGTGCAGAACGGCCCCGCCGTTTCCATTTCATTCAGCATCACGTTCCAGACCAACCCATCTCGCGACCGACAGTCTCTGTATCGCTTCAATCGGCAGTTGCGGCAGTGGGGTCTGAGGCCCGCGCCTGTCGGCCAGCGACCGCGTTGGGACAGACTGAAGCTGGCCTGTATCCACACCCTCCGCCGACCATCGTCCCTGTACCGGGTCTTCACGTCCGGATAACATGGGAGCATGAATCGAGCTTGCTATTTGCTCGTCTTGCTGACGCTGACGCCCCGACTCGCCGTTGGGGACCCGCTATCGCGGCCCGAGCTGCAGCAACAACTGAGCGCGATACTTGACGACCGCCCGGTCACCAGGCGTGCCACGGTATGCTTGAAAGTGGTCGACCTGGCAACGGGCGAAGTCCTGTTCGATCGCGGCGGTGACCGCCTGCTGACACCGGCGTCAAATCTGAAGATCTACACGGCGGCTTGCGCCCTGGACAAATGGGGTCCGGAAAAACGCTTTCTTACCGAGCTGCGTACAACCGCAAGAATTGACCGCGGTACGCTGAATGGTGACCTGGTCCTTGTGGGCGGCGGTGATTCGATGTTGACCACAGCCGACGTGGACGATCTGGTAGCTCGCGCCGTGCGACAATGGGGCCTGCAACGGGTTGACGGCGCTGTCCGCGTGGACAATGCACGGTACGGCTCGCGGCTCAAGGGTCCAGGTTGGATGTGGGACGACGACCCGGATGCATACAATATGTCCGTGACGCCCCTGATGATGGATTTCAATGTGCTGACGGTTCGCGTCACGGCGTCTGCCAACGGTCTGTTCGCCACGTTAGTGCCGCCGTCCGATTTTCCGCCGATTCGTCAAGCCGCCGGCGACGTTGCCGGTACGAACGGAGACGTAAGAGTCACCCGGCAGCCGTTTCGCGACGAAATCACGGTTAGTCCAGGACAACTCGTCGAGGGAAATGCGGAGGGAAATACAGAATTCCGCCTCACGATGCACGACCCAGGGCCCTGGGCAGCCGGCGTGCTGCGCGCGATGCTCAGGCAGCACGGCGTGGTCATTCAAGATGCCAATCCGGCTGCGGCACCGACGAACGTCATGCCCTCATCAGGAACGGCCGCGGTGGTTTCGATGCGACACGAGGGTGTGACGTTGGGCGAGACGATTTCGCACTTGCATCACGTCAGCGAAAACGCCGTGGGAGAAGTTCTCTTGCATGAAATCGCGATCGCGGGTGACACAAGGCGACCAACCTGGTCGGACGGAGCTAACGCCATCACGCATTGGTTGACGGAGTCGGCTGGGTTGCAGCCCGGTTCGTTTCGGCTCGTTGATGGGTCGGGACTGTCTCGATACAACCTGATCAGCGCCGACTCATCGGTGCGGCTGCTGAAGTACATGCATGGTCACGAAGAATTTGATACGTTCTTCGGATCGCTGAAAACGTACGCGGTTGATCCAAAACAGAATGCTGAGTTGGCCGGTAGTGACTTGCATCGTGTACATGCGAAGTCGGGTGGCATGACGGGCGTGGCCACGATCTCCGGATACGTGCGAACCCTGGACGGACGGTTATTGGCCTTTTCATTCTTGGCGAACGGATTTATTGGCAGCAACGCACCCGTCATCGAATTGCGGAACGAAGTCTGGCGGACCCTGGTTCGCTATCAAGGGTGATTGGTCGCCATGTGTGCCGGCGCATTGCCGTGCAAATGTGTAGGGTGGATTGGCCCAACCGCCCATAACGTCTGTTTGGTCCAATCACATTCCACGGATGGGCAATCCGTCCTACACGGACGCTGTGAAACCGCCTTTCGACGCCGGCGGAGGTTGTGGCGGCAATCCGAGACTACGATAGGCCGAGCCCCGAATATGGGCTATGTTTCTTATCTGGAACGTGCTCATTCGCCTGGCTGATTTCAAGGCAACAGCCTGGCCCGAGCGATAGGCACGTAGAGTCCACGCGTTGCGGCTACGAAGCGGAGTCTCTCATGCATGCCATGCCTCTGATTCTGGGTATCCTGGCCACGATGGCGATCGCGTATCGTTATTACAGCGCCTTTCTGGCCGCGCGGGTCGCGGCGCTCGACGACGCCCGCCCCACGCCCGCGCATCGATTGAACGACGGACAGAACTACCATCCCACGCACAAATGGGTCTTGTTTGGACATCACTTCGCGGCCATCTCGGGCGCGGGTCCGCTGATCGGCCCGGTATTGGCGATTCAGTTCGGGTACCTGCCCGGGCTGGTGTGGCTGGTGGTCGGCGTCTGCCTGGCCGGCGCCGTGCAGGACATGCTGGTGCTGGCTGCGTCGGTACGTCGCGACGGTCGCTCGTTGGCCGAAATCGCCCGCAACACAATCGGCCCAGCGGCGGGAACCGCGGCGTCGCTGGCCATTGTCTTCATCGTGGTGATTGCCCTGGCGGGTCTAGGGATGGTCGTGGTCAAGGCGCTGGGGGGTGAACAGGTCAAGTTGGCGGCCGGGACACGCCTGGAGCCCCCGGCAGGCGTCCAATTGGAGTTGTCAGAAGCGCCCTGCCGGACGTGCGCTGCCCGCCGCAGACAAAAATAGTCTATCCGAACGGAGTCACCGTCGTTCGTAACGACGAATTCGTTGTGCGACTCCCAGCAAGTGATGAGGTGACGACGCCCATCCGCGATCCCTTGGTGCTGTCCGCGGGGGCCGTCGAGCTGATTCGCGGCAGCAGTTGGGGAACCTTTACCATCGCCTGCACGATTCCCATCGCCCTGCTGGTGGGACTGTACATGTATCGGGTTCGCAAGGGGCACGTGCTGGAGGCGTCCATCCTGGGCGCCCTCGGTGTGCTGGGTGCGACCGTCGGCGGAAACTGGATCGCCGGCTCCGCGTGGGAGCCCTTTTTCCTGCTGTCACGCAATGCCACGATTATATCGATTTGCGCCTACGGATTTATCGCCTCGGTGCTACCCGTCTGGTTACTGCTGTGTCCTCGCGATTATCTCTCCAGCTTCCTGAAAATTGGCACCGTCGGCCTGTTGGTATTCGGTGTGGTGGTCGCCAATCCGCAACTACAGGCTCCTGCCGTCAACCAGTATTTCGCTGCTGGAGGCGGACCCTACTTCAGCGGTGCGATCTTTCCCTTCGTGTTCATTTGCATCATGTGCGGTGCCATCTCGGGGTTTCATGCCCTTGTCTCGTCGGGGACTACCCCCAAGATGATTTCGCGCGAGAGCGACGTGCGTACGATCGGCTATGGGGCGATGTTGATCGAAGGTCTGGTGGGCGTCGTGGCCCTGATCGCGGCGGCGTCCCTGCCTCAGGGGGACTATTGGGCCATCAACATCGACCTGTCCAAGATCGATCGCTACGCGCGGACGCTCGAGCAAATGGGGGCCAGTCAGGACAATCTTCCGGAGATCGAACGCCAGGTGGGCGGCGAGTCCCTGCGGGGACGTACCGGGGGCGCGGTCACGCTGGCCGTCGGCATGGCCCGCATCCTCAGCGATGCCACCGACCGTATCTCGAGCGGTACGGTGCGGCTCGACGCCGTCATCAAGTACTGGTACCACTTTGCCATCATGTTCGAGGCACTCTTCATTTTGACCACGATCGATACGGGAACCAGAATCGCCAGGTTCCTGTTGCAGGAGGTTCTGGGAAAAATCTACGCGCCCCTGGACCGCGTGGCCTGGCTACCGGGATCGATCTTCTGTACGGCACTGGTCACGGCCGGCTGGGGCGGGTTGATCTGGACGGGTTCCATCGAAACGATCTGGCCGATGTTTGGCATCGCCAATCAACTACTGGCGGCCATCGCGTTGTGCATCGTGACCACCGTGATGTTTGCCGATGGTAAGGGGCGCTTTGCCGCGTTGACAATCATCCCCATGACCTTCGTGACGACGACCACATTTGTGGCCGCCTACCAGATGTTGACAGGACGGTTCTGGGAAATGTTGAGCGTGGGAGTCCGACAAAATCAATGGCGCCTGATCGTGCAGGGCGGGCTGAATATCGCCTGCACGTTGTTTTTGCTGGCGTGTTTCGTGTTGATCCTGGTCACCGCCATCGGGCGCTGGCAAGGGGCTGGGCGCCGTGCCGACGCACGTGGCGAAACACGATAGACTGTGAACGAAGCAGCAGCCGTGAAAATGCCCAGGAGCCGCACTATGGATATGACGCCACGGCCTGAACGACGACGCGCATGGCGAGACAAATTCACGGTTGCCATCCGCGGTATCGTCTGGGCGGTCGCGGAAGGCAGCAGTTTTCGCGTCCACGTGCCGATGACGGCGCTTGTCATCCTCTGCGGATTTGTCCTGCAAGTCCATCGGCTGGAGTGGTGCCTGCTGATCTTGTGCATCACGATCGTGCTGGCCGCCGAGACCTTCAATTCAGCGCTGGAAGCACTTGCGCGGGCGGTGGATCAAAACCACAACGCCAGTCTGGGCCGGGCGCTGGACATGAGCGGCGGCGCCGTGCTGATCTGTTCCGTTGGGGCCGCCATCGTGGGATTGATCATTTTTATTCATCGAGCGGCCGTCATGCTGCAATAGATCGAATGGTTCCTCCGCCACGCGGCTCGCCGTGACTTTGCCGCCAGTACAGGTAGCTCGAGGGTATCCGGGACGTGTTCCGTCGCTTGACTCGTCGATTCCCGCCGCATCCCTCGCAAGGACGCAAAAGTGTACGAGGCCGATGTGTCTTGGTTCAACGGAAATCTGAGATGTTCGCTTGACACAAGCAACAAACTGCGAGAAAATTGCAGTTTGCAAGTGGCGGCGGTCGGGGCGGCGTGTTAAGCTTTTGGTATGTGCTGAGTTGGTACAGTCCCAGCTTTGTCCGTCTGGGAAATGACGGTTGACATCATTGTTTTGCATCGAAGGAGTACGGTATAATGATTTCGAAATTCAGTTTCGTCCTCGCTTTGGCGATCGTTTTCGCGGCGAGCCATCAGTCACCCGCAACAATCATCTTTAGCGGGTCCGGCAACAATCCCGAAGTTGGTGCTACGGCTTCCGGGTCGGCGGCATTCTCGATCGCCGGCAACACACTAACTCTTGTCCTCAAAAATTTGACAAGTCCCCGAACAACCGCCCAGGGGAACGCGATGACAGGCGTTGCCTTTGACATCAATATGGCGAACCCAGTGCTTGGCTTTGCGACTACCGCTCTAACCGCTGGAAGCCAGATCTGGACGAGCGAATTATTGTCGAACACTTCCGATCCGTTGGCCGGTTCGTGGACCGACGTTTTGGGCGCTTCTCCGCTGGCCGCCTATGGCGTGGCGACAACCGGCTTCAACGGTCGATTTAGTGGCGGTTCCCTTTCTCTGGGTAATGCTTCGCCGAACTACGGTATCGTGGCAGCGAATACGTTCGACGGAACAAACGTCTCATTTGGCGGCAGCCAGTTTCCATTCATTCAAGATTCTATGACCTTTACCTTCACTGGGGTGATGGGAATCAGTGAGTCGCAGATTAAGAATGTGAAACTCTTGTTCGGCACTGATGGAACCGGCATAGTTCCCGCCGTGCCTGAACCCAGTCTTGTTTTCTTGATGGGACTAGGAGCGATTGCTACGCACTCAGTGATTCGTCGACGTTTGAACGCCCAACCCTAATTTTCGGAGCAGCGGCCACGTTGTGCTTCAAACATTTCCAAAGTTGGCTGTAATGCAAGACCGCCTCCTAAGGGATCTGAATGAGGGACAGTCTCGAACTTTGGACCGTTGTAGCGGTCAAAATCTCCGTCCGATTTTAGCGCAGGTCGCCCCCGCCGACGCACGCCAGCCGACAGTGCCAGGCTTCGTGGCTTGACGGGCGCATGGGCCGTCAATTCTGAGTTATTCGCCCATCGGCGCTGGGCCGACGCAAAGGATTCGAGCACGCGTGTCTCATCCTTGCAACGCCATAGTCGTTTCCCGGTACGCCGCAAACACCAGTAGCAGCGCGGCAACCATCAGGCAAAGCAACTCCTGCCGCGACAGCCTTACCTCACGCAGGGACATCGACTTTGTGCCCCTCCAGTCCAGAAGGCTGCGGTATTGGTAAATACCCAGGTTTGTGGTGGAGGCGACGACTAACACGTAGGCGAACATTTCGACGCCACCGATCGAGAGTCCCAGGGCCATGCCGTCGCGGACGGAGTATCGCGAAAGGTCGCTGAGGAGGAAGGAGTTGGTGCCAGGAACGAGACCGCTCACGAGCGCCAAGATGGCGATGACAAGGTAACCCGCTGGCATGTTCTTGAGTTTCTGCAGGTTCGCGGCGGCAGCCACACCAGCCTGAACCCCCAGATTGAACAGGAGAGTCAATCCGAAGTGGGGCCAGAAGGAATGAGCGGCCGCCACGAAAGACGCAGCCACGGAAAGTGGCGTCCCACGAAAGAGGCCTTCTGGCAAGCAGTAGTAGCCGACCAGGAAGGCTAAATTGGAAAAAAGAGCGTATAGCCCATACAGCGAAAGGATGCGCCGCAGCAGGAGGCGTGTTGGCGTCGAAGACGGTGGGCCGTTCATATGGTTTTCCCTGTTGGCACCAAGGCAGGATTCACGAGACGAGAAACACACATAACGCGTCGGACCGGTCTGCCTCCACAAAATCCCCGTCCGGAAACGTCCAGCTCAGTTTGGCAGGCGAGACCGTCCGTTTGACTTCGAATCTCCAACGCTATCTGCCGCGAACAATCATCAAGTCCAGTTCCGCTCCCGCGTGCCTCGCTCAGAATTGGCATTCGTTGCTAGAAACCCCTAACTGTTGAATCACTTGGTGAATCACACATCCTTTCCGGAAAGCCCCAACCCTTGGATGTATGGTCGCCACACGGCCGTGCGCGGAACCGCCGGATGCCAAAAACGAATCACGTTGCCCGGCGTGATGCCGCAAGATGCGCTTCCATCGCCGCCGCCAACACGCTGGCATGAGGCAACTGCACCATGCTGTGATGGTGCCCGGGCACCACGCACACATCCACCTGCCGAACCAGGTGGCTCCAACCTCGATCCATGGCCGTCTGCTGCCGATAGGGTACTTCGCTGGGTCGAAACAGGATGACCCGACCCTGATAGGGCTGCATTCGGTAGTGATTGACCAACTGCACGTGGTGGTGAAATAAGATCTTGAGATCTTCCAGCGCCTGCTGCACCACCTCCGCTGGGGTTTCATCCTGAATCACGCCCAGGTTCCGGGCGTGCTGCCAAAGATACGGCAGCTGCTCGGCAGCATTCAACTGGCTAAGTTGCTCCAGCGTCAGGTCGATCCCGTACTCTAACCCGACGCTCACTCGGTCCTCGGCCGGGACCAGGTCGGATGCGCCATCCGGGATGCTCGTGTCGAGCAGCAGGATGGCTTGCACATCGTCCCCTGAGTCGGACAACTGCTGAGCCATCTCATAGGCAATGATGCCACCCAGCGACCAGCCACCCAGTACCAGCGGACCATCGTGCCACACGGTGCGCGTGGCCTGCACGTATTCGGCCGCCATTTCTTCCACCGTCGTGGGCATCTGTTCGCTGCCATGCAGTCCCCTGGAGCGAATACCAAACAAGGGGCGGTCAGGATCGACCTGGTCGGCCAGTTCGCGATAGCACAATACGATTCCACCGGGAGGGTGCACCAGAAATATGGGCGGTAGTCCACCTTGAGGGTGCAATGGTGACAATAAGGCGTACACGCCCTTGTCGCGTCCGGGGTCGACAGCGGTACCGTCGTGACGATAGAGTTGGTACTTGGACACGGATTCCGGACCAAAAGTCGCCGCGATCTGTTGCGGATGGAGTTCCGCCAGCCGTCGCGCGAGTTGTGAAATGGTGGCCAGGTCAAACAGTAGCGCGGAGGGGACACGTACTCCCAGTCTCTCGCTGAGTCTGGCGGTCAACAGGGCCGCTTGCAGGGATGTTCCCCCCAGCTCGAAGAAATTCTGATGCAGTCCGACCTTGCTCGGCTCATCTTCAGGCCGCTCCAGCTGTTCGGCCCAGAGCAGCGCCAGCTCCTGTTCCAGTGGGCTGCGCGGTTCGTCGTCTGCGGCCGCCACCGACTCGCCGTGCGGGATCTCGGCCAACGCCCGGCGGTCGACCTTGCCGCCCGCCGTTCGCGGCAGGCTGGCGCAGGGGAAAATCCGCGAGGGAATCTTGTAGATGGCCAGTCGCTGTCGGGCCCATTCCAGGACTTCCTCGACCATTCGGTCTTCCGGAATCATGCCCGTCCCCACGACAAAGCCCAGAAGTTTGGCTGAGTGATCGGAGCCCTCGACCAACAGGGCAAACTCGCGGACGGCGGGATGGCTGGCGAACTGCTGCTCGATCTCTTCCAGTTCCAGGCGATATCCGCGAATCTTCACTTGTCGATCCCATCGTCCCAGAATCTCCAGCGCGCCGCTGGGCAAACGCCGCACGCGGTCGCCCGTACGGTAGAGCCTGGTGCTTGTTAGCGGGTTGACCGGAAAGCGAAGGGCCGTTTCCTCGGGCTGACCCAGGTAGCCACGGGCCAGTCCGACGCCCGAAATCACCAGTTCACCGGGTACGGTGTCCGGAACGGGTCGCAAGCGCTGATCCACAATCTGCACCTGCATATTGTCGACTGTTTGACCCAGTGGAACGCGTCGGCGTTGATCCTGGGATGTCACGCGGTGAGCTGTCACTTCGACCGCGGCTTCGGTGGGCCCATAAAAATTCCACAGCTCGACCGGCAACACCGACCAGAGTCGCGCGGGAAAGTCGGCCGGCATCGGTTCCCCGCCCGACGACACTTGGCGCAGCGTACGGCATTCAGCGAATCGCGGCTGCTGGACGAGCGCCTGCAATAAATTGGGGGTGGCGGGCAGTACCGTAATACGTTCGCGGATCATCAAGTCGATCAGTCGATTCAGATCAATCGCGCTCCCGCCATCCGGCCAGACCGCGTGTGCGCCATCGACCAGCGCGGCCAGCGCCAGCTGCATGCCGGCGTCAAACTGATGGGAAAGAAGCATCAGGATACGATCTTCGACGGAGTATGGTACGGTCCGAGCGCGCCAGCGGAGTGTATTGGCAATCGCCTGATGTTCGATCATGACCCCCTTGGGCCGTCCGGTTGTGCCGGACGTAAAGATCACGTAGGCCAGATCCGTTCCCCGAATTTCGTGCGACAGGGACGAGAACGAGACGGTGGGATCGAGCACGTGTCCGTCGGATCGCTCAAAATCGCTTTGCAGGCAAACGACTTCACAGTCCTTAGGGCAATGCACGCGAATGCCGGCCGTGTTCTCAGGCGTATCCACGAGCAGGAGTTGCGGCCGGGCTTCGTCCAAAAGTGCAGCGCAGTGTGGTCCCGACCTGCTCAACCTCAATGGGTAAGAAGGCGGCTCCGCTGAGCGACACCCCCAGGATCCCCACGGTACTCAGCGGACCTCGCCGACCGATGACGGGTACCAACTGCTCTCGTCCCGCTCCGCGGGACTTTAGCCGGGACGCAAGCCGCGTGGCCATTACCGCCATTTGGGCATATGTGAGTCGCAAGCCGTCACCGGAAAGCGCTGGTGCGTCGGGGCACTGGCGGCAACGATTCCCGATTTCAGTCAGGATCGTACCCTGTGACGTAGGGCGTGTTGGTGCAATCGGCGCGTCCGACGTTGGGCAGGTTGGTAACCTGGCTATGTCCCCTGAAGTCAATCGCACAGTTTCACCAGGTTGCCCCTTGGGCAGGTCAAAAACCTTCCCTACGGGAGAAGCTACGTCGGCGTCGTGGCTGTCCGACACGGCGGTCCATGCACAATCATCGATCGTGACATCCGGCGTGGTTAGCAGGCTGTCCAGCAGCGCTACGAAATTCTCCGCCATGACATTCATCGTCTCGCCAGCAAACAGCTGGCTGCAGTAACAAATCATCCCGCCGATGGACTGGTCGGAATGCTCGAAAATGAACTCCAAGTCATAGCGGCATGTTCGTGGCGGAATAAAGAAACTCTCCTGGCGGATGCCGCCTGCTTCCTTGACCACCTTCGACGAGGGGAACAGGAATCCCGCCGGTCCCGACTCCTCGCGCAGGTGAGATTTTTCAAACGTACACGAAATCTGGAAGACGGGGCTGCGACTCGGATCCCGAGTGGGACGCAAGTCACGGACGATCGACGCAAACGGATAATCCTGGTGCTCCAGCGCACCTACCAAAGAATCCACCGACCCGCTGCACCAGCTGAGAAAACGTCGGGGTATCCGTCAACCGAGCTCGGATGGGCAACATATTGACAAAGAAGCCAAACGTGGACTCAAACCGCTGGTGGCTCCTCCCTGAAAACGGACACCCAATCACAAAGTCAGACTGATTCGAATACCGCTGGATAAATACCTGCAGCGCGGCCATCAAGACGGCAAACGTGGTCGACTCGTGGTCGGCGGCAAATTTTGTCACGCGTCTTGCACGCCGAGACCCGATCGGCAGCGGTGCGACATCCGCCGAACCCAGGAACTGTTTCGGGCGTTCAAAATCCGTCGGCAACTCCAAGACGGTGGGCACATCCAGAAGCTGCTCGTGCCAATATTCGCGACACAACCGGCCGTGCTCCGACTGCTCCAACTCGGCTTGCCGGCGGACAAACTCGACGTACTCGGCCTGAGGTTCCGGCAGCTTGGGCTCCTGGTGGGCTGCCATGCTTGGATAGACGTCGCTCAGTTCGCGCAGCAGTAACACCAGCGACCAGAAATCGACGACAATGTGATGGGTGATGGCCAGGATCACCACGTGGTCACGGGCGATGCGGTAGACTAACACGCGCAGCAGCGGGCCGGATTCGAGATCAAACGGGCGCTTCGTTTCCGCCAGCGCGGCGTCCTGCAGTTGCTCTTCCGACCAACCCGCGGCGTCGACGACGTCAAAGGCGGGGGCCAAGCGGCGATGGACGACCTGCATCAGCGACCTATCCCGATCGGTAAATGTCGTACGCAAACAGGCATGCCGCCGCACCAGGAAGTCGATGCTGTTCCGCAGCGCGTCCACGTCCACCTCACCGCGGAGCCGGGCCGGCAGGTAGACGTTAAACGGCGTGATCGCGGGATCGCGGCGAAATGCGTACCACAACCCCTGCTGCCCAGACGACATCGGAAAACAGGAGTGTGACTCGATGTGGGCTTGCAGTAGTCGCGACAATAGTTCTCGTTTTTCGGCTACGGGCAGCAGATGCAATTTGGCAGGATCCGCCCGCAGCGGCGACGCCGTTGCGGGCGATACAGTGGACTTAGCAGCTGACATGGATGGCTGTTTCATAGGTGTTGATCAAAAAACGTGTCACACGTCTGGGCCTGCATGCTGGACTACGAGGCGTTCCAGCCAGTAATCAATCTCCGTTTCCGAGAGTGCGTGGATCTCTTCGAGTAGCGAATGGGCTTGTTCCAGTGTGATCCGCGGTCCAGATCCATGCATCGCGGCTTGCCCTGTCGTCGGTCGAGATTGAGCATCGTCGGAAACCAGATCATCACTCATTTGCTCTGCGACGGATTGCAGGCTTGCGCTGCGCATCAACGCGGCGATGGGCAGGCTCAGCTGAAAGCGGCTTTGCATCCAGTTGCGCAGTTCCACCGCCATCAACGAATCCAGGCCCAGGTTCAATAGCGGCGCGGTGGCGTCCATGCGGTCCACGGGGACCCCCAACAACTGCGAGATCTTGTGGCCCAATTGACGCTCAAAATACTGACGGCGCGCAGTGCGGCTGGAGTTCCGCAATTGTTCCAGCGTCATCGACTCGATGTCCTCACCTGGTGCGCTGGTCGCGCTGTGGTGCAGGAGGTGGGCAAAACGGGGGGAAACGCGAGTCGTCAGTCCCAGCCCTCGCCAGCGTGACCAATCCATCCGCAGAACGCTCAACTGCGACTCCCTGGCGACCAGCGCGTACGACAAACATTGCGTCGCTTGCTCGACCGTGAAGCTCATTACGCCCTGTCGTTCCAGCCGTTCGCCCAACGCAGTTCGCTCAGCCAGGTAGCCAACTTCCCCGAGATGGCCCCAGTTCATGGCCAGTCCCGGCAGTCCCTGAGCACGACGGTGTCGAGCCAGGCTGTCCAGGAAGGCATTGGCCGCGGCGTAGTTGGCTTGCCCCGCGTGCCCGAAAACGCTGGACAACGATGAGAACAGCACGAAGTGATCCAGCGGCAGGTGCCGCGTAGCCTGATGCAGATGCCAGCCCCCCAGGACTTTGGGGAGCAACACTCGCCGAAGCGTGTCCTGGTCAAGATCGACCAACAAGCGGTCTTCCAGAATCATGGCTGCGTGAAACACGCCCCGCAGCGGAGGCAGTTGGCTTGCGATGTTTGCCAGCACGCATTGCACTTCCTCCCGCGAAGTGACGTCGGCCGGCATCACGCGGACGTCGATGCCCGCGGCCCGCAGTTGATCCAGCGTGCCCTGCGACTTTTCGTCGCAAGTAGTTCTTCGATTACTGAGCACCAGGCTGCGCGCACCGCAGCGAACCAGCCATTTGGCAATTTCGAGGCCGAACCCTCCCAATCCGCCAATAATCCAATAGGTGGCGTCGCCGGGCAGTTGTAGTGGCGGTTGTCGCGCGGGGAAGATCTGCGTGGGCCGCGTGGTGTATTCGATCACGATTTTTCCGACATGCTTCCTCTGCTGCATCCAGCGAAACGCCTCCTTCGTCTGCGTGGAGGGGAAAGCTGTCGTCATGATGGGTTGCAACTTTCCGAGATGGAGTTGCTCCGCAATCGACGCTAATAGCGTCCCCATCCGTTCCGGCTGTTGCTGGAAGAGCTGATCCAAATCGATGCCAAACAAGGCGTTGTTGTTGCGGAACAGACGCATGCCCAGCGAGGCGTCGGCATAGATATCGCGTTTACCTATCTCCAGAAAGCGGCCACCTGGCTTGAGGATGCTGAGTCCGCGTGAAATGGCTTCGCCCGGCAGTGAATTCAGGATCACGTCCACGCCGACTCCCGCGGTGCCCGACAGGATCTCATCGGCAAAACTCAAACCGCGCGAGTCGACAACCAGCGTAGCGCCTAGCTCAGCCGCCAGCTGTCGTTTTTCGGGACTGCCCGCTGAGGCCAGCGCCTGCGCTCCGGCCTGCCGTGCGACTTGCAGTGCGGCCATGCCCACGCCTCCGGTGGCGGCGTGCACGAGCACGGACTCACCGCGCGCAAGCGGGCACATTCCTGGAGTGCATGGCTGGCGGTCAAGAAGGCAATGGGCACACCGGCCGCCTGCTCAAACGACAGGCCGCGGGGGATCCCGGCCACCAGCGTCGAAGGTACGACGACGTGGCTGCCGAACGAACCGGGCGCCACGGCCATCACGCGATCCCCGACCTGCCAATTCTGCACGTCGGCACCCAGTCGACGAATTGTGCCTGCGCACTCGGCACCCAGAAACTCATCATCCTCTCGCTGACCCGGGTACAGGCCCAACGCCTTCATCACGTCGCTGAAGTTTAATCCGGCCGCCGCCACTTCGATCTCCACTTCATCGGCAGCGAGGGGTGGCGGTGTCTGCGCCACATAGCGCAAATGCTCAATCGACGACGCTCGATCAATCGGCAAGCGATAGGCACACGTGGCCGCGACCTCCCTTGATCGCGGTTTGGCGAAATGTGGCCGGAAGCGATGCACGTACCGCTCGCCATCGCGCCACATGACTTCATCCTCGTCGTCGTTCCGTAATAATTCGCACAGCAGAATCGCAAAGTTCGACTCGGACCCCGCGCCGGAGATCCGCGGAAGATCAACCAATCGCGTCCGCCACGGCGCATATTCGCTGATCAGAACGCGTCCAAATCCAATCAAGGCGGACTGAGCCAGCGAGGTATCCTCACCGCGATCTTCGTGACATTGAGCTCCCGCGGTGACCACCAACACGTCCGCCGACCGATCCGCGTCGACCTGTTCCCAGGCCTGTACCAGTGTCAGCAGGCCAAGTGTTTGCCCAGTGACGGCAGCGTCCAACGTTTCGGTGATGAGATCCGCATTTGCGGGAGCATCCATTCCGCAAAGGTAGACGATTTTTAGACGAGCCTGGGGAAAACTTGTCAGCTCGTGCCGCAGTAACGCAGTCATCTCCGCGGCAGAAAGAGGAGCCAGAGTCTCCGCGGAGACGCCTGCCCCAGTCGCCGTGCGCAGAATGAGCAAACGGACGGTGTCCCCCGTCGCCCCAACATGCCGCGCGAGCGATGGTCCCAAACCATCTTGATCAGCGAAAATGATCCAGTGACAGCCCTGGTCGGTCTCTGACGAGCTTTGCTGCTGCACTGCCTCCCCCGATGTCGGTAAGGGTGCGTCCGCCGTGGTATCGGCGGCCTCCAATTCCCAGCCATAGCTGTAAATCAAGTTTTCCAGCCCGGCCTCCTCGCGCTGATGTTGCATCCGTAGACTCTCGAAGCCGCGGACCGAGAGCACCAGCTCGCCACTGACGGTGTAGACGTCCATGTCGGCCAGTAGTCGACGTTCGGATTTGGACCGGATACGGGCATGCACCAGCAGTTGATCGGACGGAGGACGATAAAAGCGCAAATCGCTGATGTGGCTGGGAAGATACAGCCGGCTGTAGTCCCTCTCGTAATTCCGATCCGCGACCACCATGGCGTGAAAACAGCTGTCCAGCAAAGCGGGGTGCATGGGGTAGCCGGTTTGTTCCGCTGCGAGCGGCTCGGGCAAGTTGACTTCGACCACAGCCTCGCCGTCGTGTCGCCAACCTCTCGACAGGCCACGAAAACTCGGGCCGTAATCCAGGCCGATGCGTCGGCAATAGTCGTAGCATCCGCTGGAGTCCACGGGCGCCGTACAGTCCGCTCGAACGTGAGTCAAGTCATCCAGCGGGCGGGCGATATCGCCTTGGGCACTGGCCAGCTGCATCGTCGCCAAGGGAGACCATTCGTCCTCGGCGACGTCGCGAAAGTAGATTTGCAGCTCCTGGCGTTGCGGCTGATACGTCCACTGCAACCACTTAGGACGATCGAGCGTGAGAACGCATGGTTGCAGGAGTCGAAAGTTCTCCAGCCGCACGGCCGTGGACTCAAACAGCTGCTGAGCCACCCAGATGCCACCATCCAGCATGCCGGCAGCCGGCAGCACGCAGAGCTGGCGCACGCCATGTTCCTGCAAGTACGTCTGGATGCGTAGATCGACACGACCATGCCAGGCCGGCAGAGGGCCGTGCAAACTCTCGCCCACCAGAGGATGTGCCGCCGACGGGTTGCGTGATAAGCGGACGGGTCGCGATTCGTGCCAACAACGCTGCTTCTCGAACGGATGTCCGGGAACTCGGACCAATTTCTCGGGTTGAGCCATCAGACCACGCCAGTCGATGCGACCGCCCAGCTCGTACAGCTGTCCCAAGGCCAGCAGCATCGCGCGGCGGTCGTCGACTTCTCGATGCAGCGAGGCAATGGACCAGACGCGCTTGCCCAAGGCTCCGCAACACTCGTTAATGGCGTAGGACAGTACCGGATGCGGACCCAGCTCCAAGAATACTTGCCAGGGTTCCTGCGCCACGCGCGTCACGCTGTCGGCAAATCGAACCGTCTGCCGCACATTGTGCCACCAATAGTCTGCGTCCAATCGCTCATCGGTGATCAACCGCCCCGTGACGGTCGAATACATGGGGGTCGTGGGAGCGCCGGGCGTGATATGGGCTAGGGACTGCATTAACTCTTCACGCACAGGCTCCATCTGGGGACTGTGGAAGGCATACTCCACATTCAGTTGACGGCAGAACAGTCCTTGGGCCGCGAACTTATCGGCCAAACGATGAATCGCGTCCGCCGCACCGGAGAGGGTCAGCGAATGCGGTCCGTTGATCGCTGACACCACTACCTGACCGTCTGTGTCACGTAACCAGGGTCCAGCTTCGTGCAATGACAGACCCACGGCCAGCATTCGTCCGCTGGAGGTAACCCGATCCATGGTGCGCCCGCGATGGAAGGCCACACAACACGCATCCTGCCACGACAATCCTCCGGCCAGAAAACCCGCGGCGATTTCTCCCACGCTGTGTCCGATCACGGCAGCCGGGGAAATACCGACCGACCGCCAGACGGCGGCCAGAGCAACCTGGATCGCGAACAGCGCCGGCTGAGCCAGCGAGGTCTTTTGCAACCGCGAGTGCGACTCATCGCGCTGCAGTTCGTCGACGAGCGACCAACTTCCCAACCGCAAAAACTCGGCATCGCACGCCTCGATCGTGTCACGGAAAATGGGCGAATGCTTGAGCAGCTCGCGCCCCATTCCCCACCACTGCGGCCCTTGCCCGCAACAGGCAAACACAATTCCGGGATCCACAGCGTGGCGGTCGACCGTATGTGATTCGGCGTTCAGCTGCTGGTGTTGACCCTCCAACTCGGCCAACCACTCGTCATGATGGCTGCCACAAACGGCCAGTCGGTGCTCCCAATGGCTGTGCCGATGGGCCACCGTGGCCGCCACAGACTCCAGATCATGATCTCGGCCGGATCGGTCCAGCCATTCCGTCCATTCCCGTACGCGCCGGATCAGCGCCGTTCGGCTTCGGGCCGACAAAACCAGCAAGCGGGGTGCCGAATTTCGACTCTTTCCATTGGTGGCCACGGTGCGCGCAGTGGTTGACCGGGGCGCTGCGGGAGGTTGCTGGAGAATCAGATGAGCGTTCGCTCCGCCATAGCCAAAGCCGTTAACGCCCGCCGTTCGCAGTACACCTGCGCTGCGCCACTCGATGCTCGTCAAGGGAATCCGCAATCCCAGCCGTTGCAAGTCGATGTCTGGATGAGCCGACTGAAAATGGAGATGGGCCGGAATGCGTCCGTGGTGAATCGCGAGTGCGACTTTAATCACACTGGCAATGCCGGCACCCGACTCCAAATGACCGATGTTCGTCTTCACGGAACCAATCCAACACGATTGGTCCGGTTTGCGGCCGACAGATAGCACGTCGGCCAAAGCCTGGGCTTCGATGGGGTCGCCCACCGGAGTGCCTGTCCCGTGCGCCTCGACATACTGGACTTCGTGCGGATGGATGCCGGCATGCTGACAGGCCGTTTGCACCAACTGCTGCTGTGCCTCCCGGTTAGGCACCGTCAAACCGAGCGAACGTCCGTCCTGGTTGAGAGCCGTACCACGGATGACCGCATAAATGCGGTCGTTATTCCGGACCGCGGTGGACAACGGCTTGAGCACCACGAGGCCCGCTCCCTCGCTCCGCACGTACCCGTTGGCCCCTGCATCAAATGTCTTACAGCGGCCATCGGGGGATAGGACTCCCAATTGTGAGAAGGCGACAAAGAAGTCGGGCATCAGCAGCGCGTTTGCGCCACCGGCCAGCGCCATTTCGGCTTGACCGTGCCAAATACTTTCGCACGCCAGATGAACGGCCACCAGCGACGAAGAGCATGCCGTGTCGACAGCCACACTCGGCCCGCGTAAATCGAAACAGTAGGAAATGCGATTGGCGGCGATGCTGAACGATCCGCCCGTATTGCTATAGGCGTCGATTACTCCGCGATCGGCCAAATCCAATCCGGCGAACGCGTAATCCCACGACGAGATTCCCACAAATACGGAAACCGCTCGACCCGCCAGGCCAGGCAACGGTTGCCCTGCGTCTTCCAGGGCTCGCCAGGCGACTTCCAACAGGAGTCGCTGCTGGGGATCCATGCGGGCTGCTTCTCGCGGCGAGATGCCGAACAGTTGCGGGTCGAATTGATCGATGTCTGCGACCAACCCTGCCCAGCGACTTTGCGTCTTGCCTGGCCGGGCGACGGGATCGTAAAAAGCATGCGTGTCCCACCGTTCCTGGGGAATCTCCTGAATGGCGTCTCGACCTTCGTTCAGAAGCCGCCAGTAGGCATCCAGTGAATCGGCCCCCCCAGGTAACCGGCAAGCCATGCCAACGATGGCAATCGGTTCGCGCGGAACGGGAGCACGCGGCGGCGCACTACCAGCAAGGTTCCTAGCAACTTCTTGAGAATGCATGCCACCTCCGCCAGCCATCTGAACTTGCCGATATGCCTCCGTGGGTCCACACAGTCGCAGGCTATTGCCCGGTCCCGTATTGTATCCAGGCCATCGCCGACACCAGCGGTGCGTCAGATGCCTTTGAAACCGGCTTCGATCAACGTCATCATCGATGCGTGGCACGAAACAGGGACGCATCATTCACGGTTCGCTACGCGCGTATCCTGCTATTGTATGCCCGGACACCCTCCCATGTCAGAATTTTGCTTTCTCAGACGCACGGATTCTACGGTTTTTTGCGGCATTTGCCGCAGAGGCAGCAGGAAATGAGACAGAAAGATGGGGGACAGAAAAAACAACCAGGCATGGCGTCCAGGTGTTTTTCTGTCCTCCATGTTTTTGTCTTCAAAATCCGGACGTGCCGATCGCGTCGAACGCGTGTCGGCGACAGGAAATGAGACAGATAGATGGTCGCGTCCATGGCGACTTGGCCAATCCGTCCTACCGGCTCACGTCGGGCGTTGGTCTTATTCCAGCGCGGAAACGGAAACAACCGGCTTCACCCGGTGCGCGTCGCTCGACTTGGTAGTGATTAGTTTCAATTGGATGGAACGAATCCATCGTCCATCTTGGTCCCCTTGGACCAGCCAATGTGGGAACACGGCGACGGACTGCTGAACGAGTTCAAATCCGCCCTCGGATTGGCTGACGGTGGCTACGGGAAAGGCCCAAATCTGCGTCGGCGCGTCGAAGTGCAATTCGCAATGGATCCCCAACCACTCGTCGGTCAGCGTCAACATGCGCATCTCGGAGAGGTCGAGGCTTTCCCCGAAGTCTGCCAGCCGCTGGCCGTCGTCGCGACAGTAATAGCGATCATCCTGCCCGGGAGGGAGCCCCGCAAAGTTCAGTTCGACGGCGAATTGTGTCAATTGACCCTGCGGCAAGCCTTCCAGCATGTAGGCAATCTCGATGGTGGGCTCTCCCGCCTCGAGTGTGACCAGCTTGGTAAGCTTGATCGGCTTTCCTTGCACGTCACCGACGGCGGACAACATCGTCTGCATGCGATCCGGCTTGCGACGGATAACGGCTTCGTAGGGGCGATTGGCAAAATCTCCCAAGTCCGTGGCTTCCCCCTGCGCAACCTGCTGCCAGGTTGTTTCCACGGGATAGAAGCGATCAATCAGGCTTTTACGCGGTTGTGCATCGTACTGCAGGTAGGCATCCAAGCCCTCCTGTTTGCAGACGACACGATCGTGAATGCTGGCTACCGCACCTCCATGGTGTTCGGCACCGTGTTTGATTTTGTGATGGTAGGCTTCTGGCCGTCGCGCCAGCGTGGCGAGCAGATTATGGCTGATATCGCGCACATCAAGCTCGTATAGCTGCCCTCCGCGTTGGGGTGCGAGCAGGCAAACGAGCTTGTCATTTTCCAGACGAACTTCCGCATGACCGTCAAAATTAATGTCCTGGGCTACCGCCGCCACGCGGGGTCCGATGTTTCCTGCGATCTGATCCAGTAGCCTTTCGGCGGTGATCAGATTTCGGTACACGGCGTTTCGGAGGTGCGGAAGATAGGCGCCGCCAAAGGCGCCGTGCCAATAAGCGCAATTGCATTGGCTGCGGTAGAGTTCCAACCGCGCCGGTTCCAATTCCGCGTCGCTGAACCCGTCGTCCTGTAGGGTTTGCAGACGTTGACTGATCCCCATCATGCGGGCGTACATTTCATCCGTTTCCGGATAGCGCACCTTGAAGTTGCGCCAGAATCCGCCTCGGACGAACGGCTGCAATTCGTGCCAGCGATTGTCGGACTGCAGCGAGTGTTTCAGCTGATCCAGCAGAACTTGCTGCTCGGACGGCAAGGCCCACTCGGTCATTTCACGGTAACTGCCTTCCGGCAAGAAGATCTTCCCTAACGGCGGCACACTTTGGTGCGCCTCGTCGAGGGTTGTGGTGGCTCAGCCAATCCGAATTTGCCACCAGCGCCTCGAAGAACCGCCTCAACCAGCCGTTATCGTAGACGTGCATTTTCGTCTCAGGCCACGTCCCGAATTTTTCACCGTCATCTCCAAACACGACAATGGCGTCTTTCGTCGTTTCTCCGACGTGACGCAGGTAGTCAATCGTTTCATGCGGATCGGCAAACGGAATCACGTAACGCAGTCGTTCGCTGCCTGGGAAGGCCATGGCAATCTGACCGTTGTTCTCGGTTACGTAGTAGCCAAACAACTGCGGCTCCGTCAGGCCGCCATTCTTGAAATGGAAATCATCGAGCACAAAATAGCGAATACCGGCTTCGTGAATGTCACTGGTCAGTGACTGCTCCCAAACGCGTTCGGGAATCCACATGCCTTTCACTTCCGCGCCAAGTCGACGGTGCAGCCATTGGGTAAATGCCGTGATCTGTCCGACGCGATCCCGAGGTGGGATCATGGTCATGATGGACTCGCCAAACGTCCCGCCGATAATTTCGACCCGTCCTTCGACGCTTAGTCGTGCCAGGCGGTCGACATAGTCGGGATGATGTGCATCCAGCCATTCCATCAGGGGGCCGCTGGTATGCAGGCTGATCCGTAACTCCCGGAATTCCTCGAACACGTCCAGGAATGGCAGGTAACTATCAAGATAGGCCTGCTCGATCACTCCGTCGAAGTTGCCAATCGGTTGATGGTTGTGCAGGACGAGGCAAAGGCGTACAAGTTGGCTCATGGAGATGTTCGTTTAATGTTCCGCGAGTCCGCGGCGGTTGTCGCTGGTGGGAGAGTAAGGAACGTCCTTGTCTTAGGGGCGCCGTGGGCAAAATGCGAGACGTGCGCACCGACCACCGACGGGTCGTTGGCTCGCGACCGTACCGCACGCCAGCATCGGACGCCTCCTGCAAAACTGTCGTTTTCGTTCCATCCCGGCCGGCTCAGCAGCAGCAAGCATCCGATCGCCGGGATTGGGTCCCGTGGGGTCGTGTCGACCGCGTTGCGACGTGGTCGGGCCGCAAGTCTTTGGATCGACCGGATTGGTATTAACGTCCGCAAATAAATCGCAACCCGCCAATCGCGTCTGTCTTGATTAGATCACTATATGCCAGTGATAGTGGTCGTGCGAGCCGTTGTCAAAGGGCGCGCGGCAAATTGAGAAATTATGGGCCACGTTTTCAGGTGAGTTTTCCAGTCGGGCAAGAAATTCCGCCAAGCACCCAATTCGCTGTGGTCAGCATGGGTCCGCGGTGAGTCCGCCGCGGCCGTCATGCATCCGCTGACAAATTTTGCCCAGACCCAGCATGAATCGCTGGTCTTGAAGTGGCGGAAGGCTGGTAGCATTTCGCCAAAACCTGAGATTGGGTCGGTTGTCCGGCCCACTCGCTTGCGCGTTTTGCACTTGCACATGCTTGGTAGCATTCAGCCGAAACCCGTGATTTGGCCCGCTGGCAGACCCACTCGCTGGCGTGTCGAGCTTGTATTTTCACGCTGTTTTCGCCTTAGCGCAACTTCAAAATTTGCGCGTCGTGCTTGTATTGGCTGGGGTTTTTCCGGCAGCGCAGCTTACAATCTTGCGCGGCGTGACGTTAACCGTTCTTGGTACCTGGCAGCCGCCGCGATCAGATACAGGCGGCGGGACTCATCTGAGCGACGGCCCGTTCGTAGAGCTGTTGGTAGTGTTGAGCACTTCGATGCCAGGACCAATCCTGCCGCATTCCGGTGTCCACCAGCTGCTGCCAGGTCTTGGTGTTGTACGTCCGCAGCGCTCGGGCCAACGTCTGCTGAAAGTCCGCATCCGTATACTTATCGAATACAAAGCCGTTACTCTGAGGGCTGTGGGAGGAAGCATCCGTGATCGAGTCGTACAGGCCTCCGGTGGCATGCACAATGGGCAGTGTGCCGTACTTCAGGCTGTAGAATTGCGTGAGACCGCAGGGTTCGAATCGAGACGGCATCATGAACAGATCGCTCCCTGCCAGGATCTGTCGCGACAGGGACTCGTTAAAATCGATGCGCACCGCAATATCCTGTGGAAATCGCTGTGCCAGTGACCGCAAACGAGTCTCGTAGCTGGCCACACCCGTTCCCAACACGATCCACTGCGCTTTTCGCGTCGGAGCCCAGTTCTCGATTTGCCCTGCGATCAGGTCGATTCCCTTCTGTTCGATTAAACGACCAACGAAGCCGATCAACGGTTTGTCGGGCTCAATTTGCAGTCCCAGCAGCTGTTGGAGGGCGCGTTTGCAGGCCCGTTTGCCCTGCTCCCAGTCCGCCACTGTGTACGGTGCGGCCAAGGCCGCATCGCTGCCGGGGTTCCAGAGATCATAATCTACGCCGTTGAGGATTCCCGTCAGCTGACCACGGCGCATCCGCAGCACGCCGTCCAGGCCGCAACCAAAGTCCTCCGTCATAATCTCTTCGGCATAACGCGGGCTGACAGTGCTAATGTAGTTGGCAAAGACGAGTCCCCCCTTCAATAAATTCAGGTCGCCGTAGAATTCGAGCTGCCGCCAATTAAACAGTTTCCAATCCAAGCCGGTTAACAACATGTCCCAGTGCCAAAAACGACCCTGGTAGGCCAGGTTATGCACGGTCAACAGTGACGCGATCTTCTCGTAACCGGGTACGCCGCGGTACTCACTCTCCAGATATACGGGCACTAAAGCTGTTTGCCAGTCATTGCAGTGGACTATATCCGGCTCGAGCTGCAGCAGGCGGATGGCATCGATCACGGCTCGCGAAAAGAAGACGAACCGCTCGCAGTTGTCTCGGTAATCGATACCAGCTTCCGTATACAGCTCCGGGCGATCAAAGTAGGCCGAATTCTCCACCAGGATCAGAGGGACGGACGTCCCCGGTAGATGCGTTTGCAGATAGTTTCCGGGGACCAGTTTGGGGCCGATAGGTACCTCAAACGGGATGCGAGCTTGACTGGTATCGCCCAGCCTCTGCAGGGCGGAACGATAGGCGGGCATGATCAGCGTTACGTTTGCGCCGGCTTGTTGCAGGGCCACGGGAAGTGTCCCGCAGACGTCCGCCAAACCACCCGTCTTCGCCAACGGGACCGCTTCGCTGGCTGCCATCAAGATTGTGGTCATGGCCGTTCCCTTTCCGGTGCAAATACCCTGTGGCAATTATCCGCAATATGGCTCATCCGACCAGCCCGGGACTGCGTCGAGTCACCGCACCACAAACTCACGACGCGTGTTTTGAAGTTGCGTTTGCGGAATACGCTGGAAAATACAAGCACGACGCGCAAGCGAGTGAGCTTTGCCAAGCGACCAGATCACGGGTTTCGGCCAGCTGCCAAAAATGGGCGCAAATTCAAAATTCGCGCTTGGTGCTTGTATCTACGGCGTCCTAAGTTCGAGATTTGCACTTTATTGCGCGAGCCGGTGTGGTTTTCGCCCGGAACGTAGAACAATGGTCCTCAATGGTTCATCCTCCGCGTTCGCAATCGCCCGGAAACAATTGGGGACCATTGTTCTCCATTGTGTCGACGGCGACGTCGAACATGCAAAACACGAACTAAGAGGATCACCCCGTCACCGACCGCAGGCTGTTGACCACGTAGTCCAGATTGTCATGACGCAGACCGGCGAGATTGATGCGACCATCTCGTACCAGATAGACGCCGTACTCCGTCCGTAGCTCGTCAATTTGCTCGGGCGCCAGCGGCAGCAGAGAGAACATTCCATGCTGGTCGAGCAACCGATCCACGTTCAGAGTGCAGGCGGATTCGCGAACGGCAGTCGCAAACATCCGGCGTTTTTGCCGAATCCCGCGCGTCATCTCGGCAAGTTCGCCCACCCAGGCCGCGCGTCGCGCCGGCTCACCCAGTATCCTGCTCACTACGGCGCCGCCGTGGCACGGCGGATTGGAATAGTTTCGCCGCGCACACTGTTTTAACGCCGCATAGGCCAGGTCGGCCGCTGCGGCACCTGAGGCGACCACCGTCAGCGCCCCACGCGCTCGCGGTACAGACCAAAAGTCTTGGAAAACGAGCTGCAGATGAGCAGCTCGTCGACGTTCGCCGCCAGCAGGCGGACTCCTGCGGCGTCTTCGTCAAGCGAGCGGCCAAATCCCTGGTACGCCAGGTCAACAATCGGGACAAGTTGCTGCTGACGCAGGCAGTCCGCCATCGCTTGCCACTGGCTGGCATCCGGATCCGTCCCCGTCGGATTGTGGCAGCAACCGTGGACCAGGACGAAGTCTCCCGGCACCGCCTGACCCCATGTGGCCAGCATGCGATCCATGTCGATGGCATCTCGGGCATCGTTCAAGTAAGGATACGTTGAGGTCTTGACGTGAGCGGCGTGGAGAATCTGGGGGTGATTGGGCCAGGTCGGGGAGCTGAGCCAGACCGTGCTGTGCGGATACTGGCTGTGGACAAAGTCGGCCACCAGCCGCAACGCGCACGTGCCGCCAGGCGTCTGTAGCGTCCGCGCCCGCTGCGACCGATCGGGAAAAGTCTCGGCTAAGACGAGCGATTCCACCCGTCGCCCGAATTCGGATAGTCCGGCGATATTGAGGTAGAGCTTCGTGTCCTCTTCCTCCCAAATACTCCGTTCGGTCTCTTTGACGCAATGCAGGATCGGTGTTTTCCCGGAATCATCGACGTACACACCCAACGTAAGATTGACCTTGCAAGGATTGCGATCGGCCTGAAAGGCCTCATTGAGCCCCAGAATGGCATCCGGCGGCGTGATAGGTATCTGTTGGAACATATACGGTTCGTGCCAAAACAATACAGCAGGAGGGTCACGTCGCGGTTGACCGATGGGGCCTGTACGCACACAATTCTCTCACCGTACCACGATTCGCTCCTGACGAGGCGACATGCAAACAGCTTGCTGAGCATCTCCAGCGCCTGCATGGTAGTCTG
Source organism: uncultured Planctomycetales bacterium (assembly GCA_963695565.1). Classification (GTDB taxonomy): domain Bacteria; phylum Planctomycetota; class Planctomycetia; order Pirellulales; family Pirellulaceae; genus CAVOGW01. Next base: position 1,004,691 of record CAVOGW010000008.1, read on the forward strand.
CTGTCCAAGATCCGGACAAGGGAACACGGGTGCGGTTCAGCATTTTTTCGTCCTGCGTTTTCACCCAAATGACGGGTAACCGCGTCCCGCAGGCGCGATATTGCGGGTAGGCCCCCGGCAACATGAAAAAAACACAAATCGGAATCTGGCTGGTTGGAGCCCGCGGAGCCGTAGCCACGTCCACGGTCCTGGGGTTAGTGGCCCTGCGCAAGGGCCTGATTCCCACCACCGGTCTGGTCAGTGAACTCCCCTTCTTTGCTCCGCTCAGACTGGCCGGCTGGTCGGATTTTGTGATTGGCGGTCACGACATTCGACAGCGATCGCTCAGCGAATCGGCCGATCAGCTGTGTCATCAGGAACGGCTGTTTCCTGCGTCCGTGCTGGACGAATGTCGACGCGAGCTGAACAAGGTCGACAAGCAGATTCGCGCCGGTACGCTGTGGGGCGTGGGCAAGGCCATTGAACAACTGGCGGATGTGACGGTCGTCAAGTCTGATTCCTCCCCGCGGACTGCCATCCAACGGTTACAGGCCGATCTTCAGGAATTTGCCAAGCGGAACGGGCTTAAACGAGTGATCGTCGTGAATCTGGCATCGACCGAGCCGACGGTCGACGAACGCCAGTTGCCGAAGCGCTGGTCCGACATGGAGGCCGGCCTGGACGACCCGAAACATTGTGCGCTGCCTGCCAGCTCGCTGTACGCCATTGCGGCCATTGATTCCGGTTTTCCGTACGTCAACTTCACACCGTCGCTGGGTTCAGCGCCGCGCGCATCCAGGAATTGGCGGACCTGCGCAACACTTGCCATGCGGGCTGCGACGGTAAGACGGGCGAAACCCTGTTGAAGACGGTGCTGGCACCTATGTTCGCCGCCCGAAATCTCGAAGTGCTCAGTTGGGTGGGACACAACATTTTTGGCAACCTGGATGGCCGGGTGCTGGATGATCCCGGCAACAAGGCCACCAAAGTCTCCAGCAAAGACGGCACACTGCGGCAGATATTGCATTACCAACCCCAATCGCTGGTCTCGATCGAGTACGTCAAGAGCCTTGGCGACTGGAAGACGGCCTGGGACCACGTGCATTTTGCTGGCTTCTTTGGCACGCCAATGAAGTTGCAATTCACGTGGCAGGGCGCGGATTCGGTGTTGGCCGCACCCTTGGTGATCGACCTGATCCGATTCGTGCACGCCGCCCGGCAGCGCGGCGAAACGGGGCTGCTGACACAGCTGGCGAGCTTCTTCAAGTCTCCGCTAGGAGTCCAAGAGCATGCCTTCGACAGGCAGTTCCAGATGTTGCTGGAATGGGCCAAGCGCTCCGAGCACGTTTCGCCTGTGTCCGCCGTCGGTTTGTGAGACTCCATCCGGCTTGCCGCTTGTTGATCTAGTCCGTTGAAGGCAAATTATCATCCTGAAGGAGCACGCGACTGAAGGATCTGCCAACCAACGCTGCTTTACCAAATAGAATACGACGATCGCCATCGTCGATGGAAAATCCGTCGGCTCGCTACGCGAGGCCTCAGGATGACATCTCCATCTCCGACTACATCAACAAGCTGATTGCCCGGATCGTGCACAAAAAGGTGCGCTGAAAATTGCCCGTAAAACCGCCCCTTTACCTGGGGACCGCGGGAGCCGATAATCTGGCGTTCCAGGCAGCCTGATCGTCAAAATTCATGACGACGGCGGCATCTTACCAGGACTCGATGTTGGAGAAAAGTCGATGAAGCAATTATGGATGGTTACTGTGGTTTTGTTGTTCGCTGCATCCTACTGCGCCGCGCAGGACGAAGTCACGTCGTCCCCCGCTATGAGTGAAACGGTACAGCCGATGCCGGCTGGCAACTACGGCGGACAAGCCTACGGCGATGGAGTGATCGTGGAAAACAATTCCGGCGGCAGCTCCTGCGGTTGTGGCGGAGGTGGCGAGATCACGGGTTTCGCGAATGTCGGCTGCGACTGTTGTTGCGCTCCCGCGACTTACTACTACAGCGGCTGCTGTTGTGGGCCGTGTGGTGGCGGACGCATGTTTGGCGGCCAAGGATTCCGTCCCATGTTTGGCGGAGGCTTTGGCCGCAGTCGATGCTGTGGCTGTTACTAAGCACGTCATTCAGGTGGATTGACGGTTGATGAACCGCGCGGTTTCGAGACACGTTGGCCCACAGCGTGTCTTGAACGCCGGGCGTCATCGCGTCGACGACCCCATCACGCATCCGGCTGTGCGGGCGTTCAGTTCGCCAAAGTTACGTCCGCAATACTGCGGCGCGGCCGAAACCCTCCTGCAGCCTCGCGCTCGTGATCACAGGATCGCTGGTGCGTTCGTCATGGATTGCAGCGCGATTCCGCGGTGAAGGTTCAGCCACCGAAGTTGGCTGAGGTCTCGATGCGCGTGCCCGCCCGCCCAGGTCGCTCGGATTACGACGATTTTAGGGGGCATGGCCGCACGGCGGCCAAGATTTCCGCTTCCTTTCCGCTCTACTGAAAGTATGATCGTACATAGGTTGACGGCCGGCCGCGCCGGGCGTCCACGCTTCATTCGCCTGATACGTGGCTTCGTCAAGGAAGGGTCAAGCTGTGTTTGCAAATCGCCATGACCGACCAGTTTGCTATTTCCACGCTTCTTGATCTCGCTCGGCAACGCGCGTTGGAATTTGAAGATTCGCCGTTGTATACCTATCTGCGGGATGGCGAATCAGACGAACAGGAATATTCGTACGCCGATCTCGATCAGCGGGCTCGTGAAATCGGCGGTTGGTTACAGGACCGAAAGGCCGCCGGGCAGCGAGTTTTGCTCGTCTATCCGCAAGGGCTGGATTACATCGCGGCGTTTTTCGGCTGCATCTACGCCGGCGCGGTCGCGGTGCCCGCCTATCCACCGCGGAAGAACCGGCAGGCCGGGCGGATGTGCCGCATGGTGGCTGACGCCGACGTGTCCTGTGCGTTGACCACGGCGGAACTCCTGGAACAAATACGGCCGACGATCGCTGCGGAACCCGGCTTGCACAATCTTGTCTGGCAAGCGACGGATGAAGTCGAAAGGGGCTGGGCGGCAGCGTGGCGGGAGCCCGATATCGGCCACGACTCGATCGCGTTCCTGCAGTACACCTCCGGTTCGACCGGAGCCCCCAAGGGGGTGATGGTCACGCATGGAAACATTCTCCACAACCAGCATCTGATTCGGAACGCGTTTCGCCAAGACGCCGAGATGGTCCAGGTGGGCTGGCTGCCCTTGCACCACGACATGGGGTTGATTGGCAACGTTCTGCACCCACTGTACATGGGTGGTCGTCTGGTGTTCATGTCTCCGGTCGATTTCCTGCAGAAGCCAGTTCGCTGGCTGCGCGCCATCTCTCGTTACCGTGGCACGATCAGCGGCGGACCCAATTTCGCCTACGATTTGTGCCTGGAGGGTATACCGCCAAGCCAGCGAGAGGGGCTCGATCTTTCGAGCTGGAATGTGGCCTTTAACGGCGCGGAACCGGTACGTGGCCAAACCATGAACGCGTTCAGTGCCGCCTTCGCGGACTGCGGATTCTCGCCGCATGCCTTCTGCCCTTGCTATGGGATGGCCGAGACGACTTTATTAGTGGCCGGAGCACTGCGAGGCGAGCCTGTGACTTCGACGACTGTCGACGCCACCGCCTTGGAGAACGGACGCGTGGTGCCGATCGTCCCCCAGCCGGCCAGCTCCGCGAATCGGTCGCGCATCGATAAAATTGTGGATCTGGTCGCGTGTGGATTGCCGCACGCGTCGATGGATACACGGATTGTTGATCCTGAGACTCAGCTGGAATGTTTGCCCGACCGCGTTGGAGAGATTTGGGTTAGCGGAGCGAGTGTGGCGCCGGGTATTGGCGGCAGCCGGCCGCGACCGAGGAGACGTTCCGCGGCCGGATCCGCAGGCCCACGAACGGCTCCAGCACCTCGTGCACTACCCAATACCTGCGCACCGGGGATCTCGGCTTCCTGCACGAGGGGCAGTTGTACATTACGGGGCGACTGAAAGACCTGATCATCTACTGCGGCGCGAACCACTATCCTCAGGATATCGAGAGAACGGTGGCGTCGAGTCACGAGAGTTTGACCAGCGGAGCCAGTGCGGCGTTCTCGGTACAGGATGACGGGGGCGAGCAGATTGTCGTGGTGCAAGAAGTAAAACGCTCGCATCTGCGGAAGGTCGATCACGCGGCCGTCTGCGCCGGCATTCGCGCCGCTGTCACCCAGGAGCATCAGCTGCCACTGCGATCAATCGTGCTCGTGCGGCCGGCCTCGATTCCCAAGACGACCAGCGGCAAGATTCAACGCCGCGAAGCACGACGCTTGTTCCAGGAAGGTGGATTCAAAATCGTGGCGCGTTGGGATCATGGCATCGATGCTCCTGCGGACGCTGCGGGCGAAACCCAAGCGAGTCTGGCAGCCTTGTCGCGATTCCCACGGCGATCCCGCGATGAAAACCCGCTGTCGACAGTCAATGACGAAGAGTTCGCGAAGATTCGGGCGCTGCAGGACTGGATTTTGACTCGTCTGTCGCAGCGATTGCAGCTACCCCGCGAGACGTTGGATGTCCGCCAGCCCTTCGCGCAACTGGGCGTCGACTCGCTGAACGCAGTCCGGCTGAGCGGTGAATTATCCGATCTATTGGGAATGCCGCTCGCGCCCACGCTGGCCTACGAATATCCCACGATCGAGGCACTGTCCGCATTTCTCGTCAGAGGACCGTCTTGTGTTTTCGGGGACGAATTCGACGTCACGGGCAACGTCGACGAGCCACTGGCTATTATCGGGATGGGCTGCCGCTTCCCGGGAAGTCCGTCCATCGAGTCATTTTGGCAGCTCTTGCATGCCGGACGCGATGCCACGTCCCCCTATCCTCGGCAGCGGTGGGCGGACGGCTGGCCGCAATTCGGCACGGACGAGACCACGGCTGCGGACCCGTCTTGGCGAGGTGGATTCCTCGACGACGTGGACCAGTTTGACGCATGTTTTTTTGGCATCAATCCTCGTGAGGCAGACGGAATCGATCCGCAACAACGCTTGCTGCTGGAAGTCGCGTGGGAAACATTCGAAGACGCAGGACTTCCTGTCGATGGATTGGCCGGCAGTCGCACGGGTGTGTTCTTCGGCCTGGGCGGGTGCGATTACGTCCGCCTGCAGTCGTCCGAGCAGCACCCGGTAAACGGCTACACGGCCACCGGAAATTCACTCGCGGTGGCCGCCAATCGGGTATCGTACAGCTTCGACCTTCGCGGCCCCAGCCTGACGATCGACACCGCCTGCTCCTCCTCACTGGTCGCCGTGCACCAGGCGTGTGCCAGCCTGCGACTGAAGCAATGCGATCTGGCGCTGGCGGGCGGCGTGAGCCTGATTCTCTGCCCGGACGCAACTTCCTCGCTGAGTCAGGCGGGGATGCTCTCGCCGACAGGCGTCTGCCATGCGTTTGGGGCGTCCGCCGATGGATTCGTCCGCGGTGAAGGATGTGGTGTGATCCTGTTGAAGCCGTTGTCGCGCGCGGTGGCGGATGGCGATCGGATCTATGCGGTGCTGCGCGGATCGGCCGTCAATCAAGATGGACGCAGCAACGGCTTGACGGCTCCTAATGCGAGTTCGCAACAAACCGTCATTCGTCGTGCGCTGGCGGACGCCGGAGTGAGCCCGGACGATATCGACTATGTTGAAGCGCACGGTACCGGGACCGAATTGGGGGATCCCATCGAAATACATTCACTGGGCGCGGTCTTTGCGGCAGGCCCCCGGCGGCCAGTGCCGCTGCGGGTCGGTTCGGTGAAAACCAATATTGGACATTTGGAAGCCGCTGCCGGCATTGCGGGACTGATCAAGGTCTGCTTGGCGCTGCACCACGAAGCCATCCCGCCAAATCTCCATTTTGACGAGCCCAGCCCGCACATTGACTGGCAGTTGCCAATCGCCGTGCCGACGGTCTTGCTGCCCTGGGAACGCGGCGTTCGGCCGCGGATGGCAGGTGTCAGCTCGTTTGGCTTTGGCGGAACCAACGCGCATGTTGTCGTCGGGGAACCACCCGCAGCGGCCGTGTGCCGCTACCGGGGAGATGCATCGTCCGCCCAACTGCTGACGTTGTCTGCCAAAAGTGTCGCCGCCTTGCAGCAGCGTGTCCGGCAGGTCGGCCGGATGGAACCGGAATTGGCACTGGCAGATGTTTGCTATTCCGCAAACGCCGGCCGCACGCATTTCGATCAGCGCCTGGCGGTAAGGGCAGAATCGACGCAGGAGGCGGTGGCGCGACTGAAGTTGTTTGCGGCGACCGGAAAAGCACCGGGCTGATCGCGGGCAAGGTGGATCGTGATTATGCCACCTACTGGTTGTTTAGCGGACAAGGCGGCACGTACGTCGGGGCCGGGCAGCGGTTATACGAGACGCACGCCGGATTCCGGGCCGAATTGGATCGATGTGCGGAGGCGCTGGCGAAATTCTGGCCCCAACCACTAAAAACGGTCCTCTGGCAGGGCGAACATTGGTGGCGCCAAGTTGACGTACAACCCGCTCTGTTCTGCCTGCAGTATGCCTTGGCACGCTTGTGGCATTCGTGGGGCGTCCATCCGCGTGCGGTATTGGGACACAGTGTCGGCGAATATGCCGCCGCCTGTGTAGCGGGCGTTTTCTCGCTGGAAGACGCCCTGCAACTGGTCACGGCACGGGCGGAACTATTCAGCCGACTGACCCGCACCGGCGGTATGTTAGCGGTCATGGCGGACGAGCAACTTGTGCGGCCCTGCCTGCGTGAAATCGATCCCTGGGGAAAAAAGCTCGACGTGGCCTGCATCAACGGTCCGCATCAAGTGGTCATCTCCGGTGATGAGTCTAGCATCGCGGCGGCCAACGAGCAGTTGACATTGACGGGCATCCAGACGCGGGCGCTGGCGACCACGCACGCCTTCCATTCGCCGCTGGTGGAGCCCCTGTTGGATGACTTTGCCCGCGTTGCCGAGCAAATCTCGTATAACAAGCCGCAAATATCCTACCTGTCGTCGCTGTTGGGAAATTGGTGCCAAGATCAAGTGGCGTCTGCCGAGTATTGGCGTCGCCACCTGCGGGAAGCCGTTCGATTCTATGATGCCACAAACAAACTGGTCCCCAGCAACGGTCTCTTCGTGGAGGTCGGTGTAGGGGCGACCTTGGCGACGCTTGTACGCGTGGCACACCCCGATGCCGGTCTGTCCGTGCTGCCGGGTTTGACGGGTCAGCCCGACGAATGGGATTCCTTGCTCGATGGCCTGGCGCAACAATACGTGCGGGGTGCCGAAATCAATTGGCGGGAAGTGGCGTCCGGACAAGGACAGCTCGTCTCACTCCCCACGTATCCGTTCCAGCGAAAACGATATTGGTTCAGTCGCCAGGCCGGGCCAGCGCGACGCAGGCCCGAGTCGTTCGCAACGCAGCAGGCGCATCCGCTACTGGGAACGCGGCTGGACCTGGGTTTGCGCGAGATTGTCTTCGAGACGGACCTGGATTCACTGACTTACCTGCGTGATCATCGTGTGAACGGGGCCATCGTTTTCCCGGCAGCCGGCTACCTGGAACTTGCGCTTGCCGCTGGCGAGGCGGAGGGACTGAAGCGACAGCAGGTCTGCGACTTAACGATCGAGCGACCGCTGGCCTGGCAACCCTACGAATCGTGCCGTGTTCAGGTCGTCTTGTCGCCTGACGAAGACGGTGGGTTCGACTGCCGCATCATGCATCACGAAGGGGGCGTGTGGCGTCGCCAGGCGACGAGTCGCCTGCAACCCGACTTGCAACCGCCGCCACGAACGGCCATGGCTCAGGCACACGGTAATGCGGTCAATGTATCGGACGTGTATGATCGTTGTCGAATGGCAGGCTTGGACTATGGACCCGCATTTCAAGGTCTGCGCTCCCTTGTTGTAAATGAGGGCGAAGCTTGGGGCGTGGTGGAGCTTCCGGCTCAACTCAGCAGTCATGGGTACTTGCTCCATCCATCCTTGTTGGATGCGAGTTTCCAGGTCATGGCAGGTCTGTTGGACGAGCAGTCGCAGCAGGCCTGGCTGCCGACCGGAGTCAAACGCTACCGATTTTTCCCGGAGACTGCAGCCCGTGTCCTGCGTGTGCATGTTGGTTTGTTGCCGGACCAGGTGGACGGAGTGGTGCGCGTCAACATGGAAGTTGCCGAACCGTCAGGACAAGTGATCGCCCAATTGGAGCGACTGACGTTACAACCGATTCGGCGGGCCGTAGCGACGGACCTTGTTTATCGCGAGAGCTGGGTCTCGCGAATTCGACCGTTCGAACCGACTTCGACCGCGGCAACACTCTCACCGTCGCAGCTGGAACGCGCTTTGTTGGAGAAACGGTCAGGCATCATGCAGCGGACTGGGATCGCAGCATTGGTGCCGCTGTTGGAATCGCTGGAGTCACTGGCCATAGCGTGGGTCGTGGAAACTCTACGTACTCTGCAATTTGATTTTCACCAGGGAGCCACTTTCTCCGCGGGGACCGCGGCAGACAGCCTCGGCATCGCAGCCGGCCATCGCCGTCTGTTTGGACGCATGCTGAGCATGTTGGCTGAGGTGGGCTACTTAAGAGCGGATGGCGGCTGTGGGGAAGTTTTGCAGGTTCCGCCGCCCACGAACCCCGATGAGCTATCGGACCGACTACTCCATGAATATCCGGCCGGTAGGGCAGAGGTTACTTTGCTGCGCCGCTGTGGCCGCCAGCTTGCCCGGGTGTTACGCGGTGATCTCGATCCGCTGTTGTTGCTTTTCCCGTCAGATGGCGAGGTCTCCGCGGCGAACGTTTACCGCGACACGGTGGGCGGTCAAACGCTGAATGCGCTGGTTGCGGAATGTGTGGGGATGGCGGTCGAGCGACTGAGCGACGGGCGCGGTCTGAGGGTTCTCGAAATCGGAGCAGGCACGGGAGCCACGACTGAGGCTGCCCTCGGCAAACTCCCGCCACATCGATCTCGCTACGTGTTCAGCGACATTGCCTCCGGATTCCTGGCACAGGCGAAAACCAGGTTCGGCGCCTACGACCACGTCGACTACCAACTGCTGGACATCGAGCGCGACCCTGCCGCTCAAGATTTCGCCCCCGAAAGCTTTGACCTGATCATTGCGGCTAACGTGTTGCATGCCACGGCGGATTTGCGAAAGTCTCTGACCAACCTGCGCCAACTGCTGACACCCGGCGGTGGCCTGGTGCTGGTGGAGGGCACGCGTCCTGTTCGATGGCTGGACTTGACGTTCGGACTGACGCCGGGTTGGTGGCGTTTCCAGGATGCCGACCTCCGCGCCGATTATCCTCTGCTGTCGGCCGAAGGCTGGCGCATGCTGTTGGAAGAGCTTGGCTTTGAGACTCCCTGTCTGATTCACCCCTATGATTCGTCCGACCACAAGCAAGATCCGGAAAATTCGGTGATTGTCTCGCGACGAACGGTGGATATCGGTGGAGCCTTGCGTCTGCCGCCGGCCAGTCCTCAGGCGAGCTGGATCGTGCTTTCCGATCGTACCGGCGTCGGTGATATTGTCGTCGACGGGCTGGCGAGTCGCGGAGACGCATGTGCCGTGGCACACGCTCAAGCAGCGCTGAACGGTGACCGCACGTCGTCCCGCACCGCGATTGCGCCGGGGGGCTGCGTGCCTGGTTGCGGCGCACTGCGTCCACCGGCAAACCGCGGGACATCGTCTGTCTCTGGCCACTCGACCTCGCCAACGACAAGATTCTTGCCGCCCCAACAGGCGGCCGTGCTGAACGAGACTATGTTGGAATTCGTGCAGAGCATCTCGGATGAATTCGGTGACCAGGTCACGGATGGTGGGGAAGCCTTGCGGCTCTGGCTGGTGACTCGAGGTGGGCAGGCCGCGAATGCCGACATATCCCAGTCCGGGTTGGCCCAATCCACGCTTTGGGGCGTGCTGCGCACGATCGCAGTGGAATTCCCTCATTGGCAATGCCGCGGCATTGACTTGGACCCGGCGGTCTCGGTCGATGCCGCCGCCGCTACCTTGTGCGACGAGTTGTTTGCTAAGACTCACGATGATGAACGGGAGATTGCCTTTCGGGGAGGCCAGCGTTTGGTTCGCCGACTCGTGTCTGGCGACGGCTGTTCGTCGATTTCGTCGCGCGCTGCGCATGCCGCCAGCGTTTTGACGATCGCGTCGCGCGGGACACTCGATGGACTGCAATGGGTGTGCCGACCGCGGCGAGATCCCGGTCCCGACGAAATTGAAGTCCAGGTTCATGCGAGTGGACTGAATTTTCGTGATGTGCTGAACGTGTTGGGGCTCTATCCCGGATCGCCACCGTTGGGTGCCGAATGTGCGGGGCGGGTTACCCGCGTGGGACGTGCAGTCAGTGATCTGCGGGTTGGAGATCGCGTGCTAGTCGTGGCGCCGGAGTGCCTGTGCGACGTCATCACGATTCCCGTGAAGGCGGCAGTGAAGATTCCGGACGGCCTCTCATTCGAGCAGGCCGCAACGCTGCCGATTGCGTTCTTGACGGCTTCCAGGGCACTGGAAGACGTGGGCGATATCGGACGGGGAGAGCGGATTCTGATCCACTCGGCGGCCGGTGGCGTCGGACTGGCGGCCGTACAGCTGGCTCACGACGCGGGGAATGAGGTGTTTGCCACGGCCAGTATGGCCAAGCACGAAATGCTGCGCGACCTGGGCATCGAGCACGTCTACGACTCGCGGAAGCCGGGATTTGCTGACGCGATTCTGGAGGCCACCAATGGGGCGGGTGTGCACTTGGTTCTGAACTCGTTGGCGGACGACTTCCTGGCGGAGAACTTGCGCGTCTTGGCCCCGTCAGGGCGCTATCTGGACATCGCCAGATTCCAACCGGATACCATGCGTCGCGCACGGCAACTGCGGCCGGATGTCGCCTACGAACCGATTGATCTGGCCGCGTGGCTGCAAACCCATCCCGATGTGCTCCAGCCCAAGTTGGAACGCATCTTGCGGCGTTGCCATAAGGGGCGCCTACACGCCTTGCCACATCGCTGCTTCCCGCGGTCCGAGGCCGTGCAGGCTTTCCGACGTCTGCGCAGCGGTGCTTCGAGCGGAAAAATTCTCCTGTCGCCAGATCCCGAACCCACCGAACCGGCAATCGTCCCAACCGGCCGCAAACGCCAGCTCGGTGGCCTGTTTCGTGACGATGCCACCTATCTTATCACCGGGGGGCTGGGTGGAATCGGATTGCTGACCGCGAAGTGGATGTCGGAGACGGGTGCCCGACACATTGCATTGCTCGCCCGGCGGCAACCGAGTCCGCTGGAGCGGCAAACGATTGACGCGATCGTGGCCGGCGACTGCCGCGTGCATGTTCGCCAAGCCAGCGTGAACGACGGCTGGCAATTGAATCAGGCGCTCAGCAGCCTGCGCTCCAGCTGTCCTCCCTTGGCCGGTGTGTTCCACCTGGCCGGCGTGTTGGAGGACGCACTGCTTGTCCGACAGACGCCCGAGAAGTTCGCCAATGTGTTTGCGCCGAAAGTCGCGGGAGCTTGGAACTTGCATCGGGCCACAATGACGGATCGTCTGGATTATTTCGTCTGCTTCTCGTCCGCTGCCTCGGTGTTCGGATCGCCGGGCCAGGCAAATCACGCGGCGGCCAATGCGTTCCTGGACATGCTCGCGCATTATCGCCGCCGCCAAGGGCTGCCCGGTCTCAGCATCAACTGGGGACCCTGGGCTCATGTGGGAGCAGCCGCCAAACGTGGCGTTGAAAAACGGGGTGATCTCGGTGGCGTGGGAGTGCTCACGCCCGAAGAGGGGCTGGAAGTCCTCCGTCGACAATTGCGACGTGACGGAAGCAAACCCGCGCAGGTCGCCGCCGTACGACTGGATCTGCAGAAGATCCCGCCCCACTTCCAGACTTTACCCCTGCTCAAGTTGCTGCTGGCACAACCCTCCGATCGCGTGGCGTCATCTGACGGTCAAGCACAATTCCGGGCAGCGTTCCGCGCACCCCGCCGGCCGAACGCCCGGGACTAATGCTGTGGCAACTCAGGCAACTCGTTGCTGGCACGCTGGGCCTGGATGATGCTGAAACACTGGCTCAGGACGAAGCCTTGTTTGACTTGGGGCTGGACTCTTTGACTTCTCTCGAATTGCGAAATAGACTGGAAGTCCAATTAGGCGTCAAAGTGCCCGCCACGCTCATCTTCGACTATCCCACTCTCCTGGGATTGGCCGACTACTTCACTTCGGTACTGAATGCACGCGGTGATGTGATCACGGATTCCGAGTCAGAGGATGCCGGAGAACCCCATGAGAGTCCAGTCGAATCTCCGGTGGCTTGCCGAGAAGACTTGGGTGAGTTGATTCAGAGCATCGATCGGTTGACCGCCGACTTGGACCAGTGGGAGCACAGACAAGCATGAGTCGTCAGGACGAAGCAGGCTGTTGGAACGACGAACGAGTTGCGGCCGCGCTCAGTAGCGCGAAGAGCAAGCTGGAATCGGTGCGCAATAAGTTGCGCGAGCCGCTGGCGGTGATCGGCATGGGCTGCCGTTTTCCGCAAGCTTCGGGTCCAGACCAATTCTGGGAGTTATTGCAACGAGGCACGTGCGCCATCACTGATACTCCGCCTGACCGTTGGGACTCCTCGTTGAAGGCCGACTGTGACAAACAGCCCGGCAGGGTGACCGCCAATCGCGGCGGCTTCCTGGATCAGATTGGTCGGTTCGATGCCTCGTTCTTCGGGATCTCCAGACGCGAAGCGGAATCGATCGATCCGCAGCAGATGCTGTTGTTGGAAGTAACTTGGGAAACCGTGGAGCACGCCGGTCTGGACGCGAACCAGCTGCGGGGTAGCCGCACGGGTGTCTTTGTGGGGATTTGCAGCAACGACTATTTGCACCGACTCTCGACGCTCGATCGTTCCCGCATCAACGCCTACCTGGGGACCGGCAATGCGCACGGCGTGGCCGCAGGCCGCCTCAGCTACTTCATGAATTGGCAGGGGCCAAGCGTGGCCGTTGACACCGCCTGTTCCTCGTCGCTGACAGCACTGCATTTGGCGGCGCGCAGTTTGCGGTATGACGATTGTGATATGGCACTGGTGGCGGGCGTCAATGTGATTCTCGCACCTGATTTGAGCGTTACGTTGAGTCAAGCCGGTATGCTCTCGCCGACCGGACTTTGTCATACCTTTGACGCCGCAGCGGATGGTTTTGTACGAGGAGAAGGATGTGGCGCGATTCTGTTGAAGCGACTTTCGCGGGCCGTCGCCGATGGCGATCGAATTTTCTGCCTGCTGCGCGGCTCGGCCTGCAACCAGGATGGCCGCAGTAATGGCTTGACGGCGCCCAACGGAGTCTCACAGCAGGCGGTTATACGTGCCGCTTTGACGGATGCCCACGTTGCTCCCGACCAGGTGGATTATCTGGAGGCACACGGAACGGGAACGCCGCTGGGTGACCCGGTCGAGTTGAATGCGTTGGCAGCTGTGTTTGCACCGGGGCGCGACCGCAAATTGCCCCTGCGCGTGGGCTCTGTGAAGACCAACGTCGGCCACCTGGAAGGTGCGGCGGGAATCGCGGGCGTCATGAAAGTCGCTCTGGCACTGCACCACGAACAAATCCCGGCTCATCTGCATCTGCATGCCGCCAGCCCGCACGTCGACTGGTCACTGCCGATTGAAGTACCCACCTCGGCGACTCCCTGGAAACGTTCGGATCGAGTGAGACTGGCAGGAGTGAGTTCCTTCGGCTTTGGAGGCTCCAATGCGCACATCTTACTGGAGGAGGCGCCGCCTATCCATACCGCGTGTGATACCGTTGCCACGAGGCGAGTTGCGAGACGCCTGCTCACCGTTTCCGCCAAAACTCCCACAGCGTTACGCGAACTCGCGGCGCGCTATGCCGAGATCGCGCGGGGTGACTGTTCGTTGTCCGATTTGTGCCACACGGCCAACGCCGGCCGCTGCCATTTCGAGTACCGACTTGCCATCCTGGCAGAATCCATTCAGCAGGTCGCTGCCGAACTGCAAACGTTCGCTGAAAACAGCGGCAGTTCCATGGTCGACAAGGATGCCTCCAACGAGAACGATTTTGCCGTGCATTGGTTGTTTGGGGACTCCATCGAATACTACGCAGACGCCGGGCGCGAGCTGTACGCGAGCCACCCATCGTTTCGAGCGGAATTGGACCGTTGTGCGGCCGCATTAGCGGGCTACTGGCCACGCTCGTTGCCAGACATCCTTTGGGGACGCAACCAGGTTTCGCCCGGCGATCCCGAGATTCTGCCGGCGCTGTTTTGTCTGCAGGTCGCCAGTGCACAGCTCTGGCGATCCTGGGGCATCTCGCCGAAATTCGTGATCGCACACCGGTTCGGAGAATACGCGGCGGCCTATGCGGCGGGCGTATTCACCTTGGAAGACGGTTTGCGATTGGTCAGCCAGCAGGCTGAGCTGCAGCGTGCTTGCCGCAACGGCGATCAACAGCGCCAGAGCCTGATTTCCGCAGCCCAGCGCACGCGGTACGCTCCGCCCAGTTGCACGTACATCTCGACCGGAAATATGGCAGGGGCCGACTTCGACGTGGCCTCCGCCGAATACTGGACCGACCGATCACGGCAGACCATGGATGCCTTACTTGCCGATACCATTCGGCGGGTGATTGCCAAGTCCGGCATCGACCTGATACTGGAGATGGGGATTGGCAACTCACGGACGGTTCCATCGGAATGCACGCTGCTCCCCGGACTGACGACGGGCAGCAGCGAATGGAATACAGTGTTGGAAAACCTTGCCTGGATGTACAGGCGGGGAGCGACCATCCACTGGAGCAACGTCGAACAGGGCTCCGGTCGCCGCATGACGCTGCCGACGTACCCGTTCGAATGCAAGCCATACTCGTTACCAGAATCCTCCGCGACGCTGAACGTGGGGCACGACGTGTGCCGTGCCGAGCGCGTGCATCCGTTACTGGGAGTGCGGCTTGACCTGGGTGGTCGGGAAGTGATCTTCGAAACCGATTTAAGCGACGTGTCTTATCTTTCGGATCATCGGATCGGTTTGTCGCGGGTCTTTCCAGCTTCCGGCTTCATGGAGTTGGCGATGGCGGCCGGCATCCAGGTTGCCGGCGAAACGCTGGACGTCGTCGACCTCGGAATCCACCGTCCCATTTCGTGGGATGACGGCGACTCTTGTCGCCTGCAGGTCATTGTCTCAGCCTCGGTCGACGGGTATGACTGTCGCATCCTGCGTCGCGACCGAGATCAGTGGCGCACGGCTGCCGAATGCCGATTGATGCGGACCGTGCCATGCGAATCGACCCGTGACGCTGCGCCGGACACACGAATTGACGGAATGGAAATCGACGTTGACGAACACTATCGTCGCTGCCTGGCGGCTGGCATCGGCTACGGACCGGCCTTCCGCGGCGTAAGCAAACTCGTGGCCGGTGACCGGGAATCGTGGGGGGAAACAGGCACGCCACAAGACTTATCGCTGGACGGTTACGTGTTGCACCCAGCACTACTCGATTGCTGTTTGCAAGTTGCGGTGGGGCGCTCGGCGAACGCGGCAACCAGGTCTGGTTGCCCGTGCAGGTGGCGCGCTATCGGCTGTGCCCTGCCGCGGCGGGGCAAACGAGCCTGCGGACCTACGTGCGACTGGACGAAGCCGACGATCAGTCAATTTGCGTCAATCTTCGTATCGCCGACGTTAACGGTCATTGGCTGGCCACGATTGACGGTCTGCTGCTGAAGCCTACCGGGCGCGAAGCCAATCCTACCGAGTCAAACGCGGAGACTGGCCAGCGGGGCTTGGTTCGCGAGATTTTGAACGGGCCTCCGTCCGAACTGCATGCTCGCGTGCAGGAATATCTCTACGGCCGATTGGGCGAGATCATGCAATTGACAGTCGATGAGATTCCATTGGATAAACCCCTGAATAGCCTGGGTTTGGATTCCATGATGGCGTTCGAACTGCGCGACCAGCTGGAGCGAGACCTGCATGTAACCGTTCCCTTTGAAGTATTGCTTCAGGATCGCAGTTCGCAGGAGTTTGTGCTCATGCTGCTCGACAAATTGCAGGTCGTGCGCGACGCCACGGACGGTTCCATCCTGACTACGGACGTCGTTCCCCTGGAGAGTTGGATCGAAGGGGCGATATGAGCGTCGAAGAATTGCTGAAGGTTTTGAGCGAAAAGAACGTCGAACTCTGGGTCGAAGGAAAGCTGCTGCGCTTCCGAGCGCCGGAAAACGCCTTGGACGCCAGCCTGCTGGCCTCCCTGCGCAAGCAGAAAGGCGCGCTGATCAAGGCGCTGCATGGGAAGCCCGCACGCCGCAACGGGGACCGCAATTTTGAGCCGATGTCGATCGGGCAACAAGCACTGTACTTTCTGCACTGCATCGCGCCCCTCAGCCCGGCATACAACGTGGCTTCGGCAGCCCGCATCTGTTCTCCGGTCGATACGCAGGCAATGCAACAGGCCTTTGAACATCTGCTGGTCCGGCACGAGTCGCTACGCACCACATTCGAGGATCATGAGGGACAACCCCAGCGCTGTATCCATGCCCGGCGCAAGCTGGATTTCCGGCAGATCGCGGCGGCCGATTGGGACCAGTCTCGTTTGCAACGAGCCGTGCTGGAGGAGTATCAACGTCCTTTCGATCTACGGAACGACACGCTACTGCGAGTGCGGTTGTTTTCGGTGTCCGACGCCGAACACGTGTTCTTGATGACGCTGCATCACATCGTGTTCGACGCCTGGTCTTTATGGCTGCTGCAAGACGAATTCCGCCTGTTGTACCAGCAGTTCACGGGCGGCGAGACCGCCTTGTTACCCGCGCTGGAATCCAGGTATTCTGATTTCGCCGCCGCGCAGCAGGATCTCCAGACCAGCGAGCAGGGGAAACGTCTTTGGCACTATTGGCAGAATCGGTTGGCCGGGGAACTGGCACCGTTGGAGTTGCCTTTCGATCGGCCGCGCGTGGAGCGCACGCGACGGCGCGGTGCCACGCATCGCTTCCGCGTCCCACGCGAGCTTTCGTGGAAGTTGAGGGACCTTGCCAGCGCCCACGGTGCCACTCCCTTCATGCTGTTGTTGGCGATCTTCAAGACCTGGCTGTACCGCGCGACCGGGCAGAACGACCTTATCGTCGGCACCGCGACCTCGGGTCGCAAACCGAAATTTGCCCGCGTCGTCGGCTACTTCGTGAATACGCTGGCCATTCGCAGTGATGCGGCATGCGCGTCCACCTTTCTGGATTACCTGGCACACGTCAAGCAGCGAACGGTGGAGGCCATCGATCATGAGGAGTACCCGTTTCCGCTGCTGGTCAAGCGATTGAATCCCCGTCGCCATGCGGCCTGGCTGCCGATCTGCAACGTCATGTTTGGCCTGCAAAAGCCGCAACAATTCAGCGAAGTCACGCGACTTTTCGAGGAAGACCAGGGACATATCGATTGGGGTGGACTGCAGGTTTACCCGTTTGAACTTGACCAGCAGGAAGGTCAGTTCGACCTGACATTCGAGCTGTTCGAAACGCATGACACCTTTCTGGGCATCGTGAAATACGATCCCGACCTCTTTCAGACCTCGACTGCCGCGCGCATCGGACAGCACTTCATTCACCTGGCTGACCAAATTGCGGCCGATCCCCGCCGCTCGCTGGCCGACTATGACCTCGCGCTATCCGCGGAGCAAGACTTGGTGCTTCGCTTTGGTGCGTCGCATGCCATGCCTCCGGTCGATGTTGCCCACGTGCATGGCCTGTTCGAACGTCAGGCCGAGTTGCGGCCGGAACAACCGGCGGCCGTCTGCGACGGACAAGAATTGACGTATGCTGAATTGAATCACCGGGCCAACCAGGTGGCTCGATTGCTGCAATCGCGAGGTGTCGAGTCGGGATCATTGGTTGCTTGCTATCTTCATCGCGGGCTGGATGTTCCGGTGGTACTGCTGGCCATCCTGAAGGCGGGGGGAGTTTACGTTCCGCTGGATACCGATAGCCCCGCGCATCGTGTGCAGCACGTACTACGAGAATCCGGTGCCAAGTGTTTAGTGGCGATTCCCGACCTGCGGCTCCTCGATGCGCCGCACGATGGAGTGCAGCTGATCGTCCAGAAGGATTTCCAGCAGGCAGCAACAAGCTTTGCAGGTTCAAATCTCAATACGGCACTGCCGGCCAATGCGCTTGCCTACGTGATGCACACGTCCGGCTCGACGGGCGTTCCCAAGGGTGTCTGTGTCTCGCATCGCGCGTTTGCCCAGCATATCGCCAGCATTCGCACTGCGTTTGGATTAGTGGCGACGGATCGCATGCTGCAGTTCAGCAACCTGACGTTCGATCCATCCTTGGAGCAAATGTTCGGGCCCTGGAGCCTGGGTGGTACGGTCGTGTTGCGCGGAAACTCACTGTGGACGCCTGAGGAGTTCTGGCAAGTCGTGCAGCGGCAGCAGATTACCGTGGCCAACTTGCCACCGGCGTATTACAAACAGGTCACGGACGCGATCGATCGCGTCGAGCCAGCGGAGTCCTTGCGGCTGATGATTGTGGGTGGGGACGTCTTTCCGGTGGAAACGCTGACCGCCTGGCAAGGGCTCAACGTCCGATTGTTGAACGCGTATGGTCCCACTGAGGCCGTGGTGACCGCCACGGTGTTTGACGTTGCGGAGTTCGATGGCAGATCTTCACGTCTACCCATCGGTCGCCCCAAACCCGGCTTGCGGGCGTATGTGCTGGATGACTATGGTCAGCACGCGCCGCTGGGATTTGCTGGCGAGCTGTTCCTGGGTGGCACCATGCTGGCGGAAGGCTATCTGCACGATTCCGGACTGACGGCGGAAAAATTCGTGACCGATCCGTTCGTCAAGCTGCCCGGAGCGCGCATGTATCGCACGGGAGACCGTGCGCGTTGGACCGTGGATGGCCAGTTGGAATTTCTGGGACGTCATGATCGCCAAATCAAGATTCACGGCCAGCGTATCGAAACGGGTGAGATCGAGCAGGCGTTAGATGCGTGCCCTGGCGTGCGGGCGTCCTTCGTGCAGGCCAGAAAAGACGCTGCCGGGGACGCCTTCCTGGTCGCCTACGTGGTTGCCGACGAGGATCTTCAGCAGGATCCGCGCCGCGTCCGCGAGTTCTTGTGCAGCCGACTACCCGTCTCGATGGTGCCTCGGCAGTTTGTGGCGCTGCCGGAGCTTCCGATCAACGCTGCCGGAAAGATCGATGTCCGTGCGTTGCCTGAGCCTCCGGAAATTCGGCCCGCCCATGTGAAGTACGCTCCTCCACGTACCGAGACGGAGAAACTTCTCGTGGACATCTGGGCCAGTGTGCTCAAGGTCGAATCCGTCGGCGTACACGACAACTTTTTTGATCTGGGAGGCGGATCACTAACCAGCCTGCAAATTATCGCCCGTGCGCGAGAGGCCGGATTGGACGTCAACGGCAAACCTCTGGCACCCGAGTTGCTTTTCGAATTCCCCAGTGTGGGTGAACTGGCTGCCTATTTGCAGTCCTCACATTCCTCAGTAGGCTTAGTCGCCAAAGGGGCTTGACCGGATCAGACCGGATCAGACCCCTTTTCGAGGCAGAAGCATAATACCATGACGCGCACTTTGAAGTCTGTGATTGAGAGCCTGGGAGTCTACCTGCCCCCCAAACAGATGGGGACGCGCGAAGTCCTGGACGGCTGCGTGAACCACGTCCGTGTGCCGCTGGAGAGGTTGACGGGCATCCGTTCCCGGCATCGAGCGGGGGAGACGGAATTCTCTATCCATCTCGCGGCGCACGCGGTGGAGAACTGCCTGCGGCAATCGCATACGCGGGCCGACGAGTTTGACATTTTGATCTGCGCCAACATCTCGCGTTACGACGGTCCGCGACGCGTGAGCTATGAACCGTCGACAGCAGTCTCGCTGAAACGACAATTCGGCTTGACGCGAGCAATCGCCATGGACTTTTCCAACGCCTGTGCCGGCGTGTGGACAGCCATTTATGTGGTCGACGCCCTGATCCGGTCGGGCGCGATCCGGCGCGGCATGGTGGTCAGCGGCGAGTACATCAGCTATTTGACGGACACGGCGCAAAAGGAAATCGTCGATTATCTCGATCCGCAACTGGCTTCGCTCACGCTGGGGGATGCGGGAATTGCCGTCGCATTGGAAGCGTCGCCGCGCCCCGAGGTTGGTTTTCATGATATCGAACTCTACACGCTCAGCAAGTACAGTCAATTCTGCATTGCCAAACCCTCGAATCAGCCGCACGGCGGCGCAGCCATGTACACCGATGCCGTCAAAGTGACGGCCGCCGTGGTGCCGCATGCTGCGGAGCATGCGGACCAGGTGCTGCATCGCAATCATCGTACGCTCGACCGGATTGCTCATATCATCCCGCATCAGACTTCGCGGCTGACGATGCAGGAAGCATTGAAAGAGATCTCCAGTCGCTACACCGTCGATCTCAGCCACGCGCTTGATCAATAACCTCGCGGAGCGTGGGAACACCGCGACGACCAGCCACATGCTGGCACTGTGGGATTCGATTCAGAACGGGCGCGTGGGGAACAACGATGAAATTCTGTTTTTGATCTCGGGTTCCGGCCAAACGACGGGGACGGCATTGTATACCTGCGACGACCTGCCCGATCGACTTCGCGCCAATGGCCATGCGGCACGTATCAACGGTGTCCAAAGTCGTGATGCCACGGCAGGTGAGACGCTGAAAGTGCCGATGCGCGTCAAGTCGATTGCCGTTTCCCGTCCGAGTGCAACGGGCTTGCCCGACTCGATGGAAATGCTGAAAGCGGCCTGCACGCAGTGCCTGCAACAAACGTCTCTGGCGTGCGACGACATCGAGCTACTACTCTCAGTCGGTGTTTATCGAAATGAGTTCATCACCGAACCGGCCATCGCCGCCTTGCTGGCCGGTGAGTTGAAGATGAATCACGACCGGCAGACGGGTGACGAACACAAGACGTTGGCCTTCGACATTCTGAACGGACCTTTGGGTTTTCTCAACGCGTGTTACCTGGTGACAGAATTAGCGGCAGCTGGCTGTCTGGAACGAGCCATGATCGTAGCGGCCGAAATTGAGAACAACCGAGACCTGGTTCCAGGCGATCTGCTGGGGCTGCGTGAAATCGGAACGTCCACGATTCTGTGTGAGTCCGAAGACGGCGAAACCGGCTTTCAGGCATTCGGTTTTTATTGTTTTCATGAATACCAGCAGGACAACGTGGTGGCTGTCAACTGGAACGCACAAGGCCAGGCATTCTTGAGGATTTCTCGGCACGCGAACTTGTCTGAAATTTATCTGAACTGCATCGAACAAAGCGTGGCCCGTTTCCTGGAAGAGCAGCGGCTGCGGCGGGAAGATGTTCGACTACTGCTACCACCGCAGATTTCGTCCGGTTTTGTGCGTGACGTTGCCCGGCGACTCGAATTCGCCGCGGACGCTGTGGTGAACGTTGCCGTCGATGGGCAGGACTTGGCGACTTCCTCGACACCCGTTACGCTGCAGGCGGTGTGGGAACGCAAATTGGCGCAGCCCGGCGATCTGGGATTGATTATTAATGTCGGATCGGGGGTTCAGGTCGCTGCTGCCATTTACCAGTTCTGAAGCCGCGAACAACACTCAGCTTGCCAGCACGGCGCGTAATACATCGTGGCGACTCCCGCCGTGCGAATCAAGAGCTCGACTTCATGACCGACTCAAACACGCCGCTAGTTCTATTGCAAGCTGAAAAGCTGTGCAAGACCTACCCCGATGGTAGTGTGCATGCACTGGTCGACGTTGACATCACGGTCAGGGTGGGCGAATACGTGGCCATCATGGGTCCCAGCGGCAGCGGCAAATCAACGCTGCTCAGCCTATTGGGCACGCTGGACGTTCCCACTGCCGGCCGCGTCCTATTGGAAGGAACACCGATTACCGCTTGGGGAAGCCTCGATCGTTTGCGGTCGCGAAGGATTGGCTTCGTGTTTCAATCGTTCTACTTGTTACCTACGCTGACAGCTTTGGAGAACGTGCAAATTCCCATGTTCGGCACCGGCAAAACCGCTATCCAGCGGCGGGATAAGGCAGCTGAATTGTTGGCGGCTGTGGGGCTCACCGATCGAGCAACTCATCTGCCGAAGAATCTCTCGGTCGGACAGCGCCAGCGCGTGGCCATCGCCCGTGCCTTGGCCAATGACCCGATTCTGTTGTTGGCCGACGAGCCAACCGGTAATCTCGATTCCAAGAGCGCTGAGGAAGTGCTCGACCTGTTTGAAAAACTACATCGCGAGCGGGACATGACAATCTTGATGGTCACACACAGTGACGACGTCGCCCGTCGTGCCCAGCGCGTGATCCTGGTCAAGGATGGCCGCGTCGTGCAGGATTCGCTGGCCGCCTAGTGCTATTTTCAACGCTTCGACTTGTTTGATGTTTACGAATTCCGCCGGAACGCGTTAGCTTCGGATTTTTGCCGCGGGAAGCGGGCGCTGACGCCCGCCGGCTGATCCCCAAAATTGTCTCGGGAATGTCTGTCAATACCCTCTCGATCCGGTGCTCGATGTGAGCCCACGTGATCACGACGGATGAATGAGCCTTACGCGGAGTTGCGCCACACGCCATGACCCCCAAAACAACACTTGTCACGGGAGGAGGGGGTTTTGTGGGGCAGGCACTCATTCGGGCGCTGTTGCGGCGCGGCGACGAAGTGGTTTGCCTGGACCATTTTGTCTCCCACAGTCCAGCCGCGTGGCAATCGACCAGCGTCCGACTGGTCCAGGCCGACGTTCGTGACCGCCGGGCGGCTGCGGACGCCTTACCAGGCGTGGATTGTGTCTATCATCTGGCGGCCGCCGTGGCCACACGCTCGCTGGCAGAATCCCGATCCATCAATGTCGAGGGAACTCGGAACATGGCGGAAGCCGCGGCCGCTCTGGCGCACCCGCCGACGTTCGTGTTTGTCTCGTCTCTGGCGGCGGCCGGCCCGCACGAATCGGAGGCGGTCGAATCGGGAGCGTGTTTTCCCGTCTCGCACTACGGACGCACCAAGCTGGAAGCTGAGCAGGCGTTGGGCCACATGGCGGACCGGCTGCCGATCACCATCGTCCGTCCTCCCTGCGTGTTCGGCCCCGGCGATCGCAATCTGCTGTCCCTGTACCAGACCGTACGGCGTGGCTGGAACCTGGTGGCTTCGCGCCAGGCACGTTTTTCGTTCCTGCACGTGGAGGATCTCGTGAGTGGACTTCTGTTGGCCGCCGATTCGGGTACCCGGCTGACGAGCGGCGACGACCCGGATCGTCGCGGATTGTATTACTTGACCGATCCCACGCCCGTGACATTCGTGGTCTTGGCGGAGATGATCGCCGACACTATGCATTGTAAGGTGCGTCACGTGCGGATCCCGGGCCCCCTGCTGTGGATAGTCGGTGCCTTAGGCGAGTCCGTATTGCGTCTGACGGGTCGCAAGACGTTTCTGAACTTGGACAAAGTACGTGAGGCATTTGGGGGCTCTTGGTATTGCAGTGGGGCCCGAGCAGGCGCGAGTTGGGATTTACGGTCGCCCGCGATTTGGCCGCGCGCTGGATGAAACGAAGGCTTTCTACGACCAGGCCGGTTGGCTTTAGCCTGCCGGCTTTCAGGCGCCTGGCAGCTTTCGCCGCCGGCGCGTACCATGTTGACTAAGTCGTAAGGCGGCTGCCGCGAGGAGTTTCCACCGTATGCATTTTTCGACGCTGACTCTCCGCAACACGCGGCGCCGACCGTTGCGGTCCTGTTTGACGCTGGTCGCGGTGGCGCTGGCCGTCGGTTCCGTCGTGGCGCTCGTTGGGATCTCCACGGGATTCAAACAGACGTTTCTCGAATTCTACGAAGGGGTCGGCATCGACCTGCTGGTCGTGCGCACCGGCAGCGCACGACGCTTGACAAGTACCATCGATGAATCGCTGACAGAGAAGATTCGGGCGCTACCCGGAGTCAAGGAGGTCATCCCCGGTCTGGCCGATGTCGTGTCCTTCCCGGACGAAGGGTTGTACGTGGTCCCGATCTCCGGACTAGTTCCGGAGACACGTGTCTTCGAGTCGATGAAACTGGTTAGCGGCCGGATGCTCACGTTGGCCGACGGCAAGGCCGTCATCTTGGGACTGACCTTGGCCGACAGCCTGGGCAAGACGACCGGAGACCGCCTGGAAGTGGTGGAGGGCAACGAGTTTGAGATCGTCGGTGTCTACGATGGGTTCAACGTAATTCAAAATGGTTCGATGGTCATGTCGGTCAAGGAGCTGCAACAATTGATGGGACGCCAAGGCCAGGTCTCCGGGATCAGTATTGTTGTCGAGGACGCGAGTGACAAAGACCTGCTGGATCGCATCAGTCAACAGGTGGAGGCGATGGAAAGCGGTTTGACCGTGCGGCCGACGCGTGAGCACGTGGAATCCCTCTCGGAGATTCAGATCGCCATCGCCATGTCGTGGTTGACTTCCAGCGTGGCAATTCTGATCGGTACCGTCGGCATGTTGAATACTATGTTCATGTCGATTCAAGATCGCACACTGGAGATTGGGCTGTTACGGGCAGTCGGTTGGTCGCGGATCCGAGTCGTGTCCATGATCCTTTCCGAAGCCGTGTTTCTTAGTACTCTGGGAGCGTGCCTGGGAATCGCCGCCGCATTCCTGCTCGTGAAACTGCTGACCAGAATGCCCGCCGTCAACGGATTGATTGAAGGGCAGATCAGCGCGACGGTCGTTGGTCAAGGCTTTATGATCGCGATCCTGGTCGGGTTCTTGGGCGGGTTGTTCCCGGCGATGGCGGCGTCCAGGCTTTCCCCCAACGAAGCGTTGAGACGTTAAGTGGCTTCCAAAGACGCAAATCGATGCCAACTTATCAGCCCACAAACACGTCCGCTCGCGAGGAACCTCGGAATGAGTCGCTTGATCCGCACGTTTCGCCCGCTGCTCGTTGCCTGGACGATGACGGCCGCACCGGGAATGGCCCAGGACCATCCTGTGTTCGAGCACTTGCTGCAGGTCGGAATCCCTTTGGACGCGGACACCGCGATCAAGCTGCCGCCGCCTTCGCTCCGCAGCGGATTGGACGCGGCCGAGGAAACCGCGATCCTGAATCGAGTCCGAGGGCGATATCCGCTGCCCGAGTTTATGCGAAATTCGCGGGTGGCTCCGTTTAATCTGCAAATGACCTCCGTGAAGAACGCCCAGCAGCAGCGGACCGGTCAAACGCTCGATCTGTGGTTCGTCTGCTACGGAAAACTGGCACTGATTAGCGAACATGACTTGATCGAGAAGTTCGCCGGTTTGGAGCGGCCTGCCAGCGAAGACGGGACTCAAGATCATCAATTGACGGTCCAGGAATTAAATGCCCGTCAGATCCAGATTCCGGAAAAGCTGGACGAACGTTATTACTACTATCAGGGGTTGCTGCTGAACCGCGTGCATGTCGGCGGCGTAACGCGTACGGTCATTACGCGATCAGCAGACCAGACGCTGATCGCGGCCGTGCTGGACGAGCGATTCTTGGGGGACACGCAGTTTCCCAACCAATGGCAATCGCAAGGAAGGGACGAACAGGGGCGCATCGTGCTGGGTGCCGTCACGCCGTATCAAGGATATGGGGGATACGGCCAGGCGACCCAGTTGCAGCGTCCTGAGGATGCCATTCTCGTCGAGTTTCATGTGGCCTTCCACGAACCGTTCGGCTGGTTTGACGGAGCAAATCTGCTGCGTTCCAAGTTGCCCCTGATGGTGCAGGAGAAAGTGCGAGACTTCCGCTCCAAACTCGCCAATCTTAATAAGTGACCACTGCGTGGACTCGAAGGGGAGTCCTGCGCGATCGCTGCGGCTCAACCGTCACCTTACCGTGCCGGTCCGCCGGCACGGAGGGGCGAACTCGCACTGTGACGCCACATTGATGAAGGCCCGTGGCCTTCGGCTCGTGGACTCAAGGAGCCGTCTTACGCGATCGCTGCGGCTCACCCGGCACCTTACAGTGCCGGTCCGCCCGTGAAGCCGGACGCCTGCGTGGCACTACCGCGACTGCTCCGCATCCCATAACTTCCAGAGTTCGGATTCCAGGGCCAGCGCCGTGTCTACCGTATAACGGCGGCGAGCGGCCAGGATCTTCAAGGCGGGTGTGAATTCGATCGGCGTCCCTTGAGCCACGCTGACTTGTGCCAGCGCGTGCTTCTGTGGCAGCCCCAGGAAGAACCTCGTCGCATCCACGCTCATCACGCGATCTTCCTGAAAACCAGCCGGCAAATACTGCATCGTGGAGCCGTGCAGCTGGTAGCCGGCGTCGAATAACCAGATCAGCGTGCCCGCCTGGCCCCCCTGTCGAGAGGCCAGCACGACATAACGCATGAACATGTCGCGATGCTTGCCTTCGATGCGAATAACGGCCTTGCAATCAAAGACGCACATGTTGGGCGTCCTGGCGATTTGCAGGGTGCCCGTTTCAAAGTCGCTTTCGCACTGCCGCAAGACTTGACGATCAATGATCCCCAAACGCGCCTCCATGGGCCGCGCGGAACTGATGATCGTGTTCTTTCCATGAATGATCGTACCCAGACCGATCCCCACCTGCTGCAGGTGATATGGCTGCTTACCGTCGGCGCCCGTTCCCACGACATTCGCCACACAAGAGACCGTGAACTTCTTGGCCAGGCTCTTGACGATGCCAGAGACATCGTCGACGTCTCCGGCGCCTATCCTTGGATAGGCCGCAAACAGCAAGTGCGTCCATCCCTCGGGCGCCTTGTCTCCGATCACGGTTCCGGGCTGGATCCAGTCCAGGGGCTGCTCGCGGACATCGACGTCTTCGGCGGCGACCGCAGCCACTGAGAAGAATAAACACCATGCAGCGCACCATACGTCGCGTATTGACCCGAAGCGAGTAGCTGATCTTGACGAAGCACGTTTTGTGCTGCTGATGAGCGAATCCACTGCCGTTAGCTCCTTCAACCATGTACTGTACACCATCGGTAACGCGGACGGCGAGAGCAAATCGGTCGGGAGCCTTCAGCCGAAGCGCCGAACAAATCCGGTGTCTAACACAACCCGGGGTGTCTAACACAACCCGGGGTGTCTAACCACAACCCGGGGGGTCTAACCACAACCCGGGGGGTCTGGCCACAACCCGGGGGGTCTGGCCACAACCCGGGGGGTATGGGGGGCACCCCCCCAGACCTGCGGACCCGTCATCCTCTTGACTTGCATCGTCAGAGCACCGGATCAGGTGGATGCGTTACAGGTGGTGCAATTGGGGGGAGGACCCCCTTTACGCCCGCGGTTACAAACCAGGCGGCTTGCATGGGACTTGGGGCTGCAATGCTACGAGTCATCCCCCGTCTCAAGCCTCAAGTCCCACCAGCGACCCCGTGCTGTCGGCGAACGACGGCCGGTCGACCCCCATCATGTTCAGCATCCACACATACAGGTTTGCCAACGGTGTTTCGCTCTCAAATGGGATGTGCCGTCCCGACTTGATGCGGCCGCCACCCCCACCCGCCAGCAGGATCGGCAAGTTGTCGTGGTTGTGGCGGTTTCCGTCGCAGATACCGCTGCCGTAGACAATCATCGAGTGCTCCAGCAACGAGCCCTCGGCTTCCCGCACAGCGGCCATGCGTGCGAGGAAGTACCGCAGCATCCGCGCGTGGAATTGATTAATGCGGCTGATCCTCGCCTGTTTCTCTTCGTTGTTACCGTGGTGAGACAGATTGTGATGTCCGTCCGATATGCCGATTTCCGCATAACTGCGATTGCTGCCGGCATTGGCCAGCATCATTGTGGCGATCCGCGTCGAATCGGTTTGAAACGCCAGCACCATCATGTCCATCAGCAGCTTGACATGCTGCTCGTACGCTTGGGGGACACCCGCGGGGCGTGTCCAATCCTTCAGCATCGAGTCATCCTGTCGGAGCTTTTCGGTCTGCTGCATCCGCCGTTCGACTTCGCGCACGGCATACAGGTACTCGTCCAGCTTGCGTCGATCGTTGACGCCCAGAGCGCGATGCAATGACCGAGCGTCGGCCGCGACGCAGTCCAGGATGCTCCGGCGTCGCCGGTTGCGTTCGACACGCTGCTCGGGCGTGACAGATAATTCGGCGGGAGAAAACAGTCGATCAAAGACCAGCGCCGGATCGGTTTCCTTGGCCACGGGACTGGTTGGCGTGCGCCACGACATGTTGGAAGCATACGCGCAGCTGTACCCCGAGTCACAGCGGCCGGCCGGCGAGCTGGCTTCGGTCCCCAATTCCAGCGAGGGCAACCGCGTCTGATGACCCAGATGGGCCGCCGCCAGCTGATCGACACTGACGCCGTTCAGGATATCCGCACCGTCCGTCTTGCGCGGATGCGTTCCCGTCAGGAAAGCCGCTACACTGCGCACATGATCGCCAGGACCATCTCCCAGCGGGCGTGCCGCGTTCAGCGTCAGTCCGCTCAAAACACTAAACTGGTCACGAAACGTGCTCAACTCCTGCAGGATTGGCGGCAATTCGAAACCGCTACCCGACTCACGCGGAGTCCAATCGGGCATGTGGATGCCGTTGGGGACGTACAGGAAGGCCATGCGCAGCGGTGAAACGCCGTCGACACACAGGCCGGGGCCCGCAACCGCATCGGCCAGGGACCGGCGGCCCAGTCCGGCCATCGCCTCCAGCCACGGGAGCGCGACGGCCGTACCCAGGCCGCGCAACACCGTGCGACGCGTGATTCGTGAAATGGACATGTTTATCACTGTTCTATTCGCCGCACGTTGCCTGCCGCTGGCGAAACGGGACACTGTCAACGATGGCATAAACCAGTTCGCGCGTGCGATAGTCGTGCTCAGCGAGTCGCCGCACAATCTCATCGACAGCGCACTGATCCTCGTAGCGCAGGCCGCGCCCCAAGGCATAGGTTAACATCTTTTCTGTGATACAGCGAAGGTATTGGTCTCGACGACTGCTTAGCAAGACTTCCACCAGTTCACGCACGCCGGCAAACGTCTCGCCGGAGGGCAATTGTCCCGACGCATCAATCGCCGCTCCTCCTTCCGTCTCTCGCCAACGCCCCACGGCATCGTAGTTCTCCAGGGCGAAACCCAGGGGATCCATCTGGTCGTGGCAAGCCGCACAGGCCACGTCCTCACGGTGCTGTTGCATTTGTTCACGCAACGAACCAGTCAGCTGTTGTTGCTCCAGCGGCATGACATCCGGGAGTGGGGGAGGGGGGGGCTGGGCCAGCAGGTTCTCCAGGACCCATTTGCCTCGCTTGACCGGGCTCGTTCGAGTCGGATTGCTGGTCAATGTCAAGAAACTGCCCTGCGTCAACAACCCCTGCCGCTCGCTGCCCTCCAGTGAGACGCGAACAAACTCGTCGCCGAAGGAGACCTCGCCAAGCCCATAATGTTGTGCCAGACGCCGATTGAGGAACGTGAAATCGGCCGACAGCAAGTCCAGTAGACTGTGGTTGTCGCGGACTATTTGCCGCACGAATAGTGTTGTTTCCCGACGCATGTCGCTGAGCAACTGCTGGTCGGCCCCCTCGAACAGGTTGCGGTCCGGTCGCAAATCGGACAAGATCCGCAGTTGCAGCCACTGCACGGCGAAATTCTCGATCAGTTGATCGGCTTGCGGCGCATCCAGCAGCCGATCGACTTCCTGGCGGAGCACCGCCGGTTGTTGAAAATCGTCGCGGCTCGCGGCGCTCAACAAGCGTCCGTCTGGCGTGGAACTCCAAAGAAAGTAAGACAGATTCGTGGCCAATTCGTAGTTATCAAGCTGCCTGGGGCTTCCGTCCGCGGGGGCCGGGCGTTCGACCTTGTAGAGGAATTTAGGACTAACAAGCATCGCTTGCAGCACATCTTGCATCCCGCATTCAAACGACGCGCCGCCGGCCCGCGCCCCAGCGTAGATCTGAAACAAACGCGCGACTTCCCGTTTCGACGACGGTCGCCGAAAACAACGACTGCTCCACACAGAAATTAGTCTGCTGGCCACTGGCTCCTCCTGCGCTGAGGAATCCGGCTGAACAAAAAAGAAATTTCGATGTGCGTCTCCGATCAGTTCGTCTGGTGCAGGCTGGCGAATGATGGAAACGGAGGACACGATCAGGTTGCGGTCTCGCTGGCCCGGGTCTTCCGCGGTGGGTTCGTAAAAATCGTTGTCAAACGAGATGCGAATTTGTCGCCGACCTTGTCTCAACCTGACGTCCAGCTCCAGCGTCTGCGGCGATTCCTGCGCGGTGATTTCGTATTGCCCCACATGGCGCCAGTCGACGTGAACCGTCATCTTGCACGGCTCATCCCCCGCCTGTTGGCCGGCCACCTTGATCCGCAACGTGGCCGGTTGCATCCGCGGGCTTTCGTAGCCGCAGCGGGCCTCGCCGTTGGAATAAAACAGCAGTCGACCAGCTCGCTTCGTGACAGGTCCCGTGGATTGCCAATCCTCGATGTCCAGGATAGTTTCCCGCGGGTAGAGATCCTCGGGAGCCACAATCACCTGTCGGCTGATGGCTTCCGCGGCCAGCAGGTACTTTTCCAGCAAGATCGTCGGCAGACTCAATACGTCCCCAATGTTATCAAAGCCATACCCCGCGTCGTCCGCCGGGAATGCCGCGGCCGGCTGGTAGTCGACCAGCAACAAATCGCGAATCGTGTTCTGGTATTCCCGTCGAGTGAGCCGGCGGATGGTGACGCTCCCAGCGTGTTGCACTTGACTGCAATCGACTTGATGCAGAGTGGCATCGATCCATTCGGCGAGCCATGTTCGATCTTCGTCCGCCAGGGCGTCCATTTCCGGCGGCGGCATCGATCCAGTACCGACTCGCCGCCAGACTTTTTCCCAGGTATCCATGCTGGCCTGCAGGTCTCGTAGTCCTTGAAACCGGGTAAGATCCAATCCGGCTTCCGGTTCGTCTCCACTGTGGCAATCGAAGCAGTGGTTTTCCAGCAGACTATGCGCCCGAGTTGGAATGCGGTCCGAGTTGGGCTGGGCGGGGGATTCCCCGCACGTGCACACGATGGCCAACAGTACCGCGATTGCCTTCGCGGCAAAACGGGTTGCGTACGGCTGGCCCGAATGCAGGCTAAGACGACAGCGCATCATCGAAAGCGAGTTTGGCACGCGTCCGTTCA
The DNA here is from genome assembly GCA_963695565.1 of uncultured Planctomycetales bacterium. Classification (GTDB taxonomy): domain Bacteria; phylum Planctomycetota; class Planctomycetia; order Pirellulales; family Pirellulaceae; genus CAVOGW01. Next base: position 1,035,756 of record CAVOGW010000008.1, read on the forward strand.
GCTTAACGTTTCTCAACTTCGGCACCACTTTTCTGTCGAAGGCAACACGATGACAAAGGACGCTGTTCAGCTTGTCGACTCGGATAACAACACGATCATCTGTTTTCCAACCGCGTTGGCATATCGCTCCAAGGTTGTCAATGTCGGATTTGCGTCTTTGTTGTTTTCGAGGCGTGACAACGCAACGCGATCGATTCCGCCTAACCCAGATTGGCCTTTGGTGGTACGTCCCATAGCATACCGTGCGGGCCCGCATTGACCACCGGCGTCCGGCCCAAGGTGGTGTATTGGCCGGCACTCTCGTGGATATGGCCGCACACGACCAGTGCCGGTGCGCAGTGCTCGATGGCCTGTCGCACGGCGAGGGACCCCAGATGTTGGCCGCGAGAGGACTTGTCGACAGCCCCTTGAGGGGGAGAGTGCGAGACGAGAATCGCCCCAGCGGGACAATTCGCCAGCAATTGTTGTCCCTGCTTCTCGGAAAAATCGTAACTCCAGGCGCCGAACGGAGTGACAGGAATTGCGCCCCCCACTCCCCAGAAGTCGGTACCCTGAATCCGCACGCCCGACCCATGCAGGACTACTGCTGCCGACCAGACTTGGCAGGCGACCGCCAATTCCTCGTAAGATTCGCTATTTCCCGGCACCAATACGGCTGGCCCACCAATCCGCGCCAATTCGTCGATGATCGGTTGAAGTCCGTGACGCATGGTCGCGAAGTCACCAGCGCCGACCACGATATCGGCCTGGCGTGACAATGCAACCAGATGACGTGCGGCATCCAGGTCGCGATGCAGATCGCTAAACAATAGTAGTTGCATGGTTCGTACTGCAGAAGACAATGTCCCGAAGTTATTTTTCCGGTGTTGCCTGCTTCTGGCAAGACAGGTGAACTGGGTAGCTTGAATCGCTCCAAATGATCGTATCGACCTTATGTGTCCTGAATGGTCGATCCTGTCTAGGGCCCTTGCACTAAGGGTCGTTGTGCCAGTTCAAAGTGGGGAGGCTTTTAAAGGAGATTCCATGATTGACCAGACATGCCGTAGCGCCGGTTGCGTGGCTTTGCTCGATTCTGTGGGCAAGCAACGCAGCCATATTGTCTGCGAATCAGCCGGTTTTTGACGCGCCCACTGCCTTGTGGGACGCTGGCGCTGACGGCGTCGATTGCAATTCGCCCAGCGATGATATTTTCGGCAGCGATCATCCGCTCAGCTGTACAAATTCCTATGGCGTTTGCCGGGGAGAGGGAATCGGTTTGCTTAGGCCCAGCGATCATTGTTTCGATGACTTCATCAGCCCGATGATCAACTTCGTATTTTTCGAAGATCCTCGTACGCTCACGGAGTTACGGCCCATCTTTGTGAACCATTGGGTCCCCGACAACATTGGTTCGGGTGTGACTGCAGGGGGCACGATTCAGCTTTATGCCCTGCAGTTTCGCGCCGTGCTGACGGAAAGACTCAGCCTGATTGCTGTCAAGGACGGATTCATCGTCGATCATACGGACGGAGCGCTCGACTCACTGTTGAATGATGGCTGGGCCGCCGTGACGGCTGGCCTGAAGTACAACTTATTCCGAGATCCAGTTCGGGGAAGTTTGACTTCCGTCGGCTTCACGTACGAGATCCCGATCGGCAGTCGGCAGGCGCTTCAATACGTAGGAAACGGCGAGTTCCATCTGTTTTTCACCAAAGGCAAGCGGTTCTTCGACGGGCGGGCACACTGGCTGACCAGCGTCGGCTATCGTGTTCCCGTCGATGACGATGTCCAGAACAGTGCGATTCACTGGTCAAATCATTTTGATTATCGCGTTACCGAGGGAGTATATGTGTTCACGGAGTTCGCCCGGTGGCACTGGACAGATGACGCGAGTCGCGGGTTGCCGCTGGGAGTCGCCGGCCAGGATCTGTTTAACCTGCCGTCGAACAACGTGGTTGGCAAAGACTTGATCACCGAGAACATCGGGGTGAAGTTCAAGCCGTATGGCAATTCCGAGGTTGGGATCGCCTATGAGTTTCCGCTCACGAACTTCAAAGACGTGATCGACGGACGTTTAATGGTCGATTGGAATATTCGGTTTTAGTGAGAAGCATCGCCTCACAGCACGCCGTCCACTGCGTCGCTTACTTCTTGTGGGTTCGAAGCTAGCGCGGCGCGGGGTAACCGTCGACTTGCTCGAGTTGGCAACTAAAGGTTCCTTGACATCCTCATTGCGACGGACTCCATTAAGTCAGTTGAATTCGAATTTCCGCGGTGAGGGTCAGAAGACGTTTCTACAAGGGGTTCGTCATGCAGATCCGATTGCATGGCAACGGACGCTAATTGAGGATAGCGCGTCCAGTCCGGGTGCCGGCTTGCCCGAACCCGTTTCTCGAGGGCGTTGGAGAAGTGAACTCCGTTGAGATCGCCCTGAGATCCACTGTGAGGGACTGAACCAGGCGAACATGATTTCCGTTGTCACCCCGGCCCACAATGAAGAGCGGTTCCTCGAAGATTGCCTGTGCTCCGTCGCTCAGGCTGCGGAATATGTCTCGATGCCGGTCGAACACATCGTGGTACTCAATCGTTGTACCGATCGCACGGAACAAATCGCCCGATCCCATGGTGCCCGGGTCGTGGTAGAAGACGCCAGGAATCTGGCTCGCATCCGCAACGCAGGGGCCGCGATCGCCCGCGGTGAGATTCTGGTTACGCTGGATGCCGATAGCCGGATGAGTCTGAACATGCTCAGCGAGGTTTGCTCGCGCCTCGCCTCGGATAAGTACATTGGCGGCGGGGCGCTCACGGTTCCAGAACGTTGGTCCCTGGGCATATTCTGTTGTCTGCTCTTGCTGCTGCCTTATCTGCTTTGGAATCGCGTGATCGCCGGCATGTTCTGGTGTCGCAAACAGGATTTTGACGCGGTGGGAGGATTCGACGAACGGTTGAACACCGTCGAGGATGTCGATTTTTGCCACCGGCTTCGGCGTTATGGAAAGCAATGTGGAAAAGCGTACGGAATGATTCGAAAGGCGCACGTGGTGACGTCTTGCCGCAAGTTCGATGAATTCGGGGACTGGTACTTCGTGCGACATCCCAGCATGTTGTGGCGCATCATCCGAGGCGAGAAAAAGGCGGCCGATCAATTCTACTACGATGTGCGATAGGACTCGCGCATTGGCGATGGTTGTCAAATGGACGACACTTGCGTCGCAGGGGCAAATACAGGAAGCTGCTCTCGATCGCGTTGAATCTGAATGCGTCCGACGTGCCAGCCAGCATCGAGTGGTTCAGGCATTTTGGCCGAACGCCGGGCTTCACGCGGAACGATGCCGGGATGATCGAGAACGCTGCGGTCCGCGGGCATTTGCTGCGGGGAAATCGGAGATACTTCTGCGCACGGACGGACAGGGGCGGCGATGGGCCCATGCATTAGGATTCACTTTTTTAAGAAGGTCAACTTTCAGGAGGTTCCAGATGCGATTCCAATGGTGCACGGGAGGTAGGATGCCGAGTTACGTAAGGCTCGTCGCCGTTTGCGCGGTAGTAATTCTCGTAACATCCAAGCCCGTTTCGGCTCAAAGTGCGAAGAAGTCGGCGGGCATGCAGATCCAATATCTCGAAATCGTAACCAAGGACGTCGACGCGGTGTGCGGCACGTACGCCGCAATGCACGGGGTAACGTTCGGCGAACCGGACGCCGGGCTCGGCAACGCGCGGACGGCCGTGCTGCCGGGCGGCGGGCTAGTGGGGGTACGGGCGCCTATGAGCAAGGCGGAGGAACCGGTTGTGCGGCCCTACTGGCTGGTGGATGACATCGAAGCCGCCGTCGCCGCGGCCGTAAAAGCCGGCGGCCAAGTGGCCCACCCGCCGCTGGAGATCCCCGGCCACGGCACCTTTGCCATCTACATCCAGGGCGGAATTCAGCATGGCCTCTGGAAGCGGTAGGCACTTGCGGGCCCGGGAAGCCGTGTTGGCCGTGCCGCGACGTGACGTGAACTTCTTCTGACCGGCAGGTCGAGAGCTGGATTGGCGACGGTTAGATCTTCTGGGGAAATGGACTTTAACGGCCGTCACGGCGGAGCGTGACGGCTACTTCGCGCAGGCCCACCAATCCACATCTGCACAAGTCTGCTGTCCAAATTGGACGTGCGCCAGGATGGCGACGCCGCAGCGTGCGGCCAGTTCCTGGGGATTGGTGCGGGCGCTGAGATCGAGCGTCTCGCTCGGATCGTTGATGACCAGCCCCGCCAACTGCCCCGGGTGGCATACGGTCTTGGCCACGAGCAGCGTCTGCAGTGCATGGTTGATGATCCCCAAACGATTAGCAGCGACGACGATGAGCGGATAACGAAATTCTCGCACGAGATCCGCGCAGTAGAGTGAATCCGAGACGGGGGACATCAACCCCCCCACGCCCTCCACGATGACCAGGTCACAATGGTCAGCCCACCGTACAAGGCCCTCCAGCAGTAATTCCTCGTCCACCTGTTTCCCCTCTTCCCGCGCGGCCAGGTGGGGCGCGAGAGGCGCCAAGAACTGCTGTGGGCAGACGCGCGTCAAGTCGTCGACCTCCGCCGCCGCCGCCAGCCTGTGCACGTCCGAGGGCTGGTCCACCGTCCCACTGGCCACCGGCTTGTAGACGCCCACGCGATGGCCGCGGGCGACCAACGTGCGAGCGATCGTACAAGCCACGTAGGTCTTGCCGGCATCCGTGTCGGTTCCGGCAATGAATACCCCACGCACCGGGTAATTACTCATCGTTAGACCAGCAGGAACTCCTCAAGCGCGTCGCGCATGATGGAGTCGTCAGGTTCGGTATGGGTCCATTGCCGAAACGCGATCACCAACGAGGTGAGCCGAATGTCAACGGAATTAAACACGGTACAGCCAGCCGCTTTGGCCTGTCGCAGAAAGTCGGTGTAAACCGGCTCCTCCGTGAGATCCATCGCCACGGTCGCCGCAGCTCGTAATGCGGTTTGCAGCAGGTCGGGATCAAAGGCGTCCGACGCGGCGATGACGAGTTCGGCCGGTGGCGATTGGGTTTCGTACTCGGCCTGTGTCATCACGTGACAGCTGGTCGTTTCCCGCGAAGGTCGGCTGCATCCCGCGGCCCTTGGCGCCGAGAGGGGTTCGTTTCCTTGCGAGGCGGGTGGGTGCCCGACATCGGCATTCGCGCCTGCCAAAACGTCGGACTCCGCTGCCGCCAGGATCGACAAAACGCCGCCCTCGGTCTGATTCGTGCCCTGTTCCGTAGCACTCAGCTGGTCGTCACTTTCTGTGTTACCTGCTGCGGATGTATCGACCAGCGTGGTATCGATACCTGAACTTGCCAGCTGCGCCGCAATCAGCTGCTCACGCGCGGAGGCACCCAAGATGATTGCGGACTTTGGCATGCGCTCGAGCTTCGTCAGCAATTCGGCGATGGCCGCGGCCAGCGTCGATTGTCCGCACAGCTTATCGTCGATCCGCATGACAAAATCGACGTAGCCAGCTTGCTGCGCGACGGCTTCTACTTCGTCCAAGTGCTGAGCAATCTTGACTTGATGGGGATCCGCGAAGATGGCTCCCAGAAAGCCCATGGCCCGCATTCCGGCCACCGCATCCTGCAGCGATTCGGGATGCACGTCGAAGGTCAAACAGCGGAAGTCAAGCCCAGCGGCCACCAGCGCCTGTTCCATCACGTACTGCGTGGGATTCGCGGCGACAGGATGACCGACGCAACAGAGGATGTCCTGAAGAGACGTCGCAGTCACAAATCTTCATCAAACTACGGAACGAGGAATATGCTGAGCAAGACAGGCCGCCAACGGATTTGACCGCGCCCAGCCGCAGGATTCAATCCCAAATCGAAGCAGTGCGAGCATCGATTCACACTTTACGGACGCTGCCAAAACAAAGAAGCGGCATCCAGCCAACCAGCCAGATCACTGCCCTCGGCTCCGGCACGATCGACACGGCATCAATCTCAGGTGTAATGCCACTCGCCGGATCGTTCAGATTCGTGAAGCGTATGTACTGAATCCAAGGCAACCCCGTCTGCGAAATGTCCAGGCTAACACCGCCACCGGAACCATCATACGCGGCGATCAGTTGCGCCATATTGAATCCAGTGGGATCCACTGCCGGGTTGACCGGCCGATGAAAATCTGTGGGCAGGTTGCCGGGGACCGTGGGAAAGGCGTCCAGCACGTCTTGATAGCCCATCGTGGGAAACGCTCCGTCGGATGTCTCCTGCAGCAGATACCAGTGGTCACCGTCCTGGCTGACTTCGATTGCGCCAGGTTCTACGCCGATCCCTCCCACGATGCCGTTGGGAAAATCTTGATCGAAATAAAAGGCATTTCCAAACACGATCAGGTCCGCGCCGAACCATTGATCCGCCGGTCGATCCATCACGGCTCGGTCGAAGGCCAATGTCAAATGTCCGCCGAAACCGATCGACACGAGTTCCTCCGGTGCGAAGGGGGCCTGGAATGGCGTGACGGGGCCGCCAAAGGGACTATCGGGACTCGAAAACCGCGTGGGACTCCCCAGCGCGACGAGCGGGTTCGAAAAACTGCCTGCCACGCCGCCGCCCTGTTCGTACGACACCACTTGCGCCGCGAAGTGGGACGCCATGACGGGGGAGCCGGCGACGAACATCAGCATCAGGCCACACGTCAGCCGGCCGTTTCGCCGAAGTGCGACCAGCAAACCAGCGGCCGCCAAGATAGTCGTAAACCAGGGGATGGATTCAGGGACGTTCTGGTTGGCAGGAGATGATTCGGCTACCTCGTATCGCCCGCGGCGACAAAAATCGCCCGGACTAGCACGCGGCGGCGCGATGTCACCCAACGAGAAGCGAAACCCATCCCAATCTCCTTGCTGCAATATGCGACTGGAAATCCCCGTTCCGGCCGCCTGCCAATCGCGCTCGCACGAGGGCACCGATCGGGCGCCGACAAAATACGACCAAGAACCGTCGAACCATCCCTCCTGGTACGAGTCGTCGGGATCGACCGCCGTGGCACCGTCCGAGGGGCCCGTGTAGGCGACCCCGTCCTGGAACAACGTCCCATCGCTCAATGCAAATCCGTCCTGGTCTCGGTCATAGCCGATGCCGTAAACGGGTGTTCCAAACGAGCCTGGACTTCCCAGGCGCAGAAACAGCCGCGGGTCCGCGGCTGCGGCAGCCAGCAGCATGTCTTCGCTGGTCGCACTCCCCGAGAATCGATAACCCCAAGCCAGGATCGAGTCGGGGGACGGTTCGTCCCAGTCGACCACAAACACGGCACGATTCGGTCCGGTCCCTGACCAGTTTTGCACGGACGCGAATTCCAGAATGGCAGCTGCGCAATTCCTGACGGCTGAGCAGGACGACAATCATGGCGGCACGACAAGTCCAATGACAGATGGCTGTCCTGATCTGCGTGTGATGGGTTGTCATATTCTCTCTCACTTGCCGCGGGTTTTCCGCTCAATGTTACGTACGTGTTTTGAAAGTCAGGTCGGACCGCCATCAGCCGACGTGCGTTAGCCTGCGGTTTTTCGTGTCATCGGGAACCCGACGTTAACGCGTTGCGGCTGATCGTGATTGGCATTGGCCTTCCGCCAGATCATCTGCTGGTTTAATCGTTGGCCTGACGGGTAATGTGGCTCAGTAAGACGCGCTGCTCAATCTGTTCAGACAGGAACTCGACGTGCGCATCGCAGAACGCGACCTGTGCTCCGCTCCGATGGTCACTCCAAAGCTCGTTGTCTTGCGTTTCGTTGATGCCGCGGTCGAATTGCTGGTCAAAGATGTTGTTGCCGTGAATCCACTCTGATTGCTGCTGGGAGTCTCGACCGGTACACTCACCCACGATGGCCGTTTTGGACAGACCGTCGGTAATTTGGCGGGCTGACGTCGGTTGCTCATAGATCATGACTCCGCGATGTTCGGGCAGGATCTGTGGCGTAGGATAGCCAACGCCGAACAGGCCGGCGTAGTCGGTATAGGCCAGGTCGTCGCCGGGATCCCAGCGGCCGTTATGGTTTACGTCCCCGGTTGTGAACCCCACGCGTTCTGTGCGGACGGTACTGGGGCACAACAGCAGCGGCAACACGGCGCGACCCGATCCGGCGTTGGCTGCGGACTTGTATGATTGCCCCCAATCAAGCTGATCGGCGAGGGCCGTATATTCGCAATAGGGCAGCAGATACGCCATCCAGGAGAGTCGGCGGCGGGGTGCGGGCAGACGATAGTCGCATTCCAAACATCCCACGGGAAACGTCATTCGCGCGGATTCGAAAGCGTTCATGGCCAGCGCGATTTGCCGCAGGTTGTTCTGGCACGATTGCTGCCGCGCTGTCTCCCGTGCGGCCTGCGCGGCCGGCAACAACATCGCCAGCAGCGTCGACAGAATTGCGACCACAGCCAGTACTTCCACCAGCGTCAGCCCGTGGCTCGGTCTCTTGTGTACAAGATGCATGGTTCGCATACCGCACAGCCTAAGCGCCCCGCGGCGAATTGTGCCATTCGAAGTGCGCCAACATCGCCCGTGGCATCCAATCGTTCCTGGCCCACGTTTGACGGAAACCCATCTTCGCCGGGTATGGTGATTTACGAGCCCGATGTTGGCATGGCAAGCCCCTTGTCCCGCGCAAGGGCTGTCACCCGACATTGGCAGGTCTTCTGACTTCCGAGCAACCTGCCAGCCTTCTCGTCGGGGCCACGGCCGTGGCCGTGTCGCGACAATGGCGTCAAGAAGAGCAGTTTTGTTCTCGGTCACAGCGGCGGGGCCGTCCCGGAATTGCACCGGCGTTCCCTTTTCACCCGACGAAGAGCACTCCGTCGGAAACCAACATCCAGCGGATGAATCTACTCCGAGAAGTAACGTCGGTCAATTGGACGGCGGGGTAGGGTGCCTGGATCGGCCCCTATCGTGCCCCACATTTGCTGCGTCTTGTCGTCGTCCTGAGCGAGTTGACAATGTGCGCAGCACGGGTCAGCGACCGAAGGATCTTCCAGAGACGTTGTTCGGCGCTCGAGGGTCGCCCCAGGGAATCCCGGACGCCTTGGGGGGCTTCCCCCAAACCCCCCGGGTTTTCCGCGGGAGCACCCCCCGCCACTCCGGGCGATATCACCTTGGCTGGCAGATCCCTTCGCTCCGTTCTGGATAACGTGATGTTGCTCCGTTCTGGATAACGTGATGTTGGTCCGTTCAGGATGACAAAAAAACCCAGTTGTCGAAACAACTGGGTATCGGGCCGAATCGTGGTTCAGGGAAAAGCTAATCCAGGAAGCCTACGAGTTCCTGACTGCGGCTGGGCTGTTGCAGCTTTCGCACCGCTTTGGCTTCGATTTGGCGAATTCGCTCACGCGTCACTTTGAAGATGTGGCCGACTTCTTCCAGCGTGTAGCTGTAGCCATCTCCCAAACCGTAACGCAGCTTGATAATTTCACGTTCTCGATAGCTGAGCGTCTTTAGAGACGCTGTCGATACGCGACCGCAGCATTTCCTGAGACGCCCCGCTGGAGGGGTTTTCGGCTCCTCCGTCTGGCAGCAGGTCACCGAATTGGCTGTCTTCGCTGTTACCAACGGGCCGATCCAAACTGATGGGATAACGGCTCATGGCCAGCACGCGACGCGCTTCCTCGACGGTCGTCTTGGCACGTCGAGCGGTTTCTTCCATCGTGGGCTCGCGGCCGAGTTCCTGCAGCAGTTGGCGGGCGACGTTGCGGACGCGCGACATGGTTTCCACCATATGCACGGGGATGCGGATGGTGCGGCTTTGATCGGCCACCGCCCGCGTAATCGCCTGGCGGATCCACCAGGTGGCGTACGTGCAGAACTTGAAACCACGGCGATATTCGAACTTATCGACGGCCCGCATCAACCCAGCGTTTCCTTCCTGGATCAAATCCAGAAAGCTCAGACCGCGGTTGCGATACTTCTTGGCGATGGAAACGACGAGGCGCAGGTTGCCCTCGGACAATTCCCGTTTGGCCTGCTGGTATTCACCGTAAATCTGCTTGAGATACTTTACGCCGTTGCGCAGACTGGTCGGCGTCTCTTGAGCGGACATCAGAATGGCGCGATACTCTTTGGTCAATTCGGCGCGCTCGGCGGGGTGCTTCTTCGAAGCTTTGAGCGCATCCATTTGCCGTTTCAACTCGTCCGCACGGCGACTGAACTGTTCGATCTGCGGGATCATCAGTTCGAGCCGCTGGGTTCGCAGCCCCAGTTCCTCGACCAGCTTCACGGCCTTGCGTCGACGCGTGCTGAGCCGACGCCAGGCGTTGCGACGATCGACCTTCTTGGCTTTGCGGTTCACCGCCGTGAAATAGTCAGCTCGATTGCGCCGCAGCAATTCGTCAACCGTTTTGATGTTGTGGGGGAGTCGTCCCAGAATCTGGTCTTTTTCCAGACGGTCGGTGACCGAGACCTGCACGGTTCGGTCGAACGGCAATTCGCCATCCAAGACTCGCTTCAAGACTTTAAACGCGTATCGCATGACAAAATCGCACTCGAGCAATCGGGCGCGAAACTGCTGTCGCGTATCTTCAATCTTCTTGGCCAGCCGAATTTCCTCCTGCCGCGTGAGCAACGGTATTTCGCCCATCTGCGTCAGATACATTCTTACGGGATCATCCGACCAGGACTCGGCCTCAGCCTCGACGTCGGCATCTGCATCCACCGGTCCGTCCTCGGCGGACTTGGCGGCATCTTCGACTTCCAACAGTAATATGTCGGCATCGCCGTCGTCATCGCCGCTGTCGAACTTGGTTGCGGTGATGCGTGAACGAGTGCCAGTGTCCTCTTCGAAATCGTCAAGCAAGGTTGTACCAAACAAATCTAAGCTCCTCACCCATCTTTATCGGTTTGAAATTGTTTAATAGACAGTGATCGGGTGCTGTTACAGAGGAGATGCGGCGTGGAGCACTTATCAAGTTCGCTTCCACCGACCCTCGCATCAATCACTCTTAGCACCCCCCCCGAAATTCTTGGTGAACCAGAAATTGATCACCCCGGAATAAGATTGGACGCCTTCTGAAAAACTCCCCCAGGAACTCGAAACAGACCGCAACCGCTCATGGTGACACGCGAATTGCACACACTTCACAAGTGAGGCAAAAGACCATGGCTCCACATGGCATCAAATTGTACACCGCACATGAATCATTTCTTCTTGTTTCAGTCATTTGGAAAAGGATAGCGCTTTTTGCGTTTGCGGCAAGGTAACCATGCCGAAAAACACAGGCTTTCCAGCCGTCGGCAATCCCAATTCGCCTTTGCTGATTGCTCGTCGAACCCCACCTGTTTACCGAACCGCTAAAGATTCCCCATCACACATTCCGAATCGTCGCAAGACCTCGAGGCTCACCGACAAACGGACCAGATCAACGCGCCTTGTCATTCGCCGACAGTGCGCCACTTTTCAAAAAGGTGCCCCCAGTGGACCAATCCGCCGACCGCAAGGGGAAGCACAAATACTGCTGCCGCTCCAGTCGCCTGCGGATTTGAATTCGTACCAGTTCGATTCGGTCCCCCAAAAGCTCACGCTGAATGTGCCACTGGCTCCAGGGTTCACGCGAAGTCCGACCGAAACCGTACTTTCCGGGGGGAGAACGTCTAATTTAGAGGGCACATCATGCTATAACTAAATTTTGCAGTCGGTCTGAGTTTGCGAACCCTGTGAGCCTTGACGGCATAATTCTAATCGGAAGTGTCAGGCGGTCCAGTGATTTCTTGGCGGCTTTTTCGTGTTCGCTCCCTACTTTTGGGGAGTCAATCAACAGAGCAACGATTCACTCACCGTGCCGGTGCGGGCAGCCGTACAAAAAACCGAAATCCCCAAAAAAAACTTACAAGATGGCGTACTTATTGAAATGCGGGCAGTGCGGACATGAATTGGCAGTCGCCGCTGGTCAGGCTGGTGACGCCGTGACGTGTATTTGTGGTGCGACATTGGACGTGCCCAGGTTACGTGAATTGCGAAAATTGCCCGAATCGCCTCCAGCTCCTGATCAGGCGGGAGACCCGCGTGGCACGTGGTCGCGGGCGCAGGGCGTGATGTTTTCGTCCGGCTTGTTGGTCATGGTGCTGGCTGGTGTCGTGACGGCGATTTGTGTCTATTGGTGGTTGCAGATCGATGTCACGCCGCTTGAGGTAAAAGATCTCAAATTTTTGTTTGACATGGACAGCCTAACGCCGACGCAATCCTGGGAGGCTTGGACGAAGGAGTTTCGGGATTTTGAGCTGGTGCGCGTGACGCCGCCCCACGAATTCAACCGCGCGTTGGCATACCGATACTCGATCGGGTCGATCATCGGCGGGGCGATAACGGTGATTGGCTTGCTGACCATGATCGCGGGCTTAGTCTGGACGGGCCGTCCGCCAGCAAATCGCCTTTCAAGATAGACCGATTCTCTAGCGGAAGAACACTCCTGGGCATTCCCCTCATTCAACCGGTACTTTCGCAGATTCCCCAGCGACTTCCCGGACATAACGGGGCACGGCGTAGCCCGGCAACCTCGAGCGCAGCTCCTGAATCAGTGCTTTTCCATGCCGTGGGTCGACCTCAAAATGAGCGGCGCCCAGCACGCGATCCAGCTGATGTAGATAATAGGGCATCACGCCGATTTGAATCAGGCTCCGCGACAGCCCTTCGAGCGCCTGGCGGGTATCATTGACGCCGCGCAGCAAGACGGACTGATTCAGTGTGGGGATACCGCCGCCGACGAGTCGCTTGATCGCCTGCTGCACATACGTGTCGATTTCCTGCGGGTGGTTGGCATGGATCACCATGACGACGGCCAGGCGGCTCCCCCGGAGAAGCTCGACTAATCGTAACGTGACCCGCTGCGGTATCATGATGGGCATGCGGGAATGCACGCGAAGCCGGCTGAGATGAGGAACACGCTGCTGTAGGTTTTCGATCAAGGCTTCCAGATGATCATCGGACCAAGTGAGCGGATCGCCGCCGCTAAGAATGAGTTCTTCGATGGTGGGGTCCGCGGCCAACCACGCACAAACCTCGTTCCAGACTTCTGGATCTGCCTGATTGGGCTGGTACTCAAAATGCCGGCGAAAACAGTAGCGGCAGTGCACTGGACAGATTCCGGTAGTGATCCACAGGGCGCGGCCGTCGTATTTTTTCAGTAGCCCGCTGCCGGCAACAACTCGCGCCGGACCATCCCCCACCGCATCGCGGGAAAAGTCTGGCGGCGCATAGCGTTCGGCCGAACGAGGCAGAACCTGCAAGAGTACCGGATCCAGCGGATCGGCGGGCCGGATGCGTCTGAGCAATTCCAGCGGCACGAAGACCGGAAAATCACCCGTTGCGGCGGCGGCGTCGTGCGCGACGGCTTCGGGCAGTTCCAACCGCCGGCACAACTGCCGGGCGTCCCGAATTGCCGACTGCATGGCACGCCGCCAATCGGGCAATTCGTCCAGCAATCCGCTAGGGACAACATCGTTTCCGCGTGTTACAATGCGGCTCGCCGAGTGATCGCCGTTCAACATGATAAGGACATAGTTACAGCCGGAGGGGCGCTCCCGCTGGTATTCGAGGATTGGGGACCAGCCGTCCGGATGCCGCATGTGCCAGGCGGTCGTCGACGGAGGTAACCGTTCGCGTGACCTGGTTGCAACCATGGGCCCATCGGCAGTTGGGGCAGCATGTTTCAAAATCGTTCCCGAGGTCCAAGCCGGGTGACGACTGCTCCACCGAATGCTCCCCTGACTACTTCCCCCAAATTGACTACGAGAGACAGGATACACAAGGTGGCTACCTACAATACCAGCGAATTTCGCAAAGGGCTGAAAGTCCAAATTGACGGTGAACCGTACCTGATGACGGAATGTAATTTTGTGAAACCGGGCAAGGGAAACGCCCTGTACAAGTGCAAACTTCGCAACTTGATTCGGGGTTCCATGCTGGATCGGACTTACAAGGGAGGAGATTCGCTGGAGGCGGCCGACGTCGAGGAACTGGACGTGCAATTCCTTTACCGCCAAGGGGACACCTTCGTGTTTATGGATAACAAGACGTACGAACAGTATGAATTGTCGGCGGAGCAGGTTGACGAGTTCTGGAAATACCTGAAAGAAGGAATGCAGTGCTCGACCGTCCTCTACAACGGCATCCCGATCTCGATGACGCCGCCGAATCAGGTGGAGCTGCGGGTGGAATACTGCGAACCGTCTGTCAAAGGGAATACGGCCACCAACGTGACCAAGCCGGTCAAGGTGGAAACGGGTGCCGAATTCGCTTGCCCGGCATTTATCGAAATCGGTAACGTCGTGAAGATTGACACGCGGACTGGCGAATACATTGAGCGCGTCGCGGTTAAGTAACATGTCAGGAGCGTCGATTTCGAGATTTGGGCGATCGGCATGAGCGATCCGCTGGATTTCCTGCCGACGGCGCCGTGGGAGCATATCCGACGGTGCGCGGAAATTGTGGCTCAAATTCGCGCGTTTTTCGACCAGCGTGATTTCATCGAAGTCATGACGCCGCTGTTGTCTCAAGACACGGTCGTGGATCGCTATGTCGAGCCGTTCCGCGTGACGGTCTTCGCGGATCCGCGGGACCCTGCCAGTGGTCCCACCTGGTACCTGCAAACGTCACCGGAATTCCACATGAAGCGGCTGCTGGTAGCGGGCGCCCCGGCCATCTATCAAATCACGCATGCTTTTCGCGCCGCCGAAATAGGTCCGCACCACAACATCGAATTCGGTATCCTGGAATGGTACCGGACAGGGGACGACCTGCATGCGGCCGTGGATTTTCTAGCCGAGTTTGTGGAATTGATCACGGGCGCCGGCCCCACGGAACGCATCAGTTATCAGGATGCGTTTCACGCGTACGCGGGCTTGAATCCGTTTTCTGCCACGCTCGACGAACTGCAGCGCCAGGCGGATGGCTTCGTCAGCGATGAGCGCGACGACTTGCTGGACTGGATCCTAAACCAGCAGATCGTGCCGAATTGGCCAGCGGAGACGGCGACCATCATTTACGACTACCCCGTTTCGCAGGCCGCTCTGGCCGCCATCCGCCAGGAGGGCTCGTCGCCGGCCCGAGCCGAGCGATTCGAGCTGTATTGGCGGGGAACCGAGTTGGCCAACGGGTACCATGAATCGTGCTCCGCCGACGAACTGAGGCGCCGCTTCGGCCTGATCAACCAGCGCCGCGTGCAGGGGGGCTGTCAGCCGTTGCCGGTGGAAAGTCGATTATTACGGGCCATGCAGGCAGGGCTGCCGCCCTGCAGCGGCGTCGCGCTGGGGCTCGATCGCCTCGTGATGTCGATGCTGGGCGAGTCGACGTTTAGCCAGGTGGCCCTATTTCCCGCGGATAGGGCCTAGTAAGAATTGCCGCTAGGAGAATCGGAGAGCGCTGCCAGGGGGGACCGGAGAGCGCCGCCAGGGGGACACGGAGAGCGCCGCCAGCGGGACACGGGGAGCGCCGCGAGCGGGACACGGGGAGCGCCGCCAGCGGGACACGGGGAGCGCCGCCAGCGGGACACGGGGGGTTGGGGGGGTGCCCCCCCAAGAGAACCGTGGACCCGTCATCCAGTTGACCTGCGTCGCCCGAGCGACGAAGTAGGGGCATGCGTTAGAGGTGGGCATTTCGGGCCCCCCCAAACCCCCCGTGGGTTCCGCAACATCTCCCGTGGGCTCCCTCAAACTCCCCGGGCCTGGTCGAATGTCGTGAATTCCGGCTAACTTTTCGCGAATATCATTTTTTCTTGTCATTTTCGCACAACAAAATGAATTCATTAGGGTGAGGGCATCATGTTGTTGTGTCGGCCCGCAATTTCGCGACAAACAAAAATCGTTCAGAATTAGATGATTTTGTTCGTTGCCTCGGGGCATTCTTGATAGAATTGGTCCAAGTTAGACACTGGTGGCTCGACAGTTTTACATTATGATGTTAAGAAGTTAGTTTGTGGGGCTTGGCCGGGCTCAATGCGGGGCGCGTAAGGAAAACCGGCCGTAATCTCAGACGATTCGGGGCAGACCGCTGCGGTTTTCTAGCGTGGTTCAGGGCCATCACCCGAGTGGGGTTGCGCTGGCCGTGCTATGGCTAAGTCATTGCAGGCAATCAATAGGTTCATAAGGAGGCATTAACTTGACTACTCGAAAACAGAAATCGCTTGGTTTCACGCTGGTGGAACTGCTGGTGGTAATTGCCATTATTGGCGTGCTCGTATCATTGCTGTTGCCCGCCGTCAATTCGGCGCGCGAAGCGGCACGTCGCATGGGATGCAAGAACAACGTTCGCCAGTTGGGTTTGGCGATTCTGAATTTTGAATCGGCACAAGGCGCACTACCACCTGGTGGGCTGATTGGTCCGCAAAACGCTACATGCGCTAATCGTGACTACGGTACTAATTTTGGGTGCTTTCCGATCAACAAACAGCTGCAGCCGAGAAACTTTCCGTTAGTGAGCTGGATTGTGCTGTGTTTGCCGTACATGGAAGAGCAAGGTTTGTACGACCGGTTCAATTTCCAGACGGAAATCAGTCTGCAGAATCAGGGGGCGGTGGGCGCTGCGGTTGGCTCCCTGGTTTGCCCCAGCAACGCCAACGCCAGTGGCTTGGTTTATGATGGGACTGGCAATGCGTCGCCGGTAAACGGGTCCGGATTGCTGTTTGCTAAAGGAAACTACGCGGCATTTTTGAGTCCCATGCATATCGATCACCAGGATATTTTTCCTTCGGGACTTGGCGGATTTAAGCCCGGTCAGAAGATCGGGCAAAAACTGGCCCGGGTGAAAGACGGAGTCTCTAAGACCCTGGCCGCCTCCGAAGTACGCGCGATTGAAGTCAATAGCGATCACCGTGGCGTATGGTCCTTGCCGTTTCCGGGCTCCACGTTGCTCGGCTTGGATTGGCACCACAAGCTCCAACCCGGCGAGAGTGGAAACAAACTGGAGGCGGTCGAGCGCTACGTACCCGATCCTACATTTGAATATGCTCAGTTGCCCAATAACGTGTACGGGACTGGGTCGCATATTGGTGACACGCTATTCTTCTGCCAGCCAGCCATTATGTTAAACCAGTATAAGGCACCATGCACGAATCTTAACTCGAACTACAATTCGGCTGCGCCGCGGAGCAACCATGCGGGCGGAGTCAATTCGGTCGCGCTGGACGGGCACACGGGATTCCTCAGCAATAACGTCGACAGCTTCGTGTTCGCCTACTTGGTCAGTGCCAACGACGGTCAGCCGTCCGACGTAACGGAGTACCTGAGGTAAGGTAGGGTTTCGCCAAGACCGGTTATCAATCTCATACGCGGCATGTTATGCAATGGATGACATGCCGCGTTTACGTTTTGTGATTTAACTACTGCGCACGGCCTGTCCCCCGACGTGCCGGTTCGACTGCCCCCATGTGTCATTCGAGTATAAATTGTTAAACTTAGCCTTTGCCGTGGGGATAGGCTTAGTCGCTTCGCCCGAGAAGATATTCCTGAATTTGCAGTACTACCTTCCGCCTTGCCATTTGGAAAGAAAATGAAAGTTGCTTCCATTGTTCTCATCGTGCTGGGACTTGTCTCTTTGGGCGTCTCCGCTGTTTGGACCAAAATCGCACCCAAGCCCGCGGCCATGTCCGCCGAGCAAGAGGAAAAATACATGCAGGTCGTGGGCGACATGCACAATGCGCCCAGCAAAGAAATGGCTGCGGAAAGTAAGGCCCTGTTAGAGGAAGTTGAGCGATCCTCTGCGAAAGCACAGAGTATCGAACATCTTGGGACCACGGTATTTCGTTATGGCGGAATCGCACTAGCGCTGGTCGGAGCCGGATTGTTTTTCTGGGTCAACTCCACGGAGGGTTAGCGCGCCTTCCGAAGATCCGTTACGTCACTGCCAATCGCGCTCGATCGCTACATGCTCATGGCCTCCCGGGGATACCGTCGCGTTCGCCAGAACATCGATTGGGCATGGATCCGTTTCGAGTTCCTGGAGCAACGTTGCCTGCTATCCGGGTCGGGTGCGGGAGTCACCGTCATCACGCACGGTTTTCAAACCAGCGTCGGGATTCCCGATTGGGAAATCAGTATGGCTCAGGCCATTCTTGATCGAGCGGACGGTCCGCTGACGGGTCGCAACGTCGGTAGCCTGTTCACGCACGATCCCATGACAGGGCGGTGGAACGCCGTCCCGACCAGCATCTGGGATAATAGCAACGCTGCCAGCGATCACGTGGTTTTGCTGTACGACTGGTCAGCGGAGTCCAATTTCTTCGAGAACGGCTGGCTGGACGCCGCCGCCGACCATTTGTTTGCCAGTCTGTTGCAGTCCAACGACAACCTTTCGGGCGACTTCAACGATACCAGCTTTCGCGACCTGGCGTGCAACGATCCACTGGCCTGTACCGAATTGAACGTGCATTTCATCGGCCACAGTCGCGGAGCCGTTTTGAATTCACAAGTCACTTCCCGGTTTGCCGAGCATTTTCCGGAAACCACGATTCAGCAGGTGACGGCCCTGGACCCTCATCCGGCCGCGCCCATGAACGATGTGGGTTATGTTTCATCTAATCCCAACGCGAATAGCCGCTTGTTCACCTACGAGAACGTCGGATTCGCCGACAGCTATTTTCGACAAGACGGGTTGTACGAGTTGGACGGGGACTTTAATGGAGTCGTGACGGATGGTGGTTTCAACCTCCAAATTCCAGAATCCGTCCTTACCGGCAGCGGTTCATTTTTTGAGCACTTGGATGTTCACACCTGGTACTACGGGACGATCACCGAGCCCTTTGCGGCCAACTATTCGGGCTATAGCGGGGCCGGGCGCAATCACGACGGGGACACTAGTTTTCCAGAGACGTGGTATGGCGTTTCGGGAGTGCCGGCCCGCGACAATGCAGGGTTCGCCTTTAGCCAGATAGGCGGAGCGGATCAGCAGCAACTGCCCCCAGAATACGTATTCCAGGGCAACGTTTCCCCACCGCGCGTCTCGGCCAGCGTCTTTAATGGTGATTTTGGTCTTGGCAGCGTCGGCAGCCTGGACATTCCCGGGTGGACATATCACGCCAGCGGGGGAACGGCCAAAATTGCCGGGGGCCCCCGTTATCTTCAAATTCAACCCGCTGACGATTTCCGCCTACACAACCCTCTGTTTTTCGCGGATCGTGTCTCCGCGGTCCAGTTCGACTACTGGGTCAACGCGGCTGGTCCGGATGACGTCCTGCAAGTCCTCATCGACGATGCGGTCGTGGACTCGATCCCGCTGGACGTCGCCACGGCGGATTTCCAGATTGGCTATGCTTCAGCGCTCGGGTTTTCCCATCACGGATTTGTGGGCTCGCTCGAGTTTCGACTGATGGACAACCTGGGGGGATCGAAGTCGGCTCAGGTGCGTCTGGACAATATCTCGCTGCTGGAGGTGGCCGTCCCGGAGGGAGATTTTGACAGCGACGGTGATTTGGACTGCGCCGACGTTGACCAATTAACAACGGCCATCGCCATGGGCTCCGCCAACCTGACCTACGACCTCAACGGCGATCAACGGGTAGACCTGCAAGACTTGGACCGTTGGCTAATGTTGGGCGGGGCCATGAACCTGGCTTCCGGCAATCCCTATCTTCGTGGAGATGCGGACCTCGATGGCCGTGTGGACGGCGCGGACTTCCTGGTCTGGAATCAGTTCAAGTTTACCCAGAACTCGAATTGGTGCTCCGGTGACTTTAATGCGGACGGCTTTGTCGATGGTCAGGACTTCGTGCTTTGGAACCAGAACAAGTTTCAGATGTCCGACCAGTCCGTCCGCTCGCCGTGGGGACTGGACTGGCCACGCGCTGCGGAAGCTCGAAAGGCATCAGGAGAATTGTCTCAAGCAGCCATCAGGGATATCGAAGGCCATGTGCCGGACCCCGCCCCGCCACGGCCTCCAGTCGTCCCGGCGCAACCGCGTTGGGTGCAGGCGTACCGGCACCGTGAGGTGCCGGGTGCGCAGCGATCCCAAGGTAGCTGGTCGTGGGTGTACGCTACGCGGCTCGCCTCCGAAGGCGAAAATTAATTGGCGGTTGGCAACAAATTCGGGTGGAAGAAAATTACCGCGACGCCTAAGATCAGGTGTCCCGCACTCAGCGTGGATGGCGACGATGCGACTGGGGCCTTGCCTGCCGGGAGATTCTCTCCTTGGTGGACGTGAGGGCATCTCGCTGCTGGCCAGTGGCCTGTCCCGTAGACGATCGGAATCTCACGATCTGCTCGACTGCGGTGCGGCAGCGCATCGAGGGGTTCCAGCAGCTCGCTCACAACTGCGGAGCCTGTCGCGACAATGCGGCGCAGGATCATTACGTAACCGAATAGGGGGAGGTTTGTGAACACGAAGGAAGAACCACTCGAAGTCGAAGGCACGGTAACCCAGGCGTTGGCCAACACGCGCTTTCGCGTACAGTTGGACGACGGTCCTACCGTGATGGCTCACGTTGCCGGAAAAATGCGCAAACACTTTATTCGTATTGTTCCGGGCGATCGCGTGCGGGTTGAATTGTCCCCGTACGATCTGACCAAGGGTCGCATCGTCTTTCGGGAACGCTAGCGGAGCGCCGGTTGAACCATGGGCGGCCTTGCGGCGTATCGACTCCTGGCAAGTCCGCGATTCGGAATTGAGTCACATGCTTACGGGAAGGAGCCCACGGATGTTGACCGCCTTTTGTCGCATCACGCCCCGGCAATTCTACTGGTGCGCTGTCTTCATTGCCGGTTGGGCGGCGAATCCTTGCCGGGCGGAACGAGTTCCGCTGCTGATCGGGCAACTGCGATCCTCGCAAGAGGCCTTTGCCGATTTTAATTTTCTCACCGAAGCGATCGGTCTCGGTCAACTCGGCCAGATATTTTCTGTCACGACGCAGCAGTATACGCGCGGTATTGACGGAACACGTCCGATCACGCTGTTCATCGACGGCGAGGCCGATGGGTATCGTTGGTTGCTGATTCTGCCCACCACCGATATGCCGACCTTTGTGCGATCGCTCGGCAAAGCTGCCGAGTCGTCGCGACAATTGTCGAATGGCGCCGTCGAGATCACGGGCAAACGGCGATTTGCTTTGCAGCAGCGGGGCAGTTGGACGCTGGTTGCCGAATCGGCTGAGTCGCTGGCCTTGCCCACGTCGATTGACGTGGACCAGCTCACTTCCCCTGCCGGAAGGGCCGATCTCTCCATTGCCGTTTTTCCCGGCCATCTGCCCTCGGAACTACAGCAACGTGTATACAAGGCGATCCAGGCGCAGACGCTCAAACAACTGCGTGGCGTCGAGGGCAATGGTGCCCGTGCCGTCCTGCGGCAAGCGCTGACGCGGGAACTGTGGGACCAGCTTGGCCAGCTGGTCCACGACCTGGAGCAGTTGCGGGTCGAGCTGAACACGGACGGCATGGCCAGGAAGGTCGGGCTGCAGATCGACGTCACGGCGACGTCCAATTCGCTCACATTTCGACGACTAAGTCAATTTCAATCGCGCCCCTCGCCAGTCGCGGGCGTTTTGAATTCCAAGGCCACGGCGACCTGGAATGCCACGGGCACTCTTCCGCCGGAGGACGCGCCGCGATTCGAAAATTTTCTCAGGCTGGCCGCCGAGGCGGCTCGCGACGAACTGCAGCATACCGAACGGTTTCAAGATGAGTCGACTCGACGTGTGGCGACGATCTTGCTGGAGGGCCTGTTTGACGCCGGCCAGCACTCCCTGCGGGACGGTCGGTTTGACGGAGCGGGCGTCTTGCTGACGGAAGGGCAAGAATTACAGGGAGTAAGCGGGTTCTACCTGGCTAATCCAGCATCCATCCGTCAATCGCTGGTCGCGATTGCGGCCGAGTCACACGCTTCAGATCGGACGTGGCAGTTAAGTTCCGACTTCAGCCAACGCCCCGACGTGTCCTTGCACCGCCTGACAATGGCCACTCCAGCCGATCGCGCCATGCTCAACGCCTTTGGTCCGCAAATGATCATGTGGGTGGGCGTCGCCGACCGGCAAATCTGGCTGGCGCTAGGCGGCGAGGGTGCACGGTTGATCGAACTTGCCTTGCAGCAGGCGTCGCAAGCCGATCCACCCGCCGTCCTGCCATGTCACGCTCAAGTCATGACAGGATCGGCGGTGCGATGCTATCAACATGTCTCGGGGGATTCACGCGCGGCGCGATGGCTGGATACCGTTGCCGAACAGGACCGATTGCTGATCCGTGCCGCCCCCTTAAAACAAGGAGTTCGATTTTCCATCGCGGCCGACGAGGGCGTCTTGCACGCGGTTGGCTTAGCGCTTGTTCCCTCATTCGGACGCGCGGAAAAATCGAAGCCGTAGTTTTGGGTGTGCCCGCACCTGATGTAGGACGGATTGGCCCATCCGCCAAGAACGTCGCTTTGTCCCAATCGCTTACCTCAGGTGGGTAATCCGTCCTCCCGTGGGGGACGGATTTCCCAGTCGCGGGAAGACCTGTCTGTTGAATCCGACCACATAGCGACTTGGCCAATCCGTCCTACCAGGACACGCTTGAGCGATCTTCATGTGCACAATTATAATCTATCCCTATAATGGTCTCAGATCGACATGGTCCGATCGTAATGCTAGCCTAGGCGCCCGATACTTGACACAGGAACCATCATGGCCAAACAAGGTCCTCGCAAGAAACTCCCCAAAGAACTCGCTGTCATCAACGCCGATAACTGCACGGGATGCGAGTCCTGTGTCGAAGTTTGTCCGGTAGACTGCATCGAACTCAAGACGATTAATTTGGGCGTCAAGGGGAATCAAAGCTGGTGCGAAATCGATCTTGAGCGCTGTGTGGGCTGTGAAGTCTGCGTGCACATTCCGCAAAAGAAATCCAATCCCTACGACTTGAAGGTCTGTCCCTGGGACGCGATTGAAATGGTGCCAACTGAACAGGTGGCTCATGTGGTGGCACAGATCGGAGGTCCCCCGGAGTATATTCACGATAATTGGGATCGTCTGGTGGGCACGGCCCATCACCTGGCTACCTTGAAGGCCGGTGCTTAGGCGGGCTGCTCTTTTAAAGAGGTTGCAAACTCGGGGGGATGGGGATACCCCCCCACGGATATGCGAGTTGACGTCCGAATGCGACTGCTGTGACTGCTGCACCAAGACGAGTCGAAGGGCCGGGGATCGAAGAGTTTGGAGTCGCGCCGGGTGGTTCATTTGGGGGGTGTCCCCCCCAAACCCCCCGTGTAGCCCCCAACCCCCGTGTAGTCTTCCAAACCCCCGCGTGTAGTCTCCAGTCCTTCCCCTGTAGTCTTCAAACCCCCGCGTGTGGTCTCCAGTCCTTCCCCGTGTTCTCTTTCCCCGTCCACGAAGTCGATCTGCAACCCTCCGCTCAGTGTTTTGATCGTCGCCAATCTTGATTGCGAAGGGGCCGGCAGCGCGCGATGCCAACTGTGTGGCGGCCGGGCTGGGGTTCGCTGGGCTGAGGGCACTAAGCTGAGCGTGAGCGCGAGATGCATGAACGAAAACGAGACGATTTTTTTGTGCGGTCTGGTTGGTCTTGTCAATTCCCAAGTCCGCAAAAGTCGACAATCAATGTTGGTTTTGTCAAGGCCCTTTTTTTTTGTTGCGGCAAATCCCAAAACGACGTTTTGCTAACTTGTCGACAAGAATTATAATTGGACAAATCGGGTGAGTTAAATGAAGCAGTTACCGAACTCACCCGCGAAATAGCCTAGCCGGTCGTCGTGATGCCAGAAGCAAAGCGACGATTGATCGATATACGAGAAAAAGGAACCGTAACGTGCTTTCGGTCCGGCCAAAAGTTGCTGATCTTCAGTTGAGCCTATATGCTCGTTCGCTGCATCCAGAATTGTTTGAAACTTGCTGCTCACAGGTCCATCAGCGTGGCGACTATTGGGCGCGGATTGACATCACGAATGTGGGGCACGTGATCACCTGGCGCTTTGGCGAGACGATTTGTTTGACGGAGGTCGCGGCCACGGCCTGCGACCCCATGCCGGAACGCAGGCGACTGTATCGTCGGCGGATCAAAGGACAGAAAAACCACTCGATTGAGTGGCGGGACGGCATCCATTACGACGTCGACTTCCAGCTGGAACCGGCCAAGCCCGAGATGTTCTGGTCCATTCAGAACGAGTTAAGCAAAGCGGGCCGCAAGGGGTTGTTGTACGCATTTCAGTCGAGTGGTCGTCTGGCCTTGGGGGCGCTCAGCTACGTCTACGTCGAGATGCGCGACCGCAGCATGATGGTGCAGGCCTTTCACACTTTCCCGGACGACCAGGCCTTCGTCAAAGTTGAATCGTCCATCAAGTTCCCGGCCCGCAAGAAATGAACCGCTCGATGTGGGCGTTGACTTGCTGGGGTTGCTCCCACGGTGCCAGGTGTCCGGCTTCATCCACTTCGGTAAATTTTCCGAACGGCAAGCGGCTGGCCATCTGACGCATCTCGTCTGGAGGTGTGATCGCATCCTGATTTCCGCAGAGCGCCAGGGTGGGGACGCGAATTTCCGGCAAACGACTGGTGAAGTCGGATCGCTGAGCCATGCCCAACAGGGCCGCGGAACAGGCGGCGGCGGACGTCGACTGCATGATACGTTTGGCTGACTGCCGACAGTCCGCGGAGGCGGCCGAACCGAACAGTTTGCTCATCATGCCGGCCACCAGTTCGCCGATCCCTTCGGCGGAAATTTTTTGAGCGGCCAGTTCGCGGCCACGTGCCACTTCCATCGTATCCGCGGCCGCGCGCGAGTCGCACAAGATCAGGTGGCTGATGCGGTCCGCACAGCGCTGCCACAGTTCGAAGGCAACATAGCCCCCCATCGACAGTCCGCACACGCAGATGTTTTCATCCCTAGACAGCGTCTCCATGACGGCCTGCAGGTCTTCCGCGAATTGCGACATGGACAGGATGTCGCCAAACTCCGCGGTCGACGCGCCGAAGCCACGCAAGTCGGGCATGATACAGCGAAAACGAGCAGCGAGAGGCAGTTGTCCAGTCCACATTTGATGATCGAGTGGAAAACCGTGCACAAAAAGGATGGTCGGTCCCTGGCCCATAACTCGGACGGACAACGCGCCACCATGCACGCGGATTGTTTCGATGGTACCCACGATGTTTGCTCCTTACAGGAGGTTGTTCTCGGAGTCTGGAGGCGCGCCAGGTGGTTCATTTGGGGGGTGTCCCCCCTCAAACCCCCCGTGAACTGTCCAGCCCTACCCGCGATGTCCCAGTTGGCAAAGTCAATTCAACCCAACAGCAAGATGTGGGTAAAACCAAGGCCTCGGGCTCATCGTACCACAGAACTTCCCGATCCGGCAAAGTTCGCGGCACGGCGGACTCATTCATCCTGAACGTAGCGGAGCGGAGTGAAGGATCTGCCAGCCAACGTGATACTGCGCAGCGGTGCGTCCGGGATCTCCTGCGTCTACCGTCGCACGTGGAACAACGTCTTTGGAAGATCCTTCGGTCGCTGACTCGTGCTACGCACGTTGTCGGCTCCCTCAGGTTGACACTTGGCCGCGAATTGTGCGGTACGATGAGGGCCTAACGGGAGGCCCGTTTTTCCCGTGCGGCCTCAAACAGCTCAAGCTGTCGCCGGACTTGCACCTCGTGGGGGTCACGTTGGACGGCCCAGCGCTGATATTTGATCGCCTTATCCAACTCTCCGAGGCTGTAGTAACACCGCCCCAGCGTATCCAATAATCCGGCATCTCCGGGGGACGCGTGCAAGGACTGTTGGCTGAATCTCAAGGCCTCCTCAAAATCCCCTTCGGTGTTGGAAATCAGCCAGGCGTAGTTATTGAGGGCCCCCGCGAGGCTGCGGCCGGTACTCTGCGCATCGGTCACATGGTTCATTTCCTCCTCGCGACGTAGCCCGATGATCTCACGCTGCAGTCGCTCAGCCGACGCACGAATTAGTTCGCGTGTCTTACTCTTCCACTCCGCGTCAGCGTCTTTGACGCGGTACATCGCGATCAGCACATCGGCTTGTTCGGCGTCCGCCTCCACAGCCTTCAGTAGTTCCTCGCGCTGCGTGGTTTCGTCTCCCCGCGCTTCGGCGTCGAGTGCCAGGTAATAATGCATTTGGCAGTCGGCGGCCACGACGGAACTGCCCAGCCCTGAGACAAGCGACTCGGCTACTTCCTCGGACGACTTGACTTCGTCCAGCAGTTTTTGGAGCACTTCCGCGGCTTTGGCATCTTGCTGCTGTTTGTGGTAGACCCCCGCCAGCCGATAGTAGGCGTTTGTGCGAAACAGAGAGTTGTGTTGGGCGTTTTCGATCAGAAACTGATACTCCCGCGCCGCCCACTCGAACAAGCCGCGCCGGTCCTCCAGGAAAATAGCAGACTCATAATGTTGACGGTCTTCGTCCGCCGCCGCATGCACCGCTTGATCAAGTAACTGATCGATCTGGGCTTCGCCATGGTCCAGACGCAGCTTGGCTTCCGCCAGGGCGTAAAGCAACTTGGGGTTTGTTGGTAGGTTCTCCTTGCGCTCGTCTGCCAGATCGATGACGGCTTGCCAGGCCGAGCGGTCGAGGAGCCATTCCGCCCAGTCCGCGGCCGTGCGGGGATTTGTTCCCAATGACTGGCTGACGGCCAGACGTGCGGCGCGCCTGATCGGGGTGGCCTTCCAACTGATATAGATCTCCCAGCAGTTGCTTCATCTTGGCCACGACCTGCCGGGATGTCGTTTCGTCGGTGTCCAAATCCAGGGATTTTTCCTCGTCGGCCAGCCAGCTTTCCCAGGATGCGGAAATGTTGTGGGACACCTGGTCCAGAGTATCCGCATAGGTGCTCAGCCAGCGAGCCGCCTGGCGATTGCTGATACCGACTCCTTTGCGAATCAAGCCCGCGAGTTCGTCGCGATCCTGCCCAGCCACCGGGTATGTGGCGCGGATGATGGCCAGAGCCGCCAACTTCGAGAGTCGGTCACTATCCTCGTAACGCGCCACGCGCGCCAGTTCGCGAATCGCTTGCTGCGGCAACAGGGATGCCAGCAAATCAATCTTCGCCTCACGCAACTGGACCGTATCCGAGGAGTAGTTGGTCAGGTATTGTTCCAGGGCCGGGTCGACGTCCTCCAGCAGAAAATCGTCTTGCAGCATCGCGACCAGACGACAGGCTCGCACGCGAATTTCGATATCGGGATCACGGCGATGTTCCATGAGGAGTTCATAGGCGATCGAGCCCATGGCGTGCAGTTGCTGTTCGGAGCGCTCGCGATCCTCAAATCGCGGTGCTCCCAACTGACGTATTAATTCCCTGACTTCGTTCGCGGAGGGTGCCTGAGCGGATACCAGCCGCGGCGCTTGAACCAGGGTGCTGATGGTTAAAAAGGCTGTGATCCACAGTTTCTGGAACATCGGATATACATCGTGAGGGGTTGAAGTTGCCTGCCTGAACCGGCGCAAGAGAACGCGGGGGGGTTGGGGGGGCACCCCCAAATGAACCGCCGGACGCGCCTCCAACTCTGAGAACCGCTGCCTTTCCCTTGTCCTTCCTTACCGGCTGTAACAGTCAAACCCAGGAAACTTCACGTCTGTTGCGTTTCGCGCGTGCCTTCCATAGTCTGTATGTACTGCCGCAAACGCTCGTTTTCGTCCGTGACGTCTTTGAGACGCAGCATAT
Organism: uncultured Planctomycetales bacterium; assembly: GCA_963695565.1. Classification (GTDB taxonomy): domain Bacteria; phylum Planctomycetota; class Planctomycetia; order Pirellulales; family Pirellulaceae; genus CAVOGW01. The sequence goes on from CAVOGW010000008.1 coordinate 1,063,302, forward strand.
TTTCCACACGTTTCAGCAGCTCGATCTTCTGCACGGGCTTGGACAGAAAATCGTCCGTTCCGGCCGCGACGGCGCGCTCGATGTCCCCCAGTTCATTTAAGGCCGTGACCATCAGGACCATGATCCGACTTGTGGCTCGATCGTCCTTGATGTTCCGGCAGACCTCAAACCCGCTCAGCTTCGGCATCATCACGTCCAGCAGGATGATGTCTGGGGACCAATCGCGTACGCGATCAAGCGTCTCCTGGCCATCACGTGCCACGGCAATTTCGCAGTCCACTTCCGCCAGGTAGGCCTCCAGTAGTTCAACGTTGGCTTCATTATCGTCGGCGATCAGGATTTTATTGGCTTGGCTCATGGTCCAATTCTTGTCAGATAGATTTTTTCTTTTCTTGTCAGCTGCATCAGTGGAGATGTGTGCGGTGCCACGTGCTCCCGTCGGCTCGTTCCTGAGCTCAGCTCGTGGGTGCGGTAGCACCTTCGGCCGTCGGCACGGGAAAGCTGGTACAGAAGTCGGACACTTCACCTCGAATCTGGCTTAATGCGGCATCGTCGTCGGGCGCTTTGAGGGCCCTCAGCATCCACTGGCCGATTTTTCGCATTTCGTCAGTTTTCATGCCACGCGTGGTGAGCGCCGGGGTCCCCACGCGAATTCCGGAGGGGTCCATCGGCTTGCGCGTGTCAAACGGTATCATGTTCTTGTTGACGGTAATGCCGCACGCGTCTAACGACTGCTCAGCGAGCTTGCCGCCGATTCCGAGCGGTGTGACATCGACCAACATCAAATGGTTGTCCGTCCCCCCACTGACCAGCGACAATCCACCGCGGGCCAGTTCATCGGCTAATGTCCTGGCATTTTCGATCACGCGTCGGGCATAATCCTTAAATTCCGGCTGCAGCGCTTCCAGAAAGCAAACCGCTTTACCGGCAATCACGTGCATCAGAGGCCCGCCTTGAATTCCCGGAAAAACACTGCGGTCCAGGTCCTTTCGATGGGCGTCGCGGCACAGCACCATTCCACCGCGTGGCCCACGTAGCGTCTTGTGCGTCGTGGTCGTGACGAAATCGGCTACGGGTACCGGATTATCGTGCATCCCTGCCGCCACCAATCCCGCATAATGTGCCATGTCGACCAACAAACAGGCTCCGACCTCGTGGGCGATTTCGGCGAATCGTGCGTGGATAATTTCACGCGGATAGGCGCTGGCCCCCGCCACAATCATCTTGGGGCGATGCTCCCGGGCCAGCCGGGCCACTTGATCGAAGTCAATCAGATTTTTGTCGCGGGTTACTCCGTAATGGACAAAGTGATACAGCTTGCCAGAAACATTCAGCCGCATGCCGTGCGTTAAATGGCCGCCGTGGGCCAAATCCAGCCCCAGCACGGTGTCGCCCGGGTTAAGCACGGTGAGATAGACCGCCATGTTGGCTTGCGATCCCGAATGGGGCTGCACGTTGGCATGTTCGGCCCCAAACAGCTGTCTGGCTCTCTCGATCGCCAGCCGCTCCACTTCATCCACGTGCTCGCATCCTCCATAGTAGCGTCGCCCGGGATAGCCTTCCGCATACTTGTTGGTCAGTACGGTCCCAACCGCCTGGATCACGGCTGCGCTGGTGTAGTTCTCGCTCGCAATCATTTCCAGCCCGTCGTCTTGACGATACACTTCCTGCTGGATCGCTTCCCAAATCGCCGGGTCTTGTTGTTTAAGTCGGTTCATTTGTGTTTCTCATGGATGGACTTTGCACCTGCGGCCTTCCGGCTAATTTCGAGAAATATGCGATAAAATAGCATTAGTTTCCACCTACCGGTTCTTGAACCAGCGAGACCGTCACGATAAGTTCTCCCGAATTGTCCTTGACCTGGGCCGGGTGGTCATTAATACGCAGATATAGCGTACCACTTTCGTCCGGGCGAATGTTTCGGCTCAAGCCCAGGTGAAAAGGATTCGCTAAATTTGCGATGCCAGGTTTTGCCTCGTCCAAGCGAACGCTGCCCAGGAGCATTCCCAACGGGGCCCCACGGTAATATTGAATGCTGACTCCCCCCGCTTCACTCGGCCAGAGTTCGGGCCGCTCCTGCAGCAGGAACTGTCCTTCGGCGGACACGGAATAGACCGCGCCGCGATCGACACGGATACCGCTGCACTGCCAGCCTCGATTGGCTGTAACGACTACCTTCTGCTGGCGTTCCAAGGGCAGCCCCACCCCGTATGCGACCGCTTCTGCGCTGAAGTCGTAACCGTAATTGGCATTGACCACGAACAATTGCCACTGTTCATCCAGCTCGCGCAATTGTGGCGAAAACATCTCCAGCATGCGACGGTTAAACTGCAGCGGGCTCTCGGTCACAAAATTTTTCAAGTTGCGAAATAACGTGCTGGAAGCGGGGAGACCGTCGAGATAGGCGACAACGGCCCAGCTCCACGCATAGGCCTCCGTGGACAGGTAGTCCTCGCTGCGGTACTTCAAGATCTCATCGATCATCTTGCCGCGTCCGGCCGCGAATTCGTCCTGCACAAGTTTTATCCTTCCCCAGTACGGCACCTCGTCGCGCGCGCACGGCATCACGCGGACTTGCAGCTTGCCTCGGTTCCAGCGGTGCGTTGCCAGCAGTTCGGCCATGCCCTCCCGGTACCATGGCGGACCCATCCCCTGAAGATGATGGCTCATGAAACCGTGGACCCCCTCGTGCAGCAGCAAATGGCGGCGATAGTATTCGCTGGGCTGCTCCCGCACCCAGAGTTCGAAACCGCGCTGAAATCCATGTAGAAACGGCGGGAGGTCTTCTGGCAACAGGGACGCCTGGCGAAATTTATCATCGCTGGCCATCACGTAGCCGACCAACTGCCAGTCGGCGAAAGCCTTCTCGTCGACTCCCAGGTATTTGCCCCATTCCGACACCGCCAGGTCGAACACACGAGGCAATTCGTCGACGGCAAGACTCTCAGGCAAGTCGGTGAATAGAACCAGGTGTTGGCCTTGTATCTGACGGATTCCGGCTGCTGCCAGACGCGGCACGTCAATCTCGGGCATCGCGCAACCGTCCAGGTTGACTGCTGAGCTTTCCAGTATTTCCGGGTCGATATCCTGAAGCAGCAGTTCCGCTAGCGTCGGCTTCGTGTTCGGCGCGTCCGCGGCGACCGGTTTGGTGGTCTGGGCGTCGGCGAGGTTACTGAAGCACATCAGGCACAGGGCTGCCAGGCCGCTTAGGGACTTGCTTCCCCACAACCAGGCATTGCCCCAAACGCGTTGCATGTGCTGATCGTTCATTCCTGACTCTTCGACACAATCATACGGTCGGGCAAAGGAATCCAGCCTCGATTCGTGGGAAAGTACGTCGTGGCGGATGCTGCCAGCATTCGTTTTTGTCCTCACCTCGACGCCTCATCGTACCACACAATTTCCCGATTCCGGCAACGCCGGCCGCGGGGCGGATTTTACATCATGCTGAACGGAGCGGAGCGGAGTGAAGGATCTGCGAGCCAGCATCTTCTGCGTCTACCGTCGCACACGGAACAACGTCCCAGGAAGATCCTCCGGTCGCGGACCGTGCCGCGTACGTTGTCGGCTCCCACAGGATGACATTTAGCCGCGACTTGTGTGGTACCATGAGCTTGGACGCTGGCCGTGTCAACGACGATCTAGACAACTGAGCTTCGCACCGTGATCATGATACCGTCTTGGTCCGCAGATCTTGAAGGGGATTCGATGATGGCCGGGAGTCGCACTTACCCGAAACACGGTATCCATGGCCTTTGTTTGGCCGTTTTGAGCCCCCTCGTATTGCTCGGTGGGTGCTGGGCACGGTCCGAGCGGGAGCTGGTCGTTTATGTGGCTCTGGATGCTGAATTTTCCCGGCCGGTCCTGGATCGATTTCAAGTGGAAACGGGCATCAAGGTGTTGGCCAAATACGACGTAGAGTCCACCAAAACGGTTGGCTTGACGAACGAGATTATCGCGGAGTCCGATCGACCACGTTGTGACGTCTTCTGGAATAACGAGATTCTCAATACATTGCGACTAGCGCAACGCGGTCTGCTAATGAAGTCGGCTGCCTCGCAACGGGAGCGTTATCCGAGATGGGTTCGCCCCGACGATGCGACTTGGACGGGTTTTGCAGCACGCGCGCGGGTGTTGCTGGTTAATACGCAGCGATTACCTGACTCGGTAGACTGGCCTACACGGATCGCGGATCTGGCGGAGCCAAAGTGGCACGAAAGGGTCGGGATGGCCAAGCCCCTCTTCGGTACCACGGCGACGCACGCCACCGTATTGTGGGATCGATGGAAACAGGAAAAGTTTCGGAAGTTCTTCGCTGCAGTGCGCGACAATGCTCGCATTTATTCCGGCAACAAACAGGTGGCACTGGCCGTATCGCGCGGCGTCATTGACTGGGGCGTCACCGACACCGATGACGCTATTCAGGAATTGGATCGCGGGATGCCGGTCACCATCGTCTTTCCGGATCAAGCTGACGGGGAAATGGGTACGCTGCTGATCCCCAACACGGTGAGCGTGATCCAGGGGACTCCGCGCCCACGGCTGGCGGAAAAGCTGGTTGACTACCTGCTCTCGGCGAAAGTCGAGTCGGATTTGGCGACATGTCCCAGCGCAGAATTCCCCTCGCGCGGGACGTTCCCCAGACGTCTCGCCTTTCGGTCCCGTTGGACCTGCGTATCATGCAGGTTGACTTTGCGGAAGTTGCTGAGCACTGGGATGTATGCGCTCGCGTGCTGGCGGAGCTGTTCATGGGGACGTAGTTGTCCCCGTTTTCACGGCGGTTCGCTGATCGCCGTTGAAGTTGCGCCAGCGGAAAAACAACGGAAAATACAAGCACGAGGCACAGGCGAATGAGCCCGCCAATGGGCTAAATTGCGGGTTTCGGCGAAATACGAACGAGACCCCCAAAAGGATCACCAGACATGCCGCCGCAGCCATGCGACCAGCAGCATGGCCCAGCCCAGCCAACAGCTGGGCTCGGGGACAGCAACTTGGGCGATCGACGTAAACTTGTTCTGGTTCCAGGCGATAAAATCGACCCCGTCGACGACGCCGTCCCCATTGAAGTCACCTTGATTCCAGGCGAGCGAGGACGTGAATTTGAATTGGTTCCAGAGTATGAAATCAGCTCCGTCGACAACGCCGTCTAAATTGGCATCTCCGCGCTGATAGGGGGACGCGAAACCGTCGACGAGCGCCGCTTCGGTCAGCCAAATATCAAGGTCTGCGTTGTCGAGTACGTCATCCCCGTTCAAATCGTAGCGGGCGTTAGACGGGTCCACGGCAATGCCCCCGGCGATCGGACCCTCCGCCAGCAGCGTGTTGACATCATTTACACCGCACGCGCCGTTGGCGTCAAAGTCACAAGCGAAAACGAAAGGATTTGAGAACTTCGCGTCATTCAAGAAGTTCCAGTCCGTCAGCGTCTTCAAGAAAGCTACCAGACCTGCCGAATCTTCGGGTGAAAATTCGCCCGTGAATCCGACCAGAACAGGGTCCAGGTTGACGTTCGGCTGTATACCACTGTTGTAAAACTCGACGACCTCCTCCAATGTGCTGAAACGGCCGTCATGCATGAAACGCCCCCGGACCTCCACATTGCGCAATGACGGCGATTTGAATTCGCCGTCACCAGCTCCCGGATCCGTATCCACCAGATCCAGGCCCACGTTGTGGACGGTGTCACTGATCTGGGCAGTCGTGGTATGGCATTGACCACAACGGCCTGATGAGCTGTGAAACAGCTGGAAACCGCGGAGTTCCGGTTGCGTCAACTGGCTGAGATCCGGCATCCCGTTGCTATCAATGATCGAGTCGTACTTCGACTGGTAGGTGACCATCGATCGGACGAATTGGGCCAGGGCTTTTGAGATGCGGTCACTGGTTACGTCGGGAGTGCCGAAGGCCGCGTTGAACAAATCGGCGTAGAAGGTAGTCTCCGATAATCGTGTGGTCAGCGTGGCCAGATCCATCCCCATCTCGATGGGGTCCTGGATCGGCATGAGGACTTGATCTTCCAGTGTATCGGCCCGTTCATCCCAGAAGAATTTTCCTCGTTCGTAGTACTTCGCATTCCCCAGCGCCATCGAGTGACGCGCCGTTTGTCCATTGACGCCCTGGCTCTTTCGGCGCACGTCCGAAAATCCCGTATTCTGCGTGTGGCAGGAGGCGCAGGCGACACCGAAGTTGTGCGAAAGCCGCTTGTCGTAAAACAGGACTCGACCCAACGTCGCGCCCGCATTTGTAATTGGGTTGTCGACCGGTGTATTGTCGGCCGCCACAATGCTGGCATCTTGGAAATGCGACGGCAAATTGGTTACGGCGTAGCCGAAATAATCATCGACCTGCACAGGCAGGTTGGGAACCAGCGTTTGGGCGTACGTCGTCCGCAACGCTACCGCCCAGCCAAGCAACACCAGGAACCCCCAGATCGTACTTGACGACACGCCGCGCCCCGCCCACTTCATCGTATCCGACTCCTTAAAAACCCTGTTTTGCCAGTATTTCAGGATATCACGCCGTATCTTGCGTCACAAGCGCTGCGCGAATGGCGGGCCGTCGCCGTCGTCCGGGCTCGGAACGACCGGATGCGAAGCATCCCTGGTGATCCCTGCCAAATTGGCCGTTATTTATTGTAACCACGACTGAATTGGCCTATGCTGTCACTTCCTCGCTCGTCAAACGATGTGGCGGCGTTCATCCGAGGGACGGCGACGTCGTTCGCCATGTGGATGACGAATTACGAGATCAAGGTAAATGCCGTGACGGTTACCGCACTCTACGGTGTGATTCGTCGGCTGGCGGAGCGCACCGGATCCACCCGCCGAAGAACAGCCTCGGCCCGATTGAACTCGTGCCGCATCCCGGCCCATCGACTCCGCGACGAGCGGTTGGAAAGCCGATTGTTGCTTAGCAACGACGTGATGTTCACATTGCTTCCTGACGAGGTGGGCCCTCAACAATTTTCAGAATTCGGGTCCGCGGTTGTCGTTTCCGCGGACTACCGAGTGGTAGGCAGCCCGTTCGCAGCGGTCGACCGCGTGATGGAAGTCGGGATGGTCACCGTCTACGATTCGTCCAATGCGGTTCTCACCACGATCGAAAACCCCGAACCTGCGACAGCGGATCGCTTTGGGTTCTCGGTTGCTTTGAGTGGTACGATTTTAGTGGTGGGCACACCCTACGATGACGCAGCTGGCGTGGTGAACGCCGGATCCGCGTATGTCTACGATCTGGCGGGAGGAACACCTGCGATTCCCGTCGCGTTGCTCCACAATCCCAATCCGACCGCAGGTGACGAGTTTGGGCGCGATGTGGCTGTGGCTGGAGACCGCGTTGCCGTCAGCGCTTATCTGGACGACACGGAAGCCACGGACTCCGGCAAGGTCTATGTATACGACCTTGGGGGGCCCGATCCGACAAATCCCAACGTCAGCATAGCCAACCCAAGCCCGAATTCAGGTGATCGCTTTGGATGGTCGATCGCCTTGGATGGAAATCACCTGGTCGTGGGAGCCTTTTTCGACGACTTAGGGGCCAATGACGCGGGAACGGCCTACGTGTTTGATCTGGCCAGTGCCAACCCGTCCGTGCCGAGTCTTACAATTCCCAACCCCGTACCGGAGACCAGCGATCAGTTCGGAGGGAAAGTGGCCGTCAGTGGAGATCGGGTTGCTGTTGGAGCTCGCGTGGACGACGTGGGGGCTCCGAACGCCGGTACCGTCTATGTTTTTGACCTGTCAACGGCAACGCCCACAAGCCCGGTCCACACCGTTTACAATCCCTTTCCCGTCAGTGGGGAACAATTTGGACACGCGATTGCCATCGACGGCGAAACATTGGTGGTCGGAGCCTGGCTCGACATAGCTGGCGATTTGGGAGCGGTTGGAGGGGCATACGTGTTTGACCTGTCGAGTGCTACACCGACAGCCGTTCATGTGACGCTGTTGGATCCAGTGGTCGGCACGAACGATCAATTTGGTTATGCCGTTTCCATTGCGGGGGACGTCGTTGTCGTGGGCGCACGGTTCGACAACCTCGTGTCAGGCGGTTCGTTCGTTTACGATTTGGCAAGCCCCACGCCTGCGATTAACGTGGCCAGTCTGGCAAACACGACTCCGGCTGCCGGCGACCGCTTTGGTTTCGCCGTGGACATGAACGACAACTTCGTTTTAATCGGTTCGCCCCTGGACGACGATCGGGCAACGGATGCTGGCAAGGTTCTCGTCTACGACATTTCGGCAGGTACGCCCCTGGAAGTCATGACGTTGTACAAGCCCAATGCCGCGGGGGCCGACATATTCGGAGCCGCTGTAGCCTTGAGCGGCTCGCGGGCTGTTGTGGGGGCGACGCGTGATGATAACGGGGCGCGCGATGCGGGAAGCGTGTATATTTTCGATCTGTCGAGCGCCACACCGGAAGTGCCAGAATTTATCCTGCACAACCCTGAGCCTGGAAACAACGACCAGTTCGGATTTTCATTAGCGATCCACGGCGATATCGTCGCCGTGGGGACGCCTCTCGACGATGCCCATGGTACCGATTCGGGTACGACCTACGTCTATGACCTGTCAAGCCCTACCCCGACGGTCCCCCTGGCGGTTCTTCGCGATGCGGCAGCCGTCGAAATGGATGTATTTGGTTGGTCGGTTGCCGTGCATGGGTCTCACGTGGCAGTCGGCGCTCCGCTAAATGATAGCTTTGGAGGAGGCGTTGGCCTTACATTTATTTACGATCTCGCGAGTGCTACCCCCGATGTTCCCCTGGCAGCACTCAGCCCGTTGGTTCCCTCCGGCAGCGATGGGTTTGGTTTTGATGTGGCCCTTAGTGGCGATCTTGTGGTCGTGGGCTCTGCGGCGGGTGATGCCGGTAATGGAGAAGCGCTGGTCTACGACCTTTCCACTGTTGGCACAAATCAACCGCTCTACCGTCTCCGTCGGCCGATGCCTGATTACGCCGACATCTTCGGCTACAGCGTGGCCATCCATGACAACCGCGTCGTAGTCGGTGAGTTGTACAATCTGGTAGACGCGCTGACTGCCGGAAGTGCGTACGTGTATGACTTGGCCAGCAGCCTGCCAACCGACCCGATCGCCATCCTGAATAATCCCACACCTGCGGATAACGACCAATACGGCGGCAGTGTTGCCGCCTATGGCAACTACGCCTTGATTGCCTCTTCCGTCGATGATTCGGTAAACATCGCCGAAGGTGCTGTCTATTTGTATGAGGTCGTGAATACGCATCCTGTTATTGATGATCTCGTTCTGAATGTCGACGAAGATGATGACGGTTTGACCCCTTTCGGTGTCGTGTTCGCCTTTGATGCGGAATCGTCCGTCACGTTCCAGGTCACAGGTGGCACCGGCGCCAGCGTATTCGCAATCGATGAGCTGAGCGGTGAACTGACGACGATCGGTGAGTTGGACTTCGAGACAACCGCGGCGTATACGCTGAATGTTACCGTGAACGATGATCAAGGTGCGTACGCGTCAGCGGTTGTGGCGATTAACGTAACCGACGTCAATGATGCGCCCCTTGCCGGTGACGACGACCTCATGGCGAGTGAAGATGCGAGCCTAACCGACGTCGCTCCAGGTGTGTTGGTAAACGATTCAGATCAAGATCAATCAGATGTCATTGGCAGCACGGTTCTCGTTTCAGCCTTTGATCCGACCAGCCAGCTGGGGGCTGTGGTCGTTGTCAGCCCCGACGGCAGCTACACGTACGACCCGACCTCGGTGGCCGCCATCCAGGCGCTGGATGCAGGCGACATCACCAGCGACACGTTCACGTACACGATTACCGACAGCCAGGGTGCGACCAGCACGGCCACGGTGACCATCACGCTCACGGGCGTCAACGATAGTCCGCTGGCGGGGGAGGACGCGGATGCCACGGACGAAGATACGCTGCTGGCCGGCACGCTGCTGGGTAATGACACGGACGCCGACGAAGACGACGTGCCGGGCACGTCGGTCACGGTAACGGCGTTTGATGCGACCAGCGTGATGGGGGCTGCGGTCGTGGTCAGCCCCGACGGCAGCTACACGTACGACCCGACCTCGGTGGCCGCCATCCAGGCGCTGGATGCAGGCGACATCACCAGCGACACGTTCACGTACACGATTACCGACAGCCAGGGTGCGACCAGCACGGCCACGGTGACCATCACGCTTACGGGCGTCAACGATAGTCCGCTGGCGGGGGAGGACGCGGATGCCACGGACGAAGATACGCCGCTGGCCGGCACGCTGCTGGGTAATGACACGGACGCCGACGAAGACGACGTGCTGGGCACGACGGTCACGGTGACGGCGTTTGATGCGACCAGCGTGCTGGGGGCTGCGGTGGTTGTCGATTCCGACGGCAGCTACACGTACGATCCGACGTCGGCTGTCGCCATCCAGGCCCTGCGTGCGAACGACTCCAGCAGCGACACGTTCACCTACACGATTACCGACAGTCAGGGTGCAACGAGCACGGCCACGGTGACCATTGCCCTGACGGGAGTCAACGACGCTCCTGTGGCGGAGGATGTGGATTTCAGCCAGGCTCCGCTGGGTGCGCCGTCCAGTGAAGATGTGATCGTATCCTGGCAATTGGGAGTCGACTTGGCGGTGGAGGAGTTGGCCACGGACGTGGACGATACACTGACCCCGTCATCGTTCGTGTTCGAGACGGCGCACGTCACGATCGGCGGTACAACGACGGACTTCACGAATCTGGCGGATGTGGGTGTGAGCTACGACGGCAGTACGGGTCAATTCACCTTGGATCCCACCAGCCTGCTGCTGTATCAGATGCTGGACGATGGGGAAGCGGCCAGTGTGGTATTGGACTTCACGGTCAGTGACGGGGTGCTCAGCGATCGTGGTACGGCAACGTTGGTGATCGAGGGCGCGAACGATGCGGTGCTGGCACTGGATGATGCGGGTGAATCATTGGAATCGGCCGTGATCGTCTCGCTGGACGTGCTGGCCAATGACACGGATGTGGATGATGAGCCGCTGTGGGTGACGGGAATTGACGGGACGCCGATCAGTGTGGGCGGTTCGGTGACGCTGCTGAGCGGGGCGCTGGTATCGTTGAACCCGGATGGGACGCTGGCCTACGACCCGCAGGGTATCTTTGCGGACATCGATGTCAACGCGACGGACACGTTCTTCTATGCGGTCAGTGACGGGTCGCTCACGTCGACGGCGCACGTGGTCATCACCATCACGCCCATCAATGAGGCTCCAGTAGCGAATGACGACACCGGCGCCACGACTGAAGATGAACTACTATCTGTGGCATCGCCGGGATTGCTGGCGAATGACACGGATATCGACAATCGGGACGTATTGGGTACGACGGTCACGGTGACCGGGTTTGACGCGATGAGCGTGTTGGGGGCTGCGGTGGTTGTCAGTCCCGACGGCAGCTACACGTACGACCCGACCTCGGTGGCCGCCATCCAGGCGTTGGATGCTGGAGACACTGCCAGCGACACGTTCACATATACGATCACCGATATCCTGGGTGAAAGCGGCACGGCCACGGTGACCATCACCCTGACGGGGATCAACGATAGTCCGCTGGCGGGGGAGGACGCGGATGCCACGGACGAAGATACGCTGCTGGCCGGCACGCTGCTCGACAATGACACGGACGCCGACGAGAACGACGTGCCGGGGACGACGGTCACGGTGACTGCGTTCGATGCGACCAGCGTGCTGGGGGCTGCGGTGGTCGTCAGTCCGGACGGCAGCTACACGTATGACCCGACGTCGGTGGCCGTGATCCAGGCGCTGGACGCAGGCGACATCACCAGCGACACGTTCACGTACACGATTACCGACAGCCAGGGTGCGACCAGCACGGCCACGGTGACCATCACGCTCACGGGCGTCAACGATAGTCCGCTGGCGGGTGAGGACGCGGATGCCACGGACGAAGATACGCTGCTGGCCGGCACGCTGCTGGGTAATGACACGGACGCCGACGAAGACGACGTGCCGGGCACGTCGGTCACGGTAACGGCGTTTGATGCGACCAGCGTGATGGGGGCTGCGGTCGTGGTCAGCCCCGACGGCAGCTACACGTACGACCCGACCTCGGTGGCCGCCATCCAGGCGCTGGATGCAGGCGACATCACCAGCGACACGTTCACGTACACGATCACCGACAGCCAGGGTGCGACCAGCACAGCCACGGTGACCATCACGCTTACGGGCGTCAACGATAGTCCGCTGGCGGGGGAGGACGCGGATGCCACGGACGAAGATACGCTGCTGGCCGGCACGCTGCTGGGTAATGACACGGACGCCGACGAAGACGACGTGCTGGGCACGACGGTCACGGTGACTGCGTTTGATGCGACCAGCGTGCTGGGGGCTGCGGTGGTTGTCGATTCCGACGGCAGCTACACGTACGATCCGACGTCGGCTGTCGCCATCCAGGCCCTGCGTGCGAACGACTCCAGCAGCGACACGTTCACCTACACGATTACCGACAGTCAGGGTGCAACGAGCACGGCCACGGTGACCATTGCCCTGACGGGAGTCAACGACGCTCCTGTGGCGGAGGATGTGGATTTCAGCCAGGCTCCGCTGGGTGCGCCGTCCAGTGAAGATGTGATCGTATCCTGGCAATTGGGAGTCGACTTGGCGGTGGAGGAGTTGGCCACGGACGTGGATGATACACTGACCCCGTCATCGTTCGTGTTCGAGACGGCGCACGTCACGATCGGCGGTACAACGACGGACTTCACGAATCTGGCGGATGTGGGTGTGAGCTACGACGGCAGTACGGGTCAATTCACTTTGGATCCCACCAGCCTGCTGCTGTATCAGATGCTGGACGATGGGGAAGCGGCCAGTGTGGTATTGGACTTCACGGTCAGTGACGGGGTGCTCAGCGATCGTGGTACGGCAACGTTGGTGATCGAGGGCGCGAACGATGCGGTGCTGGCACTGGATGATGCGGGTGAATCATTGGAATCGGCCGTGATCGTCTCGCTGGACGTGCTGGCCAATGACACGGATGTGGATGATGAGCCGCTGTGGGTGACGGGAATTGACGGGACGCCGATCAGTGTGGGCGGTTCGGTGACGCTGCTGAGCGGGGCGCTGGTATCGTTGAACCCGGATGGGACGCTGGCCTACGACCCGCAGGGTATCTTTGCGGACATCGATGTCAACGCGACGGACACGTTCTTCTATGCGGTCAGTGACGGGTCGCTCACGTCGACGGCGCACGTGGTCATCACCATCACGCCCATCAATGAGGCTCCAGTAGCGAATGACGACACCGGCGCCACGACTGAAGATGAACTACTATCTGTGGCATCGCCGGGATTGCTGGCGAATGACACGGATATCGACAATCGGGACGTATTGGGTACGACGGTCACGGTGACCGGGTTTGACGCGATGAGCGTGTTGGGGGCTGCGGTGGTTGTCAGTCCCGACGGCAGCTACACGTACGACCCGACCTCGGTGGCCGCCATCCAGGCGTTGGATGCTGGAGACACTGCCAGCGACACGTTCACATATACGATCACCGATATCCTGGGTGAAAGCGGCACGGCCACGGTGACCATCACCCTGACGGGGATCAACGATAGTCCGCTGGCGGGGGAGGACGCGGATGCCACGGACGAAGATACGCTGCTGGCCGGCACGCTGCTGGGTAATGACACGGACGCCGACGAAGACGACGTGCCGGGCACGACGGTCACGGTGACTGCGTTTGATGCGACCAGCGTGCTGGGGGCTGCGGTCGTTGTCAGCCCCGACGGCAGCTACACGTATGACCCGACGTCGGTGGCCGCCATCCAGGCGCTGGACGCGGGAGATACCGCCAGCGACACGTTCACGTACACGATCACCGACAGCCAGGGTGCGACCAGCACGGCCACGGTGACCATCACGCTTACGGGCGTCAACGATAGTCCGCTGGCGGGGGAGGACGCGGATGCCACGGACGAAGATACCCCGCTGGCCGGCACGCTGCTGGGTAATGACACGGACGCCGACGAAGACGACGTGCTGGGCACGACGGTCACGGTAACGGCGTTCGATGCGACCAGCGTGCTGGGGGCTGCGGTCGTTGTCAGCCCCGACGGCAGCTACACGTATGACCCGACGTCGGTGGCCGCCATCCAGGCGCTGGACGCGGGAGATACCGCCAGCGACACGTTCACGTACACGATTACCGACAGCCAGGGTGCGACCAGCACAGCCACGGTGACCATCACGCTCACGGGCGTCAACGATAGTCCGCTGGCGGGGGAGGACGCGGATGCCACGGACGAAGATACGCTGCTGGCCGGCACGCTGCTGGGTAATGACACGGACGCCGACGAAGACGACGTGCTGGGCACGACGGTCACGGTGACTGCGTTTGATGCGACCAGCGTGCTGGGGGCTGCGGTCGTTGTCGAGTTCCGACGGCAGCTACACGTATGACCCGACGTCGGTGGCCGCCATCCAGGCGCTGGACGCGGGAGATACCGCCAGCGACACGTTCACGTACACAATCACCGACAGCCAGGGTGCGACCAGCACAGCCACGGTGACCATCACGCTTACGGGCGTCAACGATAGTCCGCTGGCGGGTGAGGACGCGGATGCCACGGACGAAGATACCCCGCTGGCCGGCACGCTGCTGGGTAATGACACGGACGCCGACGAAGACGACGTGCTGGGCACGACGGTCACGGTCACGGCGTTCGATGCGACCAGCGTGCTGGGGGCTGCGGTCGTTGTCAGCCCCGACGGCAGCTACACGTACGACCCGACGTCGGTGGCCGCCATCCAGGCGCTGGATGCAGGCGACATCACCAGCGACACGTTTACGTACACGATTACCGACAGCCAGGGTGCGACCAGCACAGCCACGGTGACCATCACGCTTACGGGCGTCAACGATAGTCCGCTGGCGGGGGAGGACGCGGATGCCACCGACGAAGACACGCTGCTGGCCGGCACGCTGCTGGGTAATGACACGGACGCCGACGAAGACGACGTGCCGGGGACGACGGTCACGGTAACGGCGTTCGATGCGACCAGCCAGCTCGGGGCTACGGTGGTCGTCAATCCGGACGGCAGCTACACGTATGACCCGACGTCGGTGGCCGCCATCCAGGCGCTGGACGCGGGAGATACCGCCAGCGACACGTTCACGTACACGATCACCGACAGCCAGGGTGCGACCAGCACGGCCACGGTGACCATCACGCTTACGGGCGTCAACGATAGTCCGCGGGCGGGTGAGGACGCGGATGCCACGGACGAAGATACGCTGCTGGCCGGCACACTGCTGGGTAATGACACGGACGCCGACGAAGACGACGTGCCGGGGACGACGGTCACGGTCACGGCGTTTGATGCGACCAGCCAGCTGGGGGCTACGGTGGTGGTCAGCCCCGACGGCAGCTACACGTACGACCCGACCTCGGTGGCCGCCATCCAGGCGCTGGATGCAGGCGACATCACCAGCGACACGTTCACGTACACAATCACCGACAGCCAGGGTGCGAGCAGCACGGCTACGGTGACCATCACGCTCACGGGCGTCAACGATAACCCGCTGGCAGTCGATGATTCGGCGATGTTGGACGAGGATACATCGATATTGATTGACGTGCTGTCGAACGACGATGACGCGGACGCTGCGGACGTATTATCGATTCTAAGCGTCGGGCAGGCCACGAACGGAGCGGCGGTGATCGTCGGCGATCGCATCGAGTACACACCCGATGCCGACTTTAACGGTACGGATTGGTTTGCTTACACAGTTCAGGATATGAACGGCGGACTTCATTCGGCGATGGTTTTCATCACCGTCAATCCGGTGAACGATGCGGGAGTTTTTTCCGGAGAGCTGACGTCAGAGATCGGCAGGAACATGACGGCCCAAGGGACACTGGTATTCACGGATGTGATCGATGGAGACAATGCTCCGAACTTCAGGGTGACGATCGTTGCAGATCACGGAATTGCGACCATTGATGCGATAACCGGCGCATGGACGTACACTCCGGACGTCGATTTTATTGGACTGGACGCGTTCACGGTTTCCGTCACGGATGACGATGGCCATGTGGAATCGGTTCTGATCACAATTTCCGTCAGTGCCGGGACGATGTTGGGGGACTTCAACAACGATGGAGTCTTTGATTGTGGCGATATCAACGCGCTGTCGTCCGCAATCGCAAGCCATTCATCCGATCTGCAGTATGACTTGAACGCCGATCTTACCCTGGATTTCGACGATCTGGTGTTGTGGCTCGCGCTGGCCGGCGAGTTCAATCTGGGGTCTGGCCGCACCTACGGGCTCGGGGACGCAAACCTCGATGCGTCCGTGGACGGCGAGGACTTTGTTATCTGGAATGCCCACAAATTCCAGTCTAACGATCGCTGGTGCGACGGAGACTTTAACGCGGACGGTTACGTGGACGGCAGCGACTTCCTCCTTTGGAACGGGAATAAATTTACGAGCCAGCGGCCATCCGGCGTAATGGGACCGCGCGAAAACGGGGCCGACGAGCATGACGATGTGGCGATGCAAGTTCCGAATAGCGACTTGGCGACCCCGCCGTGGTTAGCGGGAATTATGGCTCTCAGGTGCCGGCGGGACCGAATGCGCCATGACCCGGCGTCCGCAGACGTGGCAGATGTGATTGACCAGTTGTTCGCAACCGATTTTTCGGGGGACAGCTGAATCGCCGTCAATCATATCCGGCCAGCTTTGCGGCATGGATCTTGGGGGAAAACTGCGATTTGGCGGCTTCCCCAAGGTGTTGAAGCCTGGTAAGCCAGAGGAAAGAGCTGCGCTACAGCGCACGGCGATA
This sequence comes from uncultured Planctomycetales bacterium, assembly GCA_963695565.1. GTDB lineage: Bacteria > Planctomycetota > Planctomycetia > Pirellulales > Pirellulaceae > CAVOGW01. Next base: position 1,080,142 of record CAVOGW010000008.1, read on the forward strand.
GCGTTTCTTGTAGCGCCCTGGTGCCGAGGCAGGCTCAGCGTCCTGGCTTTCCCCGGTGACCGGCTCCTTCCTCTGCACCTCGGCGTCGAACCCGTCGATATGGTCGCGCAACAGCTGTCGGTCGATCAGCATCTCAATGCTGGTAAGTTCACCGCCTTGATCGGGAGTCACGAAAGTATACGCGACCCCCTCGCGTCCCATGCGCCCGGTGCGCCCGACGCGATGTACGTAGTCGTCGGAATCCTGGGGCACGTCGTAATTAACGATGTGCGAGATAGCAGTGACGTCGATACCTCGACCGACGACATCCGTGGCGACCAGGATTTTGACGCCCCCTTGCCGGAACTTGGCCATCACCCGATCCCGCTGCTTCTGCGGCATGTCTCCGTGCATGCAACCGACATTTTGAAAATCGCGGGACAGGTCAAGATACAACCATTGCGTGCGCCGCTTGGTACGGCAAAAGACAATTGCCTGCGCCGGCTGTTCGCGTCGCAAGAGTTTGACCAGCAGCTCGAATTTTCGATTTTCCTCCACCGTAAAGTAGTGCTGCTCGATCGTCTCCACAGCAATGTCGTCGCGGGAAAAATTCAACATGACCGGATCTTGCATGTAGCGTTGAGCCATCCGCAGAATGGGTGGCGGCAGCGTCGCACTCAACAACAAAGTCTGCCGACCACGGGGGCACTTTTGCAGGATACGTTCAATGTCCGGGCGGAAGCCAATGTCCAACATGCGGTCGGCTTCATCCAGGACGACGAACTCCAACTCGCTGATGTCCAGGGTGCGTCGGTGCAGGTGATCCAAAATCCGACCCGGCGTTCCCACGACGATGTCTACGCCGGACTTGAGTGCCGCCAATTGAGACTTCATGGACGAGCCACCGTAGACGGCGATGGTCTTGACGGGCAATCCATGGCTCAGCTTTTCGAACTCGCCCACAACCTGAGCCGCCAACTCACGCGTAGGAACCAGCACGAGCGCGAACGGCGTTTTCGGACCATCCAGGGGAACGCACTCCAGGATCGGGATTGCGAACGCCGCCGTCTTTCCCGTCCCCGTCCGGGCCTGGCCCAGGACATCTTTCTCGTTCAACACTTCCGGAATAAAACCCCGCTGGACGGGCGATGGCGTTTCATAACCAGCTCGTTTCAGCGCCCTCATGATCTCGGGGCAGAGATCAAGCTCAGCAAACGAGCCCGGCAGGTCAGGTGTTGGCGAGGAAGATGGCATTCGATTAAGGAGCGGGATGGCAGGGAAGGACTGCGCGGATTAACGCACCCACTCGGTTTTAACGAGTGTCATCCCCCATGTGTAGGCCGCCTCGGCCACAAATCCGGTTTGGCACGGTCGAAAGAGGGCACAGACGAGGCCATTCACCCGGCTGTCAGGGTGCTCGTCCTGGTGGCGATCCCAGGTCTTGAGGGCCAGGGAGCTGGGCCAGGCAACCGCCATCAGACCATGAGAAGAGGCCGCACGCCAACGGCATGCGGCCTCGGTTTTCTTGCGTCGCGACTAAAAACCTGAGAGACGCACGCGGCAAGCGCCCTCCGATCACGATTGAATCCCGACGGGGTCGTGACGCCCGGGCACTAGCTGGTTGCGCGTGTGCTGGCGGGTTTGGCGGCCTTCGAGGTAGCGCTGCCTGGCTTGCGACCGGCCGTCTTGGATGCCGTCCGGGCTTTCGTGCTGCGACCCTTCATGCTCGTCTTCACGCTCCCTTTCGTGGCGCCCGACTTCTTAGCCGTTGTCGGTTTGGAGGACTTGGTGGTAGCAGCCTTTGTCTTCGTCGATCGTTTTGTCGTCGACTTGGTGCCGGACTTCTTCGTACCGGCGGCTTTCGTAGCGGCCTTCTTGGTCTTTGCCATTTGAATGGCTCCTGTTATGGGTGTGTTCATCTTGCTGCGAAATGCAATCCAGAGCACCCGCCTCTGGAGTGTCGCTCCCATTGCAACCTCCGATGGGCGGCAATTTGTGAGCAAGTCGCCGTAACGGTTGGCATGACAAGCCAACCGTTATCGGCCACTCAAAACGACTTGCCCACATGTGGCGATTGAACCAATTTTCGTCTTTTTCGGTCAAGAGTAATCAGGCAACTTTTTCAATTCGCCGGGATCTTTTTTGGTCGCCGCGCTCAGGTGTCGCGCAGCGACGGGTCTCATCGTACCGCACAAGTCGCGGCGGCATCTCATGCTGAGGGAGCTGACAACGTGCGTAGCCCGTGTCAGCGACCGAAGGATCTTCCAGATACGTTGTTCGGTGGATGACGGTTGACGCAGGAGATCCCTGGCCCAGCCCTGCAGGCAATGTCACGTTGGCTGGCAGGTCTTCACTCCGCTCCACGACGTTCAGAATGACATGATTCCGCTGTGCGGCAGTCTTTGCCGGAATCGGGAAGTCGTGCGTTACGATGAGGCGACTGATGACGAACGGCAAGCCGCGGGTCGACTTGCGGATCGGGCTGCTGCCTCCACGGTGGTGTTGAATCGGCGCGGAACTTAGTAGGCTAGTGCTGTGTCTTAAAACGACCGTAGAGCAGCCGCCTCGGTTGCTTTGCGAGCCTCGATAGACGTGTTTTGCCGCCGAAAAGCCTGTACCGCAAACGCACCACTGGCGTTTTCCGACAAAGCCGAGTGCGGTTTCAACGGTCAGGAACATGCGATCCGCCGAAACGTAGGAAAGCCAGTTTGGAAACCTCGATCAGCCAAAAACTGCTGGAGTGCCTCATCCATCGGCCAGCGCAGCTGGACCGGTTGGGCGAGCTCTTTTTGGAGGCGGATGAGGCCGAAGTGGTCGCCACGGTCAACGGGATCTGTCGGCAGATAGGCATGAGCCAGCTTTCCGCGGATGCCCCATGGTGGCCAGGTTTTTTCGGCCTGCTGCATCGCTGGCTCAACCGGCGTGCTGGCCGACTGCCTCTGGACTCATCTTTGCGCGAGTCCATGGTTGCCCTGTATAGCCGTCTGGGTGAGCGTTGCCGCGACCGTTACCAACTGTTGGTTTTGCTGGCAATTTCCGGAAGGGTCGACGATTTGCAACCGCTAACTGTCTTGTTGCGAGAAGATGCTCCCCAAGACCACGACGCTGCGGCCGCCCCTTTCGTCCCCCTGTTGCATGGACAAAGCCAGGCAGCATGCATGTTTCCCGTCATGAAGGTCTGTCTGGATAGCCCTAGCCTGGCGGCCCCTGTTCTGGACCTTGCCAACTACCTCACCAGGGAAGGGATTGTGGCCGAACATCCCCTGAAATCAGACGCGCCGCGACTGATCAGCCTGTTGCGAGGCCTGACGCAGCGGCTGGAAGCGTTGGCCCAAAGTTCGGAACAAACAGCCGACCAGCGGTCCGCTGTCGGATTGGGGATGATGACGGTTGTGGCCCTCGCCGACACGCTGGCACTGATCGGCGCAAGCGATGCAATTGTCCCTCTCTCGCATGCCCTGCAGCTGCCCCATCGCCGCATCCGTGTGGAGATGGCCGCAGCATTGGCGCGACTGGGAGACGAAGCCGGTACACAGGCGCTGCTGGACTGCGTTGCGGAACCCGTTAGCCGACTGCGGGCGATTCGCTACGCACGGGAACTCGGTTTGGACGACGAAATCGACGAGGCATTTCAGAGCGATGTGGCGATGGCCGAAGCGGAACTGGCGAGCTACCTGTCGCAGCCCGAAGTGATGGGAGTGCCACCGGCCGAGTGCCGCTTGCTGGATCGCCGCAGGTTGTATTGGCCAGGTTACGAGGAACCGCGAGATTGTTTCCTGTTCCAATTCACCTATCGCGCGGTACGCGGCAGCGAGACACTTCGCTACACCAATGTGGGAATTGCCGGTCCATTGGCGCACGCATTCGCAGCTGATTTACGGAATTTCGATCTTGAGGATGTCTACGCGGCCTTTGCGGGCTGGCACGCGGAGCACCCGGAGATACAACATCAAGCTTACGAGTCGCTGCCCCCAGATCGTCAGCCATTTGGGCTGCTAAGGGATCGAGCGAAACAAATGCTGGATGGCAACATCCGTCCTAGCATCGCCGGTTTTTTCTTCGACGATCCAGTGCTGGCGGGTGATGCAGAATTGCCGACGGGCGAGGCGGGAGTCTTTGTCGTCGATGCGTTCGACTGGCTGTGGTTCCCCGTCGCCAACCTCATCCGCCCGCTGACTCCAGAAGACGCCTATTGCATTTACAAGGGGCGACGGTTGCTGCGGCAGTTTAACTAACGAGCCAAGTCGCCGCGAAGAATAGGTAGGACGGATTGACCCATCCGCAATGGGCTTCGCTTGGGCGTAATGGTTTTCCAAGGATGGGTAATTCGTCCCCCAGTACAGGTCGCACGACCAAGTCGCAGGAAGACCCCAACCGCTGGTCGCGCGACATGGCGACTTGGCCAATCCGTACTACACACGCAATTGTTAAAAAATATTTCGAACACCCCAGCAGATATTAACGCTAGCTTCATTTTTCCGAACTCGTTGTCTGGCCACGGCTTGAGCTAAATTGCCAGCAGTGCTACCATAGAGGCAGATTTGGATGCTATTCACGTAAGTCTATTCTAATAAAAGACTTACGTCATTCTCAAGAAGTCTATTGACGACCGCTTGGTTCAGCGTAAAATCCATCCTCCCACCCCAAATGTTGTGGGCATTCTGGTCGAAGATACAATATATAGTGGTTTCAGGCTGATTTTGCGGTAGCACCCGCGGATCTGTCGAAACCAGCGATTTACGTACCCGGTATCGCGACCACAGCCCGCCTCGGCATGGGGCAGAAAAAGTGTACATTAGTATATAATTTTGGAAATTGGAGGCGGATAGGATGTCCATCATGGAAACGGCCCTGGAATCGGTAGCTTCGGTGGAAAGTAACGCTTCGGACCGACCGGCATCGGCTCAACGCACGAGCAATCCACGTGGGTTGCGGATTGAACCCACGTTCTGCCCCCCGGGGGCAAAGAGTCCCTTCGACACTGTCGAATGGGAAAAGCGCACCGCCGCGATAAAGGATGAAAGCGGCGGGGTGCTGTTTGAACAGGCCAATTGCGAAATACCGGCGACTTGGAGCCAATTGGCAACCAACGTCGTAGTGAGTAAATACTTCTATGGCGAAATCAACACCGAGGAACGCGAATCGAGCGTACGCCACTTGATCCACCGCGTGACGCGGACCATTGCCGATTGGGGCGTCGAAGACGGTTATTTTGCGACGATCGAAGATGGTGAACGATTTTATCGAGACTTAAGCTGGCTGTGCCTGCACCAACATGGCGCGTTCAATTCGCCCGTCTGGTTCAATGTTGGGCTGTTTCATCAATATGGCATTCAGGGAGACCGTTGCAATTGGCACTGGGATCCGTCCTCGCAAAAGGCCATGCAGCCCGAGAATCCCTATGTCTATCCGCAGGCATCCGCGTGTTTCATTCAAAGCGTGGATGACAACATGGAAGCCATTATGCGGCTGGCGACGAGCGAAGCCATGCTGTTCAAATTTGGCTCGGGCACGGGCACCGATCTTTCCACGATCCGGTCCCAGCGTGAGAAGCTATCGGGGGGTGGCAAGCCTTCCGGGCCGCTCTCGTTCATGCGTGTCTACGATCAAATTGCCGCGGTCGTCAAATCGGGTGGCAAGACGCGGCGTGCGGCGAAGATGCAATCGTTGAAGATCTGGCATCCGGACATCATGGAATTCATCGAGTGCAAGCACAAGGAAGAACTGAAAGCCCGCTGCCTGATCGAAAAAGGTGGCTATGAGGCTAATTTTAACGGCGAAGCATACAGTTCGATCTTGTTCCAAAACGCCAATTTGTCGGTGCGCGTGACTGACGAGTTCATGAAGGCCGTCGAACGGGACGAGCCCTGGACGACGCGATGTGTCACCGATCCGTCCCAGCACGGCCCCACCTACCCGGCTCGACAGTTGCTCGATCGGATGGCGCAGTGTGCCTGGCACTGTGGTGATCCCGGCGTGCAGTATGACACGACCATTAACCGTTGGCATACCTGTCCCCATTCAGGGCGGATCAATGCCAGCAATCCGTGCAGTGAGTACATGTTCTTGGACGATACGGCCTGCAACCTGGCCAGTATCAATTTGATGAAGTTCCGCACGGACGATGGTTCTTTTGCCGTGGAGCGATTCGCGGCCGCGTGTCGCATCTTCTTTGTCGCGCAAGAGATTCTGGTGGGGCATGCCAGCTATCCCACCGAGACGATCGCCACGAACAGTCACCGCTTCCGCCCATTGGGTTTGGGCTACTCGAATTTGGGCAGCCTGATCATGTCCAGCGGGCGTGCCTATGACTCGGACGCGGCACGCAGTCTCTGCGGTTCGCTGACGGCCATCATGCATGGAGCCGCCTTTGCGGCGAGTGCCGAGTTGGCGAACGCGGTGGGGCCGTTCGAGGAGTACGAGAGCAACCGTGAGCCCTTCCTGCGTGTCATGCGCATGCATCGAAACGCTGTGGACGAAATCGATCCTGCCGGGCCTGAATTCTTGCGGGATGCCGCCCGGCGACTTTGGGATGAAGTGTTGCGACAGGGGGCCAAATACGGGTTCCGTAACGCACAGGCGACCGTTTTGGCTCCTACCGGTACCATCAGTTTCATGATGGATTGCGATACGACCGGTATCGAACCCGATATCGCCCTCGTCAAATACAAGCAATTGGCCGGCGGAGGCATGCTGAAGATCGTGAATCAGACAGTGCCGCTGGCGCTGCGGACGCTGGGTTACGATCAGGATCAGGTGCGAGGCATTTTAGAATTCATCGACGAGAAGGATACGATTGAAGGCGCTCCGGAACTGCAGGAGGATCATTTGGCCGTCTTCGATTGTGCCTTTAAGCCTCGCTCAGGGCATCGGAGTATTGCCTGGCGGGCGCATGTAAGGATGATGGCTGCCGCACAGCCGTTCCTGTCGGGCGCTATCTCCAAGACGGTCAACATGCCCATGGATGTGACGCCCCAGGACATCGCGGATGCGTACACGTGGGGTTGGCAGTTGGGACTCAAAGCCCTGGCCATCTATCGTGATGGATCGAAGCAGAGCCAGCCGCTGTCCACCTCCACCGAAACCGACAAGGCGGCCGAGGCTAAGTCGCCACGTCCCAAACGCGAGCGTTTGCCAGATACCCGCCGATCACTCACGCATAAGTTCAGCGTCAGTGGACATGAAGGGTACCTGACCGTCGGACTCTACAACGACGGCCGACCCGGTGAAGTGTTCATCACGATGGCCAAGGAGGGGAGTACCATCGGCGGCCTGATGGACTGCTTCGGCACGGCTATTTCCATGTCCTTGCAATATGGTGTTCCCTTACGCGTTCTCGTGGAAAAGTTCTCCCACACTCGATTCGAGCCGCAAGGTCGCACCAAGCATCCGGAGATTCCGATGGCCAAGAGCCTGGTGGATTACATTTTCCGCTGGCTGGCCCTGGAATTCCTGGACGGCTATCGCGAAGACCAACTCGCTCGGTTCGCCCACGTAAATGGCGATGCCAACCAGACGCACCTGAATGGTAAGCCATCCACCCAAGCAGCCAGCGGCGATGCGGCGGGCGATTCGTCCGACGCCGTAAACCCCGCCAAACCACTGGGTGAGGACGAGCGGATATCGCGGATCCAACGGGACTTCGCCACGTACCAAATCGACGCGCCGGCATGCGACAACTGCGGCGCCATCACCGTTCGAAACGGAAATTGTTATCTGTGCCACAATTGTGGAGCCAGTATGGGTTGTTCGTAGTCGCCCATTGGTCGCCTCGTTGCCCATCCGTCAATCAACGCAAATACGCCCAAACACACGCATGTGAGGCGCGGAACAGCCGGCCCCGATCAACCGGGGCCGGCTATTTTCTTGATGTGCTGAGGGATGTTTCGGTTCAATTCCGGGACTTTGTTGTCAGTCTGAATACACTTCACCGCTGGCAGGCCGATTCGGTTCCCAGTTCATAAGTCTCTATTTCACAATATGTTGCGCCAAAATCCGAGCAAATGGCTGGCTTTGGAATGAATGCTGCCTTATCCCATGAGGGAAAGCGGAAGGCGCTAGGGCTCAGCATCCCCCCTGGTTGCCGTACCCGACTCAAACCGAGCCAACCCAGAGCGGCTGGCTGAAATTGCCATTGGGGTGCCAGGTGTGAAGCGCATGCATACACTCATCGTAATTGCCGCACTCAGCGTGGTCGTCATGTCCATGTCGTTTCAAGCTCGACAAGATCAAATAGAACCAGCCATGCGCATGGGCTATTAGTGCGAGTTGTGGCAAGATGGACGCGCTGGTTTTGAAGTTGCGCATTTCTTGGCAGCATTTGCCTAGACCCGTGATTTAGCGGACTGGCAGGCTCGCTTGCGTGTCGTGTCTATATTTTCCGGGGGTTGTTCACTGCGCATTCGTTCGCCGTATTGTGATTCTCACCGCCGTCGAATGGGGCTAGTTACCGGACAAACGACACGAAGGGCCATCGGACCGCATGCTGGCACCCACATTGGGAGGACGATCACACTATAATGCCGGGAAGACGACCACGTATTCGTGGGCTAGCTTGCCCCATCCCGGAACAACGGTCGAATGGTCGGTGTGCTGGCATGGCCTTCAGCCTTCGTGCAGGCTGGCGATGCCCTGAAGCTCCAAGCTCCGATCGGTAACCGAGCGTCCAATATTCAAATCATGTCGAGACGTCGAAAACTTACCTCACCATCGAAAGCGAATCGTGACAAGCTGAAACCGGCGGCAGGTCGGTCGGTCTGGTACGCGCCAGCGCCACATCCGCTGGTGGCGGTGGGCTTGGTGCTGCTGGGAGTCATCGCCGTGGCGGGTTTCCGGTGGATCAGTCGATCAACGGGCGTTGCCACGACGCCGATTACTTCTGAATCAACTCCCGAGACTAATCCGCCCTCGCGTCCGGAGTCTGCACGATCGAATCCAACACCAAAGGAGGAATTTGAACCCACGATAGAGAACGCGCAGCGGCCCGCTGGCCCCGCTCCCGAGGGGATGGTGTGGATTCCCGGTGGAGAATTTACCATGGGCAACGATGATCCGCGTGGCTGTATATGTGGTGGCAATGACGCTATGCCGGATGCCCGTCCCCTGCACCGGGTTTATGTGGATGGGTTTTGGATGGACAGGTCGGAAGTTACCAATGACCAGTTCGCGGCCTTTGTCAAAGAAACGGGTTACGTGACGATCGCAGAGCGTGCGCCGACAGCCGCGGAATTTCCGAGCGCTCCGCCGGAAAACCTCGTGGCCGGTTCCGTCGTTTTCTCACCAACCGACGAAGCCGTGGCACTGGATAATCACTACCGTTGGTGGAGTTACATCAAGGGTGCCAATTGGAGACATCCTTTGGGGCCGGACAGCGAAATCGAAGGCCGCGGCAATTATCCCGTCGTTCACGTGGCCTATCCGGATGCCGTGGCCTATTGCCAGTGGGCACGAAAGCGATTGCCCACGGAAGCAGAATGGGAGTTTGCGGCACGTGGTGGCTTATCCGGACAGCTCTATGCCTGGGGAAATGAACTAAAGCCCGGTGGAAAGTGGATGGCTAATATCTTTCAGGGCAAGTTTCCCGTCCGGGGCGGTGACACCGGGGAAGACGGTTTTGTGGGAATCGCCCCCGCGGCGCAGTTTCCGGCTAACGGATATGGCCTGTTCGACATGGCAGGCAACGTTTGGGAATGGTGCGCCGATTGGTATCGCCCCGAGTACTTTGAGACGCTCGCTTCCCGCGGGCTCGCGCGTAACCCGCACGGGCCAGACTCGCCGTTTGATCCCGCCGAACCATCGGAAAAAAAACGAGTCCATCGGGGAGGCTCATTCCTGTGCACCGACCAGTATTGTACGCGTTACATGATCGGAACGCGTGGCAAAGGGGAAGTCAGCACGGGCAGCAATCATTTGGGATTTCGCTGCGTGAAGTCAGCGGACGAGACGGCTTTGGACAATTGACGGTTCCGTTACGCCTAATTCCCGTCCCTTGCGAGGCTCCGATCCGCAACGCGCATGCCAGGTTGCGTCCGCAGGGATGGTTGTGCGGAATTCGTTACACGATTAACCTAGTGGATCGCGTTTTGAAGTTGCGCCAACGGAAAAAACGCCCGAAAATACAAGCACGACGCGCAAGCAAGTGAACCGTTCAATCGGCTGGATCACGAGTCTTGGCTGGATGCTATTAAAAACGCGTGCTTGTAGCTGGTCGACACGTAACGCTGCACAGCCTGGGAGCGTTAACACAGGGTCCAACAATTCTCGGAATTCAAGAGGTCCATCCATGATGCCGGCGGCGACGCGAAGATTTGTCTGCGTGCTCTTTTTGATGTGGGGGGCAATGACGCAGGGAGCGGGGGCGCAAGGGCCCACCACGACAGAACCCAAAATCGCCACTCTGCTGCAGCGTTCGCCTGCGCCGGCAAACTCCATCATGTACCTTCATACGCCCTCCCTCAAGAAGCTCATGAGCGATGCGAAGATGTCCGCCGGCCTGGCGGAACAGGCGGACGAAATTGAAGAGGTCTGGGCTATTTCCGACCTCGATGTCTTGCGTCTTATCCCGCGTTGGGAGGCCGGGTACGCGAAACTCAAACAATCGTATGGCGCCGAAGAACTGGCTAAGGCCGTGGGAGGTTACGTGGACACGATTGCAGACACCAAAGTTGTCTGGACGCCGCGCGAGTCCTACCTGGTACCCATTGGCGACGCGGGCCTGGGGTTCCTGCGACCGGCGAACCGGTCGTTGCTCAGCGACTGGCTGAACAAGGAGAAGCGACGCGACCCCACGCCGTTCCTCGCGGAACAGGCCAGGCAGCCCGAACAGTACTTGTCTTTCCTGTTCGCCACGGACCTGCGCAATATGTTCTCGCCGGTTACCTTGGTGGAGCGGCTGGCGAGTTTTGAGGGACTCGGAGCCAACACGTCTCCTCAGGAGACCGCGGCGATTCTCGCTTCCGTGCAAGGGGTCAGCATTATCGTGGGGCGTCGGAGCCTGGGGGATTGTATGCTGGAAGTCAGTTTCGGAGAATCACCGCAACCACTGCTTCCATTCGCCAAACAGCTGTTGAATGAAATCTTGACGCGAAACGGAACGGAAGCACCTGAAATAACGGACTGGCAGGCCAAGGTGGACGGCAACAAACTCACCTTCCGCGGGGCCATCTCGGAGGACTCGTTGAGCGGGCTGCTTAGTTTGTTCAGCCTGGGGAGTCACGCCGAGCTGGTGACCGATTCCATGTCGGCCGCGTCGCCGCAGACCACCAGTGGGAGTCCCGTCGGACCGATCTGGGAAGACTCCAAGGAATACTTCGACAGTGTGGGCAAGGTCGTTTCCCGGGTCAGGAATTACCGCGCCAAGACCACGGGCAGCCGGGCAAAATGGAGTGAACTCCAGGCTCGAAAAATCGACGAGTTGGGTACGATCAATGTGGACCCGGACCTTGTCAGCTACGGTGCCGACGTCTCCAGCCTGCTGCGCACTAATGCGCTGACCATGCAGAGCGTACTGATCCAAGCGGGACAAACCAAAGCACAGCAATCACTTTCGGCCAATTATTACGGTGTAACCCCCTCGGGCATCGGCGGGGGCGGCTACTACGGTGGTATTTACGGAGGTGGCTACGCTTACAACTACAATCCCAATACGACGTTAGACTATCAGCGGGTGACCAGTGCTCAGGCGCGTGGAACGGCCTATGGGGATTTTCGAACCTCGATGAGCACGATTGAAAAGATGACAGGAGACATCCGTCGCCAGATGACGGAGAAGTACGGCGTGCAGTTCTGAGGCCGTGAATTGCCCCGCACGGCTGGGTCCGCTTGATCAGAGTCTAGCCACGCCTGTGCGTCGATGCCACCATCACGAACTTCACCACAAGTCAGCTGCAAATAATTCGAAAATGAAGCCTATGCCGATCTTTTTTCGGCTTGGTATAATCGCTATAAGATGCCGAGTCGAATGTGCATGAGCTAACCGGACAGCTCACCCAGCCTTCCCGGCTTGTGGAGACCCGATCGTTGGCTAATCAAAACCAGGGAATCATTGAACGTATTCCCAGATTAGCTAAATGCGATCACCGCTCGCGGTCGATGGGGTCCGAAAACGGGTTTGGCGCGCTGGGTGCTGAGGTGTGATCTGTCGTCCTGCTGGCTGCTCCGACCAGTGCGCGGTCGGCTTGGATTTAGTGATCCGGTTCTGTCCTCGATTTGTGCCTCAACCCGCGTATGTTACAGGTCCCAGAAGCGCGTCGCGATTCGCAGTTCATTTCCCAGGCCAGGGCCAGCGTCCACGACCTCTTCACGCCACGGCCCTATTTGTATTGGCTTGACTACCTGACCTCCATCTCTCTGGGGTACGCCTGCGGCGCCTACTATTTGAGCACGCCGTTTGGTTCCGCGCTTTCCGTGCTGGCGTTGGTGGTTGCCAGTGCGGCCCTCTATCGGGCGTCACTGTTCATTCACGAGGTCGTGCACTTTCGCCGGGATGAGATGCGCGGTTTTTACTATTTCTGGAACCTGACGGGTGGTGTGGTCATGCTCATGCCGTCATTCCTGTACGAATCGCACATTGTTCACCACAACACACAGCACTACGGAACCGAAGGGGACGGAGAGTATCTGCCGTTGGGAAGAGGGAGGGTTTGGGGCTTGTTGATTTACCTCTCGCAGATCCTGACCCAGCCCTTGTTTATCTTCTCGCGGTTCTTGATCGGGACCCCCATTTCATTTCTGCACCCGAAGCTGCGTCGCTGGGTATTGGAGCGCACGTCGTCGCTGGTCATCAATTTCCGCTATCGACGTCAGGTATCCAGTCTGCTCCCGAATCGTGATTGGTTTGTGTTGGAGGTGTTGTGTTTTCTCCGTGCCACGGCACTGCTGGCGGTCGTGGCATGTGGGTTCGCTCCCTGGACCCGAATTCCCAAGATCTATTTGCTGGCTTGCGTCGCCTTGGGGCTGAACCATTTGCGGACGCTGGCGGCGCATCGTTATCAAAGCGAGGGTGAGACCGTTGACCATCGCTCGCAGTTTCTCGATTCCACCAACATTCGCGGGGGATGGCTGACCGAGATCATCTGCCCCCTGGGTCTGCGCTACCATGCGTTGCACCATCTGTTTCCGTCGCTTCCGTACCATGCGTTGGGAGTTGCCCATCGGCGGCTGATGAGCACGTTGCCGAAGGATTCGGAGTATCGAGACACAGAGTATCCTTCCTTTCGGTCCGTGATCGCCGAACTCTGGCAAGTCGTCCGTTGCAATTCAGTGCATGCAGCGGGTCAAGTTCCGCAGCGGGTAGCTGCGAATCCGGTTGGTCGATCCGAGGTTGGGGCAGCGCAAAATCTCCAAAACAGCTAACCTTGACGGCCGCTCCGTGCATAACAACGAGGTCGCGGCAAGCAACTGGTCGTCTGGCCTATTCAAATTGACAGCGACCGCCCTGGCAGGCAGGTGCCCCGCATCCATAGTCCGCCCCTGGCATGTTGTGAACGGGAAGCTGAGCCGATGAGCTACCGGAAGATGCGGCCGGGGCGCTGATCAGCTTCTGCAATTTCAGGCCGCCACAGGTCGGGCAGGTGGGGTGTTCGCTGCCTCGAATCAACAGCTCAAACTGGCTTTCGCACTTGTCACATTGGTATTCGTAAAGTGGCATAGTAATTCTGATCCGTCGCTTCTCTACTGTGTGGACCGCATCCGCTTCCCGCAGATTATGGTCCAAGCTCGATCGCGTGTCCATGGTCGCGTAGTGACGATTGGGGCTCGAACTCCAGCTGGGATACACCGGGAAACCAGGCAAATATCATGCACACGACATACAACAGCGCGCACAGGCCGCCCAGTTGCAATTCCCCACGTGCCAATACGATCAGATTTGCGGGAATGCTCTGCATCGCGATCATGATGGCTTCCAGGCACAATAGGATAAGAACCCCCATCGCGAACGCGAGATACTGAAAACCTCGAAATACGATCCCGCAAGCGTTGGCCGAAATGTGGTGCATGCCGATGCCGAATCGCAAGAGGAAGGCTGCAATCGGTAGGAAGACCGCAGTCAGGACCATCACGTCCGCGTGACCCGGCAGGCACACTCGAATCGCGAACGGTACCAGAATCACGATTAGCGGCAATATGCCATCCCAGCCAATCACGCTCAGCAGCCAATTTCGGTAGTCCACGCGTTGCGATTTCATGTCCTCACCTGCTGGATGTTGCCGAGTGCCTTGACCATGTTGCAAACCACTGACGGTATTGTGGTCTGTCGCCGGCCCTCTTGTCCAGAAATACGCTAATCCGCCTGTAACGGGCGCGGTTTTCCGCGGGTTCTGGCGCTCGAACCAGGTACGCCCGCATTTCACTCGTGCTCGTAACCGAAAGGCGTCGTGATAACGGACGCCCGCTTTGATCACGACAAACTCGACGTGTACCGTCTGGCACTGGAATACGTGGCAGATTGGATTGTCCGTTGCAGGGCAAACTCAAACGCGTCGTGGCCATGCTGCCTCCTCTGGCGATGCGATCGGACCGTGTATCCGAAACGTCCACATGGAACGATGCTATCGATTACGAGCACAAGCACCGCAGCGCTGAGCACGAGTGATGGCAGGTCCACTCGCGATTCTGGGCCAGAACGAAGCCATGCACCGCAGTGGCGGTGGCTAGAGCAATTCAAATGGAAAGTCAACTCCCGCCACCCGGTGATGGCGGTCGTTAATCCGGCAAAAACACACGCGTGTTGGGCTCATCGTACTATCCAACTACCGGATTCCGGCAAACCTCGCCGGCACTGACATCCTGAGCGGAGCGAAGTGAAGGATCTGCCAGCCACCTGATATTGCTTGCGGCGCGGCAGTGCCGACGCGGGACTACTCACGCGAGATCGATTCGTCGGGAGATGTTTTTGCAGCCATTTGGCGATTTGCGCCCCCCTCCCAGACGCTGAATTCCGCCCAGACAGGCAGATGATTCGAGATGCGACGGGCTTGTTGCAGCGTGAGGTTCATCTGTCGCAAGAAGTCGACCACTCCGCACCGTCCAGTGAATTCCACGGTGGCGATGGGGTCCAGGATGATGTTATCGCGCTGAGCGGTCTGCCCCGGGTCCGTCGGCGTCTCGGCGATCACGAATACCGCGGAGGGCAAATTAGCGGACTGCTTGAGCTCCGACACGGGGACCTGGAAGTCACCCAACAGGATCACGTCGTCCTCGCCGCGCTGATCGTTGCGGACGTTGTCCAGGATGCTGCGGATCAGCCCGTTCTCTCGTTCCGTTTCCCCTTCGGTTTCATCCGTTCGCATGTTGACCAGCGTGAACGTAAACGCTGCCGACGGATCGACGCCGCGGACGCGAAACCAGCCGACTAGCGGTTCGCTGTGAATCAGGTCATCCGGATCCTGAATGGTGTACAGCTCGGATCGATGCAGCTCGACGCGTCGACGGTTATAAATGAACGCAAATTGTTCCCGCAGCTCAAATCGACCGACATGGGGTCCCACGACAAAATCAAAGTCGCCCGCCGGCCCATTGATCGCATCGACAAGTCGAGGAACGACATGCGGTTCCAGGCTACGCACCTCCTGTACTGCGACCACATCAAACGCACGCATGATGGAGGCCAGGCACTGCAGCGTTTCGGGAGACTGGGATTTCTTGCGGTCGAAGTTGTCCAGGTTGAACGAGGCGATGCGGATTACGTCTGGCCGCGGCGCATCCGCTCGCCATGCGACCTGGGGACCGGCAGGTGCCGATGGCCAGGCCGCAAAGCCGTACTGGGGCACATCCGGATCGTGCTTCGACGGAATCTCATTAAACAGAAACCAGCTTCCAGTTGCCGCCAGCAGAACCAGGAAAATGAGGCTGGGCCGGCCCATACTGTTCCCCCCGAAATAAGCGCACTGCAGAGTGGCTCCCCCACCGCTCTATCGACGCATTGCCGGCGGTCTCTTTGCTGTTACCGGCGAATCCCGGGTGCTTCGTTTTGTGGTTGTGCAACCTCGGCCGGTTGTAGCCCGTATTCCGATCCCATCACGCCGCCAGCGGCCCACTTTTGGAACTAGGCGGCCACCGAAAGTGGCGGACGACGATTGCCGAACCAGCCGTCAATCAGTACCGTCTGAGCCACCCGGTCTTCCAAGTTTGGGCGGAAGATGATCAGCAACACCAAGGGCAGATACCAGGCGATGTACAGCCCACCGGACCAGCCTATCCAGAATTGACTGCTGAGCATCACGGCTCCCGAGCAGCTGAGCAGCGTCCCCAGGTTCTTGCGAGCCGGCCAGAGCACAAAACTGAAGCAGAGTGCAATGCAGGCGACAAGCATGGGAATGCGGTAGATGGGATCCCAACCACCAATGCTCAGGTCCCACACGCCTTCCAGCCCGACGTTCACCGGTTGCATGATTCCGAACATCCGCCGCAGGTCTTTCCACATGCCGGCTTCGCTGGGTACCAGCATCAAACATGCCGCCATGGTTGCCAGGGCAAAGCCGGCACCTGCCAAGAACCGCAGCCAGCCTCGGCGCCAATAGAAGCTGATCCAAACGGGAAACAGAAATAATGGGTAGTAGGTGCTGCCACTGGCCAGTCCAATCAACAGCCCGGACCAGACGGGACGTCGATACATGAGGATCGCCCACACCAGGAGTGCCGAGGGGAGAAAATGATCCAGGCGGCCCGTCAATTGGGACGTGTAGGGCAGTAGCAGATACAACATTGCGGCGCCAAAGCCCGTGCTGGCGTTGCCGAAATGATGGTAACCGATCAGCACCAATCCCAGGATGATCAGGAAATGAGAAAGGATCACCAGGGTTTTGTGGGCTTCCAACGGTAGTTTGTTCAAAACGGTGTAGCCCGGACCGTGATTTGCTTTCAGTCGCATCAGCTGATCCATCCGCACTCCCGAGGCGGCCTGCGAAGGATCCGCAGTCGGCTCCAGCGACACGACATTGGCCATCAAGAAGATGAACAAGGCAATGCCCATAAAAGCCAGCCCCCCGACGGTCAGATTGGGCGCCAACATCGGACGGCGAACAAGCGCCGGATCCAAGATCAGCCGCACCAGCCACATTGTGCAGCAACCGAATAACCAAAGATAACCCCAACGCTTGGTGCGTGCCGTGGCCGACAACTCGCGATTCTTGTCGTTTGGGCGTAGCGATGGCTCCGACGGAGCATCGGCCGTGTTGACGCGTGGCCTGTCAGCCGCCACCAACGGAACGGACTTGTCGGGATCGGTCATGGACGGACCGTCACCCAGGGCAAGGCTATTCGCTTTGGAATCGGAAACCCCGTTGGCGTCCAACACAAATCCCGCTGCGGCCGCTTCGTCCGAGGGCTCGACCTGCGTCTGGTAGCCGAAGTACAGCATCAGTAAACCAGGCGAAAGCAGAATCAACATGAACAAGTCGAGATTCCGGATGCTCCAGAATCGGCTGAACTTGAAGAACAGCCCGATCGTCACCAGCGACGACAGGTAAACCCAGGTCGTCGGTTGCACTGGCTGATAGCGAAAAAGAAACTGGCCCATCTCTGCAGGGCGATACTGGATGCGGCGCCCTCTCCCGACAAGAATTACATCTGTGCAAAGTTCACGATAAGCTGCCGTCGCCGGTTTGGCTAGACAGCACCGCGCCAGCGGGCGTCGCGCCGGGCGAAATGAGAGCGCATTTGTAGGCTCTAGGGAAGCAGTTCCGATTACTCGGCGGATTCCCAGCAGCGATCCGCGATTCCCAGACGATCGCGCGCCTCCGTGGCCCACGGATTGTGGGGAGCCAGTGCGAGAAAACGTCGCCAATAGTCCCAGGCTTCTTGCTGGCGGCCCACGTCATCCAGGGTTCGGGCTAAATGAAACAGGACATCGGCATACTCGGGGTGGCGGGCCAAGGCCCCTTCGAACGCCGCGATGGCCAATTCCGGATGGCCCGTTTCGGCCAACACACATCCCAGATTAGCGCGCGCCTCCACGTAGTCTTCATCAAGCTCCAAGGCCACAAAGTAGCGCTCGCGCGCCGCCGCCGTTTCTCCACATCGATACAACAGTTCGGCCAACAAAAAATGAGCGTCCGCCAGCGTGTGATCGATCAGCAACACTGACCGATACGTATTGATGGCGTCTTCCAGATAGCCATCCGCCTCAAGCTGCGCCGCCTGATGAATCAGCTGTTGCACCGACGGATCGCCGCGGTCTTGCTCAGGCTGAACCATGGAAATCGTCTGCGCGGATTCCCGCGGCGGCGCGGCGTGCGAGCCAGGCAGATGCGGTTCGGCGGAAGTGTCCTCGTCGGAAAAATCGAAATGTCGCTGCCCCCGCGCATCGACCAGACCCTCGCCGTCGCGCAATAAAATGCGACGTCCCTCGACAATGATGGCCAGCTGAGCCAAAGGTCGCTCGACGTCCGGAAATAACGTCGCCAGCTGCTTTAGCTTGCGTTCCAGGTCCACCGCGGAGACACCCGCCGCCAGCAATTGAGCAATTCGGCGTGCCGAGATAACCTCTTGAAAGTCGAAATAAGGCAATCGATGAACTTCATGGACCGCCAACAGTAATCCTTGACGGTGCCACCGCCGAATGGTTGCCGTCGGTACGTCCAACAGTCTGGCCAGCATGGTGGGCGTGTACAGCTGGCGAATGTCGGAAGAGTCATCGATCAATCCCAGTCGCTCCAGCAACTGATTCTCGTTGATGACTTCCACTTTACCCTGGCTGGCCCGCGCGGCCAACCAATCGCATACGGACGATTCCAAGGACAGTGGCCATTGTTCGCTACCGACCACCACCAGGTTGACACGCTCGTCAGTCGTGCTGACCAGTGTGGCTCCGTGGTCTCGAATCAGCGCATGCGCATCTTTCTTGTTCCAGCCGTCCAGGCGACCTGACACGGCCACGTAGAGCCCTTCCAGCCGTCTGGCGGGAATCTCGAATCGTGACTCCGTTGGTTCACTTAATGCATCCGGCATGCGGTCAGTTTGGCGATCCGTTGATCAGGTGTCAACGAGCGATGCCGGATGGAGTCACGTGGCGGAACCGGGTTTCCTCGCACGAGGAGGCAGACCTTGAGGCGAACCGTGTGTGGCGTCCATCAACCGTCGGAACCGGCGGAGAGTTGGAATCGTGGAATCGAACCCAGTGCGGCTTCTCCAGCCGTATCCAGCACGGGTGCGGTACCCCGCCACGTCTCCGCGGTTGCGTCGTCCCCCGACGCTTCTGACGGTGGTGATGCGAGGATGCTGGGTGGGTTATCGGCCGGCGTAGGTTCGGTCGGCGTAGGTTCGGTCGGCGTAGGTTCGGTCGGCGTAGGTTCGGTCGGCGTAGGTTCGGTCGGCGTAGGTTCGGTCGGCGTAGGTTCGGTCGGCGCAGGTTCGGTCGGCGATTTCACCACACGCCGACTTTCGGGGACGACGTACGATGATTTCACCACGCGGGATACCGACGGGACTGTGGAAAAGCTGTCGACCGAGCTGTAGTCATCCAGGGGAATTCGCATGATCACGGTACGCGGCACCAATCGCGTCGAGGTTTCAGCGACCCACCGCGGCGTACGTTTCGGAATTTCCACCGTGCGTTCCTCAGCCACCATGCGGCAAGTGCGAACGGGGATTTGCTCGACGCGCTCCTCTTGCACGTACTTGTAGGTCGTTACGGGCACGCGGCGAACCATCTGCTCGGGAACCCAACGTGTCCGCTGTTCCTGAACAAAATTGGGGACTCGTTCCACCACCGGTTTTTGCACGGAAACAGGCACGGTGCGGTACTGTTCTTCCTGGACCATCCGCACGGTCTCTACGGGAACCGTGCGCGTCTGCGTTTCGGCTTGCAGCGACGTCAACTCGACGGGTACTTTCTGTACCACTTGTTGTGGCACGTACGACGTCTCCGGAACGTATTGGGTTACCGGGTTCGGTACATACGCTTTGAAGGCCTGTACCTTGGGTGGCGTCGGTACCCAGTAGAATCCGGCTCGTTGGGGCAGGCACTGACCCGAGACCGGGTCAGTGACGCACCGTGCGCTAAGCCAACGTAGACGATTCCTGGAGGATTCCTGCACGGAGACCGCATCCACGTACCCGCCCTGATCCACGACTTGCGGTCGATAGCTGGTGACGGGTTGATAGGCCGTATATGCCTGGTCCTGATAAACCGTTTGGCTGACAGGGCGATAGACAACTCGACTCTCCTCGCGGGCGGACGTTTCCACGACCGGACGATTGACCACACGACGCTCGACGCGAGATTGCGTTTCCGTGACATAGCTCACCCGATTGTAACTGGCATCGCGCGTACGAACTTCGACAACGGGCCGCATCACCGTCTGGTGCTCTTCGCGATAAGCGGTCTCCGCAATGGGTTTGGATACCGAGTAGCGACGCTCGCGAGTACTTGTCTCCCATACGGGTCGGTAACTCACGATTTTTCGCTGCTCAATCGTGGTTTCGTATTCCAGTCGATAGGTCGTGGTCGGTTGCTCCTCATAGATGGTCTTGCACGCCAGCCGATAGGTGGCGCAAGGTGCACATGATGTACACGGGGACACGCTCGTGGTACCGCAACTGTTGCACATTTCCTGGCCTGGCAGGGCCGGAGCGGCCATGGAAAGGATCAGTTGCACGACGATGAGACGCGATAGGATGTTCATTGTTCTGTACCGCATAGGAGATGATAAAGGTCGCTCAGTTGGCGTGTTTCGCTGCTACCTTAATGGTCGCTACCCCCGCGCGTGTTTTCAACGGGCTCGGGAGATTTCCCATCAAGTTTAGCACGCTAGCAGCCGAAAAGACATAAATTTGACTGATCGCGTCCACGGCAGCCGAGATTATCGAGGCAGAATTTTATCTAATCGATACAACCGGCACGGGGACAGTTTGTGCCGCGTGTCCCCACAAACACGACGCGCAAGCAGGTGAGCCATTCACGTCAGCCCCACGTACTGTTGTGGCCGGCTCGTGTGCTACGGGCTGCTGCCTACCGGCGACTCGAGTTTCCGCAATTGAGGCAGAATCTCCGTGGCCTGCTTGACCAGCTCCGGTCCGAACGTGGCGTTTTCCGAAACTTGTCGGACGGCATCGATCAGCTGGCTGGCATCACCTGGCGCCGCTCGTTGCGCGTAAAATTCTGCGCTGCGCAGAGCGTTGGCAACGATCATCTCGCGCTTGGCTACGCTCCATTGCTCCATTTCCTTCTTGGAGAATGATTCGCGACGGCCCGTCGCGGGGCGCTGTTCAGCTTCGACGCGATTCGCGTCCAGCATCTCCACCAACGTTGGCTGGCAACGGGGATCGCCGTGCCGCGCCAATCCAACCGCGGCGTTGTAGCGGACATCGGTGGAATGGTCGGCCAGCAGTTTGGCCAGCGTTTCAGCCGCCCGCGGATCATCCAGCATGCCCAGCAGAAACGCGGCCGTGCTGTGCAGCCGATCGTAGCGTAAAGGCAGTGGCTCTGCCGCTGACTGGATGGTCACCGGCATGTTCGCAGCCTGCAGCGGCTGTTGCACCGCAGCTTGCATCGCCGCGTCCAGTACCTCCGGCTGTGCCCAGACCGGCCGGTCACTCAGTTTGTTCTTCAAGTAGATCAGCGCTTGCAACCCTGCCCGTTGCACTTCCAGGTCGCCATCCTCGACGTGGTGCCGTACGGCCGTGATCAGCGTCGGCACTCCGTCAGTCAACTCGAACTCCCCCAGCGCTCGGCACAGGTAGATGCGAAGCCAAACCTGCTCTTGCGTGGTCCCTCCCTCATCGATGCGGCGCTGCAGCTGATGCGCCAGACGCGTGCAAAGTTGGTGGTCTCCGCGGAGCTTGCTGCCCTGTTCGTCACGGAGTTGGTTGGCCAGCGTCAGCGCTTGTTGCCAGCTGGCATGATTCAATCGCTCAATATCTTTGGCTAGTTCCGCCGGACGCATGTCGCGGTTGACGACCCAGTGGATCAACAGCCAGACTCCCACAATCAGCGCGACGATAATCAGCGGAATGACGAATAGCTGCATGATGAAGCCCGGCGTGGGGGGGCTGACCGGTGGTAGCGAATCCGGGCCACTCGCCGCGGGCGTCGGTTGTGATTGGTGAACGGCATTCTCGGTTTGCATCAGTCTACTCGGAAGATAACAATGAAAAGCATTGCAGACGGACCTGGAATTGCAGCTTTTAAAGTAGCGCTCGCGGAACAACCCCGGAAAACACAAGCACGACGCGCACGCGCGTGAGCCCGTCTACTGGCAAAATCACGGGTTAGGCTTCCTGCTCCCGCAACTTCAATAACTGCAAACGGACCTGGCAGCTTGCCATACCCGTAAGCTCATTGTCTGGGCACCACCTGCCACGTCAACCGACCTTTGGACATTTCCCGTAATGCGACTCCTTGAATTAACGCTTGACGATCCAGCCGCCAATTTAGCTCTGGACGAGGCCCTGCTGGTCAATTACGAACAGCAGGCGGAGGTCCTGGCGGATGTCGGCCTGCTCAGGTTGTGGGAGCCCACTCAAACGATCGTGGTGCTGGGACGTGGTTCGTGCCTTGAAGAGGAGGTGCATCTGGAGCCGTGTCGGCGACGAGCCATCCCGATTCTTCGACGGTGCAGCGGTGGCGCGACCATCGTTACAGGCCCAGGTTGTTTGATGTATTCGCTGATCCTGCACACCAGGGGGCGGGCGATGCTGTCGGCCGTGAATGAAGTTCACGCACTCGTGCTGGGACAGCTCGCGGCAGCGCTATCGACCAGCGACCTGAACGTCGTGCGGTCTGGGACCAGCGACCTGGCCGTAGCCGGACCCGATGGATTGCGAAAGTTCTCGGGTAACAGTTTACGCGTGCGCCGCGACCTGGTTCTGTATCACGGCACGTGTCTGTACGATTTTCCCTTGGAGTCGATCGCCGAGGTTCTTCCCATGCCGCCGCGCATGCCCGGTTATCGGCAGGCGCGACCACACGCCAGCTTTCTCAGCAATCTGCCCCTCCGTCCACAAGATGTGCGGCAGCGTGTGATGGCGGCGTTTGGGGCCGAACAGCGCACCGCGGACTGGCCGCAGGAATTGACGGCCGAACTCGTTGCCAGCCGCTATTCAAAAGCCAGCTGGAATGAAGGGGCGAGACAGCGCTGACGAAACAACGTCCATGCAACTTCAAGCCACCCGTTCTTGACGTTTTGATCCGGTGGTTGCTGACTATCGGCCTGATTTCGCAGTCTGCTGGTTGGCAGCTCCTTCACACGGCTCGGCTCCACTCACCGGCCGCCCCGCAGGCGTTTCGAGATTCTGGAGATCAGCGGCACGAACTCGGCCAGTTTTGGCTTGAGCAGCGCCGCCAGGCGAAACTGATCGCGCAGGCCGGTGTGGCGGTACTCGCCCGTCAAGTCGATAAACTCAAAAGCGGGGCGTTTCGTTTTTTGCATGGCAAACTGTTTGCCGGGAATCGCAAAAATCGGTGCGCCCACGGCCTCTGCGAAATACACGGCAAACGGAAATACCAGCGTGGGCTCAAAGGCGGTGTTATGCTGCCAGATCGTACGGCTGAAGTCGTCGCCTCCAAGCCAGCCCCCCCAGCATACTTTGTCGTACGATCGGATCAAATCGATCGAGATTCCGCGCAGGGTATGATCTCCGTCGATGTACACGAAATCCAGTGATTCCTGGGGTATTTCGTCCATCACCTGCGTGGTGGTTCCCCGCAAGACGATGCGCTTGTCCGCGGCAAAATCTGTCAGCGACAGGGCCTCCGCGTAAAACGACTCAAACGTCGCGTTATCCCGATTCGCGGGCTTGTTCCAGTCGTCTAGATGCCGCCAGGGGTCGATCATGTAATACTGTTCGATGCCGGGACAGGCCCTCAGCAGTTGGGCAGCAAAGTGGCCACGAAAAACGCCGATCTCGGCCAGCCGGCGGGCTGCGACGGATTCGAGAAATTTGGTCCAGAACTCCACGCGCGTGCGGGTGGCGGCAACGCAAGCTGCAACCGTGCTTCGAGCTTCACTCATACATTTCCCCGACAGCGGGCCGCGTCGGAACCTGCCAGCCCCACCGGCACGCTCCCACAAGCCGGCAATCTTGCCTTCCTGCAGCGTGGCTGTTGCGGCACTCCGTTTCCCGTTTCGGGCGTCCCGCGGCGAACCGAGGTTGTAGTCAACTTGCGGGCCGGCCGCAAGTCGCGTGCCTCCGGCCGGGGCGGCAAGCCAGGCCGTCCATCGCTCGCACAGTTAAAATGTCGGAAAACAAGTCCCCGCCGCTTCCGCAGCAGATCCCGGAGGTAGCCCAGCAAGCACAATCACGTTGGCTGGCAGGTCCGTCACTTCGGCTCCGCTCCGTTCCGGATGACATTAGTCCGCTGTACAGCAGTCCGCTGTACGGCGAGCACGGCCGGAATTGGGAAGTTGTGTGATACGATGAGGCCCCCAACCCCCCCCTGTGTTGTCTTTCGCCGTCCACATGTGCCCGGCCCTGCCGGGGGCTGCGATCGGTCTACCCCGTTTGGCGCCGTACGTATTTGCGATACGTTATGACAGGATGTATTGGCGGTGGTGACCAGACGTCCATCGATAGTTGTCATCCGTAATCAAGAATCAAGCACAGTCAAAGGTGAAACAGCAATGTTGGAACTAGCGGGGCAAGTGCGTGACGCTGTCGCGGCAATCAGGACGCTCTGGCATGATCGTCCACGGGTGGGCATGATTTTGGGAACGGGACTGGGAGGTCTTACCGAGCAGATCGAGCCCGCAGCTGCGATCGACTACGATGCGATTCCGAATTTCCTCAAAGCAACGTCGCTCAGCCATCGCGGCCGATTGGTTTGCGGTTTCTTGAACGGCCTGCCCGTGATGGCCATGGAAGGTCGATTCCACATGTATGAAGGATATTCACTGAAGCAGGTGACGCTGCCAGTTCGCGTCATGAAGGCGCTGGGTGCGGAAGTTCTGGTGGTTTCCAACGCCTGTGGAGGTCTGAATCCGTATTACCAATTGGGGGACATCATGGTGATCGATGACCACATCAATTTGATGGGAGATAATCCCTTGATCGGCATCAACGATGACCATTTGGGACCGCGATTTCCGGATATGTCACAGCCGTACGATTTTCAATTGATCGAATTCGCCCAGGAGGTTGCCCGCCGTCAGAATTTGCCACTTCATCGCGGTGTATTTGCGGCGGTGTGCGGGCCGAACCTGGAAACCCGGGCCGAGTACCGCTTCTTGCGGACGATTGGTGCGGACGTGGTGGGCATGTCGACCGTGCCGGAGGTGATCGTGGCCGTGCATGCCGGGCTGCGCGCGATCGGCTTTTCCGTGATTACGGATATGTGTTTCCCGGATGCCCTGGAACCAGCCGATCCTCATGAGATTGTGAAAGTCGCGAACGAGGCGGAGCCTAAGTTTCGGGCGCTGGTCATGGGCTTGCTGAGCGAAGCTCGCTTGAACGCACGCTGGTTCTGCCCTCATCTCACGACACAATTCACGGCCAAGTGTGATTCTGAGGGAGCTGACAGCGTGCGCAGCACGGGGATCCACAAAATCAGCCGGAACGCGTTCGCGTCCGGTTTGCCCGGCGGCAACGTTGCAGAATCCCTGGTCCCTGAATCAAGCGAACCGTAGGGCAGGTTTGTAACCTGTCCAGTCAACGGCCTGATTTCAGGTGAACGCTTTGATTGATGCGAGTCCGTTTTGGGACAGGTTTTAACCTTTCCTACGGTCGTTCGTCGCTTGTTCAAGCACTAGTAGCTTTTCCCGAGCCCTTTCGCTACACTCCGCCGCTGCAGGATGCTTTCTGACCATATCCAGGGAGACTGACCAAGGATGGTCATAAAAGGTGGAGCACGCCTTTGGCGCGCTCTTCATCGTCTTATTGTATTTGCGATTGCCGGGGCCATCACGCTCGGAGCGATCAGCACTACCGCTGCGCAAGCTACGCGATGGCCTAGTTTGAGGCTGCGCATCGCGTGGGGGGGAGGCACCCCCGCCAGTTGGAGTGGCTCCATCACGCTCACCGAAGGGCGGATGACGAACTACCGTTGGATTGGGACCACCCCTCGCGGATGGCCCATCGGCGTCAGTGAAGGGCGATTGGATATTCCGGCCGCACAGCCCATCCACTACGAGGCCCTGGAAGTCACCGTGGATGCGCCGCGCAATGCGCAACTCCAGGTTTCTTTCGTGGGCAACGGGGACGCCGCTCAGCCTTACAACGCCCAAGTCGCCGTCGCGGATCTACTGACGGCCACCCATAATGAATCACTCGACGCCAACAACAACCGCATTTTGATTCAGAGACTGCCCGGCGATGAATTGCGGGTAAGTCTTGCGCGTGATCATTTAGTGTTTTCTCCCGGCGAGACGTGGCAGATTGATGTGGAGCCCAATGGGATCGAAATGTCTCCCGGAACTGCCGTTCGCTACAAGGCGCAGATTGTCGAACAGCCTTCGGGCAAAGTTCGCTACCGGGATCTGGAAGAATGCGTCGTGGACGGCGATGGCGTGCTTCCCCCCAAACGCGGATGGGAACTGGTGGTGCCGCGCGAAGAGGGCGTCTACAACCTTGAACTGTCGGTCGAATCCGTGGGCATGGTCCAGATCTTCCGAGGTGCTTCGGCCGGGCAGCGCTTCGTGCAGTTCGTGGTGGTCGAAAATCAGGCACCGCGGACCAACGGCAGCGGCGAATGGAAGAGGCTGTTGGAATTTGACGCTTCCCAGCCGCGCTGGTGGGAGACACTGATGCGCGTGCCGGCATGGAGTCACATGCCCAATGCGGCCCATCATGTTGTTTCGGAAGGAGCCGCCCGCGCCGCACAACATCACGGCCGTGTCGTCAATCGCTTGCCTGCCGGCAAGTGGCAGGCCTATCCATTACCGATCTCCCGTGTCGGCGTGCCCCATGTGCTGGAAATTCAATGCCCCGCCGACGTGCATCAATCGCTGAGCGTGAGCATTATCGAACCCGACGGGCAAACGCCTCAGCAGATTAATGGCGTGGCCATGGAATCCGAGCCGTTGGCCGATCGACGGACGGAGAACATCCGTCTGGTATTCTGGCCAACGACGAAACTGCCTTTCGTGTTGCTCAATAACCTATCCGCCGATACGGGCGTGCTGTATGAATCCATTCGCGTGTTCCAGGGGCCCGATTCCCTGGTAACGCAGCCCCGGCCCTTGATGCCCGTGAATCATCGTCAGGCCATCGCTTACATCGGCCAGCCCGATTTCCACCGCGCTTTCTCGGCGGCGGAAAGCGCCCAGACGACGACGGGACAGAACCTGACCGACTGGGTCACGTTTTTGGAGGGCGGTCGTCGCTTCGTCCAATATCTGCGCTTCGCCGGCTACACCGGTTCGACCGTCGGCGTTTGGGTGGACGGAGGTGCGATTCTGCCCGCCACCCAGTGGGATGCTTCGTCCCGTTTTGATACCGGAGCATATTTTGATACGGGTCAGGACCCGGTTCCCAAAGACATTGTGGAACTCCTGTTTCGCATGCATGATCGCGAGCGACTGGAGTTCCTGCCGATGATCAAGCTGTCCGCGCCGCTGCCGCAATTGGAGGTGGGCGCAGACAGCCAGTTAGCATCCTCGGGGCTAAGGTTGCAGAACTCCGAAGGCAAGGTGTACACCGGGATCGCCGATGTGGGGACGCCGTGGTTCTACAATCCACTCGATTCGCGGGTCCAAGCCGCGGTCGTGGACGCCATCAGATACGTGGCCCGTCGCTATGGACATCATGAGTCTTTTGCCGGGATTTGCCTGGAGTTATCCCCTGAGACGTTCGCTCAATTACCCGGATTGGACTGGGGCGTGGACCCGGTGACTCTGGCCCGCTTCGCTCACGACACGGGCGTGGAGTTTCCGGCAACGGCTCCAGCGCGGGACGAATTTCTGCGGTCCTGTTGGCAAGGCCCGCTGCGGCCCGCTTGGACCGCCTGGCGCGCGAGGAAAATGACTGAATTCTACTCGGCAATTTACGCTGCCATCGGCGAGGCCCGGCCCGACGCCCGACTGGTGCTGGCCACAGGCGAAATGTCCCGCGCGCGGCGATGGCACAGTACTGCCAGCCGACGTTGCGACCGCGGCCCAAGGCCTCCCAGCCTTGGCTGGAAATGGGGCTGGACCTGGAAGCACTCAGCCAACAGTCGGGTATCACCGTGGCCCGGCCTTTCACCGATTATGCCACGGCGCCCCTGACGCAACAGGCGCCCGCGCTGGAATTGCAGGCGTCGGATGAGATCGACCGGACGTTCAAACATTTCGGGATGCGTACGGCCCACGTGTATCACCACGACCGCTCGGTGTCGCAGGCCCAAACCACCGAGTTGCGGAGCATCACGTCCCACTTGAGTGGTCGTCTGGTCGCTATGTCGACGGGCGAGCGACGTCGCGCCAATTTGATTCATGCCATCGCCAGTCAGGATGCGGATTTGATCTTGGACGGCAGCGCGCTGGGCTGCACGGCCTCGGTCGATCAGTTGCAAGCTCCACTCCGCGTATTTCAGCAATTGCCCTCCTCGGAGTTTGCCGACATTGCATTTGAGGTCGCCTCGAAACTGGTCAAGGTGAGATGCGTCAAACAACAAAACGAGACGCTGGTCTATCTGATCAATGACGCTCCCTGGCCCGTGACCGCCACGATCACGCTGCGGGCCCCCCTCGATTGCCGCATGCGCCCCTTGGCCAGTAGTCGGACGGATTGGACCGTGGGCGATGATCTTGTGCGCTGGCGAATTCCACTGCGACCGTACGACCTGCACGCGGCGGCCCTGACATCAACCGAGATCGAATTTTTGACACTGACGGCCGAATTGAGTTCATCGGTGCCCGCCAGTCTGCAGGCACAATTGGCTCAGCTGGTAGTTCGAGTCGGGCAGCTCAAAGATCCCGTACCCTGGGTGAATTTGGCCAACGCGAGTTTTGAGTCGGAATTGCCAGGCGGCGGAATCGCCGGCTGGGAAACGGAAGCGCCCACGGTGAGCATTGATCACCGCCAGTATCGGGCCGGCAACAGCTCGATGCTGATCCAGAGCGAGGGGCCGGTCGTCTGGGCTCGCAGCCAGCCGTTCGCGGCCCCGCCCTCGGGGCGGTTGGCCGTCGAAGTCTGGCTCAGGGGCCAGCAGCCCGTAACACCGCCACTCCGACTGGCCGTCGAGGGCAGGTTGGGCAACGAACCCTACTATCGCTACGCGGAGATCGCCGAGTGTAGTGAGAGCATCAAGCTGAATGAATGGTCGCCCGTCGAATTACACATCGATGACCTGCCGTCCCACGAACTGCAGTACTTGCAAGTCCGGTTCGACATGATGGGAAAGGGGGAAGTTTGGCTGGATGACGTGGCCGTGTTCGGGTTGTCGTTTACGCGCAACGAGCATCATGAGCTGTCGCGCATCGCGGCACTGGCCGACCTGCAATTGCGCGAGGAGCGGCTGACGGAATGCGCTCGGACGTTAAGTCGATTCTGGCCCAAGTACTTGCTGCAAGAGCAGGCCGCGGAACCGCGGCTGGCATCGCGTGGCAGCCTGCGCAACTCAGTCGACGTCGTGCAGGAATCCGCCACAAAAACGGACGCGGACAACGACTCCCCCATGGACCGCATCAAAAAAATCGTGCCCCGCATGCCGCGTCGTTAACAAGGAACGGCGCGCGTCGAACCCCGCAGTTCATCCGACCGACGTGCCCGCCTTTGCATACAAGCACGACACGCAAGTTTTGAAGTTGCGCTAAGGCGAAAACAACGTGAAAATACAAGCTCGACGCGCCAGCGAGTGGGTCTGCCAAGCGGGCTAAATCACGGGTTCCGGCCAAGTGGCACCGAAAGTGTGCAATTTCAACACGCGCCAGCGAGTGAGTCTCCCGCGAAACCACGCACTAACCGGGCGGCCATTTCATCGGCCGGCCGCCCAGCAGATGGAAATGCAGGTGGTCGACAGTTTGCCCGCCCTCGTCGCCACAATTGACGACTACGCGATAACCATTGTTCAAGCCGAGTTCCCGAGCCAGGTCGCGCAGGACCGTGAACAAGTGACCGACCAGCAGGCGATCCTCGTCGCGGAGCTGATCGAGCGACACGATCGGCCTCTTGGGAATCACCAGCACGTGCGTCGGTGCTTGCGGCATGACGTCACGAAATGCCAGACAGTACTCATCCTCAAACACAATGTCGGCTGGAATCTCACGGTCGATGATTTTCTGAAACACCGTCATTCAATACGCTCCACGTCCCTTGAGTCCACGTCCAGTTGGTTCATGGCGATGGCTTCATCAGCCAGCATCACGGGAATGGAGAGGCGAATGGGATAGGCCAGTGAATGGTCTTGGTTCAACAAGGCACCGTCCAGGCGTTCCTCGATGCGCTGTCCCAATTCGTTGTACAATTGGCCCACCTCAATCGCTTGATTCAGTCGTGTCAGCTCAGACGGCGCAGCGATTCGCAGCGAGCTATGAGTTTTCGGACAGCGCAAAACCTGCAGCACAAACTCAGGAAGCGATGAAGTTTCTTCCATGGGGAATGCTTTCAACGCAGGCATGCCAGCATGCCTCTCTGGTAACTCTCCAATTCAACTTAAGGAAAGTATACGGATTTTGCCGATCGAGATGTACTGGGCAAGACATCCTCCGCTCGTTGGTTGACCGACGGATCCTGAAAGGCTGTTAGCCGGATTATGCATGTGAGCATTCGATTTCGCCGTCGTTTTTGCCGGGTCGTGACCGCGTTCATCCTGGGTTGCTGCTGCCCGCTGGCTAGTGGTCAGGAGAGCCGGTACTACGAAGAGGGGGGCGTGACCTACAAGGAGATTCGCACCAAGGTCCAGCAACCGGTGCGTGAGCTGGAGTACAAGGACGAGCAGCAGACGTTCTATCGCGAGCGGTACGTGACCGACATGCAGCCTTCCGCACAGACCATTTATCAGCCCGCGGTACAATACTCCTGGGAGCCTCGCTGGCACGGCTGGTGGAACATTATTGACGGACCCCACGTGGCGTATCACCTGGTTCCACGTAGTACCTGGCAACCCCAGGTCGTCAATTACCAGGTTCCCATCACGCGACGCGAGGTCATGCCGGAAACGCGCACCGTGCGCGTGGCCGTCCCCAAGCTGGCGATGCAAGAAGTGGAAAGCGTCACGCGCGTGGCCGTGGGACCGGCCGCCAATCGGGCCGTCATGGCACAAGCGCCCACCGCCCCATCCTTGGCCTGGAACCTGCCCGCTCCCTCACCGGTGGCTCCCGTTCAGGTGGCACCCGTCTACATCCCACCGGCGACCGCCTATGCGTATGCCCCTTACAGCTACGCTTATGCGTCTCCATACGGAGGCGTCGCGCGGTTGCAGAGTGACCCGCCGCGTTACAGCAACGGGCTGGGTGGTTCCGCGTCGCAAGGCGCATGGCAGGCTCGCAACGATTCGACGCCCGCGCGTTGAGCCGTTTGGATGGCTGTCGAAATGCCGGCCGGCAGGGGGCCTTCGGAAGACGAAGTTATGCAATCGACGAGCTAAGAAGTCTTCTTGCGTCGTCGCCGTGGTCGGCGATGAGCCCCCTGGGCGGTCCATTCCTTGGTGAGTGCCTCGAATACGTCGGGCGACTCGTAGCGGACGATATTGTCTTCGTCCGTCATGGGGCCGATCAGCCCGCGGAACACGGGCAGTCCTCGCAAGGAGAGGTTGGTACTGCAGTCGTCGATACCGACCTGGGTATGCAGCCTGAGCAGGGGCTCGGTCGATTCGTACTGTTTGACGCGGATCTCTCCGTCGACGCCGCGTGTGACGACTCGGAAGGATTCGTTGGAAATAGGCATGATGTCGAGTTCCCTAAGGTGCAGCGTCCATGCCTCTGACGAATTACGGACGGCTCCCGCCCGGGTTCTCATAAGTAGGAAGATCGTCCCCTTGCACCGGGTTCGACCAACGAATCGCCAGTCTGCACTACAACCCGCACACGCTCTACATCGCTTCAAACTCTTGTTTCCCCGTCCACACCTTTCACACCTTTCAACCCTTATCATCCTTCACCCCCTTGCTCCGCTTACCCCAAATACGGCATGATATTCGTTTCGTGGAGGGTATCCGAATTGGCTAGGAGGTTGATTCGAAATCAACTGCCCCTTCGGGGGTTGCGGGTTCGAGTCCCGTGCCCTCCGCTTTGACTTTTCCCGTTTTCGCAAGTGCTGATGAATTCATCACTTGCGGCGACGCAGTTTGATTGACACAGTCCACTGTGCCAAAACTGAGACAAACCGGAGCTGGTTCATCGGTTCCACGTTGTCCAAACTCTTTGCCCGTCCGGCAACCTCCGCTTCAAAAAGTGACAAAAAACTGCGGCCAGCAACACACCGGCCGAACTTCTGTGTTCGCATGGCATGGTCGAAGCGGGCGCAAATCTCATGCTGCTTGACAAGACCGGATGCCAAATAACGATTGATTGTCGCGAGCGACAGACCGCTTGAGGCAGAAAATTCGGCCAGCGATAAAAATCGCTTCGGATCGCGTAGGTCTGCGGGGGATGTTTTTGTCATCCATGACTCCTTATGTCTTCCTGGGAAAAGGAATAGATGGCGATGTGAACTATGGCCACAGTTTCGCAGGCGACGTCAAACCGCGGTATTGCACATCACCCAGCGCAGTGCGCATAGAAATTGCCTGCCCGTTTCACGGGCGTACGTGTTTAGCCCGCTGGCGTCAAACACGCGAAGCCCCTGGATTTATTCCAGGGGAAGCTTCACTTCTAGCCCGACTTGGCGCCAGTTGAAAACACTTACTCGGCCGAGGTACACCGCTTCCGGCCGAGCGGCGCTTGACGAGGACGAATTAGACGCCCGCTGCCATTGGGCCAGACCACGTGTTGTGCGAGCCGGTTGCGGCACTTCCGCGATCAGCTTATCACGTTTCGCGGCGAAATGTTTCACTCGTTTTGTCTTGTTGTATCGCGAGCCCAGTGTCCGCTGCCAGTGATCGAACGGCAGGAACAGAGCATATGTCTGCCAACTTTTCTCGTCATCTATTCCCAAAACTTCGAGGCGGCATTGATGTTCAGCCATGGCAATTCGTCCAAGGCCATCCGACTCGAACAATGGCAGGAACCACTATGGTGTCGATAGGGTCAATCTCTCGCGTCCATTTTCGTCGGGAGGTGCCAACAAATCCGGCCACCTTGGACCTTCGACCTGAGGCAACCACCAATCTGTGAGTCCTCGAACTGCCCACTTGTCGCAGAACGCAATGAACTTCGTCCAGAAATCGGAGCATGGATCCAAGATGGGGCCACGGTCGTTGCTCGTTATTGCAGTTATCGAATCGACCCCAAACGGGCGCACGAGCGGAAAAGGCGGACGATCGGCCTCAGCTATTTCAAAATAGTTTTGCCCTAGCGACTCAACATCAGCTTGGAAGTCTGGGCTGGAAATAATCCGGCCTAACCCGGCCCGCATGCGACGATATTTGGTTTGCAGCCAGAGCACGTCCTGGTCGCATCCATTCTGAGTTTCACCAACGTAATCTTTGAAATCTGCCAACCAACTATTGCAGATGCTCTGTCCATCTAGAAAGCCAATCACGTTGCGGTGGTCGCAGAGTTCCGCAAAGTCAGCCTCTGCCTTAACCTCGGCTAGTGATAAATCATAGAGTCCGATAGCTTTATCAAAGCATCGGCGGGGCAACGAATAGACCATACCGATATCGTTTGTGTGGTCGGTAACCCACTGAGCGTGACGAGCGGCAAAGTCCTTCCATTCTGAACCAGGACATCGAACATTATCGTCAAGTGTCACGTGCACTTCCATGGCGTCCTCCTGCACTAATTGCGGTGTGACAAATTTGCGTCCGACGGCTCCGCCGTGACGTTTCATCAATTTAGTTTCACCAAACGCGTCCAGCAGTCAAGACCATCGAAGCCACCGCAATTAAAATCGGTTCGCAAAGGCTAGTGCCGACGGTCCCAGTCAAATGGCGGGAGTTAAACGCTCCACATTGGTTTATGGCGCAGATCGTCGGCGGATTTAGGAACTGCTCAATTTGGCGGCAACCGGCGAGCCGTTTGGGCTTCGCCCGTGACCAGCAACGACCGAATAGTAATGTCGCCGATGCAGCTAAATTCCCAGGCAATCCGCGACATAATATATGGGACCCATAATAGGTCTCGGAATCGTGAATTCTGTGTCGCCACGCGAGCCCTTCTTTTGGGTTCCGCCTCGTAATGTCGCTGGCGGATTACCGCCCCCAAGCGCGATTTTCTTGAATCATCCTCTTTCCGGAGGTGCGCATGTCCCAAATTGTGTTGGCAAGCCTAACGCTTGCAGTGGTCGTGGTGTCGCTGTGTTGGGCTCGGGAGTCGCGGCTGCGCAAATCGCTGCAGAAACTCCTAGCCCTCGCTTTTACAAGATGGAGGTGATGGTGAATCGTACGTCCAAAACTTTTTGCTTGGCTTTGCTGATGGGAACTCTGTCGGTGCTGGTGGTTGGCTGCGACGAGGAAGAACTGCGGCGGCTGGCCAAAGAGGCCGCCGATCGGCAGGCCGAACAAAACAAAGAGCTCATCAGGCTGAATCGTGAAGTCGCCGAGGGTACCCGACGACTCGTGGCCGAGGATGCAGCGTCGCGAAAGGCGCTTGTTGTGGCGCATCAACAAATGCAACACGAAAGACAGCAACTGTCCACTGGATGGAACCAATTGGAAGCCGAACGCAAGTCGATCGCTCATCAACGGCGGCAGGAATCGCTGGTGGCCATCGGTGTCCGAGAAGGCGGTGCCGTCTTGCTGGCAATTCTGGCCTTAACGTTGGCCTGCCTGATGATCCGCGGCGCCC
Source organism: uncultured Planctomycetales bacterium (assembly GCA_963695565.1). GTDB lineage: Bacteria > Planctomycetota > Planctomycetia > Pirellulales > Pirellulaceae > CAVOGW01. The sequence continues at coordinate 1,114,863 of CAVOGW010000008.1, forward strand.
GCCATCACGATCCGTCCGCGGATGATCTGATTGATACCTTACTGGTCGAATGTGGGCCGGATGCCGATTGGCGGCACGAACGCCAACTCGGGCAACTTCGTGCACAAATCAGCCAGCGGCAGTCTCAGCGTGCTCAATTATCCCAACCCGGTTTGGATGTGGGCGATGAGCA
>CAVOGW010000009.1:0-248354 GCA_963695565.1 uncultured Planctomycetales bacterium
CAGCAAGATCGTTTGGACGCACCAGAAGCAGCCTAGAGCGAAGCGCCCCGTCCTATCAACTTTGGAAAGCTGGGAAACAAGCGTGAAAAACCTCAAGCAGCACGACAAAGCACAGATACAACTCTTTTTTACAAGGAACCATCACATGAAAACACTGACAGTTTGGAAGTTTGATTCTTCGACCGGGGCGACTGAAGCACTCAGCAAATTGGGGCAGGTCCAAAAACAGCACCTCATCGAAATCGTTGATGCCGCGATCGTTGAATGGCCGCAGGGCAAGAAGAAACCCAAGACGAGACAAGTCAACGATCTGGCCGCCGCCGGAGCTCTCAGTGGCGCTTTCTGGGGAATGCTGTTTGGAATGATTTTTTTCGTTCCGTTCTTCGGTATGGCCATGGGCGCTGCAATGGGTGCTTTGTCAGGTCTTTTCAGTGACTATGGCATTGATGACGACTTCATCGGTTCGGTTCGCGAGCAGGTCACCGAGGGAACGTCCGCTTTGTTTCTGCTGACCGGCAGTGTGACGTTGGACAAAGTCGAAGAAGAAATGAAAGGCCAGATTGGAACGCTCATCAAATCCAACCTGACCCACGAACAGGAAGCGAAGCTCAACGCGGGATTCGGCGAGGAATAGAATTCGAGCTTTTAACCAGACCGACGTGAAGAAGAAATCCAAAGCAAAGTCAATGAATATGAAAACTGAAAGACATACCCTTCTTGCGTTGGCAATACTCATCTGTTCCATCACGCTCGCCTTGCCCGCGATAGCGCAGGAAGAGACGCCCGCAGGCCCCGTGCTATTCACGAACGTCAACGTGTTTGACGGCGTGAACGAAGCATTGATTGAAAACGCCAACGTCGTCGTGACGGGCAACTTGATCACCGCAGTTTCGACCGAACCACTTGCTGTCGCAGGCGGCAGGGTAATCGACGGTGGTGGCAGAACGTTGATACCGGGCCTGATCGACGTGCACTGGCACACCTACTTATCGAACATCTCGGTGGGCCAACTTCTTCAGAATTCTGATATGTCCGACGTTGCGATTGCCGGACTGCTCGGCGCCGAGCAAACATTGATGCGCGGTTTCACAACAGTTCGCGACATTGGCGGCAATCCGTTCGCCGTCAAGAAGGTCATTGATGCTGGGAAATTTCCCGGTCCACGGATGCTTGTGTCCGGTCCTCCATTGGGGCAAACCGGAGGCCACTTTGATTTAACGCCATACAGTGACGTTCCACGCAATCCGGGCGCCCCGCTTTCGTATTGGGAGCGTAATGGAATTTTTGCGATTGGCGACGGTGTTCCGGAGGTGACTAAAAAAGCACGTGAAATCCTGCGTATGGGCGCCACTCAGATCAAAATTGCGGGCGGCGGCGGAGTAACGTCTACTTACGATCCATTGGATGTCACACAATACAGCTATGAAGAAATGAAAGCGATCGTCGACGTTGCAAAAAACTGGAACACGTACGTCGCAGCACATATCTTTACCGACGAGGCGATTCAGATCGCGATCAAGGCCGGAGTCAAATCGATCGAACACGGCAATTGCTGATCAGAGACCCGAAGACTCTTCAGATGATGAAAGACAATGATGTCTGGCTGAGCGCGCAGCCGATCCTGAACGATGAGGATGCATTGAAGTTCGACAACCCGACCAGTACGCAGAAGTTCATCGAAGCCACCGATGGCACGGACAGAACCTACAGGATGGCGAAAGCGATGGGAGTGAAAATCGCTTTCGGCACCGATCTATTGTTCGATCCCGCTTCGGCGGCACGGCAAGGAAAAATGGTTGCTAAGTTGCAGCGGTGGTTCACGCCGTATGAAGCACTCAAGATGGTGACCTCGACCAATGCCGAACTATTGACGATGAGTGGTCCACGTCATCCTTATCAGGAAGGGCCTCTTGGCGTCGTCAAGGAAGGAGCCTACGCGGATCTGATCCTGGTCGACGGCAATCCTCTCGAAAATCTTGACCTCGTTGGCGATGCGGCGAAGAACTTTGTCGTCATCATGAAAGATGGCAAGATCTACAAGAACACGCTTCGTTAGGAAACGGCCGGTCATGTGTTGTTGCCACGTTCGCCAAGGCGTGGACCGATCCACCGTCTGGCGACGATGGCTGCAGCGAAACGGGACAACTATTCACAGCTCGCATCAAACAAACGCAATTACTCAAAGGAGAAGTCCCATGAAACGAAACGTAGCACTATTTTGTGTTGCAGTAGTCACGTCATTTGTTGCAGGTCGACCGGCATTTGCTCAGGAACATAACGTTCAAGATATTTCTCAGAAGATTGAGAAAGTTTCGCAAGGCCTGGCTGGCCGCATCGGTGTGGCTGCACAGGAAATTGGCTCAGGGGTGAGCTGTCACCATAAACGGCGATGAAGCGTTTGTTATGGCGAGCACCTATAAAGTTGCAATTGCAACTACCTTGCTGGACCTCGTTGATAAAGGACAACTTAAGCTCACCGATTTAATTGATGTCCCACTGGAAACGATGGTCGTCGGGCCCAATCCGATCACCATGAACTTCGTTCATCCCGGTGTAAAGTTGTCGGTCGCCAATTTGATTGAACCCATGATCACGGAAAGCGACAATACGGCGACGGACACCTGTCTAAAAGTAGCGGGAGGTCCGGAAGCGGTGACGAAGATGTTGCGCAGTATTGGGATTACAGAGCAACGAGTTGATCGGGAATGTTCAGAAATTTTAAGGGACTTCTATGGTTTACCGGACAAGGCCTACGCAACCGTAGCCGCAGAAGCCTATGCCAAAGACCCCACGCTCTTATCAAGGCAATCTGATCGAAATCTTGAGTTCGAAAAGGACCCTCGGGACCACTCAACACCAAAAGCAATGCTGGAATTGCTTCTGGCGATCGACAGCGGAAAGGTGTTGAGTAAGGAAAGCCGCGAATTCCTGCTGGCTACGATGTCTCGTACACGTACAGGTTCAGGAAGACTGAAAGGCCTTCTGCCAAAAGGAACACCGGTTGCCCACAAAACGGGAACGATTGGCGGTGTCGCTAATGACGTGGGTTTCTACTTGGAGCCGCAGAAGCCTATGCCAAAGACCCAACGCTCTTATCAAGGCAATCTGATCGAAATCTTGAGTTCGAAAAGGACCCTCGTGACCACTCAACACCAAAAGCAATGCTGGAATTGCTTCTGGCGATCGACAGCGGAAAGGTGTTGAGTCAGGAAAGCCGCGAATTCCTGCTGGCCACAATGTCTCGCACACGCACAGGTTCAGGAAGGCTAAAAGGCCTTCTGCCAAAAGGTACACCGGTTGCCCACAAAACAGGAACGATTGGCGGTGTCGCGAATGACGTGGGTTTCATCACTCTGCCGGATGGCCGACGTTTTGCGATTGTGGTGTTCACCAAGAGCAGTACGACGTCCGAAGCGGATCGGGATCGAGCCATCGCGGAAATTAGCCGGAGTCTATACGACTTTTATTATTTGGCGGCACAAGACAAATAACTTTTGTCGCAGCCAAAATGCTGGCTGGGGAATAACGCAACAGCAATCAAACAGCAAGCCTTGGAGAATTTGGTGAAGTATATGATGAAGAAGCCAACAAATGGCTTACGCCTTGCCTTGGTTACTGTGCTCCTTTTTTCTATGACGGTGCAGTCGGCGAACGCTTGTACTCGGCTTTTGTATGAAACTGGAACCGGGACGTACATTACTGCACGCAGCATGGACTGGAACGACCCCGAACTTACCAGCGATCTCTGGGTTTTTCCGCAAGGCATTCAGCGGAAAGGAGGGGGCAGCGACAACGAGCTGACTTGGACATCGAAATACGGATCCGTCATCACTGCATTCTATGGTACCGCATCGGCGGATGGCATGAACGAGAAAGGCCTGGTCGGAAACATGCAGTATCTGACCGAAGCCGATTTCGGTGATCCGGCTAAAACCGGGAAACCGACGATCAGCATTGGAGCCTGGTTGCAGTATTTTCTGGACAACTACGCCACGGTTGAAGAGGCGGTGGCAGCCATGCAAGATCCGCCGTTCACGGTTGTTTCCAAGCCGGTTGAAAATGGTATGGCCGCGAAAATACACATGGCGATCTCCGATGCGACAGGTGACTCCGCCATTTTTGAGTATCTTGATGGCAAACTGGTGATCCATCACGGGCCACAGTATGTCGTTATGACCAACTCCCCGATTTACTCGGAACAACTTGCCTTGAACGCTTACTGGGAAAAAGCTGGTGGTGAAAATTTCCTTCCGGGAACGGCCTCTGCGACTGACCGGTGGGTAAGAGCAAGCTACTACCTGAAGACGATGAAAAAACAGGAAGACCGGCCGTTGGCGCTGGCCACGGTATTTTCTCTCATTCGTGGAGTAAGCGCCCCCGTCGGCAGCGCCAGTGGCGTCGAGACCCTGTGGCGAAGCGTGGCTGATCACGATGCCAAGACCTATTATTTTGATTCGGCGGTCTCCCCCAATGTGTTTTGGATCGACTTGAATAAGGTCGATCTTAAACCCGGGGCAAAGGCGATGACCCTTAAGGTTTCAAAAGACAATCCGCTCGCCGGAGAAGTCTCCTCCCAACTCAAAGAGGCTGAGCCTTTTGAGTTTCTATAAATAAATGTAGCAACCTTGAGAGGGCTTCTCATCGATTTCTTCGCTGAGAAACTCACCACTGGCGACGGTACCGAGTGGAACGAGGCCATGGGTCGGGCCATCGCCCTGAGTTTCGATTACATGGAAGCTGTGCGCGGGGCAGTGCTCGGCCCCGCGCGCCTTCCGGCTGCTTTTTCCAACCCTGAACTGACACTGAAAACACCTGGAGAGGACACCCGATGAACTCTACGCAGAACTACATGGCTGGCCAAGAGACCTTCGATTCGGTCGTCGGCAAAGCCGCCGATCTCATCGCACAATTGCATATACCGGGACTCGCTGTCGGCGTCATCCACGGAGCCAACTCCTATGCCGCCGGGATCGGTGTCACGAACGTCACCACCAAAGAGCCCGTCACCGCTGACACCGTCTTTCATATCGCCTCCGTCACGAAGACCTTCACCGCGACGCTGGCCTTGATGCTGTCCGAACAGGGCGATCTGGATCTGAACGCTCGCATCGTAGACATGCTGCCCTGGTTCAAAGTCAATGATCCTGATGCGACGTCCAGAGCGCGGGTCATCGACCTGTTTCACCATCACACCGGTTGGAGCGGCGACCACGCTTTCGATCCCGTTCCCCCAGGTGGTTCGATCACCGAGAAGTGCATGCTCCAAGCGCGCTACCTCGAGCAGATCGTGCCCTTCGATCAGACGTGGATGTACAACAACTCCAATCTCGCCTTCGCTGGCCATGTGCTGTCGGTCGTCGGCGGAAAACCGTTCGACACTCTCGTCGAAGAGCGCCTTCTTTCCCCGCTCGGCATGGATGCGACACGCTTCAACTACAGCCCCACCCCTCCCGACGACAATTACGCCTGGGGCCATCCACCGATCTATGCCGACGACAAGATCGGCGAACTGAAGCCGATCTACACGCCTAGCCCGCCGACGCTCGGGAGCGCCGGCGCAATCGAGTCCACGGTTCACGACTTGTTGAAATGGGCCCAATTTCAGCTGGACGGGAAGGACTCGTCCGGCAACACACTGCTGTCCAAGGAAGCGCTGGCCTTTGCCCACGCCCCGGCAGTCGATGCTCCGACCGGCGAGTTCACCGGACTGACTTGGTTCGTCCGCAAATACGGCGAGATCACGAGCGCTTTCCACGGGGGGACCTTCATCGGCTACCGCACCTTTCTGCAGCTGATCCCGGATCACAACTTTGCCGTCGTCGTCCTCACCAACAGCGATCGCGGGGTCGAGGCCTACACAGCAGTTGCCGACGCAATGGTCAGCGCCTTCACCAAGCTCGAGCTCCAGACCGCGGTCGCAACCGGCGTTGATCCGTCAGTGCTCGATCCCTTTGTCGGCGTCTTCAAGGGCACGTTCCAAGACTTCGAGATCAAAACCAATGGCGGAAGGTATCAGCTTGTCCAGAATTCCAAACTGACCAAGCCGGGAGTGGATCCTGCCCCCGCCGATTTGGCCAACACAGCCGAAGGGTGGTTTATCGTCACCGAAGGGCCGAACAAGGGAATGCTCGGTGAATTGCTCGAAGATCCGTCTGGCGAACGCAATTACCTGCGATTCAACCACCGCATCTTCATTCGCTCCGACAGGCAAGCTTGCGTTGTTCTTGCAGTTCCAAAACGCAGCGGTCGTGCAGAACAATCTTGACCTTGTCAACATGTACAAGGCTCTCGGGATCAATATCATGGGGATGGCATACAACCAACGAAATCAGTTTGCCAACGGGGTCACGACCACGTCGGCATTTCTTCAGACTACACCTATCAAATCTCGATGAGCCCGGCGGAGCAAAAAGCAGGGTGGAAGATGTATATTGATTCCGGTGTCTGGACCAAAGAGGCCTATCCGTATGACGTGTTGGCCTATCCACAGGGCATCGAGACTCCCAAGACTTATTTCAATCTTACCGATGCGCTGCTTGGTCGCGGCTACAAGAAAGAGGACATCGCCAAACTTTGGGGCGGCAATTGGTTGCGGATAATGAGAGCGGTTATCGGGTGATCCATTTCGTGTGGGCAAAATAGGCGGGGTAAGACCACGTCACGGTGCCGTCGGGGTTCACGTCTTCGGGCAGGCCGATCCAGACCGTCAGCTCGGGTCCCGTCGGGCCGAATTCTCTCACGCGTTCTGCGTAGGCCGAGTAACGAGGGTAAGTTTTGAGGCCGATGAAGTTCAACTGGTCTCGGGGCTTTCGTATGACTAGATCGCCCATCGAAAACCGGCCTGGATACCACCGCACGCTCCGCCAGAGTGTCGAGAATCCTGCGCAGTTTGACCGACTTCCACCTGCTGGAAAACTATCGCTCGAACACCGGACATTCATTTCATCGGCGACCGATCGCCGCGCCGTCTGATTTCTATTTCGCTTGGCAAATCGCGTGGCGAGTTGCACTTCTGGTCGCCGGTAAGCTGCTCAGTTTTTGGCGTGCTGATGTGGGCAACTGGTACTTTGCCCTGCTGATTCTTGCCGGACTGACCTTTTGCGCTCGCGGCCTGCTCGCCGAGCGGTCTGCCGCACGCCGCTGGGCGGTCTACTTGTTCGTCTGTCCATTGCTGGCGATACCCGCCTTCCTGTTCGACCGACCCTACTACGACCTCACGCTGGGCATGCTCGCGCTGACGATGTTGGCAGACCGCTTGGCGACGCATCGCTTGTTTTCCGACACCTCGCGCAGTCGCACGATCGTCAGCGTCGCGTCGGCCTCTGATCGAGGACGTCGACATGTCCGACGAATCGACGCGGCCGAGAGCACCGCCGAGGTCGTCGCGGGCTTCCAGGCCATCATCGACGAGGCAAGAATGCGGGCAGTTGGTGTAGTAAACTTCCTTCCAATTCGCCTTCCTCGGGAGTGACTTCAGGAGCGCTCGCCACAATCGCTTCGGCCTGCTCCGCGTACTCTTCACCGGTGGCATTCCTTGCCCTTACAGAGCTTCGGGTCGTAGGACAGCTCCGGTTTCGGTCGGATGCTCTCCGGGTTGGAGCACCATTTGCAGCGGAACGAACAGCTGTCATTTACCCGGAGGAGCAGCGACTGCTGGCATGTTTATTTCCTTTCTTCTTGGTCGTCGGGTACAAGGCTCGAGTCCAGCGACCAATCGTCCAGCCCTCCCTACAACTGCTCAGGGCTGTACGGCACCAGACAAACCAATTCTTGTGTTGTCTACAAAACCTCCTGCCTAGCGGCGTCGCCAGGAATAACCAACGCCCACAAATAGCGTCATCGAAAGCAGCCCCATGCTGGGTTCCGGGACGGCTCCAACCTGTAGCTGAATGACAATTGCCTCGTTGTAGAGTCCAATGTCCGCGATGGCGGCGTCGAATCCCGTTCCGAATGCCGCCTGCGCATTTTCGGACACCGCTGGGAATTGGGCATCCGCCCCTTCTCCCCCCTGTGGGAAGCCATCATGGGCAAACTCTACCAGAAGCGGGCCGCCATTAAACACATACGGCGTCGTGAAAGGGATGATGACGCCGAACGGATTTGGGGGATTTGGAGGACTATTCACCGGAAAATCACCCGCACCTATCGTCAGCGGTCCCGACCTTACGATGAGTTCATCAGCTCCTCGGTTATTCGCAAATACGTGATCAAGAGATCCAGGCGCGTTTGCTGACTGGCTTAGTCTAATCTCGTAGTTCGCAACGGTTTGAGCCGGCACGGCTGCCCCGGGACCATCCACGCGAAAAGTAATGCCCGTTATTCGATCGCCGATACTGAGGTCCTTTAATAATGAGTTTCCGTACACCTGTTGAGCTCTTTGAATAGCAAGGCCCAGTGGTGCAGAATCAAAATCACTAGCTTCGCGGGTCTCAAAACGGCTCGGCAAAACAATAACGTCGGCGCTCGCATGAATCATGCATCCAAGAGTCGATAAGAGAATCGCCGAAAGATGACCCGCAAGCAACACCATCGGATTAGTTTGATTGGCCTCAATTCGTATTGACGCTCGCTCGGATGTCATAGCCATTAGTTCTCCTCGCTGTAATATTTTCTGGGTTCTGGTCCGCCGCCGGCAGCGTGCGATGTGCAATCGCTGTGCAGCTCTCTTGCACTGGCTCGTTTTCCATGGTTGGGTATTCGTATGGCTAGAATAGAAGAGCCGACCGTCGAACAGACGTCCAACGATCGGTTGTGTGGTCTCATTTGGCTTACTCAGCGCGGAAATATTCACGCTCGCACCGTGCGGCTCAATATAAATCAGCACAGGTGCAAGTCAAGTAAAACGATCCTAGTCAACCACCACTTCATCTGCTTGTACTTTGTGGCCATTGGCACTTTCGCTGTGACGCCATGAACACATGGGGGAGCGTCCAGCAAATATAAGTACGAAAAACGCGGTTCAAAGCCTTAACGTAATCCTGGAGATTTTGACACAACGCCATTGGAACACAGCAAACGGCGTCGGGGATGATCGCCTCCGCATTACCTTCGTTTGCGGGGGCTATCCAAAAACCTCGCTTCCGACGTTTTACGGGACCAGCCGCCCCCCTAGGTTGCTATGCTCACGTTCGGGACCAACTGGGGAATTTCCCCAGTTGCTTTCGGACGCAAAAACATCGGGTTTTGTCGGGGTTGCGTCCTGAGATTCCTAGCGTCCTTGGCACCGTTAGGCGACCCCAACTCGGGAATTTCCCTAGTTGCCTGGGAATGCAAAAACATCGGGGTTTTCTCGAAGTCGCATAATGCGACTTCGAGCTATCTGCGTGCCGTCAGGAGACCCAACTTCGGAAATTCCGATGTTGCCTTCTGGCGCCAAACCAGTAAGTCCCACCAGGGTTCCCCATGGCTGTTCGTGACGACCCAAAATCAAACTCCCACGATGGAAGTTTGAAATTGCTCGCCGCCGACCAGGGCCGCCTGGTAAATTCTGCCAGCGGGTCGGCTAACGGCTCCGCTCGGTAAGTCCCGTAATACGGTGGGTTGCTGCCACGATCCAAAAACCTCACGGTCTCCCACGGGTACTTGAAAGCCACCAGCGATGAACTCGACCTGCACCCCACTAAACGAAGAGTCGGGAAAGCGCTTCCCAAGAGCCGCCCCCCTTCAAGCCTCACCGAGCTTCTTGAACCGAGGCCTTGAACTTCGGCTTCGCGAAGTCCTGTAGTGCGCCGGACGCGATCTGAACAACAGTGCCGTCAATCCAATCAAGCTGACAAGCCACGCGGTCGGCTCGGGCACTACACGAAACGCGTGGGTAATCGACGTGAAGAGCGCCTCGTCATCCATTAAGTCTACCTGCATCGATATCTGAAGACTGTTCTGAGGAAAGAACTCGGCCAAGTCAGTGCTACTCCACCAGAAGTAAGAGTTACCATCAGTCGTCATCTCGTGCACGGCTAAGACATCGCCGAGCGCAGAGCGAATGGTGGTTTGGACTGCGATCTCACCAGGAGATACTACAGAATTTAGGTTTATGTCCCCCACCGACGTCGTCCAAGCGGCGTCGATGCTTCGCGACGGATCTACGGCGGTCACGTCGTAGTTGAAAAACAATGTCAACTCCTCGTTCGCATTTTCCGTATGGCCGAAACCGCCGATCAGCTCCGTATGGCCAAAATACATCGCGTCCGTCGCGGAGAGATTGAAATGGGGGTACCAACCGTGATGCCAGCTGAGCCCAATTTCCTCGGCGTCCCCTGCCATCCCGCTGCCGATGGCCGAATACGAGAAATTGTCGTAACGCAGACCGAATCGCGTGATCGATCCGTTTAAAAGGTCATCCAAAAACGCCTCCGGCCGCGGCGGGTAGGCTGGCTGGATCAACGCGGCCTCTTCCCCGGTTAAGCCGGAATGTAGAATCCAATCGACCAACGGTCCCTTCGTGACGTCACTAACGTAGACCAGGTTGTTTGTCGCCGCGATTCCGGTTACCGCAGCTCCCCAACCTGATTTCCGCATCAAGAAGCCAACGGCACATGCAGTATCGTGGTTGTCGACGAAGATGGGAACATTTGTACTGGCATGATTCTCGTTCAGCGGGAACCTGCCTCTGCGGGCGTACGCTTCCAAGTGTCGGATGTTGGCAGCACGCGCGTGGATAAGCTGATGTCGCCACACCGCCTCCTCGTGTGGTGATAGCGCGCCATGGTGTTGTTTGAGTCGGTCCATTGCCCGGTTCAAGCTTTCGGCTGTCTGGGCATTGAGTATCTGCAAAACGACATCGAAATGAGATTGCAGGCGAGCAACCGGATGGTCATACACCGACGCAGAGGACTTCCATTCGCTCGTTACCGTTTGACGCGACAGAAATGCGCTCTCTAAACGTGCGAGATCTACAGCGACCACACTCGTGCACGAGGTGATAACGAACAGCGCGGCAAAGCACAATTTTCGGCGCACGGGATCGACTCTCCATGGCTAGGGACAAGATCGACAGAGCGAAAGCAGGTGAACTAACCAGTATTTGGAATGCAGCTGCATTGGCGCTCGTAGAGCATAGAACCAGCCGCAAGTGTAACTTTCGCGACGCATCGTCACAATCTTTTGGCTAACCCCTGGCTCCCCGACTGACTCGCTCGCTCCGATGCTGGCCGGAAACGCGGATGACATTGCACCCTTGGGGACTGTGGACGGGCGGTGCGGGCGCGTATGCCCCCGCCCTGGTGGATTCTGCCAGCGGTTTCACTGGGGCGGATGGGGTGCCGCAATACGGTCGATTGATGGATCGATTCAACAATCAAAACCGCCGCCCACGAGTTCTTGCGACAGAACCTGTTGACGTGCTGAAGCGCGTCGATCACACGTTGGCTCGCTCAGACACGCCCTCTCGGGGCAGATCCAAAGAAGTGACGCATTCGGCAACAGGCAAACCAGAGACCGAGAGACCCGAGAAAACCCGTTTTCACAAAAACAGGTTCGGGCACGGGCTGCACCTCTACCTCTTGAGAGGCAGGGCTGAATTGGCTGGTGACATCTAATCCGTCGATGGTGGCCGACACGAGCTGGATGGCAAAGTCCCCAGCGCCATCATTTACTAGCGCTGGCAAGACGTCGAAGCTAATCACCGACAGTGTACCTTGTTGATCAAGAGGCAGATCAACATAGTAGGCCGTACAGCTATCAGGAACGAGGTTGCAGATACCCCCTCCGGCCCCGAAATCGACATCAACATCGATTGTGTCGCCACCCAATTCGCCAAAATCCCACCTGAAGTTGTAGCTGATGTCCAAGGAACCGGACGAGCCTAGACCCGTTGTGTCCAGCAGCACACTGAACAGGATCTCGTCACCAACTTCCGTCTCAATGTCAGCGATTGGATCGCCATCGAGTTGGGCGCCGGCTGGCACAAAAGACAGACTCGCGGCCCAACCACCACTTATGGTTGTTGACACCGCCAGCGCTGCCGTGAACAAGGCTTGCAGAACGGTTTGATGTAGCGAGCGTGTCGGCACCATTGGTTCACCCTTATCCGAGGTTGCGTCGCAGGGGAACAACGATCTTCGATTCTAACACGGTTGGAGGTTTTGACGTGCCGGATTCCGAGTGCGACGAAAGTCACCTTGCCGGACCAAATACTCCCTCATGGTGTCGAGCGCCTTATTGCAATAAGCCAGCTCCGCTTTTTCTACCCCGACGCCGCGCGGCAGCAACGACGGACACAATGGCCGGAACTCTCGGGTAACACACCGGTTCAGGCACGAAGTACCCGAACTGGATGTGGTCGATCTCGAATTGTTCAATGAAAGTGTCGCCTACCTGCGACATGGAAATCTGGACTCGCGCAATTGTCCCTGTCGTACGCACGCCAATAAACCGATCCTCAGCCGTTTCCCCCATGTCACTGCTGTCTAGGAAGTTCGCTGCATTCCAGTTGACGAAGTCGATCCCACCATCTTCCTGGTATACAATGCACGTCAGATAGTTCGCGAAAAAGGGCTCGGTTTCAGCCGCGCCATCCGTCCACACGAAACCAAGCGCGTTTGGAGAAAAGCCGAGCACGTTGAAATCAAACGAGAGAACTAAAGATTGAAGCCAAGTAGGCGGATTAGTGGGATTAAGTGTAATAACGGGCGGGCGAAGCGAGTGACCGCTGTTTCCAGATCCGTCGATGACTCCGTCATCGGCGTCGACCGAATCCGTGATCGGGTCAGGTGAGAGCACTGCATATCCAGAAGAGGTTGTTGCCCCCAGTGGTAAATCGAAGCTACCGTCTTCGAAGTCTTCGAAGAAGAAGCTCGTGCCCAGTCCCGACATGTCAAAGGGACTGTCCGCGACGGACAGATACGGCGTCGGCCCCAGGAATGTTACCTCCGCGCGAGCCTCCAAGGGCCACGCGGCGATGACGAAACCAACCAGCAAGACCCTTCCGAGTAGACGTAACATTGCAACGTCTCCGAAAGTCGCGGCGAGAATGTTTGCTCGCGCATTTTACCTTCGAGGTCCAAGCAGCGTAAGCAGCTTAATGGGATTCCGTGCGTTTGCGCGCGTAGGAGGGGGCGACCTGCGTGACAATCGGATGGGGATTCTGACCGCTGAAGTGGGTCTACGGCCGAAGCAGCCCGCTGAGATTTCGCGAGGGCTACGTGGCGGGAGCCGTCCCGAAGAACGGTCGGCATTTGGGAGGATTCGAAAAGTACATCCACACTGACGCCTTTCGGCACGGGAGGCAGTTCGTCTCAGGGCACGAATTGCACGCGCCGCCGGATGTCGATCAACTCAAACAGCCTCGCGACCGCACACAAGTATTCCGATGTCGCGAACTTCAGAAGATAGTATACTTGAGGTACGGCTGCGGGGCTGTCATGGGGCACCATGTATTCACACGAAGTAGCATTGCAGAATGACAAGTTGGTGGCCGCGAGTGATGGCGATTCGTTGAACGGAGAAGTTTGAAATGTCAACAATTCCTGTCGAGCTTCCAGATGAACTTCATCGGTTCATCGAGGCGAAGGTGCAGCGCGGACAATTCACCAGCGCAAATGAGTACATCGTGGCACTCGTCGATGCCGCGCGGAGAAAACGATCCGAGATCGAGGCCGCCCTCATCGAAGGTTTGGACAGCGGGGCGGCCGAAGAATGGACAAGCCAAGAGTGGGCTGACATAAGGCAACGGGTGATCAGACGGCATCAGGAAGGTTAACAGATGCCCGTGCGAATACTGCGGCGACTGCGGGCGGCAGAGGATGCCGAGGAGATCGCGGATCATATCGCCAAGGACAGCCTGTCAGCTGCTGTGAGATTCCTGGAAAACACGGAATCGACGCTGGCGGATTTGGCAGCAGCTCCCTTGATGGGTGGCCTCTTCGAAACAGATCGGCAGGAACTTGTCAACCTGCGGTTCCGTCGCGTGAAAGGGTTCCCAACCCACGTGATCTTCTATATCGCACACGAACATGCGATTGAAGTGGTCCGCATACTTCATGGAGCGCGAAACCTCGACGCAGAACTATGAAGTACCTGACGGAGCCGTGTCGCGCGGCACGCGGGGGCTGACACTGCAGTCATTGGCCGTCTGTGGGGGGTACAGACTCTCGACTGATTCCGCCCTGGTAAATCTCGCAAGCAGTCCCACGCGGGCCGAGGGGGTGCCGTAAATGGGTCGGTTGATGAACGAAGTCACAAACGTCAGGCCTTCCCAGGAGTTCTTGGTACCACCCCCTCTGTGCCAATATAGACGAGACAACTACCTCCTCATTTATTACTGTAGAGGGCAAGGAGGTAATCCAGGATGGAAGATTATGGAAGACGTCAAGCAGAACAGCCGCCTATGGCCGGCTTTGAGCGTAGCGAAAAGCCGGCCATAGGCGGCGGCGGTCCGTCGGAGGGGGCTGGGAAGCAGGCCGGGCGACCGGATCCCGAGGTGCCGGAGCAGCCGGTCCGACGCAGCTTCTCGGCCGCCTACAAGTTGAAGGTTCTCGCGGAAGCCGACCAGTGTACGGGCCGTGGAGAACTCGGGCGCTCCTTCGTCGGGAAGGTCTTTACTCGTCCCATTTGACGACGTGGAGACAGCAACGCGATCAGGGGTCCCTCGAGGGGCTGGCTCCCAAAAAGCGCGGCCGGAAAGCCAGGCGCAAAGATGCCCTCGCGGAAGAGAATGAGCGGCTCCGCCGGAAGAATGCACGGCTTGAGCATCAGCTCCGGCAGGCTGAGAGCTGCTGGGGCCCGCCAAATGGACTTACTTCTACCTGTACGTGATTCTTGATATTTTCAGCCGTTACGTGGTGGGCTGGATGATCGCGTCTCGCGAGAGCGCCGACCTGGCCCAGCGGCTGATCCGCGAGACGGTGGAGAAACAGGGCGTCGCCCAGAATCAGCTGATCATCCACAGCGACCGCGGTCCGTCGATGAAATCGCACGGCGTGGCCCAGCTGCTCGGCGCTCTTGGCATCACGAAATCGCACAGCCGTCCGCACGTCTCCAATGACAATCCGTTTTCGGAAAGCCAGTTCAAGACGCTCAAGTATCGACCTGACTTCCCCAGGCGTTTTGGCTCTCAGCAAGACGCGCACACATTCTGCCGAGAGTTCTTCGCTTGGTATAACGACGAACATTACCACTGGGGGATTGGCTTACTGACGCCCGCAGCAGTACATGACGGTCGCGCCGACGAGATCCTGGCCCAGCGTCAGACCGTCCTCGACGCGGCGTATGCGCACTACCCAGAACGATTCGTCAACAAAATCCCGTCGCCGCCGGCTCGGCCGATGGCAGTTTGGATCAATCCGCCCGCAGCGCTCCGCCAGGCGCCTGACGACGACACACCGCCCCGGATTGAGTTGCAGACGCCTTTGGGGGCCGCCGCACCGAAAAACGAGCTCGCGATTTCGCGTCTAACGAGCGCCGAGGCCTCGGCCCGACCTCCGATACCTGCCCCTACCGCACCGCGTCTCAACCAGCGCGCGCATCAAAAAGGGCCTCCTGAGATGGATGATCTCGGGAAGCCCGATGCGCCTTTGACGCACCCTCGACCTGGCTATCCCTTGCCGAGTTGCTTCCCAGCAGAGCTCGACTCCGTTTCACCAAGCGACGCCAAACCTACACGATGCCGTCTTGTTCCACAACCTTTGAACACCCGAGTCATGCCTCAAAAAATCCCAGGGGGTCTGGGGGACTGGTCCCCCAGGGAGGCCGTGGAAACGACCCCTGACGACTTAACGCTACACTAAATTCGAAAGGCAGTTGTCTCAAAGTCGTTGACACGCTCCGGCAACAGGCAGCATTCACAACAAAGCTGCGAGGCTACGGACAATTTCCACTTCGGAAATCCCGAAGTTGACCTCCGAACCGCCCGTCAACCATGAAACGCGACCGGTCGCCGCCGTTGCGCACGTCGGAGGGGGCGACCTGCGTTACAATCGGATGGCGTCATCTTTCATCTGGCGTGCCGAAATCGTCATCCCAGGGTAAATCCCCCACGTCAACGTACGCCTGGCAATGTGAGCACTCCTGCGTTGTTCCGTCCAGAGAATTTGGGAACATTGTGGTTTCGCCACACTCTTCGCATCGCACTTGTATTTCACCTGATCCTTGACCGGGATGTTTGCGTTGTCGTCTCTGTTCTTCGAAAGCTTGGATCAACGCAGCGGCCTCTTGAACTGTCGCTTTGTCCACCCAGACGTTTGGTTTGTGATTCTGGCTGATCGTGCCGAATGCCCAAAGACTCACACCTGATTGATCCTCGACGGCATACGCGGGCACGCCGTTGGCATGGAGCAAATCCACGACCAAATGGGCTTCCACGTTTGAGGCCGCCGTGTAGACGATGACGGGGTCCGTGAATTCCATGGTAAGACTCAGGTTGACTAAGCTGCGGCTGCCGACAATAACGCCGCCAGTTTATCGGCCAAACACAGGGCATGGCAAGCAACGGTCGTCAATTTCGTTGGACGTAGCCAATCTGAATTCGGGATTTCGGAAGCTGACCTCCAAACGTATGCGTCAAGCCACGATGCTGGCACCCGCCTCGTCGGCTGGCGTTTGCGCACTTAGGAGGGGGCGACCGAGGTGACAATCGGATGGAGATTTTGACCTCTGGAACGGGCCAAGGTCGAAACTGCCCCGCACTCAGGATTTCGCGCGTGCTTCCGACTATGGCTGTGCATCGTACGGGGGAAAGAGCTTGAACAATGATTCCGCCCGGCGAATCTGGATTCTGCGCTCATGATTGAGCAGCAGCGCGCCAATCGTTGCCCGACCGATTGGCGTGAGTCCAGTCAGGTAATAGCCTTCCCAACGGAAGTGCTCGTCCCAACGGTGAGTCCTAGGGTTGAAGAGTGGGACTGTTTCGTGCGCGTGGGGGAATAGAACTTCCACACGATTGGATTTGTGTAGATTGCAGCTGGGACAAGCCCAAGCGAGATTTTCGGACTCTGATGATCCGCCAAGCGAGCGCGGGATGATGTGCTCAACGTGAAATGTTGCCCCCTGCAATGACTGATGCATCTGGCAGTACTCGCAGCGTCGCCCGGCACGCCGCTGCACCTCACGTCCCAGCTCACTCCATGAGGTCATTCGGGACTTCGCCCCAACAAGTGAAGCGCTTCGGCACGTACAAGCGATAAGCGTTCACTCAGCTCTACCAGGGATTCGAGATCGGTGCGCTCTGCGTCCGTCAATAAGCCTTCATTGTTGCGGTCCATCAGTTCCTGCAATCGCTGATCGGCTTTGGGGGGTAAACGCAGGTTGCCGACCGTCTCTACCCATTCTAGTGGCGCGTCAATAGTAATGCTCACGGCGTTTTTCCCCTCCACTCATGGATCAGTTGGTCCACTCGGTCGATTGTTGGCCGAGGATTCTGATTTTGTATTCTAACACAAGCCATTTTCGAAGCCAAAGGCAGAAGGCGCTTGCGTCAACGGTTGCCCCTATCACACGGCTCTGCCTGGACCGGTCGATAAGGCAACTTTCGCAACGCGCGGGGCTGACCCGCGTGGTAACTGGGGCCCCCGCAACAGGTTCCACGGGTGGTTCGAAAACGGGTTCTCACGCCCAAATCAACTGAGGAAATTCCGAAGGCGAACGCCGAACATACCTGTCTCGCCACGGTGCCGAGCCTAGCACTCGTCTGGTTTGCCGCCGTTTGCGCGCGTCGGAGGGGGCGACGAGGGGGCCTCGCCCGTGACACATCGCCTGTTGCGCCGCAATGCGGACAGTGTTTCGTGACCAGGTCCGCGCTGCCGGTATCCTTCCCGTGCCCGACCTGGGAATTCACGCCCGTGACGTGCCTTGAGGGATTGTGGCGCTCTGTTGTACCCGCCTGTGCGTTCAATGACCGGGAGTAGCCGGATGGTAACGGGTTTCCGTCCGTTCCTCATTTGTGCCGTGGCATCCGGGGACTTGCCAATTAGCCTGAGAATGGGGCGTGGCACCAATGGTGGCGGCTGCCTCAAAACATGCTCGCATCTTGGAAAAGACGCGAGGTTCAGCAGGCGGCGCAGCACCAGCCGTCGGTCGGAAGGATCGAGCAAGGGAGCAAGCACCGGCGGCGATGAGGGCTTTCCGATGCCAACAACGCTCACGACGGCTATCACCAGGTATCTTCGCGGCAGTCACCCCGCCAGGGCGACTCGGAGTGAGTACCATACGACGATCAAGAAATGGACCGAATGGGGACACGGAGTCCCGATCGAGCAGCTGGGGCGGAAGGAAGTCCGCGAGTTCCTGGACTGGGTGATTGACTGCGCCGTCTCGCAGGAAGGCACGAATCCAGGTCGTACCTCCAACAAGGCCCGCGACCACCTGCGAGCCATCATTTCGTGGGCATGGGAACAGGACCTGATCGATTCGTTGCCGCGATTCCCAAAGCCAAAACCGCAACGCGACGTCGCGGGCCGTCACTATCTGACCAAGGCTGAGATCAATGCGCTCTACTTCGCCACGCACAAGATGAAGCGGCCCAAGGGCTGGACACAGCCGTTCCCGGTAGGCCGTTACTGGCGCGCGGCGCTTGTCGTGTTCTTCAATTATGGGGTCGATACAGGGACCGCCTGGAAATCGGCCGCGTTCCACGAACCAATCCTCTGGCGACACATTTATTGGGACCGGCAATCCCCTGATCGTGAAATCAAGCGGAAGTCCCGCTGGGGATGGCTCTTCTATCGCCGCGTAAAGACGGGCAAGGCGTTTTACCGGCCCATGAATCGCATCGTTCATTCCCACATCAAGAGCGTCATGCCAGAGAATCCGAATCCGGACGACCCGGTTCTCCATGGTGGCGGGGTCCGCCCAAACGCACGATTCCAGGCCTTGTGCCAGCTCGCCGGCATCAAGCCGAAATTCAACGTCGAGACTGGCCAAAACGAGTTGTGGGAACTCAAGGATCTCCGTAAGACGTGTGCCACCTACTACGATGAGCACGTTCCCGAATCGTCGATTGAAATCCTCGGGCACTCCCTGGGAGGCATCACCTATCGGCATTATGCGCATCGTGCGCCGCATGCGTTCAAGGCGATCATGACATTACCGCAGCCCACTGCCTTTTTCGCGCTCATCAATGGGTCTGACGGGGAGTGTCCGTGCTGCCAACGGCGTTTTGACGACGCATGGTAGGCTTGGAGGGAGCGCCCGAGAAACGCTGGGGGCGGGGGGAAATCAACGGCCAGGCAAATTCCACCGTGCCACGCAATTGCCCGCCGGTTACCTGCCTGCATTCTCACGCCCAAATCAGCTGGGAAATTCCCAAGTTGACGTCCGAAGCTACCTCGTTACTCCTCCCGTTGTGCGCGTAGGAGGGGGCGACCTGCGTGACATTCGGCTGGAGATTCTGACAGCTGAAGCTGGTCTAAGGTCGAAGCACCCCCCTGGGAGTTCACGAGGGCTACTTGGCTGGAAAAGGCGCGAAAAACGGTCGGTTATTGCTCGGCTTCAGAAACATAGCGGCAACGACGGCTCATTGATTCCCAATGGCAGGTTGGCATCGCCGCTGTCGATTCGTTCCAGCACCCCCGCAAAAAAGCGACTAGCCCCGGAGAACGGACAGGCCGTCTATCCGATGGCGATTGACAACCAACGCTCCGATAACTACCGAGCCGACAATCGCCAAGCATGTCGGCTCCGGAATCGTGGCCACAAAGCCGACAGTATTGCCATCGAGGAGACCTACTCCCACAATAGTGTCGCCATCAATTCCACTTGGAATTGTTGCGCCTGAATGTGGATACGTAACTTGCTTCCAATTTAGTCCGTCGAAGAGAAATCCATTATCGTCAGAAAAGCCCTTATCGTAGGTTCCAATGATGTAATTGCCGTCGATGCCCGTCACGCGTGTCGTGCCGGGCCGAAAAGGACAATCTAGCGTACTCCAGATTCCGCTGGTTAAATTGTAAACAAAGCCATGATAGTCGTCGTTTAGATGGTATCCTCCCACGACCTTATCACCATCGATATCCGAAGCCCAAGTTGCACTTGCGCCAGGGAAATCCAGCGTCTGCCATGCAACGCCGTCGTACCAAAAACCGTGGTAAATTCCTGCATTGACTTCGTACGACCCCACGATATTTGCTCCATCGATTCCCTGTGGAGTTGTCGTTTGAGCGCCAGGGTAGTCGAGCATGGTCCAGCCGGCGTTATCATAGAGAAATCCCTTCTGATCCGTATCCGATTGGAACGAGCCCACGATCCTCTCCTCGTAAATCCCCGACAGCCAAGTGTGCAGGGCACCGGGGTAATCCAGGGTCATCCACGTCTCGTCGCCGACCAAGAAGCCGTGAACGTAACCAGACAGGGAGTAACCTCCAACAATCATTGCATTGTCGATTCCCGTCGGAAAAGTCCAGTCCGCGTCAGGGTAATCGAGCGTTTCCCAGGTAAACGCCTCGGCCAACCCACCGGTGCCCCCAACAACGGCTCCAGCCAAGACGACCGCCCTCGCTAGCTTAAGAATCGAAGTTGTCATCACGGTTACTCTCCTTCGTAAGAGGGTCGGTTATTTGAACTGCTTATGATCAGCGTCGATCAGCGATCTGCTGCCATATCGTGATTTGCATAGTCAATGACACTTCGCCTTCGATGTAAGAGTGCAACTCCCAGGATGCCGAGCAGCCAGACCACGACCGCGGTCGGCTCCGGTATGGCCAGCAAGGTCACGTCGCCGCTGGTATAGAGCTGCGTCAGATCCCAGCTGTAGGGACTGGCGACGTCGAACGCGCCACTTAGCGTGACGCCCGTCCAATCGAACAGGTCAAAGGTGCGGCCGATCTGGCTCCCGAAGTCCACACCCTGGGCGAAGTCCAGCCCGAGCGTCCCACCGAGCATGGCCGGGATGCCCGCGTCGAACGAGATCGTGGAATCCCACGCATCGGCCTCCAAAATCACCTGGAGCATCCCCCCCGCATCCATCACGAACTGTTGTTCGACGTGGATCGGGATCGGTGGTCGGTCGACGACAGGATTACCGTCGTAATCACGGATTACCAGCGATTGCCCGCGCCCAAGCTAAGGCCGTCCATACGACCGTCGACGAGTATCGTATTCGTAAGCGTGGTGCCCGCGAATACGCCCCACTCGTACCACGCGTGTCCGCACTGGTCAGATCGGCACCGGTCAGCGTGGAGTAGGTGAAGTCCGTGTTGGTAAGGTTCGCCTGGCTGAAATCGGCACCGGTCAGCGTGGAGTAATAGAAGCTCGCGTTGACTAGGTTCTGGCCGGCGAAGTTCCAGCCGGTCAGGTCGTTGACACTCAAACCAATTCCCGACAGATCGTGGTTCTGGTAGCTGGCCGTCGCGGTCAACTGCCCCTGCGTGAAGCCCCGCGACGTGGTGTTCCCGAACTGAGCGCCCACGATGACGGCTCCGGTCAGGTCGGCATCGGTCAGCGTGCAGTGCCAGAAGTTCGCGTTGCTGAGGTTCGCCTGGCTGAGGTCGGCACCGATCAGCGTGGAGTTGCCAAACCAGTCCCCTCCGTCCGAGAAACTTGAGTTAGCGAGGTTTGCCCAGCTCAGATCGGCACCGGTCAGCGTGGCCCCACTGAAGTCCGTGTTGGCTAGGTTCTGGCCGGCGAAGCTCCAACCAGTCAGGTCGTTGCCTGCCAAACGGATTCCCGACAGGTCATGACTCTGATAGCTGGCCGTCGAGTACAGTTGCTCTGGCGTAAAGTCCGTAGTGCCCCCGAAAGATGCACCCACGACGACGGCGTTGGTCAGATCGGCACCCGTCAGCGTGGAACCATTGAAGTTCGCGTCGGTGAGGTTCGCCTGGCTCAGGTCGGCACCGGTCAGCGTGGCCCCATTGAAGTTCGCGTTGGCGAGATTCTGGCCAACGAAGTTCCAGCCGGTCAAGTTGTTGTCCCATAATTCGATTCCCGACAGGTCGTGGTTCTGATAGCTGGCCGTCGAGTACAATTGCGCCGCCGTGAAGCCACGAGAGGTTGTGTTCCCAAACCAAGCGCCCACGACGGTGGCATCGGCCAGATCGGCACCGGCTGAGCGTGGAGTATCTGAACCCAGCTCCGGTGAGGTTCTGGCCGGCGAAGTTCCAACCAGTCAAGTCGTTGCCTTCCAAAATGATTCCCGACAGATCATGGTTTTGGTAGCTGGCCGTCGAATACAACTGGCCCGGCGTGAAGCCCCGCGAGGTTGTATCGCCGAACCAAGCACGCACGACGGTGGCATCGGTCAGATCGGCACCGGTCAGCGTGGAGGACCCGAAGTACGCTCGGGTGAGGTTCTGGCCGGCGAAGTTCCAGCCGGTCAGATCATTGCCAAACAAGCCGATTCCCGACAGATCGCGGTTCTGGTAGCTGGCCGTCGAGTACAACTGCTCCGGCGTGAAGCCCCGCGACGTGGTGTTCCCGAACTGAGCGCCCACGATGACGGCTCCGGTCAGATCGGCATCGGTCAGGGTGGAGGACCCGAAGTACGCTCGGGTGAGGTTTTGGCCGGCGAAGTTCCAGCCGGTCAGGTCGTTCTCGTTTAAACGGATTCCCAACAGATCGCGGTTCTGGTAGGTAGCAGTAGAGTACAGCTGTTCCCGCGTGATCGTAGTGAAGCCGAAGTTTGTGCCCACGACGACGGCGTTGGTCAGATCGGCACCCGTCAGCGTGGAGTCGTAGAAACCCGCGTTGGTGAGGTTCGCCTGACTCAAATTGGCATTGATCAGCGTGGAGTCGTAGAACCCCGCGTTGGTAAGATTCTGGCCGTGGAAGTTCCAGCCGGTCAGGTCGTTGTCTCCCAAGCCGATTCCCGACAGGTCGCGGTTCTGGTAGCTGGCTGTTGAGTATAACTGCGCCGCTGTAAAGCCACTAGACGTAGTACCCCAGAAGGATGCGCCCACGACGGTGGCATCGGTCAGATTGACACCGGTCAATGTAGCGGAAGAACCAATGTTTACGTCGTAAAACGACGCCTTGGTGAGGTTTGCGTGGCTCAGATTGGCACCTAACAGCGTGGAGGTGCCGAAGCGTGCGTTGGTGAGGTTCGCCTGGCTCAGGTCGGCATCAGTCAGTGTGGAGTGCCAGAAGGTCACACCAGTGAGGTTTGCCTGCGCGAATCGGGCAGAGTCAAGCCAATCCCATGAAAAAGTCGAGTGACGAAGGTTAAGCCCGTCCGAAAAATCGGCGTAGCGGAGGTTGTGTGTTTCGGTGTTCCAATTCTCAAGGACCATGCCCGGGCCGGGGGTGATCCCCTCCGTGCCCGGGATCGTCTGGCCGGTCTGCCAGTTGGTGATGTCGGCCAATGTGGCCGTCGGATTCCCGCAGTCTTGCCAAAGATAAATACTGCAGACAATAACGACGAGGCGGAGGATCGGTCGCATGGCAGTGCCCTCCCTTTCAGAAAGTTGCGTGGCAACGGTGTTCGGTGTGATAAGACAGATGAAGCGAGGACGTGCTGCCAATAGGGACCGGCGGCAACCGCCGCACAGTACTGAAGTGAGTGTGTTCTTCTCCACCACAGTAGCGAGACCACGACGTGAAAGAATCCGATTCATGGCACACCTCCCTACAGTTCAACCCCCACTGGCGGCTTTACCATTTTCGCACGGCTGACGCACACTATTTCGGGCAACTGCCCACTCGCCACGGCCGCGAATTACGGCGAAAGTTGATGCAGCGACAATTGTGAACATGAGGGGGCAATTGCTGTGCCAAGTCGGGCGCAGGCTCACATCATTGGGTGGGTTCAGGTCAAGTAGACGTTTTTTGGCGAAGTCTGCCTTCGAGTTACCCCACTGTGAGGCGTACGAGCGGGCAAAGGACGGACGGTTCGTGACTACGAGCGGAATCTGCCCGCAAGACGATTCGTTCGGCCCCTAAGCGCACACGGGCGAAATGGCTGAGGGGATTCAGACCGCTGCGTTTTCGGCGGACTTCTGCGTGCTGGCGGTTGCATCGTTCGCTGCGTCCAGGCAAATTGGCGAATTGCCGGCGAGGAAAATCACCGATGACGGTTACGGGCAGTTCTTCGAGACGCCGGCACGCACACCGGCGAACCGTAAATCGTTCCTTTTCCCCAGCCCATCCAACAACCTCGTTTCCGACGTTTTACGGCACCTGTCTGGCGATCAACGCCCAGTGTCAAGCAAAAACAAAATTTGTTCGCAATTCTCAGGCTGTGTCGGCGCAGGCTCCAGATGGGGGCTCCGCCCGCGCATCGCGATTCCCGCGCATCGACACGTAGCGATAGAGGGTCGATTTGGAGATCTTCAGCGTTGTGCAGATATCCTCCAGGCAAACCGATTTGTCGCAGTACAGCTTGTTTGCCAGAACGACTTTGGGGTGATTTCGATGCATACCGGGCCGGCCACCTTTGCGGCCGCGTGACCTGGCCGCAGCCAGCCCTGCGTTCGTTCGTTCCTGAATCAGTCGCCGCTCGAATTGAGCCAGAGCAGAGAAGATGTTCAGCACCAGTTCACCGGAAGCGGAGGTGGTGTCGATCATGCCGTCCGAAATGGACCGGAAACCATTGCCGCGACCTTTGAGATCTTCGATCATGTTGACTAGGTGCCGCATGGACCTGCCCAGCCGATCCAACCGCCAAACGACGAGTGTGTCACCGCGCTGGAGCGACGCCAGACAGGCCACAAGCCCGGGCCGGTCCTCCTTGGCGCCTGACAGCTTGTCGCAGAACAGGTTCTCTTTGGTGACGCCGTGTGCGGAGAGTGCGTCAATCTGCAGCGCGAGTTCTTGGTCGCTCGTGCTGACTCGTGCGTAACCTACCAACCGCGAATTCTGGGTGTCGATCATAGGAGGCTCCTTTCTGAAGAGGACACCTCCAGAATGAACCGACTCCATGCCAACATCGACAGTTAAATCGGGGATGTGGATTTGCGTGCACGCTCATTCGATACGCTACTCACTGCCAAAAAAACGTGCCGTCACATTCGATCTAGCCAGGCAGAGGGATCCCGGCCACCAAACATGATTGCAAAGACCACGATGGTCCTACGTTCGATGCGATAATGTATGACGTAGGGAAATCGGTGGATACGAACGGACCGGGTACCCTTCAGATCTACCGTCCCCTGTTCGGGACGGTTTGCTATCCGGTCGAGCGCCGCTTTGCACTCGTTGAGGAAGTCGCCACCGAGCCCAGTCCTTCGCTCGTCGTACCACTTCGCCGCGTTTTCAAGATCCTGGACAACTTCTGGGCGAAAGCGAAGAACGAATGTCATTTGTTGCTCATGTGGAGTTTTTCCACTACTTGTTCCCAGGAGAGTAAATCCTCGGGATGTGCTTCGTGCGCGGCAAGCCGCCGCTCAAGTTCTTCGCGCTGTTCAGTTGATAACGAAACCGGCGTGTCGGCTTCAATGCTGTCCCACAGCGATTCGACAAGGCGCAAGCGATCGGCGACGGGGAGGGTCGTCAGTTGAGAAAGCGTTTCATTGAGGTCCATTACCTATCTCCAAATCTCCTGCAATTCGCCCTCGGGCGGCACCGCAGAATGAGGGTTTCCACCAACGATTATCTTAGCCGCACGTTCGACGGCGTCCAAACCCACCGGTGACCGCATTTGTGGAGGGTAGCCTCGGCTACGTCGAAACAGCCATGACTGCTGGGGGCCATGCCTCCACCAAGGCCCCAGCTCCCGCTGGTCTGGCAAGGACGCTGGTGCAAGATTGGGCGATCTTCGGTGCCGTAAAAGGGTGGGTTGCTGCCACGATCCAAAAACCTCACGGTCTCCCACGGGTACTTGAAAGCCACCAGCGATGAACTCGACCTGCACCCCACTAAACGAAGAGTCGGGAAAGCGCTTCCCAAGAGCCGCCCCCCTTCAAGCCTCACCGAGCTTCTTGAACCGAGGCCTTGAACTTCGGCTTCGCGAAGTCCTGTAGTGCGCCGGACGCGATCTGAACAACAGTGCCGTCAATCCAATCAAGCTGACAAGCCACGCGGTCGGCTCGGGCACTACACGAAACGCGTGGGTAATCGACGTGAAGAGCGCCTCGTCATCCATTAAGTCTACCTGCATCGATATCTGAAGACTGTTCTGAGGAAAGAACTCGGCCAAGTCAGTGCTACTCCACCAGAAGTAAGAGTTACCATCAGTCGTCATCTCGTGCACGGCTAAGACATCGCCGAGCGCAGAGCGAATGGTGGTTTGGACTGCGATCTCACCAGGAGATACTACAGAATTTAGGTTTATGTCCCCCACCGACGTCGTCCAAGCGGCGTCGATGCTTCGCGACGGATCTACGGCGGTCACGTCGTAGTTGAAGAACAATGTCAACTCCTCGTTCGCATTTTCCGTATGGCCGAAACCGCCGATCAGCTCCGTATGGCCAAAATACATCGCGTCCGTCGCGGAGAGATTGAAATGGGGGTACCAACCGTGATGCCAGCTGAGCCCAATTTCCTCGGCGTCCCCTGCCATCCCGCTGCCGATGGCCGAATACGAGAAATTGTCGTAACGCAGACCGAATCGCGTGATCGATCCGTTTAAAAGGTCATCCAAAAACGCCTCCGGCCGCGGCGGGTAGGCTGGCTGGATCAACGCGGCCTCTTCCCCGGTTAAGCCGGAATGTAGAATCCAATCGACCAACGGTCCCTTCGTGACGTCACTAACGTAGACCAGGTTGTTTGTCGCCGCGATTCCGGTTACCGCAGCTCCCCAACCTGATTTCCGCATCAAGAAGCCAACGGCACATGCAGTATCGTGGTTGTCGACGAAGATGGGAACATTTGTACTGGCATGATTCTCGTTCAGCGGGAACCTGCCTCTGCGGGCGTACGCTTCCAAGTGTCGGATGTTGGCAGCACGCGCGTGGATAAGCTGATGTCGCCACACCGCCTCCTCGTGTGGTGATAGCGCGCCATGGTGTTGTTTGAGTCGGTCCATTGCCCGGTTCAAGCTTTCGGCTGTCTGGGCATTGAGTATCTGCAAAACGACATCGAAATGAGATTGCAGGCGAGCAACCGGATGGTCATACACCGACGCAGAGGACTTCCATTCGCTCGTTACCGTTTGACGCGACAGAAATGCGCTCTCTAAACGTGCGAGATCTACAGCGACCACACTCGTGCACGAGGTGATAACGAACAGCGCGGCAAAGCACAATTTTCGGCGCACGGGATCGACTCTCCATGGCTAGGGACAAGATCGACAGAGCGAAAGCAGGTGAACTAACCAGTATTTGGAATGCAGCTGCATTGGCGCTCGTAGAGCATAGAACCAGCCGCAAGTGTAACTTTCGCGACGCATCGTCACAATCTTTTGGCTAACCCCTGGCTCCCCGACTGACTCGCTCGCTCCGATGCTGGCCGGAAACGCGGATGACATTGCACCCTTGGGGACTGTGGACGGGCGGTGCGGGCGCGTATGCCCCCGCCCTGGTGGATTCTGCCAGCGGTTTCACTGGGGCGGATGGGGTGCCGCAATACGGTCGATTGATGCCAAGATCCATAAACTACATCGTCTCGCCGGCCGTCTGCGGCGCCGAAGGATAAAGGGAGAAATTCAAAGGGCAAGCTTGCGAGCCGACTTCTAGCATCCGAATTCGAGCGTTTAGGCCAACGGCGTTCAACTCAACCGCCCAGGATCGCGCAGCACACTCTGGGTAACGTTTCGCTCAGCTCGCATCGCACAGTCGGTCGCGAAAGTCTCAAAAACGTGTTGCATTTGCCAGTCCAAGTGGTTATCGCGTTCACCGCTGTTGGAGTTGACCGCATTGATTCTCAGCGCCGCGGAGACGTTTTGCGCCCGAAGGCGGAATTTGGAATGCAGTTCCAGTTCTTGGGTGCCAATCGGGGAACGCAAGCCTTGGTCGGACGCCAAGAACTTGTTGTTGTTCCACTCAATGAAGTCTTGGCCATCCGTGACGCCGTCCGCATTGAAGTCACCACCACTCCAAAGTTGACCCGAGAGAAACTTGTGTACGTTCCAGGTGATGAAATCCTGTCCATCGACCAGCCCATCCAAATTGGCGTCTCCCACCAGGTAAGCTCGACCGGGCCCAATATTGATGGCACCTGCTTCGGATAGCCAAGCATCTCTGTCGTTGAGGTCAACCAAACCGTCTCCCGTCAGATCGTACTCCGCAAGGTGAGTGTGGTCAGCAATTACGGAGACCAGGGAATCCAGAATCCAGATCGTTCCATAGCCCATCGTCATTGAAATCGCCATCGACTAGGGACTGCTGTTGTTGGATCGCCAATCCAGCTGTTCCTGCGTCGCCAACCAGCACATCGACGGTTATGGTGATCGTGCCGCCGCCAGTCGCCGTAACCATCTTGGCGTAGGAGGCCAGTGTGCGTGAGTCGTCACCCAGCTGGTCGTTGATTGCCAGATCGTTTGCAACGTAACCGCGAGTAAATGTGATGGGAGTACCGGCACCCGTGATGGTGATTTGGCTGTTCGTGGGCACTTCGTCGGACCCGAAATGATAAACGTCATATTGGGCGCTAGGGGTCAGATTCGTCCACTGGAGTGTCAACCTCGTACCTGTCGCTAAGTAAATATTCCCATCGATGTTGTCCAGAGCATTTGGGTGGATCGGGATTTGGAAACTGGGTGGCGTCGCAAACGCATCGCTCACAGTACCGTCGGATGAGATGGACAACGCTACGGTGGTCGTGGCCCCGGTCTCGTCGATCATGCCAGAAAGATTGGTTGTTGTCGCGGTCGCCGTGTTCCAATTCGCAGGAGAAAAACCGGTCGCGTCGAAGTCGACGCCGACCAAAGCAGCCGCCAGGACGTGACGAGATTCCAGCGACTCGATTTGTAACCTGCGCGCCCGTCTGCGAACGGCCATCAGATGCTACCCTCTCAAAATACAAATTGCCAAGTGCCATATTCCGGATACCAGTGAGCTTAACGCAATGGCTGACCTCGTGCCAGAATATTCACGTCTGCCTCGTGAGTTCGTGGGAATTTTGGCGGCATTCTCGGCCACACCGCCAACTTGTAAATTTCGCAAGTTGCCATGCGCGGCAAGACATCGGGATTTCCGCATCGCGTGTTGCGACACCGAGGCGAGTCGGGGCGTCGCCACGGGGACTACCCTCCTGGTGCCGTGCCTGAAACGGGGGCTGTGGACGCGCTTGCAGCAGGGATTGTCCCCACCCTGGTTGGATTCTGCCAGTCGTTCCACGCGGGCGCGGTCGAGTACCATAAAACGGTGGTTATTTATCGAATTCATGAACTTCCGCCGTCGCACGGGTTCTTGCAACGCCCGTGGGCAAGATGCACGAGGTCAACGTCGTTGGCTAAAGCTTTCGACAATCCGATTCATTCCGGCAGTGACGGCATCAACAGCCTTAAGAGGACCGCGGCAGCAACGAGTAGCGCTACTAGGCCATAAGTGCTGTGTCGAGGTGTCTCCACCCATTTGTCAACGACAAACACCTTGACATAACAGCTGACAACACCCGCTACCGCAAGCAGCGGGAATTCTACAAGGTTGGCCAGGCTCTGAGCTCCAACCCCTACGGATGACAACCAAAACCAGACCAGCATGGCAGGTGTGGCACACAACAACAGCCAGACAGATTCGCTACCACTTCGACACGACAGCCACCATCCGGGAAGACATAGAACGGCAGCAGCACCGAGAAGAGCTGTAAACCACATTATCAAATCGAGGCCGACAAATCTGAAACGAATCCCCAGCACCGTCACGAAATAAATCGCCAAGACAAGACACAGTAGTGTCAAGCCGATTGCAATCGGCTTGGCCGATCCTGCCTGTCTGTCTTGTATGTTTGTCCGTCCACCTGGACTAGCAACTCGTTGATGCAAGCTTTTCATTTCCGTCGCATCACGGCGAGCGGGAAATGAACTGCATGAGCGATTGGGCTTCGAGACTTTCATGCCCCTAATCGAGAACCACACGTCCTGCGTCTCACCGCCTGACGGTATTAAGTTCGTAAAATGATCGTTTGTTGGTGCGGGGCGTCGCTCAACTAGAAACCAATGACACGGTGACCGACGTACAGCCAAAGAAAAAGCACCCCAAACAACGCAACCGCGACGCCACTTAGGCTCCTCGTGGCTATCCCTGCGACCAATTTTCGTGTGACGTCCCCCCGTCGGATGAGCAAGAAACTCCCCACACCGCAAACGGCGGCTAGGGCCTCACCAGCCCAAAGGACGAGAAGAAGCGTGCGGGGAAAAACGCCAGTCAGCACACCTTGCCTCGATTGGTTGAATGGTGACAACGTCTGATCTACGACCAAGAATATAAGGAGAAGACAAGAGCATCCGAGAGTCAAACCGATACAAATCCATGACGCCTTCGCTGCGAGCGATTGAGGTTGATCCGGAGTCGAATTCATGAAGTTGTCCTGAAATCGCCCACTCGCCGTAATCCGGTAAGCATGATCTTAACAGGCGGCTACCAGCCACAACGGGTCGATTGTTGCCGGGCTCCAGGTACCCCGCGTCTACCACAGGTATTTGGATAGCTGCCGGCGAGTAACCCGACCATCAGGCCCGCAACCTCTCCAACACGCGCCGCCTGCGGCGGCGAAGAATAAACGGCAAATGGGAGAAACGACAAGACGTTAGCTTGACCTTCGCCTCCGCTGCATGAGTCCCAACATACCCAACACCCCTAACAGCCCCGTACTTGGCTCAGGGATACTTGCGACGCGAAAACCTAAGTCGACGCCCTCGTCCGACGGGTCGCCGCTGTACCGGAACGCCGCGGCCAGGAAGACGGAGATGCTGTTCCAACTGCCGCCCCGCAGACCGCGGAAAGACGAACTGATGACGGCCTCACTCCACTCATAGACGTTACCCCCCTGGTCAAACGTGCCGTAGAAGCTGGCGCTCAAGGGGCCTGCGCTGCCCACGGTCGTCACATTGCCATCCTACCCGTTCCAGGTCGCGCCCGCCAGATAGTTGGCCACGTTTGCACCAGGGTTGCTGATGTCACCGAATGCATTGGCCGCGGCGACGGGGGGCGAGGAGTTGCTTGCTGTGGGATAGAGCCAATAGTTGTCAGTGTCACCCCCTTGGGCCGCTGGCTGATAGTAGGCGGCTTTGTACCATTCGTCCTCGCTGGGGATGAAGAACGTCGCGCCCGGTGCCCGTGTTTCATTCACTCCGTTGCCGATGGTGTAAACTCCGCTCTCCGTGCCGCTTCCACCCGTTGGTTGGCCGTTCTCCAGCCAGTTCGTAAACCGCATGCTGTCGAAGAACGACACGTAGTTGACAGGCTTGTTACCCATGTTGGTCTTGGTGGAATACTTCGCTCCGCTGGCGGCTCCCGCGTTGAAGGCGATTCCGCCGCGTGCATTGGATCCCATGGAGCTGCTATAGACGCTGTTGGGATTGGTCCCCATCGGGTCCACCGCGTTCAAGAACTCCGTATACTGGTCGTTCGTGACTTCGTGCTTGCTGATGCGGTAGACGTCGGCGACCGTGCCGAATTGGCCGAAACCATAGTCTTGGTCCGGCGCATTTTCCGGATTGCCCACCGTGGCCCAGTCGAACGTGACCTGGGCGTGAGCGGTAGCGCTACAAAGAAAGAGCGCGAGAACTGCAATCGCTGCGTTGGTCTTCATCATTAGTTCTGCCACGATCCGGTAATCTTGCCTGGAGCGCCTGCCCACACAAGCACGTCGATTCAAAGGACCGATAAGTCGGTTGAGGGACCAATGGCAGATTAACACTCCATCCCTCCGCCGTAACTGGCGGTCGGAATATTTTTTTGGGATTTATACCCGGGCCTCGATTCGTTGTCCCCGGCACCCTTTCGTAACCCGCTTGGCTTGCCCTGCCGCGCGGGAATCGTCTCCCAGAATACGTTCGTTTTTCGGCCCGCGTTGCCTCAAGTCCTTTCTGCGACGCTCTTACTGGCCGGGGGTCCCGGATTGCCGGCTCGTGAATCAAATTCCCAAAAAGTCGTGGGATCACGTAAGCGTCCGGTGACCACATGGTGTGTCACAAAATCGGACGCCTCGATGAGGAGACCGAGGGCTACTTTGCCCCGCGTTTGGTACGTCTTCGGCGGCGTCGCTCGCGTTGGCTGGCTGCCTTCCGGCGGGATTCTTCCAGGCGATACGTGAGCACCAACTCCGGATGATCGGCAGCCCAACGATCGGGCAGCATCTCATCAAGTCGCGGATCGTCAGCGTGCAATCGCAACAGGATTTCGCGCAAGTAGGCCCACGGTTCGATCCGATGTCGCTTTGCTCCAGCAAGGATGGTGTACAAAATGGCGGCGCGAGCGCCCGCCTGTTCGCTGCCCAGAAAGAGCCAATTTTTTCGGCCAATGGCTTGGTGCCGCAGCGTTCGTTCGCTGACGTTGTTGTCAATGGTAAGCCGCCCGTCTTCGGTATAGCGTCGAAGTGCCCGCCACTGGTTCTGCGCGTACGACACAGCTTTGCCCAAAGCGCCTTGGGCAGCGCGAGATGTTAACTCGGCCAGGTAGGGCTCGATGCGGTCGAGCACCGGGACCGATGTTTGTTGCCGAGCGGAGAGCCGCGCTTCATGCGACAGTTCGCGCGACTGATCCTCGATGTCGTACAACTGCCCAACCCATTCCAGGATCTGATGGCATTCGCGTGGCGAACTGCGCGCGGCATCGAAGAACTTCCGCCGCGCATGTGCCTTATCCTGAGCTCCGGATAAGGCGCATTATCTGGAGTTTGGTTTTATCTCGAGTGTTTTGTCCAATCATGAAAGTATCCGGGGTTTTCTTCAACGCCTGGAGAAAGTCGCTCCAGATAATTCTCAAGATGAAACGAGAGGTGGGTCACGCGTTCTGGAATCGCACCAGAGCTGAACCGGCGGGCCGCGCCGCACGCTGGCAGCCATCTCCGAGACTTCTGGCGTTCCTCGACTCCCTCTGAGGGGCTGCAATTATCTGGAGTCTCCGGCTTCTTATGCCTTCCAAACGCTACGCATCCCTCTGTTTGGCGTTGTCTCCCCAGATAAAACCAAACTCCAGATAATGCGCCCAACACGCAACTTCGACGATCGAAGCGTTCGATCCCAGATAAATGTGATCGTAACCGCCGTAG
This sequence comes from uncultured Planctomycetales bacterium, assembly GCA_963695565.1. Taxonomy (GTDB): domain Bacteria; phylum Planctomycetota; class Planctomycetia; order Pirellulales; family Pirellulaceae; genus CAVOGW01. The sequence continues at coordinate 32,956 of CAVOGW010000009.1, forward strand.
GCATCAGCGTGCAGATAACCTTGAAATCCTTTCAAGAACCGCGCCGGGCCGTCGCGGGCGCGGCTCTCGGTAAAGTCATACACCGAGTAGGGCTGCTGCTCGCCGATGTATGTCCAGAACCGTCCCTTGCGGCTACCTTGCTTGCCACCCATCAGTACCGTCACCGGGGTGTCGTCTGTCCAGAGCACCGGAGATTGAAGTACCAATTCCCGCTGACGTTCGTACAACGGTCTCATCAATTCCGCAGCCGCTCTTACCCAATCGCACTGGGTGCTGCGAGGAATATGCAACCCATGCCGCGTAAAAAAGTCTTCTTCTCGATACAGCGGAAGGTGGTCGCCGAATTTGGCGGTGACGATCTGAGCGATCAATCCGGGGCCGGCGATGCCACGAACGATCGGCCGCTCAGGTGGCGGCGGGCTGACCACGCCATCTTTGCAGGAGCGGCAAGCATATTTGGGCCGCACGTGGACATGAACTTCCAGCTTGGACGGCACGTATTCCAGAATCTTTGTCTCGTCCGTGCCAATGCAGTCTTTCGTGCGACCACAACCGCTACAGATCTTCTCGGCAGGCGGTACGTCGAGCTCATGCCGATAATGCGGCAACTTGTGGAGGTCAAGTTCGCGGCGGCGACGGCGACTGTGTGCACTGACTTGCTGTCGAGGCGGCTCGGGAGTCACCTCCTCCGATTCGTCCGTCGATGGCGAATCAAGCTCAAAGAGATGTCGCTGGCCTTCTCCCTCAACGATTCGCTCACGTCGTCGGCCGTAAATCCAGCGCTGCAAACGCTGAAGTTCATCTAGCGTGGCCTGGTGCGTCTGTTTCAGCTCTTCATAGCAAGCCGCTGTCTGATCCAGCACGCGTTCCAGCTCGGACGCCTGTTGAAAAGCCGCCAGCAACAGTCGCTGGCATTCGGCAAGATCGTTGGGAAGGGCGTGGGCGTGATCCATAACGCCCACTGTTATAACGGCTCGTAAAAATCGCGCAAGAGCAATTCGACTAAAAAAAGAATTACGCCACGCGTCGCCGTCGCCCTCGCCGACGTCGACCGCTCTTCAAGTCCAGCCCATCCAACAAGCGTTGGAGTTGCGTGCCGTTCAGTTCCACGCCTCGTTCACCTGTAGTGGCAATCGGCAATTGAAACACGCCAAATTCAAGCCGCTTGTACCAGATACAAAAACCATCTTGGTCCCAATACAAAATCTTGATGCGATCGCGTTGACGGTTAAAGAACAAGAACAGGTGGCCAGACAATGGGTCCTGGTCAAACGTCTCCTGGGCCACGCCCCTCAGACGATCGAAGCTGAGGTTCATATGGATGGGCGAGGTGCAGACAAAAATTCGCAGGTCGGTCACAGCTGTCATGACACTGGCTTCCGCTTTGTCTGTAGACCTGTCACCGCTTGAATGACGTCTACTATCACTGCTTGACCAACACCCACGGGAAGTCGCACTAATCCTCCGTTTGGTAAGTGGATCTCGATGGGAGAAACCGTCACTGTGACGGGCAGAAATTTCGGTTCGGCGATGTCTGCTAAAGTAAGTTTCTGCTCCTCCTTGATCGCCTCCGGGATCCCATCCTTGAGCCGTTGAACCCAACGGTAGAACGTGGACTTCGAAACGTCCTCGTCGCGACAAAATTCCTCAATACTCGAACCGCTCGCTTCGCGATTCGCCAAACGCTCTTGCCAGTAGAGGTAATCATCAAGACCAGGAGAAGGTCTACCAGGTTTCGCCATTACTTGCCTCCTTTGCACTGAGAAAACAATCCCCAGCGTAACAGGGGCGGCAAGTATGGATTCGGCGGACGCTTACGGGATCACCGGGTTTTTGAACAGGCACGAGCGGAGCCCCACAGGGCTTGGCGCTGACCGGAAAGATGATGGCACAACTGCGTAATGTGGGCGTGTCCTGTGCACCGAAACCGGCTGCCCAACCTGCTGCGGTCTGACACACGTCCGACACACCGACGTCACTTTGCGCTATCGTGATCCTGCGGCTAGCTGTTCCCTCGCACTGCAGCGGAGTACCCCGGCGAGCCACAAAGCTGCCAGCCCCCCCCAAATTCGCATATTCTCTCATTTCTGTCGCTGGCTGCCAGACTACAGGCCATCTTCGCGGCGGACCGGCTGCTCCGGCACCTCGGGATCCGGTCGCCCGGCCTGCTTCCGAGCCCCCTCCGACGGACCGCCGCCGCCTATGGCCGGCTTTTCGCTACGCTCAAAGCCGGCCATAGGCGGCTGTTCTGCTTGACGTCTTCCATAATCTTCCATCCTGGATTACCTCCTTGCCCTCTACAGTAATAAATGAGGAGGTAGTTGTCTCGTCTATATTGGCACAGAGGGAAAGGCTGCGACTCTTCCTGGCGCAGCAACTGCTTGTGACCGTGGCGTTAATACCTGCCGGCCTAGTCATGGGGCTTACAGCGAGAAACCTCGCCTGTTATGTAGCGGGAACGATTGCCAGCACGGGTGCGATCTACGTGGGGATGCTGTCCATCGGCAACTCGGTCCGTCGATCATCTGGAATTCACCATTGATGACGCAACCGCTACGAAAACATGTCTGGCCTGAGATTCAAACTGGGGTGCAGTACGCGTGAAATCCAGACGGTATTATCGTACGGTTTGTAGTAAATCGAGTAACCGCGGCAGACGGACACTCGAAGTCCTGGGTGGATGTGGTCTCGTTTACTGCCGAGCAACGGGTGGGTGGCCAATAAGCAACAACGATCTTCGATATCGGCGATGAGCTTGAGGGCGGCGGGCACATTATCCCGAGCGACGTACTCGAGGATTGCGCGAATATCCTTACTAGCCGCCGAACTGAAGAGAGCCTCTTTCATTCCTTGTGATTGGCCAGTTCCTCCGCCCGCAAACGCAAGTCAGCAAAAACCTTACTGGCAGGAATGCCCTCACCTGTCATACCCTCGTCGATAAGCTGGCGGAGCTCTTCCCTTGTTCTTTCCGATTCTTCGCCGACGTGCTGGAGATAAGCATCTCGATCAACCAACACGTACACACGATGCGTCTCTTCGTCTTGAAACTCCGGCAGCTTGTCAGTGCTTCGGAGTGCGGCAATCATTTCGGGCGTCAGCTTATTCATAGCACCCTCATTGTACCTGCAGCCGGCCTGCTGAAGCAACTTGAATAACGACACCGCAAACTGCGTAAGAACTCCCCATTTGATTCGTCAAAACTGAGACCCTACCACCAGCTGATTCTCGCCACGTTACCAAACTCCAACCAAACCCTTTTAATCCGTGTAATCCTTGTCATACTTGGACACCGTAAACGCTGAAAATAAAGCGATATCGCAAATCGGCTTGCGAACTACGGAACCGAAGGTTAATGGTTCGAATCCAGTGGGGTGTACTGGACCTACGACGATTCGGATTCTCGATGATACAGAATCTGATACAGAATCCGGTCGACGCGTAAAATGAAAGAGCATTCGGGCGGGTGCATCCACCCGAAGGCGGCAGCAGACCTTCAGGCTTGCTGGGGTTGGTTTCAATTACCCCTGGTTCGGAGGCTTTCTCATGGCTCGCACGCCCAAACCACGGTTCTGGAAATCGCGAAACGGCTGGTATGTTACGATTGACGGAGCCCGCTATTTTCTGGCTGTCGAAAAGAACGCTGCCCTCACGCACTTTCATTAGTTGATGGCCGAACCGCAGCAGCGTGTCGTCCGGTCTGGTTCCCTGGCAGTCATCATCGACACGTTCTTTGGAATGGTGTCAGAAGCACCGGGCGGCAGACACGTACGAGTGGTATCGCTACCGCCTGGAACGTTTCGTGGGACGATATCCATCGCTCTGCACCCACGACTTGCAACCGTTCCACGTCCAGCAATGGCTCGATTCCATGTCCGACTCGGCCAGTGGCTCGCGCCGCAACTACTGCCGCTCGATCAAACGAGCGCTGCGCTGGGCCAAACGACAGGGCTATATTGACCGGAACCCCATCGCCGATCTGGAAGAGCCACGCTGCGGAAAGCGAGAGACTGTCATTAGCCAGGCGGAGTATGATCAGATGCTGGTGCTCAGTCCGTCTCCCGAGTTTCGAGACTTGCTGATCGCATGTATTTCTGCGGCATTCTGCCCCTCAGCCGCCTCACCGGCGCGTGATTGGCGGGTTCGCTTGATCTCGTCCACCTCGGCAAGAATGCGGCGGTAGAGCTGCGTGTGGTGCAGTGGGTCGAGTTGCTCAAACACACGCTCAGCTTCCGCTAAATTTCCCAGTTGGGCCCATGCCAGGGCGGCGTGCATCGCACGCTCCCTGTTCGCCGCGCGGTGCCCAGGCGACAGCTCGCGGAAACTCTCCAGGGCCTGCTGCGGGTGTCCGCTTCGCAACTGAATGATTCCCAGGATCCCCTGGTATTCCTCCGCTACTGGCAAGTCCGACGTGATTTGCTGGGCTTTGCGGAGATCGCGGAATTGCAAGAGCGGCGCATCGGCCAGAAACTCGGCGTAAAACAGATCAAATTGGTTATCAACCGTTTTCCAGCAGCGGGCAGCTGCCTGCAGCGCGAATTCATATTCCGACACCAATTCGACAAACTTCGGATCAACAGGATCCAGCTCACCCTGGAAGTTTTCCATGGAAGACCGCAGAGCCGACGTGTAGATCGACCAGGCGCTTAGCTGATGGGGAGTCAACTGCGTCCCTTGCAGTGCATGCGCGGTGGCCCGTGAAAAGTAGCCATCCGCCTCGCGTCCCTTTCGCTGCCACAACGCCATCCAACCGGCCACGTTCAAGTCGCTCACCAGGTCCCCGCGAAACCCGGTTTCGCGGGGATTCTTTTGGACCAGTTCTTCTCGGATAGGAATCGCTTGTTGGACATACTGCATCGACTTGTCGAACTCGCCAGTGCATCGTTTGAGCGTGGCGAGACCAGTGAAAACATGTGCCCGGGTGCGTCGGTAGAAGGGGTCGCCCGGAAATTCCTTGTCCAGATCACGGGCGATGGCCAGGGCAATCATGAGTAATTCTTCGGCTCGTGGCGGCTGCGCGGCCGACATCTGCCCTGCCACCCTGCAAGCAGTGTTGGCCGCCGCCTGGCGATAGATGGCCAACGGATGTTCGCGGCTCAACCGTAAAATGTGCTCCAGCGCCTCCTGGGTTTGATCCAATAGTAACAAGCAGTGAAATACGTCGAAGTGGAACGCGTGTTCGTCTGGATACAACCTGACTAATTCACTGAACTGAGCCATGGCGTCGTGTGCCGTGCGGTAGGCCTCTTCTTTTTGCAGGGCTTGATATTGGATTTGAGCCAGACGATAGGTTGCAGTAGCCGTTTCGATTTGCAACCGCTTGTCGTCCTTCTGTCCTTGCGAAAGCCGCGCGTCATAGGCCTCTCGCGCCGCCGCCAACAGCGACTGACGTAGCTCAGATGACCCGGGCAGATTGACAAGTGACTTCGAGACTTCGGTCAGCATGCGGTCAATGATATCGATCGCCGACTTGCGTTCGCGTTCCGCGATACGCTTCTCATGAGCCGCAGTCAGAAACAGGGAGGTGGTGACCAGCAAACCAAGTACCAGCGTGGCCAGCAACAGACCGGCCAAGGCTGCGATATTCCGATTCCGCTTCGACCAGCGGACTATGCGGCCAAGCACCCCGATGGGACGCGCACGAACCGGAAACCCCGCCAGATAGCGCTGCACGTCGTCGGCCAGTTCGTCGACGCTGGCGTATCGATCGCTTTGTTGCTTTTCCAGACACTTCAGGCAAATGGTGTTGATGTCTAGCGGGATACGGGACACCAGTTTCGCCGGAGGATCGGGATCACGCTGTTCGAGGTCGCGGATCAGTTCGCTGATCGATCCGCCGCGAAAAGGAGGCTTCCCGGTCAACAGAAAATACAGCACGGCGCCCAGGCCGTAGACGTCACTGTGAAATCCATTGCCGGATTGTGTCCCCTGAACCTGCTCCGGTGCCATGTAGCCCGGAGTCCCCAGGAGGTCTCCTGTCGCCGTCAGCGCAGTTCCGCGATCATTCGTGATCTTGGCCAGGCCAAAGTCAGTGATCGTCGGGACAAGGGACGACGGGCCGTCAGGCTCGCCCCCCGCATTCTCGCTGGCGATTGGCCCCGAGGTTGGGGAGGAAGTGGCCAGCAGAATATTCGCCGGCTTCAAATCGCGATGCGCGATCCCGCGACTGTGAGCGAATGCCACCGCTCGGCAGATCTGCAAAAACCACTGCAGTTTGACCTGCAGTGAAGGTTGCCATGCCGCGATCGCCTCGTCCAGCCGGTGGCCGTCAATGTATTCCAGGATCAGGTAGTGCGATCCATCGCTGGTAATTCCCGCGTCCAGCATCCGGGCAATATGAGGATGGGGCAGATCGGCCAAGGCCTGCTGTTCCGCGCGAAAGCGAGCAATGCTCTCCTGGTCACACAGCCACGGCCGGAGCACCTTGACGGCCACCTTTTGCTTGAATCCCTGGCTGCGTTCAGCGCGATAGACGACACCCATCGCCCCGGCCGCAATCCGCTCAACGATCTGGTAAGGTCCCAATCGTCGACCGAGAAGGGCATCCGGTTGAGCTTCGGCGGCCGAGCGGACGCGATCCCACTCCAGGAAATGTTCCGCACTGGCCGCGTCGTCAGCCTCCAGCAAACGTTCGACGTCCTCCCGCAACTGCCGGTCATCGCCGCAGGCCGCCGCGAGCGCCGCAGCACGGCGGGGCGCGGCCAGCCCGGCGAGCTCACTGAACAGTTCCTCAACGCGTTGGCTGTCAGGGGCAATCGACACAAGCAGGCTCCTCGACCAAAAGTGGTGGCGTGATGACTAAAATCGCGGGGCACACGCAGGACATTATCGAGTCGCGGGAAGTGGCTCCTTTTCTTATCAACTTGCCGGTGCGTCCAATGTGATATTCGGATCCCGCAGGCTGGCCCGCAAATAGGCGCGAGCAAACCGCCAGTCTCCTTCCACGGTGCTCACCGAAACCCCCAGCGTGTCCGCGACCTCCTGGGTCGTCATCCCGCCGAAGAAGCGCAGCTCAACCACTTGCGCATGACGCGGGTGACGTTCCCCTAATTCGCGCAGCGCTTCATCCAGCTTCAAGGCGTCCCAGCGCCGTTGATTAAAATAATCAAGCACCGCGTCGAGATGCATTCGTTTTCCCGTGTGGCACCGCTTTTGCGTGTTCTTCCGGCGCGCATGATCGACGATGATTTGTCGCATGGCTCGAGACGCGAGCGCAAAAAAATGCCGACGATTTTCGGCGGAGGCGAACGCATCGGAGCGGGTCAACTTAATGTACGCTTCGTGCAGCAGCGCGGTTGTGCCCAGCGTGCCATTGGCCACTTCTTCGGCTCGTAAACGGGACGCCAGCTGATGCAGCTGGTGATACACCAGCCGCATCAGTCGATCGTTGGCTGTCGCATCTCCCGCCTGAATGCGGCGTAATAAGTGGGTGATTTCCTGGGTTGGCTGGCTATTCGGCTCCGCGTGATTGTCCGAAGGGCGACCCATTTGTACCTCACATCGCAAGGCACCCGGCGAACCGACGCCAGACAGCGCGACTCAACCAAGGGCTGCCAACCTCGGATTAAGTCTTGCGGAAATTGATTAAGGATTCGGGCGGCGAATCTCGTAGTTAAGGGATGCGTTCGCAGCTTGCGCCCTTATGACCTCATTTTAGATTCGTCAGTTCCCGTCCGCAACGTGGTTCCCTGCGAATTCCGCAGCCATGGAAGCGTGCTGGTTTGGCGGCACCGAATTACGAGAAATCCCATGTTCGACAACGATTATCGCAGGGTCCTCCCATGGCTGGGTGACCGAATCTGCAACGCTAGGTAAATATGCCTGGATTTCGCATCGCTCTGCTTTTGAAATTCGGCGGTCCCATGCCCTTCTTCAGCCTTTCGCCAACCGTCACGCTTCGTTCTCTTGCAGTGAGACCTCATGATGCCACTATTTTCTCGCATTCAACGTCGTTTGTCCCCAAGTACGTCGTTTAGATCGAAGCGGCTTGAAAGCAGGCTTTATTTTGAGCCGCTCTCAATCGAGTCCCTTGAACAGCGGTATTTGTTGACGACAGGATATATTGAGCAGTCGCAACTGGATGGCGTTGACGTGGCGACGAGGCCATTTGCAGGTGCGGAGATTGGTCAGGCGATCGCGGTGGATGGCCATCCGGATCGCGGACATCGTGATCACGGACGACGCGCTGGGGACCAACAACCTGTCGCTGAGCGGCGCCGACGCGGCCAGTTTTGAGATTGTGGGCAACGAACTGCGACTACGGGCCGGCACATTGCTCGACTTTGAAACCAAGGCCAGCTTTGACGTCACGGTGGAAGTCGACGATACGACCGTCGGCACTACACCGGACGATACGGCCAGTCACACACTGAACATCACCGATATCAATGAGGCGCCGACCGTCTCGCTGACGAACCTGGTCGCCAGCCTGGCCGAAGATACCGACACGTCAACGGCGATCCGAATCGCGGACATCGTGATCACGGACGATGACCTCGGCACCAACAACCTGTCGCTCAGCGGTGCCGACGCGGCCAGTTTTGAGATTGTGGGCAGTGAGCTGCGACTGCGAGCCGGCACATCACTCGATTTCGAAACCACGTCCAGCTTTGACGTCACCGTCGAGGTCGACGATGCGACTGTTGGTGGCACGTACGATGACACGGCCAGCCACACGCTGAACATCACGGACGTCAATGACGTTACGCCGGAAGTAACGCCGGGGCAGAACTTCACGGTCGCCGAAAACAGCCCGAATACAACCATTGTCGGCACGGTGGTGGCCACCGATGGTGACGCGACGCTAACGACTTTTTCCGATTGGACGATCGTAGGCGGTAGCGCCGTGTTTGAAATTAACGGGAATGGCCAAATCACGGTGAGCGATAGCGCTCAGTTGCCGACAGCCAACAGCTTCATTCTCACAGTTACCGTTTCCGACGGCGTCAACGTCAGTGCACCGGAAACCGTGACCATTTACGTAATGGATATCAATGAGGCACCGTATGTTGTCAATCCCATTTCCGATGTCACCGCTAACGAGGACGGTCCTGATCTCGTAATAGACCTGTCGACGGTTTTCGATGATCCCAATCTCGGCGACACACTTACCTTCTCTGTGGTTCAGAATACGAACGCAACCCTGATCACAGCGACGATTACCAACGCGGAGTTGACGCTTGATGTCCTTGACAACGAAAACGGCTTGGCCAATCTAACCATCCGGGCCACAGATTCTGGAGCTTTATTCGTTGATTATTCGTTGTCGGTCACCGTGCTGTCTGTCACGGAGCAGATAAATGTCGTCGGTGATGCCATCCAGGATCTCATCGACAGTAACGTCCTAACCGCCAACCAGGCCAATCCGCTGACGGGTAAACTGGAGAGCGCCACGGACAAGTTGAACGACGGAAACACGAATGCGGGAATCAACCAGTTGAACGCCTTCATTAATCAGGTGCAGGCATTCATCAACAGCGGCAAGCTGACGCAGCGGACATGCCGTAGGTATGAGCCACAGCGGCGACGCGTTGTCGGTGATGTACGGTTGGTTGGCTGACGAGGACACACGACGCAATTTGACGAATGAAGATTTGTCTCTCTTGGGCAATGGCGGGGACGGAGGTCCGCTTCGAGCTCGGCCACGTTCAAATATCGCTTTCCCGGTCGCCTCATTGCGGCTGCCGAGCAGCGCGTTTTACTGGCACCGCGAAGAGGATGAATCTTCGTATGAGACCGTTGACAGAATATTTGAAGCAGACGATGAGTTCTCAAGCGACTGGCTGTTGTTGCTTCTTGAAGAACAGACTCATCACCGCAAGTTTGAAAACTCGTCCGCGCTTGATTCACGTGACTCAAGTGGTTTGTCCGAGATCAGCGACTCGATCGCGGATGCCTTATACGAATCGTGGCAGCCCGAATTGATGATTTAGACACAAGTTGGCGCTGCGGATCGCCGGGGGTTTCTATTTTATGGAGACCGCTCCGCGCAGCGCATCGCCAGTCATCGACGCGGGCGTAGTGGTTGTTTCCAGTAGTCGACGGTTGTCCGGACGCGAGCCTTGCCGGCCCCCACTCTACTCGCTGATAACGGTGGTCCATCATCACCATCGCGTAACAATGATCGCAGGCGGGTGAAACTTGGGTGCAGCCAATCCAGGGATTAAACGTGTGGTGGGTCCATTCAATCGCTGAGTTTCTCATGCCACAACTCCTGATAAAACTTGCTCGGGGCCACGGGCACCATAACTGACAATCGAAAAATCGGCCGCGAGGCGTTTGGCCCACGCCTCGGCCACAACCTGGCGATGGCATTGGTGGTATTTTTCGCATCCGCACATTAAACAACAAACGCTACCCGCATCGACAAATTGTTGCAGCAGATCGAGGCCATGATGAATCGGCCACCGCCCCTGCGTGTCGGCCAGCTGGGTTCGCCACGGATCGATCTGGGCTTCCAGGTCGCTGGGGTTGTCGGCCGCCAACCTCGTCAGACTCCATGGGGTAGTGACTGCACTGTCGGCAATCCAGTTAGGGACATTTCATGCCCGATCGTCCGCAAGGCATCATTTGCGACTTTCCATTGGCTGCGCTGCGTCGCGAGTGCCTCACGGCCCGGCTTCATGATTTGGTAGTACTCGCGGCGGCGGCCTGTTTCCGATGAGCGCCACTTGGCTTTGACATACCTCAGCCGCTCCAGTCGATGCAGCAGCGGCCGGGAGGTGTGGTTAATGCTTCGCTGGCGAAAACTTCTTTTCCGCCAGCGACTGTCGCCCCGACCTGTCTGCCTGGTGCAAGGGATGCGTCCTGCCCGGTCACCAACTGACGTCTCACGCTCGCCGGGAAAACGCAGTGCGGATCCGGTGAACCAGCGAGTTGTCGGGCTCATCCGCGCCATGCAGCATGTACGTCGCGGCCGCCAGATACTGGTTCCTTAGAGCTGGGCTGACATGGTAGAAGTCCTCCAGAACGGCCGAACTGAACTTGTAGTCGTGCGAATCGGTCCCCTTCAAGAATACCATCCGTCTCGCTTCGTCCATCAGCGCCGCGGGGGAACCACCGCAGAGCAGATAGCTGTATGCCTTGCGTGCCCCTTCCGTCGGTTGCGAATGCAGTTCGGCAAAGACGTGCTCGGCCCCGGAATGGTCCGCGGCAAGATTCATCGGCGTCACAAGGGCCTGCAGTTTCTCGGTGTGCTGGTCATTTATCTTTGGCAAACGATCGCGAAAATGGCAAAGAAAAGCCAGATTCTGCAGTAGTATCCGCCGCCGTGAATCATCCGACGCCACGGTCTGAAAGGCGAAATGCAGAGCGTTCGAGCTGGTCAGCGCGTGCAAAGAAATGATTCCTGGTTGCTGCACAAGCAGTTCGCTGGCTCCCAGGAAGATGGCATCCCAGATCGACTGCACTGCGACGCCTTGCGACAGTTGCTCGATTGCCAGTTGCTGGACTTGCTTATATCCATCGCTGCTCAAGGCCCCGCGCAGCGCTTCGCTGGCTCCCGCATCCACGCGTCCGGCGCTCCAACCGGACGGAAACGCTTGGGCGATTCTCGTGGATTCCCGCCACGGCCGGTCGGGTGCCAGGTCCGCCTCGCTCGGGTTGGGTTCACCGGAGTGGCACAGCAACGCGTAAGCCAAGGAGCGCAGCACGGGCTCCGCATACTGCCAACCGATGCAGTTTAATGTCCGAAAACTGTTTGCCGCGTAGATGGCCTTGTGCCCGATATCGCGCAGATCGCCGGCACCGTAGCGGAATAACAGTTCGTAAATCTCCCAGGTGCTGGCGGATCGGACCAGGCCCGCCACTGCCGCATCCGCTGCCTCAACATCCCAGCGGTCCATCGCCTCGACAAACTGAGATTTGGCGTGGGCACCGCGCGGGAGGCGTGATTCGGGTAAGGCGGCCAGCGTCCAGTCCCCTTCGCGATGATCCCGCAGCTGGGCACTCTTAAAGTAATCCAGCGCCCAGAAGATGGGCAGCCAGCGGTCCCGATCGGGTGAGGCCAGGCTGGCCAGATGGGCTGAATTGACGACGAGCACGGCATGGAATTTGAAACCCACGTGGGGTCGTGGCTGGACATTGCGAACACCTGCCAGCAGCAAGGCGGCCAGCACATCCCGATACGCAAGGCCTGCGTGCACCCGGGCGGCCATCTGTTCGACAAGTTGCTCGCGCGGCGTGTCCTCGATCAAGCGTACCAGAGGTTCGATGTCTGGCGAAAACTGCACCGCGTCCGCCGGCAAGCGAGCTTCCTGGGCGGAGATGGCGGACAAATGCGGCAGCAGGCAGCTGCCTCCCACTCCACCCACACCGGCCCAAACAGCCTGTTTGAGAAAACGTCGTCGACTCGTAAATAATGGCATGGCGATATCCTCTCGAGATGAGCCACGGGATGACAGCTCCATGGTAGCCGAGTATCGCCGATTCGTCGCACGGCATATCCGTTCCATGCCAGTTTCGGCAGCATTTGCCCTCCCGCTTCTCGCTTGCCGCCCGTAAACTCACAGTATCGGTTGCCATCCGTGCCCGGCACGGCACCTCTAGTTACTCAAACTGAGCGGTTTTTATGCCGCGATTTGGAATTCGCTGAGAAAGGCTCGTAATTTTGCTCGAGCATCCCTGTTTTTGATCCGCTTGAGGAAGCTCGTTGCTTGCTCACGTCGAATGGAGTTGCGTAGGTTTTCGAGGCGTTCGTTAAAATGCGGCAGAGTAAGCTCTTTGTCCTTTTCGTTGGCTTGTGCACCTGCGTCCTTCAGGGCGTGGTGGGTCAGCAGCAAGTGGGCCATGCAGCACAGGTGCAGGTGACGCTCGATGGCGTTTCTGCTCAGTACCTGATAATCGCAAAGCCCCAGCGAATTCCGCAGCTCTTTGAACAGCACCTCAATGTTCCAACGCTTCTCGAAGATCGCCATGATGTTTCGAGCTTCCAAGCCGGTCTCATTGGTGACTACCGCCAATGTCTTCTTCCAAGGATCCTGTGGACGCTTCGACAAAACCATTCGGACCTTTCCCATGCGGCCGAGGGTTCCATCGACCTTGGCGATACGCATCCAACGCCAGCCGCGCACTCGGCGCAACCGGATACAACGACCGCCGTGTTTCAGAGCCCCCGAGGCGAATTCCTTGATCGCACGCGTGCGACAATGTTTGCGAACCAGCTTGCGATTTTTGGATGCGACAGAAAACCAGGTAAAAGCACGGGATTCACAGGCTCTGACGACATTCGCTGCGAGGTAAAAAGCGTCGAACAAGACGCGGACCTTCAAGCCTTTGGGAACACGCAACTCGTTGATCATCTCGGCCGCGATCTGGTTGATCTTCCGATAGCCGTCTTGGGCTTCCGCTTTGGGAATCCAAAGATCTATTTTCCAAGGGATGACAATGCCACGAAACATGAGAGCCGCCGTGACCACGATGTGCCCCCGAACAAATCGCAACGTCTTGTGATCGTAGATTTTCGTCACGGCATCCATCTTTCGGCCGCGTTTTTCAATTCGTGTATCGTCGATGATCAGATAAATCACTTCGTTCGTTTTGGGCTTCAGTCGCTGCAAAGTACGCATTGCCTGCTGGTTCAACAGCGAGGGGCCATCCCAGTCGCTGCGCAGGAACGTGCCGCACGATGTTCGGTGTCCTCCGCGAGGTGCGGTCACGGCAATATTCGCCAGCTTCACTTTTCGAGTGCTTACCAACAGTGCGAACAGAAACCATCGCAGATGTCCACGTTGTGGTTTCGTCAGAGATTGGCAAATCGGTTCCAATACGGCTTGCAAGAATCGGGGAAAATGACCACCATCCATGGCGAGGCCCTTGTGAATCAAGGAGATGTTTTCGCGAACCTCCTTTCATAAGTGGCCTCGTTTCATGCGCAAATACCAGTTTCAATCGAAAAACCGCTCAGTTTGAGTAGTTACTCAAACTGAGCGGTTTTTATGCCGCGATTTGGAATTCGTTGAGGAAGGCTCGTAATTTTGTTCGAGCATCCCTGTTTTTGATCCGCTTGAGGAAGCTCGTTGCTTGCTCACGGCGAATGGAGTTGCGTAGGTTTTCGAGGCGTTCGTTGAAATGCGGCAGAGTAAGCTCTTTGTCCTTTTCGTTTGCTTGTGCACCTGCGTCCTTCAGGGCGTGGTGGGTCAGCAGCAAGTGGGCCATGCAGCACAGGTGCAGGTGACGCTCGATGGCGTTTCTGCTCAGTACCTGATAATCGCAAAGCCCCAGCGAATTCCGCAGCTCTTTGAACAGCACCTCAATGTTCCAACGCTTCTCGAAGATCGCCATGATGTTTCGAGCTTCCAAGCCGGTCTCATTGGTGACTACCGCCAATGTCTTCTTCCAAGGATCCTGTGGACGCTTCGACAAAACCATTCGGACGTTTCCCATGCGGCCGAGGGTTCCGTCGACCTTGGCGATACGCATCCAACGCCAGCCGCGCACTCGGCGCAACCGGATACAACGACCGCCGTGTTTCAGAGCCCCCGAGGCGAATTCCTTGATCGCACGCGTGCGACAATGTTTGCGAACCAGCTTGCGATTTTTGGATGCGACAGAAAACCAGGTAAAAGCACGGGATTCACAGGCTCTGACGACATTCGCTGCGAGGTAAAAAGCGTCGAACAAGACGCGGACCTTCAAGCCTTTGGGAACACGCAACTCGTTGATCATCTCGGCCGCGATCTGGTTGATCTTCCGATAGCCGTCTTGGGCTTCCGCTTTGGGAATCCAAAGATCTATTTTCCAAGGGATGACAATGCCACGAAACATGAGAGCCGCCGTGACCACGATGTGCCCCCGAACAAATCGCAACGTCTTGTGATCGTAGATTTTCGTCACGGCATCCATCTTTCGGCCGCGTTTTTCAATTCGTGTATCGTCGATGATCAGATAAATCACTTCGTTCGTTTTGGGCTTCAGTCGCTGCAAAGTACGCATTGCCTGCTGGTTCAACAGCGAGGGGCCATCCCAGTCGCTGCGCAGGAACGTGCCGCACGATGTTCGGTGTCCTCCGCGAGGTGCGGTCACGGCAATATTCGCCAGCTTCACTTTTCGAGTGCTTACCAACAGTGCGAACAGAAACCATCGCAGATGTCCACGTTGTGGTTTCGTCAGAGATTGGCAAATCGGTTCCAATACGGCTTGCAAGAATCGGGGAAAATGACCACCATCCATGGCGAGGCCCTTGTGAATCAAGGAGATGTTTTCGCGAACCTCCTTTCATAAGTGGCCTCGTTTCATGCGCAAATACCAGTTTCAATCGAAAAACCGCTCAGTTTGAGTAGTTAGAACCGCACCGCGGCCAGTAAAGTCGCGGAAATGCAAAAGCAAACTAATCGATTCAATTTCCAAGTCGAGAAATAGAGTATTCTCCTTCCCAGTTGGTCGAATTTTCTGATCGCCAACGCACGGTAGCGTTCGCATCGTCGATCAATTCCCAATCCATGAAGCCATTGCCCCCGGGAGTGCGGTAGGAGAGCGTGAGCGTTTTCCATGTCGCGCCACGCTTCGGTAGCGGTTTCCTGGACAATATCCGATGCATCAACACGACGTTGCAGCTTGTTCCCAATTGCGCCTGCGTCAGCAGCAGCAGGTAAGCGCGGTACCTGGCCACAAGTTGAGATTTGGCCTGGTCGTCTCCCTTGCGGGCACGCCGGATTAGCCCACCGATTTCCGAGTTGCCGGACTTGTTGGTCATGGCCCACCTGACAAAGACATGTCGCGAGCGCCACGCGTATTCTAGGGGCTGAGGCATCGGCTCGCAACCTTGCGGCCTTCGTGACCAGTTCAACTGCCTGCCTACCGAGTGTGAGCGTCTTCCGCGACTGGCCTGCGGTGCTCCTGCGTCGCCTGCTGAGCGTTTGGTGGCGGTGGCCTGACGGCGTCATGATCTGCAACGGATCGACCAACGATGGGATCGTTCGGCGAGGACCAACACAGCCTGGTCGACAACGTTGCTTGCCCCGTGGACTCGGCGTATTCGACGGGTTCAAGCATCGCACTCCTGGCACGGAACGACGGTTCTTTTCCGGGCTTGACGTCGCCAAGCTGATTGTCGTCGCCGGCGAAGTTTCATGATCAGTGCGCCCCATCTCGCGCAGAACAGTGCCTGTAACGATAGGCGTGCATTGGTATCCATTTTCACCGCGAGCAACCAATTGACTTCCGCGTTCTATTCACATGATTTGCTCCTACCAGGAAGGAAAATAGAAATGACGAACTTCATTCCAACCACGAGGTGGAAAAGGGGTGTGCTGACAGTAGCCGTGGCGTCGCTTCTGGCCGTGGCAGTTACCACCGAAACATCGAAAAAGGTTCAAGCGAACCCGCCGCTTGCCGGTGCTATTGTTGAATACAAAGTCGTGCGGGGATCATACAACGCCAGTGAATTGTTCGAACGGGGCCGAGAGGAATTTGTAGCGGTTGTCAACGAGATGCTTGGGAAGGGCTGGGAACCGCTCGGAGGTGTTTCGGTGTCCTCCAGCGTCGATGCCTATGACACGTTCATACTCATCACGCAGGCAATGGTTCGCCGGCGGTAGCCCGGCCCGTGAAACGCTGCGCTCTTTGTCGTAACGCAAGCCATTCGTCAAGAAGTCTGGGATTCGTCGGAAAACCATCGAATTGAAATGACAATTTCATCGAACCGTCCGCCGGAGTCAGAGCTTCCCGAGGATTCAGCGCGGGCACAATCCGCGCAATCGATGACCGCGGATGAAGTGATTGCCGACTACATGCAACGGATTGACGCCGGCGAGCGTTTGGATCCCGAAATCCTTGTGGCTGCCCATCCTCAGCTGGCCGACGAACTCCGCAGTTTCTTTGCGAATCTGGCCCGGCTGGATGGGCCGCTCACTGCATCGACCGCGGTGACGCCGCACCTCCCTGAAGGCCTTTCGGTTCTCCCCACGATCCGCTATTTCGGCGATTACGAACTACTCGGCGAAATCGCGCGCGGCGGGATGGGGGTCGTCTATCGAGCCCGTCAACGGAGCCTTGACCGAGTTGTTGCCGTAAAACTCATCCTCAGTGGAAGGTTGGCCACCCCACGGGAGGTAGAGCGGTTCCATGAGGAGGCCCGAGCGGCCGCTCGATTAATACATCCGTCGATTGTTCGCATCCTGGAAATCGGAAAACATGGCGAACACCACTATTACTCTATGGAATATGTCGCTGGGGGCAGCCTTGCCGAACGGATTGCTAACCGCCCGCTGCCGCCGCGCCAGGCCGCCGAAATAATTCGACGGATCGCTGCCGCCGTCGAGTATGCGCACCAACAAAATGTCTTGCATCGCGACATCAAACCGGCCAACATCCTTCTGACCGCCGATGGAGACCCGCAGTTAAGCGATTTCGGGTTGGCGAAGCGGCTTAATGCCGATCTGGAATTGACCCGCACCGGTGAGCTTGCCGGGACGCCAAGTTACATGGCGCCCGAGCAGGCGGTGCCCGGTATGAAGGGAGTTGGGCCCTGGACCGACGTTTACTCTTTAGGCGCGGTGTTATATTCGTTGTTGACGGGGCGTCCGCCAATCGACGCTCGTACGCCTCACGCGGCACTGGCTGCCCTGGCCACGGACGATCCCGTGCCGCCACGCAGGGTGATGGGCCGGGTCCCCCGGGACCTGGAAACAATCTGTATGAAGTGCCTGGAAAAGAAGCCTCGAGACAGATACGCCAGTGCGGAAGACCTGGCGGAAGAGCTGAAGCGATTCTTGGAAGGCATCCCCATTCGCGCTCGGCCTTTAGGGTGGTTGGGACGAGCCGCGCGTTGGGTCCGCCGCAAGCCACTCGCTGCCGCCCTCGTGGCCGTGGCCGTCGCTTCGGCCTTGCTGGCGCCGCTAGGTGGCCGCTTCGTCGTCCATCTGCAACGGCAGCTCGACGAACAGCGCCGGGAAAGTGAGGCGCTGATTGCCAAAGGGAAACATGCCGCGGCCGAGCTGAAAACTAGCCGGCAAACGGCGGAGGATCACCGGCGAGATGCACTTCGGGCCGACGAAGAAAAGGAGAAGGCTAAGGCTCAGGCTCTGAAGCACGCTTCGCATGCGACGCGATTGCAATACGCGAAGGACCTGCGTGACGCATACGCCGCCTGGCGCAGTGGTAAGGCCGACTAGGCTGGAACCCTGCTGCAACAACATTGCCCTGGTCCAGGTCAAATCGATCAGCGGGACTTTGCCTGGTTTCACCTTTACCACATCGTGCACGCACCACAGCAGGAGTGGGAGTTGTCGGACGGAGTGGACGCATTCAACTTGAGCCCAGGCGGCTTAAGTCTGCTTGCGCTGGAAGGTCGGCACGACGGGAAACTATTCGATACCGGAACCGGTCGGCTTATCCAGACGGTGACCATCCCCGATTCATCCGACCTGAGCACCGCTGGCGCGTTTTCGCCCGCTGGAACACGACTTGCGATATTGCGACCCGGGCCTGACGCCGCAGGTGAAGGAGGGCAGGAAATACTTCTCTTGAAACCAGAAGACGGTTCGATCGTGCGTCGTATTCCGCTGCCGGAGAGCAGCACGTTCGACTCGGTCCAGTTTTCGCCGGATGGGACGACGCTAATCGCCTATCAGCCAACCCGTGCTCAAGTCATGGCCTGGTCGGTTGCCGACGGTGTCCTCTCCTGCAGTCTCTCCGACTCAGACTCTAATCTGCTCGACCTGGCCATGTCCGTGGACGGTAGATTGGCCGTACTCGGGATTTCAGAATCCGGTTCCACGCTGCTGCGCGTGTGGGATCTCGCGACGGGCATTGAGGTGCGGCACGTCGAACTCGAGGGGCGACACTTCTACGGGACTCTCACCTATTCTGAAGACGGCAAGTATCTGGCCGCGTCGGTCATGGATGGCGACGACAGAAACGATTCGTACGTTCGGCTCTGGTCCACAAGTGACTGGACCGTACGCGGCCAAATTGACACCACAAATGCGACAGTTCATTTTTCGCCCGACAGCGGTCGCCTGGCGGTTACCGAGCAATCAGTGAGCGGACAATTCAGCGGGTCGTCTTGCGTGACTTTTTGGCAGGTCGAGCCTTTTCAACGGCTGGACCAAGCGATTCATTTGGACGGCCGCGGCCAGTGTTTCGGCTTCGCCCGCGACGGGAAGTCAGTATTCATGACTCGAGGAACACCGCTAACGAGCCACCAGCTCTGCGAAGTGGACATTGAGTCGAAACAGATCGTGCGAAAGCATAATATTGCGGTTCGATTTCAGCTTGCGCGGTCTGCTGACGGAAATCCGCTAGTGGCCGAGTTGGCGGCCCCAAATCTGCCGTCACTGATCTCGGGAGCCCCATCGACGAAACTTAAAGTTTCCAGTTTCGGCGGACTTCCAGATGTGCGGGAAGTTCGGTTGTGCAACGAAACCATCGAGACAATGCACTTTTCGGAATGTTCACAGCAGTTCGTCGCCACAACTCGGGCGGAGTGTGCCGTCTATGACCTGCAGACGGGGCAGAGCATCAAGTTCCCCATTCGGGGAGGTCGCGTGGCTCCGGTTATCGGGCATCGCGTCCTTTACCTTTCGCCAGACGGCCGGCCCGCACTGTTCAATTTAGACAACAACGAGTCCTTGCGATTGGTTACATCGGGTGTCTCGGTCGAGCCTGACGAAGACTGGCATACCGTTTGGGGATCCGGGAACTGCTCCGTCATCTACGCTGACATCAATGGCGGCCTCTACGGTGCGACCGTAGAATCACAGACCCTGGTCGTTGGCGATCACATCGCGGACCTCGGCGTTAATTACCAGGTCGCTGTCTCGCCCGATGGCACACGAGTGGCTGTACAAAACCAGTCGCGTGACGGACGACCGACCGATACGGCGATTTATACGCGCGGAGGCAGCGGCAAAGTGCACAGGCTGCCATCGCAGGGTAACTCTCTGGCGGCCCTGGCATTTAGCCATGACAATTTGCGTCTGTTTACACTGCAACCATTTGAATCATCTGTAGAAATATGGAAGCATGACACGTCAAGACGCGTCTTAACACTCGGCAGAACCGGGGAGTTCCTTCCGCCGACGGAAATGGCTGAATCGGTCGATGGGCGAGTACTGGCCCTCGCAGGATCGATTCCGGAGATTCATCTTTGGGACCCGCAGGTCAACACCGAGCTCGGTAGCCTTGACTCAAGGGGCATCGTCAGTTGCATGGCCTTCGCGCCGGACAGTTCGATGTTGGCGGCGGCACGGGTCGATGGGTCCGTGGCACTCTACCGCGGCAAACCCTAGCAACGCCAGGAATTCAAAAGGGTTTCTCTGTCGACGTCACCCTAACGAATCGTGCGGCACGACTACAACGAATTTCTGCGATGAAACACCGATCGACTTCTGTGTGGAGTTCCAGGGAAGTGGCAGGCGATCACCGCCTGGTCCAGGCCGACGGCTCCGACGAAGTATGCCAAGACAGCTTTCTGCTCGCGGTGCCGCCGCTGTTTCTCAGGTCCAGATCGGCCCAGGCCCGGTGGAGCCGCTACGATGCGTCATTTCGTTGCCTTTGCTACGTCCGCGGCCCAATCCAGGCAGATCTTTCTGACGCGTGGCGTGGTTGGTGGTGTCGTTGACCGATATTCTCTACATGCCGTGCGCAATCGAACAAATCTTGTTGTCAGAACGGCTGCCCAGCCTGCCACAAATTGCGGTTCGCGTGATTGAATTAGCGCGTGAGGAGGAACCTGACCTCGGTGAGCTGATTCGTACTGTCCGCAACGATCCGGCGCTGTCCAGCAAAATGATGCGGACCGTCAATTCCGCGATCTTCGGGCTGCGCCGCAAGGTCGATTCCATCGAAAAGGCGATACCCATGCTGGGTATCACCATGGTCCGGACCATGGTGCTCGGGTTCACACTGGCCAACCAGAAGTCCCACGGAATCGATCTGCAGCGACCGCTGCAGCGACTATGGCGCTCGTCACTGACCCAGGCGACGTTTGCCGAGCTGTTAGCGGACAGAATCCCGGGCGCTGATCCGGCGAGCTATTTTCTGGCGGGGTTGTTGCAAGACATCGGAATTCTGGCTTGCATTCAAGCCCTCGGGGAGGAATATCTGAGCCATGTGTGGGACCGCAGTGCGTTTCCGAATGTGGTCGCGTCAGAACGAGAGTACCTGGGATATACGCACCCGGAGGTCTCCGCCGCACTGTGTCATCGCTGGGGGCTGCCCGATGCCATGTGCCACGCCATTGCCCATCATCATCGCCGCTTGCTTCCCGACTCCTGTGTCGAGCAGTCGCCGTTAGATACGGCGCTCCTGGCAGCCAACCTGTGTGCCCAATATGTGGAGAACTTACCCAATTCGGGTGACCAGCACTTCGATGAACTCGTAGCCGTTTTGCTGAACCTGTTAAACTGGCCCATCGAAGATACGGAAGAGCTACTGCGAGAGACCATCGTCCGCGTCGGCGAAACAGCCGCATTGTATGCCTTTGACGTAGGCCGCGGGTGGCCTGTAGACCGGATTCTGAACGACGCCAAACGGATCCTGGAAGAAATCGCACTGCACAGCCAATTACAATCACTGACGAAGTCAAGCAGTGGGCCTGGAGGCGAAAAGAAATCACGACGCCAACTCGAAGACGACGCGATGCGGGATGCCATGACCGGCGTCTACAATCGACGGTATCTGGATCGCGTGCTGAGCGAGCGGATTGCCAACAATATCCGCCTCCGCAAACCGATGGGTTTTCTGTTTCTGGACATTGACCGCTTCAAGTCTGTGAATGATCAGCACGGACACCAGCAGGGAGACCATGCCATTCGCCTCGTGGCGCAGATTTCATCGCGGGCCGTTCGCAAATCCGATGCCGTCGTTCGTTTCGGGGGTGACGAATTCCTCATGGTCCTCTCAAACGTTACCGCGGCAAATGTCGAGCGGATCGCTGAGCGAATTCGTGCCGAAATTCGTTCAACACCCATCGCAAAAAACCTGAATATCACGGTGACATCCAGCATCGGGGCCGTGCATTACCAGCCGCTCGCTGAGGATCCAGCGGGAGCTCATTGGCTGATCGATACGGTGGATAAGGCCATGTACGAGGCCAAGCGGGGTGGCGGTGACCAGATTCACTTTTTTCAATATAGCGGTCAGAATTTGCTGCAGGTCGCGTGAGCCTCGGAGTTTCCGCGATTTTCGTCAGCGAGGACCTTGCAACGTATCGCCGGTTCGCGGCCGCATCACACGCGGCCTTCATCAGCTCGTTTGCAACGGCCGGCTCGGCGGGCCCTCGCCACTCGCTTCTTGCCACCCAAAACCCGCCCACCATCTTGGGCGGCAACGAGACCAGCTCGCTGGGGCCGTGCAATGGGTATCGTGGACCTCGCGAAAGGCCCGGAAACATGATCCGGCGGTGCACCGAATGGTTGGAACCGTGCCGCAAAACCAATTTTGCTCGAAAGCCGCGATGAATCGCAGCACTCCAAGGTGCGCCACCGATGCGGTCGAGCTCGCGGCCGCAGCGTATCGCGGCCTCAGCCCGCGCTCGTCCGTGGGCTGTGTCGCCAATTGCGATTGTTCGCAATAAACGGTGGCCGCGCGGTGGCCTCGTCTCAACTTATGCCGATGCGCATCCACGACCTCCGGCGATCCGCAGCGAAGATGGACTCGATCACTTCTGCCGCTGGCACTTTCGCACGGGTTCCGAGCGGAAAGGGGGCCGAATCAAAGGCTTGGAATTTGTTGCTGTTCCAAGCGGTGAAGTCGACGCCGTCGACAAGGCCATCGTACGTAAAGTCTCCTTGCAGCCAGTCGCCGGGCCCGAATTTATGGGCATTCCAAAGACTGAAGTCGATTCCGTCGGTAACAGCATCCAGGTTGGCATCGCCCGGTCGGGTTGCGCGAAATGAGTTGGCGGCCAGGAAGTAATGGTCATTGTTCGTGTCGGAGGAATCGTCCAGAATCAAATGATCGTTGGGACCTAAGGTACGCCCCCCAACAGAGTGAGGTCGCTGAGTATATGGCTGTCAATATCCCCGGCCCCGACTTCAACGACATCGCTGCCGCCATTGCCGTTGACTGACGTTGGGACCGTGGTTCGAACGATATCGATCGCATCATTGCCCGATCCCGCCACCAGGGACACGTCTTCCATATTGGCATAGGCCAGCGGGTTCGTCAGGCCGCTTCGGGACAGGCTGACGTCCGACAGCCTGTAGGTTTCGCTCGCGATGTGTGCTCCATCGTTGAAGCGTATGACATCCTCTCCGCTTCCTCCGTTGGTCGTCAGCCGTGCACCGGCCTGGATTCCGTCCAGGGAGGGAAACAAGGATACTCCGCCGACGTTGAAGGTGTCATCGCCCCCCTGGCCGTAAAGGTGCATAGTGGTTTGAAAGGCAACGCCATCGATGTTAAAGATGCTATTCCCTTGGTCTCCTTGCAGGAAAATCGTGTCCAGATTCAGGTAATCGATGGAAAGACCCAGTCCACTGGGCGTGATGGAGGAGGAGGTGATGAAGTATGTCTGGTCACCGGTTCGACCCAGGTCCTGAATGTTCAAGATATCGTTTCCGGGTCCACCGTTGATGCTTACGTCGCCGTCCACAAATGTCAGGTTTCCAGAGGCGTTGGCAATCGTAAGCACATCGTCATGGATCCCGCCGTTGACACTGACAGGCAGACCGACGGGTGTCTGATCGATATGAATATAATCGTCTCCTCCCTCGCCGAAAACGTACACCTGGTCCATGGCCGATGTGGCGATCCGTTCACTGGTCCCATTGACTCGCACGCGCAAATCGCTTCCAACTTCATCGACGGCGATGACATCGTCGGCGTTGTCCGGATCACCGCGAACAATGAGATCGTCGTTGCTTCGATTGAGGTTGGCGTAGAACGTATTGATGGTTGACGGTAGCGTGATCGTATAGTTGTAGATATCCCGCAACAGTTCGGCGGTAAAATCGGGGATCAGCTTACGCAGTTCCCGATCGTCACTTGTGGAACGACCGTCATTCATCAGGTTTTGGGGGTGGACCGGCAATCCCATCATCGCGGTTTGCAACGTGATGGGCCCTTCATACAGGTGGGCGGGGAAGAGGTTGCCGGGACCGCCCGACCCAGCCGAGGTAAACGTCGCTTCAATCGGACCGGCATTGATATTCAATGAGTAAAGTACGTCGCCCGGGTCACCGGGACCGCCCGGATTGACCGGATCGGGCATCAGGGCATTGCTGAGGTAGTTATGGATCCGCAGGTCCGGATGTGCGGCGGCGATTCCCAGCGCATGACCGATCTCATGGGCCACCGCCATGTAAAAATCCTGCATGTTGTCGTTGCCAAGTCTCCGGGCAACAAACGGAGTGACCAGCTGGCTGAAGTCACTGTCGTCGGGCAGATCCGTGGACCCGATGAAAGGGTCAAAATACCACGCGGTCCCACCGCAGCCGATGGTGTGCATATGAATCTCGGCATGTGTTGGTTTTCCGCTGCTGACTTCAACGCCGGTCGTCGAACGCGCTGCCGCACCCCGATCCGCCACCCGCTGAGATCTCCAGATGAAACGTGTTTCCGCCGCCGTCGTAGTTGAAGTCGTCAATGACACGAGCCCAATCTGTGATGGCGCGAATAGTGATGCCGCGGGCCCTCCCCGCATCGGCTCCGTAGACCTCAAAATTGTCGCTCAAAAAGTTGTCCCAGACGATCGATGAAAGCATCCGGCGATCTTCCAGAACTTCGAGGCCACGTCGCATTCCGCGCGGGCCCGGCGGTTGCGGACGACGGGATGATTGTCTGGTGAGGAAGCGAGGCAGGGGTACGTTCCACATGATTTGCTCCTGTCGTTGTTTTCCGCGGTAATTCGTGTGGCCCGGCACAAGACCTGCCTTTATTAATGAAAGCGGTAAAGTGGCAATTTACTCACGCAGGTTTGCCAATATTCGTGTCTTTGTATTCAACGACAACGCCTGATTTCACCCGCCAGACAAGGATGGAGTGCGCCGCCCCCAAGTTGGTTGGGCTTGCCAGTCGGGGAAGGACGGGGATATTAGCCAAGTCGAGACGGTACGTATGCTTTGGACTGCCTATCGAGGCCGCCTTGGAGAAAAAGCGGCGATGAATCGCAGCACTCCATGGCACGGGCGACGTTAGACTGCGTGCGCATATGGCCGAGATCGAAAGCTGCGCGTCGGGCGTTTTACTCTGGCCGTGGTAAACTTGCTCGGCCCAGTGATCGCGACAGAAACGAGGTCGGCTGCCGTCTGCAAATACCATGAGGACTTAGCATGAGGCTGATCAAGATTGACAAAACAGGTCGCCTGCCGGAAGACATCTCGGTTGACGATTTTCTCCAAGAAGTGATTCAGACCATGGTCGCTCACTATCAAACCGCTGGCTTTGAACCTCCGTGGACTGGCTACGTCGGCATGGAAAATGGGCTTCCGGTGGGAGTTTGCGCGTTCAAGGGGCCGCCGGCTGAGGGGCGCGTCGAGATGGCCTACGGCACGGCACCGGGGCATGAAGGGAGGGGGGTCGCCACCGCACTCGCTCGGGAACTCCTGACGATCGCCAAGTCAACAGATCACCATCTGACGGTGTTTGCCCAAACGCTTCCGGAAGAAAACGCCTCGACAAGCATCTTGAAAAAGCTCGGCTTCACGATGATTGGCTCGCGGGAGCATCCCGAAGACGGCACCGTCTGGGAATGGGAGCAAATTCCGGCTGTCTATGGTGACGATCTCGCCTACATCCATGACATTGGATTCAGTGGGCTTTCGGAAGGATGGGCCCCCGGCCTGCTGAAACTGCTGCGGGAGGCGGGGATCAAGACGGGAACCGTCGTCGATTTGGGCTGCGGCGGAGGCGGCTGGATCGAATGTCTTCATGGCGCCGGATACAAGATTATTGGAGTCGACATCTCACCGGCAATGATTGAGAGGGCGCGAGCTCGAGTGCCTTCGGTCCAGTTCCACGTTGGTTCTATCTGGAGCGTTCAGATGCCAGCCTGCCGAGCGATCACGGCGCTCGGCGAAGTCGTTTGCTATCGTACGGACGCTTGTCACGACCCGGACCTCCGTTCGCTGTTTGCAAAGGTCTTCGACGTCCTGCAGCCTGGGGGGGTATTCGTGCTGGACATCGCCGAGATTGGTCTCGATCGGCAGAGAGACCGCACGTTTGCCGAAGGTGATGATTGGGCCTGCCTCGTCCGCTACGAGCATGAGGACGCAAGAAACCGGCTGCACCGCTACATCACGGCATTTCGAAGAGTCGACTCGCTGTTTCGCCGAACTCAGGAGCATCATATCCTTCAGCTTTATGACGGCGCCGTCGTGGCGGACCTGCTAAACAGCGTGGGGTTCGAGACGCAGAGCGTGCGCAGTTTCGGCGCGGCGGCTCTGCTGCCGTTGCGACTTGGTTTGATCGCACGCAAACCGTGAAATGTCGACCCATGTCCTCAAGGGGTCTGCACCGCGCGTCCGGTATCCACGGGGCATGGTGTTGACACACCTGGATGTTCTGAGCGGACGATAGAGCGTCGTCTGCACCTGATTCGTGAGAAATGTCAGCAGGAAATGGTCGAATTAAAGGAGTATCCGCCAGAAACAACTACCGATGGCGGCCCTGGAACGCATTGATGATGTTTGCGTTGAATCCATCGCCGTACGACACGCCATCGATCGCTGCGCACCGGCACGGGTCGTGTGCGGTCATATTCACGATAGTGCCGGACAATTCGCCACGGTGGGTCAGACGCCGGTGGCCAATGCGGGTCCCGACGGCATCCTGTGGGACGTGGACCGCCCGCAAAAAACGTCCTCCTGACGGTACGGCGACGGAAGGATTGGTCAGCCATCGTTGCGACTCCAAGAGCAGTTCGAGCTGCGGCACAATAGCGATACGATGGTCAGGTTAGGTTTGCCACCGCTTCGCCGAAGGAAGACAGCACCATCGAACCAGGCTCCCGCTCGAATGCCTCAGTCAGGACTCGCTCGAACGCTTCATCGTCCGCTACCTTTTCGAAAAGAGGCAAGCGCGCAACCGCCCGATTTAACACATGAAAACTTTCATCGGCAGGACACGAAGCGATCAAGCTGTACAAGCAAACGATACAGATCATGCAACGCACTTTAGGCCCGACGCATCTGGATACGTTAAAAGCAACGATGAACCTGGGTGCGTGTTACGCGTGGCGAGGCGACTACGACCAGGCGCTTCCAATTATTGAAGAGGCCCGACGGCTTTCGGCAATGAGCCTCGGTGAACGGCATCCCACGACAATTCAATCGCTGCATCTGCTGGCCGGCGTCTACGATGCCGTTCGACCCGTCCACGAAGCTCTTCCGTTGCACCTCGAGGTCATGGCCCGCCGGCGAGACGTGTTGGGCGAGGACCACCCAAGAACGCTTACGGCGATGATGGATACCGCTGTGGCTTATCTGCACAGCGACAACGAAACGGAAGCAATACGGCTTTTGGAAGAGGCATTGCCCGCACTTCAGACGAAGCTGGGCGACAAACACGGGGCATCGATACAATGCATGATCCATCTTGGCTACGCCTACCTGATCGCCGATGAACCCAAAGAAGCACTGACTTTGCTGGAAGCGGTGGACCGACTAACGTCGTCGCCGGGAGTGCCACAAGACCAAACGTTTCAAGGCAGGACGTATCTGGCGGAGGCACTTCTGCGAACCGGTGAAAAGGAGAAGGGAGTCGAGATATTGGAGCAAATCTTGAAACTCAAGCGCACGCATGGCGCTGACGACCCTTTGGCAACGGCGGACGCGCTGGCGGAAACTGCTTATACCTATCTGAATGGGCATATGTTTGCTGAGGCGGAACGTTACCTGCGTGAATCTCTTGAGATCTTGCCGCGCCAACCCGATGCCCGACAACTGGCGGCAATTCAGCGTGCAATCAGCATTGGGCGCTGCATTGGCCGAACAGGGCAACCGCGAGGAAGCCGAGGCGCTGTTGTTGTCGGGAGGTCGTGGGCTACGCGCCGAACGAGTCGGACCGCCGTATCCGTCGCCGCTAGAAGTCGCTCATGCGGTAAGGCGAATCATTCGATTCTATGAGCTGACGGAACAACCGGATCAGGCGGAAAAATGGCGGTTGATCGCTGAGACGAAGCTTAATTTCAGTCAGTAGCTTGCCGCTGGCACGACGTGATCGGCGCACGGTGCATGGTGGTTGGCGATTCTCAGGCACCCGGTAAGAACGCAGTGATAGAACACTCGGCGTTGGAGTTTCCCTGGACGAGAGTAAAACCCGGGAACGTTGCGCAGCGCCGACTAGCGGTCGTTTCCTTGGGGGTCAACCACTTCCGGCTTACGGGCTCCTGAGTCAAACTGGACGACGGTCGACTACCAAGCAAGTTGAGTCTGCAATTTATCAAGCGTCACTAACGAGGATTCCAATGAACTGGGCCGAATTCAATTGGTTAAAATTGGGTTATTTCATGTGGGCTGCCACGTGGGGTATTTTCTCGTATTACGCATTTCGGAAGCGCTGGACGTGGCTGGGGCTATTGATTGGCATCGCCAACATGGTGCTAGTGAGCCTGAATGTCGTTGCACCGTTTCGGGGTGTGCTCGACCCCCGATATGCCGGCTACAACTTCTTTTTGATTTCCATACCGCCGGGTTTTGGTGTGACGCTGGTTGCCGGAAGTATGCTGTTGCTCTCGCTATATTGTGCAATTGTTGCAGTCGATGACCGAAAGGGTCGGCCCATGCTGTTGCTGGCCGCGTGGAATGGCGTCATGGCGTTACTGGTGGGCTTTCCGCTAATGTACGAGCTATTCACGGATCACGCCTCGTTCGACATTCGACTTGGTGAATATGTGACGATCCCTTGGTTCTTCGCATTTCCCATTATGCTAGGGTTGATGGTGGTGCCCTTCGCGCTGTCTGTGCCGTGGGCTTTGAAAAACTCTAGAGTGGAATACGAGCAGCCCCACTGACGCCATCATAGCGGCAGTTCGCATGGCGGCGGGGTGGCCGGCAACGCCGCCCAACGCGCGTCGTCGACAAATCTCATGACAACCGCTGCCTCAACTGTTTCAAGTTTCCACTACGGCAGTGCCTCGGAAACCAAAGACTCAACCGCGGGTTTGATGACTTTGGCGGCATCGTCGCGACCGTGGACTTGTCGCAGCACCAGCGTTCCTTCCACCAGCGCCGTGTACTGATCGGCAAACGATTCGGGATCAGCGGCTCCCGCCGCCGCGGCCAGGTCGCGAAAGAAATCCCGATTCTTGCGTTTGTGCTCCGCTGCCACGGCGTGAACCGGATCGTGCGGATTGGGGAATTCGGCTGCCGCGTTGATAAATTGACAGCCATGGAAATCAGGGTCATTGAACCAAATATCCAGCACGTCGAAGAAGGCCAGAAGCTGCGACTTGGGGTCATCGCCCGCCATCTTCTGGACGGCGGCCGTCCACGCCTGCATCTCCCACTGGTCGCGCTGCCCAATGGCGGCTACCAGCAAATCATCCTTGCTCTCAAAATGCTTGTAGAAGGTAGTCTTCGTCACGCCGGCCGCCGCGAGGATCTGGTCGACGCCCACGGCCTGAAAACCGTGGCTGTAGAACAGTTCGATCGCCGCATGGACCAGGCGTGCTCGCCCGTCTTGGGCTCGGCTCGGAAGACCAAACAGTTCGGCGATCGGTTTGTGCTGGGAGTTGTAAACCATGCGGACATTATATCCGATGCTTGCCGGGGTGCACCTCAAGTTCACCCGGGGGTTACTCGGAGTTCACTGTGCGCACGTCGAATCGGTCCGATAATCACAAGTAGTTAATCGATACCGCCGCCAGTCGCGGCAATCCTCAAGCACAAGGAGTGTAAGATGACCACGCAAACACAATACGAGACGGTCAACGGCATTGACGTCGGTGCGCTGAAGCGAGCGATTGCCGACATCAAGGCCAACCCAGATGCCGGGCAAACGCACTGGACGGTCAAGAGTCGCTGGGAAGGCGGCACCCGCACGGATCACTTCGTCGACGGTTTTGACATCGGTGGTCAAGCGGTGGCTCGCCAGTTCCAGATTCAGATCGACGAGCCATGTGAATTGGGCGGCTCGAACCAGTACGCTAACCCGCAGGAATACCTGTTGGCGGCAACCAACGCCTGCATGATGGTTGGCTACTCCACGGTGGCCGCCGTGATGGGCGTGAAGCTCTCGAAGCTCGAACTGGAAATCACCGGCGACATTGACCTCCGTGGTTTCCTGGACATCGACGCCAGCGTTCGCCCGGGGCTACGAACGGCTGCACTACACCGTGCGGATCGCCGGCGATGGCACGCAGGAGCAGTTCGAGAAGATGCACGAGGTCGTGCAGCGGACGAGTCCGAACTACTACAATATCGCGAATCCAATCGAGCTGACGAGCGACTTGGTTGTCGAGTAAAACGGTTTCGACCTTTCTCCCGTGCCGAGAACCACTCCGGCGCGGGCGGCCAGTACTGCAACCATCGCTGCTAATCGATGGAAACGGTCTTTGAGCGGGCGTGCGTTGCGTCCGGTCGGAGGCTCCATCTTTTTGCCGCAAAGCCGGATTCCACAAGCCATTCCAATGCGGGGTGTTCGTTGGTCCGAAAAAACAGTGCGGTGTCCTCACCGGTGAACGGATAGGTGTCTGCTTTACCTGCGAGCTTCGCCCAGAAAAGCTGCCTTGCACCTGCGGCCCGTCGAGGAGCGCACGGCAGATAGATCGGACCTTCCCAGTTCTCGGTGTCTGATTGCGTTGGCTTGCGCATCCTGGTCGTCCTGCATTTTCACTTCGAGCAGCTTTTGCTTGCTCGAGGCTACTGTGATCGACAGGGGAAGACCGGCGTCAAGCCGTATGTCCGCATGGAAATACGGCGTGCGAAACAGCGTCCGCTCGCAAAACGCCAACAGCCTTGATGAGTTAAAGGCGTGCGCCAAGTAGATGCCCTCTTCGTGCCCGACGTTCCACTGGGCACGAGCCAGCACGCCGATCGACAACTCGCGAAATCGACTCCCCATCCATTTGGCCGCGACGGCGGTAAGGACGAGTTGCGCCCGGCTGTCGTCGCTGACCGGGTCCAATCCTTGCGGTTGCAGGCGATCGGACCAATATCCTAAATCCGCCAAACCATGCACAGCGATTTCGCGAACTTGGCGTATCTCAGCAACGTATCGGGGAGGATACTTCATTTCTCGTGGTCTCGGCTGAGACCCTCGTCTATTGCCCGGCACGCCACTCGGCAAAGATCTGCGCGATGCCTTCCCTCGCGACGGATGCGATCGTTCGTCGGCGTCAAACAGGTTGGCTTGGCGTGCCTGAGCACCTTGTTGCTCCATCCAGCGTGCTTTGTCGTCCGTGCGAGCCAAGGCGACGACCTCGTGACCGCCCTCCCGCAAGAGGCGAACCAAGCGGCTACGATTCAACCTGCACAACATGGATCGTCACCGGTTCCCCTTTGCCCTTGACCGTTTGCGGCGGCAACGACATTATCCTAAAACCTTCCGGCAAGTATTGTCGCGTCGCCTCCGTAACTAGAAAATCGTGGCCAACGGTCTTGGTGAGTGCCTCGACTCGGGCGGCCACGTTGACGGTGTCGCCGATGGCGGTGTACTCCCGTCGTTTCGGTGAACCAACACTCCCCACGACGGCTGGGCCGGAGTTGACACCGATGCCAATTTGGAAATCGGGCCAACCCGCGAGTTTCAGCTGCTCCGCCGCTCCTTGCACATGCTCCATCATCGCCCGACCGGCCTTGACAGCATTGAGTGCGTGTTGACCATTCTCGGCGCCGATGCCAAACAGGGCCATAAAGCCGTCACCGAGAAACTTATTGACCATTCCTGCGTGTGATTCAATCAAGTCGACGGCGTGGTAGAAGAAAACGTTCAGCGCCTCAACAACTTCCTGCGGCGAACGAGCTGATGAATGTGCCGTAAAGTTCCGCACGTCGACGAACATCACTGTGATGATCTGTTCGGTTCCAACCAGCCCGTCCCCCTGCGCCAGTATTTGCCGGGCTGCTTCTTGGCCCACGTGCCAACTGATTCCCGCCACTGCAAGAATCCTCCATGGCAGATTTACGACCAGACGTTGGGCCCGCGCGAGCTGCTCCGTCGCAACGTGATCGCCGGCCAACAACGCCCCATATACGGGCCGCAGCTGTATCAGTGGCAGCAGCCAGCAGAATACGGCCAATGGATAGACCACCAAATTGAACACTTGGCAGCAGGTGTCGAAGCGCTGGAGTTGCACTGGCGACAACAGTGGTTCTATTTGTTTGTGGTTGTAGAAAATGTTCAACGCGCTGCCGATGAGATTCGCAATCACCGGTGATGTGCCGACCAACAATAACCCGTGCCGTTCGATGAAAGTCCAAGAGGATTGGGTGTCGTTCTTGTGCCGCATACTTCACGAACCGCCGACAAGTACTCGATCAGTCACATAACCGACCATTGTCCAAGATAGTACCAGCACAGCAACTACTGGAAGACGAGTATCGATCGCCGCACGATGCCTGGGACGCGGAAGGAGCCCGTCGCTGCGTAATGTCGCCGTTGGCCTGATGATCGCCACCGGTTCGTTCGCGGACACGGCGGCCGTCACAGCGGTTGCCGCCTTCGTATTTGGTCTCTTTGCTGGGCACTCTGGCGCTGGCCCTATGTACTGGCAGGCTACCGCCCCAATCGTCAACCGCGAAGCGGAGGGGTGTAGTTTAGTTTAAAGCCGGAGTCGCAATTCCGCCCGGCTTGTCGGGACCCCAATAAGTGGCTCGGTCGGTCACCCCCCTTGTGTCGCAAGGCACATACTATATGATTGCGATCTCCTCGTGTGGCCGCAATTTGCACCGCATTTAGGACAGATCGGGTGACGAGATAAAAAGCAACCTGGCAGTCCAGGGGGCTAGTTAAATAGTAAACCGACGTGTCAGAACACTTAGACGTGTGTTGTCACATCGGTTTTTTTGTGCATCACAGTGCCGGGCGCCGCCAACGTGTTTTCGTTCGCTTGTATTCTTCCAAACCGCCGACTATCACTGACACCGGCTGGTGGAACGTAAGAAGTGCTCCAAACTCCGCTCCCCAACCATGTGCAATTCGGAGATGTCGTGCTATACGAAGTCGTCAACGATTGAGGCTGTCAACGACTGAACAATCCCCTAATAGGCATGTCGGCCGTCGCCGTCGGAATTTGTACCCTCCAAGAAACCAAGGAGCCACCATGTCTCGCCACTCAGCACGGTCGACACGCCTGTCCGCCTCGTCGCGACGCAAGCAAACCTCCCGAAGCACGAAACGGCTTCGGATCGAGCCCCTGGAACCACGAGAGTTGCTCTCCTTGAGCCCTATGTGGCATGACAATCCCGATTCCGCGACGTTACGGGATAGTTCGTCTGCCATGCAAAGCCCCGTCGAATCGAACAGTGAACTCGAGCTGGGTGAGTCCCGGCACAATCCGCACGTGATCGCCGAAAACGCAATTGTCGGCCGAACCGTAACCGTACAGGCCCGGACCGCCCGCGGCGAGTTGCTCGATGCTCCGCCACCGGAACCCGAAGCCGATCACGGTGGCAACTGTCCGACGTGCCGCGAACATGGGAGCAATTTGCGGATGGACAATCTGCCGGTCGATGGTCCGGCAATCGATTCACCAGTGGCCCGCGCAGACGGCCGGGGTACTCCGCAAACGATCGACCCGGCCGATCCGCTCCCACCCACGTCGACGGCGCGCGACTCCACGGTCCCGCTTTCGTCCGATCCCAACGGTCGGGGAAGCGGCGGTGGCCCCGAAGGCAACTTCGTGCTGTTCCGCAATGCCCAATTGCCGGACAACGGCGCCACGTTCCAAGCCTCCGATACGGGTGAGCCCAGCATCGGCACCTATCGCAATACCGTGTTTCAGACCGGGAACTGGTATGCCTCGGTCTCGGGCGACAACGGCGCAAGTTACCAGCACGTGGACCCCCGCACGACGTTTCCCACGACGCCTGCGCCGTTTGCCGGCGGGTTTTGCTGCGATCAGCGCGTGGCTCAGGACCCGTCGCGAGGGCTGACGATCTGGTACTTGCAATACTTGCGAACGGCAATGAACACGACCGGCACCAACGGGGCACGGATCGCGGTGGCGAATGGTGCTGAAAACCTGTTGGACAACGCCTGGACCTATTACGACTTCTCGCCGGCCTCGTTTGGCTTGCCGGCAGCGGACCGTTGGATGGACTTCCCGAACTTGGAAGTCAGCAACAACTTCCTTTACGCCACGAGCAATGTGTTCACGATCTCGCGGCACCAACGTGGGCTCGGTAATGTGGCGTCTGTCGCTCAACGAACTGCAGGCAGGCGGCTCGATCAACACCACTTTCTGGAACACGACCGGGACCATCGCGCTCACCAACGGTGCCACGACCACCATGTTCGGCGGGAGCACGACCGGCACGAATTCCGTGGCACTGTATCGTCAGAACGAAGGCGACGGCACTCTCTCCTCCGTCGCCATCACCGGCCTGTTCAGCAGCTACACCGGAACGCACACCACGCAGAGCCCCGACGGCAACAACTGGGTCGGATTCTCCGACGAGCGAATGGCGACCATGTGGGTCTCGGGCAATGAAGTCGGAATGATGTGGAATTCGGCCCAGGGGGGCAATCGTCCGCAGCCGTTCGTGCGTACCGTTCGCATCAACCACACCAACAACGGCGTGATCAACGAGCCGGATATCTGGGACCCAAACTTCGCAATCCACTATCCCGACATGGCGGTCAACGCCCGCGGGCACGTCTCGGGCGTGATGTGGGACGGCAACTCGACTAACGCACCCGGGGTGATCGCGGCCATCGACGACGATCTCAACGGGGACCCGTTCACGACGGGCTGGGAAACATGGGACATCTTCCGCGGCACGAACGCCGGAGCCGGCCGCTGGGGTGATTACACCGGGGCCGCCCGCGACGACGTGTTCGGCAACACCTGGCTCGGCGGTGGCTATGTATTGCAAGGCGCAGCCAATCCCAGCGTCGACAACGACAACCTCGACGTGCGGGCGGTGTGGTTCGGCCGCAGCCGCGACAATCCGCAGATCTTGCCGGCCTACGGCGACATCGGCGACACGATTGGCACGCACGGGATCTTGCTGACGTCGCCCGGCTCGATTACGACGTACAACGCGATCTGGAATCCGACGGTCGGCCGTCAGGACGTGGACATGTTCAGCGTGCTCGGCTACGCTGGCTCGACCTTGACGGCTTCGACATTCCTGCCCACGGCCGGCTCGACCGACATGGACACGATGCTCCGCATCTTCAACGATCAGGGCGTCGAAGTGGCCTTCGACGACGACGCGGGACCGGGCCTGTACTCGTCGGTGACCTTCACGTTCTTGACCTCTGGCTTCTATTACGTTGGAGTCTCGGGATACAACAATCGCAACTACAGCCCCTTTACGGCCAATAGCGGACTTCCCGGTCGCACGGGCGACTATGGATTGACCGTCAATCTGACTGCTCCGCCTGACCCGGGCGACACGATCACCACATCGGTGATCTCGAACATCGATCCCGGTAACTTTGGGTTCCTCTACTTCGATCGGATCGGTAACGGCCCCTGGGGCGGGTTGGACGTGGATATGTACTCCTTCAATGCCGTATGGGGAGAAAACCTCGTAGCGCAGACGCATTACTTCTTGGCCGACGCCGACACGTACATGCGATTGTTCAACTCGGCCGGACAGCAGATCGCCGCGGACGACGATTCTGGGTCGTTCAACTACTCCGAACTCATTCTGCCGGCACCCTACACGGGCACCTACTACGTTGGCATCTCCGGCTGGCCTAACGTGTCGTACAACCCGTTTATCGCGGGCAGTGGCTCGAGTAGCGCTATCGATCCGGGTGAGTACGAGATGTTTCTCGACCTGGACGCCACGTTCGACGCGGGCGACACCTTGGGCTCCGCGCTGTTCACGCTTTCGGGGCTCGGCAGCTACGGCATCTATGGTAGCGTCGGCAACTGGCCCAACTTCGCCCGCGACGTCGATCTGTACGCGTTCACCGCCAGCACAGGTCAGCGGTTGTCGGCATACACCGACTTCGGAGCGGCTGGAACGACCTCGATGGATACCATCCTCCGCCTCTTCGATCAATCTGGCAATCAACTACAGTTCGATGATGACAGCGGCAACGCCTTTTACTCACTGATTGGCGACTTCGCCCTGCCGTATTCAGGAACGTACTACCTCGGAGTGTCGGGCTACTCCAACTTTATATACGACCCGTCGGTTGCGGGCAGCGGCACGGTTGGGGCAATCGGCGACTATCTGTTCCATCTCGACATTACCGCGGCTCCAATCGTTCCGGGAGATTTTGACGGCGATCAAGATCTGGATCTTGCCGATATCGATGCGTTGGTGGCCGAGATCGCGGCCGGTACACACAATCCGGCGTTCGACCTGAATACCGACGCGCTGGTCAACCTCGTCGATCGCGATCTATGGTTGGCTTTGGCCGGGGCCGCCAATTTGCCATCCGGCAATCCCTATCGGTTGGGGGATGACAATCTGGACGGCATCGTGGATGGCCAGGACTTCATCGTCTGGAATGCTAACAAGTTCACCGCTGCGGCCGCATGGAGCAAAGGCGACTTCAATGCCGATGGAGTTGTCGACGGTCAGGACTTCATTACCTGGAACGCCAATAAGTTCACGTCCGCCGACTCCCTCGCGAGGGCCATATTGGGCGGCGTCCCGCGTCTGGACGCGAACCAAACGGTCCGGACGCTCGGCGTGACTCGATCCCGGATCACCAATTTCGTTGTAGATCCGGCGACCATCGACCCCGTAGCCACGGCACGGTTGGCGTCCACGGTGGCGACCCCACGCCCCGGCGGATTCCGGCGGCAGACGTCCCAAAACCGTGCACAGCGGCAAGTAGACATTCGTTACGACCATGAGATCGACCGGGTGTTCGCGGAGTTTGACATGACGCGGCTCAACCTCGCTCGGGTTGCCCAGAATGTCGAAGTTTGCGGCAAAACTTCCCAGCGTGCCTGAGAGCACGACTTCGTCGTTTCCGCCGCCAAGATCAAGTACGGTGGGCGTCGAGATACCAGAAACTATCAGCTGGCTGCCGGCGGCGTTGTCCGATCCCACCAGGTCGAGTTCGAAGTGCTCAAAGCCGCCATAGCCGATCGTCACGCTGACTCCCATCCCTAGTCCCATAAGTCGTGCGACACGTGCGTCGATAGCGTTTGCTGATCATGGGAATGAAGCCTATCTAATCTGGTAGCCGGGTGTCGGCCGGATACCGCTCCCGACCACCTGCCCGATTTGGGGGAACACGCGACGACCTCGATCAAGTTTGTTTCCAGCAGTTGTCGCGGGAGCATCCCAGCCAGGCCACGAGACCCTCCTATTGTGCGCACCGCTCAAGATTTGCAAAGCGCACAGTCTACGAAACTGAGAGAAAATCTGATTAGGCTTGGAGTTGCGCTGTCTGTAGTGTTTCGCAGGGGCCCAATGTCGGCAGCCTTGACAACGACGCCAACGAATTCGTGCGACGATTCAATCCCCGCGTTGACAATGGAAGCCGATTCAGGCCTAAACGCTTACAACTTTCTGCTCCCCAACCTGCGCCCGACGCGTCCTCACGTTATCGGTCAAGATCTGACCGCAAAATACCACCGGCACGATGAGGACCAAAAACGTCAAATGGTACCAAACCGGCATCAGGTTCCAGACCGTGGACTGCACGAAAACGCCCGTGGCCAGCAGCAAGCCGCCCGTCACGATCACCGCGGTTGGGTTGCGCGAGATCGCCGCCGCCGTCAGACCAGCGGCAAGCGAACAGACCAGGCTGAGTCCAATCACGGCCAGCAGCGGTCCGGTCTTGTCGTACAGCTCTCCCTTCCCTACGACTTCGGCGGCGTCCGGAAACAGCAGCCCGTTGCCCCCCAGCCAAATAACGGTCCATACGGCGTATCCCGCGATGACTCCCACAATACTTTTTACCATCGGTTCATGCTCCTGGTTCGGTGTTGCGAA
Organism: uncultured Planctomycetales bacterium; assembly: GCA_963695565.1. Lineage (GTDB taxonomy): Bacteria > Planctomycetota > Planctomycetia > Pirellulales > Pirellulaceae > CAVOGW01. Next base: position 70,908 of record CAVOGW010000009.1, read on the forward strand.
ATTGACAATTGGTCTCAAGCCTTTGTCTCATCGACTGGCCAGTTCTCGCTCAGGCATCGTTGGGGCGATGTGGGAGCCAGCAATTGGAACATCAAGAACAGCATCCGTGTGCCCAAACTGGGCTTTCCCGTTTCGATCACGCGCTTCAGCGTGTTGACGATCATCTTGCCCCCCTGCAGCATTTGTTTCGCCGTTTTGGTGCCGACCGGCATCTCGTAGACGGTCAGCGTAAACAGGACCCCGTCGTCTTTCTCTTGCAGTTCGTACAGCACCTTGCAGGGAGGGTCGTCGTAATTGGTGAAACGAAACGTATGAGCGAATCGTGTCGGCGGTTCGAACTCCAGGATCTCACCGACCACACCGGTGTATTTGCCGTCGGCTGTCCGCATCGCAAGCCGGGCACCCGGTTCGAGTCGGTGGACGTCCATGCGTGAGTTGAAAAAAGCGGGAATGGGCGCGTCCGTCCGCGTGATCTCGTCCCACACGGCCTGAAGCGACCCGCGAATGTGGACTTGAAACTTGGCCCGAGCGGCCGAGGTTTGCGTGTCAGGCATGTTTCTTCTTTCGCTGCGAGGATGGGGACTCCACTCGTGCTTGTATGTCGGTCAGTCGCTCGGACCAGAAGGAACTGTATTGATCGGTCCAGCGATCATAGATTTGCTGTATCGGGATCGGGTTGAAATAAAGTCGTCGCATCCGCCCCTGCTTTTCGCTGAGCACCAGCCCCACTGTCTCCAGCGTCCGCAGGTGCTTGATCACCGCGATGCGGCTGAACTCGAAATGAGAGCCCAAGGCTTTCACGCTGATGCCGGGCGTTTGCACTAACAGGTCCAACATGCGCCGCCGAGCCGGATGTGACAGTGCTGCAAATACAAGATCGGTCTGCGACTCATTCATAGGTAACCTAAAAGTTACTTATTTAGGGGGTCGTGTCAAGAGTTGGCACGCACTTTTTTTTGGCGGGAGGGCACTTAGAGCCGCCCGCACTATGCTCCAAACGTCTTGCACAATGTGATCCGCGGTCTCCAGATCCCCAGGTCCGCCACTGCCAGCGCAGTATAGATCGTTGCCGGTTTGACCGGTCCGCCTTCATGCTTCCGCCCATCGGCACATGGCGCGTTGACGGATTTTGGACAGCTCGGCCTACGCCATAGCGGGCAGGCCTTTCTTGTTTCGCAGCCACACCATGCCAGATAGTCTTTTCACGAATTCGATTCACGAGATGGCAATTTGGATCATCGGGAATCTTCTGTGAAGAGAAATTAGTCACGAAAGTAATCGTTGTGGCCTCGAGTTGAAACTGCATTGACAGATGCCATCACCGGTTAATCGCAGGCGTCGCGCCACGCTTCGCACACCGAGCACAATCCACGATTGCGCGCTTCTCCCACGAAGGCCCCAGAAGTCAACGAGCCAAACCGCCAAAACGGGCCGAAGTCTGCCGGAGATCATCTTCCCGTCTGGTGGAATCGACCCATCCATTACCGAAAAGGGCTTTGTTCCGTCGTGGTACGCAAATTGCAGCAATTTGCTAATGATCGTTTTAACAGGTTTTCCGCAGACCGCGAGTTATTTGAATTTTGTGCTATCCGGAGGAGGGTAACGCAGGAAAACGTAGCATCTACGCGAACTTCGCGGCCCTCGGACTTCGATCACAATTTTTCCGAGGAGAACTACGATGAAATCGACGACTGTATTACCAGTCCTGATGGCCGGTCTTGTGTTGCTCGCCATCGACGTAAATGCAATAGCGCAAAACAGCCGCAACAGTGGCACGTGGCGCAATGACGGAAGTAGACGCGGCACCAACACCTACCAGTACCGGCCAAACACGTACGGGCAGTACCGGCCAACCACGTACCCAAACACCTTTGGACAAGGATGGTTCACGCAGACGCCTCACTATCAGCAGCAGAACGAGGACCTAGTTGAATATCCACCTCCTGGGTCTGACACGCGGGTCAACGTGGGGAAGATTATCAGCGACGCCATGGGTTTGGCCACACAGCACCAGCAGTACCGGCCAAATACGCACCAGCAGTACCGGCCAAATACGCACCAGCAGTACCGGCCAAATACGCACCAGCAGTACCGGCCAAACACGACACCCCATTACCATTACTATCAACAGCAAGTCTATCCGCAACAATTCACTCCTCAAGTGGTGTATCCGTCAGCACAGCTGACCATCCCGCCGCCGCCGAGCACAGCTCCTTTGCCACCGGCCGCTCCCTCAAACAACATCGTGAAAACGCAGAAGAAGCCGGCTTCTAATGCGTTTGACTCGGCCAAAAGCGGATTCAATCTGACCAGCGAGACGGATGCACAACAGGCTGTGGAAGCAGAAGACGCAACAGAGCAACTTACCACGGCCATGAGTGGGTACATCGCGGCATTACAGTCGCCAGCCGTGGCAGAGGACTGGGAAAGGATTGTCCAAGACGGAGTCATGGATGAGGATGTTGAAGCGTTCCTGAACAAATACGGCCCGAACGGTACGGACGAACTCAACCAGTTCGTGGTCGAAGGACTTGAGTTGCGTCAGAACTTTGCGGCGTACGCGAAGGCGTTGGTTGCAGGCGGCCTGACCAACGCCGACAAGGATCTGGCGCTAGATCATCTCAGGAGAAGTGTTGATCAATTCAGACAAAACGCCCTGGCCAACGTGGCAACCTCGGGGGGTTATTTCTTTGCTTCGCTCGATGAAAACCTCGACAACATGTCGCGATTCAACGACCTTGGCAAGCTGAATGAACTCGCCTGGGAAACCGATAATCCGGTCGCAATCGTGATCCAAGGCGTGAATGCCGCGGGGCTGGGACCAGCCCTGGCCACAGACATGACAGGGCTACCCATCTATCCGGTGGCACCGATTGCCGACATCGCGATCCCCTCTAGTGGTAATTTGGTTTCCACCGTTCTCTACAGCCCAAAATCGAACAGCGGGCCGATCAGCTACCTGCTCGATTCACAGAGCTTTACAATGCAACCAGGCGAGCAGCAAAAGCTCTACGGAACTTATACTGTGTCGTTTGACCCAGGTGACGGTTCCGATTCGAAACGTTACAGATTGTCCACGGGAAACTATGAATGGCGTCTCGACGGCACCCGTTGGGAGATTGTACGAGTCAGAATCACGGCGACTCTCGATGCGTCAGGTTTCGATCGTGATTTTCACTACCTGCTGAACAATCAGGAGTGCACGCTACCGGCGCGTGAACGCACAGAACACGCCAGCTCGACTCCGATGGAGATCGTTTTCGATCGAGGTGATGGAGGTGAACCGGTGCGCAAACTGTTAAAGTCAAAGACGTATGTTGTCGGTATTGACAGCGATCAGAGTCGTGTAGATCTCTTCGCTGCAGAAGATGTGGAACAATCAGTTGCTAAAGATCCGCAACTCGCAGCCGCCGTTAATCGGGTCAAGCACGGGCAATTGGATGCGGATGAGCGCGTCAAAGAACTGCTTCAGAGGATCAAAAGAGCTGGTCAACCGATGTCAAGATTGACTCAAACCACCACTGAGGAATTGCTAGAAAGGCTAAGCGGAGGGCGGAATTAAGCCAGTGATTAACTCCGCGAGCCATTGATCACGGCAACGGCTACCTCAACCTGGTCGCGTCGAACCGCAACGACAACAGCCCGACGAACGAGAACAACAACATAGGTTTTCGCGTCGCAAGCCGGGCACCCGGTTCGAGTCGGTGGACGTCCATGCGTGAGTTGAAAAAAGCGGGAATGGGCGCGTCCGTCCGCGTGATCTCGTCCCACACGGCCTGAAGCGACCCGCGAATGTGGACTTGAAACTTGGCCCGAGCGGCCGAGGTTTGCGTGTCAGGCATGTTTCTTCTTTCGCTGCGAGGATGGGGACTCCACTCGTGCTTGTATGTCGGTCAGTCGCTCGGACCAGAAGGAACTGTATTGATCGGTCCAGCGATCATAGATTTGCTGTATCGGGATCGGGTTGAAATAAAGTCGTCGCATCCGCCCCTGCTTTTCGCTGAGCACCAGCCCCACCGTTTCCAGCGTCCGCAGGTGCTTGATAGTCCCCAACTCGACAAAATGCCGCTTGGCGTTACCTCCCCGTGGCCTGCGCGGTGCGTTAGCATGAGGACTCGTCGTCTTGCGATATCCCGTCCTGCTGGCGTTGGTGCGTGATGGACCCAAAGTTTCTGCCCCTGCAAGCCGCAATTGTCGCCGATGACGCTGGAAAACTGGAACGGCTGCTCCGCGCCGACCCATGGCTGGCTACTGCTCGATCCCTCTCGCCCTGCGATCACCCGACGCTTCTGTGCTGTCTGGTCTTGGAAACGCCACCGCGCCGCTCCCTTGACGGCCTCATTCGACTTTTCGCCGAGCTTGGCGCGGAGTTGAGCGGACCGCTGGGCGCCGCAGCGAGTATCGACAACGTGCGTGCCGCGGAAACCCTGCTGGACCTGGGAGCACCGATTGCGGGCGAGGGAACGTGGTCGCCTTTAGAAGAGGCACTTTACTGGGGTCATTCGTCAACCGTGGAGTTACTCCTTAAACGAGGTGCCCCGGTCGACAATCTGCGCAAGTATGCGGCGCTCGGCGACCTCCAGGGGGTAAAGCAATGTTTCGATGGCGATGACCGATTGAACCAGGAAGCTGGTGAGGTAGCGTGGCCCTTTGGACCGACGATTCCCGTAGATGTTCGATGTGACCGTAGCCAGATCATCAACAACGCGCTGGTCTATGCGGCCGCTTGGGGGAAAACGGAAACGGCGGGCGAGCTGCTGACTCGGGGCGCACAAATTAATGCCATCCCCGCCGGTTTCGACTTTGCCGGGACACCTCTTCACTATGCTGCCTTGAACAATCGACGTGAAATGGTCGATTGGCTGCTCGAGCGCAGTGCCGACCCGGCCGTCCGCGACCTGAAGGTCCAGAATACAGCCGATGGCTGGGCAGAATATGCTCATCACTGGGAGCTAGGCGATTATCTGCGCAGCGTCCGCGAAAGGCACGACGGCTAGGACGTGCGAGTTGGCAATCAACTTCCAAGCGTGCTCGGTTGGCTGTCACGGGATTTCAGTCGGGATTTCACTCGGTGGTACCCGGGGTCAACCGTTGGCCGCTGCCCGCGTCCGTGACGCACTCCGAACGAGACACGGTTCGCTGCGCGGCGTTCGATTCGGTTGACCGGCGATAGCCGCAAGGATAGACTGCGCGTATCGGGGTGGTAACAAATCCGCACGGACCGCGCTTCAGTCATGGCGGCGACGCGAGATCGCTGCCAAAGCAGAACGAGCCCACGGAAAGGATTACCGTCATGCTACATCGGCGTTCATCCGACCTGGAACGCAATCCTGCCCGCAGCCGAACCACCAAGGCCTGCTATTCGGTCTTTGACAAGTTTTTCCCGACGTGTGACATGCCAGATTACACGGAGGGCATGTTCTTCGGTGACCGATCACTACCGCTCGATCAGGCGCAGCTGAATCAGATCAACTACGTGCTGGACGAAGTGCAATGCGACCGCGGCACCCGGCTGTTGGAAATCGGTTGCGGTAATGGCCGCCTGCTGCAGGAAGCGACTCGCCGTGGCGCGACGGCCGTGGGGGTGACCATTTCGCCGGAACAAGTGAATCGTTGCCGCCAAGACGGACTCGACGCGCGTTTGTGCAACTACCGCGATTTGGATGGGAGTTGGAATCACCGTTTCGATGCGGTGGTGGCCAACGGTCCCATCGAACATTTCGTTGTGCCTCAGCAGGCATTGGCTGGTGAGGATGACGCGATTTATCGCGAGATGTTTCAAATCGTGCACCGGACCCTGGACCCCGCATCGGCCAACCGCCGATTCATTAACACGACTATCCATTTCGTGCGCCGTCCGGATCCGCGCGACCTGCTGCAACGGCCGGGCAAGTTCGCCAAGGGATCCGATGCGTACCACTATGCGCTGCTGGCCCGCAGTTTTGGCGGTTGGTATCCGGTTGAAGGGCAGTTGGAAGGCTGTGCGGCGGGTTTGTTCGAGCCCACCAAGACCATCGACGGCACGCTGGACTATCACTGGACGTCGGAAGCCTGGCTGGCCCGTATTCGTCAGGCGCTAACCTCGACCGAACTCTGGCGGATTACCCGGGGATCGCTCCCGGTATTTCTGCGACATCCGATCCAATTTGCTGACATGGTCCGATGCATGCTCTGGGCGGAATCGTGGAACTGGCAATTCCGCGGACCGAATCCGCCGACGCGGCTGTTACGCCAAACGTGGAATTATCAGCCGACGTAGGATGCGGCCGACAGAAGCCGACAATCCGTCGCCTTTGATCCGGTTGACAGTCGCCGTCGGTAATCGTCTCTGGCAGCCAGCGCCGCAGCGTTGCAGGCTTACCTATGGACCTGCACATGCACGACCGTTTATGACTAATTCCGCTGTCTCATCAGCGGTTTCGACGGCCGACACGATGGCAGACGCACCGCGTCGGCAATCGGTGGTAGACCGGACGGCACGATTCCCACTGGCATGTGACGGTCGGTGGACGGACAGGGTTGCGGGTTGCCTGACCGCTGGGCACCGCTGGCTCCCCAACGGCGTACACGTGATGCTGAGCGCGTATGAACAACATGCCGCTGGAGATGGCAGGGGTCGCCATACAGGATTCGTTCATCGAGTTCCGCGCCAGTACCTCGAATGTGGACCCGGCACGGACCACAAACACCTCGCCGTCTTCGCTCGTAATGCTGTAGGAACGTGGCCTCTCACCGTGACTGGCGGCTTCGCCGCCGGTCCACACAGCTTAATCGTGCGCACTCACAGGGAAGTCTCAGTTCAGGTGAGGCGTTACGGCATCCAGCAGTCGCTGTTTAGGAACCACTCCGACGAACCGCTCCTTTACCTCGCCGCCGTCGACGACAACACGTTTACCGCTGTGGGGTCCTCGATGGCTGCTCGTTTGCTTGCGGCAGAGGGCACATGTTTCCAGATGTGCGCGGAGGTCGGTTCACTAACCCGGTGGGTTTGGGGGGCCCCCAGACCCACCCGGGCCCCAGACCCCCCGGGTTATTGCTGCCCTCAGTGGGACATGGTGAGCAACGCGTCCACCATCTGCAGGAAGTGCCCCGCCGCCGGGTCGGCGGGGGCCTCTTGCTGCAAGGCTGCGTAGTGCGGACGAAGTTGTCTGAGTACCTCGGGGCTCATGCGACGAAAATCGCGCAGCCGCGCATTGCGCAATTGGCCACCGACCAACCGGATGATCTCGGCGTTGTGGGGATCAAAGCTGATTTGGTACGCTCGTGCACGTGCCTGTCCGTCTCCCACCACAGGGCGCATGACGGAATCCGGTCGTCCGCTGTGCGCGGCACCGAGAAAATGTCCCAGCTCATGTACCAGCACCTCCAGGCGCTCGGGTTCCAGCACGGAACGTGCGTTTTCGCGAATCAAAATGTAGGGGCTGAGTGGCCCGCGCGTTCCGCCCAAGTTATTCCGCCCCGGCTGAAATTTGTACTGGCTGCTGAAGGCGATCACGATTTGAGCCGGATCCGGTTTTACCTCTTGTTGCAGCTCCGACAGTGACTTGGAAAAATCCTGAATGCGATCGTCGGAGTCCCAGGTGGCAAACGACAATATGGCCAAGCGCACATCCGTGTAGCGTGAGAGTATTGCCGAGGCGCTCATGACGCGATTCCCCAGCCGCGCCTTCCAGACTTCAGGTCGCGTCGCCTCTTCCTCATCCACCACAATTTTAACCTGCAGGACTTCACCGCCGATTGCGGACGCGTGGCCCCACAATGCGTGGGCGAGCAGTTGGCCCATCAGAAGTTGGCTCAAGAACAGCAAGCCAGCCAGAATCCAGCGGATTGGCTGCGTTGCCCGCACGATCGTGCTGTTCGGGGAGCGAATCGGGTGCCAAAATGGAATTCGGTTAACAGGCTGCAGCATCATTTTCCATTTTCGGGTAACGGTGGCTGATTTGAGGCACCGGGCAAGCAGATCACAGGATGCCCTTTTGCACAGCCCAAAGTGCGGCCTGAGTGCGATCGACGACACCAATCTTCTTGAGCACGTGCTGGACATGTTCCTTGACGGTTTCGTAGCCAATACCGATCGATTCCGCGATTTGTTTGTTCGTCCTGCCCAGCGCCACTTCACGCAATACGTCGAATTCTCGGTGGGTGAGCGCAACCTCCAAGTCTGGAAAATCTTCCATCGTCGAGGCGCTATTGATTCGTCGCATGTCAACGCGTGACCACAGGGACTTTCCTTGGGCCGCGGACCGGACAGCCGCCAGAATGGTATTCCGGTCGGAAGTTTTTAGCAGATATCCGTTGGCGCCCAGGTCTGCGGCTTGGGCCATGAATGTGGGGTTATCGAACGCCGAAAACACCAGGACGGACCGTTCAGGTAGATCCCGCTTGAGATCTCTCAGCAAGGCCAGTCCCTCATTTCCCGTCATCCGCACGTCCAGGATGATCAGGTCCGCGTCATGGGATTTAACCATCGCCAGCAGCTCGTCACCCGTGCGACCTTCCGCCACAACGCTGATTTCAGTCCCGGCGAAGATCGACTTGAGTCCGCCCAGGACGACGTTGTGATCGTCACCTACAATGACTCGAATCTCGCTCGTGGATTCCATCGGCTGCTCATCCAGCATCGCATCGGCACCGTCGGGTACGATCCGTCCCGGGTGCAAACCCTTCAGCCTAGCAGAAACGCCTGAAAACTCAAGGAACTTGCGCAGGCCGGCATGCCATATTACCAACGAAGGTCGCCAATTCGTTCGCACGCCTGCCGCAGATTACCTACGACGCAATGGGCGGAATGGTGCTTCGTGGCGGGTTGCAGGTGGGAGTAAATCGAGCCGGGGCGGCTGACCTGGATGGTGCCCATCCCCAACTGCCGCGGAGCCAAGAAGTCCTTGGCGACGTTATCCGCAATGTACACGGCCTGGTGGGGGCTTGTGTCCAAGCGGCGCAGGATCGCCTCGAAGGGACGCGGCGATGGCTTCCAGAATTCGCGACCCAGTTCGTCGGAAAACAGAATCGCGTGAAAATAGTCGGAAAGCTGCAGAGCTTCCCACTTGTTTCTTTGGACGGCCAGAATTCCGTCAGACACCAGGCCCAGCTGATAACGCTGGCGCAATTCGTGCAAGACGCTGTGGGCATCGGCAAATGGTGCAATATGGGGCCGATGGGTTCGATACACGTCGACCATCGCCGATTCGACGTCCGTGGTGATTTGGCTTGCCGTTGTCAGCCAGGCGGCAAACGTATTTCCTCGTACACCGGATCGATATAATTGCGCGAGACTTGTGGCTACCTCGTCACAATCATAGGACCATTGCCTGGCGACCCACTTGGCCACTGCGCGAAATCCGCTTTCCACAAAGGCGACCTCGGGGTAGAGCGTGTCGTCAAGATCGAAGATTACGGCCTTTAGTTCGTTCCCAGTCATCGTCGTTCAAGAAAATGGACTCATCAAATCGAGTCATGGTTACGCCCAACCGATAGGGCTGGATGTGCGGTTGAGGATCGTCACCGGCCGCCATGGCCAGCAGTGCCGCAGGCACGTCCAGCCCAGCCGCGATGGCCAGCGGTAGTCCGCCCCCCAACCTGGCGTTGATCTCGATGAAACAGGGTAGATTGCCCTTCATCATGCACTGCACGGTGATGGGACCGATGGCAGGTAGTTTCCGCGCCACCTGGCGACACGCCTCGTCGAGCCCCGGGACATGTACCGTCCGAGATTTAATGGCCTCACCGCCGCGCACGGAAATTCGCTGGCGTTGAACTACCGCCAGGGGTTCTCCGGCCAAATCCGTCAGGACATCGCATGTGATCTCAGGGCCCGGCAGCAACTCCTGGATGATGGGTGATGTGATTCGCTTCAGCAGAAAGTCTAGCTCATTCCCGTCATCCACGCGGAAGGTGTTTTCGGCCGCACTTCCGCCGCGGGGCTTGATAAAAACCGGATACGCCAGTCCGCTGTCAGGGACGGTCTCCGGCAGCCAAGATTGCGGAACCGCCAGGTCCAGCGAGGAAAAAAAACGATAGGCGTCCCATTTGTCGCCTGCAATCTGGGCCGCGGATTCCGAAACAACCGCCAGCCGCGCGCCTGTCGACGCGAACCGTCCCCGATGGGCGGACAACACGGGGATGTCGGGGTCGATCAACGGCAGCACGAGGTCAATCTGCTCGGACTGACAAACCTCGACCAGCGCTGGAATGTATTCGGCCGACCTGCATTGCGGGACGAGCACCGGGCGATCCACGAAGTGCAGGGCGGGCGCTAACCAATCGATATCGGTGCCGACAATTTGCCCAGTGTAATGGCATTTCTCGTACGCCGCACGAAATGCCCGCACCAGCTCCACGCGACGCCCGACGCTTGTCAATAAAATGTTGGGCATGACGTCTTTACCAGAAACATGCGCATTTTTAGACCCTCGGTGGCAACAGATTGACAGATTCCCGGTATCGACACAATGCAAAAACTGGGCGAACCGGCACCTGGCGGTCCATGGCACTCGGTTTGGGCATCGTAGAACAGTTGTCCCCAACTGTTTCCCCCGATATTTTTGCGATTCGCGGAACAATTGGGGACAATTGTTCTACAAACTAAGTGCCATTGACCTTACGGTGTCGGTTCGCCGGTGGTCAGGTCGATCTTCGCCGCAACAGCAGGTGGCTGAGTCGTTTCAAATGCAGCCAAGGTGTGGGCCCCGCGTCGAACCCGTATTGGGTTTTCATCCAGCTGGATGTTGGAAATAAGGCCCGCCAAAACCCGGCAAAATCGTCATATTGCAGGGCGGTGAACGCGATGTAGCCGGCTCGCCCAAACTTGTGCTGTTGCGGCTCAAACAACCCCGCCCGATCGATCCAGCGACGGACCCACGTTTCTTTCCAGCGGGCGGGACGTAGTTTGACGAGAACTTCGCCGGGAATGGGCGTGTCCAACAATTCCTGAGCCAGAGCCAACGAAAAATAGACCGGCGTCTGCACAGAGAAGTTGGTCACTTGGCGCGTGAACCGATCCCAGTCGATTGGTTGCGCGGCGATGATACGGTCCACGTCCGTATGCAGTCGCAAGCCCGGAGCGCGCAGATAACTGTGCTTGGCGGTGTGTAGGGCAACCTGCAATAAGTTGTCTTCAGGCGACAGGACGAGGACGTGAGTATCCGGCAATCGACAGGCGCGATCGATCAGCTCATCGGCGGAGGGTTCCTGATCAGGCCGGATCCAAAGGCCGGAAACCGGGCGGGCCTGGAAGTCGATCCACAGCTTTTCAGGGCTGGAGTCGGCGTTGAGCGTCCGATGGTATTCCGTTGATCCGAGGGTAACTCCCTGGTCCCAATCTGCTTCCAAGCCTTTCATCCGGAATTCAAACAGGTAACCGCGAGCTAACAGCAATTCGTGCGCACGACGAAAATGACGCGGCCGCACCAGTAAGTCCAGGTCTCCCATAGGACAACAACCTGCGCAAGGGTACAGGCCCCGTGCGATGCCGCCATTCTTGAGTGCCACGAGTTCGATACGGTGTTCCGCAAACAGACGCGCCAACTCGTCCAGCTCTTGCAAATAAGCCGTCAGCCGCTGCTGCGTCTGCTCGTGCGCTGCGATCCACCGAGCGTCCTGCGGTCGGGTCGAACCTAATAGCTGATGACCCATGAGGCAGGCGACCTCGTGTCGGTCCGCAAACGCGAATGCCTCGTCGTCGCCCAGCAAATCGCGCAGGCCATGTGTCGCCGCGAGTTGACGCTCGACGTGGGAGGCCTGGAGGACGTCGCACAACAGGCGCTGCGGAGGGCTGAGTCGCGAGCGAAAGTCAATCATACGGGAGCCTGCGAACAAGTCGGATAGTTGTACCATGAAAGCATCGCCTGCGTGGCTGCGGGAATGGTGGTGGCCGGGCGCGTCGGCCGACGCCCGGATGGGTGCCGTCGGACGCCGCTGGCAATCTGCTGCAGCACCTGCGGTGTTACCGACAGGCCTAAGTGGTCGAAGATCTCGGTAAACCCGGCCTCTGGATCCGTGATCAAGTCTTCGTAGCGCAGCGTGACGCAACGCGAGGCGTCCATGCCTTCCAGGAACGCGCGATTGCAGGATACGCTCAGCGTCCATTCCAGCAGGCCGCGCTGGAAGAAATCGTCCAGCATGTTTCCCTGGTCGGTCAGTTGCAGGCCATAGTGCGGGAGCAGCGTCTGCAGGGCCTTCCATTTCCAGCCGCCTCCACCATACCAGGCGGCTGCCTTCTGTTCGATGGAACGTGCCACGTCCAGACCGTTTCGAACCAGATTGATATACTTGGCGTTGGGGAAGATGGCGTCGATCCAGGCCAGTCGAAAATTATTTATGGGCAGTTTTTCCACGAGCTGCTGTTTGCGGGAAGCCAGCAGTCGCCAACGAAAAGCGCGCCGGCACCGCTGGATCGTGCCGGGACTCGCGTCGCTGGCTTGAAATACAACCTTGGCGCCCCGAGACGCGGCGCTCGAGTCCCAAATGTCGGTGCGTGGATCGACCGCACGCCAAATGTGTCGGGGTTCGTTCAGGGCCAGCACCTCCGGATGCTGATTGAGGGCCGACACCAGAAATGTGGTTCCCGAGCGACCGCAGCCGATCAAGAACGTGGGAGACCAATCCTGGGGTACGTGCAGCGGCAAGGCGGCTGCCGCGCGATAGGTCCAGGTCCCCAGCTTGGCGCGTAGGCTACTCACGGTATGGCCACCTCATAAGGTTGTGCGGTAACACTTTCGTAGATTTGCAGAAGGGCCTGTGCTGAGTCGGCCAGCGAAAGGCGTTCTGCGGCGAATTGGATGCCAGCCGCCCCCATGCAACGGCTGGTCGCTTCGTCTTCCACAATCTGACGAATCGCGCGAGCATAGGGCGCAGCGCCCTGGTCGAAGGGGACCACCACCCCTCCCCTGCCCTGCTCCATCAACTCCGTCAGCGCGCCAATGTCTGATGCCACCACGGGTGTTCCCAGCGACATGGCCTCGGCCGCCACGAGGCCAAAGCTTTCCGGACACGCCGAGGGGATGACCACGCAGGCCGCCTGGGCCATCTGCGCTCGGACCTGCCCGCTATCCAGCCGTCCCAGCAGCGAGACGTTGGCGAACCCCTGCTGGGCATAGTGCGCTTGTAACATCGGCAAGTCGGGTCCGGCACCCACAACGCGAATCGTGTAATCGCGCAGCAAACCCGGGAGATCGCGAAGCACGGCGGTTCCCTTAGCGGGATTCAGTCGGCCGACAAACAGCACGTCCTTGTTTCCTGAGTAATGCACCGCCGCGGCCTCGGGTAGGTCAATCCCGTGATACTTGACGATCATTTTCTCCGCGGGAAAACCACACGCCACATGGATGTCACGCAGGCGATGGGAGACGCAAATAAAACGGTCAACCGTGCGGAACAGTGATCCTGGCCGCACGTGGGCCATGTTCGCGACAGTCAACAGGGCGGAGGCTACCACCGATCCCCCCGCGCAGCGGTATCGGACTCCCGACCAGCGTGATTTCGTCAGGCAGTCCTGGCAATAAGTTTGCACCCGGTAAAAGCACCCTTCCACACACAGATAACGAAAATTGTGCAGCGTATGCACGACGGGGACGCCCTCGCGCCGACAGGTCAAAAAGATCGAAGTGCTCAACCGGGGAAAAACGTTGTGGGCGTGTACGATGTCGGGGCGGTGTTCGCGGAGCAAATGCTGCACGGTGAGCGCGGCGCGGGTGGACCAGTAGGCGTCTTGGGCCGCACGTAGTTTGGCTGGGATGCTGGTCGTGCGCAACGCCGTATTGTCGATCAGATACGGGACGACTTCCACACCCAATGACGTCAGCCCGCGACATTCCGCATCAAACACGATGCGTTCGCCGGAGGGTACTTCCAGATTGCCAGCATTGTGCAGCATCAACACACGCATGATTATTCCGATCGCCGATGATGCGTGCTGGCCAGTACTTGCGTGATCGCCGAGGAGAGGTTGTCCACGGCCCGTGGCAACGTGAAGTGCTGTGCGGCGCGGCGGGCTGAGACTTGTCCCATGGCGGGCAATTCATCACGACGGTGCAGCATGTCGCCGATCCTTGTGGCGAAGTCCGTCGCGTGGCGTGGATCGATGATATAACCGTTCTTCCCCTCCACGACCAGTTCCTTCGCGGCGCCGTCGTAGCGCGAATGCAAAAGTGGCAGGCCGTAGGAGAGAGCTTCAAACCCCACCAAGGCGCGGTAATCGTCCAGCGTGGGCATGACAAAGCAACTAGCCAGGCGATAATAAGTTGACAATTGTTCGTAGGGGACAGGCCCCAGAAAACGGACAGTCTGCTGCAGCTGTTTTCGAGCCGCCCACTGTTCCAATTCCGCGCAAAACTCCATCTCCGATAATCCAAAATCTTGTATCACGGCGAACGTCGTCGTCCAGGGTCGCGACCGCGTCAAGCAATTGACGGATCCCTTTGCGTTCAATCAGTTGCCCCACACACAAGAATATGGTTTTTCCCAGGTCCTGCCGTGCCGCGGCGGGCAGCGCCTGCGGGCTGGCATCCGCCGACGTGTGAGGCGGTTGCGACACAAGGTAAGGACGGACCAGGATACGATCGGCGGGAAAGCCCAATTCCTGAGTGAGGTACGCTTTTCCGGAGTCGTTATTGGTCAAGCACCAATCCATGCGCCGCGCCGCCCAATGCCTGACCATGCGCACCCAGCGATTCTGACGCTGCGGGATCCCGCGAATCGGATCACTTTCCAGCAACAACAGTAACTTCGTGGAAGCCAGATGATTACGGAACAGAGCCAAATAGACGGCGTAAGCCAATAGCTCCTGCACGATCACCAGGTCGGGGCGCGACTGCCGCAGCGATCGCAGGATGCCGGGTGAAGGGATGACTATCTGACGGTCGTAGGAACCGCGACGCTGGCCCAACGGAATCCGCCAGGAACCCGCGGATCGAACTATTTTGTCGGTCCCCGGAATGGGCTTGGCCGGCGGTCGAGCCGTCCAAAATTCGCTGTGGGGAAACCGTTCCAGGTAGCGCGGCAGGATCTCGTTCCAATACAGCAAGCTGTCTGGTGTGCCCACACAATTAAATAACCAGGTAATCCGGGCCTCATGCGGCATCGCGTCATGCGCATCGGGCAGCGCGGCCTGGTGTGTTGTAACGCTGAGCGTGGAACCGCTGGTCATGGGGAACCTTCGGGGACTTCTAGTTGGGCAACGCCTGTCGCCTGGGGGATTGCCAAGTGGCACGTGGTCTTGTGGGGAGTGGCGATTCCCGAGAAGGCTTGCGGGTCCGCCGCAAGAGTCCGTCCTCGGCCGGCCAGTCGCCTGGTCAGCGATGCAAGTTGTGCGACGGATGGGCGAAAGCAGCAGAATACCATCCCCAAGTAGCCTGCGAAAAACGTGGCCGTCAGCAATCCGAATCGCGCGGCCGACGGTGTCAGGTCGCGGTACAACAGCCAGGTCATGCAGGCTGTGAAACAACTGGCGACATACGGGAACAGGAAGTCGCGTAATACAAATCGAGTCGGCAAGTCAGCTTGTCGAAATAAAACGGTGGACTCGATCAAACCGCCCACGGCAATGAACAGGGCCACCGTGCAAGCTACGATGGTGACGTCGCGTCCACCACCCAAGGTGCCAGCGATCAGCACCGCCAGGATCATGCTCAAGCCCCGCAAGAAAACACCCGTGGTCCAAAGTCGAAATCGCCCGTCGGCTTGAGTGATCATTCGCGAAACGTCGACCATAAGATGTATGGGTACCACAATGGCCAACAACTGAATGGCTGAGATGGCGGCGTCCCACTTGCTGCCCCACAGGACTTGAACAATTTCCGCCACACTCAGTGCGAACCACAGGACGAGTGGACTGATCAGCAGTCCCAGAAGACTTGCGGCGTTCCACGCTCCGCGTGCCCGTCGCGTGGCGTTTGTACCCGTCGACGCAAATGCCGGGACGAACACCTTTCGCACACTCTGTCCCAACAACGTACTCGGCTGCATCGCCAGCATGAAGGCAAAGAAGTACGTACCGACCAGAGCGATTCCGGACGGATCTTTGGTGGCGATCAAGCCCAGTGTCACGTAATCGACCTGCTGCAAAAGCGCGGTGGCAAACGTTCCCGTCATGGCCCATTTGCTGGACCATAGGACGTGGATAACTTCCTTCCACGTGGGGTGAAACGTCCAGGGACGCATGCGTGTCAGGCCGAACGAAAATGCTGCTTGCAGCAGCGACACGACAAAAATCGGATAAATAAAACTGTAGGGACCGCAGCCCAGGTATGCCAACAGGACGGTCAACACATATCGCAGACAGCCGACCAGACCACGGATCAGGGACAAGTCGCGAAACCGCATGCCTACTTGCAGGCCTGCGTCCGAAACGATCGACAGGGATTGCAGCGGCGTGGAGAGCCCCAGCAGCATCACCAAACGAGCAACGTCCTGATTGTGATAGAGTCGCCCCAGGCAAGGACCGAGCAGCATGAGCACCGCGCCCACGGCGACCGATGCCGTCATCGTCAGGCCAAAGGCTGCGCCCTGGTGGGCCCGATAATGCGCGTTGTTCTGGCGAGCCAGCCAGTATTGTACCCCGCCGTCACGAAATACTTGCACGAGCGTCGAGTACGAGATGGCCAACGCGTAAACGCCGAAGTCGCCGTGGCTGAGCCAGGCACCCAGCGCCCAGTTCGCGACGAACGACGTGACTGCCAGCAGCGAACTCGCGCCGAACAGCCAAAGGCTGCCGCGAACCATGGTGCTGGTCAGGTCTTGTGCCGAACGTGTGTCGCTCATGAGCTACGCGGAAACAGGTTGACCGTTCGTTGCGGGGGAGCCAAGGTAACGGAAGCCCAAGGCCAGGATCAGCCCGGCGAACAATACCACGTATATCCAGCCGGGATACAGGCCACGCGTCATCAGGAACCACCACGTGGCCAATAATGCTCCAAAGTGCCCGAAGCCGACAAATCGTGAACACATCAGGCTGCTCGACCAGGCACTGATCAAGCCGGAAAGTAGTCCCATCGCCAGCACGCCCATGAAGCCAAAACTCATGTGAAATTGACCGAGATGGGAAGGTAATTTGTTGCCTCGTTTACCCAGCAACCCGGAATGCACCGAGTCGTTGTAGTAGATCAAAACGGGCGAAATGGGTTTATCGTCCCAGATAAATCGCGGGATGGGATGTGTGACAAATGCCCACAGGTCACCCAAATGGAAATAGTGATGACGCCTCGGCACTAGATCGACGCTGACCGCCAAATCCGTGAAGAAGTCATTGTCAAAGTGCCGCTTCGCCACGTCGACCGTTTTGACTCGATCCAGATTCCAGCCGCGATTGCGGGAGGCGCGAGCTGCTTCGAATGACAACTGGATGGCGCAGATAATCAAGGCAAAGGTCAGCAACCTTCCCAGCGTCACGTTGCGGTTCATGGTCAGGGCGAACCAGGCCAGGAATGCGGGCATAATCGTCAGGGCCACCCAGGAGCGCGTTCCGCCGTCAAAAAACACAATGATCGTGGTGACCACAAACATCCCGATCAGTGCGAGACGGGGAGACCGCACGCGTGACAACAGGGCCCAACTGCCCGCGAATCCCGCGGCGGCGACCATGCCCGAACGGCTGAGGTAGTAGATTGCCGATCGCTCGTCACCCAACGCTCCGGCCTTCCAGTCCGGCGTCCGCGAACGCCCCGCCAGAATGGTCTGCAGGATGGACTCAATCGATCCACCGAACAGCAGATACGGGATAAAGCCTGCAAGAAACAGGGCCAGAATACCCAGGTACAGTTTTTCGGACACCTCGACTTGGGATGTCCTTTCCACCCATGATTCCATGACGCCGTGTACCCACCAGTAGACCATCACGCTGCTTAACAAATAGATGGCCACATATGAGCAGGCGGTCGCGATCGATTGTGGACGCAACATCATGCCGTAACGGTCACCCACGTCCGCGTCGCTTTGCAGGGACATCAAGAATGCCGGAGACAAAAACCAATAGAAGATGCCAAACAGCATCATCAAGTATCCGATATGTCTGGCCAATGCCTGCCGATACGCCAATAGAACGATCAGGCCCAGTGACAGCGCGAACAACAGGGTGGAGGTCAGTCCCAGCAGCAGTCGCGGCGAGGCGGGACCCAGGCCGCCCACACAAATGGTCACCAAGGCAAACATACCTGCCGCTACAGCAATGCTGGACTGGCCCAACGACGTCTGCGGGATTCGCCAGGGTGAATTGGAGGGGGCGGCAATGCTAATCATATTTTCCGTTCACAGTCAGGAGGTTAGCTGGACAGCGGGGCTAGTGCCGAGGACGCATAGCCAAAACGCAGGAGCGTGGGGTACTCGGATTTTTCGACTTCGACGCGTAGCTCGTGATCCCAAGACAACTTGCTCCCCGGACGTCGACTGACGTTCAACGGCGCCGCCTCGTGAATGGCTTGCTCGTCGAATGACAAGTTCAATTGACGCAAGACACGGATCAGGTCATCACTGAGTTGTTCTTGCCGGCCCACAAAGTCGACGCCCGGCTGTGTGTACGTGCTGTAAAGTTCGTGTACAAAACCGGGGCGAGTATGCAGAACGTTACGCAGGAATTGGTGGAAGCGGCGGTCCCCCGTAGCCTTGATGGCCAGACAAGGATGCCAGCCGTGCAAGTCGGTTTCCTGCGTCCAGTCGTGGCCCGCTCGCTGCAACATGTACCGCCACCAGGATTCGTACCAGTCCAGCGGATGACGGACGAAGCAGAACACGAACGGCTTGTGGCGGTGTTGGGCAGCCAGCGTATGGTGCTTGAACTGCTGCAGTGGCCGGGTAGCCTTGATCCAGACGGGAACCTGGCTCTTGCACCATTCGAATGTGGTGCGGGCCGCGGCTCTGGCTGTATCGGTGTAGACCATCGCCCGTACCCAGTCCGCATGGATGTGACCGAATTGTTTCCGCACCAGTCCTTGTTTGACGAGCACATCGGTAACCCAACTGCCGCCCGTTTTAGGGATGTGCAGGAAGATCGCGCCGCACTTCAATTGCAAGGCCATAGTTCAAACGGGAATGTGTTCGTGGGTGGAAGTGGGGGCGACCAGTTGCACGTCCGTCAAGGCACGCAGGAACGTCGCTGGTATTGGCATGCCGCGAATGGAATTGTCGGGCTCGGGCCGTTCCTTCGCGCCAAGCCGTCAGACGCTGGGCGTCTGTCGCGACCGATTGCAGGGTGGCGACCAGTCCGTCAACGTCTCCCGGCTCGATTCTCGTACCGCAACCGAAGTCGCGGATGGTGTCTGCCAATTCAGACGAAGCAAAGCATATGCCTAAAAGGGGCGCGCCGGCGGCTAGAAAATAATAAGCCTTGCTGGGCACGGCCAGAGCCCGTCATTTCCGGTTCCAGCGACACGATGCCCAAATCCGCCGTAGCCAGCGAATAAGGGATGACTGCTTCGTCCTGCCAGGGAAGCAGGGTGACATTCGAACAATTGGTCTGTTGCAGGCGCGATCTTAGTCAGTTCCCACTTGGGTCCGGCCCCGATCAGCATAAAGTGAATATTCGATTCGTGCGTAAGTCGCCGGGCCGCTGCTAAAATGGTCTCGATGTCGTGACCCCGTCCCATGTTGCCCGAATACATCACCGTGAGGCAATCTGTTTGCTGGTACTTTTCCGCAAACCAATTCTGCGACTTGGGAATGGGTCGCAAGCGTCTGCTCGTCGGCCCACGGTGCAATCACGATCACGTGTCCCGCGTGTTGTCTTGTCCGCGTCGAATTGGACTGACAGGTGCGCCGCCATGTGCTCGCCCAACGTCATGACCACGCTCGCCTGTTCGTAAGCGTGTCGGTTCAGCCAGCGCCAGATGCGCACCAGTAGTTGACGATCGGATGCGGCACCCAGCCGAATTGCCGTGTCCGGATAGATGTCGTGTACCATCACGGCGTAAGGCGTGCCCCGCAGCCGCCGCAGCAACCAGCAGACCCAGATGACGATGGGGGGATTTGAAAATGCCACCAGCGGGATATCGGCCGGGAATCTGCCATGCCCAGCAGAATGCTTGCCAGGCGTACCGCAGCCAACCCCACGCGCGAACCAGTGCCACTGCCCCGCTGATAGGTGGCTGAGCGGTGCAGCTGCACGTCCTGTTGCGATCCCTTGCGCAGTGTGTCCGGGTGCCCGGTCAGCAGGGCGACGGTTCCCACGTGCGCGACTCAGGTCGACGGCAAGTTCCCACGTCATGGGGCCTGCCATTTGATTCAGCAGCAACAATTGCGGCTGAGATCGACTTAGGGGATCGGTTGTTGGCGAGTCCATTGATGTGCCTCGATCAAGAATCGTTCAATTGCCGCCTCCAGTGGCATGGATGATGCTCGGTGCAAGTTGCTCCAAACGCCACTGGACGTCCTCCAGCAGAAAAATCGCCAGATAGGAGTTCCTCTGTCCCGGTCCGGTCCAATCGTATGCCGACCCGACATGTCGCGCGATCTCGCCCGGCAACTCACGCGAACTGCCCAGCGATTGCAGGCGCTCGGCAAGGCCCTGGGGAAAACGGGCGGCCAGGAAAAAAACCAGGGGATCGTAGGCCGCCTGCCGTCGACGTGTCAGCTCCCAGTCTATGATCCAGTATCGGTCGTCCTGCATGAGAATATTTGCCGGTTGAAAGTCCCCGTGCGTCTGCCCGATCGGAATCGTCCAGGTGGCGCGACGCGTAAGGCCCGCGAGCCGATCGATCAATTCCGAAACTTGAGGGAGTCGAAAACGCTTGCACAGATTGGCTGTTCGAATTAGCGCATCAAGATCCGCTGCCAATTGATCGGCATAATCCGCGGCAGCGCGATATTCGAGGCCATGATCGAGGAGTCGCCGCAAGTGGGCTGATGCCTGGCTGGCGACGGCTCGGGCCTCGTCCTGACAGGGCCAGCGATTCAAGGGTGTCCCGCAAATATAGCGTTCGAGGTACCAATCGCCGGCGGCACTGCACTGCAGCATGGGCACCACGGGCAAGTCGAGCGATGACGCGACCGTGTGAACGTCAATCTCGCGCCGCATGGGTTCCTGCGGGAAACCATGTTTGGCGGCCACGAGGCAGCTGTTTTCCGCGCGATTCAACAGCCTGATTTTGTGATTGCCGGGGATAATGATCCAGTTACGTCCGTCGGGGACTTCCGGCCTGACAGCCAGCGTGGCACAGCGAAACGCGGACGCCCAGCGTGGGCTGAGCGCCATCTGCAGGTAGGTCGATTGCAGCGGCTGTCGCCAGCGCACCAGACTGCGCCCGAACTCGCGCTGGATGGGTTCCAACTGACGACGATTCGTTCCGGGCAAGAAGATCACGTTGAGCGGCGCGTTGCAGATCCAGTGCTGCCTTGACCGGTATCCGTTGCGCGAGGGGGCATCGTCCCGCGGCAGCCATTGAACTTCGAAGGGATTCCCGTAGCGTGCCGTCCAGACCTGGCCCAACGTTTGCTCGGTGATGGCCCCTATCGGCTCACGGTCCAGCAGTAGCTTGAGCTTCATACGAATTAACGCGCGAGGTGTTCGGGGGACGAGGATAATGGAGTGGCGGCCAGCGGTTCCGGCTGCGGCGAGCACTGGGGGGGATCGGCATTGCGGATCGCCCGCATCACGGCGGCGCCGATGGCATCGGCCAATTGGGTGGCGTCTTGCATCCCGTCAAATCGTGTCCAAAAGGGTTGGCTTCCCGAATTCTCGTACTGCCGCGCCCGCTCTTCAAGTTGATCGACGGGCGTGGGAAACGGTTCACGCTTCGCGATGCAGCGCCGCATCGATTCCGCAACGGGGATGGTCAACAGCACGGCGACGTGGGGTACGGGGGCGAGCCATTCAAGCGTCCGCCACAGCCACCAGCGTGGTACGCTCGCCGTGGGGAAATTCAGGCTGAAATCAAGCTTTGTGTCCTGCCAGTACCGGTCGGCCACGACACAGCGTCCGCGCCAAAGTTGAATCCGCATCCAAACTGCGTACAGGAACAGGAGATCCAGGATGGCCAACGTGAGCCACAAGCGTCGCACCCACGGCCGGGACAGACTTTGAGTGCGTCGTGCGCCCGGGTCCGGCTGGCGGAATGACACGTTGTCCCGTCAGTCGCCGCGCGGACCGCTTGGCCCATTCCATCCCGGGCGTATAGCCACCGCGGGACCAGACGTGGACAGCCGGAATCTGCTCCTGACGCAAGCGCTGCATGATCCAGGCGAGTTGAGTGGATTTTCCAGCGCCGTCCAGTCCGCTGAAAACGATGAGTCGTGCGGGCATGGGATGGCTCCCGCCTCAATCGGCGGCGTGCTGTTTCACAAGTCGCTCTTGTTTCGCTAGTTTCCAGTCTGATTCGACCATTAACTTCACGAGTTCACGAAATGACGTTTGCGCGGACCAGCCCAGTTCACGTTTTGCCTTGCTGGGGTCCCCTAATAACAAGTCTACTTCACTGGGGCGAAAGTAGCGGGGATCGACTTCCACATATTTCCGCCAATCGAGGTCCAGGGCGGCAAACGTCAATTCCACGAATTCCTGCACGGAATGGGCCTCGCCGGTGGCGATCACGTAGTCCTCCGGGTTGTCCTGCTGCAGCATCAACCACATGGCTTCCACGTAGTCGCGGGCAAATCCCCAATCGCGCTTGGCGTCAAGATTGCCCAGGTAGAGTTTGTCTTGCAGTCCTTCGCGAATGCGCGTGGCGGCCCGCGTGATTTTCCGGGTCACGAAAGTCTCGCCTCGTCGTGGTGATTCGTGGTTGAACAGGATGCCGTTCACGGCGAACATACCGTAGGCTTCGCGGTAGTTAACGGTCTGATAAAACGAGTAGACTTTGGCACACGCGTAAGAACTTCGCGGGTGGAAGGGTGTTGTTTCCGTTTGCGGCACCTCGTGGACCTTGCCGTACATTTCGCTGGATGACGCCTGGTAAAACCGCACTGCTTTTTTCTCGTGCAATTGCCGCGTGGCTTCCAGCACGCGCAGCGTTCCCAAGTGCGCCGACGTCGACCGTATACACGGGCTGATCGAAAGATACGCGCACGTGGCTTTGGGCTGCGAGGTTGTAGACTTCATCGGGTTCAATTTCCAGCATCAGTCGGCTGATGCCGACCGCGTCCGTCAAGTCGGCGTAGTGCAGGGTTAGTCGATGGGCACTCACATGGGGATCTTGATAGATGTGGTCGATGCGAGCCGTATTGAAGCTGCTACTGCGCCGTATCAGTCCGTGAACTTCGTATCCCTTGGCGAGCAGCAGTTCGACCAGGTACGAGCCGTCCTGGCCGGTAATGCCAGTGATCAAGGCTCGAGATTGCAGGCTTGGCGGTTGCGTCAATCATGAGTTTGGTCCTCGGGAGTCACAGGAGGCCGTGTGGCGTCGTGGGAAAGTCGCGGCCATCGCATCCACGCCGCCGCGGAGCACTACTTCGGTCAGAGCAAAGCAGAAATGCACAGCACTCGGCTGACTAAAATTAACACCAACCGTAGTTCCATGTCCATCGGAAATCACGTTCGCCGCTCCGCGTCACGCTGGGTTTAGCCGACTTTTCCGTCCAATTCGCCGATCGACCGCGATACTGCCAAATCGTCAACAACGACCGAACCGGAGAGCGAACGGAAGTTGGGAACGAGTTGTTGGAGCACGATGCGGACGTCAAGGTCCGAGCCGCGGACGGCATTTCGCAAAATCTCGATGGCCTGTCGAACTTCGCCGGGTGTTTCCGGACGGTGATGGGCGGCGCGGACCTTGGGGTGGCCCGTCGGCAGCATCCGTTCGTCTTCGAAGTACAATTCTTCGTACAACTTCTCTCCGGGACGCATGCCCACATGTCTGATTTCAATCGAATCGGTGGGAAGACCGGACAAGCGGACCAGGTCACGAGCCAGATCAATGACGGGAATCTGATGGCCCATTTCCAGGACAAAGATCTCTCCGCCCCGGCCCATGGCCGCGGCCTGCAAGACCAATTGCGACGCTTCCGGGATCGTCATGAAGAACCGCGTCATTCTCGCGTCCGTGATGGTGATCGGTCCCCCCTGTCGGATTTGCTCTTTGAAGATCGGGACCACACTGCCGTTGGAGCCCAGCACGTTGCCGAAACGGACGACAACAAATGCGGTTTTCGACTCCTGGGCCAGGGCATGCACGTAACGCTCGGCGACCTGTTTCGAAGCCCCCATCACGCTAGTCGGATTCACGGCCTTGTCGGTGGAAATCAACACAAATTTTGCGGTGCCAAACTCATTGGCCAGGTCGGCCACGCTCTTGGTGCCCAGCACGTTGTTCCTGACGCATTGGGCAACGTTGGATTCCATCAATCCCACATGCTTGTGGGCTGCGGCATGGATCACGTAGTCGGGACGCCATTTCTCGAAAACTTGTCGCAACCGCATTTGATCCAGGACGTCGACCACGTAACTGTGAATTCCTGTGTCCGTCGATCGTTGCGAAATGTCTCGTAACGCCATGAACAGGTTGTTCTCGCCGTTATCGACGAGAATCAGATGGCTCGGATTGAAGGCCAGGACTTGCCGGCAGATCTCGGACCCGATGCTCCCGCCGGCTCCCGTCACGAGAATCACGCGGTGACGTAGGTCGGTGGAAATGCGGTGCATGTCGAGTTCGATCGGGTCACGCGGCAGCAGGTCGTTGATTTCCACGTCCCGGATGGGCAGGGGTGCATCCGAGCTCAAGTGATCCACGAAAGAGGGGATGACCTTTAAGTTCAGCTGGGATTCCTTACATACGTCCATCACACGTCGCAGTTGAGCCCCCTCGATCGTATGGGCGGGCAACAGCACGTCCGCGGCGTGGTACGTCGCGGCCATCGACTTGAGGCGATCAATAGTGCCCAGGATGGGGATGCCCCCCAGGCGGCTGCCGACACGCGATTCCGTCTGATCCAGAAAACCGATGATGCGATACGGTATCTCCGTGTGGGCGTGGATTTGATGTGCCAGCAAACCGCTCCGTTCGTCCGCCCCCAACATCAGCGCCAGGCGTCGCGCTCGGTGCGAAAATACGCCGTGCTCCCGATAGAGTCGCCAACTGGCCCGCAGAGTTCCCAGAATCAGCGCCGTCATCAGGCTATCCATGATGACTACCGAGCGAGGAATCTGGCCGGCAAACACGTAGTGGTTGACCAGTACAAAGACCAGCAAGGCCAGTAAGGACGCTCGCAAGAGCGACGTCAAGTCGGCAAAAGTGACGTATCGCCACCAGCCGTGGTAGTGTCCCATGAAGTAAAACACGATCAGCTTGATCGCCAGCACCGTCGGCGCGCTGGCCAGCATGCGTGACCACATATTCGGCGGGATGAGGAAATCAAACCGCAGGCCGAACGCCAGCCAGTAGGCGAAGGCAAAAACGCATAAGTGTCCGCAGGCCAGCAGCCAAATACGGTATCGCAGTGCCATTCGACCCAGAAACAGGTTGGGGGCCGCCCGACGAGCGGACGTGATCCCCCGGCCCCGCCAGGCGGATGTGCCAGAAACAAGTTTGTCCGAAGTCACTGAGGTCATGGTGGTGCACGTATGTAGGTAATCGGGGAGTTCGGCAGCCGCGACGCGATCTAACGTCGCGAGATGAGTTGGCCCAGCCAACTCAGTTCCTTTCCATTCGTGGCTTCCCCCACCGTGAATCCGTGCCGGTCGTGTCCGTTGGCGTGCCCGTTTCGATACGCGTAGTCGCCATATCCGTATTCAATGCGTTCGCTGGGATGCTGAGGCTGCCAGCCGTTGACGACCACACCCATCACATTGGCGTCGATGTCGCGGAGCGATTCCATGGCGCGAACCGCGGCTTCCTGCACACCTCGGCGAATTCTGAGCGTGAGGATCACACCGTCCACTCGTGCGGCGACAACGCAAGGATCGGTTACCGGAATGACGGGGGGCGTATCGATCAGGACCAGGTCGTATTTTTCGCGAGCTTCGTCAATCAGCTGTTTGAACCCCGGTGTGCTGAGCATTTCGGAAGGCTGTGTCGGCCGCTGACAGACCGGAAGGAAAAACAGGTTCTCCACTTGCGTATGCACGACGGCCGACGCCAGGTTGGTTTTGCCGGCGATGATGCCGGCCAGGCCAATTTGGTCGGTTTCCGGCTCGCCCAACATGTGGGTCAGGGCTGGGCGGCGGAAGTCCGCATCCAGCACCAACACGCGCTTACCCGACTTGGCGATGGCGACGGCCAGGTTCGCGGTCACCGTCGATTTCCCGTCACCCGGCAAGGGGCTGGTGACCTGGATGACTTTGTGCGGCTGCCCCGCCGTACTGAAGAACAGGCTGGTTCGCACTCCGCGGAAGGCTTCTGCGGCCGGGGTCAGTTCGTCATGTAACGTCACAATCATGGGGTCGAAGCCTGGAAACTCCGAGTGCTTATCAGTCGCGGGCACCGACAACAGCGGGATGCGCCCGATGATCGGCACTCCCAACGCTTGTCGAATTTCGCCCACGCTGCGGAACATGTCTTCGGATCGTTCCCGCGACATGGCCAGGCCCAGGCCACCGATCATGCCCAGCAGGGCCGAGCCTAACAGGACCAACAGGATGCGCGGTGCGACCTGTTTGCCCAGAGTTGCGGGAGCCACGATCGTCATGGTGTCGCCACCAAAGATCCGCACGGCGTCGACTTGCTTTAGGTTGGCTACGACGACGTCGAACAGGCGTTGGGTGTTCTCATGGTCACTGCGAAACGCCTGATCCTTGAGCAGGTAGTCCTGCATTTTGTTGGCCAGCACTTGTTCTTTGAGAAACTCGCGATCAAATGCGGCGATTTGACTGTCCAGAACTTCCAATTCGTCCTCCAGTTTCTGGAGGTAGATGGCCACGTAGTCCGTATCGTCGGTCAGGGCGGGGTTGCTGGAATCGAGAATGGAAATACCTAGTTCGCTCTGGTTTTTGAAGATCTCGTCCAGCATCACTTTGATTTCGTCCATCCGCTTCCGGGTGGATTCGACCTGCGGGTGCCCGTCGCCGAACTCGTCCAGGTACTCGCTTTCCTGCACCTTGAGCCGCACGTATTCACCGACGAGCGAGCTGGACAGGCCTCGGACGGCCTCTCGTTCCGCAAACTGTTGTCGCTCTGCCATCTGAAAAGCCCGCCAGGACGTGACTTCCTGACTCAGCGACAGGGACTGCAACGCTTCGTATTTGAGGGCCTCGCGGCTGGTGCTTCCGCTCTGGAGGAGCTTCCTCAGCGTGTCCAGCCTGGCGGTGACCACGGTGCGCTCATTCATCAGCCGTTGACGGTCCTGCTCGATCGTTCCCTGGCGTTCGTGGTGAATGTTGACACCGCGCCCTTCACGCCACATCAAGGGTGCGCTCTTTTGGAATTGACGATGTTGTTCCTGGTTTCGACTCAGTTGTTTCAACAGGTTCTCATTGGCATCGCGAAACAGGGCGATGGTTTCCATCCCCACGGACTCGTTATCCTCTTTCAAATAGCTGCGGTAGGTGTGGGCAATCGCATCGGTCACTTTTTGCGCGTCCACCGGGTCGGACGAACGATAGGTGAGTTGCACGATCGTGGAATTTTCCATCTCCAAATGCGCCGTCAGATTGTCGATGATGGCGGGAATGACTTCATCGTCCTCGAGATTCGCGAGCGTGGGGAGTTCTCTGAGGTGGAAGTCCTCAACGGCCCGTCCCACGATCAACGGCTTGCACAACATCTCGGCGTGCGTTTCCATCGATTTCTCGTAAATCGGCGATTCGCCATCTTCACGGCCGCTGATGGAATAGTGTTTCGTCACAAACAGCATCTCGGCACTGGACTCGTACGTGCGCGGTGCATTGAGGTAATACAGGGCACCCAGCAAGCCCGCCACAAACAGACAGGCCGCGATCAGCCCGGGGCGACGCCGGACTAATCGGACGAGCTCGGTCAACTGCTCATAAACGTCAGTGTTTCGGGAAGAGATCGCTTGCGTTTGGCTCTGCATGTTGTTCATTTCCTTTTGCTCGCGCGACTGTACTAAGCGATCGCCGTTGCCGGCTGCTGCTCGCACCTGGAAAAACACCGATCAACGCACCCTCAGTGCGTCACACTCCGGGGAATCGCCGCTAGACTCCCAAGTGCGGTGCACGAAACGCGGCGAAGCACTGTGCCAGACAGCCCACCGCGGTCCGTGGGGGCTGAGAGGGAGCAACTGATGTACCAGAAGGAATTTCGCGCGAAATTCGGGGATTTTTGCCGCAATTGGAAGGCGGCAGCGAAGATGATGTGGCCTTTTCGCCACGTGGTGTCGCTCGAATCGGACCCTCAGCGGGCCCCGGTTACGCGCTGCTTCAACTGCTCAAGAAACGTCGTGACCCGGCGATTGCTGGGGTCAAGCCTGGCGCAAATGGCGGCTTGTTCCAGCGCGTCGGCCAGCGATTCCTGTTCCGCGAGCAGGTTGGCCAGTTCGAACCGCCAGTCGGTCCGGGCCGGCTCCAATTCCACGGCGGTCTGGTAGTCACTTCGGGCCGCGTCCAGCTGACCGCGGAGGCGATGAATCGTCGCGGCCACGTACGCACGTTCGGCTTCGCTGAGATCTTTCTCGTCAAGCGCTGCAATCGCGTCCGCCAGAGCCGCCTGTTGAGACGTAATTCCGGAATCCCCCCCGATGCGTTCGGCCAGCGCCACGGCGCGCAGGGGAGATGCCGGCAAGATCTGGGTGATGAAATCCGCCATCGTCATCCGACTCAAGCAAACGCTGACAATCGTGTGGTCGAATTTGCGCGTCAGGGCCAGGCATTTCCGCCAGCGATCCAGGCCCAGTTCGACGCGTCCCGCGGAGATATCCAAGAGTCCCAGCTGAAACAGCGTGGCAGGCTGATGGCCGCGTAACTGCAAACTGCGTTCAGCGTACTCAAGCTCCTGCGGCGAAGGTTCGCAGGCAAAACTGATTTTGGCCAGCAGCGTATGGGCGCTGGCCAGAATCGGACCGTGCCGGATCGCTGTGCAAAGGCTCTCGTATGCAGGCCGCAGATAGGTGGTGTATGCGGAGTTCTCGCGGAGCGCGGTGAGAAATTCGTCATGCTGTGTGGGCTCGTAGAATTTTCGGTGTAGCGACATCATGTCGGCAAGATTCCACAGCGACTCGGCGTTGTTATCGCTGGCCCCCTCCGCTTGCAGCTGTCGAAACAGATCGGAGCGATGTGCGGCTAACAGGAATTCCGCGTACCGAATTTGCGCCTCCCCGTCGTCCGGCCGACGGTCCAGCTGACGTTTCAGCAGGATGGCCTGCTGCCGGGCCCAATCCGGATCAAATCGGGTGTCCGCCGTAATCTCCCCAACCGATCGCAGGGCACCGTCGAGCTGCGCGATGAGTCTCAGCTCGTGCACACTCCAGCTCACCCACACGGCAATCAGCAGCAGCGGCAGGACTCCACGTAGCAAGATCTTCCCAGAGCTTCGTGGTGGTTCGCGCGCGTGTCGACCAGGCCATAGCCCAACCCTGCCAGCACGGCTGCCAAAATTGCGTTGGCGGGCATGTAGAGATTAAAGTCGCTCACCGCATGGATCAGCGTGGCCACGAGCCCATACACACAGGCGACGCCGACTCCGTAGCCCAACGGCGAATGCGTCTCGCGGAGTCCTTGGACCATGCGCCACAGCAGCAGCGAGATCATGGCGACGACCAAAATCAGCCCCGGCACTCCGGCCTCGATGACCGCCTCCAGGTACTGATTTTCCGCGTGATAGAACCAGCCATCGACATAGCGATGTTCGTAGGGTTGATAGACGTAGCGATACGTACCTAGTCCAGAGCCCGTTTTCCAGAAGTCGGGAATCGCCTGCGATGCGTCCCGCCAATGCTCCCAGCGACCCCGGGTCCCCTCCGTCGTTTGGGTCAAATCGTGGAACCGCTCGCCGAGTGCCGACCCACCCCCCAACCAAAATGCAACTGCCAACCCCATACACACGGCAGCCAGAATCGTATTCCGGTAACCAGGGTCCTCACGCATCCGGGGCGCCAGGATCAATAAAGCAATGGCCCCTCCCAAGGACGCCACCGCAGCCCCTCGAGATAGCGACAGGATGACTCCCGCACCGCAGGCGGCCGCAAAAACAAAAGCCAGCAACAGCTGAGTGCCCCGATCTAACGAGTCAAATACACCGCCGACCTTGGGACGTTCCCGTACCCAAATCAAGAAACCCAGCGCGCAGGCGAGACATAAATTCAAGTAGGCCGCCGCGTGATTGCGGTTGACGAATGCTGCAAAGGGGACTCCACCCTGTTCCAAGGCCACCAGGCCATAGAGTTTGTCCGGCGACGTCAGCTTTTGCACAATGCCAAAGATCGCAAAGGCCGCTCCGTTGGCCGCAACCAATCCCAGTAGCCATGGCACTTCATCCAGCTTCCGGAATCGCAGAAGTGTGATCGCCAAGGCCGCCGCTGGAATCCCCAACAGCGCCAGATCGGCCCGCGTTCCGGCTGGATACACGCTCACCGGAAATCGCAGCGGCTCCAGTTCGGACGCCGATTCACCGGTCCCCGAGTATGCGTGCCACCATGCATAGGACCGTGACGCCAGGGTCCGGTGAAGTTCCGACGACAGGGGCCACAACTGCAGTCCACCCAGCAGCAGCACCAGCAACATCAGCCAAATGGGCCAGCCCAACATGCCCCGCTGGTCGCGATGCAGAAAACCGATCAGGCACAGCCATAGGGCCACACAGAGCCCCGCGGCCAGGGTCGCTTGATGCAGCGGAAGTGCGCCCCCAAACAACCACGGCGCCAACAGGATGATCGCCGCAAACAGGATCAATGTCAGATGTCGGCACGTCTGGAAGAACACGGAGCGCTCAGTCGATTCCTGAAGATCGGATGGATGACGTGGGTCACCATAGCCGATCGCAGAGATTTTCGGCAAGGGCGCAAAAGAAACCGACACGGCTGGCCGCGTCGGTCGATCATGTTCAACTTGGTGGCGACAAGAACGGATTAGTGTCCGTAGGGTGAATAGGGGCTGACCGGGGGCGGGTTATTACCCCCCAAACCCGCCAAGCCTGCCAGGCCAGCCAATCCCGCCAGGCCTCCACCGAATCCCCCGCCGCCGCCGCAACAACCGCCGCCGCCGCCAAAATCGCCGCAAGGCTCCGCGCAACAACACTCGGCCATGCCACACGTATCGCAGACTTCTTCCACGATCTCCTCTTCGACGATTTCCTCGTCACCACACGTGGTGCACCCGTCCGTAATGATCTCGCCTTCGACCAACTCTGGTGTGGGAGTCAGCGTTGCGTCCATCAACATTTCTTGCTCGGCGGCAGCCGTGTCGTACTCAAAGACGCCCACGTAAAACATGGTCGAGCCTTCCGGAATGGTGGTTTCCACAGCGTAGTCGCCGGGCTCCAAGCCGGCAAACTCAAATTGGCCGTCCTCGTTCGTGTGGGCGGTTTGCAATACCTGACCTGCTTGACTGACGGTAACCGAGGCGTCCGCCGGGACCATCTTGCCGGTCGTGTACTGGACGTGCAATCGGCCGCGGAAGGCCCCATCTTCGTGCAGGCGAACACCCACCGAATTCCGGTCGGTTTTCGCCGTGTTGCCATCGAGATTCGCGGTCAGATCCGTTTCCCCGAATGCCACCGACAACGCATTTTTCGCGTCGTCAATGCGTGCCGTCCCCGTTTCGTCCGCCATGGCCCGAGTGGCCGCACAGCCGACGCAGACCAAGAACAATAAGGTGAAGTAAGACTTGAGAAAAGATGCCATTTCGTTTACTCCAGATCGTCAAACCAGTGATGTGTGTGAGTGACAGCGGCCGTCTTGCCGATCGACTCCGCGCAAGCGCCAAAGCATGCGGTCGAAAAGTAGACTTACCAATTCCGATCAAAACCCGCTTTTCCATGGGTGTTTCTTGCAGTATGTTTACGCACGAAAGGGCTGTAAAGACTTTATTTTCGATAAATTCCCTCTTTTTTTGGTTGAATTTGCGGAAATTCAGGGGCCATCGAGTCGAGGGCTGGAAGAAGCCTCAAGCAGAGGCGCAGAAAGTTCGGAGAGATGCCGAAAGAGCGAGCGATGCGGCGAGAGTGAGCGATGCGCGACTCGCTGTTCTGCGTCCGCTGCACCTCTGCGTGAGCATCCGCCCCGCAGAGGTTTAGGTCGTCCGTGTTGGTCCTACCGCTGCAAGAACCAGTTGAACCGCAACGTACCCAGGAGGATGTTGCCACACAGTTCCAGTGGTGTGTACTCCGCCATGATGAAGTCGCCCGGCAGGATGCGAATCCGCTCAGAGGGATCGATCATCGTCCGCTTCAGGTTGATTTCGATCGGAACTTGCTCGCCGCACAATTCACGCAAGACGATGACGCGTGTGGGCGGAAAGATTGCGCCCACGCCTCCCCGCGAGAATCCGGTATCCGAGGTCCCCACTGCCGATCCGACGTTTCCGCCTGCCAGAGCCATGGCCTGTATGACATCGATGTCGTAGTCACGTGGCAGCGGCCATTGGCCGGCAGGTAACAGACCCCCGGTGTAGAAAACTTCCGACTGTCGAGAGCGGACAAACACGATATCTCCCGTGTAGAGCTTGATATCTTCTTCGCTCAACTGGATAACCGGGTCGTCGGGACCGATCCGCAGAGGAATCTTGATGACATTAGCCTTGGCGACGACTTTTTCGCACTGCGCCGGGTCTTGCAGCGATGACATGTAATAGTCTCGTTCCGCCTCATTGGAGAACGCGCCCCGCAGGACGATCACTTCATTGCGGGCGTCCGTCCCGGGCAAACCGCCCGTTTCACCCAAGGCGTGCAGCACGTCATTCTCGTAGGCCCGCAACTCGATGGGGTAACTCTGTCCGGCCCGCGACTGTCCCAGGGCGTTGGCCAGGGCGAACGAGCGGGGACTGTTAAAGTTAAACACACCGTTGGCCGAGCCCGCCGCCGTCTCGTCCTCACGTACCACCAGGATATGGTAGGTGCGCGGACGCATCAGCGTTACGATCGTTCGCTCGCGATCCGGCTTCAGAATCTTCTTGCCAATATAAGCGTCCCGAATCTTCTGTTCGGCGCCGGCCAACGTCAGCCCG
This sequence comes from uncultured Planctomycetales bacterium, assembly GCA_963695565.1. GTDB lineage: Bacteria > Planctomycetota > Planctomycetia > Pirellulales > Pirellulaceae > CAVOGW01. The sequence continues at coordinate 103,876 of CAVOGW010000009.1, forward strand.
GCGACATGCAAAGGCTCGATTAGGGGCAGGGAGATCGTCCCATCCTCGCGAACCGGGACCGGATACCCGATGGCCGGTGGCAAGTCTTCTCCATTTTCGGGGAAATGTACCGGAGGTGGCTCGTCTTTGTTCCCCAGCACGCCTTCGATGTAGATGCCCAGCACGTCTCGCTCGTCGAGGCGATAGGCTTCCGGCGGCTCCTGACGCAGTCGCAAGAAGTTGATGGGCTCCTTGTCGCTGCGAGATTCCTGGTACCCATTTCCCACACAGTAGCCCGGTATCGTGTTGCGATAAATCGAACAACCGCTGAGCGATGGTAGCAAGAGTAGCAAGGCTACGAATCTTATCCAGTAATCGGAAAGGCGGACCATTGCTTGTCGAGTCCTTTCGAGGGTCAATTCCTGCTTAAGGTCGAACAACCCAATTAACGGTTGTAGGGCTTACCAAAATTCGACCAGTTCCGCAGACAAGTTGGCTCATGCGGAAGGATCGGACGGTCACAATCGATAGAACGAGAAAATCCGGAGCCCGTGGCAAACTCGACGCAATCTACCTGATTTGCGCAGATCATCTGGGATGCCGGTTTGGCTGTCCGTTCAGGCCGTGCATCGGCGAGAAACCCCGGGCGTACGTCGATCAAATTCCCGCCAGAACTTGCCGGTAACCTAAGCTTCGTTATGACCACCGACCTGATGGAACACCGCCCTTGCGCGCCGACTGCGCCCCAAATCTACACCGACGCCACTCAAAGCCCAGAGTTTGTGGCGAGGCGGTTTTGCGGGCAATTCATGGCCGTGCTGTTGATGGGCCTGGTGGCCGTGGCTTCCATCAATGCCATCGTCAATCCATTTGCCCAGTATTCGGCGCGCGTCTTTCGGCCCGTCGTGCAAACGTCGCGGGCCGCGAAAATGGAACTATTCGACAACCTGTGTCGCACAAGATTTCCGGACGCTTTGATTCTGGGCTCTTCGCGTGTGACGAAGTTTGAGCCTGACTATGCCGCGCAGCTCACGGGGCTGACATTTTTTAATGCTGGCGTCAATTACGGCAGTGGCGAAGACTTCCTCGCCTGGTTTCGCTACTTCCAAGACCGCACGGGACACGCTCCCCGCATGATCCTGTTAGGGCTGGACGCGGCCGGATTTTCTGAACGGGTCAAACCGGACGCTCGATTGGTGGGGTGCAGGCCCTTGGCCCATGAAATCGCCGACGTGTTATCGATCGAAGATCAAATTCATCCGTACACCGAACTGCTGGCCTGGTCGCAGTTTCGTCAGTCTCTGCGGTCGCTGGGCTCGCATGCACTCCGCCGCGTCACGGACCCCGAGGAGCACTATCGAGCCGATGGAGTCTTGGTCTACGACCGGCGGGAAGCGGAAATCGCCGCGGATACGTACGACTTTGCAGCCGCGTTGGCATACACCTCGCACGAGTACCTGACGAAATTTCAGGATTTTGGCAGCGTCTCAGCCACTCAGCTGCGCATGCTGGCACGGTTGCTCGCAGAGTGCCAGGCCGCGGGGACTGCCGTGGTGGCTTTCTACACCACGACCCATCCTAAGCAGCTGGCGGAACTGCGGGCCCGGGCGAGCTATGACGAGCATTTTGCGGATTTGGACTCCCAGGTCCGATCGATCTGCGAACAGTACCGTGTTGCCTTGACGGATTTGCGGGAGGTAAGCCGTTACGGCGGCGACCCCACCCAATTCGTGGACGGGATTCATCCGCGCGAGGCCAATACGCGCCGGATGTTGGATTTGATTTTTCGGGACGAGACCGACTGTATCCAGAGCCGCTGACCACGCGACCTCGACACTTCGACACGCAGAGCATTTTTACATGCTGTTCAACAGTTACATCTTTGTGCTGGCCTTCCTGCCGATCGTCTTGGTCATCTGGTGGTCGCGGAAGATCGACGTACATTACCGGCTGGCGTTTCTGGTCGTGGCCAGTTACGTCTTCTATGGATATTGGGACTATCGATTCGTCAGTTTGTTGATGTTTTCCACCGTCGTCGACTATTGGTCGGGACATCGCATTTACCACGCGTCGTCTCCGGCGGTAAAAGCGCGGTGGCTGCTGGTTTCGCTGATGACGAATCTGGGATTGCTGGCTTACTTCAAGTACGCTGGTTTCTTCAGTTCGAGTTGCAACGCGATGTTGGCCTGGATGCACACCGGCGCGGCCCTGCCCATTCCAGAGATCATCCTGCCAGCGGGCATTTCGTTCTACACGTTCCAGACGATGAGCTACTCGATAGACGTGTATCGCGGCAAGGCGGCTCCCGCCAAATCGCTGCTTCATTTTGCCGCCTATGTGGCTCTGTTTCCCCAGCTGATCGCCGGTCCGATTGTGCGTTATACGCACTTGGAGGATCAACTGCGCCAGGTACCAACACAGATTCAGTGGAGCCAGTTCGCCAAGGGGATTGTTTTTTTCGTGGCCGGCATGTGCCAGAAGGTGTTGCTGGCCGATACAATCGCCGCCAAAATCAATCCCCTGTTGGGGGAGGTGGGGGTGCTGCAGTTTTGGGGGGCGTGGTTCTGCGTTCTCGGTTACGCATGTCAGCTGTATTTTGACTTTGCCGGGTACAGCAATATGGCCGTGGGCCTGGGGCACATGCTAGGTTTTGCCTTTCCACAGAATTTTGATTCACCCTACAAAGCCGCCAACATCTCGGAGTTCTGGCGTCGTTGGCATATGACGCTCTCCTACTTCCTGCGCGATTACTTGTTTGTCCCCCTGGGTGGTAGTCGCCTGGGACCCCTGCTGACGGTACGAAACCTGTTCCTGGTCATGTTGCTAGGTGGGCTTTGGCACGGAGCGGGCTGGACGTTCGTGCTGTGGGGGCTCGTGCATGGTTTGCTGTTGGCCGTCCACGCCGTACATGCGCATCGAAATTCGGTGCAGCTGCCGCGATTTCTGGCGATCGCACTTACCTTTGCCTTGGTCAACCTGGCTTGGGTGCTGTTCCGTTCAGCGGATCTGGACATCGCCCGGCAATGGTACGCCGCGCTGTTCGCGGCGCGAGGTTTTGAATCCAACGTGCTGAGTGCCATGGGGGGCATCGGCGGCCTGGCCACATTGGGGCTGTTGCTCTCGATCGTGTTCCTGCTGCCCAACCTGTGGCAAATCCGGTTCCGTCCGTCGCTGGGGTTGGCGATCGCCTGTTCCGCCGGAATGCTGCTGTGCATCCTCCGCTTCAGTCAGGACAGCCCATTCCTGTATTTTCAGTTTTAAGACGATGCGGGCGGCAGGACCGCTGGGTGCCGCGAAGCGCGCGGAGGTGTGCGCCACGAATGGCATGCACCGCAACCTTCGGCTGATTGGGGGCGGTGGCGAAGATACGGTCACGATGGGCGGCATAGACCCGTCGTCAACGAATGACGGACGGTTCCAGGTGCGATCACGACTGTTCAGATTCTTGCTCCGACCGCAATTCCTCCTCGCTGACGTCCATTTGGCGTGTCACGGCCATCAGATGCTGGACGTTGCCTTCGATGCCTTCCTGCCGCTCGTCGAGTTCCAGCAGTGACTCTTGCTGCCCATAGAGAATCAAACAGTCTTCGGCTTCCAAACAGGTCTGCCCGCGCGGAGCACCGATATATTCGCCATTGGGTTTTTCGATCCCCAGCACCAACACGCCTTCATTGGCCAAACGCAGCTGTTCCAAGGTGTGACCGGCGAGCCAATCGCCGTGGCGGACCTGCAATTCGGAGATCACATAGTTGCGCACCACTCTCAACAGCCGAGTGTAGTCGTGAACGTGGATTTTACCGAACCGGCGTAGTCCCCAGGTGTTGATGTTCCACATGCATTTCTCCATGTAGCGGCTGTTGGCCAGGGCCAACATGAGCAAGATACCCCCCGACATTATGGCAAAGCGCAAAGGGAGCTGGCTCGACCGACCGCTACTGCCCCCCGTGTTCACGAACGACAGCATGACTGAAGGAATGGCGACCACCACGCCCACGTGCCCCAGCAGCATTAGGTGCATCGCGATGCGGCGCCGCAACGGGTGATTGACGATGTCCTCGGATTCCTGCGTGGTAAACCCTGCCCCGGTAAATGCGGACAGCGCCTGGAACTGGGCGAGATCCTTCGACACCCCTGTCATCGCCAGGCTTACCGTGGCGATCCGAATGACGAGGAGGGAGACGGCAAACACGGTCAGGGTAGTGAAGACAGCCAGCATGATCGACCTCGGGAGATGTCACAACGAGAAGGACGAATAACGCAATTCAAACGTACCAAGCCCTTTCGAAATCCGCAGCCTATCTTACGCAGGTCGCGTCGTTTGCGCCAAAAAAGTCTGAGAAAGGGCGATGTGATGAAGAAATTTTCGTCTCGTCGGAGCCGCTTTGATTAACCGACCGGCGCGGGGTAACTCTGGGCTGGGAGCGGTAAGAAGAGTGCGCTGAGCCAACAACTCAACCGTTCCGTGGGTACTCCAAGAACGGACGGTTTTGCAGGAAGTTCGGCGACCCGCTGAGCCAATCCCGTATCCTGGAATCCCGCTCGGGAGTTCCAGTTCCAGGCTGGCTGGGTCCCCTCGCCCAATTCGACTTGGGAAATCCCGGCTGCACAAACAGCCGTTCTGTCCGCCAGGCGGCTCGGGGTTTACGCGCGAGCCTGGCTCCGTCGAGAAATGGAATCAGAGCCGGACGATAACATGTGATGGGATAAGCAGTTGAGCGATTCTTGAAAAAATGTGGCCGCAGCTTGGCCCGGATCGCGCATTGCATTTTGCAGCAGTCAGGCTGTCAACTGCTCGCCCGTTAAGGATTGCAGTAATGACCGAGCAATCACTGCCAGAAGAGTCCATTTTCCTGAATGCCTTGGACATCGAATCCACCGAGGATCGCCAGACGTTCCTGGATCAGGCGTGTCGCGACAACCAGAAACTGCGCGCCGAAGTCGAGGCACTCTTGCGTGCCCACCTCAAATCGGGCGACCTGTTGGACTTGCGTGAATCGCCAGACGCAGCCGACCAGCCCCGTGCAGCGCAAACAGGCACTCCGATCGGCCCCTATAAGTTCCTCCAGCAGATCGGCGAAGGGGGCATGGGTGTGGTCTACATGGCCGAGCAACACGAGCCGGTCCGCCGCAAAGTCGCGCTGAAGATTACCGAGGCCATGCGCCGCATTCTGGTCGAGCAGGCCCGGCGCAAAGAGCTGATCAAACACGGCGGGGAGTTCCGCGCCGGCGTTAGTGTGGAAGCTACCGTGAGGAAAGCGCCCGTAACCCAGCTCAATGTGACTCAAACTGGTGATGGCCGACTGCGGACGGTCGTCAATGAAGGCGAGGCAATCGAAGCGCACGTTCTAAGAATCGGCAATACGATGACGCACGTTCGCTTTCCGCTCGGGCCGACCGATATGATGAACCAATGGTTTTCACTGGCGCCGACGCATCACTGTGCCATGAGCGTCGGGCGCGCGCCGCCAGAAATCGCCTTGCGGTCGTGGCCTACGACCGGTCTTAACGGCGATTTCTCCTGGCCTGCGGTCTAACGACGCGACCGCGCAGATTGACCAGTCGCACCGCCAGATTTTCCGCGGCGCGCGGGAAATAGCCGTCCACGATGCCTGCTGCCATCAAAATTTCGCAATCGAGATCCACGGGGACCTCGCATGACTTGAGCAGCGCCAGTTCGCGGCAGCCCACGGCCGTCCCGAGCTGCGCGGCAATTGAATCACTCGTGACGTCCCAGGAACGGGGCAGCCGTGCAAGCCCTGGCCACGCATCCAGTTGCTGCTGCATGCGACGAACCGATGCCACAATCCATGTAAGTGGAGAAGGACTGCTGGACGTCTGCAGCATCGCGATGAGTTCCATCAGGTCAGATTCCCACAGCGGCAGTTGTGCACGCGCGGCAAACTTGCGCACGTTGTCATCCATGCACTCGATGGCGAGCCAGTGTGCCGTTACCGGTCCCAAGCGCGCCATCTGCCGCAATCGTTGCACCGGTGGGCCACCACCCACCACGACCAGCGTCCGCATGCGTGGCTGCTGGTCCAGCCACGCATGAAATACGCGCGCGACGCGCTTCCAGCTCAACAGGCTGCCTCCCAACTTCACCACGCGTAACGGCACGTGCCTGGTCATGGAGTTGCCCGACCGGGACCTGCACGACGCTGCTCCTGAGCCAGCGTGGCCATTGCGTAAGCCGTGGCCGCGATCGAGATCTGCGCGCCGAGTTCCTGATGCAACGAGACGATGGTGGCATGCGTTCGGTCCAGGCACGGAGTGGCTCCAGGCGAATCATGCGCCGACAAATGGGCTTCGGCAGTCGCAGCCTTGTTCGCCGCGAGGGCGCGCCGCGCGAGAAACTCGCCCTTTCCGCTGATCACAATCGTTAGCTCGTCCCCAGCCCCTATTCGGTCGAACATCGCGTTGATGGCCGCACGAATCGTGGCCACTTGTTGTTCGCGAACCGCCATAGCCAAAGCTGCTGCATCCTTGTGGTGAAACTCAGCTTCGTCGGCACAAATCGTGCGCCCCAGCCTGGCACGGGCACAAGCCTTGGTGGCAGGGCGACCGTCCGCCGTGGCGCAATCCCGGTCGTCCGCAGCGCATTCGCCAGTCACCAGATAGACGTCGCGCATGGTGGCAAAACACTCCTGCGCCACGGGTAACCACGATCCGCGGTACGGGACGGAACGAGCTACCGCGCACACGGGGCTGCGACTTACACCCGTGTAGACGAGTGATCCGGTGGACAGCCGTTGCGTGTCCGTCGATCCACAAATGTCCGCCGCATCCGCGACCAGCGGCACGATGTCCGTCGTCGTTGAGCCAATGTCAATCAGAATGCCGTCGGTCGACGGAGCCTTATATCGACTCGCGAATCGGGCCAGCCCATGCCAGTTGGATGCGGCCACCGTTGCCGGATGTTGCACAGCGACTTGTGCCGTGACGAACTTTCCCCCCGTGGCGTAGAACCGTAGATGACGTCCAGCGGCAGCGTGCTCTAATGCCTCGACGATGTGCGCGACACCTTCCGCCTTGTTCTCGAAACAATCCGCAAGTTCACCCGTCATCGTGGCCACCACATGGTCACACGGTGGAGATTCCGCGAACAGTTGGCGGAGCCGGTGGAGCAGCGTTTCGGGGTGCCTCCATAGCTCAAAGGAATAGGTGGCAGCAAATGACATCCCGTCCGCCACCTTGAGATTAGCGCCTCCAATATCAATGCCCAGCCAATTCATGTCCGCATCCTGGGTAACTTCGTCTCAAAACAGGGGCCTGGGCGGGTCGGGTGGGCTGTTGAAGAATCGGGCGAAATCCGGTCGCCATAGGAGTCGTACTTGGTTCTTTGGGGGGATGCCCCCCAAACCCCCCGGGGATGCCCCCAAGCCCCCCGGGGATGCCCCCAAGCTCGCCGGGGGATGCCCCCTAACAAGCCCCCCGGGGATGCCCCCAAGCCCCCCGGGGATGCCCCCAAGCTCGCCGGAGGATGCCCCCTAAGACCCGCCGGGGATGCCCCCCGCCCTTCCCGACCCCCGTGTGCCCTCGTCTAATCCCGGATGACGGTCCCGACTGCCATGAATCTAGTGCATTCCGGGCGAAACTCAACGGCGGCTGGCAATCCCAAGAAGATTTTCAGCATCGCGTCGGCCAGATTCTGGGAAGTCGCGTGACGCAATCCTACATAGGAAGTCGTAAGCCGTGGGTTGATTTCGACCAGTGTATCTTGACTGCCGTCGGTCGCGTCGCCCAAGATCAGATCGAGCCCCACGTAACCGCGCGCCCCCGTGCGACGAGCAGGGGACAGACCCGCTGAGCCAACCGCCGCACGCGCATGGCCCGCCCATCGCTGTCCAACACAGTCCCGCCCAAGTACCGCAAGCGAAACTCGTCGTCCAGGTGTTGCAAGCACGGGGCGAGCACAACGGACGATTGCGGCCCCATCAGAAGGGCTACGCTGGCAGGCGTCCCATCGATCCAAGCTTCGATGCGATAAGCGCGATCCAACCAAGGCACAGCATCCCAGGCCGAGCGCGAACGAACCACATAGCTGTCGTCGCAACCGGCGCCCGTCACGGGTTTGACGACGACCGGTAAATCAGGCATCGTCCGCGGTGGGCCGTGGGAAAGCACACCTGATGTGGTGCGAACTCCTGATGCGTACAGCCAGGCGGCGGTGGCGTGTTTGTCAGCGACCAGCCGCGTGAAGCCGTCATCCGACTGGACGAGTCGTATCCCATGGCGGCGGACCTGCTGGCAGATGTCGGGCAGGAGCTGATCCGTTTCTGGAGCGATGATAACTCCGAATTCACATCGTTCGGCGGCCGTGCGCAGCGCGGCTTGCCACGTCTCCGGACTGTCGATGCGAATCGTGGTGACGTGCGGTGACAGGTCAGAATCTTCAGGAATTCGAGCGTCCCTGGTTGTGACGACGTCATGTCCGGCCGATCGAAAGTCCTGGATCAGCGCACGCGCCATGGCCTGCCCCTCGTACAGCATCGAGCCTGCGGGGAGCGGTGCTTGGGGCCGGGAAATCAATCCTCCACCCGAGACAAACTCGAACACGAAAATGGATGTGCGCGTCAAGTCGCTGGCCAAAGTATATTCCGATAACCGCCAGCCGAAGGAGCTTCCAGCACCGATGCTGAACATGGAACTCGAGTGGGTGTAGCGACACTTGTCGGCAGATCCTTCGGTCGCGTTGCTCCTTCAGGATGACGTTGTGCGTCAAGCCGACCATGTCGACGGTCCGCAAACTGAATGGGGTCGCTTACAAGAATCTTGGACATTCGAAGTCAATGAGCGAACGCCAGTCGGCGAATTTTTCCTCGTGGGGATTTGCGTAGCGATTTGGGACGGATTACCCTGCCAAACTCGATGACCCGTAATGCCGCGCGGATTCGCGACTGGGCCAATCCGTCTTGCAATGTCGCCGAATCGCGCTCGGTCATTTAGAAAATGCCGAGTTGGTCGCGGGCATCTTCCGTCATGCGATCGGGCGTCCAGGGAGGGTCCATGACAATCCGCACTTCGACATTTCTCACATGGTCGATCTGTCCCACCATGGTTTTACTGCTGGCAATCAGCTGTGGACCGGCCGGGCAGGCGGGGCTGGTCATGGTCATATCGATGGTGACGTCCGTTTTTCCGTCGTCCACATCCGCCAGTTGAACGTCGTAAATCAAACCCAGGTCCACGACATTCACAAACAGCTCGGGATCAATCACCTGCTTGAGTGCTTCCCGGACTTTGTCTTCCGCGATCGGCATCTTCAGCCCCCTTCGCATGGATTCTTCATGGGCTCGCTAGGCTGCGGCCTGAGCCCTTGCTGGCAACGCTATTCGTCGCCCAGCTTCACGTATACTTCTTCGCCTTCGATTTTGACCTGATGCACGATTGTGCCTTCGGTGGCAGGCATGGACAAGGCGGCCCCGGAGCGAATATCAAATTTAGCTCCATGACGCGGGCAGGCGATGGTATGTCCCTCCAGAGTCCCATCTCCCAAAGGTCCTCCGTCGTGCGTGCACAGGTCATCCAGACACGTCAAGTTGCCATCGACCAGAAACAGCACGACCAGTCGATCACCGACTTCCACAAGCAGCTTGCCTGGGTCAGGTATGTCACTCAGCTTCGCCACACGTTGGAAATCCGTCATCTTGGATCAATTCCCATTGAGAGCCTCATTCCGTCACCAGGCACGACTAAACGTATTCGCGGACGCGACGACCGATGGCATGGGCCAATGCTTCGCGAACGCTTTCGATCGAAATGCGATCAAAGATCTGTTGGAAAAAACCACTGACGATCATCCGTGTGGCCTCCTGCCGAGTGAATCCGCGAGCTTGAGCGTAAAAAATCAATTCCTCATCCACGCGACCACTGGTCGAACCATGGGTACAACGCACGTCGTCCGCCTGGATTTCAAGTCCGGGAATCGAATCGGCACGAACGTTGGGAGATAACAGCAAGTTATCATTACGCTGATAGCCATCAGTCTTTTGGGCACCGACGTCGACCTTGATCATCCCGCGCCAGACGGTCCGCGACCGATCCTGCAAAGCCGACTTGTACAGAAAATCGCTGCGGGTATGCGGCTGTTGATGATGTTGGAGCGTGTGGTAGGACAAGTGCTGTTTGCCTTCAGTGAACAGCACGCCGTTGACCTGCGACTCGGCGCCCGTACCCGCCAGGGCCACATGCTGATTGACCTTGGCTAGTCGGCTACCGATCGCCGCGATCGTCCATTGCAGGGTGGCGTCGGCATCGACCAGGGCTTTTTGATGTGCGAAATGCCAAACGCCGTTCCCCCAATTCTGCAGGTCGACAAATCGCAGGCGTGCGCCCTTGCCCACGAACAATTCGATGGCGCCGCAGTGCAGACCTCCCGCTGACTCGTGGGGACTGGTCATTTCCGTCATCAAAGTCGCCTCCGCGCCTTCGTCCAAGACGACTAGCGTGTGTCCGAAGTCGCTACCACCGTCGGACATCGCCGACATGGCATGCAGAGGTTCCGTCAACACAACGTGGCGGGGTACGTAGAGGAAATGGCCACCCGTCATGGCAGCCGCATGTAAGGCGGCGAATCGATCGAGATGGGGAGGAACCGAGCGGAACAGGTACTTTTCGATCAAATCGGCGTGGTGGACCAGCGCCTGAGTCAAGTCGCAAAACACTACACCTTGCTGAGCCCACCGGGCATGCAAGTGGGACGATCTGGGTTGGCTGTCCAGCGTGATGGATTGCCCTGCCAGCTGCACGTCCTCGGTCAGCAGAGGGCGGGGAGTAGAGGTCTCCGTCGAGCCGCCGGTAGGCAGACCGTAGTTTTCCAGCCGAAACAGACGAATGTCCGTGCGCATCCATTCTTCCTCGTGGCGCGACGGCCAACTCATTTGCTCGAAGGCATCCCAAGCCTGGCGACGTTTTGTTACCAGCCAATCGGGGTTTTGTTGTTGGGCCAACAGTGTTTCGAATCCTTCGAGATTCACGGTCGAGGCAAGTACGGTCTGCGTCATCGGATGGTGATATTCGTTGCTGAGGCGGATACCGTTGGAGGGCCTGATGTGGCGCCCGTCATCGGGTCCCGCAAGTTGATTTTGAAAACTGGAGAACTCCCGAAAGTCCTCCTCTCATGTGTGTGGCCCTCTGGTGGCTCACCGTATGGGCGTGTTAGCCCACGGACCCTTCCATCTGGAGTTGAATCAGCCGGTTCATTTCCACGGCGTATTCCATCGGCAATTCCTTAACCAGCGGCTCCACGAAGCCATTGACAATCATGGTGCTGGCTTCGGCCTCGGTGAGACCCCGGCTTGTCAAGTAAAACAGCTGTTCCTCACCAATCCGTGACACGCTGGCCTCATGCCCCACGGAGACATCCTGCTCGGCAATCTCAATGTACGGAAACGTGTCACTCTGGCTGATGGGATCCAGGATCAGGGCATCGCAGACGACGTTGGACTTGGACCCGACCGCTCCCTTTTCGACCTTGACGAGTCCGCGGTAGCTGCTGCGGCCACCATTTTTGGAAATCGACTTGGAGACGATGCGCCCGGTGGTGCGCAGGGCGCAGTGTACCAGTTTGGCGCCGGCATCCTGATGTTGGCCATGTGAGGCGAATGCAATGGACAGAATCTCGCCGCGCACTCCCGGTTCCATCATGTAGACGGCCGGGTACTTCATGGTTAGGCGGCTGCCCAAATTGCCGTCGACCCATTCCATGGTCGCGTCCTGGTAGGCCATCGCCCGTTTGGTTACCAGGTTGTAGATGTTGTTGGCCCAATTCTGAATGGTGGTATAGCGGCAGCGGCCGTTTCGCTTGACAATTACCTCGACGACCGCGGAGTGCAGGCTTTCCGTCGTGTACATCGGGGCCGTGCAGCCCTCGACGTAGTGGACTTGGGCTCCTTCATCCACAATGATCAGCGTCCGCTCGAACTGCCCCATGCTTTCGGCGTTGATGCGGAAGTAGGCTTGCAGCGGAAAGTCGATTTTCACGCCGGGCGGAACGTAGATGAATGAGCCACCCGACCAGACCGCGGAATTCAAGGCAGCGAACTTGTTGTCTTCGGGCGGGATAACCGTGGCAAAATACTCTCGCAATAAATCGGAATGCTCACGCACGGCGGTGTCCGTATCCGTGAAGATCACTCCCTTGTTGCCCAGTTCTTCCTGCAAGGACCCATACACGACCTCGCTCTCGAATTGAGCTTTCACACCGGCCAAGAACTTGCGTTCGGCCTCGGGGATGCCCAACTTATCGAAGGTGTCCTTAATCTCCTGAGGCACATCGTCCCACGAGTGTTCCTGTCGTTCGGTCGGCTTCAGGTAGTAGTAAATATCCTGAAAGTCGATCGCGATATCGCCACCCCAGGTGGGTGTCGGCTTGGAGTTAAAGATGTCCAGGCTGCGGAGTCGAAAATCGCGCATCCAATCGGGCTCGTTCTTCAGCGCCGAAATCTGGCTGACGATCTCCGCATCCAGCCCTTTGCGGGCCTTGAACACCGCGGTGGACTCTGTGCGGAAGTTGTACTTGTTAATTTCGCCGACTTCGTCGGTCGATCGATCGAGGGTAACGTCAGTGGACATCGTCAATCCTGGTGGTTGGCCGTTGCAAGCTGAGTGAGGCGCACGCAGTTGCAGGCGGCAAGGTCAGCGAGTGTTTGTCAGCCCGCAGGTTCCAATTCAGCTTTCGTCATTTCCTGGTTCGCCGCGTCCGCTTCGGGATGAGCGGCGCGGATTCTGTCATAACCGTTGCTGTGCAGTTCCGCAGCCAGTTCCACGCCGCCCGTTTCCACGATGCGGCCGCCCAGCATCACATGCGTGACGTCTGGCGGATTGTGCTCCAGCAGTTTGTCGTGATGGGTGATGATCAGCAGTCCCATGTCAGCGCCGCCAATTTCGGCAATACTCTGGCTGGCCAAGCGAACCGCGTCCGCGTCCAGCCCGCTGTCGGTTTCATCCAAGATGGCAAATTTTGGCTGCAGCATCGCCAGTTGCAGGATTTCCGCGCGTTTCATTTCTCCGCCCGAAAAGCCGTCATTGACGTAGCGACGCGCAAACTGTTCGTCCATCCGCAGTTGTCCCATTCGAGTCTTGAGTTCCTTGCGGAACTCACGCATGGGAATTAGCTCTTCGCCTTCCTTGCGGTTGGGATTCCGCACGTTGGTGGCCGCGTGCCGCAGGAAATCAGCCATTTTCACGCCGGGGATGGCGATCGGCCGCTGGAAAGCCATGAAGATGCCCGCCCGGGCGCGCTCGTCCGGAGACAACTCGGTGATGTCCTTGCCATTCAACTCGATATGCCCGGCGGTGATTTCGTACCCCGGGTGCCCCATGATGACCAACCCCAGGGTGCTCTTCCCCGAACCGTTGGGGCCCATCAGCGCGTGTGTTTCTCCACGCTTCATTTCCAAATTCACGCCCCGCAAGATTTGCTGGCCTTCCACGCCCGCGTGGAGATTCACGATCTTCAGTGTATCCGCCATGTTTTCCTGTGCCCGTTGTCGTTGAAAGGAAGTCGGTTTGAATTGAGGCGATCGCACTCAACCCGTGATCTTCTGATGGTTTAGCAGCGGTTCGATGTCCGCCGGCGCTTCCACGTAGCCACTGTGATGCGGTAGCGGTAGCTCGTCGTTGACTTTCATCCCCTGCTTGCCGAATCCGGCCGCCGAGCCCGGTCGGCGGGCAATTTTGTGGCCCCTGATTTTGTCCTGGATCCGCATCAATCCCTCCAGCAGGGCTTCCGGACGCGGCGGACAACCGGGAACGTAAACGTCGACCGGTACCACCAGGTCGACCCCCTTGACCACGTGGTAACCGTACTTGAAGTAGGGACCGCCTCCCACGGTGCATGCACCCATGGCGATCACAAATTTCGGATCGGGCATCAAGTGGTACAGTCTGCGAACCCGGCTGCCCATCTTGTAGGTCACCGTGCCGGCCACAATCATCAAATCTGCCTGCCGTGGCGTGGCGCGAAAGGCACCGGCACCAAACCGATCGATGTCGAAACGGCTGGCACCCGTCGCCATCATTTCGATGGCACAACATGCCAAACCAAATGTCATCGGCCAAATGCTGGACTGCCGAGCCCAATTGATGGCCTGTTCCACAGACGTCGTAATGACGTTTTCCTCAAATCGACCTTCAATCCATGGTTGTGTCATTGCGTTTCGAATCCTCGCCGTACGCGGTCACGAATGTTATGGTCCGGTAGCCGATGGAAGTACCCTGGTTAGGGTGATCTTCAAGACTGGGCCCACGTGCCCGCACCCGGTTGTCAAAGCGTTTTAGTTTGTTCTTGCTCAGCTAAGGCTGTGATAGTTCAAAGGTGCAACAGCTACCACCATCCAACCGACAGCCAGTCAGCTGCAAATTTTCACCAATCAGTTCCGAGAACATCATTCGTTCCATCGCACAGACCGATCGATCCTTCTCAGCCAGCTCAGTATAAGGACAACCGAGCGCCCTGAGTACGGGTAACTGTCCAGGCTGCATCTCCACGTCGAATGGGATGTCGCGTGATTTCAGCAAATGCGCTAATGAACGCATCCGTTGCTCTGACGTCTCGCCACTCATCTGGTCGGTATACTCCGTCGCCAGCCTCTGCGAAAGCCGTTGCAGGAAGCCACGACGCACGTCCGCGTGCTGTATCGACCGCAACTCCTGCCACAGCGCCGACGCTAAATCGCCAAAGTTGGATCCCGTCTGGCGGGCAGCCTTTTCCGTCAACTCATAATGGTGGCTGGGACGTCCACGCCCCACGCTCCGCGCCGAGCGTTGCACCATCCCGGCCGCCATCAGCCGGTTCAAGCGCTGCCGCACCGCCGTGGCAGTGACCGACATGGCCCCCATTAGCTCCTGAATTCCCATGCCTCCCGACCGACGCAAAAGATCGATCACGGTCGAGTCTGACGACTGTTCCGCCGCTTTCGGTGGCCGGGTTTCGGGGAATTTTTGAGGCATGTAGTCACATTCCAGACGGTAACAGCATTGTACACGTTTCGACATTTTTGACAATGCATTATGTCAAAAATCAAAAAAGGTCGAAAAGTGCCGAAAAAGTCTGGCATGTCCGTTTGATCGGACTTGTTGGATGCGTCGGAAACGACGGATTCGTCCGGCGGGAGCTACTCTGGTTTGCGCTTGTAGATCAACTCCATCGACTTGGATTCCTTGCCATCCGGCCCCATCATGTACATGGTGAACGTGAATTGATTTTCGTTATCGTGCTTGGTGACCATCTTCACCTTCATGGTTCCCATGGGAGATGACATGTCCGAGTGTTCGGTCATGGTTTTCGATGCCGGATCGTAGGTCCCCTCGGTATTCATGATCCCGGTGCCCATATTGTCGACCCAGTTGCCCACGAATTTTTTCTTAGCGTTGTCGTAGCCCGTAATGCCCATTCCTTCAAAGGGTTGTCCCTGAAACGTGGAGTGATAGTGTTGGACCAGGAATCGGCCACCCAGCACGGTCTCGAACTTGGCCTCCCCAGTGGACATCGTCGGTGAGGCCGGGTTCGTCATGTAGTCTTTGCCGTCGACGGACCAGGTTCCCTTCATGGTTTGGAAGGCTTTGTGGGGCTCGCCGGGAGTCGCATATTCTTTCCACATGGCCTCCATCGCGGCTGGATCGGCGGGTGCTTGCTGCTGGGCCTTCGCTAACGGCGCGACGACGGACAGGATGCTGACGACAACCATCAGTTTTAAGAACGTGCGCATGATTGGTGCTCCTAGGGTGGTGGAAGGAAAGATTCCGACGCGTCCGGACGGGTCAGACCGTCAGATGTGTCCGACGGGTCCAACCCGTCCGACCCGTCATCTCTGTCGGATGCGTCAAACTGTCCGAGATACCCTCGGTTGCTTGACCTGTCAGACACAATCCGAGACACTGGATTAGGGTACCACAGATGTGCGACCATATCCTGAGGGGGGCGGCGATTTTGATCGCGTATCGTTGTTTTTTCGCGGAGAGCACCAGCGTGAATGATTGTCGCTCGCAGATTTTCCGGGGCCGCCCGGGGTTTACGATCACCGAACTGTTGGTCGTGATTTCCATTATTGCCATCCTGGCGGGATTGCTGATCCCCGCGGTGAATGCTGCTCGTGAGTCGGCTCGAAAAACCACCTGCGCTAATAACGTCCGTAATATCGGCCTGGCCGTGTTGAACTTCGAAACGCGATATCAGAAGTTCCCGCCAGCGGCGACAGCTTCGCCGAAACACAGTGTGTTTGTGTACCTGTTACCTTTTTTTGAAGAAGGAGCGTTGTACAACAAGCTGGATATCCAAAAGGATTGGGACAGTTCCGCCAACGTCAACTGGGAACAAGACTTCAGTCTGGGCGGGCTGTTGATTTGTCCGTCCGCGCCCGAGACTAGAACTCGAGTCCTCGGCGGCGAGGAACGGACAGAGCATATTTCACAATTGCAGGTCAGCGACTATGCCCCTGTTTCATCGCTGAGAGCTGACTCTGGCCAGCCGTCTCATCAATACAATGGTTTGCAAATCCATCCCTTGCGCCAGTTATTGGATGCGGGCAAGATCAAGACCAATGTTCGCGGGAACCTTGGCAGCCCAGTTCCACCTAGGTGGCAAGGCTTGCTTCAGGTGAGTGAGACGCTGAAATCGGCGGCCATTCGGAATGCGGATGTCCGAGACGGCTTGTCCACAACGATGCTGTTTTTTGAAGCGGCGGGACGCCCGGAACACAACGCCAACCACCGCCGCGTTCAAATTCGCAATCCGGGTGACGAACCCGCCGAGCCAATCACTTCATTCCGTTGGGCGGGAACCGCGATCCCCGTTACGATACATGCCTACTGTCGCGAAGGCTCGATGATGAACTGCGAGAATTCCGACGAACTGTACTCGTTTCACAATGGCGGTTCGAATATTGCCTTCGCCGATGGATCGATGCACTTCATCCGTGAAGACATCGACCCAGAGACCTTCGTTTCGCTGTACACGATGGCGGGGGGAGATGTGGTCAGCGAGCAGGCAGCCGGATTGTAGTGGCCGCCTTGGGGCCGGATCTTCTCGGCCGCGATGCGGGCCGAAGAGCCCGCATTTGGGGGGTAGCGGCTCAGCGGCGAAGCGAAGGTGTCGCGGAGGACGTGGGGCATAACCTTGGTTACACCCGACCGTACACCACGCGGCTCGGTCAATCAGCCTCTCAAGTCAAATTCCCCTGCTCGCTCTGGATCGAACTCCCGTCGGGTGTGGCATCCTGGTCCAGGTCGAACCAGGCCTCGTCAAATGTCAGGTAGCCCCCTGCCCCGCGTTTGGCGTTGTCGATCGCCACCTTGGTGGTGAGGGCAATCACGGCATCCCCCAGCGCCACGCGCGGATGACAGCGTGGTTTGTTTTCCTCGGCCGGGTTGCGGATACACCACGCCCAATGTTCCATTTGTTCGCGGTATCCGCGGCTGACCGGGCCGCTGGCGGCCGCCTCAACCACGGCGGCATACTTTCCGCTGGCCTGGGTATCCAGGACCGCGCCGCCGCTGGTCTCCTTGACACCCACTTTGGTGGCGGTGTCGGCGTCCTTGAACAGCATCACATCCGTTTCGCCGTCGACGATCATCGTACCCCGAGTTCCCATCACGGTCTCGCCGTATCCTCCCCAGCCGTTTCCGTTGATGGACGAGTACATCACGACGATCTTCTTGTTGTCATGATTTTCAGGATCATAGGCCGGGACCGCCTGATGCGGTTCGATGCCCGCCATGGGGTCGGCGTAGCCCTTGTCAAAGTCAGCCGCGTAGCCGGGTGCCGGGAACTCAAACATGCAGTACACGTGATCGTCGGCTTCGCGGTCGTGGGGGAAAATATAACGTCCACCGAAGGCTTGCACATTCAGCGGGTGGGCCTTTTCATGGTCGCTGCGGAGGGCGCTGATGAAGATACTGGCTGCGTCCAGCTGGTGGCTGCCGAGTTCGGCCATCAGCCCGCCTCCGGTACGATCCCAGAGTCGCCAACGGACCAGCTCTTCCAGAGCCGTGCGCATGCGATCAGGCAGCTGCAGGTCGATGTAACCGTGCTGGCTGGCCTCGACATGCTGGTCGTTGCTCCAAGCGATCCACTGGGCGATCTGCTTCTGCAGCAAGTCGCTGCGCTTAGGCTCCCGTTCTTTCGTAAGCGTGTCCTGCAGCCGCTTCAATTGCCATGCGATTTCGTCGAACGTCTCGCCTTTCTTGAAGCGTTTCTTGGGATCATCCGCCAGGGCCAGTTCCCCACCAGGCACGGGAGGTTTCCAGCTGTCTCGGCCGGGCAGGTTGCCACGGTGCCATTGAGCCCTGATGTGATGGACCTCGCCGATCAAGCCCCACTGCAACATGTGGACTGCGTTGTCATACAGTATGCTGTAGTGTCGCTGGTGTCCGGTGGCCAGCAGCAACTGTTGGTCACGAGCCACGCGTCCCATTAACTTGCACTGCGCCACGTTGTGGGCCATGAGCTTTTCAGTCAGCACGTGTTTGCCCGCTTGCATGGCGGCGAGGGCCACCGGGGCATGCAAATGCAATGGTAGCGCAATGATCACGGCTTCGAGATCATCCTGGGCAACCAGCTCGCGATAGTCCCGGAATACCTGGACCTTATTTTTTGCCTCCTGCTCCGTTTTCCAATCATAAACCTGCATCAGTCCCGGCCGCAGCGAATGGGTGTAATCCGGGCGTGAACCGCCCCAGTCGCCAAAAAATGCGCGATGGATACTCGACGGACGAATGTCGCAGATGGCCTTGACCTCAATAAAATTGGGGTTGATGGCCCCGATCAGGATGTTGCCTTCGTCTCCCGTCCCAATCACGCCCACACGGACTGGATTCGTCAGGGTGGCGTCATAGCCAAAATACATGGCGCCCGAGGCGGCAGCGGCACCGACGCCGGCGGCCAGGCTGCCTTTCAGAAAGTCGCGTCGCGTGTACCCCAGGGCCTCGAAGTAGTTGCTCTTGCCAACTTCGCGTTCTTCAGGAGTCAGATTCATCGGGATGTCTCGGTGTTATCGACGTTATTAACGAAATCTCAAGCAGTTTCATGGAACTACTTGCTAACTGGGAAGCTGCCGCCAATACCAAATCAACAAACGGTTGCGTCATGATAATCAAACGAAGGAGACAGAGCGAACACAGTTCCGTTTCCTCTGTTGCCTCCTGTTACATCATCCAAGTGACCGAGCGCGATGGTGCATTGCGCGGGGCGAAGTTCAGGGGGGTTGGGGGGATGCCCCCCAAAGCCCCCGGACTTGTCTGTTTGTAGATCGACACAGGCTTCAAGTTCGTTGCTCTACCGTCGGGGATCGTCGCCAGCATGCGGTCAAGAAAAAATCCAACCCGGCAATTTGTCCAGCGCCGGAAACCGCCAATAACAGCAGCCCGGCTAACTCGACGAGCTGATATGGCAAGTACAATAAGTTGGCGCCGCTGACCCAGAACGGCTGCGTGGACATCACGGACAGCAAGAAGGCTCCACCCACCAGAGCCGCGGGTGCCGTGAACAAACCCAACAAGAGGCAAACGCCCGTCAGGAAAATGGTCCAGGATACCGTCCGGTCAACCCAACTCTTGGCTCCCGGGTCGTGCGCCATGGGAATCGCCGCCCCGGTCAGTTCCAGCTGCTCAGTCACCGCACGTCGATAGGCAGCATTGATCGAGGCCAGGTCAGCGAGCCAGGGTTGGGCCGCGTATCGCAATTCGTTACGCTTGGCAACCAGCCACGCCTGACCCGAATCGATATCGGCGATGTTGGGATCCCGGGAAGCCTGCTCATATCGTTGCACCTCCCGTTTATGTTGTTCGATTTCGGCGGCGTGCTGCGCAAAAAAATATTCCAAAGCCTGCCGCTGCACTGTCAGGATTTCATTGGCCAGCGTTTGTTTTTCTGCATCGTCGCCAATCCGCTCCAAAACGTGTTCATGCATCCTGGCCAAAGCTGACTGGTGCGCATCCTGATCCAAACGCTCCACGCCAAACGCGTCGGGAATCAGGCGGTGAAAATAGCCGCTCCACGGTCCCACGGCCAAATCCAGGAAGTAGGCTGAGCGAAAATCCGGATCTTTCAGCTTCACGGCACCTTGCGAAAAAAAATGCCAGCCGATCGTAAACCTGAGCAGTACGAGTGAAACCATCAGGGCCACGGTGTAGGATGGACGGCGGTGAAGGGCGGAGGGCATGGTTTTCGACAAGAAGCGGTGGATCCGGATGAGACGTTCCGGCATGTCTCGATCTACACGGCGTGCTCAAGGCACTATAAGCTAGTTGTCGCAGATCGGCTAGGTAAGCCTCGGCACTGGTGTTGGTGTCGAAGGCCTTGAGTTCGGTTGACGGCCGGCACGGTTACCACGGTGAGGTAACGGCACGACTTGGGCTGATCGAAGTGTCCGCAAATCTTCGCGCGATGGTGAGAACCCTCGCTCGCGTTACGGTGAAGTCAATTTGGCCTGGTACGACCATTCGCGTGGCATGCCCAAAGCCCCGAGAAAGTGACGTTTCGCATGAGAATCTACCTGAATGGTCTGGCGACCATCGCACTGACGATAGCCATTCTCCTGGTGCAGGACATTCCGGCCAGGTCCCAGCATGCCGACTCGGTCACGACATCGGATGACGGCTCGCGATCAGCGCCTGCGCTGGTAGTGTTGGGAAACGTCCAGGACGGCGGCTACCCCCACATCGGCTGTAGGCGACCGTGCTGCGCGGAAGCGTGGGGCGAGCCGAGCCGGTATCAATGCGTGACTTGCCTGGGGCTGATTGACGTCACGTCACGCAGTCGATGGATATTTGAGGCCACTCCAGATATGCCACAGCAGTTGGCCACGCTCAGTCAACTTGCCGATCACGATGGTGGAGTGGCCGTTGCATTACCCGGCCGGACTGCGGATGGAATCTTTGTAACTCACGCGCACTTGGGCCATTACACCGGTTTGATGTACTTGGGGCGCGAAGCCTTGGGGCGCGGCGCGTGCCCGTACACGCCATGCCCCGCATGACACAATTTCTGCAGAACAATGGTCCGTGGAGCCAGTTGGTTGCGCTGGAAAACATCGAATTGCGACCGCTGCGTGCTGATCAGGTGGTGCGGCTCAACGAACGGCTGACCGTGAAGCCATTCTTGGTTCCGCATCGAGACGAGTTTTCTGAAACGGTCGGTTTCTTGATCCAGGGACCGCACCGAACAGCCGTGTTCGTACCCGACATTGACAAGTGGGAGAGGTGGGACCGGAATATTGATCAGTTAATTCAACACGTCGACTATGCATTCCTGGACGGCACGTTTTTTGACGGAACCGAGTTGCCCGATCGCGACCTGTCCGAGATTCCTCATCCGCTGATATCGGACAGCCTGGCGAGATTTGGCAGGCTGGCGCGGAGCATCGAAACAAGATTTACTTTATCCACATGAATCATACCAATCCGACACTGCGGGCCGAAAGTGAGGCGACGAGACGTGTTTTAGAAGTCGGGTGCCACATCGCGCGAACCGGCGATCGAATCGAATTGTAGTTTTGGCCGATGTTGCCGGGGCCCGCTGGGCTTTGCGGGACCGCGATGTGGGCTCGGCCGGCTGCACCATCGGCCTGGCGAAAGGCGTTCTACGTGGCGAAAGGCGTTTGGATGCGAATTGTGCTGTGCTACCCGGTCGAGCGGCGTCATCTGGAACAAATCCGGTCCCACGTGGATCGGAATGTGGAAATTGTCGACGCCGGTCAGCAGCATATTGCTGAAGAAATTTTGAAGGCCGACGTTTTCTGTGGACACGCCAAAGTACCGGTCGATTGGGCATCGGTCGTGGCACAGGGCCGTCTCAAGTGGATTCAGTCGTCGGCGGCAGGCTTGGATCACTGTCTGGTCCCCGAAGTTATCGCGTCGGAGATTGTCGTGTCCAGTGCATCCGGTGTGTTTGCGCCTCAAGTGGCCGAACACGCGATCGCGCTGATGACCAGCTGGCTGCGCGGCTTGCCGGCGTTTTTTCGCGCAACAACAGCGGGAATACACGCGACTGCCGACGGGCGATCTGCGTGGCAAGACGGTGGGCATCGTGGGTTTCGGTGGTAACGGCCGTCGCCTGGCGGAAGTGCTGGCACCGTTTGGGGTGAAGATTGTCGCCACGGATACCTTTCCGGAGGCAGCTTCCCCGTGGGTCGCGTCCGTGTGGGCGGACAGCGAGCTTGACCAGCTGCTGCGCGTGTCGGATATCATCGTGTTGTGCCTGCCGCTGAACGATGCGACGACGCATCTGCTGTCTCGGCACGAGTTTCGAACAATGTCGGCCCGGGGCCCTGCTGGTCAATGTGGCTCGTGGCGGAATCGTGGATGAACGTGCCCTGGTGGCCGCCCTGCAATCAGGAAAATTGGCGGGCGCGTGTTTGGACGTGGCGGAGGTAGAGCCGTTGCCGACCACCAGTCCGCTGTGGGACCTGTCGCAAGTCATCATCACGCCCCATGTCGGAGCGCAAGCCGCTGATCGGATTGACCGCACCACGGATTTGTTTTGCGAGAATATTCAGCGATCCTTGAGCGGCCAGCCATTGATCAATCTGGTGGACAAGCAGTTAGGGTATCCTCGGCCAGAGAATCGAGGCGATCCGTCCGTGGGCGGTCGCTGGTCCCTGCCGCAAGAGCGCTCGATGCCTGGCCACGGCCCGTAGCGCTGGGCTCGTCACCGTCGGCTGCCACGAAAGTCTGACAAACAAACCACTGCACCTGAGGCGTGGATTGGGCGGGAATACACATCAAAGTTACTTGGCTGCCATCGGGTGAATGGCGGCGTGAGCACTCGACAGAACTTCTATAAGAAGCATGAACAACACATCGATGAAGACCGACACGACTTTCCGTGCGATTGCGGGCGAGCTGCAGTTGCCCATTCGTCAGGTGGCTGCGGCCATCGAACTGCTGAACGCCGGCAACACGATTCCATTCATCGCCCGGTATCGCAAAGAAGCTACGCTGGGGCTGGATGAAATTGCCCTCCGCGCGATCGAAGACGCCCTCGAACGTGCTACCGCGCTGGCCGCCCGCAAAGCAACCGTGTTGAAGACGATTGCCGAACAAGGGGCGCTTACGGACGCGTTGCGTGACCGCATCCAGAACTGCCCCGACCTGCGGACGCTGGAAGCGATTTACTTGCCGTTCAAACCCAAACGACGAACGCGGGCCACGAGCGCACGAGAACAAGGTCTGCAGCCGCTGGCCGATGTATTGCTCCGGCAAGCACGGCTCGCCTGCTCCAAGCAGGCAACGCTGCAGGCCTACGTCGATCCGCACCAAGGAGTGCCTGATGCGGAAACGGCGCTGCAAGGCGCGCTGGATATCGTGGCCGAACAATGGTCCGAAGACGCGGAGACGAGAACGTGGCTCGTCGCGCAGGCGACGTCGACGGGCAAAATCGCCTCCAAAGTCAAACGAGGCAAAACAGAAGAAGCAGCAAAATTTGCCCTCTATCTTGATCATCAAGAGGCCGTAAGTCGGATTCCTTCGCATCGACTGCTGGCCATGTTGCGCGGCGCGGCTGAAGGAATCTTGCGGGTCAGCCTGCAACTGGACGATGCTCAAAATCTGTCGAAACTCAAACGACGCTTCCTGCACAACCCCCAATTTGAGTTTTACAGTGAGATGGTACGGACCGTTGAAGACTGCTATCAGCGATTGCTGCTGCCAGCCACAGAGTCCACTGTACTGCAAGTCGCCAAAGAGCAGGCCGACGAGGAAGCGATAGCCGTGTTCGGCAAGAACTTGCACGAATTGCTGATGGCGGCGCCGGCCGGGCCCCGCGTAACCATCGGCATCGACCCCGGCTTTCGCACCGGGTGCAAAGTCGCGGTGGTCGATGGAACGGGTAAGTTTCTGAACCACGCGACCATCTACCCAACACCACCAAAATCCGATGTCGCCGCGGCAGGCACGGCACTGCTCGCACTTATCGAGCGACACGGCGTCGAGTTGATCGCGATCGGGAACGGTACCGCTTCCCGCGAGACCGATAAATTCGTCGGTGACCTGATCAAGCAGCACCAGTTGGCTGTGGTCAAAGTCATGGTCAGCGAATCTGGAGCCTCGATTTATTCGGCCAGCCAGATCGCGGCGAAAGAGTTTCCCAACTTGGATGTTACCGTCCGCGGCGCCATCAGTATCGCGCGTCGTCTGCAGGATCCACTGGCCGAACTGGTAAAAACCGACCCCAAGTCGATCGGCGTTGGCCAGTACCAGCACGATGTCAATCAAACTCAGCTGCGAAAATGCCTCGACCGCGTTGTCGAATCGTGCGTCAATCGGGTGGGCGTCGATCTGAACATGGCCAGCATCCCATTATTGTCGTATGTGGCCGGTATCGGCCCCAAACTGGCGGAGCATATTGTCGAGCACCGAGATTGCCACGGCCCCTTCTCCAATCGAAACCAACTGATGGCCGTTTCCAAGCTGGGCAAGAAAGCGTTTGAACAAGCCGCTGGCTTCTTGCGCATTCGTGGCGGCGACGAGCCGCTGGACGATTCGGCCGTACACCCGGAAAGCTATGCGGTTGTCAGCCGCATGGCCCGCAAATTGAACGCCGACTCGAAATCACTCGTCGGTAATCCGGCGCTCAGCCAACAATTGCAGCCCGAAGATTTTGTCGACGGTCGGTTCGGCCTCCCGACGATCGTTGACATCATTGCCGAACTGGGCAAGCCCGGCCGGGATCCACGCCGCGAATTCCGGGTCGTTAATTTTCACGAACAGGTCAACAGCATCGAAGATCTGAAGGTAAACATGGTGTTGGAAGGCGTGGTCACAAACGTCACGCACTTTGGCGCATTCATCGATATTGGCGTGCATCACGACGCCTTGATTCACATTTCTCAATTGGCCCACGAATTTGTCAAAGACCCCAATCAAGTTGTCTCCGTGGGCGACGTCCTCAAGGTCAAAGTGTTGGAAATCGATTTGCCCCGCAAACGGATTTCTGCCACGCGAAAGTTTGCGAATTAGAGCCCATGCCGCACGGCGTTGACCAAAACATGCGGAGGTACTCCCCCGCCCGCGGCGAGCCGTGTGGGGTAAGCCCACGACCACCGACGAGGATCCGTCCGCACGGCTTGACCTCGCCGGCCAAACTCAAATGTTTCGCGGGACCGATATTTCTTCTACCGTCCCCACTCACGGGCTCGCACCGGGCCGCCCGGCGCTGACCGACGGGTCCGACAACCGGGACTACCGCATTTCAACACAACCGCCATCAACGAAACTGTTTCGCGCCGGAATTTTCTTCAGCCGTACGTTTTTCTTGATCAAACGTCGCGATCACACAAATTGACGAAGGATACGTCAACGCATGAATAACATCCAACGAGTTTGGTCGATATCGTAAATATTCCAAGTTTTTTTTGGCTGGACGCGCTGAGTCGCCAGGAACTAAAATTAGCGGAGTGGAGGGAGTGTGTGGAGTGCAGCCAACGTCGGTTCGTTGATGTTTGGATTTCCGCGCCTCCCCAAGTCACGAGTGGACGTCCCAAGGGAACTCGGATGGTCGTCCTCGTGATGGTTCTCGGGAGCGTAGCTCGATTGAAATAACGGATGCGTCAATCGTCCAGGAAGGAGTATTGATGCCATGTCTGAAATGGTAGCGACAACAACGCAGCAATCGGTACAGGCGACGCGGACTTTGGATGGTCAGGTCAGTCCGCGCAACCACCCATCAAGCTGATGGATGCTTACAACCGGCTGATGTCGACTCAGCGGGTTTCTTGGACCGTGCATCCGCCGCTGATTCGTGTCATCGGGAAGGGTGGACAGGGGATCGTTTTTCTGTCCACGCGGCGCGGGGCGGATGAGTTTACGGTGCCCATGGCGCTGAAGTTCTTCACCCCGGAACGATACGAGGACGAGCGGAGTTACTCCGCCGATATGGCCAGGATCGCCCGTGTGGCGTCGACGGTAGCGCAGATTCAGCACGAGAATCTGTTGAACGTATTCGACTTTTATGATCGTGACCGCGTGCGCATCATGTCCATGGAGTGGGTCGATGGCTACGACCTGCGCTCCTTGTTGTGCAACGACCTGTTGAAGCGGATTTACCATCGTGTCAGCCTGAACCGATGGCACCACTTGAATCATGTCGTGCTGACGGCAGGAGAAACGCAACCGCTGATCAAACCGGGTGTGGCGATGGCCATTGTGCGCGACTGTTTGGGGGCATTGGCCGCCTTGCACCGCGTCGGCATCGTACACGGTGACATCAAACCGGCCAACATCATGGTCAAGCGTACGGGGCATGCCAAGATCATTGATTTCGGGTCAGCTTTTGAGGGCAAGGACCCACCCCAGACCCGCATGTGTACGCCCCCCTACGCCGCACCGGAAGTATTGGAGGGAAATGTCCCCACGCAACGTAGCGACCTTGCCAGCCTGGGTTACGTGTTGATTGAGCTGTTGGCGGGAAAACCGCTGTACAGTGCGGCCATGACCAACCAGCAGTTGATCGTACAGAAGCGCGAATTGAGTCAGAAATTTGCCAAGTACCTGCCCGACGAACTTCACAAAGATCAGCTGCTGCTGAATTTCTGTCGCAAGCTGATTGCACCGGACCCGGCGGCTCGTTACGCCAATGCGGAAACCGCCGAACTGATGGAGGGGGGCGCGGCCGCCTTTCATCGCCAACTGGTGATTGGGCACCTTTCCAGCGAATACAGCAACGATATTCGACTTTGGTTGAATGAAATCAAAGAGCTGGAAGAATTTGACTGCGAGGCCGATACAAGCCCGCAATAATGCCGGGTACGATGGCTTTCATGAAGAGCGGCCATCGGTTCTATCAACTTGCGCTTGTGGCGGCTGCCGTCAGTGGTGCGGCAGCCCTCACGCATGAGTTGATGTGGACGCGGCGGCTGATCGACTTGATGGGTGCAACTCACGAGGCCTCCGCCCGAGTTGTTGCCTGTTTCTTTTTGGGCTTGTCGCTGGGCTCCGCCTTCATCGCTTGGAGGTCAGACCGCGTCGTGCGGCCCTGGAAGGCGGCCGCACTCGTCGAATTACTGGTCGCGGCGGCCTGTCTCCCTGTGCTGTTCTTGCCGCAGTTGTATGTGGAATTGTGGCAGCAGCTGGGCCCCACCCAATTGGTCTCCAGCCGAGGAGAGCTTGTCAAGCTGGGAATCTCGGCCGCGGTCGTCCTGCCCCCCGCCTTTTGCATGGGGATGACTATTCCGCTGATGGTGGCCGGAGTTGCACGTCGCGACGACCGTTCCCCGGCCTCTGGAATCTGGTTGTATGCTTCGAATACCGGCGGAGGAGTCCTGGGCATGCTCGTGGCCACGCAATGGTGGCTGTGGTGGCTGGCCGTCAGAGGAACCATCGTCGTATCCATCATGCTCAACCTCGTGGCTGCTGCCGCATGTCTTCTGTTGGATCGTCGGACCCTGATTGTAACCGCGCAACCGAAGTCTGAACTGACGAGTTCCCGACGCCGGGAGCCGACGGAGACGACGAACGCTGACAGTCGGGAGGAGAGCACCGTTGCCGGCGCACGGCCGTGGTGGGGTCTTACTTTGGCGTTTGTCTCCGGCCTGGGCGTGCTGGCGATGGAAGTGCTGTGCATCAATCTGTTTTCGCACGTCATCAGCACGATGAATGCGACAGCCGCCGTCTTGGCGGCATTTATTTTGGTGCTGTTTTTGTCGGCCATGGCATTTCCAAAAATTTCGCCCCGCTATCTGTCGGCTCGACAACTGGTGGCGCCCGTGATGAGGTTGGGTGCCATCACCATTTGCCTGGTTCCCGTTTGGTTCATGATCGTGACCGATAATCTGCAGCGGACGTACGATGGATTCGGGTACTCACTGCTGTTTGTGACGACCGTGACCATCTCGGTAATGGCGGCCGCGGGACCTGCGGTGTTTCTGGCGGGTCTCGTATTTCCTTTGGCGATTGTCCACTTCGCCGACGAAAACCGGCGCACCTTGCGCGATTGGGGCACGGCCATCGCCGTAAATGGCCTGGGCGGGGCGCTGGGCGCCACAGTTGCGGGGCATGTCTTGATGGGTCGATTCGGACTGTATCAGAGCTTTGGCGTGGTGGGCTTGATGTACGCGACCATTCCGCTGGTGGCTGCGATTTGCGACCGCAGTTGTCGATCTTGGACAATGGTTTGCTGGAGTATCGCCACCGTCGTTTTGGTGTGGGGCCTGTCTGTGACCGCCTTGTCGGCTCTTCCCGTGGTATACCAGCAGGAATCCGCCCGAGTCCTGGCGGTCGAGCCTGGGCCCGATGGTGTCATTGCGGTGATCGAACGCGATTACGAGATGCCCCGGGGACCGCGAGATCTCTCGTTCGATGGTCTGGGATAGCCAGTACACGCTGGGGGGAACGTTGTCCCGATACGACGAGCAGCGTCAAGCCATCCTGCCCGTCATCATGCATCCGCATCCCCGACAGGTCGCCTTCTTGGGGCTTGCTACGGGGATTACTGCTGGGGTGGCCTTGGATTTGCCGGGCGTCGAGCACGTGACGGTCGTGGAACTGAGTCCGCAAGTTGTGACCTGCGCGAGATTACTTCGGGGACTTTAATCGACATGTTTGTGACGACCTTCGAGCGACGGTCATTGTGGAGGACGCTCGTACTTACATATCGGCCTGTACCAATAAGTATGATGTCGTAGTGGCTGATCTGTTTCGACCCTATGCCACGGGTGAAGGAAGGTTGTTCACAGTGGAGCACTTTCGAGCGGTCAAAAATTCGCTGCGGGAAGGAGGTCTTTATGCACATTGGCTGCCCTGTCATCAGTTGAATCAAGCCGAATTTGACGTCACGCTGGCTAGTTTCCTGGAAGTATTCGACGAAGCGGAAGTATGGCGTGTGAACTTCAAATCTCAACTCACAGCGATCGGGCTATTCGGGTTTCGTGGTGGTCAGCTGTCGTTCGCAGGCTTGGCAGCGAAGTGCGCGGTGATTCGTGGACAGGGCAGGATCCTGGATCCGCCCAGTCGGCACCCGGAATCAATTGCCATGCACTATGTGGGGATGATGAAACGCGAAGACGTACCGTCTCGTCCCTTGAATACCCTGGAAAACATGTGGATCGAGTTGCATGTAGGACTACGGCATTGTTTGCAGGATGGGTTTGCCACCAGCCTGACCAACGCCAACTGGCCGCCATTCGAAGAGCAACTTTACCGGCGCGTGAGCCACAATCCCAATGCCGCGGGGGATCTGGCCCGCTGGCAATCCGTGGGGCGAAAGGTCAGTCGTTGGTACTATGCGGAATCCCGCGTTCGCCGCGACGAAACGGAATTGCAGCGGTTGCGTGCGGACGCGCAACGGAGTTTACCCCCGTCCCTGTCCGAGGATGACGAGGCGGACTGGACATTTTGGCCACTTTTTTAGCGGGCGCCCGAAGCAACGCCCTGAACGATTTTCGTGCGAACGATGCAGGACGGATGACCAAGTCGCTGGAAAATCCTCTCTGCTGGTCCGGCAACATGGCGACTTGGCCAATCCGTCCCGCAAGGGTTTTGCCTACGTACTGAAATCAAGCTCCACGCGGCGGCCCTCCAGGCAGCTGGTCCGTGCAGCCAGCACGGTTTGCAGCGCTCGGTAAGCGTCTTCCAGATCATCGATGCGTCGCACCAGGCTCGTGACAGCACGATGGAATTGACACAGCAGTTGCTCACCTACCGGCCGTTCGAATTCCAGGGACTCTTGGTGTCGGCCGGCCGAGTCAAACCAGGTCAGTGTGGCCGGTAAGTCCACAAAGGCGATCCCGTGTTCGCAACAGACTTGCAATCCGGCAGGGGGCCGAAAGGAGATGGCTTCCTGCCACGCCGACGGCATGTAGCGGCCACAACTAATCTGAGCGACTGTACCCACGCCGATTTCTCCCTGTGGCGAAAAATCGAGGCTCAACATTCCGTAGTCCGCATCGCGCAATGAGCTGTCCTTCTTGTGCACAACACCCACTACGGACGAGGGCTCGCATCCGGCCACGTATCGGCACCAATCCACGAGTTCCATCAAGCCACGAATCATGGGAGAACTCAGGCCTCGGGCCCGCGGATGCTCGCCGTTGGAGTCATCGATCAACAGTCGCTGATGACAAAACATCAGCTTGACAGGTCCCAGTTGCGTGGCAATCAGTTCCTTCAGGCGCAAAGTTGCAGGCGACTGCCGCCTGGGGAACTCAGCCATAAAGGCGACTCCCGCGTCCTGCACGCGGCGGCGAATGCTGCGGGCTTCGTCCGGTTCCAAATCCAATGTCGCCGCACAGTAAATCGCCTTGCCCGCATCGCACGCAGCCAGGATCGGCAGCGCACCAAACCACTGGGGCGACAGCATCAGGATGGCATCCACGTCGGATCGTTCGGCCAGGGCCCGATACCCATCCACCGCCACGGCGCCGAATTCGTGAGCGGCGTGGTGTGCGCGTAAAGCGACCTGTTCGCAAACCGCGCGGACTTCGAACCGGTCGGCGAGCGCGCGCAGGGCCGGCCGATGCCGGTTTTCCCAGGCACGCCCCAAGCCAATTAATCCTACGCGAAGTCTCATAGATCCGTCATAATACTCAATCGCCTGGATGGAATTGAAGGGTTTGGCCGTCGAGAAATGGGCAAATTACACGACTTATCAGCGCCTTTGGTATCCTGTAACAAACAAGTCGGCCTTGCCGGGGACCGGCGGAGGGCTTCAGGACACGGACACTTCCTGTTCCTGCTCATCAGCCGGAACGCGTTAGCGTCCGGTTTCCGATTGCGCGAAAGGCCGCGGGCCAACGCACCATGGCACTTAGTTTGTAGAACAATGGTCCGCAATTGTTCCGCGAATCGCGAAATTGTCGGGGGAAACAGTTGGGACAACGGTTCCACAATGCCCAAACCGAGTGCCGTGGGGCGTGCACGTCCGGCCGAAGCGCACCCCGACGAAGAATGCCGCACCGCGTCGTTAGACCGCAAGCCAGAAGAAATCGCTGTCAAATTCGGTCGCAGGCCGCCACTTCAAGGCGATTTCTGGCGGCGTGCGCGCAATGGCAGGTAGCTTGTAGAACAATGGTCCTCAATTGTTCCGCGAATCGCGAAATTGTCGGGGGAAACAGTTGGGACAACGGTTCCACAATGCCCAAACCGAGTGCCGTGGGGCTAAACGTCGGCCGATGATTTTTGGAGCATTAAGCGACATAGGGCGTCAGGGCACGGGAGGGATGGGTTGAACGTTTCCGTAATTATTCCGGCAATTAACGAGTCGGCAAACATTGCCCAGTCGGTGCGTTCGGCCTGGTCGGCAAATGCCGGCGAGGTAATTGTCGTGGACGGTGGTAGCCGGGACAATACGCGGGGTCTGGCGGAGCGTGCCGGAGCGCGCGTGATCGGCTCGCCACCCGGGCGTGGTCGGCAACAAAACACCGGCGCCGCCGCGGCCCAAGGCGAAATTCTGCTGTTTCTGCACGCGGATTGCCAACTCGGCCCCGACTGCATCCGCCAGGTCTTGGCGGTCGGCGTCGAAAACCCGTCAATGTGGGGAGCCTTCCGGCAGCGAATCGATGCACCAGGAATTTCATTTCGCCTGCTGGAACGGGGAAATGCCTGGAGAATAACGCAATTGGGTCTGCCTTACGGGGACCAGGCCGTGTTTGTCCATCGAGTGCTGTTTGAGCAGCTGGATGGATTTCCCGAACTGCCCATCATGGAAGATTACATGCTGGCCCGACGTGCCCGTCGCGTCGCACGCCCTCTGCTGTTGCCCGGCCCCGTCCGCACGGACGCTCGTCGCTGGATCGCGAACGGGGTCACGCGACAGACCATCAGAAACTGGCTGTTTGTGTTAGCCGTCGAGCTTCGCGTCTCGCCCCACACGCTGGCCAGGTTCTACCGGCGCCACGACCAACGGTAGCCGGGAAAAATTTTCTGATCTTTAGACCGCAAGCCAAAGAAGAATGACCGGGGATACGCGCGTTCTGGCGAGACACGATGCGGCATTCTTCGGCGGCGTGCGCTTCGGCCGGACGCGCACGCCCGATGGCACTCGATTTGGGCATTGTGGAACCGTTGTCCCCAACTGTTTCCCCCGACAATTTCGCGATTCGCGGAACAATTGAGGACAATTGTTCTACAAGCTATCTGCCATCGTGCGCACGCCGCCAGAAATCGCCCTGAAGTGGCGGCCTGCAACCGAATTTGACAGCGATTTCTTCTGGCTTGCGGTCTAACGAGCTACTCGCTCAATTTGCTCGTGTCGTCCGCTGTGCGACGGATCTTGTAGCGACGAATCTTGCGGTCCAGCGTCGAGCGCTCGATACCCAACATGGTGGCCGTGCGACTCTTGTTCCATTTGTTCGCACGCAACGTGGCGTGAATCAGCCGTCGCTCTCCTTCGGCCAGCGTGATGGGCTCAAAGTCCTCCGCCGCGTAGTTGGGCGGCAGTTCCACCGAGTCCCCGGCGGTAGCCAGGTTGGACAAGTGCAGGTCTTCGAATTCCACTTTTTCGCCACGGGCCAGCACGACGGCTCGTTCCACCACATTGCGCAATTCGCGCACGTTGCCCGGCCAGCGATAGAGTTTCAGCTGTGTCAGCGCTTGGGGGGAGAACCCGTTTAGCCGACTGCCCGTTTCCGCGTTGTATTTGGCGAGAAAATAATCGGCTAACTCAACGATGTCATCGGGGCCCCGTTTGCGCAGGGGCGGCACCAGGACTTCGACGACGTTCAGGCGAAAGTACAGATCGCGGCGGAATTTCTTTTCCGCGACTGCCTTCTCCAGATCGCGATTCGTGGCCGCAATCACACGTACGTCGACGCTGATCGGTTTGTTTCCCCCCACACGCTCAAAGGGATGTCCTTCCAGGACACGCAAGAACTTGGCCTGGATGGACTCCGACATTTCCCCGATTTCGTCCAACATCAGGGTGCCTTGATGCGCCGCTTCAAACTTGCCGATCTTGCGATCGGTAGCTCCCGTGAAGGCACCCTTCTCGTGTCCAAACAATTCGCTCTCCAGCAACGTTTCCGAAAGCGCCGCGCAGTTCAAGCACACAAACGGACCCTTGCGACGTGGGCTGTTGAAGTGGACCGCTCGCGCCACCAGCTCCTTGCCCACGCCACTTTCGCCGCGAATCAAGACGGTGGCGCGACTGGGCGCCGCCTGCAAGATCTGCTGGTGGACACGCATCATCGGCGGGCTGGAACCCACCAGGTTGCTTTCCGCT
Organism: uncultured Planctomycetales bacterium; assembly: GCA_963695565.1. Taxonomy (GTDB): domain Bacteria; phylum Planctomycetota; class Planctomycetia; order Pirellulales; family Pirellulaceae; genus CAVOGW01. Next base: position 137,003 of record CAVOGW010000009.1, read on the forward strand.
CCCAACCGTTTGCGTAGTTGCAAGAGTTCGTCATGCGTGAGTGACAGATTCTCAGACAGCTCCTGCTGACGGGACAGGTTCTTCAGCGCCAGGGCCACGTTGTCGCCCACAGCCAGTGTGAATTCCAGGTCGTCCGGATCCGGCTTGCGTTCGTTATTGGTCGAATAGAGATGGATCAACCCTACCACCTTGCCCTCCTGGCGGATGGGCGCACAAATCACGCTGGTGGCAAAAATTTCACCCTGGCTGTCGCGGCCGCCCAAGTTGCTGTCATCGGCCACATTGCGGGCGAGTACGGCCTCGCCCTCGCGCAGCACCGTCGTTGCCAGGAACTTCGATAAGCGATTGTACTTCGGGCGCGAATCCGAACGTGAAGCCACCACCTCCAGCACCGAACCGTCGACCTCTCCCGCGTACTCGCGCGGTAACAGGTAGATCGCGCCAGCGTCGACCTTGACGGTCGCAAACAATCCGTTCAAGGCCATCTTGGTGACTTCAGCTTCGGACGTTTGCTGAGCGAGATCGAAGGCAAGTCGGCACAGCTTTTTTGCGTCCTGTCCAAGCCGTGGTTCTGCAGTTGACGCATCCTCGATATCCGGGTCCAGTAACCTTGTCTGCCCACGACGATGCGTAATCGTCGTCGGCTCGTGCAGCGACAGCACGCTGCTCATGTCATCCGAGTCTTCCCCCGATGAGGTTTTCTGGACGCCGACCGTCCGCACATCTTCGAAAGAGGAATCAGGAAATGCATTGGACAGTTCGTGGACAAAGGCAATCTGCGCATGAGCGATGCGAAATACGTCGCCGGGCGATAGCACAATGTCGCCGCGGATCCGCTCGCCGCCCAATTCCGTGCCATTACGGCTGTCCAGATCGCGGAGCATCCATTGGCTCTTTGACTGAAACACTTCCGCGTGGTATCGACTGCATCGATCGTCCTTAATCACGATCTGGTTCGTAGGCGCCCGCCCCAGCGTGACACGCTGCCCCTCCGCCAGACGAAACACGTCTGTCCATTTCGGACCCTCGCGCACGACTAAATATGCTAATTCCGATCCCATTTTGCCCCAGGCGGAAAATTAATAGGCACCCCACGTCCTGAACCAAGCCGTCGCGACGGGGGTGTATCAAAATGCAACACTTTAAGGGTACTCCGTCGGGCTCCAAGTTGGCAAGGCGCCAGGTCACCGATTTTTGTGTCGGGAATCGACCCGCGGCCCAGTTCGCACCGGCTTGATTCCGGCTGGACTCCGGTTGGTTAGTCGACCCGCGGCACGCGCGAGTTAGGCGTCGACTCTGGGGCTTTCGCAGCGATAATCAGGCCGATTCGCGAATGTCGTGGAATCATGATCCGCCGCAAGTTCCGATCCCGTCGATCGCTTTGCCCGAAACTGCCGTGTAAACGGTGATTTCTTGCCATTTCGCGCGACACTAATTACTGTGAACAGTAGCAACTCGTTAAATTGGCAACCTATCCTGCCTTTGCTCATCCCTGGAACAGAGTTTCGCGATCGGCAACGCGCAACGAGCGACGACTGCGCTCGGAATCGAAGAGGAGATTCAGATATGGCACGCTTTCGGCTGGTAGTTTGCATGGTGGCGTGGTTGGCGATCGTGCCCCAGTTTCATGCCGCCAACGCTCAGGTGATTACCACGGCGATTGGTGGCGTGGAGATCAATCCGAATGGTGTGCTGGAGTCACCCTCCGTCGAACTAGTGCGGGAATCGGCGCAGCGGATCCGCGACAACCTGCAGCGACTGCCGGCAGACTTGAGCGAGTCGACCGACCTGCGAACGGTATCGCTGAGTGGACTCGGCCGGCAGCTAGATCAGGCTCAAGAACAGAATCGGCAGTTGCCCGACGAGGTCCGATATCTAGCCGGTCTGACGCGCGTCCAATACATCATTGTGGCACCGGAGTCTCGGGACATTCTGTTGGCTGGCCCGGCCGAACCTTGGGATGTGAGTGATGCGGGAGTCGTCGTCGGCAAGTCGTCTCGACGTCCCATTTTGTTGCTGGATGACCTGCTCGTGGCGCTGCGATCGACCGAGGATGCGCGGACCGTGGGCATCACATGCTCCATCGATCCTACGGCGGAGGGGCGCCAGCAGCTTCAATCACTACTGTCAAAACAAAAACAGTTTCGTCCCGGAATCACGAAGGCAGTCGAGCAGGCTTTGGGGATGCAGCACATCACGATTACGGGCGTGCCGCAGGATTCGCACTTTGCGAGAACGCTGGCAGCAGCCGACTTTCGCATGAAAAGATTCGCCATGATGTTGGAAGCTGCGCCGGTGGAAGGCATGCCCAGCTTCCTGGAACTGATTCGCACTCGCCGTGGCGGGCTGAACAGCATGATGCCGCGTTGGTGGATGGCGGGTGCCTACGAACCCGTGGCCAAATCCTCCGACGGCCATGTGTGGGAGATCCGTGGAGCGGGCGTGCGTGTCATGACGGAAGACGAAATCGTCAGCCGATCGGGAGGGGTTACGGGGAGCGGTAAGGTCAATCCCGTAGCACAAGAGTGGGCCGACAACATGACGGAGCGGTACGACGAGTTGGCCAAAGTCGATCCGGTATTTGGTCAGCTGCGAAATCTCATGGACCTCAGTTTGGTCGCGGCCCTGATCGCCCGCGAGGACCTGTGCGGCATGGCCGATTGCCCGCTCGAGTCGCTTATGGGAGCAAGCTCGAAGTGGAAGACCGAATTCTGGCCGGCTCCGCGCAGTGTGGCTTCGCAAAGTAGCTTTATTAAAGTCAAACGCCAATACGTGATTACCGCGTCCGGTGGCGTCCAGATTGATTCGTGGAGTTGGGCTGCCAACACGCAAGTCGATCCTTTGCTGGAGGGCAAGTCGGCCCTGGTTCTGCCGGTCCCCACCGATCGTTGGGTGTGGTAGTTTGGCTGGCGAGATTGTGAATGCATGGCTGCGATGACGGTTGCCACGCAGTGCCCCTGGCTTGCCCCTCATCGTGCCACAAGTCGCGGCCAAATGTCATCGTGACGGAACTGACAACGTGTGCGCAGCACGCTTCAGCGACCGAAGGACCTTCCAAAGACGTTGTTTCGTGTGCGACGGTCGACGCAGGAGATCGTGGCACGCACGACTGCGGGCACATTTCACGTGGGCGCGCAGATCCTTCACTGCGGGGATGACATGGGTCCGGCGGGCTGTCTAGCGAGAAACGGAAGCAACCGCCGGGCAGGAGTCCGATGTTCGTACGAGGACGCCGACAGCTCGGGCTTCATCGCGCCGCGCGTGACCGCTACATTAGGGTAGCCATGGACCAACAATCGCCCACATCTGTCGCCTCCACCCAACCGCTCGCCCCGCCGATCCGCATCGGCTCGGTCGTCGTCGATCCACCGGTGCTTCAAGCGCCCATGGCTGGCTTCACCAATTTCGCATTCCGGCAAATTGTGCGGTCCTACGGGGGCGTGGGCCTGTTGGCCACCGAGATGATCAGTGCCAAGGGCTTCGTGGGCAGGCATCAATCCATGGCCGAACTGCCAGATCGACTATGGGGCGTCCCGGATGAACCGCGTCCGTTGGCTGTGCAGATTTGGGACAATGACCCAGGCACGCTGGCCGAGGTCGGGAGCAAGCTGGCCCACGAACTGTGTGTGAGCGTGGTCGACATCAATTTCGGGTGTCCGGTCAAGCGGGTGACGGAGGACGCTCACAGCGGTTCCTACCTGCTCCGCTTCCCCGATCGCATGTATCAGATCATCGCGCACGTCGTGGCGGCCTGCGCCCCACGCCGGTCACCGCCAAGATCCGTTTAGGCTGCACACGCGGCTCCGCCAACGCCATCGAAATTGCGCAGGTTGTCGAGGCAGCCGGCGCCGCGGCACTGACCGTGCATGGCCGCACGGCCCAAGATATGTTTCGCGGCTCCGCCGATTGGGAGCAGATTTCCGCCATCAAGCCCTACCTCAAGCGCATCCCGCTGATCGGTAATGGAGACCTCGATTCACCGGAAAAGGTCGTGCGGGCATTTCAGGACTACAACGTGGATGCCGTGATGATTGCCCGTGCCTGCCTGGGCCGTCCCTGGTTATTCACGCAGGCGCGTGCGGCCTTGCAGGGAAAGCCCGTACCGCCGGACCCCACGTTGACTGAGCAACGAGCCTGTATGCTGTGGCATTTCGACCTGTTGCTCGAGCGCTTGGGCGAGAACAAGGCCTGCGTGCTGATGCGTCGATTCGCTTGTACCTACGCTGCCGGGCGTCCCGGCGCGCGGGAGTTCAGAAAGCAGGTCAGTCACGTGGCCTCTCGACCAGAGTTCTTTGCCGTGGTCGATACTTATTTTCCTCGAGACCGGGGCGGCGAGGAATGATCACGCCTCGGAGCTCCTTGTGTCATCCTGAACGGAGCGGAGCGCAGTGAAGGATCTGCCAGCCGAGTAACACGCAATGGGGCGGTCGCAATTACGGGAGTCTACCGTTGCGCGTCGACCAACGTCGCTGGCAGATCCTTCGGTCGCTGACCGTGCTGCGCATGTGGTCAGCTCCCTCAGGATGACGATCTGACCGTACAACACACGTTGTCAGCGCTCTGAGGATGACATTCCGACCGTGCCGGCGCACGTATGTCATCTGAACGGAGCCGAGCGGAGTGCAGGATCTGCCAACCAACGCGAGATCTGCCGCTTCTCGGATAGTACGCCAGCCCCGGCGATGTTATCATGGGCCTCGCGTGAGAGCTGAGTCTTTACACGGGGGAGCCCGGACGTGTCGAAAAAAGAACAATGGGGATCGCGCATCGGCGTGATCCTGGCCGTGGCCGGCTCGGCCGTCGGGCTGGGAAATTTTCTGCGTTTTCCTGGACAGGCGGCTCAGAATGGTGGTGGAGCCTTCATGCTCCCCTACTTCATTTCGCTGCTGTTGGTCGGCATCCCGTTGGCTTGGGCGGAATGGACCATGGGGCGCTACGCCGGTCAAAAAGGATTCAATTCGGCACCCGGTATCTTCAGCGTGCTGTGGCGCAACTCATGCGCGAAATATGTCGGCGTCCTGGCATTGCTGATTCCACTCGGCATCTACATGTACTATGTCGTCGTTGAATCCTGGTGTTTGGGCTACGCCTTCTACTACCTCCGCGGCGATCTGGAACTCGGCAGCGACGCCCAGGCCTACACGGGGTTTTTCGAGAAATTCGTGGGCAGAACTGAAAACGGCGCGCTATTTTCCAGCAGTCGCGATTTACTTTATTGTGTCGTCGTAGCCTACCTGGCCAACTTCATCATGATCTATCGCGGCGTGAGCAAAGGGATCGAGACCTTTTGCAAGTTTGCCATGCCCGTCATGACGTTGTGTGCACTGACAGTCCTGATTCGGGTGCTCACGCTGCAAGGACAGGAACGCACCGTTATGGACGGATTGGGTGCCATGTGGAATCCGGACAGCGAAAAGCTGCGTGATCCCAAAACTTGGCTGGCTGCAGCCGGTCAGATCTTCTTCAGCCTTTCGGTGGGTTTTGGCGTGATCATCAACTACGCGAGTTACCTGCGAAAAAATGACGACGTGGTGCTGAGCGGACTGACGGCCTGTAGTATGAATGAATTCTTTGAAGTCTGCCTGGGGGGCCTGATCACGCTCCCGGCGGCGTTCATTTTCCTGGGCGCTACGGCAGCCACGATGGGAACGTTCGATCTGGGCTTCAATGCCCTACCCAACGTGTTTGCCCAGATGCCGTTCGGACGCTGGGTCGGTTTCCTGTGGTTCCTGATGCTGTTCCTGGCGGCCATCACCAGCAGCCTGTCGATGCTGCAACCCGTAATCTCGTTCTTGGAAGAGGGACTGGGACTGAGACGTCAGGGATCGACCGTTGTGCTGATGGTCATCTCACTGATTGGCAGTGGCTTCGTGGTGTATTTCTCCCAGGGACTCACCGCGCTCGACACCATCGACCATTGGGTGGGAACGGTCATGATCGTCATCCTGGCTCTGGTCCAGTCGTTGATTTACGGCTGGGTTTTTGGCATCGAGCGGGGCGAAGCGGAGGCGCATCGAGGTGCTCAGCTGCGTATTCCGCACGTCGTGCAATATGTGCTCAAATTTGTCACACCCGTTTTCTTGCTGATTATCCTGGGCGGATCGCTGGTCAACGATGGCCCCACGCGTTGGCAGGCCATCAAGGAGGACAGCGTCGTGCGGATGTCGCTGCTGATTGTCCTGGGGTTGATCGTGATGCTGACAATTGCTGTTTACGTGGCCGGCCAGCGATGGCGGGAACAAGGGCGACTTTCAGGCAGCGATGCCGACTAACCGAAAATGCGGAGGGCTGAACGATGACGACTGCCGGTTGGATCATCATGATTCTGTCTGTCGGCGCCGTGTTGTCCCTGGTAGTGTTTTGCTTGTATCGCGTGCTGACGATGACGCCGGAGCAGAGCGACGAGTACGATCCGCCTCGGTCTCTTTCCATGTAGTGATTTTTGCCTGCCCCGCACGATGGGCGAGCGAGCCGCTCAGAAAATCAGCCGGAACCCGTTCGCGTCCGGTATGCGACGCCACGAACAACCGGGTGCGAACGTACGCCGGCTGATGTTCTTCCCACCGGACTGGAGAAACTTGGTTACGTTCGCAGCACCTTGTGCGCTTTGAGCTTGAGCAATTCCATCAAGCGGCCACAGCGGTGAAACTTCTCAAGTTGCGCTTCTTCGATGACGCAATCTGGTCGGGTTTACGCCGCCTGGCGCGGGTTCGCTTACGGCCCCTCGGGCCCGGTGAGCTGCTGGTTGTCGACGCGGACCGCGGGGCGCCACGTGGTCAGAAACGCCAGCAACACGCCCGTCAAACCGCCGATGAAGTGCGATAGCTCGGAGACCTGGCTGTCGAGCGGAATGATGCCCATCAAGAATGACCAACCGTACATGAACCCCACCACGATCGAGATGATCATCGAGATCGGCCGTCGCTCGAAAATTCCAGCGGCGACCAGAAATCCGATTAACCCGAACACCAGCACGCTGGCGCCTATGTAGTGGACGCTGCTGGACCCAACCAACCACAGCACGCTACCGGAAATCAGCATCACCGCGGCCACGATCTGGGCCGTGTTGGCTCGGGAGCCCGCCATCAATGTGATCAACACCAGCAGCGGAAATGTGTTGGCCAGGATGTGACTGAGGTCGCGATGCAGGAAGTGCATGGTGGCAATGCCGGGCAAGCCGGCGACATGCTTAGGCCAAAGAGCCAGAAAGTCCCGCAATTCATAGCCCGCAGGCAAGAACAGGTCCACTAAGAATGCGCCCCAAACGACTGCCAGAAAGCCCAGCACTCCATAAAACTCACTCCGAATGGACGAGAAGGCCCGCGTGGCAAGTTGTTTGAGTTGTCTTTCCATGCGGGACTCGAGATAAGGCTTCCGGTTTCCACTGAAACTAACGCGATTTCCGCGGGTTCACAACAACGGGTGGAACGCGTTGGCCCCCGATTTCCGATTAAACGAAAAAGCGCGTGCCAAGGCACCGTAAATCCAAATGACCTACATGTGGTCCAGCGACTTGAGCCAGCCAGTCAACTGAGCGAATTCTTCGTCTTGCAACTCGCGAAAACTGCCTTTCAGCCAATTACTGATGACCGGAAATTTCAATTGTTCGCGTAAGGCGTCGACATTGGCCTTGGTGCGGGCAAACAGTCTGGATTTCTCGAAGGCCAGCACGAAGAACTCCAGCCGATCCACCGGGTCGTTGCCACGCAGTTCCACGCCTGAAGGTACCACCGCATCCATGGTGGCAATACCCCGTACCAGGTCGCGATTCTCTAAGGCAACGCGATACGCCATGGCTCCTCCGACTTGATAGCCGAAGGTGGCTACGCGACTCTTGTCGATCGCATAAGTCTGCATCAGTCGATTCGCAAACTTGCGGATAATGGCAGTTTCCTCACGCTGCCAACCTTGCTCGTCCCGGGATTGGGGAACGAGCAGGATGAAGTGCTCGTCCTCACAAAGGCTTTTCCAGCGGGAGACGATCTTCGCCTGGTCGACTTTTCCCGGCAATCCGGTGATGATCAGCAGGCCCTGCGGAAAACCTGCCTCGTAGTTTTCCGGTACCCATACGAAACAAGTGTTGGGCTCGGCCGGTAACTTGAGTTCGTTCCAACCCGTCTCCCCCACGGCTTGATTTCCAACGCCGGGCGGCTGGTCGGCAGAGGCTCCCAGCAACTCGGCGGCGGTGGGAAATGTGGCGGGGACCGTATCGGGCACGGACTGCAATACGGCGTCGGTCTCGCGCTGCTGGCCATCGCGCGTGAACTGTAAGCGTACCGTGTCGCCGGGTTGTAGCAGGGCCAATTCGTATCGCCAGTCGGCGACCGATGTTGGCCGTTTGTCGAGTAGGGCCAGCAGTTGATCGCCCGGTTGCAGCCCGGCGCGCTCCGCGGCGCTTTCGGCGTAGACATAACCAATAATCAGAGGCTCCGCGGATTCTGTGTCTGCCAACGCCGTGTCGCGGTCGGCAACGATTCTTGCCCGCCGCGGGACAATGCCCAAGAAGGGAATGATGTACGGATCGACCTTGTCCACCAACGTGACGAGAGACTCGAGGCGCTGCTCACCGCGCTTGGCCACAACGCGAACCGTATCGCCTGCGTTGTAGGGGCCTAGCGCATGTTTCATGGCGGCATAGCTTGTCAGCTCGACATCGTTCACCTGTACGATGCGATCCCCCTTCTTCAAGCCAGCTTTTGCGGCAGGCGACTTGGGCGGGCAATAGGCGATCTCGGGAGTCTGCTGGGCGTACAGGTCCTGTTGCTTGACGGTAATTCCCAGCAAGCCCGGAGCGATGTCTTGGCCCTCGATCAGCCGTGGCAGCATCCGCTGCACATCGGCCATGGAAATGGCGAACCCGATACCGCCATCGTACTGATCGGCCCCCGCAACCTCGGAACTGCTATCGGTGGACAAGGGTACGATCACGCCAAAAACGCGGCCCCGCACGTCCACCAGCGGACCGCCATAGTTTGTGGGGGACGTCTTGGCATCCGTTTGGATGGCTCTTCCCCAAATCCGGTTGGTGGCACTCACGATTCCGATGGAAATACTGGCTTGCTGTACGTCGAACGTCTTTCCCAGCGCGAACGCCCATTGTCCTGGGGCAACCTCATCCTGGGGTACGCTGTCGGGGACGGTCAGGGGCTGGTTGCTGTCAATCTTCAACAACACCAGCATGCGGCTGGTGTCGCGGGCGACGATTTTGGCAGGGTGCTTTATGCCGTCGTCCAAGGTAACCAGGATGGCCGAGGGGGCATGTTTGAAGTTGAAAGCGCTGGAGATGATGTAACCCCGCTCGTCAACGACAATCCCCGAGGTGGGAGCCGTTCCCACCAGAAATCCGTCGACCTTTTCCAGCCCTCCCAACGTCTCGATTTGCACGATGGACGGCGCCACGCGCTGCGCCGCCGCTTTTGCGGCGATCGTCAGCAATTCCAAGTCCGCCTCGGACTGGGCCGACGCCAGGAACGCCGTCCCGCCACTTAGCAGCAGCGCGATCACAAGTCGCTTGAGGAAGCCCGTTGCGGAATCGCAGCGACGGTTGATGTGGCAACGTTTTCGCAGAAATGCATGCATGAATTAGGGCGTGTCGCGGTTCGAGTCTTCGGGGGGAACTGCCGCCGGCAGCACGTTCTCGCGCTGCGCGACTGACGGAAGGTCCAAATCCAGAATTTGTTGATCTCGCAAAATAACCAGTTTCACAGGCTCCAGACGATCGATCCTGAGCAACTGTTTCATCACATCGTCGCAGGACCTCACCAGGACGCCGTTGACGTACATGATCAGGTCGTCAGGCTGGAGACCGGCGTCCGCGGCCAGTGATTTTCCGAAGACGGACTCGACGTAGGGTGGCGTGATGGCCAGCACATTGGGTACCAGTCGAACGCCCAGATCATCCAGCGACCAGGGTGACGCGGCCAGGTCCGCCTCGCCTTCCCGTCGTGATGCGGGGACGGCTGCGCCCCTCCATAATATCCGTCACCGGCTCGCGAATCTCGGCCATCGGAATCGCGTAATTCAGCCAGGCATTGGTTTCGCTGCTTCGCAATTCTTTACCCAGAATGCCACACAGGTTTCCTTCGCGATCCGTCAATGCGCCCCCATTCGCTCCGGAATTATTGGTCACGGCGTCCACGACATAGACGGGCCCGGCATAGGGCGACTTGAACACGCCACGTCGCGCCGACAACCGGGTGATCGCCGCAACGGTCCCCTTCAGCACGCTACAGGGCTCATTGCCTGTCGCAATGCGGTACAGGTTACTGAATGCCAGCACGGGATCACCAACCTCCAGGGTCGCCGACTCAGCCAGGTCGAAGTATTCTGGTGTTTTAGCGTCGATCTTCAGCACGGCAATTTCGCAACGCGGATCCCCGCCGACGAGTGTGGCCTCAAAGCGACCTCCGTCGGCCAGCGTCACGATCACCGGATCGGTGTCCAGCACGTAGCTCCAGGCAGTCAACACGTGCCCTTCGGCGGAGATGAGGAAGCCGCTTTGATAAGCTTCGAGTCCGCGCAGCCCTCCCGCCCCGTAGATCTTGGCCATCTTGGCCTCGACGATGTGGATGGCTTCCGTAATCGAGTTCTGCGCATCGAGAGCGCAGGCCATGCTGAGCACGAACAGCGCGGCCTGTCCGATGATCCGGCTCCGGGATGCGTGAGGGCTACTCGACCGGCTCACAGACCAATCCTTCCACTTTCATGACAATGAACACCTCGTCCCCGTGCCTGACTTCCAGTTCGGCTGGAAGCGCAGCACTGTGGTCCGGGCCATATCGCCAGTAGATTTCGCCGGGGTCCTGGCGAGAATCCGCGAAATAGTTCTGTCGCCAGCAGACGTCCGGTCGTGGGTTCCGTGTAAATTCGTAATTCCAAGGCCTCGCGCACACACTATCGTAACATCCACCGGTTGCTCGTAGCCCGGCAAGGGGGTTGTGCCGATATATCGGACTTCGCCGAAGGTCTCCGGTGACTGAGTCACGAATTCGCGCAGCAAGTGCAGCGCCACCAGACAGTCCGCCGCTGCCGTGGGGGACCAATTGTGCATCCAGCGGTTGTTCCGTGGAGACGGACCATGTTCCGGATGGCAGTTCCAACTCGGACTCTTCGACCCCCAATCGAATGCCGAATTGGCCGCCGGTGGTGACCTGACCGTCCAGGCACCATGTTGCCTCTCGACTGGCACTCCGAGAACTGTTCGCCAGTCGCTGGTGGATGTGCCTGCACACGCAGCCGATTGAAGTAGTAGTTGGCGAAACCGCGTCGTGCCTCAAAGACCTTTCGCACGACTGCGCGGCATGTCCTGCTGCGCGTCTTTACCGGAGCGTGGGCCTCGTGCGGCTGAGGTTGCTGTGGCCGGGGCTTCTGGCGCGTCGGGTTTTGGCCGTTTGTGCGGCGGTGCGGGCGGCTTGAGCGGCTGGCCCCTCCAGCATTTGCAGTAGCTCTTCCTCGGAATGCAGCGCGGCCAGTCGAACGTTAACCGTGAATTCATCTCTGCCGCGACGTACTGCAATCGGGACTCGCCAACCCTTGGGAAACGTACCCAAGACGTTCTTCAGTTCATTGGCAGTCTGAACGTGATCGATGGTCGATGGCAAGGATCGTGTCGTCGATGCGGATCCCCCGTCGATACGCATCGGACGACTCAAGAATATTGGTGACCACCACGTCCTCGCCAGGTGCGCTGGACACCGTAAAACCCAGAGTGGCATGGTCCACAATGCGGCCACTGCGCAGGTGTCCCAGAAATTTCTTGATTTGGTTCACTGAGATGGCATAGCCCACACCCACGTTGACGCGGCCGCGTTTTTCGATCGAAATGCGTCCGTTGATGCCAATCAAGTTGCCCTCGGCGTCGAACAGCGGGCCACCGGAGTTACCCGGATTGATGGCGGCGTCAGTCTGGATGCAGTCGGAATACTCCAACAGCGTCTTCTCGGGATACTGGTATCGGTGGACGCCGGAAATGATGCCCCAGGTGATGGTGGGGCGGAAATCGGTGGCCAGCAGAAAGGGGTTCCCGGCTGCAAAACAGGCCTGGCCTGCCTGCAAGGCATCACTGTCTCCCAGGGGAGCCGTGGGGAAATCCTCACGGCCCAGTAATTTGATCAGGGCCACGTCGCCGGTGGGGTCGACGCCTACAATCACCGCATCATAGAGGATGCCGTCCGCCATCCCGCACCGCAGGGCGTTGCCGCAGGGGGCTGCGACGTGGAAGTTGGTCAGCGCGAATCCGTCGGACGTGATCACCACGCCTGAGCCACCCCCGGAACCATCCTGTCCAAACACGGCGATTGTCGTCGCCGACGCGGCGTCGATCACTTCCACGCGCCGCTGCTCCCACTCAATCAGCCGGTCGAGGATTAGATGGTCGGCGTTTTGCTGTCCCCGAACACGCGCAGCCGCGCGGCGAGGACGGCGAGGCCAACGACCAGCGATGGGATGTTGATTTCGAGCGGTCGTGTCATTTGATGATTCGCAGGTCGCACAGGTAAAGGCGATCTCCCATGTCTCCGTCGTCTCCATAATCGGCCAGAATTTCCAACCGCCGTCCGCCACTAACATCAACATCCAATGCTACCGCATCGGCTTGCCGTTGTATGATGCGGTCAAACACGACGCGGCCGTCGACGCTGATGGCCAACCGTGTCGCACCGCCGCTGCCCGACTCAGGAGCCAAGCCGGCCAATCCCATCAGACGGGCGTGCCTGCCGTCGAGCCGAAACGTGAGCAGCGTGCGACTGTGCAGGGCAATGCCCTTGGTCAAACGTTTGCAGCTGGGCTTCCGCGTTGATGTACAGCTGCAGCGGTCCGTCGTAGCCTCGATCGCGTCGAGGTGCGTAGATCAAGTTCAAGTATTGGTTCGTTCCCGTCAGTGACCCGATGGCGGCCGTGACGTCCGTCGCGACCGGTTGCATGTCACTCACGTAGGTAACGCGGTTGGATCAAATTTCACACTCTGGATTTGATCGGCCGCCACGATCAACTGCATCCCTTCCACCGTTTGCACATGCCATTGCTGCTCTTGGATTGTAATTTGTTTTGCCAGAATACGGTCCCCGGCTGTGGAACTAACCACCATGCTGGCGGCAGGGCTGGGTTCTTGTCGGCGAGAGAAAAACAGGCAGCCTTCGAGTTTGTCTCGCTTGACTTCAATCCGCTCCTGCTCGAATTCGAAAACTACCTGATGGTCCGAAATCCCGCGGATGACGCCTTCCAAAAAATCCAGAGAGTCGGGACGCCGGCGGATGACTAACACATCGCCGGTAAAGTCGCCCTCTAGCATTTCCTTCCACTGCTTACGCAGCTCCGCGGTGGGTCTGCAAAAACGCACATACTTCAGATCGTGTGCAGGCAGAGTCAGGGAAAAACCTGTACCGCGTTTCAGCGTTAAGGCGTCGGCGGTACCCGAGATCGACGTACCACAAAGACGTGTGCCGCCCTTCAGCCCAACGGTAATCTCACACCCGGGCTCCTGTTGCTCGGATGATAGATGGTGCTTGGATGCAAATCGCGGATTGGTCAGACTTGCAAACTGGTCGATGTCGATGCGTTGTTCGCCGTCGCCGGTTTCCAACGTGATCTGGCCCTCGTGCCAGTCGACAATCGGTCCCGATAGAACTCTGCCATCAACCAGTCGGCCCTCAAAGTGGGTGGTCGTCGCCGCCGCTTGCAGCCCAAATAGCAGAACGATGATCATCGCGAGGCGTGTGTTCATGCGACGTCGGAATATCATAGGAGTTTAGGGGTCGGCAGTCGGTGTGTACGAACACAGGTGGCCGATTCAAGCTGCTGGCGGTGGCCGCTCTCTGACTTGGCCAGGGAGGTCGGAAGCCGGTTTCTCATGGTTTTACCATCGCGGCCGACCGCCCAGGTCCGGAATTCGACATCGGAAACCTCGTGATCACTCTTCACGCTGGTTATCTTGAGCCAGCTTGCGAAAGTATTCTTCAATAATGTCGCGGTAATGGGAAGGGAACTCCTTGCCCAGTTGCTGAATCGCTTCCTCGCGCTCTTTGGGCGGCAGATTGCCCCAATCCGCGTTGTCGGACAGTTTCTTGGCGTCCACATCCCCCTGCCCTTGTGCTCCTCCCGGAAGTACGCTGTCCGGGGCCGGTGAATTCGAGTTCAATCCGCCCAACGAGCCGCTTTGAGCCGCCTGCATCTGAGCCAGTTGTTGTTCCAGCTGATCGATCATCTTGTCCAACTTATCCACCACATCCTGTTCTTCCTTCCGCACGCGTGTGCCGGCGTGCCCGTGTCCCAGCCGGACCTGGATGCTGTCCATAATGCGAGCCACTTCGTCCAGCGAATCGTCCTTCAACTGCTGCAGGTCGACCTGCATGAGTTGCGTCAAGCTGGCGTAGCGATCTGGCAGTTCTGCTTCGCGTTCCCGTAAACGACGCAGGAGGTCCAGTCCCGCGTCTTTCTCGCGGAGCCGATAGTGCACTACGGCCTGATAAAACAACAGTGCCGCGGGGTCCGCGACCCGGTTCAGCTGCGCCGGTGCCAACACCACTTGGGCGTCATCATACAACTGACTGAGCGCCAGGCTCTTGCCAAACAGCAGTCGCAGGTTGTCCGCGACGACGGGTGGCAAGTCTCCCCATGGAATCTGCTCGACTTCGATGGACGCGGCAAGTTGCGCCTGCCGGGCACGTTGGATGAGCGGTTCCGTGTTTGGTAAGGCAATGGCCACGACGTCCACGACTGCGTTGAACAGCCGGTCTGCGTTCGTGCCCTTTTGACTCTGCGTCTCGTACGCGTCCCAGATGCGCTGAATCTGCGGGCGAGATTCCTGCGACAAGGGTTGATTGACCAACCAATCATCCAGTTCCTGACGAATGAAATCGACCGTCGGCCAGTCCCAACTGGCTGTGGCCAGGTCGTCGCCGCGACTGATACCCATCAGCGCTGCGAGCAGCAGTGCGGTGAGCGCAGCGCGAAGCGGAACGACCAGACGGCGCGGTGTCATCAATCTCTGCTCGTGCATCGAGGGTTCTGCCTGCTATGTTAGTTATTCTTGCCGATGGAAATGTCTCGCGTAATTTCCTGCAACCGCCGCTGTCTCGCGGACAATTCCTGGACGGCACCGAGTAGTTTGTCATCTGTCGGCTTGCCGACGGGGTCGTCCGTGTCGTCCAGCATCGCGGCATAGCGACTCGTACGACGGTTAATACGAATCTGCAGTGCCTTAAGCATTTTTAGTTCCGCCAGGGCGTCGACCAGGGGCAAATCCCCCGGCATCGTGGAGGGCATGGACGGGGCGTCCTGATTTCTTTGTTCCTGATCCGTTTGCGCTTGCTCCAGGGCCGCGATCATTTCCTCAAGCGACTCGATGATGTCTTCTTCGATGCCTTGTGTCAAACGAGCCACGTTGGCGGCGGCCAGCAAGTCCGTGACTTGCTGCATGTCGTCGCGCATTTGCTGGGTGCTTTCGGGGAACGCCACCGACGACCCTTCTTCGCGCAGGACCGCCAGGCATTTGTCAGCCTCGACGACAATTCGCCGTTCTTGAAAACTCAACTTGCCGGCCTCGATTTCCACAAATCGATCGCGGTCTTCAGTCGGAATTCGGGCCACGCGGAGTGTATCTTCGTAGACGCGTAATTGCATTTCCAGCATTTTGCGAAATCGGACTTCCAGCGCCGCCAAGACACGTTCGATTTCTTCCTCGCGCATCTGGCGGAGAACTTTTTCGAGTTCCGCTTTGGCCTCCGCCAGCTTTTTGGCTGCCTCCCGCTGATCTTCGATGGCTCCTTCGCGCTTGGCTTTTGCCAGCTTCTGCTCAGCGTCCCGCATTTTTTGTTCGGCTTCCTGCACGCGCTTCAGGCCGGGGAAGTCTGGCACCTCGGGCTGCTGAGGCGCGGCCGACGAGCTGCCGCCGTCACCCGCGTCGCCGTCACCCGCGTCGCCGACCGCGTCGCCGCCACCCTGTGGTGGCGGGCCACCTGGGGCTGGTGTCTCCGGCGAGGAGGGTGAAGAGGGCGACTCTTCCGAGGGATTGCTGGGAGATTTTTCGGCAGAACCGGCGTCGGACGGCTCCCCGTCAGCAGGTGAAGCGCTGTCATCTTTTGCCGAGGTGGGGGGTCTGCCCTCCGACGGATCGCCCGCAGGCGAGGTCTGGTCCGCTTCCTCCTGTGGCGTGCGAAATTTGTTCTGTGAGCCGGATGGCAGCTTGTCAGTTTGAGGTCGCAACGGGTTTGCCCGCGACTCACCGCGTGGATCGTCCTGTGCCTCGTCTTCGTTAGCCGAGCCCTGATCCTGGCCATTTGCCGGTTCGCGTTCGTCCCCAGTCTCGCCACTGCCAGGAGTCGACTCTTTGCCTGCTGCGTCGTCCAGTGAAGACGGTTGGTCGTTTTCGCCGGTCCCTTGCCGCTCGTCGCCACTGTCCAGCGGATTGGCGGCCAGTTCGGTCTGTTCGATCTTCTCGTGCAGCTGCTGAGCGGCGTCGGCAACCTGGTTTTGCTCGCGCTGTAACAACTCGGACTCCACGCCCCCTTCGGTTCTGGCCTGGACGCTGCGTTGCATGCGTTCCAGGCGTTCAATCTCGCGAATGTAGTCGCGCACGCGGGCTTGTTCGTCCTTGAGACGGTCCGCCCGATTTTCGGTCAACAGCAATTCCAGCAGCGCTTGCATGTCTCGGCGAACCTGCTCCTGCTCGTCGATGGCACGCTGCAACTTCTGCTGTTCCAGCATCCGGGAGGCGGCATCCATCTGTAACTGGATGTCGCGATCTTTGGCCAGGGCGAAGGCGTTCTTCAACAATTCGGATCGGCGAGGATTGTCGGCCTGGTCGAATTCGGCCATCCGCAAGATGAGTTTTTCCACACGTTCGTAGCGATCTGCAAGTTTGCTTTGATCCAGGGCCAGTTCGTCGGCCTCCGTGGGCTGAGACTTGGGTGACGGCTGAGCCCACGCGGTGCGGGCGGTGCTCCCCGGATGGACTGCCAGCAGGAGCAGAACGCAGCAGATTTCGGCCAAGCGAGAGAAGCGAATCATGTACCGGTCCGTGAAAGATTACTGATGGTGACGGTGGCGACGACCACTCCGTCTGGGGCACCACCACCTGTTAGTATACCGCACTGGGGAATGTGGGGCGCTGACGAACTTGTCAGCCCCCGAAAACGGGGAGTATTTCCGTGTGTGCCGGTTGCGCCTGCGCCACGTGGCGACGGGCATCCACGAAATATTGGGCAAAAAATACAAATGCGACGCGCAAGTTTTGATTTGAAGTTGCGCTCACGCAAGACCCGTGGAAAATACAAACATCACGCGTAAGTTTCGAAGTTGCGCTCAGGCAAAAACAACGTGAAAATACAAGCTGGACGCGCCAGCGAGTGGGTCTGCCAGCGGGCTAAATCACGGGTTTCGGCCAAGTGCCAGCGAAAGTGTGCAACTTCAAAACGCGCAAGCGAGCCCGCCAAACGGCTAGATCACGGGTTTTGACTGAAAGCCACCCAGAATTCGAGCCCTCAACAGTCGCGCGGGTATTCTACCGGGCAAGGCGGCCTGTGGGGCTCTCAACCTAGTTGTCTCGTAACAAGTCCAAGGCACTCTGTTTGCGGCGCTTTTTGGTCTTTTCGATCAAGTCGTCCTGATCGCGAATCAGCGCCCGCATTTGATCGATCAGCTCGTTGTACGATTCCAGGTCCAACATCTTGTCGCGGACACTTTCCATGGCCAGCAGAATTTCGTCCAGCTGCCGGATGGCCTCGGCCGTCAGCTCATCGGCCACCTGTGGCTGATAAATGTTCTGCTCCAACGAACCCAGTACCTTGGACAGCTCGGGAAACATCTGCTCGGCGACATGCGTGAGCGGCGTGGCGATGTCGCGTTCCATCCGTAATTGTCGCTCGGCGGAGTCAATGCGGTTGTTGATCAGTTCGTTACGGATGTCGTCAAACGACAGGGCGACCCCCAGGACTTCCTGCGATGCGCGTTCGCTGTGCTGGCGTGCGCGCTGGACACGTAGCAGGTTCAAAGCCCTCTGGCGCACCGGATCGGCTTGCGGGTCTGCCTCGTCCAACGCGGCAGGAGCTGATTCCTTCGTTACGTTGGCCGAGCGTACATGCGTGACAGAGTCGCGTGTTTCGCGCACTTCGGAAATGGTCTGCTCGAACCTCCGCCGCAGTCCCAGCTCGCGAGCCTCCAACATGGCCAGCAGTTGACTCGCTGACACCACCTGCAACTCGTACGGGTCGCTGTGACTCGTCTGTCCGGAGCCGTCCAGATCACAGTAGTCTCGAGCGCCCACGGATATTTGCAGGGAACTGCCTTCGGCAGGTTTGAGCGGTTGTTCGCCGTCTCGGGCAAGTTCGCGCAGATCGACGGCAATTTCGATCGCGCCGTCGCTGGCGATCGTGGCGTCCAGCCTGCGGTCATCGTCGACCGTTTTCACTTGCACCCATGCCGATTCGATACCAAAGTCATCCGTGGCCGTCCCCGCAATCGGAATGCGGGCATCCGCGGTGACGGCATTGCTAATGGCCAGCAGTCGTGCTTCGATCTGGGGAATCTGGTCTTCAAACACACCAATCGTCAGGCGATACGGTCGCGTACTCTGAATACCAACCATATCCGTCAACACGATCTCTTGCGTGATCCCGGTCACCAGCGAGTCGATGGTGTATTCGAATTCGCTGCGACCAGCGACACTCAGGCGGGTAAGGGCATTCGCTTCCGCGGTTCCGTCACCGATGACCGCCTCTTGAATTGGCTTGTTCGTGGTCACCTTCAATTGAATATGCGTTCCGCGCACCAACTGGATGCCGTTGTAATAGGGTTCTTGCCGGGGCAGCAGACCCGTGTACGCCGGTAGTTCGTACGCCAACTGAATGCCGACAATCTGCGGGCTTTCCACCACGTGGATTTGGAAACCATTCAAGCGCAGGTCCCCGCCGACGATATCAAATTCGACATCCGACAGAATATTGCGAAACGGCTTCTCCTCGTATGTGTAGTATTGAAAACCGTCTCGGACCTCGCCCTGCTTGCTCAAGTTGGCACGTCCCCGCTGCCCCTGGCCGGTCCGAAAAAACAAGGTGCAAACATTGGGGGGCGGGGTCGAACGCGTGGCGTCCGCTCGCACGTGTAAACGAAAGTCCGTTCCGCGGGCAATGGAAATCGATTTTTCGGCAAAGCCCACGACTTCGATCGAAGTGCGACGCGGGTAAGGTTGGTTCGACAGGGCGTACAGCCGCTGCACCCAGATGGAGAAAGCCCCCGTGGCGAGAATGCCGAACAGCAGCACCGAAGCCAGTGACAGCGAGGCGCCTGCACAAGCCCGGATCAAGGGCCGGTAGTTCAACGCCCGTCGGACGTCAATGCTCTTGGCCAGATCGGCCGCCTCTTGACGCGTGGAACTCAGTAACCGTTCGTGGATGGGCGAATCGTGGCGCATTCCGCCAAATTCCACGGCGGTCACTAACCCGTCGTGAAACTGGGGAAATACCCGTTCAATCAAGACCGCCAAACTCGACGGCTGCATCTGCGCTTGCACACGACGCCAGACAAACCGATAGAGAATGTACAATAGCGCAACACCAATAATGGCCAACAGCACGCCCCGCGCGCCGCGCGGCATTTCGCTGGAACCCATCCGCACCGGCAGGTAGTCAATCGCCCAGCCGATCCAAAACGTGGCGCACAACCAGACAATCGCCAAGGCGACCCCCTCCACCCAAACGTAGCGACGAATCCGCTGACGTAACTCGTCAATCCGTTCAGCAATCTGGGGGTCCAGATTCGGGTCCTGCATCGGCGGTGCATCTCGCAGTGGCACGCGTTGGTTCCTGTCAGTGTCGCGTCGCGCTGCCCCGTGCATCGGTGAGGCAGTTGCGCAGCACCTATTTTGCTGTATTTTTCGCCGGCTGTCATCGGCAGTCGCACACGATATTCAGGACCCCGGCAATTAGGGCACCCCTTTGGGCCCTTCGGGGTTAAGCCAAGTCGGCGGCACGATGGGCGGCATGTTCCCTCCTTCCCCGTTCTGTCAGGGAGACGTGAAGGTACTACCGGTGGAACATCGGTCGTATGCGGAAGCCTCCGAATTCTATTCGGGCGAGGCTCGGACCAGGCTTCGCTTTATCACACGCGAAGCATTGCCAGAGCAAAAGCGAAGAATTCTTGCGGATCCCATGACGACTCGCGCAGATCTATAACCATCGGCCCCAATACCGCTGCCGCATGCCGTTAGCCTCGCGAATCCTGTTTTCGACGAGGCCGGTCACGCCCTACCTGGAGATCGTCATGAACAATTCTTCCGCGCTATTCGTCCCGGACCGCAACCATATCCAACACCTTGTACGACTCCGAACGCAAACGGTCACGGTCTGCGCGTTGAGCCTACTGATTGCCCTAACCTTCATCAGTACACCGGCTGTCGCGGTGACGCGCAGCTGGAATGAATTTGGCGATGGGAATTTTAATGACGCCAGCAAGTGGTTCCCGATCGGCGTGCCGACCGCCAGTGATTTCATCAACTTTAGCGTCGGTGCCGGACTGAATTACAAAGTCACGTTTCCCGGTAATTTAGTGATTGAACCACCAGCCGTTTACACCACGACCCATTTGCGCGTCCGTGCCGATACGGTGACATTTACGTCATCACCCCAGCTGAATCGTGGCCCGTCCTCCTATGTCTTGTCGAGCACGACCACCACCGAATCTGGTCGAGGAATCATCATCGCCGAATCCAACGGAGATCAGGCGACACTGAATATCAGTCCCAGCTTCAGTGGCCTGGCACCCAGCCTCAGCGGCGCCGCGGCAACCATCGGAGACGCTGTCGGTTCCAGCGGCACCGTGCAAGTCAACGTGGGCACGTTGAACGTGACTGGCTCAAACTTTTCGGACACCGAATTGATCGTCGGTAATCGAGGTTCTGGCACCTTGAACTTGGGGATCGGAGGCGATCTCAACGTTACGGGTTTCAACAGCCGCGCAACCTTGGGGAATTATGCGACCGGTGTCGGCACGATCAACGTCAACGGCGCCGGATCTACTTGGACGAATCACAATGAACTGTGGATCGGAGCAAATGGCACCGGCACACTGAATATTCAGAACGGAGGCAGCGTGGTCAGCAGCAGTGCCGCCAATTTCACCAACACGATTGGCACATTTCCTGGCTCGCACGGTACCGTGACGATTGACGGCGCCGGCTCGACATGGACTAACGACAACACGCTGCGGATCGGAAACAGTGGTGACGGAACATTGATGATTTCCAATGGCGGCCGACTGGTCAACACGAACGGGTTTGTGGCGACCGAAATCGCCAGCGGCTTAACCTCGACGGGATCGGTAATGGTGACGGGACCGGGGTCCAACTGGAGCGACAGCGGGCGACTCTACGTTTCCAATGGAGGCAACGGATCGTTGGCGATTCAAAATGGCGCGACGATGTCAAGTCATACATCGAGCGTCGGTATCAACAGTGGAATCGGGTCCGTACTAGTCGGGGGCAATGGTGCGGCTTGGACCATCTCGGGCGGCTTATTGTCGATTGCCGGAAATGCTCAAGGCGCTGCCCCAGGACAGGGGACCGTGATCGTCAATCCAGGCGGAACAGTCTTCGCCGAGGACATCGACCTGTTTGCCAACGGAACCATCAACCTGCAGGGAGGCCGGATCGTGGCCAGCGAAATCGGACTGCAAGGTTTGCCATTCGCGGGACAGTTCCAATGGTCCTCCGGGACGCTGAGTGTAGGACTGTTTCGCAAAGGACTGACCAATATCGGTGGCGTCCTCGCGCCGGCTCATGCCACGACCATCGACGGATTTTACCAACAACAGACGGCCGGGACTCTTGCCATCGACATCGGTGGAACGACGGCCGGTGTGAATCACGATTTCGTCGGTGTCTCGGGCTTGGTGTCGCTGGGAGGTCAGCTTCAGGTGACGGTCGACAACGGCTTCACACCGACTGAGCAGCAGACTTTTGCCGTGCTGGCCTCCAGCGGCATCTCGGGCGCGTTCAGCAACGCACCCAGTGGCACACGGCTTGCCACCGCCGATGGTCTTGGCTCATTCCTGGTGCAATACGGCAGCGGTAGCCCGCTGGGCCCCAATCAAATCGTGCTGAGCGATTTTCTTGCCAGTTTGGTCGGCGATTTCGATGGCGACGGATCGTATGCCTGCAGCGATGTGGATGGACTGGTGGCCGCGATCGCCGGGGGGACGAATCCGGGACAGTTTGACATTACCCACGATGGACTTGTCAATTCGGCCGATTTGAACCAATGGTTAACCATCGCGGGTGCCGTCAACAATCCCTCAGGCGGCGCCTATCGAACCGGTGACGCGAATCTGGATGGCTTGGTGGATGGAGTGGATTTTATCATCTGGAATTCTCGCAAGTTCACGAGCACTGCGGCCTGGTGTAGCGGCGACTTTACGGCCGATGGCCTTATCGACGGACAGGATTTCATCGTTTGGAACGGCAACAAATTCACGTCGTCTGATCGTGTGTCTGCCGTCCCGGAGCCAACAATCGCATTGCCGTTGGCATCGTTGATTCTAGCCCTGATGAAACGCTTGAGGTAACAAGGGCCTCCGCGCCCGTCCGTGTACACGCCCTGTCGCAAAGCATGCTCGGAAAGGATGCTCGTTTCAATCGACTTAGGGCGAACGCCTGGCGAAGTTCGTGGGCACGCGCGGGGCCTTGTTCCAGGGGCGAAATGGCCGTCAGCTACGCTGCGGGGCCATGCCGATCTAGCCCATGTTCCCTGAGTTGACTCCGCAACAACGGGATCTCCCAAACTCAAGTCACGCTTCAGCGTGCTGATGGGCGCACCTGCGGTCGCAGGTCGTCCATATCGCTCCACGCGTCTTGCCGTGACTAGAAGAGTAATTTAGGAACTCGCTTGAATAGCCCGGCGTTTTCAAGGCGATGATGCGCACGGCGAGCTTCAGTAGTTCGCCGCGCTACGTGGCGGTATGCGATTTGCTGCGATTAATGACTGACGATTACTGGGTTTTTTTAACCATGTCTTGTTTTGCACAAGCCCCACGGATGCCAGCGTCACTGAGCCAACGACGGCTCTTACCCCTTGACAAGGCCGTGCAAAATGTCGCCCATTTGGCCCCCAACGACTGCCGGGCGGAGCCCAACTCTTCGCAGATTGTCGACGCGCGAATGTCATCGGCGTGTGTTGCGGCTGGAGTGGCTCGAAGACCGGCGAGTGCTCTCCAGCGGTCCCCTGGCGTGGGGATTGCTCGACAGTCCTGAGCCCTCACTGGCGGCAGCAGCCGCCCCGGCGTTCAATACCTGGGCGGAACCGGTGGTCGTTACGTCGCATGCCGATTTCGCGGCGACAGCTGCCGGGGAATGGATCGTCCAGTACGCCGCGCCCGTCTCTGGCGTTGACGACAGGGAATCGATGCTTGGTTCGTGCATGCTGGACGCCGCGACACGGGCCGGCGTGCGGGCCACGCTTTCCAATCTCACGGCAAGAGATTTCGGGCTGCTGCGGGCACCGGGAGCTACGGCGAGTGACCTTGCCGCTTGGGCTGTTTCAGATCCGACAATTGCAGCCGTCTCGCCCAATTTCATTTATCAGCTGCACCGGCTGCCCAACGATCCCGCGCTGGACTTCGATCATCCCGACCACCGGTGGAGTGAAGTTCTGTGGGGTTTGAAAAACGAAGGCGAGACCGGGCTGGTTGTGGGTTCGTACGCTCCCGATTCAGTCCAGGCGGGCCTGGTCGATGTCGATATCGATGCTCCCGAGGCTTGGGATTTGAGCACGGGCAGTGACCAGGTTGTGCTGGCGATTATCGACTCGGGCGTCGATTACACACATCCCGATTTAGCCGGCAATATCTGGGAAAACGCCCGGGATCCACTCGGCGATTTCGACGGCGATGGCAACCTGGACGATGACGGAAATGGCTTTGCCGACGACGTGCACGGATGGGACTTTGTGGGCGACGACCGCGGACATCCTCGGCATGACAACGACCCTGCCGACCCGCTGGGGCACGGAACTCACGTCGCAGGTATCGTCGGCGCGGTAGGCAACAACGGCGAGGGAGTCGTGGGCGTCAATTGGAACGTGAGTCTGTTACCGCTGAAAATCGCCGACCAGCACGGAATGATCTCCACGGCCGCGGCTGTCGAGGCGCTGGACTACCTGGTGCGGTTGAAGACTGCGGGCGTTCAGATTGCGGCAGCCAATGCCAGTTGGGGAAATTCCTTCGGAGTGGTGGATCCTGCCCTCGAACAGGCCATTGGCCGCGTCAACGAGTACGGGATTGTCTTCGTGGCCTCGGCCGGCAACGACTCGCACTACAGTGCCGGCTACCCTGCGAGTTCCACTCAGCCCAACGTCATCTCTGTCGCCGCATTGAACCGCGAAAATCAGCTTGCGTTTTTCTCCAACTACAACGATGAGGAAATTGATCTGGCCGCGCCCGGGGACGCGATTTTGAGCACATTTCTCGCCGGGCAGTATGAGGTTCACAGCGGCACTTCGATGGCTGCCCCTTATGTGACCGGCGTCGTGGGACTCTTGGCGGCGGCATCCCAGGTCCCGGCACCCTACCAGACTATTCAGCAGGGCAATGGTTCAGCCGCCGCGGTCACCGCGATCAAGAACGCGCTGACCGAGGGAATCGTGTTGAATGAGAACCTGACCGGCAAGGTCGCCGCAAGCGGAAACCTCAACGCGCTGAATAGCCTGCAGGCCTTCCTGCACGCAGGGCCTATCGTGCGGGATCTGAGCGTTGCCGTTACGACGTTATCCACGGATCAAATAGTCGTGGATTTTTCGCAGGAGATACTGGCAGATTCCGTTACCTCGGCGAGCGTCCAGGCGATGACGGCTGGTACCGATGGAATTCTGGGAACGTCCGACGATGTGTCGGTTCCCACGTCCGACGTCGTGCTCGAGACGCCGCTGCGAGCAGTGCTCTCGTTCCCCAGTATATTGGATCTTGGTCCGTACCGACTTGTTGTGGAAGCCGACGGGCTGGACGTCCATGGAAATGAGTTGCCCCCGGTGCGGGGCCTGACGGGGCTTCCTATCTACGACGGGGTTGATTTTATCTTTGATTTCGAAGTCGTCCCGGTACCAGGCATGTTTGAGCCCAACGACTGGCTGGCAGTCGCCTTCGATACGGGAATTCGGGGCGATGGAATGTTTGACACGATCGCAATTTCCCCGGCGCCTGAGATTGGAGACGGACTCCAGCCACACTCCGACATCGACTTCTTCTCCCTCGTCGTGCCACAGCGTTCCCTGCTTCACGCCGAAGTGAACGCAGGGCCCTCCAGCAACTTGGATCCGCTGCTGAGGCTGTTTGACGCCGGCGGCAACGAGTTGCTTATGATGGACGACGGGATGGGATCTGAAAGTTCGCTGAGCGTGGTGCTCAGAGAACCGGGCACCTACTACGTTGCCGTGTCAGCCTTCGGCAATTCGGTTTACGATCCCCACCAGCCCGCGGAGGCCACGCACTCGCTCACGTTGGGGGCGTACGACCTGGCCCTCCGTGTGGAGGCAGACCTTCCGGAATTCCTGTTCGTTTCAGGCAGTGTGAGGCACGAGTTGATCGGTGACGCAATCAGGGATGCCATCGCACCTCCGTTGACAGGTTGGACGGTGTTCGTGGATATGAACGAAAACGGTATACTTGACTCCGCGGATGTGTCGACGCAAACCATGTCGGATGGCCGGTACTTATTGGATGGGCTGGCAGCAGGCACGTATGCCATTGGTCTGGCCACGCCATCCGGCTGGTATGCGACCACGCCCACGCTGCGCGAAGTCGATCTCCGCACGGCCCCTTCCGCAGTCGTGGACTTTGCTGCCCGCATCGACACTTCTCAGAGGGATTCGTTCCATGTAACCAGTGCGTTGGATCGACTCAGCAACACGGCCATTTCCCATACGAACTCCGCAGCCGGCCTCTCCCTGCGTGAAGCGATTCAACTGGCCAGCTGGTACCCGCAGTTGCCTTTGGTGACGATTAGCCAGGACATTCCCCGCATCACGCTGCAAAAAGGCCAGCTACGGATCGAGGACACCGAATTGGTGGTTCGCGGAAGCGATGAATTGCATCTGGTCCAGATTGACGGTAACCGTCAGGACCGAGTTTTCTTCGTCGGTCCCCAGGCCGCGCTCACGCTCTCTCACGTTGCCCTGACGGGTGGCTTTGCGCCACGAGCGACGTTGCCGGCCAGCCTGGCGGAAACGCAAGGCGGAGCATTGTATAACGCCGGCGCTGTGTCGTTATACAATGTGCAGGTCAGCCAGAACGAGGCGGGTGAAGATGGCGGCGGACTGTATAACAGTTTCGACGCAGAAATGACGCTCGATCGCACGCTCGTTTACGAGAATCTTGCTCGCAGCCTCCGCAGCCAGCGAATTGAGCTTGAGCTTCGTTTTAATAGTTCGCTGGTGCCATTCACGTTTACGACGGGAGGTGGAGGTGGCATCGCCAATCATGGCGAGCTGTTTGTGACAAATAATACGCTCGTGGCACGCAATGGCTCAAATCGCGAAGGGGGAGGTGTGTACGTCGGGAAAGCCGGCAGTCTGCACGCAACTCAATCGTCGATCCTGGACAATGTTGCAGCGGCCGGCGGTGGCGGCGGAGTCTTTGCCTACGCGCACGGAACGGAGACGGCGGCTCCTCAACTGCTCGAACTCACCGATACAACCGTCTCCCAAAACACGGCAACTGCCCCTCCATCTTGCGGGTGCTTTATCATTGCCGCAGGAGGAGGAGGAGGTGTCTTGGCTACGGAATTCGACAATACCGTAGACTGGACTTTCAATGCATCCGTGGGCCTGGTTGGGGTGACGATCTCTGACAACCGTGCCTATGATCATGGTGGGGGTGCCTTCGTCGTCGCCAGCCAACTCAATCTGCGGAATACGGCGGTTCACGGCAACGCGATTGAATCGGGGCACGGCGGCGGGCTATTCGTGACCGCCATCGGCACAGTGCTGGACAACGTGACGGTGTTTGAGAATATCGTGGCACCACTCGGCCACGGCGGCGGGATGTATTTTGACGCGGAAGGTGAATTGCAAATCACGAACTCGCAGTTCGTCGGCAACCAACTGGTACGGGATCCGACGCTGCTCAATGGCGGAGCTGGCCAGGGTGGCGGGCTATATGCCCGCTCCGGAACGGTCGACATCAGCAATTCCCTCTTCGTGGACAACGTCTCCGTGTCCGACGGCGGTGGAATACGGAACTATCTCGGTGATATGACCGTGCTGAATACGACGGTCAGCCACAACTCCACATTGCTGAGTTTCAATAATTTGTGGGGTCGCGGTGGCGGGATCAGTTCCGGCACCAATCTCAACCAGGGGTTCTCGCGGCTCGTCGTCGTCAACTCAACGATTACTGAAAACGTGGCCGTGGGAAAAGCGGGTGGTATCACACTTAAGAGTCGCGAAGCGCAACCATTTCAGCCGGACCCGCTTAATGTCGTCCTGAATCAAACGGGCGTCATTCACAATTCCATCGTGGCGGGAAACTTCACGTCCTATGGGGGAGAGGAAACTCCCGACGATGTCGACGGGCCGAGTTGGGACCCTTTGAGTTCGTACAACGTCTTTGGCGTATTACCGGCTTCCTCACCCTTGCGATGGGGTGAAGGCACGCTGGCCGGCTCCTTGAGCGGGCCCGTGGACGCCGGGCTGCAACCGCTGGCGCAAAACGGTGGCCCGACCCGCACTCATGCCCTGTTCCCCACCAGTCCGGCTGTGGACCTGGCGAGTGACGAAGTAGCGCTGAGCTTCGACATACATGCCGATCAACGAGGATTCTCGCGTTTCCTGGACGGCAACGGTAACGGTTTGACCAGAATTGACGCCGGCGCTTACGAGTGGGTTTACGGTGACCTGGACGGAAATGGAGCGTTGTCCGCTGCGGACATCGATTTGCTGTGTCAGCACTTCGGTGATGCGAAATACGATCTCAACGGGAATGGATTCACGGATTCCGGCGACTTGGACACGCTGGTCCACGATATCCTCCACACGGAATTTGGTGATGCGAATCTTGACGGTGTGGTGGATGGAGTCGACTTCATACTTTGGAACGCGAACAAATTTGGCGCGGGCGGCTGGCAGCAGGGAGACTTCAATGGGGATCACTTCGTTGACGAAAATGACTTTGGAATTTGGTTCGGCAACTTTGGCTTCCGTCGCGATCCAACCAGGCGCGTGATCCGGAACTGCAGCCGTGCCCAGTGGGCTGAGCGAGCCGATTTTCCGTCTTGGGAGTGTCGTGATCCTGCACCGCTTTGGGTCTTTGGCGGCTGGTCGTCCTTTGTGGGATCGCAATGATCCCGCAATCTGCATGCGATTTCCGCCATCCTTTGGGTTCGCGGCCAATCCTTGTATCATTACATCATGCGCGACGGGGTCTCCATGCCAGGGCCAAGATCAAACATGGACGCACGATATTCCAAATACGAGCCGGATTTGCGTGGTTGGAAATGGATACCTGCTCAGTTCGGGGCGCTGCGCGACATACGCCTTTCGGAGGCAATTCGAGTGCACCGACGGCGCAACGGCATGTCGCTGATCGAACTTCTTGTCGTAATGGCCATCATCGGTACCTTGCTGGGTTTCCTGCTGCCCGCGGTTCAGGCGGCTCGCGAAAGAGCGCGGGAGATCGTGTGCAAGAACAACTTGCGGCAAATGGCGGTCGGCTTAATGCAACTGAAAGAGCTGCAAGAAAAGATTCCTGATCCACCTCAACCCGGTTACGTGGGCGGCTGGTCGTTTGAAGTGCTCGACTTTCTTGAAGAACGTGCCGTTCGCATCCTGGGAAGCCGGACCGTAAAGCCTTCCGCATACTAATTTCTCGCATCCATGCGGTGCGCCGCACGGCGGCGCCCATCCTGGCAATGAGATCGGTGTCCTTGAATGGTTTTGACAGAAATTCCACGGGCCCGATGCGAGCGAAGCGCTGCGCCACGTATTCCTGGCTGTACCCGCTGATCACGACGACCGGCACGGCAGGCCGGATGCCCTGTATCCTCCGGTAGACCTCCTCCCCGCCAAGGTCGGGCATCGTCAGGTCGAGCAAGACGGCGTCCAGTCGTCCGGAATTTTCACGGAACGCTTCGATCGCTGCGTAGCCACCCTCAGCTGTCAACACCGTGAATCCAGCCTGCTCGAGAATCCGCTTAGCAACCATGCGGACGACATTTTCGTCGTCGACTACCAGTACCGTACCCGTGGTCCAAGATTGCGTCATCGTCGGCTGCCTGGTGTTGCTTCCTTGCGGAAGCCGCTTCGATACGGGTAACAGAATCCGGAAGCACGTTCCCTGTTCTAATGCGCTGTGTACTTGGATCGCCCCATGATGGCCGCGGACAATGCCTTGGATCGCGGCCAACCCCAGGCCACGGCCGGTGAACTTCGTCGTGAAAAAAGGTTCAAACATCCTGCTCTGCGTTTCGGCATCCATGCCGCAACCGGTGTCGATGACATCAAGGAACACGTAGCTTTCCGCGGATAAATCTTCATCGAGCCGGATGGCAGCCAGGAGATCGCTGTCCGCTGCGACACATCCTGTTCGAACACGCACCGCGCCAACCGCATTCCCGATCGCTTCGGCGGCATTGATCATCAAATTCATGATCAGCTGTCGAAGTTGAGTGGCATCGGCCTCGATCAGCGGTACATTATCGGAGAAGTCGACTTCGAGCGAAACCCTGTTGGGAATCGACGTTTGGATGAGTTCGGCCGCGTCCCTGGCGAGTTCTGTGAGGTCGACAGCGACCACTTCCAACTGACCTTTTCCAGAGTAGGCTGAGCATCTGTCGTGTCAAGTCGGCGGCGCGATGTGCAGCGTGTTCGATGTCTTCGATCAACGTCCGTACCGGCTCGTTTGCCGACAGCTGTTCTCGGGCAAGGCTCGCGCTGCCCAGCACACCGGTAAGCAAATTGTTGAAGTCGTGGGCAATACCGCCAGCCAGCACACCGAGACTCTCCAGTTTCTGCGCCCTAAGCACGCGACCCTCCAGCTCACGACGCTCGTGCTCAATTTGCTTGAGACGAGTTACATCGGCAAAAGTGATGACGACGCCGTCGATGCGATTGTCAAGGGTGCGATAGGGGAGAATCCGCATGGTGTGCCAACGACCATCGTGGGTTTGCACTTCCTTCTCGGTCGGCGATAGATTCTCGAGCATTTTCGCGCTCTCGGCGGCGAGTTCTTTGCCATCAAAATTCTGGGTAATGTGGCTGATTGGCCGGCCGAGATCGCAGGGGATCAGATTAAGTAACTCCGTGGCCCGCCACGTGAAGCGTTTGATACGCAGTTGGCTGTCCAGAAAGACAGTTGCGATCTCCGTAGCACCCAACAGATTGGCCAGGTCATTATTGGAGGCGGTCAGCTCGGCCAGCTTTTCGTTGAGTTGACTGTTCACAGTTGTCAATTCCTCGTTCAGCGACTGCAACTCCTCCTGCGAAGACTCCAGCTCCTCGTTGGCAGACTGCAATTCCTCGTTCATGGACATCACTTCTTCGTTGGCGGCCTTTAGTTCTTCGTTGGCGACATCGAAGTCTTCGGCGTCCGTCCGCAGCTCGTTCCGAAGTGATTTCAGCTCATGCTCAAGCTGGGTCACCAGTGGGTCGTTGACCTCTGGCACGAGCAGAGCAGCAGTCGGCGGCTGGGCGGCGTTTAACTCCTGGAAGAGGATAGCCAGCAGCGTGTCCATGTCCGATACAGACGGAAGGCGTTGTACCGTCACACATGCCAGAGCCGTTCCCGCGCGGCCCACCGGCACGCGCGGGATCGTGACGGCTTCGTCATGCTGGACGGCTTGCTCTAGCGCCCGCCGCAGTCTTACGGAAAGCGTTCCCTTGGTCAGGTCCAGCACGTTCAAACTGGCTAATCCGTGCGGATGGCCGAGGTACCTCTCCGTCTCGCCGTAGAAATGGAGGATCTGACCTTGGGGATTGACCAGCAAGATGCCGGCGTGGAAGTGCCTGAGGAGCACTTCCCGGTTGGCCTGCAGAAGTGCGAGAGCGCCGCCGGTTGGCGGCAGGGCCGGCTTGCGTTCGCCGAGTCCGACGAACGGGTGACTGGTGTGCCGCGGAAAGGCGGCGGCCGCTCGACGATCTGGCCGCATCCAACGGTAAATTCTCTCCGGCTTCGAAACCGGTTCGAACAGGTCCTCCATGTCAGTGATGCCTTCCGACTTGCCGAGGAAGAGATAACCACCCGCGTTTAAGGCGAATCCAAACAGGGAAAGGATTCTCTTCTGGGCGGCGGGCTCGATGTAGATCAACACGTTGCGACAGCTGATCAGGTCAAGCTTGGAAAAGGGAGGATCAGTCAGCAGGTCCTGGCGGGAGAAAATAACCGCTTCGCGGAGTCGTTGGCTGACTTTAAACTTCCCGGCCTGTTTTTCAAAAAACCGATCCAGTCGATCGGCCGAAACAACGTCGGAAATGCCTTCGGCATAAACGCCGGCGCGACTTGCTTCTAATGCCTGGTCGTCAACGTCCGAGGCGAAAACTTGGATGGGGCAGGTCACCGCTGCCGCGTCCGCAGCCTCCAACAGCAGGATGGCGATGGAATAGGCCTCCTCCCCCGTGGCACAGCCGGGCACCCAGGCCCGCAGCGGGCGATCCGAGTCATTCCTGCTGGCGACCAATGGCACGACGACTTCCTTCCGCAGCAGCTCGAACGTCTCGGGATCGCGAAAAAACGAACTTACACCGACCAGCATGTCGCGGGACAGTTGCGTCAGCTCGGCTTGATCTTCCCGAAGCAACTTGAGGTAATCAGCCATGCTGCTGATCTGTTTGATCCCCATGCGGCGGTGGATGCGGCGAACGATGGTGGGCTTCTTATAGTGCCGGTAGTCGTTGGTCGTTCGCACACGCAACAGCTTGAGTATCGACTCCAAGACATCCGCCGAGGCCTTGGCTTCGGTTTCGGTGCGGCTACTCGGGATGGCAGAGGGCGCGCAGCT
The DNA here is from genome assembly GCA_963695565.1 of uncultured Planctomycetales bacterium. Taxonomy (GTDB): domain Bacteria; phylum Planctomycetota; class Planctomycetia; order Pirellulales; family Pirellulaceae; genus CAVOGW01. The sequence goes on from CAVOGW010000009.1 coordinate 168,969, forward strand.
TCGCATATCCGACGAGCGCGGCGGGCATCTGAGTCACAGGTAGAACATGGTCGACCAGGCCGGTGTCGATCGCGCTTTGAGGCATGGCTGGGAAGAGCGCCGTCGCCGGATCCTGCGCCATGCACATCCCGCCGGCCGCGCGAACCGCGCGGACACCCAACGTTCCGTCCCCACCGCTGCTGCCCGAAAAAATGATGGCTACGGCCGCCTCATGCTGATCCTTGGCCAGGGAGGCCAAAAAGTAATCGATCGGCATCCGGATTCGGCCGGTTCAGACCGCTCACGCAATTCCAGCCGCCCGGCGTCCATGGATACATATTTATCTGGGGGGTTGACGTAAACCCGATTCGCCCGCACGGGCAGGTTATTCTCCGCCTGGGCTACGTGCATGGCCGTCCATTGGCTCAGGATGTCCGGCATCCTGCTTTCGTGGTTCGGTTCCAGGTGTTGGATGACCACGAAGGCCAGCCCGCTATCGGCTGGCATAGTCGCGAAAAACTCTTTCATCGCCTCGATACCACCGGCCGAGGCACCGATGCAGACGACCAGAGCGGGCGTGGAATGTGATTCACCGTCCATACACGATGCCCTGTTCCTTCGGGACCCGGCTGATCCGTAAAATGAATCATGCCGATGGATGACGGCTCGTCTGTTCACCAGAAGAGCGTGGTTCGCTTGCGGCCACCCGCTCACATGGCGCGGACAACGGAGGATGGCTCCTCCGCCCCAATGTTGAGTTCCGTTTGGCTGGTGATCCGGCAATTATGCCCACAGTCGATTGTAAAGATTGTATGCCAATGGTGGACTGCTCGCGAGAAGGGGGTCCGCAGCAAGACCGAATGACTGCTCGCGAATTAGCTGAAAGGAAATTGGGCTGATAGTCTAAAACGGGGACGGCTCCCGTCTATTTCTCCCTCGACCTATCCGGTGGGCAGGATGTTGATTCGTGACCATGCGCGGTTGCGATTTTGGAGTTACGCGTTGGATAGACCATGGGTACCCGCATAGATAATGCGATCCGCGAACCACGTGGGACCGCCCGATTGCGAACTCTGAAATCATCCAGCATTCGTGTTCGGCCGCTCGCTGGCCGCCGACGTCCGTGATGCTTTCGGTGACTCTGTGGGTCACCTGGATAATACGCTGGCCGACATGAACGGTTTTCATCTGGGCAGCAACGGCGTTCGTATCCTCCAGAGCCATACGGCGCCAGTCAGGACGATGCTTACGTCCGCGACGGACACTCTGCGACACTCGTCTCCAATGGCTTGGCCCGCAACCTGTTCGTGCAGGAGGCAGCGGTCGTCAACACCGGGTCGCATTCGCTGATCGTTGGACAGAAAATAACCGTCGACGGAGTCAATCCAGGAGCCCAGGCGAGCCTCGTGATTGGCAGTGGCGGCCGTGTCGCGGCCGACGAAATCGAACTGAACCCGGGCGGAATATTGACCGTCACACGGATGTGTGGATGGTCAGGATTTCATCGAATGGAATGCGAACAAGTTTACGAGTATCGCGGCCTGGTGTGCCGCGGAGTTCAATGCCGACGGTTTCGTCGATGGCCAGGACTTTATTCAATGGAATACTCTTAAGTTCATGTCTTCCGCAGCGGCCGCAAGTGTCCCCGAGCTGGCCACGTCGGGCTCACTCCTGCTGGCGATCGCTGTGCTGTTCTTGCGTGGACGTGAGGGGTAGACGATACGCTGTACGGTGGCGATTCCAACGACGCGTTTTCCGCTGGGCTTGGGCGATGTGAACGGACAGGCGAGATGTCGATTATCTGGTCGAGCGCATTCTCCGGACGTTCTACGGCGATGCGAACTTGGATAGCGTTGTCGACGGGCAAGACTTTGTTGCCTGGTCCGCCAACTAATTTAGCAGTGGCACCGGTTGGGCGACGGCCGATTTCACCGGAGATACATTGACCGACGGACAGGATGTTATCGTCAGAAACCCTTCTCTTGTCGTCAGAGCGAGGCGAGGTAGATTGGCGGCAGACCGGCTAGCGCAAGGTGGCCGCTGGTCTGCGTGATTGCTCGTCGCTGCGAGACGTGCCCGATCTTGAACAAGTGCCACGCTGTCCGTCGGAGCAGCCATTGTTCTTGAATCGAAAGTTTCCTTGACAAGTACGCTCCACGCTGCCAGAATGAGAGCAGAGACTATTTTTCGAGATTCCCAGTTCTCATGACTCACTCCTGAAGCATTGCCCACGCCGCACGGGGCCCCGTGACGGCATTTTCTTTCGCGTGCTTCACTTTTCACTATTTGTCACCTTCGACGGGCCCCTCTTGTGCGTGGGCTGCCCAGAGCAGGATTCGACACAACAAACGCTCCTGCCGCGTCTTCTGTTTGATGATCCGATTCACCCTACATTCACAAAAAGCATCCGTTACCGTCGATTGGCAGGCCCACGAACGTTTGCGATCCCGTCTATTCTATGGAGTATGCGATCATGCGAGTAACACTTTCGGTTTTCACATTGGCAATTGTGCTGTCTCCTGGCCCTGCAACCGCAGATATCACCACCTTTAACGTGGACTTATCAGGCAAGGGCTCCTCGACAGGCCATGAACTGCGTGTTTTTGGAACCATTACGCTTGACCCCGATCTGGACGTGGACACTGCAATTCAATCCACTTCTTTGACATTCCAACATGAGGCCGATCTTTATTTACTACCATCTATCCCCGGCTACGGTTTTAACTTTGGGGCAACATTAGATTGGGAAGTGGATGGTTCAGATTTGTATATCACGAGGACATCTGAATTAGACGGAATCATCCTATTCTTGGACTTCCCCACCCCGTCCATGGTTCCCCAGTTCTTCTTAGCCAGTGGGACCGAACCTCATCAGCTGTATTTTGAATCGGGAGTTGTGAATCCACACATCGACACCTACGACCTTAAACCTCCCTCTGGTCCCGACGGCCCGTTTGGCTTCTTAGTCGGTACTGCCGTCCCTGAGCCCATGACCAGTGTTGTTTTGGGCGGGCTTCTCGCTTTCGCCTGCACTGCCTTGCGGCGAAGTCGGATCAGTGCAAACTACGTTGGGCACTTGAATAACATATCGAGCACAAGGCACCAAGATGCCGTTGGCAGGCACCGCGTTCGTACTGCCTGCTCAGGCCGCATTAGCGTTAACCAACGATGACGCGAGGACGGGCGACCTGACTGGATGGACGATCGATATATCAGCCGCAACTTCGGGCCAATCCCCGATCATATATGCGGTGACGCAACAACACCAATCGACGGGGACAGTGCAGGAACGCAGCGGTGACTTCTTCTTCTCTTTTTTCTACTCAGGAGGCGGCAGCAACGATGCCGCTCAAGATCTAAAAGGAGTTACTTGACTCCAAGACCGTTTGCAGAAGTGCCTTCGCAGCCGCGGCGCGGCGGGCCGAGTCCAGTTGTGGGTCGGTACGGATGATCTGGGCAACTGCTTCTGGATCGCCATGCTTCGACATGAGATCCGCCACGTAGGTTCTGGCGTTTTCAAGTTCGGCCAGTGCGGTCCGACGTTCGTCGCGTCGGACGCGAGCCGGACGTCGATCCCAAAGTTCCAACGAACCCTCCACGCACCCGACTACCAGTCGCTCACCCGATGGATCAAAGGCAACCCGTCCCGGCGTCCGGCCGCGTTTGACCCGCAATGACACAATGGGCTCCCAGTCATTTGTATCCCACATGGCCACGCCGCCATACCAAATCGTGGAAGCCAGCCGCGATCCGTCGGGATGAAAGGCCAGAGAACCAATTGAGCTTCCGTGGCTGGGTAGCGTATGCAAAAGCGCCGCGGTATCCACGTCCCAAATCCGGATCTTCCGATCGAGGCCACCCGTTGCCAACTCCGCACCGTCGGGGCTGAAGGCGATCGTCTCGATCGACTGGTCATGTCCTTCGAGTACGCTGAGCTGCTGGCCGCTGACGAAATCCCAGAGCCGAACGGTGCTGTCGTACGAGCCGGACGCCAATCGACTCCCGGCAGGATTAATCGCCACACAGCTGATCTGGTCCTGGTGGCCCTGCATGGAGTGGCAAACTTCGCGTTGGTGGATATCGTAAATGTAGATCACGTGGTCGTAGCCGCCATACGCAACGTACCGACCGGTTGGATCAAAACAGACGGTGTGCGCGACGGGGCCCTCTACCCGATCCAATTCCTGCCCTGTCGCCACGCCCCGCAGTAAAATGCCGGAGCCATTCGTCTGCGCCAGCATCTGTCCGTCCGGACTGAACGCCACATCGGACGTCCAGCCATTCGGAAGAATGATCGTCCCCAATGGCACGTGAGCCCTCGTATCCCAGATCCGGATCGCTCCATCGGGTGCCGCTGTCGCCAGCAGGTCACCGCTGGGTGAAAACGTCACGGCATAGACTTCTCCTGCGTGACCAGAGAATTCGTCCAGGTTGGATACGGGATCAACGTCCCACATACGAACCGATGTGTCCATCGCGCCAGATGCCAGCCAACGTCCGTCCGCGCTGGTGGCCAGCGCGGTAACTTCGGAGGTGTGTCCCGCCAAGGTCCGTATTTCCGTGCCGCTGGTCACGTTCCAGATACGAATCAACGATCCCCAGCCGACAATCAACGCGGACGGGTCATCGGTAATCGCCAGCGACATGGCGCGACCTTGTTGCTCCAGTGTGGCCAGCCATTTTCCTGCGACCGGATCCCACACCTGAACGTGGCCGGTATGCGAAGAAAAAAGATGAGTGCTGTCTGGTGAGAACTGCACATCGTGGGTCCGCAGCGGCACGTTCAACAGTTCATGCTTCATCGTCAGCGTGGCGGCGTCCCAAACGCGAATATTTCCGTCAAGCTGACCGGTGGCAAGCATTGCCCCGTTCGGGCTGACCGCCACGCACCACACGATTGATCCAGGAACGACGGTTGATTCCAGCAGGTCATAGCTCAATGCGTTCCAGCGGGCGAGTCGCCCGTTTCCCTCAGCACCGATCGAGTATACGTCGTTCCCGTTGGGCGAGAATGTGGCGAAGCTGAAAATGCCCGAGTGTCGCTGCAATTCGCCCTGGGACTCCAGGGAGCGCACGTCCCAAAAGCGTACCCGTTGGTCGTTACCGGCAGTCATCAGCCGAAGACCTTGAGGATCGTAGGCGATCGATCGTATGCCGCCTTGGTGCGCTGGACATGCATGAAATTCTTCAGGAGCGGCGGAATCGCAAATGCGTAGCCAGCCGGAATCGGTGCCGCTGGCAATCTGACCATCTGGGCCACAGGCGATTGCCATCACGGCCTGCGAATGATGCGTAATCGTCAGGCTGGGGTCGGCCGCGTTAGCCAACAGGTACCATTCCCATCCGCGATGTTCGATGGGAGCGCGCTCAAGGTGCAGCGGCAGGGCTCGATACTCGTTATTCGCCCATCCGGATTGCGCGGCGGCCATGCTGGCGATATAGGTCTGCCGCGCCATGGCTGCCCGGTCACGAATGGCCTTGTCCTCCGCCTGGGACGCGCGCATGGCAAATATCAAACTCACAATGGCCGTTCCCACCAATGCCAGTGCCACGGCGACGACGGCCGCCGCAATGGCCAGGTGACGTCGCACCATCATCGTCGTCCGATACAAGATGCTGGGCGGCCGGGCCTCAATTGGCTCAAACGCCAAGAACCGTTCAATATCACGTCGCAGGTCGGCGGCCGACTGGTAACGACGTTCGCGATCCTTCTGTAGGGCCGTCAGCACAATCGTGCCCACGTCGCCGCGCAATAAACGGTTGTGGGTACTGGGTGGTGATGGAGTTTCCTCCAGCACGACGCGCGCTGCCTCGAACACGGGTCGGCTTCCGACCTGATACGGCAGACGGTCACACAGCAATTCGTAAAGGACGACGCCCAGTGAATAGACGTCGCTCCGGGCGTCCAGGTCCGCCGGATCGGCCTTGCATTGCTCTGGACTCATGTATTGCAGTGTACCGATCAATTGGCCGACATCGGTCTGAACCATCGTCATGGCAATGTCGCCGTCGGTGACGTGCGCGACACCAAAATCGATGACTTGCGGCCGGCCATTCCGATCAACGAGGATGTTCCCTGGTTTCAGATCGCGGTGGACGATTCCACGCTGGTGGCCGTGGCGGACGGCATCACACACGGGCAGGAACAGCCGCAGTCGATCCCGCGTGTCAAGCTGCTGCTGTCCGGCGTATTGAGTAATTGGTTGTGCGCCATCCACGTATTCCATGGCGAACCACGGTACGCGGACGCCCGTGTCCGGGTCGGATTCCAGCATCCCCGCCTCGTAGACTTGGGCGATGTTGGGATGTTGCAATCGAGCGAGTACACTCGATTCGTATCGAAACCGTTGCATCATGTCTGGCGACGACAGCCCCATCCGCATCATTTTCAACGCCACGATCCGCTCTGGTTCATCCTGCTGCGCGAGATAAACCGTCCCCATTCCACCCGACGCCAGTGTGCGCTGAATCTGATATCGGCCGACGCGACGGCCAATCATGGACGGTGCGGCGCCAGCCGTTGCGTTCCATGGTCGGTCAAGGAACGATCCGGCCTCTTGATGGGCGCGTGCCAGGAAAGCAACCTGCTGCCGCAATGGTGCGTCGTTGCCGCACGTGCGGTCCAGGAACCTGGTCCACTCGTCGGGTGCGATGTCTAACAGTTCCTGGAAAACTTGCAGGGCTCGCCGCGACCGCTCTATGTCCACTGGTTTGGCCCGCCATTGCGCGATACCGGCTGTCACCGGTGGGTAGCCCCAACTGTCTGTCCATTCCATTGTAACGGATCTCGGGTGCTATTGGAGATCTGCTGAAGGGCCAAACGGAACGGGCAGTCCAAACGATGGCGGGGAGGAGGTGAATTTCCGCCGGATGAAATCCGGCGGCATCTTTTTTCCTTTTTCCGTCCTGTCAGGTTGTTGGTAAGGAACGACCGGTTGAAAACCGGTAGCATTCCGGAAGCCCCGGATTTTATCCGGGGCTTCCCGCCCTTCCCACGGCCTGCGTTTCGACTACTCCAGCTGGGCAAAATAGTCGTCCGCGGCCTGGTCCGGCGACCAATGCTGCACGCGTGAGCCGCGAACTCCGGCAAAGATAAAGTCTGTCGTTAAGGGTCGCAAGGCCACAGCCGGGACCGGCAAGATGCCCGCGGATGCGGACTGAAACTTGTGGGTGTTCCAAAGGATGAAGTCCTGCCCGTCCACCATGCCATCTGCGTTGAAATCGCCGCGAGACCACAGGCTGGTTGCGGCAAACTTGTTGGAGTTCCAGACAATGAAGTCCTGGCCATCGACCACAAAATCAAGGTTGCTGTCGGCGATCACGCTACGTTTGATGTCCAGCACCCAGTACTGCAGGTCGGCCAGCGTCAGTTGGCCGTCCTGGTTCACGTCATATGCCAGATTGCCCGAACCTGTGGCAATCGCGGTGCTCAGCGCATCAAGGTCCATTGTGTCGAGGTCTCCGTCTCCGTCGAAGTCGCCCAACTGACCACCCGTCGCTGTCGTGAACTTGTGAGTGTTCCAGAGGATGAAGTCCTGGCCGTCGACGACTCCATCCGCGTTGAAATTACCGCGCGACCAGAAGCTGGTTGCGGCGAACTTGTTGGAGTTCCAAACAATGAAGTCCTGACCATCCACCACTAAATCCAGGTTGCTGTCGGCGATCACGCTACGTTTGATGTCCAGCACCCAGTACTGCAGGTCAGCCAGCGTCAGTTGTCCATCTCGGTTTACGTCATACGCCAGATTGCCCCAACCCGTGGCAATCGCGGTGCTCAGCGCATCGACGTCCATCCCGTCGAGATCTCCGTCACCGTCGAAATCCCCCAACTGGCCACGCGTCGCCGTCATGAACTTGTTCGTGTTCCAGATGATGAAGTCCTGACCGTCGACGACGCCGTCCGCGTTGAAGTCCCCGTGTGACCAGCAAGCTGGTCGGCCGTGAATTTGTTCGAGTTCCAAGATGATGAAGTCCTGGCCATCGATGACGAAATCCAGGTTGCTGTCCCCGAACAGTGTCCCCTTGATGTCCAGAATCCAGTGCTGAAGGTCCGCAAACGTCACCTGGCCGTCCCCCGTGACGTCGAACAACAGGTCCGTCGAGTGCGTGGCGATGGCGGCCGACAGCGCGTCGACGTCGCTGATGTCCAGGTCTCCATCCCCATCAAAATCACCGGGCGCAGCCTGTGGTACGACGATTGTGAAAGTACGCGTTGCCACGGACCCGTCCTGGGACGTGGCGCGAACAATGATGTCGTAGCTGGGCGTCCCCGGCGTCAGCGGTCCGGCCACGGTCACCACGCCTGTGGTCGGATGAATGGCAAATCGGCCTCCCGCGCTGTTGTCCAGTGTATAGGTGATCGCGTTGTTGGTGGCGTCCGGGTCCACGGCGAACGCCGTGATCCCCGCGGGTGTTCCCACGGCGGCGGACTGCGATACACGATCCGGAGCGGCGTCCGCGTCGGTAATCGGGCCCACGTTGAATTCGTCGATATCCAGCACGTTGATCGTGAAGACCTGGTCGCTGAATGATCCGTCAGCCGAGGTAGCTCGCACCGTGATGTTGTGCAACGCCGCTTGCTCGCGATCGATCAACGATCCGTTGGCCACCGTAACAATCCCCGTCACGGGGTTGATGGCGAACCGGCCTCCCGCATTGTTCGTCAGCGAATAGGTGATCGCATTCGTCGTCGCATCCGCGTCGCTCGCCGAGGCCGTGATTCCCACGAGCGTCCCGGTCGCCGAATTCTCGCTGACCTCATTGGTCGTGGAGTTCACATCGATGACCGGCCCCACATCGAATTCGTCGACATCGAGCACGGCAATCGTCCGCTGCACCGTGCTGAACGACCCGTCCGAGCTCGTCGCCCGAATCGTAATCGAGTGGCTCGCAGTGGCTTCCCGATCCAGCAGGGTGCCGTTGGCCACGGTCACTACTCCGGTATTCGGGTGGATCGCAAATCGTCCTCCCGCATTGTCATCCAGCGAATAGGTGACGACATCGCCGGCGTCCGGATCAACTGCCTGGGCGGTGACTCCGACCGGCGTTCCGGTCGCCGAGTTTTCGGGGACCTGATCGGGGCTCGCATTGATGTCGGTAATCGATCCCACGGCGGTCGATGTAAAGAAGACCCGCACAAAATCGCCGCCAGCGGTGCCGTTCGCGTCGCCATCGAGTCGATTGCCTGCCTGATCGACGAGTGCCTGGCCCGTCCGACTGAGGAGCGTCAGGCGGTACCGGTCCGTGGGCAGGGATTGGGCCAAGGTGAGCGTCAGATTCTGCGAACCAGCGATGTACCCGAAATTGCTGATTCCAATGACCACATCGTCACCCGTATCAAACTGCTGGTCGACGCCATCACCGATCAATTGGTACAGCGCCGGACTTTGAGCGCTCAGCAGGTCGATGGGCTCGCTGAATGTGACGGTAATCGAATTGGTCGTGCGAATTGATCGTGCCTGCCGCGAAGATGCCTGCCGGTTGAACCGCGGTCACCGTGGGTGGTGTCGTGTCGGCACTGTTTCCCTGGAATTCGAAGGCGCCCAGGTCCACGAAACCTGGGACCAGCGTGTAGCTGAGGGAATTGGCGTTCCCCAGGTTGCTCTGTCCGTCGTACTGCGCCAGGTCGAAGTTGAATCCATCACCCGCGGAAATTCCAATCGTCGGGGTGAGATTTGCGTTTCCGGGCCCATAGTCGAATTGAATCTCGCCCGAATTGACGAGCGTGACAGCAGAATTGGACATCGCTGTTATCGCCAACCCGCGAGGCATTCCAGCGGATCTTGACCCTGCCTGCGACTGAGGTATCGACAAAAATGTCGTCGCCTGTCAGGTCGGTTCGTGAGGTCGTCCCACAGCGGGGCGATTCGCTTTTGCTCGAGTAACTCACTGGTCGAATTCGTCGCATCGGTCCCATTCGTCGAATTGCCGAATTGCAATAGCCCATTGGTGGACACAAATACCGACGTGAAATTCGTTCCATAGAATGGGAACGTAAATCCGCCGGTGAAATTCAGCGTGAACAACGAATTGTCGGCACGGAAACCCATGCGCCGTGCCGGTTGCCGTAAACTGATTGGATCCCAGTGCATTTTCAACATACTGGGAACTGCCGTTATTGGCCGTGGCAGGATCGTCTTGCCGCGTGCGGCCGAGCAGATCGGTCACGCTGGAGTTGAAGCCGTCCCCTCGATCGATCGCCGGCGAGTTGGCTCGCAGACCGAAATTGTCATCGAAACCGTTCCCGGTCGGAAACACCCTGTTCACCCAGCACGTTGTCCGCTCCGTCGATATCCAGGAACAGCGGATCGGCGGAGATACTGTTGGGGTCCTTGCCCGAAACGGTTTGCCAATTGGCGAGCGTCGTCGGCGGTCGTGGCACCCCAGAGGCCGACGTTGGCCGCGCCGCTGGTCGGGAACAGGTCATTGCGGTCGCTGACAAAGCCGGCCTGGCCGCCCGTCGCCACGCTGATCAGCGTCCCGGTGTTGGCGGTCACGATGTTGTTCTTCAGCGTGCCCGTCCCGGTACCCGTGAAGCGGACCGCCGTCCCGACCGGATGCACAATCGTGTTGCCCGATGATGGCTGGCGATCCGTTGGAAACGTCAACACCAATGTTCGTGTTGCTGTAGATCAGGTTGCTCCGAACCTGCGGTACAAACGTGACAAAACTCGGATTGATGATGATGCCCGTCGCATTCGAGTAGACCTGATTGTCGCGAATTTCGGGCGTGGATGCCGTAACGTTGATGCCCACATTGGAGTTGGCATATACCCAGTTGTGCCGTACGGTAGCCCCACTGCCGGTGACGCTCATGCCGGTGAAATTATGGTGGACGAGATTGTCACGGACGGTCAGGCTGGCGTTATTCGGTGCGCTGCGTGAAGATCCCGAAATCGCCAGAGCCCGACTGACCGAAGATCTCGTTGCCAATGATTTGAGCGACGGCAGTTCCTCCGATGCCAGCGTTGATTCCATGCGTGGCATTGTCGTGAATCCTGTTGCCCTGGACGAGGTGGCTCCCCACCGCCACGGTCGACAGGTCGACCCCCATGTTGTGGCCGAAGATGTCGTTGTCGCGAATCGTCACGTCTCCCGCGTTGCAGCAGGTGACCAGCACGCCCTTGTCGCTGTTGCGGATCAGATTGTCTTCGATGGTGACCTGCGTTCCGCGGACTTCGACGCCCCGGCCCGTATTCTCCTCGATCTGGTTGTTCAGCACGCGGACGCTGGAGCCCGTGGTTTCCACGTAGACACCGCGGTTGGTATTGTTTCGCAGGACGCTGTCACGAATCTCAATATTCGTCCCACTGGTCACATGAATTCCATCCTCGGCACCAAAGATCTCCAGATCGTCGACCGTTATCCCGGTGACCCCGCCCACAAATTCCACGCCGTAATTGCCCGCCGCTGTGTTGGCCCGATTGAGGACGGTCGCATGGCCGGCCTGCATGGCACCCTGGATCGTAGCGCCCGAATCCACGACGTCCAAGGTCACGTTGGTCAGCAGCTTGTACGTGCCGCTGTCGACGAAGATCGTGTCGCCGGCGTCCAGGTCGTAGGCACGAATGAGTGCCGCGAGACTCCGCATCGGCGAATTGGGGGACTTGCCCGTATTGAGGTTGTCCCCCGAAGCCGTGGTGAACTCGTTGTCGGTAAGGTTCACGTCGCTGGCGATGTTGACGTAGTAGCTGTTACCGCCGTTGGCAATCGAGAAACGGCTGGCTGACGTGCTGGACACTGGGGACCCCATCGCTGACGGCCGTGACGCGGAAACGGCCCGAATTGCCGTTCGTCTGCGTGGTGGCGTTCCAGTTGAAATTGCCTTCGCCGAATCGATTCATCGGCACGTTGGTGGCGATGGTCGACCAGTTCTGACCGTTGTCGGCGGAGAATTCCAGATTGGCGGCAAACGACGCTGGGGCACTGGCAACTGCCTTAGTGATTTCAATTCCGGAGATAATGGATCCGAACCCAGATGCCAGGCGATTGTTCAGTTCGAGGTGCAGGCCGGTTCCTTGTGACGCTGTGAACGAGAATGACTTTGCGATCGCCTTGCGAATGGCTCCGGCTTCCGCAAAGATGTCGAAGTTCGTCAGCACGGTCTGGCCCTGCAGTACGACGTCGAACTTTCGCTGGTTCGGTCCGTTGGCAAAGGGATCGACGAAGAACAGTCGAATGTTGTAGTTCCCGTCCGGCATGGGAACGTCATAGCGCGTCGTCGCGACCGACTGATTGGTGGGGCCCTGGACAAATGTGGAGAGGACAGCCGACGGCGGCGGATTGGTCACAAGCGACGTGTCGATAGTCCCCAGTGATCGTCCCCGTCGTCCCGCCTGTGCGGAATGCCTCGGCACCCCAGCGACCGCTGACAGAATCCGCGACGGCGGACCCGCCGGCATTGATCAGGGCGACCGGCGAGGAACTCGTGAATCCGGATGAACTCCACGCGATCGGCACGGCCTGTCCGACCTCGAATTTTGCGAGTGCTGGCCGGATTCGTCAATTGAATTTGCACGACCGAGCTGTCGGTGGCATCGGGCGTGTTGCCGAACGCGCCCGCGTTGACGCGATTGCCGGACACCGGCTCTTGCGAGTAATACGACAGCGGGTCACCCGCATCGACGGCCGGCGATCCGAGCTGTTCGCGGAAATCGTCGTCGAGCGCCAAAGTCGGTCGAGGTTGCTACGTCGTAGCCCCGCCGATTATCCGGACCATCGATATCGATGAACTGCGGATCGGCCTCGACGCTGTGTTCGTCGCGGCCCAGTTCGTAGTACCAGTCGGTGCGATTCTGGATATTATCCGTCCCCCACGACACCGATCCTGCCCGCGCCGGTGACGTGCAGCAGGTTGTAGTCGCTGGAAAAGCCAACCTGAGCGGCATTGGCCACGTTGAACAGAGTGCCCGTTGCCGTTGAAAGGATGTTGTTCCGCACATCGGCTTTCTGCCCGGCGATCAGTCGGACGGCCGTCGCGGCAGGTTCAAAGATGGTGTTGTTGTGAATGTTCAGGACTGGGCGAGTTTGACGTCGAGGTGTCATTGATCTCGATGCCGGCCGAGCTGTGATCATAGATCAGGTTATTTTGGACGGTCGTGGTTCCGAAGTCGGAGTTAAACACGACAAAAACGCCGGTTGCATTGGCGTAGATTGAGTTTCCTGTGACGAGCGAGCCGGGCGATGTCAGTCGGATTCCTGCCTGAGAGTTGTGATAGATGCGATTGTCGCGGACCATCGCGAACTGGGAACTGACCGCGATGCCGTCCGTGTTGTCGTGGATTACGTTGCGCTGTGCCGTCGCGCTGCTGGAGGCCAGATTAATGCCCGGTTTGCCATTGCCGAAGATCACGTTGTCCTAGACGACGGCGGAGCTGCCGGAGACTTGCACGGTCCCTTGACTGGAGATATCCGTGGCATTGGCGTGGATCGTGTTCTGTTCCACCGTCGTATTCGGCCCTGTAATGAATACGGCCTCGCGGGGATTTCCAAAAATGTCATTGCCCCGCACAATTGTGTTTTGCCCTGTGAAAACGATAAAGACGCCGATGCCAGCGTTGTTGTGAATCGAATTGCTCTCGATGCGGACGTCATCCCCTTCCACAACAATGGCTGCATTCGACCCTCCTCCGGGCCTGGTGTTAGCGAATACATCGTTCTGTGAGATCACCGCGCGGTTGGCGGTTGATGCGACGTGGACAGCCGATGAAATTGTTTCGCACGACGCTGTTCGACAGCGTCGCATCATGGCTGGCACCGTCGACGCGGAGGCCCTCGTTCGCTCCGATCAGTTCCAATGAATCGAGCGTCACATTCGTGGCATCCTGCAGATGGATGGCAAAGTTTCCGGTCGCCGTGCTGCCCCGGTTCAGAATCGCTGCGTGACTGCCCACGACCGGTCCCTGGATGCGGACGCCCGACTGCGATCGCGCCGATCACCAGGTTTTCCTGCAGGTTGTAGGTTCCCGAATCGACGAACACCGTATCCCCCGGTCCGAGGTCGTAGTTCCGCAGCAGCACACCCAGGCTGGCCAGCGGCGATGCCGGGGACGTGCCGGAGTTCAGGTCATTTCCTGCCGCAGTCGTGTATTCGTTGTCGGTGAAGTTATTGTCGCCGGCCGTGTTGATGTAGAACGTGTTCGATGGCGTCGCGACCGAGATGGCACGCGAGGACATCGCCGGCGCGGCGGTCACTCCGCTGCCGACGGCCGTGGCGCGGAAGATGCCCGAATGCCCTTGCGTGGCCTCGGTCGCCGTCCAGGTAAACTGCCCCTCTCCAAATCGATTTGGGGTCAGGTTCGTGGCCACGGTGGTCCAGGTCTGGCCGTTGTTCGGCGAGAATTCCAGGTTGACCGAGAAGCTGGCCGGCGCGGCGGCATCCACGCGGGTAATTTCAAAGGCATTAATGATGGCTGTGCGCGTTGAACCCGCCGGTAATGTTGACCAGTTCCAAACTCAGCCCGCTCCCCTGCGAGGCCGTGAGGTTGAACGTCTTGGCCACGGCTTTGCGCGTGGCGCCGGCGTCGGCGAAGATGTCGTAGTTCGCCAGCACCGTCTGCCCTTGCAGCGTCACGTTGAATCGGCGCTGATTGGCGGCAGTCGCGGTGGGATCGACGAAGAACAAACGAATCTGGTAGTTCCCGTCGGCCAGGGGAATATCGTACCGCATCGACTCGCCCGTGCTACCATTTGCCTGCGAGAACGACTGTAGGACTGAGACCGGCGGCGGATTCGTAACGCCCGACACATCGACCGACTGCGTGAACGACCCGACCTGGCTGAAGCCTCTTCGATACGCCTCCGCGCTCCAACGGCCACTGCCCGTGTCGTAGAGACTCGATCCACCCGCGTTCATCAGCAATACGGGCGCCGGGTTGGTCAGCCCCGCCGTGATCCAACGGACGTCGACAGGCTGCCCGACCTCGACCTTTTGGAACGTCCCCGGCTCGATCAGCTGGATACGCTGCCCGACCGTTGGCAGCGTCGCGGCCGTGTTACCATAGGCGCCCAGGTCCGCGTCGATTGCCGCTCGCCGATTCCCCGCGTAATATTCCCAGCGGATGACCGGCGTCCTGTGTGGGTGACCCCGGCTGCACGTGGAAGTCGTCGTCGACGTTTCCAAGGATGTTATCTGGTCCGTCCGGATCGACGAACAGAGGATCGGCCTGGATACTGTGCGTGTCGCGACCGGTGACGAACTGCTAATCCTGCCAGGCGAGATCGGCAGCGTGCCCCACGTCGCGACCTTTCCCGTTCCCGTCACGTGGAACAGGTTGTAGTCGCTCGTGAAGCTCGGCTGAATGCTCGTTGAGACATTGAATACCGATCCCGATCGCAACCACAAGGATATTGCTGTTCACGTTGACGGCGCTAGGATTAGAACTGTCGACAAACGCGGTGTGGCGAATCGCGTCTCCGACAGGTTGATAAATGGTGTTGTTGACAATCGTACTATTCGCACGGACGGCGTGATCGATGCCAAACACTGAATTGGCGTAAATCAGATTGTTGGCGATTTGGGTCGTCCCCGAACCTGCGAAAATTCCGGTGGCATTGGAATAAATCACGTTCTCGAAGATATTGCCGACGCCGGTTTCGATTCCAATAGACGCATTGCCAAAAACGCGGTTGCCGCGGGCCGTTGCACCTTGTGATAGCCGGATGCCGCGGCTGCCATTCCCGGTGATCAGATTATTGCGGACGGTGTTGCCGCGGGCTTCGACGAAGTTTCCATTGAGCTCCATCACGACGCCGGACGGGTTGGAGAACACGTCGTTGTCGATCACCAGTCCGGCGCCGATCACGTTGATCGCGCTGTTGCCATTGTTGCCGTGCACCAGGTTGGCCTCGATCCGCAGGCCCGAGGGGAGACTCGACGGTTGATTCGTCTGAATGGCAAAGCTATTGCCGAACAGGTCATTCTCACGGATCAGCGTGTTGGCGGCGGTCTGAGTGACGCTGATGCCGATGTTGTTCGTGTTGTCGCGGATCGTGTTGTTGCGGACGACCGCGTCGTCCCCTTCAATCTCCACGGCGATCGGTGGAAAGCCGGTGTGGCTGTGGATGACGATGTTCGCGATCAACGCCCGATTGGCCGTATCTTCAACGTGGATGCCGCGTGAGCTGTTGTTCCGCACGATCGAGTTGGTGATCGTGAAGTCGTGGCTGGCCAGGTTTACGAGCACGCCTTCGTTCGCGCCGAAGATTTCCAGTGAGTCGAGCGTGATGTTCGTCGCGTTCTGTAGCTGGAATACATTGGCGCCCAGGGCCGTGCTATTGCGATTGAGCGACGCTAGGTGTGTTCCCTGAACGGGTCCTTGGATCCGAACACCCGAATCCTGAGCATCGATCGTGATATTGGTCGTGAGTGAATAGGTTCCCGTATCGACGAAGATTACGTCCCCCGGACCCAAGTCATACGTGTTAAGTACCGCTTGGATTGAAGCCATGGGGCTGTTGGGGCTGAGCCCCGAGTTGGCCGCATTGCCCGTAGCCGTCGCATACTCGTCTCCGGTCGTACTGCCGTCATTCACGAAGTACGTCGTGTTCGGCACGGAAACCTGAAACGCCGCGTCCGACAAATCGAGAATGCCGGGTTGGTTCACCGACGTGACCCGTAGGAAGTAGTTCGTCGAAGCCGGGAACGTACCAGCACTCACCAGCCAATCGAACGCCCCGTCATTCGGTTCGCTCGCCGACAAGACCTGGAATGGCCCGGCCGCCCCAGTACTGGAAACCTCCAGCTTCACGTTTCCCACAAATCCATTGGCTCGCCAACGGATCGGGTACGTGGACCCTTGCGCGACGATCTCGCCGCCGTTGGGGGCCATCGCCACGATGAACGAAGCCGGGCTGCGCGAGGCCTGTGCCGTATTGCCGTCGTGGCCGATATTGATGAAGCCGCCGTTCGGGGCCGGCTCGTTGGCGAAACTGTCGCTCGCCGCTCCGCGGTCGATCGCCGGGGAGAACAAGGCGTCGCTGGTCAGTGTTCCCACTGGGAATACGGGCAAGCCCGTCGTGCCGCTGCGCACGGGGGCCAGTGACCCGCCATGGACGCTGCCAAAGGTGCTCTGCAAATGAAAATCGTCGTCGCTGCCGTCCGGGCCGCCCAGCACAAAGCCCAGTACATTGTCCGCGCCGTCCAGATCCACGAATCGCGGATCGCCCGTCAGGCTGTTGACATCCTTACCGGTCGCGAGCTGCCATTGCTGCAAGGTAGGCTGGCTTGTCCCCAGCCAGCTTCCGACCGTTCCCGTTCCGCTGGCAAACAACAGATTGAAATCACTAAGCAATCCGGTCTGACTGTCGTTGGCGATACTGACGCCCGTGCCGCCCGTCGCCCACACAATGTTGTTGCGCAATTCCAGGTTCTGCACGCTCGCCTCGGCTCGCAGTCCGATCCCCGCAGCTGCGTAGATCGTATTGTTGACGACGTCCGCCCCATTGCCTTGCGAAAGCTTCAACCCCACGGTCGCGTTGTCGTAAATCAGATTGTTCGCGATCAGCGCCGTCGACGCAGTTGCCACGATCCCGGTTGGATTGTCGTACACCACATTGCCCGTTATCTGTGAGCCGGAATCTGCCGAGATGCCCGTATTGAGATTCCCGTACACACGATTTTCGCGAACTGGCGCGGAACTGTTGACCTTGATCCCCATCTGATTGTCGAACACGACGTTCCGCAGCACCTGCGTGCCAAAACCAGCCTGGATCGCCTGACCAAACGCAGACGCTCTGTGGCCGTGGATCGTGTTCCCGGCGATCAGGATCGTGCCGGTACCGCTCGAATTGGCAAAGATGCCGGTCTGATTGTTGTCATGGACTTTGTTGCCACGACTCAACGTCAGGTCCGTGTTACCGATCACCGTTTGGGTCCCAGCGACGTTGTTGGACACATCCATCCCCAGCCGGTTGCCGAAAACATCCATGGTTTCGACTCGAGCACTGCCGGCGCCGGTGAGCTTGATGCCTGTGTCGACATTGTTCGCCGCACGACCGTCGGTCAGACTGTTGAACGCGCCTGAAATCACGATGCCGTGCCGGCCCGCGTTTTCCGCGACGAGCCCCACGAAATTCGCAGCAGGATTAACGGGCGTGATGTCGATTGCGTCCAGCGTCTGGTTCCGCGCCGTGATGGAGCTGGCATTAAAATTGTCGCTGCCTCCTGTGACCCACAGCCCGCGCTGCGATCCCGTGACGTCCAAGTTTGTCAGCGTCATGAAGTCGGCGTCGTTCAATTCGATCAGCGCCTGCGGATGGTTGTCTGGATAGATCCAGCTGATCGCCACCTTCTTGGCTGTGTTGGTCGGGCCACGCAGCGTAAATCCTTCTTCCAGGCCCAGTCCCAGATCGAACGTCCCTGAAATCCGCAACGGGTCGAATAGCGGATACGTGCCTGTATCCACCGACACGACAGCCCCGGCCGGCAAGTCATACGCCCGCAGCAGGTTCACGGGATGGGGCTTCGGCGCGCCGGCCGTCTTGCCCGTGTTGCGGTTCGATCCAACCGCAGTGGAATACTCATTATTCACATTACTCCCATCATTCACAAAGAACGTGCTCGTGTTGTCAGGAACCGTAAACGCCTCCTGAGCCCGATCGATCGTGATCGGATCGTTGGCCAGCGAGACCTGCACCCGCAGGCCCGGGGTATCGAAGTTCACTCCCAGATTGACGGGAATCACCACGAACTCGCCGTCGTCCGGCGTGGCCGCGGCGATGGTCGTGACAAACTGCGGACCGTGCGGGCCGTCCTGCATCAGATCGATCCGCACCGGCGAATTCGTGCTGTTGCCCACCGACTGCCAGCGAATCGTCTTGCCGACGTCTCGCTGCCAATCGATGTAGAGGTCGGGATAGGTCACCCGCAGGTGCGCGGAGGGGACCAGCGGTTCCGCGTCGGTGTTGCCGTAGGCCCCGTGATCGGGCGCAAGGCTTTCCGACACGACATAGACAAAGGCGTTATCCAGGTGGGCGTCGTTGGCCGTACCCGTCTGGCGGACCGTGGCGAATCGATAGGTGATTTGCCGCGTCCCGACGGGGATCGCCAGTCGGTCGCCGACCAGGTCCCAGCGATCGCCGACGTTGGCCGCAGCGCTTGTTGCCGACGACAATACTGTGCCACCCCCGTTCTTGAATTCGATCGTCACCGTCGCCGTGTCGATGGGCGTTTCCAATTTCGATCGTACCCGCCCGCCAAACACGGCAACCAGGTTCTGCGAATCCAGCTGCGTTGTGGTAAACCCAGACGTCAACAAGTTGATGGTCTGCTCCGCGTTGCCGGCGGCCACGTTGCCCGGCACGTAGTAGGCCGATCCGTGAAACGGCGTGGCATTCGGCGCGCCGGCGGTTCCGCCTACGTTGGTCGTCCAGCCCGTCGTCCCCGACTCAAAGCTGGGATTGGCCAGCAGATTGACCAGCGACGGTGGCACGCCGACGTCATTGCGCGGATCGGCCGCATCCACGCCGGGACTAGTCGTGCGAAGCGATCCCACGAGAGGCGCCATGCGATAATCGCCCAAGGCCATGCTCTCGAACGTCGGAGCCGCATTCAACGGATTGACAACCGTCGTGCCGATCGAATGCAGGTCGTACAGGTTGACGTCGACCTGCCAGTCGAGAATATCAGCAAAATCACGCATGAAATGGAGCAGCTTGCCGGTCCCCGTGGCGTGCAACTGGTTGTAATCGCTGAAGAACCCGCTGCGAGCATTGTCGGCCACAAAGATGTCCGTACCCGCATCGACCCACAGGCTGTTGCCGCGGACCTCGATCTCCTTGGCCAGGTTTTCGATGCGGATATTGTCGCCGACCGCCGCGTACATCACGTTGTTGCTGATCTGCACGTCGGTGACGTTGTTGGCCAGGATACCAGCCCCGGTGTTATCTGCAAACTGATTGTGTGCGATCTGCGAGTTGCCCCTGGCCTTCATGCCCGTGACGTTGGCTTCAATGCGGTTGAACTGGATCGTGCCGGCAAAATCAACACCCGTCGTGTTGCGGTAGATCAGGTTTGCGTCATCCAGGTTATCTTTTCCCAAGGTGCCGCTGCCCGTGACGCCCGTAGTGTTGTCGCGGACAATCTGGCCGGTCATCGAGCCCAAGAGGTTGACGCCGGTGGTGTTGTTGGTGATGTGGTTTCTGTCCGACAGGTCTGACAGGTTCGACCAGTCCGACAGGTCCGACGCCAGCGTCTGCCCGGCGGCGACCCGCACGCCAATCGCACTGCCGAATATGCGGTTGCCTGACAGTGACGCCGACGCGTTGTAATCCACGCCGATCGCATTTCCCTGGATCGCGTTGTCCTGCACGACGCCACCTAACACGGCAGCGTCCAAGTCCAAACCGGTGCCCGCCGACCTGATGACATTGCCGACGATCTGGGTTCCTGTTTCGTCCGAAGCGACCTGCACGCCGGCAACCGTTCCGCTGACGGTGTTGCGGGCGACCAGTGCGTCGGTGTTGCAATTCAGCGTCAGCCCGATTCCCGTGCTGGTGATGTCATTGTCCTGGATGCGGCTGTTCGTCGTGCTGTCCAGTACAAGTCCCGTGCCGCCGACCCGGCTGGACGTGATATCCAGACCGCTGGACATCGTCGCCGAAAGCCCGCCGGCCAGATCTACGCGCGAAATGGTGACATTATTGGCCCCTTCCAGTTTCAACAGACCGTCCATCCGCGAGAGTTCATCCCCAGCTCCCAGCACGAAGATCCCCGAATGCGCCGCCGTCAGGGTGGCTGCCGGCTGAGTCCCTGAATCCCCAGCCCCGACCACGACAATATCCCCCGGCTGGATCGTATTCAGGTCCAACACGTTGTCGAGCCCGATCCCCGCGCTGGTGTACATCACTCGATTGACGGCGAGCGTGTCACCGCGGACATAAACCTGCGGCGAGCCGGCCGCACTGTTGCCCCATGCCACGAACGGCTGGCCGCTGGCGTTGCCATGCATCGCGAAATCACGCACGCCATTTCCGGTATTCGTGATGCCGCCGTCGATATCGCCCGACAGATTGAACCGCTCGACGAAGTCGGTTCCATTCCAGCGTTTCGCGTAAATCGTGGTGCGATCGCCTCGGTCCGAACTGCGGAGGTCTTCGACCCAGCCGAGGTGCAGTACGCCACCACCGACCGCAAAGTGCGGTCGCAAGGCGGTTCCCGCCGTCGAAGACACGCCACCACCGGAAAGCGCACCGGTACCCGCTTCGATCCAGGCCGTACCGTCGAACTTCGCCGCATAGATTTCCGATTCACTGGTGCCGGTGCGAATCTGCTGTTGCCACGCGGCATACAGTTGTCCCGCGTGGTAGGCCAACGTGGGCCGCGCGGCCGGCAATGACGAAGGGCTGATCCCATTGCCGGTGGCCGAACCGGCCAGCTGCTGCCAGGCGGAGCCGGCGAATTCGAGGGCGTAAACGCGAGGGACGCCGGCAACCAGTTGGTTCCAGGCCAGGGCCTGATTGGACCCATCAGTCGCATAGGTCATAGAGGACATATTCGACGTATCGGGCGCGCTGGCGGCGACTGGCGTCCCCACCGCCACCCACGCCGTTCCATTGAATCGCTGCACGCGAATTTCGCTGGTGCCGGTTGCGCGGTTCAGCCATGCTACGGCTGGACCCGTTGTCGTGTTGACAATGATCGGTGATTCGGCCGTGCCTGTCCCGCTGATCCCGCCAGCGCCAAGTGAATTTGCCAAAGCGACCCAGGCGCCTTGTCCGCCGTTGGCGGCGGGGTCGAATTGCGACACAAAGATGTCACTGCCTTCAACCCACGCTACGATCGGCTGGCCAGCCGCGTTGATCGCGATTGATGGCCGCTGCGAACTGCCCAGCGTGTTGCTGACGCCGCCCCGTTCATGGCTGCCCGCCAGCCCTTGCCAAGCCGTCCCGTTCCACCGCGCCACATAAATCTCATAATTCCCGTTCCTCCCATCCGACCACGCCGCGAATACCTGGCCCGACCCCGACGTCACAATCGCCGGGTCGATCGCGCCGGCGATATTCCCTGCCAATCCCAGCCCCGTTGCCGAACCGGCGAACTGCTGCCAGCGACCACGTTCGGTAAAACCGTTGGCCAGCGACCCGAGCGTCCGTGCGTCCGGCACTTGCGGCTGCACGGCCGGAGGCGGCGTAGGTGTCGGCGGCACAAAGTTGTTCGGCGTGCCGCCGTCTCCCGTACCAAAGTCGATCGTGTTATTCGTGCCGGCGCCGCCGTCAATAAAGTCGTCGTCACCCTCGCCAAACAGGAAGTCGTTGCCACCGCCACCGAACAACCGATCGCGACCGGAACCGACTTCGTTATCGTTCGTGGCGAAGTCGCCGTAGAGGAAGTCTGGCTGATTGTCGTCACTGGTACCGGCGGCGTTGTGCCCGTGCAGCGTATCGTGATCGGCCTCACCGGCCAGCACATCGCTGCCGGCCTCACCTTCCAGCAGATCATCTCCGGGCCCGCCGAGGATCGTATCGTCGTCATCGCCGCCGCGCAGGGTATCGTTACCTCCGTGGCCATAGATGCGATCGCGGCCTGGGCCGCCTTGCGCGATATCGGCTCCGTCGTCCGACCCGTGCAGCACGTCATCGCCCGCTTCGCCGAACAGCTGATCACCGACTCCACCGCCGCCGTGGATGTCATCCTGATCGGCGCCACCGAACAACATGTCAGCGTCGACTCCGCCGTCGAGGTAATCGTTGCCTTCCTCGCCCCGGAGCGTGTCGTTTCCCTGTTCGCCGAACAGCTGATCGTTGTCGTCGCCACCTTCGAGCACATCGTTGCCCTGGGCGCCGTAGATCACGTCACGACCGGGGCCGCCGCGGACCAGATCCCCGCGGACGCCGGCGTCGATCCAGTCGTCTCCCGCGTCGCCGTCGATGATGTCAGCGCCACCGGCACCAAAGATTTGATCGTCACCGGGGCCGCCCGAAAGGATATCGCCAAAGAAAGTCGTATCCAGCAGATTGGGATCATCCGCGCCTTCGTCCGATCCGATCAGGCGATCGTCCCCTTCGTCGCCGAACAGTTGATTGACAACGCCGGGCCCCGCGACGAGCAGATCACTGCCCAAGCCGCCATGCAGAATATCTTCACCGGCGTCGCCGAACAGTTGGTCGTCTCCGGCATCGCCATGAATCACATCATTCCCATCATTCCCATAAACCTGATCGTCACCGGCATCCCCGTGGATCGTGTCCGCGTCAGCACCGCCCAGGATGCGATCATCCCCCGCATCGCCAAACAGCTGGTCGGCACCACATCGCCGTCGATGTAGTCGTCATCCGCTCCGCCATGAATCGTATCGTTACCAGCACCGCCGTAGGCTGCATCCCCCAGTTCCTCGCCGAAGATCTGGTCGTCGCCTCCCTGGCCGAACAGCTCATCGCGGCCGGCGGTCAGCGGATCGCCGGTGCCGCCCAAGGGATGTCCCACGCCGAAATCACCATAAAGTGTATCGGCCGAATTGTCGTCATTGGTGCCCGCCGCGCTGTGACCAAACAGTTGATCCCGACCTGCACCGCCGAACAGCGTATCGGCACCGGCGTTACCTTCGAGCACATCGTTGCCCGCATCACCGTACAGCACGTCGTTGCCGTTGT
Source organism: uncultured Planctomycetales bacterium (assembly GCA_963695565.1). Classification (GTDB taxonomy): domain Bacteria; phylum Planctomycetota; class Planctomycetia; order Pirellulales; family Pirellulaceae; genus CAVOGW01. Next base: position 192,537 of record CAVOGW010000009.1, read on the forward strand.
CGCCATGGATCAAATCGTCGCCAGCGTTGCCGTGCGCCGTGTCGTTGCCGTCGTCACCAAAGAGTTCATCCGCTGCCGCATCGTCCCCGGTTCCACTAACCGAGTGGCCAAACAGCAGGTCGTCATTCGCTCCGCCGTGCAGTACGTCGGCGCCTGCGTCTCCTTCCAGCGTGTCGTTGCCGGCGTCGCCGAAGAGCATGTCATTGTTAGCACCGCCGTGGAGCGTATCGTTCCCGGCGTTGCCATGCAGTTGATCTTCACCCTGGTCGCCGAACAGGATATCGGCCGCCGCATCATCGCCGGCTGCGGACTGCGAATGTCCGAACAACATATCCTGGCGCTGGTCGCCATGCAGCGTATCCGCGCCGGCATCGCCTTCCAGGACATCGTCATCCTCGCCGCCGAACAGTTGATCGTTGCCGGCGCCGCCGTGAAGCTGGTCGTTCCCGGCGTTGCCTCGAAGCGTATCGGCGTCGTTACCGCCGAACAGTTGATCGTCTCCGGCATCCCCTTGCAGGGTATCCGCGCCATTCTGCCCGAAGAGCTGGTCATTGCCGGCGTCGCCGAACAGCTGGTCGGCCGCTGCGTCATCTCCCGTTGCGGCGACAGACTGCCCGAACAGCAGGTCGTCCCCCTCGCCGCCGTGGATCTGGTCTGCGCCGACGCCCCCTTCTAGTGTGTCGATTCCTGCGTCGCCGAAGAGCGTGTCATCGTTGACGCCGGGCGGAATTGGGACAATTCCGCCTACAGTGTCGCCGCGGATCAGATCGTTGCCGTCGCCGCCGGTAATCGTATCATTGCCCGGTCCGCCGACGAGCTGATCATTGCCCGCCCCGCCGTCCAGAAAATCGTTGCCTCGCACCGTGTCGTCCGATTGGTCGTCGCCAAAGACCACGTCGTCGCCATCGCCGCCCAGCAGCGTATCTTGGCCGGCTCCGCCTAACATCAGGTCGACGCCGGCTCCGCCATTCAACGTGTCGTCGCCGGTGCCACCGCGGATGTCGTCTCCGCCGTCGTCTCCTTCGAGCTGATCGTTGCCTGCATCTCCGAACAGGAAGTCGTTTCCAGGGCCGCCCGTGATTTCATCGTCGCCGTCATCGCCGTGGATCGTATCCACGCCGCCGCCACCTGCCAGGTGATCTCGTCCCGTGCCGCCGTTGATTGTGGTGGGAAACGTCAGTTGCGGGTCGATATAGATTGAGTCGTCACCGCCGCCAAAGTTTGCTACAAGGCTTTGGACCTGGGCTCGCGGGAATTCCTGGGCCACACCAAACATCTGCACTCGAACAACATCCACGCCGTTTTTGTCCTTCGCGGCGGAAACAGCCACGTTTTCGTCCTGGCTGGTTCCCACATTCAGCGTCAGCACTCCATTGGACAGCGTGGCCAGCGGTGTCGGCACGACACATCCGGCGCTGAAATCCAGCAGCGTGGCCCGTGCAATGGACTTTTTGAACAGCGTGATATCGGGGACCAATGGAATCGGGCTATCGAACACGATTTTGACCCCCAGGCCGGCCGTGAGCTTGCCGTTGACGTTGATGCCGCAGTTGGCCAATTCGTCGAACCGCGATCGTCCGTCGGCCAACACCGTCTGGTTGCCGTCTGGTAGATCCAGTAGGACGTCCGCGGTTAGGTCTCCATTGACGGTCGCGCTGAATCCGGCCGGCAGCCCCAGACCGGCGCCGACGGAGATCGTGGCGGTAAGCGACAATTCCGGCGCATCGGTCCCTTCGATGGATGGGTTCTGCTGGCCGTCGACACGGTCGTAGATGAAGAACCCGTTCGCGAGTTTCGAGCGATCGCTGTAGCCGCTGTCCTTGAACTGGTGCAGACCCAGCGTGTCGTAGCCGAACGCCAGGTCGGCGTGCAGTCCCAGCGATCCGGCGAAGACGCCCACGATCGGGCCGAAAATGTTGAAACTTTTTTCGATGCTGAAATGCACGTCAATTGCCGGCAAGTCCAGCTTGAACAGGTCGACGTCCTTGCCCAGTAGCAGTCCCAGAGCGCTGGACGGCTTCTTGAGAATCGGGAGCGAAAACGAAAAGCCGCTCGCGCCTGGTTCGTCGTGGTCACGAAGTTGTTGGCGGCGGTGGCCACGGTCGGGGCCTGGCCGTTCAGCGAATTGATGGCGGCCGTCAGGTTGAAATTCGTGTCGATGGAACCGGGGATCTGGAAATTGTTCAATCCCCCAGGGGCTGCCAGGTTTTGCCCGGTAAGGTCCAGGCTGGGGAGCGGGATCAGGAACCCGTTGTTCCCGCCCGTCGCATTATTGACGCTGGTCACGGCATCGATCAGGTCGCTGAGGTGGGCCAGGCCGGTGATCATCCGCGTGTCCGTCACGCCACCCAGCATGGCCGCCGCATCCAGCAGCGTCACGTTGCCGTCGCCGTCGCGATCGAGTGCGCTTTTCACCGCGCTGATGTCGGAAAGGACCGGAATTCGCCGGGTGAGAACATCCAGCGCGGGGCGGATCGGGTCCAGCGCTTGATCGATCGCCCGCAGCGACCCGTTGCCGAAGCCCGCGAAGAAACTGCCCAGGTCCAACCTGATATTTCCGAAACCGACCGTGGGATGCGTGGGATCATTCAAGTTCCACGTCGCGTCCAGATCGGCAAGGATCTTCGGCAGGCTGACCCGCGGCAGATGAGTAATCGGCAGGTCTGCCAGGTTGTAGTTCGAGCTGAGTTCCAAATCGAAGTGGGCATCCGCATTGCCCGTGGTGACAACGTTGACGAGCTGGCTAATATTGGCCAGCCCCACGGAGCTGAGTTCGTCCAGGGTCACGCGATTGTTGTTGTTCGCGCCGGTGCCCGGATCGAGCAGATTCACGGCGAAGCCGCCACTAAGGACCGTGGGATGGATCGGATCGGCCTTGGCCAGCACCTGCAGGAAACCCAGATTGCCCGTGATGGACGTGTTGGATGGCAAGCTGACGTTGAGGTTCATCTGCAGTTCGGGATTCGCACTTACGTCGAAGAAGAACCCACCCAGGTTGGCCCCAATCGTGAAATTCGCCGACCACTGGAAGCCCACGTTCAGGGACGTGTTGATGTCCAGGCCGAGCGCCGAAAATCCCAAATCACGCTGCAATGGGATCGTCTGATTGATCGTGCTCCCGACCGCCACAACATATTTGACCTCGTTCGGTATCGATTGGTCGAGCGTCACGGTCGCCCCAGGAAAAGCACCCGCCAAAGCGTTTTGCAATGACGTGCGCACGGAGCCGAATGTGAAGCCAGGGCTACTAAGGCCGGAGAGCCCCGACAGGCCCGACGAAACCAGCGTGTCGAAGAAGCTGAACGCGGGGATTTGATTCAGCCGCAGACCGATCAAGGGAAGCTGCTTGTTCAAGACGCTGTCCAGCGCGGAGTCCAGCCGTTGAAATACGAAATCGAAACCGTCAAACATCGACTTGAGAATGGTCAACAGGTCCAGGTTACTGATCGCGGCGGCCAGGTCGGGACGGTCCGGATTCACGGTGACTGTGCCGGACGGCACATTGCCCGTGACCAGTCCATTCAGGAGCTGGCTGAGGTTGGTCACGGTCAGAGTGAGCGTATTGCCGGTGTTCGGGACGCCATCGTCCAAGGGGGTTGTGGGACTGGGGAAGAACAGCGGAAGCTGCAACTGGAACCCGCCGATCAGATTCATATTGAGCTGATTCAACATCGCGGGGATGTCCGAAAGGAACATCCGCAGGGGCGCCGACACCGGGAAGCCCACCGTGAAAGTAGCCGGGCCTGTCCCAGGCCCAGCACCATCCTGGTCGAGCAACAGATTTCCCCCTCGCACAAACAGCGACATCACGTTCAGCGCGGTGATATCCACGTTGACGTTCGTCGCCGCGACCTTCGCGCTCAACCCGAAATTCGAATCCCGGCTGATGTATGGACGCGGTTGCGTGGGAGTCGCCAAGTCGATCCCCGTGACCAGATGGAAGGTCAGCCCTCCCTGGAACGGAATCGTTTCGTTCGAACTGACTTCCAACAGGTGCCCCAGATCTCGGCAACCCGGGGACCGAACCGAGCGCCCAGATTGACGTTCAGGTCGATGTTTTTGTTGACACTCTTCGTGAAGTCGAACTGGAACTCCAGCCCCTGATTTTGGAACAGCATGTTAAGCGTCGGCGTCACGCCCGGCAGGACATTGTTGAGCCCTGTCTGCAACCTGGCTTTGAGAACTTCCATCGCATCGGCGCGGTTCTGAGGCAATTGCATTTCCTGGACGAGTTCCAGGAAATCCTCGGCGAAGCCCAGCAGATCGCCTGCGGAGAGTCCCACGCCGGGAATCTCGACCCCCAGCAGTTTACTCTGGGCCATGTTGACCAGTGATTGTGCCAGTGTCTGCAAGGCCGCAAGCACATCGTCGAAGTCCATGTCCTTCAGATTGTTGAGTCCGGCCAGCAAACTCGCATTCAGGCTCAGTTCGGGAATTGGGTTCGCGTAGTTGGGTATACCCACCGTAATCTGATGCTGGCCCGCGGGGAGCGATGTGGGCAAACCCAGATTGATACCGCTGGCGGTCACGGCGATGTTGTCGATATGGAACTGAGCGGAGCCGGTCAAATTCGGTGTGCCTAGCGCCGACGGATCCGTCGTGATCGTATTGAACAGGTCGAGCAGCCCGATGCGCGCGCCACCGGCAGGCGCGTAGGAAAAATCAACCTCGCCGCCGGCACTCAGGCCGCCCGTGATTCCCACGAAGCCAAATTTGGCGGCCCCGGCCAGATTGCCGTTCAACCCAAAGCAGGCGTCCAGCGATTGATTGCGGATGAAGATATGGTTGATGACACTGTCGAACGCGTCGGCCGATTGCGGCAGGTGCAGGGCAGTCACTGCCGGATTCGATGCGCTGGCGGTGATGCGCAGTGTGGGGGTGGCGGTGATCTGCGTGGTGCGAAGTTGGATCTTGTTGGCGTTCCGTTCGGCTTTGACCTTCGACGCCAGTCCGGCAGTTGCCAGCGCGGCGTTGATATCGACGATCAGGTCATCGAGTGTGGAATTGCCGGTGCCAAAGAACCGTACCTCAACAGGCGCGTCTGCGCCAAGCGTCAGTTGGAAGATCGCTTCGCCGCCAAAGTTGCCGTTGGCTGGCGCGTTGGCGGTTCCGGTAATGATGGCCGTCACGGGCGAGATGTCCACGCCGAACGTCATGTCGATATCGACGCTGCCGGCGAAAGCCAGATTGCCGCTGGCACTGATATCGGCCACGGGAGCCAGGTCCGTGTCGAAGTCAAACCCGGTCGAGACGTTGGTCATCTTGGAATAATCGATCGTGTACGTCAGCTCGCGCGTGGCCGGGTTGAACTGCGGGTTGACGATCGATGGATCTACGCCCAACGCCACGGCCAACTGAGTGGCCAGTGACTGGGCCCCGGTAAACGTCGGATCCCCTTGTACATTCGCGAGCAGATCGACGAAGTCCAGTCCCAAGTCGACGGCATCTCCGATGCGCTTGCCAGTAAATGGGATCTCAAAATTGAAGACGGTCGACTGTCCCATCTCCCGCAGCCGCGCGGCCAGGCTTTTCAGCATGGCCAAGATCGCGTCGGCATCGAACGAGCTGAAGTCGAGAATCTGGTCGAAGCCTTCCGTGACGAGCGTCGGAGCGGGGTCGGAAAACAAGTCATCGTCCGTGATCAAGATCCGCGGAGTGGCATTGGCTGTGGCATTGAAGGCCCCAATCGACGCCGTGATAGGCAGGTCGACATCCATGGAACTGGACAGGCTCAGATCGAACAAATCGCCGAAACTGGTGTCCACGATCTCTTGAGCCGTGAGTTTGCCATCGAGGTTGGGATCCTTCAGCAAAGCCGAAAGTTTCGCACTGAGGGCAACGCGACCGTCTTGAATGGCGGCATCCAGGAAACCAAGCTGCAGTGCGACGTCCAGGTCATTCGACTGTACGAAAACGGTCGCGGAGAACTCCCTAATCTGCAGGAAAAATGCCTCGGCGGGGGCCCCGAGATTCGCCATATCGATTCCGATCGTAAAATCGACGATCAACTCGCTTTTCACATCAAGGCCCAGATCGACGCTAATGTTCAGGGCGTCCAATCCGAGGTCGAGCGTTCCGCTGGCAAGAGTGCGTTGGTCGCGAAAGTCGATGTCGAAGTAGAGGTTTGTGCCGTCCCGTCGAAAGTCCGTCCGCACGTCGCTGTCGGTACCAATGCCGGTGGAAAGCGCACCAAGCAGACCGTCGACGTCAGGTGCCGCTGCCGTATTCAAGTAGTTGGTCAGCGGTTCCGTGATACCGCTGGAAATGGATGCTGCCGGATCGAGCGCATCGCCAAAAGTCGTCGTCCCGAGCCCAGGGATGGTCTGCGCCATTTGCGGATCGCTTGCCAGACTCGAGAATGCGTCATTGACTGAAGATAGTGACGACAACATTTCCGTCGCGATCGCGGAATCAAGTTGCGACGTGGCCGCAGGGGACCTCAAGCGAACGGTGAACTGGCCCCACTGCCCTGGCGCGAACTGTACGTTGGAGCCCGGCATGTCCCACAGACGCGGGTCGTTGTAGAGAAACTTATCAATTGTAACGTCCGTGGGAAGCGTAGCTCGCTCCATCTGCGTCATCAGCGCGCTCACACTCACAGTGCTGTACGGATCGACCGTGCCGGGATTGCCGTCGATATCCGGATTGTCCACAATCAACGCCGATATTGCTCGAAGTGTAGGCTCCTCAAAATCCGTGATGCGCAGGGCCGTCGTTTTGGGGGACGCGTCGGGCAGCGCAAATGCGATCGTAAAGCTGGCGGGCCGCGTTGATTCAATGACGACGTTGTTGGACAGCGTCACCGATGGAACCGCGGCATCGGCGGATACAATCGGACTGACGACGATCTTGCCGGAAATATCACGCGTGAATGCAAATGCAGGGAGCGGCGGGCTGGCATTCAGAGCGGCAATGAGCTGCGCCAAGGTGCCTCCGCCCGGAAGCGTCACACGTAGTGTCGAACTTGAAACGCCGTTGGTGTGCCAGGTGCCCGAGAGTGTGTGAATGATATGGCTGTTACCTAATGGATCGTCGTTCGTCTTCGCGGCCAGATACCGCACGCCGCCCACAAGCCGCGTCTGGAAGAAAGGAGATATCAGCAAGTCGTCCGTGGGCAGATCGATCGCGACGTCCATCCCGCCGTCAAATACGGGCCCTGTTCGCATGGCGGCGAGTTGACGTTCCACCATTGGATCGATGGCCGTTTCACCGCCAGCCTTCAGACTGGCGTATCGAACCGGCAGCGGAGTGCCGCCGGTTGATACGGTCAGGGCGCCGGCGGACACTAGGACATCGTTCAGCCAGTTGGTCCCGTAAAGCTCAGGGTTCGTACACGTCGTCCCCAAACCCAGTGCCTGGCATTCGTTGACGGCGGGCGTAACAAAGTTGATACCTGGCGTGATCGCGAACGCTTGCCAGCGGGGAGCGGCGTTCGAATTGATGTAGGTGAGGTCGATCGACTCATTGAAGCCACGGTTCGTCGCATCCGCGGGTCGCTTTTGTGGGTTGCCCCGGACGGTTGCATTGAACAATCGAATCGCATGGCGTGTGTTGCTGTCGTTCGCGGCGTTTCCCGGATCACCGTCAACCTTCAATGGTTGCTGGTTTTTTCCAGGATACCCGAGATACTTGAGTCTTTGCTGTTGCCGCATAACGGCCAGCACCCCGGTTCCCCCGCGAACCTGGTTCTGGCCCTCCGTCGAATATCCGTCGCCTACTTGTATTTTGAAGTTCCGCACGACACCATTGACAAGAACCTGGCCGTTCACCACGCCCTGGAAGCCTTGGCCGACACCGCTTCCGATCGAATCGTCAACCGCCTCGGGTACGAAATAGAACTGACCTGTATTGGCGAAATTCTGATTCGTCACGCGATCGGAAAGGAAAACCTGTGCTACGGGATCCACAATCGAAAGGCGGATCTCGTGATTCGCGAGATTTTCCTGAACCAAATTCGGGAAACTTAGATTTTGGAATTGCGTGCCCCCAAGAATGGCCTTCAGGTCAACCGCGATCACGTCCCCCGTTTTCCCCTGCCCGGCCGTGATCTCGAAGTCGTGCGAGAGACTTCCCGCCAGAGGTGTCCCAAAGGGACTCTGAAGTCCCAGGCTTCCGCTGTTGTCCAGTTCCAGACGGTAGGTTCCTACGGGAAAGGGGGCACTAAATTCCGGAATGATCAAGTCCACATAATTGCTGGCCGCGTGATAGCTGAGGAAGAAACCTGAATCAAAATGATCGTGCCCTACGGTAACGGAGTAGACATTGTCGTCGGGAGTTGGGTCTCCGGGAGGATCGAACACTCCATCGGGTCCGGCATCCCGAAGTCGATAATTCTCGCGCCGAACCGCGGACACAGTATCTAACGGTTGACTCAGGAACAGTCGAATTCCATTAAAACGGCCGTCGGAGCGCGTGGACACCAACTCCGTTTTGGTAACCTGCGGTGCCGGCAGCGAAAAATTCGGGTCAACCGCCTTTTCGCGCTCACTCGTCCGGCCCCCAGTTGGCCAGAAAAGCGGCCATTGCCTGGCGCATCGTCGACAGGATCGGCCGTTCCTAACAACCTGGCGATGACCTGGTCGCGCGTCAACGTGTCGAATTGCGACCAAATTAGTCCGGCCACGCCGGACGTAATCGGCGCTGAGAAACTTGTCCCTTTGACCGCATCAAAGTCAGGCTGGAACGTGGCGGGGTTGTTGGGATTGGTCGTGCTCGAGACCTGAAATGACGTGGTAAGAATATCGTCCCCAGGAGCCAGAAGATCCGTGTCGATACCGAAGTTGCTGAACTGTGTCTTGCGATCCGCCATATCGCTGGCACCTACGACGACCTGATATCCGGCCGCCTGCCACCGAACATTCGCATCGCCGACATGGTCCTTGAAGCCGTTTCCCGACGACTTCACGATCAGTGCCTGCCCGCCGTAGGCATAGTCCAGGGCTTCTAGGTCGGCTCGCGTATAGGCATAGGCATCCGAAAAACTCTCGTTGATGATCAGCCGAGCGCCGGCGGCCGCCGCGACATCGGCTGCGTATCGCCGCGCTCGATTGATGTCGGCGGGGTTGCAGCTTCCATCACCACAAACTCGCAACGGTAGGATGCTCACACCGCCAGCTACCCCAGCGACCCCGATGCTGTTGTTGATCGTGGCAGCGGCTGCACCCGCCACCAGCGTGCCGTGTCGATTGGGATCGGTCTTGGACGGGTTCGCTCGATTGATATTGGGTACCGGAGATGGATCGTTGTCGCCGAGGCCGCCGTTGGCGGTTGAATAAAAATCCCATCCTTGGGCATCGTCAACGAAACCATTGTGGTCGTCGTCGATGTTATTGTTCGCCAAGGGTCCCGCTTCACCGGGATTAGTCCAGATCCGATTCACCAAATCAGGATGAGTCCGCAACACGCCCTCATCGAGGACCGCAATGACGACGTTCGGTGACCCAGTTGTCGTTTGCCAGGCGCTGGGTGTGCCGATCGTTTGATGATGGAACTGCTGCGCAAACAGTGGATCGTTGGGTGGATCCTGGGGGAAGTCCGTGATCTGTGAAGCCGAAACATACTCTGGCTCGGCCCACTCAACGAAACCAAGATGGGAGAGGGAGTCGATGACTTGAGGAACACTTTGGCCCGGTGTGAGCGGAAATCGTCCGACCGTATGGAATCCTCCCGAAGTATGGCGGAAGCTGTATTCGAATTGAAAGCGGCTCGCCATTTCGGCCAGTTCTCCGGGCCAGGCCGACTGCGTCAAGAACGCCGCTAGGTCGGCGCTGGACTGTTCGTAAACAGTCGGTGTCCGCAAGGCGACCAAAACACGATCGGCGACAAACTCGCGACCCGTATCATCCTGAAGGAGGTTGAGTGCACTGAGGGGCTCGGCACTGAGCAACCGGCGGTCCTCCAGCGACTCGATTTGAATTCCTTTGCGGAAGAACGCTCGGCGACGTGACCGTCGCTGGGTGTCACCTTGTTTTCCAGCCCAGGAGAGGAATCCGCGCCGTCGTGACCGTCTGGATTTGTGTGCCATGGCTTGTTTCGTCCAAAAAAAGGCTGCGGCAGGTCCGACTTTGACGAAAATTCCTGCCGTAACCTCCATGCGACGAAAGGCCCCTGGCGGCATCATGCAAATCGGGAAATTCATTCATGTATAGATTCCCTCCCGAAGCCCCGGCCGGCTGCCGCCGGACGCCAAGGGATCTCCGGCAGGGCCGCCGGGAAAGGCGGGTACGTCATTATGGGCGGCCGAGATCGCATCGCGCAGCGTCACAGCGCTGTCACCCAAGTTGACCGCCGCATCCACGAGGCGGTTGACGGTAAACGTCGTAAGCGCCAAGCGGTCCTCGAGCTGCTCGAATCGGTAAGGTAACGATCTACCGGATGAAAACCGGTAGCATTCGGATGCCACTGGATGCTCAGGTACCGTCCTATGGCTCGGTCACCAACGTGACATTCACCAGCCATTGATTCAGCTTCAACAGTTCGTCCTGGAAGTCCTGACGAGATCGAAGTGGGTCCAAAGCAGGGTCTGTCGTATGTGCCAATAATCCGGCTCGGTCCCGCGGCCAGCGCAGGTGTTGTCTAGGACCGCGGCCCGCTGCTGCGGATCGCGCCTTGAAAGTGCTTCGTGAAAGAGAGTTTCTTCTTCGACACCCATGGCTACGATTCTTCACTCATCATGCGACAGGAGATGCCATATAGCATCAGGAAAACTGGCAATTTCTGCCCGCGGCCGCCACTAGGATGGTGGCTGTCTGCACGTTGGACCGGCGTTCAAGAACCACGCCACAAGGCTGTGAAACACACGGGCTACGGCTGAATCTCATCGCACAGCCGTGCCCAAACGGCAAGGATTCAGGCGCCTCCTCGAGTTCCACGAGTGGCGCAAGTCGTTCGCCAATGACCTCGCGGTCCAGCTGGGGACCCTGGCGGAGTAGAATCCCGCGAATATCCACCCAATCCTGAGGGCGGGCGGCAAATGCCTTGAGGACGACAAGGTCCTCGGCCGAACAGGTCCGGAGGCTCGTCCCTGGTAGGAACTCGAATCGTGACGAGCGTTCGATTAGCGACTCCTCGAAAGCCAGTCCCGCCAGCGAGATATCGATGCCTGTCCCATCGGTTGCCCGAATCAGCAACACGCGATATTCGTGAGCGAAGGCATCGGCATCGGGCCTGCGTGCAGCGAATCGGTCCAAGAGCGGGCGAATATACGCCTCTTCGCCACCGAAGCCCGTGAAGAGCATCAAGTCCACGTCACGTGTCAGCCGGTTCTCTCCCCACCGCTGAAGGGCGAGTCCTCCGATGAAGCAGTAGGACCAGGCTTGCGCGTCCAGAAACTCCTGCAGTTCTTGAGCAATTCGAAATAGGGACTTCATTTCGGGCGCCACTGGGAGAGTAATCGTTGAAACTCCACTAAGCCCGATGAATCGTCGGAAGACTGCACCCTGAGCGCGTACTCAAAACTGTCACTCAAGGCATGGATAGCCACACTCGGATGTGGGGCGGACCTCAGTTCTTGATCGCGAACTTCGTTCAGGATCTTCGCTCCGGCAACCCAACGGCGAATGTACTCTCGTGGTTCCACAACTCGATTATATCTTCGGCTGTGCGTCGCCGACAGCCATGTCTACGTCCGAGGATCGTTACGTGCGACCTTACCTGGAACGCCCTCCTCGCCCCACAGGACTTTTGGAAAAAGTGAATAAAGCTCTCCTGCATCAGTAAGTGTTGACCCCATTTCGCTGGCCTGACAGCGAGCGTCATGTCAATGGCCCCGAGATCATGACGGCGGCAACAAATCCTAGACGCGACCCGCCGTTCAGAGGGGATTGACAGGGACGATTTCCGAGAACACCACAAAGTCGCTGTCGTTCGTAAAGAGCGTACCCTCGAATTCCAGTACCTGAGCCACGATGCACGCATTCGTCAATAGGCACCCCGAGATGCTGTGTCGGATGCAAAGATCGGCCAGGATCTGCAAGGTCGTAGGTGACTCTGCCAACAGCCGCACATTGGGCAGCGAGGTCCATTCCTGCACGATTCGAAAAAGCTCTTCCGTGCGATAGGGTTTTTCAACCAGTTGACGACCCGAGAGCAGCCGCAAGAACCCCAGCAACACCACCCAGGGAATCCCAACGAGGACGGCCGTGTTCAATTGATCTTCCCACCAGCGAACGGCCTCGCCGTGTATCGGCGCCGAGCGATTGTAGGCATACAGCAAGATATTCAGGTCGGGGACGTTCATGCCTTTCTTTTCAGTCGGGACTCATCCTCAAGTTCTGCAGCCAGCCGATTGAGATGCAGCGGATCGATCCCCGGTTGAAGGCCGCACTCCTTGGCTTTCACGCGAAATCGACGTTTTCGGGGAGGTTGAACGTCAAGTGCACTGAGTCCGGCGGCGATCACCCGATTAAGGGCATCCTTGAACGAGAGTCCCAAGCGGGCGGCCTTCTCGCGAAGCTCCCGGTCCAGCACATCGAGAATATCCACCGTGGAACGCATACTCGCATACTATTCGTGAAAAACTCGTATGTCAATATGCGTTGACGCCCGTGCTCCCCCGATTTCCGATAAGGTATCTTATTGTCCACCTGTCTATAGGCTGAACGTGACTATCCTCCGCATGAATCCGGGGTCGTGCGGGTTGTTCACGAAGTGTTTTCTACTTTTCCACTCGTTTCCGCCACTTCTCGGCCTCGTCCGGTTTGCCCCATTTCTCGTAGAGCTGAACCAACTGATCGATCACCTGCTCGATTTGCGCGGCCCTATCTTCAGGATTTGTCGATATGCGTTCATGTTGGATCTCATAGGCCTTCTTCAACAACGCTTCCGCTTCGGCCCATTTGCGTTGTGTCACCAGGCTGGTTCCGAGAGACAATAGGGCCGACGCATATTCGGCCGATCGTGTACCGAACTTGTTCTCCACGACCTGCAGCCTTTTTCGCCACCAAACCTCCGCATGGTCATGTTCGTTGCGTTTTTCGTACGCCAGGCTCAAATCTCTTAAGATGGAGTCGGCATACTCATGTCGAAAATCCAGCCTCTCAATGCCCGCGGCTGCTTGTTCGTACATGGCAAGTTCCGCGTCCTGGCGATCCGTTGTCCCTCGGGCGTTGAGGGCATTGGCCAGATTCCACATGGTCGTATAAACGGAGGGGTGGCTGGGGCCGAGACGCTCCTTATTGAGTCGCAACGTCTCTTCAAAAAGTGAAATCGCTCGTTCTGTTTGACCGGCCTCGGAATACGCTGAGGCAAGGTTGCTCATGGTTGCGAGCGTTCTTGGATGGCGATCTCCAAGTTTTCTTGTGAATAGTTTTGCTGCCACTTCAAACATCGAAATGCTTTGATCCAACTTGCCGGCTTTTTGATAAGCGGAAGCCAGGTTGGCAATGACGGAAATTGTCGCGGGATGGTCAGCTCCGAACTTTTCTTTCACGACGCCGAGCGCTCGCTCATAAAGCGGAATCGCCAAGTCCTCCTGGCCAGCCAGATCGTATGCCAGCGCCAGGCTGTTCATGGCGTCGAGAGTACGTTCATGGTTTTGTCCCAGGACCCTGGTGAACTGCTGCAGGGTGTCCTCAAAGATCGCGATTGCCTCGGCCGTTTTGCCCGTTTCTTGTAAGGCGAAGGCGAGATGATTCCGGCAAGAGATTGAATTCTTGTGCTGGGGACCAAATTCTTTCGATGCGCGCTGAAACGTCTCCTGGAGAATCGGGATTGCCAGTTCTGGTTTTCCGACTTTGCGGTAGGCCTCGGCAAGCTCGTACATTGCGAGCAAGGTATCGAGGTTGTCGGGATTCTCCTGGAGTGCAAGAGTCTTGCGAGCTTGATCGAGGAGTGGGATCGCCTTTTGCGGGTAACCCAAACCCAACAGGGCCTGGGCCAGCGTTTTCTGCAGTTTGGCCACCGTGATCGGGTCACCGACCGCCTCGCCTTCAAGTTGTCTTGCCGCTTCGTCGAGCTGTTCTCCAATCAGCGCCACCAGTGGCTTGTTTTCCTTTTCTTCCGTCATCGGATCGAGATTGCGGAAGATCGAAGCCAGGATTTCGTTCACGTTCCTCAGTTGCGTCAGGCGCTGTTCGGCGTCGACTTTTGCCTGTCGCTCAGCGTTCGCCGCGTCTTCCGCTCGCTGTCGCTGTTGTTCCGCTCGAATCATGCCGATCGTGGTTCCTGTAGTCCCTCCTAACAACATGAGTAATAGTAGTCCTGCGACGAGCGCCGGCCCCCGATTGCGGCGCAGGAATTTCCGGAGTTGGTAATAGGCGGACGGCGGGCTGGCTTCCACCGGTTCGTCATGCAAATAACGCTGAATATCACTCGCCAGCGCATTGGCGGTCGCGTAACGGCGGTTGCGGTCTTTTTCCAGGCATTTCATCACGATCCAGTCCAACTCGCCGCGGATCGTCCTGGTCAGTCGGGCCGGTTCCAAATTCCGCTGCGCGGAGACACTGGCTAACATGTCTTTGGAATCGGCCAAACGAGTGCTCGGCCTGGGCGGCTCTTCTTCGCGGATCACCCGCAGCAACTCGGTCACGGCCGCCTGCTTCAATCGATCCTTGGTCAAAGGCGTCGTCCCCGTGAGCAGTTCGTACAGCAGCACTCCCAGGCTGTAGATGTCGGCGCGCGTGTCGACGTCGGAGCTGTGAAACTCAGCCTGCTCCGGACTCATATACTCCAACGTGCCGATAATCCGTCCCAGGCCCGTGGCCAGTGATCGTTCCAACTGTCCGCCTTCGGCGGATCCCAGCGCCTTGGCCACGCCGAAGTCGATCACCTTCGGCACGGGAATGCCGTCCTGCTCCGCCACCAGAACGTTCGACGGCTTGAGGTCCCGATGGATAATCCCTTTCTGGTGAGCGTGCTGCACGGCCTGGCAGACGGGGACAAACAAGGCCAGCCGCTCGCGTGGCGTGAGTTGGTGCTCGTCACAATACTGGGTAATGGGAATCCCCGGGACGAGTTCCATCACGAAGTAGGGCCTGCCGGTGCTGGTGACTCCGCCGTCCAGGACGCGGGCGATGTGCGGGTGCTCCATGAGGGCCAGGGCCTGCCGCTCGGTCTCGAAGCGGGCCACGACCTGGCGGGTATCCATGCCCGGTTTGATCGTCTTGAACGCGACCTCACGGCGGATCGGCTGCCGCTGCTGGGCGCGGAACACCACGCCGAAGCCCCCTTCGCCGATCTGTTCGGTCAGTTGGTAGGGACCAATGACGGTCCCCGGGCCTTCGGCTGCGGCCTGGGAAACCGCCTCCAGTGTCTGCACGGACAAGGCGGGCTTGTCCAGGATTGAAGTTTCGGGGCGGCTGGCTGCCAGCAGCACTCGACGGCCGCGCGCAGTTCAGGCTGGCCGGCGCAGGCTTCGTCCAGGAACGCGGCCCGTTGCTGCGGATCGGTCCTGGCCAGTGCTTCGTGAAAGAGGATTTCTTCTTCGGTACCCATGGCTACGCTTCTTCGCTTATCATGCGACGGGAGTCGGCACATAGCATCAAGATCGCTGGCAAATTATGGCTTGCTTCTTTTGGTTCAACCCATCACTGGTCAGAGTGGCCTCTGCGCACTGCGCTCGACAGGTCTTCCCGAATCTGCGAAAACTCCGGGCGGTCCGCCAGCACATGAAACTCCTCGTCTTCCAGCAGAGTCGAATCGGTCAGGCCTCCGTCCAGCGCGCTGTGCAGCATCTCAATCGCCGCCGCCGAGTATTCCGCGGACAGCTTCGATCGTTCTTCCACCGTCCGTTGAACATCCGCTTGAGCCAGCGCGGCGGCACGGCTGCAAATCCTGGCGCCGAAGACGAACCGCGGCGGCAGAAATCGGATGTCACAGCGACTGGCGAGCGCGTCCAGCGAGTCGCGCGCTTCCGCGGTGGCCGCCCGGTAATCGCCAGCCATCATCCGTACCCAGGAACGGTCCAGCCGAAAGTTGTCGCGTTTGTCCTCCTGATCCTTCGACAGCGATACGGCCTGATCGCAATCCGCCAGCGCCTCCTGAAAACGTCCCAATTCCGCCAGCAGCCTTCCACGGGCACTGAGGACGTAAGGCAGGGTGTTTTTCACATTCTTGGACTCCGGCTCGCGATCCAGGATAGTCTCGGAAAGTTCCTTAGCGTGATCAAAATATTTCAGCGCGGACTGCGGATCGCCGTCGTCTCGAGCCAGAATTCCAAGCTCGCCAAGCAACTCCGCCCATAATGATTCCCAAACCGCATTTCCCGGTGCCTGAGCGACCAGGCGTCCTTCCAGCTCGGTTGCTTTGGTAAATGCTGCCTTACAAGCATTCTGTTTACTGGCGAGTTGTTCGCATTTGCCAAGCTGCATGTACGCGGTTGCCAGGTCATGCAAATGAGACAGCACGGAAGGCTGTTCCTCGCGCAGCCGTTCCAGGGTGTCGATGGCCTCGCGGATGTGCTGAATTGCGTCCGGATTCTGGCCGGAGATCATTTCAACCTTGCCGAGTCCTAACAGGATGTTCGCAAGGACGCGGCAAGCGAAGTCGTTCGCAGCCGCTTGGGAAGCCACCCCGCGCGCGATGCTCAGCGCCTGCTGGTACTCAGCTTTCGCCTCCCGCCAATTTGCAATCCCCTGCCCCAGGATCGCATCTGCCAGTTTCCAATGGGCTCGCGCGAGTTCCGCTGCGTACCGCGCAGTTGTCTGGCGATTCCTGGGCAAGACGTTCCCACTCCGCAATCGCTTCACGCCAGGAGGATTGGGCCTCGCTGGGCCGCCCAGTCAACGACCGGACGTACCCCTGGCTGGCCAGCGACCGTGCCAGCTGCTCGCGCACCACTGACAGTTGCGGTTGCGATGACAGGATGGATTTCAAAATGTCAAGTCCACGACGCAGGGATTGCTCCGCCTCATCCGACCGGCCCATCACGGTTTGCAGGTCTGCAAGACTGGCGAGAGTTTGCGCGAGTTCGCATTGAGTTGCCACGTCCGCAGGCTGGCTATTCAGAACCTCATCGTACAATGCAACTGCTCGCTCGTAGTGAATAGTCGCCTGATCGGACGCTTCGATCTCGGCCGTCAGCTGGGCGAGTCTGGCGTGCGAGCGGGCGAGGTCGATGCGGGCCACGTCGCTTTGATTGCGTCGCGAGAGCAGTTCTTGGTGGAACTCGACGGCGGATTTCAGCAACTTCTGCCGCAGTGGTCGCAGGTCATGCTCCTTGAGCCGCGGATCCTCGCTGACCTTTGTACAGAACTGATCGACGGCGGCCACGGCGAGGTCCAAGTTGCGTCGTGCTTCGGTCAAACTGCGCTGCGCCTGGTCACTTGCAGCGCTGGCTCGATGTCGTTCGCGTTCGGCGCGGATCATTTCCGTCGTCGTTCCCGCGATGCCGACTAACAGTGCCAATAATACCAGTGTCGCCGCCGCGACGGGCCCTCGGTTTCGTCGCAGCAATTTGCGCAGTTTGTAACCCGCCGAAGGGGGTCCAGCCTCAACTGGTTCCTCATTCAGATAGCGCTCGATATCGCGGAGCAGACCGTTCGCCGTCGCGTACCGGCGGTTGCGGTCTTTTTCCAGGCACTTCATTACGATCCAGTCCAACTCGCCGCGGATCGTCCTGGTCAGTCGGGCCGGCTCCAAATTCCGTTGCGCGGAGACACTCGCTAACATGTCTTTGGAATCGGTCAAACGAGTGCTCGGTCTGGGCGGCTCTTCCTCGCGGATCACTCGCAGCAACTCGGTCACGGCCGCCTGCTTCAATCGATCCTTGGTTAGAGGCGTCGTCCCCGTGAGCAGTTCGTACAGCAGCACCCCCAGGCTGTAGATGTCGGCCCGCGTGTCGACGTCGGCGGTGTGAAACTCAGCCTGCTCCGGACTCATGTACTCCAACGTACCGATGATCCGGCCCAGGCCGGTGGCCAGCGATCGTTCCAACAGTCCGCCGTCGGCGGATCCCAGCGCCTTGGCCACGCCGAAGTCAATGATCTTGGGAACCGGTTGGCCGTCCTGTAACGACACCAGGACGTTGCTGGGCTTGATGTCTCGGTGAATGATCCCCTTTTGATGCGCATGTTGAATCGCCTGGCAGACCGGTAGAAACAAATTAAGTCGCTCGCGCGGAGTCAGTTGATGCTCGTCGCAGTATTGGGTGATGGGAATCCCCTGGACGAGCTCCATGACGAAGTAGGGCCTGCCTGAGCCGGTGACTCCGCCGTCCAGGACGCGGGCGATGTAGGGGTGTTCCATCAGCGCCAGGGCCTGCCGCTCGGTCTCGAAGCGGGCCACGACCTGGCGCGTGTCCATGCCTGGCTTGATGGTCTTGAGCGCGACTTGACGGCGGATCGGCTGCTGCTGCTCGGCGCGGAACACCACGCCGAATCCCCCTTCCCGATCTGTTCCACCAGTTGATAGGGACCGATCACGGTCCCCGGGCCTTCGGTATTGGCCTGGGTAACGGCCTCCAGCGTCTGTACGGACAGGGCCGGCTTGTCCAGGAACGAAGTTTCGGGGCGGCTGGCGGCCAGCAACGACTCGACGGCCACCCGCAGCTCGGGCTGGCCGGCGCAGGCCTCGTCCAGGAACGCGGCCCGCTCCCGCGGATCGGTCCTTGCCAGCGCTTCGTGAAAAATCGTTTCTTCGGTGCCCATGGCTACGCGTCTCCGCCTATTATGCGACATGGGTTGACAATTAGCATCAAGTGAATTCGGCAACTTCTGCCCGCGTCCGGGACGTCGGAGGTGAAATATCCGTGAGCCATACAAGCCGCCGGTTTTTAACGGTTGGGTTCAGCCGGCGGTGAGTTGATTTTCCATTTTCGGCACGCGGATTACCGCTCGGCGGCAACCCTTTGTTCTGGCCCAGCCCCGCGAGTTGATGTGGATTTCCGTCAAGCTTATTCACGACTCGTGCTCAGCGCAGCGGTGCTCGTGCTCGTGCTCGGTAATCGGTGCCAGTATCGTACCATTCCGGGGACTCTGTCACATGGTCCGACCGTATTGCCAAACGAGTCAACCTTGCCACGATTCGTTTGATCTTGGCTTTCATCGGTTGACTCGTTTCTCTTGTGATCGCCTCCGAAACTAGAAGGACCTCTTGAATCGCGGAGCATTCCAGTGCCGAGCCCCGGACGATATCGAAGAATCGAGCACGGTCCTTGAGGCTGCGTTTTCCGTTTCCTTCGGCGATATTGAGCGGAATCGATTGCGCTGGGCGCAACCATTGATCACGCGAGTGCCGATGAAGTCCGGATAGATCTTTCGCAATCCGAAACGTTTCGGCGACGTACTCGATCGCCAGCCGAAAACATCAAGCTTCTCATGATCGAAGATTTGATCCGTCATGACCGTGCCCCCTTTTCGATTGCGAGCACGAGCACCGCTGCGCTGAGCACGAGCACGAGCACGAGTAGCGTTTGACGTCGAATTCGGTTCCGATAACTGAAGGGCCAGAACCGGCGGTATGTGACTTGCAATCTGACTTGTGGCCCGACAATCAGGTCCGCTTGAAGGGGTTCGCGCCGACGTTCGCCACCGTGCTTGATCCGCATTCGTCGTCGAGCACGCTCGACCGGGATGCGGCGCATGGCCACGGCTGCGGCACCGAAGAAATGGCGTCGGTTTTCAAAACCCTGCTCGTTGACCAGCCGCAGGTACGCTTCGTGCACGAGTCCCGTGGCATCCATCGTTTGTCCCGGGCGTTCCAGAGACAACTTCCGCTTCGCCAGTTGCCGCAGTTCTTGGTAGACCAGTGGCAAGAGTTGCTCGGCGGCTTGAGCTTCACCGCGCCCGATCGCGTTCAAAATGTTGGTGACATCCGGGTTCATTTAACAAATTATAGCTGAGTTGCTGCCGGTCAACCTGCAGTGCGGATTCGGCTCGTAGGCATTATGTCTTAGCCGTCACGCTGCGCCGTGATGTCCGTTCCGTCCGTCTTTGGGGAGGCCAAACCAGCCAATGGGTCGCGTTTCTACGCAACGCTCCGCCCCCGAAGTTCCGGCGTTCCCGATCTTTGCTTATTCTGGCCTACCGTTGCCACTCGGAACTTATGTACTGTGGAATTGCGGTTCGCTATACTCGTATAGGGGTAGTAAGAAGCTTCCCCAATCCAGACGGCTGAATGTGCGAGCGCGAACCATGTCATCAACTCCACTGCCACAAGAACCCGAATATGCGTGGGAATTGGCCACCCTTTACCCGGCGCAGGGAGACTGGTCGGAAGAAGAATACCTTGAGCTGACCGACCATTCGAATCGACGAATCGAGTTTACCGATGGGCGACTGGAGTTCTTGCCCATGCCGACCGAAATCCATGAAGCACTAGTACGATTCTTGTTTCTCGCGTTGTATCATTTTGTCGATGGGAAGAAGTTAGGTGAAGTCTATTCCAATGGGATCCGGCTTCGCGTCCGTCCCCGCAAGATTCGCCTGCCTGACGTCATTTTCCTGCACAAGGACCATTTTCACGCACGGCACAATCGTGTTTGGGATGGAGCGGACCTGTGCATGGAAGTGGTCAGCGACGACCCAAAGGATCGCCAGCGCGACTACGAACAAAAGCTGCTGGATTACGCGGAAGCAAAGGTCGCGGAGTATTGGATCGTGGATTTCTCGTGCCAACGGGTCATGGTTCACCGACTCGATGTAGATGGCGGACGCTATACGATCCACGGTGAATTCATGCCCGGCCAACACGCAACTTCCGCTTTGCTGAATGGGTTTGCCATTGATGTGAACGCGTTGTTCGCGGTTGCCAAGGACATCCCGGAATAGGGAGTCGTGTGTTCATTCCGCACCTCGCTTGGTCAGACAAAGCTGGACTGGGCGCGGCCTCGTGGGAAGCTCCCGGATTTCATCCGGGGCAGGTTTACCTTTTTTTCTGCCCATGGGGCGCTTCATGAGTTTTTCGCTCATTCCTGCTTGCGATCGAGTTGGATCAGCTCGTCCTGGAATTCCTGACGAGACCGAAGCGGGTCCAAGGCAGAGTCCGTTTTGATCTGAGCGATCTGCTCTGCCTGCCGTTCGATGGCGAGGCGCAAGGCGGCCAGCGCGCGATCACCGTATGATTTGGCCAGCTCTTCGCGCTCGCTTTCGGAAAAGCGGTCGTCCTCGTCCGCCAGGCGGACGCAGCCCGCCAGAAGCTGCGCCGCCGTGTAAGCGTCCCTTCCGGGCTCCACTGCGGCCTCCAGAAATTGCTCCACGACCTCGGCAGCCGCCGCGTGCTCGCGCATTTGCAACAGGGCCTCCGCCAATCGCCAGCGGTTGAGCCTGTAGAATTTGCGATAGTCGGGATGCGTGGGATTTGCCTTCAGTGCGGCCTGATGGTAGGGAGCGGCTTCCACAAGCACGTTCCGCGCTGCGGCGAAATTCGCTCGAATGAGCAGTAGCCGAGCCAGATTGACCATCGCCCCGGCGGCTTCGTTTTGGTGGTCCGAAATCGCGGGAAATGCGGCCGCCAATTGTTGGTGGATGGTTGCTGCCTGTCGGTAGAGCTGCTCCGCCTCCTCGAACCGGTCGGTGTTCTTCAGCAGGATGCCCAAATTGTTCAGCATCACGGCCAAACCGCGCTGATAATCTGGTACGGCCGGAAAGTCATTGACGAGTGCTCGCTGGACGATCAGAGTTTCACGGAATACCTTTTCGGCCTCATCGTTTCGGCCCGCGTCGCGGAGGACGTTTCCCAGATTGTCGCGGCTGGCTGCAAGTGATTCCCGGATGTGGGCGTCGCCTGGCGATTCGGCGAACAGCGATTCGTAAGTCTTGCCAGATTCGGTCAGCGTTTCGATGGCAGCGTCCGAACGACCGGCAAGAGTCAACAGGACGCCCAGGTTCAATTGAGTTTGGGCCAGTTCGTCGCGGTAGTGGGACCGGTCAGGGTACTTGACCGATAGTTCCTTTTGCATGGTCAACGCCTCGCGATAAGCATCCTCTGCTTCGCGAAATCGCCCCGTGTTTTTAAGCATAATCGCATGCCGGTCCAACATCATCGCGAGATTTTGCCGGTACTTTGGGTCGTCGGGATAGGTTGTGGCCAGGTCACGTGCGATGGTCAATGCCTGCTCGCCCTCGGCCCTTGCCGCCTGCAGGCGCCCGGTTTTGCGGTAGATCGCACTAAGCTCTAAGTGCAAGCGCGCGAGGTCACGTCGGTAGTCAGGAACACCATGAAACTCATTGGCCAGCCCGGCGTAGAGGTCGTAGGCGCGCTTGGCGGCGATTTCGGCCTGGGCTTCGTCGCCAAGCCGACGTCGAATTTTACATACCCGCAGGTACGCGTCTGCGACTGCGGTCCGAACTTCCTTGTCCTGTCCGGTGTCCGCCGCGAACTCCTCATAATAACGCAGGGCTTGTTCAAGAAATTGCTTGTCGCCGGGAAGGACCTCGTTATTCCTGGTAAGCCGGTCCTCGATGATCTGCGACGTCATGGCATCAAGTGCCGTTCGGGCCTGACTGCGCCGCCTCGACTCCGCTTCCAATGCCACTTCTTTGGCTCGTCGCTCACGATCGACTGCCATCAGGGCGACAGAGAGCGCAATGACCGCGGCGACTAGCAAGACCATGAAAGACGACACGCCAGCCAGGATGCGCCAATGCCGGCGCACCGTCTTTCGCAGCCGATAGGCGGCCGACGGAGGCCCTGCGAGGACGGGTTCATTCGACAGGTAGCGCTCCAGGTCCAGCCCGAAATCGCGCGCCGTTTCGTAGCGGCGGTTGCGATTCTTGTCGAGTGCCTTCATCACGATCCAATCCAGCTCGCCGCGGATCGTCCTCGTGAGCCTGGCCGGCTCCAGCTTCCGCTGCGCGGAGACACTGGCCAACATATCTTTGGAGTCCGTGAGGCGAGTGCTCGGCCGAGGTGGGTCCTCCTCACGGATCACGCGCAACAACTCCGTCACCGCCGCCTGCCGGAGACGATCCTTGGTCAAGGGTGTCGTCCCCGTGAGCAGTTCGTACAGCAACACTCCCAGACTGTAGATGTCGGCCCGCGTGTCGACATCTGACGCGTTGAATTCAGCCTGCTCCGGACTCATGTACTCCAACGTGCCGATGATGCGACCCAGGCCCGTGGCCAGCGTCTGTTCCGAGAGCGGCTGCCCCAGCGCCTTGGCCACGCCAAAGTCGATCACTTTCGGCACGGGAACTCCGTCCTGTTCCGCGACCAGGACGTTGGACGGCTTGAGGTCCCGGTGAATGATGCCTTTCTGGTGAGCGTGCTGCACGGCCTGGCAGACGGCCACGAACAAGGCCAGTCGCTCCTGCGGGGTGAGCCGATGCTCGTCGCAATACTGGGTGATGGGAATCCCCTGGACGAGCTCCATCACGAAGTACGGGCTGCCTGAGCCCGTGACTCCGCCGTCCAGGACGCGGGCGATGTGGGGGTGTTCCATCAGGGCCAGGGCCTGCCGTTCGGTCTCGAAACGGCCCACCACCTGGCGGGTGTCCATTCCCGGCTTGATGGTCTTCAGGGCGACCGTCCGGCGGATCGGTTGCTGCTGTTCGGCGCGGAATACCACGCCAAAGCCTCCTTCACCGATCTGGTCGATCAATTTGTAAGGACCGATCTGAGTGCCGGGTCCGTCGGCCGGGGGCATGGGAGCGCCATCGGGCGGTGCGCTGGCGAGCGGGGGCTTATCGAGAAAACTCGTCCTGGGATCACTGGCCGCCAGCAGGGATTCGACCGCGGCGCAGACTCTGGCTGTCCGGCACAGGCCACGTCCAGAAACTCGGCGCGCTGTTTTGGATTGCTGATGGCCAAGGCTTCATGGAACAGGGACTCTTCATTCATGGGAGCGTGGCGCGTACCCTCTTGTCTTGCGGCTGTGGGTGAGGTCTTGGCTTAGCGCATCAGATCGAATGAAGTTCTGGCCATCGACGCCATCGTTACGCGCGATCTCGTCCTAGATTAACGTCCTCCGGTTCTGTCAGCTAGGCGCTCTGTGGAGATGATATTTATGCGACGAATCGGTCCGCTCAGCATCAAGATTTCTTGCCACGTGCGAGGCAACGGCGGAAGTGAAGTACCGCCGGATGAAATCCGGCGGCATCTTCTCTCGTGCTCCGTCCTGTCAGGCTGATGGTAAGGAACTACCGGTTGAAAACCGGTAGCATTCTGATGCCCCCGGATTTCATCCGGGGGGAAATCTACTTTTTCTCGCCAAAACGTGCGCACTAATGTTCTTACTCAGCCCCTATTTTCCGCGGCGGACTCATTCCCACCAGATTCCATCTCGCGACGCAACCAGGCGCGGGCAAAGACCCAATCCCGGTCGGCTGTGCTAGGTGACATGCCGAGGATGTCGGCGGCTTGATCGCCGGTCAGGCCGGCGAAAAAACGCAGCTCCACCAATCGCGCTTTAGCGGGGTGTTGCTCGGCCAGTCGGGCCAGAGCTGCATCCAGTGCCAGCACGTTTTCGTCCTCCGGCGGCGCCTCCAGCAAATCGGGCTGAAACGCTTCGCGCCGCCGCCCGCCCCCGTGTTTGATGCGACTCTTGTGTCTGGCGTTTTCGACCAGAATCCGCCGCATCGCTTCCGCCGCCGCCGCGAAGAAATGACGTCGGTTGTCGAAGGACTGGTCTCCCACTAGCCGCAAGTATGCCTCGTGTACCAGCGCGGTCGCTTCGAGCGTCAGTCCTGGTTTTTCGTGAGCGAGCTTCTGCGCCGCCAGCCGTCTCAGTTCGTCGTAGACGAGCGGCAATAGCCCCACGGCCGCCTGCGCGTCACCACGTTCGATCGCTCGTAACACCTCGGTCACTTCGTGCATACGTCAAAATTATATCGTAGCCCAGGCCAAGGCACGACAATTGCAAACCGGTAGTACGGGGAAGCCCCCGAATTCTATTCGGGGGGACCGCCAGCCTGAGTCCCGTGGCTCAAATGGCAGCGAGGACGTGAAGTACCGCCGGATGAAATCCGGAGGCATCTTTATCGCTTGCTGCTGACACTCAGGTTGCAGGTAACGGACTACCGCATGAGATCCTCAGATAAAATCCGGGGGCATTGTTCCCCGCGGCCGGTAATTCGACTACTCCAGCTGGGCAAAATAGTCGTCCGCGGCCTGGTCCGGCGACCAATGCTGCACGCGTGAGCCGCGAACTCCGGCAAAGATAAAGTCTGTCGTTAAGGGTCGCAAGGCCACAGCCGGGACCGGCAAGCTACTCGCGGATGCCGACTGAAACTTGTGGGTGTTCCAAAGGATGAAGTCCTGCCCGTCCACCATGCCATCCGCGTTGAAATCTCCGCGAGACCACAGGCTGGTTGCGGCAAACTTATTGGAGTTCCAGACAATGAAGTCCTGGCCATCGACCACAAAATCAAGGTTGCTGTCGGCGATCACGCTACGTTTGATGTCCAGCACCCAGTACTGCAGGTCAGCCGGCGTCAGTTGTCCGTCCTGGTTCACGTCATATGCCAGATTGCCCGAACCTGTGGCAATCGCGGTGCTCAGCGCATCAACGTCCATTGTGTCGAGGTCTCCGTCTCCGTCGAAGTCGCCCAACTGACCACCCGTCGCTGTCGTGAACTTGTGAGTGTTCCAGAGGATGAAGTCCTGGCCGTCGACGACTCCATCCGCGTTGAAATTACCGCGCGACCAGAAGCTGGTTGCGGCGAACTTGTTGGAGTTCCAAAGGATGAAGTCCTGGCCATCCACCACAAAATCCAGGTTGCTGTCGGCGATCACGCTACGTTTGATGTCCAGCACCCAGTACTGCAGGTCAGCCAGCGTCAGTTGTCCATCTCGGTTTACGTCATACGCCAGATTGCCCGAACCCGTGGCAATCGCGGTGCTCAGCGCATCGACGTCCATCCCGTCGAGATCTCCGTCACCGTCGAAATCCCCCAACTGGCCACCTGTCGCCGTCATGAACTTGTTCGTGTTCCAGATGATGAAGTCCTGACCGTCAACCACGCCATCCGCGTTGAAGTCCCCGTGCGACCACAAGCTGGTTGCCGAAAACTTGTTCGAGTTCCATATGATGAAGTCCTGCCCATCCACCACGAAATCCAGGTTGCTGTCCCCGAACAGCGTCCCCTTGATGTCCAGCACCCAGGTCTGCAAATCGGCCACCGTCAACTGACCGTCTCCGTTCACGTCGTACAACAGATTGCCGGAGCCCGTGGCAATCGCGGTGCTCAACGCATCCACGTCGGCCAGGTCCAGGTCTCCGTCGCCGTCGAAATCGCCGCTGCTGCCGCTGGACAAGACCGCAATGGAAAAGACTTGTGTTGAGGAGGATCCATCGGCCGACGTCGCACGCACGGTGACGTTATGGCTGCTGGAGGTAACGAAGCTGAGCGCACCCGCCTTGGTGATCACACCCGTGTTGGGATCCATCGCGAATCGGCCACCCGCGCTGTCATCCAATGTGTACGTAATCGCACTGTTGGTGGCATCGTTGTCCACAGCGAAAGCTGTAATTCCCACGGGTGTCCCATCGGCGGCAGATTCGGATACCTGATTGGCGGCGCCGTTCAAGTCGGAGATCGTACCCACATCGAACTCGTCGGCATCGAGCAACGAAATGGTGAAGCCCGCATCGGAGAACGATCCGTCTGCCGACGTGGCACGCACCGTAATGTCGTATGCGGCGGCAAGTTCGCGATCGAGCGCTCCCGCTACCGTCACCGCACCTGAGCCCGGATCAATCGCAAACCGCCCGCCCGCGTTGTTCACCAGCGAGTAGCTGATCGCGTTATTAGTTGCATCGGCATCGCTGGCAAAGGCCGTGATCCCGACCATCGTACCGTTGGGAACGTTTTCGCTGACGTCGTTGGCCAGGCCGTTCGTATCCGTCACGGGGCTGACGTTGAATTCGTCAACGTCCACGACGGCAATCTCGAAGACTTGTGGCGTCGAAGTTCCATCCGTGCTGCTCGCACGGACGGTAATGAAGTAACTCGCGGCCAGCTCCCGGTCGATGCCCGGTCCGCCGGCGGCGACACGCACGACGCCCGTGGCGGGATCAATCTCGAACCGTCCGCCGGCATTGTCGTCCAGCGAATAACTGACGCTGTCGCCGGCGTCCGGATCGATTGAAACGGCCGTGATACCGACCGTGGTTCCCGCGGTCGAGTTTTCGGTAATCTGATCAGCATTGGGGTTTGCGTCCGTGATCGATGCCCAAACCTGTCACCAGGTTGAATGTCCGCACATAGTCCCCACCGGCACTGCCGTTGGCGTCGCCATCCAGGCGGTTTCCGGCCTGATCCAGCAGTGCTTGGCCAGGTCGGCTGAGCAGGGTCAAGCGATAGTGATCCGTGGGCAGCGGCTGATCGAGCGTCAGTGTCACCTCCAGCGCACCCGCCGTGTAGTCGAAGTTGCTGATGCCGATCACCAGATCGTCAGCCGTGTCGAATTGGTTGTCTAGCCCGTCGCCGATCAGTTCATACAGGCCGGCGCTGCGAGCGCTGACCGCATCGACAGCCTCGCTGAACGACGCTACGACCGACGTCACGGGTGCAAACACGGTGCCGGCGGCAGCAATCCCGGCCGGCGTGATTCCCGTGACGGTGGGAGGCGTCACGTCGCCGCTGTCGCCCTGGAACTCATAAGCGCCGATGTCATTGATACCCGGCTGCAGCGTCCAGCCTCGCGAGACCACCGACGTAAGGACTGCCTGGCCGTCGTACGGAGAAAGTTCGAAGTTCACTCCATTGCCTGCCGAAATCCCCACCGTCGGTGTCAGATTGTTGTTTCCTGGTCCGTAGTGGAATTGGATCGCACCCGTGTTCAGCAGCGTGACCGCGAACTGCACATCACTGTTGTCGCCGATGCGACTGGCGTTCCAGCGAATGGTGACTCGATCGGCAAGCGATGTGTCGACAAAAATATCGTCGCCCGTAAGGGCCGTGGTCAAATCATCCCAAAGTGCCGCGATCCGCCGCTGCGTCAGCAGCTCGGCCGTTGTGTTGGAAGCATCGTTCGCGTTCGTGTTCACACCGAACTGCAGCAGGCCATTCGTCGAGACAAACACGGACGAGTAGTTTACGCCGTAGAAGGGGAACGTGAATCCCGCGGGGAAGTTAAGCGTAAACACCGAATCGTTGGCCCGCCAGTTCTGGGCCGTACCGGTGGCTGCGAACAGGTTGGCCCCCAGCGAACTTTCCACGTATCGGGGCGCACCCGCGTTTGTCGTGCCAGGGTCATCTTGGCGCGGTCGGTGCAGCAGATCCGTGACGCTGGCATTCCACGTTTCCCCGCGGTCGATGGCGGGCGAATGGGCCTGGAGTCCAAAATTGTCATCGAAACCATTCCCCTCCGGAACTCCCTGCTCGCCCAGCACGTTGTCGGCACCGTCGATATCCAAGAACAGCGGATCGGCGGAGAGGCTGTGGGCATCACGACTGCTAGTCGACTGCCAATCGCCGAGCGTCGCGGCGGTGGTACTTCCCCAGAGGCCGACGTTCGCGGCGACGCTCGTGGGATACAGCAGATTGTAATCACTGATAAATCCGGCCTGACCGCCCGTGGCCACGCTCAACAGTGTTCCCACATCCCCCTGGACGATGTTATTCTTGAACTGGCCGGTGCCACTGGCCGTAAACCGGACCGCCGTGCCCACCGGATGCACAATCGTATTGCCGATCACGATCGACGATCCGACCTGAATGTCAACGGCCAGATTCGTGTTGCTGTAAAGGACGTTGTTGCGAATCACCGACGTGGCAGCTGAGCCGAGTGCAACAATGCCTACGGCGTTTGAGTAAATCTGGTTCGACAGGATCTGCGGCGAACCCGAGGCAATTTCGACGCCCGCACTTGAGTTGGCGTACACGTCATTGTGTTGCAGGACTGGCCCGGTCCCCAACATGCGAACGCCCCGATAGTTGTCGTGCACAAGGTTATCGGACACGTTCACGACGGCACCGCTGGAAATATTCACAACGATTCCATAGTCTCCGGTGCCCGTTTGTCCATAGACATCATTGCCCAGAATTTGTACGCCACCAGCCGAACCCACCTGGACCGAGATGCCGTAGGTGGCGTTGTCGTGGACCGTGTTGCCTTGGATAAGATGTCCCGTCGAATTAAGGCTGGCGAGTTCCACGCCGACGGTGTGGCCAAAGAGGTCGTTATCGCGAATCGTGACGTTGGCAGCGTCCCACCGTTGACTTGCACGCCGCGATCACTGTTGCGGATGATGTTGTTCTGGACAGTCACCTGCGGACCGCGAATCTCAATGCCACGGCTGGTATTTTCCTCAATGTGGTTGTTCAGGATGCGAACATTCGTCGCGCTGGTATTCACGTCGATGCCACGACTGGAATTGCTGCGGATCAGACTGTTGCGTATTTCGATGTTGGAGGCACCTACGATTGCGACACCGTTTTCAGCCGTGTGCATTTCCAGCGAGTCTACGACAACGTCGGCGATTCCGCCCGTGAATTCCAGTACGGCGCTGCCCACGGCAGACGTTCCGCGTGTCAAGACAGCCGCGTGACCAGACTGCGCGGGTCCGCGCAGCGTCACTCCCGAATCTTCTGCCGTCAACGTGACGTTTGTCAGCAAGCGACCGTACGTCCCGCTGTCGACGTAAATGGTGTCCCCCGCGTCCAAGTCGTATGCCCGAACCAATGCGTCGAGGCTTTTCATGGGCGAATTCGGTGACTTGCCCGTGTTCCGAGTTGTCGCCAGACGCCGTCGTGAATTCGTTGTCGCTCAAATCGGAGTCCGCAGCGATGTTGACGTAATACGCATTGCCGTTGTTGTTGACTGAGAACGGTTCGCTAACGTGCTGCGCACTGGGCACCCCGTCGCTGATGGCCGTGAGGCGGAAACGGCCCGTACTGCCGTTGGTCGCGGTAATTGCGTTCCAGGTAAAACTCCCTTCGCCGAAACGGTTGGCCGGCACATGGGTCGCAATCGTTGACCAGGTCTGACCGTTGTTGGCTGAAAATTCCACATTCGCAGCGAACGTCGTGGGAGCGGTCGGATACGCCCGCGTGATCTCGATGCCAGAGATGATCGCATCAAAACCTGCCGCCGAACCGTCATTGACCAGCTGCACGCTCAGCCCTTGTCCGTCGGCTGCCGTGACCGAAAAGGACTTGGCGACTGCCTTTCGCACCGCACCGGCGTCCGACTGAATGCGATAGTTGTCCAGTACCGTCTGCCCTTGTAGCTTCACGTCGAACTGACGGACGTTGCCGCCGCTCGGCTCGACAAAGAACAGCCGCACGTCGTACACCCCGTCTGACAACGGAACGTCGTATCGCAGCGATGCGCCGTTCACACCGTTGGCGAAGACGTCGGCATACGACTGCAGCAAAGCTACCGGAGGCGGGTTCGTGACTCCGCTCATGTCGATCGTCCCCGTGACTGTGCGGTTGGTGCCGCCGGTGCGATACGTATCGGCACCCCAGCGTCCCAGGGCCGTGTCGTAGATCGCGGAGCCGCCCGCATTGAGCAGCGCCAGCGGTTGGGTGCTCGTAAAGCCGGCCGAAGTCCAATTCAGCGTGATAGGTTGACCCACCTCGAACTTGCGCAGCATACCCGGCTCGATCAACTGAATCACTTGTGACGGGCTCGCCGTCGCATCCGCCGTGTTGCCGAACGCGCCGAGGTTTACCCGATTCCCCGTGCTGGGTTCCGCGGCATAAAAGGAAAGCGGATCTCCTGCATTGACGGCTGGCGAACCGAAGGCCACGTGGAAGTCGTCGTCCAGGCCGTAATCGGTCGACGTCGCCAGATCGTAGCCGCGGTGTCCGTCAAGACCGTCGATGTCGATAAACTGTGGATCTGCCGAGAGACTGTGACCGTCCCGCCCCACCTCATAGTACCATTGCGCGAGATCGGTCAGCGCATCAGCGCCCCAGGTACCGATTCGACCCGCACTCGTGACTTGCCACAGATTGTAGTCGCTGGTGAAACCGGCCTGCGCGTGATTGGCTACATTCAGCAGCGTGCCGGAATCGGTTGAAAGGATGTTATTTCGTACGTCGGCGTTCCCTGAGGCATTCAGCCGAATTGCCGTGCCGGTGGGCTCGAGAATCGTGTTGTTGAGCACGCGCAACGCTGTCAACCCCGTGCCGATATCGATGCCAAAGGCCGTCTGATCGTAGATCAAGTTATTGGCCACCGTGGCGGATTGGCCGGCACCGGCCGCCGTGACGATACCCGTCGCGTTGGCATAAATCGCGTTGCTGCTGACCACGGGATTCGATCCGATAATTCGCACACCGGCCTGCGTGTTGTGGAAGATGCGGTTGTCGCGAATGATGCCGGTGCCCGTAATGCCATCCAGGTTGTCGAAAACCGAGTTTCGTTGGACCACGATGGAGGAATGGGTCACATTGATACCTGGTCGGCTGTTGCCATACACCAGGTTGTCTTGCACGATTGTCGTGGCGTCGTTGGCAAAGATCATTCCATTGGTGAAGATGCCGCCCGGATTGTTGCGGACAGTGTTCTGCTCGACCAGCGTGTTATCCGCGCTGTTGACAAAAATGGCGTAGGAACTGTTGTTAAAGAGATCATTGCCGCGGATGATGGCGTTTGCAGTTGTGCTCACCAGTTCGATGCCTTCCTGCGCGTGATGATGGAACGAGTTCTGCTCGACGCGGACGTTGTCCCCCTGAATATTCAGGCCCTGCGAATTGGCGGCTCCCGTACCATCGAACTCGTTGCCCACGATCACGGTGCGCTGGGCTGTCGGCAAAATGTTCACGCCGAAGGTGTTACCGCGGAGGACGCTATTGGATAGTGTCACGTCGTTGCTCGCCAGGTCGATGCGCAGCCCCTGCTCGGCCCCCGTCAGTTCCAGCGAGTCGAGCGTGACGTGAGCGGCGTCCTTCAAGTTGAAGACATAGTTGCCGGCATTGGTGTTGCCGCGATTCAACACCGCTGCATGACTGCCACTCTGCGGGCCTTGAATGCGAATTCCCGAGTGGGCCGCCGTTAGATCAATGTTATCGGACAAATTGTAGGTGCCGCTGTCGACATAGATCGTATCCCCGGGGCTGAGCGTGTAGCTACGCAGCAGCACGGCCAGGTTGGCCAGCGGCGCATCCGGCATTGCGCCTGAATTCAAGTCATTTCCCGCGGCCGACGTATACTCGTTGTCCGTAAAATCCGCGTCGCTGGCGGTATTGACGTAGTAGTTGTTCGTATCCGCGGCTACCGAGATGCCGCGCGTGGAAGTGTGCACGACATTGGTCAGCCCGCTGCCAACCGCCGTGGCGCGGAAAATGCCCGCATGGCCCTGCGTCGCCTGGTCCGCGGTCCACAGGAATTGTCCCTCACCAAACCGGTTGGAGGGCAGGTCGGTGGCGATCGTCGACCAACTCTGGCCGTTGTCCGGCGAAAACTCCAGATTGACGCCGTAGCTTGCCGGGTCACCGGCATTGACGCGCGTGATTTCGATCGCATTGACCAGGGCAGGCCAGCTCGCGCCCGTACGGTTGATGAATTCAAGGCTTAAACCTTCGCCTTGGGAAGCCGTCACGTCCAACGTCTTCGCCACTGCTTTGCGCACGGCTCCCGCCTCGGCAAAGATATCGTAGTTGGAAAGTACGGTCTGGCCCTGCAGCTTCACGTCAAATTTGCGCTGGTTGGCCGCGGAAGCCGTGGGGTCGACAAAGAACAAGCGAACCTGGTAGTCGCCGTCTGCCAAGGGAATGTCGTAGCCCATGAATGCAGCGCTGCCATTGTTCCACGCAAGTGTTTGCAGCGCGCTAGTCGGTGGTGGATTCGTGACAGCCGAAACGTCAATCGTCTGTGTAATGGAACTGTTGGAGCCACCAATACGACGCGAATCTGCACTCCAGCGACCGCTCGTCGAATCGTAGATTGCGCTTCCGGCAGCGTTCATCAGCACCACGGGCACCGGACTCGCCAGGCCGGACGATACCCACTTGAGCTGCACCGGCTGTCCCACTTCAAGCTTTTGATAGGTGATGGGTTCGACCAACTGGATGGACTGGGTGGCGCTGACCGATGCGTCCAGCGTGTTTCCATAGGCGCCCAGGTCCGGCAGACTGCCGCTCGCGGACTCACCGCCGTAGAGTAACAAGGGATTCCCGGCGTCCTCCGCCGGTGAGCCGACGCTGAGGTGAAAATCATCGTCCAGTGTGCCCAGCATATCGTCCGCGCCGTCCGGATCGACGAATCGTGGATCCGTTTCCAAGCCATGCCGGTCGTTTCCCGTGGCGAACTGCCAGTCGGTCCAGTTGCTGAACGTCGTGCCGAACGTGGCGATCTTGCCGGTGCCTGCTCGTTGAAACAGGTTAAAGTCGCTGTTAAATGTAGCCTGGTTCTGGGCCACGACATTGAACGCAGATCCTGCGGCGACCACAAGGATGTTGTTCGAGGCGGAAACGGCGGTCGCTGGAGCGAAGTAGCTCGTCGCTCGGATCGCATCCCCGGTCAGTTGATAGATGGTGTTGTTGAAGACGCTGGCTGAGGTTTGCCAGTTATGGTCGATGCCCACGGTGGCGTTGCCATAAATCAGGTTGTTGCCGATTTGATTTCCGGACGCGCCGACGTAGATACCGATCGCATTGGAGTAAATCACGTTGTTGTAGGCTTGGCCGTCACTCAGCTGCATGCCGTAGACGCTGTTGCCGTAAACGCGATTATTGCGGGCGATGGCCCCGCTGGTCAGGTTGATCCCTCGCTGGTTGCCGTGCGACGTGTTGTCGCGGGCCTCCACGAAGTCGCCACTAAGCGAAATGCCGGCCACCGCGTTGCCGCCCGTGTTGCTGTACGTGTCGTTGTTCAACACCAGCCCGCCACCGTTGACCGAGATACCGGTATTGTTGCTTCCGTGGACGCTGTTTTCTTCAATCCGCAGCCCGGACACAGACGTTGCCGGTTGAGTGGCCAAGATACCAATCGGGTTACTGAAGATGTCATTCTGTCGGATCATCGTATTGGCCGCGGCGCTCGCAACCTCGATCCCGCGGCTTGTGCCAAAACTGTTGTTGCGAATAATGTTGTTGCGGACAATCGCATCATCACCCTCGACGAAGATGCCACCTGAGTTGTTGCCATAGATTTCGCTATCAGAGATCTCGGCTCGATGAGCCGTGCTCGTGACGTGGACGCCGAAAGCCGCGTTGTTCCGCACGATCGAATTGCTGATCGTGACGTCGTGACTCGCCAGGTTGACGAACACGCCCTCGTTCCCGCCAAAGATTTCTAACGCGTCGAGTGTCACGTCGGTCGCGTCCGACAGCGAGAACACATAACTGCCGGACGCCGTGCTGCCGCGATTAAGCGACGCGCGATGCCCCGACTGTACCGGTCCTTGGATTCGCACGCCAGAATCGCCGGCGCCGATGAAGATATTCGTCGTGACGGAATAGCTGCCCGTATCCACGTAGATTACGTCGCCGGGTTCCAAATCGTACGTACTCAGCACGGCTTGCACGGAGGCCAGCGGACTGGCGGCGCTGATCCCCGAATTGCCCGCATCGCCGGCGGCGGTTGTGTACTCGTTGTCGGTAAAGTCCACATCGCCGGCGATGTTGACGTAGTAGGCGTTGGTCGGCGCGGCCACCTCAAATGCGGCATCGGAGACATCGGTGACCGCGGGCTGATCGACGGAACTGATCCGCAGGAAATAATTCGTGGATGCCGGGAAGCTGCCCGCGTCGACCAACCAATTGTAAACACCGTCGTTCGGTTCGTTGTTCGCCAAAACCTGGAAGGGGCCCAGCGGTCCGGCGCTGGAAACTTCCAGCTTCACATTGCCCGCAAACCCGTTCGCGCACCACCGGATAGGAAACGTGGATCCCTGCGCGATGATTTCACCGCCGTTCGGATCGAACATCAGCAGCAGTTGCGCGGGGCTGAGCGAGGCCTGAGCCGTATTGCCGTGCGCACCGATGTTGATAAAGCCGCCATTCGGCGTAGGCTCGTTGGCAAATGGATCGGTGGGGGCACCTCGGTCCATCGCGGGAGACAATGAGGCGTCATTCGCTAAGCTGCCGACGGGGAATACCGGCAACCCCGTGGCTACGCTCCGCACGGGTGCGAGCGAACCGCCATGCAAACTGCCGAACGGACTCTGCAGATGAAAATCGTCGTCACGGCCGTCCGTGCTACCAGCCACGTAGCCCAGCACATTGTCGGCTCCATCAATGTCCACAAACAGTGGATCATTGGCCAGACTGTTCGTGTCCCTGCCCGTGGCGATCTGCCACTGCTGCAGCGTCGTCTGATTTGCGCCCAGCCAGTTGCCCACGATGCCGGTATCGGTTGCGTACAGCAAGTTGTAGTCGCTGGCGAATCCGGTCTGGCTGTCGTTGCTGATGCTGATGGCCGTGCCCCCCGTGGCCCAGACGATGTTGTTTCGTAACACGACATTGGCCGAACTTCCTTCCAAGCGAAGCGCCGTTCCGGCCGACTGGTAGATTGTGTTGTTGACCAGATCGGGCCCGCCTCCCGGGATTCTGATGCCGGTCGTGGTGTTGGCATAAATCAGGTTATTTGAGATCAGTGCTTGAGACGCCGTGGCCACAATCCCCACCGGATTGTTGTAAATCACATTGGACGCAATCGGATTGTTATTCGCATTAATCCCCGTCCCCACATTGCCATAAACGCGATTCTCGCGCACCGGGGATGTACCGGAAGTATTGATGCCCGTCCAATTGTCATAAACCACATTGCGCGATTTCGACGCCGTTCGAGCCTTGGATCCCAGTGCCGAACTGCGACACGCGTTGAGCGTAGACCGTATTACCGGCGACGATGGCCGTCGAATTGGAGGCGTTGGCAAAGATTCCTGTCGTGCTGTTGTTATGAACCGCATTGCCGCGACCCAGCGATAAGTCCTCGTTGCCAATCACCGTGCGCGTGCCCGACACGTTGTTCGTCACGTACAGACCATAGCGATTTCCATAGGCCTCCATGGCTTCGATGTGTGCGTTGCCCGCGCCTGTGAGAAAGACCCCACGCTCAACGTTGTTGATGGCTCGACCATCTGACAGGCTGGCAAACGGACCCGTGATCACAATGCCGTACCGTCCCGCATTTTCCGCAACCATGCCCACAAAGTTGGCCGCCGAGTTGTTCGGCGTGATATCGATCGCATCCAGCGTCTGGTTCCGCGCTGTGATGTAGCTCGCCGCAAAGCTATCGCTGCCCCCCGTGACCCACAACCCGCGCTGCGAACCGATCAACTCCAGATTGCTGATCGTCATAAAGTCCGCGTCGTTCAGCTCCACCAGCGCCTGGGGCTGTCCGTCAGGATAGATCCAGCTGATCGTGACATCTTTCGCCGGGTCCGTGGGACCTCGAAGCGTAAATCCTTCTTCCGTTCCCAGGCCAAGGTCGGTCGTTCCCGACAGGCGGATCGCGTCAAACGCTGGATAGCTGCCGGTATCAATCGAAACGACCGCGCCCGGTGGCAGATCATAGGCGCGCAACAGGTTGACCGGATGGGGTTTCGGCGCGTCGGCTCGCTTGCCCGTATTCCGATTCGAGCCGATCGCGCCGAGGGTGTACTCGTCGTTCGTGTTGCTGGCGTCATCCACAAAGAACGTCGTGCTGTTGTCGGGAACGGTGAACGACTCCTGGCCGCGATCCATGATCGAGGGATCGCCCACATAGGAGACCTGAATCCGCAGTCCGGGCGTGTCAAAATTGACGCCGGTATTGCCAGGGATCCAGATGAATTCGCCATCGTCCGGCGTGGAGGCTGCAATCGTGGTCACGAACTGGGGGCCGTCGGCGCCTTCCTGCAGCAGATCGATCCGCACCGGCGAGTTGGTGCTGTTGTCGTAGGACTCCCAGCGAATGGTCTTGGCCGCGTCTCGCTGCCAGTCGATATACAAGTTCGGATACGTCAGCGCCAAGTGAGCGCCGGCACTCGCCAGTTCCCCATCGATGTGACCGTACGCTCCCTGGTCGGGGGAGACGGCTTCGCTGAGGACGTGGACAAAGGCATGGTCGAGATAAACGTCGTTCGTCGTGCCCGTCACGCGGATGGATTCAAAGCGGTAGGTAATCTGTCGCGTGCCAACGGGAAGGGCCAGGCGCTCGCCCACCAGGTCCCAGCGACTGCTCGCATTCGCGGCGGCCTGCGTCTGCTGCGAGATGATGCCACCGCCGGCGTTGCGGAATTGAAGCGTCAGCGTCCCCGTATCGACGGGGCTTTCCGCCTTGGAACGCACGCGGCCACCGAAGACCGCGATCAGGCCCTGCGCGTCGAGCTGGGCCGGCGTGTAGCCCGCCGCCAACAGGTCGATGGTCTGCTCGGCCACTCCCGTGGCGACGGTTCCCGGCACGAAGTAGGCCGCGCCGTCGAATGCGGATCCGTTGGGAGCACCGGCGGTCCCCTGCACATTCGTGGTCCAGCCGGCAATACCCGACTCGAAACTGGGATTGGTCAGCAGGTTGGTAAACGAGGGAGGCACGCCCACGTCATTGCGTGGGTCGGCGCCATCGATGCTGGGGTTCGTTTTCCGCAGTCCGCCGACCAGTTTCCACAATTGGAAATCGTCGCGCGCCATGCTCACAAAGGCGGGTTCGGCACCCAGCGCGTGGACGCTCGTCGCGCCGATGGAGTGCAGGTCGTAACGATTCACATCCACCTGCCAATCCAGGATGTCGGCAAAATCCTTCATCCAGTGCACGAGCTTGCCTGTACCTGTGGCGTGCAACTGGTTGTAGTCGCTGAAGAAACCGCTGCGGCTGTTATCGGAGACGTAAATGTCGGTCCCCTGCTCTGTCCACAAAATATTGCTGCGAATTTCGACTTCTTTGGCCGTATTTTCCAGGCGGATGTTGTCGCCTGTTTCCGTGTATAGGGTGTTGTTGGCGATTTGCACGTCGGTCACGCCGCTGACCAGGATGCCCGTCACGTCGTTACTCGTGATCACGTTGTGCGCGATCTGCGAATTCCCCTTGCTACGGATGCCGGTCACGTTGTCGGAAATCTGGTTGAACTGTATCGTCCCGGTGAAATCGACACCGGTCGTGTTGTCCTGGATCACGTTGGCATCGTCCAGGCCCTCCCCTCCCAGCAAACCGGAACCCGTGACGCCGGTACCATTGTCGTGCACGATTTGGCGTTGCATGCGTCCCAAGACGTTAACACCCGTGGTGTTGGCATAGATTTGATTGGCGCTGCCCAGAATGCCGAAGAACTGCCCCGCCGCCACGCGGACGCCCGTCGCACCGCCGTGAATCTGGTTGCTCGTCAATTCGGCCGATCCCACGTAGTCGATCCCCAGCGTGGTCGCCCGAATGTCGTTGTCGACAATCGCGCCGCCGATCAGATTGGCGGCCACGTGCAGACCCGTTCCTGGCGAACGAATCTCGTTGCTGGCAATATTGGATCCCGTTTCGTCGGCTTCCAACAACACGCCCGTCGTCGTGCCCAGAATCAAGTTGTGGGCGATGTCGGCGTCGATATTGCAAAGCAACGTCAGGCCGACCGCGCTGCTGTTCAGGTCATTGCCGACCAGGCGCGTGCCGGTAGTGCCATCCAGCAGCAACCCCGTACCGCCAATGTGGCTCGCGACGATCTCCAAATCGGCTGTCGCCGTGGCGGTCACGCCTCCGGCCAGGTCCACGCGTGAGATGGTGACGTCATTGGCACCGTTTAGCGTCAGCGCACCCTCGATCCGCGAGAGTCCCGTGCCCGCGCCAGAAATGAATATGCCCGCGTGAGCTGCCGTCAATGTTGCCGGAGCTGTCTCAGACCCGGCGCCGATCACCACGAGATCTCCCGGCTGCATCGTGTTGAAATCCAACACGCCCGACAGCGGAATGCCCGCGCTGGTGTACATCACGCGGTTTACCGCCAGCGTGTCACCGCGCAGATAAACTTGCGGCGAACCCGCCGCAGAATTGCTCCAGGCGACAAAGGGCTGTCCCGCCCCATTGACGGCCAGCGTCAACGCGCTCAGGCCGTCGCCGGTGCCCGTGATCCCGCCGCCGATGTCGCCCGACTGCGCAAAGCGTTCGACAAACTCGGTCCCGTTCCAGTGCGTCGCGTAGACAGTGGTGCCGCTGCCGACTCCCGAGCTGAGTAATTCCTCGGCCCACGCCAGATGCAGCTGCCCGCCGCCCACGGCAAGTCGCGGCCGCGATGCGGTGCCTCCGGTGCCGGAGGTGATCTCTTGTTCCCAAGTCCCAACGTTCCACCGGGCGGTGGTGATTTCCGTCTCGTTCGACTCCGCCCGCACGTGTTGCCGCCAGGCGGCTTGCAATGTGCCGCTGAGGTAGGCGAGCGTCGGTTGATCGGCGGGGAGCGCCAACGCGCTGATTCCCAGGCCGCTGGCCGAGCCCGCCAGTTCCATCCACGCCGCGCCGGCAAATTCCCGCGCGTAGACACGGTCGACACCGGCGACCGATTGCGTCCAAGCCACGGCCAATTTCGCGCCGTCGGTCGTGATGGCCAGTTCGCGCAAATCGCTCGCGCTGGCGACGGTAGTCGATCCAACCGCAACCCAGGCGGAACCGTTAAACCGCTGCACGCGGACTTCTGTTGTCGCTGACTTGTTCAGCCAGGCGATGGCCGGGCCGGTCGTCGTATTCACAATCACGGGATCGTCGGCCGTACCCGTGCCGCTGAGCCCACCCGCGTTCAGCGAATTACCCAGCGCCACCCACGCGCCTTGGCCAGCGTTTGCGGTGGGATCAAACTGAGCCGCGAGAATGTCACCCGCTTCCATCCAAGTAACGAGGGGCTGCCCCGCCGCGTTGATCGTCAGGCTTGGGTGTTGCGAGCTGCTGTCGCTGTGGCTGATACCACCATGCTGGTCGCTGCCCGCCAGTCCCTGCCAGCCCGCTCCGTCCCATTCCGTGACATAAATCTCATAATTCCCATTCCTCGCATCAGACCAGGCGGAGTACACCTGACCCGTGGGCGAGATAGCAACGGAGGGATTTATTGCGCCGGCCAGGTTTCCACTGAGTCCCAATCCGGCGGCCGAACCCGCCAGTTGCTGCCAGCGGCCGCGTTCGGTGATGCCGTCGGGTAACGAGGCGTCCGTCCGTGCTTGGGGAACATGAGGCAATACAGTCGGCGGTGCCGTGGGAGTCGGCGGCACAAAGTTGTTGGGCGTCGCCCCGTCGCCCGCTCCAAAATCAATCGTATTGTTGGTGCCGCCACCGCCGTCAATGAAGTCGTCGTCGGCTTCGCCGTACAGAAAATCGTTTCCGCCGCCACCAAACAAACGATCGCGGCCGGACCCAGGTTCGTTATCCCCCGTAGCGAAATCGCCATACAGGTGATCCACGGCATTGTCATCGCCGGTACCGCTTTGGCTGTGCCCGTACAGCGTGTCGTGTTGGCCTTCGCCGGCCAGCACATCGCTGCCGGCATCCCCTTCCAGCAAATCGTCTCCGTCACCGCCCAGCAGCACGTCGTCGTCGGGACCACCTCGCAGCGTATCGTTGCCGCCATGTCCCATCAGCCGATCGTTGCCGGGACCGCCCTGCAGGATGTCGGCCCCATCGTCGGACCCGTGCAGCACATCGCTGCCGTCTTCGCCGAACAACTGGTCGCCGACGCCACCTCCGCCGACGAGTTCATCGTTGCCGGGACCGCCCAGCAGCATGTCGGCCGCGACACCTCCGTCCAGATAATCGTTTCCGGCCTCGCCGCGCAGCGTGTCCGCGCCATCTTCGCCGAACAGCTGATCGTTATCGGCGCCGCCTTCCAGCGTGTCGTTGCCCTGAGCGCCGTAGATCACGTCGCGTCCGGTGCCACCGCGGATCAGGTCGCCCCGCACACCGCCGTCGATCCAGTCTTCTCCGGCGTCGCCGTCGATGATGTCGGCGCCACCCAGCCCAAAGATGGTATCGTCGCCGTTACCGCCCACCAGGATGTCACCGAAGTAGTTGGTGTCAAGCAGGTTGGGATCGTCGCTCCCCTCATCAGACCCAATCAGCCGATCGTCGCCATCGTCGCCGAATAACTGGTTAACGATGCCAGCGCCCGCCACCAACAGGTCGTTGCCGACACCACCGTGCAGCTGGTCTTGACCCGCTTCACCAAACAATTGATCGTCGCCCGCATCGCCATAAATGGCATCGTCGCCATCTTGCCCATACAGCTGATCCTCGGCGTCTCCGCCGTGAATCGTATCGATACCGGCTCCACCGAAGATGCGATCCGGATCGGCATCGCCGAACAACTGATCATCACCAGTCGCTCCATCGATATAGTCTTCGCCGGCTCCGCCCAGGATCGTGTCGTTGCCGCTGCCGCCATGGATCTCGTCGCCAATTTCTTCACCGTAAAGCTGGTCGTTGCCCCCCTGGCCGAAGATCTCGTCGCGTCCGGCGAGCAGCGGATTGCCGGTTGATCCCAGCGGGTGTCCGGTGCCGAAGTCACCGTAGATGGTGTCCGCCAGGTTGTCGTCACCGGCGGCGATCTGGCTGTGCCCGAACAGTCGGTCCGCGCCGGCTCCGCCGAACATCAGGTCGGCGCCAGCATCACCTTCCAACGTGTCGTCACCGGAATCTCCGTACATCGTGTCGTTGTTAGCACCGCCGTGCAGCAGGTCATCGCCCGCGTTTCCGTGCAGTGTATCGTCACCGTCATCGCCGAACAGTTCGTCGAACGATGCATCATCATCGGCGGTGTTGATCGCGTGACCGTGC
Source organism: uncultured Planctomycetales bacterium (assembly GCA_963695565.1). Classification (GTDB taxonomy): domain Bacteria; phylum Planctomycetota; class Planctomycetia; order Pirellulales; family Pirellulaceae; genus CAVOGW01. The sequence goes on from CAVOGW010000009.1 coordinate 234,027, forward strand.
AGCTGGTCCTGGTCGGCTCCGCCGTGCAGCGTGTCTGATCCGGCATCGCCTTCCAGGACGTCGTTACCGCTATCGCCAAACAGCAGGTCTTCATTTGCGCCGCCATGCAGTTGATCTGCGCCACCCTGGCCGTGCAGTTCATCGTTGTTGCGATCGCCAAACAAGATATCCGCGGCCGCGTCATCTCCCGCGCCGATTGCGAGTGGCCGAACAGCAGGTCGTCCGCTTCGTCGCCGTGCAGCGTGTCCGACCCGGCGTCTCCTTCCAGCACGTCGGCGTCTTCGCCCCCGAACAGCATGTCCGCGCCCGCTCCGCCATGCAGCGAGTCGGCGCCTGCATTGCCCTGCAGCGTGTCGTTCCCCGCATTACCGTAGAGGACGTCTTGTCCTGCTTCCCCAACCAATAGATCCGCGGCGGAATCATCCCCGATACCGCTGGCCGATTGTCCGTAGAGCGTGTCGTCGCCGTCGCCGCCATAGAGGCTATCGGGACCAACCCCGCCTTCGAGCGTATCGTTGCCGGCTTCGCCTGCCAGCAGATCGCCGTCGGCACCAGGGGTCGGCACGGTCCCGCTGACCGTGTCACCCCGTAATAGATCGTCGCCGTCGCCGCCGAACAGCGAGTCGGCGCCTGGGCCACCCGTGAGCGTGTCGTTTCCGGCTCCGCCTTCCAGGCGATCGATGCCGGTTTGCGTGTCGTCGAATTCGTGGTCGCCAAACAGGATGTCGTTGCCGTCGCCGCCAATCAGCTCGTCGTTGCCCGTGTTGCCTTGCAGGTAATCGTCGCCGGCTCCGCCATTTAGCGAGTCGTTGCCGACGTTGCCGTACAATTCGTCGTTACCTTCGTCTCCTTCAAGCTGGTCGTTGCCCCCTTGGCCGTCGAGGATATCGTTGCCGGGCCCGCCCGAAAGTTCGTCGTCGCTGTTGTCGCCACTTTGTCCGTTGAAAACCGGATTCCCCATCCCGTCGTCGGTGATCGAACCGCGGCCGCCCAGGATGGCATCGTTGCCACCACCGCCCGCCAGGCTGTCGCGTCCGTCGCCACCGACGATCCAGGCGGGGATGTTCAGTTGTGGATCGATGTAGATCGAATCATCGCCACCGCCGAAGCTGGCTGCGATCCGCTGCACTTGGGCTCGGGGAAAATCCTGCGCCACGCCGAACATCTGCACGCGGACCACATCCACACCGTTCTTGTCCTTGGCAGCTGCGATAGCGACTTTCTCGGACTGGCTCGTTCCCACGTTCAGCGTCAGGATGCCATTGGCAAGTGTCGCCAGCGGTGTGGGCACGACGCATCCGGCGCTGAAGTCCAGCAAGGTGGCCCGCGCAATGTTTTTCTTGTAGACGGTGAAGTCAAAGGGAGACACACCGACCTTGACTTTGACTCCGAGGCCAGCGGAGAGCGTACCGTCCACGTTGATGCCGCAATTAGCCAGCTCACTGAACCGCGACCGCCCGTCGGCCAGTGTGTTCTGATCGCCATCGGGCAGGTCGAGTGTGACCTGAGCCGTGAGGTCGCCGTTGACGGTGGCGCTAAATCCTGTGACACCGACGCCCGCGCCCACCGTAATCACACCCGTTAGCGTTAATTCCGGTCCGTCGGTCCCCTCAAGCGACGGATTGCCCTGGCCATCGACTCGATCGTAAATGAAGAACCCGTCGGCGAGTGCCGATCGATTGTTGTAACCGCTGTCCTTAAATTCGCGCAAGCCGACGGTGTCATAGCCAAAGGCCAGATCGGCGTGCACGCCCAATGAACCGGCGAAGACTCCCACGATGGGTCCGAAGATCGGAAACGATTTTTCAATGCTGAAATGGACATCGAGTGCCGGCAGGTCCAGCTTGAACAGGTCCACATCTTTGCCCAGCAGCAATCCTAAAGCGCTGGACGGTTTCTTCAAGATGGGCAGTGAGAATGACATCCCGCTGGGCGCTTGATTTGTGGCCTGCACGAACGTGTTCGCCGCACTGGCCACGGCCGGGTTCTGACCATTCAGTCCATTGATGGCGGCCGTCAGATTGAAATTGGCGTCGATGGAGCTGGGAATCTGGAAGCTATCGAGGCCTCCTGGCACACGCAGGTTCTGCCCGCTGAGGTCGAGACCCGGCAACGGGATCAGGAATCCGTTGTTGCCCCCCGTCGCGTTATTAACATCGGTGACGGCGTCGATCAAGTCGGCAAGGTAGTCCAGCCCGACGATCATGCGTGTATCGGACGTGCCACCCAGCATGGCGACGGCATCCAGCAGCGTGACGTTGCCGTCGCCGTCTTGATCGAGGGCGCTGCGTACAGCGCTGACGTCCGAGAGCACCGGAATCCGGCGCGTCAGTACGTCCAGCGCCGGCCTGATGGGATCCAGCGCCTGATCGATGGCGTCCAGCGCTCCACCGCCAAAACCGGCGAAGAAGCTGCCCAGGTCCAACCGCACATTGCCAAAGCCCACCGTCGGGTTGCTGGCGTCGTTCAGGTTCCAGGTGGCATCGAGGTCAGCCAAAATCTTCGGTAGGCTGACCCGAGGCAGATGCGCGATCGGCAAATCCCCCAGGTCGTAGGTGGAACTGAGTTCCAGATCGAAGTGAGCGGCGGCGCTTCCCGTCGTTTGCACATTGACCAATTGACCAAGATTCGCCAACCCCAGCGACGCCAGTTCGTCCAGCGTCACGCGATCGTTATGGTTGGCCCCCGTCCCCGGATCGAGCAGGTTGACGGCGACGCCCCCCTGCAGAAACGTCGGATTCGCCGCGTCGTTGGTCACCAGCAATTGCAGGAACCCAAGATTACCCGTGATCGAGCCGCCCGAGGCAAGGCTCAAATCCAGGTCCATTTGCAGTTCCGGCGCGGCGCTGACGCCGAAGAAAAATCCATCCAGCGTGGCGCCGATGGTAAAATCGGCCGACCAGGTAAAGGCCACGTTCAGCGCCGTGTCGATGTCCAATCCCAGGGCGGCGAAGCCCAGGTCGCTCTGCAGCGGCACCGTCTGGTTGATGGTGCTGCCCACGTGAACCACATACTTGACTTCGTTGGGGATGGATTGGTCCAGGACCACCGTGGCCCCCGGGAACGCCGCGGCCAGCGCGGTCTGCAGTGATGACCGCACCGAGCTGAACGTGTAGCTCGTGCCGCTCAGTCCGGATAGCCCCGACAGCCCCGACGAAACCAGCGTGTCGAAGAAGCCAAACGCGGGCAGCTGGTTAAGTCGCAATCCCACCAGCGGCAGCTCGGTGTTGAGCGCCCGATCGAGTGCGTCGTCGAGACGTTCAAACACAAAGTCAAAGCCGTCCAGCATGGAGCGGAGGATGGTCAGCAGGTCCAGATTGCCGACGGCCGCGGCCAGGTCGGGAGCATCGGCGTTGACGGTCACGCTTCCCGGTGGGACGTTGCCGGTCAGCAGTCCGTTGAGCAGTTGCTCTAAGTTGGCTACCGTCAGCGTGATGGTATTGCCCGTGCCTGGTACGCCATCATCCAGCGGCGTGGTGGCGTTCGGAAAGAATAACGGCAACTGCAGCCGGAACCCACCGGTCAGGTCCATCTCCAGCTGATTCAGCAGCGCCGGAATATCGGACAAATACATGCGTTGCGGCGCACCGGGGGCGAAACCGATGGCCAAAGACGCGGGTGCCGTCGATGCGCCGGCGCCGTCCTGATCCAGCACCAGGCTGCCGCCGCGCACAAACAGTGACATCGCGCCCAGGGCCGTGATGTCCACGTTCACGTTGGGGGCGGCCACTTTGGCCGTCACGCCAAAACTGGAATCGCGGCTGACAAATGGCCGAGGGTCGGTGGGAGTCGCCAAATCGATCCCGACGATGAGGTGGAATGTGAGCCCGCCTTGGAATGGAATCGTCTCGTTGGAACTGACTTCCAATAGGTGTCCAGCACCTGGCAGATTGGCCAGCGGCCCCAGAGCGCCGAGGTTGAGATTCAAATCGATCGACGAACTCACGGATCGCGTGAAGTCAAACTGAAACACGAGCGCATCGGTTTGGAACAGCATGTCCAGCGTGGGCGTGACGCCCGGCAGAATTTGGTTAAGCGCAGCTTGCAGTTTGGCCTCCACGTTTTCCAGCGCCGCGGCCCGGTTCTCGGGCCTTTGCATCTCCTGCACCAGCTCCAGAAAATCGTCCGCAAAGCCCAGCAGTTCGCCGGCTGACAAGCCAATGCCCGGAATCTCGACGCCCATGATCTTGGCCTGCGCCATGTCGACCAGGGACTGCGCCAACGTTTGCAGGGCCGTCAGTACGTCGTCGAAATCCATGTCGCGGAACTTGTTGAGTCCCGCGAGTAGCGATTGGTTGAGATTGAGTTGCGGCAGGGCGCCGAGGTAATCAGGAATCGTGACGCTGATTTGATGCTGACCGGGGGGTATGTTGGTGGGCAGGCCGAGATTCAGTCCTGCGGTGTTCACAGCGAGGTTGTCGACGTGAAACTGGGATGAGCCCGAGAGCGATGGCGTTCCCAGCGCCGTGGGGTCCGTCGAGAGGGTCTGGAACAGGTCGAGCAATCCGATGCGGGCTCCGCCAGCAGGCGCGAAACTAAAATCCAGTTCTCCGCCGGCGCTAAGCCCGCCTGTAACCCCCACGAATCCGAAGTTGGCCGAGGCGGCCAGCTGTCCATTCAGGCCAAAACAGGCCACCAACTGCTGATCGCGAATGAACACGTGGTTGGCCACGTTGTCAAACGCATCGGCATCCGATGGCAGATGCAGGGCCGTGACGGCAGGGTTGGCTGCACTCGCCGTAATGCGAAGTGTGGGCGTGGCGGTGATGTGGGTTGTGCGCAGTTGAATCTTGTTCCCGTTCCGTTCGGCCTTGACGGCCAAACCCGCTGTTGTCAGCGCGGCGTTGATATCGACGATCAGGTCATCCACGTTGGAATTGCCGGTGCCGAACAGTCGCACCTCGACCGGCGCGTCTCCCCCGACCTGCAGCTCGAAAATCGCTTCACCCGTAAAATTGCCGCTGGCCGGAGCATCCGCCGTGGCCGTGATCTGGGCGGTCACCGGCGAGACGTCGATGCCGAACGTCAGATCAAAATCGACGCTGCCGGCAAACGCCAGATTTCCGTTGGCCTCGATATGGGTGATCGGGGCCAGGTCTGCGTCGAAGGCAAATCCCGCGGAAGCGTTGACCATTTTGCTGTAGTCGATCGTGTACGTCAGCTCGCGTGAGGTCGGATTGAAGACGGGATTGATCACCGAGATATCGACTCCCAGCGCCGCCGCCAGTTGCGTGGCCAGCGATTGGGCTCCGGAAAACGTGGGGTCACCGGTCATCGTTTCCAACTGATCGACAAAATCGAGCCCCGTGTCCACGGCATCGCCGAGCCGCGTATCGGTGAAGGGAATCTCAAAATTAAACACTGCGGATTGCCCCATCTCCCGCAGCCGCGTGGCCAGGCTGCGGAGCATGGCCAGGATGGAACCGGCGTCGAACGAGCTGAAATCGAGGATCTGGTCGAAGTCCTGGGTGACAACGGTCGGGGCCGGATCACTGAACAAATCGTCGTCGGACACAAGAATCCGCGGGCTGGCGGTCGCGTTGGCATCAAATCCGCCAATGCTGGCGCGGACTGGCAATTCGATGTCCAGCCGGCTGGATAGTTGCAGATCGAACAGATCTCCGAATTGATGGTCCGTCATCTCGCTGAGCGTAATCCGGCCATCAAGATTCGGATCCTTCAGCAAGGCGGTCAGCGTCGCATCCAGAATGACTTTTCCGTGATCGATCGAAGCGTCCAGGAATCCCAAACTGATCGCGGCATCCAGATCGTACGTCTGCACGAATGCGGAAGCGGACAACGCGCGCACCTGGATAAAGAACGCTTGCCCAAGATCTCCCAGTTGGGCAACGTCGATGCCGATCGTGAAGTCGAATGACAATTCGCCTTTCAGCTCCACATCCAATGCGGTGCTGAGATTCAATGCACCCAGCCCCAGATCGGCACCCAACGGCAGTGTGGCCAGCGTCGTTTCGAGGCGCGACGAAATGTCAAACAGCAGCGTTGTTCCTTCTTGACGGAAGCCGGTCTCCACGTCGGCACTGACGCCAAGTTCAGGTCGTATCGCACCCAAGAACCCGTCCACATCTGCATCGGGTGTTTGAGTCAAATAATTACCCAACGCACCGACGATGTCGGTATTGAAGGAGTCGATTGCGGGGTCAATCGCGTCACCGATCGTGTCGGTGCCCATGCCTGGGATCGACTCGGCGGATTGAGGTTGGTTCTTGAGCCCGCTCAACAGGTCACTCACCGAGGAGAGCGATGACTGGATCGACGATTTGAGACCCGCGGAAATCTTTTGGGTTGTCGGCGGAGGGGCAATCGCCACGGAAAACTGTCCAAAGTTGGCGTCGCGATACTTAATGGGGATGTCCGCGCGGTCCCATAGTCTAGGATCGTTGAAGAAAAACTGTGAAACCACAGCGCCGGACAGGGGTGTGGCATCCTGGAATCGCCGCATTTGATCCAGGACTTCCTGCCCATCATACGGATCATCCTCGACCAGGTCGCCATTGCTATCGGGATTATCGACAAACAGCGCGGCCAATGCGCGTAAGTCGTTCTCCTTAAGCGACCAATCCAGAGCCCTGCTGTCGGCAACCGGCGTAAGGTTGTTGCGCTGAGCGAAGGCAATCACAAACTCGGCGGGCGCCGTGGTGAAAATCGTTCCTGTATCCGCCAGCGTGATTCGCTTCTGGCTCGTATTGACGGCCGTGACACGACTCACGATTTGCTGACCACGGCTATCCTTGGTAACGGCGTAAGCCGGTTTGCCCAGGGCCACGTTTTGGGCCAGCTGAGTCAGCCAGGCATTACTGTTGGTGGTGACCGTGAATACGTTGGAGGTTCCATTGCGCGTGTGCCATGAACCGGTGGCACGCATGGCAACATGGTCGCTGCCGGTTACGTCCGCGTCCGTGCGGGCCGCAATGTATTCTTCATTGTTGTTCAAGGTGGTCGTCTGGAAAAACGTGCCGATCAGAGGATTCTCGCTAATGGGTAGGTCAATCGCGACATGCACACCGCCGTCGAAGTGCGGACCAAGTCGCTGCAAGCGGTAAGCGTCAATCACGCCAGCGGGAATGGCGGTCTCGCCGCCGGCGCGCAGGCTGGCGAAGCGTACTTTTATGTTGGGTGCTCCGGCCGCCGCGGTCGCAGCTCCAGCCGACACCAGGATGTCTGACAACCAATTCGTTCCCCATAACTCGGGGCTTTGGCAGTTAATCGCCAAACCTAAGGCCGCGCATTCAAAATCTTCGGGCTGTTGGAAGGTCACTCCGGTGGATTGGACGAGTGCCTGCCAGCGTGGCGCCGCCGGCGAGTTAGCAAAAGTGGCATCGAGTTCTTCCGCATACGCCGAGTCAAAGACAGTACTTGGTCGCGGTTGTGGTGCGCTGCGGACACTCGAATTGAACAACCGCGTGGCGTACTGCAGATTTGAATCGACGTCCACTCCTCCCGTAATTCCGTCCACGACCAAGGGCTGACCGTTCATGCCGGGATACCCCAGGAATCGCAGTCGTTGCTGCTGTCGCATCGTCGACAACACCCCCGTTCCGCTCTTCACGACATTGGGACCCTCCGTGGAATAGCCATCGTTGACGGTGATCTTGAACGGCTTCAGCACTCCATTAATTTTGGCACTGCCAAAGACGGACCCCTGGAAGCCGGCTGTTGCGTTGCCGTCGCTGACACTGGCGGCGGTTTCCGGCACGAAGTAGAACTTGCCGGTGGAGGCAAAAGGCTGATTGATGGCGCGATCGGAAAGGACAATTCGGCCGATGACGCTGGGGTTTTCCAGCCGAATCACGCCGTTCCCTTCAGGGGTCTGGGTCAACGAGGTGAAGGTCAGGTCGGTGAACGACGTACCTCCGTAAAGTGCTTTCAAGTCGACACCGAGCACATCACCTGTGCGACCCTTGCCGGCGGTGATCTCCAATACGTGCGCGAGATTGCCGGCGAGCGACGTGCCGAACGGACTCTTGAGGCCATTGGCGCCGGCGGTATGAAGCGTGATGCGAAAGTTACCCACCGGAAGCGGCGCGTTGTAACTTGGCACGTTCAAATCGACGTAATTGCTGCCGGCACGATATCCGACCACATAGCCGGTCGAATAGTAGTTTTGACCCACCGAAACCGAATAGATTAGATCGTCTCCCGTGTCGAGCAAGTTGTCGACACCCGCATAGCGGAATTCGTAATTTTCAGGTCGACTGGCTGCGACGGGATCGAGCGTCTGTGTGAAGTAGACACGGACGCGGTCAAATTGGTCCGTGTTTTGCGAGCTCAGCAACTCTACTTTGGAGACTTCCGGTGCTGGCACGTGGAACGACGTGTCAACGGCTCTGGCCGCATTGACACGGCCGGCCCCCAGGGAACCGTCGAAACGCAGATTGCGTGGCTGCCCATAGATGTCATCCGCCGTCCCTTGGAGCCGCGCAATCACTTGTTCTCGCGACCATGCCGGATGTTGCGACCAGACGAGTGCGGCAACTCCCGAAACGATCGGTGCTGAGAAGCTGGTCCCTGCCGAGTTCTTATAGTCACTGATGAACGTCGCTGGATTACAGGGCACGGTATGTGTATCCACGCGGATGGTGGATGTGAGCACGTCGATGCCTGGTGCCACAAGATCGACATCGATGCCAAAGTCACTGAAAACCGTCTTGTTATCGCGCCTGTCCGAGGCTGCGACCGTCAATTGATAGCCAACTTGGTGAGACCGCACATTGGCATCGCCGATTCCATCCTCGTCGCCATTTCCCGCCGCTTTCACAATCAATGCGCCCTTGCTGTAGGCGTAATCCAGCGACTCGAGCTCAGACAGACTATATGCCGCGTGCGAGCCGAAACTCTCATTGATGATCAGTCGCATATTTGCAGCCTGCGCGACGTCGGCGGCGTAGCGCCTGGCAGTATTCGCCGCGTCCAAGTCACAAGATCGATCCGGGCAAACGCGGAGCGGAAGAATTTTCGCGCCTCCGGCGACTCCGGCGCCGCCAATTAGGTTGTCGATGGTCGCGGCGGCGACTCCAGCTACCTCGGTTCCGTGGCTGTTCGCCTTCGCTTTGGCGAGATCAGCGCGATCGATCTCGGGTACCGGGGAGGGATCGTTGTCGCCCACGTACATGTTGCCAACTTTCTGGGCGACAAAGTCCCATCCGCGCACGTCGTCGACGTATCCATTTTGGTCGTCGTCGATATTGTTGCCTGGAATCTCGCCGGGGTTCGTCCAGATATTGGCCGCGAGATCGGGATGCGCAAGATGGACCCCACTGTCCAGGACCGCAATCAACACGTTGGGCGATCCGATTGTCGTGGTCCAGGCGAGCGGCGTGGAGATTGTCTGGTGATGCCATTGGTCCGGGAATAACGGATCATTCGGATCAAGTTGAATCGACGCCGAGGAGACATAGTCCGGTTCTGCCCATTCCACGAAATCAAGTTCCTGCAGCGCGCTGGCTACCTCCACCGCGGACTCACCCTCCGGAAGTTCAATCCTCCCCACGGTATGAAATTCGCCGGATGTGTGCTGGAAGCTATATTCGAACTGGAAGGCGGGACCCAACTCTGCCAGCCACCCCGGCCAGGCCTGTCGCGCTAGAAATCCCGACAGCTCCGCTGAGTCCTGCATGTAGACGTCCGGAGTCTGAAATGAGACCAAGACGCGACCCTCCACGAATTCACGGCCGGACGGATGGTGCGCCACGTCTAACGAGGTTGACGGCTGACCGCTTAGCAGCCACCGTGGTTCAAGCGCTTCGATTTGGAACCCTTGGCGGAGAAAGAGACGGGATTTTCGCGATCGGTTCGTCCCCCGTGCTGGTCCTCGGGCGACCATTCGGCTGTGTGGACGTAATTTTCCGGAATTTCGCGCCATGGTGGTGTCCTCGAGGAGATGTTCGCCTATCCGTTAAATCTGCGCACCGCCGTCGCTTTCGCGCAGTCTTTAAGCGGACTAACCTGAAATGGCGCCGTTGATGGCCGGTTTTGATCAGAGATTCTTGGGAAAATGCCGGTGGTCGTCGGCAATTGACAGAAACTGAGCGCCCGCCAGGACGGCGGAAGGCATCCGTCAACCGGAGGCTGCCGACGTGTGCTCCCTACCACCCAAGCAGGACATCGAGGCCCGACGGGTTTACCGTCGGTGGCTCGCTAATTGTTTGGGCCGACGATTGGTAATAAAATGACGTTGGGGAGACTGCCGACATGCCGTTACGAGACCATTTTCGACCACCCATCTCGAAAAAGTCCTCGTGATCGGCGAGTCGGATCCGACCTTGGGCAAGACTCCACCCGCGACTGATGCCGTGACTTGCCGCGGCCGCAAGGTCCACGAGAAACCGCGATTGGAGACCTGGGCGTACCCACTGGTCGTGGGCCAGATTTTGCCGGTACTTCCGATCTGGCTTGCGGAGGATCTCGCCGTCTCGCTCGACTTGGAAACGTGCTACGAAGAGGCCTGTCGGGTACTCCGCATCCATGACGTTTAATTGATGGCATATGACCCGTCGTACCCCATTTCTTGCGGTCGCGTTCTGGCTGGGGTTCGGGATGTTGGCCGTTGCGGAGACCGGCACAGTTATGCCGCTCAAGCGTCTTGCGAACGACGACACGTTTTCGATTCTGAACCATCCCCAGTGGGTGATTGTCGATACACGCATCCCGGACGCCTACAACGGTTGGCCCCTGGACCACGTGGCTCGAGGAGGACATCTGCCTGGCGCTGTCGACTTTTCAGCTCGCTGGCTGAAGTGCAAAGCCAACGACACTCAGCAACGCTTGACAGATGCCTTGCGCCTAAAGGGTGTCACGCGCGACAAACGGATCTTGCTGGTGGATGCGAACGGTCAAGATCATTTGCCCGTGGCGCAATTCCTCCGCAAGCTTGGCTTAACAAACTTGTACTATTTCTCGATTGGTTCCTGGGCCGAAGACGAGAGACTGCCGCTGGAGCAATACCCGCAGTTCTGGCGACTTGTGCCTCCGGTGAGTTGTCAAACAGTTGACGGCTGGTGAGCACCCCGCCACGTTCGAAACAGCCGGCAGCTTGAGATTCGCGGAAGTAAGTTGGGGCGACGCAAGTAAGTCGTACGACCGGGGACACATCCCAGGAAGCTTCCATATCAACACGGACACGATTGAACCACCACCCCAATGGCTATTGGGTGACATCGAGACACTGCGGAGGTTCGTTCGAAAGCACGGACTGCACTTTGAGGACACGATGGTGTTAAGCGGCGAGGAACCCATGGCCGCACATCGCGTGGCGATCGTGTTGAATTACCTGGGCGTCAAGGACGTTCGCGTGCTGAATGGCGGCATCGCGGCTTGGGTCCGCGATGGATATGAACTCGATACCGCGACGCACGATCCTCCGCCCCCTCGCGAGTTCGGTATCGCCATCCCGGCCGCTCCCGCTTGGATCGATTCGATGGATCACGTCCGGACTTGTTTGTCAAATGCAGCCGACTTCCTCCTGGTGGACGTCCGCGGTCGCGATGAATTTTCCGGCAAGATCACTGGATATGCGTACTGCAACACAGCCGGTCGAATCCCCGGGGCGGTCTTTGGCTTTGGCGGCGTGCACGGAGTGAACTCGCTTGACTATTATCGAAATGTCGACGACACGATGCGAAATGCCGACGAGATCCGAACGATGTGGCGGCAGTCAGGAATCGATACACGGAAACACATTTCCTTCTCATGTGGTAGCGGTTGGCGAGCGGCCGAGGTACTAAACTATGCCCGCGTCATGGGGCTGACCAATGTCTCGACGTATAGCAATGGATGGATCGAGTGGAGCCGTCATCCAGAGAATCCCATCGTCACGGGTCCGGTGGATGTTCCCGCGACCAGGCGCGGGCCGGCAGATTAACGCAACCGTCCACTGCGTCGTTGCCTCGTGGCAATGGCGTGTATCGCAGCGAACGCCCGCGCCAGCCCAGACTCGGGCGCTTGGGGCGCGAAACACCGAATCTTCACGATCCGTGGCTGGCGCCGTCGGCTCCGATAACCCTGGATTGAGCGTTTGGAAACAAAGCCTACAGCTGACGGAGCCTGTCGGAGGGCATGCTACAATAGGTCTCATGCACGAAATCACCCAGATCCTCTCGGCGATGGAACAGGGGGACACGGCCGCGGAGTCGGAGCTATTGCCCTTCGGTGTATGCCGCGTTGCGGAGGCTGGCGGCCTGGAAACTCGCGCACGAACGACCAGGTCAGTCGCTGCAGGCGACCGATCTGGTCCATGAGGCTTATCTGCGAATCGCAAAGGACCCCGTCGGCGGGACATTTGCCAGTCGCCAGCATTTTTTTGCCGCCGCCGCCGAAGCCATGCGGAGGATCTTGATCGATCGAGCACGGCGAAAGGCCCGCGCTCGGCACGGCGGGCGGATGCAGCGGATCTTCATCCAGCCCGACGATCTGTCGGCACCCTGCGCTGACGAACGGTTGCTGGACATCGACGAGGGGCTCGCGGAACTCGAACGCGATTTTCCGGACAAAGCGGCCGTGGTGAAGCTGCGTTTTTTCGCCGGCCTGTCGAATGCGGAAACGGCGGCCCTGCTGGGAATTTCCACCGCGACTTCCCAGCGTTATTGGACGTTCGCCCGCGCATGGCTGTTTACGCAACTTGAGGACAAGAAATCGTAAAACAAATAGGGAGCGTCCGGGCCATCAGATTTCGGACAGGTTCAACATGTCTGACATGTCTGACGTGTTCGACGCATCCGAGGAATACTCAGTCACGTCAACCACCTCGTGCTTCAACGCAGATGTCCGATCCCCTTGCAGCCATTGACGCCATCTTTCTGGAGGCCGCCGAACTCGCCGATGACGAGGCACGGCGCAAGTTCCTGGACGAGGCCTGTGGCAGCGACAGCGACTTGAAGGCTCGCGTGGAACGGTTGTTGGCCGCTGTCCCTCGCATCGGCTCGTTCATGGAGGTACCGGCATTCCAGCCCTCGACGACTCCCGCGGACGAGCTGCTCCCGATAGTGGACCTGACCGGCCAGGCGATCGGCCCCTACAAGTTACTGCAAAAGCTAGGCGAAGGAGGGATGGGCGTTGTCTACATGGCCGAGCAGGAACACCCCGTCCGTCGGCGCGTGGCCATCAAGGTGATCCGGGCCGGAATGGATTCGTCAATCATTGCCGCCCGCTTTGAGCAGGAGCGAGTCGCGCTGGCGATGATGGATCATCCCCATATCGCGCGTGTCTTGGACGCCGGCACCACGAGCGATGGGCGACCCTATTTTGCCATGGAACTGGTCATGGGAATTCCCATCACGGAGTATTGCGACCAGCAGCATCTTTCGATCAAAGCACGGTTGGAACTGTTTATTCCAGTCTGCCGAGCGGTTCAACACGCCCATCAGAAAGGAATCATCCATCGCGACTTAAAACCCTCAAACGTGATTGTCGGGTTGTACGATGGGCAGCCGATTCCCAAGGTGATCGACTTCGGCGTCGCCAAGGCAGTGGGCATAAAGCTGATCGATCGGACGATGTTCACGGAAATGGGTCAGATCGTGGGCACGCTGGAGTATATGGCTCCGGAACAAGCCGAACTGAACAACCTGGATGTCGACACGCGTGCGGACATTTATTCGCTAGGCGCATTGCTGTACGAACTGCTGACAGGATCGACGCCTTTTACGGCACAGCAACTGCGATCCGCAGGTCTCAGCGAAATGCTGCGCGTGATCAAGGACAGCGATCCGGCCAGGCCCAGCACGCGTATTTCCACGGTCGTCGATCTGCCGCGCGTGGCCGCAAATCGACGAATTGATCCCACTCGTCTGGCGTCCGCGATCCGCGGCGAACTCGACTGGATTACGCTGAAGTGTCTGGAAAAGGATCGCGGACGACGCTATGACTCGGTCGTCGGGCTGGCGAACGACCTGGAACGGTATCTGGCGGACGAACCGGTGCTGGCGTGTCCTCCATCGGCGAGCTATCGTTTCCGCAAGATGGTGCGGCGCAACCGGCGATGGATCGTTGTCGCCACCGCTTCTTGCTCTTGCTCGTCTGCGCCATCGTCGCGCAAAGCGTTGCGCTCGTCGCCGTCAACCGCGAACGGCAGGCGAAAGTCGCCGCTCTTGGGGCGGAAGCAAAACGCCGTAAGCAGACGCAGGCCGCGCTCGACGCGATGTCGTCACGCGTGATTGAAGATTGGCTGACCAAACAACCAGTGTTGCTGCCAGAGCATAAGGAATTCCTCGAAATGGCGCTCGGGTTCTACGAGGACTTCGCCGCCGACACCGGGCTGGATGAGGAGTCTCGGGCCGCTGTCGCCAGCGCACAACGGCGAGTGGGAACCAT
>CAVOGW010000010.1:0-459323 GCA_963695565.1 uncultured Planctomycetales bacterium
ACGGCATCGTGTAGGTTTGGCGTCGCTTGGTGAAACGGAGTCGAGCTCTGCTGGGAAGCAACTCGGCAAGGGATAGCCAGGTCGAGGGTGCGTCAAAAGCGCATTGGGCTTCCCGAAAACACCATCGATCTCATAAAGTAGGCCCTTTTTGATGTGTGTGCTGGTTGAGACGCGGTGCGGTAGGGGCAGGTATCGGAGGTCGGGCCGAGGCCTCGGCTCGTTAGACGCGAAATCGCGAGCTCGTTTTTCGGTGCGGCGGCCCCCAAAGGCGTCTGCAACTCAATCCGGGGCGGTGTGTCGTCGTCAAGCGCCGTGCAGTGCTGCGGGCGGATTGATCCAAACTGCCATCGGCCGAGCCGGCGGCGACGGGATTTTGTTGACGAATCGTTCTGGGTAGTGCGCATACGCCGCGTCGAGGACGGTCTGACGCTGGGCCAGGATCTCGTCTGTGCTGACCGTCATGTACTGCTGCGGGCGTCAGTAAGCCAATCCCCCAGTGGTAATGTTCGTCGTTATACCAAGCGAAGAACTCTCGGCAGAATGCTGTGCGTCTTGCTGAGAGCCAAAACGCCTGGGGAAGTCAGGTCGATACTTGAGCGTCTTGAACTGGCTTTCCGAAAACGGATTGTCATTGGAGACGTGCGGACGGCTGTGCGATTTCGTGATGCCAAGAGCGCCGAGCAGCTGGGCCACGCCGTGCGATTTCATCGACGGACCGCGGTCGCTGTGGATGGATCAGCTGATTCTGGGCGACGCCCTGTTTCTCCACCGTCTCGCGGATCAGCCGCTGGGCCAGGTCGTGGTTCTCGCCAGACGCGATCATCCAGCCCACCACGTAACGGCTGAAAATATCAAGAATCACGTACAGGTAGAAGTAAGTCCATTTGGCGGGCCCCAGCAGCTTGGTGATATCCCACGACCAGACTTGATTAGGGCCGGTGGCCAACAGTCCTGGCTTCTGGTAGTGCGGATGCCGCACCTGGTTGCGGCGTTCGCGAACTTCATCGGCGTCCGAAAGAATGCGGTACATGGTGCGGACCGAACACAAATAGACGCCCTCGTCCAGCAGGGCCGCATACGTTTCTGCAGGGGCTTTGTCGACGAAACGTTCCGAGTGCAGCTCCTCCAGGACGCGCCGTCGTTGTGGTACCGAAAGGGCTCGCGTCGGCGGCCGCCGCTCAGACGCCGGCCCCCGGCGGGGCCGCTGGCCGCGGTAGTACGAACAGCGTGGCACTGCCAATGACTGGCAAGCTTGCGAAGTCCCGACCGCCTGCGGCGAGCTGTTCCACCGCTTTCATTCTTCGTTCCCGCTCACGTCGGTGCTCGCATGCGGAAGCCCCAACATCGTGCAGAGTTTTTTTTGAACCTCGATGATGGTTCAGCTCGCCGGAGCTGACGCTCAAGCCGTGCATCTTCCGGCGGCAAGCCGCTCATTCTCTTCCGCGAGGGCATCTTTCGCCTGGCTTTCCGGCCGCGCTTTTTGGGAGCCAGCCCCTCGAGGGACCCCTGATCGCGTTGCTGTCTCCACGTCGTCAAATGGGACGAGTAAAGACCTTCCCGACGAAGGAACGCCCCGAGTTCTCCACGGCCCGTACACTGGTCGGCTTCCGCGAGAACCTTCAACTTGTAGGCGGCCGAGAAGCTGCGTTGGACCGGCTGCTCCGGCACCTCGGGATTCGGTTGCCCGGCCTGCTTCCGAGCCCCCTCCGACGGACCACCGACGCCTATGGCCGGCTTTTCGCTACGCTCAAAGCCGGCCATAGGCGGCTGTTCTGCTTGACGTCTTCCATAATCTTCCATCCTGGATTACCTCCTTGCCCTCTACAGTAATAAATGAGGAGGTAGTTGTCTCGTCTATATTGGCACAGAGGGGATCCCGCGACAAGGACAAATGAATGATGAGGAAATCGAGAAGTTTTTCCGTGAAGCGAGGGCTGCTGCGCAGCTCCGTCACCCAAACATTGTGGGAGTGCACGAAGTCGGGCGTGACGGCGAAACGATCTTCATAGTCAGCGATCTGGTCCGCGGCGTCTCGCTGGATGACTGGTTGACCGGCCATCAGACGAACAGCCGTGAGGCGGCGGAGCTCTGTATCAAGATTGCCGAAGGCGGCACGATGTGCATCAGAAGGGCGTCATTCATCGCGATCTAAAGCCCGGCAATATCATGCTGGATGGCGACGGCGAGCCGCACATCATGGACTTCGGTCTTGCCCGGGGCGAGGTGGGCGAACTCACAATAACGCTCGACGGACAGATACTTGGAACGCCCGCCTACATGTCGCCAGAGCAGGCGGAAGGCCATTCCCACCTGGCTGACCGTCGCAGCGATGTCTACTCGTTGGGAGTTATTCTGTTCCAGTTGCTAACGGGCGAACTTCCGTTTCGGGGCAATCCGCGGATGCTGATGCACCAGGTAATCCACGACGAACCGACGGCTCCCAGGAAGCTCAACTCTGCTGTTCCCGAGGCATTCTGGAAACCATTACACTCAAATGCTTGGAAAAAGCGCCGACGCGTCGATACCCAACGACAATGGAGGCGGCGGAAGAGCTGCGGCGATGGTTGCACAATAAGCCCATACATGCCCGTCCGTTAAATACCTCGGCCCGCCTCTGGCGACGTCTTTTCGTCGTCTGCACCCAGTTCGCGGTGCGCTATTTACCTTCCACTACCGTGACCTCTCGCCCGTCAAGTTCAGGATCGGGACTGCGGAATGCGTGGACGATGTAGTCGACGGGCGACAGCCACGAAATGAACGTCGGCGCGGTCGTTTTGGCCCGCAGTGGAAGGCACCACGAAGCGGACATCGAATTGCACTCAGCGAAAAAAGAGTCGCGCGGACATTAAACGTCGCGACAGGGAAGCCAAACCCTGTTTGAACAAACGGCCCAACCGGCCGACCATGCCACGGCAACTTGCAGTTATTCCCCCCGTTACCGAAAAGCAGAGCCACCGACCAGCGGTGGCTCTTATGCAGTGAAACAGTACGTCTTAGTGACTTAAAGCGGCTGAAACGACTCGAAAAAACGCTCCACATCGGGCTGCTGAATTTCATTTGGCAGTCCAAGCACTAATAACTGGTACAGGCGGTTATCGACCAACAACACTCGCGTGTGCCCAACTAAGGCTTGGCCAGCCGCCGTACCGTGGAACGTAATATGCCGCCCCGGATAACCAGCGACTTTAATGTCGTACTGAGTCTCAATAGTTCCATTAACCGATTTTACCACGCCGTCAACACAACCAGTCAGGACCCCATCCATATTGCCGACGGCGGGAAGGTCACTGAAGCCGACAAAAAACGCGATTCGGCCCAAATTGCGTTCGACGATATACATGTGCAGGTCGATTTTGCCGGCCACGGTTTGCACAGTTTGAGTCGTCTTTGTTGGACGGCCAGGCATGGACGCTGAAAAGGATCCCTCCTCCGACTTGGTTGTTTCCCACGAATCAGCCGACGCTGACTTGTTTTCACGCGGGGCACCGAAGCTTTTTTGCTCCAAATGGCCGCAGCCGGTCAACAGCAAGGAGGCAACGGCAAGTGTGCATACAGACATGATCGTGCACAGGGTGTGGTCTTTGAAATCGAAATAGTACATGATTTTTGCTCCTCTTGAATTCAGCTTAACGCGAGTCACCGTAAACTTTGTCGACAGGTCGAACTCGATCCTTATCAGTTCAGGCACGCGACGTTCGCGATCGAGGCGCTAATTGTTAGACGAATTCGGCGACATCACCATGTGCTCACTCATGCCAGTTGAACGGCGTCGCGGCATGGTCACGTCGCTCCATGGAGATGCTTTCATCATTGGAATCCGAATCCCATCTTCGCCTGGTGTCGTGACGCTGTTGTGCAAAACAACGTGCACAGAACTCGCCTACCCATCTTTACCTACGTTTCGAAATCAGAGATACAACAAGTATTTGCAGTGCGCACACGGCACAACTTGGAGCTGCCGCGTTCAAGTCTTGTCCATCACACCATTTTGGCTACGTTTTGGAGTACCGGTTGGACCAGGCCATCGATAGCCAAGTGCCTCGCCGAGACTTGCTGGTATCGATTCAAATGGTCCACTGTCAAGCATGAAGTGAGACCCATGCTGACGCGGTGAGGCGACATCACGCTCGCTGATTAGTCCGACTTCTAGCGAACGAGCCAAACATGAAGGCGGAGAACACAAGGACGCTGAAACGCCCAATGAGCGGGCGGGCGACCAGAGATAGTGGCGACATGCAACAACTCGCTTATGCCGAGTTGCTGCAGTCTTGACGCCAGTTGGAAATCGAACGGCTTTGCAGTCCTGGGGAGGGTAGGGAAAGGGTTGGCGCACAGACGTCCAACCCGATCAGCCCAGGCATCTATCGCGTTTACGCGGCTGCAGCGGTCGGACTTGGCTTGCGAGTATAGATCGCAAACGGAGGGAATGAATTCCCCGCTGCCGGTCACGGCCCTTTGTGCGTTGTTGAGTCGCAGCCTGTCACGTCGTCCCTCGGTGGTCCGCAATCCCAAACTCTTCTGATTAAGGAATCTGTGCGGCCTCATACTTTCAACCTGTTCGTAGAAAATGGACTCTACTCCAAAGTTGACGCGTTTGAGCGAAATGAAACCCATTTTGATACGGATCAGTATGATCCGTCGGTCCGTGGCGACGGCACAATAGTGTCGCCACAATAACATGCCAATCGCCCCGAATAGCAGAACCGTAACCAAAGCGCTCGGTCCACGCCAAACGAGGGCCGCTCGAACAACTGGCTCTCCCGGTTCGAGAATGCCCCGCAACTCTTCGTGAATGAACTGGTCGTACTTCGTGGCCACCTACGGACTGGGTTTTCTTGCTCGATGACCAGTGCTCCATCGCAATACGTTGTGTCAATACGAGTGTCTATGCCGATCAACGGGCACCACGTCATGGCCCGTTCGACCTTGCGCGATGTGTTTCATTCCCGTTACCAACCAAGGCACCGCGTCGCCGCGAATTGGCGCCTGGCGGCAAAAAAGGTTGTTCAGCGACACATCAACCCGAAACGTCGACGGCATCACGCGCCTGCTGTTGAACGAACCGTTTCCCTTTTTAGGTAGCGGCGGCTGCAGATAGTGCCAGGCTATTTCCTGTCACGCACATCGATACGCCCTACGCGTGAACGCGGAAACGATCCGCTAACCGACGACAACTCTGGTACGTATTCGTGGAAACGCAAGTAACTCACAATTCAAGGACAAGCAATGGACAGCTATAGACTCGCATTCGCCTCGTCGTCAAGTTTGACCGATTCCGTGATGGGAATCGTTCAGACAGTGGTGCATCGACGGCAGCCCCCAACGATTGAACAATCTCGCGCTGTGCGGCAGATTCTCAATATTGGCCATGTAGGTTCTGCGAATCACCTCCACATCGATAACACGCTTCGACCGGCAATTCGGCAATTTCCCCCATTCGGCTGTTACGGCAAATACGACAAGTGCCACGAAATAAGTCCCAATGCAGGATGGACTCGGTTTTTTGACAAACTCGGCACGTGGGATTCAACACCTCGAGTCAGGAGCTGTGTTGTGTAACTGTGAAACCTCGTAGCGGCCTAGACGGTAACTGCCAGAGTGCTCGACTCCTCCACTCGGCTACTGTTCTGGCAAGCAAAGGAGTATATGCCAGTCGAATGAGGCGAGCTCGGACCTCAACCAATTCCCGCAGATCATACCACACCAGCTGCGACGCGGCTGTCGATATATTTCCCATGCCTTGCATCATGGGGAAATAGCTTCTTCACGACTTAGCGTCCCGTGTTCGCACTTACGCACCCGAGCAGTGGTGAGTATCGAGCCGCGACGCGGCGATCGACTCTCGTCCAAGCCACTTGGCGTTGGGAACAAGTCGACAGGTGACGCACTCGGGTAGTACGTGACCAGAGAACTAAACACTCGCCAGACGTAGCCACTACATGTTTTCCGCGATTGTGATCGCGACTTGCACTAGGATTCCGATAAGGATGACCACCACCATGACCGGTATCTTCCACCGATACTCACTCCGAAAGCGGCCACCACAATGAATACATGTGATTTCCGAAGACGGATTAAATCGCTGGCAGCCTCCGCATCGCCGCCGCGTGACTCTCGTATTCCGTCCACAATTCGTACACGACAGATGGTGAACCTTGCCGTCACAAAAAGGGCAAGTCTGACTTGAAATGAACGGTAAGGTCGCATCCCATTGCCGTTGGATTTCGTCATCGACTGGCGCCGCGGAGGATTGATAGGGATTACACATTTTGCCACCTCATTGTTTGTGACAGCACGGTCAGCAAGAAGTCGCCGCCCAAATCAGCTCCGCTCGGGGGATAGCTTATTAGCGATACGGCTTTTGATATCCGTACGGTGAGAACGGCTGTAGCCCCGGAACTCCATGGTTGTTTAGTCGCGTACGGTATTCCACCCAGGCCTTGCGCCGTTCGTAATCCTGGTCCTGCATGTCGCTCATACTTGGATAGCTAGGCTGGAAAGTCTGACGTTGTGGCGCTTCAAAAGCTTGTCGCAGGAGGGCCATCTGTGCGGCGGAGTTTGACGAGCCGCCTTGCCGCGGCGAAATATAAACACGATGCTGCGTATTGTTTTGCTCCGATTGAGCCGCCACGCTGGCCGCTCGCTCCAGCTCCCGATCGCGCAGGAAACCTGCTTGATCTTGGCTGACGCTTCTTTGATCTGTCTCGATTTGAGCGTCTGACGGGAGCGGTTTCAGGAACATGTTTCTAAACGCTATCCGGCCGTAAAAACTTTGCAGTTCAACGGGTCCTCTTGAATCAATCGGCTGTCCACGATCCCAGTAGTTCTCCATCAGGACATTTTTGACAACCAATTGGCCATTCAAGTGAATCGTGACACGATTACGGATCATCTTGATGTGAAATTGATTCCATGAAGCCAGCCGGTTGGTCAGCGTGTGTGAGGGGGTATTTTGAGTGTTGCGTATTGTTCCACAATCCACCGGAACCATGTTGAGCTCCAAATCGATTGAGCCGACTAGATTGGCTGTCCCAGATTTGTACTTGCGGGAACCCTCTCAGATATATCCCACTATCGCCATCGACGTCGACTTTCCAATCCACTAGTAGCTCGAAATTTGCATAGCTCTCCTTGGTGCTGATGTTGACCCCCTTGCTGGGACCGTCGTAATTCAGAATGCCGTCCTCGAGCGTCCAATGTTGGCGCATCAGCTCCTCCGATCCGAGTTGGGCGACTTCCACCTCATCATCTGGATCACGAATTACGCCCCGCCAATTCGCAAGGTCCTGTGATTGAAGTAAATCCTGAAAACCTGGTGGCACGTTGCCTGCCTCATCTGGGCCATGCGGTGACAAGTGCGTAGGGATTTGAGCCTGTGTAGGCAGTTGAAAGACCAGGATCATGAAGGCCGCAGTGGCCAAGCTGTTGAGTTGCTGTTTTCGCATCGGATTTCTCCCATTGATTACAGCGAGTCGCTGAAACACAGAGCCGACGGGGCTGAGTGAATTTCGGGCGAATAGGCTGTAGAACGCTTACGAGAAATAGTAATTTGCTCGAGTTTGATCGTTACGGCATCTAATCATTAAGGCCCAGGACGATGACGATTAGGGCGCCATCAACCGCAAGATTCTCCAACAAGACCCAGCAACGCCGAGCAACGCTTAACGTCGCGTGGGCGCGTTCCGCGGCTGGGAAATGGATGCATTATCTCGATCCTGCCGATTGGGATAACGCGTTACGATGTGTTGCCCGTCCCAACCGTGATGATTCGACGAGCTCTTTCGCCAGCGCACAATGGCTGTCGAGTCGGCTCTGAGTTGCCATTCAAATTCACCATTCCCGCCAGGCGTGCGGAATGCAGTTCGCAACTTGTCTCCATCCAACCGACCGCTGATCTGACCGATTTGCGGTTGATTCGGTCGCCCGAATCGGCCCGTGACCGTTCCGCGAGTTGACTGTTGAAGTGTGAACCACATGTGCTCCGAACGCCATTGGCCAGAGTAATTGACGACTCGTTGGCGTTGGCCGCTTGGACCAGGGTTGGCTGAGCCACCAGGCGATCCATCTTGCGCCAAGTCGAGGTTCTTGTTCGATCCACTTGGTAGAGTTTGTACGCTATCGGACGTGCGCGGTCTCCGCCTATTCTGCAAGGGTTGACTTTGGCGTTCAGGCTGTCCACGACTCTGTTGTGGAGCACTTGGCACTTTTTCGACTTGTGCCAGGGTTTCGGTTTGAGCATTGTAAACCAGGGGCACCGACGATCGGACGTTGCCTGAAATGCGAACCGTACAATCCACGCTGCCCGAGACGATTTGCTTTCCGTCAGGACTGAACATTACGGAAATTACGTCGTCGGTATGCCCATTCAGGGTAGCCAAAAGGTCACAATTGGTCGTGTCCCAAAGACGAATTTCTCCGTCGTCACCTCCTGTTAACAGCAGGCTACCGTCCGGGCTGACCGACATGCAATTCACGGAGGAGCGTGCCGAAAACGATTTTGGCTTCGCGGCACCTTCAAGGTCCCAAACCTGTACCGTATCCGCGGCGCCCGCGAATAAATGTCGAGCGTCCGGACTAAATACAATGGCGGTGATATCAGAACTTGCATCCTTTAAGACCTGGTGCTCCTGAAGGCTCGCGGCATCCCACAACCGCAGCGTGTCATCGCTACTTCCCGAGGCGATCCACAATCCGTCGGGACTGAACCGCACACAGGTAATCTCGTTGGTATGGCCTTGCAGGGAGCCGACGGCGGCCCCGTCCGCCACGCTCCACACACGTACTGTTTCATCCCAACCACCCGATACGATGCGTTTTCCATCGGGACTGAAAGCAACCGCCCGCACAGCGCCACGATGTCCAGTTAGCACAGCCACTTGTTGCTGATTTTCGGCATTCCATAAGCGGACCGTCTTATCATCACTTGCCGAAGCAAATAGCTTGCCGTTCGGACTGATCGCGATAGACCGAATGACGTCTGTATGACCCGCCAAGAAAATCGGCCGCTGACCCTGCCACAGCACCAAGTTGTTTCCATTAGCGCCGAGAATAGTCTTGCCATCTTCAGCCATTACAGCACGAATCGAATCCGAAGCGACCTTGAACTTCGGAGTTGAGTCAAACAACTCGACATTCCACACGAGTACCTTGTTGTCACGCGTGCCAGCAGCAATTTGTCCTCCTTGGGGGTGAAACGTCACCGAGGTCAGTAGGTCGTCATGTTTCGCAATAATGGCCAATTGCCGGCAGTCTTGGGCGTTCCACAGTCGCAGTGTCTTGTCATCGCTCACGGTGGCCAACCGTGTCCCGTTCGGGCTGATGGCGATCTCGTGTACGTAGTCGAAATTTACTGTGTGCCGTCTCTTGCCATTCAACGCATTCCAAATTCGAATGCCGTTTACTCTGGAGCCTCCGCAGCCCTGGGCAATCCAACGACCATCGGGGCTACAGGCGACCGAATTTACGCTCATGCCGCCCCCCCATGGTCCCTCCAAGTGTGCCGTTACCTCGTCGGAGTCTGGATTCCAGATGTAGGCGTCACCGTCAAACGACGCGGACACGATCGATTTGCCGTCTGGTGTATAGACCAATGATCGGATGCTTCGATAATGCCGCTTCATTGCAGCCAGTTTTGCGCCTGACTCCATTTCGCGAACCAGAACCGTGTCGTCGTCGTCGTAAAGTCCGATGGCTATCGCCTTGCCGTCGGGACTTACCGCGACGGGGCCCACGCTCGCATCTTGCTCGAACACCTTCAACTCAACGTAATCTCGGGCGTCCCAAACGCGCACCGTCTTATCGTCACTGCCGGTCACAATGCGATTACCATCGGCCGTGAAGACAACCGACTGGATTCTCCCGTCATGCCCTTTGAGTTGCCCGATTAGTTGTCCGGTTTGAGAATCCCAAATGCGCACGGTTCCGTCATAGCTGGCTGACGCAATGTGTTGACCTTCCGGGCTATAAGCGATCGCGGTCACCACATCCGTGTGTCCTTTCAAAGTCAGGGGTTTATACAGGGCCGACGTCTTTACCTGTTGAGAAAAGGACGTGTCAGCGTTGAGCAAAAGCGCAATCCCGATTGAGGCACAGACCAAGTGAATGCGAAATGAATTGAAACGAACCATTGGATTTCCCCTCGTCTGTTGCAATTAGTGGAATATGGCCGTTCGAAACGCATTACTGGGCTTTTCCGTAACGGCAGACAACGTTTAGCGTGGCCGCCCAACGCAAAGGACCACGGCCGCGGAGCGAAGGACTCGCTTGGAGTCCGTCACCAGCCACGGAACTTCAGATAAGGCACCATCTAATTCAATTCAGGGCGCGATCTGGGAGAAAAACCTGGACGGTGGCGTCATGCTGGACACACGCGATGCTGCACGCCACACCCTTTCCGTCGTCGTTCAGCAACGCAAATTGAACTAAACGGCGTTTTAATTTTTTTGCGCCTCAATTCGAATGACGGCGTGCCTTCTCTGTTAGTGTTTTGTCAAGAGTAGAGTTTGGGTCGATAAGTGGCACGGCGGGAACAGTTGACCTGGACGCCGGCAGAGGCGAACGACTTCTCGTTCAACGCCCAATTCGACTTGGACGGAACGCTTGTGAAAAACTGATTTACTTCGAATACCCCAGAAGAGGAGTGTGACATGTTGACGAAAGATATTTTTCCCGGCGATCACGATGTAGCGCGGCATGCCGACCCAGACGTCGCGGATCGGGACTGGCTCATCAATGGAATGAGCGATCCGGGCATCGTTGCGGAAATGGTGGCGATGGGCAGCACATCTCCGCCCAACTGTGTCAGTTGGGTCAACTGGTGCTAAGTCGCTGACCCCAAGGGGCGGATCCGCCGGGGGCAAGGCGGTCCGTCCCGACGGGCTCCAACACGCACCCACCCAGAACCCTTTTTTAGAACCGCAGTCTGAGTCAACATCATGCGCATCACGCAAGCCTCTTTTCTTGATCTTGTCGCCCGGGCCAGCACGTTTTGGGAACGCCTCGAGCCTCCATTCGTTCCCGTCGTCGAGCCCCTGCCCCAACAAGCCCTTCACGCCCGAATCGAGCGTTGGAAGACGGTGGCTCGCAAGCGGATTGGGGCCAGTTTCTGCGGCGGCTCGAATGGGATGGGATCAACAAAGGCGACCCATCGTCATGCCTAAGTAGCGTTCGCATCCGATGCGGTCAACATCTCCCCCACTGGGCGCGAGCGATGCAACGGTTGCTTTCGGAAATACCATCGTGCTCGCCATCGGAATCATCAGATTCCCGTCTGGCGGAGTCAACCGCACATGTGCCGTTCCAGGATTTGCTTTTACCGCTCGTCAACGCGGCAACTCACCGCATCGCTGACTCGGCGTGGCATTCGCTCAAGGGCGAAGCACGAAGCGAGCTTCAGTGTTCCCTCCTGCAACGGCTGAGCAAACTTGGCGGTGCAGTGTTCTATGCAGAGTTCGACGCGTTTCGCCGACAGGATCGCGAGCGATCCACTATGTCGCCACCGAAAACAGGCACCGCGAATATGACGCAGGCTTACGACGCGTTCGTCGAGTCTCAGCGAGGCGACCGAATGTACGAGACTTTCGTTCGTTACCCCGTTCTCTTACGGTTGATGGCGATCGTCGTGGACCTGTGGGTTGAATCCACGCGTGAACTACTGCAGCGTCTGCAATCAGACGCATCGCTGCTTCAAGAATTCCTGACGGAGCCACATTCACTAGGTAAAGTCGAACACGTGCAAACGGGCCTTTCGGACCCACATCAGGGTGGTCGGTCGGTGATGGTTCTTTGTTTCACATCCGGCCGAAAACTGGTTTACAAGCCACGAGCGCGAGCCTTGGACTGCACCTTCTTCAATCTAGTAGAGTGGCTAAACGATTTGCAGCCGGGAATCACACTGCGGGCTCCGCGAATTCTCGACTGCGGCGACTATGCTTGGGTAGAGCACATGGCCCACCAGGATTGTAACGACGAACAGGAAGTGGCAACCTACTACACGCGTGCCGGCGGCCTTTTGGCTCTACTCTATGCCGTGGATGCAAACCCGTCTGGTGGCCGATACTGCGGCACGAATCAAGACTTGATTCTTGAAGATATCGAAGCGGCTTTGCGCGGCGTCCAAGCCTATGGTTTGGGAGCGGTCGACCAACTCTGCTGTGGGAATTTCGGTCGAATCGATCTACTGCTGACCGCAGCCGAGCGCCTGCAGCGGCCTGAGCTGGCCGAGTTGGCACAGCGGCGAACTGCCAGCCTGCTTCAACGTCGGCCAGCCGGGACTGATTTTCATTACCATCATCGCATGGGTTGCGATGCCTTCAATCCCGGGTTATTCCAAGGCGCTTCCGGAATCGGCTATCAATTGCTCCGTATGGCCTTTCCGACGGTCTTGCCCAGCCTTCTACTGTTCGAGCCGTGTCTGTCAGCTTCCCAGCAACTCTAGCCCGAACCCGTCCGTTTGCACGACGGCGATTCTTGGCATACGATGCGACTTGAGGAGCTGGCGACGTGCGAACGCGTAACTGCCGCGCTACCGGATTAACAAGACGTGGATGGAAGCACGTTGACTACGAAGGGATGTTTCAGACTTACTGCGGGCTGATCGCCGTGATACGTGAAGGACATGTTTCGCGAACCTATTGGGAATTGGTTCCATGGGCCTGAATAACCAGCCTAGCGGCAAAGCGCCAGATTTCACGGACAACCAAATCGACGAAGTGATCGCTGAGTACATGCGTCGCGTGGATGCCGGCGAGACTGTCCAACAAGACCATTTCCTGACGCAGCACCCACATCTTCGGACGGAGTTGCGAGAATTCTTTGGCAACGTAAATCTAGTCGGAAAAGGACCATATAGCGCGGCTCGGCCGGAATCCCACAAGCTTATCATCCGGTGTCCCGAGTGCCAATCGACAGTGAGTTTCAAAGCCGACTCCGATTTTGTTGAGGTTGCCTGCAAGTCCTGTGGCACGGCCTTCAGCATCGTGGGAGATGGTGAACGTACGGCTGCCGTGCCCACGCTGGCGACTATTGCCCATTTTCAATTGATTGAACGCATCGGGGTCGGTGGATTCGGTACGGTCTGGAAAGCATTCGATTCCTTATTGGAGCGGATGGTGGCGGTGAAGATTCCGCGACGTGCCGTACTCAATTCAGACGATTCCATTAGCTTCTTGCGCGAAGCACGGACCGCGGCGAAGCTGCGCCATCCCAATATCGTTAGTACGTACGAAGTCGGACGACATGAAGATAGCATTTACATCGTTTCCGACTTTATACATGGCGCTACGTTGGATGATTGGCTGGCGATGAATACTCTGTCCGTCCGTGAGGCGGCCGGGTTGTGCATCAAAATTGCTGGCGCGTTGCACTACGCACACCAACAGCGAGTCATCCACCGTGATTTGAAGCCCGGCAACATCCTGATGGACAGCGGTGGGGAGCCACATATTGCTGACTTTGGCCTGGCTCGCCGGGAACTGGGCGATCTAACGTTGACCATCGATGGCCACGTCATGGGAACGCCGGCCTATATGTCGCCGGAACAAGCACAAGGGTCCGCGCACACTGCCGATCGACGGACCGATATTTATTCGTTGGGTGTAATTCTCTTCCAGTTGCTCACGGGCGAAATTCCTTTCCGCGGAAATTTTCGTATGCTGATGCATCAGGTGATGCACGACGAACCTCCGTCGCCACGAAAGTTCAATGCGAATATCCCCGCGGACTTAGAAACCATAACACTCAAGTGTCTGGAAAAGGACCCAGATGCTCGATATGCCACGGCCGATGAAGTGGCGTCCGAGTTAAAACGCTTTCTTAACGGCCAACCTATTTGTGCTCGTCCTCTGGGTACAATCGCACGCAGCTGGCGATGGTGCAAGCGAAAACCGTCAGTCGCTGAGCCTTGCGGCGTCACTGATTATTGCGGTGTCGGTGGGGATCGCGGCAACGGCGATGATGTGGACTGAGGCGACACATCAACGAAGCATGGCCGAGTTTTTCAACGACAAGACTCAGCAATTTATCGACTTGTTGTACACCGATCATAGTGGCTATTACGGTGCCTCCAGCTCAAGATCACTCAACCGATCGATGCTCAATGACGCTGTGATACAGTTCCAGCAAGTCGTGGCCGCCAATCCCAGAGACCCGAAGGCGAAACGGAACCTGGCAAAGTCCCTGCTGCGACTGTGCGACGCAAGCAGAGCGAATGGTCTGGTCGATGAGGCAGTTGATGAATCGCAGCAGGCTGTGCGCGTGAGCCAGGCAGTCTACGACATGACAGCCGAAACGCAAGATCTCGGCCTCTCTTGCCATAGCTTGGGAAAGAGTCGGAATTGCGGGATCCGGAATCGAGGCACTTCATGCCATCGAGTGCGCTTACGATGCAAATTGCAAGTTAATGGGCGCATCAAGTGATCCGACGTACACTTTTTTGGCAGGTCGCAACTGTTTCAACCTCGCGTTTCGCATCATGGATCGAGATCAGAAGAAGGCCATCATGTGGCTGGAGCGCGCCATCGATCATTTGAGCAGTGCGGCCCAGGAATCGGACGAGAAAAAGGAGTCCACGGAGCTGTTGGCCTATTCCTATGAACTATTGGGCACGATTCATAGTACAGGCGAGAGTCCCGAGCAAGCGATTCCGCTATTCGTCCGAGCACGCGAGCTGCGGCAAGGAATCGTGAAAGAACATCCTGAGGCCATGGACGCCCTGAGCTGCTTAGCAGAAACACACAATAAAATGGGATTGATTCAACAGCAACAACAGTCGCCCGATGATGCCCTCAAATCACTGCAGGATTGTGTCGCCATTCGAGAAAAGATCCTGAATTTTCAGCTGGTTGGTGACGAGATCGTCACCGCCGCTAAAATGCTGATCGCTGGTTATGACAACCTGAGTCGGAATGAGATGCCACATGAAATGGCATTGTCTTTGTTCGAGCGACTAGAGCTGCTGAGAACGCGCATGGACCTCCGCTCCGAGCAGTTTTCCGGTGAGGATTGGTACCACTACGGAACAGCGTACTTCAACACGGGTGCCAACCTGGAAATGGTGCGAGACCACCGCAACGCATTGGCGTGCTACGACCGGGCCGTCGAGTGGCTGCGTGCCGCAATGGACTCCGACGTGGAAACTGATTGGAGTCGCGATCTGGCGACGGCCGAACAGCGGCAACAAGCCATGCAGACTTTGCTGAACGGACTTTAGCAGCGGCCCTTTGTCGGTGCTGAGTTGCCGAAGGCATGGCGAAACAGTCACGGGAGATCATCGAAGTGGATGCTCAACGGCTGGAGGAGCTGTTGGAACGGGCGGAGTCCAATACGCTTCGTGAGGAAGACACCGAGCTCTTGCGAAAGATCTTTCAATCGTATGTGGGGTTCTTCCGGGCCGTGGAGGACAAGAAGACGACGATTGCGCATCTTCGCAAACTACTTTTTGGATCGCAGAGCGAGAAAGCGCGGGACATCCTGGGAGAGAGGGACGAGAGTCCGTCGCAGGGATCACCGGAGGACCCCTCACCGTCCGCGGAAGAGAGGCACCCGAACAAGCCCGCTGCCGGCCATGGCAAACGATCCGCAGACGACTATCCCGGTGCGGATCAGCGGGAGGTCAAGCATCCCACGCTGGCGGCTGGGAACACGTGTCCCGACTGTGGAAAAGGGACGCTGTACGAACAAGCTCCCGGTGTGCTGGTCCGCTTCGTCGGACAGTGTGTGCCACCGTACCGGAACGACACCGCCCGCAAACTTGAGTGGACACTACCATCACTCGTGCTCGCGCAGCGGTGCTCGTGCTCGTCATCGTGATCGTACGCGTCAATGACGTCACGATCATACAATGTGGGGGCCCGGCGATGCCTGGTATCGGCGATTGGGATCTTTCTCCAGGCACTGTAGACAAATCGTTTCCAAGTCCCGAGACACTCGGTCGTTGAATTTCCTGGGGCTGGTCGGATCGTCATGAACGACCTGATGCATGACCATCCTGCAATTCCCACGATAGAAGCGGCTCGTCCACCGTCCCCCGCAATGCTGAATTCTGGTCCGCACGATTCGCACGTGAGGTCGACAAGATGGGTGTCGGCGTTCAAGTCGTTGGCGGAGCCGCAGTCTGGGCAGCGAATCGTTAGCACACGTGACTTGGACTTCGTGGTGTCGCCCGACTTAGTACGGACCAGATTCACGTCGCAAAAAAACTCTTTCAACTCCGTCGCATATTTCTGGTGCTCCGCGATGAAGTCTGCTTCATCCACAGTCTCACCCGCATCCACACGACGCATGTATTCAGCGATAAGCTGATCGACCTGGTCATTCTTGGATTGCATCGGTCGGACGTTCCATTCATCGCTCGCGCACATGAAACCGTCTCAGCGCCAATCGGACTCCGACATGGCGGCGCGAAGTGCTTGCAGGCCCCTTTTGATGAGTCCCGCCGCGGCCACGGTCGTCTTGTCTAGGTGTTCGGCGATTTCCGCCAGCGATAAGCCCTCGATGTGGCGCATGCGAACCGCCTCGCGCTGTCCGTCTGGTAGGCTGTCCAACACGTTGGCAAGTTGGAGCGCCATTTCGCCTTTAACAACGCGTTGACTGGCCGTCGCCTCCTTACCTGGAGCATCAAACCAGACAACGGAAGCGCTGCCATCGCGGGCCGGCTCGCATTCGCGATTCATGTCGCGTTTCGCCGCACGTTGTTCGCGGACTACATTCGCCACATTTCGCCTAAGAATCTGGCAGACCCAGGCAGAAAACTCGGGCTCCGTCGATCCGCGAAACCCATCCATATCCTGCCAAGCCTCGGTGCACGTCTGCTGCACAATGTCGGACTGGTCGATCCGACGCTGCAACTTATTGCCCACGGCACGCTGAGCCATCAATAGCAGGTACGCGCGGTATTTTTCTAGCAGCTCGGATCGTGCATCTTCATCGCCATCACGCGCCCGACAAATCAGGGCGCTGACCGCTGTATCCTGGTCTTGATCGGTCATTCGTCACCACCTGGGAATGAGCCATAAACCGACGTCCGACTCGAAGCAACACTCGGCTTTCGCAATTCGCATCTTACGCCAGAGAGGCCTGACGTCAAACCACATCAGCTCCAGAAATCGCGGTAGTTTTCGCCAAAAGAACGTTCGTCTAAGTCAAATCCAATCCCATCCAGTGATGATCAAAATACTCGCCGTTAATAAGCATGTCTTTTTGAAACGTTCCCTCAATTGAAAATCCTTTTCGCTGGTAAATTTCGATGGCTCGATCATTGTCAGTTCGCACACGCAAGTTGATTTTCGTAATTACTTGGTGGTATCTGGCCCAGTCGATCATGACGTCTACAAGGACGCTGCCAATCCCCAGACCCCAAAATTTCCTATCGACCGACATGCCAAACTCGCCGGCGTGTCGTAATCTAGGACGCTGACCACCATGAAAGCTGAGTGTGCTGACGACCGCCCCGTCAACCCAACCGGCCAGGAACAGTTGGTTATCCGAGTCGAGGCACTCTTGCAAGAATTGCCGCTCATCGCCCTCGCCCGGTACGGTGGCCGCGGAACGAGCCTGGCAGAAGGCACCTACCTGGTCAGCGAGAATTGCAGTTCGTCCGCGACGGCGTCGATGGTTTCGGCGGTGATCGTCGCGCTCCCCTCCACGGTAGCGGCGGTCAGCGCTGATTCGGCTCAGCCGACTCACTTGACGTGGCAGGCCCTCCGACACCTCAAACAGGCGATCGATGGCGCCGGGCGAAAAGGGCTGGTCATGTCGCTTCACCCGATTCAACTCTTGACGAACGTAGGCGTCTACTTCCTCGCGGAACCACGGCCAGAGTTCCACGCGCAAGGATGCCGTTTCAAACAAGGCTGAATCTACGTAATGGGCTCGCGCGCTGTCGATGCTCAAAATCGCAGTCAAGCGAAGCGGGTGGTGGGTCGCCCCCAGCGTCAGACGGCGTATGGCCTTTAAGACTTCCGGTTCCGCTTCGTCGACGTCGTCGAACATCAAGATGGTGTTACGCTGCTGGTACCCGTTCAACTGGATTTGATCAAATATTTTCTGCCAGGCTTCGGACACCGTGCGAGTGTAGTAAACCTGCAGCTGACGCGCCAGCTGGAACAAGAATTCCTCCAACCCCACACCAATCAGGTTGATGCGACCGGTGTCGTTGCCTGCTGCCCGGCAGCCGCTGTCGAAGTGGCTCAGCAGCACAGATTTTCCCACCCCGGACTCGCCCAATACGATTCCCAAGCGGAATTGTTGATCGACAAGGTACTGCAAACGGGCTAGAGCTTCTTCGGTGGCCACGGTTTGCATGAAACCAGGTCCCGACGAATCGCGAAATGCCGTCGACGAAAGGCCCGAGAAGGCATCCAGCATGTGAGTCCCCCGAAAATCGTGTAGTCTAAAGCAGATTGTGTTGAATCACGCCGCAGTCGTGCAGACTTCAGCGACTTCTGGCGAATCCCAAGAACGGACGACGGGCTCGCTTGCCAGCCGCGCGCTACCCCGCGCGCGAAGCTGCGGTACTTGCGGGCAATCCGGAAATTTCGCACCAGCCCGATTTGCACGGTCCGCGATTATAGGTTCGGTTCGTAACGGGCTTAATCTTCAGAATTTCGGTGATAGCAATGACGCGACGCCTCTTCGTAGCTGACAGGATCGAGGGCGATCTGGTGCAGCTCAGCTGGAGCAGAAGCCCACCATTTGCTGGACGTGATGCGGGCTCAGCTGGGGAGCGAGTGGATCCTGTTCGATGGCTTCGGCGGCGAATTTCGCGCGCGTTTGCAGAGCGTCGGCAAGCGTACGGCCCAACTCCAGGTGTTGCAGAAACTGACCGTCGACCGGGAGTCCCCCCTGCAGCTTCATCTGGCTGTCGCTCTTCCCAAGGGGGATCGCCAGAAGTGGCTCATTGAAAAATGTGTGGAACTGGGGGTGCACACGTTGACGCCCCTGGCCACGGCACGAGCCGTCGTGAAGGTATCGGAAAATTCTCTGGTAAAACTTCGTCGGTTCGTGATTGAAGCCAGCAAACAATGCGGTCGCAATCAACTCATGCAGATACAGCCGGCTATCTCATTCGAGCAGTTGATCTCGCAGGTTGACCACACCACTCGCTGGATTGCGGAACCACACGGACAATGGATCGGCAATCTGAACGTGCCGCACGATTGTCCCGCGACGGTCGTGGTCGGACCGGAAGGAGGATTCACGAACGAGGAATTGCAGCGAGGGCGTGATCTCGGTTGGACGTGCGTTGCGTTGGGCCCGCGCACGTTGCGCATCGAAACGGCTGCGCTGTCAGTTGCAGCACTTTTCTCCTACCGTTGCGGCGACCCGGCACCGTGAGGTCAATGCCGTCTCCTTCGGTCTCTGATCAGCCGCCACGCGTTAGCGTCCGGTTCGTGAATGCCGGAAAACCGGGTGCTAACGCACACCGGCTGATAGGGTGTGGACCCGTCCCTTCACAAAGTAGATGGCATCGACCGTGAGGTGCCGGGTGCGCACAACCCACACCGCTGATCTGATCTCACCGCCCGCACATCGACGCGGCATCCATCGTGACCGCGAGATTCGCGAATTCGATGGGGATTCTCGCGCCTTGACTGCTGCTCACCCGGCACCTTACGGAGCCGGTTCGCCGACCCATGCGTCACAGGGCCCATTCAGCCCGCAATACAAGTCGTACACTTATTACAGAAGTCCCTACCTGCCAAGACGTTAGGGAAAAATTGGAATTCTTGTTTAGCGAAGTCGGGAAATTCATGCGAGAATAAGCAATTCCGGTAATACCCGTCGATTTCGTCGTGGACAACAGTGCTTACACTCCATTCCGCAGTGGACCGTAGTCGGTCAACTGCTCAGAGTAGATGAAATAGATACCCCATCATGAATACGACGGATATTATCGTCGTAGGTCCGGCGGGCAGCCTTTCCGATGAGATCGTGGTTGCTGCCTGTCGCGCCGGCGGCCGTGGATATTTGCATTTCGCTTTGGACGATGATACGGCGGTGTTTTCCGAGCGCTGCAAGTCAGCCTCCGCACGCGCGCACGCGTCGATCGGCGTCTATTTGGACGAAGACCAGGTGATGCCATGGGGTGACCGTGTTGAACGACTTCCCGATTGTGTTCGGTCGTTGATCGTATCCGCACGGGCCTGCTCCACCGCCTGGGATCTCGTCACGCGTTTGCGGGAGCGTGGCTTGCAGGTCTACGCGGAATGTCGATCCGCCCACGAATTTTCGCTGCTGCAGCCAGACTTCATAGACGGCGTCATTCTAAAAGGGAACGAATCCGGAGGCATTGTTTCGGGGACTACCGCCTTTGTCCTCAGTCAGCAGTGGAGAGCCTGGTGCGAGCGGGAAGTTGCCTGCGAACATCTGGAGTGTTATGTACGCGGCGGTGTTGGTCCTCATAGTGCGGCTGCGGTGGCCGTCTCGGGCGCCCAAGGGGTTGTGCTGGACAGTCAGCTGTTACTCGCGCCGAGTCACGACTACCCGACCATGTGAAGTCTCTGGTGCGGGCCATGGACGGAAGCGAGAGCGTTTCCGTCGGGGCTCGACTTCACCGAGAGTATCGTCTCTTGCCGCAGCCCGGTTCGCCCGTGGCATCGCAGCTGGCGGACCTGGAGGACGAAATATCCACGGGGACTCTGTCCGAGCAGGAGGGACAACGGCAGTTTCGACAGGCTATCCTGTCACACGCACGACGGTTGATTGCGGACTGGCCCATCTTGCTGTGCGGGCAGGACGTGGCGTTAGCCGCGCCGCTGGCGGAAAAATATGTGACGGTGGCCGGCATCCTCCAGGGTATTGCCGCGGCCGCCACGCGGCACACGCAGCAGGCTGCTGAACAGGCGGCGTTGGCCGAACAGGGGCCGATGGCCAAGAGTCATGGCACACGATTTCCCATTTTACAGGGCCCCATGACGCGGGTCAGCGACGTGGCTGCGTTTGCCGATGCGGTATCGGCTCAAGGCGGGCTGCCCTTTTTGGCACTGGCCTTGTTGCGCGAACAGCAGGTTGCCGAATTGCTGATCGAGTGTCGGCAGCGACTGGGAGATCGCCCTTGGGGTGTGGGCTTGTTGGGATTTCTCCCGCCCGAGATACGACAGGAGCAAGTGCGTGCCATCAAACATTGCCCGCCAGCCTTTGCGATCATTGCGGGCGGCCGGCCGGATCAGGCGCTTGAGCTGGAGCAGGAGGGTATAACGACGTACCTGCACGTTCCCTCCCCCGGCCTGTTGCGCATGTTTCTGCGGCAGGGGGCCCGGCGATTTATCTTCGAGGGTCGGGAATGTGGAGGACACGTCGGCCCGCGCAGCAGTTTCGTGCTCTGGGAGCAACAAATCGAGGTCGTGCTACAACATGTAGCGGCATCCGGCGGTGCCCTCGAATTCCACGTGGTCTTTGCCGGCGGCATCCACGATGCCCGCTCGGCGGCAATGGTGGCGGCCATGGCCGCTCCCTTGGTCGCGCGGGGCGTCAAGATTGGCATCCTGATGGGGACCGCTTACTTGTTCACCCGCGAAGCGGTGGAGACCGGAGCGATTGTCCCTCGATTTCAGCAGGAAGCCCTGCAAGCGGACGGCACGGTGTTGTTTGAAACAGGTCCGGGACATGCGATCCGCTGTATCAAGTCACCGTACTTCGATGACTTTCATGCTGAGAAGATCCGACTCAAAAACGCCGGAAAGCCACACCGCGAAATTGTCATCGAGCTGGAACGGAAAAATACCGGGCGGTTGCGGATGGCATCCAAAGGTGTCGATCGTCGCGTTGTGAAGGCAGGTGCTCCGCGAGAGGTCGTGAACATCTCGCACGAGGAACAATTCCAGCAAGGGATGTACATGGTCGGTCAAGTTGCCGCCCTGCACCAGGGCGTCATCGACATGCGGCGATTACATCAGGCGGTAAGCAGCGACGCCGTGCGACTCTTGAAACAGGCGGCGGGCAGCCAGCCGCGGCAGCTGACGCCCACGCCGAACCGCTGTGATGTGGCCATCATCGGGATGGCTTGCTTCTACCCCGCCGCGAAGAACCTGACCGAATATTGGGACAACATCCTGAATCGTGTTTACGCCGTGACAGAGATTCCGGAGACGCACTGGGACTGGCGTATCTTCTACGATGAAAATCCACGGGCTCACGATAAGATCGTTTCCAAATGGGGCGGTTTTCTGGGCGACATTGCTTTCGATCCGCTGAAGTATGGCATCACGCCCGCCAGCCTGAAATCGATCGAACCATTGCAGTTGCTACTGTTGGAGTGCGTGTCCCAGGCGCTGCAGGATGCGGGCTACGAGAAGCGCCCGTTCGACCGGGAAAACACCTGCGCCATCCTGGGGATTGGTGGGGGGGGCAGCCCCATGGGAATTTCCTACGGCTTCCGTACCTGCTTGCCTATGCTGGAAACCGTGGAGGAAGTAACCGTCGATCCACGGGCCATCGTCGCGGCCTGCGAGCCGTTGCTGCCCGCCTGGACGGAAGATTCGTTTCCGGGGATTCTGATGAACGTCGCGGTGGGCCGCGTGGCCAATCGATTTGATCTGGGCGGCACGAATTACGCGCTGGACGCAGCCTGTGCGTCCTCGTTAGCGGCCGTGCATGCGTGCTGTCGCGAATTGGAACTCGGCACGGCCAACGTGGCCCTGGCCATGGGCGCCGACACCGTGCAAACGCCGTACGCCTACATGGCGTTCAGCAAGACACATGCGCTTTCCCCACAAGGGCGATGCAGACCGTTCGATGCGGGCGCCGATGGCATTGTGCTCAGCGAAGGCCTGGGCGTCGTTGTACTGAAACGATTGGAGGACGCGGAACGGGATGGTGACAAAGTCTACGCCGTAATTCGGGGCGTGGGCTCGTCCAGCGATGGCAAAGACAAAGGTCTCACGGCACCGAATTCTGCCGGGCAGCTCCGCGCGCTCCGCCGTGCCTACCAAAAGGCGGACCTGCCGCCCAGTCGCGTGGGGTTGATCGAAGCCCACGGAACCGGCACCGTGGTGGGAGACCGAACCGAGCTGCAGGCCCTGGCCACCGTGATGGCGGAAAGCCAGGCCGATCCCCAGTCGTGCGCGCTGGGATCCGTCAAGTCCATGATTGGGCACTCCAAGTGTGCTGCCGGCGTGGCAGGCTTGATCAAGGCTACCATGGCCTTGCACCATAAGATTCTGCCACCGACGCTCGTCGAGAACCCGAACACGACCGCTAATCTCGTAGCATCCGCACTCTACCTGAACACGACATCTCGGCCGTGGATCGAGGACCGGGCGCAGCCCCGATGTGCGGGCGTTAGCGCCTTCGGTTTCGGGGGTACCAATGTGCATGTGGTACTGGAAGAATACCAGGACGGTATCGTGGCGGATCAGACTGCGGCACTCGCGCAACCGCCGGCGGAACTCATTCTGCTGCGTCGCGAGTCTGTGGCTGAACTGCTGCGTGCGATCGATCAGCTCAGCACCGTGTTGGCTCGCAGCCCGAAAATTCCGTTGCGCGAGCTGGCTGCCGTCGCCTGGCGACAATCGTCGGCCACGAAGGGCAGGACGTTGGCGATTGTTGCTGAGTCCTGTGCACATCTGCAGGAACTGCTTGAGCCTGCTCGAGCGATGTGCGAGCGCGATCAGGCTCCTGCCCACGACCCGCGGGGAATTTATTACTCGGGAGTCGCGCAGTCACCGCCGGGGAAAGTAGCCATGGTATTTCCCGGGCAAGGTTCGCAGTACCCCAATATGCTCGCCGAAGTGGCCTGCTGTTTTGCACCGGTGCGGAACGCTCTGGAGAGCTTCACCAGGCAGTTGCACTCGGATTTCGACCGACCGCTCACTCGGTTTATCTATCCCCCGTCGGCCTTTTCCGAGGAAGAGCGGGAATCGCAACGGTTGGCGCTGGCCAACACCGATGTCGCACAACCCGCAATCGGTGCCGCTTCCATGGGCATGTTCCGACTGTTGACCGAGTTCAACGTGTGTCCGGATGTGGTGGCCGGTCACAGCTACGGAGAGTTCACTGCCCTATGGGCGGCGGGCGTAATCGAGGACGGCGACTTGATCCGCATCTCCCAGCGCCGCGGAAATGCCATGCGCGAGGCGGCCGGAGACGGGACAGGCGGAATGGTAGCCGTGACGGCGGATGAGTCGGCCGTCCGGGCCTGTTTGGGCGATCTGTCCGGTATCACGCTGGCGAACCTGAATGCCCCGGATCAGACCGTGATCTCCGGTCGACTGGACGCGTTACAAGCAGCGCTGGATCGATTCCAATCAGCCGGGCTCAAGGGACAGGCCTTGTCCGTATCGTGTGCCTTCCACTCGCCTGAAATGTCTGCGGCCGAAACGACCTTCGCCGAGGTACTGAAAAATACGCCGTTTGCCGCACCACAGCTGACAGTATTTTCGAACCAGACTGCGCAGCCCCATCCCGCCGATAGTGCTGCCATTCGCCGTCAACTCGCTCTTCAGATTACCAGCCCCGTCCGCTTCCGGGACGAAGTGGAAGCCATGTACGATGCGGGAGTCCGCACGTTTATCGAAGTTGGCCCGCAAAACCAACTGACAGGCTTGATCAAACGCACGCTGGGACAGCGGGCTCATGTCGCGGTCGCCACGGACGTCGCCTCCCGAAGTGGCTTGACGCAGTTGGTGCATTGTCTTGGTCAATTGTTGACGGTTAACGTCGACGTGATGCTCGACCCCTGGTTCAAAGGACGCGTTTCCCACGCCGCCAGCTATGACGAGCTGGAGAAACGTTATGCTGAAACGTACTCACCAACGACTTGGATCGTGAATGGAATTCGGAATCGACCTTGGCAGGCGGCGGAACCGCGTTTGCTGGGAAAACGTTCGCCGACCGACAGCCCCACATCCGCAACTTTCCCACGCGGTACGCCGATGCCGACCAACGGCTCTTCCAAACAACCCCAAAATCTTAGATCCAATATGACACACCCTGCCAATTCCCCACTATCTTCATCACCTGCGGCGGCGACTGAGCCCGTCGAGGCGGCCCCACCAGAGGTTGTGCAGCCTGTGCCCACGCAGGGTTTCGCGATGCCGCAGGCGGCAACGGGCGAGCCTTCCAGCAGTCAGCCGGCTGAGTTCACTCAGCCGCTGCCAGCCGGAGTCGATCCCGTGATGATCGGTTTTCAGGAACTCATGTCTCAATTCCTGGAAACGCAACGAGACGTGATGCTGGCTTATCTGCAGGGCCCAGGAGTCACCTTGGGCAGCGACGGCACCGGCACGGCTCTCCCGACGCACAGTGGTTCGCGATCGTTGCCACAGATACCCGAGGTCCGCGCGTCGCAGGTCACGCATGCTTCCTCTCCCGGGCAGAATGGCGATGGTCAGATGGACGCGGGCGGCCTGGTCGCGAATCCCCATCCGTCCGCCACTCCGTTGCCGGCCGTTGATCGCGGTAATCAACGAGCAGCCACGGACGGGTCGCAGCCTCAGTCTGCGGCGACACGGCCGGCGGCTGCCCCTTCCGCAGGAGCAACCGCGGCGGAGCCCGCCACGTCGTCCGAGACCATGGAATCGATCACCGATCGCCTGATTGAGATTGTCAGCCAGCGTACGGGATACCCGCGAG
The DNA here is from genome assembly GCA_963695565.1 of uncultured Planctomycetales bacterium. GTDB lineage: Bacteria > Planctomycetota > Planctomycetia > Pirellulales > Pirellulaceae > CAVOGW01. Next base: position 25,570 of record CAVOGW010000010.1, read on the forward strand.
AAATGCTGAATCTTGATCTGGACCTCGAAGCCGACTTGGGCATCGATTCAATTAAACGAGTGGAAATTCTGGGCGAGCTGGCAGAAAGCCTGAACCTCTCGCAAGACGATGATGGCGCTCTTGAACTGGAGAAGTTGACCGTCGAACGCACGCTGCGCGGCATGCTCAACTACCTCGAGGGGGCATTATTCGGGGAGGAAAGTGCGCCTGCAGCGGCCCGACGTGATTCAAGCAAGACCTCGAAACAATCATTGTCGACCTCAGGGAATGGCTCCGTCTCGAAAGACGGCGACAGGTCTCAGCAACCACAACTCGATTCACCATCCAGAATTACGGCGTCGACACCCGCCCGTCAAACCGAAGCGACGGACGATGCCGTAGACACGACCGTAATTCAACGTGCCAAAATTCGTCTCGTCGAAATCCCCTTACCGGCAACCGGGGCAACCGTCATTCCCTCGGGAACGGTGATTGTCACGGACGACGAGCTGGGATTGGGGGTCGAGATTGCTGATCGACTTGCGGACTTCGGACAGTCGGTGACCCTGATCCGCCATGTGGAAAGTAAGAACTATCGCCATGAAGGGGGCATGATCCACGCCGATCTGACCGATCCGCAGGCCGTGCAACATGCTGTCGAGCTGGTGCGACGATCCGGCGGACGCATTGCCGGACTCATTCACGCCCTGCCGCTGGCAGCGCCGACCGAGGAGCCCCGCGTGGACCAACGTGCTGCTTGGGTCGGTACCCAGTCTTTATATCTGCTGGCCCAGAACATCCATGATGATCTCAAACAATCCGCACAATCCGGAAATGCCTTCGTGCTGGCGGTTTTGGGCATGGGAGGAAGGCTGGGATATGACCGCTCAGCCGATCGATCATCGGTCGCCGCGGGTGGCGGTGTGATCGGATTTGTGAAATGCCTGGCACTCGAGTTGCCCGACGTCATGGTGCGCGTGGTGGATGTTGATCCGCGGCGAGCCATGGGGGATAACGTGGATGTCCTGATGAGCGAACTTGGTGATGCCGACGGACCAGTGGAAGTCGGCAACAATGGCCACTGCCGTATTACCTGGGAACCTGTTCCCGCCGAGCTGGACCTGAACGGCAAACCGACTGTGCAGTTGGATGCATCGTCCGTCATTCTGTTGACGGGGGGTGCGCGTGGCATTACCGCGAAAATCGCAGAGGAGCTGGGACGCAGGTTTCGGCCGCACTTGATCCTGGTGGGACGATCGGCATGGGAGCCAGCGGAGTCCGCGGAAACGCGCGATGTACCAAACTCGGAACTCAAACAGGCCCTGATCGGATTGCAAACCGCCCGCGGCCAACAACCCGACCCACGCTTGATCGAACAAACCTATCAGCAGCGGATCAAGGATCGCGAACTGCGCGATAATCTGCAGGCCATCCGCGACACCGGGGCCCAAGTCGATTACCGCGCGGTAGATATGCGTGACGCACAGGCCGTGCAGCAGTTGGTCCAGTCCATTCTCGACAAGTACGGCAGGCTGGATGGTGTCATTCACGGTGCGGGTGTGATCGAGGATAAGCTGATCGCCGACAAAACGATGCCCTCCTTCGAGCGGGTATTTGGCACAAAAGTCGACAGTGCGATCCACCTCTCACGCTTGTTGCCCGAAGAAACGCTGCAATTCGTGGCCTTATTCGCCTCCATCGCCAGCCGGTTCGGGAATCGAGGGCAGGCCGACTACGCCGCCGCCAACGAGTTCCTCTCGAAACTGGCCGTCGAGTGGGACCGTCGTACCGCGGCCCGAGTATTCAGCGTGGCCTGGGGACCCTGGTCGCAAGTCGGGATGGTGGCCGGTTTAGCTCCCTATCTGGAGGCACGCGGTCTGTCGCTGATTCCGCCTGAGGTGGGCGCCAAGATGTTTGTCGATGAACTGGTTTTTGGCGGCAAGGGGGAGAGCGAGATCATCATTGCCGGGGGAGCCGAAAATCTCGTGGCCACCGCCGTCAGTCCTTCTCGCACCGAATAACTTCCTGGGCGGCAAGCTCGATCCATGATTACTCTCGAAGCACCATCGGCCACGCATGTGTTCTTGTTTGGCGGCGCACGCGCGGCGCTATCGAGTCAACTGCAACAATGTCAAAGTCAGTTGCGCACGCGGCCGCGGTTGCCAATGGCTGACCTCGCGGCTGCCTGCCGCCGTTCCTGCGAGCTGCCCAGCCTGGCGATCGTGGCCGCCACCCACGAGACGCTCGACGACCTGCTCGCACGCGCGGCCCAGCGACTGCGGGACCCCAAATGTTCGCGGATTCAGGACGCGGCAGGAATTTACTTTACCGAAAATCCGCTGTACTGCTCGGGACACATCGCCTTTTTGTTCCCCGGCGAAGGCGCTCCCTTTCCAGGGATGCTCAGCGGACTAAGCACGCGATTTCCGATTTTGGATCCCATGTTCGCGGTGTGCTCCACGATTGAGACAGAGTTGTGTTTGCCAGCCAGTTCCTTGCTCGATTGCCTGACTACCAGCGATCCGGACCGCCAGTCGGCGCTGGAAGCTCAGCTCCACGATTTCAACTTCTCCTTGTCGGTCAACGTGTGGGGCAGCTGGTGCCTTCATCAAGTATTGCGTCAATTGGGGATCGAGGCCCAGGCTGTCGCGGGACATAGCGCGGGTGAAGCCACTGCGCTGTTCGCAGCTCGAGCGGTCAGCGACCAGTCCCCCTTCATCCTCATCCAGAACATCGCCCGGTTTCAAGAACCGAGTGAGGAGCCGTCCGGCATGTTGGCCGTCGGCGCCGGCTACGCTCGCGTGGAAAGAATCTTGACCGAGGCCGGCCTGTCACCTGGCGATGAAACGAACATCTTCTTGGCGATGGACAATTGCCCGCATCAGGTCGTGCTGGTTGGTACGATGGAAGCGGCCGAACGCGCCGAGAAGGTGGTGCGCCAGGCAAACCTGATCGTGCAGCGGCTGGGACTGCCTCGACCCTACCACACCAGTTTATTCCGCCCGTACTTGCCAATGCTGTCCGGCCTGATGGCCTCGCTGGAATTTCAGGTTCCGGAGATTCCGATTTATTCCTGCGCGACGGCCCGGGAATTCCCCGACGATCCCCACGAGATTCTGGAACTTGCCGTCCAACAATGGGTGCAGCCAGTGCGGTTTACGGAACTCATCCAGAACATGTATGAGGATGGCGCAAGAATCTTCGTGGAAGTGGGTCCTCGCGCCAATCTGACGGCTTTCGTTGAGGACATATTGCGGGGCCGCCCCGTGCTCGTCGCGCCTTCGAATCGCGTGGGCAAGTCGGCGGAATCCCAGATGATGCATTTGATGGCTCAGCTGGCGATCCACCAGGTGCCGGTGAATTGGGAGGGCCTTTATCCAACAGGTTCTTACCCCAATGCGACGGACCTGCGAGCGGCGGCCTTTCCGGATTTGATCCCACCCGTTCCCGTAAGCACCGGCGACACGACCACAACGCCGCCAGGGCCGGCATCGATTTCGGCAGCGACACCAGCGTCCGCAACCATGGCGGCGATGTCGGCCCCGGGGACCGCCAAGAACACCACGGAAACGGAAGCGAAAGCGAAAACGGCACGGCCCGCGGCCACCGCAATGCCTTCGACGTCGGCCGCGTCCGCTCTCGATGCAGCGGCAGTGACGACCGAGTCGGAGACCGCGACGAATCCACTGCCGGTCGTGGCATCCTTCCTGGCGCCCGCCCCACGAGCACCCGGCGTAACGTCCCGACCAGCGCGAGGCCGCATTCGGCAGGCGGTAGCTAATTCAGCCGGCTCCGATCGTGTGGTAAGCAACCCTACGCTGACGACACGACAACAGGTCGTGCTAAGTCACCAGCAGTTGATGCAGCAGTTCTTACAGACTCAACAGACTGTGATAGGCCAGTATCTGGTCGGGCTCGGCCGATCGATAGCGGGTCCGCTGCCGCCGGAGTTACCGGCGGCTTCCCCGACGTTGGAGCCTGCATTCCCAGGCGCTGGGAATACCGGGGACGATCCGCCAACCGACCGCGCCGGCGCCGCTGTTTGTCGGCGGCGAAATCGCCGAGGACGTGCCGGGGCATTCACTCACGCTGCGTCGCCCGCTCGATTTGGATGAAGACTTGTACGCCGATCAGCATACGTTGGGCGGGCAGAAGAACAGCCGCGTGGATCCCAGCCAACATGGGCAGCCCCTGATGCCCATGACGTTCTTCCTGGAGTTGGTAGCTCAGACGGCTCGGCAAGCGTTCCCCTCCCTCGTGGTCACACACATTCGCCATGTCCACTTGATGAAGTGGCTGCCTTTACGCGCACGATCCGGGGACCGTGGAAGTTCGCATCCGGCGACTGGAGTCCCCCGACCAGTCTCCCTCCGCACCCATCGTGGTGCGGGCTGAAGTTTGGGATCTGGGAAAATCAAAACGTGCGGCCACACTTGGCGAGGGCGGACTGGCCGCGCGCTGTGAGGTCGTGCTCGGCTCCGCCTATGCCAGCGGGAACCTGGAACGGATCGAGTTTGATCAACCCCGACCCTGTCCCACCACGGTCGAAAAGCTCTACAACAACCTGTTCCACGGACCGGTCTTTCAAGGAGTGATTGCTGTCAAGCGCATGGGCGATCAACAGATCGAATGCGAGGTGGAGGTACAACCACGCTCGGACCTGTTCCGTTCGACAACCTCGCCTGAGTTTGTCCTGGATCCCGTGACGCTGGACATCGTCATGCACCCGCTGGCCGTGTGGCATCTAGCCGACCCGGACCAGACAGGCCGCATCATGCTGCCGTTTCAATTGGAAGAGCTGGAAATGTATGGGCCAGCGCCCGACGTCGGCGAACGATTGACCGTGGAAGGTTGGGTGGAGCATTACTCGGCGCGACGGTACGCCCATAGCCTGATCGCCTTTCGTGAGAATGGCCAGGCCTGGTGTCGCATGCGGTTGGCCAAGTTCTGGCGGTTCTATCTGCCGTTTCACAACGTCAACTTCCACGGTCCAAAAGACATCTACTATCTGTCGGACGACCGGCATGATTTGTTTCCCGATTTGGGTCAGCGGGCTTCCCTCGTGCAATTGGAAGTTCCAGAGGACCTGACAAATCCCTCGCTGAGAACCGCGGGACTGCAAGTCGTGTTCAGTCCGCGCGAGCAACAGCTATTTGAGTCCTTGAACCTGCCGTCGACGGAAGTTTCCGCGTGGCTTTTTTCCCGGTTCGCCGTCAAGGATGCCGCGCGTCGCTTTCGGCTGGCGCTGGACGGCCAGACGATGTTTGCAGCCGACGTGGAAGTGGAACAGCTGGCAGACGGTTGGTTTCGTACCGTGGCGCGGGATGGCTACGACGAGACTCCGTTACCTCGAGTTGCCGTTCGATGTGTCGACGAAGTGTACTATGCCGCAGGAGCGTTGGCGGAACGCGTGGGATTGGATTGCCGCTCGTGGCAGTCGGAATTTGAGCCCGAACCGGGTACCGAGGACATGGCGCGTTGCTTCGCGGACCAGACAGGGACGGCGATGGAATTGGCAATTCAGCAAACCCACTCCATGCGGCGCTGCCTGCAGCAACTGCACGGCAGCGTGGAGGGACTGGTGTGGGAGCAATTTGCCCACGACGGACATGCACACCGCTGTCGTATCGACCAGACCCTGTACGACGTCTGGTCGGCCATTCATGACAACACCATTATTTCGCTGGGACTACCCGCCCTGCCGGAACCATGAAAACAGAAGCGGAAATTCTCGACGACCTGCGCACCGTGATTGCCACTTTCGAGAATCGCGATTACTCGGGCGAAATCACGCCGGATACTCGTTTTTTTGCCGATTTGGGTTTCGTCTCGATCGATGCCGTCTTGCTCGGCGAGCGCTTGGAGGCACATTTTCAGCGTCCGCTGCCGTTTCCGCAATTCTTGTCGGAACTTGCCGAACGCAACGTATCGGATATACGGGTCGGCGAACTCGCGGAGTTCCTGACCCGCTGGCTTAATGCATAGAGCGGTCCAACATGCCACAAGTACGCGTCGGTGAATTGAATGTGCACTATCAACAATCCGGAAATGGTCCGGATGTGGTACTGGTCCACGCCTTCACCAGCAACCTGGCTGTATGGATGATGACCAACATCGTGGTGGAACTGGCCAAGAGCTTTCGTGTGACGATGTACGACTTGCGCGGCCATGGCCTGACTACGGCAACGCCGAGTGGTTACGACTCCGCGCATCTTGCCGAGGATCTCCACGAGTTGCACGCGCAGCTCCAACTACAGCCGGCCTGGCTGGTGGGCCATAGCTACGGAGGCGTCATTGGCATGCATGCTGCCGCGCTGTTCCCCGAGATGGTGCGCGGGGTGGTAGTGGCCGACAGCTATTTTCCGGGATTGGCGCACTTGGAGCCCGCGATGCCCCACGCGCAACCGTGGGGCGATCTGCGCCAGACGTTCGCTCAGTCAGGCCTGGAATTACCGGCTACCGTGGATTTTTCGCAGTTGTTCGCGCTCATCGCGCAGTTGGACGCAGAACAACAAACGGCGTTGCACGCGGAGCTGGGACCGGCCGGCACCCGATGGCTGACCGGAATGCGCGGACTGGTGCAAACGCAAGCGGGCGCCGAGGCGTTTCAGGTTGCGGGACTTACCGAAGACCTAATTCGTGGGGTTCACCAACCCGTCGTAGCGCTATACGACGAATACACCCCGTTTGCTGCCACGCGAGACTTTCTACAAAATACGCTCCCGGACTGCGTGGTCGATGTCGTGCCGCACGCAAAACACCTGGCCCCGGTGGAGAATTCGCGAGACTTTGTCGAACGCGTCCATCGCCACCTCTGTCGACTGGCCAACGGGAGCGTACGAGCATAGAAATCTAATATGAGATTCTCCACCATCGTGATTCGAAATCTGCTCAGGCGCAAGGTACGGTCCCTTCTGACCATTCTGGGGATCGCCATCGGCGTGGGCACGACAGTGGCGCTGCTGAACATTTCCGAGGGGTTTCGCCGGATCACCGTCGATTCGCTGATTGATCGTGGCGTCGACCTGGTCGTGGTCGAGAAGGACGCGGTCGACCAGGTGTCCAGTGATGTGGATGCCCGCGTGCTCCCACTGGTCAAACAGATTCCCGGCGTACGCGAGGTGTGTCCGACCCTGGCCGACCTGGCGGCCTTCGAGGTCAAGCGCTCGACTGTCAACGTGCTCATCCAAGGCTGGGAACCTGGCAATTTGCTGTTTGATGCGCTGCAAGTCACGGATGGTCGATCTTTACAGGCAGGGGAGAGTTCGACCGTAATGCTGGGAACGCTGCTGGCGGGGCAACTGCAAAAGAAGGCCGGGGATTCGATCGAGATTCTCGGGGAACCGTTTCAGATTGTCGGCGTGTACGAGAGTTTTTCACTGCCTGAAAACGCCGGGTTGGTCATGAGCCTGTCGGAAATGCAGCGCGTGATGGTGAATGAAGGGCGGATCACCGGGTTCGGCGTGGCGTTGGACCCGCAAGGCGCGGATCTACAAGCGGTCCGCACCGCGATCAACGATCTGCAGTTTTCGGACGGACGAAGTGCGCGCATTCATGCGGAGTCCGTCCGAGATTACGCCAAAAGTGCCATGCATCTTCGCGTTTCCCGCGCTATGGCCCTGGTAACATCGGCCATCGCCGTGTTCGTCGGGGCGATCGGTATCTTGAACACCATGATCATGTCGGTCGTGGAGCGGATCCGCGAAATCAGTTTATTGCGAGCCATCGGCTGGAAGCGATCTCGTGTCACTCGCATGGTCGTGGGGGAGTCGGTTGCGTTAAGCCTGCTGGGCTCGGCAGTGGGTGTAGTAGCTGCCTACCTCCTGGTCCAGTTGCTGACAAGACTCCCAGAAACGGCCGGACTCGTCGATGGCCAAATGACCTGGTATGTAGTCATGTTTGGAGTGGCAATGGCCGGGGTGGTCGGATTGATCGGAGGCATTTACCCGGCTCTCCGCGCTGCGAATCTGCCCCCCTCGCACGGGCTGCGCAGCGAGTGATACCTGACAGCATCAGCCCCATGAAAGAACCCACATGACTCTCCCCGTGCCGCTGATCGAAACCCGCTCGTTGCGCAAGGTGTATCCCGACGGCCATGTCGTCGCTTTGGCTGGCGTCGATTTGAGCATACAACGTGGGGAATATCTGGCCATCATGGGGCAAAGCGGCAGTGGCAAGTCGACACTGTTGTCGCTGATTGGGGGGCTGGACATCCCCACTTCCGGACAAGTGCTGTTTGACGGTAAATCGCTCGACAAATTGCCCGACCTCGATGAATTTCGCGCCGAACGGATAGGATTTGTTTTCCAGTCGTTCCTGCTGCTGCCGACTCTGACGGCTTTGGAGAACGTCCAAGTCCCTATGTTTGAAAGCCGCCTGACACGGCACCAGCGCGTGCAGCGCGCCCGTGAACTGCTGACACAGGTCGGGCTCAGCCATCGGCTCAGCCATTTTCCGCCGCAGTTGTCGATTGGCGAACGTCAGCGCGTGGCCATCGCGCGTGCACTGGCGAATGGCCCGGACGTGCTGTTGGCCGACGAGCCCACCGGGAATCTGGACTCCCGGACCACCGACGAAATCTTGCAGCTGTTTCAAATGTTGCACCAACAGCATGCCATGACAATGGTCGTGATTACGCACAGTCAACATGTGGCCGATCAGGCCCAGCGTTGCGTTTACGTGATTGACGGCCAAGTGACGGAAGCCTCTTCGCTGTGGGCGAATTAGTCGGGCAGCGCCCGCGGCGGTCGTGATCGCGCCCCATCGCCTTTCGTTACAATCTTGCCGCCAATACGGTTTTTCTAGCTGGTAATAGCCCAACCGCCTACCGTTTAAGGAGATAAAGATGAGCGAATTTAAGCGTACGGTCCTGTCCGGCGATCGTCAAAGTAAGGTCGTTACTCTGTTGCAAGGTAATTTGGTCGATCTTATCGATCTATCACTACAGCTCAAGCAGGCTCACTGGAATGTCGTGGGGCCAAACTTTCGCTCCGTCCACTTGCAGTTGGATGAGATATTGGACTCAGTTCGAGTGGGCTCGGACGAGATTGCCGAGCGGATTGTGTCGCTGGGTCAGGATGCAGACGGTCGCATCGGCACCGTTCAACAAAAAACCCGTCTGCCAGTGTACCCTGATGGATTTCGGAACGTCAGTTCCACCGTGTCGACGGTGGCCGATCGGCTGGAGACCGCCGTGGCTGGAGTTCGCGCTTCCATCGATCCCCTCGCGGAACTCGATCCCGTCAGCCAGGACCTCTTGATCGGCATTTCCGCCGGATTGGAAAAACACCTGTGGATGTTGCAGGCGCAGGAGATCAACTGACGCCGAATAGATCGTTGCGGATCCCTTGACGACACCTCGCACACTCGCCCTAAACTTGTTCTGCAAAAGGAGTTGCAGCAAACGGCAGCTGTCGTGCGGTAAATTCTCGCTGAGCTCTCGGGGGGAATCGCGACAACTGCCGTGAAGTTTCAAGCATTTCATGGCTCCCCCACGGGTCTTGAAGAAGTGGTCGATGAATCGTTATACTGGCCCGTTTTGGCTGACCACCCAAAGGAATCAGGGCCATGAAAGTCCGCGCGAGCGTGAAACGCATCTGTGAAAACTGTAAGGTCGTGAAGCGGAAGGGGCGGGTTTACGTGGTTTGCACCAATCCCCGTCACAAACAACGTCAGGGTTAGTCCGCGAATCCTCACACGTTTCAAGCACGGCGAGAGCCTGAATCATCTGGGATTTCGATAGCTGCATCCGAACACCGCCGCGGTTCGACGAACGCATTCCGCTCGATCGAGCTTTGGGCAAACCGCACCAGCGAACACTTGAGGAGAGTTGAAATATGCCACGTCTGTTGGGTGTTGACATCCCGAATGACAAAGCGGCAGTCGTCTCGTTGACGTACTTGTTTGGGGTGGGGCCCAAGACGTCGCGTGAACTGTGCCACAAAGCGGGAGTGGACGCGACGAAAAAAGCGCGTGATCTGGCGGAAGACGAACTCGGTAGGCTGGCTGCCCTGCTAGAGCGGGATTACACCGTGGAAGGGCCGTTACGGCGCCAGGTGGCGCAGAACATTTCGAGACTGCGCGATATCAGTTGTTACCGGGGCATCCGCCATCGGCGTGGACTGCCGGTTCGCGGGCAACGCACGCGCACGAACGCTCGGACCCGGAAGGGCCCCAAGAAGACAGTGGCCGGAAAGAAGGGCGTTAAGGATTTGCGTTAAGCCCGGCTCGTTCGCGCGCAGGATTCGGCGATCCCCGTGCGTCGACCACCGTACGGCATTAAAACCTCCATCAGAATCAATCGGAATTTATTAGACCTCGCGTGGAATCAGGATTCGTACGTTAACAAAGGATCGGCCGTGGGCAAACAGCAAGCAACCAAGAAACGGAAGACACGACGTAACGTGACGTCGGCGATCGTGTTTATTAAGGCGACGTTTAACAACACGCTGGTCACGATCACCGACGGCCGCGGCGACACGTTGTGTTGGTCCAGCGCCGGGTCCTGCCAGTTCAAGGGGAGTCGCAAGAGCACTCCGTTCGCTGGCCAATGTGCCGCTCAACAGGCTGCCGAGCGGGCGGTCAAGTTTGGCGTGAAGGACGTAGAAGTCAGGGTCAAAGGACCTGGGTCGGGTCGCGAAAGTGCGATTACGGCGTTGCAGTCCGCAGGTCTTAACGTCAAGTCCATTGAAGACTGCACTCCCATTCCTCACAACGGGTGCCGTCCTTCAAAGAAACGACGTGTGTGATCTCCCGCGGATTCGTGGCGTCAGCAGCCGGATCGGCGAAGCTGATTCGGCTAAAAGGACGCTGTCAGCGCACGTAAGCCGGCGACGGAATTTTTGATTTTCATTACCTGGAGAACAACATGCATATTCGCTGGCGAGGCTTGGAATTGCCAAGTGCGATCACCTGTGAGAGAGAGTCGCTCAGCGACACCCATGGGATATTCTATGCGGAACCCTTCGAGCACGGTTTTGGTCATACCATCGGGAACAGTCTGCGGCGCATTCTGCTGTCCAGCCTGATGGGTAGCGCGGTAACCCAAATCAAGATCCGCGGCGCGCAGCACGAATTCACGACGATCCAAGGCGTGTTGGAAGACGTGACCGATCTGGTGCTGAATGTCAAGTCGCTGGTCGTACACAAACAGACCGACGAGACTCGCGTCATTACGATCGACAAGAGCACGGCGGGACCGATCACCGGTGCCGACGTAAACACGGACGCGGACGTGGAGGTTGTGAACAAAGATCACATCATCGCCACGCTGACCGATAACGTCCCCTTCTTCATGGAAATGGTCGTAGAAAACGGGCGAGGCTACATCCCGGCCAGCGAACATAGCTCGGCCGATCACGAAATCGGGGTCATTCCCATCGACGCCGTCTACAGCCCGGTAGTGCGCGTGCGCTACGATATCGAAGAGACTCGGGTTGGCCAGAAAACCAACTACGACAAGCTGGTGCTGGAAATCTGGACGAATGGCTCCATCACCCCCGAAATGGCCCTGGTCGAAGCCTCAAAAATCATGCGCAAGCATTTGAACCCCTTCGTGCAGTACCACGAGTTGGGCAAGCAGGTTCACTCGCCGCCCAAAGGAGACGGGCTCGACCCGGTCCTGGAAAACAAGCTGAACATGCAAATTTCGAATCTGCGCCTTTCCGTGCGAGCATCAAATTGCTTGGAGGCGGAGAACATTCGCACGGTCCGCGAGTTAGTAACGAAGTCAGAAGACCAATTGCTTGAGTTTCGCAACTTCGGAGACACAACACTGACCGAGGTGAAATCCAAGCTGTCCGAGCTTGGCTTGCATCTGGGGATGCGTTTTAGACAACATCAACCCATTTTCTGAGGCTTGCCGGCGCACGTGGGTGCCGCCCGTTGATCGGGCCTTGGCCGCGGAAACTTCCTGAAACACGTTTTTTTGACAGGTACTGGATCATGCGACACCGTAAACGTGGACGCCGCTTGGGGCGAAGCTCAAGTCACCGCAAAGCCATGTTAAAGAACCTGGCGAGCGCTCTGTTTCTTACCGAGCGAGACGCGGAATTCGAAGGCAACGCGCCAAAAGTCAAAGGACGCATCATTACCACCATCGACAAGGCCAAAGAGGTTCGTCCTCTGGTGGAAAAGTGTATCACGATCGCCCGCAAATCGTTGTCCGGAGAAATGGCCTCACGGGAGTACGCGACCTCCGCCAAGCGTGGCAGCGAGCAGTGGAAGGCTTGGCGTCAGAGCGACACCTGGCAGAAATGGTGTGCCGCACGCAGCCCGGTGGTCACCGCCCGTCGCCGCGCGCTCCAGTTGCTGGGAGACAAACAGGCGGTGGAAGTGTTGTTCGGGACGGTCGCTCCCAGGTTTGAAGATCGACCCGGCGGATACACACGTATCCTGAGACTGGCCCGGCCACGTGTGGGGGACGCCGGCACCCGCGCCATGTTGGAGTTTGTGGGCAAAAATGACCGCGTGCGCACGCGGAGTCAGAAGCCTCGATTTGAGGCGCCCGAGAGTGACACGCCAGCGGATGTGTCACCCGTCACCGCTACGGAATCGGACGACGCCTAGCCGCCTGGGGATGGGACCGCCCGCGCGGCTCATGGCAGCTGCGGCCGTCTTTGGCAGCACTTCGTCTCGACACCGACTGGACGGTCACGCACCACGCATGGCCGTTATCTTTCCCGACAGGATTTTGTGGAGGTTCGGATGCCGCCTCAGAATGTCTCTCGCCCAGGTTTCAACTTCACCGACGCCATGCGCGAAGCCTGCCGGTGGATTACCGCCGAATCGGAACACTTGGGCCATGTCGATCTCACCCGCATCGCGATTTCCATCGCACGTGCGCGGAACAGAGGTCGTCAGGGACTCTGGGCGTCGTTGACCCCGCTGCGGTTCCGGAACGGTGCCGTCGAAGACATTCGCCACAACCGCCGCGTGACCTGCCAGAAAGTACTGGACGCCAGCGGCAAAGAAATGCTCTATCTGCTTAACTTTTACCTCCCACGCTTCATGGACTTGTCGTTCCCAGACAAGATCACGACCATTTTTCATGAACTCTGGCACGTCAGTCCGGATTTTAACGGAGACGTTCGGCGTTTTCCCGGACGATGCTTTGCGCATTCGCAATCCGAAAAGGAATATGACGCCGCCATGCAGCGGATGTCCGATCAGTGGCTGCAAAATACAAAAGGGTCCGGCTCCTTCGCCTTTCTCAAGCTATCATTCGCCGAGCTGCAAGCTCAGTTTGGGGCGGTTTACGGCAGCCGATTCTGCCATCCCAAACTAATTCCTGTGGGCGCTAGCAGCGGTGGCTGAGACCCTGTGTTGACGGGACGAGGGATGCTAAGCTATCGTCCCCACCCTCTTGGGCTCGCGGCAAACTGCGGTGTTCATGCGAAACAAATCTCGCAACACGCTTCGGGCGTGGTAGGACCGTCGATCGCAACATTTCAGCCCGATGGGTGGGCTCAACGGCACCGTGTTTCATGAACAACGATTGTGGATTCACAAATCGCCGCACGCTGCAATCAGTCGCTCTTCCGCCGCGTCCGCGTCGTCGTCGATTCGCCATCTGTTGGTCCGCCATGGTGGTGCTGACGGCCGTCGGCTGTTCGGTAACGCGCAGCCATGTCTTTGACGAAGCGCATGCCAGGCTGCCGCTGCCGCGCGTGGCGGACAGCTTTACGCTGGACGTATTCTTTGCTCGGATTCCGTGTGATCAACAACTGGACGATCAGCTATGGGCGGAAATCGACGAGCAGGCGATGCACGAGGAATTGCGGCGGAGGCTGATGATCGACGGCATTCGCTGCGGACTGATCGAAACGCAGGTCCCCAAGACTCTGGAATCCATACTTTTCATGGACGAGCATCGCGGGACGGACAATTTCCGTCAGGCTGCCATCGACGGCAATATTTCGGCTTTCGGCATGCCCGGCGGCATGCCGATGGTCCCGGAGCAGGACTGCCGCATCTACTTGCGAGCCGGGAGGGACGCCGAGGTCGTGACCTGTAAGGTCAGACCGAAAATCACTGTTCTCCGCCGCGGCGAAGATGGTGTCAGCGGTACGACCTACGCGGATGCGCAAACCACATTTCGCCTGTTGGCGGTCGACGCCGGTGACGGCCGGGCGCGCATCTCGCTATCGCCACAAGTACAGCACGGCGCACCCAAAACCAGATTCACCGGACTGGATGGAAGCTTGAGTCTGGCGGCGACGCGAGAATGCGATGTGCTCGATGAACTTACCATTCAGGCGGTCATGGTAGCGGGACAAACCTTGATCGTCACCAGCACCCCCGATGCCCTGACGGTTGGCGCCAATTTCTTCCAGTGCGTGGATGACGCCCGGCAGCAACGCAAGGTGCTGCTGATTCGACTGGTCCGAGCGGGCAACGATCATTTGTACGACGACTCGGAACATAAAATGACCATCGACGATCTGTGATCACATGCTCGCTGGATCACTAAATCAAGTGGCCGCAGGGGTCACGCTAACTCTAAAAGCCGTGCCAGGCGCGCGGAGGAATGCGGTACAGATTGCTGGCAACGAGGTTCGCGTCCTGGTTACCCAATCGGCCGAGCGCGGGAAGGCGAATGACGCCATTGTCGTGCTGTTGTCCAAGAAACTGGGGGTGGCCAAGTCGCGTATCGAGATTATCCGCGGAGCCATGGCACGCCGAAAGACCGTGTTGCTGCGCGGGTGCCAGGTTGCCGAGATTGCACGGCGACTCGCCCCGTCGTCTACGTAATGGCCCGGATCGACCGACGGAACATTCGTCCGGTAACTTCTGTGCGTGATGCTGCGAGCGACGCCGGCGTCATCAGCCCTCTTGAGCGCGCCTGCTTTGGGCCCCAAATTCACGCGAAATGTCCGGAATTCGCTGGAGGACGGGCATCGCCAGGACTATAAATGGAACCAGGGTTCCAGGCGCCGATGGGTTCGGCTCGTTGGGACTTTCGAAATCCCTGCCGCTAAGACGCACGCCTGACGGGACCCGGCTAGGGGTGTGCCGCGGCTGGAAGGCGCAACCAAAAAACTTCAGCGGCCCGCACCGAGTCAGTTGTCCTCAAGGCTCACTCGTTTGCGCGTCGTGCTTGTACTTTGACGATAAATTCCAGCTAAATTCCACTGTTCCATGAGGAAGAACCAATGATGTCGACGACAAAATCGTTTCGTTTCAACGTCGCGGCCCTCGTCGCCGTTGTGGCCATTGGGGGGCTGACGGCATGTCCCCGCGTTTCGGCTCAGCCGGCCTATTCCATCACACCCATTTTTTTGCCTGGCCAGGCAAACAGCAACGGCCAAGGTATCTCAGCCAGTGGAAATTTCGCCACGGGCACTTCGAATTCGACTGGCGTGATTTGGGACGAAGTCAACGGCACAGTGGCACTAGCTCCGCTTCTCAGCCGCCCGTTTAGTTTAGCACAGGACGTGAATGACTCCGGCGTGGTGGTGGGCACGGGGGCCACGACTTTTTTCGGCTCCTCACCCTTACCGCTGATTTGGACCGATCCGACCACGGTGGCGCAGCTACCACTTCCCGCGGGGCAGACACTGGGACGAGCATTCTCCGTGAATAACAGCGGAGAGGCCGTGGGATCCGTCAATGCGGGCAGCACGGAAATCGCCGCTACATACACGACCAGTTCTGGCAGCATTATTTCGCAGACGATGCCCAATGGAGGCATACTGCGTACGGCATATGCCAACAATGACGCAGGCCGAATCGTGGGGCAGGCACTCGATCCCACCAATGCGGCTGTGACCAAGGGATTTTATTTGGACCCGGGCGATACAACCGCCACGGATATCGGGGCCCTGACCGGACTGGGACACAACAGCGCGATTGCCTTCGCCGTCAGCAGTAATGGGTTTATCGCCGGTTCCAGTTCTTTGAATAGTGGCGCGGACTCTCGCGCGTTTTTCTGGTCTGAAACTGGCGGGATGTCCGAAGTCCCCTTGCTGACGGGCACATCGCAGGGAGGTGCCCGAGGCGTAAACGCGGACGGTTGGGTGGTGGGCACCATGTCTTCCGCAACTTCGATTCCCTTTTTGTTTGACGGCACGCAGACGTATCGACTCCAAGACCTGCTGGACGGATCGGGGGCAGGCTGGGACCTGGTCGGTGGCACGTCGAATGGGGCATTCGGAATCGGAGACAACGGCGTCATTACGGGCCGCGGATTACTGAACGGGGAGGTTACCGGTTTTGTGATGACTCCGATTCCTGAGCCAACGACGGCTCTGGGCTGGATGCTGGCGTTTTCGTTGGTCGGCATGGCCCGGAGATCGGGCCAGGTTTGACGGCACGCGGCAACCGACGGCAAGCCGAGCGCGGACACCTATGCGCGGGGCCACGTGTAACGCCATACTAAAGGAAGCTCACACGGGCGCAGCGTACGGCGTGGCGTGCCATCCTAAGGGAGCTGAAAGCGTGCGCAGCACGATCAGCGTCCAAGGATCTTTCTTTCGGAGACGTTGGTCGGCGTGTGAACGTGAATTCGTTTCAGGCTCGATAAGACAATCACGACGGTCACGGGGCATGTCGCGGAACTGGTTTCAGCCGTTCATTTCGCCTGCCCCAACAATGGCCTCAGCGTGCCAGTGCAGTCCGGCTGGAGCAACCAATTCACCAACGAAGAAAGGGGGCATTCACCATGGCGCTGAGCGATCCGATCCAGATTCTGCTGGCCCACAACCGTTGGGCTACCGAAAAACTGATCGATGCCTGCGCGGCGTTGCGCGAGGATCAGTTGCATCAGGAATTCCAAATTGGTCCTGGTTCCCTGCATCGCGGCATCACCCATGTCCTGGGCGCCATGCGCGGCTGGGGCGATCTGCTGGCCGGTCGCGAGCAACGACCAAGGCTGGAAGGGGAGCAGCGCAGTATCCAGCAGCTTCGCGGTTTGCTCAACGAACTCGCCGACGACCTGGATGCTTCGGCGGCAGCTCATTCCGTAGACGATCAAGTGACGGGTTCACGGGGCGGTCAGAGCTACACGTTCACGCGGGGCGCCGTGTTAACCCACGTGACTACGCACGGCATGCATCATCGCGCACAATGCCTTAATATGCTGCGACAGCTGGGTGTCGATCCGTTGCCTTCATCGTCCATTGTGGAATGGACCATCATGGCCGATTCCGTGGCAGGTTAGGACACCGCCACTTCCAATCGGCAGAATGGGCGATCGTCGATGCAGCGCAAAACAACAGTGGCCATGGGTTTGGCGACATTTGCCATTACCATTTTTGTGTTGCCGGTCGCGGGACAGGTACCGCCGGAATCCACGATGACCGAACCAAACGCGGCGGTCGAGGCGCTGATCGAACAAGGGGCGTTCGCCGAGGCGGAGAAGCTATTGCAGACGACCGTTGAAGAGCACCCTGGCGCTGCGACCAGCGCTGCGGCGATCCAGCTGGAGATACTCCGTCGCACGCGATTGGATTTTTCGCTCTCCGCCAACGAAGTTTTGCAACAGATCCAGCAAAGCATCCCCGACGCAAGCATCGACGATGTCCATCGATGGCGGGACGCTGGAGCGTTGCAATATCGACTCGTGGACGGCGCCCCACGATTCTTCAGGCGGAGTGTTTCCAACCTGTTTCGCTTCAACGACGAAGCCAAAGCGCGTCGGACGGGTACCGCACCGGACCAGAAGTCCTTCGACCTGACGACGAGTATTGCTGAGCTTGTGACGTTGGCGGAGCGTACAGAGAGCACTGAGGGGGACGAATTAGACCCCGTCCAGCACACGGTCGAATACGCCATAACGGTCAAGCCCGGACATCCCCGGTTGCAGCCGGGTGCGACGATCCGCGTTTGGCTCCCCTTTCCGCAGCAGTACCGACAGCAGCGTGACGTGCGTCTCATTCGCTGCGAGCCTCCCGGCGGCGTCATCGCGCCGAATGGCTCCCCCCATCGCTCGATCTACCTCCAGCACCAACTTGCCGACCCTGCTGAACCACCGCGGTTTGCCGTGTCTTTCACCTTCGTCACTAGCGCATACTGCCCCCGCTTGGACGCCAAACACGTACAGTCGTACGACCTGCGTGGTAATCTCTACCGGCAGTACACAGCCGAGCGTCCGCCACACATCGTGTTCACTCCCCAGGTCCGGCGGCTGGCTGCGAAAATCGTGGGGAGCGAGCAGAACCCGCTGGAAAAAGCCCGGCGAATTTTTCGGTGGGTCTCACAAAACATCCCCTGGTGCGCCGAAATGGAGTACAGCATCATTCCCAGCCTCACCAGCAAAGGCCTGACCGAACGGCGCGGGGACTGCGGAGTTCAGGGTATGACCTGGATCACACTCTGCCGTGCGGCCGGCGTGCCGGCACGTTGGCAGTCAGGGTGGCAGCTGTTCCCCGAAGACTGGAATATGCACGATTGGGCCGAGTTTTACGTGGAGCCCTGGGGCTGGCTGCCTGCTGACGCGTCGTACGGAGTGCGGAAGCACTCGGACGAGCGTGTGCGCGACTTTCTCTGCGGACATCTGGACCCGTACCGCTTGATCGTCAACCTCGATTATGGCCGCGAACTGGTGCCTCCCAAGACCAGTTTTCGCAGTGAGCCAAATGATTTTCAACGTGGAGAGGTGGAAATCGACGGACACAACCTGTATTTCGACGAGTGGGACTGGACGTTTCGCGTTCACAGCCAGCGCAAGTGACGCGAAGGTCTGGCACCGCCGCGGCCATGAGTTTCAGCAGCGTTACGGTAATTGCCAACGCACTGCGATTGCGCACAACAAAACTCGCGTAAGGCCGTCAGGCCACGGCTTGACGCGTCGCCCCAACGGCCCCATGTTATGGGCGAGCCGTATCGTCATTCGCAGCGGCCTGATAACCGACGTCCTGGTGGAGTAACGATCAATGCAAGTGATTATCAAGCCGTCGTACGAAAAGATGAGCCAAGCCGCGGCGCAGGTCGTGGTTCACGTGCTGAATTCCAAACCCAATGCGGTTCTCGGATTGGCCACGGGAAGCACGCCTCTAGCGCTGTACAAAGAGTTAGTGCGGTTGCACCGCGAAGAGGGGTTGGATTTCTCGCAAGTCACCACCTTCAACTTGGATGAGTACGTGGGACTGAGCCGGAATGATCCGCAGAGTTACCACTACTTCATGCAGGAGAACCTGTTCCAGCACATCAACATAGCGCAGACCAATATTTACATTCCCTCCGGAACCACGGACAATTTTCATGCCTTCTGCCAATGGTACGAGCAGCGCATTCGAGACTGCGGGGGCATCGATT
Source organism: uncultured Planctomycetales bacterium (assembly GCA_963695565.1). Lineage (GTDB taxonomy): Bacteria > Planctomycetota > Planctomycetia > Pirellulales > Pirellulaceae > CAVOGW01. The sequence goes on from CAVOGW010000010.1 coordinate 44,803, forward strand.
TGCAAATTCTGGGCATCGGTTCAGATGGCCACATCGCCTTCAATGAACCCTCCAGCTCCTTGGGATCACGAACAAGAATTAAGACGTTGGCCCGTTCGACGATCGAAGACAACGCGAGATTCTTCGAGCGCCCGGAAGACGTTCCCATTTATGCGATCACGATGGGGGTCGGCACGATTCTGGAGGCGAAGCGCATCATGTTGCTGGCCAACGGCCGGCAGAAGGCCCCGGCCATCGCCGCGGCCATCGAGGGACCGGTAACGTCGATGATTACGGCCAGCGCGCTGCAACATCATCCAGATGTGGTCTGCATTGTGGACGAAGAAGCGGCTGCCGATCTGAAATCCGTCGACTACTACAAGTGGATCGAAGAGAAAAGCCCGAAAACGCCCGAACTGTCCGATCGCCGCTACGGCTGACAATGTCACCTTTTGTTCCGCGAAAGTACGTAGAGCGAGTACAGGCTCTCGTGACGCTGGTCTTGTTGGTTGCGGAAATCGTGTTTGGGATCAGCCATCTTGCGTGTGCGTCCGTTTCCCGCTGCGAAAACCGGACGCACACGCGTTCCGGCTGATGTCGTGAACCCGAATTCTAGACATTCAAACAACGTCAGGGATTTCGCGACCGTTCTTTGCGCATGGTCACGCGCGTGCCGTTTTCACTGAATTCGACCTGATCCATAAAGGTTCGCATCAGCAGCACGCCACGCCCGCTGACTCGTTCCAGGTTCGCAGGATCGGTCGGGTCGGGAAGGTCCTGGGGATTGAAACCGCAGCCTTGATCGCGGACGGTGACTTCGGCGGCATGCCGGTCCATCCGCACGCTGACGAAAATACGTCGTTCGCAATAAGGGTGCTCTTTCATCCGCTGGCTGGCGAGTCGGTGGTACGTGTCGTTGTCGATTTCACGTAGCGTGGAATCCAGTCCCAGGTTGCCATGAAACAGCGCGTTGACAAAAGCCTCGTCCAGTGCAATTCCCACGCGCGTGACGTCACTCTCATCGCAAATCCCCATGCGGGCAAAGTGTTCCTGCAGATAACTGACGAGTGGTGGAATTAACGAGCGGTCGTTAACGAGCACAAACTCGCATTGGAACAACTCCATTTGCTCCAACATGCGCAATCGGCACCGCTGCAGGTGCGAGACCTCCAAGACGGCTCGTACGGTGGAGAGCAGTTCGTCATCGAGCAAATACTTCGGCACATAATTCGCTGCGCCGGATTTGAGTGCGTGGATAGCCAGCTGTTCATTTCCGATCGTGGCCACAATGATGGTGGGCACGAAGGGAAACTTAGAGCGAAGCCGCAATAGGAAGTCTCCGTCCACGTCGCTGCCGTCCGAGGGATCGAACAAGACAATGTCGGGCGATTGGGCCTCGATGGCCTCCAGGGCCACGAGGGAGTTCGTGGCCGGGATGACCCGAAAGTCGTCCAGACCCGCGAAAATCCTCGCGATTTGCTCTTGATCCTCGGGCGAATTGTCAACGACAAGAATTGCAGGCATGCATGCTCCGGCGCCAGCCGAGTACTCTGTCAGTGCTTTGTGGTGGGATCAGCTAAACCGCGATCGCGTCGGCCATCAGGACAGTCCCGCGGCCAGCGCAGGGGCTCACGAGAGAATCCCGGCTTTCCGGTCGCGGCCAGGCCCCCATGACGTTATCAATCTAAATATAGGATATTCCGCCCGTGCTGAAAGGAAAACCAAAGAATGCTGATCGATGCCTACGTGTCACCCGCAGCGGGGCTGATTCCCGGCAAAAACCCCTGCCTCACGGCCCATACAGCAGCCTGCGTGCGATCGGTAACGCCGAGTTTGCGCAGGACGTTCTGGACATGCTCCTTTACCGTATCGACGCTAATCGCAAGGGATCTGGCCATTTCTTTGTTGCTCAACCCCAGTGCCAGGTGTCGAAGAACCTGCCTCTCACGGCTCGAAAAGTGAATGGGCGCGGTCTCGACGTCTACGCTGGACTTCATGGCAGCTTGAATCGGAATCGTGACGCTCTGGTCGCTGGGGGATTGACGGTTCGCAGCTCGCTGAATGGCTTCGACCAATTGTTCCAGCGGAGCGTCCTTCAGCACGTAATCGGACGCGCCCAGCACCAGCGCGCGGGCGATGTAGGTGGGATTGTCATAACACGAGAGCATGATTTTGGCAGCCTGGGGACAGGCTGCGCCCATCCGCTCCAGGAGGCTCAGTCCATCCACCTCCTGCATACGGATATCGAGCAGAATCACATCCGGGCGATGCTGCGCGGCCAGGGCGACCGCTTCTTCGCCCTGCTGGGTACTGGCCACGATCGTGAAGTTCGTGCCCTTGGCGGAAAGCAGCTGGTCCAGCCCTGTACGGACCACTTCGTGGTCGTCGACGACGAGCAAGCGAATAGTGGAAGTGTCGTTTTGAACCATCGTTCCGCAATTCACTCCTCAGATTCAGGCCTGGATCGCCATCAGCGTGAAAATCCACCCTCGTCTCTTGCCGACTGGTCGGCAGGTGCTGCGACACATGACCCAAGATATTAATTGGCCGTGACGACCCATTTTGACCATCTTTATGATACTCCGAAGTTTGCCGGGCCACAGCACCCCTGCCGGATTCGGTTACGCCGGCTGAAACGATTGATTCGGCTTTGGCCGTGGCACAAATGCGTCCCAGGCATGTCCGCCAGGGTGAACGCGTTGACGCGCCACCACTCGTGACGTAGATACCCTACAACGTGCAGACTTTGGTTGAGCCATTATTCCGCCAGCGTAGGCACGTCGAACCTTGCAATTCATGACGACAACGGCATTTACCGGCGGAGTATTCTAGATGGTATCGCGACCGAAGAAACTGGGGTCGATTCTCTTGGTGGACGACGACCGACATGTGCTGGAGTCCATGTCCACGTGGCTCTCGGAACAGGGCTATACGGTGGACCCCACCGCATCCCGAGAAGAGGCCATCCGCAAGATCGGCAAGAATGCTTACCAGGTTGCCGTGGTCGACGTGAGATTGCAGGACGGCGATGGCTTCGAGGTGTTGCGATACTGCCGCGAAACGGTCCCCGGACTGCCGGTGATCCTCGTCACTGGCTATGGCGACGTGGATGTGGGCATCGAAGCCCTGCGCGATGGGGCATTTGACCTCTTGACCAAGCCCATTATCGATCAAGAACTCGAAATCTCCATCCAGCGTGCGTTGTCCCAGCGGGAGGTCGTGGAAGAAAACAAAAAACTTAAAGCAGAACTCGACCATCGCTATGGGATCGATACCATCATCGTGGGCTCGGATCATCGCATGGCCAAAATCTTCGACATGATCGACAGCGTGGCCGACACACGCGCCACGGTGCTGGTCACTGGAGAAAGTGGCACGGGGAAATCGCTGATCGCGCGCGCCATCCATCGACGCAGCGGACGGGCCGATAATCCATTCGTGGAAGTGGCCTGCGGCGCACTGCCCGAAACGCTGCTGGAAAGCGAATTGTTCGGTCACGTGAAGGGAGCCTTTACGGGTGCCTCCGGCGACAAGATCGGCAAATTCAAACAGGCCGATACGGGAACCATTTTTCTGGATGAGGTCGGTACGTCATCACCCAGCATGCAGGTCAAGCTGCTGCGCGTGTTGCAGGACATGGAGTTCGAACAGGTCGGGGGCAACAAGACCTTCCGCGTTGACACACGCGTGGTCCTGGCCACCAACGAGAATCTCGCGCTCGCCGTCCGCGAAGGACGCTTTCGACAAGACCTTTACTACCGTATCAATGTGATCAATATCGAATTGCCACCTTTGCGGGACCGCATCGCCGATATCCCGATTCTGGCTCGTCACTTTCTTAAATTCGTCTGCGAGGAGTCGGGCAAGCAGGTGTCGGATTTTGGCCCGGACGCCATGAATATCCTGCAGAAATACTCCTGGCCCGGCAACGTTCGTGAATTACAGAATGTCGTGTCACGTGCCGTGCTGCTGGGCCACTCCGACATCGTGGAAGCCAGCGATCTTCCCTCCACGCTCACCGACCAGGTTCCTTTGGCAGTGGCCAATGTGGCTGGAAAATCACTCAAAGAAGCCCTGGAAGGACCCGAGCGACAGATCATCCTGGATGTGCTCAAAGCTCACAATTGGAACCGCAATGCGACCGCCGACGCCCTCGGCATCAATCGCACCACGCTCTACAAGAAAATGAAGCGGCTGGGCATCGATGACTTGGTGCCCGAAGGGAGCTTTTCCTACCCGACCGGACAGTTTTAGACAGGTTCATGTTCGGAACGGGCAAGCGCACCCTGCCCGGCACGCGCTTGCTCTGGCGAAACACGACGCGGCGTTCTTCGGCGGCGTACGCATGCGTCGGACGCGCACGCTGCCAGAAATCGACTGGGAGTCGTGGCCAGCGACCGATGTAAACGGCGATTTCTTCTGGCTTGCGGTCTTACGACGCAGCTTGCTTGCCGTGCGCCTATTCAATCTGTCGCTCGATTCCGTTACATTAAGCCAAAGGTCTTCGAAGTGCTAAGCCCCTGGAGCGATGCGTATGCCCGAAATGGAACCGATCATCAGTGTTTCGGGACTGCGCGGGATCATCGGTCGCAGCCTCACGCCGCTGATCGCCGCGCAGTATGTCGCCGCCTTCGCGGCCACGTTGCCCAAGGGTGGCCTGATCGTCACTCGCGACGGCCGCGCGAGCGGCGAGATGCTGGCGGAGATCGTCTGTGGGACGCTGCAGGCTACCGGCCACGAGCCGCTGTATGGCAATGTCGCGGCCACACCGACCACGGGCGTGTTGGTCCGGCAGCATCGCGCAGTGGGGGGCATTCAAATCTCAGCCAGCCACAATCCCTCCCAGTACAACGGTCTGAAACTGTTCGGCAAGGAAGGACGCGTGATCAGTGCGACGGCCGGGACCAGCGTGCTGCAAAACCACCGTCAGCGTTGTTTTGCGTGGGTGACGCACGACGGTCTCGCAGCCAGGCAGCAATTATCTGAGACCTTGAATCATCATCTGGCGTTGGTCCTGGGGCAGGTGGACGTCGATCTGATTCGCCAGAAGCGTTTCCGCGTCGTCTTGGATTCAAACCATGGTGCCGGCAGCATCCTGGGACGAACACTGTTGACCGAGTTGGGATGCCAGACCACCATACTGGGAGAGACTCCCGACGGGGAGTTCGCGCATCCGCCCGAGCCGACGGCTGAAAATCTGGCCGAGGTTTCGCGGCAAATTGGTACGCTGGACGCCGACGTGGGCTTTGGCCAGGATCCCGATGCCGATCGGCTGGCCATCATCGATCAAAACGGTCGCTATCTGGGTGAAGAAATGACGCTGGCCATTTGCGTCGACCACGTGCTCTCCAAGCGGCCCGGCCCGATTGTGATCAATTGCTCAACCAGCCGCATGTCCGAGGACCTTGCCAACAGGCATGGTGTCCGGCTGTATCGGTCGAAGGTGGGCGAGGCCAACGTCACGGAGATGATGGTCGCCAAGAACGCAGTGTTCGGCGGCGAGGGAAATGGGGGACCAATCGACCCGCAGGTCGGTTATGTGCGAGATAGCTTTGTCGGGATGGCTCTGGTGCTCGAGTGCATGGCCCAGTCAGGCCGAACGATCGCTGCCGTCGCGGACCGTCTGCCCCAATATGCGATGTTCAAGTCGAAGGTCGAACTTCCCGCAGATGCCGTCGCCGGTGGGTTGGCATCCCTGACGCGGCATTTTGCCGAGGCCCGAATCGATCAGCAGGACGGCCTGCGCCTGGATTGGCCGGGAAAGTGGCTGCTCGTCCGCGCCAGCAACACCGAACCGATCGTGCGTTTGGTCGCGGAATCCAGTGCCCCGGCTGAATCCCGGTCCCTGTGTGAGCAAGCCGCACAAGTCTTGATGGGCCAACGTGCCTAACGATCGCCAAAAACCATGAGCTTCAAACAGACGTTGACGAATCCGTTTTATTTCTTGTTACTCATGGCGGGCCTGGTATTCAGCGTCACGGCCTGCGCTTATGGCGTGCTGATCGTCCGCGGGCTTCAAACAGGGGCCCTGCCCGATCCCGCGCCGTCCGGTCAGCGGATGATGGCCTGGCTGGACCAGAACGGGTTTAAGCTGATGCTGGCGGAACTGGCCGTCCTGGCAGCTTTTTGTTTCCTGGCGATCGCGACCGATTCATTCTGGGAGCGCCGTGCGGCAGCCCGGCGGGTACGAACCGAACGCGTTTGACAAGTTGATCCTGCCTCGGCGCCGCATGGCTCCACGCCGGTTTCCGTAACCGCCACATCGGCGGCTTACCCCTTTGTGGCCCGTTTGGTGTGGCATACGATAATCGATGGGCGTTGGAGCTCGTTGTCTGAATAAACAAACACATTGGCAAGTCCCATGAAAGTTACACCCACGAGTCAAGTTGAGCAAAACGTTGTCGAAATGGAAGGGGCGCAGGGGTGCCAGGTGCGCTGGCTCGTAGGTGCCGCCGACGGCGCACCGAATTTTGCCATGCGGCAGTTCGAGGTGGCCCCGGGGGGCTTTACGCCGCGACACTTTCATCCGTATGAACACGAAGTGTATGTCCTGGAGGGGGAGGGCGTCGTCTACGAAGGCGACGTCTCTCATCCGCTCAAAGCAGGGGACGTGGTCTATGTCCAACCGGACGAAGTTCATCAATTCCGCAATGTGGGTGATACGCCCCTCAAGTTTCTCTGCCTGATTCCCCACTCGGCCACTGGCCAGCGAGTCACTGTCGCTCCCGAGTGTGGCGTGGAGCCTGCGGGATCATGAGCGACGCGGGACGGCGGATCCAGCGTTTGCGCGACGAGATTCGCTATCACGATCGTAAGTACTATGTGGATGCGGCTCCGGAAATTTCCGACCACCAGTACGATGTGCTGTTGGAAGAACTGAAGCGGCTGGAGGCTGCGCATCCGGAGCTGATCACGCGCGACAGTCCCACGCAGCGTATCGGCGACCAACCCGTTTCCGAGCTGAATCAGGTCACGCACCGCGTGCCGATGTTATCCATCGAAAACACGTACAACGTGGCCGAGGTTCGCAAGTATGCTCAGCGGGCGCAAAAGCTGGTCGCAGGTCAACCGATCGAGTGGGCGGTCGAACTCAAGATCGACGGAGTAGCGTTGAGCGTCATTTATGAGGACGGTCAACTGACTCAGGCCGTAACTCGTGGCAACGGCGTGGTGGGGGACGACGTGACCCATAATGTACGGACCGTCGTCGATCTGCCGTTGCGGTTACTATGCAGCGAGCCCCCCCGCGTGCTGGAAGTTCGCGGGGAGGTTTACATGACGAATGCCGATCTCGTGACGCTGAACGCGGCCCAGGGAGCCGCTGGAGCGGCGGCCTACGCCAATACCCGCAATGTGACGGCCGGAGCCATCCGCTTGCTGGATCCTCAAATTGCCGCTACTCGTCACCTGCGGTTTTTTGGACATGGCATCGGTTACGCCAACGGTTGCGAATTCCACAATCACCTGGACTACTTGATGCAACTACGTCAATGGGGTGTTCCCACGACGCCCCATGTGCAAGCATTCGCTACGATCGATGCCGCCCTGGACTACTGCGATTGGTTGGTCGAGCAGCTGCACACGTTGGATTTTGAAGTGGACGGCATTGTGATCAAGGTCAACGATTTTGCGCAGCGTGAACAAATGGGTGCGACCTCCAAGAATCCACGCTGGTTGATCGCCTACAAATTTGAAAAATACGAGGCGTTCACCCGTCTGAATGCGATCGAGGTGCAGGTCGGCAAGGCTGGCACCATCACACCCGTGGCCGAGTTGGAACCCGTCCTGCTGGCTGGGACGACGGTCAGTCGCGCCAGTTTGCACAATGCTGACGAGATTCGCCGGAAGGATGTCCGCGTGGGTGACACCGTCCTGGTCGAAAAGGCCGGCAAGATCATTCCGCACATTGTGCGGGTGGAAAAACACCTGCGCCATACGGAGTTGCCTGAATTTCAATTCCCCACGCGCTGCCCCGAGTGTCGCACGCCGTTGATTAAAGACGAAGGGGGGGTCTATATTCGTTGCCCGAACGCCACGTGTCCCGCGCAATGGAAGGAGCGCATTCGTTATTTTGCCAGCCGCAACGCGATGGACATCGAGGGACTGGGTGAGAAACTCGTTGACCAACTCGTCAGCTCCGGGCTGGTGCGCGGGTTTGCGGACCTGTATCAGCTAACGACGGACCAGGTTGCAACGCTGGAACGGATGGGGAGCGTGTCGGCCGAAAACCTGATTCGAGGTATTGCGGCCAGCCGCCTGCGTGGACTCGCTCGGCTGCTGAATGCCCTTTCCATTCGCCACGTGGGCAATCGAGTGGCCCAACTCCTGGCGCGACATTTTGGTAGTATGGATAGGCTGATCCAGGCCGGCGTCGACGAACTGGCGGAAGTGCCCGAAATCGGTGCCATTATCGCCCAAAGCGTCTATGACTATTTGCACAGTGAGCATGGCGCGGAAACCATTCGAGCGTTACGCGACGTGGGTGTTCTGATGGAACAGCCGCAGGCGGTAGCCGGCGCCTCCGAGGGCTCGCATCGATTGCAAGGAAAAACACTGGTCGTCACGGGTACACTGAACAGGTACACACGGGATGAAATTCATGCCCTCATTGAACAACATGGCGGTCGGGCGGCATCTAGCGTTTCGCGCAGCACCGATTACCTGGTTGCAGGAGACAAGGCCGGCAGCAAGCTCGACAAGGCCCAAGCGCTCGGTGTGGCCGTGCTTAGCGAAGACGATTTTGACAATCTGCTGAACGGCGCACCGAATTAGCTCAGCGGCTCGCAATTCCCCACAAGTTCTTATGGAGATCTTATGCCTGAGACACTCGATTTGAAGGAATATGAATGGAATATCGTCGTGCGCCCCCTTACCATGGACGACTACGACGCGCTGGTTGAGATGCAGGCGCTTTGCTTCCCTGGCATGAAAACATGGGGCCGCGAACAGATTCAAAGTCAAATCTCCATCTTCCCAAAAGGGCAGACTTGCATCGAAATCGACGGGGAGCTGGCTGCCTCGTCCAGCAGCTTGATTCTGGAATACGACCCAGCCCTGGAATGGCACAACTGGTCGGCTGTTTCCGACAACGGCTATATTCGCAACCACAATCCCAAAGGAGACACGCTGTATGGTATTGAGATGATGGTGCATCCCAAATACCGGGGTATGAAGCTGTCACGGCGATTGTACGATGAACGCAAGGAGTTATGCCGAGATCGAAACCTGTCCCGGATGATCATTGCGGGACGAATTCCCGGTTACCGCAAACATGCTGACACGATGTCTGCCCGGGAATACGTGGAAGCCGTGGAGGAAAAGTCGCTGATTGATCCTGTGTTGACCGCACAGACCGCGAACGGTTTCCGCTTACTTGGACTGATCCCCGACTATCTACCATCCGATTCCGACTCCTGCGGGTACGCCACATTTCTCGAATGGCGGAATCTGGACTACAGGCCGGACGCCAAACGCCGCTTTCACCATTTTGTCGAGCCAATTCGACTGTGCGTGGTGCAGTACCAGGTACGATCCGTGCCGGGCTTCGATGAGTTCGCGCAACAGTGTGAATTCTTCATCGATGTTGCTTCGGATTATCGCTGTGATTTTGTGCTGTTTCCCGAACTATTCACCACACAGTTGCTGTCCTGTGTGGAGGCACATCGCCCCGGGCTGGCGGCGCGACGACTGGCCGAATTCACACCGCAGTTTTTGGAGTTTTTCTCCGAAATGGCTGTCAAGTACAACCTGAACATCATTCCGGGATCGCACTTTGTGATCGAAGACGATCTGCTATACAACATCGCCTACTTGTTCGGCCGCGACGGCATGATCGGCAAGCAGTACAAGGTGCACATTACCCCCAGCGAGCGGAAGTGGTGGGGTGTCAATCCGGGGGACGCGGTGAAGGTCTTTGACACGGATTGCGGCCCCGTGGCCATTCAGATCTGTTACGACATTGAATTCCCCGAATTGACGCGGATTGCCGCGAAAAAGGGGGCTCAAATCATATTCGTGCCCTACAACACGGATACCCGGCATGGGTACCTGCGCGTGCGGAACTGCGCGATGGCCCGTTGCATCGAAAACCATGTCTACGTGGCCATTTCTGGTTGCACAGGTAATTTGCCCTTCGTGGAGAATGCTGACATCCACTACGCCCAGTCCGGGATCTTTACTCCGGCCGATGCTGAGTTCGCTCGGGATGCCGTGGCGGCCGAATGTAATCCCAATGTGGAAACCGTGATTATTCACGACGTGGACGTGGAGTTGCTACGTCGCCATCGCGAAATGGGTTCCGTCCAAAACTGGAACGATCGCCGCCGCGACCTGTACCGCGTGGTGTACGAGGAAAACGGCGAATCGTTCGATGTATGATGAGTGCCCCGTCGCCGAGGCTGTCCCAGACTCGGACCTGGCCCGGCCGGGCAAGTAGTCGGCCAGTTGCCGGGCGAGACAACAAGAAAAGCGAAGCGCCGTGGCGTGTGCCGCGCTGGGTCAGGCTGAGACAGCCCGACCTACCGTTTCCCCTCGTGCGCTGGAGTGCAACCTGACCAACATGGAACCCGAGCGACGAGTAACACTGTTACGAGCCACGGCGATTGGGGTCGGGGCCATCGTGGGTGGCGGAATTCTGGCACTGGCCGGAGCGGCCTTTTCGGTCACGGGCCCCAGCGCCATGCTGGCCTTCACACTGAATGGGCTGATCGCATTGTTGACGGCGCTGAGCTTCGCGGAAATCTCCACGAAATTCCCCCAATCGGGCGGGACTTACGTCTTCGCCAAAAAGGTGTTGTCCGTCGAAGTGGCCTTTGTCGTGGGCTGGGTGGTGTGGTTTGCCTCCATCGTCGCCGCCGTTTTGTACGCCATCGGCTTCGGGCAATTTGCCGCAGTTGCCATGGGGGACCTGATGCCCCATGACTGGGGGGCCCGCGACTGGCTTCCCCAGAATGTTGTGGTCAATGCCCTGGCCATGATCAGTGTGGTTTTCTACAGCTTGCTGTTGTTTGTGAACCCGGCCGGGGGTGGGCTGCTGGCCAACATCGCCAAACTCGTCGCCTTCGGCATCCTGATCGCCACCGGATTGTGGGCCATGTGGGGTCGCACCGGCGCTGAGCTGGTTGGCTCGTTACAGCCGTTTTTTGCGGCAGGGGCCGGGGGCCTCTTCAAGGCCATGGGGTTCACGTTCATTGCCTTGCAAGGCTTTGACCTGATTGCCGCGGTAGCGGGCGATATCCGTGAACCGCGGCGAACAATTCCGCTCGCCATGTTTGGCTCATTAGGCATCGCGCTGCTGATCTATCTGCCGCTTCTGCTGGTGATCGCCACGGTCGGCATTCCCGCCGGCGAGTCGGTACTGGAATCAAGCCGACAGCATACCGAAACCATCGTGGCAATCGCCGCGGAAAATTACCTGGGACGCTTTGGATACTGGCTCGTGATCGCCGCGGCCATCCTCTCGATGTTATCAGCGCTGGAAGCCAATCTGTACGCAGCGTCACGGGTGGCCCTGGCCATGTCGCGCGATCACACGTTGCCCGTCATCGTCGGTCGGTTAAGCACTGCGCGGCATATCCCCCGCATGGCCGTATTCGTCAGTTCCATCCTGATCATCGCCGTGATCTGGCTGATTCCCGATTTGGCGGCGGCGGGAGCGGCGGCCAGCCTCGTGTTCCTGGTAACCTTCACGTTGGCTCATGTGATCGCCGTACTGGTGCGGCGACGCAGCCGCCATGAACCGCCGCCGTTTCGCACTCCCTGGTTTCCGCTGGTTCCCTTGGTCGGGGGTCTGTCTTGCTTTGCGCTGGCTGTCTATCAAGGCTGGGCTGTGCCTTCGGCCGGGCTGATTGCGACGGCATGGATTGGCGTGGGGATCATCTTGTTTCTGGTCCTGTTTGCGCGACGCGCCCGATTGGCGGACGTCTCGGCGGCGGCACTGGACCCCGAGATCGTCAGGCTACGTGGCCGACGGCCTCTGGTGCTCGTTCCCGTCGCGAATCCCGCGAACGCAAGTGGATTGATGGAACTCGCCAATGCCCTGGCGGTCCCCGGCGTGGGACGCGTCTTACTGCTATCGGTCGTGGCAGCGGATGGACAGGCGGATGGACAGGCATCTCCCGATGCAAGGTCGCCGTCGCTGGAAAACGCCCTGCATGTCATCCGCTCGGCCGTGACCACCTCGACGAACCACGATTGGTATCCCGAAGTGCTGGTCACGGTCGCCGGTAGGCCATGGCCGGAAATTGCCCGAGTGGCCAAGTTCCATCGCTGTGAGAGCCTGCTGGTGGGGCTCAGCCAACTGGACAACTCGGAACGCCGCGTGCCGCTGGACGAGCTGTTGAACGCGGTGGATTGTGACATTGTCGTATTACGGGCTCCCACCGGCTGGCAAATCGACGGGGCTCGTCGCATCGTGATTCCCACCACCGGCCGCGGAGTGCACGATCGGCTGTTGGTTCGGCTGTTGGCGAGTCTCCATCGCTCGCACGCACCCTCGATTCGATTCGTCCGCGTGTTGCCGGAGGGGATTAGTCTGGAACGGGCTCGAACGCTGGAACGAGCGACCCGCCGCTATACCAACACAGTCTTCGCCAGGCCGCACGACGTACGCGTTTTGTGCAGCGATACGCCGGTCGATATTGTGATTCAGGAGGTGGGTGAGGCAGACCTCGTAATCATGGGGGTGGAACGGGCCAGTGCCCAGCAGAAGCTGATCGGACATTTCGTGCAGTCCATCGCCCGACAGAGCCAGGTGCCGCTGCTGATTGTGAGTTGTTCCTGTTAAGTTGATCAGTGCACCGCCAGCGTTTAATCCCCGCGTTCACGCGATGGCGTGAGTCTGGTCGTGATCAACATTCAACGTTTATGGAGACAGGTTATGCATCGCAGCTTCCGGAGTTTCACACTTTTGGTCCTTCTCACCATGGCCTTCGCAGTGGCAGCGCGAGATACCCATGCGCAACGAGACGAGTCTGATCAGCGCGAACCGCTCCAAAAACTGCTGACGGAGCGGCGTGACATCCTACAGAAACGTCTGGACTTAATTCAGGAGATGCACCGCAATGGAACGACGACCTACAAGAGCGTCGCATCAGCCACCGACGGTGGGCGATACTTGATTCCCATGATTCCTCCCCTGTCCAAGCGTAGTCGCCAACAGCTCGTCGAACGACCAACACGCAAGCTGCGCAATCGTCAGGACCGACAACAGCCGCGCCCCCCTCAAGCCGGCAAGAGCGTCTTGCCTCGTCATGACACGCCACGGCTCGCTGCCGCTGTCCGCTCCATCGACCGGGAATAATGGAGCTTATGCGTGCGGCACGAGCACGCACTAGAGAATCCCACTGATGCTATGGTGTGACCTTGTGACTGTCAACGATCAGGATGGCCAAAAACCCGAGAAAATCGCCGCGGTATTCGCCTTCGACCTTCGCGACAAATCGCATTACCACGAACGAAAACTGAATCCACTCAAACGTCATCGCGTCTAATGCACCTGCGACGTCGTGCCACGCATCGTGATCCCAGCATAGGCCAGAGCCAGCCATCCGACGATCAAGGCACTTCCGCCGAACGGCGCAATGTGCGCGAACCATCCCACTTGCAGGAAAGCCAACGCGTATAACGAACCAGAGAAGAGTGTAACGCCAAGGATGATGGCAGCTAACGCCACCCGGATCGCTCGACCTGAATCCCCTTGCGCCAGGCAAGCGGCCCCCAGCAGGGCCGCGGCATGCACCAGTTGGTATTGGTATGCCGTTTGACACAGAGCCAGGCTTCGCTCCAACTCGGCACCGCTCAGCCGCTGCTCGAAAACATGCCGCAGACCGTGCGCATGGAATGCCCCAATCATCACGGCCGCAGCCCCGAATAATCCGGCCATGGCGATTCCCGTCTTGTGCCACATGGTATGCTTCCTTCTGGTACCCAGGACGTTTTCTTGACTTCCCATGGAAGTCCGTCCAAGATAACGGTAAATTGCACGAATAAACAGAGATTCGCGAGTTGGTCAGTGCCGCACAGCTGCGGGGGAGACGTTATGGACTTTTTACAGTGGCTTAGCTCCAGTGGAGATATGGGCTACCTGGTGGTGTTGGCGTCGACCGGAATCGTGATTTCGATTTCGGCCATGATCAATTCCACGGTTCGTTCGATTCGGCTCAGCGAACAACGATCGGAACTAAAACAGGTGTTGGCCGAGCAAGGGATGTCGTCGGACGAGATTGAACGCATCCTCGCGATGTGATCGCGACGCTCACGATGGCTGAAATCCACGATCAACCGTCACCGGCTGAGGGTCGTTATGACCGCCAGACCCGTTATCCGCCCATCGGGACTGAGGGGCAAGAGCGCATTGCGGCGGGTCGCGTTTTGATCTGCGGCTGCGGAGCGCTCGGTTCGGTGATCGCGAATACACTGGCGCGTGCCGGTGTCGGAACTTTGCGGATTGTGGACCGGGACCTGGTCGATCTTTCCAACCTGCAGCGTCAGGTCCTATTTGACGAACGGGACGCACGCGAGCACGTACCAAAAGCGATCGCCGCTGCCAGGCGACTGGGCCAAATCAACTCCTCAATCAAGTTGGATGCCCGAGTCGTCGACGTCAATCACAGGTCGATCGCCGAACTGGTCGAGGGGATCGATCTGTTGCTGGACGGAACCGATAATTTTGAAACTCGTTTTTTGCTGAACGATGCCGCCCATCACTTCGGCATCCCCTGGATCTACGGAGGCTGCATTGGCGCGGAGGGGCAGTGCATGACGATCCTGCCCGGTGTGACCCCCTGCTTCCGCTGCCTGGTCAGCGAACCTCCACCTCCGGGCAGCACGCCCACCTGCGACACGGCCGGCATCATCAGCCCCATCGTCAACGTGGTGGCGGCTATCCAATCGGCGGAAGCTCTCAAGCTGTTGAGCGGCCAAGCAGCTCAGCATCAATCGTTGTCTGACGGTTATCGACCTTTGGTCGAATCAGCTACGGTCCGTGGACGTATCCAAGTTGCTGGAGCATCGATGCTCGACGTGCGGCGCGGGCGAATATCCCTGGCTACAGGGGGATCGAGCCAGCCAAACGGCCGTGCTGTGTGGCCGCAATGCGGTGCAGCTTACCGTGCCCGGCTGCGAGCCCACAGCGCTGGCGGAACTGGCCCAGAAACTGGCAGAGCTGGCTGAAGTTCAGGAAACTCCTTTTTATGTGCGCGCCACCGTGAATCGCTATACGCTGACGCTATTCGCGGACGGACGGGCTGTCATTGGTGGCACCAGTGACCCGGTTCAAGCCCGCACAGTTTACGCACGTTACATCGGCCATTGAACGAAAGTCCGGATGCGCGTGAGCTTTTGGATTTTTCGTGTCCGATAACAACTTGTGTCGGCGACGGACGCTCAATTTCGGCACGACTCCTCCTCCCACCCACCTACGCTCGCCGGCCTGCGACCGATTCCAACCTTTACGCCACACCTCGTGATCGGATGGTAAGTATGCTGCGCATCGCAATCGGATTGTTGCTGGTTGTCAGCAGTTCGACGGGCCACATCGCGTTTATTGGCTATGCTGGCGGCAAAACCCTATTGCTGTTGGGTATGTTGCTGCTCACCAGCGAATACGTCCTACAGGCGGCAAAGCGCCGCCGCCCGTTGCCGGCCGTCATCCGCAACCGTCGCTCTTTCCACTGGCTTGACGCAAAATGAACGAACCACTTCCCAGGCAGGCCGTGCACGCGTCGGCAGCGACCGCTCGTCGCGACCGCCGCCCGCAGCCGTTTACCGTCGTGGACGATTGGCGCCTAACAGCCACGCTGGGTCAGGGAGCGACCGCAATCGTCTATGCTGCGGCACCGGTCGAGCAGCACGGCGAGGCAGAATCCGACTACGCGATCAAGGTTTTGCACCCTGTCCTGGAGGACGACCCGCGCGCTCGTCAACGCCTGGTCCGCGAGGCGGCAGCGGCTCGTCAGGTCACACACGCCAATCTCGTCCCGGTACTGGCGGCCAGTTTGCAGTCGCCCCCCTACTACATTTTGATGCCGCGCCTGCGCGGCGCGACGCTGGCTCAGACGCTGTTACACACCCAAACGTGCAGCGTACCGAGAGCCTTGTGGATTGCCCGGCAAGTGGCCCAGGCCCTCTCCGCCATGCACACCGCAGGATGGTTGCATTTAGACGTCAAACCGGCCAACATCATGCTCGATCCGTCAGGCCATTGTACGCTGATCGACTTGGACCTGAGCCTTCCCTGCGACCAGCGCGTGTGCCCCACCGCCCGTGACGTCCGCGGTACCTTGGCGTATGCCGCGCCCGAACTCTTCACCAGTGCGACGTCGGTGTGCCCAGCCAGTGACGTGTACAGCCTGGGAGTTGTGCTGTATGAAGCACTCAGTGGCCGATTGCCGTTTTGTTGCGATTCCCCTGGCGGATTTGTCGAAGCCCATCTGCGACAGATTCCAGCCAGTGTGCGTACGCACCAGGTGGCCTTACCGGTGGAAGTCGGCCGGTTGGTAAGTCGCATGCTGGCCAAACAGCCAGAGCGCCGCCCGTCCACGCGACGGTGAATTGCAGGATGAGTTGCGCGCTTGGAAATTGCTGCCTTCGGAATGCGAACCGTACCCGTACCCCAATTCGTTTCGGCCGCGGCTGGCGCGTGAACGGACGCATGTCTTGCTAAACCAGGCGGGCTGATCGATAATGACGGCATGAAGGGTCCGACAGAACGTCTGAAGTACGAGTTGCGTCGCGTGTGGGAGTGCCCGGTGTGCCATCACCGCCAGTCGACGCTCGGAGACCAGACGAGCCGGTACTGCCACTGTCAGGCCGATAAACCGAAACCCATCTGCATGCACCTGGTGCATGACGGCTGCCGACGACGGATTCAGGTGCCGTCGTGACTGCGGACGCTGCGCAAGGGCGGCATTGTAGAACAGTTGTCCCCAACTGTTTCCTCCGACATGTTCGCGATTCGCGGAACCATTGAGGATAATTGTGCTACAAACTAGGTGCCGTTGGGCTAACGCCTGCCGGCTGATGTATCCGTCGCACGTGGGACAACGTCACGGGAAGATCCTTCGGCGGTTGACCGGTACTGCACACGTTGGCAGCTCCCTCAGAATGACACTTGGCCTTCCTCCGGAAGGAGTCATTGCCGGTCAAATTGTCCCATCACTCCCCCCACGACGTCCTGTAGGGGCTGGGTGACCGCTCCCTGCAGTAGCTCGCTTTTTCCTGCACGAGCGATGGCGGCGGCGAGCGCCTGGTGTTCACTCCACTCCTGAAATCCAAACTGCCGAACATCGACGAAGGTCTCCGACAACGTGGATGTGAGCTTGGGGATCAGTTGCACACCGTCAGCGGTACGCAACACGTGATAGTGCAAGGACGCGTAGATCGTGACCGCGCCTACCAGGAAACCCAAAAAAAACGTGCCGATGCGGTTCATATGGCAAACTCGAAGCTACGGGCAGCAGCGGGCTTACCAGCCCGCGTGAATGCTGAAACTGTACTCAGTCAGGATTTACCAAAGCAATACCGGAAACTGCCCGACCGCTCGCCAAGACTGCATTGCCGTCGTTCTGTTTCCCGTTTTTGGATAAAACTACAGGCTCACCCCCGGTCCAATGATCCAAATCCGCGCTAGCACGGAGAGCCCCCCAATGGCGGCAGCCGCAACATCGAAACGCCCCTGGAGACAGCGTGCGTTTATCCTGTTCACACGCTGTGTGCTGGCTTGTCTGTACCGGATACGAATCCACGGGCAGCAGAAAATCCCCCGCACGGGTGGTGTGTTGCTGGTATGCAACCATGTCTCCTGGCTGGACGGCGTATTAATGATGGCCATCTCGCCGCGGTACACACGGGCGGTCGTGCACGGCGGAAATTTCCAGAATCCGTTCATGCGGCGCTGGGCCGAACGCTGGCAGACGATCATTATTGAGCCAGGCCCCAAAAAAATTATCGGCGCGCTGCGGGAAGTTCGCGAAGGACTGAATCGCGGCGATACGATCTTAGTGTTTGCCGAAGGAGGTATTACCAGGACGGGGCAAGTGTGTTCTTTCCGGCCGGGCCTCAGAAAAATGCTGGAGGGAACCGAGGCCTCCGTCGTACCGGTCTACTTGGACGAGTTGTGGGGCAGCATCTTCAGCTTTTCTGGCGGACGCTTCTTCTGGAAATGGCCTCGCCGCTGGCGATCTCCGGTCAGTGTCCACTACGGGAACCCCCTCTCATCCGGCAACAGTATTTTCGAGATACGTCAGACGGTACAGCAGCTGGGAGCAACCGCCGTGCAGCTGCGGCAACAGAGATTCATGTCTTTGCCCAGCACGGCCATCAAAATGTGCAAGCGCCGGCGAAGCAAGTCCAAATTTGCGGATTCCAGCGGTACGGACCTGACGGGCGGAACGACCCTGTTGCGCACGTTGATCCTGAGACGCATCTTGCGGAAACGCGTCCTGGACCATCAGGAAATGCGCGTGGCGATCCTCTTGCCCCCGTCCGTGGGAGGAGTACTGGCCAACCTTGCCCTGGCGCTGGACCGTCGGACCAGTGTCAATCTGAACTACACGCTCAATGAGTCCTCCTTGAACTATTGCCTCCGCGAGGCTGGTATCAAGCACGTGTTGACCAGTCGGCAGGTGATGAGCAAGTTGGAAATGAAACTGGATGCAGAGTACGTTTACCTGGAGGACTTCAAGTCCCAGGTGTCCCTGATCGACAAAATCGCCGGAGCACTGGGAGCGTACGTGATTCCAAGCTGGCTGCTGGTGATGATGTTGGGATTGTGGCGCATCCGGGGCAGCGACGTCGCCACGATTATCTTCACTTCCGGCTCCACGGGAACGCCGAAGGGAGTCGAGCTTACGTACGACAATCTGGCCTCGAACGTGGAGGCGATTGACCAGGTCATCCACCTGACTCCGCAAGACGTCGTCATCGGCATCCTGCCGTTTTTCCATTCATTTGGCTACACCGTTACCTTATGGACGCCCGCGGCGCTGAACATCAAGAGCGTCTATCATTATAGCCCACTGGATGGCAAGCGAGTTGGGCTGCTCGCGCAGAAGCACGGCGCGACGGTCATTCTGTCGACACCGACTTTCTTGCGAACTTACTTGAAGCGATGTACGCCGGAGCAATTCGCCACTTTGGATGTCGTGGTGGCCGGAGCGGAAAAAATGCCGCAGACGCTGATGGATGCGTTTGAAGCGAAGTTCGGCACGCGACCGGTGGAAGGATACGGCTGCACCGAGCTGTCCCCTTTGGCCAGCGTCAATATTCCGCACAGCCGTTCCCTCGACCGCTTTCAGGTGGAGTGCAAGGACGGCACCGTGGGACGGCCGGTTCCCAATGTCGCCGCTCAGATCGTAAATCTCGAAACGGGCGCTGTGTGCCCGGCCGACGTCCCAGGAATGCTGATGATCAAGGGACCCAATGTGATGAAGGGGTACCTGAATGACCCCGCGAAAACCGCCGAAGTTGTGCGCGATGGATGGTACGTGACTGGCGATATCGCCATGATTGACGAAGAGGGGTTCATCACGATCACAGGTCGCGAGAGCCGGTTTTCCAAGATTGGCGGCGAAATGGTGCCCCACCTGCAGGTTGAGGAGATCCTCACGGAACTGATCGGAGTAGCGGAGGAGGACGGGCTGAAAGCCGTGGTGACGGCGGTTCCCGATGAGAAAAAGGGGGAGCGTCTGGTCGTGTTGCACACGCAGATCAGTCAAACGGCGGAGGAACTGCGCGAGGGGCTGCGACAACGGGGCTTGCCACCGATCTTTGTGCCGGCCACCGAAGATTTTTGCCTGGTGGACGTGTTGCCCGTCTTGGGAACAGGCAAAACTGATCTGAAGGGCATTAAGCAACTTGCCATGCGGCTGAAAGGATTCGAAGATAATGGAGCGCACGGTTGAGAGCATCCTCCCCGACTGCCCCCCGCTTCCGTTACAAAGGGTGTTGTCGAGCATGCCGCCTGCCAGTCCCGGATTGGCGACCGCCCGCGACGGTGCTAAGGACAACTGTTTACCCCAGGGCAATGAGCATCCTTTCATGTCGATACGTGGGAATTCTGTAACCGCGATCCTGGGCTCGTTGGCCATCGCGCTGACGGCGTGGCCTGCGGTCGGGGCGCCTCCCCCCGAAGGGGCCCGCTGGCAATTCCAACCGTCGAGTGACGGTCAAGACAAGTCTGCCGACCATATCCGCTTTGCGCCGGACGGATCGCTGCTGGCCGTTTGGGGGCCCTTCCCCGAAATCTGGCTGGTCGATGCGTCGACGGGAAGAGTCCACAGTCAGCTTTCGGCTCCCAGCCCAATCGCCGACCTTTGTTTTGGCCAGGATCGAAGTGCCGTGTACGCGATCAGCAGTGCGGATCATCAGGGTGGATTAATCTGCTGGAACGTTGCCACCGGGGAGCAGACCAGCATGGCGGGCTACTCGGGCTTGTTAATCGACGCTGTCGGTCCCAATTCATTGATGGCAGTCGATCAACGTGGTTGGCAGATACTGAGCGTTCCCGAGTTGTCTCCACAAGGCGCGGATTATTTCGACGAACCCCTACTGCCGTTGTGTATCAACGCCAACAACAGTGGAATTATGGCCGTGGAAGCCATGGCCGGGCAAATCGGTCAACGGGCCAGTCTGGTTTGGTTTGATACGAAAGCCAGATTGAGCCTACCCATCACACCGCTGACCGGGCGGCCCACAAAGGCATGCGTAATTTCGGACCAGGATGGGATCGTGGCGTATTGCGAAGAGGGCGTGGGAGGCATCAAGCTCGTTCCGCTGAACTTTAACAACGGGCGCGGCAACGATCAATTCCCGGCCTCACGCGCGACGATCAAATTGGGACAGTCGGCCGCGGTCGGATTGGCCGCCACACCGGACGGCCGTTTCTTGACCTCGGCCGAAGAGGGTGGAACCATTCGCATCTGGGAGTTAGCATCGCGCGACACCGTCCTGGAATTAGTGACCGGCGGCGGAGAAATAACCTCGATTGCCGTATCGGGCAATCCCAGCCAGATTGCAGTCAGTCTCGCGGAGGATGCGGGATGCCGGATTGTGTGCTTCGGCCTGCTGGACACGTTTCGCAGCCTGGCTTCTCCAGTCGCCCCGCAGCGCACGGCGGACCAGTGGATCGAGCGACTGGGTCATCCGTCGGCCCGCGAGGCATTCGCCGCCGCATCGTGGCTGGCGGAAAATCCCTCGGAGTACCTTCCGGCACTGCGTCGCCATGTGGGGAATACCGTGATTACTCCCCACCCGGAAGATGTGGCGCGATGGATAAGCGAACTTGACGCGCCAGAATTCAGGCGCCGCCACTCGGCTCGTGAGGCTCTGTTGAGCCTGCGAGACCTGGTGCTGCCCCAACTCCAGGCAGCCTTGAATGCCGGGCACACGCTGGGCACGGAAATCAGCCTAAAACAGTTGATCTATGCCTCTCCCACCGAATCGGACAGGAGTTCTGAATTGGTGCTGGGAGGCATGCGACTGGTCAGCGCACTGGAAATCATGGGCGGTGCGGAGGCCAAGAGCTTGCTGACGAAGTTGAAGGTCGGCCACCCTAGCGCTCGCGTGCGTCGCGCCGCGACCAATGCAGAAGTGACCGTGCGATGAGGAAGGTGTTGATCTTGGAGTCGACCTGTGATGAAACGGCCGCCGCCGTAGTGACCGACGATCTGCAGGTCCTTGCCAACGTCGTGGCTTCGCAGGATGAACTGCACGCGCGGTATCATGGCGTGGTTCCCGAACTCGCGGCGCGTGCTCACGTGGAACGGATACTTCCGGTCATTGATTCGGCCCTAAACACGGCCCACTCTCGGCTGCAGGAAATAGACGCCATTGCCGTGGCTTATACGCCCGGATTGGCCGGTTCGTTACTGGTCGGCCTGACGGCCGCCAAGACGTTGGCCCTCGTCCTCGACAAACCGCTGATCGGTGTCAATCACTTGCAAAGCCACATTTACGCCTGCCGCCTGGCGGCGGGATGTAACGTGTTTCCCTGCGTGGGCCTGGTGGTCAGCGGCGGGCACACGTCCCTCTACCGCTGCCGTACAGCCACGGATTTCACGCTGCTAGGGGGCACGGTCGACGACGCCGCCGGCGAAGCGTTTGACAAGGTCGCCGCCATGCTGGGCCTGCCGTTTCCCGGTGGTCCAGCGCTGTCGAAATTGGCGGAGCAAGGTAACCCAACCGCCATCCCGTTTCCGCGGCCCCTGCTGAATGAACCCAACCGCTTGCAGTTCAGCTTCAGCGGACTGAAGACCGCCGTGCGGTACCGAATTGCGGGCGCTCAGGACATCGATCCGTCCGGAATTACGCTCGATCTGCAGCGACGCGCCGATATTGCCGCCAGTTTTCAGGAGGCCGTGGTCGATTGCCTCGTCGGCAAGGCGCTACTGTGCTTTGCAGCGCGAATCGATGTCACGGTTATGTGTGGGCGGCGGCGTCGCCGCAAATCGACGTCTGCGACAACGGCTGGCGGAAGTAGCGGCCGAGAGTCACTTGGAACTCATCGTGGCGCCACCCCACTTGTGCACGGACAATGCCGTGATGAGTGCCATTGCCGTCGAATATCTGCGGGCCCGTGAGTTCGCTTCGCTGGAATTGGATATCCTGCCGGGCCTGCAGCGATAGGCGACAAAGCCGACGATCGGCAACGCACCAGCCTGAACGGGGGCGTTACTGTCAACCTGAACGGAGCGGAGTGCAGGGTCTGCCGGTCAACCTGACTCGCCCCATTGAGGTGAACTTGCGGTCCGACCTGCGACGAGTCCACCGTCCCGCGTGGACCGATCGCCGCTGGCAGATCCTTCGGTCGCGTAACGTGCTACGTACGCGCGACCCTGTCTCAAGAAGCCACGGCATCGGTCGGCTTCTACATGGGCGGATTCGGCGAGACGCCTTGGTCTCCCGTGGCGAAATTGAACGTAAACACGTCCGTCACGCCTGAGAACAACGGAGATGGTGTGATCCGCACATAGCGCCGATCGGCGGAAATGACGGCCGAAGCAGACAAAGTCGTACCTTCCGGCAGGGGAGTCACCACCGGACGGAAGCCGACCGCCGTGCGAAATCGCGAATTAAGCAGCGCTTGAGCAGCCAGCAGTCGACTTGCTGCCAGCTGATCGGCCAGATTATCGCTGGCGTTGGTTTCCAGCGACTGAGCGAGAATCGATCGATTCACGGCCACTTGCTTCTCGATGCTCCTCGCGACCAGCTGCTCATCGAGAGCCACATTGCGACGCCCTTCGTCCAGCTGAAACTGCACCATGATGGGCGCTTTGTCGATCGGAAGTTGTTGTCGTAGAGCCTTCTCATTGGCGGCTCCCTTATGCGTCACGACGTCCACGGTCACTTTACCCGCCGTGACGTCTCCCCAAATGGGTCGAATGACGAATTTGTAGTCACCGGAAAATGCCTCCGGACAGACGTAGGTTTCGCTCACTGTCTGTGCGTCGGTCTGCTGGAAGGCGCTGGCATCATCCAACAACACACCGCCACTGGTAGTCCGTGGGTCGCGCAGTGAACATACCGTACCACCCGGTTCCTGGACCAGCAAATCCAGGTCGGCCTCGCCCGACCAGGTGATGGTGACTTCACAATCACGTACCTTGGCCGCGGCGATTTCCTCGCGAAGGGCGGCGGCTTGTTCCTGCTGTCCTTCTTGCTCGAGTGTCAGCACCAGCGCCTCGGCAGCCCGTCGCGCTTCCTCGGCAAAGCCGGCTTCATCATGCCGCCAGGCCTGTTTCAGGGCAGCGAGTGTCGTCCAGCGCAGAGCATCGGGGTCCTGGGATTTTCTGGCGATGTGCAGGGCCAGCCCCAGCGGTTCGGTGCGTAGCGGGTTCAGCTGCACGAGGTCGCGCAGTAACTCCAGAGCCCGCTGCTCCAATCCGATGCGTGCAAAATACGAAGCTGCGAAAAAAACTTCATCCGCGTTGTTCGTGAGGTCCACGGCACTCATCAGCGCGCGTTCGATTTCAGCCGTGGGCGCACCCTGCAGTTGCAATACCGTACCTAGCGCTTCGAACATCCATGGTTGGGGCATTCCCGCGATCAGAGCCTCGCGAATCACGTCGGCGGCTTCGGCGAACTTCTTGTGGTTGACGAGTTGGGAAACGGTAACTTTCACATCCGCATCGGAGACACGAGCGGCCTCTGCCCGCACGTTTTGTTCATCGAAGAATTGACGCCAGGCGTCCGCGTGACTTTGGCCAGCGGCGGGCGTTACGTCGATCACTTTTCCTGGGCGGGTTGGGGACGCGCCGACCGTCGAGTCAGCCGGGCGAGGGGCCGCGGGCTGGCTGGTTGTCTGAGTTCGGTTTTTTCCCAGCGTCAGTGGATCGTCGACGTCGAATAGACCGCCGCCGCCGAAACCGCCGCCGCCGAAACCGCCGCCACCCAAGCCACCGCCGCCGCCGCCGAAACCGCCACCACCAAATCCGCCACCGCCAAATCCGCCACCGCCGCCACCGAAGCCGCCGCCGCCGCCGCCATTCAGCGCACCGCCGAATCCACCGCCGCCGATACCGCCGACCCCGCCCAACCCGGCGCCGCCGCCACTAATGATGGGAATCACCAGGTCGCCCACCGGGTAGACGCGCGTAATCAATTCGTTTTCCGCTTCCTCCTGGCTGGTAATGATCAGCACCTCGTCGCGGATCACGTAGGTCAGCTCGTGCTCTTTGAGCATCAGCCGCAACACCGATCGTAGCGTAATTCCAGCAAGTTTCTTGGTGATCGGCAGACTTGAATCCAGGCCCAGCGTGTCCAGAGCCGCATTGTCTAACTCGATTTCGATACCGTGTCGGTCTTCCAAGTACTTAATGGCATCCTCGAGCGGCTCCTCGAAGAATTCGACCTCGGTTGGCAAGTCTAACTGTTCCAGGATCCGCTCTTCGGCCGGATTTCGTGTCGCCACGTCGGCAGAGGCGTAAGGCTTACGACGCGCGGTGAGTGCCTCCCATTCGTCGGCGGGCGGATAGACCAACGGCGGATCATCGATGAATGGTATGGCCGATCGTTCCACGGACACCATGGTAGCCGCAAAATTTCGTTGTCGAATTTCTCGCAGACGCAAGACTTCCGCATAGGTCGACCCCACAAAGGCCTCAAACGACACCACGACGGATTCGGGACGTTCCGGAGCCAGTTCCAGGGCTGCGGCGGCAACTTCTTGCGCCATTTCATATTGGCCACTACCCATGAAATTGTTAAAACGATTCAGCAGCGTCTGGAGTTGTTCCTCGCGACGCGAAGTCGCAGACACAATCCGCTCGCGTTCCAGTGCGGTCGCTCGATTCTGCGCGGCCAGCTGGTCACGACGTTCCTTGATCATCTCCTGCCGCATCCCTTCCCGAATGGCCGACTGTACCAGCGAGCGCAGCTCGATGCGCACACCGTCACTGATATCGGGCGTGGTTTCCACCGTGTCCAGCAGAATCTTCAGATCACGCACTGTATTCGAGGGATCCAAGCTTAGCTGTTGTCGGGCCGCGCCGAGCCCTGTGCGCACTTCAGTCCGCAGCACACCCTCGCGGGCTCGCCGACGAGCCTCCACGGCGTCGATCAGCACACCGTTTTCGGCATCAAACGCGGCGGGAGGATCGTCGAACATCGGCATCATTGTCCCGCCTTCAATCACGACCCCCATTTCTCCGGATGAGAACGTCTCACCGCCATCGATCGGAACCGGGACCGGCGTGGGCTCGAGTTCACCCTCCGCGTATTGCATCATGTTGTCCTGCAGCTGCTTGGACCTTTTTTCGGCTGCGCCACGCAGTAACGTGGCCCGTTCGTTGCCGGGGTCTTGTTTCAGTGCTGCTTCCGAAAGCCGCTTGGCTCCGGCCGCGTCTCCCACCGCTAGAGCCTGATTGCCCAGTTCGTTCAGGTTCTCCGCACCGGCCAGTAATAGACGACGCGCCTCCCACATGCCAGCGCTGCCCAACGTCGGTAATGTCAGCCCTTGATCGTGGCCAGCCATTTGTACGAGTCTTGGCAAATGCGAAAAATCGTCATTTGACGCTTCTGGGGTGAGGCGATATGCCAGGTTTCGCGTAACATCCCCCGCCATCCAGCAGCTCAACTGCAATTCCATGGTGGCTTCCGCTTCGCGGATCGCCGGCAGAGCGTGTTTCAGCCTGCCAATCACGATCGAATCTCGGTCGGCACGTAGAGGGGGGACGCGGGCGGGCAACACTTCTGCGAACTGCGGCGGCCAAGTGGTACTCGCAGGCCAGAACACCGGGGCGGCACAAGTCTCCGCCAGCGATGCGCCCGCCTGTTGAGCGGACTGCGCGTCGGTATCGACGCACAAATTGCCCCCTGTCTGATTCGCCAACGATGCCAGAAACGCGACGTCGCGCTGCGGCCCAATCGCGTAGCTGGACACCGAAATGTGATGTTCCGTAAGTTGATTTACGACCGATCGCAGGTCGTCAATATCCAATAAGTTGGCTCGACTGAATCCGTCCCCCAGATAAACGAGGTGCCGTTTTCGCGATCCGTCGTCGGGAAACAGGCTCACGGCTTGCGACAACAGTGCGTGCATGTCCGTGGCGCCCAACGGGGGCCGTGCCACAAATCGGGCGATCGCCGATTCGGCCTCCGTCGATTCCGCTGGCACAAACGCATCGTGCATGGGCACCAGCTGCAAGTCAGCCGCACCAATGCGAACGCGATCGTTGGCGGAAAGTCCGGCCAGCAATGCCCGCAGACACTCCAGGCTGTCTTCACGATAGACGCCAAGCTGGCTGGCGGACGTGTCCACCAGGACCACGATGTCCGTCGCGCTGGCGTCGACGTCTCCCAGTTCAGCTGTCAGGCTGAGTGCGAAATAAGTCTCGCCTTGGTACTCGAACGTCCCCAACCGAGATGTGTCCGCCAGCGCCCACGACATGGGCGACGCCAATACCGCGAAGACACACGAAAGCGGGTGCAACCAGCGCGAAAATACGGAAAACGACATGGTTAATACTCCAGCCGCAACTCAACGTGCGGGCATAATAGCGGCAAACTCTCGGTTCCGGACGAAAAGCACTTCGCCAGCCTACGGCGAGCATGCAAACTCCACCGCGCTTCCCAAGGTCGCGGTACGACGGCATTTACGTCCTTTATTCTATTTAGAAGTCCCCGCCGTTGCTACAAAGATCGAAAAAATCGCCGTTTCATTGGGGACAGTTGTAGCGGATTTCCCGGCCAGGTCTTCAGGACGGGGTGGCCGTTCCCTAATCTGCCGTTCCCTAATCTACAGTCGCTGAGCGGCTGCCGACCTTTCCGGAAGTGTCGGCCAGCAACACATCGGCCGACATACCGGGACGCAGCTTGTCGAGCCCCTCTTTCAGGGTAACCTTGATGCGAAAGACCTGTTTGCTGCGTTCCTCGGGTGTTTGAATATTGCTGGGTGTGAATTCGGCCTGGCGCGAAACAAACGTGATTTCGGCGCGAAACCGTTGCCCCGGAAAGCTGTCGACAGTGACCCAAGCCGCTTCGCCTGTGCGAACTGACAAGCGGTTTTCCGGGATATAGGCGCGGACCCAAAGTCGCGAGGGATCGAGCACGGACATGACGGGGGCCCCGGCCGCCACAAGGTCACCGGGTTGCAGCTCCAGGGCCTCCACCGTCCCGTCCACGGGACTCTTGATGGTCAGCTCAGCGATCCGCTCGCGGATCGCATTCAGCTCTGCCTCCGCGGCGTCGCGCGCCGCGCGAGCCTGTTCAATTTCTTCAGCGCGAAATCCACTCTGCGTCAACAACCAGCCTTGCTTGGCTTCCTCGACTTTGGCTTGAGCCTCGCGGATCTCTTCGGAACGTGTCCCGGTTTCCAGCAGGTCGAGTTCCTCGCGGCGCACCAGCAGAATGGCCTGAGCCGCATCCAGCCGCTGGGTGGCCTGGTCCAACTCCTCGCGGGAGGAGACACCCGAAGAGATAAGTCCGCTGATGCGGGTGTAGCTCTGACGGGCGAGCTTCAGCTCGGCTTCGGCCACCTGCAGCCGTCCGACGGCGGCTTCCTTTTCCTGCGGGCGTGGACCGGCGACCAGCAGGTCCAGTCGGGCCTGCAGCTGATCGTAGCGTGCTTTGGCTTGCGCGATCTCTTCGGGACGATATCCAGCCTTCAATCGGTTCCATTCAGCTTCGCGTGCGGCCAGTGACTCGGCCGCCTGCCTTTCCTGATTCCGCAGGTCGAACGGTTCCAGTTCGACCAGCACGGCGCCTTGTTGCACGAGGTCCCCTTCCTGCACATGAACATGCAGCACGCGGCCACCGACGCGCGAGCCCAGCCGGATTTCGTCGGCTTCGATGAATCCGGAAACTTGTTGCGGCTGAGGTCGCAGCTGACTGTACAGAATCAGGGTAGCGAGCAGCCCGACCACCAGAGCGATCGCCAAAATCCGCTGAAACATGGGATATCCTATGGTGCAAGTGGGATGCCTGTTCGGGATTGTATAACGCAGACTGGGCAGGTCGATAGAGACATTTGCAATGTGGGACGGATTTGCCGATCCGCAATGAATGTCGCTGTGGTTAAGTCGCTTTTCGCGGAGGGGTCATCCGTACTCCAGGGCAGAACGGATGACCAAGTCGCAGGATAATCCGCTGTCACGTAAAATGGCGACTTGGCCAATCCGTCCTACGAGCAATGTCGCTGTGGCTAAATCACGCTTCGGTCAACCCCAGAACTCCCCTGCGAGCTAATTTCCAACTGTACGTCGAGCATGGACTGGGCAGGATCCACGGTCGCAGTCGGGTCCATCCGCAGCTGTATGATCAGCGCATTGTGTGGTCGCAGTAGCCGTGTAACATCGACCGTGTCCGACGGGGTGCACACCGGCAGGGCAGTCTGATTGAGTCCGACGGCAGCCAGTCGCACCGACGAGCACACGCGCAGTACAACGGACTCGTGCGGTTCCATTCCCGTCGGCCGATTGAAGTTTCGCCGCAGAGTTAAACGACTCGCTGCGAGTGACTCAGGGATTGCCCTTAACGTCAGCGGCCAGTGGACGCGACAAGTCGCACCCGATTCGGGGTTGACGACCTCCCACGGCCCACGCAATCGGATGATGTGCATGGCGCTACTCGCTGTCGTAGACGGCATGGTAGTAGTCCAGCTGCATGCGTGCGGCAAAGACGGCTTGCCGAGCATCTTCGACGGCAGACCTGGCCGCCTGGACGCGTCTTTCATGGTTCGCCAATTCGGCTGCCGTCCGTTCGCGAAACGATTTGATCTGCGCCGTTAACGGAGCGTTGTCCGCGGAATCCTGCACCGCGGCCTGCACCGTGGACTGAATGACCACAAATCGGTCGCGCACAGTTTCCATCACGCGTAGGCGCGACTCGGCTGTCTCCGCGGCTGCTTCCGCCAGCACCACCGCCTGGGGCAAGATCTCGCGGAGCCGCATGAAATCCGCAAGTTCTTGTTCCGCCGCATGCACACGTGATTGCAAAGCCTCCTCGTTCTGCCTGGCCTGCATTCGTTGCTGATCGAGCTGCAGCAACTGCCGGGTGAGTTCCGTGCGTTTGCTGGTCAGATCCTGGATTTGTTGAGCGGCCTGATCGGCACGTCGTTCAATGTCGACCATGGCGGCCCCGGTCGAATCGTCGACGTGACCTTGCTCCGCAGACCTCTCGGACTCGACGAGCTGGGTCAACTCGTCGCTGGCTCGGCTGGCCATGGCCAGGGCGTTGTCGTGGGAAACCGTGGCGGCCTGCAGCGCCATGCGCAGATCATCACATTGTTTCGTGAGTTTCGCCCATGCCGCCTGGTGCGCTTGAAGTTCTTGCTGCGCCGCAGCCAGCCGACTTTGCAGCGTGGGGGGCAGTAGGGACAATTCAGGGCCCGCTTCCCGACTTTCCAGTTGCCAGCAGCGCACGTTGCCCTGCCAGTCACCAGCGACGAGCAGGCCAGACGCCGTCGACGCGTCGACGCTCAGCACGACGTCGGGCAGCGGTCCGAATTCCGCCACCGGTTGCAATTCCGCCGACCATAACCGCACCTTGTTGTCTCGGCCGCCGGACACGAGTCGGCCATCTGCCAGGAAGCGAACCGTGGAGACACCGCCTCCATGGGCGTTGACCGTTCGCAGTTGCCGGGCAGAGGGGTATTCCCAGATACGAACTGTGCCGTCTTCGCTGGCCGTGGCCATCACCGTCCCGTCCGATCGCCAGTCCATCGCGGTAATGGCGGCGGCATGTCCAGTCACGGGTCGAATTTCGCGTCCGGTTTCGGCCTCCCACCAGAAAACGCCCCCGGCGCGATCGCCGCTCGCCAAGGCATCCCCCTGCGGTCGATAGGCCACACATTGAATCCACTCCGTATGTTGCTCGACCTCAAATTTCCGCTCTCCCGTGGCGAGGTCGTAGCTGCGCAGCAGTCGCTGTGGTCCCCCCAGCGCGATGGCCTGATTGTTGGACTGGATATCGGCCGTCAGGGCGACATCCAATTCGTCACCCACGACCGCCACGAGCCGGCCATTGGACACGTCAAAGACGTGAACGCGTCCGCTCTGTCCATGGTGTCCCCCAGCCACCAAGAGGTAGCGACCGTCGCGACTGAACTTGACCTGCAGCGGAGTGTAGTCGGCCGGCGTGGGGATCACCGCCAGCAATTCGGCAGTCGGCAACTGGAACATCAAAATCTGGTTCGGTTGCGCGATGGCCACGAGCGGGGCGGCCGGCGCACAGGCCAGTGACGACACGGCCGCCACGCGTCGGGCGTTTGACGGTGGCTGCCGCAGGGCGTGCTGGGGTAAGATGTTCTCCGCCTGCAGGGCACCCGAGGCGTCAAACGTCAACGCGGACTTTTTGACCGTGGTAGCCCGGTCTCCGGCCTGTTCCATGGCGCCGGCTTCGATCCATTTTCGGATCAGCTCGAGTTTCGCGTCGGCGATTCGGTCCTGGTCGGGGGGCATAGTGGGATTCTTCTTCGTGGCTGACGAGATGCCACAACCGCGACCCGGCCACGTCCCCCGGAATGACGACCTCCCCACTCGCACCGCCGGCCAGCATCGCACCGTAGTCGTCCAGTGCCAATCCCGCGCGTTTCTTTTGCAGGTTGTGACAGGTGGCGCAATGCTCCAGGAATATCGGTCGTATGTGCTGCTGGTAGTTAACCGTCGCAGCATCCTCGGCGCATAACTGTGGCGTCAGGCCCAGGACCAGAGAACAGAGAAGTGCGCTGCGGCAATAGTGTTCGAGATGCATGATTACCGGTTAAACATGAATTCTCGGGAGTTCAGCACGGCCCAGAAAACGTCTTCCAGTCCTTCCTGCGGGCTGGCGGCTTGATTCACCAACGAATCAAGTTCAGCGGCCTCGACGTTGGTCGGCGCGAGACAGGCAGCGGCGGTAGAGTGATCGTATCACTTCTTCCTGGGACATGCCCGCGGCGATCATCCGCGGTACCACTCCCCCGGCGCGAATTTTGTCGTTGGTGGTTTGACCGTTCAGCAAGTGCAAGGCCTGTGAGAGCGAGGGATCGGACTTGCGACCGCAGGCACACACCGAAGTCCGCTCGGACTGGCCGAACGTTTTGAGAAAGTAGTTCCCCTCGATAAAGGGGGCCTGGATGGCGCGACCACCGTCCGGAACGCCCGCCAACCGGTCGCGAGACTCGGTGACCTGGCTGATGCAATCCAAAAGTACGGTGGCTGGGATACGCCGACAGGCGCCCCGGCCGAAGTTTGCTTCGATGGGTGCGTCCTGCGGATGTTGCGTAGACCTTTGGTAGGCGTGGGACGTGACGATGTCCAACGCGAGCCGCTTGACGTCAAAGTCGTACTCCAGTAGGCGCTGCGCCAGCGTTTCGTAGAGTTGCGGGTTGCTGGGCGGGTTGCTGATCCGTACGTCGTCCACCGGTTCGACAATCCCACGGCCGAAAAACAACGACCAGACTCGATTGGCGATATTCTGGGCAAAATACGGGTTGGAGCGATCCGTGATCCAATCGGCGACCAGTTCCAGGCGGTCGGTACTTGTGTTCGGCGGTGCTTCCCCCCCCAGATACTTGGGAGGCACGACCTGGCCGGTCACGGGATGCCTCGCCTCGGCAGTCGTGCGAAAGACGATCCACTCACGGTAATCCTCAGCCTTCTTGCAGGCTATCGGTTGAAAAAAGGCTGCAAAACCGTAGTAATCTTGCATCGTCCAGCGATCGAACGGATGGTTGTGGCACTGAGCGCACTGCGTGCGAATGCCGAGAAAAGATTGCGCAACGTTCTCGGCGATTTTCAACTTGTTCGGTTCGGCCGCATAAAAATTCGTCTGAGGCTGACGGAACGAGCTCCCCTGGGCCGTCAGCAATTGCTTGACCAGTTCGTCAAACGGCACACCCGCGGCGATCTGAGTCTGTAGCCAGGCGAAGTATAGGTACGTGGGCTTGTTCTCCAGTCGTAGCGAGGGCTGGACCAACAGCATATCGGCCCAGTATGCGGTCCACAGGTCGTCGAATTCGCCGCTGGCCAGCAATTGCCGGGCGGCGAGCGCGCGTTTGTCAGGCCGGGCATCGGCCAGCAGTGCGTCCAACTCCGCCTCCGTGGGGAGTCGCCCTGAGATATCGATGGTAACGCGGCGGAGGAATTCCTCGTCGCTGCATAGTTCGGCCGGCCGATAACGCAACTTTACGAGCTTTTCCCCTACTAGCTGATCAATGTAGTTGCCATCTGGTGGTGGTGGCTGGTACGCGTCCTGCTGTGGCAGCACTAGCACCTGGCAGCCCACGGTCTGTTCGCCATAACGACAGGCCACAAACGATTCGCCACGCTGCCCGGCGGTAATCAACCCGTCCTGCACTTCCGCCACCGCCGGGTCGGAGGCATACAGCAATACCCACGGCGTCACGTCGCGAACGTGGCCATCGCTCAAAGTCGCTGTGGCCACCAGACGATGCGTGGTGCCCGATCCGCGTAACACCAGCTCCGAGGGTGAAAGTTCCATGCCGACGACGCGCGGCGTGTCGGCCGGCGGAGGCTGCGCGCCTTCGTCCAGCCAGCGCAACAAAGTCTGGTAGGCGGCATCGCCCGTTTCCATCCGCTTGCCACCGGTGTGGGGGACCTGACCGGTGGGTTTCTCGATCAGCAGGCAATGTTCGGGCAGGCCCAAGTTAATCCGCCGCGTGCTCTGCTCCCGCGTGACACGAAAGTAGTCGCCGTCGGGATCGAAACCAAACAGCGATAAGCGAAAACCGTCCTGTCCACGCGAGGCACCGTGGCAGGCGCCGGAGTTGCAACCCGCTTTCGTAAACATCGGCACCACGTCCAGCTTGAAATTGACAGGGCCGGGCGCAGCCATCGTCGTCACCCGCACCGGGACCTTTACGGTTTGACCCGCAAACGAAACCAGCAGTAGCGATTCGCCGATCGCCAGGGGGCGGGCGACGCCGTTTTGCACTTCGACGATCGGTGGGTCGGACTGCGATTCGAACTGGGATTGCGGCGTAACATCGATCGTAACGAATTGCTCGTCGATTTGCGAAACCACGATCCGCTGTCGATCCTCGCTGCAGGAAAACTCCAGCGACGAGGGATAGACGCGTAGTTCGGCGCCCGATGCCTGAGCCACGAGCAGGATTGTCACGGCACTGCGCAGCCCGGCCGTCCAGAGCCGGCGAATCAAAACGTGTGATTTATTCGTCCAGATCATGGCTAGAATCTACGAATCGTTGAGCGTGGTAGCGGGGTAGCCCTTTTGGCCGGGCTGCGTGCGAGACGTCGGTCCCGTCCGCATTGCTGGGATGTTTGATTCGTCGTCGTCGAAGTTGTTCGTGGATCGACACGCAAACTTCCACCGCCCAAAATGTGCACAATGGGTTCGTCGTGGGCGCGGATCGTCAGACGGCAACTGATCCCCTCAAATCTACCCAGTCTGGCGTTTTCGGCGGCCTGAAGGTCGAATTGGATCGTCGTACTGGCCGCGGAGAAGACAGCGGGAGCAGCGGTGACACCTGGAGGCAGGCCCAGAAGCTCAGCGCTGCCGTCGCCTTCAAACGCTTGTTTGACCGTGATGTCGACGGGATAACGCAGGCTGGCCGTCTGCTCCAAATTGCCTGTGGGGAAATTCAACGCGAAGAACGCCTCCGCAATTTCGAGTTGTGCGATCTGTGTGGACATTTCGCAGTTTCGTCCGTTCAGATCCGCTTGCCCCAAGACGGCGATCGGCCAGCTTCCCAATTGAGCTGCAGCGTTGGCCGTCATGGCCAACGTGGCTTCCGTCTGCCCGGCTGGGATGGTAACTTGCCCCTGCGAGGAGACTCCGTTCGGATTGTACAGCATGCGGAGGGCGATCGGACCGTCAAAATCACCACTGCGGTTGGCCTGGATTCGCAAGTTCATGGCTCCTGATCGAACCAGTGGCACCTGCGGCTGCACGATTTGCAGTAAAACCGGCACGGGGTCTGCGACGACCGTGGCCAGACGATCCAGCGTCGTGGCCAACATCTCGACATTATTTCGGCCGGAGACCAGTCGGTGTCGAATCGTTAGCTGGCCGGTAACGTGACGCGGGCCCTCAACCATTTCACCGATCAGCGCGGTCAGGCCACCTTGGGGCGCGGCATCCGTGGCGGCCTCGAATAAGACCGGTAGCTGATATCGATCGGCCGGCAGTCGGACAGCGGCCATCGAGACGTGTTGTGGCAAGTCGTGGGCGCGGATGGACACCTCTCCGCCGATATCCTGGCGAGTCGCGTTGACCAGCAACGCCATGCGGTTGCCGCTGGGGATCGTGACCGTGGCCGAAACGTTGCGCTGCCACTCCGGCGACGCCAAGGACAACTTCGCTGCGGGAGGTGCGATTTCAAGTCGGTAGGCCATGTCGGGCTGTCCGCGTTGCCTCTGGTCACGGATCAAGATGAAATAATCGCCATCCTCGGGAAAGGTGTACCGCAGGTAACTGTCCGGACTGCCATTGGCATCGTCATTGGAAGTGAGATAGCTTTGGTCAGATCGACGAATGGCCAGGATGGCGTCGATGGGGCTACGATGCGGATGGCGGGCGAAAGCGCGAATGTCGAGCACCTGCCCCTTCTGCACGTGCACTCGAAACAAGTCGTCATCTTTATCCTGCTGCAAGATTCCATGGATGGCGACCGGGACCGGTACCACCTGCGGGCTACGAGGTTCGTTCGGTTCCAGCTCGGTTACCACGGGCAAATCGTTGACACGCAGGTATACAGGAGTCGGGGCGACTCCCTGACCATCCGCGGGAAAGACGGGGAACTCGTCCGTGGGGGAAGCAGGCAACGATACCGTCTGCTCGAATAACGGACCGTCGGCGCTGAGCCATGTTAGTTGCACTTGCGACTGCGGCAGACCGCCCAACGGTTGCGCGATGCTTGGCCGCGGGAATGAGCCCACATGCAGCAAATACCAAAAGCCCCCATTTCCCGAGTGCTGCGCTTCGGATACCAGCAACACGTATCGCCCCGTTTCGGGGGCGATCACGCTGAAGTACGGATCCTGTCGTGTGAGGGGCGTGTCATCGCAGAACGCCAGCGTTGCCTCATCCGGCCCGATCAATTCCAGCTGTGGGTCAAACATGGCACGGCCCGTACGCAGTCCCTGCACTTCGACGCTGATGCGTTGCCCGGCTTCGACTTGAATGGCATAGGCGTCGACGTCGCGCGGTTGCAGTGTACCAGCAATCAGGCTGACAGGTGAAATTTCCTGCGGCGCCGCGTGAGGGTGCGGCTGGGGACTCTCAACCATGGGCTCCTCATCGCTGACGTAATACGTCACCAGCTCACTGATGCCCGTCGGCGTGCACAGTCGCAGGCAATGCCAGCCACGATGGCAGTCTTCCGCAATGGTCACTTGAGCTGTAGCCTGCTTGCCGTCCTCGCGCACGTTCCAATCCGCATCCTGCCACCCGTCACTGTACGACAGGGCTCGATAGGTGCCGCCAAGTTTTTCGCCCTGGAATCGGACGATGATTGTGCCGCCTCGTTTCAGGGCAAACGGCTGCATCGATCGCAATATGGGCTGGGCGAATGACGATCCGACCATGATCAAGCACAGCGCCGCCGCGGTGAGGTGTGCCAGACACCTACAAGAGGACGGCGGATCATGGGGAATCAGAAACATGCGATCCCGGAGCCTGTGGCCCACCGCCTTGCTTGCATTTACGCTCATGCACCGCTCCCTTATCGTGGGCAGTTCCTTCGGTCGCCGACCGTGCCGCGCTGCACCTTCTGAAGCTCCTTGCGTACTCTATCCCAGTAGCGCTTCCACCACGCGACCCTCCTTGATGATCTGGATCGGGCGATTTCCCATGGCCAACAGCTTTTTCTGCGGATCGATGCCCAATTGGCGGTAAACGGTGGCCACCAGGTCGGCGGGTTTAAGCGGATCCGTTTCAGGCTCGGCAGCCGTGGCGGTGGACGCACCGTAAGTCAGCCCTCGGGCAAAGCCTCCCCCGGCGACCGCCACGCTGAACACACGTGGCCAGTGGTCCCTTCCCGCTTCCGGATTGAGCTTCGGCGTACGACCGAATTCCGTCGTGACCATGACAATCGTTTCGTCTAACATGCCACGCTGTTCCAGGTCCGTGATCAGGGCCGCCAGGGCTTGGTCCAATGGCGGCATCTGCGCTCGAAACTGACTTGTCAAACGGGCGTGATGGTCCCAGCCGCCGTAGGTCAAGGTCACAAAACGCACGCCGGCTTCGACCAGCCGCCGCGCCATCAATAAACGCTGACCGGCGACGTGGCGCCCGTACTTGTCTCGGATTGCCGCCGGCTCGGCGGCAATGTCAAACCCCTCTCGAGCCTGCGGGGAGTCGAGCAGGGCGAACGCCCGCTCATAGAAGGTGCTGACCGCCTGCACATTATCGTCCGCGACGGACTCCGCAAAATGCTGCGTGACACATTGTAGAGCCTCACGCCGCCGCGCCATTCGCTCCGCCGGAATCTCCTCCGGCGCCGTCAGGTCGCGGACCATGAAATTACCCGCGGCAGGCTCCGCACCCAAACTAAACGGAGCAAAGGCACTACTCAAATATCCTGACCCAGCGAACTCGTTTGGCTCGTTGGGGACGCAAACATAGGGAGGCAGGTCATTGCGCGTGCCCAGCTCGTGGCTGACGATGCTTCCCATGCTGGGATACACCAGCGCCGGGCTGGGTTGATACCCCGTCATCATCGTGTGAATCCCGCGCTCGTGCGCCGCCTCCGTGTGCGTCATGGAGCGAATCACGGTCAGCTTGTCGGCCACGGCGGCGGTCCGCGTCAACGTACTGGAAAAATACTCGCCCGTTGCGGTGACGACCTTGCCCAGGTCACCGCGATATTCAATGGGTGCGAACGGCTTCGGATCGAATGACTCTTGATGGGCCATCCCTCCCGGCAGGTAGATGTGAATTACCCCCGTCGCTTGGGGCGTGGCCACCCCCGTTTGGCCGAGCGCCCCCCGCATCCCCAGGTACTCGACGAGATTCAATCCAAGCCCCGCCGCAATCCCTGAAATCAGGAAATTGCGACGGCTGAAGCGATTTCCGGTACACAACATAGAACATTCTCCGTGGGACTCTGTAAGTCGCCTCCCATCCAGTTTACCACGGCCAACGTCCGATGTCGCACGCCGCCAGCCACCCAAGTTACCATCGGGGCGAATGTCGACATTGACGCCTGCATTTATTTTGGCCGACAATGCAATTTTGGTTGACACGATAACGGCACCCGCATGTGCCCCGCGTCCGGCAAAGTATCTCAGCGAAAGGAAGTTCCGATGGGCATGATCAAAGAGTTCCGCGAATTTGCCTTAAGAGGGAATTTTGTCGACATGGCCGTGGGGATTGTCGTCGGCGGGGCGGTGGGGAGTGTCGTGGGCTCGATCGTCAACGACCTGATCACACCCATTGTCAGCATGTTCACGGGCGGCATTAATTTTTCCGGGTATAGCCTGCCACTCCAGCCAGCGGAGGAGGGGGGCAAACCACTGCTGCTGACCTACGGTGCCTTTATCCAAACATGCATCAATTTTCTGATCTTAATGTTTGTGATCTTCGTGATCGTAAAGGTGGTCAATACCGCGAAATCGCGATTCGAGAAGGAAAAAGCCGCCGCGGCGCCGCCGGAAGACATCGTCCTGCTCCGCCAGATCCGCGATGCACTGACGCAAAAATAAAAAGTAGAATATCGCACGTCGGGGGCAGTTCGGTGGCGTTTGGCTGTCCCCTTTCCGTGTCGTAATCCCTCCAATCAGCGTTGCCGTTGCACGGCTAAATTCCATCGCCCGCCCTGTCCGATGCCTTCAGGGTGCCAGGCATGGATGCCCGGATTCGGAATCTCGCGACCTGTACGCTATCGAATTTGGAGTGGTCATGTACAAAGGCATTCTCGTGGCGGCTTGTTTGTTCCTGGGGGCGACGGGCGCGACGGCGGCGCACGTCGAATGGCAAAACGACCTGGATTCTGCCCTGACGGAAGCGGCCCGGTCCAAGAAACCCGTATTCCTGCATTTTTACGCGGACTGGTGTGTGCCCTGCCATCGCTTGGAGCGCGTTGTGTTTCGTGATGACGATTGGATTGACTCCATTCGGCGAAGTTTCGTTTCGCTGAGGGTCAACTTGGACGCGCATCCGGAGCTGGCCAGGAAATACGGCGTCACCTCGATTCCCACGGACGTGTACCTGACCGCCACCGGCGAAGTCTTGGCGAACGAGCGCAGTCCCAGCAGCGTGGAAGGCTACCGCCAAACCATCGCGCAACTCAGCGAACGAGAGCCCGCCAAGGAATTGCCGCCGCAGGTTCCGCAGACGGATCCGCCGACGGATGGGGCTGGCGAAGGCGGTTCGTTCTTCGCCCAGGCGTTGGGACATGGCGATAGCGCGACGACAGCTACCCGCGCGTCCTTCGATTAAGTAGATCCAAACTGGGGCGAGGTTCATGGCCGTTGAACGAGCTATCGTTCCGAATTGGCGATGCGCCGCAGGCGACGAATATTTTGTTCGTACTCGTGGCGCTGTTGTAGCCACTCGTTCCTCAGCCGGATAAGTTCGTTTTCCTGTTGGTCGATTTCGCGCTCGCGAGCCAACAGTTTCTGGGCGTCGGCCTCGATGTCGGCATGGCGACGACCGATCCAATTTCGCAGCTCATCACGTTCGTGCCGCAAAGCCGCCTCGTGTCGCTGCAGCGATTCCACCAGTCCCTCCAATTCGGTTCGCTGGTCCAACAACCGCTGGTCGGCCAGATGGAACTGGTCCATCAACTTGCAGCGTAGTTCCGCGACGCGATGTGTGACTTCGGTCGACGAGATCGACTCGCTGATCTCGCCCCACAACTGCTCGGTGCACAGCCTGATTTCCAGGGCTTCCTTGATCATGCGCATCGCATCTTGATGGAGTTTTTCCACGGAAATCTTGCGTTGATCCAGTTCTTTCGATCGGACTTGCAGCTGTTTCAACCCATCTTCAAACTGTTGCTGGGCCTTGGCGGCCGCCTGACTTGATTCGTGATCCATCTGCTCGGCCCGATGGCGCAACAGGTCCCGCTGCTCGTCCAGCTTTTGCCGGTCGTAATCCAACTGGGCAATCTGAGCTTGCAGATGGCGTTCGCTCTCGTCAAGTTCGGCGAAACGCTCGTCCCACTTTTTGCCCAGCAGGCGTTCCGCCGAAGCGGGGAGGTGGGGCGAGACGTCTTCGGGTGGATGCGCGTGAAACACGCGTTCGACCGCGTCTGCGTTCAACGCAGTTGCAAACTCGGTCTCGGCAATGGCCCGTCGCAGTCGCTCGTTAAGCTCAATCTCACGTTCGGCGCAGATCAAACGTGCGGTACGCTGCTCCGTCTCGGCGCGAGCGACCTGAGCGTGAAACTCGGCTTGCCGCCGGTCCAGCTCGCTTTGCTGCCACTGCAGTCGCTGCCCCAGTTCGAAGGCCTGTTGTTGCAGCTGTTCCAGCAAGCCGCTTGGTTCGCGCCCGGCGAGGCGCTGCAGCTCGATTCCCGCCGGTTGCGCCGCCGGCACGAGCTGTTCACGGAGTACTGCGTGCGGCTGGTCGATCCGGATCTGGGCGTCGGGCTTCATCCCGGCCAATGTTTCACGAGTCATGGCAATCCGCCCCAGATCATCCATGAAATGCCTTAGAGTAACGGTCTTGTGCGATGAACAGAGCCCGCGAGTTTGTCGGACCTGTTAACGAGTTCAGCCACGGTCCTGGATTGTCGGCCATGCCAGCCGTGTGCGCATCCTCAGTCGACAGGAGCACTAATCGCTACAATGCAAATAGTTTCTCAAGTCTATCATCGGCAGGCAGGC
This sequence comes from uncultured Planctomycetales bacterium, assembly GCA_963695565.1. GTDB lineage: Bacteria > Planctomycetota > Planctomycetia > Pirellulales > Pirellulaceae > CAVOGW01. Next base: position 85,008 of record CAVOGW010000010.1, read on the forward strand.
GGCATCGATTGAACCCAATCACTCAGGTTCGCCGTAGCTAACGAAGCGAAAATGCGGGTCGAGTCGTACTCTAACGCCGCGGCACCCACGTCGTATTTGCCGACATCGTACTCGTAGCCCCATAAGATTCCGTGGCAGGGATGGTGGTGCCGGCGGGTGTGGAGTAGGGCAGCGCGTAGTCGTTACCATAGTAGGCCGGGGGCTGATAGACCAACGGGGCATCGTAACTGGCGGTCTGCGTCGACCGAACTATCGAAGGGCGTACGGGCGACGCATAGGTCGCCATCGTGCCAGGTTCGCCGTACACGGGAATCGGGTTAGCAATTACACTTCCCGAATTTCCATAAGTGCCGCTTGCCAGGACATTGCCCGTCCAGGGCAGTTGTGCGTTCTCGCGAATTTGGCTGGCCGCATTCGAAGAAAAGAACTGGCCCGATGGTCTGGGGTTGGTAGCCACACTCGAAGGGCTGACGGCCGATGACGGATATGGGTACGACGACGACCAACCACCTTGGTTGTCGATGTACGTGGATTGGGAGAACGGCGGCTGTTGACTTACTGCGGGAGCCGGAAAGGTCTGAGTCGACCCGGTAGAATAAGGATTCGCACACGGAGTCGCCGGATATCCAGGATAGGCCCCATAGGGACTCGTTTGATAGTTGGGCTGGTAGTAGGGCTGCCCGACGGTCCCGGTTGCCGGAGGGGGCACGCACTGCGGACCATAGGGCGCATAGATGTTGTATGGGGAACGGCAACTACACGTTGAGCCAACCAGCAGCAAGAATACCGACCATCGGACCATCGGAAGACTCCTTCCCTCCGCGGATTACAACTGTCATCGCGACCCATGAAGGATCTGCGCGAAGCGGGATAGTAGTCGCTTGATATCGTTGACACCAAGGTCGGTTGGCAGACAATTTGAAAAAAGTGAATCAAAATCGGACAGAAATCGGTCGCGGGCGTCGCTGAGCATCGAAACAACGAGCCGTGTGGAAGCTCACGCCGAGGCACAGTCCTCGGGGTGATGGGGGAGGGTAGTCCGTGGGAGATCATTCCTACCACGGTCACGTAACCCAAGCGAGAGAATCTCCTTCCCGCAGCTACCATCCGCAAGTCGAAGCCCTATCGACAAAAAAACAGTCACCCCGTTCACAAGGAACAGGGTGACCGGCGGATAAAAGACTCGCTATCATCCCACTACAGCCGGCTCATTTGGCAACCGCGACTTCCATATCAAACGCCGGTGGAAACGCGGAAGGATGATCGACGTAGGGGTTGACAATTTGTTGAGGTTGAGGATCAACTCTGGCAAATTCATCGGTTTCGGCCGATTTCTCCGCTGGCGCCGTCTCATCAGCCTTCGCGCTGGTCGGCGCCACATACGGATTGTCCATGGACTGCGGACATGGTGCTGCGGCGGCTAACTCGGGAGTGCCCACCCAGCCTGGATAAGCGTAAGGGCTGTATCCATAGGGACGTGGCACGGGATGGCTATAGTACACGGGTGGATGGATCGAGAAATACGGCGGAACAGGTATTTGGCCTAACGAATAGGGCGACGCCCCGGCAAACCCACGGAAGCCGCCGAAGCCATAGTTATCGCCGGCGAGGATATAGCCCACTGAGCCAACGCCGGAATAGTTGAGCCCTCCGGCGCCGTAAGCCGCAAACCCTGGCGTTCCCGGACGTTGGGCGTGAGATGTCGGAGTCCAGATCAACACCATGGCGACGGCCAAAGCGATACCGAAAAGAACAGTTAGTGACTTTCGCATGACTTCCTCATTCAAGAAGAGCTAGTAAACTGGCGAGGCAGACGAACACTGCCACACTTGTGCGTTAGGGTGACTTGCTGCCGGCTGACACCACAGTGTGCCAAACGTTGCAGAGCCCAGCGACATTCCGGTGGCTCTACGTTTCAGACTAATTGGAATGACCAAAACGTCAATCCACGTAATGGCCAGGTTTGACGAGCATTTGCAGATCCGCCCGCAGGCGACCCATGCCCTCAGAATCGCTACAACAGAACCCCGAACGCATTATCGCTGACCGATTACGTGCAGAGGCGCATCGCATTGGTTTTGATCTGATGGGCATGTGTCCAGCGGTGGTGCCCCCCGGCCTGTCGCGCCTGGACGAGTGGTTATCCCGCGGATACGCCGGGGAAATGCGTTATATTTACGACCGGCGGGACGCCTACGCGCATCCTGATCACATCATGCAGGGGGTGCGCAGCCTGGTGATGCTGTCCGTGCCGTACTGTGCCGACAGCCCGCGGCCTGGCTCCACAGGGTTCGGCCGGGTGGCTCGATATGCGTGGGGCGAACGCGATTACCACGACGCGGTGCACGAGAAATTGCGCGGGCTGGCGGCGTGGTTGCAGGTAGAAGCTCCCGGCTGCCGCGCTCGCGGAGTGGTCGATACGGCGCCCTTGATGGAGCACGAATTCGCGCAGCTGGCTGGCTTGGGCTGGATTGGGAAGAACACACTGCTGTTGAATCGAGCGCGCGGCAGCTATTTTCTCTTAGCGGCGTTGCTCACCGATCTCGAACTCGACTACGACCAGCCGCACGCCGCCGATCATTGCGGCACTTGCACGGCGTGCCTGGATGCTTGTCCCACCAGCGCCTTTCCGCAACCCTACGTGCTGGATGCCACCCGCTGCATCAGTTATCTAACGATTGAAAATCGCGGGCCCGTGCCGATGGGTCTTCGTGGCCAGGTCGGTGACTGGGTGTGGGGCTGCGATATCTGTCAGGAAGTATGCCCCTGGAATCACCATGCCACCGCACTGTACGAGGTCGACCTGTCCGAGCACAACAGCCTGCATGCGCTGCAGCTGGACGAACTATTCTGGCTCAGCGACACCGAATTTCGAGTCAGGTTTCGACGCACACCGATGTGGCGTGCCAGGCGGCGGGGGCTCTTGCGGAACGCCGCGATCGTGTTGGGAAACCAGCGCGCTTTGCCTGCCGGGCCCGCGCTGGTTCATGGACTGCAGGACGCGGAGCCATTGGTTCGCGGCGCCTGCGCCTGGCGCTGGGGGAACTGGCCACGGCAACAGCCCGACGTGCACTCGAAGACCGCCGGCAAACGGAACCGGACCAGCACGTCGTGTGCGAAATCGAGCACGCATTGGCCAAAGCCGGCGAACCGGCACGGTAAGGTGCCGGGTGGGCAACAGCCTCCGTATCCCCACCAACCCGGCACTGTGAGGGCCGCTTTCATCGGAGACAGACAGGTCATCCTCAGGCATCGCGAGCGCGTTGAAGGATCTTCCATCGACGACGCCAAACGTCGTACTTGATTTGCGCAGCAACGTTGGTTGGCAGATCCTTCCGTCGCGTTGCTCCTTCAGGATGACATTTTGCCTTGGACGTACTAAATCGACAGGCCGGTAAGATGCCGGGTGGGCAGCGTTTTCCGCCTCCGTATGCCCATCAACCCGGCACTGTCAGGTGCCCGCCGTGCAGCAACCGTCGCCACCTACGGCTTCCCAGCACCAACGCCGGTGCCAGCAGCCATCTCGGGCGGATTGGCTCTGGAACCGCGCTCGACGGACGGGATGAAGTGAATTTGTTGCCGTTCCAAAAGATAAAATCCTGGCCATCGACGAGTCCATCACCGTTAAAATCCCCATCCGTCCACAATTGCGTCGACGTGAACTTGTGACTGTTCCACAAGATAAAATCCTGGCCGTCCACGAGTCCATCCAGGTTGGCGTCTCCTAGTTTGTAGGCTGTGGCGAAACCGTTCTCTGCGCCGGCCTGCAGCAGCCACGCATCACGATCATTCAGGTCAATCACCCCATCGTGAGTCAGGTCGAATTGCGTACTGCTGCCCGGCATCGCGGGCACACCACCAGCCACGGGACCGAGGCTCAATAGCTGGTTCAGGTCGGACGCGTCGCACCGACCATCATCGTTGAAGTCACACTCCAGAATCGCCACCATCAAATACTGATCGAGGGGGACATCGTGGAGGGTCTGGACATGACCGCTGGGCCATTCAATGCGCAGCTCATCGATCTGGCTCGCGTCACCCAGTCCGAAGTGCACAGGCAGGTCACTCTGGTTGAAAGTCCCGGCATTCGTATTGGCTTCGCGGCGCAATGTGCGCTCCAGGGGAGTGCCACGATGGACGGTGGCGTACACGGCGGCACCAATTCCGGTCGTGTTATCGCTGGGCCCATCCAACTCGACATATAGCCAGTGATTACCATTGTTGGAGGAATTGCTGATAAAGACACGTTCGTTAAAACTCGCATCCGTCGTGGCAATCAGGTCTTGATCTCCGTCGCGGTCAATATCTCCCCAGGCGCTGTCGTAGCTTCCTTGATTGGTCGACGCCAGTCCCTCCAACGCGGTCACATCTGTAAACTGCCAGTTACCGTCATTACGATACAACTTTCTGGCTTCGTTTCGACCGTTCGCCGCGAGGTGGTCGTGGAAGAACAAATCCAGGTCACCGTCATTGTCGTAGTCAACGGCTCGGCCTCCATTCAGGTCGCCGGCCGCATCACTGAGCAGCGGATGTCCCGTCACCGCGTCCACATCGGTAAACAGGTTGCTCCCATCGTTTCGCCAAATCTTGCTTTTCTCTCCATCTGCGCCCACGACGAAAAGATCGAGGTCGCCGTCATCGTCGAAATCGTGAAACTCGGCCCCGTAACTGTTTTTAAAGTACTGCGTGCCGTTGGTGTCGGCGATGTCGACGAAGCCGAGCGAACCGGTCTCCACCAACTGGTTCTTGAAAAAGTTATTGCGAATGTTATTGTCAGCGCGACACGTGGAAATATAGACGTCCATATCGCCGTCTCCGTCCGTATCGCCGATCGCCATCCCATAGGCTTTGATCCCCACGGGCTGCTGAAAGCCTACCAGGGCCCCCACCGGACTGAACGTACCGGACGATCCCTGCAAGTAAATCTCGTGCGGCTCGTCGGGCCCTTCCATACCGATCAGCAGGTCCAGGTCGCGGTCGGCATCGATGTCGCTCCAGGCTACATTTTGGTGAAACCCAGGATCATCCAGCCCCGTCGCCGTGCTCTCGTTGGAAAAGGACGCTGGCCAATTGTTTCTCAATACGTCGCCCGACGCGGAACCGAGGTTAGACTGCCCGACGAACACGTCGACCTGGCCGTCGCCATTGTAGTCTCCCCACGCCGCGCTCCAGGAACTACTCAGTCCCGCCGGCAGTCTTGAAGAGACATTGGTGAAATTGAGAGCCCCCGTTCCGATTACGTTGTTGCGATACAACTGCTGAGCCCCCGATCCCCCCTGGAACAACAAATCGAGGTCTCCGTCGTTGTCAATGTCGGCCAGTGACGCACTGCGAGCATCCAGGTTGACACCCAGGATGAACGAGCCCTGTTCGGAAAACGTGGGCTGAGCCGCCGCGAGACGGCCAACGCACGACAGGATCAGCAGAGCGAAACCGCCGCAGCTGCGGCAGCAGGTGGGACGGCGTGCAGATTTCACAAGGGGTCTCCCGAATGGGCTTGGCTGGACTCTGTCCTGGATTTCAAACGGGGCAGGTAATTGCCTAAATCACTTGTGGAGATGGCATGTGTGTAGTTTGCAACCGAAATATCCGCCTGACAAGAGCCGGCGGGACGATTGGCTGTGTTGACGGCGCGATGCGCCGGGCGAAGGCCGGGAGGGTTGCGGGAATGCCCCCATTCCGTGCAAGGCAAAATGTCATCCTGAAGGAGCAACGCGACGGAAGGATCTGCCAACCAACACTGCTACACCAAATAACGTGCGACGTGCGGCATCTTCGATGGAGATCCATCGGCTGGCGACTCGAGGCCTCCGCGTGCCATCTCCATCTCCGTGGAAATCGACAGGCCCTTAGGGTGCCGGTTCGCCAAAGCGGACGCTCACGCGAGTACCCGCTGCCCACCCGGCACCTTACGGTGCCGGTTCGCCAAAGCGGATGCTCACGCGAGTACCCGCTGCCCACCCGGCACCTTACGGTGCCGGTTCGCCAAAGCGGATGCTCACGCGAGTACCCGCTGCCCACCCGGCACCTCACGGTGCCGGTTCGCCCGACGCCCACCTCTTACGCCGTAGCGCAGTCTGCCTGGACGCGGTGAATCTCCGGATCGGGGTGCTGGCCCGGCAGATCGTCGGTGTACCATCGATCGATGGCAGCGAGCCACTCGGCGGTGGTTCTCGCTTGCACGAAGGCTGCGCGGACTTCCTGGTGGCGAGGATGAAGGGCCGCATATTTAATGGCAAACTTTCGCATCAGCGCTCCGCAACGATCGCCATAGAGTTGGTGCGCCAGATCGTAGTGCTCACGGATCACCGACGCTTGCTCGTGGGTCGTCGGCGGGTCGGGCAGGGGATGGCCCGCAGCCAAGGCCCTGGCCTGCCGAAAAATCCACGGGTTGCCGATGGCTCCCCGCGCGACGGTGACTCCGTCGACCCCCGTTTGCCGGATCATATCCAAACAGTCACGCGCCGAAAACAAATCGCCGCTTCCCAGGATCACCCGTGGCCCGACATGCTGTTTGACCTCGCGCAGGAATTCCCAACGGCTTTTTCCCACATAGCGCTGCATTACCGTCCGACCGTGCACGGTAACACCGGCGACGCCCGCCACGAAGGCAGCATCCAGGATCTCGAAGAACTGATCGCGGCTGTGCTGTGAATCGTCGATGCCGCGGCGCATCTTGATCGTCACGGGGATGTGTGGCGGTACCGCATCCCGAGTCCGCCGTATGATCTCAGTAGCCACCGCTGGCTGGCCCAAATGAAAACCTCCGCGACAGCGACCCAGTACTTTTCTTACGGGGCAGCCAAAGTTAATGTCGATTACATCAAATCCGGCCTCGACAAGTTTCAGCGCGCCCGCGGCGAACTGCTTCGGCTCCGCCCCCATCAGTTGACCGCCGACGGGATGTTCTTCCTCAGCGATATGCAGGAAGTGACGGTTCTTGGTTCGCTGCTGCTTTAACTGCACCAGGAATTTGTCCAACATCACCTCGCACAACGTGTAGGAGGCGCCGAACCGCCTCGCAATCCGGCGCATGGGCCCATCGCTGTAGCCGGAAAGCGCCGCCTGCACGACGGGAAATCCAATACCGACGGGTCCAAACGTTAATGGAGAAAGCATACGGGTGAATCAGGAACAAGCGATTGGTGTCGCCGTCAGTAATCGGGCCAGATTTCCTGTCGTCGGCCGTCGACATCGCGCTGGGCTACGGACGGTAGGTAAGCAGCCGCTCCCCGGGTGTCGGCAGTACGGGACTGCCCGCAGGAGGTACTCACAATCTACTTCAAGATCGGACAGACGTCGAACCATTCCCGACCCTGTTCGCGCATCCACTGCGTCGCGTACTCCGGTCCCCAGAAACCGGGCTCGTAAATTCGCAGCTCCGGGTCCACACTGCGGGCCCAGGCCTGAATGATCGGATCGACGATCTTCCACGCCAATTCGACTTCATCGCTGCGGGCAAACAGGCTCGCATCTCCCTGCATCGCATCCAGCAGCAGGCGCTGGTACGAGTCGGGCAACTCCTGTGTAAACTGCCTGCTGAATCGGAAATCCAGATCGGTCAACCGCAGGTCCATCCCGGCGTCAGGAACTTTGGTTTGAAAATGCAGTTGAATTCCCTCCGCGGGTTGGATTTGAATCACGAGGCGATTGCTGTCCAACTCTTGCGTTTTCTTGCTTTCAAACAACATGTGGGGAGGTTTACGGAATTGAATCACCATTTGCGTCGTGCGGCAGGACATGGCCTTCCCGCTGCGCAAGTAAAACGGCACGCCGTGCCACCGCCAGTTATCGACATGCAGCTTGACGGCGGCGTAGGTGGCCGTTTGTGAATCGGCCGGGACATGTTCCGCATCCCGATAGCCCGTATACTGGCCCCGCAGCGTATCGCGAGGCACATCGGCCGCCTGGGGTCGCCGCACCGAGCGCAGCACTTTGGCCTTTTCGTCCCGAACCAGTTCCGGCTCGAAACGCGCCGGAGCTTCCATGGCACAGATCATCATCAACTGCAGCAAGTGATTTTGAATCATGTCCCGCACCACGCCCGATTTATCGTAGTAGCCCGCGCGCGTGCCCACGTCGACGGACTCGGCCACCGTGATTTGCACGTGATCGATATAGTTACGGTTCCAGATGGGCTCGAAGATCGTATTCGCAAATCGCAGCACCAACAGGTTTTGCACACTTTCCTTGCCCAGATAATGATCGATGCGATAGATCTGATCCTCTCGAAATACGGACTGCAGCAATCGATTCAGGTCCGACGCCGACTGAAAGTCTGTCCCGAACGGTTTTTCCACAATCAACCTGCGTGATCCGGTCGATTCGTCGGCGGCATGAAATTCCCCCAACCTCTGAACGATTGGCGTGTAAAGGGACGGGGGCGTGGACATATAGAACAAGCGATCGGAATGGTCACCGTGTTCCAGCTCGATCAAATGGTTCTGCAATCGAGCGAACTCGTCTGGCTGCGTGACATCGGCCGCGCAGTAGCTGATCTGCGCGGCCAACTCGGTCCACACTTGGGCGTCGAATTTGTCTCCCGTAAATTCCCGAGTGGAATTTGCCAGTTCGTCACGCCAGGCCTCATTGGAAAAATCCGTGCGTGCCACGCCGACAATCCGCGTGCCGGCGGGCAAGCGACGCTTGCGATACAACTCGTACAGCGCGGGAATCAGTTTACGCCGCGTCAAATCGCCGGAGGCACCGAAGATCACAACGGTATGGGACATGGCAGCGACTTTCTTCAAGAACCAACGGGCTTCAGGGGGGGCTTCAGGTGCTTGTGGGAATTCGTCGTTTCTGCAGCCACTCGGTATGAAACGTTCCGGGGCGATCCGTCCGCTGGTAGGTATGGGCGCCGAAGTAGTCGCGCTGAGCCTGCAGCAGGTTGGCCGGCAATCGTGCGCAGCGGTAGCCATCGTAGTAGGCCAGCGCCGTCATGAAGGCCGGCAGGGGGATGCCGGACTCCGCGGCAGCTGCAATCACACTTCGCCAGGACGACTGCGCCGTGTCCAGCGCGTTGGCAAAATACGGAGCCAGCAGCAGGTTTTCCAGCGACCGATCCTGGGCAAAGGCCTCCTGGATACGATCCAGGAATCGAGCGCGAATGATGCATCCGCCGCGCCAGAGCAGTGCACAATTACCCAAATCCAAGTCCCAGGCGTACTCCGCCGAAGCAGCCTGCAATTGCACGAAACCCTGCGCATAGCTGCAAATCTTGGAGGCGTACAGCGCGTGTCGAATGGCCTCCACGAAGCGCTGTGGGTCGGCGATCGACTTCGGCTGCGGTCCCTTCAACACGTGGCTGGCCCGCACCCGCTGCTCTTTCTGTGCCGAGAGACTCCGCGCAAACACGGCTTCCGTCACCAGTGTGCTGGGTATACCCAAATCCAACGCCAGTTGGCTCATCCATTTGCCGGTCCCTTTGGCTCCCGCCGTATCCAGAATCACGTCCAACAGATCGGCCTCGGATTGGTCATCCTGGACGCTGAGGATGTCGCGCGTGATTTCGATCAGGTAACTCTCCAGCTCGCCCCGATTCCACTCGTCGAAGACGTCGTACATCTGCGCGTGGGACAGCCCCAGTAACTTCTTCATGAGAAAGTAGGCCTCACAGATCAACTGCATGTCGCCGTACTCAATGCCGTTGTGGACCATTTTGACGTAATGGCCCGCGCCGCGCGGTCCGACCCAATCGCAGCAAGGAACGTCGTGGTGACGGCCCACTTTGGCAGCGATGGCGGTAAAGATGGGCTGGATCGTCGGCCAGGCAGATGGGGATCCTCCCGGCATCAGGCTAGGTCCCAACAGGGCTCCTTCTTCGCCTCCGGACACACCGCTACCTACATACCATAGATTTTTCGCCTCGACCGCGCGCGTACGCCGTTCTGTGTCCGCGAAATGCGTATTGCCGCCGTCGATCAGGATATCGCCTGCTTCCAGATGTGGCGTCAATTGTTCGATCAACTCGTCAACGGCCGGGCCTGCTTTGACCAGCATCATGATGATGCGGGGACGCTTGAGGCTGGCAACCAACTGTTCCACCGAGTGACAACCCGTAAACTGCTTGCCCGCGGCGCGACCCGCCAGAAACTCGTCGACCTTGGCGGTGGTACGGTTATACACCGAGACATGGTAGCCTCGGCTCTCCACATTGAGCGCGAGATTTTCGCCCATGACGGCCAGGCCAATGAGTCCAAAATCGGAACGAGCAGGCATGCGCAAGGATCCTCGGAGATAACGGGTAACTTTGGCAGCGGGAAACGGGGAGTCACCCTGGCACGGGAACGATTCACTTTGGGGGAAAACCGAAAGGCGAGCCCCCCCAGCCGCTCGGCAATCACGGTTGCGTTATTTCGGCCAGAAATTTTAACCCATCGACCACCCGCTCGGTATGGCGCCGCAGGTGACTCGCTGTCCAAGGCGAGCTGTTGAAGGCGAGCCGTGTGACGCAAGCCGGCGTAAGCCCGCGACCAGTGGTGTCGCCCCCACGACCAGTAGCCGACCGCCAACAAGACCGTGACGCGACGCTTGTTCTGCATGCTGAATCAAGGACCGGCGGCCCGCCTCGACCGCCACGCCCCCCGTTGCGACGATTCCGCGCCAGCGACGTGGGGTTGTGGCGCGACGTTCCAACACGCCGGCTCACGCCCAATAGGGGGGAGGGGGGGAAGGGGGGAGGGTCGACGACACGGGGAGTAGGCCCACAGCCAGCGACCTCGGGTGGTTAAGCGGCGCGGCGATCGCGCGGCTGCCTCTCGTACATACGCAGTTGCTCGACCACTCGGTCAGCAATTATCGAGCGGGCTTCGGCCGCCATGCGAGCCCGAAGACTGGGCCGCAATTGACTTGCGACTTCGTTGGTGGTCTTCTGCACGGGCAGAGCCGCCCGGGCCCAGACGTACCCGCGCGCCTCGGCATAGGTGCTGGTGGGGATTCCCGCATGGATCAGGCCCCAAATCTCGGGCTCCACACGATCGACCACGCGCTGCATCAACGCATCCAGGGAATCCGCCAGCCGCGACTCTCCGCGGATCGACGCAACCAGTCTTGAAATCCATGACATCGGGCAGGCCTCCTGATCACACGTTGTCCGGGCCAGCTTCGCGTGCGGGAAGTTGGCCGAGCGTCCCCGCCCCCGGGGGACAATGCTCAATGTCGTTCATCGAATCTGGCCACGGTGCATCTTCACGGCAACCGGCTAAATGCGGCGGCAGGGGCGAGATCACTTCCGGCCTTACGGGAACGATCGTCAAATTCGGGCCGACGGTGGCTACCGAACCAACGAGAAAATTTTTGCGGAACGAAATTTTTCTAGAAATCAAGCTCGAAAAAGCATTTACGGATTTCCCACCTTGACCGCTTGTAACGAATTCCCTATTTTTCTCGGGTGTTCGGTGGTTGTGCGCAGGCGCCCCTGGAAACTCGGGGAAGCGGCCGCTGACATTCAAGGCGCCGTGGCCAAGTGGCTAAGGCAGTGGATTGCAAATCCACCATCCCCGGTTCGAATCCGGGCGGCGCCTCTCCTGGGACCGACACCTTTTATTCGACGAGTGTATTCATTTTTTCTCGGGCACGGATGATCGCCGGAGGGTACAAGGCGGCTTATTCATTACCAGCCGTCAGCCCACGGCGGCGACACCGATAACAGGTATCCCACGGCGCGTAAATCCGAGCCCTCCATCGCGTGGGCGATTCACCTTGGGTTGACGATGTCTGCACGCCAGGTGAATGGTGATTCAGGTCGCCCAGACGTTCCAAACGACGAAGTCCTGGCCATCGACAACGCCGTCCAGGTTCGCGTCCGCACGTTGGTAGGGCAAGGCAAAGGCATTCGCGGTTCCCACCTCAGCGAGCCACGTATCCAGGTCAGCCAGGTCGATCACACCTTCACCGGTGAGGTCGCACTGGTTGTTGCCGCCGGGTGTCACCGCTACGCCGGAATTGACGGGGCCTTCGGCCAATAGGGTATTCAGTTCCGGGCGCCACCGTGAAGGACACATATATCTCCCCGGCAGTGCCGGCTTTCTTCCAAGAATCCGTGCTTCGATGATTAACAGCGTGTGCCAATTGGTCGATCGTGGTATCCTCAACACGCCATACCTGTTCCCCTGTCGGTTACACACATTTCCGGTTCGTTAGACCGCAAGCCAGAAGAAATCGCCGTTAGCATCAACCGTAGGCCATCACTCGAAGGCGATTTCTGGCGGCGTGCGCGTCCGCCGGACGCGCACGCCGCACTATCAGGGAATACTGACGCAACTCGAGGCGACGACTGGACGCCAAATCGGTGGCCCCTTTCGGCTGGGTGACCTGTTTGACGTTTACGCATCGCCCGTGGCCGCTGCAGGACGGCTCTACGTGACCGACCGCAACGGTGCAACCATGGTCATCCGCGATGGTGACCAGCTCGAAGTGCTTGCCACGAACACGTTAGAGGACAGCATCAGCGCTTCCGCCGCCATTGCGGGAAACGAGCTCTTCCTGCGGGGGGAGCACTTTCTTTATTGCATCTCTGAAAAATAGTTGCTGGCGAATGTTGATCCGTGTCCTTGCATTGAACGATGTTCTAATCGGCAACGCCTTCCCGATCCCGCCATCAGAAACTCCGCTCCCACGGGTTCCTGGCAGAAGCTGGTCGCCGGATGAGGCACGATTAAATTTGGCCGTTCCGCGCCGAGCAAGAGACAACCTACCAACTATTCAGCCGAACGAACTCCGATTTTTCGTTCGCCCAGCAAATTCAGCTTGAATCTGCGGATGGTCAGCGGCGGCAGTGCATCTCCAGTCGGGCTGCGGAAGCGCAAGGCGTCGAAGGGGCATTGCACGATACACGCGCCGCACTGTACGCACTGCCCGGCTCTGGGAAGTGAGGCCAGCTTCCGATGGTGATCGACGTCAATGACATCTGTGGGACACACGTGCTCGCAAACACCTGCGCCCGGCATTGGTCCGGATCGAGTTCGATGCGCAGCAGCCGGTCCTCGTGGAGGCCGCTCTTGTAAACAGGGGTACTCCCGGTCAAGTCAAGTGCGAAGATCAGGACCACAATGAATGAAGCGAGGCCCCAGCGTAGTAGAAATGCCCAGGAAAACGTAGCGGTCAGCATGGTGCAGCCAGCGAGCGCAAGCATGCCAAAGCCCCAAAGCAAAAGGGGAAAGCAGCGCCGACCGAAATCGAAGAAGATCCAGCCGACACGCTCGTCGCGTTGAATGTGCCGAGCGAGGCGGTCGTAGGCCTTGTCCAGACATCCGAGTGTGAGCAGGCGAATGCCCCAGTCATATCGACGTGGCGCGGATTCCAGGAGTCGCATCAGCACATACGTGCTCATTTCAGGATGCCTGTCGGCGTAAGCGACTAACAGCGACGACCGTTCATTCTCAAACTTCACAGGGATTTGCCACGATGTTCAGCCGCCGGGCGCTCACCCATCCACACAAGGGATAGTCTTAGACCGCAGTTAGCAAACACGCTCGACCGGCAAGTTCATCATGATGGCGACTTTTTGCGCTGCTTAGCATTTTGTAGCAACTTCCAGGGAATGGCGCATGGCCGCTGGGGGATTTTCAGCACATGCGCTCACAGACTGTACGGCGTGTACCATCCTTCTGGCGTGTCGAGTTCCGCAAACACATTGTCCAGCAGCACGGATGGCTGAGTAACAGCCCGCCGCCGCTGCGTCGCGATGTCCTCAGTCATGATCGCACGATACGTGGCTGTGGCTGGCTGGGTCGGCTGAACAGTCGTGACGCGCTGATCGAGTGTCCCATCCCAACCGCGCCACGATTGCTGGGCAGTCCACGCTTCTCCATTAGCCCGCTGAACGACAGGCGCTGTGCCAACCGGACTTATCGCCAATCGGCCGACGCCGGCCGACTTGAACTTGTTGCTGTTCCAGATAATAAAATCCTGCCCGTCCACAATACCGTCGGCACTAAAGTCACCACTGCACCATCGCGGCGTGTTGGTGAATTTGTAGGTGTTCCAAAGGATAAAGTCCTGCCCGTCCACGATGCCATCCAGGTTGGCGTCCCCCTTGAGGAACGCATTGCCACCCGTGGGGCTCCCCGGCATCGCCCCCGCCAGCGCCAACCACTGGTCCAAATCAGCCGTAGTCACCAGGTTGTCGGCCGTTAGATCGTAGTTCAGGTCGTGGGTGTGCGCCGCAATGACCATCACCAGTGCGTTCACGTCGGCACAATCCAGTAACCCGTCGTGATTGAAATCTCCGGGCAGTCCGCTATCGTCATTGAATATCGTCCCGACGCCCTGCGAACGACGGAACGTCGCGTTCACGGCATTCGTCAAGTTAACATAGAACGTCTCGTCCACTTCCAGTTGTGTGTCACCGAATACGACGACGTCGACCGTCTTTGTTAGCGGCTGTCCGGGTTGGAACGTAATCGGGCCGAACGCGAGCCCATAATCATGATCGCCCAACGTGGCCGTATTGTCGGCCGTGTGATACTGGGCCGCCACCGCCAGTGGGCTGGGATCGAGCAGCGTCACGGTAAATTGAAGCACATGGCTTCCGGCGTTTCCCTCCAGGGCGCCCACGTCGTCGATGCTCAGCCAGGGCAAGCGGTTTCCAAAATCTCGGCTCGAAAACTGTGCGCTACTGAAGCGAGACGTCGTGATAGCCGACCATCGGTGCCGTCTGAATCCAGCCGGGCTGTTGGATTTCTCGCACCTGGTAACTACCCGGCGCGAGATTGACGATGTGATACGCGCCCCCAGCATCGGTCGTCGACGACGGATCACCGTGAGTGATACTGATGGACCAGCTATTCAAGATACCCACATCACCCGGCCCCGTATCGTTAATTTCCAGGCGCCAAATGCCGTTGGGATTCAGGTTGTCGAAATCGGAGAGCAGGCCCTCTGGCCGAAAACTCCCCGTAAAGGGCGCCGCGCCCATGGTAATCGAGACGGAGGCTTCGTCGTCCAAGGTCGTGTTGACGAATCCGTCGCCATCGAACCCGACGCCCGAAAACAGTTCAACGCGGTGCCCTTGAGGGCTAATCAGAAATACATCCAGGTCCGCATCGTACGAATGACTGATATTCAGCGTCACGTTGACGTCAAGGGTCAGGCCAAGCAGATCATACACCGGGATTGTGGAAACGACTTTCGACCTATCTGGCAAAAAATGATGCGTGTCCACGGAGGCAATGTTGTCAATCATTGCCTCCTGTATGCCGTTGCGGTTGCTATCCACAAATATGGTCCAACCGGGTAAGAACGGTTCGTTGCCATCGAGCGATCCGTCGCCGTCCTGATCGTGCCACTTAAAGCCACCTATCACACCCGGTTGTGCACTACCAAAGTTGGTATCGTTGGCGACTTGACCCGAGGCGATCGAGACGGCGTCGGCACCGTTGCGAAAAATGGTGATCGTGTCAACTTGACGTACGGAACCGACCCCCGCACCTCGCACGGCAATCCCTCCGACGATGACACTGTTATCGATCGCGGTTACACTGCCCAGCAGCGTCGTTCCGTCCGAGTCAAATAGTCGACCGACCATGACGCCGCCGTGTCCCCAGGTTACCTCGGCCCGATACCAACGATCGGCGACGAAGTTCTGGTGGACTCGGCTGATCGGCGTAAACGAGTAGTTGGCGTTATTCTCGATCAACAATTCGCGGTACTCGGGCGAAAGCACAAAGGACATGGTTCCCGTCGCGGAGGCACCGAAGCCCAGTTGAAAGCGTCCGGAGGCGTTATTGGCAAACCGCACCCAGGCGGAAATGACGTCGCCCTGCCGCACCGTTGCCTGAGCATCGTTGCGGTATATCCAGTCGCCGGCAACCAAACCCCAAGCACCGTCATGTGCCGCAGCGTTATTGGCAAAGCCGGCAAACGTGCCAAATTCAGCGCGCGTGTATTCCGCCACGTTTCCATCTTCAAAACTGTCCAGTAGTCGTACATCCACCTGTGGCTCGGTAGCCACCCAACCGGTTGGTACGATCTCGCGCACATCATAGAGTCCGGGTGCCAAACCGCTGAACTCGTAATGGCCAGCGGCATCTGTCAGGTACTGCGGCTCACCGTACGATACTCTCAACTCCCAGAAAATGAGTTGCCCCGAGTCACCCGCCGCATGGTCCACGATCTCCAGGGACCAGATGCCGTTGGGGTCTTGTCCGTCAAGAGCTGACAACAAACCTTGGGGCCGAAAAACGCCGTCGTACGGAGGCGTCCCGGAGGTAATCGACGTCGGTGCTTCGTCGTCAAACGTGGTGTAATAGAAATCGTCACCACTACCACCGATGCGGTTGAACAATGTCACGCGCGAGCCATCCGGGCTGATCAGAGTCCCTTCCAAATCACCTACGTAGGTGTGTTCGATCCGGAGCTGAAGATCAATATCTGTAATCGCGCCCTTGATATTCGCCAACGACAAAGTCGAAATGCTCGACGCCAGGTCAGGTAGTGGTTTGTCCCGGTCCCAATTTCGGAAATCGCCATGTGCTTCATCGAAAACACCGTTCTGATTTTTATCCACGAAGATCGTGCGCCCAGCGACGGGCACTTCACCAACTTCAAACACGCCGTTTCCGTTATCATCGTCGTATTTTGTTCCGCGGATTTGACTCGGCTGCGCGTTTCCAAAGTTGAGGTTGGTCACCAGCGAACCGGACTTGGCAAACACCAAATGTCCCCCGGCAAGTGGCGTACCACGGCTCGCGGCCATCGTTAGCCCCGATACTTCTTCCAAGCCTGTGGGACCGATCAGCATGGCCGAGCCCGTTCCGGGCTCGACACTGTACAGAAAGTTATTGTCTCGCCCGGTGGCAAAGAACAGGTCCTGTGTGGCGTCGTACGCCAAACCGGCCAGCAACCCGATATTCGTGCCCAAAGGCCCAACGTCGGTCAGGGCAAGTGTGCCCAGATCAATGGCCACGAGGTGATCGTTCAGGCTGCCTGCCAGGTCGGTCACCAGTCCGTAGAGCTGATCACCACGAAATGACAACCCGTCAACTTGAGCCGAGCCAGGAAGTGGGAGACCTCCATATTTGAGTTGTCCCAAGTAAAACGTCTGCTGCGCCGCCAGATCAATCTGGTATAGCTCGGGGGGTTGGGCCAGCAAGGTTCGGACGGCGTAGCCAAGACCGTCGGGGCCGATCGCAAAGCCGCCGTCAGAAAAGTTGCTCAGCGGCACGTCGTAATACGACACGGCTTCGCCATTAATTGGATTCAGGCTGTACACCGCGACACTTGTTGACCCGCCAATGCCAATCCCCAGCAAATTGCCATGTACTTCCGACGCCAACCCGGCCAGTCCCTGCGTCCCCGTCATGCCGATCACCCAGGTGCCGCCAGTGCTGCGATCGATCGCGGCCAGACGGGAAACTCCTGCCGACACGCCAGCCGAAGCGTAGAGGAACCGCTCGTCAGGATATGTCTGCAGCCAACCGTTAATGGGCACTTCCCGGAGGGGGTAGTAACCCGGTGCGATGGAATTGATTTCGTAGAACCCCGTGGCATCGGTCAGGTCACTTGGGTCGCCGCAGGTAATGCGCAGCTCCCAATACAGCAGCGTCCCCACATCGCCCGCCTGATCATCCGTAATACGCAAGCGCCAGATTCCGTTCGGGTCTTCGCCGTCGATCATGGAGAGCGGCTGCTCGGGTCGCCAACTCCCGGTGAAGGGCGCGGAACCGGTGACGATCGAGGCAGCTGCCTCGTCATCGAGCAATGTATCGGTGAAGTTGTCGCCAAACCCGCCTACGTCCGAAAACAGCTCCACTTCTGTTCCTGACGGACTAATGAGCACGACGTCCAGATCCGTGTCCGAGGTGTGCGCAATTCCGATCTGAACATCCACGTCCAGCAGCAGGCCGTCGCGGTCAGCAACCGCAATGGTAGAACTCACGGTGGACACATCCGCGATGGGCAGGTTGACCACGGACCGTTGAACGAACAGCAGGCCGCTGTCCCAAAGGGCGTTCGCGTTTGCGTCGACGTAGATTCGGCGGCCGGCGAGGGCGGGCTCCGTGGCGTCCAGGATTCCGTCGCCATCCAGGTCGTGCCACTTCCGGCCAGAGAGCTGAACGGGCTCGGCGTTACCGAAATTACGATTCGTTTCCGCGTCCCCGGGCAGCAAATGAACGGAATGACTGTCCGCAGGCTCCGTTCGCAGGTTGCCGGGGTTATGTTGTTCGCGTACCACGTGAGTTCCTGGCGCAAGATCGTAAAACCCGTAGGCTCCGTTAAACGTCAGCAAGTTAGGATCACCGTACTCGATACTCACGACCCAGGCGTTGAGCATGCCGAAATCGCCGCCGGCATCGTCCGTAATTTGCAGCGTCCAGGAGCCATTCGGATTCTCGCCGTCAAAATCACGCAACAAACCTTCAGGACGATAGCTTCCCGTGAAGGGAGCCGTGCCGGACGAAATGGCCGTCGCGGCTTCGTCGTCAAGCGTCGTGCCAAAGAAATCGTGGCCACTGCCTCCAACGTCCGTGAACAGCTCCACTCGCGTTCCGGAGGGACTGTAAAGGTAGACATCCAGGTCGGCGTCGTACGTGTGACTGATGTTGAGCACAACATTGACGTCCAACACGTAGCCCGCAAGATTCGCGACCTCGATTCGTGACGTGGTCGTTTTGGTATCGAAAATCACTGTGCGGGCGTCCAGCGCCGAGAATGAACCCTGATGGCTGTCGATCACGCCATTATTGTTTCCATCCAGAAAGAGCGAGGCGACGCCAACGGGTTCACTACTTTGCCACACGCCGTCTCCGTTTTCATCCTGCCACTTGTATCCGGAAATGGAAGCGGTTTCGAAAGTGAATGCGCCCCACCACGTGCTCCAGGTGGTTGGATTGATGGCGTACTCATGGAACGCCCAAAACGTGGCGTCGTCTGCTGGGTCTACGGCCAGCCCCCCATAGTCGCCCCAACGTTCGGCATCCACCTGGGTTGGCAGCCCGTATGACGAGCCGCTCGATTGCACGACGATTCCTGGCGTTGTGTAACCGGGAGGATCGCTGCCGCGGCGGCCCGTAATCATCATATGCGGGTATTCACGATACGAGCTCTCCGTATAGCAAATCCCCATGTTGCCGGCGCCGTCCACCGCAATAGCCGGAAAAAAAGTGTGGACTCCGGGCCCCGGGTCAATGTACCCCTGCTGGATCAGGCTGTATCCCCCGGTCGTGCCTATTTCATACCAGCGTACGGTATCGTCGCCAACTTTGAAGTCCAGCGACCAGCTCACGAGACTGCCCACGTCACCACCGGCATCGTCGGTAACCTCCAGGATCCACTGTCCGTTTGGATCTTCGCCTTCGAGTACCGAAAGATATCCCTCCGGCCGATAGTTGCCGCTAAACGGCGCGGTACCGTTCGCGATCGGGCTCGGACTTCCACCTTGGACAGCTGTGTCGTCCAGGAACGTATTCACGAAATTGTCACCCGCTCCACCGACATCTGTGAACAGTTCGACGCGCGTGCCCTGGGGACTTGTCAGGTACACATCAAGGTCCGCATCGTACGTGTGATTGATCGTCAGCGTCACGTCGACATCGACCAGCAGCCCATCCAGACTCGTAACAGTAATCGGTGACGTGATCGTTCCTTGGTCAGGGATGGCGATTGGCAGACCAATCGCGCTCACAGTCTTGTAGGGTTCGGCGACATTGCTCACCGCATGCGCCGTCCACAGGGAATCGTCGCGCCAGACTGCGTTCATCAACTGGCTTCCAGCACTGATAAACTGTGCATGCGACCCGAGTTGAGTAGCGAAATGACCTGTCTTGAATGGGCTGCCCAGGCAAGAGGAGCCTGACGAGAAATGGTTGCTATCGTCCAATTCAAAAACTCGAATGCCGGGCCAGAATTCTCCCGACGGAGCGCATGGGCTCACAAACAACTGCGGTTCGCTCGCCAACCGTCCAGTACTCTGCACCGTCTGAGTGGTCTTCAATAGTCCCGCGGCCGAACCGTCGATCCGGGTGACAGAGCCCATGACGCCGCCCAACATCGGAGTTTTGTCCAATCGGGTCACCAGCAGTCCGTCCGCGTAATTGCCAAAAGGTATGTTGTTTGAAGTGATATAAATGCTGTCCGCATCAACCGCCAACTTCGGGTAGTCCGACCAGGTGGGGCCCCCGCCGAAATCGTACGAGGACGACAGGCTGTAAACATGCCAGTCGTTATCGAGGTCACCAGGAAGCGTATCGAAATCATTCGGATTGTCGGTGGTCGAAATTCCAATCAGGAAGTACGACTCATTGGCGCCTGGTCCGTTTTCCTTCTCAGCCGCCAGGACGACGTAGCGACTGGCATAAGGGTCAAACACGGTCCACGGATCGAAAATTTGATAATTGTGGTGGACAGCACCAAAAAAATCGTAGAAGTCCGCCTGCGCGATCTGTTGCCCTGTTTCCTTTGCAAACAACGCCACATCGTCGTTGACGGCTCCCAGGATGTTATAGGGGCCAGCGGCAGCGATGGGATCCGGTGGCGATCCGTCAGATTGTTGGATGCCCGCGAAGTCGTTGTACAGCATGGGACCAGCCACCAGAAGTGTTCTCTCTTCGAGCGACTCCATTCCAAATTGAATCCGGCGAAACAGCGTTCGTTGAAGTGGCTGACGCATCGCTTGATTTCGACCGCGGCCACCATGATGTACCCAACTCCAGCTTTGCATGGCCCACCTCCGTTATTGCAGGGGACGTCGACTGCGCTCATGAGTTCGTTTCAACGTTGCTGGCTTGACCGAGCGTGGCTCGCTCAAGCCAGTCGTCACAGCACGCGGACTTTACGCGCGGCACCCGTTTAGCGGTACGCAAGCAGCATGGAAGCGCAGACCTCGTCCACCCCTCCATCGTGATGGAAGGGTCACTTGCCTGCCGGTTACACACATTTCCGGTTCGTTAGACCGCAAGCCAGAAAAAATCGCCGTCAGCATCGATCATAGGCCACCACTCCCAGGCGATTTCTGGCCGCATCGTGGTTCGCAAGAACCAGCGTGTGCCGGCATTCTTCTCTGGCTTGCGGTCGAACGAGACGGCCCAGATGTGGGTCAAGGTCAGGTCATTTGCCGCGCTCAAGCTGCTTAGCCCGGCCAGTCATCTTCCTAACCTAACGTCGGCCAGGCGAGCGTGTAGCGCATGCAACTCGTCTTCGCGTGAGCGTGATCACTTCTGATTGCAAACGTCGTGCCCGTTTGCACGGGTTCAGCCAATCGTGCTGACCCTTCGCAAGTGCCCGCCCCTGCAGACTGCCGACGGCATCCGATACGCGTTGGCAACACGGGATGTGCGAAATCGGCGCGACGTGAGCCGCACATGCCGCACATGTGATTCGGATGGCACATTTCTGCGGGTTCGGCCAAAGGCCAGCCGTTCTTGAAAATGGCGCATACGCAGACAGGCACACGGAACGGCACCAGGGATAGACCTCACCAAATATCATATGTCGACACACAGCCATATATCTTGCAGAAATTTGATCATTGGTTTTTTTTGGCGATTGACGTGACATCGATCGATACTAGACTGTCTCCGAGGTCGGTTATCCAGCGACAAATCGCTTTGATAAGCCAATCACTGTTCAAGCAGAAGGAGCAACCATGCATCGAATTCGTGTAATGACAGCAGCTGCGGTCGTGATCTTAGGTCTCTGCCTCTTGGCCAACCCAGTCCATGCAATTGTCTTTGATTTTTCCGCGGCTATCGATGGTTTGCAGACAGTTCCACCTTCAGGTTCGACCGGGACCGGAACGGGCATCGTGAGCTACGATGATGCGACGAATCTGTTAAGTTGGGACGTCAGCTGGTCCGGTCTCACCGGTCCGGTGACGGTGATGCACTTCCACGGGCCCGCGCCCCCTGGAGCTAACGCAGGGGTCCAGGTGAATATCGGAGCCATCAGTGGCACAACAAGCCCGTCGATCGGTTCGGCGACCATTACGAACGCCCAGGCCGCCGATTTGATTAACGAGCTGTATTACATCAATATCCACACCGCGCAGTTCCCGGGTGGTGAGATTCGCGGGCAAGTCCTCTTGGTTCCGGAACCCGCCGGCGTTGCCTTGGCGAGCCTCGGAATCTCGGCCGGAGCATTTTTTCTGCGCCGTCGTCGGCTGTTGGCTCGCTGCTGAGTTCTTGCCATTTTCTGATGCAGGTTGATCGGCCGCCGTGAACCACGGCGGCCGATTGCCGTTTATGTGCAAGTTCAGTCAGCCGTCGCGGGCCTAAGTACGCCGAGTGCTCGGGTAAGATTCCGCTCCGCGTCCTGGTGGCGTGGGTTCAACCGCAGCGCTGCTCGGAATTGCCAGACAGCCCGCTGCATTTGACCGTGCGCAGCCAGAGCCGCACCGAAGTTGTTGTGAACCTCGGCGTCCGGCTGCAATTTGAGCGCTGCCTCATAATGGGGCATGGCTTCATCCAGCCGATTCATGCGGTGCAGGCAAAAGGCCAGGCCGCGTTGGGCGGCGGCATCTTCCGGCGCGTCGGCAAGCACTTGGGTATAGTGGCTTACCGCCGTCGGCAAATGATTCAGCAGCAGGTGGGCATCGGCCGTCATTCGCTGGGCCTTGACGTGATCTGGATTCAGCCGCAGAGGCTCAGCCAAAGCCGCAATGATGCCCTCGTAGTCGGCAATCGCTTTTTGGCGCTCCACGTCGCGCAGCCGTGCGACCGCCACCAGATCGCCCAAGTTCTTTTCCCGCATACGGTCAACGATCGCCAGCTCATCCGGACTCAGCGGACCTACCATGGCCGACCCGACAGGAATCAGAAACTTTCGCAGCAACTCCACGATGGGAAGCTCATTCGTGGCCGTGATCGGCCGTCCGCTCGTCGCGTATTCCAAGACCGGTAAATCGACGTAATAGCGCGGCGCGCAGCCGTCATCTTGGCCAACTGTGGCGGCCCGGCCAGCAAGCTGCCCAGGATCAAGGGCCAACGGTTGAGCCACTGTGAGACGCCACCCCATTGACTGTATCGCAAGTCGTCATGAATCCTCGGCAGAGACAGGCGATCTCTGAGCTGCTCGGTGTCGATCACGAAGGAATCGCCGTTGCAGCCAATCAGCAGCAACTCCGAAGTGTTGTACCACAACGTGCTCTGCGGAAACACGTCAAGGAAAGTGCCGACCACGCCACAAAACTCATCCGAGGTGAAGAACGGCGCGGGAACGAATTGGCACAGCAGGCCACGGGGTTTCAATCGCCGCCTGGCACGCTGATAGAATTCAGCCGTATAGAATGCCGCCACGCCGGGCCGGACAATCTGGCCCAGTTCGAGCGAGATCACGTCATAGGTCGCGTCGCCGTGTGCTAATAAGGCCCGTCCATCTTCGTACAACAAGGAAACTCGCGGATCATCCATCCAAGCCGAATCGAAGTGCGCGCGGATGATTTCGAACACAGCCGGTTCGATGTCCACGCAGTCTAGTCGGGCCAAGCCATGCAACAGAAATCGGCTGGCTGTCTGACCCGTTCCTGCTCCGACAACCAGCACCTCTCGCGGTTGCTGATGCAAGAGCATCGGGATGTGAGCCGCCATGATCTGATGATTGGTTCGGTCTTCCCCCTGCCACCAGCGGTCAATCTCCATCCGCAGGGAATCTGGCGTACGAATCACGGCGACATTCGAGTTGTGCCCCTCCCGAAAGTCGACCAGCTGGCCGGACTCATCAAGAAAATCTTCTGGAATACGAGTCGAGCTGAATAGGTGCACGGCCATCCAGGCTAACGCGGCCAGTGCCGCGGCCACCGCTCGTGGTTGCCATTGAGCCGGGCGCTGGCAGAATAGCCAGGCGGCGATTCCCACGGCCACACTCAGACCCGTTGTGAGCAGGAGGCTCCACTGGAGTCCTGCCAGCGGCAACGCGATGAATCCCAACACCGATGCTCCGGCGATGCCTCCCAAGGTATTGACGGCCACCATGCTGCCAATGCTGCCACCCGCCAACAAGGGGTTCTCGACTGCCACACGGATGGCCAGGGGGAAAGCCGCGCCGGCGAATGCAGCGGGCGGCAACAACAGCCACAGGTAAACCCACAAGTCGGCCTGCCCCAGCATTCCCCAGGTGTGTGGTGGTAGCAGCATCAAGATGGAAACGTAGATCCCTGACAGTATCTGGGTGGCTCCAAAGGCCAATACGGGAGCCTCACGATGTCTGGCCGCGGCGGCCGTCACCAGGCTTCCCAGCACGATGCCGGCAAGTACCACGGTGAGCGTGAGTGAATAGGTGTAGACCGTGTTGCGGATCAAGAGGCTCAGGTAGCGGATCCACAGGACTTCGTTCCCCAGCGCGACAAAGCCGCTGCCAAAAAAAAGAGCCAGCACAATGCGCCGCACGCGAGTCGATGACTCCCGTTGCGGTGCGGGGCCCTCCCCTGGAACCGTGGCTTGCCACTGCACCGCCGCGACTCCCACTGCAGACAACAGGCTGAGAGTCGCACCCAAGTAGATGGAGTGATGAACGCCCAACCGCGGAATCAACAACAGTCCCGCGGTGGCGCAGCCCGCAGCAGCGCCCAGCGTATTCAGGCCGTACAGCAAGCCCACGCTACGGATAATCCGCCCGCGTCGGGTGACAAACTGCTGACAGAACAAGGGGAGTGTCCCGCCCATCAAGATCGTCGGTGGAACCAGCGTCACGACCATGATGCTCACACCGCCCAGCACCGGCATCCACGGTTGCGTTGCGCCGTGTCGATAGCACCAACCGTACACGGCGTCGGCCGCCAGAAATGCCAGCGGACTCGCAAACGCCAACGCTGCCAAAATTATCTCCAGCAGACAATACCAACGCAATGGATGTCCCGCCCGCTGGGCGACGCGGCCGAAAAGGTAGCTTCCCATGGACAAGCCCAAAAAGAAAATGACCAGTACGGAGCTGACGGCAAACGTGGTTACTCCAAAGACAACCGCAGCCTCGCGAATCCAACAGACTTCGTAGATCAGCCCGGCAAAGCCCGACACGACCAGGCACAGAATCGACAGCTCGTCTCGGAACTTCACGTCAGCCGCCGCCCTTTTTTGTAGAAGAACAATACTGATTCCGCGTCTAACTGGCGAACGAAGTGGATCACGCCACGCAGGGTCGTGCCCACGCCACCGCGACGGCGGAAACGTCGTTCCCTATGATAGCTCTTTTCCCTGCATCCGTGCGTCTGTCTCCATGTGTCAGGTCGCACACGATATTGAATGCGATCTTGGCGGAGCGTGAGGAGCGGGAAATTGCGAGCCGCTAGACGCAGCATCCTGATGTCGCAAAAGTGTTGCGACCAACGGCCGTGGCGATGCCAAGTCAGGTAGTGCATCACTTTCGGAGGAGAGGGGACGAGCTGCAACGCGGCTCCCCGTGCGAGCAGCGAACTACTTACGGGATCGGAAGGCTTTCCAAGCCGCCTTCGCGTACCACCGATCTAATCTTGCCAGCTGGCAGACGCGCACGTCAAGCGATCGCGGACTTCCTGTGGCGGGTTGCACCAGCACAAATGGCAGGCAGACCGCCTTGACCTTGAAAGGCAAACCGTTTTCGTCCGGGATTACTTCGATGCGCACCGACTCGTAGGGCGACAACGAGGGATGACCGTGCCACAAGAAAGACGGTAGTTCCCAGCTAGACGCAAGATCGCCACAAAGTCCCCCACGGCCAGTTCTTCGGGCGCGAGCGACTTGGCGAGTCGGATTGCCTTGCGTTCCGTTTCGGACTTGGTCGTCATAGAAAGATGCTCCAAACCACTTGGGACCCATCTACCAGGCGTCGGGTTCAGGGGTGAGCCGGTTTTTCTTGGATCGGAAAAGCGATCAGGAATGGCAGAGGGGTCGGGATCCCGGACAGTCGGTAAACAACGTTCGGTGTGGGAACGCCATGCGGACGACATGCACACGGATAGAGAGACACGGATGACGCAGGAGATGGGGTCACCAGCTTGCGATCGTCCACGCTGCGGAAGAAGTGCACACGGACAGCAACACATGGAGGACAGGGGCCGGTCCTGACCTTGACCCACATCTCGTCCGCCTCGTGAGACCGCTGCAGCCATAGAAGAATGCCGGCGCACGCTCGTGCTTGCGAAACACGATGCGGCATTCTTCGGCGGCGTGCGCGTCCGCCGGACGCGCACGCCGCCAGAAATCGCCTGGGAGTGGTGGCCGATGATCGATGCGAACGGCGATTTCTTCTGGCTTGCGGTCTAACGAACCGGAAATGTGTTGTAACCGACAGGGGCCGGTCTCCCGCTAATCCTGATCCCAGCCTCCATGCTGGCAGCCACGTGCGCTCATTCCAACGGCTGAACCACCACGCGATGACCGGTGACTTGAACCACTTCCAGCGGTGTACCCGCATCGATGGCAATCCCGTCCGTGACGACGTCCACCAGCATCGTTCCAAATCTGGCTTTGCCACTGGGCATGAGCGGCGTGGCCGCAACCCCACGCTGATGGAGCAATCGCGCGTAGTCCCGGTTCGAGTTGGAATCATCCGTCAGCGCGGATCCGGGCGGCGGCAGCATCATGTGTCGCAACAACGGTGCGCGATCCAGAAAGCGACTGAGGACGATTACCCCCAAGCCCAAGCCCACACCTCCTGAAACCAGGATCAACAGCGATTGGGGGAACTGCTCGAATTGATAGGCATTTCGCGGAATGATGAACGTCTGACTGGCGAGTACAATCGAACCAACCAGCAGGGCGATTCCGCCCACACCGAATACACCAAATCCGGGCAGGACGAACAACTCCAGTACGAGGAAGGCGATTCCCGTCAGGAACATGAGAATTTCGAGCCAGGTCGCCGTTCCGTGCAGAAACTGGCTCCAGAAGAAAAGCACGACGCACACGGCGGCCACAAAGCCGCCCACGCCCAGCCCGGGCGAACTGAGTTCCACGGTTAACGCCAGGAACGCGAAAAATACCAGGGCCGCTGCGAATTGGGGAGCGGCGAGGTACTCGACGAGTTCATGAGCCCAATTTGGTTTGAGCAACGTCGGATCATCCGTCAGCTGATACAACTGTCGGAACTCCTCGAAGTTCTGCACGGCAAAGCGGGCGAGCCCATCAAGTTCCGCCTGGTTTCCCGAAAGCGACAGCAACTCGCCGGCGCGACTCAATTCCCCCGTCTTGTTCCATTTGCCGGGATCGGGCTGCTGAGCAAGCTCCTGCGGACAGAAGTACGCCACCACGTCGGTTCCCGGCAGTCCATATTTCTCGACAGCCAGGTTTTGATCGATCATCGCGGCCGGGATCGACCAGTGCTTGGATTTGAGTTTCGCGATTTGCTGCAGCGCCATAGTCGTATCCTGGACTTCCTGGGGACTGGGTTGATGCGCGCCCGGGCCACCGAGCACCGCGGTCTGCTCGATCACCAGGTGATCCATGCTCCAAGCGACCAGTGCTGCGTCCGCTCGGGCCTCGTGCGTGACGTACGCCACAGTGCGAACTTCGGAGGCGTCCAGCTGCGACAAATAGTTCGCCATTCGCAGGCTGGCTTCTGGCGAGCCGCCCGGACTGTCGATCACCACGCACAACAAATTGGGCTTTCGCGCCAGCAGGGCATCCTCCATCACCTTTTGCACCCGGTTGGCGGCTTGATTCGTGATCAGCCCTGTCAGGTCAACCCGCACCGCGCTCCACGCGCCGCCGCGTGAGGGATCGGGCTCTAGCTCCCCGACCGGCACCCCCAGAATCTCGCTTAATTCCTGTCGATCCGAGGCGACGTTTCCCACGATGCCGCAATCCTGCCGCAACTGACTGCCGGAGAAAATACCCGCTGCGCCTGGCTCGACCAGCGTCTGCAGTTCGTCGACCACAGTATCTTGGCGGATACGGTCCAAGTCCTCATCCAGCGCGAATCGCATTCCATCCGGAGTTGCCACCTTCCAGACTTTGAGTTTCTTGTCCAGCATGCCCAAGGCAACCGCTTCGGGAATGGTTCGGCGACGATTGGCGATTTCGCGATATGCGCTGCGGACCATGGGACTGATTGCGGTATCTGTTCGACCAGCATCACCCAACTTGGCGTCGGGATGCATGACGATCTCTTCACACGCCATGACCGGCAGCACCGCGTGTCCCACGACCGTGCGCGGCAGGTAGGCCACCGTCCGAATCTTGCTCAGCCGGTCACTGGCCAGGTAATTGGCCAGCGACAAACAGCGTTCGAATTGACTGAATGCTGCCTGGTCGACATCATCGGGAGGCCAGAATTCGAGGACCAGTATGGGACGCTTGGACGAGAGATTTTCAGCACCAATCAACTGCTCGACCTCTCGCTTGACCCGCTCGTCGATGTTCCCCGTGATCGGCAACGGGATACGGACCAGGTAGGCGGGCGGTTGGTCAGCCCGGCAGCGGGCGGAGGTGGTGAGCACCTGGACAATCCCCACCACGCCTAGAAACAGCATCCTCCGCAGGTTGGTCGCACCACCCGTCATTTCATGCCGCATCATGCAATGCTCGTCGAGGCTCGAGGTTGGAAGTATTGGCAATATGCCGCGTTCCAGTGTACGCCGGACGCGTCGTAACGCATGCTGAAGAAGCCGAAAAGCCCGCATTTAATGGAGTTCCGCACAGAGACTCTCTGCGGAGCAGATCCCGGCTGCTGCCATCGATTATAGAATTCGGCTTCGCCCAAGAAAACCTGCGCTGCTGGGGCGGAAAACCCCCTGGCTTACCCCACCTGAAGTCAGTCCCGACAACCTCGATGGGCCGCGGCGGCGGTTTCTCCTGCCTTGGAAACCCTGTAGCCAGGTTGGAGCGAATTTCGGACAATAGCCTCATGGCCACCTTGAAACCAGAGACGAACTGTCCATTACCCCAAACACCCACTATGCTCTGGCCGCGCCATATCGCCATCATCATGGATGGGAACGGTCGCTGGGCCCGTGTGCAGGGACTACCACGGGTGGAAGGACATCGCCGCGGAGTCGCCAGCGTTCGTCGAACCGTCGAACACGCCGCTCGGCTCAATCTGGAACAGATTACGCTTTATTGTCTATCCAGTGAGAATTGGAAGCGTCCGCAGCTGGAACTCGATTTCCTGATGCATCTGCTGGAACAGTACATGATCGAGGAACGCTCGTTGCTGATGGAGCAGGAAATTCGGGTGAGCGTGATCGGCCGGCGAGATGGCATTCCACCGTCCGTGCTGGAAGAAATGGATCGCACCATCCAAATGTGCGAGCATAATGGGGGCACCCGCCTCTGCCTGGCAATTAACTACGGTGGACGGGGCGAGGTTGTCGACGCAGTGCGCCGCATCGCCCAGGACGTCGAACATGGCCAACTGGCGTGGCAGCAAATTGACGAAGCGACGGTTTCCAGGTATCTCTACACCACAGGTATGCCCGACCCGGATCTGCTGATTCGCACCGCCGGGGAAATGCGGGTGAGTAATTTTCTGTTGTGGCAAATTAGTTACGCGGAATTGTGGGTGACGGATCGCTGTTGGCCAGAATTCGAGTTGTCGGACCTGAACCTGGCGATCGATGATTATGCGGCTCGCGAACGGCGTTATGGCGGGCTCACGTCATGAGCGATTGAATCGTGGGCCACGCAGTGGCCGGTATGTGGAGGTCAAGAGTCCGTCCCGCGCACGTTGCACCCGTGTCGAGCTGGCATGGCCTCTCCTGCCGTCCCGACGGCGTTAATGAACGCCGGTCGTTGTGCAGACAGGCCGCGTCATCCCGAGAAATACCTGGAACTGAAACAAGTGGAGGTCACGAGTGCTTGGCTGGCGACTGTTCGGGGCGTTGGGGCTAAGCGTTCCCTTCGTGTTCATTCTGTGGCTGGACGATCGGGTGAGTCGTGAGCAGCCCGGAATCTGGCTCGCCCCCATGGCGATCTTGTTGGGCGTAGCGGCAACGGCTGAGTTCGTGGGACTATTTGTGGGTCGTGTTCCCGGGTTGCGGTATGGACCGGCCTGTGGGGGAGCCTTATTGATGACCGCCGCCATGAGTATGCCGGCCGTTTGGCCGCAGGTCACGCATACGCCACTTGGACTTTGGGGCTGGCCGGTATTGGGTATTTGCCTGGCGATGGCCGCCGTGATGCTGACCGAGCTGATCAACTTCTCGGATGGCCGTGGATTAGCTGAACGGACGGCCATCGCATTCTGGGCGGTTGTTTCGATCGCCGTCCCCTTCTGCTGTTTGTTGTTCCTGAGAATTCAGGCCAGCGGTCGACTGGGCCTGCTGCTGATTGTATCGACCATCTTCGTGGTCAAGTGCTCTGACGCCGGAGCATACTTTGTGGGCAAGTCGCTGGGCAAGCATCGCTTGGCGCCCCGCATCAGCCCAGGGAAGACTTGGGAGGGCGTGGTCGGCGGTTTGCTGGCGGCGGTCGTCGCCGCTTGGGCCTTCCACTCGTTCGTCGTTCCAGCGTTCCTCAGCCACCCCTTCATCCCGACCGCCGCGCGGTTAGCGGTATATGGGGCGACGCTTCATATGGCCGGCGTGCTGGGGGATCTGGCCGAGTCCATGTTCAAGAGGTCCGCTGACAAGAAGGACTCGGCCAGTTGGCTGCCCGGGTTAGGCGGGATCCTGGACGTCATCGACTCCGTGCTGTGGGCAGCGCCGGTTGCCTATCTGTTTTGGGCGATGGGTTTCCTCGACGGCCCGTAACGGCCGGGGTTGTTTTCGTTGGGCAGAGTAGGACGGATTGGCCAAGTCGCCATGTGGCACGACCAGCGGACAAGATCTCCCAGCGACTTAGTAATCCGTCCCACGGTGGGGGACGGATTACCCAACCGTGGCTAGCGATTCGGCCAATTCGACACTTTTTGCGGATGGGCCAATCCGAGCCACGCGTCAATTTGCGCAAAATGGTCAAAATCGGAAACTGTCGCACAAAACGGTAAGTTGTCTGCTGGCAGTGAGTTAAACGCACTTGAGCAACTTACTGATACCGAACGCGGGGTTTGCAGAGTATATTTATCAAAGGGCACGCGACTCGGGAAATCCGAGTTAGCAGACCGATGACCCAAGGAGCACCAGGGGCGGCGACGGAACCGTCCATCACGGCATGACCGAAGCCACTATATCTCTGGTTGATCCAGCGTCGCTTCTGACGCTGTTTGGAACACGCGACCAAAACATACGACGAATCAGCGATGCGTTGAATGTTGCCATTACGCATCGTGACGGCAAAATCCACGTCGCGGGTTCTCAGACCGCCGTGACGCAGGCCACCGAAGCGCTTGAACAGCTGAAGACGCTGGTGGAGCGAGGGTCGCACGTCGACGAGGAGCACGTCACACAGATTCTCTCGGTTGTATTGGGTACGTCGGACGCGGTGGTCAACGAGCCGATTCACGTGGCGGCGGCTGGCAGGCAGATTCGCGCCAAGTCGCCGGGTCAGTTGGCTTACGTGGCGGCTATGCGAAAATACCCACTGGTGTTCGCGGTGGGACCTGCGGGAACAGGAAAAACCTATCTTGCCGTGGCGGTTGCCGTGGAAGCTCTGCGGAATGAGCAGATTCGCAAGATTGTCTTGGTGCGCCCAGCGGTGGAAGCCGGCGAGAGCTTGGGCTTTTTGCCAGGCGACATGTTCGCCAAGATCAATCCCTATCTGCGTCCCTTGTTGGATGCACTCAACGAGATGATGGACTACGACCAGATTAAACAGCGCATGGAGCGCGATATGATCGAGGTCGTGCCGCTGAGCCTACATGCGTGGAAGGACCTTGAACGATGCCTTCATCATTTTAGACGAAGCGCAAAACTCGACAGTCGCGCAAATGAAAATGTTCTTGACGCGCATGGGGCAAGGATCGAGGATTGTCGTGGCTGGGGACAACACTCAGGTCGATTTGCCGGCGCACACCCGCAGTGGGCTCAGCGACGCCTTGCAGCGGTTACGCGAAATAGAAGGAGTTTCTCAGGTGCGGCTGCAGAAATGCGACATCGTACGCCACCGGCTGGTCCAAGACATTGTGGAAGCGTATGAGGAAGAACGCAAGGCCCGCCGTTAACACGGCGCGTACGCCGCAAACCGATCGTCATGCCCTTAAACTATCCACCCCGAACTCGTTCGGACCGTGTTGCGCAATTTGACCTCGCCCCTAATCGTTTTGCGAAGGCGATGGGAAATCTGCAAAGCGGTGACATGATACTGCGCGTGGTGGTTTGTTTCGCCTCGGCCATGTTAATGTGGCTATTTTCCGGAGGCTGGTATCCTCCGTTTTCCTACCGCACGCATCAGACGCCGCCGCGGGACATCGTGGCCAGCATCGACTTTGACGTGGCCGATCCGATTCGCACCGCGAATGCCCGCGAAGATGCGCGGCGCACAGTGCAATGTGTCTACGATCACGACGTGCAGTTGATTATTGATCGTCGTAAAGCGCTGAAGGGCCGCGTGTTCCAGGTGATTGGCACGCAATCGCTGGCCGATTTGGACGACACGTTGTGGGAGGAGTTCGCGCCGCAGGACGTGGGGCCTGAGGAGTACAGCCCCGAAACGGCCTACATTGCCCTGCGCGAGGCGCTGGCGGGGGATGAGAACCTCGAGCAGTTTGAATTTAGTCTGGTGCGCGCTTTGGAACGCGTGGAACGCTACGGAGTTCTGGAAAAAGTCCAGCATAACCTGGGAGAGGGAAGTCAAACCGAGATTTGTGTCCAGCGACTGACGGATGGAGAGTTGCTGACGCACGTCGCGATCGAGCAGGTCCGCAAAGCCGAAGTACTGCAGCGCTTGAAGACGCGCCTGGCGGAATCGTTCGGCAATCCGGCGATCAGCGGTCCTGTGTTCAATTGGTTGCGGCGGCAACTTCCCAATACGCTCAAGTACAATCAAACTTCGACGGAGGAGCAGCGCCGCCGCGCGGAGGACGCCGTGGGCACGTTAATGACACCCTACCACGGCGGCGTGGATGTGCTGGCGAAAGCGCACCAGCCCCTGAAGCTGGAACAGGTGGCGCTGCTGCGTCACGAGTACGACGCGCGGATTACCCGCTTGCCGTTGGCCAGCCGCATTGCCCGCGTAGCGGCGGCGATCGGCATGTACATTGCGCTCTACCTGTTATGCGGAACCTACATCTACTTTCGTCACCCTCTGCTAATCACGAACTTTCGTCGTTTCATCACCTTACAGTTGTTAGCCGTGGCCACGGTCGGCCTGGCCTGCCTGACCGCGTCTGACAAGTGGCAGGCCGAGTTAATACCCCTGCTGCTGTTCGCCAGCATCGTGGCGATTGCCCACGGCCAGGAAATGGCGCTGCTACTCACGGCTGCGATGTGCCTGGTCGTGGCCATGGCGCTGGGCTTGGGGCTCGCCGAGTTCGTGGTGTTTACGGCAACCATGGCGGCCACGATCCTGCTGTTGCGTCAGGTTCGCAGTCGCACCAAGCTGATCTATGTGGGAGTCAGTGCGGCCACGGTGGCCTTCCTGACGGCGATGGGGGTAGGCATCGTCACCGAACAAGGGCCGTTGCTGGCCCTGCTGATTACCGCTTGCTGGTATGCCCTGTTTGCCCTGCTGGCCATGGTTATCATGACGGGCATCCTCCCCTTCGTAGAATCGGCGATGGAAGTCCAAACCGAAATCAGCCTGTTGGAATTAGGCGATATCGCCCATCCGCTGCTGCAGGAACTCGTACAGCGGGCACCCGGAACATACAACCACTCGATCAATGTGGCTTCGATTGCGGAAGCCGCGGCCGACAGTATCGGGGCCAACGGATTGCTGGTGCGCGTGGGAGCCTACTTTCACGACATCGGCAAGATGCTCAAACCGCAGTACTTCGTGGAGAATCAAGGCGAGGACGGGAATCGGCACGAGTCTCTGTTACCCGCCATGAGTACGCTGATTATTATCGCCCACGTGAAAGACGGAGCGGATTTGGCGCGGCAACACCACCTACCCAAGCCCATCATCGACTTCATCCTGCAGCATCACGGTACGACCCTGGTGGAGTATTTTTATGATCGAGCCAGCAAGCAATCGGAAGTCGATCCTCACGGCGCGGAAGTGGATGAAGGAAGTTACCGGTATCCAGGCCCCAAACCGCAGACGCGCGAGGCGGCCGTGCTGATGGTAGCCGACGCGGTGGAAAGTGCCTCGCGAACCCTGCAGGAGCCGGCCCCGGCCAGAATTGAGAATCTGGTGGAAAAGATCGCCATGAAGCGACTGCTGGATGGCCAGTTCGACGACTGCCAGTTGACCCTGCAGGAGCTGCGGACCATCCAGAAAAGTTTGGTAAAGTCACTAACCGCCATGTATCATGGTCGCGTTAAGTATCCAGGACAACAGTCCGCTTGATATGTCGGACATCGCCATCGACATCGCCGACTTCCACGCAACCGTGCCCATCGATCACTCGTTGATCGAGCTCGCCGTGCGCATCGTGTTGACGGATGCCGGTGTTCAAAGTGCGACCGTAAGCGTTGCCATCGTCGACGACTCGAAAATCACACGGCTCAATCGCGAATTCTTGAACCACGATTATGCCACCGACGTGCTCAGCTTTACACTCAGCGATCCCCACACACCACTAGAGGGTGAAGTGATTGTCAGCGCGGAAACGGCGGCACGAACGGCCGCTCGTTATGGCTGGGAAGCTCCGCAGGAACTACTGACCTACATTATCCATGGTACCCTGCACCTGGTGGGTTACGAGGATGCCTCCCCGACTCAACGGGCTAAAATGCAGCTGCGGGAAGCCGACGTCCTGACGCGGCTGGGAATCGCGATCCCCGTCCCGGCAAGTTCGTGCGACGCGCAAGACGACGAGGAGTCGTCGTGATGTCCGTGTCGCCGTTTTTCTGGACCGCCGTGTTCGGCTCGCTGCTGCTCGCACTCGGATCGTTGGGAGCCTATGTCTTGTACGAAGTGGCCTGGCACGAGCTGAAAGAGCTTTGTCGGCGCAACAACAGACGGGACTTGTTCGATCGAATCCACGACAGCTACGACGACGTATTGATGGGCGTCGAGACAACGCGTGTCGTGAGTTTTGCACTGATTGTCATCGGGCTGGTGGGATCGTCGTTGGCCACGCCCGTCCCCGCGCTGCCCGCTGGCACGAAGCTGTTGTGGGGGCTGGGCATTCTGTTTGGCTCACTGCTGGTCGCTGTGTGGCTGCCCGCCGCACTGGCCCGCGTGTGGGCCGAATCCATCTTGTATCATGGCTGGCGCGTGTTTGATGCGGTCGCCCGCTGCGCCATGCCGCTGTCCCTGGCCACCTACGTCCTGGAATCAATCTTCCGTCGCGGAGCGGGCGTAGTGGAAGTGACGACCGAAGAGAGTGCCTTTGAAGAAGAACTGATGACGATCGTCACGGAGGGGTTGCACGACGGGCACCTGGAAGCGGCAGCGCGGCAGATGATCGAGGGCGTGTTTGATCTGGATGACTACAATGCCGCCGATATCATGACTCCTCGCTCGGATGTCGAAGCCATTGATATTGACCTCCCCATGGATGAGGTCGTGAAATTCGCAGTGCGTTGCGGCCGGACACGGATCCCCGTCTATGCGGACTCGCTGGATCACGTGATTGGCATCCTCTACGTCAAGGACCTGCTGTCAGAATTGGCGCGTGCGAATCCCAACGAGCGACGCCCGCTGCGCGAAATGCTCAGACCTCATTGGTCCATTCCCAAGACTCGGCCCCTGGATGCATTGCTGAAGGATTTCCTGCGGACCCGTACGCACCTGGCCATCGTGTTGGACGAATACTCCGGCGTGGCTGGGCTGGTCACCATCGAGGACGTCTTGGAAGAGATTGTGGGGGAAATTGTCGATGAGACGGACCGTGAAGAGCTGGGCGAGATCCGCCGCCTGGATGATCACCACGCCGAAATTAACGGACGAGCGCACCTGGCCGATATCAATGCACAACTGGGCCTGGATCTGCCTGAACCGGAAGCGTTCGACACCATCGCGGGGTTGGTGATCGACCGTCTGGGCAGAATTCCCAAAGTCGGCGAATCGGTTTCTTGCGGCAACGTGCGCATCACGGTGTTATCAGCCACGGAGCGGAAGGTGGAACAAGTCCTGCTGGAAGCACTCGACGGGATCGCGGCCGGCGATGCGACGACCTAGGCGTTCGTCATCAACAAGGGTCTAACCCGTCGAACCCTCTCCCGACGCCTTAGCGCAACTTCAAAACTCGCGCGTCGTGCTTGTTGGTGGCTGTTTCCAAAGCCCCACACGAGCTCAGCCGCCGATCAATTCCGGCCACATGCCGTCGCTGACCGGGAGTCCCTTGCGCGTCAGCCGCAGTTGGCCATCGACATCCTCCAGCAGCCCCTGATGGATGAATCGTCGGAGCGGCTCGCCTCCCAACTCGTACAAATCCAGACCGGTTTCGTCTTGAAACGACTGCCGGTGAATGCCCTCTCGCATGCGGAGCCCAAAAAC
Organism: uncultured Planctomycetales bacterium; assembly: GCA_963695565.1. Classification (GTDB taxonomy): domain Bacteria; phylum Planctomycetota; class Planctomycetia; order Pirellulales; family Pirellulaceae; genus CAVOGW01. The sequence goes on from CAVOGW010000010.1 coordinate 121,340, forward strand.
CAGGCGGTCGCGCGCATGTGACTCCTGATCCATCGGGTCGACCTGGTCGACGGCAGATTCTCCACTCAACAGGCGTTCCATGTAGGTGATGGAGCTGCGATGATTCACCCGCCGCTGCCCTGCCAGGTAGCTGGCCGCGCCCGGCCCGAAGCCGTAGTAGGGCAGGCCTGTCCAGTAAACCTGATTATGGCGACTGCGAAATCCACGTCGTGCGAAACTGGAAACTTCGTAGTGGTCGTATCCGGCCAATTCCAGGCAATCCACGGCCGCCTCGTACATACTGCGTTGAACCTCCTCGTCGACCTCGGTCACTGTGCCGTCCTTTAAGGCAGCAAAAAAAGCCGTTCCTTTCTCGTAGGTCAGTCCATATGTAGAGATATGCTGCGGCTGGTACCGCAGCGCCTGCCGCAGGTCGTCCTGCCATTGGCTGCAGGTCTCGTGCGGCGCCGCGAAGATCAGGTCGTAACTCACGTTGGGGATGGGTTGCAGCAATTCGATGGCACGCAGGTTGTCTTCATTGGTGTGTTGGCGATCGAGCGCTCGAAGTTTCTCGGCCGCGAACGATTGAATTCCCAAGCTGATTCGGTTGACGCCCGCCGTCACTAAGAAACTTGCCAGCGGCGCGTCGAGATCGTTGGGGTTCGCCTCCACCGTCCACTCGTACTCGTCCGCTGGCTGAAAGTGCCGTCGGATGAGCCGAAACAGAGCACTCAGGCCACTTGCCCCCAGTCGCGTGGGGGTTCCGCCGCCGATGTAGATCGTGTCTACGGAATGACAGGCGCCGGATTGGAACAACTCACGTTCCAAGGCCGCCAGATACTTGGGAACCAGATCATCGCGGCCCGTCATTAACGAGAAATCGCAATACCCACAGCGATGCAAACAAAAGGGCACGTGGATGTAGACGCTGCGAGGCTCAGCCCATTGCTGCTCTAAGTAAACCATATTGAGACCTGATCGAGTCCTTTGCGGCAGAGATTGGGCACTTGGGCATCGTCCGCCGCGTAGCCCACGGGAAACAGCACAAAAGGTCGCTCGTTCTTGGGGCGGTTCAGGATATCATTCAAGAAATGCATGGGGCTGGGGGTGTGCGTGAGCGTGGCCAGGCCCATGTGATGGATGGCCGCGATGAACAGACCACAGGCTATTCCAACGCTTTCTTTGACGTAGTAGTTACGGGACGTACTCCCATCCGGCTCGCGTCGATAAGCCTCCTCGAACACGACGACGATCCAAGGTACCGTTTCTAGGAACGGTTTGTGCCAATCGGTTCCGATGGGCCGCAGTGCCTCGCGCCACTCAGCCGACATCCGCCCGCCTTCGTAGGACTCGAATTCCTCCTTCTCGGCCCCCGCGCGGATTTCCCGTTTAATCCCGGTGTCGCTGATGGCGACGAACTGCCAGGGCTGTCGATGCGCACCCGAGGGTGCGGTAGATGCCGTACGAATGGCATTTTCAATCAGCTCACGATCCACGGGCGCTGACGAAAACTGCCGGACGCTCCGCCGCTCGTCCATTTCATGAAAATACTCAGCCCCGCGCGCCCGCATCTGCGGCTGTGTCCAGCGTCGAGGGCGATAAGGAATGAAGGAGGGTCGATCTGAGGACATCGTGGGCTTTCGAAAGCCAAATGGTCGAAAAATGCTCGGGAATCGCACGCCGTCATCGTGAACCCCGCACCGCCATGATAGCGTGAATTGCCCAGGCTGTTCAAAGGCCCTGACACATCACCTATGGGACCACGTATGTTTCTGGGCAGAAGTCAGCCTGAACGGATCCCTCGTCTGTCATCCTGAACGCGGAACCGTGTGAAGGATCTGCCCAGCCAGACGTCCACGGCTCGTACCGTCCGTGCGAATTCCGTTCGCAGCGCGACGTCGGCTGCCAAGTCGTCTTCAAACAGTTAACATGCTACTGGTGCGATTCGCTAAAAAACCCTCGGACCAGGAACTCTCCATGACGCTCGCCGCTGTAATCCCGGCCCCCTGCCAACCCACAGTCGTTCGTGAATTCCCCCATCCTGAATTAGAAGAGGGGAGCGTCCTGATGCGCACGCTGTTTTCAGAAGTCTGCGGAACGGACGTCTACCTGCAACAGGGTAAACTGACGGGAGTGCCTTACCCGCTGATTCCCGGCCATGTCTCCGTCGGGGAAGTCGCAGGAGCTTCGCGGAATCGTTCACGACGTGGACGGCCAGGCCGTCCGTGTGGGAGACCTCATCACGTTTTTAGACGTTCACGAGACTTGCCACCATTGCTGGTATTGTCTCGTCGCCAAGGCCACAACCCGCTGCCCACAGCGCAAGGTGTACGGAATTACTTATGGTGCCGAGGACGGACTGCTGGGGGGCTGGTCGCAACATGTATACCTGAAGCCAGGCGTAAAGATCATTCGCTTGCCCATGGGGTTGGCCCCGAAACAGGTGATTGCGGCTGGCTGCGCACTCCCCACCACCATTCACGTGCTGGATCGCGCCGAAATTCGTTTGGGAGATACGGTGGTCGTCCAGGGGAGTGGGCCGGTGGGGCTGAATGCCGCCTTGCTGGCACGTCTGTCGGGCGCCCATCGCGTGATCGTCATCGACCAACACCCCAACCGGCTGGAGATGGCTCAGAGGTTTGCTGCGGATGACATCGTACTGTTGGATCCAGCAGCTCCGGAAGCGGCCATCGATCGGGTGCTGGAACTTACCGCTGGACGTGGAGCCGACGTGACCATCGAGGCCACCGGCGCTCCCCCCGCGGTGCCGCAGGGTATGCGGATGACCCGGGACGGGGGACGGTATGTCGTGGTGGGCCATTACACCGACCACGGGGAGGTCAGCATCAATCCCCATACGAACATTAATCGCAAACACCTTGAGGTTCGTGGTTGCTGGGGATCGGATTTCAGCCACTTTTACCGCATGGTGCATCTGCTGGCCAGGCACGCGGAGCCGCCCAGCTGGTCGTGCGGATGGAGCGAACTGATATCCGCCACCTATTCATTGCACCAAACCAACGAGGCACTGGCAGCCGTCGCCTCAGGAAAAATCGTGAAAGCCATCGTGCAGCCCACGCTCAACTGAGATTTCTGGCCGTCATGGTCTGCCTGCAGGGCAGGTACAACAGGGCAGGTATAAACTGTAACGGCTGGATCGAGTTTGCGGGCAGCGTAAAAAAAGAGGGCTCTCGTTCGCCGAATCGAGAGCCCTCCAAATTGGCTGGCCAGCATTGTCACGCAAAGCGTATCGATGACTGGAGACCCACAGCCGTGTTGAGTGTATCGACGGGAAAGAAAATTGCCTTTAGCGCCGGACAGGGCCCCTGCTTTAGTAAGCCAAAAGCTCGTATCTTAACGCAGGTCGAAGCCCGCGCCCGGTTGAAGTGGATTGCTTATCGTTGACACCGGGCTGCAACGCGGCAATAATCGCGAAACGGGCGCGTGGGGATGACGGACCGACCGACGCGCTGAAACAGAAACCACGCAGAGGATCAAACTGGTGCCATTATCACCCGGAATTCTTGTATTGGAAGATGGACGCGCGTTTCAAGGTCACGCCTTTGGCGCCCCAGGAACTTCGTTCGGCGAAGTCTGCTTTAACACGTCTCTGACCGGATACCAGGAAATCCTGACCGATCCCAGTTATTGTGGGCAAATTGTCACGATGACCTACCCACACATTGGGAATTGTGGAGTAAATGACGAAGACCTGGAAAATGAGCGGCCCCATCTGGCCGGTTTCGTCATTCGCGAGCCGAGTCGCATTGCCAGTAATTTCCGCTCGATCGCGTCGCTGGACAATTACCTCGCGGCCCAACATGTAATGGGTCTGTGCGGAATCGACACGCGCGCCCTGGTCCGCCATATCCGGTCGCTGGGTGCCATGAAGGGGGTTATTTCCAGCGAGCGATTTGATGTGCCACAGCTGACCAGAGAAGTCCAGGATAGCCCAGGACTCGTGGGGCGTGATCTGGTGCGCGAAGTGGTATCAGGGCATGCGCAGGTGGGAGCAGGGACTCAGCGAGTGGACGGGTTGGAACCCCGCGTCGTGGACGCGTCCCGTCCAGATTGTGGCCGTGGACTACGGTATGAAGTGGAATATTGCTCGGCACTTGCGGCAATTGGGTGCCCAAGTAACCATCCTTCCGGGCACGGCGACGACCGAGGACGTCTTGAGCCACCATCCGGATGGCGTTTTCTTGTCGAACGGCCCTGGGGACCCGGAACCGTTGACGTATGCCATCGAGACCATCCAGGGATTACTGGGCAAGGTCCCCATCTTTGGCATCTGCCTCGGGCATCAGCTGCTTTCGCTGGCCTGTCGTGCACGCACTTTTAAGCTCAAATTTGGCCATCGGGGCGCGAACCAACCCGTCATGAATTGCCGCACGGGGTTGGTAGAGATCACTTCGCAGAATCACGGGTTCTCGGTCGCGGAAGAGTCGCTTCCCGCGTGTCTCGAGGTCACACACCGCAACTTGAATGACAAGACGATTGCCGGAGTGCGTCACCGGGAGCTGCCCGCATTCGCGGTACAATTTCATCCGGAGGCCTCGGCGGGCCCGCACGACAGCCACTATCTGTTCGTCGAATTTCAGAAGATGGTGGACGCCAATCTGGCCGCGGCGTAACCGTCACGCCAGGGCAATGCCGTTTTAGGACGGATTGGCCCACCCGCAACAAACGTCGCTCGGGCCAATTTGCTTGCCACGGATGGGCCATCCGTCCTTCAACGCGGGACGGATCACCAAGTCGCTGTAAGATCCTCTCTGCAAGTCACGCAAACGACGACTTGGCCAATCCGTCCTACAGAAGAGACGGTAGGACGGATTTCCGTGATTGACCCAAACGGCCGTCACGACGGAGCGTGACGGCTACACTGCTTCAATGGAAGGCGTTTTCTTCCCCCGGGAAAGCCCCTTCCTGCACATCGCGGCAAAACTGCTTGACGGCAGTCGAAATGGCCGAGCCCAGATCGGCGTAGGTTCGGACGTGACGAGGTACGTAATTCGCGCTCAATCCCAAAATGTCATTGATCACCAGTACCTGACCGTCGCAATTGGGGCCCGCCCCGATCCCAATCGTGGGAATTTCCAATGATTTCGTGATTCGAGCGGCCAGGTCCCGCGGAATACATTCCAGCACAATGCCGAAAGCGCCGGCGTCCTGGGCCATTTGGGCGTCGTTCAACACGGCCGCTTCGTCCCGAAAAATCTTGTATCCGCCCAGCTGGTGGATATTCTGCGGCCGCAGGCCCACGTGGGCCATCACGGGAATTCCAGCCGCAACCAGGCCGGCGATCACGTCAGCCTGGGGTGCTCCTCCCTCGAGCTTGACCGCCTGGCAGCGGGTCTCTTTCAGGATCCGGCCGGCGTTTTCGATGGCTTTCGCAAGCCCCAAATGGTAGGTCGGAAATGGCAAGTCAACAATCAATAACGCGTGCGAAACGGCCCGACCAACCATTTCCGCGTGATAGATCATCTGATCCAGCGTCACGGGCAGCGTGGTCTCGTGGCCCTGAACAACCATCCCCAGGCTGTCTCCGACCAGAATCGAGTCGACACCCGCTTGATCCAGGATTTTGGCGGTTGTGAAGTCGTATGCCGTCAGCATGGTGATCCGTTGCGGCGCGGACTTCATCGCCGTGAACTTGGGTACCGTCATGCGTCGTTTCGGTTGGTCTTTCACCATCATTCACATCCTACCCGAGCGATCCGCGCGAGAATCTCCTGAAATAGTTACGGCTTATATAAGATAGACCGTTGTGGGGCCGTTCGGAAGCTCCCCACAAACGCTGCGCGGATGCCGTGTGGCGCTGGTCGGCGTCGTGGCCGGGATGCGTGTGACGTCACCTGTCAGTTCCGTCAAGCGAAGCTCCTTCACCATAGGCAAGCGATCAAGGCCATCGGACGCGAGACGGCGACGCCGACCGCTTCACGCGCTTTGGGCCTCCAACGCGGGGTGTTCGACGTGTAGCAGCGGCTCCAATTCCTCTGGCGGAGTTTCGTGCATGGTCTCGCCCGTGACCACCCGTCGATACAGCACGTAGAAGACCGGCACCAGAATCAAGACCATCACGGTGGCCAGCGCGATCCCGTAAACCATGGTCACGGCGAGCGGTATGAGGAATTGCGCCTGAAACGATGTCTCCAGCATCATGGGCGTCAGTCCTGCCATGGTGGTGACGGACGTCAACACGACGGGTCTGAAGCGGCGTCGGCCGGCGGTCACGATGGCCACGTTCAATTCGTCCCCCGCATCGAGTCGCTGATTGATAAAATCAACCAGCACAATCGAATCGTTCACCACAACGCCCGTCAGGGCCACAAGACCGAACATGGTGAAGATCGTAATCGTCATCCCCATGATTCCGTGCCCCCAAATGGCGCCCACAATGCCGAACGGGATAACCGACAGGATTATCAAAGGTTGGAGGTAGGAACGAAACTCGACAGTCAGCAGGACGAACATGGCCAGGATCGCCACCATCAGCCCACGAATCATGCTCTGCACCGAATCGGCAGTCTGCTCCTGCTGGCCTTCCCAGAGCACGGAAACCTGCGGGTATCGTGCTAACAGACCGGGCAGAAACGTCTGCCGCAGGTCAGACACAACCTCACTTGACTTGATGTCTTCTGAGTTGATGTCAGCCAGGATGGCGATCGCTCGACGTTGATCAATGCGGTTGATTTCCGCATAGCCGCGCACGATGTTGATTTCAGCAAGTTCGGTGAGCGGATATTCGCGACCGTCGGGCGTGCGGACGCGAATTTGCTGCAAGCTCGCCAGATTGCGCCGCTCATCGCGGGGATAGCGAACCATCAGCTTGACTTCGTGGCGCCCGCGCTGCAAGCGCATGGCTTCTTCGCCGTAATAGGCAGCGCGCACGGTTTGCGACAACTGAGCCAACGTAATGCCCAGGGCTTGGGCCTTGTCTTTGATCTTGAGCTGAAACTCCCATTTTCCAGGTCGCGAATCGTCACGGATGTCGACCACTCCGTCATACTCGGCCAATTTACGCTTACATTCTTCGGCGGCTGCCTCAAGTGCCGGCATGTGCTCGCGCTTGCCCAGCAAGCGAAATTCGATGGGGGTTCCGCCCGGTCCCATTTCCGGGGAACCGAACGTCAGACTCTCGCAGCCGGGAAATTCTCCCGCCTCCGCTCGCCACAGTTCGGTTATTTCCTGGCTCGTCAGATGACGGTGGCCGGCATCAATCAGTTCGGCGTCCACCTTGCCAATGTGACTTCCCGTAGACAGGGATTCGGGCCCCAGCTGGCTAATATCCTGGACCTCGCCAACGGCACGTCTGACGATGCGGACCACATTCTCCCCGTTTTCGGCGGAAATTCGCTGGTTGACGCGTTGCAAGGCCTGCTCGATACGGATTGTGGCCGCGTCGGTAATGGCCTCCGGAGTCCCATCCGGATAATTGACGACGGCTTCGATCAAGTACGCATCCATTTCGGGAAAAGTCTCATAGGGAATGATCCCGGAGTTGGCCAGTCCCAGAGAAATGAACATCACGGAATACGCTGTACAAATGACGAATCCGGAATGCTTGATCGACCAATTCAGCACGGGAAGATAGGTTCGCTCGACCAACAGAACGAGGACCTGATTCGAGACGCGATTCAGCCAGCGGAAGACCACCGCCAGCTTCATGAAGGGATAGGCAAACGGTTGCACCACAAGCGCCAGTAGCGTCCAGAGGGGACCAATCGTCCATCGGATCAGCATGGGCTGCGCGGAAAAGACATCCCAGGAGCGTCGTGCCCAGCTGCTGATCCTTTGGCTCCTGGTGGGCCGAGGCACGTGGGCCAGGTGGCAAGGGAGCACGATCATACACTCGATCAGCGAGATAATCAGCATGGCAATCACGGCCAAGGGCATCACGGCGATGAACTTGCCCATCACGCCCGAAACAAACAGCAGCGGCAGAAAGGCGATAATCGTGGTTCCCACGGAGGCGCAGACGGACGGGATGACTTCCACGGTTCCGTCGATCGCGGCTTGCACCGGGGATTTCCCCTTGAGGCGATGTTCGTAAATGTTCTCTCCCACCACAATCGCGTCATCGACGACGATTCCCAGCGCCATCAGAAACGCGAACATCGACAGCATGTTCAATGTCTGCCCCGTGTAGAGCAGCACCGCACCAGCCCCTAATACGGCGATGGGAATCCCCATGGCGACCCAGAAGGACAGGCGGAAATCCAGGAAGATGGCCAGGACGGCAAACACCAGCAGCAGCCCTTGAATGCCGTTACGCGTGAGCAATTCCATACGGTCGCGAACATCCTGGGACTGGTCAAACCAGGTCGTCAGTTGGTAGCCGGCGGGCAAGGGGGCGCTATCTACGTAGGCTTTCACCTCGTCCACTATCTTGAGAATGTCTTCGGATTTTGAGCGATCGACCGAGATCGAAACACCCGGCAGTCCATTGATGCGGCTGATGGAAGTGACGTCCTCGAATGCGTCGCGCACAGTTCCCAGGTCGCCGATGGTCAACGCCACGCCGTCCGGACGGGTGATCAACGGAATCTGAGAGATCTCCGCGCCCGTGTACTGCTTGTTTTTGCCTCGCAACAGGATTTCCTGCGTGGCGGACTTGATGCTGCCGCTAGGAAGCTCGATGTTTTGGTTGCGGACGATTTCAGCGACTTGCTGCAGGGACAAGCCGTACTCCCGCAGGCGATTTTCCGAAATTTCGATGTCAATTTGATAGGGACGCGTGCCGTTCAGATTCACTTTGGAAATCGTGGGCAGCGCCAACAAGTCGTCCCGTACCTGCTCCGCCAGACGACGCAGTTCGAGTTCCGACGCTTGAGACAGCGGGTCTTCAACCGGGCCAGTCAACGCGATGCGAATCGCCGTTTCGGTAAAGGTCAGCTGTTCGACTTCCGGATCCTCGGCCAGCTCCGGAAAACTGGGAATCCGATCGACTTGGGAACGAATTTCGCTAAGTGACTTCTGGGGGTCGACGAACGACTGCAGTTCCAAGACGACGAACCCGGCCCCTTCCTGAGCGATGGACGTCAGCCGCTTGATGCCGTCCACGGAACGCACGGCCTCTTCCACCTTCTGGCAGATCCCTTCCTCAACTTCGTCCGGACTGGCACCCGGGTAGGGGACCGTGACCAGCACGATCTCCAATTCAAACTGCGGGAATATTTCGCGACGCATGCTGGCGAAGCTGATGGCGCCTACCACCAGCACGGCGACCATGAGCGTGTTCATGGCTGGCGAGTTGCGAACTGCCCATTGCACAAGTGTCTTCACAGCGTGGGCTCCTCGAGCTGGGAACCGGTGTTGTCAGCTCCAGGCATTCGATCGGGGGCCGACAGGTTGGGTAACTCGTCCGTGTCCGGTACCGCCATCGTCACCTCCATACCCTCGTAAACCGTGGCCAGTGGCGAAACCACGGCCCGATCGCCAATTTGCAACGAGCGCTCCGCATCGACGACGTTGAGGATGACTCCGTCTGCCGTCCGACGAGCAATCGTCACGGGCACGATCTGCAGCTTGTCGTCAACCACGCGCCACACCTCATCACCCAACTGCACGGCTGTTCTGGGCAGCCAGGCTAGTTGGCTTGCCGTGGGAACGTCGATCACGACGCGCACAAACATGCCACGCATCAGCATGGGGGACGGGTTCGATGGCGGTGGCCGCCTGGGATCATCAACCGAGCCCGTCGGGCGTCCCGCCCCAGGATCGTCCACCAGGATTCGACAGGCGACCATCCGCGTACGTTCGTCCATTCCGATGCCATCGTAGCGAGCGAGTACACCATCCCACTCGAATTGTTCACTTCCCCGTTCGTAGATGACTTTGGCCGGAACGCGCGGGGGCTCGTACATCAAATGGTCATCGGATCGATCGTGTCGGGCTCGGGCCAGCCAGGCGATCTCCTCGGGCACCAGGTTACACTTGACTTCCACGGCCGAAGTATCCTCGAACTCGACCACCGGGGTCCCTCGCTGGACAAAATCGTTCTCTTCCACGAGGTCCTGCACGACGACGCCGTCCACGGGAGCCACAATCCTGGTCCGCGTGAGGTTCAATTGCGCTTGCTCCTTTCTTGTCTTGACGAGTTCCAGGGCGGCGGTGGTGGATGCCCGCTTGGCTGCCAAGACACGACGCTCGTTCGCCAGTCTTTGGCTGGCATTACGTGCCAGCACTTCGCCGCTGCGTGCCCGGTCCAAATCGGACTGAGCGACTGTCTGGTCCCCCACCAGCCGCGTCAGTCGTTTGACCTCGCGCAACTGTAAGTTCAGTTCGTCTTCCGCGTATTTCTCCAGCGAATCCAAGTTCTCCAGCTGCACGTCGATTTCTGTCAAAGCGGCTTGGGTCTGCAAAATCTCCTGTTCCAGTTGTTTGATCTCCAGTTCATAGTCCCGAGGGTCGATCTCCAGCAGAATAGTGCCCTGCTTGACAAAACGTCCTGCCTGACACAATTCGTGGCGTCGCTGCACGCGTCCCGCCACTTCGCTGGTCAGCGTCATTTCGCGGAATGGTACAACCGTCCCGTCGATATCGATTTGCAGATTCCCCTCGTAGCGGACCACCTTCATCGTTTCCACTCGAGGCGGCGAGGCGACCTTGGGAGGAGCCTTGGCCGTTTGTTTTAATGAGCCGGAGATCAAGAAAAAGCTGAAACCAGCAACCAGAATCAACAGAGGTACAACAACGCGCAAGGTCTCGGTGACCAAGTTGGGTTTCGTGGAGGGCATCGTAACGGTGGACATGGTGATCATCCGCTAACCGGGAAGAGCAGTGCTCAGTGCACGCGCGTGTCAGTTTTCAGGGGTGAAGCGGGCGGGGCACCCTCGGCGTGGTGACCTCCGAGGATGGTCTCTGTTGTTTCGTCGTTCCGGTTCGCTTCGGTGATCCAACTTGCGGGACAATTCTGGATACCGCTCATGACGAGTTCGGAGATGTGACTGGCAATCTGCTCGATTGAAAAGTGCTCGTGCTGTTCTTCATCGGGGACCATCAACTTCACCGTTTCCGCCGCCACTCGGTAAAACATGCATTGCCCCACGATGCTCAACGCCACCTTGCGGCGCCGTGCCATCGAGACGCCCTGCGGAAGCAGCCGACCCAACAAGTCGACCAGGAAATCCATTTGCGGGCGAAAGTAGTCGTCGATCAAAGTCAAACAGGCCGCGGTGGGGCTGAGGACTTCGCGCAACAGAAGACCATGAATCCAGTTCTGTTCCGGCCCCAGCACACGTTGAGCTAAAGCCTGAACAAAGCTCCGCAGTACGGTCTCGGGGTCCTCGCCACGCGTCCAGCAGGGCATGGGTGCCCGGGTGGATCGCAGCTGGTAGGCGTACTTGACCGTCTCCAGGTAAAGTCGTTGCTTGTCACCGAAATAGTAGTTCACTGCAGCGACGTTGACGCTGGCCGCGCGACAGATGTCACGTACGGTGGCCTTCTCAAAGCCCAGCTCGGCAAAAATGGGACCCGCGGCCGTAAGGATGTCAGTGCGGACATCCGTGGTGGTTGCCATTTTTCCTGCCATTTCGGGGTTGCTCACCGTATCGTGAATCGCCTGTTTCAAACGCTCGTTTAAAACCTACGATATCATAGACTCGGCCGCGAGCACTGGCGACGGCAAAAATTGGGTTTTTATTGCGATAGAATCGGTCGACAGCCCTGCGGGTAAGCTCCTACGCCAAGCTGAGGGCCAGCAGGGCGAGAATTCAGGTAATGCACCAATGCTGTCAACGCCGGCTGGCCATGCCAGGCCCGATATGCGGGCCGGCAAGTTCGCCACGATCGTCAGACTCCGCCTAAAGCACCCACGCACAAACAGCCGAACCTAGTCGTGGCTGCGCGGAATGGCCGTTGTCGCGGCGTCGCTCGAAAACATGCCCGCATGCCAGCTGCCAGTTTGGACGAACTAATCTACGGGTGACTTATGCGCGCTGCATCCCTTGTTTTGTGGCATCCCACCAAACGTTCACTGCTTCTCGTCGCGTTTGCGGTGGGAACGGCCAACTTTGGCTGTTGTCTCTGCGACAATCCATTTGACCAGCAGTATGCGGCATTCGGCGGTCGCAACCCACGCGTCGATATGGTCAACGGACGGGTGGGCTCGGCATTTCAAGATGCCGCGGCGGCGGTGATGGATGAGCCATTCGATCCCCAGAGCTTCGATGCCGACGGGATGATCGACGAATTCGACAGTTCGGTTCCTTATTCGGAGGACCGACCATTCCAGTTGGAGGAGCCCTTGCCGAACGGCGAGCAATCGCTCGACAGACAACCCTACGAAGTCGTACCGTTTGAGCGCATTCCGTCCAGCCCGGAACCTGGTAGCACGCAGCCGCAGCCGGTCGAACCACGGACTGAGGCGGAGTTGCCCGATTACGAGTCGTACGACGGCAATCTGTTGCCCGACCTTAACCTGGAAGAGCCAGCGCCCGCGGAGTCGTTTGGTCAGCCCACGCCCGCCGAGCCGTTCCAGCCCACACCGCTTGAACCCGAAACGCTTACTCCGCCAGACGGGTCAGACGCAACGGACGAACCGTCCTCATCGGACTTGGATTTTTAGGCCGGTGCGACGCAGAGCCGGGCGGCGCGCGAAGCGAAGTCCGGTCGGTTTGGGGGCACCCCCTCCGGTCGGTTTGGGGGAATCCCGTCGAGGGGGGTGGGGAATCCCGTCCAGGGGGGTGGGGAATCCCGTCCAGGGGGGTGGGGAATCCCGTCCAGGGGGGTGGGGAATCCCGTCCGGGGGGTTTGGGGGGATACCCCCCAAACGATTCAGCAATTCGGTCTCGAACTTGCAATACGTGGCGGCATCCACGGTAGCTCGTTGGGGGGATTCTTCCCAACGCCCCCGGGTCCAATCGGCGACCAAGCATGCGCAACTCAGAACGGGCGCGTTGATCCCTGATCAGTCTGGCACGCGTCAACGAATCTATGTAGTTACCCGCATCGTCTCGTTGCTTGCCGCCCAAGTATTTTCGGACGGTATCTCGACGCCTGGCTGAACGCCCAACCGCATCCCGATCTCCGGAGGCCACGGAGCTTTCGTCGCGCGCCTGGCTTTTGTGTTTCACAACATACGTGCCGGGGAAAATTCGTGCCGGGAGCACACTAGCACTGCTATGACAGGATCGGGACATTCTGCCGTATGCGGTTCCGATAATTCCGATCAGCGAATTTCGGTCGGCGGCAAGGTCACGAAAAACGGCCGACTTGCCGCAGGATAGCGAGCGACGTGAACGGATTCCCCGATCCGCTTATGGACTCCACCCCGGCACGCAGGTATTCTAGTAAAGGGGAGTCCATCCTGCGACTTGTACCCGGATTCACGGTGGGGACAGAAGATGAACGAAGAATTTCGCGAATTCAGAAGCGTGCCGGACTGGTGGAGTCGATTTATTGCAGTTGGCAGCCTGTGCATTTCCGCTGCCGCCTTCTATTACGCGTACCTTCATGAACGCCCTCTGCCGATTACCGGCGAAACGCCGATGAAAGTCAGCGAAGCTCCATCCAAGCCCGCGGACGAAGCATCGCGTCACACGGTCGCCCGCCCCAGCGACCTGCAATCGGCAGAGAATCCAGACACGACAGTGCCCGCGCATGTCGACGAAGGCGCGACCGGCTCGTCCGTACCCATTGATTGGATGTCCGAAAAGGCGCGTGACGTCGATAGCGCACCACCACTGGCATCACCCGCAGACGAGCGTCCGCAGGTTACGGGGGACACCCTGTCCGATAAGACGGATGACACGTCCACCGGACTGGAAAGACCACTCGAGCCTGCTTTTGCCACCGGCCGCGGGGCTCCTTTGCTGGCGACAGTGCGGACGATGTTAAAGCCAACCACAGACCTCGATTATGCTAACGCCACAGTTCGCAACGACGGAGATGGGGCCGCGAAAATCCTGGAACTGATCTTCTTCCCGGACGAGGTGGACGAGATTTCCCAGGAAGCCGTGCAGCGCTCCAGTTGGGGAGTCACGGACGATAAGCAGTTGGTCATTCGATTCAACGACCAGGACAACCGCACATCCGTGGCGGGGCGTCATGGCAGGTACGTGCGTGAGTTGCAGGCACCGTATGTGCTTGAGCCCGGCAACAGTCTCGACCTGAAACTGTTGCTCGAAAACTCCGAACATGTGGGTTATGCCCTCGTGGGCAAGCTCACCATGCGATTGGCCGGCGCTGACGAATTTGAGATTGATCGGGTCGCGATCCCCTTTGCCCAGCCCTAGTCGACATCACGGCTACCGAAGCATTCGCCGTGGTCGCTGATCTCGAATCATCCGGGCTCTTCTCAGGACGCGGCGCAATGTGCGCAGTACGGTCAGCAAGAGAAGGATCTTCCAGAGACGTTGTTTAGCGTGAGACGGTAGACGCAGGACATTCCGGACGCACCCCTGCCGGCAAGGGCCACGTTGGCTGGCAGACTCTTCACCGAGCGCCTCCCGTCAGAATCACTCCATCCGCACTCTCCGCCACTACGTGACTTACCGTGCGCGGCAAGCTTGTGTATTAGTTTCGATCTGAGAACTTTTACCAATCGTCCCAAGATCCGGCGGCCATACTATGGAAGCACAGCGTCCAGGCCGACAGCGGTCGACCGCAGGAGCCGGGTGCCGTGCGAGGTACCGCGAGCGGCCCAACTGGCCTGTCGGGGCCACACTTTCAACGCGATTTTTGCGGCCAAAAAATCGACGGATGCAGCCCGCCACTGCCGATCCCGAGTTTCGGGTTATCGTATATTGCGTAACATTGCGTAACATTGAAACAAACCGCGGTACCACTCGAATGGGTGACTAGAGGAAGTCCATGCATCGCAAGAACCCCGAAGTTGAGTCCATGACCACAAACAGCTCCCGCGCATCCATTGATCACGCAGCGTCCTTTGCGGAAACCGCACTGAAGCTGGGCGGTAAGAGCGAAGACGAAGCACGTCGCACCGGGGTCATCGACAAAGCGGATGATCAGGTGGAACAGTTGTTCCAACCTCAATACCAGACTGTCAACAGCCCGGCGCATCGTGCGGTCTGGGACCGCGGCGTTCCGGTCGAACTGTTTCAGGGCCAGGACTGTGAGACTCCCGCGGACACGCAGCAGGTGATGGACCATTCCATCGAACTGGTTCGCCAGCATCGTCTAGGCGGCACGCTGTTGGATCAGCATGGCAAGCTGTCGAAGGCCGTTATGACTGAGCTAGGCGACGCTGGCTACTGGGGGCTGCTTGTCGATCGAGAGTATGGCGGCAGCGGCACGGCGTTTCGCAGCTTCGCTCAGTTCTTGACGCGGATGGCGATGGAGGATCCGACAGTCGCAGGGCTGGCCAGTGTGCACGGGTGTATCGGCGCGGTGGATCCCGTCCGCAGCTTCGGTTCCCCGGAACAGAAGCAACGATTTCTGCCTAGCCTGGCCACCGGTGCACGGCTTTCAGCCTTTGCGCCTGACGGAACCGTGCGCCGGTTCGGATTTGACGGCACTGAAAACGCGCGCGAAGTTGCAGGGTGACCACTATCTGGTGAACGGCGAGAAGCTGTTCATCACGAACGTGATTCCCGGTCGTACGATCGGACTGGTGTGTCTGATCGACGACGTCCCCGCCGTGTTAATCTGCGATTTGCCCCAGGAAGAATCCAGTAGTTTTCAGCTGCGAAAGTATGGCATCTACGCGCTCAAACAGACCTACAACCAGGGAATTATTTTTCAGGACTTCAAAGTGCCTGCGGAAAACCTGCTGCAGCCGATCCGTGGAAATGGACTCACCATCGCATACCACGGATTAAACCTGGGTCGAATTTCTCTTTGCGCCAATGCGGCCGGCACCATGCGGATTATGATGGCCAGCATGCTCCCCTGGGCCAGTTTTCGCGTGACTTACGGCGAGGCGATCGCCAAACGCGAACTAGTGCAGCGGCGACTGGGTCGCTTGGCGGGTTTAATCGTGGCCTGCGACGCCCTGGTGGATTGGTGTTCCTGGCTGATCGATGAAGGTTATCGCGGCGAAATGGAGTGTATTGTCGCCAAGATCTTCGGTAGTGAGTCGCTGAAAGAGGCGGCGGTCGAATTGTTCATGAAAACCCATGGTGGACGCTCCTTCCTGCACGGTCACATCTTTGGAGATAACGTGCACGACTTCCTGGCCCCTTGTATTTACGAAGGGGAAGGGGAAATGCTGGGGATGGCGTTCTTCAAGTCGCTGGTAAAACACCACGGCACCAAGTACTTCGAGCCGGTGGGCAAGGCGTTGCAGGCCGCCGGCATTCGTACCATGAATCCGGCCAATCCCGCACACTTGTGGGCCCTCCGCAACGCAATGCCCCCCTACGCGGCCTGGATGCTGAAACACATGCTGCTGCCAGTCCCCAAGTCTCATTTGCCGCCCATGCCCCAGGGGCTCGCGACCTATGCGCGGTGGGCCTGCCAGCAGCTGCAGGAATCCAAGCTGACCATCAGCAGTACCATGCGGAAGCATCAGCTGAAACTGGCCGATCGGCAATGCCGGATTGCGTTTGATTCGAATCGCATTCAATCGTTGATCATTATTCTGGCCACCAGCCTCTACGCAGCTCGTCAAAACGATGAAGTAATCCAGCAAGCGGCGATCGTGATCTGCGACGACTTGCGCAGGCAGCTGACTTTCGAGCCGCCGATGGACAAGGACTTCCGCCGCACGACGAAGCTGGGCGCAGCGATTGTCGAAGGGGGCTTTCAGTCCATCGCTGGCGTGGAACCCGATTCGATTCTGATGTCCTACGGCGCGTGATGCGGGGGAATGTCGTACGGATTAGGCAGGCCGGATTGGCCCATCCGCAAGAAGTATCGCATGGACCAAATCGTTTGCCACGGATGGGTAATCCGTCCTGCGCGGTACCACGGTTGTGAGATCCGTCCTGCTGGACAGGCAGGATTACCATAACCTGACTGCGCCTTGCGGAGACTAGCGACTTGTCCGATCCGTCGAACAGGAGTCTGGCCGACGCGAATAGGGGCCAGATAAACGGTTGAGCTGCTGGACTGAATAAGCAACAATTCGCCCACTATGCCGAGACAGACTCAGACATCCGCCTCACAACCCTGCCACGACGCTGGTGCGCATCAACGCCGCTTCACGAACCTCCGCCTCCGCGGGTCGAATACGGCGCGGGTCTTGACATGATCGCCCAGCTTCGATTGCAAGGCCTCGACCGCGTCATGCATGTCCCGCTGGTCGAGTGGTTCGAGTTCTACGCACAATGTCGAGATTCCGTAAAATAGGAGCCACGCGATGTTGGCTCAGGCGTCGGCTATCCGCTGCGCTCGCGCGCCGAATCGACGCTCAGCCCAACCGACGGACGTTCGCGCGCGGGAACTTCGCTCGTTCCCGGAACGACCTGCGGACCTGGCGAAAACTCCTCGATCATGCGTTTGAGTTCCGTAGCATCCATGGACTCGATTTCAATCAGTCGTTCCGCGACTGCTACGAGTGCGGCATGACGGGATTTGAGGATTTCCGTCACACTATCGAGCGCCTTTTCCAGAATGCGCTTGATTTCTACATCGATTTCCTTGGCGGTCTCCTCGCTGAAGTGTCGCACCTGATCTTCGTAGCCGGGGGCTAGGAAGCTGGACCGGGAACTCTGCCGAAATGTGATCCGGCCCAGACGGCTCATACCGTAGTCCATCACCATGGACCGTGCGATCTCCGTGGCCCGCTCCAGATCGTTCTGGGCTCCGGTGGAGACGTCCTGAAAGATCAGTTCTTCGGTAACGGTCCCGGCCATGAGAATCTTCAGTTGGCTTTCCAGCTCACTTTGCGTCATCAGATAGCGATCACTCTCGGGGCGCTGCAAGGTATAGCCAAGTGCGGCAAAGCCTCGAGGGATAATCGAAACCTTGTGGACGGGGTCGGTATTGGGGAGGGAATAGGCGACCAAGGCGTGGCCGGCCTCGTGGTAGGCCACGCGTTGCTTTTCGTCTTCCTTCATCACGCGCTGTTTTTTCTCCAGCCCCGCGGTGACGCGTTCGACGCCTTCATTGAACTCGTTAATGCCCACCGCGGCTTTGCCGTTTCGCGCGGCCAGCAGAGCGGCCTCGTTGACAAGGTTCGCCAGATCGGCTCCCACGAACCCTGGGCTGATGGAGGCAACTTCCTTGAGTTCGACTGCCGTGTCCAGTTTGACCTGCTTCACGTGGACCTTCAGGATTTGTTCGCGTCCGCGAATGTCGGGCCGGTCCACGAGCACTTGGCGATCGAAACGGCCCGGTCGCAGCAATGCCGGGTCCAGCATTTCGGGACGATTAGTAGCTGCCACCACGATCACGCCGCTGTTCGAGTCGAAACCATCCATTTCGACCAGTAGCGCGTTAAGGGTCTGTTCGCGTTCGTCGTGGCCGCCCACGATACTGGTCCCGCGTGTTTTTCCCAGCGCATCGAGTTCGTCGATGAAAATAATGCAGGGGGCCTTGGCCACAGCCTGCTCGAACATGTCGCGAACACGCGCAGCACCAACACCCACGAACATCTCGACGAAGTCCGAGCCCGAGAGGCTGAAAAATGGCACACCCGCTTCGCCTGCGATCGCCTTGGCGAGCAAAGTCTTGCCCGTCCCGGGCGGGCCGACCAGCAGCACGCCTTTGGGAATGCGCCCGCCCAGTCGCTGATATTTGTCAGGTGACTTGAGAAAATCGACGACTTCCTTGACCTCCTCTACCGCTTCGTCAATGCCGGCCACGTCTTCGAATGAGACCCCCAGGTCTTCCTGTGCATACAGCCGCCCCCGGCTGCGGCCGAACGCCATGGGAGAACCGGCCCCACCCAATCGCTTGAGCATCAGCAGGAACAGCAGAATAAACACACCGCTGATCAGAAACAACGGAGCGTAGGAACTCCAGACACTGGGTTGGTCGGTGCCCGTCCACTTGATATTGTTCGCTTTGAGCGTTTCGATCAGCGTGCGCTCAAGATCGTCGTTGAGAATCTTATTGGTGCGGAATTTTGCGTTGTCCGTGACGCGCTGGTTGGGAGGCGTGTCCGCACTGTGAACCTCGCGGCGAACTCGACCCTCAATCGACCGAATTCCGATGCGAACTTCGCGAAGCTGGCTATATTCGACTTTTTTCCCTGACGACAACTCGACTACAATCTTCTCCTGGGAGGTCAATTTTCCGCCGGGGGACTCGTAGACGGTCGATTCCGCCAATCGAATCAGATCGTCATAGGAGATTTCGTCAATGGAAAATCGCGAAACATAGGAGAACACAGCCAACAAGATTGCGCCAAACACCAGTGTATAGAGCAGGAAATTGAAACCCGCGGCGCTGTTGCGATTGTCTCCGGACCGATGTCCACGGTTTTTGTCGTTCGTCATGAGGATCTAGCAGAATAGCGTTAGGGTTGAGTTGACGTACCAGCTGTACAGCATCACTTTGAGATCACGCACAACTACAAATCGCAGAGCAGAGGGTGGTTTGCGGCTTGCGCGCGGGTCGAGTTCGGATTCTGCGGTTGGTCGCTCTGCGACAAAGCCTGGTCAGATCCACATACTGAGCCCATTATACCTGGGGTGGCCGGAACCGTTCAGCCGGTGATTGGATTACCCACGTCAAATCCAGTCACAATTTAACGGTTTTTCTGCCCGTAATGACCCTAGTCCGAGGATCGTATCCGGAAAGGCCAGCCAGCGGCCGGAGATACATCCGTTTACGGCAACGCGTTGGATCGTCCATTCCACTGGGAACACTCATTTAGCTCCGAACCCCGGAATAACCGCGACCGTAACGGAGACGGTAACCGCTCAAGAAATGTCGTGGGGCGCCGGCAGCGGGTCAAGCCCCACAGCGACGGTCGAACTATGCAAAACCGCCCCAAAAGAATCGCCGTGCTTGGTTCGACCGGCAGCATCGGTCGAAGCACTTTGGACGTGATTGCGGCGTTGCCTGAAAAACTACGACTGGAGGCGATCAGCGTGCATTCCCGGTTGCAGGTGGCCGTGGACCAGGCACGGCGCTTTCAACCGCGACATATGGTGTGCACGTGCGCCAAGGCAGCGACTGATTTTGATCCTGAACTGTTGCCCCCCTCGACTGAATTTGCCGTCGGTAGTGACGTACTGGACGAACTCGTGCAGTCCTCGTCGATCGATGTGGTCGTGGCGGCCATGGTGGGCTGTGCTGGATTGCGCAGTATTTGGGCGGCGCTGCACGCCGGCAAGCGGGTGGCGCTGGCCAATAAAGAACCCTTGGTCGTGGCGGGACCGCTATTGCGTCCCCTGCTGTCTGCCACGGGTGCGGAATTGTTGCCGGTGGATAGCGAGCATAGCGCCATCTTTCAGGCCATGTTCGCGGGTCGCCGCGAAGACGTGCGGCGCGTGATCCTCACGGCCAGCGGCGGTCCTTTTCGCGACTTCACACCCGAGCAACTGTTGCATGTCACCCTGGATCAGGCGCTGGCACATCCGAATTGGGACATGGGTGCCAAGATCACCATCGACTCGGCCACCATGATGAACAAAGCCCTGGAAATTGTCGAGGCACGCTGGCTGTTCGACCTGCAACCGGACCAGATCGCGGTGGTGATTCACCCGACATCCGTCGTGCATTCCATGGTCGAGTTCTGCGACGGATCGACGCTGGCCCAAATGAGCCCGCCGGACATGCGGATGCCGATTCAATTCGCGCTTTCTTACCCGGAACGCTGGGCCTGTCCGGCTCCACCGATCGACTTTGACCGGGCGTGGAAGTTAGAATTCTTTCCACCCGACTTGGAACGGTTTCCCGCCGTTTCACTGGGCATGGAAGTGGCCCGTCGCGGGGGCTCGGCCGGAGCCGTGATGAACGCCGCGAATGAAGCAGCTGTTCAGGCTTTTATTGAGGGCCAAATCAGTTTTCACGAAATTGTCCCACTTTGCCAGCAGCTGGTGGATCAGCATCACTTTGTCGAATGCCCGACGCTCCAACAACTGCTCACGCTGGATGAATGGGCGCGGACGAAAGTAACTCAGCGGGTTTGCACATGACCGGTTTTTATTTTGTTTTCTCTTTCGTTCTGGCCACTTCCTCGTGGCTGGACCCCGCCACGCTGTTCGCATTTTCGAAGGGCATTATCGGGCTGGGATTTGTGATCTTCGTGCACGAGTTGGGGCACTTTCTCGTGGCCAAAGCCTGCGGCGTCAAATGCGAAAAGTTCTACGTGGGCTTCGACGTGCCGATCAAGATCGGACCGTTGGCGCTCCCCAGCGCGCTATTCCGCAAGACGTGGGGGGAAACGGAGTACGGCGTGGGTATCATCCCGTTGGGGGGTTACGTGAAAATGCTCGGGCAGGATGACAATCCGGCCAACGCGGCCAAGGAGGCGGAACGCATTCGGGTCGAGCAGGCTGCGGGCCGTCCGGGACTTGATCCCCGCAGTTACCCGGCGAAGAGTGTGCCACAGCGGATGGCCATTATTTCGGCCGGCGTGATCATGAACTTGATCTTCGCCGTGATCTTTGCGGCAGTCGCCTACAAGATGGGCCTGACCTACACGCCGTGTATTGTCGGGGGGACGGTGCCGGGCGATCCGGCCTGGCAGGCCAACCTGAGAACGGGAGACAAGATCATTCAACTGGGGCGCGACGCGGAACAGAGTGAAACGCTGCGTTACACCGATTTGCGGATGACCATCGCGAAGACGGGCACGAAGAATTCGTGTGACTTCCTGGTACAGCGTTCCTCCGACGTGGAAGAGTGGATCACCATCCAGCCCTCGATATCGCTCATGAAACAGGCCAAGCTGCCCACCATTGGACTGTTTGGCCCCGCGTCCACACGGATCGCTGAACTGAAGCGCTTTAATGAATTGGCCAAGCGGTCGACGGTCGCCGCCGGTCTTGAACCCGGAGACCGCATCGTCAGTGCCACGGCGGGTGCGGAACAGCGCGGATTCAGCCTGGGCAACGAAATTGCCCTGTTTATTCGTCGGCATCGAGACGACGTGGTCACACTGCAAGTGGAGCGCACGGCCGCTGACGGCTCGGTTTCTTCACGCCAGGTGGAGTTGCCACCTCGCCCTGTACGCGACTTCGGCTTTTGCGTTGTCGCCGATGAGATCAGCGCGTTGCAACGCTCATCCCCGGCTGAAAAGGCCGGACTGCAAGCCGGCGATCGACTAATGGCGGTTGACGGCCGTGAGCTTGATTCGCTGTTGCTGGACGGCTACCTCACGCAAAGGATGGGCCAAACTGTCCAACTCAAGTTGCTCCGTCAGGGAACCACGGAACCGATCGAAATTGAAGTCGTTCCCGCGGAGCCACGGAGTTTTACGCTGGGGCGTGCCGACGGCCCCGTGGCGGTGGACACGCTCGGAATCGCGCTGCAGGTTTCGAACAAGCTGGCGAGAGTTGACGCCGACGGTCCCGCCGCACAGGCAGGTGTGATGGCCGGGGATCTGCTGCAGTCCGTTCGATTCGTCGTTGCCGATCCGAACCAGGTTCCCGCCGGCCTGCTGGAAATCAAGAACTGGGACAAACCGTATGATCTGGCCCAGTCCGATGGGACCAATTGGGGCGCAACTTTCGAACAGGTCCAGAATTTACCCGACGGAGTCGGCGTGGAACTGACGCTGTACCGCGGGAACGAACTCAAGACGGTGACTTTGCAGCCGGCCCAGTCAGCCACCTTCCACGGCGATCGCGACCTGCTGTTTGAGGAACTCACCGAAACGCGAACGGCGGCCACGCTGGCCGAGGCCGTGTCGTTAGGACTGCGCGAAACCAAAGAGTCGATCCAACAAGTTTTTGTGATTCTAAGCCGTATCAAGGACTTGTATCGCAGCCTGGGCGGGCCCGGCACCATCGCCTACGCCGCGACCAAAGAAGCCTCCGCCGGAATCCCCCGTTTGCTGGTATTCCTCACCTTGCTGAGCGCTAACCTGGCCGTGCTCAACTTCCTGCCCATCCCCGTCCTGGACGGAGGACACATGATGTTCCTGGCCTACGAGGGGCTGGTGGGCAAGCCCGTTAACGAGCGGATTGCCTTTGGGCTGACCATGATGGGCCTGACATTCATCCTGGGACTGATGGTGTTTGTCATTGGCATGGATGTGATTCGATTCGGATTCTCGGGCTAGCCGCGACGTTACGGCTGGCCAGCCATCGGTTGATTTGGCGGCCTGTGGATTCCAGCCAATGTGTCATCGGGAAACAGCAAGGCAAGGGCAGGATCTGCCAACCAACATGTCATCCTGAAAGAGCCACGCGACTGACGGATCTGCCAACCGACGTCGCGCTGCCGACGAATGGTCGATATTTGACCTCAGCGCTGAAACAAACCGTAGCGGTAGGGCTCACAGCATTTGATCGAGCGCCGCGAGCGCCGCGGGCCAGGTATGGTCTCCCGACGAGCAGACATTCCACCAACGCTCAATGGTGTCCGCCAGCTGCGCATGGTCGGGCCATGACTCCGCATGAAAGGGCAGTGGCAGCCAGCGATCGATGGCCATTAGCAGCGTCGTACGGTCCAGTCGGGCCAGGCCAAGTTGCTCAGCCGCCGTCAGCGTCACCGGCAACATGGCTAGTCCGCCGACTGCCGGTAGTCGATCTCGATGGAGTCGTTCGCAGTACTTGGGCAGGTCATGGTTTAGTTGAGCGACGAGCCATGCCAGCCGCAGGCATTCTGGTAACCGATCGTCCGCGTTGACCAGCATGGCTTCCAGATGCACGGCGTTGTAGTCCAGATGCGCCGCTCCGGCACCTCCGAAAATTGGCTGGACGAGCAGAACTCGGCAACGTTCTACCATCAAATCTTCTGCAGTCCGGTCGGCAATCAGCCGCATCAGTCCCGGACCGTAAGCCTCCCATTGCTGTCGCAGGGGTTGGCTGCGCGTCTGGAGTTCCGTGCTTGAAATCAAGTGCGTGGTCGCCTGCTGCACAATGGCCGACACCTCGTGGGCGACGGCGTCGATTTGTGGGTCATGCACGCCGCGGACTCCCCGCAGCTTACGAATGACAGTCGACACAATTTGTGACAAGGCATCGTGGGGTGCAGACAGCACGATCAAGTGGGACCAAAACGGTCGTAGCGGAACGCTGTTCGCCAACAGCAAGTTGGCGACCTGACGGCAGTGGTTCCCCATAGCCTCGTGCCATTCCGCCTGGAGTGGGCTGCGTCCCGCCGACATGCCGGCTGCGGCATGGAATACCGTCGGACGGATTTGCGTCATCCATTCGAGATTGATCATCGACCTGTTCCGTCGAAACTCTGATTCACAGTGGTTGAACGGGATTTTTGCGGGAAATGATAGCCCGACGCGGGTTGCTGCGTCAGGACGACATTGTGCATGGAACCGATTCAATCCGCAGCCCCCCGGCGCGGGAGAAGCTCCATCCGACCGGTCGTGGCCGCCAAACAGGCTTTCCGCGATTTAAGAATTTCAAACGCCGCCTGCGGCGATCGTTTGTACTTGCAGGACTCCGCCCGGAACGACGACTGTGCTCAGCGTGTGCGAAATCCGGGCTAGGGACGCGGTGGCACTCTTGCTAGAATCCCGCCTCCGCTGGATGCACAGCTCTTGTGCCGGAACTGGGTATGGATGGAATGGATGGAAAGGAAGCCATGCGAATCTCCCGCCTTACGTGGTCAAAGCACCTTGCCAACATATTCTGGACCTTGGTCTGGATCATGAGTACGCGGCTCGTATCGGCGCAGGCCGTGCAGCAGCCGGCAACTTCGAACCCGCCAGCAGAAGCCACGCGGTCGTCCGGGGCTTCTCCGCAATCGGTGGCTGACGGGGCAATTGCGACCCAGTCCGCGAATGGCGTTCAGCCGCCATTCGAACCTCTCTCCGCCGCACAACAGGAACGAATTGACGGTCTGCTCACCTACTGGGAGCGAAAAAGTTCCGCGGTGAAGACCTACAGCTGCAAGTTCACTCGATTTGAATACGACAGCGTATTCGGGCCGCAGAACCCCAAATGGCACAAGACCCAGAGCAAAGGCATCATCCGCTTTGGCGCGCCCGACAAGGGAGAGTTTCACGTGACCCACGTCGGAAACTTTCAGCCACCGGCCAAGGAAGGCAGCGCACCCACGTGGCCCATGGCCAGCTCGAGCGAGGCGGAACACTGGATTTGCGACGGCAACTCCATCTATGAATTGAACGCTGCCAAAAAGCAACTGAAGGAAACCAAGCTGCCCGAGGACCTCCGGGGCAAGCAGATCGCTGACGGACCGCTGCCGTTCATGTTCGGGGCCACCAAGGAGAAGATCGAGCAAAAATACTGGATTCGCGAATTGCTGCCCCCGGCAGATCGCAAGGGCGAGTATTGGCTGGAGGCCTTTCCAAAACTGGCGGAAAACGCGGTTCAATTCAAGAAGGTCATGGTCATCTTGGACGAAGAAACTTTCTTGCCCAATGCGCTGCAGATTTTCCCACCGAATTACGACGGTCACAAAAACCTCACGCGCGAGGTTTACCTGTTTACCGATCGCAAGACCAACGACCTGCTGGCCCACCGCGGCAAGCAATTTTTTGGCCAATTCATTTCACCCCGGACGCCCGTGGGCTGGAAGAAGATCGTCGAGGATTACGGCACGACGCCGCAGGGCCCCGCACCGCAGGCGCCCATGACGGCCAATACCGGCATCGGCACACCCGCATCCCAGCCATCAGCCGTCCAGCGTTAACCGTGCACCAAAACAAGCGCATTATGGACCAAGCCGCAACGGCCATTCACGGCCGCCGCCAAGAAAAAACCTCGCAACATCGCGCAAAAATGGCAGATTAAAGCCGTTTTTTGTCGTGCGTTCGTTGCCACGCCAGGCATCTTGGGTTAGCCTGTAGTCAAGCAAGGTGTCCCCCCCGGATCGTATCCCCAAGCGGGCTCGTCGCGCAACCTTGGCGGTGGCGCGAAGTTGTCGCCAGGGATTCTCTAGATCCTTGATAACCCGGGCCATCTATGGTCCGAATCCGGAAGTTCAAGTCACGCTGTCCGATTTACTACGTCCGTTCTTGGAGTGCCAAAAATGCAAAACCTGTTTGTACGGCCGATTGTCAGGTTTGTTCTCGCGACCACGCTTGTCGTCGTCCTGGGAGTCACCGCAAGTGCTCAATTCTCCACTTCGCCTCCGAGCACCCGGTTAAGGCGAACGACGCTCGGCTTCCGCAATGCCACGAACCCCATGATTGTGCAGACAGTGCCGGAAATTGGCGTCAATGAAAAGGAAGTTGAAATCGGCGATTTCGACAATGACGGAGATCCCGACGTCGTGATGGCAGTCGCCAGGAGTGACTTCACGGAACGCCGCAATAAGCTATATCGCAACGACCCCGGACCAGGAGGCACCCGGGTTTACCGGGAAGTCAGTGGGGCCCCGATCATTCCTGGCTTCACCGTGCTTGACGTTTCGCGGAATGCATTCTTCCGCGACTATGACAACGATGGTTGGTTGGATATTGTCATCGTCAATGACGCCAATAACGGCAACCCTCAGGGCGTCACGCGATTTTACGCCAACAAGCACCCGAATGGCGTGTTCAGCGACTTTGTTGACGAAACATCGCGATTGAACGGCGCTGGCGGTGCCGCCTGCGGCGCCGTTTCCGCGGACTTGAACAATGACTCACAGTACGACTTGTACCTGGGCAACTACCCGTTCAATTCCCAGGACACGATGTACTTCAATAATGGGGCCGGTATCTTCACGAACGTGACGGCCAACAATGTACCGACGGAATCGGATTACACCGTGGACATCGGTGTCGGGGATATGAATGGGGATGGCAAGCGAGACTTGCTGGTCACCAGCATGTTTGCCCAGTCCTACGTGTATTACAACGACTTGCCGAACATGGGAAGCAGTGGAGTCGGCGACTTCAAATACACGGGCGGCCAGGCAGCGTTTCCGTCTTCGAATATCGAGGGAGCCATGGAAGCGGCCGATTTCAACGGCGACGGAAAGCTCGACATTTATTATTCCAATCGGGCTGGATTCAACGATTGGATCCTGCAAAACGACGGCAACGACACCGCGGGCAAGGCGACCTGGATCACCTACGTCGTCCCTGGTTCGGTTTCGGTCACCGAATCGCGAAAGGCCACCGTGGCCGACCTGAATCGCGACGGCCGTCCTGACCTGATCGTGATGGGCGAGGGCCGCCGCCCCCATATTCTGCGAAATACCAGCGTCAACGGCCAAACAAGTTTCGTGGACTGGACGCCAGCGTCCGAATTCCCGACCGGATCCACGTTAGCCGGTTGGCACGCGGCCGCATTTGATGCCGATGCTGATGGCACTACAGATATCCTGGTGGGTGGTATGAATAACGACCACATGTTCGTCTACGAGTCCCCGCCGGAATATAAAGAATCCGTGCTGGCTGGAACGCTGCCGGTATTTTACAACGGCAAGCCGATTACGGTTTTGGGCAACGCTGTCCACGGCGAGATCGATTCGTACGCGGCGAGCCTGCCGGCGAATGCTGACGTTTCCATCGTCCTGCGAACGCTATCCGATGACGTGGCCCTGCAGGTCCGAAATGCAGCTGGCAACGTGATCGGCGGATCAGACCGAGGTGCGGCCGGGATCGAAGAGGCCATGATGTTCGTCGCACCTGCGGGCGGGATCACCATCGACGTGCAGATGTCGACCAAACACGCCGGAATTCGTAACTACGTACTGGAGATTCTGGCGCGGGATTAGACGTGCGGGGCCGTGACCCCGTTTGTAGAACAATTGTCCTCAATTGTTCCGTGAATCGCGCAAATGTTGGGGGAAACAGTTGGGGAAAACTGTTCCACAATACCCAAACCGAGTTCCATTGGGCGTAAGCCTGCTTGCGGGACGGTTATACCAACATTTCGGTTTGACACGGCGCTAAGTTGCGTTGCAGCAGGTTCGTGGCGACAGTGCTTTGCCGAGGATGGTGCGCGGTTTGGTGAGGCGAACCGAGCCGGTCGTGGGCTTTCGCCGGCTTACGCCCCACGGCTCGCCATCACGGTTCGCCTTCACGCATCGTGTGTAGCAGGTACGCGATGGCGGCATTCAGCTGAGGGTCCGTCGATGACGTCGCGGGGCTCTTGTCCCTGTCCCCGCTCGGCGGGGCGGGACCGCTGCTGGCGGCCTCGGATGCGCTGTTCGGCTTGCCTAAAGCCCGATTCTGACGGGCTCGGATCATGTCCAGGTACTGCTCGTTGGAAAGTTTTATTTCGAATCCCTCGTCCGGCCTGACACCCCAGGGATCGTCGTCTTGGGCGTCGACGTGACGATGAATGTTGGCGCCGCTGGGGCGCCAGTAGGTCGCGGTAGTCAGTCGCAAGGCACTGCGGCCCGCCTCCATTTCGATCACGCTTTGCACGGTTCCCTTGCCCCACGTCCGTTCGCCCAGGACCAGAGCGCGGTGGTCATCCTGCAGACAGGCGGCGACAATTTCGCTGGCACTCGCCGAGTAACGGTCCACCAGTACAACCATCGGCACGCCGGAACCAACCGCTTCGTTATTGGCCAGCGCATCGTACGCGCGTTCTCCCGCGCGGCTCCGAACCGTCACAATCGTCCCGTGATCGACGAACATGTCGCAGACTTTCACGGCAGTTGTCAGCAGGCCGCCGGGATTCGCCCGCAGATCCAGGATCAGCGCCTTGATTTGTGGACGCATCGTGGCAATCGCTTCGGACAGCTCCTGAGCTGTATTCTCGCCGAACGACTCGAGCCAGACGTAGCCAATCTCGTCGTGCTCCGGGATCACGAACCGCCATTTACCGACCGCATCCGGCTCGAATCCGATCACGGATTCAATCGGTATGACGGCCCTTTCCACTAAAACCTCCCGCGGAGCCGCGGCATTCAGCGATTGAATGGTGAGTGTGACCGACGTGCCAGGCTCCCCGCGTATCAGCTTCACCGGGTCGTTGGCCTCCAGGTGTTCCGTCTCGTGTCCGGCGATCTTGACAATGACGTCACCCACCCGGATTCCTGCCCGGTCGGCTGGACCGTCTGGCCGCACGCTGATGATGACGGGTCGGTGCCCGGTGGGATCCATTTCGACGGCGACTCCGATTCCGCCAAAATGCTGCTCGATTTCCTCCTGGAGTTCCACGAATTCACTGGGGGGAATGTACGACGAATAGGGATCAAGCTCCTTGACCATGCCCCGCATCGCGGATTCGAATAATTGTCGACGGTCGACCGGTTTGACAAAATACTCATCCACCTGATGCATGGCGTCGGCAATCGTGGCGGCGTAACGGAGCTGATTGGCCCTCTGATAGCAGAGGACCGACAGTATGGCTGCGAACACAATGACGGTAAAATTGGATTTGAGCATGCGGATTCGCACATCCTGATCGGGGGAATACTTGTCGTGGCAGGCGTCTGCTTGATAGCCTAACGATAGGGAAGCTGCAACGGAACCTGTTTTCCGAAAGGGTCGTGGATTGTCACATTATATGCCTAAGACTGCAGTGCTGATGCTTCTGGCGTGCCTGGCGTCGACCGGATGCAAGCCCGTGGTGAAAACGGACGCCTCGATCAGGCGGATCGCATCCACATGGCCCCCGTACCAGCCGCCGGCGTTGTCCGAAGGGTTGGAGACTCGCCAGCCGTCCCGGCTGGGGCGTCACGTCCGTCCCTCGGTGCGACCGGTTCTTGATCGTCCCACGCCTGCCGTCAAACCCTATCGTGACTGGGATCTGGAAGAAACAGCGCTCGACGCGCTGCGCGAATTGGCGAGCCCGCAGTTCCCGAATTGACCAAGGCCTTGTCAGATCCAGACGCGCACGTGCGGTGGCTGGCTGCCGACGTCCTGGGACGGATCGGTCCGGCGGCGGAGGATGCCGTGCCGGCGCTGGTGGACACCATCGATCGGGATGCGGATGAGAACGTGAAGAAAGCCGCCGTACGCGCCCTGGGGCAGATTGGGCCTGACGCCGAAGATGCCGTGGGGCCGTTGCTGCGGCTGATTGGCGGCGCGGCGGAACGACCACCATCATTATCAGCGGGCACGCGCCACCCATGAGCCAAGGTCCCGAGAAAACGCCGCCGGAAGCGCGTCGCGAAACAGTCGAGGCGTTGGACGAAATCATTCGCCGCGCCGAATTGGTACGTGCGTCCGACGTTCACTTGGAGCCTATGGAGGATCGGATGCGGGTGCGCTTTCGCGTGGATGGTGTGCTGGCTGAACGACCGTCGCTGCCGGCCAAGTTTCGCAGCGGCATCGTCAATCGAATCAAAGTGCTCTCCAGGATGGACATCTCCGAACGACGCCAGCCCCAGGATGGCATGTTCAAGGTAATCACCAAGAACGGCCAGTCACTCTCGGTGCGTGCGTCGACCTTCCCCGGATTCAGTGGCGAAAAAGTGGTCCTGCGATTGCTCAGATCGGGTAAACCCATCGCGCTGGACGCCCTTGGCCTGGACGCCGATCAGGTCAAACTCATGCGGCGGATGATCCGCCGCAACGGCGGCTTGATCCTGGTGACGGGTCCGACCGGCTCGGGAAAAACCAGTACGCTGTACGCGTTACTGGCCGAACTCGATACGACCCGCTTGAATGTCGTGACGCTGGAAGACCCGATCGAAGTGCAGTTCCCAGAGATTACGCAGGGGCAGGTGCACCGCAAAGCGGGCTTTACGTTTGCTTCCGGCTTGCGATCCATCCTGCGACAGGATCCCGATGTGATTCTGGTCGGCGAAATGCGCGACACCGAGACGGCTCAGATTGCTTTGCAGGCTTCTCTAACGGGGCACTTGGTATTGTCCACCATGCACACCAACAACTCAATCGCCACCATCACACGGTTGATCGATATTGGCTTAGAGCCCTACGTGGTGGCCAGTGCCCTGCTGGGCGTCGTGGCCCAACGGCTGGTGCGCCAGGTTTGTCCCGCGTGCAGCGAAACCTATGTGTTAGAGGGGGACGTGAGCGAAGAAGTGGGCTTCGCTTTGCCAAAGCACGCGAAGCTCAAACGCGCGCGTGGCTGTGAGCGCTGTCAAATGACCGGCTTCAGCGGCCGGGTGGGCATCTTTGAAATCGTGGAGATCAACGACAAGCTGCGCGTGATGATCAAGGCCAATGCGGATGTTTCGTCGTATAAAAGCCTGTTACACGAAATGAACCTCCCCAGCCTGCGCCGCGCGGGCATCCAGAAGGCGCTGGCCGGGATAACGACTGCTCAGGAAGTGCTGCGAGTCACCTGATGTTTCGCGTGGGGTTGTTATCCGATACGCACGGCTACTTTGACTCGCGGATCGTCGAGCTGTTTGCCGACTGCGATGAGATTTGGCATGCGGGCGACTTTGGCACGGCCGAGGTCAGCCTGCGGCTGGCGGAACTAAGGCCATTACGAGGTGTCTACGGCAACGTGGATGATGCCCGGATTCGTCACATGCATCCGTTACATCAGCGGTTCGATATCGATGGCTTGCGAGTGTGGATGACTCACATTGGCGGGTACCCAGGGCACTATGACCGTCGCGTGCGCGACGAGCTATGGGACAATCCGCCGGACCTGTTCATTTGCGGGCATTCGCATATCCTGCGCGCCGAACGGGACCCACGGCTGAAACTGTTGCACCTCAATCCGGGCGCCGCGGGCAACCAGGGCATCCACCTGGAGAAGACCATGATGCGCTTGGGCATTGAGCAAGGAAAGCTCAGACAGTGCCAGGTGATTGAGCTGGGACGCCGCACCACCACATCTGGACCGCATCGTTAGACCGCAAGCCAGAAGAAATCGCCGTTGACATCGGTCGTAGGCCAACCACTCCAAAACGATTTCTGGCGGCGTGCGCGTCCGCCGAGAAGTGCCGCATCGTGCTGGGCAGGAACGAGCGTGTGCCGGGCATTCTACTTTGGCTTGCGCGTCTAACGAACCGAGTGCTCTCCGGACAACGCCGTGAACGATTTTCGTGCGGACAATTCAAGGCGGATTGGCCCATCCGCAAGCAATGCCGCTTGGGGGGGTCCCCCCAACCTCCCCGGGGGTAATCCGTCCTACGGGGCCGCTACGTACAAGCCGTTGGCCCTTCCTGGTAGATGCCGAACAGGTCATCCAGCCACACTTCGATTAGCGTGGCCTGGTTGGCGTTGGCCGCGATCTGCTGGCGCGTCAACAGGCATCGATCGGCGCACGCCAGCAGCGACTCACAGTCGTGGGGCCAACGCGTTGCCAGCGTCGGTGTTGCCGCCAGGCCGTGACGATAGACAACGGATGAACCGACCAGCGCGTGTATCTCACGACGATAGAATTCGGACGCCATATCCGTGACCAAAGCCAGCCGATCTCGCTTCGCAGCAGAATCCTTGCCCGCGGCGTCCACGAACGCGGCCATTCGCTTGGCCAGAGACAACGGACTCCAGTCCAAGCTCGACAGCGATTCCCATAGCTCCTCCTGAAACTCCCAGATTTCCGGTGATTGCAATTGACGAGCCATGGCCAGGCTGCCCCCGCAAGCGCCGGCCAATCGCTGCACGTCGATGGGGCTCGACGCCAGCCCCTGTTGTTGGATCAGCCGTGCGGTCAAGTCGATCGGTAGCGGCTCAAATGCCACAAGCTGACACCGTGATCGAATGGTGGGCAATTGTCGATGCGCACTGGTGCCAATCAGAATCAGGATGGATCCCTGCGGTGGCTCTTCCAACGTCTTCAGCAGGCAATTGGCGGCTTCCGGACCCAACAGATCGGCATCATCAATCACGGCCATTTTACGTCGACCGCGTGCGGGGGTCATAGCCATCCATGCGCACAAGCCTTCCCGCATACGATGTTGCTTGTCGCCAATCAACAACTCGATCGGAATCGTCGACTTATCCGCCGGCTTGCTCACATATTCAAAGTCGGGATGGGACAGTGCAGCGACTTGCTGACACGCCGGGCAGTGGCCGCAGGCGCGCAGTTCCACATCTGGCATCGTCTCGCACAGCAGCGATGCCGCAAGGTACTGAGCGAACGTGCGTTTGCCGACACCCGCCGGGCCGACGAACAGGTAGGTGCTTCCCAATCGCCCGCGCGAGAGGCTGGTTTGAAACCGGGCAAAGATGGTGTCGTGCCCTTCCACGCGGCAAATAGGAAAGTGCTCGCTCATTTCGCA
Source organism: uncultured Planctomycetales bacterium (assembly GCA_963695565.1). Taxonomy (GTDB): domain Bacteria; phylum Planctomycetota; class Planctomycetia; order Pirellulales; family Pirellulaceae; genus CAVOGW01. Next base: position 154,361 of record CAVOGW010000010.1, read on the forward strand.
CGAGCCTCCATAATGGCAGTCGCGATCCGGCAAATCTCCCGCTGAATTTCCGCGATGGATCGACTGGCGTCAATCACCATCATTCGATCCGGGGCCAGTCGCGCCTTGCGCAAGAATCCCTGACGTACCCGTTCGTGGTAAGCCAAGTCTCGTTGTTCCAATCGATCCTGATCGACACTCAATCGTTGTGCCGCTAATTCTACGGGAATATCCAGCAGAAATGTCATCGTCGGATGCAGGCTCCGCGTGGCAAACTCACCTAGCGCCCAAATTTCGCCGGGCTCCAGCCCCAGCCCGTAGGCCTGGTAGGCCACGCTGGCCAGCAGATATCGGTCTGAGACAACCGTCTTCCCCTCCTGAAGTGCGGGAGCGATGATCTCGTCCACCAGCTGGGCTCGAGCCGCCATGTACATCAACACCTCGCCGCGCGCCGAAATGGCCATCGTGCCGTGCAGCACGATCTGCCGCAGGGCTTCCCCCAGTGGGGTCGACCCCGGATCGCGACACATCACCACATTGTGCCCCTGCTGCACGAGCCACTGGCGGAACAACTCGAGTTGCGTTGATTTGCCGGTTCCGTCAATCCCGTCAAGGGAAAAAAACAAATCGTGCGTCGCGTGGTGCTTGTCGACTTGATGACTGCCGTGTGGTCCAGCTTCCATCAGCGTCGGCCCGCCAAATCCACAATCGCTCGTTCCACTGACTGGAGTTGTTCCTTCAACTGCAACAGACTATCCCGCTCGCGCTGCACAATGTCCGCCGGCGCGCGTTCGACGAAGCTGGCGTTCGACAACTGTTTTTCCTTCCCGACGATGGCCCGCTGTAATCGATCCTGCTCCTTTTGATGGCGAGCGATTTCGGCCTCGACATCGATCAAACCGGCCATGTCGACCAGCACCTCGATGCCTGGCAGGCTGGCCTGAGCGCAATGCTGGACGGCTGGCACATCGGGACCAGCCGCGGTGCAGCGTGCTTTGGCCATGGCGAGGAAATAATCTTGCATGGGTAACAGCAAGGCCAGCGTGTCTCGATCGCACTTCAGCGCGAATTCGATCTCCTGCTTCGGCGCGAGATCGTTGTTCTGACGGATTTTGCGGATTGCCGCCAGGACCGCCTGGAATTGAGCGAACTGTCGCTCGATGGTGGCGTCCTGGTGCTCCGTCCAAACTTGCGGCCAGGACGCGACCATCACGCTGGGCCCAGCCGTACTGGGCCGTGGAAATCCACGCTGGGGTGCCACGTTGCCCAGCAGCCCCCAGATTTCCTCCGTGATGAAGGGGATCATCGGGTGCAACAGCCTCAGCAGGCTGTCCAACACATGGGCCAGCACCCGCTGAGCCGTCGCGCGCTTGTCGGCGTCGTTTAACTGAGCCTTCGCCATCTCCACGTAAAAACTGCAAAACTCGTCCCACGCGAAGTCATACAGTGTGCGCGTGGCATCGGCAAATCGATAAGCCTCCAGATCCTCGGTGACTTGTTGCGTCACGGTGGAAAGTCGACTGAGAATCCAACGATCCTCCGTGGCCAGTTCCGACAGGGAGATTTCGCCCGCGGTGTAGTCGCTCAGGTTCATCATGGCGAACCTGGCCGCATTCCACAGCTTGTTGCCAAAGTTCCGCCCCAGCTCAAAGCGCTCACTGACGACTGGCCCTCGTGGCAACTGCTTGTCAGCGTCGCTTTCCGCCCATTGCGTGGAAAAGTCCTGACGGCATTTGGTACACGTGATGCGTGGCAGTTCGCGATTCTGTTTGGTTTGCTCAATCAGGCTGTCGCAGTGCGGACACTCATATTGAACCGGCATCCGCACATCTTGTGTATCGGTGGTCAGGTAGGCCAGTCCAAACCGCAGCGCATCGGCGCCGAATTTGTTGATCACGTCCAGCGGATCCACGCCGTTCCCCTTGGATTTCGACATCGTCTCGCCGTATCCGTCCAGAATCTTGGGATGGATGTAAACTTCGCGAAACGGGACTTCGCCCATGTTATTCAGCCCAGCCAAGACCATGCGGGCCACCCACAGCGTGATGATGTCACGGCTCGTGATTAAGGTGTTCGTGGGATAGTAGTAATCCAGCTCAGCCGTCCGCTGTGGCCAACCCAAGGTCGAGTGGGGCCAGAGTGCCGAGCTGAACCAGGTATCCAAAACGTCTGGATCGCGACACGAATCCCAGCGACTCGAGCTGGGCTTCCCCGGCGGCGTCTTCGTCCCGAAGGCAAACATGGATCGTGGTCACTGTGGTGTCGTCGGCCGCCCACGCCGGGTCGTCGGATCTTCGTTCGACCGTGTAAGCCAACAAACCCGGGGATGACGACAGCAATCCATCCAACTCGTGACGCGCTTTCTCCAAAGCCGGGGCGTCGGCGAAGCTCTGAGACCAAATCGGAATCTGATGTCCCCACCACAACTGGCGGCTGACGGGCCAGTCGCGTTTTTCCGCCAGCCAGTCCTGGTATCCTCTGGCGTATCGGGAGGGAATGATCGTTACGCGACCGTCGGCAACGGCGTCCATGGCCGACTGAGCCAGTTGGTCCATGCGGACAAACCATTGGTCTGCCAGGAATGGTTCGATCGCTGTCTTGCTGCGGTCCGAATGTGCCAGCTCGATCTCTCGATCCTCAATCTCCACGACCAGCCCCGCAGCCTGCATGTCGGCCACGACGGCCCTGCGGGCGTCCTGGATGGTCTGCCCCTGATAGGGTCCGGCCTGCTCATTAAGTGTGCCGTCGGAGTTCAGAATGTTGATCATGGGCAGCCCTGCCCGGATACCGACCTCGTAGTCATTGGCATCATGAGCCGGCGTAATCTTGACACAGCCGCTCCCCAGTTCGGGTTTGGCCCACGGGTCGGCGATCAGCGGGATTTCGCGGTTCATCAGGGGCAGCAGCAACTGGCGACCATCCAGCGCCATGTCGCGCAGTTTGATCAGCATCGGTAACCGCTTTTGTTCACGTTCGATCAACGCATCCAGGTCCGCCTGGATTGCGGCTTTTTCCCGATCGGAGGCCAGGCTCAGTTTGGCGACTAGTTCCGCCTGCGCGGCCCGCAGCGCAGCCTGCGGGTCAGGGTGCACGGCGACGGCCGTGTCTCCCAACATCGTTTCCGGTCGCGTGGTCGCAATGGTAATGTGCGTGGGCTCGCCAGGCCGGGGATCGATGACGGGGTACTGGAAGTGCCAGAAGTGTCCTTGAATGGTTTCGTGAAATACTTCGTCATCGCTGACAGCCGTTTGCAGGAACGTGTCCCAATTGACGAGCCGTTTACCGCGATAAATAAGCTGCTTCTGAAACAGATCAAAAAACGTTTGCCGCACCGCACGCGCGCACATCTCGTCCAGTGTAAAACGGGTCCGTTGCCAATCGCAGCTGCTGCCCAGCTGTTTAAGCTGACCCAGAATTCGCGATTCGTATTGTTGCTTCCACTGCCATATCCGCTCGACCAGCTTTTCCCTTCCCAGGTCGTGGCGCGTCTTGCCTTCGTCCTCACGGAGCCGACGTTCGACGACGGCTTGCGTGGCAATGCCAGCGTGATCCGTACCCGGCATCCACAGCGTGTTGTACCCTTGCATGCGACGAAAGCGGATGACGATGTCCTGCAGCGTGTTGTTTAGCGCATGCCCCAGGTGTAGCGCACCAGTAACGTTGGGGGGTGGGATCACAATCGTAAATGGCTTCCGCTGGGGATCGGGCTCGCTGTGAAAATAGCCTTGCGATTCCCACCAGGCGTAAATGCGAGATTGAGCGGACTGGAAGTCGAACCTGTTCGGCAACTCGTTTCCAGAAACAGTGGGATCGGCCGTCGTGGAGGACATATCTTGCTTTTTTTTCTTGGTTCCAAGCTCGCGGCACGGGACGCAGGGCTGTTTAGTTAGGCTCTCTAGCGGAGCAACCGTAAAGTGCAAATCTACCCTGTGGTGACACCCAAGGGAAAGGCTCATCGTACCACACAATTCGCGGCCAAGTGTCATCCTGGGGGAGCTGACCCCGTGCGACGCACGGGTCAGCGACCGAAGGAACTTGCCGAAATGTTGTTCGACGTGCGACGGTCGACGCAGGCGATCCTGGACGCACCCCTGCCGGTAATGTCACGCTGGCTGGCAGATTCTTCACTCCGCTCCGCTACGTTCAGGATGACGTGAATCCGCTGTGGGGCGATCGGCTACGTCCTCTTGGTCCGTTTGCCCCTTTGAATCCAGCGACTGGCGATTATGCGAGCTGTAACGATGACGGCCCGCAAAATACCTGTTGCCCGTGAGGTCCTGCGCCCGCCGCTGTGGCCTAGACTTGGACAATTCGGAAAAGCCATCCGTCCCACGCATCGGGGGGTGCTGGGGATTGGCTCGACGAGTGGGTTGGGAGGCGCTACGCATGAATGACTCGAATCCATTCGGCTGCTTTCACGACGCAGCGAATGCAGTCCTGAGACACTTGCACGAAGTGTTGGGTTTCGACCTGTGGATGGTCACCCGCACCGAGGGTGAAGACTGGATTGTTTTGCACGCGTCAGATCAAGGTTACGGCGTGCAGCGTGGCGACGTCTTCCGCTGGACCGATTCGTTCTGTTCGCGCATGGTGCAGGGTCTGGGCCCTCGAATGGCGCACGACTCCCATCAAATCCCGGCCTACGCCACGGCGCCGATTGGCCAGCAAGTGCCGATCGGAGCCTACGTGGGCGTCCCGTTGAGCTGGGGCGACGGACAGCTGTTCGGCACGTTGTGCGCGATCCATCCCGAGCCACGGCCGGAATGGATTAGTGAAAAGCTGGAATTGGTGGAGCTGCTCGCACGGCTGTTGAGCAGTATCCTGCACGCAGAAATCGAGCGTAGTGAGCAGGCGCGGCATGCCGAACGGGCTCGGATGGAGGCGATGACCGATTCCATGACGGGACTCTACAACCGACGTGGCTGGGATCGGCTCGTCGCGGCCGAGGAGGCGCGTTGCAGGCGCTTCGGTCATCCGGCCTGCATGGTTTCGATTGACCTTGATGAGCTGAAGACGGTCAACGACACGCAGGGGCATGGCAAAGGGGATGAGCTGATCCAACGCGCGGCACAGGCCATCCAGGCGACCATGCGGGCCCAAGACGTGGCGGCTCGAATCGGTGGCGATGAGTTCGCTGTCCTGGCAGTGGAGTGTGACCCGCAAGGTTCGGGCGAATTGACAGAGCGTCTGCAGCGTGCGCTTGCCGCGAATCACGTTTGTGCGTCCGTGGGCAGCTCCATGTGTTCCCCCAATCAACCATTCGCCGCAGCCTGGGAAGTGGCCGATCAAGCGATGTACGCGGCAAAACACGAAACGAAGCGCACAGCCGCGGAAAAGAATGGATCGCCGGTCGACACCGTCTACGTGGTCGAAACGACTCCTCGCGGTGGTTGAAATTCGGAACTCCACGCAAGATCTGGCCAACTGGCAGGCTCACTCGCTTGCGCGTTTTAAAGTTGCACACTTTCAGCGGCAATTGGCCGAAACTCGTGGTTTAGCCCGCTGGCAGACCCACTCGCTGGCGCGTCGAGCTTGTATTTTCACGTTGTTTTCGCCTTCGCGCAACTTCAAAACTTGCGCGTCGTGCTTGTGTTTTCGGGGATTCTGCGATATCGCAACTTCCGACGCTCCGGCTCTGGCCCTTGGTGCTCAGCCTCTGATCACCGGCTAAAATAAGGCATCGTCTTGAATGGCCAGGGTTGCCCGCTTCGTCTTCACCTCCGATTGCGATTTATGACTCCCCACGATTTCCGCAAGATGGCCCTGTCGTTCGCGGGCGCCGTGGAATCCTCGCATATGCAGCACCCCGATTTTCGGGTCCACAATAAGATCTTCGCCACGCTGGCGGCGCCGGACCGTGATCACGGCATGGTGAAATTGACGCCGGATCAGCAACAATGGTTCATGGCGGCCGATTCCGACACATTCGCGCCAGCCGCCGGCGGCTGGGGTCGGGCCGGTTGCACCTACGTGCAGCTGGCATCGGCCAAGAAATCCTTGGTGCGCGAGGCTCTCGAAGCTGCCTACAACAACATCGCGGCCGCCGGGCGCTCCAAGAAACCCCCACCCAAACGCGGCACCAAACGTCCGCCCAAGTCGCGTCCATAACGCGTCGAGAATGGCCTGACTGGTCTGACACTTATTGCCGTTTCGGCGGCGTGGATGCGTGATGTCCGAACCCGATTCCGAACAAGATGCCGAGCGTCAGCGAATTCGAGATGCTCGCGCGCGGGGAACCCTGCCCTTGCTGGGGACCTTCGTCCGACTTTCCGGGCCGGGGTGGTTGCAAAGTGCCCTGACGCTGGGCGGGGGCTCCCTGGGCAGCAGCCTTTATCTCGGCATTCTTGCCGGCGTCAGTATGATCTGGCTGCAACCGTTCGCGATGGTCCTGGGGGTTATTATGCTCAGCGCCATCAGCTACGTGACCCTCTCTACCGGGGAACGTCCCCTGCATTCGATCAATGCACATCTGACCCCCGTACTGGGCTGGGCATGGGTTGCCGCCACGCTGTTGGCCAATATGGTCTGGACGTTTCCACAATACTCTCTGTGTTACGCCGTCTGCGAGCAAAACCTGTTTCCCGGCCTGTTTCACGGGGATGGTCCGCTGGCAGGCGGGCCGGATGGCGGCATGTTTGGCAAATGGGTGGTCTCCCTCACGATTCTCGTGATGTGTACGGTGGTGACGTGGAGCTACGGTCGGGGTGGACGCGGCATTGCCGTTTACGAAGCGATCCTGAAAGTCGTCGTGGCACTGATCGTGTTGTGTTTTTTTGGCGTGGTCGCGCGACTGGCCTTCGTGGGCGAAGGCATTTCCTTCCGGGACATTGCGGCGGGCCTGATTCCACGGCTGTCACACTTGTTTTCACCGGCGGACTCCTGGATTCCACTGCTGCAGGCCATTCCCGACACGCAAGCGCGGGGCTTTTGGAGCCAGACCATTGTCAGTCAACAGCGGGACGTGATGCTGAGCGCCGGGGCGGCGGCGGTGGGCATCAACATGACGTTTCTCATGCCCCTGCTGTTGTTATCTCGGGGCTGGGACCGTGAGTATCGAGGTCTGACCATCTTCGACTTGTGCACGGGGATGTTCATTCCGTTTGTGCTGGCAACCGGTTGTATCGTGATTGCCTCCGCCAACCAGTTTCACACACGATTGCCGGACGGATTCACGGTGACGTCCACCGACGTGGTCGCGCCGCCGCACTTCGCCTCCGCTTTTGCCCAGTCCCTCACGCGGCGAGAATGCGGATTGGCTCAGGTCGAATTATCTCGGCCAGAAAAGCTCGTCGCCGCATCGCTGGTGACGCGTGATACGCAGGACCTGGCCTCATCCCTGCAGTCGCTGTTTGCCAGTGAGGGAGACCGCACCGCCGGCTTCTTCGCCAACATTGTATTTGGCCTGGGCGTCGTCGGCATGACGTTGTCGTCGATTTCCTTGATGATGCTGATTTCCGGACTGGTCGTGTGCGAAATCGCAGGAGTGCCCCCCCGCGGCTGGTTGTTCCGCACGGGCTGTATGATATCGGCCACGGGCGTGCTCTGGCCCTTGATCTGGACCACGCAAGCCAAAGCGTATTTGACGATTCCTGCCGGCGTGATCGGATCCATGTTGCTGCCCATCGCCTACATCACATTTTTCCTGCTCATGAACCATCGGACCTTGATGGGGGACGCGATGCCACGCGGCCTCTGGCGCTGGCTCATCAATCTACTGATGGGCTTCGCCGCCCTGGCGGCCACCGCCGCTGGAGCTTCGGCCATCGTCAAGAAGATTGGCGAGGCCATCCAGTTTTTCGGGAGCTAACAGCTCAACCGACGAAGGTTTTTGCGTACCCCGTGTGCTTCTATCCGCGCCCTATTCCGTCATCCGCGTGCTTCTATCCGTGTACGCTTCGTCCGAACGTTGGACTTCGCACACGGAAACCGACCCACCGACCGGGAATCAATTTTCAGCCCCAACTGTTTCCCCCGACAATTTCGCGATTCACGGAACAATGGAGGACCATCGTTCTACAAACTAAGTGCCATTGACCTGACGGTACCGGTTCGCCGTTACGGGGGGGTACCGAAAGGCACACGCATCGGGGACCACCTTCACCGGCTAGGAATCCGGCGACTCCTCAATGCGCACCGCCTTGTGCTGCTGGACGGAGCCGAGCTTGCCGGCATACATACGGGTGCGATCGACGTAGACACGAACGTGCGGCCGCGGCAGTACGATGGTGTCGCCTTCCTTCAGCTGCATTGCTTCGTCTCGTCGCAGCCTGATTTGACCCGCCACCACGGAAAGGCCCCTGGCCGGGAGCGACCTTATCGTCTCAATCGTGTCAGATTCGAGTTCGGTATCGTCGGCCAGCATGCGCAGTGCCACTTCGGGCAAAACCAGCCGCATGTAACCTGCGTGGTTATTCCATGCCACGCGGATTCGCAACTGATAGTAGGCGGGCTGTTGCAGCGGCACACATTGCGGATTGGAGTCGACACGTAAAGTAGAAATCGATTGCGTGGCGGACTTCGGAAACAGGCCCTCCAATGCTTTCAGCAGGCTGGCCGTGATCCTCAGCAGAAGACTGGTCTCGATCTCCGTAATCGCCCGTCGCACGTTGGGCAGCGGTGACTTGCCGCCTCCCAGCAGTCGGTCAAGCATGCCAAACACCACCCCTCGATCCATCTGCAGATAGATGGCTTCACCCAGCGGATCAGCCTGCAACACTTGAATGCAACCGGGAAGTTCATATTGTGAGCCCAGACCGGGGTGGCAGGCCTGTGCGTCCTCAACGTCTAAATGGACCGTCGTTCGCAAGGGCTGTGCCAGCGCCGCGCTCCAGTGTTTCGCGGCCCGTCCAATCGTCGTCTTGAGTTGTTCCAGCGACGGTCGCTCGCGCAGGGCAAAGAGGGATGGAGTCGACGAGGGAGGTTCTTCTACTACTAACTCCGCGCCTTCCGATGCAGCCTCCCCCGCAAGTGACGGTCGCCGCGACTTCGCACCGGCCCACAACTTGGACGTCTGAAGAGACGGAGTTGGGGACACCGACGCGGATGCCAAGGGAATCGGTTCGGTCCTCGTCGGACCGGTTTCATCAAGCAGCGAATCAACTTCGTCAGGCGTCAAGTCGTGGTGGGTCATGATGCACGTCACTGTGCAGGTGCCGAAAGGCTTCTTGCCGGCCGGTTCCAGAATTTGGATCGCGGAGTATTGAGCACGGGCTGCGTGGCGTCAATGTCATTTGCGGCGAAGTCGTCCGACGGCAGGCTAGTATGCGGCTGAGCCCTTGTATTCGCCCGCCCCAGCCACGGTCCACGCGTGGGATGGCTCGTAGCACAAGCAACCGCAGTGGACTATCGATGCTCAGCAAGCCAGCCCCGAAAATTTCGGACGGCACTCCCTGGCGCAGGGGGCGCCGAGTCGTGAGCGGCAACTCGCTCGCCGACCATCTCCTCAAACTCCACTTCTCCCCGAGCTCTGCGCCTCAGCGTGAGCCATCCTCAATCCTGCGGCAACCGACTTCCCATCGGCCGACTTGTGCCCCCGGAACATGAGCAAAGTGTGCGTTTCTTCCACGCGTTGGATGATCGTAGAGGCACACGGATCGGGGATCAAATTGCGGCCGAACGAAATAAAGCACGCAGCCAGCCAGGACCGCTCGCCCGTTGGCGATTGGGACGCGGTAGTGTGAGCAGATTTGGTCGGATCTGCCGAATCGCTTGACTTTTGAGGGGCCGACGACTCGAATAGTAGGGTAAGGGCACTTCCAGAGGGCATCTTGACCCCAAGTACTGATCTCGGCTCGATTTGCGGCCGAACCCCGCGCGCATGCGATGCTCGTGCGCTGAGACCATCGGCGGGCGATCGACTTGTGTTCCAGGTTGCTCGACTGACACCTCCCGGAATCACCATGCCACTTGAACCTCGAAATACGCGCGGATGCCTTTGTCATTCCGCTTGCTCCCAAACCGCTGCACGCACGTCGGCGTTTGCCTCAAGATCCCGCCGGCGATACGGCCTGACACTGATCGAATTGCTGGTATCGGTCACCCTGACGCTGATGTTAGTGTTCGCCATTGTGCAGGTCTTCGACATGCTGGGGCAGACGATGACCAAAGGCCGCGCCACCATCGAGATGGCGGGCAACATGCGCACCGTCGCGAACCGTCTGCAGGAGGACCTGGATAACCTGACCTGCCCGGTCCGTCCCTGGATCGACCCGGCTGCCGGACAAGGCTACTTTGAGTATGTGGAAGGTGCCAACCTTGCTATGTGGCCGACAAATCAGATTTTTCGAGGCCACGACCAGGACGGATTCAATTTCGCCGATCAACGACCTGGTCCTGATGGGGTACCGGATTATTTGCTTGATCAAAACGGCGACGGTCAGCCAGATGATGTGAATGGCGACGGTCAGCCAGACCACACGCAATTCGGCGACTTGGACGACATCTTAATGATGACCGTGAGGGCCCAAGGCGAGCCGTTTCGTGGCCGCTTTGATAATAATAATGACCCTTCAGACGGTTACATAATCGTCGAGTCTGAATACGCGGAAGTGATCTGGTGGACCACGATCGATCCGATTTCCCAGACTGTCCGGCTGCACCGACGTGCGCTACTGATTGGCCCCAAACTGCCAACAGGTGCAACTGTCGACCTCAGTGGTTATCCGCTCGACTTGTCGACCACCAATGGACCACTTCAGATCAAACGGTTCTTTCAACTGAACGATGTTTCGGCTCGCGTGGACACATCGGGGGGAACCCCCTCGTTTCAACTTAATACACTTTCCGACCTTACCGCCCCTCGCAATCGCTTTGCCCACTTTCGACTCAACGAAAATTTCGGCGTCAATTTCACGCCGTCGATGACCATGCAACCGGATACGAATCCAGGTTGGGTGTACCCTGTCGATGCCCGTTTCCTCTGGCCGCGTAATCCCAGCAAGTTATCGCAACAGTGGAACTTGCTTTCGGGCGGGAATTCTGGCGCTCTTGTTCTGGACGACTTTCTCGTGGATCGGACCGGAGATGACGTTGTTTTGACCGACGTACTTGGCTTTGACGTGCGAGCATTCGATCCCACAGCACCCATTGGCATCGTCGGTGACGTTGCCGTCTCATACGGAGATCCGGGTTTCGCGAGCAGCACATTCGTAGGTCGCGGTGCATTTGTTGACCTGGGGGCGTCGGGGCAAATTCACAGCACCGTTAATAACAAACTGGCTGACGGGCCCAACGAAATCACTGACGGAGGTAATCCTCCAATTTGGGTAAGCTATGACACGTGGTCATTAGGGTTTGAACGCGACGGAATTGATCAGGACTTCCAACAAGATACTCCTCCTCCGCAAACGGATGAAGGATTCGACGGTATTGATAATCCGTATCAAGGATTCGCTACGGGCGGCGTCGACGACTATGAAGAGCGCGAGACGCGGCCTCCCTACAACGTACCGCTGTCGGGTATCGAGGTGCGGATTCGCATGATGGAATATTCGACGCGGCAGATTCGACAGGTGAGTGTCGTGGGCGATTTCACGGATTAAGCGGATCTCGTGGCATTGGGCCGTCCCGATGAGTGGTAACACTGGGCGGCGATCGGCCCTTCCGCTATTTCACCTCGACGAATCCGGCGGCTACGATGCTCTTGTAAGATTGTTTCATGGGCCGGATGTCGTAGCCCAGGTCTTTCAACAACTGGCCACACACCATTGCTCTACCACCCGCCTTGCAGTGGCAATAAATGGGTTTGGTCTTGTCGAGTTGATCGAGCATGCTGAGCCGCTGCGTCTTGTCCCGCAGCGCGCTGGTCGGAATCAGAACCGCCTGTTGAATGTGTCCTCGCTGCCACTCCGATAACTCACGCACATCCAGCAGGATGGCTTCATCACGTTCAACTTTTTGCTTGATCTGTTCCAGAGGATCTTGGGTGTAGGGGACCGATTGCTGGCCGAAAATCGGGCTGGAAAAAATACCCAGGACCAACAGGAGGCCAAGGAAGGAGATCAGGTGGGACATGCGTGTTTCCTCAAGTGGGTTGATTGGTTGGATTCAGTGGTCGTCGAGACTCGCTGGCTTATGACCCCCGGGGGGTTTTGTCGTTTTGTCCACAGGGGGGTTTTGTCGTTTTGTCCCCCGGGGGGTTTTGTCGTTTTGTCCCCCGGGGGGTTTGGGGGGATACCCCCCCAATGATTCGGCAATACAGTCTCGAACTTGCCATACGCGGCGACAACAACTTGCAGCTGGCTGGGGGAGCCCCCCACCCCCCCGGGTTCCGTTGTATCTTGTCGCCATCACGCTCGGTCATTTAGAACTCCGCATTGCCGGGTGTGCGGGGGAAGGGAATGACATCGCGAATGTTGGCCATGCCGGTCACGAACTGCACGGCGCGCTCCAGGCCCAGGCCGAATCCCGAATGGGGTACCGTTCCGAACTTGCGCAGTTCAAGATACCACCAGTAGTCCTCGGCGTTCAAACCCTGTTCGGCCATGCGTTGTTGCAATACGTCCAGCCGCTCTTCCCGCTGGCTGCCACCAATGATCTCACCGACTTTCGGGACGAGCACGTCCATGGCGCGGACCGTTTTCTCGTCGTCATTGACGCGCATATAAAACGGTTTGATCGACCGGGGATAGTCGTAGAGGATCACGGGGGACTTGAATTTCTCTTCTGTCAGGTACCGCTCATGTTCCGATTGCAGGTCGCTGCCCCAGGCCACAGGAAACTCGAAGTTCTGACCACATGTTTCCAACAGCTCAATGGCATCGGCATACGGCAAGCGCACAAATTCGGCGTCCAGAATCTGATTTAACGTCTCGAGTGTGGAGGGATCGATGTGCTGATTGAAGAACTCGATGTCGTCGGGGCAGCGTTGTATTACATCCCGCACGATGCGCTTCAAGAACGCCTCCGCCAAGTCCATATTGTCCTGCAGATCGTAAAACGCCATTTCCGGCTCGATCATCCAAAATTCTGCCAGGTGTCGCGAGGTATTCGAGTTCTCTGCGCGGAACGTAGGGCCAAACGTGTAGACCTTGCCCAGCGCACACGCAAAAATTTCGGCGTTCAATTGCCCGCTGACGGTGAGGTAGGAGGGTCGGTCAAAAAAGTCCTGGCTGAAGTCGACTTGGCCGTTCGACTTGGGGACGTTGGCGGGGTCCAACGTCGTGACGCGAAACATTTCCCCAGCCCCTTCACAGTCGCTGGCTGTAATAATGGGCGTATGCACGTACAGGAATCCGTCCTCCTGGAAAAAGTCGTGGATCGACTTGCAGATGCTGTTGCGTACACGGGACACGGCCCCAAACGTGTTGGTCCGCGGGCGAAGATGAGCCCACTCGCGCAGCTTTTCGAACGTATGGCGTTTCTTTTGCAGTGGGTAGGATTCCGGATCGGCCAACCCGCAGACCTCCAGGCGGCTGGCCAGAATTTCGGTGGCCTGCCCTTTGCCGGCCGACGGTTTGACTTCCCCTTCCACGATCAGGCTGCAACCCGGCGAGAGTTGTTTTACGTCGACTTCGTAATTGGGGAGCTTTTCGTCGGCAATGACCTGAATGTTGCCAAAGCAACTACCATCGTTGATTTCAATGAAGCTAAACCCACCTTTGGAATCGCGGCGCGTGCGCACCCAGCCACCAATCTTGATGTGTTGGCCGATGCAATCGACAAGGCGGGCCTGCTTGACACTGGTGAGCTTCATCGCAATCACGCTTCGTGTTCGGCCAGAAACCGTTCAGCATCCAGGGCTGCCATGCAACCGGTTCCGGCTGACGTAATGGCCTGGCGGTAATAATCGTCCGCCACGTCTCCCGCGGCAAAAACGCCCTCCACGCTGGTGTGCGTACGAAATGGCCGAGTCCACCGAATGTATCCCTTATCGGTCATGTCCAGCTGACCTTCCAGGAACGAGGTATTGGGCGTGTGCCCAATGGCCAGGAACATCCCTACCGCGGGAAGCTCCCGCGAAGCAGCCCCCACCGTCGATTTCAGCCGCACGCCCGTCATGCCGGAGTCGTCCCCCAAAACTTCTTCGACGACACTGTTCCATACCATCTCGATTTTCTCACTGGTCAGCGCTCGCTGTTGCATGATCTTCGAGGCCCGTAATTGGTCGCGGCGATGAATCATGTAAACACGCGAAGCGAACTTGGTCAGAAACGTGGCTTCTTCGACCGCCGAGTCCCCACCGCCGACGACCACCAGTGGCTGGTTGCGGAACCTGGGCAGGGCTCCGTCGCACACGGCACACGCGCTGACGCCACGGTTCTTGAACCGATCTTCCGATTCCAGTCCCAGGTAGTTGGCTCGCGCGCCGGTGGCCACGATCACGGTGTCGACCTCCAGCACCTCGCCTTCCGTTCGCGTCAAGCGAAACGGACGAGCCGAAAAATCCGCCTTGATGATATCGTCGCCGATCACGCGCGTGCCGAAGTTGAGCGCCTGCTGTTTCATGAGTTCCATTAGCTCGACGCCCTGCACCGCGTAGTGCGGCCGGCCGTCTTGCTCATGACCCTGCGGCACCGGGGGCAAGTTATAGTGTCGTTCGGGGTTAACTGCCGATTCGACAAAGGCCCGGATGTCGCCAGCCGGAAAGCCCGCATAGTTCTCGACCTCCGTCGTCAGTGCGAGCTGTCCGAGCGGGATCATCTCCGGTTTGATTGTCCCTTCAAACAGCAGTGGCCGCAGGTTGGCACGCGAGGCGTAGATGGCAGCCGACCAACCCGCCGGTCCGCTGCCGATGATGACGACTTTTTCCGGATCAGGCACGAAATATCCCCCAAAATTTACAGGCTTGACTTATCGTCGGATTCTGGATGTTGATCGGGCCACCACGGAGGTGGCACCCGGCGAAACTTCTGCAGCGGTAATGAGCCAGTATTATAGGGCTGCTCGGGGCCGGTGAAAACGTCGGACAACAGGTCTGCTCTCCCCCGAAAATTGGCGTCAGGTTGGTTTCGCACGATTATGGCCGTTTGCGGCGACACTCTTCTGGGGAGCGGGGGAGCCGCGGGACTCCGTTTCCACGCCAACGATTATTTGGCCGATCCTTCAGTCGCGTTGCTCCTCCAGGATGGCACTTGGCACCGTTTTTTGTCGAAAATCCGCTCGCCCGTTTATTGACGACGCCGCAAAACTGCGTTAATATGCCGGGGTGCTCCCCGAACGGGGTATGGTATTTCGTCCATCTCTTTTTTGGCTCCGCAGCCAGCGGAAGGAGAGTGTACTACTGCAAAAATCACTCAGTCTTCATTGAGCGTAGTAGTCTCTCTTTCCAAATCATTCTCAAGATCTCGCGGAGCTTCCCATGTTTCGTTCATCGATCGCTGTTTTGCGCGTATCCCTCAGCATTTTGGCTTTGGTATGTTTCGTCACCGACTCGTTTGGCCAGATTGCGTACGGGGTCAATTCTGCCGGCACACTCTTTCGATTTGATACGGACGTCCCGGGCGTTGTGACCGAACTCGGGCCGGTGGGATTCGTCCCGGAAGGCATCGACTTTCGGCCGGGCACCAACTCGTTGTACGCGATCGACATCGGCCCCAATACCACGCAGCTGTACACCTTGGATATCACCAACGGTTCGCCGACGCCGGTGGGCGCCGGATTTTCATCGGCGGGGACCGGCTATGACCTGACGGGAAATCAGTCGTTTGGCTTCGATTTTAACCCCAAGACTTTGCAACCGGACGACAGCATGCGTATTCGCCTGGTGAGCACAAACACGGCAGACCTGAGACTCAATTCCGCGACGGGCCAGATTTCGAACATTGACGGCGATTTGAGA
Source organism: uncultured Planctomycetales bacterium (assembly GCA_963695565.1). GTDB lineage: Bacteria > Planctomycetota > Planctomycetia > Pirellulales > Pirellulaceae > CAVOGW01. The sequence goes on from CAVOGW010000010.1 coordinate 170,118, forward strand.
TTCGGCAATGGCAGCTCTCCTTTTGTGGATGCGGTCGCCTACATCAACAACATCCCCCAGGCCGGGGGAACGACCGAGCTTTACGATCTGGATTCACGCAACGATGCAATGTTGTTTCAGAATCCACCCAACTCCGGGACGGTTGCCACCGTGGGTCCATTCGGCGTGACGGTCGATGCTCTGGTCGGCATGGGCTTCGACATCTATACGACTCCGGGGGATGCTGATCTCACGATCGGAGGTGACTTCGGCTTCGCCGTCTTGCGACGCGAAACCGTCGCCTCGGGTGCCTATCAGTTATATGATGTGGATTTGGCCACAGGCGCGATATCGAACGGCGCGCTTGTGGGGCCGGCACTCACACCTTACAATTTCGACGGAGGCTTCGCGGTCGTGCCGGAACCGTCCGCCGCATGCTTTTTGGCGACCGCGTTGTCGGCACTTCTTGTCGGCCGTCGCCAGAAAGGCTAAGCACGTCCCGGGGTGTTGGTTGACCGCAGGCCCTGATCAAGCAAACCGTAGGACAGGTTTGTAATGGGTGTAACCTGTCGGTTATAAGCGTTTCCGGTTCGTTAGACCGCAAGCCGGAAGAAATCGCCGTTAGCATCGATCATCGGCCACCACTCCCAGGCGATTTCTGGCGGCGTGCGCGTCCGGCGGACGCGCACGCCGCCGAAGAATGCCGCATCGTATTTCGCAAGAACGAGCGTGTGCCGGCAATCTTCTTTGGCTTGCGGTCTAACGAGGCGGCCCAGATGTGGGTCAAGGTCAGGTTTCAACCTCCTACGGTCGATCTTCGCTTGTACGAGAAATATTCTCGGCGGTTGGCGGGTTTACTGTTGGCTTGCGACTCTTCTACAGCATGGCGGGGCAACTGGTACCCCGCCGGTTCCTGACCGTGTCGAGATCAAACCGTATTTCGGATTCGTACTCAGCACCTGCCGAGGCAGCGGAATCTTGCGGTTCGACGCCGTCGGCCTGAGCTGACCGACGATTCCGGTCATCCTGATCCGACACATCCCGCTAATCGCAAGGCAAGGAGTTAGTAATGAGTTGTTGTAGGCATGCGTGGCTGACCGCCCTGGTGTTGATCCTGACTGCGGCTGGGGGCACAACGCGTGCTCCCGCGTGTACGGCGCCGACACCTCCCACCCCGGAGAATCCCGAAATCGAAATCGAGCCCGAGTGGGAGGACTACGATAGTATTCGTGACCGCTTGCTGTATAAGATCGCAGTCGAGGTCGAAGTGGCCTCCCCCACGCAGCTGACGACCTGCCAGTGCGGGTTAGGGGTCGGCAACTCGTCCAATCCTGCCCCCAGTTCGTTTGATGTGTTGGCTGCTTCGGTCGCCGTACGCCCCGACACCGGCTTCGATGAAGACCTGGACGCATTTGCAGGATTTGGCGAGGATGCCTCCGTTTCCACGACTGTCGCGAATCTGCCGGGTTTTGCGGCGGGTGGTACGGCATACGGATTTAGCACAAGCGTTGATCCATTTCTTCCGCCCGTACTCAATCCGGGCGAACACTTGATCATGGCATTCCTGGTCGAGTTTGCTCCCGCGGATTTTGATGCCGTCAGTGGCAACTTGATGCAGTTTGCCGCTGGCTCCACGGACCCCGGCCATCAAATCTCGTTGTTCAACAATTATCAATCGAGTGTCGTCCTGCCCCCCTACAACCTCGAACCCTGCGACTTGAACGATGACCAGGAGTGTAACGTGGACGACCTGAATCGACTGGTAGGCTTGGGACCGATTGCTGACGGCATTACGGCTAACGATCAGTTGCTGCGGTATGATTTGACGGGAGATGGCATCATCAATCTCGAGGATGTCGATGCCTGGTTAGCCGGCGCTGCGGACTTCAACGGTTTGGCGTCGCCCTACAAGTATGGTGATGCGAATCTCGATGGAGTCGTGGACGGTCAGGACTTTATCTCGTGGAACACGCATAAATTTGACGAAGCCCTGAACTGGGACGAAGGAAACTTCAACGGCGACGGCTTTATTGACGGGGTTGACTTCATTCTGTGGAACTCGAATAAGTTCACGTCATCGGCCGTCCCAGAACCGACTTGTTTTGGCCTATTGTCAGGTGTGTTGATCATCGCGGGGGCGCTGCGCCGGTCCCGTCGTCCGGCGAGACACCCGGAACCTGGTGGGACTGTTTTTAGTCGCGGCCTGGTTTAATTTGACCTTGCGTGGCCAGTTTACGGCCGAAACCCGGCAGGAATCGCAAAATCGCGAGCGAGTGTGTGGTCAACATCGAGCCCCACTCGCTTGCGCAGTTTTGAAATTGTGCATTTTCAGACCACTTAAGCTTAGCGCTAACGCCACAAATACAAGCACTTAGCGCCAGCTAGTGAGTCTAACCGTTACGGCACGCTTCCAAGCCGGCGGCTTGTTGATTTAGTACCCATAACGGCTCAGACAACATCAGCCGGCAGGCGTTAGCCCAATGGCACCTCGTTTGTAGACAATTGTCCTCAATTGTTCCGCGAATCGCGAAATTGTCGGGGGAAACAGTTGAGGACAACTGTTCCACAATGCCCAAACCGAGTGCCATTGGGCCAATCTGTGGAAACGCGTAACTTCAAGACTCGCGCGTTCTGAAGTTGTGCGTTGTTGGTGGCAACGTGCCGAAACACGTGATTTGGCCAGTGGGCAGGTTCACTTGCTTGCGCATCGTGCTTGTATGACGAGGCGGTTCCCGGACTCCCCTCGCCTGCCGCCCCTCGACCGTTTGCCGCGGCTCCTCGTTGCTAATCGCTGATTTTGCGATTACGCTCAAGTTGGTCATTCCCAGCCGCTGGGAGCAACTGTTGGCGAGGCGACTTCTAAAAATGAAAGCTCTGAATAGCAAAAATTCTTGCAGAAAGCAGAAAAGTAGGAATAGAGTGCGTCGGCAGGGACGCCCCGAAACGACTCTCATTGTGTAATGGCCGACGACGATTCCGCAAATTCTGACCGCGAGACGACCAAGGTTCCGTCCGATGGTTCGCTGTTGCGCGGTATCAGAACCGGGGACGAGATTGCGGCCGAGCGGTTGTTTGACAAGTACGTGGGGCGGGTCGACGCCCTCGCCCAGCGAGAGTTTGGACGTGAAGCCTGGGCGCGGGTGGACACCGAGGACCTCACGCAGTCGATTTTTCGGACGCTGTTTCGACGTCTCAAGGATGGGCAGTACGACGTTCCCCCGGGAGAATCGATTTGGCGGCTGTTGACCACCGTAGCGCTCAATAAGATTCGAGCCGTAGGAGCCTACCATCGGGCTGCCAAACGGGATGTACGCCGCACCGAGGGGGGCGCTCAAGAACGCATCGAGCATGATTTACGGTCCGACGACGAAGCGGCCGTCAGAATTTTGCGGATGACGATCGCCGAGATTGTCGACGATCTCCCGGTCGCCCATCGGCAGATCATCGAGCTGCGATTGGAAAACCATGACGTGCTCTCGATTTCCCGGAAAATCAACCGATCGAAGCGGACGGTGGAGCGTGTGTTGCAGGGGTTTCGTGAGCGGTTACGACAGGTTCTGAATCAGGTGGATTGACAGGCGGATAAACGATGACATTTCTTGCGCTCGACCCGTTCGTCGAATCTCGCGTGGATGCTTTCGAGGCCTCGCTGGTCGATGCACCCGAGACCGACCTGCGTCAGTTTCTTCCGCCGCCGAATCACGAGAAATACGTCACCGTCCTGGTGGAACTCCTGCGGGTCGACCTGGACCTGGCATGGTCGCGTGGCGAGCGACGGTTGGTTGCCGACTATCGACAGCTCTTTCCCGCAATTTTCCAGGACCCGAATGCGTTGCAGCAAATCGCTTTTGAGGAATTTCGGCTGCGCCGGGAGGCTGGCGAACGACCCGATCCGGAGCTGTACCGAGAACAATATCAGATCAACACACGACATTGGTCGGTCCCGAATGACTTCGATACCGAACCCGTTGATGGAGACATCACGCAGTCCGACGAACAACATCGCTGGTCCGATATCCCCATGCCGGCGGTGGGCACAAACTGGCATGGATTTCAAATCGTGGATGTGCTGGGGCGTGGGTCGTTCGGCAAGACGTTTCGTGCCCGACAAACGGCGCTGGCGAATCGCGACGTGGTCCTCAAGTTTTCGCGATTGAACCAACGTGAAGCTTGGAGATTGGCGCAACTGCAGCATACCCATATCGTCCCAGTCCTTTCCGTCCACGAATACGGAGAGCACTGCGCAATTTGCATGCCGTACCTGGGACGCCAGACGCTGGCTGATGTGCTGGCCGGGGATCCAGCGCCGCTGGAGTTTGCTGGCAATCGTGTCTCGGACGCTCTGCAACTAACGCTGCAGTTGGCCGATGCGCTTGAACATTCACACCGACGAGGCGTGCTGCATGGTGATGTCAAGCCCGCGAACATCCTGATTGCGGACGATCAGCAACCGTTGTTGTTTGATTTCAACCTGGCCGTGGACGCCAACGTGCCAGGCGCCCATGGGGTACGAGGTGGAACGCTGGCCTATATGGCTCCGGAACAGTTACAAAGCTGGCTGGGTGAAGACGTAGCAGTGGATCATCGGGCGGATATCTACTCCTTGGGGGTAGTCCTCTACCAGCTGCTGACCGGTTGCCTCCCCTGGCGGCTGGAAGGCAAGAGCGACGTATCATCAGTGCTGGCTGATCGTTTGAGTACGACGCCAGGGGCTACGAGAATCAATCCCGCCGTCTCCCCGGCCGTCAGCGCGATCCTGGCCAGGTGCCTGGCACGCCGCCCCGCCGAACGATACCAATCGGCCGCCGAGCTGCGTGACGACATCCGTCGCCATTTGGATGATTTGCCCTTGGCGGTGGCCACCAATAATTCGATGGCCGAATTGTGCAGGAAATGGATGCGACGACACCCGCGGCTCGTGTCAGCCACAAGCGTCGGATTTCTGGCGTGCGTGGTCTGTTGCGCGACTGCTTTCGGTCTGGGCGGTTCGCGAAGCCAAGCATCGTCCAATAGCCGCCGCCCAGTCGCTTCACGAATTCACGCAGGCCTGGAACGAGCTGCGCGCGGACTTCGTCATGGCCAGCTTCGAACCGGATTGGGCCGATGAGTCAGACGCTCAGGCAGAACAAATGATCGCAAGGTTTGCTGTGGATGATCCTGCCCAGGTGCAGCGAACGTTGCGACTATTGGATCGCGAGCAGCGTATCGAGTGGCGTCAGGACGCTTCCAGTCTGGCCTATATGTTGAGCAATTTTCGGTACTTGAGCGCGCAGCGGGAACCGAGGGCACAGGCCCGACTTGAGCAATTGCGGAGTTCGTTAGCTTACAACCAACTTGCCAGTGAACTTGCGGCGAGCGAACCGGCCGGCGTGGCGCTGAAGCATCGTCGGCAACAGATTACAGACGCGTTGGCACTGATGGACGGCGGTCACCCTTCAACTACCACGACGCCGCTGGCCGGAACTCCGACCGGCCCATCCTCCGCTGACACGAGCGAGTCACCCACGAACGGCACCGTGGAGGACATCAGCGACGGCGCCAGTTGGTACGACCACCTGTTTCTCGGCCTCCAAGCTCGTGATGAGCATGACTGGGCGACCGCGGAACGGCAATTCCGGCAAGCGACTCGCAGAAAGCCGGACGACGCAGCCAACTGGCTGTTGCTGGGGGACATCTTACGCAAGATGCATGAGAACGCGTCCGCTGCGGGCGCGTTCGACATCGCGGCTTCCCTGTTACGAGACAACACCGGAGCCATCTTCCAGCGCGGCATGTGCTGGCTGGCCGACGGCAAACTGGACCGTGCCACCGACGATTTTACGACGGTAATTCAACGACGGCCTGACCTCGATTGCGCCCGACTAAATCGTGCTCTGGCCTACGTGGCGCAAGACCAATACGAGCTTGCGTTGGCCGATTTGAATGCCGCCCTTGCGGACGGTTGTCGAGAAACGCGGGCGTATTTCGTGCGGTCCCGTGTTCAGCAGAAGTTAGGGCATTTACAGGAGGCACAGGCCGATATTCAGGCTGGATTGCAGCAGACACCCGTCGACGCGATCAGTTGGATTGCCCGGGGCGTGGCCCGAATGAAGCGCGATCCGCAGGCAGCGCTGGATGACTTCGAGTCCGCTCTGGAGCTCGACCCAACGGCCTCCCAAGCCTGGCACAACCAGGCTCACGTCTATTCTGAGGTCCTCGATCAGCCTCAGCAGGCTATCAACGCGTTGAATTCCTGTTTACAATTCGATGCGAACGATACCATGGCCTTGGCGGGGCGGGGCGTCTTGCGGGCTCGGTTGGGGTCCAAGGAATCCGCGTTACAGGATGCGGAACGACTGCTGGCCATGCCCCTGGATGCCATCACGCGTTATCAGGCGGCGTGCATCTATGCACTCTGTGCGGCTGAAGATGCGGCGTTGCATGCGCGGGCCCTGAAGCTGCTCGCTGAGAGTCTGCGCGAGGACCCACACCTCGCGGATTTGCTCGACGAGGATCCCGACCTGAATGCCATCAACGGTGGACCAGTGTTTCAGCGCATGGCCTCTGCCATCGGTGTCCTGCGCGAACTCGAATCCGGGGGGCAATTGCCAGGACCGCAAGGAGAATCACGTTGAACCGATCCCCCATACGAAATCGCCGAATGCAGAGACTGTGCATCGAGAATCTGGAATCCCGGTGGATGCTGGACGCCGATCCTGTCATCTGGGGCACGGACGCGAGGTTGACGCTCAGTTTTGCCCCTGACGGAACGCATGTCGCGGATGCCACCAGCGAGCTGCATGCGCGGCTCAACGGCTTGGCTTCGCCCCAAGTGTGGCAGTCGACGATCGTACAAGCCTTTCAAACCTGGGCCCAGTTCACCAATGGGGACATCGGTGTGGTTGCCGACGATGGTTCCGAGTTCGGTGCGCCGGGCGTTCGACGCGATAGCCGATTTGGTGATATCCGGATCGGAGCCGTCCCCTTGGACGACCAGCTTTATGCCGTTGCCATTCCGACCACACAGATTGTCGACGGCACATGGGTTGGTGATGTACTATTCAACAGTCACTACGATTTCACCGACATCGATGAGTTGTTTGCGGTCGCATTGCACGAGGCGGGGCACGTATTCGGGATGCCGCACAGCGATGACCCTTTGTCGCCCATGTTTACGCATGGGATCCCCCAGCCAGGTTCTCGCACTCCGACGGTAGACGACGTCGCCGCGATTCAAGCGATCTTCGGTCCACGCGCGGAAGACGTCTACGATGCGCAAAACGAACCCGGTGCCGTCGATATTCCGGCGTTTCAACTGGCCGATAGTCCGCTGGGATCGGCGCCGTCGGTCGTATTCGGAGACCTCACGTCAACGGATGATGTGGACGTGTATCGGGTGGAAATTCCCTCCTCCTACAATTTTCCAGGCGCCTCGCTAACCTTCCACCTGGTGGCGACCGGAATCAGCAGCTTGGCGGCCAGGATGGACATCCTGCCCAGCAGTGGAGGCCAGCCTTTCGCCAGCGCTACGTCGACGTGGAGATCGAATGCGTCGATCGATGTCGAGTTTGTCGCGCCGGGAGAAAACTATTACGTCCAGATAAGCTCAGATCCCGGCAATTTTGAGATCGGGGGCTATACCCTGATCGTGACCTACAACCAGGTAAACCAGGTTTCGCTGAATTCGATCACCGATCTTGTGCATTACCCAATTCGGCAGTTGGATGTGGGCCAACTCCGCACCTATTTTACCAACGGATTTCAGCTGCTGGCCAATTTGGATGAGGGTGGCGACGATCTGGAGGGAGAGGAACACGAGCTGCCCACCACCGCTGGTTTTGCCGAGAACACGCACTATCAGATCGACGCCAGCATTGAAGCGATGGACGATATTGACCGCTACCTGATTCAATCTCCGCATGCCGCCCCCATCAGTGGTGAATGGGCGCGTGTTGAGTTGCGGTCCTTGGAGCAGACGGAGTTCTTGTTAAACGTGCGCGTCTTCGATTCGGAACGCGACTTGCTGCCTGTGGAATACTTGATACGGAACGACCAGACCATGGTCGTGCAGTTTGGGCCCGCGCAATTCAATTCGGAATACTTCCTGGAAGTGAGTGCCGCTCCGGATTCGCCGTCATCCACGGGCAACTATCGTTTGGAGGCCAGCTTTGGCGTCACGCAGATCGAGCGATCACTATTTGTGAGCGATAGTCTGAGCACCATGAGTTCGCTCCAACGGTATGAGCTAAGCGTACATCGCCCGCAGCTATTTCATTTTCAACTCGATGCAACCGAGAATGCGGGCGTTGACGCCAATTTGATCATGACGATTCGAGATGGGCGAAATCACATCGTCACCACGCTATCGGTGGCACTGGGGGAGGTTCGCACCAAGGCCCTGTTTCTGCCAGCCGGCGAATTTCGCATCATCATCCGCACTGACACACCTGGCGGCACCAGCGGACCCATTTCCTTCCATCTGATGGGCTCGACGATCGACGATCCGCTGGGCCCTCGAATCGACGATCCCACCACGGATGCCTTTGAATTCGATGTCGATCGCAGGCTGCTGTTCGCATCGATTTTCTTTGGCGTCTGAGTTGAGGTGGTGGGTGGCACGCTCCTCGGTCCTCGCAAGGTGAGGTCGAACGACCAGCACTCGCCCAGGCCCTGCAAGAGGACGTCGAACGATGGGCCGTTCCCCTTAGGCCGTTAGGCCTCTTGGTCGTCCAGCACGTCGACGGCCGCGAATGATTTACCTTCGAGCAGTTCCAGACTGGCGCCTCCTCCGGTACTGACGTGCGTCACGCAGTCGGCCAGCCCCATTTGCTCGATTGCGGCGGCACTATCACCTCCCCCAATGATGGTGATCGCCCCGTGTTCGGTAGCTTCCGCGATGGCGGTGGCTACGGCCTTCGTGCCCGCATCGAAGGGTGCGACCTCGAACATCCCCATGGGGCCGTTCCAGACGACCGTCCGTGCCTGGCGGATGACGTCAGCGAACTGGTTTGCCGTGTTCGGACCGATATCGAATCCGGCCAGATCATCGGGGATCTGACCCGCCGGTCGCGTTTGGGCTTCCGCCGATTCGTGCGGAGACTTCGCGACGATGGTATCCACGGGCAGCATCAGTTTCTCAGCGCCGACTGCCAACAACTGCCCGGCCAATTCCACCTTTTCGGGCTCCACCAGGCTTTTCCCAATTCGACCACCTTGGGCCAGCGAAAACGTGTAGGCCATGGCACCGCCGATCAGTACTTTGTCGCAGATGCTGAGCAGCCGCTCGATGACGGCAATTTTATCCGACACTTTCGCGCCGCCCAGCACCGCCACGAAGGGACGTTGGGGATTCGCCAAGGCATCACCCAGAAATTTCATTTCCTTACTGACGAGTGATCCCATCACGAGCGGCTTGCCGGCCATCGCCTGGGGAACACCCAACATCGAGGCGTCGGTCCGATGGCAGGTGCCAAAGGCATTGTTGCAGTAGATATCCGCCAACTTGGCGAGTTGCCCGGAAAATCCGGCATCCCCCGCCTTCTCGCCGGGATAAAACCGCAAGTTTTCGAGGACCAGCACGTCTCCGTCATGGAGTCCGTCGACCTGGGAACGGGCCTCCGGGCCCACAGTCTGCTCACAAAAACCCACGGGCTTGCCTAGCAGCACCGCCAGACGGTCTGCCGTTGGCCGCAGGCTGAATGGGGCTTCGGGCCGATCCTTGGGCCGCCCCAGATGGCTGATCAGAATCAGTCGACCACCGCGTTGGATCACCGATTGAATGCTGGGTAATGCCATCTCAATGCGGCGATCGTCCGTGATCTGCAGTTGATCGTCCAGCGGCACGTTAAAATCGACGCGCATGAGGACGCGTTTTCCCTTTACGTCAATCTGTTCAATTGTCTTCTTGGCCATGTTCGTAGTTTGGGGGGCACCTGGAGGATTCTTGTTGGTCAGAGACGGGAGGGTGCCGCACACTCAGGGGAGTGCTCGAGCGCCGCGGCCGGCCCCTCCGTCCCACGTGGGGACAGGATAACAGGCAAATCCGCCCTGGTCGATGGCGTCAGGGCAGAGACTTGTGGCGCGGGAGCGGCGAAGAGAACCCCGGCGTGGCCCGCCAGGCCTCGCACCCGCAGTGCGAGTGAGGCCCGATAACCGGCACAACCGGCAGACGTTTACGAATCGCCGTGTAACGGTTGCTGAAGTCGATACGGGCGTCAGTGTCGTCAATGTTCTTGGCGACGGAAAAGTTTGACGTTTTGTAACAACCGCGACTCAACTATCGAGAAAATTTTCAGATTCTCAAAAGGAAATGTGTGCCAGCACGCACGTGGTCGATATCCCCAGCAAGGTGTTTCGGTCGCCGAAACAGGTCCGTGTCAAAGCGGGCTTTTCAACACCAAAGGCGACCAATCGGAAATGTAAAGATTTCCAAAGCTTTGGAAAGCGATCTAAGTGCAAGGAGCCCTTCCTATGATGATTAGAATGCTACTGGCGGCGGTTATCGCCGTCGGGCTAGTTGGTTTCGTTGGCGCCAACGCCGACGCCCAATGTTGTGAGCCAAGTTGTGGTTGCGACAATGGATGCGGCGGGTGCGGCGGGTGCGGCGGCTGTGAGCCATCGTGTGGCTGTGACACAGGTTGCTGCGGTGGTGGCTGTTGCTGCCAATCGGGTGGCGGTTGTGGGCTAATGGCCCGCCTGCGATCCATGTGTTCGCGTAAACGCTGCTGCTGCACACCGTGCTGCTGCGAGCCCTCTTGCGGTTGCGACAATGGCTGCTGCGGGAACGGTTGCGGTCATGGTTGTGAGCCCTCCTGCGGCTGCAACGACGGCTGTGGAAATGGCTGTGGAAATGGCTGCGGAAACGGCTGCTGCGGAAACGGCTGCGGTCACGGCTGCGAGCCCTCTTGCGGTTGCGACAATGGCTGCTGCGGACACGGCTGCGGGAATGCCTGCTGCGAACCGTCTTGCGGATGTGACAACGGCTGCTGCGGTGGCGGTGGTTGCTGCCGTAAGGTCTGCATCCGCGTTCCTCGTTTCAACCTGATGTCGAAGATTCGTAGCCGTTGCTGCTGCAGCAGCGGATGCGGATGCGGCGGTGGTTGCTGCGAACCTTCTTGCGGTTGCCCGTAAGTTGACGCGGATACCAAAGGCTGTCCCACGATAGTCGAGTTGTTTCCAGTGTAAACAGCACCCTTTGCAGCCAATCGGCTGCAAAGGGTTTTTTTTGTTGGTTGGCGGTGTTCGGCAGCGATGACCCGCTCGCGAGCCACAGCATCTTGCAATGCCGAAGATCGTGTTTTGTCTGATGTAGCAACGAAGGCTGGCAGATCCTTCAGTCGCGTTGCTCCCTCAGGACGACATTTTGCACTGGATCGACTAAATCAACAGGCAACATGAGTGGGCGGAGTCGCTCTCACGGAAACCGCTTGCCGAGGGCCACCAGCAGCCGAGGGTTGCCACGCAACCGCACGCGGAGCGTTTGCCGTTGCGATCCGTAAGGGGGACGTCAGACTGGCTGGCAGATCCTTCACTTCGCTCCGCTCGTTCAGGATGGCGGGAATGGCTCCGTTCAGGATGGCGGCAGCCCCTGCTGGACCTGTGTCGCCGCGCTGACCTATGCCAGTTGCTTGCGGAACCTCATCACGCTCAGCATCAGGATCACGCAACCGCAGAGCACGAGTCCCGCAGTGGGCCCTGAGAGGTCCGCAAAGGATGCGCCACGCAGTACAATGCCCCGCAGAATTTCGATAAAGTACGTCACGGGAATCGCGAACGTCACCGTATAAATAGGCAGAGGCATCTCGCTGCGCGGGAACATAAAACCGGACAGCAACACGGACGGCAACATAATCAGGAATGCCAGTTGCAGTGCCTCGAGCTGCGTCTTGGCAACGGTCGAAACGAGCAGACCCAGGCTCAACGAGCAAACCATAAACAACATCGACAGTCCCATCAGCAACGGTACATTTCCCCGGATGGGGACATGAAACAGATAAATCATTACCACCAGCACCGCCAGCATCTCGACAAAGCCGACTAGTGCGTAGGGAATCAGCTTTCCCAGCAGCAGACCGCTGCGGCCCACCGGGGTCACGAACAGCTGTTCCAAGGTGCCCAATTCACGCTCACGCACGACCGCAAAGGACGTGAGAAACAAGGTCACCAGTTGCAGAATGATGCCCACCAGACCGGGCACAAAGAAATGAGAGCTCTCCAAGTCGGGGTTGTACAGCAACCGCGGCCGCATTTCGATCGGCAATCCGGCCTTCCCTGCGGGATCTCGTGCCGGGGCGACCTGCACCGATTCTCCCGTGGCCCGTGCCATTTTGATGGAGAGATTCAGTCCCAGCAGCTGCGTGGTGCTGAGCGCCGTGGTGGCAACTTGTGAATCGCTGCCGTCAATCAGCACTTGAACTTGCACCGTCTCGCCCCGCACCATTCGGTCGGAATAATTGGCCGGAATGCGCAGCCCCACTCGAGCGCGCCCAGACGTCATGGCCCGACGAAACGACTCCTCGTCAAACAGGCGGTCGATCAACTCAAATCGCCGCGTATTCACAAACGCCTCGGTGAGTTCGCGGCCGTACCGTCTGCCATCCAGGTCGTAGACGACCATCGGGATGTTTTCGATTTGCGTGTTAATGGCGTAGCCAAATATGACCGTTTGCAACACCGGGACCACGAACATGAAGAAGAGGGTCGTGGGCTGACGCCTCACGTGCAGGAACTCTTTTACCAGAATGGCCCATAAGCCGTTCAGGGTCGTGGCTGGCCCGAACCGGGGTCGCGGCGGAATGTCGGGTCTGGCACGCGGCTGGTCTTCTCGGGCCGGCGCCACAGGGTAGACGGGCGTTTGCGATTGCGCGGTGAGCGTGACGGGCAAACTGTCGGCAGACGACTCAGATGCCTGCGTGAGCGTCACAAACACATCTTCCAGCGAAGGCGTGATTTCACGTACCTCCGCGCTTGCGGCGTCGATATTCAGTTGACGAATGATTTCGTCCGGGGAGACCTGATCATCCACCAGCGCATGCACGGTTTCACCAAACAAGGTGGCATCCTGGATGCCTGGAAAACTCCGCATCTCCACCAGGTGCCGAGTCGGATGCGGGATCCGCAACTCGTAGCGAGTCGTGCCCGCGGGTGTGACGTGGGGCAATGCCTTCAGCTCGGCCGGCTTACCCAATACCAGCAGCCGCGATGCAAAAATGTAGCCCACGTCGGTGCATCGTTCGGCTTCGTCCATGTAGTGCGTCGTCACGAACAGGGTAACGCCCCGAGCGGACAGTTCAAACAACAGGTCCCACAAATGTCGCCGCGCGACGGGGTCAATGCCGGCGGTGGGTTCGTCCAGGAACAACACCTGGGGCTCGTGAATCAGCGCGCACGCCAGGGCCAGCCTCTGCTTCCAGCCTCCCGAGAGCGTGTGGGCTAATTGCTCCACGCGGTCCTGCAGGCCAACCAACTGCAGCACGTCCTGCGCGCGCCGATCCAACCGCTCGCGGTCAAGGCCATAAATGCGACCGTAGAATTGGATGTTCTCGATCACCGAGAGGTCACCATACAGGCTGAACTGCTGGGACATGTAACCGATGTGTCGTTTGATGGCTTCTGAGTCGATGCGGACGTCGTAGTCCAAAACGGTTGCTTCGCCCGATGTGGGCGCGAGAATCCCCAGCAACATGCGAATGATGGTGGACTTACCGCTGCCATTCGGTCCCAGCAACCCGAAGATGGCTCCCTTCCGAACGTCGAACGACACGTCTCGCACGGCCACCAGGCTTCCAAACGTGCGCGTCAACTTGCAGACCTTAATGACCGGAGGAGAGGCGGCGGCGCTGGCGGGAGCAGAGTTCATGGCGGTTTCAGAGAACGTTCAGGCCGCGCGGGGATGACGCAATGCCCCGGCGCAGGCCGTCGCTTTGGCGTGCCGTACCCTGACGCGCTCTGCACGACTGGCTGCATCACATTGTGACCGCGATCGGAAAGGAAGTCATCCCCATCAATTCGGCAAGTCGCGGAGGGCCGCGGAGTGAGGCCCCCACTCGCCCTCCCGCTTCATCCTGAATGGCGCGGGGCAAAGAGAGCTTAATGTGCGGCCACGGTATACTTCGTTGATCCCTTCCTGAAGCCAACGTCGGGGGTCACGATAGCAGGAATACAATTCCCATGCGGCAGTGCTGCCGGAGGAGCTTACCTTGAGATTTGCGTCCTTCGCTTTCGTCGCCGCATTGATCTCTCGCCCACTTGGCTGTTTCGCGGATGCGGCAAATCGGTGCGCAGCCCACGCAACCAGGTGGCCACGTGGGCGACAGTCGGCAGGAAATATGCGCAAACCAGCTCGAAAATGCCTTTCGTCATAGATTCCACCCGTTGAGAGTCGCGAAAGCGCGTGGGCGCCCAATTCGGTCATTGGCTGCGCACTGCCGAAATAGTATAAGTTACGGAGAACAGGTCAGGCCGGAGTCTCGTCCGGAAGCGGTGGGTACTTCTGGTCCGGAATCGGCCGGTACGCGGCACCTCGCCATGCCCACGCGCGACGAGGGTTCGCATACTGGTTCGGGCCACTCCACCGGACACGATGGGCGAATTCGGCCACGAGAAAATCGAGCCAATCATGAATCATCTCTCACGACGGTTGTTCTTGGGTACTACGGCCGGGTCAGCCGTCATGGCATCCCTGGCCACACGCTTGGCCGCCGAAGAACGGGCCGCCGGAACCGGTGTCAACCACTCGGCCTGCAAGTGGTGTTATCCCCGCGTCTCGATTGACGACCTGTGCCGCGCCGGAAAACCGTTTGGCCTGCAGTCGGTCGAACTGCTGCAACCCGAAGACATTCCCATTGTCCGCCAGCACGACATGACGTGCGCCATCATGATGTGCCCCACCACCCAGGGTCCTGACGGCGAGGCAATCGGTGGAATCCCGCGCCTGGAACCGTACCGAGTATCACGACGCACTGGTCGAAGCCTATGAGCATCGCATCGGTCAGTGTGCGGACTTGGGGATCAAAAATCTAATCTGTTTCTCAGGTAACCGCGCTGGCATGGATGACGAAACCGGCATGCACAACTGTGCCGTGGGTCTGAAACGGATCATGTCCTCCGCGGAGAAGCAGGGCGTGACGATCAGCCTGGAGATGCTAAACAGCAAGACTGACCATCAGGACTACATGGCCGACCACACAAGTTGGGCCGTGGCACTGTGCGAACTAGTCGGCTCGCCCAACTTCCGCCTGCTGTACGACATCTACCATATGCAGATCATGGAGGGGGATGTGATTGCCACCATTCGGGCCCACCACGAACTATTCAGCCACTATCATACGGGGGGCGTGCCGGGCCGCGGCGAGATCGATGGCACGCAGGAATTGAACTACACTGCCATCGCTCAGGCGATTGTGGCGACCGGTTACCGCGGCTACGTGGGGCAAGAATTCGTCCCCAAACGTGACGACGTCATCGCCTCGCTACGGCAGGCCGTCGAAATCTGCTCGGTGTAATTGCACCGCGGCGGCATCGGATCACGCGCCTCCCGAGGTTCAGGCGAATTCTTCGCGGAATGACATTTGTGACGGAGTGGGCTCACTCGCTTGCGCATTTTGAAGTTGCACACTTTCGGTGGCACTTGGCCGGAATCCGTGATTTAGCCCGCTGGCAGACCCACTCGCTGCCGCGTCGAGCTTGTATTTTCACGTTGTTTTCGCCTGAGTGCAACGACAAGACTTGCGCGTCGTGCTTGTATTTAGCGGTATCTCTTGGCTTGCGGCGCGTCAGAATTGCATGGGACTGGGCCGACCGCGCGCTCATGGGAGGGGTTGGTCGCCGAACTACTTGGACCCCACCAGCTCGGCCTTCTTCCGTTCAGCGACGATTTCCTCTTGAATCTTGGCTGGAACGCGTCGATAGCGGCTCAATTCCATCGTAAACGTCCCCTGCCCCTGCGTCTGGCTGCGGAGGTCCGTAGAGTAGCCAAAGGTTTCCGCCAAGGGCACCTCCGCGACAATCAGGGCGATGTCGTGCGTGGGATTGTGCGTCTCCATCACGATGCCTCGCCGGCTGATCAGGTCCCCCGTCACGGTCCCCTGGAAGTCGGACGGACACTCGACTTCAACTTTCATAATGGGTTCCAACAGCGCCGGCTTCATGTTCAAAAATGTCTCGCGGAAACACCCGCGAGCACAAATCTGGAACGCCATGTCGCTACTATCCACGTCGTGGTACGACCCGTCTTCCAAAATCGCCTTGACACCGATGATCGGATATCCCGCCACGGGTCCTTTGGCGAGGGACGCTCGAAAACCTTTTTGGACGGACGGAATGTACTCTTTGGGAATGCGACCGCCAACGACTTTCTCTTCAAATTCGAACGCCTCGGGATGGTCATCCGGCAGCGGCTCCATCACGCCGATGATGTGAGCAAACTGGCCCGACCCACCAGACTGTTTCTTATGTCGATAATCGTAACGGGCGGGTTGGGTAGGAGACTCACGATAGCTGACCTTAGGCGCGCCGACTTCCACTCCGACCTTGTATTCACGTCGAATTCGCTCGATGTAAATCTCCAAATGTAATTCACCCATGCCGGCCATCACGGTTTCGCCTGATTCTTCGTCCGACATCACATGAAACGTGGGATCTTCTTTGCGGAAGCGGGCCAGCGCCTTGCCCAGCTTATCGGCGTCGGCTCGTTGGGCCGGCGCGACGGCAACGCGGATCACGGGATCGGGCACGAACATGCTCTCCAGCGTGCACAGTTTGGCCTGGCTGCAAAAAGTATCACCACTTGCACAGTCGATGCCCATCACGGCCACAATATCGCCGGGGCCAGCTTGGTCGATCTCCTCCCGCTTATCCGCATGCATGCGGAGGATGCGACTGAACCGCTCCTTGCGGCCGGTCCGCTGGTTGTAGTACATCTCGCCCTTTTTGATGGTGCCCTGATAGACGCGGGTGAACGTCAATTGACCGTAGGGTTCATCCACGATCTTGAAGGCCATACAGACCGCCGGAAGCTCGGGTTTCGGCTCCAGCCGGATGCGGTGGTCCTGGTCGTGGTGATCCCGAGCCAAAGTCTCACGTTCTTCCGGAGACGGCAGGTACCTGGCGATCGCATCCAGCAACAGTTGGACTCCCTTGTTGCGGTACGCAGTTCCCATGTAGACGGGTGTGATCTCTTCGGACCGAACCGCATCGGTCACAATCTTGTGAATGAGCGCTACGGGAATCTCCTCTTCGGAAAGCAGCAGCTCCATTAACTGATCGCTGTACATGGATAACGATTCGAGCATCGCTTGCCGCGCCGCCTCGGCCTTGTCACGGTACTCTGCGGGAACGTCGTCGTGCCGTACGACTTCGCCTTCTTTTCCCTCGAAATAAACGGCCTGCATGGTGATCAGGTCGATCACGCCTTGGAAGGACTCGCCAGCCCCCATGGGGATTTGCATCATCACGGCATCGACGTGCAATTTCTCCCGCAGCTGCTGTGTGACCTTAAACGGATCCGCCCCGGTGCGATCCATCTTGTTGACGAATGCCAGACGTGGTGTGTGGTATCGTTTCATTTGGCGGTCTACGGTGATCGACTGCGCCTGCACTCCTCCCACGGAGCACAAGACGAGGACCGCACCGTCCAACACACGCAGGCTGCGTTCCACTTCCACGGTGAAATCGACGTGGCCGGGAGTGTCGATAAGATTGATTGTCGTGTCCTTCCACTGGACGGTGGTCGCGGCACTGGTGATCGTGATCCCGCGTTCTTGCTCCAACTCCATGTGATCCATGGTGGCCCCACCGCCACCGTGGACTTCCTGCATTTTGTGGATGCGCCCAGTGTAGAACAAAACGCGTTCACTTAACGTCGTTTTCCCCGAGTCAATGTGGGCTGAAATACCGATGTTCCGCAAATGCTTGATGCTCATAAAACGCGCGCGACAAAATTGGAGAGGGACAAAAAATACCAAGCGATCGCCTGGCACCAGCCTGAGCCCCTGAGCCAGGCCAGCGGGAATAGTTCCTGGGGGACGCGTCGGACCGGAGGGTCCCGCAGGCGGCCTACGCAAAAACCGGGGCATCAAGACATATTAATCGAATACCGGCTGTAGGAAAGGTCACTTTTGTTAGAGTTTGGCAAAACTGAAGAGTTCGGGCAGCGCGGAAAATTCCGCAAATTCGGCCATTTCGCTTATGGCTGTGGCCTGGTCATGCGGCGAGGGTCCAGCGCTTCGGCCAGCTCTTTTTCGGGCAACACCTGCTCTTCCAGGCACAATTCACGTATCGTCTTGCCCGTTTTCATGGCCACTTTCGCCAATTCGGCCGCTTTTTCATAGCCAATCAAGGGGGCCAGGCTGGTCACCATCGACAGGCTCTGTTCGATGCCGGCCTCGCAGCGGTCTGGATTGGCTTTTAGCCCTTCCAGGCAGAACTCGACAAAGGCCCTGGCGCTCTTCGCCAGCAACCGCACGGATTCCAACCCGACAAAGGCCATCACGGGCATCATGATATTCAGCTGAAATTGGCCCCCCGCCGCGCCAGCCATGGCCATCGTCTGGTCATTTCCCATCACCCGAGCCGTGGCCTGCATCATGCTTTCGCACATGACGGGATTGACCTTCCCTGGCATGATCGAACTACCGGGCTGCCGGTCCGGGAGCGTCACTTCCGAAAATGCACACCGCGGACCAGATCCCAGCCAGCGCAGGTTGTTGGCCACGTTGAATAGCGTGATGGCCACCGTTTTGAGGCTGCTGTGGCAGTCGACCAGCCCATCTCGCTGAGCGTTCGCCTCGAAATGGTCCTTCGCCTCACGAAATGGAATGTCGGTTTCCTGGGCCAGGATGTCGGCAACTCGTCGTCCGAATTCAGGATGCGTATTGATGCCGGTTCCGACCGCGGTACCACCGACGGGCAGCTCCAGGATCGCATCGCGGGCCTGCCTGGCCCGGTCGATGGAGAGTTCGATTTGCCTCGCGAAGCCACCAAATTCCTGGCCCAAGTAAATGGGGGTCGCGTCCATCAGATGGGTTCGCCCGATTTTGAGAATTTCAGCGAATTCCGTGGCCTTGGCCGCGAGCGCTCGATGGAGTCCCTCCAAGGCCGGCAGCAGTTGCCGCGTAATCTCCACACCCAAGGCAACGTGGATGGCCGTGGGGAACGTGTCGTTGGTGCTCTGCCCCATGTTGACGTGGTCGTTGGGATGTATGGCCTTCTTCTGGTTCCGGCGGTCCCCGCCGGACAATTCGATGGCACGATTCGCAACGACCTCATTGGCGTTCATATTGCTGGAAGTACCACTGCCCGTCTGATAGACGTCGATCGGGAACTGATCGTCGTATTTTCCCGAGGCCACATCGCGACATGCGGACAAGACGGCGTCCAGCTGCGCGTCGGACAGCGGAGACTTTCCGGACTTGAATTTTTGCAAATCGCGATTCGCAGTCGCACAGGCGAGCTTTACCAGCCCCATGGCGTGAATCATCTCCACGGGCAAGCGATCGCCAGAGATGGGGAAATTTTCGACGGCGCGCATGGTTTGAGCCCCGTAGTACGCGTCGTACGGGACTTTGACGACTCCCATCGAGTCGTGTTCTTCGCGATAATCAGTCATGGGAATTTCCTCGGCATCCACGAGTCTGGATCAAACATGTTAAGTTTAACAATCCACCGCGAATTCTCAACGACCTGGACAGTTGGGTAATCCAGTCCGAGTACGACTTGCCATTTCTGAAGTTGCGGCACTCTCGATAGCGTTCCGACAAACGCCCGTGACCGTGCCGGTTGGCAGGCTCACTCGCTTGCGCGACATGCTTGCGTTCTTCGGCAATTTTCTTGTTATCGGATCGGTTAGATTCCGCAATTTCAGCGGCGGATTGCGCTCCCGACGTCAAGCGAGTTACGCTACTCAAGTTGTACACTTTTTGTACGTCTTTTCCAGATCGGGACCAGTGTGTGCACGCCACCGCGCCGAGGATTCTCGCCGGTCGAATGTCGAAACTATTGATGGTAACGGGTTTGATCGGGATGGGGTTGACGCTTTTTTTGCCTCTGCTGGTCACGTCGCGTGCGGCAGCCCGCGAGCTAACCTGCTCGGCGTCAGCGGCGCGCGTTGATCGTGCGCAACGCATCCTGAGTGTTTGCGGCTTGAATGAAGACGGGCGCAGCGCCTAACGCAAAATGCTCATCGCCTTCCACAAAAATACGGATGTGACATGAGCCCTCCGCATGAGCCGGCACCTTCAACTCCACGACGAAGGCGCCGGGCCGAATATCCACGCGGCGCGCCGTCCAGCGCTGATCATTAGCCAGTGCATAGGTTTCATTCATCGCCTCCAGGGCCGTAGGATCGACATGCCATTGTGTTCGCCTGGGAGCCTCCGTGGTCAGCCGGTCGCGGCGACACGCCAGCTCAACCAGGCACTTTCCGCCGATCGGGCTTTCGCCGCGGACTTGCATCGTCTGACCAGCTTCCGCATGTCGCCGGCAATCCAGCTGGACCGCTTCCGGCCTGGAGATGACCAGCAGCGGATCGCCCAGCAACTGAAACATCAACACGTGCTCTTGGCGTTCCAATGCCAGCTCGTCTTTCGTGGGGCTGAGCGTCATGGCGATCGCGTCCAGAATCCTTCGGTTGGCGTTGCCTTCAGCCACGTCGCTGGCTAGTTCTCGTTTAGCGACCAGGAACACGTCACCCAGCAGTGGTGACGATCTGTCAAAATAGGCAGCCATCAGGGAGGTGCCAAACGCAGCCATCCCGTAGGGCATCGTCACACGAGATCCACAGACGACGGCCACGGGTCCGTTTTGTGTCAGCAGCATGCGTTCCGCAAGACAGTCCATGGGTTGATCGTAGGCGCCTGTGTAACACGCTCAGCAACACGGCGATTGGCGGACCGATCATCGATTGGCAGAGGGACACATCGGCCGGCTCCAGGACGGGGACCACGGAGTCCCCAATGCTCAGCTGGCTTAGTCGCTCGGGGCTTCCGTGCCCCATGTAGACCAGGAATAGGCCTCCTGAATTCACGTGCTGCAGCCAGGCATCGCGGAAGCAACGCGGATCGGGGCAGAACGGACTGCGCCAGCTGCCGTATGTCATGGTGGTCACATACTCGGGCGGGATCATATCGGTGAGGAATTTCTTGGCGGCCGTTTCAATCGCCGCATCCGCCAGTGGTCCGAATCCACCCATCCCGGCCACCAGGTTAATGCGACGTCGCCAGATTCCGGAGGACAATGACGTTTCATAGCGGATGACCTTCTGCACAAATCCCGAGAGTTCTTCGCTCGTGTCACACGGAATCCTGCCCACGGCCAACTCGGGAACGTGATCGTCGTCCAGGTCGCCGTATGGATTATCCGTAGCGATCAGCGGCTCGGAGCCCCATTTGGGGTTCACGCGGGCTTCCCCATAAAACGTGGGGACGCAACGCGCCCTCAGGTCGGGGTCGGTGACCATGGCCGGCTCCGCATCACCCACGATCACGACGTGGCGAACGGGATGCTTCGCGACGAGCTGACGTATCTGCGATTGCAGGACGCGAGCGGGTTGCAGCCCATCCAGTACGAGGATCCTGTGCCCCTGCAACTCTCGGTATTCAATCCAGGGTGTCAGCGCCTCGCGAAACTGGGCCGGACATAACACGACCGTGTCCAGCGCATCGGGGGCAGCCAGATCGGGCGCGGCTCCCAGCAGCCGCGCACGCAACAGGCGCAGCTGGTCGGCATCGACGACAGGAGCTTCCCGCCGATCCATGTTCAACTGAATGGGCATCGGCTGCGCGCGGGCACAGGGCGGCCACGCGCCGAGCGCAACCAATCCAAGCACATGCAACAGAAAATGATGGGGAAACCAGCGCAGCATGGTTGCGTACAACGGCCTCTCGCTGAATGAAATCAAAAAGACCCAAAGCCCGTCTCACGAAATCGACGGCTCGCTCGGCAGGGGTCGCGGAGTGTAATGACACTTGATCCACTGCGGCAACCCGAAAACTGGACGTGGTAGCTGCGGTAGTGGTCATGCCAGCGTTGCCACCATCGTGGCGCGTGCGTTGCACGCCTGGCCATGTCGTCGTGAGGGATCTGACAACGTGCGACGCACGGTCAGCGACTGCAGAATCTTGCCGAGGCGTTGGTCGACGTGTGACGGTTGAATCAGGCGATCCTGCCGCTCCTGACGCGGTGTCACGCAGTCTGGCAGATCTCTCGTTCCGCTCTGCGCCACGTTTCAGAGCACACCGGACGAACGAGCCTCCGCTGTAAAGAGTCCCGCGGCTAAGTCAGGGATCGGGAATCCCACGCAGGAATTCGTCCAAGTCACTATCCTCGTCGACCGGCGGCTCCGAGGGAAGATCCACGTGCAACTCAATGCGGCTGATGTCTTCTGGGATCGGTTCTGGCAATTCCAACCTGAATTCTTCGTCGACCCATGGTGCCGGATGTTCGCCCAGCGGAATCCCCACAAAGCTGCCCGCGTCGGATTCCGCATACGAGATTTGCACGGCACGCTCCTGGCGCACTTCGAACTGGGGCGGTTGCTGAACCGCGTCGCTCCCCATTTCTGAACCTGCGTGCGGCAGCGACTCGAACTCGACGCGAAACGTCACGCCCCCCAGTACCAGTTCATCGCCGGGGCTCAAGGCACACGCTTCGTCGATGACGTCGCCGTTGATGACCGTACCATTCGCCGAACCCAGGTCGCGCACGATAAGCTGGCCGCCATCCTCGAAGAGTTCGCAATGTCGTCGGCTGACATGGTGATGCTTGACCTTAAAGTCGGCATCCGGACTGCGACCCAATACCGCAGGCAAACGCAGGTTAAACTCGGCTGGAACAGCACCAGATTGGACGATCAAGCGGACATTCATCGTGGTGATCAGGACCTGCGGATTCGGCTGGCGAAGGTGATTCCCTTGACGCTTGTCTCTTCAAAAACGGTTGGAGGGATGTCAGGTCGGCTGGCAGATCCTTCACTCCGCTCCGCTCCGTTCAGGATGACTGGGGAGTACGCTCCGTTCAGGATGACTGGGGGCCAGCCCGGCAAAGGCACTTGCAGCCATTTGCATGCTACCGCAGCAGCCAGGCGGCCGCAATTACGGTGCTGAAAAACATGCCGCAAAACAAGAAGACCTTGAAGCGAGCCAGACCACCCACCAACCGAGCTCAGCCGCTCCGGTATCTCGGGGTAGATTTGCAGCATCCTTAACAGCGCCGAATCCGTGGCAAAATCGACCAGTCCAAAGATCCACTGTGCCCACGCCAACGCAGTCGCCAGGTTGCTCAGCGCATACAGCTGCTTGGCTTCGAACCAATGGGCCGCGATCAATCCCAAGATGGCCAACCAGGTGAAATATACCGGAACCGTCCAGTAGTCGCAGATCAACCACGATCGGGCATCCCTTCGAACGTCTTTGCTCCAGGAGCCAATCACGTGGCGACTCTCCGTCGATGACAGCGCCATTTCCAGGGAGACCAACCCCAGAGGTGCCGCGACCGTCCGCAGGCGTCGACCCAGAGCCTCCAGGCGAATCGTGAGCAGTACGGCGGCGGCCGCCAGCAGTGCCCCCAACCAGCTGAGGTTACTGATCGAGACGCCCTCGAAGGGATGCCACAATGTCCAGGTTTGCATATTTCGTGACTCCTGTGCACGCACGCGCGTTTTGAAGTTGCGCTAAGGCGAAAACAACGTGAAAATACAAGCTCGACGCGCCAGCGAGTGGGTCTGCCAGCGGGCTGAATCACGGGTTTCGGCCAAGTGCCACCGAAAGTGTGCAACTTCAAAACACGCGCGTCACCCGACATCGAATGCGTTCAAACCGACGATACCCGGTCCGGCCGCTTTACCGGGGAACGAATGCGTGATCGTCTCCAGCAAGTTATAACGCATTTCTGCGGATCGGCCTGAGGTGGGATTTTGGTCGGCAGAATCAGCTGATTTCGATGAAGCTTCGATAAAATTTTCCCCAACTGCCGTGCTGAGCAACCATGGCCTCGAGCCGTTTTCATGTGACCAATACAACTATCTATAGTTGGGCTGCTGAAATTGAACGAAAGCGGCAGCCGGTTGACCGGTGCTCAGCACGAAAACTGGTGTTTTCGTGAGACCACCCATTCGGGTAAGTTATCGGTTAAGGCAAACGCAGAATGTGGAGGGTGAGAGCCATTCCACTAGCGAAGTAACTCTGTATTGAAAGGGCTACCATGGGATGCGCGTGTCGACGGGTCGTGAGGGGTTCTCCGAGTGCTATGAAGGAGTCGAGCCATGTTGGTGCTCACCAGGAAAATCGAGGAAGAGATCGTTTTAGGAAATAATATCCGGCTGCGCGTGCTGTCCCTGCGTGGAAACACGGTGCGAATTGGCATCGAAGCACCGGAGGACATTCGTATCAAGCGCGGCGAATTGGCATCCCTGGATGCAGAATGCTTAGGCACGACGGATAGAAATGCTCCGTCGGTCGCTACACGGCGTTTTTAGCAGGGGCCGCTTTTCGTTACTCGCCCGGCGATCCGATCAGCCTTGCGCCACTCGTGTAGTGGCCGGGGACTGGCTGATCCTGCCTGCGGAGCAGCCTGGTGGAGTTTCGTCTGTATCCGCGGTTCGCCGCGCAGAGTTAGTCCTTGGGAAGTTGCTCTGGCGGAACGCCCCGGGAAAATACAAGCACGACGCGCAACCGCTGAATGACGCATCCCGCTGTGATCCTGAATGAAGTGCAGCGGCGTGCAGGATCTGCCAGCCAAGGCGATATCCTCGCTCAGGATCATCGTCGGCGTACTATTGGATGACCATTCACTAAATCCGCGTGAGGTCCACGACTCGTGTTGGCTGGCCGGCGGTCAACCCCGATTGATCGAGGCCGCTGCATTCGGCAACTTCGCGGATTTCAGCCAGCATGGCCAGTTCCCGCGTGGCGACGTCCGCGTCGTGGCGGACTTCCTGAGCGCACTCGTCCATGATGTCGTGTCCGTTTCCAGGGAGACTCATCGTGTTCTGCGTGTGACCTTTCAGGCCGACGGCTTGCAGTTCGTAGATTTCCACGGCTTCCGGAATGCCTCGCAAACGTGCCGCACACAAGAACCGCGCCTCGACGTGGCCCTTGGCCCGATCTCGAGTATTGCGACTGATGATAATCCGAGGTTCGATGAGCTTCGCCACGTTTTCCAGACGACTGGCCAAGGTGACCATACTGCCGCGGGGCCCATACTTGAGCCGTTGCCGGGAGCCGGCGTTGCCCACATAAGCCAGATCGGTGTGCACGCCGATGCCCAGATGCAGTGGTCGGCCAATGAGAGGCCAGTAATTACGGCTCAGCTCTTCCACTTGACTGATCATATTCAGGGCCGCTCGACAAGCGCGAACCGCGTGGTCCTTCTGATCGTGCGGGGCGTTCCACATGGCCGCCAGACCGTCGCCATAATAATCGAGGATCACGCCTCCGGACTCAGTGACCTGGCAGGTAAGCCTCTCCAACACTTCGCTCAGCAACTGATACATTTGGTCTGGGTGCAACAATCGAGCCAGCCTGGTCGAGTCGCGAAGATCGCAAAACAAGACCGAGACCTCGCGCTGTTGCGGCCTGAGAATATCCGGGTTGCGCAGCAATTCGTCGACGAGCGGAACTGAAAACACCTGTTCAAACATCAAACGCGTGCGGGCCGCTGTCGACTCGGCGGCGACTCGCTGCATCCCAGCCCCCACGGCCTCTGCAACCAACTGTAACCACAGCGCCTCGAGTGGTCGAATGGCCGACCTTTGATTGCCGGCACGCAACGATCGAACGCCGTACACGGCACCTACGGCGCGGTTTTTCGGCCCCTGCACAGGTGCAATCACCACGGACTCCCCATCAACCACCTGAACGGATTGAGCGGCATCGCGAATGAGCGTCTGGCCGCCGTCCATGGCCTGCTCGACGAGCGGCTGGCGGTAAGTTAGTCCCAGCCCTGGATCGTTTTGAGCACTGGCGGCAATCTGCAACTGCCCGTCCGATAGCAACACAATCATCCCGCGATCCAACCCACCGGGTTGCACTACGGATCTGGCGGCCAGGGCGTAAAACTCTGGGCAGTTCGCCGCAGCACGCTGCAGTTCGCCCAAGCCTTGAAACCAACTGGTCAGCGTCTGTGATGACGGCGCGCGACCGGACCAGGTCGTCGGCACGATGACTCCACTCTGGCTGCGTTCATGGTAGATGGCACGCACGCCATAAGCTTCCAGCGTGTCTCTCTCCCGTACACGCAGCTCAACATACTGTCCCGCCCAGTTCAGCAAACAGCGATGTGAAAAAACAAGGGTCGATCCGGGGGCAAGATCCTGGCCGCTCCAGACCTCGTGCGTTTCCCCCAACCCGTGATTCGTGACACTCAACTGTTGATCGTCACGGCCCACCTGCACTTCCATGAGCGCCGACTGACCAGGTCGGCCATCCGTGCCGGGAGACAGCTTAAGCGATCCGTCATCATTGGCCACCATGAAGAAATGATGGTCGTGACAAGCCAGTTGCCGATGTTGATCCGGATTCCAGACGGCAATGTCAAGGGTCATGGTAGGTTTGTATTTCTTCAGCCAGCCAGGTTGTCACGTCGCGTTCCGAGCGACCTGCTTTCGCGGGCAGCGCGGCCGACATCAGCCGGTTCAGCTCCCGAACGCAGGGCGATCGCCAGGGGACCGTTCGAGCAGCGCTGGAGCTTTTCCCTCGGAACCATACGCCAGCGTGACCGTCTCGTCACAATTTCGGCGGAAAACGGGCTGAAGAATGCCCCCTGGGTCGAGTGCCTCCGTGGCGCTACTGGCCCAACCCTCGGCGAACAACCGTCAGGTCCCGCAAAATCGAGCCAATTCGCAAATCGGTCACGAGGGCGAGCGATCGCCAGATGCGGTCACGCGCTTCTCAACCGCGGCGGAAGACGAAGACAAGAACAGGAGGGACAGAAAAACTGACAAACGGAGTTCTTCACACTCAAACGGCTGCGCGGGCCACGCCTCGGAGTGATTTCTGTCCCTTATACTTCTGTTTCAGAACCGGGCGACGCGCAAGGGTTCCACGGCGGATCCCCGATTAACGGCCCAGTTGATAGTAGTGCGAATAGTACTGAAACACGCTGGGATGCCCTGTCGCAAACTGCGCCTGCTGAGTCGCCGAAGTGCGCGTGGCACTGGCTCGCACTTGTTCGAGCTGACGGAATTGATCCTGAAGCCCCCGCAACTGGGCGTCGGTCTGTCGATTGCGCTGCTGCAAATCCAGTTGGGGTCGCACGTAGTTTTGATAACGAGCCACTGAGGCATCAAAACCGCCCCCGGGATTAATCAGGTTCAGATAGGGGCTGACCGTGGGCCGGTTGACGACGTTTTGAAAGGAATTGAACGACGGCCTATTGAACTGCGCGCTGGCGTCTGACGCCAAAACCGCGACGAGGGCTGTCGTCAGGAACAGGCAGATCGATAATCGCATGGCTCGTGTCCTAGCTTGTCACATGGATGGGCGTCACGATGTGTCATCGTGCGGGCGCGACCCCACACCCCACACGGGTAGTATAGGCATTGGCAATTAATGGGGAAAGCCTTTGGCATAATCGCCACAAGCCACCAAGCACGAATTTCACCAAAAAAACCTGAGGTTTAAGAGACCAAAGTCGACGGCCTGGGGGTTGGCCGGCTCGTCATGCGGCAGCGTTATCGACAGCGACGAGGCAATAATCGCGGAAATGGCACGGCTTCGATCAGCGGAGCCGTGGTCCCGCTCTCCTGCTCCCAACGCCGCCGTTCCTCGTCCGTCGCGTAGTAGCGCAGCCAGGTTTCCACGTCTTCGGCGGGGTCGAGACAGTGCCAGTGCAGGAACGTGGTCGGCAAGTCAATTTTCTTTTCGTGCGATGGCAGGATGTCTCGCAAGATCAGGCAATATAACTGAAAGTCAGACAGATGCTCGGTGTATTCGAGCACCACGTGTTTCTCATACAGCAGGTGGATCACTTGCCACAAGGTTTCGTGAATTTCACGCCAGGAAAGGCGTTCGGGTGCGGGGGGGGTGAGCGGCGGTTCGAACCAATGACTGATGGGGATCACCGGCGCCCGCTCCCAGGCCAACATGGACGCCAGATACTCGTTCTCAAACGATGTCGGCTTGTCGTGTACGTTGACCAGGTCAATCGACTCGTCGAAGTACGGCTCCAGCTCATCGCGCAACTTCGCGTTCAATAGCAGCTGGTCGACTTCGTCGTCGTTTTCAAAAGGTACTCCCCAGTGCGGCGCTACCATGACACGTACCCTATCACCCCTATCACAAGTCTCGTTTCTACAGAAGCGGTCAGAGAATCGATGCGCCCTATGTTCGGTTCGCACTTTCTCGACTCTATCAACCAACGGTCCGCTCGCAAACCTCTCAGGGCCCGGGCGCGAGCAGGTTTGCAAAATCTTCCGTTGGGCGTTTAGACACGACTGTTAAAACCGTAGAACTCAAGCGGCATAATCGACACAAGTGGTTCGCTGCTGTCGAAAGCTCGCCCATCGCTTACCCGAACAGGGGTTGAATCACGCCGCCGCCGCCAGCGATCTTAATGGGACGGCCGGTGGGAGTGATAAACGTCTGGTTGAGTGAGATCCCTAGCGCGTGGCAGACGGATGCCATGAGGTCGGGAGACGAGTACGCGGGCCCGTCGAGTTGTGTGCCATCGTCGTTCGTGCCGCCGATCGCCCGCCCGCCTTGGATGCCTCCCCCACCCAGCACGACGCTCCAGGCACGGGCAAAGTGATCCCGGCCCGCGTTGCCGTTAATGCGTGGCGTGCGACCGAACTCTCCCATGCAAATCACGACGGTGCGATCCCACAATCCGCGTTGGGTCAGGTCCTCGACCAGAGCGCTGAAGCTCTGATCGAGCCGCGGCAGGAGATTTTGCTGCAGCGTGGTAAACACGTTCTGGTGGTTGTCCCAACCATCGAAACTGACTTCGACAAATGGAACGCCGGCTTCGATCAATCGTCGTGCCAGCAGACAACCCTG
The DNA here is from genome assembly GCA_963695565.1 of uncultured Planctomycetales bacterium. Taxonomy (GTDB): domain Bacteria; phylum Planctomycetota; class Planctomycetia; order Pirellulales; family Pirellulaceae; genus CAVOGW01. Next base: position 199,064 of record CAVOGW010000010.1, read on the forward strand.
GCCGAAGTCATGCTGCCCGTACCGCTCGTGCATGGCCCGCGGTTCGCGTGCCGTATCAAACGCGGCCAGCTGTTCGGTAGTCATGAGTTCATAGCTCTTGGTGAGCATCGCGGCATGGTCCGTGGCCGCCGAGCCACGATTCTGCTGATTAAAGTTCGATTCCAGCGTGCCCAGCAACTGCAATCGTCTGGCAAACCTCGGGCCGTCGACTTTCGGCTGTAAATTGGGGATGCGGCCGTCGGCCCGCACCACCAAGGGGGACCAGGTCATGCCCAGGAAACCGGGGCCAACGCTGTCACCGCCTATCGAGACAAATGGCGGTAGTTGCAGCTGGGGTCGCTGCGGTTGCAGCTCGTGGGCCACGACGGCTCCGTAGCTCGGATGCTGTACGTCCCCGGCTGGCGGAAAGGCCGTATGCATGAAGTATTGACCGCGCGTGTGGTCCGCTTCGCGCGTGTTCATCGAGCGCACGATCGCCAATCGGTCCATGCAATCAGCCAGCTGGGGGAGGTGTTCGCAAATCTGCATGTCCCCCCGCGTGGAAATGGGCCGGAACGGTCCTCCCGTCGGCGCCTGAGGCTTCAAGTCCCACATGTCGATCGAGGATGGCCCGCCACCCAGCCACAGCAAAATGGCGGCTCGTCGATCCCTCGCCAGCGCTTGCGCGTGAGCGCGCATCGTGCTCAGCATCATGGCAGCGGAGCCAAAGCAGGCCGAGGATGCAAGCAGGTGACCCAGAAAGTGTCGACGCCCTAAGCAGGGACCGTCGCCGTGAATGATTTCAGACATCCCCATGTTTCCTCTCGTCTGCTGCCTGAACCGTGGGTTGGCGCGCATGGGCTGATGATACCAACCGTCCCCCAGCCCAAATCGGTCTCGAACACATAAACCACAGACCCGGCCCAGGCCCGCCATCGTTAATGATTCAGCAAAAACTCGTTGGAATTTACCAGTGCCCACATGACGTCTTGCAACGCCAGCGCTGGCGGCGGCCGGTCGCTGCCGCGTGGCCGAATGTTTGTTGCGGGACGGGCTGCCCCCCATGCGGCCTGCTGCTGCTGCGCCGCGCGCAATTCCCGTTGCGTGGGTTCGCGCGCAAGCGTAGCGCGAAACAGATACGCGACTTGTTGCTCGAAGTCCATCGACGAGCTTGTCGCAATGTTCCCCAGCAAACTGTCGGCATCCAGTCGAAGTGCCGCGTCCAACAGCGGGCCGTTGAACATCATCAAGGTCTGTGGGATTGTCCCGTTGAAAGCCGTCGTCTCATTTCCTTCGTCATCCCCCAAGGCCTGAACAAACTGGCCCGTAAACTCCAGGCGAGTGGGACGATGTTTCACGTCGTTCGCGCGAGCATGCTCAAAGTAACTTACCACCATCATCGATCGGTACAGGTCTTCGGGCCGTAGTTGCCGCAAGTAGAACCGGGAAAATGCCGGGGAAGTGCCCGCCTGCGGGTCGTCACGCGGACGTCGGGTGGCGGGTCGGCTGGATAATGCATAGGGGCGTGAAAGGGCAATCCATGAAATCAGCTGCTTGAAGTCGTAGCCACCGGCCCGGAATTCGTTTGCCAACAGTTTAAGGACCTCAGGGTGCGTCGCTTCACGGTGTGGTCCAAAATCATCAATCGGCTCCACCAACCCGTATCCCAGGAAATAGCTCCAATAGCGATTGACGACCGCCTCGGCAAAATTGGGAGACGCCACAATCATCTCGGCCAGTGCGTCTCGACGCCGTATGTCCTCGACAAATCCACTGCGATTGGAAAGGGGTTGGCCGTCGAGGAATACTGGATAGGCGACCCTCAGGATTCCGTCGCGCTGCTCGAAGTAAACCTCCGCCTCTTCCGGCGTGTTCCCCTCACCGGCAAAATCCTGGTCGGCCAACTCAACGTACGCGACACGGCTCGTGCCGACGGCATATCGACGTAAGGGAACCGCTTGCCGGAAGAAGGAATTCAACTGCCAAAATCCCTCTTGCTTCCATTCATTGAAAGGGTGATTGTGACATTGCGTGCACTGCAGTCGAATCCCCAGGAAAATCCGCGCTGTTTGAGCCGTCGCCTGCGTGGCCTTATCGGCCAGTTTGTCGCAGAGAAAATTGACGGCTCCGTTAAAACCGTCTGTCCCGGGACGATTCGCACCCGTGGCCGTGATCAGCTCGGCAACCATCTGGGAGTAGGACCGGTTTTCGTCAAAACATGCGGCCAGATACTGGGTCATACCTTCACGATTGGCCAACGAGTTGTTCGTAAGACCACCCGTACGCCCCAGCAGAATGTTGGTCCACACCGTCGACCACTGGTCGGCATATTCGTCGCGATACCGCTCGTCGTATAACAGCTCGCGCACCAAACGGGCCTTTTTGTCGCGCTCTGGCTGCGTCACGAACGACTGATATTCGGCAACCGTGGGGATGCGCCCCAAAATGTCCAAGTAGACGCGACGGCACCACTCACCATCCGTCGCATCCCGCGCCGCACGCCATCCGCCATCACGCCACGCGGTTTCCAGTGCTACATCCAGCCTACTAACAAACTCGGACAGGTCGTCGCTTCGGTCAGACTGCCCGGCGGCCGAAATCGGGATCACAGCGATGGCGATTGCAGGCAGAAAAAGCCAGACGGGGAAAAGCAAGTAGGAGACACGCATCATCGATTGCCGCTCGCTCCCAAACCTGGTCACCCTCTCAAGCGGCCGGTTGATTTAGTACCCATACGGCTCAGATACATCAGTCGGCAGGCGTTAGCCCGGCGAACGCCCGTCGGCTGATTAAATCCGCACGCCGGAAATGGCACGGATGAAAAAATTCAGCAACCCCGAATAAAAATCACGATTTTCTCGCTCGGCGTTGGACATCGAAAGTCGGCCACAGTTCGAATCTGATCAATAATGATACACGTGTATCATTGTAGCGCAGCAAAAAAATAAGGCGAGCTGTTCGGGGGCAGCTCGCCTTAAGTGTGGCATGCGAATCATGCCTCATTCTCGTCCGTATCAAAGTTCCATGTCGCTCCGTCTGATTCGCATATCGCCAAGAATCTCTCTGTAACCGGCCCCGGACTGTTTTTGCCTCTTCTCCGCTCCGGCCCTACCGTGTCATCCGAGAAACCTTGCCCTTACTTGAAAGCAAAGCCTGTGCCAAAGGTGCTCGTCAACGCGTTAATTTGCCGGAATCGTGATGGGTAAAACGCAATCGATCTGCTCCGGGATGGTACATTAGATGGCCAGCTTGGAAACCCGGCCAGGTCGGCGGACGACGGCAGCCGCTTGCCCAAGGTCATCCACCTTTCTGAAAGTCAGGCTGGAGGGTCAGGAGGGTCATTAGCCGACATGGGTGAGCAAGCGGTTTCTCGCGTCGTCGAAAACCGGATAACGCGTCTCAGCTGATCATGACCATTAAAATTATTTCCGGCTTGCCGCCAACGCGTTCCGCTCGGCAAGTGGGACGTACCGACGAAAAAACTGGATCGCCGCTACAGGAGACAACCCACCATGAACGACCACGATCACCAGCATAGTGACAATCACAAGAGTGCGACGCCGACCCAAGCTGAACTTTACGAAAGCCTGCGCCGCATCGGGGAGTTGGAGGACCAGAAACAGTCGGTGCAGGCCGAAATAGATCGGCGGACGAATGAGCTACGACAAGCTTTGGAGCACATTGACCCAGACAGCCTGTTATTCAAGATGCTGGACACAGCGTTAGCTACGGACGCTCGGGCGCGGCCGGCAGGCAGGGGCACATCCAGCCCCAAGCGTCGTTCGTCCAAGCGATCCGCCAAAAACAGCGGCACTGCGAAGTCACGCGCCTAGCGTCGCATCGCGAGGGTCGTGTTGGGTGGTTTTAGGGGTAGAGCAGGTTTTTCCGCCACTGTCCGTCTTGGCATTCATAGACCACGCGCTCGTGCATGCGGTTTTCTCGATTGCGCCAGAATTCAATCCGCCGGGGAACGACTCGAAACCCATGCCAGTAGTCGGGACGGGGCACGTCTTTGTTTTCGAGTTCGTGTTCGAGCTGCTGCACGCGCTGTTCATACGTCTCTCGCCGATCCAGAACTTTCGACTGATCCGACACGACGGATGCGATTTGGCTGCGGCGTGGCCGCCGCGCCCAATAACGCTCGTTTTCTTCGCGTGTCACATTTTGGACAGTCCCTTCAACGCGGACTTGCCGACGCAAGGCGTCCCAATAGAAGCACAGGGCGGCCTGGGGATTGACGATTAATTGACTCCCCTTGCGGCTCTGTTCGTTGGAGTAAAATACGAATCCACGAAGATCGATGCCGCGCAGCAGCACCACTCGAGCCGTGGGGTTTGCCGCGAGATCGCAAGTGCAGAGCGTCATGGCGTCAGGTTCATTGACGTCCAACTCTCGGGCCTTATCATAGATGGCGTTGAATTCGCCAATGGCTTCTTGGTACACGGGATCGTTCAACATCGCAGACTTGCTTTCGATTTATCTTCCATGAGATTTAGCTGGGGAACAGGTCCGTGAGGGGCTTCTCCGGCGGCACGGACTTCTACAGGTTATTCTGCATCAGGGGCTCTAAGCAACATGGACGATAGGCTTCACCGCATGCCGCCCCTATTCGCCTGCGAACTTGACACCACGAATCGCCCGATCACTACAAAATACATACTCCTTGCCGGAGAGGAATCGCTATGCCTGCGGATCGTCGCTACACGGTGCTGATCGCTGACAAACTTGCCAGCTCGGTGGTCGATCGCCTTTCGGCCCTGGTGGCCGAGGTACGGAACGAGCCCAACCTGAGCGCAGACGACTTGCGCACGGCCTTGGGCGATGTGGATGTCCTGATCGTACGCTCGACGAAGGTGACGGCCCAGGCCCTGGAGGCGGCCGACAATCTTTCACTCATCATACGCGCCGGAGCAGGTGTCAACACGATTGACGTGAATGCGGCCAGCGCGCGAGGCATCCAGGTGGCGAATTGTCCTGGCGTAAACGCGGCCGCGGTGGCCGAATTGGCAATCGGTTTATTAGTGGCTGCTGACCGACGGATCGTTGATGCCTGCGCTGACCTGCGCCAGGGACGATGGCGAAAATCCACGTATGCAGGTGGCTACGGCCTCAAGGGACGAACCTTGGGGCTGCTCGGATACGGGTCCATTGGCAAGTCCGTGGCGGCCGCCGCCAAGGGGCTGGGGATGCGGGTGCTGGCCTGGTCGCGCAGCCTGAACGATGCTGCCGCGGAAACGTACGGAATTGATCGAGCGGTCGATCCGATCGAACTGGCCGCTTCCTCCGATGCGATCTCCGTCCACCTCGCCGACGTTCCGGAGACCAGGCATCTGGTAAATCAGCAATTTCTGAGTGCGATGCGCGATGGTGCGATTTTGGTGAACACCTCCCGCGGCGAGATCGTGGACACAAGTGCCTTGCGAGAAGCCATTGATGTCAAGAAACTGCGCGTGGCAGTGGATGTGTTTGAAAATGAGCCTGAGGGAGGAGAAGCTGAATTTGCCGACACCGAGCTGGCCTCCCGGATTACCGCCACGCCACACATCGGAGCGTCAACGGCACAAACTTCGGAAGCCATTGGAGCTGAGGTTGTGCGGATGGTCGATCAATTCGTGCAACAAGGGTCGATCTTTTGCCGCCGTCAATATCTGTGCCAAGAGCCCGGCCCACTATCGGCTCGTCGTGCGTCACTACAACCGCGTGGGGGTCCTCGCCAGCGTGCTGGATGCCCTGCGGGCCGAAAACGTCAACGTGGAGGAGATGGAGAATATGATTTTCGAGGGGGGGAAGGCGGCTGTCTGTTGCCTGCGGTTGGATGAACAACCCTCCAGCCAACTGATCGAAAATCTCGCCCGCGACGCATCGATGCTAAAAATTTCTCTCAGTGCCGACTAAATGGCCGAGCGCGATTCGGCGTAGATGGCATTGTGCGGACGCCGCACGGCTCCCCGACGGCTCCGGACAATTCGCAATCTCGTCACAATTGGCTTATCTACTACCCCTCGAAGCCTCTCGTTTCATCCGCGATCTGCCAACTGGGCTGGCATGACCTAGGCTATGGTGAGGCTGTCGCTCGTTCGCGCGCACGCAACGCTAAGTTGCCTTTCCGAAACCACCGCCACGCCATGATTGTGCAAAACGAGTTCCCTATGAAAAAAAGACGAAAAAAACTGCTCGTAGATTTTCCGGTCCAAGGAGCCTTGGTTCGACAGTTACTGTTTCATTGGGGGATTGCCTGTGGCGTGATCCTGGTCTACTTGATCTGCCTGGAGATGTTCACGTCCCCCGAACATCGGACATTGGTGGAAAATCTGGCTGCCATCTGGAACCGCTACGGGGCCCTACTGGTGGCGTTGGCCACGGTATTTCCCGCATTCGTCATCGACTCCATTCGACTCAGCCATCGCTTTGCGGGCCCGATGGTCTCGTTGGCGAAGGCTCTGGAGAGAATGGCACGGGGCCAACGCATCGAGGAATTAGTGTTTCGCAAATCCGACTTCTGGCGACAACTTGCCGCGAATCTCAACGCGATCGCTCGGAAACTCGATTTGGCGGGGACTGACGAAAGCCATGAACCGGCCGCTTAGTTTCGATTCCGTAAGGGCACCCTGTTTGCAGTCACCGAAAACCCGCGACGACACAGCCGCTGATCGGTACGGGAAACAAGCTAACGAGGAAACTACTATGAGGCGTTTTGGCCACAGGAACAACAACCATCGTCGTGGGGCGGCCGTGGTGGAGTTTGCGGTATGCCTGCCGGTACTGGTCACCTTGGTGCTGGGGGCCATCGAGTGCTGCAGCATGATTTTTCTCGACCAATCCTTGAAAGTGACAGCTTACGAAAGCATCCGGGCCGCGATCAAATCGGGAGCCGACGTGGGAGACGGGCGCGATCGAGCGAATCAGGTCATTTCGGAACGAAAGTTGCAACATGCTCAAGTCCAATTTACGCCACGCAATCCAGAGTCGGCGGGCCGAGGGACACCTATTACCGTGCGGGTGACAGCTCCTTGCCGGGCCAACAGCGTGATCGGGTTGACCTTTTTTTCCGGCTCGCTGGAAACCACGGCCGTCATGATCAAGGAATAAACTGATGAAAACGAGTAAGCTGCTGCACGGTCGGAATCCTCTACGTCATCACGGACCGCTACGCCGACGTGGTGCCATGCTGGTGTTGATGTTGCTGATGCTGATCGTTGTGTTGGTGATGACGGTATTTGCCGTCGACGTCGCCTACATGCAATTGGTGCGGACCGAATTGCGGACGTCCACCGATGCCGCCGCCCGCGCGGCCAGCGAAGCCCTGGCCCGTACGCAATCCGTGGCTGATGCGCGTCAAGCCGCCCGGGATGTGGCGGCCGCCAATCGCGTGGCCGGCGATCCGCTTCAACTGGACGATGCCGACATTGTGTTCGGCTCAGCATCCGCCTCGAATCAAGGTGTATTCACGTTTAGTCCTCGGCGCGGCACCTGTGAACTGCGTGCGCGTGCTGGGACGCCGGACCGCGAATTCTCGTTCAGGCAGCGTGCCGTTGTTTCTGGGCGGCCTGCTGGGAACCGGCACGTTTGAACCGCAATTGCAGTCCACCGCGACCAGCGTCGTTCGCGACATCGCGCTGGTCCTGGATCGATCCGGCTCCATGGCTTCGCAGAACAAGATCAACGACCTGAAAGCGGCCGTGAATATCTTTCTCGACATCCTGCAGGCCACCCCCAGTGACGAACGGGTGTCGCTTGACGTCCTATTCCACCACCGGCACCAAAGATCAGGACATGACCAGCAACTTGAATCTGATTCGGTCCGCGGTCGATCAAATGGACGGCCGACGGCTTTACGGCGATCGGCCAAGGGCTGCAACTGGGAAGTGATAGTCTCGAAATTCGATCCCAACTCACGACCGTTCGCCGAAAAGACCATCGTGCTGCTGACCGACGGCATCGAAAACCGCGGGCCGTTCACCATGCCCGTGTTGAATGGCATCCTGCCACGCGGACAAGTCATCCACACGATCACGTTTGGCGCTGGAGCGGATCAGAATCTGATGCGGCAACGTGGCGTCGCTGACCGGCGGCACGCACGTGCATGCTCCTAGCGGTCAATCACTACGCGATGCGTTTGAAACCATCGCCCGCACGTTGGCCGTCTTAACCATCGAGTAGGTTGATCCTGTCCGGATCAGACGCGCAGTACCATCAGCGACACCATCGGGAACTTTGACCATGGACACGCCACGCCCAATCAAACCCACGCAGCTTATCCGCAAAGACGTCCACGACGCGGGGCGGTCACCGTCGAAATGGCGATGACGCTACCGCTGTTGTTTCTCACGGTGTTTGCCGCGGTCGAATTCGGACGGATGAATATGATGCGTCATACGGTCGACAACGCCGCGTATGAGGCAGCCCGCAAAGCCATCGTTCCAGGTGCTACTGCCGCTCAGGCCGAGGCCGAAGCGCTGCGCGTGATGGACACGATCGGCAGCAAAGGGGTCTCGGTGACCGTGACTCCCGCCGTGATTGACCTGGACACCCGGCAGGTCAACGTGACGGTGACGATCGACGCGGATCAAAATGGATTTATCGCCAACACATTTTTCCGCGGAAAACAGTTGACTGGCAGCGTGACCATGAACCGCGAGCACTTATAGCCGGACGCGACTTCGGTCGTCGGGGCAGCCCGCAGAGTCTGTGGCCCGCAATGGCGGCCGCGCGGCTATTCTTCCCCACGCCGGGTCAGGGAATCTTTTCGCGACACGGCACGGATGCTAAAGTGATGGCTGCGCCGGATCTTACCCAGGGCGCCTGATCCCTGGGATATCTGCAGTAGTCAGGCTCGAACGGTCTGCCCCACGCCAGGCACGTTGGATCTGGTTTGGGCACGTGCGCTCTGCAAATCTGCTCCTCACCGGGCCCGCGGACTTCCCCACTTTCCACACAGGAGATATTTCCTTGCGGCATTTCAGACTGTGGTTGACGGTATGCATCCTGATTGGCCTGCGCAAATCAACATGGTGTTGCCGACGACATCTCCTCGTCCGTCGTAAAAATTGACGTGGCGTCGCGGACGCCCGACCTGGTTCGCCCCTGGTCCAAGCGGGCGTCGAGCGATTCGTCTGGGTCGGGCGTCATTCTCGCAGGCCAGGGAATCATCACCAATGCCCATGTCGTGCAATACGCGCGGCAGATTTTTGTCCGTTTTGATCAATCCGCGGAACGTCATCCTGCACGGATCGTTTGCGTGTCCCCCGGCATGGACCTGGCCTTGCTGGAACTGGACGACGCACGGCTGATGGACGGACGCGTTGGACTGAAGCTGAGAGCGGGCATTCCCCGCCTGAAGCAAATGGTCAACGTCTACGGTTACCCACTGGGTGGCGACCAGCAGGCGGTGACGGAGGGAATCGTGTCCCGCATTGAGTATGCTGCATTTGCCGCCGGCACATCGGGGCTGCGGATCCAGATCGACGCCGCGCTGAATCCCGGCAACAGCGGCGGGCCGGCCATCGAAGAAGGGGAGGTGCTGGGCATTGTCTTCAGCCGCATCAATGAGGCGGAAAACATCGGCTACTTGATCCCCACGGAGGAAGTTCAGCGGTTTCTGACGGATGCCGCCGACGGCTACGTACGAAGGCAAACGATTCTTGTTCGATGTCATGCAAACCGTGGAAAACCAGGCGCTTGCGTGATCATTTGAAAATGACACCGGACGTCACCGGCATGATGGTGACCAGGACGAATTCGACCGATGACAACCTACCCGCTCCAGGCCTGGGATGTGATTACGCATATCGGGGATCATCCGATTGACAATGAGGGGCACGTGCGCGTGCGCGATGATGTGCGACTGAGTTTCCAGTATCTTGATTCCGGAACATCTTCAAAACAACCAGGTCCCATTGACGATCTGGCGTGATGGTCAATTCAGTGCAGTTGACTGTCCCCCTGGAGCGAGAGCCGAACGTCGTCATCCGCAGTCTCGACGGAACCTACCCCCGTTATTTTGTCTACGGCCCCTTGGTGTTCATGCCTGCGTACCAGGAGCTGATCAGCGACGCTGGGCCCACGAGGCACCAGCTACCTGCTGGCCACCCGCAGCCCGATTCTGCAGCGTTTGCGTGAATCGCCGGCGTTTCCAGACGAAGAACTGGTTGTCTGCCGCGTGTTGAGCCACCGGCTGACGAAAGGCTACGACAACCTGATGTTTGCGGTCGTCACGAAAATCAACGATCACGCCGTCAAGAACCTGGACGATCTGGTGATCGCGATTCGCGATGTCCAGGGCGACTTCGTATCGTTCGAATTTGCGGGAGACAACGAAACGCTCGTCTTCCGTTGCGAGCGAAATGCTCAACGCCACCGAGGATGTTCAAGATGAAGAAGGCATTCGGGAACGAGGATCCAGCGACGTGCTGAAAATCTGGGAAGGCTGAGTAGGCTGCACGGCGGCGCAGCCAGCGATGGCCGACTTACCGTCCGTGTGCGGGTCCCACGCGGACAAGAACCTGTCAGAATCCGTGTGGGAATCCGACTTCCTCGGTCCTGTGTCGGCAGCGTCACGCGTTCGTGGAGGAAGTGGACCCGCAAGCCGAGCCCACGGCAGCAGGCGACAGCTCATGTGATTGCAGTTTCCACCGAGATTCGGCGAAACCAACTAACTGCTGCAAGTTGTCCAAATAAGTTCCCTGCATTTGATTCAGTCGCAATCGGTCTGCGAGCGCATGGCCTCCCAGCACGATTTCGCAGGACGCGCCCGCAGTCTGGCTTAATCGTTCGCAGCTGTGCAAAAACGTCGCTTCGTCGCTGATTTCCGAAACACTCAGCCACATCAGGTCGGGCTGCAGTGTTTCGACGGCCGATATGATGGTTTTCACGGGCAGCGAGTTGCCCAACTGAACCACGCGAAAGCCCGTCTGTCGCAACACGAGCTCCACCAACAGCGTGGGCAACATGTACGAATCGTCGCTCCAGCGTACCCCCGATGGCTAACGGGGCTTTTGCAGACGCGGCTGGCAGCAATGTCTCCAATTCGCGCAAGACCCGCGCCGTCAATTCGCAGGCCCGCCGCTCTTGATAAACTTCCAGCGAGCCGCAGGCCCAGGCATCGCCGATCTGCTCAAAAACACGCCGGATTATCTGATCGCCAATCGTGGCCAGGCTATGCCCCGAAGTGAACAGGTCAAAAATCAGTTCGCGGCAACCGGCCAGACTCCCGGCCTCCAGCAATTTGAGAAATTCCTGAGGGGCCCGCTCCAGCGCTCGCCGCGACGGGCCTGCGCTGGCCGGAATTCCCAGCACATCGGGCTTTACCAGCCGATGACCACTGTCGCGAATGAACCGCACAACTTCGGAAACGTGGATTCGGCGGTGGCCGCCGACAGTTCGCTCGGTTTTCAAGCGTCCATCGTCGCACCAGCGCTTCACCGAGGATTCGCTGACGTGAATCGCCCGCGCGACCTGCTTGGGACTTATAAGCTCTTTCAATCCGCGCTCCAGACTGCTAGTGTTTCGCTGCTGAGATTATATCCTGTCATCCGGGGGCCCTGTACAGCCAAGGTGGACCAAATCGTGGACTTGGAACGAGCGATCGCGGTCGATTTCACAGAATTGACGACATGAAAACCAAATTGCTAGTCACTTTTGCCGGAATTTTTTGCTTGATGGCCTACGTTACCATCATGGCATGTCTCGATCGAAACGTCGCTACGGCCGCCCGAGATTTGTGGCCGGATCGTTGGTTCCGTGCGACTTTGGTCGACGCCTATTGCGGTTTCACGACCTTTTATCTCTGGGTGGCCTATCGGGAAGCCAGTTGGAGGGCGCGCGTTCTGTGGTTCGCTCTGATTATGACGCTAGGCAATTTCGCCATGTCGGCCTACGTCATCTGGAAACTGGTCGCCATAGAGCCATTTTCCTGGGAATCCTTGCTGCTGCGCTCCGGATCCTCGACCGATACGCGGACCGGGTCGTGACGCATTTCGTCCAATTTGCCTGATCACCTGTCGGACGCCACGAACGACTCGTCAACAGGATCCGTCCCGCGAAAGCCCCCCCTACCAGAGCTTTGCGACAACTTCAATCAGGCATTGCAGATTCGCGCAATAGGTGACGGAGTCCAGTTGGGCGACAAGCTCTCGTCGTAAAGCCCGGCCACCCACCACGACCGCCGTGTCCGTGCAAATCCGCTGCAACAGGCCCTGCAGGCCAACCACAAACTCTGATTCGTCCGCCATGACCGATGTACTTAGCCACAACAATCGCGGCGCGTACTTCTCGACGGCCTTAGCCAGCGATTCGAAGGGGACCGACGCGCCCAACGAAATGGCGTTCCACCCCAGCTCAAGTAACGTGAGTTCGACCATCCGAGTAGGCAGGCCATAGCAGTCTCCCTGAGCCGAACAGCCCATAGCAACCGGGGACGAGGCCGATACAGGCGGCAGCGCCAGCCGCAGTTCTTGAAGCAAGCCCGCCACCAACTCGAACGCTCGATGCTCCTCGTAAACGTCCACATTTCCCGTGGACCAGCGCTTGCCAATCGCCACAAATGCCGGCTGCACAAGTTCGTCGCAGATTCGTGCGATCGCATGCCCCCCCAAGTAGAGTTCGAATACCATGCGTCGAGCCGAAGCTGCGTCGCCGTCGACCAGACCTTGCGCGAACTGATCGACCGAGCATGATGGTTCCGCCAACGACCGCACGGTCCGTTCCGGCAGCCCCACTGCCTCCGGATTGGCGATCGCCGTTCCCTGCTCGCGCAGGAATTGGATAAGACCGTACATCGGGATGCGTCGATGTCCACCGATCGTACGTTGAAATGGGACCAGGCCCCGGTCACACCAGCGTTTTAGCGACGATTCGCTGACTCCCAGTGAAACTGCGACTTGCCGGGGCGTGAAAGACAAATTTGACATGGAACGTGCGGGGCTGGACGCCGCGCGTGTATCGTGTGAATCGGACGCTCGTACGAGCCATTTCGAGTAATCTTGGGAACTCTAGGCCTGGCTGGAATTCTGGCCACAAGAATGCTGCAAGTTTTTTAAGAATAAAGCTTTAAGACAATTTGCCATAAATGAACGTTTTGAACGAATTTTTTGCTTCCTTTTGTCGCGGGAATCAGTTAGCCTGCATGAACGATTTCGACGATTTCCGGGGCCTCCCATGAACACCACCGTGGATGTTAGACAGACAACCAAAAGCACTGGGTTCCAAAAGTGTTCGTCGGCGTCGGTGCATGATGTGCCTGCCGTCCACTTCATTGGCAGCCACTTGTTTCAACAAATGGACGATCAGCAGGCGTGGAAAGACATCCTTCGCGATGCGGCGCGTGAGTCGGAGACGTGCCGTCCCGCGCGACCTGTCAGCCAACGCAGGCTACCACCGCACCTCGAGGCAATCTGCGCCACCCCCTTGTTGGACGCGGAGCACGAGCGTGGCTTGTTTCGTCGGATGAACTTCCTTAAGTACCGCGCGAATTTGTTACTGCTGGAACACGGTCCGATTCCGTCGCTACGTGTGCAGAAGCAGGTGCATCGTCTCCTGGAAGTCTCACAGCACCTACGCAACAAAATTGTCGAGGCCAACACGCGATTGGTCATCTCCATCGTGAAGAAATTCTGCGACCAGCATAACGTGTTTGACGAGCTGCTGAGCGAAGGCATCCATTGCTTGATCAAGGCCGTCGACAAGTTCGATGCGGACCGCGGATTTCGGTTCAGCACTTACGTGACGTGTTCCGTGCAACGCGAAATGGTCCGACTCGTCAAGCGCGGCCAGCGAGATCGTCGTCGCCTGACCACCGGTAGCTCCGATTGTCTCGAATCGCAAATGGACGACTACGATCCGCCAATTCGATCTGCGCAACGCTTGACGCGACTTGGTCGGCTCATCGGCATCCTGGTGCGGCAGCTCGACGAACGGGAGCAGTTCATCATCAAGATGCGCCACGGGCTATCGGAGCTGGGATGTAAGCCCACGTTCGACAACCTGGGCAAGGAACTGGGGATCTCCAAGGAGCGCGTACGTCAACTAGAAATCCGTGCTTTGGATAAGCTGCGGACGGCCGCTGAGGCGTGCCGGCTAGGCGACTTGCTCGAATCCGCGTGAGGGTTTACCGGTAGGCCACCGCTCACCGCCGGTCAAGATTTTTGAACGGTTTTTTCTTGACATGGTTGAGGACGCTGATCTGGCTGCGAGCTGTATTCGAGTTGGGGCCGCCGGTGCGACGGCATGGCCCGCCGTGTGCAAGCTCGACCGTCGTTGAGAATGACCGATAAAAATGGTACAATTCTGCGTTTCACCCCATGGACGGGGGTGCCTGCCAGGACGGCCCCCCGGACGGCGATCTGGCCTCCCCAGCCGACGATCGCCGCCTATCCTCTCGAAGCGCTGTTTTTCGAGATTCAGAGCAAACCGGTTCGGCCCCAGTAAAGGAATAATGCGTGTCGTCTGATACTCCTCCACCCGATGATTCGGAACCCACTTTACCGGTTGCTGGCCAAGGCCAGACCCGATTTATCGATCTTCCGATCGAAGAAGAGCTGAAGGACAGCTACCTGACGTATGCGATGAGCGTGATCGTCAGTCGTGCGCTGCCCGATGTGCGGGATGGGCTGAAACCGTCTCAGCGTCGCATCCTCATGGCGATGAACGATTTGAATCTGACGCCGGGGGCGTCGACATCCAAATGTGCGGGGATCGTGGGGGAGACGATGAAGCGCTACCACCCGCATGGGGACGGGGCCATCTATCCCACGCTGGTGCGCATGGCACAGGATTGGTCCACGCGCTATACGCTGCTCCATAAACAAGGGCAACTTCGGCTCCATCGCCGGCCTGCCGGCAGCCGCCATGCGGTACACCGAGGCGCGGATGTCGGCCATCGCGGCGTTGATGATGGATGATATCCGATTCGACACCGTCGATTTCGTTCCCACGTACGACGAGAAGGGGACGGAACCGGTCGTGCTGCCGGGTCGATTTCCCAATCTGCTGGTCAATGGTTCCAGCGGGATTGCGGTGGGCATGGCCACCTCGATTCCCCCTCACAATCTGGGGGAGATCTGCGACGCCATCGTCAAGGTCATTGACGAGCCAGACGTCTCCATCGACGAATTGATGGAAATCGTGCAGGGCCCTGATTTTCCCACGGGGGGCGTGATTTGCGGTCGCGCCGGCATCCGCCGAGGCTATCACACCGGGACGCAGCACGATTGTGCTGCGCGGTCGGGCCGCCATCGAGGAGAAGAACGGGCGGAATCGGATCGTGATCACGGAAATTCCCTACATGCAGCAGCGCGATCGTGTGGAGGAACGGATCGCGGCCCTGGTCAATGACGGGCGCATCGCCGGGATCAGCGGCATCCGCAACGAGAGCGATCTGAAGGAACCGGTGCGGCTGGTGATCGAACTGAAACGGGACGCGGATCCCGAAGTCGTGCTCAATCAGTTGTACCAGTTCTCGCCACTGCAGGACACGGTCAGCATCATCCTTCTGGCGCTCGTCGACGGCAAACCTCGCGTGCTGACGCTCAAGGAATTGCTGGAGGAATTCGTTCGGCACCGTACGATTGTGATTCGTCGCCGGACGCAGTTTCTGTTATCGCGGGCGCGAAAACGCAAACATACCGTGGAAGGCTTGTTGCTGGCCCTGGCCGACATTGACGAGATTATCCGGATCATTCGCGGCTCGGCCACGCAGGCTCAGGCCAAGGAGCGACTGATGGGCGTGCAGTGCGCTGCAGCCATGATGAAACAGGCGTTGGGTGACGAAGGGTTTGCCATCTTCCAGTCGGAACGTGGCGTGGCCGATGCCTACGCGCTGACGGCCGTGCAGGCGGACGCCATTCTCAAAATGACGCTCGGCCAACTCGTCAATCTGGAGCAAGAAAAGCTCTCCGAGGAACACCGCAGTCTGATCGAGGAGATCAAGGGATACCTGAATATTCTCTCGGACGAAGCGAACATACTCCGGATCATCAAGGAAGAATCGAACGAACTGAGGAAGAAGCACAGCGACCCGCGGCGAACCGATATCAGCGGCGAGGAACTGGGCGACATCGATCTGGAGGACCTGATTGCCGAAGAGACGATGGTCGTCACGATCAGCCACAACGGATATATCAAGCGGACGCCGGCCAAGCTCTACCGTGCTCAACGCCGCGGCGGCAAGGGACTGAAAGGCGCCGCCACCGAGGAAGAGGATCCGATTGAGCACCTGTTCGTGGCCAGCACACACGCCTACCTGCTGTTCTTCACAAACAAGGGACGCGTTTACTGGCAAAAGGTGTATGACCTGCCTCAATTGCGACGCGAGGCCCGCGGCCGGGCGATCGTGAATCTGTTGAACCTGAATGAGGGGGAGAAGATCGCCGATTGCCGACCCGTCCGCGACTTCGATTTGCCCGGCCATTTTCTGCTGATGGCCACCCGCAATGGGCTCATCAAGAAAACGGAGCTGGACAAGTACAGCCGCCCGAAGAAAGGTGGCATCATTGCCATCAAACTCCGCGATGACGACGAAGTCGTGGACGTGGTGGTGACCAAGCCGGGGGACGAAGTGGTGCTGTCCACTTCCCGGGGTATGGCGATTCGATTCCGGGAATCGGACGCACGCCCCATGGGTCGCAATACCAGCGGCGTCAAGGGGATCCAGCTGAGCCAAGGGAGATTACCTGGTGGGGATGGTGGTCGCCGACGCCGAGGCTACGCTGCTGACCGTTTGCCTGAATGGCTACGGCAAACGCACGCCGTTCGGACCCAATGCCGTGACCGACGAAGAAGAGGACGTGGACGATGTCAGCTCGTCAGCCCGCTACCGCACTCAGAAACGTGGCGGTAAGGGAGTACGCGATATTAAGACGACCGAACGGAATGGCCCCGTGGTCGGCATCGTTCGTGTCGATGACGTGGATGAAGTCATCATGATGACCAGCCGCGGCAAATTACAGAGAATTCGCACCAGCGATATCTCCGTGATTGGCCGCAACACGCAAGGCGTGCGCATCATGAGCCTGGACGAAGAAGATACGTTGGCCGCCGTGGTCCGCGTCCCAAAAGAGGATGCGGAGGAGAACGAACTCGAAAACGGCGATCATGCGGACCCTGCTGCGGATGCCCCCGGAGCTACCGACTCAGAACCGCCGTCCGAATGATCAAGATCGGCTGGCGCTGCACACGATTCCTGTGGAAACCGCCTGGTTGCGGCCGAGTGCGGTCCGTTTCCAGGCAGCTTGCCCTGCGTAACGCGGGTTCGCTCCCTCGGTCACGTCCGATCCGCCGGCCCTTCAGCCACGCCTGGATGGCTGACGACACGAGAAATGCAACGATAATGTAAGGCGAAGATCTCCATGAATGTAGCAGTCGTAGGCACCGGATACGTAGGACTCGTCAGCGGCACGTGCTTTGCCGACAGCGGAAATCCAGGTCACCTGTATTGACATTGACGAACGCAAAATCAAGGCTCTCAATAGCGGGCAAACTCCCCATCTACGAACCCGGATTAACGGAACTGGTGCTGCGCAATGTCTCGGGCGGTCGCTTGTTCATTTACCACCGATCTGGCGGCCGGCGTCAAGGACGCGCATGCCATTTTCCTGGCCGTGGGCACACCCCAGGCGGACGACGGAGCCGCCGACTTGTCGGCGCTGTGGAAAGTCGCTGAAAGCATCGCCCCGCACATGCGGTACCGATGCCGTCGTGGTCACCAAAAGTACCGTCCCCGTCGGCACGCAACGCGCGATTGTATGCCCAACTTAAAGAACTGACCGGGCGCGAATGCCGCGTCGCCAGCAACCCCGAGTTTCTGAAAGAAGGCGCCGCGATCGACGACTTCACCAAGCCCGACCGCGTGGTCGTCGGCGTTCGGGATGCCAGGGACGCGGAATTGCTGCAGCGATTGTATCGGCCTTTTCTGCGAACCGATAAGCCGTTTCTCAGCGATGTCTCCTGAGAGTGCCGAACTGACCAAATACGTGGCCAATGCCCTGCTCGCCACCAAGATCAGCTTCATCAATCAAATGGCCAACGTTTGCGAAAAATTCCACGCCGATATCAATGACGTGCGCCGCGGCATCGGGCATGACAGCCGGATTGGGTTCGCCTTCCTGTTCCCCGGCGTCGGATATGGCGGTAGTTGCTTCCCCAAGGATGTCCGCGCCATGATCAGCACATTTCGTCAGTCAGGTATCGAACCGCGCATCCTGGAAGCCGTGGACTGGGTCAACGAACAGCAAAAGACGGTGATGCACGACAAGATTGGGCAATACTTCGGAGATCTCAAGGGCAAGACGATCGCCATCTGGGGATTGGCCTTCAAGCCCCGTACGGACGACATTCGCGAAGCGCCTGCCCTGGTATTGATCGACTATCTGCTTAAAAAACGGGGCCCACGTCGTTGCGCACGATCCCGAGGCCATGGAAAATGTTGCCGCCCTGTACCAGGACGAGTCAAAATGCGGCCGCAGACGATGGACACCTTGGACGGTGCCGATGCCTTGGCCATCATGACCGAGTGGTCAGAGTTTCGCACTCCCGATTTCGAAGAGATGAAACAGCGCATGCGGTCGCCCGTGATTTTCGATGGTCGGAATCTGTTCGATCCAGAAATCTTGCGGGAAGTCGGCTTTACCTACTACTCCATCGGCCGCCCCCCCGTACTGGCATGACGCGGCGAGCGGTCGCGCCGTTATGTAGAGCCGCCGTCTCGGCTGCTCTGCCAGCATCGACGGACGCGTTGGCACATGCGGCGACGGTTCATCGCTTTGGCCGGCGGACAGGGAGACTGCAGTAATAAATTACAGCAATCCAAGGATCAGCTGCACGAACCGCTGCAGCAGGTCACGGGTGTAGGGTGTCTCGTGAAAGTTGCGCAAGGCCTGCTCGCGTTGCTGCGGAGTCATGCTCGCCGCGTAACCATCGAGGTACCGGTAGTACCGGCTGAGATTCGTTTCACGGTCGAGTTCCGGATGAAACTGCGTGGCCCAAATCGGCTTGCCCGGGATGCGAATCGCCTGCACGGCAGAGCGCTGCGAACTGGCCAGCGTCGTCACACCCTCCAAGTGATCGGCGGCACGGTCCTTATGGCCCAACTGAGCCATGAATGAGCCCGGTAAATGCGCAAATAGCTCATCGCAGTAACCTTCTGCCGTCAATGAAACTTCGTGGGCTCCCACTTCCATGTGCTCTGGGTCAAAGACAATCTGTCCCCCCAGGGAATGAACTAGGTACTGAAATCCAAAACAGGATGCAAACGTGGGGAATCCTGCGTCCACGACCTGCAACAGAAACTCCACCAGCTGATCATGAAACGGCAGGTCCTGCTTAGAAACGTAAAACTCTCCGGATCCTCCCATCATCAGCGCATCATGACGTCGCAACTCTTGTAGCGTGGGAGGTCCCTGTAATAAATCGTGTGAGGAAATCTGCGATTCGTTCAGGCCGCAGCGTATGGCAAATGATCGGACTTCCTCGGCTTTCGCGGGATCATCCGCTGCTCGGGCCTGCAACAACAGGACGCGAAAAGTAATTGCTGTATTCATGGCCGGTCATTCGTTTCGTTGGTCGTCGTGAGGCGCGTCTCCCTAGCGCCGAAGCTCGGTCAGGGCTGTGGCGGATTAAAGACAAAAAATGTTGGACAGAACAGACGAGGACGGCTGCCTCGCGCACAAGTTTGGGGATTGTCTTGTTTCTGTCCCCTATTTCTGCGTTTCTCATCCCCTAGCGTCGGACCGAATTCACTATTCAACACCAGCGCTGCCAGCAGGGGCAATTACCCTGCCCACGCGTTTCTTTTAGGCTACCAATCCATGTGCGATAACGCACGCCGATATCCGTCATTGGGGATGGGCGGATGGTCCCGTTAGATTCCGCCATATGCCAGGGAGAACCAGGTGTTGACCAGTAAAAAATCCGCGGTGGCCGTGCGCGTGGCGGTCAACCATTGCACGTTACACGCCACTGAAACACGAAAAGCCCCCATCCACATAGAGGACGGTACCTGTGACAAAGGAAGCTGCAGGACTGATCAGGTAATGGAGGGCTCCGTGCAATTCCGGCGACTGGCCAAACCGCCGAAAGGGTGTGCCACGCAAGATGTCCTGAGCCCGTGGTGTCTGGCTGCCGTCGGATTCCAACAGCAAGTGCCGATTCTGCTCCGACAAGAAGAACCCGGGCGCTATGGCATTCACCCGCAGTTGATCTCCGTACTTGACCGCACAGCTCGACAGCCAGCCAGCGTGTGAAGTTTTCCACGGCGGCTTTGGCATTGGAGTAACCGGCGACACGGGTGAGCGCACGATCGGCCGCCAGGGATGAGAAATTGACGATGCACCCCTGTTGTTGCTCGACGAGTGCCTGGCCGAATACCAGTGTGGGGAGTAGCGTCCCGTGGAAATTCACGTCCATGACTTGCCGATAGTCATCCCATGCAATGTCGAACAGCGACTTGTCAGGTGGCACGGTGGCTCCCGGCATATTCCCGCCGGCCGCATTGATCAACGTATCGATCCGGCCGAATTTTTCCATCGTTTGCTCGTAGACGTGTTGCAGCGCGTTTCGATCGAGCACATCGGCTGACGCCACGAGGGCGCGATCGGCATCCGCGGCGATCTGCGTTTGAAGCCTGGCTAGTTTTTCGGGGCTGCGCCCGAAGCACACCATGCGGGCTCCCTGAGCCAACAGGTATGTGGCGGCCGGCCCCGCCAAAGCCCCCGTGGCGCCCGTCATCACGACGACCTGATCGGTTATATCGAACAGATTATCTGATTCGTTCATTCCCGTCTCGAGATAGGTGGGGTCTGCGTCAGCTCATCGGGCAAAACTCTTGTCGCTGATCCCATCGCTCGCCGATGGGTGCATCAGGCTACAGTGCTACGCCCATCGACGATCGCAGGGGTAGATTTCGTGCCCAATATTGGGTCCGCCTCTTTCTATGGCAAAGTAATGGCTATGGCAAAGTAATGGTTTGATTGTATCCAGACTGCCCACCAGCCGGTGGACCTCATTCTACCTCGCCGCACCTTTCGGTCGCCATCCTCGCCTTGGGGGACTTTGCACGGTGGCTGCCGCGGACCAGAATGCCACGTGCGAGGCCAACCAAGATCCCGCTTACCACAAAGGCTAGATTACATGACCGAAAATACCAATCGCCGAGAATTCTTAAGGCAAACGTCCGCGACGACGGTGGGAGCTGCCATGTTGGGTCAGCTGCTGGTTCCCCTGGGCGTGCATGCCCAGGGGGACGAGACACTGAAGATCGGATTGATCGGCGGGGGGCTCCGTGGTTCAGGGGCCGCGGCCGACGCGCTAACGGCCGATCCGCGCAACGTGCTGACAGCGATTGGCGATGCGTTTCAAGATCAAGCCCGACGCTGCCGCGACAACCTGGCGCGGGACGAATCGGTGGGTCCACGCGTGAAGGTGGACGACGACCACATGTTCTGGGGATTTGACGCCTATCGCCGCGTGATCGACAGCGGCGTCGATGTCGTGCTGTTGACGACTCCGCCCCACTTTCGGCCCGAACATCTGGCATACGCGGTCAGCCAGGGAAAGCACTGCTTTGTGGAGAAGCCTATCGCGGTTGACGCGCCGGGCGTGAGACGCGTGCAGGCCGTGTGTAAAGAAGCGAAGCAGAAGAACCTGGCCATTGTCTCCGGGCTGTGCTACCGATACCATCCAGCCGTGATGGAGACGATCCAACGCGTCCGGGATGGGGCGATTGGCGAGATCATTGCGATTGAATCGCACTACAACACGGGGCTGCTCTGGCACCGCGACGCGCAGCCGGACTGGAGCCGCATGGAATACCAGATTCGCAATTGGCTGTATTACACGTGGTTGTCGGGGGATCACATCGTCGAGCAGGCCGTGCACAGTATCGACAAGACGGCGTGGCTGCAGGGAGATGTGCAGCCACTGTCGGCATCGGGACTGGGAGGGCGTCAACAGCGTACGGATGCGAAATTCGGCAACATCTACGACCACTTTGCGGTTTCGTACGAGTATCCCAGCGGTGTCCGCGTCTACTTGACGTGTCGCCAGCAGGACAACTGCACGAATTTTGTGGATGAAATTGTATTGGGAACCAAGGGGACGGCCCGCATCCTGGCCAATGAAATCCATCCGCAGCATGGAGCGGCTTGGAAGTACGACCGCGACGTCGGCAGTATGTATCAGCTGGAACACGAGGCCCTGTTTCGCAGCATCCGCGCCGGCACGCCGCTGAACAATGGCCACTACATGTGCAACAGCACGATGCTGGCCATCATGGGCCGCATGTCCAGTTACACAGGTCAGACGATGAGCTGGGACGATTGCCTGGCGAATACGACGCGTTTGGGTCCCACGCAGTATGTCTGGGGCGACGTGCCTGAACCCCCGGTGGCCATTCCCGGCCAGCCTGAATCGGGTGCACAGTAGTCTGGGTTCCGGGTGGCACGCCCTGGTCCTGGTCAAGTTGACGCGATGCGTTGAAAGAGCTTCGATCTGGGAGTACGTCACTCGCCAGCAGAGTAAGGGCGTGGCCGCGAGTTGACCTTGTCATCTCGAATTCCGCCAACTCGCCACGCCGGTCCGGTTGAGTCGACGATTAAGTTTAGAAATCGCTGACTTGTTCACCACCGTCCCGCGAACCCATGGCTCGCCAGGTGATGAGATCGATACCATCCGCCACCGTGGCCGCGTGGCCATCGCCAAACGCGACATTCACGACCCCTCGGTGCTGGCTACGGGCCGCCACCACGGCATGCTCGAAGATCCGATCAGGTAAAGCGCTGATCAAACCACAATCGTAAGATCTCCAGTTCGGTGGGGCGACATGGTTGTACTGCGTGGCATCGTATCCGGCAAACGGCCAGCCATTGGACCAGTCGGTGCCTGGAAGCCACCTTCCAGGTGTATTCCCGAACATCACATCATTGTCGCTGGGTGTTGCGTTTTGGCAGCGCACCATGAACAAGTCCGCAGGAAGTGGCAGTGAATTAGCGTCACGGGGATTGGCGGTTACCATATCGAATTCCGGCCGAAACGCAGCGGCAGAAGTGGCGCCGCTACCCTTAGTTCGCTCGGAGAAAAAAGCAGTCTTAGAAAGTCCATCCTTGAACTTCCGGACTCCCAGTCCTTTGCCTGCGGTAAATGCTCCATTCCCCCCCACGGAAAACCCATTAACTTTGAAATCCGTGTTCGTGGATTCACTTCGACTCTTGGCACCTGCATAGGGTGTGGAACCACCAAAGTTAACTCGATAGTTGTTTTCCGAAATCCTGACGCCCGTGTTGGGATCGGATGGGCAGATGAACAGGGCTCCGGCTTTTGAATAGGCTGCGTAGCTCGTGTTGAACGGTATCCGTCCGCCGCCGACCGTCATCTGTTTCGTGATCGGTTTCGAAAAATCTATCAGATCGTAGATGGCCTGCTCCTCCATGTAGGGCAACAGCCAGGTGTGAACGGAATAGAAACCTGTTTTGGTATTCGCATTGTTGGGGTCGACGCCCTGAAAACTGGTTGACGAGGAGGGTGTCGTGCCTACGTTCCAATCGGGGAGCTTTCTGCCCGGCGGGAATTCTCCATTCGCACTCTCGTGATTGATCGCCGCCAATCCAAGCTGCCGAATGTTGTTAATGCACTGGGCGCGGCGCAGCCTCCCGCGCGGCGTTGACAGCGGGTAGCAACAACGCAACCAGCACGCCGATAATGGCGATCACAACCAGCAATTCAACCAAGGTAAAGGCAGATTTTTGGCGATGGCTCATGGCAATAGTCTTACAAATCCATGAAATGCGATATGTTGCGGAATCTCGGCTGGAATTGAACGGGCCGCATCGACCGTACTACCGCATAAATGTACCAATATCCGGATAAGAACGCTAGGCTTTGGGCAACGGGAAAACGGCTCGAATCGGACTTGCCCGTGCGGCAAACTTCGGCCAATTCGTTGTCATACGAGCCATCTCCGAATTAAAAATTTTCCATGAAAGTCGCCTTTGAGTCTTGTGAAATCCCCCCGAGTGTTTCAAATAAGGAGTTGTGATTACGCGCGGCCGAGTTCTCGTCGGTCGTGATAGCCCAGCATTTTCGATGACCGACCCCCGATGTCATCAGTATTTTCGATTGGAGAGGTGAATGAACAATAGATTTTTTCCGACGTTAACGATGGTGTTTCTTTCCGCGGCGGTGTGTTACGCCGACCTTCCGCAAGCGGGTGACGTGGTGTTTGGTCTCAGCCGGCCTGATCCGGTGCAAACCATGGAAATCGTACGCGGACCCACGGTGATGGGCGGGGGAGCCGTAGTGCCCGATCCGTGGAATGACCAAAACTTCGTGCAGAGCGTTGAATTCGATAATCTCGGCGGCCTTGCTCACAACTACCAGGGCAACCTCTTGGCCGCGAACTTTGGATCGTCGGCATCCGGTGGTGTAATTTACAACTTTGCCACGACCGCGGAGATTTCCACGCCGCAAGTGATTGGAGACTTCGCCGGTGGCATCGGGAATTTGGGCGGCAGCAATGTCACGCAAACACGAATTTCAAGTATTTCTGTGAGCCCCGCCAATACAAAGATTTCTGTGTTTGGCAACGACACCGGGACGGTGCTGGTCTACGACTACACGGCCGGTGACACCATGGGCGGAGGCGCGTCACTGGCAAACGCTCGAGAGACTTCCCTGTTTGGGCTCCCGACCGGCGCCACCCAGGCCACGGCCTGGTTGGACGACAACACGGTGCTGACGCTCACGCGTGATGGGCTTCTGAAGTCCGTCAACGCCACCACGATGGCCATCAGCGACGTGACGTCGGTTCCATCGCCGATCGGAGTCGGGACCAGCGACTATACCTCGTTGCTGTATAATCCGGAAATTTCCCAGTATCTGTTCGGCATGATCAGCACGTTCGATGGCGCAACCATGATTTCGCAGACGAATATGTTTGTATTCGATCCGAGCAATAGTTTCAGCCTAGAAAACACGATTGATCTCAGCGGCAGCTCGGATACTGGTCGCGAAATGGCCTTCGACGCCGACGGCAACTTGTTCCTGTCCCAGTTCGGTGCCAATATCGGCTACATCCCGAACGCCGCGACGATGGGTCCCACGCTCGGGGATGATTCGTTGATCAACTGGTATACCTCAACCGTCGGGGCCGCTTCCTCCTTCAATGGAATTGATATCGGTCTCGGTGGCGAGACGATCATCGACGGCGATTTCGATAACAACGGGCTTTGGAACTGCAACGACATCAACATGTTGACGGCCGTCACTGCAGCCATGTCAAACGACCTGAATTTCGACCTCAACGGTGACAATCTCGTCAACGACGCAGACATCACCGCCTGGTTGGCGGAAGGCGGTGCCATGAATCCGGTGCAAACCGGAGGGAACCCGTTCCTGAGGGGAGACTCCAACCTGGACGGAGAGGTCGACGGACAGGACTTTATCGACTGGAATACGAATAAGTTTACGTCCAACTCGGCTTGGTGCGACGGAAATTTCAATGGCGATGCGGATATCGACGGCCAGGACTTCATCGCCTGGAATACTAACAAGTTCATGTCGTCCGATGCGGCGTCGGCGGTTCCCGAGCCCTCGATCAGCCTGCTCGTTCTTTGCAGTCTGGCCGGGCTGACCCACGTGGGCCGGCAGCGCCATAAGTCAGCGCCGAATAAAATACGGCTGGAAACTCGAGCACGCGTCTCCAGGCTTCGCCCGGGGACGCATTGCAATGGTGGCTGCGCCGTCACGACACGATCGTGACTTGGCGCCGCTTCATTCGACTCGGCCAGGCAGCCCCAGCCCGAGAAACGAATGCCGCCGGCTTGCCCAGCGGGTGGAATGACACGGGGGGCTTGGAGGGGAACCCCCCAAAATGCACCGCCTGAAACGCATCCACCTGCTCCGTTGTTCTGTTCTGGCAACACAGGTCGAGTGGATGACGGGCAGTTCATGGGGGGGCCACCGAGGCAACCGTGGTCCGATCGGTCGGCAGATCCTTCACTCCGCTCCGTCCGGCTTATAGAGATACGGATTGAGCTGCGGATCGTTGTACATCTTCATCTGTCGATACAACTTCAGCCGCTTTCGCCCCGCAAAAATGTCTTCGAGTAACTCCGCCAGGGATCGCGACAAATCCTCCAGCTGAGCATGACAGCGGTCCAGCCTGGTCCGTACCTCGGTGGCGAGTTCTGGGGCAATGTCATCTCGTTCAAGCTGCTCGCCGAGATGGTACATCCGCAGACTCATGATCGATAACCGATCCGTGGCACTACCGGGTGTTTCGGTGTTTAACGGAGCATCGTTCCGGGCAACGATGCCCTGCGAATCGAGTTGGCCCAACCAGTACTCATCGATCCGCTCAATCCAGTCATTCCGCTGCTGATTGTAACTGTCGATCGCTCGTTTCACCGCGGCGATCCGCGCGTCCGGCTCATGGGGGCTGCGGGCAATGTCTTCCTCGTGCCAAAGCAGGAAATTGAACTGGTGTTGCCGGCAAACAACCTGCAGTAGCCCTTGGTACGGATTGTCCAGTGGCTCGCCATGCCAGCGCGCGACGGTTTGCTGGTGCAACTGCGCAAATCTGCTGGACTGTCTCGCGACTGTTCATGGGTTTCCATCGTGAGTCCGGGTAGCTGGGAATGCAATCCTCTCGCTTATGCCAGCGGTTTTGTACCAGCTACCACGTGAGAAAGCTCCTGCGCGACGCGCTGAATCACTTCTTCCCAATCATTGTCAGTACGCTGGCGAAACAGCTGGACAGTCGGATACCAGTAGCTATCCTCGCGATCGCGCATCCAACGCCAGTCGCAGGAATCTGACAGCAAGCACCACGCTGGCAGCCGCAGCCCGCCCGCCAAGTGCAACACCGAGGTATCGACGCTGATGATCAGATCCAGCTGCCTGGCAATGGCGGCTCCATCCGCAAAGTCTTTTTGGATCGAGTCCAGATCGCGAAGTGACGTGACGGAGGTCAATTCCTTGAGTTGCTCCACTTGAGGCCCCTTCTGCAAGCTGTAAAAGGCCACGTGTGGAACTTGTAGCAGCGGTAACAGACGCTTGGCATGGATCGACCGCTTGCGATCGTTGGCATGCGTGGGACTTCCGGCCCAAGCCAAGCCGACTTTCAGCTTGCAGTCCGGTACGTGCGGTTCTCCCAGATGGACGGTCCTCGGCTCGGGCGTGAGGTAAGCATCCTGCATACCATGGTCCGCTTCGGTGGCCAGTTTCAACGCGTAGGGAGCAGAGAGCAGGGGCAGGTAGGCGGCGAATTCGTCCAGTTTGAATTCCCCGGGCGTGCGTAACTCATCAGCCCAGTCACCGTGGCGGAACATGCACAACAGGTTCTCCGGCATCACGAACATGACCCGTTCCACCCGCTTGCGCACCTCGGGCAGAAAGCGGACAAATTGAAAGACGTCTCCAATGCCCTGTTCCGTGTGCAGGAGCAATTTCCCTTTCAAGGCGGAACCGTCCCAGCGGGGCTGCAAACAACAAAATGGTGTGAATTGCGATGTCTGCCAGCGCCATTCACATTCTTTCCAGCCTTCCAAGAACGATCCTTGCTGCAACAACAGTTGACCGAGATTGAAGTGGGCGATGGGCAGCTGGAAGTGATCCTCAATCGCCTGGCGATAATGCCGTTCGGCGGACTCGTAATCGTGTTTCGCCGCGGCAATGTAACCCAGGTTGTTCTGACACATGGCCGCCCGTGGCTCGGCCGCCACGATACTAGCAAAAAATTCGCTCGCTTCGTCGAGTTTACCCAGGTCCCGCAAGGTGACGCCGAGATTGAATTTGGCATCGCGCAAATCCGATTTGAGGGCGAGTGCCTCGCGAAAGACTTTTTCGGCCTCCGGCAATTTTCCGTTCGCAAAAAGTTGCGTGCCTTGCTGCACAAGCCGAACGGCCTCCTGCAACTTGGGATCGACCTTCTGTTCCTCGTCCGCCGAGGCCTCGGCTTTGGGCGCTTCGGATGTGGCTTTTTCTGTCATCTTCGGTGATTCCCTACAAGCTGACGGCCGCCCCATCTGCCAGCCGTCGTGGAGCAGTCGATACATGCGCGTATTTCGCGTTATCCGCACGGTGGAGCGGTGTTGTGTCCACGACCTAAGAAAAATCGTCCGGGGTCGGCCACCAGAAAATTCCGGTTGGAGCCGCCGGTTGCCGTGGAATTGCCATGCATCCGGCGGCGGAGGTGGCACGTTCCCCACGCACGCTGATTTTAACCGTCAAGCCCGTGGCGCCGCTACCGGCTTGACAGAGTCGTGCTGGCCCAACATGAAATTGCCGTCTGGCCGCGGAATTCAGCCTCTCCAGCATCCCGTCGAGGTCTCATCGATTCAGCGACGAGCGCGGAGCAAGGTAAGCAGCGCCAACGTGAAGGCTCAGCCATCCGCTGGGCTCGGGAACCCTGACGAGTTGCCCACCGATGGCTCCGCCCGGAAATGCGTTCGTGTGCAGGATGAAATAGATTTCGCCGTTGAACAGCAGGTTGAGCACGTCGGGGTCGGCGATCGACTCCGTACGCGGAAACGTCAAGTTCGTGTCGGTGACGTCCCAAAGTCCCGTGAGCGTCCCCGCCACGGGATCGACAACCAGATTCGCATCATCCTGCGCGGCGCGCCGTAGATATTCAGTACGTGCTGCGTTAGCGCCGTGTCACCTGGTTGACATTGCGGAGACGCGGGGGAGCATTCGGTCACGTCATGCAAGTGGACCGCACTGACATTGTCAAGACTGTCATCGGAGGTTTGGCGGCCATCCAGATCAACCCCCGTAAGTTGAATAGCGTAGCTGAGCGTGGTGGCATTGGCGTCCCCCATAACCTGGGTGAGCACGAAATCGCCAACTCCCATCGCCGTTGCTCCCGTACCGACTACCCCCTCAGAAATGATACTGCCCTCGTTGATGTCCGCATGGAATTGCGTGACGATCGTCTGCGCCGAACAAATCGACCAAAACGAGAAAGTGGCCAATCCAATCGCCGCACGAAGCAAGATGAAACGCCGAACCATAAGATTACCTCGACTATTTTGGGATGGATGCAGGCTTTGCCTCAGAAGTGGTCTGAAATGTGCCTGAGACAAAGCTAAAGTACGAACAACGAAATTAGTACGTTAGGCCCGAAATTTGCCTTTCACCGGCCGGGGCAGCGGCAGGCAGCGATGTGATCGCTGGACCGGCTTCGCGGCGTTGCCTTCCCCTGAGCACGCACTCGCGATCCGCTCGTTGTGCGTTGCACAAGTTCGCGGAGCGAAGGACGAGCCAGTTAGAGAATGCCGCGAAAGATACCGTAGATCGCTAACGCGAAAGGGAGCAGCAAGAATGCACTCATTGGCTCGGGTACGGAGGAAGGTCGGCTGAGCGCCGACGTGAATTTGTTCTGGTTCCAGATAATAAAGTCTTGCCCGTCCGTAACGCCGTCCGCGTTGAAGTCCGCTTGGCTCCAGGCGGAGGTGTTGCTGAACTTGGCGCTGTTCCACAAAATAAAATCTTGTCCGTCGACAACGCCATCGAGGTTGGCATCGCCAGGAAGGTAGGCGGCCGCTTGCGGCAACCTTGCCACGCCAGCCTGCCAGAGCCATTCGTCTTTATCATTCTGATCGACCAGCCCTTCTCCCGTCAAATCAAAAGTGGAAATATTCGTCCCGGCCACGATTTCGGCCACCAAAGCGTCCAGATCGTCGGCATTGACGTGACCGTCCAGGTTCAAGTCAGCCACTCGAAGGGCCGCCGTAGCTTGGCGCATACGTTCCACGCCGATCTGCTCGTCCGCGTCCGTCCACAAATTGTCGTTGTCGTAGACAAATGGGACGACAAACGCATTGGAAGACTCGTGCTGCGAGGCGTGGAAGCGGAGTACGGTTCCGTAGATGCCGGGCTGCGCGTCCAGGGGCAGAATGAAATTCAGCGCATGAGCTTCCCAAAACAATGCTCCGTTATAGGTTCCCCAGGTCATGCCAGTTTGGATTCCGGAATTGGCGTCGACAAAGTAGCTAGAAACTGGGGACATGATCAACGAACCCTGGTTATCAAAGGTCGGGGCACCCATCTCAAACGTTACCGGGGACGCTGCCAGCCCCGTTCCGTCCCAAAAGAGCAGATCGTAGACCACGTCCACGCTCAGATCAGTGTTGGGTAGCACGCCGTTGGAAGGAAAGTTGACACCAAACCCCGGACCGTCGACGGAGATCTCGATTCCCAGGTACTTGACCAACTGCGGCAGCTGAAGAATTTCTAACGGGTAAATCTGGTTTTCTGCGTTGACAAACAGGTTGATGCTTCCCGAATGAGCGACGGCAACCGACGAGCCGGCGATCATCAACACCGCTCCCAGGCAGCAACGTATGCTCGCCGCAAGTCGCGGGCTCCGGCGTGTCAGGCAATCATGATCGTTCATCGGC
The DNA here is from genome assembly GCA_963695565.1 of uncultured Planctomycetales bacterium. GTDB lineage: Bacteria > Planctomycetota > Planctomycetia > Pirellulales > Pirellulaceae > CAVOGW01. The sequence goes on from CAVOGW010000010.1 coordinate 229,429, forward strand.
GATGAGAAACTACTCGTAGCGAAGATTAACACCCAAGGTGAAAGCCCACCAACCCGGTAGCGTAGCGCCGGCATTGGCCGGGCCTCGGGGCCTACCGTCCAGACCCCTATTTTACCCGAAATTGCGGGATTCGTCACGCAACATCGGCCGCCACCGGCCCCGCTTCGCATGAGGCATTCGGCGGCACCGGGCGGCGTAGGCCCAATCGCACCGACTTTCACCACTGGACGGCTTCGTCAGCCGGCGAACCGGCGAACCGGCGAACCGGGACCGGGGGATCGGGGGATCGGGGGATCGGGGAGCAGGAGGCTGGCGTGACGCCACGACACGGTTACGACTCGTCGGCGATCTTCCAGATGTGCTTCACACCACGAATGAACAAAGCGTTGCCGGAGATCGCCGGCGAACCGAGAATCTCCTCTTCCATGTCGGAAGTTCCCAGAATGGCTCCTTGGTCCGTCGTATCCACGACATGCACTTTGCCGTCCGCGCTGGCTACGTAGAGTCGATCCTGTGCCATGGCCGGCGTCGCCCAGAACTGTTCGCCAGGAATCCGTTTCTTCCATAACACCTTGCCGCTGGTAACATCTCCGCAGGTGAGAACATTGGGAGGTCGCATCACAAAAATACGCTGTCCGGCCAACACGGGGCTGGCGGAGTTCGGGCGCAACGTGTTGCTCGTCCAACGCACCTCGACTTTGTCGGCGAGTTCCGCGAGTTCCAGACGCAGCAAACCCTCGGAGGGCAAATAGACCGTGCTACCGGCGGCGATCGGGGAAGGAATCAGCGCCCCTGGGCTGCGTATTGCCAGCGTGGCTTGCCCGTCCTGGCGTCCAGCACGATCAACTCGTCCGCCGACTGGACTACGATCCAAGGGGAGCCGCCGATGGACGTCACGCAGGGCGTGGCCCAAGTCGTTTTCGTGCTTAACTCGCGCATCCAGCGCGTCTGACCGGAATCAAGTTCCAATGCCGTGACGAAGGATGTGCCTTGAGACGCAACCTGGATGACAACGGCACCGTCGGCCATCAACGGAGACGATGCCAGGCCGCGGTCGTCAAAGGCGAGCGGGTGCTCGGTACCCAGGCTCCGGACCCACCGCAGGTTGCCTTGCAGGTCCAGGCAAAGCACATCATTCGATGCGAACAAGGCCACCAGGCATTCTCCGTCGCTGGCGGGCGTCGGCGCGGACATCGCCGATAGGGGGTGGCAATCGGTGCGTCCCGTGCCCCAGAACGTGCGTTGCCATTGCAGTTCCCCTGAGTCGTCGTCGATGGCCACAACATGAAGTTGATCCTGTTTCTTCCCCGACGAACTGGTGACGACGACGTGGCCTCCCACCACAATTGCGCCGCCCACGCCACGCCCCGGCAACTCTCTTTGCCAGGCGATGTGGGATCGATCCTTGAGCGACCATGCCACGGGAGGAGTTCCGGTGGCCGTCGCTCCCGAGCCGCACGGCCCGCGGAATTGAGGCCAATCCGTGGGCTGAATCGCAAAGCAGGTCATCAAAAAGACGGTGATCCAGGTCATGGTGATGCTCCAAGTCATCCAGTCCGCGCACAGGTGAGGACGTGATGGCGACTACGATGGGGGCGCCGGTATGTCGGGTTGCGCAACGCCCTCGATCGCGCCCCCGGTACCATCGCAAATTCGGGCACTGGCGTGCCATGTCTCGAAGAAAGGATGGGCCATGGGAGGGTGGATCTGCGCCGACTTGATCAATAACAGGTTGGTCCCCTGCTTGAGTCGTACGGGAAACGTGTACTGATCGAAAGAGTTGCCGGTGTGGCCAACGGGCTGAGCCGCGACGACGGCGCCGTTAAGCCACAGCTTGAAGGCGTTCTGTTGTCGCAGGCGAATTTCCACGTCACGATCCTGATCCGATTCAATCAGGGCTGCGGCATACGCTGCCACGCCCTTCATGCGGCCAAGCAGCTCGTTAAAGTCCAGTTCGCCATTATCTTTGGTGATGATATGTGGCTGCCAGGCAATTTCCTTAGTGCCTTGGCGGTAAAAAATGGTCCGCCACTGCTCCCCTAGAAACGTGGCGGCCTGCATGGCAGCTGCCACGTCCTGCTCAGGGGCAAAACCCGTGTCGTACGCTTCGTCCTTCTCGTCTGCGAACGGTCCCGCAACGTACCAGCGGGTCAGCCAGCCGAAGTGCTGGAGCGGGTCCACGACTTCGCCAAGCTCCTTGAGTTGCTTCGCGATGGCCAGGCATTGGCCTTCCTCACGCGAAGCATCCCACGCCCGAAACAGTAACGACTTCTTTGCATCGGGCCCGATGTCCTTCTCCGCGGCACGGGCCAGCAGTTGGGTGATGGCGGGTTGTCGGAAATCGGCCACGGGATCATGAATCAAGTCTGCTTCGAGCTGTGCGCTCGCACTCGGATACGATCGGGCTAATTCCCGCAGAGCCAGTTGACGCGATCGCCAGCCGTGCTGTGTATCTCGGATGAACTGCTCCAACTCCGCCGCGGACAGCCGCTCGTCTTGCTGCGCCAACGCCGCCAGGGCGGCATCGATGGCCGGCCGAATCCAGTTGGCCGCGACGGGCCCGGCGCGATCCAGTGAGGCCAGCAAGTCAAGAATCTGCTCACGGTTGGCTTGCGACAACACTTGCCAATCGTCCGAAAACCGGCCGGGGTTGGCCAGCGAACCATCGGCCGACAAAACCGACTCCAGCGACTGGTCGAAACGCGGCGGATCCGCGCAGGCCGGCGCACCAAAGCAACCAAAGAGCAACAGCCATCGAACCTGTTGGCGAACCCACTTGAATCCACGCGTGTCTCCAGGCAGAGTCTTGGCGGCACTCCGTGGATCGTGGGGCCAGGCATTCTGGCCAGAATGGAGTTTCGCCCCCATGTCGATACCTGCCTTTCGTCGGGATGGCGTGCAGCCAGGGAAGGGAGTAGCAGCACTGTGCCAGGGACGATTATAACGTTCTGGCTGTGGTCGGAAAGCCGCACGGCCTGGGATGACCAAGACGGCTCAAGACAAAGCCGCGACCGCCCGGATCGGGAGGCATCTGCCGCAAGATGATAAGAACTCTGCATACGATGTGGCACCAACCGGGAGGCGGGCGCGAGGTGATACGGGTGGCCATGCCGCTGGTCGTTTCCAGTCTGTCATGGACCGTGATGACGTTTGTGGATCGGGTGCTGCTGAAGTGGCAGTCTGGCGCCGCGATGACGGCTGCGTTTTCATCCGCCATGATTTGGTTCGTGCTGTTATGCTTGCCACTCGGTATTTGCGCGTATGCAAATACATTTGTGTCACAGTACCACGGCGACCGCCAGCATGACCGCATCGGGCTTTCCGTCTGGCAGGCTGTCTGGGTGGCGCTGGTGGTCACGCCTTGCCTGTTGGCCGTCAGTCCGTGGGCTCCTCAGCTGTTTCAGCTCGTGGGGCATGCCCCCGAGATCCGGCAGGAGGAAATTCGCTATTTGCAAGCCCTGAATTGGGGCGCCGGGGGAATGCTCGTCGGCCAGGCGGCCGCGGCGTTTTACAGCGGCCGGGGAAACACGATCGTCGTCATGTGGGTCGACGCACTGTTCGCAGCGCTAAACGTGTTGCTGGACTACTTGTGGATCTTCGGCCACGCCGGGTTCCCAGCGGGGGGGACGGCCGGGGCCGGTTATGCCACGTCGGTGGCGCTATGGTTGAAGGCAATCACCTACATCCTGTTGATGCTGCAGCCCCACCATCGAATACAATACGGCACCTGGATGGGTTGCCGCTTCGACGCTGAGTTGTTTCGACGGCTCCTGCACTACGGGATTCCGAGCGGACTGCAAATGCTGCTGGACGTGGCGGGGTTTACGACGTTCGTGACGCTGGTCGGCAGACTGGGCAGCGTCGAGGCGGAGGCGACATCCATGGCGTTCAGCATCAGCACGCTGGCGTTCATGCCTATTTGGGGGGTTGGCATGGCGGCCAGCATCCTGGTGGGACAGCATCTGGGTGAGAATAACGACCATTTGGCTGCGCGTGCGACTTGGACGGCGTTGGCCGTAGGAATGTGCTATATGGCGGTGATTTCGGCGCTGTATGTCCTCGCTCCCCAGTTGTTTCTGTGGTGGTTCTTCGCGGGATCGGACCAGCCTGGCGGGCTGCACAGCCACGTGGCCGTGTTGGCCAGGACCTTGCTGCGGTTCGTCGCCGCATACAACCTGTTTGACGCGCTGCTGACGGTCCTGGTGAATGCCATTAAGGGCGCGGGCGACACCCAGTTCGTGCTGCTGGTCAGCCTGATCATGGGCAGCTTCATTGCCTTGTTCAGCTGGCTGGCCGTCGAAGTCTGGCACTTGCAGATTTATGGATGCTGGGTCGTCATGGTGCTGTGGGTCTGGGGGCTGGGCATCACCTACTTGCTGCGCTTCATGCAGGGCAAGTGGCGCACCATGCGCGTGATCGAAATGGTGCATGAGGCGCCCGACGTCAGAACCTAACCGCAATAGGACGCGAGAACTTGCCCTGCGGGCAAGTGGCGAGTCTGAGACTGCCTCGCCTACGACGCCGCGCACAAAAAAAAGCCCGCGACGTGGCGGAACGCCGCGCCGGGGGCTGATGTTGAACGTCGGTGTGGACTTTATCGATACTCGAACCGGTCAAAGAAATCGCTAGGCACGACCCGCTCTGCTGTCCGACCAAACTCATCGAGACTTCGTCGCTGACCCACGTTGTGCCAGGCGCTCACCTCCCCTAATTCTGGCATAAGCTCGACGAGTTGCGCGACGAGCGTTTCCATCAGGCGTTTCGCGGCCGTCGATTCGACTCGTTCCTCGAGCGCGCGAACCGTTTTCATGATCCTGACCATTCTGGCTCGCTCCATCACCGGCCGGGAAAGCGGCGTGTCGGGATCTTGTAGCAAGTCGGTAAGTGGAACACCCAGCGCCCGTTGCCAGTCGTACAGATCACTCAGCTTAAGATCGCTGTACTCCCCCTCCTGCTGCCGCAGGCTGCGGACGTCTTTGCCGAGTTGCCGTGCGACACTCCGCAGAGACAATCCCTGCTGACGTCGTACGGAGGCCACTCGATGTAATCGCTCAGGCTTAGCCGATGCAGCCAAGTCTGTTTCGACAACTGGGGTCTCCCCCAACCACGCAGAACCTTCAACCGTTGCCATGGCAACCTCCAGTTTTTGAGTTCGCGGCAGCTTGCCACTCACCACGAACAGACCGTAGCACTACGATTGAAACGCCCGCGCGCACACCCCGCTTAGCCCTTGCTGGCGTGTGACCACGAAATGGCGACTAGATAGTCAGGTCCGACCTGCAAACGAGTTGATTCGCTTGTTGAGCGGGCGCCGATCAAGTCGTAGAGATAGCAGCGAAAAACTCTCCCGTGTGAGCTTCGCATGCGGCCCAGAATGGCCGTTGCCCCGCCATGCAAAGTAATACCGTTAAGCTGGCCCCGAAAGAAAGATCCCCCCAAGGATTTGCCTCTATCGGCACCTCATTGTACCAAGCCACCCTCATTTAGTAAGTGGGCAAAGGGGAAATTCAAATGGGAAAAACTGCACAAAAATAATGACCATACTGTCGCCCCACATCGTCGGCGGCCGAGCCCGGACACCCCTCGGACTTACTAAACGGGTATTCCCCCGAACGATCTGGATGACAACCGTTCTCGTGTGCCAATCCCCTCATCAGGGAAACGCGCCCCCGTACGTTCGTCAGGCCACTGACCGCGTCGGTTGGACACTTAGTTAGTGAACAATCGGCGAGTCTGAGACAGCCTCATTTACGACGTCGGTCCGTCAGGTTGACCTTCAGCACCTGTGGCGGAACGATGGCGGAATCCCGCTGGCTTGCCCTGCGTTTGCTTCGGTTTGATCCGAGTGCCTGAACAAGCGAAAATCGACCGCAGGACCGGTTGCGTACCTGGCCTGTCTACATACCCGCAGCGTCCTGGATGGCCCCGATGTAGAAACTGGCCAGGCGGAAGATGAAGAAGATGATGATCAGCGCCACAGCCATCCAGGTGCCCAATGATGCCAGTTTCGTCAAGACGCCGGACATGGCTTCGGCCCGCTGCTGGTATTCACGGGCCAGAAAGTGCAGCGCATCGGACAGTTTGCCGGAGACCTCACCCGTTTCCAGGATCTCCACGAATTCACGCGGAAACACACCAGCCGCCCGCAAGCTCTCGTGGATCGGGCGTCCCTGTACGATCGCACGGTCAATGACTTCCTCTCGGTTCCGATAGTAGGAACTGTTGGTGCCGCGCAAAGCCAACCGCAATGCGCTGCGGACGTTCATCGACGTTTCCGAAGCCAGCGACAGCGTCCACGCAAATCGCGCCAGAGCAAACGTCCGCAGGCAGCCTCCCAGGTAGGGAACGTGCATCAGCGTTCGCATCAAGAGCTTTCCACCCAACCTGCCTCGCGACCAGGCGTAGATCAGCATCGCCAGCCCCGATGCCATCGCGGTCACCGTGACGATATACATGATCAATCCCGAGACGCCGACCAGTCCCAGACCCAGCATGTCGATCGACTGTTGGTTCCGTTGGTTGATCATCCCGGTCACCAGGATCACGATGCCGATGACCGTCAGTGCCATGACCAACTGGATGGCGGGCCAGGTGATGCCCGCCAGGTAGTGTCGCCGCATCTGAAGAATGCGGTCATAGTGCTGCGACAATCCGGCAAAAATCCGCTCCATCGACCCGGAAGCTTCTCCCACCGCCACCAACTCGTGGACCAGCGACGGAAAATAGCGATCGGTTCCCGCCATGGCGTCGGCAAGGCTCTGACCCGCTTTCACATCGCTGGCAATCGATTCGAAATACCGTTTCTGCCTTCCGGTAGCTCGTTGCGCTTCCCGCTCCCAGCATGCACGCACGTCGATACCCGCGTGCAGCGATGTGGCGAGACGATGGCAAAGTGCGTTTAAGTGTCGGGTGGAGATGCGAGCGGACACGCGGGCTGTTTACCTGGGAAAGATGAGCTACAATCTGACATTGAATCATACCGCTGCCGCGGTTGAAACTAAAGAAGGCCACGTTTTCCGGCACAACAGGGGATACTGTGAGAGGTCGCCCTATCCGCACGGCGACATCGTCCGACAGGACTCACGGCGCAGGCACGTCGCCAAAGCCCTGCGAGTTTGCGCGGTGGCCTGGCACGCCCTGCCGACAAGGTTGGCTGATCCTGACCGTGCCCCCGGCTGGACCCTGCTGGCGTCGTTTTTAGGAGTCGAACTTTTTGTCCAAACCGTCTCCCACCATCGCGATTATCGGAGTGGGACTACTGGGTGGTTCCATCGGCAAAGCGGCACTCACGCGCGGTGTTGCCAGAAAGGTCATCGGAATTCACCGGGACGGGGACGCGGTCGGGCAGGCGATCAAGTTGGGGGCGACCTCCAGCCAGACGTATATCATTGAGGAAGGCGTCGCCGATGCCGATTTGATCTTCGTCTGCACGCCAGCCGGAGCCGTCGTGGAGAAGGCTCAACTGGTCGCCCTACATTGTCCGCCTCATGCCGTGATTACCGACGTTGCCAGCACCAAACAACGAATTGTGGCGGAATTGGTGGGACTGCCGATCCCCTTCGTGGGAGGACATCCACTGGCAGGGAGTCACTCATCCGGGGTTGAGGCCGCCCGAGCGGACCTGTTTCAAGGCGAGCGGATTTTGATGACCCCCGCGCCGCACACCGATGAAAACGCGCTAAAGTATGTCGAGTCTTTCTGGCAGTCGTTAGGAGCCCGCGTGCAGCGCATCAGCCCCGCGCAGCACGATGCGACGATGGCCGCGACCAGCCATCTGCCGCACTGGCTGGCCTCCGCGCTGGCGGCAGTCACGCCTCGGGATTGTCTGAGCTATGCGGCCAGCGGCTGGCGCGACACAACCCGTGTTGCCGCCGGTAATACGGAAGTCTGGCGTGACATCTTCCTGCAAAATCGGGACGAGATGCTCAAGGCTCATACACGCCTGGCCCAGATGCTGCAGCGCTTTCATCAAGCGCTGCAGGCCAACGATCCGGAAGCACTCCTGGAACTATTAGAACAAGGAAAGCAAATTCGCGATGCAGTGGGAAGTTGAGATTCTGCCGATCAAAGAGTCGTATGACCATCGAGCGCGCCAGGTTGTCCGGGACGCCGCCGCACTGGGCATCACCCCACACTTTAAGGTCCAGACCGGACGTGCCTACCTGATGCGCGGGTCGATTACCGCCGAGCAAGTTCAGCGCGTGGCCGTGGAACTGCTGGCTGATCCTGTCGTCGAAACCGTCAACATCATGCAGCTGAACGGCCATACCATCGCAACGGGTCCGGAGGCCGAGCCATCCCGGCTGATCAACGTTCTTTACAAGCGAGGTGTCACGGACCCCGTCGCGTCGAGCGCCATGCGCGCGATCAACCAGATGCGGATCCCCGTCCACGAGGTTCGCACCTTGCGAAAATACTGGGTGCAGGGAGCCACTGACGAACAGATCGAAAGATTGTGCGCCAAGGTGTTGGCGAATGATTCCATTGAACAAGTCGTGTGGGGGCCGTTGGCAGCCAGCGAGGAAATCGCCGCGCCAGCGTACCAGTTTCAACTGCGGACGATTCGCCTCTCGTCGGCCGACGCCGAAACGTTAGTGAATATCAGCCGCGACGGACATCTCTTCCTGACCCTGCCCGAGATGCAGCAGATTCAGTCCCATTTTTGCTCACTGGGACGCGAACCCACGGATGTGGAACTGGAGACGATTGCTCAAACCTGGAGCGAACACTGCAGCCACAAGACGCTGAAGGGCCGCATCGAATACGAAGACGAACATGGACAACGCCTGTTCGAGAACCTGCTTAAAGAAACCGTCTTTGCCGCCACGCAGAAGGTGCGCGAGACGCTGGGCATGGACGATTGGTGCATCAGCGTGTTTGAAGACAACGCCGGTGTCGTTACGTTCGACGAAGAGGATCATGTCGTGTTCAAAGTGGAAACCCACAATCATCCGTCGGCGATCGAGCCCTACGGCGGTGCCAATACCGGATTGGGGGGCGTGATTCGCGATCCGCTGGGTACCGGGCTGGGAGCCAGGCCCATTTGCAATACGGATGTGTTTTGCTTTGCCCCACTGGATACCCCTGCCGATCAAGTCCCGGAAGGCGTCTTGCACCCCCGCCGCGTCTTCACGGGTGTCGTCGCCGGCGTCCGCGATTATGGCAACCGCATGGGTATCCCCACCGTCAACGGAGCCATCTTTTTTGACCCGCGCTATCTGGCGAACCCGCTCGTCTACTGCGGCAACGTCGGCCTGTTACCGGTCGACAAAGTCATCAAACATGCTCAAACCGGCGACCTGGTGGTCGTGATGGGAGGGCGAACTGGACGCGATGGAATTCACGGCGCCACGTTCAGTTCGGCAGAACTCACCAGCGACAGTGAAGAAGTTTCCGGAGGAGCGGTCCAGATCGGGAATGCCATTACCGAAAAAATGCTGCTGGATGTGCTGCTACAAGCTCGCGACCGCGGGCTGTTTCGCGCCGTTACGGATTGCGGCGCCGGTGGCTTGTCCAGTGCGGTCGGAGAAATGGGTTGCGATTTGGGGGCGGCAGTGGCACTCGACAGAGTGCCGCTCAAGTATGCTGGGCTGTCTTATGCGGAAATCTGGATCTCCGAAGCGCAGGAACGCATGGTGCTGGCCGTCCCCCCCACCAAATGGGAGGCGCTGAGAGCCCTGTGTGACGCGGAAGACGTGGAAGCGACCGCGATCGGCTCGTTCACCGGAACCGGGCGATTGCAATTGACGTACGACGGGCACCCGGTCGCTGATATCGACATGCAGTTTCTGCACGAAGGTCGCCCGCCCATCGTGCGACAGGCAAGGTACCAGCCAGCAGAGCCGCGACCGGCCGCCAGGGATGCCAGTCGTCCCACCGCCAGCCATCACGGGGACGTGCTGAAAAAAATCCTGGCCTCCCCCAACGTGGCCAGCAAGGAATGGGTGATCCGCCAGTACGATCATGAAGTGCAGGGAGGGAGTGTGATCAAACCGCTGGTGGGAGTCACCAATGATGGTCCCAGCGACGCGGCCGTGGTCCGGCCCAAGCTGCATACATGGCGCGGCCTGGTGATCGCCTGTGGCATGAATCCCCGCTACGGAGATTTCGACACTTACCACATGGCGGCCAGTGCCATCGACGAAGCGATTCGTAACTGCGTTGCCGTGGGAGCCGACCCTAGCCGCATCGCCATCCTCGACAATTTCTGTTGGGGTAACGTGGACCGACCCGAAACGCTCGGTTCACTGGTCCGCGCGGCACTCGCCTGTTACGAAGTCGCCGTGGCTTTGGAGACTCCGTTCATCAGTGGCAAGGATAGCCTGCATAACGAATTCTCGTTTTCCGGTCGGACAGGCCGCGAAACGATCAGCATTCCCCCATCTCTGCTGATTAGCGCTTTGGGCCAGATCGACGATGTGCGGCGATGTGTTACCATGGACCTTAAAGAAGCCGGTAACCTGCTGTTTGCGGTCGGAAATACGGCAGACGAACTGCGCGGCTCGCATTACGAACTGGTCACCGGATATGCCTGGGGAACCGTCCCTCACGTACATCCCGCGACGGCACGTGCGACATTCACGGCCGTGCATCGAGCGATCCAGCAGGGATTGGTTCGTGCATGTCACGATATGTCCGAAGGCGGATTGGCGGCAGCGCTGGCCGAGATGGCGCTGGCCGGCGGCTGGGGGGCCAGCATCGCCCTGGCCAACCTGCCGCACGAGTTGGCTGACGACCCGTTACGTGTTCCGACCTTGCTGTTCGCCGAGTCAAACTCGCGATTTATCTGCGAGGTGACGACGGGGCATGCTGACGCGTTCGCCGCACTTTTTGAACAAGCACATTTGCCCTGTGCCACGATTGGCCGCGTCATCAGCCAGCCGCACTTGCAGATCCGCGAACCCGGGTCCACGCGGTTAATTGTGGACGAGTCGTGCACCGAGCTGAAGGCCGCCTGGCAGACTGGATTGGGAAATTGATAACAGTCCGCGACATTGGAGGAAGGATTGGCCCAGCCTCGAAACAGCGCGGCGTCACCCATCATCGAGTTTGGCTGGGTAACCCGTCCCAAATTCCGAAATCGCTACGCCAATTTGACCAACTGCCACGACCGAAGCGGACGCTGCCGTCCGGCCCCTTGCCCAAATCATCGGCCGATGAATACCTAGGATCGCCAGGAACACGGCGACAGCCGATGGATGTTTAGACGCCCCGACCAGGAATGCCAATCATGGATTTACCTCGCGTCCTCGTGCTGCGTTCTCCCGGAACCAACTGCGACCTCGAAACGGCCCATGCCTTCGAACTGGCGGGAGCTACGGTCGATCGAACTCACGTGAATCGGTTGATCGAACATCCGCAAATCTTGAGCGATTATCAGCTGCTGTGCATCGCCGGTGGATTCAGCTACGGCGATGATCTGGGCGCCGGCCGCATTCTGGCTCACCAGCTGCGTGATGCGCTGGCCGGTACCCTGCTGGCCTTTCGTGACCAGGGACATTGCATCTTGGGGATTTGCAACGGCTTCCAGGTGCTGCTGCAAACCGGTTTGCTGATTCCGGACAATTTTGGTGGTAGCGCTCAAGCCTCACTGACGCTGAATGACTCCGGACACTATGAGGACCGCTGGGTACACCTGGAAGTCAGCACGTCAAACTCCGTCTTCCTGAGCGGCATCGACCGCCTGTATTTACCCGTGGCACATGCAGAGGGAAAATTCGTCGTGAAGGACGACCGCATCCTGCAACGGCTGCAGCAGGCTGGATGCGTGGCCCTGACTTATGCGAATCCACCGTCGGCACAGTCAGACTTGATCGACTATCCCGCCAACCCAAACGGATCGATGGGACATGTGGCCGGGTTGAGTGACGAGACGGGACGCGTGTTCGGCTTGATGCCGCACCCCGAACGGTTCGTGCATCGTACACAGCATCCGCGCTGGACGCGCGAGTCATTGCGCGAAGCCGGGGACGGCCTGGCGATCTTTCAGAATGCCGTTCGCTATTTCAGTGCCTCCGCCGCACGTACGTAGCGCAGTTCCGCTTGCACGGGAAAGTGATCGGACGGATAGCGATCCTCGCGGGCTGCACGGTTGATGGAAGCGGTCACACACTTCAGTCGCCCATTGAACAGGATCCAGTCGATGGGTTTACCCGGCTGCGGTCCCCCAAAGCCGTGATAGGTGTTCTCGTTGCGACCGCGAGTTGGACATGCGCTGCGCAGGGCGTTGGTAAGCCGTGCGTCGTTATGTTGAGATTCGATCAGCGCCGCATGCACCTCCGAATCGTCCGCGGCGTTGAAATCTCCGGCCACGATCACCGCCATCTCGTTGGACTCATCGACGCACGCACGCACCAGTCTCGCGGATTCCAAGCGGGACTGCTTGCCGATGTGATCCAGATGCACATTGTAGCAGCGCAGAAGGCGACCGGCAGCCCAACGATCGGACACTTCGACCCATGTGGCGATACGCGGTAAAGAGGCATCCCAACTCTGGGAACCGACAACCTGGGGTGTCTCGCTGAGCCAAAACGTATCCGACTGCCGAATCTCGAAACGCGCGCGACGCAGCAACATCGCGCATTGCTCGCCGTCGGCATTGTCCTTCTCGCGCGAACGCCCTACATGCTGGTAAGCGGGCAGCGCCTTCAGCAGGAAGTCAATTTGCAGCGGCAGAGCTTCTTGCAGTGTCAGGATGTCGGGATCGTACGCGCGAATTGTCTGGCACAGTAATTCTCGCCGCTGCGGCCAGCTGTTCTCTCCGTCATTTGCCGTGCCGTAGCGGATGTTGAACGTCATCACGCGCAGCGACCGGGCGTCCGTCGCTGCGCGTGACCATACATCCTGATACAGCCCACCCAAAATGGCCGTCACGAAAATGACCGGAAGTAACTTGCGAGCGATCACGGCACTCAGCCCCCCGCGGAATCGTACATTGTCCGCCCCTGCTGATTTGCACCACAAACGGTTAGAACAACTGCGTGTTCGGATCCTCTTGAAAGTCGGCGGCTCTCATGATTTGATCCTATTGGCGGTAGTGCGTGGCGGCAAGATCAGGCGTGCGACGCAGCGGGGGCGGCTCCCCATCCGGTCGAAAGTCCGCGCTAGCTAAGCTAGAATCAACTCGAACGCGGCAAAGTTGAGTTTGCGCTTGGTTTTTGCATTACCATGAGCAACACGCAGGACGATCCTTCGCCATCGCTGAACATGTCGGAGGCTGAGCACGTTGATCGGCTGTGCGATGAGTTCGAATCCGCCCTCCCGCGCGGCGAGCAGCCGCGCATGGAAGACTTCCTGATGCGAGTTCACGCAAGCGCCAGGGCAGAAATGCTGCGTTGGCTGCTGGAGATCGACTTCCTCAGAGACCGGGGCGCGGTCACCGCCATCGATGGCTAGGCCAGATACCAGGGGATAGGCTGGACAAGCCTCTTTGTCTATCCAAGGAAAAAGCGGCTCCGCCGCAGGGGAGTGCGGTGAAGAATCACCGCACTCCAAAACTAAACATCCACGATCAGGAGTAAGCATCACCATGACCACCAGATTCGGCCGGCGACAGTTCTTAGCCAGCGGCGCGATCGCCATCGCCGTGCCGTCCGTGATGGCAGTGGCTCGACCCGGCAGGGGCCAATCAACTGAAACAACCGACCATCGCACGATCTTCAAATCACTCAAATGGGGCATGATCGGTGCTCACGGGAGCGTACGCGAAAAATTCCAGCTGGTCGGGGAAGTTGGCTTTGACGGGCTGGAATTGGACAGCCCGGGAAATGTCAAACCGGATGAGGCTCGTGCTGCGGCTCTCGCCACGGGGGTCGCCATGGAGGGAGTTGTCGACAGCACGCACTGGCAAGTCCGATTGACCGATCCCGACCAGGACGTGCGCGTCAGGGCTAGACGAGATCTCACCACAGCCATCCAGGATTGTCATGCGGCAGGCGGCAGTTCCGTGCTGCTCGTGCCCGGACATGGTCGCGACGGCAGCGTGGCCGACGTGAAACGACGCGCCCGCGAACAGATCCGTGCGGTGCTGCCCTTGTCGGCACGGCTGGGGATCCGCGTCCTGATCGAAAACGTTTGGAACGAAATGTTTTACCGGCCCGACGGCAACAACCGTCAGACGGCCGACGAATTGGCGGAATTCGTCGACGCGTTCCGCAGCCCTTGGGTGGGCGTTCATTTCGACGTGGGGAACCATCAGAAATATGGCCGGCCAGCCGATTGGATCCGTACGCTAGGCCCGCGGATCGCGAAACTCGATATCAAGGACTGGAGCCAGCGCAACGGCTTCTGCAAAATCGGCGACGGGGACGTCGATTGGGACGACGTCCGCGCTGCACTGCGCGAGATCGGGTACACGGGTTGGGCGGCCGCCGAAGTGGAAGGAGGCGATCGTGAGCGACTCGCCGATATCTCGAATCGCATGGACCGAGCCTTGGCCCTGTAAGCCAATCCGCGGACGTCGCAGTCGACACCATGTAGAACAATTGTCCTCAATTGTTTCCAGGCCATTGCGAACGCGGCGAATGAACAATTGAGGACAATTGTTCGATTACCGGCGAAAACCACACCAGCTCTCGCAAAAAAGTGCAAAACTCGAACTTAGGGCTCATGTTCCGTTGCGAGTCCTCGCCAGAAGTTACTTTTCTGTTGCCTGATTGCGCATGTGCACGATGCGATGGTGAAAGTGATCCACGATCGCCAATTCGTGCCGGTTGATCAGCGTCGCCCAGCGCGGCTGATGCAGGCTGGGAATCGGTGAATCGGGCAGGCAGGATATCTGGCTTAACAGGTGCCCCGACGTCGTGGTCAGCAGCACGCGGTTGTGCCCCGTGTCCACGATCACCATCGTGTCACCAGGAATGACCTCCAAGTACCGGGGGCGATTCAGTCTGAGCATCGAGTTCCCGTCGCGGATTGTGTCCAGGCACCGTTCGATTCCACCCTCCGCGTCAACAAACAGGACGCGGTGATGGCCCGTATCGCAAATCACCACGCGACCGTCGTCGAGTTGCTGCGCCGCATGCGGGTCCTTCAGGGGGCAGCCCGTCTCGTCGCTGAGCAGCCGGTGGACGTGTCCCTGCCAGTCGACTTCCAACACCGCGTCCCTGGGCGAATCGGTGATCAACAGGTTTCCGCTGGGCAGCACGCGAACGTCGTGCGGATCCATGAACCTCCGCGAATCGCCCAGGTTCACCTCCCAAAGTTCCCGATGAACTTGTCCATCGGCGGACATTTCCACGATCCGACCGTGCCGGCCGTCCGCCACCAGCAAGCGCCCGTCGGGCAACTGACGCACACAGCGCGGCCAGAAAAGCGCCGTTTCCGATCGAAGTCGGATTTCTTCATAGCGACCATCGGCAAAATACACGATTCGGTCGTGGGCCGTATCGGCAATCAGAAATTCGGCTGGGCCGGTGCATTCCACGGAACGTGGATACGACAACAAGCGTTGCCTGCGTACCGGCGCGCCGAATTGCCAGTCGACCCGCTGCTGCGTGTCCAGCAGGATAACGCGTGCGTTGCCGCTGTCGCAAATCAGAATTTGGCCGTCGGGCGTCATCTCCGCGTAGGTTGGGTCAGTCAACTCCATGTCGTCCGGGCAAATATCGCGGGTCGTGCCGTCCGAGCCAACCAGGATCACACGGTGGTTACGTGTGTCGGCAATCAGACGCTGGCCACCTGCCACTGCACGCGCACAGCTGGGGCCGGCCAGACGAGTGGGCGTTCGCGCCGGATTGCCGGATTCCCCGAACTGCCAGACGATGTGTCCCCGGCGATCGATCTCGATCGCCGCATGGTGGAAGCCGTCTGCCAAGAGGATGGTATTGGCAGGTAATCGTTGGGCACTGAGCGGAACACCCAGGCAATGGACGCCGTGGGGCAGTGCCCACAGCAGGCATCCCTGGCGATCGATCTCGATCAGGTCCAACTGTTGCGCGCGATCGACGAAAATGATCAGGAATGTGCCCTGCTCCGTCGACGTCACCGTCGTGGGAAGTCGCTTGCTGAAATCGGTTAAGTCGATGCGTCGCGTCACCGTGCCGTCCGCAGCGAACAGTGCCAACTCCCATTGGGATCGCCGCAAGACGGCCAAGGTCCCGTCAGCGGCCCGACAGCCATACGCGTCCCGCATGCCGTGAGCCAAGCTGTCAAACAAGATTTCGCCGCTTCTCGCGACGCAGAGGGTCCTGCACTCTAGACGGAAGGGGATGGGCTTTTCGGCCCACACATCGTCCACGATCAGGCAGGTTCCATCCGACGCCATTGTGGCACAAATGGGATAACGTAGCTGCGGCTCTGGCGTCGCGACGGTCGCGCGTGCATACGCAACGCCGATTTCTCGAATTACCGACCAGGTCATATATCGTGTCCTTTAGATCGGGTCCGGATCTCAAAGATGAAGTTGTTCGATTCGCCGTAGTACTCGTGCAACAGTGTTTCCACCGTATAACCCAGTTGTGCGGCAATGTGTTGGGGACTGTGTTCTTCGGGGACGCGATCCGAAAAGGCCATCAGTACGGCACCCTGCGGCTGCAGATAGGCTGCCGCTGCCCGCAGAAATCGGCGCGTGATGCTGGATCCACCGTCAGGACCGCAACCACAGACCGCCTCGCCGTGCCCCGGCCCAAAGGGCTGGTTGAAGACGATCAGATCAAACTGCACGGAGCGTGGGATGTTCTCGAACAGGTCGCTGTGCACCACCTGAATCGACGCGTGAGCAGCATTCTGCCGTACGTTCTTACGGGCACAAATCACGGCCGGAGGATGAACGTCACTGGCCCAGACCTGGGAAACTCCCTGCCGCTGCAGCATGAGCGCCAGGTATCCCGAACCGCACCCCATGTCCAATGCCACCTGGGGTCGATAACGCGTCGCCAGGCGGGCCATATTTTGCGCACACTGGCCCAGATCCGGGGGGAACACATCCCGATCCACGTCCAGTCGCAATCCGTCCAGATTGACCGAGTACGGCTGCCGGTCAATGCATTGCTGAAACTCGAAGTGCAGGGGTTGCATGCATGCTCCAACAGGAAGACAGTGAATCGCCACGGCTACTCCGCGACGAGTTCCGCCAAAAACGATTCCACGGAAAGACGCTCTGCTCGCACCACAAAGTTCATCGCGGCTTCTCGCGACGCCAGGGAACATCGATGGTACGCCCGCGGGCTGTCCAACAGCAGCCGTAGCGTTTTGGACCAGGCAGCGATATCCTGTGGGGGACACGCATAGGCATCTCCCTGGCGCACCGCGGGATTTACCGGCAGCAAGTAATCGACACCTAACTTCGCTTCGCGCAGCCCGCCCAGGTCACTCGCCATTACCGGAATGCCTCGCAGCATCGCTTCCGGCGCGACGTAACCGAATGTTTCGGGCCACAGCGAGGGAACCAGCAGCACACGTGTGTGTGCCAAAATTGCTTCAATGTCATCGGCCGGCTCGAGGATACGGACGTTGTGCAGTTGCTGCAATTGGGCCAGCAATTCGTGATTGGCTCCCCAGGTCGGCACCGCGGCGAACTCAAACTCGGCAAACTCGCGAGCTAGTTCCAGAAAAATGGCTACGCCTTTGAGCCGACAGGGGTTGATCATCGTAATATAACCCCGATCGTATTGCGCCAGATTGGGAAACGGTCCTGGTCCGAAAAAAGGGAGCACACACACGTTGGCCGTCAAACCGGCGTGCGTCTGCATGTATTGCTGCAGAAACTCGCTGATCACGACAATGGCGCGGGCCTGACGCATCAGCGTGGTATGTGGGGGACTCGAGTTTAGTGACAGGGGTCCAAACGGCAACTGCACTATCGTCTGCAGCAGCAGCACGACGCGCTGGGGACCAGCGTGCATCGCGGCTGCCAACATGAAACGACGTTTGTCGTCGGCCACCAATACCCAATCGGGGCGGAGTCGATCAAGACGTTCGACGATGTAGTCTCGGCGCTGCGCATCGCCGTCCAGATTGATCGCTTCCACGTGCACGCCGTCGTACGCATAAGCAAATACGCCGGGTCTCGCCCTGTCCACCGTGACGTTACGACACGCCAGACCATCCAGTAGTTGCGACTCATTGTTGGGGCCGTCCAGCGAACGCGTCAAAGCTCGCGTCAGCGCCCAGCAATCATGTCCGCGCCGCACCATGGCCTGCAGCAAGAAGCGGTTGGCCTTCGTGGCTCCGCCCAGTGAAGGGAGGTAGACTTCATCCTGCAGCAGCATGATTTTCATGGAGTTGGCCGACCGTCAGACTGACGCTTGCGAAGTACGGCAGTACCGTAACAGATGGGAAAATTGATCATTTCATATTCACCCTGTTGCCGGATCTCGTCCATCAGCAAGTAGACACCGCAAGGTTCGCGATAATTCACCGTGTCATGCAGCGTGATGATTCCCTGGTCATGGACCAGCGTGCGATACAGGTCCCAGTCCAACTTGACTCCTTCGTAGTGGTGGTCAGCATCAATGTGCAAGAAGTCGATTTGCAGATGGTGCGGTACAAACACTTCGTGGAAGGCGTGCGCCGTCAATTCCGTCAAGATCTCGATGTCCGGATAGTTGGCCCGAAACAGTGAATCGGCAGGTGCCCAATGCGGCGAACCCCAGATATTCTTCTTGCTGTCTTCGACGTGGTGTATCCCATCGACGAGGATCGTGCGGCTTCCTTCCAGTTGCAAGTCCCGTTGAGCTTGCCTCATCATCCGCGGCACGAATCCTCCGCCCGATCCCAGGCAGACACACACGGCGGCCCGCAACGAATAGGCCAGGCCGTAATACAGCATTCCGGCACCGAGATACTCCGAACCATTTTCGGATCCATGCGTGCGGCACCAGGGGTCGTCGGCCGTGAGATGGGACTTGATGAAGTCCTTGTTGATCAGGGACGATTCGCGGGACATAGAATTAACCTCTCCACTGCAAGCAAAACGCGCGGGAACATGTTAACCAGATCGGCAGCCCCGTGGTAACCGGGTTGCACGGCGGGCCACTACCTGATTGTGTCAAGAAATTCGTTGATGATCAAAAGGAGGTGGCAATGTGCCATATCGCACACCTGCCGGGTGTGGCGACCACTCCTGCAATCATGCTGCGGGGGACCACGTGCCGTCAAATGTTGCCCTGTTCCGACGATTGGGGCTCGTTCTTTCTTGACGTTGCTTACGGCCTAAATTATTCTCGGAAGTTGTCCAACCGTGGCGTGGAGATGTACCTTTCAGCGCTGCGGGTGAGATCGCAGCGCAGCGCGTGATGGGCGAGTGCAGCACCGATCCCAACGGTGACGGCGTGGTCAAGGCCTCGATCCATCGCCCAAACAGCATCCGGCGTCGTGTTGTCAGTTTGCCTCGACGCGGGAAGCGTTGGCCCCGAATATGCGGCATTCCATTCGACATCTGTTTTGGTCCGTTCCTTTACGAACCGCTCCGCGGGGAACTTGATGAATCAGCAGCACGACGAATCTGTTCCTGTCGCCGTCGACCGTGAGGAGCACGAGGTACGGCGCGTGTATTCCGCGCGGATGCCGACCAGCGATGGCGAATTTCAATTGACGGTCTATCACGACCACGCCGGCAAAGAACATCTTGCGCTGGCGATGGGAAATCCCGAAGGCAGCCCCACGTTGGTACGCATCCACTCGGAGTGCCTCACGGGGGACGTGTTCAGTTCATTACGGTGTGACTGTCGCGATCAGCTGTCAGCGGCGATCAGGCGTATCACCGCCGAAGGGCGGGGGATCCTCGTCTATTTGCGGCAAGAGGGGCGCGGCATCGGACTTACCAACAAGATCCAGGCCTACGCGTTGCAGGATCAGGGACTGGACACCGTTGACGCCAACTTACACCTGGGCTTGCCCGTGGACGGCCGCAACTACCGCATTGCCGCCTCCATCTTGCGCCACGAGGGAACCGGCAAGATTCGCTTGTTGACCAACAATCCCCAGAAGATCGCCGATTTGGAGGCGGGGGGCATCGAGGTTGTGGAAAGGATTCCTTTACAAATTCCACCCGGGCCCGACAATCGGCGATACTTGCAGACTAAAGCTGAACGATTAGGTCATCTGTTTGATGCGCCGCTGGACCGCACCGTTCCATGAATTTTATTGATGGTTCCCAGCCATGTGTCTTTCGGGACGACATCGTCGATGATGTGCGGTGTTTTCTCTTCCGTGCGCAACAGCATATTCGCTCGTGCGCCACTCCGGTGACCACGCTCACCTATGCACAAAGCATCGACGGTTGCATCGCACTTTCGCAGGGTCGCACGCTACAGTTGAGCAACCCGGAAACGCAGCGACTGACTCATGAGCTACGCTCCATGCACGATGCCATCCTGGTGGGCATCAATACCGTCCTGTCGGATGATCCCCGTTTGACGGTACGCCTGACACGGGGCGAGAATCCGCAACCAGTGATTGTGGACAGTTGCCTGCGATTCCCCCTGGATGCTCAATTGTTGCGGGATCCCTGTGTGCGGCCGATCATTGCCACCAGCCAGCAGGCGTGCGCCCGCAAAAAGGCTGAATTGACAGCGGCCGGCGCTCAAGTACTGCACGTGCCGGTGACTGCGGAGGGCCGAGTCGATCTCCAGCAATTGATGGCGGAATTGAAACAGCGAGGCCTGCGTTCGGTGATGGTCGAGGGGGGAGCGACGATGATTACGAGCATTCTCGCGTCCCGCCTGGCGGATCAACTGCTGTTGACGATTTCTCCTCGATTCGTGGGGGGCCTGCGTTCCGTCAGGGCTTTGTCGGACGGTGCGCGCGATGGGATGCCCCGCTTGAGCAACTTGCAGTTCAGCTCGCTGGCTGGGGATGTCGTGATTCGAGGAGACCTGGTACACGACGGCCAAGAAGAAATCGTCGGACTGGATGCGTGAAGGTGGGAACGGCTTGCCGCCGACGAGAATGGGAACCTGCAAGCGAAATCTGCGGAAGCGCTGTCATGAACACTGACGGGCTGGTTCTCGGCTTGCTGGACAATTCCGCCGAGATTGGCGACGTACCACTCGCGGTCAAATACCGAGACTTGACCATTTCGTGGTCCCGCTTCGGTTATCGAGACTTGATCATTGAGGGTACGGATGTTGACGCCATTCTGGGGGAATCCCTGAGGCAGGGCTTCCGCTTTTGCCTGGTCCAGCCGTACGGCCATGTGATTCAGGAACGGTGGACTCCCGACAACTGGCAGGCCCGCGATTTCTATGCCGCGCTGAATGCGTCTATCCAGAACACAGATTTTCTTGTGATGGGGCAGATGGCCGACGCAGGCGCCGATTGGTTTGGCTTTCAGCCTGGTTGCCTGCTTGTCAATCTGGAACAATACCAGCAATTGGGCTGCCCCAGTTTCGCATCTGGCGACGGCGCAGCCGTGGCGTTGCCGGAGGCCGTCCCCGTTACCGAGCAAGGTCGATGGACGGCACTGCGCCGTGGCGCCACGACTGTCGTGCGACGACCCCGCCGGCCCGGCTGGCAATGGATCCGGGCCAGCCTACTGGCCGGATTGCCCGTCATGGAAATCAGCGACGAGGTTCGCCACTATTCGTTGCAACTGCCAACCCAGCCCCAGGAACGCTCAGCGGTTGTTCAGTTTCTCGGTGCGGGGATCGAGCGGTTCGAGAAGGACGATGGCCTCGTACAACTTGACGCAGGACAACGGGATTTTTTGCGACCATCCATGCTCAGACGTCGAACGCTCGCCGCGGTGTTTTTCTTTGGAACATCGAATCCTACCGGGATGTCGAGTCGCCTCCGCGGGATTTTCGGCCACCGATTTCTACGCTGTACAGCGTCGCCGCCGGCTTCAAGCCGAATCGCATCCTGCACGCGCTGGGCTTCCGTCAGCATACGCGGGTCGTGTACTTTGATTACAGCCCCAACGCCTTAGCCGTTCGGAGATACCTGGTGGAGCATTGGGAAGGGGACAACTTCCCGGATTTCGTGCAATGCCTCTTCGCCAAGTTTCCGCATCCAGACACCTTTTACCAGCTTTGGGACAACCGCACACCGGACGACATCGACTGGAATGACATGGCGCAGCTCTGGAGTCGCGAACTGAGCCGCTGGGGGGGGCCAAGGCGACTGCGCGATCATTGGCAGGCTTATCGGGAGTTGGAACATTCCTACGTTTGCTGCGATCTGATCCAGGATCCCGCGCCCTTGCTGGCTAGGATGGAATCAGAGCCCGAATCGGTGATTTGGTGGAGCAATGCATTCTTTACCGTCTATGGCAACTGGTACTACAGTCTGGATCAACGCCGGCGAGCATACGAGCGATGGATGGAGCAGCTCGCCAAGCATAATCCAGAGATGTTCCTGTACGGATCGGATTTTACGAATGCCAACGTCAACTGTGTTCAGGCAGCCGATTATTGTCAATACTACCACGGCACGGGGGCGGACTACTTGAAGCCGCTGCGTGCGTACCAAACACAGATCAGAATGTAACGTCATGCGGGTCGGGCCGGTGAAGCGACCTTGCCTAGTGCATGAACATCGCGAGGTGAACCATGACCATTACCGTCCCCAAACTGAAGACATCCTTTGTGCGGCATCGCGGCCCCGTAACGTGCGTGGCGGGGATTCCAGGTACGGACGCCGCGGTGAGTTCGGCATACGATGGAGCTGTGGCATACGTCGATCTGCATGCTCGGTCGATCGAACTGCTGGGCTATCACGACCATCTGGTCAATCGCATTACCGTCAACTCGGCCGGCACGCTGGCCGCTTCATCGTCGTCGGACTACACGATCCACCTCTGGGACTTGAAGTCGCGACAGCGGCTGCGCGTGTTGCTAGGGCACAGCGACGACGTGGAAGATTTTGCATTTGCCGACGATCACCTGGGCGTATCCGTGTCTCGCGACTGGCGCGTGCTTGTCTGGAACCTGGACACCGGCGCCGTGCAGCGAGTTATCGAAGGCCATGAAAAGGACGTGCTGTCGGTCGTCTGCTGCAACGGTCGCATTTATACGTCCGGGGACGACATGACCCTCCGGGTCTGGGACTTGAAGAGCGGCGAGCTGATCAAGATGTGGGGACCTTTCGAGAACGAGACGGACAGCTGCGCGATAGACCCATTACACGACCGCGCTGTTTTGGGATGCGATGACGGGGTGATCCGCGTTTTTGATATCGAAAGCTCGGAGACATTGGCGGAGATCGATGCGCACGCATCCGGCATCAAGAAGGTGGCCACATCACCCCTGAATGGAGACATCCTGTCTGCGGCCTACGATCAGAAGATTCTGGTCTGGGATGCCGCCACGTTTGCTCAAAAGGTGACTTTGGACCGGAAATCCACTACCTGGGAACGGTCTTTCAATTGGTCTCCTGACGGCAAGCGAATCCTGGCCGGCACCTTCGACGGCACCGTACTCGTTTGGGATGCCACCGATGGATCCTGTCTGGACGAAGTAGGGGATCGAGGCAACGGCAACGTCTGCCTCAATGAAGTCTCGGCCAACGGTCAAGGGGAATTTGCCACCGTGAGCGACGACGGATTGGTCCGGCTGGGCAAACTCACATCCACGACCGCGCAATGGACCGCCGAGCTGGAACCGGAATCGGGTAGAATGCTGGCTAATGCCGTCACGATGGACGACACTTTCCAGGTGGTCGTCACGGGCGCCCACGATCAAGTATTGCATGTGTTCGACAAGCGCCGTGACGAGTTGGGCAAAGAGCGGGCCGTGCCGATTGGCGAAGGACCGATTAATAGTGTGCGGCTGGCGCATCACCCGAAGTATGCTGGCCAGGTGTTCGTCGCGTGTTACAGCGGAGCGATCGTCCGCGTCAGTTTGCAGGGCGACATCCTGGGAAAGATCCTGCTGCATGAAGGGGCCGTGAAAGCGCTCCGCCTGCACCCCGCACAGACGCTGGGCGTCAGCTGCAGTGCGGATGGGGCGCTGTTGAGCTGGGATTTTAGCGGTGACTTGCTGCAACGGTTCCCCGGACACATGGCAATCGTGGACGACGTCGATATCGATCCCTCCGGAAGATTGATTGCCAGCGTGTCCCGGGACTTTACCATGAAGGTCTATAACCTGGCGGACGGCAAACTGCTGCATTCTTTCTCGCTGGGACGCCGTTCCCCTAAGGCGGTTTGTTTTGTCGATCCGCAAACCGTGATCGTCACGAATTACTGGGGGTCGCTGATGCGATTTGATTTGGTCAGCGGAAAGATGCAGTCACGTCAGATCGCCCATAACGGTATTAGTTCGATCGCCAAGAGTGGTGATTGTGTCATTGTCGTGTCCTACGACGGTGTGGCCTATCGAGTCAGGCCGGAGGATCTGTCGGTGGTCAACACGCTCAGCAGCATGCAGCAACGTCTGGAACCGAGCGCGATGATACGTCCGGAGCCGGCGTGGCACACTACGTAGGCGAGGCTGTCCCAGCCTCGCAACTTGCCCGCCACGGTAAGAATTGTAGGCGAGGCCGTCCCAGCCTCGCCCCGGTAACTTTTTTCGCGCAACTTTCCCGCCGCGCTGCTGCGGGCCTACGGGCTTTATTTCCGTGACGAATGATGGTCGTCAATCATGAATCGATTTGTCATTCTGGCCGTGCCGCGCACAGGAAGCAATTTGCTATGCACGCTGTTGAATTCCCATCCGGAGATCCTCTGTCATCACGAAGTGTTTAATCCCCAGGGCATCTTTACGGCCCTCACGCACCGCCAGCAAGCAGAGACTATTTCGTTGATCGACCGCGACCGGGACCCGTTACGATTTCTGCAGAACATTTGGCAAACGGGCGTGGGATTTTCGTGCGTCGGATTTAAGTGGACCCTCGGTCAAGCGGACGTCGTGCTGGATCACGTCACGCGGGACCAGGCCGTCCAGAAAATTGTGCTGAGACGCAGGAACCGGGTCAAGACGTTTGTGTCCGAACTCGTCGCCCGCCAGACTCAGCAGTGGGAAGTCTACTCGCGCAAGGACTTGATACTGCCCCGACCTCGCGTCGAGGTAAATCCGCACGAGCTTATGTCCCACGTGGACCGCGTGCAGCGATTCTATCAGGACCTGAACGAGAAACTGGAACAAACGCGCCAACCATTCGTGGAAATAGAGTACGAACACCTGGCCCGCGACGCGCAGCATTTACGGATACTCCGCTTCCTGGGCGTTACCGATCCGCATTATCCGTTGAGCCCACAAAGCGTCAAACAAAATCCCAGCGATCTGAGACAACTGATTGCAAATTTCGATCAAGTCGCTGCAGCTCTACGCGAAACCGATCTTTACGAGGAACTTCGCGATGGTCGCATGTGAAGCACGACAAACGTGGTTTCCGGCCTGGTGGGCTGCTGAACTGCTGCACGGCTGGATGTTGATGACTTTGTGTGCGCCCCCGTTAGCCGCGAGAACTTACGTCGTCCATGGTGCGCACGCCACGGCCGCGGACCATCATGAGGGCACCGCAGCATCCCCGTTCAAGACCATCAATCGAGCGGCACAGCTGGCTGAGCCTGGCGATACGGTCCTGGTTCGCGCGGGCATCTATCGGGAACGCGTGGCGCCGCGCAGGGCGGGCAGCCGGGCCAACCCATTGTGTATGAGGCAGCCGCTGGTGAAGAGGTGATTATCCGAGGCTCGGAAGTCTGGCAGCCATCATGGCAACGGGCCAGCAGCACGAAGCCAATTTTCAGGGGCAGCTTGGACGACACCCTATTCGAGCACGAGCTTCGCCACCCGTTTCGCATTCCCTTGAAGGCCGCCCCTGCAGGCCAACACTTGACGCTGGGTCAAGTGTTCGTCGATGGACAGCCGTTGCGTGAGACCGACGATGCGCAGCAACTCCAAGACACGCCGGCCACATGGATGGTGGCGCCGGATGGTCGTACTTTGACGGTCCATTTCCCCGATGAGCATACATCCCCAACCCAGCGGTTGGTCGAAATCACAGTGCGTGATCGGATATTCGCCCCACATCGCCGCGGCCTGGGGTATTTGCACGTCAAGGGATTCACCATGGAACACTGTGCCAATCAGTTTCCCGACAAGTTCTGGCGCAGCGACTCTCCCCAAGCCGGCGCTTTGGGCTGTCGTGCCGGCCATCACTGGTTGATTGAAGGCAATACCGTACGGTTTGCCAAGTCGATTGGCATTGATTGTGGTTACGAAGGCAAACGTGATTTGGAAGGCGCTCAGCCAACACCCCAAAATTCAGGTTTTCATGTGATTCGCCACAATCGCGTGACCGACAACGGTTGCTGTGGCATTGCCGGCATGCGCAGCCTCGGCACGCAGATCATCGGCAACCTGGTCGCACGTAATAACTGGAATGGCCATACGGCGCCAGAGATCGCCGGAATCAAAGTACACTATTTTGTGAATGGCCGGATCGACGGCAACCTGGTTTGGGACAATTTCGCGCACGGAATCTGGATCGACAACGTGTATCGCGATGCGCGCGTCACGCGAAATCTTGTCTTGGCTAACCGGGGAAACGGCATTTTCGCGGAGCTGGGTTCCGGACCGCTGCTGATCGACAACAACGTGATCGCCGCGACCCGACCCAGCCTCAACCCGCAAGACCCACGTGGCGACGGACTGTATTCGCACGACGCATCGGGGCTCTATTTCCTGCACAATCTCGTCATGGGAAGCCATCGGTTCGGGGCATTCCACCGCAAGGTCACCCAGCGAGCCGGAGCCGGCGCGTCGAACATCCAGCTGCTGAACAACCTGTTCCTGGGCAACCTCGCCGGCCATCTGAATATGCCCTATCCTGGAGCGGACGCGCATGGCAATCGCAGTGACTACAACCTGTACAGTCCGCGTGCGCCGTTCTTCGTCAATCATTGGGGTGGGAATTCCCCAGAGTCTGTTACTACGGTGGTGCAAGAAACGCTCCACCGGCCGGTGGAGCTGTGGAACCATGTGGCTCCGCGACTGGAGCTGGAGGAGTGGCAACAGATCATGGACGCCGATCGTCACAGCGTGCAGTCGGACTCCGCTGCCGCCACCCTATCGGATCAGTTTGTCTTGCACATGAAGCTGGGCCACGCACTGGACGACTTCCTGAGTTTGCCCTGGCAAGGTCTGGACCGCGACTACCTGGGCAATCTGGTTCCGAGTCACGGTGCGCTGCCCGGCCCCTTTCAAGGGAGTTATGGGGACCCTACCAGTCTGAAGCTCTGGCCGCGTTCGAGTGTTACGCCGCGCGAGCTGCAGCCACCCGCCTCGTCACACGGCGCATCGATAAATCGTTGGCATCGGCATAATCGTCACGTCCCTGGGTGGCTCGGATCACATCGGTACCCGGGTTCGTTTACAGAAAAATTCGCTCAGTTTATATTAAGTTCATCGGGTGTCGGCGCTGTCGCCACCAATCTGTTCCACGTTTCGTGCGCGTCGGCACGCGGTGTACAAGCTTTTGATCAAGATTCAATTCCAGGGTACTGGCGTTCTGCTGGTCGTGTGCAGCTCAAGAAGTGGACAGGGCGAATGTAGTTGACGATGAATAAGCCACCCCCACTTATGAATGCGGAAGTACCACAGATCGGCCTGCGGTCAACCGTCGATCTGCTGCAACTGATGTGGCGGCGAAGAACGTACCTGCTGACCACAACCTTACTGAGCATGGTACTGGGATTTTGCTACTGGTGGCTGGCCGAGCGGATGTACCGGTCGAGCGCCGCTGTACTCGTCGTCAAGAAGAGCCCCGAATCCGTCATGGGCGCTGCCAACTATGAATCGGGCTTCGAGGACTACCTGGCAACTCACCTGGCCTTGATTGTCAGCCCGATGATTGTTGAGCGGGCCGTGGAACAATCACACCTCGCCACTCTGCCGACATTCAGCGAATATGCTGAGGATCCCGAAATTGAATTGGCGGACGTGATTATCGAGGAACTGGAAGTTGAAGGGGGCTCGCGCAACCTGGGGGACAATGCCGACAGTATCATGACGCTCTCGTTTAGCGGCCCCGTACCGGAAGACTGCCCGCTCGTGGTACAAGCCGTTTTGGACAGCTACGAATCCTTCCATCGTGAAATCTATCACGGCATGTCCGACCAAACCGTGGAGTTGATCAGCCAGGCTCGCGATCTGCTCACTCAGGATCTGCACAAACAGCAGGAGGAGTACAGTCAATTCCGACAGCACTCACCGCTCGTTTCCCGCGGGACTGACGAAATCAACCCGTTGCAGGATCGATTGACGGCCATCGAAACGGAGCGGTCGGAACTGTTGTTGCGTCGCGCCGAAGTGGAACGGCAACTAATGGCCATCCAAAACGCCAAGGAAAAGGGCGTGGACGACCAGATGTTGTTGGCCATCGTTTCCGATTTACGGAACCTAGCCACCACCCAGAACGGACTTCCCAACACGTCAGCTACCGTGGAAAACCAGTTGATTCAGCTGGCGGATACGGAAAAACGCCTGCTGGAACATTACGGTCCGAACCACCCGCATGTCAAGATGGTACGGCAGCGGATGGAGGCGACGCGTCGTTTCTTCGCTTTGCCCACGGCAGCCTACGCGCTCGAATCCGCGACGCCGGACGCGGCCAGCGAGTTGCCACAGGAATCCAACCCCGTCGACTTGTACGCCCAGTATCTTCAGCTGGAGTTGGAACGCATCCAGCTCTCCGAACAACTGTTAAGCGACCTTTATCAGCGCGAACACGACGCCGCGAAGGAGCTGAGCGGGTACCAACTCACGGACGAACGGTTCCAACGAAACATTGACCGCACCGAGCAACTGTACGATGTGGTCCTCAGTCGGCTGCAGGAAGCGAGTTTGATCAAGGATTATGGCGGCTTCGAAACCCGAGTCATCGCTCCACCTCGACTGGGGGAGAAAGTCAGTCCCGCAGGACGAATTGTGCTGCCGGTATTCACCTTTCTGGGTATGTGCGCGGGGTTTTGCCTGGCGCTGGTTGCTGAGCTTACAGACAATCGCTTTCATCAGCGCGGCGAAATCCAGCAACACTTGGCAGCGCCTGTATTGGGCGAGATACCGTATTATTCGCTGGCCAACCGGCAAGCGCCACTGGCCCACGCTGAACAATCCACCGGCTTGAGCCCCGTGCTCTGTAGCCACCACCTCCCACGGTCGAGCGTCGCGGAGTCATTTCGCTCGTTGCGGACGGCGTTGATCTTCCGATTTCGCGGCCAGTCGTCGCGAGTCATCGAGCTGACAAGTCCTTCGCCTGATGATGGCACCAGCTTGGTGACCGCGAATCTCGGCATCAGCCTGGCTCAAACTGGTCAGCGGGTCCTCCTGCTGGATGCCGACCTGCACCATCCGACGCAGCACAAACTGTTTGGGTTGGCGTCCCCGCAGAAGGGCATCGCATCCACCGTCATGGCCGATGATGAACCGGACGATTGTATTTACTCCACCGGCGTGAACAACCTCTGGCTCATGCCTTTGGGCACGCTTCCAAACGGACCGTGCGAACTGTTCACTTCGGCTCGATTTACAAACTTGTTGCACATGGTGCGCGAGAAGTATGACTGGGTGTTAATCGACTCGGGCTCGCTGCTGACCGGCTCGGATCCGTGTGTGGTGGCCTCGCAAGTCGACGGAGTCCTGATGGCAGTGCGATTGAACCGGGACAGCCGTCGTCGGGCCAAGCGTGCTTGGAAACTGTTGGATGCGTTGGGCCTCGGACTTACCGGAGTTGTCGTAAACGGCACGGGCGGACCGAGTGCCAAGAATTACGACAGCGAATTACACGAGGGCCAGGCGACGCAGCCATGGCACGTGGAATCCGAGTCTGACTTGGAAGTAGCCGCGCCCCTATCCGTCTGATTGAGCGGGACGAATGACAGGTGCCAGATGCGCAACAATTACCCGAAATATGGTCGTCCCGTCACCCGCCCGGCCTGACAGATTGACCAACTGCAGCCAACCTTAGAGACCGAGTACTTCTGCAATGACCGACCCACCCCGGTTGAAATTGCTTGTGATCAGCATGCTGTACGAGCCGGACTGTGTGGGAATCGCGGCCATTGCCTCGGACATGTGCGCGGCACTGGCGGAACGGGGACACGAGGTCACCGTCTACACCAGCTACCCCTACTATCCCGAGTGGAAGCCCAAATCCGCGGCAAATCGCTGGCGTGTGCACCGCGAACTCATCCGGAATGTTGACGTCCGACGGTTCGGCATGTACGTCCCGTCGAATCCCTCCCGACTATTGCCGCGGCTACTGCACGAGATTTCCTTTCCCGTCAGCTTGATGAGAAGCTTGTCTGATCGCCGGCATTTCGATGTCGTGATGGCTTACTGTCCGTTGTTTGGGACCGTCATGTTCTCGGCGTTACGCAAGCTCTTGTTTGGCGATCCCCTCTGGGTGAATGTCCAGGATATCCCCGTGGAAGCGGCTACCTCCAGCGGGATCATTCGATCCCGGACGTTGGGGTGGCTCGCCTCGCGACTACAGAAATCCGTACTGAATCGAGGGGACGTGTGGAGCAGTATTTCGCCACACATGCTCCAGCAACTGGAATCGATCAAGCCTCCCCAGACGCCCTTGCATCTCTGCGCGAACTGGCTGACAAACGGGCTGAGCGACGAAGTGCAAAAATTGCGGACCAAAGTCGGCCAGGGACCGAACCGCCCTCTCCAACTCCTTTATTGCGGCACAATCGGCAAGAAACAAGACCTGTTGGAGTTCTGCCGACAGCTCCACCGCTGCCAACTGGAATTCCGCTTTCAGATCCACGGTCACGGCGGCGAGGCGCCGACACTGCAAAGGTGGCTGGACGAGACTCAAGATCGGCGATTTCATTTCGGTCAACTATTGTCAGACACCGAGTTCATTAGCGCCATCCATCGTGCCGACTGGTTTGTGATCCCGCAAAAATCGGGAGCCGGCAATTCATTCTTTCCCAGCAAGCTGATTCCGTCGATTTTCGTGGGGACACCCATTCTGGCCATCTCGGACCACTCCGGACCGCTGATTGATGAAGTGCTGGAGCATCAACTGGGGATCGTCGTGAAATGGTCCGATCTGGATCGGCTGACCGCCAAATTGTCCGCTGCTGGGGAGAACACGACGACTTTTCACGATCTACAGCGAAACTGTCTGAGTCGCGCTCAGGCCTATCACCGGGATCATGCCATCGATCAGATTGAGAGACTCCTGCTGCAGCTCCGAACGGCTCGAGAGACACCGTCGCCGCGAGTCAGCAGCGCCCTTTGACAGTGGACGCATGACCGACCAGCCACACCCCAAACCGCGCCGGCGAATCGTCTATGTCGCTCCCGATTGCACGGACAGTGCCGTGCAGAAGCGTGCGCACGGCTTTGTCGCGGCGGGCCATGATGTGGTTAGTTTCAGCTTTCGCCGCGCGCGATACAACGTGCAGTACCAGCCCGACTGGCCGAACGTCGAACTGGGCCGCACGACGGAACGCAAGTTGGCTGCACGCATCATGCTATGCCTGAAATCCGTCTGGGCGATTGTCCACCATGGACGTGACTGGCGACAGGCGGACCTGGTATACGTGCGGAACCTGGACCTGGCTGTGCTGGCCCTGGTGGGCAAACGGCTGACGGGCTGTCGCGCACCTCTCGTCTACGAGGTCTTGGATGTACACCCGGCCTTGACGGGAACGGGACTTCGTTCCCGCCTGCTACGCTGGCTGGAACGCCGCGTCCTTAACCACAGCGAACTGCTCGTGGTCAGTTCGCCAGCGTACCTGGAAAACTACTTTCAACCCGTCCAGCAATACTATGGCAGGTCGTTTCTGCTGGAGAATAAATGGCCCTATGAGTGCGTTGCCGGGCAATCCAGGCGTCTGCCGTATCCGGCGATCGGCGAGCCGCCTTGTTGGACCATTGGCTGGTTTGGAAACATTCGCTGTCGAGAAAGCCTGGCGATCCTCGCGGAACTGGCAGACGCGCTTCCCGACCGTGTGCGTGTACGGATTCGCGGCTGCATTTCCTTATTAGACGAGTCAGTTTTGAGCGATACTCTGCGGGGCCGTGAAAACATGGTTTACGAAGGTCCCTACGTCGCGCCCGATGAGCTGTCGACCATTTACTCGAACATTCACTTCAACTGGTGCGTTGACCTGTGCGGTCACGACAATTCGATGTGGCTGTTACCGAATCGATTGTACGAGGGAGGTTACTTTGGCGTCCCAGCGGTGGCCATCACGACACATCATGCAGGGCAAGTGGTAAGTCAGCGTCAATGGGGCATCGCCGTGGGTTTTCCCCTTGCCAGTAGACTTCAGGAATACCTTACGGCCTTAACCGCCGAAGCCTACCTTACGCTGCGCGGTCGTGTGGAAGCCATGAGCCTGCTCGATTTTGTCGACGTCGGCGATATCGCGAAACTGATGCAGAGCGTACCCGCCTTGGGCGGCATGACGGGACAAGACGCTGGGCAAGCGGAAACGGCGGCATGATGGAATCCCACAACGCATGGGCCGGGCACACCCTGCCGCAGGGAAATTTCTTGGCGATAGATCACCGCCGCGCCCTGATCTTGGGGTGCCTGGCCGCAGCCCTTGTGGCCGGCGTGACGTACGACACGTTGACCATCATACCCTTCGCCATGCCAAGGGCTGCCATGGCGGGTTTTGTGCTGGTGAGTCTTGTCGCGGCCTTCTTCCTGCAACGCTATCCGCTCGATATCATCCAACCGGTGATCATCGCTAACTGGCCATTGCATTTGTTTACGGTAAGTTTCTTCGCATCCGTGTTTGTTTTTCATGGTGGAGCGAATGCCGGCCAGTTGGCAGCCTATACGGTGGTGGCCTACGCGACATATGTTCTGGTGCCAACTCTGTTCCTTCTGGATCGATGGCTGTTTGATTCATTCGTCAAGCTGATCGCGGTATTCAGCGCAGTACTGGCCGTACCTTCCCTACTGGGCGCTGTAGGGATCGATGCGCTGGGGCCGGTTCGATTTAGCAATAAGCCTTCCTACTCCGAGTTTTCGGGCATCATCGCCAGCGGTGGGATCTTCGAACATGCCGAGGGGCACGCGCTGCAGATGGCCGTCGGACTGTGCTGTTGTCTGTACGCCGTACGGAAATGGCGACGCCTGTCTTATGCTGCCTGCCTGCTACTCACGACCATGGGCCTGGTCGTTTCTCAGGGGCGGGGAGCCATCTTTGGCGTGCTGATTGCCCTGGCCATCTTGGCCTTGCCCGAGCTATTTCGGCGATCCCGGCCGGTGTTCCTGGGTACGGTCCTCTGTTTGTGGATGTTTCCCTTCTTCATTTGGCCGCAACTGGCCAGCATCCCGGGCGTCGCCGACTATCTTCGCCTGGAACGGGGACTCTCCGGACGCGATGTCGCCTGGCAATTCGCGTTTTCCATCATCGAAGAACGGCCGGTGACCGGACAGGGCTTTCTGGCCTCTGGCGAACTGACGGAACAGCACAAAAAACTGCTTCGTAAGAGCGGTTACAGCGGTGCAGGAACGACCTTTCACAACACGTTCATTACCAAGGCCGTCGAACTGGGCGTCGTGGCGACTTTTTTCTACATGTTGTTATACCTGCTGCCCTTGATCCGCATTTGCCAACCGACTGATTTTGTGGAGGAACAACATCTGGTACGCAGCATTCTGCTCGTCACCACGACCGCCTCGTTGTTTCGCGACTACAACATCGGCGGAGTGCGCTCGACAGCCATCCTGGTTTCCATTTTCCTGGGTTTGGCAAATCTCTGGCCGTGGTTGATACTGTGGAAGCGCCCGGACTGGGATCACGTTCCATGATGGGCGAGACGGGACAAGCGAAAGATCCGTTGCGGACGGCCTGCGCCCAATTTGTCAAAGAACTGATCTGGCGCTGTCTCGTCCGCTTTCGACCCAGCAAACGTCCCATCTGCGTTTATGGATCTCGGCGGAGTGGCAGCTCGCTGCTGATGCAGATGATTGCAGCCAATCGCGGCGTGATGTTCAGTGACCAGCCGTTTGGGATCTACACAGCCAGCTCGGCTAACATTAACCGCCTGCCGCTGTTCTCGTATGGCCAAATTGCGTGCCCTGACGCGACCGAAGAGGCCGTTCTCCGCACCTATGCGCATGACCTGTTGCAGGGACGCATTCGCGCAAATACCCCCTGGAAATTCTGGGGCGGCGACTTCCACTTCTGGAACGACCGTATTTGCCTCAAGATTACCGATGCCAAAGCCATGGCCGATTGGATGGACCAAGAATTCGGCGTGCTTACTGTCGTGTTGACGCGTCACCCGGTTGCACAGGCGCTGTCGGTATCAAGAAATGGCTGGTTGACGACCGGCAAGGGCTTTCTGAGAAATGTTCGTTTCGTAAAACGCTGGCTGGACGAGGATCTCGTGGCGTCCTGTGAGCGGATTTATGAGCATGGCACCGAATTTGAGCAACGCATTGCGGATTGGGCGCTGGAGAACTTGCCATTGATCAAGATGCTGCCAGAACGCCAAGAATGGCTGTTCGTGAGTTATGAAGACCTGCTCACCAGGACTTCGTCAGTAGTCGACTATCTTGGCGAAAAACTGCAGTTGGAGGATCGCGAGGCCATGCTGGCCCAGGTAAAATCGCCGTCGCGGTCCACCCGGCGCGAGAGCACGGTGGAAACACGGCAGTTGATTGTTGACCAGGACCGAGCGCGATTGGCGAATTCCTGGCAGCAGCATGTCACGGACCATCAATTACAACGGGCGTTTGAACTGCTGGACCAATTTAGGATTGCCCTGTATCGTCCCGACCACAGCTTGCCGGATCATCGGTGGCTTGGCCGGGAAGGATTTGCGTAAGGGATCGGCCTGGGAATTTGTGGAGTGTGTCGATGGGAAGGCAACAGGAAGATTCAAGCGCAACTCAAGCCCTCCTGCCACGGGTGGCCGTTATCGGTTGTGGCGCTGCGGCCATGGAGTTCTGTCTGCCTGTGCTGCAAACATATCCGAATTTCCGTGCTCAGCGTGGTGCTCGTGGATCATGTCCCCTCGCGTGTCGAGCACGTCGCCCGTGAGCTGGGAGTTCAGTATCATTGCACTGATTACACATGTCTGCCGGTGGATGTCGATGCCGCCATGGTGATGACACCCCATCCGCTTCATGCGCCGCAGTCGATCCACTTTCTAGAGCAAGGTAAGCCGGTGTTTGTGGAAAAGCCGCTCGCCATGACGGCAGCCGAAGCAGCCGACATGATCAGTGCAGCCGCCGGGGGACGGACCACCCTGATGGTCAACAACTGTCGCCGGCTGTTTCCCGCTTATCAACGAATCGCTCAGGGGCTGCGCGACCGCGAATGGGGAGAAATCGAAAGCATCCGCATTCGCGACGGCAGCTCCTTCGAGTGGAACAGCATCTCCGGGTTCTATCTGCGGAACCCTGCCAATTGTAAGGGCGTGCTGCTGGATCGCGGCGCGCACACGATCGACATTCTCTGTTGGTGGCTGGGAGAAGTGCCACAGGTTACGTTGGCGCAGCATGACGCGAGTGACGGCGCCGAGGCCGTTTGTGACCTGCAGCTCTTGTGCGGAACCGCCTCGATCGATGTGAAGTTCAGCCGACTCTTCAAGCTGGACAACACGTATCGTATCCAGTGTGAACGGGCCTGCCTGCAAGGACGATTATTCGCTCCTGCCGAATTCACGATCGAAAGCCAAGGTCGAGTCCAAAAAGTCCGGGCGGGGAAACCGGCGCCCTACGCACATTATGCTCGGCAGCTGATCCATCATTTCCTGGACGTCGTGGCCGGGCGCAATTCACCCTGGTTTTTGTCGGATGACGTCGCACCGTCGATCGCGGTGATCGACGAGGCTTACCGTCGCGTTGTGCCCTTCGAACGCGGCTGGTATCAGCACGACCCGAACATCGCCTGGCTGGCTGCGGAGCAGCAACGGAACCCGTGTGGAAGTGGACGTGAGTCTTAACATGATTTGCGCCACCCTGTTTGGAATTTGGACGCTGTGAGCATGTGCAAAGTTTTCGTCACCGGTGCCGGCGGATTTCTGGGCGGGTGGGTAGTGGAGTGTTTACAGCGGGCGGGCATCCCCGTGCGGGCGGGCATCCGTCGCTGGAACAGTGCCGTACGACTCGCCCGCCAATCCACTGATCTCGCCGAGTGCGACATTCTGTCTCCCCGGCAACTACAAGACGCCATGGCCGGGTGCGATGCCGTCGTGCACTGTGCGGTAGGAGACGAGCAGGTCACGGTTTCCGGGACGCGCAACGTGTTGAACGCCGCGCGTGACCTGCACGTGCAACGCGTTGTGCATCTTAGTTCGGTCGCCGTCTACGGGAAGGTGCCCGGTGTGGTGGACGAGGACTGCCCACGACGGAGCCGCGGAAATCCTTACGCACGCTACAAGATCGCCGCCGAGGAGGTCTGCGAACAATTCGCCGCAAACGGCCTGCCGGTCGTGATCTTACGCCCCACCATAATCTACGGGCCATTCAGCACGGCTTGGACCGTCAGCTTTGGTTATCGCTTGTGTTCGGGGACCTGGGGTACGCTGGGACAAGCAGGTGAAGGCAAATGTAACTTGGTGTACGTGACGGATGTCGTGCAGGCGATCTACCGAGCCCTCCACGCACCCTGCTCGCCCGGCGAGGTGTTTAATATCAATGGGGATGAAATCATTACCTGGAACGAGTATTTCGTCCGATTTAATGAAATGCTGGGGCGCGGACCACTACCCACCTTGAACGCACGCCGCATCGCCGCCAAGGCCCGTCTCATGGCGCCCGTGCGGCGCTGCGCTCGATTCGCTCTGTCGAGGTTGAATCGCGTGGTCATGAATCTGCATGCCCAAAGCGCACTTGCAGCCCACACCATGAAATTCGCCGAATCGTCACTGAAACTAACGCCAACCAGCGAACAACTAAAACTCTATGGGGTGGACGTTCGATACCGTATTGACAGGGCCCAAGCCAGTCTGGGATATGCCCCCCAAGTTGGGGTTTCCCAGGGACTTGACCGGTGTGTGGCGTGGCTACGCCAGCAGGGACTCGTGGACACATGAGGGGCGCACAGGTGAGCACACTTGGCAGCGGACAGATCGGGCCGTTTGTTGGCCGCGATCGAAGTTCTTATTTCAAAAGTACTTAGATTTAAGTGTTCCCTTTACGTGTGTTCGTGTTAAAATAGGCGGTTAGTCGTGGCAGCGCCCGCCGCAAGCCCTCCACGCAAAGGACTTGACGCATGTGTTGTACGCGGCGGCCGGGTTTGAAGGTCAAGCACGTGGGTGGAGAAGTGTTGGTGCTGGATGAGTCCAGCGGACAGATTCATCAGCTAAACCGCACCGCCACTTTTATCTGGAAACAGTGCGACGGGAAGACCTCGCCGGAAATTATTGCCCAACGAATGATCCAGGAATTTGAAGTGGGGCCCTTGGAAGCGGCGCGAGATGTGTCTGCGGCGATAGACAAGCTGTGCGAACTGAGATTGTTGACGAGATAAACTGAGATTGTTGACGAGATAAGCTGAGAAAGACGCGCCATGGCCAGTGATTATTCACGACGAGACTTTGTTAAGAAAGCCGCGTACGCAGCGCCCATCATCTTGACGTTACAAGTGACGCCATCGCTGGCAGGCAGCGGGTCTGCAGGACCCGGTGGCGGTGGACACGGTGGCGGTGGGCACGGTGGCGGTGGACACGGTGGCGGTGGACACGGTGGCGGTGGGCATTCGCATCATCGGCGCGGGCACCACGGGGGCTTTCTGCGCAGAATCATCCGCGTTATCAGTCGAAGCTGCGGCTACTAATACAGGCCTGTTTGTTCGGAGCCGCCGAATGGCGGTAGTCCCCCAGATCCACGCTGCTGCGCGGCACGATGACTCGCCGTAAGGGATTGCCTCCGTGCTCTCTTTCTGCATCCTGGACGTCCATGTCGTCGTGCATTGCTCGGACATGGAATTACAGTCGCTCATGCTCGGAATCTGGGGACCGCTGGTGACCCCAAGCTCAAAGCCCGTAATCGCCTACACGGTCGCTCGCGCAGCGCGGGCCGAGACGATCGTGATCACGCGCCAGCGTGAGACGCCTTTGGAATCGCGCGACGCGGGCGAGTTCCTGTACCAGCTGGAACATGACCTCACGATCGAACTCCAAAAGCGACGCGCCGAGCTTTATTTTCTGCACGCGGCGGCAGTCGAGCTGGAAGGGAAAGCGGCCCTGCTGGTGGCCGCGTCCGGTGGTGGCAAATCCACGACGACCTGGGGCCTGTTGCACCACGGGTTTGGCTACTTGAGCGACGAACTGGCTCCACTGGACCTGATGACGATGCGCGTCCATGCCTATCCCCGCGCATTGTGCTTGAAACGTCAGCCCCCTTCGTCGTATCCACTGCCGCAAAACGTCCTGACGACAACCCATACGTTGCACGTGCCCATCCAGACAACCGGCGGTGGCGACGGAGAGACTTCCTACCCACTGTCGGCCGTGTTTTTCCTCGATTACCGCCCCCAGGCCGATGCGCCCTGCCTGCAAACCACGACGGTGGCCGGGGCTGCGGCCCGGCTGTACGCCAACGCCTTGAACCAGCTGGCGCATGCCAATTCCGGGCTCGACGCGGCAGCCCGGATTGCCGAGTCGGTCCCCTGTTACGTGCTGGAATCCGCGGATCTCAGGGCCACTTGTGAATTGGTGGGCAGGAAGCTGCAGACGGTGCCCTCGACCTGATGCCGTCAAGGCAATTCGCTCGGTGGGCCGTAGTCATCCTGAACGGAACTTATCTTGTCATTCTGAGCCAAGCAGCGTCCTGTCATCCTGAACAGAGCAGCGTCCTGTTATCCCGAACACAGCAGCGTCCTGTTATCCTGAACGGAGCGGAGCGGAGTGAAGGATCTGCCAGCCAACGTGACTCGACCCGCAGCGGCGTGTCCAGGATTTCCGGAGTCAACCGTCTCGCGTCGCGCAATGCCACGAGAAGATCCTGCGGTCGCTGACCGTGCTACGCAAGTTGTCAGCTCCCTCAGGATGCCATCGGCGCCGGAGCCCAATTCGCGCAAGTCTGTCTATTTCGGAAACTGCGTAACGCCCACCCTGCTATTCGCCGCCCCTGCGGTAAAGTTGAAGCTGAGCACATCGTGGAAGTAACGGGCAATGGCCTCGCCGGACGT
Organism: uncultured Planctomycetales bacterium; assembly: GCA_963695565.1. Lineage (GTDB taxonomy): Bacteria > Planctomycetota > Planctomycetia > Pirellulales > Pirellulaceae > CAVOGW01. Next base: position 268,439 of record CAVOGW010000010.1, read on the forward strand.
CTCCTGCAGAATCAGGAAGTCACCGGGCTGAATCAAGATTCGCTCACGGGCATCTTGTAGGGCGCGATTGAGGTCTACGCTGATGGGGATTTGACTCCCATTGGGCGTGCGACGAATCACGGTCAGCGCGCTGGGATTGGGATTACCCACACCGACTTGGATCAGCCTGCCCGTAAAGTTGTTTCCACCGAACGCACCGTTCACGATCGTGCCCCGCACTTGAGCCACGGCCTCCAGCACGTCCAGGTCATAGTCGCGCGGGATGCGTTGTTCGCCCGACGGCAGCAGCCCGCCCGTGTAGTAATACTCCTCGGCCCGCGCCTCGATCAGCACAACGTCGCCCGACTCCAAGATGACGTCGCACGAGCTGAACGGCAGCGGCTGCCCGCAGGGCCAGCGCGTAGGAATATGGACCACATTTACGTCTAGGCCGTCCAGGCAGAGGCACTCGCCCCCGTTTCGCGATTCCAGCCTGTGCGTAAGCGCGGCATTCGCCTGGCCGCCGCGGAAAACGTAGATCGCGTCAAACGCGTCCAGCCCCGGCAGGCCACCCGTGTAGGCCAACGCATTCAATACGTCATTCTCGTAGGCACGGAGGTCGACGATATGACTCGTGCCCTGCTTGATGTTGCTGGTAGCAATATCGCCTCGCCCGCCGGCGGCAAATCCACCCACTTCCTGGCGAAATACCAAGACGCGAATCTGGCGGGGTTGCATCAACGTCACCAATACGGACTCGCGACCCGGTTGCAGTAGCCCTCTTTTCAGATACTCATCGCGAATCTTCTCGTTCGCCTGTTCCACCGTCAGACCGTCAATAGAAACACGATCAACAAGCGGCAGGGCAATCGTTCCGTCGTTACGTACGGTCAGCGGATACCCTAACGACGGCGGCAGGCCGGCACCGATCGGGTCGATTTGTGACGGGAAATAGACGGGCGGGGTGGGCAGAGTCTGGTCGTCCAGCGTCAACGGGAAAATCCCGGGGATGAACACGCCCAAAACATCGCCGGCGGCCAATAGGTAGTCCTTGGGCACGTCCTGGCGTAGCAGAGATAGGGGAATCGTCTGTAGTCCCTCCCGTCGCGGACCTACCAGAAGTTCGGGCGGTAATCGTTTCACGGGGATGCCATTCAGCACGGGGTTGGTCAGCGACGCGCAGCCCGCAATCAGTGAGAGTGGCAGCATCGCCAGCACCGACAGCCAGCGAATATGGACTGGCAGCTGGCGATTGACGGCGATGGCGACATCGGGAAATCTCATTGTTACCATTCGGTCACGCGGTTGGGTGTTGGGATCAGCGCTCGTGCAGTCAGCCCTCATGGCGTGCGCCTCCTTGAGGGAGTCGCACTACGGGCGCTGGCTGTTGCGCCGACGTCTGCGGCACATCTCTCGCCGTTGCCGGCAATCGTTGCAATAAGATCGGCTCAGGCTGGCTGTACGTCCCAGGCGTGCAGCTCTGCGTTACGGGCTCCCCAGGTCGTGGCGGAGCACGGTATGGCGGCGGCCAGACGGATGCTGTCGCAACCGGCGTTGATTCCGCTATTTCGGACTTAGGCCTCACGGGCAACGCAGCTGGGGGTTCGAGTCCGTCTGGTCGCCAAGCGTCGAACCCGGCCGATGGTCCTCCTTCCGCGGGTGGGGTCGGCATCGAGAAGTTCACGTGCGGCGTCGGCAAGAGTGGTGCAGGAAACAGCGTCCGTGCCGTGATACCGGACGTCCGTAACGTCGGCTGCTGACGGCTATCGCTGTCGGGCGGTTGCGGCGCCGACGCGTCCAGCCCCAGTGGCAGAGACGGCACGAAAGTCGATGGCTCCGACTGCGGCTGCAGATGACTTGCGCCGCCTGGCGGTTGCGGTTCCAACGCGTCAGGCAGCTGTGGCGGTGATGCCTGCGGCGTTGCCACTGGCGGAGGGGGAATCTGAGGCAGCGTCGGCGCGACAATCGCCACGCCCGATTCCAGCTGGGGGTCATCGCCACGTGGCGGCTGCCAGCGAGGTAGTAACGTCAGCGGCGCGTCCGTTTCGATGGGTGGGTCCGCCGATTCGGTTGCCGCATCCCGATCGGCCAGTCGTAGCTGAACAGGCTCATCGGGTGGATGTATCACCAGACGTGACGGTTCATCCACTTTTGGCTCATCGACGGGGGGGACTTCGAATGGCGGTCCGACCAGGCAACGGTCTTGTCCGGGATAATGCGGTTCGCGGAAGGCACCTAGCGAATCAGACGTGCAAATCGTGACCAGTTCGCGATATCCACTCGCCTGGGCCGCCGCCGCTCCCTGCGCGTAGCCGCGATACCAATCCTGCATGGCCTGGTATCCGTCGGGATTTTCGTGCTCGGTTCTCCAGTACCGGCGTGGCGGCAGAGGGGGCGGGTTTCCGTTGCCGCCCGCGTCTAGATAGTCGGCAAATCCGTCCAAAAATCCACATTGTTCGTCGACAGAGAACGGCTCGCATTCATAATCGTCCAATTCTGCCCGCACGCGGGCCTTCTCCGCAACTAATGCGCACTCCGCCAGATGGCGAAATCGAATGCGCTCCCGCCGTTCCTCCAGGCCACGTGCATAGCCCAATGGTTCCACGACCGTGGTCTGAACAAGCACGTCAGCAAAGCGGCAACCTGAACAGAGCGCGCACAGCATGATGACTAGTCTCGTTAACTGGATGTGCGTCAGCCGAATAAGACAGGCTCGCACCGTTTGATCTTGCGTGTCACGCCCGACGCGGCAACTCACATCATCGGCTTCGTTTGTCCCTGACGCATGCTCCAGACTCATGGCACAGCAGCTTGCCAGCCGTTTGGGGCCAGACGTGGCCACCGCGGGCCGACTGGAGCAGAATAAAAGTGGCCCGCGCTGCATGTTTTCCGTAGCTCGAGGGTTGCATCCGTATCGGTTAGGGGGATCATGGGTTCTAGCGAGAATGATCCCAATGTATCGGTTCGGCACGCCGCTCGTGGATCATCAGATTGTTTGAAGTTTTCTGTCAAAATCCGGATTGCTGGCTAAGATGTCAGCGCAAGCTTAATTTCGCTAGCTGGCGGCGCGGTCAGGACAAAGGACGGGATGCATGGTCGGTTTTGAGTATCTGTATCGAGGGCTCTGCGGCATGGCACGGGCCCACCTGGCCAACAACATGACCGGGCACTTGGGAGCTGCCGTGGTGGCAGGTTACTTTTTCAGCGAGGACATGTCGAACCTCGATGCGGCCGTCTATGACGGCATCGAGGGGGAACTCGACCGTATCCTGCACGGCGAGGAGGCACGTACCTGGTTTGATCCGCAAAAGGTGGGCATCACGGCGCTCGATCTGTTCCAGCCTTTTCCGGACGAGCCACCGGAACAGAAGCAGATCGATGCGATTACGGAGGCGCTCGCTGGCAACATCGATGGCATGCGCGAGTCGGGGCATAACACGATCTTTGCGTCGATTGCGGTACGGGCACTTCACGACCATCCGACGTTTGCTACACCGGCCATCATCGACGGCATTCGCCGGCTGATCGCGGGTTTCGACAAAACGGGGCCAGGTCGAGGTTATTTTGGTGCGCAGCGTGGCTGGATCCGTGGAGCCGATGTGGTGCTGACCGAAGATACCGATTTCCCGCCTTACGAGGATCAGGCGCAGATGGCCAACGTTGTCATGGACGAACTAATTGCCACGGCAGCCGTGCGGCGGCAGGGTTTCGGCAGTCTGTGGCACGTGATCAACCATGCCGCGGCAATTACCGAACTATCGCGGTTCGGTTATGGCTCCCTGGCGCAACGCGGGTTGGCCGCCCATCATGAACATGTGCGGTTGTGGCGGTCTTTGCCGGACTTGGAAGCCGAATTGGGGCCGGCTGAAAAGGCCAGTCACGATCCGCGGACGGCCGAATTCTGGACGGGCGGTGAACTGCGACGCGATTCAGCCAGACTCACGCATCGTATCAAGACGCTGTACGGTTTTTACACCTTGGCTCGTTTGATCCACGACCCCGCGAAACTACGTGATGCCGAAGATCAACTGCGATACCTGATGTAGGGGGCGACCCGTGCTGTCCGTAGGTCAGTCTGTCTCAGTCTGACGCCGCAGCGTCCCCGACGCCGCAGGGTCGCCGCGCGTTCACCCCCGGAACTATCCTACGAACCCCCTTTGCCGCAGTTCTGACCAGGCGGAAGCCGCATCGTGGAACTGAATCGCCGTCATGCCCAGTAATTCGGCGGCCTGACAGTTCGCCGGATTGTCATCCATAAAGACGCATGATCGCGGTGGTCGGTTGAGGCCAAGAGCCGCGTCCAGGTAGGCGGCCGCGTCCGGCTTGCGCTTACCCGTGTTGCAGGACACAAACGTCCACTGCAGGTACCTGGAGAGTCCCAATTGGTTCTCGATTGTCCGGTACCAAATCGGGTAGTTCGAGAGCGCGTGGATCTCGTACCCTTGATCGCGCAGGCGGCGCAGCAGTTGTTCGGTTCCGTCCATCCAGCGATACGCCTCGCGCACGACCCGTTTGAACTGTTGGTGATCGAAGCTGCGACCGTCGGCAAAATAGATCTTAAAATATTCCGCCTCGTCGATCTCACCCAATTCAAACTGAATCCATGCCGTGGGGTGCTTTTGTTGCCACAGCTGCGCTTGCGTCAGCCCGAAGAACGCGGGGATCTCGCGGTTGAACGGATTGTAGACCAGGGTGTCCATGACATCGCACAAAAGCACTGGTCGCACTGGCATCACGTCACTGTTCAAAACCCAATCTCCACCGGTTTGTCGGACAACATCTAAAAATACTCCATGTCCAGCGCCCACGATAGCGGGATGGACACGCGCCGATTCCACCTGGTTGACTGACCGTTTACTCGACTTCATGGACGTCGATGCTTCCCGGACGAAGTGCCGTATGACATATTGATAGCGGTGCGCAGACTTCATGTGGCGACTCACAAAGCGACCACAGGCGCTGAGGAAAAAGGAGATTAGCATGCAACTCTTGTGGGCGATCGTGGGAGGGCTACTGCTGCTGACTGTCGTGGCATGCGCCAAGCAACCCGGAATGGCGGCCTTGACCACCGCCGAGGCCCAAACGCGGCAAACCGACACGGCGCGGCAATTGGGGACACCTGTGGAAGTCGTGAATTCCGTGGGTATGAAGCTAGTGTTGATCCCCGCCGGAAACTTCACCATGGGCAGTCCCCCGTATGAAGCGAGCCGGCGTGATGGGGAGCGGCAGCATGCGGTGACGCTCACCCGATCGTTCTACCTGGGATCGACCGAAGTCACGCAGCGCCAGTGGGCTCAAGTGATGGAAGAAAATCCCAGTTTCTTTGAGGGAGAGGATCTGCCGGTGGAGACCATTACCTGGGAACAGGCCGTGAAATTTTGCCGTCGACTGAGCGCCGCCGAGCAGCACGCGTATCGCCTGCCGACGGAGGCCGAGTGGGAATACGCCTGTCGCGCCGGGACGGTAACGCCTTTCCACACCGGTGCCACCATTGGTTTCGCGGAAGCGAACTTTGACGCCCGCAAGACCTATGGTGACGGAGTGGCGGGAGAGTTCCGTGAGAGCACGACACCCGCAGGCAGCTTCCCCCCCAACGCCTGGGGCTTGCACGAGATGCACGGCAACGTCTGGGAATGGTGCGCCGATTGGCACGGCGACTATCCGCGGGGCGCCGTGGTCAATCCCCAAGGCCCCGCCACGGGGACGACACGCATTGTGCGGGGTGGTTGTTGGATTAACGATCCAGGCATCTGCCGCTCCGCCAATCGGGGCGATACGGTGCCTGTCAGCTGGAATTTCCACTTCGGCTTTCGCGTCGTGCGGGAGTTGGAACACCGCGAGTAGCTGATCCGCGGCGCTGAAATGGGCGTCGTAACATGCACGATTTGTAGAACAGTTGTCCCAACTGTTCCTGCGTGCGGTACGCGTTGCGTGGAACAGTCGGGACACTTGTTCGACGTTGTGCCCGGTCAGCCCACCTACCGTTCGACGTCCTCTCGCAGCGCCTGCTCGGCCAGCCGATTTAACGTCTCATCGTCTACCGTGCGATCAAGCGGGATTTGGCCAAGCCGCGCACGGGAGCTGGTGGCGCCCTGATCGGCAACCTGCGCTCAGCAGAATGGGGGCTAGGCGGAGGACATCAATGACCAGGGCGAGATCGTGGGCCAGCAACGATAAAGCCTGGGTGCCAAGCTGCGTTTTCGCCGAAAAAATCGGATAAGCGCAACTACAAATGCGCCAACCTGCTCCGGCGCCGCAACCGAATTTTTTATCTTGCAAAATTTCAACAAAACTTGTTTCTTGGAGTCCGCATCACGCCCCGGTTCGCATCTAATGGGGTAGGGGACCGATGTATGAGCGACGGCGAGGGACCCGATGCCCAAAGCATGATTGGTCTGGCCCGCGAAGGCGATCGCGCGGCTTTGGGGCTGTTGTTGGAACACTACCGCGATTACTTGCGACTGCTGGCGCGGTTGCAAATCCACCGCCGGCTGCAGGGCAAGGCGGATGCGTCGGACATCGTGCAGGAGACCTTTCTGCAAGCCACCGCCTGTTTTGGGGACTTTCGCGGTCGAGCCGAACCCGAACTGATGGCGTGGCTGCGTCGCATCCTGGCCTCCCGACTCAGCATGCTGGTGCGTCACTACTACGGAACGCAGCTTCGCGACGCACGGCTGGAACGGGACGTGGAGCAGGAGCTGGAGCGCTCGTCCCAATCCCTGGACGGCGCACTGATCGGCCGGCCGAGTTCACCCAGCGTCCGCGCCATACGTCGCGAACAAGCGGTGCGGCTGGCGCAGGCACTGGAAAAACTGCCTGAGCACTATCGCGAAGTGATCATCCTGCATCATTTGCAGCAGCTTTCGTTTCCGGAAGTGGCACGCCGCATGCAAAATACTCCGGAAGCCGTCCGCAAACTGTGGATTCGAGCGCTTGGCCAAATCAAGACGATTCTGGGGGACGAGCCATGATTCGTGCGCAGGACACCCACGCAGATGACTTGGTATTAAGCCAATCCATCCCCCACTCCGTGGACGATCCACGAGTGGTCGAGGCGGTCGAGCAAGTACCGCGCATCGCTGGACGCAGGAGATGCACCCGATCGGCAGCAGCTGCTTGACAAGTTCCCGCAGTTGGCCGCCGAGTTGTCAGCCTGTTTGGATGGCTTGGAGTTCATCCAAAAAGTTGCCCCTCAGTATGTCGACGACAGCCCCATGGATCAGCCCGTGCCGCCGTCGGCCTGGCCGGGAGCCGCCCGCACGTTGGGCGACTTTCGCATCCTGCGAAAGATCGGCCAGGGGGGCATGGGGGTGGTGTATGAAGCCGAGCAGTTTTCGTTGCAGCGGCGCATGGCGCTGAAGGTCCTGCCGTTTGCCGCCATGCTGGACCCGCGACAGCTGAAGCGGTTCCACACCGAAGCCGCCGCCGCGGCCGGTTTACACCATACGAACATCGTGCCCGTGTTCTCGGTTGGCTGCGAGCGGAGTGTCCACTTCTATGCCATGCAGTACATCGAGGGAGCCACACTGGCGGAGGTGATCCGGCAGCTACGCCAGCAGGACGGGCTGCAACAGAAAGTCCCCGACAACAGCCATCAAACGGTCGGCCGCGTGGCCGACAGTCTGACTGCCGCGACGGACAGGTTCAAAGAGGCACAGTCCCCAAGGGAAGAGCGAACTGCTGCGCACTCATCGACGCCTGATTCTCCGGCGGCTGAAAGCAGGGAGCCCGACAGCGAGCTGCCGGTCGCCATTTCCACGGCGCGATCAACCAGTAGTCGGGCCTATTTTCGACGGGTGGCCGAGTTGTGTGTGCAAGTGGCCGAAGCACTGGACTATGCCCATCAGGAAGGCGTCGTGCATCGCGACGTGAAACCGTCGAATTTGATCCTGGACGAGCGAGGTAACGTCTGGGTCACCGATTTCGGACTGGCCTATGTGGCCAAGGATCCCGGGCTGACGCGCAGTGGCGACATTGTGGGCACCTTGCGCTATATGAGTCCCGAGCAGGCGCTGGCCAAGCGGGTCACGATCGACCATCGCAGCGATATTTACTCGCTGGGTGTCACGCTGTACGAACTGCTTACGTTGCGACCGGCGTTTGCCGCGGATGACTGCCAGGAACTACTCCGGCAGGTGGCCTTCGAGGAGCCCCGCCCGATACGGCACTGGAACAAGCGCGTCCCGGCGGAACTGGAAACAATCGTCCTGAAGGCCACCGTGAAAAACCCGGACGGACGATACGCCACGGCGCAGGAACTGGCCGACGATCTGCGACGGTTTCTGGAACACAAACCCATCCACGCGAAGCGGCCCACGTTGATGGACCGGGCCGCCAAGTGGTCGCGGCGGCATGTGGCGTTTGTCTGGTCGGCCGTCATTATCCTGGCGCTTGCCACCGTCGGATCGTTGTTCGCTTCGCTACGAATTTCAAAATCGCATGACGAGGAGTTGGCAGCGCGAACCAAAGCTGAACAGAATCTGTACGTGGCCCACATCCTCCTGGCACCAACGACCATGAACCATGGCCAGATCGGTGCGCTGCACGACCTGCTCGACAGCCATTTTCCACAACCGGGTCAAACGGATATGCGCGGTTGGGAGTGGTACTATTACTTGTCGCGGTGTCATCAAGATGTCATGACCCTCTATGGACATACGGATGTCGTGGAGTCGGTCGCCTGGAGTCCGTCCGCCGATCGCCTGGCGACCGCCAGCAGAGACGGCACGATCGTGATCTGGGATGCCGTGAATGGCCGAGTCATCAAGACGCTCGGCCGTGACCACAACCGTGTCTTTGCGGTGGACTGGAGTCCGGATGGACAGCAATTGGTTTCTGCCGGGGAGTTCGGCGAAATCTTGGTCTGGGATGTCGCAGCTGGCAAACCGATTCGATTGTGGTTTGACGAGTGTGAGGCATTTGGGGACGTGGCTTGGAGTGCCGATGGCAAGCACATCGCCACGGCTGCCGGTGGTCACGCCAGCATCTGGCAAGCGGATTCCGGCTCGCTGGTACGACGACTTTCGGGCGTATGGAATTTTGACTCGGCGTGGGAGTTGGCCTGGAGTCCTGACGGGCGGCGGCTGGCGTACGGAGTTCCCATGCCCTTTCTCACACCCACGGAAGACGGCGGGCGCGATGGTATCGTCCTCAAGATCTGGGACGTCCAGCACGATCGAGAGCTATGCGAACTGGGACGGGATTCCTCCAGCCTTGAGGCTGTCGCATGGAACCCGGACGGCACTCGTCTGGCTGCCGCCTTCTTCACAGGCATCCGGCTGTGGGATGTAACGACCGGTGAGGAAATCCAGCACCCATCAGGTTATTCTGGCTACACGAGATCGCTGGCTTGGAGTCCCGATGGTAAGTTCCTGGCGTCCACGGGATCGGACAACCAAGTCAAAGTCTGGGACGTGGATAACGATCGGGACGTGACAACGCTCTGTGGACATGTTGGCTCCGTGTCCTCTGTGGCCTGGAGTTCCCGCGCCGATCGCCTGGCAACGGGCGGCATGGATTCGTTGGTTAAGGTCTGGGATGTCGAGCGCCAAGTGGATCGCGTCAGCAAGCAGCACGAGTCAGCGATTCGCGGACTGGCCTGGAGTCCTGATGGTCAGTATCTCGCATCCGCCAGCGATGACGACTACTTCGTCAAGATCTGGGACCCTGACACCGATCAGGATCTCAAAGCGCTCCAGCATGAAAGGGGCGCACCCCTTACTTACAGCCCAAACCGCAAAGGTCTCGCTTGGAGTCCCGACGGTTCGCTGCTGGCCACCGGCGACAACGACAGTACCGTGAGGCTTTGGAATACGACCAGCTGGACTGAGGTCACGAGACTGACCAGCGGGATGCCAGTGCATTGCCTCGCCTGGAGTCCCGACGGCATGACGTTGGCCGGCGTGGGACGGACGAGGTTGATCGTCCTGTGGGACCCCCAGACTGGCCGGGAGCTTGTCAGAACTTTTGGAAATACACACTTTGCCGCCAACCTAAGTTGGAATTTAGAATCAGATCGCCTGGCCACCGGCGCATGGCAGCAGTTGATCATCCGGGATGCGACCACGGGCCGGCGAGTTCAATCCTTCGAAGTTCCGTACAACTGGTCTACCGATTATCCTATCGCGACCGCGGGCTGGAGCCCCGACGGTGAGCGATTGGCCGCATTTTCAGGTAATTTGCTTTGGTTTTCCGATACGTCGACGGGCAACCCCGTGCTCCTTCTGCGTGGGCATACGGGACCAATTTTTTGCGCCGACTGGAGTCCCGATGGACGTCGGTTTGCGTCGACGGCCGAAAACGAGGCCATACTCTGGGACGCCACCACTGGCCAACAACTCGTTATTCTGGACCAGGTCATAGGCAAAGAGCCCTTTATTGCCTGGTGTCCTGATGGCAAGCGACTAGCCTTGGGAGGAAGCGATGGCGTCATCACCATCTTGGACAGCCGAGCCGGCTATGACATGGCCGACGGCCCGGAGTACCTGTTCGACGAGGCATACCGGCTGGCGGCGACCGATCGCCGAGATGAGGCGGTCGATCTGCTTTGGCATCTGGCTGCCGACTTTCCAGACAACCCTCGCTTTGCTCGTGCTGCGCTCGGTCAGTTGACCCAAGCACGGCTCGAAAAGGCAAAGCAGCTCGCGGCAACAGATCGCGCGGACGACGCGACCGAAGTCTTGAATAAACTGGCCGCTGAGTTTCCGGACGACCCACGTCTTGCTCGCGCAGCGATCCGTCAGTCGGCTCAAGTACAGCTGGATAAGGCCAAGCAGCTGGTGGCAAGCAATCATAGCGACGAGGCGATTCGCAGCTGGCAGCAAGTCGCCGCCACGTTAGCGGACGATCCTGGCTTTGCCCGTTTTGCCACGTCCCAGCTGTCCGTGGCCTGCTCCGAGGTAGGAGATTCCATGGCGCGGAGCATCTGGACGAAGCCATTGTCTGCTACCGAAAGGCTATTGAACTCGATCCGAATCGCGTCGCGACGCATGCCAACCTAGGCTTGGCCTTGTTGCGACAGGGGAAGCTGGAGGAGGCCATGGCATGCTGCCGGCACGCCGTTGAACTCGACCCGAGGGACGCCGAGAGCCGCTATCGGCTCGGCGCCGCGCTGGCCCGACAGGATAAGCTGGACGAGGCCATCGTCTGTTATCACCAAGCAATTGAACTCAATCCCGGAAGCTACGGGGCCCAAAACGACCTCGGCTTGGCCCTGGCGCAACAGGGTAAGCTGGATGAGGCCATCGCTTGTTATCGCCGGGCTATCGACATCGATCCGCGGTACCCGCTGGCGCACAGTAATCTCGGCATGGCGCTAGAGACTCAGGGGAAGTCGGAGGAGGCCATCGCCAGCTTCCACCTGGCCATTGAGCTCCATCCGAAGGACGCCTGGAAATACAACAACCTCGCCTGGTTGCTGGCAACCACGGACGACATCAAGTTCCGCAATTACGCCGAAGCCCTGGAGTTGGCTCAACAGGCCATTCAGCTCGACCCACAGTCATGGCGAATTTGGGATACATTGAGCGTCGCCGCTTATCGTGCAGGCGAGTGGCAAACGTCGTTGGATGCCCGCCACGAAAAGCTTCAGCGTCACCCGATGGATTCCGAGGACCGATTGTTTCTGGCCATGACGCACTGGCAACTTGGCCGTCATGACCAGGCGTGCGAGTATTTCGTGCAGACAGCCGGCGCGCTCGACCAAAATAACCAGTTGGATCAAGTTCTTTTGCGTGACGAAATGGAAACCCTGATCGATGCGGAAGTGTTGATCCGCTTCTGCACGGCCAGGATCGAGTCGGAGCCCGCATCGGCCACGTTGTTGATGGTGCGTGCCTCCGCGCGGGCCAGGTCGGGGCAACTGGAACTGGCCGCCGAGGACTACGCGCAGGCGTTGTTGTTGCATCCAATCGCGCCCTGACCGACGATGGGGAACAGTAGAACAGTTGTCCCAACTGTTCCTGTGTGCGGTATGCATTGGGTAGAACAGTTGGGACAACTGTTCTACGTTGTGCTTACGGGCGCTGCCAGTAGAGAAATTCGCCCTGGTGCAGGTTGGCCTTCTTCGGGTTTTGGGCGACACACCATTGAAGGTACTCGAACTGATCTGGATTGCGGATGATGTGATCAAACGCTTCGGGCTGCCAAAAGACGCCGGTACGGCCTACTCTCTTATTGATTTGGCGTGCTGTAAAACGCATCCAGCTTTGGCTGATTGTTTCGAGATTCGCACCGACGCGAAACTGCACGATCGCAATGCACATGATTGGGCATCACAACGAAGCGATCGAGGTCGTATTTCCTGCCATGGTAGTACCGTATGGCATCGCCCACGATCGCAGCCAGCTCAGGTCGCTTTAACAGGCAGGCTCCATGACATTCATCCAGCGTTCGGTGGAAAATGCGATGGGTGAGCCGCTTGAATTCTCGTGATTCTGCGGCGCTCAGGACGTCCGGCAGTTCTTCGTGGTTGGCCAACTTCCGCTGGACGATCGACTCCGCGAGCTGAACGGGCAGGTTTCGAGCGGCAAGCCATTCCTCCAGTTCACGTTGCCATCGCAGGATGACGCGCGAGGGCATGGAGTCGGCCGTGCGGAATGTGACGAACGTCGCCGCACCCGGTTGAAACCAGTGCGGGAGATTACGTTCCCTGATTTCCACTTCCGCCTTGGGGTCGAAGCCGCGGAAGACCGGAGGTTCAGCCGGCCGCCTTATAGTGTTCATATGACCATTATGTGTCCGCTTTTTTAGATGTCAAGTGGATGCAGAACAGTATGTAGAACAGTTGTCCCCACTGTTCCTGTGATCGGTCAGGTTGCGTGGAACAGTGGGGACAACTGTTCTACTATTTCGGTTGCGTGCGTTGGACATCATCATGGAGCCGGGCATAACTGCAGGGCGTGCTTCAGATCTTTCACGTACTGGCGTGCCAACTCGTGGCACGACTCGTGCCAACGATTCTCCCGCTTGTATGACGCCAGGATCTTATTGCCCGTAACACGATGGAACAGCGTGTCATAGCTTGCAAGTGGCGCTTGCAAAAGTGTCGATCGTTCTTCGATTCCTTTTAGGTCACTATTCGCTCGCTCAAGTGCATCGTGTAGAAACGCCGTTCGAGCAGCTGCGTCTTCGATTCTGCCGGCTTCCGCGAGCACGGCCAGATGCTTCTGGTGAACGATTGAGAGGTGATTTGTGATGAACGTTGTTGCGATCCTGTCTTGTTCTCTATACGCCCGTATCGCCGGGTTCGCCAGGTAAATTGCCGGCGCCGAGACGCAAAGCACATAGAGCAGCGTGGCGTAACACGCCAGCCTCGATCCCGCGAAGGTTATTTTGTTGGTTGGAATGTCAATGAGTTGCGGACGCGCGGTGAAAGTGTACATGACGATTCTCCTTGCAAGAGCGAGTTGGCTTCGCGATGCCGACGCGGCAGGCCTAACAGCGATCGCGTTTACGCTCCGTGTTTTTGTCATCTGAGCACTCCTGAATTCGTGTTCCACAAACCAATGCGACGAAATGGTTGGAGAGGGCCCACGCGATTTGAAAAACTTCCTGGCAGCATGCTCCGGGCCGAAACACGGCGCGTCGGCCGGAAGATACAAGCTCGACGCGCCAGCGAGTGGGTCTGCCAGCGGGCTAAATCACGCGTTTCGGCGAATTGCCACCAAAAATGCGCAACTTCAAAACACGCAGCATGTGGGTCTTGCGAGCCATCCTCAAACAAGGATGCGAAGCGGGGTTCGACGCGGACTCGGATTATCGTCTCGCAACCATGCTCTCCGGGATTTGCCGTGGGGACGCGTGGAATGAGGTGCTTCAGGCCGCCCTGGGTTTGTGGCCGGCTCGTCCTGCAAAACACGGCACCAACTATCTGACGACGACACGTGGTGAGCGATTCCGCACATGCTCCTGTTTGTTTTGAGCGGACCTTACGCGTGGCGTTGGCGGATTTGGCCGCGATGCGCAAACTTCATGATGTTGGCCTGAAATGTGCAGGCTCATCACGGCGTTGCCGCCGATTTGCGTGTAGAATCGAAAGCTGGCTGCCGCAAGCAACGGAACTTCGCGTCCATCGGGGCGCTGGAATTTCGTGGAGGGACAAACCCATGTCCGACGTCACCCGCATCCTGTCACGAATGCAGTCGGGCGATCCCTCAGCAGCCGAGCAACTGTTGCCGCTGGTCTACGACGAATTGCGGAAGTTGGCGGCCGCCAGACTAGCGCACGAAAAGCCCGACCAGACTCTGCAGGCGACCGCGCTGGTGCACGAGGCTTATGTCCGGCTGGTGGATGTTGAGAAGGCCCAACACTGGGACTCACGAGGCCACTTCTTTGCTGCTGCCGCGGAAGCCATTCGACGAATCCTCGTGGAAAATGCCCGCAAGAAGGCTCGTGTCCGCCACGGAGGTGGACGCAAACGCATCGACCTGGAGCAGGCCATTTCGCTTGTTAAGGAACCGGGCGATGGGCTGCTTGCCCTGGACGAGGCGTTGACCAGGTTTGCGGCGCTGGAACCCGCGAAAGCCGAATTGATAAAGCTCCGTTACTTCGGCGGCTTTTCCATCGACGAGGCGGCCGATCTGTTGGGTATCTCGCGCACCACCGCCAAGCGATATTGGGCTTACGCTCGGGCGTGGCTGCTGGCCGAACTCAACGACGCGGATGCCGCCCAAAATTGTTGACATGGAGTGGGCCTCGCTGAGCCGTTTCGTCAGTAGATCAGTAGATCAGTAGAACAGTTGTCTCAACTGTTCCTGTGTACGGTAACGCGTGGCGTGGAACAGTTGGGACAACCACCCCTGTAAAGCTTTCATTGACGGCAAATCTCACACTCGATGAAGAGGAGCTATCGTTCGCTCGGTAAAACAAGACCTTTCGGCAGTCGCATGATTTTGGACGCTCCACCCTTGCCGAGCCGTGCGTGCCTGTTCGGTTCAGCGACGTCTCGAAAAATCGCATTTTCCCCGGTGATTACGTAGCTTTCAGTGACAGCTTTACAGGGTTGGTTGTCTCAACTGTTCCTGTGTACGGTAACGCGTGGCGTGGAACAGTTGGGACAACTGTTCTACTTTGAGGCGTTGACCAGGTTTGCAGGGCGTGGCTGCTGGCCGAACTCAACGACGCGGAAAATTCTTGAGATTTTGTGTGGGCCCCCCGGAGCCGTTTCGTCGCATTGATCATTGGAAGCTGTCATCCGGAGTGCTGCGATGAGCGAAAAACCAGCTGTGGACGCGATTTTCTGCGCCGCGATTGAGATCGACTCGGCGGACCAACGCCAATCTTACTTGCGTCGGACGTGCGGCGACGATGTGGAACTGCTGTGGCAGGCGGAACGCCTGCTGCAAGCTCACTACCGCGGAGGCAGCATCGTCGACGCGCCCGTGGCTATCGCCACTAGCGGTCAGGTGGGTGTGCTCCCCCAGCACCAGCTTGGCGACTTTCGCCTGATCCGCGAGCTGGGTCGCGGCGGCATGGGGACCGTCTACGAAGCGGAGCAGCTGTCGATCGGCCGGCGGGTCGCGCTGAAGGTGCTGCCCTTTGCCGCGCTGGTGCAGGCAACATCGCTGCAGCGGTTCCGCAACGAGGCCCGTGCTGCGGCCGCCTTGGACCATCCGCACATCGTTTCGATCTACACGATTGGCGAAGAGCGGGGCGTGCATCATTACGCGATGCAGCTGATCCGAGGTCAATCGCTGAGCCGACCTGATCGAGGATCTGCGCAGCGCAAAAAGTCGACGAAGTGCAACTCCCGCTCAGTCGGCGGGGGAGGAAACCGGCGACGACCACGCCGCGACCATGGACTGGGCGGCCACCTCGCCCCCCTCGACGCCGCGGGACGAGCAGGCCCGCATCAGCACGGCGCTCGACTCGCATCACGCGACGCAGTTCTACCGCTCGGCCGCCGGGCTGGGGATCCAGGCGGCGGAGGCCTTGCAGTACGCCCACGATCACGGGGTGCTGCACCGTGACATCAAGCCCAGCAATCTGATGCTGGACGCCGAGGCCCAGCTGCACATCACCGACTTCGGCCTGGCCCGCATCGAGGCGGACGTCGGCATCACGGTGACCGGCAACATCGTGGGCACGCTGCGCTACATGGCGCCCGAGCAGGCGCTGGCCAAGCGCGTGGTGATCGACCACCGCGCCGACGTCTATTCCCTGGGCGCGACGCTGTACGAGCTGCTCACGTTGCAGCCAGCCTTCGGCGAGACCGACCGCTCGCAGCTCTTGAAGCAGATCGCGTTTGAGGAGCCGACTCCGCTGCGCAAGCTCGACCGCCGCATCCCGGTCGACCTGGAGACGATCGTGCTGAACGCGATGGCCAAGAACCCCGACGAACGCTACCAGACGGCCCAGCAGCTGGCCGACGACCTGCGGGCCTTTCTGGAAAGCCGCCCGATCCAGGCCCGGCCACCGACCCTGATGGACCGGGCCGCCAAGTGGTCGCGGCGGCATGTGGCCGCCGTTTGGGCGACGGCAGCTCTATTTCTGCTGTCAGCCTTCGCTGCAGCCATCACTGCCGCCATGATCTACCGCGCGAATGAGCGCACCGAAGAAGCGCTGGTCGAATCGCATCAGCATCTTGACGAGGCGCAGCGTCTGCGAATCGCGGCGCAGAAAAGGGAGCACTCGGTCCGCCAATTGCTCTACGTGGCTGACATGAAATTTGCGGGGGAAGCGGTCGATGCGAAACGTTTCCGCCAAGGAATGGACCTGGTCGACCGCTACCTCCCGACGGCTGGCGAACCGGACTTTCGTCGATTCGAGTGGTATTATCTGTGGCGTCGCAGTCGTAGCGTCGATCAAGAGATGTACGGTTCCAGTAGGGCGCTTTGCATCGCGTTCTCGCCCGATGGCCGCTGGCTGGCCTCTCCCTCGTCCCGGTCCGGGGAAATAGAACTTTGGGACGCGACGACAGGCAAGGTGAGCAGATCCCTTCGGGGGCATCGGTTTCGTCCCACCTGCGTCGACTTCTCACCGGACGGAAAGGTACTGGCGTCCGGCGGAGGATTCGACGATGAGCCGGGCGAAGTAAAGTTGTGGGAGGTTGCCAATGGTCGAGAGGTAGCGAGCTTCGATGCCGGTCCCGTGGGCATCGGTGCGGTGGCGTTCTCGCCCGACGGAAAGGCACTCGCGATCGGAACATCGGGTGGTCTTGCTGCTGGAAAGAAGGGTGGCGAGATCATTCTCTGGGATGTTGCCGCTCGACAAGTCAATACACGGTTCAAGAAGCACCGTTGGGGCGTTTTGGCTTTGGCATTCAGCCCCGATGGGGAGGCACTGGCCTCAAGCAGTGTTGATGGCGGCGTGACACTCTGGAATACTGCAGATGCCAGTGAACTGATGACACTGAATTTGCCGCTGGCAGACGACGGTGCGATCTTTCATGACATCGCCTTTTCACCCGATGGACAGCTGCTTGCTACGACGACTGGCCCGACCTACTCCATCGGACTTTGGGACTGGCGCGTGGGAAGACTGACCAGGACACTCGATTCAAAAGACAGGTCGCAACTCTTTGACGTGGCGTTCGCGGCCGACGGCAAACGGATTGCCGCCACGGGTGGCGGCGGGGCTGTTTACTGCTGGGACATGGAGACGGGCAAACTGATTGGCGAATTAATCGCCCACCAACACTGGGTATTCGCGTTGGCCATCTCGCCCCTGGATGGAACGATCGCATCGACGGGATGGAAAGATGGTTTGAAATTCTGGCGTCTCGACGCGCCCGCCGACCTACCTCGGCTGCCCACGTCGTCCCGCAAGTCGTGGGATGGGTTGCATCGCAGGCTGATGGCAATCGACGCGGCTGGCGATACTCTGGCAATGGTGACAACAGATCAATCGATTGCGGTCGTCGATGCCAAACGCAGATGCGAGACGGCGCGAATCGCCGAGCAAGCCGAATCGATCCAGGCCATCACATTATCGCCAGACGGAATGGCGCTCGCCGTTGTGCTTGCTAATTCAGAGGCCGATCGTGACGTTCGACTGTTCAGCGCCAGCAGTGGTAAGGAAATCAAAGTCTTGGCAAAGCAAGGCCAATTCGCCGACATCGTTTTTTCGCCGGACGGAGCACGGATCGCCGCAGCGGACGCGAATCGTGTGGTCCTGTGGGATTATGGGACCGAGGCCGATCGCGAAACAACCGTGACGGCATACGAGGCTGCCAACATTCGTTGCCTCGCATTTTCGCCCGACGGTCGCCAATTGGCAACTGCAAGCGAGGCCTTAGAGCCAGTCTCGGCCACGACAGCGAGCCGTCGTCCGCGTCTGGGACTTAGATTCCGGCGAGCTCCGGTTCGCCGCTGTCGGGCCGGATCAGGTGAATGACATGGCATTTTCTCCCGACGGTCGACAACTCGTTACGGTCGGCTTGGCGGACTTGAGAGCGTACGGATCCTGCGGCATACTCGTCGTGTGGGATTGGCAGATCGGCAAGCGGGTGGCGTCCTTCTCTGCCCACGGTGACCGGGCAGTGACGGGCGTAGCCTATCATCCGCTGGAAAACACCCTGGCGTCCTGTGGTTTCGACAACCTGATGAGAATCTGGGACACGGAGTCTTGGCAGCAACGATTTGAATTTGAATTCAAGCATGGGCCTTCCGAGCCTCTGGTGGCCGAAAGCACCACTTTGAAATTGCCAAATAACTTGCTCTTTTTGCCCGCCATCAATTCGTTTCTCGCGAGCAGCTTGACAGGGGACGTGGAAGTTCTCACGGCAGCGTCGCCGGAGGAAGTCGCTCAAAACGAGTGGAAGGGGTGGTTCCTGCGTGGGCAGAATCTCGCGGACGCTGGTGACTCGGAAGGCGCTAAGCTCGCGCTGACAACCGCCATAGATCGGAATCCAACGTCTCCCCGTCCCTGGTACGTACGTGGTCAGGTTCACGCGATGTCTGAAAACTGGGATTTAGCGGCGGCCGACTTCTCGAAGGCGATTGACCTGGGAAACCATGCGGCATTGCACTGGCATGAGCTGGCGATCGCCCAACTGGCCCGCGACGATGGGGGGGCCTACCGGCGAACTTGTGAACAGATGGTCGCGGAAATCTACCCGACCAGCCACTGTGCCACCATCGCACGAGCGACCTGGACCTGCGCGCTGGCGCCCCACGCGGTACGGGACATGGCTGGGTTGATCGAGGCGGCGGAGGAAGCCGCGGGGATCAAGCCCACACAGAGCTATTTGTTCTGCTGGGGAGCCATTCTGTACCGCGCCGGTCGTTTCGAGGAGGCGGCGCGAGTGCTCCAGCAGGCCGAGCGCGGGCCACCGGACCTGCGGGAGGATAATACCCAGAATGCGGAGGCAATGTTTGTCCCGGCGTTTCGGTGGTTCTTCCTGGCGATGGCCCATCACCAACTGGGACACGATAAGGCGGCCCAACAATGGCTGCAACAGGCGGTGGAGCAAGTGGCAACAGAGACTCGCGAGGAACGCGACCACATTGGTCCGGAGCTGACCTGGTGTCGTCGCATCATCTATCGACGGTTGCAGGAAGAAGCGGAAAATTTGATTCCCTAACCAAGCTGGACAGCATCACGCTGCGACCACGCACCAGTACGAGGCGCAAGTTTTGCTGTTGCGCTGGCCGAAAAACTCGGCGAAAAGTGAGCAAGCTCGCAGCGCCAGCAAGTGGGTCTTGTGGACGGATAAATCACGGGTTTCGGGCGAATGCTGCCAAAAGCGCGTAACTTCTAAACGCGCAAGCGAGTGAGTCTCGTGAGCAACGCCGTCGCGGATTTTGCATCGGCACTACAAGCCACCGGTTTTCAACCGGTGGTAGTTGATTTTCAGCCTGAGATCGCGTGCTACAAGTCTGAGGATGCCGCCGAACTTGCTTCGGCGGTACCTCACCTTTCTTCCCCGAGGACGGAGGTGGGGTTCCTCCGAGAAGATGAATGACGAAGGGAAAGCCCCGGTGAGTCAAGGCGGACCGATGCGTCTGGCTGAGTTCACGGCAGCCGGGTGCGTCCAAGCGCCCAAAAAAAAGCCCCGCTCGCCAGCTGGCGCCGCCCTGTCTCGGCCTCGGCAACCTGTGCTCAGAAGGACGCTCTGCCGCTCGGCCGAAGAGTCGTGGCGATAAGCGCAATCAGGTTGCATGTGATGACCCCCGGCGTAAAGCCGGGGGCTTCCGCTCGCCAAATGCCGTGAACACTTACCATCGACCCCCACACCTTGTGCGCGATTCCGCACATGTTCGGTTCGTTTGAGCGAATTTTTCGTGTGGCGTTTGGTGAATTCGGCCGCGATTTGCGGACTTGATGACATTGGCCTGAAATGTGCCGCAGGCCATCTCACTTCTCACTTACTCTACGATACAGATACCGCCCCGCCAATAAATTCCTGAAATCGCCTGGGCCTCCCGGAGTCGTTTCGTCGCATGGGTAATTGAAAGGTGAGATCAGGGGTGCTCCGATGAGCGAAAAACCAGCTGTGGACGCGATCTTCTGTGCCGCGATTGAGATCGAGTCGGCGGACCAACGGCAATCTTACTTGAACCGCGTTTGCAGCGAAGATGCGGAGCTGCTGCAGCAAGTGGACCGCCTGCTGCAAGCCCACTACCGCGGGGGCAGCATCATGGACGCGCCCGCCCACGCCCTCTGTCCCACTCGGGATCAGCCCCCCTGGAACAGCCCGGCACGCAGATCGGCCCTTACAAACTGCTGCAGGAAATCGGCGAAGGGGGCATGGGGGTGGTCTATATGGCCGAGCAGCGCCAGCCGATCCGCCGCAAAGTCGCGCTCAAGATCATCAAGCCGGGCATGGACACCCGCCAAGTGATCGCCCGCTTCGAGGCGGAAGAGCAGGCCCTGTCGCTGATGGATCATCCGAATATCGCCCGAGTGATCGATGCTGGCACGACCGAAGGCGGCCGGCCGTTTTTCGTAATGGAGTTGGTCAAGGGCCAGCCGATCACGCAGTATTGCGACCAGCACCAGCTCACACCCCGCGAGCGGCTGGAACTGTTCCTGCCGGTTTGCCATGCCATCCAGCACGCGCACCAGAAGGGGATCGTCCATCGGGACATCAAGCCCTCAAATATTCTGGTTGCCCAGTACGACCAACAGCCGGTCCCCAAGGTGATCGACTTTGGCGTGGCCAAGGCCATCAGCCAGCCGCTGACCGAAAAGACGATGTTCACCGGCATTGGCCAGGTCGTGGGGACGCTCGAATACATGAGCCCCGAACAGGCCCAGGTCAACCAGCTCGACATCGACACGCGAACGGACGTCTATGCGCTGGGCGTGCTGCTGTACGAACTGCTTACGGGAACGCCCCCCTTCGACAAGCAGCGGTTGCGCTCCGCAGCTTGGGACGAGATGCTGCGGATCATTCGCGAAGAGGAGCCCCCCAAGCCGAGTACCAGGCTCAGCAGCAGCGAGACGCTGGCGTCGGTGGCCGCCAATCGGCACATCGAGCCAGCGAAATTGAGTGCCCTGGTCCGCGGCGAACTCGACTGGATCGTGATGAAGGCGCTGGATAAGGATCGCAACCGGCGGTATGAGACGGCTGAGCAAAATCGCCGACGACGTGCAGCATTATCTGAACGACGAAGCGGTCGAAGCCTGCCCGCCTTCGCCTGGTTACCGGTTCAAGAAGTTTGCGCGGCGAAACAAGATCGTGTTAACTACATCGGTCGTGATTTTCCTGGTGTTGTTATCGGGAGTCGTCGTGAGCACCTGGCAGTCCGTCCGGGCGACGCGGGCGGAACGGCTGGCCGCCCAGCGACTCGCCGAGGCAAACGAGGCCCGCAGTGAGGTCGAGCAGGAGCGTGACCGCGCAGAGCAGCAGCGCCTTTTGTCTCAGGAGAACGCGCAGCAAGCCAAGCAAGCGCAGGCGGCCACCAAAGCCGTACTGGACTCCTTCGTTTCAGACGTCCTGAGCATGCCAGGACCGGTCGGAAAAGATGTTCTTCTGGACGTGATGCTCGAAAATCAAATTCGCGTTCTAGGTGCCGAGCATTCCGATACGCTCAAGACGATGAATAGCCTGGCATGGCTGCTTGCGACCGAACCGAATAAAAGCTTCCGGGACGCACCGCGCGCGGTGGCGCTGGCCAGCAGGGCCGTAAGCGTCAGTCCAAGTTGGGCTTATCTGGACACCCTGGGTGTGGCTCAATACCGTGCGGGTAACTGGTTGGCGGCGATTGAGACGCTGGAAAAAGCAATCAGGGCGGAAGGAAACAAAATCAGCAATTGGTGTTTCCTCGCCATGGCCCACGGGCAACTCGGCAACCAGGATCGGGCCCGGCGTTACTTCGACCAGGTCCTGGAATCGATTCGGGACGATGCCGAGTTCAGCGAAGAACTTGATGGTTTAATCGCCGAAACTTCGCAGGTGTTGGGTGTCGACACCCGCTTGATGGATTTGAGTCCATCATTAAACGCCGATTACCACGCAAAACTGGGCCTTGAATTACTATGCAAGAACCGGTTACTTGAGGCAGAGTCCGAACTTTGCAAATCGCTTGAGCTTCGAGAGCAAGTGTTGGTCGAAAGTCCGAGTTCTAGATTCCAGCTGTGGAAGGCCGTTCGCAATCAGAACTGGATGGCATTGTTACGAATGGCTCAGGCAAAACCCGAACAGGCAGAAGAGCACTTGATCCGGGCGATCGACTTACAGCATGAGCTTTTGGACAATCTCCCGAACCCAGTTTATCTAAATTACATGAGTTGGCTGCATGAGAATCTGAGTGACGCACTGCTGGCCAGTGGTCGCGGGCAGGCGGCCGAGCAGGCCAATCGCGACGCCATCAGGTATCGACAACTATCGGTGAACACGTCGCCATCGAGCAACAGGCGGGAGACGGAATTGGGTACCAGTTACTATCGATTGGGCCTGTTGCTCTTTGAAAATAAAAAGCCTGCGGCCGCAGAGATGTTTCGCAGGTCGCGAAAGATTTACCAGGATTGTTTGACAAAATACGAGCAACACCCTGATTCGATTGGCAACGAACCGAATACATCGGCATGCCTGGCGTGGTTTTTGGCAACCTGTCCGGATCCTCAGTTCCAGGACTCGGATCGTGCCATCCGTCTAATCAAGCTGGTTTTGCGGCGCCGCGCGGGTGACGGTCCCGGATGGAGCGGCGACGGAATAAACTGGTGTGCCCTCGGCGTAGCACAATATCGCGCGGGCAATTGGCCTGAAGCGATCGAAGCAGTTGAAACGTCTAACACATTGCTCAACGGTGGCAATAAATTCAACTGGTTCTTGCTGGCGATGGCCCACTTTCAGGCGGGAAACATGAATGAGTCAGGTAAGTGGTACGAACGAGCTGCGTCGGAAAAAACGAACCCCGTTTTCTTCAGCTTTCAACAGATTCGCTTAATTGCTGCGGAAGCGAAGAATTTGACAGAAAGATGACGGCCTACGATATCAATGGCGTATGTTGTCAGCAACGTCACTGGACATGGGCTTACGCCTCACGACCCCCGGCGTAAAGCCGGGGGCTTCCGCTCGCCAAATGCCGTGAATACCGGCCTTCGACACCCATACCTGCACGCACAGTCGCGACGTTGCAGTTGGCGAAATCGCAACTTCTCGCAACTACTTTGTCGTGTGACCATTTTTTGCGTCCGCATCGCGCCCGGCTTCGCATCCTGGTTTGAGGGGACTGAGCCATCACGGGCGAAAGTTGCTGCCAGGAATTTTTCATGAAACGCCTGGGCCTCCCCGACCAATTTCGTCGCATTGAACTGTGGACGGCGAAACGAAGCGTGCTCCGAGCAGAACAGTTGTCCCAACTGCTCCTATGATCTGTCTGACGGGACCGGGCCATTGGTCCGCGCGCCCGGTCCCGACGGAATGTGGATGGTATCGCGCGGACCGCGACCCAGAACG
The DNA here is from genome assembly GCA_963695565.1 of uncultured Planctomycetales bacterium. Taxonomy (GTDB): domain Bacteria; phylum Planctomycetota; class Planctomycetia; order Pirellulales; family Pirellulaceae; genus CAVOGW01. The sequence continues at coordinate 292,263 of CAVOGW010000010.1, forward strand.
AGGAGAACTGCCATGTCCAGATCCTGCAAACAAAGCGTATCGCTGATGGCGTTGGCTGCGGCCGTCGTCCTCTTGTGTGTGCCCGAGTCCCTGGCCAAGCCGCCCGGTGGCGGCGGAGGTGGTGGAGGTGGTGGAGGTGGTGGCGGCGCCGGGCAGAACGGCGGCGGTGTGATCTATTTCCGCGGTCCCACCACGACGGACCGCTACGACTACGAACTCTACACGATGAACGACGACGGCAGCGGGTTGGCGGTGGTGGCCGGATTCCCCGAAGAATTCTACCCTTCTGGCGAACCCAGTCGCCAATTGCACGCCGGCAAGCGCTGGTTTCCCGGATGGCAAGTGTTGTTGAGTGATGCGGGCGACGTCGTACCCCTGCAGATCGACCCACAGCTTGATGGTTTCTCCCAACCGAGTTGGAGCGTCGGCGATGGCTCCCTCTCCTGGATCGGCCGACGGTTGGATGGCAGCGGTACGGTCGTGGAAGGAGGGATCTACACGACCGCACTAAACTTTGACACGCAGGGCAACGTGAGCGGCGCGGGGTCCACCGAGTTACTGGTTTCCTTACCGCTGGTCGACTGGGGCGACGGATCGATGTACCCGGATATCAACAGCCACGACTGGTCGCCAGACGGAACGCAGTTGGTGTATGACACCTCGGGAGGGCAAATTGTGATTGCCGATCTGTTGACCGGGACATTCAACGAGATCGTTAGCGCAGGGCCGATGCATTCTCCGAAGTGGTCGCCCGCGGGCGACAAACTGATGGTCGGCTATCAAACTCGCTGCTGCCGAAGTGCGGTGGGGGTCATGAACACAGACGGTTCCGGCATGAAGTTGGTGGCGGCGAATAAGCCTGTGTGGTCTCCGGTCGTTGGGGTCTGGTCGCCGACCGGCAGCCATCTGGTTTATCTGCATGCCGACCACTTCTGGGAAGATTCCTACCTTGAGCGCGTTACGTCCAACGGGACCGGGAATCGCCGCCTGACTGACGCCAGCCTGGGATGGGGATTCCTGGCCTCTCAGCTAAAGCCCCTCGGCTGGCGCGACCTGCCGGCGTCCGCCAATGTCCCCGAACCGAGTTTTCAGGTGCTAGGAGTTTTGGCTGTCGTGGGACTACTCAGGTGGAGGACATTGTCGCAAGTATGAGTAACACGACTGTCTGGCCGGGCAAGGCATGGGCCTCTCCAAGCCGATTTGTCGCAGTGATCCGTAGAAGGCGAAACGAAGAGGGTGCTCCGATTGAGCCGGTAGCGCCAACCACTTCTCACCGGGAAACAGGAGTACTGGTCATGCGGTTCGCGAAAAACATCTCGCGACACTTGGACGAAGTGTCTGCTGTCCTCGGGCAAAAAGCACGGTTCTGCAGGCGGAGGCCGGTCGATGCCGGCTTGACGCAGACTTCGCCGCACACCCCGACCCGAGGCGAGGATAGGATTCGAACCTGGGGATTCGGGGATACGAGTCTCACGGTCGCAGATCCAAGCACACCATCTCTCCCTTGTTAGTGCGGGCATAGAGGCGGCCGTTGGCCAGCACGGGCATGGCCCAACAGCGTCCGTCCAGAATGCTGGCACGCGCACGCTCGCGATAGTCGTCAGGCGTGGCGTCCGCGATCACCAACTCTCCGAACTCGTCCAGCACCACCAGCTTTCCGTCAGCGATCATCAGCGTGCCAAATTCGGCGAAACTGGGCTCAGCCCACACGGTTTTTCCGTCCCGCAGATCGACACACATCAGCTGACCGCTGGCACGCTCGCTGATGCAGTACAGATAGCCTGCGTATACCACGGCGCTGTTCATTCGGGTTTCGATGTCGTCATTGATCCACAATTCGCTCGGTTCGGTCGCCGTCAGTTGGAACAGCGCTCCCCGGCCACGCTTGCCCGAGTAGCCCGACGAAATGAACACCCGGTCCCCCATCACGCTGGGACTGGAGGCGTTGGCGTCGTAGTTGGTTTTCCAGCCGATGCGCCACAACTCCTGACCATCGTGCAGGTCGTGGGCCACCATCGCGCGAGCCTTAAATACTAAGATCGCTTTCCGACCCGCCTGCTCAAAGGGAATGGGCGTCGAGTAGCCGGCCAGATCATCCCCTCGTCCCCAGACCTTACGCCCCGTCGTCTTGTCGAGGGCTACCGTGGAATCACCTTCCGCGCCGGTATCGAAAATGACGAACTGATCCGTAACGAGCGGAGACCCTGCATAGTCCCAACTGGATAAGCGTCCTGCAAAATCTTCGACCAGGTGTTTTCGCCACACCACGCTGCCATCTGCCAGCTTGAGGCAGTGGATTTGTCCATCGTAGGCGAGCGTGTAGACGAGTCCGTCGTCAATCGTCGGTGTGGAAGAAGTACCGCCTTCGAAGTTGTGGTCCTTGAATTTGCAGGCGTAGGCGTACTTCCAGACTACGCGGCCCGTACCCGCGTCCAGACACCACACCAGATCTTGATCATCGTCGTTGCCCATGGTCAACACGCGATCACCGACGGCCGCGAAACTCGACGCGCCCACGCCGACGTTCTTACGCCAGGCAACTTTGGGACCGGCGGACGGCCAGGTCGCTGTCCAGCCGGTTTCCGCCGAGACACCGTTGGCCCGCGGACCGCGAAAGAACGGCCAGTCATCAGCGGACGAGTCGGTCCCCCACGAACCCATGGCGTTAACGCACACCGCGAGATACAGCAGTCGGATCCGTTGGTGTAAGGGCCTGCAGGACATGAAAGCCCATTTCGCCCGTGCTGGGAGCCTGGCCAGCCAGCGGCCTGCGGCGACCGAAAACAAGTACGCCGCACAAGCGGGTGCGTGATTTATCTCCAGCCTCACTCGTTTGCTCGTTTTGAAGATTCGCATGGTTGGCAGCATTTCGCCGAAACCCGTGATTGGGCCGGTTGGCGGGCTCACTCGCTTGGCACGTTTTGAAGTTGCACACTTTCGGTGGCACTTGGCCGAAACCCGTGATTCAGCCCGCTGGCAGACCCACTCGCTGGCGCGTCGAGCTTGTATTTTCACGTTGTTTTCGCCTTGAGCGCAACTTCAAAACTTGCGCGTCGTGCTTGTATCCTGTTAGTTAAGCTGGTCAATCATATTGACGAGCGCATCCAGTTCCTCGTTGGTCAGCAATTCCTGAAAGCCGGATGGCATCAGCGACACGCTGGACTGCACGATCAACGGCTGGCCGTCCTCAACTTCCACTTCGGCCATGGGCACGGTCTGCTGCACCAGGTGCCCCTCTTCATCGCGTACGGCCAGCAGTAGTCCCTGATCGTTCCGTGTCAGCAGCCTTCCCGAGACGATCTTGCCACTTTGCAGCGCCACGTTGACGGTGCAGTACGCGGGCGAGACAACCTTACTGGGGTCGACGATGGACTCCCGCACAAGCTGGCGGTCCTTAAGCCCCACCGCGAACAAGGCGGGGGCGAAAATCAAGTGCTCGGCATTTCGAAACAAAGCATGGCACTGCAAGCAGCCTCCCTTATCGCGCAGCACTTGTTCCGCCAACTCCATCTGCTCACGACGCACGAGCGTCGGGGCCGCCCGCGGCTGGCGGAGGTCCGGAATGTTCAGTGCCAGTATGTCGTCGTACTGCGGAGTCGCCTGACGACTCGCCAGAAAGGCGACGAGATTCCGGATCTCTTCCGGGGACAAATCGCGCGCGATGTTTTGGGGCATCCCCGTACGATTCATCGGAGCCACAAAGGCGGCGGGATCCAGAATGGATTCCAAGATGTAGGCGGCCGCGGACATGCCGGGCTTCCGCGACGCCGCCACCTTGCCGATCTCGTACAGGTTGGGACCGTGGTGTGTGGTAATGCCCTTTTCCACGATGTGGCAAGCACCGCAGTAATCCCGAAACTTTGCCCCGCCGGCGGCGATGCTGATGTCCCCTTCAGCGGGATGCCAGGACATGACGACCACCGTCGCCAGCCACACGAGCAGCGGCAAACCAACCGCGACGGTAGCAAGCCAAGCCGGACCCGGGGTCGCAGCGGGTTTCGTATCACTACTCATATCATTCGCCTTTAGCTACTTCGGCCGGATGCGAAAAACTTTTTGCGCGCGTCGCGAAATCACGAAGAACTCGCCGTCGGGCGTGACCGTAATATCCACCGGAGATGGAATGGACGCAAACGGGTGAACGCTCGTGACACGGTACGTGTCCCCCGTTCGTTCCAGTTCCAAACGTAGTACCTTGTCCTGACGGAAGTCCGTCACGTACAAACAGTTGCGGTATGTCTCGGGCAACTTCGTGGCATTGGAGTACGCGATGCCACAGAAGACCGTTTCACGCTCCCCAACCAGGATCGGTTCACGAAATCCTTCCGGTTCGACCCCCACTTCCCCCGGAATGATGAAAGGATGCCCAAAATGCGAACCCGGAACCAGATGGTTAATCTCGTCCCCGGGATTCTTGTCCACGTCACTATCGGTCAAGAACACTTCTTGGTCAGGTCCCAAGGCAATCGACCAAGGATTACGTAGTCCTCGCGCCACGACTTCGATCTGCTGGAAGTCGGGGCTGACGCGCAGAATCGTACCAGCCCAAGGATGCTCATCCAGCGTACGATCAGCCGCGCTGGCATTGGTCACCAGCAAGCTGCCGTCGACATCGAACACAATGGCATTATTCTGTTGCATGGTATCCGGACCGCGCACGCCCGGCAGGCCCGTCACGACGTCATCCGCGTACTCGAAGTATCCATCACCGTCCACGTCCTCTAATCGAGTGATGGCCCCGGTGGCCTCGTACGAGACGACTCCCTGATGTGTCTTAGGAAAAAACCCCGATCGCGAAACGAACAGGTCCCCTTCATGCACAGCGAGCCCATAAACGCGCACGAGGAAGGGGGATTCAACCACAATCCGCTGCTGAAACGCCCGATGGCTGGTGGCGGAATCCTCCCACAGATGGAGCACTGCGCCTCCGATGGCGCCATGCTTCTTAAAGTAATCAAAACAGATATAGATACTGCCATCCTGACTGGCCGTGATGCGAATCGGCTGCTCGTCGAGTGTTGCCACCTTGTCGATCACAAACTCGGGAGCGTAAACCTCCACGGCATGGCGAGTGATCCCCAGCACCTCTTTCCAGATAAACGCATGGCCGCAGGCGACCACCAACAGGATGGACAACGCCAATAGCAGCGGCTCGAATCGCTTCCACGTGTGGGTGCCTTCTTCGTCCCACTCCGCCCCCCGTCTCAACCAGGCCGCGGCGGCAGCCACTCCCATCACCAGTGCAACGACGGTGCTGAAATCACGCTCGCCGATGAGGTACCGCAGCACGTCCAAGTAGGTCTTGTCGGGTTCCAGATAGAAGCCCACGACGGTGACGGCAGAGACGCCCGTCAGGGCAGCCATCACCATGATGAATTCGGGCCACCGCTGCCGGCGCAGGAACTGGATCAGGGCGGCAAACGCAACCACGAATGTGTAGCTGGTCAGGAACAGGCACAGGTCGATCGCCTTCATGGAATTCTCTTCACTCGGCCTTCTGCGACGTGCAAACCATCATGCCCAATCAAAGTCGTTTTCCTATTTCATTATGAGAATAACATCCCGCCACACGGAAGGGTGCGCTGGGATTTTATATCGAGAGCAGCGTCCGGCAAAACCGGATCAGCCGACGGAGCGGGCGGGCCAGACAATCCGACAGGCCAGTTCATGGGTGATCGGCGCGATGCACGGTATTCGGCCGTGCGGGCACTGTCCGGACTCCCTGGCGGCGACACGCCAATTCACCAGTTTGCACGGGCACCATACCCAGCTTATACTGAATTTCAGCATTCTGCGAGGTTTATTGATCGACGGCCGGCGCCTGCGACGGACCGAAAGGCAGACGATTGGTCGATCCCGCATGGCGCGTACCGCCGTGGCGACGCAAATCATGGGAAAAACTTGGATGGCTCACTTTATGCTCAAACGCTTGCGGCTGTTTGTGTCGTGTCACGCGATCGATCGCCAGCCCACTGACTGTCCATGAGGAACGAGCACACCGCGTTGCCCGATAGCTGGGAACCGTACGCCCAATGCCATCTACTTTGAGCCTGCGTAGAACAGTTGTCCCAACTGTTTTTCCACGTACTCCCGACGTAATGAGGACAACACCAGGAACAATTGAGGACAATTGTTCTACAAAGTAGATGGCATTGACCGTACGCCGCGAAATTGCCCTGGATAACATGTTGAAGCGCCCAAGCCACCGCACGACCACGGAAAGAGAAGACGAACTGCTGCGCTGCTGTGCCCGCGTGACCCAGAATGAGGCGACCAAAGCGAGATTTGAGCAGTTACTTAGCGAGCCACTCGACTGGTCAGCTCTAATGTGCCGCTGCTGGTGGCATCGGATTCGACCGCTGACCTGTGCCCACCTGGCAAGCTATCCCGCGACGGCCGAGGTGGTGCCCGCAGAAATTTGGGATCAATTGGCCGCGTACCGTGAAGAACTCGTCGCGCGCAACCAGCGTCTATACGCTAGCCTGTGTGAAGTGGCCGGGTTGTTCGAACAGCGGGGGCTGCGGATGCTGGCCTTTAAGGGACCCATCCTGGCCCTGGACACCTACGGGGATCTAGGCCTGCGTGAGTGTGGAGATCTGGACCTGCTGGTCCATCAGGAGGATCTATTCGAAATCATCCAGGTGCTGTCTGCACACGGTTTCACCCTTCTGGAAGCGGATTTTGAAGGGGAGGCGACGCGCAAGACTCAACAGGTCTTCGCCTGTGAGTTTCAAAGGGATGGTGTTTCCCTGGACGTGCACTGGGATTTGGTGCCCGGCTGGTTGAATTATCGCATCGACTTTGACCGCTTGTGGGAAGAAGGGGTACCCATGGAGGAGGGCGGCCACTATGCGAGAAAACTGCGGCCGGAAGATTCGATGGTGGTGCTCAGCATTCATGGCACCAAGCACTGGTGGGAACGACTGCGGTGGATCTGTGACATTGCGGAACTGGTCAACAGCCAGGCGATCACCGACTGGCGCTATTTAGACCGTGCAGCCACCCTGGCTAACTGCCGCAGGTCGGTCGACCTGGGACTGTGGCTGGCCGGGGAGCTGCTATCCGCAAGCCTCCCGGCGCAACTCCGGCAGCGGCTGGAGCACGATGCTGGGGTCCGCAGCATGACGCACCAGATTAACAGGTGGCTGGGTCAGTCGGCCTTGGGGGATTCCTCTCGTAATGTGTGGCAGCGGTTCTTGTTTCGTATGCGGGCATGCGAAAGAACGCGGGACCGGGTACCCCAAGTCATGAGCTACCTGTTGTCGCGATCTCCTCGGGCATCGATCGCTAACAGGTAGCAGAATTCTGGCCGAACGAATCGGGACGTGGGTGCATGAAAACACCGGTTGCTCAGACGATACTTCCGTTATTTCGACGTCGTAAGGGATTGCTACTGCGGTTTGTCTTTACCTCCTTCGGTCGCGCGTTGACTTCGGTGGCGGTCATTTACTTCATTCGCGAGTTCCTGGCCGGCGCGGTGGACGAAAAGACCGGCTTCGTGAACGCCGTCGCCGGCACGCTGGGACGACCGGCCGTGTTGTGGCTGTCAGCCGGCATGCTGCTGATCACGTATGTCTGCGGCGCTTTGCTGTATTACGAGAATCAAATCGTGGTGCAACGCATCATCAAGGTCATCGAGTTAGGGGTGATGGAGCGCGTGATTCGACACCTATTTGCGCTGTCGGTACCATTTGCTGATCGCCAGAGCCACGGCGAGATCATTCAAACGGTACGCACCGACATCACGCAATTGCGGATGGTCATACAAGCCGTGGCAGATATCTTTCTGGAAGCCGCCGTCGTGTTGGGGCTGCTGGCAGCCGCCACTTGCATCAGCCCGTCTTTATCTTTGTGGGTGCTGGTCGTGCTCCCTGTGGTTTCGCTGCCGGTCTACTTCGTCGCGCAAGGCTTGCGGAAACGATCTTATCAGGTCCGACGTACGGATTACGTGCTGTTTGACATGATCCTGGAGATCCTCAAGGGCATGCGTGTGATTAAGACGTTTCGCGGCGAGGAGATTCAAACGCGGATGAGCGTGGAGAAGGGGAGCGCCTATTTCGACGAGCTGATCCACGTTGTCCGCCTGCAGGCGATGGGACGCGTCGGCATGGAGTCACTGGCGGGATTGAGCATCGTGCTGGTGGTTCTGATGGGCGGTTTCCAGGTCATTGACGGCAGTTTGTCCTGGCCCTCGCTGCTGGCGTTTGTGATGGCCGTCCGCGTCATGCACACCCCGCTGCATTTAATTCACAAACAGTATTTGCAAGTTCATACCTATCACGCATCGGTACAGCGAATCGCCGATTTTCTTTCCAGCGAACCCGACGTACAGGACTCAAGCGCTGCGCATCCACTGGAACAAGCACCTCGGGTGATCACCTGCGAAAACGTGGGCTTTGCCGTGGGGGACACCCAAATCTTGCGCAATATTTCGCTGACCGTCCGAGCCGGTGAAACCATCGGCATTGTGGGGCCCTCCGGCGCCGGCAAGTCCACGCTGCTAAACTTGTTGGTCCGCCTGCACGATCCTACGTCGGGACGGATCCTGTTCGATGGGCGCGACCTGCGAAGCCTGCGGCTGGGGGACGTGTACGACAAGGTCGCCATGGTGGCTCAGGAACCATTCCTGTTCTCCACGACCGCGCGCGAAAACATCCGTTGCGGGCGACCCCATGCCAATGACCAGGAGGTCGAGCAGGCGGCGCGCGCGGCGTTCATCCACGAGGAAATCCTGGCCATGCCGGATGGATACGAAACACCCATTGGCGTCGGTGGTCGTACGCTCTCGCGTGGTCAGGCACAACGCATCAACGTGGCCCGCGCCTTTCTCAAAAACGCCCCACTACTGCTGCTGGACGAAGCCACGTCGAGTCTGGATTCCGTTGCGGAGAGCATTGTGCAGGATGACATTGACCGGTTGCTCACCTCTCGCACCAGCTTCGTCGTCGCCCATCGCCTGTCCACGCTGCGCAACGCCGATCGGCTGCTGGTCCTCGATCAGGGGACGGTGGCGGGATTTGGCACACACGATCAACTGCTCGGCGATTGTCCGCTTTACCGTCGGCTGTGGGAGGCGCAACAACTCGGCGACAGCTGGAAACGCCAGGAGATCGGCTGAGTCCTGGGGACAGCCCCGCTGGGGGTCGTGCCGGCCGCGAAAATGAAGACAAAAATGCAGGACAGAAATAATCGCACGCGAATCGTCGCCGTTAGATCGCCGTCTGTCGCGGAAGGAGTACCTGCCCACCGACCGTTCGACGCCGTTTGATGCCTGTCCCGTATGTTTTTGTCGCTATGCTTCCCGGCCACGGTGAAAATAGTACCAGAACATATCGTTCTCGAGCGTCCATCCCTCCGGACCAACGAAACGGCGGATGTCGCAGTAGCGTACGATTTCCGGAAACACGACGCGGTCCACGGGATATTCGGAATTGATCAGCGAGGTAACACCGTCGGCAAACCGGTTGCGACGAGCCTCGTGGTTCCGGTGCCAAAAGGTTTTGGCAATCCTGCAAATCTCGCGCACGAACAATGAGCACGCCTGGGGTGTCATCAGCCCCAGGCTGTTCTCGTTGAGGAACAGGTCGATGGACAAATCGGCCAGACTGGTGATCTCGGACGACGGCAGCAGCACGAAGTCGTATTCACTCCACGTTTGAGGGCTCACACTGGCCTCGCCGTACAGCAGAAATCGGCGCCGGGGAAATGCCTGCATCAGATAGAAACTGGCGCAGGCCAGGCACTCGGGCAAGTCCAGTCCCACGTAAGTGAACTCGGGAATTTGCCGGGCAAGGAAGCAGGTCAGTCGCCCAAAGCCACCCCCCAGTTCACCGATCACGGGTCGCTGACCGACAACGACGCCGGCCAGCAAACGAGCGTCGATGTCGCTGGCCACGGAGTCGGTCGAAACAAAGTGTCCATCAACCAGGGCACCACATTGATTTCCAAAGCGAGGCATCGTCAGCGCCGAAAAGTCTCGGCCCTGGCTCTCAAACAGTTTCCACCACGCAAGCCAGCTTCCCATGACGCGTTGCTCGAAGTGCAACCGCTGTTGCCGGGACGAGCGAAACGCGTGCAGCTTGTGAGATTCCGTGATGCCCGTGGGATCGTGCCAGGCGCCGAAGTTGGTCAGAAAATAGTGAAACCGATCCAGGTCGTCGTCCCGCCATCCGTCGATCAGGTATGCGTAGGACTGGTCGATCACATTTTTCCATCCGCCCTGTGGCCATAGTACCGAATCCCCACGTACCTGGTCGCGTTTGGCTCGCACATATGCGGCAAAGATGCGTTCGACTAAGGGCCGCAAGGCCGCTTCTGGCGCGACCAGGTCGGGTGCTACGAGCTGGATATCGGCGTCCACCGTAACTGGCTGTCGTTCTTTCAGGGCACGCAACAGATAGCGGTAGGCGCGAGTCCCGCCGAGTTTCAGCGTCCAGGCCACAACGTCTGCCACGCGGCTGGCAACCTGGTCTTCGAGCCAGCGCAGCCCAGGGCGCGCCGGCTGAGCAGCCGGCGCGGCACCGGCGGCTTGTTGGGGATGGTTTGAATCGGAGCCTGACATCCGTGTCAACCTGCTAACAAGAACGGCGATCGCACTGACTCAGAATACGGCGCTCACTCCACCCAGAATCCAACTGGCCGTACCGCTGGTGAGGTTCTGTGCTTGATCCTGGTAATCAAAAAGCTGATACCGTGCGTAGCAGTCGATATTAGCCCGCCACGCATAGTCCAGGCCCGCCGAGAAACGACTGAGCTCTGCGGCCACCGTCGACAGGGGGCCGATATCGGCATAGGGGTTGGGAAGGGAATAAAGGTCGCTGCCCCGCACATACTCGTAGCTTAGCGACATCAGTAGACGCTCCGTCCTGGCAAACGTCGTGCCGATGTTGAACACATCGCTTTGTCCACCGTAATTGGCGGGTAACGTGACGGGGTTGCTCTTGGACCCCAGGGTAATATCCTGATCGATCCAATTCGAGAAGAATGCGAGCCCGCCCGAAATCGTCCAGCGAGGCGTGGGCGAGTACCAGGCTGTCGCGACGATGGGGTAGGCGTCCTCCGTAAAATTTGCGATGTCCGACGAGTGCCAACTGTTGTTAATCCCGAAGGAAGCGCTCAACAGAAATGTGTCCACGGGGCTCCAAGTGCTGCCAATCTCGACCAGATGTTCTTGCGTGGGTAAGCTAGAATTGGTTGCCGTGTTTCTGACGGGGACGCCAAACAGTGGATCGTTGATAAACGCCAGTCTATACAACACGAACGAATCAAATTGGCGATTCCATCTCATGTCCATGCGCAGTCGCACCGAATTGACGGTCGTGGAAGATTGATCCACGGTTAATGCTTGTTCCGCGAACAGCGCATTCTCCCGATCAAGCTCGAGATACTCATACCCACCGTTGAAGCTCAAGCCGCTTCTCCAGGAGCAATCCCCCTCGAACGGGCGCCAACGTCCCTTGAATCCAGCCCACTGACGATCGTAATTGATCGGGGTGCGTATGCTGCTCGCTGTTTCCAGATCGATCAAGGTGGGGGGGAACTGCCCCGTTTGCACATACTGCTTGGCGTAGCCCGTGACAGAGACTCCCGCGAACGGCCTATCTGTAATGCGCAGGTCGTAGCCGTGGAAACGACGATTCGTATCGCGGTTCTTGTTCTCGGTGTTTCCGTTGAACAGATAGGCGTAGACCCGACTTTGTGGGGAGAGGTCGATGCCGAACTTCAGCCGATCGATGGCCGTATAGTTCTCGGGCACGACATCGTAGGGCAGATTTCCAGTGAAGCCAAAGTTGTCATACGGTCGCGTCACCAGCTGGTCGCTCTGCGAGAAGTTGCGCATCGTACGCTTATATTCGACAGTCGCTGGACCAAGACGCCCCTCCACACCCGGTTCCACTTCGGTCGTCACCCAGTCGATTTGCTGACCCTGACTGAGTACGTGGCACGAAATACCCGTAACCGGATTGCCGGCGCTGTCCGTGGCATTGGGAGCCGTATAGCAGTGCGCCATCGCGGTCGCCTGACGCTGCCCGTACTTGCGCAGGCTCCAAACATTCAGCCGCCAGTCGGCATGACTGTTCAGCTTGCCCTTGAAGCCAGTCCGCAGCTCCTGAACGTGGATCGCGTAGTCGTCCCCCACGTTCAGATCTTCTTTCATGATACGGAAGTTGTTGGGCGCAGGCGGCAAAGGATTTGGCGGCTGTTGATCAAAGGACGTGAACCCGGTCAGCGGATCGTTTACAAGGCGGTGGGGATAGTCTTGAAAAAAGAAGAGTGACGAAAAAGAAGGCTCCAAGTACCGTAGGCCCAATTGGGCCTCGTCGGCACCCAACAGGGTGCCGTAGTAGTCCAGCGTGTGCATGCCGTCGGTCCACAACCCATCCACATCAATGAAGGGGGACGGATCAACACTCTGATACTCGCCCACTTGAGTCAGATCACCGGACCGGGAAACGCCCCACCAACCGAATCGGCCCGCAAATCGGTACGGGAACATCGTCGCGCACCCCGGGGGTGGCGGGGATGCCAACAACCATTCGGAAATGGGGAGTCGCGTGGAAGGGGGCGGTCCCGGCGGGAGGTATCCGCCGTCACCGGGCAAACCGAGCGACATCGGCAAAGGCCCGACTGGATACGAACCCGTGATTGCCGGCGTTGAAGGCTCGAGCGGGGGCGCGGTCCCTGGAAGGTACTCCAGCGGTTGGCTCGATCCGCCCACATTGGCGGCCGGAGGATTCCCGCCCCAGCCCATGGACAGGGTCGGCGGGGAAGGCGGTGGTGGCAATAACGACCAATCACTGACGGCCGACGTCATCGCCGGTTCCAGTGCAACCTTGGTGGAAACCTCAGAAACCGGTGGAAGGGGCTCGATACCGTGAGCGAGTGTCCCCGCCCTAGGCTCGTGTTGCGAGGTAGCATCAGACCATGTCCATCCCGACACCAGGGCCACTTCCTGATTGTTTCGCGTCGTGGACCTGAATGGATACGTCTCGATGACAACGGGCGTTTGCCCCGTCCAGGAGGAGGTCACCGGCACCGCCGGTGCCGTCGGCGACTGCTGGTCCGGATTTGCCCCGGCAGCGATGGTCACGCACACCATCACCAATGCCGCCGCCGGAAATTCAGACTTGCATCCCATTACTGCCTGGTAATTCTCGTTAGACCCGTACAATGAGTGGACGCTGTTGCCTTATGCAGTTAAATTTGTCGATCTCGGCTATCTCAGCAGTGCGCCGGGCCGGTTCTGCGACGGCAGGTCGCTGCCATGCACCTGGCTGTGGCAGTTGGTGCAGTCGGTGTAGTAAACGGGTCTGAGGCCAGGATTTCCGTCGATGTCCGAGGTGCCGATGCCAAAGTGCTCCGACGGCGCTGCTCGGTGCCCCGCATGGCAACGCAGGCAGAGGAAGGTGGGCGGCTGGCGGAGCAGATTATTGGCTACCGTTCCATGGGGCGAGTGGCAAATGCCGCAGTCCTCCTCCACGGGCGGATGCTGATAAACAAAGGGGCCCTGCTTGTCCGCGTGACAGCGATAGCACAGCAAGTTGACCGTGACTTCACGGAGATTACCCTCATTTTGTCCGTGTGGATCGTGACAGACGGAACAGACCATCTTGCCTTCCACGATGGGATGATGAGATGGCAACTGCACCTCCGCCTGCACCTTGGGGTGACACTTGTAGCACGCGTAGGGCTCATACACCGACATCGGTAAACGCGGCGGACGCCTGATGGACGCGTGTCGAATGTTTACGGCGGGCTGAACCGTCGAGTCCGGATGCGGGTTATGGCAATCTGTGCACGCCACGCCCACCTGTTCGTGAATTGAGGAATGCCAGGCAGTCGTGGGTGTTCCCTGGTGACATTGCAGACAGAGTTCCTTTCGCGAACTCGCCAACACATTTCCATGCACATCGTGGCAAGTATTGCAGTTGAAACCGTATTGACCGTTGATTTGATGCGGGTGCGCGATCGTTTCCAGCTCTTGCATCTGGGTATGGCAGTTGTAGCAAACGACCGGCGTCACAGCCCCCAGGTTATTGGATGTCCCCCGCAATGAAGGTAACTTGGCAGGATCCGCGGCCTGACTGGCCAACTGCGTACCAGCCAATTGCTCGACCGTCGCCGCATCGCCCGGCGGGGTCTCACGACTGATGAGCTGGTTCGTCACTAACGCCACGGCATCCGTCGCGGAGCCCGGCCATGCGGACTGCCGCTGCGGATCGGTGGGAATTTGTTCCTCAGTGTTTGGCGAAACAGAATTTGGGGGGAGCTGCTGGACGGCCGGGCCGTTCGGCACAAGCGAGTCGAAGGCCTCCAAGCGTTTGGGCAATTGCCGGCTCATCTCCGGAACTGCCGCGGGTGGACGGCTGCTTCCCGAATTCGCGGCCGGATTGGCTGCCAGTTGCTGGCCGTCGAGCGTGCGCAGCGAGCGGATTTGGGCCACAAGCTGTTTCCAGTTCTCGACATCTGGTAGCTGGGCTAACTCCTCGACGTTGACCTTGGGCGTACCTTCGGCAAGGTGGTAGTGTACTTTGGCGTGGCAGCTCAAGCAGTCCACACCGTGGTGCGCGTGTGCGGAAGTTCGCCACTGTCCAGCCGGATCGCAGAGGGAGTGCTCATGACAAGTGGCACATACCTCGGCGCGTTCAGCACGCTTCATCTGCTTGAAGTTACGTATCATGCCGGGTTGCTTTCCGCGCGTTTCTAAGTGTCGACTGGCGGGGCCATGACAATCTTCACAGTAGTGCTGCCGATGGACGTTGTATTGAAACGCCTCCACGTGTGTTTTGTGGCAGACTCGGCAAAGCACGTCTTCGTGGACATATTCGGCTCCGGGTACCTGGGAAAGCGCGATTCTCAGGGGTGGATAAGGCTCCGGCTGCCAGTAAATGTTGGCCTGACGCCAGCCCTGGTCCAAACGATTCTCTTCCCGAGTGTCCTCGTGCTTGGTTGTCAACTTGCAGGACACGACACCAATCATGCAGGCGACGGTCGCCAGCAAATACAAAATTCGCGGTTCGAACTTGGTATTCATCACGACTCTTGGTCTCTTCCAAGGGCACGCCAATTGCCGCCCCCGCAAAATGGAGGTGGCCAATGGCGATCATCCCGTTGCACAATGAACGCCTGCAACTCCCTGTCATCAGGGGAGTGGAAGAGCCACGCGGCTCGGAAACGAATCGGGCCATCAGCATGTTTCGGCAAAATATTCCGCCTGGCATGAGTTTTTCGGTTTTAGGGATTACGCAGGCTGCGGGAGTCTAGATTGCCAGCCAATTTGCGGCAATTTCAAACCAGCGAGGCGGCAGCAATCGCGACCGTTCGCGCCGCTGTCACCGAGGTTTGCTCGACGGCCGCCAACGTTGTCGGCACGGTTCCGGCCGCCTGGGGCCTCGAATTGCCGATTTTTCGGTCGTCGCCGGGCTTTCCGCAGAGCGCCGCAAGAAACCCACGTCGGCGCGCACTACGTTTGGACGAGCGTGCTTGGGGTGCTATCATCAGGTTCGGTCTCCGCTGAGACGAAGATCGCGATCGATGCAATGCTGGCAATGAACCCACCTGTGACACTCGCTGCAGATAAACTCTGGCAACGGACTTCTGATTTGGCAGGAAATGACGCAACGAGTTTTGCGGACGGCGGTCCATCGGGATGGCGCCTTGGGATTCGCCTGTTCGGGTCGCTGAAATTGACCGTCGGACTGCTGGCTCTGTCGCTGGTGTTAGTCTTCGCCGGAACGTTGGCCCAGGTCGACAAAGGGATCGGGCAAGTCACGGCGGAGTATTTTCGCACGGGTATCGCCTGGATTGAGCTGAGGATTTTCTTTCCCCCGCATTGGTTTCCCCACATGCCGGTATTACCGGGGGCGATTCCGTTTCCTGGGGGTTGGTTGATCGGCTATCTGATGGCTATCAACCTGCTGTGTGCGCACGCAGTCCGGTTCAAGGTTCAGGCTCGCGGAAGCAGGCTGATCGCAGGATGTCTGCTGATCACGCTGGGAGGCCTTTCGATCTGGCTGATCATCGCCAGCGGTGGCCAAGATGGGGTGTGGGAGCTAAGTGAACAGCCGATTTGGTTCACGCGAATGCTGGCCAAAGGCGTGTTGCTTGCCGCCTGGATGGGGGTGATGGCTGCGTGGGTCAAGCTGGTTCGCCGTCGAGTCTCTCAGGCTCGCGTGGTAGGGAGTGTCGGACTGGCCTTGAGTTGTTTGATCGGGTGGTTGTTCTGTGGAGGGGACCAGACGTTGCTGAATGAATCCGCCCTGCGCATTCTGTGGCAACTACTTCAGGGTGGTTTGGCGAGCCTCGTCGCCTGGTTGGGTTGCGCCCTGATCTTTCGTCGCCGTGCCGGTATCGTGTTATTGCATACGGGTATCGGATTGATGATGCTGGGTGAGTTGCTGGTGGGGCTGCACGCGGTCGAGGGCCGCATGCGTCTTCGCGAGGGGGAAACCGTAAATTTTGTGGAAGACACGCGTGCGTTGGAAATCGCCATCGTCGATGCGTCTGCTGCCGACTACGACCATGTGGTGGTGGTCCCCGGCTCGATGCTGCGACCGGGTAATCGAGTCACGCATGCGGCACTGCCGTTTGACCTGCAAGTAACGGAGTTCTTCAGCAACTCGTCGCTGCAAAGATCAAGGCCCGACCAGATCAATCCCGCCACGGCCGGCCTGGGGCTCGAGTGGCAGGTCCGCCGCGAAACACCGGTCAGCAGCACGGAGGACCGCGTGAACATGCCAAGCGCCTACGTCACGATCCTGGAAAAGGGTGAGGACCAACCAATCGCGACTCACCTCTTGAGTTTACATCATGCAAACTTGGGCCTGGCCGAACACGTGAAGCGGGAGGAAAACCTGTACGAGGTCAGCTTGCGATTCCGGCGCACCTACAAACCGTATGCGTTGACCCTCCATGACTTCCGCTTCGACAAGTACATCGGAACCAGCAAAGCCAGAAACTTCTCGTCGGATGTGCGATTAGTCGATCGTGAACGAGGCGTGGATCGAGACGTTAGAATCTGGATGAATAACCCGCTACGGTATCGTGGCGAGACGTTTTATCAGAGCAGTTTCGCCGGGGCGAATGAATCAGGACGGGAAGTTTCCGTACTCGCGGTGGTCAGCAATCGTGGCTGGATGATCCCCTACGTGTCCTGCATGCTGGTGGCGGTCGGCATGTGTAGCCATTTTGGAACAAACCTGCTGGAGTTTCTCCAGCGACGAGCCAGGCACGAGGCCCAATCACGGCGGGCTGTCTCTGTACAGCCTGCCGATGGCAGAAGACTTCACGGATCGAGCCGACCACTACGGGTTGCAGCCTGGCGTCGGGCCGCGTTGCCCTTGCTGGTCCTGGGCGCTGCGCTCTCGCTGATCGTGGGCGTCCTTTGGCCGCCCGGCCTACGCGACGGCGACATGCAACTGGAACAGTTCGGCCGGTTACCGGTCGTCTTCGAGGGTCGCGTCAAACCATTTGACACTTTGGCCCGCAACTGCCTCAGCCTGCTCTCCTGTCGCCAGACTTTTCGTGACCAGTCGGGCACGTCGCAGCCCGCCATTCGTTGGTTGCTGGATGTCATCACGCAATCTCCAGTCGCTGCCGCGCACCGGGTATTTCGGATCGACAATCTCGAGTTGCTGGAAACGCTGCGCCTCGCACGCAGACCCGGGTTTCGTTATGCGATGCAAGAGTTCACGGACCGCTTGCCCGTATTGAGCGCACAGGCAAACGACGCACGCGGCCAGGATGCCAGGCGATTAAGCACATACCAACGAAAGGTCCTGGAATTGGACAGCAAGCTGCGTTTGTACCAGGTCCTGGACGACTCGTTTCGTTCGGTGGAAATTGGTCCCGGCGACGAGGACGGAAGCATGCAAGAGGCAATCAGCCTAGCCATGCGGCTGAGCGTCGCTGAATTGCCATTGGCTGTGCCTTTGGAAACCGTGCCCGGGCATGCCACTTGGCAGTCATTCACCAATGCGTGGCTGATCGGCAGTCATTCGGGCGTGAAGCGCGATGCGCGGACCATGGCCCTGCACAATATCATGCAGGCGTATCGGACACGGGACGCGGGGTTGTTCAATCGCCAGGTGTTCAACTATCTCCAAGATCTGCGTCGGCGACCGCCGGAGGAGTATCGTGCCGGACACGTTGATTTTGAGGTTCTGTTTAACCGCGGACAATTGTTTCTGTGGGCCGCGGTTTTGTACCTGGCCGTGTTCGTCATGGGCTCGATAGCCTGGCTGGGATGGCCCGCCTCCCTGCAGCGGGCCGCGCACGGGTTGTTGATCCTGACCTTTGTATTGCATACGTTGGCACTGATCGGCAGAATTTACATCTCCGGTCGCCCACCCGTAACCAATTTGTATTCGTCGGCCATCTTCATCGGTTGGGGCGGTGTCCTTTTGGGCCTTGCCTTGGAAACCGTCTATCGTTTGGGAGTGGGAACCGCGCTGGCAGCCGCTGCGGGATTCGCCACCTTGTTGATCGCTCATTTCCTGGCACGCAGCGGCGATACGTTGGTGGTCCTGCAAGCGGTACTGGATACGCAGTTCTGGCTGGCCACACACGTAACCTGTATCACCCTGGGATACGCCACGACATTCGTGGCAGGCGGGCTGGGAATTCTCTACGTAGTGTGCGGCGTTGGCACTCCCTATTTGAAGAGCATAGGACCGGAACTGCGACGAATGATCTACGGTACCATCTGCTTCGCGCTGTTCTTCAGCTTCGTGGGAACGGTGTTGGGAGGCTTGTGGGCCGACGATTCCTGGGGTCGCTTCTGGGGCTGGGACCCCAAGGAAAATGGCGCCTTGATGATCGTCTTGTGGAACGCCCTGATCCTGCACGCGCGGTGGGGCGGGATGATCAAAGATCGCGGCCTGGCCGTGCTGGCCGTGGGCGGTAATCTCTGCACGGCCTGGTCCTGGTTCGGCACGAACGAGCTGGCCGTGGGACTGCACTCCTACGGTTTCACGGACGGCGTTTTGCGAGCGCTGGGCTGGTTCTGTTTGTCGCAATTGCTGATCATGGCTGTGGGCATGATCCCCCGGTCGCGTTGGCGGAGCTTCCGGCCGCAGCCTTCCCCGAGCCCGAACGGCCCTTCCGTTGGGCCCCTGATGCCATCGTAGCCCCACGGCACGATTCTTTGTAACACCTTAGTTCGTGTTTTGTATTTTCGACGTCGCAGTCGACACAATGTAGAACAATTGTCCCCAATTGTTTCCGGGCCATGGCGAACGCGGAGAATGTACATTGTCCCCAATTGTTTCCGGGCCATTGCGAACGCGGAGAATACACAATTGAGAACCATTGTCTTACGTTCCGGCGAAAACCACATCTGCTCGCGCAAAAAAGTGCAAAACTCGAACTAAGCCGAATGCAGCACGAGGATGCGAGAACAATGTAACAGGAGGCAACAGAGGAAACGGAACTCGGTTCGCTCCTGTTCAAATCCCCGCGCGCCCGACGACCTGAAGACCGCCATCGGCTAAGGTGTACCGAAACGTAAATTCTTGCAGCCTTCCGCGGACCACGGCGGCCTAGTTCAACTGCTGAATCAACTTGATCACCGCCTCACGCTCCTCTGCAGTCAGGACCTGGTCAAAGCCGGCCGGCATGGGGGAAAGCGGGGATGGTTGGATCAGGGGTGCGCCATCCTCAAGCTCAATGGCCGACAGCGGGATCTCTCGAATGCGTATCTGGCCTTGATCGTCTCGTTCGGCGAGCAGCAGCGGATCGCGGCCGCGGCACAGCAATCGACCGGAGACGATTTCGCCACTCTCCAGGGAAATGGTGACCGTCTGATAGTTGGCTGCCACATCCTGGTGAGGATTCACCAGCGATTCGCGAATCTTTTCGCTTTCGATCAAACCCACACCGAACAAGCCCGGGGCAATCACCTTATATTCGGGGTGACTGTGCATCGCATGACACTCAAAGCACTGTCCTTTATCCTTCATCACGAACTCTGCAAGTTCCATGTCGCGTCGGTCGACTTGCCGTGTTTCGGACGCTGGACGACGCCTGTCTGGAATTTCCAGCCGCAAAATCTCGTCGTAGTCCGGGAAGCCGCCGCGACTGGCCAGAAACGCCACGACATTCCTGATTTCGCTGGGCGCGAGTTTGGCCGCGACGTTGCGTGGCATTCCCGGGCGACTGCTAGGAGCGATAAAACTGTCAGGCTCGAAAATCGACTCCAAAATGTACTGCGCGGCCGTTTGGTCCGGTCTGCGGGTTTCAGCGGTACGGCCGATCTCGAACAGGTTGGGACCGTGGTGTGCGGGAAAACCTTCGGTGGCGAAGTGGCAACCACCGCAATGAGCCCGAAACGTGTCGCGGCCCGCCCTGAGGTCAATATCCCCATGGCGGCGGGGAATGGAAAGCAGCCCGGCAGTCACCAGAAAACATCCCACGGGAACGACCGCCGACCATATCATCCGGCGCGTCGGACGCCGACTGTGAAGGTCAATCATCGCCCGCTCCTTGAGGCGACTGCCGCAGCCGAATCCGATACACACTTTGCGGGCGGCGCGAGAGCACAAAAAACTCGCCATCCGCCGCAACCGCAATATCGACCGGCGTCGATAGCTTGGCAAATGGATAGCTGCCGGTCACGCGGTACGTCTCGCCATCGCGCTCGAGCGTCATTCGCCACACCGCGTTCTGCATAAAATCCGTGACGTACAGACAGTTTCGGTATTCGTCAGGCAGTGAGGGCGAATTGGCATAGGCCAGGCCGAGCAGATTGGATTCCAGCTCGCCCACAAAAATCGGGTCACGAAAGCCTGGAGATGTGACGTGTTCTTCATGGGGGACGACGTACGGATGTCCATAGTGAGCCCCCTGCACGACGTGATTCAGTTCGTCACCCGGATTCTCGTCAACGTCATTGTCCGTCAAGAACAGCTCGTTGTCGGGACCCAAGGTCATCCCGAAGGGATTACGGAATCCTCGCGCGAATATCTCGGTGTGCTGGAAGTCGGGATTGGCGCGCAGGACCACGCCTCCCCAGGGGTGTTCGTCGAGGTCGCGATTAGCACAGCAGCCCGAAGCCACAAATAGGCTACCGTCGGGCGCAAACACGATCGCATTATTCTGCTGCATCGTGTCGGGGCCGCGGGCACCGGGCAATCCCGAAATCACGTCATGCGCATACTCGAAATAACCGTCCTGATCCAAATCCTTTAATTGCGTCACGGCACCGCTGCTTTCGTAGCTCACTTTACCCTTGGATGCCCTCGGTAAGATTCCCGATCGCGACACGTAGAGATCACCGTCCTTCACGGCAAGTCCATACGTTCGCATCAGCAATGTCGAATCGGCCACAATGCGCTTGTCGAACTTCCCGGTCTGCTTGTCAGGGAACAACCGGATGATGGCCGCCCCGATGTCTCCCCAGCTCTCAAAATAGTCATAGCTGACATAGACGCTGCCATCCTCGCCCGTAGCGATACGCACGGGTGGATAATCGACATCGGCGATTTTCTCGATCACAAACTCGTGGGCGTAAACGCGCGACGGTGGATCCCTTGAGATGTTCCACAATGTCTTCCAGATGAAAATCTGGCCGCAGGCCACCACACCCATGATCGACGCTGCCAACAGCAATTGCCGCACCAAACGCCATGCCAGACTCCCCTGGCCGTCGCCACTCGCCTCCGTGGCGGAGGTGAAGCTCCACGGGACGATCCATACGAGTGCTGCCGACAAGCCCATAAAGAGGGAAACCAGGAAACTGGCGTCTCGCTGTTCCACAAAACGCCAAAGCAGGCTCAGGTAGCTCATACCGGGCTGCAGATAGAAGCCGACGACCGTGGTGCCGCACAGTGCAGACAGGGCGACAACCACGGCGATCAGGCTCGTCTGTTGGCGACGACGCAACAACTCGGCGATGGCCGCGAATGCCACGGTGATCGTGTAGCTCGTCAGGAATACACACAGGTCTTCTGCTTTCATAGTCGTGATGGCGCACACCCGGCAACGTATCGGAAACTACGCGGCTGACGAAACGACCGTCACCCCCCGCCTTCCCAACAGATCTGTTATCGCAAAGCCACCGCCGAGACATCAAGATCTGTTCCGAGATCTTGTACTGTTTTGCTGCCGGATGGCGTCCCATCAGTTATTTTGACCCAGGTCGCCCGCCAGCTCAAGAATGAACACACGTGATGGAGTGTCTGCTGCGCTGACACACTGTCCCCCACGGACGTCGGTACTACGCTCGACGGCCCGCCTCCCAAAATCGGTGTAGGAACGGTTGCGTTTTCGATTCGTATTGCGTCAAATGGCCAGATACGCCGGTGACCCAACGACTTATTTCCGCTGATGACGAAGTTGAGGTGCAGGCCATGTCGGGTAATCAAGTTGACACTGCCAAGATTTCGAATCATCGTCACTTGCGATTCGAATCGATTGACGAGGTCTTGGCTGAGATCGAACGTATCGCGCAGGCCGACCAACACAACCAATTGCGGACGGTTGGAAACTGGACTCCCGGACAGATCATGGCGCACGTTGCGTCCTGGATTGAATACGGTTATGACGGCTATCCGCTAAGGCCGCCGCCGTTTTTTATCCGCTGGATATTGAAATGGCAAGTCAAAAAATATCTTCGCGACGGCATGCCGAAAGGGGCACGCATACCGGGCGTGGAAGGCGGAACGTATGGGGCAGACGACCTACCCACACAAGAAGCGGCCGAAAGATTGAAAACAGCGTTCTTACGACTCAAGCGGGGCGAACCCGCCCGATTCGACAGTCCCGGCTTCGGCCCGATGGACCAGGAAAGCCGAGTCCGCTTGAATTTGCGGCACGCGGAATTGCACCTGGGATTTCTCACGTATTGATCGCACGATTTGCGACCTCCGCGTCTCCGTCAGGTCGTTGCCATCTACATTAATTTCTGTTCAGCCGCCACGCGTTAGCGTCCGGTTCGTGAATGCCGGAAAAACGGATCGACAACGCACAGCGACTGATAGGCTGCCGACGGATCCCGTCGCAGAGTAAACTGCATTATCGGCAGGGTCGTAATCGAACGACTGAGGCGCTGGCTCTACCAGGGCGTGGCGAAGATGCCGTTGCCGCGCAGCCCGATGTCACCCGGCGGAACCCCGATGCTCTGAAAGTAACTGGAGTGAAAGCCGCCGTAATACTTGGGGAAATGGCTATTCATGTAGTGGTAGTACTCGTCATACGTCGGAGCGCGACGCGGAGCCGTTCGACCCTGACCCTGACCGTGCCAGGGATTACCAAACCGGTTGATCGAGACACGCCCGCCAAGTATCTGCGCGGTCGCGCACGTCGCGCTGAAACCGGTGACGCACAGCGTCAACCACACCATTACCATTGCCAAGCGGATCTTCATCGGAGCATCCCTTCCACTAGATTACGTAGAGACCGTCTGCCAGGCATCCTGCCTCCACGCTTATCGCTCGCTGGCCTGGCGGCCGGCTATCGTCAGGGCGGGGATTGGCGGAATTTCCAGATGCCGCGCGAGGGTTCGCAACATTTTGCCAAGATTGCCGCCTGTGATTATGGAACCGGGCGATCCGACCGCTCGGCTTACACCGTTCTTGGCGGTCAAGACGGTCACGAGTGCTGCGGTGACGACTCGGACTGACGCGGTTGGAAAGGCACCAAAAAGCGATGTCGAGCGGGCTGCATTTCAACCCTGGTCGGGACGCGATTCGGCCGTCGCCTGATCCGTGCGCATGGTAAAAACCAGCGGCAAGGCGAGCAGCGATACCAGACTCATCAGCAGCATCGATGCGGGATATCCATGCCGACTGATCACGCGACCAGATACATAGCTCGACCACGATTCGCATCCATTGGTCGCGCCCATAAAGGCACTGAATTGTGCCGCGGCAATGGCGGGACGAGTCACATCCATAAACAGTGCGTAGGACGCGGCCGTGAAACCCCCAATCCCTACGGCCACC
Source organism: uncultured Planctomycetales bacterium (assembly GCA_963695565.1). GTDB lineage: Bacteria > Planctomycetota > Planctomycetia > Pirellulales > Pirellulaceae > CAVOGW01. Next base: position 316,202 of record CAVOGW010000010.1, read on the forward strand.
ATCGCCAAGACAAACAGCAATGCGACATTTCCGTTCGCCCTGCAGATCGCGTCGACGGTCGCGAGCGCGACCACGGTGAAGGAGATCAGCGTGAGCGCGACCGTGGCACAGAGTCGACTTCCATTCCGATCGCTGAGCCACCCGCCGAGTAGCGAGCCGGCGATCATACTGCCCATCATGGGACCCGCCGAAAACCAGCCAATCGTCTGTTGCGAAAACCCGCGATCCACCAGATACGGCCCGTAGATGACCTCCAGTGACTTGAATCCCGCTCCGCCAAGCAGCGCGAACAGGAGTCCTTGCCACGTGTTGCGGTCTCGGATGACGCCACCCACGACCAATTTAACGTGGTCCCATCTTCCCGCTAGCGGCACGCGAGGAGCCTGGATCGGTAATGGAACCACTACGAGCAGTAAGAGTGAGAACGTGGTAAGAAAAATCAGCGTGCCAACGACGGCTGCATCGCTCACATAACTGGCCAACACCAGCGCACCGCCCCCCGCCGCGGCGCGCCCCAGCAACATGCCGGTTTGCATCCATCCATTGTATTGCCCACGTTCGCCCGGAGTGGTCAACGAAATACATAACGCATCGATCGCCACGTCCTGCGTCGCTGCGGCAAACGCATGCGTGACGAGCAGCCCCGTCAAAATGGCGAATTGCTGCCGCGGGTTCAGCCAGAGCAGCGGAACTAACGTGATGCCCATCATGCACTGCGCCGACACGACCCAATGCCGTAGCGTCCAACGCCGACTGCGAAAGATGTCAACCAGCGGTGCGAAGACAAACTTGAAGGTCCAGGGTAGTACGACCACCGCCATGAGCCATGTAATCTTCTCGACGGGCACGCCGTGAATTCGCAGTCGGGTGGGCAGAGCCAGCCAGATGAAACCGATGGGGGCTCCTTCGCTAAAGTACAAACACGCAAACAGAAATTTGCGCAAGGTCGGGGAGTGTGATCTCGGCAAGTTCATGATGGCGTAGGTCAGGCTGCCTCAGACTGACGCGGCGGCGTCCTCGCCGTCGTCGTACTCGTACCCCTCCTGCCCCGACGGGCAAGGGTCTCCTGAGTGATGGGACGACCACACCTCAGGATACAACGGAAGCCGGGGGGTTTGGGGGGATTCCCCCCAAACCCCCCGGACGGGATTCCCCCCAAACCCCCCGGACGGGATTCCCCCCAACCCGCCGGGGCGGAACCCCCCGGACTTCGCCCCGCGCGCCGCACCGTTGCGCTCGGTCATTTAGTACGAAAGGATCATGTCAATTCCGAACAACGACTGCTGGTAGTTGGCGAAGGGAGCCCATTCGTGACGGAATTCCGGGCGGAACGTCAGATTCGCATGCGGACGCAGGTTGACACCGAACGTGGCCTCACAATAGGAACTGGTCGCAGTCGGAGGGGCAATCTGCCCGCCGTAAGTAAAGTCGGTTTCGGCGTCGGCCTTCCACCACTCCACGCGGCTACCTAGCTTCACCCTGTCGCTGAGCGTGTAGAACAGATATTGATTCACGCCCACGTTGTATTCTCCCGTACTGCGCACACGCAACAGATCGCTCTGAAAAACGTAGTTCCATTTGCCCGGGATCTCGACGTCGACGACTATGCTATGCGTGTACGCGTGCCGTCCTCGCGCGCCAAAGTTACCGATCGACGTCAAAAACGTCAAGGAGCACCAGTCGCATATCGACGTCGTGACGCCGCCCAGGTAATTGCTACCATGGTCGAGCTGGTCAAAGCCCGTGTCCCAGCCGAACGTCCAACCGTTGTACAACGTCGTCTTCTCGTCGACTTTCCAGCTGGTGAGCACACCGGTATGCGTGAACGGCTCGGTGTTGTACATCGTGTACGAGTGACTGAAGAAAAAGTTGCTTGGCGCGGTCACGGCCTCATATCCGATGATCGTGTAGAAGTGACCAATCGTGATGGACAGTTCCTTATAAGCGAGTTGGCCGTACAGCTGTGGAATGGCCCAGCCGTAAATACCGAAGTCAAACCCATTTTGAAAATCCCACGTCCCCGGACTATTACCGAAGGCCTGCGTATCATTGGCGTCCGTGCCGTACATGACGTCCACACGGAAACCCCAGTCCCAGTTTCGCTGGCCCGTATGGCACGTCTTCTCGGCCGATAGCCATGATTGATGCAGGTTGATTCGATCCGGATTCGTATTGAACAGTCCCGTCGACTGCGTCGTGTAACCCAGCTGTTGCCATCCCCCGAACGTGATGGGGGATTCGCGGCAGGGGGACAGCACGTTCATCAGGGTCCAAGGGTCACCCCAATCGCAGCCGCTAGGCTCGGCGCCGGGCTTGCAGCAGGCCAGTTGCGACAAGGCGTCGGTTGCGGGCGATTTGGTTTCGGCAGCAGGCTTTTGGAACTCAGTTGAGTCAGCCCGGTACAGACGGTTGCCTAGGTGCAGCTCTTGACCTGCTGCATCGGCAATAAGTACGGTCGCTGCAACCAGAATCAGGCCCCCGAAAATCAGAGTCAGATGGTGCTTGACCGGGCCTGCCTTGGTTCCCACTGCGCGCTCCGCCTGAGATCTGGACACGAAAGTTCGGCGCCACCGCACCTGTTCTCGAGCGACGGGACTACGTCATCGTCACAGGTCTTGTTTCGCCTCGTTACTGTCCCTGGGTCGGTCGCGGTGGATTGAGTGTCGACAATCGTGGAGTAAAGTCGAATTGGGCACTGGAATGGGACGGTTCTGACGCAACGGGGTCCGGGACCACGCGTAGGATCACCTGATAGCCCAAATTCTGCTTGTCAACTCCGTGAAATGGATCGCGGGTCGCGATCCAGGCGTCGGACAAGGCGGACGGAGAAAACTCGGCGCTCGCCTTACAGCACGCCAATCCGTGTCCTTGGGATGCGGCAATCCGAAAATGCTGCCACAAACTGAATTGACCGGATTGGATCGGCACGTTGACGGGGCCGCAGGATGCCGTGAGAGCCCTCGACGCACCATCGGCCTCCATCCGCGCGGGAAGCGGCAAGACTGCAAGTTGGCTGGGGCCACAGGCCAGACTCGAGGTGGCATCTACCATTCCCACGATCGATTGCTTTCCGTGGTGCGCAACAATCCGTTGACCTTAGCCTGCATGATTAGTTTTCCCGTGCAACCGGGCTGGCTGAACTCGACAGCAAAATGCACGCCCTGACAGAATTCGAGTGCCGCCTCGGCCGTCGCGAATACATTGGCGCAGGCGGCCACCGCACCCGTCATCGTGATCACCAGCGCATCAGGCGTGGGCTGCGAAATGTCGATATTGCCTCCGCCCGTGTAACCGTGCCCGCGGATGCCTGGCAGAGCGGAGCCGTCGTGTGATCCGAGCACGATCTTGGCCGTGATCGCGCTGGTCATGTTCTGCAGCGCCTGTCCGGCGGCCAGGTTGATGGACATCGTCGCTGAGCAACAGTGCTGCGATGGCCCTTGGGCCGCCATTCGCCTTGTTGTGAATTTTCCCGATAGCCACCATGAGTTGATCCTGGGGGGTTCGTCCGTTAGGTTATTCGGCATCTGCGGCTCGTGAGGTTTGTGCCAGTATTGACATTTCGTTCCATGCACGGACGTTATAATCGTTACGACCCATGTCATCCGCAGAGTTGATTGCGGGCCTCGGCTGGGAGCAACCTGCGGCAAGGCGCGGCTGGTCAGCCGGGCAACGCCAGCACGGGCAAGGGGCCGGATGCTGACATTCGCTTGCTCAGCTGCCCGAATACCGATTCGCTCGACGGCCCTCGCATCATTGGGGCTGGTGTCCGCGAACGCGGCGAGGCCCGCTGCAGGCGACATGTTGGCTCATTCAATCCCAGGATTTTGGCCCGCGGATTCATGCAGATTCGTATCGCGTCCTACAACATTCACAAGTGCATCGGCGGAGTTGACCGGCGATATCGGCCCGAGCGTATCGTCGAAGTGTTGCGGCATTACTCGCCCGACATCGTGTTGCTGCAAGAGGTCGACGACGGAGTGCCACGCTCGCGGAGAGAACGCCAAATCGACTTGTTGGCGGAGGCGCTGGGTTACGAACATTCGGCCTTTCAAGCAAACGTCACGCTGCGCGAAGGAGCGTACGGAAACGGAATCCTCAGCCGGTTCGCGATCCGCGAAACGCATCACGTTGATCTGACGGTTCCGCTCAAAAAGCGGCGACAGGCACTGCTTGTCAAACTAAACCTGTCAACGAACTCACGCCATCACACCATGGGGGTGGTGTGTACGCATTTGGGGCTGGCCAGTGTGGAGCGGCGGATGCAACTGCGCAGACTACTGGCGTATCCTGCTCTGCACCGCATTCACCACGAGACTCCCGTGATATTGGGGGGAGACTTGAACGATGTGTGGTCCAACCTGGGAAGGCGGATGCTGCGACCGGCGGGCTACCAGGCGGCGACTGGTCCGCTGCCGACATTTCCGGCCTTTGCGCCGATGCGCGCCCTGGACGCCATCTACTGGCGCGGCTCACTGACGATGAAGTCGGCCTTTGTAGGGCACACGCGCATCGTTACGCAAGCTTCCGATCACCGCCCCCTCGTCGTCGACTTTGAGATCGATCAAGACCAGTCCTCAAACAAGCAAAAGTAGGAGAGGTAGGTAACCTTGTCTTTGCCCACATCTGGGCCGCGCGTTGGACCGCAAGCCAGACGAAATCGCCGTTAACATCGGTCGTAGGCCACCACTCCCAGGCGATTCCTGGCGGCGTACGCGACCTGCGGACGCGCACGCCGCCGAAGAATGCCGCATCGTGTTTCGCCAGAACGAGCGTGTACCGGGCATTCTTCTTTGGCTTGCGGTCTCACGAACCGAAAATGCGGGGCAAGACAAGGTTGGCAACCTGTCCGCCTCACGATGGAGAGATAGTTTGCAAACCGGCCCTGCGCCGAATGTCATCCTGAGGGTGCTGACAGCTTGCCCAGCGAGCTCAGCGACCGAAGGGGCTGCCCGTGACGTGGCGTCACAGTTGACCGTCGACTCCTGACAACCTGGACGCTACCTCACGGGTAAATGCGAGTGGGTTGGCAGATCGTTTAGTCCGCTCCGCTCCGTTCAGATTACCTATCGCGATCGACTCGGTTCAGGGCGGCCAAATCTCTCTTAAGGCACCGATCGGATTAGTCACCAATCACGATGGCTTCTTTAACGCAGGCGCTTCTTTCGGATGACAGTACCGCGCCGCAAATCCGATAAGTGCCTCGACGCTGGGCAGCGATAGCTTTTCTCTTGACCTGCGCAGGTGGGTTTGAATCGTGCTTGAGCTGACTTCCAGAAGTTCGGCAATTTCCCGCGTGTTTCGGCCTTGCGCTAACAGCCCCAGGACTTCCCGTTCGCGTGCTGTCAATTGTCTGAGTTCGTCCGGAATGGAGATCGACAGCGCACAAACCGCGATTTCGGGCGAAGCAAGCGGCCACAACCACGATCGAAACCATTGTCCCAGGTTGTTCTGCAATTCCAAAGTCGCCTCTTCCCGCAACGACACAACTCGCGCGAAAGCTATCTTTGCCTCCTCCTGGCAGTCCTCCGCTAAGTGTTGCCACGCCAAGTCGCCTAACTGCGCGAGCGGTCTGTTATCACTTATCCAAATCACCCGACCACGCCAGTCACAGATCGCGACAACCGTCCCATCAAGCGTCATATCTGGCATGACATACTCGCCTTGAATTTACGCGTTTTGCGATAGTCGATCCAAACCGGTTGGCATATAAGTGCCTTCGGTTGTAGACAACCAATGGGCGATGGGGTAGCATCGCCCTGCTTTTTTTGCTCAACGAACCCGAATGGCTGATGGCAAACTGAGACGGCCCGTCAGGTCTTGCATTTTACCACGCCAGCAGCCGTCATGGCAGCGACTCGGCGTTGCTTTATCGTGAGCACGAACCGACTGTACCCGGTCAGCAAAGCTAGGAAAATCAAGCTAAATCTAGTGATGGTCCGACGCTTTGAACTGAGGCTCACGCAAACAGTCGGAACGCGTTAGCATTGGGTCTTCGCCGCGGAAATTGTGCGCTCACGCCCGGCTAACGCACGCCGGCTGATCTCAAATATCCAGGATTTCACGATTTGCTGGAATCGTTTGGTATCCTCTCGGACCCGCGTGGGGATTGCTCGTACTTGCTTCCCGTTTCAGAAATCACCATACTGCGCTACCGGGTAACCAAGCGAAATGATCGCTGCTTCCCCATTTGCCGAGGAGGGCATGAGATGTCTGGACTATTGCGAGGCATGTCGATAATTGCGCTCTGGACGTGGCTATCCGTTGGGGCGAGCGCTTCGGAAGACTGGTTGCGATTCCGCGGTCCCAACGGTGCCGGGGTCGTGGCTCAGAGTCAGCCAGCCCCCATCAAGTGGAGCGATACAGAGAACCTCAAGTGGAAAGTGGATCTGCCTGGTCCGGGATCGTCGTCGCCGATCGTGATCGGCCAACGGGTGATTGTCACATGCTGGTCGGGCTATGGCTTGGACCGTGAGTCTCCCGGTGAACAATCCGATTTACGGCGCCACCTGGTGTGTGTGGATCGACAGACGGGTCAGATCAAGTGGGACAAATCGGTAGCGCCCTACCTTCCGGAAGACCGCTTCGGTGGCATGTTTGCTGAACACGGCTACGCGTCCCACACACCGGCATCGGACGGCGAACACATCTTCGCCTTCTTCGGCAAGACGGGCGTGGTGGCATTCGACCTCGAAGGCAACCAGCTGTGGCAACAGAGCGTGGGGGTCGAATCTGGGGCGAATGACTGGGGTACGGCGTCCAGTCCTATTCTGTACGAGAACCTGGTGATCGTACCTGCCACCGCCGAGAGCGAAGCGCTGGTGGCGCTAGATAAAAAAACCGGTAATGAAGTCTGGCGGCAAGAGGCATCGGGTTTCCATGCAGTCTGGGGATCCCCGGTGCTGGTACCCGTCGATGGCAACCGTACCGATCTGGTGATGGCGGTTCCCAACGAGATCTGGGGATTTGATCCCGCCACGGGCAAACTGGTCTGGTACTGCAAGTCGATGTCGACAAATTCGTTTTGTTCCAGCGTCTGCGCGGATGCGGGCGTGGTTTACGCGGTGGAGTCAGGTCCGGGAGGCGGCGGTGGCATCGCCGTGCGCGCCGGCGGTCAAGGGGACGTAACTGAGACGCACATCGTCTGGTCGGGTCGACAGCAGAACCGCATCGTCACCCCCCTGATGCACGCAGGGCGGATTTACATGTTCGGTAACCGTATGGCGACCTGCCTGGACGCAGCAACTGGAAAACAGATTTACCGCGTGCGCTTGCGCGGCGGCAGCGACCGCGCCATGGGTCGTGGCGGACGGGGCCAGGATTACGCGTCCCCCGTGATGGGGGGTGAGATTATCTATTTTCCGTCGCGCTCTGGAGATATCTACGTGTTGAAAGCCGCTGACGAATTCCTGCAACTGGCCGTGAACCGCGTGACAAGTGAGGAGGAGGATTTTAGCGCCACGCCGGCCATCTGCGACGGCCAGTTGTTTCTGCGTTCCAGTAAACGGCTGTACTGCGTCGAAGATATGCAGGGGACGTCCACCGATCTGGCCGCGGCCGTGGCGGCTGCGCGTGACGCGGCGAGCAAGGCACCGGCCGACACCGAAGCTGCCGACGATGGTCCGGGTGGCGGAGGACGCCGTCGCGGGCAATTCGATCCGGCCGCTTTCTTTCGTCGCGAAGACGCCAACGGCGACGGAAAACTGACGGGGGACGAGATCAACGATCGTCTCCGTGACGGGCTGGCCCAAATCGACAGGGACGGCGACGGCGCCGTGACCGAAGCCGAGTTCGTCGATGGAATGCGCCGCATGTTTCGCAGCCAGCGTGGTCGACGTGGCGGTGGCGAAGAAAGCAACAAGCCGGACCGCCCGCAACGTCCGCCGGTTACGAATTGAGCCGGTCGCCACTCATCCCTCGTTGTCTGGCTTCGCGACATCCCCCACCTGCACAACGCGGTGGGTGGGAAACGGGCGTGCGGGTTTGGTGGGGTGTCAGCGGCCAGGGCCAAGCCACTGGCTTTCCACGTTTTCAACCGGTGGTAGGTGAGTTCCAGCCTGACACGGCATGCTCACGCCTAAAGACGCCGCCGAATTTTTTTCGGTCGTACTTCACTCACTTCCTGTGAAGGGTCGAGGTGAGGCCCCTCCGAGAAAATCTCGGAGCCAGACCGAGGTCGGAATGAGCTTCGTCTGGCCCAAGGTCAGGATACCGCCCGCAGCGCGGACGATCCAATCCGCCATCGACTTGATGCCCAGGCTCCCAGCCTTGCAGCCAATACGCGACGCGCCGGTCGATTTCCGTCTTTTCTTTGGAGTCCGCTTCTGACAAACTCGTGCAACGGTATGACATCACCGCGGGATCATCCCACCAGGAGTCGAAGATGCACGGGAAATGGGAAACGCTCTGCTGGCAACACCATTTGTTGGGCGACGTAGGGAATGGCCAACCACGGTGGGCCAGCGTGCAGCCGTGGCTTCAGCGCATGACTCCGCTGGGCTTGGAAGTCTGGCGGATACTGGCGCTGTTCTTGTGCATTTTCGGCGCCTGGATCATGGGGCGTGTAGGCAAGTGGGTCATGCGGTCGATTGCGGCGTCCCTGGAACGCCGGCAACGTCATTACGGCGCGGTCACACTGCAGGCACTGTCGCGATCGCTAGTGCCGCTGCTGCTGGTGCTGGGCCTGCAATTAGGATTGCAGTTCCTGGTGCTGAACGAGATCGTGCGATCGGTCGCAGCCACAATCGTCAGTATCCTGTTCGCGCTGGCGGCGGCCTACGCCATCTGGCGACTTGTGGACGTGATTGACATCTGGCTGAACGACGTGGCAACGCGCACGCCCAGTAAGCTGGATGACATGTTGGCGCCCATCGTCTGCAGCAGCATTCGCGTGACGATTGTCGTCCTGGCACTCGTCCAGATCGCCACGATCGTAAGCAACAAGCCCCCGTCGGCCATCATTGCCGGGTTGGGCGTAGGTGGCCTGGCCATCGGACTAGCCGCGCAGGACACGATCAAGAATTTTTTTGGTTCGATCATGATCTTCAGTGATCGTCCGTTTGAACTGGGCGATCGGATCCAAGCGGGGTCATTCGACGGCACCGTGGAGTCGGTCGGCTTTCGCTCGACGCGCGTGCGGACACTTGACGGCCATCTGGTAACGGTACCCAACGGAGAATTGGCCAATCAAGCGATTCTTAATGTTTCGCAGCGACCCCACCTGAAGCAGGCCATAAACCTGGGCCTCACCTACGACACACCCCCGGACAAGGTGCACGAAGCGATCCGCTTGCTGCAGGAGTTGCTGGCGGATCACGAGGGCCACGATCCCGCCATGCCGGCTCGCGTTCATTTTAACGCGTTTACCGACAGCGCACTGAACATATCGATCACCTACTGGTACCATCCGGCAGACTGGTGGGCATTCAATGAATTTAATCAGCGGTTGAACCTGGAGATCCTATCCCGCTTCAACGGGGCCGGGATCGAGTTTGCCTTTCCCACGCAAACGATTCACTTGGCCGGTGCAACATCGGTCGACAGCCGCGTTTCTTAAACCTGTCTGGCGACCACGAACGGCTAAACTCGACTGTAGCCGTCATCGCTCCGCGTGACGGTAAGTGCGGTTTATTCTCGGAGATAGTGTCTTCGCCAAACAACGGTTGGCTGGCAGTTCCGGCCGGTTACCGTCACGCGGAGCGATGACGGTAAGGGCGGTTTATCCTCGAAGATAACGAAGAGTCTCTTGGCCAAACAACAGTTGGCCGGCAGTTCCGGCCGGATCGCCGTCACGCGGAGCGATGACGGCTACGAGCGGTCAGCCATTCCCAAAAAGCTTTCCCACGGCGACTTTGGCGATGTCGCTGAGATCAAAGTCCCCATCGCCGTCTTGATCGAGCAGTTTTCCGATCATGCCGCCGGTCTTGTTTTCTACTGAAACTTTTTCATTTCCTAAGAAGCCCATCAATTTACCGGCATCCATTCCCTGGGACAGCTTCTGCTTGGCGAGGGCACCCAATACCATGGGTGCCAACATGCCCAGCAGCGACTGGACTGCTCCGGCGTCCAGCCCTGAGGCCTGGCTGACTCCCTGATGCACACGATCCTGCTTTTTACCCAGAATCTGCTGCACGATGTTACTACCTGTATCCGCTTTTGCCCCGCTCAAAAAACCTTGGACGTCGTCAAGCACACTACCGTCTCCATCCCGATCCAGCAGTTGCATCAGCCCGGACGCGCCTTGCTCCGTCGCACCTTGACGACTGAGTCCACCGATCAACGCCGGCAACGCAGCCGCCACCGCATTGCCTGTCGTTTGCTTGTCCGCTCCAATCTTCCGACCGAGTGCATTCAAGCCCTCTTCGCCTAACTGTTGCTGCAATAATTCCATCAAGTCGCTCATGGCAGAATTCCCTACTTGTTCTCGTGGTCAAGGATTAAAAAAACCGCACTCGCCGCCCCAAGACTTCGTGGCGTACGAGTGCTTGGTCCAAATTGTCTTCCGTTCTCGCAAATAAATCAAGGACCGGAATACCAGGATCATTCCTCGCCGCCTCCTGCTTGACTCTGCGGGTGAGTCACGGCTGCAGTTCGAAAGTAATTTTCTCTATCGTGCCCGTGAATTCATACCGGCCATGGTTCTTGTAGGCTGGATCGACCGGCGTGATCGAGTCACGACCGACCTCAAACGGCTCCAGTCCGTGACGAAACACCGAACGTTTGATCGTGCCCTCTCCTGCAGGCTGGCCGTTGACAAACAACCGCAGAGTGCCTCCGCCCGTCTTCGACCCATCCGGCGTGAACTGGGTCTTGAGCGTCACTGTCCCCTCGGGCACGGCCAGCGTGCCGGGTATGTTCACGTCGGCAAGATCGAAGAACGAATATCGGAAGTTGGGCTTGCCATCCATGACGTACAGTGACCAACCGGCCGAAAAAGCCCCGGCACAAGTAATCACGCCCTCAGCGCCCCCCTGGGGGATCGTAACTTCCGCAGTGATGGTGTGACCTTGCGGGAACAACAGGGGGCCGATCGGCTCCGGCAGCCAAACGTGATTGCCAAAATACGTCCAACTTGTTTTCGGTTCACCCGCCAGCCGGTTTCGCGGATCGAGTCGTTCGCTCAGCCGCGGGTCCAGTGGGAAAACACCATACCGCCTGGCCTCTTCCAGGAATCTCGACTGCAACTCCTTGAGCTTTGCAGGTTGCTTCGCGGCCAGGTCTTCGGCTTGCGAGAAGTCCACGTCGACGTGGTACAGCTCCCAAGGGGCGGTGAGGAAGTCTCCTTCTTTGCCAGCGGTCATCCAAGGCACCCCAAAGCGACTGCAGGCTACCCAGCCATCGTGGTAGATCGCCCGATTGGTAAACATCTCGAAGTACTGGGTCGTCCGCCGACTCCTGGCGTCCGGGTGATCGAACGAGTACAGCATCGAAACGCCTTCGATGGGCTTTTGTGCAATTCCGTTGACCCGTTTGGGCTCTGGGATTTTGCAGGCTTCGAGAATGGTGGGCACAATGTCGATGACGTGATGAAACTGGGCGCGGGTTTCGTTTTTGGCCTTGATGCCCCTGGGCCAGTGAACCACCATCGGGTTGCGCGTGCCCCCGAAATGGCTGGCGACCTGCTTGGTCCATTGGAAGGGTGCGTCCATCGCCCAGGCCCAGCCGACTGGAACATGCGGCTCGCTGGTGGGTCCACCAATTTCGTCAATCTTGCTAATGGTGCTTTCGAGCCCCAGTTGCACTCCCAGCAGGCTCGCCAGCTCGCTGAACGTGCCCTCCAGCCCTCCCTCGGCACTCGCACCGTTGTCGCCAACGATATAAATCACCAGCGTGTTATCCAGCTCACCCGAGTCTTCCAGGCTGTTGATCAGCCGGCCGATATGATAATCCGTGTGAGCCATGAAGGCGGCGTAGTTCTCCATCAGCCGCTCGTAGACCCTTCTGGCCTCCGTGGACTGGTCATCCCACGCCGGAATTTCCGGGGGTCGCGGCGTGAGCTTGGTACCGGGGGGAATGACGCCCATTTCTAACTGCCGGGCATGCGTCATCTGCCGCTGTTTGTCCCAGCCGTGTGCAAACTTGCCCCTGTACTTTTGCGCCAATCCTCCGGGGCTTGATGCGGCGCGTGGACCGCGCCGGTGCTGAAATAGCAGAACCACGGCTTGTCGCGATCGGCGGCGCGGACGTTGCGCGTCCAGGCAATGGCTTCGTCGGTGATGTCCTCGGTGAAGTGATAGCCTTGCTCAGGAGACTTTGGCTGGGCCACCGGAACCGTATTTCGGTAGAGGGTCGGATAGTACTGATTCGTTTCTCCCTGATTGAACCCGTAAAAATAATCGAAGCCTAGACCGGTCGGCCAGCGCTCAAACGGACCCGCCGGGCTGATATCCATCTCAGGCGTGTTGTGCCACTTGCCGAACATTGAAGTGGCGTAGCCGTTGTCGCGCAGCATTTGCGACACCAGCGATGTGCTCTTGGGGATGATCCCAGTGTAGCCCGGATATCCCGTGCCGCATTCGGTAATCACGCCGGTGCCGATGCTGTGATGGTTGCGTCCCGCCAGCAGTGCGCCTCGCGTGGGACTGCAAAGGGCCGTCGTATGAAACCGCGTGTACCGCAGCCCACCGTTGGCGAGCTTGTCGAGATGGGGAGTCGGCACCGGCCCCCCAAAGGTGGAACACATCCCGAAGCCGACGTCATCCAGCAGGATAAGCAATACGTTCGGTGCGCCCTGCGGCGCCTTCACCGGCTGTGGGTAACTTGGCGTCGATTCCTGGTAAGTCACTCCGATCTTGCCCTTGAAGGCCGGATCGGGCTTGGGAAGTTGCGAGCCGTCCGCGGCGGCGGGTGGGGCCTGCGAGCCTTGCGCGAACAGGTCCGTCATTTGCCCGAATGCCGCCAGCCAGCCGGCGGCACAGCCAACGGCGAAAAGAAACCGAAAACGCATGATATCAATCTCCTATGGAGCTTTGAGCACGACGCCGTCAGGCTGCCCGCTCGCAGTGTGAACGTGACGTTACTTGAGTTCGAAGCTGACGCTTTCGATCTCGCCTGTGAACCGAAATGGGCTTAGTCCCCAAACTGTGCCGTGGGCCGATACGACGGTTCCAAGATCGGCAGGGAGGTTCAGGTCCATGGTGTCTTCGATTGGGTTGTTCTCGTGAACCCACGGTCGTGCGGAGTCCGTGGCAAGGTCACCGGCACCGGGACCGAAACAGTAAGCGGCCTAATATGACGGGTGTGCCAAGATGGGTCAATCAGGCGGTGTTAAACGTGAAGAATCCGTGAACCTCGGACCAACGCCGGAACTGTTGAGGGGGGTGGGGCCGTTGCGCCGTAACCGATCAAACACATTTTCGTTCGCGCCTCATCAGTACAGTCCCGTGATCGATGCCGGGTTGTCGGCCATCGCCGTTGATGCTACGAGGATACGATTGTCAACGGACCAGCGTGGAGCGCCCTTTGTACGGGAAGCTGGAATTGACGTCGACATGGGAGCCGTCGAAAGTCAATACAATTACCTGACGGTCAGCACGCTGGACGATGAGTCGGATGCGGTGTGTGACGCGGGCGATTTGTCACTTCGCGAAGCACTCCAGATTTCCACAACCCGACCCAATTACAGTATCGACTTTGCCACGGGACTCTCCGGCACGATCGAGCTCACCATGGGGGCATTGGGCTCTATGTTTTCAGGTCCGGTCAGCTGACGATGCGATGCTCGCTGATCGCGAACAACATCTCGGAGGACAGTGGGGGCGGAATGGAGATTTCCAATTGGTTCCATCATGATTCTTCGGACGAGATCTCCAAGGCCAGGATCGAGACGTCGTCTTTGGGGCCGTGCTTCGCGCACCAGCGCTGGACGGAACTCTGAAGCAATGACACGCTTGACTCCAGAGATCGTGTTTGGCCAAGTTCGATGATCTCCAGCATCTGCCTCTTCGTAAACTCGTTCAAATCTTCATCCATCGCTTCAGGAACGCCGTCCGAATAGAGATACAGCCGATCACCGGGGGCAAGCGTCACGACTTGCTCGTCGTAGTCGATGTCCTCGACCCAGCCGATCACCACGTTACTCCCCTCTAACAACTTCGGCGCTGCCCCTGGGGCTACGTGCACGACCGGATCGTGACCGGCGGAGACAAAACGGAACTCCAGCGTGCTGAGCTTCAGTACGCCATACAGCATCGTGAAGAACAGGTCGTTTTGCTGTTCCATTTGAAAGCGGCGATTCAGTTCGCATGCCACTTCGGACGGCGGGACAATTCGGAGGCCGCCTGATCGATCGGCCTGCACCAGAAGGGAGGATGCCGAGACGAGGGGGGTCATCAGTCGTCCGATTGTCACCGACAGCAGCGACGAAGCGACGCCATGGCCGCTGACGTCGACAACGTACAGGGCGATATGATCATCGTCCAATGCGAAAAAGTTCAAGAAGTCGCCTGCCAATTCATCACAGGGAATGTACTGCCAAGAAAAGCGGACGCGAGAGGTCTTAGGGTTGGATGTCGGCAACAGCGATCGCTGTACCTTAGCGGCAGCGTCCAAGTCGCGGGTCATGCGGTCGTTGGCCGACTCCAGCCGACGATTCAGCGATTCCAGGTCGTCGTTCCAGCGCTTCAGCTGTTCCTTGGCGACGGTCAGTTCTTCATTGGTCCGAACGAGTTCTTGATTCTTTTCGACGGCGTTTTCAAACGTGGAAACGAGCAGATTCAGAACCTGTTGGCGACCGGCCTTGACGGTGTACCGTGTGCCGCCCAGCGTGACGTCAAGCTGCTGCTCGTCGTCACCATCGCTCAGGGGAGTTTCCAGCAATGACGCCACGCGGGCGATCAAGAATTGAGGATCGTAGGGCTTGGTAACGTAGTTGTCCGCTCCGCAATGCAGGCCCTTGATGATGTCTTGCGCATCCGCCAAAGTCGAAAGCAGAATGAAGGGAATCGTTCGCAGGTTTGGATCATTCTTGACGATTCGACAGAGTTCGTAGCCCGTCATGATCGGCATTTCGATGTCTGAAATCACCAATGTCGGTCGCTGGCATCGAATCATCTCCAAACCGACTTGGCCGTTTTCCGCCGAGCGAACTTCGTGGCCCGCTTCCCGCAACTTGTCGCACAAGATCTTGGCTTGGATGCGGCTGTCTTCTACGACCAGCAAGGAAGTTCCCGCCGAGGGACTGGAACCGTTCATGGTCAGCTTTCGTTCATGATCTGCGACTGAGTTTGATATGCCTGACGACCGCTGGCGCTACTTTTCCCAGCGGCAACGTGCGATCGGCAAGCTGTTCATCGATCACCGCCTTGGGCATGCCATACACCACACAATCGAGTTGGCTTTGGGCAAAAACGTAACCACCAGATTTCTTTAGCGCCCGACAGCCGTCAAGCCCATCACGCCCCATGCCGGTCAAGATAACGGCCAGCGCGTTGCCATTGAGGACATCCACGACGGAACGCAGCAGGTAGTCCACCGAAGGTCGGACTCCATTTTCCGGCGGATCATTGGTCACTCTCACAAGTAGCCGATTTCCCCGGGAAATCAGTTTCATTTGCTGGCCGCCAGCAGCAATGATCACTTTGCCCGCAACGGCTTCCATTTGGTCCGCGGCTTCGACCACTTCCAGCTCGCAAAGCTCATTCAGTCGCACCGACAGAGAATGGGTGTACGTCGCTGGCATGTGTTGAACCACCAGCACGGGGACCGGCAACTCGACTGGGAGTCGGGGCAATACGGCTCTAAGCGCTACGGGGCCACCGGTGGACGTTCCGAATATCACAGCTTCGCATGCTGACTGGGCTGACGGTGCCGCTTCCGCAACATCGGCGCCTTCAGTTATTTGCTTTAAGGCAGGCGTGCGAGCCTGGCGATCGTAGTTGGCAGCGGATTCGCGAAAGGCGTTGATCTTCTGTTGCAGGTCGTTTCGAAGTTGTTGCCGATTCGCGTCGGAATCACTACCGGACGGTTTGAGAATGAAATCAAACGCCCCTTCCATCAGCGCATCGGTTGTGACTTGAGCGCCGTGAGACGTAAAGCTGCTGACCATTATCGCCTTGGAGCGGAGGCGTCGGCGTTTGATCTCCCGCAGTAATTCAATACCGTCCATGTCGGGCATCTGCACGTCCAGCGTCAGCAGGTCGGGATCCAACTGCTCGATCTTTTTCAAGGCGTCAACCCCATCCTCGGCAACACCAATGGCCTGAGCGTCGTCGACGTGACGCAGCACGTTTCGAATCGATTGCCGATACAGCGCGGAGTCGTCGACCACCAGAATTGTCGTGGGACGGGATTTCACTGCGCGCTTCCTACGGTTGAGTTTCGGCGGCGAGGGACTTCTCAAAGAACTCGCGCAGCGTGGCTTTTTCGAACGGTTTGACAATAAAGTCAATCGCGCCGGCTTGGATACACTCGGCCAGTTTTGCTTTCTGATTCACGGCACTGACCATCACGATACGGGCTTGAGGATCGTGTTGCATCAGCTGCTTGAGCGCCGAGACACCGTCCACTTTGGGCATCACAATGTCCAAGGTGACCAGATCCGGTGTCTGTTGTTGATAAAGAACTAGTGCTTCTTCGCCATTTGACGCCTCACCTGCGATTTCCCAACCGGCGTCTTCAGCGATTTCTCTGATGCGCTTACGCATCAACAGAGCATCGTCGACCACCAACAAGCGTTTTGCGCTCATCACAACTTCTCCCGCCTGTTGCCTCATGGTAGCTCGATCGGGTCTTGTCCCACGATCTCGATCAGCACGATGCCATTTCCTGCGTCCAACGTCATGCGTCTGCCTTGTTCACCGCCGCAGTGTTTCGCCAGGATTGGAATGCGCAGATCGCGAAGCAGTTGTTCGCACGAATCGATGTTTTGTAAACCAATGTTCGCGGCGACCGTCGTGGAGAACATGCTCAGCACCGCCAGCGATCTTGGCCGTCAATGTCAGCCTCTGACCCGCAAGTTGCTCCATTTGCTCGATCAACGCCGGAATGGCCGTGTCCACAAACTTGCCCGGGCGATCGACTTTCCCTCTCGAGTCAGGCAACACGATATGAGCCAATCCTCCGATCTTCCACCGACGGTCGTGAAGTGCCAACCCGACGCACGAGCCAAGCAAGGTGCGAAGCGAGTCTCCCGCACCTGCAACGCACATTTCGCCCATGCGAATGGACGGACGACTCGCTTGTGTTATCGCTTTCATGTGGCAACGTTCCCGCTCACCATCGGCCTCATCGCTCGTACTGATTGCCGACAAGCAATTCGGTTAGCCGCGACATGGATTCGGCGTCGGGCACGAATAACAGCGTCCAATTCACCGGGACCGCATCGATTTGGAATCGCGTTGTCGCCAGAATCACCCGATCAAGCGCGATCGCTTGACCCATCAACGCGAACTCCAACAGGCTCTCGGCGAATTCACGGCTGAATCTCGGAGGCGCCGGTACAAGTTCCACCGATTCGCTCGGGCTGGTGAGTCGGTCGGATAACGAATTGAGGTAGGCGCAGCACACGATGTTGGTCGTCTCCAAAGCCGCCGATATCGCCATTTCCGTCCACCGCGTGGTCGTTCCCTGAGGTTGGCCCAGCAGCATGTCGGCCAGGGCAAGTCCGCTGGCGTCATCAAAGGCCAGGATCATTTCGCCGGTGATAACACCTTTGATCTCCATCGCACAAAAACAAATCGGTTCGTCACCCCCGGAAAGGACTGCGGTCGCCTTGTCCAAGGGCAGTTGCTGGAGCGAATCGATCTCGACGACAGACGGTTTGCCGATCCAGCGGGCGAGCGCTTTCGATGCGTGGGCGGATCCCCGGTGCAGTGACGACTCAAGGTCAGCCAGTTGTGTCTCATTCGCAGATTTGCCGCCCGCATCGGTCAAGTGATCAATTCCTCACTTTCTTGGCGAATCGGCGATTGGGCCGCCATCTGGAATACCGTACCAACATCAAGCATTAGACAAACACTTCCGTCCCCTAGGATACTGGCCCCTGAAAGCCCACGTAAATGGATGAAGTTATCAGAAAGCGACTTGATGACCAAGTCTTGGCTGCCAAGAAGTTCATCCACTCGCAGTCCTATGGTCTTTCCGGACGCCTGCAAAATCACCACTTCGCCTGTTTGGTTGCCAAGATCCTCATCCCGCGTATCGATCCTGTGATGACCGTAATCGATGCCATGCCAGTCGAAAAGATCACTGATGCTGAGCAGCGGAATGACTTCGTCACGAACGTCAATCATCTGCGTTCCTTGAACGGTGATCACCTGTTCCTGTTTTACCGCGACGATTTCACGCACGTCATCGATCGGCATCGAGAACACAGTGCCACGCAACTTGACTAACAGGCAATTGATGATGGCAAGAGTGAGCGGCAGTCGGATGGTGAAGTGCGTGCCTTGGTTTGGCACCGATTCGATTTCAATACTTCCGTTGAGCTGCCTGATCCGGTTCTGTACGACATCCATCCCGACGCCGCGACCTGACACGTCCGTGACTTCCTTGGCGGTGCTAAAGCCGGCGTGCCAGATGTAATCCAACGCTTGTTCATCGCTGAGTTCTCTTGCCGCGGACTCCGAGAGAATACGATTGCTGATGAGTTTGGCCTTGATCTTACCGATATCGATTCCAGCGCCGTCGTCTTGCACGTGGATGTAAACGTTGTTGCCGCTGTGAGTGGCCTCCAAAACGATCGTCCCCAGTTCAGGCTTTCCATGGGCGATGCGCACATCAGGCGGTTCCAGCCCGTGATCGATCGAATTCCGCACCAGATGCACCAGCGGATCGCCCAATTCGTCGATCATCCGCTTATCCAACTCGGTCTTTTCGCCGCGAACCACCAGATTCACATGTTTACCGCGTTCTTTGGACAAGTCGCGGGTGACACGTTTGAAACGATTGAATAATGGTCCAACGGGAACCATCCGCGTGTCCAACACTCCTTTTTGCAAGCCATGGGAAACGCGTGACAGCTGATCAATTGCCTCGCTGAATTTTTCCAGATAGTGACGGTCATGCTCCCAGATCTCCGAATGTTCATCCATCACCTCCAGCCCGGTGCGCAATTGCTGAATCAGCGCCCCGCGGTCTTCTGGTCTGGCTGCTTCATCTTCCATGCCCTGGATCGCGTCACGCAGCCTGTCACAGAATTCGCGGATCCGATTCAGCGTGCTCGCTTTGCGATGGGCCGGGCTGATCTGACGGGAAATCTGGACGAAGCGTGCCCGGTTAACAACCAACTCGCCGGCCAGGTTCATCAGATTGTCGAGCCGTTCGATGTCGACGCGCATTGTTGCGGCAACCTTGGTCCGCGCTTTGTCCAAAGCGGACGACTCGGCTACGGGAGAGGCTACCGGCGTTTCAGGCAACTCGCGGGGCAGTGGGACTTCGGGCGATTCTGCTGTCGGCGTCGTCTGGGGAGACTCATCGGCAATGCCCGTGATCGCGGCAGGCTGCGAGATCACGGTTGCCGGATGGCTTGATTCAGTTTCCGTCGCAAGTTCGACGGAGTGATCAGGGAAATCGATCGACTCCACGCCATCAACATCCGCCGCGGCCCGCAGTCGATCGGTGTCGGCTTGCGTTTCGAGCCGGATCTCGATTGCCTCGAGCTGCTGGTCGTCCGGCCACGCGTCCAGACTTGGCTGAGTCGACTTGACTTCTCCCAGACCCGATACTCGGTTCACGATCAATTGCGCCTTCAAGTCGGCCAGTTGCAAACCGACGCGGAATCGCACAACCATGTGGACGATCGCATCATCTGACTGACTGCCGGCAGGTTGTGACAGCGCATTAGCGGCGGAATCGTCGACCGCTGGATTGTGGGGCGACTGGGCAACAGCGGGCCACGGCGGGGCGGCTGGTTTGGCAGTCGCTTCCTCCGTCACGGTAGGCTGCAGAGCAACATCCTGGTCCGCTGCGGACACCGCACTCTTTACCTGCAGCCGATTCAATTCACCCAGCAACTCGGTCGGACTGCGCAGGGATTCACCGTCGCGTAGCCGATCGTTGCATTGGCGGAGAAAATCGATGCAGCGGAGCACCAGGTTCATGGTTGGTTCGTCCAGCATCTCCGTGCCGGAACGAAATCGTTCGAAGCGGTTTTCCAGGTGATGCGTTAACACAGTGATCTGGTCCAAACCCATCATTCCGGCGGACCCCTTGATGGAATGGATCAGCCGAAATGCCTCATTGAGATCTTCTACGTTTGTCGAGAAGTTTTCGAGTGACAACATGGTTTCCACCAGGTCATCGAGTTGCTCTTCGGTTTCGTCCAGAAACGTCTGCAGGTACTCCGACATGTCGTCATCGAATTCGGCTGCATGCTTGGTATCGTCACTCATTCTCGCGCACCTCGGTGCGTGTTCGCGGAGCCGGCCATCGGTGTATTTTCAAGCTTCTGATAGATGAGTGGCGAAACTCGCTTCAAGCCACGCAGCATATCGTAAACGCCCTCCGACGGACCGATCACCAGGTAGCCGCCGACGGCAAGCGCATCCAACAAGTTGCGGACCACGGTCTGCTTCGATCGCAGATCGAAATAGATCAGCACATTCCGAATGAAAATACAATCGAAAGCCGGTTCGGCTCAGCGGCTGCATCAAGTTGTGCTGCTGGAACTGGACCAGCTGCTTGATTGGTTGACGAACTTGCAGGAGGTCTTGATCGGCATGTTGTTGGAAGTATCTTTTTCGCTGTCGTTCATTGACCGCCTCGATCGGCGCGGTTTGTAGGCCCCTGTACGCGCCACACTCAGCATTTCATCGCTAATGTCGGTTCCGATGATCTGCAACGACCAGTCACGGAGCCGAAACATGTTCTCGGCCAGGCAGATGGCGATCGAGTAAGGTTCCGCACCACTGGCACAACCCGCCGACCAAATTCGCAAGCGGGGTTCCCGGCGGCCGGCTCGATGCAGGGCCAGTTGTTCGGTCAGCCAATCAGTGCTCAGCCATTCGAACTGTTTCTCGGTGCGGAAGAAGAACGTTTCGTTCGTCGTGATGGCGTCCAGAAATCCGCTAAGTTCGCCGGCCCCTTTGGGCGACGTGAGAAAGCGATAATAGGCATCGAAGTCTTCGAACCCGCCGGCATTGACGCGGCGGCGAATGCGATTGCTAAGCAGCGTGACCTTATTCTTATCTACATGAATGCCACTGTTCTCGTAGATGAAGTTACGGAACTGATCAAACTGTTGCGAACTAAGGCGTTCCCATCCCACGGTTGTTGGATCCTTCGTCGGCATGCGCGAGAGTTGTGGCGATCATTGGAGCGGAGGACAGGCTGCGGCCCGGAAGTGTGGCTATGATTGAAACTTTCCCACCAACTCCTGCAAAGTTTGGGACTGCGCACCGAGCTGTTCGGCACTGGCGGCCAGTTCCTCGGCGCTGGCTGCGTTCGATTCAGTCGTTTCCGACACGGCCTTGATGGCCAGCTGAACTTGATCGGCGCTGAGCCGATTGCGTTTCGGTTTGTTCGGCGATCTGGGCGATTCCGGCTGCGGTTTTTTCAACAGCCGCCACGATTGCCGCTAGGGAGTCCCCCACTTTCTCGGAAAGCTCCGCCCCCTCCGCGACGCGGCGTGATGACTCCTTGATCAATTGTGCGATTTCTTTGGCGGCTTGACTGGACCTCTCGGCCAATTTTCTCACCTCATCGGCGACGACGGCAAATCCCAAGCCGTGCTCACCGGCACGAGCTGCCTCGATTGCTGCGTTCAGCGCTAATAGGTTGGTTTGGCTGGCGATATCGCCGATCACCTCGATGATATCGGTGATTTGTTCGCTCGATTTTTCGATCAATCTCATGGCGACCACGGCATCGCTGCGAGTCTTGCTGGCGTCATTGGCTAACGATGCGGTCGTGCTCGCTTGCACTTTCGACTCCTTGGCGCTTTCAGAAATCACCTGGATGGCAGTCGTCATCTCATTCACTGACGCGGTCATCTCTTCGACCGAGGCCGCTTGATTCTGCGCTCCATCGCTCAAATTCGCGCTGCTCTCGGCGATCACTCTGGCCCCTTCGGCAAACTGTTGGGCACTTTCAATCACTTCTTGGACCAGCGTTTCGGTCATTTGATGTTGCCGCTGGGCAGCGCGTTCCAGGTTGACTCGGTCGGTGACATCGGTGGCAAACTTGACGACTTTGTAGGGTCGGCCGTTGAGGTCAACAATGGGATTGTAAGAACCTTGAATCCAGACTTCGCGTCCCGTTTTGCCGATTCGCTTATACTCCGCTCGGGTATACTCGCCACGATTCAATTTGTCCCAGAATTCTCGATATTCGGCGCTTTCGCGCTCCGCAGGATCGACAAAGATCTTATGATGCCGGCCCTGAACTTCATCCAAAGTGTAACCCATCGCCTTGAGGAATGTGTCATTCGCCGTGATGATCGTTCCGTCCATCTCGAATTCGATGACGGCTTGCGACTTGCGGATGGCTACAATCTGGCCTTCGAAATCGGCATAGCGAAGTTTCTGTTCGCTGATGTCGGTGGCAAACTCGACGACTTTGAACGGTTTGCCATCGCTGCCGATGACTGGGTTGTAAGAGCCTTGAATCCAAAGCTCTTTGCCGTGCTTGCCGATACGTTTGTACTCGCCAGTTGTGTATTCACCGCGATTTAGCCGATCCCAGAAATTCTTGTACTCGGCACTCGTTCGGTACTCGGGATCGACAAACATGCTGTGGTGTCGACCTTGAACCTCGGCCAGCGTGTAGCCCAATGGGTTGACGAAGTTGTCGTTCGCCGTAATGATCGTGCCGTCCATCTCGAACTCGACGACGGCTTGTGAATTCCGGATGGCCGCCAGTTCGCCGGTCGTTTCTTGCTCAAGGTGCCGCTGGACTGTTTTCAGCGTCTCGATTTCCTTCCGCAAGGCTTGAACCGTTGATTGCGTTCCCCTCGGGGTTGTTCTTTTAGCCATGGAGCTAGTCTCGTGTGGAGTTCCGTGGAACGTGTGGATTCAAGATGCGGCGGGTTCGCTGTGGCGATCCCGTTGCAATTTTTTGGGGCTCAGTAACTCATCGATGTCAAGCAAGATGACGAGTTTGTCAGCCAGCTTGGCAAAACCGGCGATGTCGTGGTTGCCATCGGTCGTTAGCGTGTCAGGGGCTGGCTGAATGCTTGCGTGAGGAATGCGAATGACCTGTGACACCGCATCCACGGTGCAGCCCATGGTGCGATCACCGACATTGACGACAATGGTTCTCGTCTCGCTGTCGGCGGGTTTGGGTGTGAGCCCAAGTAGTTTGCGGAGGTTGATGATCGGGATGATTTCGCCGCGAAGGTTGCTTACGCCCTCGACGTAGCTGGCGACTTGCGGCGTTTGGGTCACTTGAGTCAGGATCACGATCTCGCGAATCTGCTCGATGCGAATGGCGTATTGCTGGCCATCCATATGGAAGCCGACAAATTGCGAGGTATTTTTCGCGTCCGAAGGTGACGAATCAGTCGCTTCATTCTGAGCCATGAGTGTGGCGCCTGAGTTGAGGATCGGAAGCGACCTGATTGGCGAAGGTTACGTATTCCGTGGTCCGGTCGCTCTCACGGCAGACCAGGCGCACACGGTCTCGACGTGACCGAGGGCGAACGGACAGCGTGCTTGATCACCCTCCTCCCCTGCTCGTACCAGAGATGGCGGGCGACTAGCCAGTATCTTAGTTCCACTCCCCTGAGATAGCGAGCGTTTTTGACTCACCTGGCGAGATTTTGTGCCTAGCGGACAGTTGACTTCGTACCGCAAGGTAGTGATGGTGAACGAGTATCCGCCGGCCGACTGGCAGAATTTCGCCGACAAAAAGCCGGTGGCGGTGCATGCGGATGTGATGTTAGTACCATCACACGACACGCTCGACACGGGAGGGGGCGTAGCGGCTACAATCGAACGGTCGCAGGTCGCCCCCGCCGACGCGCACAACGGGATCGGCATTTCCTACGTTGACGTGGTCACCAATGCCCGCATTAGCCACGCCAGCTTGATGACACACGTCACGCACAAATTACGCAATTGGGCAGCGGCGAGCGAATCACATTAACCGAAAACAGAACGTCCATTTCCTGCGGCGGGCGGGAGCACCTCTGACGTTGCCCGAAAGCACGTTCAAGCGTCACGTCGAATTCCTCGGGTTTGAAAATGACCCGCCAATCTGGGCCATTCGTTTTGCACTCATGCTACTCTCCGTGGTATTTTTCGTGATTCGCGGATTTTGCTGGTCTCGGTGTCATTCTGGTGCGCGGGACAGGGCAACAGGCGAGCGAACATCCGGTCCTGTCAACACCATGCGATCACGCGTGTTAGAATCATCCATCTGAAGGAGAAGGCGAATGAAAAATGCCCGACTGGCTATTCTTGCGTACGGCTTCACACTGGTCTGCAGTGGTCTGGCGACGGCTCAGAATCGTGAATGGCTTCCATCCTGGAATGATGGCACCACTAAGCAGTCCATCATCGACTTTGTGGCAAAGGTGACGAAGGAAGGCTCGCCTGGCTTCGTACCGGCTGCCGAGCGTATTGCCACTTTCGATAACGACGGCTGTCTCTGGGCCGAACAGCCGATGTATTTCCAACTGCTCTTTGCGCTAGACCGCGTGAAGGCGCTCGCCCCGCAACATCCCGAATGGACGGACAAGGAACCCTTCGCGTCGATGCTAACAGGGGATGTGAAAGGCGCACTGGCGGGTGGCGAACACGCGATGCTCGAAATCGTCATGCATACACACGCGGGCATGACCACCGAGGATTTCGAGAAGATCGTGAGAGATTGGATCGCCACGGCGAAACATCCCACCACCAAGCGGCCTTACACCGAAATGGTCTATCAGCCGATGCTCGAAGTCCTGGCCTACTTTCGCGCGCACGGCTTTAAGACGTTCATCGTCTCAGGCGGCGGCATCGAGTTCATCCGCCCATGGGCAGAGACAGTCTATGGGATTCCGCCTGAGCAGGTCGTGGGCAGCAGTATTAAGACCAGGTTTGAAATGCGCGACGGCAGGCCTGTGCTCGTGCGCCTACCGGCATTGAACTTCATCGACGATAAGGAGGGCAAACCCGTCGGTATCCAACAGTACATTGGCCGTCGCCCGATCGCCGCATTTGGCAACTCCGACGGCGATCTGCAGATGCTGCAATGGACCACCGCAGGGCAGGGTCCGCGACTGGCGCTCTACATCCACCACACCGACGCCCAGCGTGAATGGGCCTACGACCGCAATTCCAGCTTTGGCCGCTTAGACAACGGCCTCGACGAGGCTCGGGCGAAAGGCTGGACAGTTGTAGATATGAAGCGGGACTGGAAGGTGATTTTCCCACTTGCCAAAAGGTAGCACGCACGCAGAAGCGGCAACAAATTCCCACACTCGATGGTGCGACAATCGTCAATTCCCTTGTATTCCGTTCACCAGAACATTCCGACTTGAACGCTGAATACGCAATCGAAATCTTGCCTTGACCGCTGTGCATATTGGTCGTAACATGCAGGCAAATGAAGACACTCATGGTGGGACGCGTGCTTTTGTGCTGCAGCATATCCATACTTATGCTGCTCTGCCCATTCGTCGCATGCTCAGGTTGCTGCTCTTGCGCAGCAATCGATTCCGTCTCGAACCACTTCCACACGTGTCATACACACGCCTCCCACGCGGCATGTAACGCACAACATCGCGGGCCCGGGGGTAGCTGCCCCGAGGAGAATCATGCCGATTGCATTTGCGGAGGGGCCACGCTGCCGGATGCCGCGTGGACTCGCGATTGTCATTCGAGCCGCGTCGTGGCCATGATCGCCGACGCGCTGCATCCCGCGACACGACTGGCGGCGTTGGACTGCCTGGAACGGACGAAGCGGGCTGGATCTCACTTTCTGCCATACGTTTCCGGTCGCGAGATCCGCGATCGCATGCGCTCTTACCTGCTGTGATCGCTGGCTGACACGCGGTCTTCACTTGCTCTGTCCTCCACGCTACCTTCGCGCACCGCTCCCACATGCCCGGTGCGCAGCGAGCTTTGAGAAACCGTCATGAGCCTATCATCTACAAATGATCACATAATTATGCAGGTGCCACCAGCGCGCGATACGTCGGCGGGAATTCCAGGCGCGGATTCTCGCTCAAAGGCCCTTTTCCTGTTACCTCGGATCGTCTCCTGGTTCCTGCGCACCGTGCCCACGCTGCTCGTGCTGGTGACGCTTGGCGGTATCGCGTATTGGGGACACCACAACGGTTGGCGAGTTCCCCAGTTTTCGGAACTCGCGGGCCAGGCTCCCCAACAAGTCGATGACTGGTGCGCGGCCCACAATGTGCCTGAGTCAGTCTGTGTTGAATGCAACGCAGTTCTCCTGCCGGCACAGAACGACTACGGCTGGTGCAAGATACACGGGGTGCATCAGTGTCCACTTTGTCATCCGGATGTCGCGGAACTCAAACCCACGCCGATCGTTGACCAGGCCAGACTGGCGGCCGTGGCCGAGGCGCTCGCCGTCCGCGAACGACCTGAAAACAACCTCGGTTGCTCACTCTATCTGAGCCGCGTGCAACTGGCCTCTGCAGAGGCGGTCAGAGCGGCCGGAATCGACGTCGAACTCGTCGAGACACGACCCGTGGTGGAATCGGTCTCGGCATCCGGCGAGATCACTTACGACGAAACGCTTGTGGCCCACCTTGCCCCCAAGCTTCCCGGGACCATCTGGCGCGTGGAAAAAAGTGTGGGAGACCGAGTCCAAACAGGGGACGTGCTGGCGCTGATTGACTCGGCGGACGTGGGAAAGGCCAAGGCTGAGTTGTTGAACGCGATGGCCCAAGTCGATTTTCATCGACAGACTGTCAACCGCCTGGCCCCACTTCGGCCCCAGGGCGTGATTAGCGGAAGCCGGGTTCTGGAGGCGGAGACCGCGCTGCAACAAGCGGAAATACAATTGCGTCAGGCTGAGCAGGCTCTGATTAACCTCGGCCTCCCGGTTTCGCCATCCGCACTGGGGCAGATGTCCGTCCCGCAGCGGACGGAAAGCCTCCAGTTTCTCGGCCTGCCCGAAACGATACGCTCACAACTGCCAGCCTCCACCACCAGTAGCAACTTGATTCCTTTGGTGGCATCACTCAGCGGCGTCGTGGTTCATCGAGAAGCGGCGCCCGGTGAATTCGTGGACCCGTCCCAGATGCTGTTTCGGCTCGTGGATACCTCGCGAATGTGGCTGAGATTCAACGTGGCCATGGAGGACGCCCGGTACCTCAAGGTCGGACAGGCCGTGCAGTTTCGGCCGGACGGATCACGATCCAATGTCCAGGGGACGCTCAGTTGGTTGAGCACGGACGTGAATCGCCAAACCCGGACGGTGGAAGTGCGGGCCGTCGTGGGCAATCCCGACAGCCGATTGCGTAACGAGACATTCGGGTTAGGTAAGATCATCCTTCGCGAAACACCCGATGCCGTGGTCGTACCGCAAGACGCCGTTCATTGGGATGGCTCGTGCTTCATCACATTCGTGCGAGATCGAGATTACTTTGAGAATGGCCATCCCAAGATCTTCCATGCCAGAACCGTTCGACCCGGAGTCACCGCGGGAGGGTATGTCGAGATCATCGCAGGTGTCCTACCCGGAGAGGTCGTGGCCACAAAGGGTAGCAGCGTCCTGCGTTCGCAAATCATGAAGAACAGTCTTGGTGCGGGGTGTACCTGTGGTCATTGAGTCGAACAGCACGCGAAGCATTCCTCATACCATCTCACATCTTGATTGCCTGCCATGTTGAACTGGATCATCGACGCGTCGCTGCGGCATCGTTTCGCCGTGATTACGCTGGTCCTGGCCATGGCCACGGCTGGCGTGCTGTCGCTGCGGTACCTCGACATCGATGCGTTTCCGGATACCACACCTGTTCAGGTGCAGATCAATACGGCGGCGCCGTCGTTGTTGCCCGAAGAGGTCGAGCGGCAGATTACCGTGCCGGTGGAGCAAGCCATCAGCGGTCTTCCCGGACTCAAGCAGGTTCGCTCCGTCTCAAAGTTTGGCTTTTCCCAGGTAACCGTGGTGTTTGCGGACGGCACGGATATTTACTTTGCCCGACAGCTGGTCGGGGAGCGACTGTTTACAGTGCAATTACCGCAGGGCATTGAGCGACCGAGCATGGGACCGGTCGCCTCGGGGCTCGGCGAGGTTTTTCATTATGTGCTGACGTACGAAGGTTATGACTTCTCAACGCTGGACGAGCCCGAGCGTGTCGCGCGTCTAACGGAACTCCGCACACTGCACGATTGGACGGTAAGACCACAGCTGCGTACGGTTCCCGGTACCGCGGAAATTAATTCGTGGGGCGGTTTTGAAAAGCAGTACCTGGTGCGCATCGATCCGGATCGTCTGCTCCGTCACGGTCTGGTATTTGATCAAGTCGTGAATGCCATGCGGCGCAATAACCGCAGTGTGGGGGGCGGTAATATCGTCCGCTCCAGCGAAATGTTGCTCGTGCACGGCCAAGGGCGAACGGTCAACGTCGAAGAGATCGAAGCCATCGTGATCAAGGCGGAAAACGGTATTCCCGTCCGGATTCGTGACGTGGCTGCCGTAGAGATTGGACATGAAATCCGCCGCGGCGCAGTCACGGCAGACGGACGGGGCGAGGCCGTGATGGGGCTCGGATTCTGTCTGATGGGCGAAAACTCCCACCAGGTGACCGCGGCGCTCAAACAAAAACTCAGCGACATTCAAGCGACTCTGCCGCACGGCGTCCGCGTCATTTCCATGTACGACCGGACGGAACTCGTGGATCAGGTTCTGGACACGGTGCGCAAGAATCTGTTTGAGGGCGGATTGCTGGTGATTGCCGTGCTGTTCGTCTTCCTGGGGGATCTTCGCGCTGGGTTAATTGTCGCCCTGGCCATTCCGTTATCGATGTTGTGCGCATTTTCAGGCATGCTCCGCTTTGGAATCTCAGCCAGCCTGCTGAGTCTGGGAGCGATTGACTTCGGACTGGTGGTCGATAGCTCGGTCGTGATGATCGAAAACTGTGTCCGTTACCTGTCACAGGACCAGCGGGGACGCAGCAAGCTAAGCGTGATCCGCGATGCGGCCATTGAAGTCCGCAAACCAACCATGTTTGGCGAACTGATCATCATGATCGTGTACCTGCCGATCCTCACGCTGGAAGGGGTCGAAGGAAAATTGTTCCGGCCGATGGCATTGACGGTCATCTTTGCCTTGGCCGGCTCGATGGTCCTATCGCTGACTCTCATGCCCGTCTTGGCAAGCCTCATGCTGCCGAAGCGAATGCGCGAGCGTGAACCGCTGCTGATGCGGCTGGCCAAATGGGTTTATGCCCCGATTCTGCGTTTTACGATGCGGCAGAAGGTTGCCGTGATTGGGTTTGCCGTGTGTTTGTTGATGGTCGCGTTTGGCATGATCGCGCCCCACTTGGGCTCCGAGTTTGTACCGCAGCTATCGGAAGGAGCCATTGCGATCAATATCGTGAGGCTGGCCGGCACGAGTCTGGAGGAATCGATTCGATACAATACCGAGATGGAGCGGGCGATTCTGTCCAATTTCCCGGACGAGGTCGCCCATGCCTGGAGCCGCATCGGAACGGCGGAGATCGCCACCGATCCGATGGGTGTCGAACTGACAGACCTGTTCATCACCTTGCGACCCCGCGCGTGCTGGAAAAAGGCTGCGACACAAACGCAACTCACGTCGCTGATCGACAAGACATTGCGAACGCTCCCCGGTCAGCGGCTGGCGTTTACGCAGCCGATCAAGCTTCGCATGGACGAGATTGCGACGGGGGTACGCGCCGACGTCGCAGTGAAGCTGTTTGGAGACGACTTTGATCAGTTGGTCAACACGGCTCGCATCATCGAGCGAGTGCTGGCGTCCATCGACGGCAGTGCCGACGTGGGCGCGGACCAGTTGACCGGTCAGCCTGTCCTGCAAATTAGAGTCAAACAAGATGAAATCGCGAGATATGGTGTGTCGGCCGACAGTGTGCTGGACCTGGTGGAATCGATTGGGGGAGTGCAGGTTGGTGACATCTACGAAGGCCAGTTGCGATTTCCGCTGGTTGTGCGCCTGCCCGAATCAACGCGGGCGACGCCGGAGACGATCGGCAAGATCCTGCTCGCGACGCCATCCGGCGAGCGGATTCCGCTGTCCCGACTGGCCAGCGTGCGCATTGTCGAGGGCCCCTCGCAAATTTCCCGCGAATGGGGTCAGCGCCGGATCAACATCTCCGCCAACGTGCGGGGGCGCGATGTCGGCAGCTTCGTGGCCGACGCCCAGCAGCAGATTTCCCAGCAGGTAACGCTGCCCGAGGGGCGCTACTTCATCCGGTGGGGAGGCCAGTTCGAGAACATGATCGAAGCGCGACAGCGGCTGTTGGTCGTCGTGCCGGTGGCCCTGCTGCTGATCTTCACACTGCTCTACATGACGTACCAAAATGTGGTGGATACCGTTCGCGTCTTTACAGGAGTCCCCTTTGCGTGGACGGGGGGCATCGTGGCACTCTGGATGCGAGGCATGCCCTTCTCGATATCTGCAGCGGTGGGGTTCGTGGCTCTTTCGGGCGTCGCGGTCTTGGACGACATGTTGCTGGTCTCCTACATCCGTCAGCTGCGCCGTCGAGGTGCCGATCTGGAAACGGCGGTGGAGAAGGCTGCCATGACACGGCTGCGGCCGGTGTTAATGACCTCGCTGGTGGCCAGCCTGGGATTTGTCCCGATGGCCTTCAGCACGGGGATGGGCGCGGAGGTGCAGCGTCCCCTGGCAACGGTCGTGATTGGCGGCGTGATCAGCGCCACCGTCATGTCGCTGCTGGTCCTGCGTGTGCTGTACATGGTGTTCAAGGGGCCGGCTGCGCGCGTCGTGTCTCCACCGGAAGTCGTGGCCGAAACCATGGATGAGCCGATCTTACTTTAATTAACGATTTGTTCGAAAACTATGGAGGGAAATCGATGCGTTGCGCCAAAAACATCTCCGTGCCATTTGCCGTTGTCCGCAGGCCGGTGGTCGGGTATTCACGAAATGAGCGTGGTGTGCGGATCCTCGTTTCACAGGGGTCGGTATACGTCGCACGCGGTGTTTTGCGGCATGGGCTGGTCCTGGTCGGGTTGCTCGCTGCCTGCTGCATGGGTTGCGGCGCACGGCCCCGAGAATCGGCCTCCAGGTCTTCACATGAGACTCTGGTTAAGAATAAGCAAGCCGCCGCGGATCATGATCACGGCGATTGGTGGTGCGCGGAACACGGAGTTCCCGAGGAAGTCTGCACGCGCTGCAACTCCACATTGATCGCAACCTTTCGGGAGCGAGGCGACTGGTGTGACGCGCACGATCGACCCGACTCGCAGTGTTTTCCTTGTCACCCCGAACTGGAGGCCAAGTTTGCGGCCCGCTACGCAGCCAAATTCGGATCGCCACCCGCTCCACCGACTGACCCATGAACGATTTACATGCCCGATTCACGGGCTGGCTCTGGATCCCGAGCTGGCTGCCCAACGCCTGCGAAAGACCGTTGCCAGATCGCTCGGCCCGAATTGGCGGCCCGTCGGCTGCAGGCCTGAAATCACGGCGACCGACGGCGATGGTGTGGTCGATGGCCAGGACCTTACCTTTCGCAGCCTCCGGACCGAGTGTTCGGCAATTAATTTCATGCTAATAAGGTTGCATTTCACCAGGACGATGGTATCGTGAACGCTGCGTGTCGGCTTCATCGAAGCCAGCGTGCCTTTGCGGTGCGCATCCGGCGTTTGGCCGCGGTTCTTCGAGCGTGAGGGCGCGTCCATGATTTCCGTCGTTACTCTTGCAAGAAGGGTGATCTAGTGATGAAGACCAAATGGAAAAAGTTTTCACTTGCCACGGTGCTCGTGGTGTGCGGCCTGTCCACCTGCGGATACAGTCAATTGGTGGTAGGCAATGATCAATCCGGTACAGCCACCATCTATGACGTGAATCCATCGACGGGCGTTGCGACGCCCATCTATTCCGCCTCCACGTCAGACGCCAAGCCATGGGGTATGGCCTACGATTCGGCCAGCAATACTCTTTACTGGAACAACGGGTCCACATTGTTCAGCTCGCCGTACGGTCCCGCGTTAACCCCTACGAATCTGGGTACGATGATGTTTAATGGGGCCACGGTGAATTTCGTCGGACTGGGATTCCGCAACGGAAAACTCGTCGGCACGCGCAATATTTCGACCGAAGCCGTGTATGAAATTGACCCAGGATCGCTGACGGCCGTTCAGACATACGTCTATCCGTCAACCTTTGATTTTGGTGGCTTGGAAGTCGACCCGGTCACGGGAAAACTCTACGGTCTGAGTGACTCCGGTGGCGCGGGGCTTTATGAGATCGACGATGTGGCCATGACGACATCGTTTCGCGCGCCATACCCGGCCGGCGAGACAGACATCGATGGTTTAGCCGTTTATAACGGCGTTGCTTATTATGTGACGGACGGTCCAAATACGACCCAGGCCAACTTCTATATTTACGATGTGGCCACGGGTCAATCGTTGGGCACCGTCCCGTCGCCATTTACGGGAAGCGGCACGTTCGCGGCTGCGACATACGTTGTTCCCGAACCCGCAACGTTCGCCCTCCTGGGAATAATGGGGCTCGTTGGCGCGTGGCTGCGGCGACGATAAACATCGCAATTCGGCATGATCCTGCAGGAAGCGGCGGCGTGAGCCGCCGCTTTCCCAACCGACTGGCGTTGGAGGGAACTATCCGCATGCCCAAGTGACCAATTTGCCACCAGCTGAGGCGCCGCAATTTGGTCACGCCCCCCTTGGACACCCGCCATCTTCACGAAATGCAATATTGGTGGGCATGAACCGATCGCGACCCCAGATGCGTTGAGGATGCGTGGCCTCACCCTCAGCAGAGCGTCGGCGCATATTGTCTCCAGACCGACTTTGGACAACACTTACGCAGCGTTGCCGTCCTCGGCGGCTTTTCGACGGAACCACACGATCTGGCTTTGGGAGTCGCACCAATTGAACGGATCGACCTGTGGGCCATCATATGCTCGCCATCATAATTCCTAGCCGTCCCCACACAACCCCGTTATGGTTAGGTTGGACGGTGATGGTGGGGGCCTCTGGTGGTGCTTCGCAGCCGGTGACGGCTACGCTACTTTGGGCGACACATCGGTAGCGTTGCCGTCCTCGGCGGCGTTGGTCCCGTTTTACGTGGTGGAGTTGGTGGCGAGCCGATGTATTTCATCTCAAAGCCGAGCACGAAACGAATCGATGAGTTCGTGAAGGCACAGTCGCGTCTTGACTTTTCGTATCGTTCGGTGGCGGCGACCAGAAATGGGGACCACCCATCCGGATTCGTGGTGGACCATCATGGTATTCAACTTGGCTCAGGCCAGGCCACGTTTGAGTTGGCACAACAAGCGTTGTGTGCATGGCAGCATTTTCGGTTTAGCTGGGTGCAGATTCATCGACCAGAGACAAAACCTCAACCTGGGCAGACGGTCGCCATACTTGCCCGCGCGGCGGGGCTCTGGGTGCTCAACGCGTGTCGAGTAGTGTACGTCCTGGACGAGTACGACCCCGTGCGGAGATTTGCCTTCGCCTATGGCACGCTGCCAGATCACGCCGAGGCCGGGGAAGAGCGATTTCAGGTTACGTGGCGCGAAGAGGATGACTCCATCTGGTATGACATTCTCGCCTACTCTCGGCCCAACCAGTGGTTCTCACGGCTGGCTTATCCGTATGTGCGAAGCAAGCAAAGACAGTTTGCGCGGGACTCCAGGCGTGCCATGCAAACCGCCGTGGGAGAACGGCGGGGAGCCTGAAATCGAACGTTCACTTCCCTTCACCCGCGTGACTGCTTCAGCGCGAAGCGAGCATCTCCGTACAGCATGAAGTCAGCCCAGTCGATGTTGCCCTGCTGCTGTACCGCGACCCGCGCTTCGTGCACGGCCACCCCGACTGCCTGCTGCTGGATACTGTGTTCGGAGAATACACTCGAAAACGTTTTGGCGGCGTCGTCGCCAACCGGCCAGTACGTGCCGAGAAACAATTTCAACCCGCCGCGCAGAAATGCTTCGGTGAAGCTTACCGCTTGCTTCATCTGTTGGCGTGGTGTCAGCGTGGATACCGGGTTGGTATGAAGAAGGACGCTTGTGGGGTAGGCGCTCACCGGCGTCCAGGAGCTTGAGGTCAGGGCACGTACTCGATCTTCAACGAAGCGACTTGATCCAGCGGTGCGTCCCTGAGGTGGAGCGTCTCCCCTGGCTCGATGGTCCGCGACTCGCCGCCGAAGTACTCCTTGGGGTAGACGGTGACGCGGGCGGTCGGTCCCGCCGTAACCGCGACAACCCTCCCGGTCCAGTCGTCGTGCAGCAGCTTATGGCCGGCGGCTTTCAGTTCCCGGAGGTACGCGACGTTGACCGGCCCCCGGAGGCTGTCGCTAGGGTTCGGGAAGTCGGGCGAAGGCGTCGCTTTCAGGGCCGCCCAACACTTGACGTGCTTGGGCGCGACGCTGCTCGCGTCGCCCGGGTGCTCGCCCGGCGCCCACGTGTAGGGACCAATCGTGACGGGTTGGGGTTCCGGTTCCGCAGCCGCATCAGCCGTTTCATCCGCGGCAATCCTGGTGGTCGCGTTGGCGGCCGCGGGATCCACTGGCGATGCTTCTGGCATGGCTGGTTCCGATGACGAACACCCGAGAACGAGTAGCACCGATGCGAAGAGTAGAAGCTTGGCGGTTAACCCCACGGTCTTTCCTCCCAACGAATTGATCGAGCGTTGTCCCTGCACGACTTGTCTCATCGGCTCGGCGCGCGGCCACTTGTTGCTGCGCACGAGGTTGCGCCACTCCTCCGCGTCACTCATCCATCCACGGTGGCAGCATCGAGATCGGTTCCAGGGTAACTTCGGTGGCATCATCAGGGCTGCGCGGTCGGTCCATGGTGGCGATTCAGCCAATCCACAACTTGTCGTATTTCGACTCGATCGAGCCATCCGTCTTGATTCGTGTCAAATTCGCCAAAATGTGGCAGGATCAGCCCCTGAACCTCGTCGCGCTGGAGCCTTCCGTCGCCGTTCTTGTCGTATTCAAATGCCTTATCGGCAAATGACTCGTACTCCCAAAACCCGGCGCCGTCCCCTCGTGCGCGTCCGCCGTCGGGATCGAACTTACGCCGGACTTCGTAGTGCTGTTGAACACGGTGGCACGTGGACTCTCCCACACACACATAATAGGTAACCGTGACGCGGATTCGCTGATTCTTATTCCAAGCCAACACTTGGAGCACAAATTCACGTGGATCCGTGTCGCTCGCCGCAGCCACCGCCGGCGCTTCGAGGTGCGTTGCGTCCACCTGAACGGTGTCAGGAACATCTAATTGAACTGTAAGCGGTTTGGTCAGGTTGTTCCAGTGGGCCCCGTAGAGCGGGTCTAAATGAAATCCCAAGTACAATTCGCCGGCACCGGTGGAGATGAGGCGGGCATCGGCCTCCGCACGCAACTTTGCGAAGAACGGATTCTGCTGCGGATCAACCGTTGGTATGGTGACGATCGCGTCCATGTGTGAACGATCGACGCATGGCAACACGCCGCGTGGTGCTGGTTCCTTCGACGGCAAGACGAATTTCAAATGCACGTCCTCTTCACGTGTCGGGTTGGCAACGGGGCCCACTAGTTGCTCCAGGTCGCGTCGAATCTGTGCCGGGTGACTCCACGCCCGCTTGCGGACAATCCTGCCCTCCGGATCGATCATAAACTCCGAATTGGCACGATCGCCAAGCGCGTGCTTCAACCGGTTGTCCATGGCATCCACTAGCCATGGAATGGACGCGCCCAGTCGCCTTTCGGCCTCTTTCGCGTGAGCCAGTCGCTCCGAAAGAGTAATCGGCTGCACGTAGTTTCCGGCCAGTTCCGGGTGGGCGAGTTGTTTGTAGATGAAATAGAACTCAACGCCCTTGGGATGATAATCCCGATACACTGCCTCCAGACCGGAGACATTCCATAGGAATGGCGGTCACGTCAGGCAGCCAAACGTCACCGACGTGTAATGACCGCGCAAGCTGGAAGTCTGAACTTCCCGACCGTTGGGATCGTACACGGTAAGATCGGGAAATAGTTCACCGATCGTGGGCGATTGTTTGACGAACGCCTCTTCGTCAGGTTTCTTGACCTTATGTTGGGCCAAACCACTTGGCGGCAGCGCGGCAGCGGCAATCAACATAAAAAAAATCGCGTTAGTCTTCATCAAATAACCCCCATTCTTCATGGACCACTACAAGCGAGGGCTCCGTGTCGATGCGATAGCTTGCAGCGTGTTGCTCTCGCATTCCGTCCTCAGTCTGGACGGTCAACAATACTTCCGAGCTTCCCGACTCGACTTTGTATTCCAATAGCTTTCTGCCACGGATCCATTCCGCGTCGGCGACGTGGATGGGAGGTGAGGCGGTCAGCAACGATTCCCGTGCCGCACCGCTTGTCCACGCATCGAGGACATCCCGCAGCGTGGCGGTGGCACGATCTGGGTCTACCACCTGCGGACGTTGACGCTGACAACCGCTGATTATAAAAACAACGAGCACTGCGGTCGTGACTTTCGTCGGCCAGCGAGGCGATTTGCTGCACAACGCCGGGCAGGCGCCTTTAGAAGCAGTATCGAACAGTCCGTAATAAACGCTAGTCGACCGCGTAGCCGTTGTCAATGAAAAACTGGTCTTGTCGAGCAGCGCGGATGCGGATGATTGCCTTGCTATATCGGTCGGCCTGGACAGTTCGAGATTCGAGGGTTTCGCGCGGTCCTGCAAACGATTCGACCACTGCCAGGACTGTCGAGTGACCGACACGTTCGGCGTTTCGCGCACCATCACGCTCTTCGGGTGCGGAAAAAGGCTCAAAAAGTCGGCAGTCCCTCATCCTTCGTGCCCCCCGGGGGCCAACGGCCGGCTCCAACCGTTTCACGGGACCGCATATCAGCGGTATTCAGGGCGTTTCCCGTGTCTGTCAGCCCCCTTCGGGTTTCCGTACCGTTCGCTCCGCGACCGACGAAAGCGAGTCACGGTGTCTTAGGCCCGAAAAAGTCCGCACCCCCGGAAATCTTACCGTAAACTCCGGCAAGAATTTCGTTGACGTGGTTCTCAATCAGGTTACACTGAAGCTCGACTTTCCCCGTATGCGTTTGGGCACATCATCGTGACGACGATTCGTCAAATTCGTTGGCAGGTATCTTGGACTGTCAAGGCTTGTTGCCTGGCGATGGTGGGGTCTGCCTTCTGGGCCACCCGGGCGGGGGCAACGTGCGGTGACTACATCATCGTCGGCAATTCGCAATCTGCGATGTCAACCATGGATGGCAAGGACCATTTGCTCCAATTGTCAACGCGTTCTGGGACAGCGCGTCCGGATACTCCTTGCCATGGTCTCCGATGCTCGGGCCGCATTCCAGCCGCACCGTCAGCTCCGACCGGCCTCTGGATCAAGTCGCAACGGCTGGACAGTATGGCTCGGATTGGCGGAACAGACAGTGACCCGACTCTTGTTGCATCCGCACCTCCAACCGCCGGATTGATCTACAAACATTCCGCGAGATCGGCGGTCTTTCGACCACCCCGCGACCGGGTGGGCATTCTCTAATTCGTCTGGTCGGCACTTTGACCTGGGCGGTCGCGCATTGCTTTGGTCGTGAGTTGCGCTCACGATCGTCCTGCTGCGAATGGCGAGATGCAATTGCCAATACTTTTACGTATGGCGATCTGCATTTCGACGTAGTGGCTGATGTGCGGGTCGTTTCAGCGAACGCCAGCCGGTTTTTCAGTCCGGCATGCCACCTCGGGACTGAGTACGGCCTTCAGCAATGCATTCCAGCAGATGATTGGCTGGCGGATGATCGATGCGCGGCGTTGCGCCGGTCCTGTCGAAATGCCAATCATTGACGCAACGAATGAGTCGTCTCCCGAATCGTTGACAGGAATTGAGTTATGTTGAAACCAAAGACCAAAAACAAATATCGATACGCGTTCACTTTAGTCGAATTGTTGGTCGTGATTGCCATCATTGGCGTGCTCGTTGCACTGCTGCTGCCGGCCGTCCAAGCAGCTCGCGAGGCCGCCAGACGTTCGCAATGCGCCAACAACATCCGTCAAATCGGCCTCGCCGTGCTGAACTATGTGGACACGGAAGGGTCGTTTCCGGCGAGCCGTTGGGGCGGTGGAGGCGGTCGCGTATTCAGTGCCCACGGACCAATCCTGCCATTCATGGAGGAACAGAGCGTTCATGACGTGATTGACTTCGACCAGTTCTGGGATTCCCCTCCGAATGAGGCGGCCAGGGCCGCCGTAATCCCGATCTTTCTCTGCCCCTCCGACCCCCAAAAAAGATTTCCGCCGGGTTGGGCTGGCACAAACTACGAGCCCTGCGAGGGGAGCGACACGCGGATGCAAAATGGAGTCATGTTCAAGTCGAGTAAGATTCGCGTGGCTGAGATCAAGGACGGTATGAGTCACACGGCTTGCATTAGCGAACGGTTACTGGGTGACTGGAGTAATGCTCAGATTACCGAGCGGTCTGACTTGTTCTTGCCAGGTGTGGTACCTGCATCCGCTGACGAAGCAATGAATATCTGTCGCAACCTGGACATCAGCAACCTTTCGCATCAGGGATATTCGAACATCGGAGCGCCATGGCTGGCGGGCACGTCCGATCACGTAACCGGGTACCAGCACGTGGCCCCTCCGAACGATCGGCTGTGCCATTATCCGCCCGGTCAATCGTCTCGAGGAGCGAGCAGCGACCATCCAGGCGGCGTTTACCTGTTGAAATGTGACGGATCGGTTGGATTTGTGACCGAGTCGATTGATGTGGCTTCGTGGCGGGCCATTGGCTCCCGCAACGGCAGCGAAATCGTAGACAACTGACCACGAAGGAGACACAAGCGTTGACGAAATACATTTTGATTATCCTGGCCTCGTCGCTGGCTGCTGGCTGCCGCCCTACCGTTCCGAAGCAGGCGGACGCGGAACTCGCGAACGCCGCGTTGACTTCGGCTCTTGGGGCGTGGCAACAGGGAGCAACTATGCAGTCTCTGTTAAGCCGTACACCGCCCATTCATGTAAGTGATGCCGAATGGTCGCGAGGTAACCAATTGATTGAGTTCGAGATAAAATCGGGTCAGGCCGCGGGCTACGGATGGCGGTGTGACGTGCTGTTGACCGTCAGCGACAAGCAGGAGACCCGAAAACAGCACGCGGCCTTGTATCGCATTGATACTGACCCCACCATCGTGGTTGTGCACGAAGAATGAGGAGTACCGTATGAGATCGTTGTGGATGTGGATGTCACTGCTGGTTCAAGCGACCTGCAGTGCGGTCGCTTGCGGGCAATCAAGTGCGCCCCTGGAAAAGCACGCGGTAGGCAAGTCTGACATCATAGGCGTTCAAGCCGAAGAATTTGGCCGACCGCGGATCGGTAAGTCGCTCTACAGCTGGGACTGGCTGGCAACTCAATATGACGCCAACCGAGATGGCGCTGTTCTTGAGTCGGAATTATCGGCTCCCGGCGTGTACTTTGAGAAGCTGGACGCCAATTGGGATGGACAACTGACGCTCAGTGATTTCGACTGGTCCGAAAACAGTGAGCTGAGGTGGCGCAACGAGACGACCTTTGCACTATTTAAGTCTGTGGACACCAACAGCGATGGTCGTATTTCCGCCGATGAGTGGCAACGTACATACGAATCGGCAACGAATGACGAAGCCCATCTGGACGACGACGGCTTGAAGCGATTGATCCACTCACCGCTAGCCTCGAGGCAGAAAACCTTTCGTAAGATGCGAGCGACTGGTCGTGAGGTGGGCTACGACAGCAAAACGCCGGCGCCAAAACCCGGCGACTTGGCGCCCGATTTTGAACTTCGCTCACCCGACGGTGCCGTCGGTCTACAGCTGAGTTCCTTTCAAGGTCAGAAACCAGTCGTGCTGATCTTCGGCAGTTTCACGTGAGGCAATTATCGGACCCAGTCTGGGTCCTTGGAAGCCATGTCACGACAATGGGAGGATCAGGTCCAGTTCGTCACGGTTTACATTCACGAAGCGCACCCGGTGAGTGCATCAACCGCTGCTACGACGACAAACGCGCGAGCAGGGATCGTGATCGCACAACCCGACACGCTTGATGAACGTTGCAGTGTGGCAGCGCGATGCCAGACGGCACTGCGAATTCGCTCAACGATGGTCGTGGACGAAATTGACAATCGCGTCGCAAACGCATATGCGGCTGCTCCAGATCGCCTCTTCGTAGTGGATCGTCACGGGCGTATCGCCTATCAGGGCGGACCAGGCCCCTTTGGCTTTAACCCCAAAGAAATGGAGCAATCGCTGGTACTCGTCTGCTTGGCTGAGCAAACTGAACCCGTACGCGTCGATCGTTGAGGATCTTGCTCAATCATTTTTGTCTTGGGTTGACCGTAATCGCCCTTTTCATTTTCATGTGGATACTTCTGGCTGGGGAATACAGAGAAGTCGAGATACTTCGCAAGTTAGAAAGGGAAGCATGGGAACAACCATCGTCTCCGCATTGTTTGCCGCCACACTTTTCGCGGGGATGCTCGCCTGTCTCCGTCTCGGGTGGCGCCTCGGACGAAGGCGTCTGGCTTCGCTCGGTGAAAATGGGCAGGCTGGGCTAGGCACGGTCGAAGGGGCGGTTTTTGGATTGATGGGCCTCTTGATCGCCTTCACGTTTACCAGCGCGGCCACGCGCTTTTACGACCGCCGCGACATCATGATCCAACAGGTCAATGCCATCGGGACTGCGTGGCTTCGGCTGGACCTTCTCAACGACAGTTCCCGCTCGGAACTTCGCGAATTGTTTCGACGCTATGTTGACACGCAGTTAGAAGTCGTTGCGAACGTGTCTGATCAAGACGCAACGGCGGATGCGCTGGCGCGACTCGCAGCTTTGCAGGGACAAATCTGGACTATGGTGATGTCGGCGGTCGAGACCGACAAGTCCCAGCCGTTGGCCCAGGTCCTCTTGCCGCCGATCAATGACATGTTTGACCTCGCTACGACCCGATTCCTGGCGACCCGGCAACATCCTCCGATGGCAGTCATCGTAATGCTGGGCCTGCTCATACTGGTTAGCGCCGTGATGGCAGGATTCGGGATGGCCAAGGCCAGGCATCAGAGCCCACTCCACCTCTTCGGCTTCGCTACCATCATGGCGCTATCGATTTATCTCATTCTCGACCTCGAATACCCGCGTCTCGGTCTGATGCGGATTGATTCCTTCGACCAAGCGCTGGTCGAGTTACGCTCCACTATGAGATGAGCCGTCGTGGCGTTGTGGTTATCGACGATCGCGGACAATGAGAGCGCGAACGACGTTCAAGCACTTCGGATGCTGTCCTTTCTGGTTGCGTCACGGGTTGCACGTAGACGCCGCCGAGGCGCTCAATCACTCCCGAAGAAAACTGGCAAAACAAACTCAGCGATGACCAGCCCTCGTCGTAGAGGTTCAATGTGCAACGCAGCGAATTGGAACGCCATCTTCGCGTGCATCACTGCTTCCTGCACCATCATGGCGGCAACCATGACGTGTGGCTCAATCCTGAGAACATGCGGATCGGCGTCGCCGACGGTGCGTTTGCAAAGGGATGGTCTTCGCGGCGACCTGCTGACTACGACGTGTCAAACGAGGCGGATGGCTCCGGTGGGACAAGCTTCCGCACAGCCGCGTGCTGCGGAGCCCAGGGCCTGGTCGAGGCTGATACCCGCTGGCGGGCCCACCCGGCAATCCGTGCTGCGTCCCAGAATCGCCAGCCCCACGGCGTCGCTCGCAGCGCGAGTCAATTGGACGCAGATACCACACAGGATGCATTTGCCGGATTCCAGGATGACTCCATGGCCTGGCACGCGTCCCGCGAAACGGCGACTACTGCCGTGGAATCGCTGCGCATCGCAATCGTAAATCGCAGCATAATGATGCAGCCGGCATATATCCAGGGCCGGACAGTCGCATTCCAGGCATCGCTGCGCTTCGCGACGAGCCAGCTGATCGGTGAGCTGTTCGGCCCGCAGCCGCGGGTCAATGCGAGATGTGGCCGGATAGCCCTCGCAGAATTCGCAGAGTTCGCCAGCCGTCAAACGCGCCAAGCGGGTTTCGTACGTGTGACGCCGGTCTGGCATGGCCAATCCGCGCAGCCACGAGTCGATGCACTGTGCGGCCCGTTTTCCCTCGGCGACGGACTGGACGACGAGCTTGTATGGACGGACCGCATTGCCGGCCGCGAACACGCCGGTGCGGCTTGTCATCCGCGACTCGCTGTCAATTCGTACGCCGCTGGCCGTGGTCTTGATGCCGGCCGCATTGATCCACGTGATGTCCCCACGGCCCGTGCATAGTAACACGGCATCGAATTCCAGGAGCAACTCTTCAAGCAACAGCTGCTTGCCCAGCTGCACGCCCATGCGCTGTTCCACGCTCTCTAGCGTGACTGCCGCCTCGCGTTGCAGCACGTGCCTTGGTAATTCCCTTTCAGAATACTCGTCGCGCAGGCGTCCGCCGATGTCGGTCTGTTGTTCGATCAGAACGCAGCCATGTCCCCGCTGTTTGAGGTGATACGCGGCAGTCAATCCCGTCGGACCGCCGCCAACAATGGCCACACGCTGGCCCGTAACCGACGCCAGGGGAGGTTGATACGGGGTTGCGGATTCCAGGTCTCGGTCGGCCACATACTGTTTAAGTCTGCAGATCGCGGCGGGGCTGTCGTGCTGTCCGCGTCGGCAAGCCTGCTCGCAAACCTCGGGACATACCCGCCCCAACACGGCTGGAATCGC
Source organism: uncultured Planctomycetales bacterium (assembly GCA_963695565.1). GTDB lineage: Bacteria > Planctomycetota > Planctomycetia > Pirellulales > Pirellulaceae > CAVOGW01. The sequence goes on from CAVOGW010000010.1 coordinate 358,960, forward strand.
TATGTCGCGTTTGACCGTTTCAATGGCGGCGCGATAGTCCCCGGCGGCAACGTGCCGCAACATATTGGGCACGTCCATCCGTGCTGGGCACGTATGTTCGCAGGGAGCGTGGCAGTCTCCCGCGTGCTCGGCCAGCAACAGCTCGATGCCGCTACGGCGCAGCGCGCGGATTTCCGCCGTCTCGGACGCGACGCGCATGCCTTCGCCAACTTGTGTCGCACATGCGGGAACCACACCGCGAGACCCCTCGACACGCACCAGACAGCACATGCACGAAGTGTTGGGCGGATGTCCGTCCTGGTAACACAGGGCCGGTATGTCGATTCCCAATTGGCGTGCTGCGGCCAGGAGTGACTGCCCCTGTGGTAACTCCACGCACGCGTTGTCTATCCAGAGTTTCACCATCATACCACCTGGATTGCCTGTTCCGGACAGCGAACGCGGCAGGCGTCACAGCGTGTGCAGACCTCGGCATCGATCATGTGCTGGCGATAGGGAGTCGCGGTGATGGCTCCCATGGGACAGTGCTGTGCGCACAGGGTGCAGCCGACACAGTCGCGCGTCACATCGTAGCGAATCAGTGACTTGCAGCGGCCGGCGGGACAACGTCCCTGCAGATGTGCTTCATATTCTTCGCGGAAGTACTTCAGAGTTGAGAGCACGGGATTGGGCGCCGTCTTGCCAAGTCCGCAGAGGCTGCCCAGCGAAACGGCATGAGACAGAGTTTCGATTTCGTCCAGGTCATTTGGCCTGCCCTTCCCGGTGCAGAGTCGCTCCAGAATATCCAGCAACTTCCGCGTGCCGACGCGGCAAAAAGTGCAGTGACCGCACGATTCATGTTGAGTAAACTCAAGGAAGTAACGAGCCACATCGACCATGCAGTCGTCGTTGTCCAAGACCACGAGACCACCGGATCCCAGAATCGCTCCCACGTGTTGGAGGTGTTCATAGTCGATGGGTGTATCGGCTAGTTCAGCCGGAACGCAACCACCCGACGGACCGCCGATCTGAACTGCCTTGAACCGCTTGCCGTCGGCCACGCCGCCGCCGATGTCTTCTACGACTTGGCGGATCGTCAGACCCAGTGGGATCTCAATCAAACCGCCGCGCCGGATTTTGCCGGCGAGCGAAAACACCTTCGTTCCCCGACTCGTCGCCGTACCCACCGCGGAAAAACGATCCGGGCCATTGCGGAGGATCCAGGGAACATTGGCAAATGTTTCCACATTGTTGACGAGGGTCGGTCGGTCAAAAAGTCCGCGTTCGGCCGGATAGGGAGGGCGAAGCCGAGGCGACCCGCGGTGCCCCATCATCGACTGCAGCAAAGCGGTCTCCTCGCCACAAACGAATGCGCCAGCCCCCTCGACCACTTCGACTTGCAGAGAGAATGTTGTGCCCATCAACTGGTCGCCCAGAAGTCCCGCGGCCGTCATGCGATCCACAGCGTGACGCAATCGTCGCACCGCCAGGGGATACTCGTGCCGCACGTAGAGAAAGGCATGCTGGGTGCCGACCGCGTAGGCGGCAATCGCCATGCCTTCCAAGACGCGGTAGGGATAGGATTCCATGATCATCCGATCCATGAACGCACCTGGATCCCCTTCGTCGCCGTTGCAGACGAGAAACTTTTCACCGGCGGACGCATAGAGCTTCTGCCACTTTGCCGCGGTGGGATAGCCGGCACCGCCGCGACCCCTTAGTCCACTCTGCTCAATCGCCTGGATGATGGCTTGGGGACTTTGCTCTCGCAAGCATTTTTCCCAGGCCACAAAACCATCGTGCGCACGGTACTGCTCGAGACTTGTGGGATCGATCAGCCCGCTATGTTCGGTAACGATCCGAATCTGCCGGTCCGAAAAGGCACGAATACGCGTATCGCTGCGTGAACCGATGTGGCAGGGGCTGTCGGGTCCGCTCGGCGAGGTCTCGCGGCCGCCACATATCGGCCCACCAGTTGCGCCAGCGACATGGCCCGTGTAATGTCCCTGGTAATCGCGCGTGACCAGCTGGGGCACATCGGCCGGCGTGACTCGCGTGGCCACGATCGACTCGGTGCCCGGAATCACAACTTCCACGAACGGTGTCAGGTGACAGATCCCCACGCAGCCCACGGGTCTAATGCAGGCATGGAGCCGTTGTGCAGCGATCTCGTGTTGCAGCCTCACCATCACATCGCGGCTACCACCGGCGACGCAGCACGAGCCCAGGCCAACGCGAATTTCCGCAAGGGGCTGTGCGGGTACCAGCTTGAAGCTTATCCCGTTCCCGTCAGCGGCCGGTGGCGACGCCGGAGCCGTGCTGCCATCGTCGCCAGGTAGCAGGCGGCACGCGCGATCCCAGGCCATGCTGGTGGGAAGCGTCGTAACGTCTGCGTGGCCTTCGATCCGGCCGTCGACTCGGATCACGGGCGCCAACGTGCAGCAGCCAAGGCAGCCTACGGTTTCGACGGTGGCGATGCCGTTCGCATCGGTGTCGCCATCGGCGGGAATCCTGAGCAATCGCCGCATCTCCTCGCGGATCCGGTCCGCGCCGGATACATGGCAGGCGGTGCCTCGGCAAACCTCGACCGTGTGCTGGCCCCGTGGACGGGTGCGGAATTGCGTGTAGAACGAGGCCACGCCCACAATCTGAGGGTACGCAACCTCGGTCAGTTCGGCGAGTCGCCCAAGCGCGGGCGACGGCAAATAATGGTAATGCTCGTTCAATGCATGCAACAGCGGAATCAGATGACGTGACTCGCAACCAATCCGCTTGACCAGACTCTCGACAACTGCCAGGTCGACGTCGGGTGCCGAGACGGCCGCCGCACTCACCGACTCGCGCTCGCACGTGTTCGAGCCGAGACTGACGGCCGTGCGACGAGCGACCGCCTGGGCAACGATGCCTGGCCAAGTTGGTGGGGATTGGTGCCCTGACTTGAGCAGTATCAGGCAAAGGCTGCCCGCAGCGAGGGCGAGGATGGCCGCAACGCGCTGGCGAGACTGACGCGTGAGCGAACTCGACGTTTGCGCTGCCACTTCCGCTTCCAGCGTGGCGTGCGCGGCAGGATCCTGGAGCGCCGCCTGCTCGGCCGTTTGCATCCGCGCGGCAAGTGCGTCGGCATGGCGGATTCCACTGGCGGAATCGACTGCCAGGGCAACCAGCGCACCCACCAGCACGACTGTGGAAAGCCATACTGCCATCGGTCGGATTAACTTGAGCAGAACAGCCATCAGACATCAGGCTCCAATTTCGTTACCGATGCCAACAATTGCACCTGCGAGAGCTGATCGAGTTCAACCAGCTCGATTTCGCCCCACCGGTAACGCTGCCGCGGGCAGCTGGCGAAACAACGAGCGCAGGCGAGGCAGGCGGCGGGGGCGGCACGCAGATCTTCGATCGCTCCGAATGGACAACTCTCTGCGCACAGTCCGCAGTCGAGTTCTTCGTCTGGCGTGACCCGCACGGGCCAAACGGCAAAGCGGGCCACCATAGAAAGCAAGCCTCCGTACGGGCAGAGAAAACGGCAGTACGGTCGACCAATGACCGTCCCCAGCAGCAACAATCCACAGCCGAAGGTCAACATCCCAGCCGTGCCGCTCAGTCGAAAGATGCCCACGAACGGATCGAAGCGACAAATAATAAACTCGCAAGTCGCTCCCGGTTGCGCGGCAAACCAGATGGCTGCCGCGAGATACAGATACCTGACTTTTCCACCCCAGCGGTCGACTGCGCGCGGAAGTTGCATGGGAGCGAGAATCACCACGTCTTGCAGGGCACCAAGCGGACAGACGCCGGCACAAAACACGCGGCCGACCAACAGCGCAGCTATCAACGGCAACAGAAAGAACAACAGTACGACAAAGGGCACGGCAAGCGCGGGGTCTGCCAAGGCCCTCGTGACATTTTGAATAGCGCCAATCGGACAAACACACCCTTGCCGAATGAAGCCGAAATAAGCCAGACAAAGCACCGCTAGGGCCACCACCAGCCACCGCCGGCGCCAGCAGTGAGCGACCAGCGCCGCGGCCACCAACGCCGTGCTGAACAACAGCACGTCGACCACAAACCACCCGGTCGAACGTGGTGGAACACGTGGCACCGCCGGGACTTCGTAGTTTTTCCCGATGTCCGTCGGCTGAGGGGCGGCGGCGACCGGACGCTCAAAGTCCGATTGCCCATAGCTGGTCAATGGGCCCCCACAAGAAATCAGGGCCATTAATAGGCAGGGCACCACCATCGAGCCCAATGCTTGGGTGGCTGCCTGCGAGCCAGCGCCCCGCGGTTCAAGGAATCCGCCGTTCGGGTTGCCCCTGGTGTTCACGCGTGATCCCCTTGCAGCGTGCCTGCGCCAGCCGACTCGGGACCGATACGGCAGTATGCATCCTCCGGACAATGAGCCGCAATCGTGCACCGATTGCAGCGCAGACACAGATCGTAACGCACCTCCAGTCGAATGGATCCCAGACCAGCTGGTTCCTTGCACTCCATCACGCAGCGGCCGCAACCATTGCACTTCGTCTCGTCAATGGAGTACTCGTAGAAGTTGTTTAGCGGGTCGTAGGGATCGACGTCTCCAATTACGGTCCGCTGGATTGCGTCGCGCGGGCAGAGCTTTTTGGCGGGCAGGCCATCGCTTCCAATCGGACTGCGGACATCAAAATATGCGGGACATATGCAACAGCGGCCACACCGGGCGTACTGGTTGACCGCACGCACGGCGGACAGCGGTAACACACACTGAGTCGCACACAGGTCGCATACGCGATCAGCACCCGTAATGCCCAAGCGGGTATTGACGCACTTGTTCGCCGCAATGGCCCAAGCGTCTGTCGAGCACGCGCGCGGACCCAGGACGATGGCCGTGCCCCCCAACGCCACCGCACAGGCGGCTTGACCCGTTCGATGTAAGAACTGCCGCCGATCAGGACCAGGCATCATACACCTCTTTCAATCATCCGCTGCGCCCAGATCAAAAACTTCGACTGTGCATCGCAGGGGATCGGTGGCGTACAATCGGCCACGACGGTCCGCGGCAAGATCGATATTCTTGGTGTTTGCATCGAACAGGCCATCCGCCGATTGAGCCAGAAAGTTGCCGTCCGCCGTAAACAGCTTTACGCGGGCAGGCGCCTTCTCGCTGACCGCGATCATGCCGTCCACCGTGGTTGTAATGTTTGTGGGATTGCAGCACCCCCCGAAATCAGCCGGGTCGTTCATGCCAAAACGGCCGAACTTGCCGGTGAGCTGCCCCTCAAGGTTGTATCGTTCAACGCGGTGCTTCTGCGGATGAGCGACAACCAATGTCCGCTGATCATATTGCAGCGCCAGGTCAAGCACGCCATTCGGGATCATGAAACCACGCGTATTCACGTCCTGGCCGATCTCTCCGTGCCACATCCCATCCCGATACACGTGAATCGTACGATGGGTCGCGTCGGCAGCAATGAGCGTCGCACCGGTCACCGCCAGGCCGGTGATGAGTCCCAGTCGTCTCTCATCCTCGATGCGATCCAATGGGTTACCCGTGTCGTCGAGTCGATCGACCATGGCCTGCATGCCGACCCAAATCCACTTGCCTGCAACAGCGATCGACCAGCCGACGTTGCGCGTGGCAATCCGGGCATCCAGACTGCCGTCCGGTGCGAATCGCTTGATCTCGCGATCACCAATCGCTAGTAACCGGTCCTCAGCGTCCACGGCAATTCCGTTCAGCTGCAGGCGAAACGCGTCTTGCCGTCGGCCCTTACCGCAGAGCGTGCCGGTGTGCTGCAGAAACATCGTCTGCCGATCCTCTTATTGTCGAACCGATGGCCGAAGGTCCGCTGCGGCCGTCAAGGGGGTTGAATCGTCTGCGATATCCAAACAGAGTAACTTGCCCAGGTCCCGAATCAGCAGTCTGCCGTGCGAAATAACGGGGGGTGCCCAGACGTCCGGACCTTCGAGCAGCTTAAAGTTGGCGAGTTCCTTGTAATGATCGGCACCGGCGTCCAGCACGCGGAGCACACCCGTCTTCCCCTCCAGAACGAAAAACATCCCGTCGGCCAGCGCAAACCCGCCAAGTTCAAACGACGCCCGCCCTCCGCTGTTCCAGAGTTCGTTGCCGTCCAGGTCCAAGCAGGTCCACAACCCTCGCTGCTTCTTGCCAATTCCGTAAATGTGGTCCTGGTGCACGATGGGAGTGTGCACTTCGGAATTCCAACCCGCGGTCGGAAGGGGCAGGGCGATCGACTCCTCGGCCGCCCACTGGTCGCCGTTTCGCCTTACCTGGCACACCACCGTGCGTGCGTGGTAACCGGACGTCAGCAGCAGCTTACCGTCGCCCAAGGGTAGCGGCGTGGTACAGACCGCCGTGTTAAACCTCCAGGGGAAATACCAGAGCAGCTTGCCCGTCTGGGCGTCAATGCCGACCAGCCCCTTCAGCGTCGTGTACGCATATTGTCGTGTCCCCTCGATCTCTACCGGCATGATGGACCCATGTGAGAGCGAAAACTGCTCAGCATTTTCGGTCTCCCAGATTGCGGCACCCGTCGCCTTGGTTAGCGCCGTCATCAACACGCGACCGCCCGTGGCGATGACCAACCGGTCGGAGTCGATCAACGGGCTCTGGCCGTTGTACCAGGGAGGAATCTGGCTACCGTATTCCGCAGGCAGGAATTTCTTCCAAATCAGTTCACCGCTCCGCGCGTCGAGGCAATAGAGTTCGCATTTAGGGTCAATTGCAAACACGTAGACACCGTCGGTGGCCGGGGCGGCACGGGTGATCGCATGATTAGGGCGGATCCGTTTCTTAATCCGGTAACGCCATTGTTCCTGGCCATCATCAAGAGTCAGGCAGCGAACCATCCATTCCCCTTGCTGCTCGTTATAGTCATTCAGATAGACGCTGCCGCCCATCACAGACGGAGCGGCATAGCCTTGACCGACAGCGGTTTCCCAGATCAAACGAGGTCCTCCCTGCGGCCATGCATGCAACAAGCCCGTTTCCCGGGAAATACCATCGCGGCGCTGACCACGATACTGGGGCCAGTCCTCGAGGGTTAATTCAGGTACCGTCGAACCGTTCGGTGGGACGACTGCGGAGGACCCCTCGTCCCCAACCAGGTCGCCGGTAGAACATGCCCATAGCACCCATGCCAGAATCAGAAGTCGACGGCACCACATCTTGTATCCTGATCAATGAAGCGGAAGGAATTGATCACTCAATCCTACGGAAACCCACGTCGTATTCCCTGAGTCCGAACACGGTACAGAAGACGCAACGCGCGTGCCGGTGGTACGAGAAATTTCGACAAGCTCCAGGTTGCGTACCACAGTCAGCGCCAAGCCCTAGTCGTGTATTCACGGGTGTACCGCGTGCACACTCCGCCGTGCGAAAACGCACATCAGCTCACTGCATTGACCAGCCGTACGGCCGCGTTTTTTGTGACCATCACATGCCCCATCGAAATCCCAGACGGGGGCGATTTCTCCGCACTCATCACGCCTTGCTCCGGTGTTCAAAAACATGGCGTACCCAGAACTGTAATCCGACTCTTCTTTCGGTATGCGAGCGCCGTAACTCGGACGGTCGGGGCAGGGGATCTTGAGAACACCGAGTCAGCTCGAACGTCGTCGGCCTGCCGCCAAGGGGTTCCGGCAGGTAACATGAATTGAAGAACCCCGCAAACCACTGCACAGAAGGATACGCGGATGTTCCGCACGACTTTCCAGGCGCTGGCGGCATCATGCTGTCTGTTTTATTGCACCACCGTCAACGCAATGACAACGGTCTTCTTCGATAGTACTCAGGTGGCGACCGACATCGCTTCCGGAGTCACCGCGGATACCATCAGCAGCAACGGGTATCTGTTCACCTACACCCGGGACAAGCTATTTACGGGTGGAACGGGGACTGTGATTGGTCGCCCGGTTCGCGTGCCATGGCCCGAGGGCGTGGAGGCCCAAGCCGTGACCACTCCCCCCGCCGGCGTGACGGATTACAAGGCAAGAATTATTCTCCAACGAGTGGATGGCGACCTTTTCGACCTGACGGCATTCACGGCCCGACTGCTGGCGAACACGGCGGCCACTGGCGCTGCGATCGAAATCATGCCCATGCTCCATGGAGAGGACGGCTTCAACGACCCCCTGTACTTTGATGCGAGTGGATACTACGGCAGCACATTCTCCTACGATACGTCCCCGAACTATCTGGGTAGTACCGCCTTGCTGACAGGATTTGACGCTTACGATATCACGCTGTTTGTCGACTACGCCCTGACTGCGCTCACACTCGAAGGCGCCTCCGTCTGCGACTTTGATGCGAATGCAGTCTGCGACGTTGGAGATCTGAACGCTCTGTTGGCGGAAGGTCCCCTGGTCGCCGGCGTGACGGTCACCCCGGGTGTCAACGAACAGTTCGATATCACTGGAAACGGCGTGATCGATAACGCGGACGTCAGCGAGTGGCTGACGATTGCTGCCGACCAGAACGGTCTTGCGTCACCGTACAAGCGTGGAGACGCAAACCTTGATGGAATTGTGGACGGTCAGGACTTCATACTATGGAATGGTTCGAAGTTCACTTCCACACTGCTCTGGGATCACGGCGACTTCAACGGCGATGGTGTGGTCGATGGCCAGGACTTTATCCTCTGGAACGGAACTAAGTTCTCATCGTCCGATGCGGTGTCGGGCGTTCCGGAGCCAAGCATGAGCATCTTGTTAGGCGTTGCATTGCTCCTGAGCGGCAAGGCCCGCGCCGATGCATGCATGGCGTATATGACCGGCAGGCACTGAGCCCGCGACGCGTACGTGGGTTTGCTCGTTTGGCTATCGCTGTGGGGAACCGCGCGAATCGTCGTGGCCAGCCACTTAATGCAGCCCAATGTCCAGCTCCGAGGAGAATACGGCGACCACTTGCACGACCGATGCTTTGTAACCCATCGCTTGCTCTACCAGCGTTTGGTCGATCAATTCACACGTCTGTCACGCTCTGGCGAGCGACGAAGATTGTCCCACGAGTCGTTTTCTGGTTCGATTTGTGGTAAAATACGTAAATTGCATCGGTAGAATCCGACTCGAGCGTAGGCTTGATCGTCATGGGCGACTTCGATCCAGATGTCAGTCGCTTTCCTATGGGCGTATGCCCATTTCCCAGCACGCACTGGAGTGTAGTGTTGGCGGCGGGCAACGGCGCTTCACGTCAGTCGTTCGATGCGCTGAGTCAAATCTGCTGCAAGTACTGGCGGCCACTCTATGCTTATGTCCGCAAGCGCGGATACGGACCTGAGGACGCCGAAGACCTCACGCAAGAGTTTCTGAGCCGTTTTATTGAAAAACAATATTTCAGTCTGGCCGATCCCCAACGCGGCCGGTTCCGGTCATTTTTTCTGACTGCATTGGACCATTTCCTCAGCGACCAGCGGGATCGCGCACACGCGGCGAAACGGGGTGGCGGACGGCAGGTTTTCTCGTTGGACCCCGAGTTCGTCGACCGCTCGCTCGTGCTGGCTGATGAGTTCACACCGGAGAAAGCATACGAACGGTGTTGGGGGGAGGCCTTGTTGGACGCAGTGCTGGCTCGGTTGGCAGCGGAGTATGCAGCCGTCGGAAAGATGGCTTCGTTCAATACCTTGAAACGGTTTCTCTGGGGACGTGACAGTTCGGTGACCTATGCCGAGCTGGCCCGGCAACTGGTCATGAGCGAAGACGCAGTGAAATCTGCTGTCCATCGTCTGCGAGTACGCTGTCGCGCACTGCTCCGTGAAGAAATTGCCCAGACGGTGACCACCGCCGACGAACTAGAAGACGAAATTCGCTGGCTGCGCTCGACCTTTGCTTGATAGGACGTCTTGTCACTTCCGACTGGATATGCCGTAGAGTCTTACAGAGGTCGTCCACACATATCGAGAAGCGTGATGAACCTGACTGTAATCTGTAGCCGCTGCGGAAAAGAGCTGTCTGCGACATGGGCGGGCCGTCTGTGCACAGGGTGCATGGTCCGCGACGCGCTCGAGCTGACCGATCACGGGTTGCACGCAGAGGAAACTCCCACGCTTGCCAATCCGTCGGGGACGACCGGGATCGCCACACTCGGCCGCACATTCGGCGACTATGAACTGCTGGCGGAGATTGCCCATGGCGGCATGGGCGTAGTCTACAAAGCGCGGCAGAAGTCCCTTGGGCGGCTCGTCGCCATCAAGATCATGCAGATGTCGACTCAGGCGGACGCGACGCTCATTGGCCGATTTAGGAATGAGGCCCTGGCAACGGCTCGTTTGCAGCACCCAAGCATTGTCGCCGTCCACGATTTCGGAGTCTGTGACGGACATCGATATCTGACGATGGATTATGTCGAGGGAGTAAACCTGCACGAGTTGTGCGCAGGGGCCTTTCGAGCCAACGCGGGCGGCACGATATGTCAGAGCGATTGCGGAAGCGATGCACTACGCGCATGAGCAGGGCGTCTTGCATCGCGACCTGAAACCGTCGAACGTATTGATCGACGGGCACGACCTCCCGCGGATCACAGATTTTGGACTGGCGAGATCACTTTCTACCGATGCTCGCCTGACCCTTTCGGGCCAGATGCTGGGAACCCCCCAGTACATGCCTCCGGAACAGGCGTCGGTCCACCAAGGTGAGGTCGGGCCCTGGAGCGATGTCTATTCGATCGGCGGCATCCTGTATCATCTGCTCACCGGCCGGCCACCATTTGTCGGCGGGCAGGTGGGCGACGTATTACAACAAGTCCTGCAGTATGCCCCCGTCGCACCACGCCTGCTCAACCCCGGCGTGCCACGGGATCTCGAGACGATTGCCTTAAAGTGTCTGGAGAAGGATCCGCAGCGCCGTTATGCCACAGCCCGCGAATTGGCGGAGGAACTCGGCCGCTGCTTGGACCACCGACCCATCCGGGCCCGCCCGGCTGGTCCGATGGTGAAAACGTGGCGTTGGTGCCGGCGCCGACCCCTTGTCGCCGGATTATGTTTGGCGCTGGCGATCGCCCTGGCAACCGGGGTCAGCGGTGTAACCTGGCAGTGGCGGCGGGCAGCTGCTAGTGGACTCTTGGCGCGAAGGAATGCCTATGCCGGCGACATGATGCTCGTACAGCAATCTCTGGAAGAAGACGACTTTGGCCAGGCTCGATCACTATTGGATCGCCAGCGGCCCCCACGTGATCAGCCGGATCTTCGCGGTTGGGAATGGCGCTACCGCTGGAGCCAAAGTCAACCGGACGTTGCCCTGCAACGATCGCTGTACCAGCACACTTGCGCCGTGAATCATATTGTCGTAGCGCCCGATGGAAAGTGGCTTGCGTTCAGTGCCGTCGACGGGACCGTTGCCACCTTGGAATTGGATTCCGGTCCCGCAAAGGTCCTACAGTCGTCCAACATGGGCCCCGCCGTCGTGGCGATGGCACCTCACGGGAATCTGTTGGCATTCACCGAATGTACTGGCTGGCCCTCGCTTGATTCCGTTTCAGCCGCGCAGGTGCAGGGGCGATTGAGGTTGTGGGATGTGGCAGCAGCTCGGGAAGTGCTCGCCTTCGAATATCAAGGACATGTTGTGGCGTTGGCTTTCACACCGAATGGCAGGTCTCTGGCGGCGCTGGCCATCGATCCCACGTGGACCAAGGAAGTCGTAACGTTGTGGGACATTGCGCAGCCATCGCGGGTCACGACGCATGTCATTGCCAGCACACGCACGTTGACGTTCGAGGAAGCCATGGCGATGTCACCGAGGGGCGATGTCGTGGCAATTGGAGATGCCGCTGGCCGGATACACATCCTTGGCCTGACGACACTGAACCAACAACTGGTCTTTCCGGCGCACGACGAGATGGTGACTGCACTCGCGTTCTCGCCGAACGGACAGATGCTCGCTTCCGGCGCAGGATACTCCGATCCCTCCGTTCGCCTGTGGAATCCCGCGACCGGCGAACGGATCACCGCGCCCCTGACGGGACACCGGCGATTTGTGCGGGGATTGACCTTTTCGCCGGATGGGCAAACGCTGAGCCTCCGCCAGCGCAGACCAGTCGATTCGCTTGTGGAAAGCATCCGGCGGCGAGTCCATTTCTGCCCTGCGCGGCCACGGGCAGGAAGTCTGGGCGGTGGACTTCCTGCCGGATGGAATCGGACTGGTGAGTGCCTGCAAGGATGGTTCAGTTTGGCTCTGGAATTCGTCCGTTCGACCTCCCGCGCAGACAGCCGTGTCGACGGCCGACGGTGTCTGGCAATTCTCATTTATGCCGGACGGTAGGTCAGGTGCAGTAGTGACGACGGGACAGATCGTGGAATTGTGGGACCTGTCGGAACTCAAAACGCGACGGTCTTTACCAGGTCTTGGCAACAACAACTGGATGGCTGTCCCATCGTCCGATGGGAAATTCCTCGCGGCAGCTGACCATGCGGGACGAGTGAAGGTCTGGGATCTGCGGCGACATCGCGTGATCTGTGAACTGGCGGCTGCCGCTGCGCACACGACGACATGGGCAAAATTCGCGGCCGACAACCGCCAATTGTTCACGGCTGGTCTGGACCCCGAGTGCCGAGTCACGCGATGGGACACTACCACCTGGAAGCCCACGGGTAGATGGCAATTCGGCAATACTCCTTATACGGGCGATATTTCGCCTTCCGGACATTTCGTCGTAGCTGGTCTCACGAACGGCTCACTCGCCGTCTTGGACTGCAACTCGAATCTTCGATCGCTGCTGGCGGATGGAGTGGGCGCGGTCACCGCAGTCGCGTTTTCGCCTGACGGAAGCGTCCTGGCGACCGGCAATGACCAGTGCGCAATGCGATTGTGGAACGCTCGTACATGGCAACCGTTCGACGCGCCCCTCCGCGGACACCGGATGACCATTCCAAGCATCGCCTTCTCGCCAGACGGCCAGAGGATCGCGACGGCTGGCAGCAGTGGCGAGGAGGCCGTGCTACTCTGGGACGTCGCTACGCGAAGACAAGTCGCCACACTAAAGGGAGATGGAAGTCGCTTCATCTGGGTAACTTTTTCACCAGATGGAAACAGCATCGCGGCAGTCACCCGCGATTCGGGAAAACTGCACCTGTGGCGTGCTCCTGCCCAGGTTGAGATCGCGACGAACGATCGGGCCAGGTGAAAGGCTGCAGGAATCGGCAGTTTCAGGCTCTCATGAACGGATGTTGGCCGACAGCAAGCCGCTGCGTCCCCCGGAATGTCCGGGAATGGGCCGTCGCCGCCCGCGACGACGCAAGGTCTCGGTTACATCTGGCACTCTCCCGCCGATGCTCAGCTGTCGCGCCATCAATCCCCGCATGTTGCCCCGGTTTCAACGAAGTTCGACGGGATACTTTTCGTGGCCACGTTTCCAAAAGAATTCCGTACAGATGTATGGGGGACAGAAAAGTAGGGGACAACGCCCCTCCGGAACTGGCCGATCAGCCCACACGGTTGATCGCTGGGAGTGCCGGACGGGGACATGATCATGAGCCGGCAATCAATGCTGGCGAAAGGAGGACTTCGATGTCACGTCAATGGTCCAGTTATTGGCTGTGCTGGGTGAGCGTCTTCTGTACGGCTTGCGTCGTCGTGCTTACGCCGAAAACAGCACAGGGTAGCGAACTGCCGCTCGTCGTCCCCAACGCCTTGGCGACGACGGAGGGAGTTGGCGCGGGAGGATGGCCCGAACGCCTCCGCGCGCAGTACATTTATTCTGGGAATCAATTTGGGGGGTTGCCGGAGGCAGGTGGGTTCTTGACGACCATTCGCTTTCGACCGGATGGCGCCACGCTTTTCCCAGCAAACTGGTCAACTGATGAATTGGCAATCTCCGCGTCGGTGACGATGACGGCGCCAGCAGCGATGAGCGCAAATTTCGACGCGAATATCACAGCACCTGTCACGCTCGTGCGGGAGAATTCCCCTTGGCAGGGTGGTACGCAGAATCTCGGGCCGATTGGGGGTCCCAAGGTGTTCGATATTGAATTCGTGTTGGACACTCCATTTCATTACAACCCGATGGACGGAAACCTGATGTTGGATTTCCTGGCGCAAGGCCCCGTGGCGGCACCGATATCCATGGACCGTCTCGCCGACTTCGATCGTTCCGATGCGGCCGTGATGGTGGCGTGGGATTGGTCGCATGGATCGCCTCCTCCCAGCACTGCCCAGGCGTACGTCGGGGCGACAGCCATGGAACTAGAATTTTTTTCCGCTGCGGTTGATTTTGACGCGGACCATGACTGCGACCTTAATGACTTGAACGCCCTATTGTCACAGGGGCCGCTGGCAGCTGGCGTCCTGGTGGAACCGGGGATCAACGACCGATTCGATTTGACGACCGATGGCGTGCTCGACAATTCGGATGTCGATGCCTGGCTGAGTGACGCAGCCGCGATCAACGGATTCCGCAGCCCTTACCTCCGCGGTGACTCCGATCTGAATGGCTGGGTGGATGGCAGCGACTTCATCCGCTGGAATTCTGGCAAGTTTAGTTCCTCATTGCTGTGGGACCGGGGAGATTTCAACGGGGACGGCATCGTCGATGGAGGTGACTTCATCGTTTGGAACAGCAACAAGTTTATGAGCTCACAGCAGTCGTCGGGTCAGGTCCCGGAGCCGAACGGTTTAGTGGTCGTGTTGGCCATGACCGCGCTAATGATAGTGAGAGGGCGGCCACGGATTTGACTTGAAGTGAGAACGAGGGAAGAACGGGGACTGGAGACAGCGCGAACCCGGGACAGGCTGAAGCCGTCAAGAGTGATCCTGTCCCATTTTTTTCCGCTGGAGCTGTCCCGGTTCTCGGACGGCGAGGATGATGCCGACGCGCGAAACCGCAACGACAATATGCCTTCGCTTGGTTGGCGAATGATGCTGGCCTTGGCACGGTATTTATGTTGGGTCGCTTCTGCATTTATGTTGTGTTGCTTCTGCGTTGACTTGCCAGTGACCGTCAGCCAGTTCAACCGTGCCGACGCTGCTCACGGAACAACTCGTCGGCCTAGCGGACCCGCTTGCGGTCAGGATTACTTGCCGGCCACCCGAGAACGCCGAGCACGCCGAGCAACGCGACCAATACTGCTAACCTGGATTCTGATCTTAATTCCGACGCTCGCTGAGGCCCCCTTGCCCGCCACAGCGCCGTTGTTAGGGGCCGCGTGGACTTCACTCGCGCGACTGCTTCAGCGCGAAGCGAGCATCTCCGTAGAGCATGTAGTCGGCCCAGTCGATGTCGCCTTGCTGCTGCACCGCGACGCGCGCTTTGTGCACGGCTACTCCGATTGCCTGCTGCTGGATGATGTGTTCGTAGAATACACTCGAAAACGTTTTGGCCGCATCATCACCGACCGGCCAGTACGTGCCGAGAAACAACTTCAGCCCTCCGCGTAGAAATGCTTCGGCGACGCTGACCGTTTGCTTCATCTGTTGCCGGCGCGTCAGATTGAACACCGGGTCCGTCGGATGGGCCTGCGCCCGGCGGATGCGAGCCGACTGGCAGGCGTTCAGAAACACCAACGTGGGCAGCGTCGACATATCGGTCAGATCATCACCCGTGAGGAAGTTCCCGTCGGAACACAACAGCCCTCGGCGTTGCGTGTGGATGGGGTCGAATCCCGCATGGCCGGCGTAGTGCACGATGTCAAATTGGCCCGAACAGAAGTCTTGTTTTATTTGTGCATGAGTCCCTTCCGCTCCGGTCCGCACGACAAGATTCAATCCGGAAACCTTGCCCATCAAGTGCATGATCGTTTTCGCTTCCTCGCGCGCTCCCGGCAGGTTGTTGCTGGGGTCGACGACCATCAGCACGTCCAGCGATTCACCCAGCAGTCGGTCCTCACTGACCTTGCGGAGGGCGTCGTCACCCAGGAAGTGCCGCGACACAATGCGGCTGAGCGCGGGGTAGTCATCGGCGATGCGCAACGCTTCCCACGGAATCTTGGACGTGGCTGCATCATGCACCAGGCGCAGCGGCCGACCTTCCTGGATGTCCTCCAACGCCGCGAGTTGTGTGATAAATTCATCCGGGAACAATAGGCGGGCCAGTTGATCGCCCAGACGCTTCAGATCCTCGGCAGACCTCAGACCCACGTCCGGGTCGAATTGATTTAGCAGCGCTTCCAGTTGCTTGCGGTCAATCGTCGCCGAAGCACTGGGCAAGGACCCTCGCCCCGATGCCGTGAGGAACGCAAATTTAAAACCGGCTTGTTTCGGGTCCAACGAATAGTCCGTCGTCATCAGGTAACTCGGCGAGTCATCCTCGCCGGGCAACCCTGCCGTGGCGGTGCGCCGGTCCTCAGGGCCACGATCTTGAACGAGCGGCGTGACTTTCATTTCGTCAAACACCAGCTCGATGCCTTCGAATAGTTTCGTAGCCGCCAGACCGTAGAATTCTCCCTTCAGCGCTTCGTACTTCTGAGGATCGTACACGCAAAACACGATGCGACGCAGCAGATGTTCCGAATCGCTGTCGCGCAGACCTGCCAAGAATCCCTTCAGCAATTGACGCAATGCCTCGAAAGCGCCACGATCCTCGGCACCCTCCCGAGCACTCATCGTTTCACCCATCAGCACCGTGGCGAAATCCGGAATCCGCAGCTTGATCAGCGTTTTGACTACGGATGCGGCACCCACCAACTGACGATCCGGCGTGAAGTCGCCAAATGGACCGAGTCCGATAAACGCCACCAGCCCTGACATCAGCGCGGTGCAGTTGGTGGGCACGAGCGACACTTTGCCCAGCGCGCCGTCGATCACATGCCGCGTATAGAAATCGCGAATCAACCCGTTCGTCCGTCGGTCAAGCGCATCCGCCGCGCCCGTGGGTGTCACCCCCTCGAACAGGCCCAGCACGTGGGCACTCGCGGGCACGTCGGCGATGCTGCCCTGGGCCAGCACGATCTCCAGTCGCCGCTGGCGTCGACCCACCACGATGCCGCCAAACTGCTGCCGTCGGTCGTCGCCGTTTCCGGGTGGCGTGGGCAGGGTCGGCAGAACAGCGGTGGAAACGATGCGCGGGCCGAACACCGTTTCGAGCAACTCCTGTTGATCGGCGCGCGTCAGTTGGGAAACATCTCGTTTTTCGCTGGTGCTGCGTACGACCAGTTTGCGCCGCGTGGTCGCGGCCGCCCGCGTGGCCATCCAACGGTCGGGAAGCACACTCGTTTGGCCGTCCGCCGATGTCAGAATGTCGATCACGGCGTCCACCACCTGGCGGTTGCGGGGCAAGCCCCCATGATTCTCCTTCACGTACCACGTCGGAGTGTGATCGGTGAGTTGTGCGAGGAACAGCGGCACGGTGCCGTCACCTTCGTTTGTCGTGAAGAAGTCGAACGTCTGCTCGCTGCCCGGGCCCACACTCGTGACAGTCTCCTGATCGACACCCGCAATCAAACGGAATCGCGGATCGTCCACGGGCAGGTCGGCTTGGATTTTCCGGGAGGCGCGAAGCAACCCGGTGTCGAGCTTGGGTATCTTCCGCGGCCAATGCTTTCGATCGAACATGTCCTGCTGCTCATATCGACCCGCCGCAGGGGACGGCAGCATCTGGTAAAGCGACGGAAAGCTGCTGAACACGTGCCGCGTTAAGTTGTCGTTCGTCTGGGTGACATCCAGCGCGATGACCTTGTTCACAAACGGATATTGTACGCACAGCACCTGAGCCGGCACGAACGAACCGAAGTTCGGCGTCCCCAACATGACGATCCGATGTACCTTTTGGATCCCGGAGCCATTCAATTTCACCGCCGCGCGACTGACCAGGCCGCCCATACTGTGTGCGACGAGCGAAATCGACGCCGCTGCATCTTGGGCCAGCGTTGCCTCCAATTGCCGTCCCAGCACTTCCACGCTCTGCCGCCAGTCGTAAGGGAAGAAATCCGCGTTCATCCCGACGGCCCGCAGCCAGACGCGCAGCGCAGCGTAGTACAGCGGCAGCACGCCGAGCGTTTTGACGTCGGTCGTTCCCGGCGGCCGACTGAGCGACAGCTTGGAGAGTTGTCCCTGCGCAATCGCCACGGGATTCAGCCAGATCGCGTCCCATCCCCAGCGCGGACGCCCCAGCAGCGAACCCATGATGCCATGCAGAATCAGCACGCGAGGACCGGTAATTCGAGCCGCTCGCGTAGCGCGCTGCTCCCTCACTTTCGACTTCAAATCAACATAGACGTCATCACCGAAATAGGCGCGGAGTTCCGGGTCCTCACCCGGTGCGGCGAGACGCCGCTCCATCTCGTCGCACGTCAGTTCCAGCAGACTTTTCTTGCCGTTTCGACGCGAAGCCTTGGCCATCGCGGGGTCCTCCGGAATGTGAAGCGGCCTGAATAGAGCAGCGCATGCTGGGTCCGCAGCCCTCTGAATCTTCTAATGGCTGCAGGTCAAAACAAGACCTCCGACGCGCGTTGTGGCCTGATCAAGCAAGTATAACCCGACGTAAAATGGGAGGGTCCCACATCCCATGATTGCGATTGTCAAATGTGCTTGAGAAGGCCTCGTGAGCCGATTTTGCCGGTAATCCTGGTCCTGGTAGGTTGACAAGTGGATGGTACACCGGGCGCGCAAAGTCCCCGCCGGCGGGCCATCCGGTTCCTGGCAAACTCGTAGATTACCATCCGCCGCGTCGAGGGTCCGGCGTCGCCGACTTTCTGCTGTTCGAGACTGACAACCACGTTGCCCAACACCATTGGCTTCTCGGTGCTCCACTCGAAACGATGTCACCCATTGAGGAACGGTCGGACCTCAGAAATAATATGACGTTGATCTCAACAGGTAGCGGCGAGACCGTCGTTGCCGGCAGGCTATGTGCCGTTGATCTCGATCCGTACTGGGCGGCCCCCGCGGTCTGGCAACAGGTGTTCAGCGCGACTGCGGAAATAGTTCGGCGAAGAAGGATCTCATGGCTTGCCATGACCGGTGGTCGGCTTGTTCCTGATAAGCGGCTCCCCGTGTGGTGTCATTCCCCGCCATGGGTTGAGTGAACGAGTGCACGGCCTTTCCGTAGTAGATCATCTGCCAATCCACGTTGGCCTCATTGAACTCGGCCTTCATCGCGTCAATGTCTTTCGCGGGTACGAAGGGGTCGTCCGCGCCGTGACAAATCAGAATCTTGGCCTTGATTTGCTTGCCATCTTGCGGCGCTGGCGAATCGAGCCCGCCGTGAAAACTCACCAAGCCTCGAATGTCGGCCCCGGAACGAGCCAACTCCAACACACCTGTCCCGCCGAAGCAATATCCGATGGCGGCAAGCTGTTGGGCGGAGACGCCCGGATAGCTTGCCAGCTGTTTCAGGCCGCAATTCAGCCGCCGTCGAAATAACTTGCGATCTTGTTTGTATTTGCTGGCTTCGGCTCCAGCCTGCTGCATGGATGTCGGACGAATGCCCTGGCCATAAATATCCAGCGCGAAGGCAATGTAGCCTAGTTCCGCCAATTGCCTGGCACGTGACTGCTCGTAATCAGTCAACCCCATCCACTGATGTACGATCAGTATGCCGGGAACCGTTTGAGTTCCACGCGGATCGGCCTGGGCATCGTCCCAGGCCAGATATCCTTCCAAAGCGACGTCTCCATCGCGGTATTCGACGACTTCTGTGCGAATCTCGCCGCTGGCCGTTGATCCGCAAATAACAAACCCTAGCACCGTAATCAGGTATTTCATTGTCGGCTTCCGTATTCAGTCGCTAGCAACGACGCGCCCAGTTCAGAACCCGTGCGACTCGTCCTCCTTGTCCAGGGCCCAATGATAGTATGGCAGCTCGGATTCGGATATCACCCCTTTGGAAATTTCTGGCACTCGGAGCGGAGGGACGGTCGATTTGGTCGGTCCATTGCAACGTGTCATGCTGAGGGAATAACGCGACCGAAGGATCTGCCAACCAAGGTTGCGACACCTCGACGTTTGGCATTGTCGCTCGTGAGTGCCATACAGGAGAATGACGGCCACCAAATCAACAAGCCGCCGAGGCAGTGGTCCGGTCAATAAATCTGAAGGTCCTTAAAGTCGGCTGAATCATTGTCAGGCCGTTGGCCCGCACGGGTGCGCAACGTCGAGTGCACCGAAACCAGCGTGTGTTCAAAGGCCGAAGGGATGCGGTCCTGCTAAGCCTCCTCTACGACACGGGAGCGCGGGTTCAGGAACTGGTCGACCTTTCCGTCGGAGATGTGCGATTGGCTCCACCCGCGCAATTGCGTCTGCTGGGAAAAGGACGCAAGGCCCGCGCGGTCCCATTGATGCAAAGCACGGTTCAGCTTCTGCGTGACCACATTCGGGAAAACCGCCTGGAGGGCCCCGGACAGTTCGACACGCCCCTATTCCAGAACGCGCGCCATCAACGACTGACACGCTCCGGAATCCGTTACATCCTTGAAAAATATCTCGTCCAGGCCCGAACGAAGTGCCCCAGTCTGAACCGAACCGTGAGTCCGCACACGCTGCGCCACACCAAGGGAATGCACCTGCTGCAAAGCGGCATCTCGCTCGACATGATTCGCGACTTCCTCGGACACGTCGATGTCAAAACCACTCAGATCTACGCGCGAGCCAATCTGGAAATGAAACGTAACTCGCTGGAAAAAATCACCGAACCTTCGCCGGTCCCGAGCATTCCCTCGTGACAACAGAATAAAACATTGCTGGACTCGCTTCGTTCCTTATAGACCTCACGAGGGGCATCCCCATGTCAAGTCGCACCCGCGGTCCGCCAGACTGGGCCGGAAATTATGTTGAGTCACCCAACGCCCAGCAGCTTGCAATCAACAAGTTACGTCACTCGCTGCACATTTCCGCTGTCTGCGCATAATAGATCATGGTGGTGCTCAGATCAGCATGTCCCAACAGTTCTTGGATCGTACGGATGTCTTTGCCGTCTTCCAGGAGGTGGGTCGCGAAGGAATGTCGCATAGTGTGGCAGCCAATTTTCTTGTTGACGCCGGAGGCTAACGCAGCTTTTCGCAACACTTTCTGTACCGAGCTTTCGTGGCAATGATGTCGTCGTTTTGGACCACTGGGATCGCGGGGATCAATGCTCAAGCTGGCAGCCGGGAACAAGTACTGCCACTTGAGTTCGCGATCGGCGTTGGGGTATTTGGCGCGCAGGGCGTACGGCAGCCAGACGCAGCCGTATCCTTGGGCAAGGTCGGCTGCGTGGAGGCGCCGCACAAGTTCGATTTGTTCGGTCAGCCGTTCTTTGGTACGGAGGGGGAAGGGGACAGCGCGATCTTTTTCGCCTTTTCCTTCGCGGATGATCAATTGCCTTCGTGGAAAGTCGACATCCTTGACGCGCAACCGGCAGCATTCCATCAGCCTCATTCCGGTGCCGTAGAGCAATTCGATCATCAGTCCCAAGTGGTTGCGTGGTAGTTTATCGAGGACTTGTCGCACTTCATCGACGGAAAGCACGACGGGTAGCTGTTGTGGTCGTTTGGCGCGGACGGCATTCAGCAGGGGCAGTTCGGTTTGCAGGACTTTCTTGTAGAGAAACAGGATGGCGCAGAGCGCCTGATTCTGAGTGCTGGCGGCGACCTGTTTCGAAACGGCCAGGTGAGTCAGGAAGGCTTCGATTTCCGGCGAGCTCATTTCGGAAGGGTGGCGTTTGTCATGAAACAGGATGAATCGTCGGATCCAATCGACGTAGGCTTCTTCGGTTCGTTTGGCGTAGTGCAGCATTCGGCATTTCTGCCTAACTTGGTCAAGTAATTTCGGTTTTGGCGGGTTGATGAGGGTGGCGTTTGTGGTGGTGATCATCTGGAACGCTCCTTTCGTGCGTATTTCCTGGGAACCTATCCGAGCAGGCAGCTCGGTGCACGGCGCCGTAATAGTGATAATATGTACATCATGCGGCTTTGCGTGTCGAGCGATAGGCAGAATTATTTCCCCGCATTTGGAAATAGACCGAAAAGATTCCGCATTTGTCCTGGGGACGTTCTGGGTTTCCATCGGTCTATTCCGGAGGCGCGAGCGGGAACGCAGTTGCACGGCCTACCGCAAGTGCTTGACTGGTAGACACTTAGGAGTTATTCTCCGATTTAGTTCCTGGACGGTCGTTCCGAAATAGACCGACCGGTTTTCGAAATAGGCGGAACTGGAACCGGATATAGACTGAAGAAGTTCCGTACAATAATTGTTCACACCTGAAAGTCACGCAGCGCGTGTAGCGTCGCGATCGCTGTTTCCCAATCGCCCTCGAACCACGACACGTACTCGCGAGCCCAACTCAAATGCTCCACGGACACGGATTGCGACTCCGCAGAGATAGCGCCGTTGCTCTGCTTCAGGGCCTTTTTGATATTCGACACGGTCACGGGAAACGCCTTGGTGTAACGCTTCCCGCAAATCTTGGCGATCTCACGAGACGCCGCCCTCGGATTCGCAAGGATCGCCTTCGTGATGTCGCGGTTGGATTCGCTGTTGGGGTCTCGTCTTCCCATGATGGTGTGAACAATCGCATGCACCGGAGCGGCGGTCCTAGTCGGTTATGAAATCAGCATCACTGGCCGCCGCCCAGTGATGCGTAACGTTATGCGTCGTGGAGAAATGGCAATGAGCGTCGCGAACTTCAAAGAAGTCAATCCCATACTTCCCGTTCGCGATGTCGATTTGGCTATCGAATTCTACACAGAGGCAATGGGGTTCCGCCTCTCTTTTCGCGATTGCTCCGCCCCCGATAAGTACGTCGGGGTTCGACGCGGCGGCGTTGAATTGCACCTCCAGTACCAGCGCGACGAGGACATGCCCAAGCCGGGAACGCTGCTGATTCGCTTCATCGTCGATGATCCAGATGCGCTTTTTGCAGAATACAAAGAGCGAGGAGTCCCCGATGAGCGGACAAGAGTGCAGGACAAATCGTGGGGCACCCGTGAGTTCACCGTCCAAGATCCCAATGGCCACCGGCTCACGTTCTATCGCGACCTATGACGCATAACCATCCGTTGCACCGGAGCCGCGGGTCGCGCAGGGTTCTGAAATCAGCGTCGTTCGCCGCGGCCCGGTGAACGGTGCCGTTATCCGACTGAAGCTTCCCATTCACATGTGTTCTAGGTGCAACGACCCCGATTGCTCATCTTAGACGGATGGTCTCGGATTGGTGCAACCGTAAACTCGATTCACTGGAGCTACGCAATGGCGCAACGTCATTCAGTATTCTGCGCGGACGTTCACTTCAACAAAATTTGACGTCAAGGCGGCACAAGTGGTCCTTTGGTCCATCGCATCAGTAGTGATGGTCGGTGGCATTTACCAGCTGGCTCGGTTCCAACTGACCGAATCCGAATTGTTCTTGGGAATCCTTTTGGTCATGGCCGTGTCTCTTCAGATCATCGTCGGCGGATTGCTTTTACCAATCGTGACGTACGTGGCGCAACAACAGAAGAAAGAACCATAGTGTTTGCGGGAACGTTCCGACTATCCAACAATATTTTCCAAGTGATTCCGTGTCCGTTCGTACGTTACAATTTGGCGCCGGAGTCACTCGGACTGGGTGATTGCTGGGCGGTTCTTCCCCAAAATCGCGGATAACAAACCGTTGCACACGGAGCCGCGGGCGGAGCGGGTTCTGAAATCAACGTCGTTCGCCGCGGCCCGGTGAACGGTGTCGTTCTATGGCAGACATGATGGACTTCATCGCGATCGATTTCGAGACCGCAAACGAAAAACGCAACAGTGCTTGCGCAATCGGCATCACTAGGGTTCAAAACAATGCTATCGTCGACTCTATTTCCCGCCTTTTTCGACCGTCAGAGATGCGATTCGCGCCCTGGAACACGAAGGTTCACGGTTTGACTGAAAACGACGTGCAAGACTCCCCGACCCTCAACGAGTTGTGGCCGGAGTTACTGCCTATGATTGAGCATCAGCTTGTAGTCGTACACAACTCATCGTTCGATATCACCGTTCTGCGCCATTCACTCCACTCGGTATCCATTCCCGTTCCTCGGATTTCCTACCTTTGCACCCTGCAACTCGCGCGAAATCTTTGGCCCAAACTCGCTTCACATACGCTCGATTTTCTCGCCGATTCGTTCGGGATCGCACTTCAACACCACGAGGCGGGGAGCGATTCGCAAGCAACCGCCCAACTTGTACTTCACGCTTTACAAGACTCCGGTTCGAATACAATCGTTGACCTCACGAATCGGCTCAACATCAAGTTCGGGGAATTGTTTACGGCGGACGAATGGATTCCTGCGGCGGCCCCGACCTGGCGCCGAGATCGTGAGAAGATGGAGTTTGAGATACCAAATGGATTCGACATCAGTTCCCATGAGTTCTACGGGAAAAAGATCGCGATAACTGGTACACTTAAAGGTTTTACGAATAAACACGATGCGTTTGAGGTGATTCGAAGATTTGGGGGAATCCGAACCACAACCGTTTCAAAGAAGACCTCGTACCTCGTTACGGGCAACCAAGACATTCGGATGCTCGCAACTGGTGCGACTGAATCAACAAAACTTCAAGATGCTAAAAGGCTTCGAGAAACCGGATGTGACATCCGCATAATTTCAGAAACCGATTTTATGGAAATCATTTTTTCCCCGGCTAAAAATGGAACTGCAAATGTCTGATTATGCACTTTTGGATCGACTCGAGGCTTCCGAGCAATCAACGGTAACAGCAGTGCAATGGTTGGCACGATCTTACGAGAGCATGGAACACTGGAAACGAACCGGGAAAGAAGTTTTCTTTTCGTTGAACGGCGAAAGTGATGTCGCTCGAAACCGGCTTGCATCGATCATTCGAAAATATTTCGTTGATACACCCCCAGGTGCCGAGGACGTTAACAGATGGAGACGAGATTCGACAGAAACGGAAACAATTCGAGTCGTACCACCGAAGATTTCCGCTTCAAATAGCGCATACGTCGATTGGGGATACCTCGCGGACTACGTTCTTTTGGCTTGCGCTGCCATTAGCGAAGAACTTGAGGATGAGAATCAGAAACGAACAACGGAATACCGCCAATCGCTTGAATCGCACAATATTCGGTTGGCTGTCTTCGACGCACGCATGATTCTCCGTGAGAACCCAAATTTGAATGATGATGACGTTCTCACGCAACTCAAAACAAAACACGAGAAGGCGGCCGCTGCCCACGTGAAAGAAGCGAGAAAATTAGAACGTAACAACGTCCGGTACGCTCCGCCAAAAGCACCGCGGGAATCACCCGCCATGAATCGCTATGTCCCCTTATACTTCTAACGTTGGAAATGCCATAGAACAATGTATTGCAATCGAGTTGCCGTCGACGCGTTTCCTGATGGTATGTTCACTCGCGGCAACCGATTGAATACGGTCGTTCGTCCACTCAAGAACCATTGGGGTACATGCACACTGTGAGACATTCACGTTGATTCGCGAAATCCATTCCGACCAACTGTTCATCGGCAACGCGATGGATGCGCGAGATTTAACGCGACTCTACGACAATCAAATCGCCGCCGTTGTCGATCTCGCCGTCAACGAACCGCCCGCGCAATTGGCTCGCGATATGATTTACTGTCGCATACCGATCATCGACGGGGGAGGCAACCCAAACGCGATCATCGAAACTGCCGTGCGATGTGTCGTCACGCTGATGGAAAACAACATCCGAACATTGGTGGCCTGTAGCGCTGGCATGAGTCGTTCGCCAGCCATTGCGGCTGTGGCAATCGCGATCGTCATGGAACGTTCACCGGACGAATGCTTGACCGCGATCACAACTGACGGACCGCACGACGTTTCGCCATTGCTATGGTCTCGCGTCAAAACCGTATACAATCAACTCGTCACGAATGGTCGCTGAACTCTCCGGCCAAACGTGGACGAACAATCGGTTGAACGTGAGCGGCGGTCCACGTCCGACTTGAAGCAACGGTGTCTGGCCGCCGCCACGTTAACCGTAACGTTACCCGACTAAAGGACGACGAGGTTTCGAAAGTACCGCGATGGAGATGACGCTGCTGCTATCGAAGATCGTCGGCCCCGTATTGTTACTCCGGGCCATCTCCATTCTCATCGATCGCAAGCATTTTCTAGCGATGATCGACCAGATCGAAAACGAATCCAAAACGGTTGCGTTTTCCATGTTTCCGATTGCCATGCTAATGACGGGGATCGCGATTGCCGTAACTCACACTGATACCTCAAGCATCGCGGCCATCCTCTTCCACTTGATCGCTTGGGGCATGATCATCAAAACAAGCCTGCTAATACTGTTTCCGAAGTTGCTTGCGAGCAAAGCACGATTGCTGCCCCTAGCCGGTTTTCTAAACGTAGTTGTTCTTGCGTGTGCCGTGGTCGGCGCGTATCTTACATGGTTCGGTTTCTTCGCGTCGGTGCTTCCGTGAGACATTGCCTGCGATTCCTAACTGCCTATGCGGGTAACCATCGCATGCAACGGAGCCGGCGGTCGGGTCGGTTTTGAATTCAACGCGTTTCGCGCCGGCCCGCTGATGCGAAACGTTATGCCACTAACGTGGATGTCGCATGCGGTCGTTGCTGAACATCACACGTCAGCCGTACGAAGAGCCGTACCACGTCAACTTGTTGGTGTCTGCAGGAAACCGATCGACACAGGCGCAATTCGAAATCTACGCCAATGCGTCCGACTTGAATGATGCGGCCGTATCGCTCATCGGATTTCCCAAGACCGACAATGACACATTCATGTGGGAACTGGGATCGGAAAACGAAACAGACCGTTTTGCATTCTATTTCCGTCTACGTGTATTTAGGTTCTCGTCTACTGGCCGCTGCGCAATCGAAATCAGATTCAACAACAATCAAGAACCGCCCAATCAGCAAATCGTAGAGTTCTGCATTGAGGCCTATCCGTCTGATCTGGATCGACTTGGTACAATGTTCAAGTCGTTCGGTCGCTTAGAAGACCTGACAATGGAATGGAGTGTCCATCCCGGAACGTAACCCTCGTGGCAGAACAAAGCGGTGAACGGGAGCCGCCGGTCACGCGGGTTTTGAATTCAGTGTTTTTTGGCGGCGGCCCCGTTACCGCCAGCGTTCTGATCTTAACTGCCGCGGCAAACCCTGCGGCTGATGCATGGCCATGTTCAAGCACGTCAAGAGCCATCGACAAACAACCCATCCCGAATTTCTCGTTGATACGGCTGCATATCAGGGCGTATCCCAAGAATTCGAGGTGGTTCGGGAATTGGTGACCAAGAAGCTCCGCCGCGATCAGTCGCTACAGAGTCAATTGACGTGCGACCAGACCATCCAGAGCGCCATCGAATCGTTCTTTGAAAAATACCAAAGACTGGAGATCGTAATTGCCGGTTGGGTAGACCAAGCGGTCTTGGAATTCCATGCGTCCTTGCAGGGCGACAAGCGTTGCCTTCCAAAAATGCTTGGACAGCTGGACGCTTACCGTCCCGACCAAAATGGCGACATGTGTTTCTACTTGGCAGATCTTGACTACGACCAAGTGCTTGCGACAATGATCTCTTTCGAGGATGGGACAATCAGCATTCGGAGCTATCGCCGAAGTTGCCGTCCTGATGGCGGCCTGTGATTCGGGCGATCGCGAAACCAGATCAGAACCATCGATTGCAACCGAGCGGCGGATCGCATCGGTCCTGAAAGCAACGGTTTTTGGCCGCCGCCGGTTGAATCGTGTCGTTATCCCAGTAGAATATGATGCCATCCACTGAGAATACAGAAGGTACGGCTGGCATTTTCGCCCGGGGGATGGCCTATTTGATTGACTGCTGTTTCGTATTTGTGATTTTCGCAATTACTCAGCTTCTGATTTTCGCTCCGGTCCGCTCTGTCTTCGGTATCACCGATAATTGGTTTAAATCCGGACTCAATACTCAGCTTTACACAATTGTCACTATTTCGATTCCTGTATGGCTGTATTTCTCGATTTTGGAATCGTCGTCGTGGCGAGCAACGATTGGAAAGCGAATACTTGGAATCCACGTTGTCGACTCGATTTCCCAATCGCAAATCCGCTTTCCGCATTCGTTGTTGCGCACCGTAATAAAACTACTACCATGGGAACTGGCACACCTTGGCAACAACCTGCCGGAGCCAATTTGGTACGCCAAGGAACCAGGACTTCGCATTGGTTTTGTTTTCTCAGGCCTTCTCATGACAGGTTACGTTGTGGTGATGTGCGTTAACTCTAGTCGGCAATGCATTCACGACATGCTCGCCCAAACCCTGGTATCGAAACTCGGATCAACGAAGGGATAACAGACCGTTGCACACGGCGCCGCGGGCCGCGCGGTTTGGTGAGATCAATGTCGGTCGCCGCGGCCCGGTGAACGGTGACGTTCGGCAAGACATATGATTCGTGCTGGAACCAAACTCGAACTCAACGCCGATTCCGGTACGTGGATCATTACGGACATTGGTTTCTCGAACAAGAAACGAACTTGCGGTCTGTCGCTGGACTTTCGTGACCCGAACTGCGTAAGTTTCTCAGAACTGAAGACCCAGGTTATTGACCACATCCGACAAGCCCAATCGTCCTGCAATTTACTGATCGAAGCCCCATTGTCCGTGTCCTTCGATTCAAATGGAAACCCGATCGGACGATCAATCGAGAAAGACGGCAGCAAGACGCGTTATTGGTACGTTGGGCTTGGTTGCGCCGTCATGACCGCTGCACTATATCTTGTTCGACACATTCGTGATGCGGACCTAACTCGTGAGGTGCGGCTGTTTGAAGGGTTCGTCACGTACAAGTCGAAAGACCAATCTTCTGATCATGCAGCGGACGTCCGCATGTTACGTGAAGTTGTTCTCGACCCGGCCCAGTTTTCTGATTGCATCTTTGATGAAGCGTCACTCAGAATGACCAAAGACTCACGGTTGGTGAGCGCCTTCGAAGTTGCTGGAATTTCAGCCGGGGTTCCGCTTGTGATAAAGCGAGATGCCGAACAATTTGATGCACGGGAGCGGCCGGCGGCGTCGGCTTTGAAATCAACATCGATCACGGCCGCCCCGTGATCATAGGCGTTACGCCTCAAACCATTACTTCAACATAGGTTGATGATTCATGGCTAAAGTCCCCTCGAAAGTTTCTGACCGCATCGCCGCTGGGATCAAACGCTTCCAGCCGATTCTCGCGTCAGCAAAATCTCGCGACGTTGGTGAATCTGACACCGTTACGATCGTCGTCGACATGCTTGCCGACATCTTTGGCTACGACAAGTACTCGGAGATCACGTCCGAACACGCGATCCGCGGGACATACTGCGACCTCGCAACCAAGCTAGACGGGGTACTTCAATTGCTCATCGAGGTCAAAGCGATCGGACTAGACTTGAAGGAACCGCATGTAAAACAGGCCGTTGACTATGCTGCGAATCAAGGGGTCGATTGGGTGGTCTTGACGAACGGAACTGAATGGCGGGTTTACAAGGTTACATTTGCAAAACCGATCGACCAAGAGCTTGTAATCGACATCGACTTTTCCGCACTAAACCCGCGCAACTCGAAAGACGTGGAATCACTTTACCTTCTGTGCAAAGAAGGCTGGATCAAATCCGTGCTCGGCGAGTTTCATACACAAAGGCAGGCGCTAAATCGATTTTTCCTGGGCGCGCTGCTGACCAGCGATCCCATTCTGCAAGTGCTCCGCCGCGAACTTCGTCGCCTTTCGCCAGACGTACGTGTTGAAACAGATGAGATTCTGTCAGTTCTCACTTCAGAAGTGATAAAACGCGAAGTAACCGAGGGTGAACAGGCAAAAGACGCAACGAAAAAAATCGCAAAGGCCGCTGGGAAAATATTGCGCACCAGAAAAAGTAAGAAGTCGCACAAGACGACGGATTCCGGGGATTCCGAAACCGTTGAAACTGACGATACTGAATCGACCGATGATGCCCAGGAGGCGTAACAAAACGGTGAACGGGAGGGCTCGGCGCAGTTAGTTCTGAAGTCAGCTCCTCTCCTCGCCCCCCGTTACCTTTACGTTCGTCGATCAAACCCTGATTGGAGAAAAAAATGACAACGCAACGCCAAGACAAGCTTTGCAGGGTTTCGCGTGGATTCACGTTGATCGAGCTGCTTGTCGTCATTGGCATCATCGGGATACTCGTCGCGATGCTGCTTCCGGCCGTTCAAGCGGTCCGTGAGGCCGCTCGACGAATGCAATGCCAGAACAATCTCAAACAAATTGGCTTGGCAATCCACAACTACCACGACGCCCATAACCACTTCCCGTCCGGCTACGTGTCCCGCTTCGACAGCAGCGGAAATGATCTTGGCCCCGGATGGGGCTGGGCCGCTCAGCATTCTTCCACAACTGGAACAATCCGCCTTGTTCGACCAAATCCGATTCGACAAGAACATTGAGGACGCAGCAAACTCCGTAGCGCGAACGATCACGGTGGCAACTTACCTATGTCCGAGCGACAGCGCACCACAGTACTGGACGGCCAAACGGTATGACACCGCTGGAAACACAATTCAAACCATCTGCGATGTTGCGTCTTCAAACTATGTTGGCGTATATGGAACGTCAGAGCCGGGTGTTGATGGTGACGGTTGTTTTTCCAGGGATGTAAATTTGCGGTTCGCTGATATCGTTGATGGTTCATCGCACACTCTTCTTGTTGGTGAGCGATCGGCTAACCTCGGCTCGGCAACGTGGGCAGGCGTCGTCACTTCAGCCAATCTTTTCCCGCCTGAGGGTTCACCTGCTCCTCCGATTTTGAACAATGCCTCAGGAATGACGCTGGGTCATTCTGGCGATGGCAACGGCCCCAATGCACCTTTCAGCTACGTCAACCAATTTTGGAGCAGGCATCCCAGTGGCTGCAATTTTCTGTTTGCAGATGGGCATGTATCCCTTGTGTCATCGTCGGTCGATTATACCCTTTACCTTGCTTTCACGACGCGTGCCGGTGATGAAGTCGTTTCTGGAGAATTCTAATGCGGATTATTTTCATGGTGGTTGCTTCTGCGTTGTTGATTGGTTGCATTGGTTGCGGACATGAACCGACCGGTGGTCAAAATGTTCCATTGGAAAACGTTCCCCAAGAAGTAATGGAAGTTGCGAAACAAAAGCTTCCCGGCATTACCTTTGAACAGGCTTGGACGACCCCAACCGGGAACTACGAGGTGCGCGGACGCGACAAGAACGGCAAGGTTCGTGACATCCAACTGAAGCCAACGGGCGACATCGTCGAGGTCGACTGAACCCGCAAAGATCGACGAACAATGCAATGCACCGGAGCCGCGAAGCGGTGCGTTTTCAACCAGAATCTGGGGTCAGGTCTTGACATACAACTTAACACGTCTCAGGGCCTATGGGCGAGCCAACAGCTTCTTTTCCAATCGTGCGAGACGGCGGCGCCAAGCAGCGTCGTCGTCGCAACGCACTTCGGCTCGCTGGACGGCCTGGGAAATCCCCGCCGGACTGACGCCACCATAGCGATCCGCCAACTGCGTCGCCGGAACGCTGGTGAGTCGTCGAATCAGGCACAATGCCGCCGCCCGTGCCTCGTTGTTCCTCACCCGTTTCGCCTGGAGCACGCGCTTGGCAACGCCAAACTCCGTGGCCGCTTCGCGATCAAGCAATTCCAGCCATCGTTGCCGGTCACGATCGTCAGTCACGATCACCCGCCGCTCCCATCCACGCGACGTGACGTGGTAGATACCGTTTTCAATTTCAATTCGTAACGGACGTGACATGCCAGCAAGCTACATCCCCTTAAGTTGTATGTCAAGACCTGACCCCAAATTCCCTTGTCCCAACAGTTCTTGGATCGTACGGATGTCTTTGCCGTCTTCCAGGAGGTGGGTCGCGAAGGAATGTCGCATAGTGTGGCAGCCAATTTTCTTGTTGACGCCGGAGGCTAACGCCGCTTTTCGCAACACTTTCTGTACCGAGCTTTCGTGGCAATGATGTCGTCGTTTTGGACCACTGGGATCGCGGGGATCAATGCTCAAGCTGGCAGCCGGGAACAAGTACTGCCACTTGAGTTCGCGATCGGCGTTGGGGTATTTGGTGCGCAGGGCGTACGGCAGCCAGACGCAGCCGTATCCTTGGGCAAGGT
This sequence comes from uncultured Planctomycetales bacterium, assembly GCA_963695565.1. Taxonomy (GTDB): domain Bacteria; phylum Planctomycetota; class Planctomycetia; order Pirellulales; family Pirellulaceae; genus CAVOGW01. The sequence continues at coordinate 390,912 of CAVOGW010000010.1, forward strand.
CGGCTGCGTGGAGGCGCCGCACAAGTTCGATTTGTTCGGTCAGCCGTTCTTTGGTACGGAGGGGGAAGGGGACAGCGCGATCTTTTTCGCCTTTTCCTTCGCGGATGATCAATTGCCTTCGTGGAAAGTCGACATCCTTGACGCGCAACCGGCAGCATTCCATCAGCCTCATTCCGGTGCCGTAGAGCAATTCGATCATCAGTCCCAAGTGGTTGCGTGGTAGTTTATCGAGGACTTGTCGCACTTCATCGACGGAAAGCACGACGGGTAGCTGTTGTGGTCGTTTGGCGCGGACGGCATTCAGCAGGGGCAGTTCGGTTTGCAGGACTTTCTTGTAGAGAAACAGGATGGCGCAGAGCGCCTGATTCTGAGTGCTGGCGGCGACCTGTTTCGAAACGGCCAGGTGAGTCAGGAAGGCTTCGATTTCCGGCGAGTTCATTTCGGAAGGGTGGCGTTTGTCATGAAACAGGATGAATCGTCGGATCCAATCGACGTAGGCTTCTTCGGTTCGTTTGGCGTAGTGCAGCATTCGGCATTTCTGTCTAACCTGGTCGAGTAGTTTCGGTTTGGGTTGGTTGTTCAAGGTGGTGTTTGTGGTGGTGATCATCTGCAACGCTCCTTTCGTGCGTATTTCCTGGGAACCTATCCGAGCCGGCAGCTTGGTGCGCTGCGCCGCAATAGTGATAATATGTACATTATGCGGCTTTGCGTGTCGAGCGATAGGCAGGATTATTTCCCCGCATTTGGAAATAGACCGAAAAGATTCCGCATTTGTCCTGGGGACGTTCTGGGTTTCCATCGGTCTATTCCGGAGGCGCGAGCGGGAACGCAGTTGCACGGCCTACCGCAAGTGCTTGACTGGTAGACACTTAGGAGTTATTCTCCGATTTAGTTCCTGGACGGTCGTTCCGAAATAGACCGACCGGTTTTCGAAATAGGCGGAACTGGAACCGGATATAGACTGAAGAAGTTCCGTACAATAATTGTTCGCGTTATGCGTCGTGGAGAAATGGCAATGAGCGTCGCGAACTTCAAGAAGTCATCTCATACTTCCCGTTCGCGATGTCGATTTGGTTATCGAATTCTACACAGAGGCAATGGGGTTCCGCCTCTCTTTTCGCGATTGCTCCGCCCCCGATAAGTACGTCGGGGTTCGCCGCGGCGGCGTTGAATTGCACCTCCAGGTACCAGCGCGACGAGGACATGCCCAAGCCGGGAACGCTGCTGATTCGCTTCATCGTCGATGATCCAGATGCGTTTTTGCAGAGTACAAGCAGCGAGGAGTCCCCGATGAGCGGACAAGAGTGCAGGACAAATCGTGGGGCACCCGTGAGTTCACCGTCCAAGATTCCCATGGCCACCGGCTCACGTTCTATCGCGACCTATGACGCATAACCATCCGTTGCACCGGAGCAGCGGGTCGCGCGGGTTCTGAAATCAGCGTCGTTCGCCGTGGCCCCGTTACCGCTACCGTTCGGCCAATGGAGCGAAATCGAAGTGACGAGAGAAAAACGCAGCGTCTCAAGAGTCGTCGCCGTGGCTGATATACTCCATCTCTATTGTCTTGGTCGTAGCTGCATTTGCGGCGATGGGCTTGACGGCTTGCGTTTAATCGTTTTCACCCGATATCCAACGGCGGATACTCAAGAGGCATGGTCGGTAGCGGGTGTTCAGGAAGACTTCACTGGTGGACACATCGCCGCTGGTACTTCGTTTGCGAGTACACTACTTTTTGTCGCTGCGTTGCTTTTTCAAGCGGCTGAGCTTCGTGAACAACGACGCCAGTTCCAGCATGAAATGGCTGTCCAACGCCAGGAAGCGAGAGATTCTATGTCGCTTGCAGCAATCGTGCAGCTACTTGGGCAACGAAGCAGCTTGGCCGTCGAATCCGTGGCAGCCTCACATCCAAAAGAGGCTACCGGTGTGGCGGAAATCCACATACGTCGCCAATCGGCCGTCCTTGAATCACTAATTGAATTGCTCTCCAACGAAGATCTCCGGAACAAGGTTAAGTGAGCAGCAGCTGTTGGCGAAACTAATGCACCCTAAAAAGGGCCGAACAAAAAAATGCACGCGAGTTGCGGATCGCGCGTTTCCTGATGGTGAATCACTTGGCCGCAACCGCGTGATTTTAGTCGTTCGCCCTCGCATAACTGACAGCCAATCGCGATGGACAACTCAGCTCAATTCGCTCATCGCCATGAGGTGCCCTTTAAGGCAGACACTGTCGACTCTCCGATCGTCCATTACGGCGATCCAATGACCGCAATCCATTTCAGCATTGACGATGGACGCTGGGGCCGAATCACGTTTGAGCGACTGGATTCGCTAAGGGTCTCACGTGGCGAGCACGAGCCGTTCCCATCTCATCCGGACGATGCTGATGCGTTTCACTGGGTAACAACTATTTCCAACTCTGCTTGGCTTCGAGAGCGATACGAATACGAAAAACGCCATTACGGATCGGCCTACAACTTTGGTGGAAACGTCGACGAGATGCTTGATGAGTACTCCCATTACGTATTCAGCTTCCACGACGAATTCGTCGAGGCTATCGCAGCAGGAATATGGGTTGAGGTAGATGACGAGATGCTTGGTGACAGGGAACTAAGTGTCCCACATCCGCTGAAGGGCCTCGCACACCTTAATCCTGACGAGTACTTTGAAAGCTCAGGCATTCGTTGTTTCGTGCGCAGAAACCCAATGTCGAACGCCGAACTGGACAGTGCTGCCGCTCTTTGTTCTCAGACCGTCCTTGAAGTTGGTGCGGAACTCGACGGTAGTTCCACTCCAAGCTGGTTTCTTACTCGCCGAGTAATAAATGGCATCGGCAAATCGTACCTGAGGGGGTATTTTGGAAACGCGGCTGAAACGTACGCGGGGATACCATCACTCACAGATATTCGGCCACGCATCGACCAGTGGCTCTCAGAAGTCCGCGAGCGCCGAAGGCAAATGGGGAAGCCCTGACAAGAGGGCGAACAAGGCGTTGCACGCGAGCGGGCGGCAGCGTCGGTTTTGAAGTCAACGTCCAACGCGCCCGCCGCGTGAACTTGGTCGTTCGTCGTGATACAATTCCGCGATGGACACAGCTTACATCGAGACCACTGTCATTGGCCATCTTGTTGGTCGGGACCATCCCAATCCTGTGATTGCAGGTCGGCAGCTGATCACTCGCGAATGGTGGCCAGTTGCTTGTGCCAAGTATCGACTACTTGCTTCACAACTCGTGATTGAAGAATGCAGCGGCGGGGATCCGGAAGCGGCGGCCGAACGTCTTGACACGTTGAGCTCGGTCGAGCTGCTCGAAGCTTCAATTGATGTCGACTCGTTAGCGACAGCGCTGACCGACGCGGGGGCCGTGCCGCCATCTGAACCACGTGATGCGTATCACATTGCCATTGCCGCGGTCAACGGTGTAACATACTTGGTGACTTGGAACTTCAAGCACATTGCGAACGCGGTGATGCGAGAACCAATCGAAAAGGTGTGCCGGGATGCTGGATTTGAGCCTCCCATTATTTGCACCCCCGACGAACTTCTGGGAGACGACGATGGTGCATGACCCCATCACTGATGAAATACGTGCCATCCGACATGCGCTGGCAGCCCGGTTCGACAATGACATTAGCCGGATTGGCGATGATATTCGTCGACAGCAATTGACTTCCGACCAGAGGTATGTGCGCCTTCCGAAGCGGCAACCGCGAGTGCTAAGCACGACGAACAAACCGATGCACGGGAGCGGCGAAGCTGACGTCAATCAAGTGGAGAATCAATTGTCGCCGCCCCGTGATCGGTGACGTTATGCCACTCAATGGCTCTCGATGTTGTCGCAGGTCGTGACGCATGGAAATCACCAAAACATTCGCGAACACCTTCAGTGACATGATGCGGGCGAAGCTGCGCCGGTTCCTTCGGCGTAGTGTATTCCGGTACGCGATCGCAGTTGTCCTCATCACCTACGGACTTCACGGACGCGACACGGCGCTCGAACCAATTTCCGTGGCGTGGAAGGGACTCACATACTTTATCGCTCTTTGTGCTGGTGTGCTGATGCTGCACGTCGTCGCCGCTACGATCCAGTCACGGCGGATTGCACCGCGCACCGTCACTTTCAAAGACAACGAATTGATCATTAAGCACAAAGGCGAGACGGTCACGCGGGATTGGGATTGGATAATCGCGGCGGAAGATTCGCCGAAAGTGATCGCATTGCTCGTTCGAAAACTGCCTCGCCTTGAACTATACTTACCCAAAACGAAACTTGACCGCAATGAATACAACATCCTCCGGAACTGGCTTGTCTCGCATGGCAAACTCGGCCCGGAAAACAACGTGGCATAACAATGGGATCAACGGGAGGGCTCGGCGCAGTCGGTCCTGAAGTCAAAGTCTTCTCCTCGCCCCCCGTTATCCCAGTCGTTCTGCCACTAACGCGGATGTCGCATGCGGTCGTTCCTGAACATCACACGTCAGCCGTACGAAGAGCCGTACCACGTCAACTTGTTGGTGTCTGCAGGAAACCGATCGACACAGGCGCAATTCGAAATCTACGCCAATGCGTCCGACTTGAATGATGCGGCCGTATCGCTCATCGGATTTCCCAAGACCGACAATGACACATTCATGTGGGAACTGGGATCGGAAAACGAAACAGACCGTTTTGCATTCTATTTCCGTCTACGCGTATTTAGGTTCTCGTCTACTGGCCGCTGCGCAATCGAAATCAGATTCAACAACAATCAAGAACCGCCCAATCAGCAAATCGTAGAGTTCTGCATTGAGGCCTATCCGTCTGATCTGGATCGACTTGGTACAATGTTCAAGTCGTTCGGTCGCTTAGAAGACCTGACAATGGAATGGAGTGTCCATCCCGGAACGTAACCCTCGTGGCAGAACAAAGCGGTGAACGGGAGCCGCCGGTCACGCGGGTTTTGAATTCAGTGTTTTTTGGCGGCGGCCCCGTTACCGCCGTCGTTATCCAGCTTGAGTGTCCCCGAAATGCGATACAGCACCAAAACCCTGTTGATCCTGACAGCAATCGTGGCGTCCTTGCTCGCGATGACGTTGATGGTCAACTCGGCGATCAAAACCAGAGTGCTTGCAAGCGTTGACCACCCCAATGGCACCCGCTTGCGGGTGGTTCAGTACTTCAACTACCAACCGGAATTGTTCACAACTTCGATTTACTTTGACAACGGAGATGGAAACTGGCATTGGTACTACTTCGATCACGAAGATTCTTACTGGGGTACGCCGAGGGGCAGATTTCGGATGACACAATTCGCATCACCGCGTCAAATCGACGAATTGAATTTGATACTTTTACCGGGGAATGCACGACGTTTCATTCCGGTACAACCCGACATCACCAGAAATCCGACGAAATCAAATCACTTCCAGATGGTGCGGACGATTCACGCATTCAACGGAGAAACGCTGGATAACAATGCGGTGAACGGGAGCCGCCGATAACGCGGGATTTGAAATCAAAGTCTTTTGGCGGCGGCCCCGTTACCGCCGTCGTTCGCCCAGACAGTAACCCGCCACATCCACTCTAGAGATCTCCTCGCCAATGAGTCTGAACTCACAAATTGTTGGAAACGTTGGCCTGTACTACACGTGTTACCATCTCTCCCTACTTGGTTGGAACGTCATGCCGACCGCGAGAAATGCTCGCGGCGTAGACGTGATCGCGTACGACGAGGATGCAAAACGATTCATCGCCGTACAGGTTAAAACGCTGTCGAAACGTAATCCTGTCCCGCTTGGAACGTCGCTGAATAAGGTAATGGGCGACTACTGGATCATCATTAATCGCGCCATTTCGCAGCCCTCGGCCTTCATTCTATTGCCGTCAGAAGTGCGGAAACTGGCGCATCGCGGTGAGAAGGATGGACGCGTATCGTATTGGCTTCAACCCAAGGACTACGATGTCGATGAATATCGCGACGCTTGGCACAGACTTCCAGACCTGACACAATAGGCGTCAATCACGCCCCCTCAACGAACATGGCTCACAAGTTCGCCCTGAATCCCGAAAGCCTCAAGCGCCAATTCGCGGTTTACGTCGTCATCGCGAAGGGACGCGACGACACAAAACTTTACGTGGGCAAGACTGGCGACAACCGGGAAGGCTGCAATCCGGTCATATCGCGATGCGGCAACCATTTCTCTTACAACAAAATTCACAGCCAAGTCCGCAACAAGATACCCGACCATGAATATCGGGAATACACGTACGTCTTCGATCACTTCGACGAATACACTGACAACGACGACCAGAGGCGTGAAGCAATCGACAAAATCAACGAGATGGAGCGATGGCTAAACGAGGAGATTCAAGAGTCGATTAATGGTGTGGCCGACGTCGAATTGCTCAACCGACATTTAGGCAACGGTCACGTTCGCAAGTCCGATCGCAACAAACGTTCAGCGTTTCGGACCCAAGAAGCCCAACGGAAGATCGCCGGAATCGTCGCCGAAGTGAAGCGGGAACTAGGGCGAACAAAACGGTGAACGCGAGTGGCTACGTTTTCGGCGATTCAACCGTTAAACTGTTGGAAAGGTAATCGGTGATTCGAGGCGGTTCCTGATGGTCCGCCACCGCGTTACCTTGGTCGTTCGCCGACATGTTGATTCCTCCCAAAGCATTTCCGGACGTACTACGGCAATGACGACCTATTGGTGTGCGAACTTTGACGGTGGCGACGTCCTCGATCACGGACTCGAGATCGATGCGTGGCTACTCCAATACCAGTATAAAAATGGTGGCTTCGAGTATCAGGGAAATCCACGTCAAAAGGGGCGAACAACCGCAGTGTGGAAATCGCTCACCGAAATCTCAGTGGGCGACTGGTTGCTTGCGTACTTGCCTGGAAATGCATTCTTCGCGGTCGGAAAGGTGCGTCGGCCTCGCAAGTTCCCTAAGAATGCGGTCCACAAAGACAGCGCGAAACGAACGTTTACCGAGAAGCAACACCTTTACCTCGATGGAATCGTGCAGTACACGGACGCCGAGGCGTTGTACGAGGACTTTACCGACTCATGGAGTCATTCGCTCACACGTCGTCACAAGGGCCAACCACGAACTTGGCTTTACCCTCAACGCGTTGACGTCGACGAGTGGAAATATGTTGTTCCCGATGGAATCACAATGACTGGCCTCGCGTGTGCGGCTCCTTTCCCTGAGTACCGAAAGCCTATTTTTCAAATTGACGCCGAGTTTTTCACTGAGGCTTCAAAAGAGCTTCGTTCGGAATCGCTCAGACTGAAATAGTCGGCGAACAATTGCGTGAACCGGAGCGGCGGATCACGCGGAATTTGAAGTCAACGTCAACCGCCGCCGCCCGGTTACGCTGGTCGTTCGTCGTGATAGGATGTCGTGATGGACAAGATGTGCATCGAAACCTCAATTGTCAGTCACGCCACAGCGTGGCCAAGCCGCGACATCACGATTGCCGGGCTGCAACAGCAAGCGCGCGACTGGTGGGCCAAAGAGCGTCAGAAATTCGAATTGGTCACATCGCAATTGACGCTCGATGAAGCTGCCGATGGCGATCCCTCGGCAGCGGCCGATCGACTAAACCTGCTTCAAGGCTTGCCGCTCGTGGACATCGATGGTGATGTCGAGGCATTGGCGGAGCAACTGATACTGGCTCACACGATGCCAGAAAAGGCCGCGGCCGACGCCCTTCACGTTGCCGCAGCGGCCCTTGGCGGTGTAAAATACCTATTGACGCTGAATTGCAGGCATATCGCAAACGCTCACGAACTTCCGCGAATCTACGAAGTACTGGATCGTCAAGGATTGGGGCAACTCCTGATCTGCACACCGGCAGAGTTTCTTGGATATTCAGATGACGACCAACAATCCGATACTTGACGAATTACACGCCACGCGTCGCAAGCTTCTTGAAGAATCCGGCGGCACTTTGGCTGGGCTGGTCGCACGGTTGCAAGCCGAACAAAAAACGTCCGGTCGTACCATCCTCAAAACACGACGAACAAAACGGTGCACCGGAGCGGCGAAGCCAGGCGAATTAGAAGTGGAGAATCTCTCGTCGCCGCCCGGTGACCTTTAACGTTATCGGGCTTGGCGCATGTCTCAATGACACGAAACTACCAATACACGATTCGCCCAGAATCTGGGGTCAGCCCAGAATCTGGGGTCAGGTCTTGACATACAACTTAACACGTCTCAGGGCCTATGGGCGAGCCAACAGCTTCTTTTCCAATCGTGCGAGACGGCGGCGCCAAGCAGCGTCGTCGTCGCAACGCACTTCGGCTCGCTGGACGGCCTGGGAAATCCCCGCCGGACTGACGCCACCATAGCGATCCGCCAACTGCGTCGCCGGAACGCTGGTGAGTCGTCGAATCAGGCACAATGCCGCCGCCCGTGCCTCGTTGTTCCTCACCCGTTTCGCCTGGAGCACGCGCTTGGCAACGCCAAACTCCGTGGCCGCTTCGCGATCAAGCAATTCCAGCCATCGTTGCCGGTCACGATCGTCAGTCACGATCACCCGCCGCTCCCATCCACGCGACGTGACGTGGTAGATACCGTTTTCAATTTCAATTCGTAACGGACGTGACATGCCAGCAAGCTACATCCCCTTAAGTTGTATGTCAAGACCTGACCCCAAATTCCCTTCGGCATCAGACCCAACTACTTGGTTTTAAGCAGATGGACACCGAAATATGCGGTAGAACCAACGGATGCACGCGAGCGGGAATGGCGTGCGCGCTCGTTGCGCTCGGCGACGTAAACTCCTTGCCGGGTGATCCTGTCCGTTCGTCAGGCATAGTTTTCGCTGTGTCTTGTTCGACGGCTTTCACTCAACTTAAGTGAATTACTATGGCAGACAAACCGGCGCTTGACTTAGAAGTTCTGAATCTCAACGACGAAGACAAAAACCCGGTAAAGCACGCCTACCGCGCCCGAGTGCCCGGTGGCTGGCTGATTTTTATTTGCACCCCTGGCCGTGGCGGCCTCGGCGGCGTTACGTTCTACCCTGACGCGAATCACGCGTGGGACGGAGGAAGCCAGGAGCAGTGACCGGACACTTCGAAGAAGAAGTAGCGACAGCTAGATTGAGGTCAGGAGACCGCTTCGTATAACTATCATCGCCGAGCAGAACAATTCTTCCTACTCCGTTAATCGAAGCACCGAAGCCTGACGAACAATCGCATGCACCGGAGTTGCCGACGGTGCCGTGTTCAAATTTCAGCATCTCTGGCGGCAACCCGGTGATGCGGGTCGTTATGCCGCCGAGTTTAACGATTCGCATCAACTGTGGCCGATTGACCTAAAGTAACTTCGAGGCGAAACATGCGAAAACCATTTGTCCACGGCGTTGGTGGTGTCCTGAGCGCTGATATCGCGGTGCCTGATCATGAGCGCGAACTCGATTTCTATTCGAAAATCCTTACGACGGGTGACGCCCCACTCTGGCGTGATGATCTGACGAACAACTTCGGCACACCCATCATCGGCCTCGGCGTTCGCACTCCCGAATACGATACGTTGCCGTTGCAGTGGATGCCACACTTTCAGGTCGCTGACGTTGCCGCCAGTACTGCAGATGCAATTGAGAAGGGTGGCAAAGAGCTCATGCACGGCAAGGACGAGCATGGACAAAGCCAATGGGCAGTTCTTGTCGATCCCGACGGGGCTGCCTTCGGCATAATTCCGGCCGTGGCTGGCGAGTCAGGCAACACGCAGCAGAATGTACGCCTCGGCTGTATTTCCTGGCTCTCATTGACGGTTCCAGACGCTTTGTCGAGTCGGGACTTCTATCAACACGTGGTGGGTTGGAACGCCAAGCCCATTGAGGCAGAGGATAACGAAGGGCATGTCACAGGATTTGAGATGCAGATTGACAACGAAGCTGCCGCAGCGGAAATCCGCCAGTTTCGCAGTGAACAAAATGGTATCCCACCGGTTTGGCTGATTCACTTACCCGTCGACGACCTTGTTGAAAGTCTTCGACGGGTCAGCGAGGGCGGTGGCGAAGTCATTAAAGATTTCGCCGAGGAAAAATACGCCGTTGTCCGCGATCCAGTCGGAGTCTACCTGGCATTGCAGACCGGCTGGTGACAGACAGCGGCATAACAAAGCAATGCACCGGCGCCGCGAAGCCGGGCGTTTTCAAATGGACAATCACCCATCGCGGCCCGGTGATTGCGGGCGTTCGTCCGCTCGGCGGCCTGGAGCGTCCCACCAACAAAACTCTATGCTACGCAAATGACACAACGAATTCGCAAACACTTATCTGCAGTTTGGGTCCTGATTTTGGCACTTGCCTCGATATCACTCTGTTGCCGCCTCACCCATGCTCAGAACACGGTGACTTCGAAGGCTGAATCGCTCTTGGACAAGATGACGGGCGAATGGGTGATGAGCGGCACTATCGGCAAGGAACAAGTAACACACGACGTGTTCGTCGACTGGATACTCAAACGTCAATATATTCGCATCCACGATGTGTCGCGTGAGAAGGATGACGACGGAGAGCTCGCGTACGAAGCCTGGATACATCTCGCGTGGGACAAAGAAAATGCTGAATATGTGGTCATGTGGCTGGACAATACCGGCACGACCAACTTTGCTGCAGAGGGCGTCGGGCACGGAAAGCCAGCCGGCGACCGGATCCCATTCGTATGGACATTTGCGGACGGCAGCGGTATTCACAACACTTTCGCGTACGACCGCGCGAGCGATACTTGGTCTTGGACAATTGACAACGTGGACAAGTCTGAGAAACCGTCGCCTTTTGCAAGAGTGACGTTGAAGCGGAAGAAGACTTGAGCGCGTCCATACTCCCACAAGGAATGCGGACGAACAACGCGTGCTGGCTTAACGCCTGGAAGCGTTTCAGTCGGCTTACCGTTGCGACGACAGTAGCCCTTTGCCCAAGTCCCGTATCGGGCGACAAGTTCAATTACCTTGATCGCACACTGGGGCGGGGTTCTACCTGCTGCCGTCCATTCAGATATCACGCGGTCCTGTTCGCGTTTAGGTGCCTGGGTGCCGTGTGGTCCGAGGTAATGGTCACGCCCGTTGAGCGTGGCGATCGCCTGCCCACTAGCTTTGTGCTTGCAGTAACGTGGAACGGAGTTCCGGCGACGCGGCATGGTGCATTCTCCCATTTGCAATCACTAAACCCGTATCTACGGGTTTAGCACCCCTGGAAAACGCACCGCGGACCGTCGGCGGGTAACAAGAAAAGCCCTTGTTTCGTAGGTTTTCTTCGCAGTGGGCGTAGCTGGACTCGAACCAGTGACCTCTTGCATGTCAAGCAAGCACTCTAACCAACTGAGCTATACGCCCGATTCGAGCGTGTGGATGACGCTCAAACTTTTCGAAATTATAGTAGCAATGAATCCGTTGAGTACAGGGGCGGTCGCGCGAATCTTGACCTGAAAACGCCTCGGGCGGGTGGGTGCGGGCCGTCGTCGCAGCGCGGGCCCGCGTGCGGTACTCCCAGCGTCGCAGCATTGCCCATAGCCTGGAACGCTACGATGTTCCCCGGGCAGCGTCGGCGTGGCCGTCTATTGGTCGGAGACCGTCTGCGTGCGATCGTGTCCGCGTCGCTGGTCGTGGGCTTGCTCCACACGGCTCGCCGTCAATGGCTCGCCCGACGGGCAGCATTGATCGGCGAGCCAGCCAAAACTTGCGGCAATCAGGGTATGCCGGCGGGTGGAGGATGGGTTCACTTGCCCTAACCTGCCCGCTCGGATAGTTTTAAGGATTCTACGAACTTGACACCGCCCAGCTGTGTCTAACCGAACGCCCGCAGTCGCGATTGCAGGCCGGCAGGAAAACTGCCGGCGGCCGCCCGCCGAATAAAAGCGAGCATCGTCAGAAAGCGGCGAAACGATGCTCGCGTCATCAAATACAAGACAACACACGAAGGCAATACAATGACACCATCGTCCGCGGCGTACGTCGCCGTCCAACTTCCGGATGGCTCGACTCGCCAGTACGATCGAGAAATGACCGTGGGAGAAGTGGCGCGGGATATTGGCCCCGGGCTCGCCAAAGCGGCGCTTGCCGGTGAAGTCGACGGTCGCGTCGTCGGGCTGGATTACCGACTGCCCACGAATGCCTCCGTGCAGCTGAGGCTGTTCACCAAGAAGGACCCTGAGGCGCTGGCCGTGATGCGGCACTCTTGCGCACACATCATGGCCAGGGCCGTGATGCGGCTGTTCGAGGGTGTGCAACTGGCCTTCGGACCGACAGTGGAAGGGGGATTCTACTACGATTTCGACTTACCCCGGCCATTGGTCGAAGACGATTTTTCTGCCATCGAAGCAGAAATGCAGAATATCATCGCCACCGACGAACCGTTCGAACGCATCGAGACCGATCGCCAGAAAGCGCTGGACATCTGCCAGGATCTAGGACAGCAGTTCAAGGTCGAGCACATCCAGACGGGACTGGCCGAGCATCCGCAATTGTCGTTTTACCAGCAGGGTGAGTTCATCGATCTATGCCGCGGACCCCATATCCCCTCCCCCAAGGCCATCGGAGCCTACAAGCTGCTTTCCATTGCCGGGGCCTATTGGAAGGGAGATGCCCACAACAAGCAACTCCAGCGCCTGTACGCGACAGCCTTTTTTGACAAGAAACAGCTGGAGGAGCACCTCAACCGAATCGAAGAAGCCAAACGCCGCGATCATCGCGTCCTGGGCCGACGGCTGAATCTATTCCACGTTGACGATTCCGTCGGGCAGGGCTTGATCCTGTGGGCGCCCAAGGGGGCCTTCATTCGGCAACAGCTGCAGGATTTTATCTCGGGCCATTTGCGCCGACAGGGCTACGAGCAGGTGTTTACGCCGCATATCGGCAAGCTCGATTTGTACCGGACTTCGGGGCACTTTCCCTACTATCGCGAGAGCCAATACCCGCCGCTAGTCGATCACGATCAGCTGCAACGACTGGCAGCCGAAGGATGCAGCTGCAGTGACCTGGCGAATCGTTTGCAAACTGGTGAGATCGACGGTTACCTGCTGAGGCCGATGAACTGCCCGCACCATATTAAGATCTATGCGTCCCAGCCCCGCAGCTATCGCGACCTGCCAGTGCGGTTGGCGGAGTTCGGGACCGTCTACCGCTGGGAACAGTCGGGCGAAATCGGCGGGATGACGCGGGTTCGCGGATTTACGCAGGACGACGCCCACTTGTTTGTCACCGAGGAGCAGGTGGCGGCCGAAATGCAAGGCTGCCTGGAGTTAGTGAAAATAGTGTTGGGGGCGGTGGGAATCCACGATTATCGGGTCCGCGTCGGCCTGCGGGGTGATGAAGCGGACAAATACGTGGGAGACCCCGCGAATTGGGACAAGGCTGAGCAGGCTTGTCGCCAGGCGGCGGCCAGTCTGGGCAAACCGTATTCCGAGGAAGTGGGGGAAGCCGCTTTCTACGGCCCCAAAATCGACTTCGTGATCCGCGACTGCCTGGGACGCGAATGGCAACTGGGAACCGTGCAGGTCGACTACAACCTGCCGAAACGATTTGAGCTGGAATATATCGGTGCCGACAATCGTACGCATCGGCCCATCATGATCCACCGCGCTCCGTTCGGCTCCATGGAGCGCTTTATCGGCGTATTGATCGAGCACTTTGCCGGGGCTTTTCCCCTGTGGCTGGCACCTGAGCAGGCGCGAGTCTTGTCCGTTAGCGAAAAGTCGGAAGACTACGGCCGACAAGTCGCCGCCCGCTTCACGGCAGCCGGGCTGCGCGTCAAAGGGGATTTTCGTGCCGAGAAGCTGGGTGCCAAAATCCGAGACGCTCAGCTGGAACTGATCCCCTACATGATCGTCGTCGGACCGCGCGATGCCGAAAACGGTACGGTGTCGGTCCGCGATCGCATCGACGGGGATTTGGGGGCCATTTCCATCGACGCCGCCATCGAAAAGCTCGTCCAGGAAGTCGCCGATCGCACGATCAGGCAGTCTTTTGCCAGTGCCGCGGCCGTCGACGAAAAGCCACTCGCCACCGAATATTAGCTATAGCTAGTTGCGGTCCAAGCGAATCTGATTGGCAATCGTCGGGTCCTTGATCCTGTCATCGTCGGCCAACAAGAAGGCTTTGCTGAGAATCAGCGACAGCGTGTTGTCCCCCTCAAACGGCAGGTAAATGTCGTCGGTTCGCCGCGTTCCACTCCCCCGCTGCTGCACGATGCACAGATATTGATCGTTGGGCGACATCAATACATTGCCGCTGCCAAGATGGATTTTGTAAGTCCGTAGCTTGCCCTTCACGACCAGAAAACTGCCTGCCAACTGACACTGCCGGGCGATTGTCAAACGGGGCACGACCGCCTGCAACGTTTGCTTGCGGGTCTTCGCGGTTTGGGACAATTCACCGAAAGAAAACTGTTGCCAGTAATCGGTCCATGCTCCAGCGCCACGTTGTTGCCAGGCGGGATCGTTACCAATACTGGTAACTGCGACAAACAAGTCGACATCGCGCATGACCTCCGAAAAAACCAATGGTGGAATATTCTCCAGGGGTAGTGGGCGATGCAGCTCGGTTGGTCCGTCTGGCTGCATGTGTAGGAACCGCACCTGATCGGTCGACAAGTGTGTATAGATAAACGACGGACTCAGTTCATTCAGGCCCTCGTGCGGTTCGACAACAAACTCGACCCGCAATTTGTACTGCGGCAACTCAACAAACGGCATATTCCACGAGTCCCAATCGCCTTGCAACTCAAAACGCCAACCACGTTGTTGGCACAATGCGGCAAGTTGATGTTGCCGGACAATGTGGGCGGCGAAGCGGTGGGAATAAACCGCGGTCTGTCGTTCGGCATCGGTCAGGATGTAGATTTCGCGATGAGCCTGCTTGAACGGTTGACTGATTTGTTTGGTTTCCAGCCAACGACGCCACCGCAGCACGTCGGCGGCGGCTGATTGCATCGGGTGCCAGATGCTGACGGTCGCCTGTTCGTCGAAACGTTCAATCGTCTGGTCACTGGCGTCGACGAATCGTCCTTCATGCCAAAACACCGGAGTCGGAGCGTGATCCACCTCCAGGTTCCAGATCAACCGTCTGGCCACCACGCCCACGACGGGATGATCGAGAAAGCGACTGCGAAAATCAAGCAGCGACCAGCGACGCTCGCTCAGGAACAACTGTTCGATCCGTTGCCGCACGGAAGGCATCAAGGTGTCGATGTCCTTCAGCGTCTTCTGCAGTCGGTGGAGCGCATCGGCATGTTCTGATTTGACGGCGGCAGGCACTGTCTTATGCTGCTTACCGTCCGCATTGACCCAGCGCCATTCCGTTTTACGATTCGGATGGAGCGTGATCTCGGCCACGAAATCTCCGCACGCCTGAGAAAACGATCCGGGCTCGGTCATGCCAAACGTGGGAACGCCGAGTTCTGCCAGATCGGCTTCCGTTACGCCGGCCGTATCGGCAGCGCGCTCGAAAGCCCTGGCAATTTGTTTGCGGGTCGAAACGTGTTTGGCTCGCGACTTGAGTCTCCCCAGCTGAGCCACGGCCGAGGCACTGGTCGAACTGGAGAGGGCGATCAGGCAGGCGTTGCCCACTTTGGGACATCGCGGACCGATTTCGCGGATTTTCTGAAAACACTTCTCGGCCGCGTCCCCCACGATCCCGATCACGGTTTCATCGTCGAGCAGCGCGGTCGCCCAAACCAGGCCGCGTAACATGTCGACGTGCTTCTCGTGGATCTGGGTTGGTTCGCCGAACTGAATGTGACCGCCGTAGTTATGCCGCTCACACTCGCCGGGCTGGCCAATGGCCGCAAGGGCAGGTCCGAGCACGCGGATGAACAGCTGATCACCGATCGGTGCAAGTAGCTCGCCCGTTTGTTTGAGCCATTTCTTGGTGGGCTTGGACGATTTGGCCGTACTGCAATGTTGCAGCAGCGGATGCCAGTGATTGCGGGAGTCATCGGTCAGCTTGCCGAGTTCGACGAGCAGCGCATTCGTCCAGGCTTCACCGGTGTTGATGTCGAATGACTGCGATGCGGACGGTGTCCGCACTGCCAAGCCTGGTGGGGCATCAGCATCCGCTCCCGAACTGACCTTGCGTTGCGCATGCGGGCTCTCCAGCAAGGCCTTGATTCGCGTACCGATCTTGCGTTCGTCTGCTGCATATGCCTCCGGATAATAAGTCTTTGTCAGTTTCGCCAAATAATGCCGAACTGATTTGCTCATGCCATGCTGTTCCACGTGCCGCTCGACGTTGGAGACGATGGAAAGTAACGGCAGCGTGGAGGGGGTGATCGAGTCTGCGACGACAAGGGTCAACATCCGTACGATGGCGGCGTCCTCGTAGGGTAATTTCCGTCGCAACAACGATGCTAGTACCTGTTCACACAGGCGATCCGATATGGGGTCGCTGTAACGTTGTTTGACGAGCGAGGTCATGGCTTCCAGGACGACGGCCGCTTGTTGCCCGGGCGTTGCATTCAGAATCGCGATGCCCGACTGGTAATCTTGGAGCTTGATTTTGCGTTGCAGCTGAAGTCGCATGTCCGCCATGGCTGCCAGGGCTGCGGCCAGCGGTGAATCCTCGCTGCTGGTCGAATCCACGGCGGCCCGGCGGGATTGCTTGATCTCCGCCACGCAATCGCTAAGCAACTGTTCGCCAATCTGCTTTTCACGGGCGGGGAGAACCACGGGTTCGCAGGTTTCTGTGGGGCTGAAAACCTGAAGCGTCATGGCCTGTACTCCTGTTCTCTGCTATGGGGTACGGTGGTTGAGTAGGTCGTTCCCACGGACGCGGATAATCCGGCCCGCCGGATTAACTTAGCCACCCATTAACATGGTCAGTCGTAGAAAGCTGATCCGCGTCTGGGAATGGATCTCGATTTGATCCTCCAGCGACATGACTTGCCGGTCGTTGACCAGGATCATGATTCGATTGGCACGAAACGCATCCACGGCCTTGTCGAATTGGGTTTGCCAGTCGACGTGAGTGAAGTGGTTGGACCGCGGCCCATTTAAGGCGAGTTCGGTCGCCGAGGGCGGTACGAGTTCCTGCGTTTCGTTTTTCTTTGCAGCAGCTCGCGCGTTGGATTCCCTGACTTCCTGGTAGACACGGCTGCGAATCAATTCCTGTACCGTGATTTGTTCGCTGGGAAGTTCCACGGTCACTTCCGCCAGCGTTTTTCCGCTCATGGACTCGTCGCGAATGACGATGCTGGTCACCATTTTCCGTCTCCGTTGCCTACCAGAATTTATTGGTAAAGCCTACGCCGGTACCGCAGACGGTGGTAAAGATCGAGTCCAGAAGCGCGCAAGATTGGGGTGTGATACGATCTGGTTATTACGGTTCTGCTGCCAGTCATGTTTTCCCAAGCTATCTGCGAACCCCTGCGCCGCAGCGTGTGATGTCCGGAGTACCCGGCCGGCTGAACAAACATCAGGGATGGAATACGGACAGCTGTCGGTTACACACATTTCCGGTTCGTTAGACCGCAAGCCAGAAGAAATCGCCGTTTGCATCGATCCTAGGCCACCACTCCCAGGCGATTTCTGGCGGCGTGCGCAGTCCGCCGGACGCGCACGCCGCCAGAAGAATGCCGCATCGTGTTTCGCAAGAACGAGCGTGTGGGGGGATACCCGCCGCAATCTCGATCAGCACGACGTGCCCTTCCACGGTGCCAAACTGAGTCTTGACAAAGCACCACGGTGGCTCGCTCAAACGACCGTCGTGGGCATGTTTGATGCCCGTTAGCGGAACTGGGTATCCTACCGGTGACAACAGCAAGCTGATGGAATCCTGTCCCGGCACCAATTGCAGCGTCAGACCGCGAATCACGCGCCGCACATCGGCCGAGGACGTACTACGCCATATTCGGGCTACTGAATCGGCTACAATGCGCCGGTCCGCTTCTTTGTTGCTCGGCTTGCACGGGCCTGTTACAGTGAACTTCGAGCCCCGTTGGGCTTAAACCGAGTCTGAGGACGGCCTCGGCGACCATCGTCCATTATCAGCCACTAAAACAGGAGCCCACCATGCGACAGCCGACTTGGGTGCGAATGCACGCGCTGGACGCGAGTATCTGGATCGTGTTAGGCAGTGCCGCGGCGGCTCAGCTGCACGTCGTGGATTTTGGTCCGGGCCCCAACAAGCTGGCAGTCCCCGTGACGGCGCCGATTCGCATCGACTTCGATCGTCCCATCGACCCGGTGACCGTCAGCTCCTCGACCGTAAGTACGTTTGGCCGCTGGAGCGGCGTGGCGACGGGCAGCTTCAGCTACGCCAATTCGAATCAGACGTTATTTTTTCAGCCGGACGGGCCGTTTTCGGCAGGCGAGCTCGTTTCCGTCAATTTATCGCAGGGATTGTTGGCCGCCGACGGGACGCCGCTGCAGGTGGGAGGATATGCCAGCCAGTTCTGGACCCGTGCGCAACCCGTCACGGCGCTGGTGCATCATGAGATGGCTGTGTTGACAACGAATACACCCAGTCGGCCGTACGGCGGCATCGCCACCGACTTGAATCACGATGGTTGGCTGGACATCACAACCGTCAACGAAGACACGGCCGATTTGCGCGTGTTCATGAACCAAGGCGATGGTACGGGGGGCTTCGCCCCGTACGCCCAGCCGACCTATCCCGTGGGAAATCGAGCCAGTCCGTCCGAGCCGGCTGACTTCAATGGGGATGGTCATGCGGACATCACGGTGGCTAACATCAATGACAACACGATTTCAGTCGTGCTGGGAAATGGCGACGGAACATTCGCGGCGCAGCAGACGATTTCCGTGGGCTCGATGCCCCGCGGCATTACGGTGCTGGACGTGGACGGGGATGGGGACGCGGATATTGTCAACACAAATCAGGGGAGCGGCACGTTGTCGCTGCACCTCAATAACGGCGCCGGTGTGTTTGGCACGCCCACAACGCTCAACGCCGACATGGGAGGCGAGTGGTCGCTCGCATCAGGCGACATGAACCGGGACGGACGATTAGATCTGATTGTGGCCTCGGGTAACATGCCACGAATTCAAGTGCTGGCCGCCAATGGAGACGGCACGTTTACGCCGCAACCTTTGCAGTCGACAGGTGGACGCAGTTGGCAAATAGCGGTGGGAGACGTCAACGGCGACGGGTTGTTGGACGTTTCCAGCGCCAACGCCAACAACAATAATGGCTCGATCCTGTTGGGGAACGGAGACGGCACCTTTCAACCACCCACTGTCTACAATATTTTGTCCATGGGCAGCGGATCGAATGGCTTTCCGCTGGCTACCGATTTAGGGGACTTGGATGGCGACGGCGACCTGGATTGGGTGACTTCGAGCTTCAACGGAGAGTTCGTGGTCCAGCTGAATGACGGAGCGGGGAATTTCGAGTTTTTTGCTGAGCTGGACGCGCCGGTGGCTGCCTCTTGCAGCTTGATTTTCGACTTCGACAACGACGGCGATATGGACCTGGCGCTGGTGGACGAGCTGCACAACTCTGTGACGTTGTCGCGCAACGACGGAATTCACGTCGCCGCCGGGGATTTTAATGCCAATGGCGTTTTGGAGATCCAAGACATCGATCGGTTGGTCGCCGAAATTGCGGCGGGGAACGAAAACCTGGTCTTCGATCTAACGGGAGACGGTCGCCTGGACCAGACAGATCTCCAACAGTGGCGCGTGCTCGCCGGAGCAGTCAACCTGGCTTCGGGTAACCCTTATCTGCCGGGAGACGCCAACCTGGACGGAAATGTAGACGGCCTGGACTTCATCGCTTGGAACGCGGGCAAATTCACTAGCACGGCCGCCTGGTCGGCGGGTGATTTCAATGCGGATGGCGTGATCGACGGGAACGACTTCATTGAATGGAATCTCAACAAGTTTAGCTCCGCCGCCTCAGTGGCCGTCCCGGAATCGAGTGGACTCCTCTGCGGCTGGACGTTGCTGCTCGCAATTCGCTGCCTGTGGTGCGCGGCGTCGGAAGCTGCTTAGCGGACTGGACTCCCGTGTCATCCTGAATGGAGCGGACTCCCTGGTGTCATCCCGAATGGAGTGAAGGATCTGCCAGCCAAGCTGGCCTCTCGGATACTGCGCTGTCCTCGTGTCCAGCCTATCGGTTGGGTTCAGCCGGCGGTGAGTTGATTTTCCATTTTCGGCACGCGGATTACCGCTCGGCGGCAACCCTTTGTTCTGGCCCAGCCCCGGGAGTTGATGTGGATTTCCGTCAAGCTTATTCACGACTCGTGCTCAGCGCAGCGGTGCGTGCTCGTGCTCGTAATCGGTGCCAGTATCGTCCCATTCCGGGGACGCTGTCACATGTTCCGACCGTATTGCCAAACGAGTCAACATTGCCACGATTCGTTTGATCTTGGCTTTCATCGGTTGACTCGTTTCTCTGGTGATCGCCTCCGAAACTAGAAGGACATCTTGAATCGCGGAGCATTCCAGTGCCGAGCCCCGGGCGATATCGAACAATCGAGCACGGTCCTTGAGGCTGCGTTTTCCGTTTCCTTCGACGATATTGAGCGGAATCGATGGAGCTGCGCAACCATTGATCGCGCGAGTGCCGATGAAGTCCGGATAGATCTTGTCGCAATCCGAAACGTTTCGGCGACGTACTCGATCGCCAGCCGATAAACATCAAGCTTCTCATGATCGAAGATTTGATCCGCCATGACCGTACCCCCTTGTCGATTACGATTACGAGCACGAGCACCGCTGCGCTGAGCACGAGCACGAGTAGCGTTTGACGTCGAATTCGGTTCCGATAACTTAAGGGCCAGATCACGACGTTAGGTGCACCCACCAATCAACGTCGCGGGAAGATCCTTCGATCGCGGCCCGTGCTGCGCCAGGTCGACGCTCCCTCAGGGTGACATCCCGGCGCGGACCGCGCTGCGCACGTGGTCAGTGCCTAGCAGCATGACACGTGTGGCATGGCGGTGGGATCTCAGCGCAATTCTCGATCCAACCACGCTCGATACGAGGCCGTGATGTGCGTCAGCGGCACGGCGATCAGCTCCGGGACTTCATAGGGATGAGCGCCCGCGATGGCCTCAGCGACTTCGTCGAAACGACCGGCGCGTATCTTTGCCACGCATTGAAACTCATTCGAGGTTGAGAGCTTCCCCTGCCAGCGATACGTGCTGCGCACGGGTCCACTCACCTGGACGCAGGCGGCCAGGCCGCCTGCCACTAAGAACTGCGCTATGCGTTGAGCGCTGTCCAGATCCGGAAGCGTGGTAATGACTTGAATGTACTCGTTCATGGGTGGCGGGCGAAATCGTGCGCAGCCGGTTGAGTGTTGTAATCGCCGTCAATAGCTCGCATTATATCGCGCGACGACCGGCGCAGGAAACGGCCAACCGTGGCGTGGCACGCGAGTGCACGCAAGTCGCAAATCCAGGGTTGTCGGTTTGGGTGCCAGCAGGCTAAACAACTACAATCTCGCAGGCATCTCAAGGTCTGGCGCTGGTGTCAGATCAAACGTCAAAATACGGCCCGAGTCAATCCTAAGGCCCCCCCAGCCCAGCCCCGCCCATCCGAACAAAAAGGCACCGACACATGTCCCCCAAACCACTGGCCTACGAGGCGTACCAGAAATTGGCCGATGACTACGCTCGTTTGATCGATACCAAACCGCACAATGCCTGGTACGAGCGGCCAGCGACGTTGGGATTGCTAACAGATGTCGAGGGAATGCACGTCCTTGACGCAGGTTGCGGTCCGGGCGTTTATAGCGAAGAGCTTGTACGACGCGGGGCGCAGGTGGTATCGGTGGATGCCAGCGATCGAATGCTTGAGCTGGCGCGGCAGCGATTGGGTCCGCATGCGATCATTCAACATGTCGACTTGTCGCGTCCACTGACGATGTTTCGCGACGGGCAATTCGATCTGGTGCTGGCTCCACTTTGCCTGGATTACATTGCCGACTGGTTGACGTTGTTCCGCGAGTTTCGACGGGTGCTCAAGCCACAAGGCTGTTTTGTAATGTCCGCCGGGCACCCGGCGTTTGACGCCGAGTACTTTGCTACGAACGACTATTTCTCCGTCGAATACGTTGAATGCGAGTGGACGGGGTTTGGTACGCCAGTCACGATGCCCGGCTACCGCCGATCGCTGGAAGAGTTTCTGATGCCGTTTCTCAGCGCTGGCTTTCGGCTGGACCGTATCGTGGAACCTCTGCCGACGGAGGAATTCAGGGTTGCCGATCCAGTACGCTACGCATCATTGATGCACCGACCGGGATTCCTGTGCGTGCGAGCCTATAAGCTTCCCGATTCGGAACGGACGGTGGACTAAAGCGGATACGCTCGTGGCCGCCGCCTTCAAATGGACGTTAGTCCTTTCAGGATGCATCCGAAAGGCGTGCCCGCGACGTGCTGATTCGCACACTTCTGCGCTGTCAATCTTAGAATTTTCCGACTTTCCATCGCGGCACGCCTTGTGCAAAATGTGAACGCGTTGCGATATATTCAGCCAGACGTGAACCCAGCGGCCTCGGCCCGACCATCTACTTTGCGACGGGACCATTCCGCATCCGCAGTGCTTTTGCGTCCGGTTCCCGATTTCGCAGCAAACCGTGTGCGAACGCACATCGGCTGGTTTTGTTCGCACGTGACTCGCATAACGTAGAAGGCATTGGGCTAACGCCCATCGGCCGATTAGGTCAACAGTCCCCACAGCACAAGGAGTCTCCCACGTGGCATGGTCACCGCGAATTGCCCGCTGGCTGAAGCCCGCCGCCTGGTTGAGTGCGATCGCAGTCAGCGTCGCCGCAGTCGTGCTGATGTTGATGGTACTGGCGGGTGTGTTCCAGGCCAAAGTCTCCAGGGACGCTCATCAGCGGGTCTCCGGCGACACGAGCACCCTGCCACAGGCCGAGGTGCGCGTGATCCAGCGTCCGCGATATGAAACGGCGGTCGGAACCATCAAGCCGGTCCACGAGGCAGCCGTCGCGTCCAAGCTATTGGCCCGTATCGTGGAAATGAACGTCACCGCCGGCCAGGCGGTCAGCGAAGGAGATGTGCTGGTACGTTTGGACGATAAAGACCTGCAAGCGCGGTTGCAGCAAGCAGAATCGACCGTTGCTTCCGCCCAGGCGCGCAGTCAGCAAGCGGATGCGGATTTCAAACGTGCCGAACGGCTTGTCGCACAGAACATCGTCTCGCGCGCCGAGTATGACCAGGCGCTGGCGACCAGGAAGGCGGTAGCTTCGGACCTTGAACGAGCAGGCCACGCCCTGCGCGAAGCGAGCGTGATGCTGGAATATGCCACGATTCGTGCTCCGCTGACGGGCGTCGTCGTGGATAAGCGGGTCGAGGAGGGGGACACGGTAACTCCAGGTCAAACATTGCTGACGTTATACGATCCCCAACGAATGCAAATGGTGGCTTCGGTACGCGAGTCGCTGCAGCCCTGCGTCTGAAAGTAGGACAGACGCTGCCCGCGCAGCTTGAGTCATTGGGCTACGAATGCCAGGCGACGATCAGCGAAGTGGTTCCCGAAGCCGAAACGGCCAGCCGATCGTTCGCCGTCAAAGTCACCGGGCCGTGTCCCCCTGGCGTTTACAGCGGCATGTTTGGCCGCATCTATCTACCGTTGGACGATGAAGAAATTGTCGTGATCCCGGCCAGCGCCGTTCGCCACGTTGGCCAGTTGAGCATCGTGGACGTGGTCGGTGAACACGGCGCGCAGCGACGCCATGTACAGTTGGGACGCGAGTTCGATACGGACCTCGAAGTCCTGTCCGGGTTGAAGCCCGGTGAAAAAGTGATTTTGTGGAACCAACCCGATACGGATTGATACCTGAAACAACAAAGAGACGGCCCGTAAAGAACACGGGGGTTTGGAAGGGTACCCCCACTGAAACCGAGCGTTGACGGGATGCCTCCTAGATTTTCTTGGAAGAGCCTCACTTTCGCCTGTCCAGGGGAATGTTGAATTTCCGCGGAACCAAGTTCGGCTGCGTCCATTAGACTTGTACAGCGAGGTTTCAGGCTAAACGTAACCTGCCATCGGTTGAAAACCGGTGGCTTGGACTTGAGAGATGTGGGTAAAACCAAGCCCCACCCTTCCGCGTATTTTTCGCGACAGCATCCCACCCAGAAAACATCCATGACTCACGCCAGTAACGCCCACAGCGCCGACGGCCCTCGCCACCGTGACGTCCTGTCGCAGATCGTGCGGATTTTTCTGGATTCTAACCTGTCGATTATCCTGATCATCTTCTCGCTGCTGCTCGGCGGCGCTGCCCTGCTGATCACACCCCGCGAAGAGGATCCGCAGATTGTCGTGCCGCTCGCCGACGTATTCGTGCAGTACCCCGGCCATTCCGCGCGGGAAGTTGAGCAATTGGTATCCGCTCCCTTGGAACGCGTCCTCTATCAGATCGACGGAGTCGAATACGTTTACAGTATGTCTCGCGAGAACGCGGCCATCATCACCGTACGGTTTTATGTCGGGCAGGATCGCGAACGCAGTCTGGTCAAACTGTTCAAGAAGCTGCAAGAGAATTCTGACATCGTCCCGCCAGGAGTCACCGGTTGGGTGATGAAACCCGTGGAGATCGACGATGTTCCCGTCGTCACCTTAACTTTGACGCCAGACACCAGCCGTGCGGGCACTGATGACGGCATCAGCGACAGCTACACACTGCGCCGCAGCGCGGAGGAACTTATCGAGCGACTGGCGGTATTGCCCCATGTGTCTCGGGCCTACATCGTGGGCGGGGAATCGAGGACCGTTGCTGTCGACCTGGATCCTGATCGTTTGCGAGCGTATGCGTTATCGGCAGCCGAGATTGTGCAGGCGATCCAGGCTGCCAACGTAACGCTGCCGGCCGGCGATTTTATGCGTGATGATCAAGTTGTGCAGGTGGACGCCGGTGTGGGGCTGACCCGTCCTGACGAGCTTACCGAACTCGTCGTGGGGGTGTTCGGGGGGCGTCCCGTCTTTTTGAAGGACGTGGCCGCAATCCGGGATGGGCCAGCGGAAGTTACCAACTACGTGCGTCACGGTTGGGGCCCCGGCCGCAGTTTCGTCGCGCACGTGGGTAGCCCCGGCACCCTTGTGGGGGCGGAGGATGCTGATCAGGATCGTCGTCCAGCCGACGTCGACTTGCAGCGGCCCGGGGATGCCGGCGGTGCGACGGGCATTCCGCAGTCCGTGCCGGCCGTCACAGTCGCCATCGCCAAGCAAAAGGGAGCGAACGCCGTGCGGGTCGCGGAGTCCGTGCTGGAGTCAGCCGCTCGGCTGGGTTCACAGCTACTGCCTGACGATGTGTCCCTCGTGATCACGCGCAACTATGGGTTGACCGCCGACGAGAAAGTCAACGAGCTGGTGGAAGCGTTAGGCGTGGCGATTGTAATTGTCATCCTGCTGTTGTCCTTTGGGCTGGGATGGCGCGAGGCCCTGATCGTGGCGGTGGCCGTCCCTGTGGTTTTCGGCCTCACGCTGGCCGTGAATCTATTGGCCGGTTACACCATCAATCGAGTCACTCTGTTCGCGCTGATTCTATCTCTGGGTTTGCTGGTCGATGATCCGATTGTGGACGTGGAGAACATCGCGCGGCACTTCGAGGAGCGGCGCAAGGCCACGCGCGAAATTGTCCTGGACGCCGTGGCGGAAATTCGTCCGCCGCTGATCAGCGCCACGTTGGCCGTGATCGTCAGTTTCCTGCCCATGTTTTTCATCACCGGGATGATGGGGCCGTACATGTCCCCCATGGCGCTGAACGTGCCCGTGGCCATGCTGATGTCAATGGTCGTGGCGTTCACGATCACGCCCTGGTTGAGTTATCACGTCTTGAAACATGGCTTTCAGGGCGACGCAGTGCACAATGCAGCCCAGCCCCTCGCGCAGCCCGCGGCCAACCATCCGTCGGCGCACGAACTGTACGATCCAGAGGTCCTGCAGCGGTCGATGCTGTATCGCTTATTTCGGCCGCTGATGGCGCCACTGCTCAAAACGCGCTTTCGCGTCGTTTTGTTTCTGATCTTCATGGCCGCGTTGACCGTCGCCGCGGCTGGCCTGGCAGCGTTACGGACCGTACCGCTGAAAATGCTGCCGTTTGATAACAAGAATGAGTTGTTGCTGGTGTTGGACATGGATGAGGACACGACCTTGGAACGGACGGACGCCGCCGTGCGCGCGTTGGAACAGGTCCTGGCAACGGTTCCCGAAGTCGCCGACTATACCAGTTACGTGGGACTATCGAGTCCCATCGACTTCAACGGCCTGGTGCGTCATTACTACCTGCGACAGGGTGCCCATCAGGCCGAACTCCGTGTCAACCTGGTCGGCAAGAAAAACCGCAGCCAGCAAAGCCACGCCATCGGGCTGCGGTTGCGCGACGAATTGACGGCGGTCGCGCAACGCCACGGAGCGGACTTGAAGATCGTGGAGTTGCCGCCGGGTCCTCCGGTGCTGTCGTCGCTGGTCGCGGAAGTCTACGGGCAGCCGGACCAGTCCTATGAAGACTTATTACAGGCGGCGGAACGTGTAGGGCAACGGCTGCAGCAAGAGCCCGGGGTGGTCGAGGTAGACGACATTCGCGAGGCCGACACCCGAAAGCTGGTGTACGTGACCGATCAGGAGAAGGCCGCGCTGTCGGGCGTCTCCGTGGCGCAGGTCGCCCAGACCGTCCGCGTTGCCCTGTCGGGGGATCGTGATCAGACGCTGCGTGTGGAGTCGGAACGGAATCCGTTGCGGCTGACCATCCGGCTGCCGCGTCCGCAGCGGTCCAGCCAGTTTGACCTGTCTCAACTAGCCGTGCGTGGCACACAGGGTCAGCTGGTTCCGCTGGCTGAGTTGGGTCAGTGGAAAATCGCCCGTCGAGACCAGACGATTTACCACAAGAACCTGGAGCGGGTCGTATATGTGATCGCGGAATGCGCGGGGCGTCCACCGGCCGAGTGTGTGGTGGACATCGCCGCGGATCGACGGCCGGCTGGAGACGCGTCGGCCGATGTGAGCATGACCAATCCGCGCCCGCTGCATCAGCGCAATTACTTCCGCAATGGAAGTGGCATCGCTTGGACCATCCCAGAGGGAATCCGTATCGCGTTCGCGGGTGAGGGGGAATTGAAGATCACGTTGGACGTATTCCGGGATTTGGGCCTGGCATTTGGGGCGGCGCTGATCATGATCTACATCATCCTGGTGGCGCAGACGGGATCCTTCGCCATTCCCGCCATTGTGATGTTGGCGATTCCGTTGACGATACTCGGTGTCATGCCAGGCTTCTGGCTGCTGAATGTGCTGTTCAGTTCTCCGGTGGGTGGCTACGCCAACCCTGTGTACTTCACGGCCACTGCCATGATTGGCATGATTGCGTTGTCGGGGATCGTCACGCGAGATTCGATCATCCTGGTGGACTTCATGGAGCTGGCGGTGCGCAGCGGGCGGCCGCTGTTTGATGCGATTCTCGAGAGCCGCGTGGTGCGACTGCGGCCCATTCTGTTGACGGCCGGCGCGGCCATGTTGTCCGCGATCCCCATTACGCTGGACCCGATTTTTTCCGGCCTGGGCTGGTCCTTGATCTTCGGTCTGGTGGCGTCCACGCTGTTTACGCTGTTCGTGATCCCAGCGACCTACTGGCTGCTCAGGTACAAGTGATGGGGAGTCAGCAGATGCAGTGACGCAACGTGCGGTGTGCGAATGGGCTCAGGAAGTCGCTCGCACGGACAACCGCCGCCGACGCTCTTGTCGCCATCAACGTCGATCATCACCAAGCGTAACCACGACTATCGAGTCGTAATCTCGAAGTGCCGCCCTTTTTCGAAGAATGCGTTCTCGCCATGCCGGGGTTGGCTCGCTGTTTGCTGCATTCTTCATCTTGGCAACGGGCTTTGGGTCGGGCTCGCGCACTGAGCCCGTGCTTCAGGCCTATAGGTAGCGTAGTAAAGAAAAAGGGAGTTCTGCCGTCGGCGCTCTTGTGGCTTGCGAATTGTCGCTGTCGACGTGGGGAACTCCTGTCACGTTCGAAGGGCTCCGCGCTGTGCGAGGTGTTAGAGCTTGAGCCGAGTATGAGTCATTGCCGCAAGCTTCACGAGGCTTGGTGCGATCGAGCTTTTCGACCCATTACACAGGAGACGACATCATGAATGCCAGAATCACTTCCCTTGCACTAATCGTGGCATGGGGTATCGCCAATTGTGCATACGGGACGATCCTCGGACAGCATCATTTCAGCTGGTGGGATGATGCCCAATTGGGCGTACTCGTCACGCCGCTCGGCGGACCGCCGCCGACACCGAACGCCATTCAACTTTTCGATCTGGATGAATGGCACCTTGATCAGCCCCAGACGACCCAGTGGTACAACGGCGCCATGGTGACCGGTCTGCCCGCAAATCCCTTCAACGCGGCCAACCGAAACGGTCTGCTGGGCGCGATTGCGCCGGTCATGAATGCGGAGGCATTCATCTATCAGATTAAGAACATCAACTACTTTAACGGAAACGGTCCGCCACCCGCGCAGCTGCCTCCCTTCAGCTTCACGTCACCGGTTCCCCCGGGCCCCGGAACCAATGACCTTTCCGGTATCAACATTCAGGATACGGGAAACGCCCTGGGCATCACTGCGCCGGCACCGGGTAGCCAGTTTATGTTCTCTAGCAATTTGGTCGCGGGAGCCATTTTGGACATGACGCCGGGCTCGGCGGGTGTCCCGGCTTCGCAGGACTGGGACTTCAATGCCTTTTCGGGACCAGGAAATTTTGAATGGGATATTGATACCGAAGGAGTGGGTGCCACGATTGCATTGGGTCCCGTTGTATTTGGATTTGCCATGCCCGGAACGTGGCTGGACGGCGTGAACCAGGGTTACGTCCACAGTTGGTCTGCCGCGGCAGTGGGTGCCGCGCCGGTGCAGGTGAACATCACGCCAGGTGCCCCGGGTTTCTCGGGTCCGGTTGTTCCCGAACCGGGCACATGGTTGATGATTTCAGTGGGTGGCCTGTTATGGGCACATGCTGCCAGAAGACGAGCCCGCTGATTTCCACGGCAGTGGCAGGGTGCATTCGCGAGCGTGTGCTCCGGTCGCTGCCAACGGGCTCAGCACGGCATGATCGCGTGACGCGCGGCCAGCACCGCGGTCACGCCGTGGCTCCCCTCAGCCGTGCCCTTGTAGCAGATGAGCCTGCGCCATGGCTTCTTCGGCCAACTGAATATACTGCTGCTGTTGGGTGCCCTGCCACGCTCGCTGATAAGTCACGCTGAGCGCCGTGAAATTAAACGCGTCGCTTGGATCGAGTTCACAGGCGCGCTTGGCGTGCTGCACGGCTTTCTCATGCTGTTGTACGCGACCGTACAGTACGGCCAGCGACAGATGTGACAGAACATGCGACTCGTCGGCAGCCAGGATCTGCTGCAACGTCTCGATGGCTTCGTCCAGCTTGCCTTCGGACTTTTGTTGCTCGGATAATTGATACAGTTCCATGAGATTCGTCATGATCATTGCTCGTGCAAGTTAACAGGTCGTGGACCGCCCCTCTCGTTCCCAGGCTCAGCCCTCATCGTACCACACAAATCACGGCCAGGTGTCATCCTGAGCGAGCTGACAACGTGCACAGCACGGTCAGCGACCGAAGGATCTTCCAGAGACGTTGTGCCACGCGCGAGGGTCGACGCAGGAAATCCCGGACGCGCCCCTTCCGGCAGAGTCAGGTTGACTAGCAGATCCTTCACTCCGCTCCGCTCCGTTCAGGATGACATGAGTCCCTTGTGGCGAGCCTTGTCACCATGCGTGTTCCCAGCCTCTAACTGGGAACGCACTCCGGGCGTGACCGGGTCAGCTGCGTGACCGGGTCAGCTGCGTAATGCGGCTTGTGCCGCCGCCAATCGGGCGATGGGCACGCGAAACGGCGAGCAGCTGACGTAGTCCAATCCGACTGAATTGCAAAACGCGATCGAAGCGGGGTCCCCCCCATGTTCGCCGCAGATCCCGCACTTCAGCGATTTGACCACCGACTTGCCTTTCTCAACGCCCATGGCCACCAGCTGTCCCACGCCGGTACGGTCTAAAGACTGGAACGGATCGTTGAGCAACAGTTCCTTCTGCAGGTAGTCGGGCAAGAACGTGTTCACATCGTCACGGCTGAAGCCATAGGTGAGCTGCGTGAGATCGTTCGTGCCGAAGCTGAAGAAGTCCGCATGCTGAGCGATCTCGTCGGCGGTCAGAGCCGCGCGAGGAATTTCGATCATGGTACCGATCGGGATTGTAAGCGCGGCAGCGTAGCCCTTGTCTTTCTTGACGCGCTGGATTGTCTGCTCGGCGATGTCGCGTAAGAAGCTGAGTTCCGTGGCGCTCCCCACGAGTGGGATCATGATTTCCGGATGCGCGTCGATATTCTTGCGCTTGCAGTTAATGGTGGCCTCGACAATGGCCGTGACCTGCATTTCCAGGATCTCGGGGTAGGTAACGCTGAGCCGACAGCCGCGGTGTCCCAGCATGGGGTTGGCTTCCTCCAACTGGTCCACGCGCGTACCGATCGTGGCTGCGGAGACGCTCAAGACTTTGGCGATCGCCGCCTGGCTCTTGGCGTCATGAGGCAGGAACTCGTGCAGCGGCGGATCCAGCAAGCGGATGGTCACGGGAAACCCGGCCATGGCCTTGAAAATGCCCTCGAAGTCGCGACGCTGAAACGGCAGGAGTTTTTTCAGCGCTTTGCGTCGATCGGCTTCGGTATCCGCGATGATCATCTCCCGCATGGCGTTGATCCGCGTATCCTCGAAGAACATATGTTCCGTGCGACACAAGCCGATGCCTTGAGCGCCAAATTCCCGCGCCCGTTTCGCATCTTCGGGCGTGTCGGCGTTCGTTCGGATGCCCATCTTGCGATACTTGTCTGACCAACGCATGACCATGTCGAAGTTGCCCGACAATTTGGGTTCGACCGTGGCTACGGATCCCGCCATGACTTCACCGGTGGAGCCGTCAATCGATAACTCGTCTTTATGCGTAAACGTCTTGCCTTGCACGACGATCTTGCGATTTTTCTCGTCGATTTGAATGGCACCGGCACCCGCCACGCAACACCGCCCCCAGCCTCGGGCCACCACGGCGGCGTGACTGGTCATGCCTCCGGTGCTGGTCAGAATACCGGCGGCGCTGTGCATGCCATCAATATCCTCCGGGCTCGTTTCCTTGCGCACCAGCAAGACGCGCTCGCCATCCTTCGTGCGCTGCACGGCTTCGGCTGCCGTGAAGGCCAGTTTGCCGACCGCCGCTCCCGGTGAGGCAGGCAGCCCCTTGGCCAGAATCTGCGCTTTGGCTCGGGCCGCGGGTGAAAAACTCGGCAGCAGCAACTGTGTCAGATCGTTGGCCGGGATCCGCTGCAGGGCCGTCTTTTCGTCAATCAGTTTCTCTTTGACCATGTCGCAAGCGATATTCACGGCCGCGGCTCCCGTGCGTTTGCCGGTGCGAGTCTGCAACATGAAAAGCGTGCCCCGTTCGATCGTGAACTCGATATCCTGCACGTCGCGGTAATGCTTTTCCAGCTGATTCTTGATCTTGATCAACTG
The DNA here is from genome assembly GCA_963695565.1 of uncultured Planctomycetales bacterium. GTDB lineage: Bacteria > Planctomycetota > Planctomycetia > Pirellulales > Pirellulaceae > CAVOGW01. The sequence goes on from CAVOGW010000010.1 coordinate 422,391, forward strand.
CGCGTAGACGACCGAATTCCATTTCTTCAGTTCCGATACTGGTTGCGGCGTTCGAATTCCGGCCACGACGTCCTCGCCCTGCGCGTTGACCAGGTACTCGCCAAAAAATTCATTCTTGCCGGTCGACGGATTTCGCGTAAAGGCAACTCCCGTCCCCGAGTCATTCCCCATGTTGCCATACACCATGGATTGCACGTTGACGGCCGTGCCCAGCAATCCACGAATATTCTCCACTTCGCGGTAACGCACGGCGCGTGGCGTATTCCAGCTTTTGAATACGGCTTCGATCGCCATCTCCAACTGCTGGAAAGGATCCTGCGGGAAGGGCATTTTGGCGTATTTTTTGAAGACCTTCTTATACTCGTCGCACAGCTCGCGGAGTCCCTCGGCTGGAACGTCAGTGTCTTCGCTCACCTTGTATTTCTTCTTGATCGACGAAAACGCCTCTTCAAAGTGATCGTGGTCAATGCCCAGCACGACGTCGCCATACATGTTGATCAAGCGGCGATAGGCGTCGAATGCAAATCGCTCGTTACCGGTCGCACTGGCCAAACCCTGAACCGAGACGTCGTTGAGCCCCAGGTTCAGAATCGTATTCATCATGCCGGGCATGGAGGCTGCCGCCCCGGAACGTACCGAAACCAAGAGTGGATTGTCGCGATCCCCGAATTTCTTTCCCAATTCCTTTTCCAGTAGCGCGATGTTGGCATGCACCTCCTTCATCAAGGTCGCGGGCAGCTTTTGGGCGTTTCGATAGTAGGTGGCACAAACTTCCGTGGTAATCGTAAATCCCGGTGGCACGGGCAATCCGATACCCGTCATTTCCGCCAGATTGGCTCCCTTGCCTCCCAGTAATTCCCGCTGCCGGCCGTTGCCGTCGGTGCGTGTTTTGCCAAAGTAGTAGATCATCCGCTGCTTGCCATTGGCGGAACTGCTCCGCTCACTGGTCGTCTTGGTCGCGGGTTTGCCGGTCTTCTTGCCTTTGATTTTTGTAGTGGTCATAGGACTGTCTTATTCCTGGATGCGGTGATGCGGAGATCAAGCGGTTGCGATGCGAAGCATCGTGTCAGTAATTTCAGATTTTCAATTTACGGGTAACGGGAGCGTTTCCAGCAGGTACGACCGAAGCGGCGCGTTCCTGTTCGGATGCCCCCCAGCGAGCTTAGTGGGGTGTGTTGCGGTTTCCACCGGTCGGGTGCCGGGAAAACTGAGATGCAAGCAGCCAAATGGGCTGGGGTGAGACGCAAACGAGGGTGTTTGTAAATGGAACAGGCAACCTCCCGCTGTCGCCGCGTCGAATCCCAACTCCATTGGTTCGGCTGCGCGCCTGACTTTGGCAGCGAGCCGACTAGTATTCACAAATCGTGCGTCCCTTTCACCCGAAATACCGTTTCGCCGACGCTGGTATGGCCGCGGCGGATTGCCGCAAAGCGGGCGAAACGCGAGCAAAACAGCCCAATATCCTAACAGCCTGGGAGCCCGTCGTCAATTCAGCCGGCGGGGAGCCTAGAAAAAAACACGGCTTGCCTTTCAAAGGCAAGCCGTGGGGATGACGATTTCAGGTTGACGACGCCGTCGTACAACAGTTCCTTAGCAGCCGCAGTCGCTGGGGCAGCAAGCGCCGCCGCCACAACTTCCGCCACCACACCCGCATCCGCGGAACAAGCCGCCCCGGAACAGGCCGCCGCCACATCCGCCGCACCCCTCACAAGGATCGCAGCACACGGGCACGGGAACGCAAACCTGGACGGGCACTTGGGTGCAGATCACCCGCGGGACGCAGCGCGTCACCGTGTAGGGCACCTGACATGTGACGATCCGCGGCACTTGGATCGTGCATTGCTCGCACACCGGCTTGCACACCGTATAGGGGACCGTCCGCACGCACTGCTCAGTGACCATGCGGCACACCGTGTAGGGCACTTCTCGCGTGCAGGTCTCCGGCACCGTGTGGCAGACGCGGTAGCAGACATGTCGCACGCGCGTCTCGGGCACCCGATGGCAAACGCGATAGCAAACCGTTTGCACGCGCTGTTCGGGAACCTGGTGGCAAACCCGGTAGCAGACCGTACGAACGCAAGTTTCCGGCACCACGCGGCACACGCGGTAACATACCGTGCGGACACACGTTTCAGGCACGCGATGGCAGACCTTGTAGCAAACCGTGCGGACGCAAGTCTCAGGCACCACGCGGCACACCCGGTAACATACCGTGCGCACACACGTTTCGGGTACGCGGTGACAGACCTTATAGCAAACCTGACGAACACGCTGCTCGGGGCAAATGCGACAAACCTTGTACGTGCAGGTTCGTACGCACTGTTCCGGAACGCATCGGCAAACGGTGTAGGGCACCGTCTTGCAGACCGTATCGCATTCAAATCGAACACAAGGAATCTGCTTCTGGCAGCATTCGGGAACCCACACGCGACGTGTGCAACACACGGGCGGGCCCTGGCAACACACTTTCTGGCAGCAGCCAGGTGTGTAGCAGCAACAGCAGGTGCAAGGATCCCAAGTCCAGGTTCCGGGAGTCATCACGATCCGCGTGTAGACACGCCCCGGCCGCTGCTCTGACACTGATTCCCAATGGCCTGACGAAACCGTGACCGTCCGCATGTAAGTCACCGGACGACGAACCGTATAGCTCACGGTGCGTTCGCGCTGTTCCGGCACCATGCGATACACGGTATAGGGGATTTGACGCACGCGGTCTTCCCACACTGTGCGACAAACTGTGTAGGGGATCTCGCGAACGCGCGTCTCCCAGTTCGTGCGATACACGGTGTAAGGAATATCGCGGGTCTTGGTCTCCCAGACCGTTCGGCAAACCGTGTAGGGAATCTCCTTCGTGCGAGTTTCCCAATTGGTGCGATACACCGTGTAGGGAATTTCGCGGGTCTTGTTTTCCCACACCGTCCGGCACACCGTGTACGGAATCTGCTTGGTGCGAGTTTCCCAGTGAGTGCGACACACCGTATACGGGATCTGTTTGGTCCGCGTCTCCCAGTTGGTGTGGATCACCGTGTAGGGAATCTCCTTGGTGCGCGTCTCCCAATGGGTGCGGCAAACCGTGTAGTTGACCGTACGCGTACAAGTCTCCGTTACCGGGCGGCAAACCGTATAGGGCACTTCGCGGCAATGCGTCTCCCGGACGTACCGAGTCCGTGTGACCGTGCGCGGCTCCATGACCGTGCGGCAGACCGTGCGATAACACGTCTCCTGTTGTTGCTCATACACTACCGATTGCTGCGTTCGCATCACTGTGTAACATTGCTGTGCACAACAGCTCATCGCAGCGGGCTGGCAGCATCCGAATAATCGGAAGCTGGCGGCTCCACAGTAGCATCCTGAGGCGGTGTCGGCCGACATCATGGCCCCCAACACCATGATTAACGGCAACGCCATGCGAATCCTCATGTTTTATCTCCTCAAGCGTTTTGGCTGGGTCTCGTTGGGCGTGACGACTTGCATCGACTTCGCCATTTGCATAACTAGTAATTCGACGTGCTAGGCCGAGTTGTCACGAGCAAAACCATCGCGTCGGCATATCAAGCAGGAACGGAAAATCTTCGCTTCGTGCCACACAGACGGTCCTCAATGGTGCCATCATCGTCACGATGGGAAAAATATCTGAAATGAAGAAAATGAATATTATGGGTTAACTTGTGAGACTGAGTAAAATAATAGCGGTTGAACCGGACCGTCCGGATGTGGCGCGTCACAGAGCGTATCGTTGGCAGCCTCCCGGCCGTTCGGTAAAGTCGAGACGGCAAGGCGCGAGTGGTTCGCGGGTCCTGCATTGGCCATCGCCAGCGCGGTTTGTTCCGAATAATCGGTACCCAGGCATGGAGCCACGACATATGGTTACGGGCGAGCGCGGCAACCAGACGTGCCAGGCCGAAGTCGTCCTGCGCGTGTGGATCAACAGGGATCGACGAACGCATCAACCACAGGCAACCAAAGGGACGGGACCGGCATTGAGTTGCAGAGACTGCAGACACGAGCCCAACAGAAATCATGTCTAATCCTCGTGATCGTGAAAAAGGCGAACTCCCTGCCGAGGGTTCGGTTCCCAAAGCCGTGGTGAGCCGGTTGAGTTTGTACCTGCGCGAACTCCAGCACTTGAAGCGAGATGGGAACGAGACGATTAGTTCCACGCACTTGGGTACCCGTCTGGGGATCTCGGATGCCCAGGTTCGAAAGGACCTGGCTTACTTCGGTCAGTTTGGTTATCCGGGGATCGGATATCGCTGTGACGAGTTGATGACTGCCATCCGCGCCATCATGGGGACGGACCGGGATTGGGCGGTGGCCCTGGTGGGGGTGGGAAATCTGGGATTGGCACTTTTGCGGCATCGCGGGTTCGCACAGCAAGGCTTCCGCATTGTGGCGGCGTTTGATGTCGCCAAAGAGAAGGTCGACCGGACTCTGGGAAGCATTCCCGTTTTCGGAATCGATCGCCTTTCTGAAGTTGTGGCGGCTGAAAACATCCGGTTAGGCATCATCGCGGTGCCGGCTGAAGCGGCTCAAGAGGTCGCCACCAGGCTGGTCAACGCTGGCGTCGGTGGAATTCTTAATTTTGCCCCCGTCTCAATCCACGTTCCTCCGCATGTCAGCAAGTCTTCCGTCGACCTGGCGATCGAACTGGAACAACTTTCGTTCGCGGTTGTGAACCGAGCGGAAAATGCGTAAACTCATTCGAAATCGCAATGGCTGATTCAGCTTCGGGGATAGTGTAATGGCAGCACCACGGATTTTGGTTCCGTTAGTCTAGGTTCAAATCCTAGTCCCCGAGTTGGCCTCTCTCCCCCGCGTGGGGAGGGGCAAGGGCTCGTCGCACCACACATCTTCAATGCTACCGGTTTCTAACCGGATAGCGTAGGAGCAAGAAAGGCCCCCGGAATTCTTCCGGGGTTGGCTCACCTTCGGCCTTGCCTGGCAGCGGCGTGCAGGTCAGTAGGCAAGGCCTAGGGTAATGATCCCCCGGATAGAATCCGGGGGCATTGGTGTGCGAGTGCGCACCGCCGTCAGGCTGAAAGTAACATATCCCCCCGGCTGGAATTCGGGGGTAGTACTTCTTGAGTGTGTACATACCTCGTTACGCAATATGTCAGCACTCAGTTCTTGTTCGCAACCGAATCACCATTGTCGGGGGGAGGGAGTCGAAGGGAGGGCGTTGCCTTGGCCAAAAGTGTCTTGAAGGCCGATTTCGGCTCCTCCAACAAGTCGCCCGCTCGGTCAAAGTCCATTGTGGGCGGGTTTCTTCACGAATCGGGTGCCTGGATAGCCGCACTGCCGGCTTATCGGCAGGTCCGCATTGCTTTGACGACAGTGGTAACGCATGTAAACAATATGTCTGCGGACGCAATCGTAGGCGTTGTAGCGCCGAGCGTTGTCCTGCGGTTCGCCCGCGTTGTTCGCGATGCACGGGCGGCGGATTCGGTTCCAAAGTTTCTGGCCGCAAACGTCGCTAAGGACATAGGACGCACGGCTCATCGTGATTGCCGATGATGCGCCGTTTGGCTCGGATTATCCCTGACCCCCCCCTTCCATTTCCCCTTCCAAAAGCCGTCGAGTTTCCCATGTCGCGCAAATTCTCTTTGGCCGTGCTCACCCTGCTGCTGTCCTTGTCTCTGCCCTCAGTGCGCAGCGCAAGCTGGGCGCAGGATTTGGACGATATGGACATGTTCGGCGACAGCGGCCAGAAGGACGCGACGCCCCAACCGCCTGGCGATCCGCTGGACCTGGGAAATTTTGGTGATTTGGGCAGCCCCACCGAACCAACGACGGAAGGGGAAGTCCAGCCGAGTCCCATGGAGCAATTGGAGATTGAACTGCAGAAGATCCGCGATCTGGCGGATAACGGAAAGTGTGGTGAGGCGATCGCGGCGGCAAACCAGATTCTAACCCTGAACCCCAACCTCGGACCGGTCCACTTCCTCAAAGGCAAATGCCTGGCGGAGTTAAAGGAGTACCAGATGGCAATTGCCTCGTTCGATCAGGCGATACGGTACGGAGGGAGCTTTCCGGGCGTGGTTGAGCAGGCGAGTATCGCCAAGGGCGATGTGTTGATGGAGTTGAATCCCCCACAATACCAGGACGCGGCATCCGCGTACGAAACAGCGGTCCAGCTAAATCCGATCAATGCCGAGTACCTGTTGAAGCGTAGCAAAGCCCAGGTTCGTCTCGCCTCCTCGGGTTTGGACTTTAACGCCGGAGCCAACGTCGAACAGGCGATCAACTCGCTGGATCGCGTGATCGAAGCCGAAAAAAGCAATGCCGAGGCCCATATGGAACGGGCCAGAGCCTACTTGCTGAAACAGGACTTGGACAAGGCGGCTGAAGACGCCGATCAAGCCTACACGCTGGACCCGGAATCCTCCGACTATGCTGCTCGACGCGGAATCGTCTACCTTTCGCGTGCGCAGGATGAACGTCGCAGGTATGACGCCGACATGGATCAAGTGGTTCGCGACTTCCAGGTGGCCATCAATTCTTTTGATCGCTACCTGGCCATGGAGGGGGACAAGGCCAAGGAGGATTTCGAGGACGCGGGCCCCGATGCATTCCGCCCCGATCAGATTCTGGGTGTTTACCGCCGCCACGCAAATCGGGCTCGCCGCCCAGTTGAAGGGAGATCAAGGCGAGTCCTACTATCGAGACGCAATTGTCAATTGCGACCGAGCGATCCAATTCGAACCGGATGCGGCCAGTGCGTTCTATCAACGGGGCATTGCCCAGCGGACACTCGGTGATCTGGGCGACGCGATCGAGTCCTGGGACCAGGCGCTCGAAATCGGGCTGGCCAGCGACCTGGGGCCCGAATTGCGACTACGGCGCGGCATTGCTCGCTACTATCTGGGTGACTTGCGAGCCGCGCGACAGGACTTCGAGGATTCGCGCGTGGGTGCTTATGACGGGCGAGCGCAGTTCTGGATCGGAATCATCTATGCTCGCGAAGGCGATTACAACACCGCGATCCGCAACTACTCGGCCTGCCTGCGACTGAATCCGGAATATAAGCCAGCCTACTTGAACCGCGGAAACGCCTACATGCAAATCGGCGATTTCGCTCGTGCCGAGAGCGATTACAACGAGCTGGTTCTCAGGGACGGCGAGGATGAAGTGGCTCGGCGAAGACGCGATCAAGCACGGCAAGAGCGCCAGGCCATGAGGCTGCCACCCAGCCAATATTATCCTTAACAGGGTGACGCGGTATGCCATCTGAGGGAGCGTTAGCCGAGCGGCGCTCGAATAGATCATCCTGAGGGAGCTGAGGACGTGCGCAGCACGGCCAGCGACCAAAGGAACTTCCCGCGACGCGGACGGACCGTCCAACGTGAATTCGTAACGGCCCGGGTACGGCGAAGCCGTCGATCATGGACGTCCAGACTCGATGGCAGATCCTTCACTCCGCTGCGCTGCGTTCAGGATAACAGGATGAGTGCGCTGCGTTCAGGATGACAAGGGAGTTCACGCCATTGAGCAACGAAAAGAGGCCGTCTGGGGAAGACGGCCTGTGTGAGCAAATGCTGAAGAATGTTAGGGAAGCTGCCGGCGTGAGGGTAAGCAGAGATCACGCCGGACGGCAGTCTTCATTCAGCTTCAAATTGGGTCGCGTCGTACGACGCTGGTCTATTTCACTGGCACCAATGCCTCGCAAAATCTGAGTCAAACAATTCACTTCGTTTCGCGTCAGCGTTGGGGAAGAAGGGGAACTCTTGCCGCGCGGGTAAGCATTGAACACGGCACGAGGTAGCTGGACTGCGAAACACGTTTGGCGTTCTCACGCCCGGTCTATTTCATTCACACGCCCTCCCTCATGGTTAGTTATTAGTAACCAGCACGATGTACTCATTGAATCGTAAATGGTCTGTTCTTGATTCGTGTCAGGTTGTTTCTTCGATGTCTACGCCAATCTGGCGTCTTAGCCGAGCCGGCTTCGCAGGCGACCAGCCATCAGCAAGCCCAGCATCATGATGGCTCCACTCGTGGGCTCGGGCACGGCGGTCAGGAATCCGGTAATGCGCGACCCTGTACCCGACAGTTGGAATCCCACTCCGAATACGTCGATCGCGGCGTTCATCGACCCGCCCAGGACTTCTCGTGCCTCTCCTCCAGCGATCAGCCACGCATCGAACAGGTCGATGCCGGTAGTCTTCATGTCCTCCCAACCCAGGCCTAAAGTGATCTCTTCGCCCTCATTGGAATCGAACGTACCTGTCGTGAAATCTGCCCGCTGTCCATTCATGTCCCAAGCCACGCTCGTTGTGACGCGATTGGCATTTGCCCCGGTACCGCGCGAGACATTCAGGACCAGTTGTCCCAGGCGACTATCGAGCCCCGAAGCGAAACCGAATGCCGGGTCTCCCACGTAGCCGAGCGACACGGATTCACCTCTAGCCACGATGGCCGACATTTCCAGGTAGTAGCTGTCACCCAAACCCGACCAGACACGCCACGGCAGACATGCGACGGCTGGTCCGTCATCGGAAACTCGTTGGACAGAACCTCCGCCCAGGCTGGTGGACACGTACGAGTCGTCCGTGGCCATCCAACGGCCGTGTTGATCGGCCAAGAAACCTTGCAATGGACCGTCGGCGACACGCACGCCCGTGGCGGGGTCAATTTCCTGAGGTGAAACAAAACCAACTCGCCAGCCATCCGCCACGGTGTCCACGAGGTTACCGTCTCGTGCAAAAGTATCGGAGATGTCGATGAAGAAGGGAGCGAATTCGGAGGGAGAATTCAGGATCTCATTACCTCCCTGGGCTTTGGGAATGCCCCGGAAAAGCTCGCCGGCACTCGCAGTTTGGCTCCAGACGTTCGTCGCCGTCAGCGCGACCAACAGCATCAGATAGGAAAAGGTTGTCTTCATTTGCTTACCCCTTGTTAGACTTTGCTTGCCTCAGCAAGCTGCACGATGCAGCACCCCTTCCCCAAGGAGGCCGCATCCTCTAATTACACGCCTGGCTTTACGAACCCGACGTGACGTTGCCCGCGTTCTTCCCCAAGAACGCTGAGCATCCTATCCATGACTGTTAACTGTGGATCGGGGATCACGCATCCGCGGATCGACGCCCGGCATCCACAACGCACCTGAGGAGGCTTCTCGGTTAATTCGCCCTCAGCACCAGGTCGGTATCCAGTGGCTTGGCGAAGTACATATCCGCTCCGCTACAACGAGCCACCAACTCATCTTCTACGTTGTATTCGTCACCCACCAAGGCGATGGAAGCCGAGCAACCGTGCGAGCGCAACAAGCCCTGCAGGTCAACTCCCTCCATGTCCGAAAGGTGCATGTTGACGATCCACATTGCGGGCGAATCGGTACAATCCGCCCGCAATGCGTCGCGACCAGTGGCAAAGAAGGTAATCTTCACCAGGTCACGCCGAGATGCCGACAGCAACGAGCTGTAATCACGCGAGCAGGAGTCAACCACGAAGATGTTCGCTCGTCGCTTCGGTTCCCAGATCATCGTCAAACCACTCCTCGTTGCTCACCGGTAGGGGCGGTGAGCAACAGCAACACCAAGCTAGGAAATATATTGTCAGGTGCGGGCACTAAACGTCGGGTCTCGCACACGCACTCGATTTTGGTTGCATGCGCCGTCGACGAGCACGCCGCTCGTTTCGCGCGAAACAACACCTGGCCACTCGATGGAAAACTGCATGCGACTGTTCGTCGCGTCAGGCGGCTGGCGAGGTGTCGACTCGCGTGCTGGAGAGGGACTCAAAGCAAGCCGTGGGCCAAAACGGCGCCGCGTCCCGCGTGGCTGGTCGAGCAGCGGTGGAATTCGCGGAATTTGCCGCGTTTTTCGCCAGGAAAAAATTTTGTCGGTGGTAGACCTGCCGCGTGGGCAGCCACCCCACGAAACAGCCGCTGGGTCAACGTGGGCCTAAGTTGGGGCAAAACGCCCCACCGGGCTTGGGGCGATTTGGGCCAGGGCCTGGGGCATAGCTCCCCTGTCTTTACCCACAGCTCCCCGCCGTAAGACTGCAAGCCCGTCGTAAGACTGCATGCCAGAAGAAATCGCCGTTAACCTCGGCCGTAGGCCACCTCTCGCAAGGCGATTCCTGGCGGCGTGCGTGTCGGGCGAACGCCCACTCCACCGAAGAATGCCGCATCGTGCTTGAGCCGCCCGGATTGACGCCTCCGCCCCCAGGGTTTACACTACTGGGCTTAAATCGTTTAACAGTAGGCGGTTAGGCGCAAGCATGCCTCCGTCTCGGTCTTCGACGCAAACTTCGGCGTAACGGGCTTTCACTTCGAGCGTTTCAAGTGGAGCGGCCTGTGATCGGCGGCCAGCATTCCTGGTGCGGCCGGTTTGCGATATTTGCGTACCACCATTGAATTTAAGGAGCAGTTTGATGTCAGCGAATCTCGTTCAGCGACTCATCGAGGCAGGGGTGCATTTTGGACACCGCGCCAGTCGGTGGAACCCCAAAATGCGTCCCTATATCTATGGGCGACAAAACCTGATTCATATTATCGACGTGCGCGAAACCGTGCGAGGTCTGCTGCGCGCAAGAAACTCGTCAAGGACATTACGGCTTCGGGCGGAACGGTCTTGTTTGTCGGCACCAAGCGGCAGGCGGCCGAAGCCACGGAGCGAGAGGCGGCCCGTTGTGGTATGCCGTTCATCGCCGAGCGCTGGTTGGGTGGTACGCTGACGAACTTCCGTACCATCCGCAGTCGCCTGGGACGCCTCGAAGAACTTGAGTCCCTGCGGGAAAGCGGTGAACTGTCCGCGTACTCCAAAAAAATGCAGTCAGCCCTCAATCGTGAATACGAAAAAATGTTTCGCAACCTGAATGGGATGCGAACCATGCACCGCATTCCCAATTGCATCGTGCTGATCGACCCCAATAAAGAAAAGAACGCGGTGAAGGAATCGCAGAAACTGGGTGTGCCAACCGTCGCCCTGATCGATACGGACTGCGATCCCGACTCCGTCGATTTGCCCATCCCCGGCAACGACGATGGTATTCGCTCCATCGACCTGATTCTCTCTGAGTTAGCAGATGCCGTCTTGGAGGGAGCGACCGTCGCCGCGGCAAATGCACGCGCGAATGAAGCCAGCTTTGCCTCGGCCGGCGACGACGAAGGGGACGATCAAGGCGCCGATCAAGGTGAAGCCAAAGTGCCCGAGGCCGCCGGCGTGACGGGCGGTGCGGACGAGAGCGCCGCAGTACACACGGACGAATAAGCAGAACCGGAGTCCTGACGACGACCAGCCAGCCCACGAGCTAACCTGCCCAACTGACACGCCGTCTGTGTCGGCGGGATCGCGTCCACTCGGGCGCGTGCTGTTGCCGACCACGTGAGACCGCCACCGCCGCGCGACGCGTTACAACATCATCGCAATGGAGCGAGACTTTTTTCCTATCGCGAGACTCAGGGTTGGATCGCGATCCATGCCGAAAGCTTGATCCATACAGAAATATCGACACAGAACAGAAATTGAATTCCGAACATAATCGTAGGAGAGGAGAATCACGCAATGTCCGCCATTTCGCCAGCAGCAGTTAAGGCTCTTCGCGAGCGAACCGGATTGCCCATGATGGACTGCAAAAAAGCTCTACAGGAGGTCGCGGGCGACGCCGAGGCCGCTGTCGAGTGGTTGCGCAAGAAAGGGGCCAAAGTGGCCGCCGATCGCGCTGGTCGCGAGACCGCCTTCGGCCGAGTCGGCGTGTATGCGTCACCCACCGTGGGCGCAATGGTCGAACTCAAGTGTGAAAGCGCCCCAGTTACCAAGAACGAAGAATTCGTCCAATTCGCCGATGACCTGGCGAAACAACTGGCGACCGGGCCGGGAGCCAAAACGGCCGAGGATCTGCTGGCTCAGCCGTCGCTGAGCAAACCCGGGATGACCTTACAGCAGCAACTGGATGACATGTTCAACCGTATCCGTGAAGTCTTCAAGGTCGGACGAATCGTCCGCATCGACGGTTCCACCGGCGGCTATAGCCATAACGGAACGACCGTGGCCGGGGCCTTGATCGAAGCCAGCGGTGACGCCGACAAGCTGAAAGATGTGTGCATGCACATTACGGCTATGCGACCACAAGCGCTCACGTCGCAACAGCTGCCGGCAGACGTCGTCGATAAAGAGCGAAAAATCCTCCGCGAGCAGGCCTTGCAGGAAGGAAAACCGGAAAACATCGTCGACAAAATGGTGGAAGGCCGCTTGCGTGGGTTCTTCGCTGAGTCCGTGTTGTTGGAGCAACCGTTTGTGAAAGAACCTAAGATCTCGGTCGGCGAATTTGCCAAACAAAACGGGATCGAGATCAAGCAATTTGTGCACTGGGAATTGGGGTAACAACATTTCCGTGCCTCGTCCCCTGCCGGAGGCTCCCCGCGCACCGCCGCGCGAACCCACATAGCCGCCGTGTGGTGGTAGCAGATCTGCCCGCCGCCGACTAAGCTGTGGAAGTTGATTTCGCGCCACCGCCATGCCGAGCGCTCGGTACACAGACACGTCCGCCGGCACCGTTTACAATTGCCGCTTCACCATCCGCGAAACGCACGACGCGAGATGGCCCCCGCCCCTCCCGTAGCCCAGGAATTGCCCGTCCCATGAGCTTTGACAAACCCAAATATCGCCGCATCGTCTTGAAGTTATCGGGCGAAAGTTTTGCCAAAACCGGGGAGCGGGGTATTTCCATGGACGAAGTGGTGGACATTTCCCGACAAATCTACGATGGTCTTCAATTGGGATGCCAGATTGCCATCGTGATCGGAGGTGGAAATATCCTCCGTGGCGGCCAATTCAAGGGGACGAGTGGCAGTATTCACGAGGCCACCGCGCACTACATGGGGATGCTGGCCACCGTGATCAATGGGCTCGCCCTGCAAGATGCGCTGGAGTCCTTGGGAGCCGTCACGCGGCTAATGACGGCCATTAAAATGGATGGCGTGGCCGAGCCCTATATTCGGCGTCGCGCCCAACGCCATCTGGAAAAAGGTCGCGTGGTGATCAATGCCGCCGGAACCGGCAGCCCGTTCGTGACGACCGACACCGCGGCCGCGCAACGGGCACTCGAACTTGAGGCCAATATCGTGTTCAAAGCCACGCGCGTGGATGGAATTTACAGCGAAGATCCTGAAAAAAACCCCCACGCCGTGCTGTATCGGGAACTGGACTACAATCAGGTGCTGGAACAGAACCTGCGCGTGATGGACCATACGGCCATTGCTCAATGCATGGAGCACAATGTGCCACTGCTCGTATTTAACTATAAGAAAGAAGGCAACATCCGCAGAGCGATCTGCGGTGAGCCCATCGGTACTCTGGTGACCAGTCGCCATCGTGAGAGCGCAAGCGAAGCAAAACCGCTCTGGCGGTAACACCTGCTCCTTGCGGCCTGTCGATCGAGTCGGTTCGAGGCAACATGTCATCCTGAAGGAGCAACACGACCGAAGGATCTGCCAACAAACGCTGCTACGGCATCTAAACACTTTATAAACTACAACGGCATCGTCGATGGAAGATCCTTCGGCTCGCTACACGACGCCACAGGATGACAGTCAAATCGGCCGTTAAATCAACAAGCCGCTTGCGTGGAGGGCAAGCGACATCACCCAGTGCCATGAGGAGGAACCCTGATGACGGCGGATGAAATCTTACTGGACGCGGAAGAGCGTATGGAGAAGGCCATCTCGGTCCTGAAAAGCAGCCTGGCCGGTATCCGCACCGGCCGCGCTAATCCAGGGCTGGTCGATTCGCTGCGCGTCGATGTTTACGGTTCGCAAACACCCATCAAACAATTGGCATCCGTGGGGGCACCCGAGCCGACGCAAATCGTCGTGCGCCCCTACGATCCTGGGACTATCAAGGATATTGAAAAGGCCATCATCGGCAGCGACCTGGGATTCAATCCCCAAAATGACGGTCGCGTGATCCGCATCAACATTCCGCCGTTGTCGACTGAGGTGCGTCGAAAAATGGTGTCGCGCATCAAGGACCTGGCCGAAGAAGCGCGGATCTCGATCCGCAACATCCGCCGTGATGCCAACAAAGCGGCCGATCAGGCGGAAAAGGACAAACAGCTCACCGAAGACGACCGCGACCAGATCAAGGACGACGTTCAGGAACTTACCAAGTCCTACGAGGGCAAAGTCAACGAGATGGCGAAGAGCCGCGAGAACGAAGTCATGGAGGATTAAAGACCCTTTATGTCGCGAATCAGGCCGGGAGGGCCGAGACAATACAAGCACGACGCGCAAGTCTTGAAGTTGCGCAAAGGCGAAAACAGCGTGAAAATACAAGCTCGACGCGCCAGCGAGTGGGTCTGCCAGCGGGCTAAATCACGGGTTTCGGCCAAGTGCAACGAAAGTGTGCAACTTCAAGACGCGCAAGCGAGTGAACTTGCCAACCGGCTCAATCACGGGCTTCAACGAAATGCTACCAAGAATGCGCAGCCCTGTACGGATAAGCACGACGCGCGGTCGGGGGGCCTGGAACGAGACAGAGCGAACAGAGTTCCGTTTCCTCGGTTGCCCCTGTTACATGGTCCTCGCATTCGGGTGCGGCATTCGGCCACATGGACGTATTTCCTGCTCGACTCGCGGATCATCGGCTTACGCCCACCCAGAATGCAAAGACTTGAGGCGTGTCTGTTTCCTCCCGAGCGACGGGCACGGAAAAGTCCAATGCGATCGGGGCCGCGGACAGGGCCGGAACGGCAACTCGCAAACCACCTCCCAGCGCGACGCGATAGTCGTTCCAGTCGATATGCAAATTCTCTTCCACCGTCCCGTAGTCGCAGAACAGTACACCTTGCAAACTATCATCAGCCGTGATGGGGAAGCGGTACTCGACCGAACTCAACGTCATCAACCGGCCACCCACGACAACTCCGTTCTGCAGCGGTGAAGCCCCGCGAAACTCGAAACCTCGCAACGTGGAATAGCCGCCCGCGAAGAAGTTCTCAAATACGGGGGTCTGAGTACCGCTTAAGTAAACCTTGCTGCTGAACCCCAGAACATGGCGCCCTGACCCGTCGGGGCGCTCCGTGACCAGGAAATAGCGGCGGAAGTCGACCGTACCGCGAGGGTAGTCAAACGAACCAAATACCTGTTCAAAGCCCGCCTCGAAGTAGTAACCTTGCGTCGGAGCGAACGGGATGTCACGCGTATCCTGGATCAAACTGAAGCGCCCCGAAAACAAATCGTGACTGCCGACGACAGCGTCCAATTCCGGCGACGCTCCGGGAAGTCGGACGTCCGAAATGGTCACCTTTTCCAGCCGCATCCCGGCTTGTACCGAAAGATCTGGCGTGACGCGGTAACCAAACCCAAGTCTCCCGCCCAAACGCTGTTCATTCCAGTCAAAGTAGCCTCGATCGAACAAGAACCCACTGGCGTTAAACGACCAATAGGTGTCCAGAAAGTAGGGTTCGGTAAACTGAACGGAGTAGCGCTGTACTCGACTTCCCGGCAGCGCCTCGATCCGCAGCCCCTGACCGTCGCCTCGAAATGCGGTGCCATTCACCCAGTCGTCCCAGCTGGTGGGAACGCGCCGCCAATCGAAGTTTTTCTCCTCCAAGATAATCTGGCCCGTCAGTCCCGCATCGGAGTTCACCGCGGCCCCGAAGCTCAGCTTGCCCGTTTGCGCCTCCTGCACGTTGACGATAATGTCCGTCAGGGGAGTGGGAACGCCCATGCCACCAGGAGGCAGTATCGGTGGCGTGTTCAAAGCGGAGGGCGGCGGAGGCATGCCGGGCGGGCCAGGGAATCCCACGGCCGGATTGGTCGCCGGCGGCTGTCCCCAACCCGGCGGAGCTTGTCCTGAGGGAAATTGCGTGGGCTGTCCCCACGGAGCCTGCGAACTGGCGCCCGGTGGGGGAGTCGCGGGCGGCTGAGTCCACTGCGCCTGTTGCACCGGAGACGGCAGGCCGGGCGGTGCGGCCCAGGAATTTACGGCAGCAGGGGCACTCGGCGGTGTGGCAATACCCGTAGGCCCGGTTTGCCATGCGCTGACCGGTCCTCGCGACACGGCAGGATTCGGGGAGCGCACGCCGTTCTGGCTCCACGGATTCGTTGCCGCGGGCGATTCGTACTGCGCCCATGGATTCTGGTCAGGCGGCGCGTTCTGCCCCGAAGCCGGCATGGGGGTTCGCCAGTAGTTGTCGCTGGGATCGTAGGGGCTCTGCGAACGCACCACGGCTGCTGCATCGGACGCCTGGCCTTGCTGGCTGTCGCCGGGTTCCCGGTGGCCGGCGTGCAACGGATGGGCACTCGGCGCAGGTAACTGCGGAGCAGCCAAAGCTGGCACGGCCGCCAGGCGTGTAGGTTCCCGGGGAACGGCGGCACAGCCGGAACTCAAGAAGATGGCCCACACGCAACAAAGCCACCGGACCGCTGCTGACCTATTCGTCCGCTCGGCCTTGAGGCCGGTTGGTAACCTGCCCACGCTGCTCAAAGTCGATCCACGGGCTCCGCTCGCTTCCCCTGTGGGCAGGTGACAAACCTGCCCTGCGGTTCGATGTTTGCTTCGAGTTTCTGCCAAGAGCTGCCTCACCGCGCTTCTCCTTGCCAGCCCGCGGCAGGTAAGACGACATGCACGTCGCACTCCGGTTTTCTGGTCACGTAGGGAGTCTGTCCACGAATGGTGGTCTGAGCCGGGTCACCCGCCACATCCTCGTTTTCGCGCGGCTTGACCACGATCTTGGGTGCCTGGCCGCGAGCCGGGTCAATCAGGAACAGCTCGGAGGCTTGCAGCAGTCGCTCGCTGCGGCGGATCTCGCGTACGTCCACGACATCGCCCGGTCGGATGGATAGATAGTTGAGCACCACATTGCGGCGCGTTTGCGACTCGCCGCCATCAATATTCACTTGGATGTTACCGACCCGATATTGCTCCCCTTCGTCAATTGTATAAACGAGATCCAGCAGACCGGGCTGCTCGTGAAACGTCGGTTCCACCTGCACGTCGGCCAGATATATAACCGTGTCCACCGTATTCGTCTCGCAACAAGTTGAGGTCACGCTGCAGGAAGCTCAGATTGTAATAATCTCCCTTGCGCAGCGTCAGCTTGGTGGCCAGTTGATCGGAGTCGAGTTGTTCAGCGCCCACCAGTTTCACATCATTGACACGATACCGCGCCCCTTCATCGATGATAAAGTGCACGGACACCCAGGTGCGGGATTCGTTGTACTGCAGGTTGCGTCCCACGCGGGCTTGAAAATAGCCCAGACTACGGTAGTAGGCGGTGAGCCGGTCGACGTCCTGTTCCAGCTGATCGTCTTTGGCTTTGCCGCCGATCAACCACAGGATACCCGGTTTGGACTCGATGACGGTTTTGAGTCGCGCGTCGGAGGCGACGTAATTCCCCTCGAAGGTGGCCTGGCTGATCCGCAGCACGTTACCTTCGTTGATGCGAAATGTGATACCGGTGTCCTCGGGTTTGGTTCCCTCGATGACGGAGATGAACACGTCATTGTAGCCTTTGCCCTCGTAGAAGTCCTCGAGCCGTCGCTTAGCCTCCTCGACGCTGAAGCGGTTCAGGGGATCCCCTTCCCGGATCCCGGCTTCCTGCAGCAGCTTCTTGTCTTTGACGTGTTCGTTGCCCACGAAGCGCACGTACCCGATCAGGGGCCGCTCCACGAGTTCAAACGTGACTTCCATGCCGGCTTCGGTGCGTTTCTTGAAGGTCCGCGATTGTGCCGTAAAGAACCCGGATTGCATCAAGGCCCGCATATCGCGTCTCACCTGCATGGGATCGTAGATCCGACCCTCGCGGGTGCCCAACATGGCGCGGACTTTGCTCTCGTGGACCGCGCGATTACCGACGATCAGGACTTTCGAGACGGGTATCTTTTCCGACGGCCCGATATAGGGGATGATCTCCGGCCGCTGCTCCTTTTGCCCTGCCGGCAAACCGGCGCCGCCGGGCCCACCGCCAAACGGATTTCCAAACTGCGCCCAGCCTGCGCAACACAGCCATAACCAGCAGATGCAGGTGATGGCCGTCAGCAGCCAGAGGCGCTCGGTCCGAGCGTAGGGCATGGCGTTAAATGTCCGTGGTCTGGAAGGGAAATCTTGACAGGCATAGCCTGCGCCGACGCACCGCGCTGGAAACGTTGGGGAAGGCGGTCCCATGGCGGTGGAAGAAATACAAGACTTTAGTGCTGTAGGACAAGCCGAATCGGGCCGGCATGGCCACCTCGGGCCCATAAAAGTCATCGCCCGGCCTGTCTCGTGGCACGTGATCCGAACGTTTTCGTCGCCCGATCCCCGTTTGCTAGCGCAGGTGCTGCCAGCATCTGTAGCGAAAGCCGAGGGATTTGGGGGCGCACCCCTCACGGGGGTTTCCACCCACGGGGGTTTCCACCCACGGGGGGTTTGGGGGGGAACCCCCCGCTGAACTGAGAGCGGACGTCGAAAGGCCACCGCGGTTCTGGAACCGCCAGGCCAGGCCGATTTTTGCGATTTCACATCCTGTTTTTGCATCTGTCTTCCATCATCTTCACTATCCCGGTGACGTATGGTTTCATTGATCACCGGTGCGCGGACTGAATACTGAAATGGGAGTGAATCGTGATCAATACCGTTAACGTAAAAATCCTACTTGGCTGTGCTGCGATCATACTGCTGGTGAGCATGGTCGTGCCGTCATCACCGGCAGAAAAGACCGTCGCCAACCTGATCGACCAATTCCGTGGCGATGCAGTTTACTGGAATCCAAACGGCGAAGACGTTTCATGTTTCGATAGTCGGAAGTTTCGAAATTATGCAATCAGTTGCAAAATCCTGGCCGCGCAGTGGCTCGGTGAAATGGGGCCAGACGGAGCCGCGGCAGTCCCTGTCCTGATCGACGAGTTGGTTCACGGACACAACGATATTGACACGGGCGATGGGATTCTGGCTTATCGCTCAACGATCGCGTTGGCTCTGGGAAAAATTGGCGACCCGCGGGCCATCGATCCACTAATCGAATAACTCAAGATCAACGAAGTGGCACACAGGATTTCCACTGGATTGGGTCCGAAACCTATTGACGGGATCGGTCAAGAGGCGGTGATTGAAGCACTTCTGTTGTTCGGCCCGAGGTCCCAAGGAGCGCTGCCACACTTGATTGCGTTGTACGAACATCCGAGCCAGGCACTTTCAGGAAACCCGATTGTTGAACAAGCCATCAATCAGTTGAGCAAATGACTCAGAATCTGAGCAAATAAGTCACACATCGGGTTTGGGGGCTCCTCGTCATCGAACAACACGACGTCCTGGTCCAACGTCATCCTGGACGTAGCGGAGCGGAGTGAAGGACCTGCCAGGCAGCCTGACGTCCACCGTACGCACCGAGGTTGCGTCGAGCCCTCCTTGCGCTTACCTTCGTTCACGGATTCGATGGTCTTGGGAAGATCCACTCGCTGACCGTGCGGTGCATGTTGTTTCAGGATGTCGGTCGGCGATCACGTGCGTGTCACGATGTACGAGGAGGGGAACGAGGACAGCCAACGTGTTACCGCACACGGCATTCACCTGGTCGATGGCCGGCGGTAGCCGCCCATTCGCGTATTGGCCCAGTCTCGCATTGTCGGGAGCATCGTGTCCCAAAACAGGAACGCCCAGGGCGACTAGGGGTTGGTCGCCCTGGGACGTTCACTTGAGGGAGGAGAGTAAATGAACCTGCTTCGCCGGTAGGAGACAAAAAAACTCCGAGCGACGCAGGCGATCGACTCTAAGGCTAATTACGCAGCCCAGCCGAAATGGTTCACGGCCCCGAACACTTATTCTTGGGCCGGTTGTTCACGGGGGTTTTGGCCGTGTTCTTGGCCCCTTTGCGGGGGTCAGGGGGGCAGGATGCCACTGTTGACGACGAAAAATTCCGGTATACTGAGGGGCTGTAGAAAAACAGGTAAAAGTGACCCCCAGCAGGCCGGAACCTTGCCCCGCCGCCGTCGGGAATCCTGACGCGGCGACCCCTGCCACGATGAGCTCCGTGGCCACGCAGGTGTCCATGGGGAGGGAGCGGGGCCGAGAAATTGACTTGGTGTAATGCCTGGTCTGAGGAGAGCGGTAGATGGCAGAATATCAGCAGATCTCGACGACGGAAGAGCAGGGCGTGACCGTGGTGCGGTTTCACAGCCACAAGATCATCGACGACGGCCAGATCCAGCAGATGGGCAATGAGTTGTTGAATTTGGTCAATGCGGAGCAGCGGACGACGCTGTTATTGGATTTTTCCGGCGTCAATTTCCTTTCGAGTGCGGCACTCGGCAAATTGATTAAACTCGACAAGACCATCAAAACGGCGGGCGGCAAATTGAAGCTTTGCTGCATTCGGCCGGAGATATACGAAGTATTTTCGATCACGAAACTGGATCAGCAATTCGATATAAAGGAAACGCAAGCGGACGCCCTGGCGGCCTTCTAGGGCGCCCAGCGCTGTCCTTTTCATTGCGTACGCATCGTGCGTGATCCCCTGTAGCTCAGTTGGTAGAGCAGGCGGCTGTTAACCGCCGGGTCGTAGGTTCGAGTCCTACCGGGGGAGCTTTTCATTCGGCCTCGAAACAGGCCGACACTTGAGTTGACCCAAAATGCCAAGAGAGTCCTCTCAAGGCATTTTATTTTTTGCCCTGTTTTCGCGGTGTTTTGGGTCGGACGGGCGTTTTCAAAACTCTCGGTTTCGAAAAACGCATTCTGGGGTGCGGTCCCAACCATGGAGGTTGGCTTCGACCCCCGAAACGGGCGCTTCAAAACTCTCGGAATCTCGCTTTAACACACCCCATCTTCTTAACAACCCGTTTGGATTCGAACCCCGAAGCCAACACTTTTCAAGCTCGCGTGAAGGGCATCGCTCATGGCACAACTCGAGCGGATTACTTTTGATCCCAATGTGATGGGCGGTAAGCCCTGCATTCGCGGAATGCGGGTAACGGTGGGCATGATTGTCGGCCTGGTCGCCAGTGGTGCGACCTCTGAAGACATTCTGGCGGACTACCCTTATCTTGAGGCCGACGACATCACGGCTGCGCTGTCGTATGCGGCGTGGCGATCGGAGGAAATCGACGTCCCGTTGGTTCGGCCATGAAGTTTCTGATCGACATGAACCTGTCGCCCAAGTGGTGCGGCATCCTGCGGGCCGCAGGTTGGGACAGTGTTCACTGGTCGCAAGTTGGCGCGGCCACCGCGCCAGATCACGAGGTCATGCAATCGGCAGCGGTGGATGGCCGTATCGTGTTAACACACGATCTGGACTTCGGCGCGCTGCTGGCTGCGACACCGTTTTCGTACTGACGAAGGACCGGTACAAGCAGCGGCGCCAGTGTTTCCACGCGGACATCTTGTGTTCGCACTTGTACAACGCTGGGACGAATCTTGCGCGATTTCCATTACACGGCAAGCCCCGATTGTCGGCGAGCAAAATTGAACAGGCAGAGTACGGCGGGCACAAACAAGCCGAACATTGCCGGTTCGGGAACCACGGACAGCGTAATCGTCTCGTACGTGTACAGTGCACCAGGATTACCGAAGCGGCCGATCGTCCAGTTATAGACACTCAGGTTCGTAAAGTCGTAGAACCCGAGCGCATCCAGGATGTCAAGTGACGGCAGCGGCGTCCCATCATTAAAGGTGCGCAGGAAATCCAATTCATGTGTTGGAGTCAGGCCCGGAATGTGGACGCTGACGGGCTGGGGGAAATCCACGTTGCGGGAAAGAAGGAATCCGTCGACCGCGGGATCGTTGTTGCGCAGCACAAAATAGGCCGGTCCAAATGGCTGCGGGTTGTCCAGCGTGACGGGGTTACCTCCCACGGTCATCGAGAAAGAACTGAGGTCGAGCGGATATCCTCGCGTGGGAAAGCTTGGGACTGTTCACGAAGTTGTTTGAGTCCACATTGAAGCTCATGATCACAGGATCGTTCGGCATGACTCCCGCGTGCGAACCACCGATCAAGTTGGATTCGACGACACCCGTCACCGTGATGTTCACCTCCACGGCCTGGCTGGCACGTGCGCACAATGCCAGCAGAATTGTTCCCGTCAAGATAACTTTTGTTTTCATCATCACCAGATCCCCCCCAAAAAAAGTGTTCCACGTTCACACAAGTGTCTGTCGCATCCACCCAATCATCAGAAAAACCGGCGAATGTGTGTCAACAGCAGGCATGCCGTCGCGAGCGCCAACTCCCAGATCGCCCAAGCGGGTTCGGGGACGGCGCTCACCTGGTTGTCGGCGCTCGTGAACTTGTTCATGTTCCAAAGAATAAAGTCTGATCCGTCGACTGCCCCGTCGGCATTAAAATCACCACTGCACCACGCTGCCACATTCGTGAATTTGTTCATGTTCCATTCGATGAAGTCGGTACCATCGACCACGGAGTCGAGGTTGGCATCTCCCTCCAGGTAGGGATTGCCACTGGGGATTTCCGCGGCCCCCGCTTCGGCAAGCCATTTCGTCAAGTCGTCGTGGTTTACCAGACCGTCCCCAGTCATGTCGTACAGCGCGTTGTTGGTTCCCGCCACGATTTCGGCAACCAGCGCATCGACATCGGCACAGGCATAGTCCCCATCGTTGTCAAAGTCGCCATCTGATTCCAGTTGCAGGACGAATCCGACGGAAAGTGCGACTCCTTGGCGCCCTAGCCCGACGATGGTTTTTCCATCTTGCGAGATTGCCAGCGGCAACGAAAGCGTGGTCGCTTGCAGGTCGATCCCAAGGTTCGTGGCCAGCGCAGTCAGGTCGACCATGCCGCCGCCGGGAGTCCACAAGAACCCTGAGCCAGAGGTGGGGAATTGTCCGAAGGGTCGATAGTAGCCAACAACCGTATTACCGTCGCCTGAGATTCCGGAAGCTCCGCCTCGCCATGTGGGGTTGAAGATGTTGCCCAGCGCGACCCCTCCAGTGCCCTGGCTCCAGCGCCAACCCTGCCAAGCATTGGCACTGACTCCGAGGCCGACGGCAAACTGCCCGTCGTCCGACAGGCCAACGGCTTCACCCAGCATCGCACCGCTCGTGGAATCCGTGATTAACGTCTGAGCACCGTTGGTCCAGACGGCTCCCTGACGAAATCCCGAACTGGCATCCTGCCAGCCGGCGACGACGCTCCCATCCAGGTCGGCGGCGTTGGCGCGACTGCTTCTGCCCGCGACGGTGGAACCCAAGTCCACAACTGTGCCCCCTTCCGTCCACTGGATGGCATGTGCGCCCGTCTGTGGTGCCGGGAGCCATCCCAGTCCCACGACGCTGCGGCCATCGCGTGAGATATCCCAGCCGGAACTCGTTTCCGTGCCCGATTGCCCGCCGATTCCGCCGAGCGGATGCCAGGTACTGGTTGCCACATCGTAATAGGACATTTCATTCACGCCGCTAACGGGATTCAGATAGGTACCCGCCAGTCGGCTGCCGTCAGCCGAAAGCCTGGGCTGGCCGCCTACTCCGCCACCGGCGGCTGAACCGCCGATCGGGACCATGCCGTTGACCTCGTCCCATAAGTAGTATTCGCCGTTGGACGACCCAGAGATGAGGCTGCCATCACCAGAGGCTCCTTCGACAAAACCGTTGATCAAATAGAACTCACCGGCAAAGGCGGCGCCAAATGGACTGATTGCAAGAAACAAAAAAAAGATGCGGGCAAAACGATTTTTCATGTGAAGATTCCCAAGAGTATTATCATGCTTTCATGATTTTGTACCGCTCTACCGCCGGCATCGATCGAGCATCGCAGTGACGATCAGAAGTACGACCTGCCACACCATTACGCCCGGTTCGGGGACGACGCTCGTGGCGCTGCTGAATTTGTTCATGTTCCAAGCAATAAAGTCGGCCCCGTCCACAAATCCGTCGGCCGTAAAATCCCCCAGGCACCATGCTGCATTGGCGGTGAATTTGTGAGCATTCCAAACGATGAAGTCCGATCCATCGACGATCGAATCAAGATTTGCATCGCCGATCAGGTACGGATTTCCACTGGGGATTTCCGCCGCTCCGGCTTCGGCAAGCCACTCGTGCAGATCCTCGATGTCCACCACGTTATCGACGTTCATGTCGAAGGCGAGATTATTTGTTCCCGCGACGATCTCTGCCACGAGCGCGTCGACGTCCGTACAGCCATAGTCGCCGTCGTTGTTGAAATCGCCACTGACGCCAAGGTCGAGTACCCACCCGATCGAAGGAAACAGATTTCCTTGCAAGACGCCCATTCCGACAACCGTCCGGCCATCGGCCGAAATGCCCAATGGCAAGGACAGCCGGTGGTTTTGCGTGTCGATGCCCCGACTGGCCGCGTAGGCGGTCAGATCCAACATGCCCTGACCCTCAAACCAGATGAAGCCATCGCCGCTGGTCGCGGGTGGTCCGAACCGGTAAGTTCCCACGATCTTGGACCCGTCGCCACTGATCGCTGACGCGAGGCCCGGTGCACCGTTGCCAAAGACATTCCCCAGCGACTGTGCACCGGTAGCTTGACTCCAGCGCCAGGCCTCGGGATGGGCGTTCGTACCAATCCCGACCACCCATTGACCATCGGCCGAAACATCGCTGGCCTCACCCAGACGGTTACCGGCTGTATCAAAGATCAACTTCTGCACGCCGTTTTCCCAGACCGCACCCTGGCGGAATCCCGCGGAACTATCCTGCCAGCCCACGACCACATCGCCGTCGAAATCGACTGAATTCGCGCGGGAGCTGGCTCCAACCACGGTGGATCCCAGACTCATATTGGATCCGCCTTCGGTCCATTGCATGGCCGTTCCAAACGGCGGAGGGTTATTCCAAGCGAATCCGACGACGCTTGTCCCGTCCCCCGAGATGCCCCATCCGGAACTCATCGTCCCGTCGAGGCTGGCTCCCATCCCGCCCAGCGGTGTCCATATCGCTGTGTCGACGTCGTAGTAGGCCATCTCGCGTAACCCGTTAGCGGGATTCAGATACACTCCACTGATCCGTCGGCCGTCGTTGGAGATATCGGGCTGGCCGCCAGATCCGCTGCCGGGACACGCGCCTCCAATCCCGACGACACCAGTCGCCTCTGTCCAGGTAAAATACTCGCACGGCACATTGCGAGAACCGACAATGATCGAACCGTCGGCGCTGGCCGCGTCAGGCGTAATCTGGCCGATCTGGTGAAACGACCCCGCCAGTGCGCACGCGGCACCGGCTTGAACAAGCAGGCAGATAGCGAAGGTTCGGCTGCTCATTGCCCATTTGGATTGCGGAAATTGATTGCCGCCATCCATTCCTTTCTCTGTCTTTGTCACGGTGCGGCTGCGGTCACGAGTCCTGTGCGGCCGGGGACCTCGCCCGGGCGTACATCTTGACTGCGTTTACCTGCGTCGCAGAAATCCCAACGCGCCCAGCACCACTGCCAGCAGCGATCCTGTCGCTGGTTCGGGCACCAGCACTCGAAAGATCGCCTGACCTCCGCCGCTGGCCGTGGTAAAGCTGACTTCGATCGCGGCATAGCCCGAATCATTGAATGACATCGAACTGCCGTCGCCATTGTCGTTTACATCCAAAGACCAATTCGATACTTCGCGCATGCCCATCGGAGTCATGATCATGTCCCCTTCACGCGATAGCATCGTCAGGCCTGACGCCGGCGTCCCACAGATACAGCGCAGAGTCGTTCCCTGTTCCGGTCACGTCTCCGCCGGCCAATGCCAACTGTAGGATCACCTGATCGAGACCATTGACGGGTCGATTTCCCGTCGGCACGGCGCCAAAACTGGCACCTGCGGTTCCAGGCGCCGCATCACCTTCCCGAGCGATCAATGCCGCCGCACCACCGGACGGGATGGTCCAGTAGCTCGAATCATTGGTCGTCGTCACGCTGGGACCTGTCAAGGTATTGTGAAAGAATGCGCGACCGCTGTTGGTAAGAGAAACGGACGTATTATTGAAGACGCCAAAAAGCTCGCCGGCACCTAGTCCCGGAGCCGTATCGCCTTCCTGAACTAACTTCGTCTCCACACCGGCGGTGCTGGCAAGGAACAAGGCCTGATCGTCAGCGGTTCCGCCGGGGGTTCCGCTCAAAGTACTGGCAAAAATCAGTCCGGCAGTCGTGAACGAGTTGCTGGAAATAGTCGGTGCGCCGGAAAACGTGGCGCCCCCCGTGCCTGGAGCAACCGAACCCTCGCGGTGGAGGATCATATTCCCACTGCCCGTATTGATGAATATGGCATCATCATTCGTCGTACCCGTCACGTCACCGCCCGACAGTTTTCCGTCGAACAGCACGTGGCTACTGGCATTGATTTTGGCGTTGAAACTCAGGTCGGCCAGCGTATGGCCGGCACCGCCAATCGAATCACCTCGCCGAGCGACAAGAACTGGAGAAAACGGTGAACCGCCGTAAATGGCCTCATTGTTGACGTTGGCCACCACGTCACCGCCACTCAATGACGTCGTCAGCAACGCCACGTTGCCGGCAGCGTTGTAGCTGAGCCTCTGCGTTCCAGTCCCTCTGAAATCCTCGCCACCGAAAATTGCGCCGGCCGTTCCCGGTGCCGCATTCCCGCGGCGCAGTGCCGTCAACATGTATCCGGATGACGAATCCCCAGCAAACAGAGCGGAATTGTTGACCGAACTCATGACGCCGCTCGTCCCACTGCCGTCGTCCTTGAAGGAAGCGCCGAACAGAAAGTTCGTTCCTCCGGTCGTGAAATAAGTCGACGTCGGAATCCCGTTCAAAAAGCTACCCGTCGTGGAATTCTGGCCAAAGATCGCGCCAGGCACGCCCGGGACAAGACGTTGGGGGAGAGTCGGCATCGTTTCTACGTCGGTCGCTTGAAGCGTCACATCTGACGCGTTCGTGGCGGAGTACAACCCTAAATCCGCACCAGCCACCGCCGGGCCTACGCCATTGTTCAGCTCGACCGAGTAATACAGCCTGCAGCTGTCGTCGATGCGCACCTGCTCAAATGTACTGGTGTCGTCGTCGAACTCACCGCCAGGTACTCCGGGTGCCGGGTCGAGTGATTGGGAAACGAGATTGCCGGAATTGAGAACACCAGCCGGAAACTCGTGGACTGGCACAAGAACCGCCATCGTTGCGGCAAGCATAACAGGACGCGTTTTGTCGTAAGCACTAGACTGTCTCCCGAATCGAGAAAGTGAGCCCAAACATTATTAACAGACGTCTTCTTCTAGTTGACGGCCGCGTCCCTGTCAAAGTATTTTTTGAGATAATATGCCGAAAATTGACTTGTGTCGGAAGGAGGCTAAATACTTGACTCTGAACCGAGTGTTACTCCTCTGGTACACTTACTGACGATCGCCATGGGATCCTGAATCTGAAATCTCGCGATTCCTGCGCGCTTTTGCTTGCCAGCGGCTCAATGATCATGCAAAAATCAAGAATTGGTGCGAAGATTTACGTTCAGGATTTCGGATCTTCTCCGAGTAAAACAACATGAGCGGCCATTTGGCCCCGGAAACCAGCCCGACCTTGATTGGCCGATTGCGCGTCGTGCCCCTGGACCAGGAGGCATGGCAGGACTTTGTCGGCATTTACGGTCGGCCACATTCTGCGATTGGGCCCGGAATTGGGGCCTGCAAGAGGCTGATGCCGAGGACGTCACGCAGGCCACACTCGTGCGCATTGCCCGGACGATGCAGGACTTTGCCTACGATCCGGACTTGAGTTTTCGAGGTTGGCTGCGCACGCTGGCCCATCACGCATGGCGTGATTTGGCACGTGCAAAGCGCCCGATACTCGTGGATAGTGACAGACTTCTTGATCGAACACGCAGCCTACGACGGATTGGCGGATGCCCTGGAGTCCGCCTTTGACGAAGAGCTACTCCACAAGGCGATGGCCAGTGTTCAATTGCGAGTGGAGCCGCGAACATGGGAGGCATTTCGGCTGACGCGCACTGGAGCAACTCTCTGGTGCCGAAGCCGCAAAACGACTTGGCATGCGTCTGACCTCAATCTACAAAGCTCGCAGCAACGTGCAGAAGATGCTCCACGAAGAAGTCCGCTTTTTCGAGAGCGAATGTAATGTCGATCCCGTGCCCACCTGAGGAGCTTGCTGAACCAGTTTCTGGCAGAACAGCTTACGCCGAGACTGGAAGACGATCTGGAAACTCACCTTGGTGCGTGCGGGGACTGTCGTGATCGGTTGGAGCGTCTCACGACGGATGCCGCGATCACGCCGTACTTGTTGCGCAGGGCCGGCTCGCCACTTTCCACGGAGTTTGCGAAGCGACTGGAAGACAGCCTGCGCGACTCAACGCGCGGCACGGAAGCCGATTTGGAACCCCCGTGGCCGCAGATCGAGGGCTATGAGCTACTCGACGTGCTCGATCGCGGCGGCAGCAGCACGGTCTATCGGGCCCGCGACCAAAAACTCGGCCGGATTGTCGCGATCAAGGTGCCGCATGGTCGACTGAACGCGGTGGACCGCGAGCGTTTTCGTCGAGAGGCCACGGCCCTCGCCGCGCTCCGGCATCCGAACATCCTTCGTGCCCTCGATGCCGGCGAGTCCGACGATGGCCCCTTTCTTGTCATGGAGTTCATACCCGGAGGCAGTCTGAGTCGTTTCCTCGCTGGTCAACCGCAACCGCCTCAATCCGCCGCCAGCATGACACTGCAATTGGCGGGAGCAATACACGTGGCGCACACGGCCGGTTTTGTGCACCGTGACCTGAAGCCCTCCAACGTGCTGCTGGACCCGCAAGCCAACAGGGCGGGCGAGACGGGTCTGGATCGTTATGCCCCGAAGGTCACGGACCTTGGGATCGTGAAGGATCTGAGCCGCGACGACGAGTTCACGCAAGCCAGAGATTACCTCGGCACGCCGAGTTACATGGCCCCGGAACAAGTCGATGGCTCACGTCGCGCGGTGGATTGTCGGACGGATGTTTATGCCTTGGGGGCGCTGTTGTATGAGTTGCTGACGGGCGCCCGCCGTTTCGGGCAGGTTCGCCGCTCGATACGATGCTGCTCGTCAAGCAAGACGACCCTGTGGCGCCATCGCGGTTTCATCCCAGGCTTCCACGAGATCTGGAGACTATCTGCCTGAAGTGCCTGGAAAAGGACCCGTCCAATAGATATCAGTCGGCCCAACTTCTGGCGGACGATCTGAACCGCTACTTGCAGGGTCGACCGATCGTGGCCCGCCGAACAAGTTGGCCAGGTATCGTTTCGCGTTGGAGTCGCCGCAATCCCGGCTGGGCCGCGGTGGCCCTCATTTCGACCGCCGTCCTTATGGCTCTGGCAGTGGGTGGTCCCATCGTCGCTCAACATGAATATCGGCTCCGCGAGCAGGCGTTGGCCAGTAAGCGCGAGGCTCAACAGGAGCGCGATCGCGCCAGTGAGCAATTCGTGCGCGCGAGCAAGGTCCTTTCGAATACACTGGAACAGACACTGATAAGCTCTCGCCTACAGGGAGGCGCGTTCGACGAAATCCGTGCGGGTCTGGTCCGGACTGCCATTCCGTATTACGAGCAATTTCTCGACAGCGACTCGTCCCACAGGTCCGCGCGACTCAGTCAGGGCCTGATGTTAGCGCAACTTGCCGCAATCTACGAAAAAGAGGGCCAACCTGAAAAAGCTCGTTTCGCATACTCACGATCGATGGAACGCTTGGAATCGTTGGACGTAGCGGACGCCGAGTCCGATTCCCAGTTCCAAGTCTACCTGGCACAAGTGCAGATCGAATATGGCCGATTCTTGCAGGTCGTTGACAAGGATCGAGTGGGTGCGGAACACCACTATCAGCAGGCGCTGTCGCTGTTGGCGGAGCCGCTCGAACACGACTCCAGCGATCGCAACGTCAGGGACCGAAAGGCAATCGCCTTGTCACTGTTGGGTGTTTTGATTTCACCGTCTGAAGATCGAGCCGACGAAGCGGAGGCGATGTTGACCCGCGCGGCGGCAATGCGCGATCAGCTCGTTCAGGACTTTCCACGCCAAAACGATTACCGGCACTATGCGGCGTTGGCCCACATGAATCTCGGCCTGCACTATCGCGCTCACGGCAATCGTGAGGGCGAGATTCAAGAGTTGCAGCGCGCGTGGGAATGTGAACGAGAGTTGATGAATTTGGCAGCGCAATCATCGGAAGCGCCTTATTTCACGGCGTTGATGGAAGGTGAACTGGCCAGCGCCTTGGATCGAATCGGACGGCGAGACGACGCGATAGGACATCTCGCTTCGGCTCGCCGCATTGCCCAAGCACTGCGATTGGCCTATCCAGCAGTCGAGAAGTTTGCGGCGCTACAGGAAAACCTGGAAAATGTTTCGCGGTTGGAAGGTGGACTTGATGGCAAAGGAGAGACTGACTAATAGTCGAATGTACCGCGCTGTCGGGCATGGCATCTTGGGCAGAACCTGCTGCCACAAAAGCCACTACAAGTTAATGCAGCTTGACCGTTGAGAATTAGTTGTCCCAAAACTGGATTCAACGCTCGATTCCTGTCTGGTCACCCGCTGGCAACCGTACCGACTGATCGACGCGGAACCCCGTGTGGGCCCACGAACGCATGTTCTCCACCACTCCCGGTTCGATCTTGTCCTCCGCGGCCGCCGCCGTCTGATCCGGCTCGTGGCCAACCCGGCCCTGACCGGCTTTACCGCCCCGAAGATCCTCATGGTAGGCTCCCGCGCCGAGCATTCCTAAAAAATAAATAAATACAAGGCTGGCAAAATCCTGGGCCAGACCCAGGCCACACATGGCCGTGGCCGTGAACCAAAGTCCTGCAGCTCCCAAGATGCGAGAATCAAACCGGCCAAATGCACGCGGGCGTCGCGAAAGCGAACGAGCAGACGATCCGATCTCATGTCTACCGGAACCTTCAGAATCGGCCGGCAAATAGTCGAAATTGGATCCTGTTCGTTTCCTTCCGTCATGGACTGCAGGATGTCGCGACTCAACACAAGCCCAATCACCTCGCGCGTGGAAGCCTGAAACACGGGGTACCGCGAGAATGCGTGGCGGAAGACTCGGGCGGCCGCCTGCTGAACCGTCGTCGTGTCCTCGACCGAAACCACGTCATTAAGTGGTGTCATGATGTCCGACGCAGAGCGATCATTCAGCAGAAACGTGCGCCGCACCAATTTTCCCTCAGCGCTTCCGATATACCCCCTCCGTCGTCCAATCGTCGCCAAAGACCGGATCTGCAATTCCGTTCCAATCCGGCGTTCACCCGTCTTGAGCAAGCTGGATAACCACTCCAAGGGAACCACCAGTGGTGACAGCAGCCACATCAGCAAGCGAATCACGGGCGCCGCGCAGCGGCTGATCAGCGGGGCGTAGTGGCTACCCAGCGACTTGGGGAGGATTTCCGAAAAGACAATCGTTGTCAGCGTCAACACCATGGTGATGCCGGCGATGGCCACGTCCCCGTAAAGCTGAATGGCTCGGCGACCAATCAGGATCGGGCCCAGGATATTGATGGTGTTCGTGGCTACGACCAGGACGCCCATGGCCTGAGTCATTTTTTGGCGAATGAACTTCAGGGCGCCGGCACCCCACACGCCCTCCGTCACCAATTCCTGCACCTCACCATGCGTCACGGTCAGTACAGAGGCTTCAATGGCTGCCATCAGCCCGGACAGTGCAGTGAACAGCAGCACGGCGAAAGCCAATTCCCACATCAGAATACTCCGTTAGATAAACGACGCCTGACAAGTACGTGCTCAGCCCGCTGACACAGCAAAGCTGGTTGTCATCTTTTCTAGCAGGCTTTGTCCCAAAACCGTGGGCGAGGCGGTCCACAGACTCACACGAGCCGCCAATCCAACCGAATTTGGCCAAGGCGTCGCCGTTGTTGGCTGTTAGTTTGTTGAGCGATTGTGTGCGAAATTGAAAACAGGCTCAGCCCGATCAGGGCAAACGCAGCGGCAAGGTGTGTCATGGTGATCTCGAGATTTTCCGAAGCGGCGATGTTCGGATACCCATGATAGTCGATGACGAACCGTAGTCCCAACGGGACGGCCCGATGATAGCTCAGGGTGGAGCACCTACAGAGCGCAGTGCGCGGGTGCGCAACCCTGGGTTTGCGGGTGGTCCAACCATTCCATCAACGCCGACGGCGTGGCCCGAAATGTGAGCGGGTTAGTTTGATCCATCGCGACATGCACCGACCCACGTCGATCATAGGGCCACCCTTTCGGAGTCTTGGCGGACCTGCATTGGTGCGCTTACCCAGGGTTGCGCGATTGCTCGCTGGCGCTCCCATTCGCTGCACCCTGGACTATCATCGGGCCGTGCCGTTGGCACTAAACGCCATCGGATCAGCCCTCCCACACCGCTTCTTGCCAGGCCGCTTCCGGACGATCCAGGTCGAACTCCTTCAGTTCCAGGAAGTTTCCGTTCGGCGTATGCGCGCCACAAGTGATCAGCCATGCAGGTGCAGGTGGCAGTGCAAGAGTTCGCCGTGCATCTGGATTGCCGCGATCTTGCCGGGCACGACATCCTCGCGTCCGAGCAGCCGCCCGGTCTCGACTTGAGGCAGTTCCACGCACAAGAGGAGCGTTTCCTCGCAGTTTTTGTTGGGAGCGGCTACCGAACGACGGCGGTGCCATCGCGGGATCATAAGCGGCGTCCAGCCATGCCACCTGCACTCAAGCAACGATTGGGGACGATCGTTCTGTGCAGTGCCCACAAACCCACAACACCACGAAGCACAGCATAGTGATACCGCAACCACCCGGTTCCGGAACGGCAACCAGCGTTTCGGAAGACGTAAACTTGTGCGCATTCCAGATGATAAAATCGGAGCCGTCCACAAATCCGTCCGCGTTAAAATCGGCTCGGCACCATCCGTTGGCACTGGTGAACTTGTTGGAATTCCAAATGATGAAATCGGAACCATCCACGAATCCATCCAAATTCGCATCCCCGGGCAAATAGGGATTGCCTGACGCCAGATTCACGGCGCCTGCTTCGGTCAACCAACTACCGAGGTCGGCAACTGTTACGAATCGATCATGATTCAAGTCAAAAATGCCGGTGTTGGTTCCTTGTACGATTTCCATGACCAGGGCATCCACGTCACGGCAGTCCAAGTTGCCATCCTGATCGAAATCTGCCGCTGACCGTGTTGACAATACAATATCATTGCCGTCCCCACCCGCGTAGCTGAGATAGAGTTGCCGTTGCCCGATCTGACCGGCCAGCCCCCCTTGCGAAATACCGTCAAATTCTCCCGAGCGGCTTCCCGCGATGTCCACGATCTGAAACTGATCACCGGGGAATGGCAGATAGCTGCCTACAGCGCTGACGATGAGTTTGCCAGCCAGGTTGAGGTCACCCAGCAACATCAGCGAATCCGAACTTCCCGAGCTAGTTCCACCCAATTCGATCTCCAATACGCCGTCGATGTGATGCACAAGATTGTGCTCGAATACTAGCTGACCGACGCTGTTACCAGGTGCGATCGTGCCATGATTGTTCACGTCCCCTCGGACGATGCCGCTGCCGTCGAGCCTGCCGCTGCTGATGCCAGCAACCGATTCGATCCGCAGTCCGTTGCCCGAGCGGAGCAAGCCGCCTTGAATGGTTGCCCGACCTGTGCTGAGGATCAGGGCCTCATCGGCATCGTTCAACGTCACACTATGGCTACCGACTTCCAAATTTCCTCCCAGTCCGAATCCATCGGGCGACGTCCCTTTGCCCAGTGCCAGCGTGCCCGTGGCGGTGATGAGACTTCCTGGTCTCGAATCAATGTCCGCGTCCACGGAACCGGCACCGAGGAATCCGCCCCCGTCTGCGAAGATGAGTTTTGTGCCTGCGATCCCAGTGCCGCTGCCGTTGATGATGCCGCCAAAGGTTAGTCCGTTCGTTCCGCTGGGGGTAATCGCCCCATCATTTGTCAATGCCGCGTTTACCGTTCCGTTTCCAGAGAGGGTGCCCGATGCAAACATTCGAATACCATTGGCGGCAGTCAGAGTTCCACCGGAGATGTTCGTGTTGTTGATATCGCCGCGATCAGCGCTTAGTAGAGTCAAGGCAGAGGTTCCTACATCGAGTGTCCCCAGAACAAAAATACTCAGCGGATTATTCGGATCGCCTAGCCGTAGTTCGCCACCACCGGCCGCAATTGTCGTGGAGCTATCTGAGACGATTACTCGGCCTCTTACTGATCCATGCCCGGTCAACAAACCGCCGCCCGCCATGGAGAATGTGGCGGCGTTAATCGTACCCCCCGCCAAAGTGGTCGTCGTCCCACCGTTTCCCCCAGACAAAGAGCCCGTGACATTGAATTGAGACGCTGCATCACTAACGGTCAAATTTGTTTGATTGATGGACGTGGACCCGATCACGTTGACGATGCCGCCGGCTTGCACGGTTATGGAAGACCCAGTCGCCGGCATCAAGGCACCGCTGTTAACGGCCACACTGCCACCGTTGACAACCAGTGGGCCATTGAGCGTGAGAGTGCCGCCATCAACACTGAGATGGCCCGTCGGATTGATCTGCAGCGTTTGGGCGCCCGTCGTTAGCATGGCCCCGGACTGCACATTTACCGTTGCCGACTGGTCGGACGAACTTCCAAGATGGCTCGTCTGTCCAGGAAGACCGTTGTCGATGGTCACCCGGGAGCCGGCACCATTAATATTCACGGTCGTATGGTGCAAACCGGTGGCAACCGGTGCGTTGCCGAACAAGAGCCTGCTGGCGGTCAGCTGCCCACCGGAGGTAACATTGATCTCCGACGAGCCGGGGGATGCCTGGAATGACGGCACTTCTAGCGACGTCACAACTGCGGTTGCGCCGTTGGACACGGTCAGGTTGGGGGAACCGCTCACCCCCAATATCGAGTCTCCGCCGTTGGTCCATCTGGAACCCGTGCCATCGATTCGAATGTCGCCGTCAGCCACGACTCGACCGTCGACACGTCCGCCTCCAGTGACGTTAAGTTGCGTTCCGTCCGTCAGGGAAATTCGGGAGGCAAAACCAGCGGCTTGCAGCAAAGAGCCGCTGCCGACGACGTTCACGGTCCCACCGTCGGGAGCACCGTAGAAATTGGCCATGACGCGGCCGCCGTTGATGATGTTGACAGTTGCGGGAGTCGGCCCAAGCATCCGGCTTTCCGGTAGGTTGATGAGCCCTGCGTCCACTAGTAAATCGCCGTTGACGATAAACTCGCGAGTCACGTTAATTCCCGGTTGCACTTCGTCATTCACCACGCCGGTGGCGTTGATTCGCGTCAGTCCGGTACCCGTCTGATATTCGCCTCCGCTACGAAATGTCAGCGTCCCCGTGCTGCCCACGGCAGATCCAATGGTCAATGTCGTGTTGCCTGTTTGGTGCATACTTACAGATCCAATCCCGCCCAGATTAAATGAGCCAGTTCCGCCTGACGTGGTGCCGATCGTCACGTTGCCACCGGCGGTAAGGCGGCCGCCTCCCAAAACGTTTAAGGTCCCCGTGCCGAGTTCGCCAATCGTAAGACTGCCGGAGATATTCCAAAGTGGCTCGACGGACGGAGGAAATACCGATCCGCTGCCTTGTATCGTGACTGTTCCATTTCCTCCGGCTCGTTTGCCAATCACCAGCGAAGATGATTGAGCAACGGCGCTATCCAACAGTTCAAACGTTCCCATACCCAGGTCACCGACCGTCACGGCCGCGGTGGAGGTCCATAGTGAACCGGAGCCGGTTATGGTGACATTTCCGCCAGCTCCACCTGCTGCCGCGCCCACAACCGCGGTCGCGGCGTTTAACTGACCACCACCCGAGACGGTCACGTTGGCTTGACCCAGGGATCCAATGACAAAACCAGATCCAGTGGCATTGGAATTCACGTAAACGGAAGCAGGTCCCGTAACCAACAATTCACCGCTGCTGCCAGCTTGCGACCCGATTGTGGTAATCGCGGACTGAACGAAACCACCGTTGACCTCGAGTCGCCCCGTGCCATTGCGACCAATCAAAACCTGCTGCGAAGTCGTCAGAATTGAGTCCATTCCCGCGACCAACGTGCCGTCGGATCCGACAGCATCGCCCACTCGAATATCTTGTTGAGCAAAAACATTGCCGTCGGTCAGGATCAGGTCGGCGTTGTCCCCCGTCTGGCTGCCGACCAGCAGGCTTTGACCGGCAAGCGAGCCATCCAGCGTATAGGCTCGACCGTTCAGATCGAAGGTGACGGCGCCCGAATTGGCAGTCATGTCTAGCCGGTCGTTGAGCACATCGGAGGCAAAGCTGACGGTCATCGTGGAGGAAAAACCGAAAATAGCCACATCGTCACCGTCATCGGGCGGTCCCCCGGCAGGGGACCAGTTGCCCGCCGTGTGGAACGAGCCGCCGAGGGGCGAAACCCAAGCGAAATTGGTGGCGTGGGCGGTCGATGTGACGGAAAGGACGATCAGTAAAAGCAGAGCGTAAGGAAGGCGATTCATGGGAGTTTCTCCAGAGTTAAAGTCGCTGGAAGACCCAGGCGGCTAGAGAACATGGCGCAATTCCGGTGACCTTTGCGCAGCTGATTTTTCGAGTGCCGAGCCGTTTCTCGACGCCTCCATCCGCAGGAGGCGAAAGGAGCAAAAGATGGTCAACTGCGCAGAAGGCGCGAACGATGGCCAGCTGTGCGGATGGAGCGTCGCAGCGCCCTTTATTGTTTTTGCTAGTTGTGCGAACCCGATTCCGCTGGTAGCTCGGCGAGCCAGCCTTCGACTTTTGCCAGCGTTGCCTCGCGTTCCATGGGTGCGACTCGGTGGGCCTGTTGCTGCAGTCCGGCATAGCCTTCCTTCAACATCGGCTCGGCCTGTTCGAAGTCGTCCTGCCGAACAAGAATCGCGCCCAACAAACATTGGGTGTAGGACGTCGACCACCGGCCGGGTTCTTTTTCCTTTCGGAGTGCCAGACACTCTCGCGCCAGAGTCTCCGCCTGATCCAATTGGTTGCGCTCGAATAGCAATTCACTGAGTGCGGCCATAAGTTTTAGTGTCCGCGGCGCAGAACGGCCGAAACTTTGTTGGTCCCTTTCCAACGAACGGCGCAGCAGGTTTTCCGCATCGTCCCATCGAG
>CAVOGW010000011.1:0-168654 GCA_963695565.1 uncultured Planctomycetales bacterium
TTGCACTCGGACCACAAGACATACGGATGCGAGATGGAAACGGTCGCCAGTCAGACGAACGCCCGACGCCCTCACAGCGAGCAACCGCAGGATGCGGCGGTCTGAACTGGCGAAAGTACGGTTTGCGTCGGCAGGCGGTACGTCACGAGGGGTTGGTACACGGTTGTGGGGACCTTGCTGACCGAGTTCCTGCTCGACCATCTTGTACACCGGCTTCTGAACGGTGCGCACGCGCTGCTCCTCGACGTAGCGAACCGTGACCACGGGAACCTTGCGTACCTGTTCCTCTTCCACGTAGCGTTCACAGTTTGCACGGGAACTTCGCGATACTGCTGTTCTTCAACATACCGCAGGGTTTGCACCGGGACGCCGCCTCCACCTCTTCCCGTGATTGCAACGTGGTCACGGGCTTCAAGCTCGTCCATCCATCACTCGTGGTCGTTGTCTGATACGTCGTGACGGGTTCATACACGGTTCGTGTTTCCACTCGCTCGGAAGTCTCGTACACCGGCTTGCGTACGGTGCGTGTCTCGGTACGTCGAGAGGTTTCGTAGACTGGCTTCCGCACGGTGACCCGCTCTTCCCGCTCGCTGGTTTCATAAACCGGACGCTGCACGGTATAGGTCTCTTCAGTCGGCTCGTATTGCAGCACCGGGCGTTGGACGACGATGCGCTCCTTCCTGATAACGGGTGGGCTCCACAGGTGTCCAATCGGTCGCCGCCGTGACGGGTGTCCAATCCAACGTTTGCGCCCCTGCAGGCAGTCCGCCGTCTCGTCGAGCGCGGCAAAGGCCAACCCTGCAGGACGAGCCCGACCAAGCGTAAAAAGGTCACAAGTTTCATGATGAACTCCTTGTCAACGCTTCAGCACAATGCGAAATCTGACCTTTAGTGTAGCAAGGTCCCCACCGCGATTCCAGCAGCCAAAGTCTGCCCCGGAACCCTGCGACAAGCCACGTTTGCCCATCGGCTGTACAACATGACGCTCTTGGAGTCCCACGAAAAGCGCAATTCCCCAAGGCACCTATTTTTGGCCAACCCGGTTCCGGGTGGGCCGTTGGTGCAATTCGACTTCGATCACGCGGTGCTCGATCGATCCGACTTCCAAGTTGCCTGGCTTACTTAGCTGAACGTCCTCGACTTTCACGGACCGCGTGCCCGCGCTCGAACCAGCCAGATCGATCGAGATCGTGAGGGTGGCCCGGAATCCAGCAGCCGAAACGCGGGTTCGGTTTCCAGAGAGCGTGACGTGCGTTTCCGCGGGAGTTTTTTCCGCTAAGACAAGGCCCGCGGGAACATTGCGGTACTCGATGGGCACAGTGAAGGTCCGCTCAATCGTGCTGGGGTTGTATGCAAATAGCCCCCAGGCGACTACGGACAGCCCGAGCCTATTACTTTTAAGCGCCGGTGCCGCGACACAAAAAGCTTCCACACCGACTCGGCCAGGACGGGAAACCTGGCAGCCGTAAATTTCTCCATGCGATCCTTCAAGTCGGCGGGGGAGGACACCGTAAGGATGCGGCCGTTTTCGGCAATGCTGACGAGGCCGCGCTCTTCGGACACGGCGATGGCCAGCACATCGCATCGCTCCGAGATGCCCCAGGGCCGCGGCGTGTCGGGTTCCACCCGGACCGATCTGCTGGCGATTCTTGGAAATCGGCAGATGGGCGGCAAACTGATCCATGATTCCACCGCGAATGATGACCGCGCCGTCATGACCCGAGGAGTGTGGATCGAAGATGCTTTCCAATAATGGCTTGCTGATCTTCGCGGACAGCGGTATGCCGCCGTGAATGTGCCGGTCGCGTCGTCGTTCCCTTTGACGATCATCAACGCACCAACCCGACGTTCCGCCAGTCCGAAGGCCACCTCCACCAGTGTATCCATTTCCGATGGAGGGGGCATCGCCTGCCGCTGGCGACGCCATGTGCCCATCGCAGCTAACCTCTCGAACCCCCGCCGCAGGTCATCCTGAAACATCACGACCAACATGATCAACACGATGGCGAAGACGGCGTGCAACAATTGTGACGTCAGATACAAGTTAAATGTGACCGCCGCAAAGTACAAGAAGATCATCGCCGTGACGCCAACCACAATGCCCCGAGACGCCGTCTCACGAAACCAAGAGAGCGCAGAATAAAGAAACACTGCAATGATAGCGATGTCCACCGCATCCGCTACCGAAAGCGGTTCGGGAAATCGTACAGAAACGTCCACAAAGAATGCAGCATGTTGCAATGTCAAGAAAGACAGTTGGTTCCTTCACGGCGCACGACGTAGTTGTCCGTCAACGACGACACCCATGCGGAGAAAAAGGCAGCCGGGTGAGCCGTCGCCACGCGAGTGCACGTGCCATACCACGTGCCTGACCAAGCCCCTCATCGTACCACACAATTCGCGGCCCAATGTCATCCTGTGGGAGTTCACAGCGCGTGCAGTACGGTAAGCGACCGAACGGTCTTTCAAAGACGTTGTTCCACGGACGTTGGTTGACGCAGGAGTTCCCGGACGCCCCCCTGCAGGCTATGGGCTTGTTGATTTAATCGTCGGACAGGTTTGTGACCGGACCTTGACCCACATCTGGGCCACCTCGTTAGACCGCAAGCCAGAGAAGAATGCCGGCAGACACTCGTTCTTGCGAAACACGATGCGGCATTCTTGGGCGGCGTGCGCGTCCGGCCGACGCGCACGCCGCCAGAAATCGCCTGGGAGTCGTGGCCGATGATCGTTGCCAACGGCGATTTCTTCTGGCTTGCGGTCTAACGATCGGGAAATGTGTGTAACCGACAGGTTTGCGACCTGTCCGAGAGGCAAATGCGCGAAACTGTAATATGGAATTCAGGGGACGGCCGGCAGGTTACCAAACTGCCCTACGTGTCCCAGGGCCCGTGTCCCAGGGCCTGGCCCCATCATTGCGGTCAGGGTTTGCACACGTAGGTCCTCAAGAATCGCCTGTACAGTTCCTGGTCAGTTCGGCCCCGTGTGGGACCAGTCGAGTCCCCTGGGCTGCGAAAACTGCCAATCTGCCCCTGTACGAAGTTAGCGGATGCTCTACGATCCATTTACGTTTACGCAGGCATTCCGGTTCAAGCGTCCGGGTTGCTTCGCTGGTCTGAGCGAGAAATAATGACCATGCCAAGAACCGAACGCATGTCGGTACGCGATTTGCCTTTCAAGCTTCCTGACTCGATCTCCCGTCCACGGGTTCCCCAACCATGAATATCCATGTGCGACGGCGTCTCCATACCCCCACGCGGCGGGCGACATGAACGATGCCCGAATCGCAGGCAAAGGCCTAATGCCGGAAAACGCCACTCCACCGACCACCGACGTCGTGGTGGAGGTTTGTGATCTGTGTAAGACGTATGGCAGCGGGGAGACACGCGTTGAAGCGCTGCGCCACATTGACTTGGAGATTGCTCGAGCGGAAATCGTCGCCATCATGGGGCCGTCCGGTTCCGGGAAGAGCACGCTGCTGAGTCTTTTGGGAGCGGTCGATACGCCGAGCAGCGGAAAAGTCGTGCTGCAAGGGGTTGACCTCTCCACCCTGGACGACACCGAGCGGACGTTGATCCGACGCCGGTGGCTGGGGTTTGTTTTTCAGGCATTTAATCTGTTGCCCATACTCACCGCGCTGGAAAACGTCTCGTTACCTTTGGAATTGGACGGAGTATCCGCATCCGCTGCGCAGCGTCGAGCCGAGTTGGCTCTGGAACGCGTCGGCATGGCGCGGCGGCACCATCACCATCCGTCCATGTTGTCCGGTGGGGAACAGCAACGTGTCGCCATCGCGCGGGCCTTAGTGATCGAACCCCGGGTCATCCTGGCGGACGAACCGACCGGCAATCTCGACAGTGCCAACGGGAAAATGATCACAGAATTGCTGCGCACGCTCGTGGATGAGCACCAACAGACAATTGTGATGGTGACCCACGACGTGGAAGTCGGGGCCAGCACGATCGCGTGGTTCGACTGCGTGACGGGTGCCTGGAGGACAATGTCACTCACGTTGCTGAAAGTCAGATCGGAATGTCATCAGCCGATGTGCGTTAGCACGCGATTACTCGTGTGATCGGGAACCCGACGCTCACGCGTTTCGGCTGGTTTCGCGAACCCAGGCCATCGTCGCGGACGGGCTGCCGACGACGTATCTTTCGGGTGTGCCTTGCACAAGTCCATTAAGGAACCCCATCTTTGCTGACCTGGAGAATCGCCTGGCGAGAGATGCGACAGCGGCCGGGACGCGCTCTGCTCACGTGGCTGAGCGTCGTGATCGGGGTGGCCGCCGTGATGGCCGTAGGAATTTCCACCGAGTCGGCTCGGCGTGCGTATCATGACATGTACCAGGCCATCACAGGCCGTGCCGCGCTGGAACTGACGGGTGTGGGCGGCAGCACGATGGACGCGTCGCTGCTGGACGTCGTCCGCCAAACAGCCGGCGTCCGGGCCGCCGCGCCGCTGATTCAGCGTAACGCCATCATGTACTACGGTGGTGATCGCATGAAGCTGATCGCGCTGGGGATCGACGTGACACTCGACGCCGAGGTTCGCGACTATGAACTCGTGGCCGGCCAGCTGCTGAACCCACGCGGCGGTGTCTTGCTGGACGCCTCGCTCGCCAGCAATCTGGGGATCCAGGTGGGTGATGCAGTCAAGTTACTGGTGCGGCGTGGCCTGGTCAGAACCACCGTCGTGGGCCTGGTCAGGCCCAGCAGCGGGGGGCTGGTCGCGAGTGGCAGCGTGCTGTTCATGCCGTTAGGCGTCGCTCAGCGTCGGTTCGCGATGCCGGGCAAACTCGATCGAATTCAAATTGTCTTGGCCGACGACGCCGACATCGAACAGGTACAGGCTGAATTGCAAAGTCACTTACCCGCCAGCGTCCAGCTGCAACCGCCCAACACACACAGTTCACTGGCCGAAGAAACGATGTTGGCCTTGGAAAACGGGCTGCGTCTGGCGACGGCTTTTGCTTTGCTGGCCGCTGTGTTCATCATCATGAACACCTTTTCGATGAGTGTGGGCCAGCGACGACGGCAACTGGCCGTCATGCGGGCCATAGGTGCCACGCGACAACAGATAGGAATGCTGGTGTTTGGCGAAGCGCTGCCTGCTGGGCGCACGATAACTCAAACCAACATACCGAGGAGAACCAAACGTGAGTCACATTGTGATGATCCAAACCAAGGTCCGCGACGAAACAGCCGTACAGGCTGCCTGCCGGCGGCTCGCACTCCCCGCCGCCGAACGCGGCAAGTTCAGGCTGTTCAGTGGTGAAGCCGAGGCCTGGCGGTCCGGTTGCGCGACTGGCGCTATCCGGTTGTCTGCCAGACCCTAAGCGGCCAGCTGCGCTACGATAATTACAACGGCCGCTGGGGCAGCCCTCAACGGCTCGACGAATTCCTGCAAGCCTACGCCGTGGAAAAGGCACGCGTCGAAGCACGACGACAAGGCCATGCGGTTACCGAACAGAGGCTCAGTGATGGCTCCATCCGGCTGACAATCCGCGTGGGAGGTGCCGCATGAAGACCATCGAAATCACCGTTTCCCCAAACGGGGACACGCGAATCGAGACGAGAGGTTTTTCCGGGGCCGCCTGCCAGGACGCAACCCGCATCCTCGAAGCGGCTCTGGGCACACGCACCGAGGAAAGACTCACGGCAGAATATCAGGCAACGCAAACGGATTCAAACTTGCATAACCAAGCTTAGGCTCATATCCGATGATGCTTGTCTGAACAAATGCACTACAACAGAGAGTTTTCGTCGTTAGAGCGGTGGACCAAAGATTGGTTCTCTGGTCTGCTTGAATGTGTGGATCACATTCATATCGGCCAGTTGCGGCGTCGAGCCACTTCAGAGATGCCGGATGTTTCGATCTCCAGGAATGACGCGCAGAATTTCTACTTGTTCATTGTTTCGGCGATGAAAGATAACGTAGCGTCCGACGACGCTCGCGCGCACGCCGATACCGAATTTCGGATGCAACTCGCCGACGTCGGGGTGCACAGACAATCAAGAGGCACTTGGCTTCAATCTTTTCAATCCAGGCAAGCGCTGCGTCTGGTTTGTCTCGCGCAATGAACGAGAGGATATCTTCAAGATCCTGCTTGGCGGCCGTAGTGTAAACGGGCTTCCTCATCCGTTACTTGTCTGTGTTTGCGATGCGATCATTCTCAGGTGCGTGAACACGGTATCGTGGTCGACTAATTCGCCGCGATCCGCTTGGTCGATTCCCAATTGAATTTCCTGCCGCAACTTTTCTTCGGACACCAGCAAACGAATGCCTTCAGCAATAGCTTCCTGCACCGACGCGAACCGTCCGGTTGCTACAAGCTCTTCCACTATTGCTTGCTGTTCCTGGGTAATCTGGATGTCCATTGATCGTTTCCTCATTGGGCCGTCGAAACTTCGCATTCGCTGCTTGTGTATTGTACCACAGTCTGAAGCGACCGTTATAAGTACTGGGGAGCTGCCTTGCGCCAAGACACTTTGTCTTGGGAACGGATTAACGACCCGCCGGAATGAGACGACGGGCTTCGCTCCGTGCAACTTTATGCCACTGACTTCACGCCGGCGGCATGTTGACATTGTCCGTCGACTCCACCCGCGAAACCCGCACCCAAACCCAACACTCTGTTCAAAGGAACTAAACTTAATGACCCTTACCAATCGTCTAACCGAATTGATCCAGGCCTGCTTTTCCGGCATCTGGATTGTGAGTTATGAGCACGAGGATGCCCTGGCGGAAATTGCCGCTCTATGTCGGCAGCAGGAGTGGCAACTTGCCGTGTGGGATGTGGACAGGGGATT
Organism: uncultured Planctomycetales bacterium; assembly: GCA_963695565.1. Lineage (GTDB taxonomy): Bacteria > Planctomycetota > Planctomycetia > Pirellulales > Pirellulaceae > CAVOGW01. Next base: position 6,813 of record CAVOGW010000011.1, read on the forward strand.
GCACGTCCCGGGTCAACCGGCCAGCGAGCATGAATCCGCCGGCAGCGACCCGCTGGCCGCCATCCGATCTTTTGGCTCCATGTCGGCTGCTACCTTGCTCGTTGCCTCTGCCATGGCCGACATGTACTTTTCGCGTGCCGCATCAAATTGCTTGATCAATTCATCCACTTGCGACGTGGATGATGTCGCCAGAGGCTCGCTGCGGCGGCACCCACCCATCATGGCCAAGCACAACAGAGAGGTGAATAGTGCAATTGTTCTAGTCACTTGAACGACGAAGCTCCGGTATTTCCGAGATTCAAGTCCTCGCTTCAGCCGATTCTAGTTTGCCGTGCGGAGCAGCCACCGTCAATGGAAACCGCGGCGTTGGTTGACCACCGGAACAATTTCCACCAAGAGTCGATCGAATCAACCCACGAAAACTAAAGAAACGATCCAAAGTATGGTCGAGGAAACGCGATCGCGACCGCTGTCGTGGAGCCCACGCCAGTGGCGGGCTGGCTGAGAGAAGTCAGTCGTACGCCGTTCGTCGCGCTGAAGTCACTGGTCGCGGGCTTACGCCGCGCGGCTCGCCGGTGAACTTGCCGGTGAACTTGCCGAGGAACTTGCCGTGAAACGTAACGGAACCGGCGCCAATCGCTCAGGGTGGCTGAGGGGATTCGAAACCCCCGACGTTCGGAACCACAATTTGGCCGGGATTACCCCCAAAAACGCAATTTCCTACGGGGTTTAGAGCAGTTTAGCCGATTTTCACGAAATTGCAATCCGATGCAGTCACGTGCAAATACACGCAGAAAAACCGGGAACCAAAAACGCCGTCGGGAATTTTCCCGGGATGGGGAACTGCAAGTATGTGCATCGCGCCGATCGCCTCCTGCGTTAGCATCCTGCGAGCCCAATTGTCCGCCAGCGGCGGCGACGAAAACCGACCGGCAGCCGGCCGGGAGTTGTTGTTCATGGGCGATCGAGTTCGATGATAATCTTGCAGTGATCACTCAGGCCCCATTCGTCCACACCATTCACAGCGCGCGTGCGAACCCTGGAGAACAGGTCCCGTGAAGCGAAGACAAAATCAAGCTGCCGGGTGGCGCTTGCCGGATCTGATGCTCTTGTGCGATACGTGGGAACGGTCGTGCTGTCGACGGGAAGTTCAGACGGTCGAATTGTGGGAGGATGGCCACCGTCGGGCAGGGAGGGGCCAACGCATGGCAATCCGATCGCCTCCATCCGATCAAACACTGTGGCATACCGCGATGCCCAGTATGCGTTTCCATTCTCGCCGTACCCGCGCAGAATGTTCAGATCACCCGCGACAATGATGCGGTGATCCTGTCGCGGACCGGTCAGAACGGAAAGGTCTGAAATAATTCGATGAACGGAGGCGTCGGCGAATATTTGAGCGCTTCCGGTCGACGAGTGCAGTTTTTCCCATGCGCCGTACATAGACGCAACGATGATTTTCTCGCTGCCGCCGCACAGGCTGATTTCGGCAAGTGCCAAGGTGCCGGAGCGGCTGACGGCAAGGCCTTCGGGCGGGCAATCACCGATGGGTAGCAGGTTGATTGGACTCATCGTTACACGATCCGGCAACCGAACGACGGCTGCTCGCCACGGACGGCTCAGCGTCCCGCCGGTGTTCCATTCAGAGCTCGAATCCACCTCGATTCTGCCGACCACGTCATACGGTGGCTGCCTTGCCTCTTGCAGTAAAGCGACGTCGAATAAGTGCCGATTGGCCAGCTCACGCCAGGCAGCGTCTTGTTGCTTGATATTCCACGAGACAATACGAATCATGATGGCTGCACTAATGCTTGTGGCACTTTAGTTGATGCTTCCGACCAGCTGTCGCTCTTTCAGCCTCTTCAATTCATGTTCCACCAGCTGATGTTCTGAGACGGCCGTATCGCGGGCCGCCCGGGACACCTGCTTGATCTGGCTTTCCCGCGCGTAGGCGTCGAATGTTGCGGCTTTGCCTCCCAGCAGTTCGTGGATGCGCTCATCCACCGTATTTCTGGCTAATAACCGGTGGACAATCACGCGGCGGCTCTGTCCCATGCGATGGACGCGCTTGATGGCCTGCCACTCCGTTGTGGGCTTCAATTGGGGCTCCAGGATAATAACGCTGGACGCCGACTGTAGATTGATCCCCACACCACCGGCTTCAATTTGTGCGATCATGGCGGCAAATCCCCGCTTGCGGTTGAATTCTTCGATGATCTGCTGGCGGCGAGGAACCGGAACGGAACCGTCAAGCCGAAACGTTTCAGTAATGGATGAGCCGACTTGATCAAGTGCCTTCAAAAAGAAAGAAAACACGACGACCTTCTCGCCCCGTTCCCGATAGTCGTCCATCAAGTCCTCGAATCGTGACAGCTTGGCACTCGACCTCTCGTTGCCTAAGGTGGCATACCGCATCTTCATCAGCGCCCTCGATTCGACGGCGCGATAATAAGTGCTCCATTCACTGTCGCCCAGTTCCACCCATTCCTCGATCTGGATACATTCGGGCAGCTCGTGAAGCACATCCTCCTGATTCCGCCGCAAATAGACCGACGAGATTCGACGCTCGAACGCTGCCGGATCGACCGCCACGTCACGCCCATCCAATGCGGTTGACTTGACCCTACGCGCAGTCTGCTCGTCGCATACTTTGATCAGCTCCACAAATTCGATTGCGTGATTCTCCAGCGGGGTCCCCGTCATCAGTACGCAAGCTGCCGCACGATTAGCAACTGTGGCCACGTTCCGGCTACGAACGGCACTTGGGTTTTTGATGTAATGTGCCTCATCAGCCACGAGGAGGTCGATCGGCTGCCGATTGAGGCCCGACATCAGTTTGCCGAGGGTCGTGTACGACGTAATGGCCACACCGCCACTATTCTGCCAGGTGGCAAGTTCGTACTCGCGGAATGGACCGTGCAGCACCCGCACCGCCAGTTCAGTGCATCTCTGTATTTCCTTCACCCAGTTTCCAATAATGCTGGCGGGCGCGACCACCAGGAATCGTCGTGCGCTTTTCGCTTCCGTGAGATGCACCATTGCGCCCAGGGCCTGGATGGTCTTTCCCAATCCCATTTCATCACCGAGTACGGTGCGTTTTTGGTGAACTAGGTACTTGATTCCAAATGCCTGATATCCTCTGAGTTGAATGCGCAAGCCATCGAGCGAAAGCTGCAACTTTTCAACCCTGTCCGCGATTTCGCTGGCCACACCGCCCCGAAGGCTGGGCGTGCGGGGTGGCTCCCATGCCGGCGGCGCTTCGGCAACGCCATGCGCGTGACGCCAGGCATCCCCGTATTCGGGCCGGTCGCGTTTCATTTTCGGCGCGCACCGAGGTACATATTCGATGCCAAGCTGCGACTCGAACAAGGCCACGTAATCGGCGTAGCGCTGCCGGTAGTCCTCTACCAGTTCCGCCTGATGTGGAGCACGCAACTGCCCCTCGGCCTCTTCGGCCTTTGCAGTGCATTCTGCGACCTCGTCCGATTTACACCAGGCGTCCAATTCTGAGTGGGTCTTGGCGATCTTCGATTCGGCAGCCTCGAGATTCAGAAGTCGATCGAGGAATCTGCCGCTGGATTCGGCCGCAACCAACAATCCGTTACCTTGATTCGCCAGAGAACAAAGTTGCGTGACAAAGCGGCTGGAGATATTTCGAGATTGGAGGGATCGATAGGCGGTCTTCAAAATGTCCCGGTAGTCGTCAGTGATCGAATCCGGTCCGGGAATCGAATTGGCCTGCGCCGTGGCGCGTGCGCAGAGTTTCCGGAACGAATTGAGGATATTGTTGGCCGTCGCCGGCCCAATGCGGTGAAGCTCAAGCAGCCTTTGCTTCGGCCATCCCTGCAGGTCTTCAAGTGTCCTGATGCCGGCTGCACGGAGAGTCTTTATTGTAGCGCCCGTTGAAAACTCTGATAGTTTTTCGATCGTTGTCGTTTTCAGGAACTTTTGCAGAGTCCTCTCGCACCGACCGTCCGCTGCTTCGGCAAGTCTCTGCCTGGATTTTGCATCTGCTGAGGAGAGAAAATCGGCCAGCTGCTGAAGTCTGGCGACCTGGCCCCTTCCGAGGTCGCGAATGGCTTTGACTTTCTCGTCAGGTCGACCGAAGACACGTTGAAACCAGTTGCGTCGTTTGGAACGATCAAAGAAATTCCACGTCACCATATCGGGCACGCGAAGCGGACTTCGGCACCCGGGGCACTGGACGGTATGGCCCGCGAATTGATCGGGGCATCGCAGTTCCTTTGAGCAGCGACCGCACTGGAATTGCATCATGATTCGGTCACGCCGCACACCGGTTGAAAAGTTACCAGGGTCGAGATGATCAGCCGACATTCTAGTCCCTCGGGCTGTCACCGTCGAAGCGGGGATAAAGCTGGCTCGGCGTGCCCCATGCTTCCGAACGCACGGCTGGTACTTGCTCGGACGATTCCGACCTGGGAAAATCGCTGGTATGAATCACCTCGTCTTTGCCCCGGCTAAGAAGGGTCGAACCATGAGCTCCGTCTCGTCAGGTACGCAGCCTGCGGCTTCGGCAGGCTCCACTTCCTCCAAGGTGTTGTTGCATCAGGTCGTTGCCAGGTTTGACGGAGATGCCATTCGCTGCGGCGTCGAGCGACGGCGGCAGCAACGGGTCAATGATGATGAAGGCCTGGTGGCTCGGTTGCAGGCCGCCGGCGAGGGTCGAGAGGACAGCTGCGTCCAGATGCGATTGCAACTACTGCAGGACGCGTACCGGGTCGATGAGCTGATCACGCCTCGGTTGTCAAAGCTCGTGAAATACGTGAAATGGGTGCTTCGACTTGCCCGTCCGCTGGATCTGTTTGTGTTGTCAAACGAAACCAGAAACGCCTTTTGTTGCCCCTCCAGAAGGGGGTCGCGACTGGTTGTGGGCTTGAACTCAAGCCTCATCAGTTCAATGACACCTCAGGAATTGTTGTTTGTTATCGGGCACGAAGTGGGGCACGCTTTGCTGCAACATTCGCAATTTCCAGGCATTGAATTCGACAACCCCAACTTCAGCCCGCTGGAAGTGATCCGACTGCATTCATTGGATCGGGCTCGGGAAGTGTCCTGCGATCGCTTCGGCCTGTTGGCCTGCCAGAACGTTCGTGTTGCCTCGTCAGCGCTTTTCAAGATTGCCTCGGGATTAGACGACAAGTGGATCGCTTTTGACGAATCGGCCTACGCGCGGCACTTCGACGATTTTGCCAGCATGGCGGAGATCGTCGAGCTGGCCAATGCGTCGCGGACTCATCCGCAGACACCCTTGCGGGTTAAAGCGTTGATTGCCTTTTCCAAATCGGAGACGTTCGGGCGGGCGATCGGCAAGTCGGGATGGACAATTTCCGCCGGTGAATTGGAGAAGTCCGTAGAATCGATGCTGTCGGTTCTGGACCCCGATCTTTCTGAACTGGAGACGGCCGAGGAACAGCAGGCGATGGGGAGCTTCCTGTATGGCGGCGCACTGTTGGTGATTGGCGCCGATGGGCAGATTCAGCCCGCTGAGGTTGACTGGCTAAGCAAATGCTTCTCGACGCAGGAAACGGCCGTGGAGATCAACGAGTACCTGAGCAATCGGGAGCAGATTGAAGAAGCACTGGAAGCCAGTGCCAACGTCTTGCGGACCAAGCTCTCAGAATTCCAGCGGATGGCCATTATTCGCCCGCTGTGCTCGTTGTCACTGGCTGCCGACGGAATGGACGAGGCCGAAGTCGCCGCGATTCGGAGACTATGCGCAATCTTGCACATTCGACCAGACTTTGTGCGGCAGGCTCTTGCCCACGAGGTTCAGGAACTCGAATCAGAAATGAATAATGGTGCATCTGCCATGGGACTCGCCCTGGACCAGAGCTTTCAGGCGGCGCCAAGCCAAGCTGGCAGGGCCACACGAGAAAGCGGGGGCAACGCCCCGGATGATCCGGGCGAAGAACTTCGCCTGCTGGAAGATGAAACGGATGTGCTGCGCATGATCATCGCGGGAGCTGAAATGACGACCAACGGGCGGCAAGCGGCCGAGCAATTTTGTGACCGTCTGCGGCAACGACCCTGGACCGCAGTTCCGGCAATTCGCATGCTGGTAGGCTGGTCGATTTTTCAATCCAGGCGAGCCGGTTGCCTGACGCAGGCGGAAGGCCGGCATCTGGTGATCTCGGCCATCAAGACTTGCCGGCAGATTGCCGCAAGACAGGCCGGTTGGGTCAGGTCGCCGAGTCGGGCGGATGCCCTGGTATCGCAGTATGGCGTTGTCGCGATGTTTCGCAAGGGAGAGCTCGTGACGGGTGAGCCGAACGGCACAACCTACATAGTGCAATCGGTATCACGTTCACGTGCAACCCTGAAAGTCGCGCCTCAGTCCGCGCCCGATAGCACCTTCGAGTCCGACGCCCGCGAGTTTTTGAAGGACCCGGACCAAGGATACTGGCCCAGAGAATTGCGAGGAAGTTCGGATCGTTGATCGGGTACCAGCGTCGTGAATGACCGCATCGTGATGATGCTTCAGACTCGCGGTAAGGGCGGCTGACTCCTGTTTTGGCAATGGAGAGTTTGATAGACTTATTGTCATACTGATCAATTTCAACAGGCTTGAGGATCATGGCACGACTAAACGAATACATCAAAGTTGCCGAGGCATCGCGACTTCTGGGCGTGTCGCAAAACACGCTTCGTTCATGGGCCGAGGCTGGCAAGATCCCCATGCATCGCAATCCGGCCAATGGCTATCGCCTTTTCTTGCGAAAAGACCTGAAGAAGTTCCTGGACAAGGTGGCGAAGCCACAGAAACCCAGATAGCGAATAGACCGCTTGTATGAGCAGCGAGACCGCCGGTGTGGAGCAGAAACTTGCTGACGCAATAGCCAAGGCCCAGGGTTCGTTTTACAGGCTGGTGCTGCTGGCAGGACCCAGCGGAAGCGGGAAGACGGTGCTGCTGCGTCGAGTTGCCGAGTCCCACGGGTGCCCGTATTTGAATATCAATCTTCATTTCAGCCAGCGCATGCTGGAAATTCCTCGTGGACGCCGGTCCCTCCAGGTGAACCGCGTCTTTCATGAGCTGGTTGATGAAAACCCTGGCGATCTGCTGGCCGTCGACAACCTTGAAGTTCTCTTCGACCCGAGCTTGCAAGTCGATCCCCTGCGATTGCTGAAGGCCGTCAGTCGCAATCGGACCCTGATCGCGGCTTGGAACGGAACGTTCCACAACGGCGTGCTGCGATACGCCGAGCCAGATCACCCCGAAGACAGATCTTATCGAGACACAGATATCTCGGATGTTTTGATTCTCACGCTCTCGCCGGAACGAACTTCAAGCCATTGATGGTGTGCCGTAATGAAATACTCTGAATTGATCGACTTTGAACCCATTGAATCTATTATCGAGCTGCGCGATGCAGACGCCCACGATAAGGCACGCAGTCTGGTTGAAACATTCGTGATCTCCGACCGCATGGCCGAGCAGTTGATCGAACTGGTTGTACCCAACCTCCAATACGACAAACCGGCCGACAACAAGGGCATCCTGATCGTCGGCAATTACGGCACTGGCAAGTCTCACTTGATGTCCGTCATTTCGGCGCTGAGCGAACACAAGGACCTGGCGGACGCCGCCAGGAACAAGGATCGTCATCAAGGCAAGCCAAGGCGATTACCGGCAGGTTCAAGGTCGTCCGCACCGAGATCGGTGCCACCACGATGAGCCTGCGCGACATTGATCACCGGCGAACTGCAGGACCACTTGTCTGACATGGAAATCAGTTTCACGCTTTCCGCCCGCCGAAAAGGTGCGCAACAACAAAGATGCCCTCAACGAGATGATGGGCACGATTTCACGAGAAGTATCCCGAACCACGGCCTGCTGATGGTGGTTGACGAGCTGCTGGACTACCTTCGCACCCGCAACGATCAGGAGCTGGTTCTCGACCTGAATTTTCTGCGGGAAGTGGGCGAGGTATGTGATGATTTCAAATTCCGGTTCATTGCCGGTCTGCAGGAAGCCTTGTTCGACAACCCGCGGTTCCAGTTCGTGGCCGAGAGTGTGCGACGCGTGAGGGCCCGGTTTGCGCAGCTTCGCATTGTTCGTGAGGACGTGGCCTTTGTGGTGTCCGAGCGACTGCTCAAGAAGACTCCCGAGCAGCAGGCTCGCATCCGTGAGCATCTGCAGAAGTTCACTCCGCTCTACGATTCGATGGCCGAGCGACTGGACGAGTTCGTGCGGCTGTTTCCGATCCACCCGTCGTACCTGGAACAGTTCGAGCAGATCACCGTCGCCGAGAAGCGAGAGGTCCTGAAGACGCTCAGCGCCGAGATGCGGAACCTGCTCAAGAAGGACGTGCCGAGCCGATGAGCCGGGACTGCTCAGCTACGACTCCTACTGGAGTCATCTGTGCGAAGACGCCTCCGTGCGTTCCGACCCAGATGTGCGGCAGGTCATCGACAAGAGCAACGTGCTCGAAAGCCGCATCAAGCAAGCCTTCACCCGCAAGGCATACGTACCGATGGCGCTGCGCATCTGCCACGGTCTGTCGGTGCATCGGCTGACGTACCGGCGACATCAACGCCAAGATCGGCCCCACGGCCAGCGAGCTGCGAGACGGCCTGTGCCTGTTCCATTCGGCGCTGCCGGAAAAGAACAGCGACTTCCTGCGGACGACGGTCGAGACCTGCCTGAACGAGATCGTCAAGACGATGAGCGGGCAGTTCATCACGCACAACAAGGAAAACGACCAGTATTACCTCGATCTCGAAAAGGACATCGACTACGACACCGAGATCGAGAAGCGGTCAGAGAGCCTCTCGCCCGGCGAACTCGACCGCTACTACTTCGATGCACTCAAGCGGGTCATGGAATGCGCCGACACGACCTACGTGACCGGCTACCGCATCTGGGAGCATGAGGTCGAGTGGCGGGAACACAAGGTCACCCGGCGAGGCTACCTGTTCTTCGGCGCACCGAACGAGCGCTCCACCGCCCAGCCGCCTCGAGACTTCTACGTCTATTTCATCCAGCCCTTCCAGCCGCCCAAGTACAAGGACGAGAAGCTGTCGGATGAGGTCTTCTTCTTCCTCAAGCATCCCGACGAGGAATTCGACCGGGCCTTGCGGTTGTATGCGGGCGCACGGGCGATGGCGTCCCAGTCACGATTGCCAGTCCATGGGACGTGGACGATGACGGAAGCATCGTCCTTTTTCGATGGCTAACATCCAGGGGAATACGGCTGCAAGTCAAGGAGGGGACATAGGGGTCGATCACTGTCGGTGTACCGTGCCCGGGGATGTACGCGCGAACAGGCTCAACTCGGCACGCAGTGCGCGTCGGCTGCCATGTTGCGAGGCACTGACTCCGTTGTCATCGCGACCAACACCGGGCTGTTTGTCTGGGAGGTGAAGACCCGGCGAGTACGGGCTCGGATCGGCGATGCTCCTTGCCAGTCAGTGGCCGCAAGCAGCGACGGTGAAACAGTCGCCAGCGTCCATGTGGGTAAAGTTGTCGTTTGGGATGCGCGTAGTTGGCAACCGCTCCAAGCCTTCGTGGTTTGGCCTGATGGAACCTATTTGTCCGTTGCGCCAGACGGCAAATGTCACGGTTCACCCGGTATTGAGAAGAACGTCCGTTATGTGCTTCTTGACGGTAACGGACGTCAAACAACACTTACACCGACGGCGTTCAACGCAAAGTACGGGGCTCTGCTGCAAAGTTCGCGCGGCCGCTGATCGAGTGCAGGACAAACGGGTTAGAAAAGGGCCCACTCGCGTGCGCGTTTTAAGCTCGCGCTGTTCCACTACAAGCTCGCCGCGCAAGCAAGTGGGTCTGCGGCGTCTGGTGAACTGCAACCGTGTGGAAAAACCCACTCGCTGGCGCGTCGAGCTTGTATTTGCGCGGGGTTGTCCGATTGCGCGTTTTGGCGTTGCGCTGCTCCAGTACAAGCTCGCCGCGCAAGCAAGTGGGGCTGCGGCGTCTGGTATACCGCGGCCGTATTGTTCCGAGAACCCACTTGGTTACGCCCCTTTTTAGACTTGACAACGAACTAGCCAGGAACCTGTCTGTTCAATTTCAGACGGCATAGGCGGCGGCGATGAATGTCCCACGCATTTTGTTCAGCCCGGGCTGTTGCCGTCGAAGTGCTATCGGAATTATCGTCGTCATCAAGAGTCGTCGCTGCCGCTCTATTGCTTTGCCAACTTAAGGCTGGTTGAGCACCATCACGACGGGTCTCCTGCGTGACCGACGCAGTCGAAATGCCGCGTTGCATTCCGGCAAGAATTTGGTTGATGATCCAAATGGCATCCAACGGCTCCACGGTTCCGTTATTGTTCACGTCCAGAAACGGGGCGCCTGCCGGTCGCATGGCCGACAGCTGCCCCCTGAACGGATCCGAGTAAACGTGGCTATTCAACTCGTTGATGACCAGCATGGCATCCAGCGCCACGACGGCTCCGTTCCCGTCCACATCCGTCGGCAGCGAAGTGTTCGTCCAGCCCGGTAACAATTCAAGTTCTTCGATCCACAGCGCGGCAGCAGAAGCAACCAGCACCCTGCCGCCGAAATCGACGATGTGGTGTGGTCGCGACGCACCACCGAAATTGTGCACGAAAACCGTTCCCGCATCCGTGCCATCACTCCGCCACAAACTCAATCCGTTCGCGTTTGACTGGGCAGAAAAGTAAAGCACATCGCCGACAGCCGTGAGATCCAACGGAGTTGAGCCGAACTGCCCGTTGAAAATGTCCTTGACGCGCCGCGTGCCCTGGGTTGTACCGTCGCTCGTCCACAGCTCAACGCCAAATTGCGGGTCGTCATTGGAAAAAAATAGTTGCGCTCCGACTTTCGTAAATCCTTGCGGAGGATGATAGGGTCCCGCGGGACGTGGTCCGGGATACAGATCGAAAACACGGGCGGTACCAAGCGTTGTGCCGTCGCTGATCCACAGCCCGTCCTCAACCGCTCCCCCCTCATTTGCTCGAAAGTAGAAATGGGCACCGAAACTGGTGAACTGAGTTGGATTCGAGCCGCCCGAGTCAGGATGCGCAGTTGTCCAAATAGGTCTTGATGTCTTTCAGTAGGTAAGTACCGCTTTCCGTGCCGTCGCTCATCCAGGGTTCACGACCTCCACCGTCGTCCGCGGAAAAAGCGGCGATACCGTTAACGTCAATGATCGAATTGGGATACGAACCAGTGCCAGTCGTATCGATGTCCATCACTTGGGAAACCTCACCACTCGGTGACGCGGCCCAGAGTTCGACTCCGCTCTGACCATTCGTGCCGGCAAAAAAGATTTTGTTGCCCACCGTGGTCAGATTACGCTCCAGCGAGTTGTACGACGAATAGTAGACTCCATCGTTGGGTCCACTCTGCACGTCAACCAATAACCGCGTCCCTTCCGATGTGCCGTCGCTGACCCAGAGTTCACGGCCATTGGCTGCGGTGTAGGCCGAGAAATAGAGTTTGTCCCCCAACACCGCGAAGTCCCTGGGGTCGAAATACTGCCCTTCCGCGCGAAGTAACCGCGTTCCGGAGCCGTCGGTCCGCCAAAGGCCGCGCCCCGAGCCGTTGTCGGCGGAAAAGTAGAGTGTCGAGCCGATCACGGTTAGGTTTCGGGGAAACGATCCGGAATACGGACGGGTATTGATGTCCTCGACCAGCTGGGTTCCCTGAACCGTGCCGTCGGTCTTCCATAACTCCAGGTCACTTGCCGTGAAGTATGCGGTGGAATCGACGACCGCTACCTCAAAACTTTCCTGACGAGCGACATTGGCGAGGCGCACGAAGTCGGAAGCCAGCATCATGCGTGGTTCCAGCGTTTCCGCGCGAAGCTTCTGGGAGCGTTTCCGAGTGCTCCGGTGACTGATATTGCGAGCGTTTTGCAACCATTTCCTGTACGTACGTCGCGTCATGGTAGACTCCAAGTTTCAGCACTCTGTTCACATCAAAGCCGTATACCCGGAATCACCATTCGGCCGCATGCCCCCTCGCGCCCGCAGGAAATTTGTAGTTGCGCTCCGCTACAAGCTCGCGGCGCAAGCAAGTGTGTCTGCGGCCTCCCATGAATCGCGGCCGTGCTGTTCGGAAAGACCCACTCGCAGGCGCGTTTTGAAGTCGCGCACTTTCGGTGGCACTTGGCCGAAACCCGTGACTCAGCCCCGCTGGCAGACCCACTCGCTGGCGCGTCGAGCTTGTATTCTCACGATGTTATCGCCTTAGCGCAACTTCAAAACTGGCGCGTCGAGCTTGTATTTACGGAGTTTACCGTGAATCCGCCGCCATTGGCGCTCATCAACGTTAATTTACGGTTCGTCGGAACACCGCGAAGCGCTGACGTCGCCCGCACCGTCACCGTTTGCCATCAGCCTCGATCCTCGGACATCGCATCGATTTCCGCTTGGATCGCGGACAACTCGGCACGCCATTTGGCCTCCAAGTCGGGCTTGTTCCACTTCGTGTAAAGCTCAATTAATTGTTTACAGGCCCAAAGCTGGCACCAGCGGATCGAAATCGTGCTCAGCTTCGTGGGGAGTTTTTCGTAACTGTCCCGCAAATGTGTTTCTGCTTGTGCGTATTCGCCGCGGGCCATCAGGATGGACCCCCACACACTTTCGGCGCGATACTTGTCGGGTGATTCCGGTTCCACCGAATCAAATAGCGTCAGCGCCTTTTGGATTTCCGTTTCTGCCTCGTCGAGGCGAGATTGACCTAGCAAGGATTGGGCCAGTGTGGTGGTCGCTGAGGCAAGTTCGGCAGCATTCGCCGCAGGTGATGAGTTAAAGGCGGCCATAGCCGCTCTCGCATCTGCCTCGGCTTGCTTGTATTGCTTCACCGACAAGTACAATTTCGATCGCGTCTGCAGCGAGTCAGCCGGATAGTCTTGGCCAGATTTCGACGCCATTCGTTGGCCGATCGTCACCGCTCGATCAAATGCCGGCAGTGCATTGGCAAGCTGCCCTGCGCAGCCGTACGTATAGGCCAGGTTTCTTAAGCCGGAAATCGTGCGATCGTGGTCGAGGCCGAATTCTTTGGTCGTCAATTCGACCAATTCCTTCCACTGTTCGATGGACTGGGTGGGCTTACCCGCCTGCAACAGATTGGAAGCGAGGAACGACTGTACGTCGAGTGCCCGACTGTTTGACGGCCAGGAACATTACGGATCATTTCCATAAGCGGCTTTTGCAGGGCAATCGCGTCGTCGAATCGCTGACGGATGCGTAGCATTCGGCCAAAAAATACATGGCTTCGTGGGTGTAGTTGTGCGCATCCCCCAGATCGCGCCGATAACCGGGAACTACTCTTTCGAGTAAAGGGATGACCTTGTCGACCTGGTTCCTTTGGCGATAGACGAGCGCCAGCAAATCCAGCGACTCGAGTGTCCGGATATCGTCGGCTCCATGCAATGTCGTCTTGGCCTCGACAGTTTGATGCAAAACATCGGCGGCTTCCTGGAGTTTTTGCGCTTGCTTATAGATCAGCCCCAATCGCTCCATAAATTCCCACACAGCAGGGTGCTTGTCGCCATAAAGCCTCCGCAATCGTTCGATGGCGTCGCGGGCTTGCGTGATTGCGACTTCTGAATTGCCAAGATCCGAGTTGCAGACGGCCAGCGCGAGAGTGGCATACAGTGTGTCGGGATTGTCGTCACCCAGTTTGGCTCGCAACAATTTGACGGTTTCTTCTTGCATCTCCAGAGCCTGCGCGGTTCCCACGCCCCCCGCGTGGCGGAACGAATCGGCCAGCATGGATGCCGTTTGCAAGGTATCGCGGTGACTGTTGCCCAGCGACTTCCGTTGCCCGGCCAATACCGGCTCGAAAAGCTCAATCGCCCGTTCGAACTTCAACTGCTCATGCAGCGTTAAGGCGAGATTGTATTCCAATAGCAGCGTAATGCCGTGGTCATCACCGTATTTTGCCCGGGCCTGATCTACAAGCTTCCGGAACAACGCCTCGCTTTTCTTGGATTCGCCCGACTCCAACAATGCATAGCCCATCGCCGCGGCAAGTTCCGGGTCGAGGGACTCTTTTCCACCCGCATCCAACGTAAGGGAGTCCGTGGCGGATGCCAGGATTTCCGCTGCCTTCTGCGGCGATCCAAGTTCCAAAAAGGCTGCGGCGAGTGTACTTGCCGTCTGCAGGACATCGTGATCGTTGCGGCCCAATAAGGATTGCAGTTTCGGGTATGCCGATTCGAGCCGCGTGATCGCTTTCTTGGCATTTCCGGATGACAATTCCGCGCGGGCGAGATCTACCTCAGTGAGCAACGTCTTAGGATCACCGCGCCCGAAGTATTTGGTCGCTTTCGCGAGCGTCTGCTTCGCCAACGTCGATTCTTCGCTGTACGAACTGGCCAGGTGCAGCGCGAATGCCAGGTTTCGGGCTGAATCAATTGCCTTTTCATAATTATCCGGAAGTTCAGACGTTCGCAGTTCGTATCCGTGTCGCAACAGCTCGACCGCTTCACCGTACAAGCCCAACCCTCTTATGGTTTCGCCCAAGGCGGTATACAATCGGGCCTTGGTTTCCGGATCGTCATCGAATTCCTGGTCGAGCTCTCGCGAGGTTCGATCCAACACCTCAAAGATAGTGATCTTCTTTCCATCCAGGTCCGGATCGGGACTGCGAAATGCCTTGACCAGGTACTCGGCGACTGCTTCCGCCCGTTTGCGTTCTCTTTCCAATTGACGATTGTGCACGCCGACGAGCCCCGAGATGACCAGCAGGCCGACGATTCCCAGCGCTACCGTGGCGCCCAGAGTCCCAGTCGTTCTGGGATGCTTTCGCATCCAGCGGCCCGTACCGACAAGAATCGAATCACGATGGACTGCCACGGGTTCGTCCGCCAGGAATCGTTCCACATCTTGCGCCAGATGCAGCGCCGACGGATACCGATCCGCCGGATCCAAGGCCATGGCCTTCAGGCAAATCGACTCCAGCGCTGGAGCAATCGACGAGACAAGCTCGCGCGGCCGGCGCAATCGCCCAGAACGGACGTTCTGGAGCATTTCCTGATCGTTCGTGCCGGTTTGGGATAGGGTGCCCGTAAGGAGTGTGTACAGCGTCGCGCCCAGGCTGTAAACGTCGCTGGCGGGGCTCAGCAAATCGAGTTGCCCCGCCGCCTGTTCCGGACTCATGAAGGGGATCGTTCCCACGGCCGTGCCTGCTTGGGTTGCGGCTGAGTCCCCGCTGAGTTCCGGGACGAGTGTTAGTTCGTCCAATTCGACTTGTCCTGTTGTCCGAGCGATCGGTTTGGCCAGGCCCCAATCGACCACCAAGGTTTCTCCGTATTTGCCCAGCATAATATTGCCGGGCTTCAAATCGCGATGCAGGATGCCGCGACTGTGCGCGTATTCAACCGCGTTGCAAATATCGACGAACCGGCGCAGCAAATTGCGCATGCTTAAGATCCGCTCCGTGCGATCGCGCGTCGGGCCTTCGGCCTGGTGGAACTCGGTGATGGCTTCCTTGAGGCTCTGGCCGCGAATCATCCTCATCGCATAAAAGGGACGGCCATCGCCGTAGGTGCCAAGCCCGTACACCGGAACGATGCCCGGATGTTCCAGTCGACCGGTGATTTCCGCTTCTTGCAGGAACCGCAGGCGACTATCCGGATGATCGGAGTACTTGGGCTGAATCTCCTTCAGCGCGACTTCTCGGCGCAGTTCGATGTCCTGGGCTACGGAGACTTTTCCCAGCCCGCCTGCCGCATGGGGCCTAAGGATGCGGAATCGGCTGCCCGCCGACGAGGATGCGCCGACGCTTGTTTCGACAATGCCCGACTTTCTTGCGGTGCCGCGCGCCCGATCGCTGGCGATCATTTCCAAGGAACGCGTTAGGTCCGAATCGGCCATCTGCTGAAGATCGTCGCGAACCGATTCAATCGTGCTCAGGGCAGCGAGACTTTTTTGGGGGTCATGGTCATGGCGACGCAAGTGTTCCGCCACGAGCGCCTGTAACAGTAGCAACTGTTCGCTGGACAGGGCGCCTTGAGCTCGCAGGATTTCCGCGATGTCCAGCTGCTTGTTTTCCAGCCAGCCTTGCATGGCCGCGATCAACTGGTCGCGGCTGACAAACCCCAGCTGAAATGTCAGAATTGCGACGAGCAGGTTTTTGTCACTTTCGGCAGACACGGTGGGTAGCCTTTTTTTCTTGAGCCATTTTCGCTTGATGAAGATGGCCCGGTGAATCGACCTTGTTCTGGATGATGATAGCCGCATAGCGGGTTGCGTTCATGGGGTACCTCGAAATTACAAGCTCGACGCGCCAGCGAGTGGGTCTTCGACTCCCGGCGAATTGCGGCCGTGCGGGAAAACCCAATCGCTGGCGCGTCGAGCTTGTATTTGTCCGGGTTTTTCCGCTAGTGCAACTTCAACACACGCGTGTCCGCTTCCGGACGGTGGCGGGACTAGCATTTCGGTGCATAAAACGCCGGCGAATTCACGCCCGCGATGGACGCCGGAGGCTATCGACGCATGAGAACGACTCACCACGCCCAGACCGTCTGGTTCATGAATTTGCCCTTACTGATCGTCATGTGCCTGGCAGCCATCGCACCCGGTGTCCTGAGCTGGCAACGCCAGCATCACCTCCAAGATTCCCGAACATCGTGCCGCACATGTGCTGAACCCATGCGCCACTCGCTCGATCACGCACTCAGTGATGGCAAGACCCACTCGCTGGCGCGTCGAGCTTGTATCGCGCGGGTTAAGGACAAGCGCAAAGCGCACTAAATACAAGCTCGACGCGCAAGCGAGTGGTTCTGACAGCGGGCCAAATCACGGGTTTCGGCCAAGGGCCACCGTAAGTGCGAAACTTCAAAACGCGCCAGCGAGTGGGTCCGCCAACCGGCCAAAACCACGCGTTTCGGCAGGATGCGACCCCAGGTGGGCAACCTCCATACGGGCCCCCGAGTGATTTCCGCCCCGAACGACTGCCGGCGGCGAGGGGGGAACCATAAATTTCGTGATTCTTTTCCCGGCCGGCGCATACGCGGGCCCTTCACATCGTAAGAGTCACGGGGATGTGATGCACTCTTTACTTGCCGGGAAAAATCCACATGATCACGGAAAGCAGCCAATTGGGCCCGGTTTCCCAGGTTTCAACCAACTGGACGCTGGTCGAGGGCTCGTCCCAAGTCGGCCCATACCTGAATCGGCTGGTCGAGCACTATCGGCCATGGATCGAGAAGCAGGCGAGAATGAGCTGGTCTGGACGCGTGAACGCGGAAGACGTCCAGGAGGCATTGCAGATTTTCCTGCTGCGCATGCTGGAGGGCCGTGTAGTCAAGCGCGCCGATCGAACCCGCGGCTCATTTCGCGGCTTCCTGCGAACGTGTCTGGATAATTGCGTGCGCACCGAGATTCGCCGCCGCTACCGCAACCAGGACAAAATTCGGCCGCTGGAAATGCTGGAACAGTCGATCGCCGACGAGTGTCCGAAATTCCTCGACACCGCCTGCGCGCTGGAGATCCTGTTTTCGGCCGGCAGCATTGTGTTCCAGCGATGCCAGTTGCAGAACCGCGACGATCTGTACCAATTGATCAAACGGCAGATCATTCAACCGATTTTCGAGGCCAAGCCGCGCTTGTCGCAAGACGAGCTGATGGCGGAATTCGGGTTTCCGACGCGAGGGGTAGTCAGCGGCAAAATGAAGACGGCATCCAAATGGTTCAGCGCCGCCATCGATCAAGCCATCGACGAGTACGCGCAGCCGCAAGAACGGGAGAAGGAACGAGCGGACCTGTTCCAGGCACTGCCCCAGCTGATGCAGCTATTGCAAGCGCAGGCCGACGCGATTGGTCACTTGTATTCGCAAATTGAGGCGGACGTCCAGTGCTTTGATTCGATCCGGTGGTCGCGCCGCTGCGGGGACGCGTCGATTGACACGTACATGGATTTGTTTACCCACCCCGCGCCCCCCGTCGACCAGCTGCAACTGGTCAAGGAGCTAGGCAAGAGTCTGCTGGTCACTGACCAGAAATCCTGCTCCAAAACGTCCCGCTTACGATCCGACATTCCGCCGGCGGCAGCGCACCTGCTGTATCATGTACCGATCTCGGTCGCCCGTACGCGACTGGACCGAAATATTTCCAAGATGCCCAACCAGAAACTGATCGGCGGGCTGACGCGTTGCTTGTACCGCATCCACGACAATGAGCCGGAAGTCGTCAGTCTGATCACACAGCAAATTGAGCTGCTGCAGGCGTGCGTATAGCCCTTCGACAAGCGACCGGTAGGATAGGTTGTACACGAGCATGCCCCGGGGAAATACTCGTTAGACCGCAAGCCAAAGAAGTATGCCCGGGGAAATGTGCCTTCGGAGAACAACGATGCGGCATGCTTCGGCGGCGCGTGCGTCAGCCCGCGTGCGCGCCAGCCCACCATGCCCACCGCGCACGCCGTCAGAAATCGCTTGGAGTGGTAGCATGTGATACGAATTCACCGGCGATTTCTTCTGGCTTGCGGTCTAACGACGAGCAGCTAATGACAAGGGCCCGATGGTTCGTTAGGTGAGATCACCACCAGTCTAGGTCACGTATTGAGGGGAACGCATGGCTGAGTCAAACCGAGTCGACCGCAACCTGCTATTCGGGCTGCTGTGTTTGATCAATGACCTTGTCGACAAGAAGTCGCTGATCGACGGGGTGCGGTCGTGGCTGGCGGACTCAAGTCGCTCACTGGACCAGATCCTGATCGATCAAGGGGCGCTGAAACCCGAGGATCGCGATTTCATCCTGCCGCTTGTGGAAAAGCACATCCAGCGACATGCGGGGGATCCGGGGCGGAGCCTGGCGGCGTTAAGCTCTATCAGTACGGTCGTCAATGATCTGCGCGAGTTGCACGATCCGCAAATCGCGGGAACACTGGACCTTATTTCCCGGACGGGCGTGCCGACAAGTGGCACGGGTACTTCCTCGCTGAGCATGGGACCCTCGTCTGCCGGGTTTTCCAGTTCACGGTTTCGCGTGGTCAGGTACAACGTCGGCGAGGGCGGGCTTGGGGATTGTCTCGTGTGCGACGGATAACGATTTTGTGCGCGAAGTGGCCGTCAAGCAAATCAAACCCCGTTGGGCCGATGATCCCCAGGAACGTGCGAGGTTCCTGCACGAGGCCGAGGTAACGGGCCTGTTGGAGCATCCGGGTGTGGTTCCGGTCTACGGGCTTGGCACCGACGAACTAGGGCGTCCCTTTTACGCGATGAAGTTCATCCCTGGCGAGGTCACGACCGACGAGCTGACGGGAAAACAGCAAAAGGCGCCGGGCGACACGCTCTGGCATGCCATCAAGCGATTTCACGCGGATTACGGCGGACAGGACCGGTTGGGCTTGCAGCTACTGCTGCGACGGTTAGTTGACGTATGCAACGCGGTTCATTTCGCCCACAAGCGTGGCGTGCTGCACCGCGACTTGAAGCCCGGCAACATCATGCTGGGAGAATACGGCGAAACGCTGGTCGTCGACTGGGGTCTTGCGCGGATGATGCGGCGCGACACACCCGACGCGCAAGTTGAGCAGCAGCATTGGATCAATCCCCCGTCCGCTCAAAACCTTGGTCCCGATCCAAAAGGGCCTTTGGGAACATATGAGTTCATGTCGCCCGAGCAGGCCGCGGGGGACCTTGAACAGTTGGGAGTGGCCACCGACATCTATTCGCTGGGCGCGACGCTCTATTGTATTCTTACCGGCGAACATGCGTTTTCGCGAAAAAGCCAGAATGTGCTAGGCAACATCAAGGCAGGGCGCTTCGAGCGACCGAGTGCGAAACAGCCCGACGTGCCAAAAGCCTTGGAGGCTGTTTGCCTCAAGGCGATGGCGACTGCGCCCGAGAACCGTTACGGCTCGGCTCGTGAATTAGCCATCGACATCGAGAAATGGGTGGCGGACGATCCGGTCTCCGCCTGGAAAGAACCGATCACGGTTCGTGCGCGTCGCTGGATGAAGCGGCATCCAAAATCGGTGTCCGCTACGGCCGCCACGTTGATCATCGGCCTGGTGGCGTCCATCGTGGCTAACAACTTGATTGCCAGGCAACGCGATCGAGCTGAACAGAATTTCAAGCAAGCAATCCAAACCGTCCAGGATTATCTGGTGAGCGTTGGCCAGAATGAGCTATTCAATGAGCCGAGGCTGAAAGAGGTACGCCAACGTCTGCTGGACAAAGCCAAGGCGAATTTTGATGACTTGGCAAAGGAATCCGGAAATGGCGCGGACGTGCGTTACTATCGGGCCCTTGCGAATTACAACCTGGGACTTCTGGCCGCGGAGTCGGCAACCACATGGAATGACGTAACCGCGAAATATCGAACCGCCATCGATTTGCTCGAACGCAAATCGCCTGACCGCATGAATCAGGATGAACTGGTCTTGCTGTCCAAGGCTTACACGTCGTTGGCCCGATTTTGCGACGAGCATCCCGAACTGCAAGCCGTAGCCAATGAGCACGACAATGTGCAGACTTCGGTCGACCATGGCGACGATGCGGCAATCGCGAGGAACGCCTATCAGAAAGCGGTTGCCATGCGACAATCGCTGAACGGGCGGTATCCGTCGGACGCCGAATACTGGAGATTGTCGGCGAGTGCCCACATGAATCTCGCTCAATTCGAAACTCGTCTACTCCAGGCGCGAAGCGACACGCTCGCTCAACAAGAGCGCGAACGTCGTTGGTCGCTGGCGAATCAAGAGTTTTCCGCCGCGGAGGTGGCCATCGATCGGGCTCTGAACCTCGCGAACAACGACCCGATCGTGTCGGCGGAAGCCAGACGAACGGCCGCCAAAGTCCTCTTTAATCAGGCTCAGATGCTGGCCGACGCCGCGGCCCCGTCCAATGATGCCTCGGCAAACCGTGAACTCGCACTAAAAAAGCTTGACGAGGGTCGATGATTCTGGGTCGTCTGCTTGAGACCGATCGTGGGAATTTAGGCGAATGGCGAGATGTCGTGGCCGAACGAGCCCAGTGTGACTTGTTTGCCTACATGCTCGCAAACGATGCCCAGCGATTGCCGGCCGCCATCAGAGCCAAAGACGATCTGCTTGAACTGTTGCAGGATTATGATTGGGCCACGGCATACGATCAGATATTGGATTGGGCTCGCGGGGTACTGGGGGAGTCAGCGGTAGTTATCGCCCGGGATCCCGAGGCCGAAGCGCTGTGCCAGCTCGCGAAAGACTACGCAAAAAAGTTGGCGGAAGAGGCAGAAAGCGAACTTTTTGCGAAAAACGAGGCTCGCGCTAAGGACGTCCTCCAGAGGTCAATTTCCGTGCTGATCGATGCGGTCACGTTCGAAAATGATGCTCAGTTAACCGAATCGCTGGTCGAGGATTTTGTCTTGTACTCGAAGGGGTTACTGAAACAATGGCCGCACGATAAGCAATTAAACACGTTCTTGACGAAGTCCATTCAGATCCTCCTGGGCAACCCGCGCGTCCAACATGACCGATTCGTGGAAATTGAGAAACAATTGCACGATACAAGGAAGTGAGGTTGTGGTTTAGGTCTTATGAACATGCCAGGAGTTCGGGACGATGCTGCGATTTCGTGCGTGTGCAAACGCGGTATGTGGTTCTGGTTCGGCCACCCACAACAAGACCCACTTGCTTGCGCCGCGAGCTTGTATTCGTGGATCGAGCTCAGCTTACAAGCTCGATGCGCCAGCGAGTGGGTCTTATTAACCTGCCAGGAGTTCGGGACGATGCTGCGATTTCGCGCGTGTGCGAACGTGGTATGTGGTTCTGGTTCGGCCACGCACAACAAGGCCCACTTGCTTGCGCCGCGAGCTTGTATTCGTGGATCGAGCTCGCTTACAGGCTCGACGCGCCAGCGAGTGGGTCTTATGAACCTGCCAGGAGTTCGGGACGATGCTGCGATTTCGCGCGTGTGCGAACGTGGTATGTGGTTCTGGTTCGGCCACGCACAACAAGGCCCACTTGCTTGCGCCGCGAGCTTGTAACATCACCGGCCCGCTGGATTACGCCAGGAAACGCGCCACACGGCTCGTCTGGGGCACCTTGCGCTCGCCCGAGAGCTCAAAATACATAAGTTGGGTAAACCATAACGATCGGGTGAAGCCTAACTCATTTGACGGTCGATTCGAAACCGATGAGTCTGACGTCTGATACTGCACGCGTGGCGTGGGGCAGACTTGTTGCAACTCGTCGGAGCCACCGAGATGAAAGGCAGTCCGAAGTTACGTCTTTTACTGCCGCTTGCCGCGATCTTGAGGTTGGCGTCGGGCGAGCCTCATCGCGCGTGCGGGCAAGAAGATGTTAGCTTCTTTTCCGTGACTGCCGGTCGCGCGCTCGTTTACGACTCCCGTCTTGAGGGGTCATCGGTCTGGCCTGCTCAGTTTACTTCACCCGGACAGAGTTCCGTGCCGCGCACCACGCCACAGACCGCTAACCAAACGACCAATCCGTTTGCGGGTGTTGGGACCAACCCAAGCGCGACGGCGCAGCAAAGCCGCGGTGGAAGCAGCGCCGGAAGCGGCGGCGTGAGTTCGGTGCCGCGTATGTTTGGCGATTTCTTTGACGGTGGCGCACGGTTGGTGACCCTGTCAGGGTCTGTGACGACCAACTTTTTTGCCCTGGGGCAGCAGATCGGCACGACGCCTGCCGCAGTTCCTGTATTCGCGTTCGAGCGCGACGGCGTGGGTTTTCCGAATGACGTCGTGACCAACGGGACGCCCGGTGCGGACGGCAGCGGCGACGGCAACCCGGATACGTTTGCCATCCGCGAACCCCTGCCCCCCAATGAAGTGCCGACTTCGCCCGGCGCCGGATTTACGTTTGCCGGAGGAACGGCCGTGTACACGAACTCCACCACATCGATGCTGCCCGCAAATGGGGTCGCCAGTAACGGAGACTGGTTTGTTTCCTACGCGTACAATTCGAGTGCGCCAATGGTCGTGCCTGCGGGCGGCGGAGGCGTCGCGGTGCGCCGCTTCAAGATTGCCGAAAACAACAGCCCGCTACCAAAAAACCGCGTCTATCTGCACTACAACTATTTCAACGATGTCAAAGCAGGGTTCGGAGACGTACATCGCTATGCTGTTGGATTTGAAGCATTGCTGTTCGATGGCCTGGCGTCTCTTGAGACGCGGGTCCCGTTTGCCCTGACGTTGGATAACGATCAGGTTGTGAATTCGACCGGTGCTCGCGACTTCGAATTCGGCGACCTGCTGATGGTTTGGAAGCTGCTGCTGCTGCAGACGAACCGATTTGCTTTCGCCGGTGGAATTGGTCTGTCAGTCCCAACCGCCAGCGGTAGCCGCCTGTACTTCGCGGACGGTCGGGAACTTCTCAACATCTCGAATGACTCCGTTCACTATTTACCGTACATCGCGTATGCGTTCGCGCCGAACGACCGATTCTTCAACGAGACTTTTTTTCAGTTCGACTTGGATGGAAAAGGAGATCGGGTATTTGCGGATGCAGCGGGCGCGTCGACAGGGGCCTCGCTGCCGTTAATCGGGAGGTTGAACGATGCCTCCATCATGTTCGTGGATACGACGTTTGGTTGGTGGCTTTGCAAGGATACTCGTGGTGGCAAGGTCTCGGGGATTGCGCCCATAGTGGAATTCCATTATGGCACGACGGTCAACGACACTGATGCGGTTGCCGGCAACGGTCTGACGGTGGCCGACATTTCCCGTCGACTCGACATCCTCAACCTCACGCTGGGCACGCACTTCGTCCCCCGCCGCGGCCCCCAGATGTCGCTGGGCATGGTGCTGCCGTTGCGTCATCGCGACGACCGACCGTTCGACTACGAAGGCATTCTGCAGCTTAACTGGGTGCTGTAGCTGGTGCGAGATGTCGGTCATCATAGGCGTTGTTTGGCGCTAATTCGCGGACCCCAAACGCGACTGCCAACCGCTGACGAACGCCAATCATCGCTGATGTGATCAAGGGTCGGACAGCTGCCGCTTGGGCCTGAAACCAAAGCCAATATGCCGATTACTGACTCATGCGTCGCCCGCAGCAAGACGAGCGTTCATCCGTGTCCGTCAGCGGTTCGGGCCACCAACGTCCCACTCTTGCCAAAGTTCGCGAATTAGCTTGAAACGACGCTCGACAACTTTCACCGATCGGTCGATCTTCTCCGCTATGTCCTGATTCGACCAGCCCGACATGCGCAGCTCCGCGATTTCAGCCAGGCGAAGTTCACGGTCGTGTTGGTCCAGGATGTCCATCAGATGATCGAACGTCTCAGTGACCGCCGCGGCAATCTCGGGCCGGTTGATGACGACGTCTTCCAGCATGTCCATGGGACTCAGATTTGTTGAGCTATCCGCCCCTGCCGTGTGCAGAAAATTGATCGCGCCGCCACGCTTGTCGGCCTCATAGTGCCGATTCATCAAGGAACACTTACGGTCCGTGATGGTCAGCAAGACCCGCCAGAGGTCTTCGCGTGAGTCAATTTCGGGGAATGATCCCTCTCGTGCTCGTCGAAATACCGTCGCGAATACATCGATGACGGCGTCGTCGCCGCTGACGACGCGCTGCGCCTTGCGGCCTTCTAGCCGACGATTGGCCCGTGCGGCCAATTTTTCGGAAAATTTCTGCCACAGGGCCGCCGCCGCGTCATCGTCGCCGGACTTCATGCGGTCGTAAAGAAACGTGATCGATCCGACGCTGGAATCATCCATGGAGGTCATCCGAAGGGGGCGAAACGAGTAGGAAAACGTCGCATTTTCTGCGTTTCCAGAATAACGTGCATTGCCTCAATTTCAATGAGAGCCGGACGGTATCTACCCGCCAACCGGCTGCTTTCAGGAACCGCGGCGGCGGTCTACGGCCAGAGCGAATGCAATTTTCCTCGCCGCCGTTTTGTACCCGCGCCAAAATATTTCTAAAATCGGATAATTCGTGAGGGCACTTCCCGCGGAAACGTGATTCTGCTCTTCAGTGAAACCGTTATTTTCGACTGAAATACGAGGTATCATCGGCATGCCCAGCGGCCGACTGCCAAATCCGACGACCTGACCCATGACGACCAGCCTGTTAAGTGCGTCCGATCTGTTGAAAATCGAATACCTTTGCGAGGCGTATCGTCGTAACGCGCCGGACCTCTCACCGTCGGCAATCTGCCAGTTTATCGGCGCCATTGACCAAGGTCCGCTGCGAGCACAGTTGTTGCTGGAGTTGCTGACTTCCAGCTTCGAACAGTCGATTGACGGCGGCAGCAATCTGGCAGGCATCAGTTTGACGGCCGACTATCATCGTCAGATACCTGAGTTGCAGGACTCGAACGTGTTTCGCGCGGCTTTTGGTGTCGAGTATGAATTGCGATCCCAACGGGGTGACCGACCAGCGGTCGTCGATTTTCTGGATTGGCTGGACGCCGACACACCCGCTCATCGCGCTGCCCTGTACCAAACCATCCATCGCTTACGACCAATGATCGCCGAGGTTGATGTTGATGCCCGCACCGTGGTCGAAATCTCCCTGGACCAACGAGTTATCTTTGGCCGAGCCGCGAAGACCGAACCTGCGCCGGTGGTGATCCTGCCGGAAAGTACGCACCTTCGCGTGATTACGTCGAGCGAAAAATACGTCTCGCGACAGCAGGTGCTCTTGTACCGGCCATCCTCATCCTGCCTACACGTGGAAAACGTCGGCTCGAAGCTGCCCATCGTCGTCGACGGAACTCAAAGGCTCATGCCGGGAGATGTGTACGAGGCCGAGGCAATATCCGTTGTGGAATTCCACAACGTGGCAGTGCGGCTTAGGTCGGAAACATGACCTGGCCACCACGATCCCCCGTGCCAGGGTCTGCGTCCTGTCCATCGCTGAAGTGCCGTAGAACTTGATCCCCAGCGGGGTTGCCGCGGCGATCGCCATCCGAAGGATCGTTTCCAGGGACTCATGGCCGTCCTGGCAGATCACGAAACCACGGATCGAACAGGAGGAAGAGTTCATGACGCGCCCTTCCGTCGAAATGCGGCTGCCTGAAGCTGGCCACTGGTCCTAAGAGTTAGGTCCCCGCAAGCCGGAAGCCCGGACACGTTGATACGCGATGTCGTCTGATATTTTCGCCAGGCGGCAAACCATTTGTCTTGCCCAGATTGCCAAAAAAAGGACGCAGGCGAAATCAAATGAGAGGGGAGGCGCCATATTTGATGATTCTCAAGAGTAGTAGTAGTTGGAGCGGGCAAATTCCCCCACAAACCTTCACAACGATAACCGCCCGCATGGGAGCATCTTTCGATGAAGACCGAAAAAGTCTGTTGCTTGCTAATGACCTGCGCCACGCTGCTCACCGCGACAAATCGGTCTGCGATGGCGGAAAAACCGCTGGAAACCTACAACCACACGCTGCCGGGCCTGAATCCGGCGGGATCCGATCAGGCGCAGTACCTGAATAATCGTTTGCTGCTGTTGCACGTGAAAAGCGCTGAGCAAAATCATTACTACGACAACAAGGAAATCGAGCGGGACAAAAATGTCATCGACAGGTTGCGGAGATTCGACGCGGACCTGGTTCGCCTGATTGCGGGTTCACCAAACAGCAAAGCGGATATGGACAAGCTGTGGTACGTCCTGCAGACGCTCGGCCCCTCTGAATCCTTGTTTGGAGACGATCAACAATCGTTGCCACCCATGCCGCTGGAGTATTTCCGGTTTGACCGATCCGTGTTGGAAATCATTGCGCCAACCGGCCACTTGGAAGGTCCACCGGCGCTTCTTCGTGAGCCGGGTGCGCCGGATCACGGCGAACTGGCACGCTTGTTCAGGGAACTCACTCGGGATTTCGCCACCGACAGAGGCTTGCATGCCGACGTGCTCGCCGATTTCTTAACGAAGGCTCAGCTCGTATCATGATCAGGCGTTGCAATACATCAAGGATTGCTCCCGCTGCTCCTCGGCAAAGGGTCGTGCCTGGGATTACGTGAACAGGCTTCGTGGACTGACCTCGCTGCTCTACAACCTGGAAGAGAAGGAGGAACGGCAAATTGTCGCCGACTGTGTTCGGGGCAGAGTAGGTTTCAGGGGAGGTGACTTCACGGCCTTGGTGCAATTCATGCTTCACTATCACCTGCTACCGAAACATGGATCCAGCGCAAGTCGCCATGGGAAATGGCGTACGTGCGCTCAGGGATACCATTCGTGCCGAGATCAACGAGCGGGAGGTGCAGATTGAGTCACGGTATCGCGATTACGCCATGAGTGGCGCGAATCAAGGGGCTGAACGACTACCCGTGGACGAGTTCATCCCAGTTTCCGCCCGCCGCAGGTCACTGTAAATCACCGCCTGTGGACTCGGTTGGACAATCAAATGACTCCCCGACTGGACCTCCAGTCGGGTGGTCGTTCGCGGATATCACAGTGGTCACCAGCTTCGTTGGGTCTCCGCATGGTGACGATTCTATTACAGGAGGACTTTCATGGCTTCGCGTTGTTTCATGGTCTGTCGGGACGGCGTGATGATGGGTCCATTTTCGGCGAGGGACCTCCGCCGGCAAGCGGCCAATGGGGAACTGCAACCCGACGACCGTATCCACGAGTTGGGAACACGAAACCGATGCCGCGCGTGGAAAATCGAAAAACTCCGGTTTGCAACAGATACGAAGTCATCACGCGTGGCTTACCGCAATACTCGTGCCAGCCGTCGAGCGGTGGATCGAATCGTGGCCAACATCTGGACTGTGGCGCGAGACGGGAGCCGCCTGCTGTGCGCGAAGTTACGGCCGAAGCGGAACGGCTTCTTTTTGGCGCTCTTGGCCTCCACCAGCTTGTCGCTGACGATCGTCGTCGGGCTGCTGAGGCACGAAGAACAACCAAATGATGAAGATGTTCGGGTGGTCAGTCAAACAGCCATGCACCAATCGGCTCGCGATCAACTTCGGGACGAGGCGGTTTTACCGGCCAAGGTTTTTTCCATCGGCATCGACAACCCGTCCCCCAGCGATCAGGTGTTGCACATGGAGGCCGCACCGAGCGAGGATCGTGCGCCGTCCCAGGTCGTGCCGCTTGCGCCGGCTGAGTCGACCGTCCTGGAGTTCCCGCCAAACCCCTTAGAGCAAGCGGCGGACGAAGTCGACGTCGATGCTGTGGTGGCGATGGCGAGCGACCTGTGGAAACTGGAGCACTACCGTGAGGCACTCGACGGCATTAGCACGGCTCTTGTGGCCAAGCAAGACGATGTATTATACGCGGCGCGCGGCCAGATCTACTACGCCTTGCAGCAGTATGAATTGGCACAGAATGACTTCGAACAGGCCTACCTTCTTGCTCCGCGTAACGTGGACGTAATGGTCAAACTGGCGGCCACGATGCTTTGCCTGGAACCGACGAACCAGGACTTGCCGATCGTGTTGCTGGATCAGGCTCTGGCCCGATTCCCGGAACATCTTGATGCGCTAACCTTTCGAGCCGTGTGCGCGTTACGAAGCGGCGATCGAGCTAAAGCCAAAGCGTGCCTGAAAGCCGCGTTGCGAATTGATCCGACGGCGGAATTTGCCCGAGCGACGAATCGCGAATTGATGGAGGCGGAACGAGACGAGCGGATCGACCAACTTGCCGACGTCGTGGATTGAATCGGTTCAGCATTCGATACGGGCGTACAAGCTCGACCGCGCCAGCGAGTGGGTCTTACGAGTTCGCCATGCGCCGTTGGAAGATGGCGTGAGTTCGTTCGTGTGCGAACCGGGTACGGGGTTTGGCTTGGCCACAATCATTAACACCCACTTGCTTGCGCCGCGAGCTTGTATTTGACAGCGGTGACGAGCTCGACGCGCCAATTTTGAAGTTGCGCTAAGGCGAAAACAACGTGAAAATACAAGCTCGACGCGCCAGCGAGTGGGTCTGCCAGCGGGCTAAATCACGGGTTTCGGCCAAGTGCCACCGAAAGTGTGCAAACGGGCTACGTGGTTTGGCCATCATCAATCATCATCAAGACCCACTTGTTTACGCCGCGAGCTTGTATTTATGGGTCTCAGGTTTGCTTCTCTTGGACGTTACGGTGTAACGTGTCGAAGCCGGTACTCGGCGTAATTCCGAAGATTTCGGGCAAGTTCCCCAGGCCATTTGTGCTGGAATCGGATCGCCAGGTCGCGCAGTTCGATGAACGCTGCCGCCGCACGTCGCTTTTGTTCTTTGTCGGGAATGAGTTCCCAAATGCTGGCCTTGCGCAAAAGTTGTGCGGCGTTTCGCGTCTTGGGGTATCTGCGCGGTGCCCGTTCTAGCCCCGTGATGAGCCTGGCAAGGAACACTTCAGAATCTGGATAGTGAGGACGCTTGACGAATCCGGTAGCGCTGGAAGCCAGCAGGATGGCCACTGCTGCCGCGATCCATCGCGAATGCCGCGTCTGGCGCGGACACCCAAGCGGCATTTCGGTCCCCGTTTCCGTCAGGGAAAAGGCGTGACCCAACCGAGGCGGGCCTTGTTGCAACCTGAATGCGTGCTCGCGATTGATCACCATGGTTTGTCCAGGCGCCAGGTTGATTGCTGGTCAAGCTGCAACTGCTTGCGTCCTATTTTCAGGTGCTGGCAGCCACGATTAATGACGCTGCATCCCTCGTCCGTGCGATGCAGCGTGACGGCGTGGTCAGGAAGCCCTTCCAGTACGACAGACATCTGCGGCAAGGCCCCGATGCGGACGACTTCGTCCGAAAGTTCGTGTGCGAAGCCAGCGTGTTGTCCGTGTTCGATTTGGATATGGTATGCCATGAATGCGGCTCCGATTGGTGAATTCCATTCAGAAGGGTGACTCTTTTAGGGCCAGTAGAAATGGTGTGAGCACGGCCAACAGGCTGGCACACATCACGATAAAGCAGGGAAACGTGATCATGGTTTGCAATTGTCCCGACCGTTTTTCGGCCCATTGTGTTCGCCTTAGCCGAAATTCATCAGCAAGACACACAAAGATCTCATTGGGTGGCGTTCCCTGTTCGTGGCCCCGAATAATGGCCGTCGTCATTTCGGAAATCTCAATATCGGCCATACGATCGGCAAGATCCTGAAATGAGCTGGCCAGGGTCAAGTTCGCTTCTGTATTGCGCAACACTCGGGCAAACTCATCGCCGATGAGGCTGCCCTTGGTTTGATCCACCAGCGTGTTCAGGCTCGGCAGAAACTCTTCCCCAGCATTGATCATTAGGGCCAGAAGGTCGATGCAAAACGGTAGTTGCTGTTTCATGGACTCCAATCTCTGTTGCGATGAATTGGCCAATTCTCGAACCGGGAGGGTCGCCACGACGGCGCTGATCAGCATGGTGATGGCCAACGCATTGCCCACTTGCATGAAGGCCAACGCCAGGGGAAGACACACAAGGCAGGCGCAAACAGCCTGAAATACGCAAATCGCCAGAAACTCGGACGCTTTGAACGGCAGGTGGCATCCCCCCCGGTTCAGGTCTCGTTGGATCGCCTTGGAGACTTCCTTGCACGACAGCACGGGCCAGTAGGGCAGCGTGGCCTCAATGCCGCGAATGAACGGCTCGCACCAACACATCAGGCGCGAACCCTGGCGCAGCGTCGCGAGCCGTACTTGATCATAATCCCAACGCGGTGCTTCCGACGCGTCGACGCGCGCGTAGAGCGACATCACCAAACGCACCAGCAACGCTACACTGCATCCGGCACAAATCGTGCCCGCCCATGTTGCGACGGCAGGTGCTGCGAATAGCGGCATGAATCAGCTCCCAGAATTTTTCTTTGGCCCTCGATTTGCGCTTGGTGGATTTGCGCAGTCTTGGTGGTATTTAGCGGAAACCCGTGATGTAGTTGGTTGGCAAACGCACTCGCCGGCGCGTTTTGAAGCTGCACACTTTCGGTGGCATTTGGCCGAAACCCGTAATTTAGCCTGTTGGCAGACCCACTCGCTGGCGCGTCGAGCTTGTATTTTCACGTTGTATTCGCCTTAGCGCAACTTCAAAACGGGCGCGTCGAGCTTGTATTTTCACGATGTTGTCACCATAGCGGAAATTCACAACTTGCGGTTCGGGCCAGGCAAAGTGTTCAGGGCGTATGCGCTGCAAGTAACCCTGCCCAACTAGTCACGTGTTTGTCGGTTTGCGGACATCAACGCGCCCGTGTTGTGGCTGTTGCCATCCATGCTGCGCGGCGCGATGTGCGCTATTTCCAAAAAAAGCTGAAGGTGAGCGCATTGTTGCTATTCAAAAATAGTAGTAGTAGGTGAGGTGCGAAGCTCGCCCTCCCGGCTCTGACGTCAGCCCGATAACTCGAAGCTCATCGATTACCGCAAAGCGAGGGAAATCATGGTCAGGTTAACAGAATTGGGCCAGAATCTTTGGACGGATACCGCGGAATCCTATTGCGAACGGAAACATCTGGAAGCGCTCAACACGCTGGTTTCGAGCTGGCACAACGGCGATAAACTAGCCGGGGACCAGCTCTATTCCGCGTTGTCCGGGACAGTGCAGTCTGCGGTGGAATACTACCTGAACCGGCGATTCCGCGTGCGGGTCGCCGTCGAAGATTTGGTCCAAGACGTCTTCCTGGATATCCTCAAGAAGTTCCGCCGAGAACTGACGCTGTTCAGCAGCCCGACCGCGCTCCGTGCATGGACATGGCGGTATGCAAGGCACAAGGTATGCAAACGCATTTCACGGGAAACGGCCGCGAAACGTTCCGTGGATCGTGAGTCACGCATCAGCGGCGACGAGCAGTTGGAAGACTGTCTTACGGATTACCGAAACGCTCGCGTCAAAGCCAGTCACCACCTGCAAGGCAGACTTACCTTGATCTGGGCGGTGGCAAAAAATCTTGATGCTACGTGCCAAACCATCGTCACGCTGATGGAGGCGGGTGTGCCGCAGGTCACGATTGCCGAGCAGTTGGGTGTGACCACGCGCACGATCCGCCGCAAATTGAAGATCATTCGTGATGCGTGTAATTCCGCGCCTTGCACGTCTGACTAGCACCCTAAGATTGGTGGAGACGTACTCATGGCGAGCGGGCAGCTCGCCTTGGGTCCGTGCCGGCAAATTGCGTCTCGCGTTACCCGAACAGCTCACGGGATTTGTCGACCTGGTTTGCAAACCCATACTCGCGAACCTCGTCGGCAAACGAAGGCTTGTTTCCTAGCCATTCCAACTGTCCCAGGACGTTGCCAGCCTGATCTTGGCCCGTGCCGCGGAATCGGAACAGGTCATTCCAATGATAAGCGGCCTTATCATCCAAGCCGCAGCACTCGGCAATCTGCATGATCCGTCGCGAACCATCGGCCAGGCGCGAGAGTTGAACGACAAGATGCACTGCTGAGGCCACTTGGGCTCTTGCCACCAGCACGGGCAAATCCGCATCACTGAACAAGCACAGGGTCTCCAGTCGGCTGACGGCGTCGCGGGGATTGTTAGCATGAACCGTCGTTAGGGATCCGGCATGTCCCGAAATCATGGACTGAATCAAATCCAGCGCCTCACCGCGCCGCACTTCGCCCACGATGATTCGGTCGGGACGCATCCGCAGTGAATCCACAAAAAGATCTCGAATGGAAACACCTCGTCGTCCATCGGGTCCCGGCGACTGGGCTTCCAAATATACCGTGTGTTCCTGATTTAGCCGCAGTTCGGAGCTGTCCTCAATGACGACAATCCTTTCGTCTTTCGGAATGAATGCTGATAGTGCGTTGAGCATCGTGGTTTTGCCGGTCCCCGTCCCACCTGAGATGACCATGTTCTTGTGCAGCTGGACGCACAGGGAGAGAAACTCCGCGGCGTCAGCAGTGAGGACCCGTTGCTCCAACAGGTGCTCCTGGTCGAAGTACACACTCTGAAATTTCCGGATGGTCAGGCAGACGCCGTTGCGCGACGCGGGCGGAATGATGGCATGCACGCGAGCCCCCGAGGGGAGTCTGGCGTCGATACTGTGGTGAAACTCATCAATTTCTCGACCTGAGTATTCCGCGATATTCCGGACGGCGGCCAACAGGCTGAACTCGTCCTCGAACCGGACTCCATCGGCTCGTATTACCTTGCCACGTTTTTCGACGTAGACCTGCTTGTGACCCACCACCATGACTTCCGACACGAGATCGTCATCCAGGAAGCAAACGATGGGAGACAGAAGATGACGCATGGCTTGTGCGTAGATTTCCGGGACGCTCATCAATGGTTTCTCCAGGGAGCAACAAAGTCTTCCTTACTCTTGAAGTTCCCATTGTCAGTCACAGCGGACGTGTCCGCGTCATGGACGAATGGGGGACTTCCTCTTCGTGGGCAAGTCCATTGCACGCCCACAGCTATGAGCAACAATGCGGGATTACTCCCACTTGCCAATTGCCAAGAGACCTTCGATGGAAGCTACACATCCAAACGCCTGCGGCAATTATGCTGATCGATTGATGAAGTACGAGCCCCTGGAACACATCGTGCTCGGTCGCGGCGCACACACGCTGGTCTTCAAGGGTCACGATACACACAACAATCGTCCCGTGGCCATCAAGTGCCTTGAGCCGGGCGCTGACAACGACGCCACCTGGGAACGCGTGGCGTTCGCGGCGGGGCATATGAACCGCAGCCTGGTCCACGTTTGGGACATCGAACGACTGCGCGGGTGGGTGGTGTTGGAATTGATGTCTTGCAGTCTGCAACGTTTCTTGGATGGAAATCCGCTGGACCCAGAACAGGCCCCGCACATCTTGCAGGACGCCTTGGAAGGCTTGAATTACCTGCATGGGAAGGGTATTGTCCATGGCGCGATCAAACCCTCCAATGTTTTGCTGGACGCCCAAGCAAGGGCCAAACTCGCGGACGCCCACGGCTACGAATTGGGCAGCGCCTGGCGGATTCCATCTCACTCCGACGCATTCGTGCCTCCCGAGCTGCTGCAGTCGCGCTTCGGTGAAGTGGGGCCGGGCAGCGACTTGTTCTGCCTGGCCGACACCATGCTTCGCGCTTTGTTGGGCAGGAAATTCGAAGCCGCGGTACGGGGCCAAAAACTTGGTTTTCGCGCGCGCGTCGCGAAGAATGGCGGCAATGGCTGGCATCAACAACCACCTCCTATCCTGATGTGCAGCGACTGGTACCCCGATTGGATGCCGCCACCGCCCGAGTTTTGACTCGCATGCTAAACAAGCCGGTGGCGCTTCGCTATGCGGCCGCTGAACAGGCCATCCTCGACCTTATCCAGGCCCCCGGCGTTGTCGTCTCGCCAGCCGACAACACAAATACCGGCTCGAAAGCTTCCACTTCCTTCTCAGTCTCTGGCTTGGGCCAACTAAAACACAAAGGCTCAACGAATGTCCGTGTGTTGGCAGCCCCTGGCGGAAGTGTCAGCGGTGCGCACCGGGGCACACGGGGATCGGGTCACGATGTGCCATTGGAATGGGGACACCTTCGTCGGACGCTGACAAGCCGCGTAACCATGAAGGTCTTGATGACCACACTCGTGCTGGCCATGGTCTGCGCATTGTGCTGGCCAAGTCCCCAGCCAAAACTCACTACCGTAAGAGTCTATCGTAACGAGAAGTCACAAATTCGGTACGGGCAAGTCGACAGCCCCGATGCGAGCCTACTAGCGGAAGGGGCCCACTTTCTGGACGACAGCAGTGAAGATATCGACTTGCCCTTGCAAGCCATCTATCGGTTTGAAGTAGTCGGCGCGAGGGGAAATCTCATTCGAGGCCAAACGGTCACTATCGAGGAAGCGATGACCGTCGACTTGACGTACGCCGACAATAAGGTGGACAGAGCCCCCGCGCCATCCGTCGTCAAGTATTCCGTGGAAGTGTTTCCGGCCACCGCGACGGACATCCTGCTAAACGGCAAATCGGTCATCGACCAGTTTCATGCGGATGCCGACCGGCTTGCCGCGCGACTTGAGCTGAAGAAAAACGAAGTCGGTCGATTGCTGATCAAGGCACCTGGCTACCAGGATTTGCAGGCCCAATTACGGTCAATGTCGAATGGGAGGCCGCAGGAGCTTCGGCTGCAGCAGATTCGCCAAGTCATTGTCCGCAGTGACGTGGCAACCCAGGTCCAAGTGCACTTCAATCAGCAGACCGCCGTCGTCCAAGACGGGCACGTTGTATTTAATTGGCCCGCGGGGGCCGACGTAGTCCACGTTTGGGTGACGTGTGAGGGTTACCAGGCCACACCGGAAGACATCACGCTGGAGGAAATAGACGTATGGCCGCATGTCGTGGACCTGCAGTTGGAAAAACTTGCTGCACCGCCCCAACCCGAATATTCACTGTTGGGCATCCCGCCCGGCGGCGTCATTCGGCTCGACAAACCCCTGGCGCCGAACCAGGTTGTGGTCGGCAGCGGTCCCACATTCAACTTCGACGAGGAGGGGATGCACCTGGTTACCGTAACCGCGCCGGGATACGAACGTTGGCAGATGGCACTTGATCTTAGGGCCGGGGGAAG
Source organism: uncultured Planctomycetales bacterium (assembly GCA_963695565.1). Classification (GTDB taxonomy): domain Bacteria; phylum Planctomycetota; class Planctomycetia; order Pirellulales; family Pirellulaceae; genus CAVOGW01. Next base: position 42,127 of record CAVOGW010000011.1, read on the forward strand.
TCACACGGTCGTCATGCGGCCAACGCCCAAACCGGTTCGACGCCGAGTATTCCCCCCGTAATGTCGACATCCGAGGGTGCGAGGGTGACCACGCCCGCTCCGCGCACCGTCAGCGCGTCGAGCAGCGGACACTCTGCAAGAGCCAAGACAGGGTCCTTGCGGGTGGCTTGGGAAACAACAAAGTACCGATTGTAGGGAGCAGCAACCATGGGCAGCGAAGAATTAAGGCATGTCGATTCCTGGAAACGCCTGCTGGCCCCGGCCTTGCTGGGACTTGCCGCCGCAGGTCTGTATTGGAAATCACTCTACTCGCAGCTTGAACCCGTATCCTTTGTTCAGGTCGCGAGTGCCATCGACCCGTACGCACCAATCCAAGTGTCACAGCTCAAGGAAATTAAGGTACACGGCGATGCGGCGTCCTTGGCACAGGGGGCTTTACGTTGGTCACAACTCGGTCGCGTAAAGGGGGCTAAGGCCGCACGGCGACTTCATGCGGGAGAATTGCTGCGGTTCAGTGACGTGGAACTTGAGCAAGATCGGATGGAATACGCGCTGCGCGAAAACGAGGAAGTCCGCTATCTGCAACTTCCTGAAGGCAACAGACTGGTCGATCCGGACGTGCAACCTGGCGACACGGTTCGAGCCCACGTTCGCACCAGCGACGGCTCCACCGTGTACGTCGGACCGTTCTACGTACTTGGCTTGAAGCGAACAAGTAAAGACGGAGAAGTTTCCATCGGTACGCTGATACTGGTTACTCGCCGGCCCGACGACGACACGCCTGACCCCGAATTCGATCGCCTGCTTGGGGCCGTTAACCCACACAGCCGTGGTGAGGCAGAACAACTGCAACAGATTATCAGGTTCAACCCCAGCCCCTTGCCGAATGACCAGGAAGTTTGATTTCGTCCCCTTTTGATTCACTGCGAACAGCGTACGAGCCCATACCTCGTCGGCGTGCCCCACGGCACATGGAAGTCTCATTTTTTGGAAACAAGCAGCAGCCATGAAACTTTGGATTCGCAGCAAATTGGACGCCACGGTTGCCGTCGCGGAGCTTGACGGCAACGAGGCAACGATCGGCAGTCATCCACAAAATCATATTGTCCTGCGGAGCCCCTCCGTGCCCGACCAAGCCTTTGTAGTCACGCGGACGAACCGTGAGTGGTTCATTTGCTCGACGTGCAACGCCGATTGCCGGATCGATGGGGTGCCGGCGGAACGTGGGCGGCGAATCCGTCTTGCGCATCAAAGTCAAATCGAAATCTACCCATTCCGTTTGGACGTGGACTACGACATTTCCGGCCACTTGGTTGAGTCTGATCGGAAACAGCTCGACGTAAAAATGGCGAATTTTATCGACGAGGTTCACATTACGTTGCTGACGCACATGGAACTGGATGACCATCAGGACGAGCGAAAGAACAACCCGGCATATGTACTTTCGTTAGAACATCAGATCCAGAACATTGCGGAAAAACTGCTGCGCAGCGAAGTGGACTCTGGCGGGCTGCTGGACCATGTCGTGGGTATCTCGGTCAAGCAGGCTGTTTGCAATATACTGACCACGTCCCGCCAGAATGCGGCGGCTAACGGCGGTGGCGAGCAACAGCTGTCCAAACTCCTGGAAAAACAACCGTGGCAACACATGTTTTCCAGCATCCCCGATATCGAACACGACCGAGAGGAGCTGGAGCGATTCGTGTTCGACAGAATGCACATTACGTCGGATCTGGATATCTCCAGACAACTCGACTTCGTGGACCACACGTTTTGGCCATGCTGGGAACCTATCGCGGAGCAGCTGATCCCCGACTTTAGAAGCTACCTGGCATTGCGAGAAATCAAGAAGCAGATCAAGGACAGCCTCTTTGGTTACGGACCACTGCAAGATTTGCTTCTCATGCCCACGGTCGGCGAGATCATGGTCGTCAGCTGCGACAGGATTTACGTGGAACGCAACGGGATCATCGAAAACTCCGGACGGAGATTCGTCAACGACGAAGTTACGGTTCAGATCATTCAACGCATCGTGCAGGGGGTCAATCGGCGGATCGACAGGTCCCAGCCACTTGTCGATGCTAGGCTTGCGGACGGCAGCCGCGTCAATGCTGTGATTCCTCCGCTGGCTGTCAGCGGTCCGTGCCTGACGATCCGGAAATTCCCGCAGCGGCTCACGATGGATGACCTGGTCAAACGGAATGCCGTCAGCGGCACCGTGGCACGGTTCCTGCAAGCCGCCGTGCATCAGCGATGCAACATCATTATCTCTGGAGGTACCGGGACGGGAAAAACGACGCTGCTAAACTGTTTAAGCGAGTTTATTCCCGACAAGGAACGCATCGTTACCGTGGAAGATACGTCGGAGCTCAAGCTTGGCAAGCTGCACGTGATTCAGCTAGAAGCCCGCGGCGTGAACGTCGACGATAAAGGAGCCTACACGATTCGTGACCTCGTTAAGAATGCGCTCCGCATGCGGCCCGATCGCATTGTGATCGGTGAATGCCGCGGGTCAGAGGCTCTGGACATGCTGCAGGCCATGAACACCGGGCACGACGGTTCGCTGACGACGTTGCACGCCAACAATCCGCATGATGCAGCCCTGCGACTCGAAACGCTCGTCAGCACCGGCTCCGACCTGCCCATTTCGTCGATCCGCAGACAAATTACGTCCGCGATCGACCTGATTGTGCAAATTGCCCGCGACGCGGACGGGACGCGTCGCGTATCCCAGGTGACAGAGGTTTTGGGCATGTCAGCGGAAACCGGAGAAATAGCCATGAAGGATCTGTTTGTGACGGTGGGAAGCGGAACGCAACGACGCCTTGCTCCAACCGGCTATTTGCCAAGCTTTGTCGAAGCCCTGTTTGCGTCGGGGCAACTGAATCTGCAGACCTTCTACGACCAAGGTGCCGGCAGCTTAACGACCAGGCATGCGGGCGAGGGGGCTTCCCACGAATTGCAGCTAGATGTCCCTGGCGAATCGGTACACGACTCGGCCCTTACAGTAATGCACAGCTGTCACGGACTTTCAGATTTCAGTCTTGCCGACGCATCGGAATCACGTCCATGACCATCATGCAAACCATGACGACGACGTTGGGGGCGCTGCTCGGCGGGATGGCGACGTTCTTTGCCATCCTAGTCGCCACACCCTACTGGGATCTCGCGGCCAGAAAACACCTCGGCGATGGCATCCGGCGAATTGAGCAGCTTGGCAGTTCGCGTTACAAGATCAACCTTGGTTTGCGCCTCTGGGGAATCGCCACAATTGTCACATTCGTCGGCCTGTGGTGGGGGCTGCGTATGCCACCGGTGGCACTTGCCGTTACTTGGCTGGTGTATGTGTCCGCGGGGCTGATCATTGATGCGCTGATCCAGGCGCGGACTACCTTATTTCGCGACCAGATGGTTTCGGCGTGCCAGAGTCTGGCCAGTGCCGTGAAGTCGCATTTAAGCCTGGCGGAAGGCTTGGAATCCGTTGCCGTGGAGACACCCATGCCATTAAGCCTTGAGTTGCGACGTATTGTATTCGAGTTCAAGTCGGGCCGTCCGCTGGAACGAGCCATCGCCGCCGCTCAACAGCGCCTGCAGATTCCGTCATTTTCCTTGTTCGCCACCACGCTGCAGATCGCCGTCAAGCAGGGTGGCCGTGTCAATGATGCGCTGGTTCGCATCGGTCGTTGCCTGCAGGAGAACCAGCGTCTGGAGCGAAAGGTGCAGGCGGACACCGCCAGCGGTCGCCGTGTCGTGCAGATTCTGGCCGTGTTTCCCATTGGCTTCCTGCTGTTGTTTCACTGTTTGGAGCCCGAAGTAGTCGACAAAACGTTCGTTGATTTCTACGGACAATGCGCGTTAGCCGCGGCGATCATCATCGACTACGCGGGGGTGCGGATGGCTTCGAAAATGATGCGCATCAACATCTAGGCCTCCGCGGGAACCAATTGGTCAACTCGCTGCAACCGACTCGCCCTCGGCCAGCGAATGCCCTCGTAGGAATCAGCCGACCGGATGAGGGGTGTGGGGCCTAAAGCGTGATTCCAAGGTAGGCCCGCGTTCTTGGCCGCTTGTCGACTTCCGACTTGGTGATTTTAATACGCGTGACAACTCTCGGGGGCACAATCAAATGAATAATTCTGGTCCGCGGCGTTTCGGTGTCCTTTGTAAACTTGGCCTCGCCGTTCTAACGCAACTGGTGATTTTTCCTAACCATGCCGCAGTCTGCCAGACGTCGAACGTAGGCACGTCCCCAAAAGTAGTGATTCCCGCCAGGCCGTTTTCGCTCTCGCCCGAAGACTTGATCAGGTTCGCCGATGCAAGTCCGCTGGACCTCGCCGAACAATCGGCCGAAATTGTGCTCGACGACTGTCGTTACGAGATCGACGGTTCGAATCGCGTAAGGGGCAAGTGCTGGCGGATCATCCGCTGTCTGACGCGTGATGCGTTTGATCGGCGCGGCGTAGTGGAGGCCCATTGGAGTCCCTGGTATCAAGACCGCCCCATCCTTCGGGCGCGGGTCGTGACGCGGGACGGACGCATTCATGAACTGGACCAGCGGACGATTGAAGAGACCCACGTAAGGTCTCCCTATACGAATATCTTTACCGATGAAAAAATGCTTCGTGCGCCGCTTCCCGCGCTGGATGTGGATTGCATCGTCGAAACGCTTGTTCTGACTCGTGACAAGCGGCCGTTCAGCAAATCCGGGGCGATGAAGTCCAACTGGTTTGGCGACCTTGCCTCTCCGACCCGGTTGGCCCGGTTTGGCGTCAAGGCGCCGACGTCCGTGCCACTTCATTGTCGCGTTCTGGGTATCGAGGCTCGTCCGAAACGTGTGGTTTCTGCAAACCGGCATTCGATCAGTGTGACCACCGGGCCACTGCCGCCTCTGATGGACGAAATCGAATTCAATCTGCCTTCGTCCATGTCCTCCATCCCGTTGGCCGTAGTTTCGACAGCCAAGACCTGGCACGACGTCGCTGTGGAGTACGATCAGATTGTTGAAGCGCAGCTTGCCGACGCAGACCTCAAGGACGTTGTTGAGCAAATTCCATCCATCCGTGATCTTGCACCTAGGCAAGTGGCCGAAAAGGTTGTCGAACTCATCCAGGAACGGACCCGTTACACGGGTGTTTCGTTCGGCAGCGCGGCCATCGTTCCCCGCCAACCTCGAGAAGTGCTCACCCGTGGTTATGGCGATTGCAAGGATTTGTCGACATTGTGTGTAGGTCTGTTACGGGCCGCTGGGGTCCAGTCCCAAGTCGCGCTGCTTCGTGCCGGAAGTGGGATAGATACCTCGAAAGGCGTTCCAGCCCTTGCCAGCTTCAACCACGCCATTGTGTATGTGCCCACCTCGCCTCCGATGTGGATCGATCCCACGGAACGATTCATCAAGCCAGGGCAGCTACCAACGATGGATCAACATCGCGTGGCGCTGTTAATCGACGCCGGCACAACAGATACGGTCAGAACGCCGCACGACACGTCAGAGGATAGCCAAGTTGATGAACACGTGACGATTACGATGGATAACAGTGGAGGCAACTGCCTGGAATGGAAGATTGATTTTCACGGCAGCTCGGCCACCTCCGCACGCGGTACGGTGGCGGCGGCCACGCGTCAGCAGCTTGAAAAGTCTTTGCGAGAACATGGCGCGCAGCAATTCGGGACGGACGAACTGGTCGATTTCTCGAACTCGGCAGTCCTAGACCTCGACCAGCCATTCCGGCTGACCGCTCAATTTCGCAACGCGCCGCTTTCGGCCGTCTCGCATCCACAAGCCGTGGCAACCCTCGCGCCTCACACGCTGTTTGAGCACATCCCGGATGAATTGTGTGGGCCTGCCGAGATAAGCACGGTGGCCGGGCCAGAAATGAAAAAAATACTAGAACGAAGGCAGCCATTGTCCGTAGAAGCCGTTCAGTATCGGCTGACGTATCGCATCGTGCCGCCGAAAGGGTTCACAATCAGCAGCCTCCCGGATAACGTGCGAATTGACGTCGCCGATGCGACACTTCGAATGGATGCGCGGCGTGAGGGCGACAGCGCGGTGCTCGCCTTGTTGTTGGATACGGGCAGCGGTCAGTTCAGCGTCGCCGAAGCCAAGCAGATGCGAGAGAAAATTGATGCGCTTGGGCAGGGACGTGGCTACAGTCATTGGCAAGTGCTTGTTGGATTCGAGGACAATGCCAGTATGTTGGTGCAACAAGGCAAAGTCGTGGAAGCTGTTGCGCTGCTGCGACAGCTTGTGGAATCGGAACCTGACGAGCCATATCGACATGCGCAACTTGCCGAGTCGCTGGTCGAGTTGGGACTTCAGGATCTGGCCAGGCATCATGCGCTGCGTGCCGTCAAGCTGGCACCGAATCAGTCGTACGCGCATCAATCTCTGGCCCGAGTGCTGGTCCATGACCGTCTCGGCGAAGTATTTGGAGTTGGCTTCGATCGGCAATCCGCGGTCAAGGCTTTCCAGAAAGCAATGCAGCTATCGCCGGACGACCCAGTGCTGCAGCTGGAATACGCGACGTTACTGCAGTTCGACGAGGACGGCGTTCAGTTCGGAAATCCCCAATACACCACGGCGGCGGCCGCCGAATATCGGCGCATCTTTGAGACCTACAAGGACGATGTCGTCGTGTTGCAGCTCTCAGCGACGATGAGCCACGCCGGGAAAATTCGGGAACTTGAACAACTATTGCGGCGCGAGCAGCCCGGCGACATGCGCGACGCGTGCCTGTTGCTGGCGGTCGCCGCGTCGGACGGAGCGGATCGGGCCCTGCAAGAATCCGCAGCTCTGAGGCGCGGTACCAACGACAGGCAGCAGATTCTAGGCGCCGTCGTTTCTTTACTGAACTCCGTTCGCCAGTACGACGTAGCCGCCGAGCTGGCGCAGAAATTGGCCGAGCAGCTGCCGCGAAATTCGCGAGAACAGGCCGTCATGCTGACTCAAGCGGCGAACGCGAGGATGCTGTCCAGATTCGATTTGCCGCTGGAAGACTTTGCTGAGTCCCCAACGGATCTGGTTCGCAACGCATTTGCCGCCGCGTTGATGTTTGGGCCAGCTGACGCGCAACTTGGCCGGTATTTTACCGGCATCCCCGCGGACCACAAACTTGTGCGTCGCGAGTATGAATTTCCCGGCTGGCTGATTACGGTACGACAAGTACTCGATAACAATCAGGAACTTTCAGCGCTCTGTAAGGCAGACCATGTCAACGAATTTGACTTCCGTGTGGTGAAAACCAGCGGTCAGTTTTGCCGAGTGCGAGTGAAACACAAACAGGCTTCGCAACTCAGTTGGGACACCATCGTGGAGCGGACATCGACAGGATACCGATTGTTGTACGGCGGTCACGAACAGCAAGAAATCGGTCGACGTTGTCTGGAGCTCAGCTCAAGACGGAAACCTCGACGAAGCCCAACAGCTACTTGACTGGGTGTATGGCGACCACAAGCAAGAAATCCGCTGGCTCGACCCCACCAGCGGCTCGCCGTTTGCCCGCCTTTGGTTCGCCGGAAAGGCTGACGCATGCCCGGTTCAACCGGCGGCTGCGGCACTGGCTGTCGGTGGCTCGGCTAACGCCGAGGCTCTGCGGATACTCGAATCGGCCGAGGTTGGCGAGTCGCAACAGAAGCAGGTGGATCTTGCCCGCACGTGGGCCTACGCTGAATCGGAGCGGATGGACGAACTGGATGCTTTGGTAACCAGGTATCAAGGCACGATTTGGGAGTCCGAATTTCGCATGGCTCGTATCGCCGGCCTGGCCCAACAGAAAGACGTGGATGGAATCGAAGCAGCCGTTCGCTCGTTGAGAGGCAGGGACCGCCGCTTGGTCGGTCGCATGCTGTTAGCCGGTGCGGCGACGCTGGACGGGCAACTCGATCGTGCGCACATTGTGTTGGACGAACTTCGAGCGGAAGCGGCAAAACTACCACCTGATTTTCGATCACGCGTGTCGGAGCTATACTTCTTTCAAAAATCAGTACCTGACGAGGCATTGCGATTGGCGAAAGACTCGTTCCAAGAAGGGCATGCGGCATATGGTTTTGAGCAACTGGAGGAGCTCAAATCGCTTTTCCCAGCCTACCTGCTAACGCTGTGCGAGGAAGGCCAGGTTGCGCAAGCCGCCGAGTTGTTGCGAAGCATCCCGGCCACCGAGCCCCAGGCTCGACCGGTCGGCATGGATTTTTACGTCCAGGGGCGGATTGCCGAGAAGTGCGGGTTCGAGCAGCACGCGCGGGAACGGTATGGTCGAATTCCGGTGCCGGGAAAACACAATCCGGAAATCCCGTATGTGCTCGCCCAGCACCGCCTGCAGCGTTGGAGCCCATCAGCTGTCACCCCCGACGCCGACGCTCGGCCAAACAGCCTGCAATTTCAACTTGCCACGCAGTGCGAACGATGACTTAGGTGTTGGCTCCGTGCCCAGATCAGGTGTTGCGGCCCAACCAATACAAGCTCAACGCGCAAGCGAGTGGGTGTTGAGGCCAACGACTCACTCACTCACTCGCTCACTCACTTGCTTGCGCTGCGAGCTTGTATGGCGGCGCTGGGTGTTTTCGACACAGTCGCACGCTCCGCACCCACTCACCCACTCACTTGCTTGCGCTGCGAGCTTGTATGGCGGCGCTGGGTGTTTTCGACACAGTCGCACGCTCCGCACCCACTCACCCACTCACTTGCTTGCGCTGCGAGCTTGTATGGCGGCGCTGGGTGTTTTCGACACAGTCGCACGCTCCGCACCCACTCACCCACGCACTTGCTTGCGCTGCGAGCTTGTATGGCGCCCTTTACGCACTCACGCGATTCGATCTCGCATTGTGCGCGGACCCCGACATGGCGGTTGCGAACTGGTGATTCCGTCCTTGCGGTCTTGAGCGTCCTTCACGTAAACGATCGCGGATTCCAGATCCTCCACCCGGTTGATGCACCGGCAACTTGCTCCTTCCGTCCAGAATCGCTTACGACCAGAATTGGACGCATGCAGATGTCGCGTACACCACGCTTTGAATTGGTCTCTGACAGTCTCTGGATCGTAATCCGGTGCTGTCACCACGACGTGCACGTGATTTGACCGAGCACGCACGGTATGTAGGATCCAGGAACGAATGTCACAATGACGAGCGATGGTATTTTCCACGACGACGCGGTCGGCAGGAGAGAGAAAGAACGGTGTCTCTTTCATGTCAGCTCTCGCCATTTCCATAAACGGCTGGTTAGGTGGTTTCCGCTCTCCGTCGCCGCGGCGGCGCCAGCCACGATCATCTCCCGGCAACCAGGTGCCATAGGTGGTCCACGTAATGAAGAAGGCAATCGGTTCGTCCGTGTTGAAAGGCTGATCGGACATGGAGGTCTCCCGATACCTTCGATGCCATGCGCGTTTCGACGCCATCCATACAAGCTCGACGCGCAAGCGAGTGGGTCTTCCTGATCCCCAAACCACGTACCGTGTGGCATTGGCACGTTCTCAAGATCCACTTGCGGGGGCCGCAAACTCGTAAGCGCAAGACCCACTTGGGGGTATGTCAAACACAAGCTCGACGCGCAAGCGAGTGAGTGTTCACGTGTTCAGTTTACCTGCCGCGTCGTTCGGGCAAGAAGTCAACCCACTGCCTTGCGCGTTTTGAAGTTGCACACTCTCGGTGGCATTTGGACGAAACCCAAGATTTGGCCCGTTGGCAGACCCACTGGCTTGCGCGTTTTGAAGTTGCACACTCTCGGTGGCATTTGGACGAAACCCATGATTTAGCCCGCTGGCAGACGCACTCGCTGGCGCGTCGAGCTTGTATTTTCACGTTATTTTCGCCTTAGCGCAACTTCAAAACTCGCGCGTAGAGCTTGTATGGCATAGCAGCTCCCCGAGTTGGGGTATGGTGGAAATCACCGCCCGGCCACCCCCCCCAAAAAAATAATTTTCGTTCCTCGCCAAAATGCACTGGAATCGCGAGGGGTGGTGCGGCTGGTTGGTGATTCATTGGAAAAGGCCCTGCCAGAACATTTGTGATATAACAATGGCCTCCCAACGCCAAGCTGCGGCGGACATCCATGGGGAAACGACGATGACCAGAATTGACTCGTTGCCGACCGACTGGGACCAGATTCGTGCCGCGGCGGCCTCACAAGATGTGCTGAGACTGTTGGTCGAACGATACACGCGCCGACTGTGGAAGCATGCCAGACTGCAATGGCGCAATCTGAGCGAAACGGACCTGGAAGACTTTGTGCAGTCCTTCCTGTTAAAACTCATGAGTGGCAAGGTCTTCTTGTCCGCCAATCCGGACCGCGGCCGATTCCGCACCTATTTTCTGCGTTGTTTTGACCACCATGTCTGCGATGCGCTGAAAACCGGGCCAGCCGCTGTCGAACTGGGCGAACTGGAACTGGCTATCGGCAGGTCCAGCGCCGTGTGGGCCGAGGAATTGTTCCGCCTCGCCGCGGACGCCATGCAAAACGAATGCCTGGAGGAAGGCAACGAGCGACTCTGGGGCATCGCCGCCGACCGCTTCATCAACCCCATCCTGAACGCCACGTCGCCAGTCCCCTATGAGGAACTGGCGCACAAATACAACTTGAAAGATACGACCCATGTCGCGGGAGCCGTCCGCAGCGCACGCAAGAAACTTGTAGCCTGCATTCGCCAAACCATTGCGTCGTACACGCAAGACGAATCGGAAATCGAAGCGGAAATTGGCCAGTTGATTTCCACACTGCCTCAGCACCTCAGCGAGGCATCCTCGCAGACAACAGCCAGCGAGTTTTTATGCACCCATTGGCAATTTGACCTGCAACGATTCTATCGAAGTCAAGGTAAGAACGAGTCGCTAGTTCCGCTCGCCAGCCCCGAAACGGCAACCTACATCCAATTGTTCCTGAGTGGCGATCCACCGTTTACCGCCCTGTTGGCGGTGCGGGACATGGCCAAGAGCTGGATTAGCCGTCGAGATGTCGACGTTCCCACCGTGGCGCGGAAGGTCTTGTATTATGGACTGTCGGCGAATTCCATCATTCTTTTTAACCGACGCATCACGACGCTGACGGACGGTCAACTGATAGCGTCTCTACAGCAAATTCTTGATCACGATGGCGATGAACTGACGGCAGCGGTCACCGAGCGAATTCGCCAGCGAATCGCACAGCTGTCGAGCTGATTTAGATGATCGGCTGCGTGGCAAAGATCAGATCGACGGGCATGTCCGCACCCGCGGATGATTCTCCTGGTGCATCATCGTCCGCGTCGACAGTCCCCTGCGATGTGACGTGTAGCGGCGAGGGAACGCTGTTGGCGTGAAGCACCAGGTGGTTGATGATGATCAGGACGTCGAGGGCCGCCACCGTTCCGTTTCCATCCACGTCGTAATCCGGGCGAGCGTGACCGTCACCCGTTACCAGAAAGTTGATGATCATCAACGCGTCGCGCAACTCCAGTGTGCCGCTACGATCAACGTCCATGCGCGCGAACGACACGCCGCCAGATTGCGGGGGTTGCACCACGTCCCCCAGAATCAATCCAAAGTTCAGATCGGTCAGTTGGTCGCCGGCCGCTACGGTGACGCGGTATGAGCCCCGCTCATAAAGTGAAATGCTGTAACTGCCCCCGAGTCCGGCAGAGATCAAATCTGGATTACCATCAGCGTCGACGAGGCTGGTCGACGCCCAGGTGGGGCCAGCACCCACCGCAACCTCCGAGGACGACGACCACGTGCGATTCGAGTTGCTGATCAGGATCGTGGCCGCGTCGCGTTCCGAAGCGGAGACCACCAGATCAGGATCCCCATCTGCATCGACGTCCGCCACGTGCAAATGCTGCGCACCACTGCGTGGGCCCAAGGGAATCCGGGAAATTTGAGCAATGGCCGACGTCGACCCGTACCAAACTTCGACCAGATCGTTGGCGACGAAACTGCCGACGGCATTGGTCTTGCCAAAATACGCCACGGCGATGTCCAGACGGCCGTCTCCATCGAAATCGCCGGTTTCCACGTCGCTCGGTCCACGGTCCGAGCCCACGACGATGGGAGGTTCGGCAAAATCGCCAGTGCCGTCATTGGGTAGCAGCAAGACGCTGTCGCTGACATAATTGGCCACCAGCAAGTCCAAAGTGCCATTGCCGCCGATGTCGCCGGCCGCAATCGCCACGGGCCGACTGCCCACCGGAATCTCGTCACGGCGAGCCGTGAATCCCGGTCCGAACAGCACCGACACAGTGTCCGCAAGATAATTGGCGATGGCCAGGTCCGTTTCTCCGTCCTGATCAAAATCTCCTGCCACCGCATCGTGCGGACCACCACCACTTGCGACGATGGTCGGATTGGCGAACTGCCCCATGTCCGTGTTCAAGAAAAGGAGTACTTTCCCATCGTTGATCGACTCCCCATTGCCGGCTTCGACCAAGACCAAGTCGTAGTCTCCATCGCCGTCGACGTCAGGCGCAAGCAATTTCACCGGCCGACCGGCGCGTCGAGCGTCGCACTTGCCACGAACTGGCCATTTCCTTGATCAAGGTAGACGGTAATCGTTCCAGCGAATTCGCTGGTTAGCGCCAGGTCCTGATCGCCATCGCCGTCAAAATCTTCCAGTACGGCGGAACGCACATAGGGACTCGTAGTAACTGACTGCGAGGCGGCGAATTTGCCGACCGGAAACGTTTGTTCTTCGCGGCGTACCAGGTCCATGCTGACGCTGTAACTGCCGGGCACAACGTCACTAAACTGAAATGTGCCCTGCGCACCAGAACTCGTCCTCGCGACTTCCAGGCCGGTCGCGGAACTGTGCAGGACGACCACTACGCCACTAATGCCCTCTTCGCCGAGACTTTGATTGCGACTGCGGTCCAGGTCGCCGAACAGGGTACCACCGATGGTTGTAGTCCCAACAACGACCTCCGTGGTCCCGGAAAACTCGGACGTATTCCCCAACACATCGGTCGCCGTTGCCGTGATAAATTGGCCAGCGGATGTAGTCACAGCCAGCGATGTATCGAGACTTGCATTGCCGCTGGCATCGGTGGTGACCGACGTGGAACCAACATACTGCTGACCACCAGCCTCCGAGTCATTCTGGTTCAGGAAAAAGTCCAGGGAGAACGTGCTGTTGGCGACAGAGGAAAGGGTTCCGATGACACGCGTCGTCGTGCCAGCCACGGCGCGATTTAGCACGGGGAAATTCTGCAATTGATTCGGTCCGGTATCGACGTCCCCGACGTCGTTCGCGGTCCGCCCGTCGACTCCCAAGTCGATGGGCAGCCCCTGATTCGAAAACAGGGCGTTGCCGCGGATCGCATGCCCGGTGGCGTTACCCGTAATGCGGATGCCGTTATCCTGGTTGAACGCGATAACGTTGCCCTGACCGAAAGCCGTGCCCCCAATGCTGCTCTGCCTGCCGCCCCGCGAATGGCAATCCCCGATCCGTCATTTCCCAAATCGGCCAGTGCCCCATTGGTTCCGATCTGGTTTCCCAGGACTTGATTTCGCATGGGGGGGTGACGGCCGCCGCAGGTTCGACCATGCCAATCCGGAACGCCTCAAACTTGTTGCGGGCCAAAGCCTCGTATGTCCAGGTCAGCTGGTTCGTCATGCCCAATTCCACGATACCGCGAGAAGAGCCCAGGGAACCGAAGCGAAATCCGTTTCCCGTCAACTCAATGTTGGCGGACAGCGTCGGGCGGGCACCAAAGGCATGCCGGTAGGTTAACGCTCCGGGAGCACTGGCGACCGCCAGCCGTTCGTTCTGGTCCAGGCTGCGCACGTCCAGAACGGCGCTAAACGACTGGCTGAAAGCAAAGCTGAATGACAGCTGTTCCAGGTTGCCGCCCGCGACAACGGCATCCATATCCAGATCATAGCGGCTGGCCACGCTGGCACCGCCGGAACCGGTGACTTGGGCATCGATATTGCCTAACACGTTGCTCAGCGACTGACCGCCCGCGGTAATTTGGGCCGCATCCCAGGCCGAGAGGTCCAGCCATGTCACGAGTTGCTGCAGGCGATTCCCTTCGGCGGTGATCGATATGCCGTGGCCGGCGTTACCGGCAATGGTGTTTCCCGTCGACGTGGACGAACCGCCGATCAGGTTATCCACCGCGCCCCACGACAGCGTGACCCCATCGCCAGCGTTCCCCAAGGCCGCGTCTCGATTGACGTTCAGCCCAATCACGTTTCCTAGCAGTGTGTTGTTGTCGGCCACTAGTCGCGAGATGGAATTGTCGAGTTCGAAAGCAGTATAGCCGAAGAACACACCAGAGCCCGCATTGCCCGAAATGAGATTGGCTGAGCCGGCAGCTGAGCCCCCGACGACGTTTTGTGAACCGCTTTGAATGTGAATCCCATTTCCCTGATTGGGTATGGCCTGCAGGCCCAGGGCGTTGGTGCCAATTCGATTTCCGACGATTTGGGTACGATTGGTGGCCCCCCCAGCAGTGATCGTGGTGCCTAGAAAAATCCCGTTGCCACCATTGCCTGAAATAATGTTGGCGTCCTGGCTGGTTGTTCCGCCGATGAGATTGTCGTCGCCGTCCAGGACGGCGATTCCATTCCCCGCGTTGGCCACGGCGGTTCGGCCAACTGCGTCCACGCCGATAAAGTTGCTCTGCAAGACGTTGTTGTTGGCGCTGGTCCGGGCGCTATGGTCGGCCGAATAGATCAGCACACCGGCGCCTGCAAAGCCGTTTATGATCAATCCACGCACACTGTTGGCATCGGACTGGATCAACAGTCCATCGCTGGCCAATCCGTCGCCGGCCAACATGATCTCGGGGCCGAACGGATTCGTGTCACCAGTGAAGTTGGCTTGCGTACGTCCGTCGAGGTTCGTTCCCCCGGTGACATCGATCAGGCTGGGCAGCGTAGACAGCGGTTGGATTCGGAAAACGTCCGGTTCTGCGTCGCCGCCGGCAAGCGCCGCGTCGACGTCGATGAATCCCGGGTCGCTTACCGGGATCTGAAAGACGATGGAGTGGACGCCCGGCATGTTATTGGCGGCCGAGATGGCGTTTCGCAGCGAACCCATGCCCTCGTCTTTGGTGTTGGTAACGATCAGCGGATTTTCGATGGCCGCGTTGAGCAGGTTGATTTCAACTCTCGTACCTCCGACCACGATCACGTCACCAATCTCGCCGTCCATCGCATTTTGGGTGGCCTGGACTTCCAGCTCAATCGCGCCGACGTTGGTAAAATCGGCCCCGTTGCCAGCAGCCGCGACGAAGTTTGGTAGTCCGGCGCGCGTTTCCGAAGGGCACGAACAGGTTCTGATTTTGCAAGGGCGCCAAATTCTCAATTTCCGCCTCAGACCAGTTACTCGCGTCCGAATAGACACGAATGCGGACATTGCCCCCTGGTTGGTCAAATCGGAGTTGCGAAAGACAGATACCTGGTCGGTTCAACGTCGTGCCGACCAGATCGACGCCGCCCAAGCCGGATGGGGACAGTCCGTCGCTGACCGCATCTGCGTTATCCCAGACGACGCGGTACGTGCCGCGCGCGGACAAATCCGGATTCAGCTTTAGGATGCCGCCGGACGTGTCCAACATGATCTGATCGCCCGCGTTGCCGGCGGTCAGTGTCACTTCAAAATCTCGTTGCCCCCCCAGCGCCTCCATTGCGCGATGAACGCTGGAAACGGTTAGTGGTGAGGGAAACGTTGCGATGGTGGGTCCTGCGTCCGTATCGAACGTGTCGATGACGGTCGACCTCAGCACCTCCACGGTAACCAAGGCGGACTGTCGTTCCAATTGCCGGCGGTTCGCCGTCTGTGCTGGCTGCAACACAAAATAATTGCCGACGGACAGTCCCTCGAAAACGTAGCTGCCGTCATTCCCCGTGGTGGAGGAAGCGACAATCGCATCGGTGGCCTCCTGTAGCACACCATCACCGTTGTCGGCGAACAATTGAACAAGCACACCCGATAATTCTTCGCCGACATCCAAGCCGCCACTCATGTCGGCATCTTCGAAAACAGTGCCGAATACCTGACCGAGATTACTCCCAGTAAGCAGGCGACGAGGTTCAAGCGTCTCGACGAGCAGGGGTCGCCGTCGGTGAGTGGGTTCCGCCGCTCGTCGGTGTTCAGAGCAGAAGCGAAAAGTTGCAATCAGGGAACGGCTCGCCAAATGGGTGCTCCTGAATTCATGGTAACGTGGTTTGCCGGATTGCCCATGCTAAGCGGTCGAGTTGTCCACGTCAAACAGTTTCTGCACGGAAGGCATACCCAGTCGATACGGCGGCGTGTCCGGACCACTCCCTTTAAGTGTATCCAGTGCCCAGAGACAGGTTGCTAACAGCCAAATCGTCCCAGGGCGGTTGTGAGTCGGCTGTGTCCGGTGAGCGCGCCGCGTGGCTCGAAATTTGGCCAGTGCATTTTTCCCCGTGCCATGTCCGCTCAACCAGGTAGATGCGGACCCAATTCAAGGGAGGGCATAGTTTTGTTTTGCCCAAGTATTGTTCACGGCGGCCTGCCAGCAGGCCCAATCGCCACGCCCGCGACGACGCGGAAGGAGAAAGACAAATGGTTAGCATTCGTGGTTTCGTAGATGCAAGTCGACGATTGAATCAAGACGAAGAGGGAGCGAATGTCCTGGAAACGGTCTTGCTCGTTGCCATTGCCGCCATCATTGGCCTGTTGGTTAAGGTGATGGGGACGACCTGGCAAGGCGAAGCCCAAGGGCTCGGCGACAAAGTCATGAAGCCCTGATTTCCAGACAGCGAATGACGAGGGCCGGGAGGTAAGCCCCGGCCCTCTTGTTTCTACCGATCTTCATAGCGATGTGGGGCCGCCATGTCATGGTTCATGGAACAACACCGTTTCTCGATGGCGCATTTGCCGCTGCTCGCGGTGCTGGCGGTCGCGGCTGTCGTAGACGGTCACACGCGACGTATCCCCAATCGGCTGACGTACCCGGTGCTGATACTCGGCTGCGGACTGGCAGCGGGGCATTCCGCTGGCATCCTGTCGCGTTGGTCCGTGGGCTTGCCCGACGGTCTGCTCGGCGCCGCGATCGTCTTCTGCTTGATGATGGTCCTATGGCTGGGCGGAACAACGGGTGGCGGCGACGTCAAGTTGGCGACCGTGATTGGCGCCTGTCTGGGTTGGCAGCTTGGAATTTCGGCGATTGCCTGGACGTACACTTCTGCCTGCCTGTTCGCGATTTTTTCGGCCGTGATGCAACACGGTGCCGGCACGACAATCTGTGTGTTCGCTCGTTTTATTGTGCGTCGACTGATGCCTCACGCGATATTCGTTGAAACAGCCAACGAACAGCGAATTCTCCAATCGCGAATGCCCATGGGCGTCCACTTTGCCCTGGGAACGCTCGTGGCCCTGTGGGGAGGACAACTGTTATGACGCGAACGCAAAATCCTGTCCGCCGTGGTCGAGGAGGCGTGGCCACGCTGGAAGTCCTCCTGGTGATCTCCACGCTGTTTGTCATCGCGATGTCGCTGTTCTGGTTCGCCGCGTCCGGATTCGCGGGCCTCTACCAGTTAATCTCCGGCTACAACGGATCACCCTACATGTAAGTGGTGGGAAACATCGATATGTCAAGGCGTGATCAACAAATCGTGTCGCCTGCTATCAGGCGGCTGCGTGGGCGTTGGCATTCCGTCGCTCACGCACTTCACCAGGATGAAACCGGGGCTTCGTATTATCTGAGCGTGGTGCTGCTACTGCCGTTGTACTTGATGTTACTGATCGTCACCGTGGAATTGGCATTGTTGCTAAATGCCAAGTTGGCGGTCACGCACGCCGCTTACGCGGCGGCCCGGGCGGCGGTCGTGTGGCAGCCGGCTGGTGAGCTGCCGGCGGAGGCACGACTTGGCATGGTCTATGCGGCTGCCGCCAGCGCCATCGCACCGGTGGCCAGCGGCAACCCGCGTCACGTCATTCTCTCAAGTCCCTACTTTCAGTATCCGGAGCAAGTGCCGACGGATTGGTGCACGGATACCTAAATTTTACCAAGGCCAAACATGACTCCGATTACCTGGCCCGTAAGTATGCGTACGCCGCGCGTGCGATCCGAATTCGGGTAGTGGAAGAATCGGAGGACTTTAACGGTCCTGTGACCATCGTGCTCGAGTACGAACATCCGTTTCACACATCCGGGGCCGCAGGCCTGTTCGGACGCGTTGCTTCCTGGCTGGGCAGGGCCATGCGGACGACCACTATTCAATCCACCGTCACTTTGGAAAAGGAAGGGTTCCGGCCCACGGACTCTTCCAGCGCTCCGCCAAACGGTTCCATCGCCTTTCATCCAGATTTTGGATTCACAGCGGTCTCCTGGTAAGCCAGTTGTTCCTAACCTCGGAGGTAGCAAGCATGTTCCAGCACGGTCGGCCCCTCAAACGACGGCCGCGAGCCGGAATGATGATGCTGATCAACATGGTGCTTGTGCTCCTGCTGGCACTGATCATGGCGTTCATCCTCAACTCCGGGAAGACGATCAAACGCAAGACGGAAGGACAGCAAGCCGCGGATGCCGTGGCCTATTCCGTGGGGTTGCAAAAGGCTCGGGCGTTGAATGTCATCACTTCCACAAACCACGCCATGGGGGAAATGATGGCCATGCTCATCGTGCATCATGCATTGGGTGGCGATCTGCTGGATGAAGGTAAAAAAGCCGAGCAATATGCCCGGCAGCGCGGACGGCTGAATCGGCTTAACTCCGAACTTGACGAAGTGTACAAAACCGCGCGAACCGTTGGGGCGAGAACGCCGGCCTACACAACCGTTCGCCAGAAGAGAGGTATTCGAGCGGAGGCCACCATTCTGCGCGCCAAGATGAACCTGAAAAAGTACTTGATCGCCATCTATCAAGCGAAGATCGCCGCCAAGGCCATGCAGGCTTATCCACCCACAAGGCCTGCGGGCCACGCTCTGGAGAAGGCGATGGATGCACTTGAGCAGGAAGTCTTGGCGGAATATCGGGTCTTGAATCAATTCGCGCGTATCGCCAGATCGTTACTGCCAGTCAAGGAGCGCATGCGGGACATCGTCCTGCCCGACGCCAAGCGCTTCACGCGGGAAGTCGTCCGGCAGGCGCCCGTGATCATCGAACAAACGGCTTCCGAATTGGTGCGCCGTTATGGTGCTTCCGAAGGGTTCGTTGTGGATCCTACGCTTCCGGTGCAAATCGACCCCTTGGCTCACGCGGACACGCTTCCGCGTATGCCGGCGGCAGACAGGCCCCAACAGCAATGTTGCCAATGCTTGTCAAAAAAAACCAGCATCACTCGCGATCAGATTGTCAAGGTCACGCAACTTGCCCGCGCGACTTTTCCCTGGGTCGCCTATCACCGCGAACCAGTTTGGCGCGACCTGGCCAGGCTGGCGCCCTTGTCCCAAGCTGAAGACTACTACAAGGATTACACCGATGGCTATGCGAAGGTTCTGTGTGACCGGTATCAAACGGACCATCGTGATTTGGGGCTGTTCGTACCTCAAGACGATGCCCCGCCGGACAAGGGGTGGGAGATATGGACGGAACAAAGAGTGCCTGCGGACGCATTGTTCGGCACATTGGTCGTCGTGCGCATGCGTCCCGATCCTGTTGTGGGGTCGGTCGTTTACGCACAAGATCATCCACATGGCCAGTTCTATTACGCCCAGTCCATGAACTACAACGCGAACCCACAGCGACCGCATCCGCATCGCATCGACTTGCGGTGCAAACGCATTTCACCGAATCGCCAGGCAGCGGTCGGATTCGACACACTGAATTGGGCACCGTACACACGTCAGCAGCAGATGCCCTGGGAGCTGATTGCCAAGACCGATCAAGGCGGCAAGCCGACTCCCGAGTTTCCCCAAGTCCGCTTGAATTGGCAGGTCAAGCTGGTGCCGGCGTCCGCCGAGCAGCTGTCGGCGCTAAAGCAATCCAGTCGGCTGCCCGGCAATCTGAGACCGTTGGCCGTACGACTCATGGACAACGTCCCGGGAACCTTACTCTCTCATTAATCCATACCGTAGGTGTATCGATGGCCGCAGTTCCGCTTCCCTACGTTTGCCAAGGGCAATCTGTTCCATCGCGCGGGTGCAGGCACGTGCGCCGCGGCGTGGCGCAGTTGGAACTGGTCCTTGTGTTCCCGCTGCTGGTGCTGATGGTGGCCACGTTTTTTCTGCTGCTCAGTGGCATGGTGACGCGTGTGGAAACCGCCGTGGCCTCTCACTACAAAACGTTTCAGTCGCGGTATCCTCACGACGGCGCGGCGGCGGAGGCGGACGACGTCATTTCAATCCCGGCAACCGATGCGATGAAACGGGTCTTTGGCACCCAGCCTCGGGGTGCCTCCGGTGAACCGATGATCGCGAAGAAGGAGTCTCGCGTCCCCGATTCGGTCCTGCGCGTCTTTGACGGCGTCCTGGGCCCCGCCGAAGTCAAGAACTACGTGCTGTTTGATCCTTGGGATTTTCGTGCCTTGCCATTCGAGCAACACGCGCGACTGACGATTGGCGAGCGTGCCGCTCCATTTGGATTGTCGGCCGGCCATCTGCGGGCGTTCCAGGCATTGCAGGGCACTAGCTATTCCGAGATTCACGATGCGAGCGTTGCCGCGGAACGGGACGAGGTCAAGAAGTCTCGCCAGGAATCCGAGACCGGCAGGCGTCAGATCGAGGACGAGCTGCGCAAGTTGCGAGATAAACTCCAAACGCAGCTCGACGAAACCCCCGTGGACGAAGGTGCCGTCCGCGAGCTGAGGGACGAAATCGAAAGACTGCAGCGGCTGCGCGACGGGTTCAATGACGGAATAAGGCAGCTGAAACAGGCCACTCAGACCCTCAGTGAGTAAACAAACGCCCCAGGGAATCAGTTTTCCTGTCCCACCTTGCAGTCGTTTGGGGGACTTAACCTACATGACGGCGATCATTCGAGAATGGGGGGAGGACCACATGTCGAATCGTGACTATGTACCATCATCTTGCCAGGGAATCTGGCAATTTCGCCCTTTCCTCAGCGACCGCTTTGCGTCAGGTTGCGGGATGCGGACCTTGCGGCAGCTGCATCAAGAAAGCACAGGATCGCAAACGCATCAAACGGTCTTTCTTGTCGCGATCGCAGCGATGATTCTGATGGGAGTCCGCCTGACTGGGGAGAGTTGGTCGAGTCGAACCGAGTTGCTTGGGTATCGCGTGATCCACGAAGACGCCACGTCGGTGGGCGGATCGGAGCCGGGTTCCCCGCCGGAGTGGCAGGAGAGCGGGGCCATCGGTGGCTCGGGCTCGGGCTCTGATTCAAAAAGCATCGACATCAGCCACCCGGTCACGCTATTTCCCCAGCCGACGAACATGACGTGCTGGTCAGCGGCGGCGTCCATGTTGTTTGGTAATCAATCGGTTGGACCTGGCGACGCCAGTTTGGATCCATCTGGCGGTCTGGTTGCTACGTTCGAAAATGTCCAAAAGTTTGCCGATGCGCATGGACTGCAGATGCATTCACCGCAATCCTGGACGGTGCAGGGATTAGCAGACTTGCTGCGGAATCACGGACCGTTATGGGTGGCCGGTTTCGTGCCGAGTGGCCACGCCTTCGTCATCAGTGGCATGCACGGGGACGGTACTCCCGACGGCACAACGCTCACGATTTACGATCCCTGGCCACCTGGCGTGGGCGCCATCAAGAAGGTAAATTTAGCGGCCTGGATCAAAAAATATCCGGAAGCCACCACCTACATCTTGCATCGCTAAATCCGAGGCGGTGGTCAGGATGGACCAGCCAGAAACGACCGCAGCCAGTGTTCATTAGCCTTGATTAGCGCTCCCTTGGACGTGACACGCCGGATTGACCGCGGCGCCCAAGTCCGTGAGCGACCTAATCCGGCAGGGTCACGGCGATGCGAAATCCACAGTTTTCGGTGCGAGAACCTGGTCGTGCGTTGCTACGACTTGCCGATCGGCACAAGGGATCACGGTCGAGTTTCCACCCACCGCGTGTGACGCGCCAGGCGACGGGCTGATCGATTTCCAGTTCTCGATCGCGGATCGGGCCCATGCCACGATCTGCCAGCGGATCGTGGCACCACTCCCACACGTTCCCGTGGCAATCGAATAAACCGCGAAGATTAGGACGTAGTTGCCTGGGGGGGTGCGTGCCTACGCGATTGTCGTCATTGGCACCGCACCAACCAAACTTGACCAATAACGTCGCGTCGCCTCCGAAACCATACGCCGTTCGCATTCCGCCCCGGCAGGCTATTTCCCATTCGGCTTCCGTGGGCAAACGAAATCCAGGGCGATCATGACGCAGCGGCCAATTGTCGGGAGCCCCATTGGCGCCGTCCGCAGTGGCAGGCGGATACTGGTCCCGGTCTAGCTGTGCGGGATCCGGGTAGGCTTGATCCTCTTCCGGGATCCCGGCTTTTTCAGAAAGGTTTCGGCAACACCAGACTGCTTCAAACCAGTTCGGGCCGCCTGCCGCGCGCTCTGGATGTTTCATCGGTGCCCAAACACCACCCACTTCTGCGAAGGTGACCTCACGGTCTAAGACCGCGAAGGGACGTGAAATGGTGACCGTCTGACGCACTTCCCGTCCTTCTCGCCCCAATTCGTCGTTTGGCGATCCAAGGGAGTACTCACCAGGAGAAAAAACAACAAATGTGAAAATGCGTTCCACGGGATTGGTGATTTCTTTGACCGGCGTTCCGTCCTCTGACTTCAAATCGTTACGCACGATTGTTCTGAACCACTCGCGTTCTCGATCGTACGGTTTGGCCTGTCGTTCGAAATTATCAACGTCGTGGTCCATACCCCATTTGCGAAGAAGCCAACCTGTGATTCCGTGAATCGCCGAGCTTGGGTCGGAATCAAACCATTTTCCCAGGCGATCAAGAAGTTCCTGGCGTTGCTCAACCGGTATCTCGTCGATTGAGTATTCGCCGAGTGCTAAAAAATATCCAAAACGTATTCGATCTCGAACTTGTCGCTCCTCTTTCGTTTCTAACCTAACTGGACCACTATCGCCTTTAGCAGCGTTGGCGTTGTCCGGGAACAGCAGCCGAAGGCTCGTGTTCGAGACCCGGTAAAGGGACTCGATGAGTTCGCTCACCAAGACTTGTTGCGGCCGGACTTGGAATGCAAACTGGCTAATCGACTCGGGGTCCTCCTCAATCTGGAATGCATGTAAGGCATCGTCGCCTTTGCCCGACTGAATCAGGGCCATGGCTGCATTGGCGCGTTGTCGCCCAATCGCCAGCCGATCCGCCGTGGACGAATTGGTGCCGGCGCGGTCGCTGCCATCTCGACAAGCCAATCCTCGACCCACGCGGGTTCGTAATTTTTCAACATGTCAAACAGAATCGTGTACTGGGTGATTGTCGCGTCGCAGAGCAGCGCGAGAATTTTCTCCTGGTCGTTTGCCGCGAATTCCTTCAGGGCATTGGCGGTCCCGGCTTGTTGCCGCTCAGAAGCGTCGGCCTCGTGAAACAGATCGACAAGTGGTGAGATCAGATCGGCCTGCAATGTGCTCAGCCATCTGCGCAGCCGTGGCTGCGATTCCGGGTCGCTGTTCACCAATTGTCGCGATAAGAACAGGTAGTCCTCGTCCTTCCACTGCGTGGAGGTTACATCATAGTCGGCCAGAGCGATGCCCGCACGAAATCGACGGTCGTCCGCCAGCATCGGATTCCGAAAGTCCCGCCACAGCTCCTCCAGAATGTCGTAACGATACGGTTTCAGCGATTCACGAATGCAACCAACATTCTTCAGCGGACCCGTGAGCATGGACTCCTTCAGTTCCTCGATTAGTGGTGAGCCGTCAGCGACCAACGCCAGTGTTGCGTTGAAACGCCGCAGCGGATCAATGGTTGTGTCGGACTGAGGCTCGGCGGCAGCCAACAACAGGGGGCGCCCAGCGGTAATTGGGTTTGATTTCTCCAATAACCTCTAAAACTCTGTCCTCGCTCGCGCTCGCCAACGTGTCGACCAGGCTTTCCGCTCGAATCCTGCCGCGCATCTCCCATGCCCCCCAGCCCAGCAGCACCAAGACCATTGTCGCCGCGAGAATTCTCGTGAAGTAATACCGTCTCGCCGCGTTCATCATTCTGGTCTGCGACGCCGTCCACTCCGCACGCCGCGACAGCAGGCCGATATTCACGTATTCCCACAGCGGCGGCAGCTGCTGGTTCACGGGCTTGCTGCTCCACAGCGATTCCCGTTCCGCCAGTCGCAGTTCCGCCCGACCCCGGGCCGACTGCTTCTGTCGCCGCGATAGCCACGTCTGCAAGGCCGGCACCAGATAGTCGTGTGCCAACTGATAATTTCCTACGCGCGAGTGGTCGGCGCCTTCTGAGACCATGCCTTCCGGATCCGTAGGCGTGATCAGCCGCAGCTCGCTGTCCAAAATTCGCAAGACCTCGTCGAAGTCGTGGGATCGATCCTCATAGCCCGCGGCTTTTTGCAGCTGCTCACGCGGGCGCATGTGTCGTTTGATGTCGACGCCCAACTCCGGCAACAGGCCGCAGCACGTTCCGTGCCGCCTCCTCGTGGTACTTATAACTCGGATTGGCCGAGCGAGAACAAAAAGTTTCCTCCAAAAAATTGACGCCAATGCCCGTCGTGCCACCGACTTCTTCCAGCGTGGCAGGCACCCACGGCTTGGACTTGACCATCTCCGCCAGCAACGCTAACCTCACGGGAACGACAGCCCCGGTCGTGGCCAGGCCGCGGATAGCGGCCGACACAAACTGACGCTGTGGGGGTGTCAACTTTTCACTGTTTTCAGGAAGCTGCCCGTAGGCCTGCCCAAACCGTCGCAGGATTTTTTCGGCATGCTGGACGTCGAACAAATCAATCGTGGCAAAATTGTGACCCTGTAGGATGGGGACATCCAAGGCGGCCATGAACCGCGCGGCCGCCATGGCGAAATCGTCGCGTACCATCAAGACCGCTTGCAGCCCTGATCCGTCGCATTGACGTAGCGCCTGGATCAATTCGACTTCCTGCGCCTTGGGAAATGCGTGCAGCCATTGCTCGAACTGGTCCAGAAAGACCACGACCTTACCCGGGGGCCGAGAATGTAAATCGAACGTGGTGTCGCTGGACTGCAACCAGGATGATTTGGAATCGCGCAGCAGAGTGGAATTCGTCTGACGCAGGCGGGCGAAGACCTCCGGCAAAGTACCTTCCGCGGAATGTTCGGGAAACAGCTTTTGAATGCCGCGTCGCAGGCGAAGTTCGGTCTCGCCCGGAGTGGCCTCGATGTACAACGTCGTGACGTGCTCAGCAATCCGCGGAATCAAACCGGCTTGCACCAACGACGACTTGCCACAGCCCGAGGGACCATAAATTAGCCCCACGCTAAAGGTCTGTTCGGGGTTCGTTTCCTCGATTTTCGATTTCCAAAAACGGATACTCTCGGGTAGCCCCGATCGGTCGCGCGGCCCGGGCAGCAGGTCCAGAAAGAAGTCGGCATCCGCGGCCGTAAAACAGCGCAGCCCCTTGGGCACCACGCGGGGTGCGGTCGGTTCCGGCGGGGGCGGTCCCCCTTGCTTGGTTTGTCGCGCAGGTTGAGGCGTCACCAGCCAGTGCTTGAGATCCTCAATCAGGTCAGACACCGTCGAGTACCGGTCACTGCGCCGCTTCTCCAAGCACTTCAGACAGATGCGTTCCAACTCGGGCGGGATGCTGGGATTACGCTGGCGTGGTGGCGGGGGGTCGACGGTGGAAATGTCGTCCAGCAGTTGTTCCGTGTCGCGGGCCGCGAAGGGCCTGGAGCCTGCCAGCTGTTCGTACAGCAGAACGCCAAAGCTCCAGATATCGCTGCGCCCGTCAATCCGATGGGCCTCGCCCCGAACTTGTTCTGGGGACATGTAGGGCAGCGTCCCTGTCACTTTTCCACGCCACTCGCTGCGCACGTCAATATGCAGAGCCAATCCGAAGTCGGTAACGTGCGGTCGCCCCTCTTGATCGATCAGGATATTGCTGGGCTTCAAGTCGCGGTGGACCAGATCATGTCGATGCGCGAACCCCAGAGCGTCGCAAACCGCAATCAGCGTTCGCACGATCTCCTGCATGCTGGGCCGGCGCGTCGAGACCCATTTTTCAAAGGTTAGACCGTCCACATACTTCATGACGATGTATGGCTGCACATCGTCAATCTGCACATCGTAAACCTGGATGATGTGCGGGTGTTCCAACCGAGCTAAATTTCGCGCCTCGGCCAGGTAGGCGTCGGCGATGGTTTGCGTACCCGCCTGGGGCTTTTTGGCCAACTTGACCGCAACTTCTTTTTCCAGCCGTTCGTCGCGTGCCAGATAAACGCGTCCGAATCCCCCTTCCCCCAGCAATCGAATTACCTTGTAGCGGTCAATTCGTTCGGGAACAGCTCCGTTGTCGGCATCCGCCGGGTCGCCAGGCTTGGTGTCCTGATTTCCGGCCCCGATGGAAAGGGACGTAGTCCGGTCCGAATCGGGTTTTTCTTCCGATCGGCTGCTCTTGTCGGTCTGTGGAATTTCATCGGCCATCACGTCCCATGATATCAAATCGAGGGGCGGGGCAAATCGGCGAATTCGACGGATAAGGATGAAATCTCGACGCAGTCACGTTGGCGAGTCTATCCCTACATCGTAGGCGGGTGTCTCAGACTCGCTGCTTGCCCGCAGGGCAAGTCGGATAATCGCCTGACCTTGGTGTCCGGCTGGCACCGATTAAATCAGACTATAGTTTCAGCGGCAATAAGCGATCCAAGTCAGACCCGAATCGCGGATCTTGAAGTTGCGCTATGGCGAAAACACCCCGAAAATACAAGCTCGACGCGAAAGTCTTGAAGTTGCGCTAGCTGAGAATCCCGGAAGAATACAAGCTCGACGCGCCAGCGAGTGGGTCTGCCAACCAACGAAATCACGGGTTGCGGCTACGTGCCACCAAAAGTGCGCAACTTTAAAAGGCGCGAGCGAATGGCTTTGTGGTTTACGTCAAGACCCACTCGCTTGCGCGTCGAGCTTGTAATCTTTGACATCGCAACTGCCTCAACAACGCGACCAACTCGTCCGTTTTAGCGTCGACGGACACGACTTACCACGAGCATCCCGAGCAACACGGCGATCGCCGCAGCCGGCTCGGGGACGGCCGCTACCGTGTCGGACGATCGGAATTTGTTTTGATTCCAGAGGATGAAATCCGCACCATCGGTTGTGCCGTCCGCGTTGAAATCGCCCAGGCTCCATGCGGACGTGCCATGGGTAACGAACTTGTGGGTGTTCCAGGTAATGAAGTCGCTTCCATCGACGGTGCCGTCCAGGTTCGCATCGGCGGGCAAAAACCGGCGGCCCGGTCCCAAATTGGTCTCCCCGGCGATCCTCAGCCATTCGTTGACATCAGCGTCATTCCACATGCCATCGCCGTTCAAATCGAATCTGGGATCAACCGTACCGGCGGCCAGAGCAGCCACCAGCGCGTCCACATCGGCCACGTTGACGACACCGTCATCCACAAGATCGGAGTCCGCGACGTACAACACGACACTGTTGGGGGCCGTGGTCGGTTGGTAGCGGACGATCAATTGTGCGCCGGGCGGCATGATGGGCAAATCTTCCATATCAAACTCATCGGTGCCCGGCACCAATCCAGCACCGGTCGTCAGCAGTTGGAAAGAATCTCCACCGCTGGGCAGGTAACCATCCAGGAACTGAACCCGTATCGTTCCGTTCAGAACGGCCGTTTCCACCACGTCGACATGCCCAAAGCTTCCACCGCTGCCAATTTGAAATTGGATCGTGGAGTCGGTATCGACCATGAGCGTGTTATTCAGCGATAGCGTTTCCCCTGGGCCGACGTGAATTTCACCGTTGGTTAACTGAACTTGGTTTAGTACGTCGCCGTTACCTGAAAGAATACCACTGTCTTGAACGACCACGGGCAAGAGTGACGACACGATTCCCATGTTTCCCGAACCTTCTCCCAGATGAAGCTCGGCGTTATGAGCAATTGTGACGCCACCTGTTGCCGCGTTAAGAGTCTGGCCATTGACGACCTTGACCATGATCTTCCCTCGATTGAGCTCGTCCGCAATTAATACCTGTCGCGTATCGGCAGTCGAATCTACAACAACAATCTGTGGGTTAGTCGGATCGACGACCTTATTCCTTTGAACGGTAGTTCGATCGGGAAGATCCGTAATTCGATTCACGCTTCCGTCGAACCAGCTACTGGCGGTATTCCAGCTCACAGTGCCTTGCGTGTCAGTGAAAGTGATGTTTGTGGCATCGACGTACTTGAGCCTGACTGCCGTGGCAGTTTGAATTACTTGCACACCGTAATTGTCGGGCAGAAGGGGAGTCAGTTTGGAACTCCAAGAACCAACCACGGACGCAGCAGTGAGAAACGTGATTTCGTCATTGAAGTTCGGGACAAATCCGTTGATCAGCGGAAACGTAACGGTCCCACCCAATGTTGCCGTTCCTGTCACTTGCACCAAATCATGATCAATTCCGGGTGTCAGGCCACCTACTTCGATTTCAAGCACGCTGTCTGGATTCATCATGTAATCGCCATTGATCGTGAGGATTCCCGGGGAGTTTCCGGGTGCCACCAAACCGGAACTTACGACGTTACCGTTAATTGTTCCGCCGCCACCAAGAGTACCGTTAGACGTGATCGTCACGGGCCCCGCAACCGAGCCGTTGTTCACAAGTTTGCCCGCATTGATGATAGTCCCGCCAGAATACGAATTGTTGCCGGTTAAAGTCAGTGAACCGCTTCCCGACTTAACAAGTCCACCCATGCCGGAAATTGGCGAGGAGAATGCGCCGTTAACATTTTGTTGAAAGATTATGGATGCTCCACTGGCGACGGTGATTGGTCCCGTTCCGAAGCTCGCTGAGTCCCCCGTCAACGTCCCCTGGGCAATAGTCATGCCGCCGCTGTAACTGTTGAAGCCCCAGAGATTCAGGTTGCCAGCCCCTGACTTTGTCAGGGCACCTGCGCCAACGATATTCGCTGAAAAAGTCCCGGACGTGCTCTGCTGGAAAGCCAACGTAGCGCCATTAGCGATGGTAATTGGTCCTGTTCCGAAGCTCGCTGAGTCCCCCGTCAGCGTCCCCTGGGCAATAGTCGTGCCGCCGCTGTAGCTGTTGAAGCCCCAGAGATTCAGGTTGCCAGCCCCTGACTTTGTCAGGGCGCCTGCACCAACGATATTTGCTGAAAAAGTCCCCGACGTGTTCTGCTGGAAAGCCAACGTAGCACCATTGGCGATGGTAATTGGTCCTGCTCCGAAGCTCGCTGAGTCCCCCGTAAGCGTCCCCTGGGTAATAGTCGTGCCGCCGCTGTAGCTGTTGAAGCCCCAGAGATTCAGGTTGCCGGCCCCTGACTTTGTCAGGGCGCCTGCTCCGGTAACATTGCCGCTTATCGTGATGTTGGCCTGCGTATTAATATCATTTCCGCCATTGATCGCTACATTGTTAAAAATGTTGCCTGAGCCGCTGATCACCATCGATCCAGAATTCAAGGTGATTCCGCCGCCACCAAAGCTTGACGCATTTGCGCCGACAGTAGAGTTAACGACGGACAATCCGCCATTGAACGAATTGGCGACATTCAAGTTGACTCTCCCACCCCCCGTAATTGCAACGCTTCCGCCGCCAGAGATGGAGCTATTAAAATCTCCGGTCGTTCCCTGGTTGAAATTCAGCTGTGCACTGCTTGCCACCGAGACCGGCCCGCGAATCGAAGCGGCTGTGCCTTGGAGGATGCCGGCGTTGACATTGATGGGGAATGTGGAATTATTCTGATTGTTGAGGACTAAGAATCCATTGCCCTCCTTGGTTAGTGCGCTAGTTCCAAAGAACTGGTCCGATACGAAAACGTTAAACCCGTTCGTGTCGATCACGCCACCAGTTCCCATGTCGAGGCTACGGTTGAGGTCGAAAGTCGCCTTTGCCTTCAGCCCACCCCCTAGAAACTGAACGAAGCCGTTACCCAGTTGCGAGCTGTCACTCACGACCAACCGGCCACCCTGCAGAAACGTCCCGCCAGTGTGACTGTTCGCGGAAGTTAGGTCGATCTCACCTCCAGCCTGCTTAACAAACGCTCCCGGGCCAGTCATGAAGCCGTTGAAAGGCTCGGAGAACTCTTGCTGAAGCACAAGGTTCGTCCCTGGATTGATGAAAGCAATATGGTTTCGGATCGACCCTGTATTCCCAACAAGACCGCCGCCGTGTATGTCGATTTGGGGAAATGTGTTACCACCGCCGGCGAGGATCAAATCGCCCGCCTCGTACTTACTAACAAGTCCCCCTCCGGTGATGGCGCCGCCGTAGAAACCACCACCTACGATCGATAGGTTTGCACTATTTGCGATTGAAACCGGCAATGTCGAAGCGAATGTCTCAAAAGTGCCCTGATTAACGAATACGGTACCTGAGTACGCGGCTGGATTACCCGTAAACGTGAGCCTGCCATTCCCCACCTTCGTCAGCGATCCACCGCCGTTTAACGTGCCAGTCAACGCGGCGTTTTGGTTATTCGTATCGATTGTCCCCGCGGCGTTCATGAACACAGGATTTCCAGCACTCACGGCCCCGTCCATCCGCAGCGTCCCACCTCCGAACGCGATGTAGCCACTTCCAAAATTCTCGCCGGAGTTAGCGCCGAGGATGCCATTGTTGATCTGTGTTCCTCCAGAGAATGTATTGGTGCCTCGTAGCGCGAGTGTTCCCAGGCCTCGCTTAACGAGCACACCCGTTCCGTTAATGGCGCCGCGGATCTGAGTTTCACCGGAGCCCTCGACGATTAGGGTATTGGCGTTGAGATCCGTGGGGTTCTCCTTGATCAGCGTGCGACCAATATCCCACGACTGGTTCGCTCGGAGTTCGGTATTTACGTTCAGCGTGAGCGTCCCTCCACTGCCTGATCCCGTGGTGATACCGCCACCCCAGATTCGAAGTGGGCCGCCAGAGCCCGCGTTGATTTGCACCGTACCTGCGCTGACAAACTGAATCCCATTGATTGTACGAGCCCCGTCCAGCGTAGACGTGACACTGTTCGCACTTCCATTTTGTCCGTTGATGTTGAAGACGACGATGCGGTTCTGATCAAATACCAGCGGGTTGGGTGCCGTCGAATTGTTGGCCCCAATACCCCAATTTCCCGCAGTGCCCCAGCTATTGCCCGAGCCCCCGCCGTCCCACCAATATTGGCCTTGCACGGTGGTCGATGTCGCTGCCAGACTTCCAAGTGCCGCAATAAGAACGAAGAGCAAGTGGATATTCGAACAATAGCCATCAAAGGCTGGGCGATTGGCAGCGCTCAATCCACGCTTTACTTGCACCCTTGCCGTTGGCGCCCGTCTTTTATGGTCGCCTCTAGTCATTTTAAGTCCTCGAAATACCAACAAAGGCATTAGAAATTCTTCCAAGGGATTCTTTTGGCTGGCCAAACCATCACAGTCGCGCGCTCTCATATGCGCATCCGCGTAGTCCCCGCATCTTACCGCGTGGACGCGATTAGAACCGTTCGTCGCCAATTTTCAAGACTCAGAGTGTATCCCGTCCGGCAATATTGACAACGTTGCGACACCGGAACGATTTTCCCTTGGCAAACGAACGCGGAAATTACAAAAAAATCAAACTTTTGTTGTCGGGCTGGATTGTCACTACGCATGCCATCCCTTCCTGAACCGCGTGTGGCCCAGAGAACCTTAACGATCCCAATCGCCAAATATGGCCTCCACCATGTCGCTTGCGGATTTCGACCATTTTTTTTCACTGCCCGTGCCTGAATAGCGGCTCATGTCGAACGGATGGGAACACCGGTGGCGCAACACATCGGATGACGTGAACTTGTTGGAGTTCCAGGTAATGAAGTCCTGGCCGTCGACGACGCCGTCGGCATTGAAGTCGCCCGCCGACCAGGCCGCGACCGACATGAACTTGTGGCTGTTCCAAACAATGAAGTCCTGGCCGTCCACGACGCCATCCAAGTTCGCGTCGCCAAACAGGTATCGCCTGCCGATCCCCAGATTCGATGCGCCGGCGAACATCAACCAGGCATCCAAATCCTCGCCGTCCACCAGCTGGTCAGCTGTCAAGTCAAACATGGCAGGATGGTTTCCAGCGGCAATGGCCGCGACCAATGCGTCAACATCGGCCGCATCCAATTGGAAATCACCATTAAAATCCTCCGCCGCGTCGAAGCCCACGGCATCGAACCATAGGGCGAAACCCGAGTCCCACGTATCCGCGTGAATCTCGACGGTTCGCATCCGCGACCAGTCCGGCGTCCCGATCTGGGTGGCTCGCCAACCGGTGTCGGGCTGCGCGCTTGACTTGATGTCGATAGTTTCGCTGATCCACTGGCCCCGGGCGTCGTTCCACAGCGCATAGGGAGAGCCACCTCGCCAATAGCGAAACTCGACGGCATCCCCGTCCGTATCAATAAACCGAATGATGGGTTCCACTTGAAAACCGATGTTTGGATTCTCGGCGAAAACGCTCAGACGAAACGTCGAGTTATCCGTCAAATCCCACTGGGCACCAGTGCTGGGTTCGTAGCGCAAGAACGTATCAAAGCCCCCATCGGTGTCGAAACGGACGGATGCGGCTCCGCTCAATTTTCGCACGAAGTCGTCCGAGGTCGTCGCCGTGCCACCATCTGCCCACGCCAGCCAGTCAACCGCATTCTGCTCGGTCATGTCGAATCGAGGACGCGACTCGGGAGGAGGAAAGTCCACCACAAACGATCCCAACACGGCTGGCATCACCGATTTGCCAGCGGTATCCATGACCTGGTTTTCGACGATGTGAAGTGTATAAATGCCGTTGTCCGTGAAATCCCACGCTCCTCCGGGCGGCGAGACAAAATAGGCGGCGTCCCGCGTGACGCCATTGGCATTCGCATCCACGCCATAGAAGGCGGCTGTCTGCGCGAAGCCGTTCGGTCCAGTTACCAGCACGTCGCCGAAGTTGATTGTCCGCACGTCCACTGCAACGTCATCCTGGTAGCGGACTTCGAAGCTGGAGGATGTTCCGTTGATGACTGCCGTGGGAGCGGTCGTCAGCATCGCGACCGGATCGGCAACGTCCGGCACAACGTCGCCAATCAGTGACCACTCATAGATGTGTACGTAATTGTCGCCACTCGTGCGCTGGGCCGTAAGGCGAAAATAGCTGGCCGTAACGGGTGGCGAGACGACCGCCACCGACAACGTGTCGACTGCGACATTTGTCGGGGAAACGGCGATTCGGTAGGAGCCCGTGTGCGCATCCAGATCGGCCAGCGAATCGGCCGTCTCGACCTTCCACGACGTATTGTTCCCGTACAGCGTCTGGATCGAGTTCACGGTCTGCGGTTGCGTGAACGACAGCGTGATCACGGCCGGATTGATATTGGCCGATCGATACAGACTGGCATAATTGCCATCAAAAATCGCGGCGGGGCTGCCGATGTCCCAGGGGGTGGCCGTCACGGCTGCCTGGCCCGTCGCCATCAACGCGGCAACGTCCAGTCGGCCGTCCGTCGCAGGATTTGCTCGGAAACTGCCCAGAATTCGCCGCCGGCAGAAACGCTCCGGTAAGGTCCCGAACCTGATTGCCGACCAAAGTCACCGAATAACTTCCGGCATCCGCGCTATCCCAGAGTCCGCCGGGGCCTGTCACGCGATAGCGCGCGGTGCGGGCCGAGCCAATGGTCGTTGCTTGCTGGCTGCTCACATCCACCAGCGTCGCCAGTTGGTTGAACCCAGCGGGGCCCGTGACGCGGATGTCACCCGTGCCGAGTGTGCTCGTATCGATCCCCTGGATGTCGTAGTAGCGAACCGTGAACTCGTAGGCCGATTGATTGCTCAGTCTCAAATGGCGCGGCACCCAGAATCGCTTCGTTGTCTCGCGGCAAGCCGGTCGTCGGTTCGTAGCTGTTGAAGTCGTAGATGTACTTGTACCAGTTGTTCTGCCGACCGTCCGCGGCAGTATCCGCGGCCCGTGGTAGGTGTCCGAAAAACCAGCGCATGTATCCGCGCTGCCAGTCTCCCGTTTGCAGGTCTCCCCAAGCATCGCGGGTTGTCGGAACGGCGGCGTAGGTTTGGTTCGGGAAATTGAAGACGAAATCATCCGCGTACGAGTCAAATGTTCGCGGATTGCCGTAGTCGTAATCGCTGGCGCCATTGAACGGATAATGGATACTGCCAACGCCATAGGTCGCGACATTCGACTGAGCGACATTCGCCGTAAACTTGTCCCAGGGAGTGACCGGATTGGCAATATTCCAGTTGTAGTTGTATGCTCGGCTCAGATGGTTTTCGGTGCGGTGGCCCAGGTTGTGCAGCATTTCGGCGACACCACGTTCGTAATTGAAACTGAATCCCGCGACGGCGCGATCGGTGGGAAAATCCGGAAAGGAGGGGCCATTGATGAAAAACGAACCAGGGCCCGCCATCCAGGCCTCCCCCAACAGATTGAAGAAGTGGTCACCAAACATCCAGATTTCGTCAACCTCGTTTTGGTTGACGAGTTCCGCCAGCCCTTGCTGCTCGGCGACGGTATAGAAGTCCATGGGTGTATCGACCCATCCCGTGCCAGTCCGCCGGTTTTGCACGTACTGATCAGCCGTGTAGCGAAAGCCATCCTGGAAGATGGGAAACTCGTTCAGGTCCCGCCAGTCGACGATTTGGTAGTCGATCGCGCCGCCGCTGGCCGCTTCCACGTCGTCGATGTAGCCCTGGGCGAGTTCGCGCGGGTCGTTCCAATTAAAGATTTGCCACAGCGTTTGGTTGCCCTCGGACGGCACGGTTGGCTCGTAGTTCAGCACGGCCACACGGACGTGTTGCACCGGATTCGTGGGTGTGACTTGAATTGACGGCGGCACGAACGGCATTCCCTCAATGACGGTGGCCGCCGCAAGTTCGTCACCCGGACAAACGGAGGCTGCCGCCACCAGGCTGAGGCCGCTGAGTAAATGACGCACCTCAAGGTGTTCGAAGTGCGGGCATGGTCGTTTACCGTTGGATCTTTTCGTTTTCATAACAACCTCGAACGACGGTTTGTTGGCAA
The DNA here is from genome assembly GCA_963695565.1 of uncultured Planctomycetales bacterium. GTDB lineage: Bacteria > Planctomycetota > Planctomycetia > Pirellulales > Pirellulaceae > CAVOGW01. The sequence goes on from CAVOGW010000011.1 coordinate 77,086, forward strand.
GTATAAGCTCGATGCGCAAGTTTTGAAGTTGCGCTAAGGCGAAAACAACGCAAAAATACAAGCTCGACGCGCAAGCGAGTGGGTCTGCCAGCGGACCAATATACGGGTTTCGGCCAATGGCCACCGAATGTGTGCAACTTCAAAAAGCGCATCCGAATGAGCCCGCGGTTGGCGTTAAGGCTCACTCGCTTGCGCGTTGAGCTTGTATGGGGCATGGATTTACGTGAGTAGTTACGTTAAGGCTCACTCGCTTGCGCGTCGAGCTTGTATGGGGCATGGATTTACGTGAGTAGTTACGTTAAGGCTCACTCGCTTGCGCGTCGAGCTTGTATGGGGTCGTGATGTGTGTTTGCGAGGACCGATTAGAGCTTCTCCAGCAGTCGCTCGGTATCCGTCGATAGTCCGCGCATGTAGGCGCGCCATTCGTCTTCGAGCGGGTCGAGATCGCCGAAGATATCCACGAAAACATGGACGAGCTTCTGGCGTGGAATCCCACGTTCCGATACCTCAAGCTTTGATACGGCTTCGTAGTATCGCATCAGGTCGGCAAATCGCGTTTCCATCAGGAAATGTGTCAAAGCCCAGGCCTGGCCGTAGGCCGCGACGGTGGCTTCCGAGGACTTCGCATAGTCGAAGATCTTGTCGGAAATGACGAATTCGAGCTTGGATTCATCGGGAAGCTGCTGCAGCGCTTTGTACCAATTGAGCCTTTCCTCATTGACGGCTCCGATTCCGCCCCAGCCAGCTCCGTCCGGTGTTTCAAAATAGGTTGCCAGGCCCTCGTGCGCCCACAATAGGCTCAACTCACCTCGCGGTAGCAGGCCCGTGTTTCCCGCCAGTTGATGCGTGGCCTCGTGAGTCACCACCGACACGTCTGACTGTTCCCGAGAAATTTCGACGATTTTGTCCAAGGCATTCGCGAACTGCACGATGTCGCGCGAACCGCGTACGCGAGCGCGGACCAATCCGTTCTTAATTCCTTGAAGCTGGTCAGCGGCCTGGCGCACGGCCAAATGATGGCGGGTTGTCCCCTGATCGAAGTACACGGCCACATTGTTCTTGGACGACCAGAATCCCGCAGCCTGTTTCAGCTTGGGGTCTAACCGATGGACGTAATGGTCGTAGTCTTGCTGGTCACCGAACAGAACGACCATCAGGTGTTCGTTCGGCGTGGGCAGTAGGTTGCCTTCCAAGGCAAATTTGAAGAAGTAGCTGGCGTACAGCAATTCCATCAGCTCCAACCGTTTTGATGCCCGCGTGCGTTTCTTGCGGTCCAGCTCGTGATCATCTGTGTCGTGCATTAACACGTAGTGTTGACTGACGGCGAACTTCATGTCTTTTCGCGGAATTAGTTTGCGCATCTGTTCGATGGTCGCATCCGCATCGGGTAAGGGCTGCTTGATCCGCTGTTGGGCGGTGACCAACCTCTGAACGGCGGGATGCTTGGGATCAAGCCGGTAGGCTGCCGTGGCGGCCAGCTTGAATTCGTCCAACAGGCCGTTGCGCAGTGCATGTCGCGCGGCACCAGGATTGATTCGATATCCTTCTTGCCTTGTGCCTGTCCGAATTGTCGCTTGAACAATTGCTTCCGCGAGGGTGATTTGATAATTCTCGACGTCTCAAGGCTGAGCGTGAGTGTTCCGATGTCCGGAATGCTGTAGGACACCGTTCTGCCGGGTTGCACCTTCGCTTCCCCCTCGGGCAATACCATCACGGCACTTGTGCCCGGGACGCTGAACAAGACCACATCGGCCCGCAGGTCGACGGTGCAAATCCCCGCTACACCCGCGACCAACATCCAACGGAGACGAGCCTTAGTCAGATTCTTCATGTTTACTCCGGCGGCGAACGAGCCGACCCTGGCCGGGTGCGATCCAAAACAAATGCGGAAAACGATTGGCCCAGGAGGAGGATATGGATGTGAGGATTCTAAGTACAACGACAACGAGCGACGAACAACATGGCTAAAGCTAACAGGGCGACGCTGTGTGGCTCCGGAACTGAAAACGCCTGAATCTCAGAAACAGAATACAAAAGGTCACTGTCGCCGTCGTTACCCGACAATCGAAGCATGGTTGCAGTGATGGTGGACGGAAGCATGATGCGTTCAGTGTCATCATCTGGATTTGGCCGGGTTTGCATTCCTGATGGCTCGAAGTCATAGTTAGGCACGTCCCACGTGCGCAGCCAGTCCCCGCCAGGCGTCAGGTAGTCCAAAAAGTACGCATCATTGTCATCGACTTGCACAATGAGCGCATTAATTTCATAAGCCCCGAGGAGGTTGACAACAATTTCATTTCCTGCATGGGAATTCGCGTCCCACCAGACCGTTCCATCAAACCAAAGGTTGTCTTTCGGCAAAAACACGCCATCCGTAACTGTTGGCGAAAGCATGGGATCTGAACCAAACTTGCCAATGAGGGAAACTGGTTTTCCCATCGCAACGTTTTCGGCATCGGCGGAATTCACAAAGCCAATGCAAATCAAGAGGACGAGGACCTTAGTGTATCTAATGATCGGCATGATGGTCTCCTAGTCGGTGGCAACAAAAAACCCGAGGCCCACCGATCCAATCCTGGTGCGACTTGGATGGATGGAATTCGGGTTCGTCAGCAGCGACGCCTTTCAGTTTGGGTTCTGATTTCCGGTAAATAAAATTGACGGTCACCGTAATCAATGGGCCGTCGCGCCGCCACTTTTGAACCGCAACGGACATGAAAACGACGGGATGGGATACATTTCAAGACAATGAGTTTATTTGGGCCGGATAAATTCACAATCTGACGAAAAAAGTCGAACGTTTTTCTGTGGTGTAACGAACGCAAAAAATCAGAAAAAGTCCAAGTCCCATCGGCTAGTGCCTGCCAGCGGATGTTAGCAGGGCCATTCTGGGCAGCAAGACCTTACGATGCGTGGAAAGTGGGGCCTTTGATAACGAAGTCGCTTCCGAGGACGGCACCGTCGTTTTCTGAATGGCCACCGCAGTCCAGGCCAACACGATGACTGGCAAGAACACGGCGACACACGCGACCATCCCCGTGGTACGCAGGATGACGGCCATCAATTGGATAGCTCGCATGGCAAAAGCTCCTATTAAAATTAGGGCTGACTAATTCAAACTCTGCCTTAGCTATCACTAAAGTCCGCAATCACCCCTCACGCGGGACAATTTCACCGTCAGAAATCGGCCAGGCATGACGGCGGGGGACGAACCGAGTGCCCTCGCGTGGCGGAACGCTGTCGAAGAAATGACCAGCAAGAATTCTGAGCCGCCTGCAAATCTGAGCGCGCATTTCATGTTGGATGGCTGATCACTTTCATAAAGTCCATCAGACGCGATAATCGATCGAACACGGGGACGCAAACTTCGCGGAGACAAAACTCGCAGGTCTTCGGCAGCATTGTTGAAGCAAACCTGCCGAAGACTGGCTTATGTGGCACTCGAGGATATGCGAAGAAATGCGGGAAAAACGCGGTGACACACATTAGAAGGTCCGGGCATCACCGCATTTACTGATTAGCGGTCGCCTTCACGCGACTCGACTGGGGCCCCTTCCTGTGTCAGATATCTGGCGATGCAATTATGCGACATCCGCTCGTGGACAAACAAGCGAAAGATCTCTCGTACCCAGTAGCATTCAGGTTCGTAAACCACCACACGTCGCTCGGGTCGTGGCCCGCGGCTCGCAAAAGTCTTGGCGCGCTCGGGATCGACAAACTCGGATCGATAGCCGTATGGATAATCGCCTGTGCTCAGATTGCTGAGCACTCGGCCGCGCTGGCCGCGACGAATTCGGCGCGACGATTCATCGATGCAAGTCGCATTATGAATGGCCAAGACGCGGCATTTAAGCTCCCAGCCCTGCGTGTCCGTATCCAGTCCGTCGCCGGCAACGACACGGACGCCAAGAAATACGAGGTCACGTATTTGGCCAACTGCGTCATCGGTCCGCGAGAGCCGAGCCTGATCGTCGACTCCTACGACCGAAATCTGACCTGCATTCGCCATGCTCAACATTTTTTGAAAGCCCTCTCGCATGGTTTTTGTGCCGGACTGGGCAGCGTCCTCAATGACGACCGCAGAGCTGTCATTAATACCCATCCGGTCGCCTGTGACGGATATTGAACTTTGTCGCTTGGGCCACAGCCCTCGTAGGACGGATTGGCCAAGTCGTCATTTTACGCGACCAGCAGTCGTCGGTGGCCCCCTGTGTGAGCGAGCTCAGTACCTGACGGCGTTTACGACTGCGCCGCGGAACATCCCCGACCTCTCCAGCAATTCGTCCGCTCCAATCGTCACGGTCACTAACGGCAACAGCGACTTGAACGTGACGATCCAGCCCGGCACGGTGTTGCAAGCCTTCACGGTGGTCGGTCCCGCCGCGACGTCCTTCAGTCTCGACTTCCTGAATGGTGCGTCTTTCATTAACGGCTCCAGCACCGGGACAAGGGTCACCACACTGCCATTCCACGGACGGCAGCAAAGGTCAACCATCTCAGGGCTTCCCCTGGCCGGCTGGGACGCGCGGTGGGGAGTCGCTTCGTTAGACCGCAAGCCAAAGAAGAATCCCGGGTACACGCTTGTTCTTGCGAAACACGACGCGGCATTCCGCGCGGCCTGGATGGCTGTGCACTACAATGAACATCGTGGCCGCAGCCGTCTACGTGGGGTTTGTCGTATATTGTTGGCTGAGTGAATTTGCGAGCGGCATTTCGGGGGAATGAATGTCCGCAGGGACGTGACGAGGGCTTGCCTCAACAGCATCTCATCGTGTTGTCTCATGCAGCGGCGCACGCCTCGCAGAGATTCGAGTCGGATGATGGAGGCACGACATGATTCCCCCGAGCTCCATTCAGGACGACGTGTGATGACGCGGAAAAACGAGATGGTTGGTACATGAGCGATGCATCGAACTCCCGTAAACTGTTTGTCGCTTTGATGATGGTAGTGATAGGAGCGGCCCTGACGAGCGGTTGCGGCGGGCAGCATTCTCCGTCCACCCATCAAAGGGAGAATGGGGAGCTTGGGGCGTCTGCGACCGAGCCACAGTCGTTGGACAGTTCGGAATATGCGCAGGCACGCGCGGAAATGGTCGCCACACAACTTGTCGCCCGAGATATCGTGGATCCACGTGTGATCGATGCCATGCGACGCGTACCCCGTCATCTTTTTGTGCCCCCGTCGGTACGCGATCACGCTTATGGAGATGGTCCGCTTCCCATCGGCCATGGCCAGACCATCTCGCAGCCCTACATCGTGGCGCTGATGACGCAGTTGGTCGACGCGGCTCCTTCCAAAAAGGCCCTCGATGTCGGCACGGGATCCGGTTACCAGGCGGCGGTGCTGGCGGAATTAGTTCAGCGTGTTTACAGCATTGAAATCGTCGAGCCGTTAGCCGTCGAGGCCCGGCAGCGTTTGCAGCAACTTGGCTACGAGAACATCACGGTTCGACATGGCGATGGCTACCTGGGTTGGCCATCCGAGGCACCATTTGACGTCATTGTCGTCGCGGCAGCTCCCGACCACCTGCCCCCGGCGTTGGTCGAGCAACTGGCCCGCGGGGGAAAAATGGTCATTCCTGTGGGTGCCGGATTCCAGGAATTGATGCTGATCGAAAAGGATGCGGCTGGCGAGATTTCGCAGCGCACGATCGCCCCGGTATCGTTCGTGCCCATGACGGGGGCGGCCGAGCGGCAGTAGCCCGGCACACGCCGTAGTCGTAACCTGCACGTTCCGTACCCCGTCTTTCCCGTACTCTGGACTCGGTGATTCCCATACTCGGTACTTCTCGTGCTTCGTACTCCGTAACTCGGCGTGTGAGCAACAGCGATCGGATGCACTGACGTAGGTGGTACGGGCAGTATGGACGGTACGGGCAGTAAGGACGGTACGGAGCGTACGGGTACCGGGGACGCCGTACGGCTGCGGACTTTCCTGGACGTCGAGGGGTTGTTAACTAGACTGAGACTAGAGACAACCGTCCCCAACATTGAAGCTCCCTAACATTGACAGCCGAACGGACGATCGGCGCATCGACCGCATGCTGAGTATAACCCGCGACATGCGGCATCCGTTCCAGGTTACAGGCCTTGTATGTCCACACTGAATCATCTGCTGACATTGGTCATTCCCCAAACCGATTGCGGTTTGCGGCTGTTGGATCGTCATGAGCGGGCGGACTGGCAGAGTTGGCAGGAGGTTCATCAGCGGGCGGAGGATGTGGCCGCCGGTCTGCAGTCTTTGGGGGTCCGGGACGGCCAGACGGTAGGTTTGTTCTTTGCGACGGAATTCGATTTTTTCGCGGCCTTTTTTGGCACCCTGCTGGCTGGCGGCGTGCCCGTTCCCTTCTATCCACCCGTTCGACTGGGTCGTCTGCCGGAATACCAACAGCGGACGGCCGGCATGCTGCGCACGGCGGGAGTGCGCATTGTGCTGTGCAGCGGTACGCTGCGCAGAATACTGGGCGCGTCCTTGACCGAGGCCAATTGTCGTGCCTTCACGCTCTGGCAATTGCCGGCAGGTCGGTATTCTCCGGTGGAGGTCCACGATAGCGATCTGGCGATGGTGCAATTTTCGTCGGGGACAACGGTCGATCCCAAGCCGGTGGCCCTGACGCATCGTGCCGTGCTGGCTCAGACGGAGATTCTCAACCGATTCTGGCCCGATCGACCCGGGGTGCGTCATACGGGCGTTTCTTGGCTACCGCTGTACCACGACATGGGTTTGATTGGTTGCGTGTTTCCCGCGCTGCAGCGTCCTTCGGAATTAACTCTGTTACCGCCCGAGCAATTCGTGGCACGTCCGGCGCTGTGGCTGCGCGCCATTTCGCGTTACAACGGGACGATCTCACCGGCCCCCAACTTCGCCTATCGGCTGTGCGTGGACCGCATTTCCGATGACGAGATGAAGGGCGTCGATCTTTCCTGTTGGCACGTGGCGCTGAATGGAGCGGAGTCCGTGGTTCCCAGTGTGCTGCGTGCCTTTATCGATCGCTTTGCGCGTTGGGGCTTTCGACCGGAAGCTCTGACTCCCGTGTATGGATTATCTGAAGCGTCCCTGGCCGTGACGTTCTCACCGGTGGAGCGCACGTTCGTGAGTCGCTCCTTCGCGCGAGGCGTTAACCAAACAGCGCCTGGCCGTGCCGGCCGAGAACGAACTGGAATTGGTCTCCGTGGGGCACCCGGTGCCCGGCTTTGAGATCGAGATTCGCAATGAGGACGGCCAGAACCTACCGCAGAACCATGTGGGCAGAATCTGGGCCCGCGGTCCGTCCGTGATGAAGGGATATCTGAATAACCCCGAAGCCACTAGCCGCGCATTGCACGACGACTGGTTGGACACGGGCGATTTGGGGTTTGTGCATCAAGGCGAGCTGTTTATCTCCGGTCGCGCCAAGGACATTTTGATCGTGCGCGGTCAGAACCATGCGCCGGAAGAGATCGAGATGGTGGTGGACGAAGTGCCCGGTGTGCGCGTCGGCTGTCGAGCCGCCGTCAATTTCATGCCGGCCGAGGCCGAACGAGAAGAAGTCTGGTTGTTCGTGGAGAGGCACAAAACCCTTACCGCCGATCAGATTTGCACCATGGCGCAAAACTGCGCACGCGAAGTCGCTGCGCGGACGGCGATCCAATTAGATCGCGTCGAGGTGCTGGAACCCGGTACGCTACCACGAACATCGTCGGGAAAGATCCGGCGTGCTGAGACGTTGAGGCAGTTCCTCGCCGGCGAGTTAACTCCACCGGAACGCGTCACGACCGGTTACCTGTTACGTGCGATGGGCAAATCGCTGCTGAGCCGATCTTCGCGCCAGCCGTGGGCTCAACCAGCTGGATGGCCGGTCGTCGTAGTTTCATGCGCACGATCGAAAAAAAATTCTCGAGATTCCCTTGAAGGATGCACGTCAAATCGCCGAAAACAAATCGAGTCGGCTGACGACGGGAAGTTAAGTTGGGAGAATTGGGAGGGTTGTTCTTCCGGTTTCGCCGACGTTGTCTACGCTATGTGACCGCCCAATCAGGCCGTTGAGTCTGGATGCCTGTCGTCCATTCGATGAGCAGCCGGCCGGCCGTCAACATTCATCAATCATGGAGGATTGCATGACGCTGAGCACCCGCGGATGATCTCAAGGTGGTGTGGCAGAAATACCAGGCCGATCCCAAGGAGGCCCATCGCAATCAGCTCGTGGAGCGGTATCTTCCGTTGGTGACGCGCAGTGCGCAGCGATTAAGCGCTCGATTGCCTGACCGAGTGGATGTCAACGACCTGGTTTCCGCCGGCGTGTTCGGTTTAGTGGACGCCATCAAGGCGTTCGACGCGTCCCGCGGCACGAAGTTTGAGACGTTTTGCGCGCTGCGGATTCGGGGCGCAATGCTGGACGAGCTGCGTGCCATCGATTGGGTGCCCCGCCTGGCCCGATCGAGATCCAGACAAATCGCCCGCGCCACGGAGCGATTCGAGGCGCAACATGGTCGACATCCGACCGATCACGAGTTGGCCGAACAGATGGGCATCAGCGTCAAGCAACTGAAGGAGATGTTGCTTAACGATAGTGTGATCAAGCTGACAAGCCTGAATAGCCAGGTTACGACCTCGGACGGCTTGAGGGACGTCACTGAGCTTGACAACATCAACGACGTCAAAGGCGAGGACCCCACGCGTCGAACCCAGAAAATCGACTTGATGCGACTGGTCACTAAGGGACTCAATTCGAAGGAACGCCTGATCATCATCTTGTACTACTACGAGCGCTTGACGATGAAGGAAATTGGCGAAACGCTGGCGCTTAGCGAGAGCCGCGTCAGCCAGATGCACAGCGCGATCTTGGCGCGACTGCGAGATCAACTCTTCGAACGTCAGCTCGAGTTCGCGGCCTGACGCGCTTGGGAGTGCGGCGATTAGGCTCGGCACTCAGTTTTGGAACGTTTACCGGTGCTTGTTTTCGCACATCGCTAACCAACCCACTAACCCTGCACCGGTTGCCATCAACGATCTCTTCCAATAACCGGCATCGGGGCGACGATCCTCCATGTGGCTCAGGGCCGGAAACCGCCCGGCCCTAAGTGCCCGCACACTGCGTCAGGCGATTGGCTGGATTCCATTCTCTCGCCGGCAGCTCAATCCCCGCCGGTGTACACGTATCCATGCCGTGGCCAGCGCCAGCCCCAGCCACGTCATGGTGGATGGCTCGGGAACGATGATCTCCGTAATCTGGACCGACCAAACGTCCGTTGCACTGGCCCATTCCCGAAATGTCCAAAAATGCCCCTGGTTCGACGGATCGACCACCGTGGCACTGTATCGCCCCAACGATTTCTTTGCGGCGTATTGCTGTCCAGCCTCTGATAGTCGGCAACTCCCGCTTTGGTCAGTGTGACGGGCCCCAGTGTGGTGACTCCCGCCACGGTCTGCCCGGCGGCGAAGTAAGTGCTCATGAACGTATTGGGATCGCCGCCACTGAATCCGATGACGACGTCGCCAAAGTCGTTCACGGCGATGGACGGATAGTTGAAGGCTAGAGACGGATCCGCAATCGTGCCCGACTGTAGCAGCGTGCTGGTGCTGGCATCGATCTCGTACCATTCAATCGCGGCGCGACCGCCGATGTCCACGCCGTGAACACCCCACAGACTGGGATTTGTGCGGCCTGGGATCTGTTGTTGCACCACGTTGCCACTGAAACGCGAATCGCCCGCGTCAATATTCGGTTTGGGTCCGGGTTGGTTGATCGTGGGTGGTCCGCCGCGTGACACCACGTTGATGGTGCCGCCCACGGTATTTAAGGCGGGCGCACCCGGAGACCCCGTGATGCGGGACGCCTTAAGCACACCGGCTGCTTTGTTGTAATCCGAGAGAACCGCGATAAAGCTGGATTCGGTGGTACGGACTGCAGTTGTTGTCGAAAACTGCCCAGCCGATTGCCGCAAGGGTCGGGGCATTCTGCCCCAGTCTTGGGTCAGAAGGCTTCCGCGGCATTGGGGCAGAATGCCCCAATGCCGTGGAAGAAAACCGTTTTGGGGGGTATCCCCCCAAACCCCCACGGGCCCCAAGCCCACGGTGTTAAGCCTCCCCAAGCCCCCGCGTTAAGCCCCCAAGCCCACCGCGTTAAGCCTCCCCAAGCCCACCGCGTTAAGCCGCCCACCGCGTTAAGCCTCCCCAAGCCCACCGCGTTAAGCCTCCCCAAGCCCACCGCGTTAAGCCCCCCCAAGCCCACCGCGTTAAGCCCCCCCAAGCCCACCGCGTTAAGCCCCCCCAAGCCCACCGCGGTAAGCCCCCTCATACGCCCCCGATTTCCCGCTGCGCGCGGCGCTTTACATGCTCAAGAACAGCGGACGATCTGACTGCGCAACGACGTGCAGAGCCGTTTCACCGAACAGGCGACGTAATAGCAACCGCTTGGCGCTGTTCCCCATCACAATCATGTCGGCGTTCCAGCCATGGGCGTAGGGCAGGAGCGAATCGAGAGCCGATTCTTGCACGGCTTCCGTTTCCGGTTCGAGATCGTGCAGCTGACAGTAGCGTTTGGCCTTCGCCAGGCGCTCCTCAGCCGCGTCCTGGTCCCGATCGAACGTGACGATCCGCAGTGCGGCTGAGGGCCAATGTCGAAACTGCACAAACCGTTTCATGGTCTTGGCCGATTCCGTCGAGCCGCTGTACGCGATCAGGACGCGCTTGATTTCGCGAAACTCCTCGCCCACCGCGATTAAAGGTCGCACGCCTTCCTCGACCATGCGGACCAGCTCGTTGGGTGGTTCGTCCACGATTCCATGCGCGAATAGATTCTTCAGGCCGCAGACAATCACATCGTGGTATCGTGAAGCGGAAATTATCGCGCCGAAGGCGTCCCCTGTTTCGCGAATGACTTCGTGCCTGACATTTGCCACTTGGCAGGAATGCTGAAAGTGGGCGACGGCCTCCTGCAACACATCTCGCATCTGAGCTTCGCGATGCGCGCGCAACTCGCGGGCGCTCTCACCGGCTCCGATGGGAATCGGTCCCATGTCCAGGCAATCTGGATCGTACAAGGTGACGCCCGTCAAGTGCGCGTCGTGTCGCGTGGCTGAGCTCAATGGCGTGCGCAGTGGCCGAACGAGCGTACTTTTCGTCACCCAGTCCGACGAGGATGGCTTTAATCATGTTTGCCCTTTCCACTTAGCGCTCGATGTGGTTCGACGATTCACACTTAACTTGATTCTATCCGCTGTCCTGCCCCAGGTCACGGCCGGATTTTTGCGTCCGGGCGGATGCGGTCCGGCCTGGCGACAGGCGGTCCGCATCCGCCTCACTTGCCAAGTTGCTTGACCATGGCCCGGGTGATCGATTGGCGGACCTGACAAAAGCCGTGCCACGGATCTGCCTTCAGCGATTGCATGCGGCGGAGGATATTGTTGACGTGGAACATCGTCGCGTGCGTCACATAGGGCAGCTCATCCCAAGTCAGCGGCGTAGCAATTCCGCATGTCGGGTTACCGCGAGTGGAGTAGGGCACGATCGAAGTGGCTCCCAGTCCATTACGCAGGGTGTCCAGGTACAGCTTTCCCTGACGGGCGGCCTTGGCCGCCTTGGTGGTATAGCGTCCCGGCGATCGCCTTTCCATGATCGTCGCGATGCCCACGGCGAATTCCTTGGCCAGATCCCATGTGCACGTGCGGCGAAGCGGCAAGACGACATGCAGTCCCTTGCCGCCCGTCGTCGTGACAAAACACTGTAAATCCAAATCGGACAGCAGCTCACGCAGCTCGAAGGCCGTCTGTACCACCCGCGCGAACGCCACGGACTCGTGCGGATCCAAGTCAAACACCAGCCGGTCCGGCTTCTGCACGCGATCATAGCGGGCTCCCCAACCGTGAATCTCCAGCGCGCTGAATTGAACCAGCGTCAACAGGCCCCGCAAGTCCTTGACGACCATGGCATGATGGGGCTTCGCGGGTCGATCGGTAGGCTGCCACACGAAGCGCTCGATGCTGTCAGGCATGCCGTCCGCCGCTGACTTTTGAAAGAAGCTCGTTGCCCCCACCCCTTTGGGAAAGCGTACGATGGCCAGCGGCCTGTCGACGATCTGCGGCGCCATCCAGTTCCAGATGGAGGCATAGTAGATCGCCAGCGCGTATTTGGTTGTGCCCATGTCTGGGTACAGCACTCGGTCCGCGTGGGTCCAGCGAACTTGCTGCAGGGCCTCACCAGTGGCCGGTGATAGATGGGCCGTATTCATTTCGGCGGCTTCGGCCGGTTTGCCTTTCGCTTCTTGCCGCACCTGTGTCGCTGCCAAGTCGTCGCGCCGGCCGCGAAATACGGGGAACCGCAGGCGTCCTTCGCGTGTCCAGCCGGTGAACTCGACTTCGACAACCAGTTCGGGCTTGACCCAATGGCAGCCGCGCTCGCTTGCGGGAACGTTGCAAAACTGCGTTCGCTCGATCCTGCGGGCCTGCAGCTCAGGCCAGAAGGCATCTTGCGTGACCGCGCTGAACCCGGTCCCCACGCGGCCTTCGTATTGCAGCTTGCCATGCGCGTCGAAGCGCCCCAGGCACAGCGCTCCCAGCGTATCTCCACGGACGTTCGACGGCGTAAATCCTCCCACCACGAATTCCGCTGATTGCAGGCACTTGACCTTCAGCCAGTCGGTGGTCCGGCCGCGCGGGTAGGTGCTGGCCAGCCGTTTGCAGACGATCCCTTCCGCTCCCAAAGCCGCCGCCTTTTGGAACACCAGCTGGCCATCCCCGCGGATATGATCACTGTAGATCAACGAGTGCCCGTCTATGCCTTGCACCAATTGTTGTAATTGCGACTTGCGATCGAGTAGCGGGACTTGGGTCAGGTCGAAGCCGTCCAGATAGATGAGGTCGAACAAGTAGTAACGCAGCTGGCGATCGTCGCCGTGGTTGATCGCGTTTTGCAACGATTGAAAATTGGTCGTGCCGTCGGCCGATACAAACACGACTTCGCCGTCCACCACAAATTGTCGGGCCGGCAGTTTGAGCAATTGGGCGGCCAGACGCGGTAACTTATCCGACCAGTCGCGACCGTTGCGTGACAGGAATTTTGCGCGATTGTTCTGGACGATGCCCATCATCCGATAACCATCGAACTTTAGTTCATGGACCCACGTATCTGCTGCGGGCGGTATCATCGTCGGCGAGGGAAGTGCGGGCTGAGGCGATGCGGGTAGGGCGGCACGCCGAGCTTTCGGATGGGAGGGCTGTAGTATCGAGGACGGCTGGGGTATCTGGGGCGACGCGGTCCGCTTGCCGATCCGGGCGCCCGATTTTCTTGTTACCGCAGCCGCGCGCCGCTGTGGCGTTGATGCTTGCCGTCCGGACGAAGAGTCTTGTACATCGGTGTCTCCGGTACAGACCATGTCTCGATCTGCCACGATCTGCTCCAGCGACCGGTGGCTGAGGACGCTGAGCGGGTGCGCCGCCAGCACATTGAATTCGTCGGCGTCACGGGCGAAGGCATCCCGCTCCTTGAACAGCAGCCAATGATTTCGCCGGCCAGCTTTCTTTCCGGTACGCACGAGCATCCAGCGACCCTGTAGCTTGTGCCCGTCCAGCGCGAATTTCAACTCGCCGCGGTGGTAGTCTGCGGGGTTGTCGCACTGCCAATCGCCGGTATCCCAAACCATGACGGTGCCGCCGCCATAGGTGCCGCGTGGGATGCTCCCTTCAAAGTCCAGGTATTCCAGGGGATGGTCCTCGACCTGAATGGCGAGCCTCTTTTCGCGTGGATCAAGACTGGGCCCCTTGGGAACCGCCCAACTCTTGAGCACTCCGTCCAGCTCCAAGCGAAGGTCGTAGTGCAACTGCGTGGCGTCATGTTTCTGAACGACAAAACGCCCTCGCGAGTCAGTGCCGGAAAGGGAGGGGGAGGGGGAAGGGGAGGGGGAAGCGTCCGATCCGCGCGGCTCAGGCGTTTGATCGAATGACCGTTTGCGACGATATTCCTGCAGGCTCATGCTGCGCGATGGCCGTTCCGTTCGGGCGCGGGGCGACCCCCAACCCGGGCTGACGAAAATGTACGAATTTTGTTAGCTGGCGATTTGGTGCGAGAAAATTTGGGGGGGCGCCCCCCAAACCCCCCGGGTTCGCTACACTCCCCCCGGGTTCGCTACACTCCCCCCGGGTTCGCTACACTCCCCCCGGGTTCGCTACACTCCCCCCGGGTTCGCTACACTCCCCCCGGGTTCGCTACACTCCCCCCGGGTTCGCTACACTCCCCCCGGGTTCGCTACACTCCCACCCGGGTTCGCTACACTCCCACCCGGGTTCGCTACACTCCCACCCGGGTTCGCTACACTCCCACCCGGGTTCGCTACACTCCCACCCGGGTTCGCTACACTCCCACCCGGATTCGCTACGCTTCGCTACACTCCCGGATTCGCTACGCTTCGCTACACTCCCCCCGGATTCGCTACGCTTCGCTACACTCCCCCCGGGTTCGCTACACTCCCACCCGGATTCGCTACGCCACCCGGATTCGCTACGCCCCCCCGGATTCGCTACACCCCTCCGGGTGCGCTACAACATCATGCTAACCCGTTTTCTTCTTGCCGCTGGATTTACGCGGTTTCGGCGGCGAGGAGAGCTTATCCTGCAGTCCTTGCGCCGCTGTTGATGCGGACGCCTTTTTCTTGCCCTTGGATTTTGTGGCCGCGTTTTTTGCTTTTGCGGCGGATTGCGAGCCGGACGCTTTGAGTGGCGTGGTACCGTGCGACTTGGCCTGGGCAACACTCGCCTTCAGTGCATCCATCAGGTTGATGACGGGAGGTACCTCGGCGGTCGGTGCGGCGACAATCTCTCGGCCCTCCACCTTTGCCTGGATCAGCTGCTGCAGTCGCTCAGTGTACAAGTCCTTGTAATTGGCCAGATCAAACGAATCGCGAACCGAATCCGTGATCAGGGTTTCCGCTAGTCGCAATTCGTCCTTCGACAAATCGCTATCGTGGATCATTTCCGTAAATAGATCAGTGCTCTTGACTTGCGTGGAATACTTGAGGCCCGTCATGCACAATACACCGTCAACGACTCGGATCACGACCAGTTGGTCTTTGTTGTGCAGCACAATCCGTGCGATGCAATACAGGTTCTTTTCGGTCATCACCCGTCGAATCAGGCCGTAAGGCTTCTGACCGGCAACTCCGTCCGGCGCCAGAAAATAGCTCGTTTCGCCAAAGTAGATCGAATCCAGCTGTTGCGGCGTGACAAAACAATCGATGCGGACGGCCTTGCCTTCGTCGCTGGCTCGGAGCTTCTGCAATTCGTCCAGGTCGATGATGACGTACTGATCCTTTGCGTATTCGTATCCCTTCACGATCTCGTTGCGGGAAACGTCGCCGCACATCGGACAGACCGTGCTGTATTTGATGCGGCTGTTGCACTCCTGGTGCAACTGGTTGAGCTGGATTGAGCCTGCGGAGTCATTCGCCGAGTAGGCGGTGACTGGGATGGAAACCAGGCTGAGGTTGAGGAATCCTTTCCAGCTGGAGCGTAATGCCATGGCAGGATACCGACGACGGTCCTCAAGAAACGGGGAAAGTATGCGCTCCTGCGGACAACACACTCCCTTGGTGAGACTCTCGATCCAGCCCCAATGGCAGCGTCGAGACCTCCTATAGTCTAGTTCACAATCGAAGAGGGTGTCAGTGTGAACAAAGGATCAGCTGAGTTGGGGAACGGAGTCTTCCTCGTTCCCGGGCTCTGCCCTTTTTTTGAGGCACATTTTCGCTTCGATAGACCACAAGCCAAAGAAGACTGCCGGGCAGACGCTCGATCGTGCGAAATACGATGCGGCATTCTTCGGCGGCGTGCGAGTCGGCCGGACGCGCACGCCGCCAGAAATCGCCTTGGCGTGGCGGCCTGCGACCGTTTTTACCGGCGATTTCTTCTGGCTTGCGGTCTAACGACGCGGTTCTCCGCCAACATCCCCGCCGGCCGCGACGACTTCAGCGATTAGTCAGTTAAAAAAATTCAGCCCCCGCCGCCCCCGGGCGCCTTATCCCGAATGGGCAGCGAGGGTCCGCCGGCGGCAGTAACGACCTGGTCAAGTTCATAAAGAACATTTTCCAGCCGTTCGTGCGTCCGTTCAGTCTGGCGGATCACCAATGCCATTTGGTACGTCTCAATCGTCCCGGGGCCACCGAATTCTGCCCATGAATCTGGCTCCACTGTCGAAGTTACCAGTGCTACGATGGCTTCCAGTGACTCCAGTGGTTGATCCGGACGCAAGAGAGATTGCACGTTGTACACGCGGGTAACAAGTTGATTCTCAGCTTCCTCCTGGCTGGTAACGCTTAAGACTCCGTCTTTGGTTACAAACGTCAATTCATGCTCACCGAGTATGACGTCCAGCGCCGTCCGCAGCGGGACATCGTGGAGCTTCAAGGTGATGGGGATTGATCGGTCCAGCCCAAGGGTATCAAGGGCCGGATCATCGATCAGGATCTCGATTCCAGTTTTGTCCGCCAGGTAAAACACGACGTCCTGCAAAGGCGTCTCGAAGAAGGCCACGTCGATAGGTTCGAGCAGTTTTCGCGCTAGCTCGTCCTGCTTTTTCTGCCAGCGGCTGGCCAGTGCGTTGCGGGAGGCAGGATCCATCCCGAGACTTGCGTGCTCGGTCGGCACCGCGTTTGGGTCGTCGACTTGGGCTTCGCCGATGCCGTTCATCACGACGAGCCCCATGATTGCCAGGAAACAATAGATCAGTTGTCGCTTCATTTTAAGGCCCCTAGTTACGAGTCAGTTCCGCCCTGAAAGCATAACGGGGCGGCCTTCCTGCGAGCAAGGAACTGCAATTTGCATGGGGTTTTGCCGAAGACGCCGGCGACGTGACGGCCTTTGACGTGGGGAGACGAGGCGGGGTTTTGGGCAAGCAGGCTCCCAGGCAGAGCCCTTATCGTGCCTCACGAGTCGCGGCCAAATGTCATCCTGACGGAGCTGACAACGTGCGTCGCACGGGTAAGCGACCGAAGGATCTTCCAGGGATCGCTCCACGTTCGACGGTAGACTTAGAAGATCTCGGACTCACCTCTGCAGCAATGTCACGTTGGCTGGCAGATCCTCCACGGCGCACCGCTACACTCAGGATGAGCATGAATTCGCCGTGCGGCGATCCTGTGGGGTAGTGGGCGAGGCAGAGCCTCAGGGGGCATTGCGTTCCCAGGCAGAGCCTGGGAACGAGGCGAACGCGGCGACGGTGGCGATGCCAACTAATACTCAGACGTCCTCGTCTTCCATTTCGCCGTCTTCGTCCTCCGACAACTGCTTGACGAGCGCTTTGAATCGATCGTCGTTCTTGACGGAATCAAAATCCGAATCATGTTCCAGCGTATCCAGGTCGTTGAAGCCGGCATCCAGGGCTTCCTTCAGAAACTTGATGGCGTTGTCGGCATCCCCGTCGACTGCCGCGCAGCAGGCTTCGTTGTAGATGGAAATCGCCAACGTCTGTTTCTCTTGATTAGTAAGGGTAGGTTTTTGCTTTTGCACGATACGCATGAGTTCACAGCCGCGTCGCAGCGGTTTGTTAGCCGCCTTGCGATCGTCCTGGGCCATTTCCACGCCCCAGCCCATATAGGCCTGGGCTGCCATGACCATGGCTGAAACATTTTTCTCGTCAGCCTTGATCACTTTCTCTAACGTCATGGCCGCGTCCTCAAATTCGCCGCTTTGCATGTGTTGGACGGCCTCGCGCATCATGTCCTGAACGTCGACTTGTTCCGTTTCCTCATCGGTGGTTGTATCCTGAGCGACGGCTGGAATGGCCGCGGCTGCCAGGAAGACGGTCAGCAAGAAATAGCAAAAATTCCAGGGGTTGGTTGGACGCATGGTGGGTACTCCAGAAGACATAATTACGGGGAAATGGGGAACTTGAAAGTAATGTAAACAGACGTCCTACGTCGGCACGGCGCGATCATGAATGGTTGCCGCGAACGCCTGGTATCCCGCCAATTATCTGCTAACTTGGCTGGCGGGACAGGTCCAAGACCACGACGGCCTTCGTTTCTTCGCTAATTCTTGGTGCTTATTGACTCGGTGAGCCGCCGTATTATGGGAATATTCGCGGGCGGAAAAGTGCATTGAGCCAGGTAGGCGAGAGTAAGCCACGCGAATGGCGGTCGCGGCGGCTGGTCCAGCGAAATCAAATGACATTGGAAAAAAAATAATTCCAGCGTGCCGTGTTCGTAGGTGTACAAGATGGTGTCGATCAGCTCGCACGGTTCGACTTCCAGTCCCGTCTCCTCCGCACACTCGCGAACCACAGCCTCCTGCGGGGATTCCCCCGCGGACACTTTTCCCCCGGGGAATTCGGCATAGCCCGCCCACGCCATCCCGCGCGGTCGTTGTCCGACCAGGTAACGCCCGTCGTGTTCGACGATTGCAATCGCAATCGCAATCGGTTCAAGCATGTCGTTTGGTTCCTGATGGGCGCAGCGGCTCGCAGGTTTTCGTCTGGAAGGACTTCAGGCCCGCTGCGCGGCTTTGACCTTATCCAACATCCGGCCGGGAGATCCCATGATGTTATAACCGGCATCGACGTGCATGATTTCGCCCGTAATGCCGCTGGCCAGGTCGGATAGCAAGAACGCGCCGACACTGCCGACTTCATCGTGCGTGATATTGCGTCCCAAGGGGGCGACGTTTTCATACAGCTGTAACATCTCGCCGGCCCCGACGGCACTGCTGGCCAGCGTCTTGAGCGGGCCGGCGGAGATTGCGTTCACGCGCACATGGTCCGGGCCAAGATCGTAGGCGAGGTAGCGCATCGTGGCATCCAGAGCTGCTTTGCAGATTCCCATTACGTTATATCCGGGCACGCATCGTTCGCCGCCAAAATAAGTCATGGTCACGACCGACGCGCCCGGATTCAAAATGGGTCGCGCGGCATTGGCAACCGCCAACAAGCTGTAGACGCTGACGTCCATCGCCAGCTGGAAACCACTGCGACTCGTCTGGATCGTGTCCCTGAGCAGGTCGTCCCGATCCGCGAAGGCGATGGAATGAAGCAAAAAGTCGATCTTGCCGAATTCTTCCGCGGCCCGCGACATGAATGCGACGATGTCGTCGTCCTTCTGAACGTCCAGCGGAACCAGGAATTTTGCCCCCGGAAGTCCCTCAATGCACTTCTGTACGCGATGGCGGTTCTTCTGTCGCTCATCGTCAGGCTTGTCAGGCAAGTGCGAGAATCCGCATTGTCCGCCTTCGGCCAGAACCCGTTGAGCGATCGCCCAAGCGATCGACCGATCGTTGGCGATGCCGAGAATCAATCCATGCTTACCCTCAAACCAGCCCATTAGATTCCTCATCAAAAAAACCCATCTAACGTCGACTTGTC
Organism: uncultured Planctomycetales bacterium; assembly: GCA_963695565.1. Taxonomy (GTDB): domain Bacteria; phylum Planctomycetota; class Planctomycetia; order Pirellulales; family Pirellulaceae; genus CAVOGW01. Next base: position 96,407 of record CAVOGW010000011.1, read on the forward strand.
CCCCGTCCACTCCAGAGACCAGCCGCCCAGCGACTTCGTGATTCGTCGAATCGGAAGCAGCACGAAACTACGCAAACCACCATTTAAGCCGTTTTTCGGCCTCAATGCTAGTTGAACAGCGCCACTTTGCGTCATCCTTCGATGAAACTCGCCGGGAAAACGCGTCTATCGATGCTGGCAGAGCAGCCGAGACGGGTGCCCTGCAATGGTTTCCCGACAAAGCCTGGTTGAACAGCGCGGCCGTGTCACGGGAACATGCCAGCACGACGCAGGAGTTTTGAAGTTGCCGATTCGCCGAAACCCGTGGCTTAGCCTGCTGGCAGGCTCACTTGCTTGCGCGTCGTGCTTGTATTTGTGGTGCTGTGCACTCGGTTGCCGGAAAATGCGCCACTTCAGAATGCGCGGGTGACGGCGTCTCTACGCAATCCACACGCGAGCCGGTGCTTTTTGCCATCAGGCGTCCCGTCACGCCCCAAAGTGTTGTGGTTGGTTTACAATAGTTTTTGCCGACATTCTCGGGCCTCCGCTTCACGAACGCAGTACGATCTCAGGCTGATGCAGACTGATTCTCAACAAAAACTGTTGCGCGATACGGCTCAGATCAGCGTGCTTTTTTTTCGTTGCGGTGTGCATGCGGCGGGGGTCCACGAGTTTTGTGACGAGTGTTTGCGGATCATGGCGCAGCATGCGGGTGTTCGAGATGCCATGATCGTGCACGGGGAACAGGGTGCCTGGCAGGCAGTGGCAGGAACAGGCGCGAGCGGCGTGCCACCGGAGCGGCTGCTGGCCGATGCGGCAGACGCCGAGCAGCTCCGCCAAAACGCTCAGTGGTGGGTGATTCCACTCAACGTGCCGGGAGACGCTGGTTGGATTCTGGCAGTAGCCAAGGCCGGGTCTGCCGCGGATGCGGCCCAGCACCTGGAGTTGCTGGCCAGCGCGATTGGTGCTGGTCTGGCGGCCGCGCTACGCATGCAGCGCGCGGAAGCGCGGCTGAAACACCTGGACTCGATACTCGATCTTTCAGCCCGCTGGCAGAGTCTGGCTGATCCGGACGAGTTGATCCGCGAAATCGCCCAGTCGTCACGCGAACTGTTTCGGGCTGGGCGCGCGACAGTTTATCTGTGGGATCGCAAGCGGAATGTCCTGGTCGGCACGTGCGATCCCAGCACGAATAACTCTCCAACATTTGAGGTCCCGGACAACCGTGGTGCCGTGGGACAGGTCTTCCGCACGGGATGGCCTGTAAGGAGCGATGCGTCCGTGGCCGATGCGAGGAATGCGACCGACGGGGCGAGGGATGCGGCGATGGCAGCCGATGCTGAAAAAGAGCCACGCGCACGAGCGACCGGCCCTCCAGTCGCGGCAGGCAATGCTCGCGCCGCCTCCCACGGGCTGCTGTGCGTTCCGCTTAAGGGTCGTCGCGGTCGGCTACTCGGTGCGCTGGAATTGTGCCACCCGCGTGACGGTGTGTTCGATGCCCAGGACGAAGCGGGGTTGATCGAGTTTGCGGCGCATGCCGCAGTCGCCATCGAGAACAGCCGCGGGCATCGCGATCCAGGGGCGCGCGGTCCGCGCGCGATGGCCACGCCGCGACGCGCACTGATTTGATCGGCCCAAGTCCGCAAATCCAGATGTTGCGCGCTAAAGTGTTGCGCGTGGCGTCCAGTGAGTTGCCGGTCCTCGTGCTTGGCGAAAACGGCTCCGGCAAAGAAATCGTGAGCCGCATGATCCACGAGAACAGCGCCCGTCGCGACAAGGTGTTCGTGGCCGTAAACTGTGCGGCGCTGGCGGAGTCGCTGTTGGAAGCCGAGCTGTTTGGGCACGAAAAAGGAGCGTACACGGATGCCCATGAAACGCGCCCCGGCAAATTCGAGGCGGCTGCCGACGGCACACTGTTCCTGGACGAGATCGGCGAATTGTCGCCGCGTGCCCAGGCACAGTTGTTGCGCGTGCTGGACGAAAAAGCGTTCACGCGCGTGGGAGGAGCGAATGAAGTATTCACGAACGCTCGTTTGGTCGCTGCGACGAACCGTCCGCTGGCGCAAATGGTGCAGGAAAACAAGTTCCGCGAAGACTTGTTCTTCAGACTGAACGTGGTGACACTGGAAGTCCCACCATTACGAGAACGTACAGAAGATATTTTGCCGCTGGCCGAACATTTCATGGCGCAGTTCGCTCTCCGTTCCGGTCGCGACGTGCCTCAATTGACTCCGGCGGCCCAACACATGCTGCGGGCCTATCGTTGGCCCGGCAACGTACGCGAGCTGAGAAACCTGATGGAACGAGCCATCTTCTTGTGCGCCTCCGCCCAGATCGACGTGGCCGATCTGGGCGGTCTGACGAGCGGGAGCGGACCTGGGCGACGCGTGGGCGCGGAGCGGACGCTGGCCGACGCCACACGAGAATTCCAGGTTCAATACATTCAGCAGCAGATTGACGCTGCGGGGGGGAGCATGACCGAAGCCGCCCGACGGCTGGGTCTGCATCGTTCCAACCTCTATCGCAAGATGCGGCAATTGGACCTGCCTACCGAGGACGAGTGAGCTGACGCAACTGCGGAGCCGCAGCCGAGCCGTGCGGCGTAAGCCCACGACCAACGTTGGCGATGGACCGAAAAATACAGACCGTAGCCCACCAAGCCTCGACGCCGTGCGCCCGTTGCGCCGAATCGCATTCTCGGTAAGCACCTCGCCGAAACCTGTACGCGGTCAGCGGCCGAGGGATCTTCCCGGGACACTGCATTTCAGGCGACGGTCGACTGTGGATATCCTGGACGTCCCCTTGCGGGTAGGGGCAAGTTGGTTGGCAGATCCTTCACGTCGCTCCGCTCCGTTCAGGATGACAGTAGAATGCTCCATTCCGTTCAGGATGACAGTCGGATGCTCCGCTTAGTCCCGGATGACAACTGACAAAGGGCACGGGCACCACTCTGCTTCCTACGCCCTCGGCTCGCGGTTCGTCCAACCGAACACCTCGCCGCGACCCCCTTCCAGTTGGTCTCCTTGAAACATCTCGCATGGCCCGATCGAATCGGGACAGGGAAAGTTGCTGCGTCGCAGCGATGCGAGCAGCAAATCGACAGCCAGCGGTCGCCATTGACAGGCGCGAACAAACGTGGCCGGCAACTGTTCCAAGCCACGTTGGTGCAACAGCAGCGTGCCGCGTTTCATGCTGGTTCCCGGCAGCCGGCCGCAGGCGCCTGCGACAACTATCGTTCCGGCCAGCATGCCCCGCGCCGCGAAGTCGCCCGCATCGTGCGCAATGGCCAACAAGCCTCGCCGCATGCGGTGGCCGGCATGCGCCCCGGCACTGCCATGAATCAACAGCTTCCCGCCGGCCAGGCCATAGCGGCTGACGGCCGACGCACCGCCGGCAAAATCGCCCGCCATTCCATGCACGGTAATCTGCCCTCCCCGCATGCCTTGGCCCAGGAATTGGCCGACGCTGCCGTGGACCAGGATCGTTCCACCCCGCATGTTTCTACCTAGGAAATCACCCGCCGCGACCTGAACGTGGACTTCGCCACCCGCCAAATCGCATCCAATAAAATGGACATTTGACAGCGAACCGCTCCACTCCACCACCTGATCGTGGGCCTTCCCTCGCACCCGGAACAGATCAGCCAATGCACATGGACTGGCGCCAATCCTGATCGTGATTCGTTCGATATCGCGCCGGGCCATGCCTGACATCGCCGCCTGGCACACCTCGCGAACGTCGACGGGTACATGCGACTCGGCGATGGATTCAATCTTGAGCGGCACGAATGGTTACTCGGCAAGAAAAAGCGGCTGAAAAACTACAATGGTTTGATTGCGCAAAATGGCGACTTGGCCAATCCGTCCTACCAGGTCTTTGACCGAAGCGACCATGTCCAAAAGATCCGAAAGAATCGTTCGGGGCGTTGCGCATAAGGGGCAGTATTGCATGTGCTTATTCTCTGTTTATACGTTCTTAGCTCTTTCTCTGCATGTGCCATTCGAGGCCGAAGCTAGCTGAGACATGAGAATTCGCAAGACTGGGCAGGCAGGGATTTCTTTGGTGGATCCGGTCATCAGGATGGCCATCCTCGGTCTGCGGATTTGTCTGGCATTGCCGGTGGTCCACCATCCATTACTCGTACTCAGGCGAGGCCGGTACTCGTACTCGACTTGAGTGAATTGGCCGATTCGTGGACGCAATCGAATAGGAGACCGAGCACCGCGATACGGAGTACGAGCAGGAGCGAGGAACGCAGGTTACACCCGTTTACAAACCTGTCCTACGTGCCAGGCGTCGCGCGAAGTGTCTGGGGGATGCAGTCGAGTTTTTGCGTCACGAATGCTGAATCGATCCGCAAAACAACGACGAAGCTGCAATTGTTTGGTCCAAGGTCTCGTTTGGAGTACATTCCAGGAATTCGGTACATCCCCTGCATGGGGCGGTAGTGCGGCGGGTTATGTTCTTATCGTTGTTGTTCTTTTTTCTCTTTCTCCGTACGCGCCGTTGGAGGCGAATGGAAGGTGGGACATGAGAGTGCGCATGAACAGGCAAGCTGGGTTTTCTTTGGTGGATCTTGTGATCACGATGGCCATCTTTGGTTTGTTGGTCTGTCTGGTGTTGCCCGTGATCCAGGGTTCTCAGCAATACGCTCGGGTGACGGCCTGCCAGGCGAAGCTGCGCGATTTAGGCATGGCCGTACTGCGATTCGAGGCGTCTCGGGGGGCCTTGCCGCCGGCCGGACTGATTGGGAAGCAAACGATTAATTGTTACGACGTAAGCTACGGCACGAATTTTCCGTGCTTTCCCATAAATCGACAACTCGCACCGACCAACTATCCGCTGGTCAGCTGGATTGTGTTGTGTTTACCGGAACTGGGGTACCAGCAACTCTACGATCAGTTCGATTTCCATGCGTCGCCGTATGCGCAGCCGCAATCTGCTTACGGGGCCCAAGTTCCTGCGTTAGAATGCCCCGCCAATGCCGGGGCGACATCGTTAGTGAACGATGGTGCCGGATCGCTCAACCCATTTGCTCAATCGGGATTTTTATTTTCCAAAGGGAGTTACGCGGCCTATGCGAGCCCCATGCATATTGATCACCAGAGGTGGTTTCCTGGAGGGCTGGGGGGATTCGTTCCCGGAGACTCGGTGGGGCAGACGCTGGCGAGTGTGACGGACGGAGCATCGCGGACGATTCTGGCCTCCGAAGTACGAGCCCTGGATTACGTCCCCGATCATCGTGGCGTTTGGTCCTTGCCATTTCCGGGCTCCACAATGCTTGGCCTGGATTGGCATCATCGACTGCAACCAGGTGAAAATGCCAATAAGCTGCAGTTTGTCGTACGGTACGTTCCTGATCCTGATTACGAGCCCGGGCAACTGCCGAATACGCAAGACGCGCTGATCGGAGATTCATTGTTTTTCTGCCAGCCCACGATTATGCGTGTTAAGTTCATGGCGCCATGCCTGAACATATCCACCTTCATGTCCGTCGCACCTCGCAGCAATCATGCCGGTGGCGTCAACATGGTGTTACTCGATGGTCGGACCACGTTTGTCGGTAATGACATTGACGGCGTGACGTTGGCCTATCTGGTCAGTGCGAATGATGGGAACAACCAGGCGTCGCTGACACCTGCTCGTTGACCGGAGTCGGGGATGTTCCGCAACTGCATTTTATTCGTACGCTTTCTTGGTAACCTGGAGTCAAAATCCGTGATTTAGCCGGCTGGCAAGCTCACTCGCTTGCGCGTTTTGAAGTTGCACACTTTCGGTGGCACTTGGCCGAAACCCGTGATCTAGCCCGCTGGCAGACCCACTTGCTGGCGCGTCGAGCTTGTATGTTCACGTTGTTTTCGCCCTAGCGCAACTTCAAAACTTGCGTGTCGTGCTCGTATTTTCCGGGGTTTTTCGATTTGCCGAACCCATCATCTAACGCCGAGGCCTTGAAGCATCCGCGACCCGATCTTGCCGGTGCGGTGCTGCTGGGTGGGCTCAGCCGCCGCATGGGCCGAGACAAGGCGACGCTCCCTTTCGGTCCGGGCACGATGCTGGAGTATATCACGCGGCAGTTGGCGGCAGTTTGTGGGGCGGGCGTGTGGCTGGTGGCGGCGGCTGACGGGCCGGTGCCAGTGGTGGCCGACACGATTGTCCTGCGTGATCGCCAGCCCGACCGTGGGCCCTTGGAGGGGGTGGCGGTGGCCCTGCAAGCCACCGCCACCTGCGCGGCGACGCTTGTCGTCGGCTGCGATGCCCCGTTCGTTAATCCGTCAGTTGTCAAGGCGCTGGCCAATCGGCTGCTTGCAGCCGATGCCAATGCGGTCGTGATCCGTGATGCAGTGCGGTCCCACCCGCTCGGTAGCGTTTACCGGCCAGTTGTTCATGCAGTTGCCCAGGCGTTGCTTGACGAGGGCAAGCTGAGCCTGCAGGAGTTGCTGCACCGACTTGCCGTGGACTACGTGGACGAGGATTTTGTCAGACAGTTCGACCCTGATCTACGATCGCTAATCAATGTTAACACGCCTGAGGGCTATCAGGCCGCGCTGCGGCTGATCGTAGGTCAGTCGGTCTCAGACTGACCCGGCGTCGTCCACGACGACGCAGTGGTGGTTGTCGGACGGGAGCAGGGCTGCGGGCGTGCTGCTGTGTGGGGGCCTATCTGGGACAGCCTCGGCTACGATGGGACAGCCTCGGCTACGATCGTAGGTCAGTCGGTCTCAGACTGACGCGAAATTGTTTTGTCAACACGGGTGTGCCTCCGCGCGAGTGAGTTCTTCCGGTTGGATCTGGTAGTTGCCAAATCGCATTGCATAACGCGTGTCAAACCAACGAGCGATCTGTTCCACTTGTTGCCGGTCGTAGGCCACATCCGCGTGGATCGTCTTGCCCAGCACGTGCTCTCGCACGTCGCCATCCTCGACGAGCACTCGGCCGGCTTTGATCACGTAGCGAGGGAGGGCGAACATGGTCTGCTTGTTCTCCTGCGGAGCGTAAATCGTGATATCCGCGTCGGCGCCGGGGCCCAGATGTCCCTTGTGCGAGAGCCCCAGCATGCGGGCCGGCGCTGCCCGCGTGATCGTGGCGATCTCGTTCAGCGTGTACTCGCGATCCAGATGCCGCAACAGCGATTTGACGCGGACGGTGGGGTGCACGGATTCCAGTGCCTCGCTTCGATATTCGCGGTCCATCAACAAGCGAATGATCTGAGGATAGGCCAGAAACGACCCGCCGTTCGGATGATCGGTGCTCATCGCGATTTGCCAGGGGTCTCGGATCAGCAGGTACCACTCCAGGCCAATCGCCCACTGCCAGGCGTTGACCAGGGACTTGCGGTGATAATGGATCGGGGACACACCGCAGCCGGCCTCGACTTCCATATCGACGGAGTGCATATGCTGGCCGTATAGATTGGCCAGGTAATACGCGGCCGGGCTGTCGGCCGTCATCGTCATGGTCTTGTCAAATAGCACCTGGCCCACGTCCACTGTAATGTGGTCATGCGTGTTGACATAGTCGGCCAGTGGTTCGACTTGCGAACAAATGCTGGGCTCGTCGTCCGCTCCACCGCCATAACTGTGGAATTGAATGTGCGTCAGGTGGGCGCGGTGTCCTTCCAGCGCCTGCATGGTGTCCCGCGTCGTTTGCCAGTTTCCCGGTACACCCAGGTTGTTACAGTGGATATGCGGAGCGTGGGGTAACATCAATCGCTCAGCCGAGGCGGCCATCTCGCGGAGGATCATCCGTGCCGACACGCCTGCCAGCGGCCCCGTATCGTCGAGGCTGGTGATATTTCCGAACGGAGCCAACCGCCACGCGGCAACACCGCCCGGATTGACCAGTTTGATGGCGTAGGACCTGGTGGCATCGATCAGCCATCCCAGAAAAGCGTCGAGTCTGGCCGAGTCCCGCTGGGCGATGGCGTCCAGCGCATATTCGTGGTTTCCGGCCAGTACGTAAAACCCTTTGTCGATGCAGGGCGTATCGTTCAACTGTTGATGAGCGTTGCGGGCGCCGAGCGGCGGTACGGCGGCCTCAAAGGCGGTTGTGTAGCCCAGGCCCAAGTACCGATAGCCGGTGGCGAACGTACTGGGGACACTTCCCATGGTACCCGCCCGACGTGCCCCTTGGCGGGCGAGGGGCGCGGCCTCAGACCGCTCGCGCGCCGTCATCAAGCGTGCCGCGTTCACTTTGGATCCCGCGATGTGGCAGTGCATGTCCACGCCCCCCGCCATCACGACCAGGCCGGTGGCGTCCAAGGTTGTTTTTTGGACGCGGGGATCCAGGGGAGTAGGAGCGATCTTGCCATCCAGCACCCAGACGTCACGTGTTTGTCCGTCCACAAAATTGGTAGGATCGTAGACGGTTCCGCCCGCGATATGCAGGTAATGTGTGCTCATCGATTCTCTGGTGTGCGCTGAAAGTTGTGTTGGAACAACGCGGCGGAGGTTGGACGCGGCTGTCGGTCTAGGTTTGGTCAACAGCACGGAGTCCCCAAATCAGCCGCAAAGTCCGCCGCGTGGCGAATGCTGCGAAGTATATCATCCCTTGAGAATTGTTGTGCCCACGATCCTGATTTTGACTCCGACGCTGGTCAGCTACCGAGTGTTCCTGCGGCAGTTGGCGGAAAGGCTGGTACAAGATCGTTGGCAGGTGCACGTGGCTTGCAGCTCGAAAACCTATCCCGGCGATCATGCTGCTCTCGACGTAGCCGAAATTCACGAAGTTGATTTTCCACGCGGGATCAATCCGTGGAGCTACCTGCGAGCGGCCCGTCAAATCAGGCGGTTGGTCGCCGCGCTGAAACCGGACATTGTGCACGCGCATCTGCAACCCGGCGTAGTGGCGGCCGCCTTGGCCAAAGGGAAAAACTGGCCCGTGGTTTTAGGCACATTTCAGGGCCTGGTTCATGCTGCACTGCCGTTTGGAGGTCGCCGTTGGCTGTACGGCATGGTCGAGCGGTGGGCGAGTCGCCGACTGCACACGGTGTGGGTCTTGACGAAAGGCGATATGGAGGCCCTGTCGCTTCCCAATGTGAGGTTGCAGGTCGCTCCAGGTTTCGGAGCCGATCAAAGAATCTTTGATCCAGCGCGCTTTTCTGACGAGGATCGCGCGCGAAAGCGGCGGGAGTTGGGGATCCCGGCTGACGCAATCATGTTTACATACGTGGGACGGCAAACCGATTTCAAGGGTTTTCCGGAAACGGCCCGAGCGGCACTGATCACGACAAATGCCAGGAACGACGTGCATTTTGTATTAGCGGGAACGGCCGACCCTCGGCATCCGGACGGCTTGCACGCGCAGGAACGGCAGCAAATGGTGCAGAATCCTCGGATACACCTACTGGGCTGGGACGATGATGTCGCCGGATTGTTACACGCTTCAGACTGTTTCGTGTTTCCGAGTTCGCGCGAAGGCATGGCCGTCTGTATCATGGAATCCCTGTCCATGGGCGTTCCGGTCGTGACCACGGCGTCACGCGGTTGTGGCGAGCTTGTGCAAGACGGACACAACGGTTGGATCGTCGAGTCGCGATGCCGAGACACTTGCCAGATGTCTGCTGCACATATGCGAGCATCCGGAGCGAACGTACCCGACGTGCGGACACGGCCCTCGCCGAGCGTCAGAAGTTGTCCCGCGAGCGATACATTGAAGAACAGTTGGAAATCTACAACCGGTTGACGGATGAGACATAAATTCGCACAACACAAACCCAAGGGTACTTCCATGGAACAGCTGAGAGATTTTGCGCGTCAGCAAATCGAGTTTGTGCGGCAATACACCTTGGAGCTACTACGGGATGTGGCCGATGACGATTGGTTTGCAATTCCGTCCGGCAATGTATCGCACATCGCCTGGCAAGTGGGGCATTTGGCGATGGCCCAATACGGCCTGACGCTTCTGCGAACCCGTAATCGCCAGGCGGAAGATGAGCAGTTGGTTTCCAAGGATTTTTTGCGCTGTTTCAAGAAAGGCTCTCAGCCCGTGGCCGATGCGTCGATGTATCCCGCACCTGCGGAGATTCGATCGGTACTGCAGAACATTCATCAGCAGGCGATGACTGAGATTCCGACGTTTTCTTCCAGTTTGTTGAGCGAGTCGTTGCCAGCGCCCACGGCCGTGTATCCGAACAAATTAGGATCGATACTGTTTTGTTCGGCTCATGAAATGCTGCATGCCGGACAAATTGGCGTGTTGCGCCGCCAGTTAGGCAAGACGCCATTACGGTAGTTCCAGGCACGCCCAGATCGCACGGGCATCGCGTCGGCGCCTTCGTCAACAAACTCACTCATCTCAGGGCTTGAATCGATAGCCGATGTGGGGTACCGATTGCACGAAGTCGCGGAAGAAGCCCAATTTAATGCGTAGCGCCACGATGTGCTGATGCAACGTGTCGGGCTCCATCAGAACGCGCTGCTCATTCACGTAGCTCGCGATCTGCTGTGGCGAGAATGCATAGTATGGTTTGCGGCTCAAAAACGTCACGATGCGAAATTCGACCTCGTCCAGGCCAATCGGGATATCGTGCAACACGATTTCGTAGGGAAGCCTTGCCGCCGATCGATCGATTTTCTGTCGCTGGTGGCGGGCGCGATGTTTGCGCTCGTCCCACGGCGCGAGAAACGTGTTTTCGGACTCACCCGCCCAGTACCAGGCTTGCTCGTTGTTGGGTTCCATCGGGTTTAGCACCGCTGCGGAAGGCGTGTGGGAAAACGTGTGCAGCCTACCAGCATGATGACGCGGATCGCGAGCAGGCACAAGACGTTTGGCTGGGCGACTACTTATAGTCTATTCTTCGGCGACAAAGTTTCCAATGAGACGCGTGGCGCCGGCGCGACGTCACCCGCCGGGCATCGCTCGGCGAGCCGCGGGTGTCAACCCAATGGCACTCGGTTTGGGCATTGTGGAACAGTTGTCCCCAACTGTTTCCCCCGACATTTTTGCGATTCGCGGAACCATTGAGGACAATGGTTCTACAAACTAAGTGTCATGGCGTGTAAGCCCGCATGCGGAATGGTCGCGCTGCCCACCCATCATGCGTACGGAGGGCGCATTGGTATGGTCGTTGGCCCGTGCGCTTTGCGTTGCGCTCACGTCGCAGGTCGCGGGCTTACTCCACACGGCTCGCCGGGACTGGAACGTCAGCTGCGAAGCCCGAATCGGCCCAGGATCTGTCCGATTGCAGCGGCTGAGGTGGGGCGAATTGCCTGCACCATTGGCCGCGTCCGCCAGGCCACCCGGTCCGAGCGATGGACGGTCCCCGCCGCATCGAGACTCGTCGTTGCCGTGGGGATCCACACGTCCGGTGCGGGAACAAAGCCGGGCAGTTCGGGGCCGACGACCACGCAGGGGAGCTTCGCCCAAGCCTCGTGTCGTTGTGGATCGTCCCCCAGATCATCCGCCGCGTCCACAACCAAGGCCGCGTCCACGGCGTTCGCGGCGAGCAACCTGTCCACTGCAAAGCGATCAGGATCAAATTGCGGGAAGCCGGCGGAAAAGTCCAAGGCGAAGGGGAAGCCGGTTTGCCACGTTAGCGTGTCGACAGCTCCGGACGCATTGTAACCGTCACCCAGGGCCAGCGTCACGACGCGACTGATCCGATTGATTGCGGCCCCCCATTGCAGAGCCGCGGTACAAAACACGATACACTCCCCCAACGTGCTGCCGCAGTCGGCACTCCCCAGAAAGATTGCCGTCAGTGGCGATTGAACGATCATTTCGTGCAGCGTGCGCCACTGATCCATCCGGAGACCCGTGGCTGATTCGATCTTTCGTTCGTCGACCGGAGTCGCCTGGGCGATACTCCATAAGGCCAGTATGGCATGATAGGCGCTGCCGGGCAAAATCTGGAAATGACGGACCGCGTGTCTGGTGGTGGCGGTTGACTGTGAGCCCACGGTGATCAGCGACTTGCCCCCCATCCCCGTGTACCGCTCCAAGTGCCGTGGATGCGAAGCGAGCGGATCGCAACCCCAGAAGACGACCCGTGTGGCGTGATTACGCACGAATCCCAAAGTGGCGGTGCGGTCTCCGATGTTTTGTTGGGCCAGGATCAAGGCGCGCTCGAAGGGTTTGAGCGAAACATCCAGGGCAGCTCCGAGTTGTTCCGCGCAAGCCACAGCCGCGGCCGCCGTCTCGTTCGCCCCCCGCGACAGACCGTAAACCAGCGGATAGGTTGCGTTGGCCAGAATGGACGCGGCCGCCGCGGTCGCTTCGTCCAGCGATGCGTCTTGCCCCTTCACGCGACACGAAGTGGCCAATGCGTGGTTACTCAACCCACGCGTAAACCAGGCAGCTCCCATGTTGCACGCCGGGGAGCTTTGCACGAGCACACCCCGTTTCAGCATGATTTCGAGATCGTCGCACAAGCATCCGCAACCCAAACAGAGCACATCTGCGAAGCACTGCAAGTCCGTGGCTGCGGCTTTGGGTGGACGTGTGCGAGAGAAACTCATTTCAGGTTCGACCATAGGTCGGCGACATCTTGCTTGACGCGGTCAAGTTCTTCCCGTAGCTCGTTCATTTCCCGTTGCAGCGCTGCTATTTCTGCGGTGGGCGGAGCGGCCTCGGCTGGGGGCTGCACGCCGGCCGTGGTGTTTGACCTGGCTGCCGGCGACGCAGCCGGAGCCACTGTGGTTGAGCTGGCGTGGGGCGACTCGTGCGTGCCGCTCGATCGTCCCGAGTTTTCGCGCAGAATGCGGTTGAGTTCCGCTTCGGGATAGAGTCCATGGGTTACCAGCTGGCCGCGCCCGGGGGGCGTAACGGCCACGACGAGTTTCTTGTCCATCAGACTCTTGAGTATGGGTTCCAAGCTGGCAAGATCCGGCATTTGATTCCCCGCCATGCGCGACGCCCTGGTGCGCAGCTCCCCAACGGTCTGAGTTCCGCGCAGCATCAACTCGGTCATAATGGCCAATTCTACGCCGTCCACGCCCAACCAATCTTTCATGTAATGACGATAACGTATGACGCGTCCGTCACCGTGAACCTCGGCGAGTGCTCCCAGCGACCGCAGCTCCTCCAGCGAGTCCTGTACTTCCTCGGCGGACAAGTTCATCACGGGATCACGATTACTCTTCTGATTGCAGCCGGTCGTGAGTGCGTTCAGTGATAGGGGATAGGCATCCGGCGTCGTCTTGGCCTTCTCGACCAGTACGCCCAGAATTCGCCGCGCGACGGCGGGGAGCGGTTTCCAGCCGGGGGCGGTCGGTGTCGCGGAATTGCTTTCGTCCACGGAATTCTCCAGGTGAGGAATTGTCAAGTGAAGATCATGGCGTTTACACGGTGCCACGCCGGCGCGGACAGGTTAGAAACCATGACTTACCCACGCGTCGTTAGACCGCAAGCCAAAGAAGAATGCCGGGCACGCGCTCGTTCTTGCGAAATACGATGCGGCATTCTTCGGCGGCGTGCGCGTTGGCTGGACGCGCACGCCGCCAGAAATCGCCTTGGCGTGGTGGCCTACGACCGAGTTTCGCGGCGATTTCTTCTGGCTGGCGGTCTAACGACGCGGACCAGAAGTGGGAAAGGCAAAGTTGCAAACCTGTCCTACTGTCGCTTACACAGGCACTAGCGTAACGCAAAACCGAACAGCCGTCGATTGTGGCGAATGCCGGAGCCGTTTTCTGGCGGGTGCGGGCAGGTGGTTTTTCCGTTTGATCGGCGGGCGGTACAATCAATCCTGACGCGGGGGAGTTTTTCTGCCGCCTGGTCCGAACCATCCGTCCGCATCATGCTCATACCCCAATTTACAATTCGGCGATTATTTTGGGTGGTGACCGCCTGCGCGGTTGTGTGTATGGTCGCTGTTTACGCGGCTCGGGGTGTGGCCGTGGCGCGTTCGATCATCGCCGTTGTGGGCATGCTGGTCATGAGCTTTTGTGTCTTTGCCGGGCTATACGTGTGGGGTGTGCTGATCGATCGACTGCGGCCGTCCCCGTCGAACCATGCGGAATCTCCGTTCGCGCATCATTCACTTCCCCCCAGCTATGTCGTGCCCCGAGATGAATAAGCGTCGCCCATTGATCCGAGTGTCGTTCCGTGGGCTGCTGGCTCGAATTGCGCTGGCGACTGCCATGATCAGCTTGGTCATGGGGCAGCTTTGGGCTGGAGTGGGCACGACCTTGGTCCTGCCCGCCCGCAATGTACGACCCCGTAGCCGTCTGGTGATGAAGCTGGACACCCGCTGGACGCAGGCGGACGGGATTTGTCCGGTCCGGTTGCAATTCACGCCGGTGGGGAGCCGCGTATTTCCGGCTGACCGCACGCTGCAGGTCACTATCTGTCCCAAGTCGTGGGGGGGAGTATTTCAGCCAGTGACGCAACTGGTGCAGACAGTTCAGATTTCCGAGGGAGCGACCGACGCATTGGCCACAGTCTATTTGCCCGTGGACAATCAATCGCAGGTATTCAGCATTGAAGTCCGCGAAGGGGGACGATTGCTGCGCGACATCAGCGCGGATGATACGGCTCTCACGCGGGTGGGCTATCGTATGAGCAGCAATCTGCTGACCGTCTTGGTCGTCGACAAGGACGTTAGTTCGCTCTATTTCCGACAGGTTCGGCCAGTGGGGCCCGCGGCAGAGTCATTACCGGTACCCGATGTGCGGAAGCTGATTTCCTTGGTGGGGCAGCCAATCAATTACAACGGAATGATCCCCACGAAGGGCCTATCCTGGTTGGAGTTGAGCGACCTGACGACCAACATTGAATACGTGCCACCGCAAGACCTGCCCGCGCACATCACGGGCCTGGCGTCGACCGACCTGGTCATGATCGATCTGGAGGAACTCAGGGAATTCGCCCAGCAGCACGTTGAGCGTTTCGAGATTCTTCGCCACTGGTTAATGTTGGGCGGAAATCTTTGCGTGAGTCATGCCGGGGCGTCCTTCCAGGAGTTGACGGAACTTGAGCGGACTCTGCGACTCATGCCGGCCGCAGTCCCCAGCCAGTGGCAGCTTCCGCACGAAGCCTTGCGTGACGTTGTCCGCGAAGCTTCGTCGGGTGGCAATATCGACGACCGGAAGACGGTACTTTCCTCCGATGAAATCCGGGACATCGTGGGCCCGACGTCGTACCGAGACGAATGGTGCTTTCCGGAGCGCGACAATTATGCGCTGCTCAACGTTAACATCCAGAATTCTCGCAATAATGTCGGCATGCAGAACGCCAAGCTCGACTTTGGGGCGCTGCCCGATGCGCCGCCATTCGCACTTCGCCGGGCTCATTTGGGTACCGTCATTGCCTTCCGCGGAGACTTGGCCGAGGTCCCGCAGGAATCCTGGAACTGGTTGGTCAATAGTTTTCCACGTTCGTGCTACAGTTGGGAGAGTCGTTTTGGAATGTCCCTCTCGTCGCCGAATGAGGGGTATTGGGATTTTCTGATCCCGGGAGTTGGTTTGCCGCCCGTGACTGCGTTTCACGTGCTGCTGACGCTGTTTGTCATCGGCATCGGTCCGCTTAACTACTTCTGGCTGCAGCGATATCGGCGATTGAATTGGCTGCTGGTAACGGTGCCGCTGGGAGCAGGAATCACGATTGTGGGGCTGGTTGCCTTCGCGGTATTAATCGATGGGCTGGCCGCGCGCGGGCGCGTCCGCTCGTTGACGCATATTGATCAAAGAACCGGGGATGTCGCATCCTGGTCTCGTCAGTCGTATTATGCGGGAGTGGCTCCCAGCGACGGCCTGTCGTTTCCTCAGGACGCGATCGTGTTTCCCATCGACTTCATGCCACCGCATTTGCGGTCGGTGTTTGCGGGATCGCGCCGTATCCAACAGCGGGAGGCAGACCGGGTCCGCTACCAGGTGGGTTATTTTCCCTCGCGCACCACGGTGCAGTTTGCGGTGGCGCTGGCCGGACAGACGAAGCGTGGGATTCATCTGGTTGCGGCGGCTGCGGGGGAACGCCCAACGGTTCCTGCTGCCGTCACGAACCAGTTGGGGGCCGCTGCCAAACTGATTCTCGTGCGGGCTCATGACGCCTCCCTGCATGCGGCCGAGGATCTGGCCGACGGGGAGACGCGACCGCTACACGTAATTGATCAAAGTGCCCTGGTGCGATATATGGGCCAGGTATTTCGTGAGCATACGCTGTCGCCTCCTCCAGGCTTTGATCGATCGTTGATGCAAAACGGAATGTTGATGCGGAGATTCGGACAACGTGGTGTCTCGAATCGCGACGGAATCCTGGAACACGCGCTCACGCGCCTGGCTGCGGGGCATGGCGTAATAGACCAGCCGGATTCGTACGTGGCAGTGGTCGATCGCTCCATCCATACGCCACTCGGACTGGAGACCGTCGTCGAATCCAATTCGCTTTACGTGGTAACCGGACGCGTACCACCGTTTGAGTCTCCATGAGAGTTAGGATACCGACTCGACGGTCGGCTGGATCAGGGAACCCAGGGGATGATCGCGTTGCACCGGCTATTCCGTTATTTTGGGACGACGCGCGCCGTCGACGATGTTTCGTTCGAAGTGAGCGCCGGACAGGTCTGCGGGTACATCGGTCCCAACGGAGCCGGAAAGACGACGAGCATGCGGATCCTGGCGACTCTGGAACTCCCCACCGCGGGGGACGCCTTCATCGACGGGTTTTCGGTCGTGAACGACCCGGACCTGGTACGCAAACGGTTGGGCTTCATGCCCGACTATTTCGGGACGTATCGCAGCGTCAGCTGCCGCGAGTACTTGGACTTTTTTGCCCGGTCCTACGGATTGATGGGGGCCGAACGGTCGCGATCGATTCGTCAGGTGATGGGTTTTACACGACTGGATACCTTGGCGGATAAGCCCATTTCCGGGCTATCCAAAGGGATGAAGCAGCGGTTGTGCCTGGGGCGAGCCTTGATTCACGATCCGGCCGTATTAGTCCTGGATGAACCGGCCGCGGGGCTGGATCCGCGCGCCCGGATTGAACTCCGCGACATGATTCGCGCTTTGGCCGTGGAGCACGGGAAGGCCATCTTGATCAGTTCGCACATCCTTACGGAGTTGGCGGAGATCTGCGACACGGTGGCCATCATTGAACATGGCCAGTTATTGGCGGTGGGGACTGTCGATGAGATTCAGCGGGGCCAGGCTACCAAGCGTGGCGTGCGAATCCGTGTGCTGGACCGTGCCGCCGAATTGCTGGAGTGGCTGACGCGGCGGGACGACGTGTATCAAGTCGAACTGATCGAGAAGGACAAGAAGAACGTGTCGCTGACGTTGCACCACGCTCACGAGATCAGCTTCGAGGCGACGTTGCTGCGCGAGATGATTCAGGCGGGATTCGAAGTGATTTCCTACGGCGGCAAGGATGAATCGCTGGAAGATGTGTTCATGAACGTCACCAAGGGGCGACTGCAATGAGTCGCATCGATGCCCCCATCTCTGCGACGCTGGACGCTGAGCCGCGCCGCACGACTTCCCGGTCGGTCGCCGAATGGTTGGAGCTGGCCAGCGATCGGCTGAATCCCATCCTGGTCAAGGAAGCGCGTCAGGCGCTGAAAGGTCGAGCATTCGCGGTCACGTTCATTGCCGTGCTGGTGTTGGCCTGGACCTGGTCGATCTTTGGCGTCGCCTTGCAATCGCCTGGAATCTACTACGCGCCCGGCGGCGCCTACATGCTGATGGGTTACCTGGCGATCATGGCGCTGCCGTTGATCGTGGTGGTGCCGTTTTCCGCGTTTCGATCGATGGCGGCGGAACGGGAAGACGGTACGTTCGAGCTGGTGTCGATCACCAA
Source organism: uncultured Planctomycetales bacterium (assembly GCA_963695565.1). GTDB lineage: Bacteria > Planctomycetota > Planctomycetia > Pirellulales > Pirellulaceae > CAVOGW01. The sequence continues at coordinate 114,116 of CAVOGW010000011.1, forward strand.
GCTGAAGCCGTGGCAGTTGATTACGGGCAAATTGAGCAGCGCCACGCTGCAAATTCTCATCTACCTCTCCGCGCTGGCTCCTTGTGTGGCCTTCACCTATTTCTTGCGGGGGGTCGACATCTTCATGATCGCGATGTTAGTGGTGGTGGGCATCTTGGAGTCACTCCTGCTTTCCGCGCTGGGGCTGCTGATGGCGGCGCAGACGCGACCGCAGCGGATGCAGAATGCGGCCTCGGTGGCGCTGCTGTCGCTGTTGGCTGTCGCGGCCTGTGCGACTTGTTCCATCGAGTTCGGTATGCTCGCATCGGGAGTAACCTTGCCTGTGCGCGACCCTCAGGCTTGGGTGGTTGCGGCGGCGGTGTTGTCGACCTGGGGATGTGTATTCTGGCTGCTGGTACTGTCGGCGGCCGCCGCCCTCACGTTCGCCAGCGATAATCGCGCTACCCTGCTGCGCGTCGCTACCCTGTGTACGCACGCGCTGTGGTTCGGATGGATGACCTGGGTCTGGCAGACAAATCAGCTGGTGGCGGAAATCGTCTACATGTACTTGCTGCCCATGACCGTGTTTTGGTGGTTGTGTGGCAGTTGCATTTCCGGAGAACGTACGATGTTGACGCCGCGTGTCCGCCGCGAGCTGCCGAGAACATCGCTCGGCAAGCTGTTTGGCATGCTGTTTTTTCCCGGACGGGGGCTGGGCTATTTCTTCGTGGTGGGAAACGTGCTGACCATGGGCGGCGTCAGCGCGTTGATTGGATGGTTCTCCGAGGGAGGGCAGGATGCAGACGTGTTAACCACGTCCCTGTTATGTTCGAGTTACGTCATCGCCTACACGGGAGTGGGCAATCTGCTGATGCGCCTGTCGGGCAAGTACCATTTGGAAGGCCCGTTGCGGGGCGTCTTCGCGAATTTCGCGGTGATGGTTTTCGGCACGCTCATCCCCCTGTCGATTCACCTTTCGTATCCGCGGAAATTTGGACAGGAGTATTCCCTGATCGAAATCAGCAACGTGTTCTGGACAGTGGTCGAGAGCATGGAGGGAGATATCGGACTAACGCCTGCGTCGACGAATCCGTATTCTGTGATTCCCTACCTGGTTGCCATGTTTGCAGGCATCGTCGTGATTTTGAACCTGCTGTTTGCAGCGCGAGAAATGAATCTGGATTTCGTGGCTGTCCCCAGGCGAGTTGCGGAGGAATTGGCCGTGGGCGTCGATGTGATGGCGCAGCCGATGGCCGAGAGTCCGTGGGACGAGCCTGATGCATGCTGAGCAAACGGTTCCATCGGCCTTGCTGGCCACTCTGTGCTTGACGCCTGCCGCGGTGGACGCGGATATCCGGCCACCACGGCGGTCATGCGGGCAATCGTTACAGAACTATTACACTCCTGTTACACACAGAAGTTCCCTTCCAGGCAATAGTTTCCATAGAATTTGTCGAACGCATTAAATGGGGTTGGTGCTTTGGCAGCCAGCCTCCAGCACCTGGTGGTACGGACGAGAATCGATCACGTGCCCCGCGCTGGCTCGACGCTCTTTGGAAAGGAAAATTTGGATGGCCACGGTCATTGAAGCTCCCGTTAAAAAACATATCGAAGCGCAAACCGAAAAGACCATGTACGGTTTGCCGACAGACGACTTGATGAAGCCCATCGGCATTTTCTGGCCGGTCGTATTCTGGATTGTCATTGTGCACGCGGGCGCGTTGTTAGTCTTCGTGCCGAAGTTCTTCTCATGGTGGTCGGTCGGTTTAGTATTTTTGCTGCATTGGATGACGGGCGGCGTAGGCGTGTGTCTGGGCTATCACCGCTACTTCACGCACCGAGGATTCCAGACGTACACGCCGATTCGATATTTCCTGGCGCTGTTCGGTGGATTATCGGGGGAAGGCTCATGTCTGAATTGGGTCGCCACGCATCGTCGTCACCACGCGTTTAGTGATCACGATGGGGATCCCCATTCCCCGAATGATGGCGCCTGGTGGTCTCACATGTTGTGGATTTTTGGCAAGCACGATCCGCAGGTGATCAGGGAATCATACAAGCGGTGGATTCCCGATTTGATGGACGACACTAAATTGAAGTGGCTGGATGCCATGTTCATCCCCAGCCACATCGCGTTTGCGGCAGTCGTGTATGGAATCGGCTGGTGGTTTGGCGGTCCCATCCTGGGTTGTTCGTTTGTGGTCTGGGGGGTATTTGCCCGGCTGGTGCTGGTCATGCACTCGACCTGGCTGGTGAATTCGGCCAGTCACATGTGGGGCTACCGCAACTATGAGACGACCGACGACAGTCGTAACAACTGGTTTGTGGCCCTGGTGACTTACGGCGAGGGTTGGCACAACAACCACCATGCCTACCCCACCATGGTACGGCATGGGCACAAGGCGTGGGAAATCGACGTGACGTACATGACCATTCGCTTGATGCAGATGTTGGGATTGGCTTGGAACGTCGTGGATCACAAGCACAAACGGCGATCGGCCGGAAATACGGTGCTGGCCCCCACTTCCACGGAGGCTATTCTTCAAGCTCACCGGAAGCCACAAACCGGTAGCCAGCATCCCGTAGCGTCAGAAAATGACGAGGCTGTTCCGGCTTAGGCTCAAACGCCTTCCGCAAGCGGCGAATGAACTGATCGGGTGCCCGCGTACTCATGTGCGCGGGCAAGTCCCACACGTTCTCCAACAGCTCACCCCGCGGGATGACTCGGCCCTCGTTGGCGATAAAGTACTCCAGCAGCTTTAATTCCATCGCCGTCATGCGCACGGGCTTGCCGTGAATCATCACTTCATGCGTGTCAAAATTGATGTAGGCCTCGCCGAATTTGTAGACGCGGGCCTGCTGCAAAGTCGGCAAGCCGGCAGCCCGATCGGCTCTCGCCAGCAGGTTCTTCACGCGGCTCAGCAACTCGTCAAGCTCAAAGGGCTTAGTGAGGTACTGGTCGGCTCCCACGTCAAATCCACGCGTGCGATCCTCCGGTAACGTCCGCGCGCTGAGAATCAATACCGGGAGCAGCGGATGGGTCTTTCGCATGCTGAGGCACACGTCGTAGCCGCTCATGCCAGGCAGCATCAAGTCCAGGATGACCAGGTCGACGTGGGCTTTTTCCAGCCAGGACAGGGCAGACTTGCCATCGGCTACGGCTTCGACGACATAGCCTTCCGCTTCCAGATTGAAACGGATGCCGACCGCGAGATGCTGCTCGTCTTCCACGACCAAAATGTGTTTCTTCGACGTCGAATTCTTCATGGCCACGAACATTGATTTTCGGGTGGTGAGCGACGTGCAAAAATCACGCGAATGGCTGTTGCACGCGGCAGGGCTGCCGCCCGCCGTATTGCTCACCGCAAAGCATGTATCACTCGGGTACGGCTCCGGACGATGAGCTGGTTGTGGGCTGCCTCGTACGACGGTCGGTCGCTTCGGGTTCCTGCGACCGCTCAAAGCTCGGCATGGCCGGTAGTGTGACTTCAAATATCGTACCCGCCGGGTCTAGGGCATCCTCGACGCGCACTCGGCCGTGCAAGCGTCTAACCAGCGTACGTACAATGTACAAGCCCAGGCCCGTGCCAGGTTGTTTGCGTTCCAATTCCGAGCCCAAACGTACAAAGCGACCAAAGATCTTGCGTCGTTGATCGCGAGGGATGCCTGATCCGTTGTCGCGGATGCGAATCACCATGGACTCAGGCTGGCGACGGAGCGTCACCGCGACCTGGGGGGGATCTCCCGCATACTTGATGGCATTGTCCAGCAGGTTCCGAAAGATCATGTCCAAATCCACCCACCTCGCCCGGACCCGTCCCGGATGCGAATCGACTTGTATCGTCGCTGGGTCGACTCGATAACGGAGACAAACGGCATTGGCACACTCGCTTAACAGCTCACTCAGATCGACGACTTCATTTTCATCCCCGACGGCCGGCTCCCGATCCAGCCGAGCCGCATCGAGCAGGTGGTTGATCAGTTCGTCCAAGCGATGAATGTCTTCCAGCATGTAGTTGTAGAAGGCCACTCGTTCCTGTTCTCCCAGTTGGCGGCGCTTGAGCGTTTGCAGATACAGCTTCAGCGACGTGATGGGGGATTTCAACTCGTGTGTCACACTGTCCACAAAGTTGGATTGGCGCCGGGTCAAGTTGATTGCCTTGATGGTTAAGGCCAGATAGAACACCGTGCCCACCAGTACCAACACCAGAAACGTCGTTCCCACGGACAATAACGTAATGTAAAACGCCGATCGTGTCGTGTCCGCGTCCTGCAAACCGTACGTCGACAACAAGATCCAACCGACCGTCAGTGCGACGATCAGCACGATCATGGAAATGCCGAGTGTAATGGGGAGTTGCAGGGGGCGTCGATACATGGAATTCTCGAACCAGCGGTTGTCTCAAGGAATCGCAGCGAACCGGCTCACCACACAGGGAACTTAACCCATTTTTCTGCCGAACGGGCACTTTCCACGGCCGTCTGCACGAATAGCATGCCGGCTACGCCGTCGTCAACGTTGGGGAAATCATAGCCTTCGGGCGGAGTGGCCTTTCCCGCCAGTCGGTCGTGGATGGCTGCGGCCACGGCCAGGTAAATGTTGGCGAAAGCCTCAATGAATCCCTCTGGATGAGCAAACGGAGTTCGCGTGTTGTGTTTCGCCACGTCGCTCAGGTAGCTGTTGCCGCGCCGGTAGATCTTTCGCGGGGCGTCGGCGTATTTGACGATCAGTTCATTGGGGTCTTCCTGATGCCACTCCAGAGAAGCCTGCGTTCCGTAAACTCGAATACTGAGTGCGTTTTCGTCGCCGTTGGAGATTTGCGAGGCGTAAATAATGCCCTTCACGCCGTTTTGAAAGCGAACCAGGCTCATCCCATCGTCGTCCAAACTCCGACCTGGAATGAAGCGGGTCAGCTCAGAACACATTTCTTCAATTTCCAGCCCCGTGACATAGCGCACCAGGTGATGTGCGTGCGTGCCAATATCCCCCATGCAATTCGAAATACCGGCGACCGAAGCGTCAGTTCGCCAGTTCGCAATCTGGGCGGAGGAAGTACTCTCCACATCCCCTACGGCATATCCCTGCGGATACTCGGCCACAATTTTCAGCAGCCGACCCAGCGCACCGTCTCGAACCATGCGCCGTGCTTCTTTCACCATGGGGTATCCGGCATAGTTGTGGGTCAGGGCAAACAACAGCCCGGTTTCGCGCACCAGATTTCGCAGCGCGAAGGCTTGTTCCAAGCTGTACGTCATCGGTTTTTCACAGACGACGTGAAAACCTTTTTCCAGGAATAGCCTGGCCACGTCATAATGCAGATCATTGCGCACGACAATCGTGACGAAATCGATGCGACGGTCGGCGGCCAGCGAGGACTCTTGCTCAGCCATTTCCTGGTAGCTGTCATAGACGCGTAAGGGGTCGAGAAACAGGTCTTGGCCGGACAAACGGGATTTTTCTGGATCGGCAGAGAAAGCGCCGGCCACCAATTCGATCTGTCCGTCGAGATTAGCCGCCATACGATGCACGGCGCCAATGAACGCACCGCGACCGCCGCCCACCATCCCCATGCGCAGTTTTCGCTTCATGGCGATCCCCTCGTGATGCACACCGACGCGAGACCTGGCTCGCGTTCAGCTCTTCAAATGCTCAGAGAAACCTCGAATCAATGTAACCGGCTAACCGCGGCGGGATCGAGCCGTGCGCGGTTGCCATCCAGGACGACTTATCGTACCACACAAGTCGATCCCGAGTGTCGTCCGGAGGGAGCTGACAAGGTGCGCAGCACTGCCAGCGAACGAAGGATCTCCGCCACGCTGGCAGCCCCGCGTTCGCGTCCGACTGCGGGCAGGACTCCAGACGGTTTCGGTCCCCATGGTAGACGCCGGGCTGGCTGAGAGATCCTTCACTCCGCTGCGCTTCGTTCAGGATGACACCGCACCAGAGCGCGGCGAGTTGCGGCCAGACCCAGAAATTGTGTGGTACGACGCCTTCAGTACGGCTGCCAGTGACACCTGGCACCTCAGCATTTGACGGGCTGCCCCGAACTGGCGGACGCATAGACCGCGTCGATGATAGTCATCAGGGTGATGGCCTGGTCAATATGGTTCAAGGGCGCCTCGTGGCCTTCGATCGCCAGTATAAAGTTCTCGGCGGATCTTACTCGACCCATGTCTGCGCACGGTTCCACGATCAACGTTTCGTTTACGGACTTCCCCCGCTCTTGCCGGTAAAACTCGCAGACGTCGGTGGCCGTTTCATCGGTGCCGCCGAGTTCGAACGACCGCTCGACTCGGCCGCCTCCCTTGGTTCCTTGGAATACGACGGACGCAACTTCGGTCCGCACCATTTCAGCCCAGGAGTTCTGCAGGCTGACGACTTGTCCGGTCTCAAACCGCACAAAGCCGTGCACGGCGGCTTCCACGTCGGTGGTGCCTTCGGCCACATCGGGAATCCCCCAAGGCCCCTTGAACTGTTTGTCGGTGATAAAGTCGTCAAATGCCTGTGCCAACACGTACGCGGGCTGGGGATACCCCATGAAGTACAGCGCCAGGTCCAGCATATGCAGCAGGTCGATCAGCGGACCGCCGCCGGAAAGTGCCTTGGTCGTGAACCAGCCGCCGAAGCCGGGGATGCCTGTGCGCCGTACCCATCGGGCTTGTGCGGAATTGATACGACCCACCATACCACGTTCAATCAACTCCATCATCTTGAACGACTCGGGGCGGGCCCGATTGTTGAAATTGAACATCAGACTCTTGCCCGATTTCGCGGCGGCCGCCTTTAATTGGTGGGTCTCGTCGGCATTCAAGGCGGGCGGCTTTTCACAAAAAACGTGTTTGCCGGCCTCCAGCGCCTGGATGGATAGCGGAGCGTGAAATTTGTTGGGCACGATCACGCTGACGGCATCCACATCGGGGGAGGACAGTAGTGCCGCGGTATTTTCAAACACGTGGTCGATACCAAATTTCTTGGCGGCTCGATTAGCCGCATCGCTGTTGATATCCGTAATGCCCACGATTTCGGCCGCTGCCTGGCGAAACCCCTTCACGTGATAGGAGGCCATACCCCCCGCGCCGATGATGGCAATTTTTGTGGTCATGATGTTCTCGATGCAGCCAAACTCAGACGATTCAGCGGAACTCCGCCCAGAGTGCCCGAGTTTTAGCACAGAACATCCGGGTCGACGACGGGCTTACTCGATTTATCTGGGCCAAAGCCTCTGTAGGACGGATGGGCCAAGTCGCCATTTTGCCCGACCAGCAGGGTGGTATCCAGCGACTTGGTAATCCGTCCCGCTCTGCAGGACGGATTACCATCCGAGGAAAGCGAATTGGCCACAGCGACCTTGATGGCGGATGGGCCAATCCGTCCTACATTGTCCATCCCGCGCTTTGGCCCGCGCATCTTTCGGGAATAGTGCCATTGCGCTTTGCCCCACGAGTGTTGGCTGTTAGGATGATCGTTGTAGGCGTCGTGCCCCACCAGACGACGATCCGATAACTGCCGGTCGGCTTGATGGACGTCGCCGATACTCCGTGAGGATCAGCAGAAATCCGCCGACCGTGCCGAACCTGGGAGTTGAAGCCATGCAAATGACCCGTCGTATGCAGCGATTGATTGCGTTGGTCTTGGCCATTGCGGTGGCGGGATTTGGATGCGGCTGGATAGTCGGTCACTACCCAACAGACGAGCGCTTCAACGGCTGGCCTTACCGGCCGATCTACGCCTCAACCACGGACAGTATCGACGACCTGGCGGTAGCCACGGGTGTCATCGCCGACGAAGTCGAGGGCTTCTTTGCCCTGGACGGGCTATCTGGCGATTTGCAGTGCATCGTCTTCAACCCGCAATCGCAGAACTTCAACGCGGTCTTCCGCCGCAATGTGTTGGCGGACCTGCAAATCGATGCCGCCAAGAACCCGCGGTTCTTATTGACGACCGGGAACGTGGAATCATGGCGGCGCGGGACACTGTATTTGGGCGCGAGCTTTGTGTACGTCACCGAAGCCACTTCCGGAAGATTTGCGGCCTATGCCGTGCCTTGGCGCCGCGACCTGTTCGCGTCCGGACGTCCACAGCAAAGTGAGCTGTTACTGGTGCAAAGTGGCTCAGTTCGCACAGCTGTTGTGCGCGAGTAATGTCACTTGTCACGGTCTGCCGTGGCCCAGGTGATTGAGGTGGACCATCATTCACGCAAGCTGGAGAATTCCACGCGCGGGAACTCGATGCCGTCCGCGCTGGCTGCGGGAATCGCCACCGAAAAATCCTTTCCACCATTGAGTACCGTGTATTGCAGTGGCGCACCATCGTACGGGCTGGTGGGCATTTCACCCGAGAACTCGGCCGCGATACTCTCCAGCGAGGCCGGAAATCCCTGTTCGGTGCGGCTGGCCGCCACGGCCAACGCGACGCGCGCCATGGTTTGCTCCGCCTGATGTGCGGCGAAGAATGAACCAATTTTTTGCAGGTCCAGCATTTGTTGATCGCCCAGTTCCTTGAATTTGTCTTGGAAGGACTCCATGATGACTTTGGCCCGCATGGCGCGTGACTTGGGAGGAAGGTGCATGCAGGCGGCTCCGGCAGTCAGGTAGGACATTTGCGTTTGAGCGATCTTATCCGCCATCGCGTCAAATGCAGCCTTGTCGGTAAAGACCTTGGCAGGTACACCGCGCTGGATACACACTTGCTTAGCCTTGTCCCGCTGTTCGTTGAGGTTGTCGGCGGCCGCGTTTTCTCCCAGGGCTTCGCACAGCATTTCTCCCCAGGCTCCCTCGGGATAAGCCGCTTTCAGCTGTTCGATCTGACGCTGAATGATGCTGGCTTCGTTGGCCAGAGCAACTACGGGTTCGGCCATGAGGCGCGAACCCACTTCCAGTCGCAGAAAGGCCTGTTTAACCAGTCGCACATCCGGGCATTTGGACCCCCAAAAGGCCAGTGCGTAGTAGTTATTTTCCAGCATCTCCAGCCCCACCAGGGATTCCACGAGCGTCGGTTGGGATGTCATGTGTCGCCCCATCCGCAAGGACTGAAACATCAGCACGGCGGCTTTTTCCCACTGTTCGTGAATCTGGGCGTGGATGGCCGCTAAGGTCACCAGGCGACCGATCTGCAACATCGGCTGCGTGTGCGGCAGGACGTTGCCGTGGCCAAAGTCCGCGTAGTCGATGCCAAACTCACATTGCTGTTGTCTCGCTCCCCGCAGTGCCGCGTGGAGTACGTGACGTGTGTCGTACACGAGCTTCGCGACGGTCTTGTCGATTTCCTCCCGCGACGCATCGCCAAACGCCTCCCAAATCGGCTTCTCCAACGGAACACGGTCCTCGACGGGGACCATGGTTAACAGCAATATCGCGCGATTATAATGCAGGGCCGCGTTGGTGGACGGCTCGGGAAAAGGAGCTCGCAAAATTTGTCCGCGGGCAACGACGGCCGGCAGGGACGTCAATAGCAGGCAAACGGTGACCGTACGGATAAGCGGCCAATGGAACATGACGGATGAAAATTTTCTGGTCGACATATTGGAACCTTTAAGTGTTCTCGATGGTACTCGTGTGTTGAAGGAATTCGTTGGTATGCGAGGATCGCCAGACTGTGTCATTTAGAAACGCAGACCACGGGTTACACCGCGGTACATCGCGTAGTTAGCCATGCCTCTGTCCGTGAATTCAAAGGCGTCGGTAACTTCCATTTCCAGGCAGCGTCGCCGTGTTTTGCACGACGTTCGGGAAGGTTGGGCGTTGGGGAAGCATGGATGCGCCGCCTGACCCGACTGGCGTCCCGGTCGTAGCTGGGGTCTGCATGTGGATGCCAGCACTGAACGGTCCGTAGGAGGGTAGCGCCGTGGACAGCGGAGGTCCGCTGTAACCGCCGCCCGGCGGACGCAGGTAGGGCTGGCCTGGTTGATACCCCGGAGACTGGCCAAGCAGACACGGCCGATTAGCCATGATCAGAACCAGTAGCAGTAAGCAGCCGACATATTGAATTGCCCTGTCCAAAGTATAGCTCTCCATTTTTTCCCGGTGATTTGGCGACTTTCCACGACGTCGGATGCCCTGGATTCGCTGCCCTCCATTGTAGTCCGAATAGCATGTGGGGCGAAGCCGTCTGCCGGAATGACCAAGGGACGATTCTGGTGTTGGACCTTACCATCAACGCGGATGAATGGGGTGATGCACAAAAAAGTCCGCCAGCTGTAAGCGCATTCGCGGTCCAGCCGACATCGGCTGCGGCAGCCCGGTTTTGCGGATTATTTTGCGGTATTCCGTGATTTTTTCGGCCGCACGCCTGGATTCGATGAGACACTCCGCACCCGCGAGACGCGTACCGAATGGACCACCGTTCCCTGGTGTTGTGCGGATCGGATCGAGTATGCTGGCCGGATGAGGATTGCCATGATTCCCGAACAGCGGTTGTCTGTCGGAGCGCGGCGTACTTGAGCATCGTGAGCAGTCGTCAAGTCAGCCAGTCCAGAGGGGGACGAATGCAACTGCACGTGAATGGGGAATTAGTTGAGTTGACGGCGACGTTCACCGTGCGACACTTGTTGGAACAACTGGACCTGGCGCGGCCGCAGGTGGCCGTCGAGGTGAATGAGCAACTCGTTCCGCGCCGGGAACACGAGGCATGGCAGCTGCACGATGGCGACCGCATCGAGATCGTAACGCTGGTCGGCGGTGGGTAGGCGGGCAACACATGGGGTTTACAACGCGTGGAGACTGACAGCGTCGATTCTTCGTCCGAGACGTGGCAAATTGGCGGCCACCAACTTCGCAGCAGGTTGATTGTCGGAACCGGTCGATACGCTTCGTTTACCCAAATGCGCGAGGCGCTGGACGCGTCCGGTGCATCCTGCGTGACGGTCGCGGTCCGGCGTGAGCGGCTGTACGATGCTGCGGGCGAAAATATTCTGGACTACGTTGATTCGTCCAAGTACTTGTTGCTGCCGAATACCGCCGGGTGTTACACGGCCCAGGATGCTTTGCGCACGGCCAGGCTCGGGCGGGAAATCCTGGCGGGCATGGACAATCCCGGAGCCAACTGGGTCAAACTGGAAGTACTCGGCGACAACCGCACCTTGCTGCCTGATCCCGTGGCGACTCTGGAAGCCACGCGGCAGTTGGTCGCCGAGGGATTTGACGTCTTGTGTTACACCAGCGACGATCCGGTCATGGCTCGTCGGCTGCAAGAGGCCGGGGCCACCGCCGTGATGCCCGCAGGCAGCCCGATCGGGTCAGGGCAGGGGATTCTCAATCCCCACAACATCCGCATTATCCTGGAGTACTTGAAATCGGCGGATCCGCAATACCCGGTGATCATCGACGCGGGTGTGGGCACGGCCAGCGATGTGGCCATTGCCATGGAACTTGGTGCCGACGGCGTGTTGCTTAACACGGGCATCGCTCACGCCGAGCAACCCGTCACGATGGCGCGGGCGATGCGGGCGGCCGTCACCGCGGGGCGACTAGCCTACCTGGCGGGACGCATTCCCAAACGCCTGTATGCGACTGCCAGCAGCCCCGAGCACGGCATGGTCGTGGGGAATGGGAACTGACCATGCAGGTTGCCGCGAAATACCGTTCGGCAAATCAGGGTGTTCCAGCGCATGGCGAATGACGATCTGGACGTGCGTTCGATTCTGGGTCCGGAAGGGACCATTGCCGCCCGATTGTCCAACTACGAGCACCGGCCTCAACAACTGGAAATGGCTGGTGCTGTCAGCGAGGCAATGCAGGGCAAGCGGCATCTGATGATTGAGGCGGGGACGGGGGTGGGCAAGAGTTTTGGCTATCTGGTTCCCGCGATTCTGGCCGTTACTGAGGATCAGCGGGATGACCGACCACGTCGCATTGTCATTTCCACGCATACTATCAGCCTTCAGGAACAACTGCTGCACAAGGACATTCCCTTTCTGAACAGTGTGATTCCGCGTGAGTTCTCCTGCGTGCTTGGGAAGGGGCGGCGCAATTACCTGAGCCTGCGTCGGCTGGAACTGGCGCGTCGTCGCGCGTCCAGCTTGTTTTTTCAGGACGAGCATCTCACGCAGTTGAGAGACATTTCCAGCTGGGCTAGTGACACATCGGATGGTTCGCAAAGCGACCTGCAGGTGATACCCCACCCCGCGGTCTGGGACGAGGTGGCCAGCGACCACGCCAACTGTATGGGCCGCAAGTGTCAGACCTATAACACCTGCTTCTACTATGCGGCTCGCCGACGACTTCAGCACGCGCAACTGTTGATCGTGAATCACGCGTTGTTTTTCACCGACCTGGCTATCCGCACGGACAGTGGCGGTTTCTTACCCGATTACGACATCGTCATTTTTGACGAAGCGCATACGCTGCCGCATGCCGCCCGTGAACATTTGGGGCATGCCGTCAGCTCGGGTCAAATCGATTTCGCCCTTTCGCGGCTGTACAACGAACGTACGCAGCGCGGTCTGCTGGTGCACCACGACTGGCATGCCGGGCAGCAGGGTGTGGTGCACGTGCGTCGCGTAGCCAAGACTTTTTTTGACGCCGTGGAGGACTGGTACCGACAGCATGAGTCGGAGCACGGCCGCGTCCGTCAGGCGGGAATCGTGGGAAACCGATTGACGCCCATGCTGGACGAATTGGCCACGGAAGTGCTGCGTTATGGGAAACAGCGCACGGACGAATCCGAGCGACAAGACTATGCGTCGGCCGGAAAAAAACTGCAGGTGCTGGCTGCCGAAGTGGCCGGCTGGTTGCGGCAGGACGATCCGGAATCCGTGCATTGGATCGAACGCGTGGCCGGCCGCATGGGACGTGTGCGGGTGGAACTACGGAGTGCCCCGGTCGATATTGGTCCGCTGCTGCGCAAGCAACTGTTCGGCCGCGTCTCGTCGGTCATTATGACCAGCGCGACACTCTCCACGGGGCGCTCGGGCAACTTCGATTACTTCAAGCGGCTGATCGGCCTTACCCAGTGCACCAACAAGGCACTGGGGAGCCCTTTTGACTATCGCAGCCAGGTCGATTTGGCGGTCGTCAAGGGCATGCCGGATCCCAGCGGCGATCCGGAACAATATTCGCGGATGTGTGCCAGTGTCATCCAGCGTTATCTCAATCGATACGACGGGCGGACCTTCGCCCTGTTCACCAGCTACCGGATGTTGCGCGACGTAGCCCAGCGGTTGCTGCCGTGGCTTGCCGAACAAGACATGCAGCTGTACAGCCAGGCCGACGGCACGCCACGCAGTCGCTTGTTGGAGAATTTTCGCGCGAACCCGCGGGGAATCCTGCTGGGTACGGATAGCTTCTGGCAAGGCGTGGACGTGCCCGGCGACGCGCTGAAGTGCGTCATGATCACACGCTTGCCCTTCAGCGTGCCCGATCATCCGCTGATGCAGGCGCAGCTCGAGCACATCCGCCAGGCCGGGGGGGAGCCCTTCTTCGATTTTCAAGTTCCCGAAGCCATCATCAAATTGCGGCAGGGATTCGGGCGTTTGATCCGCACCCGCGACGACACAGGAACGGTGGTGATCCTGGATCCTCGCGTCGTTACCAAGTCCTACGGACGCCTGTTTGTCCAGGCGTTGCCGGAGTGCACTCTGGTGGAAGATTACGCTGTGGGGGTGAGCTTCGACGAGTCCCCCTGGGCTGACTAGCAGGCTCCTGGATTCCGGCACATCGCGATGGTCATTGACCATTGCTGCCCACGAAAATAGAGTGAAGTGGTGAAATTTTGCCGGGTCCAGCCCACATGGGGCCTCGGAATTTGATTTGGATTTTGTTCCGTCATCTGGCGGCAACGGACTCTTTTTTTGTTAAATTGATCGATTCTCACGAGTGTTCGCGGCGCACGCCGTGGCGGGCAACGTCGAGGGTCGAAGGCCGCGAATAGCGCGGCGACGAGCGAGGAGCAGGCGTATGGCAACTACGGAAACCCCGGCAATCAAATCGGGCGATGATTCACCCACGGCGGAAGTCGACAAGATGTTTCGCGCTCTGGTCAAGCTGGAGGGGAGCGATCTTCACCTCAAGGTTGGTAAGCCACCCATCGTGCGGGTGAAGGGTTCGTTGCGGCCGCTGAATCGCGACCCAATTACGGACGAAGAAATGCAGCGGTTAATTTGGCCGTTGATGAACGAGAAGGCCCGTGGGGATTTCCACGAAAACGGGGGAGCGGACTTTGCCCATGTTTGCGATGTGGAAGGTGTCAATTGGCGATTTCGCGTGAATGTGCTGCAGCAGATGGGCCACCTGGGACTAGTGGCTCGCCGGGTCAGCAATTTCATTCCCAACTTCGAGGGCTTGTTCTTGCCGCCAGCGATGGAGGAACTCTGCAAGTACGACCAAGGCATGGTCCTGCTGGCAGGGCCCACGGGCTCGGGCAAGACGACCACGATTGCCTCGATGCTGAACTGGATCAATCGCAACTATCGCAAACACATTCTTACCTTGGAAGATCCGGTGGAATTTGTCTATACCGAGGAGAAGTGTCTGATCAATCAGCGCGAAGTCGGTTTGGACGTCAAGGATTTCATGAACGGTATGCGTCAGGCCGTTCGTGAAGACCCGGACGTAATGTTACTGGGAGAAATGCGCGACCACGAATCGTTCATGACGGCCATCCAGGCGGCGGAAACGGGTCACCTGGTCTTTGGCACGATTCACGCTTCCACCGCGGCCAGCACCGTTGGCCGCATTTTGGACTTGTTTCCCGAGGAGATGCACGCCGCACTGCGGAGTGCGATTGCCTTTAACATGAAGGGCATTGTGGCTCAGAAATTGCTGCCGTCGATCAAGCCGGGAGTCTCGCGCGTTCCTGCCGTCGAAATCATGATGATGAATTCGATGATGCGCAAACTGATTCTGGAGTGCATGGAAGAGAAACTACAAGACGCGATCCGCATGGGATTCGAAGATGGCATGCAGGATTTCACGATGAGTCTTAAGAGTCTTTTGGACCAGGAGTTAATCGATCGTCCCACGGCGTTTGAAGTGGCGCCGAACAAGGAGGCGCTCAAAATGGCACTCAAAGGCATCGACGTCAAACAACCTGGAATTCTCTAATGGGGTATCTCGTGATGAAGTGGCGGGTGACGGCGGATCGGATGTCGCTGGCCCGACAATGTATACCCGCGGTTGCCTTGCTGTTCGTGCTGTGTGGTGCCGGCCTGGTGTGCGGGCAATCATGGCCGGACGGTCACCCTGATGTCGATCCCACTGCCAACTCCATCGTGCGCGG
This sequence comes from uncultured Planctomycetales bacterium, assembly GCA_963695565.1. GTDB lineage: Bacteria > Planctomycetota > Planctomycetia > Pirellulales > Pirellulaceae > CAVOGW01. The sequence continues at coordinate 129,309 of CAVOGW010000011.1, forward strand.
ACCCGGCTTTTATCTCAGCTGGCCCAAACTATTGACACTGTGGCTGGTATTTCTGGCGTGGATAAAAACCACCGACTGGATCAGCCAGGACTGCCAGATCGTAAGCCTGCCGTTTGCCCTGTGGACGCCACTCGCGTTCTTTCCCTTTATGGTTGCCCTGTTTGCGGCGGGCCTGACCATCCCCATCTTTCCCGCCGGAGCGGCCGTCACGATCCTGGCCTGGTTGGTGCCGACACTGGTGTATGTGGCCAAGCGAAACTCGATTGTGGATCCGCATGAGCGCGTGATGACTCCCGCGCATCTGCGCTTTCTGGCGGCCGAAATGCTTAACAAAATGGGCATCAAGGTGGCCACGGAGGCACGCGCTGCGCATGAGCGGGGAGCCAAAGTGGATTTCCAGGCCATTGCCGACGACTTGCAAAAGGCACAAGCCAACCTGATTACGGCCCGGCAGTCGCCCGGCTTCCTGACCGCCAAGTCGATGATCGCCAACGCGGTGGACCATTTTGCCGAAAAGATCATGTTGGATTTTGCCGCCGAAGGGGTCACCACCCGTTTTCAAGTTGACGGGGTGTGGCACGATTCGGATGCCAAAGACAACGAGGAAGGAGAGCGGCTATTAAACGTCTTGAAGCTGCTGTCCGGACTGTCCCCTAAGGAACGCCGAAAACGCCAGGAAGGAGTGTTTTCCGCCGATTACGAAGGACGCAGCCTGAAGGGGACGATCGTCTCTCAGGGTACCAAGACGGGCGAGCGCACGATCATTTCTTTTGCCAAGAAAGGGGTGCCTTTCGGCACGTTGGAAGAGCTGGGGATGAGACCCAAGATGATCGAGCGGTTGAAAGGAACTGATGCTGTCGCCGCACGGGATGTTCTTGTTTAGCGCCATGCCCGGAGGTGGACTGTCCACGACCATGTACGTCGCCTTGAAGGCGACAGACCGCCTGCTGCGGGACTTCATTTCCGTGGAGGATAAACACGATCCGCTGTATGAGGTGGAAAATGTAGACCCCGTGTTCTATGACTCCAAGCAAGGGGGCAGCCCCTTGCCGGAACTCGAACGGCTGGCCCGTAAACAGCCGGACGTGATGGTGGTTCCGAATCTGACCGACGGCAAGGTCGTGGAGCTGTTGTGTGATCTGTCGGAGGAAGAACTTTTCGTGTTCGGCTCGTTGCGGTCCAAGTCCGCGATTGAAGCTCTGGTGCGGATTTTGCTGCTCAAAGTGCCGGCCAAGAAATTCGCATCCCGGATCATGGGCGTGCTGAACCAACGGCTGATTCGGCGGCTGTGCGAGACCTGCAAGGAGGAATTCGAACCGGCTCCCGCCTTGCTCAAAAAGCTGGGGATCCCGGCCGGCCGTGTGGAAAAGCTGTATCGTCATCCGGAAAATCCAGAAAAAGTCTGCGCCGATTGTCACGGCATCGGGTACCGCAATCGCATCGCCATCTTCGAGCTGTTGACCATGGATGCCACGATGCGGGAGACGCTGATTAAGCAGCCCAAGCTGGAGGTCTTGCAAGCCGTGGCGCGTAAGATGGGCCATCGCTCGTTGCAGGAAGAGGGCATCGCCCTGGTCGTCCAAGGGATTACTTCGTTGCCGGAGCTAATGCGGATCCTCAAACAATGATCTTTAAGTTGCCGCGGCGGCACACTGCCTCCGCTTGTTCCTTCCAGTTACTGCAGGAATCGAGCCGATGTTTCCCTGGTTATTGGTGTTGGTGATGTTTATCTGTGTGGCCCTGATGTGGCCCGAAGGCATGTGGTCCAATGCGATCACCTTCGTCAACACGGTGTTTGCGGCCATGATCTCATTGAATTTCTTCGAACCCGTCGCCGGGTTCATGGAGAAGTACCTGGCCAGCTATCGTTACTCGCTCGATTTTGTCGCCCAGTGGCTGCTGTTTGTGATTACCCTGGCGGTCTTCAGGGCCCTAACGGATCAAGTGTCCCGACACGCGGTGCGCTTCAAATTGCCTGTGGAACAGGGAGGCCGCGTCGTGTTCTCACTGCTCACGGCCTGGGTCCTTGCGTGTTTTGTCACGACCGCGATGCACACGGCGCCCCTCAGTCGATCACCCTTTCGCGGTTCCTTCCAGCAGGAGCCGCTTTCCAATAATTTTTTTGGCCTCGCGCCGGATCGATTCCTGCTGGGCTTTGTGCAGCATCGCTCGCAAGGGCGCTGTCCCGATCCAACGCCAGACCCTTTGACGAGACAGGGGACTACATCCTCAAATACGGTGCCAGACGGCAGTCGTTGAAGGAGCACAATGCGTCGCAAGGGGGAATCCGTGTCGGCAGATAAGCCGAAACGCCGTGGGCCCGCAGTGCTCGGCACGGGGGCAATGCGAGTCAAACATCCGATCGTGGTCGGAGCCATCCACGCAGGTGTGCAGTGCCCGACGCGCGCCGCCTTGCACGAATCAAGGGACCCGGGGAACGCAGGGAGCCTATGGAACAATTGATGAGTTCGGCCAGTGCGGTCGATGAAAACGTGGCTGCGTATCGCCCGATCAGCTGGATGGCCGTGGCCGCGGCGGCTGCCGGCGTGGCTTCCGTGGCTGCCCTGCTGCACCCCGTGCTGTGGTTCATTCCCGGCCTCGGTCTGCTGCTGGGAGGATTGGCTCTCGCGCAACTGAACGCCCGGACGGGAATCAGTTACACGGGCAAAGGCATGGCGTACCTGGGCATCTGCTGTTCGCTGTTTTTTGCGGCCTGGGTTGTGTCGGATTTCGCGCTATCTCGGTACCTGATCGCCAGACAGGCTCGAATTGCTGCGGACCGATGGTTGGAGATGGTCCATCATCATGCCCTCCGGCACGCGCACCAATGGGTCTTGTCGTATGCCTCGCGGGCCAATCCCGGTGAACCGCTGGATAACTACTACAAACCAGGTGGAGACCAGGAACCGTCGTTTCGACGTTTTTTTGACAACGAGCCTGCCAGGTCTGTCGCGGCCGTAGAGGACGGTGATCGCTTTGCGTACTTGGGTTGCGAGGAAATAATTTGCGATCGACTGAACTACTACGTCACCCTGCGCTACCGGTTGGAATACGCTCCCACCCAGGACCGCGCCCCCCTGGATTTCCTGCTCGTGATGCGTCGGTTCAAGGATCCGGAAACGTATGAGAAGTCGTGGCAAGTGCAGGGTGTGGCGCCCGACGATCAGGCTCGCGCCTCCGAGTGACGAATCCCCGCTCTCTCGACGACCTGAATGCTGCCATCGGCTACGTTCGCGTTTTCACTTTCTGGCGCGAGCAGGTGTGGTTATAGAACAATGGTCCTCAATTGTTCATTCTCCGCGTTCGCATTGGCTTGGAAACAATTAGGGAAACAATTGGGGACCATTGTTCTACATTGTGGAGACGGCGACGTCGAAAATGCAAAACTCGAACGACGGTGTTAGCAAAGAAATAAGTGGCGATCCGTCAGGTTACGCGTGAGGCACGGGCAGGTGATCGTTATTTCGCATGCGGAGATTCAGGACTTCGACTCCCAGCGCAAACGCCATGGCAAAATAGACGTAGCCCTTGTTGAAGTGTGTGCCCGCGCCTTCGGCAACCAGCATCACCCCGATCAAAATCAGGAACGACAATGCCAACATCTTCAAGGTGGGATTGTTCTCCACGAAGCGGCTGACAGGCTCGGCAAAAAGTAACATGGCCCCTACGGCGACGACGATTGCCGCCACCATCACCGCGATGCCATGCCAGAATTTGGTTCCGGATGCGTCCACCATGCCAACCGCGGTGATCACCGAATCAATGGAAAACACCAGATCCATCAAGCAGATGGACAACAACGCGCTGCCAAAGCTGGCGACACCTTGCGCCTCCGTCCCGGCTTCGCCCTCAAACCGGCCATGGATTTCATGCACACTCTTCCAAATCAGGAATAAACCACCCAGCAGCAGGATCAAGTCCTTGCCGGAGACGCCCGCCATCTCATGAACCATGTGAATGCGTGCCTTCAGTTCAAAGATCTGCCCCTCGATCTTATGGGTCTTCGGTTCGGTCGCCTCCAGGTCCGCGAGCTGTTCCTCGATCGCCTGCGTCCACGCCTGCTCGGGAAATCCCCAGGATGTGAGCTCGACGAAGGGGTCATCCATTTTCAGCATCAGAGACAAAGTCAACAGCAAAGCCACGCGCAAAGCCATCGCCAGCAGCAATCCAATCCGTCGTGCCTTGGGCTGCTGTGCTAGGGGAAGCCGGCTGGTGACAATGGCGATGAAGACAATGTTGTCGATGCCCAACACGATCTCCATCGCTGTCAGGGCGACGAAGGCAATCACGTATTCCATCGTGCTACACCTCTGCGCTGTGAACTTTTTCCGCGTCGTCAGGCCGTCGATCAGGACAGAGCCGCAGTAGACGACCACCGAGACACGGAACCGAAGGGCTCCGTGATAATCGCCCAGGCCGCGAAAGTAAATCAGCGCCTCGCGCAGAGTTAGCGGTCGTTGCGGCGGGACGGTACTGCTCCGTACCGCTGAACGACAGCGGCCTGGTTTGACGTCGGTGCTCCCGCCGCAGCACGCTCCGCGGCACGAAAATACCGGGTTGCCAGTTCCAGCTTGCCGTCGGCCAGCGCTTGGTCCCCCAGTGCCAGCAAGCGACGCGCGTCCGAGGGCGCCCCCAGTTCTTCTCCACGCCGCACCGGCGCTGTACGCGCCGCACCACGCCGCCCCATGTTTTGCGTCAAGACCTGCGCCTCGCGATGCACGGCCGCTGCCGCCGGGTCCATGGCCAGTCGCTGGCCGGCGACTGTCGGCTGTTGGTTGATTCGGTTGCCGTGCGCCTGACTCAGCACCGCCTGGTCCCATTCGTTGAGGTCAATGATCTGGGCGCGGACGTAATTTCGCGAGGTGGTAAACTCGTTGCCGATGGCGCGGTTGTTGAACAACCGTCCCACTCCGGGAAGCTTGCCGAGAATCGGCGTACCGCGTGAGCTGGAACCATACCGCGCCGAGCTGACACCACCGAGCAGTCCGCTGCCGCCGTCCGGCACGGTGACGGTCGTGCCCGTGGAAAAAGACTGAAAAACGGGTTGCTGCACCGTCTGGCCCCGGGCCACCGTCCAGCCGACCAGCACGACCGCCGCGCCGCCAAAGCCTCTCGGGATTTGCCACATGCGAAGTCCTCCGTTGTGCGATCAGGCGACGTCCCCGCGACCGCCGACTACCGCAGTGTAGACTATCCAACGCACGACCGTCACGCAAATGGTGTTTTTCAGGTCCATCTTCAAGTTGGGGCTGAAGGATCTTCCCGTTAAGGGGAACAGCGCCAGGCGGGGGAGATTCTCGATTGCCCCTCGCCGCGGCGGAGGATACCATATTGTCAGGCAATATTTGGCCGAAACGGGAATGGGGTGAATTTCTCATCCCCGCCGGCCGAACATTGTGAGAACGGGACGTACTGGACCGTCGCCTTTCGGTCCGGCCACCGCTGCGAACAGCGGCTGGGCAAACGGCTACGATCTCGACATTTGCTGACCGGCGGGCTCGATCCGAGCCATACCGCCACAACTTTTACCATGGGAGTGTTTTATGGGTACGCACATTGCGACGTGGGAGGACGAAGAGAACAATCGCCACATCCAGTTTTCCGTGGATTACACCGCGGAAAACGGATCGGTTGAGATCGCGAAGATCACTCCCATCAAGGTCTCATTCATCTGTCCGGAATCCAACACTTGTTTGCGCACGATTGGCGTGTTCACACATGCCGGCAAACGGATGCTGTCGGATTATGTTCACCATCGAGGTGCCGTTCCCCGTTTGGTGCAGGAAATCATGGCTCGGAACCCACATCCGGTGGTTGCCTGAACCGCAGAAACCAGAAAGTTGATCGGTCCAGCTCCTTCAGCCCCGGGCTTGATGGCCCGGGGTTGCTGAACGGAGCGGAGCAACTTCACGGTCATCCTGAACGGGGCGGAGCGCAGTGAAGGATCTGCCAGTCAGCCTGGCGTTCACGATTCCGCACGAAGCCGCGCGGGTGCATCCTCGAAGTTAGGTTGTTGCATGGGTCCAACGCTGCTGGGAGATCCTTCGGTCGCTGACCGTGCTGCGCACGCTTTCAGCTCCCTCAGATGACACGGATGGCACTGGTCATCAACTGGTGCCGTAGCCTGCGCCTCCGCCCAGCAGCAACTACTGCAGGATGCGCAACAAGTTGCTGCGTTCGTCGGTCCACAAGATGGACGGCTTGATCGATTCGGCCCGCGCATTTTCTCCGACGAGGGCATCCATGCTTGACGCATCCCGACCTAACAGCACCCACAACGATCGGGAGGTACCCGGATAATCACCAGGGAAATTCTCGCAAACACGCGAACCAAAGCCGAACTGATCCGCCAAGCCCCGTACGACGGGCTGCAGATCAAAATGCAGATTCGATATATGTACCGCAAGCAGGCCATCCGGAGCCAGATGACGAGTGTACAGCTGCATCGCTTCTGCCGTCAGCAAATGCACGGGGATCGCATCCCCCGAAAACGCGTCGAGCACCAGCAAGTCAAAACCGCGTGACGCTTCTTTTTCCAGAGTCAGCCGAGCATCTCCGAGCACAATCGAGACCTCCGCGGCGCAGTCGGACAAATATGAAAAGTGCTGCCGAGCCATCCGGATGACGTCCGGGTTGATCTCGTAGAACCGTAGGTGATCACCCGGTTGCCCGTAAACGGCCAGCGTTCCGGCTCCTAAACCGACCACGCCGATCTGGCGTGGTTGTCCCGACTGGTGCTTTCGCAACGCCTGGCCGACACCCGAGTCGGGGGCATAATAGGTCGTGGGGTTTCGCCGTGCGGTTGCGCTGAGAAACTGTGAGCCGTGCACGATCCGTCCATGGACCAACTTGCGAATCGTATCCTGTGACGCTTCGTCCGGCTGATCTTTGACGCGCAGGATGCCGTAAAAGTTTCGTGTCGCCGTCAGCGTACCCGGTTCGTGACCCGCCAAGGTCATGCAGACGGCCATGGCCGCGCCCAACACAAAGAAGCCGATTCCCGCTTTGAAGCCGTAGGACAACCCTTCGCGCCAGCGTCGTTCCTCGTGCAGGTAGTTGCCCACGCACAGCAGCATGCAGCCGATAATGCCCAGGTTCAGCTCGTAGTAGCCTCGAAAAAGATGGGGAGCCAGCAGACCCACGAACAGTCCGCCCAACGCGCCTCCGGCGGCGATCGTCAAATAGAACGCGGTCAGGTGGTTTGTGGACGGTTTACGCTGGACGAGTTCGCCGTGGCAAAAGAAGCAGACGAGAAACAGGTTGATAAAGAATACCGAAATCTGGACCACTAACGGTAATCCCACACCGTGGGTCGCCACCATCGCGGTGGCGGCGGACGAGAACGCGCACAGCATCACGGTGGGCCGACGACGATACCAACGATCGCTGTCGAATGTCACGATAAAGGACAGCAGATACAGTGTTAACGGCAGGATCCATAAGAAGGGAATCACGGCAATGTCCATACAGACCTGGTTCGTCGTGGCCAACAACATGATGGATGGAAGGGCGGCCAGGCAGAACCAGGTGATGCGATCGGCAAGCGGTAGTCGGTCGACTCGCCTCATCACGAACGATGGTAACCCGTTACTGCCGTTGTCGGTGCCCGCGGGCTGCTGCGATCGAATCGCGCGCCCGCACACACCAGGCACAGCGCTGCGAAACAGCAGAATACAACCGACCACAGCCACGCTTGCGATGACGACGACAAAATGGGTTCGAACACAAATGGATACGTCAGCAATGCCAGCAGCGATCCGACGTTGGAGAGCGCGTACAGCCGATAGGGGACCGTGCCCGGGCATGTCCAGCAAAACCAACGCTGCAACAGGGGTCCCGTGGAAGACAGCAGGAAATAGGACAGACCCACAGTTCGGACCAGCAGTACCACAATGCTTAGTGTTGGTGATTCGCTTCCCGTGGGTTTCCAGTCCAGGCTGGGTGTGATGGGCATGGTCACGGCCGCCGTGACCAGCAACAGGCTATGCAGCAACGCCTGCTGGCGAACCGTAAGCCACATCGAAAGCCCGTGGGCGTACGCGTACCCCGCGAACAGCAACAGTTGAAATACCAACATGCAGGTCGTCCAGACCGCTGGGCTGCCGCCGTACCACGGCAAGATGAATTTGCCAATCAGCGGTTGAACCTGGAACAGTAAAAACGCGCTGGTAAAGACCGTGGCGGCAAACCACCCGACCGAGGGGCGGCGTGGACGGCGTGCGGTGGTAGGAGGTGATGGCATGGTACATCGTGGATTGCGGGAAAGGCTGGTTAGTTCTTGAACTTTAGCTCTCGACGCGCGCGCTGTGTTGAATTTCGGCAACGCCAGGCGTGGATCACGGAAGGTTTGTGAGACCTGTGCCGCTTGTGAGCAACGTGTGGCAGGGGAGGGGAGTCGCTGTCAGGCAGCGAGCCACCGACACAAGGGGACGACTGATTTAATCAGCCAACGGGGTTAGCCAAAATGCCGTCTACTTTAGTCTCTGATCAGCCGACACGCGTCAGCGTCCGGTTCGTGAATGCCCCAAAACCGGGTGCTAACGCACGCCGGCTGATAGGGGTGGACCGGTCCCCTCGCCGAGTAGATGGCAGTGGGCTAACGCCCAATGCTACTTAGTTTGTAGAACAATTGTCCTCAATTGTTCCGCGAATCGCGAAAATGTCGGGGGAAACAGTTGGGGACAACTGTTCCACAATGCCCCAACCGAGTGCCATTGGGCTGACGCCTGCCGGCTGATGTGATCTGAACCCGAGGTTTGTTTCGTATCGCTACGTGGGTTGGCCGATCCTTCAGTCGCGTTGCTCCTTCCGGATGATGTTTTCGGGTGGGTTGCCACCCAGCCTAGAACCGGTCTGCGCCGCCGCTCAACCGCCGTTCGACGTAGTCTCCACGGTGCGCGATGGTCGTCAGCGCATCGATCACGAGGGACGAGGAAATCGCATGCACCGGCAGGTTGGCATTAAGGACAAACATCCTTTCGCCGTTGATGGCGCGGACGGCGAATGCGCAGTTCGTGAGGCGTGAGTTCCATTCCAGCAGTTTTAGGGCCAAGTCCTCCTGAACGGGACCACACAACGACAGGAAAGCGATTAGTTCCGTCGATTCGTCATCATTGCTGCGCAGGACATGCACCGTCTGTTTGCGTCCGCCGCCCACGGGAAGCGTAATCCGCCAACCTCTTTCGGTTTCCGTGCAAGGCGCCTGCAATTTCTCGGAGGCCAGGGCCATCAGGTGCGAGAGTGCTGGTGCAATTCCGCCGATTGTCGGGGAAGCGGCGGAGTTGGCGGATGAAGGGAGCTGCGCTCATCGTGGGTGCCGCGATGTCCTCGCCGCACTGCAAACAGAATCCGCACGTAAGCACGATGTTCTCATACCGGCAATGTGGGCAAATCAGCGTTTCCTGGCCCATGGTTGGCTACTCCTGTTGGCGATGTCGGGTTATTCCCATTGCCAGCCAAGGCGGATTCTCGCCCTGGCAGATGGGGACTTGGGTCGAGTCAAGATCTTCGAAATCTGCACAACCAAATGTTTGCCGCCAGAATACTTTAACACGTTCAGGAGTTTGCACATGGTTTGGGTTGACGATGGCGGATTCGGTTGGATAGTTGAGCGGGTGAGGAATCAGAGCCATCGCAGAAAGCGCCGGGACGTCGGAGCTTTCGAGTTTTCTTATGCCAAATCTGACGGAAGTTCGCATTCGGAAAGGAGGGGCACAATGACCACTGATCCGCCTGGCTGGTGTCTCAGGCAGCGCTTTCCGGCCACGCTGCCAGACGCTCGTACGTGACGAACCGGTCGGAATGCTCAAGCTAGTAAAGGTATTTCCGGAAACGCCAAGCGCGAAACTCCCCGCGTACCCGACTGTTCGGGCGCGGGGTTTTTTCGTTTCCACCGTGATCCTACAATAAATTTCAGCCGATCCGGCACAACCGGTGCCATTGGCGCCGAATTAACCCCCTTTTTTACCGGCTGCTCAGCATGCCGTGGACGACTTGGCAACCTATATTTGGGGGAAAGCCTGACTTCCACAGTTTTTGCCGCACCTTGGTTTGATGCTCCCATGATTGACTTTCAGGAACTGCTTTCGTTTGAAGTGCTGGTCTGGGTCGTTCCGTGCGCACTGGTGTGCCTGGCCCTGGGGGCCGTTCTGGGCCGTGAGTTTGCCATCCGCAAAATGACGCGACGTCTGCGGCGCGAGCGGACGTTTCTCGTCAAGACCGTCAAGACGATGCTGGAGAGCACTGAGCAGCTTTCGAGTGATGTGGGGTCCCACAGTTCCGATCTGACGTCCATGCACGAAATCGTCCAGGAGACGCCCTCGACCGGTGATCTGGAACCCCTCCAGGTAATTCTACTGGAAAAAATTGGCGAAATGGTAGCCGCGAACCGTCGGCTGGAGGATGATCTGGTCGTGACGCGGTACAAGCTGGACGAGCAGGCCCAGTTGCTGGATCATTCACGTCTGGAAGCCCGCAAGGATCAGCTTTCGGGGCTCGGCAATCGCAAGTCGTTTGATGAGGCCATCAAGTACGCCATCTCAAATTACAAATCCAACGACACGCCGTTTGCCTTAGTGCTGGCTGACGTGGACCACTTCAAACGCATTAACGACACGCACGGACATCAATCCGGAGACAAAGTTGTCTCGCGTATCGGGCAGACGCTTAGGCAGCTGTGCCGTGACCATGATCATATTGCCCGCTATGGTGGCGACGAATTCGCGATTATTTTCATGAAGGTCGGTAAGGAACACGCTGAATCCGCGGCCGCGCGTATCCGCACGGCGGTCGAGCAAACGAATTTCTCGGTAGGTGGCAACGGAGGCCGCATCTCGGTAACCTTTAGCCTGGGGATGGCCTTCCCGTCGAAATCGGATACGGTGGAAACGATCATTGCCAGGGCGGACCGGGCACTTTACGAATCCAAGCGCCGCGGCCGGAACCAGCTGCAAGTCTACGACGAGTCCATGCAGGCCGTCGCGGAGGACCAGGTGTTCGATCCGTATGCCCGCCAGGCAAATTCCGACAAAGAGAGTCTCGGCGGCGCGTCGGAAGCCTTCGTCAGTAATGAAGTCACCGTGCAGTCCTGAACGGAACGTGTGATCAATCCAAATCACGCGCGCAATCCGTCATCTTATCGCGGGCCAATCAGTCCGCGCTGACCAGGAACTCCGTCACGCGCGTTTGGGCCAGTGGTGAAACTTCGTAAAACACCAGTCCGTATTTTTCGGTGCGGAACACGTGTATCCCCGAGTCCTCGTGGCGGCTGGCGACCGCCGTGTCGCGGCTGGCTCGATCGACAAACACCATCACCGGCGTGTCCCCCGCCTGGCACAGCATCGCCGTTGTCTGCCGACTTAGCCCGCCGGCATACGACAGACCCCGCATGCGGGTCCCCTCGGGAAGCGGTAGCAACCGTAACGGAATGCCCTGCCGCACGCGGAATGTGTCGGCAAATCGAGCTTCATCCCGACACTCGTAGTATGGCTTGAATCCAGCTTGCACGGCTTCACGGTAGAGCTGTACGAGCGGTCGTGGCTCAAAGAACGGCTGCTGCGTTCCGAAGTACCCCAACTGCCAGATGACGGCACACCACGCGACACTAGCGGCCAAGGCAACGGTTACCCAGTACCAATACCGCCACCGCACTTGGGCCCGATCTCGACCCGTAACCACGATGTCCTCCGTCGCGTTTGACGTGGCGGCGTCCGACAGCCACAAGGCCACCGCGGTTGGATCCGGTGGCGGCTCGATACCGAACTGACGTTTCAGCGATGCGTCAATGCGATCCTGCAGCTTCGCGGATTGACGCAGTTCGGGGTCGTCTTTCAGCTTCCGTGCGTACGCTTCTCGTGTGGACGGATCGAGCAGTCCGTCCAGAAAAAGCTCCAACTGCGGATCGGGTTGTGGTTCGTCGCGTGATTCCATGGTGATCGATCTGGTCCAATTAACGTGTTTGCTCGTAAGCCGATAGCAACTGACGCAGGCTGGATTTGCCGCGGTGCACGTGGCTCATGGCGGTCCCTTCCGGAATACTCATCAGTACGGAAATCTCAGCGTACGACAGGTCGAGTATGGTTCTGAGCAACAAGCAGCAGCGAGACTCGTCACTCAACTGCCGCAGCGCTAGCATGACTTCATCGTCGAACGCCGTTTGGGATTCGACGAATGCCCCTGATGCAGCAGAAATCGGAATTCCCGCGGCAGCGGGTGCATCTCGGCAGACGAGCCCCGAAAAAACCTGTGGATCGGCAGGATGTGTCTTGCGACTTCCAAGCTTACGGCGATAGTTCAATGCACAGCGGCGCACAATCTCGGCGAGCCACGCCGAGTAATTGGAACCCAACTCAAAGTCACTGGACTTCCTGAAAGCAATGATGGCGGCTTCCTGGACGATGTCTTCCGCGTAAGTCTTGTCGCCGATCATGCCTGCCGCAATCACCAGAAGCCGCGGGTAAGCCAGCAAGTACTGCGCAGCAAACTGATCCGGATCCGTAATATCCGGCCGGTCGGTGGTCCGATTCAGGTTTTCGGGAGGACCGCACATTGACTTAGCTATTTAATGTATGTTGCCATACTACAAGTTTCTTGCAATATGCCAGCGGGAATGCAAGACTCTACAAGACCCCGCTTGTTCCGGCAAGCAATGTTTGAACGTAGGAAGATCCGATGGATTCAAATCGGCACGTGCCGCGCAGGGCATTTTCGCTGGTTGAGCTGTTAACGGTGATTGCCATCATGGGCATTCTTGTGGCCCTGTTGCTCCCGGCCGTGATGGCGGCCCGGGAATCTGCTCGCCGGACGACCTGTGTGGCGAATGAGAGGCAGATTGGCTTGGCCATCGTGAACTACGAGACCTCCTTCAATGAGTTCCCGGCGGGTCGAGTGGGTTGCGACGACACGGGGGACGAGCTGCAATTGCCCATGTGTCCCCCTGACCTGCCGCCCGAGGCCAAAACGGCCGCCAGCGCGTTTGTACGGCTGCTGCCTCAGTTGGAAGAACAGGCCCTGTTCGACAGGCTATCCATCGAGACGGGTGGATTATGGAACCGCGACGTGAATGATCTAAGCTGGTACGCCGATCCCGAAAAATGCATGGGGATTAAACAGCGACCTTCGTTTTTGGTTTGTCCGACGGATCCCTCAGTACCTTTGAGTGAAGTGTACTACCCGGTGCTTGCGGCAACTTCCAGTTATGCGCTGATGCAAGGTCGGCTGGGTCCCGACAGCCCCTTACACGAGGTCAAGTTTTTTAACGATGGTATGTTTCTATACGTCAAGGCGCGCAAGCAGCGGCAAGTCCGCGACGGGCTTTCGACCACCGCATTGTTCGGAGAAGTCTCCTTTTCCGATACCTGGGAATCGTCGAATACCTGGACGTATGCACTGGCCAATGCCGACTGTCTTCGCAGCACGCGTAATCCGTTGAATACGCGACCGGGCGCGGGGATTACCCTGGAACGACAAAACGGCGCGTTCGGCAGTTTTCATCCAGGCGGCGCCATATTCTGTTTTGGCGACGACCACGTGGCCTACCTGTCCACGGACATCGACGATCTTGTCTATCAGGGGCTGGCCACCATCGATGGCGGCGAGACGGCTTCCTGGCGATAATAGTATCCGACCAACGTGGCGCATGTTGTCGAACACGGGTGCTCCGTGGTTATTCAATCCGCGGAGAGACACGTCGCGCATGTCAATGCTTTCCTGATGCGCACGCCACTTGCGCCTGCGGACCGCTGATTCGTACCTCTCCCATGGCCTGCGTTCATCCATTGTGCCGATCGACTGCAATTTTCGTCGCAAGGGATCGGATCTCTCAGGACATTACTTATGGTTGTCGCCAGTCGTTGGTGGCATGGCCAACCGGAAAGCCTCACACATGCTCCTCCGCGACGCGATCGAAGTGGGCCTGGAAGCGGCTCAACGATTTCGCGGTACGCTTGGTGTCAGGCTGCCAACACGAGTGGACCAGGAGACGGAACCCATGATGCGGAATATTTTCTTGATAATGTGCCTGCTGTGGTTGGTTGCGGCCAGCACGGCCAACGCGGCATTCCCGCAAATCGCGCTCGTGCCGGTCGTGCAAAATCAAATTGTCTCGCCCGTCGTCGTCACCAACGCGGCAGACGGCTCGAACCGGCTGTTTGTCGCGGACCAGCGTGGTACGATTCACGTCATCCAGAACGGCAGCCTGCTGCCCTCTCCCTTGTTGGACATCAGCGGACGCCTTGTCGCCGAACGCCCGGGGTTTGACGAACGAGGCCTGTTAGGGTTGGCATTTCATCCCAACTTTGGACAGGCCGGGCAGACCGGCGCTGATAAGTTCTACGTCTACTACAGCGCCCCGCAGCCAAACGGCGACCCCGGCGACCCCGTGAATCCGGTCGATCATCAGAGCATCGTCGCCGAGTATTCTGTCACGTCGTTGGGGGCCAACACGGCCGAGCCCAGTTCCGAGCGCATCCTGATGGCGTTTGACCAGCCCCAGTTTAACCACGACGGAGGAAACCTCGCCTTCGGCCCTGACAACATGCTGTATATCACCACGGGCGATGGGGGAGGCGGCGGCGACGATGAACCCGGCCATACCGGCGGTGGACCCGGCAATCCCACCGGGGGCCTGGGTAATTCCCAGGACAGAACGAAGCTGCTGGGTAAAGTCTTGCGCATCGATGTGGATGGCAATGGGGCCGGACAGTATGGAATTCCCGCAGACAATCCTTTTGTGGGAGTGGGAAGCGGCGTACGCGAAGAGATTTATGCCTACGGCTTGCGCAATCCGTGGCGGGCGTCGTTTGACGACGGTCCGGGGGGAACGGGTCGCATGCTGATTGCCGATGTGGGACAGAACGCCGTGGAAGAAATCAACATCCTGGCGGCAGGGGCCAACTACGGCTGGCGGATCAAGGAAGGCACATTCGACTTTGATGCCACCGTCACACCCGACCCAGTCGTGCCGCTGGTGGACCCGATTGCCGAGTACGCGCATCCGGGATCCAACAACGGTTTGCTGGAAGTTGGGCTGTCCGTGACGGGCGGGGTCGTGTACCGCGGCAGCGATTTTCCCGAGTTGAACGGCAAGTACGTGTTTGGCGATTGGAGCACGGGATTCGGCCAGCCCGATGGTACGTTGCTGGGTCTGGAAGAAATTGCCCCGGGTGATTTCCAATTGTCGGTGCTCGACGTCGTGGGCGGCAATCCGATCGGAGAGTACGTCCTCACGTTTGGCCGCGATGAATCCGGCGAGGCCTACGTGGCCACCAAACGCACGCTGGCTCCCAGCGCCGTCGATCCCAACGGGCTGCCCACGGGAACCATTTATCGCATTACGGCCGTGCCGGAGCCGACGGGACTCGTGGCACTCTCCTTGCTGCTGATGAGCGCGTGGCTGCATGTCCGCAGGCGTAGTCGCTGAACAGGTCATTTGGCCGCGCGTTGCCGCTGTTAGCGGCAAGCCGAAGGAGCCTGCTGCCCAGACCGGATCGTTCGCAAAATCCTCGGGCAGCAGGCTCCGCCTCGTTGGCGATGGATGCGGCTTCAGCGCGGTGGCTTGACACGAATTCCGACGTGTGCATGGCGTTTCCTGATCCGTCGACGCGCCGCGGCGCAAATCGTGGCCAACCAGCAGCGAGCATACGTCCACCAGGACACCGCGGTACGCGGCTCCGCGCCGAGCGATCGGCTAGACTTTGCGGACAGTGTGAGTGAACACGGGGGGTTTGGGGGGATGCCCCCCACTGAACCGAGAGTTGACGTCCGAAGGTGTCTTCTCTGATCATCACACCCCGTAAGGCAAAAGTACCGAAAGGCCGGGGACTCTATGGACACGACAGAATCGTCAGCAGAAAGGACGCATCCTCGATGCAGCGGACCGCGTGGGGTGCTTCGGTCTGCAAGTAGAGCAGTTGCCCTGCGGCAAGTTCGCAAGTCATTTCCGCCGAAGTAAATGCAATGCGGCCTTCCAGGCACTGCACCGTGATCTCGCCCGGCGCTTGGTGCTCGGAAATGACTTTGCCGGCACGCATCACGACCCGAATCACCTCAACCTGCCCGGTCTTGAACAACGTGGAAGTCTTGGTTGTCGTCAACGCTAAACCGAGCGGACGGACGTCAATTACTTCACCTGGTTGGGCATGTTTCAACGCCATTCGTCTGTCCTCCGAAAAGAGTGACCTGTTTTCAATCCCGCCACGAACACAACGAGCGCAACGGCTCCCAGAAAGAACACCGTGTCGCCCGGCACGCGCATCCAACGCAGCGTTTGCATCAGCTCGGCCTGCATGAACTCTGGGCTTCTGGCGTACCAGTACCCGTGTTCGACCGACGCCCAAGTCTGCATCAATCCCACTGGCAACAGGCTAAGCACGCACATGGCCAGTAAGCCGCCGTTCAGCGTCCAGAACGAGAATCGCAGCAGACCTTCCTTCCATTCGCGACCGGGGATCAGAACTCGCAGGCAAACCAGCATCAGTCCGATACCAAGCATTCCGTATACTCCGAACAAGGCGGCGTGACCGTGCAAGGGGGTCGTGTTGAGCCCCTGCATGTAATAGAGTGCAATCGGCGGATTAATCATGAAGCCGAACAAGCCAGCTCCGACCATGTTCCAAAAGGCGACTGCGACAAAGAAGTAGATTGGCCACTTGTAGCGTTGCACCCATGGCGATGTTCTCGACCGCCGCAAGTCGTCCATCGCATCAAAGCCGACGAGGCACAGTGGCACAACTTCCAAAGCGCTGAATACGGAACCCCAGGCCAGGGCGACCGTGGGTGTCCCCGAAAAGTAGAGATGATGGCAGGTTCCGATAATGCCCCCCGATAGAAAGATGGTAGCTGACAACAGGGCTGCCGCCGCCGCCACGCCGGGTCGAACCAGAGTCAGCCGCATGAAGATAAAGGCGATCACCGTCGTTGCGAAGACTTCAAAGAAACCTTCCACCCATAAGTGGACGACCCACCATCGCCAATACTCCACCATTGACAGATGCGTGTGCTGTCCCCACGTGAGCCCCGCTCCATAGAACAAGGCGATGGCGGCCGTCGAAACGGCCAACAGGGCCACGAGCTGTTTTTGCTCGCCCTGGCGCCCCAGAGCCGGGCGGAGCACGCGAATCATCAGGAACAGCCAGAGCAGCAGTCCGCCAAACAGTGCGGCCTGCCATGCTCGTCCCAAGTCGACATACTCGTAGCCTTGATGCCCGAGATAGAACGAAACAGTATCTGACAGCTTGTTATGAATGCTCAGCCACTCGCCGGTCAACGAACCGACAACGACCAACAGCAATGCGCCGAACAGGATGTTGACACCCATTCGCTGCCCTCGCGGTTCCTGCTCGCTGACCAAGGGACCGATGAACAGCCCTGCGGCCAGCCAGGCGGTGGCGATCCAAAACAGGCCCATCTGGATATGCCAGGTGCGCGTGACGCTGTAGGGCAGCCATTGGGAGAGCGGAAAGCCATAGAAGCCATCCCCCTCGACGCCGTAGTGCGCGGTAACGACTCCCAGCAGCATCTGCACAAGGATTAACGCCGACACGACCCAGAAGTATTTGACCGTCGCGCGTTGCGATGGCGTGGCTTCCCAACGCCCCAGAGGATCGATATCCGGGGGCACGGATTCCTGCTCTTCGTTCCGCCGCGACGCGTACCACCACGCCATCCCGGAGATGCCCGCCAGCAGCATGATGATGCTCACGCCCGTCCAAACGACAGCCTCCCCTGTTGCGCGGTTTCCGACCAGCGGCTCGAACGGCCAGTTATTAGTGTACGAGACGTGATCGTCCGGCCGATTCGTGGATGCCGCCCATGACGTCCAGAAGAAAAAAGCCGCAAGCTTTCGCAAACGCTCAGGGTCCGTGACTGCTCCCGGCGGAATGGAATAGTTCGCCTCGCCGCGGGTAAATATCTTCGCATAATGGTCGCGGTTAGACTCAATCGCCGCGGCTCGTAGCGGATCAATCGTTATCGTTTGCGTTGCCGGGTCGTAGGTGTTCTCACGTAGCAAATGAGAAAGACGACCGCTCAGCTGCGCTTGCTGCTCTTCACCCAGTTGGTCAAAGTCCACGCCAAAATCGGTATTCGCCCAACGGTTGAGAATGAAGACCGCTTCCCGGTGCAGCCAGTCAGCCGTCCAGTCTGGAGCGACGTAACTGCCATGTCCCCACACGGAACCAACTTCCATGCCGCCCAGTGATTGCCAGACATTTTGGCCGGCCGCAATCTCGCCGTCGTGGATGACGACCGTACCGTCTGGTGTCACGACCCGTGTCGCGACCGGCGGTGATTCCTGATAGATGCGGGTGCCGATCCAGCCGAGGACCAGAAAGGAAAAGAACATGACCAATACAAAGAATATCCACAGTCGCTTCATTTCGGTTCCCTTCTGTGATGATCGTCACGGTTTGTTTGCCGCTGGACTGCCGGCGTTATCGATTCCTTCCATCAGCGGGCAGTCGTCGATGGAATCTTTGGCCTGGCACTCACGAACGAGCTTGCGCAGCGACCGCTTCATCTTTTGAAGCGAACGAATCTTTTGCTCCATATCAGCGATCTTGGCCTCGGCCCGCTGCCGAACGTGCTCGCACTTCGTGTCAGCGTCAAACCGCAGGCCGAGCAGTTCCTTGATCTCCGCAAGTGTGAAACCAAGCTCCTTGGTCCGTCGAATGAACTGCAAGCGCACCACCACCGATTCATCATATTGTCGATAGCCGGATGGCCGCCGCTTCGGTTCGGCCAGCAATCCCTCCCGTTCGTAGTAACGGATCGTTTCGATGCCGATTTCCGACTGCCTGGCAACTTCGCCGATCTTCATGAAACGCACGTTGATTCCTCCCCAGGAATGTTGGATCATAGACTCCGTACCATACTACAGAGTCAAGAGGTGTGCCTTCCATCACTCCCTGCGGAAGCGGTACACTGAAGATTCGCCCATGTGGAGTCGCTTCGATCGGGCAAGAACGAACGATTTTCTGCTCAGGCGATTTGTGCGCAGCACGCCAGAAGAGTCCCTAATGGAAAGTAAATATCCATGCCAAAGCGAATTATCGTCGGTCTGAGTGGCGCGTCGGGAGTGATCTACGGAATCCGTACGCTCATGCACCTGCGCACCATGGAGGACGTCGAGACGCATCTGGTGATGTCCGACGGTGCCCGCGTCAACATTCCGATCGAAACGGAGTACACCGTGGACGCCGTCAACCAACTGGCAGACTTTGTGCACCGTCCGGATAACCTGGCTGCCACGATCTCGTCGGGCTCCTTTCTGACGTACGCCATGATCGTGATTCCCTGTAGCGTCAAGAGCCTTTCGGCGATTGTCAACTCGTATGCCGACAACCTGCTGGCCCGTGCGGCTGACGTGTGTCTGAAGGAGAAACGGAAACTGGTCCTGGTCGTGCGCGAAACGCCGCTGCACAAAGGGCACCTGGAGTTGATGGCGAGGGCGGCCGATCTGGGTGCCTTAATCCTGCCCCCGGTACCGGCCTTCTATCACCAGCCCCAGACGATCGACGACCTCATCGATCAGACAATTGGCAAGTCGTTCGATTACTTCGAGCTGGACCATCACCTGTTTCGCCGCTGGGGCGAACGGGAGCACGGCGAAGGCACGTAGAACGGGGGGTTTGGGGGATACCCCCCACGGGGGGTTTGGGGGATACCCCCCACGGGGGGTTTGGGGGGGCACCCCCCACTGAACCGAGAGTCGATCTCCGAACGCGTCTGCGGTGACGTTTGCAGCCGGTAAAGTAGAATAGCCAGAAAGGCAGGAGTTGTCAGAGTTGAAGGCGGTTAACGTGGTTGATTTGGGGGGGCACCCCCAAACCCCCCGTGTTTGGGGGGCACGCCCGACCCCCGTGTCCATTTGGGGGGGCACCCCCAAACCCCCCGTGTTTGTGGGGGCACGCCCGATCCCCGTGTCCATTTGGGGGGCACCCCCAAACCCCCCGTGTTTGTGGGGGGCACGCCCGACCCCCGTGTCCATTTGGGGGGCACCCCCAAACCCCCCGTGTTTGTGGGGGGCACGCCCGATCCCCGTGTCCATTTGGGGGGGCACCCCCAAACCCCCCGTGTTTGGGGGGGCACGCCCGACCTCCGTGTTGTCCGCGGGAAAACTTGTCCAACTGTCGCTTGCGCGTAGTGTCAGTTGTTTTCGCACTAAGGATTCCACGTCACATCGCCTATCCGATGCGGGTCCGCGGAGTTGGCAAAGAATCGAGCCGTTCCCTGAGCGTTCGGCACCCAGGCGCCCGGATGTCGAAGGAATCCGTTCTGCAGCGACGTGGCGCGGTAGTTCGTGAATCCCGCCTGGCAAATTTCAGGGCCCTCGCCGGCAACTTGATCGGCGGGTTTCTCGCAGGGGGCAATGACGGCGATATGCCCAGCCGCCTTCGGGTCCGGGTTCTTGGCTGCGACCACCACGAATTCGCCTCGGTTCGCGCACTGTTGAGCCTCCCAGGGCGACGCCAAACTTCGCCAGCCCAGGGCCTTGGCTGTGTCGGTGTGCAGCCAATCGAACTGAGCGTTCGCCAACAGGATGTGGGAATGGTCTGGTGGCCGTAATATGTAAATCCCCAGCCTCTCTGCCGCCGCCGCAACGAATGCACTACAGTGGGTCTCGTCCTTGCCGAGCGGCTGCATTAATTTGCCTTCTTCGGCTTCGTACGGCACACCCGTCTGCCAGTGGACACGATCGCGAGTTCGCAGCCAGTACAGCTCGACGGCCATCCCGTCCAGGAACGCGCGCAACGCCCTCCCCTCAGCAGTGACGGCCAGCGGCTCCCCGCGGTCGGGGCTTGCCCGTGCCGCCTCTTGACCGTAGGTCGTGGCAGCAGTAGCCCCGTCGATCAGCAGCATGCAGACGATGGGAACGGACCATCGTCGCCAGGCCGCCGCAGCAACAGGCTTGGTCTGTCTCATTTCCAGACCCGATCTTGCCGAAGTGAGAACCTGAGCGACCAGGTTCGATTTCGCGCATATTGATCTCCGAGGTAAGTAGCGTAGCCGTCCCCGGCTGCGAGCACCACCAGTAGCCCTTGCCACGACCAGCCAGCCTGACACACCAATCAGGTTTCCACCGCACCCACAACGTAAACCGCGACCCACGCCGCCGACGCTACATGTGCATACGTAGCGTAGCCGTCCTCGGCTGCGACGCACCACGCGCAGCCCTTGCCACGACCAGCCAGCCTGACACACCAATCAAGTTCCCACCGCACGCACCAAGTAAACCGCAACCCACGCCGCCGACGCTACATGTGCATACGTAGCGTAGCCGTCCTCGGCTGCGACGCACCACGCGCAGCCCTTGCCACGACCGGCCAGGCTGGACCCAACACACCAATCAAGTTTCCACCGCACGCACCAACTAGACCGCAACCAACACCGCCGGGGACGTTGACGCTACATGTTCCCATCCCCATCGACGACTTGTACTTGCCACGGACCGGCATACCGATAGCGAATGCCACGCCAGCAGACGCTGCGGCGAAATTGGGCCGAAGTCCAAATCGCAGCCGAGAGCACGCACGTTAGGGGAATTGCCAAATACCAACACAGGATCTGCCACAGCGCGGGCTGATCGATCGGCCTGCCACTTCGCCGCAACTGGCTACGCACCGCAACTTCGGCCATCGATAGTGCCGTGACGTTCAGCGCCAGGAATCCCACCAGGCCCAGCCCGCCCGCCTGCCACCCCATGCGAGCCCCCCAGGACCGCAGGACAAATACAGCAACCAGCGATCCCACGTATAGGAAATGGAATGCGGCCGATAGCAGCATGTTGAAGATCTGCGGGTAACGATTGTACAACCGAGCCAGGATGGTTTGTCGCTGTGCCCACATGAAGAATTGCCCTGTTGAGCAATCCTCTCGATTTAGCATGAACAAATCGGGCACCAATGCACACTGCAGACCGATGCTGCGTAACTTATCCGCGATCAAGACATCTTCGCAAAGCGCACGGCTCCACAAATCCTGCACATTTGTCTGCCGAAGTAATTCAGTCTTAAACGCCAGTGATCCACCCCAAGCCAGCCCCGTACCGGCCATGAGCATCACGGCGGCCGTATTCCATTGCGCTCGGATCCACGTGCCGGGCCGGTTTGAAATCGGTGTAAACCAGCGATGTCCCGTGGCGCCGCCGATCGAGTCGCTTGCCAGGGGCGCGACCAGCTGACGCAGCCACGAGGCATGCGGCACGACGTCCGCGTCCAGCAATGCTACCACCTGACAACTGGGATGCAACGACCGCATGGCCTGAAGCAGGCTGCTGCATTTTCGCGAACAAGTCGTTTTCCAATCCTCCAGAAACTCGACGCGAACCTGAGCATGTGGCGTAGCCGTCCCCGGCTGCGAAGCACCGCCAGCAGACCCCGCCATCACCGACCAGCCTGACACATCAATCAAGTTTCCATCGCACCCACTATGTAAACCGCGGCCGACGCCGCCGGGGACGTCGACGCTACCCGGCGAGACCGGCCGACCTGACAAGCGCTGCAACGTACTCTCCACGACGGCTCGTGCGGCGTCGTCCGGGTGATCGATGACGATGGTGACGCGATAGTCGGGATAATCCTGCGTCAGTAGCCCCTGCAGGCATTCTTGCAAAAAGGGATCCGCGCCACGCAGGCAAAGCACGACGGTTGTCGATGGAAAATGATCGAGCGGCCGCTCGGTGGGGCTTTCTGGCGTAACAACCAGCAAAAACGAGCGGACACGGCCAAGGAAAAAATCCCGGCGAGAATGAGCAGGCCAAACCACACGACGACCCATGGGCCCATGTGTTGTCTTTCGATCAAGGTTCTTTCGTCAGGACGCGGCGGATGGGTCCGGGATTTGCCAACCGCCCGCGCGCTCGACCGCGCGCTGCCAACCTGCGTGGTGCGCGGCCATCTCGGCCTGGCTGCGCTGCGGCTCGAATTGCTTGTCGACGGACCACTGACCCGCGATTTCGCCGCGTCCCCGCCAGAATCCCACGGCTAGTCCGGCCAGGTAGGCCGCACCCAGCGCCGTCGTTTCCGTGACGGTGGGCCGAACCACGGGAACTTGCAACAGGTCGGCTTGGAATTGCATCAGCGCATCGTTCGCGCAGGCGCCTCCGTCCACGCGCAGCTCATGCAACCGGATGCCCGCGTCACGTTCCATGGCCTGCAACACGTCATAGGATTGGTAGGCAATCGACTCCACGGCGGCGCGGGCGATATGCGCGGCCGTCGTGCCACGGGTCATGCCCACCATCGTGCCCCGCGCGTAGGGATCCCAATACGGGGCCCCCAGCCCCGCGAATGCCGGGACCAGAAAAATACCGCCCGCGTCGGAGACGCTGGCCGCCAAAGCTTCGACATCCGACGACTGCTTAAGGATGCCCAACCCATCGCGCAGCCACTGGACCACCGCTCCGCCCACAAAAATACTCCCCTCCAGCGCATATTGCATCGCACCGTCCAGTTTCCAGGCAATGGTGGTCAGCAGTCGGTTCCGGGAGGCTTCCGCTTGATCACCCGTGTTCATCAGCAGAAAGCAACCGGTGCCGTAGGTGTTCTTGGCCATGCCCGGTTGGAAGCACGACTGGCCGAAAAGCGCCGCACTCTGGTCTCCCGCCATGCCACCGATGGGCACGCCTTGGAATGTGCAGTCGATCTGGACTTCGCCATAGACTTCGCTGGACGACGCCACCGTGGGAAGCAGCGATCGTGGGATGTTGAGTCTGGCGAGTAATTCGTCGTCCCACTCACCCGTATGGATATTGAACAGCAACGTGCGCACCGCATTCGAGGCATCGGTCACGTGTCGGGTGCCTTGCAAGAGGTTCCACGCCAGCCACGAGTCAACGGTGCCGAACGCCAGCTGTCCCCGTTCGGCGCGCTGGCGAACGCCGTCGACGTTGTCCAGAATCCACTGGATCTTGGTCCCGGCGAAGTAGGGATCGATCAGCAGCCCGGTCTTCTGCAAAAACGTCGGTTCCAGTTGGGCTGATTTGAGCCGCTGACACTGGTCCGAGGTGCGACGATCTTGCCAGACAATGGCGTTATACACCGGATGGCCCGTCTTGCGGTCCCAGAGAATGGTCGTTTCTCGTTGATTGGTGATGCCCACTGCAGCCAGGTCGCTCGCCGCCAGCCCCGCCTTGCAAACAGCTTCGTTCGCGACCTTTAGCTGGGTTGACCAGATCTCGGCGGGATCGTGTTCCACCCAACCGGCATGCGGAAAGAGCTGTGGGAACTCCTGTTGGGCCTGAGCCACAATCTTACCCTGACGGTCGAATACAAGGGCCCGCGAACTCGTGGTGCCCTGATCCAGCGCGACGACAAAGTCTTTCATGATTTGGCTCACAAGACACGACGATGTTTGTGCGTCCTACAAAATGACCGAGCGCGATTCGGACCCGGGGGGTTTGGGGGGCACCCCACGAGTTGCAAGTTGATGTCGCCAGGTATTACAAGTTCGAGACCGAATTGCCGGAGCACTGGGGGGCGTCCCCCCAAACCCCCCGGGGGACGTTCCCCAAACCCCCCGGTAGGCGTCCCCCCAACCCCCGCCCAGCAGTCGTTCCCCAAACCCGCCGGTAGGCGTCCCTTCAAACGCCTCGGGACCAGGCATGGCCGTTGTCTTTCAGGAGTTCGGCGAGTCCAATGGTCGCCCAGGCGGTCGACCAGTATCGATATACATAGTCACGGCTGTCACTTCCTTCCTTGCTGACCAGATGGCTGTCGATTTGCCAGCTGCCGTCCTCGCCTTGATTTGCCAGCAGATATTCAGCGGCCTTCTGGACGGCCTCGGCCTCGTGGGACGTGAATGCCAGAGCGTACAGTGCCACACCGGTGGCATAGGCGTTGCCAGGTTCATCTTTTGCCCATCCCCAGCTGCCGTCCGGATGTTGCTGAGTGACAAGCTGTTGCCGCAAGGTAACCGCGTCCGACTGGCAATCATCGGACACCAGCAATCGCCACGCCAACCATTCGGTTGACCTACCGGAGCTTGACTCGACAAACGCGCGGGCGCGTTGCATGCTGGCGGCAATGGTTGGCGAATCGACATGGCATATTTGCAGGGCGTGCATCATCCACATCGTAACCACGGCATCGGATTCAGCGAGCGGCCGCCGCTGGGAAGGAAATTGCCCCTGGGACAGCCACGAACCGTTTTCTTGCTGGGCATCGAGAATCAAGGGAACATAAGTATCGGCAAGATGATCGACGCCCGCTGGTGTTTGATTGCCAGGCACGCGATCGGCGATAAGCAGCTGCGACCACTTGGCGGCGTGACCTGGTTCTGCATTGGCGACAAACTGGGTGGCATCGCTGAGCAATGCCGAAAACTCCGGTCGCGGCGGCTGTTGCAGGACGTGGTACGCGGCGCTGAGGCTCCAGAGGCCGGTCGGAACCTGATGGCATGAGACACATCCCTGATGCTGAATCGGGACGTCGCCGTCGAACCAGGCCCGTCCTTCGCGCTGCAGGTATACGACGCTGCGTTCCAGCGCGGTCTTCAGCCGTTCTCGATCGACAGGCGAAGTCTCCTCTGCCTGGGCAGTAGACCACAGCAGCAGCATGCTCGCCCACATATACCAAACCTTGCAGTTCATGGTCGGATCCTCCCGTCGCCGTCACGCTCCGCCGTGACGGCCGTTAAGAGCCATTTTTGCAGATGATCGCGGACGCACAAGTCGGTTTCGTTTCCTGATGCTTAGCTGATTGCCGGCCGTTAACCGCACTGGCAACGCTCGATGCAGCTCAGCTTCCTCGCGACCTGGTCCGCACGCCAGCCATGGCCGAAGCTACCACCGGATCAATTGTATTTCCAGTCACTGCGGGGGACGCATTGAGCGAGGTCCTCAAGCAGGGTGCGCAGCGGATGCTCGCGGAGGTCGCCGAGTGGATCGACGCCCGCGCCGACGGGACCGACGAGCGCGGCCGCCGGCAGGTAGTCCGCAACGGCTACAGCCGCTCTCAACTATTGACAATGTCTCCAGGTCTGATACATTCGACTCGACGTCTAACGCGCAGATAGCTGAGACGACGCGCAGCCAAGTCGACTCGTCAGATCATCTCGTGATGAAGCGTGTTCCGCTATAAACCTCCCGGGAGTTTGTCATGTTCAGAATGGCTCACGTAGTTTCTCCATTCGCGGCTTCCCTGCTTCACGGCGTCCTGTTGGTTACCACCGCTAGTGTGGCCTACACGACGATCTCGCCTTCCGTTGCGTATGCGGACAAGAAGCCGGGCGCAAAAAAAAATGGCGGGAGATGGGCGAGCATGAAAAATTGGGGCAAACGCATGGTGCGGCGGCGGCCCAATGACTCGAACGCACCGGCCCCAATGATCGGGCCAGTTATGCCGGCCCCAATGATCGGGCCAGTTATGCCGTCGTCGAGCAGTAGCAGTAGCAGTAGCAGTAGCAGTAGCAGTAGCAGTAGCAGTAGCAGTAGCAGTAGCAGCCAGCAGCCAGCAGCGCCCGTCGCAGGGCCCCAAAAAAAATCAACCGCATTCAATGCCGCGCAATCGACCTCGCTCCACTACAGCAACATTCCCATTAATTACGGCAAATTACCAAGCGAAACAAAACCGCAGCCCGAACCCAATGGAAAAGTGAAGTTCAATCGTCTCAACGATCAGTCACCTGTAAACACCAATGGACCTGTTGGTCCTGCGAGCGGTTTTGGAACCAGGGGAAATCTACCGACGGGTCAGAAGCCGGGGGATTTCAGTGCCTTAGTAGACGCTCGCGAGATGGCCGCCACGAACCTCGCCCGGAAGTTTAAAAATTCAGCTGCAAACGCCGGCACGACTGGTCCTGGGAGCGGTTTTTCAACTGCCAAGGGAAATCTACCGCCGGGCCAGAAGCCGGGGGATTTGCCGCAAGCCCCCCCCCCCAAATCCCCAATTTCAAATGCCGCCTGGCCCGCCGGTAAGCCGCACGACCCGAAGGGCGCCACAATGACCGCCGCAGTAGCTCAAGCACACGCAGGCCAGTTCAAGCAAGTGTAGATAGAGGAGCCTCAATGTCCGCACAGTCCTTCTTTTATGCACCACGAAAGCTCGCACGGATCAATATCCTCGTCCTGTTGTCTATGGCCCTCGCCACCTCAGCTTGCTGTTTTGGGCAAGAGGACGAACATCTCGTCGAAGTCAGTCTTGTTTTTCGGAATTACACGAGCGGACCGGTAGTGTTTCGCTACCTGGAAGAATCGGGTGAGGAGGTAAGCATTGCGCCTCTGCCGAATGACGACCAGCAGCCGCTGGCAGAAGGTCGGCAGCGCGAATATCCAAGCTTCGCTGGCCTAACCTGGGTAATCGAGCAGGAGGGAAAAACTCTTGCTTTTTACACATGTGACGAGCGGCCGCGACAGATCATTGATATTGCCGAGCTTGTGAAATGGCAAACCCCGGTGAAGATCAACTTTCGAAATTCGACAGATGCCGCCGTGAATATCTGGTACTCAGGACCAGATGAGAAAGACGTGCTCATTATAGAAAACATGCCCGCCGGGACAGAACTCAAGAACCCCGACGCTTCCAAGGATGGCGACGGGATGGTGGTTTCCTTGCCGGGTCGAGCGTGGACTGTCGAGCAAAACGGAGAATTCCTTGGTAACTATTTCCCCAACACCGAGCCGGTTCAGGACGTCGACTTGGCAAACTTAAAAACCTGGTTTCAGCCTGTCGAGATTGTGTTTGCAAACAATACGAAGAAGGATCTGCATGTCTACTTTGAGGCACTTGGCGGCGAACTGATATGCTACACAAAAAAGGCAAACGGCCGGTACGATCCGCTGAAGCCAGGCGAATCCATGCGGCAACCGGCTGCACCGCTGCAACGTTGGATCGTAAAATCGGGCGATAAAGAAATCGCCGACTACATCGCCACTAACCAAAAAGAGCAAGAGTGTTCGATTACTGAGGAGTTCGTCGCCACGCGTGAGTAACTGCCTACGATGCACGATCTTAGAGCACGTCCCCAGCGCGGCTGGGAAAAATTGAAAGCCCAATCCGCCATGATAATAGACATTCACGTAGCTGCTCAGACGGGCGCTCCCAACGTGCGACGAACTCGCTGCGCTTCCATCGGCTCGGCCCTATGGATCGCGGTTCTAGTAGCGTGCGCCTCGGCGCAGTGCAAGAGCCCCAACGGATGCCTGGGCAGCGCATCGAGGACCTGACGAAGCCCATTCGGCTGAAGATTCGAAACGACTCTGCGTCGCCGTACAAGCTGGGGCTCGTCGAGATTGTTGGAGAGAAGCCTGGGTCTGGCGAGCCAATTTATGACGTTACACAGGTTGTGAACATTCCGCCGAAGCCAGCCAAGGAGCAGGCTTCCATCTCTTGGGGGCAAGCTGCCGTCGGCGACAAGCTTGTACTGATGAAAGGTGACGAAACGGACTGGAGCAAGGGTGAGTGGCAATTGAGAGTGCCGGCGGGCCGCTTCCAACAGGTCGTACAGAGTGGAAAGTCCATCTCGGAAGGCGAGTTGATCATCCATCCCGTCGCCATCTGTAATTACCTCGATCCAGAACTACTTGTTACGGTCCATCGCGAAATCGCATTTAATCGCCGCCGGCCCGGCGAGCGTGCAAAAAGCGGTAGCTACGACGATTGGCCCGCCATCGCCTGGGAGCCGGGCGAGTTGTTCCGGCTGTGGGGCAGGAAGCAAGAGGCCCCCCGGGGGAAAGCTCTCAAACTTGACTGCTTCGGGTTACGTTTGGTGCTCGAAGACGGGGCAACGACCGTCGTCGCGCCTTCCCTCGGTATTCGCGCCAATGGCGAACTCTATGGCAGTTTCAGTCCCTGGGAACCGGGCCGCAGCGGATGGCAATCTGAGAAATTGACCGACGTTTTGATCATCTTACGCGGATTGGGTCTACTGGACCCAGCGGAAGGACTCTATACCACAGTTCGAGTCGGTCGGAAAACTTATTTGTCGTCAGCGCCAAGTCAAAAAAAAGTGTTTGATGTCGACATGCCCTGGGACTTCCCAAAGAACAAAGTGGTGGAGGTTCGATGGGATGATGAAAAGGGCCTGTGGGTCTTATTCGAGGGTAGCGAAACTGGGGAGTACCTGCCGCCGAACTTAGCCGGTGCTGTAGCGAATCATCCAGCATGGCGGGGTTCGGAACCAGAGCAGTCTTTTGCTGGCTGGGCGGCGACCAGCCAGGACCTGAGTTTTATCCGCACTAAAATCCGGGCCGCCATGGAGGCCGCAGCGTCGGAGGGGTTTGTAGGGGAAGACCTGGCGGCGAAGGATCGAACCTTCAAGCGAGGCTACAATGTTCTGAAGATGAAACCGGAGCAGCCCAGCGAATATGGCACCACGACGCAAACTCCGTTATTCGCACCCATGAATTACCAGGAAACCATGGCGTACTCGATGGATAACGGGTATCGTGTGCCGCTCGACATGGTTCCTGAGGAGACTGTAAAAAACATCGACAAGAGAGGTCAAACCTTCGTGTACTGTAGCGAGGCACAACGCGTCGAGGCGCAATCTCTGACGATCGGTCTAACGGGTTCGGCGAAGGGCGTCGAACTTGGCGGGGGTTATTCTCAGACTAAGAGCAATTCAACGTCGCTAA
The DNA here is from genome assembly GCA_963695565.1 of uncultured Planctomycetales bacterium. Lineage (GTDB taxonomy): Bacteria > Planctomycetota > Planctomycetia > Pirellulales > Pirellulaceae > CAVOGW01. Next base: position 158,878 of record CAVOGW010000011.1, read on the forward strand.
GCAGCACGTCAATGACCGCTGCCACCTACATCTACGGCTACAAATTCTGGCTAACGCCCGCGAAGACTCTAGTACGACTGAGTCCTGGATTTCTTGCTTCGCTGAATAACGTCTTCGAAGATGCGCCCACCCCGGACCACCCGCGGCGTTACCATTTCGTGAAGACATTGATCTTCGACAAATATGGAACGCACTATCCACTCCACATGCTGGTGGGCGCCATGATGAAGCAAACACTTCGCATGGATAGCAACACGTTTTCCAAGGCCATTGAAAAGTCAGAGGGATTCAATGCTAAGGCGGGTGCAAAGGGCGCATCATTAGACTTTGGCAAGTCGATAAATAGTCTTAGTAGCGACAGCGAGACGATGAGTCACTCAACTGAATCTCTCGTTCGTGTCGGTGGCGAAGGCGCGACGCCTGAAGCCTTTGACATAGGGCCACCGCTGTCGTGGATGCCGATCAAAGTGCATTTGCGGCCGATCTCTGAGGTACTGCGGCCCGAACTGATCCCTATAGGCTCGAAGTATGACACACTTGAGTTCGCCACCAAGCTCCACAACCTGCGGTTACAGATGCCATTGTTGCTTCAACAATATTTGGAAGAAGGGGCTAAGTTTTCCAAGTGTGAGAATCCGGTTGGTGCTCAAGCGATTGATGTTAAGTTCGTAAGCTTTAAAGTGAAGGAAAGAGACGGGGGCGAGGAGCCCGATCAGCGGGGAAAATTACAGCTGCAAGTGAGTGAAAAGGACGAACAAAACAACTACACGGTCTGCAAGGACTGGGAAACTCTGTTCGAAAGAAAGGAAGAAGGGGGAAAAGACTGATTCGGATGATCTCTCAAAAGCCGACGACGATGACCCAACAAGGAAGGCGGTCCGTTTTTTGATCATGCCAAAGTTTGACGTTACGGAAAAGCCGACACGATTTAAACAAAAATCGGGATTGTTCGTGTACAAGCCGCGGAATCGCAATGATCGCTGGGGAGATTACCGACTGAACTTCAAAGTGGAACTGACGGACGTTGACTGGGATGAAAGATGCGCATCTTAACGCAGATTTTAGTTTAGATCTCGGCGATCTTATTCGCTCAAGGGGATATGATGCCGAGGGTAAGGTCCGCTATGGGACAGTGGCTCTCTGCTCTGAATCTACGCGATTCATGCTTCGCATCCTCGGTGGGAAAAATGCGAGCCATATTTGGCGGATGATTTTGCGAATGTCCTGCGGACCGGCATGGCATGTGACTCTCAACCTGACTCGTGGCCCGACAACTCCGAGATGCCGCCGAGCTTGCGCAGCAGCTGCAATTTAATGCCTGGTGACGAACGGATTGTAGATGTTGACGGGCCCACCCCCGTATCCGCCAAGTCGCCACACCTGCTCGCGAGTGTGACTGCTCGAGTTGCTTAAACGCGTCACGCGGGCCGGTCTGCCGAAACCGTAGCTACCCGCATAGCCTTGAGAAAAACTCAAGCTGTTGGTCTCCCATCCGCGGATCGTTTGCGGTGGAATTGAACGTCGCTCGGCCAGGTAATATTGCAGCTTGTTCCAACGCAGACACCACTCGGCGTAATCGTCACCTTGCAGCCTCCGCGTGGCGATGTAGGGCTCAAGCAACTCGCGGTTGGGACCAAGGATGGTTTCATTCGTCACGACTTGCCCATCGGCTAAGGAAGCCGGCTGGCGATTGGGAGGCAGGTTGCCCACCCTTGCGCTGTTGCCCACCATTGCGTCGAGGTCCGCTGGCAGGCGCTCGGGCCAGGTTTGCGCCGGGAGCGCCTGAAGAAATACGAAGATGCAGAACACAATGGCCAGAGTCCGCTGCAGCACGATAGGCCTCCGGATTCGTCAACAGGGCGGTGTAATCTGTTTCCATCCGAAAGCCGCACGTGGTCGTCGCGTCGCGGCTGCTCCATCTTGCACCGTTCGAACGTCCACCCATTTGCAGGGTTTCACGCTGAACGCTGCATCGCACAGGCTGAGCCGAAGAGTGTCTCTCGTTGTCTTGCCCGCGATTCGGAAACACAACTTATCACACTCCACCTGGAATAACAGCATGCAAAATGCATGCTTCGCTCGAATTCTTGCGAATTCAAGAAAATAAACTAGATGCGGTTGTCGTTAGGATGACAGGGTGTCCTGTCGGTTACACATATTTCTGGTTCGTTAGACCGCAAGCCACAAGAAATCGCCGTGACCATCGATCATCGGCCACCACTCCCAGGCGATTTCTGGTGGCGTGCGCGTCCGCGGACGCGCACGCCGCCGAAGAATGCCGCATCGTGTTTCGCAAGAATGAGCGTGTGCCGGCATTCTTCTCTGGCTTGCGGTCTAACGAGGCGGCCCAGATGGGAGTCAAGCTCAGCAGGTTGTCTTGGCCTGAGAACGTGGAACGGATGGCGGGGCTGACGAACCACCCACGCAGCCGCCCACGCATGGGCATTGCAATGTGCGTCGCGTGAGTCGTGTCCACCCGCGGTGGATCGGCGCACCGTGCCAAGTAGCCTCGACTCGATGTCGATGTTGCCACCAGGAATAAAGCGATCGTCGCCGCGGATCAACACGACGGCCGGGCATCCAGGCATGTGGCCTTCCTGGACGAGCCCCGCACGCGTCTGCTACACTGACGCTTCGACAAGCGCGGCGTCCGCGTGTAAGCTGTCGGGAACCGGAGGCTAACGGGCCTGTCGATTTAATCGGAGAGGGACATGTCATTCCGAGGCATCGCGTAGCGAGCCGAAGAATCTTCCATCGACGATGCCAAACGTCGTACTTGATTTGGTGTCGCAGCGTTTGTTGGCAGATCCTTCAGTCGCGTTGCTCCTTCAGGATGACATTTTGCCTTGGACGGACTAAATCGACCGGATGCTAACCCGTTACGGCTGATTCCGAAATCGAGGGAACCGGATGCTAACGCGTTGCGGCTGATCTCAAAATTGAGCTTTGGCAAACCCATTCTCCATTTGCAAAGCGACCGGATTCCATGTTTCGCCCTGGCTTATGCGCCGTGCTATTGTCTCTGGTAGCCCTGGCAGGAGTCCGCCCTGCAAATTATCAGATCGCTGCTACCGCTGTTTCCACAAATGCCGTGGCAGGGCCCGCGACGCTGCAACCCCCAAACGCAGTCCAGGATGACAACCGTGTGACGACCGCGGCAGATGGCAAGAGCGGTTCGGTTGTCTCAGGACGTGTGACTTACGCGGGGCCGTCGATTGCACCCAGGCAGATTCAGATTATCAAGGATGAAGAAATCTGCGGGAAAGGACCGACGCAAATTCCTGAAGTCGAGCTTTCCGACAACGGTGGGCTGGCCAACGTGGTGGTGGAACTGCAAGGCGCGAAGCAGCCTGAAACGGGCTGGCATTGGCACGCGCCTGCCGACGGCTACACGATCCGGCAAAAGAACTGTGGCTTTGAGCCGCGGATGCTGGTCATGCCGAACGGCTCGGAGCTTACTGTGTATAACGACGACCCGATCGCCCATAATGTCAACACAGGGCAGTTCAATCAAATGCAGCCTGGTGGGGCGGCACCCATCAAGAAGGAAATCCGCTCGCGCCGTCCCATCCGCGTGACGTGCAATATTCATAATTGGATGGAAGGCTGGATTTACCCAGCCCAATCGCCCTACTATGCGGTGAGCGACCAGGACGGCTCCTTTTCCTTTCCCATTTCCATGGCCGAAACACCACCTGGCAAATATCGGGTGACGGCCTGGCATCCATTTTTGGGCAAACAGCGATTAAGCGTTACACTGGGTGACGGCGACAATCGCCTGGACATCCGATTTGACAAGAGATAGGCCAGCATTTATCAGAGTTTCTAACACTCACACGCTCGAAGCGCTTCATGCATCGCGGAGGCTGCGCGTGGCTCAACGATGTGGTCCCGGGTACCCAACCTGCCGACGGACGATCGGGATCAGCGTTGCGTGGTGTGCATTTCTAGCTTTGTCGGCACACGGGCAGGGGCCTGAGTTTTCGCTGCAGCCGCTGGCTCCATCGAATCTGCAAGTACCGTCGGCGATGTCGAACTTGGGACGCAAACTGTTCGTTGATCCGAGGCTTTCCGGTGATGCAACGGTCAGCTGTGCGACGTGCCACGATCCGGAAATGGCGTTTACCGATGGGCTACCACTATCCGCTGGTTATCCGGGCTCACAGTACTTTCGCAACACGCCCACTATCTTGAATGTGACGCGGCAAGACTATTTGTATTGGGATGGTCGGCTGGCGGCGGATGATTTACCCGCACTCATTCGCGATCACATCTCGGAAGCCCACTTTATGCAGGCGGACGGACGCTTGCTGATTGAACGCATGCGGCAAGTGCCCCAGTACGTGCAAGATTTTGCCACAGCTTTTGGCGGCGAACCGACTTATGGGCGGATCTTGGAGGCGATCGCGGCCTATATCCGTTCTTTACCGACGAGCGAATTGCCGCTGGATCGATACCTGCAAGGAGACGCCGACGCCATCTCCGCGTCGGCTCAGCGTGGCAAAGCGCTATTCGAGGGATATGCCCACTGCATCGATTGCCATCATGGACCGATGCTGACCGACAATGCGTTTCATGATCTGGGCCTGCCGGCGAACCCGAACATCGTGGATCAGCCCCTGCGACATATCACGCTGCGGCGGTTCATGCGGATGATGGGGGTTTCGGAGGCCGTGGATTTGAGAGTGGACATGGGGAGGTTCCCGGTTACCAAACAGCCTGAAGACGAAGGGAAATTTCGCACGCCCAGCTTACGTGAGGTGGGGCGCACGGCTCCCTACATGCACGACGGTTCTTTGGCGACGCTGGAGGATGTCCTGGCCTTCTACAATTCGAGTGACGGCCGCCGTGGTCGTGCAACGAACCACGCTGGACACAGCCTTCCGGAAGACCCTAGCCTCCCGGAAGAATTGTCGCCCGCTCAAGTCAGCGACCTGTTGGCGTTCCTCAGGACCCTTTCGTCGGATCCCATACCTGCTGTGGCGGTGGCTCCTCCGCCTTATGAATTGCAGGCGGTGGGAGCCGCGGTTGGGGGAACGACGACTGCCCGCGGGACGCCTGAACCGTCCATAACATCGGAGCCAACGGCGAATACGGAATCGGACGCGGATCACGGATTCCCACCGTTGGGACCGCTGCCCAAAGTCCCCGTGCCAACGGACAATCCGATCACCGACGCCAAGGTGGAATTGGGTCGGCTCCTGTTCTTTGACGCACGGCTGTCCGGAGACGTGGGCACCAGCTGTGCTTCCTGTCATGACGGGCGGCTCGGATGGGGAGACGGCAATGCGTTGTCGCGAGGTTACGCGGGTACTCAACACTGGAGAAACTCGCAAACCACGATAAATACGGCTTATCTGTCCAAGCTGTTCTGGGCGGGCGAGGTTACCAGCCTCGAAGCACAGGCCGATAGTGCCACATCAGGTAACGTGGCGGGAAACGGTGACCCGATCATGATCGAAGAGCGGCTGGCTCAAATACCCGTCTACGTGCGGCTGTTCCACGATGCCTTCGGGACTCCGCGACCCACCTACGAATTGGCCATGCGCGCCATTGCGTCGTTTGAACGCCAGGAGATGATCGCCGCCGACAGCCCGTTTGATGATTACATGGCCGGGGATGAATCAGCCTTGACGGAAGGTGCCCTCCGAGGGCTAGGGCTGTTTCGGGGCAAGGCGAACTGTGTTCGCTGTCACAATGGGCCGCTGTTGTCCGATGAGCAATTCCACAACCTGGGCGTGCCCCAAAACGAACTGTTCAACGAGGACCCCCTCCGCCAGATCACGCTTCGATTCCAACATTTCAGCCGCGGCGTGCCGGAACCGTATTACCGTGCGGCCCAGCGTGATTTGGGGTTGTTTTTTACCACAAAACGCATTGCGGACATCGGTCGATTCCGGACGCCCCCGTTGCGCTACCTCGAATACACGGCTCCCTACATGCACAACGGCGTGTTTGAAACGCTGGAAGAAGTCATCGATTTTTATAACGAAGGGGGTGGTGATGATGAAAACAAGAGTCCGTTCATCGAACCGCTGGGCCTGACAGATGACGAGAAATTCGATTTACTGGAATTTCTGGAATCGCTGAGCGGTGACGAGATTCGCATTGTCACGCCAGAACTGCCGGCCTATGAAGTCATGCTTTCCAGCGAAAGGCCCAACTCATGAAGCCGCTACGACCCTCCGACCGTGTCGTTCGCGATAACGAAGCGTGTGATCCGCGGGCATGCGACGTGGCGGCCCTCGGCGGAATTGCGCGACGAAGTTTCTTGTTGGCCGGCGCGTCCAGCGTGACGACCCTGGTCCTTGCGGACCTGTTTCCGGGCCGAGTGGCCGCTGAGGACGCTCAAACGGTCGTACAGCATGCCCGATTTCCCGCCGTTCCGTTGGCAAAGCTAAGCGAACTGCACGTTGATGATCCCATCAGTTGTTCGTATCCGAGTTCCGATACACCCCATTCGGGTATCATGTTGGTAAAACTAGGTCGGCCGGCTGGTGGGGGAGTCGGACCGGACCAGGATGTTGTGGCCTTCAGTTCATTGTGCACCCACATGGGAGGCACCGTGGATGGATACTCCGCCAGGCACAAGCTGGGCGGCTGCAGCCAGCACTTAACCACGTATGACTTAACGCGGCATGGAATGGTGGCCGCCGGACATGCGACGACGTCCTTGCCACAAATCGTGTTAGAACTTCGGGGCGACGATATCTACGCGATCGGCATCGTGGGCCTGCTCTACGGATATTACAGGAATCCTGCCTAAATGACCGTGCGCGATGCTGCGACAAGATACAACGGAACCCGAGGGGGTTGGCTGATCGTACCACACAATTCGCGGCCAAGTGTAATCCTGAGGGAGCTGACCAGAAAAAACCGATGAGCCCCAAACCGCCCCCGTCGCCTCCATCGCCTTTATCGCCTCCATCGTCCTCCAGAGATTCGGTGCCGATTCCTCCTCGCGACGCCAAGGTGGTCACGACGGCCTGCGACTACTGCATCGTGGGTTGCGGGTACAAAGTTTTCGTATGGCCCGACGGTACGGAAGGCGGACCCCGCGCTGCCGAAAACGCATTGGCCACCGATCTTCCGGCCAGTCCGCTCAGCGGCAAGTGGGCCAGCCCCAACGCGCACAGCCTTTGCCTTGTGGATGGAAAGCCTCATCACGTGGTTGTGATGGCCGATCCAGAGGCGACGGTCGTCAATCGAGGCGGCAATCACTCTATTCGCGGCGGGTGTATCGCCCAAAAGGTCTACAATCCGATCGGTTCCACCAAGGATCGGTTGGCCACGCCTCTGGTTCGCGTCGGCGGTAAACTCGTACCGGCAAGCTGGGAACTGGTCATCGACGTGATGGCCGAAATCAGCCGCAATGTCTTAGACGAGTACGGCGTGGCCGCCTGGGGAATGAAGACCTACTCCTATCAATATTTTGAAAACACGTATGCGATTTCCAAGTTAGCGTTTGAGTCGATCAAGACGCCTGCCTACGCGCCCCACGATAAGCCCGGCCCGGGCAATGACACGGCAGGTATTGACGATGCGGGAATCCTGACGTTCAGTGCTTCGTACGATGATTGGCGACAAGCGGACGTGATCTTCATTTCCGGCACGGACCCGTATGAAACCAAGACCGTGACTTTCACCGAATGGATGATGAACAGCGGGCAAAAGCTGATTTTTGTCCTACCGCGACGCACGACAGGCGTCGCCTATGCGGAGAAGCACGGAGGCTTATTCTTGCAAATCATTCCCGGTACCGATACGATCCTGCATCTCGCCCTGGCGCGTCTGATTCTGGAACAAGGCTGGGAGGACGCGAATTTCATCCAGCAGTGGGTCGCCAATCGCTGGGAAATTGATTCGGGTTTCGGTCGCGGCACGCGAAACACTCCCTGGCAATGGCGGACGACCTGGGGCAAGTTTGGGGCCTCCTTCGACGAGTACAAGCAGTGGTTGCTGAACGAACCCGTGGCCGAACTTCACCGGGCCGCGGAAACGACCGGAATCGATGCCCAGCTGATTCGGCAAGCGGCCGAGATGATGGCCAAACCGATCGGTGACAAGCGACCCAAGACCTCGTTTGCGCTGGAAAAGGGCAACTACTGGAGCAACAACTATCTGAACACGGCTTCCTATTCGTCGTTGGCGCTGATTTGCGGTGCCGGCAATCGAGATGGTCAGGTCCTGTCGCGGATGGGCGGTCATCAGCGTGGCTGGTACGGCGCGGCAAAATATCCCATTGCCTACTCACCGGAAAAAGGACCCGGGCGCCGCAGGAAGGAAATTGATCTCGATCGATGGGTGGAATCCGGCAAGCTCAAATTCGCTTGGGTGATTGGCACGACATGGACCCAGGCCATGGCGGCCAGCCAGGAATTGGCCAGCCGTTTTCGCCAGCAGACGCGTGACAATCCGCACCAGATCCAGCGATTGGAACGGCAACACATTCTCGATGTACTGAAGCGTCGCGTGGACGAACAAGGCATGTGCATTGTCCATCAAGACGTTTACTTGCGATCTCCCATCGGCAGTGAACTTGCCGATTTCGTGTTGCCCGCGGCGGGTTGGGGAGAAGAAGACTTTACGCGCTGCAATGGAGAACGCCGACTCCGTCTGTACGCCCGGTTTTGCGATCCGCCGGGGCAGGCCAAACCGGATTGGTGGATCATCCAGCAGTTTGCCCAGAAAATGGGCTTCAAAGATTTCGATTGGTCGAGTTCAAACGACGTGTTCGAACAGGCCGCTCGGTCTGGCCGCACAGGCATGCTGAATTATCATCCGCTGGTCCACTATGCGCAACTCATGGGAGTGCCGGGACACGAACTGCTGCGCCGGCTGGGCACGACCGGCATCCAGACGCCGATTCGCTATCGCGACGTCGTTACAGAAAATGATGCCTACAAACAATATGCGGGGTTTTACCAGGATCCAAATGTTCCCGGGGCCATCGTGGGCACGAAGCGCTTACACGACAACCAGCATGACTATGGTGAACCCGTGGGAGTTACTTTCCACGCCAAATGGCTATCCGCGTTCAACAGCCATACGGGCAAGGCACTCTTGCACAAAACCCCTTGGAGCCTATTCGAGGACTTTTATCGCCGCATCCGACCCAAGGCCGGTGAGTTTTGGGTGACGTGTGGTCGAGTGAACGAAATCTGGCAGTCCATGTTTGACGACCAGCGGCGACCGTACATCATGTCGCGCTGGCCGGAACAGTGGATCGAAATGAACCCCGTCGATGCGAAGGCGATGGGTGTCGAATCGGGAGACCGCGTCCGCATCGTCAACGACGAGGTCTTGATCCAAATCGGAGGCTTCATCGCCGTGCATGCGCAAGATCAGGCGTATGACCAGTTGGAGAAACAAGGTCACATTCGCATTGGCCGTGGTGAAATGGAGGCTATCGTCGTCGTCTCGGACGCCATCCGCCCGGGCGTGCTGTGGGCCAACGCGTTGATACCCGGGTCACCGGTCAACAGCCTGGTCCATCGAGTACCCGATCCGATCACCAGCCGATATCGGTTCAAGTTGGCGAAGGGGCGCGTGGAGAAAATCGGAGAATCTGCCTACAAGCGGGATTTTGAGAAGATGTCGTTTGCGCCGCGAGACGTCATTGTCTAGAACGCATTTTCGCCATGTGCACGTGCTCGCTGGACCGGCCCTTCTTCGGTTTGTATAAAGCCACAAGTGCAGTCTGCAGCAGCACTTATGGCAGTGGCCGAGGCGGGGATCGAACCCGCACGAGGGTTACCCCTCACGGGATTTTAAGTC
>CAVOGW010000012.1:0-83149 GCA_963695565.1 uncultured Planctomycetales bacterium
CGCACTTTGGCCAGGCGAACCGCGGAAGAGTTGCAGCGGAGCATTCCCGATCCATGGAACTGGCATGGTCGCTCGGTGTTCATCGTCGACGGTTCGAGCGTCTCGATGCCAGACACGCCCGAAAATCAACAGAGGTATCCGCAGCCGCCCACGCAAGCCCCTGGTTTAGGTTTTCCGGCTGGCCCGGATCACGGTGCTGCTCTCCCTGGCAACCGGCGCTTGCCACGATTTGGCGATCGCTCCGTACCAGGGCAAGGGAACCGGTGAAACGAATCTCTTCCGACAAATGTACGATACCCTCCAACCCGGCGATGTCGTTCTCGGGGATGCTCTGTTCGACGATTACTTCATGACCTGGGAATTGTGCCAGCGCCACGTTGACATCGTGGCTCGCGCGCAGTACGAAGGGCGTAGGAAGTCGGATCATACAAAGCAGGCCCGATGACGACATTCCTGATTTGGCAATGCCCAATAAGCCGCACGGAATGACGGGGAGCAATACCGCCGCTACCCGAAGACTTTGATGATGCGGCAAGTGTCGGTTGACCGTGCGCGACAAGAACAACCGCGTCAAGCAATTCAAAGTTGCGACGACGATTCTCGACCCCACCATCGATGGAAAGCAGATCGGCGATTTATTTCGAACGTCGCTGGGAAGCGGAGGTCGATATCCGATCGATTAAGGTCACCATGCAGATGGACATCCTGCGTTGCAAGACGCCAGACATGGTTCACAAAGAGCTTTGGACTCACTTGCTGGCGTACAACTTGCTCCGCACGGTCATGGCCGTTGCCGCCGATGAGCACGATACCGAGCACTCGCCAGCTGAGTTTCAAAGGGGCCAAGCAAACCTTAACTGCTTTTGCTCCCAAGATTGAAGCCACCCGGCCAGCAGACCGGCTGCGCCGTTGATTGATGCGATGCTGGCCGCCATCGCTTACCACCGCGTCGGTGACCGTCCTGATCGCTGGTAACCGTGCGCGAAAACGACGCCCCAGAAAGGCAGCACGACTTACGCAACCTCGGCGCATCGCCAAGCTGCCCGGCAATCGCTCAAGATGGTTCTAAGTTGCAGGCAAGTCAGCCGCGCCAACTGAGACTCACGCTTATTCCCCTGCGTCGACAGCGTTACCATGGCCGACACCATCGTGGCCTCTCCGGTTTGCGGCTGAAACAAGAAACGTCTCAGCCACGCCGGGCGTCGTTAGACGGCAAGCGATGGGAATGAAACGACGCCGGTCGATGGATGACGGGTCGCAGTTCACGGGGGGATCCCCCCAGACCCCCCGGGTTATCAAAGGTCCCCGTAGTTGAAGATCTCCAGCCAATGCAAGCGATATCCGTGTGTGTCGGGGCGGCGTTTCGAATACGCTGCTACTGTTCGGCGTTATGTCGGCGGACAGGGCCCGCAGCCGTTCTCCGCCGGCAAAGCTCAGCGGCTTGCTCAGTGAGTCGGGCGAATCGACGGAGATCCCTATCCCGCATTTCGACCATGCCCGTGGACCGCAGGGCCCTGCTCAAGGTGGCCGAATCCCCAACGATTCTTCGCGTACTCGTCGAATACCGTTGCAGAAAAAATCGCCCAGCTCCGCCAGATCGGCCCAACCGTCGTCGTCCCCAAACTGAAGTACGGCCCGCGAAATTAACCTGCACGATCCGCATCCACAGTCTGGAACCCGACTCCGCATTGGGTTTTTTTTTCCGTTCTGCCCCATAGATCGTAGTAGGCGGTGCAGACCTTGCGCAGCGCACGGGAAGCATGCGTCTAGTCGTAGCCGTAGACGACAAACTCCGGAATTTGCAAGAGTCGTTCGACGAGCGACGTCTGCACATCTCGAAAACATGGGCACTTGACGCCGACTGAATGCCAAGAGCTGTTGGGTCAGGCTCTCGGCGCGGTGGCCGGCCGCCTCGATCGCCTCGACGTCCTCGCGCAAGTCACTCTCGGGCGGTAGTTGTTGGAGCACCATTTCGGCGTGCCCAAAGATCGCCGTGAGCAGGTTGTTGAAGTCGTGAGCCACAGCTCCAGCCAGGCGACCAATGGCTTCCATCTTGCGGGACTGCGCCAGTTGCTCGTTGATATTCCGCAACTCGACTGCGAGATTGCGGTTGTCACGCTCAAGCAGGCAATGCTGTGCCAGGATCAGCGCGCCGGAAACGATCAGTGATGCAAGGACCAAGGTGTCGTGTGCGGCCCGCGTCTGATGGTCAAACAGGCCCGCGCTATACAGGGCCAAATGCAACACGGGGATGAGAACGACCACCACGACCTGCGGCGCCACGGTCCGCAGGATTCCCGTGCGGGGAACCGTGGGCTGACACTCGGCGACCGGTGACTCCGATATCTCGTTTTGACAGTGAGGGATTCGCGCCGCGATGACTAGCAGCGGCAGTGGTATCCACCACAGCAGTTCCAGCGGCGATCCGGCTGGCGATTCGGACAGGCCCTCCAGCAGGTCTAAAGTGGCCCAGCACAACGAGGTCAGGCCGAGGATTGTGTAGACGCCGCGGTAGGGGTGGTCCCCGCTGGCTGCCGTGGCGTGAAAGAAACGGCCCGCGAGGTACAAATCCAGCGCGAAAAACATCCAAAGCGAGGGAAGCCAGGTTTGATACAGCGGGTAATTGTGCGCGCTGGGCACCACCACGAAATACGCGAGGATCGTGAACAGAAGGACCAGGAAGCTGGTGGCTTTCAGGTGCCGCGTTCGATCCGCGATAGTTCGCTCCCCTCTTACATGAGGGCCGGTCTCGACTGCCAGGATCATGAAGATGAAGAAACCCAGGTACATGCAGTCGGCGGCGACATCCCCGATTAACGTCTCTGGTGTTCCAGGCAAGAGCACGTAGGACAGTCGAACGGCCCACCACATCGCTAACGCGCACATGATGTACACCGCAAAACTCCGGTACTCCAGTTGCTTCCGTTGCCTCAGTCCATAGCCAAACGCCAACAACAGCGTCGGGAACAGCACCTGATCCACGATGCATGATGAGTAGGCGATCCTGAATTCGTCCGTAAACCGTGGTATTATGAAGGGCAGGCTCAACACACCGATGACGAGCAAGCACAGCCGTACGATCGGATCAGCCGCGAGCGCGGCCCACGGGACAAACTGCCGCCAGCTTGGAACGCTCGTTTCCTGCGTGCGGGCTGGGGCGACCGATGCGGTGAAGGATGGCTGCATGGGACCTCATCGCTGTTGTGGCGACGCGATTCGGGCTGTGCCCGAAGAGTTGCATTCGCGCGGCCGCGTAATTCCGGCCACATGGTTTGCCCCAGTAGACGGGAAGTGATTTTAGTCCCCTGGTGCCGCAGACGCAATGTTGACACGATGGCTCTTGCCATGCGCGTTGACTTTTTTTGGCTCGATCCCCGCCGGGCAATTGTCGAGGTCCGCCTTAGCGCAACTTCAAAACTCGCGCGTCGTGATTGTATATTGTGGGTTCTTGGCCGCGAGCGCAACTTCCTTTCGCCGCGATCAGTCGGAGGCGGGTCGGTGGGTCCTTCATCCCCTGCGGTCAGAGGAAAGTCCAAGAATCACAGCGCCGTAACGCCGGCGACTTTTCTGCGCAATTTCGGGCGCCAGCACGCGTACTGAGTGAGGCAGGTGGAGTGCATGACCGCCACGGGCGGTCACCCGCGTTGCCGACACTTTGCTACGTTTACGGAGTAGACCCCATGTTCAGGAACCCAGGACACCTTTGCGCGCTTGCGCACTTTGGGCCATGCTAGTTGGCTCATCCACCCAGGCCGCCACGATTTTTAACAACTTCGGGCCCGGCGACACGTTCAGTAACGGCGGCCGCATCGTCCAGGGCCCGGCAGTCGGTACCATTGGAGACGTAAACCAGGCGGCTTCCTTCACTGTCGGCGCGACCGACTTTCTGCTGACCGACATCTACCTCGGTATTCATGTCAACGATCCGCCCAATGTGGGCACAGGTCCACTGGACATTCTGGTCGCGGCTGATGCTGGCGGTTCCCCCGGCGGCATCTTGCGGACACTGCCGATCAACGTCAATTCCACCGGCAAGCAGGTGATTACGGTGGTGGATGGTGCGCAGATCTTAAGCGCCAATACGACCTATTGGATCATCGCCGACGGTGAGGGGAGTTTTGATGGCAGTTGGAACTTCAACTCAATCGGTGACGTGGGGCTCACGGCCGGCCAGACTGAGGGTAACCCGTGGAACTTGCGGCCAATGGACGACCGTTACGCGCTTCGCGTGGAAGGGCGTGTCGTTCCGGAACCCACGTCCGGCTTCCTCACCGTATTGAGTGCCGCAGGCGCCTGGGCCATTGGCCGCAAGAGCCGCAAATAGCAGTCCGTAGCCCGTTGGGCTCCATCAATCATCGTGAATATTTCTTGATAGGAGATTTTGCCATGAATCGCGTCTATGTCTTTGTGTTGGCAGTCGTCATGTTCGCTGGGGAGCTGACCGCCGATCAAGTCGATGGTAATTATTTTGACAGGCCGTCATGCGACAACCACGGTTCGCGTTCCGCGACGGAAGAACTCGGAGACCCGGCGGTCTTTTCCGCTGGCCAACAGATCGAACACGTTTCTACATTCGTTTCGACGTCAGCCTGCGCGGCAACCGACAATCCCAATTTGATCAACTCGCTGGTCGTGATGACAAACCTGACCCATCGAACGTGGCGTGACCTGTACTACGTCGGGGACCCTTCGACTGTCTTCAGCAACGTGGACGGCGTCGGGGACGCCGGTGTATCCAATCTCGATGGATTGGCCTTTCGCATCGACAGCATTGGCGTGAACCGTCCGCTCATCTTCGAGAGTATCGTGGCGGACAACCTGTTTCAGCCAGGCGAACAGTGGCAGTTCATCGTGCAAGACTTTTCCAGTCCGATCGGCGCCCCCGATTCCTTCTTCAGTGTGGGATTCGCTGATGCGTCGGTGACGGTCATCGAAACTTCGGCGGCCAGCATCGTGCAGTTTGTGCCTGAGCCCGCGTCGGCCTTGATGTGGTTGCTGGCATTGCTGGGATTTGCCATGGACCGCATCCGCCCGCGTTGGTGACGTGGGGATTCCGGAGCCCACTGATTTTACTCCCGAGTCGGTGGCAGGAAATAACCCGGGGGGTCTGGAAATAACCCGGGGGGGTCTGGAAATAACCCGGGGGGTCTGGAAATAACCCGGGGGGTCTGGAAATAACCCGGGGGGTCTGGGGGGGCACCCCCCATGAACTTCGGCCCCGTCATTCACTTGACTTGCGTTGCGAGAGCGACGGTCCGGGTGGATGCGTTTCGGGCGGTGCATTTGGGGGAGCCCCCCCAAACCCCCCGTCCCCTCAAACCGCCGGCCATGAATCCTTGCAGGTCTTGGCACGCGCCACGCGAAGGCGCACCAGGCACACCCAGCACAAATCCGCGACCAACAGCAGGTATCTACTAGGCTCGGGAACGGCAGTCGACAGACCATCCGACGAGGTAAACTTGTTTACGTTCCAGGTGATGAAGTCCTGGCCGTCGACGATTCCGTCGCCGTTGAAGTCGCCGTGATCCCAACGCAGGCTGCCCGTGAATTTGTCCAGATTCCAGAGGATGAAGTCCTGGCCGTCGACCAGTCCGTCGAGATTTCCGTCACCGCGTTTGTAGGGCGACGCAAACCCGTTGGCCGAGCCCGCGTCCGCCAGCCAAAGGTCCACGTCGGTGTTGTCAATCGTGTCGTCATCGTTCAGGTCGAATTGATCGTTGACCCCCACGGTGACCGTGACTCCCGCGGCGACGGGACCCTCCATCAGCAGGGCGTTGAGGTCGACAAGATCACATGTGGCACTGCCGTCAAAGTCGCATTGGAGGGCCTGCGCGGTTACGGCCAGGATCCCTGCGGAGACGAACTGGCTAGTGTCCCAGGTCAACCCAACGCCTAGCGCCGGCAACAGGAACGCGGGAGTCCCGGAAGCGGACGAAAAGTCAATCAGGTCGTACGAGTCACCTAAAATCGGCGCATATCCGCCGCCGAGTGTAACCGCGAACGTGCCGTCCAGAGTCGCAGCCCCCGCGACGGCGAGGCGGTCGTGTTGGTTGCCCGCCGAAAGCCCGAAGATATCCAGATTCGTGATCCCCGAGAAAAACTGGACGAAATTTCCATTCAGCGCCACGTTGCCAGGCGCACTTTGTTCGAGTTCCAGCGTGCCCCGATTCCGTACATCCACTCCAATCGAATTGACATTTTTCTCGATCACGAGCTGCGATCCGGCCTGGTTCGAGAGCGCACCGTTGCCGGAAAAAGCTGCCGTCTGTGCACCGTTAAAAGGGATCAGTGCGTTGCCTTCCAGCAGGAGCACGTCGGTGGTAGCCGGCAGGCTGACCTGGGACATGGCGTCAAAACTGACCTGATCTCGAAACACGCCGTTGTCGGTCACATTGACGGTTGCCCCGCCGTTGATCAGCGTGTCGCCGACTACGGCCGCCTCGTTAACGCCGCTACCCCCGGCCAAGTTGAGTTGTCCGCCATTGGACAGATTCCAGCCTCCCTGAAATTCGATGCGCCGAGCCGCCCCCACGTTGACAGTTCCGTCAAACGTACTTGCCAACGGTTGCATGAAGATTAAGTCACCGTCCACGGCGTTCAATGTTCCCTGCGATATTTGGACCGTGGGCTGCACGACGTCGATCGTCAGCGCTCCGGAGGTAGCGGAAGTGACGCCGGCGGCAGTAGCCTGCACAAATTGGCTGGACGTAATCGAGCCAAAACCACGAGTGGTTCCTCCGTTGTTGATGGCCGCTCCGGTCACGATGCCGTCATTGAGCGCCAGTGCATCGTTGGCGACCTGGGTGTTGAAACCTTGGCCAAATTTCAGTGTACCGGCGGCATTGGCGGTGCCGATACGCCCGACCTCGGTCACGGCGCCGTTGACATTCAGCGTACCGTCTGCTGCGAGCAGTTCGCGATCGAAACCATTAAAGGCGACTTCGGCACTGATCGTTCCGTAGCCGCGCAGCCCGGTATTATCTCCGCTACGGAGTTGACCGTTGCCGGTAATGCTTCCGCCTTCCATCAAGTTTGGGGTGGCGAGACTTCCACCTCGTAGCGCCCAACTGGCGCCGGCTGCAATCGTGACCTCGCCCGTATCGCCAATCTTGGTTCGCGCATCCCAACGGCTGGCACCGCTCAAGACTTGAACTGTCCCTTGCACTAGCACGTTGGCTCCCGAAACCTGAGTCGAGCCACCTGGCGACGCGTTTAGAATAACCGTGGCGTTTTCGCCGATCGTCCAGTTCGAGTCTGCCAGATCGGCGGCGGAAACATCCAATCGTCCTTCGGGACGAAAGGTCATGGTCGTGGTCGTGGCGAGCCCATTGTATTGTCCGAAGACGTTGCCGGCCTCGTCATTGATGTTGGCGACGTTCAACAGCAAGGGGGTGTGGAGTGTCACGATGGCTTCGCCGCCCGGACCATCCAGATCGACGGTCTGAAAGTTCATCGTCGTGTCGACCGGTACGGCCCCCATCGTGTTGACGAGCAGACTGTTTGAATTTTGCAAGCTTCCGTTACCATCTCCCCAGGTTCCTCCCCCCTCGATTTCAGCATTCCGAATGCGGAGCGTGGCGGCCGGCTCAACCAGCACCGTGACGGTCGAGTCAAAGTCATTGTCTTCCCCGTCGATGACCGATGTGCCATCACCGGTGGCGGTGATATCGCCTTTGTACACGGCCCTGCCGGCATTGAGCGTCTCCAGTCGTGTATTGGTGCCACCAGCGCTACTGGACATTGTCAGATTCCCATTTTGCCTCCATGCCGTTCCGTTCATGCTGACCTCGACTCGGCCACCGTCAGCGATCGTCAGGTCGCCGTCATGGTCATCAAGCAGCGAGTCCGCAATAATGGACAATCGAGCCGCCGGGCCACGAACCTCTGTCTTCGCCGTGTCATTTGTTCCATCCCAATCGAAGGTAAACGTGGTCCCGGCGTCCAGGGTCAGGTCACCGTGTACGATCAGCTGCGCATGGTCCCCCAGTGTGAAGCTTTGCACGGGCGCTCCGGTGAACACATTGCCCGTACCGTCGAATTGAATTGTGGCGTCGGCTCCCACGTCGATAGCCGCCGCTCCGCCAGCGGTGAACGTATTGGCGAGCAGCAGCGTTGCCCCGGCCGCCACGTCGGTCGTCGAACCTGTCCCGACCCCGATGACATTTTCGATTCGGGCCGTCCCCGAATTGACGGCGATCTGGCCGTTGCTGCCGATCGTTCCCGTTCCCGTCAGGGTCGCCGTTCCCGTACTGCCATTGAAGTCAATCCGCCCACCTGCCAGTTGCAGGTCGTGCACGAACTCCGCGGTGTCGGCTCGCCCGATATCGAGCACGCCGGCAAAGTCCTCGGTTTCGCCGTCGATCACCAATCGCAACGGGCCTTGTTCCTGCAGCGGCGCAGCGTTGTCATTGACGGTCAGTGTCCCGGTTCCGGTCGAACCGCTGAGGCTGAGCGTCGTGCCGGGAGGCGTGGCGCTCCACTTGGAAATAGTCAGTGTTCCCCCAAACGGTCCCAGCGCACCAGAAACGGAAATACTGCCCTTATTATCCAACAAGATACCGGAGGAACTGTTGCCGCCCAGCAGCACGTCGCCGTAGCCACTGATCAAGCCGTTAGCTCGAATTTCCGCGAAATCATCCATTTGGGCGGAGCCCCCCTTCATGTTGAGCCGACCGTTGGCGCGCACCAGAAAAAGATCCGTGTCAAACGCGGCATTGGAGTCCACGATCAATTCGCTGCCGGCGCCTGTGACTTCGGTCATTGCTGTAAGCATCGTGTCGTTCACAAACAGGGCGAATCCGTGGGTGTCCAAACGAAAGCCATCGGCGATGGTCAGTCCATTGACATCGATCACATTGGCTGACAGGCCAACCGTAATCGGTGCCGTCAGGCTGGCATCCAGAACGGGCGAGCTGGTTGACGTCGGTACACCATCAGGACTCCAATTGTTGGCATCGTGCCAGTCGGTCGTGCCGGCGCCTCCATCCCAGACTTGACCGGCTGCGAATGAAGCGACACCGATCGTGATTGCCACAGCAAACCAGACATAGACGACGGGCAGCACCTCGGCGAACCGTCGGCAGTTGGCAGGTCCAAGTCGTCGGCCATGTGCCGAACGGAATTCAGGATAGTTGGCGTGGACGAACGGCGCTTTGGACTCTAATCCGTGCAACATGACTTGGTTTCCTGTTCTGCATGACGAGTGGGTATTGTCGGAGGCTCCGAGGACCTGCCGTCTGCGGGAAAATCATCGATGGCAGCATCCTCACGCTTTTCGCCATATTCCCCGGCACTTCTGCTTCCGGGCCCCGCAATGTGTTCCTGATCCGCTGTGAAATACCGCGAAGAAATGGCCCGCCAGGGGCAACGATTTCTCGATAGATTGTGATAAAATGCGTTTTTGGCGTGTCTTGTCGAATTCTGTCGGAGCGGCAGCAGTACAGCTTCCTTCCCGTTCTGAAAGCCGGCGTCGATGTCTTCCACCCAAGCGGATATCACGACCCACCTCAACCGGCTCAGCAGCGGCGACGCGTCACGCGTCGCACAACTAATGCCGCTGGTATACGACGAGCTGCGTCGGATTGCGGCTGCACAACTTGCCCGCGAGCGAGTCAACCACACGCTGCAGCCGACGGCCCTGGCGCATGAGGCGTACTTGAAACTGGTCGACCAGTCGCGGGCTCAATGGACGGACCGAGCGCATTTTCTGGCGATTGCGGCGCAGATGACTCGCCGTATTCTGATCGACCACGCTCGGGTGCGTCGCGCTGCCAAGCGGGGGGGAGGGCAACGGATGACACTCAGTTGGGCCGATGCGGAGGTAAGCGGCCACGGAGAACTCGACTTGATCGAGCTGGAGGATGCCTTGCAACGATTGGCGCAGTTGAGCGCACGGCAGGCCAAGGTGGTGGAGTTGCGATTCTTCGCTGGGCTGGAAGTCAACGAAACGGCTGAGGTCCTGGGCGTGTCGCCGCGAACCGTCAAGGGGGATTGGCGCGTGGCTCGTGCCTGGCTGGCGCGTGAACTGGGAACGGCGAGCGAAACATGAGCAGCGCACCTCATTCGGCCCGCCATGACCGCCTCTCGGCGCTATTCCTGCAAGCCTGTGACTTACCGGCTGCTGAGCGGGAAACTTTTCTGCGCCAGCAATGCGGCGATGACCCCGACTTGCTGCGGGAAGTTATAGAATTGCTCCCCTACGATGGTCAGCAGGCGATCGTGGATCGGCCACTCGTGCGGCTGAGCGGTTCCGGTATTCTGGAACCCGCCGACCATCCCGACCCGCAATCTCCTCGGCGAATTGGTCAGTACGAAATCTTGGGAGTGTTGGGGCAGGGGGGCATGGGGACCGTCTACCGCGCCCGCCAGCGGCACCCCGATCGCGTCGTCGCCTTGAAGGTGATCCAGCACGGGTTCGCGTCCCCCGCCACGATTCGGCGGTTCGAGCTGGAAGCCTCGCTGCTGGGTCGACTGCACCATCCTGGTATTGCCCAAATATACGAAGCCGGCACGGCTGATACGGGCATGGGGGCTCAGCCCTATTTCGCGATGGAGCTTATCACGGGTTGCTCGCTGTTGTCCCATGTCCATCAGCACCGACTCAGTGCGACAGCCCGACTGGATCTGCTCACCAGAATCTGCGACGCCGTGCAGCACGCTCATCAGCATGGCATTGTGCACCGCGACCTTAAGCCGGGTAACATTCTGGTCGAGGAAGATACGAATCAGCCGAGGATTCTAGATTTTGGCGTGGCGCGCGTGACCGACGCCGATCTCGAGGCCACGACACGCCACACGCGCGATGGCCAACTGCTGGGCACGCTGCCGTACATGAGCCCTGAGCAGTTGAGTAGCGACTCCGCACAAGTCGACTATCGTTCGGACGTCTACGCGCTGGGCGTCATCGCGTATGAATTGCTGACGGGTCACTTGCCGCACGATCTCGACGGCAAACCGGTTTACGAAGTCGCGCGGATTGTGCATACCGCTCCGGTAACGCGAATCAGCAACTGGGACCGTGGCTATCGGGGTGACGTGGAGACCATGATTGGTAAGGCGATGGAAAAAGACCCGGCGCTACGCTATTCATCGGCGGCGGATTTTGCGGAGGACATCCGCCGGTACTTGAGCGATCAGCCCATCAAGGCGCGTCCGCCCAGTACGCTATATCAACTGCGCAAGTTCGTGCGGCGCAACCGGGCACTCGTCATCGGCACGGCGGTGGCCATCGGCCTGCTGATTGCCGCCGTGATCGGCACCAGCTACGGTCTGATCGTGGCTCGGGGGCAACGCGACGAGGCCCGTCGCGCGGCCGACAAAGCCGAGGCCATTCGCCAGTTTTTTCTGGGGGTGCTGGCCACACCCGCACCTGGAGAGATTGGTCGTGACGTGAAGGTAGTCGACGCGCTGCTCGCCGCGGAAGATGCTGTGGCCCAGGCGTTTCCCGATCAACCGGAAATCCGGGCAGACGTCCATGCCGAGGTGGCGATCACGCTGAGCAGGCTGGGCGAATTCTCCAAAGCAGAATCCTACGCGCGGGAAGCCTTGCGGATTCGCTCCAGGACGCTTGGCGAAACGCACATCGACACCATCAGGGCCATGAACAATCTGGGCCACATTCTGTTGCAGCAGGATGGAAGCGGAGCGAGCGCCGTGCACGAGGAAGCTCGCCAGCTCCTCGATCGTGCCATCCAGAACTGCCAACAGCACCACGCGGACCGACCGGAGGAGCTGATCGATCTGCTTTCCAACCGCGCTGGCCTGGCGTTCAAATTGGGGCAATTGGATGAAGCGGAACGTCTGACGCGCGACATGTTGGATCGTGCCGCGAAACATGCAGGAGTCCTGGGCACACAGGCGATCACGGCTCGCCAGAACCTGGCCGTCCTGCTGAATACGCGGGGACGGCGGGCTGAGGCTGAATTGGAGCTGGGCCAGGTTGCGGAATCGCTGTCGGGATTGCATGGCGATCGCCACCCCACGACGCTGAAGGCCCGACTCGCCCGAGCCATGGCGTTGACGGGGCTGCGGCGGTACGAAGAGGCCCAGGCCATTTACGAGCAGAACCTGCCGATCGCCGACGCGGTGCTGGGTCCGAACCACGTGGACGTAATCCGCGGCCTGAACAACTTCGCATTTACACTGAAAGAGGCGGGCCGCGTCCAGGAGGGCGTGGATGTCTACCGCGACGCGTTGCAACGGGCCGAGGCTTCGCCCGTCTCAGACAGTTTTTTGACCATCGTCGTGAAAGACTCGCTGGGCATTTCACTTGTGGCACTCAGTCGCTTTGACGAAGCGGAGCCCCTGCTTCGCGATTGCGTGGCTGCTTTGTCGGCGCAGCGCGGTCCCGACGACACGTCGACGCTGTTCGAGACCTACAAGTTAGTCGACGTCCTGATCCGTTGTGGACGGTTCGACGAGGCTGTGGAATTGGGCGGTGAGCAGCGCGTGCTGGCCGAAGCAGTTTATCCCACCGACTCGGCCGTTGTGGCCGTCTGCCGCGTGGCGGCGGCGAGGGCTCTGTTGGCAGCGGAGCGGATCGCAGACGCCCGGGAGGTCGTGGACGCCTGTATGCTCGACTGCCCACCGCGGACCGCGGACGAGCATTATCTGGTGGGCCAAGCGTTGCAGGACCTGCTGCACGACTGCCAACACGCTGGACTCACCATCGCCATCCGCGCACGGTAGGGCAGGGGACACTCCGCGGGCCGGCGAACCGGCACTGTAAGGTGCCGGGTGGGCCGGGTTAACGCCTGGTGCCGGGTCACCGGAATGACATCACTTGCTGCCGCTCGATTCCTGAAGCTTCTGCATCACGTCATCCAGGTTGAAACTAGCGGCTTTCTGGCGAGGCGGGAATTCCTTGAATGTCATCAGAAATTTCCCGACGTAATCTTGAGCGGGGACCAGCAGGAACGCATGGTCCAGCAACCAGTCGTAGTACGTGTTGGACGTGATGTCCGCCCGCTCGTAAGGATCAAGCCGGAGATTGAACATCTTCGGCAGCCGCAGTGAGACAAATGGTTCCGCCCAAACCTGCAGAGTCCCCGGCACACGCTGCTCCAGAAACACCAGCTTCCAGTTGTCGTACCGCAGGCCTGTCAACTGCTGGTCGTCGTTGCAGTAGAGGAACGATTCGCGCGGGCTTTTATTGTTCACCGGATCGGACAGGTGAGCCAGTTGGTTGAAGCCGTCCAAGTGGACTTTGTACATCCTGTCACCGACCCGGTAACCTTTGAGCAGTTTATCGGTGATGCCGGGGTCTCCCGCTATCGCCAGCAGCGTGGGCAGCCAATCGAGGTGCGAAATGATCTGGTTGGAAATCGTGCCCGGTTTGATCTTGCCGGGCCAGCGAACCATGCACGGCACGCGGTACGCGCCTTCCCAGTTCGAGTTTTTCTCATTGCGGAACGGCGTCATGGCTCCGTCCGGCCACGTGTTCATATGGGGACCGTTGTCGGTGCTATACATGACAAACGTGTTTTCCGCGATCCCTGCGTCATCAATCGCCTTGAGCACGGTTCCCACGTTCTTGTCGTGGTCGATCATGGCGTCCACATATTCACTCATCCATCGACCGGACTGGCCACGGCTCTCCGGTTTGACGTGCGTGCGAAAGTGCATGTGCGTAAAGTTGACCCAGACAAAGAAGGGTTGTTTTGCCTTGGATTTGCGTTGAATAAAGTCCGCCGCTCGACCAGCCACGTCATCGTCGATCGTTTCCATGCGCTTCCGGGTCAAAGGGCCGGTATCCTTGATCTTCTGCTTGCCGACACGACCGAATCGTGGGTCCACGGTGGCGTCATCGACATTGGTGGCCAGGCAGTCCATCACACCGCGAGGACCATACTTGGCGCGAAAAGCGGGATCCTGAGGGTAGTCAGGGTGTTCCGGTTCCTCTTCGGCGTTCAGGTGGTAGAGGTTGCCGTAAAACTCGTCGAAACCGTGCACAGTCGGTAGAAATTCGTTGCGATCCCCCAGGTGGTTCTTGCCAAATTGTCCCGTGGCATATCCCAGCGGTTTGAGTAGTCCGGCAATGGTGGGATCTTCTTTTTGCAGTCCGAGCTTGGCCCCTGGCAGCCCGACCTTCGTCATACCTGTCCGCATGCCGTGCTGTCCGGTGATAAACGAGGCACGTCCCGCAGTGCAGCTTTGTTCGGCATAATAATCGGTAAACATCAAGCCTTCGCGAGCCACTCGATCAATGTTGGGAGTCTGATAACCCATCAAGCCTCGCGTATAGGCGCTGATGTTGGACTGCCCGATATCATCCCCCCAGATGATGACGATATTGGGCCGCTTGTCCTGAGCGTTCACCGTGATGGGCGCGGCGGTGCCGCACGCAAGGGCCACCAGGATTCCCGTAGCTTGCCAAAACGAAACTCGCATTAGTTGTTCCTCCAAGGGTTTTAAGTGGAGACAAAGGCGGGTCGTGCATGGATCCGCCTCAGTATCTTCCATCCACAAGCAAACCTTAGCCCGACCACACGTCACCAGCAAGGGGGCTGTATCGGGACGTCAGGCACATGCCGGCACGGTACGGTCAATGCCATCTACTTTTGCGACGGGACCGGTCCACACCCTATCAGCCGGCGTGCGTTAGCACCCGGTTCTTCGGCATTCACGAACCGGACGCTAACGCGTGGCGGCTGATAAGAGACCAAAATCGACGGCATTGGCCTTACGGTGCCGGGTCGCCGAGCCGTGTCAGTCGAACTGGATGCCCTGCGCCAAGGGCAAATCCTTGGACCAGTTGATCGTGTTGGTCTGTCGGCGCATGTAAGTCTTCCAGGCGTCAGAGCCCGACTCCCGGCCACCCCCCGTGTCTTTTTCGCCACCGAAGGCACCACCGATCTCCGCGCCGCTCGTGCCGATGTTTACATTTGCCAGCCCGCAGTCAGATCCGCCCGCCGACAAGAATGTTTCGGCGGTCAGTAAGTTGGTGGTGAAAATGGCACTCGATAGTCCCTGCGGTACTTCGTTTTGCCAGGCAATTGCCTGGGCCAGCGTGTCGTAGCCCATGACGTATAAAATGGGCGCGAACGTCTCCCGCCGAACTTGTTCGGTTTGTGACGGCATGCGGATGATGGTTGGCTGCACAAAATTTCCCGGGCGGTCCAGGCGTTTCCCCCCACATATCACGCGTCCTCCTTCGTCGACCGCGGCATCGATCGCACGCAGCATTACGTCCACGGCCGCCGGTGTGACCAGCGGGCCCATCCGCGTGGACCCATCCAGCGGATCGCCGATCGTGACCCGCTGGTAGGCCCGGACTAAACGCGTCGTGACCTCGTCCACGAGCGAATTGTGGACCAGCAGCCGCCGCGTCGTCGTGCATCGCTGGCCGGCCGTGCCAACGGCTCCAAATACCACCGCAGGGACGACCAGTTCCAGGTTGGCATCCGGTTCGATAATAATCGCGTTGTTGCCTCCCAGTTCCAAAAGCACCTTGCCCAGGCGACGAGCAACGAGCTCTGCCACGTGCCGGCCCACCGGGCAACTCCCGGTAAAACTAATCAGCGGCAAACGTGCATCTTCGACCATGGCCCGCGCTACCGTTTCGTTACTCCCCACGGCCAGCGCGAACAGTCCCTCGACCCCATGATCCGCCATGACGTCATTGCAGAGGTGTTGCACGGCCACGGCGGTCAGCGGAGCAAGCGGCGAGGGCTTCCAGATCATGGTGTCGCCGCACACGGCCGCGAGTGCCGCGTTCCACGACCAGACGGCCACAGGAAAATTAAATGCGGTGATGATGCCAATCGGCCCCAACGGGTGCCACTGTTCAAACATGCGATGTCCAGGCCGCTCGGATGGCATCGTCTGGCCATACAATTGGCGCGACAGGCCGACCGCGAAATCACAAATGTCGATCATCTCCTGGACTTCACCTATTCCCTCCGCTCGGATCTTGCCCATCTCCAGCGAAACGAGTTCACCCAGCGGTTCGCCGTACTCGCGCAATACATTACCCAGATCGCGGACCAACTGTCCGCGAGCAGGTGCCGGCACCCTGCGCCAAGACTGAAACGCCAGTTGGCAACGCGAGGCCACGACATCGTAATCACCAGACGACGCCATCTGCACGCGGGCAATCGGCTCATTCGTCGTCGGCGAATACGAACTCAGCTCAGCGCCGTTCGCCTGCCAGGCTCCGGCTCCCGTGCATGCGCCCAAGTTGACGGGCTTAATCCGTAGCTTGTCCAGAATCGTTTGCATGTTGAAGGATTCCTGCGAGATTGGGGAGTGGAGTCGGGAGCGGGGACGTTAACTCGCAGTTCTGTGGGGGGTATCCCCCCAGACCCCCCGGGGGATGCCCCCAGCCCTCCCGGGGGAGGCCCCCAGAACCCCCCGGGGGATGCCCCAGACCCCCCGGGGGATGCCCCCAGAACCCCCCGGGGGATGCCCCCAGCCCTCCCTGGGATGCCCCCAGCCCTCCCGGGGGATGCACTAGCCCCCCTTGTTTGAGCAGCGGCAACCCACGTTCCATCTGTAACACTTTCCTGGCACGTCTTTCCGCGGTCCACGGTAGAGTAGAACAGTTGCGACAACTGGTCTACATTGCCAATCGACATTGTAATTGGATTCTCATTGGAGCATCGCATGCCCGTGTTTGATTACCGATTCGAAGTGGACGCTTCGCTGGAGGCGGTTCGTGCGTTTCATCACGATACCAGCGCGCTGAAGATCCTGACACCGCCCCCCACGATCGTGCAGTTGCACGAGATCCAGCCGCTGGCGGAAGGTTCCGTGTCACGCTTTACCTTGTGGGTCGGTCCGCTACCGCTGCGCTGGACGGCAGTTCATCGCGACGTGACTGAGCGTGGCTTCACGGACGTACAAGCCCAAGGACCTGCTGCCAAATGGGAGCATACGCATCGGTTCACTCCGCTGGCCAATGGGCGGACAGGGATTCACGAGCACATCGAGTATGCCCACAAATCCGGATTTTGGGGTGTGGTGACACGTCTCCTGTTTGCTCCGCCCAACCTGCATCTGATGTTCGCCTACCGCAGCGCGGTAACACGCCGACGTCTGCGACGTCCGATCGCACCAGCCGGAATGCGCTAGCGTCCTGTCTTCGTGGATACGAGAGAGATAAAAAGCTGCAGGACAGAAAAAATTGCGAAGCGACCGCCGTGCATGATTGCCTGGCGTGCGAGGGTGGCGATGGGCGTATTTTTGTCCACGATTTTCTGGTCGCGTATCCTGGGCCTTGGGTGACGAAGGCTGGTTGAGCCGGGGTCGAGCCTGAGGGAGACAAAAAGACGCAAGACAGCAAAAATCATAGTAAGATGGTCATGACTCACTTCACAGAACTTCCGCACGTTGTTCGTCAGCCCGACGGCCCAGGTTGCCGTAGCGATGGTAGTTGTCGCTGATGCTCTGTTCCTCGAAATACCACAGCAATTCGATCCGACCGTGTGCCAGGACCGGCGCATCCGCGACGTACAAGCCGATTGTGGCGGCCGCCTCACGAATCTGTACGGGGACCCGCGCGGCATCCGCATAGCGAACGCGCAACGTGTGGCCGTCGCGGATCGCACGCGCGAGTTGCTCGTCGCTTTCCTCCACAAATTCGATGGCGGCGGCCCAACTCTGAGTGGATTCATCCAACCAATCCACAATCTTGCTCTCGACACGCGGCAGCGTACTGAGCGTTATGCGACAGCCCGCAATTTTTGCTGCACAGACGCGCGCCATCACGTCAAACGGTGTATCGTCGGGATGCACGCGAATTCTCAGCTCACGCACAGGCAAATACTTGCGGATATTATCTTGTCCGATCAGCTGGAAGTGGTCGTGTTCGACGGCAAACTCTTCACGGTAATAATGATGGTAGCTGTGCGCCGCATCTTGAATCCGAGTGGCTTCTGCGGTCGGGCAGGGAGTATCCCCCGGTACGGCCAGCAGACGGGTGCATAGCTGCGCGACGTCCGGATCCGCGGTACTGGATTTCGGCGCCGCGAGGGGCTTGTCACGAAAATGCATGAGTTGCGCCACATAGTTGGGCCCGCCCGCCTTAATCCCCGGTCCGAATGCCGACTTCCCCATGCCACCGAATGGCTGTCGCAGCACGATCGCGCCGGTGGTGCCGCGATTGATGTACAGATTTCCCGCGCGTACCGCCTCGCGCCAGATTTCGCGTTCACGATCGTCCAGTGTCTCGATGCCGGACGTCAGTCCGTAACCGGTTTGATTCACGAATTGAATTGCTTCGTGCAGGTTCGCGGCCCGCATCACGCCCAACACGGGACCGAAGAACTCAGTCAAGTGGGTGAAGCTGCCAGGCTGCACCCCCCATTTCACCGCGGGTGAATACAGGGCTGGGTTCGATCGATCTCGTTTGGGCATCAAGGCCCACGATTCGTAGTGTTCGAGTTCCTTGAGAGCCGTTTCCAGCACGCCGGTGGGCTTGCGAATCAGCGGCCCGATCTTTGTTTTCAGATCCCAGGCCGAGCCCACGGCCAGGCTCTCGATGGCATCGCACAGACCGCGTTTGAAGTTCGGATCGTCGTAGACTTCCCCTTCCAAAATCAACAGCGACGTGGCACTACACTTCTGCCCACTATGGCTGAAGGCGGAGTGAACGACGTTCTTGATCGCCTGGTCGCGGTCCGCCATGCCGGTGACAATCGTGGCATTCTTGCCACCAGTTTCTGCCAACAAGTGCATGGTCGGTTTGGCGGCCAGCATGCGCAGAGCCGTTTCCGTGCCGCCCGTGAGAATGACGGTGTCGACGTCGGGATGCGCCACCAATTGTTGCCCTTCGCGGCTGCCGGCACACGGCAGCAACTGCAGCGTCGTATGTGAAACCCCTGCGCGCCAGAAACACTGGCACAATTCGTGGGCCACCATGACGGTGTCGGAGGCGGGTTTCAGGATCACCGTGTTTCCGGCCGAAAGTGCGGCAGCCACGCCGCCGCAGGGGATGGCGATGGGAAAGTTCCACGGTGAAACGACCACGACCACACCTCGTGGCGACGCTTCCAGTCCGGGCAGCTGCGCAAAGTATTGGGCGCTGCGGCTGTAAAATTCCACGAAATCAACGGCCTCGCTGATCTCCGGGTCTGACTCGGCAATGATCTTGCCCCCTTCGGCCATGGCGGCGCCGATGAGATCCGCCCGCGCCAGCCGGATTTCCTGGGCAACACGGGCCAGCACCGCGCGACGTTCGTCGGGGGACGTGGTTCGCCATGCTGCCGGGTCCTGCCGAGCCGCCTGAATGGCTTGTTGGACATCCTGCTCGTTCGCCTGCACGTACCGTGCGACCACCCGTCCCGTGTGAGACGGATCGAGCGACTCGACCCGCTGGCGACGTTCGGTGATTTCACGACCGGCCACCAGTAAGGGGATGTCGCGGGCGGAACTGCCGTGTCGCCCCTCCCAGGCGGCCACGATCTGTTCGGCCCATTCCACGTTATGAACCAGCGAGAAGTCCGTGTCGGGCTCACCCTGAAAATCCCGCCAGGAATCAGCCTGCGGAGGCGAGGCGGGCGCGGGCTGTCGGCGATCCTGTTGCCGACGGGGCACTTCGGAAACGACATCCATCAGCTCGGATGCTTGCACGAATTGTTGCTCCAGGTTTCGCCAGTCAGGCGAATCCACGCGCAGTCGAAAAGCGTGACGGAGAAAATTATCGGCGCCCGTATTCTCGTCCAGACGGCGTACCAGATAGCCGATGGCGTTGATAAAATCCTCGCGGCGACAGGCCGGAGCGTACAGCAGCAGATTTTCGCAAAGTTCGAAAACCGCGCGGCGCTGGTGATTGGCCATGCCCTCCAGCATCTCGAACTGCACGCACGGCAGCACATTCTGCTGAATGGCCAGGACCAGCCCATAGGCGAGTTCGAACAGGTTATGGGAGCCGACCCCCACGTGGACAGCCCGGGCATTTTCCGGTTGCAAGGCACGTCGCACCATGCGGC
Organism: uncultured Planctomycetales bacterium; assembly: GCA_963695565.1. GTDB lineage: Bacteria > Planctomycetota > Planctomycetia > Pirellulales > Pirellulaceae > CAVOGW01. The sequence continues at coordinate 19,929 of CAVOGW010000012.1, forward strand.
GATAGTTGGCATCCGTTTCAATCTTCTTCTTATAAGGAGCCTGGGGCCAGCCGTGTTGCGCGGCCTCAAAACGCTCCATTTCCATGTTCGCCCCTTTGACGATCCGTAACGTAATCGGTGCTCCGCCATCGGCCAGGCGTTGCTTGGCCCACTCCAACAAGCGCGTCTGATACGTGTACGAATCGGGAATATACGCTTGCAGCACGATTCCGGCCGAAACGGTCTCCAGGCCCGGCCGAGCGAGGGTCTGCATGAAGGCTTCCGCGGTCAAATAGAGGTCGCGGTATTCCTCCATGTCCAGGTACACGAACTTGGGCACGACCTGCCCGTCGAAGCGCACGAAGCGAGATTTTGCGGCGGCTCGGTACAGTAACTCCAGCCGATCGCAAAGCACGGACAGGGTGTGTTCGCGAGCTAACGGAGAGATCTGAGAGAAGATGGTCGAGATCTTGACGGAGATCACCTCGATTTCTGGAAACTGCAAGGCTTGCAAGTATCGCTGCAACCGGTTCTGCGCTTCTTCCTCGCCCAACAGCGCCTCCCCCAGAAAATTGACGTTCATCCGCACGCCCTTCTTGCGGCGGTTGTCCAAGTGTTCTGTCAAGAGCTGTTCCTCGGCCGGTAAAACGACGTTGGCCGTCTCGGAATGCATCTTTTCTTTGACCAAGGGTACCGCGACACCCGGGAGGTACCCGCCAAAAGACTGAAATCCCATCAGCAGCGCCCGGTCCATGGGTGTAAAAAATCGCGGAATCCCTTGGACGTCCAGGATATGCACCAGTTGATCGACAGCTCGATGTGGTCTGTTGGAGCGGAACGCCTGGTCTGTCAGCTGCATTAAAGTGATCTTGTCGTGCGGATTGTGGATCATGCGATCCAGCTCGGCCTGCTGACGCCGTTCCTGGGGAGTCTGCAGCTCGACCGCACGTTGCTGCATCCGCCGCGCCACGGCGATCGCCTGCTGCACCTGGAGCGGACAGTTGTTGGGGAGGTCGGCCTGAGACGCGCCGACCAGTTTCTCTAGTCCCGATGCAGTTAAAGAGGTAGGCGGAGATGTCGTGGGAGGCATGAAATCTTACCTTCGCGTCAAGCGGATGGGCGGGGCACGTCTTGCGGTGCAATGCGCCTTGGCTCCTTTCGGTTCCTTGAGAACCCAGCACGGCGTGGCACATCCTCGAACGGGCCCGGTGGATTAAGGTTGGACAGCGTCATTTGGCGATCATGCACAGGCGCAACTTCAAAACGCGCGAGCGAATGAGCCCGCCACCCGGCGTTCATATTGCGGCCGTACGACCCGGATGGGCGCCGTCAACCCAAGCTATCGTCACAGCGTAGCTCTGAACACAAGATCCGGGAAGATGGGTGTTCGGCTACGGGTCAAGTAGTCGCGTGGTCCGTCGCCTGCGTGGCTCAGGACGAGGGTGATGTACCGCCGAAAAAATTTCGGCGGCATTCTGAGGATCGTAGCATGCGATGCCAGGCCAAAAGTCACCTACCGCCGGTTGAAAACGGGTGGCTTGGATTGGAGTGAGGCCAGGATGATTGGCCGCTACGTGTGGGACAGGAGAAACAAGGAGGCGCGGCGGTTGAAGGTGGTTCTCGGGCGATAACCTGGCTGATGATCGCCCATGGCGGGAGTCGGGGGGAAAGGGCCATGAACCCCACTTCAATCGCGCCGCTGCCTCCTCTCTGCACGTGGCTAATTTACATTGCCCGGCTGCGCGATCGCGCTGGTCAGGCTACGCCGTACAAGTCCAGGCACCGGTACTGGCGGAACGTTCCGGTCAGTGCCGTCATGCACCAGGACAGCCGACGGGGACACAAAATAGGTCCCAAATCCGTCAACCAGCAGGTTATAGCAGATCTGCCGTTCTGGCAATCTTTCTGCAGATTTTACTTCCAGGCCGCCCTGCATGGTGTGTACCTGCATCCCGGGTTCCAGGTGTCGCGCCATGATCCAGCCTTGTCCGTTAACCCAAAACGGATGCCCCTTGGTGGCGATAATCGTCTGGCCATCAAGCTTGACGGACATCACTTCCACCGGCGGCCGCGTCGTGCGATTGGTCACTGGCCGGAGTGCCAGTTCGCCCGTCGCGGCGTCCTGCGAAACAAGGCGGTCCCCGGGCTGCACCGATTCGATCGGCAGCAGTCCTTGTTCGGTCCATACCAGCGTTCCGGCGGGAAAGCACTCGCTGGCGATCGGTGTGCTGATCTGAGGCAATACGGTCGTGCTGGTGGAAACATAGGTCGGCTTGGGCCGGTCTTCAATATAGTTGTCATTGTAATCATCCCACCATTGCCACCAGGCATTTGTGTCCTGTCGCAAAATCTCACCGGTCGCCTGCTGCAGCACGCGGATCACGCGCTCGTTGCTGCTGGCGATGCGCTGGTTGCTACTGTCTACTTCGCGTTGGATTTGCGCCGCTCGATTACGGGCCTGCATCAGTGCCCCGGCGGAAGCCGTGGGATCCCCACCAGCGGCAATCACGCGGCCTCGCGTCACAAAGCTCGCCGCTTCCGTCTCGCGTACGACGACTTGTTCGTGAATCACCCGACCCGGTGTTTGACGGATGGTAAATCGAGTGAGCAACGGTCTTTCCAGCGCATCCAGCAGGACCGGCACGTATTCGTGCTTTGGCCGCTGTTTCAGCGCGCTGGCGGCCGCGTCGACGACTTGCTCCCAGGGGGCACCAACGGCGTGTCGGACCAGGGATTCCGTCGACGATCTCTCATCGATGGAACTCAACACTTTGACCACTTCCAGCGCGTACGCTGCCGACAGGGGAGACAGCAGTGACTCCAACGCGGGAATGGCCTCAGCACTCGATACGCTGCGAAGTTCAGCCAGCGCCCGCTCGCGTCGTTTACTGTTGTCGCTCTCGATGGCCTGACGCCAATCGTCAATCTTGTTAGCCCAGCTCTTCCAGGCCTGCAGCGCCGCACGCTCTGCCTGCTGCTTCTCGCGGAACTCCTTGGCCGTGATTAACTGATCCCCGTAGGCGCGGAGTTCCAGCAATTCCGCCGCCGTGTTGCGTTGATCGATACTGGCCAACTCATCGCGCAGCACACGATTCAGGTGCACCTGGGCGACGTCTGGCAAATCGTTACGTCGGCACCAACGTGCCAAAGCCAGCTCGCCCTCCGCGTCACCGATCGCGCTTCCGCGCATGGCCTGATACGCGCGGATCGTGGAATTCGAGGACCTCAAATCGCTCAGTTTCGATGCCGGCACCCAGTCGTCGTTGACTTGGACGAAACCGAGCTGCCACCGTGCGGGCTTGAAGTCGGGATGTTCTTTGGCCGCTGCCTTGAGTGTCAGCTCTCGATACTGGTTGTCGCCGTCCAGCTCGAACTGCAAAGCCGTCGCCACTAATTGGCTGGCGTTCGTTTCGTCTTGCTGGTCCGCCAGCCGCTCCCGGCCGACTCCGGGCGAAACCAACAGCGTCAGCGCGATCAAGGACGGCGTTCCCAACATTTTTGCAGGAGGACGGACCATCGGACATATCTCCCAAGCCTAAACGGAAGCGATCAGTACATTGGTTCTCAAAGGGCCCGACCGCTTGGCGAAGTTCCTAACGGATCCGCACCCTGTGACCACCAACCTGGCACTTCGAGTCGTTATAGCCGAACGGTTTAGCTTTCGGCAAGCAATCGGCAATTTTCCCCGTAACCTGGGGCAGAAACGAATGATCGCCGCGAAAAGGTGCGGGATTTTGCCAAGCGGACGACGGCCTGGCAGGTGCCCATCGCCCACTGGCTCCGGTAAATTGGGCGCAGCGAAGTCTAACGGATGGAATCGCAACGAATCAAGATCGCCGAGAACAGTGATGGACGGTCGGCAAGCCCCAAGACGCGAGAGTTTGAAGTGGTCATCCGCGCAGAAGGCCGCCCACCATCTGCAGCGCCTGAACGCGCTGCTCGTAGAAATTATTCCCCGCAACCGATTCTATCGCGATAAACTTGCCGGCTTGTCGCTGCCGCTGCAATCCGTGGAGCAGTTGGCGGAGTTGCCATTGACGACGAAATCAGAACTTGAGGCCGCGTTGCAGGCGGATCATCGAGCCAATCGGACGTACGACGACCCGCAGTACGTGCGAGTGCACCGGACGTCCGGCTCAACAGGCGAGCCGTTCTACGTCTTCGACACCAGCGAAGACTGGCGATGGTGGATCGAGAGTTGGCAATACGTTCTGGATGCCGCTGGTGTCACGGCTGGCGACCGGGCATTGATGGCCTTCTCGTTCGGGCCGTTCATTGGATTTTGGAGCGCCGCGGATGCATTGTTTCATCGCGGAGCGATGGTCATTCCGGCGGGCGGGCTGTCCACTGCCGCGCGGCTGGAAATGTTGCGCGACTGCCGGGGAACCGTAGTTTGTGCGACCCCCACTTATGCGCTGCACATGGCTCAGGCTGCGCACGAACAGGGCTGGAATCTTCAGGATTCGGATGTGCGCGTGTTGATCGTGGCTGGCGAGCCCGGCGGGTCATTGCCGGAAGTGCGTCGCCGATTGGAGTTCGCCTGGGGGGCCCACGTGCTGGACCACGCCGGGGCCACCGAAGTTGGACCCTGGGGTTACGGAACGATGAACGGCGAAGGACTTCACGTCAACGAGGCGGAGTTCATCGCCGAGTTTTTGCCCGGCGATTCCGGTGCCGACGGGACAGGAGTGTTCGAGCTGGTGCTCACGGCGCTGGGGCGCACGGGTTGGCCCGTGATTCGCTATCGCACAGGAGACCTCGTGATGCCCGGGCCCGCTCCCTCACCCGAGAACCAGCACCTGTTCCTGCAACAAGGCGTGCTGGGTCGTGCCGATGACATGATCGTCATTCGTGGAGTTAACATCTTTCCCAGTTCGATCGAAAATGTGTTGCGGACTTTTTCAGATATTGGCGAGTTTCGAATCACGGCCACGACCCGTGACGCGATGGACGAATTGTCGATCGAGGTCGAGTCGGACATCAGCCAGCCGCAGCAAGTTTCCTCGGCGCTGCGGCAAAAGCTGGGCCTACGGGTTGAGATCGTCAAGGTTCCCCGTGGCAGTCTGCCGCGCAGCGAGTCCAAGTCGCGGCGGTTTGTCGATCAACGTGAGCGACATTGAGGGAATTTACTTTTTTGCACAGGCATCCCGACCGGTGAAAATCACCAGGGATGGGGTTGAAACCCGCCGGCGCTAAGCGGCCGCTTGTCTTCACTTGGACCCTGTGCCATCATGAAAAACAGGCAACTGCGGGAGCCATTCAAGTTTTCTCCCACTTGCCTTGACGCCTGCTATCGTTTTGGTGGTCAGGATGCAATACCAGCGCGACACGGGAGTTGGCCAGGACGTGAGCTTTTACCCCACACAATTATCGGTGCCCCAACCGGACATGCTGCACATCGAATGGAACGACGGGCTGTCCGCGACGGTCTCGGTGAAGCGACTGCGCGATCACTGTCCGTGTGCCAGTTGCCGCGAACGACGGTCGGCAGTGCCGGCCCAAAGACCGTTATTGCCCATCCTGGATCCCGCTGAGACGCTGCCGCTGCGCATCGAGGGCATGAAGCCGGTCGGCAATTATGCCTATTCCATCCATTTCAGCGACGGGCACGATACGGGTATCTTTACGCTGGAATTCTTGCGAGAGCTTTGTCAGACTTGACCCGGCCGCACGTTGGTCCCTACAGCCTTTCGCTGCGTAGCGTGGCCAGAATCGGTACGCGGAGCGCCGCCCGCACGGCCAGCGCACTGCTCAGCAGTCCGCAAACCGCGATGGACAGCAGCATCATGCCCAATGCGAACAGCGGCAGGGCGGCGTCGCCGCGAACAAGATGCGGCGCGATCGCCAGGCACGCCGACACGGTGCCCACGCAGAAGCCCAGCAACAGCAGCCAGGCTGTTTCGTACATGACGATGCGTGCCACGCGCGACGGCGGAAAACCCAGCCCGTGCAGCAAGGCCATTTCACCTCGCCGCTCCAGCACGTTGCGGAGTTGCACGATGGCCAATCCGATCGTGCCCAGCAGCAATCCCAGCGCCCCCAAGCTCTGAAAGGTCGACAAATAGGTGTTCTGAATGGCCAATAGATCGTCAAGTTCCGACTTGGCGTCCGACAGGTCCAGTCCTTCATCGGAAAATCGTTGCTCCAGCGCCGATTTCACCGTCGCGGAATTCGTGTCCGGCATGTGGACCAACATCATCGAGTAACCGCTCACTTCGGGAAACAGTTTTTCAAAGCGTGATTCGCCAATCATCAGACTGCCCTGCAGAATCGTATTGGAGAGCAGGCCTACGATTTCAAACTGCACGGGCGCTGCGTCTTCCAGCGAGAATTCCTCGCCCAGGCGTCCTTTCAGGTGCAGGCTGTAGAGGGCTGTGTTCAAATCCAATATGACTGGTACGTTGTTTCCCGTCGCGGTTGCCGTGAGTTCGTCCCAAGCGTCGGTCGGCGTCGGGCCACCGTCCCGGTCGGGAACGGACGCCCAGGCGAACGATGTCGGCTGCTGGCGGCAGGCGGCAACAAACGCCGGCGTCACGCCCAGAATTCTGGGGCGGGCAACGCGAAACAGGTTGCGGCAACTCGCGTCGTCACCCGCTTGCACGCGCAATGGTGCGAACCTCACGTCTCGCCCTTCAAGGTCGGTGCCGAATTCGATTTGTTGAACCTCTGGATCGTTCAGATCCATAAACAAGGGACGATCGGAACGGGCAATCCATCGAAATCCGCCGGTCCCCGAGTCCGTGGGCTGCAGCTGGAAGGCGGAAATGGCAATGATCAGAAAACAGGCGGTCGATACCAATCCGACGGTCAAAGTGCTCCGCGTCGGTTGTCGTCGCAGGCCACTGAAGGCGTAAGTTGCCAGATTCTGCACGCTGAGCCTTGAAGCGAGGGCAAATTCATGCGCCGCGGTCGCCGCCAGCAGCTGATACCGCACGATCGTTAACAGGCCCGCCAGCAGCATGGCGCCGCTGCCGAAAAACAGCCCCGCCTGGGTCATGCCACTTTGACCCGTCGCCACGGCTCCCATGACGACCGCCGCCAGCAGCAAGAACGACGACCATCCCAGTGCTCGGCGGTGCGACTTGCGAGTTGAAGTGCGTGTGCCAATCTTGCCTCGCAGAAGCGCGGTAATGGGCATGCGGCTGAGTCCGCGCACGGTCCACACCGCCACGGCAAGTGCCAGCAGAACGCCCGACGTCAGGCCGATACACATGCTGGTGCGGCTGGCATGCAACTTGACAAAGGGGACGGTAATCGCCCGCACCCACCACGTGCGCAAGGCCCACAACAGGAGCGCCGCAAAGCCCAGCCCCGCCAAGGATCCCACGATGGCCCCGGCCGTCGCAATCACCGCGGATTCACTGACCAGCAGTTTCGCCGCGGCACGGTAGCGCCATCCGACCGCCTGCAGCAAGCCGACCTCCGGAGCACGCATCTGCCACCCCAAACGCACCAGAATCCCGATTAACATCAGAGCTGCCGCCATCAAGAAGAAGCTGAAGCCCAAGAACAAGCCGGCAAAGGAGGTCGTCCCCGTCGCCGCCTGCAGACTGAGCTGCTTCACGGGTTGAAAGGCAAAACCGAGATCGGCATGCCGACGCTGCAATGTGCGTTCCACGGTATTTCGCAGCGATGGCAAGTCGGCATCGCTCGGTTGCCGGTCGCTGCATTCGATTCGGATGTTCGTGACGCGGCCAAAACGACTGGCCCACATTTGGCGGCCGGCGCTCAGCGTTACGAAGGCTTTGGGCGTCGTGCGGTACTGCGCCCAGTAGTCGTCGTCCACGGGGCGAACGCGACTTTGATCGAAAGGGAAGGGGGGATCCCAGTCGTCGATCGAAGCCTGGTCGGTGATGCCCGCTACGCTGGGTGTGAGCCAAGGGTCGTTCGCTCGCGTGGGAGGTTCCAAGAAAACCGCCGAACGGCGACGCAAATAGGGCCTGTCGGGTGCGGTGATCGGCACAATCGACGCCAGTCGAAATTCGCGAGTGGTCTCGATTGCCTGGCCGTGCGTAGTCTCTGGTGCGAAGTAACGCAGCTCGATCCGATCGCCGATCGTGGCGTTCAGGTCCTGGGCCGCCCAGGAATTCAAGACGATCTCGTCGTCGCGAATGGGCGGCAAGGGAGTCCCATCCATGCCGCTCAACAACGCCATGCCCGCGGCGTCCAATGCGGCGACCGTGGAATAGGGAATGCTGCAGATTTCGAGCTGCGGCGACGCTGCTTCCCATGATTCTTGCCCATCGTCCGGCGGTGGCAATTTCGAAATCGAATTCGCCAAATAGGTGAGTACTTCTCGCGGTCGTTCACTGTGCAAGGCCGCCATCACGGCCGCGCGCACGGGCTCGTCCCAGATCATGCGGTCGCAGGTCAGCTGGAAGCAGGCCCACGCCACCTGGCGCTGGCCATCCGCTGTGTGGGTCGCTTCGATCCGCGTCAGGGAGATGCCGAAATCGTCCAGGGTGGGTGTAAGCAACTTGGTTAGCGATTCTGCCTCGGCTTCACTCAGCAGGCGAGAGGGGCTGCTCACGGCGATCGCATTGACGCGCTGACCAACACCCAGCGTCTGCTGCAGCGTCGCCAGGGCCACGAACGCGTTGCGTGGCGTTTGCTGGTTGATCGCCAGGCTGAGATTCCCGGCGCCCTGGGGCGGAATGATCTGCTTGACGATCAGGCCGGCGCGGCTGCGTACACGGCCGTCCTTGCGACCGAGCGGGCTGTCGGCAGGCACTTCGTTGACCTCCGGCAGCCGAATCACCAGGCGATCGCCGATGCTCACTTGCAGGTCGGCAGCCAGCGGTTGGTTAATCACGATTTCGTCGGGGCCGATTTCACCAACCAGCTGCTGATCGGGCCAGGCGGAGACAAATACTCCGCGGGCACGCGGATGGTTGAGTTGCGCCTCGACCGTGGCTTGCGGAAGGATGCAGGCGGTGCGGACCAGCAATTCCGGGCTGCTGGTTCTGATCCCGTCGGCCATCCCCGGATCAAAGAAACGCTCAGACAGCAGCAGCACGTCGATTGCGCCCAGGCGGTCGAGTACCATCGCGCGCAGGCTGCTTTGCACGGAGTCCCCCACGAATAGCGCACCCGACAGGACCACCGTCGCGACGGCAACCGCGGCCAGTACCGCGAGACTCAGCCAGCGATAGTGAAACAGGCTGCGCAGGACGTACGAGATGCGGTTCATGGTGGGTTAGGTATGACCTGCGGAGCGCACGTGTCAGGGGTTCACGGGCGCCAAGCGGCGGTGACGCATTTCCAGCTGGCGGTCCAGCATGCTGGCCAGATCCCGGTTGTGTGTGACCATGATCAGCATCTTGGGACGGTCCTGGCCATGTTGCGTGGACTCCAGCAGCAGCGAAACAACCGTATCGGCCGTTTCCTGATCCAGGTTACCCGTGGGTTCGTCCGCCAGGATGAGCGAGGGATCGATGATCAGCGCGCGGGCAATCGCGGCTCGTTGCCGTTCGCCCCCCGATAGTTCAGCGGGCAGGTCGCGCAGCGTGGCGTCAAACCCACTCGGTCGATCAGCTGTCGAGCACGCTGCTGATCGACCGACGAGACACGAGAGGCAGCGAGCACCGGGACCAGCACGTTGTCCAGCAAGGAGAACTGCGGCAAGAGAAAGTGATCCTGAAACACAAAACCGATCTGCTGGTGCCGGAACCTGGCCTGAGCGGCGTCATCCAATTGAAAGGGATCGGTTTGATCCAACAGCACGCGGCCCGACGAAGGGCGATCCAGCGTTCCTAGAATTTGCAGCAGTGTGCTCTTGCCAGATCCGCTGGGTCCGATGATCGCAAGACTCTGCCCGCCGCGCAACTCGAGGCAGACATCCTCAAGTACCGACAACGGCTCAGCGGGTGTCGCATAGGCCTTGCATAGTTGATCGACGACGAGTTGCGTCATGGTGTTTCGTCCAGCACGAAGGGCTTCAGGCTTGCCACGATTTCTGCGGGAATCTCGATCACGTTGATTTTTTTACCGGGCTCAAAAGTGCAGCAGGCGACAACCAGCTGACCGCCGGCGATGGTGCTGTCGGCAAGGCGAAACTCAGATTGATAGGTAAGGCTGCGTCGGCCGATACGGGCGATCCCGATGTGGATGTTGAGTACCTCTTCGAAGCGGGCCGGATGGTGATAGTCGCATTTCGCGGACACGCGGGGCCAGCTGAGCGGATGTCCTTCGTGCTCGCTGATGACGCTCAATCCCACGTGCCGCAGCAGCTCGTGTTCGGCCTGCTCCATCATCAAGAAGAAGACGGAAAAGTGCATGATCCCGCCGGCGTCCGTGTGGTTAAACTCCACGCGGCGGGTGGTAACAAAAGGGAAACGGGTGGCGCTCAAGGGGATCTTTCCGTGGCCAGTATCGCCGTGACGACGGACCAATCGTGACGACTGATGCCTCGCTGATTGTAGCCCCGTCCATCGGGTTCGCAAGGGCGACAAAACGGTTCGGTACGTTAGACCGCAAGCCAAACAAGCATGCCCAGAGGACGCTCGTTCTGGCGAAACACGATGCGGCATGCTTCGGCGGCGTGTGCGTCCGCCGGGCGCGCACGCCGCCAGACATCGCCTGGGAGTGGTGGCCTGCGACCGACGTTAACGGTGATTTCTTCTGGCTTGCGGTCTAACGACGCGGCCCAGATGTCGTTCATGAATCATGATCATGGAATCACAAAGTGCCCGTGATCAGCGCGCGGAGAATACGCGTCGAATGATTGAAATGACTAGTGAAACGAATTGACTAGCTGCCTACGTAGGGCAACAGCGCCATGAACCGCGCGCGTTTAACGGCGCGGGTCACCGCGTGTTGACTGACGGCCGAACAGCCTGATTTGCGGCGACTCACAATACGGCCGTGACGACTGATCAGTTTTTTCAGCAGTTCAACATCCTTGTAGTCCACAAACATGGGGCGTGGACGCTCGCCATCCACAAAGATAGGGTCTTTTTTCTTAGCGCGCGTGCGCGTCTTACGCTTGCGATTCTTATTGAATCCGCGGGCCCCTGGTTTACCGCGTGCGGCGGGCGATGGATACATACAAAAATTCCATGCTTGGCCCGACCCAGAATCTGGCTCTGGCGGGCCGTGATTACGAGTGATGCGTTACGGACGGCGAGCCCGCTTGATCGACAAACGATGAATTGTAGCCGATTCAGTACAGCCTGCAAGGCCGTCTCGTCGTTCCCGAGTCGGCGAGCCACCCAGTAAAAATGGCCTATCTATTTGGCCGCCAATCGCTGATCGGGGCGGTATCCAGGCACGACCGCGCCGGTCGGTGCCCGGTAGGTGTTGTCGTGAACCAGAAAACCGCGACCGGTGGCTTGCCGGAGAACCTGCCAGGTCCGCGCGTTGACTGCCGCGATTCGTTGGTTTTCGGCATCGACCTGGGCTTTCGCCTGCCGTGCCCGAGCGGTATCGATCGCGGCCGCGGCGTAAAGCTGCTCGTCCGCTCGCTTGGCGTCAAGTTCCCCGTTAATGCTGTTCAGCTCCTGTTGCAGCCTTCTCGCATCCAGCGACGTGTTGTTGTTAATCGCCTCGCGCAGTGCGGGTTGGTCTGCCAGCTGCTGTTCGCCGGAGAGGAATTGATTTCCGAGTCGCTGGCTGAGTAAGTAATTCGCGGCGGGGCGTTTGACTTGTCCGGTGGAAGCCAGGCGATTCAGGATGAACATCTGATTGGTGTCCATTCCTTCCTTGAAGAATACTTGTTGCTGGGCGGAGGCATTACCCCAGGCGTACACTTTCGTGGGGGAGGATACGAGCTGCACCTGCGTGTCGAGGTTGGCCAGTAGCGTGGGAACGTATTCATGCATGGGTCGAGTCTTGAGCTGCTGGCTGGCAGCGTCCATGACGCGGGGCCAGGGGGTCCCCAGGGCCATGCGTGCGAGTGCCAGGCTGGCATCGTGGTGCGGTATGTTGCCCAGCGCCTGAATAGCCAGCAATGCGGCAGCTTCGCTGCTGCCGCCTAACTCGTACTCCAGGGCCAGCACGGCAGCCGGATCGCGCATGTCGGCCAGGGCCGCCTGGGCTTCCTCCCGCTGACGCTGGCTGCCACTGGCCAGTGCGTCCCGCCACCTGGCCAGCTGAGGGGCCCAGGTCTTGTAATCTGCCACGATTCGAGCCTCACGCTGCTGGATGGCCACCAATTGTTGTTCCGTCATCCAGCGACCGTCCACGTTTTTCAGCTGTAGTCGCCTGGCGGCGATCTCTCGCAGGGCGGGTGCGGTTTGAGGGTTCGCCATGACGCGCACCAAATGCAGTTGTTCACGTTGTGTCAGCTTGTTTGCCCGACACCACTTGGCCAGGGCCAGTTCGCTCTGTGGGTCCCCGCTCGATTTCCGGCGGCGCTCTCCATATTCAGTCAAGATCGGATTGGTGCGATTGACCAGCTCATCCACGTGTTGCCACTTGCCCGCGACAGCAAGCTGCCCCAAATGCCAACGAGCCTTGGCATACTCCGCGTCCTCCGCGAGTGCCGCGCGCAAGGTCATGTCGCGATAGTAGTTGTCCCCATCCAGTTCGAACTTCATCGCCGTCTGAAACAACTGTTCCGCGGGCGGTTGCTCGGGACACACGGCGGATGTGTCGGCAAACCCGGTCGCGATTCCCAGCATCCAAAGGAACAACGCACTCAAGCGTCGCATGGCCACACCTCCGGCAATTCACAATCTGCGATAACTCAATTCCTGCCCTAAATAATGCCCCGTGCCAGGACTGGATGTCAAGCAACTGCTGTCCAGCGGCAAGATCCATGATGCGACCGCCGGCGCCAGCCCAATGGCACTTAGTTTGTAGCAACATGGTCCTCAATTGTTCCGCGAATCGCGAAATTGTTGGGGGAAACAGTTGGGGACAACTGTTCCACAATGCCCAAACCGAGTGCGATTGGGCGCCAGCCGGCGTCCGCCGATTGGCATCTACTTGGCGACGCTTGGGACGGATACACGCCGTCCACACCCTATCAGCCGACTAAACACGTGAGCGGTCGATCTTGTATTCTTCGATTTTGCGGTAGAGGGTGGCTCGGCCAATTCCCAGCAGCTTGGCTGCTTCCGGAATGTTTCCTTCGGTGCGTTGCAGGGCCTCCCGAATCAAGCGACGTTCCCAATCGGAAATCTGCAGGGTGTCCAGGTGGTCCGTGCCCGCGTCGCGGATGCCCAGGTCTTCCAGTTGGATGGTGTCCCCGCAGGCCAACACGACCGCGCTGTCAATCACGTTACGCAATTGACGCACGTTGCCCGGCCAGGCATAGTCCAACAATCGCTGGCGTGCTTCCGGTGCCAGGTCCAGGCTGGCCCGCCCGTGCCTTTTCTTGAAGTGTTGCAGAAAATGATCCAGCAGCAGAGCCAGATCCTCACCGCGATTGCGGAGCGGGGGAACGCGTACTTCAAACACACTCAGCCGATAGTACAGGTCTTCGCGGAACTGTTTGTTGTCCACCAATTGTTTCAGCCCGCGATTGGTCGCGGCCAGCACCCGCACGTCGACGAGCACCTGTCGCTGGCTGCCCACGGGTTGGAACGGATGCCCTTCCAGCACACGCAGCAACTTGGATTGTGCGTCGATGGGCAAATCGCCGATCTCGTCCAAAAACAGCGTACCGGTATGGGACTGCTCGAACCAGCCGACGTGATCGTCTGTGGCGCCCGTGAAGGCGCCTTTGGCGTGACCGAACAACTGGCTCTCCAGCAGCGTGGCGGGAATGGCCGCGCAGTTGAGCGCCAACATGGGGCGGGCGGCCCGCGGACTGGCTTTGTGAATCGCGCGGGCCACCAATTCCTTGCCCGTGCCACTTTCACCTACAATCAGCACCGCCCCCTGGGCGGCGGCAATTTTCTGCACTAAGCCCTTTAGCTCCTGCATCGGTTTGCTTTTTCCCAGCATCTCGTCGCAGGCCGCCGCGCTGTCGGCCCAGCGGTCACGGTCGTAGGAAACCTGGGCCTGTCGATTTGCCCGCGCCAGCGCCACGGCCACCAGTTGCGAGATGGAGATGGCGAAATCGAAGTCGACGTCACGAAAGCGGCCATCCCCCAAATAGAGATGCAACGCGCCGAGGACCTGGCCGTCATGAATCGCGGGAACGCAGAAAGCATCGGCGAAAGCCTTCATGCTGTCCGACGAAGCCGCGGCGGCCTGGTTGGCCACCCACAGCGCTCGTTTCTGTTTGACGACGATTTCGTTCAACGTGCGACTCAAACGGATCGGCTCAATCGTCTCCGGATAGCACATTTGGGGACGTAGTTCCCCATCCTCAGAGACCCACAAGAATCCTGCCAACTCGGCACTCGTGCGGTTGTGAATCAGCTTCAGGCTCTCCAGCAACACCTCGTGCGGCGTATCCAATCCCAGCAACTTGACACTCAGGTCATAAAGGTCACCCAATTCGTGCGCGTGTTCGCTACGGCGCAACGCCACCAGAGCCATTCGACCCGAGTCTTCGGCCGCTACCGTGGCTTCACGCACAATGGATTCGGTGAGAAAATTCTCCCGCGTAAAAGCCAACGTTGGGGGGACGTCCGAATGATGATAGGTGAACTCCGTCGTCCCCAGCTTGATCTGAGCGCCAGGTTGCAACAGGACCTCGTCCACGCGCTGGTCATCGACAAACGTGCCGTTGCGACTCCCCTTATCGCGCAACACCCAACCCGATTCGTCCGTGGCGATCTCGGCGTGCACGCGTGAGCAGAGTGGATCGGCTCAGCACCACATCGCAATCAATGCCACGGCCCATCCGATTGACCGACGTGGGATCCAGCAGGTAATTCGTCCCCGACCGTGGGCCAGACTCGATCGTGAGGTACGAGTATCCCTCCACTTCCTGCGTTTCTCGCTCGGTCGTGTCCATAACGCTCCTTTTCGCCTCGTTACGTTGGCGTCACTGTCGGCAAAATGACGAAACGTATTATTACTAATCCCAATGGCGGCCTGTGGATAGATATTGATTTGCCGGCAAGCGGCGAGAATTGCCATGAGCCAAAACGCCCGCTGCTGCGTATAGTTAGTCGGACGCGTCGGCGCCGTTGGGGCGACAACCGTTCGCGATTTCCCCCCGACCGCTCGGTATTGCCACCATTTACCTTTGCGGATACTATCCCATACCCAGGTTTATTTTAGGCAATTTAGGTAATTTTTGCTGACGCATGCTGAGGAATTCCATGGTCATGATTAATCGGCGACAGGCAGTCTTAAAGTCAAGAAGCGTATCAACGTGCGGGTTTGTGGCGCTGGCCGCGATCCTCGTGGTGTCGGTAATTGCCGGCTGGCGTCCGTTAGCGGCGGACATCATGGAGGAGCAAACCAGCCACCGGCACGTGGAATTGGCGGTTTCGAACCTGTTGCGCAAGGAGCACATTTCGCGCCGTCCGATTGACGACACGATATCGAAGCGTGCCTTTGATTTGTATATCAAACGCCTGGATCCGCTGAAGGCGTTCTTCCTCAAGTCCGACATGGAAGAGTTTCAGCCTTATGCAACGCAGATCGACGACGCGGTAAAGCGCGGGGACATGCAGATTGCGCGCACCATCTTTAACCGTTTCTTGCAGCGAGTGGACGAGCGGGTAGAAAGTGTCCAGGGGATGCTGGACCAGGGTTTTGACTTTACGAAGGACGAGTCATTGGCCACGGACCCCGACACGTACGACTACTCGGCCACGGCGGAAGAAGCGACAGATCGTTGGCGCAAGCGGCTCAAGTACGAAATTCTGGTGCAAAAGGCCGACGGGATGAGTGTCGAGGAAGCCAGGGACAAAATGTTGCGTCGCTACCGCAGTTTTGCGCGTCGGCACCATCAGACCGATGGGGACGAGTTGCTGGAAACGTTTCTTTCTTCGGTAACCGAGAGTTTCGATCCGCACACGACTTACATGGCGCCGAGTTCGCACGAGAACTTCGAGATCAACATGCGACTGAATCTCGAGGGGATCGGGGCGGCCTTGAAGCCGGAAGACGGTTACACGGTGGTCGCCAAGATCATCCCGGGTGGCGCAGCGGACAAGTTGGGCAAGCTGAAACCGGGTGATCGCATTGTCAGCGTTGGCGATGGGGCGGGCGCTGAGATGGTGGACGTGGTCGACATGAAGCTGAATGACGTGGTCAAGCTCATCCGCGGGCATGCGGGCACCGTCGTGCGGCTGGGCGTGCAAGCCGAGGGTGAATCGGAAATAAACTACTATGAGATCACGCGGGCCAAGATTGAGCTGACGGATAGCGAGGCGCGGAGCGAGATTGTCGACTACGGACAGCGTCCCGACGGCGCCCCTTATAAAGTTGGCGTGATCGACCTCCCCAGTTTCTACATGGACATGGATGGTGCCCGGGTGGGCCGTCCGAATTACAAGAGCACCACACGGGACGTCCGCAAGATCCTCGACGATTTCAATGACAAGCACGTGGACGTGGTGGTGCTTGACTTGCGCCGCAATGGTGGCGGCAGTCTGACCGAAGCCATCAACCTCACTGGGCTGTTTATCGACGATGGGCCCGTCGTGCAGGTGAAGGACGCGGATGGTCGCGTGCAGCATTACGACGATCTCGAGTCCGGTATGGCCTGGCGCGGTCCGTTGGTGGTCTTGATCAGCAAGTTCAGCGCCAGCGCCAGCGAGATTCTGGCGGGTGCGATCCAGGACTATCAACGAGGACTCGTCGTGGGAGATGACTCCACGCACGGCAAGGGGACAGTGCAAAGTCTATTAGACATCGGATCGACCTTATTTCGGGTTCCGGATCCTCCGAACTTGGGCGCCTTGAAGGTGACCATGCAGCAGTTCTATCGCCCCAACGGCGATAGCACACAGCAGCGGGGCGTATTGAGCGACCTGCCGCTCCCCTCCTTGACCAGCCACATGGATGTGGGCGAGGCCGATCTCGAGTATTCCGTCGACTTTGACCGCGTGCCGGCTGCGAATTACCAGAAGAACAGTCAGGTCAACTTGGATATCCTGGCCGAGCTGCGGGCACGGTCGCAGACTCGACGCGAAGGCAACGCTGATTTTCAAAAGCTGTCCCGAAACATCGCCCGCTATGATACTCAGAAGCAAAAAAAGAGCGTGACGCTGAACGAAGCAGCTTTCATGAAAGAGCGCGAGGAGTTGGACGCGGACAAAGAGGACGAGAAGCAATTTGAGGAGCAACTCGACTATTCCGCACGTCCGGTCGTGGACCGCAATTTCTACTTCGATGAAGTGCTGAATATTGCCGTCGACTACATCCAGCTGCTCGATCAACAGCGTGTGGCGCAGGTGAACTAGTCCCCCAGCAAGGACGGCAGGACAGGACAGGTTTGTGACTTTGTTGCCGGACGCGCACGCCGCCAGCAATCGCGTCGGGGTGGCGGCCTACAACCGGTGGTGATGGCAATTTCTTCTGGCTTGCGGTCTCAGGACGCGATCCCAGCCGGCGATGGACTTACGCCAGCCGGATCCGCTGGCCGTCGTAGGCCAATCGCATTCCGTCCGGCAGCGAGGCGTTGGTCGCGGTGTGTTCCATATCGTGGCAAATATGCGTGAAGTAGGTTTGCCTGGCCGCCACGCGTCGCGCCACCTGCACCGCCTCCTGCAGGGCGAAGTGCGTGGCATGTGGCCTGTACCGTAACGCGTCCAGGATCAACACGTCCAGGTTGCGCAGCCGTGCGAACGTCTCCTCGGGTATGTCGTTCGTATCCGTGCAATAGGCAATGTTGCCGATGCGAAATCCAAGTACTTCCAGGCGAGGGCCGTGTTGCAGACGCAGGGGCGTCACGCTCGTGCCCAACGCCTGGAAGGGTGCGGTGTCAATCCGCCGGAACTCCAGCTTGGGGGTAGCGCCGACGTGTGTTTCCTCTTCATCCGAGAATGCATAGTCAAAGGACTTGCGGATTCGCGATTCGACCTGGATGGTGCAGTACAGGGGCACCGGATGTCCCAGGTAAAACTGCATCAGCCGCAGATCGTCCAGGCCCATCACGTGGTCGGCATGCTCATGCGTGAAGGCCACGGCATGCACGAGACCGATCTGCTCGCGCAGCAGCTGCGTCCTCAGGTCGGGCGTGGTGTCAATCAGCAGATTTCCTGCCGGCAGTCCGGCGATCACCGAGCAGCGCAGGCGCTGGTTTTGGGGGTTGGCGCTGTGACAAACCGGGCAAGGGCAGCCAATAGCGGGAACGCCGACCGAGGTGCCCGTTCCCAAAATGACCAGTTGGCCGCGGATATCTTGATGGTGAATTTCTAGGCTCACGGTGATCTTTGTGCGGCAGTGGCGATCGAGGCGTAGGTCGCGGTTGACCCTGGTGGGGGCCGACTATAAGCTACTCGATGCAAGTCGTTATGCCATCGGCACCTGGGATGATTGAGCGGCCGGGACGCAGTTGCGGCCTCGCGGCTGCCGTCTTACGGTGTGCGGGCGGCGCGGCGAGCCGCCGGGATCGGCTGTGGGTGACCTGCGGTCATCATACCACGCTGGGGACCCTAAAATAGGAGTCGAGGTCGACTTGTTTGCCATCGTTCGTGGACGCGACCCGGTCGCACGGACATCACTAGCTGGATAGATCTGCGCTGTCTATGTCATTTCTCGAAAGACTCTGGGATTTTCTCACGGTACTCTTTGGTGGACTCTCGGGTTCGATCGAGCGGGCATTGACCAGGGTCTTTGGATCCTCGAACGAGCGGCAAGTGCGGGCGATGCAGTCGCGCGTCGACGCCATCAATCAGCTGGAACCCAAGTACCAGGCGGTTTCTGACGCGGACTTGACCGCGGAATCGCACCGCTTTCGGAGTCGTCTGGAGCACGGCGAGGCTTTGGACGACATCCTGGTTGAGGCCTTTGCGGTTTGCCGCGAGGCGGGCCGCCGCTTTCTGAAAATGCGCCATTACGACGTGCAGATGATGGGGGGCATGGTACTGCACGGCGGGTCGATTGCGGAAATGGTGACCGGCGAAGGGAAAACGCTGGTGGCGACACTGGCAGCCTACCTCAACGCGCTGGAAGGGAAGGGCGTGCACGTCGTCACGGTGAACGACTATCTGGCGCGACGTGATATGGAGTGGATGGGGCCGCTGTATCGTGGGTTGGGGTTGAGCGTAGGGGCGATTCAGAACGACATGGGCGTCGCAGAACGGCAGCAGGCCTACCACTGCGACATTACCTACGGAACCAACAACGAGTTTGGTTTTGACTACCTGCGCGACAACATGCGCCTGGCGGCCCGCGGTGACGATCGCTACCCCAAGCAGCTACAGCAGTCGCAAGGGCCGCTGCACTACGCGATTATCGACGAAGTCGACAATATCCTGATCGACGAGGCACGAACGCCCTTGATCATCTCGGGACCCGCCTTCGACAACGTCCGAAAATATGCCGAGGCCGATCGCATCGCGCAGCAGCTGAAGATCAACACGCATTTTGAAGTCAACGAAAAGGATCACCAGGTACAGCTGACCGATGCGGGCGTCCGCGAGGCGGAGCAGTTGGCGGGCGTCGAGAGCTTCTACACGGCGGGTAATATGGAGTGGCCGCGGCTGATCGACAATTCGTTAAAAGCCTACCACCTGTACAAGAAGGATGTGAACTATGTGATCAAGGACGGTGCGATTGTCATCGTCGATGAATTTACCGGACGCTTGATGGAGGGGCGACAATGGAGTGACGGGCTGCATCAAGCCGTGGAAGCCAAGGAAGGGGTGAAGATCAAGGAAGAAACGCAGACCCTGGCCACCATTACGTTGCAAAACTTCTTCAAGCTCTACGACAAGCTGGCCGGGATGACCGGTACGGCCATGACCGAGGCGGCCGAATTCTGGAAGATATACAAGCTGGATGTGCTCGCCATTCCCACCAATCGATCCATGCAGCGTCTTGAGTTTCCCGATTACATCTTCACCGCGGAACGGGCCAAGTACAAAGCGCTGGCCGATGACATCGAACGGGCAAATCGCTGGGATGTGCTCGTGCATAAAGATCGCAGCGAGGAATGGGGTACGATTCAGAGTGAGCAGAACGGCAAGATCGTGTTCAAGGCGCGGGAAGATGGTGTGAAGGAAGTCGCCACGTCGGAAGTGGCCAAGATCGAACGCAAGGGGCGCCCCGTCCTCGTAGGGACGACCTCCATCGAAAAAAGTGAGTTGTTGTCCCGGCTGTTGGAGCAGCGAGGGATCAGGCACGAGGTGCTGAACGCCAAACAGCATAAGCGGGAAGCGGAGATAATCGCCCAAGCCGGACGCATGGGGGCCGTGACCATCGCCACCAATATGGCAGGTCGCGGCACCGACATTATCTTGGGAGGGAATCCGGAAACGCTGGCCTGGGCGCGACTGCAGGACAAATACGCGACGCGCCTCGACGTACCCCGCCAGGAATGGGATGCCCTGGTTGCGCAAATCGAAGTCGAAAACAACATGCGCGCGGACGGGGAAAACGTTAAACGCCTGGGCGGTTTGCTGGTGCTGGGTACCGAACGCCATGAGGCTCGGCGGATCGACCTGCAGCTGCGCGGTCGCTGCGGTCGACAGGGAGACCCCGGCAGTAGCCGATTCTATTTGTCCCTGCAAGATGACCTGATGCGGATCTTTGCCGGGCCTTGGGTCGAACGCATTCTCAAATCCATGGGGTTGCCTGAGGAAGAGGCGATCGAAAGTGCCATGGTCACACGACGCATCGAAGGTGCCCAAAAGAAGGTGGAAGAGCGTAACTTCGAGATCCGCAAGAACCTGCTCGAATATGACGAAGTCATGGACGAACAGCGGAGGCGGGTTTACACCTACCGCCAGAAGATTCTGGAAGGTGTAAACTGCAAAGATCTGATCATCGAGATGATCCAGAAACAGGTGCAGCGTCACGTGGCGGGGTTCTTTGAGCCAGGATATCCGCTGGAAGTGTTTGCCACTTGGGCTGGCAGCCGGTTCTCCACGCAACTCGATTGGCGCGATTTTCGCGGGATGGACTTCGAGCGCGCTGCCGAATATGCCAGCGAGCAGGCTCAACGTCACGCCGAAACGCAGATTCTGGATGCCATGGAGGAAAACCTGCCCCGCGAAGAAGATCCCTCAGAATGGAACTGGAAGGCGCTGGCCGGATTTGTCAATTCACGCTGGGGACTCAACTTCCGCGATAACGATCTGAAGAAAGTCGGTCGCGATCAAGTGGATGAATTCTTGATCGAGAAAGTGCAGGAATCGATCGGCAAAGTCGATCTCAGCGACGGTCAGCCGCTGATGGATCCCGATTATGGGCTGATTTCCGTCGTCGAATGGGGAAAGGCCAAGTATGGAATCGAATTAGATGTGGAGTCGCTGCGGAAACTGGACAGCGCCGCGGCGGTCCGCTACGTGCAGGAAAAGGCCATCCAAGCCTACGAAGCCAGAGAAGTGGATTTCCCCGTCATGGCGGCCATTGCGCGGTTCAGCCAGCAGGTGGCTCCAGGGCAACGGCGCTTGGACCGACAGGCGCTCACCGCCTGGGCTCGCGACCGCTTCCGCTGCGAACTCAGCGAAGACGACCTGAAGTCCGCTCAACGCGAAGACATTTCCCGTATGTTGTTGGAATACAGCCGCGCCTCGCAGCAGCTTGCCGACCAGCGGTCGGCGGAAGCCTCGGCGCTGGTCAAACAAGTCTATGGGGCCACGCCACCGCAAGCCACCGCGCTGGTTGCCGGCATTCCCGAAGATCAGCTGCAGCGGCTGGCGGATTGGGCTGGGGAAAACTGTCAGCGACAATTCGATCCACACGAACTGGCGCGATTGTCCCGCGACCAGGTGACCCGCATGATGCTGAATGCGGTGGAAGATGCCTTCCGCCCTGAAATTCGACGCGTCGAACGATCCGTGATGTTGGAGTTGGTGGACACGGCTTGGAAAGAGCACCTGCTGGTCATGGATCATCTTCGCAGCTCCGTGGGCTTTGTCGGCTATGCCCAAATCGACCCCAAGGTTGAGTACAAGCGCGAGGGCATGCGCATGTTCGAGCAGATGTGGCAGAATACGGGCGAGCGCGTGACGGATGCCCTGTTTCGCATCGAACAGTTGGACGACGGACGGGCAGGTTCCCGCTGGGTGGAGACCGCCGCGGTCCACGAAGAAGCCCCCAACACCAGCGAAATCGCACAACAGCAGCAGGCCGCCATTGACGCTTCACAGAGCGGCAACGGCAAGATCGATCCGATCCGAAATCGCGGCGCACGCGTTGGTCGTAACGAACCGTGTCCGTGCGGAAGTGGCAAGAAGTATAAATCTTGCTGTCTGAGAAAACGGTCCGCTTAGCTTGACTTAGATGGACTGACCTGGATTCGCGAAAACGACCCCAGCCAGCATGGGGCTTGTTGAATGAGTACCCATAACGGCTCAGATAACATCAGCCGGCGGGCGTTAGCTCAATCCCATCTACTTTGCAACGGGACTGGTCCACGCCCTATCGGCAGGCGTGCGTTAGCACCCGGTTTTTCGGCATTCACCAACCGGACGCTAACGCGTGGCGGCTGATAAGAGACCCAAGTAGACGGCAATGGGAGTTAGCCTCCGGTTTTGACCGTTTTTTCCGGCTTGAACCTTGGACTAATGCCTATCGGTGAAGCCATCGCCCTCGGCCTGACCGAAGGCGAGTTTGACAGGGAAAGGAAGTCCCGTGCGATTTTTGCTGGATGCTGGTTATCTGGGACTGCTGGTGCTGGCCATGCCTTATCTGCTGTATGGCCGTGTGCGCTGGGGAAAATATCGCAGCGGTTGGTCGGCGAAACTGCTGGGGCGGGTGTCGCCCGCGCCGCAGCCGGGCGGAATATGGTTGCACGCGGTCAGCGTGGGAGAAGTCAATGTGCTGGTTCCGCTGGTACGGGCCCTGCGCGCACATTATCCGGATCGGCCGTTTGTGATTTCTTCCACGAGTCAAACAGGATTCGAACTGGCTCGGAAACGCTTTCCGCACGACATGGTCTCCTACGCCCCCTTGGATTTTTCCTGGGCTGTTGCCGCCGCGCTGGACCGCTGGCGGCCTGCGCTGCTGGTGTTGGTGGAACTGGAACTTTGGCCGAACCTGATCGCAGAGGCTCAGCGGCGTGGCGTGAAGACGGCCATTGTGAATGGCCGCATCAGCCACCGCAGTTTCGCGGGATATCAACGTATTGGCCCTGTGATCGCACGCGTGCTGCGCTCGATACACCTGGTCGCGACCCAGAATCAGGAATACGCGGATCGGTTTCGGCGACTGGGCGCAAGAGCGGAGACGGTGACCGTTACCGGTTCGACGAAATTCGACCAGGCCAAGACGGATCGAGACAATGCCGAGACGCAACGCTTGCGCCAATTGGCCGGGCTGACTGCGGATGACCTGGTCTTTATGGCGGGCAGCACGCAGGCACATGAAGAGCAATACGCGCTGGACGTATTCCGGCGGTGCCGCGGCGAGTATCCGCGACTTAAGTTGTTACTTGTTCCCCGCCATCGTGAGCGATTCGAGGAAGTCGCGGATCTGCTGCAGCGTGCAGGTGTTGCCTGGGCGCGACGTTCTGCGTTGACCACCCCATCGCCGGCTCAAGGTTTCCGGCCTGTCTTCGACGTGTTGCTCGTCGACTCCATGGGTGAGTTGTCGGACTGGTGGGGCGTGGCGGACGTTGCCTTTGTGGGCGGGAGTTTTGGATCGCGCGGCGGGCAGAACATGCTGGAGCCGGCGGCTTACGGCGTCCCTACGTGCTTTGGGCCACACACCGAGAACTTTCGTGAGATCAGCGCCGCGCTATTGGATCACAACGCGGCGCGGGTCGTGACAACTGTCGAGGAACTGTATGCATTTGTGTCGCAGTGCGCGGCCTGCGAAGGGCTGCGACGCGAACTGGGCAATCGGGCCCGACAATTTGTGCTCACGCATCAAGGCGCCTTGGAACGAACACGTGATCTGTTGCTGGCGTTGGAGGGCACACCCACCGTCAGCGACCTCCATACCGCTTGGCCGCGGCGGACGAGCACATTACCGAAAGTGTCCTCCTGACGGAGCTGACCACGTGCGTAGCACGGGTCAACCACCGAAGGATTTTCCAGTGACGTGATTTCACGTGCGACGGTCGACGCAGGAGATCCCGGTCGCACCCCTGCGGGCAACGGCACGTAGGCTGGCAGATCCTCCATTCCGCTCCGCTTCGTTCGGGATGACATGCGTCCGCCGTGCGGCGATCTTGGCCCGAATCGGGTGCGGGCTATTGCGGGTGGCGTCACGTTGGATGGTGGACCCCTCCCGACATGGCGCCCCAGGACAGAGCTGATTGACCCCGAGAACAACTCGGGGGCATCCGGCGTTTCGCGATCGTGTTAAAAACCGGCGGCTTGACGGGGCTTCGGCAGAAGTCTTGACGGTCGAATGCCAGCAGGCTAAACACGCACAAATCGGGTGGTGTGCAACCAGCCATGCGGGTAGCCGACAGGGGTGCCATCGAGGCTTGCCCGTGGTAGTTGAACCTCGCAGCCGCTAGAGTATACTGATAGGTTTGAATCAAACCAGTTACTTTGCTTTGAGGGGTACCCGCACTGTGTCCGCGAATTATCTGTTTACCAGCGAAGCCGTCAGCATGGGCCATCCCGATAAGCTGGCCGACCAGATCTCAGACGGCATCCTCGACGCTATTTTCTCGCAAGACCCTTTGGCCCGCGTAGCGTGTGAGACCATGGTGACCACCGGGATTGCGATCGTTGCCGGTGAAGTCACCACCAGCGCCCACGTCGATTACCAATCCGTGGTCCGTGCAATTATCAACGATGTCGGATATACGGATGACCGGATGGGCATTTGTGGAGACACTTGTGCCGTGATGGTTGCTCTGGATAAACAGAGTGAAGACATAAAGGTGGGCGTCGACGACAATACGTCGGCCGGAAAACAAATTGGCGCTGGCGACCAGGGACTGATGTTCGGCTATGCCTGCAACGACACCAAAGAGCTAATGCCACTCCCCATTTCGTTGGCTCATCGAATCCTCAATCGCTTGACTACAGCCCGCAAGACCGGCGAGGTCCCCTGGCTGCGACCTGATAGCAAAAGCCAGGTGACGATTGAGTACGACGGGGTGACTCCCGTGAGAATTGATACCGTGGTTGTCTCCACGCAACATTCCGAACAAGTTTCTAACGACGAAATTCGTAAGTTTGTGATTGAGAAAGTGATCAGGCCGCTGCTGCCTGCCGAACTGATCAAAGGTGAGATTACCTTTCACGTTAACCCCACGGGACGATTCGTGACGGGAGGACCGCTGGGCGATTGTGGCCTCACAGGCCGCAAGATTATCGTGGATACCTATGGCGGCTGGGGCCGTCATGGGGGAGGAGCGTTCAGCGGCAAGGATCCGACCAAGGTTGACCGCAGTGCCGCCTACATGGCACGACACGTGGCCAAGAATCTCGTCGCGGCCGGATTGGCCGATCGATGTGAAGTCCAGCTGGCCTATGCGATTGGCATTTCGGACCCCGTAAGTGTGCATGTGAACTCGGAAGGCACAGGCAGGATTTCCGACGATCAGATGTGCGAACTCGTGAGAAAGCTGTTCCCGCTGACGCCCGGGGGCATTATCGAATACCTCGAATTGCGCAGGCCCATCTATCGCCAGACCGCCTCCGGCGGTCATTTCGGCCGCTCGGAACCGGAGTTTACCTGGGAAAGTACGCACCGCGCTGCAGAACTTGCCGAGGCTGCGGGTCTTCTATCCTCGGCGAGCACTTAGTTCGTGTTTGCATTTTCGACGTCGCAGTCGACCCAATGTAGAACCGTTGTCCCCAATTGTTTCCCCAGTTGTTTCCGGACCATTGCGAACGCGGAGAATGAACAAATCAGGACAGTTGTTCGAAGGTCCGGCGAAAACCACACCTGCGCGCAAAAAAGTGCAAAACTCGAACTTAGCCTGGACGCCCTAAACTGTGGATGCTTCGCCGATGGCGGGTCGCCGCGGGGCATGCCACGGCCGCCGTGTGAATGGAAAGTGGGCCTACGAAACTCAAAACGTGGTTGCCCACAGTCCGGCGCTGTTAGGCTTTGCTGGCTGTGAGGTAGCGCGGCGGGTCGCGAGGAAGGGTCTCGCGCATGGCGAGATGGCCTTATAGTCGATGGACGACGTTTTTTACGTATGCAACGATTTTTGTCGCCTTCCCGCTGCTCTGCCTGCTCGCGTATGCATGGGTCCGCGGTTGGTTTTGAAGCGGCACACGCGCCACGGGATCAGCAACTTGAACTCGACCCGTAGTGGACACGACATGTACGCCGATCAACAGTCGCTGATGGAGCTGTTGTCCAGGTACGATCAGCAGCACTTGCTGCGGTTTTGGGACGAGCTGGACGATTTGCAGCGGACCGCTTTAGCCGAGCAGATTCGCAGGATCGATTTTCCGGCTCTGCACGCGGAGTTCCAACGCGGCGGTACGGAAACCGATTGGGGCGCACTGGCGCGGCGTGCGACGTCTCCGGCCGCGGTGCGACTGGGGAATTCCGGTGATCTCAACGCCCAGCAGGCTGTGGCCGCCGGGGAAGCGGCACTGCGTGCAGGTCAAGTTGCGGTGCTGGTCGTGGCTGGTGGACAGGGTTCCCGGTTGGGATTCGAACATCCCAAAGGCATGTTCCCCATCGGGCCGCTGTCACAGCGTACGCTGTTTCAGTGCCATGCGGATCGAATTGCCGCCGTGGCTCATCGATATCAAACGCGGCTTCCCTGGCTGATCATGACCAGTCCCGCGACCCATGACGAAACGCTGGCCTATTTCCGCGAGCATGATTTTCTCGGCTTGCCGGCGCAGGACCTGACCTTCTTTTGTCAAGGGACGATGCCGGCACTCGACGCGGCCACGGGGAAGGTGCTGATGGAGTCGATGGACCGCGTATGTTTGAGTCCGGATGGCCATGGAGGTACGCTCGCGGCACTCCGCCGGCATGGTTGCCTGGATCGACTGCAAAGCGAGGGTGTGGCGTACATGTTCTATTTCCAGGTCGACAACCCGTTGGTGGAAATTGCGGCGCCCGCTTTCTTGGGCTACCACATCCGGGCGGGGTCCGAGTTGACGAGTCAGGTCGTGGCCAAGCGTGACCCGCTGGAAAAAGTGGGCAACGTGGTGTCGATTGATGGCCGCCTGCATGTTATCGAGTACAGTGACCTTCCGGAGACGGCGGCGCGGCAAACCGAGTCCGACGGATCCCTGGCGATTTGGGCTGGCAGCATTGCCGTGCATGTCTTCAACATCGATTTCCTGCAGCGGATGGCGTCGGATGCGGAAAGCCTGCCTTTTCATCGAGCACTCAAGGCAGTGGCCCACATTGATCCTCAAGGGCACCCGGTACAGCCTGTGCAGCCCAACGCCCTGAAGTTGGAGAAATTTATCTTTGACTTGTTGCCCAGGGCCCAAAATGCGCTGGTCGTGGAAGTGGAGGAAGCCGAAGCCTTCGCCCCGCTCAAGAATGCCACGGGGGCGGCCAAAGACACGCCCGAATCATGCCGGGCAGCCCTGGTCAGTTTGCATCGTCAGTGGTTGCGTGCGGCCGGCGTCGACGTCGCGGACCATGTTCAAGTCGAAATCAATCCACGCTTTGCCTTGGATGAGGCCGAGCTGATCACCAAGCTTCCATCCCACAAGCGGATCGTTGAGGATACCTACCTTACAGTCGCAGAGCCTAAGGAGTAACAGCGTGTTGCATGCCGTAATCATGGCGGGGGGGTCGGGAACGCGATTCTGGCCGGCCAGCCGAGACGAGCGTCCCAAGCAACTATTGAACCTGACTGGGGAGTCGACCATGATCCAGGCCACCGTCAACCGACTGGAGGGTCTTGTTGATCTTGCCAATGTAATGATTGTCACAAATCAGCGTTTGGTCGCTGCGGTTCGCGACCAGCTGCCCGAGTTGCCCGCGGATTCCGTGATTGGCGAGCCTTGCCGCCGCGATACGGCGCCTTGTATTGGTCTGGCGGCAGCCTGGATTGCGCACCGGGATCCGGAGGCGATCATGATTGTCTTGCCTGCGGATCACGTCATTAGCACGTCGGCGCAATTTCAAGCAGCCATGCGGTATGCTGCTGATTTGGTTCGTGCCGACGCCAGCCGGTTGGTTACATTTGGCATTCGGCCCACGTATCCGGCGGAATCGTTCGGCTATATTGAACGAGCCGAGACGCTCGATGGTTCCGATACGGCGGCGGGCAGGATTTCGGCCTTCGTGGTCAAGCAGTTCCACGAAAAGCCCGCGGCTGCGGTGGCTGAGCGGTATGTGGCGGCAGGGAATTGCTATTGGAATTCGGGCATCTTCCTGTGGCGCGCAGCCACCATCCTGGCGCAGCTCCAACAGCGCGAATCCGAGATGTATGCGCACCTCATGACGATCGCCGCGTCGCTCGGTCAGCCCGACTTGGATGTCGTGTTAGCTCGAGAATTTGCCGCCATACAAGGAAAATCCATCGACTACGCCGTGATGGAATACGCCGAAAACGTAGTCGTGATCGAAGCTCCCTTTTCCTGGGATGACCTGGGAAGCTGGCGATCCTTAGCGCGGCTGCGCGGCGAAGATCCAGCTGGCAATACGATTGTGGGGCGTCACTTGGGTATTGACACGACTGGTAGCATCGTCCGTTCCGATGATAACCACCTGGTCGTGACCGTCGGGCTGAAAGATGTCATCGTGGTGCACGCGGACGGTATCACACTGGTCGCGGACAAGAACTGCGAGGAACAAGTGAGAGACGTGGTCAAGGAACTGCGCGAACGAGGCTGGACGCAATTTCTGTAAACGTTACCCGTGATCTCGTCGGATTCGGGTCCGGTGACTATCCCATGAACGACTCAAATCTGCACGGTCCAGATTCCTTGCCTCCCGGCCGCGTGGCGGCGATCGATTTCGGCTCGAAGCGGATTGGGGTGGCCATCTCGGATGCCGAGCGTACGATTGCTTCTCCTCTGACAGGATACGAACGATCGACGCTGGAGCGTGATGCAGCATGGTTTCGGCAGTTGGTAGAACGAGAGCAAATTGCGTTTTTCGTTGTCGGACTGCCCGTGCACATCAGCGGCGATGAAAGCCAGAAGTCGCAGCAGGTCCGCGAGTTCGGATCCTGGTTGCAGTCGGCGACCCATGTGCCCGTCGTTTACCACGACGAACGTTATTCGACGCGAGAAGCGGACCAGTGGATGCGGTCCGCAAAGTTGACCAGGAAACAACAGCAGCTCAGGCGCGACATGCTGGCGGCACATGCCATTCTGAGCAGCTATCTGGAATCCCGATACGACGCGCCCCCGAACCAGCCGCTGGAAGACCTTTAGCAGCGGCGCCCGCGTTCTGGGCGGCGAAAGACTCCGTTCACCTGAAATAAGGCAGTCGCCTGGACAGGTTACCAACCTGACCTTGACCCACATCCGGGCCGCCTCGTTAGACCGCAAGCCAGAGAAAAATGTCGGCACACGCTCGTTCTGGCGAAACACGCTGCGACATTCTTCGGCGGCGTGCGCGTCCGGCGGACGCGCACGCCACCAGAAATCGCCGGGGAGTGGTGGCCGATGATCGAGGCGAACGTCGATTTCTTCTGGCTTGCGGTCGAACGAACCGGAAATGTGTGTAACCGACAGGTGACCAACCTGTCGTACGGTTCGCTTGATCAGGGCCTAGGCTCGTTGGGCACGCGCTTGGCGACGAGCAACGCCGCACAGCAGCGCGATCAGCAGCAGGCCCACGCTGGCTGGTTCCGGGACAACGATGGCGGACGCGACGCTGGTGAATTTGTTGGTGTTCCAGATGATGAAGTCCTGACCGTCCGCGATCCCGTCGCCATTGAAGTCCCCGGTGGACCAGTCTTTTCCCGACTGGAATTTGTTGTTGTTCCAGATAATGAAATCCTGACCATCGACAAACATGTCCCCGTTGGCGTCGCCGCGTAGCGCCAGATAGTTTTGCAGAGTGATGCTATCCAGTGCATTCGACGATGTGACGATGCGGAACAGACCATCGGTTCCCGCTTGATTGGTCCCCACGTAGTTTGCGCCCAGCTGCAGCGCCTGGCCGTCGTATTCCACGCTGCCCAACGAAGCCATCAGATCGGTTGCCGTCAGCAGCGTAAACGAATCGACACTGCCGGGAGAAGCTGGATCGGCGTAGCTGCCACCTCCGTCATTGACCAGCACGCTCAGGCCACCCGCGAGCATCGCGTCACCCACGACCGTCAACTGGTCGTATCCCGAGCCGGGACTGACGCCCCCGATATTGAATTCCAACGACCCGGATTCCTGGATCAGGTTCGAGCTTTGCGTCACGGCACCCACGGTGCGCAGGGTACCTTGGCCGCGGACGATCAGATCGCTGGTACCCAGGCTGTTGGCCAGGTCCAGTTGCCCCGAACCGTCTACGAAAACGAAGCTGGCGACTTCTCCGGCATTGGAAACAAAGACTCGGCCGACATCCACCACGGCGGCATTGTTGGCAGTCGGCTCGGCAGCCGGCGCCCATCCTGCGTCGTTGTCCCAGTTTCCTATCGATCCTCCCCAGAACAAGGTGCGATCGTGGTTGTTGTCAATCCAGGTCATTTCAGTTTGGACCCGAGTACCGCCGGAGATATCTCCATAGTCGGAGTTGTCGACACCGTCGACACTGGCACGGAATGAGGTGACTGCCGCCACATACGTGTGTCCGCCAGACTGGTAGAACCAGGGCGAGCCACTGTCGTTCAGGGCGACGTTGTCCTCAAACGGTAAGGGAGTCGCAGGGCCAGAAAAGTTATCCGCGGGGTTGTTGGGATTGTCAAAATCGGTCAAGACAATCTTGCTGCTGAGCCCGGCAAACGTGCCCAATGCATCGACTCGATTTTGACCGCCGCGTCGCGTGCCCCGCACAAGTGTATCGCCCGTTAAACCGGTTCCGGTGCGGCCGTAGCCCACCACGGTCGCCGTTTGTCCTATTTCGCTGCCACTGCGCCACAGTCGCGTGGGGGTCAGGTCCAGGATGGGCGACTCCAGATGGATCAGAGCCAAATCGGTTCCCTGCGTGACGTCGCCGGTATAACTGCTATGGCGCACCCAGGCGTCCGAATTCACCGTCAGCTCGATCGACGTATTGCTGGCTCCCAAATTGAAGGCCACCGTCTGCCCCGCCGTCGTACCGGGAACACAGTGAGCTGCCGTGAGCACCCACTCTGGAGAAACCAAAGCGCCTCCCGCCACCGCACAGGTGGTACCGCCGTTGACCAGTCCCGCGGTGGCGAAACTGGGATCCGCGCCCAGGGCGATATAGGCGCTATCGGGCACATCATCACGGATGGTGATCGCGAACGCCATGCTAGAGAACGCGAACACCGCCACGATGGCCAGGAGATGGCAGGCGATAGGAATTACCGGGTAACGAACATCTTTTCCCAGCCGAATTGGCCTCATGATTCTCCTCCAGTTAACCACCATTCGTTTGCTCTCACGACGGAACGCAGCTCGGGAAAGCGTGTGCGTTCCCGTCCGGTCCGTAGCAGCCCGGCAATTTACGCGATACGGAACCAGGAATCCCGCCACCCGCGTGTTCCGCACCCATTGCTGGTTCCATCATAGCTGTAGGGCGCGAAAATGAAAACTTTGTGGCCATAATAGTCAGCCTGCCGCAATGGCGAGAATCCATGATTTTATGCGGGAACCGGCGGTTGAACGTCGACACGGACGGCCTTTTGCGAATAAAAATTTCGCGACAAGATACCGCTTTACCGTGAGCAAGCTTCAAGGTTCGAGCGGATCAGCATCCCGGTAGGCGGTTACTCCCTGCAGCAGGAGTCGATCGAGTTCCTCTCGGACTTCATGCGCCGGCAGGGCAAATGACTCGATGCGGCTGGCTCGAGCGATATTCACGCCGATGATTCTTCCGTCCAGATTCACCAGTGGGCCACCGCACTGGTTGGGCCGCAGCGGACAGTCATGTTGGATCACGTGCGTGAAACCCGAACGACGGCGGCTGAGCGGACCTCCCTCGTGCCCCGCGTCCGATGGTTCCAGGCCGAGGCCATCAAAGCTGCGTCGACCCAGAGTGACCTTGCGGAAGATCTCGCGGTCCAATCGACGGATGCCGAATTCCACACGGTCGCCTGGCAGTGCGTCTCCCACGATTTTTTGTAGTTGTTCACGGCCGCGGATCGACTTTCCGTTGGCGGAAAAGACAACATCCCCCGCCTGAATGCCGTGTTCTTCCGCACTGCTTTCCGGGATCACAAACTCTACTACCGCGCCGTCGCGGTCGTTACCCAGGAAGACTCCCAGCAGTCCCTGCTGCCTCTTGATTTCACGCGGCTGGCTGCTGACGACGCCCACCACGAGTGGTTCGTCTCCGCGACCGCCCGGGACCGCCAGCCAGTCTCCGAGTGCGGGATGGCTGTCCTCAAACTGCGCCGCTTCCAGCCTGGTCGAGGCGGGTACATCCAATTCCAGCAGGGCCAGGTCCGACAGCCTGCTCTCGGCGATGATCCGCGCTGGGTATTCATGGCCGTCGTGTAACTGGCATTCAATGGCGTTGGGCTGCGTGAGTTCGGAGGCCTTGGTCAAAACGACACCCTTCGAATCGATGGTGGTACCCAACGCCACCTGACGACCACGAACCAGAACCCGCACGGTCGACCGATTGCTATCACGAATGACATCCTCGAAAGCCGATTTTACCGATTCGTGATTCTTGCCGATTTCGGAAACGTCGTACGTCAGGAATCGATGCCGAAAGAATCTTCCAAAACGGCTCGTCTCTTCGCGATCATCCTCGCTGACTTCGCGTGTGGCTTCGAGCCCCGCGAAGTTGCCCGCCATCCACAGATTGCCTGCAAACATGCCCAGCAATGCGCAGCACACGAGGCCCAAGCCGCGGGTGAATTTCGAACGCCAGCCGTTTCGAGTCACCGTTGCCGCAGCTTCGATGGGCAAGTCGGTGGAAGGGTTTGATTCGGGATTCAAGTCAGTGCCTTTCGAAATGCTAGGATGCGACTTTCTGGGCAGCGTCTTCTTCGTCACGACGGCCCACACGTAGATCCTTTTTCAGGGTCTGTTCATCGCGCAGCAGCTCGACTTCGATCTGCTCACCCGGTTGTCGCAACTGAACGATATTCACCAGATCGCTGAAATTCTGCACTCGCTGGCCAGCGAATCGCGTGATGACATCTCCGACCTCGATGCCGGCTTTGGCTGCCGGCGATTCGTCGTGGACGTAGGTCACGAGCGCTCGGTCGGTTCGTCGGTCGCCCCGCACGCCAATGTAGGAAGATCCGGTCCAGATTTCTCCGCCCACCAGGCCTTGCCAATGCTCGTGATAGATGGAGACCGGGTTGTGCAGATTGTTGGCCAGATTGACACCAATTCGACTGTGAATGCCAATGACCTCCCCTTTCAGGTTGACCAGGGGTCCGCCCGAGTCCCCGCCCACGAGTTGGCAATCCGTTCGAATCAACGGCCGAATGTCCAGGATGCGCCCCAGCCGGAAGACCGGGCCGCGGTCCTGCGAATACCCACCTGGGTGCCCTGTCGCCGCGCACCATTGGCCACGTCGGATGTCGTTCGCCGCGGCCAGCCGTAAATAGGGTAACTTCTTCGCACTCTGCACCTGAATCATGGCTGCATCAAACGGACGGTGGATGCCCAATGTCTCGCCTTGAGCTATCGTTCCATCCGCCATTTGCAAAAAAACCCGATTGCCGGGCTCGCCCGCCACATGAGCGGCCGTGAGCACCAGTCCGTCAGGGCTGACCAACACGCCGCTGCCGATGACCGAACCAATCTGGACGCTGACGGTAGCTGCCATAACTTTCTTGGCGAGCAGACGATCATAACTCTGCATCTGTCGCAGATCATCAATGTCCCGCGGAGCGTGTCCCTCGAACAACCTCTCGAGCGCCGGCGTTAACTCAGGTAAGGTGACCTGGGTCTGCGTGTAAGCGCGGTTCGCGGACAGCAGTAGTCCAAAGACGATCGCCGCCGAGTAAAGCAGCAGTTTTCTTCGTCGCGAATGGGGCATGGCGCGGACCTGTGCGTGGATCGAGTCGTTGCGGCGCGATGTGGGGCCGACGTGTGCCGGGACCAACTTGACGCATCGGTACCAAGTTTTCCAGGTTATCAACATGGAGTACCAGCCTATTCTAAATCAGGCAACCCTTTGGAGAAGTCGAATCTCTCTCGAATGTGGCTGGTCGAACCGCTGATCGCCGTCGGTTAACCCGGCCTTTATTTTAAGCGGATTTGTAGCAGAAACCTGTACTTGGCTGCTTTTCCCGGATTTTTTTTGGATGGCGTGTCCCCAAAAATCCGGGCCAGGCGTCAATTCTGTACTCCGCCGACCTGGGAAATTCTTCGCGCCATGGCTCAGGACAATTTACCAAAGCTGATTTTCGGGTGTGGGTACTTGGGCCAACGGGTAGCTGCCCGATGGCGCGATAGCGGCCATCGGGTCTATGCGGTGACCCGCTGCGCCGCCCATGCCGCCCGGTTTCGGCTCGAGGGGTGGGAGCCGATCGTGGCGGACATCACGCAGCCCACGAGCCTGCGGGATTTGCCTCGGGTTTCCACGTTGTTATTTGCCGTCGGTTTCGATCGATCCGCCGGCCGCACGATCCATGACGTGTATGTCGGAGGCCTGGCGGCGGTGCTCGACGCGGCCCGCCACCGCTTTAACAAACTGATCTACGTGAGTTCCACCGGCGTCTATGGCGGGGTGGACGGAGAGTGGGTCGACGAGGATTCTCCCTGCGTGCCCGCGCGGGAGGGTGGTCAGGCCTGCCTGGCCGCCGAAAACCTGTTACGGGCCGATGAGGCGCATGCGCGGGCGGTTATCCTGAGGCTTGCCGGAATTTACGGTCCCCTGCGCGTCCCGCAGCGACAGGCACTCCGACTCCAAAACGGTTCGTTCTCACCCGGCCAACTCGACCGTTACCTGAATCTGATCCACGTGGATGATGCGGCCAGTTGTTGTATCCGCGCGGACCAGGTGGCTGCCACACCCAGCCTGTTCAACGTGACGGATGGTCATCCGATCTTGCGACGAGACTATTACAGCTACCTCGTGGCGAGGTTAGGTCTGTCGGCCAGTCTGCTCGATCCATCCGCGCTCAGCGAGGTTCCCTCCCGCGTTCGCGCCGACCACAAGCGCGTGAGCAACCAGAGAATGTTGGCTGAGTTAGCCATGCAACTGGATTACGAAGATTACCGTCGGGGGCTCGATCAGGCCTTGGCCCATGGCGAGTCGAGCGATGTCAACGGAATGTGACAGCAGCGACGGTGAGTCATCCAACGGACATCGAGTCAGGAAATCAAGGGGAGTCAAGCGATGGACGCTGGCGGTTGGAGCGACGGCTTCCGATTCGCGGTCGTCCACGCTCAGGGAAGATGCGACTTACGGTTTTTGCAGAGATGTGCTTCCCTTCGGTGGCACTTTCCCTCACAATCGACACAGGATTTCGCGGCCAGGCGTGGTTCCGGCCAGGCGCTGCGGGCAGGCCAGTTGGCTGAGTTGCAACCATGGACGTGACTGTCTGATTCACGGAAGGGTGTGATCGCGTCGGGACCGGTGCTTGAAGCAGTTTGCTCACCGGCAGCTTGAGGTGGATGCGCAGATGATTGAACGCAAAATAATGTTTCCGCACGTGATCGAACTGAATATGCAGGCGGGGCGAGTTTTCGGTTGCAACGTGTACCTGGTCTTCGATCAAAACGATTGGCT
The DNA here is from genome assembly GCA_963695565.1 of uncultured Planctomycetales bacterium. GTDB lineage: Bacteria > Planctomycetota > Planctomycetia > Pirellulales > Pirellulaceae > CAVOGW01. The sequence goes on from CAVOGW010000012.1 coordinate 55,539, forward strand.
ATTGATTGACGTCGGTTACGACGAGTCCGTAGTGGAGATCATCGAGATCATACGACAAATCGACTTCCCTTTGTCTCGCTGTACGACGCTCGTCGCCACACATGCCGATGTGGACCATATCCAAGGGTTGGCGCAGGCTCAGTCATTGCTGAAGACGACCGTCACGGGACATCGGCTGGCCGTACAGCCGTTGAAAATTGGCGACCGGATTCGGACGTTTGCCGAAATCGGCGCTCAGAATATCAGTATGAGCATGCCACCTGTGGACGTCGACGTTGTGGTCGATGACGGGGACGTGATCCAGGTTGGATCCAAGACGTTACAGGTCTGGCATACGCCTGGCCACACCGACAGTCAGCTTTCCTTCCGCATGGATGATCTGTTATTCAGCGGTGACAATATTTATCGTGACGGTTGTGTGGGTGCGATCGACGCCCACCATGGCAGCGATATCAGCGCCTTCATCGAATCGTTGGCCCGCATCCGGGACTGCGATGCGCAGTGGTTATTGCCCAGTCATGGGCCCGCGTTTCGTCGAGACCCTGCCATGATCGATCGGACCATCCAGCGGCTCGAATCCTATCTGCATATGGCCGATTTTGGCACTTGTGCCGTCGACTGGCCATTAATGGATGAATGGGAGCGGGAAGTGGCCGAAGGCACGATGCCGCGATAAGGCGGACCGGCACCGTGAGGTGCCGGGTGGGCAGCACCACCAACCTCAGCCACACCTTGCCTCCAGCGCACCCGCGCGTCCACTAACAAGACCATGCAAGCTCGGTCGGGCTGATCGAAGACCCTGCAAGCTCGGTCGGGCGGACCGGCACCGTGAGGTGCCGGCTGGGCAGCACCACCAACCTCAGCCACACCTTGCCTCCAGCGCACCCGCGCGTCCACCAACAAGACCCTGCAAGCTCGGTCGGGCGGACCGGCACCGTGAGGTCAATGGCACTCGGTTCGGGCATCGTGGACAGTTGTCCCCAAACTGTTTCCCCTGACAACTTCGCGATTCGCGGAACAATTGAGGACAATTGTTCGACTAACTAAGTGCCATTGAACCGTTTCCCACCCGGCACCTTACAGTGCCGGTTCGCCGGACGTACGCTCAGCTGCACCGTCAGTCAGGAACGTCCGAATTTTCGCTTAATGCCAATTGTGCTGCCAGCCGATGCAAAGGTGTATGCGGTCCGCGTGGCCGCCGGGAAGGCCTTTTTTTCGGGCCTTCAATCTTGATCAGGGGAGGCACACATGCGGCGAATTTTTTCCTGCGCACTTGTCATCGCGGCGCTGTGGCTGGCGGCTGCTCCGCCTGCCGCGGCGGAGCCCTATTCCCGCGCGTACGGGCAGTCGTGGGGCAGCCTCAGTCCGCAGGACTGGGAGCGGTTTTATCACTATCCGTACGTGTACTACCCGCAGAATTTTTGGAGCAACGGTTATTTTCGCAGCAGCGACAGCCTTTACTATCGCTACCCGGCTGAAATGCGCATCCCGGTCTACAACCGCAAGTGGCACAACTACTACCCGGAGAGCCGTCCCTATTACAAAGGGCATCACTTTGTGCTGGACGTTTTCTGAGTACGTCTCTTCCTTCAGCTTGACGCACACGTCGCGTCGCCGTCCTCGGCGGCGTTGTGCGCAAGGATACAGGCCGCCGTTGGAAACCCGGTTCGTAAGTGAAGCTGGTTGGTGGTGGCGAACGCTGCGGGTAGTGCTTCGCAGCCGGGGACGGCTACGCTACTTTGGTTGACGTAGCGTCGCCGTCCTCGGCGGCGTTGTGCGCAAGGTACAGGCCGCGGTGGCAACCCGGTTCGTAAGTGAAGCTGGTTGGCGGTGGCGAATGCTGCGGGTAGTGCTTCGCAGCCGGGGACGGCTACGCTACTTTGGTTGACGTAGCGTCGCCGTCCTCGGCGGCGTTGTGCGCACGGTACAGGCCGCCGGTGGCAACCCGGTTCGTAAGTGAAGCTGGTTGGTGGTGGCGAACGCTGCGGGTCGTGCTTCGCAGCCGGGGACGGCTACGCTACTTTGGTTGACGTCGCGTCGCCGTCCTCGGCGGCGTTGTGCACGGTACAGGCCGCCGGTGGCAACCCGGTTCGTAAGTGAAGCTGGTTGGTGGTGGCGAACGCTGCGGGTCGTGCTTCGCAGCCGGGGACGGCTACGCTACTTTGGTTGACGTAGCGTCGCCGTCCTCGGCGGCGTTGTGCGCACGGTACAGGGTCGTGGCGAACGCTGCGGGTCGTGCTTCGCAGCCGGGGACGGCTACGCTACTTTGGTTGACGTAGCGTCGCCGTCCTCGGCGGCGTTGGGCGCACGGTACAGGGTGGTGGCGAATGCTGCGGGTAGTGCTTCGCAGCCGGGGACGGCTACGCTACTTTGGTTGACGTAGCGTCGCCGTCCTCGGCGGCGTTGGGCGCACGGTACAGGGTGGTGGCGAACGCTGCGGGTCGTGCTTCGCAGCCGGGGACGGCTACGCTACTTTGGGAGCGATGCATTCGGGCGCTCGCCGATTTCTGCTACGCTAGGGGGGTGGCGAACGCGACCCGCGATCGCTGTCCGGCGCTCAAGGCCCAACGGAATGTCACGCGTTTTGTCCATTAGATGGGGAAGTATTGGTCTATTGGCCGGTTTGTGGCTCGCCGGAACTCTGAAGCCATTGTTTGCTCAACCCGAGCCCGTCGAGCGTCCTGGCATGTTGTCGGACGACGAATTGCTGGAGCAGGTGGAACGGCAGACATTCGACTACTTTTGGACCGGAGCGGAACCCACTTCAGGATTGCGCACGAGCGGATCCATATCGACGGCGTCTACCCGTCTCACGACAAGTCGATCGTCACGTCTGGGGGGGCGGGGTTTGGCGTAATGGCCATTCTGGTGGGCATCGAGCGCGGCTTCATTACCCGGGAGCAGGGCGTCGAGCGGCTGGGCAGAATCGTCCGCTGGATTGAACAGGCGGACCGTTTTCACGGCGTGTGTCCGCATTGGTGGTCCGGTCCCACGGGGAAGGTCAGGCCCTTCGGACGCCAGGACAACGGCGGCGATTTGGTCGAAACGGCCTATCTATTCCAAGGCCTGTTGTGTGTCCGGCAATATTTCGCTCAAGGTAATGAAGAAGAAAAGGAGTTGTCGGAGCGTATCGACAGATTGTGGCGTGAAGTCCAGTGGGACTGGCACCGAGGGCCCGATCGAGAAATGGTCTTGTATTGGCATTGGTCGCCGAACTTCGGATGGGAGATGCACCATCGCATCGAGGGTTGGAATGAGTGTCTGATTACGTATGTGCTGGCCGCCAGTTCGCCGACGCATGGGATCCCCGCCGAAGTGTACCATCAGGGGTGGGCTCAGTCCGGAGCCATCGTGGACGATGCGCCACGCGGGTTGGGTTTGCGACATCGTAGCTCTTCGGGAAAAGGCGGGCCACTGTTTTGGGCACATTATTCCTTCCTGGGCCTTGATCCGCGCAACCTGAAAGATCGTTACGCGGACTACTGGGATTGCAACCGCAAGCACGTCTTGGCGAACTACCAATACTGCGTCGACAATCCTCTGCGACACTATGGATACGGACCCGATTGTTGGGGGCTGACCGCAAGCTACTCGACGCGATTCTATGCGGCTCACTGTCCGGACAACGATCTGGGCGTGATCTCGCCCACCGCCGCCGTGAGTTCGATTCCGTACACTCCCCAGCAGAGCATGGCTGCCATCCGTCATTTCTACCAGGACCTGGGCCAGCGATTGAATGGTCCCTATGGTTTCTACGATGCATTCAATCAGGAGTTGGACTGGTTCCCCCGACGTTACTTGGCAATTGATCAGGGCCCCATGGTGGTGATGATCGAAAACTACCGATCCGGATTATTGTGGAAGCTGTTCATGTCGGCTCCCGAAGTACAGGCGGGTCTGCGAAAATTGGAATTCCAATTCTCGCCCGAGGCGCCGGCAGGGCGTTGACGGCCCGCGTCATCGGAGCACGCGTTGGCTGGGGCTTACCTTACTTTCCCGCATTGATGCGCATTGCCAGGCAAGGTTCCTGTATCTTGTCCGGACGGCGTTTCTGAGGCGTAGCGTCGCCGTCCCCGGCGGCGTTGGACGCGGTTGCCGGGTTGACGGCGGCGTCGGTTTAGGTCTGAGACGAACGGCCGATCTACGGGCATGACTCGGCTTGTCCACCGGGCCACTGCCCCCCGACGCGTGCGTTAATCGCACCAACCCGCCGGCGGTCAGCCCACTGAGAACCCGTCGGCGGCAACGGGGGAATTTCCCTGATCCCGCCGTTAAGAGCGAGAAAACCGCGGGATTTATCCCGCGCAGACTTTGTGATAAAATTCACAAGCCCGACGGGCGATCGTTGCAACTTTTTTAATAGTAGCGAGTTATGGAAAAAATACTCCCGATCTTATTGTTCGGTATTTGTGCCGTCGCCTTGCCATTTGGCATGTTGTTGGTGGGCTCGCTGTTGGGACCCCGACGACAGACGGCGGTGAAACGGATGCCGTACGAGAGCGGGATGGACCCGATTCACGATACGCGGCGGCGGTTTGATGTTCGATTCCACCTGGTAGCGGTTGCCTTTCTGATCTTCGACGTCGAGTTGTTATTCCTTTATCCATGGGCTGTGGCCAGCCGACACCCGCAGGGGATCAACGCGGCGGTTTCCCAACAATGGGTCTCCGGTCGCGGCCTGGTGTTTGGCTCAGTCCTATTCTTCCTGGCACTTGTCATTTTGGGCCTGGTTTACGACTGGCGGAAAGGAGTTCTCCGATGGCGGTAGAGATCCCCGAAAATGTGGTCGTGACCAAGCTGGACGAGCTGGCAAGTTGGTGTCGCAAGAACAGCCTCTGGCCCATGCCGTTCGCTACGGCCTGTTGTGGGATCGAACTCATGGCGACCGGTGCCAGCCGACACGATATTGCTCGGTTTGGGGCGGAAGTTTTTCGCTTCAGTCCCCGCCAGTGTGACTTGATGATCGTGGCGGGACGCGTGGTCATGAAGATGTTGCCTGTTTTGCAGCGAATCTGGCAGCAAATGCATGAACCCAAATGGTGCATCTCGATGGGTGCCTGTGCATCGACAGGCGGCGTATTTGACACCTATTGCGTGGTCCAGGGGATCGACCGATTTATTCCCGTCGACATGTATGTGCCGGGCTGTCCGCCGCGCCCTGAGCAGTTGATTCAAGCGATCCTCGACTTGCAAGACCAGATCCAGCGTGAGGGCACGTTGAACGGCCGAGAGTTCGAGACGGCGGCGCGACAACAGAAGAAGCGAGCTTTGATGGAACTGCCCATCATCGGTCAGACCCCGTATTTTGCTCGCCAGTCATGAACGACCGTACGTCCCGGCCACACGCTGCGAATGATTCCCAACCTGCCTCCCATGCAGGCAGCCTTGGCCACGAAATTTGAACTTCAGCGAATCGCCCAGCCCATGCCCGGATCAGACAAAACCATCGAACTCTTCCTTGAGCGATTTCCCGAGGCCACCGTCAATGACTACCGCGGCCAAACGCGCCTGGTCGTTCCCCCGTCCAGTCTGCTGGACGCCATGACGGCCCTGAAGCGCGATTTTGGTTTCGACTACCTGGTCGATATTTCGTGCGTCGACTATTTGAATTATCGGGGTGCGTCGGACCGTTTTGGCCTGGTGTATGTGTTGGCCAACACCGAGGAGAACCAGCAGATGATCATCCGGGTGATGTTAAACGAGCCGGACCTGTTGGTCCCCAGCGTGGTCCCGCTGTGGGAAGGAGCGGATTGGCTGGAACGTGAAGTCTACGACCTGTTCGGGATCACGTTTGACGGCCACCCTGATTTGCGGCGCATCCTGTTGCCGGACGGTTTTGGGGCTCACCCCTTGCGCAAGGACTACCCCTTGCAGGGACGCGGCGAGCGTCATAATTTTCCCACGCTTACCCGACGTGATGCCTAGGAGTCTCCCGCTGTGCCACTGACCCTTGCCGATGCCCATCTGAATGTTGAAAAAGGCCAGGACTATCTCTGGACCGTCAACTTTGGTCCGCAGCACCCCGCCACGCATACCACGTTAAGGATCGTGCTGAAACTGGACGGCGAGCGGGTAGTGGACGCGATTCCCGACATTGGATACCTGCATTCGGGATTCGAGAAGATCGGCGAGCACCTGGACTACAACCAGTACGTCACGGTCACGGACCGCATGAACTATATTTCTCCGATGGCCAACAACGTGGCCTGGCATCACGCTGTGGAGACTCTGTTGGGCATCGAGCCCACACCACGTTGCCAGTACATTCGCGTGATTATTTCGGAACTGGCGCGGATTAGCGACCATCTGCTCAGCACCGGCGCCATGGGGCTGGACACGGGCGCGTTTACATTTTTTCTCTACGCCTTTTATCAGCGCGAGCGAATCTACGATATCTTTGAGACGTTGTGCGGCGCTCGCTTTACGAACAGCTACACGCGCGTGGGAGGGGTGGCCTTCGACATCACGCCTCTGGTCGTGGAAAAGATTCGCGATTTTCTCAAAGACTTCCCTGCCACGCTGGACGACATGGAACGGCTGCTTAATCGCAACCGCATCTTTGTGGATCGGACCAAAGGAGTGGCCGTGCTCAGCCGTGACGATGCGATCAACTGCAGCTGTTCCGGACCGGTGGCGCGGGCCAGTGGCGTTACCCGGGACCTCCGCAAGGACGCCCCTTACCTGGCTTACGCCGATTTTGATTTCCAGGTCTGTTGTGCGACCGCGGGGGACTGTTTTGCCCGTTACTACGTGCGGATGGCCGAGATGCGGCAAAGCCTGCGGATCGTGCAGCAGGCGGTGGAGAACCTGCCCGCGGGGTCGGTGAACATCGCCGTCGGCGAGCGTACCACATTGCCGGACAAGCAGCAGGTGTACCAGACCATTGAGGGGACGATTACCCATTTTGAGCTGGTCATGCAGAACCGCGGTATTGAAGTTCCCTGCGAAGAATCGTACGCGGCGGTCGAGGCGCCGAATGGTGAGCTGGGCTTTTACGTCGTGGGCGACGGAAGCAACGTGGCGTACCGGGCCCGCTGTCGACCTCCCTCGTTTATTCATTTTTCGATTTTCCCGCGACTCATTCGTGGCCATACGCTCAGCGATGTCGTGGCTGTCCTGGGAAGTCTGAACATTATCGCCGCGGAACTGGACCGATAATTCGCTAAACCACTGATGGCCCGCACGGGTATAACCATGACCGAAATGGCCCAGGAAAAGATTTTGACGCAGGCGATGATCGACGAGATCAAGGCATTTTTCCCCCGCTATCCGGATCGACAGGCGGTCACATTGCCGGCGCTGCACGTCGTCAATGAGCACTTGCGGCACGTGCCACTGCAAGCCGTTGTGGAAGTCGCCGAGCTGCTGGGGTTGGCACCCTCGCAAGTCCAGGACACGCTCAGTTTTTATGGATTCTTCAAACAGGACCAACCCCATGGGGCCACACGCGCGTGGGTCTGCCGTTCGATCAGCTGCGCACTGCGCGGTGGTGAAGAAGTCCTGCAGCACATGTGCAAGAAGTTGGGCATTCAACCGGGGGAGACGACCGCGGATGGCAAATTGACCTTGGAGTTTGGCGAGTGTCTGGGCGCCTGCGATTTTGCTCCGTGCATGCTGGCGGGTGAGGAACTCGTGCGCGATCTCGATGAAGCCGCCGCGGATCGATTTCTGCAAAGTCTTGACGGCCCGTCGGGGAATGTACCTTGACGCCCGCTGAATGGCAAACATCACCACTTACATTGTCCACGTCCCTGGTTGGCGGGTTGACCCGCCAGACGACAAGCCATGCCTGAATTCGAACCGGTTTTACTGGCCAACATCCATCGCGCGGAAAGCCATACGCTGGCCGTGTACGAGGCCCATGGCGGCTACCGTGCGCTGCGCAAGTCGCTAAAAGAACTCGATCCTGGCCAGGTGGTCGAACTGGTCCAGCAAAGCGGGTTGCGGGGGCGTGGTGGAGCCGGCTTTCCCACCGGGCTCAAGTGGACCTTCCTGCCCAAAGACCATCCCGGTCCAATCTATTTTTGTTTGAATGCGGACGAAAGCGAGCCGGGGACGTTTAACAATCGGATTCTGATGGAACTGGATCCGCATCAAGTCCTCGAAGGGCTGATCCTCAGCTGCTTCGCCACGCGCACCTCAACTGCCTACATCTATCTGCGCTATGAGTACCCGCTTTCATACAAGAGATTGCAACTTGCGATCGACGAGTGCTACGCCAAGGGTTACCTGGGCAAGGACCTTATGGGCAGTGGTTACGACCTGGACGTTTATCTGCATCGCGGTGCGGCGGCCTATATTTGCGGGGAAGAAACGGGGCTGATCGAGAGTCTGGAAGGGAAGCGCGCCTGGCCCAGGATCAAGCCCCCCTTTCCGGCGGTGGAAGGCGTGTTTCGCAAACCGACGGTTGTCAACAACGTGGAAACGGCCGCCTGTGTCACCCATATCGTCGATCGCGGTCCGGAGTGGTTCAAATCGATGGGGACGCCGGCCGATCCCCACAATCCGCGCGACGCCGGCAGCTATGGTCCGAAGCTCTACTGCCTCAGCGGCCATATTCAGCGTCCGGGTTGCTACGAAGCACCTTTGGGAATTACGGTGGAGCAACTGGTGAACGAGTATGGAGGCGGAGTCTGGAAGGGGCGTCGCCCCAAGGCCGCCATTCCCGGCGGTATCAGCATGGGGCTGCTGACGGCCCAGGAATTTGCTTGCCCACTCGACTTTACGGGACCTGGAAAGTATCAATGCCTGGGGTTGGGGACCGCGGCCGTGGTCGTCATGGACGAAACGGTCTCCATGATCGATTTCCTGCACAACAGCTGCCGCTTCTTTGCCCACGAAAGCTGTGGACAGTGCACGCCGTGCCGGGAGGGCACGTCGTGGGCCCTGGCCATGACCAGTCGCATCAAGGCTGGCAAGGGGCGGTTGGAGGACTTGAAGCTGCTACTGGAAATTGCCGACAACATCGGCATCATGCCGGGCACGACCATCTGTGGCCTGGCCGACGGCGCGGCCTGGCCCATGAAGAACGCTATCCGAAAATTCCGCAGCCGAATTCGAGGATTACATCCGCAAAACGAACCCCACCGGCTATGACCGATCGACCGCGGTCCCCGCATTGGAAATGCTGCAGCTCCACTGACGTCGCGTTTTCGCAGTTGGCACCTGACACACCGCACTTTGCATTTTTTTGATTTTGAGGTTTTTGGTTTTTTTGGTTTTGACAGCCCCACCGTTAGTTTTGCATTCTGACCTTCGCTGCCTGATTGTTTGTGCGATTTAGGCGGCCTGCCTGATTCACGCGAAGCTTGACATCGGTTGAGCATCGTGACCTTGCCCCCCCAACATCAAACTGCCATTTCATGCCATCTGTATTCATCAACAATCAAGAAGTCGAGCTGCCGGACGGAGCACGGTTGAACGGGATTGAGGCCGCGCGGTTGGTCGGGGTGGAAATTCCCCACTATTGCTGGCACGCCGGTTTGTCGGTCGTGGCAAGCTGTCGCATGTGCCTGGTGGAATCAGGTCGTAAAGACCCCAACACGGGTGATGTCTCCCTGCAGCCCAGGCTGGTCCCGGCCTGCCAGACACCGGCGACCGACGGCACGGTGTTTGTCACCGACAGCGAAAAAGTCCGTCAGGCCAGGGCTATGGTCGAAGAAGATCTGTTGATCCGACATCCCATCGATTGCCCCATTTGTGACAAGGCGGGGGAATGTTACCTGCAGGATTATCATTTTGAACATGGTCGGGACGAACGGCGGGCGGATATCAAACCCTTTACGAGTCGCCGTCGCTCGCTCGGCGACACCGTGACACTGTTCGTCGACCGGTGCGTCATGTGTAGCCGTTGCGTGCGATTCACTCGCGAAATCACCGGCACGCACGAACTCATGGTCGTCAACCGGGGATCGCATGAGGAAATCGATGTGTTTCCGGGCTTTGAACTGAGCAACAAGATGTCTGGCAATGTCGTCGACCTGTGTCCGGTGGGAGCCCTGGGGGACAAGGATTTTCTCTACTCCCAGCGCGTGTGGTTCATGAAGAAGCATCAGTCGGTGTGCGCCGGTTGCTCCACCGGGTGTTCCATTTGGGTGGAAGAGAATCAGGATCGCGTCTATCGCCTGAAACCGCGGGAAAACCCCGCCGTCAACGGGTGGTGGATGTGTGATGAGGGACGCTACGGTTTCAAGCACGTACACGACCCGGGACGGATGTCGACACCTGCCTGGCGTAATCACCAGGGCCAGTACGAAACGCGGGAATGGTCGCAGCTGCTCACGAAGTTGGCGGAGCACCTGGCCCAGGTCAAGCGGTTTGCCGCAGTCGTCTCCCCGTTCCTGACCTGCGAGGAAGCGTACCTGCTGGCCCAGCTGGCCAGGCAATTTGATGCGCCACCGCTGCTGGCCGTGGGGCCCATTCCCACCGAAGGGGAAGACCTGCGGTTCCCTGTTGGATTTACGATTCGCGCGGAAAAATGTCCGAACCGGCGCGGCGTGGAAGCCATCGTGGGCGCGATCGGGGGAAAACTCAATAGCTTTGAGGACTTGACCGCGCAGTTGGCGTCCCAGCAAGTGGAGGCGGTTTGGGTCAGCGGGGGCTACAAGACCGATTGGATCGATGCGCAGGCCGCGCGTGTGATGGCCCAGGTCCCGACGGTGATCGTGCAGGATATGTTCGACAGCCCTCTGTGGCAGGTGGCCGATTATCGGCTGCCGGGAGTCAGCTTCGCGGAACGGGCCGGGTCCTACGTCAACAGCGCTGATCATCTGCAGTCGTTTGACTGGGCGATACGACCACCGGCAGGTACCATGTCGGACGGACACGTTTACTGGAATCTGTTAGGCAGAAAGGGGCTGTACCAGCCACGGCAAGTATTGCAGGAACTGGCCCGCGATGTGGGCTTCTTTGCGGCCGCCGCCGACGGTGCGCTGGATACGGGCGTCGATTTGAAATTGCTATCGTTGGCTTGAGTGATAACCGGATTCGTCAGATTCACGTTGGGCACGCGGTCAACGATGAATCAGGAAACATGGTCTCCCTGGTCCTGAATGCGGTGCAAGCTGCGTTGGGGAACAATGGAGGACCGTGGTTCTCCGCACCATAAATTATGTACAGTCAGAACGGCACGAGTCAGACATGTTAAATCAACCGGCGGTATTGGCGTTGCTGAAGATTGTCGTGTTCATCGGTGGCATCATGACGGCCGCGGCTTATTTCGTGTTGTTAGAACGACGTGTGGCGGCATGGGTTCAGGATCGGCGTGGCCCCAATCGTGTGGGTTTTCCCGTCAGTCTGCTCTCGCCGAAATGGAAGGACTGGAAGTTATTCGGACTGGGTCAGCCCCTGGCGGATGGCCTGAAGATGATCCTCAAAGAGGAGTACACCCCCGCTCACGTGGACCGTCGCCTGTTTATACTGGCCCCGATCGTGATCATGACGTCGGCGCTGGCGGTGTTTGCCGTGATTCCATTTGGCGGCCAGTTGCCCCCCATTCCGGCGCTGGGCATCGACGAACCGATCGACCTGATTGCCGCGCCGGCAGTGGACGTGGGCTTGATCTACATCTTTGCCCTGTCCAGCATTGCCGTTTACGGCGTGATTCTGGGCGGCTGGTCCAGCAACAATAAATATGGGTTTTTGGGCAGCTTGCGTTCGAGTGCCCAGATGATCGCCTACGAACTGCCGTTAGGCTTGGGAATTCTCGGTGTGATACTGGCCACGGGCTCGTTACGACTGGACGACATTATTAATCAGCAGGCGAATTCGGGTGCCTGGTTTGTGCTGGTGCAGCCACTGGGGTTTGTCGTATTCCTGGTGGCTGCGTTTGCGGAGGCGGCCCGCTTGCCATTTGACCTGCCCGAATGCGAGCAGGAACTAGTGGGGGGGTACCATACTGAATACGCCGGCATCAAGCTCGTGCTGTTCTTGACGGCCGAGTTCATCCACATGATTACCGCCTCGTTCCTGATCGTGATCCTGTTTCTGGGCGGCTGGCATTTCTGGGGGCTCACGGGGGCGCTGGATCAACCCATCACGTGGCCGCTGGCCATCATGCGGATCGCGGTCATGATGGCCAAGATTTTTGCCGTGATCATGTTCTTCATGCTGGTCCGCTGGTCGTGGCCGCGATTTCGATTCGACCAGCTGATGACGTTGGCATGGAAGGTAATGCTGCCACTGGGATTGATCAATCTGGTGGCCGTGGCCTGCGTGACGGAAAGCGAACAACTCGGTTGGTTGGGACAGGGAACATGGAATCAACTGATCGTGCCCCTGGTGGGGTGGAGTGTGGCGATTGTCTCTTGGATGGTCGTCGCCTGGTTAGCGCCGCTGGTAACCGACAACCGTCCCAGAATGGATTTGCGGCGTCATGGCATTGATTCACAACCTGGTTGAGAGAGTTGACATGCGAGCAGACGATCCGAACATCACCTGGGTAGAAGAGCCGAAGTTAGGGTTAGCGGGGCGGATGTACCTGCCGCTGCTGGTGGGAGGACTGACCACAACCGCGCGGCACATGGTGGCCAAAAAGGTCACGGTCAGTTACCCCGAACAAGAGCCTTCCATTGGTAACAAGATGATTTACCGTGGCGTCCACCGGCTCAACCGCGACGAACAGGGGCGCGTCAAATGCGTGGCTTGTTTCTTGTGCGCCACCGCTTGTCCGGCTCACTGCATCGACATTATTGGAGTCGAGAGTCCGTGGCCCGACAGGGAAAAGTATCCGGAGAGCTTTACGATCGATGAACTGCGCTGCATTTATTGTGGCATGTGCGAAGAGGCCTGCCCCGTGGACGCCATCGAGCTGACCAGCATGTACAATCTGACCGGCCGCAGCCGCGAGGAAATGGTCTTTGACAAAGAGAAACTGCTGAGTGTCTACGACATGACCAAGGACAGCGAGCCCATGAAGTCCACGACCTACGGAGGAACGCTATGACCGACCTGCTGGGACTGGCCCCGCTGGACCAAATCCAGAACTGGATTTCCGCGGCCCATGGCTGGCTACCGACTGCGTGGCAGCGCGGCGCCACGTGGTTCGCGACGACCGATGTCCGGCTGATCACCGCCTGTATCTGTCTCACCATCGGGCTGTTCATCCTCATGCCGGGCGCGCGTCGGCACGCCTGGCGAGTGCCCGGAGCGATCGTGGGGGGCGTGGGCGTGGCGTTGTTGCTGCTGCTCGTACCCGGATCGTACTTGTCCGTGACGGCCGTGAGTTTCGCCCTGATTGCCAGTATGACGATTGTCTCCGCGGTGGGAACCGTCAGTTCCAAGAGCCCGATCTACTGTGCCATCTGGTTCGCGCTGACGTTGTTTGGCGTGGGGTCGCTGTTGCTGATTAACGGCGCTCAGTTCTTGGGCATAGCCACCGTGGCCGTGTACGCAGGTGCTATTGTGGTGACGTTGTTGTTCGTGCTGATGCTGGCTCAGCCTGAAGGTCACACGAACTACGATCGGATCAGCTGGGGCCGGACAGCTCAGTGGCTGGGCTGTTTCGCGGGGTCGGCGAGTGCCTGCCTGCTGGTGTGGGCCTTTCTGCAGACCCCTCTGGTGGGCACGGGCATCGAGGCCGCCCTTAATCCGACGCTGGCCGACGCGCATGTCGCCTCATTCGGCGCGACCATGTTTTCACGCTATCTGGTCGCCGTGGAACTCGGCGGACTGCTACTGTTCGCCGCGTTGGTCGGCGCGGTGTCCATTGCGGCGGTCCCCGTGCGGGAGATGGATCGGCAGATCGATCGGGCGCTGGGAAGCTCGCTTTCGACGGGAGGCATTCCTCATGAATGAAGTTACCTTCCTCCGGAATTTCTTGATCGTGGGCTCGCTGCTATTCGGCATCGGCCTGGCTGGCTTTCTTGTGCGGCGCAACGTGATCGTGCTGTTTATCTGCGCCGAGTTGATGCTGCAGGGCATTTCGATGTGCTTTGTGGGTTGGGGGCGCTTTCACGGCAATTGGGACGGGCAGATGCTGGTCGTGTTTATTATCACCGTCGCCGCCTGCGAAGCGGGCATCGCGCTCGTCCTCGTCCTCATGATGTGCAAGCATTCAGGGAATCTGGATATCGCCAGCTGGCAGTCGGCGCGGGAGGAGGGAATTGATCCCTATGTCGACCTGGCAGTTCCTGAAGAAGTGGAGTCTCACCCGCGCTGGCCGACGCTCACGCCGGCCGGAATTCAGCCCGAGGTTGACCCTGACGAATTGATGCATCGCACCCATGTTTAGCCTAACCACCTTAATCGTCTTGATTCCTGGTCTCCCCTTGGCCGGCAGTATTTTGACGGCCCTGCTGGGGCCGCGACTGCTGCGTCAACATAGCCATTGGCCAACCCTGATTGCCGTCGCCTGCTCATTTATGTGCAGTGTGCTGTTGGCTTCCCAGGTGCGGCACGAGCTGAATCGGCCCACCCACAAGATCGGATACGAGCGGACGGTGACCTTGTGGAACTGGGCCAGCTTGGGGACTTCTTCCACGGATGGTGCCACCCAACAACTCGATCCCCACTTTCAGGTAGACGTGACACTGCGTACGGACGCGCTCACGGTAATCATGTTGCTGATGGTGACGTTTATCAGCTCGTTGGTCGTGCTCTATTCCGTGGGTTACATGCACGCCGATCGCGGCTATTGGCGGTTCTTTGCCTATGTCGGGCTGTTCGTGTTCTCGATGACGATGCTGGTGTCGGTCAGTAATTTCTTGCTGTTGTTTGTCTTCTGGGAGGCGGTGGGTGTCTGCAGCTACCTGTTAATCGGTTACTGGTACGAACGATCGCCCGCGGCGGCGGCCGGCATGAAGGCGTTTCTGGTCAATCGCGTCGGCGACTTCGGTTTTGCCCTGGGCATGTTTTTGATCTTCGTAGCGTACGGCACCTGGAATTTTCACGACACGGATACCGTGGCGGGGGTTTTCGGCGCGACGCGATTGGCAGGCGGGGCAGGGGGGTACGTGGCGGGCGGTTTGGGCACCGCGATCTGCCTGTTGCTGATGCTCGGTGCCTGCGGCAAGAGTGCTCAGTTTCCGCTGCACGTTTGGCTCGCCGATGCGATGGAGGGCCCAACTCCGGTCAGCGCGCTGATCCACGCCGCCACAATGGTCACGGCCGGTGTCTACATGGTCGCCCGCTGCACACCCTTGTTTTTGGTTTCTCCCACGGCACAGCTGACCGTGGCCTGTATCGGGGGCGGGACGGCCATCATGGCCGGCTTCATCGCCATGACGCAATTCGATTTGAAACGCGTCCTAGCCTACTCCACCATCAGCCAATTGGGATACATGTTCCTGGGATTAGGTACGGGTACGATGGCCGGAATCGCGGCGGGAATGTTCCACCTGTTCACGCATGCCTTCTTCAAGGCGCTGCTGTTTCTGGGAGCCGGCAGCGTGATGCACGCCATGGGAAACGTGATCGATATGCGGAAATTTGGTGGACTGAGAAAGATCATGCCCATCACGCACTGGACGTTCCTGTTTGGATGTATCGCCTTAGCGGGACTGTTTCCTTTTTCGGGTTTCTGGAGCAAAGACGCCATCTTGGGCGCCGTTCATGATCAGGCCGTCGCCATGACGGCTGAATTGCAGAAACGTCCGATGGTGCCAGGAAGTGTTGGGTTGGGTGGTAATGGTACGCCTGTCCTGTACGTGTCGACCCCTGGAACCCAAGTCGACCAGCACGCCGGTGATGCCAACCACGAGCATGGTCCCACCACCGCCCATCTGGGGCATTGGACCAACGATGCCGTGCGTCGTGCCGCTAACGTTTATGGGATGCTGTATTGGCTGGCCATGGCCACGGCCTTCCTCACGTCGATCTATACGTTTCGCATGTTTTTCTTGACGTTTTACGGATCGCTGGACGTACCCGCCGAGGCCGGGGACCATGCGCATGAGTCTCCGCCGACCATGTGGGTACCGCTAACCATTCTGGCGGCATTCGCGGCCGGATTGGGGTTCCTGCTGCACGTGACCCATCTGTTCCACAAATTTCTCGGCTTCACGCCCTCGCTGGCCACCGATGTCTTGCGGCTCACTCCGCAACCCGGTGTCTTTCACATGGATGTGGCCATCACGAGCAGCGTGATTGCGGGTGTCGGTTTAGCCGTTTCGGCTTTTCTCTACTTGGGACGCACCAGCGAAGTATCCGTATTGGCGAGGATCTTCAGCAGTCCCTGGCTGGGTGCTCCCTACCTGCTGGCCAAGGGCAAGTTCTATTGGGACGAGATCTACGACTTCCTGATCGTGCGGCCGCTGCGAGGCGGGGCACAGATCTGTTATTGGTTCGACCAGCACATTGTCGACAGCCTGGTGAACTTCGTGGGGCGAGCCACGCAATTGGCCGGTGCGTCGCTGCGGGGTCTGCAGATGGGGTTTGTGCCGTTTTACGCCCTGGCGATGGTGCTGGGCATCATTACCTTGGTGGCTTCGCGTATCTGGTGGGGAGGCTAATTGGACAGCCCTTCGGGTCGAATCAAGCACGAGCGCAAGCGAGTGAACGGGTTACGTCGAAACCCACTCGCTCGCGCCGTGCTTGTAGTACCGAATTGTGCATCGAAAGTGGGCTGTCCAACTAATGTCCTGTCAAGTTTACTCGAAGATTTAATAGGGACAAAGCCTGTTAGGATTTCTTATGAGCGAGCTACTGCTGGCAACCGTTTTGTCGCCGATCGCGGGCGTGTTCCTGATCATGCTGATGGGCGGTCGCACCACATCGCTGCCGCGGATGTTCGCTCTGCTGTCCACATTGGTTACGTTGGGGCTGGCGACTAGCCTGGTCGTCGCCTACCTGCGACAGGTGACGGATGGGGGTGAGTTTGCCATCGTTCAATCTGGCGTGGATGCCGGAAAGCTCGTACCTCGATCTCCGCTTTCACCTGTCGCTGGACGGTTTGAGTCTGTGGCTGTTCGAGCTGTCGGCGATCCTGATGGTGACGTGCGTCCTGGTCAGTTGGGAGGCCATTACGGTCCGTCCAGCTCTGTTCTACGGAATGCTGCTGCTGTTGCAGACCGGATGCCTGGGCGTGTTTGCGGCGCGGGACATGATCTTGTTCTACATCTTCTTTGAGTTCACGCTGATACCACTGTTCTTCCTGATCGGCATCTGGGGCAGCGAGCAGCGGCGATACGCGGCCATCAAATTTTTTCTGTTTACGCTCGCCGGCAGCCTGCTGACATTTTTCGGATTGTTGACCGTCGTGTTTTATTGCAGCGGACAGGGTACCTCCGTTCGGCTGTCCTTCTCGATCCCGGAATTGACAAGAATTCTGCAGGCAGCACCCGATGCCGGCGCGGACGCAAATGTGGGTGTTTCTGGCATTGTTTGCGGGATTTGCCATCAAGGTTCCCTTGTTTCCCCTGCATACGTGGTTGCCGCTGGCACATGTCCAAGCGCCGACGGCGGGCAGTGTGATTCTGGCCGGCATCCTCTTGAAAATCGGCACGTACGGATTCGCCCGCTTCAGCATCCCCATGCTGCCGGATGCCACGGCAACCTGCATGCCGTGGATCCTGTGGTTAGCGGTAGCCGGAATCATTTATGGGGCGCTGGTCGCCCTGGCCCAAACGGATATCAAACGGCTGATCGCCTATTCCAGCGTGAGCCACCTGGGATTCTGCATGCTGGGTCTGTTTGCCCTCAATCGGTTGGGTGCCGGCGGCGGTACGCTGCAGATGATCAACCACGGCATCTCCACCGGAGCCTTGTTTGCGATCGTGGGCATGATTTATGAGCGCTACCATACGCGTCGCATCGACGAGCTGCGTGGCTTGGCGAGAAAATTGCCCGTGATGGCATTCTTTTTCCTGGTATTTACGTTTTCCAGTATTGGCTTACCCGGATTGAACGGATTTGCCGGAGAGATCCTGATACTTCTGGGCATGTTTCATCGTGGCTGGGCGGCTGCTCCGCCGCCTTCGGGATGCAGTACCGCATCATCTCGGTGTTGGCCTTGTCCGGCGTGGTATTGGGCGCCTGGTACATGCTGTGGCTGGTGCGCCAGACCTTTTTCGGCCCAGCTGCGGGGGATGCGACGAGTCATGGACACGACCAGACCGTGGATACTTCGGGACACGAGCCGATCAAGGACCTGGGACTGCGGGAGATCCTGGCGCTGGCGCCACTAGCGGTGCTTGCCGTATGGATCGGTGTCTGGCCGCAGATGTTTCTGCAGCCCATCGATCCCTGTATGGAGCGGCTCGCCAACGCGGCACAGCAGGTTGTCAATCATCAGGTGGCGGGAAATGACGAGTTCGTGCAGTCTGCCCGTACTGCGCCAGACGGAAATTCCAGGGGCATCGTCGGCGATCTGGCAACAGGTTCCCAGCCCTCACCACGTACAACGCAAGTAGCGTCCCATGGAAACTGATCTAAGAACGATCGTATCAATTCTGCCGGAGACGATCTTGGCGATTGCCGCTGTGTCGATCATCGTGGGAGGAGCCTTCCTGCGATCCGCGACCGCCTGGATCACTTTGGCGGCGACTGCCTTTCTGGCTGCCGGGCTGTTGTTGTTTCGACAACATGTGCCTCCCCTCGGTCACGGTGCGTCCCTGGCAACGGGTCCGTTCTGGTTCGACGCCCTGTCGGGAACGTGGCGCTGGGCCGCCTTGGCGTTTGGGTTCGTGCTGTTGTTGTCCCTGGCGAGACCGGCCAGTCGCGATCGGGGTGGTGAGCACGTAGGGATGCTACTGTTGATCGTCGCGGGACTCATGCTCACGGTCAGCAGTCTGGACCTGGTGGTTGTATTCCTGGCGTTGGAAATGATCTCGATCCCGACCTACATTTTGTTGTTCCTGGGGCGTAATGGGGCAGGGGCCATTGAATCGACGGCCAAGTATTTTTTCTCGAGCATCCTGTCGTCGGGCTTTTTTCTGATGGGCCTGGCTCTGCTGTACGGCATTACTGGCAGTCTGCTGCTGCCTCAGATCTTCGAAGCGTTGCAAGCGGGGGATGCGTCCGGCAAGGTGGCGGCCTCGCTGGTCGCCGGTGATTTTCTTGCTGGCCGGATTGGGCTTTAAGATCACGGCAGTGCCGTTTCATTTTTACGCCCCCGACGTCTACCTGGCGACAACCAACGTCAATGCCGGTTTACTAGCCGTGATTCCCAAAATTGCGGGCCTGCTGGTGATTGCCCGGTTGATGCCCGCCTTCAGTCCGGTTTTTCCCGAGCTGAACTATAAATTGATGATCGTCATCTCGTTGCTGACCATGACGATTGGGAACATCGGTGCTCTGCTGCAGACCAATTTTCGGCGCATGATGGCCTTCTCTTCGGTGGCTCATTCAGGATACATGTTGATTGGTATTGCGGTGGGCTTGAGTGGTGCCGGTAGCGCGGTAGCCTATGACGGATTTTCGGCCGCACAATTCTACCTGCTGATTTACGGATTCGCATCTTTGGGCGCATTCGCGGTGATCTGCGAGGTTGACTCGGCAGATTGTTCGCCGGGTTCGGTGGCGGAACTCCGCGGCTTAGCCGACGGCGTCCTTGGATGGCCGGCAGCCATGGCGATCTGTATGTTTTCCTTGGCGGGACTCCCACCGTTGGCGGGTTTTTGGGGCAAGCTGACGCTGTTTAGCTCCGCTTTGACCGCTTATCGACAACTGGGCGAATCGTCTTGGTTCCTCGTGCTGGCCGTCGTGGGCGTATTGAATGCCGCCGTGGCGGCGGCCTACTATCTGCGCGTCGTGGGAGCGGTCTACTTTGATGATCGGGGCCGCGGATCCGAGTCAGAACAGTCTGGTTTCGGCCTGTCGGCGATCGCCGCCATCGTGTGTGGCTTGCTGGTCGTAATCGGCGGGCTGTCACCGGGCCGCATGATCGAATACTTCCAACAGATCGAAGTTCGTCCGACGCAATCGGTCGCCGCGGATGCCCATATCTTCCATTCAGGGGACACGGATGAGCAGGGGGCTGGTTGATCCAGGAAATCATGTCCCGCGCCGTCTCTCGCAAGTCCGCGTTGATTCGATTTCTGGACGAAGTCAAGTGGCCGGTTTACCTGATCGATCGCACGCGGCAGATCATCTTCTGCAATCAATCGCTCGCGGACTTGAGCGGCCGGTCGGTCGACGAGATGATCGGTCGCTGCTTGTGGCTACCACTCACAATCGCCAGCGGACAGCGACGTGTCCGGACTATGTCCGCCCGCATCGGCATTTGACGCGACTTCGACGACACGGGGGGCCGTGCACCTGACCACGCCGTCCGGTCGATTGTCGCTGGAGGCGGATTTCTGCCCGCTCCGTCATGCCCGCGCCGGCGACGAGGAAGTGGCCGGTCTGCTGGTTGTCGTCACGGGGGCTCAACCCGCGACCGCCTCCACGACCCGGGTTGCTCCCGCGAGTCAGGTGGTAACGCAGGCGGCACAGCTGCACGCCGAATTATGGGCGTTGCGTTCGAAATTGCGGCAGGAATTTCAGGTGGAAGCGTTGATTGGACAGTCGGCTGCAATGTGCCGAGTGCGCGAACAGGTTCGTCTGGCGGCAAAGGTACAGGCTTCGGTGCTGGTATGCGGACCTGCAGGGAGCGGCCGTGAACGAGTGGCCCGCACGATCCATGCATGTGCTCCGTCGACGAACGCAGCGTTGGTGCCGCTGGCTGCCGCCGTGCTCGACGCCGAGCTGTTACGGACGACTTTGGGAGCCTACATTCAGCGATGTGCGGAGTTGGAAACAGATCAGGTTCCCACGCTGTTGCTGCTGGACGCGGACCAACTTGCCCAGGACGCGCAGGTCGAACTGATGGGTTTTCTGGCCATTGAGGAGTTGGGCATCCGAACGCTGGCCACGGCCCACCAGTCGCTCATGGACCTGGCCCGGCAAGGTGCCTTTCATCCGCGTCTGGCGGATCGGCTGAGTACCGTCACCGTGACGCTTTCCCCGTTGCACGATCGTCCCGAGGACGTTCCCCTGTTGGCTCAGCACCTTGTGGAGCAGCTCAACGAACGGGAGCGACGATTCGTGGATGGATTTGCCCCGCAGGCCATGGAACAGCTGATGGCCTTTCCCTGGTCGCGCAATGTCGACGAGTTGAAAGAGATGGTGGATGTATGTTACGCGCAAGCGGCCGGACCGCTGATCGAATCATGCGACTTGCCGGCGCGCGTGCGACTGGGTTTGGATGCCGCACTACACCCCGTGGCGGAACCTATGCCCGGGAAATCTGGAAGAATACTTGCAGGACGTCGAACGGTCGCTGATCACGACGGCATTGAAACGGAGTGCAGGCAACAAGTCTCAGGCAGCGAAGATGTTGAGCGTCAGTCGCGGTCGGCTGTTGAGACGGATCGAGCAATTGCAAGTTAACGCCTCGGGGGATACCAGCAGAGAATAAACGTCAGGTCGCTCCCAGCACGCCGGCCGAGGTGTTCGCTGCCTTGCCAGGTACGGTCGATGAACCAACCACTTGCTTCCGCTCAGCATGCGGCGCCGCACGCGGCGCACACAACCCCGATTCTTGTATTGGGATCGGGATCGGACCTGGCCGGCCTTTGTGGCGACGCATGTCCCTGAGGCTGTGGTCTGCGAGGAGTTCCACGAGACGCATGACTGGGTGACGTGCCCTGGTGAACGGCCCATCTGCGTGTTGTTGGCAGACAACGTGGCTGCTCCCGAGTTGTTGTATGCATGGGTGCGTGGCTTGAGCGAGAATCCGCAGGCGTTGATTCTGGTCGCACGGCGCTCCGCGGCTCCGGACGTCAGCGAGCTGCTGCGTGAGGCCGGCGCTCACGCCGTGCTTTACACCATCGGAGAGCTTATACTGTGGATTCCCGGGATTCGAAGATGGTTGGGGCAACGACAAGCACGACGCGCAAGCGAGTGAGCCTGCCAACCGGATAAAGTCACCGGACATCAGGTCTCGTTCTGAAGAAATAATGCCTGCGTCAGACTTTTGGTCAGGCAATGAAACGTGCAGGTGGGCCGTTTGCCGGCCACGTCACGATGAAAGGAAATGACACGCTATGACCGAATTGTCGGAACAACAGGTTCGTGAGTCGATTCGCGGTTTTCCGGATCCTGAATCAGGACGTGACGTCTTGGGAACGGGACAGATTGCCAAGATTGAAATCAACCAGGGCAAGCTCGACGTGACGCTGGAATTGACGACCCACGCCAAGCCTATCTGGGAAGACACCCGACAGGCGCTGGAGCGCCGACTTCGCGATCGACTTGACGATCATCTGCAGAGTATCACCGTACATCTCACGGAGCATCACCGTCCTCCCATGGCGCTGGGGGAAATTGGCTTGACGACGAAGAGCGTGATTGCTGTCGGTTCGGGAAAAGGGGGCGTGGGCAAAAGTACGATTGCGGCCGCGCTGGCCTTTGGTCTGGACAAAGCCGGTTGCAAAGTCGGGCTGATGGACGCGGACGTCTACGGCCCCAGCGTGCCGCACTTGTTGGGACTCTCGGGTAGGCCGGAAGTCGTGGACAAGCGCATCCAACCCCAGATGTCGGGCCGTGTGCCCGTGATGTCGATGGGTTTCCTGGTTCCCCCGGATGAAGCCATCGTGTGGCGAGGTCCCATGCTGCACGGAGCGATCACCCAGTTTCTGCGTGACACGGCCTGGGGACCGCTCGATTATCTAATCATCGATATGCCTCCGGGTACCGGCGACATCGCCTTGACGCTCTCGCAGCTGCTGCCGTTGACCGGAGCCGTGGTCGTCTGCACGCCACAGGACGTGGCCCTGCTGGATGCCGTGAAGGCAATTGCCATGTTTCGGAAGGTCAATATCCCCATCCTCGGCCTGGTGGAAAACATGAGCGGGTTTGTCTGTCCCGATTGCGGCAAGTGCTATGACATCTTTGGCAGGGGAGGGGCCCAACGACGCGCCGTCGAACTTGACATCCCCGTTTTGGCGGAAGTGCCAATTACGATTGCATTGCGGGAACTCGGCGATCAGGGTCGCATGCCCGAGTCATTGGATGACCAGGTGATGGGCAAAATCTTTGACCAGATGTGTCACCGTCTGTCGGCGGGCCTCGCGTCCGCTCACGCCGAAAGGCCGAAACTGCCCTCGCTGCCCGTGTTGTAGGCGCGTTCCCGGTGTGGCGCGTCATTGCGCAGCGCGGCGGCGGACATCATCCTGAGGGGTGCGCAACACGGCGGCGGGTGTCATCTGAGGCAGCAACGACCGTGCGTCGCACGGTCCGCGACCGAAGGAGCTTCCCGCGATGTTGAACCGCGTTCCCACGTCACTTCGTGACGCGCAGGACGCGCGGACCTCGCCTAGCTGGAAGGTCGCGTGGGCTGGCAGATCCTTCACTCCGCTCCGCTTCGTTCAGGGTGACGCACACGTTGCGTCGCCGTCCTCGGCGGCGCTGGTTGCTGCTTCGCAGCCGGGGACGGCTACGCTACTTTGGGTGACATGTTTGGAATTCACTCCGTTCAGGATGCTAGAGTGAGATTTTGACGCTGGTCAGTGCCGGGGGCCAATTCTCCGACTTGCCACACGGCCACCTGCGTGACAAGATGGAAAAATACAGGCCCTGTCCCCCCAAGGCCGATCCCTTCCATTGCTGGAAAACGATGATGTCCGTTCGCTCGAAGATCCGCGGCGCCCTGGTGCTGTTTCTTGCATGTCTGTCACAAGTTCCTTGCGAGAAATTGGCATCGGCTGATCAAATCGCCAAGCGAAAGCCGGCCAGCCCCAAAGTGGTCGTCGGTCGAAACGAAGAGGCGCCGACCGAGGAAGCTCGCCACGACAAAGTGTATCAGTTGCTAATACACAGTACGGCCTATATCGAAGCCACGGCCGAGGACGGATCGGCTTGGAGCGGCACCGGGTGGATCGTCGATGCGCCCCGACGTCTGATGGTCACCAACGTCCACGTGGCGGCCCCGGACGACGCTGCTGAAGTCAAATCGTTGTTCGCCTGGTTTCCTGTGATCAAAGACGGAGAGCCAATCCACGAAGTCGACTACTATCTGCAAAACGCAGCGCGCATCCCGCTGACGGTCCTGTTTACGGACGCCACGCGCGATTTGGCGATGGTACGCGCCGCATCGCTGCCCGAAGATGCGGAACCCTGCCCGTTGGCTGATCGCAGTGCACCGACCGGCGCCCATCTGCACTCGCTGGGTGGGCTGCCGCGCGGCAGCCAGGGGCTGTTTATCTACACGCAAGGCACCGCCCGCGCTGTCTATCAGCGGACGATTGCCACCGGTGGCAAGATCGAGGTGCTCGAAACCCAAATGCCGCTGAACCAGGGAAATAGCGGAGGACCGATCGTGAACGATGACGGTCAGGTGGTCGGCGTCTTTGAGGGCCTGAACGTTGAACCGGGTGTTCAATTGGTCAACATGTGCATCGACATCGATGAAGTGCGGCCCTTCCTGGACGAAGCCCAGCCGATGATTGAGCCCAGTTCGGCCGCGGACTTCAATGCACGCGGCGACCACCACTACTACGCAGGTCGATATCGCCTGGCGCTCGCCGACTTTACGCAGGCAGCGGCTCTGGAGCCCCAGAACGCCGAAGCGATGTCCAATCTGGGTTGGGTGCACTATCAGATGGGTGATGCGGTGACGGCCCTGGCGACGTTTGAGGACGCCCTCGAGCTGGATGAGAAATTCGTCAATGCCCTGTGGGGACGTGGTACGGTTTTTCGCGATCAAGAGAAGTATGCTGAGTCGATTGCCGACTTGACACTCGCCATCCGCTTGACGACGGATACGAACGAGCTGGCGGATCTCTACAACGAGCGCGGGACCACTTACTACGCAGAGGACGACTTCAAGGCCGCGGAAGCCGACTTTCGACGTGCCCTGAACAAGCAACCCGATCATGCCTGGGCGCATGCCAATAGCGGCGATGCCCTCGCCCAATTGGGCCGCTACGACGAGGCCCTCACATCGCTCCAAAAGGCCCTGGCCATCGAACCCGATAACGCGCAGTTCTGGAATATCGCTGGCAACGTCTGGTTTCAACGCGAGCGCTACGACCTGGCCGTGAAGATGTACTCGAATGCCATCGATCGGGATGGCTCGGAAGGGACCTACTTTCGAAATCGAGGCTCCGCGTATCGGCTGATGGAGCGTTATGCAGACGCGATCGCGGACCTGGCCAAAGCGGTTGAATTGTCCCCGGAGGATGCCGAACTTTGGAACGAACTGGGGCTTGGCTGGTACGATGCCGGTCGCTTCCCGGAGGCTGTCGATGCATTCTCGAAGGCCATCGAGCTGGATGGCACGGTCCCCGTCTACTTCAAGAACCGAGGCGATGCCCAACAGGAGTTGGGAAACCACCAGCAAGCTGTCAGCGATTTAACCAAGGCCATCGATTTGGAAGACGATGCGGGTTGGCACGTGCTGCGTGGCCAGTCGTACGAGGCGTTAGGCGACAATTCGCGGGCTGCCAGCGACTTCCGTCGGGCGGCCGAGATGGACTCGGCCTACCAGATGTTCGATCGCAAGTACATCCGCGTCATCAATGATTCGCCTGACGAGATTAAAGTGAATCTCCTTTATCACACCAAGACCACGTCCGGAAACTGGAAGTGGTTCCCGGACCAGCCGGGGGATGGGAACTCAGTCACGTACACATTCGCGCCTGGTGAAACGGGCGTGTTGTATCATGAAGCGTGGAAAGTCAACGCGGATCGAATTCGCCTGTGGGCACTCAGCAACAACCGAACCTGGTTCGATTACCGTGACCGCGACCTGGTCC
The DNA here is from genome assembly GCA_963695565.1 of uncultured Planctomycetales bacterium. Classification (GTDB taxonomy): domain Bacteria; phylum Planctomycetota; class Planctomycetia; order Pirellulales; family Pirellulaceae; genus CAVOGW01. Next base: position 81,212 of record CAVOGW010000012.1, read on the forward strand.
TCGCGTCCGGGGACGGCTACCTCAGCAAAGACAGCGAATTCGCCACGTTTTCGTACACCTTTCGGTGATGCGCGAGCCGGCGAACCGGCTCCGTAAGGTGCCGGGTGAGCAGCGGTACCGGGTCCGCAGCAGTGAGCAGCGGTGATCGCGTAATCATCCCCGGCGAACCGTCTCCGTAAGGTGCCGGGTGAGCAGCGGTACCGGGTCCGCAGCAGTGAGCAGCGGTGATCGCGTAATCATCCCCGGCGAACCGGCTCCGTAAGGTGCCGGGTGAGCAGCGGTACCGGGTCCGCAGCAGTGAGCAGCGGTGATCGCGTAATCATCCCCGGCGAACCGGCTCCGTAAGGTGCCGGGTGAGCAGCGGTACCGGGTCCGCAGCAGTGAGCAGCGGTGATCGCGTAATCATCCCCGGCGAACCGGCTCCAATAAGGGCCTGTCGATTTAATTAAGCTGTCATCCTGAGGCCTCGCGTAGCGAGCCGAAGGATCTTCCATCTACGATGGCTAACGTCGTACTTTATTCGGTGAAGCAACGTTTGTTGGCAGATCCTTCAGTCGCGTTGCTCCCTCAGATGACGTTTTGCCTTGAACGGATTAAATCCACAGGCCCGTAAGGTGCCGGTTGAGCAGCGGCCGGTTGAGCAGCGGTGCCAGCTGTGCAGCAGTGATCGCGTAAGCATCCCCGCCGAATCGAGCGCGATGAACCAAGCACGCTTGATGAAGTCGCCCGCCATCACACGCCCCAACTTCTCGTAGAAACGGTGATGTTGTCGTTAACCAAAAAAAGGTTGCTCAACGAGTGAGCAACCTTTGTGAATTTCGATTCAAGCTGTGAGGCCTGAGCTACTTCTTCTTGGCCTTCTTCGCGGCTTTCTTGGCAGGTTTCTTGGCTGCCTTCTTCTTCGCGGTCTTCTTTGCAGCCTTAGGAGCGGCTTTCTTAGCCTTCTTTGCAGCTTTCTTCTTGGCCACTAATACGTCCTCCATTTTTGTGTACTGGCGAGGTCCTTCCCCTAGGCATCCTGCGATGTCGCGAGTGTGGCGCTCGCCTCCTTAAACTTCCAACCACTCCCCACATGGGGCGCTCACCATTCAACGACTCTGTCAAATTAAATGAACGCAGCGTGGTTACAGCCTCATTTGCGAGTATTTGTACTTGTAATTTCAGAAAAATCAACATGGTTTCGATGCAAAAGAGAAAAATTTTACAGATTTTTTTTCGCGTCGGTTCAGTGTCGTTCCTGTTGTTCGTACTTTTGTTTTGTCGTCCGCGCTCGACGATGATGACCCAACGCACGTCGACTGAATTCGAAACGCATGCGCGAGCGAGCGCGCGATCACACGTTGAACCACCACGCGTCGATCCCAACCGTGCGCGGATTGAAAATCGATTCCGTCGGCATCGATGACCAGGCGGATCGAGCGAGGTGTCCACGAAAACGCCGGAAAAACAAGATCGATTTGGTTGATGGCGACGGCCGAGTGGTAGCAGCCAACTGCCACGCGTATTGGTAGAATTTGGATGCCAAGTGTTGTGGCCATGGTACCAACGAGTCGAACGATGAATCAGACGGCCAGACGGCTAGGACGAACTTTTCAAGCGGCGGCATTGGTTTGTTTGCCGCTGTCGATGTTGTTGGAACTCACCGGTGCGCTAGGTCGTTCCTTTGGACTAAGTCAAATGCTGATCATGATGATTTTTGGCATTTTACTTTTCGTGACAGGGCGGCTGATGGAAGGATATGCCCGTTAAGTAGCCATCACGCTCCGCGTGATGGCCAGAACGCGCGGCGCCCAAGGCATCGTCGGCTGCTTCAAACACGTCTGCGCTAGCATGCCGGACCAGGCGCAGCCGACGGTCGAAGTCGTCGCCAGCCGTGGCCGAAAGTGCCAGCTGGTAGATACCGGCTTTGGGGGAAGTCGCGGGGTGATCGGGCCGGCG
>CAVOGW010000013.1:0-25500 GCA_963695565.1 uncultured Planctomycetales bacterium
GTTGAACCGTCTCCCCGGTACCCAGGTTCTCGACGTAAATGTTGTTTTCCCGCACGTACGCCACGCGGTCGGCTTGGGGCGAGAGCTTGGCGAACATCAGTGTCGACTTTGCCGCGCCGCCGCCGAGCTTCCGCAGTGTGCCAGCCGAGAGATCCAGCAGCCAGTAGTCCCCTCGCGTATTTTCTCGCCAGACCTTCACGGTGTTGGTGAAGATCAGCAGTTTCGTCTTGTCCTCCGACCACGCATAGTTTTCGACATTAAGTGGTTGTGACTGCGCCCTGAGGAGTCAATTGATCCGCGGTCACCAGCACGGACGATTCGCCGGTTTGGGTGTTGAACTTCACGATCTTCTGGGGAGCGTCATGATCCTCCTCTTCGGCGTCGCGATGTTGGTTGTCTGGGTGATCCGCTTGATCGACCTCGTCACCATCCGTGCCCTGATCGTTCGCGGCGTCCGCAGCGGGTTTTGTTTCCGTTCTTGGTTCATGTTCCACGGTGGTGTAGAAACGTCCTTCTTCCAGCCACTTGAACGGACCGAACGATTCTGTTTCGAATTCTTTATCGCCAAAGATACGTTGAATCGTCAGTGGTGCGGCGGGTTGATCGGGCCAGGCTGGCTCTGTCCAAGCGAAGGCCAGGACAATTGCCAGGATCACAACGTGTTTGCAATTCATGATGTTTGCTATTAGCTCCCACGATTTGTCGCACCGTTTGGCGGATGTGTGAAACGGCTGTCGACTGCGGCAGATCATTCCTGCAAATTGGTCTTCCCTCGGCGCGTTGCTGACGGATTACCCATCCAATGACGAAATTTCGCTGGGGGCAGTGTCGATCGCGAATGGCCCAAACGGTGCTACATTCTTTCCGCAATCATCGCCAACGCCGTGCCTGTTGGGGGCTGCCGGCGGCTACATCGGCAAGAATTTGACCACGGCCCAAATCGTGACGATGTGCCAGACGTTGTCCACGATGATTACCGACCATGGTGCGCAAGGTCCGGACCTGAATGAGGATTGCCCGATGTGATCCATCCACCAGGGGATAATCGCGGTTCGATCCTGGATGAAATGGGTCGCAAACAAAATGGCTGCGGCAATCCAGCCCAAGCCTCCGAACATGCACACCGAAAACGTCCACACGCCGCAGTGCATGGCACAGATGGGCGTCGAATGTTTCTTGTTCAGCGCCATCCAATCGGTCTGTAGCAGGTAATCGCCCACCAGATGTCCGATGATTGCTTCAATCATGCCGCATCAGCCCCTTGTCCGTCGCGTCCAACTGGCGGCCGACGGCACCTGTCTTCAGGCGTTCCTGATGACCCAACCCACGGTTCATACTACAATCTAGTTGGACAGCGCCACTTGGCGACCGTATGCATGCACGAGCGCGAGCGAGTGAATGGGCAACGCCAGACCCACTCGCTCGAGCGTCATGCTTGTATGTTCGGGCGTTCCGAACGAAAGTGGCCCGTCCGATTAGTTTCACTAGTTTCGACTGCAAAACGCCTCTTCCCAAGCTGGAAATGCAGCTGGGACGACTGCGATTCCATGCGACAAAGCCTAATACTACAGGGTCGGAAGGCCGGGCGAGATGCCATCAGGTTTGGTTGTTGCGAAGCCTAATTTCCCAAGTCCATTTCATGAGCGTAACTCAGAACAATCACGATCGCAATCTGATATTCGGAATTGAGCGCGGCATACATTTGGACTTCATTTCTCAGGACCAGCTGATCGCGGCCATGCAGGAGTGGTTGCTGGATAAGACCAGGACGCTGGGGGACATCCTGCTGAAGCAGGGGGTGTTGAGCGAAGCTCGAAAAAGCATGTTGTCGATGCTCGTGGAGGAACATCTGCAACAGCACGGCAACGACCCCGTGAAAAGTCTGAACACGTTCGGGAACCTGGCCCCGTCTCGCGAAGAATTGCAATCCATGGGGGACCCGGACATCGATCGCGCGGCCTCGCTGATGCCCGGTCCGCAATTTGACGATGCGATCGCCCTGGCGACCGATGCACGCTCCGGAGCGAAAGCCAAAGGGGGAGACACGCTTCTCGATCGTCCGCCGCCTGGCGGAGGGTGGATTGGGAGTTGTGTGGGTGGCGATCGACTCGGAGCTGGTGCGTGAGGTGGCGTTGAAGGAAATCAAGCCGCAGTTTGCCGATCATGGCAACAGTCGCGCCCGGTTCCTGCAGGAAGCCGAAATCACCGGACGGCTGGAACATCCCGGCATTGTTCCCGTCTACGGACTGGGCAAGTACTTGGACGGACGTCCGTACTATGCCATGCGGATGATCAAGGGAGAAAGCCTGCAGAGTGCCATTGAGCAGCACGATGAAACGAAAGGGAGTGCGACGCAGCGATCCTCTGGCCCTGGTGAGCTGCTGCAACGATTCGTCGACGTCTGCAATGCCATCGAATACGCCCACAGTCGCGGCATCCTGCACCGCGATTTGAAACCAGACAACGTGATGTTGGGCAAGTACGGCGAGACGTTGGTTGTGGACTGGGGACTCGCCAAGGCGATTGGCGAAGGAGACCTGAAGACCCGATCTGACGAAACCGTGATCATGCCCGAGCTGGGAGGGGACTCGGTCCCCACCAGGATGGGGAGGTGGTGGGTACCGTTGCCTTCATGAGCCCTGAGCAGGCTGCGGGAAAACACCGCGAACTCACGCCGGCCAGCTGCATCTTCAGTCTGGTCGCCATTCTCTACAACATCATTACCGGTGTACCGGCTCAGAAAAAAGGCACGATGCCCGAGCTGTTGCGCAACGTCCGAGAAGCGAAGTTTCCGCGACCTCGGGACGTCAATCAGGCGGCTCCGCCCGCCTTGGAAGCGATTTGCCTCAAGGCCATGGCGCAGTACCCTCAAGACCGTTATGTGTCGGCCCAGAAGTTGGCCGCCGACATCGAACGATATCTGGCCGACGAGCCCGTGGTCGTGTTCCGCGAACCAGCATTGCAACGATTTCGCCGCTGGACACGCCATCATCCGAAAACAGTCACGTTCCTGGCGGCAAGCAGCGCGTTGTTGATCATGTTCGCGTCTGTGATGGCCGTCTGGAGAGATCAGGTTGCGAAAGACGACGGAAAAAGTCGGCAGCTGGAACAACAAAGGGCCGACTTGGCGGATGCTTACCAGAAATTGGACAGTACTTACACTGACTTGAAGAAAGCGAATCAACGGACCGAAGACGTGCAGAATTTTCTGGTCGGGGTCTTCAAGAGCCCGGATCCGTCCAAGGGTGCCAAGGATCTGAAGGTCGTCGATGTCCTTGAGCCCAAGCTTCAGGAAGTCTTGACGGGGGCGGGGGAGAGGCTGAGCGACCCAGCAGGCTGTGCTTAGCTATTGGACGTGCTGGTCATCGTTCCTCGGTTTGGGAATCTACGACAAGGCGATCCTCGCCTTTGAGGAGGTGCTGCGGATTCGCCAGAAAACGCTCGGTGACAATGATCCCAGACGCTCGATTCCATGAATAGTCTGGCCTCCGCGTATCAGAAGGCGGGGATGCGTACCAAGGCCAGAGAGATGTTGGAAACGAACTACCAGAAGACGCGCGAAGTTCGCGGCGAAGAGCACCCGGATACCGTGAACGCACTCAATAATCTTAACGCCTATTATTTTGGCGAGAAGCTGTTTGAGAAAATGATCACCAGCTATCAGCAAGCGCTGCAAAAAGCCCAACGTAATAACAGCGAACTTGACAAACTCAGGGTGATGGTGAGTCTTACGCCTGCTACGCTGAACTACGACGGTTTGAAGATGCCCTGCCTATGGCGGAGCAGGCGTATGGTGGGCTGCGAGCGCGGCTGGGCCCCCACCATGAAAACACACTGACGGCCATGGCCAACCTGGGATTCGTCCTTGGGGGTGTAGGACAATTCGACAAGGCTATCGAGTTGTTGATGGAATGTCGCCAACTGTGCGAAAAAAACTATCCAGTGTCCCACGACCTCACGTCGTCTGTCATCAAGAATTTGTCCCGAGTTTATCAACAAGCGGGACAGTACGACACAGCCATCGAGTTGCTGGTGGATCGCGCTCGCCAGCTTCGCGGCGAAACCCCTAACTTGAATCCATCGGCCGCGAATTTTCGCGAGTTGCTGCGCCAGCTCGCCGAGTGTGACCTCGAGGCCGGTTTCCCCGCGAATGCGGAAGAAGTATGTCGCAGCTGGCTCGAAATCACCAGCAAGCTGGAGGAACCAGTATCCCTTGGACGAAGGCGCGGCGAAGCTATCTGGCCCTGGCCTGTCTGGATCAAGATAAGCTGGAGGAAGCTCGGAAGGAAGCTGATGCCGCGGAGTCGTTTTTTAGTTCGCAACAAACGGCCCCCGCCGAACAGCTGCGAGCCCAATTGATTCTTGGCTTGGTACTTGGCAAACAGGGGCTCGAAGAAAGAGCAAAGCCCGTCTTGGAAAAGGCCTGCCAAACGGCGCAACAGCTCACCGGCTCAATGACTCGCGACACGTTCGAGACCATCCGGTTCGTCGGGCCTCGTGTCGTATCCTCCTATGAGGTCAGCGGGAACACCGCGGCAGCCAACCGCTGGCGAGAAGTCGTCCGCAGTTGTCAGCAGCGCTGATTCGGCCTGGCCTCTCCAAGCCGGATTCCCGAGTGGCCCTGCCAGGTGCATCTCACGGTTTGCTTGGTTTTTGGACTGGTTGGGCCGCAAAACGTTTGCGGTTGCAGGGCGCGAGCGTATCATGGGTTCCGGTAAATAGCTGCAGCCACATGGCGAGCACACTCTTCAAATGTCCCTCGAAAACGTCTGAGAAATCTATGAGTCTTCTGCGTCTCCCTTTTCTTGGCCTGCGCGGGCAAATCCCGCTCATCGGCGCGAGACCTCATCGGCTGGCGATGGAATCGCTGGAATCGCGAGTCGTTTTGGATTTCGCATTGGGGTCTATGGTTTGCTTTGTGAATTCCAGCGAGGATGGGCCTATTGTCTTAGGCGACGCCATTACCACGCTCCGCGAGGCGGTTGAGGCTCCTGTAAATATAGGCGTAAGAGAAATTCGATTCGACATTCCCGTGAAAATGCCTGGAACGAACCCCATCATCAACTTGACCGAGGGACCCCTCACGATTGACCGACTGCCAGTCGAATCACTGCTGATCGACGGCACGAACACTTATGTTCCTCCGGGGCCGGATTTGGCGGGAACGAGGGTTAACATAGGTGCGGCAAGCGACGAACGCGTCTGGATTTTGGTCTGTGGAGGATGCCGACGGTGCGATTCCGAAAGGATTGGGGCAGTCGACGGCATCGTGTTGCGTGATATGGATATTCTGGGAAACACGACATTCCCCGGCGGCCCGGCGGGTGGCGGAATCGTTGTCAACACTGACAGCATGCTAACCTTAGAACGGGTTACGGTCGCCGGCAGTGAAGAGTCGGGCCCTGGGGGCGCTGTCCTGAATTACGGATCGACAACCATCAACAACAGCACGATCTCTGGAAACACGGCCATGGCGAACGGCGGAGGGATCGCCAATTACGGTACACTCATGCTGTACAACTCCACCGTCAGCGGGAATACCGCTCAAATTAACGGCCAAGGCGGGGGAATTTTTACCGCCGGTGCGGAAACGGTGATCCTCAACACCACGATCGCCAACAATTCCGCCGAGTTGTCTGGTGGCGGCATACACGCAGCGGCCCCAGTAGTCCTGCAAAACTCCATTGTCGGCGGTAACGCGGCGTTATTAGGTCCGCAGCTGTTCGACGCCACGATGAGCGTCAACGCAAGTTATAGCCTGATTGAAAGCTCGGACGGCAACGGTCTGATAAATGGTGTCGACGGTAACATTGTCGGCCAATCGCCCAACCTGGGGCCGCTCGCCGAAAACGGTGGGCCGACCCAGACCCACTTGCCGAACCCTGGCAGCGTCGTGATGGATGCTGGCAGCGGGAGTCGCACGTCCGACCAGCGCGGGTTTAGCGGCGTGGTGGGTATTTTGGACATGGGATCCGTGGAGGCCGGAGCTCAGCCGCCCCCCGACGGAGACTTCAATGGCGACACGGTACTCAATCTCGCCGACATTGATCTGCTCAGTCTCGAAATCGCGTCGGGAGGCAATAATCCTGTTTACGACTTAAATGGCGACGGAATGGTCACTCTATTGGATCAAATTGAATGGCTGGCCCTCGCCGGTGACCAGAATCTGGGGCCGGGAAGGACTTATCTGCCTGCGGATGCTAATCTGGATGGCCGGGTCGATGGACTGGATTTCGTCGTTTGGAATGCCCACAAATTCAGCTCGGGGGCGCATGGAGTAGGGCGGATTTCAATGCAGATGGAACCACCGACGGCCAGGATTTCATCATCTGGAATGTTTACAGGTTTCAGACATCCTATGACCGCCCGATCGCTCCACCGCTGTCGGCAGAATTTTCGCCGCACCGCGTCTCGGCATCGGCCACGATCAGTCGGCACAGATCGTTTGCAGGTGGCGTCGCCGGCTCGCCTTCCAACCGTGGATCCCCAGACAAAGACACGATCGACGCCAAATGTCGGGGGCAAGTCAAGCTCCGCGGATTTCGCCATCGCTCGCAGCAAATCCGTGGCTCGGCCAGCCCTGTCAGCAGATCGGGTCGACGTCGTTCAACGTATGCTCTATGATCTCGGCTGACGCCCTGGATCATCGCGGTTGAACGATGCGCAGGGACCTGACAACATGGTCGCGGGGAGCGGGCCACGTCATCACTCCAGTGGCAATTCTGGGGCAGTCTGGGACTGAATCTTGCCGTGGGAGCAAGTGAGCCGCCGTATTCAGCGCCGCCCTCTCGTAGCGTTGCTCGACCGTCATAACCGCGGTCAGTGTCCACGAGTTGAAAAGCTGTAATCCACAATGCTCGATGCGGAAATCTCACTAAAGGTCTACAGTAACGAATCCCTGGTCTACAGTGACGCCTTCAAGTCCACGGTGGTGATTGGCAGGCAGGACAAGGGAGAGCCCCCTCCTTACCGATACTGCGACCTGGACCGCGGTCGAAAGCTCGTGATTGCCCCGAACAGCGAGACCTCGGTGTTGCGCGAGCAAGCATCGTTGGAACTCTTGAATTCTCGTGTGGTCCGAATTGCCAACCTCAGCGCCAACGTTCCCATTCGACTGGACGACGGCCGCGTTTGTCAGCCCTTAGGCAACGCCATCGACGACAGTGTCTGCGATGCCCCTTTGCCAGTCGTGTTTGTCGTGGGGCGGCTGTCGGTGCGGATCGAGGCCGCCTACGACGAGCTGCAATTAACTTCCGGGTCCGAACTGCGCAACCTGGCCCAGCCCACGCCAGCTCCCGGGCAGTATCGCCCGAACGCCCGGGCCCTGTCCGATCTGTTGGCCGAGGAACAGGAAATCTCTGCCGAATCGCTGATGCAATGGTTGCTCGACACCATGACCGTTTTTCAGCACGAGTCGTCCGTCGACGATTTCTTTGACCTCGCCACGAAATCGTTAATTGACATGGTTGGACTTGACTTCGGGGCCGCGATGTTGTGGAAGGATGACACCTGGACCAAAGCGGTCGCGTATGGCGAATCCACGATGAAACCCAGCCGGGCTATCTTGGAAAAAGTCCGTCAAGAACGCCGCTCGTTGATTTTTTCCCCGTCCGGTAACGAAAGTAGTCTGGGTGGTGTCCTGTCCGTGGTTGCCGCGCCCATCCTGGACATCGATGGCAATGTGCTGGGAGTCCTGTACGGGGACCGAAGATGTCGAGACGACAAGAGGCAACTGGAGATCACAGAACTGGAAGCCATGGTGGTCGAGCTGGTTGCTTCTGGCGCGGCCAATGGACTGGCTCGCCTCGAACATGAAGAGGCGGCGGTGAAAGCCCGTGTGCAATTCGAACAGTTTTTTACGCCGGTGCTCGCCCGCGAGTTGGAAGCCAATCCGCAATTGCTCAGCGGTCGCGAAGCGGATGTCACGATCCTCTTCTGCGACATCCGCGGATTCAGCGAAGTCAGCCATCGAATTGGTCCACAGCAAACCATGAGCTGGATCAACTTTGTATTGGAAGAACTCTCAGATTGCGTCGCGGAACAAAACGGAGTGCTGGTCGATTACGTGGGGGACGAATTAATCGCCATGTGGGGGGCGCCTCAGCCCTGTTCGGACCATGCCGAGCGCGCTTGCCGCGCGGCCCTCGGCATGAGACAACGGCTGAAACAGATTGATGCGCGCTGGCAGTCCACTACTGAGCGACCCACGCGCGTTGGTATCGGTATCAACTCGGGACTGGCCTACGTGGGTAATACCGGATCGAATCGTAAATTCAAGTACGGACCACTGGGGAATACCGTCAATCTTGCCAGTCGCGTGCAGAGTGCCTCGAAGATGGTAAAGTGTGATGTGGTCATTACCGAGAGTACGTTTCAACACCTGCCGCGGGATTTTGGTTTGCGGCGACTCTGCAAAGTGCAGGTCGTCAATATTCCAACGCCGATAGACCTGTACGAGCTGACGGAAGCACCCAATCAGCGTTGGGGGGAATTGGCGAAAGCCTACGAATTTGCGCTGGCAAGTTTTGACCAACAGCAATTTCGCGAGGCCGTTGACACGCTGGGGCAACTGCTGCGCTCGTTTCCAGACGATGGCCCCACGCTGATCCTCTTGTCCCGAGTCGTGGACGCCATGATGAACGGGTGCCCCGCCGCACACCCCGTTTGGGAATTCGATCGGAAGTAATCCCGCTGGCGGGCCGTGCGGTATAAGCCCAATGCTACTTCGCGCGGCCTGAAACGCCTGGAGCCGGAGGCTTGCCAGCGAACTCACGCCTGGAAATGTTCACCGATCGTCGGCTTTGCGACGATGAAAGGATTAGCTGCGTCCTCCGTGGTGCTAGCATCTCGCATGGTTACGCGACTGCAGTTTCGCCAAGACAACATTCATGCCAGCACGATGATTCCATCCGCACAACCTGAGCGCGGCGCGAGCCAACCAGCGGCGTTGACCGCCATCGGAGTTTGCGCTGCTGGTTGTGGGTGACCACATGGACGGTCGGTCTGCTCGCCTGTCCCGGACCGAGTTTGCACGGTCAGGTCGCGACAGGGATTGACAGCCGCGTGGCCGGTCACACCGCGCCGCCGCGTTTCCCGCTGCTGATGCCCACGGTCGTTTCGCCGTTGGACCGGGCCCGCGTGCCATCCGATGTTCGGCTCGGGCGACATTTGGGTGCCAGTTCCTGCGCAGCGGCGTCCTGTCACAATGGGCCTCGTCCCGGCATCGCCGCGCCGCTGGCCGCTCGAGGCTCGGAACATTCCTTGTGGCGCGAAAACGACCCCCACGCCCGCGCGCAACAGGCGCTTTGCAGCCGTCAGGGCCTGGACATGTTGAAACGGCTGAATATCCTCCGCGACGGCCAGGTCGTCGATCAGGACCAATACGACAACTGCTTAAAGTGTCACAACACGATGACCGGGGAGGCGGAAAGTTGCTGCGGGAAGGACCTGCGAGAAGGAGTTGGCTGCGAATCATGTCATGGGCCGAGCGCGCAGTGGATTCAGCGACATTACCTGCGTGACTGGGATGCCGCGTTTGAGTTCCAAAACGGCTACATCCCGTTATATGACCTGGTGACCCGTGGCGCGAGCCTGTGCTGCAGTGTCATGTGGGGGATGACGATCGCGACATGAACCACGATTTAATTGCGGCCGGCCACCCCGCGTTGAGGTTTGAGTTTGCCAGCTACCACGCCATCTTGCCCAAGCACTGGCGAGAATCTGCGGCGGAAAATCATTCCCAATTCGAGGCACAGCTCTGGCTGGCAGGACAAGTGGCGTCGCTGGATGCGGTGCTCGCACTGCTCGAAGCCCTCGTTTCCCGCGCTTCAAACGCTACCGCGGCCAGACCCTGGCCAGAGTTCTCTGAATATGATCTGCGCATCGTGCCATCATGCCCTCCAGGTTGTCAAACGACAGGCGGACCAGGCGGAAGGCGCGAACGCAGCGGACGAACTTCGATCTTCGCCGAGCTATTCAACGTGGCATATCTCAGGAGTTCGAATGATCCTCCGTGTGCCAAGGGAGTCCGAACCAACGTTCGGAGAGCCAGCCAGTGTGACGGAGGCTGACGCCCTGCTGGCATCGATTGGGGAACTACAATCCCTGATGCAAGCCGCGACGCGACCAAACGCGGCAGCCGCGGCCGCCGCCGCCCGCGAAGCGCCGGCAGATTTGCGCGCGCTGGCTGCGGCAAAATGATGCGTGGCGCGTCCATTGGAACGCCGACAAACTGGCTCAGCGTGTCATTGAACGCAGCCGCTCGGAGGAAGTTTCACTCAGCTGGGAGGCGGCGGCGCAGTATTACCTGGCGGCCGTTGCCTGCCGAGCCGCCTGGCCGGGTGGCGCGATCGGTCCTGCCGCGTCACACGCGGTCGAACTGCGAGAAACGCTGCGTTTTGAGCCGGATCGTGCCACGTCCAGCTATCCCTACAACCATCATCGAGATACGGGAATGACGCGTGAACATCTGGCAGCGATCGTAAAATCTCTCGCGGCAGCCCTCAAGGAATCAGCACGCGAATTACAATGACGGGATGCCTCACTTTCGCCTGACAATTCGTCTGCTGCTGCTGATCAGCGCCGTTTCGTCGTCGGCCGCGTTTGGCCAGCAGACGCCAGCGCACGATCCGCTGATGACCAGTTGGGCGTCTTACGCGGGTGTCGAGCAGTGCTGCGATTGTCATTATGCGGGTCAGCAGAATCCGCTGCGGGGCGGTTCCGATGTGGGACAGATTTCGCGTCAACGCGAGGCTCGCCTGTGGCTTGAGCAGGACAAGCACGCCATCGCCAGGCAGCGAATTGAACCCTTGCTGCCAGCGGAAATCGAGGACCAGCGACAACGATGGCGCGCGAAGCACGGCAAAGCGCCTGGCGTCGAGCAGTGGGTGGGCCCCAGTAATGAGCTAAGTCGACTGATTTGTGATCGGCTTGGTTTTGATGTCAGCACAGATGCCGGATATCAGCAGTTTCGCGACCAATGTCTGAGATGTCACGGCGGCTACACGGACGACGCAGAGCCGCGTGCTTTTTCTCGATCGGATCATCGACAGCCTGGGATCAGTTGCACTTACTGTCATCAACTGAGAAACCGCACGGATTGGGTACAACAGCATCCAGCGTCGGACGAGTGGCGTCTGCTGCCTCTGGAGCAAAAAGCGGCGGCCGGGATGCGGCCCCTGGAAGCCGAGTTGGCCCAAGCCGACTTGCTGCGCCGACTGTCACGTCGGCAACCTGCATCAGCACAAGTTCGTCACTCACGCGATGTACGCGGCCGGTCATCCCCCGCTGCCCAACTTCGAGCTGCAGACATTCTGTGAGCAGATGCCGCAGCATTGGCAGACGACGGCGGAGGTCTACGCCGCGCTGGCTGATTACGACGGGCGCCAAGCGTACTTTCAGCTGAACTACGCAACTCTTGCCGCCGGTCGTATCCCATCGGCCGACTATTCCCTTGTCGGCTGGCGGACGCGCAAGGTGCTGCTGGGAAGTGTGGTGGCCCGACGTCGTTGGTTGGAACTTCTCACCGAGGCATCAAATTCCGAGCGTTGGGGCGATTACGCTTTCTATGACTGCATGGCGTGTCACCACGAACTTCGACAGTCCAGTCCCCGGCAGGAATTTGGAGTAGCCGGAATTCCCGGCCGGCCACGACAGTTATTGTGGCCGGTGGCACTGAGTCGTGTGGCGGCAAGTCAAACGCCACTGGCCGCTGAATTGGCAGCGGCCGAGCAGGCCCTGGCCACGGCCTTGGATCGTCAGCCCTTTGGCGATCGTGTGGTGTGCGCGGAGGCGGCCCGCCAGGAACACACCGTAATCGAACGCTTGCAGTTAGAGTTGGCAGCGCAGCCGTTCGACAACTCGAGCCGTCGAGCCGTCTTGCTACAGCTCACGGAAACTCCCACGTCGTACCTGGTGGACTATCTGTCCGCTCGGCAAGTTGTCTGGGGCATTCAGCAGGTCGCGGGACCCGTCCGCCGTGCAGTTGGACCTGCATGGTGCCAACGCCGAAACATGGCACGGCATCTGCACGCAGTTGCCTTCCGGGCGATCACGGTTTATTTTCCCCCGATATCTGGACGAGGAACTCCAACGTCGCACGGCCTACGTTCCGCATGATCTGTCCGTTGGCCTGCATCAAATCCGGCAAGAACTGCTGGCCCAATAGTCAGCATGGAGGCCGGAAATGATCGTGCGCCATAGGGTAGCGTACCGGGAACAATGAAGGTCTCTTGCGTAGCGCGACATGCCGTTCGAGCCACCACGAATGGGGCGTGTGTGCAGCCCGGCGTGTGGTGATTTCTGTCCTCATGAACTTGCCCCACGTCATTTTGTTGTCATCCGCGGGCGATACAAGTGCTGATCCGCAAATGTCGTCCGACGTGTACCAGGGTTCCCCCTCGTCGTTCAGGTACATGCGTCGGGCCTCGTCGCGATTCAGGGGCCGAGCCCCCACGCGGCCGAACACCGCGATCTGGTGGCCGCTCTCGTCAATGGCTCGATCGCGATCCATCCCGCGGCTGATGGCCACGGCATGCCCGTCCTTGGGCAACTTGTAGGTCGCGATCAACTTTGGTTCCGGTCGTGGGCTAAAGCCGTCATTGCCTGCCACCTCAGGACTTGTTAACTGCACGATGCGCAATCCATTCTTCCCATCAGCGACGTAGGCAAACAGGCTTACGTTCGTAATCCCCAGTTGGATATCTTCCGCGTCGTTGATTTTGCCTTCGGCCGTATAAACCTGATCGACATAGGCCGCGGTGGGCGTGGTGATATCAAGAATCGCCAACCCACACTTACCCGCCGCCACGTAGGCATAAGTACGAGCGACGTAAATGGCACGTGCGTCGGGAACGATCACTTCGTGTACGACATGCGGTTTGGCCAGATCGGTCACGTCCAGCACTTTGACACTGTCTTCATCCGTCACAAAGGCATAGCGAAACTGCACGGCCACGTGGTGGGGGTGTTGCAGTTCGTGCTCACCCAGTACCGAGGTGATTTTGGGGCAGGTGGATCATCCAAGTCGACTACGACCAGCCCGGCGTCGCAGCAGACGTAGGCGTAGGTGCCGACGAAGGTAGATGGACTCGGGCACCGCACAGCAGACCGTCCGGGTTGAAGGTGATCGCGCGTTCCAGGAAATTGTTCAGTGCGGATTTCCGTCCAGCAGCGTTCCGGCTCCGACCAGAATCAAACCCTCATACTTGTCGGCGACATAAATGTAGGCATACATCGCATGAACGCTGGGCTCTCCGTTTTACGGGTTCTGGTTTGCGTGTTGGATCAGGTGCGATCGGTGGTCGGCGCGCGACGGCCTGCGCAGTACTCGCGTGCGGACATAGAATCGTTGGCCCACGGGCGACACGGGGGCCGTCGTGATCCGTTCGCTGAAACGCCTTGTGATCGATGAACGCGATGTCGAAGACTCGCAGTCCACCCGTGCCACACGCCGCATACAGGTATTCGCCCCGATGCTGCAGGTCCAGGACCTCGGGCTTGCGAATACTTGAACTGACGCGTTTCGAGGATGTCCGTCCCGGGATGCTCGTGGCGTGCTCAATTCTTGATTGGCGCTTGACGTGCTCTTCGTAGCTGTTCGGGAAGGCGAGCTCGTGCAAGGTGCTGCCGATGACCGCTTGCGGTTCGTCTCTTCGGTGACGACGACCGCTTCGAAGCCGTGCTCGCCGGCCGCGACCCAGCAGTATTTGCCCATGAAGTTCGTGAAAGCCGGTGCCCTGCATCAGCAGCTGCGCCATCATCGCGTTGTTGTCGTTGGCGGCGGACAAGTGGCAGTCGGTGCAACTCTTGGTTTCGAACGTGCCCGCCCGATCTCCGTTGTGTTCGTTTTCCGGGCCCGGCCCGCCCCGAACCGTGTGCGGCACGTTGGTGGAGAAGGCAATGCCGCTCAGCCCGTCCGAGCTGATGGTCTGCTGCTGGATATAGATCGTTTCCCGGTTGGCGTTGTAGCTGGAGACGTGAATGGCACAGCTGCTGCGGGCAGGTCCAATCCGATTTCCTGTGACGTTGCCGTCTCGGGCCAGCATGAATACGTCATCGCGCAATGTCTGAAAATTGTAGGACGTGCGATTGCGGGTCACATCTCCCTGGTTGTGCAGCTCGGGAGACTTGATGTTGGCCTTTTGCGGCAGGTGGCAGCCAAAGCAGCTGGGATTCCAGCTGCTGTGGCAGGCGATGCAGTTCATGTTGTCGTTATTGTGCGGACAGTGCGCGTAGTCCTCGGCCGAGGTGCCCCCCCATTCGGGACGTCCGTCGTCGCCCCGACGGACCGTTTTCGCGGCGTGACTGCGCGGATTGTAGTCTGGGCTGCCAGGGCGCACGGTCGCGGCAGTCTGGGTCACGTCCCATTCCAGGTCCGGCTCGACGTTGCTGCGTTGGATCAACTTCGGCTCCTCCCCTGGTTCACAAACGATTTCAAACCGCGGGCGGTCGAAGGGAGTCCGCAGCAAGAGCAGGTTGGTGCCTTCTTCCGGCGCTGCAGGCCCGCTGGTAGCAAGCCGAGGTCGGTCGCCGCGGCTCAATTGCGCGGCCACGATTTCGGGAAGCGTTGCGGCGGCGGTGCCATGACAGTCGATGCACTGGATCTCGATCGCCGCGCGGACTTCGCCATACAGCTTCGTGTCGCCGTGTCCGTCCTGATAAAAATGACAGTCGACGCAATGCATGCCTTTTTCCAGATGGATGTCCATCAAATGGACGGGAATCGCATCCCGTTGACGGCCTTCAATTTTTCATTGGGCCGCAGAAGGCGCATCGCGGCCTGCAGCTGTTCGGAGTGGACGGCCTGCAATTCGACCGCCTCGCCAGTCCAGCAGCTGCCCGGAGCGATCCTTCTTGAAGACGGCCCGAAACACCCAGCCGTGTCCATGAAAATCGGCAAATTGCGTATGCTTCAGCTGTGGATTCAGTTCGCTGACGTGCGCCAGAAATTCCGGATCGCTCCAATGGCCCCGTGCCGCTGCTTCATTCGGATTGCTCATCGTGGCCGCCACGTACTCTTCGGCCGTGAGTTCCTTTTGGTGCTTGGGATACATCAACTCGCCATCTGTTTCGTTATCCCACCACATGTATCCGAGATAACTGTTCAGGACGTTAGTACCCGGGTGAATGTGGCAGACGATGCACTGACTTGTCGGCATGCGGAGTTCGAACTTGTGCTGGATGGGATGTCCCGGTTCGTTCTTGGGGATGGTGGGATCGACCGCCGTGACCCAGTCGTCGGGCTCGGCCGCGGCCGTGCCTCCGTTGCCGTAATTGGCCAGAAAGGAACTGGCCGTAGGACTGCGGTCGTTGGCGTACAGGACGTGGCAGGCCGAGCAGCCGCTGCTGCGATAGTCGCCGGGATGATCGTTGGTTCCCAGGAAGTTCAGGGTGGGGTCGAGCAGTCGCGTTTTGTGCGAGCCCGATGAAGACCGGGTCGGTCCGGTTCTCGGTGCCGAGTCCGCGATTGCTGAGTCGTTCTCGCGGGCGACCTGGTTCTTCGAGTCGTTCCGGAATACCGACTTCCGCGCGAAACCGTCCGCCGCGTTCAAAGATCCGCAGTATGTTTCCCGGC
This sequence comes from uncultured Planctomycetales bacterium, assembly GCA_963695565.1. Lineage (GTDB taxonomy): Bacteria > Planctomycetota > Planctomycetia > Pirellulales > Pirellulaceae > CAVOGW01. The sequence continues at coordinate 15,575 of CAVOGW010000013.1, forward strand.
TGGCTGACTTCGTACATGGCCAGCGGATCAAGAAACGCGAGCAGCCCCTGATTGCGAGTCTGTTCGGGCGTCGGTGGGGGCACGGTCTGCAGTCGCTGCGGCGTGCCGTACATGCTGTAACTTTCGCCATAGCGCGACCATTTGTAGCGAACGCCGCCGTTGTTGTACAGGGCAGCCCCCCACAGCATGCATCCGTGCGTCATCATGCTCTTGCGAAGTTGCAGCACCTCGTGCGCGTGGCATTGCCCGCAGGCGATATGAGCCATGCGCAGGTCACCGGGATTCACGAACCTGACAAAATCGGGTGACTCGTGATTTAACAGGGTGTAACTGCGAACCGGGTTGCCGCTGCGTTGCCAGGCTTCCGGAAATCTTGGCTGGACGTGCGCTGTCTGCGATTTGGAAACAACCCACGCCGCCTCCATGACAATCCGTGCAGCCAATATTCACGCGTCCCTCGGGATGCATGTTGCCAACGTCCGTGTGACAATGAACGCAGCCCCGGCTCTTCAATTCCGCATCTTCGATCGTCTGCTGCAGCAAATCGACGTGCAATAAGGACGGTGGAATTGGATAGGAAGCGTTTCCGGCGATCCCCAATTTCCGGGCCAGGTCCCAGGGGTCGACGGCCACGTCGTGGCTCGCCGTCGCCAGCACCGCGTCCGCTTCGCCCGCCGGCAATTGGCCGTCGGCAGGGCCGACTTGGCCTGGTGCAGCTGGGCCACCCGCCAGGGATCCCAGAACCAGCAGGTGGGTCAGACCCCTTCCAAGAAAAAGCCTAGTACGTGAAGACCATGTCCAGAAATCCCGCAACAAAATTGCGAGAGTCGCCTTCAAGAGATTGGAAGAGGTCGTTGAATCCATTCCCTGATATCAGTCCCGCAAAGCCTCCGATGAACAACAGGTTGTTGTTCAACAGGGGGCGATATTCGGCGCCTAGGCTAATATCCGTTCCAATGAAGTTACGAATGTTGCCGGTAAAAAGGTAGGTCTCCAGGACCTCCGTGTGTTGGAACCACAAGAAGTTCGTATTTTGAATCAACCGCAGCTTGGGAGTCACATCGACATCCATTCCGGCGTTGAATAGATGCAGCCCGGGGTTCACAAAATTCGTCTGTGCCTGAAATTTGCCGTTCTTCAAGCTTGGTGTCAAGCTCAGTCGGTTCGTCAACTCGACGCCGAACAGTCGAATCGCCTGCCTTCCCCAGTAACTGAATTCGGTACCGGCAAAATTGGGGTTTGGAAAAATCGGGTCAAATCCCGTGGCCCGATCATCATTGGGGTCGGCATCTCCTGAGCTGAAGAAATAGGACGTACGAAAGCGGGCCCAGTCGCGATCGTAGGACAACTCCAGGGCACCCATGAACGCGCTGATCTCCACGCGTTGCCCCGCGAGTGGGTTAAGGTCGTCACGACCGAACACATAATAGAAGGCGCTGGAGACATTGACGCGTTCAATGTGTCCGTTGTTGGCCACGCCAAAATAATAGGAGCGGATGTCGTGTGGTTGAAAGATGCCGACCGGGTCGGGCCTCACCGGAAATCCATTTCGGTCGAACTTGGTCGTGGGCCGATCGTGATTGGCATGAAAAGAAAAATTGATGTTGTGCCCCGGAAATAGAAAGTCCTGGCGATAATAATTGGCAATCCAGGTGTTCTGGCCTCGGTCGTCCTGGATGCGGTTCAGAAAGCTGTTCGTATCTTTCTCAGTCTGATCCAGCCAGACCACGTTGAATTGGTCGCGGTTGGCGTGTCGCGTGCCAAACAGACGCACCGCCCGATTGATGTCGGCGAACATGAATCCGCGAAAGTCGCTGACAAACGGCTGACTGCCGGCACGGATCGAGGTAAAGTCGTAATAGGGACTCGTATCCGAAAGTTTGGCTTCGACAAACCACTCTTCCAGCGCCAGATGCTGCCGAAAACGACCCGTCCCGTCCCGCACATCGGGTGTCACCACGGCCAGCTCGTCCGCCACCAGCAGGTTCAAGTTGTAGATCATGTCAAACTTGATCCGCCAGTCCGCGGGCTTGAAAGCTGAGTTGCCGTGAAACAGATCGAACGACAGCGAACCGTTATGGACCAGCAAGTACTGATCGGGATCTCCAAAGAATTCTGCCTGCCCTGGATCCCGCGTGGCCTCAAAAGGAGTGGTGGGGGTTGGCAGTTGCCGACCTTCGTTCAATGTCTGCGAAAAGGCAGTTACCTTCAAAAAGGTGTGCTGCCCCCGAATGGGAAAGTCCCCCTTGAGCACATTCTGGTTATAGGGATCCCATAATGCGCCTTCGATGCCGGGATAATCATCAAGTGGCGGATGCCCCTTTCCGTAGCGGTCCCAGTCCGGAAAGCCTAAACGCCAACGATCATCCAGCGGCACGAAGTGACTGCTGGTTTGCGCTTCGCTCGCCACAATTCCCGACGGACCCGTAAACCCCCAGGGTGCCTCGCGGGCTGTCGTCAGCAACGGGCATGTGTCATCGCGCACTGCGATAGCCGGAGGAAGCGCTGCCGATGGGGCCGCGTGGTCCCGCAGAACGCTGGGGTTGACCCACGAATCTGGTTTCAACTGCCGTTCCCCCAGTTGGCCTGTATCATGGGCCACTGACTCAGCATTGGTATCGTTGTCGTAGGCACCCGCAAACAGCGGCTCGTCTGCCCAGTCCGTGATGGTCGCTGGAAGGGCGTCGCTTTGCTCGATCCTGTCTGGCGGATGCTCCAGATCGAAGACAAGATCTTCCGCGCGGACTTTGGTGGTGAATACCGTCGCGGTCAGCAGGAAACCGACAGTCAGCGAGCGCACCCCGAGCCTGCTCAGTGGGTCAGCATTGAGCGAGCGCATCAATCCCCGCCGTCGGAGTCCTGCTCGGGATTGGGGAAGCACCATCCGACTCCCGTGGAAAGCTGAGCGAATAATCCGGATTAGATAATCTGTATCGAATTTTTCGTGCCTGACTTTTCAGTAAATCGTGCCGTCCAGCGGAAGTGTTGTTTCGGGCGGGGCCAAGAATTCGGCTGCGGAGTATCGGTTTGTGGGCCGACCCCCGTTATTTGCCGCAAAGACCCTCCTTGGAACGCCGGGAACGCGCCTGATTCTTCGCGACCGTATTAAAATGAAGCGGTGCATGCATGGCAGCGTGTGTTTCATGCGGCACGGCAAATCCCCCCAGATTCCCTAGGGTGCCACGATGACCAAGCGAACGTTTGCCCTGGAGAGCCTTGAGCCTCGACTGCCACTTGCAGGAGATTTCGGGAGTTTAGTCGGCCGTCACAATGCCGCGTGGCCGGTGGACGTAAACGCCGACTGGAAGCTCACGCTGCAGGACTGCGCTACTGGTGGTCAACGACATCTACCTTGGTGACGCGCTTACGGCTTCCCGTGCCGATGCTCCCTTTTTTGTTGATGTCAACAACGACCACGCGTTGACACTGCAGGACGTGCTGCTGGTGGTGAATGAACTGGCCGCACAGCATCCGCGAGCCCGGAGTCCGATTCGGTCCTCCCCCCAGAAGGCGACTACTTCGCCACGGTTAACGACGCAGAGCGGCTCGGTAGCCAGAACCTGCTAACGGAAAGCGATGTGCAGACGCTGCTGCAGGGCGCGTCTCAGGCAAGTTCCTCGGAAGATGCGATCATCGCCATCGTCGACCGCAGTGGACGCATTCTGGGTGTTCGTGTTGAGGCGGGCGTCGACGGCGGGCTGCGATCAGATCCGGAGCAACTGGCGTTTGCCATCGACGGCGCGGTGGCCAAGGCTCGGACGGCGGCATTCTTCAGCAGCAATGCGGCCCCCCTGACCAGTCGTACCATCCGCTTTATCAGCCAATCCACCATGACACAGCGCGAAGTTGAGTCGTCTCCCACCAACCCGGATGACGGATATCGCGGGCCAGGCTTCGTGGCTCCGGTGGGTGTGGGCGGGCATTTCCCGCCGGAAGTGGCCAATACGCCTCCGGTGGATTTGTTTGCGATTGAGCATCAGAGCCGAGACAGTCAGTTGTTGGAGTCCGGACCTGACGGTGTGGCTGGCACGGCGGACGATCTGCAGCTGACGCAGCGGTTTAACGTTTCAGAACAAGATATTGCCGGGCCCGCCGACGATGTCTCGACCGTATTTGCGGAATTGGGTGCCGACAGGTTCTTTAAGACCTGGCCTGAGTCCTACGGTTTTGTGACACAAACCGCCATGGATGCTCGCGGTCGAGGCATTGCCACGTTGCCGGGCGGCATACCGCTGTTTAAGGTCGTGACCGATGCCAGCGGCGTCGTGCAAATGCGGCCGGGTAAGACGCCAGCGCTGCCGGACATTAACCTGGTCGGGGGGATCGGCGTATTCTTTCCGGGTAGCGATGGTTTCGCCACTTTTGAGCAAGGGTTTGTCCATGCTGCCGATCGCAATGGCGTTCCGCAGTCTGAGTTTGAAAGAAACAACGCGCCGCGCGTGTTGGAAAGCGAATATATCGCCTTTGTCGCAGCCGCCGGGGGTGGCATGGTGGGTCCCCGCGCCTTCGTGCGGGACTTGACGGAGTTCAACACCGTCTTGCCAGCCCTCCCCAACTTCGTCATACCCACGGGACGCATTGACCTCGTCGGGATCACGCTCGAGATTTATGGTCCGACGCCCAATCGGGAATTTCCGCGACCTGGCATCGACCGACTGATTCAAGTCGGCCGCAATTCAAGCGCTCCGGTGCCGACAGTGGCGTCGATGTTCCCGTCGACGCCACGGGGGACACCTACCTGGCTGGTCATGCCGTGCCTGAAGGCTGGCTTGTCGCGCCGCACGATGCGGCGGATGGCAGTTTGACTGCCGCGCAGGTCGAACAGATGATCCGGGGCGGCGTCGAACTGGCCAACGACGTACGGGCGGCCATTCGATTGGATATTGACGATAACTTTCGACCGGGCCCCCGCACGCGCATGGTACTGTCTGTCGCCGACAAGACGGGCGAAGTTTTGGGGCTGTTCAGGATGCCCGACGCCACGATCTTTTCGATCGACGTCGCCGTGGCCAAAGCGCGGAATACGGCCTACTACGCCGATGCCACCGCTTTGCAACCCGCGGATCGCATTGACTTTAACGGGGACGGCATCTTTGGAGATTCGTCCACTTCGCTGGATCAGCTCGGCGACACCGTTCCTTTGGGTACGGCGCTGACCAGTCGCACGATTCGCTACGTCGTGCAGCCCCGTTATCCCACGGGCAGCCGAACTCGGCTTGGTGATGTCTCCGGGCTGATCAACGATCCCGCATTGACGTTCTGCGATCAGCTTCCGCAGGAGTGCCTGAACGTGGCACCTCAGAGTATTCTGCGGTTGCCAGGCATCAATCCAACAACCGCCGAGAACCTGGTGGATGACAATCCCCTTAGCTACAATGTCTACGCAGACGAGGCGTCTCAGAGTTTTCTGGCCTACGACGCTTTTCAACCCAGTTCCAATTTCCGTGATCCGGGCGACGGCAGCGTGCGAATTTCGGGCACGGACATCTTCTATCCCCAAGCCAACCAAAACGGAGTAGTTTTCTTTCCCGGCAGCGCTCCCTTGTATCAAAGTAGTAGACTGCTTGGTGGGCTTGGCGTGAGCGGCGACGGCGTGGACCAGGACGATGTCGTGACGGCCGCTGCGTTCGTGGGCTTTGATGCTCCGCCGGCATTACGAGTGGACCACTTCGTTGTGGGGTTCGTCCGCCTGCCGTACGTCAAGTTTAACCGTAATCCGCTCGGCGCCTGACGCAGCCTTCTGGTGAGCCGCGATCCCACAACTACCGACCCACATTTTTGACTTTGAGTGTTTGGGTGGTTCCCCGATTTCGCCGATAAATATTGATGGTATTCAAGTCGCTTGACTTGAATCAGTCGAGATTGTCGGCATAAGGGGGAATACAATGAGTTGGCGACAACCAACGCGAATTTGGTTCCGCATTTTGTTGTCGAGCGCTGTGGTGCTTCCCGCCGTGCTCAGCGGAACAGCGGATTGCCCGATCCGCGGACCCGACGATGTCGGCCTGGGAATTCGCGATTTCGGACGAGCCAACCGTCGGCTCGGATATCGAATGGTTGTCAATGCCGTCAGGGCAGTCTGCGTGCAGGGCGGATTTGCATGACGGCGCGGGGCCGTCCGGCGGCCCGGGGAATCGCGATGGCGTTTGTCGCCATCCTGGCCATCCCCACAAGCCACTGCTGACGCGGTCTGGAGACATGAACTTTCAAGACTGCCCACTTCCCCGGTATCGCCAATGCGATCATTGTCGGGCGGGCTTTCCAGGGGACGTGGCCAAGTGGGCCGCGGGATCGCAAGCCGCATACTATTCGGCGTCTTACGTGGGGGGCGGCGCCGTTTGCGTGGGGCGCCCCGCGGCGGTGACCAGGAAGGGACTTGGGGCCGAGATTACCACGGCCTGTTCTGCGCGGAGTCCGTGTTCCTCTGGTGGACGTGCGGCCGTCGGCAGGGAGGTGAAGGTGCCTACCAGACTGACCACGAACGTCGATTTGCGATCCGCGGACGCCAGCAAGTGCCTTAGGCTCGGTTCCGCCTGGTTGCGTGGCGGGTGGCAGCCCGTCTCTCGAAAAGCGGCTGCGTTGCCGGGAAGCCGGTGGTGAATCGCTGTACTCCGTCGTGCGCCATCGCGCAAATGCGGCTACCTTTTGCGCGGACAGCGTGGTTAAATAATGGATACGTCGATTTTTGGCACTTACGAGCAACAGCGAAAGGACTGCCAGAAGTGGCAGCCGTCTATTGAGATTCGACCTGGCTCAATTTCGAATGCACGCGACTTGGGGCGGTATCTCCGTGGCAATCTTAGTCGCGGCAGGAGCGTGGTATCTGGCCGCTGCCGTCTCGACCGGCGCCTGGCCGGGCGGTGGTAGTCTGGTCGGGCTTGTCACGGGGAGCGTGGCGGGGCTGGTGATCGCATTCGAGATGCTGCTCTGGCCCCGCAAGTACTTCAGGCGACTGCACTTGGGCCCCGCAAAGTACTGGCTGGCGGCCCACATCTGGCTGGGGCTGGCGTGTTTGCCCCTGGCGATCGTCCACAGCGGTTTTCATTGGGGTGGGTACCTGCCCGCGACGCTGGTCGTTCTCCTGGCGTTGACTGTCGCCAGCGGCATTTATGGTTTGGTGATCCAGAACATTCTGCCTGCATGGATGCTGCGCAACCTGCCTGGCGAAACGATTCATTCGCAAATCGACCACGTGGCCGCGCAGAGTGCTGCGGACGCACGCCGCCTTGTGGCGGCGGCATGTGGGGCTGATCCGCTGCTGGAGACTACAAGCCGCAGCGGTGTGGACAGCGAGCTGTTGGCGGCGGAAGCCAATCTGCAGGGACAAGCGGTGGTGGTGGGAGCGGTACGCGAAGTCGGGCGTAGCCGTGGTCGCGCGTTGCAGACCCAGACCGTCTATTCGCATCGCGAAGATGCCGCCATTCTGTGGACCGCATTCCGTGAAATCGAGCCGTTCCTGTTGCAGGGCAAGGCGGCCGGGGGACCGGTGACCGAGCCGCTGCAGGCGCGTCGCTGGTTCGAACGACTGCGCCGCAGCTGCCATGAATCGAGTGGCGGCGTGATTGACAGCCTGGAATCGCTCTGCGAACAGCGCTACCAATTCGATGTGCAGCGTCGCGTGCACGGTCTGTTGCACGGATGGATCCCATTTCACGTGGCCCTCTCCGTTGCCTTGTCCGTGCTGCTGGTGGCACACGTGTGGACGGCGCTCAAGTTCTGGTAGCTCGGTGCCGTCATGTCCACACCCGATATCAAGAGTCGACCTCAGCGCATCGAGTTGGATTACTTCCGGCATTCCGATCCCCACTCGCGGCTGCGCTGGCGTTTGGCCTGCCTCGCGCTGTTTCTTGCCGGCGGTTACGCGTGTTATGCGATGATCTGGGGAGCCGCCGCGCATCTGAATACGGGGCCCCTGTCAATGGCTCACGCTCACTTGGAACGCAGTTGCGCGAAATGCCACGATCACCCGTGGCTGGTCTCGCTGGCGTCGGATGCGTGGAGGCTCGCGCCGCAGAGTTCCTTGGAACACATGGAGTCGACGTGCCAGCGCTGCCATACCGTGGCCCCTCACTTTCGCGCATCGCTGGATCAAGAGCATCAGGCCATCGACCGGAATTGTACGGGGTGTCACCAGGAACACTTGGGACCAAACCACCAGCTCACGTTAGTCAACGACCGCAAGTGTACGAGCTGCCACCGCGACCTTCCGGCAGGAATGGTTGATGCCGCAAGCTCCGTGCGCCCCAGCATTGAGGGATTTAACCTGGAAAGCCACGGTGAGTTTCGATCGCTGGCCAGCGATCCGGGCCGCATCCGGTTCAATCATAGCCTGCATCTGCAGCCCGGCCAGGTCGCGCCCACACGCGCGGCCGCCATGCGCCTGGACATGCTCCCTGCACGCTGGCGGGCGAATTATCAAGCACCGGGTCAAGAACTGAATGCAGCCGTCATATTGAAATGCAACGACTGTCATCAGGTGCCGGGTCGGACCGACGATCAGCTGGTGACCGCCGATGCCGAAGTAACGTCTGCGCATTTCCTGCCGATTCGTTTTGCTCAGCATTGCGCTGGCTGTCATGGTTTGAACTATTCTGGACAGACCGCGGACGACCTGCCGCTGCCTCACGCAGCTCCCTGGAAAGAACTCAAGTCGATTTTGGCCGCGAAGCTCGTGGGTAGCCGATTGTTGGCCGAGAGTGACCAGACCGAGGATCTGTCCGATGCGACGCTCGGATCACGGCCAGACCAAGCGACGGAACGACCTGGCAGGGTCGACGAATTCAGCATCAACCGCGCGCTGCAATTCGTACAACGACAGTGCCTGCAATGTCATCTGGCCGAAGACATCACGGACCAGTCGATCGAGCGTCTGATCGGCCAGATGGGCAGCGAACTCATCCCCACGCGCTGGTTCAAGTATGGAAGTTTTGATCACGCAGCGCATCGCCAGATGGACTGCCTCACCTGTCATCACGTGACTGACAGCACCCCTTCGGCGCAACCCGACAACGCAACCGTCATGATTGACGGCATCGAAAGATGCATGGAATGTCATCGTGCCGTCACGTCCGTGGTGTCTTCGCGAGGTCACTCCGATGCTGCGGAGCTGGGTGAACAGGCGCGGGCATCGGATCGCTGTGCACTTTGTCATCGCTACCACTGGACACGGCCCAGTTCGGAAACGCAGGCTATGGACGCGAGGGAATGACCGTGGCTGCGACGATTCAGCAACCGATGCCTGTTCTGAAATGGCCCATGCTGGGCAGCTTAAAGCTGCGCTTGTCCGGTTTGTATCTGGAAGATGGTCACCCGACGCGTAAGCGGGGAGGGTGCGCGGCAGCCATTTTCTTCGCGGACGTTTCCGGCTGCCGGTCCATGCCGCAACTTCACGGAACCGGCATCTGCCGGATTCGACCTGCGTCCTCGATCGCCACGCTCCGTTGGATTTTGGTTTCCGCCAGTTGTCTGTTTGCGGCTCACGGCCTGCGGGCCGACGAGCCGGCTCGGATTTTGGGGCCAGCCTCATGCGCCTCGGCCACCTGCCACGGTGGTCTCCCGGGAGTTGGCCCGGCCTGGCACAGCAGCGCGCACGTCTGGGAGTCCGACGATCGACACGCCGAGGCGGGCATGGTGCTGTTGAACGCCCAGTCGTGTCGCATCGTAGGAAACTTGGAGCCCCGCGCGGGATGACCAACGAGCCTTTTTCGGCGTCCTGCAAAGCCGCTGCCTCAGCTGCCATGCCACGGTGACCGCGCAGCAGGACCTGGATCCCACCCCAGAGATCTTAGTCAGCGGCGTTTCCTGTGAGGCGTGCCACGGACCCGCCTCGAATTGGATCGAACTGCACACCAGCGCGACTTTTACGGGGCCAAGCCGATTTGCGGATGCTCCCGACATGCGAGATAACGACGCGTGGCTGGAGCGTG
>CAVOGW010000014.1:0-52695 GCA_963695565.1 uncultured Planctomycetales bacterium
GATCGACAATATTGTCCTTGGCCAGATGATCGAGTGCCATTTGCACCATGCCCACCGCCCCTTCCACGATTTTGGTGCGTGCCGCCACGACGGCTTGCGCCTGCTGCCGTTGCAGCATGGCGGCGGCAATTTCCGTCGCGTAGGCCAGGTGACTGATCCGAGCTTCAATGACGTCAACGCCAGCCTTGTGAAGTCGCTCCTGGATGTCGTGTTTCAGCTGTTCGCAGATCTCATTCGTATTCCCACGAAGCGACATTTCGTGGTCCTCACTGTCGTACGGATGTCGAGTCGCCAGGTTGCGTAGTGCCGCTTCGCTCTGGACACGAACGAAATCTTCGTAGTCATCCACTTCGAACAGCGCTTCCGCCGTGTCGACGACGCGCCACACAACGACCGCCGAGATTTCCACCGGGTTTCCGTCCCGATCGTTGACCTTGGAGGGCCTTCCGCCCGTGTGTCCCTTGGCAGAGATTACGCGTCCTTCCGCGTTTTTTTGTTCCGGAGTCATGGTGGAGCCCGTTTCGAAGTTGCGCACGCGGAGCGAGACTTTCTTCTTGCTGAAGAACGGATTCACCCAGAAAAATCCGGATTGCTTCACCGTCCCCTTGTAGCTGCCAAATAACAGCAGAGCCCGCGAGTCGTTGGGGCTGACCGCCATAAAGCCAAACACGCCAATGATCCCAACCAACAGGCTGAGGATGAGGAAACCGATCTTCCACATCGGCGGGTCGCGATGGATCACGACGCCGTGGTGAATCATTACCGCCGGCCCAGCGATCAATAGCACCAAGAACAAGATCAAATAGAACCAACCGGAATGCGCCTGAAACGGTTTCTCTGTAATCATCTGGTGATTCCCCTCTGAAAAACTGGCCCTGCTGTCAAAAACTCCACCGGGAAGCATATACTATCAAAGTGATATCGTCAAGATACTAAAATGGTATCTTGGTCGATTTTTTTGGGGAGGCCTTCTGCCGGGAGGTGAGCGGCGTTTCACTTGGCGGAATCAAAGGGATTCTTTACGTAATCACCGCGGCCCACCTGGCACCTTACAGTGCCGGTTCGCCGGCAGCGTGGTGACGGCGGAACGCGATGGATGCGAGTCGCCATTTGGCGGGCAGAATCGATGGGAGCCTGTGCCAGATCATCGCGGCCCATCCGGCACCTTCAGTGCCGGTTCGCCGGCAGCGTGGTGACGGCGGAACGCGATGGATGCGAGTCGCCATTTGGCGGGCAGAATCGATGGGAGCCTGTGCCAGATCATCGCGGCCCACCCGGCACCTTACAGTGCCGGTTCGCCGGCAGCGTGGTGACGGCGGAACGCGATGGATGCGAGTCGCCATTTGGCGGGCAGAATCGATGGGAGCCTGTGCCAGATCATCGCGGCCCACCCGGCACCTTACAGTGCCGGTTCGCCGGCAGCGTGGTGACGGCGGAACGCGATGGATGCGAGTCGCCATTTGGCGGGCAGAATCGATGGGAGCCTGTGCCAGATCATCGCGGCCCACCCGGCACCTTACAGTGCCGGTTCGCCGTCAGCGTGGTGACGGCGGAACGCGATGGATGCGAGTCGCCATTTGGCGGGCAGAATCGATGGGAGCCTGTGCCAGATCATCGCGGCCCACCCGGCACCTTACAGTGCCGGTTCGCCGTCAGCGTGGTGACGGCGGAACGCGATGGATGCGAGTCGCCATTTGGCGGGCAGAATCGATGGGAGCCTGTGCCAGATCATCGCGGCCCACCCGGCACCTTACAGTGCCGGTCTGCCGGCAGCGTGGTGACGGCGGAACGCGATGGATGCGAGTCGCCTTCTGGCGGGCGGAATCGATGGGGAGCCTGTGCCAGATCATCGCGGCCCATCCGGCACCTTCAGTGCCGGTTTGCCGGCTAGGCGTGATGGCCCGGTTCAACTGCGACTGAAATACGTCGAAAACCGCCCCATGATTTGCCGCAACTGGGTGATTGCGCGGTAACTCAGGCCGCGCACGGCATCTTCCGTGCGGTTCAAAAGTGCGGCGGTGTCCGCCAGTGATTTCTCTTCAAAGTAACGCAGCCGAATGACGGTTTGATAATCGGCCGGCAGTTGTTCCAAGGCAACTTGCAGTGCCGCGACGGCTTCTTGCGCGGCGACGGCCCGACTCGGAGTCAGCGAGTGTTCAAAAATCAACGAGAGACAGACGTTTTCATCCGGCTGCGAAACCGACGGTTTATCGGTACGATGGACGCGACCACCTCGCTTGGCCGCGCGGTGGAATCGGACCAGGTCGGTGAGGTTTCGCTGCGCGATCTTGCGAAACCAGGCTCCCACCGCCTCGGCCGTTTGTGGTTGAAAATCTCCCAACCGATCCGCCACCTCAGCCATCGTGACTTGCAGCACGTCCTCTGGGTCGGCGACGCTCCGCAGGTCCGCGGGAAACGAACCCCGAATCATCCGCAATAAGGCGTCATGATGTCGCAGCAGCAGGCATCGTAAAGCGGCCTCTTCACCCCCAATCGCGCGTTGGGCTAACTGCAAGTCATCCGGCAATTCATTCAAGGCAAGAACGGTCCGAATCGGGTCGTAGTGCGCGGTGGTGCGGTCTGGACGGATGCCGCAGGCTGTATTTTATCGGCGCAATTTGGCTAAAGCGAGTCTATCGTCGCCGGTTGCTTCGCGAAAGCAGCCCCGATCGGCACATTCCGCTGGTCCCCACGTTTTTCAGGGCCGGAGTTTTTGGCATTCGACCGGCGCTGCCAGGGAAAGAGACAGAAAAATAGGGGGCAGAAACAAGACAATCCGCGGCCCTACGCGCGACACGGCCGTCTTCGTCTTTTCGGTCCCACATTTTTGTCTCTATTCCGCCACGGCCCAGACCGAGCTTTCGGCAGTTCATGCACGTCGCGGGTATCCGCGGCATTTTTCCTACTTGTTCTCAGATTTCGCGCGCGGAAGGCCCGCTTGTCGCTTAGCAAGGTAGGACGAAATGCAATGAACATCGAAACCGGCCGCCACGCGGACGTCATCCTGTGGCAGCTGAGCACGTGCACTGTACCGGACCATGCGAACTCAAACAAAATGCCTGCCTAGCGCGACTGACTTGATCGTGGGTGGCTCGTCATGGGCGACGCGCATTCGCCGGGAAATTGAACTCGTGGCCCAAGCCTCGATGGTTTTGGTTACGGGCCCCTCAGGAACTGGAAAGGAGCTGATCGCTCGGGCGCTGCACGCGGCGGGTGATCGATCCAACCAACCGTTTGTTCCAGTCGACTGCGCAGCAGCCAGCGATACGTTGTTTGCCAGCCAGCTATTCGGGCACGAGAAGGGTGCCTTTACGGGGGCGACGTTCCAATCGCTGGGAGCGTTTCGAGCGGCGGAACGGGGCACGATTTTCTTGGATGAAATCGGCGAGCTGGATTTGCAGCTGCAAGCCAAGCTCTTGCGAACGCTGCAGCAGCGCGTCGTGGTACCGATTGGCGGGTTGCAAGAGTTTCCGATCGACGTCCGTGTGGTGGCCGCCACGAACCGTGATCTTCAGCAGGAAGTGGCGGGTGGCCGATTTCGCGAGGACCTCTTCTATCGTCTGCACGTGGTTTCGCTGGAAACGCAGTCCCTGTGCGAGCATTGCGAAGATATCCCGCTGCTGGTGCAGTCCATCCTGGCCAGGCTCGAAATCCAATTGGGGTTGGGCAAGAAGCGGCTCAGTGACGAGGCGTTGCAGGTCATGTGCAATTTCCATTGGCCCGGCAATGTCCGCCAGCTGGGCAATGTACTGGAACGTGCGGCCTTGTTTAGCGGCACGACGATCGGTGTCGCGCACTTACCGCAGGAGTTGCTGGCACTTGCCGTTCCCAACGTCCCTGAGTCGACCCACAACGGGGACATTGGCTTACCACACGCGTGCGACCAGGATGCTTGCTGGCCCAGCATGGAAGACGTCGAGCGACAGCATCTGGTCCGCACGTTGCAGCGGACAAATTTCAATCAGACGGCCGCGGCCAACCTGTTGAAACTGGACCGAAACGCCGTGCGTCGCATGGCGCAGCGGCTGGGAGTCAGTATTTCGGCACCCAAACCAAGATAACGGCGGAACGGTCGACCGCCAGCCGATCACCAAGCGCCGCGGACCCCGCACCGCTCAGTCCACGACCAGCAATCGCACGCTACGGGGTGGAACCGTGATGCTGGCTTGTGGTTCACCATCGGTCCAGGTAATCGTCGCGGTGGGTGACGCCTGTTGCGCATTGGTCATGGGCAGCGACAGGTCTCGAAGCTGATCATCCTCGTCGACCAGCGGTTGGCCCTCGGGGGTCAACAAACGCATGATTCCGCCAGGTGCTGCCGTTGTGCTACTCCGCTCCGGATGCGCGTTGATCACAATTAACACGGTGTGCTTGTGATGCTCAGCATTTTCCAGGTAGCGGGCGAAGCAAAACAGGCCATCGTCGGTATCGCTGTCCGGGCGATCGACCCACAACGGGGCCATTCGTCCGTGGTGCAGTGCGGGAAACCGCTGGCGATAGGCTGCCAAAGTTTGTATCGTGCGAAAGGCGATCGTCGATTTTGCCGATTTCAGGTATTCCGCTGCCCCTTGCCGGCAAAACGTCAATCTGCCTGACTCTCCGTCACGGCCCACTCGGCCCCGTTCGTCCTGCAGCGGCAACTCGCTACCGTAGTAGATGCAGGGCACCCCTTCCAGCGTCATGAGGATAGACAGTGCCAGCAAGTGTTGCGCGGAATCGACGTTGGCGACCAGAAAACGATTAATCCCATCGTGGTTCTCAAAAAAATTTACCATCTTCTGCCGGGATGAAAGTCCATCTGAGCCGGGGGAAGGATTGTAAAGCGCTTCGTCGCCCGACGAATTCATCTCGTCCATCATCCGCTGCAGGCCCGCGGGGCTGCCATACGCGGCGTCCGCGACGCGCAAGTAGTCGCGCAAGCAAAAACAGAATTGGAAGTTCAGCAGCGAATCCAGGCAAGGCGATTTATTCCCCGGAAAGTCCGTGCGATAGGTGTAGGCGCCCAGGTGACGCGGATTGCCATCGTACACCTCGCCGAACATCAGCACCCGAGCGGCCCGCTCGGCTCCCAAGCTGGCTCGCAGGCGCTCGGTGAAGGCATCCCAGAAACCGTGATGCGCATGTTTGACGGTATCGATCCGCAAGCCGTCCACACCGACTTCTTCGATGTAGAACTTGTAGATCTTCACGAACTCGTCGACCAACTTAGCAAAATGGGGTGAGCCCGGATCGGTCCACACGTCGCGCAACGCAAAAAAGTCACAGATCACTTCTTCGCCGTCCGATTTACCCAGGCTGTCGGCATTAAAACCCTTGCGACCATACGTCTCCAATTGCTGCAGCACGCCCGTTGTATCAACTTGTTGTTGCAGGATGCGAAGCGGTCCGCCAGGTTCGGTTGGTTCGAGGTTCCACTGCGGAACGTGCGCCCAACGAGCCGTTTCGTGAAATCCGTGGCGGCGGAACGGGGCAATCCACTCATAGGCCTCTTCCACGTCAAATGCGGCGTTGCCGTTGACATCGTAGTAAAAAAGCGGTCCTACGTGATTGCAAACCACATCCTGCACGATTTTTATGTTGTGCTCATGAGCCAGCTTGACGAAGTCCTTGTAGTGCTGCATCCGTCCGTCACGGCTTTGCGGATATGTGGTTCCGTCCAAAGCGCGAGAGCTGACAAGGTGCGGGTCGATATCGAGGAAATCCTGCGCCCAATAACCATGGTAGCCCGTTTTGGCTCCGCCCAAATCGAATCCCGAGTGCCAGGCATTCTTCACGGGAGGCGTGATCCAGATGGCGGTGACTCCCAAGTCATTGAAATAGTTTTCCTGCAGAGCCAACTCCAGTCCGCGCAGGTCGCCGCCGTGGTATTTATTTATGTCTATTTGATGGGGATCGTAGAGCCCGGGGGCACTTCCTGCAGGCCGATTATTGGCCGGATCGCCGTCGCGAAAGCGATCGGTCATCGCAAAATAAACCAGATCACGATTCCAGGGGCGGTGTTCCAGAGGCGGCACTTGTGCCGTGGATACGTTGATCAGACAGCTGGTTACCACCACGATGATGAACGTGTTCCAACGCTGGCAGTAGTTGTACGACAGTGGACAGTCGCCAATCGATGGATGCATCAATGGTTACTCCTCAGGACGGGCCATAGGAATGTCTATGAACAATTTACGTAGCCGTTCACGGAATTGCGTGACGTCGGGTCCTAATCTTGATCTTAAAGATCAAGATTAGGATTAAGAACCACGGACAATCCGGGAACGGCTACCAACTTACTTCAGCCAGATTTTCATCGTCACGCCAGGGATGATCAGGTCCCGTTCCCGACCCCCCTGCAGCGTAGCGTCCGGGCCGTCGATGCCATCCACATGATTCACGGATTGCTCATCGGCGATCAGCCGCCAGGTTCCGTCAGGGAGCACCATGCGCGGGAACTGACCGGGTTGATCGTCGGTGTTGACGAGCACCAGGATGCGTTGGCCCACCACGTAGCCCAATAGATGCTCATTTTCGGGAAGAATCCACTGGTAATATGCGTCTGGGGGCTTCCCCGCCACGCGAAAAACACGGCCGTAATCGCTCCGCCGCAAGGCGGCGAGTCCCTGCCAATACGCGAGCATATTGGCATAGTCGTTGCCGCTACCACCATCGCCCCGTTGCCTGCCCACATCTTCCCATACGAACTGATTCGCAAGGCGTTGATTGTACGTGTCCCGTTTTCCGTGGAAGGCCAAGGGACCGCTGGACGTGCGCTTGATCGTTTCTTTGAGTTCGGCCGCTCCCTTGCTGCGCATGATCTCGGTGCCGCCGTGCAACACGATGGGACCGAGTGATGTGAACAGCAAACCGGCTGCAATCTTGAAGCGACTTTCGTCCACTCCCTGGCGACCGTCCCAATGGGTGGTCGCGAACTGGTCAGCCAGTGCCCAGTTGTCGTGAATGTCCAGATAGTTGATGCCTCGAATCGGATCTTGCTCGTCTGCAAAACTGTTGAACAGGGCCTGCATCACGAGGGGACGCAGTCCGCTGTTTCCGCCGGCATAGCCACGGTCCTTGGACTTGTCCTGGGGATCTGAGGTGGGACCCTTGAACGCATTTCGCGCATCATCTTGAAAGTACGTAATAGGGGCGTCCTGTTTGTACCAGGCCCAGTCCGGATTCTTGGCAACCTCGGGATCGCTGGGGGGATCCAGGGCTCCCCGTAAATAATCACATCGTCGCCAACCGCGTGGCGCAGTGCGAGGAGTGACTGCCTGTCAATCTGCCCGGCCAGGTCGATGCGAAAGCCGTCGATTCCAAATTCGTCGATCAGCTGTCGGCACTGGTCAATCAGCCAACGCTGGACCATCGGGCGGTCCTCGGTCTTGACTTCATTGCCGAACGGACCTATGTGCTGAAGGTGATCGTTGGTGCGATAGTAATAGGGTAAGTCCAAAGCATTAAAATTGAACAGATAATGACGCCCATCCATATTTTCGCCGGTATGGTTGGGCACCAGGTCAATGATCACGGCGATGTCACGATCGTGAAAGGCTTGAACCAGGTCGCGAAACTGATCACGTTGCGCGCCGTGTTCCGTGCCCCGCTGGCGATAGCGGGTTTCGATCGCGAATGCATGGGTGGTGCGATAGCCCCACTGGTAATTTTCCTGCGCAATGCCGTTGGCGATCATAAACGGATCCGCAGCGAATGCCGCCCGCCATTCCGCGTCCGGGAAGTGCAAGAACTCCTGAATTGGCATCAAGTGGACCACGTTGATGCCGAGGTTCACCAGGAAGTCGAATCCAACGGGCTGACCGCGACTGTTCTTCAAGCCCGATATGCTCATGGCAGGCAACGTCCCGCGCAAGTCGTCGGCCACGGGTAACTGATCCGTAAAATCCTGGACGTGGACCTCGTAGGCCACCACATCCTGCATGGCCGGGCGACCGTTGCGGAGTGGTCGCGCAGGCTGGGTTTTTCTCCAAACCCGGCCTTTGCCGAAACTGTCGACGCTTACCCGCGCATACGGATCCGACACATGCACCGGATGCGACTCATAATAGAAGTTGCCAGGCTCCGCGGGACCATGTACCGTAAAATCGTAGTACATGCCGTGCAGATCGCCGGGTACGAACGCCTCCCATACGCCATCGTCGTCCATCTGCATCTCAACCTGTCGCACCGCTTGCTGCAAGGTGTCGTCCGCATCGCGGTACAAGTACAGCCGCATCCGCTCGGCGCGGGGAGCGAATACCCGGAACGTCGTCTGCTTGCCAGCGGCGTCGATCTCGGCACCGAGTGGTTTGGTGGAATAAAGCTGACGAAACCAGCCGTCGCGACGACAGAGTGCCGTCAGCCCGCTGGGTCGATGAGCCAGATAGTACACACGGCGGCGATCCACGGGTGTGGCGGGAATCAGCAGCGATTCGGCGGCCGTGTTGGCGATCACGGCAGCCACCGGCACCGGATTGCCGGCTGCATCTGTCAGTTTGTAGTCATCGGCATCCAGCGAGCGCTGCACATTGGCTCCGGTCAGTGAAAACCAGATGGCCTTTTCCCCGCGTAGCTCCGCCTTCAGGCGGGGCGGCTGGACGCCCCTTTCGAACACCAAGTTACCAGCCTCACGATTGACAGAATTATCGGGCGGTGCCAACCAGGCGCCGTCATTAATGCGAAACTTGAAAGGCGTCGCGGGCATAATCACCGTAAATTGCGGATTCGGAACCGCAACACTCCAAATCCCGGATTCCTCGTCCTCGCTCAGCTGCCACCGCGGATTCTGCATGTCCTGATCCCAGTTACGGAACGCGCCCGTAACGACGACGCGGTTCGGCCGACGCACACCATACGCGCGGGGATCGAACAGGAAATACGTGACGTTCTCCTGGTGCCGATAACCCTGTTGCACATGGGAGGCATCCCACGCAGTCTGCGGCGAATTCTCGGGCGCCTGGCCAACAGCCAACGCGACCAGCAGCATGGTGACGCCCATGCAGTCAAACAGCGCTAACATTTTTCTTCGCGGGGCCATGGTGGTTCCCCCCTGGGGGGTTTGGGGGGAATCCCCCCAAATGATTCCGCAATTCGGTCTCGAACTTGTAATACGTGGCGACATCAACTTGTAGCCCCCCGGGTTCAGTCGCACTGACGCCGTCCAACGAATCCACCGTGGCTCACACGCGCTCAAACAGCACGTTCAATCCGGCCAGCCGTTGGGCAACATCACTGCGTGCGTAGTCCGGCGGCAGCCGCCAGGACCAGTTCGATCCCATGGTCGCTGGCGTGTTCATCCGCGACTCCGGCCCCAGGCCCAGGATGTCCTGAATGGGAATTATGGCTAGTCGTGCGACCGAGCCCAACGCCAGGCGGATAAAATGCCATTCAATACGGTTTTCCTTGACGGGCTGACGATCCTGCCCCAAGTACTTCAAGGCGGCCAGGCGTTCGTCTTCGGCCGCCTCGGCAAACCAGCCTCGCAACGTATTATTGTCGTGTGTGCCCGTATAGACGACCGCATTCGGCTCGTAGTTGTGCGGCAGAAAGTGCCTGCTCCGTTCCTCTTTTTTGTCAAACGCAAACTGCAACACGCGCATGCCGGGAAAACCGGTCTGCTCCCGCAAAGCGTCCACTTCCGGCGTGATCAATCCCAGGTCTTCCGCCAGGATCTGCAAGCCGCCCAACTTCTGTCGGACGGCAGCGAAAAGCTCGCGGCCCGGTGACTTGACCCATTTCCCATGAACGGCGGTGGACTCGGACGCCGGGATGGACCAGAACGCTTCAAACCCTCGAAAGTGGTCGACACGAATGATGTCGACCAGGGCGGCCGTGCCGGCGAAGCGGCGGATCCACCAGGCGAAGCCAGATTGTTGCATCACGGGCCAATCGTAAACCGGATTTCCCCAGCGTTGCCCGGTGGCGCTGAAGTAATCGGGGGGCACGCCCGCCACAACAGTCGGCTGCAAGTCGGCGTCCAAGCAGAACGATTCGGGAGACGACCATACGTCGGCACTGTCCAGTGCCACGAAAATGGGCAGGTCTCCGATCAACAGGATGCCACGCTGGTTGGCGTACTGTTTCAGCGCTTGCCACTGTTCAAAAAAGAAGAATTGCCAAGCCTGCTGTACGGCGACTTCGCTCTGGCAACGTGCCGTCCACCGCTCCATGGCTGTCGGCTCACGACGGGCGATATCCGCGTCCCAATAGTTGTTCCAGATCGCTCCATCCACGCCGGCCGCCCGCGCCTGTCCGTCAAAAACTTGCTTCACCGCCTTGAACAGCGAGTAATCGTCCAACCAGGCGGATTGCGCCTGGCAAAACTGGCGGAAGCTACCGGACGGTGACGCGTGGCGCGAGTCGTTGAGGAAGCGTAATGCGGCGGTGCGCAGTAAAGGCAACTTCCACTGCATGACTTTCCAGAAATTGACTCGTCCGCCCTCCCAATCGGTGGGGGGCTGGACATCCGCGGAGTCCAACAATTTCTGTTCGACCAGCCGATCGAGACTGATCAGTAACGGATTGCCGGCGAAGCTGGAAAAAGCGGCGTACGGTGAATCCCCGTAACCGGTTGGCCCTAGGGGCAGCATCTGCCACCGGGTCATTTTGGCATTGGCAAGAAAATCCACAAACGCAAACGCTTGGTCCCCCAGGTCGCCAATTCCGTGCGGGCCGGGTAAGGAAGTCGGATGCAGCAGTATTCCGGCGGCACGGTCTTCTAACATGGATGGAGGTCGTTCTGCTTAGTCCAAGGAATGTAATGGGGTAACACTATCGCCGATGGCAGCATTCAGGTCGTTGAGAGAGCGGGGATGTGAACAGCAGCGAACAGAGTTCCGTTTCCTCTGTTGCCTCCTGTTACATCGTCCTAGCATCCTGATGCTGCATTCGTCCAGCCGCGCCCGACGCACTTGCGGAACGCACCAACGCGGGGGCAAAATTAGACAAAGCCATACGCTAATGCTTTTGGCGTATTGTGGCAACGCGTCACCCCGCACAAACTACAGATGCACGGAAAGGATCTGTGGAAGCCCGGCGAGATTCCGGGAAATTCCCGCGGACGTGGTGCGAATGGCTTTCGCTGATCAGGCCGTGTGGAGCGTGGCCCCCCCGCAACTGGGATCGGATTTCGGTGTTGGTGAAGTCCAAGTAGTTTTTTCAGGAACCTCGATGAACGAAAAACCCGCCCTTTCCTTCTGGCAGATTTGGAATATGTCCTTTGGATTCTTCGGCATTCAATTTGGCTGGGGATTGCAAATGGGCAATATGTCGGCCATCTATGAATATCTGGGGGCTGACGAAAGTTCGCTGCCGCTGTTGTGGCTGGCAGCGCCCCTGACGGGATTGATTGTGCAACCGATTATTGGACACATGAGCGACCGGACCTGGGGGCCTTTGGGTCGCCGCCGTCCCTATTTCCTGGTGGGCGCCATTTTTGCCAGCCTCGCCCTGTTCTTGATGCCTAAGTCGGGAAGCCTGTGGATGGCGGCTGGTTTGCTGTGGGTCCTGGATGCTTCGGTCAACGTCAGCATGGAACCGTTTCGCGCGTTCGTCGCCGACTTGTTGCCCGATCGCCAGCGCACCGTGGGTTTCGCCATGCAGTCCGTGTTTATCGGCGCCGGGGCTGTCATTGCCTCCAAGCTGCCGAGCTGGCTGCAGGCCTCCGGCATCAGCGTGATCACCAACGAGCATCAGCCGATTCCGCAGACGGTCCATATCGCTTTCACGGTCGGTGCGATCGTGTTCTTGCTGGCCGTGCTGTGGACGGTCTTCTCAACTCGAGAGTACCCGCCACAGGACCTCGATCAGTTTCGCCAACGTCAAGCGGAAGGATTTGGCGAGATCATCGATGCCATGCTGCAGATGCCCGCGCGGATGAAGAAACTGGCGGCGGTCCAGTTCTTTACCTGGATGGGGCTGTTTTGCATGTGGATATTCTTCACCGTGGCAGTTGCACGCGACATCCTGGGGGCCACAGATACCGAGTCGGACGTCTACAAACAAGGAATCAACCTGGCGAATGGCTGCTTCGCCGCCTACAACTTGATCGCTTTTTTTGCTGCCATCGCCTTTCTGTGGTTGGGGCGGGTCTGTTCGGCAAAATGGATACACGTGGTCTGTTTGTTACTGGGAGGGTTGGGGCTACTATCCGTGGGGGTTTGGACCAATCCGTGGCTGTTGACTTGGATCAGCTTTACTGGTGTGGGAATTGCCTGGGCGTCCATTCTGTCTATGCCCTACGCCATGCTGTCCAGCGCTTTGCCCCCTGAACGGATGGGGGTCTACATGGGGATCTTCAATTTCTTTATCGTGATTCCCCAGATCCTGGTCGCCATCCTCCTCAGTCGTGTACTAGCACAATTTGAAGACGTCAGCCGGTTACAAGTGGTGATGTTTGGAGGCGCCTGTCTGGTGCTGGCCTCGCTCCTCACGCTGGCGGTAGACTATCGACCTGATGAGTCGCCAGTCGGTGCCGCCGGCAATTAGGGCAGAAAACGGAGTCGGGAGCTTGGGGATCCGGTCCCCTGTTCGTTTTCTGGATGCTCCCACAGCGCGACCGCAGGTAACCCCGGTATACCATGGACAATCAGGCTGAGAATTTTGCGGAGTCCGGCCCAACGCAGCGCGCTCGGTCGCTGATCGAGCGATTGTTGTTGTCGGGCACCGCGCAGGATTCGGCCGCCATCGCCTCGCTGATGGAGGCTCATCCGGACCTCCACACGCAACTCGAAACAGAATTAAAGAAGCTGCAGTGCATTGACGGAGCTTTGGGGCACACCGCGCGACCGAATTCGGCAAAGCCGATGACAAACTCCACCAATAGCCGTGTGCGGTTCCGCATCCCTGGCTACGAGATCCAGCGACGAGTGGGCGCCGGCGGGCAAGCGTCCGTATTTCGCGCCACGCAGATTTCGACCGGGCAGGCGGTGGCCATCAAAGCCATCTACGGCGGTGCCTTGTGTTCGGAGGCCGCCAAGAAACGATTCGATCGTGAGGTGCGGATCCTCGTCGAATTGGATCACCCGCATATTGCGAACGTGATCGACCGTGGCTTGACCGACGAGGGTACACCCTTCGTCGTCATCCATTTCGTGGAAGGACTGAATCTGGACGAATGGTTGAACCAGCGACGAGACCGTGGGCAGCGTGCATCGACGCGCGAAGAAGTCAATGAGCTGCTGAAGGTTTTCGTTGCGATCTGCGAAACCGTCAACGCCGCTCATCAAAAAGGAATCGTGCACCGTGATATCAAGCCGTCCAACATCCGCATGGATCAACGAGGTCAACCACATATTTTGGACTTCGGTTTGGCACTGGAGATCATTATGGATGCGGAGGCCGGCATAGACGGCGGTCCTCCGCTGCAGAGGACCAAGACCGGCCAGTTTGTGGGCTCGCTGCCGTGGGCCAGTCCGGAACAGATGGGTGCAGTCGATGATCGAGTCGGCGCGCAGCGACGTATATTCGCTGGGATTAATCCTGTACGAAATGCTGGCCGGACAATTGCCGTTCGAAACCACCGCCAGCCTCAAGGAATTACTGCGCGGCATCGCGCCGGCGATCAAGACTGCGCCGAGTGTCAAGCGGCGCCGGTCGTCGTTCAATACGGATCGTATTCCCTTTAGCCCGGTGCTGGACGCGATTGTGCTGAAGGCAATTTCGCTGAAGCCGCACGACCGCTACGCCAACGCCGGTGAGTTCGCTGCGGATCTGCACGCCTACCTTCGCGGCCACGCCACGCTGGCAGGCCGCCGACGGTCCGCGTCTCGGAAATCCGTGGCGTTGGTGGCGACGCTGAGCATGATACTGCTGACATTCGCCGGATGGCTGGCGATAGGCTTCCTGTCGGGCAGGCAGCCGCTGCGAGTCCACGGCCTGGTTTGGCAGGATGACAACGGCGACGGTTTTTTTCAGCCGTCGGAACCTGGACTTGAGGGTTCGACGGTCTATGCGGACCTCAATGCGAATGGAAAGTGGGACGCTGACGGAGATAATTCGCAAGCGGAACCGCGCTGTGTAACGGATCAGCAGGGTGAATACGAACTGCTGCCAGGGAAAAATTCAACCGCCATTCGCTGCCAGCTTCCCATGCGCTTGGGCGGCACGCTCGTCGAAGCGACGTTTCCACGAGCCCATCGACAACCGCAAAGCATTTTTACGTTTGTGGGCAACGACACGCTCCGTCGTTTGCAGCAAGCTCCGGGCCAACTGCCCAACTATCGGCGGGGGAAGGACTTTGTGCTGGACCATCGGACACAGGTTCCGGCCATCAGCTCCTTTATTACCCACGGTAACGAGTTGAGCGTGGAGATATGCTCCCTGGACAATCGGCAGCTGATCCTGGGGTGGGTGCAAGACGATCGCAGCGCTCCCTTTACCTATCTGGCCAGAGTGGTGGTCGATCAAGATAAGCTCGAAGTGATCTATTTGGGTAGCTTGCCGATTGAACGCAGCCTGGTGGACGTGGGGGACGTTGACGGGGATGGCCGAATTGATCTGCTGATTCGATCCCGAGAGGGCGTTCCCAATGCCGAGGCAAACTGGTACTTGCAGGTTTGCTGGGGGATGAACGATGGGACGTTTGACTTCTCCACTCCGTTACAGCTGGTGGCCTTGAACCAGCGCGGCATGACGACGTGGCTGGAGGACGTCGACGGAGATCAGTTACTTGACGTGCTGTACCACCTGACGCCTTGGGGTGGTTACTTCACGTTTGAGCTACGTTTGGCTTTGGGGCGAGGAGACGGTACCTTTCAATTCACCCGAAGTCGACGGTTGCTGCGAGGACCCGACGATCACGGCTTGGCTTCGATGCCACCCATGGACTTGGATAGCGACGGAGATCGCGATTTGCTGCTGATCGCCGACGACGACGCCCAGGATGAGGGACAGTCGTACGTGGCCGTCAACGGCGGAATCGGCGGGAATTACACGTTATTGAAGTTCATCGACTTTATGCCGTCCAGTGAGCGACCTGGACAGGATCGAACCATGCTGAAACAGGCAGTGCTGTGGGATGTCGATCGGGACGGAGGCCGCGACTTGCTCGCGTTGGTTGACGACGAACAGGACGATCGCGTGCGACTCTACCGCAACGTGGACCAGGCCCTGGCGGCGGGCGCTGCCGCCGAGACCTGGCCCTTCGAGGAGGTAGACCTGACAAATCTTTGGGCCAGGACGGCTTGGCCCCGGCAATTGGCACTGTTACCCGCGGCACGGGCCAGCCACATGGCTGGGCGCCGCCGCCCGCTTCGGCCACACCGTCTGGACTTTGGCTGGACCGATCGAAGCCGGAATAACCGCTGATCCGAGCCATCGTGCAGATCCGCCGCCGTGTACCGATCGATCCCGGTCAGCATGCACGCCGTAAGCGACGCAGAAAGCAGGACGCGATCAGCGCCATCAGCCCACAAGCAGGCTCGGGCACGGTCCACAGCGTGATTTTCAAATTGTCAATTCCGCTGATCTTGGTGGTCAGTTGGTTGGCACTGTTGGCCGACATGAATCCAAAGCTCATCGGCAAGGTGGCAACGGGGTTCGACGTGGGCAACAGGACCCCGGTGCCCGCGACCACTTCCTGGAAGGATGTCAAAGGTACTAGTGGATGCGAGAAGGGGACCCAAGTATTGGGAAAAATATTGTCGTATGGTGTGCTGCGATACACTTTGCCGCCCTGGTAAAGGTTCAGGGCATAACCCACGGCACCTCCCACAGTCGTTCCGGTAAGGTGTCGCAAGTCATACTGAAAATCTATGTCCACCACCGATTCGCCCGGTAATGGCGTCCAGTTAAAGTTGACGTTGCGATGCTCGACCTGTATCGCACCGTTGTTATACACATGCCGCGTTAGCCGGAAATCCGGCGTGTTGGGACCGAAGGGACTGCCTCCCGTGTTGGCCTGTCCCGAGTTGAATGTCGCGCTGGCACCGGGCGTGGTATCAGCCCATTTTGTGGCCGTCCAATCACTGTTCAGGAACGTGGTATCCTGAAACATATACATCGCCGCCGATACTGGTTGCCCTTCACAGGCGACGAGCGTGACCATACTTATCAATAGCAAATTGAACTTAGTTTTCATCTTGATTCTTCTCATCGTTACTGGATCGATTGATACAACGAACAATGCTTCAAACAGCGACGCGTGTGCCCCTTTGATTCGAGTGGATGCGGTCACCGCCACGACGCGCTAGAAGCCCCAGCGTCCCCAGCAACCCGAATACGACACCGGCCGGCTCCGGCACCTGGTTAGCCAGGATGCTGGCCGTGGAGAGGTTGTTGGGGAGTGAGCCTAGACCGAAGGCCCCGGCCGAGCCGAATGACGGAATCCCGCCGGTAAAATTGATGACGTAGAAATCCCACGTCTCGCCGGGCTCAAAGATCTCATTCACGGTGCCACCCCCCTCCAACAACAGAGGATTGTTCGCGCCCGGCGTAATGGTCCCGTCGATGCGGAACGCTTGTGAAGGCTGCACACCCGGATTGTTCAGGTCCTGCATCACCCCATCGTAGTTACCCACCACGAACCCGATATCGTCCGCCACAAAGTACAGGTCCTGGTAGGAGTAGGAGCTGACGTTCACCATGCGAATTAACCAGTCGTTGGGAATCCCGTCGTCGAGGGCGCAGGCGGGAGGAAAGGGTACGGGCAGCGGTGCAACGTTGGCGATAATCCGTTCATCAATCGGAAACGGATTCGACGCCGGCCCGTCGCCAATTTCATGCCCCAACTGAATGGACGACAGGTTGGGGCCGTCGCAATGGTTAGGATCAGGCAAGAACAGCCCATTGATCGGGACCGCATGCAGTACGTTCGGCAGCAGGCAGATCGCCAACGCTGCGGTGAGAATACGCAAATAGTCGTTTTTCATCGTAAGATTCCTGAATTAGCTTGGCTCCACGAATTTGCCGTTTTTCAAACAACCCTCGTGCGCGACACGCCGCGGCATGCCGAGGGGACGCACGCTTCAAATAACACATCCAGCCAGCCGGGAACGCAAAGCAAACCACCCCAGGCTGGCCAGCCCCAGCCAGCCACCCAGTGCTGGTTCCGGGACGGGGAAACACTCGTGACGGAACAACCCCTGCACGTTCATTGAGACTCCCGACTGGTCCCGGTTGGTGAGGTGCAGGCTGACGACCTGCGGACAGAACATCAGCGTCAGGATGCCGGTGTCCACGGGTGTGGGTGCACCGCCCACCGCGGTGAATAACGAGAGAGGGGCCGGCACCACAACATTCACGTTGTTCGGATCGATGTAGTCAAATTCCACATAAAGGTCCGCCACGGCCCCTGGAGGTACGTCGACTGTGCCAGTAAACTGCAACTCTTTGTAGCTAGGATTGGGCGGAATGAAGTTGGTGAATACCTGAATGTCCGTTGATGAGGGTTGCAGCGTCAACGGACCAATGACTTCAATCTGAGCCAGGCCGGGCGAGACAGCCAGACACAGTAGACCTGTCACGAACGTCGATAGTGTACATGTCTTCATAGGATGCTCCTTGAAATGCTTGAGAAAAGGACTATTGGACTGAGCGGATGCGGCGTCGATGGGCGCCATTGAATGCCGCGCGGCGCGGTGGCGTGGCCGTCGAGATGACTCGCGATGCACGGCACAACTGACGCGACTCGAGGCGACAGGCATGGCCGCACGTTGAGACCCACGGAATTTTTCAAACGTGGAGTCCGTAAAAGTTTCCCACTGAAGTTCTGCTCCAGCGCGTGTCAGGGTTACCATTGGCTTGCTCCTTGCAAAAAAGTGTGAATGGACGGGTGATGGTGGGGTCGGGGCGCTGCGCCCACGGATTGCGAAGAACCCACTGCGTGACGCCTTAGCAAACGCCCCGTGTGGTGCTGCACATCGAGGTCAGTCGTCAGGGGGAGCCCGAGTTGGGCCGCGTGTGGTTTGATGATTTTCGATGCGGTCCGCGACGCTTACACTTGATTTAATGTCCGGGCCATCCGTCTCGGGGCGGATCGCCGAAATGGACGGCAGCAATCGACTGAGCCATTGCACATCGAGTGGTCGGCAGAGATATTTGACGCGAGCGAAGCGAAAACATTGGCGCTCGTCGTCGACGTTGTATTCGTCGGCGATGAGAAATACCCGCGCATCGGGGTGTAACTCGACAAGCATCTCGACGCAATCGAGTCCTCGCATGTCGGTCAGGCGGTCATTGACCAGCCAGAATGAGGGCGTCAAGACGCTGGTCACGCGCAGTGCGGAACGGCCATCCGGAAAGAATAGCAGTTGCGCTCGCTTGTGCTGTTGGAGTTTATGCAGGAACGAGTAGCGATCGGCGTCGTTGTCCACAACGGCGATCGTCGGCGATATTGGTGCGCTCATTGGCTCTCTTTCTCAAGGTGCTGGTCTACGGCCCCAGCGTCCTAAAGCAAGCCGCGCCAAACCGGCACACAACACCGGTTTGAATTCGAAACGTCGTCAGAACTGCGGACTTACGCTACAAGAAAGCCGTCCGCCGTTGAGTTTGCGGCGAGTGACGGCCGCGCGAATACGAGCACCGCTCATTTTCGAGCAGATTAAGACCCGGTCAGATCGCTCGTTTATGAGCATTGTAGCCGTCACGCTCCGCCGTGACGTCCGTCAAAGGCCTTTTTCCCACTTACTGTTTTCGCGCGTATCGGGAAATCGTGAGGTGAGTTAGGTCTTGACCACAACGGCCGTCACGACGGAGCGTGACGGCTACACTGACATGAGTTGGACGCGGCAGATTATAGCGATTATCGGGCCCGGGCAGCCGACGTGCCGGCTTGATCTGATGACCTATATTTGGGAAAGCAAAAATCGCAGCCAAGCCACGGCGCCGCGTATCCCGGACGCACGGAATTAGCCGGTCGGCAGTCTGCGTTCACACCGCGGGAAATCGGGTAGCCACCAACACTGCAGATGGACAAATCAATTCCCGAACAATCGCTGGGCTCCTTGCGCAAACTCGTGTATCGAGTCGCGGACGGGGTCTGCATCTTGGTGGGGCTGAATCTGGCCTACCGGCTTGGCCAGTACATGTATCCGTCTCAGGTCATTGCCGCGGTGTCGTCCGCGATCCTGCTCTATTCCGTCGTCAGCAATTTCACGGGCAACTATCGCAACTGGCGAGGGACGCGATTCGACGGCGAACTGATCTGCGTTTGGTATACTTGGGTCGCCGCGCTGGGAGGCGCTGGTTGTGTTGGGAGCCACCACGCAATACGGCAGTGGCCTGACCCGCTGGACGTTCGGGCTGTGGACGCTGTTCACTGCTTTGTTGCTGGCCATGGCTCGTTCCAGCATCCGCACGTTGCAGGCACTGTTGCGTCAGCGGGGCATTGGGGTGCGCGGGTTCGCGATTGTGGGAGTCACGCAACTTGGCATCCGCCTGTCTCAAAACATCGCGGACTCACCCTATCTGGGCCTGCACTTGATCGGATTCTACGACGATCGTCCGCGGGACCGTACCGCCACCTTGTCTCAAAACGTGGGATCGTGCCTGGGCAACATTGACCAGTTAGTGGCCGACTGTCGTTCAGGACGTGTCAGTGTTGTTTACATTACGTTTCCCATGCGGGCCGAAGAGCGCATTCGCCGCGTCATTCGCCGACTGGCGGATTCCACGGCCTCGGTTTACATCGTGCCCGATCTGTTTGTGTTCGAACTGCTCCATTCGCGGTGGACTGACATCCAGGGAGTGCCGGCTGTCAGCATTTTTGAAAATCCCTTTTACGGCATCGACGGAGTGGTCAAGCGACTGTTTGACCTGACGATCGGATCGTTGTGTCTATTAATCTGCGCGATTCCGATGGTCATCATCGCGGGACTGATTAAGCTTACGTCCAAGGGGCCCGTCTTCTTTCGGCAGCGTCGCTACGGGTTGGATGGACGCGTGATCAATGTGTGGAAATTCCGTTCCATGCGTGTGTTGGAGGACGGAGACCAGGTTGCGCAGGCCACCCGACAGGACGCCCGCATTACGCCTTTGGGACGCGTGATTCGCAAGACGTCGCTGGACGAGTTGCCGCAGTTATTCAATGTGTTGTCGGGGGAAATGTCGCTGGTAGGCCCACGACCACACGCCTCGGCGCACAATGAAGAATACCGGCGGCAAATTCACGGCTACATGCTACGACACAAAGTCAAGCCGGGAATCACGGGGTTGGCCCAGGTCAACGGATGGCGCGGTGAAACCGACGAACTTTACAAAATGGAAAAACGCGTGGAGTTCGATCATCGCTACATCCGGGAATGGTCGCTATTGCTGGATCTGAAAATTCTGATCCGTACTTTGTTCGTCGCCTTCACGGACAAGAACGCGTATTAGGCTGTGGAAGCCCCCGGGTACGAGTGAACGCCGCTGCTGTTGGAGCTCAGCATCCCGAACAGGTTCGGCACACGAGCAGACGGTCCTTGGACCACCGGCCCGCCGGGAGCCCGCCGGGCCCGGCCGATCGCGGTTGATTTTCCGGAGCCAATCCGCTATTTCTCGCCCCATCGATAGATGGACTGCATCAGATTGGCAGCTTCGCGCGATATCACGGTTTCGTGTGTCAACACAGACGGGTGGGAACGAGTATCCTGGCCTTGTCGGTTACTTGATGCGAAGCCACGGACCCACTTTCTGAGGATGATGAGGTGAAACCATGAAGCAAAGATTCTTACGCGCCGAGTGTTTGGAACCGCGTGCCATGTTGTCGGCGTCCTTACCCACGGCGCCTGCATTGGCAGCAGGTCCACCGACTGACGCGCGACCTGCCCAGGACGTTCTGACTCCGTCGACAGCGCCCCAGTCTATTTCGTTAGTGGGTGACTTTAACGGCGACAATGTTGTCAATGCCGTTGACATCGACATGTTGACGGACAATTTTGGCAACAATGTTGAATCCGTGTTCGACATCACGGCCGATGGCCTCGTCGACAGACAGGACATGGACATGTTGATCCGCGATGTCATCGGCACGGAATACGGTGATGCCGATTTGGACGGCTACGTGGGTGCCTTCGATGCATTCACGATGCTGCGCGGCATGATGGCGGGCGCGAGTGGCTGGGCAGCCGGCGATTTCTCGTGCGATGGAATTATCGACGGACAGGATTTCATTGAATGGAATCGGTTCAAGTTTACCCAGACGCCGCTGGCAGAGTCCTTGGCTAATCCTACGCCCGTTGCACAACAGGCAGACGTGGCTGATCACCAACACGAAGAGGGAGGTCCCGCCATGGTGGCCCCAGCTTCGGCCGTATTGCCCGGCCAGGGTGGGGACGACCAACACAGTGAATCGGACACACAAGGTCAGTTAATGGCCGACCAAGATGCTGCGACCGAGTCCACGCCGGTTCGGCTGACGCCATCCACGCGGGCGGCGACCGAGTACCGAAATGCCACGATCGGATCGACCTGGTCCCGGTCGTTAACGCAGGCTACGCACGAGCTGGCTCCGCGGCACGCGGAGGCCAGGCCTCAGTTGTCCATGCGTCCGATGAGATTCTCTGGCTAGCGTTAGCCAGCTGGTGCTTGGAATTTGCCAACAAAAGCGTGTCGCAAATCGACACGCTTTTATTGTTGGTTGGGGAAAACAGGCGACTTCTGTCAGCCAGGAATTTAGCGTTAGATCTCGGTTGTTGCGATCAGCCGACGTACGATAGCACTCGGTGTCCGCGGCCCAACCCGGACGCGGTCGCGTTCCGGCTGATTTCGTGAACCTCCAATGCCAGGCGTGAAATAGCAGCAGAAACTCCTGCCCTGGCGGCGAACCAAGAGTGCAGCGCCCCGAATTCCGGACCGGCTTGGCCTACCGGATCGGCCGCGGACACAATCCGCGAAATTGGCGGAAGCTCAACGGCTGCCCACCCTCGACGCGGCGCAGAAATTGGTAAAATAATGAGTGTGGAAACTATCTCGAGCCGCAGGACAGGAGTAACGATGACGTCGGACAAAGGCCCGGATGATCAGGATCAAGGCGAACCTCGCCCTGGCGATTTGGAGCACCAGCACGTACAGGTTCCCAATGCGACAGCCCGTGTTCCCGAATCGGTGGGGCGGGGGGTCTTCAGCACGGGAGCGATCGTGATGGTTGGCCAATACAATGTCGTGCTGGATTTTGTACAACAGTTCGGTTCGCCGGCGCAACTGGTCAGCCGCGTGGTCATGCCCCATCAAGTACTTGCCCAGTTTGTGGCCGCGCTCGATCAAAACCTGAATATGTTTACGAACAAATTTGGCCCGCCGCCTCCCATACCACGGCCGGAAAATCCAGAACGGAGAAGTGTCAAGGAGATCTACGACAACATCAAGCTGCCCGAAGAAAAATTGAGCGGGAGTTTTGCCGAGGCAGTGATGATCCGACACTCACCCGCCGAGTTTTGTCTCGATTTTATCACTCGCTTCTTTCCGCACGCGGCTGTTTCCAGTCGCGTATTCTTGTCTGCTGCACAGGTGCCCCCGTTCTTGCACGCGCTGAAAGCCAATTTGGAAAAGCTGCAGGGAGGTGGCGGACCGACTACGGGAGAACCCGAACCCCCAACGGGCTAGTGGACCGACAGTCTTCGACCCCCACGACCGCTCAAAATGTCTTCCAGGAAAGAGGAGTGCCTATCAAATGAAGTATCCCATAACCACGGTTGCCCTACTTGGAATCGCGACGCTGTTCAGCCCGCCCGCGGTTCGTGCAGATAACTTTGTATTGGACCCCACGCACACATCCATCATTTTTAGCATCAGCCACTTGGGCTACAGCTTCACGTATGGAAGATTCAACACCTGCAGTGGTCTTTTTTCGTTGGATGGCGGCAACAGCCAATTTTCGTTTTCCATCGACGCGGGTTCGTTGGATACGAATGATCTCAAGCGCGACGAACACCTGCGCGGCGCGGATTTCTTCAATGTGAATCAGTTCCCGACAATTACTTTTCAGAGCACAGCGGTGGCTGTGGAAGGGGATGTGTATAACATCACCGGCAATCTGAGCATGCATGGTGTTACGCGACAGGTGACGATCCCCATGAAAAAGCTGGGGGAAGGACCTGGGCCGGGCGGGGGCTACCACAGTGGTTTCATGACACAGTTCCAGATCAAACGCAGCGACTTTGGGATGACTGGCATGGTGGGGCCCATCGGCGACGAAGTGGCGCTCTCGGTGAGCTTTGAGGGGATTCGTCAGTAGTGGGAATGCGTCTCACGCAGAGGCGCAGAGGTCAGACAGGCACGACAATCGCCGACTCACGCGTTCGTCCGTTTCGCGTCTCGGATCCACAACCAGGCGAACAGCGGAATCAACCACAGGCACGCCCACTGGTACCCCGTCAGCCCGAGCCATAGACGAGGCTCGGGCCGTATCAGTTCGGTGGCGAGTCGATACGTCAGGTAACTGAGAATGTAGAGTTTGATCAGCTGACGCTGACACAGATGGCTGCGTTGCAACTGCAGCAACACGACCGCCATCGTCAGATGAAACGTGGCTTCATACCATTGCGTGGGATGTCGCGGTAAGTCGTCGACGCGCGGAAAGACAACACCCCAAGGAAATGTCGTGGGGGTGCCGTAACAACATCCGGCTTGAAAACACGCCAGACGTCCGATGCCCACTGCCGTGGCCACGGGAGCGGCAAAGCCGTCTCCAGTCTTCACGCGAATGTCCAGGATCCACTTCGTCAATTCGACGCCGAAGTAACCGCCGACCAGGCCGCAGACAATGGTCTTGCCGTCGCTGAACCAGGCAACTCCCGAACGTAAGCCGCTTCCATCCGCAATCACAAAAGGCAGTTTGGCGCACAACATGGCGCTGCAAAAACCGCCAAATCCCAGCGCCAGTTTCTGGGACTTTGACAGCGGCCAGGGCGACTGTGTGAAACGGGCCACGGCAGCCGCCGAGCCGATGGCCAGCAGCATCAGCGCGGCGTAAGCCAGCGAGTGCCATTGAATCGTCAACACCATGCGCACGCCTCTGTGCTTGCTGCTGTTTCGCAAAATCCGACGCCGTTCAAGCTGACTCCACGGGAACCGGCGTCCCACGCAGTTCGGGCAGCGGGAGCGTGCCGTCACGATAGAACAAGTTATAGGCGGAAAATGGGATGAGGTGCCCGCTGGGCAAGATGAAATGGACGCACGACTTCATTAACTGTCGAATATCGAAATTATAGGCGTCCATGAAGCTGGTTGTGGTTACGCGAAAAACGTCGCGCGGCCGCAGATCTTCCGCCATCGCTCGAGTAAAAAACTCTTTGGCGAGATCGGGTAGCCGCTGCACGCCAGGAACCGGAGGCCGAACTACCTTGATCGAAGAGGGGTCCTGGTGTGTCAGGCTGTAGAGCTGATCCGCGCCAGCAAAACAACCACAGTCGTTTCCGCAGGTGACCCGTGACAGGACCTGCGTAATAAGTTGGCGGGCCTTGCTCCGCGTGAATGTGATGCCGTTGGCTGAGCAAATCAGTGTGCTGTTCGATGTCGATAAACCTGGCCAGTGGGATGAGATTCTGGTCAGTGCGATAGGCATAGGCCAGGCTGTGCGCGTTGGGGTGCGCAGGGCAGGGGTAGGAAGTCCTGAGCGTTCCAGTCACACGTCTGTTCTTCCAGCAACCGAATGATATCGGGAAAAGTAATGCGGCACTCCAGTTCCGCAGGCTCCAATGACCGTCCCACGTAACATGCAGGCTGGAAGCTGACACCGGTAATCTGAGCCCGCTGTGCCCCGAATTCAACGATACGTCCCAGCTCCTGCTCGTTCACGCCGGTTTGCACCGTGCACACCAGGATCACATGCACGCCGGCTTCCCCCAGTCGTTCCACGGCGCGAAGCTTTGTTTCGACCAGCTGCTGGCCTCGCAGCGCGCCGCTGACGGACTCGTGGAAGCCATCGAATTGCAGATAGACCTCACAGCGGTTCCGCAGGGCGGCCACTTGCTGCAGAAACTCGTCGTCACGCGCCAGGCGAATCCCATTCGTGTTGATCATGATCAGATCGATAGGACGATCGCACGCGGCCCGGAAAATTTCCATGAACTGCGGGTGGATCGTGGGCTCCCCCCCGGACAGTTGCAGCACTTCCGGGCGACCCTCTGCTGTCACCAGATGATCGATGGTGCGCACGCATTCGGCGACCGACAAGTGACTGCCACGCGGGCTGCTGGACGCGTAGCACATGGGACATTCGAGGTTGCAGGCGGAGTTGATCTCCAAGACTCCAATACACGTATGTTGTTCGTGTTCGGTGCATAGGCCACAATCGTAGGGACAGCCGCGCTGCGGCGGCACCCGAACTTCATTGGGGATCTTGCCGGGCAGACTGTATTCCATGCGATCAAACCAATGGACATCGGAGCACACAAAATCCTCGCGCGTGCCGTGTGCGGCGCATTGCTTGCGAAAATAGACGCGCTGATTGCGGGCGATAATCTTGGCCGGGACAAGGCTCAGGCACGTCGGACAGAGACTCTGCGTCGTGCCCAGGAATGCATAGTCACGGAATTTCATGATGGTCTCTCTGCCGCGGCTGGTTGCCGAAAGGGGGGAAAAAAATCGTCAGTCGTCGAGGAATTGCACGACCGTCAATTTGATGAACAGCAAAATGAACCCTACGGCCACCACGATGCCCGCCAGTGCGGCAACCCAAAGTGCCAACTCTTCATCCATTTGTGGAACCGACATCGACCCCACGGCGATCAGGCAAAAGGTACCCAGCGCACCCACGGTGCCCACCGTGACCAATACGATCAGAACGGCCAGGGAGCCCAGGAAGGCAGCCACTCGATGGAACCACCCCACAGGGCGGCCGCGGTTAGCGCGACGTTGCATCAGGATAGCCGTGCGGATGATGGCCGGAGCCACGATGATGGCCGCCAGGATGCCCAGCCCGGGAGCGATGGCCATGAGTACCAGGCAAACCGCTGCCAACGTCAGGACCAGCAGCAGCGTACTGCCTGGCGCCTTGCGGGACGTGATCTCGGCAGGGGGCGCCGCATAGGGATTGCTCGTGCGGCCATGACTCAGCGACGAAAAACAAAGCCAACACTTGTCGCCGGGCTCTACCAGCATGGCACCGCAAATGGGGCAGCTTTTTTTCTGGTCCGCCACCAACGGTTCATTCATGGTTCTCTCCGTGATGGCGCAGCCGGCTGGCGTAGTACTGGGCCATGGCAGGAAGGAGTCGAATCATCTGGCCGAGCACGATACCCGTTAAGCCCAATGCCGCAATGATGATCAGTTGATGGTAACGCGGAACCGACAGCGGTTCGTCTTTCCAAAACGTCGTGGGCCATTTGGCAACACCCAGTAACACCACATAGCCGGCGATGGCACACCCGGTGGCCAGTCGCAACAGGCCTAGATCCAGTCGCAGGGTCGACGAAGCAATGATCAGAAAGTACGCAGCGATCAGCGGACTGCGCGGACCCGCAGCCAGGTAAACAACGGCCGTCAACATCAATGAGTCGACAGCCGTCGCCACTACAGCTAACCATTGGGGAAAAGTCTGTCGAGCCAGGCAGAGGGTAATTCCCAGCGCCGACAACAACCAGGCTCCTACCAGCAGCGTGACGAGTAAATGGAGTCGCGGCGAAATTTGCCCCGCTGTCCCCAACTGCAAGATGGCCAATGGAGGCAGCTTGCCGTGACTGCCAGCATAGTTCAACAAATGAATCGCATAAAAAACGGCAATGCACGTGATCCGAAGCGCGTTGATCCGCCACTCGGCCTGATATTGATACCAGCGCTTAGTGACAAACCAATCGGCATCTGCGCCTGGCACGGCGTCGAGATATTGGTTTCGGTGGCGCGTGATCATCGGTTGCTTCCGTCGCCCTGTTCCGTCATCTCGAACTCCGCAAACAACACAATCGCGGGCGCGGGCCAGCCCGCGGCGTCACTCGACCGACGACCATCATTTCACCGCGAGTTAGCAAATCCCGGGCTTGCCGATAATCCGCTTCGCTTAACGCGATCAGCAACCCGCCATTGGTTTGTGGGTCGAACAAAGCTGCGTAATGGGGACTCCTGCCAAGTGGTTCTTCGATTTCAATTTGCGTGGCTACTTCCCGGTTGGCCGGCGCGAGTGTACTTTCCACGCCCTGCTGCGAAAGTGCGCAGGCGCCCGGCAACAGCTGAATTTGCGATAAGTCGAGCCGCGCGTCAACCTGAGAAGCGTTAAGCATTTCGATAAGGTGCCCCGCCAACCCAAAACCCGTGACATCCGTGACCGCCAGGGCATTGAACTGGCGAGCGAATTCGGCCGCGGATTGATTACTGCTTAACAGGCACTGCAGCAGCGCTGACATCCAGGCTGCCTCGCAGCGGGCCTGCATGTGGCCCGCCAGCAGGATGCCCGAGCCCAGCGGTTTTGTCAGGATCAGATAATCGCCGGGCCGCAGGTTGCCCTTGGAGGTGATCCGATCGTTAAGCTGGCGTGCGATCACCGTGAATCCGCAGATGGGAGCGTCTCCTTCGATCGTGTGCCCCCCGGCCAACGCCGCGTCGGCGCGATGGAGTTCTACCACGCCGCCTGACAGGAGCTCGAACAGAAACCTCTCCTGGGCCACAAAGGAGCCTGGAGGGACCACGATCGATGCCAGGGCCGCCAGTGGCGTGGCTCCCATGGCCCACACGTCGCTTAAGGCATTGAGCGCGGCGATGCGTCCCGATAGGTAGACATCCTCCAGCGGCAGCTGGAAGAAGTCGGTGGTGACCGTCACCTGCGAATAATTGTCCAGGTTGAGCACGGCCGCGTCGTCCGGCTGGTCAAGCCCCATCAGCAGTTCCGGCCTTGGCTGGCGCGGAAGACGGTGCAGCACCTCCCCCAGCAGACGTCCACCTACCTTTCCCCCGCAGCCCGCGCAACGCATGACCGGACGAACCGATCGGGCCTGGGCTGGGGCTGCCATTTCGGCCGGTCGATAGTCCTGGAACATGGCCATGAAACTGCGGTCGATGTGGTCCTTCCACTTCCCAACCCATCTGCCCCGAAACGACCACCCTCGGTATTCCCCCAGGGCCTGGCCATCCCCTGAGTTCAACAGCTTAAGAAAACCCGACTGCGGGTGGAAATCGCGAAGCGGCAGGCCATCGCACAGGCGGCGTATATTCTCCCACACGACCGGTCCTTGACGCACGGCGTAGACACCGGCTTTGGCGATGGGCCGGTTCTGTATCGTACCGCTGTCCCCCACCGCAAACACGGGCACGTCCGCAACGGTTTGCAGCGATGGACGGGTGAGCAGGAAGCCACGCTCATCCAAGGGCAACCCCAACTGGGACAGCAGAGGGCGGCCGACCGCTCCCGTGGCCCAAACCACGACGTCTGCCGGCACGCGGCGACCGCTGCGCAAGCGTAGTTCCGACGTCGTCACGATTGCGACCGGATCCTGGGTAATCCAGGCGCACCCACGGGTTTCCAACAGCTGCATCACGCGTCGACGCAAGGAGGCCTGCACGCCTGGCAGGATTTGCGATTGCGCCTGGATCAATACGATCTCGTAGGCACAGGCCGGCAAGTGCGTACGGAGGTGAGCCGGCAGGCAGAGGGCCACTTCGCATCCCCCCGCTCCCGCCCCGACAATGACGACCCGCAAGCCGCGATGCGGCAAATGTGACGCCGCGCTCGCCAGACAACGGTCCAATCGCGGCAGAAAGGTCTGCATGGGCTTGATCGCCACGAGATGATCGTGGCCTGCCTCGACGGCTACGCCCGCGAAGCTGGGCTGCGAGCCGATGCCGACCGACAGCACTTCAAAGGGAAGCGGAACTCGATCGCTGAACAGCAGCTGCCGTGCCTCCGCAGCCAGCCCGATAGGCTCGTCGACGATCAGCACCGCACCCGCGGCCTTGCACAGTCGCACCAGGTCGATCTGCATGTCGGCCGGCTCGTACTGGCCCGCCAGCACTCCCGGTAACATCCCTGAGTAGGTCGCCGTGGGAAAATTGGAAACGCAAATTAAACGCGCGCCAGGGATGGGCTGCATGCGCCACATTTTAAGCACATGCGCGTTCGTGTGCCCGACACCGAGTAAGACGATGTTCTTGCTGGGGATTTCAACTAGCCGACGCGACTGGCGTCTTGGTGATCGTCACGGCAGGCCTCCTGGTTGATGTCACCGATGGCAGCCCAGCAAAAGGGGGTGTGGTTAGTTTCGCAGTTCTCCAGACAGCGGGAAAGTCCGCTCGGGGCGTCGTGACCGATGCCACGCGCAGTGCCACCACGCGGGCCGCGCGTCGTTCTGGTTGGTGTTGCTGGTTGTGCGTAGGTTTTGCTACTGTCGCACAACTGAAGTGTTGTCCACATTCCCGGGCTCACGCACCTGTGGCTGGATGGCGCTTCGCGCGGCTTGGCCGGCCATCGCAGGGGAACTGTTTCAAAGGGGCTTTTGCGTGCTTTTTTCTGGGCATGCTTGGAATTTTGTGGTTAATTGAAGCTTCCGCCCCGTTGGATTTGCTCCCCATCCGACCTACCCCCCCAGCACGGAACGACTAATATCATGCTCAAGCCTAAGGTCCCAAGACGTACGAAAACAATATTCTCGACGCTGGAAATGCTGCAGTTAGAGCCACGTTGCTTGCTGAGTGCAACTCGCCTCGACGCACATTCTTCCGAAGTTGCAGTGGACGTTACGCCGGTCTACCATGCTCCCCTGTCGGCCGCCATCACCTCCGCGGGTGACGAGGATAAATCGCCGCAGGCCATGAGGTTGGGATTGCGATTGGATGGTGAGGACGCCAACAACATTGTCTACAACCTGGACGACTATTTTAGTGACGATGTCGATAAGTCTTTAGAATTTGCGGTGATGGGGAACAGTAATCCGGCGTTATTCGATGCGGTGTTTATCGATCGCCGATTCGGCGGCTCACGGCTGACCTTGGATGTTGCTCCGAATGCCACTGGCGATGCCGCGATTACGGTTCGAGCTTGGGATGACGCAGGGAACTTCGTCGATGATACCCTGCGCGTTGCGCTACTGCCGGTCAACGATCGGCCAACCACTACAGGTCTGCATGACATCAAAGTGCGCCAGGACACGGAAGCAACCGTGATTGATTTGTTCGCGGCATTCGACGATGTGGAAGATGCCGACAATGAGCTGACGTACACGATTACACAAAATACGAACCCGGACTTATTCAGCTCTATCGTGATTGACCCGGTCCGTGGCACGCTGACCCTAAACTATGCTCCGGAAGTTACGGGCAGCTCCCAGATTACCGTTCGCGCCACGGACAGCGAAGGGCTGTTTGTGGAGATGTCCACCCATGGGGCCGACTTCACTATTTACAGTAATCTCAACGGGGACCCGGACCAACACTTTCCCGACCTTGACTATCAGTCCGTGGCGCTGATTTCAAAGCACCTCTTGTTTCCCGTCGTCGACGGCCAATTCCAATACGACCAGTTGAACGAAGCCGCCCTGAGAAACTACCTGCGGATTCATCCTGCCGATAAACTGTTGGTGTATGACATTGAAAACGATTGGTACACCAACACACCCGAAGGGAGAGATCGATTCGCGCGGATCTTCGCTATCACGACCGAGGAGCGCCCTGATTTGGTGTTTGGCCTGTACGCGATCATGCCCGAACGGCAATGGTATACTCCAGTGGCGGCCTTTCGCGCGATCGAGGATACGGCTCGTGGACTGCCCGGCTACTATAGTAGCAACTACGAGGCCATTCTACGGAGTTACCACGAATGGCAGGACCGCAATGACTTATTTTCCAATGCACCGGTTAGCGCCGAATTTGGAGGGCAGCCGCTCGCGGAAATGGTTGGTGTCACCGTCCCCTCGCTGTACACGCCCTACCGCAGCCAACCGATGGCGAATCGATACCAGGTGGTGAGTGTCAACGTTGACGCAGCTCGCAATACGCTGTCATTCGTTGATGAAGTTCCGCACGACGGCGTAAGCGTGCGCGTGATTCCCACCGTTGACGGAACGCTGCCATCGGAACTCGCCCCATACGGGTACTACTACCTGGTCAAAACGGCCGGGGACGAATTTCAGCTCGCTGATGCCGATAACGGGGAACTGATCCAATTCACCGGTTCGGCGGAGGCGACTTTTTACCTGCAGATCAACGAGAGCCACTATCTAGGCTACGACTCCGCCGTCCACTATTGGGAAACGTATGCCCGCGAAAACATCGCAGAGGCCGCTCAGTACGGGCACGACGTGATCCCCTGGTTATCACCCAGCTACACCGGCACAGGATACACATTCGTTGACAAGAATTTCTTTCGGATGCAGTTAGATCTCGTTTTTGATTTGGCCGACGGAGTGGGTTTGTACAATCCACCCTTGCCGGCTGCGACGCTTCCCGAGAACCACGCCTGGTGGGAAGCGCTAGAAGAGTTCCATCAGTATATCCACACACCGACGCAATTCACGATCACGGTCGATCCGGAAGTTGCCACGTTTGACTTGTTGAAGTCGTCCGGCGAGATCGATCAGGCCGATGACGCACAGCTCCAGGACCTTCGATGGAAGTCCCTCTGGTCCGCCAGGTCAGGCTTGCTGTTTGCCTCGGACTTCAAGACTGCCGATTCGGCGGACGTCAAAAAGCTGACTGCCTACAAACTTCAGGCCAACCCGAGTGTGGCCGTGGGACGACCGGAGGACAGACTGGCGGCGACGAACTTCGTCTACCGCTTCGCGGCGTTGCTGGGTAGTTCGTGGAAGACGCTGTGACCGGGCCAGCGGCACCGCCGCTGCCCTCGGCTAATCACCGGAACTCTGCGAGGCGTCGGTGGTCGGGCTCCCGGTCCGTTCGACGAACGCCAAGACCGCGCGCACCTCGTCCGGTGTGTATTGATCCAACAGACCACTGGGCATCAGCGAAATGTTAAGTCGCACGATCTCGTCGATCTCGGCGCGCGGCAGTTCCGCCACCTGCGGATCCTCGGGATTGCTGATCACCGAAACGGTTTTTTCGGTTTGCCGCGTAATCAGACCGGAAACAATTCCGCCGTCGTGCAATTGGATGGCATAGTTGGCGTATTCGTCCGCCACTGCGTAGGAAGGGTCCACCATCTCCCGCAGCAGGCGGCGACGTTGACCGTTGTGTCGCTGCAGCACACCGTCCAGCGCGGGACCGACGGCCGATCCTTGACAGTTGATGCGATGACACTTGATACAGCCCGCCTCTGAAAATATCGCCGCTCCT
The DNA here is from genome assembly GCA_963695565.1 of uncultured Planctomycetales bacterium. Taxonomy (GTDB): domain Bacteria; phylum Planctomycetota; class Planctomycetia; order Pirellulales; family Pirellulaceae; genus CAVOGW01. The sequence goes on from CAVOGW010000014.1 coordinate 32,110, forward strand.
TGTTGGACCGTCGTCTCATCCGGCGGGGTCGATTCGGCTAACAACGCATCCAGGTCGTCGACGGTCCAATGCTGGACAAATCGACGCTGCCTGCCCAGCGGATCGGCGGGGGGAACTGGCGTTTGCAGCCAGTCCCCCAAGTCAGGAACCACCAGCATCACGCCATACATGCGGTACCAGTGATTCGGAAATGTGCACAGGAATGGATACTCTCCAGCCACCGAAGGTGCACTCAGCGTCAAGCGAACTTCCTGGTGTGGAGCGAGCATTTCCGTCGCCGTCCAAACCTGTTCGGAATCCGGTACGTACTGTTTCTTCGTGGCTGACGTAGCGAGCAATGAATTTGCCGCCAGGCCGATTTCACGTAAGGCGCCGGGGGCCGTAATCACCAGGTTATGCGGCATCATGTCGCCGTTGCGGAAAATCAACAAGAAGTCCTCGGATTGCTCGACGACAAAGTATGGTTTGTCGTAGCGCATCTGATCGAACACGGCTTCCACGCGGATCACGCGGACGGCAATGCGTGCCAGCTGGCTTCGCCACGCACGACCTTCGGCAGCGGGAAGCGTCGAGATCAGATGGCCTGCACATTCCATCAGACGCAGGAACTGGTCGTCACCGCGTTGCCCCGTTGGCGTTTCCGCTGCCATGCGATAGAGCGCGTCGACGGCGGCCCGGGCGTCGTCCAACGAGCAATCTGCGGGAGTCATCGAGCTGAGTACGGCAATGGCGGGGGACCGCGTATGCTGCGCCTGCAATCCGCGAATGGCCATGCCTATTCGTTGCCGGGGATCGGCTGGAATGTAGATTAGGGCGCGCATCGCCGCTGCTTCCAGCTCATCCGAACCCTTCCCGCCTGCCAACTCCCCAGCCAACCAGGGAAACAGCGAAACTCGCCGTTGCGCATCCAACAATTCAACGCGCGCCAGCAGGTCGATCTTGCCCTGATCCGTCAGCTCGTTCCCGATGTCGGCTACGTCCTCCACTTGCATCTGGGCCAACCGCGCCGCCGCACGCACGGTTGCATTCGTGTGATCCGCAAACTGCTTGAGCAACCCTTGCTGTTCCCCGAGTTGGGGCTGACGCAGCAAGAGGCCAATCAATGCCTCCGTGGACTCCGGCCGTCGGACGTCGGCATCTGAAATCGATGTCAGCAGAATCTCCCCTGTCGATTTGCCACTCAGTCCTTGAATCGCCGACAGTGACTCCTCGCGGATCTTCGGCGAAATCTCCGGTCGGATCAAAATCTCGCGATAGACAGGTAGATACTTTGGGGCGTCGGCCGAGCGTGGAATCTGCAACAACTGATTGGTCGACAATCGCCGCAACTGGAATTGCACAATCCGGGGGCTCTTGCCGTCCAGTCGAACGCGGGGCGCGCGGGGGACCGTCGAATGAACAGGCCCGCCAACCTGGTCGGATTGAGCCCGCGCGGCGGCGCACAACAGACAGGCCGTCGCGACGAGAGCCAACAGTCCTGTCAGATCAGACCGAAATGGATTCATCACGGAGACGCTACTGCCTCAGAGTCTTCCAACTGTTCCCCCATTCTCTCAGCGACCCGCCGTGGTGTCAACGAAAGCTCCTGCCAATAAACGTCGGACCGGAACTGAAATTGCGTGGGTTTGTAGTTGCTCGAAATATCTACGTTCGTCCCGGCGGCGGGGATCTGATTTTCCAATCCCAAGCACCAGTAAACTGCGTTCACCAGCAGGCGGCGAGTTCCGGGTTGCAACAGATCCACGGATGCACCAATCGTCGACGTCATGGCCCGCCCAGTTTTTCCGCCTGGTGCATGGTAGGAATTCGTCCAGGCAATGGGCATACACGGATTATTCTTAGCATCGTCGAGATCAACGGGATCCTGAGGGCTCATGCCAAAAGCAATATCCCGTTCGTCAAACTCACCCCTTCGACGCGTAACCTGCCCCAACATCAATGTCTGGCAGTCAGCAGGCAGCGGCAACCGCACTTGATAGACATCCGTTGCGCCCGACACGTCCCCGTCGGCCAACCCGCGCAGCACGGGGTGCTGTCGGGCATCGGAAGCAAGTACCCCCCGCGTCCCCTGTTGCTGGTGTTCGCCATGGTGGGCAATCCACTGCTCGCCCAGAACTAGTCGTCCGAAACCACCGTGCCACGCAACTTCCGGCCCGTCGTAGCCGTTGCTGAAGCGAGCATATGGCGACGACGCATTTAACTTGAACGCGTGTGTCGACGTGCGAATTCCCAACACGGGCCGGCCAGCCCGCAGGTACCCGTCGACGTGCCTCATTTGATCCGGAGGCAGATTGCGAAATCGCGTAAACAGGATCATCAGGTCCGCCGAGTCCAAGGCCTCCAGGCCAGGAATATTGGTCTGGCAATTCGGTTGGATGATGCGGGACTGTGGATCGATGGCGAATAATACAGTACAGCGACAACCATGCTGCCTACTGAGAATCTGCGCCAATAGCGGGAGTGCCTCCTCCGATCGATACTCCTCGTCGCCTGAAATGAGGACGATATGTCGACCGATGCTGGCTCGAAGGGGCGCGTATTCCAAGGACCAGGCGGTGGCTGTGACGTTCTGAGCTGGGGCGCAGGCTGGCAGCGCCAGACTTGCCAATAGCACGGCCAGGATGCGACCGTGATGGAGCATGCGAGCCTCCGATCTGCCCAATGGGCAACGGATGTGAGTTCTATTCCGTCAGCCGCGTTGCTCCATCAGGATGACATTTTCCCGCAACATCGACTATCGTCGTTCTTTTAGTTTGACCGCCTTCCCCACGCGGTCGCGAAGGAAATGCAATTTTGCGCGGCGGACGATGCCTTTGCGTTTGACATCGACCTTATCGATGCGGGGTGAATGGAGCGGGAATTTGCGTTCCACGCCTTCCCCCGCCACAATTCGGCGAACGACAAACATCTCGCGCGTCCCCGATCCGCTCTTGGCGATCACGGTTCCGCTGAAGATTTGAATTCGTTCTTTATCCCCTTCGAGGATCTTGGTGTGTACATCCACAGTGTCGCCGACCTCAAACTTTGGCGGTTCGGTCTTCAGGCACCCACTTTCAACATGTTCGAGCAATTCGTTTCGCATAACAGTTCTCTTTTTCTTTCACGAAGGCAGAAGATGGTTTTGGGACGGACGGACTTATGGTTGTCGTTGCTGCGTTCTGGCCTCACTGTGCCTGCCGCGCCACTCGGCAATTTCCTGATGGTTTCCGCTGATCAGCACCTCGGGAACCACATGCCCCCGATATTCTCGGGGGCGCGTATATTGCGCATATTCCAGACTTCGTTGTGGATTCGAAAACGAATCCTGGCTGCTGCTGCGCTCGTCCCCCAGAACTTGGGGCACCAGCCTTATCGTCGCATCGATCACCACCATCGCCGCCACCTCTCCACCGTTCAGCACAAAGTCACCCACGGACAGTTCGACGGGATTCAAAATATCGACGACACGCTGATCAAAACCCTCGTAACGTCCGCACAGCAGAATAATCCTCGGTTTTTCGGCTAAATCTTCGATGACGTGCTGCGTGAGCCGTTGCCCGGTGGGTGTCAGCAGCACCACCTGCCCGAACGGTTCGTCGAGCGTTTGGACATCTTCCACGCATTCCACGACCGGTTCTACCTTCAGCACCATGCCTGGCCCGCCACCGAAAGGCCGGTCATCCACATTCTTATGTTTGTTGCGAGACCAATCGCGAAGGTTATGCAAGTGGACCTGCACGAGGTCGGCTTGGATCGCCTTATGCAGCAGGCTTTGCCCCAAGTAACCGGAAAACATGTCCGGAAACAGCGTTACCACATCGAATCGCATTTGCCATCGGCCATCCGCACAAGCAGCTTGTTGATTCAGTCGCCCGATCGTACGCAGGCTAGGTTTGTAACCTGCCCGCCTTCCTCAAATTCAAGATCCCGGTCCCTGCGCACTTGCGGTGCCGACAGGTTACCAACCTATCCTACGACTAAATCCACCAGCCCAAGGGCGAGATCATTTCAGACTTCGGCCGTCGGTTCCTCGGTGGATGCTTCTTCGTTACTCGCGTCTTCGGTTGCCTCGACGACCTCAACGTCGGCGGACGCTTCCTCCGTGGCGGCTTCCCGGTCGGATTCCGGCGGTGCGGGTTGCGGCAACTCGATCTTCTGCAGCACCGGGAGCTGCGGAGGCATCGCGAGTCTCGCGAACGCCGCCTGTTGTTGTTCCAAATGGGTCCCGTTGGACCCGTACTTCTTGATCAGCACACTGACTTTTTCGGATGGCTGGGCGCCGACGCTGATCCAGTAGTCGATACGATCCGAATTCAATCGGGCCCGGGCATCGGTCTCTTTCACCATCGGGTCGTAAAAACCGAGTTCCTCGATCACTCGTCCGTCGTGCGCCGATCGCGCGTCGGTCGCACAGATGCGATAAAAGGGGCGATGGGCCCTGCCCATCCGTTTCATGCGAATTCGAACGGCCACTGATTGTTCTCCTTGTTAAGTGTTCTTGTGTGCGTGTTAGCTTATGTCGATTTCCGGTTGGCCGACAGGAGTGCTGCGCGGGGAGCTGCATGGCAAGTCCGTATGGGGACTGGGGCCTGCCTCAGCGGGCTGCGATGATGGTTGGATGCCTGGATTCACCCGTCCTGCCCCCGCCTCCTCCTGCGCAGCTCCTTTTCGCGTAATTTCCTGAGTTTGGCCTTCTCCGTGTTGGTCAATCGCTTCCCCGTACCAACTTTTTGACGTTCAATCCGACCGTGACCGTCCAGCATGCCGCCGCGTTGGAGCTGACGAACCATTTGCATCCGGTCCCCCATGCCCTTGCCGGCCATCATTTTCATCATGGATGAGATCCCGTCAAATTGCTTGATCAGCTCGTTGACTTCCGCGTGGCCCACGCCGGCTCCCAGCGCAATGCGCTGGCGTCGGCTGGGATCAATCACCTTGGGATTGCGGCGCTCGGTAGGGGTCATGGAATCAATGATGCCGAACAGTCGTTTGACGTCCTGTTCGGCTTCATTCTCATTGATGGCTTTGGTCAATTCGCCCATCCCCGGCATGAGTCCGATCATGCGACGCATCAAACCCGGTTGCGCGATTTGTTTCAGCTGAGAGCGGAAGTCCTCGAGGGTAAATTCTCCCTTTCGCAGCCGCTCTTCAGTCTTCGCGAGTTCCTGATGGTCGAATTCGCTCTGGGCCGTGCGAACCATTTCCAGCACGTCCCCCATGCCCAGGATTCGACTGGCCATGCCTTCGGGTCGGAAGGGTTCGAGGGATTCCAGCCGTTCGCCGGTGCCAATGAACTTCACGGGGACGCCGGTCACATGCTTGACGGACAGAATGGCTCCGCCGCGAGCATCGCCGTCCAGTTTGGTCATGATAACGCCGTCGAGTTCCAACGCGTCATTAAACGCGGCCGCGCTATTCACGGCATCCTGCCCAGTCATGCCGTCCACGACCAGCAGGACCTGATCGGGATTCACGTACCGGTCGATCTGCTTGAGCTGATCCATCAGCTCGGCATCAATCGCCAGGCGACCGGCCGTGTCCAAAATCACTACCTTGATTCCGTCCTCTCGAGCTTTGGCGACGGCATCGCGGCAGACTTTGACGGGATCCTGGCTGCCTGGTTGGGAAAAAACAGGGATTCCCAGCTGATCGCCCAGCACGTGCAATTGCTGGATGGCCGCGGGGCGTTGCAGGTCGGCCGCCACGAGCATGGTCGACGCGCCCGTCGCGGGAAATCAGCCTGGCGAGTTTGCCGCAAGTGGTGGTCTTGCCCGATCCCTGGAGCCCACACAACATCACGACGGTGACGCCGTCAGCCTTGAGACGCAGGGACGCATCGACCGGCCCCATCACGCGCACGAGTTCTTCGTACACAATCCCGATCAGTTGCTGACTGGGATCAAGCGACGTGAGCACCTTCTGGCCAAGCGCCCTTTCGCTTACATCCGACATGAACGTGCGGACAACTTCTATGGAGGCATCTGCCTCCAACAGTGCCTGCTCGACCAGCTGCAGTCCGTCGCGCATGTTGCGCTCGGTGAGCTTTCCCTTGCCGCGCAAGGTCTTCAAAGCACTTTGCAGATTTTCTTGGAGTGATTCGAACATAACGCAGGGGTCAATAGAGCCAGCGCGCGCGGGCCTGGACTCACCTGTTCAGCGGTACTCTTGTTGAGATTCTCGGCTGGACGACTGCCCACCGGCCCACCAGTCTGGGGAAGGTAATCCAGTATTCTAACGCAGTCGGGCTTTGCATGTAAATCCATCAAGCGGCAGGGGTTGCACCAATTTTTAGGAGACCGCGGCGGTCGACGCCGTATGGATGCAGAGAAATGCGGAAGTCGCTGTCAAACCAGACCAAGCCAACGGACGAAAAGTCAAGAAGGTGGCGCCCGCACTTTGCCCGGGCGGAGGCCTTGCCATAAACACTGTTTAACCGGCAAAATCAGGAGGGGCCGCCCCCAACGCCCGGTTCACCTTCGGAAATCCGGTTGGGGACGGGTCTTTGGGGCTGGTTATTTGCGGCATTGGTCCGCCAGGCTGCCGATATGAAGCATTTTGCGGGGGGCTTTGGCGGGTGGCCAAGCCAACCTGGGGCCGACTTGGGTTATGTCATGCTGAGCTATCGTACAGGATTCTTGGCCGTTCTCTTACTCGGGCTGGTCTCGGGTACCGCCCCGGGTAAAGAGTGGGCCCGCAAGATGTTCCAAACGCTGGAGCATGATTTTGGCACGGTCGCACGCGGAGCGGACGCCGAATTCGATTTCAGGCTCCAGAACCTGTACAAAGAGGACATTCATATTTCGGAAGTTCGCAGCAGCTGTGGCTGTACAACCCCGACGATCCTCAAACCCACGCTCAAATCCTGGGAAACCGGCGCAATTCGCGCGAAGCTTAACTCGCGCTCATTCCTTGGCTACAAGAAGGCCACGATCACCGTCGTCATCGACCAGCCTTTCCCCGCCGAGGTGCAATTGGTAGTCCACGGCTTCATTCGGCAGGACGTCGTGATCCAGCCTGGGTCCGCCGAGTTTGGTGAGTTGGACGCGGGCTCAACCGCCGAACAACGGCTGGTCGTCAGCTATGCTGGGCGTCCGGATTGGGAAATCGTGGACGTGCAAAGTTCGCGCGAGTACTATAAGATTCAATTTCGCCAGCTGCAACGATCCGAAGGGCGTGTCGATTATGAAATGCTGGTGCAACTGACAAGTGACGCCCCCACCGGTTTTCTGAACGACGAGCTTGTGATCATCTCGAACGACGGGTCGATGCAGCGCATTCCGTTCATGGCTAAGGGCCGTGTACTATCGAGTATCTCGGTCAGCCCAGCCTCCCTTTCGCTGGGAGTCTTGCACCCGGGCCAGCGAGTCACCAAACAACTCGTCGTACGCTCAAAGAAGGAGTTTCAGGTCACCGACGTGCACTGCGACGGAGATTGCCTCTCGTTCAAGAGTCCCTCAGGCAGGAAAAAACTGCACTTCATCCCCGTGACATTCACCGCGGGGGACGATCCAGGCGAATTGGCCATGAATATCACCATTCAAACGGACCTGGGCAAGGGCGCGATCGCCCAGTGCCGAGCTACCGCGTCCGTGCGCGGTGACTAGGCGATCTGGACTGAGTCATTGTCCACCGCGATGGAATGCCGTGATTATCCGCCGCGTTGCTCCGTGGAGAAGCGACTCTTCTTTCCACGCCCCATGACGCCATCCGTATCGATCCGCCATCTGCCGGGAACGGGAAAGCAGCGAAAAGCGAAGATCGCGGGGAAAGCAGCGATGCAACCCCGCACAAGTGTGTTGCTCTGACTATCGACCACGCCGCCACCACGGCTGCGAGCGTCGGTGTTTGATGTAGGCGGCCAACTCTTCCGGAGTCATGTGGCGGGCCAGCGCCTTGGAATTCTGTCTTGATTCGGCCTTCGGCTTGAGGGGTTCGGTGTAGGTCGCGTGTTCCACGCTTCCCTCTTCCTCGTTAGGATGCCGTGAAAACCACTGGTTGAGCGGTTTTACGGTGGGCAATAGCTGCCAATGCTTGCTGTTACGCACCTGGGTGTCCAGCACTGCCGGGGCGTCGACCGGGTCCGGACCGGCCGACTGGATGCGACGCCGCGTCGCAGGAATCTTGGTCCGATCGGATCGCAGCTTCCGCCGAACCGCCTCCGCGGACTGCAGCAAAATGTCTTGGGAATTTTGGTCCGTTGGGATTCGGCTGCCGATGCTTGCCCGTTGAACGGCGGAAACGTCGTCCACCGATTCACTCACGATGTTGCGGACCATCTCTGTGACGTGTTCCTGACCCACGTCCGCAGCATCGTCGACTCCGCAAGCGTATTGTTCGAATTGGGCCACCGCAGTGGTTTCCAGACCGAGCAGAATCAGGCCCATGAAAAGCTTCGATCGGATTCGTTTTGTCTTCAACATGGATGTGTCTGTCGTTTTGCGTGGGGCCTAGTGTCGTGGGAACGAAATAATGCCGGGCTGTGAAACACCGAAAGCTAGTGCCGCCCCCACCTTATTCCACCTAGCATCGTTCGGCTCATCCCCACCGACAAATTTAGCTTGACAGATACGATCCACAACAATCTCCTGGCTAGCCCATTTTGACCCGTCGGCATGCCAGCACGGATGGCACCAGCAGCAGTTGGTTGGTCGAGAAACGATTGTCGCACTGCGCAAGCGTTTGGTGACTGAACCTGGCGACAGATGGCAACGCCAGTGTCTCTGGAAGTCATGATGATTGGGATCAGCTGGCGGGCGTTGGCCCAAGGCCATCTACTTTGCGACGGGGTCGGTCCACACCTTATCAGCCGGCGTGCGTTGGCACCCCCTTTTTTTGGCGTGCAAGAACCGGACGCTAACGCGTTCCGGCTGATTTTGTAAACGCTAATTCTCGGCGTAAAAATCGCAACGACTCGTATCGCCACAAACAGGTGCCAAGGGTGCCAAGGTCGGCGTGGCGATTACGGCATGGGTACGGACGGGGTGGGAGCTTGCAAACCCTCAATCTGGCTGAGATCTTCTCGCGCTTCAATGCCGTAAGTCCAAGCGTCGTAGGGCCCTATGTTTACGATTTCCCCGTCTTGAATAAAGCCATCGTCCGACATTCCATACATTTCATACGATCCTGAAGCACCCGGCTGGCTGCCACACGCCGGGGATGGAAACCCTTGGTCTTGATCGGAAAGCTTTCTGCACTTGAATTCATTCCGCGACAGGTTGGTACCACATTTTTGTCCGTTACGGAGTTGCCAGCTGCGACGTACATCTCGCCACGAGCGACTGCAAAAATTCTGGCCTCGCCCGCCCGCACATTGCCAAACCTGGTCACAGTAACGTCGTACGCAGGCAGGATCGTATTCGTCGTCGTCACCGAAGATATTTCCCATCGTCAAGGGTAAGTCGCCGCGGGGAGCCCGTCGTACTTCTTTGGGTGTCCCCAGTGACAGGTAGTAGGCGTCATCGCGCAACCCCGCCCCCGCTGACCTTGGATTTTTGGAAATCGATACGTCTTCGTCGTAGGATCGGTTGTTCGTATCCTCGGGGCTGACGTGGTTCTTCGAGGAACTCTCGCGCAGAAAATCTCGGCCCAGAATGCTATCGACGATAGGCGAACCTTGATTTTGCATGTTATTGACAGGTGGGCTGGCTTCGGGCGGTGGCGGGGCTGTCACTTCGTTAAGCTCGTTGAATATTCCCCCCAAGTCCTCGGCATCTGTGTTCGCATCGCTGCTCTGCAGGTCTTGTTGCAAGTCGTCCAGAGGGTTTTGCGCTACCGTATACCTGGGAGCGATGGACCCCGGTTCCTCCGAATATTCGTATTGAACGTGCCGCACCGTATCCCGTGGTGGAGTCGTGGTGGTGGCTGGGCTGGGCGGGGCCTGAATCACGGAATCGTTAGCGACTGCGTTGGGTGAAGTGGATGCCGTCTCGCTGATTAACGTGTTATTTGCAGCTGGGGCCGCCGATTCCTTAAAGCGGATCACGACCTGGTTCTTGGCCTGAATTCCGTCGGGCCGTTGAGCCACGCACAGGCCGCTAGCAACGAGGATCAGGAACAGCGCTGACATCCGTGTGCGTACTTTGGACAACATAATGAAGGCTCGCTTGATTGCATCGTGAACGTCGAGGGCTTAGCCCGCGGAACATTATGAAAACATCTTCGGACCAGTAATACTGGCACGTTGAGCTTGATCGGCGCGGCCCGAAAAGACCACGTTGCCGGCACAATCGCTAAAGTCAGTGGCTGGCTCGATCGGCCGTAGAAGTTCCCGTCGTGGTCAAGGGGAAGGGTGTTTGCTGGTGGGGCTGCAAGGCGGGAATGTAAGGGCGTCGCTTGCCGCCCCCCAGGCTCCGTGCATGATTTGCTCCATTTGTCCTTTGACCCACCCTCAATCGGGAACTATCGTTTGGTAGCGGGATCTCCCATTCCGTGTTCGTGAATCGGCGGGCCGCGGATCGAGCCCGTCCAGGCTTAAATCAGATGAGATATTACGAGACACCGACGTGAGCGAGCGAGGGATGACGTTATTCCGCAGGATTTGGTCTGACGAGTCAGGGGCGACCGCTGTGGAATATGCGGTGATCTTGGCCTTGCTGCTGATCGCCATGTTCAGCATGATCGTCTTTTTGGGCACGACAACCAAAGACGTCTGGCAGAACAATTCGGACAGGATTTCGTCAGCCTTGAACTCTTGAGGCATCCGACCGCACGCGTAAGCCCAATGGCACCTACTTGTCTGCCCATCAGGTGGGAATGCCATCCGCCGATGTATGTTAGCAGACGGCTTCTGCGAAATCGGTAACCGAGCGCTAACGCATGCCGGCCAATTTCGGGACCGCGGTTGGGCAAGGCGTAAACGGTTTTTGGACTTTGACGCTTGGGTCAAAGACCTCGTTAAAGGGAAAAGACCTCGTTAAAGGGATTGGTTAAGTCGCCAGCTTACGCGACCAGCAGAGTCGATTATCCAGCGACTTGGTAATCCGTTCGGACATCCGTCGCGGATGGGCCAATCCGTCCTGCATTTTCCGCACGAAAATCGTTCACAGCGTTGCCCATCTAAACATGAAATGGCACTAGGCTGCTCGCAGCTGTGCCGCCGCCGAGGGTTGCAGAGTCGTTAACAGGTGCCCGGCCGGGTCAAACAACTTGATTTGATCCTCCTCAACGAACCATACCGCACGAAATCCGTCTAAGCTGATTCGGTGCCCACAGTAGGCGCCATCGCGAATCAAGAGCGATTCTTCGTGTATTCCGTCGCACCGAGCGCCCTTGGCAACCAGCATTTGCCGGATTAGATCGCGTACGTGTTGACGTCCAGAAAAATGGTTCATGCAGCCACTCTCAAACGGGCCATGTGAAGCAAGCTTTCGCAACAACCTTTCGAGCATCGGACCGAAGTCCGTAGATCCTTCATGACTCTTGTCGGCGCCCGCGCGTCTGGCATAATCTACGGTCACTAGTCGCGGCACGCCCGACTGCTACAATCGGAACAAGCTGAGCGGCGTCAACTCCGATTGCGACTGCCTGCGTGCCTGGGCTGCTTGGGGCGGATCCCGGCCGGCCAAACAAATGCCTTACCACACCGATGTGCGCTTCGACCAATTCCGCGGCGGACGAGCCACGGGGGCTGAGCGGCCCGCCTGCGCACGGGGAAATCCTCGTACTCTTATTCGGATTGACGTTTCCCGTTGGATTGACGTACGTCTTCTTCGTGCTCCTGGCCGACGCGCCATCTTGGGTCCAAAGATTGGCTGGCGGCGGGCTGAAATCGATCCAATTTCTTCTGCCGCTGTTTTGGGTGTGGGGCGTATTGCGGCAGCGTGTGCGACCGTTCAGCTGGTCCACGCGCGGCTTGTTGCCGGGAGTTCTGTTCGGTGGTCTGGCGGCGGCTGCGATGGTGGTCGGCTACCGATGGGTGCTCACACAGCTCGGAGTCCTATCAACGTTAGAGTTAGCCGTCCGTCAAAAGGTCGGCGAACTGGGGTTTGTCTCACAGGCACAATTTCTGGCCCTGAGCCTGTTCTATACGCTGGCGCATTCGTTACTTGAAGAGTATTATTGGCGTTGGTTTATTTTCGGGCGTTTGATGCATCAGGTGCGACTGGCGGCCGCGGTCACTATTTCTGCCGTTGGCTTTACGCTGCACCACGTGGTGGTATTGGGCAAGTTTTTTGGCTACGGCTCCCCGGCGACCTGGATTGGCGCCGCGGGAGTTTGCGCGGGAGGGGTGGTCTGGGCCATGTTGTATCAGCGCACGGAAAGATTACTTGTCCCCTGGTGCAGTCACGCGATTGTGGATGCGGCAATTTTTTGGATCGGTTACCAACTGCTTTTTTCGTAATCCCCGCGACATCGGACGGGCCTCGTGGCTGAACGAACAATTGTACTGACGGCTTCCGCGGGGACGGGGAAAACGCACCAACTTTCCACTCGTTACCTGCAATTGCTATTGGAGGACGCGGACTCCCCGCGGGTCGAACGGATTTTGGCCACCACGTTTACGCGAAAAGCGGCGGGCGAGATTTTTGACCGGATCGTGAGTCGGCTGGTCACGTCCTTGACCGAGCCCGAGGGTCCCAAGACTTTGGCCGAAAGTCTGGGCCGCGCCGATCTGGACCGCGTGCGCTGCTTGGAGTGTTTGCAGTTGCTCACGCGCCAACTACATCGTACTCGAATCCTGACGCTGGACGCGTTTTTCGCCGAACTTGCCTTGAGCTTTTCCATGGAGTTGTTGCTCCCGGCCAAATGGCAAATCGCGGACGATGCACTGGCTAAACTGGTTCGGGATCGCGCCTTGAGTCGGATGCTGATGGATCTGGGAAATAAGACGGCGACGGAGCTTGTGTATCGGCTGGCCAAAGGAGAACTCAAACGCGACGTGGACTTGCTGCTCGACAATGCCATCAAGGACTTGTTCGATATCTTTCGGGCGGCTCAGCGATTTTGGCGAGGAGGCCTGGAACTGGATCGAGTCGTCGCCGCATTACTCCGCGGCCGCGCACGAGGATTTTACGGCCAGTTTGCAGGAGTTGTTGGGAGCCGCACCAGCCCCCGGCAACCAACTTGCCACCGCGCTGGACAAGCTCATGGAACTGGTCAAGAGCCAGCAATGGCTGCAGGTCTCCAAAGCGACACTGATCCATTCCGCTCGGCTGTCAGGAAAATTCAACAGGACATCGCTCGCGCCCGGCCAACGGGAGGCATTGGACTTGATTGCGGACCGGGCCGCCGACGGTTTGAGGTCCCAGTTGAAATGGCAAAATCAAGCCGTGTTCCAGTTGTTGACCGCGTATGCGCGACACTATCGCGAGGTGTGTCACGAGCAGCACGTTGCATTTTTTTCAGACATCACCGACGCGCTGCGCAACTTCCCGCATCGCTTCGAGACACTCGGTTATCGGCTGGATGGCCAGATTGATCACCTGCTGCTGGACGAGTTTCAGGACACGTCGGCCGACCAGTGGCGGGTTTTGGAATGTTTCGCCCAGCGAATTTTCGAGCACGGTGCCGGAACCTTTTTCTGCGTGGGGGATGTCAAGCAGGCGATTTACGCCTGGCGGCATGGCTCGTCAGAAATTCTGCAAGGCCTGGCCAAAAGGCTGCCATCGCGGGCCATGAATGAAACCAGGCGTTCCCACCCCGCGGTGGTGGAATTGATCAATCAAGTCTTTCTCAATTTGAACCGTCACAGTTTGTGTGATGGCGGTGATCAGGACGCGGAAGTCACGGATCGGGCACGTGCGGACGCGATCGCCAGCTGGGTGGCGGATTTTCCCCCACACGGTTGCCATCACGCGGGTCTGGCCCGGCAGGAGGATGGTAGGGCGATCGAGGGCTACGCTTGTCTCAGGTCTGCGGCCGAGCCCGAGAAAGGGGAGACTCCGTCGACCGCCACGCAGAAATATGTGGCCAATCTTGTCGCCCAGATGTGGGCAGCCTCGCCGCAACATGGCATTGGGATTCTGGTCCGGACGAATGACTGTGTCACCCAGATTATTCACCAGTTGCGTCAACACGGCATCCACGCCAGCGAAATTGGCGGCAATCCGCTCACCAACTCCGCCCCAGCTCGCCTGATCCTGTCACTTCTGCGTTTCGCCGATCATCCCGGTCATTCGGCCGCGGCGTACCATGTGACGAGTTCCCCCTTGGGTTCCGCCTTGGGGTTCTCGGCCTGTCCCACGGGATATTCGCCACAGCTGGCGGACTATGCCCGGCAACTGTGTCACGATCTACTGCGCCGCGGCTACGGGGCCACGATTGCCGATCTGACCAACCAGTTGGCCGCGCACTGTACAGCCCAGCAGCGCCGCCGCTTGCGGCAGTTGGTGGACCTGGCATATCTCTTTCAGCCCAGAGCCACGCCACGGCCGGAAGATTTTGTCGAGTTCGTTGAGGCGACGCGCGTGGCCGACCCAACCACGGCGAACGTCCAGGTCCTCACCATCCATCAGTCCAAAGGTCTAGAGTACGATCGGGTCGTGGTGACGGAAATTGACAGGCTGTTTCCGACTCCGAGTTACTGCTACGAACGTGACCCCCTCACGTATTCGCCGCGGCGTATTGTCGGTTACGTGAATCGAAACGCGCAACGACTGCTGGATGATGAACTGACCGAGTTGTACCATGCAGATCAATGTCGGAGTTTTCGCGAGGAGCTGTGTAATCTGTACGTGGCCTTGACGCGAGCGCGCTTCGAGTTGCAGATTGTCGTACAACCGGTGAAATCTGCCCGGAAATTTCCCAGCACACTGGCGGGCCTGGTGCGGGCGGCACTCGCGGATTCTCCGCCAGATTCATTTTCGCTCCCGCCGGAGACGACTCTGGCGAGTAAGGGAAACCCGGATTGGCATCGAGCTTTGGCGCCGGCCTCGGTGGCGGAGCGTGACGTCGTCAGGGCTCGACCGCTCACCGTGGACGCCATCCGTTTCAGGGTTGGGCCGTCCCTCGCGGCAGCGACATCCCCCTCCGATCTGGAAGGGGGATCGATAATTTCACTGGCGGAATCCTTCAGCGAACCCCGGGAAGCCTCCCGGCAACATGGAACGTTGATGCATGGTTGGTTGGAAGCCATCCAGTGGCTTGGCGACGAACTGCCATCGGCGGAATGGTTGCAGCGTGTGGCCACACAGTTGGGAATCGCGGTTTCGGAGACAGAGCAACGTGCGTTCTTGCGAACGTTGCAACAACCCAAAGTGCAACAGGTGCTGCGCTACGAACGCTACCAAAGTGAAGCGGGGGCCTGGCTGGAATCCATCGTGGCCCAGGATCGGATTCGATTGCTTCAGCTTGAAGTACGCAATGAACAGCCGATTTTGTACAGCGGCTCGGCCCGGGTGTTGAGCGGATTTGTCGACAGACTCGTGTTGGTCTGGTCAGATGATCAGGTCATCGCCGCGGATGTGATGGACTTCAAGACAGATCAGGTGGATTCTCCCCAGGCGCTGCCAGCGCGTTATCAATTCTATGCGCCGCAACTGACTGCCTACCGCGAGGCTGTGGCGGGGATGCTACGGATCCCGTTGGGTCATGTGCGTGCACGCCTGGTATTCACGGAGGCCGATGCCATTTTTTGTTTGTGATGATCCGGCGCCCGGGGCGTACCTCACCTCCACCAGCGGACGGTGGATTTAAGCAGCCGATGGGCGTGAGCCCAATGGCACGCGGTTTGGGCATTGTGGAACAGTTGTCCCCAACTGTTTCCCCCGACAATTTCGCGATTCGCGGAACAATTGAGGACAATTGTTCTACACAACTAAGTGCCATTGGGCGTGGGTTACTCGACCGCGTCGCCGTCGGTGGCAGTGCACTATTTGTTGCGTCGAGGTCGCTGGTCGTGGGCTCACGCCATACGGCTCGCCGCCCGTGGTGCCGAGTGAGAAAACGTGTCAACCTACCCGCCGTCCCGGGCGCCTCGCTGACGCAGGATGTGGTGGTAGTGTTGAGCGAACCGGTGGGCTTCGTCGCGGATATATTGCAATAACCGCAGCGCAAAGGAACTACGTGACAAGCGAATCGGTTCGGATTCCCCCGGTAGAAAAATCTCTTCATTCTTTTTGGCCAGTGACAGCAGACCGGGCGGTTCGACTTTCATGGCCGCAAAGGCCTCGAGTGCCGAGTTGAGCTGTCCCTTGCCACCGTCGATCAGAATCAAGTCGGGAAATACTACCGATTCGTCGGACATCCGCCGATAGCGTCGCGCCACGACCTCCCGAATGCTGGCGAAGTCATCGATGCCGCTCACGTCGCGGATTTTATAGCGGCGATAGCCGGGCTTGAACGGTAGTCCGTCAATGAATTGCACGAGACTGGCGACTGTTTGGCGGCCTCCCAGGTGGGCAATGTCGATCCCTTCGATGGTCCGCGGCGTTTCGGTCAATTTCAGCGTCTTGCGGAGTCCGACCAATCCCCGCTTGGGGTCGATCTGAAAAACTTCGGGTTGCACGTGCGTGTCCAGTTCACCTCGCTTATCCAGCGACTCGATCATCGCGATCTCGTCTCGCAGGCGAGCCGCCGTTTCGAAGTCGAGTGCCTGAGCCGCCCGCTGCATATCGCCGCGCATTTGCTTGAGCACTCGACTTTTGCCCCCTTCCAGGAACAGCTGCAGTCGCCTGATGTCACGGCGATAGTCGTCCTTCGAGACGCGCAGATTACACGGAGCCGTACACTGGTCGATGCTCGCCAGCAGGCAAGGGCGGAACCAGCGCCAACGCTCGTCACCGTCCTCAATGTCCAGGCTACAAGTGCGAAACTTGAAGATGCGCTGCAGGACCTGAATCGCGCCCCGCAATGCGCCGGCGTTCCCGAAGGGACCGTACAGTTTCACTCCCTTCGATTGCGGCTCACGCGTCAATTCCACTCGGGGAAAATCTTCCCGTGTGCTTATCTGCAGGTAGGGAAACGATTTGTCATCTTTCAAATTGCGGTTGTATTTGGGCTGAATGTCCTTAATCAACCGCGCCTCGGCGAGTAGCGCATCCAGCTCGCTGTCGCACTCGATATAGTCTGCGTCCCGGATTTCGCCGATCCAATCGCGGGTTCGGTACTCTTCCGTCGCCGCCTTCAGAAAATAGCTACTCGCCCGCGACCTGAGATTCTTAGCCTTGCCCACATAAACGACGCGGCCAGCCGCATCTTTCATCAGATAGACGCCCGGCGTCTGGGGAAATTTGCGCACGTGGGCGGCTACGTCGGGTGAAAACACCTCCGCATCGGCCGGCTTGGCCGGAGATTGGGGTTCCGGTTCGTTAATGGAATCAGTCATGCAAATGCATTCTAGGCTGATTTCGCAACCGGGACACGGGTTGCACGGGAGGGTATGGATGTGACGGCATGACAAATCCATCTTGGTGGAATCTGCCTGCGTCGCCCAGATGGGGTGTGCCGCCTCGACTCGTCGCCAGCCCGCGATTCTTATCCGCTCAGCCGGCGACGGTACCATGATGGCGTTCGGCGATTTTCGCGCCGACTGTCATGGCCTCTTCGTTCAGAGCCCCCGCGCTCAACAGCTTTCGTCGTCTTGCACGCAGCGTTTCCAGCGTCAGCTGATTCTGATTGACGTCGGTATTCAAGTGAGACATTTGAGCAGTGCGACACATTTCCATCAAGTCGATTGTCAATTCGATCACTTTGACCCAATCCGTATTATCGAAAGATTCGCCTCGTAACTCCTCGGCCAATTCAGCAACTTGCGACACCTCAAAGTTCGTCGCCGTCTCTCCGATCTCACTCGCAATGCCGCTCAGACGTGCCGCGTCCCGTTCGTCGAGGGCTTGGGCCAGGTCCTCGATCTGCATGCCTAGTCGCAGTGCCGTTTGTTTATCTACGCCCGAAACCGGAGGCGCTGATTCGTCGAATTGGCGGACGGCCGTCGTGCGCCTGACAAGATCAATGAAGTGTTCCACGAGATCCGGATCAAATTGTGTCCCGGCGCAGCGGCGAAGTTCCTGGAACGCCACATCCCGCGGCAATCCCTTGCGATAGACACGATCGCTGATCATGGCGTCAAACGAATCGGCAACAGTCAGAATACGGGCCCCAAGTGGGAGATCTTTTCCGTAGAGTTCGTCCTGGTCCGACAGATCACCACCATATTTCGCATGATGGTATTGCACGATTTCCGTCAGCTCATCGCAAGCGAATGTCGATCGGATGATTTCTACGCCAATGCGATCGTGCATTTTCATCAGCTCCCATTCCTCTTCCGTCAACGCTCCGGGCTTGAGCAACACTCGGTCGGGAACGCCGATCTTACCAATGTCGTGTAGTAGCGCCGCGTTTTCCAGGATGTAGGCCTTGCTGATCGACATCATTTCGGACCCCATCGCAAAGCACCAGTCAGCCACACGGCGACTATGTTGCGCTGTTTCAACGTCTCGATACGCTAACGCAGCGGTTAAGGCGGCTACCGTTTGGAAGGGAATGGCCGCATGGTGATGCTCGCCGGCCATGACGGGATCGACAGCACTAACATCGTTGGCTGCCTCCAGTTCCTCCAACTGCTCGCAGCTCACCACACGATTCCGCCCAGTGCGCTTGGCCATGTACAGGGATCGATCGGCCAGCTCCATCAAGCATTCCGACGACGTCACGTGCGGCGACGTGGAGGCAATGCCAAAACTGGCCGTTACGCGCAGTCCTTGGAAGTCATGATCCTGAATGCGACACCGTATTTCCTCGGCAAGTTCGGTGGCCGTCGCCAGATCCGTGTCCGGCAACACGATACAGAACTCTTCGCCCCCGTATCGCCCCACGATGTCCTTGGGCCTGACCACCGCATGGAACAGCTCGACCGTCTTTTTCAGCACGAGGTCACCCACCGCATGGCCATGTCCGTCGTTGATACACTTGAAGTGATCAATGTCGGCCATGATACAGCTGAAACCCTCGCCGCTTTCCTGGGAAATGGACCAGCAAACATCCAATTGTTCAAACAAGTGGCGACGATTGAAGGCGGATGTCAGCGGATCGCGTGTGGCTAACGTCAGCAGTTGCTGGTTCTGCTGGCGAATCTGCTCCCGCGACTCCCTGAGTTTCTCCAGCATTTTCGTGAGTTCCAACGTGCGATCCTCTAGCGCCGTGACGTCATCCAAGCTCACCAGGGCTCCCTGGCATCCCGCCTTGTCATGACTAATCGGGGAACAAGTGACGCGGAACTTGCGACAGCTGCTGGTCGTCAACTCCAACTCCATGATCACGCCGGAAACAACTCGACATTCCCGTATACATACCTCCCAGGGAAGCTCATCCTCTTGGTGTGCATCTCGCAACCGCCACGTAAAATCCGACAGATGTAAACCCTGCAGTTCCGCCAGTCCTTTACCCAATATCGTGGCAATCGCCTGATTCACCAGGACAACCTGGCACTTGTCGTCCAAGACCACCAGGCCCTCGGCCAGCGTGTCAAGTGTCATCCGCACTCGATTCGGCACCACGGCCGATGGGTCCAGATGTTTCAATACGCGCTTGAGATACAGCTGGAAAACGAGCCCGCATATGACGGTCAAGAACAGGGCAAACCGCAGGATGGGGGATTTCAGTACGGCGCGAAAGCTCGTCCCCGACGACTGAAAGGCCAGAATCAATCTGCCGTACTCCTGAGCGTTGGCAAACAACGGCACATTCACGATATCGTAACCATGCGTGCCTTGCTCCAGGTTGACCGATGGCCCGGCTTGCAGCAAAATATCCCCATTGCTTTTTTCAAATCGAGCGGAAATCAGATCCCCGTTGCGACGAACGGCTGTTTCCAGCGTCTCTTTGATCATCCCGGCGTCACGCCTGGAGATCGCCTGCGTGCAGTGCAGGGCCAACGATTCCGCCAGCGCTTTGCGGCCAGCGATGCGTGTCTCCGCATCGTTGGGGAACAACCCCAGCAGCGACGACGCGAAGACGACACTGGCCAGGATGCTGGTCAGGCTGATCGTGATCAGGGCCGTGGTCGAGATGCGTCGCATCGGTGTTTCTTGTAAACGGATTATTCCGAGAGCCTGGCGGCTTCGCGTATTTCGTGGGGCACTGCCAGGATAATAGAATCCCGGTAACCGGGCCTACATTTCATCACGCAATGCCGACAGGATGTCGGTTACATGGTCCTTGCCCTGTTGCCCTGCTTTGGCCCTTACAAAGTCTAGGATGGGAAGTGGGTCCAGCCGTACCCAGGCCGGTAGAGAAGACAGCATACTCGCGGCCAAATAACCGGTACGGAGCGTCCAGACGACATAAGCCGCAGTAGCCACCGACGTCGTCGCGGTAATCGCCACCGTTCCTAAGGACACGTACTGCAATTCCGCAAACTGGTCCGCCAACCGATCCAACTCGTCGAAGAACCGATCTGCCGTGGCCGCCACCCGAGTGACCACGTCGATACCCATCGACGCTACGCTCGTCGGCCCCCGCCGGTCCGCTTGGAAGTCGCGTCGATCCCCCACCAGTTGGTACTGCGAATAGACGTGTCGCGTCTCACCTTGCGCTTGGACCCTCAACTTGTCGGACTCCAGCTCGACGAGCTCATGCAACACACCGGTCGACGAATTCTGTTTCGAATCTCCCACAGTTCCCACGGACCCATTTGCCGATCGATTGGCGGAGGTCGTCGTGGTCGCCGCA
>CAVOGW010000015.1:0-59624 GCA_963695565.1 uncultured Planctomycetales bacterium
CTGGATGACGAGCGGCGTGCGGCCATGGTTTCCAACCTGCTGGTCGTGCTGTGTAGCGATCGACACACACAGCCCGTGATCAACACAGGGTCCCTCTATCAGTAAACAACGACTCATCGACCTGGGTGTCGGTGGCGATCGACCACCTGTTCGTCACCGGCCACATTATTTTACGTGGGGGACAGACGTTTGGCCGCTCGCAACTCCTTTCTGGTCCGGATCGATCCCGCCGTGCTGGACGCCGTCAAGCGCTGGGCGGCGGACGAGTTGCGCAGCGTCAACGGCCAGATCGAATATATCTTGCGCCGGGCGCTCGACGAAGCAGGTCGTTTGAAGTCGGCGAAGGGGGAGAGCGGGAACGTGCCGAGTGGAGAAGATGGGGCGTGACACAGCCACGTGCGAGGCAGAGCCTCGCGAGCCGTGCATTCCCGGGCAGAGCCCACAACGTCCCGCACAATTCGCGGCCGACTGTCATCCGGAGCGAGCTGACCATGTGCGCAGCACGGTCAGCGACCGCAGGATCTTGCAGAGACGTGTTTCACGTGCGACGGTAGACGCAGGGGATCCTGGACGCACCCTTGCAGACAATGTCACGTTGGCTGGCAGATCCTTCACTCCGCCCCGCTACGTTCAGGATGACGTGAATCCGCCCTGCGGCGATCTTTGCCGAAATTGGGAAGTTGTGTGGTACGATGAGGGCAGGGCCTGGGAACGAAGGCGCAGCACGCGGGCGGATCGGGTTAGTTCACTGGAAACCCGCGTTTTCGCAACAGGGCCGTGGTGTCGACGTCTCGTCCCCGGAACGCGCGAAAGCCATCCGCGGGGTCAATCGTGTCGCCCACCGACATGATATTGTCGTGCAAACTTTGCGCAACCTGTTTGTCAAAAAAGGACCCCGCGTCCTCAAACACTTCGGCGGCATCGGCCGTCAACGCATCGGACCAGAGATAGCTGTAGTAGCCCGCCGAGTAGCCGTCGTCGGCAAAGATATGCTGGAAATGTGGCGTGCGATGCCGCATCACGATTTCCGCGGGCATGCCCAGTTCGGCCAGCGTCTCCTGCTCGAATCGATCGGGATCAATGTCTGCGTCCCCTGCCAGGTGCAGTTTCATATCGATCAATGCGCTGGCCAGATACTCGACGGTAGCAAAACCCTGGTTGAAGGTTTCGGCCTTCTTGATCTTATCGATCAACTCCTGCGGCATGGGCTTCCCCGTCTGGTAGTGCACGCAAAACTTATTCAGCACTTCGGGAGTCGGCAGCCAGTGTTCGTTCAACTGTGAAGGAAACTCGACGTAATCGCGAGCCACATTCGTCCCGGATTGCGAACGATAGACGACGTGGGACAGCAGACCGTGCAGGGCATGCCCAAACTCATGAAACAGGGTATCGGCATCGTCCCAGGAAATCAGCACGGCTTCGCCCTGGGCGCCCTTCATGAAGTTCGAGTTATTCGACACGATGGGCGTAATCGGGTGTGAGATGTTCTCCTGAGCGCGATAGTCGGTCATCCAGGCACCGCTGCGCTTTCCTTCGCGGGCGTAGGGGTCCAGGTACCATAGTCCCACGTGCATTCCCGCGGCGTCGGTGACTTCCCACACGCGCACGTCGGGATGAAACACGGGCACATCGTGGATCTGCTGGAATCGCAGCCCATAGAGTTGTCCAGCACACCAGTGCATGGCTTCTCGCAGTTTTTCCAGTTGCAAGTATGGTTTGACTTCGTTGAAATCCAGATCGTATTTGGCTTTCCGGACTTTTTCCGCATAATAGCGGTAATCCCAGGGCTCGATCTTGATACCCGCCCCTTCCTCGTCAGCAATCTTCTGCATATCGGCCACTTCTTCACGAACGCGAGCCACGGCCTTAGGCCATACCTTCATCATCAGGTCCATGGCAGCCTGTGGTGTCTTGGCCATCTGACGCTCAAGCCGCCAGTGCGCGTGGGTTTCGTAGCCGAGCAGTTTCGCGCGTGCGGCGCGCAGTTTGAGGATCTCGGCGATAATCGCATTATTGTCGTGCTCATCGCCGTTGTCTCCACGGTTGTAATAAGTCCGCCAGACTTTCTCACGCAAGGGCCGGCTATCGGCATAGGTGAGAAACGGTTCCATGGAAGATCGCGTGTTGGTGACGGCCCAACTTCCGCTGGCAGGACCCTCCCCCCAGGTCTTCGACTTCTTGTTGGCCCTTTCCTGGGCGGCACTTTCCATGGCGTCCACGATACTCTCGGGCAGGCCCTTCAAGTCCTCTTCCGACTCGATCCAGGTGACATAGTCCTGTTCGTCGTCCAACACGTTCTGGCTGAAGTCAGTAAACAGGCTGGCCAGGCGCGTATTGATCTTGGATAACTTTGCCTTATCGTCGGCACTCAGTTTAGCTCCATTGCGTACAAACGATTTGTAGCGGTCTTCGACCAGCCGCTGCTGCGAAGGAGACAGGGCATCCATCGCCGCTTGGTCCTCGTAAACAGCCGAAATTCGGGCAAATAGTTGCTCATTCTGATTAACACTGTCTTCAAACTCGGACAGCATGGGGACCACCACGCGCTGGATGTCAGGCATGGGACCGACGTTCAGATTAGAGGCGTAGACGAAGAACACGTTCTGCAGCCGGGTGAGTGCATCGCCGGCCGATTCGAGCGACACGATGGTGTTCTCAAAAGTTGCCGCAGCGGGATTCGCGGCAATCGCCTCGATATCTGCCTGCGCCAGCTGGATGGCCTGTTTGAATGCCTCCACAAATTCTTCCGTGCGTACCAGGTGCCACGGCGGTACGCCACCGTAGGGTCCCGACCAGGGCCGCAGCAGAGCCGATTCCGTATGAGCCGTGTTTTGAGCCGCCGAATCCTGCGCCATGTCCTTTTGTTCTCCTTGATCTTGGCCAGGCAGGGGCGGTGCGGAAAACAGTACGATCGAAAGTGTCAGAATACCAGTGAACCGGCTGAATCGTTGCTTCAACATTGTCCGTCCCGTGCTATGGTGGTTTGTACAGAGGATTCCAGCAAGCCGCCATCTTACATCGAGGGGCCGGTTTGCTCGACCCGTCCCCATTCGAAGATTTATTGCGAGTGTTCCCGGCATGGGAGTATCCGCGCACCTCCCACGCTGCACTCGGCCAAGTTCGAGTTTGCCTTTTTGCCCGAGCAGGCGTGGTTACTCGCCGGAACGGAGAACAATGGTCCTCAATTGTCGATACTCCGCGTTCGCCAGGGCCCGGAAAAAATTGAGGCCATTGTTCTACATTGTGTCGACTGCGACGACAAGAATGCAAGACGCGAACCACGGTGTAACAAAAAATTGAAGACAAGAACATAACGGCCGAATTGCTTGCCGTCGAGCTTGGTTCAAATTTCTGCAAATTTGGCCGTAAAGTGCCGCAGCACGTCCGGGGCCTCGATGATCCGCAGGCCGCGCATTTCGCTGCGCCGGGCATGGAGTTCGACGCACGCCTCCGCCACGTAGTCAATGTGGCTTTTTGTGTACACCCGTCGGGGTATGGCCAGCCGCACCAATTCCATCGCCGCACGGCCGTGCGCCCCGCCATGACGCTGCCGATCTCGCAGCTGCGGATACCCCCTATGCGGTACAGACCGCACACCACGGCCTGGCCGGGAAACTGCTCACGGGGCAGATGCGGACAGAACGCAGCCGCGTCAATGTACACGGCATGACCGCCTGGCGGATCGATCACCTGAATTCCAGCCGCCAGCAGTTTTTCGCCGAGGTAGCCCACGCTGCGAATGCGGTAGGCCAGGTAGTCCTCTTCCACCACTTCGCGCAGCCCCTGAGCCAGAGCCTCCAGGTCGCGGCCGGCGAGGCCACCGTAGGTTACAAATCCTTCGGTCAAGATCAATAGGTTACAGGCACGGTGGAACAATGACGCATCGCGGATCATGAGCAGTCCGCCGATGTTGACCAGCCCGTCCTTCTTGGCGGAGATCGTGGCTCCGTCGCAGAGCGCGAACATCTCGCGAACAATCTCCGTAACAGACCGATCATGCTGACCCGCCTCGCGCATCTTGATCAGATAGGCATTCTCAGCGAACCGGCAGGCATCCAGAAACAAGGGAATACGGTGTCGATCGCAGACCGCCCGCACCGCCCGCAGGTTGTCCAGACTCACCGGCTGACCTCCGCTGGTGTTATTGGTGACCGTGACCATCACTAGCGGAATGTGCTCGCGTCCCACGCGCTGCACGAGGTCCTCGAGCGCTGGCACGTTCATGTTCCCTTTGAACGGATGCCAGGTCTTGGCATCAAAGGCTTCTGGGATGGGCAAGTCCACGGCCTCTGCGCCGCTGTGCTCGATGTTGGCCCGCGTCGTATCGAAATGCGCGTTGTTGGGCACGACCTTGCCGGTGCCGCCGACCAGCTCGAACAGGATCCGCTCGCTGGCCCGGCCCTGATGCGTGGGGAGCACGTGCTCAAAGCCGGTCAGCTCCTCGACCGCGGCTCGCAGGCGGTAGAACGATTCCGATCCCGCATACGACTCGTCGCCGCGCATGATCCCCGCCCATTGCTCGCTGCTCATCGCACTCGTACCGGAGTCGGTCAGCAGGTCGATGATTACGTCCCTGCCGTGAATCCGGAACGGGTTGAAGTGCGCAGCTTGCAGAAGGCTCTCCCGCTCGGCGGCCGAAGTCATGCGAATCGGCTCCACCGACTTGATCCGGAACGGCTCGATAATCGTCTTCATGCGCGGGCGGCGTTTATTCAGGGAGCTTGGACGTTTAGACGTAACGATCGATAAAACGCGGGTCCAAGGGGATTTCGCTGACTTCGATGTCGGCGATCAGGTCCTGAAACAGCGTCGAGTTGGGGTCCATCAACAGTCGCCCCAGCTCGGCCCAACTTGCCTGTAATTGCGGCGACGCGCTTCTGCCGGACATGCGCAGGTCGGCCTCCATGTCCAGTGCTTCCGCCACGCGCAGGTATTCCGGCTGTGGCTGGTCGAGCGACAGGGCAAACACCATAGAGGCCAGCGAGTGGCACAGCTGGTCGAAGATGCCTCCCTCGTCTCCCAGCAGGAACACCTGGTCGATGAAGCTCTTCTGATAACGAGCGATAATCCACAGAATTCGGCGGCCGAGGATGCGATTTCGCCGCAGCGCCTTGCGTACGTACCGGCGCTTCTCGGGAAACAGTTCATTCAGGCCATCCAGCGACCCGGGGCTGGGGTTGTAGGAGCCCAACATGGTGCGGGCCAGATACCATCCGAATTTCAGCTTCGCGCCTACTCCCCAGCTTCCTTTCAATTCCGCCATCCCAATCGGCTCCAAGTAGCCTGCCCGAATCTGGCGGGTCATGGCGTTGGGAGCGCCCACGTCGGCGAGTACGGGATTGGGCCCCTCGTACACGGTGGCAATCGTAAACTCGTGCATATTCTCACCCACGAAGTTCTCGATCAGCGATTCGGCGGCGGCGATGGCGGACGCGCCGTCGTCGCGCAGACGAGCCCGTCTTTCATCCGTATGCACCGACCTGCCCCCCTGGATTTGGTACACATTCAGAGCCGTCTGCAGCAGGGCCTTGGTGGCATAGACCTTGGCAATCATGCCCTGTGTTTCGTCGCGAACACCGTTCGCCGCCAATCGAAAACACAGGTCGCCCAACACGCGGCTGGCGAGGGCATGACAGGTTGCACGTCCGATCCAAGTGCGGATGCGGAGCGATTCGCCGATGGGTTTGCCGAATGTGTTGCGAAAGGCCGTCCAACCGCCGCTCTTGAATTTCTTGTGCAGCCCATCCTCCGAGGTCTCGTACTGGCTGGGGTCGAGGATGATTTGAGCCAACAGTTTGAAAATCTTGGCTGCGCTGTTCACACAAATGCCGCCGCGCCCCTTGGCCAACGAACTGAACGCCTGCGCCAATCCTTTTCCGGGTGGGCCCAGTCGCTGCCCGGCGGGCACTTCATAATTGGTGAGCCGGAACCGCGCGTTCCAGAGATAGTCAAAAGCCACCAGTCGATTGCGGATCATCTTGAAGTGGGCTGTGTCGCTGGCGGGCACCTCAAAAATAATCATAGCGGAATCGCGGCCGGGCTTCAGGTCTTCGCCTTCGATCTTAACGACCAGCACGCAGATGCCGCCGTAAATGACATTCGTGATCGGCCATTTCACGCCATTCAGAATGTATTTATCTCCCTCGCGCCGTGCAGTCACGGCAAGCTTACTGGGGTCGGCGCCCACACCTGGCTCCGTCAAGGCGAAGGATCCCAGCAGTTCACCCTTGGCCATTTTGGGCAGATAGTATTCTTTTTGTTCCTCGGTGCCGAAATCAAGAATGGGAGTGACCGGGCCCAAAAAGTTGTGTACTTCGAACATCACGGCCATATCGGGGTGGACGAACGTCAACGCGCGAAGCAGTGGACCGAGATGTCCCAGCTGCGCGCCGCTACCACCGTACTGTTTGGGAATAGCCAGTCCGAAAAAACCGATCTCCGCCAGCCCGTCCAGAGTCTTGGCATGAAACAGCATTTTCTCGTGATCGAGGAGCGTACCGTCCTTCTTTCGCTTCAGTAAAAACTGCAGGCTGTCGCCCATGACCCGAGCAACTTCCGGGGAAGGATTGAACCGCCCCGCATGAAACTCTGCCGCACGCGCGCTTCCGTACAAGGATACGAGCGTTGGGGGCGCGCCAGAAAATTGGGTCTCGGCCGCTCGGTCGGCTGCGTCCAGTGCCGACAGGGCCGCCGCCTCATCCGCGCTGCGGCCCGCTTGCTTGAGAATCATTGCCACCGCGTCGAGATTAGCGGCCGACGAGCGCTGATCTGCCATCGAGTCAGCAGTAGCATGAGGGGCGGATTTCGTTTCGGGACGGGTTGAAGTTGACATGGCAAAACCTCATTCATTTGTGGATGCAGCATCCAATGCATGGACTTATTCTATCCGGAATCGCAGCGGTTTGCCTCCCCACTCGACCGGATATCCGACAGGGCCGGCTCGGTCGGGCAACCCGGCACCGGGGCTCGTGCGGTATCATGGGGCAGGAATCTGACTTCCAATCGTGAGCTGCGATGTGTCCAAGCGAGTGGTGATTATCGGCGGAGGCGTGATGGGCCTGGCGACGGCCCATTATTGCCAGCAGCACGGACACGCCGTGACCGTGATCGAGCGCCAGCCACTGGTACGAAACGGCTGCTCGTTCGGCAACGCCGGCATGATCGTCCCTAGCCATATCATTCCCTTGGCCGCTCCGGGCATGATACGGCTCGGCCTCCGCATGATGTGCCGCCCCGACTCGCCATTCCACATCCAGCCGCGTTGGTCCTGGGAACTGCTGCGCTGGGTCTGGCAGTTTTGGCGAGCCAGCCGGCCGGCAAGCGTCGATCGAGCCGCACCGCTGCTGCGTGACTTGCATCTGGCCAGTCGCGCCTGCTTCGCGGATTGGGAATCGACGCGGCAGTCGGAATTCGGGCTGCAACGAACGGGTTTGCTGATGCTCTGCCGTACTCCACATGCCTGGGAACATGAATCAAGAATCGCCGATCGTGCGGAGCGACTTGGGATTGCCGCGGAAGTGCTGGACGCCACCGGCACCGTACGTTGCGAACCGAACATCACCATGGACGTCTTGGGCAGCGTTTATTACCCGGGCGACTGTTACCTGTCGCCCGAACGTCTGATGCAGGCACTACACCAAGAGGTCACCACGCATCGGGCGACCTTCTTGTGGGAGTCCGCGGTTTGCGGGTTTGAAGTCGAAGACGGGCGGGTGCGGGGCGTGCGGATTGCATCCACTTCCCCGCCGTCGGCCATGACGTCGTTTGTCGAGGGTGACGAATTTGTGATTTGCGGCGGCGTGTGGTCAACGGCCCTGGGAAAAGACCTTAGACTGCCGCTGCCCATGCAGGCGGGCAAGGGCTACAGCGTCACGCTGGGAGATCCACCCCAGCTACCTGGTACGTGTTCGATTCTGACCGAAGCCCGAGTCGCGGTGACGCCGATGGGAAAATCGCTACGCTTCGCCGGCACGATGGAGCTGGCCGGGACGGACGCTTCCGTCAATCGTCGCCGGATTCAAGCAATGACTCGCGCCGTTGAAAAATATTTTCCGGCCTTCCTGCCCCACCATTTTTCAGGCGTGCCACCATGGGTGGGCCTGCGCCCGTGCGCTCCGGACGGACTTCCCTACTTGGGTCGGACCTGCCGTTATGCGAACGTCGTGGTCTGCACCGGGCATGGCATGCTGGGGATCAGCCTGGCGATGATTTCCGGAAAAGTCGCGGCACAGCTGATTTCGGCTGAGCCGTTACCCCCATGGGACTGGTCTCTCTTGTCGCCTGATCGATTTGGCGCGCGACACATTCCCGCTTAGGCCATGAACGATCCGGAGCCTTCAATAGGAGTGAACGACGAATTCGGGGTCACACCGTCACCCCCAACGCCAACGTGGGCGTGCTCGATAGTGCCAACCGTTCCGGCGAATCCCAGCTCAATTTCCGGGATGTCCGACCCGTCCTCGCCCGTCGCGAGTGGGTTCTGGCGTACGAGGCCGTCCAATCCCGAAGTGCGCTCAGCGACATTGCCGAATCGACCTTGACGATTGGGCACTTTGGCCAGGGCCGACTGCAGGTGAAGGGCTGCTTGTATGGCTGAGCAAGCGGCAACAATGCCGGTTTGGGACCTAAACTTCGATCGAAAACAAGCAAATCTCAGCTATAATTCCCATTGTGGTCAGGAAAACCTATTCCGTGGCAGCTACGTACCCTAGGATGCAAAAGCTGCCGGGTCTGGATCGGTTCGCATCCGTCCGAAAGGGCTGGTTGGGGACAGCAGCACGGATGAGTTTGGGGAGATTCGCTCGCCGCGGCAACTAACATGCGTGGCAACCAATGGGTCTCGGACCGCGGGCAGGATGCCGGTGTTAATTAACGTGGATTCCGGGATTCGGGACAGCAACACAAACCAACGGCCTTTCGGCGAGACCTGTCAATGCTTTTCTGTGGACAAGTTGGTATCCACGCTTTGTGGCTGGGTACGGCGATGGCGGTGATGGCCTCGGCACGCTGTTGTCCAGCGCAAGAGGAAACAGGGACATCGGCCGCACGGCACTCGTCCCTGAAAGTGTCCACCAGCGCGCGTGATGCGCGACCGCTGGACCTGCGGCACCCGTTGGAATCGGTGATTGATACTGCGTTGCGGTATCAACAGCAGATTCGACAGGAGATCAGCGACTACACCTGTTATCTGGTCAAGCGCGAACGAATTGGGGGCGAGTTGCTCGAGCCTGAGCACATGTTCGTCAAGTTCCGCGCGCCGCACGAGTTGGAGGATGGGCAGCGGATCCCGTTCAGTATCTATGCCCGCGTCTTGGCTCCCAAAAGAATTGCCAATCGTGAAGTGCTGTTCGTGAAGGGTCGATATCGTGGAGACATGCTGGTCACGCGCGGAGGCCGGCGGCACACCAAGCTGACCCTGCAAATTGACCCGGAAGGCGGTGTGGCCATGCGGGACAACCGATATGCCCTTACCGACTTCGGCATGGATAATCTGCTGACCCGACTGATCAACGTGGCCAAGGCCGACCTGGCCTACGACGAGTGCCAGGTGAGAGTTCTGCGTGGTGCTCGTGTCGACGGACGTTCCTGCACGGCCTACACCGTCACCCATCCCGTACCACGCGCTTATTTTCGCTATCATTTGGCTCAGGTGTTTGTCGACGACCAACTGCAGGTGCCAGTCCGTTTTGCCTCCTATTCCTGGCCCGCCACGCCAGGTGACGATCCCGTTTTGGAGGAAGAGTACACATACCGCTACCTGAAACTCAACGTGGGCCTCACCGATGAGGACTTTGATCCAGGCAATCCCGAGTATGGATTCAGCTTGCGAGACTGATTGCGTATGGCTTAGGTTGCCAGCGTGCGGCCCACAAGACGTGCCACTGCTCAATCTCAAAAAAGTGGCTTGCGATACATTTGTCGCAGCGTCGCGGAAGGCAGCGCACCGCTGCGCCGACGCACTTCTTTGCCGTTGACAACGTACACGAAGGTGGGGACCGAGCGGATACGGTATTCCCAGGCCATGGAGGGCTGCGCGTTGACGTCCACGGTGCTCACCCGAAACCCTTCGTTTTTGAGGCCAGCGACCGCTGCCTGCGCCGTCCGGCACGCGCCTCATCCGTAGGACGTAAAATAGATCAGCGTCCCTTCGGCCGTCTGTGGATCGACGTTCACGATCTGTGCCAGAGCCTCCCAGCGGGTGACCACCACGAAGCCGATCGGGGCCAAGAATACCATCATGGCGACGATCAACATTTTCATGGATTGTGGCATGCGGCTTGCCTTTCGCACCTGACCAATGGTGTGATGGGGATGATTGCGGATGGATGCGTCCACGAACAACGGTCGTTCCGGTCTCGGCCTTACACGTGGCAGATTCGTCGCAACTGGAAAAAGGTTACGATGTAGATGCCCGTTGTCAAATCAACCTGCCGTGTACAATGCGAAAAAGTCAGGTTTCCAATCGTTGTCTCAATAAGATCCGTCACCCTTGTTAAGTTTGAGGAAACAGATGCTGAACCGTGAAGCGTCGTATGCCCTGATGTGTGAGTACACGGCCAGCGAGAGCCTGCGCCGTCACATGTTGGCGGTGGAGGCCGCCATGCGGGCCTATGCGCAGAAATTTGGCGAGGACATCGAGAAGTGGGGCGTCGTGGGTTTGTTGCACGATTTCGACTATGAGCGCTGGCCGCAGCCGCCCGACCACCCACTGCAGGGGGCGGCGATTCTTGCTGAGCGAGGTTATCCCGAGGACGTCATTTACGCGATTAAGTCGCACGCTGACTACATCCAGGAATGTCCGCGCGTCTCGCGTCTGGACAAAACGCTGTTTGCTTGCGACGAGCTGACGGGATTCATCATCGCCTGCGCGATGGTACGTCCGGAACGGCTGCAGGGTTTGAAGGCCAGCAGCGTGCGGAAGAAGATGAAGAGCAAGGCGTTTGCCGCGGCCGTTTCCCGCGACGATTTGCTGCGTGGGGCAGCAGACTTGGGGCTGGACCTGGACGAACACATTCAATTCGTGGTGGATGCGATGAGCCAAATCGCTTCGCCGTTGGGGCTTGAGCCGACTTCCGCCGGAGCTTGAATAGCGCCGCTGTTGGGCTCAAAACCGCACGGTACAAGCACGACGCGCAAGTTTTAAAGTTGCGCTAAGGCGAAAACAACGTGAAAATACAAGCTCACGTGCGTGCGTGTCGTGCTTGTAGAGTGGACGGGTCGTAAAACGGGTGCGGTACCGCCAGTCTGCCGTGGGCTGTAACGCGGGCCCGCAATACACCCAACTCTGGTTGTCTGTTAAGATTCAAGGATGGGCTCGTCGGGGGATTCCGCCTGGCTCCGATCGCATCCGTTTCCCAGCAGCCAGGTGCGTGCTCGGCCGTCTTCAGCTGGCGTCGGTTTCGGGCGGCGCCGCGAACGGGGGCTCGGGTCAAATTGGAGAACCACGCTAATCTCCCCTCGGGGGAGTCCGCTGACGCGGAGATCCAGATCCAGGACAGCAGCCGAAGGGGGGTTGCGCATACGTGGCGATTGACCCAATCAGACAGCGAATCCAAGATGATTTGCGTGGCCAGGTAGCTGGCGAAGTCCGTTGTGACGACATCTTCCTTTCGATGTACTCCACGGATGGGAGCATCTACGAGATCGCCCCGCTGGGAGTCGTGAGACCGCGCAGCGCGGAAGACGTGATGACGGTCGTGCGCTACGCGCAGGAGCACGGCCATTCGATTCACGCCCGCGGCAGTGGCAGCGGGCTGGCCGGTGGCTGTCTGGGAAACGGCCTGGTACTGGACTTCTCCCGTTTTATGAATCGCGTGACCGACATGCAAGCTGATCGGGTCACCGTCCAGGCGGGCGTCATCCTGGCCCAGCTGAATCGCAATTTGCGTCCCTTGCGCCGGCACTATGGCGTGGATCCGTCGACGCGCGAAGTCACCACGATGGGCAGCGTGATTGCCCGCGACGCCAAAGGTAGCCGCTGGATGAAGTATGGTTCGCCGCGCGACCATGTTCATTCGCTGAACGTGGTCCTGCATGACGGCACAGAGGTTACTTTGACGCGGCGGCATCCGATGGTGCCGGAAGCCGAAGGAGAGTCACGCGTGTCACAGCTGGCACGTGCGGTTGCCGATTTGATTCGCCGCCATCAGGACGTTATTAAACAGCATGCCACGCAGGCTGTCGTACAGAGCAGTGGTTACGC
The DNA here is from genome assembly GCA_963695565.1 of uncultured Planctomycetales bacterium. GTDB lineage: Bacteria > Planctomycetota > Planctomycetia > Pirellulales > Pirellulaceae > CAVOGW01. The sequence continues at coordinate 12,203 of CAVOGW010000015.1, forward strand.
GCTGCACCAAGCGCTGCGCGACGAGCACGTGGACCTGGCGTCTGTCCTGATCGGCTCGGAAGGCACGCTGGGGTTGATCACGGAAGCCACCCTCGAAACGCATCCCATGCCGGCTCAAGTGGGAGTGATCCTGCTGTTTTTTGATCGCATCGACAAGGCGGCTCGCACCGCGCTCGAATTGCGCAAGCTGGGAGTCACCGTCTGCGATCTCATGGATCGTCGCTTGTTGAGTCTGGCTCGCCAATCCGCGGTGGAATACGACGTCCTGCTTCCCAAAGCGGCCGAAGCGATGTTGCTGGTAGAATGCGAGGAGTCGGATGCCAGTCGGCTGGGAGAGCGGTTGGAGTCGATCGCCCATTTAGTTCTGGAGAAGAAACGGCTGGCCTTCGATAGCCGTTCGGCCATCGATCGTGCGGATTACGAAATCTATTGGCAACTGGTTCGTCGTGTCATTCCCTCGCTGTATCCCTTGACGGGGAGCGAACGAGCGTTGCCTTTTATCGAAGATATTGCCGTGCCCCCCGAGTCGCTGCCGGCATTTATCGTGACCGCGCAGAACATCCTCAAACAGAACCAGATTACGGCGTCGTTCTTTGCGCATGCGGGACATGGCCAGTTGCAACTCAGGCCCTTCCTGAACCTGGCTGACGCCGACGATATGAATCGCCTGCATCGAGTGGCTGGAGAGCTTTACGAACAGGTGTTCCAAGTCGGCGGCACGATTTCGGCTCAGAATGGGGACGGGCTGTCACGCAGTTGGTATCTTCGGCAGTTGCAGCCTTCGTTATACGCCGTGTTTGCGGAGCTGAAGACCATTTTCGATCCGTCCAGCACCTTGAATCCCCACAAGATTGCTGACCACAACCTGCATCGGCCGACGCAAAACTTGCGACAGGTGGAAAAACTGCACCCGCTTTCGCTACAGGATTCGCCCGAGGCAGAGCCCGAATTGGCCGCCTCCAACGGGCAGCCCGGCCAATCCGAGCCCATTCCGCTGCTGCTGAACTGGAACGTGAAGGACATCCATCAAGTCGTGCGATCCTGCAATGGATGTGGCGATTGTCGCAGCCAGGAGCAGGCCGTGCGGATGTGCCCGATTTTTCGCTTTGCCCCATCGGAGGAAGCGAGCCCGCGCGCCAAAGCCAATCTGATGCGAGGTCTGTTGACTGGCCAGTTGTCACCCCAGGCTCTGGTCACGGATGAACTCAAGGCAGTCGCCGATTTGTGTGTGCATTGCTACCAATGTCGCGAGGAATGCGCGGCTCACGTCGACATTCCCAAGCTGATGGTCGAGGCCAAGGCGCAGTACGTGGCTTCCAACGGACTGAGCTTTACTGATTGGTTGATCACGCGTTTGGACCTTCTCGCCGCCTGGGCAATTCGCGCGCGACGGCTGTCCAATTTCTTTATTCGCAATCGCCGCATGCGCTGGCTGTTGGAAAAAACCACGGGGATAGCTCAGGGACGGAAGCTGCCCTTACTGGCTCCGCGTAGTTTTATGCAGCTGGCGACCAAGAGGCGACTCACACGCCCCAGTCGGACCGGCGGCGCAAAAATCGTCTACTTTACGGATTTGTACGCAAACTGGTTTGACGTACAGTTGGCTGAGTGTATGGTGTCCGTCTTTCAGCACAACGGCATTTCCATTTACGTACATCCCCAGCAAGTGCCATCAGGAATGTCATTAGTAACGCTGGGAGCGATCGCCAAGGCCCGCCGACTGGCGCGCCGCAATGTGATCGTGCTGGCCCAGGCCGTCCGCCAAGGATACCAGATCGTGACCACGGAGCCCTCCGCGGCGCTGTGTCTGACCCAGGAATATCCCAACCTGTGGGACGATGAGGACACACGCCTGGTGGCGGAAAATACCCTCGAGGCCTGCGCCTATTTGTGGCGACTGCACCAGCAAGGACAATTGGAATTGGACCTGAAGCCGCTGCAAATGGTGGTGGGCTATCATCTCCCCTGTCACGTGCGGGCCATGGGCCAGGGAACTCCCGCCGAAAACCTGTTAAAATTAATTCCCGGTTTGAACGTCCGCCGACTAGACTACGGATGTTCGGGCATGGCAGGCACCTATGGACTGCATCGGGAGAATTACCGAAACAGCCTGCGCGCGGGATGGCAACTGATCAAAGCCATCCGCAGCCCCTCCATTCCCGTGGGTGCCACGGAATGTAGTGCCTGTAAGATACAAATGGAGCAAGGTACCACCAAGCCAACGATTCACCCGCTCAAGTTCCTGGCACTGGCCTACGGACTTCATCCGGAGGTTGCCAGATTGCTGAGGGCCAGCAGCGGAGCATTGACCGTCACATGATGATTCAAATTCGGCTATTTGCGGCGATGCGTCATGAATTCGGCGCTGATGTCGTCGTGTTGGAATTGCCGCATCCGGCAACCGTGGCCGACCTACGGGCTGAGTTCGCGCGACGCTGTACCCGACTGGCACCGTGGTTGGCGCGTGTCAGATTCGCCATCAATGAGTGCTACGTGGATGACGATCAGACCATTGCCCCTGACGCCGCGGTGGCCTGCATCCCACCCGTCAGCGGAGGCTAAACGCGGCGAGAGGCTTCCTATGGTACGGCTGACCTACGAGAAAATTGACAACGCGCCCTGCCTGCCGGCACAGTCACACCCGCGCTCGGGCGCCACCGTCCTGTTTCTCGGTACCGCGCGTGAAATCACCGACGGACGCATCACCCATGAATTAGAGTATGATGCGTATGCCGAAATGGCCACGCGGGTGTTGACCGAAATCGAACGCGAAGCCTGTGAAACGTGGGCCATTCTGGAGTGCGAGATCATCCACCGGTTGGGGCGAATTGCCATCGGCGAAACGTGTGTGACGGTCCGCGTGACCACGGGACACCGCGCCGCAGCCTTCGCCGCCGCAGCCTGGATCATGGACAGCATCAAGCAACGAGTGCCAATTTGGAAATGCGAGCATGGAGCCGATGGTCCGCCGCAATGGATACACCCCGGCGGTGGCGAAACGACAGGCCCGGAAACGCGGAGCCAACCGTGACAAACGTCGAAGCCCAGCCCCTGGTCGATCGATTCGGGCGAACACATAACAGCCTGCGGATCAGCGTCACAGATCGCTGCAATATTCGTTGTTTCTATTGCATGCCGGCCGAAAACGTAGTCTTTCAGCCAAATTCCGCGTTGCTGACCTTTGAAGAGATTGCTGCATTCGTGGCAGCCATGATCCCGTTGGGCATCGATACGCTGCGATTGACGGGGGGCGAACCGCTGTTACGCGCCGAATTGAACATCCTCGTGAAAATGCTGGCTGGCCTGCCCGAGCTTCGCGACCTGGCCCTGACCACCAACGGGATGCTGTTGGTGAAACATGCCGTGGCCCTCAAAGATGCGGGACTACAGCGCATCAATATTAGTCTGGATGCATTGGATCAACATGCCTTTCGCCAGATTTCACGGCGCGACGGATTGGACCAGGTGCTGGCCGGAATCGACGCAGCCATTCAGGCGGGGTTCGCCGAAATTCGTATCAACACAGTCGCCATTCGCGGGATTACCGAAGCGCAGGTGCCAAAGCTGGTCGAATTTGCCAGCCGGAAAGGATTGGTGCTGCGATTCATCGAGTTTATGCCGTTGGATGCGGACCACGCGTGGCAGCGCCAGGGACTCCTTTCCGGCGCGGACATCCGCAATCTGATTGAACAGTCGTTTGGACCGCTGCAGGCTGCCGATCGCAGCAATCTCAGCCAACCCGCCGTCGATTACTGGTCCCCGACGCTCAACGCCACCGTGGGCTTCATCAACCCGATCTCGCAGCCCTTCTGCGGAGATTGCAATCGATTGCGATTGACAGCGGAAGGGAAATTGCGCAATTGCCTTTTTTCCACGGTCGAATGGGACGTCCGCGATCTGCTGCGGCAGGGCGTTAGCGTGGCGGAGCTTCAGGCGTGCGTCCGGGACTGCGTGGCTGCCAAGAATCCCGGACACGGCATTGACGACGAGCAGTTCATCCAGCCGCAGCGGGCCATGTATCAGATCGGCGGTTAGACTTCATTTGATCATGTTGCCTCCCGGTTCCAGCAGCGAACGCATCTACCTTGATAACGCCGCCACGACGTGGCCAAAACCCGCGGCGGTGTACGAGGCCATGGACGATTTCGGCCGTCGCATCGGTGCCCCGGCGGCGCGGGCCACGCACTGGCATGCGCAAGAGGCGGCGCGGATTGTGGATCAAACTCGTCAAGGACTCCGGAAATTGCTCCGCGCAACGTCGTCGGATCTTGTCGTGTTTTGTTTTAACGGGACAGATGCCCTCAACCTGTGCCTGCATGGCATCTTGAGGCCGGGTGACCACGCCGTGGCCACGGACGTGGAACACAACTCTGTCCTGCGACCGCTGCACTGGTTAAAACAATTCCGGGGAATTGATTTCGACCTGGTCCCCTGCGGCCCGGAAGGAGTTGTCGATCCGGATCAGCTGCGGCGGCGTCTTAAACCAGCCACACGACTGGTTGTGGTGTCACACGCGTCCAACGTCACCGGCGCAATTCAACCCGTCGATGCGTTGACGCGGTTGGCGCACGAGGCGGGGGCGTTGATGTTGATCGATGCTGCCCAGACAGCCGGATGTTGCCCGATCCGATTTCATGACTGGCAGGTGGATCTGCTGGCGTGCTCGGGGCACAAAGGCCTCCTCGGCCCCCTGGGAACCGGCGTCGTCATCGTGCGGGCTGGGTTGGAATCACAGTTGGAATCGTGGCGACAGGGAGGAACGGGCTCCCAAAGCGAATCCGAACTACAACCCGTCGAGGGTCAGGTGAAGTACGAGTCCGGCAATCTTAACATGCACGGCATCGCCGGACTCTCGGCCGGAATTCAGTATGTATTGGCACAGAGTGAACGGTTTTGGCCGATGAAACGCCGGCTGAGACAGCAGCTGGCCGACGGACTGAGTTCCCTGCCCCAGGTTGTGGTTTACGGTCCCGATCCGCGTCAAGCCTGCGTGGACGTGTTGAGCTTCAATGTGTTGGGGATGGAACCTCACGATGTCACGATGGTTCTGGAAAACGTCGCGCAACTGCAGCTGCGGGCCGGACTGCATTGCGCTCCCAGAATGCACCGCGCCTTGGGAACGGCGGCCACGGGAGGCACCGTTCGGGCGAGCTTGGGGCCGTTTAACACGGCAGAGCAGGTGAGTGCCCTGATCGAAGCCATAGAACGGCTGACGCGCGACGGCTGAGATTTCGCCGGCCAAGTCCTTCCGCCCGGTCCGGGACGAAACAGGTTCCACGAGCCCAATTTGGGTGGCGCCCTTCCTGTTTCGCAGCGCGTGAGAGCCATAATCCGGTAACTCGGCGTTGATATCCGGCCTTTTCAAGGCCAGTTGGGTCGCCTATGCTATTTGCAACCGTTCGAGTTATGTGCGGTCAGGTCCCGCAAGTTTCGTACCGCGACCGCACGCAAGTTGAAAACTAGTATGTCGCGGCGTAACCAGCCGCGGCTCCCCACCCTATCGACGATTCGTCCCCGTGCTACCGTTTGACTCGCTAGGGCAAACGGTCGTCGCGTCACTTTGAATAGAGGAGAAACAGGAATGTTGTTGACTTCGCGAACTTTGATGGCCGTGACCTTGCTGGCGGCAGTCGGCGGCGTCGCCCATGCCGCTCCACAGACCTTTGTGGCCACCTTGGATCAATCCACCGGATTTGAAAGTAGTTTTACCTTTGATTTTGGCGGTGGATTCCTGCAATCCGCAGCGATTTCGGACACTGAGTTCACGTTGCAAGTCGATCCTGAAGGCTCAGCCGTCGGTTCGGCCCAGTTCCTTTCCTACGCACAGCAAATCGAATCGATCGACCTGCCCAATCCAACCGGTGGTTCCCCGATTCCGACCGGTGCGCTGACCGTAGAAGTGCTGCAGGCGACCGCTGGCGTCGGTTCCTACGACGCGGCGACGGGTGCGTTTTCGACTTCAGAAACGTATCGCATCCACTACACCGGCGACTTGAGCGCCTACGGACTTGTGGGTGGCTTTGTGGACCTGCCCAGCCAATCGACGGGCATGATCAGCTCAGACGGCGGTGTGGAACGCATCACGCAAAACTGGGACGGTACTTACACGTTTCCCGGCACCAATGTTTCGCTCGCCTACACCTGCCAGGTACACACGCAAGTTGTTCCAGAACCCACGAGCTGGTTGCTGCTGAGCATTTTGGGCCTGGCCGGTATCACCCGTCGTCGCGGCTGAGCAGCAACGCCGCTCCAGATTCGTCGCATGGACCTCATGAAGCCCTGGTACGAAGAAGGATTACGATTCACTTGCACCCAGTGTGGAAACTGCTGCACTGGTGCTCCGGGTTATGTTTGGGTCAATCAAGCAGAAATTGAAGCGCTGGCGTCGATCGTGGGCGAACCTGACGTCGGCGCGTTCGAGAAAAAATATGTGCGCAGGGTTGGCGTGCGCAAGAGTCTTGTCGAATTTCCAAACGGCGACTGCGTCTTCTTCGACTCCGAAGCTCGAATTTGTACGGTTTACAACGCGCGACCCCGCCAGTGTCGCACCTGGCCGTTCTGGTCATCGAACCTGAAAAACGAGCAGGCGTGGCGCGAGACCTGTGAGGTCTGCCCCGGTAGTGGCCGGGGAAAGCTGCACGACCTCGCTTCCATCGACGAGATGCGGCAGGTGATGCGGATCTGACGTGCGCAACTGATCAGCGCCTAGCGTGACGCATCCTCGTTGATCGCTGAGCTCTCGACGGGCCTCATCGTACCAACCATTCGCCGCCAAGTCTCATCCTGAGGGAGCTGACAACGTGCGAAGCACGCGTCAGCGACCGAAGGATCTTCCAGCGACGTTGTTCCACGTGCGACGGTAGACGCAGCAGATCCCGGACTCATCCCTGCCCAAGCTCGATGATTGGTGATGCCGCGCTGTTTCGCGGCCGGGCCATCCTTTCGCTGGAACGTAGAACCGTTGTCCGCAACATGCACCGCGTGCGCAATGGCCCGGAAACAATTGGGGACAATTGTTCTACATGGTGTCGACTGCGACGACGAAAATGCAAAACTCGAACTAACGTGTTACGCCACTGAGACCCAAGGGATTCACCTATTCGGCGGCTGACAGCCCGTCGAAAATCTGGTCCAGACCGGACAGCGGGAGGTCGAGGCCCCCCATCATCGCCTTCAGCGCTTCGGCGTGTTTTTCCCGAGCTTTCTTCAATCCTTCGTTGACAGCCGCCTGCACCAAGGTCTCGATCATTTCTCGATCTTGCTCAGCCAACAGCGCCGCGTCCAGCGTGATCCTCAGCACTTCGCCCAGCCCGTTGAATTCGGCCTGCGCCATGCCTCCGCCGGCGGAACCCGTGACATGTTCTTGTCGGAGTCGATCCTTCAGGCCGTTAAATTGCTCGCCAATCTGACCAGCATTCTTAAGCAGGTTGGAAATTCCCATCAGGTTCTTAAACACGCCGGACTCCTCAACTAAGAAGGATAATCGGTGACTCACTCGGTGGGCGGGGCCTGGACTTTGGTGACATCTCCATCAAACAGCTGGATCGCAGCTTGAACCAGCGGATGTTGGACGCTATCGCGGTGCAGCTCCCATTTGGCTTGTTGCCGGCTGACGGGCTGAGCGGCCTGCTCGGCCTCCTCGAGCACACAACACAGCTCCACGTCGGTTCCGGTGAGTTCGCGAAGGATTCCGCGCAGGGCCTGCGCGCGCGTCTCATCCTGAAACCGCTTTACGCTAAGAGGTGCATCGAAGCGCACCGTTAGTTTTCTGCCTCGTACGTTAATTTCGACGAATTGTTTTCCAAGGTCCACGTCTAATTGTCCCATTCGTTGCAGTGCACTCATCCACAGCGACTCTCCCGTCTCGGCGTTCAGCGGAGACCTGACCTGCGTGGCACTGGAGACGGCCTCCGCCTGACTGGCTTGGGCCGACGCTGGCCACGGAGCGGCCAGGGAGGGCACATGGCCCACCGTCGCTCCGCGCATCGCGGAGGTCGGGTCGCGCGGCGGAGCAGGCGTCAGGCTACGTGGGGCCGGGGCGTCGCCCGTTTTTTTTTGCGCGGAGACGTGGCGGCGACTTGTGCCCCTGGCTGGCTGAGCGCCACCGCCAATTCGCTCAGACGTGTCAGATTCTCAAGCTGGCAGATGCGGACCAAGGCTAGTTCGACCAGGGTACGGCGATGCAGAACCTGCCGCATCCGCACGATCGCTTGATCGAGCAGTTGCATGACATTCATCACGTTGGGCACACCCCACGCCATGGCAATCTGGCACAGCTGATCTTTATCGCTGGCCGGTACCACCTGCAACAGGCGTCCATCGCCGCCGACGCCCATGGCCAGCACGTCGCGCAGGTAACCCAGGATCTGTTCCGCGAATTGTCCCACGTCGATGCCGCTGCATATTGCCTGGTCCAATAAGTTCAGGGCCGTGGCGGCGTCGCGTTGAGCTAGCGCTGCGACCATGTCTGCGACAGCCTGCAGGCTGGCGGTGCCCAGCATGGAGTGAATCACGTCTACCGTGATCTCATCTCCGGCAAACGACAACAGTTGCTCTAACAACGATTGGCTATCGCGCATCGAGCCAGCGGCTTTGCGAGCCAGAAGTTCCAGCGCCTCGCGGTCCGCGCTCGCCCCCTCGGCGGCGACAATTTCTTCCAGACGGTCCGCGATCGCTTCGGTCCCAATCGGCGCGAAATCGAATCGCTGGCAGCGAGACAAAACGGTGATCGGAATTCGTTCCGGGTCGGTGGTGCAAAACACAAATTTCACGTGTTCCGGAGGCTCCTCTAACGTCTTCAGCAGCGCGTTAAACGCCTCTTTCGTCAACATGTGCACTTCGTCGATGATGTAGACCTTGAACCGCGCGCGACTAGGACGCACTCCCACACTCGACCGGAGTTGGCGAATTTCGTCGATGCCTCGGTTACTGGCACCGTCGATCTCGATCACGTCCATGTCGCTGCCCGCGGCAATCGACTGGCAGATATCGCAATCCTGGCAGGGAACGGTCGGAGTCCCCTGTGTGCAGTTCAGCGTCTTGGCCAAAATCCGTGCGGCCGAAGTTTTGCCAACCCCCCGGGCTCCCGTAAACAAATAGGCATGCCCCACACGGTTGGTCAGGATGGCGTTTTGCAGCGCCTGCGTCACCTGGTTCTGACCGATCAATTCTCCGAATGCCTGGGGGCGGTACCGGCGGGCAACGACCACGTAACCGCCAGCGTCGTGCGCATCCGTCGAGGAGTCAGTTTGATTCCATTCAGAATCGGCCATGTTATTGAATACCGCAATTTGAAGTGGTGTGGGGCAGGCAATTCCGTTCGTCTGTCGCGGCTTTGCCGTCAGCCAACCTGATACCGGCTCGCACGGACACCACACGGTGTCATTCCAGCAGAGTCCCCGTCGCACGCCTGGTCGATTGTAATCGTACGCTCGCGATGCGTCAGAGGACGGGCCGGGTAATGGCATCGCCGGAGATTTTGCTGTCCAAAAGAGACCCTCGCACAGGAGTACCCCGTTTAGGGCTGCTCCGGTTAAGGCCTGACCCGGTTCACGGCTCCCCCTTGCGAGGGCCACTTCTGGACAGCCGCTCAAACTCGATTGTTACCTTTACAGTGCTTCCCGTCAAAGCCCCCTGCGGCGCGCGTGAATTCCAGCTATGATACGAGAGCTTCTTCGTTTTTGGGGATTAAAGCCGTCCGTGACTCACGATATTCCATCCCAATCTCGCTCGACGTCGGCGATGTTTCTTAATTCTCGGGCGGCCAGGCTGTGCGACACGTTGGTCGAACGGCAAGCAGAACTCCGAGTTGCCTTGCACGACGACGGCGTTTCGCCGCCCGTCGTCGACTGCGGCGTTCAGGTGCCAGGATCCCTGGAGGCCGGTCAGGTTCTGGCCGAGATCTGCATGGCGGGGTTGGGAAGGGTGACGCTCGCAGCCTCCGCAAAGTGGTTCCCGTTTGCCCAACTTTCGGTACAAACCGACCAGCCATTGGCCGCGTGTTTGTTATCACAATACGCCGGGTGGCGGATCGAGCAGGAAGACTTCTTCGGCATGGGCTCGGGACCTATGCGGAGCGCGGCGCAGGTCGAAGCGCTCTATCAGTCGTTTCCCTGCCTGAACAACACCGGGAAGGCGGTTGGGGTCTTGGAAGCCTGCCAACTTCCGCCGGCGGCGGTCGGCCTGCACCTGGCGGATCAGTGTGGCGTTTCGCCCAGACAACTCAGCCTACTGGTCGCTCCGACCAACAGCCTGGCCGGAATCGTCCAGATTGTCGCACGCTCGATTGAGACAGCCATGCACAAACTGCATGAGCTAAAATTCGACGTGGCGTGCATTGTCAGTGGGTTGGGGTCGGCCCCCCTTCCACCGAGCGGAGGTCCCCCATTGCGGGCGATGGGACGTGCCAACGACGCGATGCTCTACGGAGCTTCAGTGGTGCTGTGGTGCGATTGCGAGGATGGTCTGTTGGCCGAGATCATTACTCAGGTCCCCAGCTGTTCTTCTCCCGACTACGGTCGACCCTTTGCGGAGTTGTTTGAGTCTTGCCATCACGATTTTTACCAAATGGACAAATTGTTGTTCAGCCCTGCCGCGATTTCGATGATCAGCATGCAGTCCGGTCGCACTTTTTCGGCCGGCCAGATTGACAAAAGCATCGTCGACAGCTCGTTCTTGAGTGCCTGAATGGACGGATGTCAGACCGTAGCGGTTGGTGACGCCGCGATGGCTATCCGCATCGTACGGGGGACAGCACGGGGCTGATGCGGCGACTTGTTCGGCGGCAGTTTCACACCCATCCACGAATCCCACCATGCGAATTGTGATCCTCGGAAGCCAGAATTCATGGCACGTGCAGCAGTTGTCCCGCGCCGCAAGTCGGCAGGGGCATGAGATCTCGCTGATTTCTTTCAGCAGTCTGCGGGCCGAGATCGACCGTCGCCGCAACCACCGCCCCGACGACCGTGTACATGGCTTCGGCGATGTGCTGGTCGTCCGCTGCATGCCGCGTGGCACGCTGGAACAAATCATATTCCGCATGGACGTGCTGTTGAATGCTGCACAGGATGGCCAACAGATTGTCAACCATCCGCGCACTCTGGAAATCGCCATCGACAAGTATTTGGGCCTTTCGCGGCTGCAACGGGCCGGGCTGCTTGTGCCACGCACGATTACCTGCCAGCAATTGGACGACGCGCGTCGTGCCTGCCGGCAGCTCGGAGGCGACGTCGTGATCAAGCCCCTGTTTGGCAGTCAAGGCCGTGGCATCGCGCGGTTAACCCATGCCGAACAGACGCAACGCGAACTGCAGCAGTGCTTCGAGACATGCGGCGTGTTTTACTTGCAGGAATTTATTCGGCACCCCGGATACGATTACCGTTTGTTTGTGATCGGTAACGACGTGATCGGCATGCAGCGCCATAATGCGGACGATTGGCGGCTAAATGTCCGGCTGGGGGCCAAGGTGCAACCATGCGAGGTGACCCACGAACTTCGCGAAATTGCGATCCGCAGCGCGCGGGCCGTCAACGCCGAAATCGCAGCAGTGGATGTGCTGGCGGACATGCAGGGCCAGCTGTATGTTCTGGAGGTAAACGCCTGCCCGGGCTGGCAGGCGCTACAGTCAGTTTGCACAATGAATATTGCGGATCGTATTTGCGACTACCTTCAGCGGTCTGCCGCAGCTCGGGAAACCGAACGGCAGCCGGACGAGCCACCCGAAACGACGGGCGCATCGCCATACACACACCCTCTGGACAGGTGACGAGCAATCGGACTTGGTGCCATCTCCGTGCAAAAGGCAACTGGACAACTCAGGGTTCCTTCCGCGTCACGCTGGATCATGCGAAATGCAGTCCAGCATCTGGCGGACGTCATTCCCGATCGGTGGGTCGCAAAGCTTGTGGCACCCTGTTTTGTCGTGGGATGTCCGCGCAGCGGGTCTTCCCTGTTCGATCAGCTGCTGGGATCACACCCAAAGATCATGGCGTACCCCAGCGAAGCGATCGACCTCTGGCATCCACAATCATTTCCCTGGCACGTCGCCTGCGAGCGACATGCGTTGCCTCCGATTTGGGCCGACGCTCGAGCCTTCACCGATTTTTCGCTGGCGCATCGCACCGAGCAGCAAGATCGACGGATCCAGAGGTCTTTCGCGCTGTGCAGGTCCCTGTCGCGACGTGCCACCTTCGTGCAAAAATGTACGATGATCGGGCTGATGCTGGACCACGTGATGAAGCTGTTTCCCGACGCGGTCTTCATCCACATCGTGCGGGACGGCCGCGCCACGGCGCTGTCGTGGACCAAACGGCAAGGCGCCCATATTCGCAGCTATCCTGAAACCTACGAACGGGTGGGCTGGAACGTCACCGAGCCGCAGTTGCTGCGCTTTGCGCCGCGGCTTGGCGCGACATTGTGGACGCCATCGATCAGTCGGTATCGCAGCTATCCCTGGATGCAGACGCGATTTATTGAACTCAAGTATGAGGAATTGTGTGCAAATCCGGAGCCCGTACTGCAACACACCGCAAAGTTCCTGGGCATCGATCAAGCGGGTTTCGACCGCCGGCTGTGTGATGCAATCCAATCCCAGAACTTCAAGGTTTCCCATGAACTGGCCCAACCCGATCGACGGGAATTGGACGAAATCATGGGTGAGACGCTAAGACGCAAGGGATACGGCGCAACGTGTTAGATGGACGGTACGAATCTGCGACCGGAAACGAGCGTGGAGCTCAGGTCTTGAAGTTGCGCTCGCGGAACAACCACTCAAAATACAAGCACTCACGGTTTCAGCCAGATGCTACTAAGTTCGTGTTTTGCATTTTCGACGTCACCGTCGACACAATGTAGAACAATTGTCCCCAATTGTTTGCAGGCCATGGCGAACGCGGAGAATGAAACAATTGAGGACAATTGTTCTACTTTCCTTTCCGACAAGAACCAGACCTGCTCGCGCAAAAAAGTGTAAAACTTGAACTAAGAATGCAACACTTCAAGACGTGCAAGTCGGGCTGGTAACTCTCGATGGCACGACCAAAACCAGGTCCGTCCAGGTGAAAGACTGAAATGCTGGCCACGGAACCGCAATTCGCAAACATCGTGGATATGGCGGAAGCCATGGCAGCCGGTCGTCCGCAGGCCGATGCCGTGCTGGTTCCGCGTCGCCGCGGGTCGCAGTACGAATATCGGCGCTGGTCATTTACCGAACTACTGGCGGACGTCAATCAACTTGCGTACGGATTACGCAGCCTGGGAATGGTCGCCGGCCAACGCGTGGTCTTGACGGTCCCGCACAGCTACGAGTTCATCGCGCTGACGTTTGGAATCCTGAAAACGGGCGCCACCCTGGTACTCGTCGATCCGGGCATGGGTCGACGGAATGTGTTGAGGTGCCTGAAGTCCATTCGCCCCGACGGATTCGTGGCGATCCCCATCGTGCACGCGATGCGTCGACTGTTGGGAGGCGAATTGCGGACGGCGAAGCTGAATGTTGTGGTAGGTCAGTCCTGGATCTCGTCCGCGCCGTCGCTGCGCGACGTGCGCGGACTGGCCGAGGCGCATCCCCGGCAGCCGTGGGAGGCACCCAGCGGCGATGCCGCCATTATTTTTACTTCTGGCAGCACGGGACCAGCCAAGGGAGTCCTGTTTTCTCATACCAATTTCGTGGCGCAGTGTGAGCAGATTCGCGAAATGTACGGCATCGAGCCCGGTGGCTACGACCTGGCTGCATTTCCGCTTTTTGGCTTGTTCAACGTGGCGATGGGTACGGCAACCGTCATTCCCGACATGGATGCCGCGCGACCGGCTAGTGTGGACCCACGCCGCTTTGTGCAGCATTTCCGCGATCTGAATGTGTCGCAGTCCTTCGCTTCGCCTGCCGTCTGGAACGCCGTGGGGCGCTACTGCCATGACCATGGCATCCGCCTGCCTGGATTGCGTCGCGTGTTGATCGCGGGGGCACCCGTTCCCCCGCGCACGCTGCGCTGGATGACGGATTGCATCGCGGAAAATGGCCAGATTCATACGCCCTACGGGGCTACGGAGGCACTCCCCGTGGCATCCATCTCAGCCCAGGAGGTGCTGGCCGATACCGCTCCGCTGTCCGCCCAGGGCCGGGGAACATGTGTGGGCCGGCGGTTCGCGGCCGTCGCATGGGCCGTCATCGAAATTACGGACGGACCCATTGCGTCGCTGGAGGAGGTAGTCCCATGTGCCACTGGCAGCATCGGCGAACTCATCGTGCGAGGTCCCCAGGTGACCCGCCGATACCTGACTTCCGATCAGGCAAACGCCGACCATAAAATTCACGACGGCCAGTCGGTTTGGCACCGCATGGGGGACGTGGGATACCTGGATGAACTCGAACGATTCTGGTTCTGCGGCCGCAAGGCTCATCGCGTGGTCACGCCGCATGGAACGCTGTTCAGCGTGCCCGTCGAATCGGTGTTCAACGAACATCCCATGATCTATCGATCGGCGCTGGTGGGCCTGGGGCAGCCACCCCGGCAGACCCCGGTTATTATTTGCGAACCGTGGCGGAACGACTGGCCCAAGACTTCACGGGCCGGTCTGCAATTGCGCCAGGAACTGCACGAGCTGGTTCAGGCGAATGCCGTAACCGCCAGCATTGGCTTGCATCAGATTATGCTCAAGGCCTCACTGCCGGTCGACACGCGGCACAATTCCAAGATCTTTCGCGAACAGCTCGTCCCCTGGGCACGTCGGCGATGCCGGGGATGGCAATGAGACGCGATGTTATTCACGCCAAATGCCAAGGGCAGGATCGGGCAGCGGAGCCGTTCGCTTCGGTCAGGAGTAAATCATGTTGGCGTTAGTTACCGGCGGCGGCGGCTTCTTGGGCCGTTACATCGTCGAACAGCTCCTGGAGCGCGGCACGCAGGTCAGAATCCTCGGACGCGGCTATTATCCGGATCTCGCCCAGATGGGGGTTGAGACGCAGCGCGGAGACATCCGCAACCTCCAGGCGGTACGCCATGCCTGTCGGAGTGTCGACACCGTTTTTCACACCGCCGCCATGGCCGGTATTTGGGGACCATGGGCGCAGTATTACGAAACCAATACGCTGGGCACGCGGAACGTGCTGCAAGCCTGCCTGGAACTGGACGTGGCCAAGCTGATCTACACCAGCAGCCCCAGCGTGACGTTCGAGGGACGCGACCAGACGGGCATCGACGAGTCTGTTCCCTACGCCAGCCGCTGGTTGGCGCACTATCCCCACTCGAAGGCCCTGGCGGAACAGGCCGTCCTGGCCTCTCACGGCAAGCGCGGGCTGGCCACCTGCGCCTTGCGTCCGCACCTGATTTGGGGACCACGCGACACGCACCTCGTACCGCGTTTATTGCAACGGGCAAAACAGGGCCGGCTGCGGCAGGTGGGTGACGGGACGAACCTGGTCGATCATGTCTACGTGCAGAATGCCGCGGAGGCGCATCTGCAAGCAGCCGATGCGCTATCGACATCGCGGCGGCCCGGTGGCCAGGCCTACTTCATCAGTCAAGGGCAACCTGTCAACTGCTGGCAGTGGATCAACGAACTGCTGCAAGCGCACGGGCAAGCATCCGTGGCCAGGTCCATCTCTTATCCTCGTGCCTATCGGATGGGCGCTGCCTGTGAGTTTATCTACAGGGCATTGCGGATCCGCAGCGAGCCCCCCATGACGCGATTCCTGGCGGCGCAATTGGCGAAGTCACACTATTTCGACATTTCTGCGGCTGGCCGTGATTTTGGCTACCGACCCAGCATCACCATGGAGGAAGGGTTGGCGCGTTTGATCACGAACCCAAGCTGACGGGCCGCAGTTACCCACCTGCCCCACGTACGATTAAATGGCTTGGTTTTGTCCATGCTCGCTGACGAGACGTCAGGTTGAGCTATCTGTTTTGGGACCAGCTGCCGGCCTCTCCATCTTAGCGTTTCCGTAACAGGATCCAAAACACGTCTTCTGGGGGATAGGGCAGGACGATCCGGTTGGGGATCAGCCGACAAGCTTGTTTCCAGACATTTCCCCACGGCAACGGCACCAACATGCGCTGCAGGATCGTGCGCATGTGATGGCCACGGATCCAGCGCCAGGGGCGACCTGCGGCCACAAAATCGAACCCCAATTGTTCCAACTGCGCTTGCAGGCCCGTGCGAGAAAAATAGTGCAGCACACTGGGCGGATTGTACTCGTGCCAGTGTCGTCCCAGCCAACGGGCGGAGTAACTTCGCACGTTCCAGGTCTCAATCAACAGTAAGCCCCCGGGAGCCAGCAGTTCGCGCATGCGCAGGAATGCGGCCAGGGGATCTACAAAATGGGCCACTACCTGGATGGCTGAAACCAGATCAAACGCGATCTTGCCCGTGTAGGCTTCCAGACTGCAAGCATGGATCGTCAGGCCCAATTGCTCATGTCCGTACCGCGCCATCGTGGCGTTCGGCTCAATGCCCTCCCCTTGCCAGCCCTCCTCCAGAAAACCGGCCAACAGAAATCCCGCGGCAGCGCCGATGTCCAGCAGGCGTCCCGGTTGTACAAAGCGGCGCAGCATCTTGCCATATGCGCGTCCGCGCCGCTGAAACATCGGCCCCTGTGCGAGATAGTTGGGCACACCGCCAGGGTCATCCTGGAAATAGTGATCGGCATACGTCTGCGCGATGTGGGACTGAAAGCATTCCGCGGGTAACGAGACGAAGCGATGTCCGCAAGCGCGGCACTCCCGAATCGCATAACCGACTTTGTCGAACACCCAAATGGATTCAAACCGGCAGAGTGGACATCCGTGATCGGGGCGTGGAGATGTGAGATCCATGTACTCTCCAAGATCATCACGGGAAGCTCAGCCCGTCATCGCCCATCGAACCAGTTCGCCGATCCTGGGAGTCTTTCCTTGCCAGAGAATTCCCACACGGAAGATTCGACCGGCGACAAACACACACATCGCCGTGGCCAACACCATCAACAAGACTCCCAGCGCGGGCTGCCAGACGGGGATGGTGGTGCCCGTCGCCATCCGCAGCACCATGGTTGTCGGTGTGGATGGTGGAAAGAAGGAAAACCAAACGGCCAGCGGTCCGTTGGGCTCCTGCACGATGTAAAACCAGACAAACATGGGGCACATCAACAGGATCCAAACTGGGAGCAGCATGGCCTGAGCCTCTTTCAATTGCGAGACCGACGCTCCCACGGCCATAAAGACCGCGGCGAAGAACATCACCCCCAGAACCTGGAACACCAGGAACCAGGGCACCATCTTCATCGGGATCTTGTCCGCGTAGCCCTGGGAGTCCGCCAGAAAATACCCGCCGACGAAATACAACGCGGCAACCGTCAGGGATCCCGCCACGCTTCCCAGCAGTTTACCGGCCATCAGTTGGGACGGACTGGCGCTGCCCAGCAGTACCTCCGCAATCCGCTGGGATTTCTCCTCCAGGACGCTTTCCAGCATCGGTTGCGAGGACATGAAGATGACCATGAACATCAGCATCATGGCGAACAGGGGCAGCAAAATGGTGGTGAGTTCATCTTTTTCTTCCGCTTGCTGGATCTCCCCGGTAGCCGACTTTTGCAGCAAGCCCAGCCCTTTGATCTCGACGCGTCGCGTCGCCCGTTTGACTTCGTCGGCGTCCAAACCGATCTCTTGAAACCGCAGCGCTTTGGCGCGCTCATTGATGGTGCCTCCCAGCCACTGGGTAAACCCAGACAGCCCGGAATCTTCCGAATAGACGCTTACACTCCCTTTGTCCACTACATCCTCGGGAATCTCCACAAACGCATACAGGTCCTGCTTGCGAATTCGATCCGACAGCTCCACGCGCAGTTCGTCCGTCACGGTTTGCGGCTCAATCAGCTCGATCAAATACTTCGATCCTTTGCGAATACTGGGCGGTCCTTCGCTGGATCGATTCTGATCTGCGTCCTGGTCGTCCGCTGTGCTGTCGGTTTTCTGCTGTGGGACGTCGGTTTCTTGCGGCGCGGTGATCGCCGCCAGCGCGGCATTGTTCTGAGCCGCGGCAAACTGAACAGCCGGGGCAAATTTGCCCGAGCGGTCAATCACGGCGATTTTCCGCTCGTCAATCTTGCCGGTATTCTTAAGCGCGTTCATCGCAATCAGCCCGCCGAACATCATGATCGGCATGATGGCAATGGAAAACAAAAACGCCTTGGTGCCCACGATGGCACGATACTCGCGATTCGCGATGGTCAGGATCTTATTCATGTTCCTACCCGCCTGGTTTAAGCCGATCGGGTGATCGTCGCCAGTTCGGCGGCAAGCTTGCCTTCGGGCCCGGCAATCCGCACAAAAATATCGTGCAGCGACGGGCGCCGCACGTCAAAATACTCCACTTCCGTCTGCTCCACCAGCCACTGCAGCATTTGGTGCGCGGCTGCACAATCTACCATTTGGAAATCGAAATACCTTCCGTTTCGTTCCAGCTCCTGGATGTTCGGATGGTTGGGGAGTGTGGCGTTGGGATCCTGTAGCCTGACACGTACGCGATCGGCCGGATATGCCGCTTGGATTTCGTCCAGCGTCCCGTCCAGCACCTTGCGGCCGTTAAAGATCATGAAGATCGTGTCGCACAGGCGTTCGGCCATGTCCATATCGTGCGTGGAAAACAGGATGGTCGTGCCCTGTGACCTCAGGTCCAGCACGGCGTTACGCAGCGCCTCCATGTTGACGGGATCCAGACCCGAAAACGGCTCGTCCAGGATCAGCAGCTGCGGCTGCGCCACGACGGCTGCGATAAACTGTACTTTTTGCGACATCCCCTTGGAAAGAGCCTCGACCTTCTTGTTGGCCCACTCCGAGGCATCCAGTACGTCGAGCCACTCGCGAATGCGTGAGCGGTAATCCCGGACGTTTTTCAGCTTGGCATAGTAAGCCAACAAGTCCTGTACCTTCATTCGCTTGTAAAGGCCACGCTCTTCGGGCAGGTATCCCACCCGGTCGTCGGCCACGTTTCCCTGGGGCGATCCCAACACCGTCACCTGGCCTGAGTCAGGCTGAAAAATGCGCAAGATCATGCGTAGCGTGGTGGTTTTTCCCGAGCCGTTGGGGCCGATGAACCCGTAGATCGCCCCCTGAGGAACCGCCAGGCTCAAACAATCCACGGCAATCTGATGACGAAACGTCTTCGTGACGTTATGCAGTTCGATGGCGTAAGTCATGGCTGCTCGAATGGCTCGGGATGTGCAGAGTTACGGATCGGCATCGGGAACGCGCGGGGAAGTTGGCGGGAAACGGTTCACTAAGTGTGGCCCCGTGTGTATACTCTGGCAAGGGCGCGAGTCTCTCGCGTGCCAACCGGTGAGGGCGATTCCCGGGGAGAGGCTCGGCGATTCCTGCCGCGACCGATCTGCTCCGCGGTGCCGGGCGGCTGCTTGACGGGCTGCCAGCCTGCGGTGGTCAGCCCCGCACACCGATGCCGAATCACCAACATGGGCACCTGATCCCGCTGGCCGCCGCGTGGCCCATTTCGATCCCGCCCGAGGGTCGCCGATCCATGCCTTCCAAAATTCGCCGCCAAATCGCCTTCGCCGCCGCCCAATTAATGTACCGGCGTCAAGAGTCGGAGTACTACCGAGCCAAAATGAAGGCGGCAAGCGGCATCTGCCGAGGCTGGGTCAAGCCTGTGGACCTGCCCAGCAACGCCGAGATTCGCGATCAGGTCCAGATGCTGGCCCGAACCCACGAAGGACCGCGTCGCGAAGTCGTGCTGCTCGAAATGCGTTTGGAAGCCCTCCGCGTGATGAAGATACTCCGTAACTTCCGGCCCCGCTTGATCGGCAGCGTCATGACGGGGCACATCCGCCAGGGGTCAGACATCGATTTGCACGTGTTCTCGGATTCGATCTCCGCGGTGACCGCAGCCCTCGATCTGGAAGGTCTGGTCCACGACGTAGAACGCAAGCAAGTTCGCAAGAAAGGCGAGCAGCGCGTGTTTACGCATATTCATATTCAAGATCGATATCCCTTCGAATTGACTGTCTACCCCAGCGGCAAGGCGCACTACGTCTTCAAGAGTTCAATTACCGGCAAGGGGATCGACCGCGCGAGCATCGCGGAACTGGAGATGTTATTGAAACGAGATTACCCCGACGTGGACGTGCGACAGGCAGCTGAGGAAGTTGCGGAGCGTATTGATCCGTTTCAACTCTACGAATCGCTGCTGCTGCCATTAGAGAACGTCCAACAAGACCCGCGCTACCATCCCGAGGGAGACGCACTGTACCATAGCCTGCAGGTCTACCAGTTAGCCAGTCGACGCCTGCCCTACGACGAGGAATTCCTGCTGGCAGCCCTGCTGCACGACGTCGGTAAGGCCATCGACCCGCACGACCATACAGCAGCTTCGCTCGAAGCACTCGAGGGCTTCATTACGTCGCGTACGGCGTGGTTGATTGAACATCATATGCTGGCCCATCAACTGCGGGACGGCAGGCTGGGGTCGAGGCGCAGCGTCGACTGCAGCAGCATGCGTCGTTCGAAGAATTGGTCCTGCTGGGGGAATGCGACCGGGCAGGTCGAGCCAGCGGTGTTTGGGTGCCGTCCGTCGAAGAAGCACTGGAAGAAATCCGGGAAGTCGCCCGCCTCTGCGAGCAGTAGGGTGGTATCAAAATGGCATCCTGGCGGAGCTGACAACGTGCGCAGCACGGGCAGAATGTCATCCTGAGGCAGCTGACAACGTGCGCAGCACGGACAGCGACCGAAGGATCTTCCAGAGACGTTGCTCCACGCTGTGACGGCTGTGACGTCACACGCAGGAAATCCCGGATGCGCCCCTGGACGCGTTTTTGTCAATTGCTGGCAGATCCTTCACTTCGCTCCGCTCCGTTCAGGATGACAGTGGAAGGCTCCGCTCCGTTCAGGACAACATTCGAGCGCAACACGCTGGAAAACAGCAGTTAGCTGAATCTTGTAACATTTTCGTGAACCAGCGTGCACTCAATACGTATTCAATTGACGCCGACCGTGCAATCGCTATATTGCCATTGAACACTCGACGGATTTCGCCGGACCCATCGTCGGTCTCGGTACGCGAACCGTCGCACCACGAAAAAGGAGCAGAAA
Organism: uncultured Planctomycetales bacterium; assembly: GCA_963695565.1. Taxonomy (GTDB): domain Bacteria; phylum Planctomycetota; class Planctomycetia; order Pirellulales; family Pirellulaceae; genus CAVOGW01. The sequence goes on from CAVOGW010000015.1 coordinate 33,277, forward strand.
GCATGAAACATTTCGCCTTGGCCTTGACATTACTGGGCATGTTGACATTTGCTGCGGCCAGCCGCGCCGACGAAGAAGATTGCTGTAAAGATGGGAAGTGTGAGGGCTGTTCGGTCGCTGCTGCGATGGCGGAGCTGCCCCAGATGACATACATGGTCGGCGAAGAGTCCACCTGCTGCAGTGCCTCGGCCGAAAAAATGGCAGAAGATTCGGGCAAACCCGTTCATTACGTCGTGGGTCGAGCAGCAATTCGCCGATCTGAACGAAGCCATGACTCAACTGGCCGACGTGACAGAAAAATTCGTCAATGACTACGTGACTCCCCAGACTTGTAGCGTCGAGTGGCACGACGACGCTGGCCGGACACAAAATGCCTTGTGGCGAGTCCGCCAAAGCTACGGCCAAGCTGATGAATGAGGCCATGGAGCAGGTTCAACTCGTCTACAAGGTTGGCGACGAGACCTGCCATTGCCCGATGGAGGCCAAGGTCCTGGCCGATAAATCCGGGGCAAAAACCGAGTATCTCGTGGGCGACGAGTCCACCTGCTGCTCGATTGACGCCCGCGTGAAAATGGCTCATGCGAAATTCCGGGCCGCAGTAGAGGCGTTCGCCAAGGCCCAAGTTCAGCAGGAAGAGACAAAGACGGTCAGCACCAGCTCGTAGACGCGACTGGTTGACAGAATCTACGAGGGCACCTGGCACGGTTTCCGTGCCGGGTGCTGCGTTTTTCAGGGCATTTGGCCGGTCCCGCGACCCGCCCCTCTCTTTCGCCGCCGCGGATTTGTTCCGCCCTCCTGTTAGCGACAATTGTCGCCCAGCCCTCAATCTGGCGTGGCTTCTGAAGCGAAAGCGTCTAGAATACAATAGCGAAGCCGTCTCCAGCGCGTTCCAGGCTGTCTGGCTCTTGCTGCCACTTCCGGCTTCTGTCTGGCGATCACCCCATTCGCCCCCATCCGCTCCTTTCTGACAAGCGACCATCATGGAACAAACATCATTTTCTGCCGAACGCCGTCGGGCGAGAGCGGGAGCCGCGTTTTGGGGTTTGGTGGGGCTGGTGGCGTTGATCAGCCTTTTGGCTTATGTCGGATTCCGCTATTGGAAGTCTCGCGGTACTTCGCAGGGGCCCGAGCCGATCACCTACGTCGTCAAACAGGGGGATTTTGAGCACGACGTCGTGGAACGGGGTGAAATCGAAAGCTCCAGCAACATCGAGGTGCGGTGCGAGGTCAAAGCCAGAAATGGCGCGGGCATGATTATCCTGGAAGTTGTGGACGAGGGAACGTCCGTCGAAAAAGGAGACATCTTGTGCAAGCTGGATTCGTCGGCCTTAGAACAGGAACTTGTTCAGCAACATATCATTTGCAACACGGCCGAAGCCGCCGTCATCCAGGCCAAGAATCTGTACGAGGCTTCCCTGATTGCCATGAAGGAATACGTGGATGGCACGTTTCATCAGGAACAGCAGCAAATTCAGAGTGAAGTATTTATCGCTGAGGAAAACCTGCGGCGCGCTAAAGAATACGTCCTACACAGTGAACGGCTGGCCGCGCGTGGATACGCAACGGCGCAGCAATTGGAGGGGGACCGCTTCGCCGTTGAAAAGGCCGCTCACGGAACTGGATGCCGCCAAGACGAAACTTCGTGTCCTGGAGGATTTCACCAAGGAAAAGACGGTCAAACAGCTTGACGCGGACATCAAGAATACCGAAGCGCAGTGGAAGTCGGCTGAAAGCAGCTATCAGCTGGAGTTGTCCAAGCGCAAGGATATCGAGGATCAAATTGAAAAGTGCGTCCTGCGGGCGCCGCAGGCCGGACAGGTTGTACATGCCAACGAGCAGGGGTTCCGCAGTCAAAGCGAGTTTATTGTCGAGCCGGGTGCAACCGTGCGGGAGGGACAGGCCATCATCAGGCTGCCTGACGCAACCCAAATGCAAGTGAAAGCCAAAGTGAACGAATCGCAGGTGACATTGCTGCGGTCCGGCATGAAGGCCAAAATCCGCCTGGATGCCTTCGGGGAAAAAATCTTTCGTGGTGTGGTGACGCGCGTCAATGAATATCCGGAACCCACCAGCTGGTTCGGCTCGCAGGTCAAAGAATATGCGACCTACGTCAAGATTTTGGACGGCACGACGGGCATTAAGCCCGGCCTGACTGCAGAAGTGGCGATTCAGGTGGACCGCATGCGGGATGTGCCGCAAATTCCCATCCAGGCGATCCACGAACACGGCCGTAAGACGTATTGCCTTGTCAAAAACGGCACGGGTTGGACCCCGCGTGAAATTCAAATTGCGGGTAACAACGATAAGTTTGTGGTACCCGCCGATGGCGGCGTTCAAGCCAACGAAGTGGTGGCCATGAACCCGAAAGTGCTGCTGAGTCTGGTGAAGCTGCCGGATATTGAGGAGCCGGTCGCCGAGGAAGAACCTCCTGCCTTGTCGACAGGGGGCGGCGATAGCAAGCTGGTTTCCAGTGCCGGCCAGTCGTCGGCGAGTGGCGTGGATTCCGCGAAGCCTGGCGGCCCACGCGGCACGGCCGAGGGCCGCAGCGGTGAACGGCCTGCGATGGGGGGACCCGCGGGAGCAGCAGGTGGATTTGACCCCAACGCCGCGGTCGACACGATCTTCTCGCGGATGGACAAGAATGCCGATGGCCAGCTGAGCAGCGACGAAATCCCCGCGGACAGGGCTGAGCGGTTCAAGGGGAGCGACACCAACGGTGACGGCCTGATCGACAAACAAGAAATGCTGGCTGGAATGCGCCGCATGGCGTCCGCTGCGGGTCGAGGCGGCGGCGGAACGGGCCCCGGGCAGTGATCGACCATGCAGCTTGCCGCGCGGATTCACGAACTTCGTAAGGAATACGCCCTCAAGGGCGAAACGGTCTACGCGCTGCGGGGCGTGACCTTTGAAATTCCCGTGGGGGATTACGTGGCCATTATGGGACCCTCCGGGTCGGGTAAGAGCACGCTGCTCAATCTTCTGGGCTGCCTCGATCGGCCCACCTCCGGGCAATTATTTTTGGGGGAAAAGAATGTCGCCAGCATGAACGACAACGATCTATCCGAAGTCCGCGCCTCCCGCATCGGATTCATCTTCCAATCCTACAACTTGATTCAGCAGTTGACCGTGCTGGAGAATATCGAAACGCCCCTGTTCTATCAGGGAAAGACGGGGCGCGCCGCGATGCAGCGCTGCCGGGAACTGGCCCAGCTGGTGGGATTGAGCGACCGCCTGGCGCATCGTCCCGCGCAGCTTTCCGGCGGCCAGCAGCAGCGGGTGGCCATCGCCCGCAGTCTGGTCAATGATCCGTATTTTATCCTGGCCGACGAACCGACCGGCAACCTGGACAGCGCCACCAGTCACGAAATTCTGGATATTTTTTCGCGTCTGAATGAAGAGGGCCGCACGATCATCATGGTTACACATGAAGATGAAGTTGCCGATCGAGCCCGTCGCACCATTCGCTTGCGCGATGGGCTGGTCCAGTCCGACGTCCGCGTCCGCGAACTGGCGATCGCTTCATGATCTGGTTACGCACCATCAAACTCGGTGTCAAAAGCCTGCTGCTGCACCCCTTACGGTCCCTGCTGACCGTGTTGGGCATTTTCATCGGCGTCGCCAGCGTGATCTGGCTGTTGGCCATCAGCAAGGGGATCGGCGCCAAAGCCCAGGAACAAATCGAAGGGTTGGGGGCCGACACGATTATCGTCAGGTCCGTCAAGCCGCCCGACGACGTGATTGCCAACGTACGCGGTCCGCTCACCTACGGGCTGCTGCGCGAGGATTTCGAGCGGCTCGTCGCCACCCTGCCCAACGTCAAGTCGGCTTTGCCCATTCGCGAGATTCGTCGTCAATTCAGTCGGGGTCCCAAGCGGGTGGATGGTCGGCTGGTCGGTTGCACCCCGGAATATTTTGGTGTCGTCCGACTGGAAATCAATCGCGGTCGGATTCTGACCGACGTGGACGTCAAGACCCGAGTCAACAACTGCGTCCTGTCAGCCGAAGTTGCTGAAACCTTGTTTGGTTTTCTTGATCCGATCGGCCGTCGGGTTCACGATGACGACAATCAAGCCTACTACCACGTGGTCGGTGTGCTCAAACCTAAAGCGCCCACCGCAGCCATCGGCGGTTCGCTGGCGGCGCAAGATTTTTCCCGGGATGTTTACACGCCGATTACGACCATCCAGGCCCGCACCGGGGACCTGGTATTTACCCGCCGTGGCGGCACCTTTGAGGGCGAAATCCTGGAACTAAATCAGGTCACACTGCGCGTGGATAACGTGGATGAAGTGATTCCCACATCCGAGATCGTGCGACGGGCATTGACCAACCATGATCGCAATCAGGATGTGGCGGTTGTGGTGCCGCAGGAACTGCTGGAACAAGCGCGCACCACACGGATGATGTTTACCGTCTTCATGGGTTCGATCGCCGCCATCTCGCTGCTGGTGGGGGGCATTGGCATTATGAATATCATGCTGGCGACCGTGACCGAGCGCACACGCGAAATCGGCATCCGCCGGGCGCTGGGCGCCAAAAGGCCGACGTGCTACGTCAGTTCCTGGTGGAATCGGTGGTCCTCTCCACGGCCGGTGGCATGTTAGGGGTGCTCGGTGGCGTCTTGCTGATCCCCGTCACCCAATTGCTCCGCCGATGGCTGGAAGCCTGGTTTCCGGAAATGATGAGTGGCGTCCCCGACGTGATCCGCACGATGACGCCCGTCGTGGAGACCTGGTCCATCCCGGCATCGTTGATTATTGCGGTGGTCGTCGGTGTAATCTTCGCGGTCTACCCGGCGATGCGTGCTGCCAGACTCGATCCGATTGAAGCCCTACGGCACGAATAGCGGCCGCGCCTGCAAATGAGGGTCGGCGCGGGGTGGCACGTCCCCGATCTGTCCGAGAGCACGACGAAACCACGTCGTTAGCTGTCGATCCAAGAATGGTCGAACGGCGAACGAGCAGGGGCGTGTCGCCGCGAGTGGACGTGCACGTCGGGCTGGCAGGTCCGGGCCGAACGCGGACGAATCGGGGCCTGCAGGCGTGACTCAGTCCATCGCCGACCCGCCATCAGAAAGCTTTGAATAATTTCGATTATTCTTGGCGGGCCGATGCGGCCAATTTGGCTCATTACCCTGGACAGGTAGTGACCATTCTCTAAGCGCGAGTCGCGCCCCAGGATGTCATCGATAGGCCATTTTGACAGGAGACGTCGGAATGTGGTTTACAACGGTCGGCTCCGCTCTCAAATCCCAAAAATCACCTAAAAAACGACTGTTGAGCTGCGAGTTTTTGGAGGACCGTCGGTTATTGGCGATCGACTTCCTACCCGGCGATGATAGCGTTGGCCTGTCCGTGGGCGACCAGAATCAAGTGGCCATCGAAACCGGAGGCGAGGGCTTTCTGGCCGTGTGGACCGATGAACGTACCGTACTGAGCGGGGCGGTGAATACATCCAGTCCGCTTTCTGGAAACGGACAGGACATCTACGGACAATTGCTAGGCCCCGACGGCCAGCCCATGGGCGGTCCGATCGTGGTGGCCAATATCGGTCAGAACCAGCAAAAACCCGATGTGGCCTGGAATGAAGCCGCCCAAGCGTGGCTCGTAGTTTTCCAGTCGCAAGATCCCGATTGGTATTTTGACGAGCACGTCTATGGCGTGCGTGTCGCTACGGACGGTTCCGTGTTGGATCAGGAGCCAGTTCTCCTATTTCAACAAGATGGTAACAACGGATACCTCGACGGCGACGTAGCCAGCGACGGCACGAATTGGACAATCGTAGCCAACACGTTTTACGGAGATCCGCTGATCGGCAGCATTTTTGCGCGTCGCATGGCGGCTGACGGCTCGCTGCTTGAACTCGAACCCCAGTTAATTGTGCAGTCTGACTTGATGTTTCCCGACATTGAGTTCGCCGATAATGCTTACATGATAGCTGTCAAGCATCGCACCAACGACAATGTCTACGTGGGGCGCATCGATACACAGCTGAATTCACTCGGCAGTTTCACCTTAGTTGGCGCCGGTGACTATCCCGGTCCCAGCCTGGGCAGCAATGGCCAGCAGTTTATGGTCGTTGGAAAGCGCGCGTACCGCATTTCGACAACCGGTCAAGTTCTGGATCCGGGCGGCATTGCATTGGGGGGTAGTACGCTGCCCCAGGCACTAAGGGACGTCGACTGGTCGGGCTCGGCCTGGACGGTCGGGCTCCGCGGCCCATCCACAAATCTAGCGTTCCAGAGGATCTCGGACGCAGGCGTCCTGCTCGACACTCAGCCCGTGGTCGTCGACTCGGACATCCTGCAAGATCCCATTGCCATCACCGGAACCGCGACGGGGGATGCGGTCATGGTCTATGCAAATCGGCCGGCGTCTGACGAAAATGTCCGCTCCGTGGTTATCCACAGCGACGGGTCCTTCTCGAACCCCACGAGCTTGTCAATCGGACTCTCTCGGCAAAGCTGGGTAACGTCTGTGGACGGCGCCGGCGACGAGAATTTGCTGGTTTACATCAGTCAAACCGCGGGTGCAAATCGAATCCTCAGCCAACGGATCACCGACGATGGGCTTGTCTTGGATGTCGAGCCCACTGAGATCGCGGTAGTGGCTAACGGCATGGCCCTGAGCACTCCTTCGGTGGCCTGGAACGGCAGCGTCTATCTGGTGGCATGGAACAATCTTGCCACGCGGCTCAGCGCCGGCAATGCGATTTTGGACAGCCAGCCAATCGTGGTCAGTGACCTGCCCGTGGGTGCGGTCGCGGCGGCGGGTGAGACGTTCATCGTCGGCTTGTACGAGTACCATTCGTTCCACGAACCGCTGCAATATGCCGTGTTTGTGCGTGTCAGCGGGGATGGCGTCGTGCTGGACTCAACCCCGATCTTATTGTCCGGCGGTTTTGTACGCTCGATGACGGCGGCTTCCATGGGTGACCAGGCCATTATCGCTTGGGGCCAATGTGGCCGACATGACAACACTTTGGCCTCGACTCAGGCTATCTTTGTACGCGCGGACGGAACGCATGGCAATGTCATTGGAGTCAGCAATGGGCTGGGCGAAAGTCCCGACATTGCGGTCCACGGCGATCAAGCACTATTCGTCTACGCGGACGACTCCACCATCCATCAGGACAATATCGAAGGCCGGTTTGTCCTGTCCGATGGATCCATGCCTGAATGGGAATTCACGATTTCCGGTGCTAACAATGAGCAAATCGCGCCAGACGTCGCTTGGATCGGTGATCAGTATGTCGTGGCCTGGAGCGATTATCGCCAGCTGGAGGGTATTCAGCAGCGACGGGCCGATATCCGAGCGGCACGTGTCCTCCCGAACGGCACGGTCCGCGACCCGCGGGGATTCACGGTGACGAATACCCCGCTGCCCGAAGATCTGCCCACAGTGATTGGCGGAAATGGAAATTCGTGGATCCTGTTCAGCATGCTGAATGGTGAAAACGGTGTCCAGGAGGTCCAGCGAATCGGTTACCAGTTCGGCCCACAGGTCGACTACCCGCTTGAGCCGTTCCGGCCCACGGGGCCCGAAACCAGTCTGGCTCGCGCGTCACGGGACAATTTGGGCGTTCTGGCTCTAGCGGGGGAACAACATCTTTACGAATTCAATGTCGAACAGGGAGAACGAATTACGGCCTGGCTCATGCCGGATAACGCTTCCGCGACATTGAGTGCCGAATTTGTCGGACTGGGCAACCTGGCCACGTCCGCAGGTCCCGGTCAATCGTTAGTCGTGCCGCTCGTGGTTGCCTCGCAAACCGGTGTGGCCGCGCTGCAGGTTACCAGTGATGTTCCGACGGCGTTCCACTTCGAGATCGTGCGCAATGCCAATGCGGAGGCTCTGGTCGAAACTTCGGCGGCCGTGTCGCTGGATGTGCCCGTTCTTGAGTCCGGGGCTGCCACCTTATTCGCTGTGGAAGGCATGGCGACCGGGCAGGTCGGCGGTGTCGGATTCCAACACTATAACGATCCGAACTTGTTTGTGGACATCTCCGCCACTGGTACGCAACTCGCTTTGGATCAAGGGTTCTACGGACATCGTTCGTACATCACGACCACGGTGGGAAATGATATCTTCCCCGCCGGCACGGTAACCGTGGGACGGGACGGCATCATGCTGGCAGGTACGGCAATCTGGTATTTGGGAGGTCATGAGCCGCTCCCGGACACGTTTTATCTGGATGGTTTACCCGCACTTGCTCCGCTGTGGACTTTGCTGGGCGCCAATTTTTCCGTGGGAGAAGTCTACTACGAAGAAACGGTAGTGGGCGGCATCAACACGCTGATTGTGCAGTGGACCGACTTGCCCCATTGGCACGATTTTGGTGCGGCGACTTTCCAGGTTCAAGTCTTTGAGACCGGTCCGGTCCAAACGCGATTCGTATATCAAGATATTACGTTCGGCAGCCCTTTATACGATGGCGGCGCAGACGCGTCGGTCGGCGTTCAGATCAGCGGTTCGGAAGCGTATCAATTCAGTTTCGACCAGCCGATGCTCGCGGACGGCGACGTGCTCGACTTTACCAACCTGCCCACCGTGGTGGATACCGATGAGTTTACTTTCGAGCTGGCCGCGGGGGACATTGTGGACCTCGCGCTGCAAGGGGAAGGACCAAGCCTGGCCAACGCGATGTTTGAATTAGTGGATGGCTCTGGATCTGTTGTCGCATCGGGTTCAACGCAGTTTTCCGGCATGACGATCCAAAACATGGATCAGGGCATACTGGGCTACCATGTAACGACTTCCGGTACTTACACCGCGCGACTAAGTACTACATCCACGACGCGATATGGACTGGTTGTGGCTCAGCAGATGACGTTAGACACTGAGCCGAATCACGGGGGCTTGCTGCGATCCCTGAATGATGCGGGCACAGCTTTAGGTTACACCGAATCGCAGCCGAGGGTCATTACCTACAACCACTACAACAATCCCGCGGCCTTTGTCGACATTTCCAACACTGGGAATCAGCTGTTTATGGTCCATGACAACTCGGTGGGACACTTGACCACGTCAGTGGGAAATTCGCTGCTGCCTGCCGGACGTCACGTCATCGCCAACGACGGCGTCATCATGGCCGATCATTTTGGCGGTTATTTTTCGGGGAGTGATCATGGGCCGCTACCGTCGTTATTCTTCGACAGCGCCGCGCTCGTGCCATTCTGGTCCGATCTCTGGGACGCACCCGGAAACGTCTATTACGAGCAGCGACAGGTTAACGGCGTGGAAACGCTCATCGTGCAATGGGACCACTTGGCGTTGTGGTTGGGAACCAACTCCGCCACGTTTCAGGTGCAGGTATTCAATGCCGACCCGAACGGGTCCGATCAGTTGGTGTCCCGATTTGTGTACCAGGACGTGGACCTGGGCGATCCGTTCGTCAACGGTGGAGCCAACGGAACGGTCGGAGTCCAAGTCAATCCGAACATGGCCGTTCAAATGGGATACAACACTAACTTTCTCAGTAATGGTGATGTGATTGACGTCTACGTCAGCGCGGACGATCGATACGCAATTGATCTTGCTGCCGGTCAGACGATGGCTTTCGAAACGGCGACCCCGTTCCCTCAGTCTAACGCACTGGATCCCGGGATCACGGTGTTGGATGCCGCGGGCGACATCCTGGCAACGGACCTAAATTCGTCCGCGGATGGGAAAAATGCCCGCTTGCAATTTACTGCCCCCGTCGCTGGTACTTACTTGATCTCTGTGTTCTCTGAAAACAGTGAGGGAGAGTATTTGCTAACTGCCATGCCGTCCACGACGCTTCCCGGCGACTTCGACCAGGACGGTGACTACGATGTTGCAGACCTGGATGCACTGACGGTAGCTGTGTCTGGCGGCGGCCTGGTGAGCCCGTTTGATATGAACGGTGATCAACAACTGTCCATGGAAGATGTGGACATGTGGCGAGTCACCGCCGGGAATCATAATCTGGGGTCGGGCCTGGCCTATCTACCGGCCGATGCCAACCTCGACGGCATCGTGGATGGCAGCGACTTCATCGCGTGGAACGCGAATAAATTCACGCCCGATGGTCGCTGGTCGCATGGGGACTTCAATGTCGATGGATTCGTGGACGGCAGCGATTTTATTGTGTGGAATGCAGGTAAATTTACGCAGTCCACGTCGGTCGTGGCGACACGCCGATTGTATGAGCCGGATGGTTCCGCCGCCACACAGGCGGTGGAACGCGTCTTCGGCAGGCTGGCAGCGTCGTCGCAGGATTTCGGGACCCGCAACCCATTGCAATTGGCATCGGGTCCAACGTCACGCCTGATCAATCGACACCCGTCGTACGGGATGTTCGCGAGACACACGGTGGAGCGGGAGCATCACCCGGAAGATGCCTGCTCGCGGATCGATCAACTGTTCGCGATCGGCGTTTGGTGACCGATCCGCTCATGCAGCCATATTGCACAAGAAACGATCAATCGCCGGGCGCACGACAACTTGTCTGCTGCCCGGCGTTGTGCCAAACATGTTGCCGTGCTTAAGCCGCTGCTCCCTTACCCCGGATGGCGAACGACAGCATGATCCAGCTGATCCCGTTCAGCAACAGTTCAAGCCCGACGACCAGGCCAATCACCCACAATGCGCTGGCGGGAAAATTACGGTAGATCAGCACCCCTGCCAGCAACGTCACAACGCCGTTGAGCAGACCCCAACCCCATTGGGGAAAACGGATGGAAAGCGCCGCGATAATGCGGAACAGCCCCACAATGATCAGGAAGGATGCAATCATCAGGGTGAGCACTGCCGTGGATTCCACTGGGGCGTCGGCAATCGAAATTCCAGCTACGGCATAGATTATGCCCACTAGAATTTGCAACAGAAACGCGCTCCATTTACCCGCCCAGAACGAGCCGATGATCGTGACGACACCGCTCAGCAGCAAGACAATTCCCAGGATCATCACAAAATTGAGCGACGCCAGAAAAGGACAGCTAATCGCGGCGAGACCGCCCAGTACCAGAATCGTTCCCAGTACCGTGAACCACCACCAGTGTTTGCGTAGATGACCGAGTTCTGATTGCAGTGTGTCTAATTCGTTCATGGTGTTGTCTCCTAAGATGCGTGTAGCTGTGCGGGCGAATCTGTTACCCTCCAGTATACCACGCAGCGGCGGTGATTTGGGCAATCTAGTGCCTTTGGCGAATCGCCTGCATCGAGGGTTGCCCATCGGAACGAAGTGACACCGCAGAGCGATATCAATCAAGCCCCTTCGCAGTTTTTCACGGAAAATCCGCACTTAACTGACCCGATCCGCTCAATGCAGTCTACGTTGGTCTCTTATCAGCCGCCACGCGTTAGCGGCCGGTTCGTGAATGCCGAAAAACCGGGTGCCAAGGCATGCCGGCTGATAGGGTATGGACGGGTGTGGACTGGTCCCGTGGCAAAGTAGATGGCATTGTAGGTCCGCTTCCGGGCAACCAACCAACAGGAATCGTGCACCGGCTGAAGTCGGCGGCTGTACGACAAATCCGGTCGGCGGCGACGTACGTCAGCCTCGATGGCGTTGTCAACGACTGTGCTGCAGCGATCCAAGCTGCCGCGCGACAAATCTGCGGTCGCTTGTTGCAGCTACCGATCCGGCGGCTTAAGCTAGAAGTCGTGCAGCAGAGTGCCGCGCGCCACAATGGAATGCTCGGTGTGTCTTAGTCCTTCCCACAAAGCGAGAATATCATGCGTTACGACAAGTGGTTATCGATGGCATTGGTCGTCGTTGGCTGGCTGAGCCTGGGTGCCCCACTTCTGGACGCTCAGGTAATTACCTATTCCGTACCGACGGTCACTTACTACGCGCCGGCGGCCGTGGCGCCGACCTTATCGGCGGCTCCTGTCACAACCTATTACGCGCCCGCTGCCCCGGTGACGGCGTACTACGCGCCTTCGGCTCCGGTGACGGCGTATTACGCGCCGGCAACGTCGATCGCTCCGGTGACAACTTATTATGCACCGGCCGCGTCGAGCGCGGCGGTGACGGCCTATTATGCGCCGGCCGCGACCACGACCACGACCGTCTTGTCACCGGTGGTCCCCGCCGCGACCGTCGTCCGGACTCCCTACTGGGTGTATGACCCGTCTCGAATCCTGCCATCCCGCCGATGGCGGTTGGTCTATTGAAATGCGACGCGTCACAGCGTGGCGCTATGGCTTCGTCAGGTTGTCCCACCAGTCGCTGGTAGAGTCGTTGATCGACGCGGATGCACCGCACACCATGCGTTCCAATATTCGGGGCAAGTCCGAAATAGGTCGACGTGTGCCAAATTCTGGCCAGGTGCCAATGCCGGCCAGTTCCGGCATGAGTTCCGTTAGTTCATTCACCAGTGTCTGGGACAGACTGCGCATCGCCTGGCTCTTGCTTTGTTCTAGTAGTGTTTGAGCCGTCCGCGCAATGCGCACCAGGCAGGCGCGCTGGCGGATGGGCTCCGAGAGCCCCTCCTGCGGGTCGATCAGAAGCTCCGAGACTGGGACTCCCAGTCCCTCGGCCATGCGATGTAGTACGGACAATGGCAGATCGCTATCCTCTTGTTCCAACTTGCGCAGGGTTCCCGCTGCCATCTTGGTACGACGCGCGAAGGCATTCAGCGAAATCTCTTCACGTTCCCGGATGGCGCGGACACGATGCCAGCGAACGGGCCAGGTCTGAGCGACGCGGTGGCCGTTTGTGGGACGACGGTGCATGTTGCGGCATTTCATGGATTTGACCTTTCAGGTGTCGACGGGACCCGGCCCTTGCTGTTTATTGGCCGCCAATTCGGCTGGGAGGCTGACCATCCCCACCATCCCCAATCAACCTGGCTTGGCTTCCGTCTCTGTAGGACTACGCGACACTGCACTGCAGCACCCGCCACTCACGTCCGGACGCTGGCCACAGACGCTCGCCCGCCGGCCCAAGTACGGGGCATGCCATCGGGCTGCGGATGACGGACGGAAGAGGCGGGTGACACTTCTGTTGATCAACAAAGTCAGCGTACCCCTGCACGTGGCCACGTGCAGGGGCACAGCTGGCGGACTAAACTAGAAAGAAGTCAACGTCCTGAAACCTGGGAGGTCAACATGACGCAGTCGAGTGAAGCGACGCAGATCGTAAACGCGCTCGGTGCCGGAGACGATTCCCACGTTGGCCGGTTGGTCGAGTTGGTCTACGAGGAATTGCGCCGACTGGCGGGAAGTTTCTTGGCTCAGGAGGCGGTCGGTCACACGCTGCAGCCCACGGCCCTGGTGAATGAGGCGTTTCTTAAATTGATCAAACAGGATGAAGTGGACTGGCAGGGTCGTTCGCATTTCCTGGCCATTGGAGCCCAGGCCATGCGCCGCATCCTGGTCGATTATGCCCGCACGAAGAAACGGCAGAAGCGGGGCGGTGGTTGGCAGCGGGTAGAGCTGACGGACGATGCCGTGTTCTCCACGTCACGCAGCGAAGACGTGCTGGCCCTGGACGCTGCCCTGGAGGAACTTGCCAGGCTGAACCCCAGGCAGGCGCGGATCGTGGAGCTGAGGTTCTTTTCGGGAATGAGCATCGACGAGATTGCGGCCGCGTTGGGAATGTCCAAACGCACGGTCGAACGGGATTGGACCATGGTACGGGCCTGGCTGCGGCACCAGGCTTACCGAGGAGTCGGAGACGTGACGCCCGAGCGTTATGATCAGATGATGGCGATCTTTTTGGCCGCAAGTCAATTGAACGGTGCCAGAAGAGACGAATTCCTGAAGGCCGCTTGCCAAGGCGATTCTGACCTGCGGCAAGAGGTCGATTCCCTGCTGCAGCACCATCATGCGCACACCATTTCCACGAAGCGTCAAGTCGCGGCTGCGGACAGTACTCAGAAAAATACAACGGAGCGCGGGCACTTTTCCAAGGCGCTGATGACGGCCAGCTGGCCGCGCGGAACACAGCGCCCGATTCTGGTCGCAGGTCTGCTGGCCGTGTCGATAGCCGTTGTCGGTTGGTGGTTGCACCATCGAATCCGGTCCACTCTGCGATCCAATCTCGAGGATCACTTGCGTACAGTTCTCGTCGCAGATGTCGCGGCGCTGCGCGAGTGGGTTGCGGAAAAGCAAGCCGAAGTGCAGAGCTGGGCCTCCAATGACGCTGTGCGGCGCGAAGTGATTGAACTTGTGTCGCTGTATGGACGACACGATACTACTGCGGAATCCGTACGGGGATCAGCCGCGTTTCAGGCGTTATTGGAGAAGCTGAAACCTGTCTACCTCCGCGAGGGGAGCTACGGCGCGGTCGTCGTCAGTCGAGACGGCGTCAATCTATTTCACAACAAGTGCGAACTGGTCGGACGGGAGATCACGCCCCATGATGGCGTCTATCTCCAGCTCGTTCTGCAGGGAAAAACGATCCTCGCCAAGCCGTCTTTGCGAGCCACCCATGTGGTGGGATTTCCACCGAATGCGGCCGAACCAGTGATGGCGGTGGCCGCACCGGTTCTGGGGCCGGACGAACGGGTGATCGCCGCCTTGGCGATTGCCTTCGACGCGCGTGAAGAATTCGCCGATTTGTTGACGACCGCGAATCTCGGGGCCTCGGCGGAGTCGTTTGCCATCGACGACCGCGGAATGTTGCTGTCGAATCTCAAACACCTGGACGCGTTGCGCGAAAGTGGCCTGCTGCCGGGCGGACAGGTACCGGCCATGAATCTGGAGGTTCGTGATCCGCAGATCGACTTGACGAAGGGTCGCACAAAGCCCGCCGTGGACCAGCTGCGGCCGCTTACGGTCATGGCTACCTCGGTGGCCGCCGAAAAGTCGGGCCTCAACTTGACCGGCTATCGTAATCTACTGGGACAAAAGGTGGTGGGCGCCTGGGAGTGGCTGCCGGATTACGGATTTGCCGTGGCCACGGAAATCCAATTTACGGAGGCTTTTGCCCCCTTGCGTTATGTGAGATGGGCCTTCTCAGCGCTCTACGGGATCTTGGCTCTGCTGACCATCGCCATCCTCGCCTCTTCAGGTTCGCTGGCGCGGGTCCAGCATCACGTGGACGGCGTGCGGCGCCTGGGACAGTATTCGCTGGAAGCCCTGATTGGCGAAGGAGGGATGGGCAAAGTCTATCGGGCCCGACATGCGCTGTTGCAGCGACCCACGGCCGTCAAGCTGTTTGACGGCGAAAATGCCGACCCGGATTCAGTGCAACGATTCGAACGTGAGGTACAGTTGACCAGCCGCCTGGAACATCCGAATACGATTCAAATCTATGATTTCGGCCGAACTTCGGATCACGTTTTTTATTATGCGATGGAATTGCTCGATGGAGTGAATCTGGCGCAGTTGGTCAGCGCCCAAGGTCGTTTGCCGGCCGCGCGTGTGATGTATCTGCTCATGCAGGTGTGCGAATCGCTGCAGGAAGCTCACCAGGCAGGGTTGATCCATCGCGACATCAAACCTGCCAACATCATGGTCTGCCGGCGGGGCGGACAATTCGACGTGATCAAAGTCCTCGATTTCGGGCTGGTTAAGCAACTGCATCTCGAAGCATCCGATGGCGTCGAACACTCGCAACGCATCAGTGGTACACCCCGTTATATGGCACCCGAGCGGTTGGCAACGCCGCAGGCCGTCGATGCCCGTTCTGACCTGTATTCACTTGGTGCCGTAGCCTATTACCTGTTGACGGGCCAGGAGATCTTCGCGGCCGAGTCCGGTCTGCAACTGCTCGTATACTCGGTGCGGTCCGCGGCTCCGCGACCCTCGCAGGTGACGGGCGTCGACGTACCCACGCAGCTTGATGGCCTGATCCATCGCTGTCTCGCGCCGGCCCCGCACGATCGACCGGACAACGTGACCGAAGTGCTAGACGCACTGCGGCGGCTGGCACAGGACTTTCCCTGGTCGCAGCAAGACGCCCAAGCCTGTTGGCCGTGGAACGAACGGGCCAAACGCACAATTCCGGTGTCCCCAGTTTGAGCAACAACGAGCCCCTTATACGGTCGTTGCACGAGGTTGCACCGCCAGACGAGCAGAGAAAGCCGCACCATGGACCAACAGAACGCGGGAGCAGCCCCTCAGGTTTCCGAATGGGATCGCTTTCTGCTCACCGCTCGGCCTGACATCGGATTCAAGCAATCAACGTGGTGGGCCGAGTTTCTGCAGACACGTGGTTGGGGCCACTTCGGCGTGATCGTCCGCGAGGGAACCGAAATCGTCGGCGGCGCTCGCGTGCTCGTCAAGTCCTTTGCGCCCGGAAAGTGCTACTACTATGTTCCGCATGGTCCGGTGCTGCCCGGACTGCGCAAACGTCGCGGCCGAGGTGTTCTCTGCCGTCATTGCGGATATCGAAGCGCAGCGAACTGACGAAACTCAAATCGTCAGCCACCTGCGGCTGGAACCGCGTTGGGAACAGTTACCCAGCTATGTTCGAGGTAGTCGAAGTGCAAGCGGATGGTTGGAACCGCGCGATACGCTTTGTCTGGATCTCAGTCAGTCCGTGGACGAGATGATGGAGCACATGAAGCCTAAAGGACGGTACAACGTCCGATTGGCGCGGCGCAAAGGCGTTTCCGTGGTGGAGGATATCTCGCTGCAGGGCGTGGCCGATTTTGTCGAGATGTACCACGAGACGGCCCAGCGGCAAGGGGCGCTCCGCCACTCCCGCCAGTACATCACGGAATTGTCCCAGCGATTATCTTGCCACGACCGCGGGTCGATCTTTTTTGCCGAGTACCAGGGCCTGAGACTGGCCACGGCCCTGGTGATCTATTTTGGCGACACGGCCACCTACAAATATGGGGGCTCAAAACTTGTCCATCGCAATGTGATGGGTCCCTATCTGCTGCATTTCGAGGCATTACTAGCCGCAAAATCGCGTGGCTGCCGTTGGTATGACTTCTACGGAGTCTCCCCGCCCGGGCAGCCCGATAACGACTGGGCTAACTTCAGTGCCTTCAAGCGCAAGTTTGGCGGACGCGAAATCCGCTTCGTTCCACCGCTGGACTTCGTCTACGATGAGCATGCCTACCGAGATTACCTGGATGGAGCATAATGTTTCGCCGAACCCGCAAGTTTGAGGTGGGCTCGAAGATACAAGCGCGACGCACCAGCGTTTTGAAGTTGCGCAAGGCGAAAACAACTTGAAAATACAAGCTCGACGCGCCAGCGTTTTGAAGTTGCGCTAAGGCGAAAACAACGTCAAAATACAAGCTCGACGCACCAGCGAGTGGGTCTGCCAGCGGGCTAAATCGCGGGTTTCGTCCAAGGGCCACCGAAAGTTTGCAACTTCAAAACGCGTTACCGGCCAAATACTTGCAAACATGCGCAACATCAAAACCCGCAGTACGCGTTTGTGCCCGGCCGCAACTGGCTGAGCTGCCAGTAGCCGCCGCTCGACGTTAGAAATAAACCTGGCAGCGAAACCACAGCAGGTCGTTGGTGCGGCTGAACTTTTCCTTTGCCGCGTTCACCAGCACAGGCGATCCGAATTCAGCGTGTTGCCAGTCCAAATAGAATTTAGTGTAACGGTTCAGATACCAGTTAAATCCCACATCCGTCATGGAGACTTCATTGGTCCATTCTTCGGCATTCGCCAATCCCCGTTCAAACAGTTCGTTGCCGATGTGCAGATAGCTGAACCGCGTGTAGACTTCCAAGGCACCCGTCCCCGTACAGCCGCAACGGGGGTCGAACGGCCGCAGAGGTTGCACGGTCTCACGGCCACGGACGGATTCCCCCGTCAAGAACGATGCCAGGGTCACATGGAAGCCACTGGCCGGCAGCCTGACAAACTCCCCGTTCTGTTCGTTGAAAAGTTCGTTCCGCAGTGCATTGCATTCGGCCTCGAGTGAAAATGGACCGTAGTACCAGGCGCCGTGGATGGCGCCAATCAGTCGGTCACCAAGCCCCACGACCTCGGGATTGAGTTCCAGAAATACCGCCGAGGCCGCATTCGCCGCTTCGTCGTTTTCGGATGCCTGTATGGAGGTTCGGCCGGGCAAAGGCTCTGAGGGGCGCCTGGCCTCGCCCAATACGAGCGAGCCTCCCACGTTGAGATTTTCAAGCAGGCCACCCGCACGGCTCACGGCAAATGGCCGCAAATTCAGGTAGCCCACGGCGTCAAACGTGGGTGAGTCGTCCGCCAGTCCAACCACGCGGCCGTTGTATCCACCGATAGAATACTGCCAGCGGCGCAGTTCGTCTTGCCCCCAAATCTGCGCGCCTGCCGCCCGCGACAGGCCGAAATTCAAGGGAAACAGCGGGCGCTCCGGCGCAATAAAATACTGCTCAAGATGATCGTACCACGTGTAGCTGTAAGGGATGATGGTTCGGCCCAGGCGAATCTGAAAGCCTTCGGAAAAGCGTATGTCAAGATTGGCATCCAACAGGTCAAACACCCCCTCCACACTCCGCTGCAACGACACCTCATAACGAAAGGGATCGGTCAGCTTGCCTTCGAAATCAACGCGCATCCGCGGAATGTAGATGCCGTTTTGCGCGGCGGGATCCTGATCGGAAGGCCAAAATGTCTTGAAGTCGACCTGGTTGAGAACGTGGAACTTGAGTTCGTACTCCTGGTCCTCGCTGACCAGCGCAAAGCCATCCTTCAATTCCGCTTCCAACTGTAGCCGTTTCTCCGTAAACCAGGGTTCTGCATCTTCTTCGGATCGCTTCCCCTCGGACCGCACTTCTGACTGATCTTCTTTGGCTAATTCCGGTTCGTCCTTGTCCGTTTCCTGCACCTTTGGATTTGGTATCGGCTTGGCCTCGGTGAGTTCCTCCGTGGGCCCACCACGGGGCTCGTCGGACAGTTCAAACGAACTGTGCAGTCTCGGTGGAGCGGTTAAGGGCCAGCTCCGGAAACCCGCATCCATGTAATCAACAACCGGTGCGGCCCCGATTCGCAAATCGGTCTGCGCCTCAGTGGACAACGGCGCCTGCCAGAGTACTGGCAACGCCAGCATGCACGCGGCAAACGTTCGAAGCAGATATGGCGAATACTTGGTCATAGGTCGACTTGCCCAGCCCGTAAACCGATCTCTGCTGGCATTGAGGTCGAGATCGAGGAAGTACAGAATCGCAATCTTCGTGTTCATCGGTAACCGAACTGTGCGCAGTTGACGAAATCGACAGATCTTACCCGATCAGCAAAGTCTGCCAGCTTGTCGCGGACTCCTGTCGTCCGGAACGGAGCGGAGCGGAGTGAAGGATCGGCCAACCAAGCTGACTTTGCCTGCAAGGGTGCGTCCGGGATCTCCTGCGTCGACCATCGCGCGTGGAACAGCGCCTCTGGAAGGTCCTTCGGTCGCTGACCGTGCTGCGCACGTTGTCAGCTGCCTCAGGATGACATTTTGAACGGAGCGGAGCATCCATGTCATCCTGAACGGAGCGGAGCGGAGTGAAGGATCGGCCAACCAAGCTGACTTTGCCTGCAGGGTCCTCGGGATGACGTTTGGCCGCGAATTGTGTGCTACGATGAGGTCGCCACGCGGGCCGGAAACGGCCGGATCAGCGGCAACGTTGCCGAATTCCCGCGCCATTGGCAACTCGCGGCTGCAGTGATCAAAATGGAGTGAATTGACGCCCAGCACGACTATCCCGCATCCTGCATCCTGATGAGGACGAACGCATTTCCCCCATGACGCGCAGGAGCCTGGTTGACCGCTACCTCTTCAACGCGGCTGCATTAGTCGTGATCGTGGCCGGGATGCGCATGGCCCGATCGGTACTGGTCCCGTGCCTGCTGGCCGCCTTCCTTGCGATCGTGCTGTCTCCGCTGCTGTTATGGCTAAAAACTCGGCGGGTACCCACTTCGATCGCGCTGGCCCTGATCATGACCGCGTTTACGTCCGTGGGATTCGTCGTCACGTTGCTGGTGGGGGACTCCTTCAGCGACTTTGCCCGGCGGTTGCCGGAGTACCAGGCCCAAGTCCAAGCTTACTCGGATGAGTTCACCGATTGGCTCCGCAGTCATGGAATCGACTTGCCCGAATATCAGCCGGAGCGGGACAACCCGCGCAGTTCGGCCGAGCGAGACCTAACCGAGCCAGCCACTTCGTTAGGCGGGGCATTGTCGGCTCCAGTCACGCCGGACCTGGGCGGCGAATTGCCCGTGGAAGCCGAACCAGAGATCACGATGTCAAATCCCTTCACTTTGAAGGGCATCTCCACGTATGTCCGACACATTCTCAGCGGAGTCGGCGCAATTGTCAGCAACGCCGTGGTGGTCTTACTGACGTTGGTGTTCATGTTGCTGGAAGCGGCGCATTTTCCGGCCAAGATGAACCGTGCCTTCGGCACATCCCCGGTGCCAATGGAGCACTTGGGAGTCATTACGAACAACGTACGCCGCTACATGGCTATCAAGACTGCCACCAGCATCTTGACCGGATTGCTGGTGATGATATTTCTTTCGATCGCGGGCATCGATTATGCGATCTTGTGGGGCTTGCTGGCGTGCCTGTGTAATTTCATTCCCAATATCGGTTCCATCGTGGCGGCTGTACCTGTCATCGCGCTGGCTGCAATCCAACAAGGACCTTCTACCGCGATCAGCGTTACCATCGGTTATCTGGCCATCAATTTTGTAATTTCGTATGCCGTGGAACCGAGATTCATGGGAGCCGGTCTCGGTTTATCCACGTTGGTGATCCTGTTATCACTGTTCTTTTGGGGCTGGGTACTGGGACCTGTGGGGATGCTGCTGTCCGCCCCCCTGACGATGATCGTAAAAATTGTGCTGGAGAGCTTTGACGAGACGCGACCGTTGGCCATCTTGCTGGAATCGACCTTACGTTACGATAACCCACTGGGGCAAGCGTATGCGTTCGCCTCAAGCCGCGATTCGGCTTCATCGCGCGACGGCCCGTGAAACCGCGTCCGCCAGGCGAGCCCCCGCGGTGCGCTGATCACGGGTATTGGAACCGCCACGAATCTGTGGCTACTTGAGAATCGGTTGGCAGTGACCCTCACGCCCGCGGCGCGCCCGACCTTTAGCCCAGCTGCAGTTGACGAATCGCCATTTCCCGAATCATGAATTTCTGTACCTTGCCCGTCACCGTCATCGGAAATTCGTCGACGACCATCCAATGGCGTGGGATCTTGAAGTGTGCGATTCGATCCCGACACAGGTCCCGAAACTGGTCGGCGGTCGGCGGCTGCTGTTGAAACGCCGGGCGGAGCTTGACGCAGGCCAACAGCTCCTCCCCAAACTTCGGGTCGGGAACGCCCACGACCTGGGCGTCGGCAATCGGGGGTAAGCTCAACAAGAACTCTTCGATTTCGCGCGGATAGACATTCTCGCCCCCGCGGATCACCATGTCCTTAATGCGGCCCGAGATGCTGACGTAGCCCTCCTCGTCCATGAAACCCAGATCGCCCGAATGGAGCCAGTGGCTCTGATCGATGGCAGTCTGCGTCGCCTCCGGATCCTGGTCATAGCCCTGCATGACCATATAGCCGCGAGAACAAATTTCGCCCACGGTCCCGCGTGGTACGGTCTTCCCGGATGCCGGATCGACGATCTTCAGTTCCTGATGCGGCATGACCCGGCCCACCGTACTTACGCGCCGTTCCAACGGATCGTCCTTGCGGGTCAGCGTCATCACGGGGGAAGATTCCGTTTGTCCGTAGGCAATCAGGATGTCGCGCAGGTGCATTTCGTCCACCACGCGACGCATCAATGCAGTGGGGCATGGTGCTCCGGCCATGATGCCGGTTCGCAACGAGTGAAGATCGAAATTCGCAAAATCCGCGTGATTCAATTCCGCATGGAACATGGTCGGAACCCCATGGAGCACCGTGCATTGTTCGCTTTGCACCGCTTGCAACGTGGCCCCCGGCTCAAAAACCGGGGCGGGCAGAACGACCGTGCCCGCGTGGCTGATCGTCGCCAGGTTGCCGATCACCATGCCGAAGCAATGATAAAAGGGCACGGGGATGCAAACCCGGTCCGACTCGGACAACTCCAGGATTTCACCGACCCAGAAACCATTGTTCAAAATGCTGTGATGTGTCAGCTGGACTCCCTTGGGGACGCCCGTCGTGCCCGAGGTGTACTGGATGTTGATCACGTCGTCAAATTCCAGTTCGGCTTCGCGCGATGGCAATTCATCGTCTGGCACATCGGCGCCGAGTTCGGCAAACGTTTGGCTGGTATACATGCCGGCCTGCGGTACCTGACCCAGGAAGACCACGTGCTGCAGGTGGGGCAGTGCTGTTGAGCGAATCGCACCCGGGGCACTTGTTTGGGCCTCGGGACATACTTCGTACAGCATGCTCACATAGTCCGAGCGGCGAAAAGCCTCCGCCAGCAACAGCACTTTGGCGCGAGATTTTTGTAAGACGTAGGTCAATTCATGCGTGCGGTAGGCAGGGTTGATGTTAACCAGAACGGCTCCCACGCGCGCCGTTGCGAATTGCGTCACGGCCCATTGAAGACTGTTAGTCGACCACAGCGCTACGCGATCACCGCGGGCGATCCCCAGGTGCAAGAAGGACTTGGCGGACTGATTTACAAGCTGTTGAAATTGGCTGAAAGTGCACCGCCGCTGCTCAAACACGGAAACGACCGCCTCCCGGTCCGGGTGTCGCTCGGCGATGCGATCGAGACACGAGCCGATCGTCTCTCCCAGCAGAGCAGGCGTGCCGCCACAGTGTGCATAGCTGAGCCGGTTCATGGCTACACGTCTCCGCGTTGCGCCCGCAGCGTATCGAGCAGGCGCTGAATATCCGCCGCCAGGGGCGCCACGATTTCGATGGACTGACCGCTTGTCGGGTGCTTAAACGCAATGCGTCTCGCGTGCAGAGCCTGCCGGTCCAGAACCACTTGATCGTCGTCGCGGGGCCCACCCAACTGTCCCATGGTCACCGCAGCATGTCCGGCGTACAACCGGTCGCAGAGTACGGGGTAGCCCAGATGCGCGAGATGGACGCGGATTTGGTGAGTACGCCCGGTCTTGGGAAGCACGCGTAGGGCGGCGAAGCCTCGAAAGCGCTCCTGCACTTCGTAAATGGTCGTGGCGTGGCGACTGGTGGTGTGGCCCCGCCGAATTGCCATTTTTTCACGCTGATAGGGATGAGCCCCGATCGGCTGTTCAATTACGTCGCGATCACGGTCCGGGACGCCGCGGATCACGGCAAAATATTCTTTCTCCACGGCGCGCTGCTCAAACTGAGCGGCCAACACGGCGTGAGCGCGATCGTGCCTGGCAATCAAGATCACGCCGCTCGTGTCGCGATCGAGTCGATGAATAATACCAGGGCGATTAGCCCCGCCCAGGCTGCTCAACTCGCCGAAGTGAAAAGCCAGCGCTCCGGCCAGCGTACCGGCCCAATGTCCCTTGGCCGGGTGGACCACCATCCCGGGGGGCTTGTTGACGGCCACCAGATCATCGTCGTCAAACAGAATGTCCAGCGGGATCTCTTCGGCGACCGGCGCGTCACCCGCGGGAACCACGACGTTTCCCGAAATGTGCTCCCCCGCCAAAATGCGATAGGAGGGTTTGGCCGTGGCTCCATTCACAAAAATCTGGCCTGCCGAGATGGAGCGGCGGATCGAGGTCCGACTGATATCGGGCAGACGCTGGGCCAAAAACGCATCCAGTCGCTCGCCGACGCAGTGCTCCGGAATGGTAATATCGAGCGGCGCACGATCGGAGGTCGGGTGGATCATGAGGCAGCGCAGCGGGAGGGAGTTGAGCTGGAACAGGGTTACCCGCTGTATACCATCCGCCGCACGGCCCCTCAAGATGCAGCCGTGCGGCAGGGTTTCAATTCCAGGGGTATTCCATGGAGTCTACGTACAACAACATGTTGGGTTTGCGCGCTCGAACATTAGTGGGAAGCTCCGCGAGAGCAGGTAATAGCCCCGATCGGGGCGGTGCAATCTCAGCTCAGGGTGGAGCGAATGAGAGCATCAGCGATCATTCGCGCAACCTGGGAGCCGCCGTGATTCCCACGCTACTCATCCACGGAAAACCCAGAGGCCGACAGTTGTTCCGTGATGGCCGCGACCATGGCGTCGCCGAGCGTTGCTTGCTGGCCGCCCGTGCCCATCTCGCGTTGTTTCTGAGCGGCGTACTCCGCGCGCTCTTTGGTTAATTTGGCAATTTGAGCCTGCAATTCTTGTCGCTCCGCCGCGAGCTTCGCCACATGGTCCTTCCTCTGCTGCTCGTTCATGTTCTGCATTTCTTCGGGCAGTTGATCGACTTCCAATTGGCCAAGCACCTTCGCGTCCTGGGCCATACGATCCACTAAGTCCCGAGCGGCGTTGTTGTATACAGGGGTTGCCTTGGCGGCGGCGCGGGATGTGGCGGTGGAGACTCCCTCGCTTGCGGCGTAGGCGTCCTGAGCTGCCTGACGCTGCCCATAACCTTGTCGCGCCTCTCGCGGACCATACCACAGATAGGTTTTGTTCAACCGCGCGTTCAGCTTGATGATGATCTCGTCCTGGGGACAGTCGATGTGCACGATCGTCTTGTCCTGGTCGATGTTGAAGAATTTGCCTTCGGCGAGATCAGCACCGTCTTTCCATTTTCCCGAGATGCCCGTATTTCGATCGCCGCAGTGAATCGTATTCACAATAACACCTGACTGGATTGCCTTGCGGCAGACATCACGATAGTCGACGCTACCCTGAGTGAACGGTTCATTGCCGGCAATGAAGATCGCTTTATAGGTGTTAGGTTCTCGTGACCAATCCAGCCGCTTGAGTGCTTCGTCAATGACCTGTCCACAATACTCGTCGCCACCATTGGTCGTGAGAGCAAACAGAGCCTCGGACAATGCATCCAAATCGTCCGCGAGGG
The DNA here is from genome assembly GCA_963695565.1 of uncultured Planctomycetales bacterium. Classification (GTDB taxonomy): domain Bacteria; phylum Planctomycetota; class Planctomycetia; order Pirellulales; family Pirellulaceae; genus CAVOGW01. The sequence goes on from CAVOGW010000015.1 coordinate 58,043, forward strand.
GCACGACTTGTCGGATATAACCCTCCGAGGCAGGGAGGCCCGTGTTGCCATACTCGAACAGGCTGACGCGCAGATGGGGCGTCTTGCCGTCACGCTTGGCCTTGGCAAACTGCTGGACGATGGTCCATAGCTGGTTTTTTGCCTGACTAATCAGCCCGTCCATGGAATTGGAGGTATCTAGCAGTAGAGCGACGTCCACGGACGGTCGAACGCCCGTAAAAGGTTCACCCGTCGCCGGCTTCGTCGTGATGGTCACAGTGACTTCTTTGGGCGTTTGAGCTGCCGCCAGCAGGGGCATGACGGCCAGCAGGACCATACTCGCAACTCCGACAGACCTGGAACGCAACATGACGGTCACCTCATTTCTCTGTTGTGCTTTTCGTAACGCAGTGCAAATCGGCCTGCACCTGTCTTGTTAGTGTATTGGACGCTGCCACAAAACGACGAGTTCCCACGGTTTTCCCGCCTCTGAGGAGATTTCTTGCCGCCGGATTTCGCTGGCCCCGGTGCTTGATCAGCGTTCTGGCACGCGGCATGCCCCAACCGCAGGATGGATGGGGGTCGCGGGTGGCCCTTGTCGGCCTAAAATAATGACATGCCAGAACTTGTCGTTACTACACCGCAGTTAAGTCTTCCGATGCCATCAGAAAAATCCAATACGCAGAAGTCAACGTCCTCGCGCGGCCGAACCCGACAGGCTCGAGCCCAGTCGCGAAAGCGAGCAATCCAGCGCTCGGGCGTTTCGCAAATCGTGATGTTGGGGACCGGGACGCCGGGTCCTGACCCACGTCGGTCTGGGCCGTCGCTGGCCATTGTCGTCAACCAGCAGCCATATCTTGTCGATTTTGGACCTGGTGTCGTCCGTCGCAGTTACGAAGGGTACGCCAAGGGCGTGCAGGGACTGGAAACGTGGCGACTCAATCGAGCGTTTCTCACGCATTTGCATTCGGACCACACGGCTGGCTATGCGGATTTGATTTTCACTCCGTGGGTTATGGGGCGTGAGGAGCCCCTGCAGGTCTATGGCCCGCCCGGGCTGCGGCATTTGACGGAAAATATCGTACGCGCCTATCAAGCCGATATCGATCAGCGTATCCACGGGCTGGAGCCAGCCAATCCGACGGGTTATCAGGTGCACCCTCACGAAGTGGAGCCTGGGCTGGTGTACGAAGACGAACATGTCGAGGTCCACGCCTTTGAAGTGTGGCACGGAGATAACTGGCGATGCTATGGCTACAAGTTCGTCTGCCCGGATCGGACGATCGTGGTGTCGGGCGACACATGCCAGCACAAGAACGTGCAGAAGGCGGCAAAGGGGTGTGACGTGCTGATCCACGAGGTGTGTTCCGCCGAGGGTACTTCCTGGCGTAGCGAACCTTGGAGGAATTACCATTCGCGTTACCATACGCTGGGCCCGGAGCTGGGTGAATTGGCGGCGAAGGCGAAGCCCAAATTGGTCGTGCTGACGCATCAGCTGTTCCAAGGCGTCTCGGAGGCCGAACTGATCCAGGAAGTCCGCTCCAAATTTTCCGGGCCCGTGGTGTCCGCCAACGACCTGGATATTTTCTGAGCTGAGGTCCCG